>NZ_JBVBEG010000004.1:0-28722 GCF_055456085.1 Mesorhizobium subarcticum | reverse complement strand
ATGCCGGCGGCCTTCCATAAACGACCGTTTTCGAAAGGAACCATGGTGCTGATCGGCTATGCCCGCGTGAGCAAGGGGGACGACCAGTCGAACAAGGCGCAAGCCAAGGCTCTCGCCGATGCAGGTTGCAAGCGCATCTTCAAGGAAGAAGCGTCTGGCGGTCGCTGGGAACGGCCTGAATTACACAGGATGCTTGATCACTTGAGGCAGGGCGACACCGTTGTCGTCTGGAAGCTCGACCGCCTGTCACGCTCGCTCAAGGACGTACTGCATATCATGGAGCGGATCGAGACCGCCGGTGCCGGATTCCGCTCTCTGACTGAGGCGATCGATACAACGACGCCGGCAGGGCGGATGATGATGCAGATGGTCGGTTCCTTCGCCGAATTCGAGCGCGCCATGATCCGCGAACGCACCTGCGCCGGGTTGGCCTTGGCGCGATCCGAGGGCAGGATCGGCGGCCGCCGCAAGAAGCTCAATCCAAAGAAACGGCTGGAAATCGCCGAGAGTGTCTTGTCCGGACGCAAGTCAGCCGCTGAAATGGCGCGGCTCTACGAAGTCAGCCAGCCAACGGTATCGAGAATTATAGCCGAGCACAGACGGAAGGTGGGAAAAGGCCATGCCCAACAGCCATGACCTCAAGGGTCTGATGAAGTTCCTCTCCCGCGACGAATGGCGTGATTGTTTCGAAGGCACTCTCGACGATCATTTCGGGCCGGTTCTCGACGCCAGCAACATGGAGTTCGATGATCTGGCCGAGATGCTCGGCGATCATTGGGCAATGACGCTTTGGGGCTGCGCCTTCGAGGATTTCCTCACTCAGGATTTCGACGTCGAGGGCGGCAATATCGCTGACGACTATCTGAAGCGGCGCGGTTGGAAGGAAGGCGCCCAGGCAAAAGCTTATATGAAGGCGCTCCGGACGTCGGTCATGAGCCTCTACGAAGTCAGCGACATCGTGTCGGGCAAATCCCTGATGGCCCGCGATCTCATCCGCGGTGGTGATCCTGTCCTGGTCAGCGAGGGCACTGCCACGAAGACATTGCAGCAATGGGACAGGGTTGCGGCCAGAGTTGTTCCCGTTGCGGGCAAGAACATCATTGGCGGAGGATTGCTACCGTTCACACCGGAAGCTTCCGACGCGCTGTTCGATGGTTTGCGGGCGATCTTTGGCAAGGGTCGGTCCAAAAAACTGCCCGTACCAACAAACGAAGAACTTCAACAGGCCGCGCCGGTATTTACCCTCTCATAGCTGTTCGACACCCTGGACCGGACGATGCGGATGGAGCAGACCACCTTCGAGAATGGCGACGGCGACGCAATCATCTTCCACGATGTCCGCTTTCCGCTGGCATCCGGGATCACCCCGAAAGAAATCACCGCCCAGTTGAAGACAGTCCCGGCTCTGCGACAGGAGAACGCGAAATTCTGGAACTGGCTTGGCGACATCCCGAAGGGAAGGCTCAAGGCCGGCAAATCTGGAAACCTCGCATGGGACACTTCCATGGAGGACGGCGCGCGGGTGCTGGGCAATGTGGAACTGAAGGGCCGCTTCCTGCACCTGTCGACCAATTCCGCCGCCCGAGCCGAAAAAGGAACGGCGCTGATGCAGGGGGCGCTGAACGATCTGGTTGGAAAGCCGCTCACCGAAATCCGTACCGTCGAGCAAATGATGGTCGAAAGGCCCGTCCACAAGGATACGGCTCGTCCGGAGCTGCCACCCGAGATCGCCACAAAAGTCGTTCATGAGTTTTTGGACAAGCAGTATCGCGAAACCCTCGATCAGCCCGTCGGAATGCTGGGTAATATTTCCCCGCGCGAGGCCATCAAAACCGCCAAGGGTCGCGAGAAGGCCGCCGAATGGCTCAAATATCTTGAAAACCGTTCTTCAAGCCAGCCTGACCCCAACGATCCCATGGCGACCTATGATTTCCAGTGGATCTGGACCGAACTCGGTATCGAAAATCTTCGCCGATAATCGCTACCGTATATCTGTGTCCCTATAATGTACTGGAGCCAGGAGGCGGAGGCGGTAGTAACCGATCAAGCGAGGGTTCGCGGTCAAGACCAACGGGACCGGGAACAACATTTCGCCGCGAATGCCATGACTGGCGAGTTGCGTCAGACTATGGCCCGGGACGTTGGCCGCCAGCTCCCGGTCCAACGATGGAATGTCGAGCTTCCGAACGGTCTCTTTGAGCGCTTCTTGAAGCATTAACTGTCGAATTTCAGCTAACGCAACGCTGAATTCTATCTGCAATTCCGGTGACGGTATCATGCGGCCACTCGGATAATGGATCTATCAGAGTGAGACAGCCGCTCGGCGGCCAGGGCGACGTAAGCTGGGTGAAGCTCAATGCCGACGTATGGTCGACCATGCTCCTGCGCCACCAGACCGACGGTTCCCGAGCCAAAGAAAGGGTCTAGAACGAAGTCACCGGGCCGGGTCGATGAACGGATGCAAGGCTCGATCAATTTGGGAGGGAAGGTCGCGAAATGAGCTCCCGCAAAAGGCAGTGTGTTGACGCTCCAAACCGAGCGAAGGTTCCGCCCATTGCCTTCTCGAACCGAGTCCCGATCATAGAAATATTGCTCCTCCTTAGAAAACATAAAGAGGTATTCGTGCGTCCGCGTCGGACGATCCCGAACGCTTTCAGGCATCCCGTTCGGTTTATTCCAGATGACATCGGCTCTGAGATACCAACCATCATCCTGTAGGGCGAACGCCAGGCGCCAGGGAATGCCCATCAGATCCTTTGGTTTGAGACCCTCAGGTGTCTCCGGCCGCATTGACATGGCCCGGGCCGGGTTCTTCTTATCGGGCGCCCTCCATGTGCGGTTACCGCTCGTAAAGCCATCACCGATGTTGATCCAAAGGACTCCATCGTCCTTCAGCACCCGCCTCGCTTCACGGAACACCGTTAGGAGCCGATTTATAAACTGCGGGAGGGTAGGCTCTAGCCCGATTTGCTCAGTATTTTTATAGTCACGCAGTCCCCAATAGGGAGGCGAGGTTACAAGGCATTGCACGCTACGATCGGGAAGGCGCTGCAGGACTGTGAGGGCATCCCCCTCAAAGATGACGCTCCCGTTCAGTGCTAACGGCGGTGGGCGTCGAATGCGCGAGGTTTTCATGGCTTGGTGGTTCTGATTCGCGGCCTCGGGAAGCTGTTCATGCCACCCTCCCGCACAACTGACCAGATGCTCGCGTCGTAGTCCCCCTGCCATTTCCAAAAACTTTCCTAAGTAGGAAGAGTACACCGGTCACCGGCATTGGGAGAAGGCCCCCTGAAATCATGAACGCCTACTCCGCAGGCGGTTCGGTTGTCTCGCGGGTACGGATTTGCCGAAACTTTGGGGAGTTCCCGCCACTGCGTCGTAAAACATGGAGACTTCCGGTTGAACTTTGTCGACCAGGTCTGCTTTAAGCCCGCCGCTGCTGGCACGAGCGTGTTACGGCCGAACCGAATATTGATCGCGTCCAATGCCTGATTGAGGCGGGCGCGCTGCGCCCTGTCGATCGTCGCCAGCAACGACGTCTGCACCATGGTGATAGGTACGAGCTCGGTCAGCATGATGCCGGCCTTTGCATAGCGGTATCCCCCCCGCCAGGCGGCCGCTGCCGCTTTGGTGGCAGCTGCGATGAGCTCCTGCGTGTCGTCGGTGGGCTCAAGGAACTCCACAGACTGGCCGGTATGGCTCCATTTGTCGCCATTGAAGGCGTTGGTGTGCATGAATACGGAGCCCTGGACGGCACAGAGGCCGTGGTGGCGAAGTTTCTCGGCCGCGCGGGTCGCGTAGGCCGCCACCGCCTGCTGCATCTCGACGAGCGACGTCACCGGCCGGCCGAAGCTACGCGTCACTGCAATGCCCTTTCTACCTGCGGGCAGGGTTTCAAGAGCCAGGCAGGCAATGCCGTTCAGTTCATGGATCATGCGCTCGCCGACTACGGTGAGCAGCTGACGGCCGCGCTTCGGGTCCAGGGCACGCAACTGCCCGACCGTCTCCACGCCGATCGCCTTCAGCTTGGCGGCTGATGCGGCGCCAATGCCCCATAACTCACCCAGCGGCGTCGCCGGCAGGTATTTCTCCCGCGTCGCCAGGTCGCTGAAATCACAGACCCCATTGAGCTCGGCATGGTTCTTCGCGGTCCGGTTCGCCAGTTTGGCCAGCGTCTTGGTCGGGCCGATGCCGACACAAGTGGGGATGCCGGTCCAGGTCCGGACGGTTTGCCTCAACTGCTGCCCGTAGGCCACGTAGTTGCCGCCGCCCAGGCCGGTGATGTCGAGGAAGCTCTCGTCGATCGAGTAAACCTCCACCTCCGGGGCGAACTGGTGGTAGATATCGTTCATCCGCCGGCTCATGTCGCCATAGAGCGTGTAGTTGCTGCTGAACACCGCCACCTGGTTCTTCCGGCAGAGGTCGCGGATCTTGAAGAACGGCGCGCCCATCGCAATGCCCAGGGCCTTCGCCTCAGGGGTCCGCGCCACCGCACAGCCATCGTTGTTGGAAAGCACAATCACCGGCCGGCCGTTGAGCGCCGGCGCGAAGGCGCGCTCACAACTGCAGTAGAAGCTGTTGCCGTCAATCAGCGCGAAAACCCGCTCTACGCGCGGGGCTTGTGCAGCGTCCACGTGACCACCCCCCAGATTTCGACCTGGGAGACGTCATCCATCGGAAACGCCGGCATGTCCTTGTTGGCAAATGTGAGGCTCGGCGGATTGCCGCGCCGGAAGAGTTTGAGGCTAGTTTCGCCGTTGATCACGGCCACGACCACAACGCCGTCTTTGGGTTTGACACTGCGGTCCACCACGACGACGTCGCCGTCGAAGATACCCACGTCGCGCATCGAGCTGCCCGCCACACGCCACAGGAACGTCGCCGGCTTGTTCTTGACCAGGATGCGGGTGAGATCCAGCTCGCCATCAAGGAAATCATCGGCAGGACTTGGGAAACCCGCGCAGATCCGCGTGCCCATCACAGGCAGCACAATTGGCCACTCCGAAGGATGGCCTAGATAGGCGAGATGAGACTGATCACTGCGCATGGCAGGAACATAACAGGAACATATTCCTGCGCCAACGGAATTGATTGTTGTTCGGAATTCAGGGTGCCCCGCACCCCTGCCTGACCGGCGAGGTCCGGGGGTAGCACGGGCAAGAGGGGTTGGGTGCGGCCGCAGGCGAAGCCGAGGCTCGGCCCTCTTGAGCGTGCGAGGGGCGGAGCCCCTTAGCATAGTCTATGGAATCAAAGCAGTCGGGTGCCATCAGGCCTGCTGTGCCAACAGAAATCTTTGGCGAGAGACGGGTAGCCCACCTTTACTTCACAAATCAACTTTGCTCCTCTGTTGAACCGGCGCTTGGGGCGCCGCTATTCAGGGGAGCAACAATGGTCGACCGTCGCGCCGAAGCATACGCCCAGCAATTTTCACCTATTTTCGTTAGCCGATACATAGACGCCGCCAGAGCCGGCCGCAGTTCCGAAGTGCCGGCGCCGATCCGTTCAGCGGTGGAAGCCTATGCCCACGGGACCGTCGACAACAGCGGCGTGGACGTCAACAACTGGGTTTACAACGCCCTTTATCAGCATCGCGTCAAAACCGGCGGTGACGTGACGTTACCTCCTGAATACGCCAGCGCAGGGAAAAAGGCTGCCAGCATAGCCGGGACGGTGGCGCTGGGCGTCGGTGGGGCTTTGCTGAAAAGCGCCTTCGGACTGTCAAAGCGCGGCCTGTTCAAGTAGGCGCCGAGCTCGGGGGCATCGAATGTTCAAGAAACTCGCATCCCTGTTCCAACCTAAAGAACGGGGGCCATCACTCGCCGACCGCATCCCGGACCGTCCTGTGGATCGTTCTGTATCGCGGCCGGCGCCATCACCATCACGATCATCCGGCTCCTATGTTGAGGCCATCAACGCCGCGCCGGACGCTGATTTACCGTCGGGCCAGCAACTGATCAACCATCGCAGGAGGGCTCCTATAGAGCTCCAAATCGCGGTCACAGCCCGCGTTTCGGCATGGGCCTCGCTGATCAGCATGGGCTCCCCGCATGGGGTCAATTCGGCCTTTCTGCCGTACATGCTGAAGGCGCACGAGTTAGATTTTGAGATGAAGAAGATACTGTACGGGATGGTGCAGAACGTCATCTATGACAACTGCAGCACGCCGGGACAAGTCAAGGCGCTTTAGCCGTTCCAGTGAAACGGCTGGTCCCGGTTGAAGATCACGCGCACGTCAGCGACGTAGTAGTCGGTCTGCTCGAATGCGGCGGTTTTCACCGGAACCGGCGTGTTCCGGAACACCACCACCGGCTCAAGATACTCTTGCAGAAGCCAGACCGACAATGTGCGCCACTCTCGCCAGCCTTCAAGGCGTTCGATATAGCCGCGCCGGACCAGTATCGGCGCGGTAAACTCATGCAGCTCCTTGGCGTCCATTCCGATCACATCAAAGAAATTGGCCTGCATGTGGCTGTTGACGGAGACCGTCTCACCGAGCCTCGGCAGTTCCTCGAACTCCGTGCCGGCAAGCACGGCGTGGCCTTCGCCGAGAGGCAACGCCATAACGACGTCGTTCAGGTCCTGGCCCTCGTAGGTGCCGGCGGCAAGACCGGCATGGCGGCAGATCTTGGCGGCGTACTGATCATAGATGGGAGCGGGCATTGGATGTTCTGAAGCTCTACGGCTGGATTTTTCGCGGTTGCTGGCTGCTCGGCTGGAAACTCGTGACCTTCATCCTGTCGAGGTTTGACAAGACTTCGCCTAACAAATCACAGCCGGCCCGCGACGTGCAACCGTCGCCGGCGCCGATACCCAACCAAATCATGCAACGGGGCGAAGGCGGGTCACCGGTTCAGGTGACCATCCAGAACATTATGCCACCCGCAGCCGCGGCGATGCCCACGGCTTCCGTGCCCGCGGCCGCCCCCTCCTCCTCCGCGCCGACCTCGGGACGTTCGCCAGCAGCCATTCTCGGCCGTCCCGACCATATCATCTATGCGACCACGGGCAGTCACCTGATGATTCCGCATCCCCGATCGTCTGAGCTGCTCGAACGGCTGGATTATCTCATCTACGTTGCGGCACACCGGAACGGCCAGCCCTTCTCCGTGCCGCCCAAACTCGACCAGTCCACCGCCGTTTCTGCACCAACCCTCCGCCTTGCCGAACCGCTGAATGATGGCGGATTCGATGCAGCGGAACCGCACATATTGCCGGCCGACGACGCGGTCTGGATTGCACGCCTCGGCCGCCAACCGGAAAAGATGAAAGGCGTCCCCCGCAAACTCATTGCGGTATCGGAACCGGCTCCGTCTCCGGTCGAGCTGCTCCTGGCGCCGATCGACGATGAACTGTTTGCGCCGGTTACACCCCGCGTGATGCCGGCGCCGGACGGAGCAATCTGGCTGGCGCGGAGTGACGCGCCACTCGTGTCGGTGGAGGATTATCGTGCCCGATTGTGATGCGTCAGCGGGCATCGGGTTTGCGGCGGCTCGGCGGCCGTGAGAGGTTTATAAAATGGACGTGCTTCAAGCTATTGCAACGGGCATCTTCGCAGTCATTCGCGGGGCGCTGTGGCTCGTCTGGTTTATCCTCACCTCCCCTGTCCGCTATCGACGCTACGTGCGCCGCAAAGGCGGCTCGCATGGTTCGTCCCGCTGGGCCGGCCGCTTCGAACAGATCTGGCACGGTGCCGTGCGCGGCGAAGGGGTAATCCTCGGCCGGGGCGCTTTTGGCCGCCTTATCCGGTTCTCCAAGGATGGCATGGTCATGGTGTTCGCCACCATGGGCGCCGGCAAGGGCCTGGGCGTCGTCATCCCCTCGCTGCTGACCTATCGCGGCTCCATGGTGGTCACCGATCCCAAGGGCGAAAACTACGCCATTACGCGCCGGCGCCGGGCGACGCTCGGCCAGGTGCGCATGCTCAACCCCACCGATCCCCACCATTCCGACCGCTTCAATCCCATGGATATCATCCGCGTCGGCACGCCTTCGGAAGCTGACGACGCCCAGGCGCTGGCCTCGTTGATGGTCACGCCAAGCGGCCGCGATGAGCATTGGGATAACAAGGCCATTTCCCTGCTCAAGGCGCTGATCCTGCACACGCTGCATGAGCCGCTTGCCAGCCGGAACCTCGCCGGCGTGCGCCGCCTCTCGGTCGGGTCCTCCGCGACCTTCATCGCCTCGCTCGAGGAGATCGCCGAGAGCTCCCCTTCCCTCGCCGCGCGGGAAACTGCCGCCGGCGCGCTCACCAGCTCGGTCGGCAAGGACGGCCAGTTCTCTGAGGAGTTTTCGTCCATCCTGTCGAACTTGCAGAAGGCGACCGAACCGTGGTCGGCCGGCGCTCCTGCAGGCGTGCTTTCGGCGTCGTCGACGTTCGCGCTTTCCGAGCTCGTCAGCTCGATCTCCACCCTCTACCTCTGCGTGGATGAGGATGTCCTGGAGGTTTACGGCACCTGGCTTCGTGTGATGGTCGGCTGCACCCTGAAAACGCTCACACGGGCGAAAACAGCGCCGCCAAGACGCAAGGTCGTGCTGCTGCTCGACGAGGTTGCCGTGCTCGGCCGCCTCGATCCCCTGGAACGGCAAGCCGGCCTGCTGCGCGCTTACTGCACGCCGGTCCTCATCTGGCAAAACCTGCCCCAGGTGCGCCGGATCTACGGCGACGGTGCCGCCGCGTTCCTGGCCAACTCGTCGGCCCGCGTGTTCTTCGGGGTCAACGACAACGACACCGCCGAGTATGTCGCCACCATGCTCGGCAACACCACGTCAATGTCGAGCTCCACCGGGGTCAGCCAGTCGTCCGGTGCCTGGGAGCGCACCAACCGCCAGAACGGCCTTTCCGAGAGCGGTTACTGGCTCCTCGATGCCGCCGAGGTCCAGCGCCTGCCCCTGCACCACGCCATCGTCAAGTTCCGGCATGTCCCCTACCCGGTCTTCGGCCGGCGCATCGACTACCGCAAGATCTGGCGCTGGTCCAGGCTCTGGGACCCGTGGCAAGGCACGCCTCCCACCGGCGTCAACAGCATCCCCGTCATGTCGGTGGCAACGCCAGCCAGCTCGGCGCACGTCCTGCCGATCGCGCCGCTACCGCCTGCGCCGGAGAGCGGCCTTTCTGCTGGTTCTTCGTGATTGATGGGGCGGAAAGCCCACTATCAGGCTTTCCGTTCCCAAGCCCCTGCCCTGCCGGATTTGAGGGTCAAGGCCGTAGAGCGAAGCGTGCCTTGACGCTCGAAGCTGGCAGGGTTACCGCCGACGGCCCCGACCACTTGGCCGGCCGCGCGACCGAACCGACCGTATCCAGCCTTCGACCTCACGCACCCGCACCAAGCCAATTTCTCGGCGGCGGGTCGTGGTGGCAAGGATGCCCTCCAGCAGTTTCATGACGCTTTCGAGTTGCTGCAGGCGCTTGCGCGCATGGGCCGCTTTCTGCCGCATGGCGGCTTCGCTCTGCTTGGCCGCGTCGGCCGCTTTCCACCGGTTGAACCGGAATTCTTTGCCCATGATTTTACCCTCGGCGTAAAACGTGGCGCGCCGCTGCCAGTAGTCGACCTTGCGGCTCATGCGGTCAAAACGATGGTTGATCGCCTTCACGTTGCGGCGGTACTGCTCGTTGTTGCCGCTCAGGATCTTCTCCAGAAAGCTCAACCGCGTACCGCTGTCGCGTGATGGGTAATCACGCTCCCTACGCTTCGCCGGCGCCGCTGGCGCCTTCTTGCGATAGGCACCGACCTCGCGCACCTGGCTCGCCGGCGGCCGGCCCTGCCGCGCCATCTGGCGTGCGCGGGGACCGACATGGATCTCCGGCGCCCGGTTCAGCTGCGCGGCCCGCGCACGATCGCCGGCCGCGAGAGCGGCGTCGCGCTGGGCAACAAGCGTGCGGTGGTCAATCCGGGTTTTCTTGCCGGCGCGTTCAAGCGCGCGGTTGCAGGCGAGCTCCCATTCGGCGCGCCAAGTCTTCAGCAGCTCCTTGCTGTTCCATTCGCGGGTCTTGACCGGGTCGAGCCCCGAAGCCGTCGCGCGGCGCATGGTCAGCATCATGTGGGCATGGAAATTTTTCTCGCTCTGGCCGTCCTCGGGGTTGGGATTGTGAAGCGCGATATCGGCCACCATACCGCGCCGGACGAAATGGATTTCGGCGAAGTCGCGGACCAGTTCCACGCGGTCCTCGTGGCTGAGCTCGAACGGCAGCGCCATGTTAAATTCACGGGCCAGCTGCGCGTCCTTGCGCTCCTCCATGGCTTCGACCGTGTTCCAGAGTAGCTGGCGATCGCCGAGCCACGGCGCGCTGCCCGGTGGCGTCAGAATCTCGGCGTGCACCACGCCATGACGGCGGCTGTAGTCATGAGTTTCACGGTGCTTGGCGTCGTCCAGTCGCTCGCCCGACCGATACGCCGCAGCGGCCACAACCTTGGACCCTGGCCGCCAGCTGCCGTCCGGATTCCGCTTCGAAGTCCGGCCGAGCACCTGCCCTGAAAAGTGATAGATCGCCATGCAAAACGCTCCATCAAAAGGTGCGTCAGCGACGCGTCTGCAACACCTGAAATCCTGCCCGCAAGGGCAGTCCTTCCCGGCGGATAGTCGCAAACCTGTGACTGCCGGGGCACCTATGTTGCGAAGCAATGTATAAGTGCGCTATTACCCTGTCAACTTTCCCTACCACCCCGGTCCTGTGTTCTGATAACTTCAGCTGCTAACCCCGCCCTGCCCTCTCGCCTTACGCGCTCCCCGATGTCACCATCCCGGCTCCTCGGCAATCTTGTCGCACTCATCGCGGTGCCGCTGTTTGCCGCGTTCCTCTACGACCAGTATGTCGCCGCATGGATCGGGCGTAAGCCGTTTGCGTTCTGCTACCTGGCCCAGCCAACGGTCACGTTCGCCGGTTCGGCCGGCGTGCTCATCACTTCGGTCGGGGTCACGATCTGGGCCGTGTCGGGCTTCAAAAGCGAAAGCGGTCGCGGCCTAGCCGTCGGCGGCGTGCTGCTGTTCATCGTGCCGATGGTGTTCGGCCACTATCTTGGCGTGACGTGTATACCGTCCTGAAAAATCGGCGCGGTCGCGCTCCGCGCGATGACGGGGAGACCCCCCGCACCCCCCTGCCCGCTCCGGTTAGGTCTACGGCGGGACTACCCCGTGGGGGCTGTCTGCCCCCACACCCCCGAGGATATTTGGACAAGGGTTAGGACCGGTAGGATCAGATTTTGGTTTTGGTTTTGGTCATCTCGCGGAGACGGGCCTGCAGCCGCGCAATCAGCTCGCCGATCGGCACACCGGGCCGTGGGTCGTTGAGGCTGGCCCGCTGCATGGCCTCAAGGAGACGGGTGTGGATCTCCACATCGTCGACGCTAGAGCCGCCTTCAGCGGGCGGCATCTGACCAGGTGTGCTGTCAGTCGGATTCGCCGTCATGGTTCGGGAACGGTTTGTCGTGGCCGACAACAATGCCGTTTGCTTCAGCCTCGAAAAAGGCCGCTAGACGGGCTTCCGCTTCGGCGGCCGACAGGCTCGGCCGGGGGTCGTCGATCGACCAGCGAATCCGATCACGGATCGCCTGCAAAGCGTCTGTCACACGTGTGGCACTCATGACCCCGGCTCATCCTGGAGGTTGGCCGGGTAGTCCTGGCCTGCGTAAAGGATGCGAAGCACTCGGACGGCCTGCCCCTCGATGCGATAAATGATCAGGACACGGCGCTCGAAGCTCAACGTGCGAACGCCGGCGCCGAGCTCCTCGCGGCGCGGGCCACTTTCGGGCATGTCCGCCAGCTGCTCGCAATGCTTGCGGATACGGCGCACAAAGGCGATCGCCCGTTCTGGGCTGTCCTGGGCGATGAAGTCGTCGATTTTGTCGAGATCGCTTTCCGCGAAGACGTGAAAAGTGACCCTATGCGTCACGGCCTGCGGCCTTCATGCGCTTGGCGTGTTTGCGCTCCAGGCGCTCAAACACTTCGTCGGCCGGAATATCCGGACGCGGATCGTCAAGGGCTTCCTGCACCTTGGCGCGCATGATGGCGGTGATGGTCTGTTCCTCGCGGTCGAGGGCGCGGAGCGCCGCACGAATGACCTCGCTGGCGGAATCGTAGGCGCCGGACGACAGGCGCGCGTCGACGCTGCTCTGCTGGCGGCCGAGGGTCACGGAGATCGGTTTGCTGGTTCTCATGGCAGATTCTTTCGTTACCTCCCTTATAGCACGGTGTGCGACACTGTCATACAAATTTCTGACACCCGTATTCCCAAGCAAATCTCTTCGCGGCGGGTTTGACCGCGAAAATGATACGTGATTCACTGCGGTCGCGGTACAGGCCGGGAGGCCGATGACCGTCAAGGGTTAGGACGCCACCCCTCGCGGGTGGCGTTCAACCAATCTCAAGCCTCACAGAAGCCCGTAGGGCGCGTTTTCCACCTTGTCCGGTGCACCGGCGCCTGCCGATAGCCAAAAACGTCTGTATGGCCTTCCTGATAGCCAGAGCGATGTTCCCAGGCTCCCGAGGTTGCCCCTGACCACGAGGGAAAGGCCTTCTTCTCTTAAAAATCCCAATTTGAAAAACGCCGTAGGCCCTTTTTCTGAGATTTTGTAAGGCTTTTAGGAAGAAGGCTTTCTGTAGGAGTCTTTCTGGGTATTTCTGTTCTATATAAGAGGGGCGCGACCAAATCAGCGTAGATTGAGCGACCAAATCAGCGGCCGCCCGCGACCAAATCAGCGCATCTTTTCCCCTTACCGCGACCAAATCAGCGCATGGGCGCGACCAAATCAGCGCAGCACCCCTATCAAGGGCTTGAAAGACTTGGGAAAAATATACGGCTAAGTGCGACCAAATCAGCGTACCTAAATAGCTGCGATTGCTCGCTTTTTTCGTGCAGGTGATTCGGATTGAGGGGTTAGCCGCGAATGCGGCGCGGAATGGCCAAAACGGAGGCCTCGGCGGCCTCCATTTCTAGGCCCCGGTCGGTGAGCTTGATCGGAAGCTTCGGGAAGATCTCGTGGATGCTGGCAAGGTCGTCGGCCAGCTGGGCACGGAAATCGCGGTCACGCGCGAACCCTTCGCCGAACTGCGCTTTCAGCGGCTTCCAGTCCAGCACCAGCCGCTCGTTGAGGCGGGTGATGCGGTAGCTGATCCAGAACAACAGGTCGAGCTTGCGTGCGGAGTTTGAGAAAGCGCGCAAGGCGCGAACGTCGATCGGCAGGGCATGCTTCTGCAGCTCGGCGAAAAAGCGTTCCGAAAAGGCGATGGTGGTGGGCCACAGGCTCTGCTGGTCCGGATGGTCGCCGAACCACAGTTCCACGCGTTCCATGGGCTTCACGTCAATCTGCGAGGACTTCTTGCCGTCCCAGGCGCTGAATTCCATACGGCAAGCCGCCAGGGCGCGCATCTGCTCCTTGAAGGGCTGGATGGAGCCGTTGACCCCTCCCCTCACCTCGAAGCCCATGTCCAGCATGAACGCGCTGAGGGAGTTCGCGGTCTCGACGATCGGGCTGCGGTTCTTGAGGGCTTCGGTGCTCAGGTGCGCCATGATGAGGCGCGCCTTCGGACCCCACGGGATCGGCTGGGCGACAAGCTTGCCGTCGGGCGAGCGCAGATAACCTGGTGATACCGTGACCGCCATGCGGCCCTGCTGGCGCTCGAAGTACGGCGTTCCTGTCGGGAGGCGGCGGTAGGGCAAGCCGCAGATGGCAAGCGGGGTCGGCAGGAACCGCAGGAGATCAGGAGACGGTCCTTCGCTTTCGATAACTTCGCGGACGATGGCGCGGCGGCGGGAGTTCTCGGGACAACGTGGCCAGGTGTGTTGCGCGCGCGGCCACCTTGACGGCGTCGGCGTCGCGCTCGGCCTGCTGATGCTCAAGATTGCGCACCGTTGTTTCGAACAGAAATTTGCCACGAGCCTCTTCAAGCTTGGCAAGCAGGTCCGCGTCTCGGATGGCGTAAGTGGTCACGACGGCACATTAGCCCTGATTTGGGAGTGCGGGGAATTGGACTGCCTGAGTTGTAGGCATCTTTCGGCGGCGTAGAATCGTAAAAGCGTAAATGTGATTTTACGCTTTAGGCTCCGGGAAGGCCTTCTCAAGCATCTCCCGGATGGTGTCGGCCATGTTCACGCCGCGCATGGCGCATTGCCCCTTGATGCGTTTGTGCAGGCTCTCGGTCACGTCAATGGTGAACCGCTTCATGGCCTCGGCCGGTGCCGGCGCCGGTTTCAGCTGGGTGACCTTGGCCCCCTTCCCTTCCGGGACGTCGTTCGTCGCCGTGCCTACCCAGGCGTCAGCCACGGGTGGTAACGGCGCGGCCTTGGCCGGCATGTTGAACGGGACGGTCTTGCGGCTCATGCAACTTTTCTTTCTTGCTGGTTGAACAACTGCGAGGCCAGCTTTGCAATCTCGCGGGCGGCCTCGCCATTTGGCGCGACCTCGATGACCGAAAGCCCCTGCCCTGCGCTCTCCGCGTAGATCACGCGCTGATGCAGCGCCGCTGTCAGCACGGGAATATCTCCGAAAGCTTCCAGCGCCGTGACCACGTCGCGGCCGATCGCCGTATTTGCGATTTTACGATTAATCGCAAATACGCCTTTCAGATTGGGCTTGAATTGCTGGGCCTCGCGGATGAGCGCCACGGTGTCGGCAGCGGCCCAGATATCGTAAGGCGAAGGCTGTACCGGTATCAGCACAACGTCGCTGGCCAGGATGGCGGCGCGCCCAAGCTCGTTGACGCGCGGGGCGCCGTCGATCACCACCACCTCGTAGTCCTTGGCGATATCGGGCAGGTCGCGGTGCAGGGTCGGCTTGGCCATCCCGACAACCGAAAAGATCGGCGCAAGGGCGCGGGCACTCGACCAGGCAAGGGCGCTGCCCTGGGGATCTGCGTCGACCAGCAACACGCGGCTGCCGGTCTTGGCGAGGGTCGCGGCGAGGTTCACGGCGATCGTGGTCTTGCCGACGCCGCCTTTCTGGTTGAGCACGCCAATGATCATGCCGTCGCCTTTCTGTATTTGTGGTTCGTCGCATTTACGATTCTACGACGATACGATTTCACGATTTTCAGTTTTGGCCCAGCTGTGGTTAACAAATCCCTAACGCAAAGTGGCTGATTCGACACATTTCTGTAAAAGCGTATTTACGATTTTACGACGCCGAACGAGGGGGGAAGCTATGAACCAACACTTTGCGGCCGCGACTGCGGCAATCCCTGCACTTTTCGTCCAGCTTAAGAATGCCTTGCCGTTTCCTGCCAGGGGCGTCGTAGCGCACCGAGGCAGGGCAGGGGTCTATGTATTCTTCGAAGGCGATGTGGCGGTCCACGTCGGAAGGACGCGGAATCTCCAAGGCCGGCTTCGCGGGCATACCGCTAAAAGCCATTATTCGGCGTCCTTTGCGTTCAAACGCGCGCGCCGCGTGCTTGAACGAGCGGCAACATACACGCCGGAGGGATCGCGCCTTGCCCTTTCCCAAGAGGAGGTATTCCGGGATGAGTTTCATCGCCAGATTGATCTGGTGAAACTGATGAGCGTCCGTTTTGTCGATGTCGTCGACCCCGTGGCGCAATATTTGCTCGAACTCTATGCCCACCTTGAGTACGACCTCCCATTGGACGAGTTTGACACCCATTGACGCCTCGGCTGCTCGCATATGGGGCGTAAAATCGTAAATGCGATTTTACAGAAATACGATTAGTCAGAGAACGTGGATATCTGCGAGAGGAGGCGGATACATCCGCCTCGCCTCAACCTGCGCCCTGAAACGCGTTTACGCGCAGGGATGCGGTAAACCGGTGTTGTTGGTCGAGCTCGATGCCGATGAAGCGCCGATCGGCGGCTTTGGCGGCAACGAGGGTTGAGCCCGAACCGCAGAACGGGTCGAGCACCAGGTCGCCGGGCTTGCTGAACGCCTCGATGAGCGTTTGCAGAGGCCGAACCGGCTTCTGCGTCGGGTGCAGATGGTTGCCGGTGTAATCCCACGGCATCACGTCCGACACTGGCCGGGCAGGGCAGGGGGCATCGCCCTTGGCGAGGAGGAATGCCTGCTCGTGATGGTGCCTGAGGAAGCGACGGGACGATGCGTAGGGTTTGCAGAACACCAGGTGCCCGACGATCCGGAATCCGGCTGCTTGCCAGGCGTCGAGGAACTCGCCGGCGTGGTCCCAGCCGTAGAAGCTGACGCACAGGCCTCCGGGCTTCAGCACGCGGTGCATTTCGGCGAACGCCGGCTTCAGCCAGCGGGCGTTGTTGTCGTTGGCTACGGTGCGGCCCGAGCGGTCGCGGTAGCGAACCAGGTACGGCGGATCGGTCAGGATGAAGTCGACCGACCCGGCCGCCAGGCGCTGCATCTGTTCGATGCAGTCGCCAAGCAACACGGTGTTGCAGGGGAGGGGGCGCATTACGCCCGGTCCTCTTGCGGTTTCGGTTTGCGAATGACCAGCCGGCCGTTGATGGGCAGGGCACTCAGGGTGATGTTGTAGCCTTCGCCGTCGTCGTGTGGCCACGCCGCGCCGACCTTGGTCCAGTGCGTCTTATCGCCTTCGCCTTCGACCACGTAAACTTCGTGGCTGGGTCGTTTGGATTGCTTCTGTGTCATGGAGATTTCTCTTGTTGGTTTCTCCGGCTGCGCCTGTCGCGGCCGGTCGGGGAGCCTTGGCGACGGCTTGCCTGAGCCCGGCACGGGCGGGCAGGGTCAATGGCCACACGGGAGCGTAGCAAATGAGCGGGCAGTCCAATTGACCAGGCCAGGCGCCGGCGCATCTCCCGACCGATGCCGGCCGCGCTGCGCAGCCACCAACGGAGATCCGTACAGAACCCAATCGATCCCGACCCAAGGGGTTGAAGCGCCTTGGCGATATCCGCCTGGAACGGGGAGGGGGCTTGCATCCCGAGGCGACCAATCAGCATCCGAGGCTCGGCAGAATGGCCACGCCACCGCCTACGAAACAGGCGAACCGGTAGCGCCCCGGCCCAAAAAACCGTATGATTGCGAGGTGTTAAATCAACTGCGCGCGTGGCTGATGGTGGCGGTGTTGACCGCCTCTTCGGCTGTGGTTCAAGCGCAGGATTGGGGCGCGGTCGCCAACGTCTCGACGACCATGGGCATCAATGGTGGTCGTCTGTGCGTGGGTGAGGCTTCGCGTGGGGATCTGGGCTGCCCGACGTGGGCGCCAAGCTTGACCACGGCCGGTGGGATATCGGTCACCGGCAACGTCTCGGCCGCCAAGTTCATCGGTGACGGCTCCGGCCTCACCAATATCTCAGGCGCCTCCGCCGATCGCATCATCTCCGGTACGGCCCAGGTCATCGCCAACGGAAACTCCAACTCCATCAGCATCACCGAGGCGGGCGTTACCACCGGTTACTATTATGGCGGCGTTTGGGTGGCAGGGGGCATCAGCACCACCGGCGGCATCTCAGGCTCCACCGGCTATTATTCCGGCAACGTCGGCATCGGTATGGCCCCTACCAGTAATGCCCTGCAGGTAACTGGCACCACCACCTTTAACGGGAACGTTAGTGTCGCCCCCACCGGCAACGTCACCATGATTACCGCCAACCGCGACCTCGTAAACCTGAGCGGCGTACTCAGGGCAGGCAGCGGTCAGGGACTCAGCTTTCAAACCAACGCCGCCAACAACACTTACATGTACATATCAACCGCAGGTTTGGTTGGTATCGGCACTACGACAGTCACCAACACCCTTCAAATCTCCGGCTCCATCGGCCTGAACGGCTCCGACCCCAGCTACAATCCGGCTCTCTTCATCACCCGTCGCAGCGGCGTCGCACAAAACTATTTCATGTCCCTGAATTCAGGAACCGGTTACTGGACCGCTGATTATCTTGGCTCTCCCAATCGCTTCCAGTTCTCCACCACCTCTGCCGGCATCGGCCAGCAGTTCCACAACTCCGGCAGCGGCTTCACCAACTTCACCAATGCCGATACCGCCAACCGTATTGTCGGTATTGGTGGTGGCACTGTATTCACCCCCTCCGCCACTCTCCACGTTGCGGGTAACGTGCTCACCACCAGTTGGACCGGTATAAACTTCTCCAGCAGCAGCAATGTCACCCCCACAGCTCCCCTTGAGGTTTCCGGCACCGTCTCCGCCACCAACTTTGTCGGTAATGGGTCCGGTCTCACCGGGATCAGCGCGGTTTCCGACCGCATCACCTCCGGCACTTCCGTCGCCACAATGTCTCCCAACGGCACCCTCACCGTCCGTGGCCCAATCGACATCGTCACCGGCACAGGTGTTGTTGCGGTCGGCCAGTATGCTGCAGCAGTCAACACCGGCACCAATACCACTGCGATAGGTTACTTTACCGGACAAACCAACACTGGCACCAACCTTACCGCACTCGGAAATGTCACCGCCCAGAATAACACCGGTACCTATGTTACCGCCCTTGGCGGCTGGGCTGCTCGCTACAACACCGGCAACTACGTCACCGCCGTTGGCTACCAATCCAGCGTTAGTAACACCGGCACTTACCTTACCGCTGTCGGCAGCGTTGCCGGTTATAACAACTCCGGAACCCAAGTCACTACAGTTGGTTATGCTGCTGGCCAGAACAACGCCGCAGACTACATCACGGCGCTAGGTGTAAATGCCCTTAATGTTAACACCGCGAACTACGCTACCGCCGTGGGCTATGCCGCCGCCCAGAACAATACGGATGCCAATCTAACCGCTGTCGGTGCCTATGCCGCCACCGGCAACCACGGGTTCTCCCTAACCGCCGTGGGCTATGCCGCCGCCCAAACCAACTCGGGTACCAACGTCACCGCCATGGGTAGCAATGCTGCCAGTGCCAACAACGCCAACAATGTGACCGCCATGGGCCTGGCAGCTGGCCAAAGCAATACCGGTTCGGCCGCTACGGTGGTTGGCGGCTACGCAGCTCAGAGCAATACCGGTAGCGGTCTCACCGCCATGGGCTACACTGCCGGACGTTTCAACACTGGCGCCAACGTCACAGCCATTGGCTTCGGCAGCGCTACCAACAACTCCGGCACCAACATCACCGCAGTTGGTTATAACTCAGCCCAGAACAACTCTGGCACTTACATTGCGGCTGTTGCCGATAGCGCTGCCCAGTACAACACAGGCGATTTCCTCACCGCCATCGGCTTCCAGGCTGGCCAAAGGAACTCCGGCTTGGGGGTCGTCGGTGTAGGTTCCTATGCCGGACGCTTCAACACCGCCGCCAATCTCACGGCTGTAGGTACCGGAGCCGGTTCGAACAATACCGCTGTCAACGTCACTGCTCTTGGTTTCAGTGCAGTCAACGCTATTTCCAACACCTTCAGCAACGTTACCGGCCTCGGCTACAACGCCCAGCCCACCGCCTCCAACCAGATAATGCTCGGCGACCTCAACATCACCGCCGTCTCTACCTCCGGTATCTATTATGGGAAGGGCCTGCAGGTCACCGGAGTTGTCACCGCCACCGCCTTCGTCGGTAATGGCTCCGGCCTCACCGGCATCGTATCTGCAGGAAGTGACCGCATTGCCTCAGGCACCGCTCAGGTGATCGCTAACGGGGGGAGCGGCTATGTTTCTCTGACCAACGGCGCCTCTACATGGGGCTATTTGGGCGTAAGCCAGACCTATCTGGGTGCCACCAATTTCGGTGGCATGGTAGGCATTGGAACCGTCGCCCCTGCAGCAGCACTCGAAGTCTCCGGCACTGTC
This sequence comes from Mesorhizobium subarcticum, assembly GCF_055456085.1. Taxonomy (NCBI): domain Bacteria; kingdom Pseudomonadati; phylum Pseudomonadota; class Alphaproteobacteria; order Hyphomicrobiales; family Phyllobacteriaceae; genus Mesorhizobium; species Mesorhizobium subarcticum. The sequence continues at coordinate 9,060 of NZ_JBVBEG010000004.1, read as the reverse complement.
TCTGCCAGCGCCATACAACTAGCGGATAGCCCTGCCATCACCTGCGGCCCTGCCACCTATGGCACCACTAAATTCGTCAACGGCCGTCCCTATTACTGTCGGCCGTGAGGAGGGACGGCGCGCCAAGCGTAAATACGATTTTACGTTTCTGTGAGTCCGACCCGTCCACTCCTATCGATGGCCTTGGCGGGAGATTATCCGTGCCTCGCGGAGCAGGGAATTGCGGTCGGTGCCAAGCATGCTTATGAGGCCCCGCGCCTGCTCCAAGGTGATACCGGTCTCCTTGGCCAGGTGACTTGCAAGCTTGTCACGTTCCGTCATAGGGGCGGGGTCGTCGGTGTTTTCGCCCATGAGTTGTCCCTTCTCACGTTGGCGTCCAATCCCTCAAGCTAGCGCAACGACCGCCTCGGCGATTCGTTCCCGCACCTTCGCTACCTTCTGGTTGTAGAAAGGGTGCCCCTGCACCCCCTGCCTGACCGGCGAGGTCCGGGGGTAGCAACTGCAAGAGGGTGTTGGTGCGGCCGCAGGCGTAGCCGAGGCTCGGCCCTCTTGCTGGCGCGAGGGGCAGCGCCCATTATCCCCAGCAGTCATCGTCTTGTTAAGTGACTGGACGGTGATCGTAGCAGACTATAGACCCCTGCCAGAAAGGGTGAAAACCCAATGGGCACCAACCGGCTCGACCACAAACTCGATTGCAAGGTGTGCGGGACGATCCAGATGGACATCCCCGACAACGCCACTGAAAGCACCCCTATCCATTGCAGTAGCTGCGGCGGCTACCTTGGTGAGTGGGGCGAACTTCAGGACGATTTTCACAGGCAGGCCGCCGACACCCAGGCCTTCGACCTGAACCACGGCAACATCACCAAGAAATAGCACCACGGCGGCCTGCCGTCGCAGGGCAGCCATGCAAAATTGTGCATTGCACAATTGCCGGCAACCGGCGACTTTCGCCGGGTCGGCCATCTACTCCTCCCAGATGCGATGCCGACACAAAGCGCGCCACACCTCCTCCCGTGGCGAGCTTCAGATCGAACCCGCTGCCACCTCCTCCCGGCAGCGGGTTTTTCATGGGCGGCTGGCTCGCCCTAGATCAAGATCCGCTCGACCTCGTCGAGGCTCACCTCGTCGTGACGGCGGTCATAAAGCTGGGTTGTCCTGGTCGACGCATGGTTGGCCATGTGGGCCGCCTTCTCAAGCGTGCCGCCGTTTTTCAGATAGGCGGTGATGCCGGTGGCCCGGAACGTGTGATTGCCGATCAGCGTGTCGATGCCAGCGCCGGCCGCCCGTCGGCGGATCATCGCAAAGGCTTCGCCCTGGGTGAGGGCGGTCACTGACAGCTTATGGGTGCCGCGCCTAATGGTGCGGAACAGCGGCGTACGTAGGTGGTCCCGCAAGTCGCCGGTGTCCAGGTAGGCGTCCAGATACTGCTCCAGGCTGTGGTGGCAGGGCATCTCATGCCGCTTGCCGCCTTTCTCGTGCAATCGCACCCACAGGCGCCGGTTCTGCACGAAGAGGTCGCGCACCTCCATGCCGATCGCCGCGCCGATGCGCGCAAAGGAATAGGTCATTAGGGCAATGAGCGCTCGATCACGAAGCCCGATGATGGTGTCCACGGGGATACTGTCGAGCAGCTGGCGCGCTTCCTGAGGTGACAGCACCGGCGTCTTGCCAGTCCGGCTGGAGAACTTTGGCCCTCGCACCGAATGGGCGGGATTCGTATGGAGGTGGTGCTTGTTCACCATCCAATCAAAGAGGCCTCGGACGGCCGCCAGCCGTTGTTTAACGGTCGGCACCGAATGGCTGTCGCCGAGCTCTTTAACCCAGCCAGAGACGTGCATGGGCTGGATGGCGGGGAGGGCGGTCACGCCCCGATCGGCGCACCAGGTCAAAAAATCGACAGCGGCGCGGGCATAGGCCTTACGGGTGTTCGGGTTGTGGATATTAGCGGCGAAGAACTCGACGAAGTGCATTTTGGCGTCGTTGCCTGCTTCCGCGATGATTGTCGGCAGGGAGGTATGGACAGGAAGAATTGAAAGCTCGTTCATGCCGGATCTCCATGCTGAGGAAGAGTCCGATGCTCTTTCCGCTCCCATGTTTCGATCAGGAACAGGGCAATGGAGCTAGCGGCATTGATCGCAAAATGGGCGATGCGCGGGTCGATGCGCTTGAAACCCTTCTCCCGGCCGTGAGCGTCGCCGGCGTGGGTGCGCAATGCCCCGATACCCTTGGCCACCGATGTCAGGCCTCCCAGAATTTGCCTGATATCGGCCTCGACCTCGGCCGGCAGGTCAGACCGGCCCGGCGACAGCCCAAGCGGCTCCTGAACCGCGCGCAGAAGGCCGTCGACGTCTCTTTCGCGGGCAGCGGGAGCCGGAGCTCGATAAGAATTGACCGGCAAACGGCCTCGACCAGGGAGCACGCGGCGGTAACCGCGTCCTCTGGGTCGTCTTTGGCATTCGGCAGCGCGCGGGCAATCTCGGCCTGCACAGTGTCGAAGTTCAGCACGGTGATCTTGGTGATGAAGGGCTGGATAATCATGCCCGAGGCGCCACGGACGGTCAGGTGGGCTTTTCCACCGACAACCGTCACCGCCAGCCCGTCAGGCTCAAGGGCACGGTTCAGGTGCTCTCGAACCGCCGCCGCCTTGTCGGGCTCGGTCAAATACTCGCGGGGGTCACAGACCTTCAGGATGATCCGCTCGATCCGCTCGTCGCCCTCCCAATGCGAACCCGTCTCCCGCAGGAAGTCCGACGTCGCCGGCACCCGCGATTTCATCCCGACACGCATGTCGAGACCGCAATCCATGAAGAACCGCTCGATCTTCGGCCCCGACCGGTAAATGCCGATCGGCGGCGACTGGTCGTTACCGGCACCGCCGGTGATGGTGTCGACTAGAGCGGTGATGACGTACATTGAAAAGCGGTCGCCCATGTGTATTCCTATCTATGATAAAGGACATTATCATAGATAGAAGGGATGTCTCAACGCAAATCGGGTGCGGCTTGTTTAGCCCCCTCGCTATCCCTTTCCCTTTTACATGCTAGGTTGGCCTTCGGGGGGAAGCTGCCAATGAAAAAACTGAACATCGAGCTCGCGCACTGCTACGGCATCAAGAAGCTGAGCTCCAGTTTCTCATTTGAGAAATGCCCCGCAGTAGCTATCTACGCCCCAAACGGCGCGATGAAATCGTCCCTCGCGAAGACGTTCCAGGACATTGCCGAAGGTGTCCCGTCAAAAGATCGGATCTTTCCTGCACGGGTGACCACGCGCTCTGTCACGGATGAGACCGGCGCCGACTTGCCAGCTTCCTCGATCCTGGTGGTAAGGCCGTACGACGAGGTTTTGGGTCACACAGAAAAAACATCGACGTTACTCGTGAATGCGACTCTTCGAAAAGAGTACGAGCAGCTCCACCTCGATATCGATAATGCCAAAACAGCCCTTATCGCCGCTTTGAAGGAACAATCCGGCTCTAAGAAGGACCTGGAGAAAGAGATTTCTTCAACCTTCACGCCCACTGACAACCAGTTTTATAAAGCGCTGCTCCGCGTCTATGATGAAATCGTTGCCCAGAAGGGATATCCGTTCTCCAACTTAAAATACGATGTTATTTTCGATGAGAAGGTCCTTTCCTTCCTTGGCACCAAGGATTTTAAAAGCGTCATTGAAGGCTATATCAAGAAATACAATGAGCTGATTTCGGCGTCGACGTATTTCAAGCGGGGGACGTTCAACTATTATAATGCGTCGGTGATAGCCAAGACGCTTGCAGACAATGGCTTTTTCAAAGCCAAGCACTCCCTGAACCTCAACGCAGCGGCCAAGGTTGAAATCGCTGATGAGAAGCAGCTCGAAGAGCTGGTAGCGAAAGAGAAAGAGGGCATTTCGAACGACGCGGATTTGCGAAAGAAGTTTTCGGAGGTCGAAAAACTCCTCGCAAAAAATGTCAACGTTCGCGATTTTGAGGCGTATCTCACTGAAAATGAGGAGATTTTGCCCGCCCTGGCTAACATTGCAGCCTTCAAGGAGGAGGTGTGGAAGAGTTACCTTGGCGCGCGGCTTGAATTGTATGCTGACCTTGTAGCGAAGTACCGCTCGGCCGAGAAGCGTAAGGCCGAGATCGAGGAACAAGCTGGCAAGGAGCAGACGCAGTGGGAAGAGGTCATTGAGATCTTCAATGCCAGATTTTTCGTGCCCTTCAAGCTAACTCCTATCAACAAGACATCTGTCATGCTGGGACAGGAGCCCATCCTCAAACTCGGGTTCACATTTGCAGACGGTGCCGATACGGCAGACGTCGATAGGAAGTCGTTGCTTGAGGTGCTGAGTACCGGTGAGAAGAAAGCTCTCTACGTTCTGAATATCATATTCGATATCAGAGCCAGGCAGAAGGCGGGTGAAAAGACCCTGGTTGTTGTCGACGATATCGCCGACTCATTTGACTATCGTAACAAATACGCCATCATCCAGTACCTTAAGGACATTTCAGACGTAAAAGACTTTTACCAGATCATACTCACGCACAATTTTGATTTCTTCCGAACGGTGCAGAGCAGGTTCGTAAGCTATCCGTGCTGCTTCATGGTGACCAAGGACGCCAACGGCGTTGTCATCAGCCCGGCGGTTGGAATCAAGAATATTTTCGTAAACGACTGGAAGCCGAATTTTGCAGCGAGCGCGAAGAAGCGCGTCGCCTCTATCCCGTTTATGCGCAATCTGGTGGAGTTCACCAAGGGCGAGGCGGACCCTGCGTACCAAACACTAACGTCTCTCCTGCACTGGAAGCCTAATACAGCGGGGCTGCTCGAAAAGGATCTCTTCGATATCTATAACGCGCTGTTCGGCACCGCTCTCGCTGCCGCTGATGGCGGCGGCCTTTCGGTTGTGGACGTGATCCACCGAGAGGCGAAGGAGTGCTTGGCCGCTGCCGGCGGTGCCAATTTTGAGAATAAAATTGTCCTATCAATTGCCGTACGCCTGCAGGCAGAGGCGTTTATGGTTCAGAAAATCAACGACCCCGCCCTCATAGCGGCAATGACAGCGAACCAAACCGCAATCCTGTTAAAGGAGTATCGCGCCCGTTTCCCTGCTGAACATGCGGCGATCGCCGCTATCGAAAAGGTCGTCTTGATGACCCCTGAAAATATCCATTTGAACTCATTCATGTACGAGCCGATCCTCGATATGTCTGACGAGCACCTTCGTCAGATTTACAGCGATCTGTTGGCTCTCACTTAGGGAAACGCTAAGACGCTGTACCGGCAATGCCGATCATGGCCGTCACCAAGTCACGAAATTCGTCGAATTCTGCCCCCGAGGCAGCCACGAGGCTCGAGATCCGGTAAAAGCGATTACTGGTCGGGGATTCTCGCGCGGCCATGGTCATGTCGATGCGATCGACATTCACAATAGTCCAACATTCGACATAGCCGGCTCCCCGAGCTTTCTGGTGGCTCTTTTCAGCCTCGCCAATTCGGTTGTGGATGTTGGAAAAGTCTGTGCCGCCCTTTACCTCGATCGCGACAATATTGCGGAAGCTGTCCGCCCTCATTTCCTCGCGGATCACGATGTCCGGGTCTGCGGCGAATTCGATGCGTACCTGACGACCAGCCGCGTTCCGGACACGGATGAACCTTGGGCCCGACGCCTCAATGTGGTCTTGCACGAGTTCCTTGATAACGTTGAAAACCTGGATGATGCCGGCGGTACCCCGACGGACATTGGCTCCCCCTCGTAGTTGCGGCCCCAATGTAAGCAGGGTCAAGTCGTCTAAAAGGGCGATGGTAACAGCCTTACCGGCGATGCCCGTGAGCAGCTGCGCACCGGCCTCACACATCTCTTTGCAAAGCGTTTCGATGTCGGGGGCCAAAGTCGGGCGTAGGAGCCCTTTCGTCTCCATCGAAATGAAGCGGCCCGCTCCAGTTGCCGTGGTGTAGAACTCTTTTTGGCTATAGCCGTACAGGAGGGCCCCAGTGCATTATTGGGACACAGATATACGGTAGGCATGTCGGCGCCGTCATGAGGCGTCAATCCTAAGCGGCAGGAACCCTTCGCCATCGACCATGAGATGGTCTGACCAGACGTAATCGCCCGTGATGTTGATATGGTCCCAGCCCAACGGCGAGAGCTGCGGGATTACCCGCTCATCGAATGCCGTTCCGCGCCGGCGCATCGCTTCGACGACGCGACCGAGATAGCGGCAGTTGAACAGGATGATGGCTGCGGTGACGAGGTTGAGGGCGGCGGCTCGGCTGGCCTGGTTTTCGTGCCCACGGTCCCGGAAACGCCCAAGGCGGTGGAAAGCCACTGCTCGGGAGAGCGAGTTCTTCGCTTCGCCCTTGTTGAGTTCGGCGGTGACGAGCCGGCGGAGCTCGGGATCCTCGAACCAGCGCAAGGTGAACAGCGTGCGCTCGATGCGGCCGATTTCGCGCAACGCGGCGGCCAGACTGTTTTGCTGCCGGTAAGCGCTAAGTTTCTTCAGGATGAGCGACGGTGTCACCACCCGGTTCCTGAGCGCCTGGATTATCCTTTGAACATCCTCCCAGTGTGTCCGGATCAACCCGGCGTCGAGGCGATGGCCGAACAACGGCGCCAGTGGACCGTACCGCGCTTTCGGCTCGAACGCGTAGAGTTTGCGATCCGACAGGCGCGGGATACGGGGTTCGAAGGAAAGTCCGAGCAGGTGCATGACGGCGAAGACGATGTCCGACGCGCCACCACCATCGACATGAAGTGCTGCGACGTTCACGCTGCTCTCGTGACCGAGGATGCCGTCCAATGAATGGATGGCTTCTCCGGCGGTGCCAGCTATGACCTTCTGGTGGAGCGGCGCGTAACGGTCGGTGATCGTGGTGTAGATTTTGACGATCGGATCGCGGCCGTAATGCGCGTTGACGGCGCCGCCAGCTTCGCCGGGGCCGCCGAGATAAAAGGCCTGCCCGTCCGCCGATGCCCGCCACCCTTCGCCGAACCAGGCCGACAGCGGCTCGGCGTGGATCGCATCGGTGAGGCCGGCGAGTGCCGCCCGGAATGTGTCCTCACGCATGTGCCATGTCTGCATCCGCAATAGCGCCCGACGGGAGCCTGCTCCGCTTATCTCGGCCATGCGCGACAAGCCAAGGTTCGTCGCCTCGGCGATGAGCGTCGCCATGAAGGCGCGAATGTTGTCGGGTGGCAGACTGGTCGAGACGTGACCGAATTGACTTGTGAATCCTGTCCAGCGGTCGACCTGATCGAGCATGTCGGTAATCCGCACGCGCGGCATCAGCCGGTAGATGGCGGCGGAAACGGCGCCGGCGCCCTCGGCCTCGTTGTCCTTCTGCTCCTTCGGGAAACGGAGCTTGCCGCCGGTGAACATGGCCACATCCTTGCCCGACAGCCCGCGCGCCGTGGCAAGGAGGGCGGCATCGAGTTCGGCCGCGCGAGCCTCTATGTAGGTCTCGGCACCAACCACCGGAACGGTCGGCAGCCGCGAAGGGGGGAGGTTCGTTGCAGGCGAAGCCGGCGTAAGGAGCGTATCGAGCGAGCGATGGATTCGCGATGTCGGCACCCACACGTCACCGCTGGCGAGAGCGTTGGACAGTGCGAAGAAAGTGACGAGTTCGTAGTAGGTCCGGTCAACCGAACCCTCCTTGAAGACGTGTCGATACCAGCGTCTTTCGATATGGCCGAGAGGCAAACTCGCCGGTAATGACTTGCGCCAGTCACCGCCAAGGTCGCGCAGAACGGTAGCCGCTGAAAGCAATGGCTGAGACGCCCGACGCCCCTCGAACGTGAAGCTCGCCAGGAGTTGGGCGCCGATCTGCTTGAACACGCGGTGCTCGTGGGAAAGCTCGCCGAGTACGTCCGGCCTTCCGGGACGAATTGTACGCCGAATGATGGCGGCGTCGGCTTCGACGACGTCGAGCGCCGCGATCGCGGTGACGGCCGCTTTGATGTCGCCGTCTTTCCTCGCGGTCCTCACCAAAGCGTCCAGCACATCGGCGATGCGAGTCAGCCGTGTTCGGCCCTGTTCGGTGGAGGCGGCGATCGTCTCCTCGAGCCGCTTTCGGGCACGCAGGTTCGCGCGGCCGACGAGCGACTGGAACATGGTAAGCGCGCCATCGGTCAGCGCGATCCCGAGTTCGCTCAGCGTCGCCATCATGATGGTGTGCCGGCGGGCAGGTCCCATCTGCTGAAAAGCCTGCGCCGTATAGAGGCTGCCCTCCTTCGCCATCTGCGCCATGCGGGGCCCGAGGCCGGGACGCGAAACAACAACATCGCCGCCAATCGTGCGGACGAGGGTGAGCTTGTCGAGAAGTTCGAGAAGCGGCCTCCCACCGACCCTGGAGGGCGGCTCACGCAGCCAAGACAGCCGGCTTTGGCGGACATGTATCTTATCCGACAGAAGTGCATCAAGCTGCAGACGCTGCGCATCCGATAGAAGAGAATTGATCTCAGCTACCACAGCGGCATCGGCCGCGTGCATCGCCGCGGCGGCCATGCGCTCGACCACGCTGATGCCGGGAATAATGATCTGCTCGGCGCGCATCCGTTCGATCAGCCGATCGAGCAGCACGCGCCCGTCGGTCAAACCGACGGCTTCGCGCTCCGCCCAGGCGGCGAGTTCTGCTCGCGTCGGCCTGGTGAAATCCCGAAAACCATGACGCTGTTTGATCGCCGCCAGTTGTTCATATCGGGTGGCTCCACGTCGGGCGAACAAGGATATCGCTTCGGCATCGGCACCGACCTGTTCTGCGATATGATCGAGCATGATGCCCGGCAGGAATTCGCCGCGCCGAAGATATCGACCGGGGTAGCGCAGGCAACAGAGCTGAAGCGCGTAACCGAGCCGGGTCTCGGGCATCCGGCTTTGGGCGATCGCCGCGAGGTCATCGGAGGTGAGGCTATGATACCGGACGGTTTCATCTTCCCTGTCCGGCAATGCCAAAAGCTTCTCCCGCTGCGTCTTCGTCATCGATATCCGAGCCGGCATCGTTCATCCCTTCACAAACCACTTGCCTTACGACGTCATAATGAAAGAGGATTGTGAAAGGCTCTGCACCTAGATTCTCGTAG
>NZ_JBVBEG010000003.1:0-231014 GCF_055456085.1 Mesorhizobium subarcticum | reverse complement strand
TGGCTTTCTCTCGTACACACGGCAATTTGCGTAAACACAGCGCTACGCCGTGTTTAGAACAAACGATTCCTAACTGCTTGGCAAGCGGAATAAGGTTAACGAGACCTTAACAGACCCCCTCAGGCGGCCCCATCGGAACCTCGCTATGCGGGTGTTTTCTCGTTATAAAACAATTGCCTATGGCATTTCTGAGTTCGGCATTCGCGCCAAGGACCACTAATACTTTTGTTAGTACGGTCTGCGCGCGCTTGTCGGTCCTAAGACCCGTTCCCTGTGCGGTAGACCCGACTCAGCACGCTCCGCGGTGAGAATCGCACTCATACTTTCGCTAGTCGCGGCGCGTCCCGCATCGTGGCCAGTTGTCTCCGAAAGCAATCGAATCGGAGCAATACTGATGCAGACCCTGGCCCTTGCTGCACGAAACCACGCTGAGATGGGTGACACCACCACCGTCGCTGGCTCTCTGCCCGCCGACGAGTCCAGTTTCGTTCGTCCGGCCGGATATGGCTCGGCCTTCGGCGCTTGCGGCGCGCAGTCTGAGTGAGCGACGAGGACCGAACCCATGGCTCACCTACGCTCCCATCCGCGCCTGATCCGCAAACTGCAGGAAACGCTTGGCGACCAGATCTGCGTCGCCCTCGACGATCCGACAGTCGTTGAGATCATGCTCAACCCGGATGGCAGGCTGTTCATCGAGCGGCTCGGCCACGGCGTGGCGCCCGCCGGTGAGATGAATGCGGCGACTGCCGAGATCGTTATCGGCAGCGTCGCCCACGCGCTCCATTCGGAAGCCGACGACCACCGGCCTATCATCTCGGGCGAGATGCCGATTGGCGGGCACCGTTTCGAGGGATTACTTCCGCCCGTTGTCGCGTCCCCGACCTTCACGATCCGACGGCGCGCATCGCGGTTGATTCCGCTGGATGACTATGTCGCCAGCAAGGTGATGACAGAGGAACAGGTCTGCGTCATCCGCAACGCCATCGCGTCACGCCTCAACATCGTCATTTCCGGGGGAACCGGATCGGGAAAGACAACGCTCGCCAATGCCGTGATCGCGGAGATCGTCGAGACGGCGCCGGACGATCGGCTGCTGATCCTCGAGGATACTGCAGAAATCCAGTATGCGGCCGAGAATGCAGTGGCGCTGCATACCAGTGACACGATCGACATGGCGCGGCTTCTGAAAAGCACGATGCGGCTTCGCCCGGATCGCATCATCGTCGGCGAAGTTCGCGACGGGGCGGCCCTGACGCTCCTGAAGGCGTGGAATACCGGCCATCCGGGCGGCGTAACGACAATCCACTCCAATACGGCCGAGTCGGGACTGCGCCGCCTTGAGCAACTCACTGCCGAGGCAAGCCAGCAGCCGATGCGCGAGGTGATCGGCGAGGCGGTCGATCTGATCGTCTCGATCGAGCGCGCGCCGAAGGGCCGCATCATTCGCGACATCCTCCATGTGGAGAGCTTCGCCAACGGCCGCTACCAGACCGAATCCTACTCACGAAAGACGGAACGCCATGTCGCCTGAACGGATTTGCGCGCTCGCGATCTCGGCCCTTGCTCTTGGCCTTCTTGCCGAACCGGCTCTTGCCGCTGGCGGTGGTGGCTTGCCATGGGAGGGTCCACTGCAGCAGATCCAGCAATCGATCACCGGGCCGGTCGCAGGGTTCATCGCGCTCGCCGCCGTTGCGATCGCCGGCGGCATGCTGATCTTCGGCGGCGAGTTGAACGATTTCGCGCGGCGCCTGATATACGTCGTGCTCGTCGCAGGCATCCTGCTCGGCGCCACCCAGATCGTCGCTCTGTTCGGTGCGAGCGGCGCATCCATCGGCGATGTAGCGCTCACACCGAAAGTCGAAAGGGCAGGGGAGGGCGCTCGTGTCTGAGACCGGCTCTGTTCCCGGCTCCGGCCTCGACCGATCGCGCATCCATCGGGCATTGTCACGGCCGAACCTCCTGATCGGCGCGGATCGCGAGTTGGTCCTGCTGACAGGGCTCGCCGCCATTATCCTGATCTTCGTGGTGCTGACGCCCTACTCGGCGCTGTTCGGCATCGCGATCTGGATCGTCGTCGTCGCGGCGCTGCGGATGATGGCCAAGGCCGATCCGATGATGCGTCGTGTCTACGCCCGCCATGTCGCGTACCGGCCGCACTACCGGCCAACGTCGACGCCCTGGCGCAGGTCCTGAGGCGACGACATGGCTGCACTGCGCTCCTTCCGCCATTCAGGGCCGTCCTTCTCGGACCTGGTCCCCTACGCCGCGCTCGTCGCCAACGGCGTGATCCTGCTCAAGGATGGATCGCTGATGGCGGGCTGGTACTTCGCCGGCCCGGATTCGGAGAGCTCGACGGATGCCGAGCGCAACGAGGTCTCGCGTCAGATCAACACGGTTCTGTCGCGGCTCGGCTCCGGCTGGATGATCCAGGTCGAGGCAGTACGCGTCGGGACATCCGACTACCCGGCGCATGAGCAATGCCATTTTCCCGATCCGGTAACGCTGGCGATCGACGGCGAGCGGCGGGCGCATTTCCAGAAGGAGAGGGGGCACTACGAGAGCCGGCATGCACTGATCCTAACCTGGCGACCCCCTGAGAAGACGCGCTCCGGACTCGCGCGCTATGTCTATTCCGACAGCGAGAGCCGCGCAGCGCGCTATGCCGACACCGTGCTCGACAGTTTCCAAACATCGATCCGCGAGGTCGAGCAGTATCTCGGAAACGTGCTGTCGATCCGACGAATGGTGACCCAATCGGTCGAGGAGCGCGGCGGCTTCCAGACCGCGCGCTACGACGAGCTGTTCCAATTCATCCGCTTCTGCATCACCGGCGAGAACCATCCGATCCGGTTGCCAGAGATCCCGATGTATCTCGACTGGCTGGCAACAGCGGAGTTCCATCACGGCCTTTCGCCGATGGTCGAGAACCACTACCTCGCCGTGGTAGCGATCGACGGCTTCCCGGCCGAGAGCTGGCCCGGCATCCTCAATTCGCTCGACCTGATGCCGCTGACCTATCGCTGGTCCAGCCGCTTCATCTTTCTCGACGATCAGGAAGCGCGCCAGAAGCTCGAGCGCACCCGGAAGAAATGGCAACAGAAGGTCAGGCCCTTCTTCGACCAGCTCTTCCAGACGCAATCGCGCTCGGTCGACCAGGATGCGATGATGATGGTGGCCGAGACGGAAGACGCGATTGCTCAGGCTTCCTCGCAACTCGTCGCTTATGGCTACTACACGCCGGTCATCGTCCTGTTCGACGACGACGAAGCGCGCCTGCGCGAAAAGGCCGAGGCCGTGCGCCGCCTGATCCAGGCCGAGGGCTTCGGGGCGCGGATCGAGACGGTCAACGCGACCGAGGCCTTCCTCGGCAGCCTCCCGGGCAACTGGTACGCCAATATCCGCGAGCCGCTGATCAACACGCGCAACCTCGCAGACCTGATCCCGCTCAACTCCGTCTGGTCCGGCGCGGCGGCGGCACCATGCCCGTTTTATCCGCCGTCGTCCCCACCGTTGATGCTGGTCGCCAGCGGTTCCACTCCCTTCCGGCTGAACCTGCATGTCGACGATGTCGGCCACACGCTGATCTTCGGTCCGACCGGTTCGGGCAAATCGACACTGCTTTCGCTGATCGCGGCGCAGTTCCGCCGCTACGCCTTCGCGCAGATCTTCGCCTTCGACAAGGGCCGCTCGATGCTGCCGCTGACGCTGGCCGCCGGCGGCGACCATTACGAAATCGGCGAGACCGAAGGGGAGGGCGGTCCTCGCCTGGCGTTCTGTCCGCTTTCCGATCTCGCGACGGACGGGGATCGGGCCTGGGCGTCGGAATGGATCGAGACGCTGGTCGTGCTGCAGGGCGTGCCCATCACGCCGGACCACCGCAATGCGATCTCGCGGCAGGTCGCGCTGATGGCGGATTCCAGCGGCAGGTCGCTGTCGGACTTCGTCTCCGGCGTCCAACTGCGCGAGATCAAGGAGGCGTTGCATCACTACACGGTCGACGGACCGTTGGGGCAGCTTATCGACGCCGAGAGGGACGGCCTGTCGCTGGGCTCCTTCCAGACCTTCGAGATCGAGCAGCTGATGAACATGGGCGAGCGGAGCCTCGTTCCGGTCCTGCTCTATCTGTTCCGGCGCATCGAGAAGCGCCTGACGGGAGCGCCCAGCCTGATCATCCTCGACGAGGCATGGCTGATGCTCGGCCATGCTACTTTCCGCGACAAGATCCGGGAATGGCTGAAGGTGCTGCGCAAGGCCAATTGCGCTGTGGTTCTGGCGACCCAGTCGATCTCGGACGCCGAGCGCTCCGGCATCATCGACGTGCTGAAGGAAAGCTGCCCGACCAAAATCTGCCTACCGAACGGCGCGGCGCGCGAACGGGGCACGCGGGAGTTCTACGAGCGCATCGGCTTCAACGAGCGCCAGATCGAGATCGTCGCGACGGCCCTGCCGAAGCGCGAATACTACGTCGTCTCGCCGGGCGGACGCCGCCTGTTCGACATGGCGCTCGGTCCCGTCGCGCTCGCCTTCGCCGGCGCCTCCGGCAAGGAGGACCTGAAGCGTATTCACGCGCTCAGTGCCGAGCACGGCGGCGACTGGCCGGTCCATTGGCTCCAGCAGAGAGGAATAGGCGATGCCGAAACCATCCTTGAACGCGGCTAGGACCGCGGCCGTGGCGTTGATTGCCACCAGCATGTTCAACGTTTCACCCGCGCTGTCGGGCGGCGTAACCGGGCAGGCGACGGAATGGACGCAGCTTCTGAACAATGGCGAGTTGATCACAATGGTCGGCAAGTCGACAGAGCAGATCAACAACCAGGTCACGCAGATCTCGCAGCTGGCTGAGCAGATCCAGAACCAGATCCGTATCTACGAGAACATGCTGCAGAACACGATGCAGCTACCCAACCACATTTGGGGGCAGGTCGAGAGCGACCTCAACCGCCTCCGCGACATCGCCGCGCAAGGGCAGGGCATCGCCTTCTCGATGGCGAATGCCGACGACGTGCTGAAGCAGCGTTTCCAGAGCTTTGCCGATTTCAAGACAGGCCTCGCCAACGGCGAGAGTTTCTCGTCGAGCTATCAGAACTGGTCGACAACGAACCGCGATACCATCGCCGGAACACTGAAGGCGGCGGGGCTGACGGCCGATCAGTTCACGTCCGAGGAGTCGACGATGAGCTCTCTCCGCTCCATGTCGGAGAGTGCGGACGGCCAGATGAAGGCCTTGCAGGTCGGCCATGAGATCGCTGCCCAACAGGTCGCGCAGTTCCAGAAGCTGCGCGGGCTCGTCTCGCAGCAGACGACAATGATGGGGACCTGGTTCCAATCCGAACAAGCAGACAAGGACCTCGCCCAGGCGCGCCGAGAGAAGTTCTTCAACACGACGCCGCCGAGCGTGCGGGGCGGCCAGACCATGGAGCCACGCTGGTGAGCCGCCCCGTCGTCATCGCGCTGAGCGCCGCCGCGCTGGTCGTCGTCGTCCTGGCGATCACATGGTTCGTCGTCGCGCCAGATTCGGAGCCAACGGCGTCGACGCCGGCCGCAACGGAGAACCGTCATCAGAAGGCGCATGACTTCCTCGGTGGCGATCCGGATCGCGACATACGCGGCGGGCAGGAGATGAAGCCGCGATGGTGAGGACCCATCCATCCCGCGCGCTTGAGTTGACCTTCGTTGCCATCGCTCTCGTTCTGCTGGCGAGCGTCCCCGCACTCGCCCAGGAGGGCAGTGTGCTGACCACTCTGGAGAACCGGGTGGTGACGGCCGCCAGGGGCTGGGAAACGACCGTCATGAACGCGGCCCGCTCGCTGTTCTGGATTCTTGCCGGGATCGAGATCGGCATCGCCGCCGTCTGGCTCGCCATCAACGCCGCCTCGCTGGACTCGTGGTTCGCGGAACTGGTGCGGCGCATCATGTTCATTGGCCTCTTCGCCTTCATCCTTGATCAAGGTCCGGCTTTCGCCAAGGCCGTGGTCGACAGCCTGTTCCAGATCGGAGCCAACGGCGGATCGGCATCGCCGGCGAACATCTTCGACGCCGGCATCCGCGTCGCATCGAAGATGTCCGAGCAGGCTCAGTTCGGGCTGTTCGAAGACAATGCGCTGGCAATCGCCGCGGTGTTCGCGATGATCGTCGTCGTTGTCTGTTTCAGCCTCGTCGCGGCGATCTTTGTTGCCGTTATGGTCGAGATGTATGTCGGGCTCCTCGCCGGCATGATCATGCTCGGCCTCGGCGGATCGTCCTACACCAAGGATTTTGCCATCCGCTATCTGATCTACGCGTTCAGCGTCGGCATGAAGCTGATGGGGCTGGTGATGATCGCGCGCATCGGCTCCGACATTCTGCTCGGCCTGGCTGAGGCGCCAACGGCGACGTCCGACCAGTTCATGACCACGCTGGCCATTGCCGGTATTTCGGTCGTCGTGTTCATCATCGCCATGTACGTGCCGCCCATCATCCAGGGCGTCGTGCAGGGCGCGTCGATCGCCGGCGGCATGGAGGCGCTCCGACATGGCGGACAGGCCGCAACGATGGCCGCAGGGGGGGCATTTCTCGGAGCGAGCGCGGCGAGATCAGGCGCGTCCGCGGCGAGTTCGGCGCGCGCCGGCGGCTCCTCGATGGCAGTTGCTGCTCTGCGCGGCATGGCATCGGGCATCGGCAATGCCGGCTGGGCGGCCGGCTCCGCGGCCAAGGAAAAGGCCATCGCTTCGCCCGGCGCCTATGCCGGTTCGTTGCTCGGGCTTGCCAACACAAAGCTCGACCAGACCCGGCAGAAGGCTCCGCCTCCGCCTCCCCCTCCGCCGCCGCCCCTGCAGGACAAGTGAGCCGGAGAAAGCTGAAGCATGGCCGCGCGCACCCAGCCCGAAAACCCCTATGTCGCTGCACGCCAGGAGTGGAACGAGCGCTATGGCTCCTATGTGAAGGCGGCCGCCGCCTGGCGCATCGTCGGCATCGTCGGGATGCTGCTCGCGGTGATCAGCACATCCTACGCGCTCTATCAAAGCACGCAGGTTAAGCTCGTCCCCTACATCGTCGAGGTCGACAAGCTCGGCACGGCCGCGAGCACCGGCTTCCCGCAGCAGATCGAATATGCGAACCCGCGCGTGGTGCGCGCCACGCTGGGCAGCTTCGTCTCGAACTTCCGGTCGGTGACACCGGATGCCGTCGTGCAGAAGCAGTACATCGACCGCACCTATGCGCTGCTGCGCACCTCCGACCCGGCAACCGAGAAGATCAACGCCTGGTTCCGCGGCAACTCGCCCTTCGACAAGGCAAGGAACGCCACCGTCGCCATTGAGGTGAACAACGTCGTGCCGCTCTCGAACCAGAGCTACCAGATCGACTGGACCGAATATGAGCGCGACCGGAAGGGCAAGGAGACGGCCGTCCGCCGCTTTCGCGGTGTCGCGACCGTTACTTTGACCCCGCCGCAGGATGAAGGCGTGATCCGCCTCAATCCGATCGGCTTGTACTTGCGGGACTTCGAATGGACCGCCCAGCTGTGAAAGGCCCGAGCACGCCGATGATCATCACGAAGACAAGAATTTGGGCTGCGCTGATGTCGGCCTCACTGATCGCGGCCGGCACTATCACCGCCACTGCGCCTGCCTTGGCTCAGGGGATGAGTGCCAACGAAGCGAAGGGCGCCGGGATTTCCGGGCAATGGCGTGGCTCGCGCGGCCTCGTGACCAAGGGGCCGGACGGCAAGGTCATTTTTCTGTTCGGCGAGGTGCAGCCATCGGTGGTCTGCTCGCCCTTGCAGGTGTGCGACATCGAGCTTCAGGCTGGCGAGGTGGTTCGTGACGTGCTGGTCGGCGACACGGTGCGATGGAAGGTCGAGCCGGCAACGTCGGGGGCGGTCGGCGGGCAGGCTATCCATCTAATCGTCAAGCCGTCGGAGCCGGGGCTGGTGACGTCCATGGTTGTCACCACATCGCGGCGGACCTATCACATCCAGCTCAAGTCGCATCAGAGCCATTACATGGCGCGCGTCGGGTTTGAATATCCCGAGGACGTCTCGACAAAGCTCGCCGACATCAATGCGCGGCTGGAAGCAAGCACGATCCCGGGCGCGGGCGTGCCGGCCGAGCAGCTCAATTTCCAGTACAGCGTCAGCGGCCGCGCCGGCTGGCGGCCAACGCGGGTCTACTCGGACGGGCAGAAGACCTATATCCAATTCCCGCGCTCGCTATCCGGACAGGACGCCCCGGTTCTGTTCGTCGTCTCCGGCGGCGAGAACCGCATCGTAAATTATCGCATGAAGGGCAACATGATGGTGGTCGACTATCATGTCGACCGCGCGGTCCTCGTCTCCGGCGTCGGCTGGAAACAGGAGAAGATCACGATCCGGCGGGGAGGGTAGGGGGTGCGGACCTACCATCTCCTTTCCCGGCTTGCCGGTATCGCCGCTGTCGCCGCATTGGTTGCGGGCTGCCAGACCCTCGGGGCAGACGGCCTGGTCGCCAGCTCCGCGCCGCAGGAACTCTCCGGGCCTGCGGCCAGCGCCATCGCTGGCGACATGGTGAGCCGCCTTGCAGAGCAAGTCGGGCCCGGTGCCGGCACGATCCTGCTGAAGCCGGACGGTTCGCCGTTCGGAAGCGCGCTCGAGGCCTCGCTCAAGGTCTGGGGCTACGCTGTGGTGAGCGACCAGAAGACCGACAAGGAGAAGCTAATTCCACTCGCCTATGTCATCGACAATTTTGAGGGCCAGGTCCTGGCGCGTCTGTCGACGGGCACAATCGATCTCGGCCGTGCCTATGACGCGACCGCAGCCGGCGCCAAGCCGGCCAGCCCACTTTCCATCATGCGGTGCGGATAGGGGAGGGGGAGGATGGTGCAGTCCCTCAAGCTCGGCGGCGCGCCCGCGGGTGCGGAGCCGAAGATCCGCAGGGTGAACCGGCTGCCGATCATCATCGCGATCGGCCTCGTCATCGCCTTCCTTGCCGTCATTATGTACGGGCTGACGTCTCGGGGGCTATATTTGGGGGCGATCCCGGAATCGGAGAGAGTTCCGGTAACCCCGCCTCAACCTATGCCGACCAGCTCAAGCGTGGCGTCTCCGACGGCATCATCGGTGAACCCGTGCGGTCCCCGTCCTTCCAGCCGGCGCCGGTACAGCGCGAGGAAAGCGTCAATCCGTTCACGCCGCAGCCGGCGGTGCGTGAAACCGTCGAGCGACAGGAACCACCGATCGAGCCGGAGGCGATCTGGAGGGCACGTCTGGAGCGGGAGGCGCAGGAGCAATATCTGCGCGAGCGTCAGCGGCAGCGTATGGCGCGCGTCCAGGCGAACGACGCGGCCTATGATTCACCGCTCGCGGTGAACACCGATAGGCTCCAGGAGCGGGGAGATGCCCCAGGCGGTCCGGAAGCAGTCAACGGCAATGCGGCCGGAACGGGCCAGACCGGCTCGGCCGCCGATCTTTACGCCGCCGCGCTTCAGGCCGGTCTTGGCGGCCAGAATCTCGATCCAAACGCCCAGCGTACCAAGGAGGATTTCTTCAACGCCGACATCAAGGAGCTCGGCTATCTCCCGAACCGGGTCGTCCCGCAACAGTCGCTCTACGAGCTGAAGCGCGGATCGGTGATCCCAGCGACGCTCATCACCGGCATCAACTCAGATCTTCCCGGCCGCATCACCGCGCAGGTCAGCCAGAACGTCTACGACAGCGCCACCGGCCACCGGCTTTTGATCCCGCAGGGCACGAAGCTGTTCGGCCGCTACGACAGCAAGGTCTCGTTCGGCCAGTCCAGGGTGTTGGTGGTCTGGACCGACATCATCTTCCCGAACGGCTCCACCCTTCAGATCGGCGGCATGGCCGGCACCGACGCCAGGGGTTACGGAGGCTTCAAGGACAAGGTCGACAACCACTATTTGAAGACCTTCGGCTCGGCGATTCTGCTCGCCATTATCGGTACGGGCATGGACATGGCGGTGCCCGAAAGCTCGACGCTCGCCACCCAGGACACGGCGTCCGACGCCGCGAGGAGAAATTTCGCGGAGACGTTCGGCCGCGTCGCCGAACGCACGATCAACAAGAATCTCGACGTTCAACCGACACTGGAGATTCGCCCAGGATACAAGTTCAACATCCTCGTCGATCAGGATGCCATCTTCCCCGGCGCTTATCGGAGCTGATGGACGGATCAGAGATTTTACTGGCAATGTTGCTTAATTAGACGAACGAGCGTTTCGCCATCGTCGCTATCCGGACAAGGCGCATCTTATCGGAAATGCCATAGATTTCGCCTGCGTCAGCTATTTGACCATTTTCGGCGAACGAATTTGCCCTCGCCTGTCGGACCGGCCGCAAAGGGGTGGAAAGCAGCCAGGCGACTTTTTGGACCGAGTGGCGGATAGGCAGCCCTTCGATGTCGCTCCGACCTTCTAGCGAAAATCAGCAGTTCTGCGACGGCTGTCTGCCGGCGCAACGCGCCCTCAGCGAAGATGGGTCGTGTGCGGCTTTGCGCCGTCGAGCTTTGTTGTAATGTCCTTCCGCTTGTGGACGAGCGACTTTCCACCCGAGTGTCTGGCCCCGCCATAGGCCGCCAGAACAGCCCCTGCGAAATAGATCATCAGACCCGTCATAGTGGCCGGTGCGTAAGCCACGCGACCTTCAACGAGCTGAAACAGGAAAACGAACAGTGGACCGAGCGCTGTGATCGCGGCCAGTGTCAGGGTGGACATCAGCGATATCGCCTTCTGCATCGCAAAGACCGGAAACGCCATGATCGCGAAGCCGATCACAACAACAACGAGCAGCCCGCTTGGATCGACCGGACCTTTCCCATCGAGGCCGAGCCATGCGGCCGAAAGCGCCACCACTATGTAGAGCGGAAACCGCAGCGCATATTGCGCAACCGGCGCGATACCGAAACAGTCGAGCCTCCGGCTGTAGATCATCATCGCCGCGAGACTGACGGCAGACACACAGGTCAGCAGCAGTCCGACCATCGCGGCAGTCCAGCCGCCCCGCACGAAGCCTGATTGTCCAAGCAGCGTGATCGCCGCCAGATAACCGACGCCGATCACCACAGTGATCAGGCCGACGCCTTCGACCCGGTTGCGCAGCGGTGAAGCTTCTGGGACCCCGCAAGCCGAGGCAATCACGATGGCAATGGGTATCAGCCCTGAAAACACGGTGAACACCACAGCCGGTTCGATCATTTGAAGCGCGAAGAAATATGCGATCCAGACAAGGGCCGTCGAGAGGTTTAACCCGAACAGGCTGGCTCTGTTGGCCCACGCAATTCTCAGTTGCTCCGGGGTCCGCACCTTCGCCCAGACCAGCGCTCCGGCAGCGGTGACTCCAAAGACTGCCCCGCCGATGAGGAACGGGTCATAGTCCTGAAATACGCCACCAAAAAACACGGCCTGTGCCGCTTCCAGGATCACAACGGAAAAGGCCCAGATCAGCCCGAGCGTTGCATTATTCATCGTCTCACCCACCAATTTTCTATTTTGATACGGCGAAAATGGCGGATAGGGTGGCCAAAATATCCGATAAAATGGCGATTCAGACCACGGGAGGCGCTGCACATGGATAAGCTGGACCTGCGGATCGTGGCCGCGCTTCAGGCAGACGGTGCGCTTACCAAGGCGAAGCTGGCAGAGGCGGCTGGCTCGACGCCTTCCACCTGCCTGCGCCGGGTCGCGGAGCTGCGGCGAACGGGCGTCCTGAAAGCCTGCGTCTATCTCGCCGACCCGGCCAAACTCGGGCGCGGCATTCGGGCCGTCATCACTGTCACGACGCGCAACCACACCAGGGACGTGCGGTCGTCCTTTGCGTCACGCGTTTCAGAGGAACCGGCGATCACCCAGGCGTTCGGTGTCACTGGCGATCTGGACGCGGTGCTGATCGGGGATTTCGGCGACATGGAAGAATATCAGGCGCTCTGCGACCGCCTCTTCGACAGTGATCCGGACGTGGTCCGCTACACGACGCTGTTCGCTGTCGAGACCTATAAGGAAACGACGAAGATCGCTCCGTCCTTTAACGTTTCGCCGGCCGCAATGAATTTTGTTGTGTCGCGCAATTCCTAAGTTTAGCGAAAATTAGCCGGCTGAGATTAGGTGGATTGCTGCCCGACCGCTTCCGGGCAGCGTAACTGGAAAAGCCGCCATTTAGGTGGCGACGCACTTCGACGGCGCCGCGCCCCAACTCCCATTCCATGCGGTTTGCATCGCAGCCGAAGGCAGTCTTTCGTTCAGGTAGCTGGCAAAGACAGCAACCCGTTTCGAACAGCTTCGCAGAAGTCCCGCAGCAATTTCGCTTCGCTAGTCAGTCGGCGGCGCATTGATCGTGGAAGTTCGAGTTGAGTTCCCTCGCCGGAGAGCGTTCGGTTGCAGATGTTCGCTCGGTCGGAGCCGGGAAGCCTCTTGTTGAGATCGGCGTCAAAACCGGCGTCGCGCAGGGAAGCGCCGATGGCATCGCGTAGGTTGGTGGCGCGGCCGCCCAACCAGACCGCCTCTTTCCCCTCGTCCTTCCGCCCATGGATCGCGACTGCGGTGCGGGATCTTCCGACAAGGTCGATGGCCTTTGGTTCGTCGAAGCGGTGAGAGGTTATATGGAAATCGGCGTGGGGGCCGCTTTTCAGCGCTTCAAAGGCGTAGAAGGACAGGTCGGTTCCGGCGATTGCCTCGGCGACTTCCGACGTGCCCGGCTCGATCCATCCGCCGTGCGGCGTCAAGATCACGAGCGGCGTGCCGCGGTCCTCGACGCGGATGCGATAGTTGATCCCAACCCGCTCATTGGCAGCAAGATCGGCGAAGGTGCGGTATCTATCGGCCATCTGGTCCTCTTCCTTCATGCAGGTGACGGCACAAGTTCCAGTGGATCGATACGTGGGCGCTTCGCCAGCGGGGTGCCTTCGACCGGCACGAGCGCATTGATCGGCACGCTTTCCGGATGTGGGTCCATTCCCGCGAGGACGTGCAGCATCGAGGCCCGGTCGCGGGTCGTCTCGCCCATGCCGATGATACCGCCGCAACACAGGTCGATACCAAAGGATCTCACCGTCGCTAGCGTGTCCAGCCGATCGGTAGGTGCGCGGGTGGTGATGATCCGACCGTAAAATTCGGGGTTTGACGCCTATCGGGCGTGGTTCGATCCCGTCTTTGAGTGGTGGAGGAACCGCGTAAGTTGACGGCCAACGCCAAACTCATGCTCGCCGGGCCGGCTTGTCAGCGCACGACAGAAACCGCTTCAAGCTCAAACCGGCCCACAAAATGTAAGGCGGCATGGCGAGCGAATAGTGACCACAGTTTAACTCCAAAATATACGGCCTAGCTCCGGCGTCCTTCAGCCGCTGCATGAACCTCTCCGATAGCTCTGACAACACCACTTTGTCTCTCTTAGCCAACACAACGTGAAGATCGAGATCAGGCCGTGCCAAATTAGGTGCGTAATTCTCCAAGTTAAGTGGACCCCAGGCCCTTCTGAGATCGGTCAGCTCAATCTCAGGCTCGAGGCTATCGCGTATCGATCGTGTCGCGCGGCCCGTCCAAACCATATCCGCTAGACTCCCCGCCGTCAGAAACAACGAGGCTTTTGACACAGCCAAGTCGTGTGCCGCGACTATGGCCGCAACCCAGGAACCTAAGCTCATTCCGAGAACCGAAATCCCTCGATAGCCTTCGCTTTTCAACCAACGTATGAGTTTTCGCCCATCCAACACTGCCTGCCTTATAGATTGGATCGTTCGACCGAGATTAGGGCTAAGCATATAGTCGGCGTGCACGGAGCCGGGACGGCTGCGCTCGAAGTGATAAGGCATAGCAATCTCGACAACCGTGATGCCACGTTGCGAGAAAAAGTTGGCAATCTGACGATTCCGGGAGCTTGCATTCCAATGGTGAAAAATCACCATCGCCTGATCGAACGACCCGCTTTCTGTGATTTTCGCCCAGACTACATTGTTCTCTTCGATGTCTGTCGAAATGTCCGATGTAAATTTTAGCCACCCATCTTCCCTTTCAAAACCATGATCGCTCCCACTCGGCTCATCGAAAAAGGCTGGGCCAGCCACGGCCTGGTCCGCAAGAACACAGAATTCCTCGATACTTGTTATCTTATTCGCACCTGGAAAGGCGCGTTCCGCGTCAAGGGCAAAACCCGTTGTTTTCTTCCCTTCCTCACCGCGTCGCGCCCGCCGCTCATCCCAACGATCTAGCCAACTATGATACACTCTGATTGTTTCCTAACTCACTCGCTCGCCATCGCCCAAACCCTGGATCAAACAGGCCGTATATCGCGAGCAGCACTCCAACGGTCAGAAGGATCGAAAAGCCAGCAAATGCATCGATCAACAAGTAGCCAGCGACGAGCAACGTTACGACCGCCGACATCCTCCACATAGGGGTACAAAACCGACGATCGGCACCTAAACGGATGGATCCATACACAAATACAACACAGGTCGAAATAGAGATAAGAAGGCTGCTGTAATGCGTCGGCCTACGATAGATGATCCCGGCGCGCACATCAATGCGCCCATAGAACGATGAAGACATATCGCCCACCAACCATGCCACAATATTCTCTCCACGCGATGTCAGGTAAGCGCTCTGGACTTTCATGGCTATGGCGATCAGTACCCCCAAAACAGTACACCGAAAAATCCCCCGCATCACCCTGAGACTGGCTTCATAAAGCTCGTGTTGGCAATCTATCTCCGGCCGATTACTCACTGATTCACCGATTCTCCAAAGATCATGAACCACCGTGTAAAGCAAAATTAGGCCTACGAAGAACAGATAAAAGCAGAGGCACATGTATAGGTAAGCGAGCCCCGTGAATACGACCGCTTCTGGAACCGATATGACCTCAGGGCGGACGATCGCCAACGAGCCCCAATCCGTCGCATAGTTGCCACCACCTTTCATCAATGGGATCAATGACACGCCGATCCACTGAAAAAGACCGGCGAACAGCACACAAATCAAAAAAACCGCCCAATATGAATACGAAGAGGATTCGACGTTGCGCGCCCAGGCTTCGTCGCTTTCCACCCGATCGCCCTGCGCTGTAAGCTTTAAGCGCCCCTCAACTTTCCAAAAGGTCACCAGCTCGGTCACGAAGGCAAAAAACAGTGGCAAAAACAACATGAAGACGGATGTCCAATTCGCTGACCAAAGAAACCCAACCTGCTTGACGACGCCATCCGCCCGGCCATACGTTACGTTGTGAATCCCCGTAATATACGACGAAAACCCAAGAGCGGTGACACCTGCAAACACCGACGCCGGTAAATTCAGGGGAGATCCGTGACTAAAGAACGCCTCCGATTTCCTCGCCAAACTAAAACGTCGACTCGGCACCTTGGCGGCAGCATGCCCTGTTAGCTCTGCCGGGGAGTCTGTCCCGTCATCGAAGGTCGCAGTCAGTGCCGTATCTGGAATCTCCTGTGCAACGCTGCTTCCGGCTCTCTTCCATTCTCGCCTCTTGGCCGATAACCGCGATTTTGCCGCACTGAGCTCCATCTGCCATTCGCTGGTTGTTACCGGATCATCGCACCCAAAAATTCTCGCCAGCCAACGAATGTTGGCAGTGCTAATTCCCTTCTCATTCTCTTGAAACCAAAGCTGCACCGTTCGCAGATCAACCCCAATCCGGTTGGAATCAATCTGTGAAATCGCCTCTGCAAGAAGCTCGGGCGTCCACGGGCCAGCAGGAAATCCATCCTTGCCGAATGGCCGACCCGCACCCGCTGCGGCTAATCGTTTGAATAATTCTTTGAAATCACTTCCGTCTCCCGGCGGAGGGAGAAATAACTTTCCATTCTGAAACAATGACTTACAGACTCTGGCTTCGTTTCGTTTCGCTCGTCTTCGTATCCTATCGTGCCCTCGTCCTTGATCAACGTTTTTATCAACTCGATTTTGGCCGGCACCGGAGAGGATCGAATGAAGGGACAGGCGGGTTTGTGGGATGTCGATGAACGCTATGCGCGGCTGAGCGCTGCCAGCGACCCGCTGGAGAGGCTGAACAAGGTTGTTGCGTGGGAGATGTTTCGCAAACCGCTGGCCAAGGCACCGAACCGCCCGGATCGGGCGCAGGGCGGGCGCCCACCTGACGATGCGGTGATGATGTTCAAGATCCTGGTGTTACAGGCACTTTACGGGCTGTCGGATGAGCAGGCCGAGTTTCAGATCATGGACCGACGCACCTTCGGCCGGTTCCTTGGTCTTCTCGATGCCGGCGACAGGGTCGACGCGGGTTGCTGGCCAGCACCAACACCGGCTCCGAAGTGTGGGCCGACGGCGTATCGGTCGAATAGACCAAGCTTCATCAGCCGCCTGCATCTCGAAGCCAAGAGGCAGGCCGATGCCGAAGAATACCGAGCACGGCAACCGGACACGCTCCAGAACCAGCGCCCGCGTTGATCATCCCTTCGCCGAGCAGAAGGACCGCATCATCCACACCATCGGCCGGTCGCGCCCGCGAGAGATGCAGAGAAGGGGAGGGACTGCAGACCCATGGCACTCTGCTGATACCCTTCGGCTGCTACGGACGCGATGAAGAGGAGTGAGAGCCTCGTTATCACAGTACGAACCCCAATGCAGACGACCACGCGGTGTTCACTGTGTCGCTCGAAGGGTTCGCTTCTGCCATGAACAGGGTCGCCGAACTGGCGAAGTGATCGTACGGCCAAACAATCGGGCGGAACCGGGGCGGAGACAGTTACATAGGAGAGGCTATCCATTGAATACGTTCTTCCAGAAGCTGACCGACATCTCGTCCGTGGCACGAACGGAGCAGATGCTGAAGGAAGGGCTGGCCGAACTGGTGCAGGAGCTTGGTTTTGACTGCTACGCCTATGTCAACCTACATCCCATCAGAACATACGCCGTGTCGAATTATCCGCCGGAATGGCTGGCTCGATACCTCGCCCAGAAATACACCAACGTCGACCCCGTCGTATCGATGGCCCAAGCACGGATGCAGGCGTTCGCCTGGACGGCCGAGAGCCTTCGTCCGTCAATGGACAAGCTGGTTCGGCGCTTCTATCGGGAAGCCGGCGATTTCGGCATCCGATCGGGTGTCACTATCCCCATCCGCACGGCGTTCGGACATATGTCGATGCTGACGGTCGCGTCTTACAAGCCGTCCCTGTCGCTTGAAAAGGACATCGACCAGATCGCCGCAGTCACTGCGGTTTCGCAGCTTCATGCGGCACTTGAACAGCAGGACGTGGAGCCGACGGCAAGCTTTCATGTCGACCTTAAAGCCAAGCAGGCACTTTGCCTGAAATGGTCGGCAGAGGGCAAGACGATGAAGGATATCGCGGCGATCGAGAACATCTCTTTCGCGACAGTGACGTTCCATCTAAACAATGCACGCAAGGCGCTCGACGTCGGAACGCTGCCCCATGCGACCGCACTAGCCACCAAACTCAAGCTGATCTGACCAGACGGCGGAGCTCAGTCCCCGGGCACGGGCGGAATGTAGCCGAGGACATCGAGCAGGGTCGACAGCACAGTCTGCTGGGCGTGCATGTCGATCATCGCCGTAACATAGGCGATATGGGCCGATCGTGCCGCTTTGGCGGAGGGATCACCAGCCTCTATCGCATGCCACTCGTCTTGACGTGCATCAGCAAGGTCACGAAGTCGCCGGTGAGTCTTGATCGCCTGGATGGTGATCTGTTCGAGATCTGACGCTGGAAGGTTCTCAGTCAGGCCTACGACCGGTCTCAGGACGAGTTTATGCTTTGGCTGCACATAGCCTTTTTCATCATCTGGCATCGTAATCTTCTACAAAAAGGCGTCCGCGGTACGCCCCCGCCGACAGACATCCTTTGAACCCAAGCCGGGGGTTAGAAAACCGTGTCTACACGGTCCCTGTGACCTTTGAAAAGCCGTTCGGGTTTCCACCCACACCCGCAAACGACAGCCGGGGAGAAAGTTTAGGGATATGGGCCGCCTATCCCCGAAAGATCGATGCGTATCCCCGCCTTGTTGGGATCACCGGGTTGGGTGTCGCGCTGCGTGGGGACCCCGCCTGCTACCGCCCCTTCAGAGGCATTCTCTTCCGATGGTTTTGTCTCTTCTGATGGTTCGGGCGGCGCCTGCTTCGGTTCGGCAAGACTCATCTCGCCGGGATCCGGTTCGCTGAACACGGCCCGACCTTCAAAATATCCCGTCTTCCAGGCATAGATGGCATCGTCGAACGCCTCGTCCACCGCATTGCCGTACCATTTTGTGACGATGCGATAGACCTTGCCGAACAGCGTCGTGCCCATGCGGATGTTGGCGCAGGTGTCGAGAAGGTCAGGCTCTAGTTCCGAGACGTCGGCGACGCCGAGCCCGGCCGGATACTGCGTGACGCCGACCCGCACGACGGCCTTGCCGAGATGCTGGCGAATGAGCGCCATCGCCTCATCCGTCCCGCGTGGCGTCGGCACAAGCACGACACGATCGCCGACGCGGACCGTGACGGCCAGCGGATCGCTCGAGCCGGCCTCGGCGATGAACTTCTCGACGATCGCCGGCTTGAGGCCGGGATCGGCGCATTGCTGGACGAGGGCGGCATCGATCATGGCAGCCCCACGGTTCAGGTGTTGAAGGCGGTGACGAGACGCAGGTCGAACAACCTGGCCCAAGCCGCGACGCTGGCGTTCTGGATGGCGACGATTGAGGTGCCGGCCGTCCACCAGCCATTGCCCGTGGCAATGAGTATCTCGGGGGATTGCAGCATTGACTGAAGGACGGGCCAGAGGATGAGCTGCTCGTAGCAGATCAGAGGTGCTACACGCCGGCCGTTGAGCTCGACGACCGGGTTTGCAAAAAAATGCGCCCGCGCGCCCCCGCCTTGCCCGGTCCATGCCAGCCATGGCTGCCACATGGAGACCGGGACCGGCATACGTTCCCGATACAGAGCACCGGCGCGCACGGCGGAGATCGCGAGCATGACATTGTCGTAGCCTTGCGCGTCGACGATCGCGGAGCCGGCGATCACGGTGATGTCGACGCCGCGCAACTCGTCGCGCCATAGCCGCTCGACGGTTGGGGTCCAGAAGCCAAGAGCGCTTTCGGGCAGCACGACGATACTGGCGCCCTCGCCGGCCGCTCGCCGCACCGTGGCGATCAGGTCATGGTGTTGTTCCAGCCTGACATCGCGGCCGAGGCTTTGGCCGAGTTCCAGGTCGACGCCGTTCCAGCCGTCCGGCAGGGATGGTTCCGTCCATGACGTGGCGGACCAGAGCCAAAATCCTCCCAGGGCTATTGCCGCTGTCGGCCACCATCTCGTCGTCATGGCGAGAAGACCGGCTGCGGCGGCTGCCAGGCCGAACCATCCCCATCCCGGAAACAGCACGCCGGCGGCCGTCAGCGGATGCGCCCAGCCGACTATCCCGAACGGCGGCACCGCCATCAGGAGCACAGCCAGCCCATACCGCGCCGCCCTCTTCCCTCCCGGTCGGCTCGTCCACAGAGCCGTATGCACGGCGACGAAGCCAAGCGACGCGGTAAACCAGAGCATCAGGCCCGGCCAGAGATCGGAGGCATAGTAATTGGCGACGCCCTGCGGCAGTCCGCGCGAGGCGGCAAGGAAATAACCTCCCGATACCAGGGCCGCGACGATCCGGGACGGCGATAGCGCCCATAGTGCCGGGAATGCGAAGGCGAGCGGCAGGGTCAGCGGATCGCCGCTCCAGGCGACAGCGCCAACGAGCGAGGCAGCCGCCGTCAGCATGACAGCACGCACAGTGTCGGGGATCGAAGGTGAGGACCGGGCGGGCGCGACCGAGGAGGCCGGTTCCGGGGATCGGCCCGAAATATCGTGAGTCATAGGAACCCGCAAAATCGGAGTGAAGAAAGAGGTGCGCCGGCGGAACGATCCCGCCAGCGAAGGGAGCCAGAGCCCTGCCCTTTGCGTCGGCGGCATGCAGCCGCGAATGCGCGAGCAGCCGGCCGTCGATCGCGACGCCGGCGCCGATGTCGACACGCTGCCCTTCGATCGCCGCGACTGTCTTGATGAGCGGGCTTAGCCAGCCCGGGCAGAGGCCGCGCCGGAGATAGCCGCGCTCGCGGGCCGACCTGAATGGCGGTGAGTCCGGAGGGCAAATGAAGACGAGATCGCCGACAGCAGCCGCGCGATCGAGCGCCTCGATGCGCCAAAGACCGAGCGGGTAGCTCGGCGTCAGATTGAGCCGGATACCACCAAGCCAACCCATGCCGATCAGCGTGGTGACGGTCATTGCCGTGATGGCGATCAGGGTGATGGCGCAACGACGGCTCACTGCTTGAGGACCGGGGTCTGGAGCGGCAACAGGCGAAGATTCTCCGTCTGCTTCAGGGTCTCCACCGTGCGCTCATGCGCGGCGATCTGCTGCGCTGCGCGCATGACCGGCCAGGCTTCCGCGAGCTTCTGGCGCTCGTCTGGCGCGAGTCCCTCCGCCGCTCTGTCGAACAGCTTGCCGGACGGTTCGCGCGCCGCATTGGTGAGCAGCGTCCGCTCGCCGAGCCGCTCCGTGATCGCCTTGTTGAAGCCGTCGATCTCGGCCTTCGCCATCCTGTCGGCAAGCGGGTAGCCGAGCGCAGCAGGGAGGTCGTTACGATCGATCGCATCGCGCACGCGGTCCAGCACCTGGATAGCCGCAGGCGACATTGCGGGTATGTCGATCGAGACGCGGCGGCGGCGCGTCTGTTCGTCGGCCTCGATCTTCTGCACAGCCGTCTGGCGCAGCCGCAGATAGCGCTCGATGTCGCGCTTCAGCGCCGTCGCATTGACCTGTGCGATGCGCCTGTCTTCGCGATCGGCCTTGCCGGCGAGAAGCCCGACCTTTCCCTTGAGCGGACCGATCGTTGCCGGTTCGCTGACCAGGCGATCGAGCGTCGCCTTGGCCGTCGACGGATCGGTGAGGATCGCATCGAAGTTCATCGCCCGGAAGGCCGTCTCGGGATCGGCGAAGACGAAGCGGAAGCGGGTCGAGACCTCCTCCCACTGCTTCTTCACGGCCGGATCGGCAAGCAGTTTTTCCTCGACCGAATCCTGGACCGAATACGGGAATTGGGTAACGCCCTTCACCATCGGCGCGGACTCCTTCAGCGTTTGGGTTTGACGTGTGTCGAGAAGGCCGAGGTGCTCGCCCAATCGCCTCAGGCGCAGCCCCAGGTCTGCGAGACGCTGCTTCTGCCGGAGCGTCCAGTCCACTCGATCTCGGACCAGCGTGCGGGCGACGCGGGCGATGTGCAGGCCGCGGTTCTCGGCGAAGCGCAGTGCCTGGCGGTAGAGCGAGCCTCGTTCATAGTCGAGCGTCGTTTCCTTGGCGTTGCGCCGCGACAGGATTTTGATGAGTCCACCGTTCATGCCAAACGAATGGCGCCCGTAGTAGAGCGCCATATCCTCGCGGTGACGCGTCAGTGCGACATAGGTCAGGTGACGATCCAGAGATAGGGACGCCAGCACCTTCACTCGGTCGACGGTCGACCCTTGAGACTTGTGGATGGTGGTGGCGTAGCCGTGATCGAGGTTGCGGTAGAACCTCTGATCGACCGAAACGCGATGGCGCTGATCGCCCTCGCCGATCTCGGCGACAATCCGGTTCGGCGCGGCTTCGACGACCTTGCCGATCATGCCGTTCTTCACGCCGAGGGCGCCGTCGTTCTTCAGGAAGACGATCTGGTCGCCGGCGTCGAAGCGGCGCGTGCCGTCCTCCGTCCGGAAGGCATGGCCCTCTCCGACGATGCCGCGTTCTACCAGCTTCTCGCGGGCCATCGTGTTGAGCAGGCGCACGTCGCGCCGCAGATGGGCGAGGATCAGCGTCGACTTCGTGGCATCGTAGTCGCTGTTCCAATCGGCGATCAGATTCTCGACGGCCTGCGCCTTCAGGTCCGATCCCATCACCTTGCCGCGGCCCCGATAGGCGGTGATCGCCTGATCGATGCGGCCGCGCGCGAGATCGAGCGATGCCTTGCGCATCCAGTCCTCGCGCTGGCGGTAGATGGTCTCCAGTTCGGCATAGCCAATGCGCTCTACTATCGCCCGGAATGCAGCTCCTGCCTCGATCGGCTGGAGCTGCTCGGGATCTCCGACCAGGACCAGCTTGGCGCCGGTCCGCAATGCTGCCTCGACAAACAGCGCCATCTGCTTCGAGGCGACCATGCCGGCCTCGTCGAGGACGAACACTGTCTTTCCATCGAGGGCGTCCCGGCCCTCATTCCAGCGCAGTTCCCACGACGCCAGCGTGCGGCTGGCGATGCCCGCTTCTTTCTCAAGGCCCTCAGCCGCCTTTCCGGCGAGCGCGCCGCCGACCACGTGATAGCCGGCCGATTCCCACGCCTCGCGCGCGGCCTTCATCATTGTTGTCTTGCCGGCGCCGGCGCGCCCGACGATGGCTGCGATCCGGGCGGCGCCCGCCACGTGTTCGATGGCAACACGCTGCTCCTGCGACAAGCGCTGATGACGGGCAAAAGTCGCCTCCTGCGCCTTCTGCCGGACGCCATGGCTCGTGCGTTCCGAAAGCCAGATCGCTCGCTTCGCCATTTCGGCTTCGACGCGGATCAGTTCGCGCGTCGCGTACCGGGCGCGCACTCTCTTCCCGGTGGCGAAATCGACGCTTTCGCGTTCGATCCGCAGCAGGTCCGGGCTCTGGAGAATGCGCGTCATCAGATGCTGGAAGGTTCCGGCATCGTCGACATAGCGATGCAGGACCTTGGCGATGTCGCGCTCGCCGAAGACGCTCTTTTCCGACGATAGGAGGTCGAGGACGATCTAGGGACGGCGCTGTATCCTGCGGGCGTTTTCCTCTCGCTGCGCCTCGAACTGCTCGATCCGGTCGAGTGAGGGCGTCCATCCCTGCTGCACGCCCTTCCGCTGAATCGCCTTGGCGCAAACGCCGATATGGACGGTCGGAACAAGATCGATGCCGCGCTCGGCGTAGGAGCGGCCATCGACGCGGACTTCCAGGCCGCCGAGAGCGAGATGTTGATTCTGAAGGTCGAGCCAGCGGTTGCGCTGCTCAAGGAACTCCTGCTTCTCGCCAGCCCAGAGACGGTACTGGATCTTGCCGGTTTTCGTGCGGAGCGGCTGACCGTCCTCGCCAAGCACGGCGACCTTCTTGGCGCCGAACCCGGTCTCCGTGAGCGGGCGCAGCGTGGTCATCAGATGCACATGCGGGTTGCTGGGTTCGTCGTGATAGACCCAGTCGGCGACCTGCCCGCGCGCCAGGACCTGCTCGAACACGAACTGCCGCATCAGCGCGATGTTCTGCTGCTTCGTAAGCTCGGCCGGCAGCGCGATGATGAACTCCTTCGCGAACTGCGCATCCTCGCGCTTCTCGAATGCCTCGACCCTGTTCCAGAAGGCCTCGACCGCGCCGGCGACGGAGCGATCGGCAATCAGCTTGCGCGCCCAGTCCGGAGCGTCGGGCGGTAACAAAAACTCCTCATGGGCGAGGTTGCGCTTGTTGGAATAGTCGACGGTGCACGCCTCCATCTCGTAGATCATCTTCGCGCAATGGCGATACGCAGCGGACAGCACGGCGCTGCGGCCATTGCCGCGGCCGATGAGCTGGGGCGTGAAGTGCGTGATCGCCATGGTGACGACGGCTCCCGACATGAACGAACATCGCGTTCGTCGGGATAGGACCAGCCCAGCGGGGCGGGAGCAGGACGTCGCGTCAGCGACGTATTACTGCGCCCTTGGATCCATTCCTTCGGAACGGCGGGATGGTCTCAGGCAGCGTCGGCTCTGCCGACTAGCATTTTTACTAGTCGTCCATGGCGCGCATCCGGGGGATTCTGGACGAACTCCAGAACGACCAGATGCGAAAGGCCCAACCGGAATGAAGAAACCATCGTCGAAGATCAGAGAAGAGATCGTAAAACTCCAGGATCAACTCAGGCAGGCCGAAACGCGCGAGGCCGAACGGATCGGACGCATCGCCCTGAAGGCAGGTATCGGCGAAATCGAAATCGAGGAGACGGCGCTGCTGGCGGCGTTCGAGGAACTCGCCGCGCGGTTTCGCGATCGCGACGAAAAGGCATCCGGAAAGAGAGGGAACGCCGGCAGGAAGGGCGAGGCGGCCGGGGCCGCGATGGTCGCGGCTGGCGCGGCTGCGAGCAGCGATAGCGAGGTTTGAGCGCATGCGCCGGTCGACATCCTCGGAGGCCAGAAAGAAAGATACGCGCGAGAAGATCGAGCTCGGCGGCCTGATCGTGAAGGCGGGCCTGCGCTACGAGAAGCGCGCGCTGCTGCTCGGCCTTCTGATCGACGCTGGCTCGCGCATTCGGGACGACGAAGCAGAGCGCGCGCGGCTAACGGCGATCGGCACGGAAGCCTTCGGCAATGACAGCGAATAAGCTCCTGCTCGCCGGTTCAGCCGCCACGCTGATGCTCGGCGCTTGCATCGGGATTTCAGATGTCGAGACCTGGCTTGCGGGGGTCGGAAACTCGGATGCGGCGCGTCTATTGCTCGGCCGGATCGGCATCGCCCTGCCGTATATAGCGGCGGCCGTCATTGGCGTGATCTTCCTCTTCGCATCAGTGGGAGCGAGCGCGATCCGCGCCGCCGGATGGGGTGTCGCCGGCGGCGCGGTCGGCGTGATCGCGATAGCGATCGCGCGCGAGGCGGTGCGGCTGTCGGCGCTGGCCAATCGCGTGCCGGCCGGCAAAGCGATCCTCTCCTATGTCGATCCGGCGACGATGGTCGGGGCGACGATCGCGATGATCTGTGGCGGCTTCGCTCTGCGCGTTGCGATGCGCGGAAACGCCGCTTTCGCGCTGGCTACGCCTCGACGTATCCGCGGGAAACGCGCTGTGCATGGCGAGGCCGACTGGATGTCTATGCCGGCGGCGGCGCGGTTGTTTCCGGATAGCGGCGGGATCGTCATCGGTGAGCGCTATCGCGTCGGTCGCGACAGCGTGTCGGCGCAATCGTTCCGCGCCGACGCGCGAGAAACATGGGGGGCCGGTGGGCGATCTCCCCTCCTCTGCTTCGACGGCTCGTTCGGCTCGTCGCACGGCGTCGTCTTCGCAGGCTCGGGCGGCTTCAAGACCACTTCCGTCACCGTGCCAACGGCGCTCAAATGGGGCGGCAGCCTCGTCGTGCTCGATCCGTCGAGCGAGGTCGCGCCGATGGTCATCGACCATCGGCGGCGTGCGGGGCGCAATGTCTTTCTACTCGATCCGGGAAACGCGGCGATCGGCTTCAACGCGCTCGACTGGATCGGCCGGTTCGGCAGCACGAAGGAGGAAGACATCGTCGCGGTCGCCACATGGATCATCACTGACAATCCGCGCCAAGCTTCAGCCCGCGACGACTTCTTCCGCGCCTCGGCGCTTCAGCTCCTCACGGTGCTGATCGCTGACGTCTGCCTGTCAGGTCATACGGAAGAAAAGGACCAGACGCTTCGGCGGGTCCGGTCGAACTTGTCCGAGCCGGAACCGAAGCTGCGGGAGCGTCTGACGGCAATCCACGACCAATCGGAATCCGTATTCGTGAAAGAGAATGTCGCGCCGTTCATCGCGATGACCCCCGAAACATTCAGCGGCGTTTACGCCAATGCAGTCAAGGAGACCCACTGGCTCTCCTATTCGAACTATGCTGCATTGGTCTCAGGATCGAGCTTCACAACGGACGAACTCGCGGCCGGCGAGACCGATATCTTCATCGCGCTCGACCTGAAGGTGCTGGAGACCCATCCGGGTCTCGCCCGCGTCATCATCGGCGCGCTGATGAACGCGATCTATAATCGCAACGGCGACGTGAAGGGCCGCACGCTGTTCCTGTTGGACGAAGTTGCGAGGCTGGGCTTCCTGCGCGTCCTCGAAACCGCACGCGACGCCGGGCGCAAGTACGGCATCACCATGACGTTGCTCTACCAATCGATTGGGCAGATGCGCGAGGCCTATGGCGGCCGTGACGCCACCTCGAAATGGTTCGAGAGCGCATCATGGGTCTCCTTCGCCGCGATCAACGATCCGGAGACGGCGGACTACATCTCGAAGCGTTGCGGCGACACGACGGTCGAGGTCGACCAGACCAGCCGCTCATCGCAAATGTCGGGCTCGTCGCGCACACGCTCCAAGCAGCTCACGCGCCGGCCGCTGATTCTGCCGCATGAGGTGATGCAGATGCGGGCCGACGAGCAGATTATCTTCACCGCCGGCAATCCACCGCTGCGCTGCGGCCGTGCCATCTGGTTCCGGCGCGCTGACATGAAGGCCTGCGTCGGCGAGAACCGCTTCCACCGGAAGGAGACCGAGGCATGATCGTCACCTAGCATCCAGCCGGCGGGGTGAGCGAGGGGATGCCCCTCGTGATGAGGCGGCCGGTCGATCCGGACGGTCTCATGCCGCGAGAGGATCGTCACGGACAGGCGGAGACCGCTTGCGGGCTCCGTGCGAGCGAATGGAGCCGTCCGCCGCAGGCGGCTCGCCCAACCCCCCTGCATAATGCGGTGCCGGAGCGAGTTCTGATCGCTGGCTTTTGAATGATCCTGGCAAACAGGACTCAAGCATGAGGTGGTAGTTTCGCCATGACCGAACGGGAGACAGGGCCGGACTTGAGCAACGTCGACAGATACAAAAGCCGTCCGCCGAGGCGCTTCAGCACAAGGTCGTCATCGTCCGGAAGTTCGAGACGAGGTGCGTCGGCGCGGCAATCGGCGCCGCTCCTGCGTTCCTTCGCAGTTGTGGCCGTCATCGCCGTTGGAGCGTTGGGCGCGTTTCATCTGAAGGAGCCGGGCCGCCTCGACAGCTCGCTGACGTCGTTCACGGGTCCCGCTGCAGACGCGCTGTCAGCGTCATTCTCGATCTGCGATGCCGGAGCTCGAACCAATTGCGTCGTTGACGGCGACACCTTCTGGCATCAGGGCGAAAAGATCAGGATCGCCGATATCGATACGCCGGAACTCAGCCCGCCGCGTTGCGCGCGCGAGAGGCAGCTCGGCGAAGCCGCAAAGCGCCGGCTGCACGCCCTGCTCAATGCCGGCCGCTTCTCGCTCAACGCCGGCTGGCGCGACGAAGACCGGTATGGACGCAAGCTCCGCACCGTCACGCGCCAGGGCCGCTCGATCGGCGACATACTTGTCTCGGAAGGGCTTGCTCGACAGTGGGACGGATCGCGGCATCCCTGGTGCGACTGATGCATCAGCAGCGTGAATCGGTCGGCGTTCATCGATTCACCAAAGTCGTTGGACCTCGCTTCCGCAGGAAGCGAGAATCCGTCCATGCCGAAACCCGATCCAGGACCGCTTCATCTTCGCCATATCGACGACGCCCGCAACATGCGGCGCTTCTACGTGCTGTCCGTTCAGCCGACCTTGTTCGGCGGTGCTTCCTTGATCCGTAACTGGGGCCGGATCGGCACGAATGGCCAGGCGATGATGCAGACGTTTGACGAGAGCGCGGATGCCGGCAAGGCGTTCGCACGTCTCGAGCGCCGAAAGCGCAGGCGTGGATATGCGGAACGGGTGAGGAACGCGCCATAACCGCCCCCGCGTTGGTGGGGCCGGCCGGCAACGCCGTGTTCTACGCGTCAACGTCGATGCCGTGCTTCTTCAGCCGCGCCGCTTCGTCGAGGCGCACGATCTCGTAGTCGTCGGACATGAAGCTGTAGCCGCCGTTCCAGACATCGTCGAGATGGCCCCAGGTTCCGTCCGGCCGGATGGCGATATCGTCGCGGTGGAGGGCTCGTGCTGCCGCGGTTCCGGTGGTGGTCATGTCAGGTTCCTTCGGTTGTGGCTGTTCGCCGCCAATGAAGCTGAAGGCCCCGCCTTGCAGCGGAGCCCTCTTGCGGGAGCCTCAGTCCCGGTTCGGCCTGGACCAGATCAGCTGCGGGCCCTCCTCGCAGGGTGGCGTAGATCGGGGCGGGGAAGCTCGGGTCGTCCAGCTTGACCGAGAGGTAGTCGCGCTCCGTCTCCTTCGAGGTCTTCTGCCAGGCGGCGAAGGACCCGGATCGACAGGCGATCGTTTGCCTTCAGGAACCCCCAGATGACGCTGGCCGCACGGACATCGTCCCGTTCCTCGATCTGCTGGATGACAGTCAATTCGATCGACTGCTCATGAGCTTTGGCGATCGCATCGCTTATGAAAGGATGCTCCCGG
Source organism: Mesorhizobium subarcticum (assembly GCF_055456085.1). NCBI lineage: Bacteria > Pseudomonadati > Pseudomonadota > Alphaproteobacteria > Hyphomicrobiales > Phyllobacteriaceae > Mesorhizobium > Mesorhizobium subarcticum. Next base: position 202,963 of record NZ_JBVBEG010000003.1, on the reverse strand, counting down.
TTTCGTTTCGGGCGCCCCATGGTGCGCAGCGCATCGAAGAATTTCTCGATTTCAAGCGGGGTCGCCAAGTTGTCGAGCACCTGCCGCTCGGCGCCGGCCGCCAGCAGGCGCACGTCACGCGGCAGGGTGTCGATCCTCGTGCGATAGAGCCGCTGCCGTTCAGGCTTGCCGTAGTGTTCGGCTTCAAGAGGGACGACCCACCGCTCGACTGATTTCAGCGCGCCGGACGACATGGCGACGTCCCGCCGGCTCGTGGCTATGATCATGCTGTCGGCGCGCGCCCGTCCCAGCCATTGAGCGAGTTCGTCGTTCCAAGGGCGGCTTGCGGGATCGAAGTCGTAGCGGCCCCAAGGGTCCTCGATGTCGTAAAGAACCGGCCGAGGCGTCCGGTCATCGCGCAGCTGCTGCGGACCCCGGCGGATCGGAACGCGCGTCAACCCCGGGTTTTCGCGGCGAAGCTCTTCGTAGAGTTTGCTCGTCGCGAGCGTCTTTCCTGTTCCCGATTGCCCGACGATGATGGCGGCGTATTTGGGCGCCCCCATGACGTCGCGCAGTTCCTGCCAGTTTCGGGGACGCACATAATCGTCGAGTTGCGGCGAGCTTGCGAGATAACCGTCGTGGGTCCGGATGATATGCGAGAGCTCCTCCCGACGCCATCGCCCTTCGCCGACGCGCCGGACACGCAGGCGGGCCTCCTCCCGAAGCGCGCGAAGACACTCCACCCAGCGCGAATTCGGAACGCCAAATCGTTCGGTCAAAAGCCGTCTGATTTCCTCGACCACCCGGTCTTCGTCTAAGTTGCCGATGATGGCCACCCGTCCCGGAGCGTCACCCGGGAGCGCCTTCGCCGTCGAGGCTGGCATTCCACTCTGCTTCGGCCAGCTTCCGGCGCGCTTCACTTTTAGCCCTCTTGTCCCTCCGTTCAACGCCGCGCTGGTGACCAGAAGGTATCGGATGGTCGGGGTGGCCAGCCGTCGCGCGGCCGACAGCCGGGTCGCACTTCCATGCTTCAGCAGACGGTTGATGCCGCCGACAGTCCATGCGTCGCCGCCACGCAATTTCGCCTGCACAACGAGCGTGTAGCCATCCAGACAACGCAGGTCGCTACGCGCCCCGGCCCGTCGTTGGCCAGTTGCGCTTCGAGATCCTCTTCGGTAGCGGGCTCAAGCTCGACCATCTGAGTCAGACCGGAACCAAGCATCAGGTCAAGGGCCAGCCAGATGGAGACGTCGACTTGATAGTCGTAGCCAGCGAGCGAATAGGCGCCTGAACCTGCATCCTGCCCGTCGGAACCGTCCGCTGGGAGCACCGGCTCCTCATTCTCTTCCGTCATCTTTCCATCCAGAATAACGCGCCTGCGTTATTGCGGCGGCAGACGTATTCTCATGAGTTCAAATAGCAAGTAATAGAGAATCGTCGTGTCTCGCAAGGGACTCATTCTGGATCAGTAGTCAAATGTTGCTCGATCTCAATCTGTACTGAGCGTTCGGCGCAAATGAGACGTCGCCTCCCGACCGCATTTCGCCGTCAGCAAAAGGTCGGTTCCCAGACAATAGATGTCCAGCGGTAACCTACGCAATCGGCTCGTCCTCGAGATAGCGTGCGGCGACATGCCCGAAGGACTTAAGCCGGCCATCACCGTCTACGCTACGCCACATCGCGATTTCATCGGCGACATTGACTGCCGTGATGGTTCCCGCCTCAATCAGGGCGTTGAGCGCGCTAATGATCGCCGCGCTGGTATCGTAAGCTGGGATCGTCGAGATTTAGCCTCCTGATCATCACAGCAGCCTGGGCGCCGCCCGTCGTCCTAGGGTTGATGCCCGACGCGCACATCGAGCATTTCTGGCCTTCGTCGAAATTTGCGACCCTTCGATTCAGCTGGGGCAATCTCTATGCGAGTTGCGGGCCAGCCAACGAAAAGGGTACGCTGCGGATCTGTGGCGATCACAAGGGAGATTGGACGCCGGCTAATCACATTGAGCCAACGGACCCGGCCGTGGAACAGAAATTCTCCTTCGATGCGGCGGGAGGAATCGTTGAATGATCGACACTAATGCCACGCTCCGCCATCATTTCTCGAAGATCGCGTAGGCTCAGTCCGTAGGCCAGATACCAGCGAATGCAAAGCAAGATCACAGATTGGTCGAAATGGCGGCCTTTGAACATCTCAACTCTCCGGGGAACACCGGAGCCCAATGCCTCGCCTCGTGACCAAAAACTTTGCAACACATCCATCAAAATCACAGCCCGAAGAATTAAGGCTGGACACAGGGTGTCTCATACCGTGCTCTGGTTGATCGTCGATCAGATAGGACACTGTGATCGGGCCGCGCTACTGCGCCAACATCGCCGAGAGCAACCAGTCTGGGACCGCCAGACGACCGCTTCTTCATGCGGATCGCGTTCGTGGCGCCGGCAGGCGCGGTCACGGACACCAAATCAGATCAACTGCAATCCAAAAAGCGCGTTAACCCGAGTTCGTTGCCCTGCACCCAGACACTGCCGGGTTGACTATGGGTGTCGGAACCGCAAAAAGGGGCCGCTCTTCATGAGTGGCGTGCGCCGGCAGTCTAACCCCAAGCCCCCCGCCCAGGCTGCCGGCGCGCTTCTAGGAGACCTGTGCGCGGGTGTCTGGACTGGCGTGTTGATGTGTGATTGTCTCAATCAATACAATGGATTGAGGGATGTGATGTCACGTCGGCGCATTGGTCAGGGCGTTGGTGCACGGATCGTTTATTGGTGTGGGTTTAGGCAAGCGGTAACCGCAATAGCGTTTGTAGCGTAACCATGCCTTTCAAACACAACACCAGCCGCCGCCATCATATTGAGAAGATGAAGTTCAGGGTGACGAACTGGCCAGAAGGCACCGTAACGTTAACCGTGCATCGATCAAAATGTGGGATCTGGCGGCATGACCAGATTTTCCCTTGATCCTCTTTATCGTCGCCACCGATTTCCGGCGCAGGTGATTGCCCATGCCGTTTGGCTCTATTTCCGGTTTCCGCTCAGCCTGCGGATGGTCGAGGATATGCTGGCAGCTCGTGGCTTCATCGTCTCTCACCAGACCGTGCGACTTTGGGCTGAGAAATTTGGCAGACACTTTGCCAATGATATCCGGAAGCGATCGGCCGGCAAGCTCGGCGACAAATGGCATCTCGATGAGGTTGTCATCACCATCGGTGGAAAGAAACACTGGCTTTGGCGCGCCGTTGATCAGGACGGGTTTGTTCTCGACGTGTTGGTGCTGCCGTCGCAATGCCAAGGCGGCAAAGCGCTTGATGCGAAAGCTTCTGAAAGGGCAAGGCCGTTCGCCGCGTGTGATGATCACCGACAAGCTTCGATCCTACGGTGCGGCGAAGCGGGAGATCATGCCAGGCGTCGAGCATCGCTCGCACAAGGGCCTGAACAATCGGGCGGAGAACTCTCATCAACCCGTCCGACGGCGGGAGAGGATCATGAAGCGCTTCAAGTCAGCGCGACATCTTCAGCGTTTCGTTTCCGTCCACGACCCGATCGCCAACCTCTTTAACGTTCCGCCACGATATTCCATCCACCCACCATCGAGAACTGCGAGCAACTGCCATGCAAGCATGGCGCCAAATCGCGCGCCTTCACGCCGAATGAACCAAAGCCTCACTCCCAGATCTTGTTTTCACAGCGTTAAGTTTACGGTGCCCTTTCGGCTGCAGCGCAGAGACGAAACCAAAGCGAACGAACGACGATTCTTGCGTTGAGGCCGATCACCTTGGCCTTGCGGCGACAATGGCAATCTCGACCAGGGTGCCCGGTGACAGGACCGCACCCATGCAAGCCCTCTGCGGCCAATGGTTGGGATTGTCGCCGAGCCACTCTTTCCACGCAACGTCAAATTCGTCTTTGTTTTCCAGGTTGGAAAGAAAGACATTGACGGAGAGAAGGTAGCGCTTGTCGGTTCCGAACTGGTCAAGCATACGCTCTATTTTATCAAAACTTGCCGCCATCTGGCCCTTCAACTCGAGGGTCTTGTCCAGCGCCGTCGCGACCGTCCAGACCATTCCTCCGTAAGACGAAGCAGAGCTCCTTCCGGGCGCCACGCCGGGTGCTCGTTCAATGGGAAAGTCATTTGTCACTCCTCGCCTCCCATTTTCGATGGCCTCTTCGAGAGAGATAAGTAGCGGAGATCTGAATGTCAACGTTTCCTCAGATGTATTTCATAATGCATTCTCGAATATATTCGAGTGATCTCTTGAAGATAGCGCATAAAATAGTGCAACATACTGGATGTCGCACTCCAATGTTGATTGGCAGCACTGCCACAATCGAAGGGCTGGAGAGAATTGTGCTATTCGAGTGTTCTAAAGAATGGCCAACTTGTTGGTGGACGGACGTTTGTCATGCTGCGAAATCCGGGAGCTGGGTTGGTTGAATGAATAGCGGAAGTCTGCAAGATCCCGACGTTCTGATTGTTGGCGGGGGCGTAGTCGCGGCAAGCATCGGTTATGGTCTGGCCGTCGGCGGTGTTTGCGTCGGAGTCCTTGATGGCAATGAGTCCGACTTCAGCGCCAGCCGGGGCAACTTCGGAATGATCTCGATCTCCAACAAGGGGTTCAATAACATCCCATATTATCGCCTGTCTCTGGCTTCGAGCAGACTGTGGCCAGAATTTGCCAGCACATTGCGAGACCGGACCGGCGTCGATCCGGCTTTTGATCTCAGGGGGAAGATCTACCTCTCGGTCGGAGAATCTGAATTCGCCGCCCATGCCGACAAGATCGCCGAATACGCTCGACGGATCGGTGCGGACTACAGCCATGAAATCCTGGGCCGGACCGATCTGCAACAAATACTTGGCAAAGTGAAACTGGGCGAGCGAGTGGCTGGCGGTTCCTTCAGTCCGCTTGATGGGCTTGCCGAGCCACTGAGGCTATATTCAGGCCTTCTGACCGCCATCCAGCAAAACAAAGGATGGATCCTTCGGGATCACCGCGTTTCCCGCATTCGGCACGAAAGAGGTCTATTCACCGTCGATGGGGCCTGTGGCACATTTTCGGCTCCGCGATTGGTGGTTGCCGCAGGGCTGGGAACTCCTGACCTAGCATCACAAATCGGCATTCAGGTCAATGTCCGTCCCCAACGGGGCCAGATGATGGTTACCGAGCGTGTCGAGCATTCCTTTCCCTACCCAATCAGCGGGCTTCTGCGTCAGAACCCGGAGGGAACGATCATGATCGGCGTTTCCACCGAAGAGGCGGGGTACGACGATCGCACCACCGTCGACATCCTGAAGTCACTGGCGATGAAAGCCATTGAACGACTGCCGGTTCTCCGTTCGGTGCAAATCAATCGGTGCTGGGCCGCTTTGAGACCTCGTACGGATGACGGCTATCCCGTTTATGAAGAGTCCTCCGATCATCCCGGTGCGTTCGTAGTCACCTGTCATAGTGGGATCACGCTGGCGGCACTTCACAGCCGCCTGCTCGCCGAATGGATATTGGGTGGAGCAAAAGATCCGTTAATCGAACCTTTTGGGTTGGGGAGGTTGAAAAATGCGCCCCCAGCATGATCCCGCAGTCGCCGCTTCGAATGTAACATTCGACTTCGAAGGCCGGACGATCCAGGCTTCAGAAGGTGAGACCGTTGCGACGGCTCTTCTTGCATCGGGGGTGAAAATCACCGGGACCCGAGCTGTGAGCGGTGGCGCGCGCGGACCATTCTGTCTCATCGGCGTCTGCCATGAATGTCTGGTCGAGATAAACGACATTTCAGATCAGCGGGCCTGCCTGACAACAGTGCGACAACACATGAAGGTTCGCCGACAGACAGCGCCCCACCGGTTGATGACAGGGAATGAGACGCATGAGCCATGATGTCGTGATCATTGGAGCTGGGCCGGCCGGAATGGCAGCTGCCATCGAAGCCTCGGCCTTCGGACTGAAGGCACTCGTTCTAGATGAGCAGCCGGGCCCGGGGGGCAGAGGTTTCGCGCGGTCGAGCTTAGGGAACGGCGCCTTCGCGCGGCCGGCAAAGCGCTTCCCGTGACCGAACTACGCGGTTTGGAACTCGCCCGCCGTTTTCGCGAGAGCGGAAGTCTTTATCTCGACCAGGCCTCCGTATGGGATATCGCTGCGGGCGGACGGAAGATCAGCTACCTTCGCCAGGGTCGAAGTTTCACAATTCGCGCGGAGGCCGTTGTTGCCGCGGCTGGCGCCTACGAGAGGCCGGTACCAATTCAGGGGTGGGACTTACCCGGAGTATTGGGCGCAGGTGCGGCGCAGACGATGTTGAAAATATCTGGCCGCGCGATGGAAGGTCGGATCGTGCTGCTGGGCTGCGGCCCGCTCCTTCTTTTGACGGCACATCAACTTGCCAATGCCGGGGCCAACATCGTCGCCCTGCTTCAGACCACCACGCCTTTCGATTTCATGCAGGCCATCCATCATCTGCCTGCGGCCTTGAGATCGCCGGCTCTGCTCAAACAAGGGATCCTACTGCTCGGACGGATGCCACACATTCCCAAGGTATATTCGGTGGGTCAGGCGAACATCGTCGGCGACGACCGTGTCGAGGGAGTGGAGTATCAAGCCAGAGGGGCTTCACGGTTCGTCGAATGCGATACGGTTTTGCTCCACTTCGGCGTTATTCCCAACACGCAGATCACCCGCCTTGCCGGTGCGGCCCATGGCTGGCATGAGATGCAGGAATACTGGTTCCCTATTGTGGACAAATGGCAGGAGACATCGATCGAGAACCTCACGGTCGCCGGGGATGGCGGCGGAATTCTGGGCGACCAGGCCGCTGAAATCTCCGGGCGACTGAGTATACATCGGATTGCTCACCGGATGGGCCGTCTCTCGGATCAGTCGCTCAACAGGTTGGCAGGACCACTGCAGAGCGGACTTGCTCGACTCGCCGGCGGGCGGGCGTTTATCGATGCGATCTTTCGTACACCGGAAAGTATGTTGATACCGAGCGGAGAGACGATCGTTTGCCGCTGTGAAGAAATTTCAGCCGGTGACATTGAGGCAGCAATTGCTCGCGGTGGCGCAGGGATACGCCAGGTCAAGGTCCATACCCGCGTGGGCATGGGCGTTTGCCGTGCACAGATGTGCTCGATGGCGACCATGGCGATCATGACGCGAGGATTGCGCACTGGTAAGCGCCCGAACGAGCCTGCGACGGTGCGTCCACCAATTCGACCATTGACACTCGGGCAACTCGCCGACTCAGTATTTCCGGATTGACTGAGCTTTGCCTCCAGGGGAGCATGAGATCCTATGGGGAGTGGATAGCGACCTACGTTGTGGCAAAGTGAGGTTGCTCAAAAACTCACTGGAGGAGAACCATGGGTGGTGTCACATTGATTGAGCGGTAAGGAAATTGAGGTAGCAGCGCGCCCATGACCGTGAGTGCACCGACCTACAAGAACCACCGCTATCCGATCGAAATCGTGGCCCGTGCTGTCTGGCTCTACTTCCGCTTCAATCTGAGCCTGCGCGATGTCGAGGAAATGCTGCTCGATCGCGGGATCGTCGTTTCCTACGAGACCATCCGCCGATGGTGCCGAAAGCACGGCCCTGATTATGCGCGCCGCATACGCCGCAAGTCGCCGACGAAAGATGATGTCTGGCATCTGGATGAAGTCGTGGTGCGCATCAACGGTCAGAAATGCTGGTTGTGGAGAGCGGTTGATCAGGACGGATATGTGCTCGACGAGATTGTCCAGACGCGTCGCAACACCAAGGCCGCCGGGCGCCTGCTGACGCGACTTCTGAAGAAGCAGGGTCTGCCGCCAAAGCGTATGATCACCGACAAATTGCGCTCCTACGGGGCGGCCAAACGCCAGCTCATGCCGAACGTGGAACACCGCTCGCATAAAGGCTTGAACAACCGGGTGGAGAATTCTCACCTGCCGTTCCGAAAACGGGAACGAACGCGACAGGGTTTCCGGTCGGTCGGCTCATTGCAGCATTTCGTGTCGATCTTCTCCGCCGTCCGAAATCTCTTCGTCCCATCCCAGACCAACCGCTCCGCCGCACAAATTCGAATCCATCGACGCCAGGCAATGGCCGCGTGGGAAGCCGTGAGTGCACGGCCTGCCTGAAAAGCGCGGTATCGGCTTCACGCGGCCACATTCAAACAACGTGACAACGCCCCTGATTGACCTCGCATCAGGGCCTCTCTGCGCCCCTATTCAGCCGTTGCAACAAAACCAGATGCTGTGGTAGAGCTTTGGACAGTTATGGGGGATGATTTTTTGCGATCCAACCTGATCTAATACCGGCTCTGTATCTACGGTAATTCTCAACACTCGCCCGCGATAGCCGGCAGAGTTTGAGCAGATCAACAGTATTTTGGCTGCGAAACGCGTAAAAAAGGCTTTTTAGCTGGGACGTGGCCATCTTTATTGTAGGTAAGATATGGATCGCAAGTCTCCAATTACTTCCGAGAACGTTACTGTCGCATCTCTAACGGCCATTATTGTGGCTTATCTCAATCGAAACGATATATCGCCGGCCGACCTTCCGCCGCTTGTGGCGCGTCTTCAGCACATTCTCAGCAAGGGTCATGACGATCCTTCCCTTGGTCTTGCGGAAAACGGCACCATGCAGCTGGGGTCGATTGTAAAAGAGGAAGGATCAATAAATGAGGAATATCTCATTTGCCTGGAGGATGGTAAACGTTTCAAGTCGTTGAAACGACATTTGCAGACGAAGTACCAGATGACACCTGATGAATACAGGCAGAAATGGCACCTCCCCCCGGACTATCCAATGGTCGCCCCTGCTTATGCACGAGCCCGATCTAAAATCGCCAGAGACGTCGGATTGGGAGTAACGATCTCGAAGCGCCGCTGCAGTACCTAGACGTAAGTTAGAGGGGGGCAAAACCTCCCTCTCTCTTTCATGAGAATGGCAGCGGCTCCAGCCTTCCGGTCCCCGGCGCGCAGAACAGATTGATCCAATCATTCTCATTGTTATTGCCCTCACCAGGGCTCATGTGAACAAAGAAGTCGGGGGAGACGACACGGCAGAACCACACCTTTGCGCCGGAGACCGTGATGGCCTTCTCGTAGACGTAGATGTTGTGAGAGACCGAGAGCAGGCTATCTTTCAGCGTTCCTTTTTCGATTTCGGGGCCGATGTGGAGGGGGGCAACCCGCACCTCTAGTTCGAAATCCGGCCTGTTGGCCGCCCTGAAATCTGCTTTTAGTTTGTCGCTTCCATACTCGTGCATGCCAAAGAATTCCATCTGCGGAAGCAACAGCGAGGTCTGCCATACCTCAGTAAACGCCTTCAACACCGCGGTCTCTGCGTCGTAGTCTGCGGCACAGCCGCATGCGAAATTGATAATGTCGTCCTCCTTGCGTGACCGGTACTCGGCAAACAGCACTGAAACGCCCTTCAAAAACGAGATGTCGTACACTGTAACAGAACCCTCCCGCGTCATCTGCCGGCAGGTGGTGCCGGCTTTGCCGCGGCCGAGGAGATTTTCGTAAAGGGGCGCCATCTTGTTGCAGCGTCGCGACACCCACATAGCGGTTGTACATTGCCGTTCAACGAATTCTAACAACGCCGATCGGAACGCCGTGGCGCGATCCGGGTGAATAGCACTGCCGGAGGTGTCGCGCACCGGCAGAAAATCAGCGTCGCGACAGCCGCTGAACCTGTGCAGAGAAAGATAGACGGCAGGATATAGGCAACGTTCGCCCGTCGAAAACCGCTGCACTTCGACAAGGTTAAAGGCGTGTTCCACGAGATCTTCTTTGGAGATATCGGGTTGGCAGGTCTGCAGCAATACACCTTGGAGGGCCACTTGCTCCGCGTTTGAAAGTCCCATCTCGTGTAACCGCCCGGTATGGGTCGGCTGAATGGTACGAAAAGCGGCGTACCGTTCCAAATATTCCCCAATTGCCTTGATATGTGCGTCGCCATCAAAACCAAAACCATGCCCGTTGACCGCAAGATGGTCGACAGCGGAGAAAACGGCAGGTTCGTAAATAGAGGCAGGGTAGCTTGCCGACAGGCGGAATCTCGGCGTCTTTAGGTCGAAATTGCGGAAGCTATTGGACATTCGCATCTCCCGGAAAACCAAAGGCTTGAATGGCAGCGGGGAGAAGCAACCTGCTGTCCAGGCCACAGGTCTTGGTAAACTCATACTCGGAGAAGCCGGCCAAGACGCGCGAAGCAATCCCGTTTTCCTGAGCTACAGTTGTGATGTGATGATACATCGAACCGATCTCTAGTAAGGCAAGCCGGTAGCCCCGCGACCTGTATTTGAAGGTCGCTTTCTTCAAATTGATGAAGTAGGCGACGTAGAAAACGGCCCCGTTAATGGTGGCGATGGCATTGTACCGATCCTGATCAAATTGCGCCGGCAGCAGTTCGAAGCGGTTGCTGCCCGGGAGGTAATGCGCGACAGAAAATGGAGGTATGCCCTCAACCATTTCGCTGGTTACTACGATGGCCTCAGCGCTATAGAGCGCGCCGCCGGATGGATATGGCCTGCGTCCTAAGCCATCCGCTCCAATTGCCTGGCCCAGGATCGAGGCAATCTTTTCGAATTCCACAATACCAAGCTGCCCTTCCTTCAGGGACGGCCAGCGTGAAACGGCTGTCTGCGTTGAGGTGGAGTGGCCGGTGACGATGTGACTGAAATGAGAAAATCGAGATTCCTTAGTCTCTGCGAGAAGTAGAGTTTCCTTCGAAAGAAACGGCGCACTGATGCGTTGTTCCAGAGTGGACCCTGCGCAGGTAAAACAATGATGGTGAAAGGTGCGAACAGTATGTTCGACGTCAGGGTCGACGAATTGGCTTGTAAAACCGATCTGGTTCAAAGCTGATATGTCGTTGGTCGGCATGGCATCTGCTCCCTCGTTCAAATGGTTCGCGGTTCCGCACTGTAGGTGGAATGGGCTCCTCGATGGCGCTCAATGCGACCCGTATCCAGATTCATCTCAATAATGGTGCTGAGGTCATCGGGGAAAAGCGGCGCAACGCCGTCGGCAAGGAGGGGGCGCAGGCGCGTGTATAGGAGGTGTAGTGCTGCTGCCGCTTCTATCTCTAACGCAGCGAACGTTGGAACTGAGAGCGAGTTGAGGGCATAGGGGTCAGAAAGGAAGAAGTCGGCCCAACTGGTTGGCTTGAAGCCTGGGTTTCTGTCGAGACCGGCCAGGTTATGAAGGCCACTGAAATGGTCAGGCAAGCCGATCGACGCTGAGTAGAACCCGTCAATGACAAAGTGTCGAAAAACAAAATATGCGTGGAGTACGATGCACTCAGGGCTCCGCGCACATGCGGCGTAGATTTCCCGCGCCGTGGTTGAAGAATAGGCGGCTTGAATCGCAACAAGGAAGGTCGGATTGCCTATGAGCGCCAGGTCGTCAACCGAAGTGCAGGTTATGGCGTCGTTGTTCTCAATGCACTTCCCCAAGGATCGCGAAATCTCATCCGAAGGGCAATAGATCACAACGCTTTCATCGGATTTCATGCGACGCAGAACTTTGAGCTTGGTCAGGAACTGCTCCGCTGCATCGATGGGCAGGGCATTGCGCTCCAGAATTTCCGAGACACAGTGTTCATCGATGTACGGCCGTATCGATGAAAATTCCCGCAGAGCCGCTGCAAGATTGGCATCGCTAATCGAAGCGGCCCCGGTCGGCGTGAACAGTTTGCAAACCCCGTCAATGTCGGCGGGCTCAAGCACAAACGGCGATATTGTGTACATAGTTTCCGATCCTAGAATGGCGACAGCGGTACCGATGCAGTCAATTGTTCTGCATGCGTGTGCTCGTGGTCACCCCGGCGCTCAGGATGCTGGCGCCGGGGTGGGCTTGGTCAGATCAGGCGGTCTGGCCGCAACGCGACGAGCCGGAAGACTTGCCCGATGCGCCGCTGCGGCTGGAGCTGTCGCAACGTGAGCATGCTGCTGCCGGGCGACGCCCGGAGTGGCGTCTTCGTCATCGAGGAATTCGATTGCCGTACCAAACTGCGGAGGGTTCAGGTTCTGATTCATAGGAATCTCCTTCTGTTAGCGCACCGCACCTCGCGGTGACGGTCGATTCATAAGATATAACTCCGATTTGTCAATGTGTATGTTTCAATGTATATTGTGATTCGACCAATCTGTGTTTAGCTATACATTGGTAGTCATTCGGTTGTACATGGTAACGGTGGTTAGATGACAGATCTATCAAAGATACTACAGGTCGTATTCCTGGTAATTACGCAAAATCGCAGGCAAAAGGCATTGCTTGCGCTGGTGATCCTAACCATTGCGGCGACAGCGGTAGGTGCTGCGATCTTTCCGGTGTTCTTTTCACTGGGTATTGATGCCCTCACAGAGGGTAACGGACGGATCAATGCTGCCGTTACCTACATCCTCTCCTTCGGCATAGGCTTAACGCTGGTACCTTCGGGCCCATGAATCTGAGGCTCCAACGCAACTTGACTACCCATGTCTTTCAACATGCCGTCTCGTTACCTTACTACCGTCTCAAGACCTACACGACCTACGAGATCGGCCGTACGATAGAAAAGGGTTTGGATGCCGTCAGAGACATTACGTCGAATCTGACGTTCGTTCTGATCCCAACGATCATCGAACTGGGAATCGCGGCGTCGGTGATTGCCTTCATGATTGATTGCTGGATCGCAGGGTTTCTTGTCGTCGCACTGTTCTTGTACGGGTTCATCGCAAACATCGCTGCCCGGCGCATTCGCTCGTCGACGGAAGAAGCCATGGAAAGCGGCATCGATGCCTGGAGCTTCGGCCTCGACGGGGTGGCAAATGCCGAGCTGGTTCAACAATCGAATTTGGGTTCCGAATTCACCAGCAAACTTGACGACAAACTGAAAGTGAACGATCGGGCCTGGGCAATAACGTTCCGACAGAGGGCCTACTATGGTGGTCTCCAGGCGCTCGTCTTCGGCTTGGTCGTACTTGGCGTATTTGTGGCGCGGCGGTGTCAATGCCGGTGAGGGTATTCTCAGCATCGGGGAACTCGTCCTGCTGAATACCTACATTATTCGACTGCTGCAGCCGGTCGAAACGTTTGCACGCGTTTATCGTGACGTGCATGCGGCCCTCGGGGAGGCCCGACTTCTTGCCGATCTGCTGGCAGTCGACGTTCCGGCACCAACGAAGGTCCTGCTGCCGGCGGAAAAGCAGCCTTTCACCCTGGAACTTCGCCATGTTTCAATTGATGTCGCTGACCATCCGGTGTTGTCCGGCCTTAGCTTCAGTGTTCAGCCGAAGGAACCGCTCTTCATCGTGGGCCCGTCGGGTGTTGGGAAAACCTCTCTTCTCAAGCTCTTATCCTGCCTTACCATGCCGAGCGATGGGGCGTACATGATAAACGGGAAGGCTGTTTCGGACGAAAATGCAAGCGCGCTGCGGGAAGACATCGCCGTGGTACAGCAGGACTGCCTTTTGTTCGATTGGACGATCCGGGAGAACATTGCCTTCGGCTATTCCGGACCGAAAACGGATATCGACGAGGTGATTTCCATCCTTGGGCTGACAGACGTCATTAATCGGCATGAGGCGCAAGCCGAATCAACGGTGGGAGAGCGCGGCAATCGATTATCTGGCGGTGAGAAACAGCGTGTGTCGCTTGCCCGTGCCCTACTGAAAAAACCGCGTCTGCTTCTTTTGGACGAGGCCACAGCTGCGCTAGACGAAGTTAACCGGAAGCGCGCTCTGGCTGCCATTGAGACGCTTCAAAAAGACAACTCCAGCGTGTTCATTACCCATGACCTCTCGTTGATAAAACCAATGTCACGCGTTCTCTTTCTTTGCGCGTCCGACACGGCCTTTTACGGCATGCAAAACGAATTGCTGGCCGAAAATCCGACATATCGTCAGTTCATAGAAGGAATAGAACGCAACAGTGATGTGCCTGCCGGCGTGTCCAAACCCGATAATGGTGAGCGCGCTTAGGCGCGCTCCCTGATTGGCGCTGTCACGTTGTTCAGCGTTAACGGATTGACGATAGGCACCGGGCATGTCTGAAGCTGCCGCTACAAGAACCATCGCTTTCCGACCGAGATCATTGCTCACGCCGTTTGGCTCTATTACCGATTTCCCTTGGGCCTGCGCCATGTCGAGGAAAGGTGCTGTCACATTGATTTTGGCTTAACGGTTTGACGATAAGTCAGGTTGGCATGGTCGAAGCATGCGCCACCTGCAAGAACCATCGCTTCCCGATCGAAATCGTTGCTCATGCCGTCTGGCTTTATTACCGGTTCGGGCTGAGCCTGCGCGATGTTGAAGAAATGCTGCTGGAGCGGGGGATCGTCGTCTCCTACGAGACCATCCGCCGCTGGGGAAAGAAGCACAGTCCCGATTATGCACGTCGCCTGCGCCGCAAGGCGCCATCGAAAGACGATGTCTGGCATCTTGATGAGGTAGCCGTGCGCATCAACGGCAGGCGGTGCTGGCTGTGGCGCGCCGTCGACCAGGACGGCTATGTGCTGGATGAGATCGTGCAGACCCGCCGCAATACCAAGGCGGCCAGGCGTCTGCTCATTCGTCTGCTGAAGAAGCAAGGCCTGTCGCCGAAGCGTATCGTCACCGATAAGCTGCGCTCCTATGTAACCGGGGCAGATTACCGGGCAGTCAGGCTTGAGCGGCTTGCCTAACGAGATCCGGGAGCGGCGGAATCGACTCTTGTGTTGGTATGCCGAGGCGGTCGCCGAGATAGCGGAAGAATGAGACGTCGAGCTTGATGCAGGTCTTCATCAGGCCGAGCAGGACGTCGCGGGCGTTCTTGCCTGCCTCGCTGACGGTTCCGCCGGAGATCTTGCGCTTGGTGACGAAGGTGCGGATGTCGTTTTCGGAACCATTGGTGTGGAGTGGGATCTCGGGACGATCGAGAACGCGCAGGAGTTCATGCTTGCGGCGATGCAGCCTGGCAAGAAGCCGGTCGAGCATGACGTAGCCGGTTCGTCGTTTGAACAGGCGCTCGAAGCGGGCGCGCAGGGCCGCCGCGTGGCGCGGACAAGGAGCACGCTGGTAGCTCTTGAGGTCGCGATAGAACCACCAGATCAACTGGCGCATGATGTCGACGGCCTGACGTTGATCCGGGGTCACGGGTATCAATTTGTGGACGAGCCGCTCGGCGTGGACCCAGCACAGAGCATGGTCGCCGATGCGGAACTGGCCGGCATCATCGGACACGACCACGGTATCGCCAAGAAAGCCGTGGTGGCGGATCGCTCCCCACATCGCCCCTTCGGTGGCGATCCTGACTGGGTTGGGCTCAACCGCGAGCTGGTCGAGGCCGAGTGCGGCCAGATGCGCCTGCCATGCGGCGCTGTCGGCAAATGCCTTGTGCGGCGCAGCCGCCAGCCGCGCGATCACCGGACCGGCGAGGTTGCGGCCGCGCATATAGGCCAGGGCCTCTTCATTGATGAAGTAATCGCTGTGCCCGGCACGCAAGCGTCGCCAGGAACGCCTCCCGTGACTTCGATCGCCCGGTGCGGAACGCGGTGAAGCGGCGATCGCCGATCTGGGTGGTGTAGCCGTCCTGGTGGGCGTGGCGCGCCGACGTATCATCGACGGTGATCCAGGGCGCCGTAGCCAGCCCGGCGCGCAGCACGTCACGGTCCTCCGCCGCGAAGGCCTCCAGGCCCTCCGAAATCAGCCGCACCACCTGGCGCTTCGAAATGTCGACCCCGATCCCGGTCAACAACGCCGTCAACCGCTCCGTCGTCACCTGGCCTTGAATGTGACAGGCCAGAATGAAGCGGCGCAGGTTCGCGCCCCAGCCGCCGATGATCCCCGCCGGCAACGGCGCCACCATCGTTTCGCCGGTCGGTGTCACCCAGCGCTCGCGGCGATAGCGCACCACCTCGGCCGACAACGCCAGATCGCGCACCAGGATCGTCTCATACCCCTTGAAGCGAGAGCCCGCAGGAGCGCTCACCGCAACCGTCACCTCGCGGCTCACGCGACCGCCGTCGCGCTTGGCCCCACTTAAACACCGCCTGTAAGAATATGTTATTATATCAGCACGTTAGGCGCGCGCCGGCGCGTGTTACCACTACATTTTGGGGATGATCTCAGGCGAGTTGTTCGTCGAGGTTGTGTGGCAGAGCGATGCCAGCTGCCTTGAAGACGTTGCCTACTTGGCCCGTAACGTGGGTTCTGGTGGTGACGATGCGACCATCCTTTTCGATGGTGGCTTCCTGGAGGCGGTCGAGATCGCGTAGAAGCGGCTGCCATTCGGGCGTCAGGCCTTTGGCCCGGCAGAGGCGGTACAGTTCCTTGCTGAGTACGAGCCCCAGGAACGAGCAGAACACATGCCCGCGGATGGCGGCATCGGATTGGTGGAAGATCGGCCGGGTATTGAAGGTTGCCTTGGCGGCGCGGAACAGGCTCTCGACCTCGAGCAAATCGCGATACCGCAGCACGGCCTGGAGCGGGGTCACCTTCGCGTTGGTCCGCACCACGGTGATGCCGTCGTACCGGGCTTCCTCGGCAAGCTTGCCGACATCGATCTTGAAGTTCTTGCCGCTGGCCTTGAGGTAACGCCGGTAGGCCGAGTTGCCGACCAGTGCCTTGTCGCCCTTCTTGAGCTGTGCCTCGAGGCCGGCGATGATCGCCTGGCGGTCGGCCTTGTCCTTCTCGGCCTCGGCGTCATTGCGGCTGACAATGTAGCGGTCTTTACCGACCTTGACCTCTTTGACCCACAACTGAGTTTCACCGCGCTGGCGCTCGAGAACGAGCGGAACCATCGGTGCCGCGTCATTGAGCACGACGTTGTGGATCACGCTGCTCGAGCGTTCGCGGGCCCCCAGAATGTATTCCATGCCCAGCTTTTCGAGCGCGGCGATGGTATCGGCGCTGATCATGCCGCGATCGGCGACAACGCAGGCGCGTGTGACGCCGAAGCGCGTTCGCAGCCGATCGACCACCGGCAACAGGACGGTCACGTCAGCGGTGTTGCCGGGCACCATCTCGGTGCAGATCGGCCGGCCCTCGGCATCAACGACCAGCGCCAGGATCATTTGCGCCAGATCGGGGCGGAAGTCCTTGGAATGCCCGCGCTTGCCCAGCGTCTCGCCGCCCGCGCCATGGAAGGACAACGAGGTGGTGTCCATGAATACAAGGCTGAGGTCGGTGAACAGGTCCTGCCGGCGCGCGAAGAGCTTTTCCTCGATCGCGTCTTTCACGCAGCGCGCCACCAGCGCGCCTTGCGCCTTTTCGCCGAGTTCCTCGCCCAGCCACGCCATGGCCCGGTAAAAGTGATGGAGCGCCAGACCCTCGGCGCCCTCGATACCATAATCGGCCATCCAGTTCGCGCAGTCGCGGTCCGAGCCCGAGACGAACAGCCGATGCAACGTGCCAATGAACACCGCCCGTTCCACCGCAAAGCCGAACTGGCGCCCTTCCAGCACCTCTTCCAGCACATCGCCGATCCCGAGCCGCTCCCACAGCCGCCCGAACAACAGCGGACCGCCGATGCGGCGAGAGGCAATTCGCCCCGCGTCAATGTCGGACAGGATGAGGCTGCGCTCGCCATGGCGCGCAATCGAGGCCGCCAATCTGTCAAGTTCGCCGCTGGCAACCAGCGCATCCTTGCGGCCCAGCGCCTTTATCGTGCGCTGGCGAACGGTTTTGCCGTCGCGGACACTTTCCACGAGGTAAAGATAGCGGTGGCCGCGCGCGACTCTCTCAACGACAAACATGCCAGCGTTGTTAGCGAATAAATGCCATAAAATCCATACAACATGCAGCTAGCAGATCAAATGTTGTTACCACACATTTTCGCGCCGAAAACTCGAGGCGAGTGAAGTCAATAGCTTAACGGACAGCGTTCGCCATCCGTTCACCTCCAACTGTTCAAGTCGGGCTTGGCGCCGCGCCGGCGGCGCTTGCCCTTGCCAGATGTCGGCTGCGTCGCCTTCTCCATGCCCGATGGCTTGGTCGGCTTGACCGGGGGACGCGGCGGCAGGTCCTTCAGCCGGGCGATCTCATCCTTCAGGGTCTGGTTCTCGGCGCGTAGCGCCTGGTTCTCAATCTCAAGGCTCTCGACCCGGCCTTGAAGACCGCGCACTTCGCCGATCAGCGCAGAAACCAGCCCGCGGAGTTCCGCAAGCGACAGGCCTTCAAGCGAATCAGTCGATGGTAGCGTCACGGGCCTTTATCAACCAAAGACCGCAATATCCTTGTGATGTATGGCTTTTCATGCGATTCTTCGGGCTGGTCTAAGGAGGTGAGAATGCCTGAAATACTTGCAGCGCTTTCCAACATTCGGACTGTTGAAGAAATGATCGCGGCCTTCCGGGATGAGCAGCATTGCCGTCGGTTGCTGGAAAGCATGGTGTGGCCGGATGGCCGGATCTGCCCCGCCTGCGGATACAAACGCTCGATTGCGCTTGCCGGTCGCGATACCGGCAAGCGTCGCGCCCGACCGGGTCTTTATCAATGTTCCAGCGGCGATTGCCGGTTCCAGTTCACGGTGACGACACACACGCCTCTGCACTCCACGAAGCTTCCCTTGCGTGTTTGGCTGAAGGCCATGTGGCTGTTACTGCAATCCGACAAGGGCTTGTCGTCGGTGCGCCTGGCCGAGGCGCTCGGGGTGAGCCAGCCAACGGCCTGGCGGATGGGACATGCACTGCGTCTCATGGTGGCGCGGGAGAACATGCTCGCCGGCACGGTGGAGATCGACCATTTCCATCTCGGTGGAAGGCCCAGAAAGAATCCCGACGACCCGCCTCCGGGCCGCGGCCGGAAAGGCCAGGCGAATACGGACAAAACGCCAGTCATGGCAATGGTGCGGCGCCCGAGTGACGTCATGCCTGGCACTCTGGCCGGTGACGCGCGTGCCGCGGTCGTGACCAGTCTCTCGGCGCGAGCAAGCGAACGCGTCATTGAAGCGCAGATCGAATTGGGAGCTCATTTGATGAGCGACGAGTGGAAGGCATTCATGGCCATTGGTAGAGCTTTGCCAAGCATGAGACAGTGAAGCATTCCAGCGGTGAGTATGTGCGCGACGCCGTCCACGTCAATTCGGTCGAAGGTTTCAACTCCCGCGTCCGCCGTACCATCGCCGGCGTCTTTCATCATATCAGCCCGCAGCATGCCGACCTGTATTTCCACGAGGTCGGCTTCCGATGGTCGCAGCGCGTCGTCACAGGAAACGTCATTCGCAAAACCCGGCATGGCCGGGAGAGCGTGCGAACCTTGTGGTCGCGCGTGCCGCCTGCGCTGCAATTGACGAATGTTTTTCGCACCGCCACGGGTCGTCAGATGCGCCGAAGCCCGGATGGCGGCATCATCATCAAATCAGCCGTCGCTGTCTTTGGTTGATAAAGGCCGCGCAAGATTTTGAACTGCTCTTCTGACCCCAACATGAAAGCCCCCGGATATTTGCGCCACGAGGGTTCAGCTTATTGTCAGGTTTCGTCTATAACGCACGAACCCTGCCCTATTATGGAGGTCGGCTTGCAAATTTTGCTCATTGGCGACAACCAGGACTTTTACAGCGTTGTACGCAGTTTTGCGACGGAGTATGGCCACTTGCTCGAATGGGTCAAGGACCTGTCCGAAGCGCAGTATCACGCTGGGCCCAACTACGACCTTGTTCTGCTCGAAATTGACCTGCCAGACGGTAACGGCATCGACTACCTGCGGGAGATGAGGAAGCGGTCTGATTGGACACCGGTCATGATCGTGGCAGCTCGCCGTCAGCGTTCGGACTGCGTGTGGCTCAACGCTGGTGCCAACGGCTATTTGGTCAAGCCGCATCTCGTCCCCAGGGAACTTTCCGCGCGCATTCATGCCGTGATGCGTAATCGTGGGCAGTTCCCGCACTCATATCAGGACGGGAGGCTGTACATAAACTCGGCTGAGCGGCGCCTCGAACTCGACGGCCGGGAGATCCCCCTGTCGAGACGCGAATGGACGATTCTCGACTGCCTTCTAAAGCGACCCGGCCGAGAGACAGTTTCGAAGGCGAAGATCGAAGATGTACTCTTGTCGTCAGGTGCGGAAGTTGAGAGCAATACCGTGGAGGTTTATGTTGGCCGGCTCCGCAAAAAGATCGGCCGGAACCGTATAGCGACAGTGCGTGGCGTCGGGTACAAGTTCGTGGTCGAATCGGCGACCGCATACGACCGCGAGTTCGATCTTGTCCGCTTTGTTCGGTCAAACATTGATCGCCTCTTGAAAAAGCCGTGGGGTGCCGGACGGCTAATCCTTAACGTCGACGGCTGCCCCACTTTGAAGCGCAAAGCATACAAGATCGAATGGGCTTGCCTCGTCCTTGGGCCGCTACTCGAGAACGCACTCGTACATGGACTGAAGGATACCCCGGCAACAGTTTCCGTCCGAGCTGATGGAACCATCGCCATTGTAAACGCAGGACCGGTGGTGCCCCTCCCAGACCTAGAAGCGAGGGGCTCAGGCGAGGGGCTATTGTTTGCTAATTATGCTATCAAGCAGATCGGTGGCAGCCTTGAATTTGCGTCGCCTGCCTCAGGTCGCGAAGATGGTTTTGAGGCGATTATTCGAATCCCTTGATAACACTGGTTTGCTGCAGCGACTAGGTTGGGTGTAGAAAGCATTGTACGCTGCTGGCAGGCAACGAGAATGTCAAACAGGGGTGGCGACAAAACCCGCGGTGGGCCGGCTCGCCAAACCACATCCCAATCCACTGGCGTGGGACAAGCATGCCACCCCAGCCGAAACTTAAAGGCGTTTACGCCTGCACTCACAACTTCGGATTCCCACCGTGAGAGCCAGTGCTGTAGCGTTATTCTGAACGGTCTTTTCATTCACATGGGACGTTGATCCGTCCTCTTCAACCCAACGTTCGTCTCCAGCTCAACAACGCTTTTGTCATGTCGTTTTCATGAGCAGCATACGAATCAGGTGTGCCGAGCTTCCAGTTCGAAGGGAGACTCTGGCCTGGCCGACAGGAACTTACACCGTCGCGCAAAATCGCCGGTAGCTTTCAGGCTGCTGTCAGCTAGGGCTGGCAGAAGGGTTGTTATCGGAACAACCAATCAGGAGACCTTATAAAATGAGAACTTCGGCCCAACTCGGCCAAGTTGGCACGAGTCTTGAAGCCCTTCGGTGCGAGGCGGCGAGAGCTGCCGACCGGCATTCATGTCGCGGGCAGCCGCGATGAATCGAACAGAAGAAGGAAAGCTACATGTCGGGCCGGCACAGTTTCGAATCGGAGCAGACAAACGAGCATGGCGGACCAGGTTCTCATCGTCGACGACGACAGGGTCGGTCTGCGGCCGCATTATTGCCGAGGAGAGCGTCGCTGGCATCGAGCCGGAGGTAGCGACACTCGATGAGGTGTTCGGGCTATGGCGAGCTCGCGGCCGCCGAAGACCGATATCTGCCGAAGAACGTTTGGAGAGAAATCTAATGCGAATGCTGTTTCTACAGACCCAGGCCTTCCACTCAACATTCAAGGGAACATCGTCATGACTGAACCAGTACTCTTTGTGTGGCAGAAACTTCGTCGCCATTTCAACACCGATGATTTGACAGCTCTCGTGAGCTCCCGCTGGGAGTTTAACGCACATCTCCTGCCGGATCTTCAATCCCTTATTGAGGACCTAATCGCACCTCGGTCCCCTGAGCTCTTGGGCTTCCACCAAATGGTCGAGTTTTTGCCGATGAAGCTGTCAGACTTGACCACTTCCGAGGGAAGAATCGTCGTGCAGCTGGCGCCCGTCCAGCGTCAGGGCATCGACATTGGCGAAGATGAGCCATATCCTTCGATTAACAACGGTATTTGGCTGATAACGATCGACGACGACATGCCTGCAGCAGTCATGCTGTCGAAGTTCCTTACCCGCTATGGGCCAATGGTCCAGGTCGAAATAGGTCATCTGCCTAATGAGCTGGGCCATGCCTTCGCCAAGCGCTTTCTGCGCACAATCCAGGCGCAGGGCAAGAGCTATTACCGCAACAAGGCTGTCTCCTTCGAGTCCACTGAATTCGGGGGCACGCAGGAAACAATGCGGGTTCATAAGCTTCCTGCTGTAAGCCGGAACGACGTAGTGCTTTCCAAGGCGACTATGGCCCAGCTCGATACGCACATCTTCGATTTTGTTAAATGCCGGGAGGAGTTGAAGCGCCTCGGCCAATCGGGGCGCAAGGGTATTCTTCTCCACGGACATCCTGGCACCGGCAAGACCCATGTCGTCCACTATATTGCTGCCAACCTGCCCGAGCACACCACAGTTCTGGTCACGGCTGAGCAGATGCTGAATATGGAGCCATACTTCGCGCTGGCTCGCGTCCTGCAGCCATGCATGATGGTGATTGAGGATGTGGATCTGGTTGGCCGTTCGCGCGAAGATATTTCTGGTCAAAAGGCAGAAACCCGCCTGAACCGTCTGTTGAACGAGTTGGATGGACTTGGCGTAGATTCAGACATCATCATCATCATGACCACGAATCGGCTGAACTCCCTCGAGGGGGCGCTCGCCTCGCGCTCGGGCCGCGTAGATGTGGCCCTCGAGATTCCTCTCCCTGATGACGATTGCCGCGAGCGGTTGATCGAGCAGTACGGTCATGCGCTGAACTTCCAGGGCGAAGCTTTGGCCGAAGCCGTAGCCCGTTCAAGGGGCGGCAGCGCGGCTTATGTCAAGGAGATGGTGCGCCGTCTCGCGCAACGAAGCGTTGCGCGAGGCGGCAGCCTCAGTGTCTCATGCGAGGATGTGAAGGTGGTCTTCGCCGACGCTGAAGCAGTGCTCAACCCCCTCAAGAGGGATGAGGAAACGGTAAGGAGACACATCGTCGAGGAAGACGATGAAGACGATTGCGGTTGCTGACGCTTGCAAGGCGTCCAACGCGTTATGTTGGCACCTTCCTTGCCGGTATGAGAAGCCAAGGAAGCGCCTACCTCGGAATGGAAAGCTGTCCCGAGCCCTTATGCGGCGCGGCGATCAGGATGAGATTCGACCTGTCTCCCAGATCGTCGCGCTATAGAGCGCTCAAGCCTCAACCTTCAACGCGAATAGTTTGCGACAGAACCGGCAATCGAATCCAAGGAAAATAAGGAAAATATCTGATGCAGCGACTGTTTCTGACATGTGTGGCGCTTTGTGGTCTGACGGCGGGCGCCACCGCCGCCGCGGTGCCGGTGATTGCCGAGTCGGCGTCGGAAGCCGGGGCGGCGGCCTCAGTCTTTTCGTTCGAGGGTGGACTACGCTACTGGCCCAGTACCGGCAAAGCATCGAAGGACCTTTACGGCGCTGTCACATTGTTTGAAGCGTGGGCGCGGGGAAGCCCACAGCTGTTTTCAGGCAATCTGCAACGCCGCGGCCTTCCATTCTGCCATGGCATTGAGGCGGTGAGTTCGGATCTGCGTGGCGGACCTGTTTGAGCGGGAGGGGACAAAGAGATTGCGTATGGCGGAGAAGACGGAGACGAAATGCTGAAGGGAGCCAATGCTGCGGAAGCCTTGCCGAATTCGCTCCCGCTTTCGAAACGGCAGGTGAGAGTTCTCCGCCCGGTTGTTGAGGCCCTTGTGCGACCGGTGCTCGATATCGGGCATGACCTGACGTCTTGCCGCTGAATAGGAGCGCAGCTTATCGGTGACGATACGCTTCGGCGACAGGCCTTGCTTCTTCAGCAGACGAATGAGCAGACGCCTGGCCGCCTTGGTATTGCGGCGGGTCTGCACGATCTCATCCAGCACATAGCCGTCCTGGTCGACGGCGCGCCACAGCCAGCACCGCCTGCCGTTGATGCGCACGGCTACCTCATCAAGATGCCAGACATCGTCTTTCGATGGCGCCTTGCGGCGCAGGCGACGTGCATAATCGGGACTGTGCTTCTTTCCCCAGCGGCGGATGGTCTCGTAGGAGACGACGATCCCCCGCTCCAGCAGCATTTCTTCAACATCGCGCAGGCTCAGCCCGAACCGGTAATAAAGCCAGACGGCATGAGCAACGATTTCGATCGGGAAGCGATGGTTCTTGCAGGTGGCGCATGCTTCGACCATGCCAACCTGACTTATCGTCAAACCGTTAAGCCAAAATCAATGTGACAGAGCGTTGGTGCATGGATCCTTTGTCAACGGTTTGGCGATAGGCAGGCAGGATCGAAATCAGCTTGATGCGAGAGCCATGCCGTACAAACACAACGCAGATCGTCGTCATCACGTCGGAAAGATGAAATTCAGGGTGACGAATTGGCGTGACTACGAAGCAGGTCTGCGCCGGCGTGGTAGCCTGACCTTATGGGTAACGCCGGAGGCACTGGCGGGATGGCGCGCTCCGCGACGCAAGACCCGCGGCGGCCAAGCCCGGTATTCCGATCTCGCCATTGAGACAGCGCTGACGCTGGGTTGCGTCTTGGCAATGCGGCTGCGCCAGACCGAGGGATTGCTCCACTCGCTGCTGGATCTCATGGGGCTGAAAGTCCCAGTTCCAGATCATACGACGCTGAGCCGTCGGGCACAGAAGTGGGAGCCATCAGCCCGACGAAACCCGCCGCTGCCGGACGGCCCGCTGCATGTGCTTGTCGATAGCACGGGATTGAAAGTCTACGGCGCCGGGCAATGGCTGGAGCAGAAACATGGCGCCAGATCACGTCGCAACTGGCGCAAGCTGCATCTGGCAGTGGATGCCAAAAGTGGCGCGATCATTGCCCAAAGGCTGACAGATCAGGACACGGATGATCCTTCCCAGGTGGCACCGCTGCTCGATCAGATCGCCGGCGAGATCGACCAGTTCACAGCCGACGGAGCCTATGACGGCAAGCCAACCTATCGGTCTATCCTGCAGCACAGCGCAACCGCGAACATCGTCATTCCACCGCGTTCCACGGCGGTGGAAAGCGGTGATACCGGACCGCCTGGTCAAAGGGACAAGCACATTGCCGCAATCGCAAGCGATGGTCGGCTGAAATGGCAGGCAGCCACCGGCTACGGCAAGCGGGCGCTGAGCGAAACAGCCATCGGAAGAAAGCGCGAATTTCTCTGCACCTTTTTCCATTGAGCGTGTTTTGGCATGAAGTGTCCACTTTGGAGGTGGACACCACGTGATTGAGGACGATGAACAGAAACTGCTGGTGAGGCGAATTTTGCGTAACGGCCGCCGGCGGTACGACGCGGCGTCAAAAGAGCGGCTCGTTGCGGCCTGCCTTGAGCCTGGCGTGTCGGTATCGCGACTTGCGCTTGAACATGGGATCAATGCCAACCTTCTTCGGAAGTGGATAAAGACGACCAAAGACGCCGTTGCTTTGCCGCCACCTGCGCCGTCGGCGTTCATTCCAGTTCAAGTCAGCGTCGCCGCGGAGTACAGCCTGCCTATGCAGGGCAATTCGGTAGAGAGGCCTGCCACGCGTGGTGAAGAGCGGCTGTCGAAGTCGTCGCCACTCCCAGCCAAGGTGAGCGCGTCTTTGCCGAACGGCGTGAAGTTGACGCTGGAATGCGGTGATGTGGATGCATTGACGGCGATCATCGGAGCACTGGGTCATGTTCAGACTGGGCGCTGACCTGACAGTCTACCTGCATCGCGAACCGATCGACTTCCGCGCCGGCATCAACAGCCTTGCGGTCCTGGTTCAGGAGGTGATGGAGCTCGACCCGTTTGCGCCTGCGGTCTTTGCCTTTTGCAATCGCCGTCGCGACCGGATGAAACTCTTGTTCTTTGACCGGTCCGGCTTCATGCTGGTTCTAAAGCGGCTGACCGAAGACAGGTTCCGATGGCCACGCCGGGAGACGGCGGTGGTTACGCTGACGACCGAGCAGCTCCATTGGATTCTCGACGGCATCGACATCGATGCAATGGTGCGCCATCCGGTGCGGCAATATCAGGTTGCGGGCTGACGGCTCCCGAATTGTGCGGTTGACGCGTCGGTGCGGTTCAGATTCAAAACTACGATGAATCGACCTGGCGAACCGACTGTTGAGGAGTTGATGGCGCGCATTGCTGCGCTGCAGGCGCAGAACCGCCAGCTCGCAGAACGCGTGGCCAAGCTCGAGGAAGAGTTGGCGCTAGCGCGGCTGCATCGTTTTGCGCCGAAGAGCGAAAAGCACGTTGATCGCCTCTTCAATGAAGCCGAACAGATTGCCGATGAAGACGACGCCAGCAGCGAAGATGGCAATGTCGTCGACCTGCCGGACACCGGCTTTCCGTCCACCGAAAAGCCGGAGGGAAAGAAGCGTGGCCGCAAGCCTCTGCCGGAACACCTGCCGCGCGAGCGCGTCGAGTATGACCTTGCCGACGGTCAGAAGGCCTGTCCTTGCTGCCGCCACCAGATGCATCGCATGGGTGAGGCCGTCACCGAGCAGCTCCATATCGAGGTGAAGGCGAAGGTCCTGCAGAATGTGCGGTTCAAGTATGCATGCCGCCATTGCGACCGGACCGGCATCAATACGCCTGTTGTCATTGCCCCGATGCCCGCGCAGCCCTTGCCGGGCAGCATCGCCACGGCCTCGACGCTGGCCTTCGCGCTCGTCCACAAATATGTCGATGGCACGCCGCTCTACCGCTTGAGCCAGGCATTCGAGCGAGCCGGCGTGCCCGTCAGCCGCGGCGCTCTGGGGCATTGGGTGATCGGATCGAGCGAGAAGCATCTCTCCCGCATCTATGACGCACTGAAGCTGCGGCTTCGGTCACAACCGCTCATCCATGGTGACGAGACGACGGTCCAGGTCCTGAAGGAAAAGGACAGGGAAGCCACCAGCACATCCTTCATGTGGGCGTATCGGAGTGGAGAGGACAGCGACGAACCGACCGTGCTGCTCGACTATCAGCCCGGCCGCGGCCAGATCTATCCGCAGGCCTTCCTCGGTGATTACCGCGGCATCCTGATGAGCGATGGCTATACCGCCTGGCGCACGCTGGCAGGAGCGACCCATCTGGGGTGCATGGCCCATGCCAGACGTCGCTTCGTCGATGCACTGAAGACCAGAAAGAAAGGCGGCGGCCCGCCGGAGCAGGCGCTGAAGTTCTTCGAACAGCTCTACCGGATTGAAAGCCAGACGCGCAACGAAAAGCCGGACAAGGGCGAAACGCGACATCAATGCATCCGCCGTTTCCGCCAGCAACACAGCGTCCCCATCATGAACGCTCTCAAGGCATGGCTCGACGACATAGCCCCGAAGGTCCTGCCCGACAGCAAGATCGGCGACGCCGTGTCCTACACCCTGAACCAGTGGGAGTACCTGACGCGCTACACCGAAGACGGCAGGATGCCGATCGACAACAACCTGCTTGAGCGCGACATCAGGATTTTTGCCACTGGAAGAAAGAGTTGGCTGTTCAGCGACACTGTGGACGGAGCCAGGGCCAGTGCCGTCGTCTACAGCCTCATGCTGACATGCCGAGCTTGCGGCATCGAGCCCTTGGCCTATTTGCGCCACGTCCTCACGGAATTGCCGCAGCGCGCGGACAATGCCGACATCACCGATCTCTTGCCATTCAACTTCGCCAAAACCGCCGCTACTTGATCCGATGCAACTGGCCGACAGCGACCCCGGTCAAACGGGCCGCGTCAACGCGCATGGAAATGAGCGCTTACCATCGGACGATACAAGGGGCTGATCGGACGGCGCCTGCGAGCACGCTCTCTTCCGGCTCAACAGACCGAGGTTGCCATCGGTTGCATCGTTCTCAACCGCATGCTGGCATGGGCACGCCCGGAGTCTATCCGGCGTCAAGTCACGCAGGCATAACCAACTACATTAAAGATCGAAATGCGTTCGATGTCATATCCGCGCACCAACGCCAATAACCGACAGTCAGTCCAATTTCGGTCACTGAATGCGCACGCGTCGCAAGCAGGGCCTTCGGATGCTCCGGTCCCCATGCTCTCGATGTTGGGAGGAAAAATGCTTATCGGGGCGCGCGGCAGCGTGCCGAGACTGCCTGCGACGTGCTAAAGCGGATTTACGAAAATGGGCTGGACGCCCATCAGGGCAATGCGTGAAGTATTCTTGTGTGTACCACAATCTCTGCTTTGGCGCTCTCTCTTGCGATCAAAGGTCGGCTTCACTCGCGATTGCGCCAGCTCAGCTCGCTCGTCGGATGAATTCTTGCTGCCATCTTCGCATTTGCGCCAAAAGTGCGGCCTCATTGGTCATCCCATGCTGAAACAGGTGTAGCAATGTCGTTGCCGCAATCTCCGCATCTAGCGATTGTGCCTCGTAGGCGCGCTCGCAACACACCTGGTCAAACACACGCTGAAGCAGCGCTAAGTTGGCAGGATATAGCGTGCAACTAGGAAGGTAGCGTTTCAGCATCTCTTGCGCCTCTTAGACGGGCGAGAGTGCGTTCTTAGCTCTCAAGCAGCGACGCCCTTAAGTGGTCGCTGACGTTGATTACTAAGCGCGAGTGGGCAGGAAGAGTCAATGATCGAGGTTCGAGATGATTAACTCTTTCGCTGGACGAAAGATGGGTGAGGATGACTGGACACGAGTCACCGAGAGGCCATTGAAGGTCCGAAGCATTAGCCGACTTCCGACCCGCTACGAATATCGCGCTTGGAAGGCGCCTTTGGGGCATGGTGGAATACGCCCTGCTTGCTCGACTGATCGGATCGGCTGCATGGGCCGCTCTACACGAACGGTCAGTCCTGGCGCCGCTACTGAAACTGGATCGGCCCGCCCGTCAATTCGGTACAGGCTGTCGACATCTTCGTCGCTCTCCTCGCCTGATGCCAAGCGAGTTGGCTTCGGCAATCGCAGCCTTTTGAAGGCGGTGATCATATATTAGCACCGTGGTCCACCCAAGCCACCACCAGCAGCACGATCGGAATAAGAACGAACGCGAGCCAGATGACGGTCATAGTCTCTTCGATCCTAGTCTTGCAAGGAAGCGTGCCCCGCGCCAACGTAGGGGAAGCGCGGACCGACTGGGATAAGCGAGGAGAACCCGATCAAGAGCATAGGGAACTGCGGCAGACCCCGATGCCTCCGGGAATGAACAAGCTGTCGGAAAGAAGTTCCGAGGGCGAACGAAAAAACCCGCCGGCCGAAGCCAGCGGGAGATAATGGAGTAGCCAAGGGTCCAATCTGGCTGCAGCATAAATGCAATGCCTGGGCATTAGTTCCACAGAAAGGGCCTCACCGGCGCTCCTCATGGGGATGAGCCATGCCGCCGATGCGTTGCCGGCCATGTTCTTCCACCGATCGTGGCATACTGCAAACAACGTCCCATGTGAATGAAAAAGACCGTTCAGAACAACGCTACAGCACGGGCTCTCACGGAGGGAATCCGAAGTTGTGAGTGCAGGCGTAAACGCCTTTAAGCTTCGGCTGGGGTGGCATGCTTGTCTCACGCCAGTGGATTGGGATGTGGTGTGCCCGTGCTGACTTCCTCTGGCGAGCCGGCCCACCGCGGGTTTGGTTACCACCCCTGTTTGACATTCTCCGTTGCCAGCAGCCTACAATGCTTCCTACGCCCAACCTGGTCGCTGCAGCAAACCAGTGTCATTGAGGGATTCGAATAATCGCCTCAAAACCATCCTCGCGACCTGGGGCAGGCGAGGCAAATTCAAGGCTGCCCCCAACGTGCTTGATAACATGATTAGCGGTGGGTAGACCACGGCCTGAGTCCGCCTGAGTCGTACGACGCTTAAATAGCTCTGTTATTTCGTCAAGGTCTGGGAGGCGCACCACCGGTCCTGCGTTTACAATGGCGATGGCATCAGCTCGGACGGAAACTGTTGTCGGGGTATCCTGCAGCCCATGTGTGAGTGCGTTGTCGAGTAGGTAATCAAGCGCGAGGGAAACCGCAAGGGCGTCTTCAAATTTGCGCACCAAAGGGGGGCAGCCGTCGACGTCAAGGATTAGCCGTCCGGCAAACCACGGCTTTTTCAAGAGGTCATTAACCTCTGACCGAACCTGTCCGACAAGATCGACGTGATCTGTGATGCCGTTCGCCGATTCGGCCACGAAACTGTACCCGACGCCACGCCCTGTCGCTATATGGTTCCGGCCGATCTTTTTGCGGAGCCGGCCAACATAAACCTCCACGGTATTGCTCTCAATTTCCGAACCTAAGGAAGAGAGTTCTTCCTCGATCGTCGCCTTCGAAACTACCGCTCCGGGTCGGCGCCGAAGGCGGTCGAGAATCGTCCATTCGCGTCTCGACAGGGGGATCTCGCGGCCGTCGCGCGCGCAGCGCCGCTCGGCCGAGTTTATGTACAGCGTCCCGACACAATATGGCTCCGGGAACTTCCCATGACGACGCCCCACGGCATGAATGCGCGCGGAAAGTGCGCCGAAATTGAACGGCTTGACCAAATAGTCGACGGCACCAGCGTTGAGCCCCTCGATGCCGTCCTGATCGCGGCCTACCACGATGATGACCGGTGCCGAATCAGGCCGCTTCTTCATCTCCCGCAGGTAGTCGATGCCGTTGCCGTCTGGCAGCTCAATGTCGAGCAGAACAAGGTCGTAGTTGAACAGACTTGCTTTATCCCGCGCTTCGGACAGGTCCTTGGCCCAGTGGACCGCGTGGCCCATCGTATGTTCGCGTACATCGCTGACAAAGTCCTCGTTGTTTTCAATGAGCAAAATATCCATGCCGAACTCCATTAATATTGCAGGGTTCATGCCTAATGACGGAACCTGACGCTACGCTGAACCCCCGTGGCGCAAATGTCCGGCGGCTTTCAAGCTGCCGTCAGCTACGGGTGTTAGAAGCCCGTTACGGAACAACCAAAAAAGGCAAATTATGGACGCCATTCTTTTCTCGGCACTTTTTATTCATGTGACCACCGTTGGCGCTGCATCGGCCGTCGGCAAATCCGACGTTGGGATCGCCGAAAGGCGACCCTGCCAAGCGGTACTGACCAAGCTTGAAGCGGCCCGAAGGCAGATACATTCGAGCGAGACGATACAGCTGGTCGATGCCGTCGAGTCGAAGGGACGCTAGGCCGAAACCCACTTCGGCCGCAAAACTTCGCGCGTGTGGGTGGTGCCGGCGAGGAAAGCTAAGGGCAAGCGATGCGCCACCACCAGAGTCAAGAGGCCCTGTGTCAGGATTGTTACTTTGTGTCCTGGAGGGCCGGCCGGGTGGCGTTATCCTTGGTGGATGAAATATGGTCGACATGAGCGGACCGGCCATGCCGCCGCGGCCCTCATCATCGAAAATGCCGCCTTATCCATGTGCCCGCGATGCCAAGGATGCACTGTCATATCCTGAGCGCATGATCTTCAAGCGTGAATCGCGCTGTGGTAACAACATTTGTGCTGTCATCCGGTTCTGTATGGATTTTATGGCATTTATTCGCTAACAACGCTGGCATGTTTGTCGTTGAGAGAGTCGCGCGCGGCCACCGCTATCTTTACCTCGTGGAAAGTGTTCGCGACAGCGTTGGTGCATGGATCCTTTGTCAACGGTTTGGCGATAGGCAGGCAGGATCGAAATCAGCTTGATGCGAGAGCCATGCCGTACAAACACAACGCAGATCGTCGTCATCACGTCGGAAAGATGAAATTCAGGGTGACGAATTGGCGTGACTACGAAGCAGGTCTGCGCCGGCGTGGTAGCCTGACCTTATGGGTAACGCCGGAGGCACTGGCGGGATGGCGCGCTCCGCGACGCAAGACCCGCGGCGGCCAAGCCCGGTATTCCGATCTCGCCATTGAGACAGCGCTGACGCTGGGTTGCGTCTTGGCAATGCGGCTGCGCCAGACCGAGGGATTGCTCCACTCGCTGCTGGATCTCATGGGGCTGAAAGTCCCAGTTCCAGATCATACGACGCTGAGCCGTCGGGCACAGAAGTGGGAGCCATCAGCCCGACGAAACCCGCCGCTGCCGGACGGCCCGCTGCATGTGCTTGTCGATAGCACGGGATTGAAAGTCTACGGCGCCGGGCAATGGCTGGAGCAGAAACATGGCGCCAGATCACGTCGCAACTGGCGCAAGCTGCATCTGGCAGTGGATGCCAAAAGGGGCGCGATCATTGCCCAAAGGCTGACAGATCAGGACACGGATGATCCTTCCCAGGTGGCACCGCTGCTCGATCAGATCGACGGCGAGATCGACCAGTTCACAGCCGACGGAGCCTATGACGGCAAGCCAACCTATCGGTCTATCCTGCAGCACAGCGCAACCGCGAACATCGTCATTCCACCGCGTTCCACGGCGGTGGAAAGCGGTGATACCGGACCGCCTGGTCAAAGGGACAAGCACATTGCCGCAATCGCAAGCGATGGTCGGCTGAAATGGCAGGCAGCCACCGGCTACGGCAAGCGGGCGCTGAGCGAAACAGCCATCGGACGATACAAGGGGCTGATCGGACGGCGCCTGCGAGCACGCTCTCTTCCGGCTCAACAAACCGAGGTTGCCATCGGTTGCATCGTTCTCAACCGCATGCTGGCATGGGCACGCCCGGAGTCTATCCGGCGTCAAGTCACGCAGGCATAACCAACTACATTAAAGATCGAAATGCGTTCGATGTCATATCCGCGCACCAACGCCTCGCGGTTGCGCTGTGCTGCAGGATAGACCGATAGGTTGGCTTGCCGTCATAGGCTCCGTCGGCTGTGAACTGGTCGATCTCGCCGGCGATCTGATCGAGCAGCGGTGCCACCTGGGAAGGATCATCCGTGTCCTGATCTGTCAGCCTTTGGGCAATGATCGCGCCCCTTTTGGCATCCACTGCCAGATGCAGCTTGCGCCAGTTGCGACGTGATCTGGCGCCATGTTTCTGCTCCAGCCATTGCCCGGCGCCGTAGACTTTCAATCCCGTGCTATCGACAAGCACATGCAGCGGGCCGTCCGGCAGCGGCGGGTTTCGTCGGGCTGATGGCTCCCACTTCTGTGCCCGACGGCTCAGCGTCGTATGATCTGGAACTGGGACTTTCAGCCCCATGAGATCCAGCAGCGAGTGGAGCAATCCCTCGGTCTGGCGCAGCCGCATTGCCAAGACGCAACCCAGCGTCAGCGCTGTCTCAATGGCGAGATCGGAATACCGGGCTTGGCCGCCGCGGGTCTTGCGTCGCGGAGCGCGCCATCCCGCCAGTGCCTCCGGCGTTACCCATAAGGTCAGGCTACCACGCCGGCGCAGACCTGCTTCGTAGTCACGCCAATTCGTCACCCTGAATTTCATCTTTCCGACGTGATGACGACGATCTGCGTTGTGTTTGTACGGCATGGCTCTCGCATCAAGCTGATTTCGATCCTGCCTGCCTATCGCCAAACCGTTGACAAAGGATCCATGCACCAACGCTGTGCTCGATGCGACGCACCTGAGCGCCGTTATACCGCTAATCGTGAGCCGAGCGTCTGGTAAGGCCGCCAGATGCTTGTCCATTCGAGCAGACGTAAGTTCATCTAGTCGCTCAAAGAAGTCGGGAGGGAGGGTCCCCCCGCTCTTCTGCTCGACTGTTGACTGGAGCTTTGTCTTCCACATCTCCGGGGATAACCCCATGAATGCTTGCGAGTAGGAGCCACGTTCGAAAATGACTCCGATGGACGCTAGGAATTCAAGTTCGGCGGCGAGATAGATCTCCTCACTGTTCACAAGCACGCCGTCACAGTCGAAGATAATGAGCTTCATCGAGAGCAGTCCGGTTTAGGTCATCTCCTCGCTATAGGAATAAGCGGCCGCTTTCCACCCTGAGCTGCCCTACGCGTCCGGTACCAAGCGTCAGGCTTTCACCACTAGAATCCCGATATCGCCGCCGAGCTCGAAGAGGGCGTCGGTGAGGCCTTCGACGCTCTCGGCGACCAGGATCTTGGCAGTCACGCATGGCATTGCGGACCTTTGGGACGATCTTTCTTGGCCAAAGGGACACGCACTGCTGACACAGGGTTGGTTGCAGCTGCCAAATGAAGATCGGGTTCTATTCAGCCGCTCACATGCTTTTTAAGGACCATGACCGAGTGCGGACGGACACAATGAATCACTGCTTCTGACTCGATAATCACTGCCCGTCAGCTCATGTTGCTTAGGTAGCCTGCTAACCACTGTCGTGATATCGTAGTATCGACAATCATTATAAGACGGAAGTCCCGTTCTTTTTTCGCGTGAATGTCACACAACTGTAAATTGGCGGCTGCTACTGTCCAAGAAAGTTGCTGTTTCGGGGGGATAAACGTGCCGCTAGTAATCAAAGCCTACGCGAATGCGGACGACGTTCTGATTGCCTGGAACGCATCAGACTGGGACGAATCTTGGGTCGGTTTCAAACTCGAACGTCGCGACACCAAGACAGGCATAGAAAGTGTGATCATGAACCGGATTCCGGCTCAGCCCGGCCGGCAGCAGGTTCCTGACGCAGGCATTGCCTCCGACCAGTCGCCGATCCGTCGTTGCATCTGGACGGATCATTCAGTGGCGTCCACCGACAGTGTCTCCTATCGGGTGACGGCCATGCGCGCGGCGGAAGATGGCTTTAGCGCAGATGAAAACAGTCTATCCGAATGGACCGATCCGTTGGTTGCCTCCGGCGAGGTGGGGGATGGGCTTGCGGCCTATTTCAATCGCGGCACCTTGATGTCCCAGGTCGTCAGCAGGTTCGTGCATGGCGATGTCACCCCTCAATCGCTTCACAAATTTGTCAACGATCTCAAGACGCCAGGGTTTCCTGCGCGACGATACCTGTCGGGCGATGCCCGCCATCAGATCCTGACCTTCCTCAGCGAGGCAGACCGTCGAGAAAGTGAAATCTTTGCTGCAATCTACGAGATCAATGACGCCGAACTGATCGATGCGCTGAAGCCGTTCGGATCGCGCGGGCATATCCTGATCGGCAATGGCGACGGAACAGACCCGGAAGTAGGACCTGATCTGGAGCGCGCTGGGCTGGACGTCCATCACCGCGATCTGTCTCACGCGGCAAGGTCGTCGCCAAGCGTCCACAACAAGTTCGTCGTCGAAGTGCGTCGTGGCACCGATGGCGACGGAACGGGTACGGCGGTGCTGACCGGGAGCACCAATTGGACGACCACCGGTCTTTGTACACAGCTCAACAATGTTCTGATCGCCCAGCGTCCAAAGATCGCTGAACGTTATCTGCAGCAGTGGAGAATGCTGGTCGAGGCGGGTGACGACATGCCCCCTGCCCTGCGCGCGGAGAATTCCAATCCAACGACAGATAAGGAGATTGAACTCTACTTTGCCGCGACAACCGGGCAGGCTGAATTCCAACCGATTCTCGAGGCCATCAGCGCTGCAAAGCAAGGCGCGTTGTTCGCCATGTTCATGCCGGGAAAATCCCCTTTGTTGGAAGCCCTCCTCGAACGCGCTCAGGAGAACAAGATCTATGTGCGCGGTGTCGTTTCCCGGGTGGTCACTTCCAAGAATAGTGACATTGTCGAAGTTCAGGGCGAGGTCGTGAAATCAGGGCCCGGCTCAGGCAGTTTCCACCGGGACGTGCTCATTCCATCCGGCATCACCGACAAAAACAAACCTGCCTGGGCGGAAGCGGAGTTCACGGCCCGGGAAATGCTCGAAAACCACATGATGGCCATCGTGCATTCCAAGGTCATTGTCATCGACCCGTTCTCCCCTGATTGCGTCGTGGTCACCGGGTCCCACAATTTCTCTCCGAACGCATCGGAGAACAATGACGAAAACCTCGTGATCATCAGGGGCAACCAGGCCCTTGCGCAGGCCTATGCCTTGCACCTGAACGGCATCTACGACCACTATTCATGGCGCAACTATCTACAGAACGACGGCGATCCAAATTCGCTGTACAAACCGCTGGATGGGTGGAAGCCGGGAGGCTCCCATGCCCAAGAACTGAACTTCTGGATGTCGTGAGGGGCCGGCCGATGTCTCTCAGCTATGGCTTCGCGAAGGCCCCGCCGGCTCTGACCTGTTCGAGCACGGCGTCTACTTTTGGCCCTACGATACTGTAAAGACGTTCACAACATGCTTGCGCAAGCAGGGCCCCTGTCCTGGGGCTAAAGGCTGCCTTCCATGCCTTAGGTGCTGAAACATTCGTCACGACTCTCTGGCCCCTCTACGACCTCCCCAAGTCTTACCTGGTCGAGGGGCTCTACGTCGGAATTCTGTACGGAACATCCCCAGGGCTGCAAGATTACGTTGAAATGCTACCTGATGAATTATCACAGTAATATTCTCCTGCTTGCAGCAACCTCGGTTATATGAAAGTATTATCGTCAACTGGATCTACACGGGACATCCATGGTCAGCGTTATCCCGAATTAAGGGCCGCCATCACGGGGCACACCGATCTCTATCCAGTGCACGACCACAAGGAGGATGCCAAATGTCGATACCTTACGCCGTGCTCAAGGGGCGCCCTACCAACAATCGCCTGGGGACGAAGAAGAACAAGCATTACCAAGTGCTGATATCAGCCAATGGCGAACAGTACCGGATCGCTATCAATGTCGAGTCGGGCGATGGCAGCGAGGTCGCGTTCCTTGTGCGCGCGCCGTTCGAGCACCCGGTTATCGATGGGCTTGCGGGCTTGGAACCGGGTCTGCACAAGCTGCCATCCGCACCGGGTGGCATGGCGATTGACTTTATCCGGGGTAACATTGGTCAGCCTTGGGAATTCCAACCGCTGCCCTTTGACGCGGCGGGCCCCGACAATGATCTAAACGAAAAGATCGACGCCTATGTGCAGCGCGCCATGTCCGATGAAAACGCCATGGTCTATGCCTTCGGGGCGCCGTGGGGACCGGAACCGGCAATTGCCGACAAATTCTTCGGCTTCAAGCCTGGCCAAGGCATCCACGACATTCATATGAACCAAGGCAACCCGCCGGGGCAGTTCCAGAAGGACAATGGCGTCTACCAGGACGGAGCGCTGCTGTTCAACTTCCCCGACGAGGGGCAGTGGATCGGGATCTTCATGAAGTTCCAGACGCAGGCCTGGCACACCGACGACGTAACGGGAAATGTTATCCTGACGCCCGACCCAGAGCATCCAACGGCGCCGCATACGCCAATAGAGCGTGATCAAATCCCGACATTCGAGGTGCCGGATGGTCTGGTGCGGATCATCGCTGCCTATGTCAACGACACGAAAACGCCCGAGCACGAGACCGTGACCCTGCTCAACACGGCAGATGTCTCCGTCAATCTTGGAGGCTGGGCGATCGCCGACAAGCAGAAGCAGCGCATGACACTGACAGGCACGATCGACGCCGGCGCGACGAGGGTCGTCGACATCGTCGCGCCCGTGGCGCTGTCGAACAAGGGCGGCATCATCACCTTGCTCGACGAACGGGGCATCAAGGTGCATGGCGTTTCCTATACCAAGGAACAGGCTCAGCAGCCCGGCCGCACCATTCCGTTTCAGAACTGAAGGGCGCTATGGCGAAGAACCCGGTCCAGCGTATACGGCTCGACTTTGCGGCGGCGGCCTCGAAGGATTTGCTGAACAATCTGTCTGGGGTAGCGGCCCACGGAAGCTTGCTATGGACCGTTTCGGACGAGGGGCGGACCTTCGAGTGCCTGAAGGCGCACGAAGCCGGGTATGTGCTGGCTAGCCAGTATCGAATTGACGACTTGATCGCGCGCTGGCCCGGCGCCGGGGAAAGCAAGGGCGGTGCCGAACTCGACCTGGAAGCGGTCGATGTCGCGCAAGGAGCACTCTGGCTTTGCGGCTCGCATTGCCATGTCCGCATGGCCTCCGACGATGACGATAATAACTTGCTTCGGTCGAAAATCCGCGCTCGGCCGAGCCGGCATCTGTTGGCGCGCATCACCCTCACGGACGATGCATCGCGCCTGGGTAAGGTGAAAATCGCCCCGAGAAAAGGGGCGGGTTCGATTCGCGACGTGCTGTCTGGCGATGCCTATCTCAAGCCGTTCCTCAAGCTGCCGAGCAAGGAGAACGGCCTCGATATTGAAGGTCTGGTGGTCACCGAAAACGAGGTGCTTCTGGGACTTCGCGGCCCACGGCTCGACAACAGCGCTGTGGTCGCTCACCTCAGGCTCAACAAGGACCTGGAGATAAAGAGCTACAGGCTGTCCTTTCTCGATCTCGGCAGCCTGGCGATCCGTGACCTTAGCCGGCACGGAATCTCCATTTTGATTGTCGCTGGCCCGGTGGGCGATGCGATGGGGCCCTTTTGCCTCTATCGCTGGCAGCCGGCGGCAAGCTCGCTGATCCAGCACCCTGAAAAGCTCTACGAGTGGCCCACCGCCAGCGAAAAGCGGGAAGGTTTGTGCGTTCTCGAGCGAAACGGGAAGCCCGGCTACCTGGTCGTCTACGATCGGCCCGACAAGGGCCGGATCGATGGCAATGTCTATGAGGCAGACTGGATGGCGACCGACTAGGCTGCGTTGAGACTGATCGCGAGTCTGGAACAACAGAGGCGATAGCGAGTGAACAGAGCAGTGGGGAGCACGAGAATGGGCATTAGACTGGTCACGACATTCCTCTGGCTGATCGTTGGACTGCTGCCGGGATACGCCAAAAACGTCGAGCTGCCGACTACCGTCATTCCCAAAACCATCGAAGGGATTGAGATCAAGTTCCCAGTCGGCCTCACCGCCAGCAGAAACGATCCTGCGCAGCCCGTCGCCATCGCTTTGACCATTGACCTGTCCGACTTTGTGGCCAAGCTCAATCCCTTGATCGGGGCCGTTTGGACGAAGCGGCACATCGACCTTGGCGGCAAGCTGACACACAACGGCACGCAGCTTTCGATCGAAGGTCCGGCACTTCGTGCCAAGGTGCATTTCCGCGTGCGGCCGGGAGTCGTGCCAAGCTCCGATGGCAGCGTTGTAGCCTATTTCGTACCCACGGTGGCGGACAATCGTGTCGCGCTCACCGGTCGTATCGCGGAGTTCAACATCTCGAACGATTTGACGCGAAACGCCGCTAAGGCGTTACATCTCGACGACTTGGTAAGGGACAAGTTGGGCGGGCTGCTGAATGAGGCACTTGCTGCGCCTGGTGCGGGCCTGGCATTGCCGCCGGCGGTGCAGGCCCTCGGCGTGACCCTCAATACCGCCCGCTTCGTCATGACCGGCGCCAAGCCAAGTCTGGTCGTCAAAGGCACCTTGCCGGCGGTAGCCGGGCTATTGCTCAACCTGTGAAGT
Organism: Mesorhizobium subarcticum; assembly: GCF_055456085.1. Taxonomy (NCBI): domain Bacteria; kingdom Pseudomonadati; phylum Pseudomonadota; class Alphaproteobacteria; order Hyphomicrobiales; family Phyllobacteriaceae; genus Mesorhizobium; species Mesorhizobium subarcticum. The sequence goes on along the minus strand of NZ_JBVBEG010000003.1, from coordinate 164,008 downwards.
GAGGGACGTCGATGAATTCGAAGCTGAACGTACCCGAGACACATCCGAGCGACGATCGCGCGATCAATGGAATTACGCTCGCGACAACACAGAAGCTCTGGCTCTCGCTCGCACTTGCGACAAACCTGTTCGCCATTGTTGCGCATGGTCAAACTCAAGGGTCGGACATTGACCCCAAGCTGAGCGTCGTCGTCGGCTTTTCGTTCGTGCCAGGTCTGCTGGACTCGATCGTTGCGATGTGGGGCATCCTGATCCTGTCGATCTTGCTCATCCTCAACGCAGCAGTCATGCGCGAGCACGCCCAGCGCACGGGCCCGAGCTGGTACGAGCGATATCCATTCCGGCTTTGGGATGCTTCGCCGTCGATCGGTCTTGGGCGAAAGGGCCAGGTTTTCGCCTATGTTTTCTTCTCGATCCTGCCTCTTTTTGCACTAGGGCATTTCTGGCGCGTGTTCCTTGGCGAGGGCAAGCTCTGCAGCGAAACCAAAGACAAATGGGATCCCTTGGCCGTAGGAGCGAATGATTTCTTCCGCTTTCCGCCAGATGCCACCTTGGGACGCATCTTCGGCGACTTTTATCGGCTGGCCGGCGAAGTCGTCGGCCCAGATGCTTGCAACGACGCGACAAGCTTCTTTCCAGTCGTCCAGCCGGTTGTCATGCTGCTGTTGAGTGTGTTCGCGGTATTCGCCACGCTCCGTGCCCTGCTCGTCGTCTGGCGGGGCAAGTAACCGCGACCTTCAGTACTGCGGCGATTTCTGCATGATCGACACTCCATTCAATGCCAATGACGCGCAGTAACTCCGGGGCGAAACGGAATGGATGGAAAACATTTAATCGATGCAGTCAATTCGGCCGGCGACGCTATGCGGACAACCTGGGTCACGCTGGTGTCACTAGTAACTTATTTGTTTGTCACCGTGGGTTCGACAACGCATCTCGATCTGTTGCTGGAAAAACCCTAGGCTCTCCCGATCCTGAGTACCGATCTTCCGTTGGCTACTTTCTATGCAGGTGCACCACTGTTGTTATTGATTATTCACGGATACTACCTGTTGCAGGTGCATCTTACAGAAACGCGCGTTGCTGAACTGCGGGACTATGTGAGGGCCGAATCCGGCGGCCGAAACACGAAGAAGGTCCATGACGAGCGAAGAGACGAAGTTCGCTCCGGGCTGAACGCAGCTTTGGTGGTCCAGAACCTAGCCGGCGATCTGGTTCTGAACGGCTGGGCGCGGCGGATCGTTGCCTGTGCGGTTTCCGCGACTTCGGTCATCGCGCCAGTGATGTTGCTCATTGCTTTCCAGATTGCGTTCCTCCCCTACCATTCCGTGCCCATCACTTGGTGGCATCGCATCATTTTGGTGGTCGATATCGGAATGCTGCTTTTCATTTGGCCTGGCTGGATGCGTCGAAGTGTACGCCGCGGGGATGTGAAGGCGCCCAAACGCAAAGGCTTTTGGCGGCAAGCCGCACCCGCAAAGGCACCTGAAGGGATGGCCCCTGATGTTGCTCCAAAGCCGAAGGCATCGAGAACGAAGCCCAGGCCGTCTTACTTGCGGAGATCGGGTGCCAGCTCGGTCAGGGGTATCTGTTTTCGCAAGCGGTACCACGTCAAATAGCGAGAGGCCTTCTGAAGCGGTTCGGGCGACCACCTGCTGAGGAGACTTGGATGGCGGGCGCGATGGCGAACCCAATCGACCGGATCGCCTGACAGAAACCCTCCCCAGGGGTGGCTTGCACAACCGATAAAGAATGCTGCCGCCCCCGCAGACTACGACGCCAAGTTCAAGAACCGGCAATCCGGATGCCGGATTAATGACGCTTGCCATACGACGCGCGGCATGAAGGGACGCTGGCATCAGCGCGCCCACTGCTCGAGGCCGCGTCGCACGGCCTGCCCGTGCATGATCATCATCTCAAGCGTCACGTCCAGCGTCGACGACAAGCCATGGAGCACCATGCCGACGCTGTCGCCGACGAGAACAATGTCACTGTGGATCGACGAGCTTTGCGATCGGCGTGGTATAGGCTGTCAGGCAGACGAGTGGCGTGCCACCCTTCCGGGAACGGACATCTGGCGGTGTGATCGCCCTGGTGTTAGCAGCCGCACTCAAGAGGGCTCCTTCCCCAACGTTACCAACCATGCGAGCAGCGTTTGGCACATTTTTGTGCAGGTGCGAAGACCTAAATTCGCAATTGCGAGTGTGTGACGCGCCGACGGTCCTCGTCAGAATAAACTAAATCGGTTCAGCTGCTTAACTGTGGCACCTTTGCCCAACCCGAGAAGCCGTAGCGACTACGGCCGAGGGAGCTCGCTCACTAAAGCCCGGGCTCGTCACTCAGGCCGAGCAAGATGCCTCGCGGTGTGCGATCGGCGAGCGCCCTGCGATCCAGAATGATGAAACATCCCCAATGCGGAGGCAATGGCGGCGAGCGATGGAAGGACCGGTCAAGGTTCTGGTTTTCTCCTTTGCCTCTTTGCCTCTTTGCCTCTTTGGCTCATGGGCACAGCTGTTCTTGAACCGGTGCGACAGCGGGATCCGAGCGAGATAAAGGCACTTACGGTCCAGGGATTGTCTTGAGTTGATCTCTTGCCGACAACCCTGTCGATCGGGTCGCACCGGCGACTGTATCGCAACGGTCAGCGTGAACGCCACCACCTTCAGAAACGCGGCGCACGACGTGCTGTGCGGATTCCGACGTGAAGCCGGCCGCCATTCCGATCAAAGACCGGCCACCATTCCGATTTGAAGCCGGCCACCATTCCAATCAAAAGTCAGCCAGTTTTCGGCACTGAACATTACCTCCTGGGTCAGCAACTTTGGCATCAAATGCCCCGCGATGAACGGGGAGATTTTGATGCCGGCAAAGAGAAGGCTGACCATGAGACAGTTACGACAAATGCTGCGGCTTGCCGGAAGCGGGACCAGCTCCCGCGAGATTGCCGTCGTGTTGGGAATAGCGCGCAGTACGGTGCAGGATAATCTGCAGCGCGCAGCGGCGGTTGGATTGACCTGGCCCTTGCCGGGCGAACTGACCGACGATGCGCTCGAGAACAAACTCTTCACTCGCAACGGCGTCAAACAGGGCACGAGAAGACGCACAGAACCGAACTGGGCCGATCTTGCCGTCGAGCTCAAGAAGCCCGGCGTCACCCTGCTTATCCTGTGGGAGGAGTATCGTGGGTCGCATCCCGAAGGATATGGCTACAGTCGCTTCTGCGAACTCTTTCGCGGTTTCGAGCAGCGGCTTTCGCCGACGATGCGTCAGGAGCATGCGGCCGGCGACAAGGTCTTCGTCGATTATTCCGGCAAGAAGATCCCGATTGTTGATCGCAAGACCGGTGAGATCCGCGAGGCGGAGATCTTCGTGGCGGTGCTCGGCGCATCCAGCTTCACCTATGCGGAGGCGACTTGGACGCAAACGCTCCCGGACTGGATCGGCTCGCATGTCCGGATGTTTCGTTTCTTCGGAGGCGTTCCCCGGCTGATCGTTCCCGACAATCTGAAGTCGGGCGTCAGCCGCGCCAGTTTCTACGATCCCGAGATCAACCGCAGCTACGGCATGATGGCATCCCACTATGGTGTCGGTGTCCTACCGGCACGGCCGCGGCGACCGAAGGACAAATCCAAAGTCGAGAACGGCGTCCGCTTCGCCCAATCGTGCATTCTGGGGCGGATGCGCAATCAGACCTTCTTCTCGCTGGCAGAAGCCAATGCGGCCATTCGTCAGGCACTTGATCGCATCAACGACCACGTCATGCGCCGGCTGGGCGTCAGTCGCCGGCAACTGTTTGAGAGTGTCGAGCGTGCCGCACTCGCCAGCCTTGCGAGCGAAGACTACGAGTTTGCCGAATGGCGTTTGGCTCGCGTCTCGACGGATTACCACGTCGAGTTCAAGACCTTCTTTTATTCCGTGCCGCACAGCCTCATTCGTCAGCAGGTGGATCTGAGAGCAACGGCGCGCACCATCGAGATCTTCCACCGCGGCAAGCGCGTCGCGGTGCATCAGCGCCGCTATGGAGGTCCTCGCCATGGAACCGATCCGGATCACATGCCCAGTTCCCACCGGCGCTATGCCGAGTGGACCCCGGAGCGCTTTCGGCGTTGGGCCACGTCGATCGGGCCGCAGACCGAAGGTCTGGTCATCGCAATTCTCGCCAGCCGTCCGCACCCCGAACAGGGCTTCCGAACATGCCTGGGCATCCTGCGCCTGTTTCGCGACATCGAGCGCAATCGGGCTGAAGCCGTATCAGCCCGCGCCGTCGAGATCGGTGGCCTGAACTGCAAGAGCATTGCTTCGCTCATCGCCAACCACAAAGCCGCACGCCATTCCACCGAACCAACCGCCATCGTCGATCACGCCAATCTGCGTGGCCCTGATTACTTTCATTGAGGAGACACACCCATGCTGATCAATCCCACCATCGACATGCTGCGAGAGCTCGGCCTTTACGGCATGGCAACCGCTTTCCAGGAACTCGACGCACAGTCCGAAGCGCGCGGCCTCGAGCACGGCGAATGGCTTGCCATGCTGCTCGAACGCGAGGCGACCATGCGCCGCCAGAAACGTTTCGAGGCCCGCGCCAGAGCTGCCAAACTTCGTCATGACGCGCAGATCGAGAATGCCGACTTTCGTGCTGCACGCGGTCTCGACCGCAATCTGTTCATGGCGCTTGCCAGCTGCGACTGGATCAGAAAGCATCACGGTCTTCTTGTCACCGGGCCAGCCGGCGTCGGCAAGAGCTGGCTGGCCTGCGCGCTCGGCCACAAGGCCTGCCGCGAGGATTTCTCCGTCACATACCACCGCGTTCCCCGGCTGTTCGCCACGCTCGCCCTTGCCAGAGGTGACGGGCGATACGGCAGGATCCTCAAATCCCTCGCCAAGACCGATCTGCTTATTCTGGATGATTGGGGACCGGAAAAACTCAACGATGACCAGAGACGTGACCTCCTCGAGATCATCGAAGATCGCTACGAGCGTCGGTCGACAATTGTCACCAGTCAGGCGCCCGTGGATCGCTGGTGGGAGATTATTGCAAACCCAACACTCGCCGACGCCATACTGGATCGCCTCGTTCACAACGCCTATCGCATCGATCTCACCGGTGAAAGCATGCGAAAACAGCGCCCGCCAATCGCACCCGAAAACACCGACGCTTGACCTCAAACAAAACCCGATCCAAACATCAACCAGACCCAGGATCAGTCCGAGAAATGGCCGCCTTCAAATCGGAACGCCGGCCGGAATGAAATCGGAATGACTGGCCGGCTTCAAATCGGAATCGGTGGCCGGCTTCATCGGAATACGCAACGTGCTGCAAGCTTCGGATGAACTAAGCCGCCGCGCCGCCGACCTACAGGCGCCTGTCGACAGCTTCGTTGCCAAACTACCCACTGCAACATAGGAGGCCTTTATTAAGCGCTTCTATCTCTGTCTTCGAGCGCGCCTCGCTGAACGAGGCTGCTGATTGCGGTCGTGACCCCAGATATCTCGCGGGAATACGCTTTAAGACTGCCCGACGGACGATTTGCTGTATATAAATTGCTTCACAGGGCCACGACGACAAGAGCCTATCGATGCGGTTGCTCGATTGTGATACGCTTGGTTTGTAAATGATGCCACTGCCGGATCGGTCCTGAACAAAACTCGCTACGCTACTTGAAGCACGCAAGTGATCGTACGCTGATTGGGTAGAACGAATGGCTGATCAAGCTGGGACGCCGCTCAACGATCCCGTTTTCCCGGACCATCTACCCACAGATGGCGTTGGCCTTTGCCTTTCGGGTGGCGGCTATCGGGCGATGCTATTCCACGTCGGCGCGCTTTGGCGTCTGATGGACTCCGGTAAGTTATTTGAGCTTACGCGGGTTTCAAGCGTATCTGGCGGCTCGATCACGGCTGCGGTCCTTGCGCTTGCCTGGAATGGATTGGAGGCGGGCGGAATCGCCGCGTTCAGGCAGGACGTGGTCGATCCAGTGCGTGGGCTGGCGCGCGTCACGATTGACGAACGTTCGATCATCACTGGGCTGCTCCTGCCCGGAAGCATCGGGCACTATGTGGCGCAGTCCTATGCCAAGCATCTGTTTGGCGACAAGACGCTCCAGGATTTGCCTGAGGAGCCACGCTTCATCATCAACGCCACCAATCTCGAGACCGGTTCGCTGTTCCGTTTCTCGCGCCGCGAGATCCGCGACTGGCGCGTCGGGCGTATCGCTGCGCCCACGGTCCGGATCGCCGATGCGGTGGCAGCCTCGTCTGCCTTTCCGCCGGTGCTGTCGCCATTTATCCTTGAGGTTGACCCAAGCGACTTCGACCCGCCCACAGGTGACGAACTTGCAGACGACGCGTTTCGCGGTGAAATAACCCTGTCAGACGGTGGGGTGTACGACAATCTCGGGCTTCAACAGGTATGGGGACGGTGCAAGACCGTGCTCGTGTCGGATGGTGGCGGACATATCTCCGATGATCCCAGGCCGCCGGGAGACTGGGCGCGCCAGTCGATGCGCGTGCTGGAGGTCATCGACCAGCAGGTGCGCAACCTGCGCATGATCCAGGTGGTTGGATCCCTCAAGCGAAAGGAGCGTCTTGGCGCCTTTTGGAGCGCGCGTACCGACATCGCGGACTACAGCCTCGCCGACGCGCTTCCTTGTCCGCGAGCCAAGACTGAGTTGCTCGCGGCCGTTCCCACACGGCTGCGCCGGATGGACGAGACCATGCAGGAGCGTCTGATCAACTGGGGCTATGCGGTCGCCGATGCGGGCATTCGTCGCTATTGGCCCACCGATGTCGCGGCTCCCGCCGGCTTTCCCTACTCAGCGACGGCAGTCGGCTGATGGGCAACCCGAGCGACGCCGGTGTAGTAGCCCAGACGATCGGGCTGTCGGCATGAACGATCGCTCACTGGTCTTTCACGACACTGCCAACCGGTCTGGCACGCATGTCCTTTTGATCGGTATCGGCGACTATCCGTGGCTCGAAGGCGGCAGCAGTTACGTTTCGGCAAAGAACGAGGAAAATGCCATGGGGATGGGGCAACTGGCCGCGCCGCCAGTGTCCATGCGTCAAGTGGCAAACTGGTTTCTCGATTCATTCGACAATCCTGAGAAGCCGCTTGCCAGCTTGTCGCTGCTGCTGTCCGAGAAGAAAGTTGCCCAGTTCACGCACGAGCGTACCGGCGACAGAAAAGTGCCCCGAGGCACGATCAGTGACGTGCAGGACGCGGTCGCCGCCTGGATCGAGCGTGCGTCCGGCCGACGCGACAATGCATTGGTATTCGGGTTTTGCGGACATGGCCTGCAGTCTGGAAACCCGGTGCTTCTGTGCCGGGACTATGGCAAAAACCCCCAAAGTCGATTCCAGGGCGCGATCGATTTCGAGCAGTTCCGCATAGCGCTTTCAACCAACCAGCCTGACACCCAGCTTTTGCTCGTCGATGCGTGCCGCACGCCCGATTTTGATAGTTCGCAACTCGGCCAGGCCACGCCGGGCAATGCGCTCCTGGACGTGCTAAGCTTGGGTTCGCGCGACGGGGCGCCCGCTATGCAGAGCGTCCACTTCGCGACATCGCTCTACACACAGGCGTGGGGACGCGAAGATGGACCGAGCCTGTTCACCGTGGCGCTGCTTAAGGCTCTGAGCGGAGGCGCCGCCGAAGTAACCGCCCAATGGTGGGTAACGACCAGCCGGCTTCACACCGTGCTCAGCACCTATCTGCGGCGCGCGAGTTCTGCCGAGGGTGTGGTCCAGTGGCCAGCGGCTCAGTTGCAAGACTTCCCCATATCAAAACCGGGCCCGATCGCGGTTGACGTCTATGTCGGCAGTGCCGAGCCGGCGATCTGGAAGGAAAAGGTCAGCATCAAAGCTCGCCGGGACAATTTTGAGGAAGTCGTTGTCCATGATCCCGCCGCGGCAGGGAGCGCCGACGTCAAGAATTGCGCATTGCGTGTGGTCAATCCGACACAAGATCCGGATAATGTGACCTACGATGTCGGAATGTTCTTCGCGCCGGACTCGCTGTATCAAGATTGCGCCAAAAAGATCATCGCATACCCGCCTGAACTTTCCTGCGATCTATCAGTGAGCAAACGGCCATGATGGTGAGTCCCAGCGGGATCACGATCAGCTTTGGCGGCGCCGAAGGGAGCGACGACAGCCGGGCCGTCGTCGCACGCATCGTTGGCTTCCCGGCCGAGAGCAGCGGGCTCATCAACCACGAGATGGTTGTTCGGGCTGGGCAGAGTGTCCAGCAATTGTTGCCTGAGGGACTTTACAACGTCCAACTGACCTTGCCGTCAGGACGTATCATTCAGCGAAATGTGACGATCGACAAGGATTCGAACGAGCTATGCCGGTTCGCAGATGATTTTGCACCCGGGGCCGGATTCAGCCTGCAGGAATCGATCAACCGGTCGGACGGCGAGATTCTCGCCAATGCAGCGGTGGCGTCGGGCAACACCAGCAGCGACGATTACTCTGCGGCGCTGCGAAGGGTTAGCGACATGGCGGCGACAGATCCGCGACATGACCACCTCAAATACATAATACAGCCCGACAATGGCTCGTCGATCGGTGAGCCAACCCCTCCGCAGCGCGCCCGGCTTATGCAGGGTATCGGGCCTCTTGATCAGGTTGCCGGTGCAATGCCGGATTGGGCATTGCTGGAACCTAAAAGTCAGCACGGCGACACGGCTTTATGGCGTGTCCCGCACCTGCAGGAGGCCCCTCCCGAACCGGCGAACCGCCAGTGGGCGCGGATAGAATTGCCCAACGGCGGATTCGAAATCGCCAGTCTGCCGCTACCATGGTTCTGCACCGACAGCGGTGACTTCAGCCCGGCGGAGGTGCTGGTCGACCCTGCTCGAACGGCCGGCACAGCGACCACGGTCGCGGTCAAAGATCGACGACTTGCGGGACTTCTCGCTTTTCTCGATCGTGGCCAAGCCATCGCGGCGCGTCCGCTACTCGCCGAACTCGAACGCGAGAACCTGATCGAGGAGACGATCGGGGACAAGCTGCGCAATCCGCTGGCCGCGTGCGCGGCAGCCTATGTCGGGCTCGCGGTCTATGCCCCAAACGAGCACGAGCGTTGGGACGCCTGGCTGGGCAACTGCATGACGCGCTTTCCCACCATTCCGGACGCCGCAATTGTCCACGCCCGCCGGCTGGTCCTAAGACCAACAGGACCAAGCGACAATGCGCGTGCCGCCGACGCGTTGCGGCGGGCGTTCGCCGCCGGAACGCCCTATTTCAGTGCCGGGGTGCTGCTGCTGCGCGAAATGTCGATCCTGCTTTCAGCTGATCACGCCGATCTCAAAGCGCTCGCCAGGGAAGCCGGCATGTTGGCCGGTCGGGTCGACGCAAGCCAGGCTTTCACCGTTTTGCGCTATGCCCCGGCGAAGGCGCGCGCCTCGTGAGTGTTTTTCGCCTTACGATGCTGCCTGCCAGCGAGGGGGACTGCCTGATCCTCAGTTACGGCCCAACGGTCGACAGTCTGCGTCATGTCGTCATCGATGGGGGCCGGAAGGCCACATGGCCACGGCTAAAGACCGAGCTTGCGACAATCGCCGGACGGGGCGAGACGGTCGAGCTGCTGCTTCTAAGTCATATCGACGCCGATCATATCGACGGCCTCCTGGAATTAGCCGAGGATCCACATCTGCCACTGACGCCGGCGGCCGTCTGGTACAACGGATTTGATCAGTTGAAGGCCATGGCCAAGGGCAACAAACTCACGCCGTTCGGGTTCAACGCCGCCGACGCTTACAGCAAGGCGCTTGCTGCAAAGGGATGGCCGCTCAACACAACATTTTCGGGCAATGCGATCTATACCGAGGCGGTGTCGGAGCCGTTGGACTTCGCGGACCTTAAACTGACACTTATCTCGCCAAATCGCGCCAAGCTCGACAAGCTGCGCAGCGACTGGCAGAACGCGCTCAAGCCCGCGGCGCCGCCTCAAGCGATAGCCGGCCGTCCCGGACTTCAAGCGTTCGGCAAGCGCGCAATGCCGGCCAAGCTCAACGTTGATACACTGAGCAAACCGAGTTTGATCGACAAGACCGCGCCCAACGGTTCGAGCATTGCCATGATCGCCGAGTATGGCGGTCGGCGGGTGTTGCTCGGGGCGGACGCGCATCCCGACATCGTGCTTGCCAACCTCGCTGCGCTGGCAGGAGATGCCGGCACCTACAAGATCGACCTCGTCAAGGTTCCCCACCATGGCAGCCGAGCCAATCTGACCCGCGAGGTGGTCGAGAGAATCGACTGCGATCGTTTCGCGATATCAACCAGCGGCGCGGTGTTTGGCCACCCTGATCCGGAAGCGATCAGCCGTATCCTCAAATTCGGGCAGCCGCGCCCGAAGACGCTTTACTTCAACTATGCAAGCGACAGGACAACCCCTTGGAACGACCCCAAGCTCAAGGCAAAATATCGATATGATTGCGTCTTCCCAGCTCATGAGGGAGAGAAAGTGGTTATCGATGTCTAGCGGATTGGAGGATACGTGGGTTTTGGACACCGGAACGACGATAACGCGTCTGCAGTGATTACGAGTATTCGACACTGATTTCGTCCAGCAAAAGGGCCGGATCCGACAGGCGCTCGCAGTCGATGCGCATTGCCTGTAGATTGCGGGACACAAGGAACACCTCGCGCGCATGGGCATTCACCGTTGCCTCATTGTATCCTACCCGCAGGTCAAACATGCGACGGATGGCGGCCCAACCTGCGACGCAGCGCGTGAGCCTGGAGGCATCGCCGAAGGAAAAGCCGCGATCGCGTCCGAAAACGTACAATCTCGAGGGTGAATCGAAATCCGGATCATAGCTAATGCCGAAGAAATTCAGGCTCGGTCCACAGGCGTGCGTCGACGCCACACGGGCGACATTGGCGAGCTGGGAGATCGTCAGCGAACATTTGGCCGGATTCATGCATCGCGTGTAAAAAAACGCGACCAGGCTGACCCTGTCCCGTAAGAACTCAAGCAGCGGTGTGCGTCCCTCCGACTGATCCTCGACCACCGCCCGGGTCAGCGTGTTCGGGCACAACGAGATCGGTTGAGGTGACCCAACAACGCGGGATGGCGTAGCGGCTCCCCCGCAGCAATCAACGACTGCTTCCGCATAGAAGGCAAGCGTCGATGCAATCTCGCTGCGGGCAGTTCGCGGTGCCCGGATCTGCACATTCTCCCCTGCTTCGAGCCGAACGACTTCGTCTCGAAGCTCCATGCGCGCAGATGCGGCGACAAGTAGGCCTCGGCACTCGGGATCGATGCTAGGTAGGCCGCGCAACGCACGCGCGGCTCCGGCAAGAATGATTGGACTGAGGCTCGTCCGGAGTTCTTCCTTCACGGCGTCGATGGCTTCAGCGGGAAGACTGCGGTGCTCGAATGACGCCAGAATGTGTGCCCGCACCTTTTCGGCATCCGCGGCGGAGAGGCCCCTGAAGTGTGGCGCGTCCTGTCGCAGCAAGTCGACCAGCTGCCGGTCTCCCCCGCGGTTCGCCGGGACGGCCCATACCCGTTCGATCAGGTCGTCGGCGCTTTGCCGCATGTGGGGCGCCCCTAAACCTTTTTGGTTTCGCGAGTTTTTGAGAACCGATTTATGGAAGCTTTGAGGGAGCGCGACTTCGTCGATGAGCCGAGCGCCAACAGAGAATTTGTGAATGCCGGCGACTTCAATTTGGCGGCCACCTCGCTGGTGTGCGTGATTGCGGCGACCGCTATGGCGCGCAACTTGTCGTCTTCGTTGTCATCAAGCGCCAGGTTGCTTGCGAGCTTTGCAAAGCGCGTGGTGGACGTATTTTTGAGGTTTGCAGCCGCGATCTGCCGAAGTTGGGTTTTCTCTTTCTTGTCTGCCGCGATGGACTCAAACATCGGCACCGACTTTGTATCGGACGCAAGTGCTCGAAGTGCCTGCTCCCGGACCTGACCGCTCCCATCGGCTGCAAGGCGGCGAAACAGAGGCGTCGCGCCGCCATGGTCGTCGCGCGCCAAAAGCTGGATCGCTTTTGCAGCTGGGACGAGTGGCTTTCGCGTCTTTTCCAAGCCTTCCCGCAACAGCTTTTGCGCTTCGACATCATTTGTCAGAGTCAGACGCTCAAGCGCTGCGGTGCGGATCTTCTTGTCGGGGGACAGCGAAAGCCGACGCAGAAGCTCTATGAACTCGGCGTGGACTTTCGCAAACTCAACCGGTTGGAACTCGGCGGCCCCAAGCTGGGCGAGCGCGGCGAGCCGTGGTTCCGTGTCGAGCGAATCGTTCGCCAAGATGTCGAGCAACGCACGAACGCTCGCCTGATAGGAATGATCGTCCAGCGGAAGGGTCCTGATCATATCGCACATCCTTTGCGCATCGTGATCCGCGGACGCGGCATACGTGGCGAGCGCCTCAGGCGTCGCGGCAGATGCTTCTTTCGCCGCGCCTTCGATCTGGGACAGGTATCTCTTGCGATGCGCTTCGATGTCCATCGTCTGCTTCCTTGGCCTACATTTGAAACGGAACGTCATCATAGACAAAGGCGTGATGTGTTGCCGTTACCGTTCCAAGATAGTCGATCATATCGCGTACCGACGGGCTCGTCGCCGGCGCGGGTGTCATCGGTGAAAATGCGAGGCCTCCGCCGGGCGCCGTGATTGGGCGAGGCGCGGTCAACGGTCCACACCATGGCCAAAGCGCGTCGGGAAGGTTATGGCCGGGAAGAAAAGCGCCCGCCACGAAGGAATCTGGGTCGGCCGGGTCGTGGATCTTAGTCGCCCACTGCCACTTGGCCCAAAGACGGTCGACGTTGCAGTGAAGCAGAAAGAAGAGTGGGTCGCGCGGCGCTCGGGTCGGATTGGTGATCCAGCCAGTGACGTGGCTCATATGGGCGCTTCCGTGAGGATTGCCCTGCATGCCCCTGAAGTTGCCGAAGGTTGGATTTGGCGCGCCGCCCATCGCGAGTGTCTGGGCCTCGCTCCGAACGGAAGGTTCGGTGGTGGGCCCGACCCCACGTCCTCGCTCGATGCCGGGCGCGCCAAACGCTACCCAGCCGGTCAACGGGTTCCCGGCAGCGAACTCGACTTGGTTTAGCGCATTGGGAACGCCCATGAAGGCGCGGTTGAAAACCTTGGGTGCGGCGCGGTCGAAGCGCCAATAGGGAAGCGTTACCTCTGGATCGATCGCCTGTAATTCGCGTTCGAAGTCGAGCAGGTATGCGCGATGCCACGACAGGAAGCCGGGTCCGCCATGCGCCTCAATATCGGGTGGACCGCCGACATGCATATCTCGGAAGTTGCTATAGATGCCCGTTCCGGCGCCGTTGAGGGTAGCGAGTGCGGCGAGGAATCGGTCGCGCTCGGCGCTTGTCAGGCTGTCGGCGTCTTTGCGTGCGCGGACCATCAGCGCCTGCATCCCTAGAACCTGATTGGAGGTCTTGTCGCGAACCTCTAGAGACACGTCGCCATATCGAATGCTGGCGCCGGGAAACTCACCGCCGACCCAAATCGGTACCTCCTGCCCGTCCGCAGGCAGCGTCACGTCGATAGTCGGCGAGCCCTGATCGGTGAGCACGGTCGAAAAAGCCAGGCGCCCGCCTGACGCAAGCGTCTTGGCAGCTACCTTAACGTCGACGGAGGCCACACCAGTCGGCGGGGCGACCAGCTTGAGCTGCACCTCGACCGGTCGCCACGTAACGAATGTCCGGCCCTGGGCGTCGTAGCTGGCAAAGCGGATCTCGACGTTCACGAGTGTTTTCCCTGTTCGTGCAAACGCGTTCGGCTAGCGCTACGGACGAGGCCTTAGAAAACTCAGCAATTTAGCAACCGAATTTCCGCAATCTGTTCCCGCGGGTACCGCAGGAGCGAGGTCTCGCAGCCTTACGATTAAAGTCTCGATCAAGTAGCGCGCGCTACGATGATGCCTGCCAACCACGTATTTCGCAAGAGAGAGACAATATGTGCGCACGCTATTTGGGGTCGGGATCGTTTACAGCTGCTTGATCGTGCGTGACAGTGGTATTGAGCCGCGAGGTGAACGTTCGTCTCACGGCTACGGGTCAAAGCAGTTTTGGGCGTCCGGGGCCTGCGGTGTCGCTTAGGCCCAAATGGGTCTGACACGAGAAGGAACTTCGTCATCCCTTGTGAGATAGGTGCCTCCCCGACCCCGGAAGCGCGATGTCAAACACTCGCCGCCATCGGATAGATGTCTATGAGAAGACCGATTGCGTTAGCAACTGAACGTAGGCAATATGTGATAGTATTTGGGAGGGGAAAATGTTTGTCGATTTGGTTGATCACACGGGTAATCAAGTCTCCATCGATCCATCTCGGGTTATCAAGATACGTTCCGCACTTCTTCAGGAGGAGCCGCGGGCAACGGTCTTTGTGGACTATGCGACAAATGGTGTCTTCGTCCGCGGCAAGTTTGCCGACGTATGTGCGCTTTTTTCAGCTCATATTCGTCTTGCAATGCTGCATCTTCCGACAGGGTCTCCTGTTGCATTGAATGCTGGCGGAATCTCAGCTGTGCAGGTCAGTCCGGTGGCAAATGGCAAGCCTGTCTACCGCGGAAACAGCGTAGCGGTTGTCGATCAAAATCACTGGAACAATCGCGTCCCAGCTCGAAACATGATTGCTTTGAAAGAGACCGTTGCCGAAGCAACGGCGATTATTGGCGGAGCCTGACAAGCGTCTGCCAGAGAGGTTTGGCTCCTGTAAGGCATATAGGTTTAAGAAGCTGCGAAAGGGGCGCTCAGCATGGTGTGGGATCCGCCAGCCAAAATCATAAGCGATCTGAGCACCTTTCTCGTACAGCAGACGCTCGACAGGGGCGGGAATGAGCTATTCCTGCCAGATCAAATGAGCTTCGAATGGGAACACCTGGTGCTATCGGTCGGCCGTACGCGGACAATGAGCACGGATCCATTGATTTTGACACAGGAAGAGCGGCAGCACCTGATAGGTTTTATTGGGCACAACGCGGCGAGCTACATGGATATATTTCTCGATCACAGCAATGCCGAGTTTGCCTTTACGGAAAAAATGGACTGCCTCGCGGATGATGAGCGAACCTCCTTGGCCGGCAAGGTCGGGGCTGCCATCGCGGACCTCGTGATGGAGCAATTAGGCTTCTTTTGGCGGGCAAACGCACGGGAATTGAAGCTCAACCTCGACAAGCGTGTTAGGTTGACCACGAAGAAGATACCGGATTTCGTCTATGATCCGGGTGCGCAACACGGATTTCAACAACAAAGCGTCGTGGTTGTCGAAGCAAAGGGAAGTCTTTCAAGAAAGCGAGCCAAGCGGCGAACGATCATCAAGCTCGCCCAAGATGCATACAACGATCAAGTCCGCAATTTTATCGGTGCCGAAGGGG
The DNA here is from genome assembly GCF_055456085.1 of Mesorhizobium subarcticum. Classification (NCBI taxonomy): domain Bacteria; kingdom Pseudomonadati; phylum Pseudomonadota; class Alphaproteobacteria; order Hyphomicrobiales; family Phyllobacteriaceae; genus Mesorhizobium; species Mesorhizobium subarcticum. The sequence continues at coordinate 148,658 of NZ_JBVBEG010000003.1, read as the reverse complement.
GTGGCGTTGTCGTGGCAAGCGGCTATGCCCTTGCGTTCGGATCAATTCCCGGCGAGCGCGAATCCACGCTTGCAATTGCTAGCCCCCAACCATTTCACGTGCATTCTAAGTCTGTCGTTCCGGTATCTTCGCTCTCTTCAGCTGCGAGCGGGGAGATGCAAGTCGCAGCTATCGATGAAACAGCTGAGGACGTGGAAGTGGAGCAGTCGCTGCCGCCCTATCGGTTCGGGGGCGGGGACGGCGACGGCGGCGGCCGCGGGCGCCGGGGCGATGGTGAGCGGGCGCAGCCGAGCGGCCGCATGGCGTTTGCGAATTATGAGAATGTTTTCCAGTTGTGCGGAGCAACCCAGGCCGCGTCGCTACTGAGAGGAATCCTTTCAGGGCCAGGAGCTGATGGCCTGGAACCCGCTGACGTGATCCAAGACTTCTGGGTTGTTGGCGAAACTGACCGCTTTCTGTTCGGTTTAGACCGTTGGTGGGGGAGGTTCGGCACGTTCGCGATTTATGAGCATTCAGCCCTGCAGATTCTGAAAGCAGTTGCAGAGAATCCAATCTCCCCTCCCGCATCTGTAACGATCGAGATTGTACCAGCTGACCTCCGCCGGGCTTCTGTCATCGAGACGAACGTTGCAGTCCAAGGGGATGGTTTAGCCCTACTCGCCGACTGGCCTACCCCCGCTAAGCACAAGCGATGGCATCTTCGCGAGGCGAGGTGGATTTGAGCGATGCAAACAGGCGGCAATATCACTGACCCTCCTGGTCCGATGCCGCTCTCTAACGCGGGAAGACTTGGTGAAATAGCTTACTTTTATCGGTCATTTCACCGGCCTGTAGTTTACGATATTGTTCGTGATCTCAGGCAAGGATTTTGGACAGTCTTGACGGAGGCCTGAAGTGAAGAACGTCCTCGGCACACGCCATGGCCTCCGTACCAACCGGAGCCTGACGATCATTGCTCAGGATCCTTCGGTTCGAATCAAGAATAAAATATTGCGGGCGACTATCGAGGTGCCGGCCGAGGAACTCAGCGCCGGACCAAGCGGCTACCGCGTTACGGTGATCGACTATGATGTAACCGCCAACGCTCTCTATGCTCCTTTGAAGTTGGGATCGGGGCTTGAGGAGGACTATCCCGACCCTTACGCAAATGCTTCGGACAAGGAAATTCTCGAAGACCCTCGTTTTCACGCACAGAATGCATACGCCATCGTGATGCGGATCCTTGCCCGGTTCGAGCTGGCCCTGGGCCGACGTGTTCCTTGGGGTTCAAATGGCCACCAATTGCACGTCGCACCGCACGCCTTCGCCGAACCGAATGCATTCTACTCGCGCGAAGACCGCGGGCTGTTTTTCGGTTATTTCGAGGGGACACTCGCTGGCCAAAAGCCCGGGCAGAAGATTTATACGAGCCTCGCGCACGACATCGTCGCTCACGAGACAACGCACGCGTTGCTTGACGGATTGCGCCGGCGCTTTCTTGAGCCCTCCTCGCCCGATCAAGCGGCGTTCCACGAAGGCTTCGCCGATGTCGTCGCGCTGCTCTCTGTTTTCTCGCTCAAGAATATTGTCGGTGCTGTACTCGACGGCAAGCCTGGCGATCGGCTCATTGATGCGAAATTCCTGACACCTGACGCCTTGGTAGATTCGGCCCTGCTCGGATTGGCCGATGAGATGGGCCAGGAACTCGCCGGAATTCGCGGTGAGGCGCTCCGGCGCTCGGTAAAGCTTGTGCCCGGCCGCGACCACATAGGTGCGGAGGCGTTCCAGGAAGAACATCGCCGGGGTGAACTCCTTGTGGCCTCGATGCTCCGCTCCTTTCTCGACATCTGGGTTGCAAGGCTTCAGAAAGTGGGGACCATTTCTCGGGGCAAGAAAGATCGAAGCCTCGTGGTCGAAGAGGGCGCGAAGGCTGCCGACCATCTGCTGACGATGGCGATCCGAGCGATCGATTACTGTCCGCCGGTCGACCTTAGCTTTTCGGCCTATTTGTCAGCGCTGCTGACCGTTGACCGCGAGGTCGTACCCGACGACCGCTACGGATACAGAGAAGCGTTGCTGCGAAACTTCGCGGACTATGGGATCGGGCCATCAGACAATGCTGATGACGACGGAACCTGGCGGCGGTCGGATCGGGATATGGTCTACAGCCGCACGCATTTCGACTCCATGTTGCGTGACGAGGAGGAGATGTTTCGTTTCGTCTGGGAAAACCGCGTCGCATTGGACTTGGGGGAAGATGGATACATCGAGGTGCAGTCCGTACGGCCGAGCACGCGGATCGCGCCTGATGGATTTGTGCTCCGCGAGACAATCGCCGAATATGTCCAGATGCTAACCCTGCAAGCAGAGGAATTGCAGGATGTCGGCGTTGATATCCCCGAGGGCATGGAGCCTTGGCGTAATGTCACGCTTTTCGGCGGCGGCACACTGGTGTTCGACGAATATGGCCAGCTTAAATACAATATTGCCAATCACTTGCTGAACTCCCCAACGGACGTGAAACGTCAAAGTGGGCGGATCGGCCATCTGTGGAACAGCGGTTTCTTTTCGCGTCCGGCCGACGGATCGTCAAGTTTTGCCGAACTGCATATGACAAAGGCGCTGGCGGGGAGCGCCGCACGATGAAGCCCGCTCGCGTGGACATCCGCAGCTATCAGGTCGGGTTCGGGGACTGCTTCCTGTTTACCGTCCACTACGATGATGGCACAAGCCGCCACGTGCTGATCGACTTCGGTTCGACCGGCCTGCCCGAGGGCGTGCCAAGCACCCGGATGAAAGCGATCGCCAAAGACATCCAGAGCGTGACAGGCGGTAAGTTGACAGCTGTTGTCGCTACGCATCGTCACAAGGACCACATCTCCGGTTTCGCAACGAATGCTTCGGGCAGCGCCTCCGGAAACATCATCGCCAAACTCAAGCCTGATCTCGTCATTCAGCCCTGGACTGAGGACCCGGATCTCGAAGAGACGGCGACGGCTCCGCTGGCTGCGCCTGGCGGTACCCACCTTTCCGCCGCGGAGCACCGGGCAAGGACTCTTTGGGCGATGCAGCAGGTGGCGTCCCAAGTTTGGGCTGAGGTCAAGCGCAGCCGGTCCCTGCAGCCCGACGTCAAAGCCCTGCTTGGGTTCCTGGGTGAGAACAACGTCAAGAATCTCAGTGCCGTCAAGAATCTCATGACGATGGCCAATGACAAGAACAAAAATAAGTATGTGTTTGCAGGAGCGCCGAGCGGGCTTGAAGATCTACTTCCGGGCGTCGAGGTCGACGTCCTAGGCCCTCCCACCGTCGAGCAGCACAAAGCGGTCAAGACGCAGACGAGTTGGGACAAGGATGAATTCTGGCTGCGGCTCGCCGCGGCGGGCGATACGTTACATTCGACTGGCCCCCAGAAGGTCGAGCCGCTCTTTCCGAAACATGTGGTTGGCCGGGAAAAATACCGCTTTCCGGTTAACGCGCGCTGGTTCGTCAATCATTCCAAAAAGCTTCGTAGCGAACAGATGCTGCGCATCGTTACAATGTTAGACGATGCCCTCAACAACACCAGCGTCATCCTGTTGTTCAGGATGGGCGGCAAGAGCTTCTTGTTTCCCGGTGACGCCCAGCTTGAGAATTGGCAGTACGCCTTGGCGCAGGATGAGGTTCGGGACATGCTCAAATCGATCGACGTGTATAAGGTAGGACATCACGGCAGTCGCAACGCCACGCCCAAATCGCTGTGGAATTTGTTCGATCACCGCTCAACAGACAAACATGATGCCCATCGTCTTACATCCTTGATGTCAACGATGTCCGGCAAGCACGGATCTGAAGCCAACAAGAGCGAGGTGCCCCGAAAAACGCTTGTCAACGAACTAGAAAGTGAGTCAACGCACTACACGACGCAACGCCTCGGTCCCGACGAACTCTGCCTGAAAGTGACAATCAATCTTTAGGCGTGTCGTCTCGTCTGTCAGTGCGCCGCGTTGCAGAATTCTACAATCGCTCAGGAAGGCGAATACCGTCCAGGTGATAACGCGTGAGGCTGCTCGTCTTCTACGGATCGGAATGGCCCAGATCCATGCATGTCAATATCCAACAGCAACGATGCGCCTGCGAAGGTACGTGACGCATGACCAAACGCACTCCACTCTACGCACTGCTCGCCGTCGCGACCGTCGGCGTCGCCGCCATCGCGGGGTATTACTTCTGGCCGCGCTCGCCCACTATCGTCGCTGATCGGCTTTGCGAATATATTCGCGACCAACAGAAGATGAACTGTGTTGCCACACTGGCATCCGACACGTTTGTGCATCCTGGCTCAATCGTCAGCTATCGCCCTAGCGAGACGCCGGCGAATGACCGACTCGACCTGCCGGTGGCTGACATCACTGGGTCGAGTTGTCTGGTGCCGGGCGCGGAGGCGCTGGCTGACGCCAGCAAGGCGCCCGCCGGCGTATCCATTCCTAGGCTCTCGTATGAAACCAACGGTAGCCTGAAAGTCGGTGCCGATGTTGAGCTTCCGCAGTTGTATGGGGCTACCGTCAAAGCAGGCCCCCAATGGTCCGACATTCAGAAAGTCGACCTTGCGGTCGACGAAGCATGGGTGACTCAACTCGACGAAAACCTCGCGATCCAGGCACTCAAGAGCTGCTCTATCCGCAAAGAGTGTGTCGACCGGATCCAATCGCAACAATACCGCGTGGTCGCGACATCCCTTGTGGCCAAAGGATTGAGCTACACCTTTTACGATAAAAGTGGCACCGCCCTGTCGCTTGATGCAGCAGGCAAGGCCGAGGCGTTCACGGCTTCGCTAGAGCAGATTCGACTTACACCGGGTCATATCCGGCTGCCTCGAAGTAGTTTCGGCATTCGGCCGGTTTGAAGGCGTCGAGGCAGTTGGCGATGACGGACCAGAGTTGATCGATGGAGCGGGCAGCTGCTTTTCTGAGTAGGGCCTTGAGCTTCGAGAACGCCATCTCGATCGGATTGAAGTCGGGCGAATAGGGCGGCAGCAACAGAAGCCGTGCGCCGGTCCTTTGGATGGCCTCGCGAACGCCGGTGATCTTGTGAGCCGGCAGGTTGTCCATGACGACGATGTCGCCGGGAGAAAGTTCAGGTGCGAGCACCTGTTCGGCATAGGCCAGGAAGGCGGCGCCGTTCATCGGCCCGTCGAGCAGCATCGGTGCGGTCAGGCCGTTCAGCCGCAGTCCAGCGGTGAAGGTCGTGGTCTTCCAATGACCATGAGGAACCGGCGCACGGCAGCGTTCGCCACGTTTGGCCCGCCCGCGCAGCCGCGCCATCTTGGTGGAGGCGGCAGTCTCATCAATGAAGATCAGCTTCTCGGGGTCGAGATCGAGCTGGCCGTCGAACCAGGCGCGACGGCGCGCCTTGACGTCGGGGCGCTGTTGTTCGCTGGCATGCGCCGTCTTTTTTTAAACGTGACGCAGCGCCTGTCGAGAAACATCCAGATCGTCGAAGGAACCACGCGCACGCCATGCCCGGCCGCCAGCCTCTCGGCAATCTCCGCCAGAGTGATGTCGGGCGTCTCCTCGATCAGGCCGAGGATGAAGGCTTCGTGAGGATCAAGCTTCGAGCACGACGGTTGGCCCTGCTTGCGGGCCGCCATCTCGCCTGTCTCGCGATAGCGGCGATACCAGTTCCCCGCCGTAGCAATCCCGATCCGGAACCGGCGTGCTGCCTCTCGCGTCGAAACACCCTCCGATATCGCCAAAATCACCCGACCGCGAAGGTCCGCACTCAAGCTGCGTGTCATCGTCATCTCCCTGCGAATCACAGGGAAAATGAAACAGACTTCCGCCACCGCGTGAATCCCAAATCTGACTCGGCGTTCACGGAAAATGCTCTAGGTGCCAGCTCGGACATTCAAGCCACGACAAACGCAACGCTTAAGGCGCTCGCGCCGCGCGTCGTCGCGGTTCGGCTGCTTCCTGCCGACATATTCGCCAACCAACAGGTGTGTGACCAGACGGTTTTGTACAGCGCGGACGGGAGCGCGTCCGTTAGCATCGGCGGAGGCGGTGGCCGCGGCCATATCGGCGCCATGCAAACCGTGCGCGCGCCCCTCAACAAGACGGCCGATCTGGCCACCACCGGATCGGAGTCGAGTGAATGCGATGCTGATTTCGAGCGAAAGATCTCAGGCGCGAAAGCGACCGCACGGATTGAGTCGGCAGCGCATGGCAACCTGCGCCTGACCTACGACATCGCCGCGCACGGTGGACACTACGTTACGGCGGGTGGATGTGCCTTCGGCAATGTGATCGGCAAGACCGGCCACGATACCAGCGCGACCGCCGCGGCAGATCTGGCGGGTACCGTCTTTATCATTGTCAGGGCAGAGAAGTCGCCGCCGCTCCGCGTGACTTGGAATGACATGCCTCCGGGCGCAACCATTCAAGCCCTCGATTGGCACAATGAGCCGTTGCGGGATGCTAAAGGGACCGAAGTGGTAGGCTCGCTAACGCCGATCGGCGACGGCGGTCAGGACTACGCAACGCGGGGACCGGGCCTCTACCGCGTGGACATACGGATTCAGCTGAACGCCTCCGTGGGGGGCAATGTCGACGACGCTGCACATCAGACGGCCGACCTGACCGTCGGAATTGTCGAATAAACTAACCGCCTTGCTTTCCGAACCGGCCCTTGACCAACCCTGACGGGCGGCCGCGTTTCTGGCGTCCTCGGACAGCAGCTTCGTGACCTGCGGTGAGGTCTTCGTCGGTGGAGGCCTGGCGCAGGTCTGCCGGTCCTGAGCCAATCCCGTGTCTTTTAGAGATCCCACCGCCGCCGCATAGTCGGAGGCGGTTTTCCGCACGGTAAAGGAATTCGCCTGCTCGGAGTCTTATTATCATGCAATTCTCCCGAAATGACGGCTTTTATATCCGCGCGATACGCGTGAGGACCAGCAAATCCCCATGCGTCGTTTCCTGCCGCAGGAGGCGATCGGCGCACCTGCCATTCTGCTGCCGAGCTCGGTCCTGGGAGCCAGGATCGGCGAGCTGCGCGGGGGCGGCCAACGCGTTTCCCGTCACTATTATGACCTGCACCAGCGCGCCGCAGCCCACGTCAGCGCCGCCGCCATCGCTGATCCGGCGCTCGGTGCGGATTGCGTCGCGCACGCCAGGATGTTCTTCAATCGACCGGACTTCGATCTCGCGACCGCTGCACCTGGCTCGTTTGCACTCGCCCGCATGACGCGATGATCGAGCAACTGCGCGTCAACTACACGGACTACCACCACAAGATGACGAGCTACGCAAATATCATCGCGGGCCCGGCCGCGGTGTTGAAGCCCGGCATGACCCCCGCACCTTCCGCGAGCCGGAAGAGGCGGAGGACAGCGTTTTCAACTATGTCGAGACCGCCTCCGACCGTGTCGGTATCGGCATCCTGACCGAGCGGCTCATCAGCGAGCGGATCGCCATCATCGGCGGCGGCGGCACTGGCGGCTACATTCTGGACTTCGTCGCCAAGACGCCGGTCCGCGAGATTCGGCTCTTCGACAGCGACGAGTTCCTGACCCACAACGCCTTCGGGCACCGGGCGCGCCGACCCTGGAGGAGCTGCGCGAGGCGCCGAAGAAGGTCCACTATCTGAAGCGCATCTACAGCCGGATGCACCGCAACATCGTGGCGCACGATGTCGAGCTCGGGACCGACAACCTGACCTTCTCGACGGCGTCACCTTCGCCTTCCTGTCGCTCGACGCCGGCGAAGCGAAGCGGTTGATCGTCGAGAAGCTCGAAGCGATCGGCGCCGCGTTCGTCGATGTCGGCATGGCCTCGAACTCGACGAGGGGTCGCTCGGCGGTATCCTGCGGGTGACGGTCAGTACGCCGGAGAAGCGGGATCATGCGCGCCAGCGCATTTCCTTCGTCGGCGGCGCCAAAGATATCTACGCGTCCAACATCCAGGCTGCGGACCTGAACGCCTTGAATGCGGTCCTCGCGGTGGTGAAGTGGAAAAAGATCCGCGGCTTCTACCGTGATCTCGAGGGCGAGCACCACTGCACCTACACCACCGACGGCAACATCCTGATCAACGGAGACCTCGGGTGATACGGCACAAGCGGCTAGAGCATCGTTTTGTAGAGCACATCCCGGAGCGCCTTGAGGTAGGCATTCTTTATGTCTCAATGGAATATGCGACATCGACCCACAGCTGTTGCTGCGGTTGGGGCGAGGAGGTGGTGGCGCCCTTCACGCCGACGGACCGGAAGATGACGTCCGACGGCGAGACCATCTCGCTGCGCCCGTCGATCGGCAATTGGACACTGAAGTGCCGGTCACATTATATGATCGACCGCGGCAAGGTGATTGAAGCCGATCCTTGGAGCGACGAGCAGGTCGAAGCCGAGCGCCGTCGGGATCGCGCCGCCAAAGCGCGCTTCTACGGGCAGACGCCAGCGATCGCGCCGCCTGCTCCATCAGCATTGCCGACGGCTCCCTCGGGATTCTGGCATCGTGCCTGGATTTATGTGTGCAGTTTAGTGCGGCGATAGGACTATTATTCAATCGAGCAGCCGAAGAAATTCGGCTGTTCTGCCCTTTTTGAAGAGACGACCATGCCATTTCGATTTGTTCACACGGCCGATCTCCACCTAGATTCCCCTTTGCGGTCTCTGGCGATGCGAAACAGCGATCTTGCCGAGCTGATTGGCGATGCGACGCGCCAGGCGCTGATCGCGATAGTCGATCTCTGTATCGACGAGCAGGTAGATGCGCTGATTATCGCGGGCGATCTCTACGACGGCGACCAGACGTCGATGAAAACCGCCCGGTTTCTCGCAAGCCAGATGCAGCGGCTTTATGAAGCCAGTATCGCGACGTTCATCATTCGCGGCAATCACGACGCCATGTCGCGGATCACGCAAGAGCTGATCCTGCCCCTTTCGGTCACGAGATTTGGCGGTCGCGCTGACGCAATTAGTCTCGCGAGAGGTGATCTGGTTATATCTGTTCATGGCCTGAGCTTTGCGAAACCTCAGGCTCCGGAAAGCCTCCTCGAGAAATATCACCGCCCTACCCCGGACGCGATCAATATCGGCATTATGCATACGAGTCTCGCCGGCGCGCCAGGCCACGATCTCTATGCGCCTTGCAAGGCGTCAGACCTTCATGGCTGGGGCTTCGATTACTGGGCCTTGGGACATGTTCATGTCCGCGCCCAACATGCGGGCGATCGTATGGTGATCATGCCGGGCATGCCGCAGGGCCGCGACATAAACGAAGCCGGTGAGAAGACCGTCACACTCGTCACGGTCAACGATGATCGCAGCCTCACATTAGAAGAACGTGCCACCAGCGTTGCCCAGTTCGAACGGATATCCGTAGATCTTTCCTCCGCTGTGACGTGGCGAGAGGCGGCTGAACTCATCGAGCAAGGCATGGGTGTCGCTCGTGACCGGACACGCTCATCAAACCTTGTCGGTCGCCTTCGATTGACGGGTGCGACGCCTTTGTCATGGCAGCTGCGCCGCGATCGCGATCTGCTGCTTGCAGAGACCGAGCAGCGCGCTGAAAGCCTCGGCAAGACCTGGATCGAGAAGATCGAGATCGCCACCAAGGCGCCGGTAAGCGCACCGGTCGGAACCGCTACCGCCGACCCGGTCCTGGAACTCGGCGAGCTGATGCGCAGCGATATCATTCACCAGCATGGTGTGCGCGAGGCCGTGCGTGATCTGGTCAAGGAACTGCGCGATGATTTGCCACCGGAGGCGCGCGGTTTCAGCGGCGATGACGAAGCCGCGTTCGAAGTCCTGATCGACCAGCTGCTGACAGAAGGCAGCGAGGATATGCTGGCCCGGCTGAAGCCGCAAGCGTCGGAGATCAGTTGATGCGCCTGCGCCGGCTCGATCTCACCCGCTACGGCAAGTTCACTGACTATTCGATCGATTTCGGCGAGCACATCGCCAGAACGCCTGACCTGCACATCGTTTACGGATTGAACGAAGCAGGCAAATCGACAGCCCTTTCTGGCTATCTCGATCTCCTCTTCGGCATAGAAGAGCGCTCGCGCTACGGATTCCTGCATCAAGGCAAGGCGATGGAGATCGCCGCCTGCCTCGAGTTCGACGGGGAGGCATATGAATTCAAGCGCTTCAAGCAGCGCAGCAACTCGCTGGTAGACGCGCATGGCCAGCCGGTCAACGAGGCGATCCTGAGCGTCCCGCTCGCCGGGCTGACGCGCGACGCCTATCGCATGATGTTTTCGCTCGACGATCAGACGCTGGAAGATGGCGGCAACGCCATTCTGGAAAGCAAGGGCGATCTGGGAGAGTTGCTGTTCTCGGCAAGCGCTGGCCTTGCCGGCATCAGTTCCATTCTTGAGACTGCGATCGCCGAAGCCGACGGCATCTTCCGGAAACGCGCCAGCTCAACGAAGATTGCGGGCCTGAAACGCCAGATCGCGGAACTCAAATCGCAGCGCGATGATATCGACGTCCAGGCGTCGGCTTACAGAACGCTGATGGCAGCGCTCGAGCAGGCTGAAGCGGCCTATGACGCTGCCATGAAGGAGATCGGTACAGCAAAGGCCCGGCACGACGAGATCGCGCGCGTCCTGCGTGCCCACCCCCTGGCGGCCGAATACCGTCAGGGAGACGAGCAGCTTTCCGAATACGTGGACCTGCCGCATCCGCCAACTGACTGGGCGTCCGCACTTTCAGACCTGATTGTCGAAGAGACGCGGCTTCAAACCCAGCTCGCCGGCATTGAACAGCGTGAGCGGAAGGCCCGGGAGGAACTCCAAGGGCTCGTGGTCGAGAACCGTTTGCTTGAAATGGCGGATCGCCTCGATCAGCTGACAGACGCAGCCGCACGATATGCGACCGCGCAAGAAGATTTGCCGAAAAGGAAGCAGGCGCTGTCTAAGTCGAGCCGGAAGGTCGATCTCATCCTCGCCACGCTGGGTCAGACAGGCGTCGACGATCCGAAGTCGCTCCTCATACCGGCTGCGACGATCGGGACGCTACGTGGCCTGATCAGCGAAAAGTCCGGCGTTGATGTCGCACGACAATCGGCTGAAAAGGAGTATGAGGCGGCCCGGCAGGCCCTTGAGAAAGAGCAGCGCGCCCGCCAGGCCCTAGATGGCCAGGGTACCCAGATCGATGCCGGCAAGGTGGCACAGCTTCAGTCGGTGCTGCGCCGTTTGCGCGATGGCAATCTTGTTGCTGAACTCCGCCTTGCCGAACGAAGCGTTCCCACCAAACGCCAGGGTTTTGAAGATGCTGTCGGCGCGCTGCATCCATCGTCTGGTGACGGTGACGCTCTCCGGCGCATGTCGCCACCCGCTACCGATCGCGTTGAATTCTGGAAGAGGGCTTCCGGCGACTTAGAGAAGCGTCGCTCGCAGATCATCGAGCGTGAACGAGAGCTCTCGACGAAACAAGAGGAAGATGCAGCACGGCTGGCCGCACTCCGCGAATCGATCGAAATCATGGATGATGATGAGGCGAAGGCCGCCCTTCTCGAACGGGACGAAGCCTGGGCGCGACATCTGTCGGTCCTCGATCAGGAAACGGCCGATCGCTTCGAGACTCGAATGCGAGTGACGGATGTAGCCGCGGCCGCGCGTCTGAACAGCGCCAAGGAACTCGAGGAGCTACGTTCCCTGGCCGCACGGCTGGCGGTAACCAGGGCGAGCATCGACCGCCAAGGCCAGTTGCTGCGGGAGACCGATGAAGAACTGCAGACACTGCGGCGGGAGATCAGGACGGAAACGCCGCCCGAAATCGATCTGGGTGACGATGCATCCGTCAGGTCATGGCTGACAAGGATCGGCCAATGGGCTGAGACCCGCACTTCGGCGCTGACTGCGTGGGATGATCTGCGCCGTGCCTTGACTGACGTCGAAGAAGCTAGGACTGCGCTCGTGACGGAACGAGATTCGCTCGCGATGACCCTGATCAATGTCGGGATCGTTGTCGATGGTCTGGGTGTGGCCGTCCTGATGCAGGCGGCCGACACGATTCTCGCGGACCATGCTGCGCTGCAGACCAAACGACTGGAGGCGGACAAGCGCCGCGTTGATCTCGAAGCAGCCGCGGTTCAACGGAAGGCGACACTCGACGAAGCCATCACCACATCCGAAGAGTGGCAGAGAAACTGGGCGGCCGCCCTCGCAAGCACCTGGTTCACTGATCGGGAGGGCGGCGTTGGCGCTGTCCGGGAACTTCTCGATGCGATCGCCAGCCTCCCCGAAGCTTTGAGGGAGAAGGATGATCTGCGGCATCGGATCGACTCCATGGAGGCAAACCGAAATTCCTTCGTCAAAGCTATCGCCCAGTTGCATGACACTCTCGGCGACACATTCGATGGCAGCAATCCCCTTGACGCCGCCAGGGCCTTGATCCGGCGGCACGAGGAAGCCAGACAAATCGAAGCGAAGCGGCAGGAACGGGACAAGATCCTTGCTAATCTCGCGACCGAACGCGAGCGGGTGGACGGCGAGATCGCGGTCCATGCAGCGCGCAAGAAGGAATTGACCGACTTCTTCCAGGTTGGCGCGCTTGCGGAGGTCCGGCAAGCTCTCGAACGCTGCCGGAAAAGGGATGAGCTGGTCGAGCAGCAGGGCAAGCTCGAACGGCAGATCGTTGGCGATATGCAGCTGCCATCGCTAGAGTCTGCCATGGCCAGTCTTGCTGATGCCGACCTCGCCGAGTTTCAGCGGGAGCAGGCCGAGCTTTTTACGCGTCTTGAAGACCTCGAAGGCCGAGCGAAGAACCTGTTCGCCGACAAGGCGCGTGCAACCGATCGCCTGACCGTCATTGGCGGCGATGATGCCGCCGCTCGTCTTGAGGCGAGCCGACGCACTTTGCTCATGGAAATCGAGGATCTGGCGCTAAGCTATCTTCGCCTCAGAAGCGGAAGCTTGGTCGCCGAGCACGGCATTCGAGCCTATCGCGACAAACACCGAAGCGCGATGATGAATCGGGCGTCCGAAGCGTTCCGTCTGATCACACGCGACGAATATACCGGCCTTGCCACGCGACCCGATAAGGATCGTGAAACACTGATCGGCTTGTCACGGCATGGTGGCTCCAAGCTTGCGGTCGAGATGTCCAAGGGTACCCAGTTCCAGCTGTATCTGGCGTTGCGCCTAGCTGGATACGAGGAGTTCGCGACGGCTAGGCCCTCGGTCCCCTTCATTGCAGACGACATCATGGAGACCTTCGACGAGCCGCGCTCCGAGGAAGTATTCCGGCTATTCGGGCAGATGGCTCAGGTCGGACAGGTGGTTTACCTGACACACCATCGGCACTTGTGCGAGATTGCTGCGCAGGTTCTGCCAGAGGTGAAAATTCATGAAATAGTTTGATGACCGATCTAGGCATGACGCGCGAATACACTCTTTCGGCGATGACGAATGGGGGCCGGTTACCGATCGACAGGTTTCGGGGCGGTCGGCCACCAAGCGTACGTCCCGCCCTTAAGTAAAATGGTGGTTCATGTTGGCCGGAAGCGCACTGGCCGGTTGTTCGCAAAAGTAGGCGTTACCGATCCACTCGTTCCCGGTAGATCGACATTCACGCTAAGTGTAAATCAGCTGCTTTTGCCAAGATTTGCACGAGTACGTCCAAAATTTTTGCCGGAGGTTTCCGATCCGGCGCGAACACCGCGATTGTCCGCATGCGCGCACCTTGCGGGTCACTGAACCGATGGCGATCAAGGTTGCCTCACATGGTTCGAACGGCGGGTAGTAGATCAGATTCGGTGGAAACATGTGTTACGAAACTCGACTCTTTGCTGACATGCTGACCATAGTGGAGGGTCTACAATGAAGATAGTTTTCGGCCTGTGGGCTGATGGCGGTGCCTGGCCGGATCATGGCGGCGACGCAGCCGGATCTTTGGGGCAACCGGTTGTTGGCCCGATCGGACTGGTCGACATCCTCGAAACGCTATTGGGGCTTGGCGGCCCCGCGACCGCGCAGGTCGTCCGCATCGCCCATTTCCAGTCTCGGCTGGAAAACCTGGGCGGCAGCTATTTCTGGTCGCGTTCGCTGGTCGTGGATTCCTGGTCTACTGCACGAACGCTGCTCGCCTGGCGCGATGATTTGGTCGGACTTGGCTGGCGCGACGACTTGTCCTGGCAATCCCCGCGCCTAGCAGACCTGGCCGTAGCTTCGGCTGCGGCGACCGATTTGCCGCGCGGATTGAACGACCGGATAGTCGCCGTTCTTGCCGCCCTCCACCCGCGCGCGGTGGCTGCGATCACGCATTTCCGGATAATCGACGATCCGGAACTCTGTCCTGCAGCGATTCGCCGCCTGATCTATCGCCTGGAGGAACTCGGGACAGTCGTTGAGCGTGTCCCGACAATCCCGGCAGCAGCCGCGGAAACGGCGCTGGGCCGGCTTCAGCGCTGGATGCTCGGCACGGACACGGAGCTGGGCGCGGCGGATGAGAGCGTGACGCTGGCATCCTGCGCGAGCGCCTCACTTGCGGCCGAAATCCTCGGAGACTGGTTTGCCAGCCGCAAGGATGAAGCGATCGCGCTCGTCGCGCAAGACGGCGACACCGGGATGCTCGATCATGGGCTGGGGGCAGCCGGCCAGCCACGCGCCGGACGGAGCAAAACTTCGGTTCATCGCGGGTCGCTGCAATTGCTGCTCCTTGCGTTCAAGGCACATTGGGCGCCGTTCGATGCCCGCGCGATCCTCGAAATACTGGTGTTCCCCAATTCGCCAGTTGCGCCACGGGTCGCGCGGCGGCTGGCGGCAGCGCTCGAAGCCGCCCCAGGCCGGGGTGGTCAGGAATGGGTTACGGCCTGGCAGGCGATTGGCGACGCGGAGCGCGATCGGGCTGGAACCGACGCAGACGAAATAGCCAGGATCGAGCCCCGGCTGACACGCTGGCGCGCATGGACCGAGCCCGAAACGGCCAACCCGGAAAGCGGGATGCCGATCAGTCAGGCTCTCCAGATCTGCGATCTCGTCAATGCTTGGGCGGGAAGCCGATACGGCATCAACGAAGACCCGCTCTATGCCGCCACCGCTGCGCTGGCGCGCGACGTGCGCGGCGCGTTGGCTGCGCTTGGCCGCGATCATTTGCCCCGGCTGCTCGTCGAACGCATCATCGATCAGGCGCTTGACCGTGGGCAAGTCAATCCAGGGGCGATCGCCGAAGCCGCCAGCTGGCGTAGTGTCCAGCATCCAGGATCGGTATGGGCGCCTGCATCGACGCTTGTGTGGTGGAACTTCAGCGCGACCACGGAAGGGAGCGAGCGGGCCCCATGGAGTGATGCGGAGCGCGCAGAGCTTGTCGCCGCCGATTGTCCGGTGGACGCCATCAACCGCGCCGCCCAGGCAGCCAGCGCCGCCTGGGAGCGCGCGATCCTGAATGCGCGCGAGCGTGTCCTTCTGGTGGCAGGCGGACTCAACTGCGATGCCGAGGACAGCCTGCATCCGCTTGCCCATCGCCTCAAGCCGGCGCTCGACCAACTCGCGGTTCGCACCGATCTGGAAGCTGCGCTGCGAGCGCCCGCGCTTCTGCTCTCCGGTGTCGAGCTTGCCAGGCAAGCCACAGCGCTGCGGCCACTCGCTTCGCCGCAATTCGCCTGGGTGACGCCGCCTGGATTTACCACCAAGCTTGCAGGCCGCGCCCAGTCCGCGACTTCCCTCGAGAATTTGTTCTCCTGCCAATTGCTTTGGGCACTACGTCACGTCGCGGGGCTCCGGGCGGGTCGCGTCCGGTCCATCCCCGACGGAAACCAGCTGCTCGGCAATCTCGCCCACGCGATTGCTCGCGAGATATTTCAACCCGGCGCACCGCCCGAGGCGGGAGTGGCGGCAGCTAAGACACAGGGACTGCTTGAAGTGCGCATCGACCAGCTCGCGGCGCCGCTTCGCCATCCGGAATTCGCTGACGCCCTCAATCTCGCGCGGCGGCGCCTGCCTGCTGCCATGGCGACCCTCGCACAATGTCTTGCCGAGAATGGGCTGACGGTCGAAGCGACCGAGCAGCAGGTAAGCGGTGAATTCGAAACACTGCTTGCGATGCGCGGCGCAATCGATCTCGTCGCACGCGATGCCAAGGGCAATGCGGTCGTCATCGATCTCAAATGGACGCGCAGCGAAAAATCACGAATCGACGAACTGGCCTCCGGCCGCGCAGTGCAGTTGGCCACCTACGGCGCGTTGGTGGCGCCCGATCAACCATATCGCGCCGGCTATTTCCTCCTTAACCAACGACAGTTCGCAACGCTGGCAGGCAATGGACTGATCGGCCGGGAAGTCGAGGGAAGCCGCAGTTTCCCGGCAACCTGGCAGGCCATATTGGAGGGATGGAAGACCTGGTCCCAGCATGCGGAGACCGGGCAACTCCTCGCAACCGGCGTCGAAGGCGTCGCCCATCTGATGCCGGCTGACCTTGCGATTACCCGCGAGGTGCATTGCGAATGGTGCGACTATGCCACGCTTTGCCGCGTGCGGGGCCTGACATGATGGAGAAAAATGTGCAAAACCAGGTCGATACGGTCATCGCAAGCGCAGGCACCGGCAAGACCTACCGTCTCGTCGAGGCGATCGTCGACGAAGTGTTAGCGGGCACGCCTCCCCACCGCATCCTGGCGACGACGTTTACCAAAAAGGCAGCGGCTGAATTAGCAGGCCGCATCCGCGCAAAGCTGATCGAGCTCGGAAAACCGGACCTTGGCGCCGCCATGCTGTCCGCCCGTATCGGTACGGTCAACTCGGTGTGCGGCGCGCTCATAAATGAGTTCGCGTTCGAAATGGGTCGGCCGCCGGTGAGCGAAATAATCGCCGAAGACCGGCAGTCCGCGATTTTCGATCGTGCGGTTGGCGCGGTGATCGAACAATGCGGGCCGGCGATTTCGGACATTGCCGAACGTTTCGGGATTCAAGCGCGTGGCTATGTGCTGCCGGGGCGAAGCGTGCGGGGCTGGCAGGACGAGGTCCGGCGCGCCGTCGATATGGCCCGTTCCAACGGGATCGCCCCTGGCAAGCTTGCGCATTCCGCTGCGCGCTCGGCCGCCAGCCTGATCGCGTTGCTGCCGGCCGCTGGTGCTGGCGAAACCGGGAAGAGTCTGGACGATGCTCTCACTGCAGCATTGCAGGCTTGCATCGCGCAGGTGAACGATAACCGCGCGCTGCTCAAAGCCGGTACGCTGAACAAGGATGTGCCCATCGTGGAGAAGGCGCTGCGCACCCTTGCCGCGGGCGAGCGTATCGCATGGCCTGATTGGGCGCGGCTTGCCAAGCTTGGCACGACCAAAGCCGATGCAGCCTTATTCGCCGGGGTGATCGCGGCAGCGGTGACCCACCCCCGCCACCCAGGTCTTCGAACCGATATCAACGCCTATATCGATCTTGTCTTCGATTGCGCGATGCGGTGCATGACCGCTTATGCCGAGTATAAGAAGGCCCGCGGACTGCTGGACTTTGTCGACCAGGAAATGCTGGCGCTGGAGATCATCCAGTCGCCAGCAAATGCCGAGCGGCTGCGCGAAACCATCGGCGCCGTCTTTGTCGACGAATTTCAGGACTCAAGCCCGATCCAGATCGCAATCTTCACGGCGCTTTCGCAAATCGCCGGCCGCAATCTGTGGGTCGGAGATCCTAAGCAATCCATCTACGGCTTTCGCGATGCCGATCCGGCGCTTACCAGCGCTGCCTCAGAGGCAATCACCAAAGCTACCGGCGGCAAGACCGAGTATCTGCGTCGATCCTGGCGCACGCGGCCGGAGCTCGCCAATTTCGTCAACGCCTCTATCACACCCAACATGCTTCGCGCCGGCATGACGATCGACGAAGTCGCTTTTGACGGCTGCGCGCGGAGCGACGGGGAGGGCATGCCGCCGGCATTGTCGTCCTGGACGATGACCGGGAAAAAGAAGGAAGAGCGCACGGCGATGCTCGCCAGCCGCATTGCAGGATTGTTGCGTGAGCCTGGCGCATGGCCGGTCAGCAACAAGGACGGAAGCCTGCGAAAAGCGCGCGGCGGGGATATCGCCGTGCTGTGCCGCGGGAATGCCCAAGTTACCGATCTTGCCGCGGCGGTTGCAGCCTACGGCATTCGGGTCGCGATTGAGCGCCCCGGCTTGCTCGACCGGCCCGAAACCGAATTCGTACTCGCGGCTTTGCGTTGGGTGGCCGATCCCAGCGACACCCTCGCTTTGGCCGAAATCGCTCGCCTAGCAGGCGACGATGACAGTTGGTTCGCGGCGGTTTTTGAGGCCGATGCGGAGGCCAGACTGTGTGCTGGGCTTCCCTTCACCGCGGCCCTGGTTGCGATCCGCGACCGCACCGCCCAATTGACGCCGGCCGAAACCTTCGATGCCATTCTCCACGCCGACACCGTGCTGGAAACCCTCACCCGTTGGGGCGATGCAGAACAAAGGCTGCAGAATCTCGAGGCATTGCGCGACTTGATTGGGCTGTATCAGGATGAGCAGCATGCCGAACGGCAGGCCGCTACGCTCGCCGGCGCCTGCGAATGGATCGCCGCGCGCAAGGATGCCCGCCAGCCCGAGAGCCGCCACCCTGATGCCGTCAATATCCTGACCTACCACGGCGCCAAGGGCCTGGAGTGGCCGATCGTGATCCTGACCGAGCTCGACGCCGCGGCCAAAGGATCGCCCTTCGGGCTCAGCGCAGAGGACGAATCACCGCCTGCCTGGGACACGCCCCTCGCCCAGCGCGTGTTGCGCTTCTGGCCCTGGCCCTATGGTGAACAGCAAAAGGATGTCGGGCTCGACATGCTTGCGCCAGATTCCAATCAGGGCATCGCTGCTCTGGCAGAGGAACGCCTTGAGCGCAGCCGCTTGCTCTATGTCGGCATGACCCGCGCGCGCGATCATCTGGGGCTGGCTACAACGGGTGGCGCGCTCGCTTGGCTCGACGAGCTCACCAGTGATGATGGCGCGCCGCTGATTGCCATGACCGGCGCCGATCTGCAGGTCGGCACCGTCAATTTCCCGCGCCGGGCCGAGCCCGAGGGCCGCGCGCTCGCCGACCCTGGCGACGCGCGCCGAGAGCTATATTGGCGGAAACCCGCAGCTGCCCAGGCGCATCCACCCTTGCGCATTCGCCCGAGCGATCAGCACTTGGCCGAGGGCGAGATCACGATCGCAGGGACCCAGACGCTCGGTGCACGATTTGCGCTGGCGGGGGATACGGACCTTCAGCGCCTCGGTGAAGCCATACACCGCTTTCTCGCCGCCGATGATCCGGCAAGCGATATCGACGCCCGGATTGCACTCGCAACGGCGATGCTGGCCCGCTGGGAAGTTCCGCAGGTTCGGGGTGTGGATCTGGTGGAGATCGCCGACAGGTTGCGTGCATTTCTCTCTACTCAATTTGGCGAAGCAGCGAGGCACAGCGAATGGCCCGTCCATGCAGTGCAAGGATTGCAGATTCTCGGCGGCCGGCTCGACCTGTTGGTCGATCTAGGCGATGGCTATGCGATCATCGACCACAAGAGCTTCCCCGGATCGATCGGTTTCGATGAGGATCGGCTGCGTGCTTTTGCAGGCCAGGTCGCGCTCTATGCCAGCGCGCTGGAGCAAGTGACTGGAAAAACCCGTTTCGAATATTGGATTCATCAGCCGATTGCAGCGGTGATGACGCAGATTATCCTGCCACAATGAATAAGGGTTGGGCCGATTTATAGGCCCGGCCCCGTTATGCGCCCTGTCAGGCAACTTTGCGCATCAGCGAAGCGGCGCATCCAACAGGGCATTCCCGATTGCCGAGCAAGGGCATAGCGCCGAAGCTCCATCCTTCCGGGCGCAGCGCATTGAGGAACTGCTGTTGATCGGAAAACGCAGGACCTTCCGGTCCAATGGCCCGCAACCAGCGGACGGCCAGCAATAGCCCCGACAGCAAGGAAACAAATGCCCCTGTCGGGATCGGCCCCACAGACGCAGCGGCTACCGGATGCAGACATCCGGCACATGCCTGTTCTGCAGCGTGCGAGGAAACGAGCACCGAAAAGCCTTCGGTCGCGCCGACTCCCAACCAGTGCGGCATTTGCCCCTGTGCAGCCCAACGCGACGGAATATCATCGACGCCGACCAAGACATGATCCGCCAAGGCCATGCCTGCTACATATCGTACCGGCTCAGGCGACAGCGTGATATTGCCGGTCAGCCGTGCCAGATCGGCAACCTTGTATGCATCCAACGCGCTGCGGCGTAGGAGCGCATTGCGGTTGAGGTTGCTGAGCGCAGATCGATCATCGTCGAGCACCCGGCCCTTGCCGATGATCCCTGGAATCCGAGCCAGCGCAAACAAGGCAGCATTGGCGATCGCGCCACCGCTGATGATGTCGAAGTCCGGCAATGCAATGGTTCTCTGTGTGCTATCCGGTGCAAGCGCGAACGAGACGTTGCCCACCGGAGCATGCAGGTCCGCAAAATAAGCAGGAAGTGCAGCGTGATGCGCCAGCTTGCGCATGGCGGTCCGGAAGGCTTCCGATGCAACCAGAACGCCCGCCGCTATCGCGCCAAGCGGCCATGCCCCGCCTGACCATCGGCCAGGCTGATCGCATAGCGATGTCGCCCAATCGGTCGCATCGATGGTGATCGCCCGATCCGCGACCGCGAGGGGTATCGCCTGCCCCAATGTCACCGCTAGGTCGGCCGAAAGCGGTGCACCGAGCCTGATCGAACGACCGGGCAATAGATCGTCGCCAGCGTCGGTAAGCGCGCGGAGCAGCGGGCCTTGCACCAAAGGCGGCTGGGGCCTGAGCATTGCCACCTCGTTCGCGGCGACCCAGACCTCATGTCCGGAGCGCGCCATCGTCAGCGCCGTAGTAACCAGCGCGGTCTGCCCCGAATGGGTTTCGAGCGCGTCGCCGCCGGCATGGAGCACGACGCGCACCGACGTCAGGGCATGGACAAGCTGGGCGTCCTCGGCGCTCGGATCGAGGTCGCTCCGCATCAGCAACAAGGTGCGGGACAAGGCATCGGACAAGGACATCAGACAATCTCCAGATGGTCTGGAATCGGAACCTCACGCCAGCAATGGTCCACGTCGAGGCGCGCCAGAAATGCCTTTTCGAAACCGACCGGGCCTAGTGCGAAGCGGGGGATGACTAGACTGAGAAAACCGGGCGTCGCCAGGAACGGAAAGCCATCGTCCGTGGCGGAATGGAAGGCAGCGCCAGGATGGGTATGGATCTGTACCCGGACGCCCTCCCCCGCTTCGGCCAGTGACGACCAGAATGCCGTCAGCCAAGCTTCTTCGAGACGAAAGCCAACCGCACTCGCACTATGGCGAGGATGCACGACCCGGCTGATGCGGTCTGGGTCGGACCAAGGTCCGACCCAAAGTGCTTGGCATTCCCTTCGGCCATCTCCGCAGGTCCGTAGATGACCGAAGGTCTCGGCGAGCAATTGCTCGCTCAGGCGGACCGGCATCTCAGCCGCCCTGGACCGCACGAGGGCGGAGCTGGAGGTGGGCACCCGGCTGGACGCCTTCCTGCGCCACCGTGTGATGGGGCTCCAGGATCCGGCCCAAGCTCGGATCGACCAGCACGAGTTCGCCGCCCGGATTGCCGAACAATGGCCGGGCCGCCGCGATCACCGCGCCGATCGCCTCTTCAGGGCTTACCCGGAGCGAGCGCACCACCCCGTTATAGTTGATTAGCACCTCGAACCCCTGGGGGACCGCCGCAGGGCCGGCGATGAAGCGCTCGACACCGGGTGCGGAGAGGTCAATGACATCCTCGCGGGCAACCTGGATATCGGTACCGCCGGGCACATCGAGATATAGCATTTCGCCGGGATGTAGCCGGGCCAGTGCATACAGCTCTGCGCCGCGGATATCCTTCCGCCCCCACAACATGTCCTGTCCCTGCAGGAACCCACGGAAAAGGATGTCGGTCATGAAAGCGATGACTTGCTCGGCACCACGTCCGCGCAGATCGTAGGGCTCGCCGAGCCGAATGTCCTCCATCGCGCCACTGGGAAGCAAGGCGATCAGCGCCCAATTCTCAACCGCGCGGATGCCGGCTGCTTCGAGGATCTGCCGGCCGACCGGCACCGGGTCCGGCAATGCCAGCGGGCGAAACTCCAGCCCATTCTCACCAAACTGCAAGCGATAGGCCTCGCTACGGCTGGTTTCGATTCCGTCTTCGGGGCCGAGCTGGGCGGCGCCGTTCGTCTGTTCGTAATTCATCTGCGACTCCAAATCTGGCACCGCCACTTGCGGGCTCTGACAGGTCAATCGCGGGTGGTTCGAGTGATCGGAAAACTGGGCGGGGAGACGTTAGGGGGCTGCTCCGGGCAGATGGCGAGACGCGAAGCGTTATAGAATGCACACCGAAACCGTTGCTCGCTTGCGTCAAATCCAGCGCTTTAGGCGGCATCCGACGTGCAATTGAGCGCACCTGGAGGCAGTGCGTCACAAACCAGGAAGGCCGCGCATCGGGCGCAACGTTCGGGTCGCGGAACGGCGGGAAATTGACCCGCGCGGATCTTCGACAAGACGCTGTTCAATTTGGTGTCGAACCGCTTCCCCTCCCCTTTTCTAAAGGAAAGCGCCTGTGGCAGGTCTGAGTCGGCGAGATGGAGCAATTCAACCCGCATGCCCGGTCGGGCGGCTGCGTGGACAACCAGCGCCCGCGTCGCGATCGCATCGACATTGTCATCGCGGTGATGCCCGCTCTGCACGAGCCGCAGGATCGTCCCCTGGGAGTTTGCCAGCACCTCATGGGCCTGCGCCAGGACGATATCGGTTCCGACCACGGTTTCGATAACTTCTACTGCCTGCAAAGCCTTGCCGTCGCGCGTTGCGCAATAGCGCAGCACCAAATCGAGGACCAATTGTTGGAATCCAGCGGCGTTGCCGTGATCGGCCAATTCCGGAATGGCGCAGGCCGCCGCGACCTGGACGCGGATGTCAGCGACATCGGGCAAGGTGTCGCCCTTCGCGAGCGTACCGCAGATCGCTCGAACGGCGTCATGAGCCAAGCGAAGCGCCGTCTTATGCAGACCGCCGCCGGTTCGCAGGAGGTGAGTATAGAGAAACCGTCTCGGGCACTTGCCGTAAATATCGAGCGTCCAGGCATCGACCCGCCAGTTCGGCGGCAAGCTGATTGCTACCGGCAGATCGCTGGCAAGTGCGGGCAACGCCTTTTGCGGATTAAGATCCTGGGTGTCGATTTGATTGCCAAGCCTGGCGATGAATGAAGATATCTTGCGATCAACATTGTTGGTCTTCGTTTTGGCGCGATAGAGATGGAGTTTCTCCTCGGCCCGTGAAAGGGCGACATAGAAGAGACAATCCTGTTCCTCCAGATGGCTCGCGCGCAGTTCGGCTTCAACGGTCCCACGCGGATGGGCAACCATGCCTTCGGGTGGCAGAAACTGCGGGAGCGCCTCTGGTTTGGGAAGCGTTCCCTCATTGAGGCCAGGCAGGTGCACGGTAGGAAATTCCAGCCCTTTCGCACCGTGGATCGTCATCAGGCGCACGGCATCGATCGCTTGCGCTGCGGCGGGCAACTGACGCAGTTCACGATCTTCCTTGAGCAGCAGCAAGCGTCGGACCCTGGTGAGGAGCCGGATGATCGAACTGCCGGAATCACCGCGCTGTCCACGCACGAAATTGATGAATTGCCATACGGCCAAGGCAGCCGCCGCACCGCTGGCGTCGGTACGCGCAGCCATTCGCGCCGCGATGCGGCTATGATCGAGCAACAACTGAGCGAGAATGGCCGAAGGATGCGCATAGGCATCGACCGAGGACAGCATTCCGACCAGCGACCGCAGGCCCACACCGCTTTCGGACGACAGACCTGCAGCAATCGTTTCCGGGTCAGCAATCCAATCGATGGGCCTATTCTCGGCATCACGAAGCTGGCGCAACGCCTTCGCGACATCATCGATCGCCATCGGAAATTCCGGCATGCACGCGGTTCGCAGCAGGCTGGACGCCCACGGGTCGACCAGCAATGACAAAAGCGCGAGCAAATCCTTGATTTCGGCGCGTTGGAACAAGCTGCCAAAATAAAGTACTGGCAGCCCCATCGCTTCGAGCTGTGCGGCAATCTTGGCCAGGCGATCATTGCCTGATACGAGCACGCAGTGGTCGCGATAGTGGTCGCCAGACTTGACCGCCTGATCGATGATCTGTGCGATCGCCGGTGCTTCTTTGCTAGTATCTGGGAAGCTGATCAGATCCGGCTTTATGCCACACGGTCCTTTGAACGGCCCCAGTTTCTCATAGGGGCGCAGCGGCGGATCGCCCTCGCCTTGTACGCGCTCCATCCCCTTGCCGAAATGCGACAGCAGATCGACTATCTCGCGCCGCGAGCGGTGATTGAGGACGAGTTCGCTTCCGCTCGCCCCTGGAAAATCCTGCGCAAACCGAGCGACATTACGCGAGGATGCCCCTCGAAACCGATAGATTGACTGGCGTGGATCGCCCACGGCCCAAAGCCCGTTGCCATCGGGGCAAAGCGCTTTGAGCACCCGGACGCTTGCCTGATTGACGTCCTGATATTCATCGACAAGGACGTGGCTGTAGGCGCGTGCGTAAGCCTTAGCGGGCTCGTGATTTTCCAGCAAACGCACCGCAAGCATGACATAGTCGCCAAAGTCGACCAGTGCGTTCGTGTCCTTCAACGTCTCGTAACGCTGATATATAGCAGCGATATCGAGCTTAGCCTCAGCGGCATTCACCGCCGCGGCCCTCGCGTCCGGGTCGGCCTCCACCGCAGACTGCGCCCGTGCATGTTCCGCAGCGGCAAGAGCCTCATATCGAGGCGCATCGCAGACTTCGTCCTGCGCCCGCGAGATCGCATCTAGCACATTGTCCAACAACTCTGTTGGATCGTAGCGATCTCCCAATTGACGAAGTCCAAGCGTTGGCAGCTCATGTTCGAGCAGGTCGATAGCACCCACCCGGTCGAGAAAGGTAGGGTTGCGCGTCCGGCCGACCATATCGCCGAATATGTGGAGCAGGTCGCGTCCGAATGCGTGAAACGTCCCGATCCACATCGCCGCGAGCGCGTCGGCGTCATTGCCGGCAATCCGCTCCGACAGTTCGGCTGCTGCCTTGTTGGAATAGGTGAGCACCAGAATCTCACGCGGCAGAACTGGCTTATTGGCGAGGAGCCATGCGACGCGGTGCACAAGCGTCTCGGTCTTGCCGGTGCCCGGTCCAGCTTCAAGCAGGTAAGCTTTTCCGAAATGCTCAGAAGCGTCCTGTTGCGCGCGTGTCAGTTTACGACGCGGCCTCGATTTCAGCGCGGGAGTCTCCGGCACGAGCAAGGCATCAAGCAGTTGCTGTGCAACGATAGCGTGCTCCGCCCCCATCCGCGCGGTGATCTGCGCGGCGCTCATCGCCTCCTCGAGATGCAAGCGCCTTACGAATGGCCGCGGTAGCACCAACTCGCGCGCGAACAGGTCCATCTGGATTTCGCGCCGTTGACGAGGACCATGCGCGATCACGCGCCCCTCCCCGTCCGCCGCACCTTCAACAGACCGGTCGATATCGACATCGCAGTTACCCAGGGCATCGCCGAGAAGCGCATGGCCAAGTTCATGGGCCACCAGAAGCGCGCGTTCGAATGGCGTGCCCCGATCGCTGTACAGGATCAGCCCGATCTCGGGCATGAACATCGCGAGTGCGCCCTCAAGCTGCGCGGCGCCCGGCTCAATCGCTTCTGCGGCAAACCCTTCCCGCTCGACCTCGCGGAGAACGAGGTCGAGCGGTGACCACGGATCGGCACCTTCCTGTAAAGCCTGGGCGTGAATCGAGGCCGCTCGCCGACGCGCAACCTCGACAGCATCCATCAGTCGCGTTCCGCCATAATCGCAAGCCGTCGCCCTTCCGGAACGCGTGCTTCAATCAAAATCTGCTCGAAACTGACCGGCGCAACCGACGCAGGCCGCTCAACTGCTTTGAAGCTTGCAGCAAGCGAACGCGCGCCCATGCTGAATAGCAAATCGTCAATGCTGCCGTTGAGCGCGTCTGCCATCCGGCGCAGAAAACCACGCGGGATCGTCTCAGGAATGGCACGCCGGTTACGAATGGCCGCAACGACCTGGCGTGGCACGTCGAGTGCCACCGACAAACGCCCATAGTCCGCCGGACCAAGTACCGCGAAAAGATCCTGGCTGCCGGCAGGTGCTGCAGGCCAGGCGCTTCCCGCAACACGAACCGCCGCATCGATTGCCGCACGTTCTTCCTGCGTGAACGCTTCGACAGCGTCGGGGATGTCGCGACGCATCTCGTGCACCAAGCCGATCAGCTCGACCGCAAAAGCCGGATAGGCACGCAAATAGCGCAGCAGAGCACCAGCCTCGTGGCTGTCGATCAGGAACGATTCGACTACGTCGTCGCGGGATGGCGTAGCGGCGCTCACAGCTCCGCTCCGTCCATCGCTTTGCGGATCGCCGCAAAGGCACGCAGTTTTTGGTTGAGTATCGTACGCGGCGTCTTGCCGAGTATCCCCGAGATGGAGTTCTCGCCTGCCACCCCGTTTCCCACGGGCAGTCCCTCGCGCATCATGGTTAGAATCCTGTTTTGTTCCGTTGGCAACCCGTCAATCGCCGCCCAGACGCGCGTTCGGAAATCGTCTTCTGTTTCCAACGCAGGATCGAAGGGGTTGAACGCGCCTAGTGCACGCTCGACCTCAAGCTGCAGCGCTTCGTCATCGCCGATTGCCACCGTCTCGGTGGGCTCGTCATCGACGACGGAGTCACGCCGGAATGCGTCGCGGCGCAGATTGGCCAAGGCGAGGTCGAAGC
The DNA here is from genome assembly GCF_055456085.1 of Mesorhizobium subarcticum. NCBI lineage: Bacteria > Pseudomonadati > Pseudomonadota > Alphaproteobacteria > Hyphomicrobiales > Phyllobacteriaceae > Mesorhizobium > Mesorhizobium subarcticum. The sequence goes on along the minus strand of NZ_JBVBEG010000003.1, from coordinate 121,943 downwards.
GCGCTTCCCAGATATCCAGCCGGTCCTCATATCCGACTAGATCGGGGCCTAGCATGCCAACAAACCGGTCCAGGGCATATTCGGCCAGTTCGAGCGTCCGCGATCTGGCACTGGCGTCGCCGGCTCGGGGCAACGCAGCGCGGACCCGCTCCAGCACCAAGGTGCACCATTGGTTATAGGCGCGGCGCTCGCCGCGCCGGCCCGCGCGCCGCATCATATGGATCAGGCATTCGCCAGGCAGCCAACCCGGGGCGCTCCGCGAGCGTATCCGCGCGCGCGCCAAGGCTTCTGCCTCTTCAATCCGGATGAGCACGCCAAGTAGATTCTCGATATCGGGAGGACGACAATATAGCGTGCCGTCGACCTTTCGCTTCCGCAAGGGCGTCACTTGCTCAGCTTCTGTTTGGATTTGGTCGTCCATCCCCTTCCCTCAATGCTAGCATAGCCAAACTTGGCGTGGCCGCCAACCCGGCAATCGCGGAGATGAGTCGGAATCGGAATCTTGTCTACGATGTATTTCTCGAGCGATCGCCTATAGTGCCGATGCTCGCGGTACTTCCTCGTGCGGCGGGTACGGAGGGGACTTCAATGCTCGATATCAACCGGCATAACGAACCGGTGCCCGCTTGCTTGTCGGATAGCCGATCCGCGCGCGGGCGCGATGCATTGCGATCGGCTTTCGCAACGACAACCGAGATCAGTTCGCAGACCCGTTTCAGTATGAAGGGCCTGACGGTAGACGATCCCGAGCTCCAAGCATCGCTAGAGCGGCTGTTTCATGGCCACTGCGCGTTTTGCGAGTGCGCGGTTCCGACCCAGCCTTATCGATTTCGTCCGACCGAAGAAGCCGGCCCGACAACCGACGCGCATACCGATTATGGTGATCGCGCGCACCTTTACTACACTTGGCTCGCCAATTCCTGGGACAATATCTATCCGATCTGTGCGGGCTGCATGCCCCTGGAACCTTCGGTTTTCCCGGTACGCGGAAAACGCTGCCCGCTTCCCGATCGCCGCGACATCGAACTCTACGCCGAACAGCCGACCGGCACCTGGCGCGTGCCGCCAACGGACAAACCCATTTTGCTCGATCCAGCCGGCGGTGAGGATTTTCGCAAGCGTTTGCTTGTCCTTCCCGATGGGCGAATGTTCGGGATCGACGAACGCGGGCGCTTCAGCGTGCGCCATTTCAACCTTGACCGCCCGGATGTCGAAGCGTCCCGGCGCAAGGCGCTACGTAGCTATTTCAAGCGATTGGCCAACAATACCGCCAAGGGCACCGAAGGTCTTTTCGACTTTGATCAGTTACTGCACGGTGGCAGCTGGTTCCTTTTGCTTTATCAGCTCGCCCGCAAGCTGGGCGGCGGCGGCGGCGCCCGTCCGGCACTCTCGAGCAAGCGCATCGAATCCTACTACCGCACCCGCATGAGGCGCCCCAATTTCGGCGAGAATCTCCAGGCCGCACACGATACGCTCGAAGAAGATATCGACGCGCTGCTGACTGCCGAACCGAATAAAGTCGTCGCGCCATCGATCACCGCCGCACGGCCGGTCCGCTTCACAATCGAGAACTTCAAAAGCATCGAAGGCCTGACCGTCCCCCTGCCGACACCACCGCCCCCAGGTAACGATATCAAAGCGCTAAAAGCAAATGCGCTGATAATCCTCGGGGAAAATGCCACCGGCAAGAGCTCAATCTTAGAAGCGATTGCTCTCGCCCTGGCATCCGACACGGCGCGCCGCGGACTCTCGCGCGAAGCATCACAATTCATGCTCGGCCCGCGATTTCTTGGTGGCAAGGGGCCGAACCGCAAAGGCCGGGTCGAAGTCGCCTATGAGGATGGCCGTACCGAGATATTGCGGGTGGAACCAAGCTGGCCGCGAGGCAAGCGTGAGGAAATAGAACCACCCCGAATTCCCGTGTTCGCCTATGGCGCCTTTCGCTTCTTCTTGCGAAGCGACAAGCGACGGCTTGAGAGCACCAGCATCTTGTCGTTGTTCGACCCGGCCTATGTACTACCCAATCCAGAGCGCTGGCTCGCCTCGTTACATGGCAAACCTCAGTTCACCGAAGTCGTCCGCGCCCTCCGCTCGATCCTGGCTGTCGATCAGGAATTCGATGTCATCGCGCCCGACGACGATGGCGAATTCTGCTTGTCCATCGCGACCGAATTGATGGATGGCAGTACCTCAAGCATCCAAACGCCGTTGATCGCGGTTTCCTCGGGTTTCCGCGCCGTGCTGGCCATGGCCTGCGACATTATGCGCGGCCTGCTTGATATACAGGGTTCGCATAGTCCGTCGCTTGCGCGGGCACGGGGCATCGTATTGATCGATGAAGTCGAGGCGCATCTCCATCCGCGCTGGAAAATGCGGATCATGTCGGGGCTGCGCCAGTCCTTGCCCAATGTGACGTTCATAGTGACGACCCACGATCCGCTGTGCCTGCGCGGAATGGCATCGCATGAAGTGTTGGCGCTGCGCAGGATCCGGCGCCGCGACCCCGAACCGGGTGCCCTGCCCGAAGTCGTGGAACCGCTCGCCGAACTGCCCGTAATCGATATGCTGACCGTCGAGCAATTGCTTACCTCGGACCTGTTCGACCTGTTCTCAACCGATGCCGCCGACATGGAGGAGAGCCTCGCGCAAACCGGCGATCTGCTCGCGCTTGAGCAGGCAGGTCGGTTGCACCCGGACGCCGCCGAGAAGCTGGCAACCCTGCGTGCCAAACTCCAGCGTCAGATCATCCATGCCTTGCCCGTCGGTTCGACGCGCGTCGAAAGACTCATTCAAGACGCGGTAGAAAGCTATCTGTGCAAACGCCGCGATACGTCGGCTGACGGCTTGCAGGCACTCAACGACGCGACGAAAACCAGCATCGTCACCGCGCTGGAGCGGCTTTGACCGATGCGCGCTGTCAAACGCGATGCGATCAATGGACCAGCAAGCTTGCTCGATGGCAATAGCAATGGCGCACGCGAACTTGGCCGCGCGCGAACCCATTTCGCTACCGCTCCCTTGCCCGAAAAGGCGTTTTCCTTCGGAGCATATAAAGGGGACGATGTCCGCCACGCACTCGAAGCGCTGTTCCACGGAAAATGCGCCTATTGCGAGACTCGCTACGATGTCGGGGCGCCAGTCGACATCGAGCATTTCCGTCCCAAGGGCGAAGTCGCGGACCTGTCCGGGCATCTCGGCTATTGGTGGCTGGCTGCGGATTGGGAAAATCTGTTGCCAAGCTGCATCGACTGTAACCGCCGTCGCTACCAACCGACGCCCGAGACGCTGACCAGCCAGACCGGCATTCTCGAGCGGCAACGCCAGCGCGGCTTCCGCTCGATTTTGACGGGTAAGGACAGTTGTTTCCCTGTCTCGGGAGTCCGGATGGCAACCGAACCCCCGCAAGGCCAATTAGCCAGCGCAATTACCATGGAGCGCGCGCTGTTGCTCAATCCGTGCGCCGACATTCCATCCGAGCATTTGCAGTTCCATATCGACCGCGCCAACCCACTCGGACTTGTGTTCGCGATACCGGAACCTGGTGAAGCACCAGCCGCCCTCCCCACCCTTTCTGAAAAGGCGCTGGACATAGAGCAGGGAGCGCGCGCAGCCGGAATCAGTCCGCGTGGCGCCGTCTCCATCCAAATCTACGGGCTCAATCGGCTGAGCCTGGTGCAAGAGCGCACACGCGTCTTGCGGCGCCTCGAACTGCTTGGAGATATTGTCGTACGCGTATCAGCGGCGGCGGATGCATTGGAAGCGCTTGCCTTGGCAAAGCTGGAGCAACAGCCGATCCGAGACAAGGCTATTGCCAGTCTGCGTGCTGTCATAGAGCGCACGATCGCGGAAATCGGCACGATGGCTGCTCCGGACGCGCCCTATTCGACGATGGTGTCGAGTTGGATCCAACAGTTCAAGCGCGACATGGCAACGCCAGCGCCTTGAGCGCGACTCAAGAAAATCGAGCGAGCGCGGTTCAAATGCCGTCCGCAGGCGGCGCGCCATCTACTAATCGGCTGCGCCCTTGCCCTTTCCTTAAGAAGCCCAGAACCGCGCCGATATCGTCCACTACGCGGTTGATGACCCGGATTTCAATCCGGCGCTGAAATCCAAACTTGATCTGACAGCCTATCTGAAGCAGGCCTCAGCTGAAACCCGATACAGGCAAAAAAAGGAGAATGGATGCGCAAAATCCCGCAATGGGAGTTTGATTTTTACGCCTTGTCGCTTCCGCGCGGCCACGACTTCGGTGCCGAACCGCCGGTTGCGGCCTGGGGCGGTCCGGACGGTCGCAATTGCGGTATCGTCACACATGACGCTACCGCCGACGCGTTCAATGCCATTCTGATGCGACGCCGGGTGGACTCGGTCTGGACCGTCACTCGTAGGAAAGCGGCTTCGCAACTATCGACGCCGCGCGTGACGCTTTGGAGCCCTGTCTCGTTGAAGGTCAGCCGCCGGAGCCGATGCCGGCCGGCGCCATCTGCCGTCCTCCGCTATTCGATCTGGCCGGACGGCAGCCAAGCGAGGTGTTTCGATTGCTTGCCACAACGGCGCGTCGGCCCGCCGGGTGGTCGTTGAACCAGCTTTATCTCGCCATGCCGAAGCCTGACCGCAACTGGGCTAGTGACTGCCAGACCACCAATTTTCACACGCGCCTATGGGAAGCGCACCTTCTCGCGTGGTTTCGGGAGCAAGGACTGCTTGTCGAACAGCCGTTTGAATCGCCGGATTTCCATATTGCGAATCGTCTGGGCGAGGAGGCCTGGGTCGAGGCCGTCACCGCCAATCCGCAGGTGCCATACAATCATGTTAACGCGCCCTTCGCGGATGTGCCCACCGAAAGAGAAGAGATATTCTTCGGCACGGCCGCACTACGATTCGCCAAAACCATCGGAAATAAGCTTGAACGACGATACGATCAGCTTCCTCATGTCATTGGAAAACCGTTCATCCTGGCAGTCGCGGATTTTCATGTATCCGGTTCGATGATGTGGAGCCGCGAAGGCTTGATTGGCTATTTGCAGGGCACAGGCGCAACTGTCGCCGAGGTGGACGGTCGAAAACAAGCTGTGCCAATGCCGGCTGAGTACCTGCTCGGGCCAACGCAGTTCCCGGCGGGGCTGTTCGCCAATGATCGCCACGCCGAACTGTCGGCTGTCATCTTTTCCAATGCCTGCTCGATCTCGAAGCTCAATCGGGTCGCAATCTCGGGCGGCGGTGCGCCTGAGGGTTATCGCTACACAAGACTGGGACATTTCTTCGACCGAATGCCCGGCTCCCTGCGGGGTATACCGTTCTGCCTCGACGTCACCGGCGACGAGTATCGAGGGCTCTGGCCGCACGGCTATGAGCCGTGGACGGCGGAGATTGAGGTTTTTCATAATCCCTTCGCGCGCCATCGAGTCTCCTTCGATTTGCTGCCTGAAGCGCAACATTGGTTCGAAGAGAAGGGTGAATGGTTGTGCAGCTCAGTTTATGAGACGTCGATCTTATGGTCGCAAACTCTAATCACGAGCGCGAATAAGCCGGCACCAACCCTGCAAGATCTAATAGCCGAGGATCCTGTCCATTTCGAATCCGACTAGACACCGGTGACGACACAGATTTTGCCAAGTGTGATTTATGATCGTCGAAAAACTGAGGTTTCATGGGTAAGTTCCTTCTGCCGCTTAGCGAATACAACCGCATCTATCAGGTGACCCATGGCGTGCTTCAGGGCGTGCCAGAGGCGACCGCCGAGAGAGCATGCCTCTTCTTTGCGGCCGTCGGCGGCTATATTCTCAACCAGTGCTATAAAATCAGAGCGCGGATCGTAGGTGGTGCGTTCTGCTTTTGCTTGGGTGACGGCGGCGGCGAGGTTGCCACCTTCGGGAAATTGGAGGATGGGCAGCTGGTGTCCGGGCCCGATGCATTCCACGTGTGGCTCCAGACCGACACTCATATTATTGACTTCATGGCTCCAATCTATCGAGAGGCATTTGCTGATTTCCCGAAATCAGCCGACCTGCCTCGCAAGATGATGCAACGGCGCCTGGATGAAGAAGCTCCCGACCTCGATGCCTTGGTTCACACCGGCGATTTTCGGTATTATCCGGATCCGGCTCTGACGGACAAATTGCTCGACGGTTTTCTCGCTAAGCGGTTCAACGAGGATCTGATCAACGTTGCGATGGCCTGGTACGGAAAACGACGCGCGAAACAGATGCCGACCTGCGCGATGCAAGACGAGAAGGGTCGGGTAACCCGGCTGTCGCTTGCGGCGACGGTCGCCATCGGCTCTTGGTAATCGGGCAGTGTCGGACCGGAGCATGAATGCTTGGCGTGCGCCGCCAGGCGTCTGCGTCCGCTGTCCGGGGACTGTGGACAACGCTGAAAGAACGCGGATGCGCAACTTGCGCTGGCAAGACCAACCCGTTTTGCAGTCGTGATCGTTGACAGGAAGGGCTGCGCAGTGCTTAGTGTCCTCTGTCCGAGGACAGAGGACGGCACTCATGATGAAGGGCCAGGATATTGTCGTCCTGCTCAAGCTGGCGAGCTTGGAGGATGACGCAAAGGATATGAGCCATGACTCTCGGCCGGTCGGGTTGGCCGCAGGCGTGGATCCCTATTCCGTGCGCGCTCTCGAGGCCGCACTCAGAATCAGCAAAACGGAGATCGGCGCTTCGCTCAAGCGCAGCATCGCGTCGGGCCTCGCGATCAAGGACAGGAAGACGGGCCGGCCCAAACCGAGCCGGCGCCATCTGCGGGAGTTCATCATACACGGTCTGAAATTCGTCTTTCCGGCGAAACCTGGCGCCATGCAGCGCGGATTGCCGACGGCGTTCGCGGCACCCGTGCTGCGTGAATCTCTGCACAGTGCCGGCAGTCTCATCTACGTCTGGCCCTACGCGCGCGCAAAAGAAATGGGTCAATCGGTCGCTCCGCTGTTCAAAAGCGTGCCGGAGGCCTGCGAGACAGATAGCCGGCTCTACGCCTATCTCGCCCTCATCGACGCAATTCGCATCGGCAATCAGCGCGAAAGCAAGCACGCCGCCGACCTGCTCGTCCAGAGGCTGGGATGACGGTCCAGGGTCAGTTGAAGGCAATGTTGAAGGCCGTCGCCGAGGCGCTCGGCGACGAGCTGCGCGCGCGCCTGGTCTTCGTCGGCGGCTGCACGACAGCGCTCTACATTACCGACCCCGTCGTTCTCGAAGGCGTGAGGGCTACTGACGATGTCGACCTGATCGTCGATCTCGCGGGTTTCGCCGAATGGACCGAACTGATGGAGCGCTTGCGCGCACGCGGCTTCACCGAGGCGGCTGACGACTCCATCATTTGCCGCATGAAGCTCGGCGAGCTGAAGGTCGACTTCATGCCAGACGACGAGGCGATCCTGGGTTTCAGCAATCGCTGGTACGCAAAGGGGATCGAGACGGCTGTACCAGAACAACTGGAGGAGGCACTTGAGATTCGGCGCCTCACGCCGCAGCTGTTCGTGGCGACTAAGTTGGAGGCGTACCGCGGACGTGGTGAAGGCGATCTCATCGGCAGCCGCGATGCCGAGGACGTTCTCCTTCTCGTCGATGGGCGGGAAGAGATCGTCGAGGAAGTCGCGAGCAGCGAGCCGGAGATCCGGGAGTATATCGCCGAACAGATTGCGGCGCTGCTTGACGATCCGAACTTCGACCATTTCCTGGAGGGCAACATCCGCGGACCGGCGGGCCGTGTCGACATCGTTTACGACCGGCTGGTTGCGATCAGCACATTGGCATGACCTTGCAAATCCGGTGGCACTGTTGGCAAGGCACGCGGACGGCCGACAACCGAGACCATGCAGGAATCGGCATTCGCGGCGATGCCGTCTTGGCCATGGTTCTCGATGGATCGACATCGGGTTCGGCCAGCGGCGATTTTACGCGCGAGATTGCGCGCCGCATGGTCGACTGGTTCGTAGCCGGTGCTGAAGTGGTAACTCCCGACGCTCTGATCGCGCAGCTTCGGATGCTACACGCCGCGCTCGCGATGGACTTTCGCTCAGATTCGGCCAGCTACGTCTTTGTCCACCTTAAAGCGACGAGCCCAGCGCTGGTGCTGCATGCAGGCGATTGCCTGCTAGGCCGACGTGAGGAGGATGGACGGATCGCATGGCTGATGCAGCCCCATATCCTCGTTGCATGGTGTGAAGCCGATCCCACAATTCGCTATCCCGTTGCCGCCGCGACCATCACGTTGTTCCGCAGGCCGGAGGAAAAAACGCCGTTGCAATGGACCCCTGCGGCGCGCGGCTGGTGCTGGAGAAAGCACCTGACCCGGTACAGGTCCTGGCCGAATTTCTGCGGCGGTTCCGGCCACGGATGTGGAGTGGCTCGCGCGCCGCGATCATCGAGTCGAACGCGCGCATGCTGGATGATCTCGATTTTGGCGGCGACGCCGCCGCGATCAGCTTTGTCGAACGAGCAAAGAAGGGCCTCACGGAGGCGGTTGCCGAGGAACAGCGGTGGGAGACACAGCGCGACCGCGGCCGGGACGAGCGTTTCGAATAGCGACCCTGGGATCGCCAGCAAGAACGAATATGACGCGGCTGACCAGGGCGGACCAGGATCGGCGTCGGAGAAATCATCAAGATGGCCTCAGCCACTGCCAGCAGTCGGCGATGATGCCATCGACCCGATATGCGCTTGTGCGTCCACTTAAACGGTTCTCCATTTTTTGGATGGCTCCCGCTTGGGAACTTCGGGCACCGCCGTGGCAATCGAGGCGGTTGTCATGGACCGACCGGGCCTCACGCCCAGCAGAGCGATGTCGAAGGGATATCGGCGACTACGCTCCTGAGTGTACGTTCCAGGGGTCGGAACAAGAACCGTTCCCGCAGACACGCGGCCTTTATCAACCAAAGACCGCAATATCCTTGTGACCTATGGCCTTTCATGCGATTCTTCGGGCTGGTCTAAGGAGGTGAGAATGCCTGAAATACTTGCAGCGCTTTCCAACATTCGGACTGTTGAAGAAATGATCGCGGCCTTCCGGGATGAGCAGCATTGCCGTCGGTTGCTGGAAAGCATGGTGTGGCCGGATGGCCGGATCTGCCCCGCCTGCGGATACAAACGCTCGATTGCGCTTGCCGGTCGCGATACCGGCAAGCGTCGCGCCCGACCGGGTCTTTATCAATGTTCCAGCGGCGATTGCCGGTTCCAGTTCACGGTGACGACACACACGCCTCTGCACTCCACGAAGCTTCCCTTGCGTGTTTGGCTGAAGGCCATGTGGCTGTTACTGCAATCCGACAAGGGCTTGTCGTCGGTGCGCCTGGCCGAGGCGCTCGGGGTGAGCCAGCCAACGGCCTGGCGGATGGGACATGCACTGCGTCTCATGGTGGCGCGGGAGAACATGCTCGCCGGCACGGTGGAGATCGACCATTTCCATCTCGGTGGAAGGCCCAGAAAGAATCCCGACGACCCGCCTCCGGGCCGCGGCCGGAAAGGCCAGGCGAATACGGACAAAACGCCAGTCATGGCAATGGTGCGGCGCCCGAGTGACGTCATGCCTGGCACTCTGGCCGGTGACGCGCGTGCCGCGGTCGTGACCAGTCTCTCGGCGCGAGCAAGCGAACGCGTCATTGAAGCGCAGATCGAATTGGGAGCTCATTTGATGAGCGACGAGTGGAAGGCATTCATGGCCATTGGTAAGAGCTTTGCCAAGCATGAGACAGTGAAGCATTCCAGCGGTGAGTATGTGCGCGACGCCGTCCACGTCAATTCGGTGGAGGGCTTCAACTCCCGCGTCCGCCGTACCATCGCCGGCGTTTTTCATCATATCAGCCCGCAGCATGCCGACCTGTATTTCCACGAGGTCGGCTTCCGATGGTCGCAGCGCGTCGTCACAGGAAACGTCATTCGCAAAACCCGGCATGGCCGGGAGAGCGTGCGAACCTTGTGGTCGCGCGTGCCGCCTGCGCTGCAATTGACGAATGTTTTTCGCACCGCCACGGGTCGTCAGATGCGCCGAAGCCCGGATGGCGGCATCATCATCAAATCAGCCGTAGCTGTCTTTGGTTGATAAAGGCCCTGTTCAAAAGCGACAGCCAACCGAACAAAAGAAGAACACATTTATCTCTTTGTCGAGAACTCCCGCACACCGCCCCCAGAAGCCTTCCTTGCGTCGATGCTTGTCCTGTAGCGATGCCAGGAAGGCGGCATGGTCCCCAAGATTGGATTGGCGTAGCCCGGAATTGCACTGTGCAGCGATTGGCACTCCGCGAGATGGCGGGCGGCATGACGGTATCGGGTCGACTTTGCGCGGTCCAACGTGTCACTGATCATAGCGCGTCGCAGCAGCACGGCGGCGAGTGGATAGGCTCCTTCGAGGGCACGTGCGGCTGGATCCAACAGATAATGGGGCGTTGTCACGTTGTTTGAAATGTGGCCGCGTGAGGCCGACACCGCGCTTTTCAGGCAGGCCGTGCACTGCACTCACGGCTTCCCACGCGGCCATTGCCTGGCGTCGATGGGTTCGAATTTGTGCTGCGGAGCGGTTGGTCTGGGATGGGACGAAGAGATTTCGGACGGCGGAGAAGATCGACACGAAATGCTGCAATGAGCCGACCGACCGGAAACCCTGTCGCGTTCGTTCCCGTTTTCGGAACGGCAGGTGAGAATTCTCCATCCGGTTGTTCAAGCCTTTATGCGAGCGGTGTTCCACGTTCGGCATGAGCTGGCGTTGGGCCGCCCCGTAGGAGCGCAGTTTGTCGGTGATCATACGCTTTGGCGGCAGACCCTGCTTCTTCAGAAGTCGCGTCAGCAGGCGCCCGGCGGCCTTGGTGTTGCGACGCGTCTGGAACAATCTCGTCGAGCACATATCCGTCCTGATCAACCGCTCTCCACAACCAGCACTTCTGACCATTGATGCGCACCGCGACTTCATCCAGGTGCCAGACATCATCTTTCGTCGGCGACTTGCGGCGTATGCGGCGCGCATAATCAGGGCCGTGCTTTCGGCACCATCGGCCGATGGTCTCGTAGGAAACGACGATCCCGCGATCGAGCAGCATTTCCTCGACATCGCGCAGGCTCAGATTGAAGCGGAAGTAGAGCCAGACAGCACGGGCCACGATTTCGATCCGATAGCGGTGGTTCTTGTAGGTCGGTGCACTCACGGTCATGGGCGCGCTGCTACCTCAATTTCCTTACCCCTCAATCAATGTGACAGCACCGCCGGCAAGGTTCGCTTGGACGTGAAGCCGATGGACAATCTGTCACTGTTCATCATGGGCGGCTACGGCACCGACGACAACCTCAACGATGATGCGGCAACGCTATCGACGCCCACGGCCGGGGTTTCTACAAGCAGTGGAGCGGCAACTGGGCAGTCTGGGGCGGCGGCACCTACACCATCAACGAGAAGACTTCCTTCAACGCCCAACTCTCCTATGACGAAGGCAAGAACGTCGGCGTTGCAGCGAACATCGCCTATGAAATCGTCAAGGGCCTCAAGGTCACGGCCGAAGTCGACTATCTGCATGTCGGCGAAGACACCGTCACCAACTGGACCAAAGCCGACAAGGAAAACAGCATCGGCGGTATCCTCCGCTTCCAGCGTTCGTTCTGATCGATACTACGATCTCGACGGAAAGGCCCGCAGCGCGTCGCTGCGGGCCTCTTTGTTGGGCGGGCGGCGCCACAGTGGGCGTCTTCGGCGGCCGCATCGAGCAGACGAATGCAGGTCAGCAAACGCTCTTCGTCATATCCTGTAAGTACCGGAGACGTCGGCGCCTCGTCGGCGGCGTGACGTCTGCCGGCGCCGGTCTGCGCCTCTTGGACGAGCCCTTTATCGATACCAGGTCGGAGATGTCGGATCTGATATTGTTCCTTGTCGGGCGGGCAGCCAAATGGCAACGGCGCAGATCCTGGAAAACACGTCGAATGGGCGCGCCGCGCGAAGGTCAGGGGCGTCAAGTTCGGCCGCTAGCCCAAGCTCTCACAGCAACAGCGGCGAGAGGCGTTGGCGCGGCTGGCCGCCGGGGAGGTGAGGTTGCCCATAGCTACAATGTCAGCAATAGCACGATTTCGCGGCTGCATCCGTAGAGCGTTGGTGCATGGATCCTTTGTCAACGGTTTGGCGATAGGCAGGCAGGATCGAAATCAGCTTGATGCGAGAGCCATGCCGTACAAACACAACGCAGATCGTCGTCATCACGTCGGAAAGATGAAATTCAGGGTGACGAATTGGCGTGACTACGAAGCAGGTCTGCGCCGGCGTGGTAGCCTGACCTTATGGGTAACGCCGGAGGCACTGGCGGGATGGCGCGCTCCGCGACGCAAGACCCGCGGCGGCCAAGCCCGGTATTCCGATCTCGCCATTGAGACAGCGCTGACGCTGGGTTGCGTCTTGGCAATGCGGCTGCGCCAGACCGAGGGATTGCTCCACTCGCTGCTGGATCTCATGGGGCTGAAAGTCCCAGTTCCAGATCATACGACGCTGAGCCGTCGGGCACAGAAGTGGGAGCCATCAGCCCGACGAAACCCGCCGCTGCCGGACGGCCCGCTGCATGTGCTTGTCGATAGCACGGGATTGAAAGTCTACGGCGCCGGGCAATGGCTGGAGCAGAAACATGGCGCCAGATCACGTCGCAACTGGCGCAAGCTGCATCTGGCAGTGGATACCAAAAGGGGCGCGATCATTGCCCAAAGGCTGACAGATCAGGACACGGATGATCCTTCCCAGGTGGCACCGCTGCTCGATCAGATCGACGGCGAGATCGACCAGTTCACAGCCGACGGAGCCTATGACGGCAAGCCAACCTATCGGTCTATCCTGCAGCACAGCGCAACCGCGAACATCGTCATTCCACCGCGTTCCACGGCGGTGGAAAGCGGTGATGCCGGACCGCTTGGTCAAAGGGACAAGCACATTGCCGCAATCGCAAGCGACGGTCGGCTGAAATGGCAGGCAGCCTCCGGCTACGGCAAGCGGGCGCTGAGCGAAACAGCCATCGGACGATACAAGGGGCTGATCGGACGGCGCCTGCGAGCACGCTCTCTTCCGGCTCAACAGACCGAGGTTGCCATCGGTTGCATCGTTCTCAACCGCATGCTGGCATGGGCACGCTCGGAGTCTATCCGGCGTCAAGTCACGCAGGCATAACCAACTACATTAATGATCGAAATGCGTTCGATTTCATATCCGCGCACCAACGCCGATCGAGAGCCGCCGCAAGGCGTTCCTGCGCAAATGGCGGCTCAAGTGCCGGGCGGTGGCCGACAGCCTGGAGGAGGCCGGCGAGCGTCTCTTCGCCTTCACCCGGCTGCCGCCGAGCCAATGGAAAAGCGCCAGAACAACAAACGCGAATGAGCGTCTGCATGAGGAGTTCAAGCGGCGCATCAAGACCCAGACCGTTCTGCCTTCGGCCGAAACCGCGGCAATGTTGTTCTGGGCGTTGATGGCGTCCGGTCAAATCTCGATGCGAAAGATCGACGGCTGGCAGACGCTTCCTACGAAGCCACTCGATCAGCAGATTGACCTCGCCGCATGAGCCGATAATCTTAACCTACCGGAGGCTGCTCCGCCGAATTCCAACACGACCCGCTACGGCACCTTTTCGGCACCGTCGCGTCCGACATTCCAGGGGAACCGTGTCCTTTCTGGCCGAGCAACTCGGCGTCAGTCGGGATGATCTTTTAGGCTACGACTTTTCGGGGCGTTCGGGACGGCGCCATTGCGCGGAGATTCTGCGCCATCTCGGCTATCGGCCACGAGGCTTGCCATGCCCAAGCGCGCTCTTGTTGTCATTGTGCTAAACGACTTTCTCGATCAGTGGGCCGCCGACAAAATCGATAGACTTGTTCAGAATACCAATCGGCTGGTGAGCGCCTTCAGACGCTCAGACCTCCCTGTGATCTTGGTATGGCGGGAGTTTCGCCCGGATCTCAGCGACGCCTTTCTTGAGATACGCAATAAGAGTATTGCCGTCACAATCGAGGCCACAAGAGGTGCCCAGGACCGTGTTTTTAGTCGCGGCAGTGCTTCGTCGAGGCGAGTTGCCCGAGTGTCAAAGGACGAAGCGGCGGGCGCCCGGTCGCAGGTTCAACGCTGCCGAATTCGGCACCCAGTTGTCCGCTCAAGATCGCGGATGTTGCCGTCGAGCACATCTGGCCCCGGCAGGGGCCCATGCCCGCACGGGTATGCGCTTTGAGCCGCCGCATGCCCGAAGCACCGTTTGCGATCGCGGCTTCGATTTCGTGTCCCATGACCTCCTCGCAACGGCAGACCATCGCTTCGGCGCTCGGTCGCAGGAAACCCGCGGGTGGCCGATAAACTACGTCCACGAATGCCCTCGCGCGGGCAAGCCTACTGTGTTTCGTCCTGAGATCATGAGCGAGCCTATCTCTTATGGCTTCCGGTATCGCCCCCCGCTGAGATGCGATCTTTAAAACACTCAGCCGGCCGGACAGTACGGCCGCGTCTGCGCCAAAGATGCCACCTCCATCGCCGGCCACCATCAAGTTCGGGATCGATGTTTCCTGCCAGGCATTGGTCGCCGGCTGCCAGCATAGTTGGCGGTCGTTCCACATGTGGTCGGCCCTGACCAATCGTGTGATCTGGGTATTGGGGATGACGCCGAAATGCATGAGGACGACATCGCACTCCAGGGCCGTGGTACGTCGACCGATCGTATATTCAATGCCTCTCACGCGGTCTTCTCCGAGAATTCTTGCACCTTGCAGCGAGGCGGCAGCGTTGATTCCGATCGTGCAGCCGAGCAGTTTCAATCCCTCCAGCAGAACCTTCGGTGCCAGAAATGCGCTCGGAAGATTAGGCGTCGCTCGAAGGAAATCGACGAGAGTCGTCGTCTGGAGCAGCGCGACGATGTCGGCTCCCGCGTCCAAAAGCTGCTTTGCCGCAAGAAGGAGGAGCGGCCCGCATCCCAACAGCGCAACGCGCCCCTTGGGAATGCGTCCAGACTCCTTCAGCATTAGCTGGGCGGCGCCCGCAGTCATCACGCCAGGCAGCGTCCAACCGGGTATCGGCACAGGTCTCTCAAGGGCGCCGGTCGCAACGACGATGGCTTCAGGCCGTACGGAAACGCTGCTGCCTTGGTGCAAATAGCTAACCTCGAATGGATCGGCTGCCACGTCCCAGACCGACGCCTGCGCCAAATAAGTGAGGCCGCTTTCCTGAAAACGCCTTGCGATCAATGCTCCGTGGGCTTCGTCCTTATCCAGGGCACCTCCGCTTCCCGTTGCCCGTCGCTCCGCCATTTCGATCGCGCGAAACCTCTGCCCCCCGGGGGCAGGTTGTTCGTCGAGGACCAGCACGGACAGCCCGAACTCGGCCGCTTCGATTGCCGCGGCCATGCCGGCGGGACCGGCGCCGATGACGACGACATCCAGGCTCATCTCTCCAGCCCCCTCGGGTCGAGCGACCGAAGTCCGTTTTGCCTGCGAATGGTCATGTTTTCCCGCACGGGCACCAGCAGGCGCGTTGATTTGGAAGGCCGTCTATTTCCACAAGACACTCGAAACAGACGCCCATCAGGCAGTACGGACCACGACGGCGCCCGCTCACGGGGCTGGTGCCGGTATAGCCCGGATTGGCGGCGAGAAGGGCTGTGGCGACGGTCTCTCCTTCCCGGGCGGAAATGGCATGCCCTTCGAACTCCAAATTTATGGGAAAGACTTGGTCGGTCGCATCATGCCGGTTGTTCATCGCGCAACCTTTCCATTCCGAACGGCTCGAGAAGCCCGTCCCTTATACCCTCCATGATCCACTGCGGCAGGAGACGCGCGTGCAGAGCCGATAGAGTGATTCCGCTGTGGCACGAGACGACGAAGGCCCCCGGCTGCTCGCGCGATTCCTGATAGATCGGATAACCGTCCTGCGTACGTGGCCTGAGTGCCGCCCAGCACCGGTTGATTTGCACGGATCGCAGCAAGGGCAGTCTCTCGACCGCGCCTTTCGCCAGCGCCTTCAGGATTTCGACCGTGGTGCGGTCGTCGCAACCGGCATATTCGCTTGAGCTGCCGATCATCACCGTGCCTTCAACATTCTGTCGCAAGAAGCCGCTGATCGGGTACTTGAACACCTTGTCGATCCGTTCGGTCACGATGATCTGGCCGCGTTCCGGACGGACTTTCACCCGAAGCCCGACCTGTTCGGCGAGAGGCGGGATGCCTAGGCCAGCTGCAATTACCACTTTTGGAGCCGAGAACTGGCCCGCCGATGTCGTCACGGAAAAAGTTGCAGCGTCGCGGGTAACACGATCGACAATATGACCGGAGAGATAATGCCCGCCGCTAACAAGGTAGGCCCGGAGGAGGCTGGAATAGAATTTCAGGGGGTCGACGAAGCCGTCCAGCGGACTGAAGGACCCCCCACTTACGGGCTCTCCCAGACCGACATGGCCCAACAACTCGTCAACGCTTTCTCTGTCGAGAATCTCGTTCAGGTATTCGGCTCCCGCTCGCCGCGAAAACTCTTCAATGTGTCTTCTCTGTTCGTCGAATTCCCGCTCTCCCAGAGACAAATAAACCTTGCCCCGGGCGTCGAAATGCGGATCGATACCGGAACATTCTCGAATCTCCTCCGCAAACAAGGGCCATAACTTCCCCGACGTCAGAGAAAGGCGGAAATAGGGAATATTGTTGACCCCCTTGTTCGAGATGGAGATCATTCCGAAATTTCCGCGTGAGGCGCTGAAATCGGCATCGTTGCCGTCAAGTATAGCGACGCTCAGTTGGCTCCTGGCGAGGCCATAGCCAATGCACAGACCGACAATACCGCCGCCCACGATGACGGCGTCGTAAGTTCGGGAGCTTTTCGCTCGGTTCATGTCCATATGGCGGCTCCACGACTGCGGAAGGCGTTGTATGTATCAGGAGAATCGGCTTTGAAGTTGTCCGCCGTCAACCCGTTAAGGGAACAACGCGCAGCGGAGTGGTCTTGCGTGACCATGGGCGGCTCGCGTCAGGATGATCGGCCGCTGCCTCGGAAATCAAGCACCGTTCTTGAGCAAGAAATTTATTGTTAGGTTTATCATTTTCGGAACATCGAAAGGGAGCGCGGGATGAACAGTTCGTTTCCGATAGAGCGTGCGCCGGGGGTCGCTCCCGGACGCAGCTCGGGATCCGCAGTCGGCAACCTCGTCTGGGCTGTTGCGACCTCCGACGACAAGAGCCTGGGCCTGAAAGGGCAAATCGAAGCGACTTTCAGCAAGATCGAGCTCGTTCTAGCGCATTTTCGGACCGACAAGCGCTACCTGATTTCGGTGAATGTCTTGCTGTCGGACCTCGAGCAGAAGAAAAAGTTCGATGCCGAGTGGAGGGCGTGGGTCGGCGATAACCCGGACCATTGGCCCCAACGCTGCTGCGTCCAAGCGGTCCTGTCGGCCGGGACGCTGGTCGAAATCACGGTGGTCGCTGCCCGCCCGTCGTGACCGGCTATCTCAGGACGCGCTTTTCGCTGATCTTTGCGGCTTCCATGTCCTGGAGACGGAAAATCTCTTCGACAGAGACAATGTCTTTGCTTGCGTGGACATCGGACAGCGCGGATAGCAGTCGAATGACGCGTGAATTCCGCTTCCCGCGGAGGAATTCTGTCCGCCATCCCTGGGGAATACGGTGGGCGACCGACACTACCGCCGGGTTTGTCGAGTGAGCGACACGGGCTGTTCGGTTTGGCTCCTGCTGGCTCCTGCTCCCACCATCATTCAAGTCATTGAATAATATCGAGAACCCTTTTTCTGAGGCTTTTCCTGCGCAGTTGGCACGACTTTTGAAAGCTTCATTCTAGAAAGGCGGCAGGAGCTGCCGAGCGACTTCATGTTGTGGTTGATATCGCGATCGATGGAACGAAGGGAGGAAAGCAGCATGTCAGATCCGCGTCGGGTGTCTACGCTTCGTGAGCTCATTGGCACCCGTGACAGACCGTCATTCCTTATGGAAGCCCATAACGCGCTCTCCGCGGCGATCGTGCAGCGGGCCGGTTTCAAGGCGCTTTGGGCGTCCGGCCTCTCAATCTCCTCCAGCCTCGGCTACCGCGATGCGAACGAGGCCTCTTGGACCCAGGTTGTCGAGGTGGTGGAACGGATGGCGGACGCGGCGGAAATTCCAATCCTCGTCGACGGAGACAGCGGATTCGGCAATTTCAACAATGCCCGTCTGGTCGCTCGCAAGCTGCGGCAGCACGGTGCGAGCGGCGTTTGCCTCGAAGACACCGCGTTCCCGAAGATGAACTCCTTCGTCGGCGACCGCCATCCGCTGGCGGAGATCGGCGAGTTCTGCGGTCGCCTTAAGGCCGTCAAGGACCAGGTTCCGGATCCGGAATTCGTTCTCGTCGCTCGAATCGAGGCGCTGATCGCCGGATACGGTCAGCACGAGGCGCTTGCACGAGCGCACGCCTATGCGGAAGCCGGCGCCGATGCGATTCTCATCCATTCGCGCAAATCCGATCCCAGCGAGATCTTGGCATTTGCTCGACTCTGGCGGAACCGCCTCCCCGTCGTGATCGTGCCAACGAAATACTACCGCACACCGGTCGCCGAATATCGCGCCGCAGGCATTTCGACCGTGATCTGGGCCAACCACAACATGCGCGCCGCAATCTCGGCAATGCGTCACGTGTGCGACCGCATCATTCAGGAAGAAAGCATTGCCGGTATCGAAGATGAGGTGGCGACGCTCGACGAGCTGTTCGAATTGATGAACTACGGCGAGCTCTCAGCGGCAGAAGAGAAATACCTTCCGCGGGCAGCGGACGGCCAGGGACAGCCGCGGTAAGCGGCTTTGCCGAAAAAGATGGAAACGCGCATGTTGGCGTCACGGACAAACTTGTTCAAATCGTCGGGGACCGCGGCCGCCCGCGCCGCGGCGAAGGCTGCCGCCGATGCTGGGATGGAGATTGTTGATCTCACGGCCGGCGAGATCTGGAGCGATCTGGCACCAACGATCCGGGACGGAGCGATCGAGGCGATTCGACAAGGCCTGAACCGCTACACTGACACGATCGGCTTGACGGAGTTGCGCGAGGCGCTGGCACGGAAGGTATCGGTCGAGACGGGGCAGCTCTGGCGGGCCGACGAGATCGCCGTGACGAACGGCGCCAAGCAGGCTCTTTTCAACGTGGCGATGACACTGATCAATCCCGGCGACCAAGTCATCATTCCCGCACCCTACTGGACGACATTCCCAGCGCAGGTCCAGATCGCCGGCGGCACCCCAGTCCATATCGACACGCGAGGAAACGGCTGCGTTCCACGGATCGACGACATCCAACGCGTCATCACGCCGCTGACCCGGGCCATCGTCGTCAACACGCCCGCCAACCCCACCGGCGCTGTGTACGACGCGAAGACCCTTGCGGGCATCGCCCAACTCGCGATGGATCGGGACCTCTGGATCATCTTCGATGAATGTTACTGCCCCTTCACCCATGATGGCCATCGGCATCATCCGGTCGTGTCGCTCGTCCCGGAGGTCCGGGCTCGGACGGTGATCGTCAATGCCTTCTCCAAAAGCTTGGCCCTCACCGGCTGGCGCATCGGGTATCTCGCTGCGCCGAAGGAACTGATCTCGGCTGTCAAGGCGCTGCAGTCGCACACGACATCGAACCCGAATGTCGTCGCCCAGCACGCCGTGCTGCACCACCTCCGTGAGGGAGATGGCGCCTTTGAAGCCCGGCTCAAGGGTCAATTGACGGCGGCGCGGCAGGTTGGGCTTTCCGCCCTATCCGGGCTGCAGCGCGTGCCTATACCTGAAGCACAGGGCGGGTTCTATTTCTATCTCGATCTGTCCGGCCTGTTGCGGCCGATGCTCGCCAATGATGACCCCAGGACCGCCGACGACATCGTGACCGCGCTGCTCGCGCAGGCCGGCGTGGCCGGCGTGTCAGGCACTGCCTTCGGCGATCCCATGGGGCTCAGGCTCTCCTATGGCATTCCGCCGGGGCAACTCGAGGCGGGCCTCGAGCGTGTGGTCGGCGTCCTTAACGGCTGGAACCGAAGGAATCGTCGCAACAACCAAGATAAAAGGGACTTAGACCGATGACTGCAATTGCTCCGAGAAAGGCGGTGATTCTTGCCGCCGGGTTTGGCTCGCGCCTGCATCCGCTCACCAATCTGCGGCCGAAGCCGCTGGTCGAAATCAATGGCACGCCGATCCTTCACAACGCCTTGCAGAACCTCGAGGCAGTCGGCGTGCGGGAGGTGACGATCGTCGTCGGCTATCGCAAAGACGCGATCCAACATTCCTGCGGCCGACGCTTCGGCGATCTCGGCATCGACTATATCGAGTCTGACGTCTTCGACCGGACGGGCAGTGCCTACTCGCTATGGCTGGCGCGCGATGCGCTCTTGGCCGGGGACACCTATCTGCTCGAAGGCGACGTGTTTTTCGAGCTGGATGCGCTTCGCTACCTGACGCTGGGCGATGCGGACAATGTCGCTGCCGTCGCGCCGTTCAGCCCGACGATGGAAGGTTCTGCCGTGGTCCTGACGAACAACGGCTACATCGCCGAAGTGCGGATGAAGCAGACGGCAGCGAACCTTAATGATGGTTCGCCGCCTCTCTTCAAAATGGTGAACCTGATCCGCTTTTCCGGAGAAGATCTGCGTCGGACGATCGTTCCGCATCTCAATCACATCATCAACGCCGGAGCCGTCAAATCCTACACCGAAGAGCTTCTGTCGAACCTGGTGCGCGAGAAAGGGTTGCAGATCGCGGCCGCCCGGTGCGACGGCCTCAAATGGTACGAGATCGACAACGAGGCGGACCTGCGTTTCGCCGAAGCCATGTTCATGACGGCACGGGATCTCGCCTGCTGACCACCAAGTCTGGGAGAGTGTAAGATGCTTCGCTATCTCGTTGATCCCGCCAATGCCATCACCACGGTCGGGCTACTTTGCTCCTCGATTGCTCTCTATTTTGCATTGGCGGGGCAGATCGATCTGGCGGTCGGCGCTGCTTTGTGGGCCGTCCTCGCGGATCACCTGGACGGGGTAGTCGCTAGGAGAACTCGAAACCGCTCGCCGGACATGGCTAAAATGGGCAAGAGCCTCGACGGTTTCGGCGACATCATCTATGGCGCCATCCTTCCCGCGATCATCCTCGTGCAGCTGAATGGCGCCTCGCTCGTCTCCTTCTTCGTCGCCACGGCGCTGCTGCTCGCCGGCGCCATTCGCCTGAGCTATTTCGCGAACTTCGGAAAGTCAGATGACGGCCGGTTTTTTGGTGTGCCGCTGTCCTACGACATTCCCTTGATGGCCGCCTTGGTCCTCGTTGAGCCGTTCATGTCCTCGGGGACGTTCCTGCCAGCGGTGAACATCGTCTTCGCTCTTTTGAGCGCTGCCCACGTCGCCTCGGTACGCGTGCCGTCGCCGAACAGGGCCATGTACCTGGCGATCACGCTCTTCGCAGTGACTGCGTCGACCATCCTCGTTCACCGGGGGACAGTGTGATGCCCTCATTGCCTCTCTCGTCGGCATGGTCGGCCCAGGCTCCGAGCGAGCTGGAATCGCCCGGCTGGATCTACCGGTCGTTCGGCGTCGAGCCGTTGATCAACTGTGCTGGCGTGCGCACGAACTACGGCGCTAGCAACCCGGCCGACGACGTCGTCAATGCGATGAACGCCGCGGCGCAAGCCTTTGTAGATCTCGACGAGCTGGCCGAAGGGATTGGCAGAAAGCTGGCTGGACTGACCGGCGCGGAATGGGGACTTGTTACGGCGGGGACGGCTGCCAGCTTGGCCCTTGCGACAGCCGCATGCATCGCCGGGAATGATCCGGAGTTGATGTTGCGACTGCCGGACACATCCGGGTTGCGGAACAAGGTGATCATTCCGGCCGAACAGCGCTTCCCCTATGAGCAGGCAATCCGGATCGCCGGCGCCGATATCGTCAGTGTCGCGACGCTCGACGAGCTGTCGAGAGTTCTCGGCGCGGGCGGTGTGGCGATGATCTGCCTGCTTGGCCGCATGGACGGCTCGTCTTCGCTTCCGCTTGGGAAGGTCCTTGGCCCCGCGCGCACGAGCGGCGTGCCGGTCCTCGTCAATGCGGCCGGGCTCTCGCCGGCGAACCCGGATCCCTGGACCAGCCGCGGTGCCGATCTCGTCGTCTATGCAGGCGGCAAATATATCCGCGGGCCGCAGTCGACCGCCATCGTGCTCGGCCGGAAGCGGCTCTGCGAAGCGATGTGGTGGAACGGCGCGCCGCACCAGGCCTTCGGACGCTGCCTGAAAGTGGGTAAGGAAGAAGCGGTCGGTGCCGTCGTCGCTCTTGACCGGTGGATCAATTCGCCGTCAGCAAGAGCAGAGCGCGACCAGTGGCTTCCGCGTCTGCAGCGGATCGCGACCTGCCTCGCCGATGCCCCCGGCGTCGACACGGAGGTTCTTACCTGGGCTGGATCCGTCACGGCGACGCGATTGAGGGTGAGTTGGGACCAGGCCGCGGTTCCCCTCGACGCTGAGGCACTCAGGCTCGCGCTGCTCGAGCAGCGTCCACGGATTCTCATCCACGATTTCTGGTCCACACCGACGTCCGTCGTTCTGGATCCTATCAACCTGTCCGACGAAGAGGCGGACACCGTCGGACGTGCGCTGGTCGCCGCTTTCGATCGACCTCAGTCGTTCGTCCGGTCAGATTCGATGCCGCGCGCGCTGGCTGAGGTGACGGGGACCTGGCGGCTTGAGATAGAGTTCCTTCATGGGTCGAAGGTGCACCAGGCTGAACTCCGGCAGAACGGTCCGTATCTCTCCGGCGTCCTTCAAACCGCGGTCGCTTGTGGACGTATTCATGGCAAAGTGAGCGGCCACGCGGTCCAATTCGAGGCTGAGCACAACGCGATGCCCATCCATCTATTCTACCGGTTCAATGGCGAGGTTGGCGAAGGCGGCTTGATGGCAGGAGTCGCGCAGTTCGGCGGTTCGGCGCCCGAGCACCTCGGCCCCGTTTTCAAGGCCCAGTATGGACCCGGGACCTGGCGGGCGACACGTGTTTCCGCGGGAGGTCGCAATGACGGGCCGTGAGATGCCTCTCGAAAACCCAACGCGGTTGTCCGGCAGGGTCGCGCTCGTTGTCGGTGGCTATGGGGCGATCGGGACAACTATCTCTGAGACGTTTGCCGCAGCAGGCGCAAAATGCGTGATCGCCGGTCGAAACAGAAGTCTCGCCCGAAGCCTTGCCGAAAGGCTGAGTGCGAAGAACTGGGACGCCGAAGGGGTCGAAGTGGACGCCTGCAATGTTCAGGCGGTGCGGGACCTCACCGAGAATTTGGCGGCACAGCACGGGTCGATTGACATCGTCGTCAACTGTGTCGGGTTTCACAAGGAGCAGAAGCTGCTCGACGTGACGGAAGAGGCCTTCGACGAAGTCTACGCAAAGACCTTAAGAGTTGGCATGTTTCTCTCGCAGGCGGTTGCCAAACACCAGATCTCTGCGGCCCACGGAGGCAGCCAGATCCATCTGCTCTCCCTCCGATCCTCACTCGGGTACCGGGACCGAGGGTATAGCGCGATGTGTGCTGCGAAAGGTGGCTTGGCCAACCTAATGAAGCAGCAGGCAGCGGAGTTGGCACCATGCGGTGTCACCGTGAATGGTGTGGCCCCGGGCGCTGTTCGGACGCGAAAGAACGAAAAGACGCTGCAAGACCCCGTCGCGCTTCAACGAGCTGTTGGTGATATTCCTGCTGGACGACTTGCGACGCCAGCGGACGTAGCCAGCGCAGCCTTGTTTTTCGCGTCCCCGATGGCGCGATTTGTGACTGGGCAGATCTTGTTTGTTGATGGCGGCCTGACTTGCTGTCGATGAGACTTCCGAGTTGGCTGAACTGGATGCAGTGCCGGAGGAACATATGTCAGACCACGCGTTGATAGACCTTACCCGTACGACACCGCCTATGCCTGAATGGGCGGGACGGGCTGTAGGCAAGGTCCTCAGAGATATCTCGGACGACGGCAGCCTAGATTTCTTGTTACGCAACCACAGCTTCGGAGGGTTCGAGCGAGACCGTCGGGCCGGCGCGATGTGGCTGGAGCAACGTTTCCAACAATCACTTGCCCCTGATCGGGTCGTCGTCACGAATGGCACACAAAATGGGCTATTTATGATTCTGTCGATTCTGGTCGGACGGAATGGCCTGCTTGCAGCTGAGGAACTCACCTATCATGGGGCGTTGGTGCACGGATCGTTTATTGGTGTGGGTTTAGGCAAGCGGTAACCGCAATAGCCTTTGTAGCGTAGCCATGCCTTGCAAACACAATACCAGCCGCCATCATATTGAGAAGATGAAGTTCAGGGTGACGAACTGGCCAGAATATGAGGCAGGACTTCGTCATCGCGGCAGTTTGACCCTGTGGGTGACGCCGGAAGCCCTGTCCAGGTGGCAAGCGCCACGACGCAAGACACGTGGCGGCCAGCACCGCTATTCTGATCTGGCGATCGAGACCACCTTGACGCTGGGCCTTGTGTTTGGCCTGCGGCTGCGCCAGGCAGAAGGCTTGCTGGAATCGGTGCTGCAACTGATGGGGCTGGCGCTCGCTGTCCGCGATCATACCACCCTGAGCCGTCGGGCGCGGACATGGCAATCGCCCAACAAACGGCATGATCGCCAGGTTCCGCCGGAGGGACCAGTGCATGTTCTTGTCGACAGCACCGGCCTGCAGGTCTACGGCGCGGGTCAGTGGCTGGAGGAGAAGCACGGCGCCAGATCCCGTCGCAGTTGGCGCAAGCTGCATCTGGCACTGGATGCCGACAGCGGCGAGATCATTGCCCATACCCTGACTGATCAGGACACTGGCGATGTCTCTCAAGTTGAGCCACTACTCGACCAGATTGGCGGTCCGATCGGACAGTTTACTGCTGACGGCGCTATGACGGAAAACCGACTTACGACGCAGTCATCGATCATAGCGCTGCCACCGCAATCGTCATTCCGCCTCGCGTCAACGCGGTCGAACCATTCGACGATAGACCTGCCGGCCAAAGGGACCAGCATATCGCCGCAATCGGCAGAGACGGCCGGATGAAATGGCAGGTCTCCAACGGGTATGGCAAACGCTCGCTGGTCGAGACCGCCATAGGGCGATACAAGTCCACCATCGGGCGGCGTTTGCGGGCACGGTCGCTTCCCGTTCAGCAGACCGAAGTCGCCATCGGCTGCGCCGTCCTCAACCGCATGCTTGCCTGCGCACGCCCGAAATCCGCCCGCCGCAAGGCGGCCACGGCATAGTCTGCCGCTTCAAAGATCGACATCCGCTCAAGTCCGGACCCATGCACCAACGCCCAAGCGATCGAGAACCTGCATCTCGAAGGAGCGCGGGAAAACCAAAAAAATCAGGCTGTGTGACGCCATTTCGAATTGCTGGACACGGATAGTCAGCATTTGGCGGCTCATGCAGATTTGGCTAAAGATGGAGAAAAGATGGGCGCGAATCAGAGGATCGAATCGATGAAGAATGCGAGTAAGGCTAGGAAGCCATCGAAAGCGAAAGCGCCCACCCAAAAGAGTAAGGGGCAGGGCAATCCCATTTTGGTCATGTTGAACAATATGGATGAAGACTTGGTCGCCGTGCTGCGGCAGACCGTGCAGAAAGAGATGGGTTTTGGTTCCGAAATGTTTGATCCGGAGGATCCTATCGATCTATTCGCTGAATATCTGGAAAGCTGCGCGCTGGGTAAGGCCGATGAAGATGTGCAAGCCGCACTCTTGACTGATTTGGTTGTTGAGCTAGGCGGCCTTAAAGTAGACTCCAATGGAGGTGACCGGGAAGCTCGCGAAAAAATCCAAGCCATCTATGATCTATTGGACAATGCAATTGAAGGTCATTCGCTGCATCCAATTGATATGATGATGACCGGGAAGATTTTTACTGATGCCGGGTGGGCTGTTCCCGATAGTTTGAGACAGGCTATGGCTGAGGCGCTACGAACTGCCCCGCCGGATACGCAAGGTGTTGCCGGAAATGCTATCGTTTCATCGCTGTTGGAAGTAGCCGATCAGGTAGGACAAAATCCGTTCGATGTCTATGAAAGTGTGAATTCCCTTTTGGCCGGCTTTCCGCCGGAGGCTAGTGTCATGCTGCTGGTTGAACTCGTCGCTGGCAAGAAGGCGGTGATTGATCAGGCCGTCGCTGGATTCGTGTTGCATCCTGATGCTGTTCTCGCGCAGTCAGTGGCTGAAACTTTGGCCGTATCCGCTACGCAAACCCCCGTTGAGAGTTCGATGATCGAACGGCTTGTCCGCATGCGGCCTTGGGTGCCGCAGACCCGACAGGCCCATCTCGACGCAACCATACGGGCCATGCGGTTGAACGCCTTACCGCCGGCGAAAACGGAGTCGCCAAAGGTCATCAAGTGTTATGTCTCGGTCTGCGATGGTTCGGGCACGAGAGGTCTCTTCGTCACACAAAGGGTCGGCGCTCACTACCAACTTGCAAGCGTCATGATGAAGTATTCAGGGGTTGCCGAAGCTATGGTTATTCCGGAACTGTCAAAATCCGAGATGGACGATATGGTTCGTCAAATGAAATCCTCCATGCCGGTGTCGGAAACAGATTTAGCTGGCATTGCTCGGATGTTGGGACTGGCGATTGCCGACAATTTCGCCTCTGGAAATCTGCCGCCGTTCAAATTGGTCGAGGTGGTGGAGAGTCTCGGCCTTGGTCCGGTTCATCCCGATCATGCTTCGCCAATGGAAATCATTACGGGCCTCCTGGCTGATCTGCCACCTGAACAATCAAATCCGACAGCCGTGGCAAGAGCGCACGCCGATCTACTGGAAAGTGAATTCAAGTATCAATGGTTTGAAGCTGGCGAGGCGTTAGAGGATTTTCTCTATCCTGTCAAAGGTTCCAAACAGCGCGTTGCCAAACTTATGAAGACTTATCTGCCTGAACGACGGCTTTTTTGGGCGCGGCAATGCGCGATTTCGGCGCTTGCGATGCGTGGTAATGAAAAAACGCGTCATTGGCCTTGGAAACAATTGGCTCTCGTCGGGCGCGACATTGCCTCGGACTTGCCGTTTGATCAGATACCCCTGATGAAACAAGTAGCAGAAATCTCCGTGCGAGCTTTTGAAAGGCGGCCGTGACCGGGTGTAATGCGGGACAGCCTTGAGGACCAAGGCAGGGCGTCGGGCGCCACTGGGGCGCGCCTTCGCATAAGAATGATTTGTATGGAACGGGATGGCGTTGGTGCATGGGTCCGGACTTGAGCGGATGTCGATCTTTGAAGCGGCAGACTATGCCGTGGCCGCCTTGCGGCGGGCGGATTTCGGGCGTGGGGGCTGTCACGTTGTCAAAAGGACGGCGAGTGTAACGCCGTGAGATGCCGTTCAGGCAGTGATGCCGGCAGCGGCTTTCCATTCGGCGATGGCCCGAAGGCGATGATTGCGGATTTGGGAGGCAGAGCAGGAGCTATGACGGATTTTGGGTGACGGGGTTGATCAAGCGGCGCTTTGCGGCTTCATTTCGATGAGCTCGATCCCATCCTGGAACTTGGCACCTGCGAGCAGTTTCGGCAACTGATTTTGTCCCTTCAATCGACGCCAGGATTTGGCGGCGGCCATGACGAGCTTGAAGACCATCAGCCTGGCGGTCTTCGACGACAGGGAGCCCTTCGTGCGCACCGTTCGGTGGCGAACGGTGGCAAAGACGCTCTCGATCGGATTGGACGTTCGCAGATGATCCCGTCGGCGGGGAAGTCGTAGAACGCCAGCACCGTCTCGCGATCCTTCGTCAGGCAGTCGACCGCCTTGTTGTACTTCGCACTGTATTTCTCGGCGAACACATCGATCGCCGTTTCGGCTGCTGAGCGTGTCGGCGCGCCATAAATCTCGCCCAAATCCGTCTTCATGTTGGCCTGCACCGAGAGCGGCACCTTGTTCAGGACATTGGCTGTCTTGTGCACCCAGATCCTATGAGGAGGTGGATAGCGACCTGCGCTCTGGCAAAGTGAGGTTGCCAAAACATCTCACACTGGAGGCAAGCATGCCCGTTGCAGCTAACCGATCCGAAGCGCCGACCGCAGCGTTGGTGCATGGATCCTTTGTCAACGGTTTGGCGATAGGCAGGCAGGATCGAAATCAGCTTGATGCGAGAGCCATGCCGTACAAACACAACGCAGATCGTCGTCATCACGTCGGAAAGATGAAATTCAGGGTGACGAATTGGCGTGACTACGAAGCAGGTCTGCGCCGGCGTGGTAGCCTGACCTTATGGGTAACGCCGGAGGCACTGGCGGGATGGCGCGCTCCGCGACGCAAGACCCGCGGCGGCCAAGCCCGGTATTCCGATCTCGCCATTGAGACAGCGCTGACGCTGGGTTGCGTCTTGGCAATGCGGCTGCGCCAGACCGAGGGATTGCTCCACTCGCTGCTGGATCTCATGGGGCTGAAAGTCCCAGTTCCAGATCATACGACGCTGAGCCGTCGGGCACAGAAGTGGGAGCCATCAGCCCGACGAAACCCGCCGCTGCCGGACGGCCCGCTGCATGTGCTTGTCGATAGCACGGGATTGAAAGTCTACGGCGCCGGGCAATGGCTGGAGCAGAAACATGGCGCCAGATCACGTCGCAACTGGCGCAAGCTGCATCTGGCAGTGGATGCCAAAAGGGGCGCGATCATTGCCCAAAGGCTGACAGATCAGGACACGGATGATCCTTCCCAGGTGGCACCGCTGCTCGATCAGATCGACGGCGAGATCGACCAGTTCACAGCCGACGGAGCCTATGACGGCAAGCCAACCTATCGGTCTATCCTGCAGCACAGCGCAACCGCGAACATCGTCATTCCACCGCGTTCCACGGCGGTGGAAAGCGGTGATGCCGGACCGCTTGGTCAAAGGGACAAGCACATTGCCGCAATCGCAAGCGACGGTCGGCTGAAATGGCAGGCAGCCTCCGGCTACGGCAAGCGGGCGCTGAGCGAAACAGCCATCGGACGATACAAGGGGCTGATCGGACGGCGCCTGCGAGCACGCTCTCTTCCGGCTCAACAGACCGAGGTTGCCATCGGTTGCATCGTTCTCAACCGCATGCTGGCATGGGCACGCTCGGAGTCTATCCGGCGTCAAGTCACGCAGGCATAACCAACTACATTAAAGATCGAAATGCGTTCGATTTCATATCCGTGCACCAACGCCCATCGTAGCGGCATTTGGCTTCGACATGGACCACGCCTACGGCTTCTATTCAAAGCTGACGGGAAAGCTGTTCGACTCGCCCCAGCGGTTCGAACTCTTCGCCGACATAGAGGGGAGCGGTCTCGCAGCGTGAAGGGCACGCGCGTCACCACAGCCTTCCAGAAGGCGGGCTCGGCAATGACCTTCTTGTACGACTACGGTGACGAGTGGCGCTTCCGCGTTGAAGTTATTGGAACAGGGCAGGCGCAGCCCGATGCCAATTACCCGAGGATCGTCAGCAAGATCGGCAAGGCTCCCCCGCAGTACCCGGACATCGACGACGAGTGACGACGCACCGGGCCGCATCGAGGGGGCGAGGGGTGGGTAATTACACTCGCCGATTGCTGATCTGCAGCTCTGAACTGTATCGGGCCCACTTGTGACAATGAACGACCACCTTGCTTAAAGAGTAGTCATTCGCCGCGGCCTGCGACGCCGACGGGATAACGACAGCCGGCCCCCCGGCGCTTCCCTACTGTTTCAGCCGTGTCGACTGAGATTCTCGCGCCGCAAGACGTTCGGTTTCGGCCTGTTGCCTGGACGCGACTTCACCAGATCGGGCCGCGGAATAGAGCCTGGCGGCCTCACCCAACCTGCCCTGTTCGGATTTCGGCACGGACGGATGTTCAAATGCCGTACGAGATGCTGTCGCACGAGCGATCTCGCGTGCGCCGTCTTCACCGAAACGGGCTTCAATCGATTTCCTGAAGGTGGCGATCTCCCGACTGACCTCCTGATCGGCTGACATCGCCTTGGAGGCTTCGGCCCGCTCGCGATCATCCTTGGCCGTTGCGATTTTTCCGAGTGCGGCTTTCGCCCGATCCGAAACATCCCTCACCTCCACCGCGTCAGCCCTCATCTGCTTTTCGACCTCGCCACGATAGGATTGTTCAGCCCGGTTCTCGAACTCGGCGGTCCGGACAATGTTCGGACCGATCGCCTCGCTTGCTCTATGAGCGGCTTCCCGCTCTTCACGAGCTTTAGCGCCGGCGAAGAACCCTTCCCTGCCCCGCAGTTCGCCAAGCACCTCTGCATCCGCCGATATCCGTTGTGCAGCACTTGTCGGACCGTCTCGCGCGATGATGTCATCGAGACGCCGCGCAGCGGTTTTCGGATCACGGTAGGCGGTCTCCAGATAGATTGAGCGAGCGTCACGCTCGCGCTGTACATCCGCATCGCGACTGACAGCGGCCGCGACACTTCGTTCGTCGATCGATCGCCTAAAACTGTCGCGGCGATTGCCATCAGCAGCCACATCCTGGAATGCAGCTATCAGCAGCCTGACGTCACCTGGCCGGTCGGCTGTGGTGCCGGGCGACCCCTCTTCATTTCTCCCGTCTGGAACAGCCTGTCGAGCTTGGGTTTTGTCTGCCACGACCCGATCATCCGCTGGCCCATGACGATCGCTGCCTCCTGCCTTTTTTGACTCCTTCGCCAGCACGGGCTCAGGCGTTGCGCCTCGATGCTCAGTACCCTGGCGCTGGTTCTCAGCGTCCTCGGCAATGACGCCAGCCTGCATTTCTGGTGTGCGCCAATCTGCCCGACGTGTGCCCGCGCGCGCCTCTTCAACAACTGAAGCCGTCATCGGCTGCTCCTCCCTTTCCCGGCCATCCTGAACTTGCCCAACATGCAACACTGGCCGAGCGTTCTCCGCCGCCCGTCCCTCGTCCAGCTTCGCCCGTTGTTCCGCGCTGAGCTCGTTGCGCGTCGCATAAGCCACCGATGCCGACTTGATCTCGTTGCGGCCGATCTGGCGGGCGAGCTGCCGCAAATCCCGCGCAGTCTGCGTCGCGACGAAGATCGTCGCGCTCTCACGCTGCCTCGTCAACGCAACATAGCTCGAGGCGGCCCGCCAGTGATGCGTGTGCATGAGATAGGTATGATCGAGCGTCTTGCCCTGGCCCTTGTAGATCGTGCCGGCATAGCCGTGCCGGAAACCAGAAAACTCCGACGCATACCACTCGACCTTTCGCCCTTCGCGGCCTGCGGCAGCATCGAGCACGACACTGATGCGGCCAAAGTTCCGGTCGATGTCGGTGATGACGCCGGCATTGCCGTTGTAGATCCCGGCGCCCTTCAGGGTATCCGTGAACTGCACCCGGTCGCCTACCGCGAACGCGGCCTCGCCGTGCTTGGTCGTAAACACAAAATCCTCACCGAGCTCACCACGCTCTCGACGAACCGCGCGCAGATCCTTGTTCAGCGCATCGACATCCTTGTTGGTATAGGCGAACACGAACCGAGACGCTGACGGATTTTTTTCCGAATCCTTCGCCCATCGTTCCACCAGTTTGTCTCGCAATTCATCCTGCTTCGACGTCCACACCACCGCCTTGTTGCGCGCGAAGGCTCGCAGCGCGTCCTCGAAGCGACCGTCCGACAGATCGCGCGCCGCCTCTCTCTGCCAGTCGACCTTCTGACGCGTCACCTGGGTGATCTCGGCCGAACCGTGTTCCTTCTTCAGTTCTGTGAACAGCCCGCCCCGCTCGATCGAGCCGAGCTGCCGGTCGTCGCCGGTCAGCACAACCTTGGCGCCCGACAGCCGCGCTTCGCGCAACACCTCGCCGGTCACCTTGGCGTCCATCATTGCAGCCTCGTCGACGACAACCAGAGTACGACGGTCCCACCGCGCGCGGCCATTCTTCAGCCGGAACAGTTCGGCATGAACGGTCGAGCTTCTGTCAAAGCCGTCATCCTTCATCGTCTGCGCGACGGCGTTTGTCGGCGCCAGGCCGACCACCCGATAACCCGCCGCCTCATGCGCCTCGCGAATGGAGCCAAGCGCAAAACTCTTTCCCGTACCGGCCCGGCCTTCGATTAGTTTCAGCCCGCCGGACCCAGTCGCATGATCGAACGCCACCCGCTGATCGGTGCGCAATTCGGATTGGGGTCGGAACAAGAACTGTTCCCAGCGACACGCGGCCTTTATCAACCAAAGACAGCTACGGCTGATTTGATGATGATGCCGCCATCCGGGCTTCGGCGCATCTGACGACCCGTGGCGGTGCGAAAAACATTCGTCAATTGCAGCGCAGGCGGCACGCGCGACCACAAGGTTCGCACGCTCTCCCGGCCATGCCGGGTTTTGCGAATGACGTTTCCTGTGACGACGCGCTGCGACCATCGGAAGCCGACCTCGTGGAAATACAGGTCGGCATGCTGCGGGCTGATATGATGAAAGACGCCGGCGATGGTACGGCGGACGCGGGAGTTGAAACCTTCGACCGAATTGACGTGGACGGCGTCGCGCACATACTCACCGCTGGAATGCTTCACTGTCTCATGCTTGGCAAAGCTCTACCAATGGCCATGAATGCCTTCCACTCGTCGCTCATCAAATGAGCTCCCAATTCGATCTGCGCTTCAATGACGCGTTCGCTTGCTCGCGCCGAGAGACTGGTCACGACCGCGGCACGCGCGTCACCGGCCAGAGTGCCAGGCATGACGTCACTCGGGCGCCGCACCATTGCCATGACTGGCGTTTTGTCCGTATTCGCCTGGCCTTTCCGGCCGCGGCCCGGAGGCGGGTCGTCGGGATTCTTTCTGGGCCTTCCACCGAGATGGAAATGGTCGATCTCCACCGTGCCGGCGAGCATGTTCTCCCGCGCCACCATGAGACGCAGTGCATGTCCCATCCGCCAGGCCGTTGGCTGGCTCACCCCGAGCGCCTCGGCCAGGCGCACCGACGACAAGCCCTTGTCGGATTGCAGTAACAGCCACATGGCCTTCAGCCAAACACGCAAGGGAAGCTTCGTGGAGTGCAGAGGCGTGTGTGTCGTCACCGTGAACTGGAACCGGCAATCGCCGCTGGAACATTGATAAAGACCCGGTCGGGCGCGACGCTTGCCGGTATCGCGACCGGCAAGCGCAATCGAGCGTTTGTATCCGCAGGCGGGGCAGATCCGGCCATCCGGCCACACCATGCTTTCCAGCAACCGACGGCAATGCTGCTCATCCCGGAAGGCCGCGATCATTTCTTCAACAGTCCGAATGTTGGAAAGCGCTGCAAGTATTTCAGGCATTCTCACCTCCTTAGACCAGCCCGAAGAATCGCATGAAAGGCCATAGGTCACAAGGATATTGCGGTCTTTGGTTGATAAAGGCCGCGTACGATTTCGCACTGCTCTTGTTCCGACCCCAGCATATCGCATAGAAATCGTCGGTGTGGCGCGCGCGTGATCGCTCCCACAACGCCATTCTGCTCCATAGCCCCTCGGGCCTGTCCAAACGCTCAAAGGCTTTCCAGCTAAAGACAAAGTGATCATAAACAAACCAGATAGGTCCGTTCGTGGACGAAAAATAGCTAGTCGGTCGCGTGGGCTGTATTCCGATCAGACGAGAAACCCTTCAACCAGTCGTAAATGATGCCGACTGCGCGCCCGGCGGTCGGTGGGTCCGGTCGTGTCAGGAAATACCGAAATGGCGCAGGAAGCACCTGCCGGAACGGCGCGACAAGGCGGCCTTCCGACAAGATGCCGTCGATCAATGGCAAGGTACCCAATGCAATCCCATGGCCGCGCATGCAGGCATCGATTACCAAAGCGGGATCGTCGAACACCCATTCATTTGTGCTTTCGATTGGGCCAATCCCTGCCAACGCGCACCAGTCTCTCCAACTCTGCGCGTTACCTTCGTGCAAGATGCGGTGCTGACTGAGAAATTCAGCAGGGTCCATCGCCCCGTAAGCTGCCGTCACTATGGGGCTTGCGACCGGCGTCTGCATCACCGACATCAACTTTACACCCTGGTGGCCCGACGGCACGCGCTCGCCCCAAAGGATAGCGATGTCCACTTCGCGTAGAAGCTCCGGCCGATCTTCGGTTGCGTTAAGGATCCGGAATGTGACGCCCGGATTGGCCAGAGCAAAACGGTCAATACGCGGAAGAAGCCACTGAGCACAGAAGAGGGGCGGAGCCGCGATGCTCACTGTACCCCTCAAATCATGGCTCTCGCTCTCCGCGCCCAGCTTCGAAAGGTCTGCAAACGCGCCTTGCGCAACGGCGAAGACCTGTTGACCGCGTCGCGTCAGTACGAGACCGGAGCGCGTCCGCCGAAAGAGGGTAGTACCAAAGTAAGTCTCAAGCGCCCTTACTTCGTGGCTGATCGCACTCTGCGTCAACGTCAGTTCCCTTGCGGCCGCGGAAAACGAGCCCAATCGAGCGGCCGCCTCGAAGGCGCGCATCGGGTAAAGCGGCGGAAGGCGTCGGGTCAGGGTGTCCTCCATGAATCTGCTTCATGCCGCTAATGAGCATTATCCCTTTTCCAAGCATCTGAGAAGTTTCTATCCAGTGACAGAATGGAGGCAGCGGAGAAGGCATGCGGGAGAGGGCGGACGTTCTTGTCATCGGCGGAGGCGTGATTGGCTCCAGTATCGCCTATCACCTTGCCAAGAAGGGTTGCACGGATGTTGTCCTGTGCGAAAAGCATGAATTCGCCTCCGGCGCCACGGCATTTGCAGCAGGCCATGTCATCCTCTACACGCTCGACGCGACGATCAGCAGGCTCAATCAATACAGTGTCCATCTTTACAACTTGCTGGAAGGCGAGACTGGCATGTCCCCTGGCTTTCATGCCTGCGGGAACCTTCGGCTCGCCACCCATCCTCAGCGGCTCAACGAGTTTATCCGATACCTCGGTATAGCTCAGGCGAGCGGAATTGACGCGCGGTTGCTCTCCCGCGATGAGGTGGGCGCGCTTTGGCCTCTCATGACCACCGACGGGATTCTGGGCGGTCTTCACAACCCGTACGATGGACACGCCTCACCGAGCGACCTCGCGCAGAGCCTCGCGTCGGGTGCGCGCAAGAACGGAGCCACGCTCTACCGGCAATGCGAAGTCATCGGTTTGACACAGGAGCCGAGCGGCATCTGGCGGGTGGTGACGTCGCTGGGCACGATCATGGCTCGACATGTCGTCTGCGCTTCTGGGAACCATGCCCAACACACCGCAAAAATGGTCGGACTGACCGCACAATGCGTTCCTGTGCGACACCAGTATTTCATCACCGAACCGTTGCCCGAGCTCGTTGAGAGGCGACAAGCGGGATTGCCGGAAATGCCGGTCATGCGCGATCCCGAAAATGTCTTTTATTGCCGTCAGGAGGGCGATGCACTCCTCGTCGGAGCATATGATGGGCGCGGAGAGGCACGTTTCGTCGATAAGCCGCCGACAGGCATGGCCGAACCCTTTGCTGACGAGCTAGAAAAGCTGCTTCCCTATCTGGGAGCCGCGGTGGAGCGAATTCCGGCACTCGGTGTCGCGGGTGTGCGACGTCTGATCAACTACGCGATGCCCTATACCCCAGATGATATGCCAACGGTCGGCCCGGCGTTCGGTCTGAAGAACCTTTGGCTCGCCGAAGGAACCCCGTTCGGCATCACGCTTGCCGGTGGCATCGGTTGGCAGATGGCAGAGTGGATTCTCGAAGGCGCGCCATCAATAGACATGTCCTGTTGCGATTCCCGCCGTTTTGCCGACTGGGCCACGCGCGAATGGTCGGCCCGCAAGGTCGAGGAAGCCTATGAACATACTTATTTGCTGCCAAAGCCCGGCGAGGAACTCCCCGCTGCCCGTGAGTTGCGTACAAGTCCGATCCATGACTTGCTGGCCGCCCGCGGCGCGCGGTACGGTGCGGTCGCCGGGTGGGAGCGGCCGAATTGGTATGCGCTGGACGGCGTGCACGACGCCCCGTCGTTTTACCGGCCGAATTGGCACGACGCGGTGGGAGCGGAGTGCCGCAGCGCGGCAGAGGGCGCTGCACTTGCCGATGTCAGCCAAGGCGCAGTGATCCGTGTCTCCGGCGCCGGCGCCACTGAACTCCTCAGCCGGGTCCTTCTGGGCGATCTGCCCACGGCTGGTTTTGCAACAGCGGCTTGCGTTCCGACGTCCAAAGGCGGGATCGAGGCCGAGCTATCGGTTGGATGCGAAGGCAGGGATCGCTTCATTCTGACGGCGTCCGCGGTGGAGGAACGCAGGGTGCTGGACGCTCTGCTCAAAGCTACCGCCAAGAGCGAACCGCGGATCGAAAACCTGACAGCTTCCGAGGGAGCGCTTCTCCTCTTCGGCCCGTCGGCGCGAAGTCGCCTTCATGAGGCCGTCCAAGTGTCATTCGACGATGATAGCTTTCCTTTCGGCGCACTGCGGCAAATAACGATTGGCTTTGCACCAGTGCGCGCCCATCGCTGCGATCCATTTGGCTTGGAGGGCTACCGGCTCTCTGTTCGCGCCGACATGCTACGCCACGTCTTTCTGGCGCTGGAGGGCGAAACAACTCTGGTTGGCGCGCGAGCGCTTGAATCGCTCCGGCTGGAATGCGCGACACCGGCTTGGCCCACTGAGCTGAATGCCGAGACGACGCCGGTAATCTCGACCGATTCGCCGGACGCGCCTTGGCAACTGGTCCATCTCGAAATTGACGGCGCAGATACAATTCCGCACGGGCTGGAGCCGGTCCGCGATGGGAGAGGTCGCATCATCGGTCGCACAACGTCGGCCGGATGGGGGCATCTGAGGAACAAAGCGCTGGCCTTCGCGCGGATCCAACCTTGGACGGACGGACTCGAAGTATGCGTGATGGGCAAATGGCTCAAGGCCGTGCCGACGAACGCACTACAAGTCGGGTCGAGACAGACCTCTATCGAAAGGGAGCCAACATGAACAAACCGATGAAGGACTACTGGAAGAATTACATCGGTGGCAAATGGGTCGATGCCTCCGACGGGCGACGTATTACTCTTCTCGATCCAGCCACCGGCAAGCCGCTTTCCGAAGTTGCCCGGGCCA
Source organism: Mesorhizobium subarcticum (assembly GCF_055456085.1). Taxonomy (NCBI): domain Bacteria; kingdom Pseudomonadati; phylum Pseudomonadota; class Alphaproteobacteria; order Hyphomicrobiales; family Phyllobacteriaceae; genus Mesorhizobium; species Mesorhizobium subarcticum. Next base: position 85,019 of record NZ_JBVBEG010000003.1, on the reverse strand, counting down.
CGGCATCCGACGTCGACAGCGCCGTCGCCGCGGCCCGGCGCTGCGTCCGCTCGCGAGCGCTTATCGACATGCGACCAATGGCGCGGGGGCGAATGGTCGCGGAGATCGGTCGAAAGCTGCGCGAGCGATCCGAGGAAATCGCCACGCTGATCTCGCTCGACGCCGGCAAGCGCATCTCGGAAGCTCGTGGGGAGGTCGAGGGCTCGGCCAAGTACTTCGAATACTATGGCGGGCTCGCTGCGCAGATCGAGGGAAAGTATATCCCGCTTGGCGACGGCTATGTCGACTATGTGGTCCCATATCCCTACGGGGTCAGCGCCCATATAATACCGTGGAATTTCCCACTGAACATGATTGCGCGTTCGATGTCGGCGGCTATCGCGGCGGGCAATGCCTGTGTTGTAAAGCTGCCCGAACTTGACCCTACGGCGGGCTATGTGCTGGCTGAGCTGGCGGAGGAAGTGGGCTTGCCTGAGGGTGCGGTCAACCTGATCTGCGGCTTTGGCAACGAGGCGGGTGCGGCCCTAGCAAGCCATTCTGACATCAATCAGGTCGTATTCACCGGCTCGGTTGCAACCGGCCGCAAGGTCGCGCATGCCGCAGCCGAGAACTTGATACCCGCGGTTCTTGAATTGGGCGGGAAAACGCCGGGCATCGTCTATTCCGACGCCGATCTCGACAATGTCATCGTCAACACCCAGGCCAGCATTTTCATGAATTCGGGCCAGTGTTGCGATTCGATGTCGCGGCTGATCGTGCATGAAAAAATCTACGACGAAACCGTCGAGCGGCTCGCGAAAATGGCTGCCAATCTCACCATCGGCCCGGGAATGGACGATCCCGACATCACGCCTCTGATCTCCGCCGATCAGCTAGACAAGGTCGACAACTACGCCCAGGTCGGCGTGCAGCAAGGCGCGCGTGCTGTCGCAGGAGGACGCAGGCTGGATCGCGTGGGCTTCTTTATGGCCCCGACCATACTGGTCGACGTGGCTCCCGTATCGCGCGTAAACAAAGAGGAAATCTTCGGCCCGGTCCTGTCAGTTCTTAAATTCTCCGATCCGCGTGAGGCAGTAGAGATCGCCAATGGCACGGAGTACGGGCTGGCGGCAGTGGTCTTCACCAACGATCTCGACCGAGCGATCTGGACGACAGAGCGGTTGGAGGCCGGTCAGGTCCATGTCAACGAGTGGGGGGTGGGCGGGGTAGAGACCCCGTTCGGCGGTTTCAAGAAATCAGGCATTGGTCGAGAAAAGGGCGTCGAGGCGCTGGCGAGCTACTACCAGTCGAAGAACGTCGGGATGAAACGGCTCAACTCATTTTGACCGCATTGCCGATCGCCTGGCGCACCATTTCTGGGGAATGCAGCATATGCTCTACAAGGCACAAAAGGGCCGCGACATCTATGGCGCGCCGGTTGGCATCATCGTGATGGATTGCTTGATCCCATATCCTCCGGGTACGCCAGGCAACCCGAGTACGTTTGGTTTTCCGGTGCTCTACGAGGTTGTCCGCAGCGCCACGATGGAAAGCCTTATATACGCGCCGGACGAAAAGTTGGTGCGGCCCTTCCTCGAGGCAGGCCGCAGACTTGTTGCGCAAGGCGTTCGCGCGGTCTTCGGCAATTGCGGCTTCATGATCCTGTTTCAGGAACGTATGGCGGCCGAACTCCCGGTGCCGGTGTTTATGTCGAGCCTCCTGCAGCTTCAGCTCGTCGGGCGCGGGCTGGCCGCGGGGCAATCGGTCGGTATCATCTCAGCCAGTGCCGCATCACTGACCCCGCGGCACATGGAAATCGCGCTGGGCGGTGCGGAAGTCTCAACCTATATCGCCGGACTGGAGAACAGCCCTGCTTTCAAGGCCGCTGTGCACGACCAGTGCGGCGAGCTCGATTTCGATGCGGTGGAAACCGACGTCGTCGCTGCCGCCCTCAATCTCGTCGCCGAGCATCCCGAGATCGGCGCCCTTCTCTTTGAATGCACCGATCTTCCGCCGTACGCCCATGCTGTTCAGGAGGCGACCGGGCTCCCAGTCTTCGATGCTTCCACATTGATCAATCTCGCCGCCGCTTCCGTGATGCGGAGCCGATTCCATGGATGCTATTAACGGCGCACCCAATGCATAGCCCTTCTTCAACGATGCCTTGGAGGCTACCGGTAGGGTTCATAAGGGCCGACCAATAAAACGCGGGGGCGGCGGGTTAGCGGTAAGAGGCAACCGGCCCACCCAAGCTCTCGAAGTCGGGCTCGACACCCAGTCCAGGCGCGTCCGATGCAAACATCTTCCCCTCACTGGTTAATGGGCCAGGGGTGCCGGTCCGCTCGTTATTGTAGTTATGCAGATCCGTCGTATTGATCAGGAACTCATTCGGGGTAGAGGCGGCAAAATGCGCCACGGCTGCCGTAGTGATTTCGCCGCCCCAGCTATCTTCGGAAACGACGGGGATGCGATTATCAATAAGCATGTCCCGCATGCGGCGCGCCTTGGAAAGACCTCCTTGCTTCGAGATCTTTAGACAAACGACTTCCGCCGAGCGATCAGCAATGACGCGTCTCACCATATCGAAGCTGTCAATGCATTCATCGAGCTTCATCGGCAGATCGACCTTGCGCCTCACCTGCAGGCACTCGTCATAGGTCTGGCAGGGCTGCTCCATGATATAGTCAAGGTCACGGGTGGCCTTCCCCACACTGAGGGCTTCGTCGACGCGCCATCCTTGGTTTGCATCGGCAAAGGCCTTTTCGCCCGGAAGCAGATTCGGCACGGTTGCGCGAATGCGTTCTATATCGTCTATCCAGTTAGCGCCGACCTTAATTTGAAACTGCCGATAGCCCTGCTGACGAAGGCTGTTCATCTCAACGACCATGTCCTCCGGCGCTTTTTGGGGCGCGACCTTATAGAGGGGAGCGCCATGCGTATGCCGTCCCCCAAGCAGCATCCAGACAGGCTGTTCGACCGCCTTGCCGAGAAGGTCCCAACAGGCTGCGTCGAATGGGGCCTTGGCATATCCATGACCGCGTATCGTGTTGTCCATAATCCTTTCAATCACCCCGACCTGCCGCGGATCATGTCCCATGATAGCGGGTGCGAGCAGTCTCGCAGCGGCTTCAGTCCCATCGCCATGGGCTTCCATATAGTTTTCCCCGCAGGGGCAGAATTCGCCCGCGCCTGTGAGGCCAGCATCGGTGCCGATAACCACGACCGTCGATCGAGCGGTCGCGATTGCATTGCCGCGGCCCCATTTGTACACGCCGCCGATGTAGCTGAGGCTCTTGCGATAGATATCGACTGAAGTGATCTTCATTGTGGGTACAGCCCCATTGGGTCGGCTTAGTCAATAATTACACTCGATTGACCAAGCACGTCAGGGTCAGGATTGACGCCGATCCCCGGTCCGTCAGGCGGCGAGATCTCACCGCCACAGCGCGAGGGCGCGCCGGGGTCCAGGCGCGGCGCAGCGTACCCGGACAGGTCGCAGGTGTTCAAAAGTCGGCTTACGGGAGTGGCGGCGGCCAAGTGGAGCAATGCGCCAGTGGTGACATCAGATCCCCACGTATCCTCGATGCACATCTTGGCGCCGAGGTGCAGGCACAGATCGCGAAGACGACGAAGTGCGCTCAGTCCACCTGATTTGGAGAGCTTCAACGCGACGGCATCCATACAGCCGAGATTGTAGGCATGTAGCAAGGAGCCACTGTCATAGCCGTTTTCATCGATTTTCATGAGGAGGCCTGTGGCGGCTCGGACTGCCGCGCACTCTTCCAAGGTCGCGCAAGGCTGTTCCAGCATGATGTCGAGTGACGCGACGGCTTTGCCAACGCGGGTCGCGTCTAACCGGGTTGCACCGCAATTCCAGTCTCCGTAGACAAGAGGGCCGGGGCCAACCGCCTCGCGCACTTGACGAAGCCGCGCTACATCGGTTTCCCAATTGTTATCGGCACCCAGCTTCACCTGGAACTGCCGCATCCCTTCAGCGAGGGCCTCCCGCGCGATACGCGCCATTTCGTCCGGTGCAATACACGTAATTGAATGATACAGCGGCATGCGCAGCGCCTGCCGCCCGCCGAGAAGGGCGTAGAGGGGCAATTTTGCGACTTTGCCTGTGATGTCCCAAAGTGCGAGATCTATGGCGGATTTCGCGTAAACGTGCCCCTGCAGCCATGCGTCGAGCTTGCTCATCAAAGCTTCGGGTCCGACGGGGTCGGCCCCGATGATAACAGGCGCCATATATTCGAGCGCCGGGCGCACACCTTCCGCATACGCCGGTAGATAGTGGGGGATCGGGCAAACCTCGCCCCACCCCGAGATTTCTTCATCAGTATCAACGCGAACCAATACCGATGTCACAGTATCGCAGGTTTTTCCACCGGCCATGTGATAAGCAACATGGCTGGTCAAGGGAATTTCCCAGACCACGAGGCGCGTTATTTTCATGATGATCCTTGCTCATCTCTAAGAGCATTAAAGTAAATGGCCAACGCCATAGGGAATTCGTGATGCAGCGGCGGCGGGTGATGCGGCCAGATAGGTGTCACCCCGAAGAATACATTTCTTCGGGGTGACTTGTTGCTACCCGCTTTCTACTGCGTGAACCAAGCGCGCTCGGCCAAGCGCGAGCCCGCCATCGAGCGAACGAGATCAGGACCAACGCCATCGACCTTAGTGCTGTAGCCATCCAACGAAGCGGGGAACGCGAAGATGCAATTGCCGCCGTCCTGGCTGCAGATTGCCTGCATTTCCTGATAGATTGATCGACGTTTTTCCACGTCGAGCTCCGTACGGGCGCCTTGCAGCATTTGGCTGAAACGGTCGTTACACCACCTCGTCTCGTTCCAGGGAGCGTTGCACTTGAACGCAAGCGAGAACATCATTCCGGGTGTGGGCCGCGTCCCCCAATAGGTCGTGAAGTACGGTCGCTTCATCCAGATGTTGGACCAATATCCATCGTCTGGCTCTCGCTTGACGGCGAGATTGATACCTGCGGCTCGCGCTTGCTCGGTCATAAGAACAGCTGAATCGACAGCGCCCGAAAAGGCGGCGTCCGCCGCACTAAGTTCCACATCGAGCGACGTGAGCCCGGCCTGCTTCAAATGCCATTTCGCTTTGTCCGGATCGTACTTGCGTTGCGGCAAGGACTTGTTGAAAAACGGGTCGTTGCTCGCGATCGGCTGGTCGTTGCCGACTTCCGCAAAGCCCGAGAAGATGCTGGCCACCAGCTTTTCGCGGTCAATTGCGTATTTAATTGCCTCGCGGACATTGTTGTCCGAATACGGCTTGTTGCTGATGTCCATGGCGCTACCGACGTAGGTGCCGCCCACGGTCTCCACGATTTTTAGCTGCTTGTTTCGCTTTACCAACTGAACGATCTTCGGCTCGATCCGATCAACCGCGTCGACAGCGCCTGTCGTTAGGGCGTTAGCCCGAGCTGTAGCGTCATTGATATAGGTGAATTCCACGCCATCGAACCAGGCGCGATCGGCTTTCCAGTAGTTCGGATTGCGATGGGCGCTAAGCGTTACACCCGGCTGGAATTTGTCGAGGATATAGGGTCCCGTCCCAATAAACGTGGTCCAGTCTTTGAAGCCCTCGGGTACGATCTGAAGGTGGAAATCGCCGAGAATAACAGGTACGTCAACGTCACCGGTTTGGTGTTCAATGACAACGACGTTGTCCCCGTCGGCGCGAATGTCCGCAAAATCCTCAAGGAGACCCTTTGCCGCCGACTTGGAGTCAGCTGCGGTATGCCTTTTCAGGGAGTAGACGACATCGGCTGATGTCAGCTTCTTGCCGTTCGTGAATTCCACGCCCTTGCGCAGCTTGAACCTCCACGTCTTGGCGTCTTTGCTGGACTCCCAGCTCTCAGCTAACTCCGGAACTGGGCTCTTGTCCGGCGCGAGCTCCACTAGATTGTTTCCGAAAAGCCACCCATAGGCATAGTGGGGATCGGAAAAGTAGGACATGGGGTCAAGGCTGTCGGTGGTCCCGCCTTGGGAATAGCCTATGCGTAAAGTCCCTCCTCGCTTGGGGGTCGAGGCTAAAGCCGGGCCGCCGCGCAAGCTGACGCCTGCAACCGCCGCGGCGCCGGCGACGAGCAAGGTCCGCCGTGTTGGACGCCAAGACAGGTGACCATTCATGGAAAATCTCCCATTTATACCCCACCCTGTTTCACCGCTGTTATGGGGGCGAAGAGCAGCAGCGCTTTGATGAGCATTCCAACGGAGGTCCTTCCCGACTTATTCGTTTTCTCCGACCGTCCGCTGGTTGACGAAGGTACGATTGTTTTATTAAGCTGTCCATACAAAAACATTTGTGCCATGACTGTGGGCGGAGGGACCATTGGGAAACATTCCAAAGCTGATCATCAAGCGCCTCGGCCTGGGGATTTTTGTCCTATGGGTGGTGTCGCTTTTTATCTTCCTCGGGGTGTCCCTGCTTCCCGGAGATGTGGCGACCGAAATCCTCGGCCAGTCCGCCCTCCCTGAAACGGTCGCGGCCTTTCGACACCAACTGGGGCTCGATCTGCCCCTCCACATCAGATACGTGCACTGGCTCGGTGGATTGCTTACCGGGGATCTCGGACACTCCCTTGCAAACGGGCGTGCCGTCTCACAATTGATAGGCGAGCGGCTGGGCAATACCTTGTTTCTGGCCGGCGTCGCGGCCTGCTTCTCTGTACCGGTGTCATTGCTCTTGGGGTTGCTCACTGCGCTTTATCGCGGCTCGGTCTTCGACCGCTTCACGAACGCCGTCACACTCACCTGGATCTCATTTCCCGAGTTCTTCGTCGCCTACATCTTGATCATGTTCTTCTCCGTCCAGGCGGGCTGGTTTCCCAGCCTGTCAACGATCAGAGACAGCGATAGCTTTATCCATTCCCTCTACTTGGTGACGTTGCCGGCATTGACGCTCACTCTGGTCGTCGCCGCCCATATGATGCGCATGACGCGTGCGGCAATCATCAGCGTTCTGGGCAGTCCGTTTATAGAGATGGCAAAGCTGAAGGGCATTGGCCAGCGGCGAGTCATTGTGTGGCATGCGCTGCCCAATGCCCTGGCACCGATTATCAACGTCGTGGTGATCGACCTCGCCTACCTGATTGTAGGCGTTGTCGTGGTCGAAGTCGTGTTCGTCTATCCGGGCTCGGGCAGCTGATGATCGACTCCGTTCAACGCCGCGATATTACGGTCGTTCAAGCCTGCAGCCTAATATTTGCAGCCACTTACGTTTTGCTGAACATGTTCGCCGACGTGTTGGCGATTGCGACCAATCCGAGGCTTATGTACCCCAAATGAGTACTCCCGCTGATCTTTCCCCGCCGCCGAACATAGCCCCGGCCGGCCGGCCTCATCACCAGGATCCCGGCCGCTTTAGGGCATTGCTCGAAGGCCTTCGCCAGGCGCCTCTAAGCGCCTGGTTCGGTCTTGTCATCGTGGCCATTTACGTCGTGGTTGCGCTATTTGCGTCCGTGATCGCCCCATACGGGGAAGGCCAGGTGGTTGGTTCACAGTTCGATCCGTGGACCGCCCAGCATCTATTGGGCACCGACAATCTTGGTCGGGACACGCTGTCGCGATTGATATACGGCGCACGAAACACCGTCGGCATTGCGTTTCTGACGACATCGCTTGCCTTTCTTATTGGCGGCAGCGCGGGGCTTGTTGCGGCAGTCGTCGGCGGCTGGGTCGACCAGATCCTGGCGCGACTGGTAGACATCCTGATGGCAGTCCCGCAGCTGATTTTCGCCTTGCTGCTGCTTACGATTTTCGGTGCGTCGGTCACTTCGTTGGTTTCGATTATTGCCGTGCTCGACGCGACGCGCGTTTTTCGCCTGGCGCGCGCGGCTGGGATGAACATCGCGGTGATGGATTATGTGGAGGTAGCGCGCCTACGGGGTGAGGGGCTGATCTGGATACTCTCGCGTGAGGTGTTGCCGAACATTTTGCCTCCGCTCGTGGCGGAGTTCGGTTTGCGTTTTTGCTTCGTTTTTCTGCTGATCAGCTCCCTTTCGTTTTTGGGCATCGGCCTGCAGCCACCCACAGCAGACTGGGGCTCCATGGTGAGGGACAACGCAATTCTTATCACCTACGGTGATATCACCCCGCTGTTGCCCGCAGCCGCCATTGCCCTTCTGACGGTCGGGGTAAATTTTCTGGTGGATTGGTTCCTGCACGAATTGAGCGGTTTAGATGACGAAACTTGATAGCATCCGTGGCACCAAAGGCGATGTCATACTGGATGTGAGAGGCCTTCGAATCGGTGCCAAGAGCAAAGCCGGTTGGGCCCAAATCGTCAAAGGGATTGATCTCACGTTGCGACGCGGTGAGATACTTGGTCTTATCGGCGAATCCGGCGCCGGCAAGTCGACGATAGGGCTAGCCGCCCTCGGGTATGTTAAACCTGGTTGCCGGATCACGGATGGGACCATCCTTTTCGCTGGAGGAGATTTAAGCGAGCTTTCCGAGGCAGAGTTGCGGCGTCTCCGAGGCGTTAGGATAGCTTACGTCGCTCAGTCGGCGGCAGCTGCCTTCAATCCAGCGCATAGGCTTATCGATCAATACACCGAAGTTGCCGTCGTTCACGGTGTTAGCGATGCTGCGTCCGCGCGCGCTCAGGCGGTCGAGCTTTATCGAAAGCTGCATCTGCCTGATCCGGACACCTTCGGCGAGCGCTTCCCGCACCAGGTCTCCGGTGGCCAGTTGCAAAGGGCGATGGTGGCGATGGCGTTGGCTTGCAAGCCGGATATCATCGTCTTCGACGAGCCGACAACCGCCCTTGATGTGACCACTCAAATCGAGGTGCTGGCAGCGATCAAGGATGTTGTCCGGGACTTCCACACCGCGGCGATCTATATCACCCATGATCTGGCGGTTGTCGCCCAGCTCGCCGATCGCATCATGGTGCTCCGGCACGGCGAGCTGGTCGAAGAAGGCAACACCCGGCAGATCTTGGAGCAGCCTTCGGCCGACTATACGCGCCAGCTACTGAGGCGTGATCCTCCAAAAAGCGATACAACGACCGCAAGTCGAAAGATCCTAACCGTCTCCTCCGTGGATGCCGCTTACGGTTCGATAAGGGTACTCCACGACGTCAGCCTCTCCGTAGGGGAGGGCACCACGGTAGCGGTGGTGGGTGAATCAGGCTCTGGGAAATCAACGCTCGCGCGCGTCGTTACCGGCCTGCTGCCTTGCAGCAAAGGTACCCTTTTGTTCGATGGCAAAGCGATTGATTCATCTCTCAAACACCGCAGTCTAGATTTGCGGCGGCGCATCCAGCTTGTTCATCAAATGCCCGACACATCGTTGAATCCGCGCCATCGCGTGCGGGAAGTACTTGGGCGGCCATTGAGCTTCTACCACGGGCTCATGGGGGGTGTTCGCACAGCACGCATCCTTGAGCTGCTTGAGCAGATCGAGCTCGATCCCACTTTTCTGGATCGCTTTCCCGAAGAGCTCTCGGGCGGCCAGAAACAGCGTCTGTGCATCGCGCGTGCCTTGGCCGCGAAGCCCGATCTGATCATTTGTGACGAGGTAACATCAGCCCTTGATCAATCGGTGGCGCAGGGTATCCTTAGGCTGCTGATGGAGCTACAGAAGAATCTGCGGGTTTCATATCTGTTCATCACCCACGACTTGCAGACCGTTAGAGCTATCGCAGACGAAGTCGTTGTGATGAATCAAGGGCGCATCGTTGAGCAAGGCCCGAAGGATGAGTTCTTCGCCCCTCCACATCATCCTTACACGCAACTCCTGCTAACCTCGGTTCCGCAGATGGACCCGGACTGGTTGGACACGATCCGAGAAACCCGTGCAGCGCTCGCCAGAGCGGTCAGCCTGGCCTGACAGGCTTCAGGTGGCGGCTGAAGTTACAGGGGCCGATAGCCTCCGTTGGAGACTCGCGGCTAGTGCGTGGTGACCACGATGTTCCCGACGTGCTGTTTATCCATAAACGCCTGCTGCGCCTGGGGGAGCTCTCGCAGAGGGTACTGCGCTGCCAGAAGTGGCTTCAGCAGCCCCTGCTCAATGAGGCCTACAAGTCGCTTGGCCGTGCCAGGTGGTACAATTGTTGCGCCGGTGAGCTGCAGATCCTTGTAGATGAGCTGTCGCAAATCGAACTCGACTGTAGGCCCTGAAATGGCACCAGAGCTGGAATACCGTCCTCCTTGGCGTAAAGCCTCAATGAGATGACTGAAAATCTTGCCTCCGACGACGTCGATCGCGACATCGACCTGGCCGCCTACCGCCGACCGGATAGCGTCAGACAGAGAAGGCGTGTTTCGATCGACTACCGCATATGCGCCGAGTTCCCTAAGGCTGGCCACCTTCGACGGGCTCGCTATAGCAACGACACGCGCTCCGCGCAGCCGACACAACTGAACCGCGGCCGACCCGACACCCCCCGAAGCTCCCGCGATCACCACTGTCTCACCGGGACGAAGGTCCGTTCGCGCCACCAGGTTCTCGGCCGTGGTGTACGCACAGGGGAATGTTGCAAGCTCGGCATCGGAAAGGTCGGTGTCGATACGCAGCGCATTGCCGGAGCGTACGACCGTATATTCGGCAAAGCCGCCGTCGCACTCCGATCCGAAATAGATCGCATTGGCAAGGTCCATCCAATCACCGGTGCCAAGCAACCAGGGATCCACAATAACCCGCTCACCAACACGCGCGAGATCCACCCCCGCACCGACACCAACGATGGTACCAGCGACGTCAGCGCCCTGGATCAAAGGGAACCGAACCGGCGCACCACCCCAGCTTCCTTCCTCTGATCGAGCGTTGGCAAAGCCATCGCTGCCGGTCGATGGCGTAATTCCCTCTGTTACCGATTTGGAATACCAGGCCGTGCGAGTGTTGATGTCCGTGTTGTTCAAACCACAGGCACCGACTCTGATCAGAACCTGCCCAGCGGCCGGCGCCGGAATGGGCCAATCTTCACGATAGTGGAGTTTATCCAGGCCGCCGTGGCCAGTCAGTACAACGGCACGCATCACGGATTGTGAGCTCACGTAAGTCTCCCGGATCAATAGAACGTCGATACTGGTGTCCCAAGCCGGTCGGCGTCGGGAATCACTCCTAAGCCAGGGGCCGAGGGGGGCGAAGCATAGCCTTTGACGTTCCGCGCCCCTTGACCTGGAACAGGATCGACGGCCAGATGGTGATGACAAAGCCAGCTCGCCAGCCTGTTTTCGCGCGGGGTGGAGGACGCAAGGTGTATGGCTGCCGTGTCGGCTAGGGCGGATCCCCCGAGATCCTCCAAATGCATCTGCCAGCCGACAGACACGCCAAAGTCGCGAATCTGCCTTGCCTTGGTCAGCCCGCCAACGCGATTAGGCTTCACCTTGACGCCCTCGCACGCACCGAGCTTCCATGCATCAAGATGATCCTGGAAGGTATGCAGACACTCATCGAGCATAATAGGCTGTTTCACCCGGCTTGCCACTTGCGCGCATTGCGCAAGGGTTTCGCAAGGCTGCTCTACCCATCCACGCAAGGCGACATTGTTCAGGACTTGAACCGCGACCGCAGGGAGCCAGGCGCGGTTCACGTCATAGGTGACAGTTTCGTCTGGACGCAAAGCCGCTTCGATTGCCTCTATTCTCGAGATGTCAACGACAGGGTCACTGCCACCAACCTTCGCCGAATGCGTCCGATATCCATGCTCGTAGGCCTGACGGATCAGCGCGATCATCTCGTCGTTCGATCCGGTAGAAATAGACGAGTTGACGGCAACCGGGTCGGCTTTGTCGCCTCCAAGCAACCGCCAAACAGGCATTCCAGAAACGCGCCCCAGTATGTCCCAGCACGCCATGTCGAGTGCCGATTTGACGTAGAGGTGGCCAGGCAAGGCAACGTCCATCGTGCGATTGATGGCGTCGAGCGCGCAAGGATCCTGGCCCAATAGAGAGGGCGCCAGTGTTCCTATTCCAGCGCGAATACCAGGCCCATGGGCAGGCAGATAGGTGTTCCCCCAGGGGCATCCTTCACCCCAACCCGATATGCCGTCATCGGTGTCGATCCGGACGAACGTGCTGTCGAGCTTGTCGAAGCGGAGCCGTCCTCCCGACAGCCAATACGGTTTCGAAAGAGGCAGGTCTACCTGCCAGACGGTAATGCTGGTGATATTCATAGCATTCCTTGCTCCTGCAGCACTTTGCGGGCAACGCGAAAGCACTCGAGCGCCTGCGGAACGCCGCAATAGATGCCGACAACGTGGATAACAGCGCGGATTTCGTTCATTGAGACGCCATTGGTAATGGCGCCGCGGCAATGGGTTTCCCATTCATGCATTTTGCCCAAAGCGCCGATCATGGCGAGGTTCATCAGCGATCGCGTTTTCGCATCGATCGCTTCATCTCCCCAACCGAAACCCCAGCACCAAGCGGTCATCGCTTCTTGAAAGGGCCGGGTGAAATCATCAGCCGCAGCAAGATTGGCTTCGACGTACTTCGCTCCTAACGTCGCCTTGCGCTTGGCAAGGCCGACGTCAAACAAATCCTGTTGCAATGGAGTTCTCCTCTACCGAATGGCAATCGCGATGTTTTTGGTTTGCAGGTAGTTCCAAAGCGCCTCGCGGCCTTTTTCGCGGCCGTAGCCCGATTTGCCGTAGCCGCCAAAGGGTGTCTCGACGCCGCCGGCGTACCACTCATTGACGAACACCTGTCCGGCTCTCAAGCGCCGGGCGGTCTTCATTGCGCGATCGACATCTGCCGTAAAGATGCCGGAGACCAAGCCATAATCGGTACCGTTCGCCAGGCGCACCGCCTCGTCGTCGGTGCCGAACTTCAAAACCGAGAGAACAGGCCCAAAGACTTCCTCCCGTGCGATCGACATATCCGGCGTTACGTTGTCAAACACGGTCGGCTCCAAGAAAAATCCTCGACGGTTGAGGCGCCTGCCACCGACAACCGCACGCCCTCCCTGCCGCTCGGCTTGCTGGCACATGGACTCAGCTCGATTGCGCTGTGAGTCCGAAATCATGGCGCCCATGTTGGGACCGAATTCGAGCCTATCGGCGCCAGGACCCGCTGAAATGGAGCGCGCCATATCCGCAACTCGCTCGACAACTTCGTCGTGCACGTCCTCATGCACGATCAGGCGGGACATAGCAGAACACACCTGGCCTGCGTTGAAGAAGATCCCCCAACGAACATTCGACACAAGGTTGTCCAGGTTCGCGTCGGGCCAAGCGATCGCGGCGGATTTACCGCCCAATTCAAGCACACATGGAACCACATTTTTTGCGGCGGCGGACGCGATACTAACCCCTGTCGGAACCGAGCCGGTGAAAACGATCTGATTTACGTCGGGGTGGCTCACGAGGGTCCCGCCGGCCTCGCGGCCCAAGCCGCAGAGAATGTTCACCGCCCCCCGCGGCAGCCCCGCGTACTCGGCGGCTTTTGCGATGAACGAATTGGTCAGAGGGTCGAGCTCAGGCGTCTTTACAACGCACGCGTTGCCTGCTGTCAGAGCTGCCGACAACGAGCGAGCGGTCATCTCGAGTGGATAGTTCCAGGGGACGACATGCGCGGATACGCCGAACGGTTCGTAGACCGTGAAATCGTAGTAGCTGTCTCCGAGGGGTATGGAACGACCTTCGATCGTTTCGCACTGATTGCCGTAGTACTCGAAATATCGAGCCGCCCCTTCGACCTCGATGCGGGCCTCCCAAAGCGGTTTGCCCGCTTCGCGGCATAGGACATAGGCAATCTCATCGATACGATCGAGCAGATAGGTGCCCATCGCCCGCACCATTCGCCCCCGCTTCACGGGGCGCATTTCTGTCAACGCGCCTGACTCATGACAGGCCTTGGCGGCCTTTACGGCGCGATCAACGTCTTGCGCGCTCGCCAGGGCTTGCTGCGCAAGCGCCTCTCCGGTTGCAGGATCATCAACGGTGAGATCCCCCGCACCGCCGTCGACCCACTCACCATCTATGTAGTTCTTCCAATAGGCCTTGATCTCAGACATCGACACCTTCACGCATCCACCGCTGCAACATTCGTACCGAGTGCTCGGAGTTCACACCGCAGTTCGGATCGATAACGAGCGGACCCGGTCTGTATCCGCGACTGTGCAAGCCACGCTGGACGGCCTCGACGATATGGATATCCTCTTCGACGGTTGTCGCCCTGTCCTGGATCGCCAATTTTCGGATGATGTCGGACTCGGCTCCGTCGATCGTATACCAACCACGCCAGACGACGACTTCGTCGACATTCTTGATGCGCCAGTGATAGGTGTTGAGAATGTTGCCGGGATAAACCTGAAAGGAAAATGTCGGCCAAAGAAACCAGGAGGAATATTCTCCAGCGCGCGCATTGGCGTCGAGGTTAATAGGATAACTCATTCGGTCAAGATTCTGGCATTCGGTAGTATGACGCAGACAATAGCCCTGAGGCTGGATGTCATATGTTTCGGGCTTTATAACCCCGGTAGCAAACGTCTTATGGTTTAGAGCACAGTGGTAGCATTCGGAATAGTTCTCGATCGATACCTTCCAGTTGCAGCTTTCAGGAATCTCAACCCATTCCAGAGGCTTCAGCTGGTCGATGTGAGGGACAAATTCCGTTAGCTCCTTGCGAACCTTTGGGAACCACTCGTCAATCGGTTTGGCGTCCGGGTCGAGATTGACAAAAACGAATCCGCAAAACAGTTCGACTTTCACGCTCGTCAGACAGATGTCGTTGCGATCGAACCCCGGGACGGCATTGACGTTGGGACCGCCTCGCAGCTTGCCCGTGAGTTCATAGGTCCAGGCGTGGTAGGGGCATACCAGAAGCCGAGCGTTTCCCCTTCCCCGTACCAGTTCGTGCGCGCGATGCTGGCATACATTATAAAAAGCGCGGACCTGGCTATCTCTGTCGCGAATGCAAAACAGGTTCTGCCCTGCGAGCTCAAAGGTGAAGTAGTCGCCAGGTTTCTCCACCAAAGAGGAGTGGCCTGCGAATTGCCACGTCCGGCTCAGAAGTCCGTCTTCTTCCTTGGCGAAGATGGTAGGGTCGGTATAGTACCGCGCTTCCAGCGATCGCAGGGGTTTCGGCGGCTCGGACGAAACGTTCATCGTGGTTCCTCTTTCCAATAGACACCAAGCTCGTAGCGGCGCTTATGAAACCGCTCTATATTACTGACTGCGTCGGCCGCCGCTTCAGCCACCACGAAAGCAACGATCGTTTCAAAAAGCGCCGTCAAGGCAACGGTCGACGGGAAAAACTGTGGCGTGTCGGTCGGGATGACGAAACGTTGGTCGGCGCGGGCCAGGATAGGCGACGCGGGACTATCGGAGATGCCAACGACCTTGATGCCATAGGCGCGAGCCAACTCCACGGCCTCGACAACCTCGCGCCGGTACGGCTTGAACGTCATCGCTATCAGGAGATCACCCTTCTCGGCGCGAACCAACCCGTCCACAGGAAGGGATCCCTCGCGTGGAATCGCAACGACGCTGTCCACTGCCATGCTTGCCAGATAGGCGAAATTTCGGGCAACCGAACTGGCAAAGCCCAAGCCCAAGACGTAGGTGGTGCGCGCCTTTACAATGGCATCCGCGAGTTGCTTGATCTCGGTGGCGCTCGTTCCCGAAAACAGACCTTCGATATTCTCGATCGACGTCGATGCCATCTGGCTGTAGAGGCTGGCCAGTTTTCCGCCTTTGGATAGCGACTGCAGCCAGCGGGCCCGATCGGGAAAATCCTCGCGTCCGCGCATCACTTGCTCGCGAAAGGGTTTTCGAAAATCCTCGTAGCCCTCAAAACCAAGCGCGCGCGCCATTCGCACCAGCGTATTGGGCTTTACGTCCGCGCCTTGCGCCATGCTTCTAATCGAAGTGATGCTGATCATGTTCGAATTCTCGAGCACGTGGGCAGCTGCCTTTTGCAACTCGGGAGTGAATGTAGATAGCCGGCTCGTCAGAGCGTCGAGAACCATTGTGGCTGTTTTTACCTTTGGTACAGTCATGTGTTTCATCCTTGACAATCGTACACTTGTTCGATAGCCCTGTCTACAGGCAGTTTTCTCGGGAGACGACAATGAGCATATCTCACGCGCGGGTAGTAATCATAGGCGGGGGCATCATGGGGTGCGGCCTTGCCTACCACCTCGCGCATGAAGGCTGGACCGACATCGTGTTGTTGGAGAAGGCCGAGTTGACGTCGGGATCGACCTGGCATGCCGCTGGGCAGATCACACATTCGACGTCGAGTTTTTCCCTCGGCAAATGCGTCGGCTACAATATCGATCTCTATTCCAAGGTGCTCGAAAAAGAGACCGGACAATCTGTGACCTGGCATGGCTGTGGGTCTCTGCGGCTGGCTTATACGGATGACGAGCTCGACTGGCTCCGTCAGACCCTGAGCGTCGGAAAGGCGCTGGGCTTCACCATGGAATTGGTAGACCTGGAGCGCATCAGACAGCTTCATCCCTTTTATAATCTCGAAGGCGTGCAGGCGGCGCTGTACACGCCCGATGACGGCCATGTTGACCCTTCCGGCGCCACATTCGCACTTGCGCAAGGTGCACGTCAGCTCGGGGCTAAGATCGTTCGCCAATGTCGGGTCTTGGACGTAAAGCCAGAGCCCAATGGCGAATGGCGCGTCTTTACGGAACAGGGCGAGATCGTTTGCGAGCATGTCGTTAACGCGGGCGGCACTTACGCGCGCCAGGTTGGAAAATGGGTTGGGCTCGATGTCCCCACCACCTCCATGACCCACCATTACTTGATAACGGACACGGTTCCGGAATTCATGACGCTGGAGAAGGAGCTTCCTGTCGTTCGGGATGATCGGTTGGTATCCGGCTACATCCGGATGGAGCAGAAATCTGGCCTGATCGGCATCTACGAAAAGGCGAAGCCCAATGCTGTTTGGATCGAAGGCTGTCCATGGGAAGCCGAGCATGAGCTGTTCGAGCCTGATTACGATCGCATCATGCCTTGGCTTGAAAATGCGATGGGTCGGATGCCCGTGCTTTCCCAGCTCGGCATCAAACGGGCCGTGCATGGTGCCATTTCTCACCCCCCGGACGGGAACCCGCTGATCGGCCCCGCGCCAGGACTTAAGAACTTTTGGCTCAATTGCGGCTGTCAGATTGGCATCGGTTGGGGGCCAGGGCTGACGCGCGAACTGGCCCGCTGGATGGTTCACGGCGCCGCCGACATCAACATGCGCGACTACGACCCACGGCGTTTTGGCAAGTTTGCCGATCCAGACTATCAGGTCACCAAGGCAAAAGAAGATTACCTTCTGCGCCATGAAATACCCTTCCCGCACCTCAACCGTCATGATGGGCGGCCGGTCAAGCCCAGCGCACTTTACGACCGTCTTAAGAGGCGCGGCGCTGTCTTTGAAGAAGTCTATGGTTGGGAACGCCCACGCTGGTTCGCGAAGGACGGCCTTGAGCAGAAAGACCATTACTCGTTTCGACGGCCCGCCTGGTTTCCGCTCGTTCAGAAGGAAGTCAGCGCGGTGCGCGAATGTGCCGGCCTGATGGATATCTCGGCCTTCTCGAAGGTTCAGGTGTCGGGCCCGGATGCTGCCGGGTTCATTGATCAACTCATACCGAACCGGCTCCCGTCGAAAACCGGCCGAATTGCTCTCACGCATTTGCTCAACGATAGAGGGCGCATCGAGCTGGAAACAACGATCGTTCGCTTGGCGGATGACAGCTTCTACTTCACCTGCGCTGCCTTCTTCGAACAGCGCCTCCTGGACCACCTGACGTTTGCGCGTACGGCGAACGAAACCGTGACTATCACCAATCTTTCGGACCGTTGGGGGGCGCTTGCGCTTAACGGGCCACGGTCACGTGATATTCTGGGACCGAATACCGAGGCTGCTCTTACAAATGCTGCTTTTCCCTGGCTGACGGCTCAAGAAATCGAAGTCGCCGGGCAGAAGGTTTGGGCGTTTCGCATGTCCTATGCGGGCGAGCTGGGCTGGGAATTCCATGCCTCTAGAGAAAGCCTGCCGGCTATCTATGACGCCCTGCATGCTACCGGCAGCGCCTTCGGCTTAGTCGACTACGGCTCATTCGCAATGAACGTCATGCGCCTGGAAAAGATGTTCAAGGGAGCAGGTGAATTGACCAATGAAGTGACGCTTCCAGAGGCCGACGTCATGCGTTTCGTTAAGTTGGACAAGCCTCATTTTGCCGGAAAGCAGGCGACGTTGGAAGCAATGGAGAGAGGACCGAACTGGATTTGCGCTTATCTCGCGATCGAAGCCGACGGCGTGTCCGATGGAAATGGAGGCGAAGCTGTCTTGCTGGGTGATCGGCAGGTCGGCTCCGTTAGCTCCATTGCTTATTCCCCGACTGCCGGGAAAATCCTGGCCTTTGCCTACGTCGCTCCCGAAGCTGCGCAGGCAGGAACGAATTTGCAGGTCATGGTGCTCGGCGAGCCTCGAGCGGCGACGGTTCTGGGTGACGCCGCCTTCGATCCCAACAATGAACATCCACGGGTTGACGCGGAAAGATCAAGCCCGACCAAGAAGGTTGCTGCACATGCTTGACACCGTCGTGAATGCTAGCGCCACACAAAGCGATTGGGTGAGCCGAGCGAAGGCAGTGTTGCCTGGCGGTGGATTTGGAAATTTTGATCCTTCCATCGTCATACGAGAAGGCCATGGCGCTCACGTCTGGGACGAAAATGGCAAGGAGTATATCGACTTTTTGATAGGCTCGGGACCTATGATTCTGGGTCATGACAACCCCGAGGTCATCGAGGCCATTCGCGAGCAGGCGACGAGGGGGCTCACCTTCTTCGCCAGCAACAGGCATGCGATCGAACTTGCGGAAATCATCTGTGAGGCGGTGCCTTGCGCAGAAAAGCTTCGATATGTTTCGACAGGCGGCGAGGCGGATATGTACGCTATGCGTCTCGCCCGAGCCCATACTGGTCGCGATAAAATACTAAAGTTCGAGGGCGGCTATCACGGGATGTCGTCTGAAGCGCTTATCAGCGTTTTTCCGGACCGAATTGAGAATTATCCCAACGGCGTTCCAGACTCGGCCGGGATTCCGGAGCAAGTCTGGGACGGCGTCTTTGTCGCGCCATTTAATGACGTTGAATTCGTGCGTCAATTCCTGGACGAGCATGGCTCTAAGATTGCCGGAATCATCGTAGAGCCGCTCCAGCGTCTAATCCCACCGGCGCCAGGGTTTCTCGAGGCGTTGCGCGAGGAATCGTCGAAGCGAGGCATCGTTCTAATCTTTGACGAAGTGGTCACCGGCTTCCGCCTAGCCTACGGCGGTGCTCAGGAGCGATACGGTGTGGTGCCCGATTTATGCACCTTGGGCAAGATCATCGGAGGCGGCCTTCCGCTTGCAGCGGTTGCGGGGAAGACGGAGATCATGGCCCACTTCGACAAAGCAGCTGTTGGGAAGAATGGGTTCACCCTTCAGATCGGGACGCTAAACGGTAATCCGCTTGCCGCTGTGGCCGGACTAAAAACCTTGGAGATCCTGCGTCGGCCTGGCAGCTACGACCGTCTTCGCGGATATGGCGTAGGCGTCATGGGCATGCTCAGCAATTCGCTCGACCAAACCGGTATCGCTTACCAGATCGTCGGTGATCCAGTGCTGTTTGATGTGGTCTTCACAGAGCAAACCGTGAAATCGTATCAAGACGTCGCGAAAGGCAATTCCGCGGCCGCCGGTAGATTTAATACTGCCTTGCGTGAGAAGGGAATTTTCAAGTCGCCGGGTAAGATCTACCCATCCCTTGCCCTGACTGACAGTGATCTGGCCTGGACGAAAGAAGCAATTGATCACGCTGCCACAAGACTGCTGGCAGCATAGAGCACGAAGCATTCCCTGAGGAAGACATATGCAGGACAATGTTGTCATTGTCGGCACGGGGCAGGCTGGGCTCTCATGTGCCGTAAGATTACGCGACTCCGGCTACGAGGGCGCCGTTACCATGCTTGGTGATGAGCCATGGCTGCCTTACCAAAGGCCACCGCTGTCCAAGGCCTACCTGAAGGGCGAGACAACAGCGGACCGATTGGAGTTTCGTCCACAGGAGTTCTTCGCAAAAGCTGGAATTGTCGTGGAGCGGGGCACCCGGGTTAACTCCGTGGATCGCAACAACCGAAGTGTTAAAACATCCGATGGCAGAAGTTATTCCTATACCAAGCTCGTTCTAACCACAGGCTCGCGGGCACGAACCCTTCCGGATGCGATGACGCACGGCCGGGACGGGATACTGACCCTGAGGAGCATCGCTGACGCCGATCGTCTTCGGCGCGCGTTAGCGGATGCAAAGCGCATCGTCGTCGTTGGCGGCGGTTATGTGGGGCTGGAAGTTGCTTCGGTTGCTGTTCGCATGGGCAATGCGGTCACCATTGTCGAAATGGCTGACCGGGTCCTCAAGCGCGTCGCAGGCGCTCCAACAGCTCAAGCGATCGAAGAACTCCATGTGCGCCACGGTGCGACGATCCTAACCAATGAGCAGCTGTCAGGATTTTCCGGGGACAGCGGCAAAGTCTCGAGCGTATCTTTGCAAAGCGGGAGGATGCTCCCTGCCGATTTGGTGCTGGTTGCGATTGGTGGCATGGCGAATGCTGAGCTCGCCACGGAAACCGGCCTGATAGTCGAGAATGGCATCGTTGTTGACAAATTCGGACAGACCTCCGACGCCGACATCTATGCGGCTGGTGATTGTGCCGCTTTTCCTTTTGGCAGCCGGCTAATCCGCCTCGAATCGGTACAAAACGCCATCGAGCAGGGCAGTGTCGTCGCTAATGCCATTTTGGGCAGACCGGTGGCATACGTGCCTGTCCCTTGGTTTTGGAGCGACCAATACGACATCAAGTTGCAAACAGCTGGTCTGGCGCTTGACTACGATGATATCCTCCCGGTGTCCGTGGAAGCGGGCTCTTCGGCGTTTTGGTACTTTCGCGACGGCTTGGCCGTGGCCGTCGACACGATGAATGACGCAAAAACGCATATGGCCGCGCGCCGGCTCTTCGGAGCTCGTGTCGAGCTCCGGCGTGAACTGTTTCTAAAACCCGACTTCAACCTCATGCAGTACGTTCGTACAGCCGCCGCGCCGTCTGGGTGAATAAAGGAAAAATCGATGAAAGTGCTTGTGCCCGTGAAGCGGGTTGTGGATGCGAATGTGAAGGTTCGCGTCAAGGCTGATGGTTCGGCGGTGGAACTCGCCAACGTCAAGATGGCGATGAACCCGTTCGACGAGATCGCGGTCGAAGAGGCGATCCGGCTCAAGGAAGCCTGCAAGGCCGAAGAGATCATCGTCGTGTCGATCGGCCCGCAGCAGGCGCAGGAAACCTTGCGCACCGCGCTCGCCATGGGCGCCGACCGCGCCATCCTGGTCAAGACCGATGAGCAGACCGAGCCGCTCGGCGTCGCCAAGGTGCTGAAGGGCGTCGTCGACGCCGAACAGCCCGGCCTCGTCATCCTCGGCAAGCAGGCGATCGACGACGATTCCAATCAGACCGGCCAGATGCTGGCGGCCCTGCTCGGCTGGGCGCAAGGCACCTTCGCCTCCAAGATCGTCCTCGAAGGCGACAAAGCCAAGGTGACGCGCGAAGTCGACGGCGGCCTGCAGACGGTGGAACTGAAGATGCCGGCGATCATCACCGCCGACCTTCGCCTCAACCAGCCGCGCTATGCCTCGCTGCCCAACATCATGAAGGCCAAGAAGAAGCAGCTCGACGAAAAGACCCCGGTCGACTACGGCGCCGACGTCAAGCCGCGGCTGAAGGTGATCAAGACCGAGGAGCCCAGCGGCCGCAAGGCGGGTGTCAAGGTCAAGAGCGTCGCCGAACTGGTCGACAAGCTCAAGAACGAAGCCGGCGTGCTGTAAGCGATCGGGAAAGGAACAGAAAAATGACCATCCTCCTCATCGCAGAACACGACAACGCAACGCTTTCCGACCAGACCGCCAAGGCGCTGTCGGCGGCCCTGCAGATTGGCTCGGCCGTGCATGTGCTGGTGGCCGGCAAGGGCGCCAAGCCGGCAGCGGATGCCGCCGCCAAGCTCAAGGGTGTGAGCAAGGTGCTGCTCGCCGAGGCCGACGAACTGGCCGAGCGCCTCGCCGAACCGCTGGCCGCGCTGATTGTTTCGCTGGCTGGCAGCTACGACACCATCATCGCGCCGGCGACCTCGTCGGGCAAGAATGTCGCGCCGCGCGTGGCGGCGCTCCTCGACGTCGCGCAGGTGTCCGAGATCATCGAAGTGGTCTCGCCCGACACGTTCAAGCGGCCGATCTATGCCGGCAACGCGATCCAAACGGTGCAGTCGACCGACGCCAAAAAGGTTATCACCGTGCGCACCGCTTCATTTTCCGTCGCCTCCCAAGGCAATGCGGCTGCCGTCGAGATTATCTCGGCGGCAGCCGACCCGTGTGTATCGTCCTTTGTCGAGAACAACCTTTCCGACACCGACCGTCCGGAACTGACCTCGGCCAAGATCATCATCTCGGGCGGCCGTGCGCTGGGTTCGGCGGAAAAGTTCCAGGAAGTCATCCTGCCGGTCGCTGACAAGCTCGGTGCCGCCGTCGGCGCCTCGCGCGCTGCCGTCGATGCCGGCTATGCGCCGAACGATTGGCAGGTCGGCCAGACCGGCAAGGTCGTCGCACCCGATCTCTACATCGCGGTCGGCATCTCCGGCGCCATCCAGCACCTTGCCGGCATGAAGGATTCGAAGGTCATCGTCGCAATCAACAAGGACGAGGAGGCACCGATCTTCCAGGTTGCCGACTACGGCCTGGTCGGCGATCTCTTCGTCATCCTGCCGGAGCTGGAAAAGGCGCTCTCAGGCAGCTGAAGCGAGAAAGATGGCTTGGTTCGATCCTCTCGCTAGAGGTTAGGAAACGACGGCATCCTCTGGCGGTATGCCACAAAATTTGAGCGGTGACAGGATGAACTTAATAAACAACCGACTTGTCAGCGAGCGGAGATTGGATCGCGTAAGCTTAGATGCCACGGCCTTCATGCCTTTGGCTGATGGAATCACGGAATTCTTGATAGTCCTTGTTCCCGGATTTTCACAACTGTGTATGTCGTCGTTCATCGATCCATTGCGGTACGCAAACAGATTGTCCGGTCGCGAGCGGTTTCGATGGAGATTGATAAGCGACGACGGCACCCCTGTTATGTGTGCCAGCGGCGTCCGAGTGTGCGTGGATGCAAGCCTTAACCAGGAAGCCAAGCTTCTGAAATCAAAACGTTTACCCGATGGCATCGTGGTTTGCACGGGCGAGGGAATCGAACACTATCAATCAGCACCACTGGTGTCTCTTCTACGCCTCTGTGCGCGTCGCAATGTGAGGCTTTACGGACTTGGTACCGGCGCATGGGTCCTTGCTGCGGCCGGTCTGTTGTCAGACACGCGCTGCACTATCCATTGGGACGCGATGGCAGCGTTCTCGGAGACATTTGAAGGCCTCAAGCTGACTGACGCTCTCTTCGTCGAGCAAAAAGGAATAGTCACTTGCGCCGGCGAATTTGCTGCCTTTGATCTCGCGATCAGCTCAGTAGAACACCGATGTGGTGCCGATGTCGCGCGATCAGTCTGCCGTTTCCTCACAGCCGATCGATGGCGCGAGGGGGAAAGCTGCCAATCAGCTCCCCTTGGGCTTCGCTTCAGCGGCGCGAGCGAAAAGCTGATCCGCATCATTCGCATCATGGAAAATTCTGTAGATGAGCCGTTGTCGATTCGCGCTATTGCTCAACAGCAGGGCCTTTCTTGCAGGCAAATCCAGCGCCTCTTTCTTCACCATCTCAAGGCGACGCCGATGCAATACTATCTTTTGCTAAGATTGGCGCGGGCGCGCCAACTACTCGAATTAACCGATATGTCCGTGCTGCAGGTGGCAGTTGCTTGCGGCTTCGTCTCATCATCGCATTTTTCAAAATGTTTTCGTGACCATTTCGGTGAGGCGCCCAGCGGTGTGCGGCGCGGCTAAATGGATTTTCGGGCCATTCTCAACCGAACGGACCTCGTTGTTGCCGAGAAAATGCCACGTGCCGTGGCTGCAGTCTGGTCACAGCTTACGGCGCCCTGCACGAGGATCATCCAAGATGGCTCCAGTACATTATAGGGACACAGATATACGGTAGCGATTATCGGCGGAGATTTTCGATACCGAGTTCGGTCCTGATCCACTGGAAATCATAGGTCGCCATGGGATCGTTGGGGTCAGGCTGGCTTGAAGAACGGTTTTCAAGATATTTGAGCCATTCGGCGGCCTTCTCGCGACCTGGCGATCTCGGGTGGCAGCTCCGGACGAGCCGTATCCTTGTGGACGGGCCTTTCGGCCATCATTTGCTCGACGGTACGGATTTCAGTGAGCGGCTTTCCAACCAGATCGTTCAGCGCCCCCTGCATCAGCGCCGTTCCTTTTTCGGCTCGGGCGGCGGAATTGGTCGACAGGTGCAGGAAGCGGCCCTTCAGTTCCACATTGCCCAGCACCCGCGCGCCGTCCTCCATGGAAGTGTCCCATGCGAGGTTTCCAGATTTGCCGGCCTTGAGCCT
Source organism: Mesorhizobium subarcticum (assembly GCF_055456085.1). Lineage (NCBI taxonomy): Bacteria > Pseudomonadati > Pseudomonadota > Alphaproteobacteria > Hyphomicrobiales > Phyllobacteriaceae > Mesorhizobium > Mesorhizobium subarcticum. The sequence goes on along the minus strand of NZ_JBVBEG010000003.1, from coordinate 60,528 downwards.
TCCCTTCGGGATGTCGCCAAGCCAGTTCCAGAATTTCGCGTTCTCCTGTCGCAGAGCCGGGACTGTCTTCAACTGGGCGGTGATTTCTTTCGGGGTGATCCCGGATGCCAGCGGAAAGCGGACATCGTGGAAGATGATTGCGTCGCCGTCGCCATTCTCGAAGGTGGTCTGCTCCATCCGCATCGTCCGATCCAGGGTGTCGAACAGCCATGAGAGGGTAAATACCGGCGCGGCCTGTTGAAGTTCTTCGTTTGTTGGTACGGGCAGTTTTTTGGACCGACCCTTGCCAAAGATCGCCCGCAAACCATCGAACAGCGCGTCGGAAGCTTCCGGTGTGAACGGTAGCAATCCTCCGCCAATGATGTTCTTGCCCGCAACGGGAACGACTCTGGCCGCAACCCTGTCCCATTGCTGCAATGTCTTCGTGGCAGTGCCCTCGCTGACCAGGACAGGATCACCACCGCGGATGAGATCGCGGGCCATCAGGGATTTGCCCGACACGATGTCGCTGACTTCGTAGAGGCTCATGACCGACGTCCGGAGCGCCTTCATATAAGCTTTTGCCTGGGCGCCTTCCTTCCAACCGCGCCGCTTCAGATAGTCGTCAGCGATATTGCCGCCCTCGACGTCGAAATCCTGAGTGAGGAAATCCTCGAAGGCGCAGCCCCAAAGCGTCATTGCCCAATGATCGCCGAGCATCTCGGCCAGATCATCGAACTCCATGTTGCTGGCGTCGAGAACCGGCCCGAAATGATCGTCGAGAGTGTCTTCGAAACAATCACGCCATTCGTCGCGGGAGAGGAACTTCATCAGACCCTTGAGGTCATGGCTGTTGGGCATGGCCTTTTCCCACCTTCCGTCTGTGCTCGGCTATAATTCTCGATACCGTTGGCTGGCTGACTTCGTAGAGCCGCGCCATTTCAGCGGCTGACTTGCGTCCGGACAAGACGCTCTCGGCGATTTCCAGCCGTTTCTTTGGATTGAGCTTCTTGCGGCGGCCGCCGATCCTGCCCTCGGATCGCGCCAAGGGGTCGGAACAAGAGCAGTGCGAAATCGTACGCGGCCTTTATCAACCAAAGACAGCGACGGCTGATTTGATGATGATGCCGCCATCCGGGCTTCGGCGCATCTGACGACCCGTGGCGGTGCGAAAAACATTCGTCAATTGCAGCGCAGGCGGCACGCGCGACCACAAGGTTCGCACGCTCTCCCGGCCATGCCGGGTTTTGCGAATGACGTTTCCTGTGACGACGCGCTGCGACCATCGGAAGCCGACCTCGTGGAAATACAGGTCGGCATGCTGCGGGCTGATATGATGAAAGACGCCGGCGATGGTACGGCGGACGCGGGAGTTGAAGCCCTCGACCGAATTGACGTGGACGGCGTCGCGCACATACTCACCGCTGGAATGCTTCACTGTCTCATGCTTGGCAAAGCTCTACCAATGGCCATGAATGCCTTCCACTCGTCGCTCATCAAATGAGCTCCCAATTCGATCTGCGCTTCAATGACGCGTTCGCTTGCTCGCGCCGAGAGACTGGTCACGACCGCGGCACGCGCGTCACCGGCCAGAGTGCCAGGCATGACGTCACTCGGGCGCCGCACCATTGCCATGACTGGCGTTTTGTCCGTATTCGCCTGGCCTTTCCGGCCGCGGCCCGGAGGCGGGTCGTCGGGATTCTTTCTGGGCCTTCCACCGAGATGGAAATGGTCGATCTCCACCGTGCCGGCGAGCATGTTCTCCCGCGCCACCATGAGACGCAGTGCATGTCCCATCCGCCAGGCCGTTGGCTGGCTCACCCCGAGCGCCTCGGCCAGGCGCACCGACGACAAGCCCTTGTCGGATTGCAGTAACAGCCACATGGCCTTCAGCCAAACACGCAAGGGAAGCTTCGTGGAGTGCAGAGGCGTGTGTGTCGTCACCGTGAACTGGAACCGGCAATCGCCGCTGGAACATTGATAAAGACCCGGTCGGGCGCGACGCTTGCCGGTATCGCGACCGGCAAGCGCAATCGAGCGTTTGTATCCGCAGGCGGGGCAGATCCGGCCATCCGGCCACACCATGCTTTCCAGCAACCGACGGCAATGCTGCTCATCCCGGAAGGCCGCGATCATTTCTTCAACAGTCCGAATGTTGGAAAGCGCTGCAAGTATTTCAGGCATTCTCACCTCCTTAGACCAGCCCGAAGAATCGCATGAAAGGCCATAGGTCACAAGGATATTGCGGTCTTTGGTTGATAAAGGCCTCGTACGCTAAGGTCGAACGGAGCAGGAACGTTATGCGGCACGGCGTAGCCCTGGCGGGAGGCGAAGCGACCTGAAGCCTTCCGGGAGATGTTGCTCGCTATCCCAGGTGTAGATACCTGTCAGGTTGATGTGCTCCCAACTCAGCGGCGAGATATGCTTCAACAGCGTATCTGGGATGTTCCTTCCCGCTCGTTTGAGCTCTGTGACCGCGCGGTCGAGATAGACCGTGTTCCAGTGGACGATCGCGCTGACGACAAGATTGAGCCCCGATGCGCGGAATGCCTGACTTTCGAACGACCGGTCGCGGAGTTCGCCACGCTCATGAAAGAAGACTGCGCGTTTGAGTTTGTGCGCTGCCTCCCCCTTGTTGAGGCCGGCTTGGCAGCGCCGGCGCAGTGTCGAGCTCGAGTACCATTCGATCATGAATAGCGACCGCTCGATGCGGCCGAGTTCCCGAAGAGCCTTGGCCAGTTGGCTTTCCTTCGGTGATGCCGAGAGCTTCTTCAGGATCGTCGAGGGCACAACGGCACGGGTGGTGATCGATGCCGCCAGATGAAGCAGATCGTCCCAGTGATCGAGGATCAGGGTGGTGTTGATTGGCGCTCCGATGTGGTTCGACAGCGCCGGGTATGCATCGCCTTTCTCAAACGTGTGGAACTTCCGATCTTTGAGATTGCGCAGTCGCGGTGCGAACCGCTTGCCGATCAGAGCGAATAGCCCAAAGACGTGATCGCTCGCGCCGCCGGTGTCGGTGAAGTGCTCCTGTATCTCGAGGATTGTGTCCTGATCGAATAATCCGTCGAGCACAAAGGCGGCCTCGCTTTCGGTCGGGCTGATGGGCAAGATGCTGAAGTAGCCGTACTGATCTGACAGATGGCTGTAGAACTTCGATCCGGGCTCACTGCCGTAATGTAGATTGATATCTCCGCGCTTTGCGGCGCGGTCGCTTGCTCGGAAGAATTGGCCATCAGATGACGACGTCGTGCCATTGCCCCAAAGGCGAGAATGCGGATGGCGGGTGTGTGCGTCCGTCACGCAGGCCTGGGCCGCACGGTAGGTTTCTGACCGGGCATGGAAGGTGCGCATCCAACTGATCTGGTGAGCGCTGATCCCTTTGGACGCGCTGGCCATCCGTTTAGGACCAAGGTTGGTTGCATCGGCCAGTACGCCAGCCAGCATGGCCGAGACATTCCTCGGAGTGTCGCCCGTGCGAACATGGGTGAAGCAATCCGCAAAGCCGGTCCATTCATGCACCTCCCTCAAGAGATCTGGCACCTCGACCAACGGATAAAGCTCGCTGATCTCGGCATTCAGTTCCTCGGCTGCAGCGGGAACCTCGCCGGCGGTCGGCGTGACGATCAAGGTACCAGCTTCAAGGCGAACACCGTCGAGCTTCCCGGATCGTGCCCTGTGCGCCAGGCGCTTCAGGTTGAAGTCGAGCATCTGCCGCGCTTCGGTAAGCCACGCCGCACCGCCTTCTTGGACACCAAGTCCGAGGCGACCTTCATCTTTCAGGATTGTGAACGTTGACCGCGGCATCAGGTGCTCGTCGATCGGTCGGAAAGATCGGCTGCCGTCGACCCAAATGTCCGCGGATCTAAGGCGGTCTCGCAAAGCCGCGAGCGTAGCAATCTCATAGAGACGGCGATCGGGCTTCTCCTGCCCGAGGATTAGTCGTCGATCAGCTTGGCTGAGGTGGGTGACCGGGACGCGATCCGGAAGGCTCCGCCGCTTCTCGGCATAGAGCCGTTTCAGCAGCGAAATCGCCGCAAGAAGGGGATCATGGCGGCGCGCTGAGCGGAATGTGAACGCCTGCAGGAACGCACCGGCGTACTTGTTGACGGTCGCATATTGCTCGGCCGCCAAGGTCAAAGGCGACGCCTCGTTATCCTCGACCATCGACTCAAGCTCAGGCTTCATCCGAAGCAACCGGTGCCATCCAACTTCCTGATCGAGAACCTCCAATGCGTTGCGGCCATAATCGTTCGCGGACTGCAGGGCTGTGATCGTGTCCAGGAACATGCGTAGCGCTTTGGCCGTATCCGGCCTGCAGTCCATGTGCCGCTGCTTCTTGCGGTTATTGGCTTGCGAGAACAGCCGGCCGATCAGCTTGATGAACATCGACACTGCATCGTCAGTGAGCTTCTGGCCGAGCTTGATAATCTGCGCCACGATCAGCGCATGTCGACGGCTGGCATTGAAGTCGTTGGCCAGCCATGCCGGTGTGGCGTTGCCCTCACGGATCATCTGATCCCACCGTCCAGACGATATGCGCATCTGCAATTTCGGATCGATTTCTAGCTTGCGCAGGAACGCGATCCGTTCGGTCAGCCCGACCAGGTTTGACGCACCTGGCGCATCCGGCGCTGATCGCAGCCAATGAAAGCGCGTTTGCCCGATGGCCGGGTCAACCTCCAACAGCTTATCCAATGATTGAAGCGTATCGACCGAAATTTCTTCGATCAGCGCTCTCTCCGCCCGCCGACGGGCAATGGCGCGGGCGGCAAGACCGATCCGTTCGATCGTGTCAATTGACGGCAGAAGAGATCCGCGTTCACGAAACATGGAGACAGTAGCACTCGCTATCGCGCCACCGTCGTCGGAGATCGCGGCCGCCTGAATTGCAGCCAACAGCGCAGCTCTACGGTCTTGCCCCGTCGCGCTCCGCGCGGCCAGATAAACCATCAAGCGAGCAATGTGATCGCGACGCGTTTCTTCACGGCGTGCATAGAGCGCAAACTTTCCAGCGTCGGCGCCAATCTGCTCAGCAACGTACTTTAGCATTGCGCGAGGCGGCGTTTCATCGGTCGCCAACACCCTGCCTGGATATCGCATCAAGCAGAGCTGAACGGCAAATCCGAGCTGATTGTGTTCTCGTCTGCGAAGTCCAATTTCAAGCCTGTCAGCCGACGACAACGAATAGTGTCGGATGAGGCCGTCCTCATCGGTTGGTGTATCGAAAAGTCTCTGTCGATCCTGAACCTTGAGAAGCCTCCGTTTACCCATCGCCCAACTCCATCCACGACTAATCTGCCGGGAGCGTTGTCGAGTCGGAGGGGCGAAGAAATCAAAATTGGTGCCCTGCGATGGCAATCCACAGGGATCGGATGCTGCACAGCCGGACTACAGTAGAGTTCACGATCCGTTCGCCCTTAGCGTACGATTTCGCACTGCTCTTGTTCCGACCCCCTTGAGCGAGCGTGACAGGCGGTCGAGCTTCCAGACGACAACGGTGCCCTGCCTCAAGTGATCAAGCATCAACTGTGTAATTCAGGCCGTTCCCAGCGACCGCCAGACGCTTCTTCCTTGAAGATGCGCTTGCAACCTGCATCGGCGAGAGCCTTGGCTTGCGCCTTGTTCGACTGGTCGTCCCCCTTGCTCACCCGGGCATAGCCGATCAGCACCATGGTTCCTTTCGAAAACGGTCGTTTATGGAAGGCCGCCGGCATCTACGAGAATCTAGGTGCAGAGCCTTTCACAATCCTCTTTCATTATGACGTCGTAAGGCAAGTGGTTTGTGAAGGGATGAACGATGCCGGCTCGGATATCGATGACCAAGACGCAGCGGGAGAAGCTTTTGGCATTGCCGGACAGGGAAGATGAAACCGTCCGGTATCATAGCCTCACCTCCGATGACCTCGCGGCGATCGCCCAAAGCCGGATGCCCGAGACCCGGCTCGGTTACGCGCTTCAGCTCTGTTGCCTGCGCTACCCCGGTCGATATCTTCGGCGCGGCGAATTCCTGCCGGGCATCATGCTCAATCATATCGCAGAACAGGTCGGTGCCGATGCCGAAGCGATATCCTTGTTCGCCCGACGTGGAGCCACCCGATATGAACAACTGGCGGCGATCAAACAGCGTCATGGTTTTCGGGATTTCACCAGGCCGACGCGAGCAGAACTCGCCGCCTGGGCGGAGCGCGAAGCCGTCGGTTTGACCGACGGGCGCGTGCTGCTCGATCGGCTGATCGAACGGATGCGCGCCGAGCAGATCATTATTCCCGGCATCAGCGTGGTCGAGCGCATGGCCGCCGCGGCGATGCACGCGGCCGATGCCGCCGTGGTAGCTGAGATCAATTCTCTTCTATCGGATGCGCAGCGTCTGCAGCTTGATGCACTTCTGTCGGATAAGATACATGTCCGCCAAAGCCGGCTGTCTTGGCTGCGTGAGCCGCCCTCCAGGGTCGGTGGGAGGCCGCTTCTCGAACTTCTCGACAAGCTCACCCTCGTCCGCACGATTGGCGGCGATGTTGTTGTTTCGCGTCCCGGCCTCGGGCCCCGCATGGCGCAGATGGCGAAGGAGGGCAGCCTCTATACGGCGCAGGCTTTTCAGCAGATGGGACCTGCCCGCCGGCACACCATCATGATGGCGACGCTGAGCGAACTCGGGATCGCGCTGACCGATGGCGCGCTTACCATGTTCCAGTCGCTCGTCGGCCGCGCGAACCTGCGTGCCCGAAAGCGGCTCGAGGAGACGATCGCCGCCTCCACCGAACAGGGCCGAACACGGCTGACTCGCATCGCCGATGTGCTGGACGCTTTGGTGAGGACCGCGAGGAAAGACGGCGACATCAAAGCGGCCGTCACCGCGATCGCGGCGCTCGACGTCGTCGAAGCCGACGCCGCCATCATTCGGCGTACAATTCGTCCCGGAAGGCCGGACGTACTCGGCGAGCTTTCCCACGAGCACCGCGTGTTCAAGCAGATCGGCGCCCGACTCCTGGCGAGCTTCACGTTCGAGGGGCGTCGGGCGTCTCAGCCATTGCTTTCAGCGGCTACCGTTCTGCGCGACCTTGGCGGTGACTGGCGCAAGTCATTACCGGCGAGTTTGCCTCTCGGCCATATCGAAAGACGCTGGTATCGACACGTCTTCAAGGAGGGTTCGGTTGACCGGACCTACTACGAACTCGTCACTTTCTTCGCACTGTCCAACGCTCTCGCCAGCGGTGACGTGTGGGTGCCGACATCGCGAATCCATCGCTCGCTCGATACGCTCCTTACGCCGGCTTCGCCTGCAACGAACCTCCCCCCTTCGCGGCTGCCGACCGTTCCGGTGGTTGGTGCCGAGACCTACATAGAGGCTCGCGCGGCCGAACTCGATGCCGCCCTCCTTGCCACGGCGCGCGGGCTGTCGGGCAAGGATGTGGCCATGTTCACCGGCGGCAAGCTCCGTTTCCCGAAGGAGCAGAAGGACAACGAGGCCGAGGGCGCCGGCGCCGTTTCCGCCGCCATCTACCGGCTGATGCCGCGCGTGCGGATTACCGACATGCTCGATCAGGTCGACCGCTGGACAGGATTCACAAGTCAATTCGGTCACGTCTCGACCAGTCTGCCACCCGACAACATTCGCGCCTTCATGGCGACGCTCATCGCCGAGGCGACGAACCTTGGCTTGTCGCGCATGGCCGAGATAAGCGGAGCAGGCTCCCGTCGGGCGCTATTGCGGATGCAGACATGGCACATGCGTGAGGACACATTCCGGGCGGCACTCGCCGGCCTCACCGATGCGATCCACGCCGAGCCGCTGTCGGCCTGGTTCGGCGAAGGGTGGCGGGCATCGGCGGACGGGCAGGCCTTTTATCTCGGCGGCCCCGGCGAAGCTGGCGGCGCCGTCAACGCGCATTACGGCCGCGATCCGATCGTCAAAATCTACACCACGATCACCGACCGTTACGCGCCGCTCCACCAGAAGGTCATAGCTGGCACCGCCGGAGAAGCCATCCATTCATTGGACGGCATCCTCGGTCACGAGAGCAGCGTGAACGTCGCAGCACTTCATGTCGATGGTGGTGGCGCGTCGGACATCGTCTTCGCCGTCATGCACCTGCTCGGACTTTCCTTCGAACCCCGTATCCCGCGCCTGTCGGATCGCAAACTCTACGCGTTCGAGCCGAAAGCGCGGTACGGTCCACTGGCGCCGTTGTTCGGCCATCGCCTCGACGCCGGGTTGATCCGGACACACTGGGAGGATGTTCAAAGGATAATCCAGGCGCTCAGGAACCGGGTGGTGACACCGTCGCTCATCCTGAAGAAACTTAGCGCTTACCGGCAGCAAAACAGTCTGGCCGCCGCGCTGCGCGAAATCGGCCGCATCGAGCGCACGCTGTTCACCTTGCGCTGGTTCGAGGATCCCGAGCTCCGCCGGCTCGTCACCGCCGAACTCAACAAGGGCGAAGCGAAGAACTCGCTCTCCCGAGCAGTGGCTTTCCACCGCCTTGGGCGTTTCCGGGACCGTGGGCACGAAAACCAGGCCAGCCGCGCCGCCGCCCTCAACCTCGTCACCGCAGCCATCATCCTGTTCAACTGCCGCTATCTCGGTCGCGTCGTCGAAGCGATGCGCCGGCGCGGAACGGCATTCGATGAGCGGATAATCCCGCAGCTCTCGCCGTTGGGCTGGGACCATATCAACATCACGGGCGATTACGTCTGGTCAGACCATCTCATGGTCGATGGCGAAGGGTTCCTGCCGCTTAGGATTGACGCCTCATGACGGCGCCGACATGCCTACCGTATATCTGTGTCCCAATAATGCACTGGGGCCAAGATGTTTTAAATAGGTGTTCAGCTGCAACGCATAGGTTAACATTGGGCAGTCCAGAACAGCGGCTTCGGCGCAACCCAATTCTTCACGAAGGTAAAAGCTAATCGGATTTGGCCGCTGCGGATTCGAGCATCGCTTGTCCCACCCCATTGGCTCCTTGGGCGTTTCCGTAGCGTTCTGAATGTCGCGCACCTCTTGTTTAGACTGAGTTTGGATTTCCCAACCAGGCTGGTGATCTCCAAAGCCACGGATCGCTTTGAGCTTTGAGCATAGTTTCGATGAAATCTTTCGCGCGTCGCCCATCTTCCACGGGGCCGGCTGCGTGGCTTCATGCATATGTGTGAGCTTCGCGACGTTGCGACGTACGTAGCGCTCATGATCCACAACAGTGATGCGCCCATGGGCGTGGGCGACGAGATAGTTCCACGTCGGCACCTGCCGAACTAAGCGATACGTCGTCACCATATTCACGCAAGCTCGAGAAACCGAACGGCTTACTGCAACTCTCGTGCATGTCCAGCGCCATTCCCGGTATCCCAGATTGATTCGAAGTTGCGAAACATCATTTCCACGACACTGAAGGTGTGCTTGCCTTGCCGGGAAGTCAGGCGAGCGTCGATGTCGGGATAGATAAAGAAGGGAAGAGAAATTCGTTCAGCCGGACCATTGTGCACGACCTGATGGGGCGTGCTCTTGAATCGGTCATCGCTCAAGGCTTGAAGCATGTCGCCCAGATTGACAACGAGACTGTCGGGGAGGCTCGGCGCCGGCACCCAGCGCCCCCCGAACCACACCTGCAAGGAACGCGTGGGGAGTTCCTCCTGCAGCAACAGCGTGAAGAATCCATTGTCGGTATGCTTTCCGGCCGTGCCGCCAGTAGATGGATATCGGATCACGCGCTGCAGGACCGTCGGCGGGTTGAAATAGCGTCGGAACCAGCCCTCTTCCATTTCGAGCAGGTCGGCCAGCGCCATCCCGAGCTTCGGCACAACCTCATTGACCACGGTAGCCTGCAAAGCAAGCAGGCTTCGGGCGAAGCCAGGGGCCACCGCGTCATCCGGAAGGCGTGTGCAACCAGCAAACGGACGCCGATCGCCTTCGTTCTCGATTCCGAGGTCGAACATTTCCTTCGGATCGGGGCCGGCCTCGGGATGTAGCATTTCACCGTACAACGGACTGTATCCACGGGCGGTAGCGGGGTACACCTCTTGGGCGGAGTGACCGTAACGTTCCTTTGTCGCCTGTGGCAACGCGAAGAACCGCCGGGAAGCCTGGATCGCTTCTGCGATCTGTTCTTTCGGGATTCCGTGCTCAAGGTAGAAGAACCCGTACTCCTCGCAGGCCAGGCGTAGGCGCTCGCGCTCTTCGTGTCGGGTTGCATCGGCTGCCAGTTTTGCCAGTGAGATTTGCGGTAGCGTGATCATAGCTCCTGCTCCGTTTCTGCAAAGACCCTATCGGGCACTTTGAAAACCCAGTAATGCGCGCCCTCCTCCGCGATATATTTGCCGTCATTTAGGCACTGTGCCGTCACAAGCACGCCCGCATCCTGCAGACGCCGCACCTCATCTTCAAAGGATGTGGCCTCCGCATAGCTCTTTCGGGTGCTTGCGATGATGAATCCGTTGGGGCGCGTGACGCGAGCCAGTTCGCGCAGTGCATTCGGTCCGACATGCCCGAGCGTGAAGACGCCGCAGCAGACCGTGATGTCATAGCTCGCGCTTGAGTGGTCGGAGAGCGGCCCGTTAAGGTCGACATCGCCTTGGACATCCTGGTAGACACCAGTTTTCCGGGCCTTTTCGGCCATCTCTTCGGAAAGGTCGAACCCGTCGAGCAACTGGAAGCCGATGCGCTTCAATTCCACGCCAACGAGGCCTGTTCCGCACCCGGCGTCCAGGATTGCGATGGCTGCTCGCTCATTGGCAAAATACGCTGTCTGCACGGCGCTCGCGAGTTCCGCAACCACCGTCGGCCCGCAGTATCCGTCGCGGCCGACATCCAGTTCATAGGAACTAGCCCATCCGCGATAGAAGTGGGCCAAGCGACTGACGTCGCCGTCGAGGGCATGGGAATCCTTGATGCGCTTTCGCGCGGCTTGCTCCAGTGTCGTCTGCTGGTCGAGGGTGGTCATGACAGTTTCCTCCGTGTAGGGCAGATGAGATGCGGTACGGTCGTCAGCGGCGGCGCAATGGCACCGGCTCGATCAATGAGGTCCTCGTTGCCGTATTGCTGAGCATGGCTGTCCGACCATGCGGAGGCTCCTACGCTCCAGGTGATCACGTCGTAGATCAGGGCATCGCTCAGGCCCATGCCGCGTCCGAGATCAAACGCCTCGTCAAGGATCAGGCGATTGACGTGGGTGAGCTCGTCGACCAGAGACTTGAGCAAGCGTATCTGGATGTCACTGAGTGGGGCGTCGTCGAGCGGAAACACATGCTCGCGCTTCGGTTTGATCCGTCCGACGGGATCTGTGAGGAATTCCTGGTCTGGCGGATGCGCGGGGTCGGCACCGTACTTGGATGGCGCGCGATAGCCCGCCACTTGCACTCGAACGCCGAAGGCCACCTGCGCCAGTTCAACGACACGCAGGTGGTTGTCGTATCGGTCGAACTTCCGTCCCGCCTGGCTGTAACACTTTTCGACGGCGCGCCCGATCGGCAGTCTCACGCCGAGTTCATCAGCCAGTTGGACGGTCAAGCCCATATCCTTCACCGTGATCTCCAGAGTGCAAGAGCGATCGTAGCTGCCATCCAGGAGAAACGGGACGAACTGCTCGATTGCAACGCAGTTCGCCGAAGAGCCGACAAACTTGCGCCACGCCTGCTGCGCTGGAACGCCATCGCGCACACTTCGGCAGAGCGCGTCGCCGCTCGCAACTGCTGCAGCGTAAAAGAGTAGGTTCGTCAGCAATTTGACTGATTGGCCCTGACCGATGTCTCCGACATGGAAGGAGATGGCTCCCATGGTTTGCAATACCGCCTCGCAACGCCCATAGACCTCCGATTGCCCGCCGACGAAGAAGCTGACATTGGCGAAATCGACCCCCATGTGAGACAAGTTGCTCACGGGCGCTTCTAGTGTATCCACGCCAATTGCTGCGGCCCGGCGGGCGATCTCGATCGTGTTGTGGTAGTCGGTGGTGGACGTATCGATCCACACGCTCCCCGGTGCCATTCCCGCCAAAGCGCCTTGCTCGCCCGTCATGTTGTCAAAGACGTCGTGTGGCAGCGGCAGGCAGGTGATGACAATTTCGCAATCGCGGGCCGCGTCGCGCGGTGCGTCATGCCACCGAGCTCCCTTTTCCAGCACGTGTTTCGCAGCTGCGGGATCGATGTCGTAGACGTCCACCAGATAGCCGGCTTCCAAGAGCTTGGCGATCATCGGTCGTCCCATACTACCAGTACCAATGAATCCGATGCGTTCGGCGTTGCGCAAACGAGTGGCGCTTACAGCCCCTGCGGCAGACACTAGGTTTCTTTTCATAAGTACAGTATCGCTTTTCTTTTGGTTTGCGCGTCCAACATTACCTTATAAATGGAATAAACACCTGGTTTAGGGCAGAAGCAAGGGAAGATATGTGAAAACACTTTACATTTTTATTGCTAGTTTACTAACGATGGTTAAATTTTTGGCGGACAACGTTCACAATTGTGAGTCGTATTAGGGCGGAGTTAGAGAGGCTTTTTTGTTGACAGCTCGGCGAAAGGGTGCGCGAGTAGTCGGGCTTCAAGACGGTCAAGCGCTATCGGTCTCTGCCGCCGGAGACGCCCGGCGTCGTGCGTGTACGGCGGAAGCAGAAATCTTCAGGAATGGCAGGACCCAAAAACAGCCAATGCAGGGCGGTGTCCCGTCAGATTCCATGTGACGTGAATTGCCATCAACGTGCGTTCGTGATTGCTGGGTCTATCACGTTCTTGCTTGCTGCCAAAAAAAAGGAATTTCCCCAACTACGCATACCTGCCTGGCAAACATCCGCTCAAACGGCACCGTAACGTTAACCGGGCATCGATCAAAATGTGGGATCTGGCGGCATGACCAGATTTTCCCGTGATCCTCTTTATCGTCGCCACCGATTTCCGGCGCAGGTGATTGCCCATGCCGTTTGGCTCTATTTCCGGTTTCCGCTCAGCCTGCGGATGGTCGAGGATATGCTGGCAGCTCGTGGCGTCATCGTCTCTCACCAGACCGTGCGACTTTGGGCTGAGAAATTTGGCAGACACTTTGCCAATGATATCCGGAAGCGATCGGCCGGCAAGCTCGGCGACAAATGGCATCTCGATGAGGTTGTCATCACCATCGGTGGAAAGAAACACTGGCTTTGGCGCGCCGTTGATCAGGACGGGTTTGTTCTCGACGTGTTGGTGCAAAGCCGTCGCAATGCCAAGGCGGCAAAGCGCTTGATGCGAAAGCTTCTGAAAGGGCAAGGCCGTTCGCCGCGTGTGATGATCACCGACAAGCTTCGATCCTACGGTGCGGCGAAGCGGGAGATCATGCCAGGCGTCGAGCATCGCTCGCACAAGGGCCTGAACAATCGGGCGGAGAACTCTCATCAACCCGTCCGACGGCGGGAGAGGGTCATGAAGCGCTTCAAGTCAGCGCGACATCTTCAGCGTTTCGTTTCCGTCCACGACCCGATCGCCAACCTCTTTAACGTTCCCCGCCACGATATTCCATCCACCCACCATCGAGAACTGCGAGCAACTGCCATGCAAGCATGGCGCCAAATCGCCCGCCTTCACGCCGAATGAACCAAAGCCTCACTCCCAGATCTTGGTTTCACAGCGTTAAGTTTACGGTGCCGTCGGCGGCCCTGCGGGCCAGGATGACCGTCGCCGACTCGTAGGAAGGGCACGCATGCGAGGATCGCCACGACCCGAGATAGGCCGTGATAGTCGACCTAGCGCGATTGGTAGCGGCGGGTCGTCAGGCCCAGCCAGGCGGCGACGGAGCGAGATGTCTTGAAATTCTCTGGATCTTCGATGGCCGACACAAAGGACGTCACGACGGTCACACCAACACCAGGGATCGACATGAGGATTCGACAGGTCTGGCTTGCCGCGCATGACAGCGTGGCACGCAAAACACCAGCACTGTTAAAGCGAAACGACAGAGCTTCCCCTCGCTATTCAGCCGCCTCGGCATGGGGCACCGGAACATAGTTGAGGATCGGTCCGAGCCAGCGCTCGACCTCCGCCAATGGCATCGCCTTGCGGCGCGCATAATCCTCGACCTGGTCGCGTTCGACCTTGGCGACGCCGAAATAATAGCTTTCGGGATGCGACAGGTAGATCCCCGACACCGACGAGCCCGGCCACATCGCATAGCTTTCGGTCAGGCTCACGCCCGCATTGCCCTCCCCGTCGAGCAGCCGGAACAGCGTCGCCTTCTCGGTGTGGTCGGGCTGTGCGGGATAGCCGGGCGCCGGGCGGATGCCACGGTAGGGTTCACCGATCAGTTCGTCGGGCGCCAGCGCTTCGTCGGGCGCGTAGCCCCAGAACTCCTGGCGCACCTTCTCATGCATGCGCTCGGCAAAGGCTTCGGCAAAGCGGTCGGCCAGCGCCTTGACCATGATCGAGGAGTAATCGTCATTGGCCCGCTCGAAACGCTCGGCGATCGCCACTTCCTCGATGCCGGCGGTGACGATGAAGCCGCCGATATAATCGGGCTTGCCGCTGTCCGACGGGGCGACGAAATCCGACAGCGCGACATTGGCCTTGCGGTCGCGCTTGGTCAGTTGCTGGCGCAAAGTGAAGAACGTCGCCAATTCCCCGGATCGTGCCTCGTCAATGAACAGCCTGATGTCGTCGCCGACGGCATTGGCCGGCCAGAAGCCGATGACGCCGCGTGGCGCGAACCATTTTTCGGCGATGATCTTCTTCAGCATCGCCTGTGCGTCCTCGAACAGCTGACGGGCAGCGGGCCCCTGCGCTTCGTCCTCGAGGATTTTTGGATAACGGCCCTTCAGCTCCCAGGTCTGGAAAAACGGCGTCCAGTCGATATAGCGCGCCAGTTCGGCGAGGTCCCAGTTCTCGTAAACCTTGATGCCTGTGAAAGACGGCTTCGGCGGCTCATAGGCAGACCAGTCGATCCTGTGCGCGTTGGCTCGTGCCCTGGCCAGCGGCAGCCGCTGCTTGTCGGCTTCGGAGCGGGCATGCGCATCGGCGACCTTCTTGTACTCGGCGCGAACCGCGTCGACATAACCGCCCTTGGTCTCGTTTGACAGCAAGGAGGACACAACGCCGACCGCCCGGCTGGCGTCGGTGACATAGACCGTCTGCCCCCTGGTATAACGCGGGTGGATCTTCACCGCCGTGTGCACGCGGCTGGTCGTCGCGCCGCCGATCAGAAGCGGAATGTCGAAGCCTTCACGCTCCATCTCGGCGGCCATGTGCGCCATCTCGTCGAGCGACGGCGTGATCAGGCCGGACAGGCCGATGATGTCGACTTGTCTCTCGCGCGCCGTCTGCAGGATTTTTGCCGCCGGCACCATGACGCCGAGGTCGATGATCTCGTAGTTGTTGCAGGCCAGAACCACGCCGACGATGTTCTTGCCGATGTCGTGGACGTCGCCCTTGACCGTCGCCATCAGGATCTTGCCCGCCGTCTGGCGCTCGCCATTGTCGATGCCATTGGCGGCGTTGGCCAGCTTCTCAGCCTCCATGTGCGGCAACAATCCGGCGACGGCCTGTTTCATCACCCGCGCGGACTTCACCACTTGCGGCAGGAACATTTTTCCCGCGCCGAACAGATCGCCGACAACGTTCATGCCGGCCATCAGCGGGCCTTCGATGACATGCACGGCCGCTCGGCGGCAAGCCGCGCCTCGTCTGTATCGGGGGTCGGAACAAGAACCGTTCCCGCAGACACGCGGCCTTTATCAACCAAAGACCGCAATATCCTTGTGACCTATGGCCTTTCATGCGATTCTTCGGGCTGGTCTAAGGAGGTGAGAATGCCTGAAATACTTGCAGCGCTTTCCAACATTCGGACTGTTGAAGAAATGATCGCGGCCTTCCGGGATGAGCAGCATTGCCGTCGGTTGCTGGAAAGCATGGTGTGGCCGGATGGCCGGATCTGCCCCGCCTGCGGATACAAACGCTCGATTGCGCTTGCCGGTCGCGATACCGGCAAGCGTCGCGCCCGACCGGGTCTTTATCAATGTTCCAGCGGCGATTGCCGGTTCCAGTTCACGGTGACGACACACACGCCTCTGCACTCCACGAAGCTTCCCTTGCGTGTTTGGCTGAAGGCCATGTGGCTGTTACTGCAATCCGACAAGGGCTTGTCGTCGGTGCGCCTGGCCGAGGCGCTCGGGGTGAGCCAGCCAACGGCCTGGCGGATGGGACATGCACTGCGTCTCATGGTGGCGCGGGAGAACATGCTCGCCGGCACGGTGGAGATCGACCATTTCCATCTCGGTGGAAGGCCCAGAAAGAATCCCGACGACCCGCCTCCGGGCCGCGGCCGGAAAGGCCAGGCGAATACGGACAAAACGCCAGTCATGGCAATGGTGCGGCGCCCGAGTGACGTCATGCCTGGCACTCTGGCCGGTGACGCGCGTGCCGCGGTCGTGACCAGTCTCTCGGCGCGAGCAAGCGAACGCGTCATTGAAGCGCAGATCGAATTGGGAGCTCATTTGATGAGCGACGAGTGGAAGGCATTCATGGCCATTGGTAGAGCTTTGCCAAGCATGAGACAGTGAAGCATTCCAGCGGTGAGTATGTGCGCGACGCCGTCCACGTCAATTCGGTCGAAGGTTTCAACTCCCGCGTCCGCCGTACCATCGCCGGCGTCTTTCATCATATCAGCCCGCAGCATGCCGACCTGTATTTCCACGAGGTCGGCTTCCGATGGTCGCAGCGCGTCGTCACAGGAAACGTCATTCGCAAAACCCGGCATGGCCGGGAGAGCGTGCGAACCTTGTGGTCGCGCGTGCCGCCTGCGCTGCAATTGACGAATGTTTTTCGCACCGCCACGGGTCGTCAGATGCGCCGAAGCCCGGATGGCGGCATCATCATCAAATCAGCCGTCGCTGTCTTTGGTTGATAAAGGCCTCGTACGCTAAGGGCGAACGGATCATGAACTCTACTGTAGTCCGGCTGTGCAGCATCCGATCCCTGTGGATTGCCATCGCAGGGCACCAATTTTGATTTCTTCGCCCCTCCGACTCGACAACGCTCCCGGCAGATTAGTCGTGGATGGAGTTGGGCGATGGGTAAACGGAGGCTTCTCAAGGTTCAGGATCGACAGAGACTTTTCGATACACCAACCGATGAGGACGGCCTCATCCGACACTATTCGTTGTCGTCGGCTGACAGGCTTGAAATTGGACTTCGCAGACGAGAACACAATCAGCTCGGATTTGCCGTTCAGCTCTGCTTGATGCGATATCCAGGCAGGGTGTTGGCGACCGATGAAACGCCGCCTCGCGCAATGCTAAAGTACGTTGCTGAGCAGATTGGCGCCGACGCTGGAAAGTTTGCGCTCTATGCACGCCGTGAAGAAACGCGTCGCGATCACATTGCTCGCTTGATGGTTTATCTGGCCGCGCGGAGCGCGACGGGGCAAGACCGTAGAGCTGCGCTGTTGGCTGCAATTCAGGCGGCCGCGATCTCCGACGACGGTGGCGCGATAGCGAGTGCTACTGTCTCCATGTTTCGTGAACGCGGATCTCTTCTGCCGTCAATTGACACGATCGAACGGATCGGTCTTGCCGCCCGCGCCATTGCCCGTCGGCGGGCGGAGAGAGCGCTGATCGAAGAAATTTCGGTCGATACGCTTCAATCATTGGATAAGCTGTTGGAGGTTGACCCGGCCATCGGGCAAACGCGCTTTCATTGGCTGCGATCAGCGCCGGATGCGCCAGGTGCGTCAAACCTGGTCGGGCTGACCGAACGGATCGCGTTCCTGCGCAAGCTAGAAATCGATCCGAAATTGCAGATGCGCATATCGTCTGGACGGTGGGATCAGATGATCCGTGAGGGCAACGCCACACCGGCATGGCTGGCCAACGACTTCAATGCCAGCCGTCGACATGCGCTGATCGTGGCGCAGATTATCAAGCTCGGCCAGAAGCTCACTGACGATGCAGTGTCGATGTTCATCAAGCTGATCGGCCGGCTGTTCTCGCAAGCCAATAACCGCAAGAAGCAGCGGCACATGGACTGCAGGCCGGATACGGCCAAAGCGCTACGCATGTTCCTGGACACGATCACAGCCCTGCAGTCCGCGAACGATTATGGCCGCAACGCATTGGAGGTTCTCGATCAGGAAGTTGGATGGCACCGGTTGCTTCGGATGAAGCCTGAGCTTGAGTCGATGGTCGAGGATAACGAGGCGTCGCCTTTGACCTTGGCGGCCGAGCAATATGCGACCGTCAACAAGTACGCCGGTGCGTTCCTGCAGGCGTTCACATTCCGCTCAGCGCGCCGCCATGATCCCCTTCTTGCGGCGATTTCGCTGCTGAAACGGCTCTATGCCGAGAAGCGGCGGAGCCTTCCGGATCGCGTCCCGGTCACCCACCTCAGCCAAGCTGATCGACGACTAATCCTCGGGCAGGAGAAGCCCGATCGCCGTCTCTATGAGATTGCTACGCTCGCGGCTTTGCGAGACCGCCTTAGATCCGCGGACATTTGGGTCGACGGCAGCCGATCTTTCCGACCGATCGACGAGCACCTGATGCCGCGGTCAACGTTCACAATCCTGAAAGATGAAGGTCGCCTCGGACTTGGTGTCCAAGAAGGCGGTGCGGCGTGGCTTACCGAAGCGCGGCAGATGCTCGACTTCAACCTGAAGCGCCTGGCGCACAGGGCACGATCCGGGAAGCTCGACGGTGTTCGCCTTGAAGCTGGTACCTTGATCGTCACGCCGACCGCCGGCGAGGTTCCCGCTGCAGCCGAGGAACTGAATGCCGAGATCAGCGAGCTTTATCCGTTGGTCGAGGTGCCAGATCTCTTGAGGGAGGTGCATGAATGGACCGGCTTTGCGGATTGCTTCACCCATGTTCGCACGGGCGACACTCCGAGGAATGTCTCGGCCATGCTGGCTGGCGTACTGGCCGATGCAACCAACCTTGGTCCTAAACGGATGGCCAGCGCGTCCAAAGGGATCAGCGCTCACCAGATCAGTTGGATGCGCACCTTCCATGCCCGGTCAGAAACCTACCGTGCGGCCCAGGCCTGCGTGACGGACGCACACACCCGCCATCCGCATTCTCGCCTTTGGGGCAATGGCACGACGTCGTCATCTGATGGCCAATTCTTCCGAGCAAGCGACCGCGCCGCAAAGCGCGGAGATATCAATCTACATTACGGCAGTGAGCCCGGATCGAAGTTCTACAGCCATCTGTCAGATCAGTACGGCTACTTCAGCATCTTGCCCATCAGCCCGACCGAAAGCGAGGCCGCCTTTGTGCTCGACGGATTATTCGATCAGGACACAATCCTCGAGATACAGGAGCACTTCACCGACACCGGCGGCGCGAGCGATCACGTCTTTGGGCTATTCGCTCTGATCGGCAAGCGGTTCGCACCGCGACTGCGCAATCTCAAAGATCGGAAGTTCCACACGTTTGAGAAAGGCGATGCATACCCGGCGCTGTCGAACCACATCGGAGCGCCAATCAACACCACCCTGATCCTCGATCACTGGGACGATCTGCTTCATCTGGCGGCATCGATCACCACCCGTGCCGTTGTGCCCTCGACGATCCTGAAGAAGCTCTCGGCATCACCGAAGGAAAGCCAACTGGCCAAGGCTCTTCGGGAACTCGGCCGCATCGAGCGGTCGCTATTCATGATCGAATGGTACTCGAGCTCGACACTGCGCCGGCGCTGCCAAGCCGGCCTCAACAAGGGGGAGGCAGCGCACAAACTCAAACGCGCAGTCTTCTTTCATGAGCGTGGCGAACTCCGCGACCGGTCGTTCGAAAGTCAGGCATTCCGCGCATCGGGGCTCAATCTTGTCGTCAGCGCGATCGTCCACTGGAACACGGTCTATCTCGACCGCGCGGTCACAGAGCTCAAACGAGCGGGAAGGAACATCCCAGATACGCTGTTGAAGCATATCTCGCCGCTGAGTTGGGAGCACATCAACCTGACAGGTATCTACACCTGGGATAGCGAGCAACATCTCCCGGAAGGCTTCAGGTCGCTTCGCCTCCCGCCAGGGCTACGCCGTGCCGCATAACGTTCCTGCTCCGTTCGACCTTAGCGTACGAGGCCTTTATCAACCAAAGACAGCGACGGCTGATTTGATGATGATGCCGCCATCCGGGCTTCGGCGCATCTGACGACCCGTGGCGGTGCGAAAAACATTCGTCAATTGCAGCGCAGGCGGCACGCGCGACCACAAGGTTCGCACGCTCTCCCGGCCATGCCGGGTTTTGCGAATGACGTTTCCTGTGACGACGCGCTGCGACCATCGGAAGCCGACCTCGTGGAAATACAGGTCGGCATGCTGCGGGCTGATATGATGAAAGACGCCGGCGATGGTACGGCGGACGCGGGAGTTGAAACCTTCGACCGAATTGACGTGGACGGCGTCGCGCACATACTCACCGCTGGAATGCTTCACTGTCTCATGCTTGGCAAAGCTCTACCAATGGCCATGAATGCCTTCCACTCGTCGCTCATCAAATGAGCTCCCAATTCGATCTGCGCTTCAATGACGCGTTCGCTTGCTCGCGCCGAGAGACTGGTCACGACCGCGGCACGCGCGTCACCGGCCAGAGTGCCAGGCATGACGTCACTCGGGCGCCGCACCATTGCCATGACTGGCGTTTTGTCCGTATTCGCCTGGCCTTTCCGGCCGCGGCCCGGAGGCGGGTCGTCGGGATTCTTTCTGGGCCTTCCACCGAGATGGAAATGGTCGATCTCCACCGTGCCGGCGAGCATGTTCTCCCGCGCCACCATGAGACGCAGTGCATGTCCCATCCGCCAGGCCGTTGGCTGGCTCACCCCGAGCGCCTCGGCCAGGCGCACCGACGACAAGCCCTTGTCGGATTGCAGTAACAGCCACATGGCCTTCAGCCAAACACGCAAGGGAAGCTTCGTGGAGTGCAGAGGCGTGTGTGTCGTCACCGTGAACTGGAACCGGCAATCGCCGCTGGAACATTGATAAAGACCCGGTCGGGCGCGACGCTTGCCGGTATCGCGACCGGCAAGCGCAATCGAGCGTTTGTATCCGCAGGCGGGGCAGATCCGGCCATCCGGCCACACCATGCTTTCCAGCAACCGACGGCAATGCTGCTCATCCCGGAAGGCCGCGATCATTTCTTCAACAGTCCGAATGTTGGAAAGCGCTGCAAGTATTTCAGGCATTCTCACCTCCTTAGACCAGCCCGAAGAATCGCATGAAAAGCCATACATCACAAGGATATTGCGGTCTTTGGTTGATAAAGGCCGCGTACGATTTCGCACTGCTCTTGTTCCGACCCCGGGTAAGGGCAACAACTCCCTGGAAAGCGGATTGGCTTCAAACGGATTATAAGCGATGAGTGGTTGCCACCGTTCGTCGCGTAGTTTCCAAAGATTGGGCTCTGGAAATATGACGACGGCGCTCACATTGCGATTGCGCGGAGCGCCGTGGCGTCCCCAGTAGCCGTCATTTGTCCGGTCGTTCTCGGTATCAAATCCGCCGTCGGGCCGTCGGCGAAAATGAACGCAGGGACTTCCAAACAAGGCGTCAATCAGTGCGTCGGCAACATGGTCGCCTACGGGAATCGATCCTTTGCAGTCGGCAACGACGATTAGATACGGTGTTTCGGAAATCCGGTACCTTTGTCCCTTGATCTCAAGGGCCTGGCGGAGGTCAAGATGCGGCGCAACCGATCGCACACCGCTCATGGCAGCCGCAATCTTGCGCTCATACAGCTTCTCCTTGTCGTACCCACCATGAAGTGTGAGCTCGATCTTCCAGTCAGAAGCGTCGAAAATGCGGCTGGGCATGTGCTGAACATTGTCGCCGCACTCCTGTGCCCCCCAGGCCTCGACTTCAGATCTGAGCTTGCCAAGACTGGGTGATGATTTGCCGTGCTTTTCGACGCTGTAACCCATCAGCCACCCAGCTGGCAGCTTCACCGTTTCCAAAGCATTGTAAATTGCTGCCTCACGGTTGTCTCGGCCCACTGTCTCCAAGTCCGGCCCGAACGTCGTGACTTCTACGAAGGCCAAAGGACCTCCGTTCCCATCCTTGACCAAGAAGTCCGGCCTACGTGTTGGATGCGGAGAGACAGGATGAATCTCCACGGTATGTCCGAGTTGGCGCAATGCTGCGTGAACAACAATTTCGGCCATTGTCGCTTGATACTGAACGTTCGAACCGCCGCGTAATCGTTTGACCAAGTCGGCCTGTTCCGCTTGCGGGAACTCCGCCAACCATCCGTTTACGAGCTGACGATAAAGGGCAAAAGGCTTGCGAGCTGAGCTGTCGTAAAACGCAAAATCGTCTTCCCCTGCCTTCTTTGGCGACGTCCTATCCCTTTTCTTGTCTTCAAATAGGGCGGGCATGGTTACCTCTTTTGACGAGTCCTCAGAAATGATCCGGCGGAATTTCGCCAGATAGCGCCGGATCGATGTGCCGAACGACATTGCGGGTCTTTGTCCGAGCGCCATGTTCCGCCGGCTCCAGGTTCTTTTATGGGAGCGCTTCTACTGAGCCGAGAAAGACAGCGCAACGATTTGGGCATATGTGCTGTAGATACTCTACTGCAATACGTGAATCGTGGGTCGGATTGGATTACTTGCGCTCAAACTGATGCGGCAAGCATGCGGGGAAGGACGATGGCGGCTTCTTTGGGGATGTTGGTTTCGGATGACGAACTGCGCGTTGCGTCCGTCGTGCGAGCGAAGAAGGTGGACGAGAAGACGGTGTCGGCCGGTTCAGCCGCCGCGCTAGACATGAAGCTTGCGGCAGAAGAGGCGGACGGGTGGACGCTCGCGAAGCGAAACAAGCGGTCGCTTCGCCTTGAGCGTGCCAAGCCTATCGATCGGCAGCTCGAGGATGATGTTTGGACGCTGCTTTACCGGATGGGCTTCAAGGCGCTAAACCCTGATCGAAATTTCTACATCGTGGGGAAGGATGGGTCACGGCGGCAGCTCGATGTTTTCGCGAAGGACGATGAGACGGTTTCGTCGTCGAATGCACACATGCACAGGATACTGCAACCAAGTCCGTAAAGCAGTTGCTCGACAAGATTGGGGCGATCAGAGAAGACGTCGTCACCGCGGTGCATTCGACGTTTGGCCGGGATCCAAAGCTGAAAGTCAAAATCGCGATCGCAACACGAAACGTCGACATCCGCACTGCCGACCGGCAACGTGCCGCGGCAGCAGGCGTGCCGATTATCACAGAGGCCGACGTCGCGTATTTTTTTAAGCTCACCAGTATTCTGAAATCGGCGGCGCGATACCAGTTTCTCGGCCGTTATCTCAAGGGTGAAAAAGTTGAGGGTCTGCGTACGCGCGTCCCGGCGAACCGTGGCAAAGTCGGTAACACGACCTTCTACAGCTTCCTGATGTCGCCCCACGACCTGTTGCGCATCGCCTACATCAGTCATATGGGCGCTACATCCAACGAAGACCTTGAGACGTACCAGCGCATGGTGAAGCCTACACGGCTCCGATCAATCGGCGCCTATCTCGATCGCGGCGGCACGTTCCCAACCAACATCGTCGTCAATGTTAAGCTCGATGGCCTGAATTTCAACAGCCAGGAAACGTTGGGAGATACCGCGACTGGCACTCTCGATCTTCCCGGCCAATACGGGTCCGCATGGATAATCGATGGGCAGCATCGGCTCTATGGCTACGCGTACGCAGGGCGCGATGCCGATGAGGACCGGTCCGTCGTCTCCGTTCTGGCTTACCAGAACCTGCCGGTCCGGCAGGAAATAGAGATGTTCGTCGACATCAATACGCAGCAGGTCAAGGTTCAGCGCAATCTGGTGAATGAAATCATCTCGTCGCTCAACATCGACGACGAGGACCCGCGCAAGCGGCTGGACGCGATGTGCGCGCGCATCGTGCTGAAGCTGGACGAGGAAAAGCTGTCTCCGGTCCGTGACCGCATACTCACAGTCGGTCAACAGAAGGACAATTTCCAGTGTCTGACCCTCACCTCTCTCGCCGATGGAATCGAGGGCAACAGTCTCCTCGGATCGGTTCACAAGTCGGGTGGCAAGAAAGGTAGTTTCAGGCTGATCCCCGGCCCGCTGGGTACGTTGTCCGACGACTCGGCGGCCATGATGAAAAAGGCGACTTCCACGTTGTCAGGCTATTTCGCCATTTTTGCGGGTGGCCTGCCGGAACACTGGGCACTGGGCGATGCCAAGGGCGGCTATCTCTGCACTAACTTGGGTCTGCGGGCATTACTAGTTCTGCTCCGCAAGCTCACCGTCTTCAGCGAACGCGACGGTACGCGCGTGGTGTCGCTTGAAGCTGATGACATCGTCGAACTCATTAGGCCGCTCGCGCAGCACGTAGTCGCCTATTTCCATGATGCATCGCCTTCCGACGTCGCCCGCTTTCGCAACCGCGGCAGTTCGCTTGCTAGTGTCGATCAAAATGCCCTGCAGATGATGGCAATCATCCATACCGCTGATCCCTCGTTCGATCTCCCCGAGGTCAAACGCTACCTTGAGAACCAGGATGCCGAGGGGACCCGACAAGCTCGCATCATGATCGATGAGATCAACCAGATTCTCTTTGACGATGTCCTGACCACGCTGAAGGCCAAGTTTGGCGAGGAGAAAGATGCCTGGTGGCTATCTGGCGTGCCAAAGGCGATCCGGATTGAAGCCGACAAGAACTATAACAACGACAATGGCGAGCACGAGCGTTGGCGCTATCTGTACCTGATCGACTATCTCGGCATTGTGCTTCATGACCCCACTTAAACACCGCCTGTAAGAATATGTTATTATATCAGCACGTTAGGCGCGCGCCGGCGCGTGTTACCACTACATTTTGGGGATGATCTCAGGCGAGTTGTTCGTCGAGGTTGTGTGGCAGAGCGATGCCAGCTGCCTTGAAGACGTTGCCTACTTGGCCCGTAACGTGGGTTCTGGTGGTGACGATGCGACCATCCTTTTCGATGGTGGCTTCCTGGAGGCGGTCGAGATCGCGTAGAAGCGGCTGCCATTCGGGCGTCAGGCCTTTGGCCCGGCAGAGGCGGTACAGTTCCTTGCTGAGTACGAGCCCCAGGAACGAGCAGAACACATGCCCGCGGATGGCGGCATCGGATTGGTGGAAGATCGGCCGGGTATTGAAGGTTGCCTTGGCGGCGCGGAACAGGCTCTCGACCTCGAGCAAATCGCGATACCGCAGCACGGCCTGGAGCGGGGTCACCTTCGCGTTGGTCCGCACCACGGTGATGCCGTCGTACCGGGCTTCCTCGGCAAGCTTGCCGACATCGATCTTGAAGTTCTTGCCGCTGGCCTTGAGGTAACGCCGGTAGGCCGAGTTGCCGACCAGTGCCTTGTCGCCCTTCTTGAGCTGTGCCTCGAGGCCGGCGATGATCGCCTGGCGGTCGGCCTTGTCCTTCTCGGCCTCGGCGTCATTGCGGCTGACAATGTAGCGGTCTTTACCGACCTTGACCTCTTTGACCCACAACTGAGTTTCACCGCGCTGGCGCTCGAGAACGAGCGGAACCATCGGTGCCGCGTCATTGAGCACGACGTTGTGGATCACGCTGCTCGAGCGTTCGCGGGCCCCCAGAATGTATTCCATGCCCAGCTTTTCGAGCGCGGCGATGGTATCGGCGCTGATCATGCCGCGATCGGCGACAACGCAGGCGCGTGTGACGCCGAAGCGCGTTCGCAGCCGATCGACCACCGGCAACAGGACGGTCACGTCAGCGGTGTTGCCGGGCACCATCTCGGTGCAGATCGGCCGGCCCTCGGCATCAACGACCAGCGCCAGGATCATTTGCGCCAGATCGGGGCGGAAGTCCTTGGAATGCCCGCGCTTGCCCAGCGTCTCGCCGCCCGCGCCATGGAAGGACAACGAGGTGGTGTCCATGAATACAAGGCTGAGGTCGGTGAACAGGTCCTGCCGGCGCGCGAAGAGCTTTTCCTCGATCGCGTCTTTCACGCAGCGCGCCACCAGCGCGCCTTGCGCCTTTTCGCCGAGTTCCTCGCCCAGCCACGCCATGGCCCGGTAAAAGTGATGGAGCGCCAGACCCTCGGCGCCCTCGATACCATAATCGGCCATCCAGTTCGCGCAGTCGCGGTCCGAGCCCGAGACGAACAGCCGATGCAACGTGCCAATGAACACCGCCCGTTCCACCGCAAAGCCGAACTGGCGCCCTTCCAGCACCTCTTCCAGCACATCGCCGATCCCGAGCCGCTCCCACAGCCGCCCGAACAACAGCGGACCGCCGATGCGGCGAGAGGCAATTCGCCCCGCGTCAATGTCGGACAGGATGAGGCTGCGCTCGCCATGGCGCGCAATCGAGGCCGCCAATCTGTCAAGTTCGCCGCTGGCAACCAGCGCATCCTTGCGGCCCAGCGCCTTTATCGTGCGCTGGCGAACGGTTTTGCCGTCGCGGACACTTTCCACGAGGTAAAGATAGCGGTGGCCGCGCGCGACTCTCTCAACGACAAACATGCCAGCGTTGTTAGCGAATAAATGCCATAAAATCCATACAACATGCAGCTAGCAGATCAAACGTTGTTACCACACATTTTCGCGCCGAAAACTCGAGGCGAGTGAAGTCAATAGCTTAACGGACAGCGTTCGCCATCCGTTCACCTCCAACTGTTCAAGTCGGGCATGACAGCAATTGGGAGCTTTTCAAGGATCGCTACAATTTCTACGGCAAAGGCGCCAAGGCGACGCTTGTCCGGTGGATCGGCAAAGTCAACAAGGCGCGCACCGTCACGCACCATGCAGAAAAAGGCCCGCTGTCGAAGGACAAGGTCGAATATGTGAGACGTGTGCATGAACTTGTGAAACGCCACATCCTTGGGGGAGAGCCCGTCGACGGCCGCAAACAGCTGCTCTTCGATGGTTCTTCAAGTGACAGCGCCGGCTAACAGTCACGCGTTTTACCAATATTCGCATTTGGCTGTCAGCATAGAGTTGGGCAGTTAGGCTCCGCCAAGCTCGCTGTCAGGCTGAACTCTCGTTGCGCGCATGAGGGGTTCGAGTACCCAGACGCTCCAGGCATCTTGAAGGCGCTCGCTAACCTTTGATGCCGTCTGGCGCACGCCCTCGGTTGTTTCGAACCAATTGCGCCACGCGGCCGTGATGTCGCGTTTGTACCCGGCCCCTTGGCCGTAACGTTCCGCCGTCTGTGTCCAGATATCCGCGTCCGACAACAGTTCACCATAGGCGTCGCGGCCGATGGTGCGCGCCGCCGCCAGAAACTCCTGTCGGCTCTCACTTAGCCGCGCCCGAAGTGCCCTCAGATTCTGGCCGATCGCTTCAAGATCCTCATACTTGCTTTCGAGATCCATCAGCTTGTGCTCGATACGTTGCACGAGAGCTTGCGAACGCAAATTGGCATCGACCCGGACCCCCGTACCCAAGATGTGATCAACCTGGAAATTCTCCCAATCGCCTCGCCGATAGATCGAGGCGGCAATTGAACTGTGATGCCCCACCGCAAGCTGGTCGATGAGGTTCTGGTAGGCGGGGCGTACTGTTTCTGGAAGGTCGCCGACCGCGTGCAGGACGCGCGCCAGATCCTGCTCGATTTCCCGACGTGCTTCGCTCGTGCGAACGACATCGACATTCTCGATCAAGTTTCGAACGCCGTCTGCCGCATTCACGCCGCGAGCGGCATAGGCAGCCCGCATGCGAGCGATTTGACCGCGAAGAGCCGTCCAGATCTTGCCGGCGTCGTCGTTTTTTGCATCGAAGAAGTAAACCGGTGTCGGTGGTAGGCCCACATTGGCCAGAGCCTGTTCAATCTCCTTGCGCCGAAGGCCGTAGCCCTGCTGACGGGAGATAACAGGACCATCAAGGCCGGGCATTTCAAGGGCTTCGTCGCCGCGCGGCAATACAAGGATGCATTGCCGATAGCGCTCAGCCGCGTCGGATGCCGCGTCCTGCGATTCCTGAAGATGACGTTGGACGGTCGTATTCGGGGCATCTGCAAATTTGGTGCAGAGTACTAGGAGAGTCCGGGAGTCCTCTGCGTACGTGGTGATATCAGGACGCTGGGTTACGCCTTCCACGCCGCGAGTATCGATGACGGATAGGGTCTGACCATCAGCACTAAGATTGTTCGAAGGCATCAGGACGGTGATGCGTCGAGGGATACTGAAGCGCGGTTCCGCACCACTATTGATCGCCGATACCAGATTTGACACCCAAAGCAGGCCATCCTCTCGCCCCTCCGGAAGAATCATCTGGCGTTCCTTTCGAGCGGCCAGACTCATTCCGCCCACAATTCGATCGGTAACCTCGTCGATGCCAAGGCCCTCTTTCAGAAGGTCAACGATTGGGTCCTTGGTAATCGGCTCATCATTTTCCATGTGACTGACCGGCCTCATGCCAGCCATATTGCGGATCAGACGGCCTAGTTCGGCTGACAGCCCGCCGCCACTCGCCCCAGGCACGAGACTGGCGACCAATTGTTTCGTCAGTCTAACGACTTCCTCCTCCGTAACGGTATCGACAAGAACACCAAATGTAGGTGCGACGCGTATGGCCGTTTCGCAGACCGTGGTACGTCCAGGCCCCACCGGGAACGCAGGCCGGCGTCCGCTGCGGCCATCGCCAACCAGGAGTCCAACTGCATAGGTGAGCGCCATGGTTTTTCCGACGCCGATATCCCCTACCCAGGCCATAATGTGGTCACGACGGTCCAGATAGGCTTCCGTTATCTGAAGTTCATTCCGAAGCAGATCGATCGGTCCGCGCAGAATCGGGTCCGTCATTTGTTCCTGGAAGGCAAGGAGGTCTCGGGCGGCCCTATCGATCGTCCAAAGCGCCTCTCGGTCGGGATGCAGGAAGGATGGTGGCTTTGCGCGCAGCCAGTTTCGCGCGTAGTGTTCGCTCACTTCGGTCGCGGTCTGGGTACCGAATGCGGCCAAATAGCGTTCAGCAATTTCCGGCTCGACCTCATCTGCCTTCTCCAATTTGGAGAGCACGCTGGGAACAGTGTTCATCGCGCGTGCGAGAGTCGCCTGACTCATGCCACTAGCGTCTCTAACATATTTGAGCACGTCGGCTGGGATGGAGTGGACCATGATCTTTCTCTTTTCCACTCTTTGATGACACAAATCGCGAATATTCGCAAACTATCCCATCAGGAAATGAGATTTTGCGCGATTATAGGCCTTTGACGGCTTTTCGGGAACATTCTCGCTGACAGGCGGGCGAATGCGGTATAACTTTCGCGCATCTGAAAAACGGGAAAGTCATGCCGCTCCATCTCGTCGGTGAAAATCTCGACAGGCACCGAGCCTATATGGCCGCGCAGGCCGGCTCGCTCGTGAGCTTGCTGCGCGGCGTCTATGTGGACGCCAACGACGACGTAAACAAGACGGTGATGGACCATGCCGTCCGCATCGCTGCCTACCTTTATCCCCACGCCTTTTTGTCGGGTCCGAGTGCATTCCAGCTCGCGCCTACAGTGGACGGCCGCCTCTTCCTAAGTGGGCGTCGTAACCAGCGAAGCCGAATCCGGGGCCTCGAAATCATACAGAACCAGGCGCCTGACAACCCCTCGACGGTACCGGTCATCGTTGGCGACGACATGGGCGAGTTCCATATCACGGCCTCATCACCCGGCCAGCGTTTTCTGGAAGCTTTCCGTTTACGAAGCGAACATACAAGTGCAATCGACCCTGCTATGCGCCGAAGCATGGCTGACCGGTTGATCGAAGAGTATGGGAATGCAAGCTCTGCGGCCGATGCCATTTGGGCTCTGGCGCGCGCCAACAGATGGACTCGCGAGGCCGAAGCCGCAGAAGCCTTTCTCAACGCGGCTCGACCGGTCCAGGCACCCGTCAACAGGGCGCAAATTGATCTCGTCGTAGCTTGGCACGGGGAACCTGTCGGCCGACTGATCCATGATGGTGTGGAATGGCGCTGGACGGCGGCCGAGGGTCGACAGCCGCCATTGATCCGCCCGACACGCCCAGGCAGCCTACCCCCTTTTATCGAATCGCTGCTTCCGGAAGGCTGGCTAGCACACGTTCTCGATGATCGCGACGAACGGGAAACTCTCAGGACGAGCCGTCGCTACATGTCCAACATAACGATCGTCGACGGTTCCGTCGACTTGGCAACTGTCCCGCAGGATGTTCTGCAAGGGCGTCTTGCTCACTTCCAGGCTGGCGGACTCTTCACTGGCCAATACAAAGGGCCGACCCGACGTTCCCTCGAGGATACCTTCCAGGATAACCTTGCGCGCCTGTTCGCGGACGCAAACACACCGCGGCTGTCCGGCGTCCAGATCAAGGCGCCGATGTGCCTCAGGCAGGACGGTGATCTGGTTCCAGCAATCACCGAGCCTTTCACCCATATCCTGAAGCCTGCCGGGACGAGCGGTTTCGACGACCTGCCCATCGTGGAATGGATCTGCCTGATGCTGGCGCGCGAGGCCGCGTTCGATGTTCCGGAGGCGGTCCTCGTGCGCATGCCCGACCAGATGCCACCTGCCCTACTGATCGAACGGTTCGACATTCGCCGTACCCACAACGACATCCATCGACTTGCACTTGAGGATTTCTGCTCGATCCTCGAGCTCCCGGCGGCCCGCAAATACGATGGCACCGTGGAGCGAATGGCGCGCGGCCTGCGCCCCTTGTCCACCGATCCCGTTGCCGACATAGAAATCCTGTTCCAACGTGCTGTCTTCGCCTGGCTAATCGCTGATGGCGACATGCATCTGAAGAACTTGGCACTGCTCAAAATTGGCGAAGACGGCGCCGATGGCTTCACGCAAGTCCGGTTCGCCCCCGTCTACGATGCGGTAACCACCCGGCTTTTCCCGGGCCTCCAACACGACCGGATGGCGTTAAAGCTCAATGGCAAGGACGACCGTTTGACCCCCGATGATTTTCTCGCGCTTGCGCGGACGATCGAACTGCCGGTTTCCCGTGCCGCGCAACTGATGGCAAACTGCGCTCGACGGACCTTCGACTCGGCTCCCCATGTTGCTATACCTCTGGAGGCGGCTCCCAACGGAGATCTTATTCGGGATCGTATTGTCGCAATCGTGCAGCATCGCGCCGAACCTTTTCTCTGATAGAATCCGTGCCTTACCCTCGACCCAAAAACATTGCTCCGCACTGAGCGCGAGCGAACTTTTAGGGGGAATAGCAAGACGGCTTGTTGGATTGCCCGCAAAAGTTGCCGTGCAGACAAAATTCCGCCTTGACCTGCAGTTCCAGACTGCAGAATGTGCAGTCTGGAACTGCAATTTTGTCGTCGGATTCGAACAGTGACAACCGCTATTGTTATCGACTGCCTGAAAGGCCAATCGGCGCATAGGCCTGTGTTGCTCGGCTTCGCGCCGGCAGACGTTCTTTATCGCTTGAGCTTTGCCGACATCCTCGATGAGGATAGCCGTCGCGGGTATCAACGTCCTTTCAACGACCGTCACAGCCAGGACTTTCGGCGCTACATCAAGGAACCCGAAAGTTCGACGATCCCGCTGACGCTGAACCTGCGGCCGGCCTTAAATGACGAATGGCGGATCGAAGAGCTTCCGGACGGTCGAATTCGCCTGGAGATCTCGGCCGGCGCCCAGAAGATCATGGCACAGGTCGACTGCCAGCACCGCCTCGGTCACCTGGGCGACCTGCCGATTCCCCTCCCATTCATGTGCTTTATCGAGCTTTCCGAGCGCGAGGAAATGGAGGTCTTCAGCATCATCAACAGCAAAGCCAAGGGACTGAGCACCAGTCTGCTCGACTACCACGAAGCACAACTTGCCGAGGATCTGGCCCTCGAACGTCCCGAGCTTTTCATTGCATTCAAGCTGAACAACCAAGAAGACTCGCCGTGGCATCGGCGCCTGAACCTTGGCGGCAAGACGACCTCCGGACTGAAAAGGATCGTTTCGCTGCGAATGATGCAGCAAGCCATCCACGCGTTCCTGAAGGCGACCAAACTGTCTTCGAAGGGCTCGGTCGAGGAAGCGCTGCGTATCGTGCTGGATTTCTGGCGTGCGGTTGGCGTGGTGCTCCCGCAGGAGTGGGCCAATCCACGCAAGCATATGCTGACAAAGGGTGTGGGGGTCTATGCGCTTTTTCGCATCGCGGCGGATATTGTCAACGAATGCCGCGACGCTGGACGATCATGTGACAAGCGGGCGTTCATCACCGCACTTTCTGATTTCGCCGGAACGATCGATTGGTCCACCTCCGGCCCCCTCAAGGGCTTCGGCGGCCAAGGCGGCGTCAAGCAGGCGGTAGAATTCATTCGCGAAGTTCGGAAGCGCGCTCGTTATAAGGTGGTCAATGGCTAACAAGAATATTCTGCTGATCGAGCCCGGCTACAAGAACAAGTATCCACCGCTCGGCCTTATGAAAATTGCCCAATATCATGGACCGCGAGGGAAACGAGATCGCGTCCGATTCATCAAAGGGGAAGATCGCTCAGTTCTGAACCAGGCGTGGGACCGAATTTACATCACGACGCTTTTCTCTTTCGAGTACCCGAAGATTGCGCAGACGATCGATTTCGCGCTGGAGGTCGCCAACGGTCAAGCCGACAAAGTTTTCGTCGGCGGGATTGCCGCCTCATTGATGCACGAGCGCTTCATTGAGGAGAGACGCTGGCAGGGCATACGCTTCATCAAAGGGCTGCTTTCGGATCCGCCGGCTGTTGCGCTCCAGTTGGATGAGTTCTCAGAGGAGCTTTACGCCGAGGACACCGGTGGCCGCCCGATCGAGGATCTGGTCCCCGACTACGGCATCCTCGATCAGATCGACTACAAGTATCCGGTTCGTGATGCCTACTTCGCGTACACCTCCCGCGGCTGTATTCGAAAATGTCACTTCTGCGGAGTGCCAAAACTCGAGGGCGCGCAGCGGGACACGGAGTCACTGACGGCGCTCATCAAGGCCATCGACGCGCTCTACGGTCCGAAGAAGGACCTGACCCTTATGGACAACAATGTCGTCGCAAGCCCGCGCTTCAAGGAGATCATCGCCGAAATCCGCGATCTCGGGTTCACGCCAGGCGCCAAGCTCCAGCGCGAAGGGATGCGGGTGCCTGTCCAGCGCCGGGTCGACTTTAATCAGGGTGTTGATGCCCGGATCCTCTGCAAGGATCCCATGTACCTGCGCGAACTGGCGACCATCTGCCTCAAGCCGCTGAGGATCGCGTTTGACCATCTCGGTGTGAGGAAGCCGTACGAACAGGCGGTGCGGTACGCCGCCGAATACGGCCTCACCGAGCTCTCGAACTACATGCTCTATAACTTCCATGACAACCCTGCGGACTTGTTTGAGCGGATGCGGCTCAACGTGACTCTCAACGAGGAGTTAGGCGTGCGCATCTGGTCGTTTCCAATGCGCTTCCAGCCGACCGACCGGCCCGACCGTGGTCACATCGGCAGCAAGTGGACCCGTTACCAGCTCCGCTCGATGCAGCTCATCCTGCAGGCGACCCACGGCATCGTCAGCGGCGAACCCACCTTTTTTAAGCGGGCCTTCGGCAACACGTTCGAGGAGTACGAGCGTATCCTGGCTCTCCCGCACGACTTCATCTTCAATCGCGATTGGTATGAACGTTTCGATCCCGAGGAGCGGCTCGCTGCGTACCGGGCGGAGTTCAACAGGCTCGATGGCTATGAACGGCGCGAGCTGCTGGAGTTACTGTCGTCGTGCGATCCTCGACAGTTTGCGGGGCTGGCGGAGCTGGCCACAACGGCGGCACTGAAGCGGGTTCTTCGCTTCTACGTGCCAGTGCCTAAAGACGAACTGTTTGCAATTTGGGCGAAGCAGAAGGAGCTTACCCGGGGCGAGCCAACTGCCGAAACAGGTCTGGCGGAGGATGAACGGGTCGAGGACGCAGGCCTTGACCATGAAGAACCGGAGCCCTCGCCGGTCTGCAAATCGAATACGCATGAAGGGATCGCCGCATGAACGCGACGGCTGCAATCAAGCTCGCCCGGGCGGCGTCAACAAGTCGCGGGACGGCCGAACGCCACGAGTTGCCGGAAATCGTGATCGGCAAGGATGTTCTCGAGCTCGTCTCGAGCGCGATGTACGTCGACCCTATGACCGTGTACCGCGAATACATTCAGAACGCAGCTGACGCGGTCGATGCGGCTCGCGCGGATGGCCAGCTCGCTGCCAGCGAGCTTGGCCGCGTCGAGATTTCGGTCGAGCCTGGTAGCCGGACGGTCCGAATTCGAGACAACGGCTGCGGCGTTCCTTTCCAGGAATTCGGTCGCAAGTTGACCGCACTTGGTGGCAGTGCCAAGCGTGGGACACCGGCCCGTGGATTTCGCGGCGTAGGCCGGCTCGCAGGGCTCGCATACGCGCAGGAGCTGATCTTCCGTTCGCGCGTTCCGGGTGAGGCCAAAATTTCCGAACTGCGTTGGGATTGCCGCCAACTAAAGGTAGCTCTACGCGCATTGGAAGAGGATACAGGTATCGCGGAGCTGATCCGCCAAGTGACCACGCTGCAACGCGTCGAAATCTCCGACGCACCGGAGCGATTTTTCGAAGTTGAAATGAGGGGCATTGTCCGGCTGCGGAACGATCGCTTGATGAGCCCGACGGCGATTGGCGACTATCTGAGCCAGGTCGCTCCCCTGCCGTTCTCACCAGATTTCCGTTTCGGCGGGCAAATGACCGAGGCACTTTCGCATCATCTCGATCTAGGTGTGCTCGACATTCGAATCGACGCCGCCGAAGAGCCGCTCTATCGTCCGCACCGCGACCGGTTTGTGTTGGACAATAAGGCGGATATCACGTTCGATGACGTGACCTTTATCGAGATCCCCGGCATCGATGGCGACGCCGCGGCGGTCGGCTGGGTCCTGCATCATGAGTACGAAGGGGCGGTGCCGACCGGGACGCTCGTGAAAGGTCTTCGGCTTCGCGCGGGCAACGTCCAGGTCGGCGACCACACCCTTCTTGAGGATCTGTTTCCAGAACCACGGTTCAACGTTTGGTCTGTAGGCGAAGTACACGTGCTCGACAGGAAGGTCGTCCCTAATGGCCGGCGCGATCACTTCGAACAGAACGCGCACTACAACAATCTATTGAATCACCTGACGCCAACCGCGCGGGACATCGCTCGGCGCTGTCGGACAAGTTCGGTACGCAGAAAATGGGCGCGGGAATTCGAGCTGCAGGCTCAATCAGCCGAGGACACACTGTCGGTTATCAACCAAGGCGGTGTCAGCAGTGTGGAGCGGGAACGCCTCGCGCTCGTGACAGACCAAACACTGCTGCATCTATCCAAGGTAGCAAGGATGGACGTACTGAAAGACGAAGCTCATATGCGAGCCGCCGTGATAGAGAGAATTCGTGTTCGACTTGGCGAATTAATGGATGACGTTTCCCCGATCGAAACTCCTCTAATGCGCCTCCCGCCGGAGCAGCGGGCGATTTACCAGAAATTTTTCGATCTTGTATATGAATGCTCTGCAAATCGCGTTGCAGCCAAGTCTTTAATTGATCGAATAATGATGCGTCTTGAGAATTAGAGAGATCAGCGGAGTCGGCTTCGCCACGTCCAGGGTCAGCCTATTCGCGATTGCATCGTTAAGCTCTGAGCGCCAGCAGTTGCAAATGACAGTGTGGAGGCCTGCTTCTCGAACCGTCTAAGCAAGCGTCTCGGCACACTCCTTTGCTAGTGTTGCCGCTGCTCAGGTCAAGAATGTCAGCGAGCCAGATGAATGAAATTTCTCCCATCTGTGTAATCTGCGCCGAACGGCCGACTGTACGCTCTCACGTCCTGCCTCGGGCGCTTTTCCACGACTCAAAGCGCCCAAGGCGGACCATCATCATGGGGGGTCTCGAGGACGGCTATCGCGTAACCCAGTCGGGAAAACTGGATGAAAGCATCCTCTGCGAACGGCACGAGCGTCAGACCGGGCTTGCCGATGGCTATGGGATTGCCTTCTGCCGATCATGGCGGAGCCTAGCCACCGGCCAGCGCGGACCTGTGCTCCTCCCAAATCCGCAGCCGGCATTGCTGGTCAACTTCATCCTCACATGCATATGGCGCATGGCCGCATCGAGAACGCGCGGGCGGCCCGGACATGCGCTTGGCCACTACGCGGACCTTATCGAAGGTAGGCTGTTCGGACCCGGTGAAGGCTGCGACCCCGCAGTGTTCATCGAGAGCTTCGAGATCGATGACGGAGAAGGTGCGCCGCTTGTGATTGCAGTCCTGCCGTCTCCCGCAAATGCGGATCGGGGCTCGTGGCATTTCATTGTAAGCGGTCTCCGGTTCGTCGTCGACTTCACCGGACTGTTTGGAATTGGGTTGGAGCGCGCGAACTCGCTCGCGTTCGTGTCAATTGATCGGGGCGCGCTCCGTTCGGTCGACGAGGTCGATGGACTGCGCCAGAGTTTAAAGCGCATGAGTCTGCCAAGACGGCGGCCGTCCTCAGCAAAGCCCGGCCTCTGATCCATTCCGTACCTATTGATCAGGCCCCCTGCTTTGCCGTTGTGCCCGACTAAGTACCGCGTTAGTTTGTCGCCAGAATTGTAAAGATTCCCGCGAAGTATAATCGGCGGGAGCAGCGCGGACGGGGGGAAGCTCTGAAAGTCGAGAAGAAGGTGCGCGCGTTGGCTGCAATGCGACGTCGCGCCGGCGGGACCCTCCCGGGTGCCCCTAGACGTGGTCGATTTGAGAACCGCAGCGCCTGTCTCCAGCTTCCCCTCGAACTCCGAGGATATGGAGGGTTTCGCGAGGCGGGTGGATCTTATGATTCGACTGCCAGGCAGCCATATCTACATAGACACATCCTATCTGATGTGGATGTTCAAGATCGGCCCTGAATCGCGCGAAGAATTCTCGGCCTGGCTGAAGCAGGTCTGCGGTGATCGGATTTCGGTTCCCACCTGGTCTACACACGAACTGTACCGGCACCACGTCGAGAAGCGACTGCCCACCGATGTCGAAGAGCATATCAAAAAGCTCAATGGCCTGGTCGGTGAATCCTTCTCCATGTTCTGGACATTGTTTGACGAGCCGCTGGGCGGGGCGCCAAGCGTTGGCCATCAACGCGACCAGGCGCGTGACGCCCTGCGGTCCGTCCGTACCTTGACCGACCGCGCCGCCGCATGGTCGGCAAACTACGACCGCAACGCGCGCGCGGTGATCGATTTCGCCAATCGCCACGCGTTAAAGGGCGGCGCGCTTTTCGATCAGTTCACCTCCCTCGAAGGGCTCTCGGCAGCGCGATATACCGGCAGGGTTCCTCCGGGTTTTCAGGATAAGCACAAAAAGGAAAAGGTGACCGGGACCGATGACGGTAGCGAGGCCGTCGTAGGCAGCAACCGCTGGGGTGACCTCATCTTCTGGCAGGAGGTACTAGAGCACGCACGTGCCAATCGGGTCCGCAACGTGATTATCCTGACCAAAGATGTGAAAAACGACTGGCGAATGGCCGGTACGCTGCCGGTTAGGGCCGCGGACGAATCCAACGGTCCAGGCGTCCAACCACCACATCCCATGCTTAGCTTTGAGGCTGCCCGTACCGCGGGCGTACAGGAACTCGTCCTGCTCGATCAGGTTCGGCTGTCGGAGGTCATGAAAGTAGCATCGCCCGAGCGGACGGCCAAGTTTGTCGCCACGGCGCGTCCGCCGGCATTGCCCCCGCCGAAAACGGACGCGGAAATCAGAAGCGAGGCGATAGAGCGAGAACTCCAGGAGCGCGCAAAAATCAATGCTGGGATCGCACGTGCAAGTAATTTGCGATTCATGGACCCAGATGGGATGACTGTGTCGAAAGCGATCCTGCTAAAGGCGGTCTACGAGACGCGCGAGGGCGTTGACGTCGATGCGCAGCTCTCAGCCTTCGAGGAGAGCATCCGCCACGCTCTTGCCTCTGGCCAGATTGTCGACATAGTGAATGCAGAAGCAGTGGCGGCGCTCCGGGGAAAGGGCCTTGTCGGCTTCGCAAGACGGCTAGTATCCCTTTCTTGCGATGATCAACAACGTGTCGCTGCAGCCAACGATCTGGCCGAAGCATTGAAGGCGATGCCCCCGGTGACGGCCACATTCCTTTACATGGGACTGCTGGCGGGCACCTATCTTGATGACCGTAATCAGTTCCTAGCGTCTCCTCGCCCCGCCGTCGCGCAAAAATTGTTCGCCCTTCAGCACCTTCCGATAGCGAGCCTGCCGATCCAAGACGTTGCAACAAGGGCATCCAAAGCGAGTTATGTTCCGCTCTATCTTCCCTCGGTCGATCGGCCGCCGATTGCCGTCGAGTTCAAAATCGACACTGACCTGGATCGCGAGAACGCGCTACGCTCCTTGTGGATTGGTGACCAAGACCTGCTCATCGACGTTCAGTCGGACGCGGCTCTGCAGCTTTCGCGGCGCATCGGACATGTTGCGCTGACACCCGCACTGGTCCTTGATCACGTCGCGGATCTGTATGTCCTGCCGCGGGGCCAGCTTGCTGCGGCAGGAAATATTATCGCGGCCTACAGCATTGACGAGCACATAGGATTCCGCGCTCCTCAGGACGTCCGGCGGGAGATCTCGCAAGGAGAAGCAAATGGCTGATTTTCGCCCCGTTAAGATCGAACCGTATTTTGGGGGTTTTGTCCTCGAGACACTGACAATCGGGATGTACGAGGAGACTCGTAACGCGATCCGCGAATATATTCAAAACAGCTTCGACTCGATCCAGCGTGCCATCACCAAACTTCATCACCTAAAACTCGGCGAGGGTCTCATTCGCATCATCTATGATGCTGATGGGCAGGGGGTCCGAATCCGTGACAATGGTGCGGGGCTTCCCGCCACCAACGCCGTCCAAACCCTTGTATCGATAGGCGCCTCGTCGAAGGACTTCATCAACGATGCTGGATTCCGCGGCATCGGCCGGCTCGCCGGGGTGGCTTTTTGCGACACGCTGACATTCACAACCAAGGCAAACCGGGAACCTCTGCTCACAGAAGTCATCTTCGACGCAAAGAAGATGCGGGTGATGATGTCACCAAGCCAAGGCAGTAAGTACAAGGCTCATGACATCCTCGAAGCCTGTGTCGAGGGGCGCCAGCATGACGTCACCGCCGGTGATCCGGCTTTTTTCGAGGTGAGCATGCGATCGCTGGTGGAGCCGCCCCTTGAGCTCACCTCGCCCGAGCACATGGAGTTGTTCGCATCTCAGGTCTCACCGGTGAACTATCGCAGCGACTTTAAACTGGCCACATCGATCCGCGAGAAAGCCCAGAGTTCGCCCGTGCCGATTGAAACCGTCCGTATCCAGATAGAGGAGCCGAGCAAAGCTCCTACAGAGGTGTTCAAGCCTTACACCGCCAAATTCGAGATCGAAGGTGCGGATTCCAAAGTCGAGTTGGCCGAGCACAAATTCTACGAGTCACCCAGCAAGAAGTGGTGGGCGTGGATCGGGAAGAAAGACGTTCCGGGTTCGTATGTCGACGCTGAGGTACGCGGCATCCGCGTGCGGACGAAGAACATCCAGATCGACGGTACGGCGCTCGTCCGTGAGATATTCCAGCGTCAAAACAAGTCCAACGGCCGGTATCAGGACTGGTTTATCGGCGAGATCTTCGTCGATCCAAGAGCCGTGGTGCCAAATGCCCGACGTGATGGCTTTGAGGACACGAAAGCATGGAAGACGATCCGGGATGAGATTGGCGGTAGCATTTGCAAAGACGCTGGAACCTGGGCGCAGGAGGTCTCCAATCAAGGTCAGCTCACGCTCCAAAAATTGACCGAGAAGACCGAGAGGATGGCGAGTGAGGTGGAGTCGCTGCGCCGGAATGACTTCCGAAACGGTGACAAAACGCTCATCATCTCGGCTCAGGTTACCAAGCTGCAAGGAGAGGTCGGGCGCGCGGCCAAAAATGCCGATGCTGCCACACTCACCTCCCTCCAAGCGATCGGCTCGCGCCTCGTCGACATGAAAACCGAGGCGATGGGCAAGCTTCCCGGGACCACGGTCGACGTCGATCGCGACAAGATCGAGAACGAGGCACGCGACGCGCTTCTCGGGGAACTGATGGGGCTGTTCGAGCAGAACCTCTCGTTGCAATGCTTGACCAACGTGCGCGAGATCGTTCGGCGCGAGTATGATTGGCCACGAACTTAGCGCTGAGACCTTTGCGGTATTGGGGTCGCGCCTTCGCGCGACCCCACGCCAAACACAATTCGACGATATCGCGCTGTCGCTCCGGGCTCACGACTCACGCGTTGCCCCTTTGACAGCAGTCGGCGTCGTCCAATTCTTCGAACCCGGCCGCTCACGCGACGTGACGAGCCCGAATTTCAAATGCTTCTCTCGTAACCAGGTCACAGTGAGTGTGTGAGCCCCGACTATCAGAACGGCTTCTGGTACGCGGCGGCGCGGTCCAAGCGCGACGCTATGATCGACCAAGCTCTCAAAAAGCTATCACCGAAGAACGAGGCCAAGATTTCGCTGTTGGACAATTGATCAATTCGGCTCGCGGCGAGCTCCGAGACGTCCAGTCCCGTCTCGCAGTTGACTACACTGGTGCCGACATGATGATAGGCTGCCTCGGCAAAGCGAGATATTATCTTTCGGGCCTCCTCTGGCTCGCCGGCAATTAGGCGATCGAGAATACTGTCCTCGTTGAGGTCTACTTTGGAAAGCTGCTCGACCAGATTGCTCAGTCGGAGCTCGCTCATTCTTTCCACCTCGAGCAGGCGCTGCCTGGCGATTGAACGATCGGAGGACAGCCCCCAGAGTAGACGCTCGCGGTACTGCTCCTGAGCCTGTGCCAACTTTCCAAGGCAAAACGACCTTCACACTCTGTCGCAGGAAGGCGATCGCCTCCTCAACCTTAGCTAAGTCGCCCTTGTCCTCTCTAATCGCTGGAAGCAGTAGCCCATCAGCTAGCAGGTTCGGATTCCGCTGCATGAAGTCGAAAGCAGCGGGGTGCATCAAGTGGCCACCGTTGATCGTAACGATCCCCTTGGTGAGAAGCTTGATCTTCAAGCTCCTCGATATAGCCACCTCGTTCGCACCTCGCTCCAACGCACGTGGGTTGAAGTCGGTGGAATAGACCCTCGGGCCGGTCAGACTATTGGCGGGGCGTAGATCGAAACTCATCGCTCAGTTCAGCCGTCTAGATACGTTTTGATTTCTTCATCGTCGGCCGTTCGAATTCCGGCCAGCAAATTGTTGCGAAAATAGTAATCTTCCTTCTTGCTCTTTTTCCAACGTCGGCGATCTCTCGCGCGATACGGTATGCCCCCTTCGGCGTAATTTCCGGTTTGGTAGCTGTCAGCAGAACTGCGTCCAGCGAGAGCGGCCAGTTGTTTCTGAATTTCGGCCAAGGGATGTTGAGGCGGCCATTTTCAATCACAGGCCTATCCCCGGCGGCGGCGCGATAGGTGGCGGAAAATGCGAATCCAGCGTAACGGCTTTGCTTTTCCGTAAAGGCAGCCCAATCTCCCAGCAGCTTCGTCCGATCCGCAGCGTCCGTGTGGTCGAGAAAGCCGGGCGACGTCAGAATCGCGACACATCCCCAGCCTGCGGAGATCACGTCGTTGCCGTTTGGCTGCTCCGCTCTCCAGAGCTCTTTGGCCTCCTGCACTAGATCGTCGATGCCGTTGGCCGGATTGCGACAGTGGAAGATTTTGCCAACACCAAGTCCTAGACCAAGCTCAGGCGAGAAAACCATCGTATAGGTGTTGCCACGACTAGATGACCGCCGGCCATACCGGATTGGGACACGAACGTATTGGATCGACCGCTTGTCTGCTTTTAGGCGTGTCTCCCGCCACTTCGTGCGAACTTGATCCAGCTTTCCAACAAAATGCCCGCCGTAGCTTTTGCTCTCCCAATCGAGCGATCCGACGACAAGTATCCCGATGCGTAGATTGAGTGGCATAGCTCTTCCCCCTGTGCACCTATCCAACTCCTAACCGCTTTCGCCCGTCAACGATTTCTCACGCTTGGAGGTGTCGCGCAGATGGGCCAGCCGCTCGTCAACGCGGACCAACGCCCTCGGTGGCGCGAAAACAGGCCCGATCAACCTCTCCAAAGGAAGGTCTGCCAACTCGTAAGGCATCGATTTCACAACGGCCAGCAGCTGCTCCGCTAGCGAGCATTTAGTCTTCGATCTCGAAGTTGGAGTTTTGCTGGGTTGAAAACTCCGGCGTGATGTCCCCCGCCAGCAACCTATCCTTCGACAGCAATCCGGCGTCCTCGAGCGCCTCGAAGTCCGGCAGGTCGCGCAGCGTCTCGAGCCCGAACTCCAACAGGAATTCTTTCGTGGTGACATAGGTGTACGGCGCGCCTGGCGTTGGACTGCGCGGACCGGAGCGATCAGGCCGGCACCGCGCAGATGACCAATAAAATCGCGACTGATCTCCTTGCCGAAGAAAGACGACAGTTCGGCGCGGGTGATCGGCTGGAAGTAGGGGTCAGAACAAGATTGCGAGAACAAGAAAAAGATCGGTATTGACGTAGCGAAGAGGTTCGAGCGCAGTTGCCCATCATCGCAAGGAGCGACGACTCAAATCCGCTTAGAGAAACTACGCCGAGATCACGATTTCCTCCTCCGGTCTTCTTCGAAGAATGCATGCAGTTCCCGAAGGACCTGCTTGAACCCGGCCGCGCCAAACTCATCCGCGATCTTGCAGGCTGTCTCGAAGGGTTCCTCTTTAAACGGCAACTTAATTGCTGTTCCGATTTTCGCCGCCATGATCTGCGCTCTCCACGCTAACGCATATTGCATGGCTTTCTCAAATTTCAGGCCGTGGGCGTCTGTGATGTCATCGATGAACTCGAGATTCAGGAGGATCGCCTCGGCGGTCTCCTTGATTTCGTTCGCTTTCAACTTGCGGCCGACGCTCTCGATTTCCGCGCTCGCGATGAGGATCGTCGTTTCCAGATAGAGGACTTCGAGCCGCACGCTGTCACTGGACGCCCCCAGGAAGCAGATG
The DNA here is from genome assembly GCF_055456085.1 of Mesorhizobium subarcticum. Lineage (NCBI taxonomy): Bacteria > Pseudomonadati > Pseudomonadota > Alphaproteobacteria > Hyphomicrobiales > Phyllobacteriaceae > Mesorhizobium > Mesorhizobium subarcticum. The sequence goes on along the minus strand of NZ_JBVBEG010000003.1, from coordinate 17,700 downwards.
TCGCGCGCACTCTCGATGGCGCCTTGCGCGGCGAGGACGAGGCCCTGCATCATCAGTTTCCGGGCGTGATCGATGAGCGTCAGCGCCCGCTCGGAGCCCGCATAGTGGGCAAGACGCAAAATGTTCGCGTCGATCATTCTATCCAGCATGTCGATCGAGGTCGACGGTTCGAACGGCTGGCGCCAAGTTTCGCCAATCCGTTTCGAGAGCAGTGGAAACTGATGCAGCATTGTCTTGAAGGAGAGCCGGGCGGTCCGGCCTTGCCGAACGTCATTGGCGATCTTGGCCGACAGGGGCGCCGCGGATGTCGCATCGCTTCGATGCGGGTCGACCAAGGCGTCGAGTTGAGCAATCCGTCGCTCTAGCCGCCAGGCCACGGTCGTCTTTTGCGGCGCGGCCAAGGCAGCTTGCGCCGCCCGCACCCGGGCTACGTCTTTCTTAAGCTTGGATCGAACCTGAACCAAAGGCAGGTCTTGGGGGCGATTGTCCGTCTCGCTTGGATCCTCTTCAAGCGGGCTTCCGATCTGACACTCAAGATCAGCGCGCGCGGAAATGAGGCGCGAAAGGTCGTCGAGAACAGCCTCGTCATCGACGCCGAGACCGACCAGTTTCGCCTCAGCCCAGACCAGAATGGCGTGGTATCCGCCGTAGAAGGCAGCCATGCCCAGACTAGTGAGGATCTGAGCCCGCGCCTTGAGTGGGAAAACATCGAGGTGGCGGAGGTCGGCACCGACCAGTTCGAGCGGCAGTTCGCCACTTTTCAGTTCCTTCAGTCGATCATCATTCCATGACAGGACGGAACCTGGTGACGCGCAAAGGAGGGTATAGAGTTGCAGCCGCAACAGATCGGTATCGAGCGTCATGCTTAACCGTTCATCGTAATCCGCCTCGGCCTTGAGAAGGATGTCGTAAGCGTAGCGGATCGCGGCATCCTGATCGAACCTTCCGGTTGCCATCGTGAAGACATTCGGCGCCGAATGCACGACCTCCAAGAAGCTCGGCTGACTCTTCCGGCCACTGTCATCGACGAGGAGAGGCGCATTCTGCTCCATGCTCAGGATCAGAGCGACGAATGCTTGAACGCTCCGTTCCGGCACCTGCTGGCCGAACGAACGCTGACCGGTCAATCCCCGCATCTGCCGATGCTGCGCCCTGATGCGGGCCTGGATCGAAACGAGGCGATAGGCACCTCTCAGGATCGCCTGATAGGCCGGGTCAGTGGCGAGGATTCGTGAGATGACCTTTGCAAACCCAGCGTCGAACTCCCAGGTCCAGAAATACTCGTTGTTGACATGGAAAGGTGGCTCGTCAAAGCGACGTTCCTCGGCGAGAAAATTGGGAGGCGCCTGAAACCGCAAAAACAGACCACGCCCGAGTTTCGAGAGGTCTTGCAACTTCTTGAGCGCATCGGCGTCGCTGGCGAATTCCAGACCTGTTGATGCGTTCTGCCATTCGGCAACGCAGGTTTTCAGTGTCTCCGACATCATGCCGTCACTCGATGCTGCGATCAGGGCGATATAGGGTGTCAGGTGCTCCGCGTGCCAGCTTGCGATGAGGCGACGGCACACATAATCGACCGCGTCGACAGATGGGTGGAGCTTGCCTTCACATATCGTAGTCAGCATCGAAAAAAACTCTTCGCGCTGCACGTCTCGTTCAGAGAACAGGATGGATAGCGCCATAAGGACGTCACCCCACACCGACTTATTCTTAAGCGCCTCGAAATCATGCGCATCGGCGAGGACCGCAAATTCCTTTTCCTGGTCTTCACTCAGGTACCAGGAGAGGCGCGCGCAGGTTGGTGACAGGAGCGGAAAATTCTCGTGGTCAAACTTGGCGAACTGGTTGTCGACCTTCTCGGTCGTGAGCAAGAACCTGCTGTCGCTGTTGCTCCATGACAATGTCTCCACGAGACGGCCGATGCCATGCCGCCGTATCAAGCTTCGCATGTCTGTATAGGAGGTTGCCCGGACATCCATGAAGACGAAAAATGCCGGCGTTTCGCGATGAAGTTCGTCAATGCGATTGAGAAGAAATGGCAGGCTTGGAACGCCGTCTCCTTGATCGAGGACTGCCCATCGGGCCTTTGTCGCTTCCTCTTGCGGAAGAAAGGCCTTGTTGTCTCCTGCGATGATCCGCTCGAGAAAAACCATCACTTCAACGCAGAGCGAAACATAATCGCGGTCACGGGTCTGTATGCATAAGGTTGGAAGTTCGACAGGATCGGCCTGCCCGTGGCGCGCGTTGCAGGTCAGGACGACCTCTCGACCTTGTTTCAAGGCCTTGAAGAAATCGCCGAGAACCGACTTCTTTCCCGAATGCGCCGGCCCGGACAAAATCGCCATGGGTTTTTCGGTGCGGCCCCGTATGCCAGTCCCTCGATAGTTCAAGACGTCTGTTATATCGATGACGGTCTGCTTCACATCCCCTGGCGGTGCGGACCGTTTGTCGCTTTCAAGCGCCGTGATATAGCGCCAGACGCTTGGCTCGATAAAGCTAAACCCTGTTTGCTTCGGTATGTTGTTGATGTCGTTCTCGCGGGCATCCACCGCTTCGCGGATACCCAAATGATCCGTAACAAGACGCCAAAAGCACTCTTGCGGTGTCGTGCAGTCCTCATCATCCAGAAACTTGATGATGGTGTCGGCTGATACGCCCGCTTTCGGCGCAAAGTCGGTGCCTACCAAATGTTCGAAAACGAATTCGACGACGCATTTGCGCAAGGCGATCGACGCCGGGAGCGACGGGACGATCGACGGATCGTCGCCTCTGCGCAGATAAGCGTGGAGAAGCTCTCGGTAGGTTTTCGGCGACAAAGCCGCGATGTTCTCGACCGAGAGGATTTCCAGGACCTTGGCGTCCTCTTTGGTGAGTTCGTGTTCAAAGGTCTCGCCGTCGAGAAACTTCCTCTCGATGCCGTATTCGACGATCGCCTCGGCGAGCCTTTTAATATTGAACCTCTTGTGGTCTTTTGAGACCAGTGACCATGTCACCGCCAACGCCCAGATCTGACCCCAGATGCCGATCCGCTTGACGATGCGGTCTTCATTTTCCGCTTCCGGGTCCTCCCAGGTGAGCCAACACTTTTCATGGATCTCGCAGAGCCTGCGATACAGGTCGCGCCCCTTGGTCCGCGGGTCTTGTTTGCGCCTGTAGATATATGTGACCTGGCTCGCGATCCTGAGCCGATCATCATCATTTGTCTTGTTGTCGTATGACCGCGGCAAGCCCTCAAAGGCCTCCTGCACGCGGGATTCGTTGAAATACACCCTGTCCGCCGGTATCGGGCCCTTCACGTCAAAATCTCCTTAACTACACCTAAAGTATCAACTTGAAATTCGCAGTGGTTCAAGGTTTAAGGCCGCAGCGATCAAGGCAGCAGTGCCGCGCGTTGCAATTAGCTAATTGCAAACCTTCCAGCCAAATGCAATCCGGTCCTCGAATTGCGCTGCATCTTCGCAATCTCATTCCTCTTCAATCTACCGCAGCCCGTCAGGCTTCGATTTTCCACGTGGTTTTGATGTGAGAGGATTCTCCCATCAAAACGCGAAGGGAGAGCCGTGATGCCGACATCGAATATTACCTCGCTCCAGCCGCAGGGGCCGGCCACCGAGCCGAAAAACGACGCCAGCGAGGACGCAGAAGCCGCCACCACCCCTGGCCACATCGGCCCGATGGTCAAATCCATGGTGGCACGCGCCAAGAAGACCCCGAACTATGCCGCCGACAAGGCCGCCATCGGAGCGATGACGGACGCCCATGTCGAAGCGACGACAGATGAACTGGAACGCAGCCTGCGCCAGGTTTTCGAGAAAGTGGCGCCGCTGATGACCGAGACTGAGTTCAACGGGAAGGAGATAACCGATGGTCGTAAGTGATTTCATCCGCAGCCTTCAGGCGCACGCAGCACGCCTGAAGGCCGAGTCGAGGGGGTATTGGGCGCATGTCGCACAGGTGCTGCTGGGCATCCCCTTTCTGACCGCGCTCGCGCCGGAAACGCTCTCGGTCTGGGAATTCGGCGACTTCGATCTGCGCGACGCAAACGGCGTGCTCTCAGACACGAAGTTCTGGGCCCTGGTGGCCGTAACCATCATATCGTGCCTGATCATCAACCTGGTGATTTTTCACCTGGCGCTCCGGCACGTGACAGAGAAGCTCAACAGCACCTGGCTTGCGGCGATCGGGTTGGCGATCGTCGCAGTGGTCATCCTGGCTCCGCAGTTCTCGAACGTCATTCGCGGATTGCCGATGGGCAACAGCCTCGATGCGGTACCGGGCGATTTCGCGAGCCTCAAGACGAATCTCATGGCGACGGGCGGCCTCGTGCGCGGCCTCCTTGTCGGCCTCGGCACGATCGTCGCGAGCATCGGGCTGACGATGATCGAGCGCGGATGGCGCGGGGCCGCGAAGGCGGCCCGCGCCAACCGCGACGCGAAAACGATCAACGAGGCAATCGTCGAGATCGATACCGGCTACAAGAAAGCCTCCGACATGCCGTCCGTCGCGGCCGAGCATAACCGCGACCGCGCAGCGCAGTTCGCAAGGGCTGTCGCGGAAGGGATGGAGGACCACGCCCGGACGATCTCGCGCTACCTGAACGGCATCCCGGGTCGTTCCGTCAACCCCGAACAGTGGCTGCAGAACGTGCGCGATCAGTTCAAGGCACCGTTTGTGCCGACCGACAAGCTGATCGCGGTACAGGTCGAACGCCGCCTGCAGCAGCACCGTATCGAACTGTCGTTGCTGCCCATTACCCCCGAGAAGATCACCGCCGACGCCCGTACCGAACTCGCCGAATTCGCCGATTGGCTTCGCGAGCAGGCCGATTTCGACGCCATCGTCAAGGAAACCGAAAGGAACAAGGAGCCCGCCTATGTCTAAGAGACTCAGTATCGCCGGCGCGACGATGATCGCCACCTGCATTGCCGGCCTCGCCGGCGCGGCATCGGCAAAGCCGAAGTTGGTCAACCTCCTGATCGACACCGGCCCGGGCGGTGCCCCCTTCCGCAACCCGGCCTACCAGGCGCGGGCCGCCGCGGCCGTCAACGAAATCGTGTCGGGCCTCGGACTGACCCTCGGCGACACGCTCACCATGCGCACCTTCGGCAATCCCGGTTTGCTCGATCAGATGGCGAAGAAGGACTTCAATCGCGACATCACCTTCACCTACCGCGGCGCAAAGGTCGAGGACGTTGCGCCGTTCATCGACCAGAAGGTCGCAGCCCTTGGCGCCCTTCAGCCGGACGGCAAGTCCGACATGCTTTACGCGCTTGGCAACCTTGCTACCAATCTCGACTGCGGTTCCGGGGACGTCACGACGATCATCCTCAGCAACGGCATCGAGGCGGGCGAGATCGCCGGCAACCGGTTCATCCTCAAGGATGCGCCGCATGGGACGCCGTTCTGCGGTGCCGCCTACTTCGTCGGCCTTTGGGTGAACGACCCCAAGCCGACGCCGGGCATGAAGGCCGAGGGCGAGAAACTCTTCCTGAAACTGGCGCACGATATCGGCTTCGAACGTGCAGAGATCAGACGTTGATGATCCGGCGTGGGCGCTCGGAAATCCACGCTTCACTCACCCGACATGAAAATGAGGAAAGACCGATGACCTATAGGACCCTGACGATCCTATCCTGCATGACGTTGCTGGCATATTCGCCGATCGAGGCGCAGACGCTTTCCATCGTGTCCGGTGACGGCAGTGCCGATCGCGTCGAGTTGGGAACGACGCTCACCGATGCGTCCGTGGTCACGTTAAGCACCACCGCCAACTCGCGCGATTTCAGCGCGGAAGCGAAACCTGGCGAGACGCTCGAAAGCGGCGAGGCCGTGGATAACTCGGTTGCGCTGCCCTCGACCACGCGCGATGTGATCCCGACCGTTACCGCCGAGAAGCCTGTTGTGAAGGCGTCGCAGAAAGTCGAAGCTGCTCTGGAAGCGGGAAAGACCATCCGCTTTGATGGCGTCCTGTTCGACCACGACAAGGCAACCTTGCGGCCAGCGTCGGATGTCGATATCGCCGCGGTCGCTGATGCGCTGAAGGCGCGTCCTGACCTTCGCGTCCGGATTGAAGGACACACGGACGACGAGGGCAGCAGCGATTATAATCAACGGCTTTCTGTCCGCCGCGCAAAGGCCGTGGCAGAAGCGCTTGTCGCCCTCGGCGTTCCCGAGGCAAACCTCATGGCCCTGGGGTACGGGCTGAGCCGGCCTGTTGCCACGAATTCAACGCCCGAGGGCCGCGCGAAGAACCGGCGCGTCGACGTCGTCCCGATCGAGTGACCGCCGGCAGTGATCGTGCATCGTCGGACACGATCCTTGGCGGGTTGGCCGCAATGCCGCAAGCGGCGCCGGCCGATTTCGATTCACGGTCGCTTCCATTCAGTTGGCAAGGATTGGCGCAATCGCATTGCGGAGGCCAGGAATGTGTATGCGGGACGCGGCATGATGGAAGCCAAAAAAGCGGCGTCCGAGGCCGGCGCATCCCTTTTTATAGCGTCGGCCGGTCTCGGGTTGGTCGACGCGAGCGATGTGATCCCGAGTTATGATCTTACCGTAACCAAGGGCCTTCCATCCTCGATCATGTCTAAGCTGCCTCCTGGCACGACCGAGGAAGGTTGGTGGGGTGAAATTGCAATGAAGGATGGGGTTGCCCGGTTCGAGGTTCGACTAAGCAGAGACCTGGCCTGCTGCCGGTTTTCGGACACGCAGTTAAGCTAACATAGCTTTCTCCTCGAACTCGACGGGCTCAGATATCGGCGCCTACTCTCCTGAGAGTACGTTCCCAGAGGTTGACCGGCTTATGGCTTGAACGCTCGGCCCGGAACCGCGTCTGTCCGAAATATGCCTACAAATTGCGGGCAAGAACGGCACCAGTCGGCCCGTTGGGAAGCCTAGGACGTGCAACGGCTACCGGCTGCCTTACGGCAGCCGGTAGCTAATCCTCGATCTCGACGTCGGCGTTTTGATTGTTGGACAAAGCCGGCACTATCTCGCCGGCCAGAAACTTTTCCTTTGACAGCAGCCCGGCATCCTCGAGCGCCTCGAAATCCGGCAGATCGCGTAGCGTGTCGAGGCCGAACTCCAGCAGGAATTCTTTGGTCGTCACATAGGTGTAGGGCGCGCCGGGCGTCGGGCTGCGCGGGCCGGATGCAATCAGCTTTGCACCGCGCAGATGGCCAATCAGGTCGCGCGAAACTTCCTTCCCAAAAAAGCTCGATAGTTCTCCGCGGGTGATTGGCTGGAAGAACGCTATGCACATCAGCACCAACACCTCGGACTGGGTCAGCTCGCCCGCCTTCTGACTGCTGCCAACAGCCGCCCGGATGGCATCGGCATAGGCGGGCCGGGTCAGGTGCTTCCAGCCGCCGGCGACCGCAACGAGATCATAGGGACGGCCGCGCAGCTCTTCGCGAATGTCGTCGATCAGAAGGTCGATGCTGGAACTTTTGCCGACGATGCGGGCGAGCGTTTCGCGAGTGACCGGCTCGCTGGCCGCAAAAATTGTCGCCTCGACGCGGTGCATCCACTCCCGCCAACGCACCTCCGGCGGCAGATGATCCAGCTCGCGGTCAAACAAATGGTCATTTGGCCGGCTGCCGGCTCCTTGAGCCCCTCCCCTTCTCCTACGCGCACTCTCCGCCATGATCGTCACAGCCCGTACATACGGAAGGTCGGACGTCCAGATAGCTCGCGTACGGCGCCGAGCTCGACCAGCCGGTCGAACAGGCGGCGAAGGCCGCGGTCGCTCATGTCGGCGATCTTTTCCGAGGCGACGATCGCGTCGTCGGACAAGAGCCTTTCGACGACAAAATCAGACGCCCGGGCGCGTAGTTTCGGTGCCACCGCAAGCAGCCGGTCAGCGCGGCGCTCGAGCTCAGCGGAAAGATCGATGGCGCGCAACGCGGCCCGCGCCTGCGCGGCAAGCAGACCTTTCGCACGCTCAAGATCTATCTCAATGCTTGTCGCCACAGCGCTGGCTGCCGATCGAGGCGGGCGAGCGCCCAAGGCCGCTTCGGCACCCAGCAGCGGCACCGCGTGTGTCCAACCCATCCGTTGCGCCAGCAGGGCATCGGCGAGCCAGGCCCCAACGGCGCGCCCAAAGCCGTGGCGCTCGGCGGCCATGAATGTGCCGGCCAGCGTTGCGACCATGCCAGCGCCGGCCGCGAGTTGCCGAAGATCAGCCGCCAGATCGCTGACCACGTCATCATCCGGGGCGTACCCGAACTCTTCCAACACCGCGGCGAGGTTTTTTTCCGTCAGCAATTCGTCCCAGGGCCGGGCCCCCAGCCGGCGCCAGGCGAGCAGCAAAAGACCGGCCGGGCCTACGGACAAAAAATCGCCCGGTCGCGCGAGCAGCACGGCGTCGCGCAGTGCGCCTTCATCCTCGACGCGGCCGGCCTGCTTTGCCGTTGCCGTGGCCGCCGAAAGTGCTAGCCGCTGCCGCCAGGCGCCGGCCCACCGCTCCTGCCGTCTGACCACCGCATCGAGCGCGGCGATGGCGGCGCCAGCAACGAGCGCAACGTCCTCAATATCTTTTCCTGTACGGCTTTGCGCATCGGGGATGGCCCGGCGCAACCAGGCCGGCACCGTTGCCATCGGTGCGATCGAAGGGGCGCCGCCAAGCACGCCATGGCGAGACAGAGAGGGTTTGGGGCGCAGAATCATCGCAAGCATGATGAGTCATGACGGCGCTTTTGGCAATTGTTTTGCGTAAAATCCGCCGCGCCTGTCGGCAACATACAACGAATGATAATCTTGCATTATCGTTCGTATTAATAATGCCTACCTCAGGACGTCAAGGCCGTGCTTTTCGACCACCGTCAGCAGCTTCAACGCCATGCCGCTCGGCCGCTTGGCGCCGCTCTCCCATTTCTGCACTGTCGATTCCGATGTGTTCAAATGGCGTGCAAACACCGGCTGGCTGACGTGATTGCGCTCACGCAGCGCCTTGATCTTCCTCGCGTCGAATATCGTCGGCCTGGACAGGCAGGCCTCGTCAAAGGAGCGCAGGGTCTGCTTGTCGACCGTGCCGGCCCGCACCATGCCTTCCACCGCGCTGTGGATCGCCTCGAAGGCGTCGCTCTTGAATTTCCGTTTAGTGGCCATGACCAATCTCCATCAAAGCTCCAGCAGTCAGTTCAGCGTCCAAGTCGGCGGTGGATTTGCGCCGATAGAGCGCCGCCAGCTCGCGAAACGCACGCAATTCGTCATCATCGATGTTCGCCCTGTCCTGCTTGGCGAACAGATAGACGTAAACCCAAAAGCCACCGCTCTTGGCGAGCAAGATCGACCGAAACCGATTGTCGCCGAGCCGCTTCTTGAACACGCCTCCACCCAGATCGTCTGCCTTGCCCTGCGCAGCCTCCCTGGCCGCACGCACAAGCGCTGTATCGGGAAGCCGTGCCTTGCGCGCCGCCTTGGCGAACCAGGCTGTTTTGAATATTCGGTCAGGCATGGCGAAAGATAGCACTCGGTGCTAGGATATTCAACCGGCCTCAAATCCCCGAATTCGTGGACAAGAGCCTGCGGACCCGAATATTCTTGCGAATCTTGAATTGCGCGAGCGGTAACGGTGATGGTGGACCGAACAGACGAAGAATTGCCCGACATCGTTGAGATCGTTCGCGCCATGGCAGGGACGGCTACTGTCAGCTGACCGGAAATCGTGAGACTCGCCGCCTTTTTGAATCGGTTTTCGTGAGACTACGTGCATGGCGACGAACGAGCCGGCCCTTAAGCGATTGAGTTTAATGACTTATTGATACTGACCGCCGGTCTCCCCTGGCTTTGTCACGTAGTCTCACGAAAACCGATTCACTGACTGATGCGCACGCTGCCGAACAGGAACCCGCTTGAGCAGGCGACGCAGCGAGGCGCCGGAAACTCAGTTCCCGCGAAAGTGCGCAAGGCTGGACACCCCGCGCCACTCCGCCGCCTCTCCCGGCGCTCCTGTCCTCCCCGTCCACTCGCGGGTAGCGATTTCCAGAGCCCTATTCGGTCGCTACGGCATACAAGGGGTCAGAACAAGAACTGCTCGAAGAATGCCTCCACTCGTCGCTCATCAAATGAGCTCCCAATTCGATCTGCGCTTCAATGACGCGTTCGCTTGCTCGCGCCGAGAGACCGGTCACGACGACGCCATACCGGTCAATCCGTTCCGGCAACGTTCCACACAACTTGGCCAAAATCGCTTCGGGCCGATAAGGCCAGCAACGCGCATCGGCCGATACGCGGAACTCTTGGCGGCAAAAGAGGCGAGCCGCCGAATGAGTCTACACCTGAACCTTCCCGCTGCCCGATTTGGAAGCAGCGATCCACGGTATAACCGCCTCGGGGTCTTCTAGGATACCGGCTCGCTTCGCGAAGCCGACAAAGGCATCGCGCGCCACGCTCATTGGCTTAAGCCCACCATGCGCTTGGTAGCATGCGCGAAGGGCCGTTTCATGGATCAGGTTGCGCCGATCGTCCGGCCATTCCTCCAAAAAATTGATCGCGTCTGGGAGATCCGCAATCTCCTGCACCAGGTAGGCTCCGTTCTTCACGAATACGGGGCTGAAAGCCGTGGCGTTCATTCGTTCCTCCAATTTGACGAACGGCTCGAGTGTGTGATGAAGCCGCCGTCGCGGCGACCATCGCAGAATGTGTTGTCAGCCTGATGACGGTTCAAGAATGGGAAGGCGGCATGACCTCACCAATCATGCTCCACCAGAATACCAGCGTCTTTCGCCGCCTCGATAAAAGCTCGGCGCGCGTGTTCTGGGGGTTTCCCGCGGCGCGCTCTGCACTATGATCCCGGTGGCAATCCATCACGGCGCTGGGCGGCTTTCAACTTCGTCACAAGAGTCCCCACGCCCGGTAGCGTTCCCGGCCGGTCACCTCGCGGATGCCGAGCTCGGCGACGAGCGCGGCGCGTTGCGTGACCTTGAGCTCGGCCGCGATCAATCCCGCCGAAACCACCGGCCGCGCCAGCACCAGCGCGATCAACGCCGGCAGGCTCGAGTTTTTGCGCCGGTTCCTGAGCCGGCGTTCCATCTGGCCTTTGGCCAGCGCCAGCCGGTCGTGTTCCTTCAGCCCGGGGCGGCGGCCTCGGAAAGCGTCGAGGACGGCCAGCAGCCTTGTGGTGCGGACTAGAGCAGGTCCTGCGATCAATGAATCGATTGTGATGTGACGTCGAGCTCGGCGGGTGATTCAACATCCACTTTGAGGAGGTGGATGATGGCGAGAGCGCTAAGCGACGATCTTCGATCCCGGGTCTTGAAGGCTTCGGACGCGGGCATGTCGGCACGGCAGGCGGCGGCGAGGTTCGGCGTCGGATCGCTCGTCGACCTCTTCACCCCAGCCGAATGCCAGAACTACTTCAAGGCCGCAGGCTATGACCCGGATTAAACCAGACGTGCTCTAGGCATTTACGCCGCTCCCGCGGAACGATTCGATCCGCACAACGGAAGCTACAATGCCTATTACTTCCGCCACAGGCGATTTCTTCCGGGACAAAACCCCCTAGTAATAATGACCTCATATCGGGACTGTACAGCACCACGCCCTAGGGCTCTCAGGAGCCTGGAAAACGGTGCTTTGCAGGCTCACCGAGGCCGTAGGGCCGATGGCAAAGGGTGCTAAAGACGTTTACAACCGATCGGTTATTGATGACCTATGGTTCTGAACAACCGGCTTGCAGCGCTTACCATATGTCGATAGATTACGATTCTATCGACACGATTTAACCACATGTCGATGTCGACGACATATTCGCCCGACATGTCGATCGAAGAAGGATTGATCGACATGCCTTTCCGCCCAGACCGCCCCTACAACGACCTCCCTCCCCTGCCCCCGCGCGCGGATGTCGAGACGAAGGCCGTGCTGAAGGCCTGCATCGAGGCCCGGGCGGCGCTGGCCGAACTTCGCATATCCGGCCAGCTCATCCCGAACCAGGCCGTTCTGATCAACTCGATTCCACTGCTCGAGGCGCAGGCCAGCTCGGAAATCGAAAATATCGTCACCACAACCGACAGGCTCTTCCGGTTCGCCAATGATGAGGCCGGCAACCAGGCCGATCCGGCGACGAAGGAGGCGCTTCGCTACCGAACGGCCCTGAGCGAGGGATTCCGGTCGCTGCGCGAGCGCCCCGTGTCAACATCGACGGCGATCGCGGTTTGCCGCACCATCAAAGGTATCGACCTCGATATCCGGGCAACGCCGGGAACGGCTTTGATGAACGAGGCAACGGGCGCAGTGATTTACACGCCGCCCGAGGGCCAGGCACTTCTGCGCGACAAGCTCGCGAACTGGGAGCGCTACATTCACGAAGCCGAGGAGATCGACCCGCTGATCCGGCTGGCCGTGATGCACTACCAGTTCGAGGCGATCCACCCCTTCACCGACGGCAATGGTCGGACGGGGCGGGTGCTGAACCTGCTCTATCTTGTCGACAAGGGCCTGCTGGACATCCCGGTGCTCTATCTCAGCCGCTACATCATCGGCAACAAACGCGCCTATTACGACCGGCTTCTAGCCGTCACGACCGAGGAGGCATGGGAGGACTGGATCCTCTACATGCTCGAGGCGGTGCGGGAGACGGCAAATTGGTCGACAGCGCGAATGCGCGCCATCCGGGATCTGCTCGACCAAACCGCGGAGCATATCCGACGTGATCTGCCGAAGATTTATTCGCGCGAGTTGGCCGAGGTGATCTTCGTGAATCCCTATTGCCGCATCGGCGATCTGGTGACCGCCGGCATCGCAAAGCGACAGGCGGCGTCGGTCTATCTCAAGACCCTTACCGAGCAGGGCCTGCTGCAGGAAATGAAGGCAGGCCGGGAAAATCTATACATCAATCCGGCGCTGCTCGCGCTTCTCGGCGACCGGCCTCCGGATCGGCCCGACCTATGAAACGTCTGAGCGCCAGGCGGCGCCTGATCGGCTACGCGCGCGTATCGACCGACGAACAGGCGACGGAAGCGCAGGAGATCGAGCTGCGCATCGGACGGATGCGACGTGATCGTCCAGGAGCACGGTTCCGGCGCTTCGCGTGTACGCCCTGCCCTCGCGAAGCTGATACGCGAGATCGGAGCCGGCGAGACACTCGTCGTGGTGCGGCTCGATCGCCTGGCGCGCTCGGTCAGCCATCTGCTTGAGGTGATAGAGGATTTGACGCAGAAAGGCGCGCATTTCCGGTCTCTACGGGATCCGATCGACACGACAACGCCGCAAGATTCGCTGCAAGTGCTCGGCGCCGTCGCGCAGCTCGAGAGAGCGCTGATCTCGGAGCGGACCAAGGCCGGCATCCAAGCAGCGAAAGCGAAGGGCAAGCTTCCCGGCAATCCCGGACTTCGTGAACGAAGGCCAGAAGCGCTGGCGAAGATGGCCGCCGTGCAGCGCGCCGCGTTCGGCGACAATAGGCGACGGCCAATCAGTGGCTACCGACCGTCAAACGCATGCGTCCCGATCACACATGGGATGATATAGCCCGCGTTCTCAATCAGCGTGGCCAGAGCTGGACGCCGGAGCGGCTACGGCGCGCCGTGAAGTGGCTCGTCGCGGAACACATGGCCGACCCCGGCCTACTCCGGAAGTCCCCTCCTCGCCTGCCGGAAGATCGCCTCATGACGCTCGTGGCCGGCATCCATGCGTCGAATCCCGAGCTCTCGATGCGCTCGATCGCCAGCCAGCTCGAACGTTTGCATGAACGGACACCGCGCGGCGGGTCGAAATGGTCCCCTTCGTCCGTCAAGAACCTGATTGACCGCGCCCGCAGATCAGGATTGCTCAAACCAACCGCCTCCACCTGAAGCCGCTGCCCACAAACACGAGCTTGATCACCAAGCGTTTCAAACGCATCACCGTCCACGGTCCGGCTTGTTGAGGCTGCGACGCAGCGCATCGCTGATTTCCAGGCGCTGCTCCGTCCGGGCCACTTTCGCAGCCGTTTCGAGTTCGACGACGCCCGCCCCTGCCCCGCCTCCGGCAGCCTTCGAGGCATCGAGTTTCACGCGCAGCAGGGCCATGACCATCGGCCAGACCGAGAATTTCCCGGCTTTGGCCTTGTCCGTCAGATTTCGCAGATAGCCACCGGCGCTGTTGATCTGATCGACCCGCTGGTAAATCGCGGCAATGGTAATCGCCGCCTGGGTTTCGCCCATGGCGATGCGCGCTTCCTCCCAGGCGCTGGGGCTGATCCCCAATGTCGGCCGGGCAACTTCGGCCGCCGCCAGGAAATCGCGCCAGTGCCGGATTTCGCCGCCGCCTTTCAGCAGCCAGGCCAAGTTTGGGCAGGCATCCATCACCATGCTCAAAGGTAGCTCCCGCTTCGGCAGGCTCCGTACGTTGTCGGTTTCCGCAGCGTTGCCGCTCGCTTCTTTCTTTTCTCGAAAGCCCTGTTCAGATTCAGATTTAAAGTCTGGTTTTGAATTCTGTATGTGGCGCTCAATTTGAGACTCATTGGCGTTCAGATTCTTTGTTTTTACAAAGGATTCCAATGCATCCCGCACCTCCGCCCACAAATCGTCGAGGTCGGCTGCTATCGCCTCCAGGACCTGCCTGGGCGCCGTGCGAGGAACCTGGCTAACGATGGACTGGTAGGTCTGCTGCACCCTGCCCCAGTTCGCAGGTACGCCTTCCTCAATGCCCGTCTCGATCATCTTGACGATGTCACGGCGGCATATAGTTAACCGTTCCCTAACCAGGCGATAGGCCTTAGCCTCGGCGCGAACCGCCTCGGCAAGATCCTTGAACTCTTCAGCTCGCGCCACGATCGGCGAAAGATCGAAGCCATAGGCCTGCTCGACCTCACCGCCTTGCCCCTTGCGGGCGAAGCGCTTGCCGTTGGGACTGTCACGACGGATGACCAGGCCGCAATCAACCAGATTGGCCAGATGCCGGCGCAGCGTCGCCGGCGACATACCGTTAGCCCGCCGGATCAACTGCTCATTGGATGGCCAGACGATCAGGGCGCTATCGCCATAGAGCGCTGTATCGGGATGGAATGACAGCAGCGCATCCAGGATCGCCAGAGCGCGGTCGGTTGCGCCCAGAGCCATCCGGGCCTCCTTAATGTTCTGGAAGACATGCCACTTATGGACCGTTGCGTCCGCAGGCATGGCTTTGGCCGTGACCTGACTTGAAATCATGCCAAGCGACATCGACCGCCGCCCAAAGGGCGTCGTTGAGATATGCGTCCTCATTTTTCTTCACCTTGCGCTAGGCAAAAGAAAACACCCTCGCTAAAACAGCGCCAAACTTCTTGACTGTGATTCCCGGAAATGCGATTCTCTAGCTACCACACTGAGAGAGGCCTTCTGGGACGCGGTTTCGGAGGGTCTTTTTCTTTGCGCGATTGCTCCTCTGATTTCGTGGGTTCTACCGCCTTTGATGTCTCTTGAAGGCGGCATAAATCTCTGGAAGTTCCGCAACCAGATAGTCGCTGAATTCTGGGGCGGCTTTCTTGTTGATCATCAATGTCAGCGTGCGGTCGTCCTCTTTAATGCGGGCGGCCCGCGTTCCGTCTTCCGCCTTCCAAACCTTGGCTCGCGGAGCCCCGGCCTTCTTAGGCGCTGTCGCGTCAAAAACCTTAACGAAGCGATCGTCAGACGCGAGATCGGCAACCCCATCTGCGGAAAGCAAGGCCCGAGCAGTATCCGCACTCCCCTTACGCTCGAGCCGACTGGCTAGTTCGGTCCAACGATCCCGTCCTGCCTTTGGCGCGGGGCCGATCGCACGAATAATATCGCCAGGGATCTGCACCGCCACGGCGATCAAACGCGAAAGCCCGGTTTTGTCTACGGCGAGCGCCGCCATGATTAGGTCTCGCGAATACCCAGTGGCTTCGAGTTGCGCAGCGTACAGGGCTCGCTCAATGAACGACAAATCGGCACGGGCGCTGTTTTCTTGGCCTTGTGCGAGAACAAGCTCCTCATCGGTGAGGGGCTTTACGATGGCCCTTACAAATCGACCCGCCTGTTTGACTGCTCGCCGCCGCCTTCGGCCATAGGCGATTTGGTACCGCCCTTCGATCGTCGGATGCGGGCGAACGAGAATCGGAACCTGCTGACCGTGCTCTTTGATTTGCGCAGCAAACTCATCGAAGCGGTCCGTCGCCTCTTCAAGGCGATCGGTGATGGCGGGCTCGTCGATTAGATCGGGATCGAGTTCGACAACAGATTGAGCCTTCAAATACTCTATAGAGCGAGAGACCGCGCCGATGGCCCCACGAGGGGAGAACTGCGGGACGGGTGAAACCGCCGATGAACTGCTCGCATTTTCTGAAGAGTTGCCGTCCGGCAACTTTTGGCTCCCTAGCCCGGACAGGAGGTGCTTTCTAGCCATTTTCAAACCTCCTTTCACTGGTCAAACCAAGTCGTTTAGTTTGGGCGTGGCGGGACCGGCGACACAGAGCGAAGCCAGGTCCAAAGCACGGGGGCGACCTCAATTGCCGCGCCGGTTCTCCCGAAGTTGCCGGCCGGCAACTTCGCTCCCACAAGACGCCATCGTATTGCGATCTCGGCATTATTTCCGTCCCCATGCCGCATCAATGAGTTGCTCAATCTCCTGATTGACGTGATCCAACGCTTCCATCGCGCGATCGTAGGTCGTGCGGGTAAACTGTTCCCGGCCAACCTCATACAGAGTCTGCTTGGTAATACCCGCGTCCGAGATCGCCGTGCTCTTAAGCATCGGGTAATTCAGTACGTGGTCGCCGAACATCGACCTCATAAATGAAACCATTTGGTTCTGGGGCCCGTCTCCAGGCTCGTACCGTGTGATCAAATACCGCATCCAGTCATAGTTCATGCTCCCGCCCGCGTCGGCCACGACACTCAGCAATTCCGATGTCATCAGAAGGAATTGGCACATCGACATCACGTCGAGCATCTGAGGGTGCACCGTGACTAAAACTGCGGTTGCGCAGCAAAGAGCCGAAATGGTCAGAAATCCGAGCTGGGGAGGGCAATCCACAACGACCACGTCATAGTCATCTGCGACGGACGTCAGTGCATCGTCCATCCTCGTAAAAAAAAGACTTTTCCTGTCGTTCGAGCCGAGCACCTTGGCGGTGTCATGTTCGAACTCCATTAGCTCGAGATTGCCTGGCACCAGATCGAGGTTGGCAAAGTACGTCTTCTTGATGATATCGCGTAGGTTACGTCGCTCAGCATCATACCGAACCGCCCCATAAAGCGTCTGGTTGTCACCGATATCAAATTCGGGTTGAAAGCCGTGAAGCGCGGATAGGCTTGCCTGTGGATCGAGATCAACAGCAAGAACTCGATATCCGTTCAAGGCCAGGAACTGCGCGAGATGCGCAGCCGTCGTGGTCTTTCCACTGCCCCCTTTGAAATTGACAACCGTTATGACTTGGAGGTGTTCGCCGCCGGTCCGCTTGGGGAGGTAACGCCGATCGCCCTTGCCGCTTACTTCAAGGTACTCTCGGAGTGCCTGTATGGTGTCGATCGAGTAGGATCTGCGGCCGCCTAGCCCGATTTGCGGCTGTGGACCCTTGCCATCCAGCGACAGATGCCGAAGATACCCATCATTCACACCGATGAGCTTTGCAGCCTCGGTCGATGAGAACGTGCGGAGCGTCTTGCGGGCCTCGGGGGGATATAGCTGCAGACGATGCTCTTGCAGTCGAGCAGATAGCTCCCGAGCATGGGCGCCTATCAGCTCATGGATTGCCTTGCGTTTGGGTCGGTTCTCCAC
>NZ_JBVBEG010000002.1:0-910123 GCF_055456085.1 Mesorhizobium subarcticum | reverse complement strand
CGAGCCGCTCGATATTGTAAAAATTCCGAATTTCAAGTTACTCTATTTAGATTTTCAGAACCTTAGTTACTTCAAGGATGGGGACAAAAATTATGGGGCTCCGGCATTTCACGGCTATCTACCGCTCACGCTGAATGCCGATGTTATCCCAACGCGGAATGATTTTGATATTCTCTTTGATCCGGCGTTCAAAGGGAAAATCGCGATGTGGGATGACATTGCCGTAATTGCGCAAGTTGCGAAATGGATGGGGTACAAGGAGCCCTGGAAGCTGGAGGACGATGAACTGGCTGCGGTAAAGGCCAAACTGATCGAGCAAAAGCCGCTCATCCGGAAATATTGGACACAATCTGGTGAGGCAATTGAGCTTTTCGCAAGCGGCGAAATTGTTGCGTCACTTTCCTGGAGCTACGTTACCCAACAATTGCTGAAGCAAGGTTACAACGTACGGGAAACACTTTATCCGGGGGCGCTCGCTTGGGTCGATTCTTACACGATTGTGAAAGGAACGCCCAACCGTGATATAGCGCACCAATTTATCAACTATTCGATAGCCCCGGAAACGCAGGCTAAATTCTGCACCGAACAAAAATATTTGGTGACCACCCCAGAAGCTAAAAAACACATGGTCCCCGAAATATGGAAAGTAGTTGGCATGGACCAGGTCGTAGAACGGTTGAGTACAACAGAATTTTGGAGTGAGGTTCCGCGCCGCAGTAAATATGTCGAAGTTTGGAATGAGATAAAATCTGCTTAAGGAGCTAATTTCAAAGCTTGGGCAAGGGTCGGCATCGGGTGCCGCGCCTTCGTGACGCCCTGGCCATTGAGGCCCTTGGCGTTCGTCTAGTGCAGCACCCCAGAACTGACCGCGGAAACGTACGGGTTCATGCAGTTGCTTATCCGCACGGAACCAACGGTTGGGAATAGAGAGAGTGTTCAAACAAACCGCCAAACAAACGGCTAGTGTGCGACCAATCCCTAGGCAGCGTGCGAGCGCTGCGGAAACTATCGTCTCCCTAGAACATGTGAGCAAATATTTCGGCAAGCTTCCAGCGGTGAGCGAACTAAGTCTTTCCATTCTCCAGGGAGAACTCTTCACCCTCCTCGGATCGAGCGGTTGCGGAAAAACAACGGTCCTCCGAATGATCAGCGGGCTGGAAGTGGCCGATGCGGGAGAAATCCGCATCGGAGAAAAGCGCGTAAATGAGCTGCCCCCATTCAAGCGCAGCGTGAACACGGTGTTCCAAGGCTACGCTCTCTTCCCTCACATGACGGTATTTGAAAACATCGCCTATGGTCTGGTCATAAAGCGGTTCAGCAGCATCGCCATCAAGCAAAAAGTCAATACAATGCTAGAGCGCATTGGCTTGAGTGATAAGGCGGGTAGTCTGCCAAGGCAGTTAAGCGGAGGGCAGATGCAGCGCGTAGCGTTGGCCCGCGCACTTATCAATGAGCCGGACGTACTTCTCCTCGACGAACCGCTGAGCGCGCTTGATGCAAAGCTTCGAGCAGCCATGCAAATAGAGCTCAAGCACATTCAGCAGGCAAGCGGCCGCACATTCATCAACGTAACTCACGACCAGGAGGAAGCTCTCGTATTGAGCGACCGGATCGCTGTAATGCGAAACGGAAGAATTGCGCAGTTGGGTACGCCAGCTGAGGTGTTTGAACGGCCTAACAGCATTTTTGTCGCCGATTTTCTCGGGGTCAGCAACTTTATACCCGCAAAAGTCCACCGTCAGAATGGGGAATCCGTTTCGCTCATTGATCAGGAAGGGCTCGCGTGGGAAGGTCGCTCGCGCAGCAGTCTCGCGCCGCGCCAGCTCGCAACAATAGCAATCAGACCACAAAACTTCCGGGTGTTGCATACTGGTTCCGAGCCAGCTGCCACGAACCAGATCGATGCTCAATTTGTAGAATTTGTTTATCTAGCAGGCTGTTGAAAAAGGGCTCGCGACAGTCTCAGGTTCGTGATTCACTCTGACCACGAAGAGGTGGGAGTGAATCGTGCGGGGCGGTGACGGACAGACGGGCGAACTGTTCAGCTACGTGGACCTCGAGGCTCGGGTGCGGCGCGATCATCCGTTGCGCCGTATTCGGGCGATTGTGAATGAGGCGCTTTCGGCGTTGGAGCGGGAGTTTGCGGCGCTGTACTCGCCGATTGGGCGGCCGTCGATCCCACCGGAGAAGCTGCTGCGTGCGATGCTGCTGCAGGCGTTCTACTCGATCCGCTCGGAGCGGCTGTTGATGGAGCGGCTGGAATACGACCTTCTGTTCCGCTGGTTCGTCGGGATTGGCGTCGACGATGCGGCCTGGGATCATTCGGTGTTCTCCAAGAACCGTGACCGGCTGCTGGAGGGCGACATCGCTGCAAAGTTCCTGGCGGCGGTGCTGGCGCAACCCAAGGTGAAGAAGCTTCTGTCGACGGATCACTTCTCGGTCGACGGCACACTGATCGAGGCGTGGGCATCGATGAAGAGCGTCAAACCGAAGGACGGCCCAAGCGGTGGTCATGGCGAGCCGCCGGCTGAAGGGGGCGGGCGAAACGCGGAAGCGGACTTCCATGGCCACAAGCGATCCAACGACACACATGCCTCGACCACCGATCCGGATGCCCGGCTCTATCGCAAAGGGCGGGGCAAGGAGGCGAAGCTCTGCTTCATGGGGCATGGGCTGATGGAGAACCGCCATGGCCTTCTGGTCGACGCCTGCCTGACGTTTGCCGACGGGCATGCTGAGCGGGTGGCCGCACTGCACATGATCGAACCGCGAGCGGAGCGGCCACAGGCGATCACACTCGGTGCCGACAAGGCCTATGACGCGCAAGACTTCATCAATGAGCTGCGTTCGATGAAGGTGACGCCGCATGTGGCGCAGAACACCAGCGGCCGGAGTTCGGCGATCGACGGGCGCACGACGCGGCATGGCGGCTATGCTGTCAGTCAGCGTATTCGCAAGCGCATTGAAGAGGCGTTCGGGTGGATCAAGACGGTCGCCGGACAGGCGAAGACGAAGTTGCGTGGCCGCGACCGCGTCGGATGGGCCTTCACCTTCAACGCCGCCGCCTACAATCTCGTGCGGTTGCCGAAGCTGCTGGCGGTGCCGACATGACCGCGCCCGCGGGCTGTCAACTGATCGGCCGCTGGCGGATCATCGAAGCTGACCTGTGGGATCGCGGCTATCTCGACCTCGGCGGACCCGCCACGGTCACCATTGGGGCCGACAACCACGGTGAGATCGCCTTTGGCGCCCTGCTAGCCGGCCTCGATCTCGGGTACGGGCCGTCAATGGTCTTCTTCACATGGGCCGGCTTCGATGAGATGGACGAAGTTACCGGCGACGGCTCCGCAGA
The DNA here is from genome assembly GCF_055456085.1 of Mesorhizobium subarcticum. Classification (NCBI taxonomy): domain Bacteria; kingdom Pseudomonadati; phylum Pseudomonadota; class Alphaproteobacteria; order Hyphomicrobiales; family Phyllobacteriaceae; genus Mesorhizobium; species Mesorhizobium subarcticum. The sequence goes on along the minus strand of NZ_JBVBEG010000002.1, from coordinate 906,771 downwards.
ATTGCTCGACGACGGCTCGATCGACATCACCTTCGCCTATCAGAACGGCGACGAGGCTATCCTCAAGGCCAAACGTGATCCTTCTTCAACAGCCTGCTAGAGCAGATTCGACTTACACCGGGTCATATCCGGCTGCCTCGAAGTAGTTTCGGCATTCGGCCGGTTTGAAGGCGTCGAGGCAGTTGGCGATGACGGACCAGAGTTGATCGATGGAGCGGGCAGCTGCTTTTCTGAGTAGGGCCTTGAGCTTCGAGAACGCCATCTCGATCGGATTGAAGTCGGGCGAATAGGGCGGCAGCAACAGAAGCCGTGCGCCGGTCCTTTGGATGGCCTCGCGAACGCCGGTGATCTTGTGAGCCGGCAGGTTGTCCATGACGACGATGTCGCCGGGAGAAAGTTCAGGTGCGAGCACCTGTTCGGCATAGGCCAGGAAGGCGGCGCCGTTCATCGGCCCGTCGAGCAGCATCGGTGCGGTCAGGCCGTTCAGCCGCAGTCCAGCGGTGAAGGTCGTGGTCTTCCAATGACCATGAGGAACCGGCGCACGGCAGCGTTCGCCACGTTTGGCCCGCCCGCGCAGCCGCGCCATCTTGGTGGAGGCGGCAGTCTCATCAATGAAGATCAGCTTCTCGGGGTCGAGATCGAGCTGGCCGTCGAACCAGGCGCGACGGCGCGCCTTGACGTCGGGGCGCTGTTGTTCGCTGGCATGCGCCGTCTTTTTTTAAACGTGACGCAGCGCCTGTCGAGAAACATCCAGATCGTCGAAGGAACCACGCGCACGCCATGCCCGGCCGCCAGCCTCTCGGCAATCTCCGCCAGAGTGATGTCGGGCGTCTCCTCGATCAGGCCGAGGATGAAGGCTTCGTGAGGATCAAGCTTCGAGCACGACGGTTGGCCCTGCTTGCGGGCCGCCATCTCGCCTGTCTCGCGATAGCGGCGATACCAGTTCCCCGCCGTAGCAATCCCGATCCGGAACCGGCGTGCTGCCTCTCGCGTCGAAACACCCTCCGATATCGCCAAAATCACCCGACCGCGAAGGTCCGCACTCAAGCTGCGTGTCATCGTCATCTCCCTGCGAATCACAGGGAAAATGAAACAGACTTCCGCCACCGCGTGAATCCCAAATCTGACTCGGCGTTCACGGAAAATGCTCTAGGCACCTCAGTGCGCATTGTTGTCCGCCTTCACTCTGGCCGCACACTGCAGCTAGATGCTTCGCCGGCAAGCTTACCGATTCCTCATCAGTGCCTAGACCCGGGGATCGTCTAAGAATTGAGTACCAGCCGGGCGATGTATTGATTTACCCGGCGGAAAAATAGTCGAGGTTTGTTTCGATAATGAGATTTATGATCCCTCGCGCTAGCAGATCCGCCGTCATCGTCTTTGGGTTGCCGATGGTCTTTGTGCTTTTCTTCATGGTAGCTCCGTACGCCTATATATTCCGATTCTCGCTCGCGTCGACGAGCGGATACAACATTGTATACTCCACAACGTACGAAAATTTTGCGCGTATCCTGAAAGACCCTTTATACTTTGATGTCCTACTCCATTCCTTTAAAACGGGATTGATTGTAACGCTCGCAGCCTTGCCCCTTGGCTTCCTACTCGCATACTATCTGTGCTTTGTCGCTAAGAGCACCAGGGTGTTCTATTTTCTGATTGTAGCACCGCTCCTAACGAGTTTTGTGCTACGTGTGTACATGTGGAAGCTGATATTGGGACGCACCGGAGTAATCAACGGCGCACTTTCTTATCTTGGTTTGATTGATGATCCAATTTCGTTTCTTTTATACAACCGACTGGCTGTATACGTGACGCTTACCTATATTTATATTCCGTTTATGTTTTTGCCAATCTATACAGCGTTAGAGAAGTTGAGCGCCACTTATGTTGAAGCGAGCTTTGACCTCGGCGCCTCGACGTTGGTGACACTTCGCAAAGTTGTTATTCCGCTGTGCATGCCCGGCATTGTCGCCGGTTCGGTATTTACTTTCTGTCTAAGCTCTGGAGACTTTGTTGTTTCAGCGCTAGTAGGCGGACCAACCGGTGTAATGGTATCAAATGTCATTATTGAACAATTTGGTGGCGCGTTTAATTGGCCTTTCGGGAGTGCTCTGGCCGCCGTTGTTCTGAGCGTAGTCCTTGTTATCGTTACAGCTGGATCAGTAGCGGAGCGGCACAAAGCTGAGGATGTTGCGGGATGAGTATGGCAGGATTGGGACTGATGCATCGGCACAGCTTGGCCACGCGTACGGGGATACAGTTCCTTGCATGGCTTGTGCTTTTGTACATCTACCTACCGGTCGTTCTATTAGTCGTGTTTTCGTTCAATGGATCTCCGCTCTTAGTATTCCCGCTGGGTGACTTTAGCTTACGATGGTACAAAGTGTTGATTGGTCACGCCGACTTGCAGAACTCTATACTTAATAGCTTGATAGTGATCGCCGGTTCTGTTCCAGCAAGTTTGGCGTTGGGTATACCCCTCGCGTATGGATTCTATAAGTTTAAATTTCGCGGAAAGGGATTTCTGGCGCACGTATTCCTAGTCCCCCTTATAATACCTGGGTTAATTACAGGCTTGGCGATATTACTCTTATTGAAACAGCTCGGTGTTTCGTTGTCGCTTGGCACGGTGATTCTCGGTCATACCGTAGCGTGGCTGCCTGTAGTGGTGACCCAGATATACGCGCGACTGCGACGGTTCGACCGACGTTTGGAGGAAGCAAGTTTAGATTTGGGGGCAAATCAATGGCAAACGTTCTGGAGAGTCGTCTTCCCAAACATTCGGGTGGCTATAGTTGGAAGCACCCTCTTGGTCGTGACACTTTCGTTTAACGACATAGCGATCACATTTTTCCTCACCGGGCAGGAAAATACGCTGCCAATGCATATGTGGTCCATGATGCGGGCTGGCTTCACTCCCGAAATTACCGCAGTGGGGGCGATTACAATAGCCTTGACGTTGGGCATCGTAGCATTGGCATTGGCGTTCTTGAGGTTTGGTGCAACTGGGGAAAATGGGGTTGAGCACAGATCCAGTGAAGCGACAGCATCCGCTGCTAAGCTGCAACCGTATGTTCGATGATTACCCGCACAGCCGCCACACCGAGCGGACCGATCGGTCATGCAGGGTCCCGAAATGGCTAAAACCGTTTTCACGTTCTCGATACCGCATCGCGTCCGCTGGGCGGAGGTTGATGCACAGGGGGTCGTCGTCAACGCAAACTACGTCAACTATTTCAGTATCGCATTATGGGAGTACATGCGGGCGCTCAGCTTTTGTCTCGTGGATCGTGAAGATCATATTGATTTCCACACCGTCAAAATCAGTGCTGAGCTCAAGGTCCCCCTCCATTTTGATGACGAAGTGGAGATTTTCGCCCGCGCATCCTGCATCGGACGTTCGAGTCTTACTTTCGCGCTCGAGATCTACCCCAGCGACGGTGAGACGACGCTCAGCTCGGGCGAGATCGTTTGGGTGAGTTTCGACCGTACCACTTATCGGCCGGCGCCTGTCCCCCAAGCTTTGGTTGATTTGCTGCGCGGTAGAGAAGGGGAGCGCATGCGGGTCAAGCCTTTCCTGCCGACGGATTTAGATGAGTCATGAAGGCGAATTGCCGGACGACGATGCAAGCGGGGATGGAGCTGATCACGCTCGACGGCTCGCGCCTGAACCTTCTTTGTGTCGTCTTTCGCGCTGTAACGCTCGGAGTGCTACGCGACAGGACGGTCGAGACGCTCGTGGAGACGCTCAGCTACTTACCGAGCGCGGTTTCAGGCAGACTTCGACGGATGGACTCACGGCCATCCAGGAGGCGCGCCATGAAGGCACTACCACGACCCTCGTCGCTACCGCTGCTGACCCAGCAGCTGAGCATGCCGCTCGATACGCCGCAGATGCGAGGCCTGAGCGACGCGGAACGAAGCGCCGTCGTTGCCAGGCTGGCGACCCTCCTGATGGCCGCGGCCGGCGTCGCGACGAAGGAGGCCAGCGATGACGGGCAATGATCTCCTTCCAGCGACGGTGCTGAAGCGCAAAGCTGTGGTCTACGTTCGACAGTCGACCCCCGGTCAGGTCCAGAACAACCTGGAAAGCCAGCGGCGACAATATGAACTTGTGGATGTTGCGCGCCGCTGGGGATTCCATGATGTCGAGGTGATCGACGATGACCTTGGTCGGACCGCCAGCGGCGCTGTCGACCGCCCTGGTTTCGAGCGACTGGTGAGCGGCCTGTGCACAGGCAAAGTTGGCGCAGTGCTCTGCCTCGACGCATCGCGCCTTTCCCGTAACGGCCGGGATTGGCACCACCTCCTGGAACTGTGCGGCCTGGTTGAAGCGCGCGTCATAGATCTCGACGGGGTGTACGATCTATCATGTTGATACCCTTATTCGGTAGCAGGTGGGTTAAAGTCGAGGTGTTGCCGCACGCCGGATTTGAGCGCTTGTATTGCGGCGATTGTTGCAGCGGCATCTGGGAACAGAACGCGTTTGTGATGGGCGTTTTGGTGGATACTGATCACGCCATTGCGGATTCGATGCCGGATCCAGGAGCGAGAAACGTCCGCTGCCATCGCTAGTTCAGACACCGTTAGCCACCCGGGAATGTGGTGAGAGCGGGCTGGTGTAGACTGCCTCAATACGCGATGGCGTTGTCGGACGATCTGGACTGTGCGCACAGGAACGTAGCTGCGGCGCGGTGAGCGGAAGCCTTCCTTAGTCAGTTTGGCCGCTATCGCCGCGTCGTTGAGCCCTTGATGAGCCAGTTCGAGCAGCCGGACCTCCATCTCGGCGCCGCGAGACAGGGCGCTCAAGGCATGAACTCTCGGCTCGACCTCGCGTTCGGTAACTTCACCGCCTCGCCAAACGATGCGGATCGTAATCCGATCTCGGACCACCCGTTGCAGGATCACTTTGTCGATCAGGCTGCGTAGCAAGGCTTTCTTGCGTCCCCACTCTATGTCAGGTCTCTGCCAAAATTCGGGAAGTTGCGAACCGGCAGCGATAAAATCATTCTGTTCTGTCGGCGTCAGATCATCAGATTGACTTTGCATTGCGCGACGGCGCTCAAGTGCATCCTCCGCTTGACGAAGCTCACGCAGAGCCCCCTCCCAACGGCGCTCCAACTCGGCCGCAATCAGGCGATTGTCAGGGTCAACCCGATTGTATTGCCGTTCTGCGAGCAGCGCTTGATAACGCAGCCGCTTGATCTGCTGCTCTTCAGCGCGCTTAAAAGCCTCGTCTGCCTGCTGACGAGCATCTTTGGCGTGCATCAACTCGGCCAACTCGGCCGGACTGGCCGCCGCGAAGAGGGCCTCAACGACGCGGGCGTCGATGGGATCGGCTGGCAAATGCTGGCATAAGGCTCCGCCCTGGCTGCGTGCCAGGAAGTTGCAGACGTAACGATTGCCGTTCTTGTATTCGACGCCCATTTTATGGCCGCATCGCCCGCACCAGACAATGCCTTGCAACACCGCCGCGCCATCACGCGGCGCACCGCGTGTCTGGTTTCGTCGGTATTCAGCGTGATTGTCGCTCAGCATGGTCTGGATCCGCTCGTAACGCTCCCAATCGCAATAAGCAGGATAACGGTCTTTAACTACGATTTTCCACTCTGCCATTGGCCGGCGTCGCGAGATGATTTTACCACTCGCATACCTGGCGTGACAGGACTGGGTGCGGCCATAGACGAAGGCGCCGGCATAGGCCGGGTTCTTCAACATCCCGGCAAGCATGTTGGCAGTTGGGACGCGCCAGACAACGTCGCCAAATCGATTTCGCCGCGGTATGGTGAGCGCACGATCCCGCAAGGAACGGATCACTTTTCCGACGGTGCCCAACTCCCAAAATGCAGAGAATATCAGGGCAATCCGGTCCTGCACTTCCTGGTTTAAATCCTTCATCACGACACCATTGGTATCCCGCTCCAACCCGGCTGGTAACAGCAAAGCCAACTCACCCCGTTCAGCCTTGCTGAGCAGACCAGCCGTCAGGCGGCCACGAAGCGTGTGCAATTCCACTTCCGAGATCGTACCCTTCAGGCCAAGCAACAGGCGCCCGTTGGCCGAGCCCGGGTCGTAAATTCCGTCGCGGTCGCCGATGAGGCATTGCCGATAGCCGCATAAATCGAGGAGTGGGTACCAATCGGAACAATTGCGGGCAAGCCGTGTCACTTCATACGAGAGAACGATGCCAACTTCACCCAATGTGACGCGTCCAAGGAGATCTTTGAAGCCGGCACGGTGAGCCGCCGCAGCTCCACTCTGGCCAAGGTCCGCGTCGATCACTTCGATATTGGTGTCGTCCCAGCCGAGATCTCCCGCACGCTGATGCAATGCATATTGCAGCCGCAGGCTTTCCTGGTTGTTGACCATCTGATGTGGTGTCGATTGCCGGATGTAAATCACGGCTTTTCGGCACAAATGCTGGGTTGTTATCAGATCCGACATCATGGCTCGCCCTCCAGAGAACCATGCGATTCCGATAGGGGTGATTCGGTTTCTAACGTTACGCTACCATGGTCAGCCATATCGCCGGAACTTCGCGGCGCCTGCGCCTTTGCACAGCTAACAAGGCGAATAAAATCGCGAACGCTCGCAGTCGAAAGCTTGGCTGACGGCGAATCTGGTGCCGATGGATACAGATTGGTGGCCGAGATCGGAATCTTCAGGAGAACATCATCGCGGTAAACGACAAGAAGCTGACGATAGGCGCCGGCGCCGCTCGGTCCTGCCGCTAAAATGAAATCGCGCCCATAAAGAGGGTGCGCCGGATCAGTAACTGTTATGCGCTGATCATCTCCAAATCTAATTGGGGCATTAAGATGTGTGCTCGTACGATCCTTGTCGGCCGAACGATCGATTGTTGTTGGGTATGAAGGGCAGCATCAGCGAGTTTGAGCTCGGCATATTGCGAACGCGCATGCTTGACGCGGCTCGCGCCAAAGCGCGGCGGGGGGAACTGCGCCTCAGTGTTCCGATCGGCTATATCTGGCATCGTGAATACGGTCTGGGGCTTGATCCTGATCTTCGGGTACAGCAGGCGATCCGCCTCATCTTTTCGCGCTTCCGCGAGCTTGGCAGCGCCCGTCAGGTGCTGATTTCGCTGACGGCTGATAATTTCCATTTTCCCCGTCCTTCTGACGGGCGCAAAACGGTGTCCTTCGACTGGGTGCCGGTTCGCTATCGAAGTGTTATTTCGATCCTGAAGAACCCATTCTACGCCGGGGTCTACGTCTATGGTAAAAGCGAGAAGCGAACGGAGATTGTCGATGGCAGGGCTCGCAAAAGCTACGGCCACGACAAGCCCTTTGGAACGTGGGAAGTGCTGCTCCAGGATCATCATGAAGGTTATATCGATTGGAGTGAGTTTGAGCGGAACCAGAGCCATATCGCCGTCAATGCCTTTGGACAGAAAGGCGGCATCAAGTCGGGTCGTGGCGGCCGTGCGCTGCTTGCGGGCCTGCTCACCTGCGGCCGATGTGGAAGGCGGTTGGGCGTTGTCTATTCGGGCCGGCCTCCGGGTCATCCCTATTACCGCTGCGAACGTATCAACCAGATGCTGGCCAAGCCGCGATGCATGACTTTTGGCGCATCTCGCATCGACCCTGCCATCGGCAAAGAGATATTGAGAGCCGTGACGCCAATGGCGATCGAGGCCGCAATGGAAGCTGATCGTGCGCATCGGGATAATCTGGAAGAACGACACCGTATGGTGGAGCTGGACTTGCAGCAAGCTCGATACGAGGCATCTCTCGCTGAGCGTCGCTATGCCGCTTGCGACCCCGACAACCGGCTGATCGCTGCCCAACTTGAGAAGAGCTGGGAGGCAGCGCTCAGGCGCGTGGAAGCCTGTGAAGCGGGTTTGGCCCAAGCGCGACAAATCGATCTTGTCACCCCAGTTCCCGATTTTGCTGGCATTGCCACCGACCTGGAGGCTGCCTGGCGCGCGCCTGACGTCGATATGCGTTGCCGTCAGCAGCTCCTCCGCACCCTCGTGTCGGATATCATCGCTGACGTCGATGAAGAGCAACGTGAAGTTATTTTGACGATCCACTGGAGGGGTGGCCAGCACTCCCAGCTGCGTATTCGCAAACCCAAAGCTGGCGAACATGGCCAGAGTACTCCGGAGGCCGCCCTTGCCGTCATGCGGTCTATGGCTACCCGCTGGTCCGACGCAAACATTGCCGCCACTCTCAACCGGATGGGAATGCAGACCGGACAAGGCAAAACCTGGACGGCGCGCCGTGTCGGGGCACTGCGCACGGTCCATAAAATCCACGGCTACCGATCCGCCGAAAAGAATGGCGAATGGCTCACGCTGACCGAAGCTGCCAAAAAGCTTGGAGTTACAGCCCATCGTGTCCGTCGACTGATCAAGGAGGGCGTGCTCCCTACCGAGCAGGTTGTTCCGGATGCGCCGCACCAAATACGAGCCACGGACCTGGAAAAGGATCAAGTAACCCAGTTTCCGCGTCACAGGGGCCCGTGTCGCATCAAAATGGAAAACCAAAAGTCCCTGTTTCCAGACGTTTGAGGAGGAGGTGCAGTATGAATCGGTCGTTGCAAAAATTCTGATGTCACGCTCCAGAAGATTATTGTCGATCGGCATCCTGCCATCTTCGGTGTAGCGCGTCAGATACTCCCACTGGTTCAGGGTGTAGGATACGGCATCGCCGAGCTTGCTGTCGGGCAAGACCTTCGGGGCGATTTCGTCGAGCCATTCCTTGAGAGCATTGAGGATGGGGACGCTGCGTTTCTGGCGAAAGCGGCGAATGCAGTCGGCCTGCGTTTCACCGCTGTCCGGTTTTTCGTCCCGCGCCTGTCTCTCAACCCGATAGGGCGTTGTCACGTTGTTTGAAATGTGGCCGCGTGAGGCCGACACCGCGCTTTTCAGGCAGGCCGTGCACTCACGGCTTCCCACGCGGCCATTGCCTGGCGTCGATGGGTTCGAATTTGTGCTGCGGAGCGGTTGGTCTGGGATGGGACGAAGAGATTTCGCACGGCGGAGAAGATCGACACGAAATGCTGCAATGAGCCGACCGACCGGAAACCCTGTCGCGTTCGTTCCCGTTTTCGGAACGGCAGATGAGAATTCTCCGCCCGGTTGTTCAAGCCTTTATGCGAGCGGTGTTCCACGTTCGGCATGACCTGGCGTTGGGCCGCCCCGTAGGAGCGCAGTTTGTCGGTGATCGTACGCTTTGGCGGCAGACCCTGCTTCTTCAGAAGTCGCGTCAGCAGGCGCTTGGCGGCCTTGCTGTTGCGACGCGTCTGGACAATCTCGTCGAGCACATATCCGTCCTGATCAACCGCTCTCCACAACCAGCACTTCTGACCGTTGATGCGCACCACGACTTCATCCAGGTGCCAGACATCGGCGACTTGCGGCGTATGCGGCGCGCATAATCAGGGCCGTGCTTTCGGCACCATCGGCGGATGGTCTCGTAGGAAACGACCATCCCGCGATCGAACAGCATTTCCTCGACATCGCGCAGGCTCAGATTGAAGCGGAAGTAGAGCCAGACAGCACGGGCCACGATTTCGATCGGATAGCGGTGGTTCTTGTAGGTCGGTGCACTCACGGTCATGGTCATGGGCGCGCTGCTACCTCAATTTCCTTACCCCTCAATCAATGTGACAGCACCTCATCGCGGCCGGTTTGCAGGCGCTGACCTTTGCTTCCGACGAGTCGCGTCCGCCTCTTTGCGGTCACTGCCACGTTATGAAAAGGCATCGCAGCTGGTGGCGATCAACTTTCATATCCATGTGCGGCGCAGGCTCGCCAACGATCACGTGGTGGATGGCGCAACGCTCAACCCGCGAGAGTTCGAATGCCTGAAATGGACGGCGCGCGGCAAGTCGCCTGGGACGTCAGCCAGATCCTCGGCGTCTCAAAGCGCACCTGACCTTCCATCTGAAAACGCCAAAGCAAAGCTCGGCGTGGGAACGGTCAACCAGGCCGTCGCACGGCTGGCTGCCTCCGGTCAGGCGAGTTCTGATCCCTTCCACCGCGATAGCTGTAAACGTCTACAGGCTGCATCACCAGCGGCTTTGTCCTTCGATGGCGGAAACACACCCCGCACGGAGGCGACCAGATGGTGAATTGGGCTCACGAAGGGCAGCAAAGCGTGAACTTACGCCGAAGCGTCCCGCACCTGGCTGATCGCCAGCAGAAGCTCGCAGATTCTTGGCGGCGGCACTTAGTGCAAGGCCAAGGCTAAGCGCTGCCGCCTCCGATGCGCCACACCGGGATACCGACCTTGCGCGCCTTGTCGGCAAGATTGGCCCGATTCCAGCGGGGGAAGACCGCGACACCAGTCGGCAAGACCTGCGGCGTATCGTCGTTGCGCATGAAACCGTGCGGCGTTGCCGTGCTTTGTCCCGTCCCGCTTGAAGGCATTTGCGGCATCTTGCGAAAATCGGCCCAGCGGGCGGCAATGCGCTCGGCGATTTTGGCGACCTTGGTTCTCGAACCAGTCCCGCCGTCGGAGGCGAATGACGGTCTCCCGGATAGTGAACTTTATTGCGATCGCCGATCCGCTGTACCGCTATGCCTCCAGCTTGCGGTTGGTTCCGTTGATATCCATCATGTAGATGGGTTTCCATCAAAACAATCGATTTTACGCAGAATGACCGGAATGAAAAGGGTCGCTCGGGTGGCTCTCTCTATGCGCAAGCATAGAGCCTGAAGGGCCCCGAGACGTCGTGTCGGCTGGTTAATCGCGACCGCCGATGCGGCGCAGTTGCCATGACGAAATAAAATGAGGGATATGTTTGTGCCGACTGTACGCAACAGCATTTTTGCCACTATTTTTTGCTCTGCTAGCATCCTACCGCCGTTAACGGCGTCGGCAGAGACTATCTTCGGAACCCTATCTAAGGCCTATCAGAACAATTCTTCGCTGAATTTGACCCGGGCCGGCACACGCGTCACGGACGAGGGCGTGGCCATCGCCAAGTCGGGCTGGCGTCCGACCATCACCGGCTCCGCGGATATCGAGTATTCCAGCAGCCACCTTAACGGCTCGAACCGGAGCGTGCGCCTAACCCAAGGCAACTTCGGCGTCGAAATCGATCAGACCCTGTTCGACGGTTTTCAGACCAGGAACAATGTCGCGGCTGCCGAAGCGCAGGTCGGCGCTTCGGTCGAGAGCTTACGCAACGCCGAACAAGACACCCTTTTCAACGCGGCTCAGGCCTATATGAACGTAATTCGCGACCGGCAAGTTGCCGTGCTGACGGAGCAGAACCTGCAGTTCCTGACCGAACAGGCGCGTGCTGCGCGTTCGAGCTTCGAGGTTGGGGAAGGCACGCGCACCGACGTCGCGCAGGCCGATGCCCAGCGCGCCAACGCAGTGGCGAAGTTGAGTGCCGTCCGCGCGCGGGCGCTGGCAAGTGCGGCAACCTATCGTCAGATCGTCGGGGACGAGCCGGGGAAGCTCAGGCCGGCGGCGCCGGTGGCAAAATTGCTGCCGTCGAGCCTCGATGCGGCCATCGCGATCACATCAGCCGAGCATCCGGCCATCCTCGCCACCCAGCTTCTGGTTGACGCGGCGGCGTTTTCAGTGAAATCGGCCGAAGGCGCGCTGCTGCCCCAGCTTTCCGCAAGCGCCGGCGTCTCGAGCGCTTATCGCGACACCGTGCCCGGTGTGATCACCTCGGGAACGGAAGGCACAACCAATTCGGCCAGCATCGGGGCGACGCTGACCGTCCCCATTTATTCTGGTGGCCGCACTTCAGCACTGGTGCGCCAGTCCAAGGAATCGCTCAGCCAGGCTAGGATCAAGGTCGACGTCAGCCGCGACCAGGTGCGCCAAGCCGTGACCGCGGCATGGACCGCTTATACCGCCGCTCAGCAGAGCGTCGCGGCCAACCGGCAGGCGATCGCAGCCGCGCAGCTTGCCTTGAACGGCGTCATCGAGGAGCGCAATGTCGGCCAGCGCACTACGCTCGACGTGTTGAACGCCCAGAACGACCTCATCACCGGCAAGATCGATCTTGCCAGCGCCGAGCACGACGTGGTGGTAGCGAGCTATGCCATCCTACAGGCGACCGGGCGTCTGTCGGTCGAGCGCCTTGGCCTGAACGTGACAAAGTACAAGCCTGAAGTCCATTACAACGCGGTCAAGGACAAGTGGATCGGCCTGCGCACGCCGGACGGTCGCTAGCCGATCAACGCACGCCCTGCGAAAGATCCCTCTTGACCGGAGTCGAGAACGGCAAAGGCAGCTATCCAAGCCCACTTCGAGCATCATACGTTGTCCAACTTTCCCAGCACTGACAAACTGCGGTAAAAGTTGTCAATGCCGGGGCGCGGGGAGATCAGATACGTCCAGATTCGCAGCCCTAGTCTTAGTCTAGTAAGCACCACTTGCGCGAAACGCGGAAGTTCATTGGTCTCCAACAAAATCTGCTCCTTAGGCGAAGAAAGCACGAGATACCTCAATCTCTTAAAGGCCTGCGATCAGCTCTCACACGGCGGTGAAACTCGTTCACTTGAACATCATCCTCAAGGAAGACACCGCGCACAGGCCGCTTCCTAGCGTTGAGATCGCTTCCTCCTTTTTCGCGGACGCGTCACAATCGGACGCCACGTCGGCAAGGTTCTTTTGGGGTCCGCGCGACTGCGCCCGCATTCTACGAGCGGCCGCGGAGCCGGTTGGGCTCGACCACGATTTTGAACCGCTTGATCTTTCTCCGCTCTCATACGGCAAGGACATCCTGCTGACGCCTGCCGGCGTGCAGCTCGTGCTGCTGAGGGAGGACTGTCGGAGTCTGCAGATCGCCGTTTCCGGTGCCTCCATTCTCCGCCCGTTGCGGCTATATGTCGACGCAATCGTGCCGCCGCGGCACCTGAAGTTCCATGTCGCTGCCCGTAGTTTCTGAATGACATCAATGGTTGCGGCCGCCTGGTAGCTGCTTGCCTTCCGCCGGAACCCCGCAGAGGGCGTCTGCGTATCCTGCTCCAGGCTTTAGATGGTTCGCTGCCGGAGCATCCTAGGAGATCGCCATTGCCCTGTTCGGGAGACGGCGAGTCGAAGAAGATTGGTCTCATCCGGGCAGCCATCTTCGCGATCAGGGTGCGTCGCGCCGTCCAACGTGGCCGCTTCCTGATGGGCGGCGGCTACAGACAGTTCCTGGTGTAATTGTGGTGACAGCCTACTATTTGGCTTATTCCAAAACACGCAGGGATCTGTCCGCATCCGCCCATGACGGGCTTATTGTGCATTGCACAAAACCTGACGCGCGGTTAGTCTTCCCACTGCGGGAATTGGGTTTGGGTAATACGGACGAAGCACTGAGAACCAAGGCTTCGTTGATAGTGCATTCATACCCCGAGGACCCTGATGACCGATACGCACCCCGACAAAGCCGGCGCTGCAAGCCTTGAGGCGATCGCGCGAAACGGCAGCATGCTCCATCGCATCGCTGTGCGTATCCCGACCTATCTCTCGGATTTTCGAGAGAATCCGGCGTGGCTGCCGATGTTCATGCTCGCCCGCACCATGCCGGCACGGAAAATGCACTGGCGTGGTGCAAAGCCTGTTCGAGTGTCGCAGAATGCCCAGGACACGATGTTTGCTGGCGTCAATCGCCAGGATGTTGTCGACGCTCTGCGGTCGGATGGGCTTTTTTCCGGTCTCGTCTTGCCAACAATGGTCTCTGAAGATGTAGCCGCATTCGCCAGATGCACACCTTGCTTCGGCAATTTCGACCGCCGCCTCGAATTCATGCCGACGGAGCATGCGGAGGCTGAGGTCCGGTTTGGCCGTCCGTTGCTCAGCGGCCACTATTTCGAGCGCATTCTGGGCTGCAAGGCGGCACTCGCCATCCAGAACGATCCGCTGCTCATGGATATCGCCGCGCACTATCTCGGCGGCCAGGCGAAGTTGATCACCACGCGTGTCTGGTGGAGTTTCCCGACCGGCCAAGCCTCCGACGCCGACAAGAACCTGGCTTCGCTTGGCAAATACCACTTCGACCTCGACGACTGGCGGATGCTGAAGTTCTTCTTCTACCTGATGCCCGTCGACGAGGGCACCGGCCCCCATGTCTATGTCCGAGGCAGTCATAACCGCCGCGCCCTCAAGCACCAGCTTACGCTTCTCGTCGGCCATCCCGCGCAAGAGGTTCTGGATGTCTACGGGGAGCAGAGCCCGGTCACGCTGACCGGGGAGGCCGGTCTCGGTTTCGTCGAGGATCCGTTCGGCTTCCATATGGGCACCGTGCCGGCCCGCAGGCCACGGCTGATGATGGAAGTCGGCTTCGGCGTTTCTCCTCCATCGCGCCGCCGCTTCCATGGCGAGCCTGTGATCCGCTGATTTCGAAAAGTCACGAAAAGAATATGGCTATGGCGCCATTCCAGTCTGTTCGGCGCCGAAGCGGTTGTCTGCACATCCGTTGGATGTGGCTGGCGCTATGGGTCTCGCCATGGCGCTAGCCAGCGCATGTTCGAATCGAGGTGCGATGGCGCCGATTTCCGCGGACCGGCTCAGCTGCCAAACTTGAATGAATCGATCTCAAACCGGGCGTCGATGCGCGACGACGACCTTAAACCGAGCTCGGAAGGATGCATGCGACCGACTCCTCTCGCGCCAAAATATCCGCATCAGGTCTTGCCAACGGCCGATCTCGCGCGCGGCGGCGCGGGGCTAACGCAGGCGTACGGGCGCCTGTAACGATAACCGGATCGGGCGCGGTGCGGGCGTCGGCCGCGTGCTTGCTGGCGCGACCGCTTCGCCGACTTCCGGCAGCGCGCGTCGTCTTCAAGTCCCGCGTCGTCAAGCTGGATGGAAAGGGTCTTCAGAGCGCGCGTCGCGCCTCAACGATCTGCCGACGCGAGTGGATTGGAAACCTCAGGGAAAGGACTGCGTCGGCGGTTGTGTGGGGAGGTGCGTAGCCGGGATGGCCGCGCATGGCCGGCCGACCGATGTTGTTGCTTAGTGCCGCGGGTGTGAGCTTGCGTTCGGTCATGAGAGTGTCAGGCGCAACGAGGAGTTTAGATCAGGGCCCGCGTCTTGGTCTATGCCCGCGTCTTGGTCTATCCATAGAGTGGATGGTAGCTATCCTTACAATCAATTGTACCGATATTACCAAATACTACTACAAGATCCTGAATGAAAGCGGGCCGGGTGGGTGTCGTCTCACGTGGGCTGAAGCTGCCGGGAAGAATGCGGAGACGAACATGTGCGGGATTGTTGGCATTGCTGGGCAACAGCCGGTGTCGGATCGGTTGGTCGACGCGTTGAAGCGTCTGGAATATCGCGGCTATGACTCGGCCGGCGTTGCGACGATCACCGAGGGCGCCTTGCACCGCCGGCGCGCCGAGGGCAAGCTCGTCAATCTCGAGACGAGACTGAAGGAAGAGCCGCTGAGCGGCAACATCGGCATCGGCCACACGCGCTGGGCAACCCATGGGGCACCGACTGAACGCAACGCGCATCCGCACTTTAGCGATGGTGTGGCCGTCGTCCATAACGGCATTATCGAGAATTTCGCGGAGTTGAAGGACGAATTGGCGGCGGCGGGAGCCGAGTTCCAGACCGACACCGACACTGAGGTCGTCGCGCATCTCTTGGCAAGACACCGCCGGGAGGGCATGGGGCGAGGTGAGGCGATGCATGCCATGTTGAAACGCGTCAGGGGCGCCTACGCGCTAGCCATTCTCTTCGAGGATGATCCATCGACCATCATGGCGGCGCGCAATGGACCGCCGCTGGCGATCGGTCACGGCGACGGCGAGATGTTCCTGGGCTCCGATGCGATCGCGCTTGCTCCCTTCACCAATGAAATTACCTATCTCATCGACGGCGACTGGGCCGTAATCGGCAAGACGGGCGCCGATATCTTCGATTTCGACGGCCATCCTGTCGAGCGTCCGCGACAGACCTCCACGGCCGCGGCCGATCTCGCCAACAAGGGCAACCATCGCCACTTCATGGAGAAGGAAATTTACGAGCAGCCCGAGGTCATCGCGCATGCGCTCGGTCACTATATCAACATCATAGAGAATCGCGCCGACATGGTTTCTGGCATCGATTTCGCCAGAATCCCGAGCTTGGCGATCTCTGCCTGCGGCACCGCCTATCTCGCCGGACTGATCGGAAAATACTGGTTCGAGCGCTATGCGCGCCTGCCGGTTGAAATCGACGTTGCGTCCGAATTCCGTTACCGCGAAATCCCGTTGTCGCCGCAGTCGGCGGCACTTTTCATTTCGCAGTCTGGCGAAACCGCCGATACGCTGGCATCGCTGAGATACTGCAGGGAGCTTGGGCTGAAAATTGGCGCCATCGTCAATGCCCGCGAATCGACCATCGCTCGGGAGGCCGATGCGGTCTTCCCGATCCTTGCCGGACCGGAGATCGGCGTCGCCTCCACCAAGGCTTTCACCTGCCAGCTTGCCGTTCTTGCCGCACTCGCCATCGCCGCCGCCAGGGCCCGCGGAACCGTAACCGAAGACGAGGTGCAGGCGCTCGTCAGGAGCCTCGCCGAAGTCCCGCGCGTCATGGGCCAGGTACTCAACAGCATCCAGCCACAGATCGAGTTCCTCTCGCGTCAACTGTCAAAGTGTCGTGACGTCCTGTATCTTGGCCGCGGCACCAGTTTCCCGCTGGCGATGGAAGGTGCGCTGAAGCTCAAGGAGATTTCGTACATCCACGCCGAAGGCTACGCGGCGGGTGAGTTGAAGCACGGTCCGATCGCATTGATAGACGAGAACATGCCAGTTATCGTTATCGCGCCACATGATCGCTTTTTCGAAAAGACCGTCTCCAACATGCAGGAAGTGGCTGCCCGTGGCGGGCGGATTATCCTCATCACCGATGAGAAAGGGGCAGCGGCATCGAAACTCGACACCATGCATACGATCGTGCTGCCTGCCGTCGACGAGATTATCGCGCCGATAATTTTCTCGCTGCCGATACAGCTTCTTGCCTACCACACGGCGCTCTTCATGGGCACAGATGTCGACCAGCCGCGCAATCTCGCAAAATCGGTCACCGTCGAATGACTGTGACGTTTTGATAGGTGGCGATGCTCGTCCATCCGAAAGCGCCAACACGTGTCTAATAGAACTGAAGCTCGGATGAAATCCAACAATCGCCATCCCTTTTTCGGCAGGTCGGGCAATTGCGCAGGGCAGCCGGATTGAGCTTGCTCAACCCGACGTCAGGTAACCGGGGCAGATTACCGGGCAGTCAGGCTTGAGCGGCTTGCCTAACGAGATCCGGGAGCGGCGGAATCGACTCTTGTGTTGGTATGCCGAGGCGGTCGCCGAGATAGCGGAAGAATGAGACGTCGAGCTTGATGCAGGTCTTCATCAGGCCGAGCAGGACGTCGCGGGCGTTCTTGCCTGCCTCGCTGACGGTTCCGCCGGAGATCTTGCGCTTGGTGACGAAGGTGCGGATGTCGTTTTCCGAACCATTGGTGTGGAGTGGGATCTCGGGACGATCGAGAACGCGCAGGAGTTCATGCTTGCGGCGATGCAGCCTGGCAAGAAGCCGGTCGAGCATGACGTAGCCGGTTCGTCGTTTGAACAGGCGCTCGAAGCGGGCGCGCAGGGCCGCCGCGCGGCGCGGACAAGGAGCACGCTGGTAGCTCTTGAGGTCGCGATAGAACCACCAGATCAACTGGCGCATGATGTCGACGGCCTGACGTTGATCCGGGGTCACGGGTATCAATTTGTGGACGAGCCGCTCGGCGTGGACCCAGCACAGAGCATGGTCGCCGATGCGGAACTGGCCGGCATCATCGGATACGACCACGGTATCGCCGAGAAAGCCGTGGTGGCGGATCGCTCCCCACATCGCCCCTTCGGTGGCGATCCTGACTGGGTTGGGCTCAACCGCGAGCTGGTCGAGGCCGAGTGCGGCCAGATGCGCCTGCCATGCGGCGCTGTCGGCAAATGCCTTGTGCGGCGCAGCCGCCAAGCCGCGCGATCACCGGACCGGCGAGGTTGCGGCCGCGCATATAGGCCAGGGCCTCTTCATTGATGAAGTAATCGCTGTGCCCGGCACGCAAGCGTCGCCAGGAACGCCTCCCGTGACTTCGATCGCCCGGTGCGGAACGCGGTGAAGCGGCGATCGCCGATCTGGGTGGTGTAGCCGTCCTGGTTGGCGTGGCGCGCCGACGTATCATCGACGGTGATCCAGGGCGCCGTAGCCAGCCCGGCGCGCAGCACGTCACGGTCCTCCGCCGCGAAGGCCTCCAGGCCCTCCGAAATCAGCCGCACCACCTGGCGCTTCGAAATGTCGACCCCGATCCCGGTCAACAACGCCGTCAACCGCTCCGTCGTCACCTGGCCTTGAATGTGACAGGCCAGAATGAAGCGGCGCAGGTTCGCGCCCCAGCCGCCGATGATCCCCGCCGGCAACGGCGCCACCATCGTTTCGCCGGTCGGTGTCACCCAGCGCTCGCGGCGATAGCGCACCACCTCGGCCGACAACGCCAGATCGCGCACCAGGATCGTCTCATACCCCTTGAAGCGAGAGCCCGCAGGAGCGCTCACCGCAACCGTCACCTCGCGGCTCACGCGACCGCCGTCGCGCTTGGCGCCGCGCCGGCGGCGCTTGCCCTTGCCAGATGTCGGCTGCGTCGCCTTCTCCATGCCCGATGGCTTGGTCGGCTTGACCGGGGGACGCGGCGGCAGGTCCTTCAGCCGGGCGATCTCATCCTTCAGGGTCTGGTTCTCGGCGCGTAGCGCCTGGTTCTCAATCTCAAGGCTCTCGACCCGGCCTTGAAGACCGCGCACTTCGCCGATCAGCGCAGAAACCAGCCCGCGGAGTTCCGCAAGCGACAGGCCTTCAAGCGAATCAGTCGATGGTAGCGTCACGGGCCTTTATCAACCAAAGACCGCAATATCCTTGTGATGTATGGCTTTTCATGCGATTCTTCGGGCTGGTCTAAGGAGGTGAGAATGCCTGAAATGCTTGCAGCGCTTTCCAACATTCGGACTGTTGAAGAAATGATCGCGGCCTTCCGGGATGAGCAGCATTGCCGTCGGTTGCTGGAAAGCATGGTGTGGCCGGATGGCCGGATCTGCCCCGCCTGCGGATACAAACGCTCGATTGCGCTTGCCGGTCGCGATACCGGCAAGCGTCGCGCCCGACCGGGTCTTTATCAATGTTCCAGCGGCGATTGCCGGTTCCAGTTCACGGTGACGACACACACGCCTCTGCACTCCACGAAGCTTCCCTTGCGTGTTTGGCTGAAGGCCATGTGGCTGTTACTGCAATCCGACAAGGGCTTGTCGTCGGTGCGCCTGGCCGAGGCGCTCGGGGTGAGCCAGCCAACGGCCTGGCGGATGGGACATGCACTGCGTCTCATGGTGGCGCGGGAGAACATGCTCGCCGGCACGGTGGAGATCGACCATTTCCATCTCGGTGGAAGGCCCAGAAAGAATCCCGACGACCCGCCTCCGGGCCGCGGCCGGAAAGGCCAGGCGAATACGGACAAAACGCCAGTCATGGCAATGGTGCGGCGCCCGAGTGACGTCATGCCTGGCACTCTGGCCGGTGACGCGCGTGCCGCGGTCGTGACCAGTCTCTCGGCGCGAGCAAGCGAACGCGTCATTGAAGCGCAGATCGAATTGGGAGCTCATTTGATGAGCGACGAGTGGAAGGCATTCATGGCCATTGGTAGAGCTTTGCCAAGCATGAGACAGTGAAGCATTCCAGCGGTGAGTATGTCCGGGACGCCGTCCACGTCAATTCGGTCGAAGGTTTCAACTCCCGCGTCCGCCGTACCATCGCCGGCGTCTTTCATCATATCAGCCCGCAGCATGCCGACCTGTATTTCCACGAGATCGGCTTCCGATGGTCGCAGCGCGTCGTCACAGGAAACGTCATTCGCAAAACCCGGCATGGCCGGGAGAGCGTGCGAACCCTGTGGTCGCGCGTGCCGCCTGCGCTGCAATTGACGAATGTTTTTCGCACCGCCACAGGTCGTCAGATGCGCCGAAGCCCGGATGGCGGCATCATCATCAAATCAGCCGTCGCTGTCTTTGGTTGATAAAGGCCGCGTCACGCAAAGGGTGAATCACGAACGCACGCGCCTGCAAACCCCCACCGCCCGGTAATCTGCCCCGGTTACGCTAGTCCCTATGATTGGAGAGCATGAGATCCTATGGGGGTGCGCCGGGAGACCGGCAAGGAGTAGATGGTGAAAGTCCATTACGATGAAGGAGTAGCGATCCACGTCGGCCCCGAGCCGTGCGCAGGCATCCGCGAGGATGTCGGCGAAGCGTCGGTAGGGGAGCATGCAGGCCAGCCATTGAGCCGCGAAAGGGATCTTATCTCGGATGCCGACGCTGTCCTCATAGCGGAAGGCAATATGGGAGGTGCGCTATGCGAGTGCCTCACCAATCCGGCGCGGTCTTTTAGACCCTGGCATGCATGGACGCTCTTTGTACGGGAACCGGGAGATCTCCGGGTCGGCCATGGCCTCTTTGGAGGACATGGTCCGCAGCGGGAAGGCGAGGAGCCGTAGCCGCTGATGCACGACACGGAGAAGTCTGACTCTGGCATAGTAGCTGTGAAGCTGACGAACAAAGCCGGGCAACCGGTGGCGGAGTTGGTGGAGCCAAGGCCGGGGACCAAGGGGAACGCGGAACAGCAACGCATGCACCGGACGCAGGGCCGGGCTCGCATGACCCAGTCGCTGGATCGCGTACGGAAAGCCGCAAGGCTGAGGAAGAAGGATCGGTTCACCGCGCTCTTCCACCACCTCACTGTCGATGCATTTCGCACGGCGTTCTTCGCGCTCAGGCGCAAGGCCGCCCCCGGGGTGGATGGCATGATGTGGCAGGACTACGAGGCAGACCTCGAGCCTCGGCTCGTAGATTTGCACAAACGAGTTCATCGGGGAGTGTATCGCCCGCAACCGTCGCGCCGGACATACATACCGAAGGCGGACGGGAAGCGGCGGCCGCTAGCGATCGCGGCTCTGGAAGACAAGATTGTCCAAGGGGCGACCGTCATCGTGCTCAACGCCATCTACGAAGGTGACTTCTGCGGCTTCTCCTACGGGTTTCGGCCCGGGAGAGGCCCGCACGATGCGTCGGATGCGCTGTGTACAGCGATCGACAAGCGGCAGGTAAACTGGATCATCGACGCCGACATCCAAAACTTCTTTGGGGATGTCAGCCTGACATGGCTGGTCCGCTTCCTGGAACATCGGATCGGCGACAAACGCATCATCCGCCTCATCCAGAAGTGGTTGAAGGCGGGTATCCTCGAAGACGGGATCGTGACCGTCGATGACAGGGGAACGGGTCAAGGGTCGGTGATTTCGCCGTTCCTTGGCAATATCTACCTGCACTACGTTCTCGACCTGTGGGCCAAGCGCTGGCGACAGCGCGAGAACACCGGCGACATGATCATCGTGCGCTATGCGGACGATGTGGTGGTCGGCTTCGAGCGAGAGGAGGACGCCCGTCGTTTCCTCGATGCGATGCGTGCGAGGCTTGAGGAGTTCATGCTGTCGCTCCATCCGGACAAGACCCGCCTGATTGAGTTTGGTCGCTTTGCGGCGGTCAATCGCAAGCGGCGCGGGCTCGGAAAACCGGAGACCTTTACCTTCCTGGGGTTCACACTCATCTGCGGACGATCCCGTCGCGGCCTCTTCCAGCTTCAACGGAAGACCCGCGGGGATCGGATGCGGGCGAAGCTCCAGGAGATCAAGGAGGAGCTACGACGACGATGGCACCAGTCGATCCCTGAACAAGGGAAATGGCTACGGCAGGTGGTGACCGGGCATTTTGCCTACTTTGCAGTCCCCACCAACAGTCGCGCAATCTCGGCATTCCACCACCATGTGGTGAACCTCTGGCGGCGGGCGCTCCAGCGCCGCAGCCAGAAAGACCGAACCACATGGACAAGGATCGCTCTGATCTCGGGCGACTGGCTTCCCAAACCGCGTACTCTTCATCCTTGGCCAAGCGTCCGCTTCGCCGTCACTCACCCGAGGTAGGAGCCGAGTGCGGGAATCCCGCTCGCTCGGATCTGTCCGGGGGGCGCCCAGAAACGGGCGTCCCTACCGGGAAAGGTGGATAGCGACCTGCGCTCTGGCAAAGTGAGGTTGCTCAAAAACTCACTGGAGGAGAACCATGCATTCTGCAGCTGATCATCCAGAGGCGTCTGTCGCAATCCGCGTCAATCTTGGCGCGATTTTTGTTTCGATGGAACTCGGGAAATCGACTTGGCTAATCACATCTCTCTCGCCGGGCGGTGGAGAGAAAATGTCGAGACACGCCGTTACCGGCGGCGATATCACCGGACTGTTTGCGCGCTTTGATGACCTGCGCAAGAAGGCGCAGGCGCGCACGGGCAAGTGCTATCCGCTCGTGGTGATTCAGGAAGCTGGTCTCGACGGGTTCTGGATCGATCGGGTGCTGCGCCAGGAAGACTGGATCGAAAGCCATGTCGTCGATGCCGCTTCGATTGCCGTGTCGCGTCGGCGTCGCCGTGCGAAGACCGACCGGATCGACGGCGAGACGCTGGTCCGCACACTGATGGCCTACAGGCGCGGAGAGCCGCGTGTCTGCTCGATGGTGCGGGTACCAACGCCCGAGGACGAGGACCGTCGCCGGATCAGCCGGGAGCGCAAGACGTTAATCGCCGAGCGGATCGAGCACTCCAACCGGATCAAGGGCCTGCTCTTCAGCCAGGGAATTAGGGATTATGAACCACGACGCCGCGATCGGCGCAAGCGTCTGGATGAGCTTCGCACTGGGGATGGCCGGGCGCTGCCTGTCCGCATCAAGGCCCAGATCAACCGAGAACTAGCCGCCTTAATGCACGGCGATAAGCTTTTGACGGCCTGAAGCGACGCTGTGGTCGCCGTTGCGGTGCTTTTCCACGCGCCTCGTCAGGCGCCGGAATTGCTCCGTCGTGATGGCAGGCGGGGGTTTGCAGGTTGCGGTCGACGGGTTCGTTTCGGGGCGTCTGCGCCCCATCGTTATGTCGCGAGTTGGGGGATGCGATCGAGGACGATGCGCAGGATGCGCTGGTCGGGGCACGATGTCGGCAGGTGCAGGCGGATTTGCGATTTCATCTCGACCACCCGCGCAGCGATTTTGATGAGGCGCAATCGCAGCGTGTCGAATTGGGCGACGGCAAAGCTCGAGCGCCTCGGCATCGCGGCCCGCAAGCCCCACATCAACCAGTAAGCACCGGCATGCAGGAATAGCCGGAACTGGTTGGCCGTCGCTCTGGTGCAGGATGTGCGGTCGGCGGCAAGATGCGTCTTCCGCGACTTGATGTGGTTCTCGGCCGCGCCGCGCCGGCAGTAGACATCCTCGTAGAGCGCCTTGGCCTTCCCACCGGCAAGGTTGGTGACGACGAAGCGGGTATCGGCACCTTGGGCGCCGACCTCGACCCGCGCGATGATGCGCTCGACGCGGCTCCAACTAGCGGCGCCGTCAACGAACTCCTTGAACCTGCGGACCTTGCCTGTCTTGGCCGACGCTTCGAAGCGCGCCGTCGTGCTGGCCTCCAGATCCGCGACATGCTTGCGCAGGGTCGTGGTGGGCGCGAGGCCAAAGATGAGTCGACGTCGTTGGCGCGGCACCAGTCGATGACCTGCGGGCTGCAATAATGGCTATCGCCGCGGAGCAGGATTCGAATGTTCGGCCAGTTGATCCGGATC
This sequence comes from Mesorhizobium subarcticum, assembly GCF_055456085.1. Classification (NCBI taxonomy): domain Bacteria; kingdom Pseudomonadati; phylum Pseudomonadota; class Alphaproteobacteria; order Hyphomicrobiales; family Phyllobacteriaceae; genus Mesorhizobium; species Mesorhizobium subarcticum. Next base: position 883,134 of record NZ_JBVBEG010000002.1, on the reverse strand, counting down.
GCCCGCACCAGACGGCGCAGGTGGGGGCGGATCTCAGCCCCACTCGGCCGCTTGGCCGGTCGCAGGATCGCGCTGACGAACCGTCCCGCACCATCGAACACTACGATCGGCTGGAAGCCGTACTCGTCATGGTGGGCATTGAACAGGCGAAGCTGTTGGCCTCCGTGCACAGCGTCGAAGGAAACATCTCCAGACTGCCCATCACCAGGACCTTCCCGCCTCGGCAACGATCATGCGGGAGGGCCACGCCTTTGAAGGGCGGCCTCTGGCCGTAATCAGCCGCCTCAAACGCCGCGGCGAGCCAACGCTGCTTTTAGAATTGCCGGACGGCAGCCGGACCTACATTCCCGTCGCGTGGACGGATCTCGGGGGCCTGGGGGGGTGATTCCACAGCCTCGCCGGCTAATCACTCCAGCATTGGGCGGCTTTCAGACCTTCTGCATCTGCGCTTTCTGACCGACGCTCTTCTTGAACGGCGCGGCGAGTCGCCGCCCGATGACAAGGAGGAGCGACATGCAACTGAAGCTGAGATTCGCCGAGGAAGACCGCAAGCGGCCTCCCGACCCACCCACCTGGGAGACGCTGGACGCCGAGGCGCGGGCGGAGGCGTTGCGCCGGCTCGCCCTCGTGATCGCGCGCATGCTGACAGTGAGGGAGGCCGGTCATGACTGAACACAGCAAAATCGCCGCCGGTCACCAGGCCCGGCTGGCTGTCGTCTACCTGCGCCAGTCGAGCGCCTCACAGGTGGAGAACAACCGTGAATCGACCGAGCGGCAATACGCGCTCTCCGGTCGGGCGCGCGAGCTGGGTTGGCCGGACGAGCGTGTCTTGGTCATCGACGAGGACCTTGGCCTGTCCGGCTCCGGCAGCGTCATGCGCGCCGGCTTTGCGCGGCTGACCAGCGAGGTGGCGCTGGCCCGGGTCGGCATCGTGCTTGGCCTGGAGGTTTCGCGGCTGGCGCGCAACAATGCCGACTGGCACCGGCTGATCGAGTTGGCCGGACTGACCGATACGCTGATTGGCGATGCCGACGGGATCTACGAGCACACATCTTAATGCCCCAATTAGATTTGGAGATGATCAGCGCATAACAGTTACTGATCCGGCGCACCCTCTTTATGGGCGCGATTTCATTTTAGCGGCAGGACCGAGCGGCGCCGGCGCCTATCGTCAGCTTCTTGTCGTTTACCGCGATGATGTTCTCCTGAAGATTCCGATCTCGGCCACCAATCTGTATCCATCGGCACCAGATTCGCCGTCAGCCAAGCTTTCGACTGCGAGCGTTCGCGATTTTATTCGCCTTGTTAGCTGTGCAAAGGCGCAGGCGCCGCGAAGTTCCGGCGATATGGCTGACCATGGTAGCGTAACGTTAGAAAAAGGATTGTAGAAATAAACCACCAGCGGCGCTTCGGGAAATTCGTAAGCCGCCGCATCCGCCTCGACGACACTGAGCGCCCGGCATTTCCGTGACGGATCTCTGAAGCGAGCGATGTTCCCTCTGGCGATTTCGACCAGCTCGCGCGCGAACTCCATCCCGATGATCGCTGCAAACGGATATCGCGACGCCAGCAACAGCGTTCGCGATTTTCCAGAGCCGATGTCTACGAATGTATGGCCCTGGAGGTCGCTGGGCAGCGACTTCATGATGAAATGAAAGGTTCTGGGCGATGTGCATACGGCTTCGTTGCCCTTGCTGCGATGCGGGCCGATGACATCCAACGCAGCGAGCTGGACCGAGCCGGCCGTATCGACACCGTGCTGGCGATCCCATTTTCGCGCGGGGCGGTCGGCAACGATATAACGGACATTTCGCAGGACAAAGCCAGCGCTTGCGCCGATCCCATGCCGGTGAACGAGCCTGATCGGCTCGAACAGACCCCGCTCACGGATATAGGACCAGGCCCTGCCAAAACGACCAAACGAACGGTCTTCGAGGCTGTTCGAGCCTAGCTCGTCCTATTCATGACGGATCTGGGTTTGTTTGCCGCTGAGCGGCGGACAGGTGGCGGCGCGGCGTCTTTTTCACCGCGGCTGTGTCTGGACTTGTGAACGCGCTGGAGGGTGGAAGCTGTGTGGTTTCGGCGGGGCCTGCTGCCCCGGCGGTCATGGTCCTGTTGGTAGCAGATTGCTGGCGATCGCCCGGAACAGACTTGCCTCGGGACAGGCGGCGGCGAAGGCCAGGCGGATGCGCGAGACGGTTTCGATGACGCGGGCGCCGAGCTTGAGCAGCCTGAGCCGCAGCGTAGCGAACTCGGCGTTGCGCAGATGATGGGTCGTGGGCACCGCCTCGCGCAGGGTGAGCATCAACCAGTATGCGGCGGTGTGCAGGACAAGACGGACCTGGTTGGCAATCGGTGAGCGGCAGGAGGTTCGGTCGGATGCGAGCTGGCTCTTGTGCATCTTGATCAGGTTTTCGGCCTGGCCGCGGGCGCAGTAGATCACGTCGTAGATGTGCTCGGCGGAGCCTTTGTCGAGATTGGTGACGACGAAGCGGATGTCGAGGCCGAGGGTGGTTGCCTCGATGCGAGCGCAGGTGCGGCGTTCGGCCTTCCAGGACTTCGCCTTGTAGCGGGTCTCGGCATAGCCGCGCAGCACAGGCTTGCGCTCGAGCGCGCGGCGGGTGCGGATGTCGTCGGCGCTCTCGTCGACGAGCCGCTCCAGAACCTTGTTGCCGGGTAGGCCGAAGAGGTAGTCGATCGCTTTGTTCTCGCACCAGGCCATGACTTGCGCCCGGCCGTAATGGCTGTCGCCACGGATCAGGATGCGGGTGGTCGGCCAGCGGGCGCGGATGCGGCGCACGAGACGGCGCAGATGGCCGCGGATCTCCTTGCCCGCCGGGGTCTTGCCAGGACGCAGGATCATGGCGACCGGGCGTCCTGTCGCGGCGTCGTAGATGTGGATCGGCAGGAAACAACGCTCGTCGTAGTGGGCGTTGAAGAGCGAGAGCTGCTGATGGCCGTGAACGACATCCAGCGTATCATCGATGTCGAGCGTGACGCTTGCGGGCGGCGCAGCATAGCTCGACAGCCAGAGATCGACCAGCACCCAGCTGAGCCGGATGACGGTGCGCAGGTCAGGCAGGTTCTCCAGCCGCGAGCAGGTCGGCTGCGAGCACAGATCAATCCCGCTGTCGGGCAGCCGCCCGCAGGCGAGCCTGAAGGCCGGGTCGGTACGCAGTCGGTCGAGATCATTGGCGTCCTCGTAGCCGCACGCGATCGCAAAGATGCGGGCGCGCAGAATGTCGGCCATGGCGTGCGTCACCCGCTCTGGATCGCGCCGATCGTGGATCACCGCGGCCAGCCTGTCGGCCAGTTGCAGGCGACGCTCGGCTGCGGCCAGAAGCATGACGCCGCCATCCGAGGTGATGCGGCCGCCGTCAAACGCAGCTGTGATCTTCTTGCGTCCGACGGCTGGAAAAGACAGCGGCAGCAACGTATTCTCGGTCATGGCGGGTGTGGCTCGCGAGATGAGGTGGAAGGGTTGGCCTAAGCAACCGAATCCTACGCCAAATCAACCGCTTAAGCTACATCCGCCAGCCTCAAAAGCCCATCGTCGTGCATAAGACGGGCTAGCTTTCGACCTTGACGATCAGACAATGGAACGGCTCCAACTGAGGACGCTTTCCAGAGGTGCTCGCAGACGACGCTTAAGATTCGGCGAATGTTGCAGGTGAGAACGAGGCAGCCGAGTAATTTTCCGCAGTTCGACGCAATTCTTTCACACGCCTGTCACGCGGTCTGATTGCAGATTCGTTCCCCAATTCGGCAAGCACAGAGACCACCAGGCGGCGTCAGCGATGGGTAACCGTCGCGCTCGACGACCGCAACAGGCGCTCTATAGTCCAACTCGGGAAGCTATCAAAACTTGAAGGTACTTCAAGTGCAAATCGAACCGAAATTCTATGCTTCCCCGGGACCCTCGTTGCGTCTCTCCCGTGAGCCAAAGAACACCAGAATCGAACCAAGAACCAGCCAAATGTCGGCCAGATTGAAGATGACGAAATACCAGCCGCCTACGTGCAGACCTATAAAATCCGTCACCATCCCTATGGTCAGCTGATCGACGAGATTACCGAGCGCACCGGCTGCCATGAGACCAGCGCCAACAATGACCTGTGGCCCTTGGGCACGCGCGACCCACCACCAAAGACCAAGGATAGCCAGCACGGTTACCGTCACCAAAACCGTCAGACCTAATGTGGTGCCACCTGACAGCAGGCCGAACGTCGTGCCCTCGCTGTACCGCGGGCGCAGCGCCAAAAACGGTAATGGGTCGAGCCCGTCGGGAGATGGAAGTGACGCGCGTACCCACATCTTTGTCCCCAAGTCGAGCATCAACGCTGCGACGGAGACGATTGCCGCCGCAGTCGCGGCTGGATGGAACCGCCCCGCGGCATCTCGCTTGCTTTCTTTTCTCAAACTTTCTGCTCTCAGGTTATAAGCGGACGCCTATGGAGTGCACCCCTATTGTGAGACAGGGAAATTGCGAGACAATTCCATGCTCGTGAGTTCAAATGCGGCATTTTCCGATGGTGTCGATAAGGTCTTTTCTTATTCTTCCGGGGTGAGATAGTCGAGTGCTGAATGCAGCCGTTGCCGATTGTAGACATCTTCAATGAAGCTCGCGATACGTCGCCGGGCATCGGGTGCATCGCGATAGGCCAATCCTGCGACTTCTTCCTGCTTCAAGGTTTTCATGAAGCTTTCCGCGCGTGCGTTATCATAAGGGTTCCCCACCCGGCTCATGCTCGGCTGGATCCCATGCCCATGGAGGATATCAGAATAGCTGGTGCAAGCGTTGAACTCCTCTGTCCGAATGATGGATCAAACTGCCGGGAACCGGAACACGTGCGGAGATCGCCATTTTTAGGGCATCGACAGCAAGGCTGGCCCGCAAGTGGAGTTCGAGCGCCCATCCGATGACCTTGCGACTGAATGCATCGAGCACAACCGCCAGATAGGCGAACTGCTCGGCAAGGTGCAGTGGTGTAAGAAGCGCAGATGCGTTCTCCTCCCCGAACCGTACTTGCACCTTTCAGCGCATACGGCTCTCCATTCAAACTTGGCCCATGGCCATAGCAACATCATTGTAGTGCGATGTAACGGTGCTGCGGGTTTCTAACCGGAAGATGTATGGATTTTCCTCCGGATTACGCCACCGGAATTGCGCCTTTGGGCTTGACCCCACTTAAACACCGCCTGTAAGAATATGTGATTATATCAGCACGTTAGGCGCGCGCCGGCGCGTGTTACCACTACATTTTGGGGATGATCTCAGGCGAGTTGTTCGTCGAGGTTGTGTGGCAGAGCGATGCCAGCTGCCTTGAAGACGTTGCCCACTTGGCCCGTAACGTGGGTTCTGGTGGTGACGATGCGACCATCCTTTTCGATGGTGGCTTCCTGGAGGCGGTCGAGATCGCGTAGAAGCGGCTGCCATTCGGGCGTCAGGCCTTTGGCCCGGCAGAGGCGGCGCAGTTCCTTGCTGAGCACGAGCGCCAGGAACGAGCAGAACACATGCCCGCGGATGGCGGCATCGGATTGGTGGAAGATCGGCCGGGTATTGAAGGTTGCCTTGGCGGCGCGGAACAGGCTCTCGACCTCGAGCAAATCGCGATACCGCAGCACGGCCTGGAGCGGGGTCACCTTCGCGTTGGTCCGCACCACGGTGATGCCGTCGTACCGGGCTTCCTCGGCAAGCTTGCCGACATCGATCTTGAAGTTCTTGCCGCTGGCCTTGAGGTAACGCCGGTAGGCCGAGTTGCCGACCAGTGCCTTGTCGCCCTTCTTGAGCTGTGCCTCGAGGCCGGCGATGATCGCCTGGCGGTCGGCCTTGTCCTTCTCGGCCTCGGCGTCATTGCGGCTGACAATGTAGCGGTCTTTACCGACCTTGACCTCTTTGACCCACAACTGAGTTTCACCGCGCTGGCGCTCGAGAACGAGCGGAACCATCGGTGCCGCGTCATTGAGCACGACGTTGTGGATCACGCTGCTCGAGCGTTCGCGGGCCCCCAGAATGTATTCCATGCCCAGCTTTTCGAGCGCGGCGATGGTATCGGCGCTGATCATGCCGCGATCGGCGACAACGCAGGCGCGTGTGACGCCGAAGCGCGTTCGCAGCCGATCGACCACCGGCAACAGGACGGTCACGTCAGCGGTGTTGCCGGGCACCATCTCGGTGCAGATCGGCCGGCCCTCGGCATCAACGACCAGCGCCAGGATCATTTGCGCCAGATCGGGGCGGAAGTCCTTGGAATGCCCGCGCTTGCCCAGCGTCTCGCCGCCCGCGCCGTAGAAGGACAACGAGGTGGTGTCCATGAACACAAGGCTGAGGTCGGTGAACAGGTCCTGCCGGCGCGCGAAGAGCTTTTCCTCGATCACGTCTTTCACGCAGCGCGCCACCAGCGCGCCTTGCGCCTTTTCGCCGAGTTCCTCGCCCAGCCACGCCATGGCCCGGTAAAAGTGATGGAGCGCCAGACCCTCGGCGCCCTCGATACCATAATCGGCCATCCAGTTCGCGCAGTCGCGGTCCGAGCCCGAGACGAACAGCCGATGCAACGTGCCAATGAACACCGCCCGTTCCACCGCAAAGCCGAACTGGCGCCCTTCCAGCACCTCTTCCAGCACATCGCCGATCCCGAGCCGCTCCCACAGCCGCCCGAACAACAGCGGACCGCCGATGCGGCGAGAGGCAATTCGCCCCGCGTCAATGTCGGACAGGATGAGGCTGCGCTCGCCATGGCGCGCAATCGAGGCCGCCAATCTGTCAAGTTCGCCGCTGGCAACCAGCGCATCCTTGCGGCCCAGCGCCTTTATCGTGCGCTGGCGAACGGTTTTGCCGTCGCGGACACTTTCCACGAGGTAAAGATAGCGGTGGCCGCGCGCGACTCTCTCAACGACAAACATGCCAGCGTTGTTAGCGAATAAATGCCATAAAATCCATACAACATGCAGCTAGCAGATCAAATGTTGTTACCACACATTTTCGCGCCGAAAACTCGAGGCGAGTGAAGTCAATAGCTTAACGGACAGCGTTCGCCATCCGTTCACCTCCAACTGTTCAAGTCGGGCTTGAGACAAGCCGTAGCAGCGCTCTGCCGACGGGTACGCCGCGTTCATTCCGACCGAACACGAGCCAGGTTTTCGCCTTGCCCGGCTCCGGGACCCGGTACCATTTCCGCATCAAGGGTTTGATGCGAGATCGGTATTTATGTCCCATCCAATGCGCCATTTTCCAGAACACGACATGGTCGATGCGCCGGAATACATACGCCGTGAAGTCGGTGAACTTGTAGAACGCCCCCCATCCCACCAATTGGCGGTTCAGGCTGGCGATCATGTCGACCGTGCTGACACTATGATTGCCGGAAAGGCTTTCAGTAAGTTTGCGAACAAACCCCTTGGCCTTTTCCTTGGGTATCGTCGTGACGACGGACATCCGTCCGTGCGCCCCTCGCTTGCGAATGATCCGGTGCCCCAGAAAGACGAAGCCGTCATTGACGTGTGTCACATGGGTCTTTTCCATGTTCAGCGTCAACTTCAACTCCCCTTCCAGAAACGCCCGGCACTCCTCGCGGATTTCCTCTGCCTGAGCCTTGGTTCCTTTTACGAACTCGAACGACAAAATCGTCAGCGTATCGGCAATAGGCGACGGCCGGTTTCCATTGCCGGTTCTCTCGAACCGTAATGGGGCGGCCCTGCTTGATGCCGAAGTTCCATGCCCATCGGTCCTTGCGGGCCTTGTCGCTCAGATATTTCGCCTCCAACCAGCCATCAAACTCATGGAGCATGATGTTGGAAAGGAGCGGTGACTTCACTCCCTGAACGCAAAAGGTAACTTTTGTCAGCCGATGGCGACTTCCCGTTGGAAGGCGATGACGCGTTGCCGGACGGCGGTATCGTCGTGTGCATCGGGAGCGAGTGGCAGATGATGACGGTATCGTCGTCGACCAAGACGTCCTTGACCAGCAAGCGGACAATCCTCTGTCGGTCGCTGACGTCCAGCGATTGCGCCGATGCCCGTAATTTCTGGAGGAAGGCGGTCAGCGTCTCGGCGAGACGCAGGAATATCATGCGATCGGCGGCCTGATCGCGGATTGCCTGCAATTCGGTGCGCATGGTCTGCTCGCGGGCACGTAGCTCCGGCATGCGACGGCGCAGTTCCTCCAGCGACAGGAGATCCTCTTGGAAGGCGGTCACCAGCCGTTCCATGCTCTTGCTGACGCGCACGAGTTCCCGTTCGAGGGCCTCTTGCCGCCGTTTCGTCGGCTCGACCGCACGGGCCGCGTCAAGACGCCGGTCGAGCTCGGCGCGGATCAGCGTGGGGTCCTCGATCAAGCGCATCATCTCCCGCCACACCACTTCATCGAGCAGATCCTGACGGATCGGCCGGCTGTCGCATACAGATCCGCCGAGATGGCGCCAGCTATCCGCCCCGAGGCAGCGGTAGTAGTGGATTTTGCGCGCCGACGTACGGGTCGATGTGCGTGACAGCGCGTAGCCGCATTTGCGGCAGGACACCAGCCCCTGCACGATGCTCGGTTCGATCGTCCGGCGCGGGGCAAAGCGCTTGTTGTCGGTCAGGCGTTCGGCCGCCAACGCGAAGGTTTCTTCCGTCACGATGGCGGGAACGGGCACTTCGATCCATTCCTCGCGCGGCCGCTCGTGCTGGCTGGTATTCTCGCTGAAGCCCGCCCGGCCCGACAAGCGGAACGGCTTCGTCACCTTCTGCCGCGGTGCGACCTGTGTCTTGCCGAAGCAGGCCGTTCCCTTGTAGGCGGGATTGCGTAGCATCCCCCACACCACCGACCGTTCCCAGCGGGTGACGCGCCGGCGCGTCGGCAGTCCCATCTCGTTGAGAAGGCGGGCGAGGGCGCCAATGCTCAGGCCGCCGACCGTATAGTTCTCGAACACCAGTCGCACCACTTCCGCCTCGGCTGCATCGACTTCATAGCGCGCCGGCGCGTCATTCGTCTTACGAATATACCGATAGCCGTAGGGCGCCCCACACAGCACGGAGACTTCGCCGGCCCTGGCCCGGTGGCGCTTGCCGCGCCGCGAGCGTTCGAGAATTTGGGCCCGTTCGTACTCGGCGATCATGCCCTGGAACTGCAGCATCAACTGGTCTTCCGGGGTGTCGGCATGCGGTGCTTTGATGAAGACGGTCTCGACACCGAGGCGAGCGAACTCCTCCATCAAGAGAACCTGATAAGCATATTTTCTGCTCAACCGATCCGGGGAATGGATCAAGACAGCTTGGATGTGTCCCTCGGCCGCCAGGTCGCGCAATCTCTCCAGCCCCGGCCGCGCCAGGCTGGCGCCGCTGAACCCCGCGTCTTCGATGATCCATTCATCGGGCACGCTGACCCCTTGCTCGCGGGCGAACGCGACCAGCGCCGCCGTCTGGCTGGCAATCGTGTTGTCCTCCTTCTGCTGATCGGAGGACACCCGGGCATAGATCGCTGCGCACGTCATTGCTTGCCTCCCTTACCCGCGGACCCGCGCCGACGATGCGAATCCGCTCCGCAACCAGGATCCCGTAGACCTGTGCCAACTTGGCCGGCAGCAGGCGGTCAAAGACAGGCCCGAGAAGGACGCTGCGAACATCGCCCTCCCGCCGGTCAGCCATGGCCGTCGGCTTCGCCGAGAAACGCCCGAAGCGCCCGACCCACCATGGCGCTGATCGTCGTCCCTTCCGCCGCCGCCCGCGCTCGAATCGCGTCGACCAAACTGGGCGGAAGCTTGAACGTCACTGCCGTCGTGGGCTCGGTCACCGGCACCGGTCGGCCGATCGCATGCGCCTCCTCGATATACCGATAGGCCTGACGCCGGGACATGGTGAATTGGCGCGACAACGCCATGGCTGCCTCCGCCACGCTCAGCCCACGCGCGAGCAACCCATGGGCAGCATTGATCCGTTCGGTCTTCTGCAAATCCGTCGAGCGCGGCATATGACGTATACATATTACCTTTTAAGACGATAATCAAGCACAGAACGAGAACGATCGAGCGAAATCGACCGGTCAAACTCAAAGTTACCTTTTGCGTTCAGGGAGTGATGACGCCACCTTGCGGAACACCCTCGCTGGAGGCCGTGAACAGGCCACGATCAATGTGCCCTGCCTTCAGGAACCGCCAGAGAAGATCGACAAAACGCCCGTCCTGCACCCGTCGCCGCACACATTTGAGAAGTAGCCGGTGATGGACCGTATCAAAGTAGCTTGCCAAATCACCTTCGATGATCCAGCGGCCCCTCGTCGTGTCGGCTCCATCCTGTAGCTGGATCCTCACGGTGCGGACGGCATGATGCACGCTCCGTTCCGGCCGGAAGCCATAGGATAAACGATGGAAATCGCTCTCCCAGATCGGCTCCATGGCCATCAGCATGGCGCGTTGAACGATGCGGTCCGTCAGGGTCGGAATACCCAGTGGTCGTAGCTTGCCGTTGGATTTCGGGATATAGATGCGCTTGACCGGCTGGGGGCGATAACTCTCCTCCAACAGGCTTGTCCGCAAGTCGTCCAGATGCTGATCCAGTTTGACCTGCAGTCGTTGCTTGTCCATTCCGTCGATGCCCGGCGTTCGCGCGCCACTTGACGCCAAAACGATCCGGGCAGCCTCAGCAAGCCATTCCCGGTCGGCAATCAGCCGAAGAAGGCGATCGAACCTTCGGTTCGGATCGCTCTCGCCCATGTTGCGAGCTTGTGCTGCATTTCGCTGATTATCAAAGGTCTTCACCTCGCTTGGTCAGATAGTTTGCACTTCAAGCAGTTTGAACTGTCCCCCTTCGCCATGTGGCAGGCTTTCCCTGCCGCGGACTACTACGGGAACTCCGCCAACATGATGGACATCAGGGTCAACTCCCTTGCGATGCAGAACACCGTTGTCATTCCATCATGCCTTCCCTCGTTCATATGCTGGACGTCATGCATATTGGTGAGGCTGCCGATCGCAGTCTTTTCCCTTGCTTTCCGCAAGTCGATGCCGATGTCATGGTCTGGCTGCATTCTCCCCATAACCCTTCGCGAGCGTCCTTACATCTATGCTCACGTTCGGATGCACGCCGTCAGACCTGTCCGGCGACATCATCAGCATTCCGCCTGTTAAGCCGTGTAGGCGAAGGCGACATTCCAGCCCTCAGATGCGGGTGAATCGGTTCGTGTTCCTCAACCTTCCAATACTTCAGCCTCGGGGACCATCTTGGTGTAACGGCTTCGCCTCAATCCCCTTTACCTGCGGGCTACGTCACCCTGCCAGTTGACGGCAGGTCACCGCCGCTTGGGCTCATGCCCCCTCACAGCAGGGGACAAGGCAGCTCTTAAAATCCTCCTTTCTCTTTTGCGTTCCAGTCATACGCTTCCCCAACATCAGGGCGAGGCGCACAATACGTGATGTCGGCGACCCAAAGCTGGTTGACGCCTGTCAGTTCCATGCCTCTGGCAAGGTTCGGCACCACCCGCCAGCTGTGCCGGGAATCCGTAGTGCGCGGCACAAATGGCCGAGTGCGCAAACATAAGAGATTATCCTCCCCCATTACCCGCAACACACGTTTGTGGTTTACCTGCCAACCCTCGCGGCCAAGAAGGGCGCCGATCCGGCGATAGCCATAGTGCCGGTTGGCCAAGGCCAGCCTTTGAATAACATCTCGCAGACCAGTTTCTGCCTGACGCGGCGCCGACTGTCGCCAGTGCCGATAGTATCCAGCCCTGCTGACACCGGCGCGACGGCACATCTGTTCAATTCCTGGAGAGCCTTGCGGCACATGGGCTGTCATTTTTTGAATGACTTCGAAGACGCTGCACCGCCAGGTGCGTCTTTCTGCTGTTGACTGCCCCTGACATGCCGCAAGGCTTCTTGAAAAAAAATCAAGTTCAACCTGTTGCTGCCCAATCTTGCGTTCAAGTTCGACAATGCGGCGACGGGCTTTTGTCAACCCATCGGCACGACGCTGTTCAGCCGACAGTGCAAAAACTGCCGCCAAGGCTTGCCGATCTGGTGGTGCCTCGGGAGGCCGCTTCTTTGGACGCCCCTGTCGGCTCGGCGTTAGATTGCCACACACCCGCAACTGTTCACGCCAGGCATATAAGCGTTGGCGGTGAATACCCAGTTCATCAGCCAGCCGGCTGACGTTCTCCCCGCTTTGCATCCGTAGGAGGATGGAGAGTTTCTCTTCTTCGCTAAATCTCGGCTTTTTTCCAACCATTTCCAGTCCCTGCAATCCAGAAACTGTCCGCTATTTATTTGTCTCAGTCGAGGGGTGCACTCCACTGGTCGAGACCGCCATAGGGCGATACAAGTCCACCATCGGGCGGCGTTTGCGGGCACGGTCGCTTCCCGTTCAGCAGACCGAAGTCGCCATCAGCTGCGCCGTCCTCAACCGCATGCTTGCCTGCGCACGCCCGAAATCCGCCCGCCGCAAGGCGGCCACGGCATAGTCTGCCGCTTCAAAGATCGACATCCGCTCAAGTCCGGACCCATGCACCAACGCCCATCTATGATAGATTTTATCGCAGAGACGTCTAGCAGGCTGTTGAAAAAGGGCTCGCGACAGTCTCAGGTTCGTGATTCACTCTGACCACGAAGAGGTGGGAGTGAATCGTGCGGGGCGGTGACGGACAGACGGGCGAACTGTTCAGCTACGTGGACCTCGAGGCTCGGGTGCGGCGCGATCATCCGTTGCGCCGTATTCGGGCGATTGTGAATGAGGCGCTTTCGGCGTTGGAGCGGGAGTTTGCGGCGCTGTACTCGCCGATTGGGCGGCCGTCGATCCCACCGGAGAAGCTGCTGCGTGCGATGCTGCTGCAGGCGTTCTACTCGATCCGCTCGGAGCGGCTGTTGATGGAGCGGCTGGAATACGACCTTCTGTTCCGCTGGTTCGTCGGGATTGGCGTCGACGATGCGGCCTGGGATCATTCGGTGTTCTCCAAGAACCGTGACCGGCTGCTGGAGGGCGACATCGCTGCAAAGTTCCTGGCGGCGGTGCTGGCGCAACCCAAGGTGAAGAAGCTTCTGTCGACGGATCACTTCTCGGTCGACGGCACACTGATCGAGGCGTGGGCATCGATGAAGAGCGTCAAACCGAAGGACGGCCCAAGCGGTGGTCATGGCGAGCCGCCGGCTGAAGGGGGCGGGCGAAACGCGGAAGCGGACTTCCATGGCCACAAGCGATCCAACGACACACATGCCTCGACCACCGATCCGGATGCCCGGCTCTATCGCAAAGGGCGGGGCAAGGAGGCGAAGCTCTGCTTCATGGGGCATGGGCTGATGGAGAACCGCCATGGCCTTCTGGTCGACGCCTGCCTGACGTTTGCCGACGGGCATGCTGAGCGGGTGGCCGCACTGCACATGATCGAACCGCGAGCGGAGCGGCCACAGGCGATCACACTCGGTGCCGACAAGGCCTATGACGCGCAAGACTTCATCAATGAGCTGCGTTCGATGAAGGTGACGCCGCATGTGGCGCAGAACACCAGCGGCCGGAGTTCGGCGATCGACGGGCGCACGACGCGGCATGGCGGCTATGCTGTCAGTCAGCGTATTCGCAAGCGCATTGAAGAGGCGTTCGGGTGGATCAAGACGGTCGCCGGACAGGCGAAGACGAAGTTGCGTGGCCGCGACCGCGTCGGATGGGCCTTCACCTTCAACGCCGCCGCCTACAATCTCGTGCGGTTGCCGAAGCTGCTGGCGGTGCCGACATGACCGCGCCCGCGGGCTGTCAACTGATCGGCCGCTGGCGGATCATCGAAGCTGACCTGTGGGATCGCGGCTATCTCGACCTCGGCGGACCCGCCACGGTCACCATTGGGGCCGACAACCACGGTGAGATCGCCTTTGGCGCCCTGCTAGCCGGCCTCGATCTCGGGTACGGGCCGTCAATGGTCTTCTTCACATGGGCCGGCTTCGATGAGATGGACGAAGTTACCGGCGACGGCTCCGCAGAATTGCTCGACGACGGCTCGATCGACATCACCTTCGCCTATCAGAACGGCGACGAGGCTATCCTCAAGGCCAAACGTGATCCTTCTTCAACAGCCTGCTAGATATTCTCCGGCAGGTAGATGTCGAAGGGCAGGAAGGTCTGTCCCGGCGCGTTGGCGGCGCCGTCCTTGATGGTATGCGCCATGAGATCGACGAGATCGCTGCCCAGCCGCGCCAGCGGCGTTGCGAGCACCATGGTGAGGATGTTGTTGGCGAGTGCAGCGCGCGACTCAGGCGTTATCTCGTTGCAGATCATGACCGGAGGCTGGGCAGGCATGGCCATTCTCACCGCCGTGATAGCTCCCTCCATGCCGCCCCCGGCTATGTAGCACCCGACGAGATCGGGATGCCTCTCGAGCAGGTCGAGCATTGCATCGTGGGTCAAATCGGCCGTCTCGAGATTGACCAGCGTCTCAAGTACTATGAAGTCCGGTGCGTGTTCCCGGAAGTAGGCGCGCACGCCGATCTCGCGCAACTCTTGGCCGTGAAAGCGGTGGCTGCCGACAAACACCGCGACCTTGCCGGGCCGCCTAGCGCACTTCGCGATCATCCACGCGGCGGTGCGTCCTACCTTGCGGTTGTCGAGGCCCACATAGCCCTCCCGTACGCCGGAGGCGCAATCGGACAGGAGCGAAAACACCGGAATACCGCGGGCCTTCAAGCTCTCCACGGCGACCGTGACCGTTGGATGATCGGGGCTGACCAACGCGACGGCGTTCGTTTTCGCTGCCAGTTTCTCCAGATGGACGACGATGTCCTCGGGAGCCTGGCTCGACCAGAAATCAATGACCGCAACGCCGCGGAACCGCGACGCATGGGTCGTCGCGGCCTCCAACTCGCGCGCGAACTCCTGATAGAAATGCTGCTCGGGCTTCTGCAGAAGAAAGCCCAGCCGGTATTCCGGGAGATCCTGGCGGATCCGCTGCTTGATCAGGGGCGCGGCATGGTAGCCGATGACGGTCGCCGCCTCATAGACCCGCTGCGCCGTCTCCTCGCGCACCGGAAGGCGGCTGTTCAAAACCCTGTCGACCGTCGCCACGCTGACCCCGGATGCCCGAGCCAAATCCGAAACCGTTGGTCGCTTGGCCAAGGCTAGCCTCCTTTGAAGGTTTCGAAGGAATGATAGTAGATGATAGAAAAATTGCAAGCGCTGTTGAGGTAAATGATTGAATATGGTAGTTCTGTTGCATGACGGTTTGTCAGCCTTGGTCCTGGCCTGAAAAAGGAAAAAGGAAGATCGTGATGAGCGCAACTGCCGCAGCCGACGACTATAGGCAGACGAAACGCGACTACAGTCTGATAGGTCGCTACGCGCAGCGCGCCGTCGAGCAAATCAAGCACCACAGGTTCCCGATGGTGCCGTACCACGCGCTGCTGAAGCTGAACGGTTTGGTCAAGCACGACCAGCCGTCGCCGTCCATCACCGGCAACCGCGAAATGATCCCGGCCTTCCTGCGCCAGTTGCGCAACGAGGACTACTTCGTCAAGCGCGAGCTGCCGCCAACGGCGCGGCCGTATCGCGAAGAGTTCCACGCCGAAACCAAGGTTGCCGCGGAACAACAGCCTCCCAAGGCTACGGAGGCGGCGGCCCGCCGCCGCCTCCGACTTCGACCAGACAAGATCCACGGAGATGAAAGTGACGGATTGGATCGAGGCCTGCGGCGCCGGCCGCGGACAGACATCTGCTTTTGGCGAGCGGCATCGGTCCCGGCAACGCCGTGGCCCGCGACATTCGCCTGGCCGACATGCTGATCGCGAGGCGGGCGCGGCCGGACCCTCGGAACTGATGTCGCCCGACGTGAAACTCAAGACGTTGCTGGCGTCATGATCGCGCAAAATGGGAGGTGCAGCCGATGAGCAGGAAGAGACCCACGGTAGCGCATATCCGCGCCTTGAAAGGCAAGTATCAGTTCACGATGATCCGCGTGGAGACGCTGGACGAGTTGGAGGCTTCCGAGAAGGCCGGCGTCGACATGGTTTCGGTGCCGCCTGAGATCATGGTTCTTCCGCATTTCCGCGAGGTTGCGCCGAGCCTGTTTGCGGTGCCGGGCGTCAATTTCTTCGAGGTCGGCACGGCGGACGATTTTGTGCGCTGGGCTTTCGCGCTCTACAAGGCGAGCGCCGACGCCGTCTATTGCAGCGCCAGTCTAGCGACCGTGAAGCGGCTCTCCGACGAGGCCATTCCGGTGATCGGCCATGTCGGGTTGATCCCATCGCGGGCCACCTGGACGGATGGATAGCCGCAGACATGCGTTTCAAAGGGCTTGATCTGAACCTTCTCGTCGTGCTCGACGCCCTGCTGGCCGAGCGCAATCTCTCGGCGGCGGCACGCCGCATCAACCTCAGTCAGCCGGCCATGAGTGCGGCCGTCGCCCGGCTGCGCGATTTTTTCGGCGATGAACTGTTCAGCATGAGCGGCCGAGAACGTATTCTGACACCACGTGCAGCAGCACTTGGCCCCGCAGTCCGCGAGACTCTCCTAAACATCCAGTCCTCGATTATGTCGTCGGATCCGTTTGACCCTGCTCGATCCGATCGCCGCTTCAGGATCATTATTTCCGATTTCGCCACGCTCGTGTTTTTTGAAACGGTCGTGGAGCGTGTTGCCCGGGAAGCCCCCGCCGTCACATTCGAATTGATGCCTCTCCACGGCAGCCCCGATGAGGTCCTCCGGCGTGGTGAGGTCGATTTTTTGATCACTCCGGATGTGTTCATGTCGAACGCGCATCCAAGAGTGGCGCTTTTCCACGAGAGGCTCGTATGCGTAGGCTGTCCCACGAACAAGCAGCTGCCACGGCACCTTACATTCGAGAGATACATGTCGATGAGGCACGTCTGCGTCAGGTTCGAACGTTTGCTGAAGCCCTCCATCGAGGAAGGGTTCTTGCTTGAGCATGGTCTTAAAAGACGTGTCGAAGTCGTCGTGCAGAGCTTCAGCATGATCCCGCCCATGGTGTCCGGCACAGCTCGTATAGCGACCGTGCCCCTCCGGCTGGTCAGGCATTTCGAAAACACGTTTCCCCTTCAGGTTGTCGAACTTCCGCTGCCTCTTCCCGGTTTCACCGAAGCCGCCCAGTGGCCGGCTCTCCACAATAGCGATCCGGCAAGCATCTGGATGCGAGAGATAATGATGCAGGAGGCATCTCGGCCAGAGCTATGACGGAATTTGGGTGACTGGGTTGATCAAGCGGCGCTTTGCGGCGTTGGTGCATGGGTGCGGACGGTGGTGTCACATTGATTGAGCCGTAAGGAAATTGAGGTAGCAGCGGGGGGCAGAAATGCTGCGGGATCAGCTCCGTCTGATCGAAGGCGGCAATCCCGCCGCGGCAGGCGGGACATCGATCCCGAAGGCCGCAACCGTGCACGAAGCAGAAAAGACGCGATGCCAGTCGCCACTGCCGACGAAAATACAGAGCCTCGTCGTCGGCGAGGCAAAAGGGGAATACTGAATCCAGGTCGAACGGTTGCGCTTCGCCCTTTCGCGCAGCGGCAGCAAAAGCGGTGGCAGAGCCCGACCAGCCATTGCCACCGCCAAGATTGTTTCCCGCGAAACGCCTGTCTGGCGGCCGAGCAGAGTTTTCGTCGAGGGCTTCGAGAGGCCTTTTGGTGAGGTGATCATTGTACGTTTTCCCTTTGGTTCCTCACGTCCTATTACTGCCCATGTGAGCTTCGACAGCTTGTTCGCGACGTGCTGGGAACGGCGGAGCGACCAGCGTTATTCAGCCGCCGTCAGCCTCGCCAAGGCCTGCTCCCGCCGACGAACGGCCGGATCGTTCATGAATCCGTCCTCCTTCGAGGTTCGCTGCCCTCGGCGCCTGCTGATCTTTTCGCGGAACCAGTACCCGTCGGGAATTCGTGCGTTAATCATACCTCTCCTTCCGCCCTGCTTTCACAAGGATATGCGCCCGCCGTATCAAGATATGCCGGAAACGTGACGACAAAGCAGGCGCCGCCGTCGGATGGCGATTCGTGGTGCACGGTTGCGCCGTGACGCAAGGCGATCTTGCGCACCAGCGATAGGCCGAGGCCCCAGCCGCCGGCCGTCTCGCTGCGGCCCTGTGGCCGGAAGAAGGCCTCGAAGACGCGCTCACGGGTTCCTTCCGGCAGGCCCGGCCCGTGATCGCACACCTTGAGCACCACCGAGCCGCCTTCGATCCCCACATGCGCGCTAACCGTGCCACCGCCGCCACCTCGTCGCTGCCGCGCACGGCGACGCGCTTGTCGAGAGCGCCTGCGCCCCAGCGATCGACGCCCTGGCGCATTGCTTCAAGGCGGCGTGTGAGATGACGCACGACTGGAAAGGCGGCAAGCCCTATCACCGCGGCGATCAGCGCGAGAAAGCCAGCCTGGCCGAGCGGCATTCTCAGCCGCGCCGCGGTCACACTTCCGTCCAGCTGCCGGCTGATCAGCAGGTAATGCCCGCCGGGGAGGATCCTACGCGGGGATCCGAACTTGATCGGCCGGCCGATCTCTGCAACCAGCCCCCTTGCGGGCCGAAGACGGAGATGTCGGCATTGAAGGCCGCCGAAACCCGCTCGGCCGTCGCCTGCAGCAGAGCGGGGTCGGAGTCCGCCGGCGGCATCGCCGCGAAGGCGTCGCACGCGGCATGGTCGCGTTCCCGGCTCATGTGCAGGAAGGTCGCGCTGGCGATCGCCACCGCAAGGCGGCCACGGCATAGTCTGCCGCTTCAAAGATCGACATCCGCTCAAGTCCGGATCCATTGCACCAACGCTGATACATTAGCGAAACCGACTAGAAGTGGTAGCTACTATTGCCTATAATTAAATCAATTTGATTTGTTTTCTTTGGAAAGTTCGTTGGTAAGGTGCTCATGACCCTCAGGAAAGCCATCGCTGGCACCAATCTCGAACAGGCCAAGTCCCACAATCGCCGCGTGGTGATCGAAGCGATCAGGACCAACGGCGCATTGTCGCGGGCGGCGATCGCGCGCCTGACGGCGCTGAGCACGCAGACCATCTCCAACATTGTCGAGGAATTCGAGCGCGAACAGCTGCTTCGCGCGCAGGCCACGCTGAAGGGCGCCCGCGGCCAGCCGGCGGTGCCCTATTCGATCAATCCCGACGGTGGCTATTCGATCGGCCTGCAGTTCGACCATCAGCTGGCGGTCGGCGTCATCACAGATCTCTCGGGCACGGTTCGCGCCCGCATCGAGCGCCCGGTCGATCGGCCGACGCCGGCGCAGGCGATGCCCTTGCTGGCCGCGATAGCCGGCGACCTGATGCGCAAGTTTCGTTTCGACCGCAACCGCCTGCTTGGCATCGGCATGGCGATGCCGGGCCCGTTCGACGTCGAGGGCATGACCTCGGTGGGGCCGACCGCGCTGCCCGGCTGGCAGGATTTCCCTATCGCCGAAGAATTGCAGCGGTTGACCGGCATTCCAGTGACGGTCGAGAACGACGCCACCGCAGCGGCCATCGGCGAGCGGCTCTACGGCGTTGCCCGCAACCTCGGCAGCTTCGTCTATCTGTTCATCGGCACCGGCCTTGGCGCCGGCTTGTTCCTGGACGGCCATCTCTACAAGGGCAGCGGCCACAATGCCGGCGAGATCGGCCACATGATCGTCAGGCCCGGCGGCCTCGAATGCGGCTGCGGCAAGCGCGGCTGTCTTGAGCGCTACGTCTCGTTGCGCGCCGCCTATGAGTGCCTGGATATCCCCGATCCCGATCATGCCTCGCCGGAATTGCTGGAAGCGTTGCTGGCCAATGGCGACAGTCTGGAAGCATGGGTCGCCCAGGCAATCGATCCGCTGCGCCAGGCGATCAACATGCTCGAACTCGCGCTCGATCCCGAAACCGTGGTCCTCGGCGGCTTCATGCCGGTGGGTGTCATCGAGCTTCTGGCGAGCCGGCTCGACCCCCTGTACCTCTCGGTCAGCTCGACCAGCGCCCGCACCGTGCCGCGGGTCCTTGTCGGCGCCGCCGGCAAGGACACTTCGGTTCTGGGCGCCGCAGCACTGCCGATCTTCTCCGAAACCAACCCGCAATTCGACGTTCTGCAAAAACCGCATTCCGGCTGAGTCTCTACGTCGCCCCGCAGAGCACCGGCATCAGCCCGGCCAGCGCCTTGAACCGCTCCCAGGATTTTTGCTCCGGCTGCGTCCAGACGGTTTCCGCGAGCGCCGAGATGCGGGGAAACACCAGCCGGTCGAAGACGGCGCGATCGGTCATCGGCTCCGACCAGATACAGCACTGCACGCCGAGCAGTTTCGTCTTCTGCGTATCCGTCCAGCCCTCGACAGGATCGAAGCCGTCCAGCTTTTCCGGATCGGACCAGCCGGCCCAGGCCGCACCCGGTTTCGACCAGGCCGGGCTGTTGGCCATGTCGAGATAATAGACCTGGCCGGGGCACACCACCATCGCGTAGCCCTCGCCCGCAAGTGCCGCTGAAGCTTCGACCGTTCGCCAGCCGCAGAGGTAGCTTTTGTGCTTGTCGATGACGGGCTTTTCGGCACGCCGTTCAATTCGATCATCACCGTGGTCACGGTGGCGTTGCTGGGCTGGATCGCACCGCCGCTGCTGCGCTGGAGCATCCTCGACGCGACATGGACGGGAACGTAGGCCGACTGTGCGCTCGCCACCGGCGCATGCTGGGCGTTCGTCGGGGCAAAGTCCGCTTCACCCTGTTCGCCTTCTACCCGCCGCCGCTGCAGTGGCGCCGCTGAGCGGGGTCGGGACAAGAGCAGTGCGAAATCGTACGCGGCCTTTATCAACCAAAGACAGCTACGGCTGATTTTGATGATGATGCCGCCATACGGGCTTCGGCGCATCTGACGACCCGTGGCGGTGCGAAAAACATTCGTCAATTGCAGCGCAGGCGGCACGCGCGACCACAGGGTTCGCACGCCTACGCGAACGAGGGCATGGCGTTCGCTCTCCTCAGTGACGCCTGGCATCGAGACACTACCTTCCGTGTGCCGGATCATTTCGGCGGAGGCCCAAAGGATAGCCGGATTGACGTAAGTTCGGAGCCGCGCTGGGGACAGTTCGATTACGACCAGTCGCTTCAAAATGCCGATATGCGGGGCGGTGATCCCGATGCCAGGCGCCGCGTGCATGGTGTCCGCCAGGTCGATGGCGAGGTTCCGCAAATCGTCATCGAAGTCTGTTACGGGCTCGGCGACAGCTCGAAGGCGACGGTCGGGAAATCTTAACGATCGGCCGGACCGTCACATGTCACTCCTTCGCCCAGCGATCATCGTGTCGGAAGTCAGGTGATCTTCAGGCCGATCTTGCGGCGTTTCGCCGGTGCTGGCGCCGGGGGAACTACGGGCTCAGGTACGGCTCCCTTTTTTCCTAGGCCGCTTGCCTTCGCCAGTTGAGACCGCGCTGCCGTGTAGTTAGGGGCAACCATCGGGTAGTCCGCAGGCAAGCCCCACTTTGCGCGGTACTCATCCGGCGTCATATTGTATTGTAGTGAGTACCGATGTGGCGCCTAAGCGATTTGAATTTCCTGCCGTCTTCCAGGCAGATGATGAAATCTGGCGTCACCGAGTTCTTGATCGGGACCGCTGGCGCGCCCCTTTCTTCCGGCTGTGCCGCCGGTGCTTCCCGCAGCTTGCTGACCGCTGCATAGGTATCGGCAGCCACGCGGCCGAGTTCGGACGTGCGAAGTGGATTGTTGCTGACATACGCGGCAACGATGTTCGCGGTCAGCTCCAGTAGCTCAGTTTCGGGCGCAGCAATCTCTTCAGGCATTTGCGAATTCTCACGCTATTTCGTTCTTTGCGATCCCCACCGCGATCTCGCTACAGGAAACTTGGCCGGCCGTACAGGACCGGAAGCCGTCGGTGACGATCCGCATTGTCTGTGCGGACGAGGGATTGCGCGTTATTCGCACTGGCGCCCATGGCAGGTTCCAACCCCGCTCCTATCGGCTCATTTCCCTTGGTCCAATCCCGACCTTTCCGATCAACCCGCAAGGGGTCCGCTACGCGAGCGTGCGGCCTTGAGGCTGACGCCTGAGCGGTGATCGCGGTCCGTCCCGAACCCGACGGGCGCCTGTCGAGCGGGGAATTGGTTCCCGCCAGAACGGGAGCCAGACCATGTCGCACAATCTCAGCCTCTCGCAGTCCCACGCGTTCCAGCTTGCCCGCACCCTGATGGTCCCGGTGACGCTATTCCAGGTCGACGGCGAATACGGCGTCCTGCCGAGCGACGAACTCGACGACGCCGACGTCATCGTCCTCCACGAATACGACCCCTACCAGTTCGGCCCGGCTCATTGAGCCGGGTTCGCCCGGGCGGGCATTTGCCGCTTGCGAGCGGCGGCCGCAAGGGAGGCTGCGCCGCGGCTGGCTATGCCGTGGCGCTACCGCGCCCTGATTTGATTCATCACGTACCAGCCGCGCCCTTGCCCCCTTCGCTCTTCGCGGCGGGCGAGGATGGTTCCGCAGAGGCTGCGGAAAGGAAAGGCAATCGAGGAAAGGGCCGGGGAGTGTGAAGGCGATCCGGCGGAACAACGATGGAAAAGAGAGACGTCGAGGAATTGAGGGATCGCGTGCTCTGCGCGGCCGTGCTGGAGCAGGCCGGTTTCGCGATCGATCAGAAGGAAAGCACGCGCCGGGCGGTCAAATACCGGCGCGGTGACGATATCATTATCGTCATCCACGATGGCAAGGGCTGGTTCGATCCGCTGTCCGACGCTAAAGGCGACGTGTTTTCGCTCGTGGCGCATCTCGACGACATCGGGTTCGCGGAGGTGCTGCAGCGGGATTCGGAACTGGTCGGCTTCGTGCCGAGCGAACCAGTCTGGACGCGCCAGCCCCGCGACCACGCGCCGGACATCGGCGTCCCCGAGCGCTGGCGTTTTCGGCGCAAGCCCTGGCGAGGCTCCATGACCGGGCGGTATCTGCGCAACGAGCGGGACCTCCCGGAATCCGTCATCCGGGCGGCGATGCGGCAGGATCGGCTTCGCGAGGGACCGCGCGGCAGTGTATGGGCCGCTCATGTCGACGACGACGGTGTCGTCACCGGCTGGGAAGAACGCGGACCGGAATGGCGCGGATTCGCCACCGGCGGTGGGAAGGTACTGTTCCGCTTGGGGCCACGCGAGGCCATTCGCTTCTGCGTTACGGAGGCGGCGATCGACGCGATGAGCCTTGCCGCGATCGAAAGCCTGCGGCCCGACAGCCTCTATCTGAGCACCGGCGGCGGATGGGCGCCCGCGACCGAGACGGCCATACGGACGCTTGCGACCCGCCCGACTACGCAGCTTGTCGCCGCGACCGACAACAATGTGCAGGGCGAAGCCTATGCCGAACGCATCGAGGCGATCGCCGTCGCGGCGGCATGCGGCTTTGCGCGGTTGCGGCCGGTCACGGAAGACTGGAACGACGATCTGCAGGCGATGATGAAAGAAGAAGAGGAACGGAGAGGGAAGAAAAACCCAACTGCCGCATGCCGCCTGCCGCGTCAAGGGTGAAGCTTCGCCCCGCTGCGCGGCCCTTGACCCGGCCGGACGGAGAGGCGGCCGCGGGGGAGGGGTCATGAAGGGCTGAATTGACGGCGAAATCGGAAGGATGAGCCGCGCTCCAGCCCGACCAGGCTGAAAGGAGCCCGCCATGCACCCCGTATCCCAGATCAGAAAGGTCTTTCAGGGCGTCGCCGACCGGCGCCAGATATTCCGCATGTTCGACCGTCGCGCGCAGCGGCCTAACCGCTGGGACGCCGACGCGAGCGCGCTCTATGCCGGCGAATGGTTCGAGACCGGCCAGGCAGACCACGACTATATGTTCGAGATCCTGCCGCCACTCTGGATGCGCGGCGACATGTTCGCGATGCGCCAATTCCTGACCGGTAGTGTCACCAGCGTCTTCTTCGCGCTGACGATCGACAGCCAGCTCCGTCATTTCCACGGCTATTGCGACATTTCCGACAGGGGCTCACCCGAGCGGATGCGTGCCGCGATCGTCGACCGGGAATCGCGGCCGGTGAAGGCAATGACGCGGACCGAGCGCCGCAAACACATCTGGAGCGCGACCCATGATGATTATCGCGGCTATGCCGGTGACCGCTGGCCGGAGCCTGCACGTGGCAAGCGGACCATCACCGTCTACGGCGGCAGCCGAGGCACGACGTTGAAGCTGCTCAACGATCTCACCGACGAAGAGATCTCGGCCAAGCTTCCGGTGCATCTGTGCTACCTCCCCGACGCGATCGCGTCGTGAGGGGGCGGCCATGTTCACGTTTCCCATTCTCGGCGTTCGCAAGGTCATCGAACGCGGAAAGACCGATGCCGCCGCCAATGGCGGATTCCGCAACCCGTATTACGGCCTCAGGCCCGGCAAGGGCGAGATCGCCGGCGTTTGGCTGGTCGGAGACCAGGGGGTCTACATCCATGTCGAACGGAAAACTCGCCGACGGTGACCGCCCGCTCGTGGTCTATTCCGACGAGTGCCATCCGGTCGGCAATCCGGACTGGTTCCATTACAAACACCGCCATCTCGGCGGCGACGACGGGATCGAATTCATCGACGCAGAGAGGCTCATTCCGCTGTTCGATCGGAACATCCGCCGCACGCATCTGCTCGTGCAGCTGACCGAGAACGAAGTCTCGCTGTCCCTGATCGCCCGCTAGCCCCTTCACACCCTCACCAGCCCTTCACGCGGCCGACAACGCCGTCCGCGTGATCGCGCTCGCCAAAAATCCAAGGAGATTTTCCATGCCCCACGACGACCCCTTCACTCTCGACCTCTTCGGAAACACTGCGCTGTCCTCGGGCCTCGGCGTCCGGGTAACGGCCTTTTCGACGTCCTCCGCCGATAGTCCGGTCGATGACGATCCGTCTCCCGTCTCACCAGCCCCGGCCATGCCGATCGGCGCGGCCGCATTGCCTGCTCGGGCGCATCAGGTCGATAAGGGCGAGAACTTCAAGCTGGCGGCGACCCGCGACCTCGCCAAATCCTGGCGGGACCGGGCGCGTGACAATCTCGCCGCCATACGGCTCGCCGCCGATATCGTCGACCAGCAGCGGTCTGCCACGCCCGAGGAACAAGCAGCGCTGATCCGGTTCACCGGCTTTGGAGCGTCAGCACTGGCGAACGGCGTGTTCCGCCGCCCCGGCGAGCAGACGTTCCGCAAGGGTTGGGAGGAGATAGCCGCCGATCTGGAGGAAGCAGTCGACAGACGGGACTACGCCTCGCTGGCCCGCTGCACCCAGTACGCCCATTTCACACCGGAATACATCATCCGAGCGATCTGGGCCGGCTTGTGGCGGCTCGGCTTCCGTGGCGGCAGTGTGCTGGAGCCGGGCGTCGGCACAGTGCTCTTTCCGGCGTTGATGCCAGAGGCATTGCGCGCTGCCTCGCACGTCACCGGCATCGAGATCGATCCGGTCACGGCGCGGATCGCGCGCCTCCTTCAGCCGAACGCCCGAATCCTCAACCAGGATTTCGCGCGGGTCGACTTGGCCGAGCATTTCGATCTGGCGGTCGGCAATCCGCCGTTCTCGGACAGGATCGTCCGATCCGATCCCGCATACCGCTCGCACGGCTTCCGGCTACACGACTACTTCATCGCAAAGGCCGTCTCTCGGCTGAAGCCGGGCGCACTCGCCGCCTTCGTCACCTACAGTGGAACGATGGACAAGGCCGATGCCCGCGCCCGCGAGCACATCGCCACAATGGCGGATCTGGTCGCTGCCGTTCGCCTGCCGGAGGGCAACTTTCGCGCCGATGCCGGGACGGATGTTGTCGTCGACATCCTGTTCTTCCGCAGGCGCAAGCACGGAGAGCCCGAAGGCGATGTGTCATGGCTCGACCTGGAGGACGTTCTGCCCGCCACCGAGGACGAGAGCGCAATCCGCGTGAACCTCTGGTTTGCGATGCATCCTGACATGGTCCTCGGGGAGCATGCCCGTCGCCGCGAGATCTACGGTCCCGACGAGACCTATACCTGCCTGCCGCATGCCGGCACGGATCTCGATGCGGCACTGACAGCCGCCGTGCATCTCCTTCCGGAAGCCATCTAGGACGGCGAACCGGAAGAGATCGGAGCAGACGCTGGCGAGCATTTTTCGCCCTCTCGCATTTCCGCCAGTATTGCCGGAGCGCGGTTTGCGGTCGCCCGGCTGACACCGGCCTCCCGTGCCAGATTGGCGACCGTCAGTCGGCCATCCGTCCGGATCGCATCCCCCGAGACAAGCCGGGTGAGCGCTTGGCGAAGCGCTTGCTCGGTCGACGTGCTAACCGGCTTCACGACCGTTCCTCCAGGAGCGGCGCGATCAGCTTGCGCATTCGATCACGGTCCTGCCTGATCGTGGCTCGCTGCACGTTCGACAATCGCTTCTCTTCCAGCATGGCATCGGCATGTGCGATCGCAGCTTGCCACGCCGGCAGGTGACGACGTGCGATACAGGAGTTCGGGCAGCGGTCAGGGGCGCAGTTCGACAGGATGGGCTGGCTTGCCGAGCCTGTCGACCGGCCAAGGCAAAGCGCTGTCGCCGGCTCGAAGAAGCAGTCGTTCAGGTAGCCGACGTGCAGTGTGCGCGCGAGGTGAGCGAGCATCGCCTTCACACGTTTTCCATCTGCGATAACGCCAGGCAGGGAGCCGATCTCCTGTCTGACTCGATCGATCTCGTGCGCAATGCGGGAAGCACCCGGACCAGCCAATCGCTCGCCGCGCTGCGCCGCTTCGTAATGCACAACGATGTCGTCGAGCTGTCCCAGGTGGTGTTCTTGCTCAACCTCCTGGCGGAAGCCGGACGCCGACGAACCGGCATAGCCGTCGAACATCGCTACCGAGGCATGCTTGTATTGGATCTTGCCGGCGACCACACCGAACGGGCGGTTTGCGATGTACCAGGCCACGGTTCGGCGGAACTGCCGGGTGTTGAAGATCCAGCTTCGTCCTTCCACGAGCGGAATTGCCGGTTCTTCCGGCGCGCCGAAGCGCTGGTCCAGATGCTCGCGATACCGATTGATCCGCTTGACCACATGCGGCACGCCGCGATCAAGCGCAACGGCGCGATGCAGAACGATCCAGATACCGTCGTCCTTGCGCCGTGGCCTATGCCTTGCCGCCAGGCGTTCGGCGATCTCCACAGCACGGCCGACGGGCTCGATCGTTACCCATTCCTCCGGCTCGCCGCGCTCTTGCCGGCCCTTGTAGACGATGCTGCGGATCGTCAGCCTTTCGATCATCCCGTCGACACTGCGCTTGCGCTGAAGGCAGCTGGGCCGCATAGCTTGGACTTCACTGTCGCGCATGCCGGTCAGATAGGCACACAGGATGTAGGCAGCGGTTTGAAGTTGCCGCTCCTCGTGCGCAAGCGCAAAGGCGTCGAAGCGAGGCCGCCATGGTTGGCCGCTAACGGGATCGATGGCGATCGGCGTGTCCATCCCGCCTTGCTCGACGCCGAGTTCCTTCACGGCGTAGAGAAGCATGGCGTAGGCGGCTTTGTTGCCCGTAAGGTTCGTGGGGCTTACCCCGCTCTGTAATGCGATCAGTCGGATGTTCAGAACATGGCCGTCCAGCCGCTGGTCGAGCGCGATAGCACCGCAGATGCCACCCATGCGCTCGGGCTCGTTCCATACTGGGACGCCTCTTCGTTCTTGTCGCCGCCGGTGCACCCAGTCAGCCACACGGGCTTCCATCGGGCGCTTCCTGGCTTGCCGTATCGTCGCCCTATAAGCCGCTTCGAGCCCGTCAAGTTCGGCGCGTGCCGCGATGATGTCGGTCGAGAACAGCTCGACATAGCGCAGCGACCATCGCAGCAGCGCACCGATCACCGGCTCGGGAATGCGGGGCGTCACGTTCTCATATGCTCGCCCGCCGCAGCCCGCCACCTTGAAGGCTGGCGTCCCGTTCCAGGGAACGAAGCGCAAACCCCCAAGGGTCAGGAAGCGAGCGAGCCGGTGCAGCTGCACGGCAGGTCTAAGGCAGGCGCCAACCCGGCTCGGCAATACGGAACGGTTCTTCTGGAGAGCGAGATAAGCGTCGAGCAGGTCCTGATCGATAAGGGCGGAATCGAAGCGGCCCTCCCGTTCCCGCACGAACGCCATGAACTGACGCAGGGTGGCAAGTGCTGCGCGCGCGCTCAACGGCCGCAGCCGCCCAGAGCGATCCGGAAGGCGTTCGTTGAGCCAGGCGTAGATGTATTCCTTGGCGGTCAGCCGTTCCGCCGGACAGGCAATGTCGGTGAAGTCGATCGTCCGGAACGCATTGCGCGCGGTCACATGGAAGATTGCCGGATCGAGATTCCACACGTCGTCGCCGAAGCGCGAGAGCGTCTGCGGGTCGGTCCCTTCCTTGAGCTTCATCGAGCAGAGCACGATGTCGTTCTGGCTGCGTATGGCCGAAGAGGCTGTCGCAGGGGCAAGGCTCGATGCCGTCATCGTGCCGTCGCCTCCACCGGCAGATAGAGGAGCCTCGACCCTTCTGCAGCGCTGCGTGTCCGTGCTGCTTCCACGATCGGCGGCGCAAAGGCCGGTAGGATCTGGTTAGTGATACGATGCCAGGGGCGGCCGAACTTGATCGACCACTCGTCGGCGTTGAGGGTGGCGCGCTGTTCGGCCCATGAAGGACTGGAATGCAATGAGCGCCGGGAGCTTGCGTTCGGTGATCACGGCATTCTCGCATTCAAGGCACCCCCAGAACGGGGTCGGGCAGGGTTTGCCCGCTTCCGCGAACGGGCTTTCGTAAAAGCTGCCGCATCGAGCGAGCCACACATCCTGCTCGTCCGTTGCCGGACGTGGGTCTTGCCGCTCCGCGACAAGTTCTTTCCGCTCGCTCATAGCGATCCGCGGCTTCAGCGCAGCGTCGAGGGCATCGTGGAACGCCTTCTTCATTGGCTGGACGCAAGCCGTCGATGGTCCAGAGGACCCACAAGCGATCCGACCCGGTGTGTCGTCGGGCACGATCGGTGAGCGCGATCGCCATTCTGACCAGCCCGCCGGGCGTAGCGCTCGATCCATCCCGCACCCGAAGGCGCTTCCACTCCGAGCCGCGTGCCCGGCGCTTGTAATACTCGATCTCGACATAGCCTCTGGTGGGATTGCGCAGGCAGTCCGCCTTCAGGTGAATCAGGCATTCCATCTCCATCCCGGTCTCCAGCGACAGCAGCGCCAGGAATGCCGCAAGGTCGATCGCCGTGAGGTGGAACCCCCGGTGTGGCGCCTCGATCCTGTGATCGACCTTTCGGTAAGCCGCGAGATTGATGAAGCGCCTGAAGGCAGGGTTTCGCGTCACAATCTGTCCGGATCGCATGATCTCGACGATGATGGCATCGTAGCGCGCGCGCAGGCGTGTACATGCGGCGACCTCCGGTGGAGGCGGCGGAACATCGTCACCGAGCGCGATGCGCTGGCGGGCGTCAGTGATCTGAGCCCGTGCTGCGGCACGCAGCGCTTCGGCGATCCGGCTGCTGTAGGCGTCGCGGGGCCGGCTGCCGCCACTATCGCCATGACCGAGATAGCGCAGGCGGGATACGACGTCCGGCGTCAGCACGCCGCGGCGATCCTCAACCGCGATGCGGAGCACGCTGATCAGCGCAGCCAGGAGGTGTCGCTGGGACAGCCGGTTCCCGGCATTCTGCTCAAGCCACGCTTCATAATCGTTGATCAGCTCGACAGTGATGTCGCCCAGTTCGCGGAGGGCAATCTCCCAGGCATCCAGGAACGACCAGAACCGGCGGAGATTGAGGACCGTGCGTTGTACCGTACGTCCTATCGGCGTTGGCCCCATCTGGCGGATACGTTCCCGCAGCAGCGGGGCGATCTCGGCAACGAAGGATGGGTGCGACCAGGAACTTAGATCGACAATGAACTCGCTGCCCGCATCGATACGCACGGAGAAGCGGCGCGGATCGGCCAAGATGACGGCAGGCTGCGGCGGCGTTCTCATTCGGGGGAGCCGATCCGGGCGGGAACCTTGCCCGTCTTCCCCGGCTCATGGCGCCGGCTCCACGGCGGCAACATCCAGGCCAAGATTGCCCACCGCCGCGTCGACGATCTCCTGGCTGTCCGCAAGATGATCAAGATAGATATAGGTGCTTTCGATCCTGCTGTGCCCCATCAATCTCTGGAGCTTCAGCAGTGGATCGCCGATCATC
Source organism: Mesorhizobium subarcticum (assembly GCF_055456085.1). NCBI lineage: Bacteria > Pseudomonadati > Pseudomonadota > Alphaproteobacteria > Hyphomicrobiales > Phyllobacteriaceae > Mesorhizobium > Mesorhizobium subarcticum. Next base: position 853,088 of record NZ_JBVBEG010000002.1, on the reverse strand, counting down.
CGGCGATAGGCGGAGCCGAGATGCCGTGATCGCTCGCTGACAACCCAGCCAACCTGCTCGCGCAGAAGCAGCGTCAGCATATGGACGGCAAAGCTGTGGCGAAGCGTGTGAGGGGTCACGTGCATGTCCGCGAAGCCGAAGCGACGGCATCTCTCGCTGGCGCGTCCGAACACGGCTTCCCATGATGCCATCGGCATCGGCTCTCCGTCTTCCGTCAGCCAGAGCGCCAGCGGCACACCCTTCGCGGCATCGACGAGGCGCCGCCGCTCCGCAGGCGTCAACTGATCGACGCTTACCCTCACCGCGCGGTCGCCATCGTTCAGGCGAAGAGCCCGATGCTCGTATCCGGCCACTGGAATCGGGCTGTGCGTCCGGCGGATGCGACCGCTCCGCCGCGCGCCCCCGAGAGCGTTCTCCCGCTCGATCCGGGCGTAGTCCTGCAATTGCCCAATCAGTCGGATCGGCATGAGGAAGTCCCGGCCGCGCGAACCCTTCGCGGTCGCGGCGGCCAGTCGGGAGGCGAGAGATCGGGCCGTGGAATCAGGTCGCGTGTCCACTTCCGGCAGTTCGCTCAGCAGCAGGCTCGATGCTTCCTGCAGCCGCAAGCCGGTCGTGATCAGCAGTTCCGCGAACAGCGCATTACGCGCTCCGTTGCGGCCTCGCCATGTTGGGTCTTCACGCCCATCGGGAAGCCTGCCGCGTAGCCCGACATCGCGGAACACCAGATAGCGCGGCAGGTCGAGGAAGCGCATGTCGCCATTGCGAGCTCCGCTCTCCTTGGCGCAGTTCACTGCCACGGCCATGACCGCACCCGACGTTGACGCGCGCGACCAGAGCTGCCGATAGGTGAACGGAGCGGCGGCAATGACCTTCTCTTCGGCAGCCCAATGATAAAGCTTGTCGAGCGCCGCGATCATCCGGTTCCAGGAAGAAGCGGATATGCGGAACGGAGGCTCGGACAGACGCCGGGCTTGGTGGAATGCGGCGATGTCATCGCGGTCGGCCGACCAGAGAGATTTGCCGCCCCGGCGCTCTTCGAGGAAGCGCAGCCAGACTACGATATCCCGCGCATAGGCACGCAGACTGTTCAACGAACGCACACCCATGGTCGGGCACGATCGGAGGAAGCGGTTGAGGTGGTGATCGTAGGTTCCGTCTCTTCCGAGAATAAACGGCATGCCTTCGACGAGGCCGATGCTATCCGCGGCAGTTGTCTCGTCAGGGGCTAGCTCCTGTGTCACGCCCTCGACCGTCACGGACCGGCGCAGGGCGGAAAGATCGGTGAAGAACAACTGCGGCAATGGACCTCCAGACGGCGCCGAAGTTTTCGCCGGGGCGGGCTCGAGCCCGCCCCGGCAAAAACTTCGCACCGGCATCACTCGACGATCTGCGTCTTTGGATGTCGACGATATTAGCCGCCAACTCTGACGCCTGTGAGACAGGTACGCAGAGTCTGGATAACGTGCAAATGCCGCTTGGGTCGGGTCTGACAGGCGGCTCGATCGCAATCTCGCCCAGTATCACAAGAATCGCTCCTTCAGAGCGCACGAGGAACTCGTGGCCGATCTGGGCGGTTGCTTTTTGGCGGCCGATCTCGGCATCGTTCCCGAGCTCGAGCCGAGGTCCGATCACGCAAGCTATCTTGCGAGCTGGCTCGACATTCTCAGGAACGAGAAGCGTTTCATCTTCGCCGCGGCGGCCCATGCCCAGCGGGCGGTCAACTATCTGCATGATCTCCAGCCGCAGGGGACACTGGTCGAGCACGCTGCGTGATACTGCATCTCCGATCGCATGGGATGGCGCTGGGCCATCCCAGAGCGCTGAAGGGCCACGCTGCGTTCGCAGCGAGGGTATTGGAAGGCCGCCTGCGCCTTGCCACCGCAGGGGAGCCGCCTGCATTCTTCGCCAGCGATGCCACGATTAGTGTGTGGTCGTCGTAGCTAGCAACAGTCATTCAAGTGCATTACATTGTGGATTCGAGACAGGAGACAACCATGGCGACAAACGCACTCGTGCAGACACGTATCGATTCCAACATCAGGGACCGCGCGGCGTCCGTGCTTGAAGGCATGGGGCTGACGGTTTCCGACGTAGTACGCATCCTGCTGACGCGCACCGCCAATGAAGGTGCACTGCCGCTGGAACTGATCAGCAACAGCGAGGCTCATGATGCATGGTTTCGCGCCAAGGTGATGCAGGCACTCGAAGATACCCGGACCGATGTCACCGCTGAAGACGTAGAGACGCATTTTGCATCCCGACGCGCTGCCGCGCTACGCAAGGCAGGAACTACCCAGTCATGAGGCTGAAATGGTCAGCGTTCGCTTGCTGATCGCGACGACATCTTCACCCATATCGAAGCCGAAAGCCCGCGCGCGGCTGCTGCCGTTGACGAGCATATCGCGCAGGCGGTGCTCCGCCTGGTCGAGTTTCCCGAGAGTGGACGCCCTGGACGAGTGCCCGGCACGCGGGAGCTGGTCATCTCCCGAACGCCATATATTGCAGCCTACGTTCTAACCCATGATGCTATCCGTATCCTGCGTGTTCTCCATGGTGCGCAGATGTGGCCCGAGGACTTTTCGTCCGACTAGCTTCCGTGATGCAATCGCCTGCACGGTGACGCTGATCCCGACTGAAGCCGGGCACCCGATACGCCGTTGCCGGCAGCGTTCTGCTGAACCGGCGCCATAGTCTCGGCTTCGGTTGAATGCCCCGGTCGGCCTGACGAGTGACGTCGAGCGCTCACATTGCTATCCTGCCACGACGTCTCGGTTCTGGTGTCGGCGTTGGTGCTTGTGAGCACGACCCTGCCTACTGGGTCTGGGCAGATTCGCAGGCTGCCGTCGTCCGGACGGACAGTTGATCACACAAGTCGCCGTCTCATGGCGATGAGGCGGTGGTGGAACGCCTGTCTTCATTCCTGTTTCCGAAAGCACGTCCATCTGCGTCCTCGATGTGACTGGTCTGACCGAAGGCCGATCCCGCAGCGCGGGCTCTCGATCTTGTCCCGGCAACGGCCTGCGCGACTTCTTCCCCTGCCGGCTGCGCCGCCATTCCTCGCGATCCAAGAAAGTCGCTCCCGGCCGCCTTCCACTTCGTTCCAGCCCTAAGGACCACCCCATTGCGCACGCGCAACGGGGACCCCGGTGGGTGCGGGTCGATCGCCTCCGTTCCACCGACCGTCATCGAGGTCGCGATGGGCGCGGCCCGACCAACAAAGGAATGAGACAAACGGCTACCATAGGCACCTTCATCTCCACCGGCAACGGCTTCACCGGCACGATCAAAACCCTCAACCTCAACGTCAAGGCCAAGCTGGTCCGCGTCGAGAACCCCTCGGCGCCCGCACTTCCGCATCTTCGCGGCGGCGAACGTCGAATTGGGCGCCGCCTGGCAGAAGGTCTCCGCCGAAGGCCGTGACTACCTCTCGGTCAAGCTGGACGCCCCGAGCTTCCCCGCTCCGATCTACGCCACCCTGATCGAAGTTGACGGCGAGGAAGGCCTGCAGCTGATCTGGTCCCGATCAAACCGGGACTGAGGATCTCGCGCGAGGGCTCCGCCGCAAGGCGGGGCCTTCAGCCTTCCACTGGCGAACTGGTCAACCGAAAGGACACATACATGACGAGCACCATCGCGCATCAGCAAGAGCTCTTGGTTCCGTCGACATCCCCGTCTGCCCGGGCGGTGCGTGGACCGAACTGGTCGACGTCTGGAACGGCGATGCGGCTTTCGTGTCCGATAACTCGAGCCGCTTGAGTATCTGTCGTCGCTGCTCTATATGATGCGTGATGATTGATGCGAACCAAGGAGGGCGATATGAGAACGACACTGGCGATCGATGACGACGTCCTGGTCGCGGCCAAGGCCATGGCCCGGCAGCAGGATCGCAGCGTGGGGGAGATCATCACCGATCTCGCCCGGCGCTCGCTGCGCCGCCCGCAGGCCGGCAGCGAGCGCAACGGGATTCCTCTGCTGTCGCCTCGGCCGGATGCACCTCCTGTCACGCTTGAGACGGTCAACGCCTTACGTGACGAGCTGCCGTGACCTTCCTGCTCGATGTCAATGTGCTGATCGCGCTGATCGATCCTGGCCATGTCGCCCATGACGATGCGCATGGCTGGTTCGAAGTGACCGGCCACGCCGCATGGGCTACCTGTCCCATCACCGAAAACGGTGTCCTGCGCATCGTCGGCAACCAAAAATATCCTAATTCTCCCGGCTCGCCTGCCGTCGTTGCGCAAATCGTTACCAAGTTGCGAGCCCTGCAGGGGCACAGCTTCTGGCCCGACGATGTGAGTCTGGTTGGCTCCAGCGACATCGATGCTGCAAAAATCCTGACCTCGGCACAGGTCACCGACACCTATCTTCTTGCGCTCGCCAAGGCCCATGGTGGCCAACTTGCGAGCTTTGACCGCAAGCTGTCGGCGGCGGCCGTGAAGAGCGGGAAGTCTTCACTACACCTGATCACCACAAGCTAGACCGCCGGGCTCTTTCTGTCAGGTATCCCGGCAAGATCAGCCGTTGAGCGCGTCCTTGATGGCTTTTGCCGGCGTGAAGGACAGCTTCTTCGAGGCGGAGATCTTGATGGTCGCGCCCGTCGACGGGTTGCGGCCCTCGCGTTCAGGTGTGTCCTTCACCTTGAATTTGCCGAAACCGGGCAGGCTCGTCTCGGCACCGCTCGCGGCCACATCGGCGATTGCCTTGAACACGCTGTCGACGATGCTCCTGGCCTGCATCTTCGTCAGACCGTTGTCGGCTGCAATCTTGTCAGCGATCTCATTTGCGGTCGTCATGGAACGTGCTCCTCGCGTTGTTGCTGGTCACTGTTTGGCTCACAACAACACGGGGTTGGTAGTCCGCGCGTGCGCAACGCTTGAAAAATGCCGGAAGACTGCGCGATCGGCCTGATTTCCTACGGAGCCATATATCCGCGCTTACGTTTGCGGCGCTCGAGCCGGGAGACCGCTTCGTCGGAATCCGCGCGCTCATCGAAGGTTTCTATCATTACCTGGCCGTTTGTGCCGATCCGGCCCCAGTTGCGGACCAGCGACGCGCCGCCGAACAATGTCGGCTGAATGGACAGCACATAGAACCGAGACATGTTGCGAGCGGGATCGATGCGGCGAAGATGAAGCGGTTCTGTCACAGGTTTCGGCATAGCTGGAATCTTCGCTTCCTTTGGAAGCAACGTCCAACGACTTCGATGAATCGATCACGCGTGACCGATTCATGCGGCTGATGCGTGCGGCTCAATACACCAGCTGCGCCGTGATTGTTCGCCTGAAATGTCGTGCTACGCCGATCGTGTCCAATGAGTGTTCCCAATCGGTTGCCGGTGCTTCGCAGTATTGATGGAACGCATTCGCTTGCGGCACTGTCAGCGATCGACGGCTCGCGTGTTCCCCAGCCCGAAGGGCCGCCGCCCAACTTGGTGGGCGGCCAAGCGGAGGGGCTGAACGCGCTATCCAAACGCGCCGTAGAGAAGCCCCGGAGCTTTCACAGGGAGAGAAGTCCTTGCCCGATCGGGCAGGTCATTTCTTGTTCGGCCCGAACCTGTTCGTGCCAACTCGTTCAAGCATTCGTTGCGCCGAAAGTAGATCGCGCGGCCGCAGCGCAGCGGCGGGTTGCCGGCGGTGAAGACGATCTGCTCATCGGTGCGTATTTGTATAACTTCATGAGGGGATGATCAGCGGTCCTGGAGCGATCTTCTTCATAACACACTGATTTACCAACACAATATCGTGTTCCATAATGTATGTTATGCAACATACATGTACTGCATGGCGTCTTTCGCACGACTTGTCTTTTGACTCATAAGTTGCGGTTTTAACCCATAAGTTGACTCGTCCGCAGTCCGCTCCTTGCCCCTCACTCGCCCGATCGGGCTGGCCGACAGTTAAGTTCTGAGGTGATTAGCGAGGTGCGTTAGCGGTACACGACAACGAGGCAATGATGTGCTGCTGTCCTCAACTGCGTGCATCACGCACGCCCGCAATCGCTTTCGAGCTGGGCATCGGTTCCCGCTACCGTGAATTCGAACAGAATGCCGGACCTTGCCGTTTCGCCTCAAGCGAAGCGCAGGTGCCGCCGAACTGCTTCAGAGCCCGCATTGATCATCGTCACCTGATCTCGCCTCTGAAATTCATTCGACCCCGAACGTCCCACTTGTCCATGCCGAAGCAGTCAATCCAGGCGATGCGGCTCGAAACTATGAGGCTCATAGCTCCCTAGGCAATCAGCCTACTGGTATGTGAAACTCATAGCAATTTCAAATAGTTGACAATTCCGCCCCATGTCGCTGGCGACAATTTGTTAGGAATTTCGTGATGTCCTGCTGCAGGATTCAAAAAGGAATCCTTGCTCCGGTGCCCCAGCATTGCAGGTCGACGACATGGCAATCCAGAAAACTGAACTGCCGCCATCCATCCGGCGCAAGCGCCCTCGCCCTGTCGGGCTTTTCCCTCACGGGCCGGAGGACTGGCGTGAGGTCGCTCCGAGAAGAAGCCTCTCCGCACTTCCCACCTAGGCTATCGCCCAGGTGGAGTGGGTCACCTCATCGGTGACCCACTCCAGGTCCTGTTAGCAGACAGGGCCCAATCTCCCGTCACCCACCAGAAAAGATAGAGAGAGAAAAGGAGGCACGCCATGTAATAGCACGCAAAGACACTCCTACCGCAAAGAGGTTAACCAATCACCGGCGAAAGCCGCGGACCTGGTTGACTCCGGAAAGTGCGTTCCGTATTCGTTCAGGCCTCACAGATCCCACTCCCCATTTGGGCTGCGCCCGGCGGATACAGGAACGGACCTCGATGCTGTCCTTTCGAATACGGACTTCGATAGCTTAGCGCCAACGCGCTTTTCAGCCGTCGCGCAGGAGTGCGCCTCCACGACATAGCCTGAGTCCTGCTCCGACACATCCGAGCCATCTGATAGCGCGCGGACGTTTCCAGGGGACAAGGTCATCCTTCCGAGATTTTACCGTCGTCCGACCGTGCGGTTGGCGAGCGGTGGAGTAGTGTCATGAGCAATCGTCCGTCTGGACAGCATCGCACCAACATCCCCTATCGTAACCCCGAGCCCCCGCTCGCCCACACGAAACCGAAGGGTCGATGGACAATCGCCAGCGGGTTCCCGTCTTACAGGAGCGGCTACTGTGTCAGCTATTGGGGCTTCGAACAGCACCAGTTCCTGACGCTCGCGGAGGTCAATCCGACCGTGTCGTCGATCCGCGCCCGGCCAGAGACGCTGGAATGGTTCGACGGAAGCAAATGGATCGAGCATACGCCAGACTTCGGTGTCTGGACCGACCATGGCTGCGGGCTGTTCGACATTGAATCGCCGGCGGCCTTCCAGTCGCCGATGTCGCAGCTGCGCGCCAAGGCTCTCGCCCGCTCTCTCGCGCGCTCGGGAACCTCGTACAGGACGGTTCCGCGTAACGAACTCAAGATCCAGCCACGGCTGGGCAACTCCAAAGACGTCAATTCCTGTTCCGGGCTCGTCTTTCCGGACGGAGAGGACAGTCGGGTTTTCACGGCGACTCCCGCAGTCGGATCGGACACCGTAAGCGGGATCGCCATGCGGTCGCGCATTCCCGTCGGGGAGGCATTTGCAGCGATCCTCAACCTCGTCTGGCGGGGAGTTCTCAAGATCGACATGGGCACGGAGTTCTCCCATGCCAGCATGGTGCGGAGGCCGCTGCCATGACCGCTGTACTGCTGCCTCGAGGCACTCTTGTCACATACAACGACATCGCGGGGATGATCGACGGCCGCACTCCGGACCGGAGCGGCTATTGGCTCCGCCCGATCGCAGGCCGAGACAGCGGACCCACGATCCCGTTTCCTGTGAGCGACCGCCAGATCGAGGCCGGATATCTGGACGGGTCCTTCCGGGAAGGCGCCGACAACGAACTGCTGGACGACAGCAATGCCCATCTCGCGTCGGTCGACACGACCTAGGTTTCCGACCGTGACGAGATGGTCGCGGCATACCGCCGGCGCATCGTCGACGCGATCGAAGAAGAGCTTCGCTCGAATCCGGAGGGCTTCAAGCAGAGACGGAAGCTGTTCGCGCGGATCGCGGCAAGCATCCCTCCGCCGGAGGGCGTCGATCCGGTGCTCGGCGCCTCGGTCGAGCGCCACTACAAAGACTACAGGATCACCGGGTGCAGCACGGCCGCGCTCTATCCCCGCCATGGCTGGAAAGGAAACCGCGAACAGCGCAAGCCCGACTTCGTCTATGAAGCCATCGAGCTCGCGATCGACAACAAATACAACGGCCGCGGCTCCCTGCCCGACGTCCAGACCGAGGCGATCTCCATCGCAAGGATGAACCTTCCGACCGACCTGTCGGACTACACGCGCGGGAAGAGGATGCCGGACGGGACCGTGGAACAGGTTTCGATGATCCCGCGCCGCGAAGACGGCGGCATCCGCTGGGAAGAGCTGGTTAGCTACGCGATAATCCGCCGGGCGATCAAAAAACGCTCGGCCATCGACAGGGCGATCCGGATCCTCGGTCCCGAAGAAGGCAAGAAGGGCTTCCGCGTGGTCGCAGCCGGTCCCGTGGAGACACGCGCGCTTGCGCTGGGGGAGACCGACGACTGCCACCTGTCGAGGCTCTTCGTGGTGGACGATGAAAATTGGTTCCCGCTCGGCTACCCGCATTTCACGGCCATCATCGACGTCGCCACCAGGTGCATCCCCGGCTTCGAGATCGGCTTCATGCCGCCGAGCAGCGATTCCGTCGGAAGGTGTCTGAGGCACGCCATCCTGCCGAAGGACCTGTCGTGGGTCGGCAACCATCCGGACGGCACGCCGATCATCAGGAACCGATACCCGATGTTCGGCACCTTCAGCGAACTGAAGTGCGACCAGGGCGGAGGTTTCATCAGCGGGCACACAAGGGACAACGCCTACCGATGCGGGACATCCCTGACGGTCCTCCCGCCCGCGGCTCCCCAGATGAAGGGCCATATCGAGCGCTTCTTCGGCACCTTGAAACGCAGCGCCTTCGGAAGGTCGATCGGACTGCTGCCGAAGGCCCTCGTCGACGCGCTCTCCAAGTCCGGAAAGAAGGGCCGCAGGGATCCGGTCGTGATCACGCTGAGGGAACTCAGGCTGCTGCTGACGTTCTGGATCGTCGAGGTCTACCACCAGACGCACCACAGCGGCATCGGGATGCCCCCGCAGGAGGCATGGGAGATCAAGACGGCCCAGAGGTTCGTCCCGCCTCCCCGGCCGAAACGGGAAATCGACCTTCTCGTCGGCAAGTACGAGCCCTCCCGCGTCATCAACGCGAACGGGATCAGGATGTTCGGCCTCGAATACAATTCGGACGCGCTCGGCGCCCTGCGGGAACGCGGCGCGGGCATCGACGGGATCATGCACGGCGTCGAGATCAAGTACGATTCGCCCGACATCTCGGTGGTCTGGGCGCTGGCCGAAGACCCCCTGTCGCCGGGCAAGACCATCGCCGTGCCGGCCTTCTGCAAGCAGATGAAATACGCGAAGGGCCTCAGCGAATACCAGCACATCGTCATCAAGGCCCACGCGCGGGCGAAATCGAAACACAGGATTCTTTCAATGACCCAGCTCATGGAAGCCAAGCTCGACCTCGCCAGGATGGCCAAGGAAATGATCGGCGAACGGAATGCGAGCGGCGGCGCAGTCAAGCTGGCGCGCCACCTGAACGTCAACCGCGCCTATCTCAATAATCCCGAGGACATCGACGACGCCGAAGCCTCGAAACGGTTCCTCGCGCTGGTGGACGAGGAGCCGATCGCCGACGACAGCGCCGAAGCCAGCGAACCCATGGTCCGGAAAAAGATCTCGCCCCCGCCGTCCACGGAGACGCCCGACGAAGCCGTCGCGGAACCGATGGAGCCTCTGGGCACCCGCATGCTCGCCGCCGAAGCCAGGATCGGCCGGCTGAACCTCGGAGTGATCCACGATGACTGAGACCGCATCGTTTTTAGTCCCGCAGGGGATCGCCGCATATGTCGACGCAGGAATGGCCAGCAAGGTCGCGCAGGCCAGGATCCGGATGCGCAAGATGCTGGTGCCTCATCGGCGCTTCAAGAAGGGGCTGCAGGCGGCCTTGACGGAGCATATGGCTTTCACCCCCTCGCCCAGCGCAGAGGGGACGGCGCTGATGTTCACGGGACGCTCCGGTTCAGGCAAGTCGAAGACGCTGCGCTACTACGCGAAACAGTACCCGGCCGTGCGGGACGAATCCGGCATGCACCGCCGGGTTCTCTACGTTCACGTTCCGCCCGGCGCTGACAAGTATGCGCTTCAGCGCCGCATCATGGCGGCCCTCGGCATTCCTGTCGACAAGCGCCGGACGTCCGACGAGCTTTCGCTCGACATCGCCTGGCATCTGAAGGAGCAGCGCGTCGAACTGATGATCCTCGACGAGTTCAACCACATGGTCGACAACCGCAGCAACAGGACCCAGTTCCTGGCAGCGGACGTGCTAAAGGAACTGGCCAACTGGAACTGCTGCCAGATGGTCTTCGGCGGACTGGCGAGCTCCCTTCTGGTGCTGGAGTCCAACCACCAGCTGCTGCGGCGCACGTTCAGCCGTTTCGAGATGAAAGGCTATGACTGGAACGTCGACGCCGAGCAGACCGAGTTCGTGCATTTTCTCGGCACCTTGGCGGACGAGATCGACTACTTCCACAGGCGGCCAGCGCTCGACGACATGGACATGGCGGAGCGTACCTGCCGCGCTACCGGGGGTCTCGCGGGCCTTTCGAGCATCCTCACGTTCAAGGCGCTGGAGGTCGCGCTGACCATGGAGTCCACAGCGCTCCTGCCGCGGCACTTCGAGGCGGCATTCGACGTCATGAAGCCGATCGGCACGAAGGGAAACCCATACGTCGGCAAGGTGTCGTCCGTTTCGTTCCCCGAGGACTACGACGGGAAGCGTTTCCTCGAGGAGGACGAACGCCTGGGCTTGCGGGAAAACAGGCCGAAGAAGGCGAAGGAGGCGGCATGAACGGTCGGCTGGACCTCCCCGTCGAAACCTTCGCCCAGATGGAGGCATTCCCGCTTTCGGTCCGGCAGGTCGCCACGGAACCCAAACAGGGCCTGCTTGGCAGGACGGTAGAACGGAACCTTCGCGGGGATTTCAGCCGCTTCTGCCGGGAGATCGGCGTTCCAGGCAGCCAACAGGTATTCAATCTCCCGGTGGAAGACGTTGCCCGGCTCTGCGCTGCCGACCTGTCAGTCCTCGAGCACGCTTCTCCGCGCGTGGACGCAGGCTGGATTCACCTGCTTGGCCAGCGCTTCCGGAAGCGCGACGTCCGTTTTGGCAGCCGCCGATGGTGCCCGCACTGCCTCCGGGATTCCGGAACCCATCACGCATGGTGGGACGTCGGCTTCGTGACGACGTGTCCGGAGCACCGGTGCGCCCTCCTCGATGCCTGCCAGTGCGGCGTCAGGCTCACGTGGCACAATTCCCCGAGCTTCTATTTCTGCGCCTGCGGCAGGGAGTTGGCCTATACGAGGACGGAAGAGGTTCCGGTTGAGGAATGCGCCTTCGATGCCTATGTCATCGCGCGCATGGACGGCGCGCCCGCCTCCGCGCCGTCGTTCCTCGACCGCGTGCCGATGGACGAAGCCGTCGAGATATGCCGCGAGATCGGCAAGTTCGCGCTCGATCCGTTCCAGACCGTGCATCCGATGACCCGGAAAAACGGAGTCCGGAAGGTGATGAACGCGGGCCTGGCCATGGTTCTGGGCCTGCCCGAAAGTTTCCAGACTCTGCTTGAGCGCATCGAGGCCGAGCGCCCGAAGCAGCCGCCTGCCCCAGTGTATTCAGACGAGTTCAGATACTGGCTGGTGCACGGGCAGCCCGACGGCGTTGACGGTAACGTGTCCTGGCACCTGAGCGACTGCATGCATGAACGGCCACCCAAGGAGCAGGAGCCGTCGTATGTGCCCCATGGTCATTTCACATACGCCGAGGCCGCCGAACAGTGCGGCATTCCGGAGAGACGGCTGCGGTTGATCCTGCGTCAGATGCAGGTGCGCCGGCGCGAGGCCGTTTTGCCCAAGCCCAAAAGCCTCGATCCCCATACTGTCTATCGGCTTGCCTCCGACATTCGGTCGGGGGAGAGCGTCCGGGAGGTCGGACAGGAACTCGGAGTCTCTTCCGCTGACATCAGGGAACTGGTGCACCTGCATTTGCTGCCCACCGTCGCCGAAGAGGAGCAAGGCGTGCCATGCATCATCAGGGGAAAGGCAACCGAGTTTCTGCTGGGCTGGCTGCGGAGCAAGGCAGTGACCGACGGAACGGGTCCGGAATTGCCGCTCCCTGCCGCCGCGGCGGCTCGGGGTGTCTCGGTGGCGGATATGGTGGAGATGGTGCGCAAGGGTAGCGCGCGCGTGACAGGGGTGACGGATGGAACAGAGCTGAGTTCGATCCTGGTCGATGTCGTGAATTGAAGACTAAGAGAGGGCAGTAGCCAACGCCTGTTTTCGCCATGGTTGGGCAGGAAGGAATTGTCTTTTATTCGATTGCAACAGAAGTGGCTTTATCCATCTGCAAGATCGACTGCACCAAAGCCTTCTGTTCGTTCCCTCCCAGCGTCTCGCCGCTCACCAGTATTCCGTGCAGGATCTTTGCCTTGCTGCGCAGCGTGGCGAAGTCTGGACAAGGCCAAGTACAGATCTTGTGGAGCGCCGTCTCTTTCGCTTTGCGCCGACCATGGAGGTCTGCCAACTCCGAATCGGTTGCCGATCGCCCCATATGAGCGCGGTCGAGATAATGTGCGACGAGTTGCAGCCGTTCAACCGCGGTAAGGTAAGCACGGTGCGCCTGCTGAATGTCGACGGGTTCGCGATCCATGAATCCGTTCCTTATTTGAAGATTCGGCCTGAATCTTACGACGCAAGCGGCGACTGCGGGTGCGAAACCTTTTGTCATGCCCGCTTTTCACAGCCGCAGGCATGAACGCATGCACCTAGCGACAATCAGCTATAAGGCTATTGAGTTCGCCGGATCGTCTTGGCAAGTCCCAGCCGATGACTTTCCGCCAGATGGCTAGTGACCTCCTTGAACCAGTCGCTCGGCAGAGCGCCGATCACGCATGTTCCCCGTGCAACGGGTGACTGCGAAAGGTGTTCGGCGGGACGGACGTCAGGTCCAGGCCACGCGAACACGTTGATTTCGTCCGTATATATCCATGATGGCTTGTCATCGAGGCCCAGATGGCGCTTCAGCTTGGGAGGAACTTCAAGCGCCCTCCTCCCTTCCCAAGGCGGCGTATGCGAGATGCCCAGGACATATGCAACAGGAGTTGGTCCGACATCGTGCCTGGCGAGAACGACCGCTGCGGGGTAGGTTTTCTCTCCATCTTCCCGTTGGCCGGCTTTAGATCTCCAAAGATACTCGTAAGCGATTACATGACCGACAGGAGGAACAGCAGGAATCTTCACTGAAGGTTCCTAGATTTTTGGACCTGCAGGCGCCTCTTCCTGATCGGGGATGTCATCCAGGTTGTAAGGCTGATCCGTAGCCACTTCGGAACTCAGGATCATGTCAACTTCGCCGCTCGACAGGTTGGCCGTCGGGACGGCTTGCCGGAACGAAGCCCACATCGCCTTGAAAAGCGGGGCGGACACAAGGAAAGCAGACGTTCGACCGTACTTGGTGATTTCAACCGGGCCTTGGAACGATCGATCATGCCACTCTCCAAAATTCTTCTGGATTTCGGATGCTGCAACGGAAACCATGGGGCTTCTCCATCTAAGTTTTCCGCATGTTACGTAACATACGGATTTTTGTCAAGGTGGAGTGTCACGAGATATCCGCAGGCATGCGGCTGAATGGCGGTGGTCCGCGCAGCTGCTCAGTCTCTGCGTCTACAAGTCGGTGTTCGGGAGCGCCTGCGCTATCTCCCGGGGAGCGCTCGCCGCCTGTTGGTCACGTCAGCGATGGGAACAGACCCTGCCGCCCGTCCCCGTTCTCGCCAGCGAATGCCTGAACCCTTGCCAGAGACTCGATGCCGGATGGCGGATCCGTGTTCTCAACGACGATGAACTGTCCGATGCCAGCTAACGACGACAGGTGTTCGTAGAACCGCCGACTGAGCGGCGTTGCGGCGAGCTGCTTTTCATACGAATCCAGTTCGCCGTACTTTTCGTAGATCAACGGCCCGCGGTAGGTCAGCAACGGAGAATCCAAGAACACGAACCCCGGGTGCGGAAGGGACTTCTGACGGCAGTAGATCAGCACGGCGACCTTGAGCGCGGAGTGATAGATGGCCCTCACGCCTTTGCCGTTCTGCCGTCTCTGGTGGCCGTTGACCTGAATGTCGTCAGTCTCGGGATTCCAGACCACCCCGTCGACACGCGGGTACTCCCACTTCCGGAGCACGTCGGCAACCACCATCGACAGCTCGTGCCCGACGGTGGGGGCTATTCCCATGGTGATCCCTTCGGCGCGACCTTGCGAGGTCTTCAGCTTCTTCACCTCGTCCAACTGGCGCTGCAGCGCGTCACGGGCGGCGATGGCTTCGCTTCTGAGGCGCGCTTGATTGAACTTGGACTGGAGGTCCAGGTAGCCGCGCCGCAACGATGCTTCCTGCGGCACCGCCGCCTTTATCTGGGCATCGATATTGTCCAGCGTTTCCTTCAGTCGGCGTTCCCGCCCGCGCAGCCGCTCGATTAGCGCCGTCAGGGAGACGATCAATTCCCGAAGGTCCTTGATGTCGCGTTCGATCTTCGCGATCTCCACCACCGAGGCCTGATGCTGCCGCTCCAGTTCGCCCTGTTCGTGAGGCCGATGCTGATTGTCGGGTTCGGCTCCGCAGACCGGACACGGCTGGTCGTCGAAGCGAAGCAGGAAATAGCCTCCTTCCTCGATCGCCTTGAGCCGCCGGATGTCGGATATGAACGTTTTCTCCAGGTCGCCGTATCGCATCAGGGACGTGTCGATTTCGCTCGCTTCGTCCCGCACGTCGTCGATGTCGATCATCAGGTTCCTGCGGTCCACGCGCAGCCTGTCGAGCTTCGTCTGAGCTTCCGCGAAGGTGTCACCCAGCGAGGAAAGGACTTCGTCCTCGACGCCGTCCGAGCCTTTGCCGTCGACGAAATCGATCAGAAAACTCTCGGGAAATCTGGCGATGCGGGCCTCGGCCTCCGTGATCATGGTTTCCAGTAGTTCGGCCTTGGCTGCCTTGGAGGTCTTCGCCTCGTTCGAATTCTGCACCCTGACAATCGAGGAGTTGTCCATACCCGTCATGATGAACCGGAACAGGTTCTTATCGGCGCCGGACATCGACCGCGAGTGCTGTCTCAACGGACTTTCGTCCCCGAGCATGCTCGTTTCGTCGACAAGCAAATACGGCATGAAGTTCCGGATGCTGAACGTGTCCTTCTTCCCTGCCTGGGTGACCGCGATCTTCGCGTCGTGGACTCCAAGATGCCCGAGAAGCTTCTCGGAAAGCGAAGTGGCCCCCTTGCGGGCCTTGCCATGCCTTGTACCCAGTGCCTCGGACGGCATCGACGCCGCGGAAACTTCGTCCGATGCTCCTTCTATCCATTCGATGTCGCCGCCGCGCGTGGAGCGCCGCAGCGTGACGGGCCGCCCCTCTGGCTCGAGCACGAACGAAAGGAAGACGTGTTCGTATCCCGCTGACTGCTCGATTCCGGGAAAGGGATCCCCGCTCCCCAGTATGTAGTCGACAGCCTTCAGGATGAACGACTTTCCGGCGTTGGAGCTGCCATAAAACAGTGACACGGCGCGGGCGAAATCGACGGCCGCCACCTCCTTGTCCTTCCCTGTGAAGCTGAGGCGCGTGAGGCGCATGGCGGGAGCGGAAGTCATTGAGCTGCTCCCGGCGCTTCACGCTGCTGGAATTCGACGACCCAACGCTCGATCTTCTGCCTCAACCCAGCGAGAAAGCCGGGATCCTCGTAGTGACGGGAGCGCAGCCAGCGCGCGCGGTCGATCAATTCCCGGTTATACGGAGAGTTGAGCAGGTCGACGAAGCCGGGCGCGTCGTCGCCCGCGCGAAAACAAACCCCGCGCTTCGGGTCGGCGACGACCTCGATCAACCGAACCCGGACCAGCATCTTGACGCCGTCGTCGATCCGGCGGCGTCGGACGTGATACTCCGTGAAACTCGACTTGTAGGTCGGATGCATGTCGTCCGGTCCGCCTGCCTGCGAAGAATGGACAACGAAATAATCGAGCAGCCCGAGTTGTTCTCGATCAAGCTCCATGGGGCTGAACTCGTTCAGAACGACAACCGAACGCATCCCCGTTTCGAGGACACCGTTAAAAAGGTCTTGGGAACGCGAAGCGCTCATCTCTTTTTCCACCACGGCATCGATCGCTCGTTGGCAAACACGTGACAGGTACCCTGCCTCACGCGTGTCGTCACACGACTGTGCCTGTCGAACAGTCCCCCGATTCTAGCGCTGCCGGCCGCATCCATCACAGCCCTAACTCGAGACAGGCCCACGCCCGAGCGGTACGCTTCATGAACCGCCGAACGGAGATTGTCCTGGTACTCGCCCACCACCTCTTGGCCGACCTTGCCGCTGAAGAACCTTTCAAATTCCACGGCGTCGAAATAGCGCCGACGGTGCATCTGGAAGTCCTCGCCGTGCTCATCGTGGGCAAGGATCGCCGCCGCATCCGCATAGGCGAATCCGTCGTGCTCGGAATAGACCATCCTGAGCTGCTCGCCGTAATGCTCGGATACCAAGTCAACCGTATCGGGCACCGTTCCACGAGGTGCATCTCCAGGATCGTCGCCGAAAGCCTTTGCCGCCGCGTAGACCACGTTCGGCAGCGTCATGATCTTGCCGCTCTCCCAGGCCTCCACGCAGTTGAAGTCAAAAGATTCGACGAACGTCCGGATGCCGGTGCTGAACGGTACCTTCGTGCCCTTGACGATCTTCCGGGAACACTGTTCATCCCACCCCTCGATGAGAGCCAGTTTCATCCGGCTCTTCTGATCGAACAGCGCCCGCGCAGGTCCCGACAGGTTCCCTGGCACCACGAACACATATTTGGACGGTAGAACGAACGCGCCCTCAGAGGCGTGAAAAAACATCTTGCCGAGCTCGAGGAGAATGTAATCCGGGCCAAGCGGCCGACGGTACTGTTTGCACTGGAAGTTATGCCACTCGCCTTCGTGCCTGCGGTTGGTCAGGAAACCCGCGACGTCTCGTCCCTTGTCGCCGGAGCCCGCATAGATTTCATGGTCGGAATAGATCTGCGTCTCGAGCGAGACCAAATGGTGCACGAAAATCTCGAGCGTCTTGTCGGAAGCCGCCGAGAGGCGACGAAGGAATGCTTCGTCGAGCGGCATGTCAGTACTCCCCTCTTGCCCTTTAACGGATTCCCTTCCAGCAGGGTCGCATCAGGGCGGTTTCGTCGCAAGGCTTCGACGGCGACACCACACAATGATTCCATGCGGCCGACCTATTTCCACCTTCCCAGCGAGAACGGCAAGCGTTGCTCCACTACTACAAAAAACTTACCTAACTTATGCGTCAAAAATCATCTTTTATTGAACTTATGAGTCAAATCCCACGCAACATATGAGTCAAAATCGGGATCAAACCCTTCCGATTTTCGCCGCCGGACGAGTCAAGTTATGGGTCACGGGACACGACTGTCGGTGCGACGAGTTTCGCGAACCGGCGCAGAGTTTCGTGTCCCGGGGCGAAGTTTCGCGGACTCGATTCACGAACCGGGAGCCAGGTCATGAGTAGGCTTGGCGCGCGGTCCGCTTGGCTTCATCGGCCCCCACAGACGCCGGCGACGGCGGACGCTGCCTGGCTTTCGGTCGCGATGCTTCCTCAGGAGGTTCGACGCGATGTCGAGGCTAAGCTCGATCCCGAACAGCGCCTTTGCGACGCATGGGTCCGAGAAGGATCGAACGACCGGCCTGACAAAGTTCGGCCGCGCGCTTTACGAGCTCAACATAGACATCATCTGCGCCAATTCTCCGCAGGCCAAGGGGCGTGTCGAGCGCGCAAACCAGACGCTACAGGACCGGCTTGTAAAGGAGCTGCGCCTGCGCGGTATCAGCACGAACGAGGCGGCGAAGAGACCTGTGCGCGGGTGTCTGGACTGGCGTGTTGATGTGTGATTCTCTCAATCAGTACAATGGATTGAGGGATGCGATGTCACGTCGGCGCATTGGTCAGGAAAAGTTTGGTTTTGCCGTTGATCGCGGCCAGCATTCGTCTTTGGATGCGCTTGCCAGACTGATTGACTGGGTGCCGATCGATCAGGCCCTTTGTGTGATTTCCTGCTCTTCGAAGGGCGAGCCTGCCTGGCCGCCAGAGGCGTTGTTCAAGGCGATGCTGCTGTCGATCTGGTACGACTTGTCCGACGTCAAGCTTGCCGAGGCGTTGGACGACAGAGGATCGTTCCGACGGTTCTGCGGGTTTTCGGCTCAAGAGCAGACACCTGAGCGAACGGCTTTCGTGCGTTTTCGAAAGGCTCTTGTGGCCCATGGTCTGGACAAGACGCTGTTCGACGAGATCACCGGCCAGCTCAA
The DNA here is from genome assembly GCF_055456085.1 of Mesorhizobium subarcticum. NCBI lineage: Bacteria > Pseudomonadati > Pseudomonadota > Alphaproteobacteria > Hyphomicrobiales > Phyllobacteriaceae > Mesorhizobium > Mesorhizobium subarcticum. The sequence goes on along the minus strand of NZ_JBVBEG010000002.1, from coordinate 834,556 downwards.
GGCCAAAGCGATTCAGGTGAAGACCGGCACGCTTGTCGATGCGACGATCATCGCCTCGGCCAGTGAGGATGACGAAGAGGGCCATTGGGTCAAGCATAAGGGCCGACCAGCGGTTCATGGCTTCAAGGCCCATGTCGGTGCCGACGCCGATACAGCTCTGGTCGAGGAGATCGCCGTCACACCCGCCAACATCAACGACGGCAAGGCCGGTCCCGATGCTCTGCCTGACAATCCCGGCCAGGTGTTTGCCGATAGCGCCTATCGCGGCAATCATTTCGGCGACGCGGTGCGTGCCAAGGGTGGAACGCCACGCATCGTCGCCACCGGCATGTGGGGACGGGACGAAGCCGAAACACTGGCACGCCTTGAGGCCTGGAACCAACCGATCCATCGCATTCGTGGCCGGATCGAGAAGATCTTTGGCACGTGGAAACGAAGCTACGGCCTTCGCCGGATGCGATGGCGAGGGCTTGCAAAGGCAGGCGTTCAAATTCGCCTCACTGCCATCGCCTACAATATGAAACGCAGTTTGAAGGTCATCACTATGGCTGGATAGCGGGCAAAAACACCACTGACGCTCACACGAGAGCGTCAGAAGACACAGCCGTCGACGTCGGCGCTGATATCTTTGCACCGTTTACCTCGGAAGCGGAAAAGATCAAACAAAATCAACGCTAAATGCTTCCCGCGCACAGGTCTCGCGAATGCCTATGCGGCCGAGTTCGCTGCCGACTTCAATGCCCGCTTCGGCAAAGAGCCACGCAACCCGAAGGACATGCACCGCCTCCTCGCCGCTCACGAGAATCTGGACGGCGCCATGTGCCGCAAGGAATTCCGGACCCTGTCGCGAGCGTTGACGCTGCGCTACGACAAGGTGCTGTTCATCCTCGATCCGAGCCCGTTTGCGAAGGGTTTGGCCGGCAAGAAAGTCGTGGTTTGCGATTACCCGGACGGCCGGCTCGATATCATGGAAGGCAGCACCTCTCTGCCCTACAGAACCTTCGACAAGCTACGCTCGGTTCACAGATCGGAGATCGTCGAGAACAAACGCTTGGATGAGGCGCTTTTGATGGTGGCCGAGATGCAGGTCGGGCGGGACATGCAGCGCAGCCAGCATGGGCCGCGGCGAACTGGCCAGACGAACCATATGTTCGGCATCCCTGATGGCAGCCAGAGCAACGGCTATGTGAAGCGCGGCACGAAGCCGGGTCGCAGGACGGATTTCATGAATGATCCTGCGGTTAACGCTCGGCTCGAACAGGCGCTAGCGAGGCTGGCCGCAGCAGAATAATCGGCCGCTTTCGGCCCGCTGCAAGACGTTCGCCGTGCCCGCTTTGGGGGCGCGACTGGCGGACTAACAGCCGAGGGTGAAGTCGCTTTGCGATGACGCTTGTGTGGATGCCAGCCGTTTTGCAAGGAAGATTTTGAACCTTTGAACGCGTGATCGAGTGCGGTCTTGTGTCAGGCCTTGATTTGCGGCCATGACGTGCCGCGGGCCGGTATGGTGATACGCGGATCAGGTCCAAATCTAGAAAGCGAGCGCGAGGCTCGGTGCGTCATTCTGGTTTCCTGATCCCGATCTGATCGATCATTTGCCCATGCGGTTCAGGCCTTCCTCACATCCCCGACGGACCGGTTCAGGTGTGCTGCTGAATGCTCATGCAGGCACCGTTGCCGGATTCCGGTAATCCTCTTCCTTTGTCAGCATGGCCCAGATGCCACGCGCCATCTTGTTGGCCAGCGCAATGGCCACGAGCATGCGCGGCTTCTTCGGCATCATGCGCGCGAGCCAGGAGCCCTCGGGCGCGCCCTTCCGCGATGCCCATCGGACCACAGCCATGGCTCCAATGATGAGCAGGCGTCGAATATCGCATTGGCCCATCTTCGAGGTTTTTCCTAGTCGTTGCTTGCCGCCGGTCGATTTCTGCAACGGGACGAGCCCAAGCCAGGCGGCGAAGTCACGGCCGCATTTGAACGTCTCCATCGGGGGCGCGAAAGTTTCGATCGCCAGTGCGGCGATGGGGCCAACGCCGGGCATGGTTTGCAAGCGCCGAGATGCCTCAGCTTCCCTCGACAGAGCATCGATCTTCTTCTTCAGTGCGTCGATCCGGCCTGTTAGCTGGTAGATCCGGTCCAGCAGATCGCGGCAGATTTCGCGGGCCAGATCAGGCAAATTGGCTTTCTCGTCCTCAACGAAACATTCAAGTCGGTTCAGATAACGAATTCCCTGAGGCGCGATGTGGCCGAACTCATAAAGGTGCGCACGCAAGGCGTTGACCAACTCAGTGCGCTGATTGACCAGCTGTTCTCGGGTGCGAAACATTATGGACCGAGACTGCTGCTCCTCGGTTTTCGGTTCGACGAAGCGCATCGTTGGCCGTTGCGCTGCCTCGACGATCGCCTCCGCATCCGCTGCGTCGTTCTTCTGCCGCTTGACGAACGCCTTGACATACCGAGGTGCAATCAGCTTCGGCTGATGGCCAAGCCGGACCATCTCGCGAGCCCAATAATGGGAACCGGCGCACGCCTCCATCGCCACTACACATGTTGGCTGACCCGCCATGAACTTGCAAAACTGCAGGCGCGACAGTTTTTTGCGGAACACGACTGATCCGTCAGCCGCCGCGCCATGCAGCTGAAACACGTTCTTTGCCAGATCGACCCCAATGATGGTAACCTTTTCCATGGATGCCTGCCTCTCCTTTGCGTGGCTCTAACACCACAAACTTGGCACATCGCGATGCCGCCGGGGAAGGCTGGCATCCACCCCATCTAGAAAGCACCCACGCGACTCGGGTAAGATCGCCTCATGGCTAGATGCACAGCACCAGTAAGAGGCCATCGCTCTGCGGCCGCTGCCGCGGACTGCCCAGCATGTGGTAGCCGCTATGGCCGCGGCTACAGCTGCATGATCTGCGACATAACTCCGAGTGCCGGATTATTCCGAGTCACGCCATCGCTGCGGCGTAATTTTTTAATGATTGCAAGTAATTGGATCAGCGTCGGCCGTTGATTGCTCGGCATTATTCGGCTGCTCTTTCTGAGCGTGGACTTTCCCACGCTACAGGGAGACAGACGAATGCTTGATCTGAATGAGACGCTAGCCGAAGATCGCTGGATAGGCCGATTGGCTAGCCACCTGGATGGTTTCGAGGCTTTGCTCGATGGCCAGGGATACGCCAAAGCGACTGTTCGGGAGAAGATGAAGCTCCTGGCTGGTTTCAGTGCTTGGGTGGAGAGGCAGGATGTTCCGCTGAGCTTGCTCGGGGAAGAGGACGCAGATCGATTTCTGACGGAACTTGGTCGGCGCCCGAGGCGTGGCGATGCCTGGACCATTCGGCAGTTGCTCCGATATCTGCGCGACACGGGCGGCGTGCCGGTACCGCTGCTGGAGGTCGATACGAGCGCCAAGGGTAAGCTGATCGACGCATTTGGGGAATTCCTGCGCACCGAGCGTGGTCTCTCGGCATCGACATTGACGAACTATCTGCCGATTGTTCGTGGGTTCCTAGACGAACAGTTTGGCGGCAACGATCCGGATTTTGACCGCTTGCGAGTGGGCGACGTTCATCGGTTCATCGTGCGGCGCGCCCAGGCCGGTTCGCCCGGCCGCGCCAAGTTGGCGGTCACGGCGCTGCGTTCGTTTCTGCGCTTCCTCCAGCAACGCGGGTTGCTTGCCACCGATCTCGCTGTCGCGGTGCCTGGGATCGCCGGCTGGCGCTTGGCACATCTGCCGAAGGCGCTGCCTGCCGAACAGGTCGAACGGCTCCTTGCGTCTTGCGACAGGAGAACACCGGCCGGCCGCAGGGACTACGCGGTTCTGATGCTGCTCGCGCGCCTCGGCTTACGGGGTGGCGAAGTCTCAGCCTTGACCCTGGACGATCTCGACTGGGATTGCGGCGAGATCGTCGTGCATGGCAAGGGTCAACGGCTGGCGCGGCTGCCACTGCCGGCGGATGTCGGTGCCGCCTTGGTCGACTATCTGCGGCAAGATCGGCCTGCTTGCTCAACACGCCGCGTCTTCATTCGCATAAAGGCGCCCAGACGGAGTTTTGTCAGCCCGTCGACTATTTGCTGCATCGTCCATCGTGCGCTCAAGCGCGCCGGTCTGACGCCGGCGTTCAAGGGTGCGCACCTGTTGCGTCACTCACTCGCCACCGATCTGCTGCGCCGCGGCGCTTCGCTCGTTGAAATCGGTCAACTTCTCCGCCACAGCCAGCCGAACACGACACAGATCTATGCCAAAGTCGACATCGCGGCGTTGCGTGCCATTGCGCTACCCTGGCCAGGAGTCGCATCATGAGCGCGTTGCAAGCGGCGCTCGAAGAGTACCTGGCCGCGCGCCGCGCCCTCGGCCATAAGCTGCGTCTTTCCGGACGGTTGCTGCAGCGCTTCGTTGTCTTTGCCGAATCTTCCGGCGCCACCGTCATCACCACCGAGATTGCCCTGGCCTGGGCCATGCAGCCGGCAGAGGCACAGCCCGCCCAGTGGGCCAACCGGTTGGCGATGGTTCGCCGGCTCGCGCGCTATTGCAGCGCCATTGACCCGCAGACCGTCGTCCCGCCGCCCGACCTTCTTCCTCACCGGTATCGTCGGCCATCGTCGCCCTATGTTTACCGCGACGAAGAGATCACCCGACTGATCGACGCGGCAAAGCGCTTGCCGTCGACAGTCGGCCTTCGCCCGCAGACCTATGCCACGCTCTTCGGCTTGTACGCGGCGACCGGCATGCGCTGTAACGAACCGCTGCGTCTCGATCGCGGCGACACCGATCTCGTTGATGGCGTGCTGACGGTTCGCGACACGAAGTTCGGCAAGTCGCGCTACGTGCCGCTTCACCCCTCGACGCAACACGCTCTCAAAATCTATGCGGCCAGCCGAGACCGGTCATGCCCCAATCCCCTGAGCTCCAGCTTCTTCCTTTCCGAGCGCGGCATGCGTTTAACCGAATGGGCCGTGCGGTGGACGTTCGTCAAGCTGTCGCGCGAGGTCGGCCTCCGCGGCGCCAATGACTCCCGCGGGCCACGCCTGCACGACCTTCGCCACCGACTGGCCGTGACAACATTGCTGCGCTGGTATCGCAACGGCATCGATGTCGAACGCCACCTGCCCGAGTTGGCGACCTATCTCGGCCATGCCCACATCACCGACACCTATTGGTATTTGACGGCAACGCCGGAGCTGCTGCAGCAAGCGCTGCTGCGGGCGGAACAATCTCAGCCGGAATCCCGCCCATGAGCGCCGCCCCAACGTTCCCCGCTCTTCTTGAGGCCTTCTTCACCGATCGCCTCATCAGACAACGACAAGCAAGCCCGCATACGCTGGCGAGCTACCGCGATACCTTCTGCCTGCTGCTGGCCTATGCCCAGCGGCAGCTACGCAAGGGGGCCTCGCACGTCACCTTGCCGGATCTCGACACCGCCTTCCTTGGCGCCTTCCTCGATCATCTCGAACACGAACGCGACAACTGCGCCAGGAGCCGCAATGTCCGTCTTGCCGCCATCCATTCCTTCTTCCGCTATGTGGCCTTGCATGCGCCGGAACACAGCGCATTGGCTCAGCGCGTGCTCGCCATTCCGAGCAAGCGTTACGTGCGCCGGCCGGTCGCCTTCCTCAGTAGCGTCGAAGTCGCCGCCTTGCTCGCCGCCCCCGACCTCGGCAGCTGGATCGGGCGCCGTGACCGGGCGCTTCTGTTGCTGGCCGTGCAGACCGGCCTGCGTGCTGCCGAAATCGTCGGCCTTCGCTGCGAGGACATTGTCCTTGGCCCGGCCGCCTATGTGCAATGTCAGGGAAAGGGCCGAAAACTCCGCAATACCCCGCTTCGCAAGGATACGGTCACGGTGCTGCGTGCCTGGCTTGCCGAGCGACGCGGGCGGAGCGCCGATCCTGCCTTCCCGACGATAAGCGGCACGTCATTGAGTCACGACGCACTTCAATATCTGCTGAACAAGCACCTCGCCGTCGCACGTCGCCACTGCCCATCGCTGGCCAGCAAGCACGTAACGCCGCATGTCCTGAGGCATACCCTGGCAATGGACCTGCTCCAGCACGGCGTCGACCGCTCGGTCATTGCTCTGTGGCTGGGCCACGAGTTGGTCGAAACCACCGCCATCTATCTTCAGGCCGACATGAAGCTCAAGGAGCAAGCTCTGGCGAAGACCGACACGGCCGACATCCGGTTGGGCCGCTACAAGCCCGACGACCATCTCCTTGCATTCCTGAAGAGCCTCTGATTATGCCGACCCAACAGCCACAGATCGCCCGCACTCTTTGGCCTCCCGGACCGTCACTCGGAATAATCCGGCACTCGGAGTTATGCCGATAATTCCGAGCTCGGAATTAGCGGCACAGCTTTGCGGTCGGGCGACTTCTGCGGTGGTATCGCGACGGACATAACCCCACCGACAAGCTCGTTAAGCTGTCGACCTTCATGGGCCACGTCGACCCCGCTTCCACCGCCGTCTATCTCACCGTTACCGCCGATCTCCTGGAAGCCGCCGGCCAGCGCTTCGAACGCTTTGCAGCACCCCTTTCGTATGGAGGACGGCTATGAGAACCGTCGGCAGTCTCGTCTATCAGTTCTTCGAACACCATCTCAAAGCCGAGAAGGGTCTGGCGTCCACCTCGATCCGGAGCTACCGCGACGGAATACGGTTGTTTCTCCTATTCTTGGCCCGGGAGAACCGAACTCCGATCAGCAAGCTCAGGCTGAGCGACCTCAGCGCCGACAATGTGCGGGCATTTCTCGCCCATCTTGAAGCCGAGCGCGGCAACGGCATCCGAGCACGGAACCACCGGCTAGCAATGCTACACACCTTCTTCGCCTATGCCGGCGGCCAGGAACCTATAGTGCTGCCGGAGGCCGAGCGCGTCGCCGCCATCCCAAGGAAGCGTGCGCAGCCGGCAGCCACCTATTATCTCGAACGCGACGAGGTCGAACGGCTCTTCGACAAACTGCCGCGCGGCGGAAAGCTCGCCATCCGCGACAAGGCGCTGCTCATGTTCCTGTACAATACGGGCGCCCGCGCAACGGAAGTCATCGGACTGATCGTCGATCAGTTGGTTTTGACCTCCTCACCGCGGGTGAACCTGCACGGCAAGGGCGATAAGTGGCGGACCTGCCCACTATGGCCCGAGACTGCCCGCCTGCTTGGCGAGATGCTGCGTAACCGACGCCAGCCAGCCACGCCGGAAAGTCCGGTATTCCTGAGCAACGTCGGCAAGCCGCTGACGCGATTCGGCCTCTACAAGCTTGTCTGGCGTCATGGTTCGAGTATTCGCATTGGCAACGGACAAAGGTCCATATCTCCACATGTTTGGAGACACACGACGGCCGTTCATCTCCTCGAGTCCGGCGTCGACGTGAACGTCATAAGAGGTTGGCTTGGCCACGTCAGCCTGGATACGACCAACCGATATGCCGAGATTAGCATCAGGATGAAGCAGGAGGCACTTGAGGCTTGTCAGGTGCTTGCTACTTCTTCGGTGGGACCGCCCCGAAAGCCAGTCTGGCAGAGCGAGCCAAAACTTCTCGAATGGCTTGCCGGCCTCTGATCGTTATGTGCCCCGTGTCGTCGAGAACGCTTGGGTCAGCAGGTCGCGGGGCACATAACCGCTCGGGACACAAAAGCCCGATTACGTGCCCGGGCACGTAATCGGGCACCGTGATGGTCGCCACTCCGCCGAAGGCGGCGAACATGCCGACATGGCAGCCGATCCAGTCGCCCAGCCCTTCGCTCGGCCGAGCCTCGCAGTAAACATAGCTGGAGGCTCCCAATGCGCCACGAACAACTTCATGGCCTGAGCTTCGCCCGTTATCGGGTCGACGATATCGATGGTGTCGCCGGCGTAATCGACAAACACCTTCTCACCGGCGGCGTGGCGTTGGCGCATCGTTGGCGACACGCGCTGCTTCCAGGCCTCGTAGCTCGTGCAGAACCAGGTATAGCCATAGCCGTTGGGACGGTCCGTGCGATATTCCACCCAGAGCAGCGAACACGTCACTCCGGGGCGGCGCAGTTCCCGATCGACATGAGCCCAGTCAGGCTCGGGGCCGCGGTCGGTCTTGACGCAGACCTGCCCCGGAAACAGCAACCGTTCCAGGCTGGTGTCGGTCATCGCCTCGGCAACGGCCAGGTTAGTTTGGCTGCATTGGCCCGGTGAAGGTAAATTCCCACGGCCCCTTTGCTGATCCCCAACGACTTGGCAATCAGCCGGCTGCTAAGCCCGCTCTCGTACTTCAGTCGCAATAGTTCGCGTATGCGGCGCATCGACAATCTCTCGGTCGGCATCTGGATTCCTCGTGTCAAAACGAGTGTGTCCATAGCCCAGTCAGACTGTCGGTCGGGATCCCTTCACCCTTGCTCTAAAGGTGCCCACCATCCTCTGAAATCACTGCCCACGATCCTCTGAAATGGGTGCCCACGATCCTCTGAAATCCGCACGTTTCCCACGAGACCATCCGCCGATGGTGCCGAAAGCACGGCCCTGATTATGCGCGCCGCATGCGCCGCAGGCACCGACGAAAGATGATGTCTGACACCTGGATGAAGTCGCGGTGCGCATCAACGGTCAGAAATGCTGGTTGTGGAGAGCGGTTGATCAGGACGGATATGTGCTCGACGAGATTGTCCAGACGCGTCGCAACAGCAAGGCCGCCAAGCGCCTGCTGACGCGACTTCTGAAGAAGCAGGGTCTGCCGCCAAAGCGTACGATCACCGACAAACTGCGCTCCTACGGGGCGGCCCAACGCCAGGTCATGCCGAACGTGGAACACCGCTCGCATAAAGGCTTGAACAACCGGGCGGAGAATTCTCATCTGCCGTTCCGAAAACGGGAACGAACGCGACAGGGTTTCCGGTCGGTCGGCTCATTGCAGCATTTCGTGTCGATCTTCTCTGCCGTGCGAAATCTCTTCGTCCCATCCCAGACCAACCGCTCCGCAGCACAAATTCGAACCCATCGACGCCAGGCAATGGCCGCGTGGGAAGCCGTGAGTGCACGGCCTGCCTGAAAAGCGCGGTATCGGCCTCACGCGGCCACATTTCAAACAACGTGACAACGCCGGCAAAATATGTCTTCGAGGTTCACGGCATCGACAAGCACGGGATGAGCTGACGAAAGGCGGCAATCTTGTTGACCGTTGACTGAAGTGAGTTTAAACGGTGGCGGAAAAACTCGACATTCAGGAGAAAAACCGTCGCGATGCCTTATGCCACAACCTGTGAATCCTAAGGAGATAACGTCGGAGCGCATTCGGCGTCATGGCAAAGAACTCTGGGAGAGCGTACGCGCGCGCGGCGCAGGTATCAATTATCCTTTTCCAGACCATATGACCTTGCGCTCTTTCTCGTTGGGAGAGGTCGCTGAGATTCTCAGTGTGTCGGACAGCTATCTGCGCCAGCTGTCAATTGATGGTCTGGGGCCAACACCGGAGCTAGGGACCGCAGGGCGACGCTCCTATACGCTTCGACAGATCAACGAACTTCGTGCTTATCTCGCTTCGGCCCGTCCGAAAGAGGCTTTGAAGTTTTGCCCGCGGAGGCGCGAGGGTGAGAAACTACAGATCATCTCAGTAGCCGCCGGCCCCGCAAGAACCACTACAGCGTTCTATCTGGTTCAGGGCCTTGCACTTCAAGGATTCCGCGTTCTCGCTGTAGATCTCGATCCGAGGGGCTCATTGTCGGAAATGTTCGGTTACTTCTCGAGTATCATTCCCGTCCACAATGCGAGCATGTATGCCGCGATGCGCTATGATGACCGCCGGGCCAGTATACGTACTGCAATCCGATCGACCCATTTTGATGGTCTTGATCTCGTGCCGGGCTCTTTCGAGCTCGGCGAGTTCGAGGAGGAAAGTTCGCGGCGCTACCATAGCGAGAACTTGAGGTACCCAGATGCCAGCGTCAGAATGGTGTCTGCGATCAAGGAAGTCGAGGCGGATTACGACGTCGTCGTTATCCACTGTGCACCTGAATACAGCTTCTTGACCGTGGGTGCGTTTGAAGCAGCGACCGGCGTGCTGGTGATGGTCCGCCCGCAATTGGCTGATATTGCGTCAATGGCCATGTTCCTCAACATTTTCTCGCATTCCGTCTCCCTGATCGAAAAAGCTGAGCGGCCCGTAAATTATGATTTTATCAAATTCTTGGTGACACGGCACGACCCGCGCGACGTCTCACAGCAGGAGGCTGTCGCCCTACTGCGGGACTTACTGGGGGATGATCTCTTGACTGCGACCGTCTGGGAATCGAACGCGATCCGGGAAGCGCGGCTCAAAAACCGATCATTGTATGAGATGTCAGCGGGAGCGGTAGGCCGATCGGCATACGAGCAAGCGATGGAATCGCTGAATTCTACCAATGCGGAGGTAATGGACATCATATCCAAGGTTTGGGGCCGTCCCCCGATTTATGTGTCGCAGGCTTCGCACTCGACGACTGCAGGTAAGGCGAAACCCCCATCGAGGAGGCTTAGCGGCACCGTAAACTTAACGCTGTGAAAACAAGATCTGGGAGTGAGGCTTTGGTTCATTCGGCGTGAAGGCGCGCGATTTGGCGCCATGCTTGCATGGCAGTTGCTCGCAGTTCTCGATGGTGGGTGGATGGAATATCGTGGCGGGGAACGTTAAAGAGGTTGGCGGTCGGGTCGTGGACGGAAACGAAACGCTGAAGATGTCGCGCTGACTTGAAGCGCTTCATGACCCTCTCCCGCCGTCGGACGGGTTGATGAGAGTTCTCCGCCCGATTGTTCAGGCCCTTGTGCGAGCGATGCTCGACGCCTGGCATGATCTCCCGCTTCGCCGCACCGTAGGATCGAAGCTTGTCGGTGATCATCACACGCGGCGAACGGCCTTGCCCTTTCAGAAGCTTTCGCATCAAGCGCTTTGCCGCCTTGGCATTGCGACGGCTTTGCACCAACACGTCGAGAACAAACCCGTCCTGATCAACGGCGCGCCAAAGCCAGTGTTTCTTTCCACCGATGGTGATGACAACCTCATCGAGATGCCATTTGTCGCCGAGCTTGCCGGCCGATCGCTTCCGGATATCATTGGCAAAGTGTCTGCCAAATTTCTCAGCCCAAAGTCGCACGGTCTGGTGAGAGACGATGACGCCACGAGCTGCCAGCATATCCTCGACCATCCGCAGGCCGAGCGGAAACCGGAAATAGAGCCAAACCCGACTTGAACAGTTGGAGGTGAACGGATGGCGAACGCTGTCGGTTAAGCTATTGAATTCACTCGCCTCGAGTTTTCGGCGCGAAAATGTGTGGTAACAACATTTGATCTGCTAGCCGCATGTTGTATGGATTTTATGGCATTTATTCGCTAACAACGCTGGCATGTTTGTCGTTGAGAGAGTCGCTCGCGGCCACCGCTATCTTTACCTCGTGGAAAGTGTCCGCGACGGCAAAACCGTTCGCCAGCGCACGATAAAGGCGCTGGGCCGCAAGGATGCGCTGGTTGCCAGCGGCGAACTTGACAGATTGGCGGCCTCGATTGCGCGCCATGGCGAGCGCAGCCTCATCCTGTCCGACATTGACGCGGGGCGAATTGCCTCTCGCCGCATCGGCGGTCCGCTGTTGTTCGGGCGGCTGTGGGAGCGGCTCGGGATCGGCGATGTGCTGGAAGAGGTGCTGGAAGGGCGCCAGTTCGGCTTTGCGGTGGAACGGGCGGTGTTCATTGGCACGTTGCATCGGCTGTTCGTCTCGGGCTCGGACCGCGACTGCGCGAACTGGATGGCCGATTATGGTATCGAGGGCGCCGAGGGTCTGGCGCTCCATCACTTTTACCGGGCCATGGCGTGGCTGGGCGAGGAACTCGGCGAAAAGGCGCAAGGCGCGCTGCGTGAAAGACGCGATCGAGGAAAAGCTCTTCGCGCGCCGGCAGGACCTGTTCACCGACCTCAGCCTTGTGTTCATGGACACCACCTCGTTGTCCTTCCATGGCGCGGGCGGCGAGACGCTGGGCAAGCGCGGGCATTCCAAGGACTTCCGCCCCGATCTGGCGCAAATGATCCTGGCGCTGGTCGTTGATGCCGAGGGCCGGCCGGTCTGCACCGAGATGGTGCCCGGCAACACCGCTGACGTGACCGTCCTGTTGCCGGTGGTCGATCGGCTGCGAACGCGCTTCGGCGTCACACGCGCCTGCGTTGTCGCCGATCGCGGCATGATCAGCGCCGATACCATCGCCGCGCTCGAAAAGCTGGGCATGGAATACATTCTGGGGGCCCGCGAACGCTCGAGCAGCGTGATCCACAACGTCGTGCTCAATGACGCGGCACCGATGGTTCCGCTCGTTCTCGAGCGCCAGCGCGGTGAAACTCAGTTGTGGGTCAAAGAGGTCAAGGTCGGTAAAGACCGCTACATTGTCAGCCGCAATGACGCCGAGGCCGAGAAGGACAAGGCCGACCGCCAGGCGATCATCGCCGGCCTCGAGGCACAGCTCAAGAAGGGCGACAAGGCACTGGTCGGCAACTCGGCCTACCGGCGTTACCTCAAGGCCAGCGGCAAGAACTTCAAGATCGATGTCGGCAAGCTTGCCGAGGAAGCCCGGTACGACGGCATCACCGTGGTGCGGACCAACGCGAAGGTGACCCCGCTCCAGGCCGTGCTGCGGTATCGCGATTTGCTCGAGGTCGAGAGCCTGTTCCGCGCCGCCAAGGCAACCTTCAATACCCGGCCGATCTTCCACCAATCCGATGCCGTCATCCGCGGGCATGTGTTCTGCTCGTTCCTGGGGCTCGTACTCAGCAAGGAACTGTACCGCCTCTGCCGGGCCAAAGGCCTGACGCCCGAATGGCAGCCGCTTCTACGCGATCTCGACCGCCTCCAGGAAGCCACCATCGAAAAGGATGGTCGCATCGTCACCACCAGAACGCACGTTACGGGCCAAGTGGGCAACGTCTTCAAGGCATCTGGCATCGCTCTGCCACACAACCTCGACGAACAACTCGCCTGAGATCATCCCCAAAATGTAGTGGTAACACGCGCCGGCGCGCGCCTAACGTGCTGATATAATAACATATTCTTACAGGCGGTGTTTAAGTGGGGCCAAACGGCATGGGCAATCACCTGCGCCGGAAATCGGTGGCGACGATAAAGAGGATCACGGGAAAATCTGGTCATGCCGCCAGATCCCACATTTTGATCGATGCCCGGTTAACGTTACGGTGCCCTTCTGACCGTTGATGCGCACCGCGACTTCATCCAGGTGCCAGACATCATCTTTCGTCGGCGACTTGCGGCGTATGCGGCGCGCATAATCAGGGCCGTGCTTTCGGCACCATCGGCGGATGGTCTCGTAGGAAACGACGATCCCGCGATCGAAGCTGGATTTGAACGGTGTTCGCTACAACCTTCACATCAACTACCGCGCCAATCCGTCAGGCGCGAGGCTCGCGCGGGGAAGTCGATGTTGCATAAGCTAGTCCGCCGGGGAATCAGCAAAAGCGTCGGCCGCAACAGCAGCAAAAGTGAGCCAGAGCCACATCTCGGTGGAACGCCGGGTCAGCTCTCAGTCCACATCAACAACAATGTCTCCAACCAGCTCTCTTTCGTATTCCCGGCACGATGATTGCCCTCCAGCACAAGCTCGGGAACGGTGTTAATTATCGCACTGAATTGCCGATCAACATTTGCGATCGCCCCATTCTTGTCTCGCTTATCAAGAAGCTCCAGAAGCTCGCTCATATCACCTCTGATACATGATAGACGCTCCGGCCGTTGCAAGTCCAAAAAACGAACGTATCTCGTCCGGATGTTGAACTCACGAACGAGGTCCAGCATTCTTTCGTTGTTCGAAGACTCTGCGATCCTATCGTAAAGTACCTCAAGAAACTCCCTGATCAAGTAATAGTCGTTCCATCTGGGATTCGTTGGAAGCACCGGCCACGGCTTAGAATGCTCATCTAGGTTTTCTCTGAGAGCATGCTGGAGGATCATGTTGATAAAGGCATATTTATCTGAGAGTTGCTTTGTATCCAGTTTCTTGGTGTAGTAGCCGTTGCGTGTAGAGCCCACGATGTACTTTTCGGTTTCGAGCTTAATCAATGCCTCGCGTATCGGGGTCGCGCTCGTTTTCAGGACATCGCTGATTTCACGCATATCGAGTCGCGTATAAGGGGGCACCTTAAAATCGACAATAAGATTCTTCAATGCTTTATAGACTCGATTGCCCTTGAACCGAGTCCATCCCGGTGTATCTTCGTGCTGCTTATACATGTCTTCTCCTCGGAGCATGGTTTCTGCTATTCAAAGAAGCTTGGTCTGCAGCCCCACTCCTGGCGTGGGCGTGTAATTTCTCCTCTATAGCGCATCGCGGCATACATGCTCGCATTGTGGACGGGAATGATACTCGAGAAGTAACCGAACATTTCCGACAATGAGCCCTTCGGATCGAGATCTACAACGAGAACGCGGAACCCTTGAAGTGCAAGGCCCTGAACCAGATAGAACGCTGTAGTGGTTCTTGCGGGGCCGGCGGCTACTGAGATGATCTGTAGTTTCTCACCCTCGCGCCTCCGCGGGCAAAACTTCAAAGCCTCTTTCGGACGGGCCGAAGCGAGATAAGCACGAAGTTCGTTGATCTGTCGAAGCGTATAGGAGCGTCGCCCTGCGGTCCCTAGCTCCGGTGTTGGCCCCAGACCATCAATTGACAGCTGGCGCAGATAGCTGTCCGACACACTGAGAATCTTAGCGACCTCTCCGAACGAGAAAGAGCGCAAGGTCATATGGTCTGGAAAAGGATAATTGATACCTGCGCCGCGCGCTCGTACGCTCTCCCAGAGTTCTTTGCCATGACGCGGAATGCGCTCCGACGTTATCTCCTTAGGATTCACAGGTTGTGGCATAACGGGCATCGCGACGGTTTTTCTCCGGAATGTCGAGTTTATTCCGCCACGGTTTAAACTCACTTCAGTCAACGGTCAACAAGATTGCCGCCGGCGGCGCTGTCACATTGTTTGAAGCGTGGACGCGCGGAAGCCCACAGCTGTTTTCAGGCAATCTGCAACGCCGCGGCCTTCCATTCTGCCATGGCATTGAGGCGGTGAGTTCGGATCTGCGTGGCGGACCTGTTTGAGCGGGAGGGGACAAAGAGATCGCGTATGGCGGAGAAGACCGAGACGAAATGCTGAAGGGAGCCAATGCTGCGGAAGCCTTGCCGAATTCGCTCCCGCTTTCGAAACGGCAGGTGAGAGTTCTCCGCCCGGCACCGTAAACTTAACGCTGTGAAACCAAGATCTGGGAGTGAGGCTTTGGTTCATTCGGCGTGAAGGCGCGCGATTTGGCGCCATGCTTGCATGGCAGTTGCTCGCAGTTCTCGATGGTGGGTGGATGGAATATCGTGGCGGAACGTTAAAGAGGTTGGCGATCGGGTCGTGGACGGAAACGAAACGCTGAAGATGTCGCGCTGACTTGAAGCGCTTCATGATCCTCTCCCGCCGTCGGACGGGTTGATGAGAGTTCTCCGCCCGATTGTTCAGGCCCTTGTGCGAGCGATGCTCGACGCCTGGCATGATCTCCCGCTTCGCCGCACCGTAGGATCGAAGCTTGTCGGTGATCATCACACGCGGCGAACGGCCTTGCCCTTTCAGAAGCTTTCGCATCAAGCGCTTTGCCGCCTTGGCATTGCGACGGCTTTGCACCAACACGTCGAGAACAAACCCGTCCTGATCAACGGCGCGCCAAAGCCAGTGTTTCTTTCCACCGATGGTGATGACAACCTCATCGAGATGCCATTTGTCGCCGAGCTTGCCGGCCGATCGCTTCCGGATATCATTGGCAAAGTGTCTGCCAAATTTCTCAGCCCAAAGTCGCACGGTCTGGTGAGAGACGATGACGCCACGAGCTGCCAGCATATCCTCGACCATCCGCAGGCTGAGCGGAAACCGGAAATAGAGCCAAACGGCATGGGCAATCACCTGCGCCGGAAATCGGTGGCGACGATAAAGAGGATCACGGGAAAATCTGGTCATGCCGCCAGATCCCACATTTTGATCGATGCCCGGTTAACGTTACGGTGCCGGAAAAGGTGCTTCGAGAAATCGATGCTGACAAAGCCGAAGTGCAGGCAACCAAGGGCCAGAGGATAATTTGACGATCGTGCCGCATATCGAAAGGTCACGCCGTAAGCGGGGATGGCTGTGCCTTGGCGACCAGCCGTCGCGCTCAACCTATATTTATGCGCCAAGATCGGACTGGGCGCGCACTGCGGGTGATGTATCCCGCGGACAATTCAGTGACACGGCCCTGGTCAGACCGCCCAGTTGGCTTCAGCAGATTGCCAGAGTTGATTTCAGCGGCCGGCCTATAGGCCACCACCGGCAACCTTGCGCGGCCGGCCTCCCTTGCGGCCGTTCTCCCGAGCCGCCGCCGCCTTGGCGCGCGAACGGGCTTGGCCGCCGGCCGTACCGAGCTGCGCGGCCATCCAGCGCTTTGAGCCAAACCCACCTTGCAGCAGCGCCGGCACATACACATCAGCATCGAGCTTCGGCCAGTGCAGGCCAAGGCCGGCCGGGCTGATCTCGACCTCGGCAAGGTCGGCCGGCGAGGCATCAGCCAAACCTTCTGCTAGGCGCGGCGGGAAAGCGATCTGCACGCCGGTATTCAGGTTGACGACGATGCGGGCCGAGCGGCGATCGTAGCGCGCGGACACGGCAAAGCCGTTCTCCCGCAGCGCGGCCATCCGCTTTTCGGCTTGGTGAAACTCTTGCTCAGTAACGGCCATGAATTGTTCTCCATTCCGCACATAAGGTTGCCAGTGCGCCGGCCAGGTCATCCGCGATCCGGCTTAGCGCGGCCTGGTTGAATCCGAAGCTCTCCCGCAGCGCCGGCGGTCCATCGGGGCAATGCAGGATGAACACCGCTTCGCCGGCCGCTCCCTTGATGTGGACGTGCGCGGGTCGATGATCGTTCGGGTAGATGACCACGCGCAAGCCATCGAGGCGTAAAACGGTTGGCATGGGTGATCTATACCAAAACCCAAGCGCTTAGGAAAGTCGAAATTGTCGCAAAAATCAGTCGCGGAAGTTTGAATTTGCGACCGACTTTTGTGACAGAAATTCCCCTGAAAAATCAGGGCCGGTGATTTTGTCGCGACAGCTTTTGGCTTTTGGCCCAAAAAGCTAACCCGCCGACGCAGACCACAATAGCCACACCACATGCCATGTAGAGGCTTGCCTCTGAGGCTCCCGGCGCGATTGTCGGCAGGAGATATATCGCAAGCCCGAATCCGCTTGTGAGCAGGGTCGTAAATGCCTGCACACGGCCAATCATGCTCTAATCCACAGCGGTCAAAAGGTGGGGCGTTGGCCGCCGCTCGCGATACGCGCCGCTATCCCTGGTCCTGCCTTTTGCCGCGATCGCCAAGGCGATAGCCGCGATATGAACGCAGCAGTAAATCGTCTGCCATGCATGTCACAGCGCTCGCTTCGGTCAAGAAGCCCATGGCAGTGTTGGCACCAATGTGGGTGAGCTGCGCAGTGGCGACGGCCGTTGACACCGGCGGGCCTCGCCGACGATAAGGAAATTTAGTCATCCCCAAACTGCTCCTGCAAGGTGGCGAGCGCCGATAAGCTTCTTCGAGCTTCGGCGATATGGACGCGGTGCGAGCTGATGCCGCCATTACATCGAAGTCGTCTCGTTGGGTACGCTCGGTAGCGGCCAGCAGGTCACGAATATTGCAGGTCTCGTCTTGCGGGGCGTTGGGCTCATCGCCGAGCGCCAAAACCTTTCGGGATTGCTTAACAGGGATCTTTTTCGCGACGATCGGTGGCGCCGGACGGAAAGCAGGCTCGGCCGGAGACTTAACGCTGCCGCGAGCGTATTCCTTCTCCGGTGCAGGTTCAGGCCGTGGTGCCGTCTTTCTGCCGTTGCGTTGGAGCTGCGGAGGCTGAGCCTCGTCTTCGGCCGCCTCCAGGCTCGGCGCCGGGCTAAGGAAATGGTGCTGGAGCGCGGCATCGTGGTCTCCTACGAGACGATCCGTCGTTGGGGCAGGTAGTTCGGCCCAGACTATGCCCGCCGGCTTCGCCGTAAGAGATCCTCTCGCCATGACGTCTGGCACCTGGACGAAGTCGTAATCTCCATCGCCGGCAAGAAGCACTGGCTATAGCGCGCTGTCGATCAGAACGGCTATGTCCTCGACGAGATTGTCCAGAACCGCCGCGCAACACCAAGGCGGCCAAGCGATTGTTGACGCGCTTGTTGAAGAAGAAGCAGGGCCGCGCGCCGAAGCGCATGATCACCATGGGCCGCAAGGCGGCAGGTGATGCCGGAAGTCGAGCACTGGTCGCACAAAGGATTGAACAACCCCGCTGAGAATTCCCATGTGCCGTTGCGAAAACGGGAGCGAACGATGCAGGGCTTCCGATCACCGGAAACCCTTCAGCGCTTCGTCTCGATCTTCTCCGCCTGCGCTACCTCTTCGTTCCACCTCGCTCAAGACATTCCGCGTTTCAGATCCATCTTCACCGTCTGAACGCAATGGCGGAGTGGAAGGCCGTGACTGCGCTCTGCTAACAGCAGCGCACACCGCTTCAGCGCGTTCATACGCAGACAACGTGACAGCGTCAGCCGGTGTCCGGCTACTCCCCCCGATTATCCCCGATTTAAATCAAATCCGTCTGTGGATATTGACGATTGCGCGACCCTCACCTCGTAGACGGCTAATGCGGGCGGCTACTGAGAGGGACATATGACAAGCGATTTTTCCGCCGCCCGAGTTCATTTAGATCGAGCGTATCACTACCTTCGTGGCGATGACCCGATGAGCCGAAGGGGGCGCGAAGCCTTGGACCTGTTAATTGAGGCGGTTGCCGTCGAAGAGTTCAAGCAGCCACGCCAAAACGCGGAGGTGCTAATGTTTCCGATTGGGCGCCGCTTCTGAGGCGATCTCCATGGCCGCCACTCTGAACCATGGTGAGCAAATCCTCCCAGAACGCAAAGAAGCCCGCCCCGGCATGAGCCGAGACGGGCAATAGAAATGGGAGTCCCAAAGCGCGCGTCCACGAAAGCGCCGGCAGGTGCAATTCTGCAGAATGTCCATCTTGGCGCAACGTCATGTTCGCCGAACTGAGAAATTGACCGATGCCGTGAAAAAACTCGATTGCGATCCCTGTCTCCTTGTCTGGAGGCGCAACGGCTTGTCTGGAGGCGCAACGGCGGTCGTTGGTGCTGGCACCGTTGGCGTGGTCAGCCGCACCAGGCGTCGCAGGCGTGATGGCGGCCATAAGGAACTCGTCACAAGCTCCGCTCAGGCCGCGTAATCTCCTGCGTTCGAAGCGGAGCGCGGTCTTCAGGTGTACGAAGAGCATCTCGACTTTTTTTTGCGTTCGTTGCGCGACCGTACGAACTCGGGCGTATCCGCTTTGACGGGCGTCTCGCGTGCCTCTTCGTCGACGCAGCGCAGCACATCGCGCACCGGCGTCTTTGGATAGCAGCGGCGCTTGAGTTCACAACTCTGGCAGTCTCGTTTGCTGGCCGGTATTTCCGGGTTTCCACCGCTGACATTGCCTGTGCGCGGGACCGCGAAGTTGCGACGATACTGCCTTGCGGGCGGGATGAACTTGTTCTGGACCGCATCGAAGATGAAGTCCGCGCGGCTGTAAGGTTTCACGCTGGCTCTTGTCCCACACCGGAATGTGCGGCGCGATGTTCTGATCGACGAGCCATCCGAGGAACTTGCCGGTGCCGTATCCGCGCGGCGCTCTTCCCCGAAAAAGCACACTGGGCGAACTGCCGTTCTGGCCCTTCCCCGCCGGCCACACCAGGCAGGCGCCGCGGGCCGAGATTGTTTGAGCCGGTGGGGACGAGCGATTGGCAACAAATGCAGAATGAGCGTTCTCCTCACGTAAAGGGGGCCGCGCTTCCGCGCCGATTCCAAGGTCTTTTTGCTCTTCGCCCGTCCCCTCTTCCGTCTTGACTAGTGCCAGCCGACGGCCTATTTCACTGTCCGCTAGCACTCGTCACTGGTGAGTGCTAACAACCGCGCTCCGGCAACGGAGAACCGTTCAACATCCGAACCAGGGACATCCAAAAAATGGCAAAGTCGAATTTCCGGCCGCTGCATGACCGCGTGGTCGTTCGCCGGGTCGAATCCGAAGCGAAGACCGCCGGCGGGATCATCATCCCGGATACGGCGAAGGAAAAGCCGCAGGAAGGCGAGATCATCGCCGTTGGCTCCGGCGCCCGCGACGAAGCCGGCAAGCTCGTCCCGCTGGACGTCAAGGCGGGCGACCGCATCCTGTTCGGCAAGTGGTCGGGCACCGAAGTCAAGCTCGATGGCGAAGACCTTCTGATCATGAAGGAATCCGACATCATGGGCATAATCAGCTGACACGCCGCCGCCTTTCATCCGCACCATCCAATCTGAATTCGGGCGAAATGCCCAGGAGTAAAAAATGGCCAAAGACGTAAAATTCTCCCGTGATGCCCGCGAGCGCATGCTTCACGGCATCAACATCCTGGCCGACGCGGTGAAGGTCACGCTCGGTCCCAAGGGCCGTAACGTCGTTATCGACAAGTCGTTCGGCGCCCCGCGCATCACCAAGGACGGCGTCACCGTCGCCAAGGAAATTGAACTTTCCGACAAGTTCGAGAACATGGGCGCGCAGATGATCCGCGAAGTCGCGTCCAAGACCAACGACATCGCCGGCGACGGCACCACGACCGCGACCGTTCTGGCGCAGTCGATCGTCCACGAAGGCCACAAGGCGGTTGCCGCCGGCATGAACCCGATGGACCTGAAGCGCGGCATCGATCTGGCCGTGACCGAAGTCGTCGCTCACCTCGTCAAGAACGCCAAGAAGATCAAGACCTCGGAAGAAGTCGCCCAGGTCGGCACGATCGCCGGCAATGGCGATGCTTCGGTCGGCAAGATGATCGCGGAAGCGATGCAGAAGGTCGGCAACGAAGGCGTCATCACGGTTGAAGAAGCCAAGACCGCCGAGACCGAACTCGAAGTCGTCGAAGGCATGCAGTTCGACCGCGGGTACCAGTCGCCCTACTTCGTCACCAACGCCGACAAGATGGTTGCCGAGCTCGAGGACGTCTACATCCTCCTGCACGAGAAGAAGCTCTCCAACCTCCAGGCCATGCTGCCGGTTCTCGAAGCCGTCGTGCAGACCTCGAAACCGCTGCTCATCATCTCGGAAGACGTCGAAGGCGAAGCGCTGGCGACTTTGGTCGTCAACAAGCTGCGTGGCGGCCTGAAGATCGCCGCCGTCAAGGCGCCGGGCTTCGGTGATCGCCGCAAGGCCATGCTGGAAGACATCGCCATCCTCACCGGTGGCCAGGTCATCTCGGAAGACCTCGGCATCAAGCTCGAGAATGTCGGCCTCAACATGCTCGGCCGCGCCAAGAAGGTGTCGATCTCCAAGGAGAACACCACCATCGTCGACGGCGCCGGCAAGAAGGCCGAGATCCAGGGCCGCGTTGCCCAGATCAAGCAGCAGATCGAAGAGACCACTTCGGACTACGACAAGGAGAAGCTGCAGGAACGTCTGGCGAAGCTCGCTGGCGGCGTTGCGGTGATCCGCGTCGGCGGTGCGACGGAAGTCGAAGTCAAGGAAAAGAAGGACCGCGTCGATGACGCCCTCAACGCGACCCGCGCGGCCGTAGAAGAAGGCATCGTTGCTGGCGGCGGCGTCGCCCTGCTGCGCGCTTCGCTGGCCATCACCGTCACCGGCGCCAATGCCGATCAGACGGCCGGCATCGCCATCGTCCGTCGCGCCCTGCAGGCTCCGGCCCGCCAGATCGCTGCCAACGCCGGTGCCGAAGCTTCGATCGTCGCCGGCAAGATCCTCGACAACAAGGATGCAACCTTCGGCTACAACGCCCAGACCGGCGAATATGGCGACATGATCGCCATGGGCATCGTCGACCCAATGAAGGTTGTGCGCACCGCTCTCCAGGACGCGGCCTCGGTCGCCGGCCTGCTCGTCACCACCGAAGCCATGATTGCCGAAGCTCCGAAGAAGGAGTTGGCTGGCGGCGGCATGCCGGGTGGTATGCCCGGCGGTGGCATGGGCGGCATGGGCGGTATGGATTTCTAATCCAGCCATTGCCTCGCATTCACGGAAAGGGCGGCAGCAGTGCCGCCCTTTTTCTTTCGGCGAACCTTTTTGCCCACAGGGGGCCGGCGTCCTCTAGAGCAGATTCGACTTACACCGGGTCATATCCGGCTGCCTCGAAGTAGTTTCGGCATTCGGCCGGTTTGAAGGCGTCGAGGCAGTTGGCGATGACGGACCAGAGTTGATCGATGGAGCGGGCAGCTGCTTTTCTGAGTAGGGCCTTGAGCTTCGAGAACGCCATCTCGATCGGATTGAAGTCGGGCGAATAGGGCGGCAGCAACAGAAGCCGTGCGCCGGTCCTTTGGATGGCCTCGCGAACGCCGGTGATCTTGTGAGCCGGCAGGTTGTCCATGACGACGATGTCGCCGGAGAAAGTTCAGGTGCGAGCACCTGTTCGGCATAGGCCAGGAAGGCGGCGCCGTTCATCGGCCCGTCGAGCAGCATCGGTGCGGTCAGGCCGTTCAGCCGCAGTCCAGCGGTGAAGGTCGTGGTCTTCCAATGACCATGAGGAACCGGCGCACGGCAGCGTTCGCCACGTTTGGCCCGCCCGCGCAGCCGCGCCATCTTGGTGGAGGCGGCAGTCTCATCAATGAAGATCAGCTTCTCGGGGTCGAGATCGAGCTGGCCGTCGAACCAGGCGCGACGGCGCGCCTTGACGTCGGGGCGCTGTTGTTCGCTGGCATGCGCCGTCTTTTTTTAAACGTGACGCAGCGCCTGTCGAGAAACATCCAGATCGTCGAAGGAACCACGCGCACGCCATGCCCGGCCGCCAGCCTCTCGGCAATCTCCGCCAGAGTGATGTCGGGCGTCTCCTCGATCAGGCCGAGGATGAAGGCTTCGTGAGGATCAAGCTTCGAGCACGACGGTTGGCCCTGCTTGCGGGCCGCCATCTCGCCTGTCTCGCGATAGCGGCGATACCAGTTCCCCGCCGTAGCAATCCCGATCCGGAACCGGCGTGCTGCCTCTCGCGTCGAAACACCCTCCGATATCGCCAAAATCACCCGACCGCGAAGGTCCGCACTCAAGCTGCGTGTCATCGTCATCTCCCTGCGAATCACAGGGAAAATGAAACAGACTTCCGCCACCGCGTGAATCCCAAATCTGACTCGGCGTTCACGGAAAATGCTCTAGAATGCGGAGGGGCAGGCCCGATCACGGGCATCATACGGCGGCACTTTCATGGCGGACACCAATGACTGAATTCATTCTGTTCGCCATAGGCGGCTTTCTTGCCCAAGCGGTGGACGGCGGGCTCGGCATGGCCTACGGCGCGGTCTCTTCGTTCGGCGTTCCGCCACCACGCTATCACGCCTGATCTGCGAGCATGGCGATCAGCCACAACTACAAGCCCATGCTCGACGAGACGGGATCACTTCTCCCCGATATCTCGTACTCAATGCGCTCGGGGCGGCGGACGGCATGTCGGTCGGCATCATCGCGTGCATGCTGGCGCTGGAATCGAGCGCGGTGATACCTCTGGTCGGATGGAACAGGCTGGCCTGGTCATCCGCCAGCTCGGCTCCGCGACGAACGCCAGGTGCAGTTCACCTTTCCGTCGCCGGCCGGGCGCTGCTTGGCCCAGTGCAACTCGGCTTGGCGACACGCTGATCGAGCTCTCGCGAATGAGCCTTGCTGAGATCAAAGCCTCACCCGGCAGATCCTGGTGTTGCGCGACGCGTGCCGGTCGCAACTCCTTTGCGTGCTCTTTTACTGCCAAATCGATCGCCTGGTTCAGAGGCACCGCCTTGGAGAACAGGAAGCCCTGAGCAGTTCTGCAGCCAAGCTTGAGCAGAGTTTGCCGATCTGCCTCTGTTTCGACGCCCTCGGCCATGACGTCGATCCCGAGCGTCCTGCCAAGATCGATGACCGTTTTGACAAGCAGCCCGTCCTCTCGGGACTTGGCCAAGCCGCGAATGAAGCCTTGGTCTATTTTCACCTTGCGTATCCGGCTGTCCTTGAGCGATGCCAAGGTGGAAAAGCCGTGCCGAAGTCATCGAGCGCGATGGAAATGCCGGCATGTGAAAGCCGTCCGAGCTTTTCATCCACTCTGTCCGGGTCCACCGGGGATTCTTCAGTAATCTCGATTTCGAACATCGTTGCAGGGAGATCTTTTGCCGCCAGACCATCCAGAACCATGTCGTCGATATCGCCGGCTTCCAGTTCGCGCGGTGATACATTCATCGCCACACGAAGATCACGACAGTCAGCTTTCACCATGCCGTCGATAAGTGCACAACAGTCAGCGAAGACCGTTTGGGTCAGCAGCTGAAGCATTCCGGTTTGGCGTGCGGCTGTGACGATTTCGGGTGGAGAGATAGAACCATGAATCGGATGGGACCACCTTAGCAAGGCTTCAAAACCGACCACGGCCTCGGTGTCGAGTTTCACGATGGGCTGGAACCAGGGTGCCAAGCTTCTCGTCTTTATCGCTGAATGAAGGTCGCGTTCGATGGACTGGCGGCGTTGCAGTTCCCTGTCGAGGTCGGCATCGAACAGGCAAAACTCGTTCCTGCCACGACGCTTGGCTGTGTAAAGGGCGATATCCGCCCGCAACAGCATTTCTGTCAGTCCCGGGCTCTCCGCCAAGTATATTCCTATCGATGCCCCGACCCGGACGGAGGCGACCTCAGGATAGGGGCGGGCAATTTTGGCTATGATATTGGAGGCGAGATCACTGGCAGAAAGCGAATCCCCAAGTGAGGGAAAAAACAGCACGAATTCATCGCCGCCGATTCGGGCGAGCGTTGAGCCTTCCGGCGCTTCCTGCTCTATCCGGCGGGCGATCCTGACAAGCAGATCATCACCGGTCCTGTGACCGTACGTATCGTTGACGGATTTGAACCCGTCTAGATCAATCAACATTGCAACGAAGGGGCCGTCTGCAGTCTCGAACCGACCGATAGCGTGTTCGAGGCCACGCCTGTTGAGAAGGGCCGTCAGGTGGTCCTGCCTGGAATTGGCCTCCATTTCGGCCGCAAGCCGCTCGGCCTCATGCCTCAGGCGGCTCGCTTCGCGGAAGCGCGCTTGTCCAACAAACGCGGCTCGAACCAGGCCGCCCAGGAAGAGCAGAACGGCGAAAGAAAGAACGTACCCTTCAAAGTTGCCTTTCGCCAGCAAGCACCCCGCTGTGATGAGGAGCGGGGGTGTGATGAAGTTGGTCGCTGCCGCAGCATATGAACTGCCGTATGTAACAGCACCAGCTGAGATGCCTGCCAGAATAATCAGATGCAGCGGTGCGTGAGGTGTCGTGTATCCAACCGTAAGGACGGCAAGGAACGACCAGGCAAACCCTGCCAGAAGAGCAAGGATGCCAAACCAGCGAAGCCGCGGCGAAATCCCTGTTAGATCGTCCTGGCGTCCCGTTTGCTTTAGCTGATAACGGGCGAGTGCAAGGCGGCCGACATTTATCGCATTGATGACCAGGAACCAGATCACGGCGCCAGAGCCGTCGCCAGAAAGGGCCTGCACCGTCAAAATAAGGCTTGAGAGGACGGTGCTGATCGGCATTGACACGAAGAGACCAGCCTCCTGACGGATTTTGGCCTCCAGCGTGTCTTCTTTCTTCAGGTCCATGGACGGGCTAGCCGCCTTACCCGACTTGAACAGTTGGAGGTGAACGGATGGCGAACGCTGTCCGTTAAGCTATTGACTTCACTCGCCTCGAGTTTTCGGCGCGAAAATGTGTGGTAACAACATTTGATCTGCTAGCCGCATGTTGTATGGATTTTATGGCATTTATTCGCTAACAACGCTGGCATGTTTGTCGTTGAGAGAGTCGCGCGCGGCCACCGCTATCTTTACCTCGTGGAAAGTGTCCGCGACGGCAAAACCGTTCGCCAGCGCACGATAAAGGCGCTGGGCCGCAAGGATGCGCTGGTTGCCAGCGGCGAACTTGACAGATTGGCGGCCTCGATTGCGCGCCATGGCGAGCGCAGCCTCATCCTGTCCGACATTGACGCGGGGCGAATTGCCTCTCGCCGCATCGGCGGTCCGCTGTTGTTCGGGCGGCTGTGGGAGCGGCTCGGGATCGGCGATGTGCTGGAAGAGGTGCTGGAAGGGCGCCAGTTCGGCTTTGCGGTGGAACGGGCGGTGTTCATTGGCACGTTGCATCGGCTGTTCGTCTCGGGCTCGGACCGCGACTGCGCGAACTGGATGGCCGATTATGGTATCGAGGGCGCCGAGGGTCTGGCGCTCCATCACTTTTACCGGGCCATGGCGTGGCTGGGCGAGGAACTCGGCGAAAAGGCGCAAGGCGCGCTGGTGGCGCGCTGCGTGAAAGACGTGATCGAGGAAAAGCTCTTCGCGCGCCGGCAGGACCTGTTCACCGACCTCAGCCTTGTATTCATGGACACAACCTCGTTGTCCTTCCATGGCGCGGGCGGCGAGACGCTGGGCAAGCGCGGGCATTCCAAGGACTTCCGCCCCGATCTGGCGCAAATGATCCTGGCGCTGGTCGTTGATGCCGAGGGCCGGCCGATCTGCACCGAGATGGTGCCCGGCAACACCGCTGACGTGACCGTCCTGTTGCCGGTGGTCGATCGGCTGCGAACGCGCTTCGGCGTCACACGCGCCTGCGTTGTCGCCGATCGCGGCATGATCAGCGCCGATACCATCGCCGCGCTCGAAAAGCTGGGCATGGAATACATTCTGGGGGCCCGCGAACGCTCGAGCAGCGTGATCCACAACGTCGTGCTCAATGACGCGGCACCGATGGTTCCGCTCGTTCTCGAGCGCCAGCGCGGTGAAACTCAGTTGTGGGTCAAAGAGGTCAAGGTCGGTAAAGACCGCTACATTGTCAGCCGCAATGACGCCGAGGCCGAGAAGGACAAGGCCGACCGCCAGGCGATCATCGCCGGCCTCGAGGCACAGCTCAAGAAGGGCGACAAGGCACTGGTCGGCAACTCGGCCTACCGGCGTTACCTCAAGGCCAGCGGCAAGAACTTCAAGATCGATGTCGGCAAGCTTGCCGAGGAAGCCCGGTACGACGGCATCACCGTGGTGCGGACCAACGCGAAGGTGACCCCGCTCCAGGCCGTGCTGCGGTATCGCGATTTGCTCGAGGTCGAGAGCCTGTTCCGCGCCGCCAAGGCAACCTTCAATACCCGGCCGATCTTCCACCAATCCGATGCCGCCATCCGCGGGCATGTGTTTTGCTCGTTCCTGGGGCTCGTACTCAGCAAGGAACTGTACCGCCTCTGCCGGGCCAAAGGCCTGACGCCCGAATGGCAGCCGCTTCTACGCGATCTCGACCGCCTCCAGGAAGCCACCATCGAAAAGGATGGTCGCATCGTCACCACCAGAACCCACGTTACGGGCCAAGTGGGCAACGTCTTCAAGGCATCTGGCATCGCTCTGCCACACAACCTCGACGAACAACTCGCCTGAGATCATCCCCAAAATGTAGTGGTAACACGCGCCGGCGCGCGCCTAACGTGCTGATATAATAACATATTCTTACAGGCGGTGTTTAAGTGGGGCCTTAATGCACGGCGATAAGCTTTTGACGGCCTGAAGCGACGCTGTGGTCGCCGTTGCGGTGCTTTTCCACGCGCCTCGTCAGGCGCCGGAATTGCTCCGTCGTGATGGCAGGCGGGGGTTTGCAGGTTGCGGTCGACGGGTTCGTTTCGGGCGTCTGCGCCCCATCGTTATGTCGCGAGTTGGGGGATGCGATCGAGGACGATGCGCAGGATGCGCTGGTCGGGGCACGATGTCGGCAGGTGCAGGCGGATTTGCGATTTCATCTCGACCACCCGCGCAGCGATTTTGATGAGGCGCAATCGCAGCGTGTCGAATTGGGCGACGGCAAAGCTCGAGCGCCTCGGCATCGCGGCCCGCAAGCCCCACATCAACCAGTAAGCACCGGCATGCAGGAATAGCCGGAACTGGTTGGCCGTCGCTCTGGTGCAGGATGTGCGGTCGGCGGCAAGATGCGTCTTCCACGACTTGATGTGGTTCTCGGCCGCGCCGCGCCGGCAGTAGACATCCTCGTAGAGCGCCTTGGCCTTCCCACCGGCAAGGTTGGTGACGACGAAGCGGGTATCGGCACCTTGGGCGCCGACCTCGACCCGCGCGATGATGCGCTCGACGCGGCTCCAACTAGAGCAGATTCGACTTACACCGGGTCATATCCGGCTGCCTCGAAGTAGTTTCGGCATTCGGCCGGTTTGAAGGCGTCGAGGCAGTCGGCGATGACGGACCAGAGTTGATCGATGGAGCGGGCAGCTGCTTTTCTGAGTAGGGCCTTGAGCTTCGAGAACGCCATCTCGATCGGATTGAAATCGGGCGAATAGGGCGGCAGCAACAGAAGCCGTGCGCCGGTCCTTTGGATGGCCTCGCGAACGCCGGTGATCTTGTGAGCCGGCAGGTTGTCCATGACGACGATGTCGCCGGGAGAAAGTTCAGGTGCGAGCACCTGTTCGGCATAGGCCAGGAAGGCGGCGCCGTTCATCGGCCCGTCGAGCAGCATCGGTGCGGTCAGGCCGTTCAGCCGCAGTCCAGCGGTGAAGGTCGTGGTCTTCCAATGATGGGATGGACGCCCCCCTGACGGCATCGATGTGCCAGAGTGGTGGCGTTGAGAACCACCGAAGGGAGACGTCCATGACACAAGTTAGCACCATTGGCCTGGATCTGGCCAAGAACATCTTCCAAGCCCATGGCGCAGATGCCGCCGGCACCGTTGTGTTCCGCAGGAAGCTGCGGCGCGAACAGGTGCTGGCCTTCTTCGCTGCGCAGCCGCCATGCCTTGTGGCGATGGAGGCATGCCCAGGCGCTCATTATTGGGGTCGTGAGATCGGCACGCTCGGCCATACCGTCAGGCTGATCGCACCGGCTTACGTGAAGCCTTTCGTCAAGCGTCAGAAGAACGATGCCGCCGATGCCGAAGCGATCTGCGAGGCCGCGCAACGGCCGACGATGCGCTTCGTGGCGGTGAAGAGCCAGGAGAAGCAGGCCTCGGCTGTGATCTTCCGAACCCGCGACGTGCTCGTCGGCCAGCGCACTCAGCTCATCAACGCGATCCGCGGGCATATGTCCGAGTTCGGCCTGATTGCGCCGCAAGGCCCCTCGCATGTCGAGCGGCTCATCACGCAGGTTGAGGATCCTACCTCGGGCGTGCCGGAGGCCGCTCGCTGTTGCCTTGCCATGCTTGTCGAAGCGCTACGCCGCTTGCAGGATCAGGTTAGGTCGCTGGACGCGGAGATTGCGAAGCGGGCCAAAGCTGACGAAACGGCCCATCGGCTAATGAGCGTGCCTAGCATTGGGCCGCTGATCGCAACCGCGCTTGAGGCGATGGCTCCACCAGCAGAGACGTTCCGCTCTGGGCGCGATTTCGCAGCCTGGATCGGGCTGACGCCGATCCAGCGTTCGACCGGCGGCAAGGAGCGCCTCGGACGAACGTCGCGGATGGGAGAGCGAACGCTGCGACGCCTGCTCATCATCGCATCCAGCGCGGTAGTGCGCTGGGCCAAGCGCAAAGGCGTGCCATCCGGCTCGTGGCTCCATCGAATGCTGGCGCGCAAGCCGCCAATGCTGGTGATCGTGGCACTGGCCAACAAGACCGCGCGCATCGCATGGGCATTGATGACGAAAGGTGGAACCTACCGAGCTCCGACCGCCGCCGCATGAGTGCAGTGCAGTGAGCGAACGCGAGGCTGCCAGGAGGACGTGAGAAGGTCGAAGGACAGGTATGGCGCAACGTCGGCGAGGCGGGATCAGGAGAACCAGACGCATGGGGAGCGCTTCGAGCGCGTTCCAGTGATGTGGACCTGATCCTCGAACTCCCATACGGGCCCGCGGCCATGACGAAGCCGCAAAGAGAGGCCGAACACATGGCAGCACCCGATCACGCGCAGCAGCCTGAACCGAAGATTCTTCTTGCATCCGGCGGGGCGTCCACACATGACCATGAGGAACCGGCGCACGGCAGCGTTCGCCACGTTTGGCCCGCCCGCGCAGCCGCGCCATCTTGGTGGAGGCGGCAGTCTCATCAATGAAGATCAGCTTCTCGGGGTCGAGATCGAGCTGGCCGTCGAACCAGGCGCGACGGCGCGCCTTGACGTCGGGGCGCTGTTGTTCGCTGGCATG
This sequence comes from Mesorhizobium subarcticum, assembly GCF_055456085.1. NCBI lineage: Bacteria > Pseudomonadati > Pseudomonadota > Alphaproteobacteria > Hyphomicrobiales > Phyllobacteriaceae > Mesorhizobium > Mesorhizobium subarcticum. The sequence goes on along the minus strand of NZ_JBVBEG010000002.1, from coordinate 804,407 downwards.
CGCCGTCTTTTTTTAAACGTGACGCAGCGCCTGTCGAGAAACATCCAGATCGTCGAAGGAACCACGCCCACGCCATGCCCGGCCGCCAGCCTCTCGGCAATCTCCGCCAGAGTGATGTCGGGCGTCTCCTCGATCAGGCCGAGGATGAAGGCTTCGTGAGGATCAAGCTTCGAGCACGACGGTTGGCCCTGCTTGCGGGCCGCCATCTCGCCTGTCTCGCGATAGCGGCGATACCAGTTCCCCGCCGTAGCAATCCCGATCCGGAACCGGCGTGCTGCCTCTCGCGTCGAAACACCCTCCGATATCGCCAAAATCACCCGACCGCGAAGGTCCGCACTCAAGCTGCGTGTCATCGTCATCTCCCTGCGAATCACAGGGAAAATGAAACAGACTTCCGCCACCGCGTGAATCCCAAATCTGACTCGGCGTTCACGGAAAATGCTCTAGCGGCGCCGTCAACGAACTCCTTGAACCTGCGGACCTTGCCTGTCTTGGCCGACGCTTCGAAGCGCGCCGTCGTGCTGGCCTCCAGATCCGCGACATGCTTGCGCAGGGTCGTGGTGGGCGCGAGGCCAAAGATGAAGTCGACGTCGTTGGCGCGGCACCAGTCGATGACCTGCGGGCTGCAATAATGGCTATCGCCGCGGAGCAGGATTCGAATGTTCGGCCAGTTGATCCGGATCGCCCGCACCAAACGGCGCAGGTGGGGGCGGATCTCAGCCCCACTCGGCCGCTTGGCCGGTCGCAGGATCGCGCTGACGAACCGTCCCGCACCATCGAACACTACGATCGGCTGGAAGCCGTACTCGTCATGGTGGGCATTGAACAGGCGAAGCTGTTGGCCTCCGTGCACAGCGTCGAAGGTGTCGTCAATGTCGAGTACGATCCGCTTCGGCACCTGCCGGAACGAGGCGCAATAGAGATCGACCATCGCCCGCCCCATCGCAACCAGCTCCCGCACGCCGGGCAGGTTCTCCAGCCGGCACAGCGTCGATTGCGACGCCAGATCCCGACCCGACGGCAGCGCATCCTGGGCCATCTTGAAGACCGGATCGGAGCGCAGCCGGTTGGCGTCGTTGCCGTCCTCGTAGCCGGCGGCGATCATCTTCATGCGGAAGCCGATCATAGCTGCAAAGTTGTGGACGACCTGGTCCGGGCAGCGAGAATCGTCGATGCAACGCGCCAGACGCTCGGCCCCCCGCAACCGCTTTTCCACCTCGGCCAAAGCCAGAACGCCGCTGTTGGACGACAGCATGCCGCCGTCGAAACGGGCGACGACGGACTTGCCGCCGACTGATGACAAACCGCTCAGCGGCAGCGTAAGATCGTTCATGGTGGGTGTGGTCTCCGGGAAATGGTTCGGATCGGCTTAAGCAACCAAATCCTAAGTCATTTCAACGGCTTGCGCCACATCCGCCAACCCGCCGCGAATTTTTCAGGCTAGCTTGCTCCCAGGCTTCTTCGCAGCGCAAGCCTATGCAAGCCCACTGAAGGACGGGTTAACTAATAAGCGTGGTAACTTGTGCGGCGCTCGTATGCCTCCTCTTAGCATTGCCGGCTGATCATTGAGGTCTTGCCCGCGCCGCGCGTGATCCGCATCATTCCGAGCATTCGCAACGACACATGGACGCAGCATTGCTAACGGCAGGAGTCGAGACTGTCTGTGATTTCATCGCCTAAGCATGGCCGAAATGCCATGGCGGACAAAGGGAAGATATTGGGCAAAGCGAAGCCCCGCATGTCTTGCAAGCCGTGCCGCCGGGTGCTCGCCTGAGTAGAGTCCGACGAGGATGTTCGTAGCATGATAGAGCGGTGCCGCCGACCGGCGCAGGCAGCTTTCGTATCTGTGGAGCATGTCGGGATCGGCAATGTCGCGCCGGTCGCGACATACTGTCAGGATTCTATGGGCGAGTTGCTTCTGGCCACTGAGGGCGATGTTAAAGCCATGCGCGGTCACCGGGTGCATGCCAATGGCGGCGTCGCCGATGAGTGCGGCGCTCGGTGCCCAGAACTTGTGCGCCCACGTCGTGACCAGCGGATAGCTATGGCGGGTGCTTGCCAAGGTCATTTCTCCGAGGCGCCCTCGACACCGGTTCGTCAATTCCGTCAGGAACAAATCGTCGTCTAGAGCAAGCAGTCTATCGGCCTCGTTTAACGGCAAAGTGAGTAGCAGCGACGACACGCCTTCCATGAGCGGCAACATCGCTATCGTCTGATGGTGATCGAACCATTCGACTGCGATCTGCTGAAGGACGCGCTCGTGCCTTACCCGGCAAATCAGCATGGCCTTGCCGAGCCGATTGATATCGGCGCCGATGCCGAGCAGGTCGCGCGTGGCGGAAAAACGCGAGTCCGCTGCAACGAGAAGCCGAGCGGTCAATTGCCTGCCATCGGAGAGCATTATGACTGCTCCTCTGTGGCTGTTTCTTGCACCGACGACCGAGTGGCCGCATATCAGCCGGGCATGATCCTGCAACCGGATGATCTTGAACAGGGCATCGCGGATGCGACAATTTGGGACCAGAAACCCGAGTGGTTCCCCAGATCCCCTGGGAGGATCGAAACACAGCGCGAAAGGGCTCGATCCGTTGAGCACGCGCGCGCCTTGCAGTGGTGATTTGTGCGAAGCGGGGATGGCATCCCAGGCGCCGAGCTCGCGAAGGATTCTAATCGAGGCGTAGGTCAGCGCGATCTCGCGACCGTCGAAAGCTGGACTCGCCAGCCGTTCCAAGGACTGCTGTTCAACAACTGCCACCTTCAGATCGCTCTGCCCCAGCGACGCGGCGAAGGAAAGACCGACCGGCCCGCCTCCGACGATAACGATGTCGAAACTCTCGTCGGAGCCGGCCATCAGGGTGCCGCCATCGCGTCGGCTATCTGCGTGAGATGCCGGTGGAGTTGAGCCGCAAACTGTGGACGGATTGCGCGGGGTTCCAGTGCCCGCCGCGTCGCCTCAAGCCACTGTGCATGAACGTCCGCATAAATCGGCAACGAAGGATGCAGTCTTATCAAACACGGACGCAGCTGATCGCACCAGTCTTTGGGGCCGCCCAGCCAGCGCCATGCCCCCCTGTTGGCAGGGCCGGTCTCAATCCGGTCGTGGCACTCGAAAACCAGGGCACGGATCGCTGGGCCGCGCCCGAGATGAGGGAAAATGCTATCCGAGACGTTTCTTGGCTGCATCTTGTCGGCATTCTTGAGTTGATAAGAGGGCTATCCATGCGGCGACAGCGCCGAATTCAGCTTTCCAGCAGCCACTTGCATCGACCGCGCTTGAGCGCCACCCGGCCTATGTCCTGACTGACCTTGGGATGAGCATAGATGCGCTCGGGAGGCATCGGCAGCTCGAGGGTGATCGTGTCTCCGGCATTCCATAGCCGCGAGATCGAAAGATAGCCGTTGCTGGTGCATGCCTCTACGTCAATGGGATGTCCCTCGACCGAGGCTTCGGCTTCGTGCGCCCATCCAGGAATGCGAAGCTTCACGGCGAACTCGGCCGGAGCGTCAGGGCTGACCTCGATCCTGATCGAGCCGAACCATGGATAGGCGCTGGTTTCCCGCAGGAACACATTTCCCGTAGCAAGCCGGATGTTCGTCGAAATGCCGCCATAGAGATGGAAGGCGATTGCGTCTTCGCTGGCCGACACGAAATAGCCTCCGACCGAAGCGATGAGACGCGACGAATTCATCGCGCAGCATGGGCATGTGTGCCAGGCCCATCGGCTGTGTCGCCCATCGCTGTCCAGCGGATTGGAGTAAAAATAGTGCTCGCCATCGCGCGACAGGCCGGTCAGCGCGCCGTTGAACAACGCCTGTTCCATTACGTCGGCATAGCGGCCGTCGAGATCGAGATGCAGCATCCGATGCGCCCAGAAGATCAGCGCTACCGAGGCGCAGGTCTCCGCATAGGCCGTATCGTTCGGCAGGTCGTGGTCTTCAGTAAAGCCTTCATTCGCGGCAGCGGAACCCAAGCCGGAGGTGATGTAGATCTTCGAGGTCATGACGTCGGCCCAGAGCTCCTCGCATGCTTTCTTGAGGCCGTCGTCGTTCAGTTCCGCCGCGAGGTCGGCCATTGCGGAAAACATGTACATCGCCCGAACGGCATGGCCGACCACCTTGGTCTGCTCGCGCACTGGCCTGTGCGATTGGTTGTACTCATACCTCTTCGCCCAGAACTCACTAGGGTTCTCCCCGCGCGCGACCGCTTCCTGATCGAAGTAGTGTGGCTGGCGGCCGCGCTCGTTGATGAAATAGGCCGCGAGTTCGAGATGCTTTCTCGCTCCCGTCAAGCGATAGAGCTTAACGAGGGCAAGCTCGATCTCCTGATGGCCGCAATAGCCGTGCTTCTGGCCGGGGTTCGGGCCGAACGTCTTGCGCACATGGTCGACATAGCGCTCAAGGATGTCAAGGAGCCGGCACCGGCCCGTCGCGAGGAAGTAGGCGATGCCGCCCTCGAGCAGATGTCCCAGATTGTAGAGTTCGTGATAGTCGCGCAGGTTGGTCCAGCGCTTGTCCGGCTCGCGCAGCAGGTGCCAGCAGTTCAGATAACCGTCGCCAGCCTGTGCATTTTCGAGATCGTCGACGATCTTTTCGATCCTGGCCTCGATGTCGGCGTCGGGCCTGTGTGACAGCGCATAGGATGCCGCCTCGATCCACTTGCCGGCGTCGGAATCCCATAACACCTGCACGAAATTGTGCTGGTTGGGCGCGGAGCTCAGCGGCGGCGGGTTCGGCAGTGTCAGGGACTGCAGGATACCGTGCTTGCCAAGCTGGACGTGCTGGGTGGGGATGGTCCGCGTCAGCACAGTCTCAAGCCGCTCGCGCCAGAATTGCCCCTCCAGCGCGACATCGACGAACTGAACCGGCTCGAACTCGTTCATTGGAACGCATCCGTTCCTGCAATGAAGTGCATTGGCGTGCTCACGGCTTCGACGATGCCCGCACGGCCAGTGAACACGGCCGACGCCTGACGCAAGCGCTCGGCGATCATCTCCAGCACGCTGTCACCAGCGTCGCGTCCGACCGCGTTCAGGTTCTCATCGAGGCTGGCCAACCGCGGCCGCGTCGCAAGCACCATCACGTCCCAGTTGTTAAATCCGACGATGGCCACGTCGACAGGTGCTGCCAGGCCAATCTCGCGCAGCGTGTCGCACGCGCCGCCGGCGATCTGATCGTTGCCGCAGAAGATCGCGTTCGGCGTTTGCGGTCCCGAGAACAATCTGGCCGCCGTGTCGCGCCCCAACGCCTCGGCTGACTTTTGGCTTTGGCCGTTCTTCGTGTCGGTCTTGATCCAGACCGGTCGCCGAGGTGTTGGGCGGCGCGATCCATTGAAGCAGTCGACCACTATCATGAAAAGACCCAAAAACCGCCAAAACGCTGATGGTGACGACTAAACTGTCCGTTAGACATGCGTTCTCCCTTGAAAGGCTAGCCGACGAAACCACGCCGATGAGGAGATAACCTTGATCTGGATCAGCCAGACACGACAAATCCGGGCGACGCAGTCCTTCGAGCGACAGGGCTTTTCACAAATCTACGTCAAGCGCGGCTTAGCTAAGCTAGCTGTGGAGCCTCAGCATTTTGTTCCCGAACAAGCCGTCTCGGCTGACGACCGGCATCCGCACAGTCGTCGGCACAGCGATCTGGGTCAGCGTTCCGGCTTGTCGTCCCGGTCGATGAGGATGCGCTCGGCGGCCCCGTGAAGATCCTCATATTGACCACTCCTCAAGGCCCACAGAAAGCCGGACAGCCCCAGCGCGCCAAGGAACAGAGCTGCTGGTATGAGGTAGACGAGCGTCGTCATGACGGCTGCACCGACGCGCGAATGCCCGAACGCATTGCCGAGGGAGCCCCCGTCACCTCGGCGAGCACAAAACCCTGCAGGCGCAATGCATTTCCGATGACAAGCAGCGACGAAGCAGACATCGCGATTGCCGCGATCAGCGGCGTGACGTGCCCCAGAATGGCGATCGGCACAGCAATGGTGTTGTAGACGATCGCGATGGCGATGTTCTGACGGATCAGCCGGCCGGCCTTCCGTGAGACGTCCAGGGCAAGGGGTACGGCCAAAAGGCTTTCGCGCAGGAACACGAAGTCCGCGGCGTTGCGGCCAATATCTGCAGCGGTGGCCGGCGCGATCGAGACATGTGCTGCCCCCAGCGCAGGCGTGTCGTTCAGGCCGTCGCCAACCATTAGAACCTTGCGGCCAGCTCTCGCCAGGGTCTCGATGCGTTCGACCTTGCCGGATGGCAGCAGGCACGGAACGAAGTCGCCGACACCCAGCATTTTTGCAACTTCACCGCAGGCGCCTGCGGTATCGCCCGACAGCATCTCCATGGACACCCGGGCATCGTTCAACTGCACAATGGCTGCCCTTGCGTCGGCACGCAGTGCGTCCTCGAAAACGAAGGACGCGACAATGATCCCGTCTTTCGTCAGGACCGTTCCGCCATAGCCATGCTTTCCTTCGCCACCGGTCCGGGCCTTCCATCCAGCCCATCCGCGTCGGCCCAGCCGCCAGATGCTCCCATCGACAGTGGCTTCGATCCCGAATCCTGGATGCTCGCTGACAGCATCGAATTTGCCCTGCCCGCCGGAAGCGGCAAAGCCGGCTATGGCCTTTGAAAATGGGTGACGCGAGTGCGCGGCCATGTCTGCCGCCATTGCCAGCATGGCCGGATCGATCGAGGCCGCATTGACGAGACGGGGCTGACCGAGCGTAAGTGTTCCGGTCTTGTCGAATACAGCCGTGTCGATGGTTGCCAGGCGCTCCATGGCCGAGCCGTCCTTGACCATGATGCCGTTCTCGAACAGGCGCCGCGCGGCGACCACCTGCACGATCGGCACGGCGAGGCCGAGCGCACACGGGCATGTGATGATGAGGACGGCGATGGCGATCGTCATCGCCCTGTGCCAGTCGCCAGTCGCCGCCATCCAGCCCGCGAACGTTACGAAGGCGGCAAGGTGAACCACTGGCGCATAAAGCGCTGAAACGCGGTCGGCAATCCGGCGATAATGCGCGCGACCGCCCTCGGCGGCTTCCATCAGCCGAACCATTTCTTCCAGGAAGGAATCTTTTGCGGCGGCTGTCGCGTGGACGGTCAGCGGGCCGGTGAGATTGAGAATGCCGGCCTGTACCGCCTCCCCTGACGCCACGGTTCTGGGAGTGCTCTCACCGGAAACCAGCGAACAGTCGAGATCCGAAGATCCCCGAATGATCTTGCCGTCGACGGGAATCCTTTCGCCGGCAGCGATCAGCAGCTGCATGCCAGGTTCGATCTCGCCAACCGGCAGATAGTCGCGCGCGCCATCGCCGCGCAGCACCATGGCGCCACGCGCCGCCAGCTGCGACAGGCCCTTCACGGCGCTTCGGGCTCGTTCGCGCATCACATGATCCAGCGTGCGGCCGATCAACAGGAAGAACAGCAAGGATACCGACGCGTCGAAATAGGCGTGGTCGCCATGGTTGATGGTCTCGTAAAGGCTCATGGCATAGGCGAGCGACACCCCGACCGCGATGGGCACATCCATGTTCATGCGGCCGTGGCGTAGCGCATTCCACCCCGAACGGAAGAAGATGCCGCCGGCGAAGGCAAGTGCGGGAATGGCGATTAGTGCCGAGACCCAGTGGAACAGATCGCGGGTCGCGCCTTCGGCGCCCGACCAGACCGACACCGAAAGCAGCATGATGTTGCCGGCCGCAAAGCCGGCAACCGCGACGGCGCGGATCAGCTCCGACAGCGTCTTGTCCTTGCCGTAAGCCTCGGGTTCGAACAGGTGTGCGTCATAGCCCAGCCGTCCAAGTGTGGCGACGAATGGCGGAACCTCGTCGCCGCGCCACCGGACCGAAACCCGTTTCGTCGACAGGTTGACGCGGGCGCCCTCGACCCGGTCCAGCTTTCCAAGCGCCGTTTCGATCGCCCGGATGCAGGCTGCACAATGAACCGCCGGTACTGAAAGATCGGTCTGATACAGGTCGCCGCCCAGCGAACGGCTCGCCAGTTTGACTTCTTGGCTCGACGGCAAAACGGATGCGGCGCCAGCGACATCCAGCGCCATTTTGGCGCCCGGTGCACAGCAGCTCATTGCAACGCACCTTGGGAAATGATGATACGGTGAACTTCCCGATAGGGCTCCGCGAGACCGGCGTCGGCATCGACTTCGACGATCCAGACGCCGTCCCTGGGCGTGTGGTGCGCGGCAAATTCCTGATCCGTTGCGAGAGTTAAAATGATGGACTTGTCCTCGGCCTCATAGGCAGGATGACGGAACAGGACGCTGACGCCGTCCAATGGGACCAGCTTGCCGGCGGCGTCGCTGAGGCTGTAACGGACTTCGCCCGACGCGATCGTCAGTTTGCCAGTCCAGCCGAGCGCGGCCTGCGCGCGCCCTTCCTCGGCCCTCCTGTTGAATTGCTGGCTGGCCACATAGGTGTTTTCGACGACGAGGCCGGTCCAACTCGTGTTGGCGAGTGTCGCCATGGTCAGATTGACGCCGATGACCACAGCGAAAAAGGCGAGAATGGTGACCAACATATGCCCGCCGGTGAATTCGCGGGATTTCTGCGGATTGGCGCTCATCTGACGATCTCCGGTGCGTTGAAAGTGGCCGTGTATTCGTCCGACTCGAAGCTCGCCTTGTCTTCGACCCGGAATTTGAATGTTTGCGCTTGGCCCTTGATCTGTTCCGCCGGCTGGCGAACGAAAACCTTCAGCATCTTCAGCCGGTCGGGTTCGACCGGAATGGCAAAGGAGCGATCCGCAGGCAGGTCGTCGATCCCGACGACGCTCATCTCGGCCTCCGGCAGGCCCTGCATGGTGACGACGATCGTCCTGGGCTCGGGGATCATGTTGAGCAGCTTGACGGTGTAGCCATTGCGGATCGAACCGTCGGACAACACGACGAACTGCGGATTGCGGTCGTGCAGAACGTTGACCTCGAGCCGGTCGCGCGTCAGAAGCGAATAGAACAGGGTGAGACCGACCGCCGACCACGCACCCATGTAGACGAACGTGCGCGGCCTGAAGATCTTGCGAATGTGGAAATGGGCCAACCTGTCGGCGAAAGCGCCGTCGGCAGTGCGCACCAGCGAAGGCTTCACCGCGCTGGAGCCGCCCCCGGTCGCCACCGCCATGTTGGCGTTGTAGTCGGACAGCGTCGCATAGGAGATCAGCCCGCGCTCCTTGCCGAGCTTGTCCATGACGCTGTCGCAGGCGTCGATACAGAGCGCGCAAGTGATGCATTCGAGTTGCTGGCCGTCGCGAATGTCGATCCCCATCGGGCAGACCGCGACACAGGTGTTGCAATCGACGCAGTCTCCGACCAGCTGCCCAGTGGCCTGAACCTTCTTGGCGTGACGCGAACGAGGTTCGCCGCGCCAATCATTGTAGGTCACCGTGAGAGAATTCTCGTCGAGCATGGCCGCCTGAATGCGCGGCCAAGGGCACATATAGGTGCAGACCTGCTCGCGCATCAGTCCACCGAATGTGTAGGTAGTCGCCGTCAGCACGGCGATGGTGATGTAGCCGACGGGTGCGGCGGTGCCGGTGAAGACTTCGCCCATCAGCTTTGGCGCGTCGGCGAAATAGAAGATCCAGGCGCCCCCTGTCGCCGCCCCTATGACCAGCCATGTGGCGTGTTTCGATACGCGCAGCATACGCTTGCGCGCTGTCCAGGGTCCGGCGTCGAGTTTCATGCGCGCGTTGCGATCTCCTTCGATCGCGCGCTCGACGACCAGAAACAGGTCGACCCATACGGTCTGCGGGCAGGTATAGCCGCACCAGGCCCGACCAACTGTGGAGGTGACCAGGAAAAGGCCAATGCCGGCCATGACCAGCAGGCCAGCCACGTAGTAGAATTCCTGCGGCCATATTTCGATGAAGAAGAAGTAGAAGCGGCGGTTGGCAAGATCGACCAGCACGGCCTGATCAGGCGCGAACGGCCCTCGATCCCATCGCAGCCAGGGCGTCAAGTAGTAAATGCCCAGCGTGATTGCCATCACCAGCCACTTGAAGCGGCGAAAGCTGCCTGAAGCGCGCTTCGGGAATACCTTCTTGTGCGGGGCATAAAGCGGCTGACGGGCCTTGGCGGAGTTGACCGATTCGGCTTCGAGCCGTTCAATTTGCATGTTTTCAAGCACGAGAAGCTCCAGTCCAGGCGACGATTTCGCGGCGGAAGCCCGACCGATCGGTTCTGGCTGATGGCCACGTTGAGCACGCTTTGCCGCATGGCGAATTGCACCGCGTTGATGCAAGTCATTCGCCGGATGCCGGAATGGTGTCGAGGCCCGGCGCAAGCCGGGCCCCGTCGCTTGGCGGGGAGGGCCGAGAATAGGCTTCCGTTCCTATTCTCCGCCGCCAAGCGAATGGACATAGACTGCGAGTTCTTTGACCTTGGTCTCGCCGAGACGCCCGATCCAGGCCGGCATGACGCCGTGCTTCGGCGCGCGGACCTGCGCAGCAATAGCCGTCTCGCCCGGTCCATAGAGCCAGATGGCGTCGGTCAGGTCGGGCGCGCCAAGTTCCCTGTTGCCCTTTGCTGTGTCGCCATGACAGGCGACGCAATTTTCCGCGAAAACCTTGGCGCCGGGCTCGATCAGACTTGCGTCCCGGACCAAGTCGGACAGGCTGGCAACGTAGGCGCTGACCTGTGCGATCTGGTCCGCCGTGATGATGTCGCCAAAAGCCGGCATTTCCGACAGTCGCGTATCCGGGTCTGACGCGAAGCGGATGCCGTGGGTGACCGTCTGCTGGATCTGCTCAGCGCTGCCGCCCCACAGCCAATCGTCGTCGTTGAGGTTTGGAAAACCTTTGGAGCCTTGCGCGCCGGAGCCATGGCACTGCACGCAATTGACCCTGAATGCCGCACCGCCGGCAGCCACGGCGAACTCGCGCAATGCGTCGTCGGCAGCAATCTCCGAGGCGGTTTTCGATTCCACCGCTGCGACATATTTGGCCTTGGCGGCTTCGGCGGCCGCCAGTTCATTCTTGACGTGGTTGCGGCTCGAATAGCCGAGCACACCTCTGGTCGCGGAAGTAAGCATTGGCCATGCGGGATAGGCGATGGTGTAGCCGATCGCCCAGACAATGGTGATGTAAAATGTCGTGACCCACCAGCGCGGAAGTGGGTTGTTGAGCTCCCGGATGCCATCCCACTCATGGCCGGTCGTTGAGATGCCCGAGACCTCGTCGATGTGCTCGCTGCTCATGATCAATCGTCCTTGAGAGGAATTCGAGCGGCTTCGTCAGCTTGCCTGCGGCCGCCAGGGCGAAGCGCGAAGGCAACGCATCCGACGAAGAAGAGCGCCATGGCAAGGAGGCCCCAGCTGTCGGCGATTTCCCGCATCAAATTGTAGTCCACGATCACACTCCTCAGCGGTAGCCGGCGGCTTCGTCGTAGGTCTTGAAATCGACCAATGTGCCAAGCATCTGGAGGTAAGCGACCAAGGCATCCATTTCGGTGACCTGATGCGGATTGCCGTCGAAGTCGCCGACCTTGGCTTTTGGATAGCGCGCCTCGAGGCCCGAACTATCGGCGTTCGGGTCGGCCTGTGCCATCAGATCGGCGTTGGCGTGCGCGATCATGTCGTCGGTGTAGGGGACGCCGACGCGCGCGTTGGCAACCAGATGGGTCGAGAAGTCCTTCACGTCGATCGGCGCGTCTTTGAGGAACGCGTAGTTCGGCATGATCGATTCCGGCACCACCGAGCGCGGATCGGCAAGATGCTGTACGTGCCATTCGTTGGAGTAGCGGTCGCCAACCCGGGCGAGGTCCGGTCCGGTGCGCTTCGATCCCCACTGGAAAGGGTGATCGTAGATCGAACTCGGCCGCCAGGCTGTAGTGCCCATAGCGCTCGACCTCGTCGCGGAACGGTCTGATCATCTGGCTGTGGCAGAGGTAGCAGCCCTCGCGCACATAGATATTTCGTCCAGCAAGTTCGAGCGGCGAATAGGGCCGCATGCCTTCGACCTTCTCGATCGTATTGTCGAGATAGAAGAGCGGCGCGATCTCGACGATGCCGCCGACCGTCACCACCAGAAGGGAGCCAACGAGAAGAAGCGTGGCGTTCTTCTCGATGATGGCGTGTTTGTCTATCAAGCCCATTTTCTGGCTCCTGATCGCGCACGCTGGAGGGCGGGGATGGAGCCCGGCATCGGATCCTCCTCGCGTTGGTAGCCAAAAATGGTCATGGCGATGTTCCAGGCCATGATAAGGGCGCCGGACAGATACATCGCGCCGCCGATGGCACGCATGATGTAGTAGGGATGCATGGCAGCGACGGTTTCGGCGAAGGAGTAGATCAGGAAGCCCTGCTCGTCGTATTCGCGCCACATCAGGCCTTGCATGACGCCGGAGACCCACATCACCGCCGCGTAAAGGACGATTCCGAGCGTCGCCAGCCAGAAGTGCCAGTTGACCAGCCGCAGTGAATAGAGCCGCTCGCGGTTCCACAGCTTCGGCACCATGAAATAGATCGCGCCGAACGAGATCATGCCAACCCAGCCAAGCGCGCCGGAGTGGACGTGCCCGATCGTCCAGTCGGTATAGTGCGACAGCGAGTTGACCGTCTTGATCGCCATCATCGGGCCTTCGAAGGTCGACATGCCATAGAAGGCGATGGCCATCACCATCATGCGGATGATCGGATCCGTACGCAGCTTGTCCCAGGCGCCGGACAGCGTCATCAGGCCGTTGATCATGCCGCCCCAGGAGGGCATCCAGAGCATGATCGAAAACACCATGCCAAGCGTCTGCGCCCAGTCGGGCAGAGCGGTGTAGTGCAGGTGATGCGGACCAGCCCAGATATAGAGGAAGATCAGCGCCCAGAAGTGGATGATCGACAGGCGGTAGGAATAAACTGGGCGGTTCGCCTGCTTGGGCACGAAATAATACATCATGCCGAGAAAGCCGGCGGTCAGAAAGAAGCCGACGGCATTGTGGCCGTACCACCACTGCGTCAGGGCGTCCTGTACGCCGGAGAAGGCGGAATAGCTTTTTGAGCCAACGAACGAGACGGGTATCGACAGATTGTTGATCACATGCAGCATCGCGATGGTCACGATGAACGACAGATAGAACCAGTTGGCGACGTAGATATGCGGTTCCTTGCGCTTCAGGATCGTGCCGAGGAACAGGATGAGATAGGCGACCCAGACGATGGTCAGCCACAGGTCCACATACCATTCGGGTTCGGCATACTCGCGGCCCTCGGTGATGCCGAGCAGGTAGCCTGTCGCAGCCATGACGATGAAAAGCTGGTAACCCCAGAACACGAACCAGGCGAGATCGCCGCCAAACAGCCGGGCGCGGCAGGTGCGCTGCACGACATACAGGGATGTGCAAAGCAGTGCATTGCCCCCGAAAGCAAAAACGACGCCCGACGTATGCAGCGGCCGCAAGCGACCGAAATTGAACCAGGGTTCGATGTTGAGATCCGGATAGGCGAGCTGCAGCGCGATGACCACACCGACCAGCATGCCAACGACCCCCCAGATCACCGTTGCGACAGCCCCGTAGCGTATCGGCCCATCCATGTAATCGGCGGGGTGGATCGGAACTGCTGGCTTGAACTCCGTGTTGCGCAACAGGATCGCAGTGAAGCCAGCCACGGCGAAGAACAAAACCCACATATGCTGGCGAAAAGGTTCGTCTACGCCGAAGCCGGCAGCCACCAGGGCCGCAAAAGCAAACAGGCTTAGAAGGACGATCTCAGTGCCGAATTTCATCGCAAGTACCGATCTCCAATTCCGGCGGACCCAACTCCGCAGTGCATTGATTGCGCAGCCGCCGCCTGCTCGCCCTGATCCATGTCAGATCGCAGGATTTTGCTTCGGGCAGCATCGAGTTCGGTGCGATCAGAAGGTGGCGATTGAACGAGGAAACGCAGCACGGGCCGCCCCGCTCATGGACAAGTCCGGCGTCTGCGGGCCGGCCGGCGTGGAGGCGATTCCGTGTGATGTGATGAAGCGCGCGCAGGGAAAACTGCAGCTCTGCAATGCTTAGGAAAATATCGCTGATGCGCTGCCCAGCGTCGATCGCCTGAAGTGCCTCGGCACGGCCCACGCAATCCTCCCATTTTTGCGCAAGCGTTCATCAATATGAAGAAACGATCGTCTTTCCCGCCTACGAGGCCGCTGTCGTTGGCGGCGATGCCAGCCTCGCTTCTACCCGCCGGTTGCGCGCCGAACACGTCGAAGACGAGTGCTTTGCTGGTGAGGTGACTGAATTCTGCTAGCGATCGGCCATGGCGAGACGGTGGAGAATGCGGAAGCCGTCGGTTTCATTCTGCGCGGCTTTCTTCGAAGGCTTGCGGCGACACACATCCCTTTCGAACGCGAACAAATCCTGCTGCGGGTCGGAGTAGGCGACGGCCCCGCGCGCTTAGGTCTCATCTAAAGGGCGCTTGCGCCTCGGCCGCCGCAGCGCTGCTCCAGCCGGCTGACGCTGTCCACCGTGACATGGCGATTGTTCTCGATCCGGATCACGCCGTCCATTCTCAGTCTGGTCAGCTGGCGGCTCACAGTCTCGTTTGTAAGTCCAAGGAAATCAGAGATCTCGGCACGCGTCAGCGGCAGATCGAAGCACGCCGACCTGGCCGCCGGGCCAACACTGGAATCGATATTCCGGGCGATCATGAGGAGAAAGCTCGCCACCTTCTCCGGTGCGGTCTTGCGCCCCAGAGTCACCATCCATTCGCGTGCCTCGTCGAGTTCGTTCAGCGTCTGCTTGAGCAGGCGATGCTCAAGTTCCGGTGATTCCTTCATCATCCGTTCGATGGCCGCCCTCGGAAACGAGCACAGCGAGACAGCGGTTGCCGCTTCCGCATTGATCGCGCTTTTCACCTTGAAGGGCCGTCCCAGAAAATCCGGTGCGAACTGGAGGCCGACGATTTGCTGGCGGCCGTCCGAAAGGCTCTTCGTCAGCTTCACCACGCCTGAAAGCACGTTTGAATAGCTGTCGACGGCCTCGGCGTCGCCGATCAGTTCGGCCCCCGGCTCGATCTTGTGCCGCGACGAAGTCTTGGCGAGCCGCGCCAAATCGTCTGGATCGAGCGCACCGCAGACGCCGCGGTGCCGTACCTCGCAGGGTAGGCAAAGAACGGGAATGCCGGAACTATGAATATCTTGCCGTACTGTCATTCCATCGCTCTACCGATCCCAAGTGCGAGCAGGATAGCAATCGACGGTAGAAAAATCGTTGCGGCAGTTTGTCCGTGCTGGAGGTTGACCGAAATCAGGGCTTTGGCTGTTCGACGCGTCCAGAGTTCCGGCAACTCAAACACGGTGGACCAAGACATGCGACCGGAATTAACTGCCAGACTTGGCGAGAACGTCCCCCGCTACACCAGTTACCCGACCGCGCCGCATTTCCATCCGGACGTCGATGCGGCGGTCCAGAAAGGCTGGTTGGAGGCCCTCGAAGGCGGTGACGAGATATCGCTTTACCTGCATATTCCCTATTGTGACAGGCTCTGCTGGTTCTGTGCGTGCCATACCAAGCAGACGCGCCACTATGAGCCGGTGACCGCTTATCTGCGCTCGCTACGCGCGGAGATCGCGACGGTTGCCGCCCTTATCAGCGGGAAGGTCTTCGTCCGCGCAATCCACTTCGGCGGCGGCTCGCCGACAATGCTGAAGCCTGAGGATATGGTGGCTCTAGGCGCGTTCATGCGGGACAGCTTCGATTTTGTTCCGAATACGAAAATCAGCATCGAGATCGATCCGAACGATATGGACGAGGCACGCCTTAATGCACTTGCCGAAATTGGCATGACGCGGGCGAGCCTCGGCGTGCAGGATTTCGATCCGAAAGTGCAAAAGGCGATCAACCGCGAACAAAGCTTTTTGCAGACCAAGGCAGTCGTCGACGGAGTTCGTTCCCGTGGCGTCGAGTCCGTCAATCTGGATCTGCTCTACGGCCTGCCGCATCAAACCAGGGAGAGCCTGTGTTCTACCGTCGCGCAGGCGCTCACCCTGGAACCGGACAGGATGGCGCTGTTCGGCTACGCTCACGTGCCCTGGTTCAAGAAACATCAGACGATGATCGACGAGGCATGGCTCCCCGGTCCCACGGAGCGGTTCGCGCAATCGCAACTCGCCGCGCGGGCGATTTTGGACAAGGGATATGAAGCAATAGGCCTCGACCATTTCGCCAAGCCGGGCGATGCGCTGGCGGTGGCGGCCTGCACAGGGGCCCTGCATCGCAACTTCCAAGGCTACACAGAGGATCGCTGCGAGACGCTGATCGGTGTCGGTCCCTCGTCCATCAGCCGGTTTCGCCAGGGCTACCTGCAGAACAATCCTTCGACCGCTGAGTACGGACGTATGGTCGCCAATGGCGGGCTGGCCGCCGTCCGCGGCATCGCCTTTTCCGACGACGATCGCGTCCGTGGCTGGATCATCGAGCGGCTGATGTGCGATTTCGCCTTCTCGGCGATCGACCTAGTCCCTATGATTGCTGGGCCTGAGGGCGGCCCGTCATCCGATATGCAACGGTACGAGGGTTAAGCCGGCTGGCCGGCGCAGAGCCTCATGCATAGGAGACGGGCCATATGGACCATATCAGATTTGTCGGTTTGGATATTCACAAGGAACGGATCTCGGTCGCGGTGGCGGAGAGCGGACGCTCCGGCGCGGTGGACTATCTCGGCGAGATTGCCAATGATGCTGATACCATCAGCAAGCTGTGCGACCGTCTCGGGCGGTCCGGCAAGCCGCTGGCGTTTTGCTATGAGGCCGGCCCGTGCGGCTATGGCGTTCATCGCCAACTCACGCGCCTCGGCCATCGGTGCGACGTGGTGGCGCCGTCGCTGATTCCGCGGAAGCCTGGCGATCGGGTGAAGACGAACCGTCGCGACGCCACCATGCTCGCTCGCCTCAATCGGGCCGGAGAGCTGACCCCCGTTTGGGTGCCCGACGCCGATCATGAAGCCATGCGCGACCTGATCCGGCTGCGCAGCGTCGTGCGACAGGTGGTGACGCGAGCGCGCCAACATCTTCAAGGATTTCTGCTGCGTCACGGGCGCAAGCATGAGCGTGGGACGGCCTGGCGAAAGGCTTACCGGCGATGGCTTTCGACATTGGCCTTCGACCATCCCGCTCAGCAGATCGCATTTCAGGACTACGTCGATGCCGTCATGGATGCGGAACGGCGCCTGCAGCAGGTCGAGGAACAGATACTCAGCCTGCTCCCGGAATGGAACCAGCGCCCGGTCGTTGACGCCTTGCAGGCGATGCGCGGCATCGCGCTGATTAATGCCGTGGTGCTGGTCGCGGAGGTCGGTGACTTCACACGCTTCTCAAACCCACGCCAGCTCATGGCCTATTTCGGCCTGGTCCCCGGAGAACAATCGAGTGGTGAGACCGTCTGGCGCGGCGGCATCACCAAGACCGGCAACACTCATGCCCGGCGCGCGCTGGTCGAAGGCGCCTGGGCTTACCGGATGAGAGCGCGCATCGGCCGGCATAAGGTCGACCGGATCGAGGCGCTGCCGAAAGTCGTTCGCGATATCGGGTGGAAAGCGCAAGTTCGACTGTGCACCCGATATCGTCGGCTGAGCGCGCGCGGCAAGAATGCGAACGTCGTCAATGTCGCCATCGCACGCGAGATGGTGGGCTTCATCTGGTCGATCGCCTGCACGGTTCAGTCCGCGCCAAAGGCGGCGTGACCACTATTTGACAGACAGCCAGCAGAGGAGACCACAACACAGGATCAGCCTCGGCGCGGTATGCGGCGCTGGAGGCGGGACAATGCCGGGGAGCCCTCGTCTCCACTATGAGCCTCGACGCTCGCCACCTAGACAGAGGCAGCCCCAAACGAAACCAGGTCATGCGGCCCGACCCGCGGATGAGAGATTGTTGACCGACGTTCAAGTCCCGCCTCTTGCACCTCATATCCGCCGTACAAGTGCCTCGACCGCCGATCGGATCGGCGGGCCGCAGCTTATGTCAAAGGCCATTGTCAGCAATCATGAGAGTGGAGAGCTTCGGGGAAGCCGGCCAAAAGCTCCTTTTTCAGGCAAGCTCAATCGCTCTTCAGGATCCTGCTCGACTGCTTGAACTGCAAGGCGAAAGTTTCGTCGTGCTGGCGGAAAGCCGTCCCTTCGTGAGGAGCGTTGCGGCGAAGTTCGACAAATATTTTGAAAGTGGAACGGCCAGGCACTCGGTGGCAGTCTGAGCACCGCAGAGGACCGGTCACGGTTTTCAGTCGATCGTGAACCGATGCGCTACGTTTTGACCATTCATCGGCTACCGTCGCATTGCGGACCAGATACGAAGGTCTTGGGCCATAGGCGTCCGGTCGTGCCTTCCGGCGCCGTCCACCCCTCGGCCCGTGCGAGGAGCCGGATCGGGGTATTCTCGGCGCTTCGGTGGATTCCGACGGCTCGCGCTATGGGCTGATCCAGATTCCCGCCGGAGGAAGCAACACACCATTCCACGGCAATCTTGACCTCTACCAAACCCGCATGACGATCGCCGACGGCCGCGAAGTGTTCGCCAAGGCCGTGGAGATGATGACTGCCTGCTCGCAGGACGCGCTCGCCGCGGCCGGGATGCGGTCGCGGGATATCGATCGGTTCGTTCCGCACCAGGCTAACGCCCGAATTTTCGATGCCGTCGGGAGGAACCTCGGCATTGCCGATCACGCGATCGTCAAGACGATCGCCGAATACGGCAACTCTTCCGCCGCGACGATCCCTCTCTCGCTGTCGCTGGCCCACCAGACGGAGCCGTTTCGGCAGGGCGAGAAAATTCTTCTGGCGGCAGCAGGCGCGGGTCTGAGCGGCGGTGCACTCGTCGTTGGAATCTAGCGGCGGCAACCGGCTGCGTAGAGTTGACCTTGTATGATGGGAAGGGCGCAGGCATTCGAGCGTAGACAGCGAGAATCGCTAAGCTTAGAGAACCCCAGGGTCGGGTGGCTCGAGACATAAGATATGGGAGGCGTCAATGGTCAGCCTAAGCCGGGCTCAGCTCTATGATTTGGTCTGGGCCAAGCCGATGACACATATCGCCCGTGAACTCGGAGTTCGCGATCAGCATATCGCGCGGGCTTGCGATGTCTACAACATTGCACGGCCGCGAAACGGTCACTGGCAAAAGATCGAGCACGGCAAAGCAGTCCAAACGAAAGGGCTTAGCACCGACAGGTTCGGGGCAGATGAGATTGTCGTCATCGGCCAAGCTCCCGGTGAACACCTGCCGGAGTCAAAGCTGCTGGGGGTACCCCACGCAGATCAACTTGGCGGATCGACAGACGCACGCTCAAGCTGATGTGCCAACTTAAGGCTCAGCTCCAGCCTCTTCGCCGTCAATTGAGGGCAGGCTTATGATGACAGGTAACAAGCGACTGATGAAGGCGAGCGATATCCCCGCCTTCGTTGTGACGCTGATCAAGGCTGGCTGCGATATCTGTCCTGTCGGCGATACTCGCTATGTGCTTGGCGACGTCGAAGAAACGCTGGCGGCGTACGATGAGCTGGAGTGCATAGGCGAGGCGTTTGAAGACCGCGATTCTTTGATACGAAAGAGCGTTGCCTACCTGCGTTCCATCGGTCGGTACCTTGATCCCGGTTCGCCGCCGACGCATTGGTCCGAAAACGAAAAATGGCACAGTAGGGAACACGGGGTTGGGTTCATCCTCGGGACAAAACCGCGCCTGCCCCGCCAACGCGCGGACCGATCGACAACAGCGGTGACGGCGCTTTCCAGCTTGTCCCATCATGGCGAATTGGACATGCAGCCAGTGAGCCGGCCGTGTTAACTTCGCCGTGTTGCCGGGATCGAGTCAGAGATGCCGGAATGCGGCCGATTACCGGGCAAGTTCCGCATGCGTCTCACGGCGGCGCGGCCCACCGAACGGTTCCCGGGGTCATGTAGACACCGCGCCACGCGCCGCGCCGCTGGCGCGCAGGTATAGTCCTCGGGCTGGCCGCATGGAGGCGCATATCCGCCCCGGTCGGGTCGATGTAGCTTCTCCAGTCGACGACCACCTCAGCCGCGTCGTCCGCAAGCAAAAATGTCAGGTTCATCACGACCGGCCATCTGGGCACGTGGAGGTTTTTCCAAGCAATCAGGCGCTTACTGTGCGCTGAGCGCGCTGGCACGGCTTTTGCACTCTTGATGGTGACTGCACGCAATGGGGCAAGACGAGCAATGCTTTCTCCCCTGAACCCGTGTGCCGTCTCTCTGAGCGGGAACAAGCTCGCGCAGAAAGCAAGCTTTGGAGAGCAACATTGGTGGCATTACAGATCGAGTTCCCGGCTCCTTCGATTAAAGTCGAGAACTGGCTGCGTGGCGAGCCCCTCACGAGCTTTCAGCCCGGCAAAGTGTACATCGTCGAATTTTGGGCAACGTGGTGCGGACCATGTGTGGACGGGATGCCCCATCTGATGCAGCTGCAGGAGAAATACAGGGAGAGCGGAGTTGAGATCGTCGGAATCGCGGCTTCTGAAGACGCTCCAACGGCCGATGAGGCCCGAAGCAAGTTGGACGCTTGGTGGACTGAAAAGTTCTCGAATCTGAACTATCGGATCGCGTTCGACTCCACGGGCGAAATGGACAAGCTTTGGATGGAGCCCAGCTTTTCTGTCGCGATTCCGACCATGTTCGTGGTCGACCGAGACGGCCACATCGCCTTTATCGGTCATCCGATGGAACTCGATGAGGTCTTGCCGAAGGTGCTTAACGGCAGCTGGCGCGCCAGCGATCAAGCAAAATCGGCCGATACGGACCGGATCGCGGAAGGCGAAAACATAGCGCGCGAACAAGCGCTGAAGAAGCCGATCAATGATAGATATTGGGCGGCGGTGGAGAAACAGGAGTGGAAGACGGCGCTCTCGGCGATCGAAGAGGGCATCGCCTTGTTGCCGGACAAGCTCGGTTTCCGCCGGTCTCATGTGAATCTGTTGCTTCACAAAATGCGCGACATGCAGGCTGGCTTGCCCGTCATGCGCCAATTCGTTCGCGACGCGATTAACAGAAACTCCGAGAATTGGATGATTGCGGCGCTAGAGCAGATTCGACTTACACCGGGTCATATCCGGCTGCCTCGAAGTAGTTTCGGCATTCGGCCGGTTTGAAGGCGTCGAGGCAGTCGGCGATGACGGACCAGAGTTGATCGATGGAGCGGGCAGCTGCTTTTCTGAGTAGGGCCTTGAGCTTCGAGAACGCCATCTCGATCGGATTGAAATCGGGCGAATAGGGCGGCAGCAACAGAAGCCGTGCGCCGGTCCTTTGGATGGCCTCGCGAACGCCGGTGATCTTGTGAGCCGGCAGGTTGTCCATGACGACGATGTCGCCGGGAGAAAGTTCAGGTGCGAGCACCTGTTCGGCATAGGCCAGGAAGGCGGCGCCGTTCATCGGCCCGTCGAGCAGCATCGGTGCGGTCAGGCCGTTCAGCCGCAGTCCAGCGGTGAAGGTCGTGGTCTTCCAATGATGGGATGGACGCCCCCCTGACGGCATCGATGTGCCAGAGTGGTGGCGTTGAGAACCACCGAAGGGAGACGTCCATGACACAAGTTAGCACCATTGGCCTGGATCTGGCCAAGAACATCTTCCAAGCCCATGGCGCAGATGCCGCCGGCACCGTTGTGTTCCGCAGGAAGCTGCGGCGCGAACAGGTGCTGGCCTTCTTCGCTGCGCAGCCGCCATGCCTTGTGGCGATGGAGGCATGCCCAGGCGCTCATTATTGGGGTCGTGAGATCGGCACGCTCGGCCATACCGTCAGGCTGATCGCACCGGCTTACGTGAAGCCTTTCGTCAAGCGTCAGAAGAACGATGCCGCCGATGCCGAAGCGATCTGCGAGGCCGCGCAACGGCCGACGATGCGCTTCGTGGCGGTGAAGAGCCAGGAGAAGCAGGCCTCGGCTGTGATCTTCCGAACCCGCGACGTGCTCGTCGGCCAGCGCACTCAGCTCATCAACGCGATCCGCGGGCATATGTCCGAGTTCGGCCTGATTGCGCCGCAAGGCCCCTCGCATGTCGAGCGGCTCATCACGCAGGTTGAGGATCCTACCTCGGGCGTGCCGGAGGCCGCTCGCTGTTGCCTTGCCATGCTTGTCGAAGCGCTACGCCGCTTGCAGGATCAGGTTAGGTCGCTGGACGCGGAGATTGCGAAGCGGGCCAAAGCTGACGAAACGGCCCATCGGCTAATGAGCGTGCCTAGCATTGGGCCGCTGATCGCAACCGCGCTTGAGGCGATGGCTCCACCAGCAGAGACGTTCCGCTCTGGGCGCGATTTCGCAGCCTGGATCGGGCTGACGCCGATCCAGCGTTCGACCGGCGGCAAGGAGCGCCTCGGACGAACGTCGCGGATGGGAGAGCGAACGCTGCGACGCCTGCTCATCATCGCATCCAGCGCGGTAGTGCGCTGGGCCAAGCGCAAAGGCGTGCCATCCGGCTCGTGGCTCCATCGAATGCTGGCGCGCAAGCCGCCAATGCTGGTGATCGTGGCACTGGCCAACAAGACCGCGCGCATCGCATGGGCATTGATGACGAAAGGTGGAACCTACCGAGCTCCGACCGCCGCCGCATGAGTGCAGTGCAGTGAGCGAACGCGAGGCTGCCAGGAGGACGTGAGAAGGTCGAAGGACAGGTATGGCGCAACGTCGGCGAGGCGGGATCAGGAGAACCAGACGCATGGGGAGCGCTTCGAGCGCGTTCCAGTGATGTGGACCTGATCCTCGAACTCCCATACGGGCCCGCGGCCATGACGAAGCCGCAAAGAGAGGCCGAACACATGGCAGCACCCGATCACGCGCAGCAGCCTGAACCGAAGATTCTTCTTGCATCCGGCGGGGCGTCCACACATGACCATGAGGAACCGGCGCACGGCAGCGTTCGCCACGTTTGGCCCGCCCGCGCAGCCGCGCCATCTTGGTGGAGGCGGCAGTCTCATCAATGAAGATCAGCTTCTCGGGGTCGAGATCGAGCTGGCCGTCGAACCAGGCGCGACGGCGCGCCTTGACGTCGGGGCGCTGTTGTTCGCTGGCATGCGCCGTCTTTTTTTAAACGTGACGCAGCGCCTGTCGAGAAACATCCAGATCGTCGAAGGAACCACGCCCACGCCATGCCCGGCCGCCAGCCTCTCGGCAATCTCCGCCAGAGTGATGTCGGGCGTCTCCTCGATCAGGCCGAGGATGAAGGCTTCGTGAGGATCAAGCTTCGAGCACGACGGTTGGCCCTGCTTGCGGGCCGCCATCTCGCCTGTCTCGCGATAGCGGCGATACCAGTTCCCCGCCGTAGCAATCCCGATCCGGAACCGGCGTGCTGCCTCTCGCGTCGAAACACCCTCCGATATCGCCAAAATCACCCGACCGCGAAGGTCCGCACTCAAGCTGCGTGTCATCGTCATCTCCCTGCGAATCACAGGGAAAATGAAACAGACTTCCGCCACCGCGTGAATCCCAAATCTGACTCGGCGTTCACGGAAAATGCTCTAGACGAACTCTTCTTTCCGAACTTTGACTATTCGCACTTTCCGTCTGCTGAACGCTTGGCGATGGGAAAACAGCTGTCCGAACACATTCTGGCACTGAATCCCCCAGAAAGCGACCAATGTAAGCTCCTGCCTTATCCGGTGGCAGCTCTGTACTATCACGAGAGCGGCAACAAAGATCGGGCGATCGAGCTGATCGAGCTGGCACTGAATTCGCTGGGCAGTCCGGAGCTTATCGGGGACGGAGATAAACAGCGCGAAATCTCGCATTTGCTGCAGTTCCTGGCCAACTTCAAGGGTGAGAAGGTTTGTTACGGCGCTCTATGTGCGGCTCCAAACAATGGCCGATTCGACAGGTGGTATACCGTTTGCGGCTGACCGTCAGGTTTATGTGAGGGACAGAATTGGCCGGGCGGACAGCTTTTTGATGCGACCGGTGCAAACCCGCGCCCGGCTTGCGAAATCGCCTGGCCCGATCTTTTGGACCTATGTCAGAGGGACGGCGGCCTGCTACGATACGCGCCTTCGGCTAGGCAGGCTATGAGCTGAGCTACGTGTTTGTCCGCTTCGAACCGATCGCCAGTCTGGAGCAGGTGCCTCTCGACACCTCCACCACACTGAGGCTTCATGCCGGTAGCGAATGCGATCTTGGCGGCATGGCCATCAACGCACAAGGGATGGCTTGGCTGGCGGCGATGTGGTGCCGCGCCCACGCATGCCTTCGCCGGCGGTCCAACGGGGAAGGCCTGTCGCACAATCGATACAGGACTTCAATGCCCGAACACCGGCGCCATCCTCAACAACTTCATAGATGAGGTGTCGGGCTCACAGCTTGGCAGCTTGGTCCAGGCAATTCCGGCCGCCGTCATCCCAATGAGGTGACCTCGACCAGAGCCTCGACCTTGAATGGCATGATGGAGGTGTATGGGATGGCGGCAACGTCATTTTCGTCAATCCGAACGGGATTTCTTGCGACCGCTGTGGCTTTATCAACACGCCAAGGGCCACGCTGTCGACAGGCGGCGCGAGCTTGGCGCCGACGGCGTCCACGTCAACCGATCCTTCTGACAATGGGGACTTGTACGATCACCCAGGGGCGAAAGCCTACGACGATCATCGTCGCGCCGGCCGCGATCTGAAGCACGCGTCCGGCGCGCTTCGTGCCTATCCCTTTGGCGAGGCTTTCGGCGAAAGACGCCGATGGCGGGACGGGAAGACCAAGGCCGGCTGAATAGATCCCGAGATGTGCGATCGCGTTCGGCCAGGTTGAGGAAAGCGCGCTGAATGCGGGACTGCCACGCTACCGATAGAACGGCGTGGTCCGCCGACTACCGCGTTGCCGGCCACGTAACAGATTTGGCCCGGCGCGAGAGGCAGCACGCATGGCCAGAGAACGCGCATTGCACCGGCCGCCACCACTTTCAAAATACCGAAGTTGGTGATCCGGCAGGAAAGAACAAATAAATATGAGCGGGGAGGTAAAAAGAAACGAGGTTTATCTGACGCTTCGAATGCGCAGAATATTGCATTCCGCTATGGTGGTCGCCCTTCAAATTTGAGCTTGGCGATAGGGCACACATCCGCGTCTGGGGGTTCGCTGTTCCTCAACGCTATGGGCCTTTATCAACCAAAGACCGCAATATCCTTGTGACCTATGGCCTTTCATGCAATTCTTCGGGCTGATCTGAAGGAGATGAGAATGCCTGAAATACTTGCAGCGCTTTCTAACATTCGGACTGTTGAAGAAATGATCGCGGCCTTCCGGGATGAGCAGCATTGCCGTCGGTTGCTGGAAAGCATGGTGTGGCCCGATGGCCGGATCTGCCCCGCCTGCGGATACAAACGTTCGATTGCGCTTGCCGGCCGCGATACCGGCAAGCGGCGCGCCCGACCGGGTCTTTATCAATGTTCCAGCGGCGATTGCCGGTACCAGTTCACGGTGACGACACACACGCCTCTGCACTCCACGAAGCTTCCCTTGCGTGTTTGGCTGAAGGCTATGTGGCTGTTGCTGCAATCCGACAAGGGCTTGTCGTCGGTCTGGTGACGCGCGGGCCGCGGTCGTGACCGGCCTCTCGGCGCGAGCAAGCGAACGCGTCATTGAAGCGCAGATCGAATTGGGAGCTCATTTGATGAGCGACGAGTGGAAGGCATTCATGGCCATTGGTAAGAGCTTTGCCAAGCACGAGACCGTGAAGCATTCCAGCGGTGAGTATGTCCGGGACGCCGTCCACGTCAATTCGGTCGAAGGTTTCAACTCCCGCGTCCGCCGTACCATCGCCGACGTCTTTCATCATATCAGCCCGCAGCATGCCGACCTGTATTTCCACGAGGTCGGCTTCCGATGGTCGCAGCGCGTCGTCACAGGAAACGTCATTCGCAAAACCCGGCATGGCCGGGAGAGCGTGCGAACCCTGTGGTCGCGCGTGCCGCCTGCGCTGCAATTGACGAATGTTTTTCGCACCGCCACGGGTCGTCAGATGCGCCGAAGCCCGGATGGCGGCATCATCATCAAATCAGCCGTAGCTGTCTTTGGTTGATAAAGGCCACGCTATGATCCTGGGGCAAATGCTGCCAGGATTTAATCCAAGCGAACGTATGTTGAACGCTGCGGACGCTTGTATTGAGGTGTCCCCCGTTCTTGGTGCGCCTTTCCTGTGAAAAAAGCGGAGAAACCGCATCCTTCTGCCGGTCCTTGGTCGCCAGCGTCAGATGGCGCACGCTCTCGGCGTCAATCTCGTCGCGGCGGTAGGCATTGTGGCACAGTGCGGCCTGCCTTGAGCAGCCGGGCTCACAAGCGGGATCCGCTTGGGGTCGCCAGCAGTGTCGCCCGCGCAAGGAAATGATATCACGATAGGAAAGAAGGCGAAATAGCGGCGGCGCGAGAAACGCGCCGGACCTCACTCCGTGCTTGTGCGGATTTCAGCACACGCCGCTGGCGCGTGACCTTATCGAGAGAAGGGCTGAGTGTCGGGGATTGGAGGTCACTCTGAGCGTTACACCGCAGTCTGGCAGCGGCCAAACGATTGCCGCTGCGACCCCATATAGTCCGGCGCGCCACAAATGACGGAAGTCGACCGGCCGCGTTGCGACAATAGTTGCGCTCCTGGCGCGCGAACGCTGGGCTGCCGCCGCACCGCTCGGATCAGCTGCGCCGGATGCGAGCCGTCGACGCCAGCTCTGCGGATTTCGAAAAGAAACAACGGGTCGATCCCTCAAGCGACCGTCGGCTGACTTGAGTCCAAGCGCGGTGCCACGTTGGACCGCGATCTCGAAGGTCAATTGCTTGACCGCGTCAGCCAAGCGGGCGCCCAATATCGTGGATGGAGTTCGCGGCGGATCGTTCGAAAGCGGTTGCGTCTAACCACGCTGCCCCAGTGCCGCGCTCAAGCCTGAACAGGCTGGCATTATGTGTTTCATCTTTCCTCGCCCTTGGCTGATTGGAGTGGGTCAGCTCACGAAGGTCATAAGTTCCGGGTCGGATGGGAAATCGGTCAGGCAAGGCTGAACACGCCCGAAAATACCGGCAGCTTATGACGCTCGATCAGGGCGTGGAAACGAGCGTGAGCGTCAAGCAGTTCGTCCAGATCGAAACAGAAGGAGATAGCCAGTTGCTTTGTCACGAACGGAGTGAACACAGTTGGCGCGGGCACGACGGAAAGCTCGGCAAGAGCTTTTAGTCCAGCGATCGTACTGTCGGATGGTTCTATTCCGGTCAGGAGGCAACTGCCGGCACGGAAGGGACCGAAAACGTCGACCGCATCAGCGAAAATAGGCAAATAGTCGCTGAAGACATACGTGCCTTTAAAGCCGCGGATGTATTTTCGTCGCACCTCGGCGCCGACTATCTCGACACCAGTATTAAACCGTGTGACGCCTGCTTCCCGAAGTTGAGTAAGATATTCTATCCGTCGTACTCGGTCGTTCCTGACGCTCGGAGGAACCACCTGGGATAAATAAATGTCGTGTGCGTAGCCTGCGTCACGCAGTCGTCGTGCGAGTGCCGCGTGCCGTTCGAGTTCTTGTGCTTCGTCCTTGATGCTCCCTGTGCAGAGCCAGACAATGTCATACAGACTGTTGAAGTTATGACCGTTACGCTCAATATAGGAGAGGCACTCTTGGAAGTTGGATTGGTAGTCTGTGCTACCCCCGCCGCGTATGGCCATTACCTCCCATTCGTTCTCCTTAAAGCAATAATCACAAGAATAGCAGCAATAAACATGATGATCAAAAACGAAGCTGCGAGCGCCATTTTTGCGTGTTATGCCGAAATTGTACATACCGGTCGGCGCTCTGTCTGGATCAATAAATTGACGGCAGGGTACGTGCTCGGTCACACCATTGATTGTCGCGATCAACGCCTCGCCGTCGAACATGAAGGGCGAATCGGAGTTCACTCTCGCGGTGATTTTCTTTCGGAATACTCCGTTGGACAATTCAATCTCGATGCGGGGGATCACTTGCCCCAAGATCGGTAACCGGATTTCTGTCGTGAGAAGCTGGACCCCATCGCGAAGTACGCCGAGGCGCATAACCTCCTCAATGCGAAGGTTATGCCTGTTTTCCAGCGCAATGCCAAATCGGGTCAATCGCTTGCTTTGAACACTCATGGTCCTCTCCCAATCCATCTTATCGACCAAAGACGCGCGGCACCGCCCTCCCCTGAAAAATGGATCTGCAGATCCCTGAGTTCGATAATCAACGAGGACAAAACAGTTGATTTGCGGAGCTTTCCCTGGGGTCGGGAACCGGTGCTTCGGTCGATCGGCTAAATCTCGCCCATTCGCGCAGGACGCCGCAAGAACTGTGCCAACTGCAGGAGGCGCCGGGATCGCGATACGAGATACTGTTTAATGGTAGCGTCGCGCCAACCTTTGAGTGGGCGCAGGGGTTGTCGGTCGTGGACCTGCATGCGGTGATGGACATGGAGTTCTCGCGCCAGGTTGCCAACGGTCTTGTGATTTGTGCCGTAGCGTTGGCCCGCGTCCTCAGGCCGTCTTGACCATGATGTATTGCTCGATGGATCACCTCTGTCGTCGTGATGCTCCCATGCACAATCTGGCCCATCGCGCTCCCTGAATTCGGACCACAAGGATGCCCCATCAAAGTCGGATCAAACGCGGCTGGCCACGCTCTTGGTGCCGGTACCATAAGTCCGCAAGTACCCGACAACGCCGTCAATGGGGGCCGACCCTGCTAACCGAAGATCCGCAGACGCAGTTCCAGTGCGAAAGACGCAGGCTAGACGGCCCTCTTGTTGCCCCACAGCAGAACGTGCAGCTGCGGCAGCACGCGGGCTTCGAACCACCTGTCGGCGGTTACCTTTTCAACCAGCCACTCCATGCGTTTCATTATTCCGTCCAGATCGACAGACGCGTCTTCGTTGCCAGGACGGGGCGGCGTGTGATTGCCGGGTTGCAGGTAAACCGGAAGGCGCGGAAATCGCTCCGCGGCGCCTTTCGCGTAGGCGTAGTCGCTCTCGTCGAAAACAACGAGCTTGAGCACGATCTGCGGCTTCTCCTGCGCCGCATCGACGCACGCCTCGAGAGTGGCCCAATCGGTCCTCATTTCGCTTGAAGGCGGCTTAGGGCTGAGGACCAGCACGTCGAGGTCGGCAAACCAGTCCCTGACCACCGAACCTTGGGTCTCGAGCGCAAAACGGTAACCTTCACCATGGCCTCGCTCGATGAGCGCACGAAACGGCTGAATGGCCGGATTTCCGCCTGATAGCGACACCATTACTGGCCGGCCGCCGGAAAGCGTAACGACGGTTTGCCATACCGCGTCGATTGGCATCATCTCCCATTCATGGCGGTATTGATTGTCCACCGCATGGAGACTGTCGCACCAGGAACAGCGATAGTCACACCCGCCGGTTCTGATGAAGACCGTCGGCAAACCGATGAGCACGCCCTCGCCTTGGATCGTCGGCCCGAAAATCTCGCTCACGCGGATTGCGGGATGCGGATCGGTCATGGCCGGTATTCCGCCCAGGTTTTCGGCGTTTCGCTCACCCGCACGGCCGAGGTTTCGGGCAGGAGTGCCTTGCACCATAGATAAAAATGTCTGGCCAGGGATTCCGCGGTGACTCGCTCATGTCCGAGCACGTCGTTGAGATGTCGATGATCGAAGCTCTCGTCGATATAGCGTTTGAATGGCGCCAAATCGTGATAGTCGCGCACGAAACCGTTGTCGTTCAGTCCATTCGCTGAAAGCTCCACTTCGACGATGTAGTTATGCCCGTGCAGGCGCGCGCATTGGTGATCGGGCGGCAACGAGGTGAGCTGATGCGAGGCCGAGAAGTGGAATTCCTTGGTGATGCGAAACATTATGCGATCCTCCTTCGCAGCGCATCGAGCCAGAAGTCGGAGTCCTCGTAGTCGGTGGGGTCCAGGTGCCCAGAGAGATGAAACGCCTCGCGCCGCTCGACGCAGGTCCCGCACCTCCCGCAGTGACGCTCGGCGCCCTTGTAGCAGGACCAGGTCTGCGCAAATGGCGTGCCGTATGTTGCTCCATCCCTAACGATGTCTGCCTTCGTGAGATTCACATAGGGCGCATAAAGGCGAACCTTCGCGTAGCCGTCGAGCGCGCGGTCTTGCATCATCTGGAAAGCGTCGATGAAGGCCGGACGGCAGTCGGGATAAATGAAATGATCCCCACCGTGCACGGCAGTCGCCACCGCTTCGACCTTGTGCGCGGCGGCGAGACCGAAGGCGGTGGCCAACATGATGGCGTTCCGGTTCGGCACCACCGTGACCTTCATCGTGTCTTCGGCGTAGTGCCCATCCGGCACATCCACACCGTCGGTCAGCGCGGAGCCGGAAAGGCCGCGGCCGATTTGGCGGATGTCGATGCTGCGATGCGGTACGTTCAGTCGTTCAGCGCAAAGGGCGGCGAATCCCAATTCCTTCTGGTGCCGTTGGCCGTAATCGAAAGATAGGAGGCCGGCGAGCTCGTACTCCGCTGCCACCTTGTGAGCAAGAGTAACGGAGTCCAATCCGCCGGAGCAGACGACTAGAGTTTTCATCGTTGGGTCCTTGTTTTAACCGGGTAGGCTGCGACCGGAGATTTCTCTGCGCTCCCAGTACTTCAGGAAATCCATTTTGTGAAGTGAACGGGGGACAAGTTTCATGCTCGGACGTGCCGCTGTGTGCAAGGCGCGCTCAAGGCGGTGAGCCTGCAGGGAACACGGAAACGGACGCTTCAGTGGATGTTCGAAGGCGTACCAGAATATGCTCTGAAGGAGGTACGACTCTTCGGAAACAGGGTTCTCGACGTGACCTGATCAAGCGCCCGGCGGTGCCGAGCTTCGAGGGACGCCGCGCGAGGGTTTCATGTACAAGACGGCCCGAGGATGGGCTTGCCGCAAAGAACGGATTTACCAGGTGGCATTTTTTCGCAGCCGCGCCGAAATGCAGATGTCTGGAATGATCGACATCAATTGTCGCGGCAACTTGGCTGGCCGGCTCTTCGGGTTCCGTAGATCCCGCGCATTCCGCTTCAGGATCGGTTCGAACCGGAGCACGCCCTCGGTCAGTGGCCGACCGGCAAACCCAAACTAAATGATCGGTCGTGAGCCGACATCTGTGAACAAGCCGTGTGCGTCGATTGCAATGACCCCTGTGTTACGTGCAGTTACCTTATGGCAGTGGATGAACTGGATTTGATGGTTTTCCAGATGGCGGTCGAAAGCGTCCGCTCTCTCTCCTTAAGCTTCGCGGAAAAGGCCGCGGAGATAGCCACCAGGAGCCGCGGTATCCTGCTTTTCGACGTGCGCGTCGACGGTGACGCGGAGGTCCAGCGGGTCGCAGCCATCCGATATCAGGGCGACCACACCGGTGTGCTGGCGTTGGACAGACAGGGCCTTGTTACCCACCATTGCATCGTCAATGGTACTTTCTCACATTTCATTGCGCCATTGGAAAACTGGAACAGCATGCCTTTGTCGATGCAGGCCAAGATCGATGCCAACGGCCATGCCAGTCTCTTCCTAGGCGCCTTGCGAAATGCCGGACATATGCTGGGCAGCTAGAGCATTTTCCGTGAACGCCGAGTCAGATTTGGGATTCACGCGGTGGCGGAAGTCTGTTTCATTTTCCCTGTGATTCGCAGGGAGATGACGATGACACGCAGCTTGAGTGCGGACCTTCGCGGTCGGGTGATTTTGGCGATATCGGAGGGTGTTTCGACGCGAGAGGCAGCACGCCGGTTCCGGATCGGGATTGCTACGGCGGGGAACTGGTATCGCCGCTATCGCGAGACAGGCGAGATGGCGGCCCGCAAGCAGGGCCAACCGTCGTGCTCGAAGCTTGATCCTCACGAAGCCTTCATCCTCGGCCTGATCGAGGAGACGCCCGACATCACTCTGGCGGAGATTGCCGAGAGGCTGGCGGCCGGGCATGGCGTGCGCGTGGTTCCTTCGACGATCTGGATGTTTCTCGACAGGCGCTGCGTCACGTTTAAAAAAAGACGGCGCATGCCAGCGAACAACAGCGCCCCGACGTCAAGGCGCGCCGTCGCGCCTGGTTCGACGGCCAGCTCGATCTCGACCCCGAGAAGCTGATCTTCATTGATGAGACTGCCGCCTCCACCAAGATGGCGCGGCTGCGCGGGCGGGCCAAACGTGGCGAACGCTGCCGTGCGCCGGTTCCTCATGGTCATGTGTGGACGCCCCGCCGGATGCAAGAAGAATCTTCGGTTCAGGCTGCTGCGCGTGATCGGGTGCTGCCATGTGTTCGGCCTCTCTTTGCGGCTTCGTCATGGCCGCGGGCCCGTATGGGAGTTCGAGGATCAGGTCCACATCACTGGAACGCGCTCGAAGCGCTCCCCATGCGTCTGGTTCTCCTGATCCCGCCTCGCCGACGTTGCGCCATACCTGTCCTTCGACCTTCTCACGTCCTCCTGGCAGCCTCGCGTTCGCTCACTGCACTGCACTCATGCGGCGGCGGTCGGAGCTCGGTAGGTTCCACCTTTCGTCATCAATGCCCATGCGATGCGCGCGGTCTTGTTGGCCAGTGCCACGATCACCAGCATTGGCGGCTTGCGCGCCAGCATTCGATGGAGCCACGAGCCGGATGGCACGCCTTTGCGCTTGGCCCAGCGCACTACCGCGCTGGATGCGATGATGAGCAGGCGTCGCAGCGTTCGCTCTCCCATCCGCGACGTTCGTCCGAGGCGCTCCTTGCCGCCGGTCGAACGCTGGATCGGCGTCAGCCCGATCCAGGCTGCGAAATCGCGCCCAGAGCGGAACGTCTCTGCTGGTGGAGCCATCGCCTCAAGCGCGGTTGCGATCAGCGGCCCAATGCTAGGCACGCTCATTAGCCGATGGGCCGTTTCGTCAGCTTTGGCCCGCTTCGCAATCTCCGCGTCCAGCGACCTAACCTGATCCTGCAAGCGGCGTAGCGCTTCGACAAGCATGGCAAGGCAACAGCGAGCGGCCTCCGGCACGCCCGAGGTAGGATCCTCAACCTGCGTGATGAGCCGCTCGACATGCGAGGGGCCTTGCGGCGCAATCAGGCCGAACTCGGACATATGCCCGCGGATCGCGTTGATGAGCTGAGTGCGCTGGCCGACGAGCACGTCGCGGGTTCGGAAGATCACAGCCGAGGCCTGCTTCTCCTGGCTCTTCACCGCCACGAAGCGCATCGTCGGCCGTTGCGCGGCCTCGCAGATCGCTTCGGCATCGGCGGCATCGTTCTTCTGACGCTTGACGAAAGGCTTCACGTAAGCCGGTGCGATCAGCCTGACGGTATGGCCGAGCGTGCCGATCTCACGACCCCAATAATGAGCGCCTGGGCATGCCTCCATCGCCACAAGGCATGGCGGCTGCGCAGCGAAGAAGGCCAGCACCTGTTCGCGCCGCAGCTTCCTGCGGAACACAACGGTGCCGGCGGCATCTGCGCCATGGGCTTGGAAGATGTTCTTGGCCAGATCCAGGCCAATGGTGCTAACTTGTGTCATGGACGTCTCCCTTCGGTGGTTCTCAACGCCACCACTCTGGCACATCGATGCCGTCAGGGGGGCGTCCATCCCATCATTGGAAGACCACGACCTTCACCGCTGGACTGCGGCTGAACGGCCTGACCGCACCGATGCTGCTCGACGGGCCGATGAACGGCGCCGCCTTCCTGGCCTATGCCGAACAGGTGCTCGCACCTGAACTTTCTCCCGGCGACATCGTCGTCATGGACAACCTGCCGGCTCACAAGATCACCGGCGTTCGCGAGGCCATCCAAAGGACCGGCGCACGGCTTCTGTTGCTGCCGCCCTATTCGCCCGATTTCAATCCGATCGAGATGGCGTTCTCGAAGCTCAAGGCCCTACTCAGAAAAGCAGCTGCCCGCTCCATCGATCAACTCTGGTCCGTCATCGCCGACTGCCTCGACGCCTTCAAACCGGCCGAATGCCGAAACTACTTCGAGGCAGCCGGATATGACCCGGTGTAAGTCGAATCTGCTCTAGCATTTGGCTAGAACCATCTGTGGATTTTTGCATGCGGCATCGTTGCCGGCACTGCCGGCATGATTGTCGTGCTCGAAAACGGCTCCGGCGGCCTATTTGCAAAGTCGAATGTCCCGATTCCGAAGCCAAGGACGACACCGACCACAGCGAAGAATAGTAACAACAGGGGCGACGCAAGCTGCCCTGCCCTTTTCAAGCAGGGAGGTGCTTCCGGTGCTCTCACCGACACGAGATCGCAAATGGCACGTGGGTGAGCGCCAGAACTGGCGGCACCCCATGGTGATCGGCTCTCCTCGCTGGAGGAAGCGCCTCGGGCGCCAGGCAGAGGCGGAAGCGACGGTCGAACACTGGCTGGCAGCTCGGGATCTGATCGAGGCGTAAGTCGGACAAGGAAACGTTGTGTCCTATGTCGACGTTCCTTAGAAGCGCACCGGCAGCCTGGGCGGGGGGCTTGGGGTTAGACTGCCGGCGCACGCCACTCATGAAGAGCGGCCCCTTTTCGCGGTTCCGACACCCATAGTCAACCCGGCAGTGTCTGGGTGCAAGAGCGGCCCACCAAGTTGGGCAGGATCGGCCGACACGGCCGAGATCTCGCCGCTCTGACAAGAGCACAGCGGGCATCGCTCCTTGTGATGTGTAATTTGCGACTGATAGTCGAACGTCAAGAGCGCCCGGGTCCTGGAAACGAAGAACGGGGAGACGCGAATGCCTTCTGGCGTCGGCCAACCTGATGCTCCAGCCAGTATCGCGTTGCCGACCAGCATGAGTTCGCCGTTGGCAAACCTTCGTCACGAGCCGATGCTCTCGTGCACATGTCGCAGCACTCCGGGCGGCGATATCGCCTAAGACAGTATGAAGAAGCGTTCCAACTTCATATTCGGCGAACCCTTGTGCAATTCCTGACTCGGACAGTTGGACGAGAATTCTCTTGGCGGTACTGCGCCACTCATTTGCAGATTATCCGACATCACGCGGCGTCCGATATGTCAGACTCTGCCTCAAGAATTCCCACAGGTATGGACAGCGATCTCGCTATCCGATCCCGATAGCCCTTGTTGAACCTCAGACCCGACTCGATGTTTTGGATTTCCTCAGCGGCAAGCCCGCACGCCACTGCGAGGTCCTCGATCGAATATCCAAGGTGCTCACGATAAGCGCGGATGATGAGGGTCCCCTGCGACATAGCCGTCAAGACTGGCTCGGAACTGCGCGAATCCTTCATAGACACCTCCAAGAAGATAAGGAGCGCCTGATAAATCGGGAGATTTCCTCCCGGACCTGGCGCGCACCCAGCAAATCAAAAAAAATGGACGTCGATTCGGCCGGACCGGCGTCATCCATAAAATGGGCCACCTGAAATGGACAGCCAGGTCGGAATATGGCGACTCACCTGCTTCTGATCAAGTCAAGAACCTGCCTGCCCTGAGATGGCCCGATCAACTGTACCGCATTCGTCCTGCGATTCCACGCGACTCATCCTCGCCGATGGCATTCTTGAACAGCAACTCGAACTCCCCCTGCCTCCGCCTCCAGCACCGTCCACCCAGCCTAGCGGACGCTGATACCTTCGACCAATGTCCGCCGCCGATGCAGCGAAAAACGCGCTAGGTTTGAACCACACATCGATTAGCGCTGTTAACCAAATTTTTTAAGCCGCCGATGCTTATTCGCAGACTGAAAGGATGGGGCGGCCGAGGATACAGCCGAAAGGGCCGCGGGCTTCTATGCTGACGTCGTAACCGGGGCAGATTACCGGGCGGTGGGGGTTTGCAGGCGCGTGCGTTCGTGATTCACCCTTTGCGTGACGCGGCCTTTATCAACCAAAGACAGCGACGGCTGATTTGATGATGATGCCGCCATCCGGGCTTCGGCGCATCTGACGACCTGTGGCGGTGCGAAAAACATTCGTCAATTGCAGCGCAGGCGGCACGCGCGACCACAGGGTTCGCACGCTCTCCCGGCCATGCCGGGTTTTGCGAATGACGTTTCCTGTGACGACGCGCTGCGACCATCGGAAGCCGATCTCGTGGAAATACAGGTCGGCATGCTGCGGGCTGATATGATGAAAGACGCCGGCGATGGTACGGCGGACGCGGGAGTTGAAACCTTCGACCGAATTGACGTGGACGGCGTCCCGGACATACTCACCGCTGGAATGCTTCACTGTCTCATGCTTGGCAAAGCTCTACCAATGGCCATGAATGCCTTCCACTCGTCGCTCATCAAATGAGCTCCCAATTCGATCTGCGCTTCAATGACGCGTTCGCTTGCTCGCGCCGAGAGACTGGTCACGACCGCGGCACGCGCGTCACCGGCCAGAGTGCCAGGCATGACGTCACTCGGGCGCCGCACCATTGCCATGACTGGCGTTTTGTCCGTATTCGCCTGGCCTTTCCGGCCGCGGCCCGGAGGCGGGTCGTCGGGATTCTTTCTGGGCCTTCCACCGAGATGGAAATGGTCGATCTCCACCGTGCCGGCGAGCATGTTCTCCCGCGCCACCATGAGACGCAGTGCATGTCCCATCCGCCAGGCCGTTGGCTGGCTCACCCCGAGCGCCTCGGCCAGGCGCACCGACGACAAGCCCTTGTCGGATTGCAGTAACAGCCACATGGCCTTCAGCCAAACACGCAAGGGAAGCTTCGTGGAGTGCAGAGGCGTGTGTGTCGTCACCGTGAACTGGAACCGGCAATCGCCGCTGGAACATTGATAAAGACCCGGTCGGGCGCGACGCTTGCCGGTATCGCGACCGGCAAGCGCAATCGAGCGTTTGTATCCGCAGGCGGGGCAGATCCGGCCATCCGGCCACACCATGCTTTCCAGCAACCGACGGCAATGCTGCTCATCCCGGAAGGCCGCGATCATTTCTTCAACAGTCCGAATGTTGGAAAGCGCTGCAAGCATTTCAGGCATTCTCACCTCCTTAGACCAGCCCGAAGAATCGCATGAAAAGCCATACATCACAAGGATATTGCGGTCTTTGGTTGATAAAGGCCCGTGACGCTACCATCGACTGATTCGCTTGAAGGCCTGTCGCTTGCGGAACTCCGCGGGCTGGTTTCTGCGCTGATCGGCGAAGTGCGCGGTCTTCAAGGCCGGGTCGAGAGCCTTGAGATTGAGAACCAGGCGCTACGCGCCGAGAACCAGACCCTGAAGGATGAGATCGCCCGGCTGAAGGACCTGCCGCCGCGTCCCCCGGTCAAGCCGACCAAGCCATCGGGCATGGAGAAGGCGACGCAGCCGACATCTGGCAAGGGCAAGCGCCGCCGGCGCGGCGCCAAGCGCGACGGCGGTCGCGTGAGCCGCGAGGTGACGGTTGCGGTGAGCGCTCCTGCGGGCTCTCGCTTCAAGGGGTATGAGACGATCCTGGTGCGCGATCTGGCGTTGTCGGCCGAGGTGGTGCGCTATCGCCGCGAGCGCTGGGTGACACCGACCGGCGAAACGATGGTGGCGCCGTTGCCGGCGGGGATCATCGGCGGCTGGGGCGCGAACCTGCGCCGCTTCATTCTGGCCTGTCACATTCAAGGCCAGGTGACGACGGAGCGGTTGACGGCGTTGTTGACCGGGATCGGGGTCGACATTTCGAAGCGCCAGGTGGTGCGGCTGATTTCGGAGGGCCTGGAGGCCTTCGCGGCGGAGGACCGTGACGTGCTGCGCGCCGGGCTGGCTACGGCGCCCTGGATCACCGTCGATGATACGTCGGCGCGCCACGCCCACCAGGACGGCTACACCACCCAGATCGGCGATCGCCGCTTCACCGCGTTCCGCACCGGGCGATCGAAGTCACGGGAGGCGTTCCTGGCGACGCTTGCGTGCCGGGCACAGCGATTACTTCATCAATGAAGAGGCCCTGGCCTATATGCGCGGCCGCAACCTCGCCGGTCCGGTGATCGCGCGGCTGGCGGCTGCGCCGCACAAGGCATTTGCCGACAGCGCCGCATGGCAGGCGCATCTGGCCGCACTCGGCCTCGACCAGCTCGCGGTTGAGCCCAACCCAGTCAGGATCGCCACCGAAGGGGCGATGTGGGGAGCGATCCGCCACCACGGCTTTCTCGGCGATACCGTGGTCGTGTCCGATGATGCCGGCCAGTTCCGCATCGGCGACCATGCTCTGTGCTGGGTCCACGCCGAGCGGCTCGTCCACAAATTGATACCCGTGACCCCGGATCAACGTCAGGCCGTCGACATCATGCGCCAGTTGATCTGGTGGTTCTATCGCGACTGCCTTGAAGTCCTGGGCGCTTGCGGTGGCGAAGCGGGCCGGGATGCGAAAGGCCAAGGTTGCGCTTGCGCGCAAGCTGGCGGTGGTTCTGCACCAGATGATGCGCAGCGCTGAGCGCTTTCTGCCGACAGGCCGTCCTGCGGCAGTCGTGTCGTGAAGCGTTCGATGAGAGGATAAGGATAGGAGGAACACGGCGGGCATCGACACCAGGTCCTGCCGTTACGACGTCCCTTGCCGGGACGGTGGACCCGGTTAGGCCGCTAAGACGGGAGCAGCTCGTTTGATGACTGCGCGTCCCTAGATTGGCCAGCCGATCCCGATCAGATCCCATCAGGCAGCGGCCGAGGCGCCGACTGCGGACAGAAGCAAGACCCCGGCAGCGGACGAAGTTACGAGGGATTGACAAGACGAGGCCCGTTACAGAAGCCCGTCTTATTCATGACGATGGGCCTTTGAGGCTGGCGGATGTGTAACCGGGGCAGATTACCGGGCAGTCAGGCTTGAGCGGCTTGCCTAACGAGATCCGGGAGCGGCGGAATCGACTCTTGTGTTGGTATGCCGAGGCGGTCGCCGAGATAGCGGAAGAATGAGACGTCGAGCTTGATGCAGGTCTTCATCAGGCCGAGCAGGACGTCGCGGGCGTTCTTGCCTGCCTCGCTGACGGTTCCGCCGGAGATCTTGCGCTTGGTGACGAAGGTGCGGATGTCGTTTTCGGAACCATTGGTGTGGAGTGGGATCTCGGGACGATCGAGAACGCGCAGGAGTTCATGCTTGCGGCGATGCAGCCTGGCAAGAAGCCGGTCGAGCATGACGTAGCCGGTTCGTCGTTTGAACAGGCGCTCGAAGCGGGCGCGCAGGGCCGCCGCGTGGCGCGGACAAGGAGCACGCTGGTAGCTCTTGAGGTCACCGCTGCCCGAGACCCCACCGATCGCCTTCATTGACATGGGTGTTGTCGGTCCCGGCCTGCACGATATAGAGCCGGAAGAGCCTGCTCCTGCGCGATCGCGCTCTGAAGTAGCAGCTGCGACCAGCCAAGCGGTGTCTACCGGTGGCCGGATGGAAATCGTCGGGGCCAACGGCCGGCGTGTGATCGTTGACCGCACTGTCGACGTAAGTGTCCTGCTGCGGATCTTGCAGGGGCTGGAAATGCTGCGATGATCCCGACAGAAGGCGTGCGTGTGTGGCTTGCCACAGGCTACACCGACATGAGATGTGGCTTTCCATCACTTGCGCTACGGGTGCAGGAGGTCCTCAAACATAATCCCCTTGGGGGCAACCTGTTTTGCTTCAGGGGGAAACGCGGAAATTTGTTGAAGGTCATCTGGCATGATGGCCAAGGATCATGCCTGTTCACAAAAAGACTTGAGCGTGGCCGCTTCATCTGGCCGACAGTTGAGGGCGGAGTTGTGAAAGTATCTCCTGCACAGCTGAGTTATCTCTTGTCAGGGATAGACTGGCGCAACCCTCAGGAAACGTCGCGTCCAACTCGGGTTGGGTAGCATTTTTTAGTTGAAAATACAATGGAATGTGATTCAATCGGCGCATGGCTTCGAAGCCGGTTGATCTTCCCTCGGATCTTGCCAGCGCCTACGTGGCGCTGCTGGCTGAACGTGAGGCGTTGCAGGCTGAACGCGATGTGGCGGTCGCGGGTGCTGCCAACTGGCAGGCCGAAGCGGCCAACGCACAAGCCATGCTGTCCGACACCGAGGCGCGGATTGCGCATCTCGAGCTGCGCATCGAGAAGCTGAAACGCGAACTGTACGGGCAGCGCTCCGAGCGGACGGCGCGGCTGATCGAGCAGTTGGAATTGCAACTCGAAGACCTCGTGACCTCGGCGAGCGAGGACGAGCTTGCCGCGGCCGCCGCGGCCGCGAAGGCCCAGAGCGTGCGCGCCTTCACGCGCAAGCGGCCAATGCGCAAGCCCTGGCCAGCCGACATCGAGCGCGAGCGCATCGTCATCGAGCCGCCCACCACCTGCGCCTGCTGCGGCGGATCGCGGCTGTCGAAACTGGGCGAAGATATAACGGAGACGCTGGAGGAGATCCCACGCCGCTTCAAGGTCATCGAAACGGTGCGGGAGAAGTTCACCTGCCGCGATTGCGAGAAGATCACCCAGCCGCCGGCGCCGTTCCATGCCACGCCGCGCGGCTTCATCGGTCCCCAACTGCTGGCGACAATCCTGTTCGACAAGTTCGGCATGCTCCACTCAACCGCCAGAGCGCGCGCTTCAAGGTGCGAAGGGATTGACTTGCCGCTGTCGACGCTGGCCGATCAGGTCGGCCACGGAACCTTCGCCGTCATGCCGCTCTTCCGCCTGATCGAGCGCCATGTGCTCGCAGCCGAGCGCCTTCATGGCGACGACACCACCATCCGCATCCTGGCGAAGGGCAAGTGTGCGACCGGGCGCATATGGAACTATACGCGCGATGACCGTCCCTTCGCCGGGCCTGCGCCGCCGGCGGCGATCTATTATGCCTCGAGCGACCGGCGTGGCGAGCATCCTCAGAAGCATCTGGCCGGGTTCAGCGGCATCCTTCAGTGCGACTGTTACAGTGGCTTCGAGCCGCTGTTCGACCCGTAGCGGAAGGAGCAGCCGATCACGCCGGCCTTTTGCTACGCTCATGCGCGGCGAGGATTCTTCGAATTGGCCGACATCGCGAAAAAGGCCCGGGATGGCAAGAAGGGCAAACCGATCTCCCCGATCGCGCTGGAGGCGGTCAGGCGCCTCGACGCGCTGTTCGAGATCGAGCGCGCCATCAACGGCAAGACAGCCGCTGAGCGGCGTGCCGTGCGGCAGGAGAAGAGCAAACCACTTCTCGACGATATGCACGCCTGGTTGCTCCGCGAGCGCGATACCCTCTCGCGCTCTTCCGAGGTCCTGAAGCCAATCAACTACATGCTCAGGCGCTGGGCCGACTTCGCCCGCTTCATCGACGACGGCAGAATCTGCCTCAGCAACAACGCGGCCGAAAGAGCGCTGCGTGGCATTGCTCTGGGAAGGCGAAACTGGACCTTCGCCGGTTCCCTGCGCGGCGCCGACCGCGCCGCCGTTATGCTTACCCTCATCACCACGGCACGCCTCAACGACGTCGACCCGAAAGCCTGGCTCGCCGATGTCCTGGCCCGCATTGCCGATCTTCCCACCTCGCGTCTGCACGAACTACTGCCCTGGCACTGGAAGCGCCTGCGCGAAGCCGACAAGCCCGCCATTCAGCAGGCCGCCTGACCTCACGCAACGTCATCATAGAGCCCGCCGCGCACGCGCGCGCGTGCCAATCATGCGGCCTTCGTCGTATGCGTACGAACGAAGCGCCAATCTTCTGCTTTCTCGCTGCGTCCAGCAGGTCGAGCCGGTACGCCGCTATGAGCGCGAGCACCCCCGGCGAGCTCATCCATATCGACATCAAGAAGCTCGGCCGGATTGGCTCTGTGGGGCACCGCATTACCAGGCGATATCCTGGCGCGACCAACCGTCATCTCGGCATCGGCTGGGTGTTCGTCCAAGCCTGCATCGACGATGCCTCGCGCGTCGCTTTCGTCCAAGTCATGCCCGATCAGCGCAAGGAGAGCGCCGTCGCCTTCCTGGAAGCTGCCATTGCTTATTACGCCAGCCTCGGCATCAAAGTGCAGCGCGTGATGACCGACAACGGCTCGTGCCATCGGTCAAAAAGCTTTTCAGGCAGCCTGCAAACTTCACGGTCTACGTCAGATAGTCACAAGAGCGCTTCATCCAGACGAGCTTGCGCGAATGGGCTTATGCCCGAGCCTACAACACGTCTCATGAACGCACCACTGAGCTGCCACTCTGGCTTCGTCGCTACAATTGGCGCAGGCCACATGGCAGCTTACAATCAAAACCACCTATCAGCCGTCTCGGCTTGATCAGGGACAACCTGTACTCCACAGCTAGAGCACATCCGGGGATCGATGAATCGATTGTGATGTGACGAGGGCGTTGGCGGTGTGATTCAACATCCACTTTCATGAGGTGGATGATGGGAAGAGCACATTGAGCGAAGATCTTCGGTCTCGGGTTCTGCAGGCCTCGGACGCCGGCATGTCGGCCCGGCGGGCTGCGGCGCGGTTCGGGGTTGGTATATCGAGTGCGATCCGTTGGATCGCTCGGGCAAAGATCGGCGAACTGGGGCCGAGGCGACAAGGCCGCCGACGCGGGTCCAGCCTCGATACGCATGAAGCCTTCCTCGTCGGGCTGATCGATGAACGCAAGGACATCACGCTTAATGAGATGGTGGAACGGCTGGCGGTCGAACGATCGGCTCGGATCAGTCGCAGTGCCTTAAGCGCCTGGCTTGGCCAGCACGGCTGGACGTTCAAAAAAAGTCCGCACATGCACTGGAGCAGGATCGTCCCGACATCCTGAAGC
Source organism: Mesorhizobium subarcticum (assembly GCF_055456085.1). Classification (NCBI taxonomy): domain Bacteria; kingdom Pseudomonadati; phylum Pseudomonadota; class Alphaproteobacteria; order Hyphomicrobiales; family Phyllobacteriaceae; genus Mesorhizobium; species Mesorhizobium subarcticum. The sequence continues at coordinate 761,910 of NZ_JBVBEG010000002.1, read as the reverse complement.
GTCGTCGCGCGTGGTTCGACGGCCAACTCGATCTCGATCCGGCAAAGCTGGTGTTCATCGATGAAACTGGATTATCGACCAAGATGGCCCGGCTGCGGGGCCGTGCGCCATGCGGTGAGCGCTGCCGGGCAGGCGTGCCGCACGGCCATTGGAAAACCACCACTTTCACCGGCGCACTGCGGCTGACGGGCATGACCGCCCCATTCGTCTACGACCGCGCCATGAGCGGCAACGTGTTCCTGGCCTATGTCGAGCAGGTGCTGGTCCCGACCCTGTCGGAGGGCGACATCGTCGTGATGGACAACCTGCCCGCCCACAAGGCGGCCGGCGTTCGGGACGCGATCGAGACCGCCGGCGCAAGGCTCATGTTCCTGCCGCCCTATAGCCCCGACTTTAATCCCATCGAGAATGCCTCCTCAAAACTCAAGGCGCTCCTACGCGCCAAGGCGGAGAGAACCATCACCGCTCTGTGGGATGCGGTCGGCTCACTCCTTGATCAGTTCACGCCAGCCGAATGCGCCAACTACTTCCAGGCCGCCGGATATGACCCAAATTAAACAGGACGTGCTCTAGCGCGCCCAACCCTGCCCTAAAACCAGATCGCAATAATCTTTCATCTTGATGAGGTCACCACCCGTAACGGTGCCGACCTCGTCAAGACGCTCGTCCAGCTTTTCGAGCCGCATCGTCCTCTTGCCTTTGTCTAAGGATATGTTTCGAATAATGGGGATTGGTTGAGCGCTCTTTAAATAAGTTCGCTGTTCACCAGCAATTGTCCTGCCCTTTGAAAAATTTAAGTTCAATACAAGGCTTAATATGAGGTGCGGTGCCGTAAACCAGTCCCATGTGAGGCTGCCAAGGGAATAGGCTATAATCGCGGTACGGTACGGATCCCGCTTGGGGCGATAATACTCAACAGGTTGGATGACGTGCGGATGAGTGCCTAAAATCAGATCAACACCCTCTTCTACCAGAGCGTGAGCCGCTTCGATCTGTCTAAACAGAGGAAAAAACTCGAATTCCACTCCCCAATGGATGGAGGCGATGATAAAATCACAATCCTGTTCTTTACAATCCGCGATCTGAGCTCGCAGCAATTCTAACTCTGTAGGTACATGCCGAGACATGAGTCTAGACACATGAATTCGGAATTCATGCCCTGGAGGCAATGCAAACCCGTTAAGGCTGTATGTAGCAGAAACAAAACCAATTTTGATCCCGTTTCTTGTGAGGGTCTTGCATCTGCCATACTCGGCTTTATTCCGTGGCGCGCCAATGGTAAGTATTCCGTCGCTTTCTGCAATGTCCTGCGTGCGAGTAAGCACGTCAACACCAAGGTCATTTGCATGATTATTTGCCATATTAAGGACGTCGAAACGTGAAGTGTTATGAGACGTCAATGTCCGGTACTGCTCAATTGTGCAGCACATGCGAAATGAAGTTATATCAGGCATTACTTCATTGACTATGTGGGCATCAGCAACCACGGATTCATAGTTTGCAAAAGACACGTCTTTGTCGAAGACGACATCTTTAATTTGCGAGAAAAGCTGATTGTTTGACGCTTCCAGGCCCACGGCCTGAATAAGATCGCCACACGCAGCTAGACTGAGGGCGTCCTCTTCAACCCAGCCAGCCGGCAATGATATGTCGTCAGATTTCAACGACGATAACGCCTCTGAGACCTCTCGCGAGGTTTTCGTGATGGGATGCCTACTGGTGTAAAACCAGTACTCAAGGCCGTTGCCCGTCCCTTCTGACATGCCGTTTGCCAACTGGTGTAAAGGAAATGCCCATGATCCGTGGACTTCAGCTCTACGGATAGCTTCGAGCGCCTGTTCGTTGGGCTGGAAGACGTCAATTGGATCAATTGGAAGCCGGATTGTCATGGTGGTCGCTCCGATTTTGGGGGGGGTAGTGATCGATCTCAGTGATTGGCAAACACACTCCTGACCGAGTACGCTGTCTTCGAAAGACGATGTCGGCTTGCTCGCGGGTCAGGCAGAGCGGCGGGGCAAGACCAAGAATGTCGCCCTGCGGCATGGCGCGGCCGATGACGCCGTTTGCGCCAGGTGCGGTTGCCCCCTGCGGCCCGATCTTCTGCGAGGCGTCGAAGAACACCCGTTCGTCCCCGTCGGCGACGAACTGGCCCGCCGCCAGGATACTATCCCCGCCCACATCGCCGACGTTTTCATGGGCACCGACTGTCTTGGCAAGCTCCGCACAGAAATTGGCGCTGGTCTCGCGGGCATTTGTCTCCAGTTCCATCTCGTCGATCAGTTCGAGGTTGGCCACACCCGCAGCGAAGCAGATCGGATGCGCCGAATAAGTCCAGCCATGGCCGAGCGAGCCTAGATGGTCGGAGCCCTCAACCAGCACCTGCCGCATCTTGTCGGCGACGATGACGCCCGACAACGGCGCATAGGCCGAGGTCAAGCCTTTGGCGATGGTGATCAGGTCAGGCTTGATGCCGTAATGGTCCGAGCCGAACAAGGTGCCTAGTCGCTCAAAGGCCGTCACCACTTCGTCGGCGACCAGCAGCACGTCATATTTTTTCAGCACGCCTGAATCCTCTACCAGCAGCCGACGGCGGCGGTACGATGCCGCCGGCGCCGAGGATCAGCTCGCCGATGAAAGGCGGCAACCGCTTCCGGACCTTCAGCCAGCATCATTTCCTCGAACCTGTCGGCGCAGTTCTGCGAGAACTGCTCTTCGCTCAGCGCCCGGTCAGCTCGGCGGAAATAGTACGGCGCCTCCGTGTGCAGGATCGGCCCGCGCGGCAGGTCGAAGGCATTATGGAACGGATCGAGTCCGACCAGAGATCCCGTCATCACACCCGAGCCGTGGTAGCCGTGCCAGCGTGAGATGATCTTCTTCTTCGGCTTGAATTTTCCTACACGCGACATCACCTTCTCGCCCCGCCACTCTCAAAGAATGCGTTATGAAGCGGTTGCCAATGGTGCACCGTGTAGTCGACGTCGCCGTGTGCGACAGCGAGGTGAAATGTGGGATAGTTCGCTATCTGAATCTTTTCAACGGGATAGCCGAGTGCCTCTTGACCACGCTGTACAACCAGATGTTGGAACACTAAGGCCTCTTCTTCGCCCTTTATCAGTCGGACGACTATGCCCTTGCCAGCGAGATCTTGAGCCGACGCGCTGCATGCGCGGACGAAGGTGAACAAAGCAACGGCGATTGCCAACATTTTCAGAACTGACGGGATCAATCGCAACTCACTTCAACGATCTACTATTTTTGCTCGCTTCGTCTCGCAGAACGAAGGGAGTCAGGATCGCGAGGGGTCGCGATCCCCGCCGTCTGCGCAAAGCCACCATCGAAAGGGCATGTCTGATAGAGCCAGTCATTACGCCAAAACTTCCAATAATTGCTCACAACCCACGAACGGCTTCATCGGCGCTCAACACATAGGCTCACAAGGGAAGCGATCTGCAAAGGGCATGCCGCTCGCCAAGCCATTCCATGCGAACTCCGCCCATACTAGATCGCTCATTCAGGATCGCATTGACGCGTTAGGCCATTTTTTTGACATCTGCCGCCATATCGGCACCTTGATGATCTTGAGTTCCCCGCTGGCGGTTGCCTGCCTTGGGTCGTGTCCCATCAGGTGGTGTAGGCTCGGCGGTTACGAAGCCGCTCGCGAGCGCGCCGTTAGTAGCGCTGTAGCGAGTGAGCGGCGTGTCGGTGGTCATCGGCGCTTTCCGGTAGGGTTTGGTTGTTGACGCCAACCCATTTCGGAAGGACGACCGATGACCGACGACATGATGAACCTGCGCATGCTTGTGGAGAAGACCCCGGATGCCGATCTGCTGCGCGAGATGATCGGCTTTGCCGCCGAGCGTCTGATGGAGCTGGAGGTGGGCGCGGCCACCGGCGCCGGCTATGGCGAGAAGACCCCGCTGCGGCTCGCTCAACGCAATGGCTACCGCGAGCGGGATTGGGAGACGCGAGCGGGAACCGTCGAACTGCGCATTCCCAAGCTCAGGAAGGGCTCCTACTTCCCGGGCTTCCTCGAACCGCGCCGCATGGCCGAGAAGGCGCTCACCGCCGTCATCCAGGAAGCCTATGTGCAGGGCATCTCGACGCGCTCGGTCGACGACCTGGTCAAGGCGATGGGCATGAGCGGCATCTCCAAGAGCCAGGTCTCACGGCTGTGCGAGGAGATCGACGGCAAGGTGAAGGCCTTCCTCGATCGTCCGATCGAGGGCGATTGGCCATACCTGTGGATCGACGCCACCTACCTGAAGGTGCGCCGCGGCGGACGCATCGTCTCGGTCGCCGTCATCATCGCCGTCGGCGTCAACGCGGACGGCCGGCGCGAGGTACTGGGCATGGAGATCGGCACCTCGGAGGCCGAGCCGATTTGGACCGAGTTCCTGCGCAAGCTGACCCGTCGCGGCCTGCGCGGCGTCAAGCTCGTCGTCTCCGATGCCCACGAAGGCCTCAAGGCGCCCGTCACCAAGGTGCTGAGCGCGACATGGCAGAGGTGCCGCGTCCACTTCATGAGGAACGTGCTGGCGCACGCCGGCAAGAGCCGCAGGGTCGTCTCAGCCTTCATCGCCACCGCCTTCGCCCAGGAAACGCCCGAGGCCGCAAGCGCCCAATGGCGCGCCGTCGCCGACCAGATCCGGCCGAAGGTGCCGAAGCTGGCGACAATCATGGACGACGCCGAGTCCGACGTGCTGGCCTACATGACATTCCCGAAGGAACATCGCGCCAAGCTCCACTCGACGAATCCGATCGAGCGTCTCAACGGCGAGATCAAGCGGCGCACCGAGGTCGTCGGCATCTTCCCCAACGACGATGCGATCGTGCGGCTCGTCGGCGCAATCCTGCTCGAACAGAACGATGAATGGGCCGTGCAGCGGGCGCGCTACATGAACTCTTGTGTGGATGCCAGCCGTTTTGCAAGGAAGATTTTGAACCTTTGAACGCGTGATCGAGTGCGGTCTTGTGTCAGGCCTTGATTTGCGGCCATGACGTGCCGCGGGCCGGTATGGTGATACGCGGATCAGGTCCAAATCTAGAAAGCGAGCGCGAGGCTCGGTGCGTCATTCTGGTTTCCTGATCCCGATCTGATCGATCATTTGCCCATGCGGTTCAGGCCTTCCTCACATCCCCGACGGACCGGTTCAGGTGTGCTGCTGAATGCTCATGCAGGCACCGTTGCCGGATTCCGGTAATCCTCTTCCTTTGTCAGCATGGCCCAGATGCCACGCGCCATCTTGTTGGCCAGCGCCGCAGCCACGAGCATGCGCGGCTTCTTCGGCATCATGCGCGCGAGCCAGGAGCCCTCGGGCGCGCCCTTCCGCGATGCCCATCGGACCACAGCCATGGCTCCAATGATGAGCAGGCGTCGAATATCGCATTGGCCCATCTTCGAGGTTTTTCCTAGTCGTTGCTTGCCGCCGGTCGATTTCTGCAACGGGACGAGCCCAAGCCAGGCGGCGAAGTCACGGCCGCATTTGAACGTCTCCATCGGGGGCGCGAAAGTTTCGATCGCCAGTGCGGCGATGGGGCCAACGCCGGGCATGGTTTGCAAGCGCCGAGATGCCTCAGCTTCCCTCGACAGAGCATCGATCTTCTTCTTCAGTGCGTCGATCCGGCCTGTTAGCTGGTAGATCCGGTCCAGCAGATCGCGGCAGATTTCGCGGGCCAGATCAGGCAAATTGGCTTTCTCGTCCTCAACGAAACATTCAAGTCGGTTCAGATAACGAATTCCCTGAGGCGCGATGTGGCCGAACTCATAAAGGTGCGCACGCAAGGCGTTGACCAACTCAGTGCGCTGATTGACCAGCTGTTCTCGGGTGCGAAACATTATGGACCGAGACTGCTGCTCCTCGGTTTTCGGTTCGACGAAGCGCATCGTTGGCCGTTGCGCTGCCTCGACGATCGCCTCCGCATCCGCTGCGTCGTTCTTCTGCCGCTTGACGAACGCCTTGACATACCGAGGTGCAATCAGCTTCGGCTGATGGCCAAGCCGGACCATCTCGCGAGCCCAATAATGGGAACCGGCGCACGCCTCCATCGCCACTACACATGTTGGCTGACCCGCCATGAACTTGCAAAACTGCAGGCGCGACAGTTTTTTGCGGAACACGACTGATCCGTCAGCCGCCGCGCCATGCAGCTGAAACACGTTCTTTGCCAGATCGACCCCAATGATGGTAACCTTTTCCATGGATGCCTGCCTCTCCTTTGCGTGGCTCTAACACCACAAACTTGGCACATCGCGATGCCGCCGGGGAAGGCTGGCATCCACCCATCTGGAAACCATCAGCCAGATGAGCGATGATCCTCTCATCAGCCTGCCAGCCGTGGCACGCTGATCATCCCGGCCCCATGCCGGAGAGCGCGGCGACCAAGCCGTCAGCTACACCACTCCCTGGGACACGATCGCGACCACAGCGTCGCTTCAGGCCGTCAAAAGCTTATCGCCGTGCATTAAGGCGGCTAGCTGCCGTCAAAATCCGCGAACTTTAAGCGATTGCGTTCGGTAGGCGCGTGGCTCAGGAGACGACGCGGCGCTAGCAGTATCTTTAGACGCGGAAACGCCCATGTGCGTGCTTATCTATGACGCCGCGGTAGTGATCCTAACCCCCCACCGGCAAACAGCGACTGGCGCAATTGGGATATAAAACTACGCGAAAAGATCGGCTTCAAACGCCCCGCTTTCGGTCACCCGCAAGCTCGCCGTCACCATGCATGCGATGCTCCGCTTCGGTGGGCCGATATGGCGGCAAGTGTCAAAAAAGTGGCCGAATATGTCAATGCGATCCGCATTGCGCGATATAGTATCATTCCCGATGGAACTCGCGTGAAACTGGCTTCTGCATTCGTCCTCTCAATGCGATTGAGAGCAGACTGCGCTTGGCCAGGAGAGATACGGTGTGGGATGCCGTCTGGCGCGGCTCGCGCGAAAACAGGCCCACTCCATCTGCAAGCTGTTCGGGTAATTAAGGGGAGCAACTATGAGCTATTATCAAGGTAGTGTTAGCCGCAGAACCTTCCTTAAGACTACTTCGGTGATCGGAGGGGGGATCGTCGCGGCTGGAATGCCCTTGTCCAGCGCGATCTGGGCTGCGGAAGGAAAGGTCCTCACAGCTGGTTCAACCAACGATATTACCAAGATGGATCCCCAATTCTACACTGCCGTCTCTGAAGTGAGCGTGATGGAGTGTCTCTATTCGAAGCTCACGCGATTCAAGCCGGGCTCCGAATGGGGCTGGGAGTTGGAAGCGGCCGAAAAACTGGAGCAGGTCGATCCAACCCATGTCCGCTTTCGCCTAAAAAAAGGGATCAAATTCACTGGCGATTACGGCGAACTTACCGCCAAGGACGTAAAATTTTCTTTTGAGCGGGGGATCAAGCACAATTCACCGGTCAAAGATAATTGGGGTTCACTCGATCATGTCGAGATTGAAGATGACTATACTGGCGTAATCGTACTCAAGACCCCGTTCATGCCGCTCTTTAACATCGCATTCCCTTACGCGGTAGGCCATATCGTATCCGAAGCTGCGGTGATGAAGGCAACCAAGGACGGCGGCGATTTCGGCATGAAGCCGCCAGCGTTCTCCGGGCCGTATGTGCTTGCCGAATATAAGCCAAACCAGCATTTGCTGTTGACCCGCAATCCGGAATGGGCGGGTTCGAAGCCAGGCTTTGACGAAATCCGCGTGGTCCTGATCGGCGACGCCAAGACGGCAGAACGCGCCTATCAAGCAGGCGACATTGACTTCACTGGTATCACTCTGGATTCCCTCGCAAAGTTCAAGAGCAATCCGCCGGCCGACACCAAGATTGAGGAACATCCCTCACTGAACTACCACTGGATTGGCATGAATGTGGATCATCCAAAACTGAAGGACATCAACGTCCGCAAGGCGATCCAGTGGGCGATCAATGTGCCGCAGATCCTGGAAGCCGCATTTGCGGGACAGGCGGAGGTCGCAACAGGGACAATTCCTCCTGGCCTTCTGGGGCATCGTGAGAAAGCGCTTGTCCCGCCGGAAGGCGATCTCGAGAAGGCCAAGGAGTTCCTAGAAACGGCTGGTGTGAGCGATCTGAGCCTGACCATCGATTGCCTGAACGAGAGCCTTTTTTTGACTATAGCCCAGACTGTGCAAGCTCAATTGTCGCAGATCGGCATCACGGTCGAGATCAATGCTCAGGATGCCGGCTCGTTCTGGACGCTCGGCATGGAATCCGAAGGCGATCGCTGGAAGGACATGCAGCTCACTGTCATGTGGTTCAGCAATTTGCCAGACCCCTTCTATGCGACAGGATCCTTCCTACAAAGCCGAGTGGGGGTCTGGAACTGGGAGCGCTTCCGCAGCGAACGCTTTGACGAACTCAGCGCCAAGGGAGTCACTATTAGCGATCCGAACGAGCGGGCGAAGATCTACCAAGAGATGCAGGATCTCATGGAAGAATCCGGTGCCTACCGGTTCCTTACTCATGGGGGCAATCCGGTCATGTATCGCACCACGCATACGCAGGCCGTAACTCGTCCTGACGGTTACCCGCTGTACGTAGATTTCAAGGCAGTTTAGCTCCAGGCACCGTAAGAATATGTGGTTGTATTTTGTCAAACGTACCATCCTCGCGGTCGCAATCATTGCGATCGCGGTGACGCTATTGTTCCTGATGATCATGGCAGTCCCCGGCGATCCTGCCGTGGTTATGCTCGGCCCGCGAGCGACGCCCGAGATGAAGGCGCTGCTGCACCAGCAGATGGGACTAGACAAGCCGCTCGTTGTGCAGATTGTCACGTTCTTCGGCGGACTGCTCCATGGCAATCTCGGCTTTGACGTGTTCAGTCAGAGACCTGTTGCAGACATTGTCTTCGAGCAACTGCCCTTTACATTAGAACTGATTTTGATCTCGATCTTATGGGCGGTCGTGATAGCCGTGCCGCTCGGCTGCTACTCGGCGATGCGGCGCAACTCGTTGGTGGACCAGGTGGCCGGCGTCGTGACGGTGGCCACGATCGCAATCCCCTCCTTCGTCATGGCGGTCTATGCGCTGCTGATTTTTGCCGTGACCCTACGCTGGTTGCCAGCGATCGGAGCCGGCAATGGCCTCTGGGATGGACTTATCCATCTCATCCTCCCAGCTTTCGCCATAGGGATTGGTTGGGTCGGTTACATATCCCGACTGGTACGGGCATCCATGCTTGAGGTTCTGGGCGAAAACCACATACGCATGGCTCGCTCCTTCGGGATCTCGGAATGGCGCATCGTTGCGCGCTACGCGCTGCCGCTCGCGATCCTGCCGACCGTGACCATACTCGGGGTAGGCATCGCCTGGCTGCTTTCGTCCGCGGTCTTTATCGAAGTGGTCTTTGCGAGACCTGGCATCGGCGCGTTGATCGTGAATGCGGTCAATACGCGCAACTATCCGATTGTGATGGGCGTCGTGCTCGTCACCACGTTCCTTATCGTTGCCGCTACGACGCTCTCTGATGTGGTCAACGCATTACTCGATCCGCGAACCCGGGAAAAGCTCTGACATGGTGAGCGTTGAAGCCATCCGTCCGGAAGCCAACGATGCCACGGCTGTCGGCGCCTTTCGCACCTTTTGGGGGCAATTTCGCAAGAATCGTCTGGGCATGCTCGGAGCAGTGCTTGTCGTGCTCATAGCAGCAATTGCGATCTTCGCTCCGCTGATTGTCACGCATGATCCGATCCGGATCATGGTCGGACCGCGTCTGGCCGCACCTTCACTGGATTTTCTGCTGGGCACGGACCAACTGGGCCGCGACACGTTTTCTCGCACTATCCTGGGCAGCCGCATTCCCCTCTTCGTGGCTTTCGCCTCTCTCGGCAGTTCACTGGCAGTCGGGCTAGTCCTTGGCTTGATCGCGGGGTTCGGTCCGCGCTGGCTTGACAATTTGCTTCTGCTGTTCTTCGATACGATCCGCTCCTTCCCAAGTATCATTTTCGCGCTGGCCCTTATCGCACTTCTGGGACCAAGCCTGGCGAGTGTCATTCTCGTCATTGCAATAACGTCCATGCCCATTTACGCGCGTGTCGTGCGTACGCAGACAGAAGCGCTGCGTAGCAGTGAGTATATCGCCGCAGAGCGCAGCATGGGAGCTGGCACAACACGTATCCTGGCCGTGCACATATTGCCAAATGTCCTCGGCCCGCTTGTCATTCTGGTGAGCATGGACGTGCCCGCCGTCATTGCCGTGGAGGCGGGTCTCAGCTTCCTCGGCATGGGCGTGCGACCGCCGACCCCTGATTGGGGAGCTATACTCAACGATGGCTACAGCTACATCGATCAGACGCCCTGGCTTGTATTTGCAGGCGGCGTTCCGATCGTCCTCGCAACGCTTGGCTTCACGTTCCTGGGCGAGACGCTACGCGACATCTTCGATCCCAAGCTGCGGAAAGACCTATGAGACACGACGATTCGAGACCGCCGCTCTCATTCAGTCGCCCGCTTCTTGAGGTCCGTGACCTGAGTCTCGATTTTGGTACGCCGCGTGGGCGCATCCAGGCCCTGCGTAACGTTTCTATCGACGTTCCGGCCGCACAAGTGGTTGGCATTGTCGGCGAGAGTGGATCTGGAAAATCGACGCTCGCATATACAGTAATGGGCCTCCTTTCTGAAAATGCAGATGTGACCGCCGGCAGTATCCTGTTTGAAGGTAAAGACCTGCTCAAAATGCCAGCTCAGGCGCGTAGGAACTTGCTCGGCGATCGTCTCTCCATGATCTTTCAGGATCCGATGACCGCACTCAATCCGGTGCGGACCATCGAGAACCAGATGATCGATATTCAGCACCACGAACAAGGAAGCCGCAGCGAAAAGCGCGCTCGTGCGCTCGAGATGCTTCACCGGGTCGGAATTCCCGATCCCCAAAGCCGTATCGGCGCCTACCCGCATCACTTCTCTGGCGGCATGCGTCAGCGCGTTTGCATCGCCATGGCGCTTCTAGTGAAACCGGCGCTCCTCGTCGCCGACGAGCCAACCACCGCGCTTGATGCGACCTTGGAAGTGCAGATCATTCATTTGCTCAAGGATCTGCAAAAGGAGATCGGCTGCTCGATTCTGTTCGTCTCCCACCACCTCGGAGCGGTGGCTGAGTTGTGTGACCGGGTCGCCGTCATGTATGCGGGCGAAGTGGTGGAGGAGGGCGCCGTTCGGGACATCTTCCACAATCCTGCTCACCCCTACACGCGCGCGCTACTTGAGTGCGATCCCGGGCGGATCAAGAAAAGCACGCGCACTTTGCCGACCATTCCGGGCGAGGTGCCGGGTCTCCTCGGCAGCAGGAAGGGATGCATCTTTTGCACACGTTGCCGACATGCGTCCAACCGCTGTGCCCAAGAGTACCCGGTAGAGTATCGCATCGGCGTGGACCAAGTCGCCCGATGCCATCTCCTCGACAAAGAACGGCTGGTTTCGGCATGAGCGCGCTGCTCCGCGTTCAGGACCTGCGGGTCCGCTTCCGCACCATGGGTCCGCTGAGGGCGCTAGCCTCCGGGACGAAGGCGCCTTTCATCGACGCGGTATGCGGTGTGTCGTTTGAAATCCGCAAGGGCGAGACACTGGCCCTTGTCGGTGAAAGTGGCTCAGGCAAATCCACCATCGCGCGTACGATAATCGGCTTGCAGCGGGCTGTGAGCGGCAGCATCAGCTTCGACGGACAGGAAATTGAGGAGCTCACCGGGGCCGAACGCAAGCCTTATTTGCGGCGCATGGCGATGATGTTCCAGGATCCCGTCGGCTCGCTCTCGCCGAGGCTGACGGTGCGATCGCTCCTGACAGAGCCGTTTCGGATCCATGGACTAAAGGATCGCGATGCTGGAGGCGAAGCCGAGCGCCTGCTTCGGATGGTCGGCTTGCCGGCGGATTTTGCTCGCCGCTATCCCCATCAGCTTTCCGGAGGTCAGGCCAGGCGCGTTGGTATCGCGCGTGCTCTTGCGCTAAGTCCGGACTTGCTTATTGCCGATGAGCCGACCGCAGGCCTCGATGTTTCGGTGCAGGGCGAGGTGCTTAATCTTCTCGCGCGGCTTCAAAACGAACTCGGCATGGCGATCTTAATCATCACACACAATCTTAACGTTGTGCGCCACATGACCGATCGGATGGCGATCATGTATCTCGGCCGCTTTATTGAGGTAGGCTCGACCGAGCGTATTTTCGATCAACCGCGCCACCCCTATACAGAGGCGCTGCTTGCGGCCAATCCCGAGCCGGACCCGGATGCGGTGCTCAATAGGATCGAGCTCAAGGGTGAGGTGCCGAGCCTGATGAGGCGGCCATCCGGCTGCGAGTTCCACACCCGCTGCCGTTACGCGCAGGATATCTGCGGCCGCATTTTCCCCGAACCTTCAACCAGGCCGGATGACCCGGAGCACAGCTTCAGATGCCATTTCCCACTCGAGCGTGAAGTCATCTCTAGCTTCGGGCGGCCACACCATACCTCAGTCGGAACCAAGTGATGGTGACTAAGGAAGTCTCGGCTCAGGACCCATTGATCAGAGCCACAAGTGACGGTGGCCTGCGATGCAGATGGCCGAGAAGAAGGTGTGGGCGCATCTGTCGGAGCGGGTGACGATGCGCCAACAGTCCTTGAGCTTGGCGAACAGATTCGCGACCTTGTGGCGTTGATGATAAAAGCGGTGTCGTAGGGTTGCGAGCCGGGGACAAGCCGTTTCGCTCCGAGATCCGCGCGCATCCGAAGCGCCCGCACGGAAGCGCTTGAAGACCTGGCGGTGGAATTTCCGGCACGCGGTCTTTCGGCGCGCGACATTGAGGGGGAGCGGTGCCGGAGATCGATCGAGGCATGTTCTTGCAGCCGAAGGCGGGAACGCGATGTCGCGTCTGCTTCGTCTTTCCCTCCCGTCGTCCTTGGCCTTGGTGAACTTCACAGTCTAGCGCGTCCCGGACCTTCTGGGTATGCGCCGCCCACACCCATTGATTTCGCTTGTTTCTGAACATTGAGGTTTCTGCCAGAAGGTTTTCGGCAGGAGCTGGAGATTTGGCATGGCGGATGGCGAAGGATTTGTTGGGCGATGCGAAGTTGTCGAGCCTCGTCGTGGAAATCTACAAGATCGAGGACATCATCCGAGGTTGTGACCCCGATTGCGGCGCGGCAATCAACGTGAGAGCGCTTCTCTCCCAGATTGTCGCGCTATACCCGATCATCGCCGGGCTGTCCGCCAGAACCTGTCCCGCCCGCTGGTGGACGAGTTCTTCACCTGGCTGACAGCTCAGGCCGCGCGTCTCGCGCAAGTCCGACCTCGGCGAGGCCATGGCCTATATGCTGAAACGCCAGGCCGGCTTCCGGCTGTTCCTGGACGACGGCCGCGTCGACATCGCTCCAACCTCGTCGAAAACGCGATCAGAAGTCCAGCCATGAACCGCCGCAACGCTCTCTTTGCCGGACATGATGAAGGCGGCCGCAATTGGGCCCGTTTCGTCAGCCTGATCGGCACATGCAATATGAACCGCGTTGAACCATACGCCTACCCGCGCGATCAATTCATCAGCCTCGCAAATGGCCACCTCTCCAAAGACATTGCGTATTCCGATGAAGCCGGCCACCGATTCCGATTTGAAGCCGGCCAGTCATTCCGATTTCATTCCGGCCGGCGTTCCGATTTGAAGGCGGCCATTTCTCGGACTGATCCTGGGTCTGGTTGATGTTTGGATCGGGTTTTGTTTGAGGTCAAGCGTCGGTGTTTTCGGGTGCGATTGGCGGGCGCTGTTTTCGCATGCTTTCACCGGTGAGATCGATGCGATAGGCGTTGTGAACGAGGCGATCCAGTATGGCGTCGGCGAGTGTTGGGTTTGCAATAATCTCCCACCAGCGATCCACGGGCGCCTGACTGGTGACAATTGTCGACCGACGCTCGTAGCGATCTTCGATGATCTCGAGGAGGTCACGTCTCTGGTCATCGTTGAGTTTTTCCGGTCCCCAATCATCCAGAATAAGCAGATCGGTCTTGGCGAGGGATTTGAGGATCCTGCCGTATCGCCCGTCACCTCTGGCAAGGGCGAGCGTGGCGAACAGCCGGGGAACGCGGTGGTATGTGACGGAGAAATCCTCGCGGCAGGCCTTGTGGCCGAGCGCGCAGGCCAGCCAGCTCTTGCCGACGCCGGCTGGCCCGGTGACAAGAAGACCGTGATGCTTTCTGATCCAGTCGCAGCTGGCAAGCGCCATGAACAGATTGCGGTCGAGACCGCGTGCAGCACGAAAGTCGGCATTCTCGATCTGCGCGTCATGACGAAGTTTGGCAGCTCTGGCGCGGGCCTCGAAACGTTTCTGGCGGCGCATGGTCGCCTCGCGTTCGAGCAGCATGGCAAGCCATTCGCCGTGCTCGAGGCCGCGCGCTTCGGACTGTGCGTCGAGTTCCTGGAAAGCGGTTGCCATGCCGTAAAGGCCGAGCTCTCGCAGCATGTCGATGGTGGGATTGATCAGCATGGGTGTGTCTCCTCAATGAAAGTAATCAGGGCCACGCAGATTGGCGTGATCGACGATGGCGGTTGGTTCGGTGGAATGGCGTGCGGCTTTGTGGTTGGCGATGAGCGAAGCAATGCTCTTGCAGTTCAGGCCACCGATCTCGACGGCGCGGGCTGATACGGCTTCAGCCCGATTGCGCTCGATGTCGCGAAACAGGCGCAGGATGCCCAGGCATGTTCGGAAGCCCTGTTCGGGGTGCGGACGGCTGGCGAGAATTGCGATGACCAGACCTTCGGTCTGCGGCCCGATCGACGTGGCCCAACGCCGAAAGCGCTCCGGGGTCCACTCGGCATAGCGCCGGTGGGAACTGGGCATGTGATCCGGATCGGTTCCATGGCGAGGACCTCCATAGCGGCGCTGATGCACCGCGACGCGCTTGCCGCGGTGGAAGATCTCGATGGTGCGCGCCGTTGCTCTCAGATCCACCTGCTGACGAATGAGGCTGTGCGGCACGGAATAAAAGAAGGTCTTGAACTCGACGTGGTAATCCGTCGAGACGCGAGCCAAACGCCATTCGGCAAACTCGTAGTCTTCGCTCGCAAGGCTGGCGAGTGCGGCACGCTCGACACTCTCAAACAGTTGCCGGCGACTGACGCCCAGCCGGCGCATGACGTGGTCGTTGATGCGATCAAGTGCCTGACGAATGGCCGCATTGGCTTCTGCCAGCGAGAAGAAGGTCTGATTGCGCATCCGCCCCAGAATGCACGATTGGGCGAAGCGGACGCCGTTCTCGACTTTGGATTTGTCCTTCGGTCGCCGCGGCCGTGCCGGTAGGACACCGACACCATAGTGGGATGCCATCATGCCGTAGCTGCGGTTGATCTCGGGATCGTAGAAACTGGCGCGGCTGACGCCCGACTTCAGATTGTCGGGAACGATCAGCCGGGGAACGCCTCCGAAGAAACGAAACATCCGGACATGCGAGCCGATCCAGTCCGGGAGCGTTTGCGTCCAAGTCGCCTCCGCATAGGTGAAGCTGGATGCGCCGAGCACCGCCACGAAGATCTCCGCCTCGCGGATCTCACCGGTCTTGCGATCAACAATCGGGATCTTCTTGCCGGAATAATCGACGAAGACCTTGTCGCCGGCCGCATGCTCCTGACGCATCGTCGGCGAAAGCCGCTGCTCGAAACCGCGAAAGAGTTCGCAGAAGCGACTGTAGCCATATCCTTCGGGATGCGACCCACGATACTCCTCCCACAGGATAAGCAGGGTGACGCCGGGCTTCTTGAGCTCGACGGCAAGATCGGCCCAGTTCGGTTCTGTGCGTCTTCTCGTGCCCTGTTTGACGCCGTTGCGAGTGAAGAGTTTGTTCTCGAGCGCATCGTCGGTCAGTTCGCCCGGCAAGGGCCAGGTCAATCCAACCGCCGCTGCGCGCTGCAGATTATCCTGCACCGTACTGCGCGCTATTCCCAACACGACGGCAATCTCGCGGGAGCTGGTCCCGCTTCCGGCAAGCCGCAGCATTTGTCGTAACTGTCTCATGGTCAGCCTTCTCTTTGCCGGCATCAAAATCTCCCCGTTCATCGCGGGGCATTTGATGCCAAAGTTGCTGACCCAGGAGGTAATGTTCAGTGCCGAAAACTGGCTGACTTTTGATTGGAATGGTGGCCGGCTTCAAATCGGAATGGTGGCCGGTCTTTGATCGGAATGGCGGCCGGCTTCACGTCGGAATCCGCAAAGACATCGACGCCCTCATGCCCTGGGCCTATGCGCAACGGATCAGCGCCTCACAATGAGCACGCACGTCCGGGATTCCCCAACGTGCTCATAGGACCATCTGCACGCACTCGACCTGACCGTTGCAACAAGAAAATCTGCAACAAGAAAATCAATGGGGCGGAGACGCCGCATACCCTTCTGGCGCAGCTTGGCTGGCTTCGTTTGCCGCTGGTGCGGCACCTTTCCTGTCTTGATTTCGGCCTTTTCAGTATCGCTATTGCGCTGCTTCGCCGCCGCCACGATCGTGGCATCCACGATCTGGCGACCCATCGCCAGATAGCCGGCCTTGCCGAGTTGCTTGTCGAACCGGGCAACCGGTCCTCCATCGCCCGGCCCTGCGTGAAAATGGGCAACTGTCGCCTTGGACGACAATCACTTCCCCGGTGTTTGCGCTAGGTGCTGACTCACCTCGAGAGGCACGGCGAAGCTGGCCTTGACGCGATCCATCACTACCATTGTCTTGAATCCCTTGATGTCATGGTTTTCGTAAAAGAAGCGACGCGTGAACTCTTCATAGTCCTCCATGTCCTTGGCGGTTACGATAAGAATGAAGTCCGCATCCCCGGTAACATAGAAGCCAATCATTACCTCATGCGTGTTGCGAATTGCCGCTTTGAATCGATCGACGATGTCCGCCCTTTCCCGTTCGAGGGATACCAGGACGATCATGGTGATATGGCGGCCCACTGCTTTGGGTGAGACAATGGCAACATCCGCTTCTATCACCCTTTCAGCGCGTAGCCGTTTCAAGCGCCGTTGGCATGCCGTTGGGGACAGATTCACGATTTCAGCTAGTTCTTCTGACGTAAGCCGGTTGTTCTTCTGGACAGCTCCAAGAAGCGAGACATCTATACGATCCAACTCGGTCATTCCGCGATCCTGCGCAATCCAGCAAACGGTCGCCGGAAGCTTTGCATTGACATCAAGTATAGCTCCCCTATTAAGAGGGGTTTCTTCGGGAGCGAGGTTCTTTTCGCTGCATTATTTCTCGTTATACCTGACAGAACTTGCCTGATTTAAGGTGTGTCGCGATTATTGATCCGCGTCATCCGCAGCCTAGCTGGACCGAAGTCTGATCACACCAATATTGTTTTCGACGGCAATTTCGGTACCGAAAGGGTTCGAAAGCGCCTGGAGACGCTCTAGAATTCTGTTTGCTTGCTGGCCGAGCGCGAGTCGAGGGATGCCCCGGTTGGCAAACCTCTTCGAGTGACCAAGTTCAATTGGATAGAGGCGCAATTCGGTAAGTTGATTGTGCTCAAATCGGCTGACGGCGATAATGCTTTCGTAGAAGACCGGGTCCGCGAATCCCGGGTCTGTCTTATAACCTCTCGCCATCTCATCGACTGTCACCTCGGCATCAGTGTCACTCCGCGGATCCTTGCCATGAGCGGTGAACATGTCGGCGCCTACGGGCGTCCGCAAGTCGTCCATGATGAAGTTCCCAACGCTGTAGAGAATCGGCCTGCCCTTGTAGATCTCAATGCCTCTAAGCTGGTGCGGTCCATGCACGATATATGCATCGGCCCCAGCATCGATCATTTTGTGCGCAACGGATCGTTCGTAGTCGGGCAACTGCTGGCTCCAATTCCCTGGCTCATGCCCATGGTTGGTGACGATGCAGAAGTCAGCAAACTGCTTGCCCCGGCGAACGTTTCGTAGGATGTCGGCGACATCGCTCTCATCGGGTTCGTAGCTGAAACCGACCTGGTCGCCCGCCTTGTACCTCGCTCCAGCGAGCGCGAGGCCGTTTGGATCGTTACGGCCGGGCCTGTAATTGGGCAGCGCATCGCGGACTTGCCTCAAGTTCTCGAGCATCGCCCGAGGGACTACTATGCTTTCTTCCAGACGAAGGGCAGAGAGGCCGGGTCTGCCCGGCGCCTCGCCGGCAGGGTCGCACGCGCGAGACATAGGAGTAAACGTCGTGGCAAATGAAACCAGCGCCACCCGACCGCGTGGGGTCTCCAGGAACCGAGCGGCGCCGGCTTGTGCAAGATTTTCGCCAACCCCTGCGTAAACGATTCCGTTCTGATCGAGTGCTCGGCACGTCTCGCGCATGCCTTCAACACCCCAGTCGAAGGTATGATTGTTGGCGTAGCTCACCAGGTTGAAGCCCATCGCCTTCAGATCAGGCCCGAGTTCTGGCAGGCTGACGTGATATGCGCCCCCGTACTCTGCCTGCGGACTTCCGGTGAACGATCGGATGTCAAAGATGTTGGTTTCCATATTGCCGAACGTGACATCGGCGTCACGAAGGATCGTCACGATGTCGTCAAAGCCGGCATGCAGACCCTTCGTCAGCGGCCGCGCCACGATCAGGTCGCCCACCGCGACCATCGTGAAGCCGTCCGCAATATTTGTTTCGATCGAGCCAATTCTATCGTAGCAATCCGCGCAATGGGCCGGATGAGAATTATTGTCGTCTGACATAGCTTCCTCAAATGGTTGAATACGAAAACCGTCCTTGGCTCAGCCGAGCTTCAGAGCAAGGCACGGCTGCGCCATTCCTGAGGCTTGTGCTCGCGCGAACTACCCGCGCAGCATTCGCCCTAGAGCCAACATCTGCGGCATGGTGATTATGTCGCCCACCTCAGCCGAAGCCAGGGGATGCGACGCAAAGCGCGCGACCACCATTTCCGTCTTCGGCGCGATATAAAGGCGCTGGCCGTGGATGCCCCGGGCTTCGATGGCACCCAGCTCGTTATGTGTCACCCACCACTGGCTGCGATAAGAGCCGTTGGAGACCTTTGCGGGATGGTCGCCGTTTTGCACGTCCTGCACGACTGACGCGGGGATGAGTTGCTTGCCATTCCACACACCTTCGCACCGCATCAGCTCACCGAAGCGCGCCAAATCGCGCAGGCTCGTGCACAAGCCCGCGCCCGCCATTGGCATGCCGGCGCAGTCGACGAGGACATAGGCGTCGTCTTCGCAACCCAGGGGTGCCCACAGGCGCTCCTGTAGCAACTGCGCGAACGAATGGCCCGTGACGCGCGACATTACCCAGGTCATTACTTCTGTGTTTACGGTTAAATAATCAAATGTTTCGCCGTGTCTGCCTTCTTTGGATACGGTCTGCAGGTAATCGCACATCGTCTGCGGTCCGTCATAGCCGGCCAATCGCGGCCGAAAACCACAGGCGCGCGAATACGCCCAGATATCCGACTTTTCGTCGGCGTAGGTTTCAGTGTGGGCAAGTCCGGTCTGCATGTCCATAACCTGACGCAGCGTGGCGTCTTCCCAGGCCGTGCTCCGCAGTTCAGGCAGGTAGTGCGAAATCGACTTACTATCGTCGAGAACACCTTCGTGCACGAACGCTGCGGCGAGCGTGCCCGCGTAGGACTTTGTCATTGAGTGACACGCGTGTGGCAGATGCGGCTCGAGCGCGCCGAAGTAGCGTTCATAAACGATGCGGCCGCGATGCAGCACCACGATGCCATCGGCGTAAGTGTCAAATAGCGCCTCATCGAAGCGGCGCCGACAGCCGTTCGAGTCCGTGAACACCAACGCCTCGATGTCGCTAGTCCTGAGATGGCGCTCAAAATGCGAGGGCGCGCCGGGTCCGCGCCACACGTTCACCGTGGCGGTTAGCTCGCGCATGTGCGACAGCGACCAGCGAATCTCTGGGAAGCTGCGGAAGCAGTCGCTCTCAAATGTGATGCGCTTATCGACGGGTGGCGGCGCGCCACGCATCCAGCCGAACTCGCGTGGATCGGACGCGTGGCCGTCAAGGTATTGCTGACCATGGAATTCAAGCACGCCCATTTAAAGACTTCCTTTCATCAAGTTATGGTCGGGCGAAACCTTCGGCACCGGAACATTGCTTCAATTCTCGGTTCTGGAGGCGGGCTCACCAACCACATTGCACGGTTCTGCTGAGCAGGTCGTTCCGTCAGCGCCGCCAACTTGCCCCGTGATCGAGAGGCGCCTTAGCGGTCGAAAGGGTTGACACGTGCTCTTACGAATCCAATCGGCTGCGTCACGGCCGTGTTGCCGTCCGCATTTATCCGGCTGGCCAGCCATGTCGGCCAGCGGAAATGGCTCGGCAATGAGCCTACTGAGCTGGCCTTCCATCTTATCTCCCAGTAGTTGCGGAGATTGGCATAGCTGAGTTAGCCACCACGGCGAGCTGGGCGGGCATGCCTGTGGCCGGAGCGCGCACATGACAGGCCACGACGCGCCCGTCTGCCATCGGCACCAAAGGCGGCACGTCGATGCGGCAACGCTCGACCGCGAGCGGGCAGCGTGGGTGGAACGCGCATCCGCTCGGCGGATTGATGGGGCTTGGCACCTCGCCTTCCACGGGCGCCTCCAGCCGAGCCCGCGTCGGATCCGGTACCGGTGCTGCGGCGATCAGCGCTTCGGTGTAGGGATGGACCGGCTTGGCGAAAAGCGCCTCGCTCGGGGCGAGTTCCACGATGCGGCCCAGATACATGACGGCAACGCGATGCGCGATGTGCTCCACGACGCCGAGGTCATGCGAGATGAAGACGAAGGCGATGCCCATCTGCTGCTGGAGATCCAGAAGCAGATTCAAGATCTGCGCCTGCACGGAGACGTCAAGGGCTGACACCGCTTCGTCGGCGATGATGAGAGAGGGGTTGAGCGACAGGGCGCGTGCAATGCCGAGCCGCTGGCGCTGACCGCCCGACAATTCGGATGGGAGCCTGTGCATCATCTCCGGCGACATTCCGACCTTTCGGAGAAGGTCCGCGGCAAGTGCCTGGCGCTGCTTCCGGCTGAGACGCTCAAAGTTCTCGACAGGCTCCGTAATGATCTGCCCGGCCGTGAGCCGCGGGTTCAGCGACGAGTAAGGATCCTGGAAGACCATCTGCATCCGACGGCGCCACGCGTGAAGCGCGTCCTTCTTGAGACCCGCAATATCGGTCCCGTCGATCAGCACGCGCCCGCTCGTCGGATCCACAAGTCGCATCAGAAGCCGTGCGACGGTGGACTTGCCGCAACCGGATTCGCCGACGATGCAGAGCGTCTCCCCCGCCTCGACGGAAAAGGATACATCCTCCACCGCCCGGATCACCGGAATGGTCTTCTTCAGGAATCCTGCACCGAGCGGATAATGCTTGGTCAGATTCTCGACTTTCAGCAGAGGACCGCTCATGCGCCCATCACCTCTTCGGCGCGCCAGCAGGCCGCGGCGTGGCCCGACCCCACATCTCGCAGGGCGGGCGTCTTGTCGCGGCAAATATCGATCGCGAACGGGCAGCGCGGCGCAAAGCTGCAGCCGACGATGGGCTCGCGCAGGCTTGGCACGATGCCGGGAATTTCCGGAAGGCGGCGCTGTCGGCCGCGCCGCCGATCCGGCACCGATCGCATGAGGCCCTGGGTGTAGGGATGCGCGGGACGCGCAAACAGATCGATCACGTTCGCCTGCTCGACGATCCGGCCAGCGTACATAACAATCACGCGTTGGCATGTCTCGGCCACAACGCCCAGGTCATGTGTGATGAACATGACGGCCGTTCCCGTGCGCTCTTTCAGATCGACGATGAGCCGCAGGATCTGCGCCTGGATGGTGACGTCAAGCGCGGTGGTCGGCTCATCGGCGATCAACAGTTCCGGTGAGCAGGCAAGAGCCATGGCGATCATGGCGCGCTGGCGCATCCCGCCTGACATTTCGTGGGGATAGTTGTTGACGCGACGCTCGGGATCCGCGATGCGCACGAGACGGAGCATCTCTTCGGCCTTTGCCATGGCCACCGAGCGGGAGGCTTTCGTGTGGATCTGCACCGCCTCGGCGATCTGGCGGCCGACCGTATAGACCGGGTTCAGGCTGGTCATCGGCTCCTGGAAGATCATGGCGATCTGGTCGCCGCGGATCTTTCGCATCTCCCGATCGGACAACTCAAGCAGGTCGCGTCCGTGAAAACGGACCTCGCCGCCCACGGTCCTGGCGCTCAGCTTTGGCAGCAGGCGAAGGATCGAGAGGGCAGTGACGCTCTTCCCGCATCCCGATTCGCCGACGACGCCGAGCGTCTCGCCTTTTTTGACCTGGAAGCTGATGCCGCCCAGCGCGCGGGTGACGCTGTCTTCGCCGAAGAAGTGTGTCTCAAGGTCTCGAACGTCGAGAAGCAAGTCGTTCCCTGCGGCTTGATGCATCTGCATGTTAGCGCCTCCGCTTGGCGCGGGGATCGAAAAGGTCGCGCAGGCCGTCCCCGAGCAGGTTGACGGCAAGGACCGTGACGGCAAGGCAGATGCCGGGGGCGAACACCGTCAATGGGGCGATGGCGAGATACAGCCGAGAGCTTGAAATCATGTTGCCCCAGCTCGGAATCTCGGGCGGCACGCCCACGCCGAGGAAGCTCAGCCCCGCCTCCGTCAGGATCGCGCTTGCGCAGACGCCGGCGCTCTGGACCATCAGCGACGGAATGGTGCTCGGCAGGATGTGCCGCCACAGCACTTTCGGCAGGCGCGCGCCGCCGCAGATCGCGGCCTCCACGTAGGGACGCTCGCGAACACCCAGAACCACCGAGCGAACCAGCCGTGCGATGCTTGGCGTCTCGGGGATTGCGATGGCGACGATGAGGATGCCGATGCCGGGGCCGGTCAGAGAAATGAGCGCAATAGCCAGCAGAATCGTCGGGATGGACATCAGGCCGTCCATGACCCGCATGGCGATGCTGTCGAACCCGCGGACATAGCCGGCAATGACTCCGATAAGCAGCCCGCCCAGAGCCGCGCCCGCCGCCGCCGTCAATCCCACCAAAAGTGAGATCCGGGCGCCGAACATCGTTCGTGCAAACACGTCACGGCCCAGATTATCGCTTCCGAACCACATCTCGGCCGAAGGCGGCTGAAGGCGTTTGAATGGATCCATGTTCAACGGATCGCCGGCGTAAAGCGGGGCAGCGAGTGCCAGAATGATCAGCAGCACCAACAGGCCGCCGCCTACAAGGACGAGCGGATGCCGCCTTGCCAGACGGGGAAGGTCAGATATTCGCAGCCGAGCCATCGGCGCGGCTTCAACTGGTGCGGAGATGAGCGTCATAATCAGTACCGGATTCGGGGATCGATCAGCGTATAGGCCAGATCGACCGCGAGATTGATAAGGACGTACAGACCTGAAGTCAGGATGAGCACGCTCTGAATGATGGGGTAATCGCGGTTGTTGATTGCATCGACCACCAAACGACCCACGCCAGGTATGTTGAACACCGTTTCCGTGATGACGACACCGCCAATCAGACCTGCGAAACTTAAGCCGATGACGGTGAGGATCGGGACACCCGCATTCTTCAGTGCGTGGTGGAAAAGCATGGCATAGGACGACGCGCCCTTGGCGGCGGCTGTTCGCATATAGTCTTCCGACAGAACCTCGAGCACGCTCGCCCGCGCGATCCGGGCGATGTAAGCAATGTAGGGAACACTCAAAGTCACTGTCGGCAGGATCAGGTGCACAAGCCACGGCCCCAAGCCATGGTCGATAGGCTGGTATCCTTGGACGGGCAGCCACCGTGTGCTGATCGCGAACAGGTATATGAGAAAGAAGCCGACGACAAACACCGGGACAGAATAACCAAGCGTCGCGAATGCCGTCAGGATGCGATCAACAAGACCGCCAGCTCGCCAGGCGGCAAGGATGCCGAAGGAGACCCCAATCGTCACCGAAACGATCATCGTCAGGATCGAGAGGGAAAGGGTCGGTTCAAGCCGCTGCGAGATCAGCTCGAGAACCGGTCGGCCGGCAAAGATCGAGGTGCCAAAATCGCCGCCGAGCATGTCCCGCACCCAACGCATGAACTGAACCGGCATAGGATCGTTCAGTCCCAACTGCTCGCGGATGCCGGCGATCATCTCCTCCGTGGCCGACCTACCGGCGATGATGGCCGCCGGGTCGCCGGGCGCAAGCCTGAGAAGCAGGAACACGAAAACTCCGACCATCGCCATGACGGCGATGGCCGAAACCATCCTGCGCAGGATGTAGGCACCCATCAGGCCGAGGCCTTCTGCATGTTCCACATCGGCACGATTTGAGGCATGCCAATGAGGCCGGTGAGCGTCTTGCGTCGCGCGATCGGCGAGACGTACTTTCCCAACCTCACATCGCCGACGAAATCCCACCATACTCTTTGCATCTTGCGGGCCAGCGCCTTGCGCTCTTCGAGCGATTCGACATCCGCCCATTTGACCCGCAGCGCCTCATATTCGTCGTTCATCGGCCAGCCGTACCAAGCCTTGTCGCCATTCGCGAGGAGGAATGGTGAGGCGAGCGGATTGCCGAGCGAATAATCGGGTTCCGACGTAATGAACACGCTCCAGCCCCCGTTCCCGACAGGGTCTTTGCTCGCCCGGCGCGTGGAAAGCTCACCCCAGGTCATCGACGCGAGCTCGGCGTTGACTCCAATCTTCCGCAACTCGGCCGCAAGAAACTGCGAGGCATTGTCGCCCTCGCGCCAGTCCGTCGCAGTGAGAATGACGACCTTCTCGCCGGCGTATCCCGCCTCCGCGAGGAACTGCTTAGCCTTTTCGGGGTCGCCACCCTCCTTGTACCATCCTGTGTTTTCGTCGTTGGACACTGGCGTAGCGTCTCCAAAGATCGAAGTGACCGTGTTGAAGTATTTTGGGTTGCCGAACGCGGCGCGCAACATCGCCTCCTGATCGATTAGGTGAAGCACCGCCTGGCGCACCTTGACGTTGTTGAATGGCGGCTGCAGGAAATTCATTCGCAGGACCATGTCCCACCCCCCCTTGTCCAGAACCTGGAGTTCAAGGTTGGAATCGCTCTCGATCACCGGGTAAAGATCGGCGGGCGGGTCCTGCAGGTAATCAATCTCGCCGGCTTGCAAGGCCGAGAGAGCAGTCTGCTGATCGGCGATATTGTCCCAAATGACGCGATCGACGTTGACGATCTTCCCGCCGGCCAATCCATCGGACGGCTCTTTGCGCGGCACGTATTTGTCGTTGCGGTCGTAGGTGAAACTCGCACCCGGCTTGGCGAGAGCTTCATTGAACCTGAACGGCCCCGACCCGATATTTGTGGTCACCTGTTCGGTTGCGGGGCGATTCGCATCCTTCTCGCGCATGATGAACAGGCACGGGGGCGTCAGGTCCGCCAAGACATCGATAAGAATCCCCATCGGCTCCTTGAGCGCGATCGTGAAGGTCTTGTCGTCCTTTTTCGAGATGTCTCTGGCGCGCGCCATGATCAGCTGCCCGCCGGGATGCACCTGGCCCCAGCGACGGATCGAGGCGACGCAGTCCGCCGCGGTGACAGGGGTGCCGTCGTGCCAGCCCAAGCCGTCCCGCAGCTCGAACGTATAGGTCCTCTTGTCGTCGGAAACGCCCCACTTCCCCACCATTTGCGGCTGCGGCATGAACTGGGAGTCGAGCGAGAAAAGCGTGTCGTAAATCCCCGCGCCATGATCAGCGGTAATGTTAGTCGCCGTCCAGATCGGATCGAAGACGCGGAGGTCACCCTTCACCATGCGGACCGTCCGTGCGGGGGTTGGCGCCGTCTGCGCCCGCAGAACGGACGGGATCGACACAGCCATTCCGGCCGCAATGCCTGCCTTGACGACGTCACGTCGAGAGATCCTCATGTTCATTCCCCTTTGATTTTGTTGTGCAACCCAATTCCAACTTCGTCATGCACCCCGCGGGCTTTCCTACCAGGCGCTGTCAGTTACACAGTGCAGCCATTTGGTACCTGCCTTGTGCCTTCGCTACTGGCACGAGCTTAATCGTGGGAGTCAGTCCCGTTTCCGCAAATAGGGCCGACAATTCGCAGGTATTCCGCGCCCAATAAGCACGATCCACCGAAAATGTCGGAACGTGCAGAGCGTCGCAGAGGCAGAAGTTGGCATTCCTGCCGATCAAGTAGCTGCACTATATCTCTCCGCGCCCCCCAGATCTCACCAGGATCAGCGTGCCATTCTGTCTCTCTCACGCGAACTCCATCGGTGGAGATTAGCTCGCGCTATCAGGATCGCGTTGACACGTTCGGCCACTTTTTTGACATCTGCCGCCATATCGACATTTGATGATGCTCAATCCCCACCTGCCAGTTAGTCGACACAGGCACGCGCGGCGGCCGAACCGCGAGCTGCAAACCGGTGAGCAGACACGGCTCATCAAGAGCATCAAGGCAATTCTCGCCCGCTTCGGCATTCGCGGCTTTCGCTTGAGCCTGCGGAATGCGGCCGACATGGTCATGGCCATCCGCGTAGCGGAGGGAGCGCCGCTGCCGGACAGCACCCGCGCCGAGTGGCACCGCTTGCTTAACTCGACATGCTCCACGAAATCCTGTCGCTTGGATTGCGTGATCGGCGCGCGGTGGCGCACTATCCCGGGGGGTTCGCGCAACGAGAGCGGCAAAGGCCGGCGCGAGAAGGGGCTGGCACGCGCCGGCGGATTTAACTGGGCTGGCGCTTTCTCCTCTTCCAGAAGGAGTGCGCTGGCCCAATGTTCCAGGCGCACGGCCGCCGGCCGCAAAGCCACGCGCAAGACGATGATCGTGGCCCTGGCGCGCAAGTTTGTGATTGCGCTGTGGCGCCTCGTCACCACGGGCGAGGCGCCACGGTTAACTACCGGGTGATTGTCGATGCGGTCTGGTGACGCCGTTGCCGAGTTCATAGCCCTCTCCGAGGTCGATTGCCTCATGACGATGTCAGGTCGAGCGCCTCGACGGCAGCGCGCCAGGATCAGGAGGCCAGACGCCTGGCGGCTCCTGATGTCGGTGCTTTGGTCGCCTGACCTATAGCAGCAATCGATACCCCGGAACGATTTTCAACTCCTCCAGGGACTTGATCGGGATGTGCAGCCTGCGCCTCTATATCGGAAGATCGGGCCATTGAATCTGGGGTCGCAAGCTGAGCGGCGTTCTTGGAAAAAAGCCGCTCATAACGGTAGCTTTGCGAGCATCATCATAACGACAGTCTGTTAGCCAAATCCTGCCATAAGCAGCGCCGCGTTGTTTGCCGCGTCATAGACTGGTAATCGAGTGGCCCTTCGTATTCTAGGCGAGACTCGCGGAAAAATTGTGCACTCGCATAGAATAGCTGCAACATTTTCATGCTTTTGGATCCGGGCAATGATGTCGTCGATGTCGGCTAGCACGTCGTCGACATGTACATTACCTTTCTCGGCCAACAGGTAGTCGTAGGTTGCTGTATCCTCCAGCCCTTCGACGACCAATCGCGATGGTTCTGCAATACCCAGCGTCGCAAAAATGCCCGCGTCTAAATGTCGTGAGTCGAACGTGAGTACTGCGATCTTCTTGTTCGCAGGGACATTCGATAGCAGTGTTGGAAGCAAAAGCAGGCTTGAAGTCGATACAGGCACCGATACGGCTGCTGCAATCGCTTGCTGGTATCGCACCGTAAAACCGCAGTCACAGGTGATTGCGTCGGCCCCTCCCCGTTCAAGTTCTTGGGCGGCCTTTACATACTCATCTTCCAACGCAGGGTCACCCGAGACAACATCGCGGGTCCATCCTCCTGGGATTGTTCTCAATATTGGGGGGACTCATAACGGCGCGAATCGGCAACCCCAAAGCCGAAGTCTGGATGTTGACCATGATATTCTCCACTGTTTGCCAGGCACAGCACCCCTAAGGTTTTCACGTTGTATCTCCTTCAGATAGTACGCTGCTGATGGTTCATTTCAGGGGCAGCCTGTCGGGCGACGCCGTTGTGCGATCTGATCCGTTGAAGATCTTTGCTCGCCTGGCGGCGGTCATGGATTGACCCCTTGGTGGATGGAGCTCAGTAGAAAAGCTTGCGCTCCATTTTCGTCAGGCGCTTCCCGCCCTCCGGTGTAACCACTATGCTTTCGCTAAACGGCAGGCCACGCGCCGAGGTGTACATATGGAACACCTGGTTTTGCTCCAGTTGCCAATCGCTTTCGGCCAGGAAGACGCGGGTGAAATCACTGGTGCGAGGTGGGCACTTGAGGCCGAGGGTATAGCCGGTGATAAAAGTGTAGCTGTCGCGCAATCCAGCCGACACTATCCCCTCGCGCACAACGCGGTCGACATCCTTTGCATTGGCGCCGGGCTTCATGGTGCGGAACTGCTCGTCTTGAATTCGGATGATCGTTTCCGCAGTCCGGACTTGTTCATCGGTTGGCGTACCGATTGCTTTCGGGCGCATCATTCGCGAGGTGTAGCCGCGAAAGTGTGGAACCGGTTCCACAAACACGATGTCCCCCTCCTCCAAGACGCGGTCGCCGAGCGAGGCGTGAAAAGATGTCGAAGGTCCTGACGAGATGACGGCGACCTGCGCATTGTCTGCGCCACTGCGCCACGCTTCGCTAGTCATGGCTGCGAATATCTCGCGCTCGTTGACACCTGACCGAGCTGCGTCGAAGGCCGCAGCAGCAGCACGGTCGCAGATCTCCGCGGCTACCATGAGGCAAGCAAGTTCGAGCGGGGATTTGACCAGCCGCATTTCCCACATGACACGGGAGAAATCGATGATCCTGGCGTTCGGCAGCAGGTTTTCAAGCTCCAATGCCCGGTTCACAGTGAGAAAATGGCTGTCGCGCTCGACGCCGATGGCCGAGGCTCCAAAACCGCGGGCTTTGATTGTCTCGGCCACGACTTTGATCGGATTTTCGCTATCGGCAAATGCCACGCAATCGCTGAGCCCACTCGCCCCGCTAAAGCTCGGAGCGTCGAGGCCGCGGATCACTGAGACCGGCTCTTGATCGAGGGGGATAAGCAAAGCTTGATACATGGCCGCTGTGGACCAGAAACCGCTGAAATAGGCCCTGTGTTCGGACTGGTCGACGACAAGGAGGTCGACCTGCCGCTCGGCCATGATCATGCGCAAGGCTGCGAGACGGGAGCGGAATTCTTCGACGGGAAAGGGTGGAGGGAAGAGTATAGACTGGTTCATTAAGTCAATCCTGGGTGATCACAGTTAAGAGGGGTCTAATAGAGCCGGGATTTGCTATTATCACCCGGGTGTCGACTATCGCGTCCCCGCGAGGCTGCATCACTTCTAGCGAAACCTAATCGAGAGCGAGACGCTCAATCCTGGTAGGCGGGCGAGTTCGTCATAGCCGCGTTGCGACGCGAGTCTGATATCGCCGACCACGTGTCAGCATTCGGGAAGTCATCCTGCGGCTCCCATCCTGCCGATCCTCGTCGTCGCGTGGGCACGAACCGCATCTCCGAACGCGCGGAAAATGCGCGCGGATGGTTCGTCGGATCTTACCCAGTATTCGGGATGCCACTGGACGCCTACGGCGAAACACCGGGCATTCCGCACCGACACCGCCTCCACAGTTCCGTCCTCGGCCACCGCTTCGACATCAAGCTGTGTCGCCAGTCGGTCGATTGCCTGGCGGTGAACGGAATTTACCTGAATTTTGCCTACGCCGAGCACAGCGGAGAGCCAGCTACCAGACTTGACGGTCAACGTCTGGCGGATAGCAAACTGCTCATGACGGCTATTGCTCGGCGGCGCCCGATGGTCAAGCGCGCCCGGCCGCTCCTGGATTTCGGTTGCCAGCGTGCCACCGAGTGCGACATTCATTTCCTGAAGGCCACGGCAGATGGCAAGCAGCGGAACCCCCCGGTCGATTGCATTGCGGATCAAAGGCAGAGTGGTTGAATCCCGCGCTGAGTCATAAGGGCCGTTTGCTTCACTCGAATCACCGCCATAAAGCGAAGGATGGACGTTCGAGCCTGACCCCGTAATCATCACGCCATCTACAGCGGCGAAGAGTTGGTCGAAGTCGAGCCGGTCGCCAACGGAAGGGACCACCAGAGGAATTACACCAGCCCCGGAGATCGCCGCCTCAAGATACTGTTGGGGCGCCGCGTGCCAATGATAGTTGTACAACTCGCAAACATCCGCCGAGACGGCAATAAGCGGCCGACTTGGCTGCGTTTTGCGGATCTTTTGCCCGACGGCAAATGCGTCGGCCTTTGCGTCTCCGCCCTCTCTCATTTTTTTGCGATCCTTAATCCTTCTCGTGTTTTTGTGGAGATGCGGCCCAACTTCACCGACTTGAGCATAAGGGCGCGTGGTCACAGCCAATGAAGCGTTTGCGACTCACGAGTTCGGTGCGGTCCCGTCAGGGTCTGATAACTCAATGCCGTTCTCAATGGCGATGTCGGTGCCGAAAGGGTTCGAAAGCTTCTGGAGACGCTCTAGCCAAAGCCGGGATGCTGACCTTGGTCAGAGGCCGCGCCACGATCAGGTCGAGGTGCCGAAATCGCGGCCGAGCATGTCCCGCACCCAACGTATGAACTGAACCGGCATAGGATCGTTCAGGCCCAACTGCTCGCGGATGCCGGCGATCATCTGCTCCGTGGCCGACCTGCCGGCGATGATTGCCGCCGGGTCGCCGGGCGCCAGTCTGAGAAGCAGGAATACGAAAACTCCGACCATAGCATGACGGCGATGGCCGAAACCATCCTGCGAAGGATGTAGGCACCCATCAGGCCGAGGCCTTCTGCATGTTCCACATCGGCACGATTTGAGGCATGCCAATGACGCCAGTCAGCGTCTTGCGTCGCGCGATCGGCGAGACGTACTTTCCCAACCTCACATCGCCGACGAAATCCCACCATACTTTTTGCATCTTGCGGGCCAGTGCCTTGCGCTCCTCGAGCAATTCGACATCCGCCCGTCTATCAGCCTGCCATTCAGCCTCTCACGCCAGCTCCGATGTTGAGATTAGCTAGCGCCATTAGGAACGCGTTGACAATTTCGGCCATTGTTTTGACATCTGCCGCCACATGCATATTGATGATATGCGCGTGGCATCTGGGCAATGCCTTCAAAGGAAGAGGATTCCCAAAATCCGGCCACGTGTCTCCAAACCTTGGTGGAGCCATTATGAGCAAGACGGTTTTCTCCCGAAGTACGCGCCCGAGCGGTGTGCTTGGTTTCGATCACGAGAATGAGAGCATTCATCACGCTGGGCGGCAGTCTCATCGATCGCGGCCAAGATTGGCTGCACGGCGCAGACGCTCAGTGAGTGGGTGAAGAAGGCGGAGGTGGACAGCGGCGTTCGCACCGGTCTTCCACCGAGGTCGCTGAGAAGCTGAATGCCTGGAACGTGAGAATCGGGAGCTGCGTCGGGCCACCGAGATACTGCGCAAGAAGTCAGCTTATTTTGGCCAGGCGGAGCTCGACCGCCGGTTCAAGCGATGATCGCGTTCATCGACGATCACGCGAGGCGCATGGGCCGAGCCGATCTGCAAGCTGCTGCCGATCGCCCCGTCGACCTAAACGACCATGTTGCCAAGCGGCACGATCGCTCCCGGTTGTCGGCAGGGCGAAGCGCGACGAGCCGCTCAAGGTCCAGGTGCGGCGCGTGTTCGAGGAGAACTTCGGTGTCTACGGCGTGCGCAAGGTCTGGCGGCAGCTCGAGCGGGAAGGCTTCGACGCGTCGCCCGCTGCACGGTGTCCCGGCTGATGCGGGAAATGAATCTCGAAGGGCGGTCGGCGGCACCTGCAATCCAAGAGGCCGGGACCTCTACCGGCGGAGTACGGAACCTGCAGGTTGCGTGCCTATTCTCGGCCTCGGCCGCGGATACCAGAGTATTGGAAGAGTTCGGCTAGCGTGTGCTGCCCGTACTTCGCCAATGCACGGGCGATATCCCCATACCAGCTAAAGGCTTTTCATATTTCACGTGAGTCTAACGCAAATGCATGTAGCAAGTCGGGCGATATCTCGCTCTTATTCACACACATATCGCCGATTGGCAAATTCATCTTTCCCCTTGAAACGACTTTTGGGGCAAAGCCGCCTCACATATCAGCCGGACGTGTTGAACCTGCGGACAACATTCTCGAGGATGCGCGAAACCGGTCCCTCGAAGCCGTTTCGCCAAAGGCTGCCGCAGAAGTGATCGATCCGACGGAAAACACTGCCCCTCCCATAGGTTGGTCGAAATAGACGATCTCGGCCCGCAACTGAGGCTCATTGGGCCGAACCTTCCCAGGCGGATCGCCCTCGATTGTGCCCCGACGCACGATCAGCTCTTCTGGAACCAGCTCGAAAGAAGCGGGCTCATCCTCCGATCGGGCAAGGATAACGGCATTTTCTGTTGTCCCGAGCGCGAAATCTGTGCAGTCGAGCTCGTAGCCCGCGGCGCCACCACCCGAAAGGCCCTAATCTCCGATAACGTCCTCTTCAATCCCTTCGAAGATCCAGGCATGGGACGGATCGCGCGATGCCGGCAAGCGGCGGAAATGCGTGCCCTCGAAATCGCCTTGCCCCACGAAGCCGACACCGACGAGCATCTGTGGCGGGCGCCGGTTGCGCCTCCACAGCCCACCTAACCGCCTTAATGCACGGCGATAAGCTTTTGACGGCCTGAAGCGACGCTGTGGTCGCCGTTGCGGTGCTTTTCCACGCGCCTCGTCAGGCGCCGGAATTGCTCCGTCGTGATGGCAGGCGGGGGTTTGCAGGTTGCGGTCGACGGGTTCGTTTCGGGGCGTCTGCGCCCCATCGTTATGTCGCGAGTTGGGGGATGCGATCGAGGACGATGCGCAGGATGCGCTGGTCGGGGCACGATGTCGGCAGGTGCAGGCGGATTTGCGATTTCATCTCGACCACCCGCGCAGCGATTTTGATGAGGCGCAATCGCAGCGTGTCGAATTGGGCGACGGCAAAGCTCGAGCGCCTCGGCATCGCGGCCCGCAAGCCCCACATCAACCAGTAAGCACCGGCATGCAGGAATAGCCGGAACTGGTTGGCCGTCGCTCTGGTGCAGGATGTGCGGTCGGCGGCAAGATGCGTCTTCCGCGACTTGATGTGGTTCTCGGCCGCGCCGCGCCGGCAGTAGACATCCTCGTAGAGCGCCTTGGCCTTCCCACCGGCAAGGTTGGTGACGACGAAGCGGGTGTCGGCTCCTTTGGCGCCGACCTCGACCCGCGCGATGATGCGCTCGACGCGGCTCCAACTGGCGGCGCCGTCAACGAACTCCTTGAACCTGCGGACCTTGCCTGTCTTGGCCGACGCTTCGAAGCGCGCCGTCGTGCTGGCCTCCAGATCCGCGACATGCTTGCGCAGGGTCGTGGTGGGCGCGAGGCCAAAGATGAAGTCGACGTCGTTGGCGCGGCACCAGTCGATGACCTGCGGGCTGCAATAATGGCTATCGCCGCGGAGCAGGATTCGAATGTTCGGCCAGTTGATCCGGATCGCCCGCACCAGACGGCGCAGGTGGGGGCGGATCTCAGCTCCACTCGGCCGCTTGGCCGGTCGCAGGATCGCGCTGACGAACCGTCCCGCACCATCGAACACTACGATCGGCTGGAAGCCGTACTCGTCATGGTGGGCATTGAACAGGCGAAGCTGTTGGCCTCCGTGCACAGCGTCGAAGGTGTCGTCAATGTCGAGTACGATCCGCTTCGGCACCTGCCGGAACGAGGCGCAATAGAGATCGACCATCGCCCGCCCCATCGCAACCAGCTCCCGCACGCCGGGCAGGTTCTCCAGCCGGCACAGCGTCGATTGCGACGCCAGATCCCGACCCGACGGCAGCGCATCCTGGGCCATCTTGAAGACCGGATCGCGGCGCAGCCGGTTGGCGTCGTTGCCGTCCTCGTAGCCGGCGGCAATCATCTTCATGCGAAAGCCGATCATGTCCGCCAGGCTGTGGACGACCTGGTCCGGGCAGCGCGGATCGTCGATGCAACGCGCCAGACGCTCGGCCACCCGCAACCGCTTTTCCACCTCGGCCAAAGCCAGAACGCCGCTGTTGGACGACAGCATGCCGCCGTCGAAACGGGCGACGACGGACTTGCCGCCGACTGATGACAAACCGCTCAGCGGCAGCGTAAGATCGTTCATGGTGGGTGTGGTCTCCGGGAAATGGTTCGGATCGGCTTAAGCAACCAAATCCTAAGTCATTTCAACGGCTTGCGCCACATCCACCAACCCCCATGAATTTTTCAGGCTAACTGGCCGTCGAGCGCGTGAAAATATTCGCCGGGCTCTGCCGCCCACAAGCGTATACCTCCTTCGGCGCGCCTGAGTTCGAAGAGATGCGGTGTCTTCTTGTCGCGCGCGATGCGCCAATAAAAGCCATTGCCACCGAGATAAGCCAGCCTCCCGCCATTCTCCGTGTACGCCTGCAAAGCATCGAGCGTGCCTAGCGTGTGATATTCGGGATGCGTGCCCGTCAGAACAACGCGGTAAGGGGTGAGAAGCGCGACACCTTCATCGTCGAGATCCTCATCCGTCACAACATCAAAGGAAAAGCCTTTAGCCGCGAGCCACGCGAGGATATGCGTATCGGCAGGATAGTGCCGCAAGCCCGAGCCGCGCTTGTCATTGATGCTGACGAAGCCTGGCCGCATCGTTAGGATGGGGCGACGGCGCGAAGTGAAGGCGATGCCGCTTCCGTCGCGATGGAGGTTGTAGGTCGAGCCTCCGTACTCCGGATGCTGGTCCGGATTGTGCGGATAAGCACCCCATTGGCGGACACGCTCGTGGTAATCGGCGTCGGCCCCACCTCGCCGATCGTTTGCATAGGCCTGATAGGTGAACGTCGGAGCAAGAAATGCGATCGGTGCGAAAGGCCCCTGGCGCTTTGGGACGACGT
Source organism: Mesorhizobium subarcticum (assembly GCF_055456085.1). Lineage (NCBI taxonomy): Bacteria > Pseudomonadati > Pseudomonadota > Alphaproteobacteria > Hyphomicrobiales > Phyllobacteriaceae > Mesorhizobium > Mesorhizobium subarcticum. The sequence goes on along the minus strand of NZ_JBVBEG010000002.1, from coordinate 727,162 downwards.
AGAAGGGCAGCCAGTCCTCGCCGTCACGACAGGTCAGGTGAAACGCATAGGCACCGCTGGGCATATCCTCCGGAACGGTCCAGGTGAAATCAGGCTGCCATTGGCAATCGTCGAGATCGTCGTCGTGGAAATGGATGGCGGCGTAATCGCGCGGTGCGTTGCGCCAGCACACTTCTCGCCCGCTCCATTTCGCGCCGACCACCGCGCGCATCGGCTGGTTCACGAGTTGCCCGTGATATTTTCCCGGGCCCCACATCAATCACGCTTGAAGTGTCGATCCTTTGCGAGAAGTCCCAGGCGGCGAGCAATTCGCTACCCAGTTGGTTCATCTCCGCCAAAGGATTGGCGAAGTCTTCGACGCAGCCGCGCAAAATCGCCGGATCCTCGAGCTTGCCCGTGAAATGGCGTTGCGGCGCGAGCGCGCGCTCGGCCGCGAAGAGGACTGTGCCCGAAGAAGGCAAGCTCACACCTGCGGCATGCCCGTTGACCTTAACAGGTTCGCCTTTGTCGAGCGGCTGCTGCCCGAGCACCACGCGTCCGGAGGCTGGGTCAATAGCGAGCCAGAGGCGATACCACGCTTTCGGTCTGAGTGGCACCTTCGTTGCAAGCTCAAGTGACCCTTCCGGCCATGCGATTGAGGCCTCAGCGCCAGATGGGCCGTGGAAAGAACGACGGCGTGGTCGCCCGCTTCCTTGGCCAACAGGGCAGCCGAGGGATCGAGCACGCCTGGCTGGACCAGCAGCGTCCAGGTGCAGGCCGCTCGGGGATCCCTCGCGGGGCCGGTCTCAATGATGCCGTGCGAGCCGAGCCTGACGTCCTGACGGCGCCCGTCATGGCTTTGGTCGAGAAGATGCGACAAGTCCTCGAAGCGCATTCCTGGGCCCCGAGGATTCGGGTCAGCGCTGATAACGCGCAGGACACGCGTGCGATAGGGACCGGGCTCCCGCAGGCTCACATGCGCGACGAATGTCTCCCCGGGGCGGTGGGAGAAGCGATCGAGATAGCCGGTGATCGGGATTTCGGTTGCGCGCATGTTTTGCTGCCTCTGCTATGCTGGACGGGCTGTCGCTCGGGCTACTTCAAGAATCAATGCGTCATTGTGGTCATCGCAGCGAGTTGGGGCCGCAATCTGATCACAACCGACGTCGTTCTCGATGGCGATCTCGGTCCAAAATGGCTTCGAGAGTGTCTGTAGACGCTCGAGAATGGCTTTTGCTTGCTGCGTGGGTACGAGACCTGGAATGCCGCGATTTGCAAACCTCTTCGACTGACCGAGTTCGATCGGCCATAGCCGCAATTCGGGAAGCTGGTTCTGCTCGAATCGGCTGACGGCGATGACGCTTCCCAAAAGACCGGGTCTGAATAGCCTGCCATTTCGGCAAGTTTCACCTCGGCATCCGTGTCGACCCGAGGGTCCTTGGCGTAGTCGCTGAACAGTCGGCACCCGAGGGGGGCCCGAGGTCGTCCTGGAAGAAGTGTTCATTCTGATCTCCATCTGCGCAGGATGCACCGGCATGACTAGGCTGGGACCTTTTGCATGTTCCATAACGGGTGCAATGACGGCACGCCGATGAGGTCCGTCAGGGTCTTGCGACGCGCATCTGACAAGACAAATTGACCTACCTGAACCTGAGGCACATAGTTCCACCACACTCGCTGCATCTTGCGCGCCAGCGCCTTGCGCTCTTCAAGCGTTTCGACATCCGCCCATTTGAGCCTAAGAGCCTCATATTCGTCGTTCTTCGGCCAGCCGTACCAACCTTTTTCGCCATTCATGGGCAGGATATTGTTGATGATAACTTGACCGAAGCTCGCTTCCGAATCGGTACTAATGAAGATGCTCCAGCCGCCGTTCTCAACGGGGTCCTTTTTCGCGCGACGGGCGGCAACCCCAGCCCAGTCGCTTGGAGCAAGCTCTGCATTGACGCCAATCTTCTTCAATGTGGCTGCGAGAAGCTGAGAGGCATTGCTTCCCTGCGCCCAGTCCGTGGGCTGCAGGATGACGACTTTCTCGCCTGAGTATCCCGCCTCCTTGAACAGTTGCTTGGCCTTTTCTGGATCGCCGCCTTTCTTGAACCATCCCGTATTTTCGTCGTTGGATACCGGCGTTTCGTTTCCAAACATCGAAGTTACGGTGCGAAAGTATTTTGGGTTGCCATACGCGGCGCGCAACATAGCCTCCTGGTCGACCAGATGAAGCATCGCCTGGCGAGCCTTCACATTATCGAACGGCTTTTGCAGACAGTTCATGCGCACGAACATGTCGACCCCCCACTTGTCCCCAAGCCAAAGGTCGAGGTTGGGATCGCTCTCGATCACCGGGTAAAGATCGACCGGCGGCGCCGCAATGTAATCAACCTCACCCGCTTGCAAGGCAGCTACGGCAGTCTGCTCATCGGAAATGTTTTCCAAGACGACCCGATCAACCTTGACGATCTTTCCGCCGGCAAATCCGTCGGGTGCCTCGTTGCGTGGTACGTAATTTTCATTGCGGTCGTAGGTGAAGCTCGCGCCCGGCTTGGCAAGAGCGTGATTGAACTTGAATGGCCCCGATCCAATATTTGCGGTCACCTGCTCGGTTGCCGGGATACTCGCGTCCTTCTCGCGCATAATAAATGGGCCACCGCGGCCCAGGACGTAGAGCAGCGCCCCAAACGGTTCTTTGAGCGTGACCGTGAAGGTCTTGTTGTCCTTTGTCGAGATATCCGTGGCCCGCGACATAAGGAGTTGCCCGCCGGGAGACACTTGGGCCCACCGGCGAATCGAGGCAACGCAGTCTGCCGCAGTGACGGGGGTGCCATCGTGCCAGCCCAGACCATCGCGGAGTTCGAACGTATAGGCCTTCTTGTCGTCCGAGATGCCCCACTTCCCCACCATCTGCGGATGCGGCTCAAAGTTCGAGTCGGACCCGAACAACGTATCGTAAATTGCATAGGCATGGTCATGGGTAGAGTCGGTCGTTGTAACGAGCGGATCGAACACACTGATATTGCCTATAACCATGCGGACCGTCCGGTCGGAGGATGGTGATGTCTGCGCCCGCAGAACGGACGGGATCGACACAGCCATTCCGGCAGCGATACCGGTCTTGATGATTTCGCGTCGAGAGATTGTCATGCTTAAGTTCCCCTTTTGATTTTGTGGTGCAACCTATTCCAACTGGTCATGCGCCCAGCGGCCTTCCTAGCTATAGCTAGAAGGCGCTGTCAGTTACCCGGTACAGCAATTAGGTCCTTGTGCGTCGCTTCGCAGATGCACATTGGCGAGCCTATCGGGGAAATCAGTCCCGTTTCCCGCAATTTGGGTCAAGAATGCGCAGGTATCCCGCGCCCAGTCACGGCGAACCACCGAAAATTTGTCGCGGCGTGTGGAGCGTCGCAAAGGCAGAGTTGGCGCATTCCTACCGACCAGTACCTGCACTTTCTCTGTCCGCTCTCCGTCCAGATTGCACAAGTATCTGTCTGCCATTCTGCCTCTCTCACGCGAGTTCCATTGAGTGAGATTAGCTCGCGCCATTAGGATCGCGTTGACACTTTCTGCCATTATTTTGACATCTGCCGACATATCGGCATTTAGCGATGCCGAATCTGCCGAAGCCCGAGATCGAGCGCCTCTTCGCCGAGAACTTCGAGGGAGATGGCGCGCAAGGTCGGCAGCTCAACCGGGCGCACATCCCGGTGGCACGCGGCACCGTCGAGCGCCTGATGGCCGGCTTCGCTTTCAGGCTGTCATCCACGGCAAACCGGTCCGCACCGATGCAGGACCATGTCCGCTCGTGAACCGGGTCTTCCATGCCCGACGGCGAACATGCTCCGCTCTCGGACTTCACATGCGTGAGCACCTGGTCAGGCTTCCCTCTGCGCGGCCCTTCGTGATCGACGCCTGTGCTCGGCGCATCGTCAGGTGGCGGGCTAGCCGAATGGCGCCATGCAAACATCGTCACCGATGCTCTCGAGCAGGCCTTTCACGAACGGCGGGCCCGTTCATCGCGTCGGGTCTGGTGCAGCATACCGATCGCGCTACACCGAACACCTGGCCAAGGCGAACATCAAGACGTCTGTCACCGGCGTCGGTGACAGCCACGACAACGCTCTCGCCGGGACGATGAACGGCCTTCACAAGCCCCAAGTCATCATCGGCGCGGTTCGTGACGCAGCTTGGAGCTTGTCGAGTTCGCCACGCTGACCTGGTGCAACAATCGCCGGCTGCCGGAGCCCATCGGCAACGTCCCGCCGGCCGAAGCCGAGGAACGCTACTACGCCATGCAGCGAGAGCCGGCCATCGCTGCGTGACTCTCATATGTGGAACGGCCCTTCAGGCAAGTGCTTTCTTCAGACAACTCATCACACGGGAACGGTGCGGTCATATGTCCGGCCTTTCAGCGCGGTTCAGGACCGCTGGCCTCGATGAAATCCGCCATGCGAGGGGCTGATCAAACGAACGCGCTGTGGGCGCATTGAGTCACGCAGCCTCTCTCGCCTCGGGATTTCGTCCCATGGAATCATCGTCTGTTTCGTGCACCTCGCCTCTGCAGGCTACCGCACCGGTCAGTTCGTTGGGGTCGTCTTCAGCTCAAGCGCTCGCTACGCTGTTTTCCGCCTCAAGACCCCGATATGTCCCGCCCTTGGTCAGAAGCGCCCAGATGATCCGGGCCATCTTGTTGGCGAGCGCGACAGCCACGGCCTTGTAGGGCCGCCGCTTCAGAAGACCATTCAGCCATTTCGGCGTTTTATCGTTGCCCCGCATATGCCGCAGGACAGAAGTCGCACCGAGCACCAGCAGGGAGCGAAGCTCCGCATTGCCCATCTTCGATATTCCTCCAAGCCGCTCTTTGCCTCCGCTCGAATGGGACCTGGGCGTCAATCCCAACCAGGCGGCGAAGTGACGGCCGGATTTGAACCCACCGGGATCTGGAACAAGCGCCTTGACAGAAGCCGCTGTGATTCCTCCGACACCTGGTATCGTAGCCATCCGCCGCATATCCCCGTCACGTCTTGCCTCACGAACAATCTCCCGCTCGAGATCATCGATCTGTCGCATCAGCGCCTCGATCTGATCGGCGATGGCCGATAAAGCCAAACGCAGCCTTCGGCAAGCGAGCATCGGTCTCATCGCGCACGATATCGATCAACCCCGCAACTTTCGCCGTGCTGATCCGGCGATGATGCCCAATTCCGATAAATGAGCCCGCAGCGCATTGATCACCTGAGTTCGCTGACGAACTAGGCTTCGTGGACAAAGCTTGACGCTAGACTCGGTCGCTGATTCAAGGCTGTCTTTTGGAGGCAGCGTTGGGCGAGCGGATTGGTGTATCGGACGAGGAATGGGCACTGATCGGGCCGCTGCTGCCAGCAGAGCGGGGTCGAGGGTGCCGTCCGGCGCAGGATAATCGGCGCTATTTCGAAGGCATGATGTGGATGGCCCGAACCGGGGCGCAATGGCGTCATCTGCCTGATGAATATGGCAAGTGGAACAGCGTCTTCCGCCGATACCGGCGATGGGTCGCGACGGGGGTGTTCGATGCGCTGCTCGAAACGCTCGCCGAGATGGTGGAACGCGATGCCACCGCCGACATGATCGATAGCACCGTTGTCCGGGCACATCATTGTGCAGTCGGCATAAAAGGGGACTCAGGAAACTGAGGCGCTTGGCCGATCGCGCGGCGGCTTCACCACCAAACTCCATGCGCGGTGCGACGGAAAAGGCCGACCTCTCGGCTTCGTCCTGACACCTGGCCAGGCGCATGATATTCAAGGCTTCGGCCGCTGTTTCGAATGATCGCCGACCGTATCGAGGCGCTCCTGGCGGACAAGGGTTATGACTCCGACGCTATCCGCGAAGAGATCGCCAAAGCCGGCGTCCAAGCGGTCATCCCCGCCAAAAGCAACCGCCGCGCCCCCATCCCGCATGATCGCGAGAAATACCGTTGGCGCAACCTCGTCGAACGCCTGTTTAACAAGCTGAAGAATTGGCGCCGTATTGCCACACGCTACGACAAGACCAAGGAATCCTATCTTGGCTTCGTGGCGCTCGCCTCAATCAAACTATGGCTGCCCTTTGTCCACGAAGCCTAGAAGGCCGCGCGTCGTCAGCACCATCGCTGCCGCCTGCTGCTCGGCCGTTTTGACCGGAACAAAGCGCATCGTCTTGCGGATCACGGCCTCACTGATCGCCTCGGCATCGGCGGCGTCCGTCTTGCCCCGCTTCACGAACGGCTTGACATAGGCCGGCGGGATCAGCCGCACCTCCTGACCAAGTGCTGCGATCTCGCACGCCCAGTAATGCGAACCGCCGCAGCCCTCAAGGCCGACCAGACACGCAGGCTGCTTCTCGAAAACCGTAGCACCTCGGCGCGGCGGAGCTTCCGGTTGACGATTGGAGAACCCTCGGCGTCAGCGCCGTGGATCTGAAAAACCTGCTTGGCCAAATCCAGCCCGATGGTGGTAATATGCGTCACGGAACGGCTCCTACCTTGTGGCCACGTCTTAGCACTCTGATGCTGCGGTAGCGGGCCGTTCCACATGGGGTAATCGCGGGAGAGAGTCGCCCTGAAACCAAATCATAACCTGGGAGGGTGGCTGTTCCTCGATAAGATGGAAATACGGGCTCACGACTGGACGCCGGGCCCAAGCATCTAAGGGAGAACAGCCATGGAAGAATATATCGGGCTCGACGTGTCGATGAAAGAGACGGCGGTTTCTATTCGACGTGAAGGCAAGCGCGTTTGGCGCGGAAAGTGTGCATCCGATCCAAAGATGATTGCCGAGCTTGTCCGCAAGCGTGCACCGTCCGCCAAGCGCGTCGTGTTCGAAACCGGCCCTCTATCCGTATGGTTCTATCACGGACTGCGTGAAGAGGGTTTGCCGGCGATCTGCATCGATGCTCGTCATGCCAAAGCAGCGCTCGACATGGCCGCGAAAAAAACCGACGCGAACGATGCTGACGGTTTGGCGCATCTTGCAGAAGTGGGGTTCTTTCGTGAGGTGCGCGTGAAGGGGTTCGACAGCATGCTGACGCGCACGCTCGTGGCGGCACGCACCAGGCTGGTCAGGATCACCACCGAACTCTCAAATCAGATCCGCGGCATCATGAAGACGTTCGGATTGCTGGTTCCCGCGGGCAAGGGAAGCACGTTCGAGAAGAATGTCCGCAGTCTCCTCGTCGATCGGGACGGGTTCGCTCCTATCGTGTTGCCGATGCTGGAAGCTTGGCGCAGCATGCGCATAAGGGCTGCTGAACTCGGGCGCCAGCTTGTTGCTGCCGCGCGCCAAAACGGAGCATGTCAGATCCTCATGTCGATTCCCGGCGTCGGCGCGATCACCGCAACCTCCTTCGCGACCGCCATTGAGGATCCTGACAACTTCAAGAAATCTCGCTCTGTCGGCGCTTGGCTCGGCCTGACGACCCGGCGATACCAATCGGGAGAAGTCGACTATGACGGCCACATATCCCGACGTGGCGATCGTCATTTGCGAGGGCTTCTCTACGAAGCGGCGACAGTCATCCTGACCCGCAGCTCGGCCGACAGCAGCCTGCGGACATGGGGCCTCAAACTCAGGGAGCGGGTAGGCTTCAAACGAGCCGCCGTTGCCGTAGCACGAAAACTGGCGGTGACAATGCATGCCATGCTCAAAACCGGCGAGTACTTCGATCGGACCGCCGGAGCGATAGCGTGATCGCTTTACGAATAGCGTTCAGTCTCTGAGCGCGCCGAGGCGTCCCTGCCGGGACGTGGGCAGAGCCATTCCGCTTGATGGGGTGCACCGCTGGCTCAGCATAGTGCGTCGTCCACATTTGAAGGCTCCTCCCGCGAAGCTCCGTCATGCGGCGACCTATGTCGACAGCGAAGACGACCCTGCACCCGGCATACGCGTCTCAGGAATTGCAAAGGTGCTTGACTCTGCCACCACGATTAGACGACGATTAGACGACCCTCGAAAAGATAACTCCGTGCCCCCTTCGCCAGCGTGATCGGCTTCGGCAGTCGTGCTAGTGCTTGTCATGGCGTGGTCTCCCCTCCAGCGCTCCAACGTAGGATGATTCGAGGTTGAACACCCCGGAGACTACGCCATCCTCAAATTCCAACCACTTTCGCGACAGCACCGGTTACCTAGCAGGCTGTTGAAGAAGGATCACGTTTGGCCTTGAGGATAGCCTCGTCGCCGTTCTGATAGGCGAAGGTGATGTCGATCGAGCCGTCGTCGAGCAATTCTGCGGAGCCGTCGCCGGTAACTTCGTCCATCTCATCGAAGCCGGCCCATGTGAAGAAGACCATTGACGGCCCGTACCCGAGATCGAGGCCGGCTAGCAGGGCGCCAAAGGCGATCTCACCGTGGTTGTCGGCCCCAATGGTGACCGTGGCGGGTCCGCCGAGGTCGAGATAGCCGCGATCCCACAGGTCAGCTTCGATGATCCGCCAGCGGCCGATCAGTTGACAGCCCGCGGGCGCGGTCATGTCGGCACCGCCAGCAGCTTCGGCAACCGCACGAGATTGTAGGCGGCGGCGTTGAAGGTGAAGGCCCATCCGACGCGGTCGCGGCCACGCAACTTCGTCTTCGCCTGTCCGGCGACCGTCTTGATCCACCCGAACGCCTCTTCAATGCGCTTGCGAATACGCTGACTGACAGCATAGCCGCCATGCCGCGTCGTGCGCCCGTCGATCGCCGAACTCCGGCCGCTGGTGTTCTGCGCCACATGCGGCGTCACCTTCATCGAACGCAGCTCATTGATGAAGTCTTGCGCGTCATAGGCCTTGTCGGCACCGAGTGTGATCGCCTGTGGCCGCTCCGCTCGCGGTTCGATCATGTGCAGTGCGGCCACCCGCTCAGCATGCCCGTCGGCAAACGTCAGGCAGGCGTCGACCAGAAGGCCATGGCGGTTCTCCATCAGCCCATGCCCCATGAAGCAGAGCTTCGCCTCCTTGCCCCGCCCTTTGCGATAGAGCCGGGCATCCGGATCGGTGGTCGAGGCATGTGTGTCGTTGGATCGCTTGTGGCCATGGAAGTCCGCTTCCGCGTTTCGCCCGCCCCCTTCAGCCGGCGGCTCGCCATGACCACCGCTTGGGCCGTCCTTCGGTTTGACGCTCTTCATCGATGCCCACGCCTCGATCAGTGTGCCGTCGACCGAGAAGTGATCCGTCGACAGAAGCTTCTTCACCTTGGGTTGCGCCAGCACCGCCGCCAGGAACTTTGCAGCGATGTCGCCCTCCAGCAGCCGGTCACGGTTCTTGGAGAACACCGAATGATCCCAGGCCGCATCGTCGACGCCAATCCCGACGAACCAGCGGAACAGAAGGTCGTATTCCAGCCGCTCCATCAACAGCCGCTCCGAGCGGATCGAGTAGAACGCCTGCAGCAGCATCGCACGCAGCAGCTTCTCCGGTGGGATCGACGGCCGCCCAATCGGCGAGTACAGCGCCGCAAACTCCCGCTCCAACGCCGAAAGCGCCTCATTCACAATCGCCCGAATACGGCGCAACGGATGATCGCGCCGCACCCGAGCCTCGAGGTCCACGTAGCTGAACAGTTCGCCCGTCTGTCCGTCACCGCCCCGCACGATTCACTCCCACCTCTTCGTGGTCAGAGTGAATCACGAACCTGAGACTGTCGCGAGCCCTTTTTCAACAGCCTGCTAGAGCACGTCCTGTTTAATTTGGGTCATATCCGGCGGCCTGGAAGTAGTTGGCGCATTCGGCTGGCGTGAACTGATCAAGGAGTGAGCCGACCGCATCCCACAGAGCGGTGATGGTTCTCTCCGCCTTGGCGCGTAGGAGCGCCTTGAGTTTTGAGGAGGCATTCTCGATGGGATTAAAGTCGGGGCTATAGGGCGGCAGGAACATGAGCCTTGCGCCGGCGGTCTCGATCGCGTCCCGAACGCCGGCCGCCTTGTGGGCGGGCAGGTTGTCCATCACGACGATGTCGCCCTCCGACAGGGTCGGGACCAGCACCTGCTCGACATAGGCCAGGAACACGTTGCCGCTCATGGCGCGGTCGTAGACGAATGGGGCGGTCATGCCCGTCAGCCGCAGTGCGCCGGTGAAAGTGGTGGTTTTCCAATGGCCGTGCGGCACGCCTGCCCGGCAGCGCTCACCGCATGGCGCACGGCCCCGCAGCCGGGCCATCTTGGTCGATAATCCAGTTTCATCGATGAACACCAGCTTTGCCGGATCGAGATCGAGTTGGCCGTCGAACCACGCGCGACGACGCTTCAGGATGTCGGGACGATCCTGCTCCAGTGCATGTGCGGACTTTTTTTGAACGTCCAGCCGTGCTGGCCAAGCCAGGCGCTTAAGGCACTGCGACTGATCCGAGCCGATCGTTCGACCGCCAGCCGTTCCACCATCTCATTAAGCGTGATGTCCTTGCGTTCATCGATCAGCCCGACGAGGAAGGCTTCATGCGTATCGAGGCTGGACCCGCGTCGGCGGCCTTGTCGCCTCGGCCCCAGTTCGCCGATCTTTGCCCGAGCGATCCAACGGATCGCACTCGATATACCAACCCCGAACCGCGCCGCAGCCCGCCGGGCCGACATGCCGGCGTCCGAGGCCTGCAGAACCCGAGACCGAAGATCTTCGCTCAATGTGCTCTTCCCATCATCCACCTCATGAAAGTGGATGTTGAATCACACCGCCAACGCCCTCGTCACATCACAATCGATTCATCGATCCCCGGATGTGCTCTAGGTATCGGGGGACTCATCTAGACCTCGGCCACGGTCAACTCCCGATTATGCGTGGTAAGAATCTCGCACCCTGTCTCCGTGACGACCCATGTCTCACTGAAACCAACGCCCGGAGTACCTGGTATGCGGACTGTTAGCGGGGAATGGAAGGTCATGCCAGGCTTCAGCTCCAGCTCGATACCCTCCCGGATGAAGTAGAGATCCTCACTCCACGTAGGCGGTAACCCCAACCCGATCGAATATCCGTATACGTGCGATGAGCTTGAATCGCCGCTGATCTCGTTCATCCCGGCGCCAATCTCTCGCGCGACATCGTGCGCGATACGGCCCGGTTTGATCGCATGAAGCAGCAGGTCGAGAAGTCTCGTTAATGACCCTAGCCCGTTTCTCAACTAGCGAAGTCGGCTTGCCAATGGCCACTGTGTGAAAGATCGCGCTGGTGTAGCGTTGGTAAGCAGCGCCGAACTCCAGGGCCACCGTGTCCCCCGCCTGAATGGGCGTGCGCCTGAACGTAGTGTGGCCGAAGCAGTTCCGCTGACCTGCTGAGACAATGGGTTGAGTGCTGAAATACTCGCTTCCCTCATTGACCAGCGTCTGATAGAGCACTGCCGCGATCTGGTTATCAGTGATACCGGCCTTGATTACCGGCAACACAGCGGCAAGGCCCTTGTTCGTGATCTTAGCCGAGCTGCGCATATACTCCAGTTCGGCTGGCGATTTGATCATCCGGGGTTGTGCAACTACACCTGAGGCATCGACGAGCGTGGCGTTAGGCAATGCGCGTATCAATCCCTCGTAGAGATCGATGCTGAGGCCCGGCCTCTTGGTCTCGAGGCCAATTCGCTGCCCCTCCAACCTTCGCTCCCTTAAGATGCCCGCGAGGTCGCCCGCCACGTCGTGGTTATCCGACCATGGGACACCACGGATATCCTTTACCCAGCTGGTGAGCATGGCGGGCCCGATCTCCAACCCGTGCATATGGAGTATGGGCTCACCTTCGCGAGGCAGTACCATGCACGAATACCAGCCCGAGCCGAAACTTTGGTAGCCGCTCAGGTAGCTCACGTTGGGAGTGAACGTAACGAGGAGGACATCCAGGCCCTTCTCGTCCATCACCTTCCTGAGTTTTTCGACTCGGAGGCGATATTCCGACTCCGCGAAGGCGAGCTCTTTGATGAAAGGCCGGTTCGTGAGATCTTTCATTGCTTATAATCCATGCTAAATTTTCCTCTTCTTTCCGGCCGGTCCCGGGCTCGTAACCGGTTTAGCCGCTCAGCAACCGTCCCAGCGCGAGCATCTGCGGCATCATAATCGGATCACTGAACGCAGCCGACGCCACTGGTTGCGACCCGAAGCGTGCGATTACCATCTCCGCATCCGGCGCGATGTAAAGGCGCTGACCGTGAATGCCCCGGGCTTCCACGGCGCCGAGCTCGTTGTGCGACACCCACCACTGGCTGCGGTAGGAGTAACCGGACGACGACGTGGAAGCGACCTTCGTGAATTTCGCCCAATCTCCGCCGTGCCGAATATCGTCAACGACGGGCGCAGGAATGAGCTGCTTGCCATCCCATTCACCTTCGCGCCGGATCAACTCTCCGAAGCGCGCGAGGTCGCGCAGGCTCGCGCACAAGCCACCGCTGGCCGACGGCATGCCAGCGGGATCGACGATCAAGTAGCCTTCCTCCTCACAGCCGAGCGGCACCCAAAGGCGCTCATGCAGCAGCTGCGCGAACGAGCGGCCGGTCACGCGCGCCAACACCCAGGCCATAACCTGGGTGTTCACACTCTTGTAGGCGAAGACCTCTCCGTGCGCGCCTTCCTTGCGAACCGTGCGCAGGAAGTCGCAGGACGTCTGCGGCCCATCATAGCCGACCGGCCGCGGCCGCGTACGGCAGGCGCGCATATAGACCGAGGAGCTGGATCGATCATCTGCCTCGTCCTCCCTGTAGTCCAGACCGGTCTGCATATCCATCACTTGGCGGAGCGTGGCATCCGCCCACGCAGTGCCGCGCAGCTCGGGCAGGTAGTGGGGGATTAGCTTGCGGTCGTCGAGCACGCCTTCGTGCACCAAGCACCCGGCGAGTGTGCCCGCGTAGGACTTCGTGACCGAAAAGCAGGCATGCGGCAGATGTGGCTCAAGCGAGCCGAAATACCGCTCGAAGACGAGGCGTCCGCGGTGCAGCACCACGATTCCGTCAGCATAGGTATCGAACAGCGCTTCATCGAAGCGGCGGGCGCGTCCGTTCATGTCGTTGAACACCAACGCTTCCACTGCCGCAGCATCCGCAGCGGATGGCGTCCCGAAGGAGAGCCGCGCTCCATCGCCACAGCGCACGGGCACCGTCGGCACGAGCTCCCGCATGTGCGAAAGGCTCCAGCGGATTTCTGGAAAATCCAGAGAGCGGCCACTCTCGAATGAGACCTGCTTATCCGCGGGCGGCGGCGAACCCTGCATCCACCCGAGCGTGCGCGGATCGCTAGCGCGGCCATCGAGGTACGTTCTGCCCTCGAATTCCAGCGCGCTTCTTTCTTGGCCGCGCTGCGCACTCAAATGCGTGCGCTCTTTCTGATTATCTTCAGATACCACAAACGTCCTCCGGTCAAACTGGCTCGGCCGGAAGGCTTGTAGGCCTCACAACCGTCTTGGAGCTTGTTGTCACGTTACGTGAACTGTGTTTGAGCTTGAGCTCCTGCCATAACTGTAAGAGACGCCTCACGATGGATTTCGGCGAATGGCATATCGGCAACGCCTAAGTTCTGCATTGTGCAACACATTCTCGCCGGGATTTAACACTTTGATTCCGTGCGATAACTGGATATCCGGCGCGCCGGATCGGCGGGTAGCTTTCCAGATTGGCGCACCGTGGGTCCCGCCATCGCGCAGCAGCGCCCAGACGATCCGCGCCGTCTTATTGCGATGGCCACAGCGGCGATATTGGCTGGCCGACGGTCCCTCAGCTTGGCCAGCTAAAGCCAGGCGCACCCTCTCCAGCGCACAATGGAGCAACTCGGCCCGATCAGCAGCTTGCGCAGATTGCCATTCGCTCGCTTGCTGATCGAGCCTAGTCGCTCCTTGCTCCCGTGGAATGCTGCTTTGCACTAGGCTTCGTGGACAAAGCTTGACGCTAGACTCGGTCGCTGATTCAAGGCTGTCTTTTGGAGGCAGCGTTGGGCGAGCGGATTGGTGTATCGGACGAGGAATGGGCACTGATCGGGCCGCTGCTGCCAGCAGAGCGGGGTCGAGGGTGCCGTCCGGCGCAGGATAATCGGCGCTATTTCGAAGGCATGATGTGGATGGCCCGAACCGGGGCGCAATGGCGTCATCTGCCTGATGAATATGGCAAGTGGAACAGCGTCTTCCGCCGATACCGGCGATGGGTCGCGACGGGGGTGTTCGATGCGCTGCTCGAAACGCTCGCCGAGATGGTGGAACGCGATGCCACCGCCGACATGATCGATAGCACCGTTGTCCGGGCACATCATTGTGCAGTCGGCATAAAAGGGGACTCAGGAAACTGAGGCGCTTGGCCGATCGCGCGGCGGCTTCACCACCAAACTCCATGCGCGGTGCGACGGAAAAGGCCGACCTCTCGGCTTCGTCCTGACACCTGGCCAGGCGCATGATATTCAAGGCTTCGGCCCGCTGTTTCGAATGATCGCCGACCGTATCGAGGCGCTCCTGGCGGACAAGGGTTATGACTCCGACGCTATCCGCGAAGAGATCGCCAAAGCCGGCGTCCAAGCGGTCATCCCCGCCAAAAGCAACCGCCGCGCCCCCATCCCGCATGATCGCGAGAAATACCGTTGGCGCAACCTCGTCGAACGCCTGTTTAACAAGCTGAAGAATTGGCGCCGTATTGCCACACGCTACGACAAGACCAAGGAATCCTATCTTGGCTTCGTGGCGCTCGCCTCAATCAAACTATGGCTGCCCTTTGTCCACGAAGCCTAGTCCGAGCCACGCGGAAAAATGACGGCCGGATTTGAAATCTGCCGAACCGCGCGTCGACGATACCAGGGCGCTCGCGGTGACGGCGCCGGGCCTAGTCATCGCTCGGCGGCGATCGTGTATGCTGTTCGAGAGCGCTAAGGGACCGGCTGGGTCAAAAGACTGCGACATGGCTGACGAGTTGGTTCTAACAGCGCCGAAAGATGCACACCCTCGCCGCTCGCCCATGGCGTCTACTCAGCGAGGCATGATCATAACAAAGAATGCGCTTTTCCACAAATCGCAGACGTTCCATTCGCTTGCAGACGACAATCCGCTGTGTCTACTTGCGCGACAGTCGAATCGTTAAAGCCTTGCAGCATTCGATCTCCAGGCCAGTCTCCAGAGAAAGGAAGGTCAGGAGGGGCGGAATGTCGAGGGCGCGCAGATGAAAGCGCGCGTGTAGATCCTCGGCCAAGGTCGAGACCGGGAGACCGCGGCGCAGCCTCATGAAATAGAGGCTCTTGAAGGCACGGTCCCCGCTGCTGAGCCTGCCGGAGGCAACAATCCGGGCGTTCGCTTCGCCGGTCACTCTGCGGAGATTGGCATCGCCATCGTCATCATCGAGCGGCTTCCCGATCCGCCTGAAAATCTTGGCGATGTCGCCGCGGGCTGCGTCACGAAGCTGCCTTGCAATGAACGGGCTGTAGGCGTCACGCGGTTGCGATCGGCCGACGGATTGTGCGCTGGTATAGGTCAGGCGACGACGGGCCCGATCTCCAACCCGTGCATATGGAGTATGGGCTCACCTTCGCGAGGCAGTACCATGCACGAATACCAGCCCGAGCCGAAACTTTGGTAGCCGCTCAGGTAGCTCACGTTGGGAGTGAACGTAACGAGGAGGACATCCAGGCCCTTCTCGTCCATCACCTTCCTGAGTTTTTCGAACTCGGTGCGGCGCGGCAATCAACGTGAGAGCGCAGCGTCAATCAGGATGAGAATGCCGGCGGATTGGAACGCAGGGAGGGCATAGCCCGACTGGAGTTTCAATCCGCCGGCGGCGCGTTCCTTTTTCGGGGACTTTCGTCTGGTGATCACGGTCGACCGGGTATGCCGGTGGTTTTTCCTGTTGGGGAGGAATCACTTTGTGCCCGGCCGCCACGTAACCGATCACCAGATGAGGCTTTTCATGAAGTTCCGGCAGACCAATACGACGGCCGTCGCGGCGGCGAAGGCGTCGATCAGCACGGCCACGGCCTATCGCATCGAGAAGGATTCGAGACTGCCGTCACAAAAGAAGGCGCCGCGGCAACGGCGCCGTGCCGACCCTCTCGCCGATATTTTCGAAGCCGAGGTCGTGCCCATGCTGAGGGCAGCTCCGGGCATTCGGGCGATCGCCATCTTCGACGAGATGATCCGGCGTCATCCCGAGCTTGGAGCCGGCATTCGCCGCACGATCGAGCGCCGGGTCCGAGCCTGGCGCGCCGTCCATAGCGAGGAACAGGAGGTCATTTTCCGGCAGGTTCACGTACCCGGGCGCATGGGATTGTCGGATTTCACCGACATGGCCGCCGCCGGCGTCACGATCGCGGACCACTCGATCACCGGCTCTACCATTTCCGGCTCGCCTATTCCGGCTTCGAGCATGGGCATGTCGTGCTCGGCGGCGAGAGTTTCGTCGCTCTGGCGGAAGGCCTGCAGAACGCGCTGTGGTAGCTTGGCGGGGCTCCCCGCGAGCATCGCAGCGACAGCCTCTCGGCGGCATTCCGCAACCTTGACAAGGACGCCCGGGAGGACCTGACGCGCCGCTACGACGAACTGTGCGGCCACTACGGCATGATCCCTTCCCGCAACAATCGCGGCATTGCGCATGAGAACGGCTCCGTCGAAGGCCCGCACGGCCATCTCAAGCGGGCGATCAATGACGTGTCGAAGACGGTCGAAACCCGCTGACAAACGACGACACGAGCTGAAGCGCTGGAAAGAGCAAAGGCGGTCGCCCGCGCGCTCTTCAACTAGCGCTGTAGCGGGCGGCCGCCTTTGCGGCGCGGTGCTGATCACGTGAGGTTGAGAAGGCGGTAGACGCGGGGCACGTCTCCAGGCGCCCTGAGGCGGCTTTCGACGTACCCCGCCATGCGCCTGCCTTGTGGTATCTGCGGGTAATCAGCGCCGCAGAAACAATCCGGCGTAGCACCGATCTCAACTGGCAAGTCCGGGCTCGGTGTCACGCTCCACTGACGGTGCGCGACCTGCATTATCGCATTGTCAGCGCATTCCGTCGACCTTTTCCCCGAACTCCCAGCGGCGCTCCGAAAGGACCGTCGCGGATGCTCACGGGCCGCTTCTTTCTGTGCGGCCACTGCCGTTCGCAGGTAACGATCTGCCGCAGCTGCGACCGGGGACAGCGCTACTGCGGGGAGGTCTGCGCCCGTGCTGCCCGCCGCGAGAGTGTGCGCGAGGCGGGGCGACGTTATCAGCGCAGCCGCCGTGGACGCCTGGCTCATGCGGTCCGGGCCCGACGATATCGGGCTCGGCACAATAAAGTGACGCATCATTCTCCACCTGCATCTCCTGCCGGTTCACTACTGGTCAGTCCCTCGAACGATGTCGTCGCTGCTTTTGCTGACGTCGTCGGGCGGGCGACGACATCGGTCATGCCCACGCCGTGCTGTCGGCGCTGCGACTGTCGACTGTCGCCGTTCGTTCGCACCGGCTTCGTGCGTCGCCGGGGGGCTCGTTATGCCCGTGAAGCTGACTACGCAGACGGAGAGCCCGCATCATGACCATCAGCCCCGAACTGGAAGCGCAGATCCTGCGCCTGTATCACGCCGAGAAGTGGCGCTGCGGCACCATCGCCAGGCAATTGCATGTCCATCACACGACGGTGCATCGCGTTCTGGCCCAGGCGGGATTGCCCCGGCACAAGCCGCTGTAGAGAGCCTCAATCATTGAACCGTATCTTCCATTCATTGAGCAGACGCTGGAAAAGTTCCCCTCGCTGACCGCCAGCCGCCTTTATGCGATGGTGCGCGAGCGCGGCTACCGGGGCTTGCCGACGCACTTTCGGCACCTGGTTGCCCTGCACCGTCCCCGCAAGCCGGCCGAGGCGTTCCTGCGGCTACGCACATTGCCGGGCGAGCAGGGACAGGTCGACTGGGCCCACTTCGGTCACATCGAGATCGGCAACGCCCGCCGGCCGCTGATGGCGTTCGTGATGGTGCTTTCCTACTCACGCGACATCTACCTGCGCTTCTTCCTCGACGCGCGCGCATGGAAAACTTCCTGCGCGGTCATGTCGGCGCGTACAACACATGGTGCGGGCTGCCCAGGGTCCTGCTCTACGACAATCTCAAGAGTGCGGTGCTCGAGCGCCAGGGCGATGCGATCCGCTTCCATCCGACGCTGCTTGCCTTCGCCGGCTTCTATCGGTTCGAGCCACGTCCTGTGGCGGTTGCCCGGGGCAACGAAAAAGGCCGCGTCGAGCGCGCCATACGGCATATAAGGGAAGCATTCTTCATCGCCCGCAAGTTCACCGATCTCGACGATCTGAATGCCCAGGCCGAACAGTGGTGCCGCAACCAGGCAGCCGACCGGCCATGCCCCGAGGACCGGGCGATGACGGTCCGCCAGGCGTTTGCGCAAGAGCAGCCACTGCTTCTGCCGCTGCCCGCCAACCCATACCCCGTCGAGGAGCAGGTCGCCGCCAAGGTTGGCAAAACGCCCTATGTGCGCTTCGACCTCAACGATTACTCGGTACCGCATGCTCATGTCCGGCGCACGCTCAGCGTGCGCGCCGATCTCGGCCTGGTCCGCGTCTTCGACGGCGCAAAGATGATCGCCAGTCACCGTCGCAGCTATGATCGTGACCAGCAGATCGAGGACCCTCAGCACCTCAAGGCTCTCGTCGCAATCAAGCGCGAGGCGCGCCAGCATCGCGGCCTCAACAGCCTGACGCGCGCCGTGCCGGCCTGCCAGACCCTGATGATCCGGGCCGCCGAGCGTGGCTCCAATATCGGTGCGATCACAAACGCGATGCTGAAACTGCTTGACCTGTACGGCGCGCAGGAACTGCAGGCCGCCGTCGAGAAAGCTTTGCACGCCGGCGCCTCCCATTCGAGGTCGGTTCGCGACGTACTGGAACGCCGCCGGGTCGCCCGTGGTGCTCCGCCGCCGGTCGAAACGAGCCTGCCCGAACACGTGCGGCGCAAGGATACGACGGTACGGCCGCATCGCCTCGACAGCTACGACCAACTGACCCTTGGAGGCAAAGATGATGAATAATCCCGACATCCTGCTCAACCGGGCCAAGGCGTTGCGCCTCAATGGCCTGATCACCCATTGGGACGAAATCGCTGACGCGGACTGGCTGGCCGCCGTCCTTCAATGGGAAGAAGAGGAGCGCTCCGACCGTTCGATGCGGCGACGCATGCGTGCCGCCAGGCTCGGCCACTTCAAGCAACTGTCCGATTATGACTGGCACTGGCCGCGCCGCATCGACCGCGCCGCCGTCGAGGATCTGATGACCCTGTCCTTCATGAACGATGCCGCCAACATCGTCTTTATCGGCCCCAACGGCGTCGGGAAATCGACACTTGCTCGCAATGTCGCTCACCAGGCGCTCATCTGCGGTCACACCGTCCTCTTCCGAACCGCCAGCGAGATGCTCGGCGAACTCGCCGCCCTCGACAGCGATGCAGCCTTGCGCCGACGGCTTCACCACTACGCCGCCGCCGACGTTCTTGCGATCGACGAGGTCGGGTATCTGTCCTACTCGAACCGTCATGCGGACCTGCTGTTCGAGCTCATCAGCCGGCGCTACGAAAAACGCTCAACCATCATCACCACCAACAGACCCTTCGCTGATTGGTCGGAGGTCTTTCCCAATGCCGCCTGCGTCGTCAGCCTCGTCGACCGCCTCATGCACCGATCCGAGGTGATCTCCATCGAAGGCGATTCCTATCGCTTCAAGGAAGCGGCCGAGCGATCAAAGGCACAGCGCGAAAAACGCACCAGCCGCTCCTCCGGCGAAAAGGTGCCCGCGGCATGAAACCAGATCCTCAACCGTCCGGCCTCAGTCGTGGAATCCACTTCCTCATCAATCCCGAATGGACACCCGAACAGGCGCTCGCTGTCTTCGAGCTCCTCAACGATCTCGCCGATAGCATCTGGTCGCACTACGGCGTCCAACTCCAGGAACTTATCCAGGAGCAGCAACGAACACCGACCAATCACAGCGATATCGAAAAAGCCCCGTCCTCGCTCTGAAGCACACATCCTCGACACTCGGCGGCCTGCGAAGGCCGCCTTTTTGTTCCGTCCACAAGCACCAAACTCTTGTCGTCGTTTAGCCGCGCTTTTGAAAAGCCATCAACAGCTCATGACGCTGCCGCGCGGGCGCGCCTCTTCAACCGGCAAGCACGACCAGGTCGTCAATTATCGGCATGTCATCCATTCGCTGCGCCGCAAGCCGATGGCGCTGCTCAACCTCGTCTATCGTGACCAGCTCTTCCCCCGCGAGGCCTACCGGCGAACCTTCGACATGCTCATAAAGCGACTGCCTGAGCGGCAGGCCTGCCGCACCATGGTCGAGCTTCTCGCCATGGCGCACGAGCGCGGCTGCGAGATCTTCTCGCATGCCCGGCAGCTGAACTTCTCCCGCACATGCTCGGTCACGAACCATTGCCCCGGCACGACGTCGAGCATCTCGGTGATGTCTTCGCCGATCTTCGAGAGCATGGTGCTGCCGCAGCAGGGGCAGCAGCTCTGTGCAGGGTGGACGACGCACCGGCGCGGCAGATGCTCGGGGAAGTTCCGCCGCGTTGCCTTGCCCCGCGTGAAGCCTTGAACCTGCACGGCGGCGCTCTCCGCCTTGACGGCGTCCTCGCCCACAGCCGCGGCCAGTTCCTCGAGCTGCAGCTCCAATTGATCGAGCAGGCGCTGGCTGCGCTCCGAGCGCGGGCCAGACTTCTCGCGCTTCATCTTGGCGATCACAAATTGCAGTGCTCGATCATCGTCTCGGCGCCGGCAAGCTTGGCGCGCGCCTCGATCAAGGCCACCTTGAGGGCGTCTTTGTTGTCGGGAAGCGGATCAGCCGCGGTCGCCATGACGCGACTGGATCACAATCCAAGCGATTCGCCGGCCTCATCCAGCGACGTGAGTCAACGCGTCGCAGTCAGGCTTCGACCAGCTCAGCATGCCGCCGATGGTCGCCAGGTGTGAAGCGGATTGCGCCAATCAATGCCTTTAGGCATGTAACCGAGCTGGGCCGGCGTAATCACCACCGTGCCGTCGGCCGATGATGGCCAAACGAACCGACCACGTTCCAGCCGTTCGGCGTAGAGCGACATTGCCGAGGCCATCGTGCCAGAGAATCTTGATCAGCTTGCCGCTCTTCCCGCGGAACGAGTAGAGGTCGCCGCCATGATCGCGCTTGAGGGCTTCCTGCACCTGCAAGGCCAGCGAGTTCATGCCGCGGCGCATGTCGGTTTGGCCGGTCGCAATCCACACCCGCACGCCCGACGGACGGGGATCATCGCCGCCTTCCATCGGACAAGGCCTCGACCGCTGCCGTCAGCGTCGCCGCGTCGACCGCGCCCGTGATCCGCATCCGCGTCCCGGTCGCAAACTCGATCTCGATCGACCCGCAGCCGGGCAAACCGATCGGCGCAGGCACCGTCGCCTCCGCTTCCGGGATGACCATCGCCGGCACGAAGCCAATTTGTTGTTCGGCGGCTTCCTTCCGCTCGGGGCGAAACGACCGTCGCCATCGGATCAGCAACGGGCGCAAGATGCCGTAGCGCCGCGCTGTCGCCGAAACCTAGCGCGGCGCTGACGTTGCCCCCAGTTTCTATCCGGTTCTGAGTTCGTTTCCGGCGGTGGTTTTGCCCTGCTGGGCGGGTGAAGCGACGGCAGCTGGCGCGTAGCCGTTGGCATAGCGCAGCGCGAGCGACCGTCGCGGCATGAAGGTGCTGGCGAACTCGTTCGGTGTCTGCCAGGCAATCTGGGAATGCGGGCGGGCGGTGTTGTAGTCGGAGCGCCACAGGTCGATCGCCACGCGCGCCTGGGCCAGCGAGGTAAACAGCGTCTCGTTCAGGAGTTCGTCCCGCAGGCGGCCGTTGAAGGTCTCGATGAAGCCGTTATCCGGCATGATGTTCTTGGTGCCATCGTTTGTTCGGTCGTCAGGTTCGTTAAGCTTGGCGCATCCGGGCCACGGGGCACCGGGAGCACGCAAGTGCGGGCAGGCCGTCGTATGCAGATGAACTGCGAGTTCGAGCACGTTTTCTGGCCGCCCCTACGACTCGCCCAGATGCGCTGCGAGCGCGGATCCGTATTTGTCGTGTTGCCCGCTCGCTCCCTGTTCGTGACCAACGATGGAGGGAACCGTGCGTATTATCGGAATGGACATACACCGCGTAGCCGCCGAGGTCGTGTCGTTGCTTGATGCCGAGATCGTCAAGCTTGGCCGCGTTCAAATGCTGCGCAATAAGCTCGAGGAGTTCGCCAGGAAGGAACTCACCCACGATGAATCGAGGCGACAGGCAATGCTGCTGCCGTCGCTGAAGGTGACGGAGGCGGTCGCCAGCGTTAAGACATCGATGACGGCAAGGGGAATGTCCGACAGCGCGAGATCGGGATCGGTTACAGGCATCACCTCAGGCTCGAGCTGCTTGCGCAGGGCATCCGCCTTCGTTCCCACTCGCGCCAACACATTCGCCCGCAGAACTTCAGAGATTGCATTGCGCGTCAGGCAATGGCTGCGTACGCGCACGACGTCTTCGGCCTTCCAGCGCGACGGACGTGTACCGAGCTTCCCGAACTCCGGCGGAAGCTTTTCCTGACCACGCTCCACGCGTTCCACCATAGGCGTTGATGCCGGCGACAAACGCTTCGCAAATCGCCTCGACGTCAGGCGAATACGCCGCCCATTCGACTGCCATGTCTCCGCGGTAGAGGAAAAGCCGCGAGGCGCGATCTTGCTCCAGGAACCCGGGGCCGAAATCGGCCGCCAGCAGCCCAAGTCCTCGCTTGCGCCAAAGATCGATCTGCCACAGGCGATCCCGCGCGGCGTTGTAGCCCTGCGTGAGAAAGAGATCGTCCAGGCCGTTGGCGCGGATGTGGGCCAGCCCCCATCGATCGATGGCGATCTCGTCCCGTTCGTTGAGGCCGCTGAGTTCGATCCTTTGCTTTGAGGGATTTGCAAGTCTATTCGTCAAAACCATGGGGAACCAGTCTGCTCCGGTCCATTGCCGGCGTGATTGATCTAGACGGCGCGGCCAGGCCGGCGAGACAACTGCCGGCGTGCCCTCTGCCCTGAGGAAGGCCGAGACTCGTTGCGTATTGCGCCAAAATGCGCTCCGGGGGTCGGAATGCCGAAGCCTTTTTCTGCATCGAATATCGCGGCCGGTGCGACCAATTCGACTGCCGGCGTCGATGCCGCCGCACGGCGCGATGTGGGATTCGAAGGAAGTCATCCCCGGCTCGGAACGAAATAGGCTCTACCCGCCTCAACGTCAGTTGCGACCCCGACCAACCAGCCTGTCGAAAATGTAGCTCAGCAAATACCAGGTGGCGAGAAATGCCAAGCATTCTAAGGCGAAGCTACCAAGCTTGTAGAACATCTCAGCGATAACGAACGCGATCGTAAAGGGCACCAGCTCGCGCTTCGCCACGCCGCTTATTCCGATCGCCTGGGTTAGTGAAAACATGTTCGTCCCTCCATTTTTCTGTCGATCACAATTGGGATCCATCACCCGTACGCCCGGCTCCCGCTGGCTCTGGCGCGGACGTCAGCAGCTCGCGGTCGGAAGGAACCCGCACGCCGGACGCCATCTCGACAAAAGAGCCTGGCGGCACCGCTCCGCGACACGTCGATGAAGCCAGCGGCGGGCAACCATCATCGGTCTGACGGCAAGCGCAATCGCGATGTATAGCATTTCGGTCGTACAATCGCCCCCATCCGGAGCTACGCCGAAAATCTGCTCGATGAAATCCAAGCCTGTCTCCTTTTGTGCGATGCTCACTGAGCCAAATTGAACCTCGCGCCACAACTAGGCCTTGCAGGTTCCGAGCAGATCGACGCCGGCGCTCTTGAGCGCGACATTTAGCCCATTGACCTCGTCCTTCACGACCTCGTCCAGCTTTTTGATCTCGCTGTCGACCTTCGACATGATCTCATCGGAAACCTGACGGGCCTGCAGGGTCGGCGCCGCGTCGCCGATTTCGACCACGTTGACGAGGTCGATCAGCTTATCATGCAAGCCAGCAGCATTACGGTCGTCGCGGTCGCGCGGTGTCTCCCGCTTGATGTCGACCAGCGTTCCCTCGATCGCCTCGAGCCGCCCGAACAGTGCCTGCGTGCGCTCGCCAAGCGATTTGTCACTGCCGCCCAGCCGCTTCCGCAGATCCGCGAGTTGACGCTTTAGGAGCCGGATGCGATTGACCGCCTGATTGAGCGATGACAGCTTGCCGAACAGCTCTTGTAAGAGCGCGAACTGCTCTGCGAAGTCCTTGTCGGTCGTGGCTATGCGGGGATCTTTGACGACGGTGAGGCCGGCCGTCTGGCTCTTTCCGTCCGCCTGCAGCTCAACCTTGTAGCTGCCGGGCACCACCGCAGGGCCGCTCGGATCCTCGTCCTCCATCGCGAGAGGCTCGTACTTCCGGGTTATCAGCGATTTGTCGAGCTTGGACGGTCCCGGATGGTTCATATCCCAGACGAACCGGTTGAGGCCGGCCCTCGTGCCCGGCTTCCTATCGAAGGACGCGTCCTTGTCGGCGCTCGAGAAGGCGACGATGATCTTTCCCGTGGCGTCCTGGAAAGTGAGCTTCACCGGGCCCTCCGCATCCTCGGGCAGCCAATAATAAACGATCGCTCCGTTCGGCGGATTCTCACCGCAGTCGAGATAGTGGCGATCGCTCCGTCCACCCCCCAGCTCCACGCCCTCTGTGCCGGCGCCGATGCCGAAAGCCGGGCTGTAGCTCATGCCGGCCTTGGAGCCTTTCCGGGCTCCGTAACGGAGCTTGGTCCGGACCGTGGGGCGCGGGCTCATCAGCCTCGCGTCCTTCTGGTCTGCGGTCAACTCGCGCAAAGGCGTAATGTCGTCGAGGATCCAGAAGGACCGGCCATGGGTGCCGGCGACCAGATCGCTTCCCTTGATCTTGAGATCGTACACCGGCACCACAGGCAAGCCGCCGGCCATGCGCGACCAGTGCGCGCCGTCGTCGAGACTGAAGAAGACTGCCGTCTCGGTGCCGACGAAGAGCAGGCCCGGCCGCACCGGGTCGGCACGCACAACACGGGTGATTTCGCCGTTCGGGAAGTTGCCATTGATTGACTGCCAACTCTTGCCGCCATCCTTGGTGCGGAAGAGATAGGGTTGATAGTCGGCGAGCTTGTAGCGCGTGGCCGCTACATAAACGGTATCGGGGACATGCGACGAGATTTCGACGCAGCCGACATAGGCGAGCTCCGGCATGGCTTCGGGCGTGACGTCCCTCCACTCGGCCCCGTCGTTCCGCGTCACATGGACGAGGCCGTCATCGGTAGACGCCCAGATCTCCCCCTTGCGGTGCCTGGATTCCACGACCGAGGCGCACGTCGCATGCACCTCGGCGCCCGAGTTGTCGCGGGTCAAGACGCCGCCCGAGTAATCCTGCCGAGCCGGATCGTTAAGGCTGAGATCGGGCGAGATCGCGGTCCAGCTCGATCCTTCGTCGCGGCTGCGGAAGGCGTGGTTGCCTCCGACATAGAGAGTCTTCGAATCATGCGGCGAGAAGGCAATCGGGAAAGTCCAGGCGAAGCGGTAACGCATGTTCTTCGGCGCCATACCGCTCGTTTTTTCTGGCCAGACACTGACGAGGCGGATCTGCCGAGTACGGTGGTCATAGCGTTGCAGAGCTCCACAGTCGCCTGGGCTCGAGCCCGTCGCGCCGCAATAGACGATGTCGGGATCCTCGGGATCGACGGCGATGAAGCCGCTCTCGCCGGTCCCCGGATAGGTGCAGTCGCCCAGGGTGATGACGCCCGTTTCCGAGGCGCTCGGGACTGAGATCGCGGTGTTGTCCTGCTGGGTGGCGTAGACCCGATAGGGATGCCGGTCGTCAACGTCGAGGCGATAGAACTGCGCCGTCATCTGATTGTAGATCGACGACCAGGTTCTGCCGCCATTGAAGGTGACGCAGGCGCCGCCGTCGTTGCCTTCGATCATCCGCTTGGGATTGGCCGGGTCGATCCAGAGATCGTGGTTGTCGCTGTAAGGCGTCGTCAAATCGGTGAAGCTCGCCCCGCCATCGGTCGACTTCCACATCTGCAAGTTGTTCACGTAGACCGTATCGGCATGTCCGGTGTCGGCGAAGACGTGGGTGTAGTACCAGGGGCGATGGATCAGATCGCGGTTTTGCGAGACATGGACCCAGCGGTCTCCGTAATCGTCAGTGCGGTAGAGCCCGATCTTGTCGCCCTCCGCCTCGATGAGCGCGTAGACGCGCCCGCGCTGCGCCTGCGAGACGGAGACGCCAAGCTTGCCGAGCACCCCGCCCGGTAGGCCATTGCCACCGGACAGCTCCTCCCAGGTGTCGCCGCCGTCAAGCGACCGGAAGAGTCCGCTCCCCGGCCCACCGCTGTTCAGGTTCCAGAAACTACGCCGCGTCTGCCAAGTCGTGGCAAAGACGATGCGCGGATTGCTGGGATCCATCGAAATATCGACGGCGCCGGCGTCGGGATTGCGGTAGAGGACCTTCTGCCAAGTCTTGCCGCCGTCCTTGGAGCGGAACACGCCCCTTTCCTCATTTGACCCGAACGCGTCGCCCAGCGCCGCGACAAAGACGATGTCCGAATCGAACGGATGTATGCAGATCTTGCCGATGTGGCGGGTCTCTTTCAGCCCCAGATGAACCCAACTGCGGCCGGCATCCGTCGACCTATAGACGCCATCGCCGTAAGAGACGTCGACGCGGATCGTTGTCTCGCCCGTACCGGCATAGATGACATTCGAGTCGGAGGGCGCAACCGCGAGCGCGCCGACGCTGGCGCTCGTGAAAAAACCGTCCGATACGCAGCGCCAATAAAGACCGCCGTCGATCGTCTTCCACACCCCGCCCGCGCAGGCGCCGAAATAGAACACCATCGGGTCGGTGGGGTCGCCCGCGACCGCCACAACGCGGCCGCCTCTGGCCGGTCCGATGCAGCGCCATTTGAGGGCTTCGAGGCTCTTCGGGTCACTGACACGGATCTGCGTCGACATCGCACTACCTGCTCGCAAATGATGTTATTAGTGCCTGAGGCTCTGAAAACGTCGCGAGAGCGCCAGACCCGATATGAACGCCGCTGTCAATTCACCTTGGGTCACCGATATTGATGGTCCGCCACTTGCCAAATTCAGCTTGCATATCCCAAGTTCTAATGACCGGCTGCCATCCATTCTTCGATGGCGCCACTGGTTTCTTCAAAGATACTTATGTGCAATTCGGGCAGCCATCGCGTGGCCGACTGACAGATGCTCGGCAATCATGGCGCGAGCGACTGCAGCTGGCATCCCGATTGTAACTGCGCTAGAAAGTGTACGTGACGTTCTTGTTAGTGCGGTTCCGCTGCAGGCAATCTCGTCGCCGCCTTGGTGAGGCTGCCCGCCCCCACCACACCGAAACATTTTCTGCCGCATGAATTCCACAACTGAATGCCTCTTGGTGGAGTCAGTTCGATGGCTGCCGCCCATAAGCTGTGCCGCCGAAATGAACTCGTGTACCTCGACTGGAATTATCCCGCCTTCAATTGCTTATTTTCCGCAATTTCGTAGAGAAAAGTATCGGACTCCTGCGTTCCCTTTGCGCCTTTAGAGAGAACCTGCGTTTGTATGATTGCCCAGGGCGGGATCGTGCAGAGATGGAACCGCGTGATGGGACGATTCCGCAGACGAACGGCCTGTCCACGCAAACGAGTTGTTTGGACCCTTCCAGGATTCGCCGTGCTGAAGATGGGCGGCGCACACACACCGGCCCGCCGGAGTTCCAGGCGTCATGGAGATCGCGGGCGCGGTGTGGAAACAGTATCGGATGGGCTTTCGTCATCGCTCGCGGGCTCTTTCGTTCGGCGACCCGGAGAAAGCCTGATTGGACTGATCGGCGGCAAAAGGTCATCGCTGTCATGCAACCCCCCGGCGACCGCTCGCCACCGCCATTCTGTTCGAGCGGCGAAAGCGAGACGGTCCGCCAAGTGCGAAAATGCAGCGGCCAAGGTCGAATGGTTGGTCCGAAGCACTTCCGCTAACGTGCGGGGCGGCAGTAGCTCTCCACCGGAGATACGGAAGCCCGATGTGCAATTCGGATATACAGTCACTCACTATCCTTCTAACCCCTTCATCATGGACGCGCTGCAAGCGTTCCCATCCAAGGCCCTGAAAACGTCGCCCTGCCGGTGGGGAGGACACCGGCAGGGCGCGCAGCGCTCACGTCTTGGTCGCCTGGCGACCGGACAGCGGCGGCAGCCTGTGGCCTTGCGCAGCGAACCCCTTTTCCATTGAGTTCCAATCAAACATTTCATCGTCGGACGCCGCCATTGATCTGCCAACTGGCCATGACCGCCTGCGATGCGGCCCGAAATGATCGTCGCAAGGTCGATCAAGAACTGGCTGAGATGCCGACCGGGGGCAGGATAAGTCCCCCCGTCGCCCTGACGTCCCTGCATTCGTTCACACTCATCCCATACGTTCTGAGGCATAGGAGCCTGGCGAAGCGGGGAAGACCACCGCCTTGTTCCCGTTGAGGAAGACACGGCGGTGGATATGGGCATGGATCGCTCGTGCAAGAACCTGGCTTTCGACGTCGCGCCCGAGCGATATATAGTCGGACGGGCTCTGGGCGTGGGTGACGCGCACCGTATCCTGTTCGATGATCGGCCCCTCGTCGAGATCGGCTGTAACATAATGCGAGGTCGCGCCGATCAGCTTCACCCCGCGTTCAAAAGCCTGCTTGTAGGGGTTCGCTCCTTTGAAGGAGGGCAGGAAAGAGTGATGAATGTTAATGATGCGGCCGGACATCTTCTCCGACATCTCATCCGACAGCACCTGCATGTAGCGGGCGAGCACGACCAACTCTGCGCCGGTCTCCTCGACGATGCGCATCTGCTGCGCTTCGGCTTCGCGCTTATTCTCCTTCGTCACTTTGATGAAGTGGAACGGGATGTCGTGGTTCACGACTGGCTTCTGACAGTCCAAGTGGTTCGAGATCACCGCCACTATGTCGACTGGCAGCGCTCCGATGCGCCAGCGGTACAGCAGGTCGTTCAGACAATGGCCGAAACGCGAGACCATGATGATCACCTTCATCCTGCGGCTCTCGTCATGGAGGGCGAAGTCCATTCCGAACGCATCGCCGGTGTCGGCAAACCCGTTGCGCAGTGTGTCAAGCCCAATGCCCTCTTCTGAACTGAAGCTGACGCGCATGAAGAAGTTGCCGGTCTGCGTATCGTCAAATTGCGAACTGTCGGTGATGTTGCAGCCGTTTTCGGCGAGGTAACCTGCGATGGCGGCGACGATCCCGCGCTTCGACTTGCAGGTGACGGTTAGGCAGTGTTTTTCCATATCGATATTCTCGGGTGTGCAGAACAGATTCATTCGACAGGTCAGGTAGGATGCCGGACGTGGACAGGGCTCATAAGATCAGCCCCTCGGGCGCTGGCAGCCCGTGCGCACGGCAGCAGGCGGTCACTGTGTTGGCAAGCAGACAGGCGATGGTCATGGGACCGACACCTCCCGGCACTGGCGTTATGGCGCCAGCTATCTCCGCCGCGCTGCTAAAATCCACGTCGCCCACCAGTTGTTGCTTGCCGTCCCGCGCGATCCGATTGATGCCCACGTCGATCACTGTTGCGCCTGCCTTGATCCATTCGCCGGTGATCATTTCTGGGCGGCCGACGGCAGCCACAAGGATATCGGCCCGGCGGCAGATTGATGCCAGATCGCGTGTCCGCGAATGCGCGATGGTTACGGTGCAGTTGTCGCCGAGCAGAAGTTGCGCCATCGGTTTTCCGACTATATTCGAGCGCCCCACGACCACCGCTTCGCGTCCGGACAGATCGCCCAGATGGCCGCGCAGCATCATCAAACACCCCAACGGCGTACACGGGACCATAGCATTTTGTCCCGTGCCGAGATGCCCGACATTCGAAATGTGAAAACCATCGACATCCTTTGCCGGGTCGATCGCATTGATCACCAGATCGGCGTTCAGATGTTTGGGTAGAGGTAGTTGGACGAGAATACCGTGAATATCAGGATCGGAATTCAGCCGCTCGATAAGCGTAAGCAGATCGGCCTGAGACGTTTCAGTGGGGAGCTTGTGCTCAACACTTTTCATGCCAGCTTCGATAGTCTGCCGTCCTTTGTTACGCACATAAACTTCCGACGCAGGATCATCTCCTACCTGAACGACAGCGAGGCCCGGCCTAATGCCGTGCTCCTGCTTGAGCCACGCCACATGCCCAGCCACTCTCGAACGTAGTTGCGCCGCGAACACCTTGCCGTCGATGATCTGAGCGATCATGCTACCTTCTCCTCGAGCCGCTTCGCCGCCGTTTCCAGCGCGTGCCAGAGCGATCCGGCGGACGAGCGCGCGCCCAGCACGGCTACATGAGCGTCGCTGCGGCGGATGACGAAACAGCTCATATGCTCAAGGCCGGTACGAGTCACGCGGCCCGGGCCAAAGTCCGCGAGATCGATGTTGACAAGCTTCGACAGCAGTGCCTCGATAGGCCCTGTGCCGGCCCGCGATACAATCTCGAAAGCGATCCAGCCATCGGTCTGCTCGGTCACCGAGCAGCCGGGGGCGCGTTGCTTGAGCTCGGCGGCAAAATCCAGCTCGGCGCGGCCTTCGTACCCGATCATCCACTGATCCGGTCCGGTCCACAGCGCGGCAACCCCCTGCCCTGCAATCCAGCGGCCTGGTCCGGGAAGAGTGAGCCCAAAGGGCCCAGGCTCGACGGTTCCGCGGCGCAGCGCCAGAGAGGCAAGCGCCAGACCGGCGTTCTCGCGGACCTCCAACGCCCCGAATGATGCGAGGCGTGGTAGTGCGGCACCGAGCGCCGTGACGGGTCTCAGGTCACTCACGAAGACGTGCTCCTTCAGGATCGACAAAATGCGCCGGCACCACGCGCAGGCGCTCGCTTTCGCCTTCGAGCGGGTTCGCGGCCACAATCACCTCGCCCAGCCGTTCATCGCCCTCCTCGAGGAAACCGAGCCCGATCATCGAGCCGACATGCGGACTGTAGCAGGCCGACGTGATCCAGCCCTGATCGGTATCGAATTTCCGCGGTGCGCCTTCCGCAAAAAGATGCGAGCCGCTGACCACCTTCCCGGCCGGATCGACGGGCCGCAGCCCCACCAAGCGTCGCCTGTCGCCCGCAAGGCCCTCGCGCCGCGACATCACGGCGCCGACGGAATCCTTCTTCTGCGACACCATACTGCCAAGTCCGACCATGGGGGCCGTCGTCTGTCCGTTCAACTCGGGGCCGGCGGCGTGTCCCTTCTCGATCCGCAGCACGCCCAGAGCCTCG
Organism: Mesorhizobium subarcticum; assembly: GCF_055456085.1. NCBI lineage: Bacteria > Pseudomonadati > Pseudomonadota > Alphaproteobacteria > Hyphomicrobiales > Phyllobacteriaceae > Mesorhizobium > Mesorhizobium subarcticum. The sequence continues at coordinate 696,008 of NZ_JBVBEG010000002.1, read as the reverse complement.
GTGCCATAGGGCGTCGCTCGAAGATCGGCTCCCAGTTCCATCAGCCGCTCCACCAATGCGTGGCCGTATCGGGCGGGAACCGCAACTTCATAGGCGAGTTCGCCCGAGAAGGAGATGCGGAAGAGCCGCGCGCGCAGGCCGTCGCAGACGGTGAGCTCCGCGCAGGCCATGAAGGGGAAGGCCTCGTTCGACAGGTCGAACCCGTCAACGATGCGGGCGAGCAGAGCACGCGACTTCGGCCCGGCGACGGCGATCTGCGCCCAGGCATCGGTCGTGGAGATGATCTGGACCTCGAGTTCCGGCCAAAGGCACTGCCGCGCGAATTCCATGTTGCGGTAGACCAGACCGGCGTTGGCGGTCGTCGTGGTGACCACACAATGATCCTCGGCCAGACGCGCGCAGGTGCCGTCGTCATAGGCAAATCCGTCTTCGCGCAGCATAAGCCCGTAGCGGACTCGGCCGACTTTCAGCGTGGCCATCATGTTGCAGTAGAGCCGGTTGAGAAACTCGCCCGCGTCGGCGCCCTGCACATCAATCTTGCCGAGCGTGGTTACGTCACACAGGCCCACCGCGCTGCGCACGGCCCTGGCCTCGCGGTCGACGCTCTGGCGCCAGTGCGTTTCGCCCGGACGCGGATAGTATTGCGCACGCATCCACTGGCCGACCTCGACGAACACCGCGCCTTGCGCTTCTGCCCAATGATGAGTCGGCGTCAGGCGGCGCGGTCGGAAATGCCGCCCTATATCGCCGCCGCCCAGGACCGAGAGCGTCACTGGAGTGTAAGGTGGGCGGAAAATCGTTGTTCCAGTTTCCGGGATCGACTTCCCGGTTAGCTCCGCCATCACGGCAAGCCCCGTCACGTTTGCGGTTTTGCCCTGGTCCGTCGCCATGCCCAGAGTCGTGTAGCGTTTCAGATGCTCTACCGGCCGCATGTTCTCGGCATGGGCGAGCTTGATATCCTTCACTGTCACGTCATTCTGGAAATCGACCCAGGCGCGCTTCTTGCCCGGTACATGGAAGACGGGCGCAACCGTGTAGTCTGCCTCCTCGGCGCGCGGCAAATCGGGCAACGGTGCCGCGATTCCAAGTTCGTCCATCGCATGCTGTGCGGCTCGCGCGCCTGAACGCAAGACGTCGGCGGTCGAAAAGTTGCCCGCCGACGCGCCTGCCGGAATTAATCCTAAAGGCCCATCCTCCCCAGGCAGGAATGCCTGCAGCGGTTCATTCCAAACAGGCCGACCGCGATGATGCGAAAAGAGATGCACATTCGGGTTCCAGCCGCCAGAGACCCCAAGCGCGCCGCACTCGATCCATTCGGACGTGCCGTTTGCCTGAACCTCGATCGACTTCAGCCCAAGCCGGCCGCGTGAGCCAGTCACCATGCCCCCCGCGATCAGTCGGTAGTCACCGCGCGCCTTCGCCTCGGGGCGCACGTCGATGACGGCGGCGATCTGGACATCCTTGGCGGCGAGATCACGCGCGGTGCGATGACCGTCATCGTTATTAGTGAAGACGGCGACCGTCTCGGACGGACATGCCGCCCAGCGATTGGCGTAAGCCCGCATTGCGCCGGCCAGCATGATTCCCGGACGGTCATTGTCGGCAAAGGCGATGGGGCGCTCTGTCGCGCCCGCCGCCAGTACCGCGCGTTTCGCCGTGATACGCCAGAGTGTCTGGCGCACACGCCCACTCGCCTCTGGGAGATGATCGGAAACGCTTTCCACCGCGCCATAGATGCCGTGATCATAGACCCCGAAAACCGTGGTGCGACGCATCACGCGAATGTTCGGCAGGCTCTCGAATTCAGCCTCCAACGCTGAGATCCAGTCGGTGGCTTGCCCTCCGTCCAGCGTTTCCGTCTCGGACAGAAGCCGTCCGCCCAGGCGGAAATCCTCGTCGGCCAAAATCACACTTGCGCCCCCGCGCGCCGCCGTCAGCGCTGCAGCAAGCCCGGCCGCCCCCCCGCCGATGACCAAAAGGTCGCAATGGAGGAAGCCCTTGTCGTATCTATCCGGGTCGGCCTGCATGGAGAGTCGCCCTAGGCCAGCGGCTTTGCGGATCGCCGGCTCGTAGAGTTTTTCCCAAAAGCCTTTCGGCCACATGAACGTCTTGTAGTAGAACCCGGCCGTAAAAAACGGCGACAGCAGATCATTCACCGCCAATGCGTCAAACCCAAGTAAGGGCCAGCGGTTCTGGCTTCGCGCCTCCATCCCCTCGAACAGCTCCACCACCGTGGCGCGCGTGTTCGGCTCCTGCCGTGCCCCCGTTCGCAGTTCGACCAGAGCGTTCGGTTCCTCCGAACCGGCCGAGAGCACTCCGCGCGGGCGGTGATACTTGAAGCTGCGGCCCACAAGACGCACGCCATTGGCCAGAAGCGCCGAGGCAAGCGTGTCGCCGGGATGGCCTTGGTAGCGCTTGCCGTCGAAACTGAAGTTCAAGGTCCGCGAGCGGTCGATCAGCCCTCCGGCTAGCCGTGTCATTTGCCGCACCTATTTTGCGCAAGCGCGACATTGCGGGCCAGTTCCGCACCGAGGACTTCATGGGTGACCGTGTCGCGCGTCACAACCAGCCATGACCGGTCGCCCTGCTCGTGGAACCACAGTTCGCGGTGCACCCCCGCCGGGTTGTCGCGCAGGAAGACGTAATCGCAAAAAGCGGCCTCGGCATCGGGCGCGGAGGGGTCTGGACGGTCGATGAGCCGCGCGTCGCCCAGATAGGTGAATTCCTGCGCATCGCGCGGGCCAAGAAGTGGATGTGGGATCAGCATTGGACCGCCTCAGTGGAGATTGGGCTGGGCACCGGCGCCGCGCTCGTCGACCACATGGCCGCGTGCGAAACGGTCGATACGGTAGGCGCGCGCGGTCTCGTGCGGTGCGCCGGTGGCAAGAAGATGGGCGAAGGCGTAACCGCTGGCAGGCGTCGCCTTGAAGCCGCCATAGCACCAGCCGCCGTTGAAATAGAGGCCATCAATATGCGTGCGGTCGATGATCGGCGAACCGTCCATCGACATGTCCACCACGCCCCCCCACATGCGCAGGAGCCGCGCCCGCCCAATCATGGGCATCAGCGCCATGCCGCCTTCCGCGACGTCCTCCACCACCGGCAGGTTGCCGCGTTGGGCATAGGAATTGTAGCCGTCGATATCGCCGCCGAAGACAAGCCCACCCTTGTCGGACTGGCTTATGTAAAAATGGCCTGCCCCGAACGTGATCACACCGGGAATGGTGGGTTTGAGCCCCTCCGTCACGAAGGCCTGCAAAACATGGCTTTCGATCGGAAGCCGCATTCCAGCCATTGCCATGACGCGGCACGAGGACCCCGCCACCGCCACCCCAACCCTGTCGGCGGCGATATAGCCGCGCGATGTCTCCACGCCACGCACCTTGCCGCGATCGACCCGGACACCGGTCACCTCGCAATTCTGAATGAGGTCCACGCCGTGGCTGTCGGCCCCGCGTGCATAGCCCCAGGCCACGCCGTCGTGCCGCGCGGTGCCGGCACGCGGCTGCATCAGGCCACCTTTGATCGGGAAGCGCGCGTTCTCGTAGTTCAGGAACGGAACCATGGCGCGCAGTTCCTCTCGACCTAGCAGCCGGGCGCCCGCCCCCGCCAGCATCATGGCGTTGCCGCGGCGGCGAAAGGCATCACGCTGCGCATCCGTATGAAAGAGGTTGATGATGCCGCGCTGGGAAACCATCGCGTTGAAGTTGAGCTCCTGCTCCAATCCTTCCCAGAGCTTCATCGAGAACTCATAGAAGGGCTCGTTGCCTGCAAGCAGGTAGTTCGAACGGATGATCGTCGTGTTTCGCCCGACATTCCCGGATCCGAGCCAACCCTTCTCCAGCACGGCGATACGGGATCGCCCGAAGGTCTTGGCCAGGTAATAGGCCGTCGCCAGGCCGTGGCCGCCTCCGCCGACAATCAAATAGTCGTAGGAAGGCTTTGGAGCGGGATTGCGCCAGAGCGGCCGCCACCCGGTGTGCCCCTTGAGCGCTTCAGCAAAAACGCGGAAGCCCGAAAACTTCATGTCAAGAACTCCTTGGATTGCCCGAGAGTATGTCACAGCAAGGGCAGTGAGGTGTTTTCAAAATTGACTCATGTGTGCTTTTGCCGGACATGTGCGGACGATGTGGACGATAGGATTTCCCACGGGATGATTGACGGGAATCACGGCAGCGTGCAGCGATACGGTTTCCTGCTGATCGAAGGCTATGCCCTGATGTCCGCAGCCTCCGCGGTCGAGCCGCTGCGCGCCGCCAACCTGCTTAGCGGGCGGACTCTTTACGATCTGAATTTCATTTCGGCCCAGGGCGGGTGGATGCGCAGTTCCGTCTCGGGCGCGTTCGAGACAGAACCCGTTTCAGAAGCAGGCACTGATTTCGATATTCTCTTCGTCGTCGCCGGCGGCAACCCGCTCACCTATCGGGACGACAGGATCCTGGCTTGGCTGCGCCGTCTCGTCCGGTCGGGAGTGCCTTTGGGCGGGATCTCAGGCGGGGCGGCAATCCTGGCCGCGGCGGGTGTGATGTCGTCACGCCGGTTTACGATCCACTGGCAACATATCGATGCAATGCGCGAGATCTATCCTGAGGCGCTGATCGAACGCCGCCTCTTCGTCATCGATCGCGACCGCTTTACCTGCGCCGGCGGCATGGCCCCCCTGGACATGGCCCACGCCCTGATCGCTTCAGATCACGGTGTGGAATTGGCCCGCGCGGTCAGCGATTGGTTCATCCATACCGGTATCCGGCAGGCCGAGGCCCCGCAGCAATTGGACCCGGTGCGCAGGTATGATCTGCACCATCCCGCTCTGGTCGCCATGGTGGAATTGATGACGAGCCATATCGCGGACCCCCTAAAGCTGGAGGATCTGGCTCATCTGAGCGGTATCGGGGCGCGGCAATTAGAGCGGCTGACAAAGAACCAGCTTGGACAGAGCGTGATGCAGTTCTATCGGTCTCTGCGGTTGGAGAAGGCCGACGAGATTCTGCAGCAGTCGAACCTTCCGCTCGTCGAGGTGGCGCTTGCCGCGGGCTTTTCCAACCGTAGTCATTTCTCACGCGCCTTTCAGGCCCATTTTGACATGGGCCCCGCCACTCGACGCAAACGGCGCGGTCGCGAAGAGGCTCCGGATCAGTCTGAGCGAAGGATCCTGGCGGAGAAACCCAGCCGGACCCGTTGAGCGTTCCAAGCAGCCTCTTAGCCTTGGGCACACACCGGTCCCAGTGATCTCAACTTATGGAGGAAGGGTTCGGGAAGCGGCGTGCTGCGACCATTTTTGCGATCGACCAGCACGTGAGTGACTTCAGCTGTAGCCATTGGCTTACCTTCGATCCATAAACCTTGGCCCACAAGAAACGATGATCTGCCAGTCCGGAGTAACAATGATCCCACAACGATCTTGTTCGGATACTTTATCTCTGCGCGCAAGTCCATGGCGATCCGCGCAATTGGCAGTATGTAGTCGTCGGAAGCCAGCATCCTGTCGAATATTGCCCTGCCAGCGGCAAAATAGGACGAGTATACACCCACGTTCACATGACCGAGAGCGTCGGTATCGCAGAACCGGACATGCTCGTCAGCAAAATGCTGGAAAAGCTCAATATCTAGCAGTCGTGGGTCGTTCATGTTGTCACCAACGACATCAGTTGGATACGCAAGCTGCGCCCGTCATATCGAGGAGCATCCATTGGCTGTGTCCCCACTCACCAACCCGCATTCGAACGGCAGTCACTGTACCTGGGAGGTTGTCCCGCTGAATATATCTCTAGTGATTACCTGCCCCTCCACTGGGGCTTACGCTTTTCCATGAAGGCCCGTGGTCCTTCGAGACTATCTTCTGAGTTAGCTATAGCTTTGTACTTGTTCAATTCACCTGGCGGGTTTCTAACCGCTGCAAACCCGTCCTTTGCAGAGAGGTGCGATGTATAGCGCATAACTTCTTTGAGGCCTTCAATGGCGAGCGGGGCAGATTCGCAGATCTTCTCGGCATGGCGGATCGCCGCAGCCAGAGCCTCTCCCCGAGGAACAACCTCGTTCACTAGGCCCCATCGAGCAGCCTCAGGCGCCGAGATTGGCTCACCCGTCATCATGAGGTGCATTGCAATGTTGTATGGTATACGTCTGTGAAGATTCTGTATGCCCCCCGCCATAGGCAGGAGCCCGATCCGAGTTTCGGGGAGAAGGAAGCGCGCATGCTCGGCTGCAACGATCATATCGCACGCCAGCGTGATCTCGAAGCCGCCTCCCGCTGCGGAGCCATTGACAGCGGCGATTACTGGCTTTGTCAGACCCCAGAACTCCGCAATGCCTCCAAACCCTCCTGGGCCGTTACCGACCTGCGAGTCATAATAGAGGTCAGTGCTCAGGCTTTCCTCGGACTCATTCAAGTCCCAACCGCCGCTGAAGATGCGGTCCCCAGCGCCTGTTAAGATCGCAACTCGTAGAGTATCGTCTTCCTGAAACGCTGCAAACGCAGCATAAATTTCTCGGCTCGTACGGCGAGAAATGGCATTCGCCGGCGGGTTGTCAATTGTGACAACAAGTATCTCTCCGTGGCGCTGAGTGCTAACTAGTGCGGTCATAGCGGCAGCTTTCTGATTAGTGCTTCGTATCTTGATGCCTGGTGGCGGCTCTAACCGGTAGCGCGTCTACCGCAATCACTTCGGCGTCGGTAATAATCACAGGATTTACATCGAACTCAGCAAGCTCTTCTTTCAGAGCATCAGCCATGATCGAGAACTTCGAGAACGCTCGGGCCAGTGCATGGACGTGATACGGTTTCTCGCCACGACGGCCGTCAAATATTGGTCGAATCCTGAGCCGATCGATTAGCTCCAATGCGCGCTCCTCGTCAAAGGGCGCCAGCGCAATCTGCCGGTCGGCAAACAACTCGATCCATTTCCCGCCTGGAGAGATGGTTACCAGCGCCCCAAACTGAGGATCAACAACCATGCCAAAGCTCATCTCAACGCCGGAGGGGCTCATCCTCTGAACCATCACCCTTGGTCCTAAACGCTGCGTCAAATCCTTGTAGGCTTCAGTCACCGCAGCAACGCTGTCCAGGTTCAGCAAAACTCCACCGACGTCGGATTTATGATGGATCCCCGGCATCGCAGTCTTCACCACAACCGGAAAACCCGTCGTGTCGACTGCGGTCAGCACTTCCTGCAGATTCTCGCACTCGTAGTTTGCCACCACCGGAATATCAAAAGCCTGCAATACCGACAGGCCTATCTTCTCACCATCGGAACCCGGCTGCGCGAGCAGGGCTTTAGCTTTTTCAAGAGCTGATTGTGGCACTGAGAGGCGGACCTCCCTCGCGGCATTTTCTATTCGCGCTCTAAAGGTGTCGACGGCCTTCACCGCCGTCATCGCGCAATCGACCCCGTTGATAAGAGGAACGTTGCAGTCCAACAATCGCGTCGCTACCTCAGAGTTCGCAACCCCCGAAAAGCTACTCATCATAAACATCGGTTTTCCAGTCAACCGCTGCGTCTCAGCCACGATCTCGGCATAGACCGGCCCAAACTGAAAGGCGTCCCCCGCCTCGGTTGCAATAGCGCCAAATGCGCTGTTGGGATCTCGCATCATCAACTCTATACAACGTGTAAAATGTGCTTTGGCATCGGTACGGCCGCCCCATGCATCCAGTGGGTTCTCCGCGATCATACCGTCGTCCAACTGCTCCTGCAGTTGGGCCAGCGTGGACTTACTGAGCTCGGCGAACGTGGCGCCCTTGTCTTCTGCGATATCAACCATGAGTTCGCGCAGCCCGCCGGAATCCATCGCCACACAGAATCCACCTGACTTGGCATCCTTGACGTGCGCGAGTAGCTGGGCAGTCGCCGCCAACTCATCAAGGGTATTGACCGAGATCACATTGTAACGGTCGAAGAGCGCTTCATACGTCGACGCGTCGCCCACGACGGCTCCACTGTGACTTATGGCCATAGCTGCGCTCTTTGCCGTCCGGCCAACCTTGAGCGCGATGATCGGTATGCGCTTGCCAGCGGCTTTTCGTAGCGCTTCCACGAAGCGTGCAGGGTCACGGACCGTCTCGATAAACAATGCAACTGCTTTGGTCGAGGGCAACTCTAGCGCATAATCTAAGTAGTCGGCCAATGTGGTATTGATTTCTTGGCCGGACGAGACGGTTAAATTGTACCTAAGACGCGTTAGATCTGTAGCAAGCGCTTGAATGACAGACCCGGAATGGGCGATCAATGAAACGTTTCCAGGCGCAGCGCTGGTAACCGGACAGGAGCTAAACGCTGCATGCGTGCTGTTGATAAAATTCTGAAAGCCCATTCCGTTACCGCCGCAGATCGGCATTCTCGCTTCGGCGGCGATACGGGCCAGGCGATCGCGTTGTTCCTGATTGCCGCAGTCCGCGAATATGACTGCCGCTCGTACGCCTAGCGCTACACATTCCGAGAGCACTTGCTCCAACAATCTCTGATTAACCGCAATCACCGCCAGGTCTGGCGCCTCTGGCAGTTCAGATACCGCGCTGAAGCAGTCAACATTTCCTATCTTTTTATACTTGCTGTTTACGGCGTAGAGTCGCCCGCGGTACCCACGCTCAACCATATGGTCGATTGCGCTTCTACCTAAGCTACCTTCGGTCGCTGAAGCCCCAATAATCACGACTGAGCGGGGTTCAAGCAATAGCTTCAGCCGGTGGTTGGAGGGCACTTCAGAATTCTCCTTCGGGGGCAACGTCTCGTAGGCGATCATAGCCATTCTGACCCACATGAACATTGACATTTCATGCCACATTTTCGATAGTGCCCGCCAACAGGGGTCGGTATCGACACCGAGGAGTGGAACATGACGACCGCAGTTTTGAAGCTCCCCACTATCCCAATGCGGGTCTGCAAACCGGTCTTGGCCCATATGCGCGATCACGGCGTTGCGATCCCAGCACGTGATGCGCGTACCGGGTTTGACCTTTCGAAATTTCAAGTTGACGGTAAGCGTGTTTTCCTCTGCGAGTGTATCGCTCTTATGGAGTTTGCCGCGCGCGAGATTTCCGAGCCGGCGTTTGGCCTTAACCTCGGCCGCAGCTATAGTATTTATGACCTTGAGATCATCGGCTACATGATGCTGAACTCAAAGGATGTGGGAGACGCTCTACGGACGTTTGTGCGGTATTTCAAACTTCGTGCCGACGGTTGTCGATTCGACCTCATTAGAACGACAGACGGGACTGCGGAGTTGACTTATACAGTGATCGCCCCCGGCGTCGCCGAATGCAGACAGGATGTTGAACTGGCGCTCGCCTGGGGCATGCAGATAATACGCACGCTATCAAGCCGTACCTGGCGCCCGATTCGCGTGCAGTTTAAGCATACTCCCTTGGCCGCTATCGAGGATTACAGGGAGGTTTTTCAATCGCCAGTTCATTTCGAACAGGGTTCCAGTTCGATTGTTTTCGACAGCAGGGTGTTGGAACATCCTGTCGCCAACGCAGACCCGCAGTTGTTGGGCATTCTGCGGGACCAGGCTGAAAGTCTTATATCACGAGATGCCTACTCTGCTGATCTGGGTTCGCTGGTAGGCGCGCAGATTGACCAAGCTGTGCTGCTGGGTAGGGCTCCCCGAATCGACTGGATTGCTAAGCAGCTGGGCATGACCACACGAACGCTTCAACGTCGCCTGGACGAACAGGGACTAATGCTGCGTGATTTAGTCGACGCCAAGCGGAAAGCCGTCTCGACCGATCTACTGGAGAAATCTGATTACGGTCTTGCCGACATCGCCATGATCTTGGGCTACTCGGAGGTCAGCGCATTTGTTCGAGCTTTCACACGCTGGACGGGTATGCCCCCAAAGGCATACCGAGTGCATTGGCGAGAACAGGCGGTCGCCAATGCCTGAGGTCGCACAGGTCGGCTCTCGTCGGCGTGATTAGTCTCTTAGCGACCGCCTTTGATGCGATGGCCTAGCTAGCTAGGAGGCCATTGCAAACCCACATCACGAGCCCGCTTAACGGTCCCTGTTTGGACGCATTGTGAGAAATGTCAGGATATCCTCACGAGCAATCATGCCGACGTTCGTACCGCCTCTCGAAACGAGAAGCGTTCCAGTTCCAGAGATACCCCTCCATATGACCTCCGCCACTGGCGTTTGGGCGTCGATAGAACCGCCGTCACAGGCGACATTTAAGGAATCGACGGTCTCCGAGGTTGATTGCATGATGTCACCGGCAACCAACTTATCCAAGAGGGTGACATGGCTTACGAATTCTCGAACGTAAGGCGTCGCAGGTCTCAGGAGAATATCCTGCGGCGTGCCTATCTGTTCGACCTTTCCTTTGTTCATGATCGCGATGCGATCACCTAGCCGCACAGCCTCCTCGATGTCGTGAGTGATAAACACTGTCGTTTTTGTCGCATTTTCCGAGATTTCAATGAACTGATCCTGTAGCTGCCTTCTGATTATTGGGTCCAACGCGCTAAATGGCTCGTCCATCAGCAGAATGTCTGGATCGGTTACTAGTGCGCGAGCTAGACCCACCCGCTGCTGCATTCCCCCCGACAGCTCGTCAGGATAAAATGACCCCCACTGTGGCAGTTGGACCCGTTCTAGCGCTTCTTGGGCAAGCTGACGTCGCTCCGCCTTTTTAACCCCCCGAATTTCTAGGCCCAGCGCCACGTTCTCCGTCACAGTTCGATTCGGTAGTAGTGCAACATGCTGGAACACCATGCCTATCTTCTGCGAACGCAGCTGCAGCAAACGTGCGTGGCTTAGGTCTCGAACAAACTCTCCGTCTACAATGACCTCTCCGGCGGTCGGTTTAATCAGCCCATTAACATGGCGCAGCAGAGTGGATTTCCCGCTTCCGGAGAGGCCAATTATACAAAATATCTCACCCTCATTTATGTCGAATGACACGTCTTCAACGCCGATTACATATGAGGGTACGGGAGCGTCAGAAAGAAGACGTGATCGTCTAATCTCCTCCAGCGCATCGCCTTCATGCGCCGCGTAGACCTTCCAAACATTCTTGAACTCAATCTTCTTGACTGACAAATTCGAGATCCTGATCCAAGTGTGGAGGAGAACGCGCCTTGTTAATTAACTTCTATGGCTTGGCCGCTTTGAGGGCCTCGCTTACCCAGCCGTCGAACGTGCCTTGGTTTGCCTTAATCCACTCTTGAGTGTGGCGCTCAATGTCTTTTGGAGAGCTCTCGCCTTTTTGAATGATGTTTTCTTCAGCTTCCGAGTCCGCCAGCGGGATCGTGGCAACTTCGAAGAATTTCCTGGCTGCGGGATTCGCGTCCAAAAACTTATTATTCGCAACGACACGGATCGAACTAAGCGCAAATCCGGTGTTCGTGCCGTCTGCAGCTTCCGTGTTTGCGTTCGGATCATCGGGGCTTGCCGAGAAGGGCACGTTTAGCCAAACAACGTCTGTGCCAGGCTTCAGAACGCTGCTTAGCCACATTGGCGACCACGTGTAGTAGAGGATCGACTGGTCCTTCTTATACCTCTCAAGCATATCAGCCACCAGAGCCACATACTCACCCTGATCATGATGAATTGAGTCTCTTAGGTTGTAAGCCGTCAGATGGTTTTCAATGATCCGCTCACATCCCCAACCTGGGTTGCACCCCACTAGATTGGCCTTACCATCACCGTCACTATCAAAAAGTGCTGCTAGCTTCGGATCTGAGAGCTGCCCGATGTTCGATATACCATACTTGTCCGCGGTCCGTTTATCTATAAGATATCCCTGTTTCATGTCCGGTGTAAGCGTTCCTACTCGCGACATTACCTTCTCGCCCCCGGCATTCTCGAAGAATGCGTTATGAAGCGGTTGCCAGTGGACCGGCGTGTAGTCGGAGTCACCGTTTGCGACGGCGAGGTGAACTGTGGGATAGTTCGCTTCCTGTTGCTCTTTAACCGTATAGCCGAGTGCTTCCAGACCCCGCTGAAGAACCAGGTACCGAAAATACGAACTGCCGTTGTCTCCGTCGCTTATCGGTTGGACGACTATCCCTTTTCCTGGGAGATCTTGAGCCGACACGCTCGGTGCGAGCGTTAGGGTGAACAACGCAACGACGATTCCCAGATTTTTTACGATTGACTTGACCATTTCAACCTCCTTTATGATCTGTTTCTTGCTTGCATCGTTACTCGGATCAGGGAGCTCAGCATCGCGATAGGCCGCGACCAAAGTCCTGCACCGCTAGCACGTTGTCTGGTCGTCTGGGCAAACGACTGCGATAAGCGATCGATGGAGATCGCTAGCATCACAATTCCAACGCCGCCGACAGTTGCCAGGCCCAGGTCTAAGCGGCCTATGCCTCTCAGCACCAGTTGTCCAAGTCCGGGAACAGAGATCATCGAAGCAACAACTACCATCCCGAGGGCATGCATGATTGTCTGATTAACGCCTGTCATTATGGCCGGTCGCGCCTGTGGTAATTGAACCTTCCATAGGACCTGCCAGTCATTCGCCCCGAACGCACGGATAGCTTCAACTAGATCCTGTCTCACCTCACGGATGCCAAAGTTGGTCAGTCTGATCACTGGTGGAAGCGCATAGATTATCGTGACAACTGCACCGGGAACCTTGCCAATGCCAAACAGCATCACAATTGGCACCAGATAAACGAATGAAGGAATTGTTTGCATGAGGTCTAGCACGGGCCTTGCTCCGGCTTGGACCCTGTCACTACGCGACATAAGAATTCCGAGAGGAATGCCTAACGTCAGACATACAATAACGCTGCTTAGAACAATTGACAGCGTCGTCATGGCATCTGTCCAGATGCCCAAAAGGCCGATGACTATCAATGGCACAAGAACTGATGCCGCCACGCCGACCCCGCCCGTTTGCCAAGCGATCAAACCTAAGAGAATAAGTAAAATTGTCGGCGGGGAGCCCAGCAACGCTTGTTCCACAGCGTCGAGAAGAAGCTGGATCGGAAACTTGATAGATTGGAAGACCTCGCGGAAGTTTGAGGCGACCCAGGCCATTCCGCTATTGATCCATTCCCCGATCGGAATGTCGATCGAGGCAAATGGGTCAAGAGGATCAATTCTCTCGGACATCTCGACCACTCCCAGTTTCAAACAATGCGCCCGCCCCCATACCACCACCAATACACATTGTGACGACAAGGTATTTGCCGCCTCGTCGGGACAACTCGATAAGTCCGTGGCCAGCCAGGCGAGCACCTGTCATCCCGTACGGATGTCCAAGGGCAATCGCGCCACCGTTCACGTTCAACCGTTCAGAGGGGATCTCCAATCGATACTGACAGGGGAGAACCTGGGCAGCGAACGCCTCGTTGAGCTCCCATAGGTCAATCTCGCTGGTTGAGACGCCCGCCTTCCTAAGCAGTGGCGGCACTGCAAATCCCGGTCCTAATCCCATCTCGTCAGGCTCGCATCCAGCGACCGAGTACCCTCGAAAAATGCCCAGGATCGGGAGTCCCGATCGCGCCGCGTAATCTGCGTCAGCTAGAACGCATGCTGATGCGCCATCAGACATCTGGCAGGCGTTTCCGGCCGTAACGGTGTACTCACTTCCGAGGATCGGCTTAAGTCCGCTCAAGGTTTGCTCAGTTGTGCCAGGACGGATGCCTTCATCTCTATCGACGTTTGCCGAACCTGCGGGGTCAAGTTCGTCATCTATGATGATCGGCGCGATCTCGCTGCTGAATAAGCCTGCTTCCCGCGCGGCTGAAGCGCGACGTTGGCTTTGAGCCGCGTACGCGTCCTGATCTTCCCGCTTGATCCCGTATCGCTGAGCGACGACTTCAGCGGTATGGAGCATGGGCATGTAGATTTCGGGCTTGTGGGTTTTGAGCCATGGCTCGGAGATCCAGCCTTGACGTACCTGCTCGTTATCCACAAGGCTAATTGAGTCCACCCCCCCCGCAACACCGATGTCAATCTCTCCACATGCGATGCGATGAGCAACCTGAGCGATTGCCTGCAGCCCGGAGGCACACTCTCGGTTTACAGTTGCAGCTGCAACCGACGTCGGCAGGCCTGCGCGGAGTGACGACAGCCGCGCAATATTTCGTCCCGCAGCGGCTTCAGGCAGTGCGCATCCAATGATCGCGTCTTCGACCTGACCGGGTTCAATTCCAGCACGCGCGACAGCGTGAGAAATAGCGTGCGCAGCCAGCGACACGGGATGAACCGCGCGCAGCGCTCCTTTGTACGCTCTGCCTACAGGAGTCCGAGCTGTTGAAACGATAGCTACCGTTCGCATCTTTCACCTGACATCCGCAAATTTCATGCCACTCTTGGCCAGGAATGCCAGTAGAGGGGCAGGTTCCCATATCACCGGGCCATGTTGTTCTCGATATTCGACGACTCGTTCGTAGACTCGTTTTGGGCCCAAATGCTCTGCCCAGAACATTGGACCTCCCTTGCGACGTGGAAAGCCCAGCCCATTCATCCAAACTACATCGATATCTCCGGAACTCCTCGCAATGCCGTCACCGAGCAGCCAAGCTGCGTCGTTGACCACAGGCAGCAGGCATCTTTGCAGAATCTCGTCATCGGAAATTTTCCGTCTTTTGAACCCGAGTTCGGAGGATGTTGACTCGATCAGCGCGGCGACCTCGATGTCCGGATGCGCCTCGCGCTGTCCCGGCTCATATCGGTACCAACCCTTGTTTGTTTTCTGACCATAGCGGCCAGCTTCGTAGATCCGGTCCGCGACATGGGGATAACGCATTCCGGCGGGATATGACGCCGCCTGCCTTACATGATAGCTGATATCATTACCGGCCATGTCGTTCATTACGAATGGCCCCATCGCGAACCCAAACTCTTGAAGCACTCTGTCGACCTGTTCCGGAAGGGCGCCCTCTTCCAACAGAAAGAGTGCTTCGCGTTGGTACCCGGCAAGTAGCTTGTTAGCTACAAACGCGAACTGGTTGCCGACGACCACCCCGATCTTACCAATGTGCTTGGTAACAACTCTCAGTTGCTCAATAGTCTCTTCCGCTGTCTCCCTGCCTGGGATTATTTCAACCAGCTTTAGGAGATGAGCAGGACTGAAAAAATGCATCCCAGCAATATTTTTCGGTCGCCCTGTTGCAGCTGCAATCTCATCAATATCTAGCGATGACGTGTTTGTCACCAAAGTCGCGTGGGTTGAACAAATCCTGTCTAGCTTGGCGAAGATCGTTTTCTTTAGTTCAAGGTCTTCGGAGACCGCTTCGACAACCAGATCGGCCTCATCTAGCGCCTCCATATCGCCAATCGCTATGATATTGCTGCGTGCAGTCTCGGCCTGCTCCTGGGATATGCGACCACGCCTAACCATGGATTTCAGCGACGCACCAACGGCCTCAAGGCCCTCGGCTAGCCGATCTCCAGCTTGATCGTGAACCAACACCTTCACGCCACCTGTCGCAAAGCTGATAGCAATTCCGCGACCCATGAAGCCGAAGCCAACCACTGCAACGCATTTCGGGAGACTTATGGTGTCGGACCCAGACCGGAAATGGGGCAGATCAGTTGCAAGCTCGACCTTGCTTGCGTGTAGTAGTGCTATTGTCTCGGCTTCCGCCAACAGCTTTTCGTTGTGTCGGTTTTCGATGGCAATGTTTTCATCGAGGGAAGCTGATTGGGCTCCCAAGACGCATTCCATAGCCAGTTTACCAGCCGGCGCCTTCAAGGAAGCTGGAAACGATTGCTTGAAATCCTCAATGATATCATGCCGGCTCTTCTCAGTTGGGCTTTTTGAAGGCCTCGGCCTGCGATCGGTCCCGACCCGAACTGCCTCATCCACCAAAGCTTCACGGCTGCTGACCAGTTCATCAACCAGTCCGAGCGCATGCGCGGCATTTCCGGTAATGCTCTTCCCCCCGACGATCATTTCGAGGGCGCATTGCAATCCTGCCAGCTCACTCAGATGAAGGGCGGCGGCACCTGCAGGAACGAACCCCCAGGTCGCCTCGGGAAACGCAAGCTGTACGCTCGGTGTGGCAACACGCGCGTGGCAGGCGAGCGCTATAGAAAGAGCCTCCCCGATGGCGCGACCCTCAAGAGCCGCGACAACGGGGACCGCAGACGCCTTGATCGTGGCAATAAGTTCCGGCAAGCCGCCAAAATCTACCTTCTCTGAGGATCTTGAATTGTCGGTTCCAGAAGAGAATTCCGGCCCTGCGCCCCTCAGAATGATCGCATCGATGTCTTTGCGCGTCGCAAACCGGTCGATCAAAATTTTCAGCCGAGCACGAGCAACGGCAGTGATCGCATTCACCGGAGGATTGTCCAAATAGATGACCGCAGCCCGACCAAATAGTTTGTAGTGAGGGGCACCCAACATCAAGCATTCTCCAGCAAAGCGATCTACGTATGACGGCGCTCGCAAGCCAGTTTACACGAGCTCCATCGGTTGAGATTAGACCGCGCGATTAAGATCGCATTGACACGTTCGGCCACTTTTTTGACATCTGCCGCCATCGGCACTTGATATGCGGTTTTGCCCGAGCATGCGAGCATAAGGCGGGTGCGAAGGTGGGCGATTTGGCCCGCAAGCACGGGATATCCGAGGCGACGCTGTATGATTGGAAGGCGAAGTTCTCCAGCGCCTTCACCCGACACGAAGTCGTCAAGGCAACGCCGAAGAATAGAAGAATGGCTCGCCGGTCGCCGACGAGATTCTGAGGCAGATGGTACGCATACGACGAAGGCCGCCTACTGACGCGTACCTTGACCCCACTTAAACACCGCCTGTAAGAATATGTTATTATATCAGCACGTTAGGCGCGCGCCGGCGCGTGTTACCACTACATTTTGGGGATGATCTCAGGCGAGTTGTTCGTCGAGGTTGTGTGGCAGAGCGATGCCAGATGCCTTGAAGACGTTGCCCACTTGGCCCGTAACGTAGGTTCTGGTGGTGACGATGCGACCATCCTTTTCGATGGTGGCTTCCTGGAGGCGGTCGAGATCGCGTAGAAGCGGCTGCCATTCGGGCGTCAGGCCTTTGGCCCGGCAGAGGCGGTACAGTTCCTTGCTGAGTACGAGCCCCAGGAACGAGCAAAACACATGCCCGCGGATGGCGGCATCGGATTGGTGGAAGATCGGCCGGGTATTGAAGGTTGCCTTGGCGGCGCGGAACAGGCTCTCGACCTCGAGCAAATCGCGATACCGCAGCACGGCCTGGAGCGGGGTCACCTTCGCGTTGGTCCGCACCACGGTGATGCCGTCGTACCGGGCTTCCTCGGCAAGCTTGCCGACATCGATCTTGAAGTTCTTGCCGCTGGCCTTGAGGTAACGCCGGTAGGCCGAGTTGCCGACCAGTGCCTTGTCGCCCTTCTTGAGCTGTGCCTCGAGGCCGGCGATGATCGCCTGGCGGTCGGCCTTGTCCTTCTCGGCCTCGGCGTCATTGCGGCTGACAATGTAGCGGTCTTTACCGACCTTGACCTCTTTGACCCACAACTGAGTTTCACCGCGCTGGCGCTCGAGAACGAGCGGAACCATCGGTGCCGCGTCATTGAGCACGACGTTGTGGATCACGCTGCTCGAGCGTTCGCGGGCCCCCAGAATGTATTCCATGCCCAGCTTTTCGAGCGCGGCGATGGTATCGGCGCTGATCATGCCGCGATCGGCGACAACGCAGGCGCGTGTGACGCCGAAGCGCGTTCGCAGCCGATCGACCACCGGCAACAGGACGGTCACGTCAGCGGTGTTGCCGGGCACCATCTCGGTGCAGATCGGCCGGCCCTCGGCATCAACGACCAGCGCCAGGATCATTTGCGCCAGATCGGGGCGGAAGTCCTTGGAATGCCCGCGCTTGCCCAGCGTCTCGCCGCCCGCGCCATGGAAGGACAACGAGGTTGTGTCCATGAATACAAGGCTGAGGTCGGTGAACAGGTCCTGCCGGCGCGCGAAGAGCTTTTCCTCGATCACGTCTTTCACGCAGCGCGCCACCAGCGCGCCTTGCGCCTTTTCGCCGAGTTCCTCGCCCAGCCACGCCATGGCCCGGTAAAAGTGATGGAGCGCCAGACCCTCGGCGCCCTCGATACCATAATCGGCCATCCAGTTCGCGCAGTCGGGGTCCGAGCCCGAGACGAACAGCCGATGCAGCGTGCCAACGAACACCGCCCGTTCCACCGCAAAGCCGAACTGGCGCCCTTCCAGCACCTCTTCCAGCACCTCGCCGATCCCGAGCCAGCTCTTTAGTGTCCGCTTAGATTAAGTGGACACTTAGCGAATGAAGTATCTGGCTATGGAGCGGCCGTCGACGGTGGAAGCGAGCACGTCCGCGGCTCTGCCGCTGCCGCCGGGTGCGGGCCGACAGCGGACGCGCCGCTCCTGGACGGTCGAGCAGAAGCTGGCGATCGTGCGTGAGGTGCAGGAGTCCGGTGATCCGGTGTCGGTTGTGGCGCGGCGTCACGACATGAACGCGAACCACTTGTTCATCTGGGTGAAACAAGCCCAGCAAGGGCGATTGGGCCGATCCAACCCGCTGTCCGAGACCCCACCGATCGCCTTCATTGACATGGGTGTTGTCGGTCCCGGCCTGCACGATATAGAGCCGGAAGAGCCTGCTCCTGCGCGATCGCGCTCTGAAGTAGCAGCTGGACAGATCGATTTACCGCGGTTTTTGAACGGCAAGGCGGACAAACGGGTGCGGTTGGCCGAATCTGACACTATGACAAGGTTTTCGCCCCTTGCCTGGGTGGGGATGGCTGATCGATTTCGGCGTTGCGTCGGCGGTTTTCGCCGCACTCGCCGTTATGCGGACGCAGTTTGCCCCTCGTGCCAGACGAAGCGGGTGAGATTGTAGGCAAGGTTGGCCATGCCGATCTTCGTCCTGGCGCGGGCGATGCCGATGGTGCGCACGAACAGGCCCATCCTTGATTTCTGCTGCGCGAAGACGTGTTCGACGAATGCGCGGGTTTTCGATCTCCGCCCATTGGCCCGCGACGTCGCCTCGCTCATCGGCCGACCCTTCGGCTGCTTCTGGTGGATGTCAGAGACGTAGCCGTTCTTCTCCAGCCACTCCTCGTTCTTTTTCGAGCGATAGGCCGTGTCGGCCCACACCGTCGAGCCGGTGTTGCCGCGGTTGAGCACATTGCGAAGCTGCGCGCCGTCATAGGCTGACGCGCTCGTGACGTTCCATCCCCGGATGAAGCCGTGCCGGCGATCAATCGAGGCATGGTTCTTATAGCCGAAGGCGGGAATGGCGATGTCGCGTTGCTGCGCCTTTCCCTCTTCGGCGACCTTGGCTTTCGAGAACTTCACCGTCCAGCGTGCATCGCGGTCCTTCTGGCGCAGCTTCGCGGGCTTCTTCTTCCACTCGTCCGGAACCTTGCCCGCCTTGATGTCAGTCTTCTCGGCGTCGGTATTGCGCTGCTTGGGCGCCGCCACGATGGTGGCATCGACGATCTGCCCGCCCATCGCCAGGTAGCCGGCCTTGCCGAGGTGCTTGTCGAAACGGGCGAACAGGTTGTCCACCGCGCCGGCCTGTGTGAGATGCTCCCGGAACAGCCAGATCGTCTTGGCGTCCGGCACCCTGTCTCCGAGACCCAGCCCGAGGAAGCGCATGAAGGATAGCCGGTCCTGGATCTGAAACTCGGCCTGGTCGTCAGACAGGCCGTAGAGCGCCTGCAGAACCATGATCTTGAACATCATCACCGGATCGTAAGGCGGCCGGCCACCCTTCGCGCCATCGGAGCGCTTCAGCGCCTTGCCCAGCGGCTTGCGGAAAACCTCCCACGGCACCACCGCATTCAGCTTCTCCAGCGGATCGCCGGCCTCGCTCAGCCGGACATATCGCTCGTCAATGTCCCAGAAACCAGCCTGTCCCCGCATCCACTGCCTCCGTGCAAATCAACGCGTCGAGTGAATCAAAATCCGGTTCCAAAGGCGAGGTATTTCGAACTGTCCAGCTGCGACCAGCCAAGCGGTGTCTACCGGTGGCCGGATGGAAATCGTCGGGGCCAACGGCCGGCGTGTGATCGTTGACCGCACTGTCGACGTAAGTGTCCTGCTGCGGATCTTGCAGGGGCTGGAAATGCTGCGATGATCCCGACAGAAGGCGTGCGTGTGTGGCTTGCCACAGGCTACACCGACATGAGATGTGGCTTTCCATCACTTGCGCTACGGGTGCAGGAGGTCCTCAAACATAATCCCCTTGGGGGCAACCTGTTTTGCTTCAGGGGGAAACGCGGAAATTTGTTGAAGGTCATCTGGCATGATGGCCAAGGATCATGCCTGTTCACAAAAAGACTTGAGCGTGGCCGCTTCATCTGGCCGACAGTTGAGGGCGGAGTTGTGAAAGTATCTCCTGCACAGCTGAGTTATCTCTTGTCAGGGATAGACTGGCGCAACCCTCAGGAAACGTCGCGTCCAACTCGGGTTGGGTAGCATTTTTTAGTTGAAAATACAATGGAATGTGATTCAATCGGCGCATGGCTTCGAAGCCGGTTGATCTTCCCTCGGATCTTGCCAGCGCCTACGTGGCGCTGCTGGCTGAACGTGAGGCGTTGCAGGCTGAACGCGATGTGGCGGTCGCGGGTGCTGCCAACTGGCAGGCCGAAGCGGCCAACGCACAAGCCATGCTGTCCGACACCGAGGCGCGGATTGCGCATCTCGAGCTGCGCATCGAGAAGCTGAAACGCGAACTGTACGGGCAGCGCTCCGAGCGGACGGCGCGGCTGATCGAGCAGTTGGAATTGCAACTCGAAGACCTCGTGACCTCGGCGAGCGAGGACGAGCTTGCCGCGGCCGCCGCGGCCGCGAAGGCCCAGAGCGTGCGCGCCTTCACGCGCAAGCGGCCAATGCGCAAGCCCTGGCCAGCCGACATCGAGCGCGAGCGCATCGTCATCGAGCCGCCCACCACCTGCGCCTGCTGCGGCGGATCGCGGCTGTCGAAACTGGGCGAAGATATAACGGAGACGCTGGAGGAGATCCCACGCCGCTTCAAGGTCATCGAAACGGTGCGGGAGAAGTTCACCTGCCGCGATTGCGAGAAGATCACCCAGCCGCCGGCGCCGTTCCATGCCACGCCGCGCGGCTTCATCGGTCCCCAACTGCTGGCGACAATCCTGTTCGACAAGTTCGGCATGCTCCACTCAACCGCCAGAGCGCGCGCTTCAAGGTGCGAAGGGATTGACTTGCCGCTGTCGACGCTGGCCGATCAGGTCGGCCACGGAACCTTCGCCGTCATGCCGCTCTTCCGCCTGATCGAGCGCCATGTGCTCGCAGCCGAGCGCCTTCATGGCGACGACACCACCATCCGCATCCTGGCGAAGGGCAAGTGTGCGACCGGGCGCATATGGAACTATACGCGCGATGACCGTCCCTTCGCCGGGCCTGCGCCGCCGGCGGCGATCTATTATGCCTCGAGCGACCGGCGTGGCGAGCATCCTCAGAAGCATCTGGCCGGGTTCAGCGGCATCCTTCAGTGCGACTGTTACAGTGGCTTCGAGCCGCTGTTCGACCCGTAGCGGAAGGAGCAGCCGATCACGCCGGCCTTTTGCTACGCTCATGCGCGGCGAGGATTCTTCGAATTGGCCGACATCGCGAAAAAGGCCCGGGATGGCAAGAAGGGCAAACCGATCTCCCCGATCGCGCTGGAGGCGGTCAGGCGCCTCGACGCGCTGTTCGAGATCGAGCGCGCCATCAACGGCAAGACAGCCGCTGAGCGGCGTGCCGTGCGGCAGGAGAAGAGCAAACCACTTCTCGACGATATGCACGCCTGGTTGCTCCGCGAGCGCGATACCCTCTCGCGCTCTTCCGAGGTCCTGAAGCCAATCAACTACATGCTCAGGCGCTGGGCCGACTTCGCCCGCTTCATCGACGACGGCAGAATCTGCCTCAGCAACAACGCGGCCGAAAGAGCGCTGCGTGGCATTGCAACGACCGATTCATACTGCACCTCCTCCTCAAACGTCCGGAAACAGGGACTTTTGGTTTTCCATTTTGATGCGACACGGGCCCCTGTGACGCGGAAACTGGGTTACTTGATCCTTTTCCAGGTCCGTGGCTCGTATTTGGTGCGGCGCATCCGGAACAACCTGCTCGGTAGGGAGCACGCCCTCCTTGATCAGTCGACGGACACGATGGGCTGTAACTCCAAGCTTTTTGGCAGCTTCGGTCAGCGTGAGCCATTCGCCATTCTTTTCGGCGGATCGGTAGCCGTGGATTTTATGGACCGTGCGCAGTGCCCCGACACGGCGCGCCGTCCAGGTTTTGCCTTGTCCGGTCTGCATTCCCATCCGGTTGAGAGTGGCGGCAATGTTTGCGTCGGACCAGCGGGTAGCCATAGACCGCATGACGGCAAGGGCGGCCTCCGGAGTACTCTGGCCATGTTCGCCAGCTTTGGGTTTGCGAATACGCAGCTGGGAGTGCTGGCCACCCCTCCAGTGGATCGTCAAAATAACTTCACGTTGCTCTTCATCGACGTCAGCGATGATATCCGACACGAGGGTGCGGAGGAGCTGCTGACGGCAACGCATATCGACGTCAGGCGCGCGCCAGGCAGCCTCCAGGTCGGTGGCAATGCCAGCAAAATCGGGAACTGGGGTGACAAGATCGATTTGTCGCGCTTGGGCCAAACCCGCTTCACAGGCTTCCACGCGCCTGAGCGCTGCCTCCCAGCTCTTCTCAAGTTGGGCAGCGATCAGCCGGTTGTCGGGGTCGCAAGCGGCATAGCGACGCTCAGCGAGAGATGCCTCGTATCGAGCTTGCTGCAAGTCCAGCTCCACCATACGGTGTCGTTCTTCCAGATTATCCCGATGCGCACGATCAGCTTCCATTGCGGCCTCGATCGCCATTGGCGTCACGGCTCTCAATATCTCTTTGCCGATGGCAGGGTCGATGCGAGATGCGCCAAAAGTCATGCATCGCGGCTTGGCCAGCATCTGGTTGATACGTTCGCAGCGGTAATAGGGATGACCCGGAGGCCGGCCCGAATAGACAACGCCCAACCGCCTTCCACATCGGCCGCAGGTGAGCAGGCCCGCAAGCAGCGCACGGCCGCCACGACCCGACTTGATGCCGCCTTTCTGTCCAAAGGCATTGACGGCGATATGGCTCTGGTTCCGCTCAAACTCACTCCAATCGATATAACCTTCATGATGATCCTGGAGCAGCACTTCCCACGTTCCAAAGGGCTTGTCGTGGCCGTAGCTTTTGCGAGCCCTGCCATCGACAATCTCCGTTCGCTTCTCGCTTTTACCATAGACATAGACCCCGGCGTAGAATGGGTTCTTCAGGATCGAAATAACACTTCGATAGCGAACCGGCACCCAGTCGAAGGACACCGTTTTGCGCCCGTCAGAAGGGCGGGGAAAATGGAAATTATCAGCCGTCAGCGAAATCAGCACCTGACGGGCGCTGCCAAGCTCGCGGAAGCGCGAAAAGATGAGGCGGATCGCCTGCTGTACCCGAAGATCAGGATCAAGCCCCAGACCGTATTCACGATGCCAGATATAGCCGATCGGAACACTGAGGCGCAGTTCCCCCCGCCGCGCTTTGGCGCGAGCCGCGTCAAGCATGCGCGTTCGCAATATGCCGAGCTCAAACTCGCTGATGCTGCCCTTCATACCCAACAACAATCGATCGTTAGGCCGACAAGGATCGTACGATCTATCATGTTGATACCCTTATTCGGTAGCAGGTGGGTTAAAGTCGAGGTGTTGCCGCACGCCGGATTTGAGCGCTTGTATTGCGGCGATTGTTGCAGCGGCATCTGGGAACAGAACGCGTTTGTGATGGGCGTTTTGGTGGATACTGATCACGCCATTGCGGATTCGATGCCGGATCCAGGAGCGAGAAACGTCCGCTGCCATCGCTAGTTCAGACACCGTTAGCCACCCGGGAATGTGGTGAGAGCGGGCTGGTGTAGACTGCCTCAATACGCGATGGCGTTGTCGGACGATCTGGACTGTGCGCACAGGAACGTAGCTGCGGCGCGGTGAGCGGAAGCCTTCCTTAGTCAGTTTGGCCGCTATCGCCGCGTCGTTGAGCCCTTGATGAGCCAGTTCGAGCAGCCGGACCTCCATCTCGGCGCCGCGAGACAGGGCGCTCAAGGCATGAACTCTCGGCTCGACCTCGCGTTCGGTAACTTCACCGCCTCGCCAAACGATGCGGATCGTAATCCGATCTCGGACCACCCGTTGCAGGATCACTTTGTCGATCAGGCTGCGTAGCAAGGCTTTCTTGCGTCCCCACTCTATGTCAGGTCTCTGCCAAAATTCGGGAAGTTGCGAACCGGCAGCGATAAAATCATTCTGTTCTGTCGGCGTCAGATCATCAGATTGACTTTGCATTGCGCGACGGCGCTCAAGTGCATCCTCCGCTTGACGAAGCTCACGCAGAGCCCCCTCCCAACGGCGCTCCAACTCGGCCGCAATCAGGCGATTGTCAGGGTCAACCCGATTGTATTGCCGTTCTGCGAGCAGCGCTTGATAACGCAGCCGCTTGATCTGCTGCTCTTCAGCGCGCTTAAAAGCCTCGTCTGCCTGCTGACGAGCATCTTTGGCGTGCATCAACTCGGCCAACTCGGCCGGACTGGCCGCCGCGAAGAGGGCCTCAACGACGCGGGCGTCGATGGGATCGGCTGGCAAATGCTGGCATAAGGCTCCGCCCTGGCTGCGTGCCAGGAAGTTGCAGACGTAACGATTGCCGTTCTTGTATTCGACGCCCATTTTATGGCCGCATCGCCCGCACCAGACAATGCCTTGCAACACCGCCGCGCCATCACGCGGCGCACCGCGTGTCTGGTTTCGTCGGTATTCAGCGTGATTGTCGCTCAGCATGGTCTGGATCCGCTCGTAACGCTCCCAATCGCAATAAGCAGGATAACGGTCTTTAACTACGATTTTCCACTCTGCCATTGGCCGGCGTCGCGAGATGATTTTACCACTCGCATACCTGGCGTGACAGGACTGGGTGCGGCCATAGACGAAGGCGCCGGCATAGGCCGGGTTCTTCAACATCCCGGCAAGCATGTTGGCAGTTGGGACGCGCCAGACAACGTCGCCAAATCGATTTCGCCGCGGTATGGTGAGCGCACGATCCCGCAAGGAACGGATCACTTTTCCGACGGTGCCCAACTCCCAAAATGCAGAGAATATCAGGGCAATCCGGTCCTGCACTTCCTGGTTTGAATCCTTCATCACGACACCATTGGTATCCCGCTCCAACCCGGCTGGTAACAGCAAAGCCAACTCACCCCGTTCAGCCTTGCTGAGCAGACCAGCCGTCAGGCGGCCACGAAGCGTGTGCAATTCCACTTCCGAGATCGTACCCTTCAGGCCAAGCAACAGGCGCCCGTTGGCCGAGCCCGGGTCGTAAATTCCGTCGCGGTCGCCGATGAGGCATTGCCGATAGCCGCATAAATCGAGGAGTGGGTACCAATCGGAACAATTGCGGGCAAGCCGTGTCACTTCATACGAGAGAACGATGCCAACTTCACCCAATGTGACGCGTCCAAGGAGATCTTTGAAGCCGGCACGGTGAGCCGCCGCAGCTCCACTCTGGCCAAGGTCCGCGTCGATCACTTCGATATTGGTGTCGTCCCAGCCGAGATCTCCCGCACGCTGATGCAATGCATATTGCAGCCGCAGGCTTTCCTGGTTGTTGACCATCTGATGTGGTGTCGATTGCCGGATGTAAATCACGGCTTTTCGGCACAAATGCTGGGTTGTTATCAGATCCGACATCATGGCTCGCCCTCCAGAGAACCATGCGATTCCGATAGGGGTGATTCGGTTTCTAACGTTACGCTACCATGGTCAGCCATATCGCCGGAACTTCGCGGCGCCTGCGCCTTTGCACAGCTAACAAGGCGAATAAAATCGCGAACGCTCGCAGTCGAAAGCTTGGCTGACGGCGAATCTGGTGCCGATGGATACAGATTGGTGGCCGAGATCGGAATCTTCAGGAGAACATCATCGCGGTAAACGACAAGAAGCTGACGATAGGCGCCGGCGCCGCTCGGTCCTGCCGCTAAAATGAAATCGCGCCCATAAAGAGGGTGCGCCGGATCAGTAACTGTTATGCGCTGATC
Organism: Mesorhizobium subarcticum; assembly: GCF_055456085.1. Lineage (NCBI taxonomy): Bacteria > Pseudomonadati > Pseudomonadota > Alphaproteobacteria > Hyphomicrobiales > Phyllobacteriaceae > Mesorhizobium > Mesorhizobium subarcticum. Next base: position 670,000 of record NZ_JBVBEG010000002.1, on the reverse strand, counting down.
ATCTCCAAATCTAATTGGGGCATTAAGATGTGTGCTCGTACACCCCGTCGAGATCTATGACGCGCGCTTCAACCAGGCCGCACAGTTCCAGGAGGTGGTGCCAATCCCGGCCGTTACGGGAAAGGCGCGATGCGTCGAGGCAGAGCACTGCGCCAACTTTGCCTGTGCACAGGCCGCTCACCAGTCGCTCGAAACCAGGGCGGTCGACAGCGCCGCTGGCGGTCCGACCAAGGTCATCGTCGATCACCTCGACATCATGGAATCCCCAGCGGCGCGCAACATCCACAAGTTCATATTGTCGCCGCTGGCTTTCCAGGTTGTTCTGGACCTGACCGGGGGTCGACTGTCGAACGTAGACCACAGCTTTGCGCTTCAGCACCGTCGCTGGAAGGAGATCATTGCCCGTCATCGCTCGTCTCCTTCGTCGCGACGCCGGCCGCGGCCATCAGGAGGGTCGCCAGCCTGGCGACAACAACGCTTCGTTCCGGGTCGCTCAGGCCTCGCATCTGCGGCGTATCGAGCGGCATGCTCAGCTGCTGGGTCAGCACCGGTAATGTCGAGGGTGGTGGTGGTAAAGCCTTCATGGCGCGCCTCCTGGATGGCCGTGAGTCCATCCGTCGAAGTCTGCCTGAAACCGCGCTCGGTAAGCAGTCTATGAAGCTCTACAAGTCCAATCACCGCAACGCGCGGTTCGCCCATCTCCATGTTGGCGCAAAACGCCCGATCCAGCATCCACTCTGCGACCTGAATGATCTCACCCGGCCTAATCTCGACCCGAATGATCGAACCGTTAGCCCGATCCTCCCGACCTTCATGCCGGAATCGGCCGCCGTAATATGGATGCCAGCGATAATGAAACTCTACCATCTGCCCGACATGGGCAGAATGACCCTGCGATGGCCACTGGCCGAAAAAGTTGGTTGTTCAGCGACACCGTCGAAGGAGCCAAGGCCAGCGCTGTCATCTGCAGCCTGATGTTGACCTGTCGGGCCTGCGGCGTCGAGCCCTTAGCGTGGTTGCGCCGCGTCCTCACCGAATTGCCTCAGCGCGCCGAAGACGCCGATATCACCGATCTTCTGCCCTTCAACTTCCCCAAAACCGCCGCAGCCTGATCCGACATCATGCGTCCGTCTGAAGGCGATCGGGCATCGCAAGAGACGTCAACGTGCGTGGAAATGAGCGTTTACCCTTGAACCAGACGACAACATGCAGCCCGGCATCGGCGCCCTCAATAGCGATCCTGTGTCCGAACCCGTGTCGGAGGGGCGTTCAGCAGAGTCTCTCGGCACTCACCATTCAGCGGCGCACGCGGCGCACTGACTTCCATAGGCGCCGCCCTCGATAAGAGAGGCCAGTGCTTGCTGCTCGGTCATCCGAGAAGGCCTGTCCAACAGCTGTTTGGCTATCGCGAAGACCTTCAGCAAATCCGGCGGCAACGCGAGATAGCCGATGCGCAACATGGGTAAGAGCGTCTTGAAATCGTACCCAGATAAATGACATTGCTGCCGCGCTCCAGACTATGCAGTGGGGGCACCGGATTGATGTCGTAGCGGTACTCGCTGTCGTAATCATCCGTCTATCACATAGGCGTCGTTGCGCCGCGCCCAGTCCAGTAGCTGATGCCGGCGCGAGATCGGCATAACGCCGCCCAGCGGGAACTAATGTGAGGCGTGACATAGGCCAGCCGCGCCTCGAAGCTTGCCAGTTGATCCGTCTCAAGACCATCACCATCGAGAGCAATCGGGATCGGCGATGCACCTGTGCTGGGGAAGATTTGACGCGCCGTCCTGTAGCACGGGTTCTCCACGAAGAATCGGTCGGCTGGATCAAGCAGCAGGCGCGCGCAAAAATCCAGTCCGATCTGCTCAAAGGTCGCAGCTCAACGTTCGGGTGCGCCAAAGATAGCCCTGCAATGCCTGGCGCAATCCTTGCGATCCGCGCGGATCACACTCAGTTCGATCGCCAGATTGCGGGATGACGGCAACGAACTGTCGATTTCATCGACACGGCCAAGTATCTGATCGCTGAGCTGGTAGATCTGGCGCCGTCGACGAGGACCTCCTCCGCCTCTCGGTCTCGGTAAGGCAGCGCAGGACTCGGTGCCTTTCGAACGTCGTTGTTGACGTGCACTTTGAGCCCGTCCTGGATCAGATTAGCAGGCGAAAAACGAGCTCGACCAATTGAGCAAATTCGGGTTGGCGCGCGGTCGCGCAGCCGCCGCTTCACCTGGCCTGGCCTTCCGGCACCACCGCCGATCGTGTTCCCTCAGACCAGCAAGTGCCGACGCCCAGACCCGTGCCCATGAGCTCTCAGATTGCGCGTCGGCGAAGAATAGGCTGTCGCTCGGATCTGCGATTCAGCGTTATTACAGCCCCAGCTTCCTCTTCAGTTCCGTGTTCTCCTTGCGCAGGCGTTCCGCGAGTAGGCTCTTCAGTCGCTTGTTTTCTTCCTCGAGCGCGACCAGGTCCTTCAGATTGTCACCATCCGATGCAGGCGCCGCAGCCTTCTTCCATTGGTAGTAGGTCTGTTCCGAGATGCCGGCCTGCTTTACGGCGTTCTTGTGAGTGGCGCCGCCACTGATAGACTTCTCGATCTGCGCGAGCTTCTGGGCGCGATCCCTTTCAGAGTAGATCTTCCGCCTGGTCGGCACGGCCGCTGCTGGTGCTTCCTCCGTCTGAGACGCCGTATTGGCGCCATTCTTCCGAGCAGGCAGCTTAGGCTCAGCCTTCGCCTTCCGCGACCGTGGGGCTTTCTTCTTTTTAGGCGTCTCCACTTTGGCTGCCGGTTCCGTTGCAGTTTTTACTGATTCAGCGTCCAGGGGATTTGCCATGAGGTGCTCCGCTCGCGGTATGTGCATGTGTTCAGCATCAAGCGCTACGACACTAGAGTCAACAAGGCGACGATTTGGCAACTCCATCTCCTTGAGTTCCCTTGTTGTCTCGGCCATTGCTGCGGAGAGATCGACATCGCTCCAGAGGGAACGACGCCGTTTTTGAGAACTGCGCTTCTGTCTGATCTCCACAGTGAACGGTCGAGTCTGCCGCCTCATAGTTCTTCCTTGTTAGACACGAATTGCGCAGGAAGTCGCGGCGGACGACGGTTGAACGTCTGGCGCTACCTCTGTCGCCCCGAGCTATATGGATCCGACCGCCCGAGCAAGCCTGCTGACGACACACACCCTGAACAGACCGGTCCCTATGAGCAGGCAGGCTACTCCATCTCGGGTCGTGTCCCATCAGGTTCTCTAATCGCCTTTGTCAACGGGCTCCTTTCTCCTCGTTGATGCAGCGCGTGCCGGGCTCAGGGTTCTCTCCGGGGTCGATCGCAAGGATCGCCGCTTGTTTGCGTTGGAACGGGTGGGTCGAAGTGGTGTTCGCGGTTCCGTTGGACCGCATGCGTGGGAGCGACCTCATCCGTGCAGCGTCCCGGCAAGGACGCATCTCGGGAATTGGAGTTGTTAGGGAATCGAAAGCTCCTCCTCAGGCTGCAGCAGCAGAGTGGAGGAACGGCTCGTTCGTCTTCCACATGGCGTGGAGGATAACGGCGAGCTTGCACGCCACCGCGATCTTCGCCTTCTTGAAGCCTGCGCCCTTGGCGGCGAGTCTTGATAGACCGGAATGCCGAGCTACCGGAGCATATCAAAGCCATTGCCCGCTCCGACCGAATATGTGCGGCGATGTGACGATCCAATTCTTGCGCGTCCGAGTTCTTCGCGCTCACACTCGCGCAGGCGCCAACGATCATCAAGGATGTCGCCACGTGACTGCGATCTGGCGCGATGTTGCCAAGGCGGTGGCCGCCCGATCGGTAGATGAACCCGAGGCGAGCGCGCCTTGATGCGTGATGATCTCAAGAGGGCATTGGCGCTGTAGGCCTCCTCCGCTGTTTCGGACCATCAGGGGCCAATCCCGGCTCGGCTGCTGCTAACGTTGATATCAAAATCTTGATGATGGGCACCGACACTGACCGTTCAGGAGGGTGGCCATCCCTCGTCTGAGTCGCTCACCATTCCATCATCTTGAATAAGGTGTCGCTATCCGATGCTGGCCTCCGCCCGCCAGCATTTACACCCTCGTGAATTCCAATTTGATTCTGCTCAACCGCAGCATGCCCTAAATCGTCACCTGCGACCCGATCTCGACGACACGTCCGGTCGGGATCTGAAAATACTCCGTTGCGTCGGCCGCCGTGCGCGCCAGCCCGATGAACAGCTTGTCCTGCCAAACCGGCATGCCGGAATTGGGCGAAGCCTTGAGCGAGCGCCGCGACAGGAAGAACGATGTCGTCATGATGTCGAACTTCCAGCCCTGCTTGCGGCAGATCGCCAGCGCGCGCGGGATGTTGGGCTGCTCCATGTAGCCGAACGTCAACGTCACTCGCATGAACAGCTCGTTGACCGTTTCCATCTTGACGCGCTCGCTGTCGGGCACGACAGGCTGAGGTGCCGTCACCACCGAAAGGATGACGTTCTGCTCATGCAGCGCCTTGTAGTGCTTCAGGCTGTGCATCAGCGCTGTCGGCGCGCTGAGCGGGTCGCTGGTCAGGAACACGGCGGTGCCGGACACCAGCTGCGGCTTCTTCTTCAAGAGATTGCCGGCAAGGAAATCGAGCGGGATCTCGTTGCGACGGGTCTTGTCAAACAGATAGCGGCTGCCCCTCAACCACGTCCACATAGCCAGCACAATGGTGAAGGCCACCGCCAGCGAAGCCCAGCCGCCCTCGAACACCTTGACGATGTTGGAGGCAAAGAAGCCGACATCGATGAAGCCGAACAGCGCCGTCAGCGAGACTGCCAGCCACAGCTGCCATTTCCAGATGCGCGTCATGACGACATAGAGCAGTACCGTGGTCACCAGCATGTTGCCGGTCACCGAGATGCCATAGGCGGAGGCCAGCTTGCTGGATTCGCCGAAGCCAACCACCAGCATCATCACCACCAGCGCCAGCAACAGGTTCACGCGCGGCATATAGATCTGGCCGGACTGTTTTTCCGACGTATGCAGGATCTCAAGCCGCGGCAGCATGTTGAGCTGCACCGCCTGGCGGGTCAGCGAAAAGGCACCCGAGATCACCGCCTGGCTGGCGATGACCGTTGCCGCCGTTGCCAGGACGACCATCGGGATCAGCGCCCAGCCCTCGTTCATCTCGAAGAACGGATGGCCGACCACGCCGTTCTTCGCCAGCACGAAGGCACCTTGCCCGGCATAGTTCAAAAGCAGGCAGGGAAACACGATCGACAGCCAGGCCAGCACGATCGGCTTGCGGCCGAAATGGCCGAGGTCGGCATAGAGCGCCTCGGCGCCAGTCACTGCAAGGAAGATGGCGCCGATGGTAACGAAGGCGACGTCGGGCGAATTAATCAGAAAGGCGACGATGTAGTGTGGGCTCACCGCCCACAGGATTTCAGGATCGGCGATGATGTGGTTGAGACCGGAAAGGCCAATGGCCAGGAACCATACTGCGGTCACCGGGCCGAAGACCAACCCCACCCCGCCCGTGCCAAAGCGCTGCACCGCAAACACCATGGCAAGGATGACCAGCGTCAGCGGCACGACATAAGGCTGGAAGGTCGGCGTGACGACATTCATGCCCTCGACCGCCGACAGCACCGAAATCGCCGGCGTGATGACGGCGTCACCGAAAAACAGCGATGCCCCGACGATGCCGATGCCGAGCATCAGCGCCGAGCGCTTCGGAAAACTGCCCTGCGCCAGCGCCATCAGCGACAGCACGCCGCCCTCGCCGCGGTTGTCGGCGCGCAGCACGAACATGATATATTTGATGGTGACGATGATCGTCAGCGACCAGATGATCAGCGACAGAACGCCGAGAATATCGCCGCGCTGGGCGACATTGCCGCCCGACGACGCCACCAGCGCCTCGCGAAAGGCGTAGATCGGGCTGGTACCGATATCCCCATAGACGACACCGAGCGCGCCCAGCATCAGAACCTTGGTGCTGTGCTGCTCGACTTCCGAATGGCTCGATTGTTCGACGGGTTCTGCCTCACTACCAGTATTGGCAAGGGCCATGGACGACACTCCGATAAGCGCGCGGTCCTCTACGCTTGCTGCACTGCAATATCAAGTGCCGTCGCGTAATGACTCCGTTCTGGCATTGCCAGTCTTCCGCTTGGCAGACTCATCAACCTCGAAGAGAGCGTGAGATCATTGTGAGACCATACTAAAGCTGCGGCTAGGACGCGCTCGCCATGCTGTCTTGGCGGGCACGTTGTCGTCAGGTTCTCGACAGCTTCCCTATGTCAGATCCAAGCCCAGCTTCAAACGGGCTTGTATTGCTGAAAGTGAGAACGGATGGATTTCACCTCGACCAAGCGGGTGCGCGGACAATCGAACAGGGCCGGCCTGCAAGAGAGCTCACGTGCGGCTCCGTCCGCAGGTGCGGCGACGTTTGAGCGGCAACTGAGCGCGATCGCCAATTCAGATGGAGGTGGTGGAGCAATGCCGGCCGGCTCGGCGCCGCCGCCGGCTCAGTCAACAGGGCTTGGCAGCAACCAGTCTCCTTATCCCCAGGAGGCACCGCTTATTTTGGGGCTCAGGGAAGCCCTCATCAAGAGCAAAGCCTCCGGGTGCACCGTCAATGTTTATGTACGTTCTCTTCTCAGCTTTGGCCGCTGGCTCTTCGCAAACAACAAAGATCCCATTAAGGATCGGCTCGACAAGCAGTCGCTGACCGAGGATGCGCGCGAGTTCATCGGAAAGGGCGATCCCGCGAGACTCCTTACGGCAATAGGTCATCTCCGGACCTCGCAGTCGACGGGGGGCGTCGTGCCGATCCCAGGCCGCGTTAAGTTGACTCCGTATCTTCAGGACGCGGCTCTCATCGAAGAGTATAGAAACCAAACCCCGACACATAGCGGCAGGAGGCATGCAACTGCTCTCAGGAGCTTCAGTGACTACCTGCGTCAAAACAACAAGAAGGGCATTGCTGGTCGGCTTTTCGGCGGGGCCTTGGATGGAGATGTCAAGGGCTATAAGGAGGACGCCGGTGATCAGACCATCAGTTCCGCACTGGCTCATCTTCGAAAATCGGACGCCGGCGTTAAAGCGATGAATCTCGAGCGCCATATTCCCCTCGTTCCTGATCCCGAGGACGCGGCACTGATGGACCCGAGGCGGATCGGCGAGGCGATTGCGCAGCCCAGCGCGTCGCAGGAAGCTGGCAGTTGGCTTGCTGCGGCAGCCCACGATCAGGATGTGCCTTTGGAGCTGATGGACGAACAGGGCCCGTCGTCCTCAGCGCTGCGGCCGGCTCAGTCAACTCGGCTTCGGAACCAGCCTCTTTATCCTCAGGATGCTCCGCTTGTTTTTGGGCTTAAGGACGCCCTACTCAAGGGCAACGCCTCCAAGCACACCGCCAAGAATACTGTACGTTCTCTTCTCAGCTTTGGCCGCTGGGTCTTCGCAAACAACAAAGATCCCATTGAGGATCGGCTCGACCACGGGTCGCTGACCGATGATGCGCGCGAGTTCATCGGAAAGGGCGATCCCGCGAGACTCCTTACGGGGATAGGTCATCTCCGGACCGCGCAGTCGACGGGCGGAATCGTGCCGATCCCAGGTCGCGTTGAGTTGACTCCGTATCCGGAGGACGCGGCTCTCATCAAAGAGTACAGGGATAAAGCACCGACGCAGATCGGCAAAAGTGATGCAAACGCTCTTAGGAGCTTCAGTGACTACCTGCGTCAAAACAACAAGAAGGGCATTGCTGGTCGGCTTTCCGGCAAGGCGTTGGATGGAGATGTCGAGGCCTATAAGGAGGACGCCGATGGTAATCAGAGCATCGGTTCCGCACTGACTCATCTCCGAGAATCGCACGCCGGCGCTAAAGCGATGGAGCTCGAGCGCCATATTCCCCCCGTTCCTGATCCCGAGGACGCGGCACTGATGGAGCCGAGGCGGGGCGACGAGGCGATTGCGCTGCACAGCGCGTCGCAGGAAGCTGGCAGTTGGCCAAAGGAGCTTCCTGCGGCAGACCACGATCAGGATGTGCGTTTGGAGCTGATGGACGAACCCGGCCCGTCGTCTTCGGCGCCGCAGCAGACTCAGTCAGCTCGGCTTCGAAGGAACCAGCCTCTTTATCCCCAGGATGCTCCGCTTATTTCGGGCCTCAGGGAAGCCCTCATCAAGGGCAACGCCTCCGAGCACACCGCCAACGACTATGTAGGTTCTCTTCTCAGCTTTGGCCGCTGGCTCTTCGCAAACAACAAAGATCCCATTAAGGATCGGCTCGACCACGGGTCGCTGACCGAGGATGCGCGCGAGTTCATCGGAAAGCGTAATCCCAAGACACTCCTTCCGGCAATAAATCATCTCCGGACCTCGCAGTCGACGGGCGGAATCGCGACGATCGCAGGCCGCGCTGAGTTGACTCCGCATCCGGAGGACGCGGCTCTCATCGCCGCTCTCATCAAAGAGTACAGAGACAAAGCAGCGATACAGACCGGCAAAAGGAATGCAACTGCTCTCAGGAGCTTCAGTGACTACCTGCGTCAAAACAATAAGAACGGCATTGCTGGTCGGCTTTCCGGCAAGGCGTTGAAAGGAGATGTCAAGAGCTATAGGAAGGACGCCGGTGGTGATCCAAGGATCGGTTCCGCACTGAATTATCTGCGACAATCGGACACCGGCGCTAAAGCGATTGAGCGCGAGCGCCACATTCCTCTCGTTCCTGATCCCGAGAACGCGGGATTGATCGAGCCGACGCGGGTCGGCGACGCCGCTGCGCAGCGCAGCGCGTCGCAGGAAGCTGGCGCTTGGCCAAAGGAGCTTGCTGCGGCAGCCCACGATCAGGATGTGCGTTTGGAGCTGATGGACGAACCCGGGCTGTCGTCTTCGGCACCGCAGCCGGCTCAGTCAGCTCGGCTTCGCAGGAAGCAGCAGCCTCGGCCGCAGCCGCCTCTCTATCCCCAGGATGCTTCTCTTATTTTGGGCCTTGAGCAGGCTCTCATCAATGGTGGTGTCGCCGAACTCACCGTCAAGAACAATGTTAGTATTCTTCGCCGGTTTGGTGGCTGGCTCTTCGCAAATCACAAACCGAGCCTTGTTGCTCGGCTCGACAGCAAGTCGCTGAGCGATGGCGGTGAGGTGCTCGAGTTCATCGGAAAGGGTGATCCCAGGAAACTCGTTGCGGCAATAGGTCATCTCCGGACCTTGCGGTCGACGGGCGTCGTGCCGATCGCAGGCCGCGCTAAGCTGAATCCTCCCCCCCCAGAACGTGACGCTCATCAACTCCGAAAACGCGGCACCGATGGAGCGGAGGCGGGTCGGCGACGCCGCTGCGCAGCACAGCGCGTCGCACCGGGCTGGCAGTTTGGCAAAAGAGCTTCCTGCGAAAGCGCACGATCAGGATATGCGTTTGGGGCTGATGGACGCACCTGGCCCGTCGTCATTTCTAGAGCCCGCCGCGCGCCATGACCAGGCACCGAAACCCGGAGAGTCCAATCACCAGCGGTCCCGGAACGAGCTGATGGGTGCACCTTCCTGGAGCAACCTCCTGCCAAGCGAGGAGGCCTTCATCGACGATGAGCATGACACAGCTGGGTTGAGGCCAGCGAAGAGGCAGAGGACCCTGGACGTTCCGCAAGGCCTTGCTGCAGAGCCGCAGCTGAACGGGATCGCTAATTCAGGCGGTCGCCTGCTGACGCCGGGCCCCACCCATCAACTGGGTGCATCGCCATGGGAGGCACGGCCGATGATGCAGGGGAGCGGGTACGAAGACGCCGCGGCGCCGCATGCGGTCGCGACGGCCGTCGGGGACGCCGCTGCGCAGCAGGGACCTGCTACTTGGCCATTGGTCCGCCCGGAAGGTTACGATCAGGATCTGATGGTTGAAGACGGCCCACCATGGTCCGAGGTTCCCCCTGAGCTGGCGCAGGACATAATCCAAGCTGGACGGCAGGAACCTGCCAGGTCCACGTCAACCTGGTCGCTGCAGATGCCGCTCAACATTGATTGGAGTATGTGGCCAGCGTCGGAAGCAGCGCCAGTGCACTATGTCAGGGCTCGCTCGGACGCCTACGGCGATTTTGAGGCAGCGGTTAATCCCAATCCGCCCGGGCCAGTACCGGGTCAACACCAGGGCGCTCGACAGCCCGGCTCGCCGCTGGCGCTTTCTCCGCTGCCGGCCTCCTCGGACGACGAAGCTATGGCGTGGTTGAGCGAGGAGTTGGAGCGGCGGCAGATGCTCCGCGAGACGGAGTGGCAGCCCATGATGCAAGGGACAGGGTCCGCCGCCGTCTTCAGGCCGGGAGGGCCCGATGACGTTCAGCTCATCCGTCGCGGGCAACTTTCGCCGATGAGTGAAGCTGCGCCAGCGGCAGCGCCACCGGCAAGAACTACCCAACCCGCCTCGCCAGCAACCGCTAGGCTGCCAGAAACCTACCGCGGTCTTCCAGTGGTTGATCTGACGAGGCCAACCACCACCTCCTCCGATGCCCAGATCGGGGCGTCGCATCCGACAGCCTCTTCCAATGTCCCCGTGGGGTCGGTGCTTGGCGCCGACGAGTGGCTGAGCACCGACCATATCCAGAGGGATTACGATTTGCTGGAGGAGCGGCTGCGGGGGATCGATCCGAGGCTCGCCGGCCAGACGCAGTTGGTGGATCCCATCATAGCCAATGGTCCCCTGCGCTTGCGCGGTTTCAGCGAAATCGATAGGGAATACGCATTGCACCGCATTGTCTATGATCAGGATGGCAACGACACAGCCGATTTCCTGTTCCTGCCCGTGAACAATGCCACTGAGCATAGCCTCGGCACCCATTGGTCGCTGCTGCTGGTTGATCGCAGCAACCGGGAAAGGCCGGTCGCCTATCACTACGACTCCCTCCAGCGAGAGGGATACAACGACGCGCCTGCAAGACAGCTCGCAGGGCTGCTGAACGCCACCTTGGCGCCAGCCCGCATGGCCAGACAGCCGAACCGTTATGATTGCGGCGTCTTTGTGGTGGACGGCACGCGGGCGCTGGTTCAACGACTGGTGGACGGGCAGCGGCCGGACCACGAGCCGCTGCACCTCGACAACCTCGTCGCCGATCGGCAGGCGCTGCAAGACCGGCTGAGCTTGCCGCCGGAACTCCGGCCGCTGTTGGCATTCGAGCCAGCGGAAATCTGGCGACTGTTGGATGATGAGCCTGCCTCCCCTTCGCCGCCAATTAGTTCGACCTCACATGCGCGAACGGACGGTGTTCATCAGCCGACCCAGGCGCCGTGGCTCCCTGAACGCAAAAGATAACTATTAACCGCGACCATGCGCGTCCTGGTTCGCATGCTCGGCTTTGATTGGCCTCCCCAGCTTTTTCTGTCCGTAATGTGATCGGGAGGCCGGGGCGCTGCGGTGCTCAGCGGATGGTAAGCGCTCATTTCCATGCGCGTTGACGCGGCCCGTTTGACCGGGGTCGCTGTCGGCCAGTTGCATCGGATCAAGTAGCGGCGGTTTTGGCGAAGTTGAATGGCAAGAGATCGGTGATGTCGGCATTGTCCGCGCGCTGCGGCAATTCCGTGAGGACGTGGCGCAAATAGGCCAAGGGCTCGATGCCGCAAGCTCGGCATGTCAGCATGAGGCTGTAGACGACGGCACTGGCCCTGGCTCCGTCCACAGTGTCGCTGAACAGCCAACTCTTTCTTCCAGTGGCAAAAATCCTGATGTCGCGCTCAAGCAGGTTGTTGTCGATCGGCATCCTGCCGTCTTCGGTGTAGCGCGTCAGGTACTCCCACTGGTTCAGGGTGTAGGACACGGCGTCGCCGATCTTGCTGTCGGGCAGGACCTTCGGGGCTATGTCGTCGAGCCATGCCTTGAGAGCGTTCATGATGGGGACGCTGTGTTGCTGGCGGAAACGGCGGATGCATTGATGTCGCGTTTCGCCCTTGTCCGGCTTTTCGTTGCGCGTCTGGCTTTCAATCCGGTAGAGCTGTTCGAAGAACTTCAGCGCCTGCTCCGGCGGGCCGCCGCCTTTCTTTCTGGTCTTCAGTGCATCGACGAAGCGACGTCTGGCATGGGCCATGCACCCCAGATGGGTCGCTCCTGCCAGCGTGCGCCAGGCGGTATAGCCATCGCTCATCAGGATGCCGCGGTAATCACCGAGGAAGGCCTGCGGATAGATCTGGCCGCGGCCGGGCTGATAGTCGAGCAGCACGATCGGTTCGTCGCTGTCCTCTCCACTCCGATACGCCCACATGAAGGATGTGCTGGTGGCTTCCCTGTCCTTTTCCTTCAGGACCTGGACCGTCGTCTCGTCACCATGGATGAGCGGTTGTGACCGAAGCCGCAGCTTCAGTGCGTCATAGATGCGGGAGAGATGCTTCTCGCTCGATCCGATCACCCAATGCCCCAGAGCGCCGCGGCTGACGGGCACGCCGGCTCGCTCGAATGCCTGGCTCAAGCGGTAGAGCGGCGTGCCATCGACATATTTGTGGACGAGCGCGAAGGCCAGCGTCGAGGCCGTGGCGATGCTGCCCGGCAAGGGCTGCGCGGGCATCGGGGCAATGACAACAGGCGTATTGATGCCGGTCCGGTCGCAATGGCGGCATGCATACTTGAACCGCACATTCTGCAGGACCTTCGCCTTCACCTCGATATGGAGCTGCTCGGTGACGGCCTCACCCATGCGATGCATCTGGTGGCGGCAGCAAGGACAGGCCTTCTGACCGTCGGCAAGGTCATACTCGACGCGCTCGCGCGGCAGGTGTTCCGGCAGAGGCTTGCGGCCACGCTTCTTTCCCTCCGGCTTTTCGGTGGACGGAAAGCCGGTGTCCGGCAGGTCGACGACATTGCCATCTTCGCTGCTGGCGTCGTCTTCATCGGCAATCTGTTCGGCTTCATTGAAGAGGCGATCAACGTGCTTTTCGCTCTTCGGCGCAAAACGATGCAGCCGCGCTAGCGCCAACTCTTCCTCGAGCTTGGCCACGCGTTCTGCGAGCTGGCGGTTCTGCGCCTGCAGCGCAGCAATGCGCGCCATCAACTCCTCAACAGTCGGTTCGCCAGGTCGATTCATCGTAGTTTTGAATCTGAACCGCACCGACGCGTCAACCGCACAATTCGGGAGCCGTCAGCCCGCAACCTGATATTGCCGCACCGGATGGCGCACCATTGCATCGATGTCGATGCCGTCGAGAATCCAATGGAGCTGCTCGGTCGTCAGCGTAACCACCGCCGTCTCCCGGCGTGGCCATCGGAACCTGTCTTCGGTCAGCCGCTTTAGAACCAGCATGAAGCCGGACCGGTCAAAGAACAAGAGTTTCATCCGGTCGCGACGGCGATTGCAAAAGGCAAAGACCGCAGGCGCAAACGGGTCGAGCTCCATCACCTCCTGAACCAGGACCGCAAGGCTGTTGATGCCGGCGCGGAAGTCGATCGGTTCGCGATGCAGGTAGACTGTCAGGTCAGCGCCCAGTCTGAACATGACCCAGTGCTCCGATGATCGCCGTCAATGCATCCACATCACCGCATTCCAGCGTCAACTTCACGCCGTTCGGCAAAGACGCGCTCACCTTGGCTGGGAGTGGCGACGACTTCGACAGCCGCTCTTCACCACGCGTGGCAGGCCTCTCTACCGAATTGCCCTGCATAGGCAGGCTGTACTCCGCGGCGACGCTGACTTGAACTGGAATGAACGCCGACGGCGCAGGTGGCGGCAAAGCAACGGCGTCTTTGGTCGTCTTTATCCACTTCCGAAGAAGGTTGGCATTGATCCCATGTTCAAGCGCAAGTCGCGATACCGACACGCCAGGCTCAAGGCAGGCCGCAACGAGCCGCTCTTTTGACGCCGCGTCGTACCGCCGGCGGCCGTTACGCAAAATTCGCCTCACCAGCAGTTTCTGTTCATCGTCCTCAATCACGTGGTGTCCACCTCCAAAGTGGACACTTCATGCCAAAACACGCTCAATGGAAAAAGGTGCAGAGAAATTCGCGCTTTCAGCGGATGTGACGCGCGAGATCTGCGATCCTAACCATCAGCATTTCCATCGGTCCTCGCTGGAAGACGCGCCGCCAAAGCACCGCGAAAGTGCTGATAACCACGACGAAGCCAAAGAGTATGGACAGGCTCCCGACTCTGCCAACCAGATTTTTAAAATAGGCTATTCCCACAATGTGCAGCACATAGGCCGTCAAAGGCATCGAGCCGACCGCGATTATTGGCCAGACCAGCTTTCGCAGATGCGGGAGCGCATCCATAGCGAGCCAACAAGCCGCAATGACAATCATTGCGCAACCGGTGTTGCCCAGGATCGAGAACGTCGTCTCGCTGTGAGGTGCGGCAACCCATAGCCAACTCGCTGTGTAGGGAGCGTCCGGGTTCATCCACCAGAGGTCCGGGTTCATCCACCAGAGGTCGGGAGTCTGGCCAAGTTCCCGCAAATCGGCCAATTCGGCGCTTACGCTAGGCAGCAAACGCAGCGCGAGCCAGGATCCCCCATAGCCCAACACGGCCAGCGCGACCCCCGCTAGACCAAGGCGCCAATGCATTGCTTGCGTATTAAGGCTAAAGCGCGCGATGGCCATGCCTGCGATCACGAAAGGAACCCAGGTCATCGCGGGATAGGCGCCGCTGACCATGAGCTTGAACACCGGGTCGAAGGACGCGCGCTCGAAGCCAACCATTGACAAGAGGTGGAACCACACTTGCGGGAGAACTAATGCGGTCCCAGCAGCGAGCAAGCCGAGTTGCTGTGCGCTGAGCCGATGGAGCGGCAGGACCAACAAGAAGCAGATTCCGTAGTATTCCAGGATGACCTCGACGTTCGTATCGAGGCAGGTCAGGATTGAGCCAAGCGCGAGTAAAACAAGGGCACGAATTGCGACTCTGTCAATGGCCTGTCTGCCGGCTTCCCCGACTTCGGCTCCTTGCGACCGGTAATCAGGATGATCGAAAAACCGGCCAATACGGCAAACAGGGCGGACGACCGCCCCTGGGTTAGTTCCATCAGATTCCTGACCAGTCCTTCGTCGGGAATGGGACCCCCGACATGGACGACAAACATGCCTATGACAGCCAGGCCGCGAGCAAGGTCGATGCCGTCCAGCCGATCTACGGCCGCCCCATCCCTCACGTCCGCAATCGCCGCGTTCATCGCCATGGTAGATTCCTTATGTTGGTTGTGTTGATCGCGGAGCCGCGAGAGGAGAGCCGGTCGGCTGCTGCCGTCGTCTCAGCGTGAAGGGGTTGAAAGATCGTGCCAATCTGGCGGATCGAGCCGGCGACAGAGGTTTATGCTTGCTGTTCAGCTCTTTAGCATGCGGCAAAACAACAGATCGGCTCACCAAGCCTGTGGCGCGGACCTGACAAACCGACAAACGGTGTCGCGGAGCCGTCATTTTTGTAGGGATGGCGGACCCGGGAGATCCACTGTCGGCGAGAGGCTCAGCGACGGCGGATGATCCGATCAGCACGCCGCGGCACCGCCGGTGACGATCGCCCCGGGTGTCAAGGCCAGGGCGTGAACCTGCGATAATCTGTGGTGGTGCGCCTGCGACCAGAACTTTAGTGTGGTCGGGCAGGTTGGCAGCAATATAGTGGACGACATGGGTCTTGCCGGTGCCAGGATGTCCGTGGAGAAGAATACCCTTGCGCCCCGATTGGCCGAGGCGCTTCAACTCCTCCCGGCATTTAACAAAATCGAAGATGTGCGTATCGAGCTGGGCCATAGTCGCCTTGGAAAGCACTACGTCGTTCCGGCTTACAGCAGGAAGCTTATGAACCCGCATTGTTTCCTGCGGGCCCCCGAATAAGGGATTGAAGATCCGGCAGGAGATGTGCGTTAAACTCCCAGCGGGAGCTCACGAGAGCTGTCAAATCATCTGTGTTGAAATGGCGACGAAGTTTCTGCCACACAAAGCGTTCGGGTTCAGGCATGACGATGTTCCTTTGAATGTGAAGTTGAGTGGAAGGCCTGGGTCTGTAGATACCTCATATGGTGTCTAAGACAAGAGGAGCAGGGTATATTTAATAATATATCTGCTTATTTTATGTCAAAGGCGTTATTCCATTGATATTTAGCTAGCAAGAATTGGAAAGATATACAAAAATATATTCTGGTTTATTTTTCAACTGGTGGAGTTGATGTCGCACTGCACTTAAATGTAAGATTGCGCCGACTTATCGCGACCACTGTACCTAAGCATGAGATTCATTGCCCCTGAGTCTCAATGAGACCGGTAATTTCTCTGGGGTCTAATACAGGTTGTTAGGCCCGCGTAGTCCATGAGCGCCGCTTTGTTCGGAGGGAAAGCGATGGCGGTGGAATGGACGATCACGATCGAGGGCAGGAACGAGTTCGGAGACGTTTGCCGGAAGGCGGTCCGCATCGACAAGAGCTGGGAACGTCTGTTTGACGGCGACCTCGGCCTGTCGATCGAGGACAGCAAGACCATCATGGCGGCGCTGCAGAGCGCGGTCGTGAACCATGAGGCGGAGACGTATTCCCTCTTCGTCGGGTCTGCCCGGATTGCCACAGGTTTCGGCCGGTCAAGGACTACACGACGCGACGGATCCGGACTGTCTTTGGCATCGTGGAGGTGCGCAATCCTCGTTGGATGCTGTGTCGGGATTGTTACCCAGGCATGGTCGATGCCTTTGCGCCGCTGCGGGAGATCTGCCCGGATCGAGCGACATCCGAGCTGATGGAACTGACGGCGCGGCTGGGGAGCATGATGCCGTACCGGCAGGCTGCGAGAGTGCTTGCCGAATTCCTGCCCGTTGAGCCGACCGAGACGCATGCCACCGTGCGCAAGCGAACCATCAGGATTGGCGAACGGCTCGACGATCAGGTTGCTGAGGAAGAATTGCACGCAAGGGCGCAAACGGACGAACGACGCCAGCTTGAAATGCAGCTTCCCGGCGATCGCCGCAAAGAGTTCGTCATCAGCATCGATACTGCGCATGTTCGCAGCGCCGATTCCAATTCAGCGCGCAACTTCGAGCTCGTTGTCGCCCGATGCGGCCGCGGCGGACGAGGCGAAGGTGGCGGTCGCTATTTCGTGACCAGCAGCACCGACCAACGGGCAATCCGGGATCGCGCTCTTCATGCTCTTTGGGAAGTGGGCTACCGCGGCTTTGGCGATGTGACGGTGATTTCGGACGGCGCCGAAATCCTGAAGCGGCTACCCCGCGCAATGCCGAAGCCGACGGCCCACATCATCGACTGGTTCCACATCGCCATGAAGGTCCAGCCGATGCAGCAGATCGCCGATCATATGGCTCGATCCCGATCGGGTCTCTCTGAAGCGCTTCCCGCAATCGACCGTGACATCAGAGCGGTGAAGTGGCGCCTGTGGCATGGGCGGGTCGATCGCGCGATCACCGATCTGGAGCAACTCTTGGAGAGGGTGAAGGCTTCGCAAGGAGACAGCGAGTTCTCCATCGCCCGACTTCAAAGCCTCGGCTTGCAGCTCCTGACCTATATCCGTTCGAACCGCGGCGCGATCGTCAACTATGGCAAGCGCTACCAAGCCGGCCTTCGCGTCGCAACGACTCTGGCTGAATCGGCGGTGAATTCACTTGTCGGCAAGCGGATGGTCAAGAAACAGCAGATGCGGTGGTCGCTCCACGGGGCTCACATGCTCATGCAGGTCAGGACGGCAGATCTCAACGGCGAGCTTCGCAATCGATTGCGGGCACCGTTCCGACAGCCAGAGCCGAACGTGCCACCACTATTCAAGCCCAAACCGCCTCTCCTGCGCGCCGCCTAACCCCAGAGAAGTTACCGGTCTCAAATGAGCTGGAGTGGCATCGCCGCTCTCCTCGGTTCTTGCTCTCTCAGTTGAACTTGATGCTCGTCTGCACGAACACGCCGTAGCGCTCTGTCTCCCAATTGGTGACCTGCGGGTGCTGTCACATTGATTGAGGGGTAAGGAAATTGAGGTAGCAGCGCGCCCATGACCGTGAGTGCACCGACCTACAAGAACCACCGCTATCCGATCGAAATCGTGGCCCGTGCTGTCTGGCTCTACTTCCGCTTCAATCTGAGCCTGCGCGATGTCGAGGAAATGCTGCTCGATCGCGGGATCGTCGTTTCCTACGAGACCATCCGCCGATGGTGCCGAAAGCACGGCCCTGATTATGCGCGCCGCATACGCCGCAAGTCGCCGACGAAAGACGATGTCTGGCATCTGGATGAAGTCGCGGTGCGCATCAACGGTCAGAAGTGCTGGTTGTGGAGAGCGGTTGATC
This sequence comes from Mesorhizobium subarcticum, assembly GCF_055456085.1. Lineage (NCBI taxonomy): Bacteria > Pseudomonadati > Pseudomonadota > Alphaproteobacteria > Hyphomicrobiales > Phyllobacteriaceae > Mesorhizobium > Mesorhizobium subarcticum. The sequence continues at coordinate 651,810 of NZ_JBVBEG010000002.1, read as the reverse complement.
AGGACGGATATGTGCTCGACGAGATTGTCCAGACGCGTCGCAACACCAAGGCCGCCAGGCGCCTGCTGACGCGACTTCTGAAGAAGCAGGGTCTGCCGCCAAAGCGTATGATCACCGACAAACTGCGCTCCTACGGGGCGGCCCAACGCCAGGTCATGCCGAACGTGGAACACCGCTCGCATAAAGGCTCGAACAACCGGGTGGAGAATTCTCACCTGCCGTTCCGAAAACGGGAACGAACGCGACAGGGTTTCCGGTCGGTCGGCTCATTGCAGCATTTCGTGTCGATCTTCTCCGCCGTCCGAAATCTCTTCGTCCCATCCCAGACCAACCGCTCCGCAGCACAAATTCGAACCCATCGACGCCAGGCAATGGCCGCGTGGGAAGCCGTGAGTGCACGGCCTGCCTGAAAAGCGCGGCATCGGCCTCACGCGGCCACATTTCAAACAACGTGACAACGCCACAAGAATCTCTGGTCGCTGTTTTCACGCATCCCAAGGGAGCCGCCACCCTCTCTCTTGGACGCGAAGCCCGCCGCTTGCTCCTCGGACAGTTGCACACGCGGCGGGCTTTTCTTCTTAGCCTGCACAGCATTCATGGGACATGGTGAGGATACCTGTTAAGCCGAACTCCGGTTAATTGGACATTCTGCGCGTTCAGATAGACGCGGCAACGTGAACTTTCCATCCTGCACGCATCCCGACTCGCCGCCTCAGTCACCGATACGGTTCATGATCCACTCGTGATAAGACGACACGCGCGTATACACACCGTATGTCTTTCCGCATTTGTGCCCATGCGATACAATTCCAACCAAGATGGCGTTCTTGCCATGGCCTTTGGTCAGAGGACCTCCACTGTCCCCTTGGCAAGCATCGGTCCAGCCGCTTTCGGTTCCGGCGCACATGTTCCCAGGAAAGATCCTTATCCTTTTATATTTGCGGCTGCACGTTTTGTTGTCGACGTACGGGACCTTGCCCTCTAGGAGCTCGTCTGATGGCTCTCCCTTATATCCTGTAGCTCCCTTACCCGTCACGGTAAGGTCCTCGCCAATACGAATGTGCGTCCTGGGGGTAGCAAGGCGAATGGCCACTGCGGGTCGCGTACTGTGCACCCGCACGAGCGCCACATCATGCTCCAATGTCTTGTCGTTATATTTTTCGTGAGGAATAAGCTGCTTTACATCTAACGAATGGCCACCCCTAACAAAGGCTTGGACCTGGTCGACTGTTGCACCCTCTAAACAGTGCGCCGCTGTGAGGATCCATCGCTTTCCGATCACCGTTCCACCGCACACCTGCCCGTCAATAATGAGTTCGACGTGCCAAGGATGCGCTTCGAACGTGGTCGGCCTGCCGAGCGTGACTTTCTGTCTCCCTCCAAAAGAACTCGTGGGCTCCGGCGTTGAATCAGGCCCGCCTTGTACAGAAGTTTGAGCATGGGCGTGTTGTCCACCAAAAAGGGCAGCGAGCGCGCAGAGGGCATGACGACGGGTGAGGTGTTGCATCGGTTTCCTCGTACTATTTTGCATTGCATATGTACGGCCGTGTGCCGTTGGCGCGCCACTCCTGCCTGCCCACGCATTAGGTGGCAACCCCTCATCTCGGATGTGATTCGGAATGCCGCAGGCAACATGCTTTGTCCTCGATAGGACGCTCTGGTTGCCGTGGGCAGAGGACTTCTTCGGAAAGCGCGACGACGGCACGGGGCCCGTTATAGGCAGGCTCGGCGTTGTCACGTTGTCTGAAATGTGGCCGCGTGAGGCCGATGCCGCGCTTTTCAGGCAGGCCGTGCACTCACGGCTTCCCACGCGGCCATGGTTTGGCGTCGATGGGTTCGAATTTGTGCTGCGGAGCGGTTGGTCTGGGATGGGACGAAGAGATTTCGGACGGCGGAGAAGATCGACACGAAATGCTGCAATGAGCCGACCGACCGGAAACCCTGTCGCGTTCGTTCCCGTTTTCGGAACGGCAGGTGAGAATTCTCCACCCGGTTGTTCAAGCCTTTATGCGAGCGGTGTTCCACGTTCGGCATGACCTGGCGTTGGGCCGCCCCGTAGGAGCGCAGTTTGTCGGTGATCATACGCTTTGGCGGCAGACCCTGCTTCTTCAGAAGTCGCGTCAGCAGGCGCCTGGCGGCCTTGGTGTTGCGACGCGTCTGGACAATCTCGTCGAGCACATATCCGTCCTGATCAACCGCTCTCCACAACCAGCATTTCTGACCGTTGATGCGCACCGCGACTTCATCCAGATGCCAGACATCGTCTTTCGTCGGCGACTTGCGGCGTATGCGGCGCGCATAATCAGGGCCGTGCTTTCGGCACCATCGGCGGATGGTCTCGTAGGAAACGACGATCCCGCGATCGAGCAGCATTTCCTCGACATCGCGCAGGCTCAGATTGAAGCGGAAGTAGAGCCAGACAGCACGGGCCACGATTTCGATCGGATAGCGGTGGTTCTTGTAGGTCGGTGCACTCACGGTCATGGGCGCGCTGCTACCTCAATTTCCTTACCCCTCAATCAATGTGACAGCACCGTCGAGCGAGATCATCGACAGCACGACGTCTTTGACGAGCGGATGGGCCGAGCGGATGAAGCTCTCCGAACAGCAGGTGCATTCGAGCCCATGCATCCATATGACGGGAACGCGTTCCTTGGTTTCGAGTGCTTCTGCCATCGCTGTCGCGGCACCCTGGCCGAAGCCGAGGCTCGCGGCCGTCAGGCTGCAGAACTTGGTGAAACTGCGCCGGGTGATCCCTTGGCGACGAATGACGTCATATAAGGTTTCGGCAGCTGCCATGTTGCTCCTCCAGCAATTTCATCCCCCATCGCATCGCCCGGATAGACGCCGGGCTCTGCCAGAAATGCTTGCTGCAAGAAGCGGACCAATTTAGTAGGGGTCAGAGGGATAATCACCCGGTTCGGGATAATGCTGTTTCCGACCCCACTGCGGACGTTGGAGGGTCCGCTACCGGGTCGCAGCGCCAGCTCGCGTAGTCACGATTCAAACGGAAGCCAATAGCTGCACCCTTGAGGGGTTACCCAAGGCGGCCCTAAGCCCCAGTGGCGAAAGCTCAAGATGAATTGGGGCATACGCCTCGGCCCACGCCTTTGCGAGGAGCCCTGGATGCGAGATAGTTCGAGGAACTTTGGCCAAGCATTGGAAGTCCACAGCAGGCGCGAAGGGCCATGTCTGCACCGACCCTTATCAAACATCGAGAAAGCCATTGCCAATCAATGAGTTGAACCGTTGAATCTTTTGGTGGCGTTTTCTGCCTCATCCTCGCTCTCCGATAGCTTCTCGGGTTTGATGTCGCAGCCCATGCCGCAATCATCTCGTTCCAGCGAATGGTCGAATTCTTCGCCATCACATCAGGTAGCAACCGCCACCAGTGCCCCTGCCACTCGCTTTGCGGTTGAGTGACTTTCAAATGGTCTCACCTTGACTTTCAAATAGTCACGCCGATAATTTCTATCGGTCACCACTGAAATTTCAACCGGTCAGGAGATCGGAACGATGGCTGATTACCCCCGCTTCGTTGAGCAACGCATCAAGGATGCGCTTTCAGACACTCGTGTCGTCTTGGTTGCTGGCCCTCGCCAATCCGGGAAAACGACCCTTGTGAGAAGGATGGCGGGCGCTGACGTTGCGTATCTTACTTTGGACAACGCGACTACGCTTGAGGCGGCGCAACAGGATCCCGTCGGATTCGTAAGGGGCATTGACCGAGCAGTAATCGACGAAATCCAGCGTGCTCCAGAACTTCTGCTCGCGATCAAGGAAAGCGTGGATGCCGATCAGCGTGCGGGACGGTTTCTTCTTACGGGTTCCGCCAATTTGATGACGCTTCCCCGTGTCGCGGATTCACTCGCTGGACGTATGGAGATCGTTCGTTTGCTGCCTCTGGCACAGAGCGAAATTCATGAAAATAGACCGAGCTTTCTCGAAAACCTGTTTCAAAACAAAATAGCCGCAGTTAAAAATTCAGTCCTCGGCGGAGATCTCGTCGGCGCTGTTCTTGCAGGGGGCTACCCAGAGGCGCTACGGCGCCCATCATGGTCACGGCGGCAGGACTGGTATGCGGACTACATAGAGGCGATCGTCCAGCGGGACGTTCGCGACATAGCTCAGGTTGATCAAATCAGCCAAATGCCCAGGCTCCTCCGCGTGCTTGCCGAACATTCTAGGCAGCTAGTGAACTATTCTGCCATCGGCAACTCGCTCGCAATGAATCACGTCACGACACGGAAATACGTGGACATCTTCGAAAGTCTTTTTCTGGTTCGAACCTTGCAACCTTGGTTCAGCAACAAACTCAAGCGGCTTACGAAAACTCCGAAAATCCATTTCCTGGATTCCGGCCTCCTCGCCGCGCTCCGGGATTTATCGCCTGATCACATTAGGAGTGACCGCGGAAAGTTCGGAGCATTGCTGGAAACTTTCGTATTCGCCGAAATTCTCAAGCTTGCAAGTTGGGCTGACGACCGTTTCGAGTTCTCTCAATTTCGGGACAAGCAGCACCACGAGGTCGATATCGTCATAGAGGACAGGAGAGGTCGAGTGACAGGGATTGAGATAAAGGCAGCAGCCACAGTCACAAGCTCAGATTTCAAGGGCTTGCGAATGCTGGCAGAAGCATGCGGAGATCGTTTTGTCTCTGGAGTGGTGCTGTACGACCACGATAAGATTGTCCCATTCGGAGAGCGCCTCCATGCGGCACCGCTTTCGGTACTTTGGGGGTAGAGCAGGTACCGGTGCCGGATGGCCGTTGCTGCCGAATGCCGGAATTCTTCGCTCGCAATTGCTAGCCCAACATCAACACAACGCGCCGACTGCCGTTGTATCTCGCCGCGAACCGTCTTGCGTTTGTGGCCCCTCGCCCTCACGGCCGGTTCAGCGTCGAACGTATCGTGCCGCGATGCATTCAAGGCCGCAACCAGAACGGCACCCGTGCGACCGCGGCAGAAGCCAGGGGTTACGTGCATCACGGCAAGACAATGGCGTCGGCAAGCCCGCCAGCATCGTCGCCAGTGCGGGCCTGGGAACCGCCATTGTCGAGGCGCTGGTCAAGCAGCTGGAGGCCAACATCGAGGTCATCAGCGATAAGAACGGCACCAGCGTGTCGGTGACAAGGGCAACACCTTCACCTCGCGCGTGCCGCGGGCGGCGTAGCGTGATCCATCCGGTGGCGGGAGCCTTGGCGAATTCTGGGCGGGCCTTTTTGCCAGTCCTGTGCACGACAAGAGCGGCGCCATCGTCCTGCGCCATCGTCCAGTATTTTACCTCCTTCGTCGATCTGACCAGGCACAAGGAGGAGCAGGCGCAATCCAAAATGCTCATCGACGAATTGAACCATCGGGTGAACAACACGCTGGCAACGGTGCAGTCGATCGTCTGGCAGGCGTCGCGAGCCAATTCCGATCCGCGGGCGATCCGCGAAGCGGTCGAGTCCCGGCTGGATCGGCCAGAAGGCGATCTGCCTTCTGGCCGTAGTCCTCTCGACCAACCAGGCCCAGCGGACCCATGGGCCGGGATTTTGGCGCTTTGAAAGCGGTGTCTTTCCAGTGGCCTGTCCCGGCTTCGGTGCTTTTTACTTACCAAGCTGCCTGACCGCCCTTGCTTTGGCCACTCGGATTAGTGTAACCTTGATTACCGTAATCAGGATTACGCTAATGTTCGTAGGTCGCGCCCAAGAGCTCTCCCGCCTCCGCAAGGAATTCTCCCTCGCTAGGCCCTCTTTGCTCGTGGTATATGGACGGCGCCGGATCGGGAAGTCCGCGCTGCTTAAGGAAGCTGCCAAGGACCGTCCCCACGTTCTCTATCAAGCGACGCGTGTCACCCCCACTCTGAATCTGGAGGGCTTCAAGGCGGAAATCGCCCGCTCGCTCTGCGCCGATCCCCTGTTGGACGGCCTCGGCGATTGGCTGAGCGTGCTGACATACCTCGCGCGTAAGGCCGAGGGAACGCTTGGGCTGATCGTCGTCCTGGACGAATTCCCCTACCTTGTCGAGGGCGACCAGGCGCTGCCATCGATCATCCAAAAATTCTGGGACGCGGTCGTCGCCGCCGAGGGCAAGCTGAACTTGGTGCTCTGCGGGTCGATGATTGCCCAGATGGAGGATCTGCTGGCCGAGAGGAACCCACTCTACGGGCGCCAAACCCTACCCCTGGAAGTGAAGGCGCTGCCGCTGCGGGACGCGGCCGGGTTCTTCCCGGATTACCCTGCTGCGGATCGTATCCTTGCCTATGCCATCTTCGGTGGTATCCCCTTTTACCTAAGGCTCTGCGATCCGAGCGCAAGTCTCGAGGAGAACGTCACCAATTTGCTGCTCGCCGATACTGGGGCGCTGGTAGACGAGCCGAACGTCCTGCTCCAATCGGAACTTCGGGAGACCCAACGCTACGCCAGCATCCTGGCGGCGATCGCGGACGGCTGCACCAAACTCGGGGTAATCGGCGGCCGTCTCCGGGACATCAAGGATTCCGTTTCGCTGAGCCCCTACATGAAGCGGCTCGAGCGCATGCGGCTGGTTCGGACCGTACATTCCCTCGACGCCAACCCCAAGTCACGGGACACGCGTTACTTCGTGGATGATCCGCTTGTTGCCTTCTGGCATCGGTTCGTTCGGCCGAACATGTCAAGTGTAATGCAGGGCTTCGGTCCCGAGATTTGGCGGCACCAAGTGGTGCCGCGGCTGAACGAGTATATGGGCGGCGCGTTCGAGGAAATCTGCCGAGGGCACGCCCGCCGCCATGCGCAGGAGGCTCTTCCGTCTCCGGCCCAGGAGATCGGTCAAATCTGGGGTGCCGAATATAACATTGACGTAGCCGGACGCTTGCTGGACGGATCGGTGCTATACGGCGAGTGCAAGTGGCGCCGCGGAATGATCGGGGCGGATGTCCTCGCGACACTGATCGAGCGCGCCCGAAGAACCGACTATGGTCGTGGCGTGGAAGATCGCCACTTCGTCCTATACGCGCGCACCGGTTTCAAGGCAGGTGTCCAAGAGCGTGCCAAGGAGGACGGGCGGATTGTGTTGCTGACGCCCGACACCATGCTCGCCCTTTGAAATCCTCAGTCAAATCGGGCGACGGTCGATGCGGTCCTCCGCCCAGTCACCCTCGCGGTTCAGTCCGACGCGTCCGGCTTTCTCGAGGGTACTGAGGATCGGAGACAGGCGCTTGCGATGATGGTGACGGCGCGGATCGTCCCCGGACACCCGTGCCTCGTTGCGAACTCCTGCGAGCATTCGGCGGTCGACATCGGATGCTTGGCGGTCCGCAGAATGTCGAGAGTCATCTGGCGCTTGTTTGTCTCGCCGATGACCTTGTCGAGTTCCATGACGCTTTCGGCCATGGGCAGCCGGCCGCGGCGCTACTGAGACTGAAGGCCCAGTCGTTCCCAGAGCTTGGCGCGCGCATCGACAACCGCAAATCGCGTGATGGGTTCGGGGGCAAGCCACGCATGCTGGACGCCGAGCAGGTGGTGGAAATCACCGGCCACCCGGTTGGCGACGTTTGCCCTTCCGGCCTCGCCTCGCCACTGCCGGTCTGTTGCGATGTGTCGCTACGCGCCCACGATCACGTGGTGCCGGCGGCCGGCGAAACCAAGGCCAGCGGTAAGAATCGGCGTCAAATGGTGCGACACTGCCAAGATGGCGGACCTGCGACGGATGCAAGAATCGACTGGCAGCGATGAGCGGCAGCGCCAAAGCGCAGTGACAGGCCGTTAAGCGCCGGGCAGCGTGCCCTTCGCCGACATCTCGAAGACATCGAGCAGGATAGCCAGCCCGACGCCGCACGCGGTCAGGATGAGGCCGGCCATGAAGATGCGGTTGGCGCGTTCGTAGATGGGTCGGCGCAGCGAACTCATGTCGAGCAGCTTGGACAGCGCCCGCATCTGCAACGCGATGCCGATCAGGATCGGCGCAACGGCGAATAGGTCGTAGAGCCGCCATGGCACGGGGTTTGCCGCCCAATGCGTGACGAAGCCGAGCGAAAAGGCAAGCAGGATGCCCACGACAGTGATTGTGCCATTGCGGAAAATCGTCTCGATCAGCTCTTCCTTCGGATCGTGCTCGTCCAAGCGTCCCTCCCCTCCCTCAGTCGTAGCAGGCCTTTGCACAGTGTGAGGCTAAGCTCTCGGGAAATCCCTGTACATCGCCGCCAATTAGTCAAGAGAGCTTCTGGCAAAGCGAACAGGTAGTTGTGCGGAGAATTAGCGGAACTGGGCGGTGAAACGCCGTTGAATTTGGCACTGACTGAGACCGGCGATCGGAGCCTTGTGCCCTATCGCCCCATATGGCGCTCCTTTGTTGTAGTATCTGCGACAATCCTCCAACTTTTCGAACCCCTTTGGTCTGACTCGCGCCAGATACCTAACCGCCTTAATGCACGGCGATAAGCTTTTGACGGCCTGAAGCGACGCTGTGGTCGCCGTTGCGGTGCTTTTCCACGCGCCTCGTCAGGCGCCGGAATTGCTCCGTCGTGATGGCAGGCGGGGGTTTGCAGGTTGCGGTCGACGGGTTCGTTTCGGGGCGTCTGCGCCCCATCGTTATGTCGCGAGTTGGGGGATGCGATCGAGGACGATGCGCAGGATGCGCTGGTCGGGGCACGATGTCGGCAGGTGCAGGCGGATTTGCGATTTCATCTCGACCACCCGCGCAGCGATTTTGATGAGGCGCAATCGCAGCGTGTCGAATTGGGCGACGGCAAAGCTCGAGCGCCTCGGCATCGCGGCCCGCAAGCCCCACATCAACCAGTAAGCACCGGCATGCAGGAATAGCCGGAACTGGTTGGCCGTCGCTCTGGTGCAGGATGTGCGGTCGGCGGCAAGATGCGTCTTCCGCGACTTGATGTGGTTCTCGGCCGCGCCGCGCCGGCAGTAGACATCCTCGTAGAGCGCCTTGGCCTTCCCACCGGCAAGGTTGGTGACGACGAAGCGGGTATCGGCACCTTGGGCGCCGACCTCGACCCGCGCGATGATGCGCTCGACGCGGCTCCAACTAGCGGCGCCGTCAACGAACTCCTTGAACCTGCGGACCTTGCCTGTCTTGGCCGACGCTTCGAAGCGCGCCGTCGTGCTGGCCTCCAGATCCGCGACATGCTTGCGCAGGGTCGTGGTGGGCGCGAGGCCAAAGATGAGTCGACGTCGTTGGCGCGGCACCAGTCGATGACCTGCGGGCTGCAATAATGGCTATCGCCGCGGAGCAGGATTCGAATGTTCGGCCAGTTGATCCGGATCGCCCGCACCAGACGGCGCAGGTGGGGGCGGATCTCAGCCCCACTCGGCCGCTTGGCCGGTCGCAGGATCGCGCTGACGAACCGTCCCGCACCATCGAACACTACGATCGGCTGGAAGCCGTACTCGTCATGGTGGGCATTGAACAGGCGAAGCTGTTGGCCTCCGTGCACAGCGTCGAAGGTGTCGTCAATGTCGAGTACGATCCGCTTCGGCACCTGCCGGAACGAGGCGCAATAGAGATCGACCATCGCCCGCCCCATCGCAACCAGCTCCCGCACGCCGGGCAGGTTCTCCAGCCGGCACAGCGTCGATTGCGACGCCAGATCCCGACCCGACGGCAGCGCATCCTGGGCCATCTTGAAGACCGGATCGCGGCGCAGCCGGTTGGCGTCGTTGCCGTCCTCGTAGCCGGCGGCAATCATCTTCATGCGAAAGCCGATCATGTCCGCCAGGCTGTGGACGACCTGGTCCGGGCAGCGCGGATCGTCGATGCAACGCGCCAGACGCTCGGCCACCCGCAACCGCTTTTCCACCTCGGCCAAAGCCAGAACGCCGCTGTTGGACGACAGCATGCCGCCGTCGAAACGGGCGACGACGGACTTGCCGCCGACTGATGACAAACCGCTCAGCGGCAGCGTAAGATCGTTCATGGTGGGTGTGGTCTCCGGGAAATGGTTCGGATCGGCTTAAGCAACCAAATCCTAAGTCATTTCAACGGCTTGCGCCACATCCACCAACCCCCATGAATTTTTCAGGCTAACATGATGCCATGGCAACGAGCTGGCGACGGAAGCATTGTCTGCAGTTTGGGATCATGCCAGGCATTGCCTTGTCAAAGAGGTCGCGATCCGTCTCGTCCCAGTAATGGTCGCATTCATTCTTGCTTGCGACTTTCCGTAGCCAGCCCGGGCCATTTATTTCACTAAGATCTGCGATGCAGGTCGAGGCGTTGTCGCAGTTTCGGCGGGTAAGATAGGCAAGACGACCTCGGGTACCTTTCCGGTCAGCGAGTTAAGGAAGGCAACGAGCAGGTCGACTTCTTCGGCCTTCAACTCTTCGCCGAGCTGGGTGGTGCCCATAATGGCCACGGCCTGTTTCAGATCCCAAACCTTGCCCGAATGAAAATAGGGCGCGGTGAGTGCCAACGTTGCGCAGCGGCGCCACGCGGAAAACAAAGGAATCGTCGGCTGAATTGGTGACGGCAAAGCGGCCCTTGTCGTTTTCCGGCCGTACCTCGGCGCTGGGCTTTTCAATAAGGCCGAATGCGTAATAGGCCTCCCCGCCAACGTTGATGCCGGCATGGCAGGACGAGCAGCCTTTGTCCATGAAAAGCGCCAGCCCCTGTTTCTGTTCGGAAGTCATGGCGGCATCATCGCCATTGAGGAAAGCATCGAAGGGCGCCGGCGTGACCAGTGTCGCCTCAAAGGCTTCAACTGCCTTGGCTAAGTTGTCGAAGGTGACGCGATCGGCCTCACCGGGGAAAGCTGCATTGAACCAATCGAGATATTGCGGCATCGACTTGAGCGTCGCGATGACTTGACCCGGTGTGTTGGCCATTTCGACACCGGCTTGGATCGGTCCTTTGGCCTGAGCCTTCAGATCTTCGGCGCGACCATCCCAGAACTGCGCGATGTTAAAGACAGCGTTCAGTACCGTCGGCGCGTTGCGCGGTCCCTTCTGCCAACCATGCCCAATTGATGTTTCAAGATTGTCGTCGCCCCCGGTGGCCAAGTTGTGGCACGAGTTGCACGAGAAGACACCTGACGCCGAGACACGGGGATCGAAGAACAATGCCTTGCCGAGCGCGACCTTTTCCGGTGTGATCGGGTTGTTGGCGACTGCCGGCGTGGTGGATGGCAAAGCCTTGAAAGTGGCCAGTGCCGTTTCTCTGAGGTCGGCGGGGATCGGTTCCGCAGCAAAAGCGATGGCTGCCGGCAAGGCGACAGCCATCGTCGCGAATAGCATTTTCATAAATGATCTCCGAGCGTTGTGCACGGACGCCATTGTGGGATATGCGGTTCGTGAACGCCCTGCGCTAGATCAACGGCGGGAGAGGACCGGGCCTGACGGCCAGACTTCGATCGGGCCTGCGATCGAATGGCGGAAGCCGCCACCAGGCTGTGTCCATCGCTCCGACCGTGGATCCCAACACGTGGCCGGCGCCATCGCAATTTGCTCGCGCTGACGGCTTGGTTGATTCCTTGGGGCGTGGCGACGATCACCATAACAATGCCTAGGCGGAAAGCATCATTGGAAGACCATGAAGGTCGAAGCCGTGTATTCGATGACGTACGAAACCTTCAGCGGCGCGAAACACCTTCGGCTTTTTCATTTTGCAAAATTCAAACGGACGGGATCGAGCTTCAAAGCAAACTCCGACCCAGTTACGGGGCAGCCAACACCGAGCGGATCAACGTGTATGACGGTGGGATGCGGCGCTATAGACCTCGATGCTGGGATGAGCATCGCAATAATCCTGTCGAGACAATTGTTGCGTTCAGCGGCAACCCCCACTATGAAGCGACGCTTCGCCGACTATGTTCCAAGCCGCCCGGAGATTTTCATGACAGAAGAAGCCGACAAAAACACCGACACCCTCATCGAGCTCACAGCCGATGTGGTCTCAGCCTATGTCTCCAACAATCCGGTTCCGGTAGGGGACCTCCCTGCTCTGATCCGCCAAGTGCATGCGGCTCTGAAAGGCACAGCCGGAGGCGTCTCCGCAGAAGAGCCGGCGGTCCTTAAGCCTGCAGTCCCGATCAAGAAGTCGGTGACACCGGACTACATGATCTCCCTTGAGGACGGGAAGAAATTCAAATCGCTAAAGCGCCATCTGTCGACCCACTACGGGCTGACGCCGGACGAATATCGCGCCAAATGGGGCCTGCCGGCGGATTATCCCATGGTCGCGCCGAATTACGCCGCGGCGCGCTCGGCATTGGCCAAGACGATGGGGCTCGGCCGCAAACCGAAGGAGCCGGAAACGCCGGCGCCGGCGCCGGCGAAACGGACCCGCAAGAAGGTCACGGCATAATTTCGGCAACCGAGATTCGTTTTGGAGTGTGCTGCTGCCATTGGCATGATCTGCACGGAATATGAAAAGGCGGGGAGCCACCCCGCCTTGTCTTTCCAGACAACCTGGTTTCAGGAATTCGCGACGGTTTGCAGCAATCTGCTGACCGATTCTCCGGTCAAGCCATGTTCTCGCCCACTCTTGTCGAGCGGGTCAGCCCATCCGGGACGTGCCGCGTGCTTCCGGCTCTTGCGGGACGCAGCCGAAAAATCAGCCAGCTTTGCTTAGGCTGCCAGCGGATGACTTACCAGTGCGGCGGTCCTGTTCGATCTCATAGTTGACCTTCTGGCCGTCATTGAGGGTTGAGAGGCCCGCGCGCTCGACAGCGGAAATGTGGACGAAAACATCCTGACCGCCATTGTCGGGCTGGATAAATCCAAATCCCTTGCTGCTGTTAAACCACTTCACTGTTCCGGTCGCCATATGCGTATTCCTTTGTACAATTGCAACGTGGGCAGGCCGTTAGGCCAGTCCGATACATAGCCGAGACTTTAGGCAAAGCAAAAACGAAAAATTGCGGGGCCCGGCTCGATCTGCTGATGGTGGCTCGCGCCACTGGGTCAACGGCCGGGTGGTTAACGTCGCCACCTTGGTGCATAACCCTGGCGAGGCTTGAAGGAGTTCGGAATTGGATTGTTTCAAAAGGATCGAGGCGTTAATCGATGCGGCCAGCGCGGATGCGATCGATAGGGCGCGCGTTTTGCTGGATCAGTTGGACGATAAGTCGCAAACAATCGCCCAAGCGATCGACGACTTCCTGCTTGATCTGATGACCCTGGTGTTTGTTATAGAAAGCACCCAAGAGATGTTCCATTATCCGGCACGGCGGTTGGCACATCTGAAATTGACCAGGGTCAGGCTGTTGTTGGCATCATAGCCTTGAGCTTAGAGCCGGTCGCCGGTTAGAAGGCATCGATCTGTTCGTCGGCTCACCAGCGCGCAAAAACTGCCTGCATGGCGTGTGCAAAATTCCGTCGCCCCCTCAGCCAGCGGCGGCTGCAACTGCTCACCTTTCCAGCATCGCCGCCCCGATCGGAAAAGGAAACGTTCAATGTCACACGGACATCAGTGAATAGCGAACTCGGCATGGCGCCCACGCAAAAGGCCCCTCTTTGTCGCCCACTTAACCACCCAGCACCGAAGAACCCGATCGGCGGAAATTGTCACGGTTTCTGCTTGTTCCGACGACTGAACGGAGAAGAGAAAAAATTCTGATCCAAACTGCCCAAACTGCAAAGTGTGTTTTCGCACTTTCGCAGATGGCGAAGCATCAGATGTTCTGCCTTCCAATCGGGGCTGCGCCCGATCCTGGCTGCGCCAGGCTGTAATGAGCGAAGTCCATTTCCGTTGCCGAAAATGGCTATGCAAACACCGTGCGATTTCGGCTCTCGAATGGCAGCATCTATCTCGACGATTGACCCAACGCCTTGAGGTAGGCCGCCACCTAAACTGCGAACAACGACAATACTAACCCCAGCCCTGTTCTTGGAAAAACAGGATAATGCAAAAATTACCCTTTGATACAGTTCTGATCGCCAATAGAGGCGAGATCGCCGTACGAATCATCAAGACGCTGCGCGAGCTGGAGCTGCGCTCTGCAATTGTCTACCACGATTTCGATGCGGGGACGCCAGCCGTCTCAATGGCCGACGTGGCGGTTCCCATAAGCGGTCGCACACCGGTCGCGGCCTATCTCGATAATCATCGCTGCCGCCCACGATTTGAACGCTGGGGCGATTCACCCGGGCTATGGATTTTTGTCGGAGAATGCGGAATTTGCTCGCAAGGTGTTGGAGGCCGGCATCGTGTTCATTGGGCCTACTCCAGAGAATATCGAATTGATGGGCGACAAGATCCAGGCCCGCAAGTTCGTTCAGCGGAATGGCTTTCCCGTCGCGCCTTCGGCGATCGAAGAGGATGATCCAGCAACGTTCATTTCGCGCGCACGGTCCATTGGAACGCCTTGGTGAAACCATCCGCCGGCGGCGGTGGCAAGGGCATGCGGATCGCGCGACATCGATGCATTGGAACACGCCATTGTGCAGGCACGCAGGCGCAGCGGTATTTCGGAGATGCTGCGAAGCCATGATTATCGATGACACTGGCAAGGAGTTGCCGCCAGGCGTGACAGGCGAAGTAGTGGTGCCGGTCCCCAACGTCTTCTATGAATATTGGCGCGATCAACAAGCGACCCGAGAGGCGCAGCGTGAGGGATGGTATCGCAGTGGCGATCTCGGTCACCGCGATGCCGACGGTTATTTTTGGGTCCGTGATCGCAAAAGAACCTGATCATTTCCGGCGGAGAAAACATCTATCCGGCGGAAGTCGAGCGTGTGCTTAACGAGCACACCGATGTCGCAGAATGCGCTGTCGTCGGCCGGCCGGATCCGCGCTGGGACGAAGTACCAGTCGCCTACGTGATCAGGCGGGGGGCTCGGATCGAAGCAGAAGCACTGGCTGCCTATGTGCAGTCCCAAGTCGCCCGTTTCAAAGTCCCGCGCGAGTTTATTTTCACCAAAGAATTGCCGCGAACGGCGTTGGGCAAAATCCAGCACTCTATTCTGAAAGAGCGCGATGCGCGATCAAGCCTGCAAAGAGGCAGCAATTGAAGAACAGGGCCTTGCGCGATGACTGGGTTCTTTTACGGCCACAGGTGAACTTGCGATTCAAGATGAATGCGGCGGTGACGGTGCCATACGAACTCGGCCTCGGCGAAAGGTTCGGAGGCTATCGCTTGTGATTTCTTTCGCGATTTAGATTTTGGACGTGAAGCGTAATATTGAGCGCGCTGCTCATGCCGCCTCACCAATCGCCGTCCGGCCGTCGATCGCCCTTTACGAAATCTCCCAGCTTCGGCTGCCGGCGGGATCAGCAAAGGGCGTCGCTCAAGGCCGCTTCGTCCTCGCATCCGCCGATATATGATCAATTAAAGGCAATGTCTCAGCGTCCTGAGGATGGCGAATTGCGGTTCCTTGGTCCGCTCCGGACATTGAAGAAGGCATGCCGATAAGAAACACGCCGAGAGCGTCTCCCGGCGCTGCCTTATTTGTTGGTTTTTCAAAACGGCCAGGCGCTGTCTGTCGGCTTGGGGGCGCAGCCCAGCGTCTAGCAGCCCCGCGATTTTGTCGGGAGGTGTACACACATTGCCTCGCGATCCCGGATAGCTTTGGGCAACTCTGACAACTGATATCAAGCACGCTGCCGAGGCCAGAGCCGGCGATGCCACGCTCTAGCCAGGTGCCATTGAGCGGCCTCCTTGACGTCGGCCTGCCAAGCTCCCGGTCGCCTCTCCGCCACTGCGAATAGCCTGGCGGCCAGCTCTTTCCTACCGGCCACGCTCCTGACTCCGCTGCTCGTTCAGCGTCGCCCCTGGCCTGCCTGTCGAGGACAGCGTTCTGCGTCGACCACCATCGTCTCCATTCCAACCCTCTCAGTGCCGCGGCCAGTTCGAGAAGCTTCCTATCCCCTGCCGCGGCAGCACGCTCAATCGTCTTTCACCCGAGCAAGATATCGTCTCAAGCCGCAAGCGCTTCGCGTTCGGCGCCGTCCGATGTCCGACAATGTCGGATACGCAACATAGCAGAGCCCGATTTATCACATTGCCGAAACGGTTTTCTCATTTGGCACGGCACGTGCGCGGTCATCCGCAAACGCGTCACGGACCAAGGAGAAGCCGTCCCATGATCACCTCACCAAAAAATAACGCCCCACGTCTCCCGGACGCATCCAAAGATGAGGCTCGAGCAAGGCCTGGCAACATGCAGACGGCTCGGGTGGATCGGCGCTGCCTATCGGTCCACTTTCTCCCACACGGGGAGACGGGGACGCAGCGCCTTCAAAATAAGGAAATCGCTTTGCCACGAACCTTGCCGATCGTCCGGCCACCACAACCGGAGCCATCCACCAAACTTCCGTCTCGGTGGCTGCGCAGGGCATTCATTGAGACCGCCTTGGTTTTCGCGATGACCGCTCCGGTTCTGGCCGCCACCGACGACGGCAAGGTGACGGATTTCTTGCTCGACAACGGCATGGAGGTGGTCGTCATCCCCGATCACCGCGCGCCGATCGTCACCCATATGGTGTGGTACAAGGTCGGCAGCGCCGACGAGCCGTCGGGCAAATCCGGCATCGCGCATTTCTTCGAGCATTTGATGTTCAAGGCCACGGCCAATCACGTCGCCGGCGAGCTGAACCGCGCGGTGGCCGAGATCGGCGGCTCGCACAATGCCTTCACCTCTTACGACTATACCGCCTTCTACCAGAGAGTGGCGCCCTCGGCGTTGGAGCAGATGATGAGCTTCGAGGCCGACCGTATGCGCAACCTCAGCCTCACCGACGACGATATCAAGACCGAGCGCGACGTGATCATGGAGGAGCGCCGTCTGCGCGTCGACAACAATCCGCAGGCGGTTCTAGAAGAGGAGGTCAACGCGACGTTGTGGCAGAATCAGCCTTACCGCATCCCGATCGTCGGCTGGATGCAAGAGATGGAGCAGCTGAACCGCACCGACGCCGTCGCCTTCTACAACAAATATTATAACCCCAACAATGCCGTGCTGGTGGTGGCGGGCGATGTCGAGCCGGGGACGGTGAAGGCGCTGGCCGAGAAGACCTATGGCAAGCTCCCGCGTGGACCCGAGCTGCTGCCGCGAGTCCGGCCGGTCGAGCCGGAGCAGAACACTAAGCGCACGGTGACGCGCACCGACGCGCGCGTGTCGGTGCCGAACTTTTCGACGCATTGGGTGGTGCCGTCCTATCGCACCGCTGAGCATGGCGAGGCCGAGGCGCTCGACCTGCTTGCCGAGATCCTCGGCGGCGGCAGCCGCAGCCGGCTCTACCAGCAGTTGGTGGTGAAACAGGGAATAGCCACCGAGGCCAGCGCCTGGTTTCAGGGCACCATGCTCGACGCCACCAATTTCACCGTCTACGGCGCGCCGCGCGGCGACGCCAAGCTCGCCGACATCGAGGCTGCGGTCGATGCCGAGATCGCCCGCATCGCCAAGGACGGTGTGACCAATGACGAACTGGACAAGGCCAAGAACCGCCGTGTCCGCTCGGTGATCTTCGCCCGCGACAAGCAGGACTCCATCGCCAGCATGTATGGCTCCACGCTTGCCACCGGCGGCACCGTAAACGACGTCGAGGAATGGCAGGACCGCATCCGCGAGGTCACCGCCGATCAGGTCAAGGCGGTTGCCGCCCGCTATCTCGTGTCCGACCATTCGACCACCGGCTATCTCTTGCCCAAGACGGAGAAATGATGTGATGATGAACCAACACCGTGCCGCCTTTGCACAAGCCCTGCCTTTTCCGCTTTCAGCGGCACAAGGCAGCGTCGCGCGCCTTGCCACCCCGCTGGCCATCCTTTTCATCGCCATTTTCTTCCTCATCCTGCCGGCGCTCAGGGCCCATGCGGCGATGAATATCCAGGAGGTGAAATCTGAAAAGGGCATCACCGCCTGGCTGGTGGAGGACCATACGCTGCCGATCATCACCATCCGCTTCGCTTTCCACGGCGGCTCTACCCAGGACCCGGCCGGCAAGGAGGGGCTGGCGAACCTGATGGCCGGCCTGTTCGACGAGGGCGCCGGCGGTCTCGACAGTGATGCATTCCAGGTGAAGCTTGACGACGCCGGCGCCGAGATGAGCTTCGACGCGCAGCGCGACGGCATCCACGGCTCGATGCGCATGCTTTCGGAACAACAGGACGCCGCTTTCGATCTGCTCAGGCTCGCGGTGAACAGGCCTCGCTTCGATAAGGAGCCGGTCGACCGCATCCGCGACCAGCTTCTCTCCGGCATCATCGCCAATGAGCGCGACCCCGAGGCGATCGCTCAGCGCAAATGGCTGCGCGCGATCTATGGCACCCATCCCTATTCCCGGCCGGACGAAGGGAACAAAGTGAGCCTCGCCGGCATCACGCCGGCCGATCTCGGCGCCTTCCACAAGGCCACTTTCGCTCGCGACGGGCTCCATGTTGCGGTGGTCGGTGACATTGACGCAAAGAGGCTGAGTGAAAAGCTCGACCAGCTGTTCGGCGATTTGCACGACAAGCAGACGCTCTCCCCCGTTGCCGATGTCGCCGCCAAACTCGGACAGCAGGTGGAGGTGAACTACGAGCTTCCCCAGACCTCGCTGCGATTGGCTTTTCCTGGCGTCGGACGCAGTGAGCCGGGTTTCTTCGCCGCGCTGCTGATGAACGATATCCTCGGCGGCTCGCCCTTCACGTCGCGCCTGTGGGAGGAGGTGCGCGAAAAGCGCGGCCTTGCCTATGGCGTCGGCTCTTATCTGGCCGGCTACGAGCATTCTCATGAACTGCTGGTTACGACGGCGACGCGCTCGGACCGTGCCGCCGAGACGCTGAGCATCGTGCATCAGGTGGTGAAGGATATGGCGGAGAAGGGCCCGACGGAGGCCGAGCTCGAGGCGAGCAAGAAGCATCTGATCGGCGCCTATGCCATCAACTATCTGGATTCCTCCAGCTCGATTGCAGCCACGCTCGTCGGATTGCAGCTCGACAAGCTTGGCATCGACTACATCCAGCGCCGCGCCGCCCTCATCGATCAAGTGACACTCGACCAGGTCAAGGCTGCGGCGAAGAAGCTGCTTTCGGCCGAGCCCGCCATTATGGTCGTTGGCCCGCCGCTGGGGGGCAAAGGATGAATACAGGAGCCCGTTTCGACTTCCCTCTCCCCTTGTGAGCTTTTTCACGGGGAGTGTGGTCCGGTTCGGCAGGCTAGTGGGGTTTTTTAAAAGCCCGCCGAGCGGTTTTGGGGGCCCTTGCGAGGCATCTGCCGGTTCAGGCGGCCGAATCGCCTGATTGTGGCACGCTCCTCCTCACGCCAGCTTCTCTTCGGATGGATAGAGGACCCCGATCATGGTCCGCAGATTGAAAGGCGCAGGTTACCCGCATGCACAGCGTGCGGATGGCGAAGCCGACTTCCGATTTTTTGCCTAACAAGAACCGCGAGCATCGATTAGAAAACTCTCAAAGTAGCTCCCTTTCCAATTGCGTACATTGGACTACCAGCTGTCCGGCCGAGGCCCTATAAGCAACCCCGGCGTCGCGCAATACACGCCGCACCCTGCTAATATACCCGCTGCGTCGAGGAGGAATCCGGTATTGCCCCTGTGCCTGCCGATGATCCGTCACCTGAAATCCCCCGAGCTCTTTGGACCCATTGATCGCCTGCCGGCACTTGGCATGCGGATTAGCAAGCGAACATTCGAGGTCCTCAACCCGTCGACCGGCGAAGTGCTGGCAGAGCTTCCCGACATGGGTGTCGAGGAAACATGCGCTGCGATCGACAAGGCCTATGTCGCCCAGCCTGGATGGGCAGGATTGACCGCACGTGAGCGCAGCGACGTTCTGTGGCGTTGGCATCAGTTGATCATCGACCACGCCGACGATCTCGCCGCTATACTCACAGCGGAGATGGGCAAGCCGCTTGCCGAAGCCAAATCGGAGATGTCGCATGCTGCGGCGTACCTGCAATGGTACGCCGAGGAGGCCAATCGCATCTATGGCGAGACGATCTCCGCACCATCGACGGACCGTCGGATGCTGG
The DNA here is from genome assembly GCF_055456085.1 of Mesorhizobium subarcticum. NCBI lineage: Bacteria > Pseudomonadati > Pseudomonadota > Alphaproteobacteria > Hyphomicrobiales > Phyllobacteriaceae > Mesorhizobium > Mesorhizobium subarcticum. Next base: position 631,925 of record NZ_JBVBEG010000002.1, on the reverse strand, counting down.
TGATCAAGCAACCGATCGGCGTCGTCGGCACGATAACACCCTGGAATTTCCCAGCGTCCATGGTCGCACGCAAGATCTCGCCAGCCTTGGCCGCAGGCTGCACCATTGTCCTCAAGCCCGCTGAGCAGACCCCCCTCGTGGCTGGCGCAATGTTCGCTCTCGCCCATCAGGCCGGCTTTCCCGAAGGCGTCGTCAACCTGATCTATGCGTCCGAAGGTGATGCGGTTGGCCGCGAACTTTGCGCCAATCCCAAGGTCCGCAAGATCAGCTTCACCGGATCGACCGAGGTTGGCCGGCTGCTGATGCGCCAGTGCTCGGACCAGATCAAGAAGGTCAGCCTCGAGCTCGGCGGCAATGCACCTTTCATCGTCTTCGACGACGCCGAAATTGACGCTGCGGTTGACGGCGCGATCCAGGCGAAATTCCGCAATGCCGGCCAGACTTGCGTGTCGGCGAACCGCCTTTACGTTCAATCGAGCGTTCACGATGAGTTCGTCGAGAAATTCGAGGAGAAAGTCCGCCGCTTATCGGTTGGTGACGGTTTCGCTCCAGGAGTGGACATCGGACCGCTCATCGACAAGCATGCTCTGGCCAAGATCGAATCGCATATCGCCGATGCGGTCGAAAAAGGCGGCACAATTCGATGCGGGGGCAATCGCATAGGCAAGGATGGCACGTTTTTCGAACCAACGGTGCTCACCGAGATTTCCAGCGTGATGGCGGTTGCGCAGGAAGAGACTTTCGGGCCGCTGGCGCCGATCATTCGCTTCGACGATGCGGATCAGGTCGTGCGTGAGGCCAACGACACGATCTACGGCCTCGCCGCCTACTTCTATGCCTCAAACCTGAAGCGTGTCTGGCGTGTGGCCGAGGCCCTGGAATATGGCATGGTCGGTATCAACACGGGACGCATGTCCTCGGAAGCGGCACCCTTCGGCGGGATCAAGCAGTCCGGCATCGGGCGGGAGGGTTCCCGCCATGGCCTCGAAGACTACCTCGAAATGAAATACCTTTGCATGGGCGGAATCTGAAGCATCTGCTTGCGCGGTTCGCAGATCCGGGAATTGCACGAGCGATCTCCGAAGACGGAAATCGAAAGATCTCTGCTCGATGGGTGCCGGCGTGCGGCTCTGCAACCCGTGGAGACGCAATTCTGAAGTACTGGCTGGATATTCTCTCGACGCAGACAAGCGCCTGGTTGTCGGCGCAGAGGGTCGCATGTGGCGGGCGACAAGCTTGCGAGCGACCAGACGGTCCTCGCCGAGAAGGCTTCGAACGTTTCGAGTTGCAGCTAGGCAAGTGGCCCGAACAAGGTCTCTACATGGAGGGCTTGTTTGCAGTGGCGCGCCGCGTGGGCCGGTAGATCAGCGTTCATCGGTTCAACCCATGGCGGCGAACCCACTGCTCGATCGACTGAAGCTTCTGCGGGCGGCCTGGATCTTGATACGCAGACGCTTGCCGGTAGCCTACGGCATCGCGTGGATCGCCTGCGTCCGGCAGCGCGAAACGGTACTTGACCGATGCTTGCGCGACATCAGCTCAGATCGGCATCGGGCGATCCTTGGGGTATGCGCCTGGGATAGGAGGCTCCGATCGGGACATTGTGGTCGAGACCGGCGGTTGGATGTGGGGAACATCTGGCGCGAGGCGAAACGGCTGGATGATGAACGGATTGCGATCCCAAGGCCACAGTCCCAGATACGTTGCGTGCCCCGCTCCGGGAGGTTTGTCCACAGCAATACCTGGCCGATGAACCTTAGGCTCTGTCGTGCAAGGATATCATCGCTTCCACCGCAACAGGTGGATCACTTGCTTTGAGGGCATTTGTGGACAATGCGGAGCTGCTGGGGAAACTCGAGCTCGGCGGCCAGAAATTCAGCAAGGACGATATCCTCAAGATCCTAGTTGCCAAGGACGCGGGGCATGTCCCTTGCCCGCAATAATCGATTACAGGGCCTGTAGTGGCTAGGGAAAATTTGGTGCTTTTGCCACATAAGGCCGCTGTTCTCCGCTAAATTCAAATACCAAGCTATCATCTTAAGCCGGGCCCAACCCAAGCCGGCACTATCGCTCGACACTGCTGCGGCGACATTCCATTGAAGGCTCTGAAGCACTTTGCGAAGTGCGAAGCGGACATGAACCCGCAGGCCATGGCAATGTCGATGATGGGCATCCGCGTGCCTTCGATCAGCCGCTTCGCATGGTCTATGCGGATCTGGAGATAGTGGCGCACCGGCGGAAGCCCGATATGCGACGCGAACAAGCGTTCCAGCTGGCGCCGCGATACTCCGGCCCGTTGCGCGACCTTGTCCATTGCGAGCGGGAACTCCACATTTTCTTCCATGATCCGCATTGCCATCAGGAGCTTGTCGCTCACACCGGCAAAGGCTAGACCCGATGGCCCGGTCTGCCGGTTTGATCCTGAGCGCTGTCCTTCGACAGTCGCGTGGCGGCAGACCTCCTGTGCAATATACCCGCCGGCATGGCTGCCGATCAGATCGATCGCCAGGTCGAAGGCTGCCAGTTCTCCTGCGCAGGTCGAATACTGGCCGTCTTTGACAAACAAGGAGTCGCTTATGCGGGGCTGGTTGAACACCTCGGCGAAAGCAGCGAGCCGCGACCAGTGTATAGTGCAGCGTGTGCCTGCCAGAAGGCCTGTCCGCGCAATCAACCATGTCGCTGTGCCAACCGCAGATATTGGAACCCCGCGACGCGCCATCGTTCGCAGAAATCCGTTGAGCTCAGGCGTCAGTTGCCGTTCTACCGGCTCGCCCGCCACCATAGCGAACTGGTTCGGTCTGCGATTGTCAGAGCCGAAAACCAGCTCGTCTATCACGACATCAACAGCAACCGAAAGGCCGTTGGCGCCCTCGATTGGCCGAGCGTCAAGCCCCGCGATTCGCCACCGGAACAGCGGCAGCCTCGATACCGTGTTGGCGATCCGAAAGGGTTCGATATAGGCGTGAAGCGCTAGGTGCGAGAACCCGGGTAAGACCAGAACCACCAAGTCAAACGGTCGATCGGCCGCCGCCGAAATTTTCGGCGTGGCCAACGACGTCATTGCGCTGATGTTGGCGGGTGCGTTCACTAGGATCCGTACGTGGCTACCGGCTCACCGAAGGTGCCGGGTTCCGGTTTGATGCCGAGGCCTGGCAGCTGCGGTACTGCGATGTGACCCTTTTCGATGACGATCGGATTCTTCGCGTCGAAATGTCCTTCAATATACTCCTGCGCGATCCAGACGCCTTCCATGCGGCGCGGTTCGACGGTCGCCGCAAGATGGACGCACGCCGCCGCGATGATGTCGCCGCCCCAGGCGTCGTCGCAGCTGTGCGGGAGCGAGCGGATGGCGCAAAGGTCGCGCACGGTCGTCATCTTCGTGAGGCCGCCCAGGCGCGTGACCTTGAAGCCGAAGCCATCCGCGATGCCTAGCGAGATCGCTCGAAACACGACATTCTGGTCCTCGGTGTTCTCGTCCAGATAGACCGGGTGCGACACACGGCCCCTGAGCGTCGCGACCTCGTCCATGGTGTTGCAGGGCTGTTCGAAAACGAACGGGATCGCTTGGCAAAGCCTGTCGAGATGGATTGCAGAGGCCACGGTCAGGCCTCTATTGCCGTCCACGGCGATGCGCGCCTTAAAGCCGACCGCCTGCCAAACCTTGTGAACAGTGGCCACATCCTCCTCGAGATTGCGCCCCGAAATTTTGACCTGCAAGCGTGGATAACCTGACTTCACCTTGTCGGCCGCAATCCTGGCCGTTTCGTCCGGTGGGCCGATGATCAATGAATAGTGAGCCGGGACTCGGTCTGTCAGGGCGCCGCCCAAAAGCGTTGAGACCGGCACTCCCAGCCGCTGGCCGAGAAGGTCGAGAAACGCCATGTCCAATGCGGCCTTGGCATACCCATGCCCGTTTAAGCGCTGGTCCATACGTTTGGCGAGAAGCCTGATCGACGCAATCTCAAGACCGAGGAGCCCCGGCGCGATTTCGGCAATCGCCGCGCGTGCGCCGAGTGCATGATGCGGCTGATAAACGGGCCCGATCGGGCAGGTTTCGCCCCAGCCAGTCAACCCGTCATCGGTCGCGATTCGATAGGTGCCGTCTTTGACAGGCAACTGAGCCCTATAGACGTTGATCTGGTCAATGCGCATGAGGACGCTCAGTATTCCTCGTTGAGCGCGTCGACGGCGGGGATTTCCCGCGAGCGACGATCGATATACGCGCGCAATTCCTCGTCCTTCGCGACGTCGAGCTTAGGTTCTTCATATTCGGCCAGAAGATGGCGCGCATGCTCGAGGGCGCGTTGCTTTATGTCCTTGGAGCCATCAGCGTACCACTGCTCGATCGAGTTATTGTCGAAGAGTTTCGGGATAAAGAAGGCCTTCTCGAAGTTCGCCTGTGTATGCGGATGTCCAAAGTAATGGCCGCCCGGCCCGACATCGCGGACCGCAGCCAGGGCTTCATCGAAGTCGTCCCACTGGATGCCTTGCGTCATGCGATAACCCATGGCGCAGACTTCGGCGTCGACGACGAACTTTGCGATCGAGCAGTGCATGCCGGCTTCATTCCAGCCAGCCGAATGCCAAATGTAGTTTGCGCCTGACATCAGCACGGCCATCATCGTCATCGCACTTTCATAGCCAGCTTGCGCATCGAAGACCTTGGCGCCGCCAAGCAGGTTCGAGGTACGCCAAGGGACGTTGTAGCGGCGAGCCATTTGGCCGATCATGAAATTCATGAGCGAAATCTCAGGCGTTCCCGCCATCGGCGCTCCCGATTGCATCGAGACGGTCGACAGGTAATGCCCATAGATCGCAGGGCAGCCCTTGCGCACCACCTGTGTGTAGGCGAGTGCCGAAAGTGCCTCCGCATTGAGCTGCGCCACTGCCGCCGCGGTAGAGGCTGGCGTGTTCGCGCCACCGAGAACGAAGGGCGAGCACAACACGGGCTGATTGCGCCGGCAGAAAGCACGCATGCCGCCCAGCATGACCTGGTCCCACACGAGCGGCGAATTGCCATTGCAGTTTCCAGTGGTCACTGCATGCTTCTCGAGGAAGCCTTCGCCGAAAAGGATCTCGCACATATCGAGCACGTCCTCGGCGTTCTTGGGCGAGGTGGTCATGCCCATGAATATCTTGTCCGAGTGCTTCATTGACGAATAGGTAATGTGCAGGTGCCGATGCGCGACGACAATGTCCATCGGTTCAACGATATGGTGCGCCGATGAATGCAATGCCGGCATCATGTGCGCCAGCTTATGGAAGGTCCCTAGATCCGCGATAGTCGGGCCACGCCTGACGTCGTCGAGGTCGCGCATGTAAGGCGCGCCGGTCATCGGCACAAAGATGGACTTGTCGCCGCCGAGCTCGACATTCTTTGCCGGGTTCCGCGCGAAATATTCGACGTTGGGGGGAATGGTCTTTATGAGTTCCATGACAAGGCCGCGGTCGAGATGAACGCGGTCATCGGCGCGCACGTCCGCTCCGGCTCTCTTCCAGTCCTCAATCGCGATCGGATCGCGAAACACGACGCCTATTTCTTCCAGGATCGCGAGAGAAGCCTCGTGAATGCGTTCAACCTGCTCGGCATCCATCGGCTCTACCACCGGCAGGCCGCGCTTGAGCGTCGGCAACATGTCGACCTTTGGCGCCATGCGGATCGTCCGCCGCGCGTCCCGCCCTCCTCTACGAGACACTTGTAGTTGAGCAGTCATGCCGGCCTCCAAGAAAAACGGTGCGGCCCGTGTGAGCCGGCCGGAACTATTGCCGGAACCCGAAGATTTGACCTACTGCAAAAGTCTCACGCGTCTGTTGACTAAAGCGCCGCGGCAGTCGGGCCCGTCGATCAGTCGACTCGCATCGGAGGAGGGCGGGCAGTAGCGGTCGCCGACCCCACTTATTCGGCTTTGTTCCACAGCCATTGGGTGGAAGAACCGGCCTCCCCCATAGGCAGCGTCGCAGGTACTATCGACGACACGCCACCGAAATAAATTCAATCGGGAGGCTACTTTTTTGCGCCGACGAGCTTCCGCGGTTCCGTGCTAGCAAGTTTTTGCTTGGGATATGGTGGGAGACCCAACCAATGTTCTGAACCAATGCCCAAAATTTCAGTGGCTTAGCTCGATGGTAACAATCGGCACTTGGCGGAAATGGAAGGCCTATGGGGAATGAAATTTGGAAATGATGCAGCACACCCAAATTTGGGCACAACAAACGGCACTTTTCCACCACTCAATCGTCAATATTCGCGACTGTCGGAGGCGACAAAGGCTACACAAAAACCTATCGTCAATGAAAATCCGGCTTGATCTATCGGACATTCTCAAGCTTAATGGCTGAATAAGAACAATGGAAATTCCAGCCGTAGATCTCAATCTGATAATAATTTACTGACCATTTCGCAGGTTGCTAAACGGTGGCTGAATTCGATGCCTTCATTTCGTATCGAAGATCGGACGCAAATGCATTTGCGCGTCGACTTCGGCATGTATTACAGGATTTCCGTCCGCCAAAGAGCCTACGAGATCGGCATGCCGCTCCATTGAAGGTTTACCTCGACACGAGCTACGAGCGAGGCACGAATGATTTTTTCGAACGTGTAACCCTCCCTGCCCTGCTCTCATCGCGGCATCTCATTGTAGTTGCGACACCCGACGCGGCAGATCGTGGCCCAGATCAGAACGACTGGATACGACGCGAGATTGAAGCTTTCGAGAACGGTCCGAACGCTGGCAACATTATAGCAGTTCAGGCGAAAGACGCGCCCGCGTTGCCGGGCGGCCTGGCTCAACGGTACCCCAATATCGAGATCATCGATATGCGGGGCCTGAGCGGTCTTGCGTTTCTCAATCCACCCAAAGCCGCGAGACTTACGAACGAAACGGTGAAGCTGTTGGCGCCGCTTCTCGACCTTGGTCTCGAGGACATGCCTGCTCTGCGACGCGAGGAGGAGCGGCGTCAGCAGTTCAGATTTGGCTTTGCGGCAGGCGGCGCCGCAACCGTCGTTTTGGTGATTGCAGGGATGTCGATCCTAGAGCGAAATCCGAGCGGATAGAATCGATAGGGGTTTCGTGGGGATTGGAAATCTGATTCAGCATATCTGCTGGATGAGGAGGCCGGCATGGCATGGCGAAATCCTTATCCGAAGACTTGCGGGCTCGCGTAGTCGCAGCGGTTGATGGCGGCCTGTCGCGACGGGCGGCAGCGGCGAGATTTGGCGTGGCGGCGGCAAGTGCGGTGCGTTGGGTCCGGGAATGGCGCGAGACCGGAGCCACTTGCGCAAAGCCGCAGGGCGGCGACAGGCGGTCCCACCGCGTCGAAGCGTATCGCGACATCATCCTGGCGGCGATCAAGAGGCGGGTGGACATCACGCTGGTCGAACTCGTCGAGTTGCTGCGACAGGAGCATGGCGCGTCGTTTGCGACGAGCACGATCTGGCGCTTTCTCGATCGTCACTCTATGACCTTCAAAAAAAACGGCGCACGCCAGCGAGCAGGAGCGGCCAGACGTAGCCGCGCGCCGTCGCGCCTGGTTCGACGGCCAGCTCGATCTCGACCCCGAGAAGCTGATCTTCATTGATGAGACTGCCGCCTCCACCAAGATGGCGCGGCTGCGCGGGCGGGCCAAACGTGGCGAACGCTGCCGTGCGCCGGTTCCTCATGGTCATGTGTGGACGCCCCGCCGGATGCAAGAAGAATCTTCGGTTCAGGCTGCTGCGCGTGATCGGGTGCTGCCATGTGTTCGGCCTCTCTTTGCGGCTTCGTCATGGCCGCGGGCCCGTATGGGAGTTCGAGGATCAGGTCCACATCACTGGAACGCGCTCGAAGCGCTCCCCATGCGTCTGGTTCTCCTGATCCCGCCTCGCCGACGTTGCGCCATACCTGTCCTTCGACCTTCTCACGTCCTCCTGGCAGCCTCGCGTTCGCTCACTGCACTGCACTCATGCGGCGGCGGTCGGAGCTCGGTAGGTTCCACCTTTCGTCATCAATGCCCATGCGATGCGCGCGGTCTTGTTGGCCAGTGCCACGATCACCAGCATTGGCGGCTTGCGCGCCAGCATTCGATGGAGCCACGAGCCGGATGGCACGCCTTTGCGCTTGGCCCAGCGCACTACCGCGCTGGATGCGATGATGAGCAGGCGTCGCAGCGTTCGCTCTCCCATCCGCGACGTTCGTCCGAGGCGCTCCTTGCCGCCGGTCGAACGCTGGATCGGCGTCAGCCCGATCCAGGCTGCGAAATCGCGCCCAGAGCGGAACGTCTCTGCTGGTGGAGCCATTGCCTCAAGCGCGGTTGCGATCAGCGGCCCAATGCTAGGCACGCTCATTAGCCGATGGGCCGTTTCGTCAGCTTTGGCCCGCTTCGCAATCTCCGCGTCCAGCGACCTAACCTGATCCTGCAAGCGGCGTAGCGCTTCGACAAGCATGGCAAGGCAACAGCGAGCGGCCTCCGGCACGCCCGAGGTAGGATCCTCAACCTGCGTGATGAGCCGCTCGACATGCGAGGGGCCTTGCGGCGCAATCAGGCCGAACTCGGACATATGCCCGCGGATCGCGTTGATGAGCTGAGTGCGCTGGCCGACGAGCACGTCGCGGGTTCGGAAGATCACAGCCGAGGCCTGCTTCTCCTGGCTCTTCACCGCCACGAAGCGCATCGTCGGCCGTTGCGCGGCCTCGCAGATCGCTTCGGCATCGGCGGCATCGTTCTTCTGACGCTTGACGAAAGGCTTCACGTAAGCCGGTGCGATCAGCCTGACGGTATGGCCGAGCGTGCCGATCTCACGACCCCAATAATGAGCGCCTGGGCATGCCTCCATCGCCACAAGGCATGGCGGCTGCGCAGCGAAGAAGGCCAGCACCTGTTCGCGCCGCAGCTTCCTGCGGAACACAACGGTGCCGGCGGCATCTGCGCCATGGGCTTGGAAGATGTTCTTGGCCAGATCCAGGCCAATGGTGCTAACTTGTGTCATGGACGTCTCCCTTCGGTGGTTCTCAACGCCACCACTCTGGCACATCGATGCCGTCAGGGGGGCGTCCATCCCATCATTGGAAGACCACGACCTTCACCGCTGGACTGCGGCTGAACGGCCTGACCGCACCGATGCTGCTCGACGGGCCGATGAACGGCGCCGCCTTCCTGGCCTATGCCGAACAGGTGCTCGCACCTGAACTTTCTCCCGGCGACATCGTCGTCATGGACAACCTGCCGGCTCACAAGATCACCGGCGTTCGCGAGGCCATCCAAAGGACCGGCGCACGGCTTCTGTTGCTGCCGCCCTATTCGCCCGACTTCAATCCGATCGAGATGGCGTTCTCGAAGCTCAAGGCCCTACTCAGAAAAGCAGCTGCCCGCTCCATCGATCAACTCTGGTCCGTCATCGCCGACTGCCTCGACGCCTTCAAACCGGCCGAATGCCGAAACTACTTCGAGGCAGCCGGATATGACCCGGTGTAAGTCGAATCTGCTCTAGGCTGCTGACCTCGCCAATGAGCCGCTGCACGGCTTGTTGTCGCCAGGCCCTTACTCGCCTTTGCAATGTGTGAAGCTGTCGCAAGCTGTATCGTCCGGGGTAACGGGCCTGGAATTCGACGAGAAGTTCAAGGGCGGTCTGATCCGGACGCTCTTCAAGGCACCGTGCCATCTCTTCCCAATGGTCCTTAAAGAGATCGGGACGCCGACCACGCGGTTTGTCGTTGAGCCGACGATACGTCTTCGGCCCAACGACAACACCGCGCGCGCGAGCCGCTTGGCGCCACAGATTGACCCGTCGGACGAGTGTTTTGTACTGCTTGCGGGTAAATCGACCTGGAAACTGGACGCACAGCTCCTCGAAGAGCTGCGTGGCGTTGATGTTGGGGAATTCCTATAGCGCGACAATCTGGGAGAGAAACGCGCGACAATCTGGATGAGAATCTGGTGTCGCGGCGATGATGATAATCTCGGCATTGATTGTCGCGCGCAAGAGGTTTTATCGGTTTGATTGTCGCGGCGCGTCAATCAGGATTGACGTTTGCGGGCGTCGCATATGACGCCGGCCTGCCTGGCCCCCGCTTTCGCTCGATGGCCTCGCGCCGCCGATAGCTCTCGACATTCAGTTCGAAGATTGTGGCGTGATGGACGAGGCGATCCACCGCGGCGAGCGTCATGGCGGGATCCGGGAAAACCTTCCCCCATTCGCCGAAGGGCTGGTTGGCGGTGATGAGCATGGAGCGCCGCTCGTAGCGGGCGCTGATGAGCTCGAACAGCACGCTGGTCTCGGCCTGGTCCTTGGTGACATAGGCAAGGTCGTCGAGGATCAGCAGGTGGAAGCGGTCGAGCCGATTGATGGCGGCTTCGAGACCGAGCTCCCGGCGCGCGACCTGAAGCTTCTGAACGAGATCGGTGGTGCGAGTGAACATGACCCGCCACCCGTTCTCGATGAGGGCGAGGCCGATGGCCGAGGCGAGATGACTCTTCCCGCCGCCGGGCGGGCCGAACAGAAGCAGGTTCGCTCCCTTCTCGAGCCAGCTGTCGCCGGCGGTGATCGCCATCACCTGCGCCTTTGAGATCATCGGCACCGCCTCGAACTCGAAAGCATCGAGGGTCTTTCCCGGCAACAGGCGGGCTTCGGCGAGATGCCGCTCGATGCGGCGTCGATCGCGTTCGGCCATCTCGTGCTCGGTGATCGCGGCGAGAAAGCGGGCGGCGGGCCAGCCTTCCTTGTCGGCCTGTTCGGCAAACAGCGGCCACATAACCTTGATGGCCGGCAGGCGCAGTTCGTTGAGGAGCAAGCTCACCCTGGCGGAATCGACAGCGGGGTTCGTCTTCATGCCGCATCTCCTGTCAGGTTGGCGCCAAGCAGGGCTTCATAGGCGTTGAGCGGAGCAAGACGCACGACGACATTCGGCAGCCGGGCGGGATCCGGCGCGAAGCGTTCCCGCAAGGGGGCCATGTCGGGCAATCGCCGTGCCTGTAGCGAGGCGGTCAATTGATCAGCCAGTTCGCTCTCGCAGCCGCGCTCGTGCGCCATGGCGAGAAGCTCGACCATGATCCGGCAGGCCTGCCGCTCAGGCAGTCGCTCTATGAGCACGTCGAAGGTTCGCCGGTAGGCCTCGCGGGGGAAGAGCTGGTCACGATAGACGAGGTTGAGCAGCGCCATCGGCTTGCGGCGCAGCGAATGGATGACATGCCGATAATTGACGACCTGGTCGTGCTTGCCGTTTGAAGAGGCGCGCCCGCGCGGCAGCGTCATGAGCTGCGTGCCGCCGATGAAGATATCCAGCCGATCATCGAAAAGCCGCACTCTGAGGCGGTGGCCGATCAGGCGTGAGGGCACGGTGTAGAACACCTTGCGCAGCGTGAACCCGCCCGATGAGGTGATGCGCACGGTGACCTCCTCGTAGTCGGAAGTGCGCCGGACGGGCAGTTCCTGGAGTTCGGCCCGCTCGACGTCGATGCGCTTGGAGTTGCGAGCATTCACGCGGCTGACGATCTCGTCGACAAAGCGACGATAGGCTGCCAGGTCGTCGAAATCGCTCGATCCCCGCATCAGCAGCGCGTCATTGATCGCCCGCTTGAGATGGCCGTGCGGGCCTTCGACGGAGCCGTTCTCATGCGCGATGCCGCGATTGTTGCGGGAAGGGGTCATGCCGTAGTGGCCGCACAGTTCGTCGTAGCGGCGCGTCAGGTCCTCCCGGGCGTCCTTATCCAGGTTGCGGAACGCCGCCGACAGGCTGTCGCTGCGATGCTCGCGGGGAGCTCCGCCGAGCGACCACAGCGCGTTCTGCAGGCCTTCCGCCAGAGCGACGAAACTCTCGCCGCCGAGCACGACATGCCCATGCTCGAAGCCGGAATAGGCGAGCCGGAAATGGTAGAGCCGGTGATCGAGTGGCTGGCCCACGATCGTGACGCCGGCGGCGGCCATGTCGGTGAAATCCGACAATCCCATGCGCCCGGGTACGTGAACCTGCCGGAAAATGACCTCCTGTTCCTCGCTATGGACGGCGCGCCAGGCTCGGACCCGGCGCTCGATCGTGCGGCGAATGCCGGCTCCAAGCTCGGGATGACGCCGGATCATCTCGTCGAAGATGGCGATCGCCCGAATGCCCGGAGCTGCCCTCAGCATGGGCACGACCTCGGCTTCGAAAATATCGGCGAGAGGGTCGGCACGGCGCCGTTGCCGCGGCGCCTTCTTTTGTGACGGCAGTCTCGAATCCTTCTCGATGCGATAGGCCGTGGCGATACTGATCGACGCCTTCGCCGCCGCGACGGCCGTCGTATTGGTCTGCCGGAACTTCATGAAAAGCCTCATATGGTGATCGGTTACGTGGCGGCCGGGCACAAAGCGATTCCTCCCCAACAGGAAAAACCACCGGCATACCCGGTCGACCGTGATCACCAGACGAAAGTCCCCCAAAAAGGAACGCGCCGCCGGCGGATTGAAACTCCGGTCGGGCTACGCCCTCCCTGCGTTCCAATCCGCCGGCATTCTCATCCTGATTGACGCTGCGCTCTCACGTTGATTGCCGCGCCGCACTACCGGGTGGCTTCGGTCGGGGTTCTCGGCTCGGGCGTTGCGAACGCCAATGCGCGATCGGTGGGTTTGAAGGCGATTCACGCCAAGATCGGAGAGCTGTACGTCCGTCAACCCAAGGCTCTGAACATCAGCCGCGCCAGCGGATACTACAAGCCGCAGCCGGTCGACGCACGCACAAGCGCGTGTCCTCGGCCGACGATCGGAAGGTCGCGGTTGCGGTCGATCATCGCTTTACGCTCGGCATGCCGGCCTTGCTGAGGAGCGGTCCAGTGCTTGAGATATCCGTTAGCCGACACGACTGCCGCAATGGAGCGATTGTCGGCTCATCAGCCCTCCGGTTGCAAACCGCCCCCATCGCGGCCCCGCCTTGAAGTACGGCAAACGCTGAATTTGCCCAGCCCTCTGGCTGCAGACAAAGCCAATTCTAGGACCTATGCCGGCTTCTTGCATAGATCGTCGGGCATTACATCCGGTGGAATTGGGCAGACATACGAATGACTGCCAATGCGCTCCTTCAGCTCTGCTTTGGCGCGAGCAAGAATTGCTGGGTTGCGCAGGCAATCGGCGGCGGTGGCGGCTATGGTTTGTGCCGCCAATATCATAGCCTTGTGAGCTGCCGGGAGTTTCCCCTGCGTCACCAACTGCCAGGTGTGGAACCCTGTACCTATGGCAAAGCAGGCTGTATGGCATTGCGCCGTCGGCACAATCCAACTCACGTCGCCAACATCCGTTGTACCCATATCCACCTCCTCCCACGCCGGCAGTGCAAGCACTCCGTCATGGAGGATCTTCGACTTAAGCGAGGGATCGCGAGACGCAATACTTGACGACAAGTCCTCCTCCGTTAGTGCCGCCTCGCGAAGCTTCTTTGCAAAGGAGTAGTCGGCTTCATCGAAGGCAGGCGCACCGATACGGCACATGTTGTCGTACATCACTTCTTGCAGAATCTTGTTGGGAATGATGTTTGAGCTGCCGCCAGCAATCTGAACAACAACAGAGGTTTCGGTCATCAAGGCCGCGCCTTCAGCAATCTTTCTAACACGCGCGAAGAGTCGTTGAGCATCCGGCAAGAGAGGGGAACGTATGGAAAATAGCGATTCTGCATAAGCCTGCACCGTGTTTGGCGCATCGCCGCCGGTATTGGTGATCGCGTAGTGCACACGTGCATCTGCGGGCATATGCTCTCGCATATAGTTCACACCCACGTTCATCAGTTCTACCGCGTCCAGCGCGCTCCGGCCCATATGCGGCGAAGCTGCAGCATGTGCCGCCCGCCCATGAAAGCGAAAGTAGACTTGGATCTCAGCGAGGCTGGACGCAGTACTGACCTCATTGACTACGTGCGGATGCCAGCAAAAGGCGACATCAAGATCATCGAAGAGGCCGGCGCGCGCCATATAGGTCTTGCCCCCACCATTTTCCTCCGCCGGGCAGCCGTAGTAGCGCACCGTGCCAGCGATACCTTCGGTCGCAAGCGCTTCTTTTAATGCGGCAGCGGCCAGAGCCGAGCCGGCCCCGAGGAGATTATGACCGCAACCATGGCCACCTGCGCCACGAGTGGCAACCTCTTGTCGGAGTGTGCCCGAAATTTGCGATAGTTCCGGCAGTGCATCGTATTCTCCGAGAATTCCAATGACCGGTCCCCCTCGCCCGTACTCCGCCACAAACGCATTTGGAATACCGCCGACATTGGTCGTTATGCGAAAACCCTCCCCCTCCAAAATAGCAGACTGCTCAGCAACTGAACGATGCTCCTGGAAAGCCAGCTCTGGCGTAGCCCAAATACGGTCGCTGAGAGCGCAGTAGTCGAAAGCCTTAGCCTCCACCCGACGGGCGATTTCTTCAAGGCTGAAGCGATCGTTTTGCATGCGTATACATCCTCATAGTTGTATAGCAATGACATCTAAAGCGCGTCGTAGCTGGTTGCGACAAGCGCTCTTGACTAGCGCATCTGAGCCGCTTTCATCGCGGCCTCAGTCTGATGACACCGACATCGTTCTCGATGGCGATCTCGGTCCCAAATGGCTGCGAGAGCTTCTGCAAACGCTCGAGAATCGCCTTTGCCTGCGACCCGGTGACCAGCTGCGGGATACCGCGATTGGCAAACCTCTTGGAGAAGCCAAGTTCAATCGGGCAGAGCCGCAATTCAGCGAGCTGGTTCTGCTCAAACCGACTGACCGCGATAACGCTCTCGTAGCAGACGGGTGTCCCGAGCGCGCCGACAAAGCCGTCGGGCGTCGGGTATCCCCTCCCTTGCTCGTCGACAGTCACCTCGGCATCTGTGTCGATCCGCGGGTCTTTGCCATAGGCATCGAACATGTCAGCTCCCACGGGCGTGCGCAGGTCATCAAAGAAGAAATTGCCGAGGCTATAAAATATTGGTCGGCCCTTGTAGATTTCGATGCCTCGCAGCAGATGCGGTCCGTGTCCGATATATGCGTCTGCTTCGGAATCGATCATTTTACGGGCGAAAGATTGCTCGTAATCCGCCGGTTCCTGGCTAACCAACTCACTCCAATCAGGCTCGTGACCATGGTTCGTGACGATGCAGAAGTCGGAGAACTGTTTGCCCCGGCGAACGTTTCTTAGAATATCGGCGACATCGCGCGGGTTTGCTTCGTAGCTAAAACTGGGCTGATCGCCTGCTTTGAAAGTCTCCGCAAGGAGCACGACGCGGCTTGGGTCCTTTCCACCGGCTGCATAGCCTGGCAAGACATCACGTACCCGCCTGACGTACTCAATCATATCCGACGGAAGAATGATGTTTCGCGTCAAACGAAGAGCATTCACCCCTGGCCTGCCAGGCGCCTCGCCGGCAGGATCGCACGCTCGAGACATCGGCATGAAGGTAGTGGCAAGCGACACCAGCGCCACCCGACCTCGGGCGGTCTCCAAGAAGCGAGCCGCGCCAGCTTGTGAAAGGTTCTCCCCGACACCCGCATGAATGATGCTGTTCTCATCGAGCACACGGCTCGATTCGCGCATGCCTTCAACGCCCCAATCAAGCGAATGATTGTTCGCGCGACTCATAAGATTGAATCCCATCGCCCTTAAATCAGGGCCGAGTTCCGGCACACTGATGTGATACGCCCCGCCGTACTCAGCCTGCGGACTTCCCTTAACCGACCGAATATCGAAGATGAGCGTTTCCATGTTGCCGAACGTGACATCGCCATCGCTAAGGATCTTGACGATGTCGTCAAAGCCGGGATGATGATATTTGGTCAGCGGCCGCGATATGATGAGGTCGCCAACGGCTACCATCGTGAAGCCGTCCGTTACGTTCGTTTGAACCGAACCGACCGTATCGTAGTTCCTACCCTGCTGGACTACCCGAGAACCGCGCTCGTATGAATTGTTCTCCATAGGCTTCTCCTTTACCTCTTGTGCTTGCCGCGTGTGGCAACGATGTTGGGCGTCCGTGGGGTCTGCGGCTAGGCCACAGGACGGAGCGGCGAACTAGCCGTCACAGCCGGGTGGACCGGCATGCCTATGGTGGGAGCGCGCACATGACAGGCCACGACGCGCCCGTCTGCCATCGGCACCAAAGGCGGCACGTCGATGCGGCAACGCTCGACCGCGAGCGGGCAGCGTGGGTGGAACGCGCATCCGCTCGGCGGATTGATGGGGCTTGGCACCTCGCCTTCCACGGGCGCCTCCAGCCGAGCCCGCGTCGGATCCGGTACCGGTGCTGCGGCGATCAGCGCTTCGGTGTAGGGATGGACCGGCTTGGCGAAAAGCGCCTCGCTCGGGGCGAGTTCCACGATGCGGCCCAGATACATGACGGCAACGCGATGCGCGATGTGCTCCACGACGCCGAGGTCATGCGAGATGAAGACGAAGGCGATGCCCATCTGCTGCTGGAGATCCAGAAGCAGATTCAAGATCTGCGCCTGCACGGAGACGTCAAGGGCTGACACCGCTTCGTCGGCGATGATGAGAGAGGGGTTGAGCGACAGGGCGCGTGCAATGCCGAGCCGCTGGCGCTGACCGCCCGACAATTCGGATGGGAGCCTGTGCATCATCTCCGGCGACATTCCGACCTTTCGGAGAAGGTCCGCGGCAAGTGCCTGGCGCTGCTTCCGGCTGAGACGCTCAAAGTTCTCGACAGGCTCCGTAATGATCTGCCCGGCCGTGAGCCGCGGGTTCAGCGACGAGTAAGGATCCTGGAAGACCATCTGCATCCGACGGCGCCACGCGTGAAGCGCGTCCTTCTTGAGACCCGCAATATCGGTCCCGTCGATCAGCACGCGCCCGCTCGTCGGATCCACAAGTCGCATCAGAAGCCGTGCGACGGTGGACTTGCCGCAACCGGATTCGCCGACGATGCAGAGCGTCTCCCCCGCCTCGACGGAAAAGGATACATCCTCCACCGCCCGGATCACCGGAATGGTCTTCTTCAGGAATCCTGCACCGAGCGGATAATGCTTGGTCAGATTCTCGACTTTCAGCAGAGGACCGCTCATGCGCCCATCACCTCTTCGGCGCGCCAGCAGGCCGCGGCGTGGCCCGACCCCACATCTCGCAGGGCGGGCGTCTTGTCGCGGCAAATATCGATCGCGAACGGGCAGCGCGGCGCAAAGCTGCAGCCGACGATGGGCTCGCGCAGGCTTGGCACGATGCCGGGAATTTCCGGAAGGCGGCGCTGTCGGCCGCGCCGCCGATCCGGCACCGATCGCATGAGGCCCTGGGTGTAGGGATGCGCGGGACGCGCAAACAGATCGATCACGTTCGCCTGCTCGACGATCCGGCCAGCGTACATAACAATCACGCGTTGGCATGTCTCGGCCACAACGCCCAGGTCATGTGTGATGAACATGACGGCCGTTCCCGTGCGCTCTTTCAGATCGACGATGAGCCGCAGGATCTGCGCCTGGATGGTGACGTCAAGCGCGGTGGTCGGCTCATCGGCGATCAACAGTTCCGGTGAGCAGGCAAGAGCCATGGCGATCATGGCGCGCTGGCGCATCCCGCCTGACATTTCGTGGGGATAGTTGTTGACGCGACGCTCGGGATCCGCGATGCGCACGAGACGGAGCATCTCTTCGGCCTTTGCCATGGCCACCGAGCGGGAGGCTTTCGTGTGGATCTGCACCGCCTCGGCGATCTGGCGGCCGACCGTATAGACCGGGTTCAGGCTGGTCATCGGCTCCTGGAAGATCATGGCGATCTGGTCGCCGCGGATCTTTCGCATCTCCCGATCGGACAACTCAAGCAGGTCGCGTCCGTGAAAACGGACCTCGCCGCCCACGGTCCTGGCGCTCAGCTTTGGCAGCAGGCGAAGGATCGAGAGGGCAGTGACGCTCTTCCCGCATCCCGATTCGCCGACGACGCCGAGCGTCTCGCCTTTTTTGACCTGGAAGCTGATGCCGCCCAGCGCGCGGGTGACGCTGTCTTCGCCGAAGAAGTGTGTCTCAAGGTCTCGAACGTCGAGAAGCAAGTCGTTCCCTGCGGCTTGATGCATCTGCATGTTAGCGCCTCCGCTTGGCGCGGGGATCGAAAAGGTCGCGCAGGCCGTCCCCGAGCAGGTTGACGGCAAGGACCGTGACGGCAAGGCAGATGCCGGGGGCGAACACCGTCAATGGGGCGATGGCGAGATACAGCCGAGAGCTTGAAATCATGTTGCCCCAGCTCGGAATCTCGGGCGGCACGCCCACGCCGAGGAAGCTCAGCCCCGCCTCCGTCAGGATCGCGCTTGCGCAGACGCCGGCGCTCTGGACCATCAGCGACGGAATGGTGCTCGGCAGGATGTGCCGCCACAGCACTTTCGGCAGGCGCGCGCCGCCGCAGATCGCGGCCTCCACGTAGGGACGCTCGCGAACACCCAGAACCACCGAGCGAACCAGCCGTGCGATGCTTGGCGTCTCGGGGATTGCGATGGCGACGATGAGGATGCCGATGCCGGGGCCGGTCAGAGAAATGAGCGCAATAGCCAGCAGAATCGTCGGGATGGACATCAGGCCGTCCATGACCCGCATGGCGATGCTGTCGAACCCGCGGACATAGCCGGCAATGACTCCGATAAGCAGCCCGCCCAGAGCCGCGCCCGCCGCCGCCGTCAATCCCACCAAAAGTGAGATCCGGGCGCCGAACATCGTTCGTGCAAACACGTCACGGCCCAGATTATCGCTTCCGAACCACATCTCGGCCGAAGGCGGCTGAAGGCGTTTGAATGGATCCATGTTCAACGGATCGCCGGCGTAAAGCGGGGCAGCGAGTGCCAGAATGATCAGCAGCACCAACAGGCCGCCGCCTACAAGGACGAGCGGATGCCGCCTTGCCAGACGGGGAAGGTCAGATATTCGCAGCCGAGCCATCGGCGCGGCTTCAACTGGTGCGGAGATGAGCGTCATAATCAGTACCGGATTTGGGGATCGATCAGCGTATAGGCCAGATCGACCGCGAGATTGATAAGGACGTACAGACCTGAAGTCAGGATGAGCACGCTCTGAATGATGGGGTAATCGCGGTTGTTGATTGCATCGACCACCAAACGACCCACGCCAGGTATGTTGAACACCGTTTCCGTGATGACGACACCGCCAATCAGACCTGCGAAACTTAAGCCGATGACGGTGAGGATCGGGACACCCGCATTCTTCAGTGCGTGGTGGAAAAGCATGGCATAGGACGACGCGCCCTTGGCGGCGGCTGTTCGCATATAGTCTTCCGACAGAACCTCGAGCACGCTCGCCCGCGCGATCCGGGCGATGTAAGCAATGTAGGGAACACTCAAAGTCACTGTCGGCAGGATCAGGTGCACAAGCCACGGCCCCAAGCCATGGTCGATAGGCTGGTATCCTTGGACGGGCAGCCACCGTGTGCTGATCGCGAACAGGTATATGAGAAAGAAGCCGACGACAAACACCGGGACAGAATAACCAAGCGTCGCGAATGCCGTCAGGATGCGATCAACAAGACCGCCAGCTCGCCAGGCGGCAAGGATGCCGAAGGAGACCCCAATCGTCACCGAAACGATCATCGTCAGGATCGAGAGGGAAAGGGTCGGTTCAAGCCGCTGCGAGATCAGCTCGAGAACCGGTCGGCCGGCAAAGATCGAGGTGCCAAAATCGCCGCCGAGCATGTCCCGCACCCAACGCATGAACTGAACCGGCATAGGATCGTTCAGTCCCAACTGCTCGCGGATGCCGGCGATCATCTCCTCCGTGGCCGACCTACCGGCGATGATGGCCGCCGGGTCGCCGGGCGCAAGCCTGAGAAGCAGGAACACGAAAACTCCGACCATCGCCATGACGGCGATGGCCGAAACCATCCTGCGCAGGATGTAGGCACCCATCAGGCCGAGGCCTTCTGCATGTTCCACATCGGCACGATTTGAGGCATGCCAATGAGGCCGGTGAGCGTCTTGCGTCGCGCGATCGGCGAGACGTACTTTCCCAACCTCACATCGCCGACGAAATCCCACCATACTCTTTGCATCTTGCGGGCCAGCGCCTTGCGCTCTTCGAGCGATTCGACATCCGCCCATTTGACCCGCAGCGCCTCATATTCGTCGTTCATCGGCCAGCCGTACCAAGCCTTGTCGCCATTCGCGAGGAGGAATGGTGAGGCGAGCGGATTGCCGAGCGAATAATCGGGTTCCGACGTAATGAACACGCTCCAGCCCCCGTTCCCGACAGGGTCTTTGCTCGCCCGGCGCGTGGAAAGCTCACCCCAGGTCATCGACGCGAGCTCGGCGTTGACTCCAATCTTCCGCAACTCGGCCGCAAGAAACTGCGAGGCATTGTCGCCCTCGCGCCAGTCCGTCGCAGTGAGAATGACGACCTTCTCGCCGGCGTATCCCGCCTCCGCGAGGAACTGCTTAGCCTTTTCGGGGTCGCCACCCTCCTTGTACCATCCTGTGTTTTCGTCGTTGGACACTGGCGTAGCGTCTCCAAAGATCGAAGTGACCGTGTTGAAGTATTTTGGGTTGCCGAACGCGGCGCGCAACATCGCCTCCTGATCGATTAGGTGAAGCACCGCCTGGCGCACCTTGACGTTGTTGAATGGCGGCTGCAGGAAATTCATTCGCAGGACCATGTCCCACCCCCCCTTGTCCAGAACCTGGAGTTCAAGGTTGGAATCGCTCTCGATCACCGGGTAAAGATCGGCGGGCGGGTCCTGCAGGTAATCAATCTCGCCGGCTTGCAAGGCCGAGAGAGCAGTCTGCTGATCGGCGATATTGTCCCAAATGACGCGATCGACGTTGACGATCTTCCCGCCGGCCAATCCATCGGACGGCTCTTTGCGCGGCACGTATTTGTCGTTGCGGTCGTAGGTGAAACTCGCACCCGGCTTGGCGAGAGCTTCATTGAACCTGAACGGCCCCGACCCGATATTTGTGGTCACCTGTTCGGTTGCGGGGCGATTCGCATCCTTCTCGCGCATGATGAACAGGCACGGGGGCGTCAGGTCCGCCAAGACATCGATAAGAATCCCCATCGGCTCCTTGAGCGCGATCGTGAAGGTCTTGTCGTCCTTTTTCGAGATGTCTCTGGCGCGCGCCATGATCAGCTGCCCGCCGGGATGCACCTGGCCCCAGCGACGGATCGAGGCGACGCAGTCCGCCGCGGTGACAGGGGTGCCGTCGTGCCAGCCCAAGCCGTCCCGCAGCTCGAACGTATAGGTCCTCTTGTCGTCGGAAACGCCCCACTTCCCCACCATGCGCCACAAGCTTGGAATCTAACGCAAACAGCGTATCGTAAATCGCCAAGGCATGATTCATGGTGATGTCAGTTGTCGTAAAGATCGGATCGAAGACTTGGAGGTCACCCACTTCCATCCGAACGATCTGCCCTGCCGTCGGTGTCGTCTGCGCCCGCAGAACCGACGGGATAGACAAAGCCGCTCCCGCAGCCAAACCCGTCTTGATAATTTCACGTCGAGAGATTTCCATTTTTAGCTCCCCTTTTTCTTGGATTGTGGCGCACTGCCCTGCCCCAGATCAGCAAACAAAAACCGAAACGTCGGCCGCGGCCGGCCCTCCACCGCGTTGAGCCACGAACACGAGGTCGGTGTGAAGTGGAAGGTGAAGCGCTGATGCCGGTCGAGCCAGGCGCGCACTTTCGGGTGTTTGTGAGCACCGTAGTTGTCGAGAATGACGTGGTCGGCCTTGCTGGCCGGCACTTCGGCGTTGATGGCAGTCTCAACCGGACCTATGCCGAGATGGCGAGCCATTACGGCACCGCAGTTCTCGCAGCCAGGCCGGTCGTCGGCCCTCTTGAAGATCGGATCGGGACGCAACCGCCTGAGCTTGTCGAAGGGTGGCATCATTGCCATCCTCGTAACCGGCGGCAATCATCTTCATGCGGAAGTCGATCATGTCGGCCAGGCTGTGGACGACTTGGTCCGGGCAGCGCGGATCGTCGCTGCAGCGCGCCAGACGGTCCGCCACACGCAGCCGCTTTTTCCACCTCGGGCCTGAGCCAGGACGCCGCTGTTGGACGACAGCATGCCGCCGTCGAAACGGGCGAAGACGGCCTTGCCTCAACAGATGACAAACCGCTCAGCGGCAGCGTAGGATCGGTCATCCGGGTGTGGCCGCTGGAAATGATCCGCGGCTACCGATCTTTCCGTGCGCCCAAGGACTCTGGCGAAGTAGCCGACCGATCATCGTTCCAGAAGGCGGTGCGCACACGGCGACGCATGATCGACAGCAGGCTTATCCCTCGCACGAGCATAAAAATATGAAGGGCGGCCCAGAGCCCGTGGTTGCCAAACGTCTGCCCGAATGCGAATAAAGCGGCGATAAAGGCCGCGAATGATATTAGCATCATATTGCGTATATCGCGCGACCAGCTGGCACCGATGAAAACGGCGTTCATCTGGATGGCCAGCACGCCGCTCAAGGCCGCAAACGCTGCCCAAGGAAGGTAGACAACCGCCTCCGCACGCACGTCCGCTGTCCTCGTTATGGCGCCGACCAATTGTTCGCCGAACGCGAAGACCAGGACGCTCGGAACGCCTGCAAGCGCGAATCCCCAGCCCAAGGTCAGCCTGACAGCGCGCAAGAAAGCCGGATGATCACGGGCGCCGAGGGCGTGGCCAGCGAGGTGCTGGACGGCGGCCGCGAACCCGTCGAGCAAATAGTTCGAGATCAGAAAAAAATGCATCAGCACCGCATTGGCGGCAAGAACCAACGTGCCAAACTGAGCGCCTTGCCGCGTGAACAGGATGTACGCTCCCATCAGCACAAGGAACGGATCATGATGTCGCCATTGAGGTGAAGCATCCGCCTTGTTGCCACCATATTGAACGTTTGCTGGCGCGACAGTTTCGGCATAGCGCGGAAGCGTCCGAAGAGGATCGTCATCCCGGCGATCGTGGCGGCGGCCTCGCCGCACACGGTTCCCCAGGCGACGCCTGCTATGCCCCAGCCGAGATAACGACCGAGAAAGATCGACAACGCGGCATTCACCCCGTTGAGGAGAAGCTGCAGGAACAGTGCGACGGCGGCATTGCCGCGCCCTAGAAAGTAGCCGAGAATCACATAATTGATGAGAGCGGCAGGAGCCGAGATGAGGCGGATGCGCAGATAGAGATCCATCGCGGTGGTCACCGGCTGTTCCGCATTCATGAAAGATTCGCTGATCACGGCAATCAGCGGCTCAAGCAGGACCAGAGCCAACCCTGAAATCGAGGCAGTACAAATGCCCTCCAGAAGACCGCCCTCTCTTCGAGAGTATCGCCGCTGCCGAAAGCTTGAGCGACGAGTCCGGTCGTACCGGAGCACAGAAAATTAAATGTTGCGAAGACAAGATCGAAAACCACGGCCCCGGCTGCCAGACCTCCAAGCATCGCGGCATCCCCGAACTGGCCGATCACAGCCGTGTCGACGAGGCCGAGCAGCGGCGTCGTGAGGCATGCGAGTGTCATGGGAATGGCGATCGCTAGCACCTGGCGATTGGTGACCTGGAATGGCCTGGAGGCGAGGAGGGGAGCTTTCTGTAGCACGTCGAATCCTACTCGATCTGTTTGAACGTTTTCCTATTGGCCAAGAGTGAGAGATGGCGTGATTGACCAATGGATTAAGTCGACGGCGCGCTGAAGTATCGCCGCGGTCTGAGCAGGGCTGGATGAAACGCCGATGACGTGTCCGATCTTGTCTCGCTCGTCGCCGTTCCTGGCGATCTGCGTCTTAGGTTGAACGAACAATTTGACTTCGGCGACACCTGGTACAGCCGCGGCCTGACCGTAGCCGTCAATCCAATCCAGGATGCCATCACGATCAGGAATTAGGATCCGCGCGGCCGCACTATACGAATGCCTTCTGCGCAAATTCAATTCATCCCCGATGACAAGTTTGATGTGCTCAGTGACGAGATCGATCCCGTAGGCCAATTGGACCAGTTGAGGGGTGGGCGAGCCAGCAAGACGCGGGTTGACTTCAATGATGACTGGGCCAAGCTTTGTCCAGCGTAGATCAATGTTCGTTGGCCCCCAGCCAAGCCCGAGAGCTCGCAAACAGCTCAGCGAAACATCGACGATACGCTTATGCTCGTCGTCAGTCAGAACGGCTGGCTGGACGTATTCGCGGCAGACGAAATGTGGTGGGCGACCGAAGTCCGCGGCGGCAATTCCAACAACCTCATTTCCCATTATGTCAACGCTATAATGGGGGCCTTGTGCGAACTCTTCGGCCAGTATCCTTGGCGATGACTGCCATATAGGCCCACCCACCAGATGGTTCGCATGTTCCGCTACCTCATCGAGATTGCGGCACAAGCGGACCCCCCTGCTGCCGATGCCGGCAGCTGGCTTTACAATCACCGGCAGGCCGATCTCCGCGGCAGAGCTTTCTACTTCCGTTACATTCGTTGCTAAGCGATAAGCAGGTATTGGTACGCCGGCCTGCGCGAGGAACTCACGTTGAATGAATTTGTCGCAGCACCTTTCAATCGCTGCTGGGTCCGGTCCCGGCAGATCGAAATACCGGCAGAGCTTGCCAACCGCCGCATAGGCCGTCTCCTGGGCGCTGGTAATGCCTGCTATGTCATGGGTCGCACGTAGCTGGGAACATTCGCTGATCAGCGCATCGAGATTGTCTGTATCGACACGGATTGCCTCAGCGCTTTCCGCCGCAAGATAGTCGCACCGAGCTGGATCAGGCGATAGGGTAATTGGATCAAGCTCAAGACGCCGGGCCGCTTTGACATATAGCGCGCTATTACTTGCGCTGCCAAGTAAAATTAGAGCTCTTCGTGCCATCACTGTCCCCTTGTCGGTGGATGTTTCCCTGCGGTCCGAGAGAAGAACAGCTTGCGCCCTTTTCTTGGCGCGCCCGACCTCAGACTTTGGGGGAAGGTAACATTGTCAGCCATCTGCGGTTGTAAAGCTTCTGCAAATTTATCTGCAGGTTTTGTTGCAATAGCTGCTTATTGCGCGGGAGTGGTGAAGCCGGATTGAGGCGATTTACCGGTTGCAAATTGCGGTTTCCAAGGCATGCCAATTCTCAATCCGGCCTCGGCCGTGCTAGTTCCGCAGAACCGACAGGCCGATGCCGCCGCACGCCAAGATCCGCAGCAGCACTTAGAGACCTCTCTGATTGGGGTCGTTGAGGTCAAGATGCTCCTGCACTTTTTTCTGGACCGTTCCGTGGGTCACTCGCTTCTCTTCGCGGTCGGCGCTCTGGCCGCCGCATGATGGGGTCAGGAGAGCGAGGCGTCTCAATCTGTTTCACGACTTTGCCGAGTTTTGGCCGGCAGGTTCGGGACTCTCAACGAGATCGCCTCGCCCATCGTCCCCACGGAACGATCCGGGCATCGCCGTTTCGGGCGAAGGCTTTGTTCGTGTTGCGTGTTCCTTTGATTGGCCTCGGTTCACGCCGCCGCCGCTCCGCGGCAGGCTCCTTTCCAAAGCGGAATTCGGTTGCCTCGGCCCACATGCGATGCAGGATGACCGCGAGCTTGCGGGCCACCGCCACCCGCGCCCGCGCCATGCCCCGGCGCCTGGCGATGGTCATGCCCCAGGCCCTGAGGCTCGACCACTTCTTCGATCGCACGAGCAGCGAATGCGCTGCCTCGTAGAGGGCGGTGCGGGCGAGTTCATCGCCGCAGCGGCTGACCCTTCCCTGGATGTCGGTCTCGCCGGACTGGTAGCGCGCCGGCGTCAGCCCCAGATGCGCCCCTACCGCCCGCGACGAGCCGAACCGCTCCGGCCGGTCGATCGTGGCGCGGAAGGCAAGCGCGGTGATCGGCCCGACGCCCGGCGCGCTCATCAGCCGCCGGCAGACTTCCTCCTTGCGCACGATATCGAGAACCTGCTTGGTCAGGCGGGCGAACTCTCCCAGCATGACGGCGAGGATCGCAAGCAGCGGCTCGACCATCGCCATCATCTGGGCGTCGGCGCCGGCCAGTTCCCGCACGCGGCCGGCAAAAGCGCTGCGCGACGGCAAGCCCAGTTTGACGCCGGCCTCGCGCAGCATCGCCCGCACCACGTTCTCGATCGAACGCATCTCGTTCAGCACCGTGCGGCGGGCAACCAGCAGCGAGCGCCAAAGCCGGCACTGCCGGCTCTTGACGTGCACCTGCTGATACCAGCCGGTGCGCATGATCTGCGCCAGCGCGCGGGCGTCATTGCGATCGGTCTTGTTGGGCATGGTCTTCATCGCCGCATTGGCCTGCCGCGTCTCGATGCAGATCGCCTGCAAGCCTTCGGCGTGCAATCCATCGTGAAGCCAGGCTGTCAGCGAGCACGCTTCCAGGCCGATCCGCTCAAGCGGCAAGCCGGTCCCCTTCAGCGCGTCACACAACGCCTGCGGATCGCTCAACGCTCTCGCCTCCTTCACGATCCGGCCAGTCTCGTCGACAATGCAAATAGAGGTCTCTTCCAAAGACACGTCCAGTCCGGCAAAGTACTTCATGGCTGCTCCTTCCAAATGTTTGTGGCGACTCACATCGACCACGTTTTCACATTTCGACAGGAGCAGCCGCCATCATCTGGCTCGGCCGAGACCCCAATCACCCCATCTGTTTTGAAAATCAGGGATGTGCATTTCGTCGGATCATGTTTCCACCCATGGCGACGAGGATCATGGCGTGAGAGACGTCGATGCGCTGTTCATAGTCGCGCACGAGGCGCCGCCAGCGCGTCATCCATCCGAATGTGCGCTCGACCACCCAGCGGCGGGGCAGGACCTGGAAGCCCTTCTGGTCCTCGGATCGACGGATGATCTCGACGACGAAGTCGAGATAGGCGGCTTTGTCCATGAGCTTCAGCCGGTCATAGGCGCTGTCGGCGAACAGATGTTTCACCCAGGGCCAACGCTTGCGGATGCCGTCCAGGACCGCCTAAGCCCCGGCACTGTCGGAGATGTCGGCGGTGGTGAGGTTGACCATCAAGAGCCGCCCATCGGTATCGACGGCAATGTGGCGCTTGCGGCCGACAATCTTCTTGCCGGCGTAACCGGGGCAGATTACCGGGCGGTGGGGGTTTGCAGGCGCGTGCGTTCGTGATTCACCCTTTGCGTGACGCGGCCTTTATCAACCAAAGACCGCAATATCCTTGTGATGTATGGCTTTTCATGCGATTCTTCGGGCTGGTCTAAGGAGGTGAGAATGCCTGAAATGCTTGCAGCGCTTTCCAACATTCGGACTGTTGAAGAAATGATCGCGGCCTTCCGGGATGAGCAGCATTGCCGTCGGTTGCTGGAAAGCATGGTGTGGCCGGATGGCCGGATCTGCCCCGCCTGCGGATACAAACGCTCGATTGCGCTTGCCGGTCGCGATACCGGCAAGCGTCGCGCCCGACCGGGTCTTTATCAATGTTCCAGCGGCGATTGCCGGTTCCAGTTCACGGTGACGACACACACGCCTCTGCACTCCACGAAGCTTCCCTTGCGTGTTTGGCTGAAGGCCATGTGGCTGTTACTGCAATCCGACAAGGGCTTGTCGTCGGTGCGCCTGGCCGAGGCGCTCGGGGTGAGCCAGCCAACGGCCTGGCGGATGGGACATGCACTGCGTCTCATGGTGGCGCGGGAGAACATGCTCGCCGGCACGGTGGAGATCGACCATTTCCATCTCGGTGGAAGGCCCAGAAAGAATCCCGACGACCCGCCTCCGGGCCGCGGCCGGAAAGGCCAGGCGAATACGGACAAAACGCCAGTCATGGCAATGGTGCGGCGCCCGAGTGACGTCATGCCTGGCACTCTGGCCGGTGACGCGCGTGCCGCGGTCGTGACCAGTCTCTCGGCGCGAGCAAGCGAACGCGTCATTGAAGCGCAGATCGAATTGGGAGCTCATTTGATGAGCGACGAGTGGAAGGCATTCATGGCCATTGGTAGAGCTTTGCCAAGCATGAGACAGTGAAGCATTCCAGCGGTGAGTATGTGCGCGACGCCGTCCACGTCAATTCGGTCGAAGGTTTCAACTCCCGCGTCCGCCGTACCATCGCCGGCGTCTTTCATCATATCAGCCCGCAGCATGCCGACCTGTATTTCCACGAGGTCGGCTTCCGATGGTCGCAGCGCGTCGTCACAGGAAACGTCATTCGCAAAACCCGGCATGGCCGGGAGAGCGTGCGAACCTTGTGGTCGCGCGTGCCGCCTGCGCTGCAATTGACGAATGTTTTTCGCACCGCCACGGGTCGTCAGATGCGCCGAAGCCCGGATGGCGGCATCATCATCAAATCAGCCGTAGCTGTCTTTGGTTGATAAAGGCCCGTGACGCTACCACCGACTGATTCGCTTTCGCTTGCGGAACTCCGCGGGCTGGTTTCTGCGCTGATCGGCGAAGTGCGCGGTCTTCAAGGCCGGGTCGAGAGCCTTGAGATTGAGAACCAGGCGCTACGCGCCGAGAACCAGACCCTGAAGGATGAGATCGCCCGGCTGAAGGACCTGCCGCCGCGTCCCCCGGTCAAGCCGACCAAGCCATCGGGCATGGAGAAGGCGACGCAGCCGACATCTGGCAAGGGCAAGCGCCGCCGGCGCGGCGCCAAGCGCGACGGCGGTCGCGTGAGCCGCGAGGTGACGGTTGCGGTGAGCGCTCCTGCGGGCTCTCGCTTCAAGGGGTATGAGACGATCCTGGTGCGCGATCTGGCGTTGTCGGCCGAGGTGGTGCGCTGACGCTGGCGTCCAACCGCGTGGTAAGTGTGGACCTCATATCTTCCGTCATGCGCGCGCGGTCGAAATGCTGCGGGCCGCAGTGCCTCAAAAGGTCATCGGCGACCTCCTGGGACACCGTTCGACAGGATCGACGGCTCCCTACCTCAAGCTTGCTACCGAGGACCTCAGGACTATCGCGCTTGACGTGCCGGGCATGGAGGTGCTGGCATGACCGCCCGCTGGCCCGATCCCGACCGCGCGAACATCGGCCGCTATGTCGCGAGCCTTGATCTGCGCAGCATGAAAAGCCGAACCTGTTATAGGC
This sequence comes from Mesorhizobium subarcticum, assembly GCF_055456085.1. Classification (NCBI taxonomy): domain Bacteria; kingdom Pseudomonadati; phylum Pseudomonadota; class Alphaproteobacteria; order Hyphomicrobiales; family Phyllobacteriaceae; genus Mesorhizobium; species Mesorhizobium subarcticum. The sequence goes on along the minus strand of NZ_JBVBEG010000002.1, from coordinate 603,050 downwards.
AGGTCTTGCATGGCTTCCAGGATGTCGCCGAACGTTACGAGGCACTCGGTCAAGAAGTGCTGCTGGCCTGGCTACGAGAATCAGCCATTCGCCGGGCGGCATCCACGCTCTTGCACCGCACCCGCATCATTGACCGGTTCCTCGAACGCCTGGTGGAAATCGGCGCGATCGAACGCAATCCCGTCGCCGCTCTGCGCGATGAGTGCAATATCAAGCAGAGCATGCCGATCTGGCGGGCATTGGCGTCGCGGGATCCGGAACAGGCTCTTGCCGAACTGCGCCAGCCTAGGCCATTCGGCAGCGTACTGGGAAAAATGATGGCCGAGCATGTCGCGATGATGCGGCGCAGAGGATACAAATACACTTCGCAGCCCCTGTTGCTCTTGCGGTTCGACCGGTTCCTGCAGTCGCATCCGGGACCGGAAACCGAACCGCTGAGCGCCATGATCGATCGATGGGCGGCAACGAATGGCACGCGTCACCACGCGGAGGAATGCGAAAAGCTCAAGCGCGTCTTGGCGAAAATCCTTCGTCACCGCGACCCGTCGATGCCTGAGCGGCGACCGGACCCGAGACCGAGGAAGCAGGCCGCCAGGCAATGGCGAAAGCCCCATATCTACTCGCCTGCCGACGTGCGACGGATGCTCGACGTCGCACGTACGTATCCGTCGCCACGGGTGCCGCTTCGACCGCGGAGCATGTACACGATGCTGCTGCTGGCTTATTGCGCAGGCTTACGGCGCGGCGAGCTTGCCCGTCTCGATCTTGGTGACGTTGACCTGCAGGACGGTACGATAACCATCCGGCAGACCAAGTTCTTCAAGACCCGGATTCTGCCGCTACCCGACAGCGTTGTAGTCGAGCTTCGGGCCTACATCGATGCGCGGCGGCGTGCCGGTGGATCACAGGACGCGCGCTCCGGCCTGTTCTGGCACGAGCGAGGCGACGGCCATTACACGCCGGAAATGATCACCTGGCTGCTTGCTGACGTCATACGCCGCGCTGGGCTGAAGCCATTGCGAGGAAAAACAGGTCCTCGCGTTCATGACCTGCGCCACTCGATGGTCGTGAACAGGATCCTCGAATGGTACCGAACGGGCATCAATCCACAGGATCGCCTGCCGTTCCTAGCCACCTACCTCGGCCATCGGGACATCAACTCCACCCTGGTCTACATCACCGTGACGCAGGACCTGCTGCATTATGCAAATGAGCGGTTCCGGGCAGTTGGCGCACCATGCCTCAATCTGAGGCAGGAGGTGGGGTCATGAGCAGGGATGATCGGTTCCCGGTCCTGCTGCGCGCGTTCTTCTATGAATGGCTGGTCGAGCAGCGCAACGCGTCCATCCACACAGTCCGGTCCTACCGCGACACCTGGCGGCTGCTGCTTCGGTTCGTTGCGCAGCGTGCTGGGAAGAAGGTGGCTATGATCACGCTGGCCGATCTGGCCGCCAACGAAATCGCCGCGTTCCTCCGCCACGCCGAACGTGAACGTGGCGGTACGATCGGCACGCGCAACTGCCGGCTTGCTGCGATCCGCAGCTTCTTCCACTTCGTGGCCACCAGGGATCCCGCATCGATCGCGCAATGCGTCGAAGTCCTCCACATCCCGATCAAGCGCGCTCCGGTGTCGGAACCGTGCTATCTGGATCCGGCGGAAGTAACGGCGATCCTCGCTCAGCCAAATCGTTCGAGAGTTGAGGGCATGCGCGATCATGCGCTGTTCTCGTTCCTCTACAACAGCGGCGCACGAATACAGGAAGCGCTCGACCTGTGCCCCGAAGCAATCCGGTTCGAAAGCCCGAACTGCGTGCGTCTGACCGGCAAGGGCCGGAAGGAACGTATCTGCCCGCTCTGGCCGGAAACCGTGATGTTGCTGAAGAAACTGCTTGAACGGCAACCGCGGGCGCCCGACCAGCGGCTGTTCGTCAACCACTATGGTGAGCCGCTCAGCGCCTCGGGAGTCCGGTTCAAGCTCGCCGCCTACGTGAAGGCGGCGGCCGAAACCATGCCAACGCTGCGTGCCAAGCACGTAACGCCACACGCCTTCCGGCACTATCTACCCTGCCGGACTATGTCGGGTAGCTAGATTTCGATCAAATATTTCAAAGAGTTATAGATAGCGTGTAGACATAGTTTGTAACCCGTCCAGCAATTCAGCTTGGAAAGGGAGCCAACTATGAAGTATTTCATCAATGATGATTTGGCGTTGTCGCGGCCGCCAGAGGGCCCGGTGACGAGTTACGTTATTCCGTTCGCCGAATGGCTTGTTGATCGAGGCTACGGTCTTTTTTCCCTGAGGAACCAGGTGCTGATGGCTGCAGGCTTCAGCAAGTGGCTCCGGCAAAAGGGGATTGAGCTAAGCGACATAAGTGGAGACCATCCTGGGCGTTATTTGCTGGACCGAGTGCAGCAGCCAAAGCGTGGAGATAACGCCGCTCTTCGGCATCTATTGGCTTTTTTACGAAGCCAGAATGCAATCGCCGAAGAGATTGAGGCCCCGTACAGTCCATCACCGGTAGAACAACATGTGCTAGCATATGAGCAATATTTGCAGGATGCACGTGCGCTGTCTCGTCCAACGATTATAAATTACCGGCCAGTCGTTCGAGATTTTCTCAACTACCGCTTCAGTGATGGTGGGGTGTCGCTCGCGCAACTGCGCGCCGTCGACGTGACCGATTTCGTGCAAAAGAGGGTTTCGCGCCTCAACATGCGACGCGCCAAAATCATGACGACCGCATTGCGGTCGTTTCTCTCCTATGCGCGTTATCGTGGAGACATCACGTCAGACTTGGCGGCAGCAGTTCCGATCGTGGCAAACTGGTCGCTCTCGTCTATTCCTCGTGCGATCGGCCGCGAAGAGGTAGCTCGTTTACTCGCCAGCATTGATCGGGATACGCCCATCGGATGTCGCGATTATGCGATGATCCTCGCATTGGCGCGATTGGGATTGCGGTCGAGCGAGCTGGTGACGCTCGAACTCGACAATATCGATTGGGCAGCCGGAGAGATCCATGTGGTTGGCAAGAACGGGCAGCGCAACGATCTTCCGTTGCCTGCGGATGTTGGCGAGGCGATTGCCTACTACCTGCGGAAGTCGCGTCCACGCAATGCCAGTCGTCGCGTCTTTTTGCGCGACAAGGCCCCGATCCGTGGTTTCACTGGCCAGAGTGGACTCGGGTCAATTATCCGACGCTCACTCAAAAGGGCCGGGATCGACGCTCCCACCAAGGGAGCGCATCAGTTCCGCCACGGCCTCGCTTCAGAGATGCTGCGGGGCGGCGCCTCGCTCGGTGAGATCGGCGAAGTTCTGGGGCACCGTCATGTGGAGACAACGGCGATTTACGCCAAGGTTGACCTCAACGCCCTGCGAACATTGGCGGTGGCATGGCCGGGAGAAGTTCAATGAGCGCACTCCGACAGGCTGCCCACGACTATATCGAGATGCGCCGCGGATTGGGGTTCAAGCTACGAGAAGCGGGAAGAGGATTGATCGATTTCGTCACCTTCCTGGAGGCCAACGACACGCCATATATCACGACGGAGCTGGCCCTTGCCTGGGCTCAGCGACCATCGCATGCGCAGCCTTCGCATTGGGCGAGGCGGCTGGGTTACGTCCGCGTATTCGCCCGTCATCGAGCTGCCACTGATCCGCGGACCCAGATTCCCCCAGACGGTTTGCTACCCTTTCGCCCGAAGCGGGCACGGCCTTATCTCTATTCAAAGGAAGACATCGAGCGCCTCCTGTCCGCAGCGCTTGAGATGCCGTGCCGATATACCCGCGGTAAGCTCAGGCCGTGGACCTATTATTGCCTGTTCGGATTGCTGAGCGTTTCCGGCCTGCGCCTCGGCGAAGCCCGCAACCTCAAGCTCTCGGACATCGATTTCGATGCCGCTGTGCTGACGATCCGCGGCACGAAGTTCGGAAAGTCCCGTCTTGTGCCGATGCACGCATCAACCAGCACAGTGCTCCAGGATTATCTCAAACGCCGCCGGCAGCATTGTGCAGCCCAGGCGGCGTCTCCCTATTTGTTCACTTCCCAGTTGGGCAACCGCCTTGATGTGGGAGACATTCATCGAACATTCTATGCTCTGTCTCGCCAGATCGGCCTGCGCGGCGCAACCGACAGCCACGGCCCGCGCCTGCATGACATGCGGCATAACTCCGAGTGCCGGATTATTCCGAGTGACGGTCCGGGAGGCCAAAGAGTGCGGGCGATCTGTGGCTGTTGGGTCGGCATAATCAGAGGCTCTTCAGGAATGCAAGGAGATGGTCGTCGGGCTTGTAGCGGCCCAACCGGATGTCGGCCGTGTCGGTCTTCGCCAGAGCTTGCTCCTTGAGCTTCATGTCGGCCTGAAGATAGATGGCGGTGGTTTCGACCGACTCGTGGCCCAGCCACAGAGCAATGACCGAGCGGTCGACGCCGTGCTGGAGCAGGTCCATTGCCAGGGTATGCCTCAGGACATGCGGCGTTACGTGCTTGCTGGCCAGCGATGGGCAGTGGCGACGTGCGACGGCGAGGTGCTTGTTCAGCAGATATTGAAGTGCGTCGTGACTCAATGACGTGCCGCTTATCGTCGGGAAGGCAGGATCGGCGCTCCGCCCGCGTCGCTCGGCAAGCCAGGCACGCAGCACCGTGACCGTATCCTTGCGAAGCGGGGTATTGCGGAGTTTTCGGCCCTTTCCCTGACATTGCACATAGGCGGCCGGGCCAAGGACAATGTCCTCGCAGCGAAGGCCGACGATTTCGGCAGCACGCAGGCCGGTCTGCACGGCCAGCAACAGAAGCGCCCGGTCACGGCGCCCGATCCAGCTGCCGAGGTCGGGGGCGGCGAGCAAGGCGGCGACTTCGACGCTACTGAGGAAGGCGACCGGCCGGCGCACGTAACGCTTGCTCGGAATGGCGAGCACGCGCTGAGCCAATGCGCTGTGTTCCGGCGCATGCAAGGCCACATAGCGGAAGAAGGAATGGATGGCGGCAAGACGGACATTGCGGCTCCTGGCGCAGTTGTCGCGTTCGTGTTCGAGATGATCGAGGAAGGCGCCAAGGAAGGCGGTGTCGAGATCCGGCAAGGTGACGTGCGAGGCCCCCTTGCGTAGCTGCCGCTGGGCATAGGCCAGCAGCAGGCAGAAGGTATCGCGGTAGCTCGCCAGCGTATGCGGGCTTGCTTGTCGTTGTCTGATGAGGCGATCGGTGAAGAAGGCCTCAAGAAGAGCGGGGAACGTTGGGGCGGCGCTCATGGGCGGGATTCCGGCTGAGATTGTTCCGCCCGCAGCAGCGCTTGCTGCAGCAGCTCCGGCGTTGCCGTCAAATACCAATAGGTGTCGGTGATGTGGGCATGGCCGAGATAGGTCGCCAACTCGGGCAGGTGGCGTTCGACATCGATGCCGTTGCGATACCAGCGCAGCAATGTTGTCACGGCCAGTCGGTGGCGAAGGTCGTGCAGGCGTGGCCCGCGGGAGTCATTGGCGCCGCGGAGGCCGACCTCGCGCGACAGCTTGACGAACGTCCACCGCACGGCCCATTCGGTTAAACGCATGCCGCGCTCGGAAAGGAAGAAGCTGGAGCTCAGGGGATTGGGGCATGACCGGTCTCGGCTGGCCGCATAGATTTTGAGAGCGTGTTGCGTCGAGGGGTGAAGCGGCACGTAGCGCGACTTGCCGAACTTCGTGTCGCGAACCGTCAGCACGCCATCAACGAGATCGGTGTCGCCGCGATCGAGACGCAGCGGTTCGTTACAGCGCATGCCGGTCGCCGCGTACAAGCCGAAGAGCGTGGCATAGGTCTGCGGGCGAAGGCCGACTGTCGACGGCAAGCGCTTTGCCGCGTCGATCAGTCGGGTGATCTCTTCGTCGCGGTAAACATAGGGCGACGATGGCCGACGATACCGGTGAGGAAGAAGGTCGGGCGGCGGGACGACGGTCTGCGGGTCAATGGCGCTGCAATAGCGCGCGAGCCGGCGAACCATCGCCAACCGGTTGGCCCACTGGGCGGGCTGTGCCTCTGCCGGCTGCATGGCCCAGGCCAGGGCAATCTCGGTGGTGATGACGGTGGCGCCGGAAGATTCGGCAAAGACAACGAAGCGCTGCAGCAACCGTCCGGAAAGACGCAGCTTATGGCCGAGGGCGCGGCGCGCGGCCAGGTACTCTTCGAGCGCCGCTTGCAACGCGCTCATGATGCGACTCCTGGCCAGGGTAGCGCAATGGCACGCAACGCCGCGATGTCGACTTTGGCATAGATCTGTGTCGTGTTCGGCTGGCTGTGGCGGAGAAGTTGACCGATTTCAACGAGCGAAGCGCCGCGGCGCAGCAGATCGGTGGCGAGTGAGTGACGCAACAGGTGCGCACCCTTGAACGCCGGCGTCAGACCGGCGCGCTTGAGCGCACGATGGACGATGCAGCAAATAGTCGACGGGCTGACAAAACTCCGTCTGGGCGCCTTTATGCGAATGAAGACGCGGCGTGTTGAGCAAGCAGGCCGATCTTGCCGCAGATAGTCGACCAAGGCGGCACCGACATCCGCCGGCAGTGGCAGCCGCGCCAGCCGTTGACCCTTGCCATGCACGACGATCTCGCCGCAATCCCAGTCGAGATCGTCCAGGGTCAAGGCTGAGACTTCGCCACCCCGTAAGCCGAGGCGCGCGAGCAGCATCAGAACCGCGTAGTCCCTGCGGCCGGCCGGTGTTCTCCTGTCGCAAGACGCAAGGAGCCGTTCGACCTGTTCGGCAGGCAGCGCCTTCGGCAGATGTGCCAAGCGCCAGCCGGCGATCCCAGGCACCGCGACAGCGAGATCGGTGGCAAGCAACCCGCGTTGCTGGAGGAAGCGCAGAAACGAACGCAGCGCCGTGACCGCCAACTTGGCGCGGCCGGGCGAACCGGCCTGGGCGCGCCGCACGATGAACCGATGAACGTCGCCCACTCGCAAGCGGTCAAAATCCGGATCGTTGCCGCCAAACTGTTCGTCTAGGAACCCACGAACAATCGGCAGATAGTTCGTCAATGTCGATGCCGAGAGACCACGCTCGGTGCGCAGGAATTCCCCAAATGCGTCGATCAGCTTACCCTTGGCGCTCGTATCGACCTCCAGCAGCGGTACCGGCACGCCGCCCGTGTCGCGCAGATATCGGAGCAACTGCCGAATGGTCCAGGCATCGCCACGCCTCGGGCGCCGACCAAGTTCCGTCAGAAATCGATCTGCGTCCTCTTCCCCGAGCAAGCTCAGCGGAACATCCTGCCTCTCCACCCAAGCACTGAAACCAGCCAGGAGCTTCATCTTCTCCCGAACAGTCGCTTTGGCGTATCCCTGGCCATCGAGCAAAGCCTCGAAACCATCCAGGTGGCTAGCCAATCGGCCTATCCAGCGATCTTCGGCTAGCGTCTCATTCAGATCAAGCATTCGTCTGTCTCCCTGTAGCGTGGGAAAGTCCACGCTCAGAAAGAGCAGCCGAATAATGCCGAGCAATCAACGGCCGACGCTGATCCAATTACTTGCAATCATTAAAAAATTACGCCGCAGCGATGGCGTGACTCGGAATAATCCGGCACTCGGAGTTATGCCGATAATTCCGAGCTCGGAATTAGCGGCATGTGTTCGCGACGAACACGCTGGTGCGGTGGTACGAAGCCGAGCAGGATCCCGAGCGGCTCCTGCCCATTTTGTCCACCTATCTTGGCCATGTCCACGTGGCCGATACCCAATGGTACCTCAGCGGTTCACCCGAACTGATGAAAGAAGCAATGCGCCGCCTCGAGCGCAGATGGGAGGATCGGACATGACCAAACATGCCAGCCTGGCGCCACTCTTGGAGCGCTTTTTCATCCAACGCCTGATGCAACAGCAGCAGGCAAGCCCCCATACGATCAGTTCCTATCGCGACACATTTCGGCAGTTGCTGAAGTTCACTGCACGAACAGTGCATAAGCCGCCGTCTCGGTTGAGCTTCGCGGAAATCGACGCGCCGTTGATCGTTGCCTTCCTTGATGATCTGGAGAACCATCACGGTATCAGCGTCCGCAGCCGCAACCTGCGCCTCACGGCGATTCATTCCTTCTTTCGCTATGCGGCCTTCGAAGCACCCGAGCATTCCGCCCAAATTCAACGCGTGCTCGCGATCCCCAGCAAGCGATTCACTCGAACCCTGGTCAATTTCCTGACCCGCCCAGAGGTCGATGCCTTGCTGGCCGCACCGGATCAATCGACCTGGTCCGGGCGACGTGATCACGCGTTCCTGCTGGTCGCCGTGCAGACCGGATTGCGGCTATCGGAGATCACCGGTCTCAAGCGCGACGATCTGTTCTTCGGAACGGGCGCCCACCTGCGCGTCATTGGCAAAGGGCGCAAGGAACGCTGCACGCCATTCGCAAAGTCTACGACCGCAGTCTTGAGAAGCTGGCTGAAAGAGCCTCAGCGCGGAGAAGAGAGTATCCTGTTTCCCAGCGCCAGAGGTGAGCGGCTGAGCGTTCATGGTGTTCAGTATATGCTGAACAAACACCGCCAGAGCGCTTCTGCCATTTGCCCGTCGCTGAATGGAAAGCGCGTCACTGTTCATCGTTTGAGGCACACGATGGCCATGGACCTCCTGCAGGCGGGCGTCGATCGCGCCGTCATCGCTCTGTGGCTCGGCCATGAATCGGTCGAGACCACACAGATCTATCTCGAGGCGACGTTGGCGATGAAGGAGGCGGCGTTGGCAAAGACCTCCCCATATTCCGGTAAGTCATCCCGCTACCGACCTGACGACAATTTGTTGGGGTTCTTGAACAACCTGTAAATCGGGCAGACTATGTCGGGTGGCTCGGGCGTTTCTGCAGGAAATCTCCATGTTTCTCAGATGCTTGCATTTGAAGTCGTAGCTACCCGACATAGTCCGGCAGGGTAGATAGTGACGGCTATGTCGACCAAGATATAGCCGGCACACGACAGCCGTGCACCTCATCTCGGCGGGCGTCGACGTTACGGTCATCCGAAGCTGGCTCGGCCATGTGAGCCTCGACACGACCAACCACTATGCCAGGGCCAATCTGGAAACGAAGCGGAAAGCCCTGGAAAAGGTCGCCGCTCCAACCACACCCGGCGGCCAGCCATCTTGGAAGCGCGATGCGAGCGTGCTCGCCTGGCTCGACACGCTCTGAAATAATGCGGAGGAACATGGACAAAAACGGCGAGAATCTGCCGATCAGACCGCGCTCCTCCGCATTATGGTCACCTCACGATTAGTGAAGCGGGGCAAGAACGACGCCGCAGATGCCGAGGCGATCTGCGAAGCCGTCCGCCGCCCGACCATGCGCTTCGTTCCGGTCAAGACGCCGGAACAGCAAAGCATCCTGATGGTTCATCGGACCCGAGCTCTGATCGTGCGCCAGCGCACGATGGCGGCGAACGCCTTGCGGGCGCATCTGGCAGAGTTCGGCCTAGTCTGCAACCCGGGCGTGGTGAACCTCATAAAGCTTACGCGCGCCGTCTTCGACGAGCATGATCCGCAGACCCTGCTTCCGGAGATGGCGAAGGTGGCGATGTCGACGCTGGTTCGTCGGCTCCTCGAACTGGAAGACGAACTGCGGAAGCTCGACAAGGTTTTGCACGAATGGCACCGCCGGAACGAAGCGAGCCGGCGCCTGGCCGCCGTTCCTGGCATCGGCGTGATCACCGCCACGGCTATCGTGGCCACCGTCAGCGAGCCCGGCCAGTTCCGCTCCGGGCGCCAGTTCGCTGCCTGGCTCGGCCTCGTACCCAAACAGAACTCGAGCGGTGACAGACAACGTCTCGGCGGTATCTCGAAGCAGGGAGACCGCTATTTGCGACGGCTCCTTGTCGTCGGCGCCACGGCCGTGATCCGCCACAATCGAGGCAAGGAGACACCAGGAGCCCAGTGGCTGCAATCACTGCTGGAGAAGAAACCCGTGAGGCTGGTCTCAGTCGCGCTCGCTAACAAGACCGCCCGGATTGCCTGGGCTCTTCTTGCCCGCGGGCAGCAGTTCAATCCTTACCGGATCGGCGCCTGCTGACCGGCCCCAGCCGCAGCAGGTGAACACAGGAGTTGGTGACGGCAAAATGTGATGCGAGATGATCGACCAAGAACGAGAACACCCCGTCTGATTCAATGCGTCTCGAATGCGCCAGCTTGATCAGGGATCTCGTTCGCGGATTTCCATCAGGGCCAGCGGGCCAACAGCTCCGCACAAAACAGATCCCATGATTTGCGGCGCAGGCAGGTTAGACTGCGCCATCTCAAGCTCTGGAGGCCTGATCATGTCGCAATCATTCAACGGCGCAGAAGTTGTCCAATACGATCGTACGCTCGTGCTGGCTATCGAACTAAGCAACAAAAACTGGGTTTTGGCGGCCCAGGTGCCAGGCCTGCCGCAGACCAAGGCGAAGCGCGCCATTGAGCCAGATAAGCTTGCTCTTCAGTCCGCAATCGATGGCTATTGTGCTCGTGCTGTTGCTGCCGGCCACCCGGTAGATCGGGTCGTTGCGACCTACGAAGCTGGATGGTCCGGGTTCTGGCTTGCCAGATGGCTGATTGCCAAAGGCGTGGAGGTCCATGTCATCCAGCCTTCCAGCGTGCCCGTCGATCGTCGCATGCGTCGCGCAAAGTCGGACAGGATCGACGCCGAGTTACTGCTGCGTACGCTGCTGGCGTGGCTTCGCGGCGAACCGCGCGTCTGCTCCATGGTACCGATCCCTGACGAAGCCGATGAGGATGCACGGCGCTCTGTCCGCGAACGAACAGAGCTCGTGTCCGAACGTGTCAGCCTTGCCAACCGGATCGGTGCTGTCCTCGCGACGCTCGGCGTCGAGGATTACAACCCGCTCCTGAAAAACCGCCGGCGGCGTCTGGCCGACCTTCGTACCGGTCTGGGTGACCCAATGCCACCTCACGCCCTCGCCAAGATCGAACGGTTGCTGAGCCGGCTGGAACTCGTTCTCGATCAGATCGCCACGCTGGAACACGACCGCGATGCCGTAGCGGAGGTGCCCGCTTCGGATGATGCCAGTCGGATGATCCAGCAGCTCTGCAGTCTGCGCGGCATAGGGGTGCAAAGTGCCACAATATTGGTCCGCGAGGCCTTCGTCCGTCGCTTCGCTAATGCCAAAGCGCTCGGATCTTATGCAGGTCTTACTGCGACGCCTTACAACAGTGGTGGGGTGGAACGCGAGCAAGGGATCGGAAAGGCCGGGAACCGGCAGCTTCGAACGGTGATGGTGGAGCTGGCCTGGCTCTGGCAACGCTACCAGCCTGGTGCTGCCCAGGTCGCCTGGTTCCGGGAACGCACCGGCTCTACTGGCCGCCGCGTCCGCAAGGTTCATAGTGGTCGCCCTCGCTCGCAAGTTGCTGATCGCTCTGTGGCGCTTTGCCGTCGATGGTGTCGTACCCGAGGGAGCGACCATGAAGCCCGCCGTATAATAATTATCGAGATCGGGCAGCTCTGCGACGGCAAAGCAGCCCGGTGACCGAGGGAACGTCGCCGTTGTCCGGCGTGGTGCTTCAGTGCCGTCTTCACAGAGTGGTGCCGTTCCTTTGGAGCTCTCCCGTCCCGAATGCGGGACAGTGGTTGGGATATCATCCCGCCGGATGTGAGGTTAGCAGGCAGGCCCTGCAGGAAGAGAGCTCACCTCGGATTACCAATGCGAAAACTGTTGACGGGAGAATCATCATGTGAGGCCGGACATATGAAAGCAACCGATCAATGCTCACAGAAAGCCATTGCCAACCGGGGGCGTCCACATATGAATCATAAATCGCTTCACCGCAAAACCCCACCCCTCGATTTGAACGATGCCCGCGCCTTGGCGCAGATCATGCGCACCGGCTGGTATCGGCAGGTGCATGTGAAGAGCCGGCAATGCCGTCTGTGGCGCTCCCTGCTTGTTGCCCGCCGCACGGTGCTGAACGAAATGCGGACCATCGAGAACGTGGTGCGGGCGATCCTGCGGGAGGCCGGCCTCAAGCTGGGCACGCCGTCGCGAACCGCCTTCGCTGGTCGTGTGCGCGAACTGGCCGGCGCGGACCCGGTCGTCATGCCTCTGGTCGAGCCGCTGCTGACGATCCTTGCTACCATGCTGGGAGAGTTCGCCCGTCTGACGAAGCAGGTTCTCGATCTCGTTCGCAAGGAAGAGGTCTGCCGGCGTCTCATGAGCGTTCCCGGTGTTGGCCCCATCACCGCGCTCGCCAGAGAGGTCTCTTATTGCCAGCGAAGGCGCCCTGACCGATGCGGAGTGGGCGCTGATTGCGCCGATGATGCCGTTGGCGAACCGCATCGGCCGGCCGCGCAAGACGGACCTGCGCGAGGTAGTGAACGCACTTCTTTACTCGCTCGTCGGGCGGTGCGTGGCGATTGCTGCCGAAAGACTTCCACGCTTTTCAACGGTGCAGAAGTACTTCTATCGCTGGCGTGAGGAGGGCCTGTTGCGGACCATCAGCAACAGCCTCGTCATGGCGGCGCGGGAGCCTGAGGGTCGGGAAGCGAGCCCGACGGCGGGCGTGATCGACAGATGGGGTTGCCTAATCGCAATGGTGCCGTCAAGTATCTTGCACTTCTAAGACGCTGTGACGGGTGCAGGGTTGTCTTCGCGGTCAACATCGGTTGCCGCATGATGGAGCTTCGCGGGAGGAGCCTTCAAATGTATTCGGCGCACTCAGCTGAGCCAGCGGTGCGACCCCATCTAGCGGAATGGCTCTGTCCACGTCCCGGCAGGGACGTCTCGGCGCGCTCAGAGACTGAACGCGATCCTCAAAGCTGTCACGCTGCCGCTCCGGCGGTCCGGTCGAAGAGCTCGCCGGTCTTGAGCATCGCATGCATTGTCACCGCCAGTTTTCGTGCCACGGCAACGGCGGCTCGTTTGAAGCCGATCCTCTCCCGGAGTTTTAGACCCCATGTTCGCAGGCCGCTATCAGCCGAACTGCGGGTCAGAATGACCGTCGCAGCTTCGTAGAGAAGCCCTCGCAAATGACGATCGCCCCGTCGGGATATGTGGCCATCATAGTCGACCTCTCCCGATTGGTATCGTCGGGTCGTCAGGCCAAGCCAGGCGCCGACTGCACGGGATTTCTTGAAGTTGTCCGGCTCCTCAATGGCAGTCACGAACGAAGTCGCGGTGATCGCGCCGACACCGGGGATCGACATGAGAATCTGACACGCTCGGCTTTGACGCGCACCAGCGACAAGCTGACGCCCGAGTTCAGCGGCCCGAACGCGCATGCTGCGCCAAGCTTCCAGCATCGGCAATACGATAGGAGCGAGCCCGTCCTGGTCGACAAGGAGATTGCGGACATTCTTCTCGAACGTGCTTCCTTTGCCGGCGGGAACAAGCAGTCCGAATTCTTCATGAGCCCCCGGATCTGGTTTGAGAGTTCGGTCGTGATCCTGACCACCCTCGTGCGTGCCACCACGAGCGTGCGCGTCAGCATGCTGTCGAATCCTTTCACCCGCACCTCACTTAAGAACCCTACTTCTGCAAGATGCGCCAAACCGTCGGCGTCGTTCGCGTCGGTTTTGGTATCGGCGCCATATCGAGCGCAGCTTTGGCATGGCGAGCATCGATGCAGATCGCCGGCACTCTCTCGGCACGCAGCGAATGATAGAACCACACCGATAGCGGCCCGGTTTCGAACACGACGCGCTTTGCGGCCGGCGCCCGCTTGCGGACAAGCTCGGCAATGACCTTTGGATCAGAGGCGCACCTCCCACGCCAGACGCGCTTGCCTTCGCGGCGGATCGACACCGCCGTCTCTTTCATCGACACGTCGAGACCGATATATTCTTCCATGGCTGTTCTCCATTCGATGCTTGGGCCCGGCGTCAGGTCGTGAGCCCGTATTTCCATCCTGTCGGGGAACAGCCACCCACTTCGATAGCTAAGTCTTGGGCAATTCGCTCCCGCGATTACCCCATGTATTCGGCTTAAGCCTCATCGTTTGGCGGTGATGCCATCGAGGTGCTGCGCCTTAGAGCTGATGACGAAACATGGTCGGTTCCCTGGAACAGCCACAAGCATCAGAAAGGAGAAGCACAGCATGAAACATATGCAGGATTGGACGTCTCGGTGAAGAGACCGCAATTTGCATGGTCGACGAAACAGGCACGGTGTGCCGCGAGGTGAAGGTGCCGACCCACCCCGAGGATCTTGCGCGGGTGCTCAAGAATCCCACCTGGCGGTTGGCACGCGTCGGGCTTGAAGCCGGACCTTTGTCGCAATGGCTGTTCGGGGGGCTTGCCAAAGCTGGCTTCCCAGTGGTTTGCATTGAGACACGTCACGTCAACGCTTTCCTGAAGGCGCAGCCGAACAAGACCGACCGCAATGATGCGCGAGGGATCGCGCAGATGATGCGCGGGTCAATCTGTTCCGCCCGGTGCATGTCAAGACCCTGACGAGCCAGAAGCGCCGGGCGCTGCTGACGGCGCGCAAGCTCTTAAAAGAAAAGCCGATTGCCATCGAGAACGACATCCGCGGGCTGTTGCGCAACTTCGGGCTTCTGTAACGGGCCTCGATAAGTCAATGCCTCTTTTGCGTCATCCAATCGCCGGGGTCTGGCTTCTGTACGGAGTCGGCGCGACGGCCGCCACCTGATGGGGTATGAAGAGGATGAGGCCGAGCCAATCTCAAGCCGCGTGGTCGCAATGCCGACGTCCGAAGTTGCGGTCTGACCTGATCCATCGTCCCGGCGACGGGACTTCGCTTCGGGAAGGCCTGGTGTCGTGACCCGCCCCGAAAACCGTGGTTCTCCCCTTCTTAAGCGGCTGCCGTCGTCGTCTTTGCCGCGACGTTGAAGGCAGTTCCGTCGGCGAGCATGCGGTGCAGGACCACCGCAAGCTTGCGCGCCAACGCCACCTTGGCCTTCGTTGTCGAAGGCCGCCCGCGCGAGGACAGGGACACCGAGGGATACCGAACGCGTACTCGCGAATATCCGGAGGACATCAGGATGAAGCTAAATACGGCACAGATCTTGCTGATCGGGCTGTGGAAGTGGATGCGGTGCACCTTGCCAGCAGTTCCAAAACGGCGCGGTGTTCAGCACGGAGGTCGACAAATCCTGTTTGGTCGTTTGGACCCGGCACCCAAGCTAGCCGTTTCCAAGACATAAAGGCGGACGGCTTGCTTATAGTCAGTCAATCCATTGAGGAAACTATGGAAAAACATTTAGACCGGAGTCCGGTCCAGCAGGGTGCTAGCTATGATACGGTCGGTTCCATTGCAACGAACGTTGCCGACGGCTTCACGATGGTAGCAGTTCCGACGGCTTTGTGGGCGCACTCGCCGCGCCCATTTTCTACGAGAGCGTTATCGTGGTGAGTCGGTTTGAGCAGAACCAGCTTGCTAAATTGCGATTGTATCCGATTCGAACTCGGTTTTTCGGAGAGGTTTGCCAACCGGGGCGTCCCGCAACTTGCCCCCACGCCCCAAGCCGAAGCCATTCTGGAGCGCCTACAGAAGCTCTCGAGCCCATTTGGGACCGAGATCACCATCGAGAACGAAGTTGGAGTGATCAGATTGAATCCGACCTCGTCGCAATGAGGCGGCTCGGCTGCGCCAAACTGAATCATGTCGGCTCACCAAACGGGGATGTTGGGGCCGGCGAGGAGCTGTTTGAGCACTTACGCTGGCTGAATCGAGCTGTCTGTACGCGTCCGCGACAGGGGCGCATGGGAGTCAACGGGACCAGTAAATGGGACTGTCGCCATCAGCTCATCAGCTGGCTGATGGCGACAGTCTCGACTTCCGATTTGCCGACCCGTGGATGATCCTCGGCTTCAGCTTTAATTGCGTGCGGCGGTGCTTTCAACGATCCCGCCTGGCAAGCCACCGACCCGAGGTTACGGCCATCTGAGCCGACGCCTCCGACCAAGTTCGCTACCGAGGAAATGCAGAACGGATCGATGAACGCACCAGAAGTCTTTTGGTTGCTCGCCAACCTATCCGCCAGCAACAGATTGTTCAAAATAACTTTACAGAATCTTTGCGGTCGCAGATCGCTGACGATGCTAGGTTCACCGCAAGGTCTGAAGGCAGGCGTGAATATGAGCCAACGCCGATTTTACGTTCGGACCGCCGCACAGCACGCAACGGAGGTCAATGCCAATGGCAAGAAGAGCGCTCATCCTGGTTGAAGGCACAAGGAGCAATGGTCTTCTATATGTGAAAGCGGCCCAGCGTCTTGGTCTTCATCCAATTACCCTGTCGGTTGATCCGGCTCAGTACGACTATCTTGCGGCGGAAGAAAGTGAGGCAATTCGTGTCGATACAGGCAATCTCGATGCGCTGATCGGCGAATGTTCCAGGCTGCGTGCTACATATGACATTGCTGGCATTACTGGCCTAGCAGGCGACGACGAGTCGGTCTCTACGACAGTTGGCAAACTCTGCCGGCACTTCGATCTACCAGGACCGAACCCCGCATCCGTCGAACGATGCAGCGACAAATTCACTCAACGTCAGCTTCTCGCGCAGGCTGGCGTTCTAATACCTGCTTATCGCGTTGCAGCGAATGCGGCGGAGGTAGAAAGCTTTGCCGCTGAGATCGGCCTGCCGGTGGTTGTTAAGCCAGCCGTGGGCAGCGGCAGCATCGGTGTCCGATTGTGCCGCAATGTCGATGAGTTAGCCGAACATACGACCTATTTGTTGGGCGGGAGGCACATATGGCGGTCCTCGCCGAGAATACTGGTCGAGGAATTCGCACAAGGTCCCCAGTATAGCGCTACAATAATGGGAAATGAAGTCGTTTGTATCTCTACCTGTGATTTCGCTCCCCCCCGTATTTTGTCTATCTTGGGGGGACCGATCCAGCCCCGCTGACTGAAGACGAGCATAGGTGTATCGTCGATGTTTCGCTGAGCTGTTTGCGAGCTCTCGGGCTTGGCTGGGGGCCAACGAACATTGAACTGCGGTGGACCAAGCGTGGCCCAGTCGTCATTGAGGTCAATCCGCGTCTTGGTGGCGGTGCTCAAACGGTTGAGGCGGCTCACGGTATCGATCTGGTCACCGAACACATCAAGCTCGTGATCGGCGAGCAATGGAATTTGCACAAAAGGCATTCGCATGTTGCGACCGAGCGGCTTCTGATTCCTGATCGCGATGGTATCCTCGATTGGATCGATGGCGACAGTCGGGCGGCTGATATACCAGGTGTCGTCGAGGTGAAATTGTATGTCAAACCCAAGACGCCGATCGTCAGGAAAGGCGATTACCGAGACTTCATCGGATATGTCCTCGCCGCTTCACCTAGCCGTGCTGGGACGCAAGCAGTACTTCAGCGTGCTGTTGACTCAATCAATTGGTCGATCACACCATTTCCGACCGAACAGGAACCATCAGCGGCCTCTCACGTGTCCGCACCTGCGCAAGCGCCCTCGGGCGAAGGGTGATCATCGCCATTGATGCAACAGAGATCGCCGAGCATCTCGGCGACACAAGCTCAGCTTGCAGCAGCGACGGCGGAGGTCGCCCGGCCGACGGCCGTCGAGAGAAGCTCCAACGAGCGGATCGCCAACCTCACGTCGATCCTGAAGGTGCTGGAGCGCGCGCAATACGGCAAGCGTTCCGAACGGCTGCGCCTGTCATCAACGACGAGCAGGCTTCCTTGCCTTCGAAGAGGTCGAGACTGGCCTTTCCGCGATCCAGAGCGAACTCGATCACGCGGTCAGGACAAGCCGAAGCGTGCCCCGCGTCCGCGCAAGGGCTTTGCCGCTCATCTCGAACGCATCGAGGAAGTTGTCGAACCGGAAATCCCAGCCGACTGCGCAGGGCTGGAAAAGGTTCTGATCGGCGAGGATCGGTCCGAGCGGCTGGACGTCGTGCCGCCGAAGTTCCGGGTCATCGTGACGCGCCGTCCCAAATATGCCTTCCGGGATCGGGACGGCGTGGTCCAGGCACTGGCGCCGGCGCACATCATCGAAAGCGGCCTGCCGACAGAGCAGCTGCTTGCCTATATCGCCGTGTCGAAATACGCCGATGGCCTTCCGCTTTACCGGCAGGAGGCGATCTATCTGCGTGATGGCGTCGAACTCAGCCGATCGCTGATGGCGCAGTGGATGGGGCATCTGGGCTTCGAGCTGCAGATGCTTGCTGATTACATTCTGGAGCGCATCAAGGAGGGCGAAAGGGTCTTTGCCGATGAGACGTCCTTGCCCACGCTTGCCCCCGGTTCCGGGAAGACCACGAAAGCCTGGCTATGGGCCGATGCGCGCGATGATCGACCGTTCGGCGGCACCAGTCCGCCGATGGTTGCCTATCGCTTTGAAGACAGCAGGGGTGCGGATTGCGTCGCGCGCCATCTCGCCGGATTCAACGGCATCCTGCAGGTGGATGGCTACTCCGCCTATACCAACCTGGTCAAGGCGCGGGCCAAATCCGGCAGCAACGAAACGATCAAACTCGCAGGATGTTGGGCGCATCTGCGGCGCAAGTTTTACGAACTGCATATCAGTGGGATCTCGCAGGGCGCGACGGCCTCGGTCACAGCCATGAGCAAACTGTGGGAGGTCGAGGAAACGAGGTTCGCGGCAAGAATGCCGATCGCCGCACTGCGCTGCGTCAGGAAAAGTCCGCGGCCATCGTCGCGAGCCTCTTCGAGCAGTGGAAAAGGAACTGGGCAAAGTCTCCGGAAAATCCAAAACTGCCGAGGCGATCCGCTACGCGCTCACCCGGCGCGAGGCGCTGGAACGCTTTCTCATGGACGGTCGCATCGAAATCGACCCAACATCGTCGAGCGCGCTATCAGGCCCCAGACAATTACGCGTAAAAACAGCCTATTTGCCGGCAGCGAGGGCGGTGGACGAACTTGGGCGACCGTGGCGACCCTTCTGCAAACTGCCAAAATGAACAACGTCGATCCGCTCGCCTGGCTCTCCCAGACCTTGACCCGCATCGCTCAACGCTGGTCCGCAGCCGAAATCGACATGCTCATGCCCTGGAACTTCGAGCCAGACGCCATCAGCTAACCGCTTCCGATGCTTCCGCCGATGCGAGCGAAGAAGAAATGGCGCATAGTGACGAACGGCTACAGGGAACTGTTCGCCAGTTGACGAAGTGGAGCCGTGAGCTTTTCAACAAAGGAGTCTTCACTAGGAAGGATTGATCAAAACAAACGCGCTCTAAGCGCATATCGCCGCGACCTCATTCTTCTTGGGATTCGTCCCCGGGGATCATCGTCTTATCTTGCACCTCGCCTCTGCCAACTAGTACGCCGATCAGGCCCTTCTTGTTGGAATTGACTTAGGCGTTCACTACGCGCTTTGCGCGATCCAAGCCTCAATGCACCGCACCTCGTGCCGAGCGAGGCATTTTCACGCGCCCAATGATGCGCGTTGCCGCAGGCTTCGATCTCAACCAAGCATGCTGGTTGCTTTTCGAAAAGCCTAAGCACTTCGGCCCGGCGCAGCTTGCGGTTGAGGACAGGAAAACCCTCTGCGTCGGCGGCATAAACCTGAAAGAACTGCTTGGCCAAATCTAACCCGATGGTGGTAATCTGCCTGACGGAACGGCTCCTGACGTGGCGTTAATAGCGACGACCCGCGTTTTAGCACCTGGATGCTGTCGTAGCGTGCCGTTCCACCAGATCAATCAAGGTGAGACTCGTATTGGCCTCACGGTGGAATGCTCCCGACGGACATTTGCGTTGCCTCGGCATAAGTTCCCCACGACTGGGTCCGGTTCAATTCGCCATTGGCTCGCTTGACGGCCCGAACCGCATCGCGCCGAACACATCGCGTGAGCCTTTTCCTCCCGCCTATCTTCAGGCGACGCTGCAGCGTGCGCAGAAGGTGATCGGGATACGGCCCCGGACGCTCCGCCTGCAGACGCTCCAGCAATTCACGGCTGGTCCGCCACGGCTCTTCGTCGAACGACGCTTGCAGTTCGTTGGTGACGCGGGCGAAGAGTCGGGACGCCGGCGGCCTCGTTGTTGCTTCGGCTGGCTTTTTCCGGTCGGGTCGGGCGGATTTCGCCCTCCTTCCAGGCCGTCGCAGTTCCGACAGGAATCGCTCGAGCGTCAGATCGGCCGCCCAAAAGGTCAACGCCACCAAAGCTCCCGATCCCCGGGACGCTCGTCAGATTGAGCACCTGCTCATCGCGCCGCGCCAGGCCGGCAAGACGCCTCTCGATCGTCTTGAACTCACCAAGCAGGACATGATGGGCCACCAGCTCGGGAACCCGCTGCTCGGCGTCGTCGGGCCAACCTTCAGGCCAAAGCCGCGCAAAACGCCGCGGATGCTAATCTCGACATCGAGCCGCTTCGACTGCAGAAGCCTGCGGGTGGTCAGCAGGGCGCGGACCTCCTGCGCCGGCAGTGACTTGCAGTGCACAGGCCGGAACCAGCCAAGCCGCATGAGTTGGGCAATGCCGCGAGCGTCCTTACGATCCGTTCTTCACAGGCATCGCCTTGAAGGCATCGCGCACATGGCGCGTCTCGAGAAGCTCCACCCGCCAGGCCGGATGCTTGCAGGAGCAGCAAACAGCCACTGCGACAGCGGGCTCGCCTCCGGCTCGCTCCCCATCTTCACTTCCCTCTCAATCTTGCCCTGCCCATCAACAACGCAAACACTGGAGCATTCCAATGACACATCATTCCGGCATAATAGTCCACGGTCGTCTGTCCTTGATGTCTGGCGCTAGACGTCATGTTCCAGGGCTGAGATCGGTGGCCGGCCCTTTCGTGCGATTGAGAGACGAGGGTTGCTCGGATGGGCCGAGCCGATCCTCACGCACGGAGGGCGAGCCATGGGAGAGTATAGCGAAGCATTAGTCGCGTTTGACGTAGCCAAGAAGAAGCACGCGGTGGCGATCGCGGAGGGCGGCCGCACGGGCGAGGTCCGGTTTGTCGGCGAGGTGGAGAATAGTCCGGCAGGGATAGAGCGGACGATCAAGAAGCTGGTGTCGACAGCTGGGAAAAAAAATATGATCGACTGCACGTCTGCTTCGAAGCCGGGCCGACGGGTTATGGGCTGTGCCGGCAGGTTCGCGATCTTGGTCACGACTGCATGGTGGTGGCGCCGGCCCTGATCCCGAAGCGGCCGGGCGAGCGAGTCAAGACGAACCGACGGGACGCGGTCACGCTGGCGCGGCTGCACCGAGCGGGCGAGCTGACCGGGGTATGGGTGCCCGACGTGGTCCACGAGGCTGTTCGCGATCTGGTCCGGGCTCGGGAAGCCGCAGCCGACGACCTACGCCGCAAACGCCAGCAACTCCTCTCCTTCCTTCTGCGCCATGGTCGGATCTACGAGGGCGGCGGTCATTGGACATTGGCGCACCGGCGCTGGCTTGCCCGCGAGAGCTTCGAGCATCCGGCGCAGCAGATCGTGTTCCAGGTGAAGATCGATGCGATCGAGGACGCGGCTCAGCGGCTACGCCGCCTAGACGAGCAGTTGCGCGCCGTCGTGCCAACCTGGTCCATGGCGCGGGTGGTCGAGGCCTATCAGGCGATGCGCGGCGCCTCGTTCCCGGTCGCAGTGATCTTCGCGGCCGACATCGGGGATGTGCGCCGCTTCGATACGCCGCCGCAGTTGATGGCCTTCCTCGGTCTGGTTCCGGGAGAGCGCTCGACTGGCGACACCGTCCGCCGGTCAAGCCTTACGCTCGCCGGCAATCGACGCGCTCGCCGCGCTTTGGTCGAAGCGGCCTGGACTTACCGCTATCCCGCCAGGGTCAGCGAGGCGCTGAGGCTCCGGCTCGAGGGATTGCCGAAGGCTGTCCGCGACATCGCCTGGAAGGCGCAAATCAGACTCTGCGCACGCTATCGTCGCCTCAGCGCCGCCGGCAAGAAGCCACCAGTGGTCGTGGCCGCGATCGCACGCGAGATGTCCGCCTTCTTGTGGGCTATCGGTCGGGAGGTCGCACCGTCATAGACAGGTCTCGACCCGACCCGCTGCACAGCGTTGGGGGTGGGGCCACGGTGGGGAATTCCCGTCGCTAGTTATGTGGCCGAGCCAATGTGCTCGACGCCCGCCCCCCTAGACCGAGGACAGCCCCGAGACGAAGACACGGAAGGCGGTATCCAACGCGCGGATGAGAGTCTGACCACCGTCGTCTCTGAGCTCCACCCCCAGCCCTGCGCAGCTTCAGCCATCCGACTGCTTCACGCACTTGCGCCAAGTAGCCCATCCCGCTCGCCCTCAGCCTTGACAGGGAACATGAGAGACTAGCTTCGGCCATGACGCCGTTCGCACCATGATTGTGAAGACGACCGCCGCGACCAAAACTCCTTGGTCGCCGGCGCTTGAGGACCCCCACCTAGAGCTCGACCACGGTCAACTCCCGATTATGCGAGGTAAGAATCTCGCACTCTGTCTCCGTGAACCCATGTCTCACTGAAACCAACACCCGGCGTACCCGGTATGCGGATTGTTAGCGGGGAATGGAAGGTCATGCCAGGCTTCAGCTCCAGCTCGATACCCTCCCGGATGAAGTAGAGATCCTCACTCCACGTAGGCGGTAACCCCAACCCGATCGAATATCCGTATACGTGCGATGAGCTTGAATCGCCGCTGATCTCGTTCATCCCGGCGCCAATCTCTCGCGCGACATCGTGCGCGATACGGCCCGGTTTGATCGCATGAAGCAGCAGGTCGAGAGTCTCGTTAATGACCCTAGCCCGTTTCTCAACTAGCGAAGTCGGCTTGCCAATGGCCACTGTGTGAAAGATCGCGCTGGTGTAGCGTTGGTAAGCAGCGCCGAACTCCAGGGCCACCGTGTCCCCCGCCTGAATGGGCGTGCGCCTGAACGTAGTGTGGCCGAAGCAGTTCCGCTGACCTGCTGAGACAATGGGTTGAGTGCTGAAATACTCGCTTCCCTCATTGACCAGCGTCTGATAGAGCACTGCCGCGATCTGGTTATCAGTGATACCGGCCTTGATTACCGGCAACACAGCGGCAAGGCCCTTGTTCGTGATCTTAGCCGAGCTGCGCATATACTCCAGTTCGGCTGGCGATTTGATCATCCGGGGTTGTGCAACTACACCTGAGGCATCGACGAGCGTGGCGTTAGGCAATGCGCGTATCAATCCCTCGTAGAGATCGATGCTGAGGCCCGGCCTCTTGGTCTCGAGGCCAATTCGCTGCCCCTCCAACCTTCGCTCCCTTAAGATGCCCGCGAGGTCGCCCGCCACGTCGTGGTTATCCGACCATGGGACACCACGGATATCCTTTACCCAGCTGGTGAGCATGGCGGGCCCGATCTCCAACCCGTGCATATGGAGTATGGGCTCACCTTCGCGAGGCAGTACCATGCACGAATACCAGCCCGAGCCGAAACTTTGGTAGCCGCTCAGGTAGCTCACGTTGGGAGTGAACGTAACGAGGAGGACATCCAGGCCCTTCTCGTCCATCACCTTCCTGAGTTTTTCGACTCGGTGCGGCGCGGCAATCAACGTGAGAGCGCAGCGTCAATCAGGATGAGAATGCCGGCGGATTGGAACGCAGGGAGGGCGTAGCCCGACCGGAGTTTCAATCCGCCGGCGGCGCGTTCCTTTTTGGGGGACTTTCGTCTGGTGATCACGGTCGACCGGGTATGCCGGTGGTTTTTCCTGTTGGGGAGGAATCGCTTTGTGCCCGGCCGCCACGTAACCGATCACCATATGAGGCTTTTCATGAAGTTCCGGCAGACCAATACGACGGCCGTCGCGGCGGCGAAGGCGTCGATCAGTATCGCCACGGCCTATCGCATCGAGAAGGATTCGAGACTGCCGTCACAAAAGAAGGCGCCGCGGCAACGGCGCCGTGCCGACCCTCTCGCCGATATTTTCGAAGCCGAGGTCGTGCCCATGCTGAGGGCAGCTCCGGGCATTCGGGCGATCGCCATCTTCGACGAGATGATCCGGCGTCATCCCGAGCTTGGAGCCGGCATTCGCCGCACGATCGAGCGCCGGGTCCGAGCCTGGCGCGCCGTCCATAGCGAGGAACAGGAGGTCATTTTCCGGCAGGTTCACGTACCCGGGCGCATGGGATTGTCGGATTTCACCGACATGGCCGCCGCCGGCGTCACGATCGTGGGCCAGCCACTCGATCACCGGCTCTACCATTTCCGGCTCGCCTATTCCGGCTTCGAGCATGGGCATGTCGTGCTCGGCGGCGAGAGTTTCGTCGCTCTGGCGGAAGGCCTGCAGAACGCGCTGTGGTCGCTCGGCGGAGCTCCCCGCGAGCATCGCAGCGACAGCCTGTCGGCGGCGTTCCGCAACCTGGATAAGGACGCCCGGGAGGACCTGACGCGCCGCTACGACGAACTGTGCGGCCACTACGGCATGACCCCTTCCCGCAACAATCGCGGCATCGCGCATGAGAACGGCTCCGTCGAAGGCCCGCACGGCCATCTCAAGCGGGCGATCAATGACGCGCTGCTGATGCGGGGATCGAGCGATTTCGACGACCTGGCAGCCTATCGTCGCTTTGTCGACGAGATCGTCAGCCGCGTGAATGCTCGCAACTCCAAGCGCATCGACGTCGAGCGGGCCGAACTCCAGGAACTGCCCGTCCGGCGCACTTCCGACTACGAGGAGGTCACCGTGCGCATCACCTCATCGGGCGGGTTCACGCTGCGCAAGGTGTTCTACACCGTGCCCTCACGCCTGATCGGCCACCGCCTCAGAGTGCGGCTTTTCGATGATCGGCTGGATATCTTCATCGGCGGCACGCAGCTCATGACGCTGCCGCGCGGGCGCGCCTCTTCAAACGGCAAGCACGACCAGGTCGTCAATTATCGGCATGTCATCCATTCGCTGCGCCGCAAGCCGATGGCGCTGCTCAACCTCGTCTATCGTGACCAGCTCTTCCCCCGCGAGGCCTACCGGCGAACCTTCGACGTGCTCATAGAGCGACTGCCTGAGCGGCAGGCCTGCCGGATCATGGTCGAGCTTCTCGCCATGGCGCACGAGCGCGGCTGCGAGAGCGAACTGGCTGATCAATTGACCGCCTCGCTACAGGCACGGCGATTGCCCGACATGGCCCCCTTGCGGGAACGCTTCGCGCCGGATCCCGCCCGGCTGCCGAATGTCGTCGTGCGTCTTGCTCCGCTCAACGCCTATGAAGCCCTGCTTGGCGCCAACCTGACAGGAGATGCGGCATGAAGACGAACCCCGCTGTCGATTCCGCCAGGGTGAGCTTGCTCCTCAACGAACTGCGCCTGCCGGCCATCAAGGTTATGTGGCCGCTGTTTGCCGAACAGGCCGACAAGGAAGGCTGGCCCGCCGCCCGCTTTCTCGCCGCGATCACCGAGCACGAGATGGCCGAACGCGATCGACGCCGCATCGAGCGGCATCTCGCCGAAGCCCGCCTGTTGCCGGGAAAGACCCTCGATGCTTTCGAGTTCGAGGCGGTGCCGATGATCTCAAAGGCGCAGGTGATGGCGATCACCGCCGGCGACAGCTGGCTCGAGAAGGGAGCGAACCTGCTTCTGTTCGGCCCGCCCGGCGGCGGGAAGAGTCATCTCGCCTCGGCCATCGGCCTCGCCCTCATCGAGAACGGGTGGCGGGTCATGTTCACTCGCACCACCGATCTCGTTCAGAAGCTTCAGGTCGCGCGCCGGGAGCTCGGTCTCGAAGCCGCCATCAATCGGCTCGACCGCTTCCACCTGCTGATCCTCGACGACCTTGCCTATGTCACCAAGGACCAGGCCGAGACCAGCGTGCTGTTCGAGCTCATCAGCGCCCGCTACGAGCGGCGCTCCATGCTCATCACCGCCAACCAGCCCTTCGGCGAATGGGGAAGGTTTTCCCGGATCCCGCCATGACGCTCGCCGCGGTGGATCGCCTCGTCCATCACGCCACAATCTTCGAACTGAATGTCGAGAGCTATCGGCGGCGCGAGGCCATCGAGCGAAAGCGGGGGCCAGGCAGGCCGGCGTCATATGCGACGCCCGCAAACGTCAATCCTGATTGACGCGCCGCGACAATCAAACCGATAAAACCTCTTGCGCGCGACAATCAATGCCGAGATTATCATCATCGCCGCGACACCAGATTCTCATCCAGATTGTCGCGCTATAACTCGGAGGCGATATTCCGACTCCGCGAAGGCGAGCTCTTTGATGAAAGGCCGGTTCGTGAGATCTTTCATTGCTTATAATCCATGCTAAATTTTCCTCTTCTTTCCGGCCGGTCCCGGGCTCGTAACCGGTTTAGCCGCTCAGCAACCGTCCCAGCGCGAGCATCTGCGGCATCATAATCGGATCACTGAACGCAGCCGACGCCACTGGTTGCGACCCGAAGCGTGCGATTACCATCTCCGCATCCGGCGCGATGTAAAGGCGCTGACCGTGAATGCCCCGGGCTTCCACGGCGCCGAGCTCGTTGTGCGACACCCACCACTGGCTGCGGTAGGAGTAACCGGACGACGACGTGGAAGCGACCTTCGTGAATTTCGCCCAATCTCCGCCGTGCCGAATATCGTCAACGACGGGCGCAGGAATGAGCTGCTTGCCATCCCATTCACCTTCGCGCCGGATCAACTCTCCGAAGCGCGCGAGGTCGCGCAGGCTCGCGCACAAGCCACCGCTGGCCGACGGCATGCCAGCGGGATCGACGATCAAGTAGCCTTCCTCCTCACAGCCGAGCGGCACCCAAAGGCGCTCATGCAGCAGCTGCGCGAACGAGCGGCCGGTCACGCGCCGCTCTGCAAGCGTTGGGACCGGCCAGAGTGATCAGCATGCGGCCTACAGCGGCTACGCCGGATGCTCCGGACCAGATCACAGCCTGCAAAGCGCAACTGCTTGATTGCCGCCGGCGTCTTCGGCTCGGGTATTGCGAGCGCCGATGCGACATCGGTGGATCGAAGGCGATTCACGCCCAGATCGGAGAGCTGGCCCCGTCAGGCCGAGGCTCTGAACATCAGCCCGCCAGCGTCTACTACAAGCCGCGGCCGGTCGATGCGGCGCATAAGCGCGAGATCCTCGGCCGACGGAAGGTCGTGGTTGCGGTCGATCATCGCTTTGATGCTCAGCATGCCGGCCTTGATGAGCGCGCGTCCAAATGTTCTCCAGCGTTCGTGGTGTTCTCACCATCATCCGCCTCATCGACAATGGGCACCGCGCTCTTGCGCCCGCCGGCAAAAGCAGTCCTGCAGTGAGCCTGCAGCGATAGCTGATCTTTATGATCAACTCCAAAGCGAGCTTCAGTCGTTCGATTCGGCACCGAGATCATCGCTCCCTTCACCCTGCCGGTGACCAATTAACAGGTTCGAGACAGTAAGAATCATGCCGTTTGCTGTTATTTGTACGCGAGAACCACGAGGCGTGGGCTATCGGAGGTAAACGCTCTGCCCTCTTGCCCGTAAGCTTCAACGGTCTCAAATCCCGCGCTTCGCAACATCCGAACATATTCAGAAAATCCATACTGTCTAAAAGAAAGGTGCGTTCGTCTAACGCATCCATCGCGAACGATGATTCTTTCGCAGGTCCGACGATCGGTTAGCACATCGTTGTCCATTATATCGATTCGTAGATCGTCTTGACGCTGCGCAACGTAACAGATAGGCGACTTGTCTCGCAACACAGAGAAGCGATTGGTGTGGTCGATCAGCAGACGCCCCCCCTTTCGGAGTGTAGAGGCGGCTTCACTAAGGACTCTCGCATTGTCCGCGTCGTCGAAATAGCCAAAGGTCGTGTACCAAAGAAAAACCGCGTCAAATCTCTCTCGCCAGGGAAGTGAGCGCATATCGCCGAGAACATACTCAATATGCAAACCACGTTCAGTCGCTTCCGCTTCGGCTTTTTCCAGCAACACCGCCGACATATCAAGTCCGGTTACTCGCGCTCCTTTTTCCGCCAACCGATTTGTCATCCGTCCGTAGCCGCATCCAAGTTCTAGAACGAAGTCACCTCGGTTCAGAGAAAGAATTTTCCAAATAGCTTTCGCCTCTCGATCGCTAATCTCTGGCGGGTTTATTACTTCTCCGAAGTGAAAATAATCGTCACTGAAGTACGACTGAAGATCTGTCGATAGACACGCATCATTCATAGGGATTCATCCTTAATTAAATTGAATTTTGACCAGGTATACCGAAAGGAATTTAATATTGAAAGAGAATGTTTGTGAACTTTTTTTGACATAGTTTAAAACTTTACTTCGCATTAGCGCTCGCATTCGGGCCACTGAGAGTCCTCTCTGATTGGGGTCTTTGAAGTCAAGTTGCTCCTGCTCTTTTCCGGATCGTATCGTCCGCGGGTCACGCGCTTCTCTTCGCGGTCAGCACTCGGGCCGCCGCATGATGGGTTCAGGAGAGCAAAGGCGTCTCAATCTGTGTCACGACCTTTGAAGGCTTTAGGCCCCAAGGCTCTGGACTCTCAACGAGATCGCCCTTGCCCATCGTCCATACGGACGCTCCGGCATCACCCTTGCGGGCGAAGGTTTGTTTCTTGGCCCTCCAGCTGTTGTCTCACTTCATGCCGCCGCTGCGCAGACCGGTTGTTTACCGTAGTGGAACTCGGTCGCGTCACTCCACATACGATGCAGGATAACGGCGAGTTTGCGCGCAACCGCGACCCGGGCGCGCGCCATGCCGCGTCGCCTGGCGATGTTCATGCCCCATGCTCTGAGGCTAGACCATTTCTTGCTACGCACGAGCAGCGTATGGGCCGCTTCGTAAAGTGCTGTACGGGCGAGTTCGTCGCCGCATCGGCTGACCTTGCCTTGAATGTCGGTTTCGCCCGACTGGTAGCGCGCCGGGGTCAGGCCGAGATGCGCGCGCACATTTCTCGATCGCCTGAAGCGGTCGGGCTGGTCGACCGTGGCGCGGAACGCGAGTGCGGTGATAGGGCCAACACCGGGAGCGCTCATGAGACGCCGGCAGACCTCTTCCTTGCGAACGAGATCGAGAACCTGCTTCGTCAGACGGGCGAACTCTCCCAGCATGGTAGCAAGGATCGTCAGCAGCGGCTCGACCAGAGGCATGACGACCGGGTCCGCGCCGGCCAGTTCGCGCACACGACCAGCGAAGGCGGTTCGCGACGGCGTGCCCAGCTTGAGGCCGGCCTCCCGCAGGATCGCCCGCACCACGTTCTCGATGGTCCGCATTTCGTTCAGCACCGTGCGGCGGGCAACAAGCAGGGAGCGCCACAGACGGCATTGCCGGCTCTTCACATGCACCTGCCGATACCAGCCGGTGCGCATGATCTGCGCCAAGGCGCGGGCATCGTTGCGATCGGTCTTGTTGGGCATCGTCTTCATCGCCGCATTGGCAGCCCGCGTCTCGATGCAGATTGCCGGCAGGCCTTCAGCGCGAATACCATCATAAAGCCAAACCGCCAGCGAGCAGGCTTCCAGGCCGATCCGCTCCAGCGGCAGACCGATTTCACCCGATGCGTCAATCAACGCCTGCGGATCGCTTGCCGCACGCAGTTCCTTCACGATCCGGCCGGTTTCGTCGACCACGCAGATCGCGGTCTCTTCCAAAGACACGTCAAGTCCGGCAAAATACTTCACGGCTGCTCCTTCCCGATTTTGTGGCGCTCCAAAAGCGACCACGTTCTAACATCCCGACAGGAGGAGCCGCCCTCTTTCGGGCTCGGCCGAGACCCCAATCACCCCATCTGTTTTGAAAATCAGGGATGGGCATTTCGTCGGACAAGGTTTCCACCCATGGCGACGAGGATCATAATCGCGCACGAGGCGTCGCCAGCGCGTCGTCCAGCCGAACGTGCGCTCGACAGCCCCCCGTACAATGTTGCCAAATGTGCCATTGAGTGGTCGGTGTGCATCGAGCGTCCGAGCCGTAGGCGGCAGCTTGTTGAGATCCGTCATGGTCGGGATGCGAGTCGATTTGTCGCGGGCGAATCAGAGCCACCACAGGATTTAATGCGCCATTGCCGGCCCGGCTGCGAGCCGGCATATGGAGGCGCACATGGTTCGGCGCATGGATCGCCCTGTGCTGCGCGTGCACGTGTCGTTCGAAGCGACAAGAACCGGCCCCCTACATCTGCTCGAGGCCTACGCCCGGCTTGTGCCGACCATCCGGCGCACGAGCCAGCGGCCGGAACGTCCCCCGGGCCGATCATCGAAGTGATGAGCGTGATAGCGAGATCGGGAGGTGAGCAATGACCGAGACGCGATGTGCACTTTATGCGCGGGTGTCGAGCGAGGCCCAGACGCGCGATAACACGATTGCCAGTCAGGTCACGGCGTTGCACGAACGCATTGCCGCCGATGGCTTCGTGCTTGAGCCAGGTTACAGCTATCAGTATGACGGTTACAGCGGTTCGATCCTGCTTCGCCCGGCGTTGGAGCGGCTGAGGGATGCGTTGCCAGTGGCCACGTCGAGCGTCTCTACGTCCATGCTCCCGATCGGCTCGCCCGCCGCTACGCTCATCAGGCGCTGCTGATGGAAGAGTTCCGTCGTTCCGGTGTGGAGATCGTGTTCCTGAACCGCCCCATCGCCGGCACCGCTGAAGATGATCTGCTGCTCCAGGTTCAGGGCGTGATCGCCGAACATGAGCGGGCCAAGATCCTCGAGCGGAGCCGTCGTGGTCGCCGCCACGCGGCACGCTCCGGCTCCGTCAGCGCTCTGACGGGCGCCCCCTTCGGCTACCGCTATGTGAGCCGGGAGCAAGGCGGCGACGTGGCACGCTTTGAGGTGGTGGAGGCCGAGGCGCACATTGTTCGTCTGATCTTTGCATGGGTCGGCCTGGATCGCATGAGCCTGCGACAGGTGTGCCGGCAACTCGAGCAGATCGGCTGCCAGACGCGGACAGGAGCCACGCATTGGCACGCCTGGAAGACTTCTCCGCCAAGGTGACAGCGGGGCTTGCCGGCCTTGATCGGACCGGCATGCAGCAGATCATCCGCACTGTGGTTCGCCGGGTCGAAATCGACGACGCGCACATCGAGATCATCTTCCGGGTTCCCCCGCTCGATGGCCCCGCCGGCCCAAAATCACCAAGCGAAATGACCATTCCAGGCAACATTGTACGGCGGTTGACGACCCAGCGGCGCGGCAGGACCTCGAAGCCTCTGGCTTTATCCGTCCGCTTGACGATCTCCAGCGTGAACGTGCCGATCTTTTGCAGCGAGCCCTTAAGCTTCGGCCCTGCATAGCCGCCGTCGGCGAAGACGTGTCGCAGCCACGGCCAGCGTTCCAGAACAGTCTTGAGGGCAGCCGGTGCGCCGTCCCGGTCCTGGATATTGGCGGCGTGGACGACGAGACCGACCATCAGGCCGATGGTGTCGACAACGATGTGGCGCTTGCGCCCGTTTATTTTCTTTCCCGCGTCGAAGCCACAAATTCCGCCGCTTTCCGTGGTCTTGACCCCACTTAAACACCGCCTGTAAGAATATGTTATTATATCAGCACGTTAGGCGCGCGCCGGCGCGTGTTACCACTACATTTTGGGGATGATCTCAGGCGAGTTGTTCGTCGAGGTTGTGTGGCAGAGCGATGCCAGCTGCCTTGAAGACGTTGCCTACTTGGCCCGTAACGTGGGTTCTGGTGGTGACGATGCGACCATCCTTTTCGATGGTGGCTTCCTGGAGGCGGTCGAGATCGCGTAGAAGCGGCTGCCATTCGGGCGTCAGGCCTTTGGCCCGGCAGAGGCGGTACAGTTCCTTGCTGAGTACGAGCCCCAGGAACGAGCAGAACACATGCCCGCGGATGGCGGCATCGGATTGGTGGAAGATCGGCCGGGTATTGAAGGTTGCCTTGGCGGCGCGGAACAGGCTCTCGACCTCGAGCAAATCGCGATACCGCAGCACGGCCTGGAGCGGGGTCACCTTCGCGTTGGTCCGCACCACGGTGATGCCGTCGTACCGGGCTTCCTCGGCAAGCTTGCCGACATCGATCTTGAAGTTCTTGCCGCTGGCCTTGAGGTAACGCCGGTAGGCCGAGTTGCCGACCAGTGCCTTGTCGCCCTTCTTGAGCTGTGCCTCGAGGCCGGCGATGATCGCCTGGCGGTCGGCCTTGTCCTTCTCGGCCTCGGCGTCATTGCGGCTGACAATGTAGCGGTCTTTACCGACCTTGACCTCTTTGACCCACAACTGAGTTTCACCGCGCTGGCGCTCGAGAACGAGCGGAACCATCGGTGCCGCGTCATTGAGCACGACGTTGTGGATCACGCTGCTCGAGCGTTCGCGGGCCCCCAGAATGTATTCCATGCCCAGCTTTTCGAGCGCGGCGATGGTATCGGCGCTGATCATGCCGCGATCGGCGACAACGCAGGCGCGTGTGACGCCGAAGCGCGTTCGCAGCCGATCGACCACCGGCAACAGGACGGTCACGTCAGCGGTGTTGCCGGGCACCATCTCGGTGCAGATCGGCCGGCCCTCGGCATCAACGACCAGCGCCAGGATCATTTGCGCCAGATCGGGGCGGAAGTCCTTGGAATGCCCGCGCTTGCCCAGCGTCTCGCCGCCCGCGCCGTAGAAGGACAACGAGGTGGTGTCCATGAACACAAGGCTGAGGTCGGTGAACAGGTCCTGCCGGCGCGCGAAGAGCTTTTCCTCGATCACGTCTTTCACGCAGCGCGCCACCAGCGCGCCTTGCGCCTTTTCGCCGAGTTCCTCGCCCAGCCACGCCATGGCCCGGTAAAAGTGATGGAGCGCCAGACCCTCGGCGCCCTCGATACCATAATCGGCCATCCAGTTCGCGCAGTCGCGGTCCGAGCCCGAGACGAACAGCCGATGCAACGTGCCAATGAACACCGCCCGTTCCACCGCAAAGCCGAACTGGCGCCCTTCCAGCACCTCTTCCAGCACATCGCCGATCCCGAGCCGCTCCCACAGCCGCCCGAACAACAGCGGACCGCCGATGCGGCGAGAGGCAATTCGCCCCGCGTCAATGTCGGACAGGATGAGGCTGCGCTCGCCATGGCGCGCAATCGAGGCCGCCAATCTGTCAAGTTCGCCGCTGGCAACCAGCGCATCCTTGCGGCCCAGCGCCTTTATCGTGCGCTGGCGAACGGTTTTGCCGTCGCGGACACTTTCCACGAGGTAAAGATAGCGGTGGCCGCGCGCGACTCTCTCAACGACAAACATGCCAGCGTTGTTAGCGAATAAATGCCATAAAATCCATACAACATGCAGCTAGCAGATCAAATGTTGTTACCACACATTTTCGCGCCGAAAACTCGAGGCGAGTGAATTCAATAGCTTAACGGACAGCGTTCGCCATCCGTTCACCTCCAACTGTTCAAGTCGGGCTTGACCGATTGACTTCTCTATTCGGCGGTTTGAAGTCAAGCGCCTTTTACCTCTTTTCCGGTTCTCCGGCTTTGGTGTCTTTCGCGGGGCCTTGCTTCTCTCCGGGATCGGCGCTCTGGCCCTGGCCCTCTTTGGGGATTCAGAAGAATGGGGTGGAACAATCTGTCGAGCGCCTTGATTGCCGATGCTGGAGCAATCGAGCCAGCCAATCGACGATCTCACCTCATCCTCGTCCCGCGAAGGACAGCTTTTCCACCGGTAGGTGGGAACTTGTGTCGTCCCGTCTGTCGGGCGATGTTTATCAATTTTTCAGCCGGCGACCGGCATGATTTCCGTCCTGGTCCAGCGGAACTGTGTGCCGTCGCTCCAGATGCGATGCATGATCACCGCCAGCCGGCGGGCGAGCGCAACGATGGCTTCTGCTGGCCGCGCCGCTTGGCGACGTTCATCGCCCAGGCCTTCAGCCAGGACCATTTAGTCATCCGCGTCAGCAGGGTCTGCGCGGACTCGTAGAGCAACGATCGCATCATGCCGTCACCGCACAACGAGATCCCGCCCACCCGGCGGCTTTCGCCCGATTCATGGAGCGCCGGCGTCAGGCCCAAAATTGGCCCGACCGCCTTAGAGTTGCGGAAGCGGGCCGGGATATCGATCGTTGCGGTGTAGGCCAACGACACGACGGGGCCGACACCGGGGATCGACATCAGCCGGCGACAAACCTCATCATCCCGGACGATCGCCAGAACCTTACGGTGCAGGGCGACAAAATTCTGGCGTAGCTTGCGGCGCGCGTCGAGCAGCGGTTCGACGATCTCGGCCAGGTCGGGCATGCCTTCGGTGAGCTCGCGGATCCGCTCCTCAAACTTGACCGCACCGACCTTGCCAACCTTGAGATGGGGGAACGGGCCGCCAAGCAAGCCGCCCGCTGCGCTACGGCGCTCTCATGATGGTCGCGACTGAATGTGCGCAAGGCAATACTGGCACCGAAGCAAAAGCCGGTGCAAGTGTTTCCACAACCTGGCTGGTGTGCTGCGCGTCTGTTGTCTGACGACGATCGATCACGCTCTCATCCGCGGATTGGTTACCGCACGACCCTTTTCCGTCGTGGACCTTCCTCCTTCTGTTTGGCGGGCGTCAGCCGAAGCCTGCCCCAGCGCCGTATCGAGGATTGTCCTGCGTCAATCAGGTCGCGCAGCACGCCAGCCAAGTTGTGACTTCGGTCCTGCTGATTTCTCCTTTGCTGTCATCCGCGTGCGTATTCCGATGAAGCCGGCCACCGATTCCGATTTGAAGCCGGCCAGTCATTCCGATTTCATTCCGGCCGGCGTTCCGATTTGAAGGCGGCCATTTCTCGGACTGATCCTGGGTCTGGTTGATGTTTGGATCGGGTTTTGTTTGAGGTCAAGCGTCGGTGTTTTCGGGTGCGATTGGCGGGCGCTGTTTTCGCATGCTTTCACCGGTGAGATCGATGCGATAGGCGTTGTGAACGAGGCGATCCAGTATGGCGTCGGCGAGTGTTGGGTTTGCAATAATCTCCCACCAGCGATCCACGGGCGCCTGACTGGTGACAATTGTCGACCGACGCTCGTAGCGATCTTCGATGATCTCGAGGAGGTCACGTCTCTGGTCATCGTTGAGTTTTTCCGGTCCCCAATCATCCAGAATAAGCAGATCGGTCTTGGCGAGGGATTTGAGGATCCTGCCGTATCGCCCGTCACCTCTGGCAAGGGCGAGCGTGGCGAACAGCCGGGGAACGCGGTGGTATGTGACGGAGAAATCCTCGCGGCAGGCCTTGTGGCCGAGCGCGCAGGCCAGCCAGCTCTTGCCGACGCCGGCTGGCCCGGTGACAAGAAGACCGTGATGCTTTCTGATCCAGTCGCAGCTGGCAAGCGCCATGAACAGATTGCGGTCGAGACCGCGTGCAGCACGAAAGTCGGCATTCTCGATCTGCGCGTCATGACGAAGTTTGGCAGCTCTGGCGCGGGCCTCGAAACGTTTCTGGCGGCGCATGGTCGCCTCGCGTTCGAGCAGCATGGCAAGCCATTCGCCGTGCTCGAGGCCGCGCGCTTCGGACTGTGCGTCGAGTTCCTGGAAAGCGGTTGCCATGCCGTAAAGGCCGAGCTCTCGCAGCATGTCGATGGTGGGATTGATCAGCATGGGTGTGTCTCCTCAATGAAAGTAATCAGGGCCACGCAGATTGGCGTGATCGACGATGGCGGTTGGTTCGGTGGAATGGCGTGCGGCTTTGTGGTTGGCGATGAGCGAAGCAATGCTCTTGCAGTTCAGGCCACCGATCTCGACGGCGCGGGCTGATACGGCTTCAGCCCGATTGCGCTCGATGTCGCGAAACAGGCGCAGGATGCCCAGGCATGTTCGGAAGCCCTGTTCGGGGTGCGGACGGCTGGCGAGAATTGCGATGACCAGACCTTCGGTCTGCGGCCCGATCGACGTGGCCCAACGCCGAAAGCGCTCCGGGGTCCACTCGGCATAGCGCCGGTGGGAACTGGGCATGTGATCCGGATCGGTTCCATGGCGAGGACCTCCATAGCGGCGCTGATGCACCGCGACGCGCTTGCCGCGGTGGAAGATCTCGATGGTGCGCGCCGTTGCTCTCAGATCCACCTGCTGACGAATGAGGCTGTGCGGCACGGAATAAAAGAAGGTCTTGAACTCGACGTGGTAATCCGTCGAGACGCGAGCCAAACGCCATTCGGCAAACTCGTAGTCTTCGCTCGCAAGGCTGGCGAGTGCGGCACGCTCGACACTCTCAAACAGTTGCCGGCGACTGACGCCCAGCCGGCGCATGACGTGGTCGTTGATGCGATCAAGTGCCTGACGAATGGCCGCATTGGCTTCTGCCAGCGAGAAGAAGGTCTGATTGCGCATCCGCCCCAGAATGCACGATTGGGCGAAGCGGACGCCGTTCTCGACTTTGGATTTGTCCTTCGGTCGCCGCGGCCGTGCCGGTAGGACACCGACACCATAGTGGGATGCCATCATGCCGTAGCTGCGGTTGATCTCGGGATCGTAGAAACTGGCGCGGCTGACGCCCGACTTCAGATTGTCGGGAACGATCAGCCGGGGAACGCCTCCGAAGAAACGAAACATCCGGACATGCGAGCCGATCCAGTCCGGGAGCGTTTGCGTCCAAGTCGCCTCCGCATAGGTGAAGCTGGATGCGCCGAGCACCGCCACGAAGATCTCCGCCTCGCGGATCTCACCGGTCTTGCGATCAACAATCGGGATCTTCTTGCCGGAATAATCGACGAAGACCTTGTCGCCGGCCGCATGCTCCTGACGCATCGTCGGCGAAAGCCGCTGCTCGAAACCGCGAAAGAGTTCGCAGAAGCGACTGTAGCCATATCCTTCGGGATGCGACCCACGATACTCCTCCCACAGGATAAGCAGGGTGACGCCGGGCTTCTTGAGCTCGACGGCAAGATCGGCCCAGTTCGGTTCTGTGCGTCTTCTCGTGCCCTGTTTGACGCCGTTGCGAGTGAAGAGTTTGTTCTCGAGCGCATCGTCGGTCAGTTCGCCCGGCAAGGGCCAGGTCAATCCAACCGCCGCTGCGCGCTGCAGATTATCCTGCACCGTACTGCGCGCTATTCCCAACACGACGGCAATCTCGCGGGAGCTGGTCCCGCTTCCGGCAAGCCGCAGCATTTGTCGTAACTGTCTCATGGTCAGCCTTCTCTTTGCCGGCATCAAAATCTCCCCGTTCATCGCGGGGCATTTGATGCCAAAGTTGCTGACCCAGGAGGTAATGTTCAGTGCCGAAAACTGGCTGACTTTTGATTGGAATGGTGGCCGGCTTCAAATCGGAATGGTGGCCGGTCTTTGATCGGAATGGCGGCCGGCTTCACGTCGGAATCCGCATCCGCGCTCGTTGGGCTTCGCAACCCTAACCAGCTGCGCCCGCCGAGCGCTACCCGTCGCGTATTGTTCGGCCGCCCTGGCGCTTGGAGGAGCGGTCACGCCGGGTTCGGCGCTGATATCGAGGTATGCCGTGCGATGTCCCAGATGAAGCCGGCCAGTTCGCGGGCGATCGCGGTCACTATCTTTACCGTCTGCTTTCCTGCCGCTGATAATCGGCGGAACTTGGCACATAGGCGTGTCTGCGCCTTCCATGCGATGGCGCGGATATGCTCGGGAATGTCGGCGTTTCGCTCTCGCAACGCTCGTCCTTCACGCGCTGGAAAGCGGTAGTGCCAGGCCGACTCGATCAACATCGTTCGGGCAGCGGCGTTGCCGGTACGGGTGATCTCGCCCCGTTTGATCCGCTTGCCGCTGGAATGCTCGGCAGGGACAAGACCGATCCAGGCCATAAGCTGCTTGGGGTTGTCGAACCGATGCAGGTCGCCGATCTCAGCAACAAGCGTCACTGCCGCGATGAGCTTGACCCCGCGCAAAGCCTGAAGCGCCTTGACGATCGGAGCCAGCGGCCAATCCGTGACAGCTTCCGCCAGAACCTGTTCCAACCGTTCGCATCGTTCTTCGAGTTCCCGAATGCGTCGCTTATATTCCTCATGGACGAACTGTTGATGCGGGAAGGGGAAGACCTGTTCCGACAACCAGCGCCAATGGCGATGGCCCCAATTCGCCTTGCCCTCGAAGCGGCGATCATGCCGCAACAGGAAGCCCTTCAGCGCCGATTTGGCTGCGCTTAGATCCTGCTTCGCCTGCCGCCGCGCCCGCACCACATCACGGATCGCTTCGTGTGCTTCGTCAGGAACCCAAACAGCGGCGAGCTCGCCGGCGCGCAACAGCCGCGCCAAGGTCTGCGCGTCGCGCCGATCGGTCTTCACACGGTCCCCGGGGCGGCGGGGCACGGAGGACGGCGAAATTACCAAGCAGTCGATGCCGAGCTTAGTGAGGAGACGGTAGATCACGAACCCGCACGGGCCGGTTTCGTAGCAAACCTTCAAATGCGAGCCGTCTTTCCCGATGCTCGTCGGTGCTCTCCGCAGACCGTCAGCGGAATTGGCGACAGTTCCGAAAAACCGGACTTCCCGGTGAGCGCCCTCATCGGCAACGGCAATCGCAATCGTATCCTGATGGATGGACATCGAGGCCAATGTACTTTGTTGAGATGGACATGCTCTCCTCCTTCTGTTGCGCGATCCTCACTCGCAACATTCAGGAACCCCCATGCGCGGGGCAAGCGGCCATCATCGGGTCTGTGAGTGGCGCGCTTCGCTCGCGGCCTGCTTGGCGCAGCGGCGGTCGGCGTCATGGCCGAAGCCAGCGCCAAACATCAAGGAGAGACGACCATGGACCATTATGCCGGTATCGACGTGTCATAGGAATACTCGAGCGTGTGCGTTGTCGATGCAAGCGGCAAGATCATTCGCGAGAGCAGGGCGGCAAGCGAGCCGGAGGCGTTGATTGCATGGTTTGCTTCGCTCGGCCTTCCTCAGGTTCGGATCGGACTGGAAGCCGGGCCGCTGTCGCAATGGCTCTATGCGGCAATGCGGCAAGCGGTGGAGCTGCTGGAGACGCGGCATGTGCGCGACGCCTTCAAGGCGATGCCGGTGAAGTCGGACCGCAATGACGAGCGTGGGAATCGCGCAGCTGATGCGGCTTGGCTGGTTCCGACCGGTGCATTGCAAGTCGCTGGCCCCGCAAGAGGTGCGGGCGGTGCTGACGGCGCGCAAGCTCATTCACGCGCAAGCTCATTCAATCGAAGCTGAGGGATGTCGAGAACAGTGTGCGCGGCATCTTGCGCGGCTTCGAGCTGAAGGTCGGCAAGACCACACCGCGCGGCTTTGCCGGGCGCATCCACGAACTGGTGGCTGGCCATCCGAACCTGAAGATGGCGGCCGCGGCGCTGCTTTCTATGCATGCCGTGCTACTGCGCCAGTTCCAAGCTTTCGAGAAGCAGGTTCGCGCCCTGGTGCGCCGGGACGCCAGGGCCAGGCGGTTGATGTCGACGCCGGGGGTCGGTCCGATCGTCGCGCTCACCTATGCTTCTGCGATCGACGATCCAGGGCGATTCGTCGAAGCAGGCGGGTGCCCATTTTGGCCTGACCCCGAAGAAGTATCAATCCGGCGAGACCGATTATAGCGGCGGCATCAGCAAGATCGGTGATGCCGCGGTGCGCACGGCGCTCTATGAGGCCGCCCACATTATGCTGACCAAGCTCAAGGGCTGCACGAAGCTCAAAAGCTGGGCGATGCGGATCGGCCGGCGGGCCGGGATGAAGAAGGCCAAGGTGGCGCTGGCGCGCAAGCCTGCGGTGATCCTGCACCGCATGCTCGCCGACGGAACTGCCTTCAACTGTAAGAGTTTAAACTTTATCTGACAGACGGTGTCCTAGGCTGAAGCTTGAGCCGAGGCCGGGCGCGGAGTGGTCAGGGTTCGCAGCGCCCGGCCTCGGCGTTAGAAAGGACACTGACATGACCAAGGACCAAAAGATCATCCGTGCCAAGGTGGGGCTGCTGGAGCTGGCCAAACAGCTCGGCAATGTCAGCCAGGCCTGCAAGATGATGGGCTATTCGCGCGACAGCTTCTACCGCTTCGAGGAGCTTTACGAGACCGGCGGCGAACTGGCGCTGCAGGAACTGACGCGCGCAGGAAGCCGCTGTTGGCCAACCGCACGCCACCGGAGATCGAGGCGATCATCCTCGAGCTGACGCTGGAATATCCCGCCTATGGACAGACCCGCATCGCCAACGAAATGCGCAAGCTCGGCCACTCGGTCTCGCCATCAGACGTACGCGGGGTGTGGCAGCGTCATGATCTGGAGACGATGAAGAAGCGGCTGAAGGCGCTGGAGGCGAAGCAACGCCCAAGACGGTATCGTGCTCACCGAGAGCCAATTGGCGGCGCTGGAAAAGGCCAAGCTGGACAAGGAGGCGCATGGTGAGTTCGAGAGTGAATGCCCGGGCTATTGCGGCGGCCAGGACACCTTCTATGTCGGCAACATGAAGGGGGTGGGACGCATCTATCAGCAGACCGGCCCGACAGCTGCGAGATGCATCGAGTTCGGTGAGGAGCCAGGTTGCGGCTCCGGCGGGATCGCAACAGTTTCACGACCTGAACGTGGTCGGTTCGGTTTCCGCAGCGCCGTTGGCGAGAAACCGGGAACGGAGTTGGTGGGTGATCAGGGTCATGGCAAAATCCTCGTCAAAGCAGGTCGAGCTGGTTACGCGCGCTAGATCAACGAGGCCGGTATCGAGCGGCGTCTGCGCGGCGCGCGGGCGCATCGGCGCGTCCATCAGAAGCGCAAGCCGGTCGCGCGCGATGATCGGGCGGACGCCGAGAAATGAGCGTCGGCTCGCCTTCCGGCGTCGTCTCGGTCTGGAGCGTGTGGGGATCGCGCGTGGTCATGCCGCGATCTCCTCGCGGTCCGCGCCTTCGACATCGCCCTTATGACCAAGCAGGAAATCGGCGGCTTTGGCGGCCCGGAAGATGGCGCGGTTGTCCTCGCGCAGCACCTTCAGCCATGAGCCGATATAACCCGCGTGGCACGGTCGGCTCGATGCCGAGCGTGGAGCAGACGAAGGCTGCGGCGATTTCGGTGCGCGGGCATAGGTCTTCGTGCCGAACGCGCCGGAGAGTACGCGCAAGCCGCTTCGGGTGGCCGGTCCATTGGCCAAGCTCGTGAAAGCAGGTGCGGTAATAGTCGATCTGCTGGAAGAAAGCCGGCTGCGGCGGCACCTGAATGTAATCGCCGGCCAGCGTGTAGAATGCGCGCTCGCCGCCAATGCGGAAATCCGCGCCGGATGCGCGAATGAGCGTCTCGGCCTGCGGGATGATGTCGCGCTCGGGCAGCGGCTCGGCGGCGGCATGGAGGTGCTCGGGCAGGCCGTCGCACTGCGCGACATTGAAGACGGTGAAGCGCTTCAGGTCGGGCACGGTCTGCGGCTCCTCGCCCTCGGCTCCCGGCAACGTGGTCGTCTGGTGCGGCATGACCCGCTTGCAAGACATCGCCTTCGCATCTCCATTGGACCAAGCCGGGAGGCGCAACTGCTTGATGGCGCCGCCGGGGTCTTCGGCATAGGGCCTTGCGAGCGCCGATGCGCCATCGATGGATTTAAAGGCGGTTCACGCGAAGATCGGAGAGCTGGCCATCGTCAGGCCAAGGCTCTGAACTTCAGCCGCGCCAGCGTCTACTGCTAGAAGCCGCGGCCGGTCGGTGCGGCGCAGCGCGAGGTCCTCGCCCGATCGATCAGAAGGGTCGTGGTTGCCCTTTGCGATCGCTTTGGGCTCAGCCTACCGGCCTTGATGAGCGTGGCAAACCTCGGAGCTACTCGACCTTCTGGCGGCAGAGAAAGCCAAATTCAAGGAACCTATGCCGGCTTCTTGCATAGATCGCCGGGCGTTACATCCGGTGGAATTGGGCAGACATACGAATGACCGCCAATGCGCTCCTTTAGTTCTGCTTTGGCGCGAGCAAGAATTGCTGGGTTGCGCAGGCAATCGGCGGCGGTGGCGGCTATGGTTTGTGCCGCCAATATCATAGCCTTGTGAGCTGCCGGGAGTTTCCCCTGCGTCACCAACTGCCAGGTGTGGAACCCTGTACCTATGGCAAAGCAGGCTGTATGGCATTGCGCCGTCGGCACAATCCAACTCACGTCGCCAACATCCGTTGTACCCATATCCACCTCCTCCCACGCCGGCAGTGCAAGCACTCCGTCATGGAGGATCTTCGACTTAAGCGAGGGATCGCGAGACGCAATACTTGACGACAAGTCCTCCTCCGTTAGTGCCGCCTCGCGAAGCTTCTTTGCAAAGGAGTAGTCGGCTTCATCGAAGGCAGGCGCACCGATACGGCACATGTTGTCGTACATCACTTCTTGCAGAATCTTGTTGGGAATGATGTTTGAGCTGCCGCCAGCAATCTGAACAACAACAGAGGTTTCGGTCATCAAGGCCGCGCCTTCAGCAATCTTTCTAACACGCGCGAAGAGTTGTTGAGCATCCGGCAAGAGAGGGGAACGTATGGAAAATAGCGATTCTGCATAAGCCTGCACCGTGTTTGGCGCATCGCCGCCGGTATTGGTGATCGCGTAAGCTCAGCGTGTGCAGCCAAGTCTTCTTGCGTCAGGTCCTGCTCATGGCGCAAACGACGCATATTGATCGCCATGATCTCCTTGAGATCCACAGCGAGATAGGGACCTGAACGGAATTATCGTTCTAGGAATGATCGTTCCTATTCGTTATAAAGGCGGTCAACAGAGTCCTCTATGCGGATCACCACCGAACCGCCCTACATTTGCTGGAAGCCCGAAAAAGTCATGAGTTCGTCATGAAGCCGGAAATCATTGAAGAAGTCCCGTGGTCGGATTGCCTCACGGTTTACGACAAGGAGCACTTCACGACCTACATGCGGCTCCTGGACGCTTCCGCCGACGATGCCAGCGAAGAAGAGATGGCGCATCTGATCCTCGGCATCGATCCAGCACGCGAACCGGAGCGCGCCGGGAAGGCTCTTCGCAGTCATCTCGACCGTGCGAACTGGATGGTCACGAATGGCTACAAGGAATTGTTCACCAGCTGACGAATCGCGCTGTGCGCCCTGTTAGGCTTTCAAGCAAGGAAGTCCCTGTACCCGCCATTCATGAGCGCATGACCGCGGTGAATGGCGTGGCGGATGCGGTCGCGCAGATGATCGCGAGGATCTGTCCAGTCGGCCTGGACCCGCGGTTCGCCGATCAGCGCTTCGGCGATTTCCCGGTGCGAAGCCCCTGCGAGCGAACCGTCGAGCGCGTGGAGACGAAGCAGAGGCGGCGACCGCGCGCTTCCGGCGGAAACAGGGTTTCGGCAGTCGCCCGCGCGCCGTCAGACTGTTGAGACATTCAAGCGCCCATAGGCGGTGTTTCACCTGCCCGGCAGGCCAGATCGCGTCGATATGGAGTCGGGCGCGCCGCAAGCAAGACGCTAGCGCCAGACACGACAAGCTGAGATGCCGGTCAGCACGCCGCAACAGAACATGTTGGCGGCCATCGCCCGAAAGCAGGACCATTGCAGTGCATGGCAGCGCCCTCAGATCGAACGGGGGCGTCGCCGACGATGAGGACAGCTGTTCCGCGACAGCCGGCAAGACGTATGGGCACCGGCGTGGACACCACAATACGGCTGCATCACGCCTGTGTCGAAGACGGTCGAAACCCGCTGACAAACGACGACACGAGCTGAAGCGCTGGAAAGAGCAAAGGCGGTCGCCCGCGCGCTCTTCAACTAGCGCTGTAGCGGGCGGCCGCCTTTGCGGCGCGGTGCTGATCACGTGAGGTTGAGAAGGCGGTAGACGCGGGGCACGTCTCCAGGCGCCCTGAGGCGGCTTTCGACGTACCCCGCCATGCGCCTGCCTTGTGGTATCTGCGGGTAATCAGCGCCGCAGAAACAATCCGGCGTAGCACCGATCTCAACTGGCAAGTCCGGGCTCGGTGTCACGCTCCACTGACGGTGCGCGACCTGCATTATCGCATTGTCAGCGCATTCCGTCGACCTTTTCCCCGAACTCCCAGCGGCGCTCCGAAAGGACCGTCGCGGATGCTCACGGGCCGCTTCTTTCTGTGCGGCCACTGCCGTTCGCAGGTAACGATCTGCCGCAGCTGCGACCGGGGACAGCGCTACTGCGGGGAGGTCTGCGCCCGTGCTGCCCGCCGCGAGAGTGTGCGCGAGGCGGGGCGACGTTATCAGCGCAGCCGCCGTGGACGCCTGGCTCATGCGGTCCGGGCCCGACGATATCGGGCTCGGCACAATAAAGTGACGCATCATTCTCCACCTGCATCTCCTGCCGGTTCACTACTGGTCAGTCCCTCGAACGATGTCGTCGCTGCTTTTGCTGACGTCGTCGGGCGGGCGACGACATCGGTCATGCCCACGCCGTGCTGTCGGCGCTGCGACTGTCGACTGTCGCCGTTCGTTCGCACCGGCTTCGTGCGTCGCCGGGGGGCTCGTTATGCCCGTGAAGCTGACTACGCAGACGGAGAGCCCGCATCATGACCATCAGCCCCGAACTGGAAGCGCAGATCCTGCGCCTGTATCACGCCGAGAAGTGGCGCTGCGGCACCATCGCCAGGCAATTGCATGTCCATCACACGACGGTGCATCGCGTTCTGGCCCAGGCGGGATTGCCCCGGCACAAGCCGCTGTAGAGAGCCTCAATCATTGAACCGTATCTTCCATTCATTGAGCAGACGCTGGAAAAGTTCCCCTCGCTGACCGCCAGCCGCCTTTATGCGATGGTGCGCGAGCGCGGCTACCGGGGCTTGCCGACGCACTTTCGGCACCTGGTTGCCCTGCACCGTCCCCGCAAGCCGG
Organism: Mesorhizobium subarcticum; assembly: GCF_055456085.1. Lineage (NCBI taxonomy): Bacteria > Pseudomonadati > Pseudomonadota > Alphaproteobacteria > Hyphomicrobiales > Phyllobacteriaceae > Mesorhizobium > Mesorhizobium subarcticum. The sequence continues at coordinate 558,670 of NZ_JBVBEG010000002.1, read as the reverse complement.
CCGAGGCGTTCCTGCGGCTACGCACATTGCCGGGCGAGCAGGGACAGGTCGACTGGGCCCACTTCGGTCACATCGAGATCGGCAACGCCCGCCGGCCGCTGATGGCGTTCGTGATGGTGCTTTCCTACTCACGCGACATCTACCTGCGCTTCTTCCTCGACGCGCGCGCATGGAAAACTTCCTGCGCGGTCATGTCGGCGCGTACAACACATGGTGCGGGCTGCCCAGGGTCCTGCTCTACGACAATCTCAAGAGTGCGGTGCTCGAGCGCCAGGGCGATGCGATCCGCTTCCATCCGACGCTGCTTGCCTTCGCCGGCTTCTATCGGTTCGAGCCACGTCCTGTGGCGGTTGCCCGGGGCAACGAAAAAGGCCGCGTCGAGCGCGCCATACGGCATATAAGGGAAGCATTCTTCATCGCCCGCAAGTTCACCGATCTCGACGATCTGAATGCCCAGGCCGAACAGTGGTGCCGCAACCAGGCAGCCGACCGGCCATGCCCCGAGGACCGGGCGATGACGGTCCGCCAGGCGTTTGCGCAAGAGCAGCCACTGCTTCTGCCGCTGCCCGCCAACCCATACCCCGTCGAGGAGCAGGTCGCCGCCAAGGTTGGCAAAACGCCCTATGTGCGCTTCGACCTCAACGATTACTCGGTACCGCATGCTCATGTCCGGCGCACGCTCAGCGTGCGCGCCGATCTCGGCCTGGTCCGCGTCTTCGACGGCGCAAAGATGATCGCCAGTCACCGTCGCAGCTATGATCGTGACCAGCAGATCGAGGACCCTCAGCACCTCAAGGCTCTCGTCGCAATCAAGCGCGAGGCGCGCCAGCATCGCGGCCTCAACAGCCTGACGCGCGCCGTGCCGGCCTGCCAGACCCTGATGATCCGGGCCGCCGAGCGTGGCTCCAATATCGGTGCGATCACAAACGCGATGCTGAAACTGCTTGACCTGTACGGCGCGCAGGAACTGCAGGCCGCCGTCGAGAAAGCTTTGCACGCCGGCGCCTCCCATTCGAGGTCGGTTCGCGACGTACTGGAACGCCGCCGGGTCGCCCGTGGTGCTCCGCCGCCGGTCGAAACGAGCCTGCCCGAACACGTGCGGCGCAAGGATACGACGGTACGGCCGCATCGCCTCGACAGCTACGACCAACTGACCCTTGGAGGCAAAGATGATGAATAATCCCGACATCCTGCTCAACCGGGCCAAGGCGTTGCGCCTCAATGGCCTGATCACCCATTGGGACGAAATCGCTGACGCGGACTGGCTGGCCGCCGTCCTTCAATGGGAAGAAGAGGAGCGCTCCGACCGTTCGATGCGGCGACGCATGCGTGCCGCCAGGCTCGGCCACTTCAAGCAACTGTCCGATTATGACTGGCACTGGCCGCGCCGCATCGACCGCGCCGCCGTCGAGGATCTGATGACCCTGTCCTTCATGAACGATGCCGCCAACATCGTCTTTATCGGCCCCAACGGCGTCGGGAAATCGACACTTGCTCGCAATGTCGCTCACCAGGCGCTCATCTGCGGTCACACCGTCCTCTTCCGAACCGCCAGCGAGATGCTCGGCGAACTCGCCGCCCTCGACAGCGATGCAGCCTTGCGCCGACGGCTTCACCACTACGCCGCCGCCGACGTTCTTGCGATCGACGAGGTCGGGTATCTGTCCTACTCGAACCGTCATGCGGACCTGCTGTTCGAGCTCATCAGCCGGCGCTACGAAAAACGCTCAACCATCATCACCACCAACAGACCCTTCGCTGATTGGTCGGAGGTCTTTCCCAATGCCGCCTGCGTCGTCAGCCTCGTCGACCGCCTCATGCACCGATCCGAGGTGATCTCCATCGAAGGCGATTCCTATCGCTTCAAGGAAGCGGCCGAGCGATCAAAGGCACAGCGCGAAAAACGCACCAGCCGCTCCTCCGGCGAAAAGGTGCCCGCGGCATGAAACCAGATCCTCAACCGTCCGGCCTCAGTCGTGGAATCCACTTCCTCATCAATCCCGAATGGACACCCGAACAGGCGCTCGCTGTCTTCGAGCTCCTCAACGATCTCGCCGATAGCATCTGGTCGCACTACGGCGTCCAACTCCAGGAACTTATCCAGGAGCAGCAACGAACACCGACCAATCACAGCGATATCGAAAAAGCCCCGTCCTCGCTCTGAAGCACACATCCTCGACACTCGGCGGCCTGCGAAGGCCGCCTTTTTGTTCCGTCCACAAGCACCAAACTCTTGTCGTCGTTTAGCCGCGCTTTTGAAAAGCCATCAACACGCCTGGGAGAGTCCGCGAAACAGAACGCCCCAGCGTGCCAGGTTGAGGCGCGACGCAATGATGTCGAACGATGTCCGATGTTCCAGCCTTTCGGCGCGCTCCAGTGCCCGGGCCAAATCATGTTGGAATGCCGGATTGCGCCGCAAGAACTCCCAGGTTTTCGCTGAGTCAGATGAGCGGTGTAGTCGTACGAGCTCTTAACCCATCAATCCGTCCAGTCGGCGGCGGCGCCTTTCATGACCAAGCCCCGCCTGCAGCGCGCAGACAACGGTCAGACATCACGCAGCCCTGCATGCCACCGGCGCCCACAGCACTGGACCACAAAAGCCGCCATTCCTCCGAACGTCCTCCAGCCTGTCGGTGGAGACGTCGAGGTATCCGGCCACGGCGCGGGTGTTGCCGATTGTGTGCGGCTCGCCGATCCGAGCAAGCGGCCAGCCGGCGCGGCGAAGGATGCGCTCCATACGCAGATCGGTGACGGTGACAATTCGGCTGAGGCCGCGCGACAGGCCGAACTCGATCATGCCGGCGAAGAGCTCGTAAGTGCCGACAGCGATTCCGCCAACGCCCTTCGGCACGGATGGCGGAAGATCAAGGGCAAAGCGGCTGCTTTCCCAAACGCTCGGTTCCTCCGGCGCCGTCTTCCCCTCCAACAGCACCGGAAACGTGTCGCGAAGCATCGTCGGCCCATTCGACGGAAGCAGGCGGACGCAACCTCGCAAGATCAGATATTGCGGCTTCAACCCGTCAAAGGAATCGGTCTCGTACCCGCCATTCGTCCGCACGTCCCAGTCGAGCCGCTCCTTGAAAACGCGGTAGCGAAGACGGTGCATTTCGTGGAGTTCGTCGGCAAAATCGCCGTAGCAGTCGGGTGTAACAAGCTGCATCATGAGGGCCTCCGGGCAGGAATGACCTAGCCATTGGAGGCGAATGCGCCATCCGAAACAGCCTGTGCACCTGCACAGGGGGACCAAAGACGAAACTCAGTTTCTTAGAAAATTGAGCATCGTGACGAGGCCAGGAGCGCTACGGCCTGATTTTTGGTGCGCACGCCAAGCTTCTTCTTGGCATTGTCCAAATGGAAAGCGGCGGTACGCCGCGTGATTCCCAGAATGCCGGCGATATCCCAGGCGGACTTACCGCGTGCGGCCCATTGCAGACACTCATATTCGCGCGGTGTCAGCGAAACGCCGTCCACTGTTCGATCGCCGGGCAGCTTGCGGCGAACGGAGACGTGAAAGCAGGTCGCCATGAGCTGAAGCGCTTGTTCGTATCGCTCGGCTACCCGGAGAAACGCCGGATTGGGCTCATCAGCGGCAAAGGTCATCGCTGCCATCCAGTTCCGGCGATCGACGATCGGGATTGTCAAACCACAGCGGATGCTGAACCCGGCCGCTTCCTCGAACAGCCTCTGCTGAGCCTGCGATGTCGCAAAGCCGCGCATGTCCGATCCCCACCGAAACGGGCATCCGCCACACCTTGCACGAATGATAACAGGATCGACTTTCTGATACCGGTTTTGCAGATAATGGGCGGTCCAGCCAGCTGGATAGTTCGAGATCAACCTGGGCTCGGCTGAACGTTGTTGCGGCATTGACAGATAGGCAAAGGTCGCTAGCTCTAACCCAGCGGCCGCACCAGCCATAGCGGTTTGGAAATCGGCCTCATTGGCGCTTTCCGACAGCTGTTCCAGGAAGGTCTCGAAGAGAAGTTGCATGTCCTTCGTCATGCGTTGAACTAAGTCCCTCGATTTGGCTGCAAAGCGCCACGCCGGCGTGTGGATACCGACGGGCTAGCTTTTGGTGATGACCGCGGCCAATCTCGTGGGAATTGGCCAACATATTATGACTGTCTCCATATAGTGCGACGCCGGCTGTCTTCCGCCGCACGCCAAATGTGGATTTTTCGAACAGTGAATTGCGAAACCCAATTGCAGCAGCAAATGCACCGCCTGATGGTGAGAACATTCGATGCCAAGCACGTTGGCGGGCGCCCAAAACTCCCGTGCGGGCGTCAGCCGTCGCGTAGCGGAGATGCGGAACGCGATGTGCCATTCGAATTTACTCTCCTTCGCAAGCTTGTGATTTGATAGGCTGCAAGCACTTCCACCCCGCCCGTTAATAACTGCGCCCTGCCGGTGGGGAGGACACCGGCGGGGCGCGCCGCACACGGGTGTCGGTCGCGTGACGACCGGACAGCGGCGGCAGACCGTTCATGTGGGCTCGATCGCCGCATCTTCATCTCTGAACACTGCAGAGGGAAAGCCAAAATCGAGGCCGTTGCGGTAATCCTTCATATCCCAATGGCCTCATATGCGCCGGCGATCTGTCGAATGGAGGCGACATAGGCGGCCGTTCTGTAGTCGCCGAGTTCCGGCTGCGTCTCGAGCAGATCGGCTATGCGCGCCCAGGTGCTGCGCATCACATCTTCGAGACCAGACCGCACGAGATCGATCTCCGCGCCGCCCTCCAGAAATTCGTCTCGCATGTCGGCCGGGAAAGGCTGACCGGTCATCCGCTCGAGCGCCGCGGCGATCGTCTGGTTGCGGCGCTCCCGCCGCCGTCTCTCCATCAGCCCGAACGGAATATGGGTCAGATTCTTCACCCATTCGAAATAACTCACGACCACGCCGCCGGCATTGACGTAGAGATCGGGAAGGATCGTGATCCCTTGGGAGCGAAGGATCTTGTCAGCTTCATAGGTGATGGGGCCATTGGCCGCCTCGACGATGAGCTGCGTCTGGATGCGCTTGGCGTTGCCGACCTGGATGGCTTCCTCCATGGCGGCAGGTATGAGAATGTCGCACGGCCGTTCCAGGCCAGTCATATCGCCTTCGAATGACTCTGCATCGGGAAAGCCGAGGATGCTGCCGGTCCGGAGCTGATGTCGCTTGAGCGCCTCGATGGGAAGGCCTTCCGGATGGGCGACGTAGCCATCGCGTTCGGAAACGACCGTGATCAACGCGCCATCATCCTCGGAGAGGAACTTGTCGGCATGATAGCCGACATTGCCAAAGCCCTGCACCGCCACAGAAATCCGCTTCAGGTCCCGGCCCTGCTTCAACCGGCGGTGCGCTCATCCTGTAGATAGCTGCGAATGGCGAACTGCACACCTCTGCCAGTTGCTTCTGTGCGCCCGGCAATACCGCCCTTGGAGAGCGGCTTGCCGGTAACGCAGGCCCGCGCATTGATCACATCCATCGGATTGGCCCGGCGGAACTCGTCGACCATCCAGGCCATTTCCCGCTCGCTTGTGCCCACATCAGGAGCTGGCACGTTGAGCCCAGGACCGATTAGGCCGCGCTTGCTGAGCTCCTGGGTGAAACGGCGGGTAATGCGCTCGAGCTCCTGAGGAGTCCACTCACGCGGGTCGATCTTGAGTGCTCCTTTTGAGCCGCCAAACGGGACGTCGACCAGCGCACATTTGAGGGTCATCAGCGCTGCGAGCGCCTCTACCTCCTCAGCATCCGCATCGGGCGTGAACCGAATACCCCCTTTGACAGGCTCGCAATGCTCGCTGTGAACGGAGCGCCAGCCGACGAAGCTGAACATCCGGCCGCGCAGCCTGACACCAAACCGCACTGTGTATGTCGAGTTGCACTGAATGATCCGCTCGGCCAGTCCCTCAGGCAAATCGAGGAACTCCATCGCATGGCGGAAATTCTGGTCAACGCTGTGCAGAAAGCTGGTGGGCGAGGAATGCAGCTGAACAGCAGCCCTGCCCGGCCCAATCGCCACTTGCCCTTCGCCGGACCGGAGCTCTGGTACTGTCACCGAACCCAATTGAGAACTCCCTTATTTGGATCACTCGCCCTTGCCAGGTGCTCGCCGCTGAGCGATTCCTGCGGTCGATGTCTCAGATATTTTGGCCATCGCGGGTGAGTTCATCCATGACGACACGGACAGCGCTTTCGGCGATGGCGACGATCTCTTCGACCTCGGCTTTCGTTGCCACCAGGGGCGGGGCAAAACCCAGAATGTCTCCGTGCGGCATCGCGCGAACAATAAGACCACGGTCACGGGCTGCCTTGGATATTCGCGCACCAACCTTGAGCATCGGATCGAAGCGCTTCCTATTGTTGCGATCGGCCACGAATTCGATTGCGCCCATAAGCCCGACCCCGCGCACTTCGCCGATGATCGACAACTGCGAGAATTTGTCCTTCAACTGGGCTTGGAAAAACGCGCCGACTTCGCGTGCGTTTCCCGGAAGGTCTTCCCTTTCGACGATATCGAGAACCGCATTTGCCGCCGCGGCGCCAATAGGGTGGCCGGAATAGGTGTAGCCATGGGAGAATGCGCCGACGCGGTCCGCTCCGGCTTCAAGCACCTCATAGACCTTCTCTCCCACCATGGCGCCGGACAGCGGGAAGTATGCGGACGTCAGCCCCTTCGCGATCGTGATGAGGTCAGGCTCGATGCCATAGTGCAGTGAGCCGAACATGGAACCGGTACGGCCAAAGCCAGTAATCACTTCGTCTGCAATCAAGAGGACGTCATGCTTCCTGAGCACAGGCTGGATCGCCTCCCAATAACCCGCTGGGGGCGGGGTAATGCCGCCCGTACCCAGGACCGGCTCTCCAATGAACGCACCCACTGTATCTGGCCCCTCGCGCTGGATAAGGTCATCCAGTTCGGCCGCCCGACGCTTGGAAAATTCCTGTTCAGTCTCCCCCGGCTGCGCTCCCCAGTAGAAGTGGGGAACCCCGGTATGGAGAATCCGCGGCACGGGAAGGTCCATATGGTCATGATAAAAGCTCATGCCGGTCATTGAGCCGGAGATGACGCTACAGCCGTGGTAGCCGCGCTCGCGCGAAATGATCTTCTTCTTGTTTGGCTTGCCCCGAAGGTTGTTGTAGTACCAGACGAGCTTGGCCTGTGTCTCGTTGGCGTCCGAGCCGGACATCCCGTAGAAGATCTTGCTCATCTTGCCTGGCGCCATCTTCACAAGGCGGTCGGACAGAATCGCGAGTTCGTCCGTCGTGTGTGCGGCGTAGGAATGATAATAGGCGAGACGATGAGCCTGACGAGAGATCGCCTCGGCGACTTCGGTCCGGCCATACCCGACGTTCACGCAATAGAGACCGGCGAAGCCGTCGATCAGTTGGTTGCCATTCGCGTCCTTGATGCGAATCCCTTTGCCGGTCTCGACGATGGTCGGATCGCCAAGCTTACCGGTGGCAAAATCCTTAAGCTGCGTGAATGGATGCAGGACGCTGTTCCTGTCCTTTTCGCCGATTTCCTTGATGTTGATAGTCATTGTAGGCAATCCTCTCACGCTGCAAGATTCCCGAAGCAGGTGTATTTTGGTTCCAGATACTCGGCGATGCCATGTTTGGAGCCTTCCCGGCCAAGACCCGACTGCTTCCACCCGCCAAACGGGATCGGCGCACCAGTGAATTTCGGCGTGTTGACCGCGACCATGCCGTATTCGAGCCGATCGGTGAGCCGCATCGCACGGTTGAGGTCTCGGGTGTAGACATAGGCCGCGAGGCCCATCTCGGAATTATTCGCACGCTCGAGCACCTCCCCTTCGTCGTCAAAGGGCAAGATAGCAGCCACAGGCCCGAAGGTTTCTTCCCTGGCCACCCGCATGTCGTCAGTCACGTCGGCGAGCACCGTCGGTGTGACAAAGTTCCCGCCGAGAAAGTTGTCTTGCGCGTCGGTCACCATTCTGGCCCCCTCTGAGAGAGCCTGGGAGATCTGCTGCCTGCACTTTTCGGCACCGGACGCCTTGGTCATTGGACCGATGTCGACCCCCGGCTCCAACCCGTGCCCAACTTTCAGATCTCTGGTGGCCTGTGCGAATTTCTCCACAAACTGTTCATAGACTCTCCTCTGCACGTAGATTCTGTTCGCTGCCAGGCAGTCCTGGCCGGATGTGGCGAATTTGGCAGCCATGCAACCGGCGACCGCAGCTTCGATAGGTGCGTCGTCGAACAGGATGAAGGGAGCATTGCCTCCGAGTTCCAGCGAAGCCTTTTTTACGGTTTTCGCCGACTCCTGGAGCAGGAGGCGACCAACCTCGGTCGAGCCGGTAAAAGAGAACGCCCGCACCACGGTATGCTCCAACAAACGCCTGGCCAGCGGCGGCGCCTCACCAGTTATCACCTGGAACACGCCAGCGGGGATGCCGGCTTCCTCGGCAAGGCGGGCGAGCGCGAGCGCCGATAAGGGCGTTTCTGGGGCCGGCTTGACGATCATGGGGCAGCCAGCGGCCAGCGCGGCTCCAGCTTTTCTGGTAATCATTGCCGAGGGAAAGTTCCATGGGGTGATAGCGACAGTCACTCCGATCGGCTGCATCTGCACGGCCAGCCGGCTCCCGGCGAGATGGCTGGGGATGGTTTCGCCGTAGGCCCGCTCACCCTCTGCGGCAAACCAGTCCAGAAAGCCAGCCGCATACGCAATCTCACCTCGAGCTTCCGCGATGGGCTTGCCTTGTTCGGCAGTCATGATCACGGCTAGATCTTCCGCGTTTTGACGCATACCGGTTGCCCACTTCCGCAGGTATGCGCCACGTTCTGGGGGAAGCATGTCGCGCCACCGGAGGAACGCGGCTCTCGCGAAAAGAACCGCATCGTCCACATCCGACACTTTGCAGGCGGCTACCTGGGCCAAGGCTTCGCCAGTTGCAGGATCCACTATCGCGAGGCTTTCAGATTTTGAGGCCCAAGTCCCATTGATATATGCACATTCTTGCAAAAGGTCCGGCCGTCTGAGCCTCTGCAGTGCAGTGGTTGCGGTGCCCCTCATCAATGACTCCAAGTGGATGATTTGATGCCTTCAAACTAGCGTTCCCAGAGCGTCGATTGACGGCAGAATTGCAGCGCTCAAGGCCGGTTTCCTGCAAACATCGCTCCAACGCTGCAGGATTGGGGAGTGAACTAGCCGCCTTAATGCACGGCGATAAGCTTTTGACGGCCTGAAGCGACGCTGTGGTCGCCGTTGCGGTGCTTTTCCACGCGCCTCGTCAGGCGCCGGAATTGCTCCGTCGTGATGGCAGGCGGGGGTTTGCAGGTTGCGGTCGACGGGTTCGTTTCGGGGCGTCTGCGCCCCATCGTTATGTCGCGAGTTGGGGGATGCGATCGAGGACGATGCGCAGGATGCGCTGGTCGGGGCACGATGTCGGCAGGTGCAGGCGGATTTGCGATTTCATCTCGACCACCCGCGCAGCGATTTTGATGAGGCGCAATCGCAGCGTGTCGAATTGGGCGACGGCAAAGCTCGAGCGCCTCGGCATCGCGGCCCGCAAGCCCCACATCAACCAGTAAGCACCGGCATGCAGGAATAGCCGGAACTGGTTGGCCGTCGCTCTGGTGCAGGATGTGCGGTCGGCGGCAAGATGCGTCTTCCACGACTTGATGTGGTTCTCGGCCGCGCCGCGCCGGCAGTAGAGGTCCTCGTAGAGCGCCTTGGCCTTGCCACTGGCCAGATTGGTGACGATGAAGCGGGTGTCGGCTCCTTTGGCGCCGACCTCGACCCGCGCGATGATGCGCTCGACGCGGCTCCAACTGGCGGCGCCGTCAACGAACTCCTTGAACCTGCGGACCTTGCCTGTCTTGGCCGACGCTTCGAAGCGCGCCGTCGTGCTGGCCTCCAGATCCGCGACATGCTTGCGCAGGGTCGTGGTGGGCGCGAGGCCAAAGATGAAGTCGACGTCGTTGGCGCGGCACCAGTCGATGACCTGCGGGCTGCAATAATGGCTATCGCCGCGGAGCAGGATTCGAATGTTCGGCCAGTTGATCCGGATCGCCCGCACCAGACGGCGCAGGTGGGGGCGGATCTCAGCTCCACTCGGCCGCTTGGCCGGTCGCAGGATCGCGCTGACGAACCGTCCCGCACCATCGAACACTACGATCGGCTGGAAGCCGTACTCGTCATGGTGGGCATTGAACAGGCGAAGCTGTTGGCCTCCGTGCACAGCGTCGAAGGTGTCGTCAATGTCGAGTACGATCCGCTTCGGCACCTGCCGGAACGAGGCGCAATAGAGATCGACCATCGCCCGCCCCATCGCAACCAGCTCCCGCACGCCGGGCAGGTTCTCCAGCCGGCACAGCGTCGATTGCGACGCCAGATCCCGACCCGACGGCAGCGCATCCTGGGCCATCTTGAAGACCGGATCGCGGCGCAGCCGGTTGGCGTCGTTGCCGTCCTCGTAGCCGGCGGCAATCATCTTCATGCGAAAGCCGATCATGTCCGCCAGGCTGTGGACGACCTGGTCCGGGCAGCGCGGATCGTCGATGCAACGCGCCAGACGCTCGGCCACCCGCAACCGCTTTTCCACCTCGGCCAAAGCCAGAACGCCGCTGTTGGACGACAGCATGCCGCCGTCGAAACGGGCGACGACGGACTTGCCGCCGACTGATGACAAACCGCTCAGCGGCAGCGTAAGATCGTTCATGGTGGGTGTGGTCTCCGGGAAATGGTTCGGATCGGCTTAAGCAACCAAATCCTAAGTCATTTCAACGGCTTGCGCCACATCCACCAACCCCCATGAATTTTTCAGGCTAGTACATCGTATATTCGTTACGCCGTGGCATGCGGTTCAGACAGGTGCACGATCTTACCCCGATTCCACCCAGTTCTGACGTAAGCCGGTTGTGCTTTTGGACAGCCTCGAGAAGCGCTTGCGACATTGCCGCTGAAAGAGTGATCAGATGTTGCCATCGTCTCACCCAACGCAGTGGGCTGAACTGCACCGTTTAACCGAGTTTGCTGAAGACGAGTGGGTTGCCATGGTAGCGGCCGAAGCCGCTAAAACTCTGATGGTCAAGGCCAAATTGTTGGTACCTCGGTGCGAACAAGCCCGGAAAGCCTCATGTTTTTTTGGCCTACGTTGGCGGAGTGCCGAAATATCAGGAAATTTGCGATCAAGTAGCGGTGGACGGTTATCGAGACTTCGAAATCGCTTAGCAAGGGACCACCGTCATGCTGCTGGCCGCGAGGATCCTCAACATTCTGCCTATGACAACCTCGGACACATCAAGTCCGAGGCCAAGACTTGGATGACCCTTGTGTGCCGCACGAATGTCCTGGAGAAGCACCATGACGACAAGCGGGTGCGCAACAGCTAGCGGTGGACAGCGCCGCGATAATGCAGATGGCGACCAATGGCTACGGCACCAGCGCGGCCCACTACCATGTGGCGCCCTGCGTCTGAAGTACTATACGGTCCCGCAACAGAAGCGCGACGTCGAGGCGGCGACGCGATTCATGACTGAAGCCGGGCAGATAGATTTGGGGCATGACATCACAAGCAACGACTGGCAAAACGAAACCGGAGACGCGATCGCGGCACAACTTCGCGAGGCCGGTTTAAGGGTGAAGCGCACCATCCTGCCTGGCAGCACTTTCTGGAACAACTGGCTGAATTATCCCCTCACGAACTGGGAGCCAGGCTACATGCTTCCACCAGCATGGGTACACCCGCTGCGATGGCGGCGATCGTCACCTTATCGGCGCCTTGCGCAATGATCGCGCGCCGTCGTCGTCAGTCGCGCGATCGTTCCTGCTCAGACCCGACTTGAACAGTTGGAGGTGAACGGATGGCGAACGCTGTCCGTTAAGCTATTGACTTCACTCGCCTCGAGTTTTCGGCGCGAAAATGTGTGGTAACAACATTTGATCTGCTAGCTGCATGTTGTATGGATTTTATGGCATTTATTCGCTAACAACGCTGGCATGTTTGTCGTTGAGAGAGTCGCGCGCGGCCACCGCTATCTTTACCTCGTGGAAAGTGTCCGCGACGGCAAAACCGTTCGCCAGCGCACGATAAAGGCGCTGGGCCGCAAGGATGCGCTGGTTGCCAGCGGCGAACTTGACAGATTGGCGGCCTCGATTGCGCGCCATGGCGAGCGCAGCCTCATCCTGTCCGACATTGACGCGGGGCGAATTGCCTCTCGCCGCATCGGCGGTCCGCTGTTGTTCGGGCGGCTGTGGGAGCGGCTCGGGATCGGCGATGTGCTGGAAGAGGTGCTGGAAGGGCGCCAGTTCGGCTTTGCGGTGGAACGGGCGGTGTTCATTGGCACGTTGCATCGGCTGTTCGTCTCGGGCTCGGACCGCGACTGCGCGAACTGGATGGCCGATTATGGTATCGAGGGCGCCGAGGGTCTGGCGCTCCATCACTTTTACCGGGCCATGGCGTGGCTGGGCGAGGAACTCGGCGAAAAGGCGCAAGGCGCGCTGGTGGCGCGCTGCGTGAAAGACGTGATCGAGGAAAAGCTCTTCGCGCGCCGGCAGGACCTGTTCACCGACCTCAGCCTTGTGTTCATGGACACCACCTCGTTGTCCTTCTACGGCGCGGGCGGCGAGACGCTGGGCAAGCGCGGGCATTCCAAGGACTTCCGCCCCGATCTGGCGCAAATGATCCTGGCGCTGGTCGTTGATGCCGAGGGCCGGCCGATCTGCACCGAGATGGTGCCCGGCAACACCGCTGACGTGACCGTCCTGTTGCCGGTGGTCGATCGGCTGCGAACGCGCTTCGGCGTCACACGCGCCTGCGTTGTCGCCGATCGCGGCATGATCAGCGCCGATACCATCGCCGCGCTCGAAAAGCTGGGCATGGAATACATTCTGGGGGCCCGCGAACGCTCGAGCAGCGTGATCCACAACGTCGTGCTCAATGACGCGGCACCGATGGTTCCGCTCGTTCTCGAGCGCCAGCGCGGTGAAACTCAGTTGTGGGTCAAAGAGGTCAAGGTCGGTAAAGACCGCTACATTGTCAGCCGCAATGACGCCGAGGCCGAGAAGGACAAGGCCGACCGCCAGGCGATCATCGCCGGCCTCGAGGCACAGCTCAAGAAGGGCGACAAGGCACTGGTCGGCAACTCGGCCTACCGGCGTTACCTCAAGGCCAGCGGCAAGAACTTCAAGATCGATGTCGGCAAGCTTGCCGAGGAAGCCCGGTACGACGGCATCACCGTGGTGCGGACCAACGCGAAGGTGACCCCGCTCCAGGCCGTGCTGCGGTATCGCGATTTGCTCGAGGTCGAGAGCCTGTTCCGCGCCGCCAAGGCAACCTTCAATACCCGGCCGATCTTCCACCAATCCGATGCCGCCATCCGCGGGCATGTGTTCTGCTCGTTCCTGGGGCTCGTACTCAGCAAGGGACTGTACCGCCTCTGCCGGGCCAAAGGCCTGACGCCCGAATGGCAGCCGCTTCTACGCGATCTCGACCGCCTCCAGGAAGCCACCATCGAAAAGGATGGTCGCATCATCACCACCAGAACCCACGTTACGGGCCAAGTGGGCAACGTCTTCAAGGCATCTGGCATCGTTCTGCCACACAACCTCGACGAACAACTCGCCTGAGATCATCCCCAAAATGTAGTGGTAACACGCGCCGGCGCGCGCCTAACGTGCTGATATAATAACATATTCTTACAGGCGGTGTTTAAGTGGGGTCAGACTGCCGTGCTGGCGTTCTCCATGAGGTGCCGCGAATGGCGACGTGAACGGGCATTTGGCAAGGCCGCCTACCGCAATGGAACGACGAACGGCTCATAAGCCCTCCGGTTGCAAGCCGCCCGAATAGCGGCCTCGACCCTGAATTGACCTACTAAACCTCTTGGCAGAGAAAGCCAATCAAGGACCTATGCCGGCTTCTTGCATAGATCGTCGGGCATTACATCCGGTGGAATTGGGCAGACATACGAATGACTGCCAATGCGCTCCTTCAGCTCTGCTTTGGCGCGAGCAAGAATTGCTGGGTTGCGCAGGCAATCGGCGGCGGTGGCGGCTATGGTTTGTGCCGCCAATATCATAGCCTTGTGAGCTGCCGGGAGTTTCCCCTGCGTCACCAACTGCCAGGTGTGGAACCCTGTACCTATGGCAAAGCAGGCTGTATGGCATTGCGCCGTCGGCACAATCCAACTCACGTCGCCAACATCCGTTGTACCCATATCCACCTCCTCCCACGCCGGCAGTGCAAGCACTCCGTCATGGAGGATCTTCGACTTAAGCGAGGGATCGCGAGACGCAATACTTGACGACAAGTCCTCCTCCGTTAGTGCCGCCTCGCGAAGCTTCTTTGCAAAGGAGTAGTCGGCTTCATCGAAGGCAGGCGCACCGATACGGCACATGTTGTCGTACATCACTTCTTGCAGAATCTTGTTGGGAATGATGTTTGAGCTGCCGCCAGCAATCTGAACAACAACAGAGGTTTCGGTCATCAAGGCCGCGCCTTCAGCAATCTTTCTAACACGCGCGAAGAGTCGTTGAGCATCCGGCAAGAGAGGGGAACGTATGGAAAATAGCGATTCTGCATAAGCCTGCACCGTGTTTGGCGCATCGCCGCCGGTATTGGTGATCGCGTAGTGCACACGTGCATCTGCGGGCATATGCTCTCGCATATAGTTCACACCCACGTTCATCAGTTCTACCGCGTCCAGCGCGCTCCGGCCCATATGCGGCGAAGCTGCAGCATGTGCCGCCCGCCCATGAAAGCGAAAGTAGACTTGGATCTCAGCGAGGCTGGACGCAGTACTGACCTCATTGACTACGTGCGGATGCCAGCAAAAGGCGACATCAAGATCATCGAAGAGGCCGGCGCGCGCCATATAGGTCTTGCCCCCACCATTTTCCTCCGCCGGGCAGCCGTAGTAGCGCACCGTGCCAGCGATACCTTCGGTCGCAAGCGCTTCTTTTAATGCGGCAGCGGCCAGAGCCGAGCCGGCCCCGAGGAGATTATGACCGCAACCATGGCCACCTGCGCCACGAGTGGCAACCTCTTGTCGGAGTGTGCCCGAAATTTGCGATAGTTCCGGCAGTGCATCGTATTCTCCGAGAATTCCAATGACCGGTCCCCCTCGCCCGTACTCCGCCACAAACGCATTTGGAATACCGCCGACATTGGTCGTTATGCGAAAACCCTCCCCCTCCAAAATAGCAGACTGCTCAGCAACTGAACGATGCTCCTGGAAAGCCAGCTCTGGCGTAGCCCAAATACGGTCGCTGAGAGCGCAGTAGTCGAAAGCCTTAGCCTCCACCCGACGGGCGATTTCTTCAAGGCTGAAGCGATCGTTTTGCATGCGTATACATCCTCATAGTTGTATAGCAATGACATCTAAAGCGCGTCGTAGCTGGTTGCGACAAGCGCTCTTGACTAGCGCATCTGAGCCGCTTTCATCGCGGCCTCAGTCTGATGACACCGACATCGTTCTCGATGGCGATCTCGGTCCCAAATGGCTGCGAGAGCTTCTGCAAACGCTCGAGAATCGCCTTTGCCTGCGACCCGGTGACCAGCTGCGGGATACCGCGATTGGCAAACCTCTTGGAGAAGCCAAGTTCAATCGGGCAGAGCCGCAATTCAGCGAGCTGGTTCTGCTCAAACCGACTGACCGCGATAACGCTCTCGTAGCAGACGGGTGTCCCGAGCGCGCCGACAAAGCCGTCGGGCGTCGGGTATCCCCTCCCTTGCTCGTCGACAGTCACCTCGGCATCTGTGTCGATCCGCGGGTCTTTGCCATAGGCATCGAACATGTCAGCTCCCACGGGCGTGCGCAGGTCATCAAAGAAGAAATTGCCGAGGCTATAAAATATTGGTCGGCCCTTGTAGATTTCGATGCCTCGCAGCAGATGCGGTCCGTGTCCGATATATGCGTCTGCTTCGGAATCGATCATTTTACGGGCGAAAGATTGCTCGTAATCCGCCGGTTCCTGGCTAACCAACTCACTCCAATCAGGCTCGTGACCATGGTTCGTGACGATGCAGAAGTCGGAGAACTGTTTGCCCCGGCGAACGTTTCTTAGAATATCGGCGACATCGCGCGGGTTTGCTTCGTAGCTAAAACTGGGCTGATCGCCTGCTTTGAAAGTCTCCGCAAGGAGCACGACGCGGCTTGGGTCCTTTCCACCGGCTGCATAGCCTGGCAAGACATCACGTACCCGCCTGACGTACTCAATCATATCCGACGGAAGAATGATGTTTCGCGTCAAACGAAGAGCATTCACCCCTGGCCTGCCAGGCGCCTCGCCGGCAGGATCGCACGCTCGAGACATCGGCATGAAGGTAGTGGCAAGCGACACCAGCGCCACCCGACCTCGGGCGGTCTCCAAGAAGCGAGCCGCGCCAGCTTGTGAAAGGTTCTCCCCGACACCCGCATGAATGATGCTGTTCTCATCGAGCACACGGCTCGATTCGCGCATGCCTTCAACGCCCCAATCAAGCGAATGATTGTTCGCGCGACTCATAAGATTGAATCCCATCGCCCTTAAATCAGGGCCGAGTTCCGGCACACTGATGTGATACGCCCCGCCGTACTCAGCCTGCGGACTTCCCTTGAATGACCGGATATCGAAGACGAGCGTTTCCATATTGCCGAACGTGACATCGGCATCACGAAGGATCTTGACGATGTCGCCGAAGCCGGGATGATTGCCTTGGGTCAGCGGTCGCGACACGATGAGGTCACCAACGGCTACCATCGTGAAGCCGTCCGCAACGTTGGTTTGAATCGAACCGACCGTATCATAGTTGCCACCCTGCTGGGCTAGATGAGAACCGTTCTCCTGTGCGTATTTCTCCATAGGCTTCTCCTTAAGCTTGCCGCGCTTGGCAACGATGTCGGGGGTCAGAGGGTCTGTCGTTAGGCCACGGGCCGGAGCGACGAATTAGGGAACACTCAAAGTCACTGTCGGCAGGATCAGGTGCACAAGCCACGGCCCCAAGCCATGGTCGATAGGCTGGTATCCTTGGACGGGCAGCCACCGTGTGCTGATCGCGAACAGGTATATGAGAAAGAAGCCGACGACAAACACCGGGACAGAATAACCAAGCGTCGCGAATGCCGTCAGGATGCGATCAACAAGACCGCCAGCTCGCCAGGCGGCAAGGATGCCGAAGGAGACCCCAATCGTCACCGAAACGATCATCGTCAGGATCGAGAGGGAAAGGGTCGGTTCAAGCCGCTGCGAGATCAGCTCGAGAACCGGTCGGCCGGCAAAGATCGAGGTGCCAAAATCGCCGCCGAGCATGTCCCGCACCCAACGCATGAACTGAACCGGCATAGGATCGTTCAGTCCCAACTGCTCGCGGATGCCGGCGATCATCTCCTCCGTGGCCGACCTACCGGCGATGATGGCCGCCGGGTCGCCGGGCGCAAGCCTGAGAAGCAGGAACACGAAAACTCCGACCATTGCCATGACGGCGATGGCCGAAACTATCCTGTGAAGGATGTAGGCACCCATCAGGCCGAGGCCTTCTGCATGTTCCATATCGGCACGATTTGGGGCATGCCAATGAGGCCGGTGAGCGCCTTGCGGCGCGCGGTCGGCGAGACATATCGCCCCAGCCTAATGTCGCCGACGAAGTCCCACCATATTTTTTGCATCTTGCGGGCTCCCTTGTGCCTTCGCTACTGGCGCGAGCCTATCGTGGTAACCAGTCTCCTTTCCTGCAAATAGGGCCAACAATTCGCAGATATCCCGCACCCTATCCACTGAAAATCCTCGGAACCGGCAGAGCGCCCCAGAGGCAGAGTTGTCGTTCTAGACGAACCCAGGTTTGCAAAGTAGAACCCGCTCACTCAGCACTCCTCGACTTGTGCCGTGAACGCCTGACGATCGAGGTGTTCGGCGTCAGGGCCGATCGAACCGTCCGGGTGGAACAGTTGGTAACGGCCGGAATAATGCCTTCGAACGACATGAGCCTGGCTCCAGTTCGGTCATAAGCCCATCGTTATATGAAAGGACAAATGGTATAACAGCCGAAATAAAATCAGTTGGCAGGCTACTTTTTTGCGCGACACCCGCTCTGGCAATTATCGCGTAAGCGCCTTCAGCTTTCGAGCGTCTCCGGTGGAACCACAATGCTTCGCGCCAAATGAAGAGCATTCAGTCCCGGTCGCACGCACGCGACAGCGGCGTGAACGACGAAGCAAACGACACGAACACCACGCGACCGCGCGCAGTCAAAAAAGCGAGTGGTGGCAGCTTGAAGCGCCCCGGCCTGCGGGATGATCTCGCGTTCGGGCAGCGGCTCGGCAGCGGCATAGAGGTGTTCGGGCAGGCCGTCGCACTGCGCGGCATTGAAGACGGGTGAAGCGCTTGAGATACGGCACCGCCTGCGGCTCCGCCCTCGGCCTTGGCGCGCCCTTTCCGTTTTCGGGATGAAGCTGTCGGCATGCACGATGGTCGTGCCATGTTCGCCCTTCCTGACATGGCCGCCGAAGGAAAGGGCCTGCCGGAAGGTCAGCCAGTTCTGGCTGGGGTACCGGCGCTCGACGACCGCACCCACTGCCGGAATAGAACCGACCGGTGGCCGCATTCCTCGGCAGACCGAAGTCAGCCTTGGCCCTGCACCACGGCTTGACCAATCGCAGGGTGCCGCGCTCCAGATTCACAGCGAGATTCCCTGCGGACAGGCCAACTCGGCTGGACGTACACGGTCTCATGTAATCGATAGAGTTCGAATGGCAGCGAAGCGGTACGCCTATCAAGATCTTCTCACCTTTGCCTCGCAGCTTCTGACCCGCGCGGGTCTGCCTCAAGTGCGCGCTGAAGTGGTAGCGCGGCAATTTCTTGAAGCCGATCTGCTTGGCTATTCCACTCATGGAGTACATCGTCTGTCGACAATCGTCTGCCGAGCAACTGCGACTGGCTGCTGAAGGGAGAAACTAATCCCGACGGCCAACATATAGTGCTGCAGGCGACCCAATGTTGTGAAAGTTGGGATGCGGATCTTCTTCCTGGGCCATGGGTCGCTGCTCAGGCCGTGGACCGTGCTTGTGAAATGGCCGCCGAGAACGGGCTGGGCGCAGTTGTAGTGCGTCGAGCGCAGCACGTCGCATGTCTCGCCTCCTTATCTTGGACGCGCAACCGACCGGCGCATGATGGTCATGATCACCGTGAGCACTCCGTCCGAGGCCGTCGTAGCTGCTCATGGCGGCCTTACACGATTTGCCGCAGGCATTCATACCGGGGAAGCACCGATCCTGATTGACACCACCTTGGCGATATCGGGCTCAGGGTCCGATGAACCGCGCCCACCGTCAGAGAACGATGCTGCCCTACCCCATGATCGTGCGTCCGGACTGCGACATTAGTGCCGATCCGGCCGATTTCGCGGCTGGCGGTGCTATCTTGCCACTCGGCGGCATCGAGCAGGATTACAGGGGAACTGGCCTGGCTTTCTTGACAGAGGCTCTGACAGCGGCGCTCAGCGGATTTGGGCGGGCCGACGGAGCTGAAAGCGGAGAAGCGAACGCCCTCTTAGTCCAAGTTCTTGACCCCGCCCATTTCGCTGGACGTGCAGCTTTCGAACGTGAGATGCGATTTCTGGCTCAACGATGCCGGACAAGTCGAGTTGCGCCGGTAGTGATCCGGTGCGCGTTCCAGGTGATCGCGCTTTGATGCTCAAGCGCGATCAGTTGCGCGATGGGCATCGGTCTTCTCGATTTGATCGTGGATGACATCCGCCCTTGGGCGGAGCTCGACTGTACCTTTCCAGCGCCGATGCCCGCTAGTGATGAAAACTAGGTCGTGTGTCTGACTCCGGATCAGGCGATGGCCATAGGCGTAGGCCCGTGACTCAGCGAGCCTTCCGCCCCGGTGTTGCTTAGCACATTTGACCATCGTCGGCAGCCGCAAGGCGGCCGGCGCCAGGGGCGAAGCCGGATGGCCGAGTCCGCCTGAGCTCGGCAGAGAAGCGGGCTCGGTTCACGAGCACCCGGCGCGCTTCACGCCCACAGCACTGGACATGAAGAACGTATTTGGCCACGGCACCGGTGGCTGGGACTCGCCGATCCGAGCAAGCGGCCAGCCGGCGCGGCGAAGGATGCGCTCCATGCGCAGATCGGTGACGGTGACGATTCGGCTGAGGCGGCGGGGCAGGTCCAACTCGATCATGCCGGCGAAGAGGGCCACCGGGGTCTGAATACTATTTTGATTCAGACGTCGCTCAAATTGTAGACTGCACGATTATTCTTATGGAGGACCATGCGCGCCGCCTCTATCGCCTCGTCGAAGGCGAGACTTCCGCCTACGACATAGTCGGTCAACGCTTTCGCGAGATATCGCTTACCCCACCGTCCGGCGAGCCAGAACAGTTCGGGAACGTGGTAGTTGTCGCTCGCAAACAGGATCTTTGAGAGCGGAACCGCCTCCATGACCTGCTTATACCTCTCGTAGAGGCTCTGGTGGACGAACGGGGTCATGATCGACAGCTCGAAATAGCAGTTCGGATACAGGTGGCTCAGCCATGCCGCCTTGCCGACCGAGGGATAGCCGGCGTGCAGCGGGATGATCTTCGGCATCCGCATCATGTTGTCCTTGTCGAACCGGACCACTTCCTCCAGGTAGAATGGGTCCTGATTGCGCAGGATCACCTCTGGCGCTTCGCCGTCGCCGGTGTGGATTTGCATCGGCATGTCCCGCTTAAGGCATTCCTCCAGCGTCATCGTGAACGTGTACCGCCGCAGGTCCTTCGAGACATTGAACGCCGCCTGCCGTTCCATGAACGGCAATTCCGCGTAGGATTTCCGCATCGCATTCCACGACTTTGCCGCAAGAGTCCGATCGTAAAGCGGTTCGATTAGACCGATATACGGCAGCAGGTAAGACTTCATGCCGACGGACTTCTTGCCGAAATTGCCCGTGCCATCCATGACGTCGAGAAGGCGTTCGAAGTAGAGACTCTCGAATTCGTCGAAGGAAATGTCCATGCTAAATAATTCGCGCTGGATTTCCTCGATGCGGGCAATCCTGTGGGTCCGGCAGGGAAGGATTGCCTCTTCGAATTTCTCGATGGCCGGCCGGCCGCAGCTTTCGTGATAGCCGGTATCGAGCATAATGTTTTCCAGGTTCACGTCGCGGAAGAGGGCATTGACGTAGGACCAATAATCCCGGCCTCGGTCATTCCGTGCCTCGATGACGGCTTCGAATGTCGGTTCGCAATTCAGGAACTGTGCCAGCTCCTTTGTCAGGAATTTGATGAAGATGCTTTGGGACAGATGGTACGTCATCTCATCGACCTTGGCCTGGATTCCGTACGTCTTGTCGAGGTCGTGCCGGGTTGCCTCGTGACCGGTGAGCCAACGGTTATAGATCCCTGCGGGGAAGTAATTAGGAAATGGGTATCCGGCCAACGAAATGCGCTCAAGATAGCGCTGAGGGGTGGTAATCGCATCGCGGTCGGTAACGAGGTGACAATGCGTGTCATCAAGCGGAAGCGCGTTGACCACATCGAAGATCTTGAAGAATTCAGGATCCTGCCGTTCACGGAACAGGGGTAGGTGGCGCAGGCCAGGAGAAAACGACGAGGTTGTCGTCGCGGTACTTGCGGCCAGATCGCTCGACATCTCGGCGACAGGGTTGTTCATTTGATGTTATCTCCGTCTGTCAAGTTTACGGCCGCGTCGCACACACATTCAGCCTCCAAATTTCGGCCAGAACATCCTCAGATGCATCTGGAGGCGGCGGTTCAGTCCATCGGCCCTCGTCTCCGTGCCCCCTCAGTTCCAAGGCCTCGTCGAGGGATGGCGCAGCGGCGAGAAGCTTGCGGGTGTAGTGTTCGCGGGGATGCTTCAGAACATCGCGCGGCAAACCGGCTTCGATGATCCTCCCCGCCCGCATAACCAAAACGCACTCGGCAATGGCTGCCGCCAAGTAAATTTCATGTATGATTGAGAACATACGCCAACCCCCGCGATGCTCGAAGTTCCAGCATCAGCTATGATGATTTGGACATCAACTGATACGTCCAGCATGCTGACTGGCTCGTCGGCGACTACCAATTCGGGCTCTATAGCGAGTGGATGAAAACTCTGCGGTTTATGGATATGCTCGTTATTTGTTCTCCCTCATTGTTCCGGCAACTAGACTGGATGGGTTTTGCACCAACCTTCACGCCGCCAGCATCGACGTCTCGACCAGCTTTACCCAGTAGCCGATGCCGTAAGGTATGGCTTCATCGTTGAAGTCAAAGGCAGGGTTATGCACGTCGGCAGTCGAGCCATTCCCAATATAAATATAAGCTCCGGGCCGCGCCTCCAGCATATACGCGAAATCTTCCGCTCCCATTGTAGGTTTGAGCCGGTCGGTCACTGCATCGTGGCCCACAATGTCGCGCGCGGCCTTAATCGCCAGACTAGTTTCTTCCGGGTGATTGACGGTGACGGGCTCCAGACGGTGGTACTTGAAGTCGATACTGCCGCCAAAGGCGCGCGCAATTCCGTTCGCGGACTCGCAGATCTGTCGTTGGGCAAAATCGCGCAGTGTGGGTGAGAGAGCTCTAACAGTCCCAGATATCTGAGCGTGTTCTGGAATGCTGTTATAGCCCTCCCCAGCGCGCAACTGGGTAACGGAGACGACGAGCGACTCGAGCGGGTCCGTGTTGCGCGAAACGACACTTTGCAGCCCAACGATGATCTGCGCTGCAATAACGATGGGATCGATTACCCTTTGGGGATACGCCGCATGGCCGCCGCGGCCCTTCACAAAAATGTCGAACTCGTCAACCGAGGCCAACGCGAGGCCGGGGCAAATCCCGAATTTGCCTATCTCCATTCCCGGCGTGCAATGCATGCCATAAACCTTTGAGATGCTGAACCGGTCCATGATACCTTCCTGGACCATTCTGTGGCCGCCTATGCCCGCTTCTTCCGCGGGCTGAAAGATCAAGGCAACGGACCCCTTGAAGTTGCGAGTCTTCGCAAGGTATTTGGCGGCGCCCAGCAGCATCGCCGTATGACCATCGTGGCCGCATCCGTGCATCTTGCCGGGTATGGTCGACGACCAGGGCTTGTTCGAGTTTTCAAGTATTGGCAGGGCGTCCATGTCCGCTCTCAACCCAATCGTAGGTCCGTCTCCGCCTTCGCCCTGGATTAGCGCAACAATACCGGTCTCAGCGATCCCCGTCTCGATATGGTTGATACCGAAAGAGGCCAGCTTCTCGGCCACGAACCTAGCCGTGTTGTTTTCCTCATAGCCGAGTTCGGGGTTTTCGTGCAGGTAACGACGCCACTCGGTTACTTCATTCTGCAGTTCCCGGAAGGCCTTAATGCTGCTCATGTGAACCTGTCTCTGTTGGGATCTTCGTACTGTTTCATTGGCCGATGTTCCTAAAAAGCGACCTGCCAAGGGCGGCGCTCGCGAAGCAAATTTACGCGAACTCCATTCAGGTGAGACTAGCTTGCGCGATTAGGCTTGTATTGACACGTTCGGTCAGTTTCTTGACATATGCCGCCATATCGGCGCTGAATTGGGTGAAGACGAACCACAGTTTCGCCTAATTCACTTCCGCGAAAGCCGTGGTAAGCGCTCAGGCAACGTCTGCCGAGAACATCTCGCTCGAGCAATGCGCGACGCCGTCATCTCATAGCCATGCAGCCGCTCGGCGGCAAGCACTTGGGCCCTCGATCAGCGCACAAGCGAGCACCAACGTGCAGGCCCGCCTGGTCGGCCAGCGTCGACACGCCAGCTAAGGGCGGGCGGCGAAACCCCGCTCCCGCACTGACTAACTAGGCTTCGTGGACAAAGCTTGACGCTAGACTCGGTCGCTGATTCAAGGCTGTCTTTTGGAGGCAGCGTTGGGCGAGCGGATTGGTGTATCGGACGAGGAATGGGCACTGATCGGGCCGCTGCTGCCAGCAGAGCGGGGTCGAGGGTGCCGTCCGGCGCAGGATAATCGGCGCTATTTCGAAGGCATGATGTGGATGGCCCGAACCGGGGCGCAATGGCGTCATCTGCCTGATGAATATGGCAAGTGGAACAGCGTCTTCCGCCGATACCGGCGATGGGTCGCGACGGGGGTGTTCGATGCGCTGCTCGAAACGCTCGCCGAGATGGTGGAACGCGATGCCACCGCCGACATGATCGATAGCACCGTTGTCCGGGCACATCATTGTGCAGTCGGCATAAAAGGGGACTCAGGAAACTGAGGCGCTTGGCCGATCGCGCGGCGGCTTCACCACCAAACTCCATGCGCGGTGCGACGGAAAAGGCCGACCTCTCGGCTTCGTCCTGACACCTGGCCAGGCGCATGATATTCAAGGCTTCGGCCCGCTGTTTCGAATGATCGCCGACCGTATCGAGGCGCTCCTGGCGGACAAGGGTTATGACTCCGACGCTATCCGCGAAGAGATCGCCAAAGCCGGCGTCCAAGCGGTCATCCCCGCCAAAAGCAACCGCCGCGCCCCCATCCCGCATGATCGCGAGAAATACCGTTGGCGCAACCTCGTCGAACGCCTGTTTAACAAGCTGAAGAATTGGCGCCGTATTGCCACACGCTACGACAAGACCAAGGAATCCTATCTTGGCTTCGTGGCGCTCGCCTCAATCAAACTATGGCTGCCCTTTGTCCACGAAGCCTAGGGCCCCCAGAGGTAGTCCGTTCTCCCCTCCCCAGCACTTGGCCTAACAGCCTGGACCCAAGCCTCGTGACTTGCTGCTCCGGACTTGCAGCTGCGAACTTCTTCCTGGGCTACTACGGTCATCATCACGAAACAGCGTGCCGCACGTCGTCGTACTGATGTCTGTCGCCATCTTTCCTTCGACGGACGTTTCATGGCTCCCCCGTTCTGTCGTCGACCATCGTCGCGATTTGACCGCCAAATCACCTCCGCACCGGCCTGCTCGGCTGCGATACTCATTGGGCGCCGGATCACTGCAAACTTTCGGCCCTTTTTGCAGGAATAGGGACTGGCTCCCGCGCTACGCTCTCCAATGCGGAATTGGCGAACAGCGAAGGCATAACCGAAGTACCTAATGGCTGGAGGCCGCGGGGTGCATGGCCAAGTTGTTTGCAGCACAAACCAAATACGGAACTCGTGGCTCGACGTGCCCGAAGCGCAAACCCAGGGAAAGGTCATCATGTTACCGGAGCTCACTTCACCGGCCGCGGGGTTAAGAGCAACGCTTTGCATGCATCCTAGCCAAATAGAGGCTTTGCGCCGTCTGAAGCGCAACTCGAGTATGCAAGACAGGCCTGTCAGGGCGGCTGAAGCTGCTCATCAGAATGGGACTGCGGTAGTCGGTTCAGATGGAAGATGATCGGCGCTCTAGCGTTACGTCGTGCCGAGGATATGCTTAGGGCGCACGGCCGTAAGCCGAAGGGATTTGGCGATTGCGGGGCCCCTTTCAATTCCTTGAGGTCACTTTGCGTGGCAGGACTGGTCGAGCACTCAATCTCATAGATAAAAGCGCAAGGCTAAGAGAAAATGAAAAAGACGGCAGGCGCAGATGCGGATTTAAGTTCGCCGCCAGCGACACTTGCGCCCCTCAGAAACCGGACCTTTCGTTCGATTTGGCTAGCCACGCAGGTCTCCAGCCTTGGTTGGCTCATGCAGACGGTTGCCATCAGCTGGCTGATGGCAACGATATCGACTTCCGATCTGATGGTTGCGCTGGTGCAGACTTCCTCGAACCTGCCCGCTTTCATTTTGTCCGTCTTTGCCGGGGCCCTGGCCGACAATTTCAGCCGTCGCAGGGTCATGTTCGCCGGCCGGTGCATTATGGTGATTGCATCTGCCATGCTGACCGCCTTTGTGGCGCTGGGCTTTGTCGACCCGTGGATGATCCTCGGCTTCAGCTTTGTAATTGCAGGCGGCGGTGCTCTCAACGATCCCGCCTGGCAAGCCTCGGTTGGCGATATCGTGGAGCGACGCGATGTTCCCGCTGCCGTTACCCTGCTCGCCGTCGGCTTCAACACTGTCCGGACCATGGGCCCGGCGCTCGGCGGCATCGTGGTTGCCTCGTTTGGGCTGGTGACGGCTCTCGCCGTGACCACACTCGGCTATCTGGTCCCTTTGGCCACCATATGGCGCTGCAAATGGAAGGTTCGCTCCTCACCTCTCCCGCGTGAGTCGATGAGGACAGCGATCTATGACGGGCTGCGCTTCACGGCGATGTCATCAGAAATCAAGGCTGCGATTGCGCGCGGGACCCTCTTTGGCCTGGCGAGCATCGCCATACTCGCGCTGCTGCCGCTGGTCGTTCGAGATCAGTTGGGAGCAGGCCCCATCGCCTATGGCACCCTCATGGCTGGCTTCGGGACAGGCGCCGTCTTCGCCGGCATCTCCAACAGCCTGTTCAGACGGAGCTTGTCACAAGAACGGCTGATGATTCTTGCGTGCGTCGCCTGCGCTGCATGCTCCCTTTCCCTCGCGCTGACCTCTTCGCTTGCGGTGGCGGCAATTGCACTGGCCTTGGGCGGCGCGGGTTGGGTCACCGCCTGGTCCGGGGTCGGCGTGAGCGTGCAGCTGGCGAGCCCGCGCTGGGTCGTGGGGCGCACCATCTCGATCTATTATGCGTTGATAGACGGCGGCATCGCGGCGGGCAGTTGGGTATGGGGCACCGTGGCCCAGAACTATTCCCTGAGCTTGGCGCTGGAGGGCTCCGCTGCAGCCCTGCTGCTGGTCGCTGCAGCCGGTGTCGTCTTTCCGCTTCGCGAGCGCCACGACTCTGAACCCGATTCTTTGGATGAATTCGACGCGCCAGCAGTCGCCCTCAATATCAGGCCGAGAAGCGGTCCCATCGTGTTCAAGGTGGATTATCAAATACCTGAAGAAAATCTTGAGGCGTTCCTGGAACTCATGCGCGAACGCCGGCATGTACACACCCGCGTCGGGGCTCGGCACTGGACGCTCCAGCGCAACCTTCAGAAGCCTATGCAGTGGACGGAAACATTCCGCACGCCGACCTGGACCGACTACCTTCGCCTGAACCATCGTCTCACGGAAGCAGACAAGGAACTGGACAAACGTGTGCTCCAACTGCATGCGGGAGAGCTCCCACCTCAAATGACGCTTTGCATCGACCGACCAACAACCCCCACCCGCAAGCCCGAGCAATCAGCAGCTTACTTTCTCCACCGTTGACCTCTAGCAGGCTGTTGAAAAAGGGCTCGCGACAGTCTCAGGTTCGTGATTCACTCTGACCACGAAGAGGTGGGAGTGAATCGTGCGGGGCGGTGACGGACAGACGGGCGAACTGTTCAGCTACGTGGACCTCGAGGCTCGGGTGCGGCGCGATCATCCGTTGCGCCGTATTCGGGCGATTGTGAATGAGGCGCTTTCGGCGTTGGAGCGGGAGTTTGCGGCGCTGTACTCGCCGATTGGGCGGCCGTCGATCCCACCGGAGAAGCTGCTGCGTGCGATGCTGCTGCAGGCGTTCTACTCGATCCGCTCGGAGCGGCTGTTGATGGAGCGGCTGGAATACGACCTTCTGTTCCGCTGGTTCGTCGGGATTGGCGTCGACGATGCGGCCTGGGATCATTCGGTGTTCTCCAAGAACCGTGACCGGCTGCTGGAGGGCGACATCGCTGCAAAGTTCCTGGCGGCGGTGCTGGCGCAACCCAAGGTGAAGAAGCTTCTGTCGACGGATCACTTCTCGGTCGACGGCACACTGATCGAGGCGTGGGCATCGATGAAGAGCGTCAAACCGAAGGACGGCCCAAGCGGTGGTCATGGCGAGCCGCCGGCTGAAGGGGGCGGGCGAAACGCGGAAGCGGACTTCCATGGCCACAAGCGATCCAACGACACACATGCCTCGACCACCGATCCGGATGCCCGGCTCTATCGCAAAGGGCGGGGCAAGGAGGCGAAGCTCTGCTTCATGGGGCATGGGCTGATGGAGAACCGCCATGGCCTTCTGGTCGACGCCTGCCTGACGTTTGCCGACGGGCATGCTGAGCGGGTGGCCGCACTGCACATGATCGAACCGCGAGCGGAGCGGCCACAGGCGATCACACTCGGTGCCGACAAGGCCTATGACGCGCAAGACTTCATCAATGAGCTGCGTTCGATGAAGGTGACGCCGCATGTGGCGCAGAACACCAGCGGCCGGAGTTCGGCGATCGACGGGCGCACGACGCGGCATGGCGGCTATGCTGTCAGTCAGCGTATTCGCAAGCGCATTGAAGAGGCGTTCGGGTGGATCAAGACGGTCGCCGGACAGGCGAAGACGAAGTTGCGTGGCCGCGACCGCGTCGGATGGGCCTTCACCTTCAACGCCGCCGCCTACAATCTCGTGCGGTTGCCGAAGCTGCTGGCGGTGCCGACATGACCGCGCCCGCGGGCTGTCAACTGATCGGCCGCTGGCGGATCATCGAAGCTGACCTGTGGGATCGCGGCTATCTCGACCTCGGCGGACCCGCCACGGTCACCATTGGGGCCGACAACCACGGTGAGATCGCCTTTGGCGCCCTGCTAGCCGGCCTCGATCTCGGGTACGGGCCGTCAATGGTCTTCTTCACATGGGCCGGCTTCGATGAGATGGACGAAGTTACCGGCGACGGCTCCGCAGAATTGCTCGACGACGGCTCGATCGACATCACCTTCGCCTATCAGAACGGCGACGAGGCTATCCTCAAGGCCAAACGTGATCCTTCTTCAACAGCCTGCTAGATGGCGTCTTATTCATGACGCATCTGGGTTTGTTTGCCGCTGAGTGGTGGACAGGTGGCGGCGCGGCGTCTTTTTCACCGCGGCTGTGTCTGGACTTGTGAACGCGCTGGAGGGTGGAAGCTGTATGGTTCGGCGGGGCCTGCTGCCCCGGCGGTCATGGTCCTGCCGGTAGCAGATTGCTGGCGAGCGCCCGGAACAGACTTGCCTCGGGACAGGCGGCGGCGAAGGCCAGACGGATGCGCGAGACGGTTTCGATGACGCGAGCGCCGAGCTTGAGCAGCCTGAGCCGCAGCGTAGCGAACTCGGCGTTGCGCAGATGATGGGTCGTGGGCACCGCCTCGCGCAGGGTGAGCATCAACCAGTATGCGGCGGTGTGCAGGACAAGACGGACCTGGTTGGCAATCGGTGAGCGGCAGGAGGTGCGGTCGGAGGCGAGCTGGCTCTTGTGCATCTTGATCAGGTTTCGGCCTGGCCGCGGGCGCAGTAGATCACGTCGTAGATATGCTCGGCGGAGCCTTTGTCGAGCGCGGATGCGGCGCACGAGGCGGCGCAGATAGCCGCGGATCTCCTCGCCCGTCGGGGTCTTGCCGGGGCGCAGGATCATGGCGACCGGGCGGCCGGTGGCGGCGTCATAGACATGGATCGGCAGGAAGCAACGTTCGTCGTAGTAGGCGTTGAAGAGCCACAGCTGCTGATGGCCGTGAACGACATCGAGCGTATCGTCGACGTCGAGCGTGACGCTTTTCGGCGGCGCGGCTAGCTCGACAGCCACAGATCGACCAGCACGCGGCCGAGCCGGATGACGGTCCTGATGTCGGGCAGGTTCTCCAGCCGCGAACACGTCGGCTGCGAGCACAGGTCGAGCCCGCTATCGGGCAACCGTCCGCAGGCGAGCTTGAAGGCTGGATCGGTGCGCAGCCGGTTGAGATCGTTGGCATCCTCATAACCGCAGGCGATGGCGAAGATGCGGGCGCGCAGGATGTCGGCCATGGCGTGCGTCACGCGCGCTCGATCACGTGGATCGTGGATCGCAGCCGCAAGCCGGTCGGCCAGTCGCAAACGCCGTTCGGCGGCCGCCAGAAGCATGACGCCGTCATCCGATGTGATGCGGCCGCCGTCAAACGCAGCAGCTGTGATCTTCTTGCGTCCGACGGCTGGAAAAGACAGCGGCAGCAACGTATCCTCGGTCATGGCGGGTGTGGCTCGCGAGATGCGGTGGAAGGGTTGGCCTAAGCAACCGAATCCTACGCCAAATCAATCGCTTAAGCTACATCCGCCGTAACCGGGGCAGATTACCGGGCGGTGGGGGTTTGCAGGCGCGTGCGTTCGTGATTCACCCTTTGCGTGACGCTACCACCGACTGATTCGCTTGAAGGCCTGTCGCTCGCGGACCTCCGCGGGCTGGTTTCTGCGCTGATCGGCGAAGTGCGCGGTCTTCAAGGCCGGGTCGAGAGCCTTGAGATCGAGAACCAGGCGCTACGCGCCGAGAACCAGACCCTGAAGGATGAGATCGCCCGGCTGAAGGACCTGCCGCCGCGTCCCCCGGTCAAGCCGACCAAGCCATCGGGCATGGAGAAGGCGACGCAGCCGACATCTGGCAAGGGCAAGCGCCGCCGGCGCGGCGCCAAGCGCGACGGCGGTCGCGTGAGCCGCGAGGTGACGGTTGCGGTGAGCGCTCCTGCGGGCTCTCGCTTCAAGGGGTATGAGACGATCCTGGTGCGCGATCTGGCGTTGTCGGCCGAGGTGGTGCGCTATCGCCGCGAGCGCTGGGTGACACCGACCGGCGAAACGATGGTGGCGCCCTTGCCGGCGGGGATCATCGGCGGCTGGGGCGCGAACCTGCGCCGCTTCATTCTGGCCTGTCACATTCAAGGCCAGGTGACGACGGAGCGGTTGACGGCGTTGTTGACCGGGATCGGGGTCGACATTTCGAAGCGCCAGGTGGTGCGGCTGATTTCGGAGGGCCTGGAGGCCTTCGCGGCGGAGGACCGTGACGTGCTGCGCGCCGGGCTGGCTACGGCGCCCTGGATCACCGTCGATGATACGTCGGCGCGCCACGCCCACCAGGACGGCTACACCACCCAGATCGGCGATCGCCGCTTCACCGCGTTCCGCACCGGACGATCGAAGTCACGGGAGGCGTTCCTGGCGACGCTGCGTGCCGGGCACAGCGATTACTTCATCAACGAAAGAGGCCCGCCCAATATGCGCGGCCGCAACCTCGCCGGTCCGGTGATCGCGCGGCTGGCGGCTGCGCCGCACAAGGCATTTGCCGACAGCGCCGCATGGCAGGCGCATCTGGCCGCACTCGGCCTCGACCAGCTCGCGGTTGAGCCCAACCCAGTCAGGATCGCCACCGAAGGGGCGATGTGGGGAGCGATCCGCCACCACGGCTTTCTCGGCGATACCGTGGTCGTATCCGATGATGCCGGCCAGTTCCGCATCGGCGACCATGCTCTGTGCTGGGTCCACGCCGAGCGGCTCGTCCACAAATTGATACCCGTGACCCCGGATCAACGTCAGGCCGTCGACATCATGCGCCAGTTGATCTGGTGGTTCTATCGCGACCTCAAGAGCTACCAGCGTGCTCCTTGTCCGCGCCGCGCGGCGGCCCTGCGCGCCCGCTTCGAGCGCCTGTTCAAACGACGAACCGGCTACGTCATGCTCGACCGGCTTCTTGCCAGGCTGCATCGCCGCAAGCATGAACTCCTGCGCGTTCTCGATCGTCCCGAGATCCCACTCCACACCAATGGTTCGGAAAACGACATCCGCGCCTTCGTCACCAAGCGCAAGATCTCCGGCGGAACCGTCAGTGAGGCAGGCAAGAACGCCCGCGACGTCCTGCTCGGCCTGATGAAGACCTGCATCAAGCTCGACGTCTCATTCTTCCGCTATCTCGGCGACCGCCTCGCCATACCAACACAAGAGTCGATTCCGCCGCTCCCGGATCTCGTTAGGCAAGCCGCTCAAGCCTGACTGCCCGGTAATCTGCCCCGGTTACGGGACTAGCGTGAATTCGCCGCGGTTCCCGGCATGTATCACGTCAAATCCACCAGTTGAAAAATATACAAAAATATATTTTCAAATATATTTTTGTATATCTCTCCAATTCTTGCTATCTAAATATCAATGGCATAACGCCTTTGACATAAAATAAGCAGATATATTATTAAATATACCCTGCTCCTCTTGCCTTAGACACCATATGAGGTATCTACAGACCCAGGCCTTCCACTCAACTTCACATTCAAAGGAACATCGTCATGCCTGAACCCGAACGCTTTGTGTGGCAGAAACTTCGTCGCCATTTCAACACCGATGATTTGACGGCTCTCGTGAGCTCACGCTGGAAGTTTAACGCACATCTCCTGCCGGATCTTCAATCCCTTATTGAGGACCTAATCGCACCTCGGTCCCCTGAGCTCTTGGGCTTCCACCAAATGTACGAGTTTTTGCCGATGAAGCTGTCAGACTTGACCACTTCCGAGGGAGAACACGTCGTGCGGCTGGCGCCCGTGCAGCGTCAGGACATCGACATTGGCGAAGATGAGCCATATCCTTCGATTAACAACGGTATTTGGCTGATAACGATCGACGACGGCACGCCTGCAGCAATCATGCTGTCGAAGTTGCTTACCTGCCATGGGCCAATGGTCCAGGTCGAAATAGGTCATATGCCTAATGAGCTGGGTCATGCCTTCGCTAAGCACTTTCTGCGCACAATTGAGGCCCAGGGCAAGAGCTCCAGATATTATCGCAACAAGGCTGTATCTTTTGAGTCCAGTGGAGGGTTTGGGGGCACGCAGGAAACAATGCGGGTGCACAAGCTTCCTGCTGTAAGCCGGAACGACGTAGTGCTTTCCAAGGCGACTATGGCCCAGCTCGATACGCACATCTTCGATTTTGTTAAATGCCGGGAGGAGTTGAAGCGCCTCGGCCAATCGGGGCGCAAGGGTATTCTTCTCCACGGACATCCTGGCACCGGCAAGACCCATGTCGTCCACTATATTGCTGCCAACCTGCCCGAGCACACCACAGTTCTGGTCACGGCTGAGCAGATGCTGAATATGGAGCCATACTTCGCGCTGGCTCGCGTCCTGCAGCCATGCATCATGGTGATTGAGGATGTGGATCTGGTTGGCCGTTCGCGCGAAGATATTTCTGGTCAAATGGCAGAAACCCGCCTGAACCGTCTGTTGAACGAGTTGGATGGACTTGGCGTAGATTCAGACATCCTCATCATCATGACCACGAATCGGCTGAACTCCCTCGAGGGGGCGCTCGCCTCGCGCTCGGGCCGCGTAGATGTGGCCCTCGAGATTCCTCTCCCTGATGACGATTGCCGCGAGCGGTTGATCGAGCAGTACGGTCATGCGCTGAACTTCCAGGGCGAAGCTTTGGCCGAAGCCGTAGCCCGTTCAAGGGGCGGCAGCGCGGCTTATGTCAAGGAGATGGTGCGCCGTCTCACGCAACGAAGCGTTGCGCGAGGCGGCAGCCTCAGTGTCTCACGCGAGGATGTGAAGGTGGTCTTCGCCGACGCTGAAGCAGTACTCAACCCCCTCAAGAGGGATGAGGAAACGGTAAGGAGACACATCGTCGAGGAAGACGATTGCGATTGCTGACGCTTGCAAGGCGTCCAACGCGTTATGCTGGCACCTTCCTTGCCGGTATGAGAAGCCGAGGAAGCGGGCGCGTTTCGGCGCTCTGCTTCCACGCGATGTTCCGCCACATCTCAGTATCCGCCCGGTTCGCCTCCAACGCAGTGCGGAATTTCGTCTGCATGATCGCATGCCGGAGCTGGAGAAGGAGATTTCAATTGAAGATGCATAAGAGGACCTCTGAGGGCACCGTAACGTTAACCGGGCATCGATCAAAATGTGGGATGGCGGCATGACCAGATTTTCCCGTGATCCTCTTTATCGTCGCCACCGATTTCCGGCGCAGGTGATTGCCCATGCCGTTTGGCTCTATTTCCGGTTTCCGCTCGGCCTGCGGATGGTCGAGGATATGCTGGCAGCTCGTGGCGTCATCGTCTCTCACCAGACCGTGCGACTTTGGGCTGAGAAATTTGGCAGACACTTTGCCAATGATATCCGGAAGCGATCGGCCGGCAAGCTCGGCGACAAATGGCATCTCGATGAGGTTGTCATCACCATCGGTGGAAAGAAACACTGGCTTTGGCGCGCCGTTGATCAGGACGGGTTTGTTCTCGACGTGTTGGTGCAAAGCCGTCGCAATGCCAAGGCGGCAAAGCGCTTGATGCGAAAGCTTCTGAAAGGGCAAGGCCGTTCGCCGCGTGTGATGATCACCGACAAGCTTCGATCCTACGGTGCGGCGAAGCGGGAGATCATGCCAGGCGTCGAGCATCGCTCGCACAAGGGCCTGAACAATCGGGCGGAGAACTCTCATCAACCCGTCCGACGGCGGGAGAGGGTCATGAAGCGCTTCAAGTCAGCGCGACATCTTCAGCGTTTCGTTTCCGTCCACGACCCGATCGCCAACCTCTTTAACGTTCCCCGCCACGATATTCCATCCACCCACCATCGAGAACTGCGAGCAACTGCCATGCAAGCATGGCGCCAAATCGCCCGCCTTCACGCCGAATGAACCAAAGCCTCACTCCCAGATCTTGTTTTCACAGCGTTAAGTTTACGGTGCCGACTGTTCCTGCGGTTCGTCGCAAAACGCGCGGAAAAGAAGGTGGCGGTGATCACGCTGGCCGATCTGACTGCCGGTGAGGTGGCTGCCTTCCTCGCTCACACCGAGCACGATCGCGGCAGCACGATCGGCACGCGCAACTGCAGGCTTGCCGCGATCCGCAGCTTCTTCAACTTCGTCGCGACCAAGGATCCCGCATCGATCGCTCAGTGCGTGGAAATCCTTCACATTCCGGTCAAGCGGGCGCCGATATCAGAACCCTGTTATCTGGACCCGGCGGAGGTGGCAGCGATCCTTGCCAAGCCAGACCGCTCCACGCTCGAAGGCATGCGTGATCACGCGCTGCTCTCGTTCCTCTACAACAGCGGGGCACGGATACAGGAGGCTCTCGAGCTGTGTCCCAAGGCGATCCGGTTCGATAGCCCAAGTTGCGTTCGCCTTACCGGCAAGGGCCGCAAGGAACGGATCTGCCCACTCTGGCCGGAAACCGTGCTGTTGCTAAAAAGGCTGCTGGAGCGACAGCCGCGTACATCGGACCAGCGGCTGTTCGTCAATCGGTATGGCGCGCCGCTCAGCGCATCCGGCGTTCGGTTCAAGCTTGCGGCCTATGTGAAGGCGGCGGCCGAAACCTCGCCAACGTTACGGATTAAGCATGTGACGCCCCACAGCTTCCGGCACGCCACCGCTGTCCACCTCGTCTCGGCGGGCGTCGACATTACCGTCATCCGCAGTTGGCTTGGTCATGTGAGCCTCGACACCACCAATCACTACGCCAGGGCCAATCTGGAAACGAAGCGAAAGGCGCTGGAACAGGTCAGCGTTCCGGAACCGGCACGGCATCCCCCGTCATGGAAGCGGGATACGAGCTTGCTCGCCTGGCTCGACACGCTCTGAAATAATGCGAAGGACCGTCGATCAGAAACAGCATCAATCCCGGATCCGGCCGATGTTCCTTCACATTACGGCCACCTTGCGATTAAGCGGTATCCTGCAAGTGGATGGCTACTCGGCCTATACCAACCTGGTCAAGGCACGGGCCAAAGCCGGCAGCAATGAAACAATCCGGCTCGCCGGGTGCTGGGCTCACCTGCGGCGCAAATTCTACGACCTGCACATCAGCGGGGTCTCGCAGGCCGCGACGGATTCGATCATCGCCATGACGGAATTGTGGAAGGTCGAGGACGAGGTTCGCGGCAAGGATGCCGGAAGCCGCGCCGCGCTGCGTCAGGAAAAGTCCGTGGCCATTGTCGCGAGCCTCTTCGATCTATGGGAAGCGGAACTGGGCAAGGTCTCCGGAAAATCCAAGACTGCCGAGGCGATCCGCTACGCGCTCACCCGGCGGGAGGCGCTGGAACGCTTTCTGATGGACGGTCGCATCGAAATCGACTCCAATATCGTCGAGCGTGCAATCAGGGCCCAGACAATCACGCGAAAGAATAGTCTATTCGCCGGCAGCCAAGGCGGTGGACGAACCTGGGCGACGGTAGCCACCTTGCTGCAAACCTGCAAAATGAACAGCGTCGATCCGCTCGACTGGCTCTCGCAGACCTTGACCCGCATCGCTCAAGGCTGGCCGGCATCCGAGATCGAAATGCTCATGCCTTGGAACTTTAGGCCTGACGTTATCGGCTGACCGCTTACGATTGAAATGGATTGCGCGCAGATACATTGTGCGTCCTTATTCCACGCATCGTCTTACGTGCTCGGCGCCAGACATGACTGCGCTCAAAACGTCAGCTTGAAGCCGGCGGACACGGTGAAGGCATAGAACTCCATGCCAGCGCCATCCTTGAAGATCGCGCTTTTGGCGCCCCACATTGTGGTATCGCCTTTCTGGCGGAAGTACTTATCGAAATTGCCGGCTAGGAAGAGGCTGGCGCGTTCGGTCATTTGAAAATCGGCCTTGGCGCCGACCGAGATAAAGGGGATGACACCGAAGGCATCTTCAAACAGCCGAGGCTTGCCCGTCCAGTGATGGTCAATATCGTTTGCGTCGATGGTAAGGCCGCCGCGGAGCAGACCCGAGAGCGTCAAATTGCCGAATTTCGTGATCGATTCCGCACCAAGGAAAACGCCCGGATAGCGCTGTTCGTAACTGATGCCAAGTTCGCCGTCCTGGAACTTGCCGCGAGTGTCGCGGAAGCGTATCTCACTATGGACGAACGAACCGCCATAGGCGCTCCACATCACGTTGGTGTACTTGAAGCCGCCATGCAGGTTGATGGCCGTGGCATCGTTGATCACGACGTCTCGGCCTACTGCCATGTCTAGGCTGATGTAGCGGTCAAGGTGAGTGTCGGGGTGGATCGACTGATGCCACCAATCGGCAGCAGCAAAGCTCGGTGCAACCCAATCATCGTCATCAACGGAATATGGTGCAACCCAATCATAGTCTACCATGTGGCTGTTGCCAGAGAAGCCTACCAGGGCGTTGGCTGAAAAGGTCCAGCGGTTCATGACGTCAGCCTTGAAGCCGGCCGTCAGAACCGGCGCGTTGGTTTGCCAGATCAATTTGCTGATACGATTGCCCCCGTCGTAGACAAGCTCGTTGGCCTTGAGCCACGTGTAGCCAATGCCACCAAGAAACACGGCGCTCTTGTCGGGCGCTGAATAGATGGTCGAATGCGCCGCCATGGTGATGGTCGACCACGTGCAGAACGTGCCGAAAGCAAGAATTGCAAATGATGATATGCAGCGATTCATGGGGCAGCCTCCTCGGGATAGCCGTTGGTGATCTTCCGTTGAACGCCGGCGGCTCTCAGCGCCCGTTCGCAGGCGTTGTTTGTCGCGTCGACCATTCCTGGGCATTGGTGCAAAGACGTTGGACTCCGATGCGATGTCCAGGACGGCTTTGGTCATTGCCCTTTGTCTGGTGCGCTGCCTTGATCTGGATCAGTTTTAGGGCGAACGGCGTGGTTAAATTTCGGCTCGCAACCCGTTGTGGAAGTTCGCCCGCCTCGGTCGACTCACCCCCTAAGCAGGCCGTGGCTGGGAATTGTATTGGCGTCGTCGATATCGGCAGCGGCGCGAATGACCACGCCACCCAGCTCGATCTCCACCGACGCAGATGCTGTCGGCGTGACTTCGACAAAGCCGAGCCGTATCCAGCTGCGGCCTGACCGCAGCGCTCTTGATCGCCTCGCGCCGCCAGCCGAACAGCTGCGAGCTCGCCAGTTCAGCCTGGCGCGCGATCGCCGACACGTTCGCACCCGGCTTCAGAGACTCTTCAACCAGCCGTGCCTTCGCTCCGCCGACCAGCGCCGCCGCGGGCGCTGCGGACTTGCGTCCAGCCGGTTCGCAACCGCCTCAAGGACATGGAAGCTTCTATCATCAGGCATAGGCGCAGACATAGAAATTGACACTGCAAGCTCCTCAGCTCCTTCAGTGTCATCATCTCTCGCCCATCATCTCATGTCGCGCCAGATGGGGTGAGCTTCACGCTTACGCTTCTTCAGAAGTCGCGTCAGCAGGCGCTTGGCGGCCTTGCTGTTGCGACGCGTCTGGACAATCTCGTCGAGCACATATCCGTCCTGATCAACCGCTCTCCACAACCAGCACTTCTGACCGTTGATGCGCACCGCGACTTCATCCAGATGCCAGACATCATCTTTCGTCGGCGACTTGCGGCGTATGCGGCGCGCATAATCAGGGCCGTGCTTTCGGCACCATCGGCGGATGGTCTCGTAGGAAACGACGATCCCGCGATCGAGCAGCATTTCCTCGACATCGCGCAGGCTCAGATTGAAGCGGAAGTAGAGCCAGACAGCACGGGCCACGATTTCGATCGGATAGCGGTGGTTCTTGTAGGTCGGTGCACTCACGGTCATGGGCGCGCTGCTACCTCAATTTCCTTACCCCTCAATCAATGTGACACCACCGAGCACCCTCCTCCCCTCGCGGGATATATGGGTCAGAGACACTTGCACAGCGATTTGCAAGATAGTTTATTGACTCAATGAATCTGAAGAGGAGTGATTCATGGGAACCAGCAATCAACTTTTGCTTCGAGCACCTATCGCGGCGTCGACGGCTGCGACCTGGGCCAGACCGCGAGGCGGGAAAGCAGACGTGGTCTTGTGGCGTTGTCGCCATGACATGGCTCGTAACCGCCACCTTGAAAAAATGGGGTTGTCTGCTCGCCGATCCGGAAAGACGAGGGCGTTGTGCAACCAGCAAAATGGCCGACGTCGCCGGCGAGAGGCTGAAAGCAGGCGTAGCCGTCACCCTCCCCGATGATCTCGATCGTGGCATCCCCCTCTACGCCCAGATCGAGCGTCAGGCTCGCAAAACCCATCGCGGCATTTGGGCCAGCACCTTCCAGATGCCTTGGCTTCACCGGAAATTCTCACCTTTAAACCCATGACCCCCGAGCACGATATGCGTTCTTTTCGTCACATCCTCCACCTCGTCGCATCCGCGGCCTTGCTCGCCGGTTGCGCCGAGCGAGTGCCGGATGCTTCACATTCGGCTGGCCCCGTTTCGGCTACGGACTCCTATTGGAAGCCTGATCGGGTCAGTCGCAGCCGGCAAGAATATGCGCCAGACTGGGGGCGCTTCCCGCCGATCATTACCCGGCCAGCCGGCTACCCAACCGAAGCTCAGGCGAATAACGCCTTGCGCCGCTCGCATTGGAGCTCCGTGCCTGTGCGTACGCTCATCACCAAGGAAGGCATCAAGACGATCTCCGTCCCCGCGGAAGCCCCGGACACGATCGCTGCAGGCGTTCGCGTCTTTGCCTGCCGGCCAGGGGCGCTCAACGGCTATACTGGCCGCGTGCAACTTTACGACGGCCCCGTCGTGGCCTGCGGTTCCGACCTCCTGTCTGCCGATGGTCGCGTGCTCGCCCGAGTACCCCTCAATTTCTATTACTGGCAGAAGGCTTGGCGCGTCCAAGACCCGAGGCCGTCCTACAAGTCTGTCCCGTGGGCTTACCAGGAACCCTCGCCGCCCAAGAGCAAGGGCTGGTTCGGCGACCGCTACTAAGCGGCGGCCGTCGCACTGCCGCGTGTCGGCTGGCCAGATGCGCACAGAAGCCGACGGCCAAACCAACGGCGCCGGCGTCGGAAAGATTGTCCGCGGGCATATGAGAGGTACGCTGCGAGCGGCTTTTACGACGCTCCGGATGTGTCGTCACGCAGCGTGCCAATTCACCACCGCGTCTCTTCGTGCAAATCCCAGTTCGAAGATTGCGACGACCGTCTTCGGCGACTTCGAGCGTATTGCATGTGGTCGCGCCAGCAGTCATGGCGACCTTCACGCATGGAGGCCGCATCGCTCACCTCCGGCCGAATCCCTATGCGAGACCGATCCTGTCGTTCGGCCAAAGCGTTTCGCAAGGCTTTAGTTCAATCTCTTTCCTGGCGAAATCAGTGTCAGTGCATGGCATTGCTGACGGTCAGCGAGGGGAACTTTTCCAGCGTCTGCTCAATGAATGGAAGATACGGTTCAATGATTGAGGCTCTCTGCAGCGGCTTGTGCCGGGGCAATCCCGCCTGGGCCAGAACGCGATGCACCGTCGTGTGATGGACATGCAATTGCCTGGCGATGGTGCCGCAGCGCCACTTCTCGGCGTGATACAGGCGCAGGATCTGCGCTTCCAGTTCGGGGCTGATGGTCATGATGCGGGCTCTCCGTCTGCGTAGTCAGCTTCACGGGCATAACGAGCCCCCCGGCGACGCACGAAGCCGGTGCGAACGAACGGCGACAGTCGACAGTCGCAGCGCCGACAGCACGGCGTGGGCATGACCGATGTCGTCGCCCGCCCGACGACGTCAGCAAAAGCAGCGACGACATCGTTCGAGGGACTGACCAGTAGTGAACCGGCAGGAGATGCAGGTGGAGAATGATGCGTCACTTTATTGTGCCGAGCCCGATATCGTCGGGCCCGGACCGCATGAGCCAGGCGTCCACGGCGGCTGCGCTGATAACGTCGCCCCGCCTCGCGCACACTCTCGCGGCGGGCAGCACGGGCGCAGACCTCCCCGCAGTAGCGCTGTCCCCGGTCGCAGCTGCGGCAGATCGTTACCTGCGAACGGCAGTGGCCGCACAGAAAGAAGCGGCCCGTGAGCATCCGCGACGGTCCTTTCGGAGCGCCGCTGGGAGTTCGGGGAAAAGGTCGACGGAATGCGCTGACAATGCGATAATGCAGGTCGCGCACCGTCAGTGGAGCGTGACACCGAGCCCGGACTTGCCAGTTGAGATCGGTGCTACGCCGGATTGCTTCTGCGGCGCTGATTACCCGCAGATACCACAAGGCAGGCGCATGGCGGGGTACGTCGAAAGCCGCCTCAGGGCGCCTGGAGACGTGCCCCGCGTCTACCGCCTTCTCAACCTCACGTGATCAGCACCGCGCCGCAAAGGCGGCCGCCCGCTACAGCGCTAGTTGAAGAGCGCGCGGGCGACCGCCTTTGCTCTTTCCAGCGCTTCAGCTCGTGTCGTCGTTTGTCAGCGGGTTTCGACCGTCTTCGACATGCAGGCGAATGCCGCCTTCGCGTCTGCAGGCTCAACGCCGCTTCCCGGGATGATCAACCCGATCGAGAGGATGGCGCCGACGCACCAGGCCAGCGGCACGATCCGCATAGCACGCCTGACATAGAAGGCGGAGGCCGCCTCGAGCGCACCGCGCTCGAGGCGCAGGCTTCGCAATGAGCGTTCCACCACCAGGCCGGAAATCACAAAGAACAGGTCGACCCCGACGCTCCATGCCGGCGCAAACAGCAGAGCGGCGGCCGTCCCGCCTTCTCCGAAGACCGGCCCGACATGCGACAGCACCACCAGCCCGATCGCCAGGCCTCGCAATTCATCCAGCCCCGATAGGCGAGCTTCTTGTCCCATCTAAATATCACGCTCGACAATTACTGATACATTGATTTAATCATAGGGCACAGAAGCGAGGCAAGGAATGCACGAACGCCTGACATTTCTCGCAGTCGCGGCTGCCCTTACATTGGCGCCTCACGCTTCGGCTCAGTCGCTCACGCATGATCCGAACGCCTGGCGCGCCGTCGCCTATGCCGATCTCGAGCTCCCGAACTCGGAAGCGGTGCCCTACGC
Organism: Mesorhizobium subarcticum; assembly: GCF_055456085.1. Lineage (NCBI taxonomy): Bacteria > Pseudomonadati > Pseudomonadota > Alphaproteobacteria > Hyphomicrobiales > Phyllobacteriaceae > Mesorhizobium > Mesorhizobium subarcticum. Next base: position 517,348 of record NZ_JBVBEG010000002.1, on the reverse strand, counting down.
CTCCCTATGGGCCGACCGACTGAAGAAGAACAACGACGCCTACGTGGCCAAAGGCGATACGCGCTTTGCGGTCGCCAACGCGCCGGCTTCCGAGAGTCACATCGTCGTTCGCAGCCCGACCAAAACCGTCGTCCTCTCGGTCCTGCACACGCTCACCGGCTGCTCGCCGATCCGCACCGATCCTGTCGGCAATGCCACGCTGAAACGATGTCCCATGCGCTTGGCGATCTACCAAAACGGCCGATCCACGGTCGCTGACGCTGGCTCCGGCTGTTACATCGAATATGGCGCGCAACCGAATAACGTCCGCCCCAACCTCGCTCGGAATGGCGCGATGGGTGCATATGATGTTCAGGCCAAAAGCATTCGCGCCGGCATCGTATTCCAAGGTGAAATCGCCCAGGAATGCCAATTCCGGGTCCCTGTCCCGCAACCCTAAAGGAAGCAGCCCACGCCGTTGTGTTTCGGCAACCTCGATATCCCCAAGGAGCGCAATCATGATCGACATTGAGAACCTGACGTTATTCAGGACACCAACCTGCCACCGGCCATCGCCAACGGATCAATGCTTCCCTGACGGCGCGCGATGCGCGGCCTTGACCGCGGCTCCTGCCGGCGGCCACGGCGGGATGATGTTCCGGAGATCTGCCATGGCCAGCCGGACAATCTTCGCGACTCTAGCCGTCTTGATCTCGCCGGCAATCGCGCAAGCACTTGATCCGCTCAACGCTCCGCAGGGATCATATGTAGCGTCCACGCACACATGTGCCGATCTCGACCAAGGCGTCGGTGCTCTCGAACTTGCCGAGTTCGACGGCGACGCAATCACCGTCGGCGCAAGCACCTGCAAGATAGCAGGCACCCGTCATGCAGACGATGCGTTCCAAGCCTCATGTACAGAGCGTGGCAGCAACTCCCCGGTCATCACGCCGATGAAGATTACGCGCCCATCCAGCGATGCGCTCTCCATCAATGGCACCATCTATAATTTCTGCCCGGGGAAGTAAGATGCTGCGTCCTCTGCCAATACTCCTCTCCGCGCTCCTGGTCGTCGGACAAGCGCCTGTTGCGCAAGCGAATTCCTTTGACCAGGATGCAAATTCTTGCGACCTCCATGACAACACGACCTTGCGTTCCCTTTGTAAGAACGGAGCGGGTCTGCCGAGCTATCCATCCACGCAAGAGATGATGGAGCGCAACCCGAACATCGCCAATATGATTGTAGACGCCGCCACCAAGTATGGCGTTGATCCCAAGCTCGCTCTTGCCGTGTCCGCTCACGAAGGGGCGATGTCAGCATGTGCCGGCTCCTTCAGTGGCGTTCTTGGACCGATGCAGCTTACGGGGGCGACCGGCCGGGCCTACGGAATGGATCGGGGCATCTTGTCCGAAAACATTGAAGGCGGCGTAATGACGCTTCGCGATGCCGTCAAATCGTGCGGCGGCACGTCAAGTATTCGCTGCCTCGCCGATCGTTACAACGGCAGCACTGAAAGTCAGCGCCGTAACTGGACGAACGACGTAAACCGCCGCTATGCCGCCCTCAATTCGGCCGGCCAATCCATTCCTCAGGGATGCGGCGCGCAAGCCGTCTGCCAAATGGGACCAGGCGACTTTCCAACGCCCAATGGTGGTGACACAAAACTCGCTTCATCCGCTCCCGGTCCCGCCGGCAGCGACATCAACGTTGCCCCTGGTCAGGTGTGACCCCGCCTTCCCGTTGAGGGCCATGCCGTCGGCCGCCGCCTTCAATGGGAGAGATTTCGCGACGAGAGCTTTCCAAATCCCCGTTTCAGATGGCTCGCCAGCTCCTGGCGCACATCATCAGGCCATTGCTCCATCACAACGCAGTTCACTTCGGCCGCAACCAGCGACCAGTACAGCAGATCCGCGTATCGTCCTTCGAACAGAGCCGCCACGATGAACTGTCCGATCACCAACGTGATCGTCTCGGGCTTGCCTTTCTTCCGCAGAAATTCCGAAACCTCTTCCACCCATGGTTTCGGGTGGCAATCGACGAACGCCGCCGCTTCCCTATAGAGCGCGTCGTCTCCTGCGACTTGCCAGATATTCGCCTGCATCGTGAACCCTTCAGAAAAATGATGCTATTGCATAGACGCTGGCGGATTTTCTGATGCGAGTCAAAGAAATATAAAATATATTTTCTGCCTATCGTAGCAAATGAATCTACGCTGGTAGTTTAGAAGCTTCTACTTTTCTTGTGTGCTACTGGCTTGTCCTGCGTCCCTTTTTGGCCGGAGGCAGCCGCTTCTTCTCGGAGGTTGCCCCAGCGGGGCTGGCTGCCTCTTTCAAAGAAGGTACACCACTGAACTCCGTCATCGAGCGCTTCACAGCACGCGTGGCCTCGATATGCCGCGCAATCTCGTTGAAGTTGAAGCCGAACGTCTCGATGTCCCGCTTGACGCTGTCGTCGTCACCAGTCCGACCAATGAGCGCCCACACCGGAACCTTCAGGTGCCGTGCCAGCCGCTCCAGGGTGACGAATGTCGGGTTCCCCTTCCCCGTCCGCAACTGGTAGAGCGTGCCGCGCGATAGCCCCGTAGCGTCGGCAAAACTCGCATAGTCCGGGTACTCGTTCTCGATTTGGCGAAGTCGCAGCGCGAGCAGGATCGAAAGCCAACCATCGCTGTCTTCTGTCTTGTTTTTAAATATCGGCACAGCTGCCCCCCTGCTTATCGGTCGGAATATGACGGCCATTTTTTGCAGAATGTCTAGTGCTCAGGGCTTGTAGCCGAAACGATAACTCATTGCCCTATTAAAGTGTCTCGGCATCCTCCCCATACTCCCGCAAAGTGACGGCGTACAGCTTTTGACCCGTCAAATCGTCCCAGATGCGCGATAGCATTTGACGATCTGCATGCCCTGTTGAAAATGAATAATTAAATGAATCCGGTTTGGATGTCCTGAGTCCAATGCATTTCTCGTGTGCCACCTCATCCGGAGGGACAACCCTGATCTGTGCCCTTGCGGCAGGCAGGCCCTGCAATCGTTGCCCGATACCACTTCGAATGACCTGGTTCAGGTCGGTCGGAAGCGAGACCTCGACGCCGGTGGTTCTGGCGATTACACTCAAGACGGGGCCGCAGGGCTTGGCCCCGGAACCAATCTCTATCCCTGTTCGAGATGGAACGGCGCCGGATAATACTCTGAAGCCGATACCGCCAAAAACGGCACCATGCCCCCAGCCGTCGAAAAACGCTTGATCCATGAGGGGCCATCCTATCTCCAATGATCATTATAATGACGATCAATCTGTGATATTATAATGATCAACATCGAAATAGGAGGCTCTCTGTCATGTTCATGAGGTTCGCGTTCGCAATTTTCGCCGGCGGCGTGCTCGCTTTCTTCGCCCTGCCCGATCAGGAAGCCAGCCTTCGCATGCTCAGCTTTTCCACTGCTTTCTTGATCCTGTCCCTCGCCGCCGTCTGTGTCATCGAGTTTCGAACCCGCAGTATCGAACGTTATCGTCTTCGGTCGTCGTTACAACCGTCGCGCTGTGATGACGATCTTCCTTTGCATGACGCTGCAAAGGTTGAGCGCTCCGCCTGGTCAACGTCGGGCGTCAACCCCAAGGATTCGAAACTGGCCTGGCAGTACCGCGTCAACGATCAGCGCCCTGGCCGCTTCAAACTCTAACAGGCTCTCCGTGCCAGGATCTGCTCAATCACGCACACTTCCGTCAGGTCTGCGATCTCCTGATACGGTAGCCCCAAATGATGAGGCTTGCGCAAGGCAGCGTCCCGAATTCCCAAAAGGCGGAGACCGAGACGCCCAGGAACGCCGCCAATGTGCCGATCGTCTGAAGGTCGGGTTGCGCGCCCGCGCGCAGTCATAAGGGGTTCCTGCGCAGACACCACCATGCTGCGGTTCGCGCGCAAATGGTTCTCCTACGACCGAGACTGAACCCGGGCTGCTGGAAGCTCTGGAAGAGTTGGTGCAGTCGGCGATCCGCGGCGATCCTGAGGCAGCGCTGCGGTGGGTCAGCAGGAGCCAGCGCCACCTCGCCGGCGCGCTGGCTGAACGCGGTTTCACCGCCAGCCAGAAGCTGGTCGGTCGGTTGCTGCGCCGGCTTGGCTTCAGCCTTCAGGGCAACAGGAAGACGCGAGAAGGTGCTTGGCATCCTGACCGCGATCGGCAGTTTGAACGTAAGCGCTCATTTCCATGCGCGTTGACGCGGCCCGTTTGACCGGGGTCGCTGTCGGCCAGTTGCATCGGATCAAGTAGCGGCGGTTTTGGCGAAGTTGAATGGCAAGAGATCGGTGATGTCGGCATTGTCCGCGCGCTGCGGCAATTCCGTGAGGACGTGGCGCAAATAGGCCAAGGGCTCGATGCCGCAAGCTCGGCATGTCAGCATGAGGCTGTAGACGACGGCACTGGCCCTGGCTCCGTCCACAGTGTCGCTGAACAGCCAACTCTTTCTTCCAGTGGCAAAAATCCTGATGTCGCGCTCAAGCAGGTTGTTGTCGATCGGCATCCTGCCGTCTTCGGTGTAGCGCGTCAGGTACTCCCACTGGTTCAGGGTGTAGGACACGGCGTCGCCGATCTTGCTGTCGGGCAGGACCTTCGGGGCTATGTCGTCGAGCCATGCCTTGAGAGCGTTCATGATGGGGACGCTGTGTTGCTGGCGGAAACGGCGGATGCATTGATGTCGCGTTTCGCCCTTGTCCGGCTTTTCGTTGCGCGTCTGGCTTTCAATCCGGTAGAGCTGTTCGAAGAACTTCAGCGCCTGCTCCGGCGGGCCGCCGCCTTTCTTTCTGGTCTTCAGTGCATCGACGAAGCGACGTCTGGCATGGGCCATGCACCCCAGATGGGTCGCTCCTGCCAGCGTGCGCCAGGCGGTATAGCCATCGCTCATCAGGATGCCGCGGTAATCACCGAGGAAGGCCTGCGGATAGATCTGGCCGCGGCCGGGCTGATAGTCGAGCAGCACGATCGGTTCGTCGCTGTCCTCTCCACTCCGATACGCCCACATGAAGGATGTGCTGGTGGCTTCCCTGTCCTTTTCCTTCAGGACCTGGACCGTCGTCTCGTCACCATGGATGAGCGGTTGTGACCGAAGCCGCAGCTTCAGTGCGTCATAGATGCGGGAGAGATGCTTCTCGCTCGATCCGATCACCCAATGCCCCAGAGCGCCGCGGCTGACGGGCACGCCGGCTCGCTCGAATGCCTGGCTCAAGCGGTAGAGCGGCGTGCCATCGACATATTTGTGGACGAGCGCGAAGGCCAGCGTCGAGGCCGTGGCGATGCTGCCCGGCAAGGGCTGCGCGGGCATCGGGGCAATGACAACAGGCGTATTGATGCCGGTCCGGTCGCAATGGCGGCATGCATACTTGAACCGCACATTCTGCAGGACCTTCGCCTTCACCTCGATATGGAGCTGCTCGGTGACGGCCTCACCCATGCGATGCATCTGGTGGCGGCAGCAAGGACAGGCCTTCTGACCGTCGGCAAGGTCATACTCGACGCGCTCGCGCGGCAGGTGTTCCGGCAGAGGCTTGCGGCCACGCTTCTTTCCCTCCGGCTTTTCGGTGGACGGAAAGCCGGTGTCCGGCAGGTCGACGACATTGCCATCTTCGCTGCTGGCGTCGTCTTCATCGGCAATCTGTTCGGCTTCATTGAAGAGGCGATCAACGTGCTTTTCGCTCTTCGGCGCAAAACGATGCAGCCGCGCTAGCGCCAACTCTTCCTCGAGCTTGGCCACGCGTTCTGCGAGCTGGCGGTTCTGCGCCTGCAGCGCAGCAATGCGCGCCATCAACTCCTCAACAGTCGGTTCGCCAGGTCGATTCATCGTAGTTTTGAATCTGAACCGCACCGACGCGTCAACCGCACAATTCGGGAGCCGTCAGCCCGCAACCTGATATTGCCGCACCGGATGGCGCACCATTGCATCGATGTCGATGCCGTCGAGAATCCAATGGAGCTGCTCGGTCGTCAGCGTAACCACCGCCGTCTCCCGGCGTGGCCATCGGAACCTGTCTTCGGTCAGCCGCTTTAGAACCAGCATGAAGCCGGACCGGTCAAAGAACAAGAGTTTCATCCGGTCGCGACGGCGATTGCAAAAGGCAAAGACCGCAGGCGCAAACGGGTCGAGCTCCATCACCTCCTGAACCAGGACCGCAAGGCTGTTGATGCCGGCGCGGAAGTCGATCGGTTCGCGATGCAGGTAGACTGTCAGGTCAGCGCCCAGTCTGAACATGACCCAGTGCTCCGATGATCGCCGTCAATGCATCCACATCACCGCATTCCAGCGTCAACTTCACGCCGTTCGGCAAAGACGCGCTCACCTTGGCTGGGAGTGGCGACGACTTCGACAGCCGCTCTTCACCACGCGTGGCAGGCCTCTCTACCGAATTGCCCTGCATAGGCAGGCTGTACTCCGCGGCGACGCTGACTTGAACTGGAATGAACGCCGACGGCGCAGGTGGCGGCAAAGCAACGGCGTCTTTGGTCGTCTTTATCCACTTCCGAAGAAGGTTGGCATTGATCCCATGTTCAAGCGCAAGTCGCGATACCGACACGCCAGGCTCAAGGCAGGCCGCAACGAGCCGCTCTTTTGACGCCGCGTCGTACCGCCGGCGGCCGTTACGCAAAATTCGCCTCACCAGCAGTTTCTGTTCATCGTCCTCAATCACGTGGTGTCCACCTCCAAAGTGGACACTTCATGCCAAAACACGCTCAATGGAAAAAGGTGCAGAGAAATTCGCGCTTTCTGTGGAAGCGCGAACTTCAGACCTTCGCCAACGAAACCGGATTGGCCATTTCTGTCGCCCACCACCCACCCGGTACGAGCAAGTGGAACCGTATCGAGCATCGCCTCTTTGCCTTCATCACGCAGAACTGGCGCGGCAAGCCGCTGATCAGCCACGAGGTCATCGTCCAACTGATCGGAGCGACGACGACGGACAAAGGCCTCGATGTGCAATGCTGCCTCGACGAAAACGCGTATCCCAAAGCGATCAAGGTCTCCGACGCCGAAATGGCCGCCATCAACCTTGCCCGCGACGACTTTCACGCCGAGTGGAACTATACGATCTCACCACTGCCATGCACATCGATTGACCATGGATCTTCGGCTCCCAGCGCAAACCGCGCGCTCTAGCAGGCTGTTGAAGAAGGATCACGTTTGGCCTTGAGGATAGCCTCGTCGCCGTTCTGATAGGCGAAGGTGATGTCGATCGAGCCGTCGCCGGTAACTTCGTCCATCTCATCGAAGCCGGCCCATGTGAAGAAGACCATTGACGGCCCGTACCCGAGATCGAGGCCGGCTAGCAGGGCGCCAAAGGCGATCTCACCGTGGTTGTCGGCCCCAATGGTGACCGTGGCGGGTCCGCCGAGGTCGAGATAGCCGCGATCCCACAGGTCAGCTTCGATGATCCGCCAGCGGCCGATCAGTTGACAGCCCGCGGGCGCGGTCATGTCGGCACCGCCAGCAGCTTCGGCAACCGCACGAGATTGTAGGCGGCGGCGTTGAAGGTGAAGGCCCATCCGACGCGGTCGCGGCCACGCAACTTCGTCTTCGCCTGTCCGGCGACCGTCTTGATCCACCCGAACGCCTCTTCAATGCGCTTGCGAATACGCTGACTGACAGCATAGCCGCCATGCCGCGTCGTGCGCCCGTCGATCGCCGAACTCCGGCCGCTGGTGTTCTGCGCCACATGCGGCGTCACCTTCATCGAACGCAGCTCATTGATGAAGTCTTGCGCGTCATAGGCCTTGTCGGCACCGAGTGTGATCGCCTGTGGCCGCTCCGCTCGCGGTTCGATCATGTGCAGTGCGGCCACCCGCTCAGCATGCCCGTCGGCAAACGTCAGGCAGGCGTCGACCAGAAGGCCATGGCGGTTCTCCATCAGCCCATGCCCCATGAAGCAGAGCTTCGCCTCCTTGCCCCGCCCTTTGCGATAGAGCCGGGCATCCGGATCGGTGGTCGAGGCATGTGTGTCGTTGGATCGCTTGTGGCCATGGAAGTCCGCTTCCGCGTTTCGCCCGCCCCCTTCAGCCGGCGGCTCGCCATGACCACCGCTTGGGCCGTCCTTCGGTTTGACGCTCTTCATCGATGCCCACGCCTCGATCAGTGTGCCGTCGACCGAGAAGTGATCCGTCGACAGAAGCTTCTTCACCTTGGGTTGCGCCAGCACTGCCGCCAGGAACTTTGCAGCGATGTCGCCCTCCAGCAGCCGGTCACGGTTCTTGGAGAACACCGAATGATCCCAGGCCGCATCGTCGACGCCAATCCCGACGAACGAAGGTCGTATTCCAGCCGCTCCATCAACAGCCGCTCCGAGCGGATCGAGTAGAACGCCTGCAGCAGCATCGCACGCAGCAGCTTCTCCGGTGGGATCGACGGCCGCCCAATCGGCGAGTACAGCGCCGCAAACTCCCGCTCCAACGCCGAAAGCGCCTCATTCACAATCGCCCGAATACGGCGCAACGGATGATCGCGCCGCACCCGAGCCTCGAGGTCCACATAGCTGAACAGTTCGCCCGTCTGTCCGTCACCGCCCCGCACGATTCACTCCCACCTCTTCGTGGTCAGAGTGAATCACGAACCTGAGACTGTCGCGAGCCCTTTTTCAACAGCCTGCTAGGGTTCTCCTCAGCCCATGGACCTCAAAGACAGCAATCGCCATCTTACAATCAAGAGCACAAGATGATCGATGATCCTGAGAAAACCGATCTCCTCATCTCCAAGCTGAAGGATTTGTTACCGATCGACGCAGCCATCACCAAAGATCTTCAGCGTATCCTCGCAGCAAAATCGCCCGAGATCCCAATTCCCGCAAGGTGTCAGGTGGTCGACGTGCTGAATCTCGGCGACGAGGGCGGCGTTGCCTGTTGCCTCGACATCGGCGGTGACGACGCGGCGGCTGTCCATATCGTCTCCATCACCCACCTCCTCTTCGATCGCCGCTTTCCGCTGTTCCGCGACATCGATACCTACCAACGCCGGCGCATCAAAAAACTCAAGCGGCAGCGCGGCCGCGGATTCTGACGCCATCAATCGCGGCGCGTCGATCCAAATTCCTCCCGCTTACCGGTCATCACATGAAGCGTTTGTTCCGCGCCGAGCCCTTAGTCCTGGCCCTTGAAACGCCCCGGCTATTTCGCCGGTAATGTTCAACGCGCTATTAAATCATTCTATTGATTCGATAGCGGCTTGGCGGCATTATCAGGCCCATGACAAAGGTGTCGTGGCCAAGCGCTGCGCAGGTATATCACGCTTTAGGAGGGCTCCCGGCGCGCGGGAGCTACTTGTGCCGTTGCCCAGTACCAAGTCACGGGCAAGGGAAAGGCGACCGCCATCCCTCCCTCTCTGTTCGTGACGGGGATTATCGTCTTATGCTCTACTGCTTTGCAGGCTGCGATCCCGTCGACATCGAGACCGCCATTGCGGACCTGGATTTGTCGAATCGCGCGGCCGAGCCTCTGCGTCGTGTTCGTCCGGCGGCGGCCAAAACCACGGCAGCGGACGCGCGCGCGCTCTGGTCGAGAGCGATTGCGCTCGCCGGGACGCACGGCGAAGCTTATCTTGCCTCTCGCCGTCTGCCGGCGACGTTGCCAACTTTGCGCTATCTGCCGGATTATCGGTTGGGAAAGAACCGCTTTCCCGCGCTGGTGGCTGCTCTGCAGGCCCCAGACCGTTCGATCTGTTCGGTGCAGCTCACCCTCTTGCACCCGACACGGCCAGAAAAGGCGGCGCTAGACGAGCCGCGCCGCATCATCGGCCCGAGCCGGGGCTTTGCCTTGCGGCTCGCCCCAGCGGCCGACGTCCTTGGTATTGCCGAAGGCTATGAGACCGGCCATGCCGTAATGCTGCGATACGGCCTGCCCGTCTGGTGCTCACTGGGAGCACCACGTTTGCCATTTCTTCAGCTGCCCGAATGCGTACAGCGGATCGTCGTTTTCGCCGATCCGGACAAGCCCGGCCTCAGCGCGGCCGAACGCGTTCGCGAAGCCAACCCTGAGCGCCAGGTCCTCATTCACAGACCGCCCGACGACCGGGATTTCGCGAAGCTGTGGGAGGACGATCCGACGCCCGAGACCCTACCTTGGATCTTCTGCTGCGCGAAACACTCGGCGCAGACACCTGAACCTGTCGGCGGGCCAGCTTGCCATAAACTTTGATCACAAATTTGGCACCACTTGTTCTGGCGAAGGGTGCCTTCGAGCATCGAGAACCTGCACCAGGTGCGCGCCTATCTCTACTCGACACCCATGCCTTGGCTTCAGAAGACCGGGCCGAAGTCTTCCGTCAGAGGATACTGTCGACCACTCGGTGAACTGCTCTAATGAGACCTGTGCGCGGGTGTCTAGACTGGCGTGTTGATGTGTGATTCTCTCAATCAGTACAATGGATTGGGGGATGCGATGTCACGTCGGCACATTGGTCAGGAAAAGTTTGGTTTTGTCGTTGATCGCGGCCAGCATTCGTCTTTGGATGCGCTTGCCAGACTGATTGACTGGGTGCCGATCGATCAGGCCCTTTGTGTGATTTCCTGCTCTTCGAAGGGCGAGCCTGCCTGGCCGCCAGAGGCGTTGTTCAAGGCGATGCTGCTGTCGATCTGGTACGACTTGTCCGACGTCAAGCTTGCCGAGGCGTTGGACGACAGAGGATCGTTCCGACGGTTCTGCGGGTTTTCGGCTCAAGAGCAGACACCTGAGCGAACGGCTTTCGTGCGTTTTCGAAAGGCTCTTGTGGCCCATGGTCTGGACAAGACGCTGTTCGACGAGATCACCGGCCAGCTCAAGGCCAAAGCGATTCAGGTGAAGACCGGCACGCTTGTCGATGCGACGATCATCGCCTCGGCCAGCGAGGATGACGAAGAGGGCCATTGGGTCAAGCATAAGGGCCGACCAGCGGTTCATGGCTTCAAGGCCCATGTCGGTGCCGACGCCGATATCAGCTCTGGTCGAGGAGATCGCCGTCACACCCGCCAACATCAACGACGGCAAGGCCGGTCCCGATGCTCTGCCTGACAATCCCGGCCAGGTGTTTGCCGATAGCGCCTATCGGCCCGTTACTGGACTGGATTCGGCCTGCGTGAAAAGGCCCAGGCAACAGACCGCGACATCGACTTCTGGGTAAGCATCCTCGAGCGGGACGGCCGCCTGGCCAAGGGCAAGCTGAAAGCCGCTGACATCCTTTACCGCCCGGGCGAAACCAAGACCAATTGAGCAGGGAACCGAGCGCGATGGGCACAACAACAAGGGGCGGCGAGGTCACTATACGCGACCTCGCCAAATCCTTCACCCTCGGCGGGCGCCAGCTCCCCGTGCTGAGGGCACTCAACCTCGATATCCGCTCCGGTGAATGCCTGGTCATTGTCGGTGCCAGCGGCTCCGGCAAGACCACGCTGCTGCGCATCCTTGCCGGGCTGGAGGCCGCCGACAGCGGCGCTGTCGCAATCGACGGCAAGCCGGTGCATGGCGTCGGCGCCGAGCGCGCGGTGATCTTCCAGGAACCGCGCCTGCTGCCCTGGCTGACCGTACTCGGCAATGTCGCCTTCGGCCTCGAAGTGCGCGGCGTGCCCAAGCAGGAGGCCGAGGAACGGGCCCGCTTCTACATCGCGCTCGTCGGCCTCGCCGAATTCGCCGATGCCTGGCCCAGGCAGCTTTCCGGCGGCATGGCGCAGCGCGTCGGCATCGCCCGGGCGCTGACCGTGCAACCCGAGATCCTGCTGCTCGACGAACCACTGGGCGCACTCGACGCCATGACCAAGATCGGCATGCAGGAGGAACTGGCGCGCATCTGGAGCGAGGAGAACGTCACCATTGTCATGGTCACCCATGATCTGGAAGAGGCGATCTATCTTGCCGACAGGGTGCTGATCCTGCCCGGGGAGAAAGGCGGCGCGGCGCGGTTGATCGACGTCGACCTGCCCCGCCCACGCGAGCGCAGCGAAAGCCGCTTCGTGCGCTACCGTGAAGAGTTGCTACGCGAGTTCGGCCTGCACTAGCGGAAGCGAACGGATCGGCACGACGCATGAAACGGCAATACTGCAATGCTTTGAGCCATATGCGATAGCTCTGGAGTAGTTGGGGACAGAAAGCCCTCCCCTTACGCGCCAAACAGCCGCCGGTCCCAGTAGACGGGCTGATGGAGACTCGTGTGGATCCTTGAAAACTCCGGATGAGCTGGATTGATCAGCACATTGCTATCGAGACGCGCCACGACGCTCGGCACCAGCAGGATGACACTGCGCCGTTCTAAACACCAGGTTTCGCCAAATCCCTTGCTTACCGTCGCCGGCATCGTGTCCCAGCCGGGCAGTGACGGCTGCGAAAAAACCTCGTAGCTCAGTCCGCGCGGAATTGTGATTTCGATGTAGTGCTGGTTGGGCGGCAGTCGGCCACTGCCATGCACCAGCTTTTCCAGGAGGGCGGTCGAATAGTGCTCGCTGGTGTAGATGATAGGACTTCCGGACGTATTCCATCGCCCTGGTGCGACTGTCGAGCCTGTCGCGTCGAAGATCGGGTAGGTGCCGGCCGGATCGCCGACGCGAAAGGACAATAGGGTGCGATCGAGAGTCTGCGCCGTCACGCAGCACTGCCGTACTTCAGACCTCCGAGGATATCGACCACCATTTCGGCGCCGAACTCGCTGAGGATGACGATATCGATCGGTCGCTTGTCCTCAATCATCGGATGCGGCCGAAACAAGAAACCGCGTGCTTCCTCTTCGTTCTGCCAGACATCGACAGCAAGCCCCCAGACGCGCGCCACACGGGCCAATCGTGTGCCCTCATCCGACGACAGGCGATGCGCCGTCTTGCGCCGCTCGTAGGTTGCTTTGGGGATCAGCCGATATTTGAACTGAGCATCTCCCGGGGCAACGAGATGGGCAACGCGCTCGACCACCCCAATGGGAAGTCCATTCTCGATCCGGGAGATCAGTCCGAATGGCGACCGCGCCGCCACCTCCTTAGCAGGCAGCCCCAACACGTCGGCTACATTTCCGAACGCCAGCATTCCACTCTCCATTTCATGTGAGGCACAATATAGCCTCACATGATGCGCCTTGCAAGCGTCTGCATTCGCCTTCGCCATAGCTCCAGCCCGCGATGGCCGGCACTATCTTGTCACGGGCTGGCGGTTAGCGCGTACCGATCCGATCACCCTACGATCCTTGCTGTCACGCGTTAGCCTTTGGCGCCCGCCAGCAGCATCAGTCCCACCGACACCTCCCCTGCGTAGCCTTCGAATAGCGCAGAGGCGGCGAGTGCGAACCGCCTTGGTCGCGAATAATTGACACCAGGAAAAACGCGTTTCCGCCAGCGCTGAACAAGGAAGCCCGGAAGAAAGAATGGCCGGGCTCGGATACGGCCCGGCCAAAAGAAGGGTAAAGCCTTCAGGGAGGAAACACCGTCCGGTGGAATGGGAGGAAACCATCGAACGATTTTACCTGTTTGATCCTATTTCAACGCCTTGGCGACGAATAGGATTCCAAAGATCATATAAAACGGCACAAATTCGTGCGCCACATTACAGAACGGTCGCAAGCGCGCGGTTCCGGTCTGGAGAGGTCACCATAGTTGGTGTGGCATGATGACAATCCGATCCTCGACATAGACTGTTTCATCGATGGCGCGCATGAAGAGCACGCGGTCATGTCCTCGTGCCGGAAGCTACGCCATCCCGGCGGATCACGCCGCGGACGGCTACATCGCCGCCACAGCCGCTGCTTGCAGTTCTATGGTCGCCCACCTGAAACATCAGCCTATTCGAGTCTACTGGGTTAACCACTGTCAATCCATGGGAAGCATCGTTGAACCCAATGGGTTGAACGAAACATCGGTTCAATGATTTAATCATAAGGCGAACGATCTAAAGTCGGATGGCACCTTATGAGTGACTTTGCTGTTCTGGGTCGCACGGTTGGCCCCCAGCACCCGGAAATTCAGACGCTCTTGCGTCAGGCGCGGGACCAGCAGGCCGCGTCTTGTGTTTGTGTCGCCATCCCGGAGTGCCGATGTACATTGCCGCTGTCGGCGAGGAATTGATCGTCAATGCCGAACACCGGCAAGGACCATGCGGTAGACTGTGATCGCTATGAACTGCCCCTTGCCCTGTCGGGAAAGGCGGAGGTCCTGGGTCAAGCGATCATTGAGGATCCTGCATCGGAGGCCGCGCGGCTGAAGCTGGCCTTTGCACTGACACAAGGCAAGGCGCGGCAGGGGTCATCCGGCGAGGGGACTTCGCACCACACTGTGAAAGCCGATCCGAAGAAGCTCACGCTGCGAGGCTTGCTTGACTATCTCTGGGAAGAGGCGGAGCTGACATTAATGGCGCCCGGCTTTGTGGGAAAAAGAAATTGGGGGTTGGTCCGGAAATTTCTTTGGGGCGCGGCCGATGCAAAGTCGAGCCAGAAGTTCCAGTTGCGCGAGCTGCTGTTTATGCCGGCAGTGTACTCGCCTGAACAAAAGGATCGCCTGGCAGCGGATCGGGAGCGGGCTTTCGCGGCGGCAGCTAAGGCGAAGCACAAGAAGATCGTGATCGGAATTGTGAAATCGCTGGATCCCGCCCGGTTCGGTGGCAAGCTGTCGATCAAGCATATGCCCGACGCGCCGCTTTTCCTGGATGAGAAAATGTTCAATGCAGTGCCGAAGCGCTTTGCAGCTGAATTAGACCTGTGGCGACTGCACGAAAATTCGCACCTGATCACCATCGCAACGGTCATGCAGATGCCGTCCGGCATTCTGTCGATCGACGAAATCGGCTTTATGAACGTGACGGAAAATTGGATTGATCGGGATAGGGGGACGCCTCGCGACGCCGCCCCTCCCACACCACCGGGCATACGGGTCCGTACCACGGCGGTTCGATCGGATTAAGCTTGGGCAGAGACATGGAGTCGAGGGAGACCGAGAGACTCGAAGTAATGGTTGCGCAGGGCCTGTTGGACCGCCGGGTGTCCTGACATGCGCCAGAATCCCGTCGGTGAACCGGCGGCAACCGCAGCTCCGAACTTTGGTACGCCATGACGGCGCAGTTCCTTGAAGCGGTTGTGCCCGTTCACCCATTGCCGCCAGAGATACATGCGTAGTCTTCGGCGGATCCACGCTTCCAAGTTCGTAAGCACCCGTGGGGTCTGGCAGAAGCCGAAGTAACCGCGCCATCCGATGAGGTATGGCTTCAGCTCGTTGATCAACTGCGGCAGACTGATCCCCCGTGTCCGGCGTGTCATGTCCCGGATCAGCGTCTGGAATTTGTCGAGGGCCTTCGGCGCAATGCGCCGCTCGCTCCCGTCATTAGAGATGCTGAACCCCAGGAACTTCCGCTCCTCCGGTCGCGCCACCGCGCTCTTCGCCTCGTTGACCTTCAGCCGGAGCTTCTTGGTCAGGAACCGGCTTACAGAAGCCATGACCCGTTCGCCGGCGCGGTGGCTGCGAACATAGATGTTGCAGTCGTCCGCGTAACGGCAGAAGCGGTGACCACGTCGGGCCAGTTCCTTGTCGAGGTCGTCGAGCAGGAGGTTGCTTAGGATGGGCGAGAGCGGACCGCCTTGCGGGGTCCCTTCGTCCACCGGACGGACCAGGCCATCCTCCATCACCCCGGCATTGAGGAATGCTCGGATGAGTTTGAGCACACGCTTGTCGGACACCCTCGCGGCAACGCGCGCCATCAGGCTATCATGATTAACCCGGTCGAAGAATCTTTCGAGGTCGAGGTCAACCACGTAGCTGTAACCCTCGGCAATGTAGCATTGCGCTTGGGCTACTGCCTGATGGGCAGAGCGTCCCGGGCGGAAGCCGTAGCTGTGATCCGAGAACGTCGGGTCCCACTGCTCTTGGAGGACCTGCAGCAGGGCTTGCTGGATCAGTCTGTCGACGACGCAAGGTACGCCGAGTTTTCTGACCCCGCCGTCCGGCTTGGGGATTTCAACCCGCTTGACCGACTGCGGCTGATAAGTTCCCCCGAGCAATCGAGACCGAATGCTTGGCCAGTGCTCACGCAGGTAGCCCTTGGCGTCGTCGATGGTCATCCCATCCACGCCTGGACCGCCCTTGTTGCTTCGAACGCGTTTCCACGCTGTTTCCAAATTCTCTCGGCTACATACCGTCTCCATTAGCTGTTCTGTCCAAGCAGGGCTTTCGGGTGCCGACTTCGCCACGAGTGGTTCGGCCCCTTGGTAACCGCTAACAGGGGCTTCACCCCGGTCCCTCGGTTCCAAGGCCAATGAATACTGGGTCGTCTGCCGCTTTCCACTCATGAGTTGCCAGTCCTACTTGCCACTTCCAATCGTTCGGGCCTTCGGTCATCGTTTCCGGCTCGGCCTATCCGTTTGCTCCGCCTTTCGGCCTTGGAGTGCCTCACTAGCCTTGCCGACAGCATCACCTACTACGCCCTCTGCTGACTCCTGCATCACGGTCAGGTCACCTTGCGGTTCCCTCAGTTCCGAAGTCGGAACATGACGCAGGCCTCCCCAGGTAAGTTCAATCGCCTTCCCCGCGCACCTGCCGGATCTACAGCCCTGCCCCTTGATGGATATGGACTTCGCGACACGTTGCCCGCTCGTCCGGCCAGGGATGCCTCACATCCGGTTTCTGTTCGTCAGGTCGCGGTTTTGCTCCACGCTTCCTTCAGACACCACCTCGCGGTGATGCCCTTGCGCTTTGCTAAGCCTTCACCTCCATCAGGTTGGCTAGGGGACTTTCACCCCCAAGCGGTTGAACATGCTGGGCACACAACTAAGCCGCTAGTCGCGGCAATTGGTGCCCGCTTTGAGAGACGCCTCCTGTCTGAGAGGATTTGGGTGTTGCAAACCCATCCTTCAGACAGGAGATCCAGATGGCTGAGATGAGCCCTCTGCGTCGCCGGATGATCGAGGACATGACAGTCCGCAATCTATCTCCGGCCACGCAGCAATCCTACCTTTATGCAGTCGCAAAGTTTAGCCGCTATTTTGGCCGATCGCCCGCTCGGCTAGGCCTTGACGATATCCATGCCTTCCAGGTTCACCTCGTGTCGAAGGGCATTTCCTGGTCGGGATTGAACCAGATCGTCTGTGCACTCCGGTTCCTCTATGGCGTAACGCTCGGCCAGGATACAATCCCGGAGCATATTCCGTATGCGCGCGAGCCTCGCCGGTTGCCGGTTGTTCTTTCCAACGACGAGGTCGTCGAATTTCTTCAAGCTGTCTCCAGCTTGAAGGCGCGGGTGGCTCTGACAACAGCTTATGCCGCCGGTCTCAGGGTCTCGGAGGTCTGTGGTCTTCGCGCCAACGATATCGACAGCTCAAGGATGGTGATCCACATCACGCGTGGCAAAGGCGGCAAAGCTCGCTACGTCATGCTGTCGCCGGAACTGCTCGGGATCCTGCGCAGCTATTGGCGCTTGGCGCGGCCCAAGGACATTCTGTTTCCTGGGCGCGATCCTGACAAGCCGATCGAGCCGTGGGTGCTGCATTCCGCCTGCCGTTCGGCGGTTACGGCGGCGGGTCTTTCCAAGCACGTCACCGTCCATACGCTGCGGCATTCCTTTGCCACTCACCTGCTCGAGAACGGGACCGATATCCGCATCATCCAGGTCCTGCTCGGCCACGCCCACCTCTCGACAACAGCGCGCTATACGCAGGTCTCCACTGACACGATCCGGTCGACGGCCAGTCCGCTCGATCGATTACGACTGGAGGTGACTCCGCCGGAATCGTAATCGGTTGCGCCCCACCTTCGAAGTCGCCGACATCTTTCGACGACATGGGAGCTCCTACAGGCGTAACCACGCCGTCCATCTTGGCCGCGGCGAACGACGCGTCATGGGTGCGATCGAAGCCTGCCGGACACCCAGGCTCGGCGGCCACGTCGATGCCTGCGATGATTGCGGCAGGACCCGCATCTCCTATAATTCCTGCCGCAATCGCCATTGCCCGAAGTGTCAAGGCGCGGCCCGCAAGGAGTGGGTCGATGGACGCGTCGCCGACCTGTTGCCGGTCCCGTACTTTCATGTGGTCTTCACGCTACCACCTGGCATCGCCGAGATCGCCTTTCACAACAAGGCGGTCGTCTATGCATTGCTGATGCGGATCGCAGCCCAGACGCTGCAGGCCGTTGCCGCCGACCCCAAGCGGCTGGGCGCCGAGATCGGCATCGTCGCCGTGCTTCACACCTGGGGCCAGGCCATGACCCATCATCCCCATGTCCATTGCGTCGTGCCCGGCGGCGGTCTCTCGCCCGGCAGGTCAAGATGGGTCGCTTGCCGGCCGGGCTTCTTTCTGCCCGTGCGCGTGCTGTCGCGCCTGTTTCGGCGGCTCTTTCTGACTGCCCTTGCCGACGTCTTCGCTCACGGTGAACTCCGCTTCTCCAACGAACTCAGCCATCTCAACGACGACGAGGCGTTCACCCGCCATCTCGCGCGTGCTCGCCGCGTCGAATGGGTTGTTTATTCGAAGCCACCGTTCGGCGGCCCTGACCAGGTGCTCGCCTATCTCGGCCGTTACACCCATCGTGTTGCCATCGCCAACAGCCGCATCGTCGAGGTCGATGACGGCCATGTTGCCTTCAGATGGAAGGATTACCGTGGCAATGGTCGGGACCGCGAGAAGATCATGCGCCTTGACTCGCGCGAGTTCATCCGGCGCTTTCTTCTTCACGTGCTTCCCGCCGGCTTCCACCGCATGCGTCACTTCGGCTTTCTCGCCAATAGCCACCGACGGGATCGGATCGGTCTCTGCAGGCAGCTCCTCGACCAGCCATCACCAGCAGGCGGGCAGCAGCAGACCGGCAAATCACAGCACAGGCAGTCCTACGAATGCCCTGACTGCCGGCGTCCCATGCACAGGACAGGGATCACTGTTGCGCCTGTTTCGCCGCCCCGGCCATCATCTTTCTGGTGCGATACATCATGAACTCCGACAATCCGCACCCCCTCCGATATGCCCGCAAAACCAAGCGCCCCGCCTGCGCGCGACACCGCTTGGCCCTGGTCACACCGAAAGACCGACAGTGTGCATTGAGAGCGCAAAAATCGCCACCGATCGCCCGCCAAGCTGCTCGCGAAGGTCGCCGGATCAAGCCAAACTTCGGTCGTGCCACCGCTGCACGCGACGAATTCGCTATCGCCGTCAAACAGCGTGCCCTACTATCTCCATAACAGCGGCTAACAACCCGCGCCTTACTTCAATCCGGCTTATGTGAGGTCGCTCGAGCTCGCCGCGACGACCGATGCGACCTCACATAACCCTCCAGATTCCGTTTCAGCACGACGACGAAAAGGAATTGATCGAGGTCCTGACCGGGGAGCATCGGCGGTTTGTGAAAACGTTGCGCTACAACGTGCTGCCAGCGGTGCCGATGGCGTTCGGTCTTCTGACCGACGTTGACCAACAGGGAACCGCGCTTTTTGTCGTACCGCACGATGCCAAGGAGGCGGTACGGGCGGAATTCGACCATCTGATTTCAAGCTGCGAGCTCGAGACCTGGCGCTGGGACGCAAGCGGCCCCCGACCGGCGCTACCGGGCAAACAGCAGCGGCTTTCCGCTCCGCCCGGCAGGCAGGCTTTGGAATATTGACCGAACAACTGAAAAGCCGAAGCGCGGGCGACGGCTGGCGCACCCAGAGGGCAGGCTGAGCCTAGGGGCTTGCGCCTGGCGCCGGTGTTTACGCTAAAAGCGACCGTTGATCGGGGCCGTGACCAGGGGGTGCGAAAAGGAGAAAGCGATGCTGAAGAAATTCGACATGGATCCGGGAACGGGCATTGTCATCGCAACAGTCCTCATTTTGGTGCTGTCCGGCGCCCGGCTTTTGAACCAGTGGGACAGTCTATCGTTTTGGCGAGAGCCGGGGCTGATCGCGGCTATAGTTCTCGGATTGATTTCGGCGATTGCGCTTGCCGTCGCGTTCGTGGTCCGGCGATGGCCTCAGCAGAATGTACAGTATGATCCAACGCGCCGGGGACCGGTTATCGATTTGCAGGCGGATTCGAAGACTGACCAGCCTGGTTAGATGCGTTTCGGATATCGCGGAGGATGATGGCATTCGGATCGGGCACGTCAGCAAACTGCCACAGGCCAAGGTGCTGCTTTTTAGCGACCTCCTGCGCGACGATATAGGGAGCATGGACCGGAGCGCCGTTCGGAGTGACGGCCGCGAACGCCCAGCCGGTCGAGATCAGCGCCGTGCCGAGATCGATGCGAGAACCGGCCGCGGAACCTGAAGTAGGCTGCGCGACGCAAACGACGAAGCGCGTTTTGGTCGCGGCCTGCCAAGCGGCCGTGTAGCATTGAGGTTTGAGATCCCGGATGAGAGAGACGAGCATTGCAAGGCTTGCCTCCCCGCAATCGACATGCCCCCCTGCGCTATTTGTGAAATATGTGCCTCGCAGGCAGGCTTGAACGCCGTAGAGACGGTGGGTCTCACCGGCATAGGTCCAGGTGTCGCCGGTGCTGAACGATGCTGTGGCGGGGATCGGAAACCAGAGATTGGGTTTGTCCTCGGCCAGTGCCGGAACACTGGCGAGGACGGCCGCGAGAATGCCGGCGGCGGCGAAGCCACGTTTCATTATTGATACCTGCTCAGATTGAACCAGAACCGTTGTTTGCCGTCGGTCGTTGTGAGATCGAGATAGTTTGGCTCCGTCCTCTGCTCGCGCCGCGTCACGGCCGATGTTGGACGCGCACCGTAACCCGAACCTCTCGGGTTCGTGTCCCAAGAGGCATTCGTTGCATTCCGCGCAGCACAGAAAGCGCCGTTATTGTCAGGCTTGTAGACAGTTTGTGAGCGAGAGCTGTTGTCGCTCCCGCTCGATTCCGTCTCGGGCGAGACGGCGATCGTGCCGTCTGGGCAGGGTTTGAATTTCTCATATCCGATACGACCGGAACTGCCGGCCTCGGGGCACTGGGGCCAGGGCTCCCCATGCGCGACCATACGGAAAGCGCGCTCGACCGGAGGCACACATTTCCCGACGCTCGCCCAACCCTGCGGGTTGAGGATGCATAGCAAGACCTTACAGCCAAAATCATCAGCATGGGCCGGCGCCGGGGACAGAGCCGCCAAGGTCGGCAAAAACGCCACAACGGGAAGAACCTTGCTCATTTTCATTGTGTCTGCCTCATTTTCTCGATTGCAGTTCATCGATTCATTGTATTAATTCCGCATTCCAGAATCGGCAACGGCGCAGGATTATTTTAATGATTCGATCCCGCAAAACGGTACTTGCAGCGGGTGCGATCCTGGTGACGTGCCAAGCGGCGTCTGCACAGGAAGCTTCGCAGAAATTCCAGGACCGAGTTACGGCACCTGCCACGCGCAGCGTTAATGCTGCCGTCGACGTGAATGGCCGGGTTATGCCGGCCTACCAGGTTGAAAGCCAGGACGTGCAGCGGATCGGTGCGGCGGGAGGTGCTGACCGCGCGGCCGCTACGGTGACATCGACCTTGGCTGACAACCCATGCCCCGGCGTCGCTGCCCTGTCGAAGGACGAAGGACAGCGGATCGTCGAAGCGGTCGCGCGCCAGCAAGGCTTTGCCCCGCCCCTCGTCCTCGCGGTTGCCCGGGCCGAAAGCCGCTTCAATTCCGGCGCGCTATCGCCCAAAGGGGCCTATGGCCTGATGCAGCTTCTGCCGTCCACGGCGGTAAGCTACGGTGTCAATATCTGCGATCCCGCGGATAATGTGAAAGGCGGGATCGGCTTTCTGCGAGATCTGCATCGCAAATTTCCTAACCCGATATACATGCTCGCCGCCTACAATGCCGGCGAGGTCGCGGTTCTAAAATATAAGGGCGTGCCGCCCTACCCCGAGACGGTTGGCTACGTCGCCAACGTCATCAACGATTTCTACCAATGGCCATCGGTCGGGTCTGGGGCAGTGATGCCCACCGGGGTGGTGAGCCTTGACCTGGCCGTCGTTCAATCGGCTGCGGCCGGCGCAGCGGATCAACGAAATGATCCGACATCCCGCACCAACTCCCGCAATGGCAGCACAATGACGTCTCGCGAAGCGACGGTGCCGGTCTGGCAAGGCGGGATGGTGCAAAACTTTGACTGAGGAGAAGCTTTGATGACCTTGTGGAAGATGTTTGCTGCACGCAGCACTGGTGTGGCGATGCCGCTCATGCTCTTGGCAACGCAGGCGATGGCTGGGGGCGGAAATCTCCAGCCGGTGCAAAGCACGCTGCAGACGTTGGTGCAGACCCTGACCGGGCCGATCGCGACGGCTTTGGCGGTTCTGTTCTGCATTTTCATGGGCTTCATGGCCTGGGCGGCACGCCTGTCATGGTTTGTGGCCGGCAGCTGGGTCTTGGGTATCGTGCTGGTCTTCGGCTCGGCCCAGATCGTCGAATTCTTTCAATCCGCGGTCGGAAGGTGATCGGCATGGCAGACGGCCGGCTCGATCCTGGCGAGCCCAGATTGTTGATCACTCCGCTGGTCAAGGGCTTGACCCGAGCGCCGACGGTGCTCGGTATCCCCTACGAGCTTGCGGGGTTCATCGGCGTGCTGACCGCTGTCGTGTTCCTTGCAACCCATAATCTGGTCATGCTCTCTATCTGCGTGCCGCTCTATGCGGTTGCCAGGATCGCGATCCTGCGCGATCCCATGTTCATCGAGATCATGTTCATCCGTTCACGCAAGACGCCGCCCCGAAGCGCCAGCTTCTGGGGTGCGCGCAGTTATCGGGTGTGACCGTGGCGATCGCACGGGCTCTTCGCGATGAACTGAGTTTCGGGGCCGTGTCTCGTCGGGAGAATCCGGTTTCGGCCCATATACCCTATTCGCGGCATGTGTCCGACGAGGTGATCAAGACGCAGGACGGCATGTTGATGTCCTTCGTTCACATGAGCGGACTGTGCTTCGAGACGATCGATATCGCCGAGATCAATTCGCGCCTGCTCGGCCGCAACGATCTCATCCGGGGGTTGGCGAATTCCCGCTATGCGATCTACTCGCATATCGTGCGCCGCGAGGTAAAGCCGGCGATCGAGTCGAGCTTCGAGAATAAGTTCTGCCAAGAGCTGGACCAACGCTACACGGCGGCCCTACGCACCCACCGCATGTTTGTGAACGATATCTACCTGACCATCGTGCGGCGCGAGCTGCAAGGCACGGTCGGGACGGCGGATCTCGTGATCCGCAAGCTTTTGGGACGAAGGGCTGCGGACGGTCGCTCTTCGAGCGAGGAGCGGGCGCTGATCGAACTCACGGACGTGATGAAAGCCGTCCGAGAGAGCCTGCAGGCGTATGGCGCGCGGGTTCTCACCGTCGTCAAGCGCAGTGACGTTTGGCATTCCGAGCCGCTGGAATTCCTGGTGCAGCTGGTCAATGGCGGATTTCCGCGGCCGATGGCACTGCCGCGCATGAAACTCGCGGAGGCGCTAGCGACGAAGCGGCTGTTCTTCGGCCCGAATGCGCTGGAAATTCGCGGGGCGTTCCCTGGCGAAACGCGATACGGCGCCATCATTTCGGTAGGCGAGTACCCCTCCATCACGGGACCAGGGATGCTCAACCCCATGCTAAAAGTGCCGCACGAATTCATCGTCACGCAATCCTTCGCCATCATCGACAAGCCCCAGGCGCTGACCCAGATGGAGCGGGTCGGGCGCAAGATCGACATGTCGGATGAAGCCGGCTCGATCGTGGCCGATCAACTCGGTGAAGCGCGCGATGAGCTTCTGTCCTCGGAAGCGCTCTATGGCTTGCATCACCTGACGGTGCTGTGCCTCGGGAAAACCATGGACGACGTGGCGCGCTGCGTGACCGATGTCGGCACGGCGCTGACGGAGGTGTCCGCCCTGTGGGTTCGCGAGGACCTGAATTGTGAACCTGCGTTCTGGGCCAGCCTGCCCGGCAATTTCGCTTATGTGGCGCGCAAGTCGATGATCTCATCGAAGAACATGGCGGGCTTCTCCGCCTTTCATAACTATCCGAGCGGCCGGGCTGGCGGGGTGCATTGGGGAACGCCCATAAGCGTCCTCGAGACGACGTCGCAAACGGCCTACTTCTTCAACTTCCATGTTCGAGACCTCGGCAATTTCACTCTGAACGGTCCCTCGGGCTCGGGCAAGACGGTCTTGCTCGGCTTTCTCGCGGCACAGGCGCAGCGCATCACGCCGCGCCCCAAGCTGGTGATGATCGACAAGGACCGCGGCCTGGATATCTTCGTGCGGTCGCTTGGCGGCCGCTATGAGGTTCTGAAGGCCGGGGAGCCTTCCGGCTTCAATCCGTTGCGCCTGCCCGATACGCCGCGCAACCGGGATTTTCTCTTCCAGCTTTTCAGCTTCATGCTGCGTCGATCCGACGGATACGCCCACTCGACGCGCGAGGAGCAAGTCATCCGCAACGCGATCGCCCAGGTGGCGAGCGCGCCGCCGGAAGGTCGAACCATGGAGGAGTTCGCCGAGCTGTTGCGTGGTGCGATGCGCGCCGGCGATGACGACCTCTATTCGCGCTTGCAGCCATGGATGAGGCCGGATCAGCGCGGTTGGTTGTTCAACAACGCGGAAGACTCGTTTTCGATGTCGTCCATTTTCGGCTTCGACATGACGAGCGTGTTGAGCGACGCAACGACCAGCACGGCGGCCTTGCTCTATATCTTCCATCGCATCGAGGAGCTGCTTGACGGGCAACCGGTCATGATCTTCCTCGATGAAGGCTGGAAGCTGCTGGACAATGATATTTTCAGCTACTTCATCAAGGACAAGCTGAAAACCATTCGTAAGCTGAATGGCATCATTGGCTTCGGCACGCAGTCAGCGGCGGATATTGTGAAGTCATCGATCGCCAACACGCTGATCGAACAGACGCCGACCAATATCTTTTTCCCCAACCCGAAGGCCGACGAGGAATCGCACAGGGCGTTCGGGCTGTCGGAGCGCGAGATCAAATGGATCCGCGAAACCCCGCCTGAAGCCCGCAAATTCCTGATCAAGCATGATCAGGACAGCGTCATTGCGCGCCTCAATCTGGGCGCGATGCCTGACGCGATCAAGATCCTCTCCGGTCGAATTGAGACGGTTCAGGAGCTCGACGCGCTACGCGCGCGCGTCGGCGACGATCCGCAGGTTTGGTTGCCAATCTTTCTTGGGAGGGACCCGGAATGAAGACCATTATGGGCGCGACGGCCGCCCTTGTGACGGTGTTCGCGGGATCGACGGCCATGGCGGCCGTGCCGGTTTCTGACAGCCCGATCCTGTCGCAGCGGAGCGAGGACAAGGCCGACAAGGTTCAGATCAAGCTCATCCAGGAGGATACGAAGTCCGCCACGCAGGGCGTCAATTGCTCGGTAACGACACCCAAAAAGGCGCAGAACGTGAAGAGCCCGAAGGCTTCGGTCGATCCGGCCAGTGGCCGGGCGTCCTTGGAACAGGCCAATCCGGACATCAAGGGCTCTTCGGCGTTCGCCTCGACCGGGTCGGGATCGGGCGCTGTCGGCGGCAATGCCGGCGAAAGGGGCCAGTTGGATATCACCGGTCAGGTTCTCGGGGGCATGAATGGCAGCATGTCAACGGTGGCCCCCAATAAGCAGTCCTTCGAGACCATGGGTCAGGATATCGGGACCGACAAAACGGTCATGGAAGCCTTCGACCGAAACAGCGCAATCCGCGCCCAAGGCGGGCTGACCTTCAACGAGGTGATCCAGGCGACAGGGTTCTTCGCCCAAGCTTTCAACGTGCGAAACATCGGCACTGCCACACTGACAAGTCGGGGATCCTCCGGCCTGGTGGTGCTCACTCCCGCGTCCCCGCCGCCTGGCTCGGGTGGCTCGACAAGCTGTCCCGGGGCTATGAGCGGCGGCACGGCCGGCAACCCGTGCTGCCCCTCGACGGACAGCGCATGCACGGCGCCGCGCACGACCGACACGGTTGAAAACGTCTCGCCCGTGCTTTCGCAAATCCAAAGGGACGCGAACCGCGCTCCCGTGACAATGACGACCGACGAACTGATGTCGGCCGTCAAGCAATATCAGGCTCAATAGGAGAAAGCGCTATGCGTGGAATTCCGTTAACAGCGGCACTCTTCCTTGGCTTGGGCGGCATCGCCTTTGCGCAGGTGCCTACGATCGACGAGGCTAATCTGGAACAGGCTCGGCAGATTGCATCGGCCACGAGCGAGATCCTCAGCACCGACCGCAACATCATGAACTATACGCAAAAGACGCTGCAGGCCGTCACGGGCGACCGGTCTAGCCAAGCCGGCCAACTCGCGCAGATGGCCTTGGGCAATGGCGGCTTCTCCATGGGGGACGCGCCTTCGCTTGGTAGCGTGATCTCGGGCGGCTCATTGTCGTTCGCCGGCCTCGGCAATGGATCGCAGGGCATCGTTTCAAACATGATCAATGGCTTGCAGCTGGTGAAAACCATTTCGGGCCTGATCAATGGCCAGACGACGCAGATGGATAAGAACTACAGCGCCCTGGTGAACGTCGCGGCCACTGTTACCGGGCTGGTGGACTCCTCGCAAAATGGGGTGAAGACTCGTTCCAGCGCTTTTCAGTCGGGCGCTCAACGGATCGGCACGGCGCAGGACATCAAGGGCTCGATCGATCAGAACAGCCAGATCATGGTGCAAACGGGTCTGACCGTGAACGAGCTGATCGGCGCGGTGAACACCGCTACGGCTGCCGCCAACCAGGAAAACATCGATCGTATGAACCTGATCACGCAGGCCTCGCGGGGGCTCGAATACAAGTCCGGCCAATGACGGTGCGCTTTCTTCTATCAGCGGCCGCCATCATTGGCGCTGTCGCGACCTCCGGGTGCGGCCACAAGCCGCTCAAGGCTCCATGCTCGCGCGACGAGGGACCGATGCAGCCGATGGCGTTCGCGGCGCCCGAACCAAGAACAGAAGCGAAGAAGCCATTCGAGTGCGGTCCGATGAAGGCACTCAATAGCGATCCATCTCTGTTTCCAGGTGGGATGGCAAAAAAATGAACTTCAATATCACGACGCTTCTGCAACAGGTCGACAAGTTCGGCAATAACTATGTATCGCAAGCCTACCAGAACCTGGCGTCGGCCCTGACCGGCGGCGGACAGGTGGGCGTCGCCGGCCTGATGCTGACGCTGTACGTGATATTCTGGGCCATCGGCATCTGGCAGGGAACCTCGACCGGATCGGGAAAAGAGATGGTCTGGCGCCTGTTCCGCGCCTTCGTCATCTACGCTCTGGCGACGAGCTGGGGGGACTTTCAGACATATGCCTATTCGTTCGCGAATGAGACACCTTCCGCGATCGGGAACAGCCTTCTGACGAGCGTTTCGGCCAATGTGACCGGGACATCGGCCGGGCTGAACTCCGTCAACTCGGTGCAGACGGCCCTGCAAAATATCTGGGATTCGCTCGCCAATTCCACCTCCGCCTTTATCAAGAGCCTTGGGGTGTTGAACTTCGGCGGCTACGTGCTGGCGGCGATCATCCTTGTCGTCGGCGCGCTGCTCATCGGTTATGCGATCTTCCTCATCATCCTGTCGAAGATCTTTCTTTGGCTTTTGCTGGCGCTCGCCCCAGTGTTCATCATTCTTATGCTGTTCGGCTACACGACCCGGTTCTTCGCCGGCTGGGTAACCGCGATCGTGCAGTACATGTGTGTGCAGATACTGGTCTACGCATTCTGTGCCTTCTTCATCTCGATCACCCAGACTTATTTCGACGCGGTCAACCGGTCGAACGGCGCTGCGACAACGACCTTGACCGAAGCCGCGCCGCTGATCCTGATCTGCCTTGTTGGCGTGCTGCTGCTGTCGCAAATCACCAACGTTGCCGCCTCTCTCGCGGGGGGAATTGGTATTGGAACGCCTTCGTTTGGGCGCTTCTACGGCGGCGCCTTCGCAGCGATGGGCCAAGCCGGTCAGCGCAGGCTGATGGGACGCTTGGGCTGGAGCACCCGGCAGGAACGCCTGGCGGGTCGCGAGCGGGCACGCGTGAGCCTCGCACAGAGAAGGTATGAGAATTCAGCGGAATATGCACGGCTTTCCCGAAAGCTAACGGATCCCGCATAGGTTTGGGGCACCAATGAGCGATGTGAAGGAAAACGCTGGGCGACAGGCGAAGGAAACCGAGTCTCCCTTGCCGTACTACGTGGATGCGGCAATCTGGGAAAAAGATATCGCGCGGCGCAATCGCTGGTCGCGATCTCTGGCGTGGTGTGTGGCAAGCGTCGCCTCGGTCATTGCCGTTGCAGCGGTGGGCGCGCTGATCCTTGCGCTGCCGCTCAAGACTTATGAGCCCTACATGGTGGTGGTCGACAAATCCACCGGGTTTGTCGAGGTCAAGCGGCCGCTGGCCGACGGTCCTTTGCAGCAGGACGAGTCGATGGGGATGTTCGATATCGTACGTTATGTGAAGGCTCGCGAGACCTACGATCCGAAGGCGCTGAAGGACAACTTCGATCTCGCGCAATTGCTGAGCGCCGGCGATGCCTCGAGGGAGCTCGTCGAGCTTTTCAGCCCGGCAAACAAGGTGACGAACCCTGTCGTGCTGTACGGGCGAAACTCCGTCGTGGCTGTGACCGTGAAGTCGGTGACGTTTCCCAACCAGAGGACCGCCCTGGTCCGGTTCATGACGGAGGAAAAGAGCCAGGCGAACACCGTGCAGCGGCATTGGGTGTCATTGATCCGGTTCCGCTACACCGGCGTGCCGGCCAAAAACGAGATCCGCTTTCAAAATCCGCTCGGCTTCCAGGTGCTCGAATATCGGCGCGATCAGGAGACGGCCCCGGCACCCACCGCGGAGACACCGCAATGAAGGTCGCCGCCATCCTGATGGCAATCGGGCTCGGCGTTTGCGCGGTTCAGCCGGCCCTTGCCGAACAGACCCCTCGGGCGGGATCTCGTGACAGTCGCATTCGCTTCGTCTGGTATCAGAAGGACGATGTGGTGTCGGTGCCGGCCAGCTATGGCGCCTCGACCATGATCGAATTCGGCGATGACGAGAAAATCGAAACCCTCGGCGCTGGCGACGTCCCGGCCTGGAGCATCGAGCCCAACAAGAAGGGCAATGTGCTGTTTGTGAAGCCGATCGAGAAGAATGCGGGCGGAAATCTCAACGTCCTGACGAACAAGCGCAGCTATGTGTTCTTCCTCAACGGCGAATTTCGGCCGGTTGCGCAACAAGTCTATGCGATCAAGTTCCGCTATCCCGAAGAGGTGTCGGACGCGGCGCTGATGGACGAAGCCCGGGCCCGGGCGGCACAGCCGAACCGGCAGGGTTTCAAGGCCGAAAACGCCAACTCGTCCTATGCCTACAAGGGGTCGTCGGCAAATAAGCCGCTCGTGATCTACGACGACGGCGTGAAGACCTGGTTCCGCTTCGATCCAGCAAGGGAAGTGCCGGCGATCTATGTCGTTGATAGCGAGCGCAATGAGACCCTTGTGAATTATCGCCGCGAGGGCGCGTACATCGTCGTCGACAAGGTCAATTACCAATGGACGCTGCGCAACGGCAACGAAGCAACCTGCGTCTTCAATCTGAGACTGAACAATGTGAACGAACCGACCGGGCTTGAACCTTACGAGCCGCAGCGTGTCGGCGGTGGGGCTGTTCGGAAAGTGAGGGGACCCGATGCCATCTCCCAATGAGTACAGAATGCTCGCCGAGGAAGGCACGGCGGTCGCCCCGCCAAAATTCGGGGCGAGCACATTCTTCAAGATCGTGGTGCCGCTGGGTGCGGTGGTCTTCGCCGGCTGGATGATCTATGCGGCGACGCGTGCGCCAGACAAGCCGCTGTTGACGGCGTCGGATGGCGAGGAGTTTCACACCACACAGTTTCCCGCACCTGGGCTCGATACGCCGCGTCCCCAGCTTGATAACGGGACCCTGAAAATTCCGACGGCTCCCGAGGAGCCGCCGGCCGCGCCGGCGCAGCCGCCGTCGACGGTCGAGGCTCCGCCTCCCCCTCCACCAGCATTGCAACCGCCTGCAGCTCCACCGCAGGTCCAGGACGATTCCGAGGCCCGTCGCCTGGCTGAGGAAGAACGACGCAGGCAGGAAGAAGAGGAGCGGCGCAAATGGGAGCGCTTGCGCGCCAAGCAACTCGTCGTCGATAGCGGCGATGCGCCTGGCAGTGCATCAGCACTGGGCGGCAATGGAACGGATGCAACGGCGGCCGGGAACACAAGCGAGGGCGAGGAGGACCCCAACCGGCGTTTTTTGGCACGGGCGAGCCAGAGCGGAGCGGATACATCGAAGGCCACGATGAACCCGCGCACGGACGCTCTGGTCGCCCAAGGGACGATGATCAAGGGCGTGCTCGAGACGGCGATTCAGAGCGATCTTGCCGGTATGGTTCGGGCCGTCGTGTCGGAGGATGTGTGGTCGTTCGACGGTCGCAGGGTTTTGATCCCCGGTGGCTCCCGCCTTATCGGTGAATATCGCAGTGGCCTCGCAACCGGCCAAACGCGGGTGTTCATTGTGTGGACACGCCTGCTTCGATCGGACGGCATGTCGGTGCAGCTCGGTTCGACCGGCACCGACGAGCTCGGTCGCAGCGGCATGCCGGGCGAGGTCGACAACCATCATTTCGAGCGCTTCGGCTCGGCGATCCTTTTAAGTGTCGTGGGTGGCGCGATGCAGCTCATCGCCAACCTTGGCAACGATCAGAACGGGTCGAACACCAATCAGACCGATACTGATCCGCAGACCGGACAGACGGTGACAATCCAGACGCAACCCAACCAGTACATGCAGAACGCGCGCCAGATCGGCGCGCAACAGGTCTCACAAAGCCTCAACCGCATTGCTGAAGAGGCGCTTCGCAATTCGATCAATATCGCGCCCACGATCCATGTCGATCAGGGGTCGCGCATCATGGTGTTCGTCCGTCGCGACCTCGATTTTTCGGAGTTCTATCCGGACCCGGTACGCGAGGCGTTGAGGGAGATACGACGTGAGCGGGCAGCAAAGAACCGTCTTTCTAAATAAGGCGCTGGAGCCGGTGCGGCGCTGGCTCGACGACGATCGCGTGGTCGAAATCTGTGCGAACGGGCCTGGACTTGTGTGGGTCGAAATTGTTGGCTCGACACATATGGAGCCCTTCGACGTCCCCGAGCTCGACCGCGCCGCGATCACTTACCTCATGGAACGTATAGCGGCATCATCCTCGCAATCGATCAGCGAGGAAAATCCCTTGCTTTCGGCCGCCCTCCCCGGCGGCGAACGCTTCCAGGGCGTGCTTGCGCCGGCGACGCCGACAGGAGGCGCCTTCGCGATCCGCAAGCAGGTCGTGAAGGATATGCGCCTTGATGATTACCGGAAGCGGGGGTCGTTCGATACGATCTCCGTCCAGGATCCCGGCGAATTGAGCGAGACCGACAGCGCCCTTTGCGAATATCTCGACGCCGGCAAGATCGAGGATTTCCTCCGCCTGGCCGTGCGGGAACGGTATTCGATATTGCTTTCAGGAGGCACATCGTCGGGCAAAACGACGTTTCTGAACGCGATTTTGCACGAGGTGCCTTCGGATGAGCGGATCCTCACCATTGAGGATACGCGAGAGGTTAAACCACACCAGCCCAACTATCTGCCCCTCGTCGCATCAAAGGGCGACCAGGGCCTGGCGCACGTGACCGTTGAAACGCTGCTGCAAGCCGCCATGCGGTTGCGGCCGGATCGAATCTTCCTGGGCGAAATCCGGGGAGCGGAAGCCTATTCGTTCTTGCGCGCCGTCAACACAGGTCATCCCGGATCGATCACGACGATCCATGCGGACAGCCCGACCGGTGCGTTTGAGCAGCTAGCCTTGATGGTCATGCAGGCTGGGCTCGGGCTGAGCAAGGCAGAGATCATCGATTACGTGCGGTCCGTCCTGCCGATTGTGATCCAACAAACGCGCCGGGGCGGCTGGCGCGGAACTTCGGCGATCTGGTTCAACCGCATGACCGAATGGAGAGCCGCCAGAAAGGTTCCCCAGAATGTCTCGCGTATTCGCTTATAGGCTTCTCCTCGGCCTCATCGGCCTCGCCGCCTTCCTTGCCCTTTGGAGCCTGGCCTACGAGCTGGTGACGACATGGCGGTGGAATCCCGCCCTCCCCTCTGAAGGCGCCTCGCGCTGGGGGCTTCTAAAGTACCAGAACGCGCAACGCAGCTTAAGCGGCCTGTTCGTTGCCTGGCAGCATTTCAGTCAGCGCCTGGCCTATCATCCCACGCAGAGCGAGACGATCATCCGGGGCGCGATCGCGGTCGCGGTTGTCGTGGCGATCGGCGTCGGCTTGATCTTTGCAGGCCTGATCAATCGCAGGCCAAAGCACTACGGCGATGCGCGGTTCGGCACAATCATGGACGCCGAAAGGAAAAACCTGCTGGCAAAGCAAGGCTTGATCCTCGGCAAGATGGGTGGGGCGACGATCCGCTCGGACGAGCCCGCGCACGTCTTGGTGGTCGGGCCGACCCGATCCGGCAAGGGCGTCAGCTTTGTCATTCCGAACGGTTATATGTGGCGAGGATCCTCGGTGTGGTTCGATCCGAAGCGAGAGAACTTCGAGGCGTTCGGTGCGCACCGGCAGGCTCTCGGCGATAAGGTCTTTTTCTTTTCGCCCGGCGAGCAGGATTCGCATCGCTATAATCCGCTGGATTTCATCCGGCGCGATGCTCGCATGCCGACGGACTGCGCGGTGGTCTCCTCTTTCATCATCCCCGAGGCGACAGGAAGTTCCGAGATCTGGGCGCGCGCCGGCCGGCAGCTGCTTTCGGCCATGATAGGCTATGTGCTGACGTCACCACGCTATGAGGGGCAGCGTCATTTGCGCGCCGTCGCGATGCTTCTTTCGACCGGCGTGGATTTTCTCAGGGTGCTGACGAATATCCGCAATGACGAGGAAAAATATCTGCCTTCGTGGGTCGTGCACGGGCTCAACCAGTTCATTGCGCTGGAAAAGGAAACGCGAAACTCGGCCTACTTCAACCTGACGGCGGCTCTCAACCCCTGGACCAATGATCTCGTTGCAGCCGCTACGGCGTCGACCGATTTCGATATCTCGAAGTTTCGCAAGGACCCGACGGCTCTCTTCATCGGCTGCTCCGTGGCGCAGCTCGACGTGTTCCGGCCCATTATCAAACTCTTGGTTCAGCAAATCCATGATGTGCTGATGGCTTCCTCGCCAGGCCCTGACGAGCCATATCAGGTCCTGGTGATGATCGACGAGTTTCGCCAGCTCGGCAAAATGGAGTCTATCGTTTCCAAGCTGGCGATCAACGCGGGCTATGGCTTTCGCATGGTTCTGATCCTGCAGGATCTAGCCCAGCTTGACGAAGTCTATGGAAAAGCGACGCGGCAGACCACGGTGACCGCGTGCCAGGTGAAGCTTTTCATCCGCATGAACGACGTGGAGACCTCGGAACATGTCTCTGTAATGCTGGGACCGACCACGATCGAGGTGCCCACAGCGATCATCAGGGCTGGTCAAGGTATATTTGGGGGCCGAGACAAGAGTTTAAGTTATCAGGAAAGGCCGTTCCGGACGGCGGCGGAGCTTCGGCAAATGCCGGCGAAGCAGGCCGTGGTTCTGGGCTCGAGCCCCCCTGGTTTCATGGTGCGCAAGATCACCTATTATAAGGACGCTCCCTATAAGGCGACCTATCAGGAATTTCGGCACCGGCGCTTGAAGGTTCCGCCTCTCTCACGATGGCAGGATCTTCCGCTGCGCTCCATGGCGGAGGTCGAAGCGGCGGCTAACAACGCGCCGGCGGCACCTTTCGAGTTGGGGGAACCCGATACCGTCGAAGCACCGGTTTCAGGCGATACAGCCTATGCCGATGCGGTGTCGCCTGCGACTGGTGCGGCGGCTGAAAGGGTTGATCCCGTCGCGTTAAAGCCGAAAGTAAAGAGCGACAGCGCGGACGCACCAAAGGCGCTGCCAAGCTCAGGCCGTCCAACGGGCGGTGAGGCTAAAGCAAAGAGCGAGGTCGCCGCTGAAGTTCCGGAGTTGAAGCCGAAGCGGACCGATCAGACGGCGGATGATGCGGCGCGGCCCCTTCCCACCCTTGGCCGGCGATCGGCGCCGGCAGCATCAAAGGCGTCCGACCCGAGTGCGTCTGAAGGCAAGGCGAGTGTCTTGCAATTCCAAGTCCGGCCGGGAAACAAGTCCACGTCGATCGCCGCGCTGCTCGCATCGCTCGATCAGGACGTGGAGGCCGGCGCTCTTTCCCTGTCACCGTCAGTGGATAGCGGAGATGTCGACGGGGTACCGTCAGCCGCTCTTGAGGCGCTGCAGGATCAAATTAGACGTCACGGCGATCGCTAGGACGTGAATTCAGTTGAATACAAATGAGCGATTTGTGTCTTCAGTGCCTATGTCGAGTGTGAGAACAAGACGAAGCGTCCCTAATCCGATGGCGGGCGCATCGAACCGTTTCGTTGCGCCTCCCGGTTCTGGGTGGGGACGTGAGCTGATTGCTGGTCCGTAAAATGCGATTGATTTTCACTCTACCCAACATGTATCAAAACCGATACAGTGCACCCCGATGAAGGTGATTGAATGGCTTGGAAGCAGCAGAGCGGATGTTCGAGCGTTTCCTGACGATGCGCGGATAGAGGCCGGCTGGCAGCTCGAACTTGTCCAGCGCGGCGACGATCCCGACGACTGGAAGCCTATGCAGATCGTGGGGGCCGGCGTCAGGGAAATCAGAGTCCGGGAGGCATCGGGAGCGTTCCGCGTCATCTATCTGGCAACGCTGGAGGACCGCGTTTTGGTGCTTCATGCGTTCCAGAAGAAGACACAGGCCACATCCAAAAAAGACCTCGATCTGGCGGCTCAACGGCTAAAACGATGGAAGGCAGAACGATGAACGTAGAAATCTATGAGAACGTCTGGGACGCCCTGGCGGACACCGAACAAGAGGCAGCAAACCTCAAGGCGCGCTCGGCGCTGCTCTACGAAATCCGTAAGGCAGTCCAGCGTTGGGGCATTCCTCAGGAGGAAGCCGCCAAGCGGCTCGGTCTGACGCGCCCTCGCACCAATGATCTGCTGCGCGGTAAGCTCGCCAAATTCTCGCTTGACGCCCTCGTCAACATCGCCGCCTCCGCTCACCTGGATATAGAAATCCGGGTGAAGGAGGTTGCATAATCACGAGGTGTCTAATCCTCGTCTTTCCTCGGAGTACATTTTGCGTTTGGACGCGAGGATGTGCCGGACGGAGCCGCTGCCAGAGCCCGGCTTAGGGAACAACGAGCCCACGCAGTGGCGCATTACGAGGCAACTACTGCTTTTGCGGCTTTTGTGAATCCGGCTCTTCGCCTTCGACTGGAGCGGTGTTGATGCTCCTCGACTGCAGGCGCTGCAGTTCTTCGAGCCGTTCGCCTTTGACGATCTCGGGATCAAGCCGCTCGTTAGGATTCTGCGCCAATACGCGCGCGGCTTCGCTTGCGGCTTGTGCCTCACGAGCTTCCTTCGCAGCGATGCTTTCGGCGTCGCGTACCATTTCGCGGTCTTGCGCAACCTGCTCAAGCGAGGTCGGATCAGCCGATCCAGCTCGTTCGTCGCGGATCTCCTGCTCGATGGCGCGATTACGGATCTCGCGAGCGCGATCGGCCTCAAGCCGCTCAGCCGCCTCGATCTCCTGGGCGCGATGGATCAAAGCTTCGGCGCGCGCGCCGGCAATCCGATGGGCCTGGTCTTCACTGACATGCGTGACGCCACCTTCCTGCAGGGATTTGAGATCCGTCCGGATCGCAAGCAGCTCCATGGTGGGCGCTGCGCGCCGTAAGAACTCCGCTTTCGTCTGGCCGTTCATCATGGCCGCTGTCTTGTTAACGGTCTCGTTGATCTGTTTTAGGTTTTCCCGCATCTGGTCCGCGGTGGCATCTGAACTCATTTGAACACCCTTTCCATCTCGAATAGCAACCACAACAGTACCGGATCGGAAAGCTTGCGTCATCCGATCAATAAATTGACTCGCTATCGCGTTATCCGGCTGAGAAGCAGCAACCGAGTGCCAGTCCCGAAGGCTTGCGTGGGTGGCCTGCAGCTGGCGCACCGAAATCGGAATCTTTATCGGGTTGGCCTTCGCGTAGTCGATCCGCTGGCGGGCTTTCTCGATGACGTGCGGGTTTGCACGGGCGTAGGCGCGGTCACGCGCCTCCCTGCCCGGCCGCGGCTTTTCGGCCGTGGCCACAATCGCCTTGTCGCGCGGACCATAGCTTTGTGATGACGCTCGATAGGCCGCGGAAGTCGCGACGATTTTCATGCCCTGCGCTTGTGCGTGCTGGGCATAGAGCGCGCGCCATTCGCGAAGCTGGGCCGGACCTGGTCGCAATCGCTCACCGTCCTCACCCTTCACGGCGACGATGGCATGGACATGAATATGGCCGCCCTCCTCCGCCATATCGGCATGCATGCCGAAGGCGAATTTGTGATTGGGGAACTGCTCATGCAGGAACCCACGTGCGGCCCTCACCAGAGCTTGCCTGTCCTCGCCCGCCTTGGCCGACAGGATCATGTGCATGGTGTCGCGAGGCTTGTAGGAATTCAGGGTCTTGTCCCAGGACTGTGCGGTCTGCCGAACCGCCTCCTCAGACGCGATCGCGGCGCCGTCGGCGCCGATCGCCGCTCCGTCATGGGTAAGGCGCGCGAGCTGGAACACGACACCGGCTTTGCCGTGGCTGGGCTCCCCAATTGGCTTCACCGAAACGGTATCCTCCTTGACCCCAAGCGCCTCGGAGATCCGCGAGGCAATCATGGCCCGGGTCGGTGCCGAGAACTGGCGATCCTGCTGGCGTCGATCGGAAAAGTGAAACCGATGCTTTACCTTCTCGTTCCCGTTCTCACCCCGCACGACGCTGTGTCCGGCCATGGTCGCGACGACGCGCGCGACGCTCGATCCGTCCTGCAGAGTGTCGATACGATAGGCGAAACCGTGGCCGGCGAAACCTGCCTGAACTGCCTGTGAAAGGCGCTCGGCATTCTCCTGCCCTGCCAGCGAAAGCCGAAACGTCGCCACATCCTCGCTCTCCCGCCGCTTGTCGAAACCCTTGCCCCACAGTTTCATTTCTTCGGCAACGGCTTCCTGCGTTGCCAGGATACGCGCGTCATGCGTCTCGAGCGCGACGCCCTCCTTCTGGATATATTGACTGATGGCGGCTGCCCTTGTGACGCCATGCCCGTAGGAAATCACCTTCAGAACGGCCGGCTGATACCCGGCCGCCAGCTTGTCGGCAGCGGCCCTCGGTGCAGGTCCGCCGGCGAGCTTCCGCCGCTTCGCTGGCAGGGCGAGGTTTAGTCGCCCGGCTTTACCGAGCGGCGGTTCCAGCTCCCCGGGAGACGAACGCGGCACGGGCGGTTCAGGTGGCTGGCTTGCCCCGAAACCGCCCTCCCCTGTCCGGCCGCGAACCGTCTTGAGCAACCAATCATCGTCATTTCCAGCAAAGGACAACATGGCCCGATGCCGGCGCTTGCGGTTCGCCGCGCTCGCGCGAATCCGATCGGCTATGGCCTGTATGGACGACTGGTCGAGGTTCACGCGCCCTCACCATCCAGCAGATGCGCCGCCTTCCGAAGTTTCAGGCCATGCGCGATCGTCATCGCCGTCAATTCGGCGTCGACAGCTTTCACCCTCTCATCCAGCGCTTCCCATATCGGCAACGCCGCCTCCATGGGGGCAGCGTGGCCGGAATGAATGGCATGGAGAAGCTGGCTGAGGTTTCGGCCGACCATCCGGACTTGCGAGGCCAACGCGGCGACAGTGCGTGAATTCTCAGCTGACAGAGCGGGACCGACATCCAGGCTGGCCCGGATAATGCGCCGCAACGTCTCCGCTCGGTCAAGCTGGAACACCTTGCAGGCCTCATCCAGGAGCGCGCCTGCCTCCGGCCCGATATCGATCCGGGAACGCTTTCGAGTGTCCTTGTGGGCGGCGCTGGTGTCCAAAATTCCTCGCTATGGCGGATGGGCCTCACGTCGAAGACGGTCCAGGTCGAAGCGAAGCGACGACCTGCTCAGCCAATTTGGACCCAAATTGCGTATCTTGTCAATTCACCATACCACATTATACTGATCCGATGACTCGCTAGTCCAGAACCAATTATGCATCACGGAATATTGCACCGATGCGCAAATTCATATTATCACATAGGCACTTATGTGCCTTCGCACTTTGCTGCATCGGCGCATAGGCATAATGCAAGAAAGTCACTTTGGCGCCAAATCGCCTATGTGCCTTGACGCCAAAGTCGAACGCGAACATTGGGAAAAAACAATGCCGGAACAACGCGCGGTGCAAATCACAGTGGCCTCTCCCAAAGGCGGGGTCGGCAAGACCATGACCACCATCCTGCTCGCTGGCGAATTCGCCGCCGCCGGTCATCGGGTGACGGTGCTCGACACCGATCCGCAACTGTCCGCGGTGGAGTGGAGCAAAAACAGTCGCCGCGCCGGGTACGCTCTTTCAAACATCGACGTCATCCCCATCGGCTCGACCGACGAACTGATCGATCGACTGGCGCAATCCGACGCCGAGGACCTGCTGCTGGTGGATGTCCAGGGCACGGCCGTGGCCGCACTCGGCCCGGCCGTCGCCAACGCCGACTTCGTGCTGATTCCGACGAAAGCGCACGTCTTCGATGTCAAGCAATGCCTCGGTCTGATCCGGCACATCCGCTCGCTTGGAGGGCGCCACCGCAAAATTCCTTACGCGGTGATGCTCAACATGGTTTCGGGGATCGAGCACAACACGATGGCCTTTCGCACGGCGATCCAGCTGCTGCGGCAGGCCGACGCCAGCGTGCTTGAGACGTTTTTGTCGCAGCGGCCGACCTTCGCCTCAATCGCAACCGCCGGGACGCTTTACGAAGTCCAGCCTGTGAACAAGGCCGTGCAGGATGCTCGCGACCAGACGAATGCCCTGACCGCCGAGATCATCCGCAAACTGAACGGAGCCACCCCGCAATGAACGAGAAAAGCGGTCGGACCGCAAACCAATTGCCGCTGCCCGCCTTGAAACCGCGTGCCCGTTCGGATGATCCGTTCTCGCGCAACATGGCTGCCATAGTGGAATCCAGCATCAGCGAAACGGACAACCTGGAGCAGCAGACGAGAACCCGGTCTGCCAGAGAGGCGAAAGCGAAGATAGAAAGGCCAAAGGCAGACGGCGGGACAGCCCGGCTGCACACGCGCATTCCGGTCTCGCAGATGATCGAGCTGCAGGTCCATTGCGCGCGCAACAGGACAACCATGCAGGAGGTGGTTCAGGGTCTGATAACGGAATTCCTTGCCCGGCAGCCGAAGTAGCCAGACGCGTCCATCAGCGTCGATCGTTACGACCAACCGCGCACGATACGGGCCAACGTGGATTGGCTACATCTCTCCGGGAAGGGCCATCAAAGACGCTGTTGAACGACTGACGTTCGGTTCCATCCATCACCAAAGCGAATCGATCCGCGTCTGCTGATTCAAACCATTCATTGGACGCGCGCGTCCGGCTGCGCGATTCTGTCTGCAATGATCGCGCAGCTCTATCGCCTCTGTATCGAACGCCGCGACGCGGATCGGAACATGGCGCGCTTCTATGCGCTGTCGATCGAGGAGACCCTGTTCGGCCAGACCTGCCTGGTCCGGCGTTGGGGTCGGATCGGAACCACCGGCCGCACGGTACAGCACTCCTTTGATACCGAGGGCGAAGCCGTCGAACTTTTCCTCGCGCTGCTGCGCGCCAAGCGGATGCGCGGCTATCAGCCGCGATCCGCCCGACGCGCAGAAGCGATCCCGTCTGGTTGACAGGGTAGCCGCTGGGGCGACGGGAGCCAGGCGAAGTCGTTCGTGTCCTCGCTCTGGTTGGAGCTGTCGCGCTTGGGTCAAGCGGGGAATTCGACGGCGCCGACAACGATTTCGGAGCTGTTGCGCTCGATGCCGCGTTGTCCGTCCACTGGTGTAGTGGATGCGCCCAAGACCCCTCGGGAGGCGGCGAGAAAGGCATCGAGAGCGGCGGCAGACTTGGCGCCACATTGGTACTGGAAGCCGTTGGCGTCGTCGCACTGCTGTGCTGACTCCGGTGCATCGATACCATTGAAGCGAATGCGCTGGCCATGGATCTCGATCGTGTCGCCGTCGATCACAGATGCGATCCCAGCAATTGCTGCCGGCCTCGGCTTGATTAAGTTCTGCAGATTGATTTCCGGCAGCGATCCGCTGTTAATGCATGACAAACTGCGTCACCAAAGCGAAAGCCGCAGCCATGGTCACGAAGACCAGCCGCATCGGCACGCCGGCCCAGCGCCGTACGAGCGAGCGTCCTGCGCCAGTAAGCTTGCGCCACGGGCTCGACCGATCATTATAGCGGGATTTCTCCAAGCCCCTTCTCCCCGGCGCAAGAATGCGCCCCAAAATACACGGAAAGTCCACAATCCTATCGGAACCGCTCCACTTTTAAATCAAGCGTTATTCGACCATGCTTCCAATCGATGTCACCAAAGGTGAGATTGGCGACCTCGCTCGCCCTGAGACCCAGCCGAGCCAAGAGCAGCAAGACGGCGCGATCACGTAACCGGTCTTCGCCATCACAAGCGGCAAGGAGCCGGTCGATATCGCTTTGCCCAAGGAAGCGCGGTGTCGTTGCCATTTGCCAGCTTGCAAGCTCGGAACCGCATATTCCCGGCCAGCGGGGCATTGCCCGATCGCCACAAGGTATTTGAGGTAGGCGCGCGTTGCGACAGTGATACCCTGAGCCCGAGCGCGGCCATGCGGTTTCGCGCGGTCGAGCACGAAGCCACGCATCGCGGTCGCCGTATAAACCTTTGGATCAGTGCCGAGCGACAACAGAAGGTCGATCAAGATTGGCTGATAGGTATCGAGCGTGGAATCCTTGATACCACGCTGCTCCTTCATCCAGAACCGGAACGCGGCAAGTGCTGGCTAGGTCTCCTCCAGCGACGTGTGCAGCTCTGCAGGCAGAATGTTTTTCTCGCGCAAATAAGCGGCCGCACCCTGCGGAGCGCGCGCGCTTTTGCTGCCCTGGAACACCGACGCCGATGCACAGAAGCCAACCGCGAGCGTGCCAATGTCGAAACCGGTCGCTCGTACCCAGTCACCCCATAGTGCCAGTAGACGCACCACCTCGACGATCGGTGCGGGGGAATAATTCTGCTGAGAAAGCCACTCCTTGAACCCGTCAACATGCGGCAGTAGCCAGTTGATCGAAAGCGCGAATTTCTCTGCACCTTTTTCCATTGAGCGTGTTTTGGCATGAAGTGTCCACTTTGGAGGTGGACACCACGTGATTGAGGACGATGAACAGAAACTGCTGGTGAGGCGAATTTTGCGTAACGGCCGCCGGCGGTACGACGCGGCGTCAAAAGAGCGGCTCGTTGCGGCCTGCCTTGAGCCTGGCGTGTCGGTATCGCGACTTGCGCTTGAACATGGGATCAATGCCAACCTTCTTCGGAAGTGGATAAAGACGACCAAAGACGCCGTTGCTTTGCCGCCACCTGCGCCGTCGGCGTTCATTCCAGTTCAAGTCAGCGTCGCCGCGGAGTACAGCCTGCCTATGCAGGGCAATTCGGTAGAGAGGCCTGCCACGCGTGGTGAAGAGCGGCTGTCGAAGTCGTCGCCACTCCCAGCCAAGGTGAGCGCGTCTTTGCCGAACGGCGTGAAGTTGACGCTGGAATGCGGTGATGTGGATGCATTGACGGCGATCATCGGAGCACTGGGTCATGTTCAGACTGGGCGCTGACCTGACAGTCTACCTGCATCGCGAACCGATCGACTTCCGCGCCGGCATCAACAGCCTTGCGGTCCTGGTTCAGGAGGTGATGGAGCTCGACCCGTTTGCGCCTGCGGTCTTTGCCTTTTGCAATCGCCGTCGCGACCGGATGAAACTCTTGTTCTTTGACCGGTCCGGCTTCATGCTGGTTCTAAAGCGGCTGACCGAAGACAGGTTCCGATGGCCACGCCGGGAGACGGCGGTGGTTACGCTGACGACCGAGCAGCTCCATTGGATTCTCGACGGCATCGACATCGATGCAATGGTGCGCCATCCGGTGCGGCAATATCAGGTTGCGGGCTGACGGCTCCCGAATTGTGCGGTTGACGCGTCGGTGCGGTTCAGATTCAAAACTACGATGAATCGACCTGGCGAACCGACTGTTGAGGAGTTGATGGCGCGCATTGCTGCGCTGCAGGCGCAGAACCGCCAGCTCGCAGAACGCGTGGCCAAGCTCGAGGAAGAGTTGGCGCTAGCGCGGCTGCATCGTTTTGCGCCGAAGAGCGAAAAGCACGTTGATCGCCTCTTCAATGAAGCCGAACAGATTGCCGATGAAGACGACGCCAGCAGCGAAGATGGCAATGTCGTCGACCTGCCGGACACCGGCTTTCCGTCCACCGAAAAGCCGGAGGGAAAGAAGCGTGGCCGCAAGCCTCTGCCGGAACACCTGCCGCGCGAGCGCGTCGAGTATGACCTTGCCGACGGTCAGAAGGCCTGTCCTTGCTGCCGCCACCAGATGCATCGCATGGGTGAGGCCGTCACCGAGCAGCTCCATATCGAGGTGAAGGCGAAGGTCCTGCAGAATGTGCGGTTCAAGTATGCATGCCGCCATTGCGACCGGACCGGCATCAATACGCCTGTTGTCATTGCCCCGATGCCCGCGCAGCCCTTGCCGGGCAGCATCGCCACGGCCTCGACGCTGGCCTTCGCGCTCGTCCACAAATATGTCGATGGCACGCCGCTCTACCGCTTGAGCCAGGCATTCGAGCGAGCCGGCGTGCCCGTCAGCCGCGGCGCTCTGGGGCATTGGGTGATCGGATCGAGCGAGAAGCATCTCTCCCGCATCTATGACGCACTGAAGCTGCGGCTTCGGTCACAACCGCTCATCCATGGTGACGAGACGACGGTCCAGGTCCTGAAGGAAAAGGACAGGGAAGCCACCAGCACATCCTTCATGTGGGCGTATCGGAGTGGAGAGGACAGCGACGAACCGATCGTGCTGCTCGACTATCAGCCCGGCCGCGGCCAGATCTATCCGCAGGCCTTCCTCGGTGATTACCGCGGCATCCTGATGAGCGATGGCTATACCGCCTGGCGCACGCTGGCAGGAGCGACCCATCTGGGGTGCATGGCCCATGCCAGACGTCGCTTCGTCGATGCACTGAAGACCAGAAAGAAAGGCGGCGGCCCGCCGGAGCAGGCGCTGAAGTTCTTCGAACAGCTCTACCGGATTGAAAGCCAGACGCGCAACGAAAAGCCGGACAAGGGCGAAACGCGACATCAATGCATCCGCCGTTTCCGCCAGCAACACAGCGTCCCCATCATGAACGCTCTCAAGGCATGGCTCGACGACATAGCCCCGAAGGTCCTGCCCGACAGCAAGATCGGCGACGCCGTGTCCTACACCCTGAACCAGTGGGAGTACCTGACGCGCTACACCGAAGACGGCAGGATGCCGATCGACAACAACCTGCTTGAGCGCGACATCAGGATTTTTGCCACTGGAAGAAAGAGTTGGCTGTTCAGC
The DNA here is from genome assembly GCF_055456085.1 of Mesorhizobium subarcticum. NCBI lineage: Bacteria > Pseudomonadati > Pseudomonadota > Alphaproteobacteria > Hyphomicrobiales > Phyllobacteriaceae > Mesorhizobium > Mesorhizobium subarcticum. Next base: position 473,967 of record NZ_JBVBEG010000002.1, on the reverse strand, counting down.
GACACTGTGGACGGAGCCAGGGCCAGTGCCGTCGTCTACAGCCTCATGCTGACATGCCGAGCTTGCGGCATCGAGCCCTTGGCCTATTTGCGCCACGTCCTCACGGAATTGCCGCAGCGCGCGGACAATGCCGACATCACCGATCTCTTGCCATTCAACTTCGCCAAAACCGCCGCTACTTGATCCGATGCAACTGGCCGACAGCGACCCCGGTCAAACGGGCCGCGTCAACGCGCATGGAAATGAGCGCTTACAGTTGATCCGAACATCGACACTGCGGCGATATCTATACTTTCGCTTTGTCACGCTGATTTCTGATTTCCTCGATTTGCTTGTTGACGCCGGGGAAGTCCGGCGCGTAGCAACAAATCGGAGGTTTCAAAGCCATTCCAGCGTCGGCGGGCAGCTTTTCCAGCATCACCCCTGGGTTTGCTAAAAGAGGCACCCGCAGCGTGTCTTGTGCATCGGGAGACGGCGGCTGCGACGACGGGTGTGGTGATGCACCCGCGGCGGCGCTGATCATGCTGATGAGGAGACATCGATCATTCACGTCGTTCTCTGCTGACGGCGCGAAAGTCTCCCATACGGCCTCTCTTTTGGGCTGGTCTGGCGCCGGTCCGGCCTTGGCCTGCAACGGCTCCGCCGACCTTCTTCCCCTGACCGCAAGCGGTCATTCCTCGCGAGCCAACAAGCTCGGCTGCCGCCGTCCTTCGCTAACGCTGCGGTCCTGCGGATGCATTCCGTCCAATCCGTCGCCTGTCGACCGCCATCGAGGCCGCATCGGACGGCTTCGAACAACCTCAGGAGATACGACAATGGCTCAGATCGGCACCTTCACCCGCGACGAAACCGGCGCATACGCAGGCACCATCAAGACCCTAACCCTCAACGTCAAGGCCACCATCAAGCCCTGCGACCGCGACAACGACCGCGCACCCGACTTCCGCGTCACAGCAACGGGTGTCGAGTTCGGAGCAGGCTGGAGCCGGACCGCCCGGGAATCGGGCGCCGAATACCTCTCGCTCAAGCTCGACGATCCGTCCTTCACGGCCCCGGTCTACGCATCCCTCGTCCAGGGTGACAAGGGCGAGCACAAGCTCATCTGGTCACGCTGACCAGCACCACGGCGCTCCGCTCAAAGCGGGGCGCTATCACTCAATCACGTAGCCCAGCGCACGATAACCCACTCGTCGCTTTGCGGCCATCCGGGCCAGCACGGGAACGGTGCTATCGACGTAATCGACGACCAAGACGTCTTTCTTATCATCATGCTGGCGATGCAGACGGCCGACATACTGCGCCAGAGTTCCCTTCCAGGCGATCGGCATGGTCAGGAACAATGTGTCGAGCCGGGCGTCATCGAACCCTTCCCCGATATAGCGGCCTATCGCAAGTATCAGGCGCTCATCATCGTCTGCGACATTCAACGCCGTGTTGGCTTGCTTGCGATCCTTCGCCGACATGCCACCGCGCAGCACCACGAGGTTTTTTACAAACGGCGAGAACCTCTGCTGGAGATAATCGAGGTGATCCTTCCGCTCCGTTAGCAGGATGGGCGAACGTCTGGCCTCGAGGGATTTCAACACGTCATCGAATATCAGGTCATTTCGGCCTTGGTCCTGCGCAAGGGCCGCATAGATCGCTGGCATTGACGGGCGCTCGGCCGAGACGAGTGACGATGGCAACTCAAACTTCGTCGAACGGTCGCGGGCACGGTGGCGAATACCACGCTCGGCAGCTTGAACTCTCGCATCGACCCGATGGCGAACGGGGCCGCATTGCATGAAGATGATCGGATGATGGCCGTCCTTTCGGGCGACCGTCGCTGATAAGCCAACCACGTATCGCGCCTTGGACCTGCGAGCGACGAGTTCAAAACTTGAAGCGGACAGATGGTGGCACTCATCGACAATCAGATGACCGTAATTGCCGACAATGTCATCGACCTCGCCATTCCGAACCAAGCTTTGGATCAGCGCCACGTCGATGATCCCTGTTGGCTTCCTTTTCCCGCCACCGATGATGCCGATCTGCTTTGGGTCGATGCTCAGGAAGGAACTCAGACGCTCCACCCATTGGGTGAGAAGCTCCCTGCGGTGAACAAGAACCAGCGTGTTGCAGCTTCGATGTGCTATGAGCGCAGCTGCGACAACTGTCTTGCCGAAGGCAGTCGTGGCGGCGAGCACGCCGTTATCGTTGGCGACAAGAGCATCAAAGGCCCGCGATTGTGGCCGGCGTAATTCCCCTTGAAACGAGACGCCGGCGGGTAGAGCCTCTCCGTCTTCGCGGTGATCCTCGAGAATGGCGGTCGTGCCATGGCTCTTAATGAGTTCAATTACTTCGTCGAAGCAGCCTCGTGGCAGCGCGACATGGCGTGGATGAAGCTCGGCACAGGAGATAATCCGCGGCTTGCCGAATGTCGGCAGTCGCATTGCTTGCGCGCGATAGAATTCCGGATTTTGGAACGCTGCCAGACGCACGAACTGTGCGATCAGCGCCGGCGGAAGTTCCGTCCTATCGAGGTAGACCTGATCTGCGACTACGACCTTGATGCCTTGCGGGATAGCAGCTTCTATTCGCCGTGGCTCGCTACGACGTGACGGCAACATCTTCCACGGCTCGTCGGCATGTTCGTCATCAACCGGCATCCGGACCCCCAAGACCCGCCCCGCCAATTCAGCTTCGTCGGCGATCCTGAAGACTTCGTCTGCCGATAGCCTGCTCAACGACGACAGGTACGCCCACTGATCATCGTAAGGTCGCAAGTCGCCATCGACAAAAACGCTGTTGCCATTTTCTCGAGCCTTCCTTTGTAAGGGAAGCGCGATCAAATTACCGAAGCCGCCAAGTGGCATCGTGTCCTGATTGGGAAAGAAACGGTCATACGATGTGAAGCCGATCTCGGGACGGTTCTCCATCGTCTCTGTTATCAGCGCGGCACCAAGTTGTCGGGCGATCTTCGCGGGAACGGGCTCGGAGAAGAATATCCAGACATGGCCTCCGTTTCCCGACCTCGAGCGTTCGAGGGCTGCGGCAATACCTTTTGCACGACATGTTGCCAGCAAAGCTCTGGTATCATCCGCCCAGCTTTCCTTGTCGAAGTCAGCAGCAAGGAACCAGCATGTTTCGTCTTGCAGCAATGGATATACGCCGGCAACAAAGTCGCTTGAGCGAGCATCGCCGCCACGGAGGTGCTTTTCGATGATATCTTCGGAATATGGGATGAAAGCCTGATGCGGGCAGTCCCCGCATTTCACCTTTGGCTTGCCGCAGATTCCTTTCGCCCACTCGTTGGAACAGTAAGGCGAATAGCCGGTGCGTCCATCCTTTCTATTTTCCCATCGTACCGGAAAAACATCGGCGCGGCCGGCAAACAGCTGCCAGAACAACTCCACCTTTTCCATCGACGGTGAGCTGTTGGTAATAGGTGCATCGGCGAAGGCTGGCTTCTCCACGTCGGCTTGGCCATCGGAAATTAGCTGTTGCTCAAACGCTTCCAGTTCACGCTCAAGCGCCATCCGCTCATCATTCAGATCGGCCAACCGCCGTCGAATGCGCGCGATGTTATCCCAGGGAACACTCTTTTCCGCCAACTTTGTAGCTTTCGCCTAGATGATCATGCGGATTAGCATAGGCCAAAGACGCTCGCACTTTAAGACCGACACCATCCATCTCACTAGCCCGAAGGCTCCGAGATTATGCGGAGCATAATCCGCCGCAACCGCCGGCAAATCCAGACTTCAGCGACCATAACTCCGCATAATCCCGCTCTCTGCATAATCGACGCTACCCGAGTAGACGCGGAAGTGAGGGCCTTTGTCGGAAGGGTTCTCGACGCGGATCAGCTTGGCCTTGACGTTGAGGTTGAGGGTTTTGATCGTGTCGGTGAACCGTAGCCGGTGGAGGTGAAGGTGCCGATGGTAGCCATTGACTCATTCCTTTGTTGGTCGGGCCGCGCCCATCGCGACCTCGATGACGGTCGGTGGAACGGAGGCGATCGACCCGCACCCACCGGGGTTCGGCGCGTTTTCACAATAAAGGACTTGGGCGGGCGATGAACGGCGCGGGAGCGGCAGGAAGAAGCCCTCGGCCTCCGGGCGGAGGTTATCAAAGGCGACGGATAGGCGCGGGATATTGTGCAACCAGATCGTCGACGGTCAGCAATGTAATGCCCTCGACGATCGACTGAGCAATCAGGATCCTATCGAAGGGGTCCTTGTGGATGGGGGGAAGCCCCTCCACGGCTATGGCATGCTCGCTTGTGATTGGCAGGTCATAATAGCCGTTGTCGATCAGGGCCCTGCGCAAAAGACGCGCATCGACCGTGAAATCAGCGCGGCCCAGACCCCGTTTGATCGCAATCTTCCAGAGACTTGCAGCGCTGAACGTCAGGTCGTTGTCGGCATTCTCGATCTCAGCGAGGGCGGCAGGCGGGAGCTTGTCGGGCTCGCCCGCCGCCCAGAGCAGAAGATGGGTATCGAGCAGAAGTTTCATGCGTCGCCGCCAAACAGCTTCTCGATTTCCTCACCGGCCATGCGATCAAAATCGTCCGGAACGGAAAACTGCCCGGCCATAAACCCGACGCGACGCATTTCGCCGGCCGCAGGAGCGTCTATCGCGACGACCTTCACCATCGGCTTGCCGGATTTGGCGATGATGAAAGATTCGCCCTTGGCCGCCTTGTCGATAAGGCGTGACAGATGCGTCTTGGCCTCGTGGATATTGACGGTGCGCATTGCTGACTCCATGACTTAGTCCATGCAACTTAGTCTATGCGTGCCTGACGTTCAAGTGGACCTGCCGAAGAAGGCTGAAGGTCCCGCCTTGCGGCGGAGCCCTCGCGCGAGATCCTCAGTCCCGGTTGGGGCGAGACCAGATCAGCTGCAGGCCTTCCTCGCCTTCCACCTCGATCAGGGTGGCGTAGATCGGAGCGGGGAAGCTCGGGTCGTCCAGCTTGACCGAGAGGTAGTCGCGGCCCTCGTTGGAGACCTTCTGCCAGGCGGCTCCGAGATCGACGCTACCCGAGTAGACGCGGAAGTGAGGGCCTTTGTCGGAAGGGTTCTCGACGCGGATCAGCTTGGCCTTGACGTTGAGGTTGAGGGTCTTGATGGCTCCGGAAAATCCGGAGTTGCCGTTTGAGGTGAAAGTGCCGATGGTAGCCATTTGTCGTCTCCTTGAGTTTCTCGGGCCGCGACCACCGCGACCTCGATGGCGGTCGACAGACCGGAGGCGATCGGCCCGCACCCGAAGGGCCGGAACGAAAGTGAAGGGCAGCCAGGGCGAGGCTTTCTTGTTCCGCGAGGAATGATGGCGAAGCCAGCAGGGGAAGAAAGTCACGACCGGCTGTTGCAGGTTGAGAACGAGGCGAAGCGAAGCGAAGACGGCCTTCGGTCAGACCAGCCACATCGAGGACGCATGTGGTGCGCCCTTCCATGAAACCCCGGCCACGGACGACAGGCGAAGCCTATCGGCATGATCGCCGCAACCGCAGCCACGTTGGAGCGCCATCAAGCCCGGCCGTCCCCGTCACGCGTCATTGCAGAACGACGGCCCCGTGGCCGGAAAGACGCACCAGTCTGCTCATATCGGTCGAACGACGACGAGGCCGATAGGCGAAACTCCAGCAGCCAGGCAACCTGCTGCTTCAAGCAGGAACGGCCCCTTAGCGGTCATGGACATAGGCATCTCGGACTGGGCGCCGGCACGGGCCGGCTGATTGGCTCCGGCCCCGGGATTACCGCTCTGACAGGGGCCAGCCGCAAGGCGGGGCCTTCAGCCTGCTGTGCAGCCCGGTGTGCTGAAGCCAACGACGCTTTCCAGGCTGGACGATCACACGCCGCACATCCCTTCACATTCGTTTGGCAACAAGTCGAGCTGGCCTGTGCCGTCGACAAACCGACTTCGCCAAGGGGAACGCCGGATCGGTGCAGAAAGACCTCGCCGCCGATACCGCGCAGGCCGGTGCGAGTTGCCCGGTCAACGTCGACAGCATCGGGGACATGCCTCGGCGTCATTGTCACGCATGGATCGCCAGAGGCTGTTGGCGTGGATGGGGCAGCCGAGCGCTTTTGGGCGGATTCCGAGCCATTGAGTGGCGACCGGATGCTGCAGCGAGTGCCGGCGCGTGAGGCTAACCGGCGCGGGATCGTTTCGATCCGCCGGCTGTGGTCGTGCACTGCCAGCGGGTCATGCCGATCAAGACATTGGCGCGCCGGTCGACGGTGCGGGTAGAAGCGGGAATCGATGCCCAACGCTTGCCCACAGCGGCGTTGAGGCGATTTTCGCGCAGATTACCGTCCGAGACGAACCAGAAAGGGGCAGCTCATTCGGCGACATAGCCAGCGCAAATGCTCGTCGACGGCGACCGGTTCCCAGCGAGCATCGGCGAATATAGCGCAATCCAAAGGCCCGAAATGACCATGTGCCGCCATAAGGGCGAGCGTGGTCGATTGCACACCTGCGCCCCAGACTCAGGACACGAAGGCGGATCAGGGAGGGCTCGGCGCCCTCCCCTTGCAAGAGCGGAGCGCGTAACATCAGGCCGCCCTCCCCAATTCTTCCGCCTGCGGCTGGAATTCGTGGAGATAATTGACCGCGCGTTGCGCGTGGGCGGCTGCCTGAAAGATCGCCCGCTTGTCGCTGCCCAGCAGGCTGGCCCAGCCCTGAATATAGGCGGCATGATCGGGCCTCGGCTCCAGCTCAGGGACGATATCGAGGTCCGCGCAGAGCATCGCAGCACCCAACTCCACGAGCAATTCTTCGCGCGCGCGATCCGTGCGGTCCTTGTGGTAGCGGCTGAGGTCCCTGTTCAGCCGGTGAGGAGCCGATGTCCAATGCAGGGTCTCATGCGCGCGCGTAGCGACGAACGAAGCCATGTCCCGGAAAAACTCCGGGGACGGCAACTGGACATGGTCAGAAGAGGGACAATAATAGGCCTGGTCTCCGCCATACCGCACGACCGCTCCTGTATTGTCAAAAAAGCGATCGGCATGCTCGATGCGCTGGACAGGATCAGTAACAGGATCGGGCGCCGCGTAGTATTGCTCGGGAAGGCCCTCGATCTGGTCGGCGCAAAACACCGTGTAGGCCTTGAGGAACGGAATACCCCGCTCGACTTCCTCGCCGTGCGCATCGGTTTCGGTCTTGGTGAACCGGCTGGCGTAAACAACCATGGAGCCGGTCTCGCCTTCGCGAACCTGACCGCCGAGTTCCGTACTCTGCTTGAACGTCATCCAGACCGGAGAGACAAAGCCTCTCGCGACCGCCTCCGACCACAAAAGCAGTGTGTTGATCCCTTGATACGGCACGCCGTTGTGACGGAGCGGCCGTGTGATGCGACCGGTCGTATTCGCAACGCTCCACGGTTTGACCCAGGGACGCACGCCCTTTTCCAGATCCGCGACGATGCGATCGCTGATTTTCGTATAGATGTCGACGCGGGGCTTGTTGCTCTTCCTGTCCATTTCAAACCTCCATTCGAGGCCGCGCCGATCGCGACCGTCACGAGGTCCGACCGCGCAGGACCGCAGGTCCGCGAACCCGGTCGAGGTTGAATCGGAGGAAGGAGAAGTCTCGCAGCCGGGCCGCAACGGCAGTGGAGGACGGCGAAGCCGTTTCGCGGCCGAGGACCGCAAGCAGGACCATCATTCGTGACGGCCGCGATCGGCGCGGCCAAACCAAAAGGATTTCCTTCTCTTTCAAGGATCTGGAGTCGGATACATTGCGACACGCAAGCAGGCCGGCGCCCCTGGAATCGGGCGGAACCGAAGTCCGCCCGAAGAGTGTCAGCCCAGAGCCGCCATCTGGAGATCGGCCGCCTGCCGGCTGACGCCCTGGCCGGGATTCTCGGTCTGGCGTTCGTAAGGCTTCCAGCCTTCACCAACGACGTGCTCGTAGGCTGCCACGGCGCCCTCGGCCGCCATGCGCAGCGCATGGGCCTGCAGGCCCATTTCGGCGGCGAATTCGCGCTTGCGCTGGGCCTTGCTGTCGAAGCCGACCGGACCGTCAATGTCTTCGTCGCGGGTGTCATTGGCGAGCTTGGCCGTAGCGTCCTTCGCCTCGGTGACGGCTTTCGAGTAAAACTGGCCTGCTCCATAAGCCGAACCGACATGGGAGCCGACGATCCTCTGCAGGTGGATCTGCATGGCCTTTTCGGAAAGGCCCTCGGAGAGCGTATCGGCCCCATCGATCAGGCTGCGCTCGTGGAATTCGCGGATGCCGTCGCTGTCGAGGACGGGAAGGCCGAAGCTTTCGGAAATGAGGGTGGCCTGGTGGCCATCCGGGCAGCAGAGCCGGACCATTTCGAGGGTGGTGCCCTTGCGGAGCTGGACGACGCGGGCCTTGGTCTTGGTGGAGCGGGTTGAACTGGACATTGAGCTTTCCTTTCTAGCGATGCCCTTCAGGTGTTCCGGCCCTTGCCGGTCTTCCCTGCGGGTGCGGTCAAAAGGAACCGGCGGAAGCTGGACGCTTCAGGGTCCGGAGCCTGACAGGCGAGCGAGGTTGGCTTGCGGACAAGCGGGGCCAGTTCTTCACTGGCCCTGCGCGGGACGCGGGCCAGCCTTGCCGAGATCGGCGGGTTCCGGCCGCTCCGCGGCGCGACAGCGGCCTTGAAGCGAACAGCCGCGGGTTCAGACCGCAGCAAACCCGCCGGGAAGGCTGGCAAGGAGATGGCACGGATACCGGCATGCGGGAGGAAAAGCACCCGGTCGACCCGCGCTGCCATGCCATCGCACGGCCTGCCCAATGACGCCGGGCGTCCGCGGTTTGAACGCCGGCTGCTGCTGGTATAGGTGAGCTGCGCCGGTCCGCCGCTGCGGATCAACTCTTGGCCTGCTCCCATGTCGGGCTGACAGCGCACTGCATTCAATCCCGAGGCGAGGGCAGCAATGACCGATCACAACGACGACTACGTCTATGACGACGCGACAGGGGAATGGCGACCAGCGTCGGAGATGGCTGCCATTGCAGCTTCTGCCGGAAGCATCGAAGTGCGCGATGCCGCCGGCAACGTGCTGGCCGACGGCGACTCCGTCGTCCTCGTCAAGGACCTCAAGGTCAAAGGCGCGGGGCAGACCCTGAAGCAGGGCACGGTGATCAAGTCGATCCGCCTCACCGACAATCCCGAAGAAATCGACTGCCGGCATGACGCGATCAAGGGGCTGGTGTTGCGAACCGAATTCGTCCGCAAGCGCTGACCAGGCCGCGGTATCAGGCGCGCATCAGGTCCGGTGGCAGTCTGGCACGCAGCACCTCGATTGCAGCATCCTGCCTTGCGAGCTTGCGGGAGAGAGCGTCGATCTCGTGCTGCCTCTCCAGTGTGATCGCTGCAAGGTTGGCCCGATATCGTTCGAGAAACATTGCCGGCTCCAGGCCCCTGTCACGTCGATGGCCGGCACATTTGGGTGTGAGCTGCGGAATGATTGCCGTTATCCGCCTCATGATCTGCCGGTCGATCAGATCGAGCTGGCGCTGTGTCTGGCGCCGAGCCTCTTCCATGCGAAAGAGCTGCGCGCGGCGATCGCGGACAGACATTATGTGTCCCTCCGCTGCCAGCCAATGAAGCTCGAAGGGCCGCCATAGACGGCGTGGCGATCAGGATCGATGACGAATCCAAAGCGGCCGACAAGGTATTCGTCGGTCGGAACGAGAAAGCGACGTTCCTCCGTGCCCGGCCCGCGCTTACCGCCAGGGGTCGCGATGACCTCGGTGAACCCGAGTTGATGATCGGAGAGGATCGCCGAGACCACGATCCAGTGGCCGGCGTGCTTGTCGGAGAAGGCACGCTCATCCTTCTTCCAGGATTCACCGGGTCCCAGCACGTTGCCTGTGATCGCTTCCCAGGCGTCCGGGAAGCTGTCCTTCATCGTCCTCTCTGCGCTTCGCGACTCGAAGCTGGTGAACAGGGGCGGAAAGCTGAAGGCAACGATCGCCCAGGCCTCATCCTCCTCATAGGCGCCGCCTGTGACACGGAGCGACCGATGAACCTTTCGGTTGCGCTCGGGCGAAAGAAGGAACCCGCCATGACCGGCCGTCGAGTGAAAAACGACCCCATCGGCATAGACGGTGGCAACCTGCGACGGCCCCCATGGCGTGCTCGCCACGGATCGTTCTTCGCGCCGGCCGAGCGCGATCTTCTCACGCTGGTCTTCTGCCTGCTCCAGTACCTTCGCACGGAAGGCGTTCTCGTCCGCGAGCTCTCCAGAATGACCGTAGAAATCGCTGCGCGTCCATTCGGCCATGGGCCGGCGGATACGCCAGCCCGTGACAAGATAGTGCCGGCCATCGGGGGCTGGAGCCATGGCGAAGGCGTGCTCACCGACAAGGGCAACGCAAAGCCCATCGGCGCTTCGGCCAAAAGAAACTCCCGGAAAATCGGGGGTTTCGACGACATGGGTTTCAGAAGTTCGCGGAGTCACGCTGCCGTCCTCCCCTCTACAGTATCCGCCGCTACGGTGTCGGCCGTCACTTTCTGCAAAACGGCGTTCGGATAGCCGTGGCGGGTTAGCCATTCCTCGGCGGCCGTGCGATTGGCGGCAAGATGGACAAGCTCCGCATCGTCGCCGGCGCGGTCGAGAACGAGAACCGTGCCAATGGCGGGCCGCTCCTTGACCGAAAACTTCAGGTCGCTGTTCACCGAAAACGTCTGGTGGACGCGCAGCACAATGGTTCCCTGACTGCCATAGTCAGCCTTGTGCAGGGTGATCGAGGCGGGCAGCGTCGTACTGCCGACGCGGGCCTCGGCCTGTTTGCGGATCAGGCGACCGCCGCCGTTGCGATTTTCCCAGGCTGCGAGCTTTTTGCGATGCCGCTCTGGCGGGCGTGGGGATCCGTCGGAAAAAGTCACGATGGATGCGAGGGGAACAAGGTCATAGATCAATTGAGCCGACATTATGGTCTCCGTGTTGCTCATGGTGGAAACAAAACCGCCGCCGGTGAGGTCACAGGCGGCGGGAATGCGGAAGGAAGAAGGCGCGCGCTGCTATTCGGCGGCCACCCTGTAAGCCTCGATCTGTCCGTCAGTGAGGTCCTCCTCCTGCGGAGCGGGGTCCTCGCCGACGTCGTCGTGCGCGGGCTCGACACCCGCATCGCCGTCGAGCTCGTCCTGGTCCTGCGGCGTGCCGTTGTCCTCGGGCTGTTCCCTGGCCTCGTTCTTCTTCAGCCAGGAGGTGAGCTTTTCCGGAGTGGGCGCAAACAGCGCCGACGGGTGGACGAAGCGGCCTTCCTTGAAGTGCTCGACCAGGGCCGCACGGGTATCCTTGACCTTCTGACGGGGCAGGACGGATGTATCCGCGCAGGCGGCTTCCAATGCCGGCCGCGACAGGCATGACAGGAAATCCTCCGTCCCCATGTTGGCCAGGAAGTTGTCGGCGGCGATGACGTCGCCGGCCACGCGGGAGACCACGCCGCTGTCCGAGCGATTCTCCCTGCAGGACAGAACGTCGATCAGCAAGGACCGCACGGCAATGCGCAGCGTTTCCATGTCGAACTCGATCTTGCCGTCCTGGTCGAACAGGCGCGCGGCATGTTCGCCAAGGCCTGCGGCCCCGTAATAGGAGATGTCGCGGGCACCGGATGCCACCGTCACATTCTGGCCGGCGAAAGCGAGAACGAGCAGGGCCATCAGCGTGTCGTCCCCGATCGGTGCGCGCGACAGCGCCTCGTGCAGCGCGTCGGTGCGCAGGTCGCCGATCATCTCCATGCCTTTGCGCGTGACGTCCGGACGCGGCTTTGCCGTAACGACGATATCATCGCCATCGGCCTCAACATCAGCGCCATTCTTGCCCTTGGGCTTTTTGGCCGCCGGCATGCGGTACACGACCGATTGCACCTTGCCGTCGCGGTCGAGATACATGGCAGTGTGATCGGACTTCGACGGCTTACCGTACACACGCTCGGCCTTGGGCGGCAGATTCGGCTCGCCCCACTGACCGGCTTCCACGATCACGCCACGCTTGGGCACAGTGTTTGCCATCCACTCCTGCTGCGCGCCAAGGAAGGCCTCGACATCCGTCGTATAGCGGCTGTCCTCGTCGGCCGGAGCGAACAGGTCCTCGACCCAGGCGATGCCGTAGGCCTGGGCGAGATCGTCACCGAAGCTGGCGTCGCGCGCGTACATGCGGCGCTTCGTCAGGCCCTGCGCCACGCTCCACCACGACACCCGCGGATCGGTCTTGGACGGCTTGTGCTTCTTCCAGACCTCCTTCTGCTCATCAAGCGAAGCCGACGCAATGGTGCGCAACTCCTTCTCGTTGGGCATGTCGCCCTTGGCCATCTGGTCCAACATGGCCGGCAGAACGTTGGCGAGCAGGCGCAGCTTCCTGATCTGGCGGACGGGAAGCGCCAAAGCGACGGCGATCGCTTCCTCGGTCCAGCCGAGCGCGACCAGCCGCTCAATCGCGCGCCATTGGTCGACGGGGTTGAGCTGCTCATGCGCCAACGTCTCGGCCAGCGACCGCATTGCGCCACCATCCTCGGCGCGATCGATCACCAGCACGGCGATCTCTTCCAGACCGGCGGCAATCGCCTGCCGCACACGACGATGGCCGGCATCGATGACGTAGCTGTTGCCGCCATCCGTCTGCAGCGCGACGACAGGCGGCTGCACGATGCCGACGGCGCGGATGGTGGCCAGCAGCAGCGCGTCGGCCTGCGGACTGGACTTCGAGCGTCGCGCCTTGTCAGGGTTATCCTTCAGCGCACGCGGATCGACAAACTTCAGTTCCATGGAGATGCTCCTTCAAGGGGTTTGCGGACACCGCCATTCGCTGCGTCCTTCCTCGTCTTCTTCCCGAAGACATCCCCCGGCCCGTGGAGCGGACGGGCCGGTGCAACTGCGGCCGAGCATCCCTGCCCGGCTGGCCGAGCGGGGCTCTTGGGCCCTGCGCAGGACGACGCGACCGGGATCGCGAGCGGCGCGGTTGAGCGCCAGCGTCAGCGGCCCGCCCGATCTGCGAGCGGGTTTTATTCTTCCTCCGTTTTCCTTTCCTCATCCCTGCGACGTAGACCGGGGTATGGAGATAAGCGGAAAGTTTAGCACGGCAAACTGGAGGTTAACGTCTTTGAACCTACGGACGCCGCAAGGAGCCCTCTAGCGGCTCGAAGCTGTCGCGCTGTGATCATGAGGTCACCCATTCATGGTCAGAAGGCAGCTACGAACTCGTGCAGGACAAACGTTCCGGAAAGACGTCGACCGGCGAACTCCGAACCATCTGATGGAGGCTACCAGGCAGTCTATCTCAACCCTTCCACATCGTTGAGCGAAGCCGCGCGCCTCGAACTCTAAAAGATATCGGGCCTTAGCCAAGCATTGCCTTCCCTGATCGCAGGATAGGCGCAGATGGCCAGCCGCGCCATTTCCTCAACTCGGCTCGCTCTATCATGGTCACGGCTGTTTTCGGCCACTTCGTAGAGGACCTTGCCGAACGCCGCGTATGCTGTCTTCAATCAGCGCTCGCAGGTCGTTGGATGGTTCTCTGTCTCGGCGCGGCGGCTCCGTGGCGAGAGCCCACAAGGTTTTTGTTCTATGTTTGTTCTCTTTGAAGAGAAACCCGGCTGCTAGCGGGGACCCCGGTATTGTTCCATTTCGGGACCAAAGTGCTGGCATTGCTCTTGCTTCGGACGTGGTGCCGGTTGATCCCGGTCCTGATCGCGTACTTTGATCAGGTGTAGGCTCGCCGGGCTTGAGGTGGTTGGGGTTTCTTCGCCCGGCGAGTTACGCCACGCTAAGAACAAAGGCCGGCGCCCTCGCTGAAGCTTATCCGAATGGCGCCGGCCACGGGCGCGATTGGGATCCGCCGCGCCTTGACATAGCTGAGTCGTTACGTAGCGTCAGGTGGTGGCGGACACTTTGGCTTTCCGCTTCGCAGGTGCCTTCTTGGCTGGTGCGACGGGTTCAGCCTTGCGGCCAAGCCCGATGGACTTCGCCAGTTGCGAGCGCTGAGCGGCGTAATTCGGAGCCGTCATCGGATAGTCGCGCGGCAAGCCCCACTTCTCGCGATAGGCGTCCGGCGTCAGACCGAAGTCCGTGCTAAGGTGCCGCTTCAGGGATTTGAACTTCTTGCCGTCTTCGAGGCAGATAATGAAGTCTGGCGTCACCGACTTCTTCGGGTTGACCGCGGGAGTTTGCGGCTCAACGACAGGCGCGATCGGCGTACCAAGCCCCGACAGAGACATGTGCACGGATGCGATTAGTTCAGGCAGGCCGGAAGCCGGTACAGGGTTCTTACTTACGTAGGCGGACACAATCTCCGCAGTAAGCTCGGTTAGTTCGGCGGCGCGGTGGTCGGATTCTTCTGTCAATGTGTCGGTCCTTTTGTCTGATTTGTCCCATCTCTATTTGAGCAGTGTCCAGTACGCAACCGGGCCTGATCTATTCTAAGCTGGCGGCCGGCTTTGCGACGCAGGCCAAGAGCGACGCCGAAATTGACGCGTTCTTTTTGGCCGTGACTAAGCTGTAGACCAATAAAACAGGCGGCCCGTCAGCCATCTAAGTGACGGGCCGATTACATGCGGATTATCTAAAATAACGGAACGTCCAATGGACAAGTACGGAACCAAAGCGGTTACGTCAGACCTTTGCTCGCATGGCACAAGACTTTGGTCCTGCCGTCTTATTGTGAAGAACGGGAGTTGATCGGCACGACATAGGGCCATCCGCAACGGATCGATAGCAAACTGAATTTAGGCGGCTATGGTGTGAACGCGGAACTCGGGTCAGATCCGCTTTAAGTCCTTAAGCCCTAGGCGTACCCGCTGGCCTTCCGCGAAGGCAAGGGCGAACGATTCTAGTGGTGAAAGCCTGACGCTTGGTACCGGACGCGTAGGGCAGCTCAGGGTGGAAAGCGGCCGCTTATTCCTATAGCGAGGAGATGACCTAAACCGGACTGCTCTCGATGAAGCTCATTATCTTCGACTGTGACGGCGTGCTTGTGAACAGTGAGGAGATCTATCTCGCCGCCGAACTTGAGTTCCTAGCGTCCATCGGAGTCATTTTCGAACGTGGCTCCTACACGCAAGCATTCATGGGGTTATCCCCGGAGATGTGGAAGACAAAGCTCCAGTCAACAGTCGAGCAGAAGAGCGGGGGGACCCTCCCTCCCGACTTCTTTGAGCGACTAGATGAACTTACGTCTGCTCGAATGGACAAGCATCTGGCGGCCTTACCAGAGGCTCGGCTGACGATTAGCGGTATAACGGCGCTCAGGTGCGTCGCATCGAGCACGCCTTCCGCGCGGCTGCATTGGAAACTGCAGCATACCGGCCTGATCAGCCTCTTCGATCCTCATATCTTCTCGTCAGACATGGTCAGGAACGGGAAAACTGCGCCCGACCTCTTTCTCCATGCCGCCGCCGCCATGGGCGCGCACCCCGACGAATGCGTGGTTGTCGAGGATAGCGTCAATGGCGTCATGGCGGGTAAGGCAGCCGGTATGCACGTCATCGGTTTCACCGCTGGCGGTCACTGCGGCGACAATCATGGGGATAGTTTGTTGATGTCCGGTGCAGACACAATCGTTTGCAAGTATGGGGATCTAGTCGCCGCATTAAACGGGTTGGGCACAATGACTGCCTAGGGGCGCTCCCGCGCGACGGCAGCTATGGGTCGGATCTTGCCGGTCATGGCGGGTACCAAGTGTCAGGCTTTCACCACTAGTGTCGCGTCGCGGTGATTATGACTCTTTGAGAGATGGCGTGGGATAGGATTTTGCCATCTTCGCTCGGGCCTGCTGTGTGGAGAACATCCAGCGGATGCGGGCGCCACTTTCGGTGCGGCGGCGTTCCCAGGTCCGGATCTCTGTTTCAAGGAGGTCGCGGCTAGCGATGCGGCGATCAAGACATTGGCGGCGCATAACGCCGATTTCGATCTCGACGATGTTGAGCCAACTGGCGTGCCTGGGTGTGTAGTGGAACTCCAGGCGTCGCAAGATCCGACGCGCCTCGACTGCTGGAAAGGTCTGATAGACAGCGGAGGCCGTGTGGGTTGATAGGTTATCCATCACGACGCGGACCTTGTCGGCGCCGGGATAGTCCACGTCGACCAGGTCGCGCATGCAGACGGCGAAGTCCTCGTTTGCGCGCCGGTCGGTGACCTTGACCCTGCGCCACGACCGGTTGGCGTCGACCATGACAAAGAGGTTGGCCGTGCCGTTACGCTTGTACTCGGAGTCGTAGCGGTATCGCTTTCCGGGTTTCGGCACGATGGGCACGCGCACCTCGCCGATGAGCTGGATCGGACTTTCATCGAAGCAGACCACCGGTCGCTTGGGATCATGCGGCTCGGCATAGAGATCGAGGAGATCCTCCATGCGGGCGATGTACTCCCCATCGATATTGGCGATGCACCACATCTTCTGTTGCCAGGGCTTCAGATCGTTGTCGTTCAACCGCCGGCGGACGGTGTCGCGTGAGACGCTCGGGTGTTCCATCACTTCGACCAGGGCGTTGGCCAGAAGCTTCAAAGTCCACCGGGCGCATCCCTGCGGCGGATCAGAGCAGGCCAGCGCCACCAGTTGCACCTCCTGCTTGCCGCTTAGTTTGCGAGCCGCCCCCGGACGCGGCCCTTCACTGAGGGCGGCCTCCAGGCTGATCTCCACAAAGCGCTTCTTGGTGCGGTAGATGGTCGAGTCGCTGGTCTGCACCGAGATGGCGATGGCCTCGTCGGCGACCCCGGCGTCGGCGGCCAGCAGGATCTGCATCCGCTTGAGCCGCCGCACCGGCAGTTTACCCCCGCTCACCAAAGCACGCAGCTCGTCTCGTTCGGATTGGCTGAGTTCGACCCGATATCGTATGTTCATTCCCAAAGCCCTTCTTGGTGGAAGAGCCGTAGGTGAATCTACAATGAATCAATTGCTTGACCGAAAGACGCCGGCGCCGACAGTACGGTTCACCGCCAAACAAGGCCAGTACCTCGCCTTCATCTGGGCCTATTCGCAGATCAATCGCCGCGCTCCGGCGGAGGCGGACTTCCAGCGCTACTTCAGGGTCACCGCACCGTCAGTCCATCAGATGCTCAAGACCCTCAACCAACTCGGCTTGATCGACAAGCAGCCCGGTGTCGCTCGCAGCATCCAGTTGCTCGTCCCGCCACAGGACCTGCCCATTCTCGGCGTAGACTAACCCGTCACAATCACTGCGACGGTACACTAGGTCGAATGATCGGGTAAGTTCTTCGCCGTTCCCAACAACACGAACGAACCACTCGCCCATGGCCTCGACTATCTCAACGGACGTGTGGTTTGCGCCGCCTTTGGTGTCGTCCATCGCAACTGCCTCGTGTCTGGATGGGGACAAGACGAAACAATAGGACTGCTCGCCTTTCAAGCGCTAAAAGGCCGGCGCCTGCTTTTGCAGGGGGCTCTGGCAGGCGCCGGCCGGACGGTCCAATCAGGTCCGCCGCGATGATCCAGTTAGCTGATTCTTGACGTTACGTCATGTGGTCTGGCTGGCCGGAGCCGAGCATGACCGAAACGTGGCATCAACATGGGTAAGCAGTTCGGCGCGCCTCCTGCATCGCCTGCACCCGAGCGGCCTTGAACCTTTGCCGCCGGTCAATGGCTGACAATGATCGGCAGCCTGTATCGAGCCTGCTATGCGGCTGCACGCGGATCCTGGCCATCAATCGAAGACGCAAGATCGGTTTCGATTTCAGCAAGCTGCCCGCGCTTCTCGGCCAGTTCACCAGAGAACCCAAACTCGCCGCCCTCACGCGAGCGATAGGAGGTGAGCCGGCGCTCGGCATCCTCAAGACGCTGGCGGTATCGTTCCTGCTCGCCCTCGAAGCCGGCCAAGGCATGCTCGAGGCGAGAAATCGCACCAAGCGGCGTGGTGGTCACCGGCAGCTCGATCTCATCATCGGCGCCGGTGCGCATCAGCCTGGTGGCATAGCGGTAGCTGTCCTTGCCGAAACGCTCGCCGGAATATTCGCAATCGAACCCGCCGATGGAGGCGATAGTGGTTTCGCCTTCCTTCTGAAGCTGCACGAGAGTCGGGATTTCCTTCATCAGCGCACGACCGACGAGTTTGCGCTGCGTGAACGCGTCGCCCCCGATCACCATGCTGAACCCATCGCCGGTCGTCGGCACGAGGCGCTCGATATCCTTGCCGACCTCGCCGATGCGCAGGGTCGAGTATTCGATATCGCGCTCGGCATCGCGGATCTGCCGCCGAACGGCGTGCGCGTCATCAATGTGGGCCGCGCGAAGGCGCTCCAGACGGGCAATGTCTGCCTCCAGACCTGCCTTCTGCATCAGACGCGGATCGCCCGAGGCGATCGCCTTGGCCATCGCGAACTGGTTGGCCTGCCCCTCACCCATATCCTCCAACCGTCGAATGGAGGTGTCTCCGGAGAGGGCCGCCGCGATGAACCGGGCCTTGCGCTCGTTGTTCTGCCACATCTGGGCGTCCATCGATCCTTCCGTGGCGTAGGCGAAGATATCGATGACTTCGTGCTGGTTGCCCTGCCGCAGGATACGACCTTCGCGCTGCTCGATCTGGGAGGGAAGCCAGGGCACATCGAGGTGATGCAGCGCCTTGAGGCGAAGCTGCGCGTTGACGCCGGTGCCCATCGTGTCGGAAGAGCCGACTAGGAACCGGATTTTTCCAGCGCGCACATCAGCGAACAGGCGCTGCTTGGCTTCCGACTTCCTGAAATCCTGCATGAAGGCAATTTCCGATGCCGGAACGCCCCTGCGGATCAGCTCGTCGCGAATCCAGCGATAGGCCGAGAAGCCTCTGGTTTTCTCGACGCTGATCGTGCCGAGATCGGAAAAAATCATCTGCGCTGCGCCCGGAAGCTCGAACAGCTTGCCGTCGGCGCGGACATAGCTGCTTACCGCTGTTTCTTGCCAGATACGGAAGGCATTACCGATCAGGTCGTTGAGCTTGTTGTCCGGCTCATTGTCATTGTCCGGATCGACCAGGCGCAGGTCGATAGCAGCGTGCCGGCCATCGGTGATAACCGAGAGCAGGATGTCGTCACCCGGTTCTGCCGGACGGTCGCGTTCCTCGATGGCCTTGATGCGGGCGTCGAGCACCGTCTGGTAGCGCTTGAAGGCCGCGGACGGCTTGGCGGTGATGATCTGACGTGCGCCGGTCGAAAGCGCCGGCACCTTCACATATTCCCGAAGGTCTTGCGGCATCACCACA
Organism: Mesorhizobium subarcticum; assembly: GCF_055456085.1. Taxonomy (NCBI): domain Bacteria; kingdom Pseudomonadati; phylum Pseudomonadota; class Alphaproteobacteria; order Hyphomicrobiales; family Phyllobacteriaceae; genus Mesorhizobium; species Mesorhizobium subarcticum. The sequence goes on along the minus strand of NZ_JBVBEG010000002.1, from coordinate 454,824 downwards.
TCCGCGAAGGAGCGGAACATGGCGATCAGCTCCGGCACGTTGACGAAGGTGGCGAAGCGCGTCACCGGCTTGTATTTGCCGGATGGCTGCAATTCGAGTTCAGTCGTGACGTCGCCGAAGGTCGAAGCCCAGGCGTCGAACTCGTGCAGGCCGCGCTGAAGCAGCGCCTCGTAACCGAGATAGCGCTGCACCGAGAACATCTCGCCAAGCGTATTGGTGATCGGCGTGCCGGAGGCCAGCACGAGCGCCCGGCCCGGGTTCTTGGTCTCGATGAAGCGGGACTTCACATAGAGATCCCAGGCCCGCTGCGAGCCGTTTGGATCGACGCCCTTGAGCGTCGACATGTTGGTGGCGAAGCTGAGCTTCCTGAACTCCTGGGCTTCATCGACGATGATCTGGTCCACGCCGATCTCGGAGATGGTGAGCAGGTCGTCCTTGCGGGTCGCCAGCGCCTCCAGCCGTTCCTTGAGCCCCTCCTTCAGCCGCTCAAGGCGCTTGCGCGAGACGCGGTCGTCGCTCTCGACCTTGGTCAGCAGCGTCTCGTAGAGTTCCAGTTCGTCGTGGATCATCTGTTGCTCGAATGCCGACGGCACACCGATGAAGCGGAAGGCGCTGTGCGTGATGATGATCGCGTCCCAGGCGGCGGTCGCCGCCCGTGACAGGAAGCGATGTCGCTTGGCTAAAGAAAAATTCGTCTCATCGGCCACGAGGATTCGCGCGGTCGGATAGAGCGCCAGAAATTCGCGGGCCATCTGTGCAAGGCAATGGCCGGGAACGACCAACATGGCCTTGGCGATGAGGCCAAGCCGGCGCTGCTCCATGACGGCGGCGGCAATCGTCATCGTCTTGCCGGCGCCGACTGCGTGGGCGAGGTAGGTCGAGCCGGCCGAGACGATGCGCCAGATGCCGCGCATTTGGTGCCCATAAAGAGAAAAGGCGCCGGAGGCGCCTGGAAGTCGCAGGTGATCCCCGTTGAATCTTCGGGGAGCGATGTTGTTGAAGCGGTCATTATAGACCCGCGCCAGCCGGTCGGTCCGGTCGGGATCGGACCAGATCCAGTTCTGGAAAGCGGTCTTGATCTTCTGCAGCTTTTCCTTGGCGGCTTCCGTATCCACAACATTGAGCACGCGCTTTTCAGCAGGGCCGTCCTTCACCGTATCGAAGATCTGCGGCACCCGGCTGTTCAGCGCGTCGGTTATGAGCTCGCCGGCATGACGGCGATCGGTGCCCCATTCGGACGTGCCCGCCGCCATCCACCCCAATTGCCGTGCCTCTACGGTCCACGATGCCAGCTCCGGCATATGATGGATCCTGATCTCGGCGCCCATCGTCTCCTTGACGAAGGCAACGACATCGGCGGCGGGGATCCATGGTGCGCCAAGACGGGCGGTAATGTCGGAAGGCCGAAGATCGGCCGGCTGAACCTCGACCAAGGCACGGACATTGCGCTCGAAGACGGGGTCGAGTGTGGCAGCGGCTTTTGCGGCCTTGAGCTTGTCGCGGACCTGGCCGGAGAGATAGGCGTCGGCCGTTTGCCAGGAACCGGTCTCGGGATCACGGTAGATGGCGTCGCCGAGTTCGCCAACGACGTCATCGACATCCTCATGCAGCAGCTCGGCGATCTGATCGACATCGACATGGCCGCGTTCGTTGAGCACGACGGCAAGCGCATCGGCGGCACTTGTGATTATGGGTGCCGCGGGCGGCGCGATGACGCGCTCGGTGAAAATCGGACCCGGCCGGGCGGTATTGGTTTCGAGATCGTAGTCCTCGATGGAGGCGACCAGCCAGCAATCGGGATCGTCGAGGAAGGGCTGCAGAATCGGCCGGCGATGCACTTCGCGGACCTCGTCGGTCTCGGCGTCCTCGCTGGTCGAAACGACGGTCGTGTTGATCGGGCCGAAGGCGCGCACAAAATTCGACCAGGCGATGCGCAGCCTGACCTGGGCCGGCTTCCAGGGCCGGTCGAACTCCTGGGCCTTCAGGACTTCACGCACGGCATCCCGGATCGGGATCAATCTGCGGATGATACGCGCGTGCTTTTCCGGCACACCTTCAGCCGCCCTGCCCTTGCGCACCGTGATGATCACAGCAGCGCCATCGATCATTTGTGCGAGGGCGGCATTTTCCGCGACGAAGAAACTGCCCTCGCGCACGCCGGCGCCTTCCGGCAAGGCATCGACGATATCGGCACTGGGCTCGGCGTCATGATCAATTTCGTCCGGCTCGCCGTCATAAATTTCTTCCGGAAGGAGGGAGATCGCTGCGGTGAGCGCCCGCTCCAGATCGACACCGGGATGGGGCAGGCAGGAATAGGCCTCGCCGTAAGGCCCCGAGATCGTGGCATGCGTGCCGAGCACGAAATCCGGGTGGCGCGCGAACCAGCGGTTGACGCGGATCGCGCCTTCATCCTGCGTCGCCTGGCGGACTTCCTCGATGTCGAGCCAGGACAGATTACCTTCGGGCTCGGCGACCTTGCGCTTGCGGAAAAAGAGGATGTCGACCACGACGTCCGTGCCGGCGTCAGTTCGGAAACTGCCCTCGGGCAAGCGCATGGCGGCAATCAGGTCGGCCGACTTCGCAATGTGCTTGCGGGCGGTGCTGTCTGCCTTGTCCATCGTGCCTGAGCTGGTGACGAAGGCGGCAAGAGCCCCCGGCTTCAGCAGATCGACCGAACGGGCAATGAAGTAGTCATGCAGCCGCAATGCCATCGACCGATACGCCTGATCGGAGCGCACGGTTCGATCAGAAAACGGAGGATTGCCGATGGCGAGGTCGAAGCTCGCCGGCAACTCGGTTCGGGCGAAATCGCCGGCTATGATCCGCGCTTGCGGCTGCAACAGCCGGGCGATGCGGGCGGTGACGGGATCGATTTCGATCCCAGTGACATGGGAAACATCGCGCAACGACTGCGGCATCAGCGCCGGAAACAGGCCGGTTCCGACGCCTGGTTCAAGAACCCGACCGCCGCGCCATCCGAGACGCCGGAGGCCCGCCCAGATTGCCCGGACGATGAACTCCGGGGTGAAATGGGCATATTGGGTGCAGCGTGCGAGCGAGGCATAGTCGATCTCGCCGACGGCATCTTCCAGGTCCGAGCCGATCTCGGCCCAGCCTTTGCGAAAATCGATCTCGCCGGGGCGGCGGAAGACACCCTTGGCAAGGTCGGACGCGCCGAAGCCGGTGAACCGGATCAGCCACTCCTGCTCCTCGCGCGTGGCAGGGCGCTCATCGGCCTCGATCTCGGCGGCGAGCCGGATCGAAGCGATGTTGTCGCGGGCCCGATCCTTCCAGCCAGGGGCCAGCCCACGATCGCCGGCAAGATGAAAGTTCAGTCCATGACCCCGTCGAGGCTTCGACGTCGGTTGCATGGCTGCAACCGCCGGCGTGACCGGCGAAGGCGCGGAAGAATTGGGATCATCGTCATCGCCCGGCCCGAAGTCAGCCGCGAAGGCGGTGACGCCAAGGCCAAGTCCGGACGAAATAGCCGTGCTGCCGAACAAGTCGATGGTAAAGGGGTCGTCATGAGCCATGGAAAATCTCCTTGGATTTGAGGGCAAGCGCGAGCACGCGGACGCCGTTGGCGGCCGCGTGAAAGGGCTGGCGGGTTTGCTGGGGTTAGCGGGCGATCAGCGAGAGCGAGACTTCGGTCTCGGTGAGCTGCACGTTGAGATGCGTGCAGCGAAGGTTGCGATCGAACAGCGGGATCAGTTGCTCGGCGTCGATGAATTCGATGCCGTCGTCACCACCGAAATGGCGCTGCTTGTAGTGAAACCAGTCGGGGTTGCCGATCGGGTGGCATTCTTGGGAATAGCAAAGGAGCGCCTTCTGGCCCTCGGCGAGCTTGCCATTCGAAAGCACATACACGCCCTCGTCTCCGACCAACCACAGGCCGGGGATCTCGCCCTGGCCGGGCTTGAGGCCATAGTAGGGATTGCGAAAACCGCCGTTGTTGGCGGCATCGATTTTTCCGCGCTCGATGACCTTGCGAACTGCAAGAATGGGAAAAGTGAACATCGCATCCCCCTCACGCGGCAACGGCCAGGGGAAGGTGGCGCAGATGCACCGGCAGCTTCGCCGCGATCTCATCATCGGTGAGCTCGTCGAGCAGCTTCAGCATGGCGCCCTGCCGACCGCCATAACAGAGCACCGTGCGCTTGCCGTGATGCTCCGGCAGCCAGCGGTCCCCGGCATAGCCACGGTACTCGTCGTGGGTGGCGCTCCAGATATGCTCCAGCCGCTCTTCGCGCGTCATCGCCTTCACCGGCCAGGACTCGCGCTCGACGATGGCATCGCGCATTTCGGCAGGCGATCGCGCCACATTCAGATCGCAGTAGGCATGGAAGTAGCGCATTTTGCCGTCGATGCGCAGCGTGTAGAAGACGCTGGTGATGCTGTCGGTAAGCAACTCGCGCAACGCGAACATCTCGCCCCGCATCCAGAGCGGTGGCAGGATCTCCAGCATGTAGTCGTGCTCGACGCGGCCGACTCCAAACCACTCGCCGCTATAAAGTGATCCGGCATCGACGTGATCCCGGTTCGGGCGCTGCGCATGGCGGTCGAACAAACGGAACATCTGCCGGCGGTCGGCAATGCCCTGGTAGACTTTACGGATGGGAGAAAAAGGGTTCATCGGCGGGCTCCTTCGGCCTCGTCGGGCTGAGCGCGCAGCATCCTCGTGGATGCCCATCATCTTCAGCCCTTCATGACCCCTTCCCCGCGGCCGCCTCTCCGTCCGGACGGGTCAAGGGCCGGCGCAGCCGGGCGAAGCTTCACCCTTGCACGCGACCGGCGGGCATGCGGCAACCCGGTTTCCTTTTCTTTTCTCCCTTCCCTTTTACCCTCCCCCATTTGGCGGTGCGAACCGGCTGTCATGTCCGCGCGGGCGCACCCTTTCGAGTTGACATGACCATGGCAAAGCCCGGGCCGGCGATCTTCAATTCTGCAGCGGCAGTTGAGTGATCGGCACCGTCAGGGGGATGCCGCGTCCTGCAGCATCGCGTTCCAGTCTTCGGCGAGCGGCTTTAACCGCTCAAAGTCGCAGGCGAGCTCGCCGGCAAGCTCACGCAGCCTCGATACGAATGTCTCACCCTGCGGGTTGGCGTCGGTGGCCGCTACAAGCCGCGTGTTCGGCCTTCCTGCCAACAGGCGAAGAGCCGTGTCCGTCGCCGGCGACCAACCGCCGCCGGTGCTGGCATACAGCGTGTCGCGCTGGTTCCGTTCGATCGCGGCCAGGCTCATGGCGTCGATCGCCGCTTCAGTGACGCAGATGCGAGCGGCCGTCACCGTCCCCAACCGGAACAACACCTTGCCGCCTCCGGCCGCAAAACCACGCCATTGCGGGCCGCGCTCCTCCCAGCCAGTGACGATACCAGCCGCGTCGCTGTGGGCAGCCCACATGCTGCCGCGCGGGCCTTCCCTCAGAACGTCCTGAGCGATCGCTGTCGCGATGACCTGTTCGGGAATGTGCCGCTCATCGCGCAGATAGCGCCAGGTCGCCGACCCGCGCCACGGCTTGCGTCGCGCCGCCCATCGTTCCGTGACGGAATAGTCGGGTTCGGTCTCCCGGGACCGCCGTTTCCATTCGGGCTCGCTCGGCACGAATCCCACAAGCGACGCTACCTGCACCAAGGCATCCAGGAAATCGCCGCCATCCAGATGCTGCACCAGCAAATAGACATCGCCCTTTGCATCCGACAACGGGTCGAACCATCCCTTGCCGTCATGGATGACAATGATGATATCGTCGCCACGACGGTATTTGACCGCTTTGCGCGTGCTTTCCTTGAGGTCGACCGTGAAGCCGCTGGTCTCCAGCACCGCCGCACAGCCGACCCGGCCGCGCAGCGCTTCTATATCCGTCTTTTCCATTTTTTCTCTCCCGGCAGCCTTCCGGTCCGCCTTTCTCCAAGTCTATTTCTTCCACACAATTCGCGGAACACTCGGCGACCGCCGCAAAGAGCAAAGGGCGCAAGGGCGCGGCTTCCGCCGCGGCGCAGCCTCCCTTGCGGCCTGCCGCTCGCAAGCGGCACGCCCTGGCATAGATGCCGGTTCAATGAACCGGCCGGCCTCCTGTGTATGGACAGTATTCGGCGATCGCCTCGACCTCGTCGCCGTCGAGGTCTTCGGCAGGGAGAACGCCGTACTCGTTGTCATTGACCTTGAAGAGGATGACCGGCGTCATCAGGGTGCGAGCGAGGTTCCAGGCGTGGCTCTGAGCGAGGCTGAGTTCGTGCGACATTTGTTTGGCTCCCGTGTTCGCGGGGACCATTCCCCGCTCGACAGGCGCCCGTCGGGTCCAGCCGGGACCGCGATCATCGCGATGGCGAAGCCTTGAGCGACGGCACGCTTGCGTAGTCCGACCCCGAAGCGGGTTGATCGGCAAGGTCCGGGCTGGAACAAGGGAATTAAGCCGAAAGAGCGGGAAATGGGCTCTGCACAGGAGCCAAGTCACTCGCCGCGAAACCTCGCGGATTCATGCCTGCAGCACTTGCGGCTGACTTATGCCGGCTTCAACAAGGTTTAGGCGAAAAAACCGTTCTTCCTGTTCCGACGATGCCGCCACGATAGTGGCGTCCGCACAAAGAACTCCATCAGGGCACACCATGGCCGACGAGAATACGAGAGCCACATCAGCCTGATCGGGCTGACCGCCGATAAGTTGTCGCCTGGGATTGGCAGTGAAGGAACTTCAGATGCTGCGTATCCAGGTCGCTGTATCCCGATCAAATCACGCTTCGCTCGGTAGCTGCCCCTCGAGGCGCGCGGAGGCTATCTCGTCCTTAGTCCAGCCGGATTCCGCCGCGTGCTGAACCAATTGCTGGAGGGCCGGTTCCAAGGCGAGCCGGCATTGAAGGCCGCGTCCCGGATGGTCTACCGGGCAGCTTGGTTGCACGATCGCAATGACGGATCGCTTCATTGCAGGCCATGGGCTCTGCCCTTCTCCTTTTGCCACACAAGGCGTGCCAGCTCACGCGTTGTTCGTGCGCGGCCCGGCAACCGCTTCATCTTGTCAACCAGCCGCTCCAGCGATCCCGCGCGTTCCAACTCCTTGAAGAAATGTTGAGGCGTGACGCTACCGAGCTGGTGCGTCCGGGCCAGGTTCCACACATACGGATATCCGCGCCATCTGTCCGGTGGCCAGCAGCAGCGCGTCGCGATCGCCAGGGCACTGGCGCTGAAGCCGAAGGTGCTGTTGTTCGACGAGCCGACCTCGGCGCTCGATCCCGAGCTCGTCGGCGAGGTGCTGGACGTCATCAAGGAACTGGCCACCTCGGGCACGACAATGGTGATCGTCACGCATGAGATCGGCTTCGCCCGCGAGGTCGCCGACACCATCGTCTTCATGGAAGGCGGCAAAATCCTCGAGGTCGGAACGCCGTCCCAGGTCTTCACCACCCCCGCTCATCAACGCACGCGCGAATTCCTCGCCAAGGTTCTTTAGCGCCGGAAATCCCGAGCACCACCGGGCCGGCGCCATGTGCGAACCGCCGGCTTTCCAGGCTCCCCGTCGGGGAGCGTCAACCCCGCACATCCATCATGCAAGGAGAGACCCATGACATTGTATAGGAAACCTCTATCCCTCGCCTTAGGCGCTGTCCTATCGGCCATCGCCTTCGTCTCCATCGCCCCAGCGGCGGAATTCGACCTCAGCCCCGAGCAGCCGGGCCGCATCCATGCCGAAAAGAGCGAAAAGGCTGCCGCGGCGATCGCGCCGACTTTCGAGTTTGCAAAGGAAGGCTATCTGACCGTTGCCACCAGCCCGGGGGATCCGCCACTCGCCACCTATGCGACAGACGCCAGGACGGTGGTCGGCACCGATGCCGACGTCGCCTTGCTGATCGCCGAAACGCTGGGGCTCAAGCTCGACCTGGTTCCGGTCGCCTGGGCCGACTGGCCGCTTGGCCTCGCATCGGGAAAATATGATGCCGTCATCAGCAATGTGACGGTGACGGAGGAGCGCAAGGAGAAGTTCGACTTCTCGACCTACCGGCAGGACGTGCTCGGTTTCTACGTAAAGGCCGACAGCAAGATCACCTCGATCAAGGAACCGAAGGACGTCGCGGGCCTGAGGGTCATCACCAGCGCCGGCACCAATCAGGAGAAGATCCTGCTTGAATGGGACCGCGAGAACGTGGCGGCGGGGCTGAAGCCGATCGAGGTTCAGTATTATGACGACTCCGCCGCGAGCCAACTCGCCATCCAGTCGGGCCGCGCGGATGCCGAGTTCAATCCGAACGCTACACAGTCCTACGCGGCTGCCGTGAAGAGCAAGACCAAGCTGGTCGGCATCGTCAGCGGCGGCTGGCCACTCACCGCTGAGATTGCTGTGGCCACGCGCAAGGACAGCGGCCTCGCCAAGGCGATCACACTCGCCCTCAACGAGTTGATCGCCAGCGGCAAATATGGCGAGGTGCTGAAGAAATGGAGCCTCACCGCCGAAACCATCGATCAGTCGCGCACCAACCCGCCCGGTTTGCCAAAGCCCAACAGCTGAGCCCTGTTGGTTGAAGAGGCGGATTATCAGCTTCCGTCTCTTCGTCCGGCGGAAATGCGCGATATCCAGCAAGGAATGCCGGAGCGGCGTGTCGTGACAACGATCATGGAAAGTTGGAGATAATGCTTTCGAAAACCAAGGCGATGTGTTTCGGCGCTGCTGTACAGCAACGAAGTCGCTGTCAGGGTTCTCCGGCTCGCACAAAGTGATCGAGTCGATTGCAAAATCGACGTCGAGCGCGGACCCGAATACAGCCTCCAGACGCCGTTGAACCTCGCCGTGTTCCCGCGGTTCAACGGCGCCGGTTAACGTCACATGGAAATCGAAGCGATCAAAGACATACGGATAGCCCCAGGTCACCAGATGCGTGATCTCAATCTCATCGATTGGAACCTGCGTGCGGCGCTTTAGCTCGCAGCTATCCAGCGGTGCCCGAAATTGATCGAAGGCGGACACCACGCGGCACGCGAAGCTTCTGGCAAAGGGGTTGGGCGGCGCGGCTTCAGAGCGAATATATCGCCAGATCTGGCGATTCGCAGCGGACCCAGCGGACAGGGACGTTGCGAGCCCGCAAACTCTTCGATTGCCAAGATGAGTTCTGGCCGGCTCGTTCCGGGTTTCAGCCGGCGTGGAACCCGTAGCGCCGGGGGTCTTCGATCAGTGACGGATGGGATTTCGCGTCCCTCATGCCCAAGGGCAAGCACAGATCAGGAACGCCTCGCCTCAACCAACGATCGCCTGCAAGGGTCAGTGGCCCGAGCGGTGATGTGAAATAGATCGCATATCTCGGTTCAAAGTTCGGCAGCCCTGTTTCGGGTAGGGTCTGTCCAGTCAGTTCCATGTAAATGAGCGGGAAGGTCCGTTCGCGACGAACGGACCATGGAAACACGTGATAATCGGGCCAGCAGGCTTCCTTTTACGCAAGAAACTCTTTTTCATTGGCCTTTACCTGATCCATCTTCTGGAGACGGAAAATTTCCTCGACCGAGACGATGTCCTTGTCGACATTGTGAATGCCGCGGTCCTTAAGTATCCGGGCGAACACATCCTTCATGGCCGTCACCGAGGCTCGGATCGCATGGTTGCCGTAGATGACGACCGAGATTTTTCGCAGATCCTTGATCCGGGCCTCGTTCATTTCGGGATAGGCGGTCGGAATGATCACAATGCCGGCTTTGCCATTCCAGGCCCGGACAAAGCTCTCCACCTCATCCGGTGTCTTCTGCTTGGAGTGGACGACGATGAGGTCGGCGCCAGCAGCTTCATATGCGGCGGCTCGATCGAGGGCCTCTTTCTCGCCGAGAGCGGCGATCAAGGCCTCTGTTCGTGCAATGACGAGGAAGTTCGGATCGGAACGCGTGGCGATCGCTGCGCGGATCTTGCCCTGAAATTCCTCGACCCGAAGCAGTTCCTGCCGGCCATCAGCCAACAGGCTCGTCACTTTGGGAAAGGTCTTGTCCTCGATGACAACAGCCGCTGCGCCTGCACGTTCGTACTGTTTTACCGCGTGGATCACGTTTACGGCATTTCCGAACCCTGTATCGATGTCGGCGATGATCGGCAGCGACGACTGCTCGGCCATTGCACGCAGCATCTCGAGATGCTGCGTCATCGATACGAGGCTGACATCGGGGAGGCCGTACAAAGCTGACAGCTCAAAGCCGGAGGCCCAGATGCCGTCGAACCCGGCTTCCTCGACCAGGCGGGCCGACAACGGACTATGGGCCGCCATCACATGAGCGAGGCCGTTCTTCGAAATGATGTCCTTGAGATTTGTGCCCTGGCTCATGCTGCTTTGTCCTGAGAAAGTTTGGTGCAAGCCGCGGTGATGCGGTCGCACGCCGTGGTGAGGTCCTCGATCGAGGAGGCATAGGAAATGCGGATGTATGGAGAGGCCAGAAAGCCCGAGCCGGGAACGACCGCGACGCCGGCTTCTTCGAGCAGATACATTGCGAAGTCCGTATCGGTCGCGATCACTCTGCCGGCTTCCGTCTTCTGGCCGAGAACACCGGCACAGTTGGCGAAGACGTAGAAGGCCCCGTCGGGGACGGTGCAGCTCAATCCCGGCGCGGCATTGAGTCGTTCGACCACCAGGTTACGTCGCTTCTCGAACTCAGCCCTGAACTCGGGAACATAGCCTTGGTCTCCGGCAATCGCTTCGATCGCTGCGTATTGGGAGATCGAGCTGGTATGCGACGTTGTCTGGCCCTGGATGACATTGATGGCTTTGATGAGCTCAAGGGGCCCGGCGCCATAGCCGACGCGCCAACCTGTCATCGCATTGGTTTTCGAGACACCATTGATCGTGATCGTGCGGTCGAAAAGGTCGGGGGCAGCCCGCGCCATTGTTGCGAACCGCGCTGCGCCGTAGACCAGCTTCTCGTAGATATCGTCTGACAGGATGTAGACGTGCGGATGGGGCCTCAGAACCTCAGCCAGCGCGGCAAGCTCGGCTTGGCTGTAGACCGCGCCCGTGGGATTGCTGGGCGAATTCAGCATAAGCCATTTGGTGCGGGTTGTGATCGCCTTCTCAAGCCCCTCCGGCGTCAGCTTGAAGCCGTCTGTTTCCGGGCAGTTGACGATCACAGGTTCGCCGCCGGCGAGGCGCACCATGTCGGGGTAAGAGACCCAGCAGGGCGCAGGGATGATCACCTCCTCGCCGGGCTCCAGGCTGGCAAAGAGGGCATTGAAGACGACCTGCTTGGCCCCGCAGCCGACCGTGATCTGGTCGATCGAATAGGTGAGACAATTTTCCCGCGCGAGTTTGTCTCGAATTGCTTCTCTTAGCGGAACCACCCCGGCCACCGCCGTATACCGGGTCCGGCCGTCACGGATCGCCCGGATACCGGCTTCAGCTACGTTCAAGGGGGTATCGAAATCGGGTTCGCCCTGACTGAGGGTAATGACCTTATGGCCTTGCGCTTTGAGCGCGGCAGCTCGCGCCGTCATCGCCTTCGTTTCGGACGGGCGAATGGATTTGAGACGGCTTGAAACGAGTGACATGGACAACTCCGGGAGTGAGGGTCGTACATGGCGGATGCGGTCCTGATACCGGCGCCACAGGACCATGGCACGACACATGGGCAATATGACCATGAGACCTTGCGAAATGCGGATCGGGCAAATTCATATATCGCATTTAGTGATGATTGCAGCGCATTATTCGATCTTGCTGGATTCCACGATCAGAGCCTCCTTGCGGCAAAGACGCACCAGCCAGCGACAGAATGCACGTGCGAGTTCCGGATTATCGCCGCGGTCGACGGCATATGCCCGGTACTGCATTCCACTTGGCGTGCGCGAGTTTGGAACGACCTTGAGCAACCCGCTACGCACCAGGTTGCCGACAACGATCTCAGGCGCGACAAGCAGGCACGCGCCAGTGGTGACTGCGGGGAGCGCCATATAGTGGTGATCGTATCGGGCCCCGGGCTTGATGTCGTCGGAAGTCAAATCATGCGCTTTCAGCCAGGTCGGCAGGATGTCGGGGCGGGACGTAATCGTGAGGATCGGCAAGGACCGGATGATTGCCATGCTTTTTCCAGCGACGTGACTGGGAGCGCCAACACAGACAAGATGCTCCTGATAGATTTCCCAGTGATCCGATGGTTCGATGAGGGCGAGGTCACGCGTAATCAGCACGTCAAATCCATCTGTCGAGGAGGGCAGCGACAGGGAACTCATCACATCGACGACAGCGCCGCCCATCTCGGTGGAGAATTCCTGAAGATTTGGGATCAGAAGTGTATAGGCGAAGGTCGGCAGGGACGAATTGACGACAATCCGATTGACCTCGCGCCGCTCTCGCCGGCGCATTCTCCGCGCTGTGAATGAGATGTGATCGAGAGGTTCGGCTACGGAATTGGCGAAGAGTCGTCCGAAATCGGTCAGCTCGGTATATCTGCCCTGTCGTTTGATCAGCTCGGTGCCGAGGTAGTCTTCCAGGACGGCCAGGTACCGGCTGACCGAGCTCTGTGTGATGCCAAGCGCCTCAGCTGCTTTGGTGACGCTCCGCTCCCGCGCAATCATAGCAAACGCCCTGATTGCGTTCAGGGGGACATCGCCAACTTCTGATCCCATCTCGAGGTCGCTCCGTGTTGTAAGTAGGCCATCGAATAAGGGCTCTAACGCATCGTATTATTCGATATATGTCACAGATTTGTTACTTCGGGCCGATACGCCGCGCCTGCGTTTGCAGGGTCGGTTCCCATGAAAATTCTTATTGCAAGTTTTGACGGGCTTCGCCCCGATCTGATCAGTCCCGAACTCACCCCTAACACTACGTCGACACTGCCGATGCGCGTCTCCGCTTTTCAACTTTTGATGGGATACAGCAATGAACCTTACTAGCCTTCTTCTCAGCTCCGCTGCGGCCCTGATCGCAGTTTCCGGTGCGCGCGCCGCCGACGCCGTCGTCGTCGCCGAGCCGGAGCCAGCCCAGTACGTCAAGATCTGTGACGTTTATGGCGCCGGCTACTTCTACATCCCCGGCACTGAAACCTGCCTGCGCATCGGCGGTTATGTCCGCTACACTATCGGCGGTGGTGATGTCGGATCGTTCGACGGCGCCCGCGCCACGGATCAGTTGAACGGCAAGGATCAGGGTACTTGGCAGAAAAATGCCCGCTTCACGCTGAAGACCTGGACCGGCCAGGAAACCGAGCTCGGTACGTTGAAGACTTACACAGAGACCCGCATCAATTTTGGTAACACTGCCAGCAGCGGCCTCGGACCCGATCCCGCTGGCGCCTTTAACAAAGGCCTCACACTGAACTTCGCCTGGATCCAGTTGGGCGGTCTGCGCGTGGGTAAGGATTATACAGCATACGACACGTTCATCGGCTACGCCGGCAATGTCTTGCAAGACACGATCATCCCGTACGGCCTCAAGGACACCAACCTGATCAGCTACTATTTCGACGCTGGCAACGGCTTCACGGCGGTAGCTTCGCTTGAAGAAGGCTCCGGCACTCAGAGCATCGACAGCTATGTCCCCCATGTCGTCGGCGGCGTGAAGTACCAAGCAGGGTGGGGGGCGATCACCGCTGTTGGCGCCTACAACAGCGCCTGGGAAGAATGGGCCGGCAAGGTTCGGCTTGATATCAATGCCACCAAGGACCTGACCCTGTTCGTGATGGGCGGTTACGGCACCGACCACAACATCGCCAAGAGTTTCTTCAAGCCTTGGACCGGTAATTTTGCCGTCTGGGGCGGCGGCTCCTATCTGGTCAACAACAAGACGTCGCTCAACGCGCAGGTCTCCTATACCGACGCCAAGGACTTCGCCGTGGCGGCAAACGTCGCCTACACGATTGTTCCGGGCTACACGATCACGGCCGAAGTCGACTATTTCAAGAATTTCGACATCAGCAATTCCAACGCGATCGGCGGTCTCGTTCAATTCCAGCGCTCGTTCTAAGGTATCGAGCAATCCGATCGAGGTGGCCCGCAACGGCAATTGTGGGCCACCTCTCGCAACGTGGCGTCGGGTACCGGGCACCTCCAGCAGCCTGTCCGGGCTCAGACGACTAGCGAAGGGGTGCCGACGCCCTCGTTCACGACATGAATGGCAATGCAATCATGTCTGAGGAGCCCGAATGTCACTCCATGTTGTAAGCGGCCGTCCATCGAATAATGGCACTATCGCATCGTATTATTCGATATATGTCACAGATTTGTTGCGTCAGCCCGATATGCCGCGCTGCGACGAATACTGAGGTTGCGTCTGCAGGGTCGGTCCCCATGAAAATTCTCGTTGTAAGCTTTGATGGGCTTCGTCCCGATCTGATCAGTCCCGAGCTCACTCCCAACATCGACCGGGTGCAAAGAGCCGGCACGACGCTGTCCCGCAATCGAACGATCTATCCGAGTGAGACGCGAGCTGCGTTTCCGAGCCTGGTTACGGGAGCGACATCCAGCAAGCACGGGATGGTGGGCAACAAGTATGTTGATCGAAAAGCCGTGCCGCAGCTCTACGTCGACACTGCTGATGCGCGCCTCATCGACCGATTGAACCGCGAAAGCAAGGGCGGCCTGATGACAGCGCCGACGCTGGGCGAAATCCTTCACGAGGCTGGAAAGAGCCTTGCGGTCCTTGCGACCAACACCCCTGGGACGACGCGGCTATTCAATCATCAGGCCGAATCTTTCGGTCATCTCCGCTTTTCCGGACATTTCCGTGAGGCCTGTTCACCGAGTGACTTGCTTGCCCAGGCAGAAGCCCAACTCGGCCCGTTGCCGCCCGCGCCACCACAAGGCGAGCCGGACACCGATGGGCAAGTCTGGATCACGTCCGCTTTTCTCGATTTCGTCTGGCCGAAGCTTGAGCCGGACGTAACGATAATTTCCTATGGCGAGCCGGACACGACCTCGCATTTCCATGGGACCGGGGCAGCCGCCACCCGTGAGATCATCTCCTTTTGCGATGCGCAGCTCGGCCGCGTAGTCGACTGGTGGGAAGCAGAAGGAAAGGCGGCCGGCGTTCAGATCATCATCGCTTCCGATCATGGCCATATCACTGCACAGAACCGCGTCTCAGTCATCGACGAGCTTAAAGAGGCGGGCTTTAACCCCGGCCCGGCGCCGGATACCGGCGTGGACCTGGTGGTCGTTCCCGGGCAGGTCGGCGCGCTCTACCTGGCCGAGCGCTCTGAAAGCAATCTGGACCGCCTTGTCGAGGTCCTCACCGAACGGCCCTGGTGCGGGCCGATCTTCACCGCCGCCCGAAACGCTGTTGAGGGCATAGCCCGGGGCAGTTTTGCCAGCAGTCTGGTTTTTGCCGACCACGAGCGCGCACCCGACGTCTATTTTTCGTTCCGGACCGACGACAAAGTCGATGAGTTCGGGCTGGTGGGTAGCACCTGGTACGACAACGCGCGGCGCCCCGGCCTTGGTGTGCATGGCGGGCTGCATCCGAAAGAGCTTGCCGCAGTCGGCATCGTTGCGGGTACGGCGTTTCAGAACGCCGGTCAGAATTCGGATATTCCATCGGGCATCTGCGACTTTGCGCCCACGGTTCTTCATCTCCTGGAAGTGCCAATCCCTGCGTCTATGACGGGACGGGTGCTGACGGAGGTGCTGGTAGGCGCCTGGGACCTGCCTGCGGCCAGCTTGGAACCTGAGGTCTTCGAAACCGGTCTCAATGGCTACCGGCAGATCCTCCGATGCATTCGTGTGGATCAGACAACTTATCTGGAAGGCGGCTTGGTTGCTTCCAATGATATTGCGGAGGCTGCTGGGGTATGAGCGGGATCGCCATTAACAATTTGAAGAAACCCTTCGGCCAGACCTCGGTTCTGCAAGCTATTTATTTTGTTTATTTTGTCTCTTACCGTTCCGGCAGAAAACCATCGCAGAAACGATACTGTCTTTTCGAATAATTCGATATGTGTCACCTGTCTGTTACTTCCGCTGGATACTCAGCCCCTAACAAAACACCGAGGTGTTTTCAAGCTGGGCAAAATGAAAATCGGGCTGGAACTGACCTTTGGCCCATTCTGATCGCCTTGAATTTCAAGTTCAACGGGCCGGGTACGCCCCCTCTGCTCCAAGGCGCGCCATCATTTTTAGAAACCGCGCGGGACAGCAATTTCCGCAAAACCTCAGGACAGGAGCTAACCATGGGTAATTTATCGCTGACGAGACGACAGCTTATCGTAACGGGTGTCGCAGGCGGTTTGCTTGCCATCGCCGGAACGCCCTTCGCGCGGGCGCTGGCCACCGAGCGAAAGGTTCTCAGAATCGGCATGTCCGGCTTTCCGCCTGCCGTTGAGCCCGCTCTATATACTCATACCGCGACACGGCGCATCGCACCGCAAATGTTCGACACGCTGATCGCTTTCGACCAGACACCCCACATGGCGTTGCGCCCAGCCCTGGCAGAACGCTGGGAACGGATAAACACCAAGTCAGTTCGCCTTTTCCTGCGCAAGGATGTGACGTTCCATGACGGCGGCCCATTTACCGCGGAGGATGTCGCCTTCAGCTTTAGCCCTGAGCACCTGCTGGGCCCGGGCATGGCAGGGAAGGCTACCGCCATGCAAACGATGGACACGATCGACAAAGTCGAGATTGTGGCCAGCCACACCATTGTCGTTCATGCCAAGGGCGACGATGTATTGCTTGAGAAGCGGCTGGCGTCATGGGGCGCCGAGATCGTCAGCAAGCGCGCTTTCGAAACTGCGGGTTCCTGGGACGCCTGGACGGCAGCGCCGGTTGGAACAGGCCCGTATCGGATTGTCAGCCAATCTCTTGATGTCGAAGTCAAGCTTACCTCGCACGACGCCTATTGGGGCGGTTTGCCGCCCTTCGCTGGCATTCATTTCCGGATCATTCCGGAACTATCCTCGCGCATGAACGCGCTGATGGCCGGAGAGGTCGACTTCATTACCGACATTGCGCCGGATATGTTCGCCCAGATCGAGACACATCCGGAAATCGAAATTGCAGGCGGGCCGGTCCAGAATATCCGCTTTCTGGCGATCGATAAGACCGACCCTGTTCTCGGAAAAGTCGGCGTCCGCCGTGCTCTAAGCCTCGCACTCGATCGCAAAGCTCTCGTCCAGGCGCTCTGGCAAGACAAACTCCCCGTTCCAAACGGCTTCCAACTTGCAAGCTTCGGCGAAGCCTATATCGAAGACTTCGCGGCCCTGGCCTACGATCCCGATTTGGCGCGGAAGCTCCTGGCCGAAAGCGGCTACAAGGGCGAAACCATCACCTATAAGCTTCTGAACAACTATTATCCCACCCAGGTCGCGGGCGCTCAGATCATGGTCGAGATGTGGCGGGCCGTCGGCATCAACGTCGAAATCCAGATGATGGAGAATGTCGCACAGATCGAGACCAAACCCGTCCATGCGATTTACGACAGCTCGTCGACGGCCATCTTCCCGGATCCACTCGCACATGCATGGCGCACATTCGGGCCGAAGAGTACCTCGCGGAAGGTAGGCGCCTGGAGCAACGAAGAATATTACAGTCTTGGCGAGAAGCTGAAGGAAACAGCCGATCCGCAAACACGCCGGTCGATCATCCGCAGGATGCTCGAGATCATTGACCGGGAAGACCCGCCTTGTGTGATCCTGCACGGCTCCGGTCAGTTCTATGGCAAGCGCAAAGACGTCGCCTGGGTCCCGGGGCAGACACTCGACCTGAACTTCGGTCCTTTCAACGCCGCCTATACGCAGAACTGATGACTACGCGAGGAGGAACGGCGCATCTCGTCGGTACCGCACCACCATCCGCGTTTCCGGCGGCTTCGTCGCCGGGAGCATTGCTCACGATCGAGGGCCTGGCCGTCGACTTCAGCGGCGTGCGGGTCATTCGGGGGATCGACCTCACGCTTTCACGGGGCGAAGCGCTTGGTATTGTGGGCGAGTCAGGGTGCGGCAAGTCCGTCACCTGGCTTGCCGCCCTCGGGCTGCTGCCGCGCACGGCCACCGTGTCAGGAAGCGTCCGTCTGGACGGGGAGGAAATGCTGGGCGCAGCAGCCACGCGGCTCGACCGGATCAGGGGCGGGCGCGTGGCGATGATCTTTCAGGATCCGTCGAGCGCGCTCAATCCTGTTATCCGGATTGGCCGACAGGTTGGCGAAGTTCTCGCGCGACATCAGGGGGTGTCGGGATCGAGCATTCGGGCGGAAACGAAACGTCTTTTCGAACTCGTGGGCCTGCCGGACGCGGGGCGTCGGCTCGACGCCTATCCCCATGAACTGTCTGGCGGCCAGAACCAGCGGGTCATGATTGCCATGGCGCTCGCCGGAAAACCGGACGTCCTGGTTGCCGACGAGCCGACAACCGCGCTCGACGCCACGATCCAGGCTCAGATACTGGATCTGCTGACCACCATTCGCCGCGAGACGGGCATGGCTCTTGTCCTGATCAGCCACGATCTCGGCGTCGTTTCCGAGACCTGCGAACGCATCATGGTCATGTATGGCGGCCGCGTCGTCGAGACGGCGCCGTCAGGCCCGATCTTTGCAAACCCGCAGCATCCCTATACGCAAGGTCTCCTTGCGGCTGTACCACCTTTCGACGGCGCGTTGCATCGGCTCATTCCCATCGAAGGACAGGTGCCGGAGCCGGCAAACATGCCTCCGGGTTGCCCGTTTGCGCCCCGCTGTCCGCAACGTCTGGCAGTTTGTGAAGAAGCTGTTCCACCACTCGCGCAAACCGAAGGCGGCCATTTCTCCGCCTGCATTGCAGGGGCCGCCACTGAGGCCCAGCAATCCCCGAACGTCAACAAAAGCGTGCTGGCATGACTGAAAACATTCTTGAACTGCACGGCATTTCCCGAAGCTATTCGACGCGGCAGGGCCTCTTCGCAAGAAAGGTGCCTGTCCATGCCGTCGATGACGTGTCGCTGTCGCTGCAACAGGGGGAGACGCTGGCGCTCGTCGGCGAATCCGGTTCGGGAAAATCAACGACAGGACGGATAGCGCTTGGTCTTGAACGACCGAACAGCGGATCTGTGCTGTTCCGCGGGTCTGAACTGCCGACCACCGATACACCAGCCTGGCGCCGCATGCGCACGCAAATGCAGATGATCTACCAGGATACACTCGCCGCGCTGGACCGCCGACTGTCCATCCTCGATCAGGTCCGCGAACCTCTCGACATTCACGACATCGGATCTGCATCGGAGCGGAACGACAAGGCGCTGGCGATGCTCGACGCGGTCGGCCTGAATGCCAGTCACGCCGCAAGTCTGCCGCATCAGCTGTCGGGTGGGCAGCGTCAGCGGGCCGTTCTTGCC
Source organism: Mesorhizobium subarcticum (assembly GCF_055456085.1). Taxonomy (NCBI): domain Bacteria; kingdom Pseudomonadati; phylum Pseudomonadota; class Alphaproteobacteria; order Hyphomicrobiales; family Phyllobacteriaceae; genus Mesorhizobium; species Mesorhizobium subarcticum. The sequence goes on along the minus strand of NZ_JBVBEG010000002.1, from coordinate 435,575 downwards.
CGGGCGCTGATCATGCAACCGGCGTTGCTGGTCTGCGACGAGCCGGTCTCGGCTCTGGACGTATCGATCCAGGCCCAGGTGGTGAACCTTCTCATGGACCTCCAAAAGGACCTGCGTCTCAGTCTTCTGTTTATCAGTCACGATTTGAAAGTGGTTCGCCAGGTCAGTCAGCGTATTGCTGTGATGTATCTTGGGCGCATAGTCGAATATGGCGAGACAAATCTTGTGCTCTCGAACCCTACGCACCCTTACACGAGGGCCCTGGTATCGGCAGTCCCTGTTGCAGGCCGGCGCACGCGTGAGCGCATCATCCTCAAAGGCGAACCACCCAATCCCGCAGACCGTCCGACGGGCTGCGCGTTCCACCCTCGCTGTCCCGTCGTGCGGCCGGAGTGCATGAGCCTTTCCCCCACATTCTCAACGCTGCCGGACGGACGCTCCGTCGCTTGTCATGCCGTCGATGCCGCCCAACCGACCAAGGAGGTTGGAATCTGATGCTTCGGTTCGCTGCTATCCGTATCCTCCGTGCCGTTCTGACAGTCGTGCTGGTGATCACATTCGCCTTCATCGTCCTCAGGCTTTCCGGAGATCCAGCCCGCAGTATCATGGGCGACGATGCCGCGCCGGAGGCCATGGCCGCCTTTCGCCGGGAGTGGGGTCTCGATCAGCCGCTCTGGATGCAATATCTCCACTATTTCGCAGCGATTTTCCAGGGCGAGCTCGGCCGGTCGATGCGTGGCGGCGGGCCGGCACTTGACCTTGTCCTCGGACGTATCCCGGCAACGCTCATGCTGACCCTGCCTGCACTTGTGATGAAGTTGGCGATCGGCATTCCAGCCGGTATCTATGCCGCTCTGCACCGGGACAGCGCCATCGACCGCGCCGTTATGGTCACGGCGGTCGCCGGCTATACGGTACCAAGCTTTGTCCTCGGACTCGTCCTGGTTCAAGTCCTGTCAATCTGGTTTGCCTGGCTGCCGACCGGCGGCACGGGCAGTCTACTGCATCTCATCCTGCCGATTATCACTCTCGGCGTTGGCGGCGCCGCCGTACTCGCCCGCTTCGTGCGAAGCGCGATGCTGGAAGTGCTGGGGCAACCCTACATTCGTACTGCCAGTGCCAAGGGAATCCCTTGGGCTGCGGTGGTGCGTGGCCACGCCCTGCCGAACGCCGCGATTCCCACCGTTACCATTGTCGGCTTCATGGTTGGCAATCTGATCGCTGGTTCGGTTGTGGTCGAGAGCGTGTTCTCTTGGCCGGGTGTCGGTAATCTGCTGGTCGTGTCGGTGACAGCCCGCGATCTGGCGGTCGTGCAATGCATTCTCCTGCTGGTCGCTGTCGCAATGGTGCTTTCCAATCTCGTCGTGGACTTTCTCTACGGCTTTCTCGATCCGCGTCTGGCCGAAGCCAACTCTGGCCGAGGACACTGAGAATGAAAATGATGGAAAAAGTGACCGAAACAGCAGCTGGCAAGCGGAAGAACCCCAACCGCCGGATCCCATTCTCCGTTATCGTCAGCGTGCTCTGGATTGTTCTTATCGTCGCCGTAGCGCTGCTCGCCGATCAAATCACCCCATACCAATACACCGCTCTTGATCTGCCGAACCGGCTGGCATCGCCATTCCACCCGCAGCATCTGCTCGGAACGGACGAATTGGGGCGCGATATTCTGTCGCGATTGATCGTGTCCGTTCGTATCTCGGTTCTGGTCGCGCTGGGGGCGACGCTGATTTCGGCTTGCTTCGGCACGACGATGGGTTTTGCGGCGGCCCACTTTCGCGGTCGCATCGAGCAGTTCATCCTGATGCTCGCCGACTTCCAGGCGGCCATGCCGTTCCTTATCCTTTCGCTCTCGGTGCTTGCGTTTTTCGGCAACGCTTTGCCATTGTTCATTGGACTGATGGGGCTTTACGGCTGGGAGCGTTATGCCCGTATCTCTCGCGGGCTTGCGATCTCCGCCAGTGCACAAGGCTACGCGGGTGCTGTTCGTCAATTGGGTGCGAGCCCGACGGGGGTATATGTGCGTCATATCCTGCCGAATATCTCATCGACGCTCATTGTTTCCATGACGCTTACCTTCCCGGAGATCATCCTCATGGAAAGCAGCTTGTCCTTTCTGGGCCTTGGCGTTCAGCCCCCGCTGACGAGCCTCGGCAATATGGTCGGCTATGGCCGGGAGTATATGACCCGTGCGCCCTGGATCATGTTTGCGCCTGCTGTGCTGATCGTCACGACGACGCTCGCGATCAGCTTGTTGGGCGACTGGCTGCGCGACCGGCTGGACAAAGGACTGCAGTGATGCGGTAAAACAGCAATCGAAGACGGCAGCCCTGTCAGGGGCAAGAGGATCAAACAGATCGCAAGGTTTCATAAATGAGAATAATTGTTATCGGAGCGGGGGCAATTGGTTGCTCCATTGCTTATCACTTGGCGCAAGAAGGCGCCAGCGGTTGGATGGCAGTCTGCGATGAACCTTCTCGCGCCATAAACAGCTTATTCAGTCGTCCCAAAGACGGCATTTCGAAGCGTTCGAAATAAACCAAAAACTAGGAGTTGAACATGAAAGTGATTGTGATTGGCGCGGGGGCAGTTGGTTGCTCTGTTGCTTACCACCTGGCGAAAGAAGGCGCGGCGGTCACAGTTGTTGATCCTGAGGGCTTGAGAGGTGGAGCCACACTCACCAGCTTCGCCTGGTTGAACGCTCACGACAAGCGCCCAGAGGAATACTATCACCTGGTGATGCGTGGAAACAGGGCCCATCGCGAGTTGGGCGAGGAGATCGGACATGCGAATTGGCTAAGACTGACTGGATCTATCGAATGGTGGCCGGCGGGTACAGAGAAAGCAAGAGAGCATGCCGGGCGGCTTGATCGTCTGCGTTCGTACGGACACCCCATCGAGGTCTTGAGCGCGGATGATGTGCTGGCCTTGGAACCAGATGTCTCCCCGTCAAGTCTTGAAGGCTGCGAAGCCGTCTATTACCCTACGGATGGCGCCGTCGACACTGTCTCGTACCGTCACGTTCTCATGCGCGGCGCGGAGCAGCGAGGAGCTATTCTGGTCGAGGCCAAAGTGACGGAACTCGTGGAGCGCTCGGGCCGGATAACGGGTGTTCGCCTTGCCGATGGTCGCGAATTGGAAGCCGACTCCGTCATCAATTGCGCAGGCCGCGGGGCCAACGCCATCGGTATTCGTCTCGGATATTCAATTCCGTTGGATTGGCGACCAGGGATGACTGTAATCACAGACGTGAACCGCAACAACGTCAGCAGGGTCATCAAGGCGCCAAAAATCTATATCAAGCCCGAAGGCGCAGGCCGACTGCTCTTGCATGCGAAATCCGCTGATCAGACGCTGAACGACATTGATGCGCCCGATGCCGGGAAAGCCGGTGCTGAAGAAATTGCCCGACTTGTCGAAACAGTTCTTCCGGACGTGCGAGACGTCAAGATCGCTGAGGTGAGGATCACAGTCAGACCCTATCCTGTCGACGGGAAGCCGGTATTTGGTTCTCTTACTGGTGTCGGCGGCTATCACGTCGCAGTCATGCATTCAGGAATATCGCTCAGCCCGCTGGTAGGCCGCGCTGCCGTAGAGGAAGTGCTGTACGGCCGAACTTCGGCGGATTTTGAAGCCTATGGGCCCATGCGGTTTTCAACTGCGGCTACGCCTGCAGCCTGACGACCCACGGAGTTCAGGGCGTTATATGACCTCGGCGCAGGATGCGCCAAGGTCAGGATTCGGTCACGCAATTGGGTGCGATGTTGCATGCTCTCATGAGCGATTTTTGGGCCCCTGCTTAACGGAGGCCCGCGTTACAGTGAATGATTTCGCGGATCGATGGGCTATCCGACTTGCGCCCCTACTTCAACGGCAATGCAGGACGGTACTGCGCTTCGAGCTGCTGACGGAAGGTGGTCTGTCCAAACAGCCACAAGCACCAGCAATAGAAGCGGAGCATGCAACACTTTATCGGCCTCGATGTCGCGGTGAAAGAGACCGCAGTTTGCATTGTCGATGAATCCGGCAGGATCTGCTGCGAGGTAGAGGTCGTCAACCACTCCGACGATCTTTATGACGGGATTGTCGCTCCCAGGGATATTGGGCAACTTCCGCCCAAAGAGGCTCCGAACGGCAAATACCTAGAACGGACGATCGCTGCTCTGATTGCGGTCGCGGCGCCGGGAGCTGGCTTTGTTCGTCATCAAAAGGGGCCAGAATGCAGGAACGCAGGCAGTTTCGTGCCTCGCGAATAGCCAAGACACGTGCAACAGCAACTTTTGCGGTGCCGAACTTCGCAGTACGGCATCGCGCCCGATTAGATACTTCAAGCCTATCAGCCTATCGTAAATGGAGATCTTTACATCGCATTTTTCGATAACCGTCATGCTGTTGTAGCAGAGCGACCATAAACAATCGTCATGGTGCGCATTTCGAGAGAAGGCTGCACGTTCGGTGCTGCGAGGGCGATGAGGCAGCATCCGCGACTGCGAAATTGGAAGGATAGCATGATTGGTTTTATCAAGTACACGATCGTCGCGGCGGCCATTCTCGGCACCCTCGCAAGTGCGGCGATCGCTGCCGTGAGCGGGACCGCGATCAACTGCCTCTCACTGTGCCGCTCGTCCTAACCGTTCCAAGGAGACGCCGTATGACTGCCGCACTGGACTGCAAGGGCATCGTGAAGTCGCTCGGCGGCAAGCGGGTGCTAGACACGCTCGATCTCGACGTCGCCGCCGGTGAAGTGGTCTCGTTGCTCGGCGCTAGCGGCTCCGGCAAGACCACGCTGTTGCGCTCCATCGCCGGGCTGCATGACCCCGACGACGGCACCATCACGCTGAACAGGAAGGTGATCTGGAGCCGGACATCTAAGGTTCCGGTGGAAAAGCGCCGCATCGGCATGGTTTTCCAGGATTATGCGTTATGGCCGCACATGACGGTGGAGGGAAACCTTGCTTTCGGCCTCAAAGCCCAGAAGATACCACAGGCGGAAATCAGAAGCCGCATCTCCCATGCGCTGGAAGTGGCGCGGTTGCTACCCTACGCCGAGCGCTATCCCACCGAACTTTCCGGCGGCCAGCAACAGCGTGTCGCAATCGCGCGGTGCCTTGCCGCAAGGCCTGCGCTGATACTGTTCGACGAGCCGCTATCCAACCTTGACGCCGCGCTGCGCGAGGACATGCGCACCGAGATGATGGAACTGGTGCGCCGCGAGCGCATCACCGTGATCTACGTCACGCATGACCAGGCCGAGGCGATGGCGGTCTCAGACCGCATCGCGGTGATGTGCGACGGGCGCATTGCGCAGTTCGACACCCCGGCGCGCATCTACGACGCTCCAGCCAACGCCTTCGTTTCCAGCTTCATCGGCTTCTCACTGGTTCGTGGCAAGGCGGAAGTCGGTCATTTTCGCGTAGACGGCGACGATCGGGGCGCGCTTGCAATCCCCACTGTCCAAAACGGCAATAGCATTCTCGTTGTTCGCCCCGAGGATGCCCGTCGTGCCGACGCACATCCCGAAAGCCGGCTCGCCGCCACCGTGCATTCGCGCGCCTTTCAAGGTCGGTGCTGGCAGCTTGGCCTCGATATCGGCGGCCACAAGGTGAGGATCGACTGGCATGAAGGCGTCGAGCCGGGCAAGGAACTGGTTTTCTCGCTCCCACCGGAGCGCTGCGTAATTCTTTCGGCATGAACGCTTAGACTGCGGTAGGGAGCGAAACGACCATGAATGACATCACAGCAATTACCTCGACTATTACTGCCTCGTTCCTCGCCTCACTCGTCGAGGTAGTAGAAGCCTTCACCATTGTGCTGGCCGTCGGCATCACCCAGAGTTGGCGTCCGGCCTTCATTGGCACCGGCGTCGCCTTTGTCGTGCTCGCCGGGCTGGTATTGCTGCTCGGGCCGCTGCTGACGCTGATCCCGTTACAACTCCTGCAATATGTCATCGGCGTTCTCTTGATGCTTTTTGGCATGCGCTGGCTGAGAAAGGCGGTACTCCGAGCTTCCGGCTATATCGCCCTGCATGACGAGGACAGGGCGTTCGCCACTGAAACCGAGACGCTTTCCAAGCAGAAAGCAGACAAGCGAGCCGACTATCTCGCCGGGGTCACGGCGTTCAAGGCCGTGCTGCTTGAGGGCGTCGAAGTGGTGTTTATCGTAATTGCAGTAGGCGCCGCCCGTGGGGCGACGCTCTATGCCGGGCTCGGCGCGCTGGCCGCCTTCATCGCCGTGCTGGTGATAGGGCTCATGGCGCACAAGCCGCTATCACGAGTGCCAGAAAACAGCCTGAAATTTGTAGTTGGCCTGATGCTTACCAGCTTCGGCGTGTTCTGGATTGGTGAGGGGCTTGGCGTTGAGTGGCTGGGCTCCGATCTGATGCTGGTCGGCATATTCGTCGTCCTCGCTGTCTTTTCGCTTTCCGCCGTGCGTTGGCTGCGCGGCATCCACCGCATTGCCGAAGGAGCCGCCGAATGAACGCGATGCGCATCGCATTTGCCGAACTGGTCGGCATGTTCGTCGACGACGGCATGCTGGCTCTCCTTACTGTGTTCTGGATCGCGATCGTCACAGGACTAGTCAAGCTGGTGGGCGTTTCGGGGCTCGTCGGCGGCCCCCTGCTGTTGGTCGGCGCGATTGTCATCCTTGCTGAGAGCATGAAACGCGCTACCAAGCGGCAATGAACTCGTGCAACCACGGAATAACTGGCGCGGAAATGGATCGCATTTCAACGCTGAAACGAGAAGTCAACATGATCGGTGTTGCGGCGCTGAGGCAGCATTCGCGGCCGTCAAATTGGGAGCATAGCATGATTGGTTTTTTCAAGTGCGTGGTCAGCGCGGCGGCCATTCTCGGTGCCCTTGCGAGTGCGGCGATCGCCGCCGACTCCATTACGGTCTATTCCGCCATCGGCTCGGCACGGCCGGTTGCAACTCTCTTCACCCAAAGGAGCGGGATCGCGGTCAACCTCGTCGTAGTTCCGACGGGCGAACTGCTCGGCAAGATTGCCGCCGAAGGAAACAATCCGCTATTCGACGTGCTCTGGGTTGAGGGCTCGGCGGTCATGAGCCGCGTGGCAGCTGATGATCTTTTGAAGCCGCAGCCGGATCTCGCGCGATCGCTAGCCTATTCGAGCACCGGAAAGACGCTTATCCCTCTCGGTGCCACCTTTTTGCCCACAGCGGTGAGCGGCGTAGCCATGGCCATTAACACGAAAATTCTTGCCACCAGCGAGGCGCCCAAGTCCTGGTCCGATCTCCGGCGTTTCGCCGGCCAGGTGGCGATGAAGGACCCAGTTCTGTCGGGCTCTGCGTTCCACGGAATGGCCGAATTGTTCCAAACAGACGGCGAGGTGGCTGGCAAGGCGCTGCTTACCAGCGTGCTGACCAACAGGGCAATGGCGGGCCTTTCGGGCGGCGACGTCAATCGCGCGCTGATTTCTGGACAGGCGAAAGTCGTCATTCAGCAAGATAGCGCGATTTACGGCCTGATTGCCAAGGGCGAACCGGTTCAGGTCGTCTATCCGAGCGAGGGAAGCGTTGCGCTCGTGACCTGCATCGGCATTTCGGCCGCGACAAAAAAAGAAAGTACCGCTCAGGACTTCATTCGCTTCGTTCTCAGCCCCGACGGCCAGAAGTCGATGATGACCTCCGGCGATGACGACAGTTATTTTGGACCCATCGTGCAAGGCGTTGCAGCCAAGGGCGGCCGGCCCGACAAGCAAGATTGGATCCGCTCCGATGACAACACGATCGTGCAGAAGGAGCGAGAGTGGAAGAGCTGGTACCGAAACACTTTTGCGCCTTGAGCGCATCGATGCCGTCGTTGTCCCCACGGATGCCAGCCAGACCCCGAATGGAATACTTCCTTTTCGTACGCATCGGATGCGCTGCGCGTGGATCTGATGAGCGCGTTTCACCGGCGCGCTTGCCCCTGAACGGATTTCGATGATGACGATTGGCAATGAAAGTATTCTCCCTCTGTTTCGCTCGGGACTGCCTCTCCGGCAATGGCGTTCGTTGCCTGCCATGATGACGCTTTGGAGCTTGACCTGCTGCTTGATCCTGCTGCCACTAGCGGCGGTGATACTTCAAGCATTAATACCCAACATCTTCGCACCGCGGCGGCCTGACTTCGGCTTGTCGGTGGCGCCGTTTTTGGAGCTGGCGTCTTCTCCGCGCTTGGCACGAGGCGTGCTCAATTCGTGCCTCGTGGCCTGTGTCGCGGCGACTTTCGCTACAGCAGTCGGGACCGCTATTGCCTTGATCGTTGATCTGACCACCGTAAGGGGGCGCCGGCTTTGGGTGGCTGTTCCCTGGATCGTGTTCATGACGCCGGACATCTTCAAGGGGCTCGCATGGGTCCTGCTTCTGTCGCCAAGCGGCTATCTGGTTCACTTGGGGCTACTGTCGTCCGATGCAGCCGAACGGTTCTTCAGCCTGCCCGGGCTGATGCTTGTCGAGTCCCTCGCAGTGTTCCCCATTCCCTACTTCCTCGCGCGCGTCGGGCTTTCAGGTCTCAATCCCGGGATGATCGAGGCGGGGCGCCTCACCGGGGCCTCGGCACGAGTGGTCGTGCGGCGAGTAGTTCTGCCGGTGATCGGACAGGCGCTCGCGCTGGCCTGGCTTGTCAGTTTTGCCCATGTGATTGGCGATTTCGGCTTTGCATCGACGATCGCACACTCCATGAATGTCGGGCTGCTGACCTACAACATTTATGCCGCGACGCTGCAATATCCGGGAGACCTCGCTGCTGCCGCAGCCCAATCAACGCTGCTGTTGGGCTTGGTGGCGATAGTGGCTTATGTCGGGAGAATAAAGAGCGGGTGGCGAGGCCAAGCCGCTGGCCATGGCCTTAGGACCTACCAAAGATTCAGGCCCGGCCACGCCGAGGGTCCGCTGATCGCCATCTTGCTTGTGATCGTCTTGGCGGCTGTCGTGCTGCCGCTCGCTGCCATTGTGTTGAGGGCGAGCACCCTCACGCTGAGCGGTGGCCTCGCCTGGCAAAATCTTTCGCTCCATTGGTTTGCCGAAGTGATCGGCGGAAGCGAACCGTCGATCCAGGCACTCGTTTCAAGCGTCGGCTATGCGATCGGAACGGGTGTCGTGGCGAGCCTCATCGGCTTGCAACTCGCCTATTGGACGGCGAACTACGGAAGCAGGAAAAGGGCGGCGATAGGCACGGCGGCCGTTATCATCACCGGCCTTCCCGAGATCATCCAAGCGGTTGGATACGTGCTCGTCTATTGCCGGATCCCCGGCATTCGAGATCTGCCTATCTATGGAACCTCGACGGCTCTGATGATCGGCTATGTTGCCACCGCCTTGCCTTATGCGTTTCTTCTGCTTCTTGCCGCGATTGAGCGGCTTAAGCCTTCGCTGCGCGACGCTTCGCTTTTGGCCGGCGCTTCGGATTGGCTGCACATGAGAGCGATTGTCGTACCGCTGATTACAACCGGCTTGACGGCCGCGTTCGGGATTTCGGCCCTTCATGCGATGTTCTCGCTGGCGATCTCAGAATTCCTTGTTCCCGTCACTGGGCCACCTCTGCCGGTCGTTCTCGTCGAGCGGTTCTCGAACGGGCGTGAGGCAGAAGCATGTGCCCTATGCGTCGAGGCCGCTATCGTGCTCGGATTTGGGGCCGCGATTGTAAAGGTGGTGAACCGATTGCTTGAGCGCCGGCATCGAGGGCATGGCCTTCCTGGACCACTGTCTTTCGGACGCAAGGACGGTCGCCAAACTTTTCCGGACCATCGGACGGGATTAGTGGAAACAAACGCTCTATCGTCCGACACGACCTGTAACACAGATCCGCTGATCGTCGGTGCTCCTCGAAGGCTTTGACCATTCCGGCCAAGCTGAGCATGATCAGCGGCACCGTAAAGTTAACCGACACCGGTCAAAAATGTTGCACGCGGCTTTCGCTTATGCGGTTTGCAGGCGTGCGATTTCGTTCCACATCTGCATGGCTTCGGTTCTCAGTTCGCGATGATTGTCTGATGAGATCTCGTGGCGTGGAATGTGAAAAAGGTTGGCGACAGGGTCATGGGAATTCTCCGCCCGGTTGTTCAGGCCTTTGTGTGATCGATGTTCGACGCCGGGCATGATGTCGCGCTTTGCCGCACCATAGGATCGCAGCTTGTCGGTGATCATGACGCGCGGCGAGCGCCCCTGTCCTTTCATAAGCTTTCGCATCAGGCGTTTGGCGGCCTTGGTATTGCGGCGGTTCTGCACCAGCACGTCGAGAACAAAACCGTCCTGATCGACAGCGCGCCACAGCCAGTGCTTCTTGCCGCCAATGGAGATGACGACCTCATCGAGGTACCATTTGTCGCCGAGCCTGCCGGCGGATCGCCTCCGGATATCATTGGCGAAATGCCTACCAATTTCTCCACCCAGAGACGCACGGTCTGGTGCGAAACGATGTCCCACGCGCCGCCAGCAGATCTTCGACCATGTGTTGATGGCTTTTCAAAAGCGCGTCTAAACGACGACAAGGGTTTGGTGCTTGTGGACGGAACAAAAAGGCGGCCTTTGCAGGCCGCCGCGTGTCGAGGATGTGTGCTTTAGAACGAGGACGGGGCGTTTTCGATATTGCTGTGATCGGTCGGTGCTCGTTGCTGCTCCTGGATAAGTTCCTGGAGCTGGACGCCGTAGTGCGACCAGATGCTGTCGGCGAGATCGTTGAGGAGCTCGAAGACAGCGAGCGCCGCAGGGGTGTCCATTCGGGATTGATGAGGAAGTGGATACCCCGACTGAGGAGGGGCGCTGATGATCGCCTTCGAGCAGCATGTGCACTGCCTGAACCACAAACCGGTCATCGTCGTTCTTGAAGGACAGAATACCCTTCATGCGGAGGAGGTCCGCACCGAAGCGCTGCACGATCGTCTGGACCCAGGGCATAAATTTCTGCGGGTCGAGCGGCTCCTTGGCAATTAGCGAGAAACTCTGGATGTGGTCGTCGTGCTCGTGGTCATGATCGCCGTCGATGAAGTCGGGCTCGATCTCCAGGATCCGGTCGAGGTCGAAAGCGCCGCAATCCAGAACCTTGTCGAGAGGAATGTCGCAGCGCTCGGTGCGATGGATGGTGGCTGTCGGATTGATCCGGCGGATGCGCGCCTCCACGTCCTGCAACTGGGCTTCCGTCACCAGATCGGTCTTGTTCAGAACGACGACGTCGGCGAAGGCCAGCTGCTCCTGTGCTTCGTGCGCCTGTTCGATTTCATCGAGCACATGCTTGGCATCGACGACTGTGACGATCGCGTCGAGCCTGGTTTTAGCTCGAACATCATCATCGACGAAGAAGGTTTGCGCGACTGGCGCCGGGTCGGCAAGGCCGGTCGTTTCGATGAGAATCGCATCAAAGCGGCCCGGGCGCCGCATCAGCCCTTCAATGATGCGGATGAGATCGCCGCGCACCGTGCAGCAGATGCAGCCATTGTTCATCTCGAAGACTTCCTCGTCCGCGTCCACGATCAGGTCGTTGTCGATGCCGACTTCGCCGAACTCGTTGACGATGACGGCGTATTTCTTGCCATGCTGTTCGGAAAGAATCCGATTGAGGAGCGTGGTCTTGCCCGCGCCGAGATAGCCTGTGAGCACGGTGACGGGCGTCTGTATGTTGGCGATGTTCATGTTCGTTTCCGTTCGTTGGCGTGTTACTTGAAGTAATCTTGGCCCGTCATCGCAAGCGCCGGAGCAGGCCCCCGCCCAATTCCGTCACAGATCGCGGGACGCGCGCGAGCAAGGATGAAAGACTGACGGGACGGGCGTGGAGGGTTGCCTCGAACAGCTCTCGGATTGGCTTCTCATCGATACCGTCGGTGATAAAAACGAGGCGCGTGGTGTGGTCGTCACTTGGCCACGCGTTAAGAACGACCGGAGGGAAGACCGCGTGCTGGACCGCATGAACAATGCGCGGCCGGTCCGGATCGGTTGCGAAACCGACCAATCCCTTTACCCGCAGGAGCCGTGCTCCGGCCGACTGGCGAAGGATATCGAGAAACCGGTCGAACGCCTCCGGCTCGACGGCCAGTTCGCGGACAATAGAAAAGCTGCGGATCCGCCCGCCATGCCTGTCAAAATTACTGGGCCGTGCTTTCGTATGGCCCTGATTGCGACCGATCACCTGGTCCAGCGCCAGCCATGCTGTGACGTCGTCACCAATAGCCGAAGGCACGTAGGCCCTCGGCTCGAAAAGCTCCGCAACATTGAAATCTGCGGAATGTCGATCGACGATCAGGGCGGCCGGGTTAATACCTTGCAACCGGTCCGCCAGTGCCGCGATGTCTTTTTTCGATGCCGGATCGAGTGCAAGATCGGTCTTGGTGATGACGACTCGGTCGGCGAAGGCAATCTGCTTGGCGGCCTCGAAATGGTTCTCGATCGCCAGTTCGCCCGTGACCATGTCGACTGTTGCCACGAACCCTGCGAGATCATAGGAGCGGGCGACGACATGATCGCGCAGGCCCATCGCCGGCGTGACGCCTGGCAAGAGCTGGTTGACCAGCGGGGCCGGATCGACAAGTCCGGTGGTCTCGATGATCACGCGCGAAAATTTCGGCATAGCGCCTGTGCGTGCAGCCTCGTGCAGTTCGAACAGCGTTGCCCTGAGATCGCTTCCAAGCGTGCAGCACAAACACCTGGTGGATGTGCGCAGCATCTCGCGCGATCCGATACGCACCAGGTCGTGATCGATTGCGACATCACCGAATTCGTTGATGATGACGGCGCTATCGTCAAAGGCTGGATTTTCCAGGATTGCGTTCAGCAGTGTGGTTTTGCCAGACCCAAGGAAACCCGTGAGGATGATCACAGGAATCTTAGGCATCGATGCACCATCCGCATGACGGCCTGTGCGCCTCGCGTGCTAACTGTTTCAGAAGACCGCAAAAAGTACCCAGATGCCACCCGCCGTCCCCGAGGCGACCTGTAACCGCTTCTTGATTCATCGTCTGTCTGCGCACTGCGCTGGATGTATCAGCCGAAAACCGTGTCATATATTCCCAACGCCTGAAAGGTAATAACATTACAATTCGATAGACAAATGTAATAACATCACATAGGACAACGTCAAGGTCGAATTGCCCTTGCGGAGTCTCCATGCAGTCTGAGACATTCTTGAAGCGCCGGAAATGGCCGTCCCTCGGCATGATGTCGATAGCGGGGCGGTTGATGATTGCCGCTGTTGCGATTGTCGCCATCTGGCTGACGCTTATTCCGCTGGTGTCCGGTTCATGATGCCTGCGTCCGCCGTCACGCTGCACGATCTGACGCTTGGTTATGACGGCCATCCTGCGGTCCATCATCTAAGCGGCAGTTTTGCGAAGGGATCGCTGACGGCGATCGTCGGTCCGAACGGCGCGGGCAAATCGACGTTGCTTAAAGGTATGATGGGAACGATCACGCCGCTTGGCGGGCGCATCGAACACCACGGCACGCCCGCGCGTGACATCGCCTACCTGCCGCAGATCGCCGACATCGATCGAAGCTTTCCGGCAACCGTCAACGATCTTGTCGCACTCGGTCTGTGGAAGCGTCGAGGTCTGTTTCGCGAAATCTCCGGACGCGATCGCATAGATATAGCCAGTGCGCTGGAGGCCGTCGGCCTCAGCGGTTTCGAACACCGCCAGATCGACACGCTGTCGGGCGGTCAATTGCAGCGCTGTCTGTTTGCGCGCGTTCTCCTGCAGGATGCGCAGATCATTCTCCTGGACGAACCGTTCACGGCGATCGACCAAAGGACCACGGCGGACCTGATCGATGTCATCCTGCGCTGGCATGCGGAAAGCCGCACCGTCGTCGCCGTTCTGCACGACACCGGCCTTGTCCGCGAGACGTTTCCGCAAACGCTGTTGATTGCCCGAGAACCGATCGCCTGGGGACCGACTGAAAGCACGCTAAAGGCGGAGAACATGCTTCGGGCGCGGCGGATGACGGAAGCGTTCGACGAGACGGCACCATGGCACGACCATACCGATCATAAGGAAGCACGGTCGTGATAGATTTTCTCTGGGGGCCGTTTGCCGAATTTGCCTTCATGCAGCGGGCGCTGGCAGGGGCCATCATCCTTTCGCTGAGTGCCGGGCCGGTCGGCGTGTTCCTCATGCTGCGGCGGATGAGCCTGACCGGCGACGCCATGGCGCACGCGATCCTGCCGGGAGCAGCAGCCGGCTTCCTCGTGGCGGGTCTGGAAATCCTGCCGATGACGATCGGCGGCTTTGTTGCCGGCATTCTTGTGGCGTTTCTCGCCGGTGCCGTCTCGCGTTTTACTGTACAGCGGGAGGATACCAGCCTTGCGGCATTCTACCTGATATCGCTGGCGCTCGGCGTCATGCTGGTCAGCCTCAAAGGCTCCAATGTCGATCTGATGCATGTCCTCTTCGGAACTGTACTGGCGTTGAACGATGACGGACTGATCATGATCGGTGCCATCGTTTCGGTCAGTCTGGCGATCCTTGCCGTCATCTGGCGTCCTTTGTTTGCCGAATGTCTCGATCCCGTCTTCCTGCGCAGCGTCAGCAAATCGGGCTATCCGATCCACCTGATTTTCCTGGCGCTGGTCGTCATGAACCTCGTCGGCGGGTTTCAGGCGCTGGGTACTTTGCTGGCCGTCGGCCTGATGATGCTGCCGCCCGCCGCATCCCGCTTCTGGGTGAGAAGCCTCGAACGCATGTGCCTTCTGTCCATCCTGATCGGCGCAATCTCCAGCTATATCGGCCTTTTGCTCTCTTTCCATCTCAGCGTGGCCTCCGGGCCCGCCATCATTCTGACAGCAGGCGCGATCTACGTCGTCTCCATGCTGTTTGGAAGCCGCGGAATGGTGACGATCCGCCTTACTCCAAAGCGTCACCGTACAGCTTGAAGGATAACGACATGAATTTCACCAAACGTACGCTGATGCTTGCCATCCCGGCATTCCTTGCGCTCTCATCCTCGACCGCGCTGGCGGCCAATCTCAACGTCGTTGCCAGCTTTTCGATTCTCGGCGACATCGTTTCGCGCGTCGGCGGCGACCGGATCGCGCTGACAACCATTGTCGGCCCGAACGCCGACACCCACGTCTATGAACCGACACCGGCCGACGCTGTCGCGCTGACCAAGGCGGATCTGTTTTTCGTCAACGGCCTCGGCTTCGAGGGCTGGCTCAACCGCCTCGTTGAATCCA
The DNA here is from genome assembly GCF_055456085.1 of Mesorhizobium subarcticum. NCBI lineage: Bacteria > Pseudomonadati > Pseudomonadota > Alphaproteobacteria > Hyphomicrobiales > Phyllobacteriaceae > Mesorhizobium > Mesorhizobium subarcticum. Next base: position 420,410 of record NZ_JBVBEG010000002.1, on the reverse strand, counting down.
CCGGATACAAAGGCAAGGTCGTCGTTGCCAGCGAAGGTATCTCGTCGCGGAAGATGGACGAGGACGGTGAGACCATCACCGATCCCCATGCCTGGCAAAGCCTGACCAACGGCCTCGTCTACGTCAAGAACGTCACGGCCGGACTGTGCGCGGCGGATGCAGCGGGATGCGACAGCTACAAAGCGAATGCTGCGGCCTATTCGGCTGAAATCGCCGCTCTCGACGCTGAGGTAAAGGCTAGGATCGCCGAGGTTCCGGAAGGGCAACGCAAGGTCATCACCACCCATGATGCCTTCGGCTATTTCGGGGCGGAATATGGCGTCACGTTCCTGGCACCCGAAGGCATCAGCACCGAAAGCGAGGCGTCGGCTGCGGACGTCGCCAAGCTGATCCAGCAGATCAAGACCGATGGGGTCAAGGCGCTCTTCGTCGAGAACATGAGCGATAGCCGCCTGATCGAGCAGATTGCCAGTGAAACCGGCGTTAAGCCCAGAGGCGAACTTTATGCCGACGCGCTATCGAGCAAGGACGAGGCCGCCCCGACCTATCTCGATATGTTCAAGCACAACATCGCGCTGCTCGCGCCAGCCATGATGGGCATGTAGCCCTCCTTTGCTTCTGTCGTGCGCCTGATCCTTGGCGCGCGACAGGTCGATGCGCAGAGGGCAGGAGCGGCCCCGACTAGAGACGCTTGTCCTTTCGTGGAAGAATGTTGACAGGGGCGAGATCGACACTGCATCTTCGCTCAGAAATTGCCGGACCACGGTTTCTGCTCCCCTGGTGCGAAGCTTCGGGGCGACCGTCAGCAGCTGATCAGTACGCCGGCCAATGTCTGAAAAGCGTGAGCAAATGCCTAGAGGAAATCACGCGGGGCTCGGCCGACGTCGCGGCGCGCTACGGTTGCGAGGAATTCGTCGTCCTGCTTCCCGAGACGGGATTGGCCGACGCCGTTATGCTGGCGGAGCAGTTTCGGACCGAACTTCAGTCACTGGGCATAACACATCGAGTTTGGCGTCGTTACCGCGTGCGTCGGCATTTCCAGCATGGGGGGGGAAATCCGTTTCTCAATCCGCTGGAGCTTGTTGCGAGGGCGGATACGGCGCGGTACGAGGCTAAAAGCCAAGGCAGGAACCGGGTGATTGTATCCCCTCCAGAGCCGTTGCGCGGAAAATCCAGCGCTGCCCAGATAGCCAGGGTATAAGTGTCAATCTCAGAAAGCGCACATCGGCGCCACTCCTTCGTCAAAGCAACGATACCCTCACTGCGTGACGCCAAAACCACCACCACGGCTGAAAAAATCGCAGGTTCATCTATCTACATCGCGACACCAAAGCCGGAGATCCGCATGCCATCGACGACAACGCCCCCGACCTGCTGGTGACCCTGACGGCCGAAATCGTCTCGGCCTATTTGGCCCTATCGGGCCGAAGCTGATGCGATTTTGGCCAAGCTGAAGAACGATAGGTGAACGTCAGGGATTGGCGTGAGCTTTGGGGTCTGAGTAGCACGCTGCTACTCAAACCCCAAGTTGCACTACTCGCGGGCAGTTTCATTGAAAATATAACGCGGAATAGATTTAAACCGCGATTCTTTCTTCACGACTTATAGATTGAAGGCGGGCATAGCTCAAATCCAGAGGCGGCTGGCTACACTTAGCCGAGAGCGACCGGGTTTGTAGATTTCACGCCGCCCTTTGCTATAAAAATCCTGTCCCTTGAGAGAGAAAATGCAGCGGCAAGTCGATCCCACACGGCAATTCTTCTTCAAGGTTATTTTGCCGCTTGCTCTGCTGACTGCATTGCTCCTCGTTGGTTCGGCTGGCGGTCTGATCTGGCTCGCAAACTATCAGACAAAAACCGCGATAGGCGAACAGGCACGATTGGCGCGCGCTGCGGTTGATGTTCATGGCGAAGCCCTTGCCAAGGGAGCGGCAGACTACGGCCATTGGGATGAAGCCGTAGCCGCGATCATCGATCGCTTCGATTTTACCTGGGTCGACGGCAATATCGGGAAAGGCGGCGCGGAGAGTTATGGGCTGGCTATGTCGTTCGTGCTGGACCCCGAAAATCGTACCGTCTACTCTTACGTCGATGGAAAAGGCGGAGCGACGGATGCCCAGTCGCTGCTGTCCAACGGCTTCAACGAAATAATTGCGCATAATCGCGCCGGCGATCACGTTAGCCCAACGTCTGGTCTGGTAACCGCAGGAAACGAACTCGCCATGGTGGCGGTAGCACCCTTGCGCCCCTTCGAAGACAAGGTGCGGCCGCAGGATACCGGCTATCTGGTTGTGTTCGTGGACCTCTTGAACGGACGCCGCTTGGCCGAGCTTGGGCATACTTATCTGCTGCCCAATCTGAGATTCGTTGATTTTGATAACGAGAGTGTAGATCCTCGTGCGCGAATCCGCATTTCGGACGAGATACGGGCAACGGCCCGCTATCTGGCCTGGGATCCTGCGCGTCCCGGTGATGCGCTCTTGCGAATGGCTGGACCGGTTCTCATCATCACCCTATGCGCCTTCGTGGCTCTGTCGATATTCGTCCTTCGCTGTTCGGGAGAGGCGGCCCGGCTGATCCGCAGCAGCGAGGCTCGCGCTATGCGCGACGCACTTACCGGCTTGCCCAATCGCGTGCTGCTGCTTGATCGCCTGGATCACCTTATCGGCCATCTGAAAAGCCGACAGCCGGGCGTGGCGCTCATGTATCTCGATCTGGACGGCTTCAAAGCGGTCAACGACGGGCACGGCCACGCTGCCGGTGATGAGCTTCTCTGTCAGGTCGCGGAGCGGTTGCAATCGCTCCTGCGCGAGCAGGACACCGCGGCCCGTATCGGCGGTGATGAGTTCGTCGTCGTCATGCCGGTGCTGACCAATCATGAGGAGTTGCGGACGCGAGCGAACCAAATCATTGAGACTTTGCGAGCCCCGTACAGACTAGCCGACACTGTCGTCGAAATCGGTGTTAGCATCGGCATCGCCGTATCGCCCGCCGACGGACAGGAAAGCGCCGCTCTCCTGCATAAGGCCGATCAAGCACTTTACCTGGCTAAATCCAGCGGCAAAGGAAGAGCGCGGTTTCACTCGGAAAAGGCCCTTCGGGTGGTCAGCCGCTAAGTAACTGCCCGGTTGTTACCAAAACCCCGTCGGCTCATCAGTCAAATAGAGCCGCGATCGATCCGCACAGCAAAACAGCCATCATGTTTTATTTGGCGTCAAACGCGTCCGATCGGCAAAAGCATCGACTGTGTGAACTTTTTTACACGTACTTTCAATCTACCCTAAGCTGGGCGGAAGCCTGTTTGGGGGCGAGAAGGGCAAAGACCCTCAGTCCCCCCAGAAGGATCTCGCGCCTCGAGCGCGACTATCCCGGCGAGATCTCGCCGGCAGCACGAAGGATCGTCACATGACTATGCGGAAACCCGGCACTGGGTTCCGTGGAGCTGCGGCAAGGCCGCGGCGGAATAGAGCCTGGCCCAAAGGGCGTGCCGTGGAAACGGAGAATATTGCCTTATGCTACTGAGTAGTATAGACTGATGCCAGAAGGAGATTGGAGATGAGTGTCAAAGCGTCTGTCTCGCTAACAGAGTCCCAGGATTCCTTTGTACGGACTCTTGTGGCTGAAGGTCGGTTTTCCAGCGTGAGTGCGGCTATCCAGCATGGACTGGAGATGTTGCGCGATGAAACGGAAGCTCGACGATCACACACAGAAGCACTGAGTGTGCTGCTTGCGGAGCGCCGTGCCGGCAAGTTCGTCAGTCTGGAAGAAGGCCGTCGTCAGACCCTGGATATGATCAGCAGAAAAAAGGCTGAATATGGCCTTTCGGGTTGAACGGTCCGAAGCTGCTGCCGCTGACCTGGAACTGATATTCGATTTTCTCATCACTGCCGGACTAGATTTTGGCGAAGATCCAGAGGCCGCTTTCGAACATGCATCATCTCGTATTGCAGAGATTGAGCGAGCCCTGGAACGGATTGCAGACGCACCGTTTCAGGGCACCCTCCGGCCAGAGCTCGGGGATGGCATCCGAAATGTCACAAAACATCGGGCTATTTTCTACTTCGAGGTTTTGGAAGAACAAAAGCTGATAAGGGTTCTGGCAATATTCTTCGGAGGACAGGACCATCAGGGCCGGATGCTGCTACGGATGTTGGGCAGCCCGCAAGCCTGGTGAAGCTGGTCGCCATGCACTGGCCGGCGGCGCGCCTTTGCATTGGTTTCGTGGATGACCGGAACAAGGCGTTGGTGCATGGGTCCGGACTTGCGCGGATGTCGATCTTTGAAGCGGCAGACTATGCCGTGGCCGCCTTGCGGCGCGCGGATTTCGGGCGTGCGCAGGCAAGCATGCGGTTGAGGACGGCGTAGCCGATGGCGACTTCGGTCTGCTGAACGGGAAGCGACCGTGCCCGCAAACGCCGCCCGATGGTGGACTTGTATCGCCCTATGGCGGTCTCGACCAGCGAGCGTTTGCCATACCCGTTGGAGACCTGCCATTTCATCCGGCCGTCTCTGCCGATTGCGGCGATATGCTGGTCCCTTTGGCCGGGAGGTCTATCGTCGAATGGTTCGACCGCGTTGGCACGAGGCGGAATGACGATTGCGGCGGCAGCGCTATGATCGATGACTGCGTCGTAAGTCGGGTTTCCGTCATAGGCGCCGTCAGTAGTAAACTGTCCGATCGGACCGCCAATCTGGTCGAGTAGTGGCTCAACTTGAGAGACGTCGCCAGTGTCCTGATCAGTCAGGGTATGGGCAATGATCTCGCCGCTGTCGGCATCCAGTGCCAGATGCAGCTTGCGCCAACTGCGACGGGATCTGGCGCCGTGCTTCTCCTCCAGCCACTGACCCGCGCCGTAGACCTGCAGGCCGGTGCTGTCGACAAGAACATGCACTGGTCCCTCCGGCGGAACCTGGCGATCATGCCGTTTGTTGGGCGATTGCCATGTCCGCGCCCGACGGCTCAGGGTGGTATGATCGGGGACAGCGAGCGCCAGCCCCATCAGTTGCAGCACCGATTCCAGCAAGCCTTCTGCCTGGCGCAGCCGCAGGCCAAACACAAGGCCCAGCGTCAAGGTGGTCTCGATCGCCAGATCAGAATAGCGGTGCTGGCCGCCACGTGTCCTGCGTCTTGGTGCTTGCCACCTGGACAGAGCTTCCGGCGTCACCCACAGGGTCAAACTGCCGCGATGACGAAGTCCTGCCTCATATTCTGGCCAGTTCGTCACCCTGAACTTCATCTTCTCAATATGATGGCGGCGGCTGGTATTGTGTTTGAAAGGCATGGCTACGCTACAAAGGCTATTGCGGTTACCGCTTGCCTAAACCCAAATCTCGCACAGCATCCGCAGGCTGGCCTTCCTCACGCCCGGCAACCATCCGCGACATCGAACTCGAAAAACGCGTTCCGCTGGACAAGGAGCCCTCGAACAAAAAAGGCCGGGCTCGAATGCGGCCCGGCCAAAAGAAGGTCAAAACCTTCAGAGGGGAACACCGTCCGGCGGAATGGGAGGAAACCGCCGAACGATTTTGCCTGTTTGATCTTATTTCAGAGCTTTGGCGACGAATGACATTCCAAAGAAAGCGCGAGACGGCAAAAATTCGTGCTCCGCATTGCCGCAAGCCTCACGGCGCGCTGCTCCGGACTCGAGAAGATCGGCTTAGTGCCGGCGTGCCACAGCGGGATGCGAACGCAGCCAGCTTTTCAGAACGTTGGTTCCGACATCGCGGAACAACGGTTTGTCCGGATCGCTCGTCGGTCCGCGCGGCGTCACGACGCGATGCATGGTGGCCCGCAGGTATCCATTCGATGCCAGTTCGAGCAGTTCGCCAATATTGACAATAAGCGTTCCCGGGAACGGGTCCACATTGACCCGCTTCCGTCATACTCGACCGGCTGTCGAGACCGCTTCGACACTCACTCACAAGCCCAAGGGAGAAAGCCGGGGCAAAGTATCCCCTCGCCTGTCGCTATGAAGGAGATGCAGGCAATGCTCTTTCAGGCGCATGAACTCGCCCGAGGCGATGATCTCGGTCATGCGCGGCCTCTCGAAAGGCACGGTGATTTCCTCGTGGATTGCGCCTGCATGACGATGATCCGGTCGGCGAGCAGCAGGGCTTCGTCGATATCATGGGTGACGAATAGGATCGTCTTGCGGAATTGCTCCCAGATATCGAGCAGCAATTCCTGCATTCGAAGCCGTGTCAGGGCATCGAGCGCCCCGAAGGGCTCGTCCATCAGCAGCAGCCGTGGCTGGTTGACGAGAACACGCGCGATCTCGACGCGTTGCTGCATGCCGCCGGACAGCTGGCCGGGATAGCGCCCAGCAAAGCCGTTCAGACCGACGAGATCGAGCATTTTGTCGGACTCGAGACGCCGCTGCCCGCGCTTGACGCCGCGCATCTTGAGGCCGAAAGCGACGTTGTCGCGCGCGTTCTTCCACGGAAAGAGCGTGTGGTGCTGGAAAACGATACCGCGTTCCGGATGGGGGTCTTTTACGGGCTGTCCGTCGACCGAAAGGACGCCGGCAGTTGGCTTGATATGTCCCGCCAAGGCGCCGAGCAGGGTCGACTTCCCGCAGCCAGATGGCCCCAGAAGACAGACGAATTCGCCGGGAGAGACTTCGAAGCTCGCATCACTGACGGCTTCGAACGCACTGCTGCCGCGACCGAGCCGGATCGAAACATGATTGGCCTCGATACGGCCCGTTGCCGGGCGAAAGCTGCGCTGATGGGCGTTCATCATTTGCTGTCCTTCGTGTGCCATGGAAGAAGTGCCGCCCCTGCCGCTCGCAAGAGGGCGCTGCTTCCCATGCCGAACAGCCCGATCAGGATCATGCCGACGATGATTTCAGGATAGTTTTGCAGCGTGTAGGATTCCCAGGTGTAGTAACCGATACCGAACTGGCCGGCGATCATCTCGGCTGTGACGAGACAAAACCAGGACGTGCCCATGCCGATGACCAGGCCCGTGACGATGTTTGGCGCCGCACCTGGAACAATGACCTCCAACAGCATCGCGGTCCGCGTGCTTCCAAGGCTGCGCGCAGAGGCGATCAGCCTTGGATCGACGCTTTCCACGCCATGGACGGTGTTGAGCAGGATCGGAAACAATGCGCCCGTGAAGGTGATGAAAATCATCGAGAGTTCCGACGACGAAAACATCAGAACCGCAAGCGGAATCCAGGCGACGGCCGGGATCGGCCGCAGGAGCTCGATCGGGGCTTGCAGGAAATCCCCGAGCCACCGTGAGCGACCGATGACGAGGCCGAAGCCGATACCGATCACGGCGGCGATGCCGAAGCCGGCCAGAACCCTTTCCAGGCTGCTCGAAATATGGGCAAAGAACTTGGGCGAGCGCAGGAAATCCAACGCTTCCGACATGACATCAACCGGCAATGGCACATTCTCGAACGTGACAATACCGAGATTCAGTCTGAGGCTCGATGCGATCTGCCAGAGAATGAGGCAGATGGCGAGGGATCCGGCCCGGCGTAACCAGCGCCCAAGGTGGAAACGCGTCATGGCCAGCCTCAATTGCTGGCCATGATCGAGGCCTTGGCGGCAGCGAAATCCAGCACCTTGCCACCATGATCCTTGGCCCATTTCTCGGCGTTTTCCTTCAGAAGGAAGGCGCTGACTTCGCCGCCGTCGGCGCGCACGAACCAGGCCTGATTGCCGAGCAGCTTGATGCCGCTTTCACGGTCCTGCGCATAAAACACTCGGACCGGCTTGCCCTCACCTTCGATGGCCTTGAGCGCCTTGAATGCGTTCTGCGGCGACGCAGAGTGTCGGACGAGCGGCTCACCCTGGACCCAGATCTCAGCAACGCGCTTGGGATCGCTGATCGCTTCACCGGTGGCAGCATCCTTGGCATTCAAAGGCAGCTGGGCATAGTTCTTGAGCGAGACATCATAATCGAGCCCAGACGCCTTGAATGCAGCCTTTATGAACCGGTCATCGACAAAGCTGTTCACGTCGAGCGACTGGTCGGTCTTTTTCAGGAGCCTCAAGGTGTCGATCGCAGTGGCGACAGCCTGGTGGTATTCCGGCTTCCAGGTGAGATCGGTCCATGGAACAGGTATTCGACCTCGGCGTCGACGCCTGTCACCTTGGCGATCAGCTCACTGTATTTCTCCGGCTCCTTGGCGATCAACTGATTGGCCTCGATTGCGGCGCGAAGATAGGCAACAACGATCTCGGCCTCGTCGGCCGCTCGCGCGACTTGCAGACGAAATATCTGGCCTCAGTCGGCAGCCACGATGCGCTGTATCTCGCGGTGCCCCCGGATTCGCAGATCAAGACGGTTGAGGACTTGCCATGACGTAGCGCAGTTCCGCGGTACCAATTTGCAGACCGCCACCGGCCGCGTCCTCGAAAAGCACGGCCTCACCGAAAAGGACATCTGCATCGCAGCAGCCATTATCTTCTGGCTCTGATCTATGCGTCCTGGCCCCGGTTTTTCAGAGGCGAAAGATAACACTTATAAAGAATTACCTGACACTGTCACCCTGTGCGCTGCGCCTTATCAGGGTGACTTCACCAGGAATGCTACAGGGTATTTGGGCACACGTATTGGCGGTTAACGTGCTGCATCTCCAGAACAATATCCTCGAAATGATCGCCAGGGGCGAAACGCTCGAAGCGACGACGGAGCGTCTTTGCCGCCAGATCGAGAAACTGTTGCCGGGCGTCAGATGTTCCGTTCTGCGCGTTGACGGTAACGGGTTGTTGCATCCCCTCCCAGGTTCCAGCTTCCCGAATGAATATATGGCTCTTCTCGAAGGCCTGATGATCGGTCCGCTTGTAGGCTCCTGCGGCAGTGCGGCCTATCTCGGAAAAGCCGTGGCTGCGAAGGACATCGCGACCGACCCGCGCTGGATCGGCTTCAAGGAGCCGGTCCTGGCGCTGGGCTTGAAGGCCTGCTGGTCGAGCCCGATCTGCGACGCAGAGGGCGCTGTGCTCGGCACCTTTGCCCTGTACTTTCCGGAGAAGCGCGGCCCCACCCCTCGCGAGGAGAAGGTCGTCGCCTTGTGTACCTCCCTGTGCGCCATCGCGCTTGAGCGTCACAAGCGGGTCATCGAGCGAGAGCACGGCGCCTATGTCGATGCGCTCACCAACCTGCCGAACCGGGCGAGTTTGGACGTAGCCCTGGAGCGGCTGTCCTGTACCCAACCGAGCGCCTGGGCGGTCCTGATCTTCGACCTCGACAACCTGAAGACCATCAACGACACCTTCGGTCATGCGGCCGGCGATGCTTTGCTACAGGCGGTGGCGTCACGTCTCGCCGAAAGCCTAGCGCCGGACCGTGTGTTCCGCATGGGTGGCGACGAGTTCGTCGTAATCCTTCAGCGAGCCGGAGCGCCCGCCGGCATTGAAAGCACGGCGCGTCATATTCTCGACACTCTGGCTGTGCCCGCCGATTGCGACGGGCACATGATCCTGGCACAGGCTACCATCGGCGGCGCAGTGCTGTCGGCGGGGGACATCGATGCGAAAAGCGTGCGCCAAAACGCCGATTTCGCGCTCTACCACGCCAAGGAAACTTCGCGAGGTGGCTTCGTGCTGTACTCGCCGGGAATCGGCAGTGCAATCAAGACCCGGATCGACGTGATCCGCGATGTTGACGTGGCTTTGCGCGAAGGCCGGATCGACGCGTTCTACCAGCCGATCCTGCGGCTCGACACCCGCGCGATCGTCGGCATGGAGGCCCTCTGCCGCCTTCGCAAGCCGGATGGCGAGGTCGTTTCCGCCGCTGCGTTTCACCAGGCGACATCCGATGTCAGCGTCGCCTCGAATCTGACGGAACGCATGATGGCGATCGTCGCAGCGGACGCGCGCTCGTGGCTGGATCAAGGTATTCCGTTGCAGCATGTCGGCATCAACATTACTTCAGCCGATTTTTATAGCGGCACGCTTTACGCGCGTCTCGAAGCCGCCTTCGGTCGCGAGAACGTTCCATTGAAGCATATCATTTTGGAGGTCACGGAGTTGGTCTATCTCGGCCAGCGGGATCCGGTCGTCGCTCGAGAGATCAAGGCGTTGCGGGCCCATGGCCTGCGCGTCGCGCTCGATGATTTCGGAACCGGCTTCGCTTCGCTCACGCATTTGCTGACGGTGCCGGTCGATATCGTCAAGATCGACAAATCCTTCATTGATCGCCTTGTCCAGGGAGATCCGAGCCTGGCCATCGTCGAGGGCTTGGTTGGCATCGCTCGCAAGCTCGACATCCAGGTCATCGCCGAAGGCATCGAGAACGAAGCCCAGGCCGTTTTACTTGCAGAGATCGGGTGTCAGTTGGGTCAGGGATATCTGTTTTCGCAAGCGGTACCACGTCAAATAGCGAAAGGCCTTTTGAAGCAGTTCGGGCGACCACCTGCTGAGGAGACCAGGGTAGCGAGCGGGATAGCGAACCCAATCGATCGGATCGCCTGACAGAAATCCCTCCCTGGGGGCGGCTTGAGCAGGCGATACAGAGTGCTGCGGCGCCTCGCAGAGAATGTCCGAAGAGGAGACAAAATGCGCATGCCATCCGCGTCACAGCTTATTCGCAAGGCGTTTGGTCGCACCGGGTCGGGGCAGTCATCGGCAGGCCAGGCTATCCGATCGGACATTCTCCCGGAGGAAACGAATTTCCGGATGCTCACTGAGAACAGCGGTGACGTCATCATGCAACTCGGGCCGGACACGAAGGCACGCTACGTTTCACCGTCATGCACCCGACTTCTGGGATGGCTGCCGGAGGAAATGGTGGGGCATGGTCCGGAGGAGTTCGTCCCGCCCGAGCATCTTCAAAACATCGCTGCGGCAGCCGCGCTCTTGCTTGCCGGAGCAGATGAAGGCGAGCCGCTTGCGATCGAGATCCGGCGCAAGGATGGGAAAACTATCTGGGTTGAGAGCAAGGCGCGCATCGTCCGTGATCCGCTAACCGGCGTTCCAGGCGACTTCGTCCTGATCATGAGAGATATAACAGAACGCAAACGGCTCGAAGAACAACTTCGCTTACTTGCGATGACGGACGGGCTGACCGGCCTCGGTAACCGCCGCGCCTTCGACGAGACCTTGGACAGGGAATGGCGGCGCACCGTTGGTAGCGCTGGACAGATGTCCTTGCTGTTGCTCGACATCGATCGTTTCAAAGGCTTTAACGACAAATATGGTCATCAGGTAGGCGATGATTGTCTTCGTGCCGTCGCTGCCGCAATAAGAGACGTGCTTAATCGTCCTGGGGATCTGGCGTCCCGATATGGCGGGGAAGAACTCGCCGTCATCTTGCCTGATACCGATGGCGAAGGAGCGCTCGAAATAGCGGAACGGCTGAGGCTCGCCATCGAAAACCTCGGCCTGCCTCATGGCGACAATCCGGAAGGCGGCGGACGCGTCACCGTCAGCATTGGTTCAGCGACCGCACTGTCACGATCGGGCGGGACGATCAGGATGCCGGAAGGCCTGCTTCTTGCCGCTGACACCGCCCTTTACAAGGCCAAGCACAAAGGCCGAAACCGCGTCGAAGTCGCCCTGCTGCTCGCATCGGAAGGTCCCGACGCGGCCTGATCAAAGGGCGCTACAGCCTCGCACATCGATTCAGCCAGAAGGTCTTGATTTTGTTGGCCTGGGCCAGAAGCAAACCTTGAGCGCGGCTGGGTGTCGCGGCAGATATGCCCTCTGCCCTCTGCAGTGGCCCGGTTGCCATTGACGCAGCCCGGCTGTGGGCGGGTTCGTAGGCCGTCTCGCAGCAGCGGCGTAATAGGGCCAAAAGCGGTCCAGATAGGCATCGGTTTTGGATGCGTTTGCGGCAGGCAGGCATTGCTGTCTCGGCCAAAAACATGATAGGAATATGGTCCTGCCTCGTTGTCAAGAATGTGCCGAGCCGTCAGTAACTTTTTTGATGACAAGCACTTTCGGCGGAGTCATCTTCGCCTGTCGGCGGGTCTCTCCGCCGCCGCCTTTGTGTCGTTCAAGATCTCAGCCCGCAGGAGGCCCGGACGATTGATCGTCTCAACCTTGACCCAGCCCTCTATCCAAGTGATTTGGAAAGCCTGAAGTCGGTTTTCGACCAGCTTTGCCAAGAGAGCCATATCCAGCCGGGGTCACCAGAAGCCGAAAATGTTGCCTCTGACCTCGTGCGCCTTTTCCAGACCGGACTAAGCGACCAGACTTGCCTGCTCATAGCAGCTAGGGCGCGACAGCGGGATTTGAGGCGGGCAGGCTAACCGTTCCCTCATGGACCCGCACTGAATGGTAGCCGGCGCGATGGCCGTGCCCGTGCACCCCTGCAACTTCGTCGAACATGCTCGACAAGTGTCGGATTTTTCTGAGACAGAAGTTGAGGGCCAACCCGTCCGACTGATCTCGGGCATATCGGTCAAATCCTGTACTTATATTGCGACCGGCCCGTAAATTGTATCACTGCAATATCTTCGTACGGGCCGTGGGCGATGCGCCGTCTAGCAGGCTGTTGAAAAAGGGCTCGCGACAGTCTCAGGTTCGTGATTCACTCTGACCACGAAGAGGTGGGAGTGAATCGTGCGGGGCGGTGACGGACAGACGGGCGAACTGTTCAGCTACGTGGACCTCGAGGCTCGGGTGCGGCGCGATCATCCGTTGCGCCGTATTCGGGCGATTGTGAATGAGGCGCTTTCGGCGTTGGAGCGGGAGTTTGCGGCGCTGTACTCGCCGATTGGGCGGCCGTCGATCCCACCGGAGAAGCTGCTGCGTGCGATGCTGCTGCAGGCGTTCTACTCGATCCGCTCGGAGCGGCTGTTGATGGAGCGGCTGGAATACGACCTTCTGTTCCGCTGGTTCGTCGGGATTGGCGTCGACGATGCGGCCTGGGATCATTCGGTGTTCTCCAAGAACCGTGACCGGCTGCTGGAGGGCGACATCGCTGCAAAGTTCCTGGCGGCGGTGCTGGCGCAACCCAAGGTGAAGAAGCTTCTGTCGACGGATCACTTCTCGGTCGACGGCACACTGATCGAGGCGTGGGCATCGATGAAGAGCGTCAAACCGAAGGACGGCCCAAGCGGTGGTCATGGCGAGCCGCCGGCTGAAGGGGGCGGGCGAAACGCGGAAGCGGACTTCCATGGCCACAAGCGATCCAACGACACACATGCCTCGACCACCGATCCGGATGCCCGGCTCTATCGCAAAGGGCGGGGCAAGGAGGCGAAGCTCTGCTTCATGGGGCATGGGCTGATGGAGAACCGCCATGGCCTTCTGGTCGACGCCTGCCTGACGTTTGCCGACGGGCATGCTGAGCGGGTGGCCGCACTGCACATGATCGAACCGCGAGCGGAGCGGCCACAGGCGATCACACTCGGTGCCGACAAGGCCTATGACGCGCAAGACTTCATCAATGAGCTGCGTTCGATGAAGGTGACGCCGCATGTGGCGCAGAACACCAGCGGCCGGAGTTCGGCGATCGACGGGCGCACGACGCGGCATGGCGGCTATGCTGTCAGTCAGCGTATTCGCAAGCGCATTGAAGAGGCGTTCGGGTGGATCAAGACGGTCGCCGGACAGGCGAAGACGAAGTTGCGTGGCCGCGACCGCGTCGGATGGGCCTTCACCTTCAACGCCGCCGCCTACAATCTCGTGCGGTTGCCGAAGCTGCTGGCGGTGCCGACATGACCGCGCCCGCGGGCTGTCAACTGATCGGCCGCTGGCGGATCATCGAAGCTGACCTGTGGGATCGCGGCTATCTCGACCTCGGCGGACCCGCCACGGTCACCATTGGGGCCGACAACCACGGTGAGATCGCCTTTGGCGCCCTGCTAGCCGGCCTCGATCTCGGGTACGGGCCGTCAATGGTCTTCTTCACATGGGCCGGCTTCGATGAGATGGACGAAGTTACCGGCGACGGCTCCGCAGAATTGCTCGACGACGGCTCGATCGACATCACCTTCGCCTATCAGAACGGCGACGAGGCTATCCTCAAGGCCAAACGTGATCCTTCTTCAACAGCCTGCTAGGCGAGGCGAATGCTCCGGACTTCCAAGCCTTTCTTGCCTTGCCCGCATTCGACAAACACCTTCTGTCCCTCCACCAGCACGCTGAGCCCTGAGCGGGCCAGGGTGCTGGCATGAACGAAGACGTCCTTTTCACCGTTGTCAGGAGCAATGAAGCCAAAACCCTTTTCGGGTTTGTACCACTTGACCGTGCCCGCGCTCTCCAGCTCCGCACCCGTCTCGGCGATGGTCCCTCCAGCGGCGAGCTTATGTGACGGAGTTTTCGCGATCTGATCGCCGATCTCCAGCACCTGCGCGACTTGATGACCTTTCGGACTTTTTTCGACAGTGACCTTGAGAGGCGTCCCCTCGGCAATATCCCGGCTTCCGGCCGCCTCTAGCACTCGGACGTGCAGATAGGCCTCCCTGCCGTCCGACAGTTTGACGAAGCCAAAACCCTTGCTGACTGTGAACCACAATACCTCGGCGTCGACAGGGTGTGCGGTGACGGGCGCCGGGCGCTGAAAGTAGCTTGGCTCGGAGGTCCGTTCCGAAAAAGAAACGGGGTCATCGTCATGGCGATGCCCGCGTGGCTCGCGATGGTCTCGATATTTGCCCATGATCATCTCGACTGGCAGGATGGCGAACTACGCTACCGTCAAGATAATCTCAATCGGGCGACGCGTTTATGTCAAATGGCCGTGATGGCCGCAGCTGTGCCCGACCTATCGGTCGAACCCTTTGAAACTAGATTCATTTCACCTGAAACAATAGTGCCGGCGCGTCGATTTATTGACTCGCATTAGGCTGTGCTGGAGTTGGCGGCGCGGGCGAACTGGAGAAGACTGTCGCAATGTCGATCGACGAGCTTTGCAATCGGCGTGTACATCCGGCCGTGTGATTGCCTTGGAGTTGGCAACCGCGCTCAATGGACGCCTCGTTCCCCAACGTTACCACCCACGGGTGTCGCGTTTGGCACATTTTTGTGCAGCGGCGAGGAGCTAAAATCGCGACCCCGCTTGGTGTTGACGCGCCGACAATTATCAGACAAAACCAAATTAAATCGATTCAGCCGCCTACGCGGCAAAGCTCTGCCCAACCACTTCGGGGACCATGGACGATCGCGCAAAAGGCATTAGGAAAGGCAAGGCCGCGGTTAAGGCCAACGACGTCAAAGCCGACCTGATCGCCGTCGTTGTGGCAATGAACGGTGGTGGACCTTGTGTTCTCACCGTTGGACAGGAAGCCGCGCTGCCCTCGGGGCCATTCGAGCTTGCTCATCGTTCGCTGCAGTCGGGCCTCAGGGGATGGGTCGAACAACAAACCGGCCACCCGCTCGGCTATATCGAACAGCTCTACACCTTCGCCGATCGCGACCGGATCGGCGCCGAAGAGCGCGTGATCTCGATCAGCTATCTCGCACTTACGCAGATCGAAGATGCGGGCGCCGCAGCCAGGCGATCCTGGGCAAGCTGGTACGACTATTTTCCATGGGAGGATCACCGCTCTGGCGCGCCGGCGGCAGTGCTGGAAGATTTGCGACCGCGCCTAAGGGAATGGGCGGATAGCGCTGGCGACGCAGCAGTACGGCTTGATCGCCGGCGGCGCGCGGCTGTTGCCTTCGGCTTCGACGACCGGTCATGGAACGAAGAGTTCGCGCTGCAGCGTTATGAACTACTCTATGAGGCGGCGCTTGTGGAGGAAGCGATACGCGGTAGACCTTCAGCCGCACCTACTCCGGTAGCGGGCAAATCGATGATCGCCGATCACCGCCGCATCCTGGCAACGGCTGTTGCGCGGCTGCGCTCCAAGATCAAATACCGGCCCGTCGTGTTCGAACTGATGCCGCCGCTCTTTACGCTTTTGCAGCTGCAGCGAACCGTGGAGGCGCTCTCCGGCAGGCTTATCAACAAGCCGAACTTTCGCCGGCTGATAGAACAACAAGAGCTGGTGGAGAAAACCGGAGAGACGACCACCGAAACCGGCGGCCGGCCGGCGCAGCTCTACCGCTTCCGCCACGACATTCTCGATGAGAGGCCGGTGGCTGGGACAAAATTGCCGCTTACGAGGGCTTGACATCACTTATAGTCACAACGGATATATAGGTCTTATATTCTTGTGGACTATAACCGGAGGCTCGATGAGCGCCATCCTGCCTTCAGGCGCGTCCCTGTACGAGCGCGTTCGCCACTTTGTCCCCACGATCGAATGGCCGGTCTTTGCCGAGGACATCGAGGCCATTCTCGACCTCAAGAAGCAGCGCAACGCCGTCATCCTCGCGCACAACTATCAAACGCCGGAGATCTTCCACTGCGTTGCCGACATCGTCGGCGACAGCCTGGCGCTGGCCCGCAAGGCGATGTCGACCGAAGCGGATGTGATCGTTCTCGCCGGCGTGCATTTCATGGCCGAGACGGCAACGCTGCTCAATCCGCAAAAGACGGTGCTCATTCCCGATCTGCGCGCCGGCTGTTCGCTGGCGGATTCGATTACTGCCGAGGACGTTCGCCTGCTGCGGCAACGCTATCCCGGCGTGCCTGTCGTCACCTACGTCAACACGTCGTCCGAAGTGAAAGCCGAGTCCGACATCTGCTGTACCTCGGGCAATGCGAAAGCCGTCGTGGAATCCCTGGGTGTTCCTCGGGTGATCATGCTGCCGGACGAGTATCTGGCTCAGAATATCGCCGCCCAGACCGACGTGAAGATCATCGCCTGGAAAGGCCACTGCGAAGTCCATGAGCGCTTTACGCCGGCCGACATCCGCGAGTTGCGCGAAAATCATCCTGGTGTGATCGTGCTTGCGCATCCAGAATGTCCGCCCGACGTGGTCGCGGAGGCAGACTTTTCCGGCTCGACGGCGGCCATGTCGGATTATGTCGAAAGGCAAAAGCCGCCACGCGTCGTGCTGCTGACCGAATGCTCGATGAGCGACAATGTGGCGCTCCAGCATCCGGAGCTCGAGTTCATCCGGCCCTGCAATCTTTGCCCGCACATGAAGCGGATCACGCTCGCGAACATCCGCGAGGCTCTCGAGCAAAACCGGCATGTCGTAAACATCGATCCTGAGATTGCCGGCCGGGCCCGGCTCGCCGTCGAGCGGATGCTGGCGATATGAGACACCCAAAGGTGCACCAGTGAGCGCGGATGTGCGCAGCTTCTTTGGCCGGCCCATCATCATTGGCGGCGGCATTGCCGGATTGTTGACCGCGCTTCATCTGGCGCCAGAACCGGTGCTTCTTCTGTCCAGGACACCGCTTGGAACCGACGCATCGAGCACGTGGGCACAGGGCGGACTGGCTGCCAGCCTTGGCGTCGACGATGATCCGGCACTGCATCTCGCCGACACGCTCGCCGCCGGCGATGGGCTGTGCGATGCGGAAATGGCAGGCCGAATCCTGCAAGCGGCTCCTGACGCGATTGAGACCCTGGCGACGCTTGGTGTCCGCTTCGATCGAACCGGGGAAGGAGCACTGCTGCTGGGTTTGGAGGCCGCGCACGGCCGCCGGCGCATCGTTCATGCCGGCGGCGACGGCAGTGGGCAGGAGATCATGCGCGCGCTGGTCGAAGCCGTGCGTTCCACTGCGTCGATTGTGGTCGTCGAGGGCGTTGAGGCGCGGCGGCTGGCGGTGGAGGACAATACGATCCGGGGCGTTTGGGCAAGCTGTTCGATGAGCCCTGTGTTCCTGGGTACCGGACGTGTCGTCCTCGCGACCGGTGGGATCGGCGGCCTGTTTTTCGATACCACCAATCCTTTGGGCAGTTGCGGACAGGGCCTGGCACTTGCGGCGCGTGCCGGTGCTGTCCTTGCCGATATCGAGTTCATCCAGTTCCACCCGACCGCTCTCGACGGACCGGACCGCCCCATGACGCTGATCAGCGAGGCGGTTCGCGGCGAAGGCGCTGAGATCGTCGATGAAACCGGCCGGCGCTTCCTCGAAGACTTGCATGACGCGGAACTCGCCCCGCGCGACGTCGTGGCCCGCGCCATCTCGAAGCATCTTTTGAACGGTCATCGCGTCTTTCTCGATGGACGCGAAAAGCCCGGCCCGACATTCGCGCGGCAGTTTCCGACGATTGCATCAACCTGCCGTCGCGCCGGCATCGACCCGGAGCGCGACCTCATTCCGATACGGCCGGCCCAGCACTATCACATGGGCGGTGTCGCGGTGGATAGGGACGGACGTACCTCCGTTGCCGGACTATGGGCTTGCGGCGAAGTCGCCTCGACCGGGTTGCACGGCGCCAACAGGCTTGCCAGCAATTCCTTGACCGAGGCCGTTGTGTGCGCACGCTGGGTCGCCGAAAGCGTGGCGGGATCTCCGATCGGCGTCAGAACGCGATCGACGGCACGAGAAATTCCGGCGCCAAATCCACTCTCCTTGCGCCCTCTCCTCTCGCGCCCTTGGCGTGAAGCGGGATGGTGAGGTCTTGCGCGAGACCATAAGCACATTGCTTCCGCTGGCCAAGCGCCAGGATGCGGCGTCCGATCCCGCGACAGTGGGACTGATGATCGCGATTGCCGCCTTGCTGCGCCAGGAAAGCCGCGGCGCTCACTACCGCACGGACTTTCCCGATCGTGCTGCCATCGCCCGCCGTTCAAGCCTCACGCTCGATGAAGCCTTAGCCACGGCCCAGGAATTCGCATGTTCGGCAACGCTCGAAGAGGTCGAGCCATGAACCTCTCGCCGCTTCCCGCAATCATGCTCGAGCCCCTGGTGCGGGCAGCGCTTCTGGAAGATCTCGGCCGGGCCGGTGATCTGACGACCGATGCCATCGTGCCGAAGAACCATCACGCGACGACCGTGCTGTCGGCTCGCCAGAAGGGAATCGTCGCCGGGCTCGATCTGGCGATGCTCGCCTTTAGGCTGATTGATCCGAATGTCGTGGTGGCCGTGGAGCGGACGGACGGCAGCGACGTCGCGAAAGGAGAGGTCATTGCATCCGTGGTTGGTCCGGCCCGGGCCATTCTCACGGCCGAACGGACGGCACTCAATTTTCTGTGCCATCTGAGCGGTGTCGCCACGGCAACCGCATCGATCGTCACAGCGATTCGTGGACATGGCGCGAAGATCGTCTGCACGCGCAAGACGACGCCCGGATTGCGGGCGCTGGAGAAATACGCCGTGCGCGCCGGTGGCGGCTCCAATCACCGCTTCGGCCTCGACGACGCCATCCTGATCAAGGACAACCACATCGCAATCGCCGGCGGAATTCGGCCCGCCATCGAACTGGCGCGAGGCAGCGTCGGCCATCTGGTCAAGATTGAAGTCGAGGTCGACACGTTGGCCCAGTTGGAAGAGGCCCTGGCGCTCGCCCCCGACGCTCTCCTGCTCGACAACATGTCGGTTGACGAGTTGGGTCGTGCGGTGACCATGGTTGCCGGCCGGGCGATCACCGAGGCATCAGGCAGGATCACCGCCGCGACAGCGCCAGCCATCGCCGCGACCGGCGTCGATCTGATTTCCGTCGGCTGGCTGACCCATAGCGCCCCGATCCTGGATATCGGGCTCGACTATCGGGACATGATCGACTGATGAACGGACGGCAGCCGGCGGATAAACTTCCGGTCGCCGTCAATCGGCTAGCAAAGAAGCCGTAAAGGCCGGAACCCCAGGGAATAGGATAAAGATGCACGCCACCAACCCGACGAAGACAATGCCACCGGCTCAATCCAATGATGGCGGGATGTGGACCCGGGAAGAGGCCCGCGCGCTTCACGACGCACCCTTCAACAATCTGCTCTTCCTGGCCCAAACCGTCCACCGCGAGAATTTCGATCCCAACAAGGTCCAGCTCAGCCGGCTTCTCAGCATCAAGACCGGCGGATGTCCGGAGGATTGCGGCTATTGCAGCCAGTCGGCCCATCACGAAACCGGCCTGAAGGCATCGAAGCTGATGGAGGTCAAGCGCGTCATCACCGAGGCGACCAAGGCGCGTGACGCCGGCGCCACACGTTCTTGCATGGGAGCCGCCTGGCGAAACCCCAAGGCGCGCGACATGGATGCGGTCGTGGCGATGGTCGAAGGCGTCAAGGCGCTGGGCATGGAGACCTGCATGACGCTCGGCATGCTCGATCTTGAGCAGACCGCTCGTCTGAAACAGGCTGGTCTCGACTATTACAACCACAACATCGACACGTCGGAACGCTACTACAGCGAGATCATCGGCACGCGCAGCTTTGCTGACCGGCTGGAAACGCTCGAGCTTGTCCGCCAATCCGGCATCAAAGGTCTGCTGCGGCGGCATCGTCGGCATGGGCGAAGAACCGGTGGACCGGATCGACATGCGGCGGAAAGACGCACATGCGATTTCGGCATCATGATGCGCGCCAGGGCAATCACGCGCACGAACTTAAGCGTTCCGATCAACATGCTCATCCCGATCGCCGGCACCCCGCTTGACCGGGCAGTCAGGCTTGAGCGGCTTGCCTAACGAGATCCGGGAGCGGCGGAATCGACTCTTGTGTTGGTATGGCGAGGCGGTCGCCGAGATAGCGGAAGAATGAGACGTCGAGCTTGATGCAGGTCTTCATCAGGCCGAGCAGGACGTCGCGGGCGTTCTTGCCTGCCTCGCTGACGGTTCCGCCGGAGATCTTGCGCTTGGTGACGAAGGCGCGGATGTCGTTTTCCGAACCATTGGTGTGGAGTGGGATCTCGGGACGATCGAGAACGCGCAGGAGTTCATGCTTGCGGCGATGCAGCCTGGCAAGAAGCCGGTCGAGCATGACGTAGCCGGTTCGTCGTTTGAACAGGCGCTCGAAGCGGGCGCGCAGGGCCGCCGCGCGGCGCGGACAAGGAGCACGCTGGTAGCTCTTGAGGTCGCGATAGAACCACCAGATCAACTGGCGCATGATGTCGACGGCCTGACGTTGATCCGGGGTCACGGGTATCAATTTGTGGACGAGCCGCTCGGCGTGGACCCAGCACAGAGCATGGTCGCCGATGCGGAACTGGCCGGCATCATCGGATACGACCACGGTATCGCCGAGAAAGCCGTGGTGGCGGATCGCTCCCCACATCGCCCCTTCGGTGGCGATCCTGACTGGGTTGGGCTCAACCGCGAGCTGGTCGAGGCCGAGTGCGGCCAGATGCGCCTGCCATGCGGCGCTGTCGGCAAATGCCTTGTGCGGCGCAGCCGCCAGCCGCGCGATCACCGGACCGGCGAGGTTGCGGCCGCGCATATTGGGCGGGCCTCTTTCGTTGATGAAGTAATCGCTGTGCCCGGCACGCAGCGTCGCCAGGAACGCCTCCCGTGACTTCGATCGTCCGGTGCGGAACGCGGTGAAGCGGCGATCGCCGATCTGGGTGGTGTAGCCGTCCTGGTGGGCGTGGCGCGCCGACGTATCATCGACGGTGATCCAGGGCGCCGTAGCCAGCCCGGCGCGCAGCACGTCACGGTCCTCCGCCGCGAAGGCCTCCAGGCCCTCCGAAATCAGCCGCACCACCTGGCGCTTCGAAATGTCGACCCCGATCCCGGTCAACAACGCCGTCAACCGCTCCGTCGTCACCTGGCCTTGAATGTGACAGGCCAGAATGAAGCGGCGCAGGTTCGCGCCCCAGCCGCCGATGATCCCCGCCGGCAAGGGCGCCACCATCGTTTCGCCGGTCGGTGTCACCCAGCGCTCGCGGCGATAGCGCACCACCTCGGCCGACAACGCCAGATCGCGCACCAGGATCGTCTCATACCCCTTGAAGCGAGAGCCCGCAGGAGCGCTCACCGCAACCGTCACCTCGCGGCTCACGCGACCGCCGTCGCGCTTGGCGCCGCGCCGGCGGCGCTTGCCCTTGCCAGATGTCGGCTGCGTCGCCTTCTCCATGCCCGATGGCTTGGTCGGCTTGACCGGGGGACGCGGCGGCAGGTCCTTCAGCCGGGCGATCTCATCCTTCAGGGTCTGGTTCTCGGCGCGTAGCGCCTGGTTCTCGATCTCAAGGCTCTCGACCCGGCCTTGAAGACCGCGCACTTCGCCGATCAGCGCAGAAACCAGCCCGCGGAGGTCCGCGAGCGACAGGCCTTCAAGCGAATCAGTCGGTGGTAGCGTCACGCAAAGGGTGAATCACGAACGCACGCGCCTGCAAACCCCCACCGCCCGGTAATCTGCCCCGGTTACAGGGAACCGCAGCGGCGGTGACTCCTCAGCTCCGCCCGCTCTACTACAACCGCCTACCAACTGCTTTCATTCAGAGTTGTCGGCCATTGATATGCAAATTCCCCGCCTCACGCCTGCCAGCGCGGCCTGCGGCGATCGAAGAAAGCCGCGATTCCTTCGGCGGCGTCGGCCGTTTCCCACGCATCGGCCAGCAGAGCGACCGTCTCGCCTATGACCGCATCGTCGATTGCCGCTCCAAGTCGGCCCACAAGCGCCTTGGCGGAGGCGACGGCCTGCGGCGAGGCCGAACGATAAGGCCGGGTCTCGGCCTCGACCGCCGCCGCCAAGTCGGCCAGCGGCACGGCGCGGGAAACCAGCCCGAGTTCGCAAGCTTCATTGGCATCGAATATCCTGGCTGACATGAAGACCCGCCGCGCCCGGCCCTCCCCCATCCGAGCCAGGACATAGGGAGAGATCGTCGCGGGGATGAGGCCTAGTCTGACCTCGGTGAAGCCGAACTTCGCGGTGTCGACTGCGATCGCGACGTCGCAGACGCTCATTAGGCCGAGACCGCCGCCGAATGCTTGGCCGTTGATGCGGCCGATCAGCGTCTTGGGTAGTTCGTTGAGCGCGCGCAGAGCCAGGGCCAGCTTCCTGGCCTCCGCGATTCGCTCGTCACGCGCGGCGGAGGCCTGCGCCCCCATCCAGGCGAGATCGGCACCGGCACAGAAGCTGTCCCCCTCGCCCGTCAGCACCACCGCTCGCACGTTGTCGTCATTGGCGAGCAGTTTGGCGGCGGCCGTAAGTTCGGCGATCATCTGTCCCGACATGGCGTTGTGCTTGTCCGGGCGGGCGAGAGTCAACGTAGAGACGCCGATCTCGTCAGTCGTGACCCGGATGGTCTCGAAGTTCATGGCCGCCCCCCTCTCAGGCTGTCCGTGAAGCGGGCCGCCGCCCCTAGTCGCTCCATATGGAGACCCGTCTCATAGCTCTTGTCGGCTAGCATTGCGGCGACGGCGAGGGTGTCCACATTGCCCTTCGAACCGGGGGCGAAAGGACAGCCGCCAAGGCCTCCAACCGCGGCGTCGAAGGTGCGCAAGCCCTTCTCCAAGCTTACAAGGATGTTATCGAGGGCCCGACCCCCCGTGTCGTGGTAATGTCCGGCAAGCCTCTCGGCCGGCACCTCTTCCAACACGGCATCGAGCATGGCAGCGATGGTGGCAGGGGTCCCTTGCCCGATAGTGTCGCCAAGCGAAATCTCATAGCAGCCCATCGCAAGGAGTTCGGCCGCAACCCTCGTGGCGGCAGCTGGTGGTACCGGCCCTTCGTAAGGACAGTCGGTGACGCAGGAGACATAACCCCGCACCGGAGTGCCGTCGGCGGAAGCCGCAGCGAGCACGGGGCGGAACCGATCGAGGCTCTCGGCAATCGAGCAGTTAATGTTCTTATGGCTGAAGGTTTCGGAGGCCGACGCGAACACGGCGATCTCGTCAGTTTTGGCCGCCCGCGCCGCCTCGTAGCCCTTCAAGTTGGGGACCAGCACCGCGTAGACGACGCCGGGCGCACGGCGAATACCGGCCGCGGCACCCACCTCGGCGACACGAAGGAGGTTGCCTCGATCTTCTGCAAGCCGCAGTCCGACAGCATGTCAATAAGTCTAATCTTTTCAGCAGCCGGCACGAGGCGCCTCTCGTTTTGGAGCCCGTCGCGTGCCGACATCTCGAAAATGCGAACGAATTCGCCCATCGGCTAGGCCTTTGGCTGAAATTAAGCGATTTAATCATCGGCAACCAAAGGATCGCCTGCGTGCATGGCGGCTATTATTTTCCGACCAACCTCACATCGACCGGATAGATACCGCTTTCGTTAGCGATAATTGGGTTGATGTCGAGCTCCACAAGGTTTTCCATTCTCAAGACTGCCATAGACAAGGACGAGATGAAGCTGGCGAGAGATCGCTTGTCGACTCTCGGAAACTGCCTGAAACCGTCGAGGATCTTCGCAACACGCGTCTCCTCGATCATGTTCAAGGCTTCCTCGAGAGAAACCGGTGCCGCGCGGAAAGTCACGTCTTCGGCTGCCTCAACCAGCACACCCCCTGAGCCGAACAAGATCACCGGACCGAAAACAGGATCGTTGGTTGCACCCACAAATAGTTCTGTGCCGCTATCCACCATCGGCGTGACGATGAAACCGAACGCTGTTCCTGGACCGGCGTGTGATTTCACGGCCTTTGTGATATCGGCGGCTACAGCCTGCGCCGTCTCTCTCGTCACTCCGAGACACACCCCGCCTACGTCAGACTTATGGCTGACCGCCGCCGAATCAACCTTCACCGCACAAGAGGTTGCGAACTCGGAAACTGCCGCCTCTACGGATTCGGCATCGACAGCAGCCGACCATTGACCAGCGTTCACACCCAATTTCTGCAATATCCCGCGAGCTGTCGTCTCTGCCGACAAGCCATTGGGCACGACAACGCGCGGCCCCCCAGTCGCCAACGTTGTGTTGTGGCTACTGTGTTTTGAAAGCCAGGTTGCCCTCTCAAAGAGCGCTCTCGAGCCTGCAACAGCCAAATCCAACGAGGCAAAGACTTGCATGCCGCCATTTCGCAAGATCTGGTGGTTCTCAGGCATTCGGCTGGCGTAGCAACTATGGAAAACTAGCGGAAGGCCGGAGGCTTTTTGCAATGCAACGATACGCTCGGCGGCCAAATTCTCAGCTTTCATGAGAGAATCTTCGAACCTTAGGTGGTACGCTCCAAACATCCCGGATGTCAGAATGAGCCCCACCTCTGGATCTGCCGCCAAGAGTTCAATGCATTCCGGAAAGACATCCGGATGTGCATCTATGGCGCTGTAAACGTCGATCGGATTTTCGACACTGGCCTCTTCTCCGAGCACCTTTCTCAACTTGGCCTTGGTGTCCTCTGAAAGAGACGCAAGAGGCACGCACGCACGCGATAGCGCATCAACCGCAAGCGTTGCATGTCCAGCACCGTCAGCCAGAACCACAATCCCAGTATGTGATTTGGGAAGAGGCGTGGTCGCCAGGAGTGCAGCAATCGGCAGTAATTCGTCAGAGCGATCTACCAACGTAACGCCCATTTGCGGCAGCACCCTTAGAGCAATATCGTCGGCCCCCGCAATTGAACCCGTATGAGAAAGCGCCGCTTTCCCACCTTCGTGGGATCGCACTCCGCGGAGCATTACAATCGGGCAGCTTTGCCCCACCCGAGCCGCCGAATTCAGCAAGCGCCGCCCATCGACAAAGCCTTCATTGTAGATTGCAATCGACCGAGTGCTCTTGCGCAGGCAAAGCTCTTCGATCAGTTCGTCATATCCCACATCAGCCTGGTTACCCAATCCAGCGATGACGTCGAAGCCGGGACCATTAATCGCGCGGCTATCCTCGAGCACCGTCAGAATCATGTTGCCGCTTTGCGTTAAGACACTGACCGGTCCCAATGGCGGCAGTTCTGGCAGGCCGATTAGGTCCGCCTGCACGGTGCAGTTTACCATTCCGGACGTGTTTGGCCCAATTATGCGGACGCCGCTTTCTGCTAAGGCATCACGCAATCTCTTCTCCGTGCCAGCTGCTTGGTCGCCCCTCTCTCCAAATCCATGCGCGACAACTACCGCGCCCGCGATGCCCTTTTTGCCGCACTGAAGAAGAATATTTGGCACTTCCTCAGCCGGGCGGACTATCACCGCGATGTCCACGCCGTCCGGAAGGGTATCGATTTCAGTGGCGACGGGTAAACCGAGGATCGTCCCTCCCTTCGGGTTGACCGGAAGGATCGGATAGCAGTAGCCGGCCTTTTGAAGCGCGTTGATGATCTGATATCCGCGCTTGGAGGGACTTGCAGATGCGCCAATGACCGCGACGGAATGCGGCTCAAGTATGCGGCTCACCGCTGTTGCCTTATTGAGGGCGTCCATTTCCTATTTTCCTTCAAACTAAGATTCAGCGGTCACCGAGGAGGGTGTCGGCACCGGCACCGTCGCAGAACTCTCGCGGCTGAAGGAGACCTATGACTGGCTCGTAAGCAGAGATGCCTTTTTGGTGTTCAGTGCAACGTTTGCGCCCTATGTTTTGCAATACCCCTCCTCCCGCGCCGCATTTCAAATCGAGCCCGCTGCCACCTCCTCCCGGCAGCGGGCTTTTCTTTGTGTGTGTGGACAGCGGGCCATGGCCTACGCATTGGCGTCTAGCCCCACTTAAACACCGCCTGTAAGAATATGTTATTATATCAGCACGTTAGGCGCGCGCCGGCGCGTGTTACCACTACATTTTGGGGATGATCTCAGGCGAGTTGTTCGTCGAGGTTGTGTGGCAGAGCGATGCCAGGTGCCTTGAAGACGTTGCCCACTTGGCCCGTAACGTGGGTTCTGGTGGTGACGATGCGACCATCCTTTTCGATGGTGGCTTCCTGGAGGCGGTCGAGATCGCGTAGAAGCGGCTGCCATTCGGGCGTCAGGCCTTTGGCCCGGCAGAGGCGGTACAGTTCCTTGCTGAGTACGAGCCCCAGGAACGAGCAGAACACATGCCCGCGGATGGCGGCATCGGATTGGTGGAAGATCGGCCGGGTATTGAAGGTTGCCTTGGCGGCGCGGAACAGGCTCTCGACCTCGAGCAAATCGCGATACCGCAGCACGGCCTGGAGCGGGGTCACCTTCGCGTTGGTCCGCACCACGGTGATGCCGTCGTACCGGGCTTCCTCGGCAAGCTTGCCGACATCGATCTTGAAGTTCTTGCCGCTGGCCTTGAGGTAACGCCGGTAGGCCGAGTTGCCGACCAGTGCCTTGTCGCCCTTCTTGAGCTGTGCCTCGAGGCCGGCGATGATCGCCTGGCGGTCGGCCTTGTCCTTCTCGGCCTCGGCGTCATTGCGGCTGACAATGTAGCGGTCTTTACCGACCTTGACCTCTTTGACCCACAACTGAGTTTCACCGCGCTGGCGCTCGAGAACGAGCGGAACCATCGGTGCCGCGTCATTGAGCACGACGTTGTGGATCACGCTGCTCGAGCGTTCGCGGGCCCCCAGAATGTATTCCATGCCCAGCTTTTCGAGCGCGGCGATGGTATCGGCGCTGATCATGCCGCGATCGGCGACAACGCAGGCGCGTGTGACGCCGAAGCGCGTTCGCAGCCGATCGACCACCGGCAACAGGACGGTCACGTCAGCGGTGTTGCCGGGCACCATCTCGGTGCAGATCGGCCGGCCCTCGGCATCAACGACCAGCGCCAGGATCATTTGCGCCAGATCGGGGCGGAAGTCCTTGGAATGCCCGCGCTTGCCCAGCGTCTCGCCGCCCGCGCCGTAGAAGGACAACGAGGTGGTGTCCATGAACACAAGGCTGAGGTCGGTGAACAGGTCCTGCCGGCGCGCGAAGAGCTTTTCCTCGATCACGTCTTTCACGCAGCGCGCCACCAGCGCGCCTTGCGCCTTTTCGCCGAGTTCCTCGCCCAGCCACGCCATGGCCCGGTAAAAGTGATGGAGCGCCAGACCCTCGGCGCCCTCGATACCATAATCGGCCATCCAGTTCGCGCAGTCGCGGTCCGAGCCCGAGACGAACAGCCGATGCAACGTGCCAATGAACACCGCCCGTTCCACCGCAAAGCCGAACTGGCGCCCTTCCAGCACCTCTTCCAGCACATCGCCGATCCCGAGCCGCTCCCACAGCCGCCCGAACAACAGCGGACCGCCGATGCGGCGAGAGGCAATTCGCCCCGCGTCAATGTCGGACAGGATGAGGCTGCGCTCGCCATGGCGCGCAATCGAGGCCGCCAATCTGTCAAGTTCGCCGCTGGCAACCAGCGCATCCTTGCGGCCCAGCGCCTTTATCGTGCGCTGGCGAACGGTTTTGCCGTCGCGGACACTTTCCACGAGGTAAAGATAGCGGTGGCCGCGCGCGACTCTCTCAACGACAAACATGCCAGCGTTGTTAGCGAATAAATGCCATAAAATCCATACAACATGCGGCTAGCAGATCAAATGTTGTTACCACACATTTTCGCGCCGAAAACTCGAGGCGAGTGAAGTCAATAGCTTAACGGACAGCGTTCGCCATCCGTTCACCTCCAACTGTTCAAGCTCGTCATGGCCGCCGCCAAATCCTGGCGTCGATTGAAGGGACAAAATCAGTTGCCGAAACTGCTCGCAGGTGCCAAGTTCCAGGATGGGATCGAGCTCATCGAAATGAAGCCGCAAAGCGCCGCTTGATCAACCCCGTCACCCAAAATCCGTCATAGCTCCTGCTCTGCCTCCCAAATCCGCAATCATCGCCTTCGGGCCATCGCCGAATGGAAAGCCGCTGCCGGCATCACTGCCTGAACGGCATCTCACGGCGTTACACTCGCCGTCCTTTTGACAACGTGACAGCCCCCACGCCCGAAATCCGCCCGCCGCAAGGCGGCCACGGCATAGTCTGCCGCTTCAAAGATCGACATCCGCTCAAGTCCGGACCCATGCACCAACGCCATCCCGTTCCATACAAATCATTCTTATGCGAAGGCGCGCCCCAGTGGCGCCCGACGCCCTGCCTTGGTCCTCAAGGCTGTCCCGCATTACACCCGGTCACGGCCGCCTTTCAAAAGCTCGCACGGAGATTTCTGCTACTTGTTTCATCAGGGGTATCTGATCAAACGGCAAGTCCGAGGCAATGTCGCGCCCGACGAGAGCCAATTGTTTCCAAGGCCAATGACGCGTTTTTTCATTACCACGCATCGCAAGCGCCGAAATCGCGCATTGCCGCGCCCAAAAAAGCCGTCGTTCAGGCAGATAAGTCTTCATAAGTTTGGCAACGCGCTGTTTGGAACCTTTGACAGGATAGAGAAAATCCTCTAACGCCTCGCCAGCTTCAAACCATTGATACTTGAATTCACTTTCCAGTAGATCGGCGTGCGCTCTTGCCACGGCTGTCGGATTTGATTGTTCAGGTGGCAGATCAGCCAGGAGGCCCGTAATGATTTCCATTGGCGAAGCATGATCGGGATGAACCGGACCAAGGCCGAGACTCTCCACCACCTCGACCAATTTGAACGGCGGCAGATTTCCAGAGGCGAAATTGTCGGCAATCGCCAGTCCCAACATCCGAGCAATGCCAGCTAAATCTGTTTCCGACACCGGCATGGAGGATTTCATTTGACGAACCATATCGTCCATCTCGGATTTTGACAGTTCCGGAATAACCATAGCTTCGGCAACCCCTGAATACTTCATCATGACGCTTGCAAGTTGGTAGTGAGCGCCGACCCTTTGTGTGACGAAGAGACCTCTCGTGCCCGAACCATCGCAGACCGAGACATAACACTTGATGACCTTTGGCGACTCCGTTTTCGCCGGCGGTAAGGCGTTCAACCGCATGGCCCGTATGGTTGCGTCGAGATGGGCCTGTCGGGTCTGCGGCACCCAAGGCCGCATGCGGACAAGCCGTTCGATCATCGAACTCTCAACGGGGGTTTGCGTAGCGGATACGGCCAAAGTTTCAGCCACTGACTGCGCGAGAACAGCATCAGGATGCAACACGAATCCAGCGACGGCCTGATCAATCACCGCCTTCTTGCCAGCGACGAGTTCAACCAGCAGCATGACACTAGCCTCCGGCGGAAAGCCGGCCAAAAGGGAATTCACACTTTCATAGACATCGAACGGATTTTGTCCTACCTGATCGGCTACTTCCAACAGCGATGAAACGATAGCATTTCCGGCAACACCTTGCGTATCCGGCGGGGCAGTTCGTAGCGCCTCAGCCATAGCCTGTCTCAAACTATCGGGAACAGCCCACCCGGCATCAGTAAAAATCTTCCCGGTCATCATCATATCAATTGGATGCAGCGAATGACCTTCAATTGCATTGTCCAATAGATCATAGATGGCTTGGATTTTTTCGCGAGCTTCCCGGTCACCTCCATTGGAGTCTACTTTAAGGCCGCCTAGCTCAACAACCAAATCAGTCAAGAGTGCGGCTTGCACATCTTCATCGGCCTTACCCAGCGCGCAGCTTTCCAGATATTCAGCGAATAGATCGATAGGATCCTCCGGATCAAACATTTCGGAACCAAAACCCATCTCTTTCTGCACGGTCTGCCGCAGCACGGCGACCAAGTCTTCATCCATATTGTTCAACATGACCAAAATGGGATTGCCCTGCCCCTTACTCTTTTGGGTGGGCGCTTTCGCTTTCGATGGCTTCCTAGCCTTACTCGCATTCTTCATCGATTCGATCCTCTGATTCGCGCCCATCTTTTCTCCATCTTTAGCCAAATCTGCATGAGCCGCCAAATGCTGACTATCCGTGTCCAGCAATTCGAAATGGCGTCACACAGCCTGATTTTTTTGGTTTTCCCGCGCTCCTTCGAGATGCAGGTTCTCGATCGCTTGGGCGTTGGTGCATGGGTCCGGACTTGAGCGGATGTCGATCTTTGAAGCGGCAGACTATGCCGTGGCCGCCTTGCGGCGGGCGGATTTCGGGCGTGCGCAGGCAAGCATGCGGTTGAGGACGGCGCAGCCGATGGCGACTTCGGTCTGCTGAACGGGAAGCGACCGTGCCCGCAAACGCCGCCCGATGGTGGACTTGTATCGCCCTATGGCGGTCTCGACCAGCGAGCGTTTGCCATACCCGTTGGAGACCTGCCATTTCATCCGGCCGTCTCTGCCGATTGCGGCGATATGCTGGTCCCTTTGGCCGGCAGGTCTATCGTCGAATGGTTCGACCGCGTTGACGCGAGGCGGAATGACGATTGCGGTGGCAGCGCTATGATCGATGACTGCGTCGTAAGTCGGTTTTCCGTCATAGCGCCGTCAGCAGTAAACTGTCCGATCGGACCGCCAATCTGGTCGAGTAGTGGCTCAACTTGAGAGACATCGCCAGTGTCCTGATCAGTCAGGGTATGGGCAATGATCTCGCCGCTGTCGGCATCCAGTGCCAGATGCAGCTTGCGCCAACTGCGACGGGATCTGGCGCCGTGCTTCTCCTCCAGCCACTGACCCGCGCCGTAGACCTGCAGGCCGGTGCTGTCGACAAGAACATGCACTGGTCCCTCCGGCGGAACCTGGCGATCATGCCGTTTGTTGGGCGATTGCCATGTCCGCGCCCGACGGCTCAGGGTGGTATGATCGCGGACAGCGAGCGCCAGCCCCATCAGTTGCAGCACCGATTCCAGCAAGCCTTCTGCCTGGCGCAGCCGCAGGCCAAACACAAGGCCCAGCGTCAAGGTGGTCTCGATCGCCAGATCAGAATAGCGGTGCTGGCCGCCACGTGTCTTGCGTCGTGGCGCTTGCCACCTGGACAGGGCTTCCGGCGTCACCCACAGGGTCAAACTGCCGCGATGACGAAGTCCTGCCTCATATTCTGGCCAGTTCGTCACCCTGAACTTCATCTTCTCAATATGATGGCGGCTGGTATTGTGTTTGCAAGGCATGGCTACGCTACAAAGGCTATTGCGGTTACCGCTTGCCTAAACCCACACCAATAAACGATCCGTGCACCAACGCCGGGTGGCATCGCTTTTCCTCGGATGCCCCATTCTTTCCGCCGGCGCTAAATCCACAGGCGCGGCCGGTCTTGTTCGCTCACGCCCTCCATGGCCTCGTGCTGTCTGCCATTGAAATCCGTGTGCGGGACGCGTTCCGGAGCGAAGATGTTGGAGGCCAACCACGTTCATTGTGTGTCAAGCGAAGTGAGGATTTGACCCGGTCAGTTTCTCAATTCGGCCGACACATTGTGAGCTTCACTGCTTGAGTGCTGCACGGTGTTACCGATCGGGCCGGAGGCTGACCCGGTGATTGCGGGGTGCGCTCGTTGTCGGATTCTCGACGATGTCGGACATGTGACACAACGCTGCCAGAGCGATCCCAGCGTTCCAAACGATTTCCCGGTTGGCACGACAGATGCAGTCCTGTGCGCAAAAGCACTGCGACGCCGTCCACTGAGGAGAGCCTAGCTGATGATCGCGTTTTTGGAACATGCGGGTGCAGCCGCCAAAACTGAGTGTTCCCGAGCAGACGGAAGCCATTGCGCTTTCATTTCTCTGGTTGTGCGGACATGACCGAATTCGATTTCCGCCCAACAGTGAATGCACCCGACGATGACCCCCATCTTTGGCTTGAAGATGTAGAAGGTGAACGGGCACTTGCGTGGACCGCCAGCCAGTCGGCAAAGACCCTGAAGCACTTTGGTGGAACGCAGTTCGATCGGGACCGGGCGGCACTGACGGCGATTTTCGACCGTCCCGACGGGGTTCCCCTGGTCATGCGCCGCGGTCAGTATCTCTACAATTTCTGGCAGGATGCCGGAAATCCCCGCGGGGTGTGGCGCCGGGCCACCCTTGCCGCCTACATGACGGCGGATCCGCAGTGGGAGCTACTGCTCGATCTGGATGCCCTCGCGGCTAGCGACGGAGAAGACTGGATCTGGGGCGGCGCGTCGATCGAGCCGGAGACGCGCGAAAGAGCCGTCCTGCGCCTGTCGCGCGGCGGCAGCGACGCGGTCGTGCATCGCGAATTCGATCTAGGGACTCTGAGCTTAGTCGCCGACGGTTTCAATCTCCCGGAGGCCAAAGGCGGCATTGATTGGCTCGATCCTGACACGCTTCTGCTTTCCAGTGCGATTGGTGATGGCATGGCCACCCGCTCCGGCTACGCGCGCACCGTGCGGCTGTGGAAGCGTGGCGCGGATCCCCTCGCCGCGCCGGTAATCTTCGAGACCGGTTCCGAATCCCTCGGCGTGTCTGGCCATCTGGACCGTACCGCCGAAAGCGAGCGCCTATGGTTTATCGAAAAGCCGGCCTACTTCGAGAAGATAGCCCGCATTGGCGATAGAAGCGGGCCGAAGGTTGAGATCGACCTTCCTCGGGACGCCTGGTGGAATGGCTTCGATGACTGGCTGGCGGTAAAGCCGCGCAAACCCTGGACGGTTGGTGGGACGACCTATGCCGCCGACGCGCTGATCGGCATCTCGCTTTCCTCCTTCCTGGCCGGCGAGCGCGGATTTAGTACCCTGTTTGAACCAGCCGAAAGACGTTCCCTGCAGTCATTCTTCTGGAATGAGGGGAAGCTCATCAGTTCCTACTTCAGCAACCTCGTTCCGCGATTCGAGATGTTCACCCCCGGTCCCCAGGAATGGACGCGCCGAACCCTGGACACTGTGCCCGGCGCGAACAATGTCCAACTCTGGTCACTCGACGCAGAAGATCACGAAACCAATGGAGAGGTCTTGGTCTGGGCTCAGGATCCGATCACGCCGCCGCAGCTTTCCCTATTCGATCTCAATGCCGCGCCGCCTCTCAGCGCTTCACTAATCCTGAAGCGCAACCCGGAGAATTTCGACGCATCCCGACTGACGGTCACGCGCTACGAGGCAGTCTCGATCGATGGTGAGATGATCCCCTATACGCAGGTCGGTCCGGCGGACGGGAACGGCGATGCCCCGGTTCATCTCACCGCCTATGGCGGGTTCGGCATGTCGCTCCTGCCCTCCTACAACTCCGCGCTGGGCAAGCTGTGGCTCGAACGCGGCGGCACGTGCGTGGTGGCGAACATCCGTGGGGGCGGCGAGTTCGGCACCCGTTGGCACGACGCCGGGCGCAGACAGGGCAAGCGTCTCGCCCATGACGATTTCGCCGCCGTTGCGGCCGACCTCGTGCGAAGGGGCATTACGCGGCCGAGCCGGATTGCCGCCGAGGGCGGCTCAAATGGCGGCCTCCTGATCGCCAACATGCTTACCCGCTACCCCGAGCACTTCGGCGCGCTGTTCTGCACAGTTCCGCTTGTCGACATGCGCCGCTACACCAAGCTCCTGGCGGGCGCGAACTGGATCGACGAATATGGCGATCCTGACAAGCCGGCCGATTGGGCTTTCCTGAAGGAAATCTCCGCCTATCACGCCGCAACGCCGGGACAGCCTTATCCGCCTGTCCTGCTCGCCACGACGAAGCGCGACGACCGCGTCCACCCGGGCCATGCGCGCAAGATGGCTGCAAAGCTGCAGGCTCTTGGCTATCCCGCTTACTTCTACGAGCTCAGCGCGGGCGGGCACGGCTACGGCAAGGACAATCGCGAGCGGGCCGCATTCATCAGTCTTGGCACCAACTTTCTACGCAGCATGATCGGCTGGCAAGCCGATAGCGCTCATTGACGACCGGGGCGCGACAGGAGCAAACTAGGAACAAGTGAGTACAGATCGACGTCTGCGACAACTGTACAAATAATGCGTGCAGAGTTTGCGTAAATGCGCGCCAGAGCTCTGTCGATCTCAACCAATACAGCAGACCTATTCACAGTGCGGCCCGTCATTTCTGACATGCAAGGAGACAATATCATGGCAACAAAGCGAACGAACGTGGCGCGGGGAGCAACAGCGGCCATCGTCCTGCGAGGTATACGGGTCGCAAGTAACGGAAGCCGACACGTTGTGTCGCCTTTGTCGAGTCCGCGACACAGTCTGGGTCTAACCGATCTATTGTTTTGCCCGAGGCTAAGCCACTGAAAGCAAACGCCATTTTTTTGCTTCGGCCCAACTCGACGAGCTGGCACGAGCCTTGAAACCATAAGGGCGAGGCGGCGAGAGCTGCCGGCCGGTATTCATGTCGCGGGCAGCCGCAAGAGAACAAAGGAAGGAAAGCTATATGGCAGGTCTGCGTCAGATCGCATTGTACGGCAAGGGGCATCGGGAAGTCGACCACGTCTTCGCCCGCAACGGCCGAAACGTTGCGCTCGTAGTTTCCCCAGTCGCGGCAAAGATGCCGCTTATCGAAAGGATGGGATGATGGAACCGAACCATCAAGAACCGGCCAGCCTCTCCGGCACCCCGCAGAAGAAGAGCTGGCGCAAGCGCATCGCCATAGGCGGCATTGCGATAGCGGCGCTTGCCGGCGTCGGCGTCGCCGGCGCGCTCAGCCAGGATTACGAGCGCATGCAGCGCTTCGGCATGGGCGGGGGCCATGGCGGACTCGACATGCACATGCAGGCCAACTTCCGGCGCGGGATGGGGTTCGGCCAGCATCGCTTTGAGCGCATGCTCGAAGAGGAGATCGACGCCACGCCCGAGCAGGAAGAGAAACTGAAGGCGATCAGGGACAAGTTCCTCGACGGTCTCCGCCCGATCATGCTCGGCTTAGTCTGTACCCTAAACGATGTCGACAAGCTGCCAACCATCGACCGCGAGGCAGCGGAGAAGCTGCGGGCCGCGCTCGTCGCGGCCTTCGACGAAGCCTCGCAAGCTGACGACGGCGCTGCTCGACGGCGCCGCGGTGCTGACGCCCGAGCAGATGGAGAAGCTTGTCGAATTCTGGGATTAGCCGGCACCCGCTGGTAAGCTTTGTACCTGCACAGTTTCGAATCGGAGCAGACAAACGAGCATGGCGGAACTAGGTTCTCATCGTAGACGACGACAGGCGCCTGGCCGCCATGCTCGCGAAATACCTGACACGCAACGGCTTTCGCGTGAGAGGCCGAGACGGCTGGTGCAGGCATTTCTCGACGTCATGCTGCCCGACATGGACGGCTTCCAGGCCCGCAACTACTGATCCCAAAAACAGGACCATTCACATGAAGAAGCCCAATCCAGTAGATCGCCGTGAAACCGCCCGCAGCCACGCCGGCGACCTGATCCACGAAGGTCTGCGCCAGCACATGCTGCGCGTCTACAACTACATGGGCGTTGGCCTCGTGGTCACCGGCCTGGTCGCCTTCATGGTGTCATCGACGCCGGCGCTCCACGTGCCGATCTTCTCCGGCCCGCTGAAATGGGTGGTGATGCTGGCGACGCTCGCCTCCGTCATGCTGTTTTCGTTCAAGATGCAGACCATGTCGGCGGCCAGCGCCCAGGCGATGTTCTGGGCGTTCTGCGCGGTCATGGGCCTGTCGCTTGCTTCCGTGTTCCTCGTCTTCACCGGAACCAGCATCGCGCGCACCTTCTTCATCGCCGCCACCATGTTCGGCGCAACCAGCCTCTACGGCTACACGACCAAACGCGACCTGACCCAGTTCTCGTCGTTCCTGATCATGGGCCTGATTGGCGTGGTGATCGCCAGCATCGTCAACATCTTCCTCGGCTCGACCGCGCTGCAGTTCGCCATCTCGGTGATCGGTATTGCCGTCTTCATCGGCCTGACCGCCTGGGAAACGCAGACAATCAAGGAACAGTATGCCGAGAACTTCGATTCGGAATCGCGCCAGAAGCTCGCCGTCTTCGGCGCCTTCTCGCTCTATCTGAACTTCATCAACATCTTCCAGCTGTTGCTGAATTTCACAGGCGAACGCGAATAGCCGCGCCGGGCAGAGCCGGCCAAGGTTGGCGCCCAGACTTGGATATAGAGCCATGGCCGGAGGGCGACCCTCCGGCCAACAATCGACCCGAAGGCCCGACCACACCTTGAGTCCGCAAGGGCTTTTGCTACATTGCCCGCTGCATCAGCCTGCACACCGGCCGCGCGAGGACATGTGCGCAAGACAGCCTAACGCTTCATGGCGACGGCATCTCGGCGACCGTCGTCCTACCGCGTGAGCGATCGCGTCTACGACGCCGTCATTGATCGGGCGCCGGTCCCAAGTATTGCGTGGGCGCTGCGTCCGTGAGCGGGTTGCTGCTCGCCGCGGCGTGCCCTGTACCCTGTACACGCATCGCCTCGCCGGAGCGCAGCCGGCCGCACTGTGACCAAGGCCTTCGAAGGCCTCGTCGATATCGGGGTGGTCGAAAGCCGCCGCGGCATGGGCATGTATGTTGCCGACGGGGCGCGCGAAAAGCTGCTCGCCCACGAGCGGCGCAAATTTTTAGCCGAGGACTGGCGCGCATAATCGCCCAGATCAAGGCCCTCGGAATCGATCCCGCAAGCTGTTGAAGGAAAGCCAAGCACATGAGTGATACTGCTCTCGCCCCCATTGTCTCCGCCCGCGGGCTGCGCAAACATTTCGGCAAGACCGAGATCCTGCATGGGCTCGATTTCGATATCCCCGCCGGCCGCATCTATGGCTTGGTCGGTCATAACGGCGCAGAAGACCACGACGCTGAATGCGCTCCTCGGCCTCACTTCCTACGAAGGCACCGTTCGCGTCCTCGGCGAGGATCCGTACCAGAAACGCGCCGCGCTGATGGAGAACGTCGCCTTCATCTCCGATGTCGCCAGCCTGCCGCGCTTCCTCCGGGTCCGCGAGCTCTTCGCGCTCATCTCCAACATTCATCCCAGGTTTGATCAGGCCAAGGCCCGCGGCTTCCTCGAAGGCACCGACGTCAAGATGGAAGCCAAGATCAAGCACCTGAGTAAAGGCATGATAGCCCAGCTCCACCTTGCCGCGGTGATGGCCATCGACGCCAAGCTGCTGGTGCTCGACGAACCCACGCTCGGCCTCGACATCACCTATCGCAAGCGCTTCTACCGCCGCCTGCTCGATGACTATCGTTCCCGCTACGTGCGCCGCCATCATATTCGGCGACGTATCGCGGGCCAATCCGACGACGGTGCGCTGGTGGCAATTCGCCCAGTCGATGACCGACCCCGGTGAAGGGAATGCTCACTGGCCCCAACGCGATTGTCTATTTTCCCAAGATCTGCGATTGAGGTCGGGGTGTTGTCACCGTTTCAGCGGGTAAGATGGGATAGGCAATCTCCGGCAGCTTTCCGGTCAGCGAATTAAGGAAGGCAACGAGCAGGTCGAATTGGTTTTCCGTCAATTCTTCGCCAAGCTGGGTGGTCGCCATGATGGCGACGGCCCGTCTCAGGTCCCAAACCTTGCCCGAATGAAAGTATGGCGCGGTGATTGCTACGTTGCGCAGCGGCGCCACACGGAAGAATCGTCGGCTGCATTGGTGTCAAATCGGCCCTTGTCGTTCTCCTGCAGAACGTCGGCGCTAGGCTTCTCAACAAGGCCGAATGTGTAATACCCTTCCCCTCCAATGTTGGTACCGGAATGGCAAGACGAGCAGCCCTTTTCCATGAAAAGCGCTAGGCCCTGTTTCTCTTCGGGGCGTTGTCACGTTGTTTGAAATGTGGTCGCGTGAGGCCGATACCGCGCTTTTCAGGCAGGCCGTGCACTCACGGCTTCCCACGCGGCCATTGCCTGGCGTCGATGGGTTCGAATTTGTGCTGCGGAGCGGTTGGTCTGGGATGGGACGAAGAGATTTCGGACGGCGGAGAAGATCGACACGAAATGCTGCAATGAGCCGACCGACCGGAAACCCTGTCGCGTTCGTTCCCGTTTTCGGAACGGCAGATGAAGTTCAAGCCTTTATGCGAGCGGTGTTCCACGTTCGGCATGACCTGGCGTTGGGCCGCCCCGTAGGAGCGCAGTTTGTCGGTGATCATACGCTTTGGCGGCAGACCCTGCTTCTTCAGAAGTCGCGTCAGCAGGCGCCTGGCGGCCTTGGTGTTGCGACGCGTCTGGACAATCTCGTCGAGCACATATCCGTCCTGATCAACCGCTCTCCACAACCAGCATTTCTGACCGTTGATGCGCACCGCGACTTCATCCAGGTGCCAGACGTCGGCGACTTGCGGCGTATGCGGCGCGCATAATCAGGGCCGTGCTTTCGGCACCATCGGCGGATGGTCTCGTAGGAAACGACGATCCCGCGATCGAGCAGCATTTCCTCGACATCGCGCAAGCTCAGATTGAAACGGAAGTAGAGCCAGACAGCACGGGCCACGATTTCGATCGGATAGCGGTGGTTCTTGTAGGTCGGTGCACTCACGGTTATGGGTGCGCTGCTACCTCAATTTCCTTACCCCTCAATCAATGTGACACCACCTTCCGCAATGGTACCACGCGCGACCGCAAAAATCCTGCGGCCCACCTCGGATGGATACTGACTATGAGATGGCCGCGTTGGTTATTCGGTGTCTCGGAAAGCCTCATGCGAAGTGTTGCAGAAATGCTGATAAGGCGGGAGATGTGTTTTCGTGATGCCATGCCAGTGCCAGTTCGATAGTCGGTGCGTCGCCGTCAAGTTCAACCGCGACGACTCCTTTCGGAAACAGCAATGTGGACCGTTGCGGCAACAGACATATGCCGCCCGCTGTACTGATGAGCGATAAGGCCATTACCAAGTTCTCGGACTCATAAGCTGAAGTGAACTCGACGCCGTGCCGAGCTGCATATGTTTGAATAATATCGAAAAGTACCGGCGCATCGCTGGCGGACACACCGATCATTGGTGCCCCGACCAGCTGTCGAATGTTCAAGGAAGCTTCAGCGGCGAGTGGGTGGTTGACAGGCAGTGCGACGATGAGCCGCTCCCGACGAATGATTTTCGCCATCAAACCCTGAGATTGCTTGGATGGCCGAATGAAGCCGGCATCAACGCGCCTTTCACGAAGGGCCGAGATGAGCAATGGGGATGGTAGGCTCCGCAGTACAATCTCGCCACTGCCGAGGCTGCCGCCGACAGCACCCATGACGCGTGGGAGTTCCTCGATTTCGACGCCAGGGACAAAGCCTAGCGACAGTGAGTGCGCATTTGCCTTGGCCGCCTGCCGGACGCGCTCTAAGGCCATTTCGGAATGCTCTAGCAACAATCGAGCCTCAGCAAGAAGAATGACCCCGGCCGCCGTCAACGATATCCGACGACTGGTTCGCTCGAGGAGTCGCGCGCCGACATGCTCCTCCAGGTCGCGAATTTGACGGCTGAGTGACGGTTGAACCGTGTTGAGGCGACTTGCTGCGCGAGTGAAGCTGCCTTCATCGGCAACGGCAACGAAGTAACGGAGATGACGAAGTTCCATGGTGGTGATCTATAGCGAATTGGTATCGATCCAGCAAATCAAAGTATTGGCCCTTCCCCATTCGCGCCCCTATGTGAAGCTATGGCAGTCACGAATTGCTACCGCAATCAAGGAGCGCATAATGAATGATCCATTTGGATCAACCAAACCGGAGCAGTTGAAGGGCTTCATCGGCAAGCACTTCATCTATACCTACGAGAATGGCTGGCAGTACGAAATGTATCTCAAGGACTCTCGTACCATCGACTACCGTATCCACAGTGGCATGGTCGGTGGGCGGTGGGTCCGGGATCAAGAAGCGCATATCATCCGGTTGAGTGATGATGTCTGCAAAATTTCGTGGGACGAGCCCACCGGCACCACTGTGAGCGTGGCAATCAATTTCGCGGAGAGACAGCTACACGGAATTATTTTTTTTCCGCGATGGGTAGCTCAAGCCCCGGAAAAAACCATTTGTTTCCAGAATGATCACTTGGACGCCATGCTAACCTATCGAGATACCGGGCCCCACTATCCCAAGCTTGTGATCGACGAGTTTGCTCCTATTACATTCATCGAGGATCGGGGCGAGCGCGACGAGACCGTAATCGACTGCGCGCCGGCGGATCTTCCCGACGGCTATGCTGCGCGCCGCGGCTGATCTGGCGACTTCGCACCCTGCCGATCACGAGACTGTCGCTGCTTCCGCATGCGCCAGGTTCGATCTCGCCCACGTGCAGTCATATTTCATGGCCACGGACGACCGCATCAACAATGTCGCCGTTGCAATGCTTAAAGCCTGTAATCATATCACTTCTCAAGAAATGGGCGAGAAACAGACGAGGTCTATTTTCGATGTATATCGATCCTGAAGTGAAAAATCTCTTCGCGAAAATAAACGAACAACCCGCCCCGTCGATGGATCAGCTTAGCGTGGCTGACGCGCGGCAGCGATATTGCGATCAGAGCGCAGTATTGGGCGGACCGGTGGTCGCGATAAACCAGGTCGCGGACTTCGCCGCGGAAGGACCTGCGGGCGCAATTCCGCTTCGTCTGTACCGTCCTGATGGTGTACCCGAGGATGCCGCACCGGCATTGATCTACATCCACGGCGGTGGATGGGTCATAGGCAGCATCGAGTCGCATGACCGCGTATGCCGTCAGATTGCGCATCGTGCCAGCTGCGCGGTGATATCAGTCGAGTATCGCTTGGCTCCCGAGCATCCAGCTCCCGCCGCTGCGGAAGACGTTATCTCGGCCTTGATCTGGATTGTCGATCATGCCACGGAGATCGGCGTCGATGCCGGTCGTCTGGCTGTGGGCGGTGACAGCGCAGGCGGTAGCCTGACGGCAGTCGCGGCCCTCGCGGCAAGAGATGCCGGTATCCCTCTACGCTGCCAGATTTTGATTTATCCGGCCACCGACAACAGAGACAGCGCATGGTCGTATCCATCGCGGATCGCCTATGCTGAAGTTCCGCCTCTGACACGTCCCATAATGGAATATTTCCGGGAAAGTTTCTTACCCGACAAGACGGCTGCGCAGGATTGGCGAGTGTCGCCGCTGGTGGTCGAGTCTGTAGAAAATGTGGCGACAACTCTGGTTATAACGGGGAGCAGTGACGTACTGCACGACGAGGGAGTGCTTTACGCAGATCGATTAGAAAAAGCCGGCGTGGCGGTCATACGCCGGAATTTCCCCGGCATGGTCCACGGCTTCATCGAAATGGCAGGCGTGCTGACGGCCACCCACCTCGCTCTCGACACCATCGCATTCGTACTGCGCGAGCAGCTGGTTCAATCAAAGTAACACTGTCAGTGCCTTTGCCTATCCAACTCAGCGACACCTTTTGCCGAAAGCACCGGCTCCGGCATCGTAAACTTAACGCTGCGAAGGCACGATTTGGAGTTCTGCCTTTGGTTCAGGCGGCATGAAGGCGTGCGATCTGGCGCCATGTTTCCATGGCTATTGCTCGCAGCTCGCGATGATGGGTGGATGAGATGTCGTGGCGGGGAATGTGAAAGAGGTTGGCGATCGGGTCGTGGATGGAAACAAAGCGTTGAAGCTGCCTGGCTGACTTGAAGCGCTTATCCTCTCACGCCTTCGGATCGGCTGATGGGAGTTTTCCGCCCGATTGTTCAGGCCTTTGTGCGAGCGATGTTCGACGCTGGGCATGATGTCGCATTTTGCGGCGCCATAGGACCGGAGCTTGTCGGTGATCATCACACGGGGCGAACGGCCTTGTCCTCTCAGGAGTTTTCTCATCAACCGCTTTGCAGCCCTGGCACTCCGGCGGTTCTGGACCAGGACGTCAAGGATGAAACCATCCTGATCGACGGCACGCCATTGCAAGTGTTTCTTGCCGGCGATCGTGATCACAACCTCATCGAAGTGCCATTTGTCACCGAGCTTGCCGGCCGTTCGCCTCCGGATATCATTGGCAAAGTGTCTGCCAAACTTCTCCGCCCAGAGCCTCACGGTCTGGTGAGAGACGATGATGCCACGCGCTGCCAGCATATCCTCGACCATGCGCAGACTGAGCGGAAAACGGAAATAGAGCCACACCGCATGGGCAATCACTTCTGCAGGAAATCGATGGCGACGATAGAGAGGATCACGGGCAGGTTTGGTCATGCCGCTAAATCCCACATCTTTCTGGAAAACCAGTTAAGTTTACGATGCCACCCACACCAATAAAAGATCCGTGCACCAACGCCATTAGAAAGTGCTAAACTAATGGTCGGCCACGCGGTCGATGACCGGTAGCCTGAGGCACGCCAGGAATGCCGACCCTCTATGGATAGCCGCAGGCATGCGTTTCAAAGGACTTGATCTGAACCTTCTCGTCGTGCTCGACGCCCTGCTGGCCGAGCGCAATCTCTCGGCGGCGGCACGCCGCATCAA
The DNA here is from genome assembly GCF_055456085.1 of Mesorhizobium subarcticum. Classification (NCBI taxonomy): domain Bacteria; kingdom Pseudomonadati; phylum Pseudomonadota; class Alphaproteobacteria; order Hyphomicrobiales; family Phyllobacteriaceae; genus Mesorhizobium; species Mesorhizobium subarcticum. The sequence continues at coordinate 377,781 of NZ_JBVBEG010000002.1, read as the reverse complement.
CCTCAGTCAGCCGGCCATGAGTGCGGCCGTCGCCCGGCTGCGCGATTTTTTCGGCGATGAACTGTTCAGCATGAGCGGCCGAGAACGTATTCTGACACCACGTGCGGCAGCACTTGGCCCCGCAGTCCGCGAGACTCTCCAAAACATCCAGTCCTCGTTTATTTCGTCGGATCCGTTTGACCCTGCTCGATCCGATCGCCGCTTCAGGATCATTATTTCCGATTTCGCCGCGCTCGTGTTTTTTGAAAAGGTCGTGGAGCGTGTTGCCCGGGAAGCCCCCGCCGTCAGCTTCGAATTGATGCCTCTCGACGGCAGCCCCGATGAGGTCCTCCGGCGTGGTGAGGTCGATTTTTTGATCACTCCGGATGTGTTCATGTCGAACGCGCATCCAAGAGTGGCGCTTTTCCACGAGAGGCTCGTATGCGTAGGCTGTCCCACGAACAAGCAGCTGCCACGGCACCTTACATTCGAGAGATACATGTCGATGAGGCACGTCTGCGTCAGGTTCGGACGTTTGCTGAAGCCCTCCATCGAGGAAGGGTTCTTGCTTGAGCATGGTCTTAAAAGACGTGTCGAAGTCGTCGTGCAGGGCTTCAGCATGATCCCGCCCATGGTGTCCGGCACAGCTCGTATAGCGACCGTGCCCCTCCGGCTGGTCAGGCATTTCGAAAACACGTTTCCCCTTCAGGTTGTCGAACTTCCGCTGCCGCTTCCCGGTTTCACCGAAGCCGCCCAGTGGCCGGCTCTCCACAATAGCGATCCGGCAAGCATCTGGATGCGAGAGATAATGATGCAGGAGGCAGAGCTGGATCGGGAAATTTGGACAGGGGTTATAAGTGGAATTTCTGCCTGAACACGGCGTTGGTACACGGATCTTTTATTGGTGTGGCTCAACTTGAGAGACATCGCCAGTGTCCTGATCAGTCAGGGTATGGGCAATGATCTCGCCGCTGTCGGCATCCAGTGCCAGATGCAGCTTGCGCCAACTGCGACGGGATCTGGCGCCGTGCTTCTCCTCCAGCCACTGACCCGCGCCGTAGACCTGCAGGCCGGTGCTGTCGACAAGAACATGCATTGGTCCCTCCGGCGCAACCTGGCGATCATGCCGTTTGTTGGGCGATTGCCATTTCCGCGCCCGACGGCTCAGGGTGGTATGATCGGGGACAGCGAGCGCCAGCCCCATCAGTTGCAGCACCGATTCCAGCAAGCCTTCTGCCTGGCGCAGCCGCAGGCCAAACACAAGGCCCAGCGTCAAGGTGGTCTCGATCGCCAGATCAGAATAGCGGTGCTTGTCAAACGGCGTAAGCGCTCATTTCCATGCGCGTTGACGCGGCCCGTTTGACCGGGGTCGCTGTCGGCCAGTTGCATCGGATCAAGTAGCGGCGGTTTTGGCGAAGTTGAATGGCAAGAGATCGGTGATGTCGGCATTGTCCGCGCGCTGCGGCAATTCCGTGAGGACGTGGCGCAAATAGGCCAAGGGCTCGATGCCGCAAGCTCGGCATGTCAGCATGAGGCTGTAGACGACGGCACTGGCCCTGGCTCCGTCCACAGTGTCGCTGAACAGCCAACTCTTTCTTCCAGTGGCAAAAATCCTGATGTCGCGCTCAAGCAGGTTGTTGTCGATCGGCATCCTGCCGTCTTCGGTGTAGCGCGTCAGGTACTCCCACTGGTTCAGGGTGTAGGACACGGCGTCGCCGATCTTGCTGTCGGGCAGGACCTTCGGGGCTATGTCGTCGAGCCATGCCTTGAGAGCGTTCATGATGGGGACGCTGTGTTGCTGGCGGAAACGGCGGATGCGTTGATGTCGCGTTTCGCCCTTGTCCGGCTTTTCGTTGCGCGTCTGGCTTTCAATCCGGTAGAGCTGTTCGAAGAACTTCAGCGCCTGCTCCGGCGGGCCGCCGCCTTTCTTTCTGGTCTTCAGTGCATCGACGAAGCGACGTCTGGCATGGGCCATGCACCCCAGATGGGTCGCTCCTGGCGTTGGTGCATGGGTCCGGACTTGAGCGGATGTCGATCTTTGAAGCGGCAGACTATGCCGTGGCCGCCTTGCGGCGGGCGGATTTCGGGCGTGCGCAGGCAAGCATGCGGTTGAGGACGGCGCAGCCGATGGCGACTTCGGTCTTCTGAACGGGAAGCGACCGTGCCCGCAAACGCCGCCCGATGGTGGACTTGTATCGCCCTATGGCGGTCTCGACCAGCGAGCGTTTGCCATACCCGTTGGAGACCTGCCATTTCATCCGGCCGTCTCTGCCGATTGCGGCGATATGCTGGTCCCCTTTGGCCGGCAGGTCTATCGTCGAATGGTTCGACCGCGTTGACGCGAGGCGGAATGACGATTGCGGTGGCAGCGCTATGATCGATGACTGCGTCGTAAGTCGGTTTTCCGTCATAGCGCCGTCAGCAGTAAACTGTCCGATCGGACCGCCAATCTGGTCGAGTAGTGGCTCAACTTGAGAGACATCGCCAGTGTCCTGATCAGTCAGGGTATGGGCAATGATCTCGCCGCTGTCGGCATCCAGTGCCAGATGCAGCTTGCGCCAACTGCGACGGGATCTGGCGCCGTGCTTCTCCTCCAGCCACTGACCCGCGCCGTAGACCTGCAGGCCGGTGCTGTCGACAAGAACATGCACTGGTCCCTCCGGCGGAACCTGGCGATCATGCCGTTTGTTGGGCGATTGCCATGTCCGCGCCCGACGGCTCAGGGTGGTATGATCGGGGACAGCGAGCGCCAGCCCCATCAGTTGCAGCACCGATTCCAGCAAGCCTTCTGCCTGGCGCAGCCGCAGGCCAAACACAAGGCCCAGCGTCAAGGTGGTCTCGATCGCCAGATCAGAATAGCGGTGCTGGCCGCCACGTGTCTTGCGTCGTGGCGCTTGCCACCTGGACAGGGCTTCCGGCGTCACCCACAGGGTCAAACTGCCGCGATGACGAAGTCCTGCCTCATATTCTGGCCAGTTCGTCACCCTGAACTTCATCTTCTCAATACGATGGCGTCGGCTGGTATTGTGTTTGAAAGGCATGGCTACGCTACAAAGGCTATTGCGGTGACCGCTTGCCTAAGCCCGCACCAATAAAAGATCCGTGCCCCAACGCCAGTTCGCTATAGAGCGGCACGGTTGGAGCGTGTGCGTCGATCACCTTCACGACGGTGGCGGTGAGGGGGAGATTCCTCTTCTCAGCCTCCCACGCTTGCCGAAATCGCTGGACGGTTTCGGCGGCGGTGTCGATGACAAGCTTTTCCGGCAGCAACGCCTTCGCCGCCACATGCCGAAGCTCATCAGCGTCGAGTTCGGCCATCTTCTTTGTTCGCGAGAAATTGAGGGCGGCCGTATCCTCGCCCTCCATATAAGGAACGGTCGACACCAGGTCGTAGGCTGGCGAGAGCGCAGCCGTTCGTCGGTCCGGATAGATCAGCGACCAGTTCTTGAGGTGCATGTCGCCATTTCCGATCAGCGCACTGAATACGAGGCGCCGGATAAACTCAGCGGCGCCGGCATCGCCCGCTTCTGTGCCAATGACGCGTGCGATGTTTGCGTAGCTCGCACGCTTGTACTTGTTGTCCGGAAAGACACCGAAAACCTGCGCGAAATCCTCGGTGTGGACGGGACCGTCACCGGTCCGGTCGAAGCGGCTGACAGCGAGCGCCTGTCCCTTTAGTTCGCCAAGGCCGTCTGGAATGCCGGCGATCGCATCGAGATCGATCAGGTTGATGATCGGTACCTCCATGCCGATCATTCCGGCGATCGTCATCATCGAGAATTCGTTCTCCGGAACGCCGGCGAACTGCTGAGACGGAAGCTTCACGATCCAGGAACCACCGACTCCTTCGGCGGGAATGGTCAGGCCTCCGCCCTTTCCGGCGTTCTGGAACGCGGAGAACTTGAGTTGCACACCAGCGAGCGAAAAGCGCAGCGCATTAGGTTTGGCATTCTCCGGCAAATCCTCGTCGGCGCCAGGTGGAAGGGCGTCACCGGCTGCGGGATGAATAGACAGCGCTCCCGGCAGATCCAGGCCAAGCACCCAGAGCAGGAAGAATTCACGTTGCTGATTGACCCCAGCCCGCTCGGCGAGATAACGCCGCAGCCCTCCCTCAGGTAGCAGGTTCGAGAAGAATGGCGGCACAACCCGCTGTGTCGGGCGAATTTTGGTAATGAGGCCACCCAGATCGTCTTTGAACGAAAGGCTCAGGGTTGGCCGATCCGGGTTTTCGACATAGTCTTCGTTGAAGGCAAAGATCGTCCGGTCGCCCTGCAAATGGGTTAGCGTGCCAATGGGCTCACCGTAGAGCCGCACATCGAGAACCGAGACGTCAGGCATCGTCGTCACCTTCGTCGAGCGAATAGGCTGGCCTCGGTTCGACTGAACCGCCATGGGCGATCGAATTACGTAAGCGCTGCAGGTTCTGCGCGATGTCACGGATGACGGGCGCCGCTTGGTCGCTCGCCTGATAGCGCTCTAGCCGAGCGATCAGTTCGCGCACGAGCTGCATCTCCTGATCGGTGAGAGTCATTCGCCGCAGGAAACGCAGCGTATCTTCGACCCGATCGAGGTCAACCGAGCTTCCGTAGAGTTCCTTCATTTTCTTGACCAGCCGTTCGGCGCGGGCGAAGCGCTTGTCGTTGCGCTGACCGGCATGAATATACATGTCGGGCGTTGCCTGCGCCTTGATCAGGCCTAGTACCGCGGGCACCAGCTTCTTCGGCACGAGCATGAGCTCAAGATCGAGCGCGCGGGTTATGTCGATGAAACTCGACAACCCAGGCTCCATCTTGCCGCTCTCGATTTGGGAGATATGGCTCTGCGTCAGCCCGGCGCGCTTACTGAGGGCGCGCTGACTAAGACCGGAGGCCTCGCGGACCTCGCGTGTTTGCGTTATCAGGCTTTCGCTCTGGTAGGCCATGATACATAATCCTAGATCAAATGGGCCGAACGATCAGGATGATGTATCTACCTTGACATGCCGCCGCCGTCAACGGCCTTGATGTAGAATAATGATCATCAGGCGCTACTTGATACAGGATCATGCATCAAATTATATCCCCCAATCCGAATGTGGCATTCTTCCTATGGAGTGAAGACATGGCGGCCAAGCCAACAGGTCAGTTGCGATCTTGGATAGAGGGACGCTACCCAGTCAAGTTACCGAAAAGTTTGCGACACATCCAGGCGGATGCCTCGTCGGTGACCGAGGCGGACCGTGCGGCTGAGCGGGTGATCCTTGAAGGGCTGCGCGAGGCGCTGGCCGGCGTAACTTGTGTGGCGGAAGAGGAAATCGCCGCCGGCGTGGTGCCGGTGCTCGAAGGCGATGCGATCCTGCTGATCGATCCGCTCGACGGCACCAAGGAATTCATCAACCGCAACAGCGACTTCACGGTGAATATCGCGCTTGTCCGCCAAGGCGTTCCGGAATTAGGCGTAGTTTATGCTCCGGCAAAGGGTGTGTTGTACTCCGGCCGTCCGGGCGAAGCGACCGAGGTATCAATTGCGCCGGATTTCCAGCCGGCGGCCCGCCGCAAGATATCCGTACGAAGGGCAGCCAAGCGGCTTACCATCGTCGCGAGCCGCCCCCACCGCACGCCCGAGACCGACGAATTCATCGCCAGGTTCCCGGGCGCGGAGATCGTCTCTGTTGGCTCTTCGTTGAAGTTCTGCCTTTTGGCGAGCGGAGCGGCTGATCTTTATCCGCGCTTCGGTCGTACTATGGAATGGGATACTGCGGCCGGCGATGCCGTGCTGCGGGCGGCTGGTGGACGAACAACGCTTCTCGAAGGCGGCCCGCTTCGCTACGGCAAACTGGGGCAACAGGACGAGGCGGATTTCGCCAATTCCTGTTCATAGCAGACACGTCACCGGCTGCGATTGATCAAAGTTCGCACTCTGGAGAATAACTCAACCGATTGGTCGGAGTGGAACAGACGCTCGTCACTTCATCAACATCTGCCAGTTGCTGCTGAATTTCACTGGCGAGCGTGAGCAGCGACTGTCCGTTGTGCGGCGATAGCGAGGTAACCGGAGAGATCCTCCGGCCACAATTTGTTCTCGCAAAACCCGGCCACACCTTGCGTCGCCAAGAGCTTTTGCTAGTCTGCCACAGCACCGGCCTTCAACAGCGGCCCGCGAGGATATGTGCCACAAGACAGTCAAACCCTTCATGGCGACGGCATCTCGGCTGTTATAGTCGGCCAGGGGGCCGAACTGGTGTCGCTGCAGGATGCGCAAGGATTTGAGTTCCTCTGGCAGGCCGGTCCGGCCTGGCGGCGCCATTCTCCGTTGCTGTTTCCGATTGTCGGCCGGCTGAAGGGCGATCAACTGCGTCACCGCGGCCAGACCTATACGATGAAGCAGCACGGCTTCGCGCGCGACAAGCCTTTTGTGTGGGCGGACAGGGGACCTCGATCCTGCACGCTGGTTCTTACCGACGACGCCGACAGCCGCGCGCACTACCCCTTCGCGTTTCGCCTGGCCGTGACTTACACACTGGAACGCCAGCAACTCGGGGTGACCTTCGAGGTCACCAACACAGGCGACGAGCTGTTGCCGGCCTCAATCGGCGCGCACCCGGCGTTCAATTGGCCGTTGCTGTCGGAGTTACCTAAGGAGGCCTACCACCTGACATTTGCCGATGATGAGCCGGCGCCAGTTCCTCGCCTTAGCGATGGCCTCCTGCTCGCAGCACCGCGGCCGACGCCCATCGAAGGCAGGACGCTTGCACTATCCGAACGGCTGTTCGATGACGACGCCGTCATCCTGGATCGTCCCGCAAGCACCAGCGTGCGCTACGCGGCCGAGCGTGGTCCGGCGATCGAAGTATCATGGCAGGGATTTTCAGAACTGGGCATCTGGTCAAAGCCGGGCGGCGCCCCGTTCCTGTGCATCGAACCCTGGCATGGCATAGCAAGCCCTGTGGACTTCGATGGCAACTTCATCGATAAGCCGGGCCTGATGCTGGTCGCACCGGGGGCGAAGCGGTCGCTTAATTACGGGATCAGACTGGAGCAGGGGCCATGGTGATCCCCGGACCATCCGGAGAAGCAACGCTCGTGGGGTACCCAATCAAACTTGGCTTCGTCGGCAGCCATGCGCTTACTTCGCCATTGTTATCGGCTGAAATCCCATCAAGGGCGATCCGGTATCGATCTTGTTGTCGCCTTCCAGCGAAGAGATCGCGGCAAACTCGCTTCGCGCTATCCGAATGTGGGGGTTGCCGCAGACAACCAGGCTGTGCTCGAAGAACGCGACACTATCACGCTGGCGGTCCGGCCGCAGATTGCCCCCAGCTGTTGTCCGAATTGCGGTTTCGGCGCGACCACCACTTTATCAGCCTGATCGCCACGCTATCGGGATGTGTCGCAAACTTTTCGGTAACTTGACTGGGGCATGACAGCTCTTCGATTTTCGGGAGCGCTCAATGTTCAAAGGCAGGCACTTCGATCGATCCGTGATCCTTCAGTGCGTGCGGTGGTATCTGGCCTACAATCTGAGCTTGCGTGATCTGGAAGAGATGATGGCCGAGCGAGGCCTGAACGTCGACCACTCCACCGTGCATCGTTGGGTCGTCCACTTCTCGCCCCAGCTTCTGGAGCGTTTCAACAGTAAGCGCTCATTTCCATGCGCGTTGACGCGGCCCGTTTGACGGGGTCGCTGTCAGACGGCTGCATCGGATCACGCAGCGGCGGTTTTGGCGAAGTTGAAGGGCAGCAGGTCGGTGATGTCGGCGTCTGTGGCGCGCTGCGGCAATTTGCTGAGGACGTGGCGCAAGTAGGCCAAGGGCTCGACGCCACAGGCGCGGCAGGTCAGCATCAGGCTGTATATGACGGCGCTGGCCCTGGCTCCATCCACGGTATCGCTGAACAGCCAGGATTTTCTGCCGGTGGCCATCGCAGGGTCATTCTGCCCATGTCGGGCAGATGGTAGAGTTTCATTATCGCTGGCATCCATATTACGGCGGCCGATTCCGGCATGAAGGTCGGGAGGATCGGGCTAACGGTTCGATCATTCGGGTCGAGATTAGGCCGGGTGAGATCATTCAGGTCGCAGAGTGGATGCTGGATCGGGCGTTTTGCGCCAACATGGAGATGGGCGAACCGCGCGTTGCGGTGATTGGACTTGTAGAGCTTCATAGACTGCTTACCGAGCGCGGTTTCAGGCAGACTTCGACGGATGGACTCACGGCCATCCAGGAGGCGCGCCATGAAGGCTTTACCACCACCACCCTCGACATTACCGGTGCTGACCCAGCAGCTGAGCATGCCGCTCGATACGCCGCAGATGCGAGGCCTGAGCGACCCGGAACGAAGCGTTGTTGTCGCCAGGCTGGCGACCCTCCTGATGGCCGCGGCCGGCGTCGCGACGAAGGAGACGAGCGATGACGGGCAATGATCTCCTTCCAGCGACGGTGCTGAAGCGCAAAGCTGTGGTCTACGTTCGACAGTCGACCCCCGGTCAGGTCCAGAACAACCTGGAAAGCCAGCGGCGACAATATGAACTTGTGGATGTTGCGCGCCGCTGGGGATTCCATGATGTCGAGGTGATCGACGATGACCTTGGTCGGACCGCCAGCGGCGCTGTCGACCGCCCTGGTTTCGAGCGACTGGTGAGCGGCCTGTGCACAGGCAAAGTTGGCGCAGTGCTCTGCCTCGACGCATCGCGCCTTTCCCGTAACGGCCGGGATTGGCACCACCTCCTGGAACTGTGCGGCCTGGTTGAAGCGCGCGTCATAGATCTCGACGGGGTGTACGAGCACACATCTTAATGCCCCAATTAGATTTGGAGATGATCAGCGCATAACAGTTACTGATCCGGCGCACCCTCTTTATGGGCGCGATTTCATTTTAGCGGCAGGACCGAGCGGCGCCGGCGCCTATCGTCAGCTTCTTGTCGTTTACCGCGATGATGTTCTCCTGAAGATTCCGATCTCGGCCACCAATCTGTATCCATCGGCACCAGATTCGCCGTCAGCCAAGCTTTCGACTGCGAGCGTTCGCGATTTTATTCGCCTTGTTAGCTGTGCAAAGGCGCAGGCGCCGCGAAGTTCCGGCGATATGGCTGACCATGGTAGCGTAACGTTAGAAACCGAATCACCCCTATCGGAATCGCATGGTTCTCTGGAGGGCGAGCCATGATGTCGGATCTGATAACAACCCAGCATTTGTGCCGAAAAGCCGTGATTTACATCCGGCAATCGACACCACATCAGATGGTCAACAACCAGGAAAGCCTGCGGCTGCAATATGCATTGCATCAGCGTGCGGGAGATCTCGGCTGGGACGACACCAATATCGAAGTGATCGACGCGGACCTTGGCCAGAGTGGAGCTGCGGCGGCTCACCGTGCCGGCTTCAAAGATCTCCTTGGACGCGTCACATTGGGTGAAGTTGGCATCGTTCTCTCGTATGAAGTGACACGGCTTGCCCGCAATTGTTCCGATTGGTACCCACTCCTCGATTTATGCGGCTATCGGCAATGCCTCATCGGCGACCGCGACGGAATTTACGACCCGGGCTCGGCCAACGGGCGCCTGTTGCTTGGCCTGAAGGGTACGATCTCGGAAGTGGAATTGCACACGCTTCGTGGCCGCCTGACGGCTGGTCTGCTCAGCAAGGCTGAACGGGGTGAGTTGGCTTTGCTGTTACCAGCCGGGTTGGAGCGGGATACCAATGGTGTCGTGATGAAGGATTCAAACCAGGAAGTGCAGGACCGGATTGCCCTGATATTCTCTGCATTTTGGGAGTTGGGCACCGTCGGAAAAGTGATCCGTTCCTTGCGGGATCGTGCGCTCACCATACCGCGGCGAAATCGATTTGGCGACGTTGTCTGGCGCGTCCCAACTGCCAACATGCTTGCCGGGATGTTGAAGAACCCGGCCTATGCCGGCGCCTTCGTCTATGGCCGCACCCAGTCCTGTCACGCCAGGTATGCGAGTGGTAAAATCATCTCGCGACGCCGGCCAATGGCAGAGTGGAAAATCGTAGTTAAAGACCGTTATCCTGCTTATTGCGATTGGGAGCGTTACGAGCGGATCCAGACCATGCTGAGCGACAATCACGCTGAATACCGACGAAACCAGACACGCGGTGCGCCGCGTGATGGCGCGGCGGTGTTGCAAGGCATTGTCTGGTGCGGGCGATGCGGCCATAAAATGGGCGTCGAATACAAGAACGGCAATCGTTACGTCTGCAACTTCCTGGCACGCAGCCAGGGCGGAGCCTTATGCCAGCATTTGCCAGCCGATCCCATCGACGCCCGCGTCGTTGAGGCCCTCTTCGCGGCGGCCAGTCCGGCCGAGTTGGCCGAGTTGATGCACGCCAAAGATGCTCGTCAGCAGGCAGACGAGGCTTTTAAGCGCGCTGAAGAGCAGCAGATCAAGCGGCTGCGTTATCAAGCGCTGCTCGCAGAACGGCAATACAATCGGGTTGACCCTGACAATCGCCTGATTGCGGCCGAGTTGGAGCGCCGTTGGGAGGGGGCTCTGCGTGAGCTTCGTCAAGCGGAGGATGCACTTGAGCGCCGTCGCGCAATGCAAAGTCAATCTGATGATCTGACGCCGACAGAACAGAATGATTTTATCGCTGCCGGTTCGCAACTTCCCGAATTTTGGCAGAGACCTGACATAGAGTGGGGACGCAAGAAAGCCTTGCTACGCAGCCTGATCGACAAAGTGATCCTGCAACGGGTGGTCCGAGATCGGATTACGATCCGCATCGTTTGGCGAGGCGGTGAAGTTACCGAACGCGAGGTCGAGCCGAGAGTTCATGCCTTGAGCGCCCTGTCTCGCGGCGCCGAGATGGAGGTCCGGCTGCTCGAACTGGCTCATCAAGGGCTCAACGACGCGGCGATAGCGGCCAAACTGACTAAGGAAGGCTTCCGCTCACCGCGCCGCAGCTACGTTCCTGTGCGCACAGTCCAGATCGTCCGACAACGCCATCGCGTATTGAGGCAGTCTACACCAGCCCGCTCTCACCACATTCCCGGGTGGCTAACGGTGTCTGAACTAGCGATGGCAGCGGACGTTTCTCGCTCCTGGATCCGGCATCGAATCCGCAATGGCGTGATCAGTATCCACCAAAACGCCCATCACAAACGCGTTCTGTTCCCAGATGCCGCTGCAACAATCGCCGCAATACAAGCGCTCAAATCCGGCGTGCGGCAACACCTCGACTTTAACCCACCTGCTACCGAATAAGGGTATCAACATGATAGATCGTACGATCCTTGTCGGCCTAACGATCGATTGTTGTTGGGTATGAAGGGCAGCATCAGCGAGTTTGAGCTCGGCATATTGCGAACGCGCATGCTTGACGCGGCTCGCGCCAAAGCGCGGCGGGGGGAACTGCGCCTCAGTGTTCCGATCGGCTATATCTGGCATCGTGAATACGGTCTGGGGCTTGATCCTGATCTTCGGGTACAGCAGGCGATCCGCCTCATCTTTTCGCGCTTCCGCGAGCTTGGCAGCGCCCGTCAGGTGCTGATTTCGCTGACGGCTGATAATTTCCATTTTCCCCGCCCTTCTGACGGGCGCAAAACGGTGTCCTTCGACTGGGTGCCGGTTCGCTATCGAAGTGTTATTTCGATCCTGAAGAACCCATTCTACGCCGGGGTCTATGTCTATGGTAAAAGCGAGAAGCGAACGGAGATTGTCGATGGCAGGGCTCGCAAAAGCTACGGCCACAACAAGCCCTTTGGAACGTGGGAAGTGCTGCTCCAGGATCATCATGAAGGTTATATCGATTGGAGTGAGTTTGAGCGGAACCAGAGCCATATCGCCGTCAATGCCTTTGGACAGAAAGGCGGCATCAAGTCGGGTCGTGGCGGCCGTGCGCTGCTTGCGGGCCTGCTCACCTGCGGCCGATGTGGAAGGCGGTTGGGCGTTGTCTATTCGGGCCGGCCTCCGGGTCATCCCTATTACCGCTGCGAACGTATCAACCAGATGCTGGCCAAGCCGCGATGCATGACTTTTGGCGCATCTCGCATCGACCCTGCCATCGGCAAAGAGATATTGAGAGCCGTGACGCCAATGGCGATCGAGGCCGCAATGGAAGCTGATCGTGCGCATCGGGATAATCTGGAAGAACGACACCGTATGGTGGAGCTGGACTTGCAGCAAGCTCGATACGAGGCATCTCTCGCTGAGCGTCGCTATGCCGCTTGCGACCCCGACAACCGGCTGATCGCTGCCCAACTTGAGAAGAGCTGGGAGGCAGCGCTCAGGCGCGTGGAAGCCTGTGAAGCGGGTTTGGCCCAAGCGCGACAAATCGATCTTGTCACCCCAGTTCCCGATTTTGCTGGCATTGCCACCGACCTGGAGGCTGCCTGGCGCGCGCCTGACGTCGATATGCGTTGCCGTCAGCAGCTCCTCCGCACCCTCGTGTCGGATATCATCGCTGACGTCGATGAAGAGCAACGTGAAGTTATTTTGACGATCCACTGGAGGGGTGGCCAGCACTCCCAGCTGCGTATTCGCAAACCCAAAGCTGGCGAACATGGCCAGAGTACTCCGGAGGCCGCCCTTGCCGTCATGCGGTCTATGGCTACCCGCTGGTCCGACGCAAACATTGCCGCCACTCTCAACCGGATGGGAATGCAGACCGGACAAGGCAAAACCTGGACGGCGCGCCGTGTCGGGGCACTGCGCACGGTCCATAAAATCCACGGCTACCGATCCGCCGAAAAGAATGGCGAATGGCTCACGCTGACCGAAGCTGCCAAAAAGCTTGGAGTTACAGCCCATCGTGTCCGTCGACTGATCAAGGAGGGCGTGCTCCCTACCGAGCAGGTTGTTCCGGATGCGCCGCACCAAATACGAGCCACGGACCTGGAAAAGGATCAAGTAACCCAGTTTCCGCGTCACAGGGGCCCGTGTCGCATCAAAATGGAAAACCAAAAGTCCCTGTTTCCGGACGTTTGAGGAGGAGGTGCAGTATGAATCGGTCGTTGGAATCGGAAGAAAAAATTGGCTCTTCGCGGGGTCGGACAAGGGCGGTGAGCGCATCGCAAACATCCTGACCATCATTGAGACTGCCAAACTCCATGGCCACAATCCGGAGGTCTATCTCACAGACGTCCTGACCCGGATCCAGAGCCATCCAAAGGATCGGCTTCAGGAATTGCTGCCGTGGCAGTGGGCGCCGGCGAAAGACCGATACGAGGCTGCGTGATGGCACGCTCGAGGTTCGTCTATACGCTTAAAGAAGTCGCCGGCATGATCAGCGAGAACCTCGAATTGGTCGAGGAGCTGACCGCCAACTCGGACAATATCGCCGAGGGCGAATTGGTTTATGTCCGCGATGGCAGTGAAGATGGCACAAAAGGCCTGACCGAAAATGGAATTGACGACCTCCAAAATCTCCTCGCCGACATACGGACGTGGGATGGTGGAATCCGCCAGTTCCTCGTCGATGAACAATGCGATCCCGAGATGATCGAGCGCGTCATGGCAGATGAGGTGGAGCGCGTCCTCTAGCTTCGGCCGCTCGACCAGCCAAAACGCTTTCGCCGGACGCTTACTGTTTGCCAGCGTTGCCAGGATCCACAACCGGATCAACGAGACGCTCTTCGACAGACCGCAGGATTATGCGCCCGGATTCGCCACCAAGCCCAGCGGCGGCATCGACCCCCGGCCGTGGTGCCAGGGGTTCTACGCGGCCATGAATCTCAACATCAAAAGCTGGAGACGGCTACTCGACCTCGATAACCCCAACCACGGCCTGCTGCTGCCGATCCTGATCTACTGCGTCGACAAAAAGGGGAGGCCCGTCCTCGGCAAGCCCAGACCGGGGCCCGAGACCGCGCATTTCATCGAACACGAGGCCTACAAAGACATCGCCCTCGTCATCCCCGCCCTACGCGAACTCCACTACGTCACCCGTTATGACGACCCGGAGTGATCGGCGCCGGCGCGCGCACCAACGACCGACCCGCCATAGACACATCACCAGCGGTTTCAGGAAAGGTGCCTTGGCGCACCGCTTACGCTGCAGGATAGACCGATAGGTTGGCTTGCCGTCATAGGCTCCGTCGGCTGTGAACTGGTCGATCTCGCCGTCGATCTGATCGAGCAGCGGTGCCACCTGGGAAGGATCATCCGTGTCCTGATCTGTCAGCCTTTGGGCAATGATCGCGCCCCTTTTGGCATCCACTGCCAGATGCAGCTTGCGCCAGTTGCGACGTGATCTGGCGCCATGTTTCTGCTCCAGCCATTGCCCGGCGCCGTAGACTTTCAATCCCGTGCTATCGACAAGCACATGCAGCGGGCCGTCCGGCTGCGGCGGGTTTCGTCAGGCTGATGGCTCCCACTTCTGTGCCCGACGGCTCAGCGTCGTATGATCTGGAACTGGGACTTTCAGCCCCATGAGATCCAGCAGCGAGTGGAGCAATCCCTCGGTCTGGCGCAGCCGCATTGCCAAGACGCAACCCAGCGTCAGCGCTGTCTCAATGGCGAGATCGGAATACCGGGCTTGGCCGCCGCGGGTCTTGCGTCGCGGAGCGCGCCATCCCGCCAGTGCCTCCGGCGTTACCCATAAGGTCAGGCTACCACGCCGGCGCAGACCTGCTTCGTAGTCACGCCAATTCGTCACCCTGAATTTCATCTTTCCGACGTGATGACGACGATCTGCGTTGTGTTTGTACGGCATGGCACTCAAATCAAGCTGATTTCGATCCTGCCTGCCTATCGCCAAACCGTTGACAAAGGATCCATGCACCAACGCTACGTTCTAACATACAGCAAGTCGCTGACCTTCGCGCAATGCTTTCAGGCTATTGTCAGTTCTGGCCGCTATACAAGTTCCGTTCGACTTGACGATCGCGAAACGGATGCGATGGCGGACAATTCACAAACGAGCACAAGGAAATCCTTACATGAGATCCTCACCGAAAGAGACCGCCACTGCGGCCATCCCGCTTCATCGAGTGCATCCCCCGTCTTTCTGGAAGGGGATGATCCTTGCTGCGACCGTGATCGTCCTCGTACCGAGTAGTCAGGTTTCGGCTGAGGACAAGGGGCAAACCGTTCACCACATACATCAGGCAGCCTCAGTTGATTGGGAGAGGAAGAAGATGGAAGAACTTCCGGCGGGAACAAAGTTCAACCACGCTAATAGGGATGGGGTGTGGGGCGGTTCGGGGCAAAGCGGGCACACGGGCAAAGCAATTTGGATGACCTCAGAAAACGATGTAAACGCGGCACGCGGCTATGCAGGTAGTTCTGGAAAGTACTTTGTTGTCAAGGCGCAAAAGCCCCTCAAATTAGCGGTCATGGACGAGCAGGGTGATCAAGTGCACCCTGATGAACTAGGCGCATGGGCCACCTTGGCGCAGAGATACGGCTTGGATGGAGTGAAGACGGAATATGGAAGCTCGTACGAGGTGGTTTTATTTAACAGAAGCAAGATTGCACCTGTGGAAGAACGTCATTTCGATTAGCACAGACGCCAGCGCACGACGCCATCGAGATAGGTGCCGTCCTCGTTGAGGCGGATGAAGTTTGCGAGTTCGGTCATGGTCTGTGTCCTGAAATGTGTGTTTCCCGAAGGGAAAGCCCTTTCGGGCGAAGCCTCCCCGGTCTTTCCGGGGGAATGGCGAAAGCCCGCCCCACGGCGGCGGGCGGGACTGTCAAGTGGCGTGGTGCGGAAGGTGGGGATCTTCTCGGGTCCGCTCGCGGACTGGCGCGGAAGATTTTCCACCTTCACGGGCCGCTTGACCGGCCTGGCCGGCGATGTCATGGGGCGGAAACAAGCAATGTGGCCCGGAGCGGGCCTCCGTGCCGGGTGCGCAAGCAGCCGCTGGACAAGCGATCGTTACCGGGATCGGCGGAGACGGGCGCCGGCCGGCTCCGTGCCCTCGGCATAGAGAGCGGCCATCGGAACGGGCGGTGGCCTTCTCCTGATTCAGTGCCCGTGATGAACAAGGGCTACGTAGGTCGGGATGTGCGCCACTTCGTAGGCCGTGACGTTGTCGAAGTCTGGTGATCCTTATCGATCGCGATTTGACGTGGAAGCCGGCCCTCTGGGCAATGCTTCCGTTTGTGCCGGAGGCGCGTCGACATGGCGGCCAATCGAGGTCAAGTACGCGGCGATCTCGTAACGCAGGTAATCGCGGCTACCGTAGCGCACCTCGATTTCGGCGAGCTTCTTGTACAGCCCCCTACGCTTGCCCCGCGGAACATCACTATCGCCCAAGGAGTAGTACCCCGGACCGACGGCACAGATATCGCAGCCGGTCGCGGCCACCTCACGCACGAACGCCGGAATGTCCTCTTCTCGCATCTGCTTCATTTCAAAGCCTCTTCGCATCCAATGGGCGTTGGTGCACGGATCGTTTATTGGTGTGGGTTTAGGCAAGCGGTAACCGCAATAGCCTTTGTAGCGTAGCCATGCCTTGCAAACACAATACCAGCCGCCATCATATTGAGAAGATGAAGTTCAGGGTGACGAACTGGCCAGAATATGAGGCAGGACTTCGTCATCGCGGCAGTTTGACCCTGTGGGTGACGCCGGAAGCCCTGTCCAGGTGGCAAGCGCCACGACGCAAGACACGTGGCGGCCAGCACCGCTATTCTGATCTGGCGATCGAGACCACCTTGACGCTGGGCCTTGTGTTTGGCCTGCGGCTGCGCCAGGCAGAAGGCTTGCTGGAATCGGTGCTGCAACTGATGGGGCTGGCGCTCGCTGTCCGCGATCATACCACCCTGAGCCGTCGGGCGCGGACATGGCAATCGCCCAACAAACGGCATGATCGCCAGGTTCCGCCGGAGGGACCAGTGCATGTTCTTGTCGACAGCACCGGCCTGCAGGTCTACGGCGCGGGTCAGTGGCTGGAGGAGAAGCACGGCGCCAGATCCCGTCGCAGTTGGCGCAAGCTGCATCTGGCACTGGATGCCGACAGCGGCGAGATCATTGCCCATACCCTGACTGATCAGGACACTGGCGATGTCTCTCAAGTTGAGCCACTACTCGACCAGATTGGCGGTCCGATCGGACAGTTTACTGCTGACGGCGCTATGACGGAAAACCGACTTACGACGCAGTCATCGATCATAGCGCTGCCACCGCAATCGTCATTCCGCCTCGCGTCAACGCGGTCGAACCATTCGACGATAGACCTGCCGGCCAAAGGGACCAGCATATCGCCGCAATCGGCAGAGACGGCCGGATGAAATGGCAGGTCTCCAACGGTTATGGCAAACGCTCGCTGGTCGAGACCGCCATAGGGCGATACAAGTCCACCATCGGGCGGCGTTTGCGGGCACGGTCGCTTCCCGTTCAGCAGACCGAAGTCGCCATCGGCTGCGCCGTCCTCAACCGCATGCTTGCCTGCGCACGCCCGAAATCCGCCCGCCGCAAGGCGGCCACGGCATAGTCTGCCGCTTCAAAGATCGACATCCGCTCAAGTCCGGACCCATGCACCAACGCCTGCGACGTGCTGTTCCGTTACCTGCTTTTGTAATTCCGCCCTGGCGGCGAGTTCCACCGCTCGAATGCTCCGATGGTACGAGCCCCAGATAGGCCATCAGTTGACGCGGATTTGTAAAGCGGCTGATATCGCCCAATTCGGCAATCATCGTTGCTGCTGTCACCAGAGCCATGCCGCGCAGCGATTGCAGCGCATGGACGACCGGAGCCAACGACCAGTCTGTGATTTTTCATGGAATGAGGGGCTCTGACGCACTTTTGGTGGTGATGGGGCCTACGCAGAACCGATGACGCGCGCCTGGAGTAGGTCGAGTTTTCCTCGGCCGTACATTTGGCGCTTAACGAGCTTGAGTTTGGTGATCTGCCCCTCGGTTTGGCCATTGGACCAGGGAGATGTGATCGCCGCGCTCACAGCCGCTCGGTCCTTGACGATGCCGTTGGCGAAGGGGGCAACAAGGCCCGATCGAGCTCGCTCCAGCCATGGCTCAAGATCGACGAGAGACTTCTTGCGGATCATGGCCTGGAAGGCGGCGATGATTCCTCGGGCGTCGACCAGCTGGGGCACACCGCCCTTAATCGCGGCGACAAGGATGGTTTCGGACTTGGAGAGGTTGTCGCGACCGACGGTCATCAGCCGCGCTATGGTCCGCGCCGAGGGCGCCCGGCTCAAGGCGCCGCCATCGACCTTTTCCGCCTTCCGACGGCGCGTGGCCCACTCAGTGACAACCCGAAGACTACCACGGAACCCTTGGCCTTTGAGCCGTCGCCATAGCTCGGCGCCGTTCCGCCGTCCGGCCGACCACTGGGCGTCGAGCCATGGCAGGTGCAGTTCGAGCGAGTTCTCGCGGACGCGGAAGATATCCGAGCGTTGACCGCGCATGACGCGACGGACCAGGCCGCGGCTGTACCCGGTCCGGCGAACGATCTCCTTGATCGTCACCCCGGTCTTGGCCAGGCCGAGAATGGCGGCGTTGGTGTCTTCCCGGCGAAGATATCCCTCATATTGGATCCGCTCGGCGGCGGTGAGCAGGTCGGGATTGATCGTGACTGCGCCGATCGCGGACCGAATCTGGCGTATGGATTTGCGCACGGCGTCGAGGAAGGCGCGGCTTGCGTTCTCCATCAAGTGCCAACGGTCGGCCACCTGGACCGCCTTCGGCAGAGCCTTGGCTACAGCCATTGCGTAGCCACCGCCACGGTCGCGGGCGACGATGCCGATCTGAGGCTGGTCTGAGAGCCAGGCCTGAGCCGTCGCTGGTTCCCGGTCAGGCAGCAATGCGATGGTCTTGCGCCGCTCCAGATCGCAGATGAGGGTTCCATAGCCCCACTTAAACACCGCCTGTAAGAATATGTTATTATATCAGCACGTTAGGCGCGCGCCGGCGCGTGTTACCACTACATTTTG
Organism: Mesorhizobium subarcticum; assembly: GCF_055456085.1. Classification (NCBI taxonomy): domain Bacteria; kingdom Pseudomonadati; phylum Pseudomonadota; class Alphaproteobacteria; order Hyphomicrobiales; family Phyllobacteriaceae; genus Mesorhizobium; species Mesorhizobium subarcticum. Next base: position 358,968 of record NZ_JBVBEG010000002.1, on the reverse strand, counting down.
GGGATGATCTCAGGCGAGTTGTTCGTCGAGGTTGTGTGGCAGAGCGATGCCAGCTGCCTTGAAGACGTTGCCTACTTGGCCCGTAACGTGGGTTCTGGTGGTGACGATGCGACCATCCTTTTCGATGGTGGCTTCCTGGAGGCGGTCGAGATCGCGTAGAAGCGGCTGCCATTCGGGCGTCAGGCCTTTGGCCCGGCAGAGGCGGTACAGTTCCTTGCTGAGTACGAGCCCCAGGAACGAGCAGAACACATGCCCGCGGATGGCGGCATCGGATTGGTGGAAGATCGGCCGGGTATTGAAGGTTGCCTTGGCGGCGCGGAACAGGCTCTCGACCTCGAGCAAATCGCGATACCGCAGCACGGCCTGGAGCGGGGTCACCTTCGCGTTGGTCCGCACCACGGTGATGCCGTCGTACCGGGCTTCCTCGGCAAGCTTGCCGACATCGATCTTGAAGTTCTTGCCGCTGGCCTTGAGGTAACGCCGGTAGGCCGAGTTGCCGACCAGTGCCTTGTCGCCCTTCTTGAGCTGTGCCTCGAGGCCGGCGATGATCGCCTGGCGGTCGGCCTTGTCCTTCTCGGCCTCGGCGTCATTGCGGCTGACAATGTAGCGGTCTTTACCGACCTTGACCTCTTTGACCCACAACTGAGTTTCACCGCGCTGGCGCTCGAGAACGAGCGGAACCATCGGTGCCGCGTCATTGAGCACGACGTTGTGGATCACGCTGCTCGAGCGTTCGCGGGCCCCCAGAATGTATTCCATGCCCAGCTTTTCGAGCGCGGCGATGGTATCGGCGCTGATCATGCCGCGATCGGCGACAACGCAGGCGCGTGTGACGCCGAAGCGCGTTCGCAGCCGATCGACCACCGGCAACAGGACGGTCACGTCAGCGGTGTTGCCGGGCACCATCTCGGTGCAGATCGGCCGGCCCTCGGCATCAACGACCAGCGCCAGGATCATTTGCGCCAGATCGGGGCGGAAGTCCTTGGAATGCCCGCGCTTGCCCAGCGTCTCGCCGCCCGCGCCGTAGAAGGACAACGAGGTGGTGTCCATGAACACAAGGCTGAGGTCGGTGAACAGGTCCTGCCGGCGCGCGAAGAGCTTTTCCTCGATCACGTCTTTCACGCAGCGCGCCACCAGCGCGCCTTGCGCCTTTTCGCCGAGTTCCTCGCCCAGCCACGCCATGGCCCGGTAAAAGTGATGGAGCGCCAGACCCTCGGCGCCCTCGATACCATAATCGGCCATCCAGTTCGCGCAGTCGCGGTCCGAGCCCGAGACGAACAGCCGATGCAACGTGCCAATGAACACCGCCCGTTCCACCGCAAAGCCGAACTGGCGCCCTTCCAGCACCTCTTCCAGCACATCGCCGATCCCGAGCCGCTCCCACAGCCGCCCGAACAACAGCGGACCGCCGATGCGGCGAGAGGCAATTCGCCCCGCGTCAATGTCGGACAGGATGAGGCTGCGCTCGCCATGGCGCGCAATCGAGGCCGCCAATCTGTCAAGTTCGCCGCTGGCAACCAGCGCATCCTTGCGGCCCAGCGCCTTTATCGTGCGCTGGCGAACGGTTTTGCCGTCGCGGACACTTTCCACGAGGTAAAGATAGCGGTGGCCGCGCGCGACTCTCTCAACGACAAACATGCCAGCGTTGTTAGCGAATAAATGCCATAAAATCCATACAACATGCAGCTAGCAGATCAAATGTTGTTACCACACATTTTCGCGCCGAAAACTCGAGGCGAGTGAATTCAATAGCTTAACGGACAGCGTTCGCCATCCGTTCACCTCCAACTGTTCAAGTCGGGCATAGCGCTGGTTGCGTCGCCACGCCCAGTCGTCGATCCCGATCACGGCTGGCGGAACGAAGCGCGGGCTGCCGCGCCGCCGCACGACGCGCAGCAGGGTGTCGTTGCTCACTGGCAGCATCAGCCTCCGGGCGAAGCCCGCTGCCGGGCGCCCGCCCAGAACAAGCCCAAGATGATGCACGATATCGTCGAGGCGAGCGGTTCGCCGCACCCATGGCGCCAGGACGCCCTCGTCAAAGCGCTCGGCGAAGATTCGCCGGCCGCACAGAACCGCGTCGCAGTGGAACCGGCGCACCAGGACGACCAGCCGAACAGGCTTTCCAGCCAACGGCAGATCCGCCAAGCGCCGCTGATACCGGCTGTGGATCCGCTCCGATCTCTTTCCGCAGCCCGGACAGGCACTCGCCATGCTCAAAGGTCGGATCGTGATGAGCGTCGCGTCGACCGCACTGGCGGCATCTTCAACAACAAAGCCGCGAGGGACGAGAGTCGATGGTCGGAGGGCCTGGCCCATGGCATTGATTCCTTTTGTGAAACCAGTGCCAGCCGACGTCACAATGTCATCAAAACTGAGTCAGAGCCCTTATTCCACGCCGAAACACAAGCGACAGGCGATGTACGCCTTTCAATCCGAATCCGTCCCTGGCCGAGCAGTTCGAAATCCTCGCCGCCTGATTGACCTCGCATCAGGGCCTCTCTGCGCCCCTATTCAGCCGTTGCAACAAAACCAGATGCTGTGGTAGAGCTTTGGACAGTTATGGGGGATGATTTTTTGCGATCCAACCTGATCTAATACCGGCTCTGTATCTACGGTAATTCTCAACACTCGCCCGCGATAGCCGGCAGAGTTTGAGCAGATCAACAGTATTTTGGCTGCGAAACGCGTAAAAAAGGCTTTTTAGCTGGGACGTGGCCATCTTTATTGTAGGTAAGATATGGATCGCAAGTCTCCAATTACTTCCGAGAACGTTACTGTCGCATCTCTAACGGCCATTATTGTGGCTTATCTCAATCGAAACGATATATCGCCGGCCGACCTTCCGCCGCTTGTGGCGCGTCTTCAGCACATTCTCAGCAAGGGTCATGACGATCCTTCCCTTGGTCTTGCGGAAAACGGCACCATGCAGCTGGGGTCGATTGTAAAAGAGGAAGGATCAATAAATGAGGAATATCTCATTTGCCTGGAGGATGGTAAACGTTTCAAGTCGTTGAAACGACATTTGCAGACGAAGTACCAGATGACACCTGATGAATACAGGCAGAAATGGCACCTCCCCCCGGACTATCCAATGGTCGCCCCTGCTTATGCACGAGCCCGATCTAAAATCGCCAGAGACGTCGGATTGGGAGTAACGATCTCGAAGCGCCGCTGCAGTACCTAGACGTAAGTTAGAGGGGGGCAAAACCTCCCTCTCTCTTTCATGAGAATGGCAGCGGCTCCAGCCTTCCGGTCCCCGGCGCGCAGAACAGATTGATCCAATCATTCTCATTGTTATTGCCCTCACCAGGGCTCATGTGAACAAAGAAGTCGGGGGAGACGACACGGCAGAACCACACCTTTGCGCCGGAGACCGTGATGGCCTTCTCGTAGACGTAGATGTTGTGAGAGACCGAGAGCAGGCTATCTTTCAGCGTTCCTTTTTCGATTTCGGGGCCGATGTGGAGGGGGGCAACCCGCACCTCTAGTTCGAAATCCGGCCTGTTGGCCGCCCTGAAATCTGCTTTTAGTTTGTCGCTTCCATACTCGTGCATGCCAAAGAATTCCATCTGCGGAAGCAACAGCGAGGTCTGCCATACCTCAGTAAACGCCTTCAACACCGCGGTCTCTGCGTCGTAGTCTGCGGCACAGCCGCATGCGAAATTGATAATGTCGTCCTCCTTGCGTGACCGGTACTCGGCAAACAGCACTGAAACGCCCTTCAAAAACGAGATGTCGTACACTGTAACAGAACCCTCCCGCGTCATCTGCCGGCAGGTGGTGCCGGCTTTGCCGCGGCCGAGGAGATTTTCGTAAAGGGGCGCCATCTTGTTGCAGCGTCGCGACACCCACATAGCGGTTGTACATTGCCGTTCAACGAATTCTAACAACGCCGATCGGAACGCCGTGGCGCGATCCGGGTGAATAGCACTGCCGGAGGTGTCGCGCACCGGCAGAAAATCAGCGTCGCGACAGCCGCTGAACCTGTGCAGAGAAAGATAGACGGCAGGATATAGGCAACGTTCGCCCGTCGAAAACCGCTGCACTTCGACAAGGTTAAAGGCGTGTTCCACGAGATCTTCTTTGGAGATATCGGGTTGGCAGGTCTGCAGCAATACACCTTGGAGGGCCACTTGCTCCGCGTTTGAAAGTCCCATCTCGTGTAACCGCCCGGTATGGGTCGGCTGAATGGTACGAAAAGCGGCGTACCGTTCCAAATATTCCCCAATTGCCTTGATATGTGCGTCGCCATCAAAACCAAAACCATGCCCGTTGACCGCAAGATGGTCGACAGCGGAGAAAACGGCAGGTTCGTAAATAGAGGCAGGGTAGCTTGCCGACAGGCGGAATCTCGGCGTCTTTAGGTCGAAATTGCGGAAGCTATTGGACATTCGCATCTCCCGGAAAACCAAAGGCTTGAATGGCAGCGGGGAGAAGCAACCTGCTGTCCAGGCCACAGGTCTTGGTAAACTCATACTCGGAGAAGCCGGCCAAGACGCGCGAAGCAATCCCGTTTTCCTGAGCTACAGTTGTGATGTGATGATACATCGAACCGATCTCTAGTAAGGCAAGCCGGTAGCCCCGCGACCTGTATTTGAAGGTCGCTTTCTTCAAATTGATGAAGTAGGCGACGTAGAAAACGGCCCCGTTAATGGTGGCGATGGCATTGTACCGATCCTGATCAAATTGCGCCGGCAGCAGTTCGAAGCGGTTGCTGCCCGGGAGGTAATGCGCGACAGAAAATGGAGGTATGCCCTCAACCATTTCGCTGGTTACTACGATGGCCTCAGCGCTATAGAGCGCGCCGCCGGATGGATATGGCCTGCGTCCTAAGCCATCCGCTCCAATTGCCTGGCCCAGGATCGAGGCAATCTTTTCGAATTCCACAATACCAAGCTGCCCTTCCTTCAGGGACGGCCAGCGTGAAACGGCTGTCTGCGTTGAGGTGGAGTGGCCGGTGACGATGTGACTGAAATGAGAAAATCGAGATTCCTTAGTCTCTGCGAGAAGTAGAGTTTCCTTCGAAAGAAACGGCGCACTGATGCGTTGTTCCAGAGTGGACCCTGCGCAGGTAAAACAATGATGGTGAAAGGTGCGAACAGTATGTTCGACGTCAGGGTCGACGAATTGGCTTGTAAAACCGATCTGGTTCAAAGCTGATATGTCGTTGGTCGGCATGGCATCTGCTCCCTCGTTCAAATGGTTCGCGGTTCCGCACTGTAGGTGGAATGGGCTCCTCGATGGCGCTCAATGCGACCCGTATCCAGATTCATCTCAATAATGGTGCTGAGGTCATCGGGGAAAAGCGGCGCAACGCCGTCGGCAAGGAGGGGGCGCAGGCGCGTGTATAGGAGGTGTAGTGCTGCTGCCGCTTCTATCTCTAACGCAGCGAACGTTGGAACTGAGAGCGAGTTGAGGGCATAGGGGTCAGAAAGGAAGAAGTCGGCCCAACTGGTTGGCTTGAAGCCTGGGTTTCTGTCGAGACCGGCCAGGTTATGAAGGCCACTGAAATGGTCAGGCAAGCCGATCGACGCTGAGTAGAACCCGTCAATGACAAAGTGTCGAAAAACAAAATATGCGTGGAGTACGATGCACTCAGGGCTCCGCGCACATGCGGCGTAGATTTCCCGCGCCGTGGTTGAAGAATAGGCGGCTTGAATCGCAACAAGGAAGGTCGGATTGCCTATGAGCGCCAGGTCGTCAACCGAAGTGCAGGTTATGGCGTCGTTGTTCTCAATGCACTTCCCCAAGGATCGCGAAATCTCATCCGAAGGGCAATAGATCACAACGCTTTCATCGGATTTCATGCGACGCAGAACTTTGAGCTTGGTCAGGAACTGCTCCGCTGCATCGATGGGCAGGGCATTGCGCTCCAGAATTTCCGAGACACAGTGTTCATCGATGTACGGCCGTATCGATGAAAATTCCCGCAGAGCCGCTGCAAGATTGGCATCGCTAATCGAAGCGGCCCCGGTCGGCGTGAACAGTTTGCAAACCCCGTCAATGTCGGCGGGCTCAAGCACAAACGGCGATATTGTGTACATAGTTTCCGATCCTAGAATGGCGACAGCGGTACCGATGCAGTCAATTGTTCTGCATGCGTGTGCTCGTGGTCACCCCGGCGCTCAGGATGCTGGCGCCGGGGTGGGCTTGGTCAGATCAGGCGGTCTGGCCGCAACGCGACGAGCCGGAAGACTTGCCCGATGCGCCGCTGCGGCTGGAGCTGTCGCAACGTGAGCATGCTGCTGCCGGGCGACGCCCGGAGTGGCGTCTTCGTCATCGAGGAATTCGATTGCCGTACCAAACTGCGGAGGGTTCAGGTTCTGATTCATAGGAATCTCCTTCTGTTAGCGCACCGCACCTCGCGGTGACGGTCGATTCATAAGATATAACTCCGATTTGTCAATGTGTATGTTTCAATGTATATTGTGATTCGACCAATCTGTGTTTAGCTATACATTGGTAGTCATTCGGTTGTACATGGTAACGGTGGTTAGATGACAGATCTATCAAAGATACTACAGGTCGTATTCCTGGTAATTACGCAAAATCGCAGGCAAAAGGCATTGCTTGCGCTGGTGATCCTAACCATTGCGGCGACAGCGGTAGGTGCTGCGATCTTTCCGGTGTTCTTTTCACTGGGTATTGATGCCCTCACAGAGGGTAACGGACGGATCAATGCTGCCGTTACCTACATCCTCTCCTTCGGCATAGGCTTAACGCTGGTTGGAATCCTTGAACAAATCCAGTGGCTTACCTTCGGGCCCATGAATCTGAGGCTCCAACGCAACTTGACTACCCATGTCTTTCAACATGCCGTCTCGTTACCTTACTACCGTCTCAAGACCTACACGACCTACGAGATCGGCCGTACGATAGAAAAGGGTTTGGATGCCGTCAGAGACATTACGTCGAATCTGACGTTCGTTCTGATCCCAACGATCATCGAACTGGGAATCGCGGCGTCGGTGATTGCCTTCATGATTGATTGCTGGATCGCAGGGTTTCTTGTCGTCGCACTGTTCTTGTACGGGTTCATCGCAAACATCGCTGCCCGGCGCATTCGCTCGTCGACGGAAGAAGCCATGGAAAGCGGCATCGATGCCTGGAGCTTCGGCCTCGACGGGGTGGCAAATGCCGAGCTGGTTCAACAATCGAATTTGGGTTCCGAATTCACCAGCAAACTTGACGACAAACTGAAAGTGAACGATCGGGCCTGGGCAATAACGTTCCGACAGAGGGCCTACTATGGTGGTCTCCAGGCGCTCGTCTTCGGCTTGGTCGTACTTGGCGTATTTGTGGCGCGGCGGTGTCAATGCCGGTGAGGGTATTCTCAGCATCGGGGAACTCGTCCTGCTGAATACCTACATTATTCGACTGCTGCAGCCGGTCGAAACGTTTGCACGCGTTTATCGTGACGTGCATGCGGCCCTCGGGGAGGCCCGACTTCTTGCCGATCTGCTGGCAGTCGACGTTCCGGCACCAACGAAGGTCCTGCTGCCGGCGGAAAAGCAGCCTTTCACCCTGGAACTTCGCCATGTTTCAATTGATGTCGCTGACCATCCGGTGTTGTCCGGCCTTAGCTTCAGTGTTCAGCCGAAGGAACCGCTCTTCATCGTGGGCCCGTCGGGTGTTGGGAAAACCTCTCTTCTCAAGCTCTTATCCTGCCTTACCATGCCGAGCGATGGGGCGTACATGATAAACGGGAAGGCTGTTTCGGACGAAAATGCAAGCGCGCTGCGGGAAGACATCGCCGTGGTACAGCAGGACTGCCTTTTGTTCGATTGGACGATCCGGGAGAACATTGCCTTCGGCTATTCCGGACCGAAAACGGATATCGACGAGGTGATTTCCATCCTTGGGCTGACAGACGTCATTAATCGGCATGAGGCGCAAGCCGAATCAACGGTGGGAGAGCGCGGCAATCGATTATCTGGCGGTGAGAAACAGCGTGTGTCGCTTGCCCGTGCCCTACTGAAAAAACCGCGTCTGCTTCTTTTGGACGAGGCCACAGCTGCGCTAGACGAAGTTAACCGGAAGCGCGCTCTGGCTGCCATTGAGACGCTTCAAAAAGACAACTCCAGCGTGTTCATTACCCATGACCTCTCGTTGATAAAACCAATGTCACGCGTTCTCTTTCTTTGCGCGTCCGACACGGCCTTTTACGGCATGCAAAACGAATTGCTGGCCGAAAATCCGACATATCGTCAGTTCATAGAAGGAATAGAACGCAACAGTGATGTGCCTGCCGGCGTGTCCAAACCCGATAATGGTGAGCGCGCTTAGGCGCGCTCCCTGATTGGCGCTGTCACGTTGTTCAGCGTTAACGGATTGACGATAGGCACCGGGCATGTCTGAAGCTGCCGCTACAAGAACCATCGCTTTCCGACCGAGATCATTGCTCACGCCGTTTGGCTCTATTACCGATTTCCCTTGGGCCTGCGCCATGTCGAGGAAAGGTGCTGTCACATTGATTTTGGCTTAACGGTTTGACGATAAGTCAGGTTGGCATGGTCGAAGCATGCGCCACCTGCAAGAACCATCGCTTCCCGATCGAAATCGTTGCTCATGCCGTCTGGCTTTATTACCGGTTCGGGCTGAGCCTGCGCGATGTTGAAGAAATGCTGCTGGAGCGGGGGATCGTCGTCTCCTACGAGACCATCCGCCGCTGGGGAAAGAAGCACAGTCCCGATTATGCACGTCGCCTGCGCCGCAAGGCGCCATCGAAAGACGATGTCTGGCATCTTGATGAGGTAGCCGTGCGCATCAACGGCAGGCGGTGCTGGCTGTGGCGCGCCGTCGACCAGGACGGCTATGTGCTGGATGAGATCGTGCAGACCCGCCGCAATACCAAGGCGGCCAGGCGTCAGGTCATGCCCGATATCGAGCACCGGTCGCACAAGGGCCTCAACAACCGGGCGGAGAACTCTCACCTGCCGTTTCGAAAGCGGGAGCGAATTCGGCAAGGCTTCCGCAGCATTGGCTCCCTTCAGCATTTCGTCTCCGTCTTCTCCGCCATACGCAATCTCTTTGTCCCCTCCCGCTCAAACAGGTCCGCCACGCAGATCCGAACTCACCGCCTCAATGCCATGGCAGAATGGAAGGCCGCGGCGTTGCAGATTGCCTGAAAACAGCTGTGGGCTTCCGCGCGTCCACCCTTCAAACAATGTGACAGCGCCGGGCATGGAGATGAAAGATGCGGGCTCGCGTCGTCAGGACAGCCCATCGCATCCGGGTTCCACTCTGGTTACGGGTTCAGCGCAGGAACCGTTTCTCTTCCGCTTTCGCCATCTCCATCCCCTGCAGGCGGAATATCTCTTCGACCGAGACAATGTCGCTGTTCACGTTCTGAATTCCGCCGTCTCTCCGGATGCGGGCAAACACATCCTTCATAGCCGTCACCGAAGCGCGGATGGCGTGATTGCCGTAGATGACCATGGCGATCTTGCCGAGCTTGCGGATGCGCTCCTCGTTCATCTCGGGGTATGCGGTCGGAACAATGACGATCGGCACCTTGCCCGACCAGGCCCGCACAAAGCTCTCTACCTCGCCGGGGTCTTTCTGCTTGGAGTGAATCAGGATCATGTCGGCGCCGGCCGCCTCGTATGCGGCCGCGCGCGTCAACGCCTCTTGCTCGCCGAGCCCGGCGATCAGCGCCTCGGTGCGCGCGATGATGAGGAAGTCCGGATCGGCTCTGGTGGCCAGTGCAGCTTCAACCTTGCCTTGGAACTCCTCAATGCGCACGAGCTCCTGGCGGCCGTCGGCGACGAGGCTGGTGACCTTTGGGAAGCTCTTGTCTTCAATGACCACCGCGGATGCGCCGGCACGCTCGTACTGTTGAATGGCGTGGATGACGTTCAGCGCATTGCCGAAGCCGGTGTCGATGTCGGCGACGATAGGCAGCGTGCTGCGGTCGGCCATCGCGCGCACCATGTCGAGGTGTTGCGTCATCGTGGTCAGGCTCATATCGGGCACGCCATAGAGAGCGGAAAGCTCAAATCCTGACGCCCATAGGCCATTGAAACCGGCTTCCTCCGCCAGGCAAGCCGACAGGGGGCTGTGCGCCGCCATCACATGAGCAAGGCCGTTTTTCGCAATGGTGTCCTTGAGGTTTTTGCCCCGGCTCATGCTGCTTCATCCTGAGAGAGTTTCGAACATGCAGCGATGATGCGATCGCATGCAGTGGTGAGATCCTCGATCGAGGATGCATAGGAAATGCGAATGTAGGGAGATGCCAGGAATCCGGATCCAGGTACGACTGCGACGCCCGCGTCTTCGAGCAGGTACATGGCGAAGTCGGTGTCAGTCTCGATCACCCTTCCCGCTGCTATAAGGCGGCCCAGGATGCCGGCGCAGTTGGCAAAGACGTAAAAGGCCCCGTCCGGCACGGTGCAGCTCAATCCCGGAGCCGCGTTGAGTCTTTCAACGACCAGGTTGCGGCGTTTTTCGAACTCGGCCCTGAACACAGGAACGTAGCTTTGGTCGCCGGCGATCGCTTCGATTGCTGCGTACTGCGAGATCGTGCTGGTATGCGAAGTTGTCTGGCCCTGAATGACGTTGATGGCTTTGATGAGCTCGATCGGGCCTGCTCCATAACCGACACGCCAACCCGTCATCGCATTGGTCTTGGAGACACCGTTCACGGTGATAGTGCGATCGAAGAGGTCGGGAGCGGCGTTTGCCATCGTCGCAAAGCGTGCAACTCCGTAAACAAGCTTCTCGTAGATATCGTCTGACAGGATATAGACGTGCGGATGTCGCCGCAGGACGTCGGCGAGCGCAACCAATTTGGCCTCGCTGTAAACCGCGCCCGTGGGATTGCTGGGCGAGTTCAGCATCAGCCATTTGGTGCGGGGGGTGATTGCGTTCTCAAGCTTCTCCGGCGTCAGCTTGAACCCGTCTGCCTCGAGGCAGTCTACAATCACGGGCTGGCCGCCAGCCAGACGCACCATGTCGGGATAGGACACCCAGCACGGTGCGGGAATGATGACTTCCTCACCGGGTTCCAGGCTCGCAAAGAGAGCGTTGAAGACGACCTGCTTGGCACCGCATCCGACCGTGATCTGGTCGATCGAATAGCCGAGGCCATTCTCGCGTGCCAGCTTGTCTCGAATGGCCTCCCGCAGCGGAACCACTCCCGCCACTGCGGTATATCGGGTTCGACCATCACGGATCGCCTGGACACCGGCGTCAGCCACATTGAGCGGCGTATCGAAATCGGGTTCGCCCTGACTAAGGGTGATGACCTTGTGACCTTGTGCCTTGAGTGCGGCCGCCCGTGCCGTCATCGCCTTCGTTTCGGAAGGGCGGATGGATTTGAGACGGCTTGAAACAAGCGACATAGACAACTCCGGCAGTGCGGGTCGTGCATGGCGCATGCGATTCAGAAAGGCGCTACGGGACCATGGCACGACACCTGGGAAATGCGATCATGAAGCCCGCGGAGTTGCGATTGAGCAAACCCAGAAATCGAATGTGGAGATGGAAACATAGCATTATTCGATACTTGCAGAATCCCGGCCCGATCTTTCTTGCCGCTGAGGCGCCTGCCTGCGACAAAATTCCGCGCCAGGTTTTCGCGTCGACCGCCTATCGCGGTACGTCAGTCAGTAATGTCATCTCCCTCCTCTACGCAAAAGGAACTGATCCATCGGATAATATCGTTTCGTGATCGTAATATGCGATAGTTGTCACAGATATGTCGTGGACGGCCATTACTCAGCGTCGCACCGCGGTTCCTCCGGTAGCCCCGCGAAAGCGAAAGGCCAAGAAGATGAGAATGAAACTACGCACCACCCTGGTCGGGACAATCTTCGCTGCGTCGCTGCATGGCTCGGCATGCGCGGTCGAGGGGCTATGATTTCCGGACGCCAATGATGACGAGCGACTCTTTAGGGGTCGGCCGGATCACGTATCTGAACGGGGTCTATATTCCGCTGGAGCAAGCGCGCGTGCCGATATTCGACCGGGGCTTCAATCTCGGAGATGGAGTTTATGAGGTCACAGCATTCGTCAATCGCTGCATGGTCGATTTCGAGGCGCATTTGTCCCGCTTACGCTCATCGCTTGCGCAGGTCGGCATCCTTGTCGATCTAGCCTGAAAAATTCATGGGGGTTGGTGGATGTGGCGCAAGCCGTTGAAATGACTTAGGATTTGGTTGCTTAAGCCGATCCGAACCATTTCCCGGAGACCACACCCACCATGAACGATCTTACGCTGCCGCTGAGCGGTTTGTCATCAGTCGGCGGCAAGTCCGTCGTCGCCCGTTTCGACGGCGGCATGCTGTCGTCCAACAGCGGCGTTCTGGCTTTGGCCGAGGTGGAAAAGCGGTTGCGGGTGGCCGAGCGTCTGGCGCGTTGCATCGACGATCCGCGCTGCCCGGACCAGGTCGTCCACAGCCTGGCGGACATGATCGGCTTTCGCATGAAGATGATTGCCGCCGGCTACGAGGACGGCAACCGGCTGCGCCGCGATCCGGTCTTCAAGATGGCCCAGGATGCGCTGCCGTCGGGTCGGGATCTGGCGTCGCAATCGACGCTGTGCCGGCTGGAGAACCTGCCCGGCGTGCGGGAGCTGGTTGCGATGGGGCGGGCGATGGTCGATCTCTATTGCGCCTCGTTCCGGCAGGTGCCGAAGCGGATCGTACTCGACATTGACGACACCTTCGACGCTGTGCACGGAGGCCAACAGCTTCGCCTGTTCAATGCCCACCATGACGAGTACGGCTTCCAGCCGATCGTAGTGTTCGATGGTGCGGGACGGTTCGTCAGCGCGATCCTGCGACCGGCCAAGCGGCCGAGTGGGGCTGAGATCCGCCCCCACCTGCGCCGTCTGGTGCGGGCGATCCGGATCAACTGGCCGAACATTCGAATCCTGCTCCGCGGCGATAGCCATTATTGCAGCCCGCAGGTCATCGACTGGTGCCGCGCCAACGACGTCGACTTCATCTTTGGCCTCGCGCCCACCACGACCCTGCGCAAGCATGTCGCGGATCTGGAGGCCAGCACGACGGCGCGCTTCGAAGCGTCGGCCAAGACAGGCAAGGTCCGCAGGTTCAAGGAGTTCGTTGACGGCGCCGCTAGTTGGAGCCGCGTCGAGCGCATCATCGCGCGGGTCGAGGTCGGCGCCCAAGGTGCCGATACCCGCTTCGTCGTCACCAACCTTGCCGGTGGCAAGGCCAAGGCGCTCTACGAGGATGTCTACTGCCGGCGCGGCGCGGCCGAGAACCACATCAAGTCGTGGAAGACGCATCTTGCCGCCGACCGCACATCCTGCACCAGAGCGACGGCCAACCAGTTCCGGCTATTCCTGCATGCCGGTGCTTACTGGTTGATGTGGGGCTTGCGGGCCGCGATGCCGAGGCGCTCGAGCTTTGCCGTCGCCCAATTCGACACGCTGCGATTGCGCCTCATCAAAATCGCTGCGCGGGTGGTCGAGATGAAATCGCAAATCCGCCTGCACCTGCCGACATCGTGCCCCGACCAGCGCATCCTGCGCATCGTCCTCGATCGCATCCCCCAACTCGCGACATAACGATGGGGCGCAGACGCCCCGAAACGAACCCGTCTGACCGCAACCTGCAAACCCCCGCCTGCCATCACGACGGAGCAATTCCGGCGCCTGACGAGGCGCGTGGAAAAGCACCGCAACGGCGACCACAGCGTCGCTTCAGGCCGTCAAAAGCTTATCGCCGTGCATTAAGGCGGCTAGATGACGCGGACTGGCAAGCAATCCATCACCGTTTGATCTTTGAGAATCCTGTCGATACCGGAACTGTCTACATTCAGGTCACGCGGGGTGTGATGGAACGTGATTTTGTGCCGAGCGAAGGTCAGCCGCCGACCATCCTTGGCCTTGTCCAAGCAAAGGCGCTCGATACGGACCCAAGGCTTGCCACGGGGATTTCGGCGGCCTTGGTCGAAGACCTCCGATGGAAGCGTCGCGATATAAAGTCGACTTCCCTCCTGGCACAGGTTCTGGCGAAGTCGAGAGCCCATGAGATGGGAGCTGGAGAGGCAATCCTCCACGAGGGCGGGGTTGTTACGGAAGGAGGGTCAACCACCGTCTTCGGTGTGGACAATCAGGGTGCTCTTTGGACGCACCCTCTAGGCCCGATAATACTCCCGGGTATCACCCGAAGGCGGGTAATTGCCCTTGAGTAAGGATTTGGGGCTCCAAGTGCGGGAAGAGCCCATCACTCTTTCCGCACTTCACCACATGTCTGAGGTGTTCCTGACAGGCGCGACGTTCTTCGTTGTTCCGGTCGTGCAGATCGATTCACAGAAGGTCGCTGAGGGGCGGCCGGGGTCCGTTGCTTTGACGCTGCAGAATGCATACTTGAATTTCGTACGACATGGCGGTGAGGCACCGTAACGTTAACCGGGCATCGATCAAAATGTGGGATCTGGCGGCATGACCAGATTTTCCCTTGATCCTCTTTATCGTCGCCACCGATTTCCGGCGCAGGTGATTGCCCATGCCGTTTGGCTCTATTTCCGGTTTCCGCTCAGCCTGCGGATGGTCGAGGATATGCTGGCAGCTCGTGGCGTCATCGTCTCTCACCAGACCGTGCGACTTTGGGCTGAGAAATTTGGCAGACACTTTGCCAATGATATCCGGAAGCGATCGGCCGGCAAGCTCGGCGACAAATGGCATCTCGATGAGGTTGTCATCACCATCGGTGGAAAGAAACACTGGCTTTGGCGCGCCGTTGATCAGGACGGGTTTGTTCTCGACGTGTTGGTGCTGCCGTCGCAATGCCAAGGCGGCAAAGCGCTTGATGCGAAAGCTTCTGAAAGGGCAAGGCCGTTCGCCGCGTGTGATGATCACCGACAAGCTTCGATCCTACGGTGCGGCGAAGCGGGAGATCATGCCAGGCGTCGAGCATCGCTCGCACAAGGGCCTGAACAATCGGGCGGAGAACTCTCATCAACCCGTCCGACGGCGGGAGAGGATCATGAAGCGCTTCAAGTCAGCGCGACATCTTCAGCGTTTCGTTTCCGTCCACGACCCGATCGCCAACCTCTTTAACGTTCCGCCACGATATTCCATCCACCCACCATCGAGAACTGCGAGCAACTGCCATGCAAGCATGGCGCCAAATCGCGCGCCTTCACGCCGAATGAACCAAAGCCTCACTCCCAGATCTTGTTTTCACAGCGTTAAGTTTACGGTGCCCAAGTAATGTTAGTACGGTGCTTTGCAGATGTGCCTTCAAGACGTTCAACTCCCGGTCCCCTCGCTGTATGAAAGGGGATGAAAATAAACGTCCTGCCTTACCGGCTACCGATGTTCAGTAGCGCTGCCGGTGATCATCAGGTGGGGGAGTTTCAAGTGACCATACCCGGGGGATTTTGACCGACCCACGGGGGCCAACTGCGACGGGATCTGGCGCCGTGCTTCTCCTCCAGCCACTGACCCGCGCCGTAGACCTGCAGGCCGGTGCTGACGACAAGAACATGCACTGGTCCCTCCGGCGCAACCTGGCGATCATGCCGTTTGTTGGGCGATTGCCATGTCCGCGCCCGACGGCTGCTCAGGGTGGTATGATCGGGGACAGCGAGCGCCAGCCCCATCAGTTGCAGCACCGATTCCAGCAAGCCTTCTGCCTGGCGCAGCCGCAGGCCAAACACAAGGCCCAGCGTCAAGGTGGTCTCGATCGCCAGATCAGAATAGCGGTGCTGGCCGCCACGTGTCTTGCGTCTTGGCGCTTGCCACCTGGACAGGGCTTCCGGCGTCACCCGCAGGGTCAAACTGCCGCGATGACGAAGTCCTGCCTCATATTCTGGCCAGTTCGTCACCCTGAACTTCATCTCCTCAATATGATGGCGGCGGCTGGTATTGTGTTTGAAAGGCATGGCTACGCTACAAAGGCTATTGCGGTGACCGCTTGCCTAAACCCACACCAATAAAAGATCCGTGCACCAACGCCCCGTCGAGCGCTACGGCGATATTTCTGTCCAAATAGAAGCGAATCGGCCGTGATCTAGAATAGCGCGCGAAATCGCAGCCCCTGCTCACTGCCCACACGGCTCGGATTGATGGTCTGGAGCCGCTCGCAGGCGGTTATCTGTCAGGCAAATACCGGAACGGCAGCGAGGGCCGGCGCAAGACCGTTGCTTTCCCGCCCATCAACGAAGAACGGGGTGGAAAATTTGTGCCCCGTGCTGGACAGCATCGCGGCGACGCACGGCGTCTCGAGGGGTCTTCGCTTGGCTGCTACACCAGCCAGTAGTGACCTCGGTCCTTGTTGGCGCTAAACGGATCGAACAGCTGGACTCGACCCTGGAACCCGTCACCAATCGAACTACTGGAATTTCCGCGCACCAAACGCAGATCTCCGGACGTTGCTACCTCATACGTTGCCGAAGCACCTGCATTAACAGGTATAGACGCGGCGGGCGACAGTATTTGTCATTGTTGTCTTTGACACGCGCCCGGCCGCAAGTTACATGTCCTCGGCCTAACTTTGCTGTTTCATGATGCCAGCCACAGTATCTAGGGCATATTTCAGATCTTCTCTGGTATCCGGACTTCCAAATACCAAACGAATGTGCCCCTCAGATGCGCCCTCTTTCTCCTCAAACACTTTCCCTGGGCGCAAGATAACGCGTTTCTTCGCGGCCTCGTCTATGAGGAACTTCTGGTCAACATCGTGAGGTAGCTCAAGCCATGAGTAAAGGCTTTCCCGCTTGGTTTTCAAGCGAAACCCCTCAAGACACTGCATAGCGATCTCTTGTCGGTCCATTGCTTCCTGTCGAACCTTTTCGGACAGATGCGCCATGGTGCCATCATGTACCCACTTTTGTGCGATTTCAGCAGAGAGTGGGGTCGGAAACCAGTATGAGGTACCGTACACCGAAGTAATGAATGACTTTGCGATGCTTGGCGTGGGAGCCACAACATAGGCCATTCTTAAGCCCGGGCCGATAGTCTTGGCGAAGCTTGTGACATGCCATGTCACATCTCCAGCCAAGGCAGCAATCGGCCTCGGTGCATCGTGCAAAAGACCGCCGTAGACGTCGTCTTCAATCAAAGTAACATTGTGTTCTCTCGCGAGCTCAGCAATCGCTATACGTCGGTCCTCTGGCATAATCGCTGTAGTAGGGTTGTGGATTGTCGGCATGAGAAATGCGACCTTGGGACGGCTTTTGGAGAAAACGTCAGCAACGGCGTCCGGCAAGGCACCTTCGTCGTCCATTTCAACGGGGAATAGCACATTCCCCCGGAAGCTCGCGATCGTCCGGAAACCGTGGTAGCTGAGGTCCTCTACTACTATACCGTCACCGGGCTTTGTGAGAAACGATAGAAGAATAGCCATCGCATTTTGCGCACTAGCCATTATTATGATTCTATCGGGATCGACGGCTTCGCCAAACCGCCGCTCCAGCCATCGTGAGGCCGCTTGTTTATCGGCGGGCAGACCGCCAAATCGATGCTCCTCGATCAGCAAGCCGCAGTTTGCGCTGGAGGCAATGTTTACGAGCGCATTACTCAATGCTTCACTTAAGCCCTCAATGGCCGGCGGGCTAGAACGGATAAGACTTATTTCTGGTCTATTGCTGGTCATAATTTTTCCTATCTGCATTTTGATACTTTACACCGGTCCGGTTGGCACCAATGGTTTGTAGTTCAGTTTCGACGCTCATGGTTTCACGCCAAAGGTCTTCAATAGCGTTTGCCGTCGCGGCGGCGCCCTTACGTCCAACGAAAAGTAAGTGCCCTCCTGCTATGCTCCGGGCGAGCCGTCGCGGAAGCAAAGCGAGTATTTCACCTAACCTGCTTACAATGGCATGATCCTGATGCGTCAAACGCCCCGCGATCACGTTCGCATTGTAAAACGACCAGTTTGACACATCCGTCAGCACATGAGCAATATCGCTAATCGACTTTGGCGAAATTACACTGCACAACGGACCTCCACGAAAGTCCATCGCAAGTAGATCGGCCTTGGCGGCTTCGTACGATACCTCAGTTTCTCGGCCGTTCCATCGCAACGTCTCCCCGTGGAGATTTAGTGGCGAGTTTCCGATGAACTCATCTGAATATATTTCAGCGGGAATGATTGTGCGTCCCTCCAACGTGTTTTGCTCCGAGAGAGACCGCATCCAGCTGTCGCTAACTCGATTGACATGGTTTTGTCTTGGATCACCGACGAACTGGCGAAAACCCTGTTCAGTTATTGGGGTTTCGTCGAGCCTGACTGGTGCAAGACCAGGTATTGGAGGAGTCGCCGCGACAGCCACAAAGGCTTCTAGCGCGATACCTCTTGCAGCAGCCCTCACGGCGAGACGGCTTGCGAAACGCCCGCCCATGCTCCATGCCACAACGACCAAACGAGGTTGTACCCTCCAAGTAATCGCCTTCTCCTCGACGAGGTCGATCAACACCTCAGTCCACCCTGCAATGTCGAGTCCGGATTCAGGATGGTCGAACACCGGATGGTCGATTGGAGGCGAAGGTACGATCACGCTGAATCCTGCACGTGAAAGCCAATAAGCTAAAAAATCTTTGGGCTCACCGCTAGGATATCCGTAAGCAATTCGCCCCAAGTGCCCCCCGCCTGTCAGAAAGAGCACCATGGGACGCCCTTTCTGACCTCGTTTCGACCAATCGAGGAACTGCATATTCTGGCTGAGTCTTACCGTCTCGCCAGGATACAATTCCCCGCGTCGATGGCTCACTGGTCTTCTCCTTCGGAGACTACTATTGATCCAGTAGGTTGCGGATATCCACCGCCATACTAGAGAGCGCGTCTTCCGGCGATGCCTTCTGCGCAATAACGGAGCGCATCCCTTCAACAATCCGCTCAGTAATCTTTACCGAGTTCGTGCCTGGGAATGCGTACCAACCCTTGAGCAATGAGACCTGAGCAAGGATCGGCCCATAATTCGGGTTCGATTTAAAATGCGCAGCAAGCTCTTCTGAATCGCGGATTGCATAGTCATTAGCCGGTATCCAGCCAGATTTTTGGGCAACAATTGTCTGGCCAGCCGCTCCGGTAGCGAACTTAAGAAACTCCCACGCGAGTTGCTGTTGCTTCGGGTCGGTCGCAAACATCATGGCGATCGAGCCCGCTGCGGGAAGTTTTGCCTCGGGTGCCAGTAGTGGAAATCCGCCCGTCGCTATAGCAAAGTGACCTACACTGGCCTCTTCAAAACGCGGGAGATTTGAGTTTGAGTCGAAAATGATGCCGACCTTGCCCGCTGCAAAAGCGGTACGCGCCTGATCTTTGGTCATATCGACTGCAGCTTGCCCAGAGATGCCGATCTCCTTGAGAATTGCCAGAGATTTTAGTCCTTCGGGGCCATCGAAAGTTATATCCGTCTCTTCGGTGTTCGTCATGTTCACGCCCTGGCTAAAAAGGAGGGCGTCCCAAAAGAAATCTCCACTGTCGTACTGGAAGACTATGCCTACGTTATTGTCGCCAAGTTGCGTAATTTTGTTGCCAATCTCGATGATCTCTTCCCAAGTGGTAGGTAGGTGTTCTGGATCGCCACCAGCCTGGGCAATGAGATCTAGATTGTAGAATACGGTAGGCACGGCAACACCGAAACCGAGGGCATACGTGTCTCCGTTAGATGCTCCGATCTCAACGGCGGACGGTGACATTGATTTCCTGTCTACACCGTCGTTTGCATCCAAAAACTGATTGAGAGGGACAGCGAGATTTCGATCTGTGTAAGGACGAATGCGGTTAGCGCCTTGAAAAGATACATCAGCCAAGGAGTTGGTCAGGGCATCACGAAGGGTAGACTGAACAAGATCATCGTAACTACGGTTAGTGTTATCCAGCTCCACTGTTATTCCGGGATGAGTTCTCTCGAATTCTTTAGCTAGCTCAACCCACATCGCATTCAGATCGGATGACGCCGCGGTTACTCGAATGTTTCCCTCATCTGCGAAAGAGGGGGTAACTGGATATGCTAGCAGCAACGCAGCTGTAACCGCTGAGAGGATAGTCTGTCGCGGTTTGTACATGTTGTTCTCCGTTCCATATTAGGTCGTTTAGAATTGTGCCGAATGGCGATCACATTTGTTGAATGACCGTGTTTACTTCACTGCCCCTCCAGCTAGTCCGGCTACGAACCAGCGTTGAGCACTGATGAAAGCAAGAAGCAGCGGGACGATTACTAGGGTTGATGCCGCCATAAGAGGTCCGTAGTCGTTCCCGGCCTCCTCGTTTTTGAACGCCATGATGCCGAGCGGCGGCGGCATCAGGTGCTCGGAGCGGACGGCAATCAGCGGCCAAAACAGGCTGTTCCAGTGCGATACGACTGAAAAAATGCCAAAGGCGATGATTGCCGGGAGCGCCATCGGCACCATGATCTTCCACACGATCGCGAACTCTGAGAGCCCATCAAGCCGAGCCGCATGGACAACATCGTCCGGGATCGTCTTGAAGAATTGGCGGAACAGAAAAATCCCGAAGGGCGACACCACATAGGGTATGATGAGCGCCCCATAGGTGTTGAGAACACCGGCATGGTAGCCCATTATGAATAGTGGCAGCGCCAGCACCTCGTGCGGCAGTAGAAGCCCGACCAGCACAAGCGCAAAGAGCAGGTTCCGGCCGGGGAAATGAAGCTTGGCCAATGCGTAGGCCGCCGGTGCGCAGACAATGATCTGGAGCGCCAGAATGGAGGCGCAGACGATGACGCCGTTCAGCATGTAGCGGAGCAAGGGCGCCTTTGTGATTGCTTGCGAGTAATTCTCCAGACCGTAGAACTGCTCTGGCCACAAAGAAAAGGACGCGCGGTAAATCTCGCCCGGCGGCTTGATTGACAGGCTGATCATCCACACGAAGGGGATCAAGATTAGCGCGCCTGTGATCAACAGAGCCGCATGGCGGAACATGACGGAAGGGAAAGCGAAGCGGAGCGTGCTCATTGGTAGTGCACCCTTCTGTCCATGATGCGGGCCTGGATCAGCGTCAGGGCTACGACGATGAATAGAAAGACTACAGCTACTGAGGCGCCATAGCCGGTGCGTAGGTACTGGAAGCTCTCGCGATAGAGTGTGAACAGCAGCATTTCCGAGGCATGACCTGGACCGCCCTTCGTCAGCACCTGGACTGTGTCGAAGGTCTCGAAGGCCCTGAGCGCCACGACGATGAAGACAAACATGGAGACCGGCCCGAGCATCGGCAGAGTGACAGTGCGCAGCCGGTCGAGCCAAAGGTCAGCGCCGTCAATGTCGGCAGCGTCATAGAGGTCCTGTGGTATCGATTTGAGCCCGGCGAGGAACAACACCATGGCAAAGCCGAGGTTTTGCCAGATGCCGATGACCGCAAGGACCGGCAGCACCGTGTTCTCGTCGCGCAGCCAATTGGCCGTCGGCAATCCGAAGACGGCGAGTGTCTGGTTGACGAGACCGATGGTGGGATGCAGCAGTGCCTCCCATGCAATCGCCATCGCGGTCAGCGTGGCCATGAAGGGCAGGAAGTGAATGGCGCGGTAGAAGGCTCGGCAAGACTTGCCGCTTTCGATCAGAAGCGCAATCACAAGGCCGAGGATGATTGTGCCGGGCACGACGATGGCGACATAGAGGATGGTGTTGATCAGCGAGGCGCGAAAGCCCTCGTCGGTGAAAACTTCCTTGAAGTTATCGAGGCCGACGAAGGAGAGACTGCTGGCGCCGAACTGCCAGTCGGTCAGGGCAATGCCAAAGACGGCGAAGACCGGCAGGAAGAACAGGACGACAAGCAGGACGAGCGCCGGTCCGGCCAATGACCAGGCCACGAATGTTTCGGCGAGCCTGTGATACCGCAGCGCCTTGCGGGTGTCGGGCCGGTCTGCCGAAGAGCCGGCAGGTTTGATTGCAGTGGAAGCGGCGCTGCTCATTGCACGTGCTCCTTCATCCGCAGCAAGGTCGCGCCCGCATCATCATTCGGGCGCAAACGTCGACCGTCGGCGCCAAACAAGAGCAGGCGCTCCGGCTTGACGCCGAGATGCAAGGTCTGTCCCGTGCCGATATGCGGCGCTCTCTCGGCAAGCAGCCTGGCAATGACGGCATGATCGTTCCCGGGAACGGCAAGATGCACAAAGAGGTCAGAGCCCATATGCTCGACAAGACGAACCGAGCCGGTCAGGGTATTCGCGCCGGCCACATCGGTGAGATGGAATGCCTCCGGACGGATGCCGAGGGTCAGGTTCGATCCGGATGAACCACCAACCTTTACTGTGAAGGTCGTGCCGGCTGCGTCGGCAAGCCCGACATCACGCAACTTCGCGTCAAGCATATTGATCTTCGGAGAGCCGATGAACTCAGCCACGCGACGATCATCGGGATTGGCGTAGATTTCCTGCGGCGTCGCGACCTGCAACAGCTCACCATCGAGCATCACGGCAACGCGATCGGACATCGTCATCGCTTCGGATTGATCGTGAGTGACGTAGACAAAGGTGACGCCCAGCCGCTGATGCAGCTCCTTGATTTCGGCCCTCATCTGGACCCTGAGTTTGGCATCCAAGTTGGACAGCGGCTCGTCCATGAGAAACACGGCAGGCTCACGCACCATGGCCCGGCCAACGGCGACACGCTGGCGCTGGCCGCCGGAGAGCTGGCCGGGCTTGCGCGCAAGGAGGTGACCGATGCCAAGCGCCTTTGCCGTGCGGGTGACATCGCGCTCGATCTCGGAGCCTGTCGCCTTCGTTCCCGATAGAAACCGGCCGATCATCGGTAGTCGCTGCCAAACCGATAGTCGCCGCATCCTGAGCGGCAGGGACATGTTTTGGCCGACAGTCATATGCGGGTAGAGCGCATAGGACTGGAAGACCATGGCGATGTCGCGCGCCTTGGGGCGAACGCCATCAACAACTCGGTCCCCGATCGCGATCGAGCCGCCGGTCTGCACCTCGAGCCCGGCGAGGATTCTGAGCAGTGTCGATTTTCCGCAACCGGACGGCCCAAGAAGCGTCAGGAATTCGCCATCGGCGATCTCCAGCGACAGATCGCGCAGCACGGATGTCGTGCCGAAGGATTTCCGGATATTCTGGATATGGATTGCGCTCACGGTGAGGTGACTCCCGCAACGGAGGCCTCGCCCGCGGTCGCACCGTCGAGATAGATCGTATCCTCTACGCGCACACGACGGAGCACCTGTCGATACGAACCGAGCCCCGTTTCCAGAACTTCGGGTACGACTTCAGGCGACTCCGTGATGCCCGCCACCGCTTCCTTCAGTACGCGGCCGGTCATCGAAGTTGGGATGGAGATCCCCAGCAGGTTCAGGATGGTCGGCGCAAAGTCGCAGATGCCGGAGGGGATGTCCGAACCGCCACCATCGGACTTGAATGCCGTTCCGGCGACGATTCCGACACAGGCTAGTTCTTTGGGGTGCAAGCCGCCGTGGACGCCGAGGCCGGAGCGACGGGCATTGTCATACCAGGTGCCGCCGACCAGTCCGAATTCATCAACGGTGTCGTCGGCTCGATAGGCAAAATACACATCGGGTGCCCGCTCGTGATCGATGAAGGCAAGCGTGCTCGCAAAGCTGCCGGGGGCAATACCCTCGAGGTCGTTGCGAGGGGCAGTGAAGATCGCGCCGCACCAAGGCTGATGGGTGAGCACTTCGACCAAGTGCGCAACCGCAGTCTCCGATCTGTCCGCAAGATAGAGTGCGCCGACCTGACCGGGCACGACCACCACGTCGACATCGACATCCGGCGCAATGCCGGGACGGAAGCCGGCGCTCCTCAATTCATCCAGCGCTGACACGCGGCTATGCGCCGTGATGTGTCCATGATCGGAAGCAATGATGATCTGGACGCCGGCGTCACGCCCATGAGCTTCCCACCAGTCAAGAACGCGACCGAACTGCGCATCACAGAATGCGATAATGTCGCGCGTCGTCGCGGAACCAGTGCCATGGAAATGTGAGGTGGTGTCGGGTTCGCCGTAGGAAATGATAGTCACATCCGGCTGCAGCCTCGGCCAGACGAAATCTAGAAATGCTGACGTGATCCAAACCTGCCCCTCGGTGTCGGGCTCACCCTGGGGGGATTCGGCGGGAGGGGTCCAAGCTGAGCTTCGGCCTGCTCCAAGAGATCTTTCGGCGAACACGCCTCCGGGAAGTGGCCGGAGAAGCGCAGATGACCGAGGCCTTCAGCTTGATGGTTGAAGAGCCTTGTCGTTCCGGGCGTGTTGGTGGCGAGGACGGCCAGGCTCTTTCCCGCCTTGTGAAGGATCTCACCCAGTGTCGGCGCCGTCATGAGACCGCCATTGCTCTCGCGGTTCAATCGATCGATCAGGACCGCATCGGCCGTGTCGACATAAAACTGCGGCACGGTTTTTCGATCGACATATTTGTTGCCGACCATGCCGTGCCTGCTGGACGTTGCGCCGGTCACCAGACTGGGGAACGCAACCCGCGTCTCGCTCGGATAGACCGTTCGATGACGAGACAACGTGGTGCCCATCGCCTTAACCCGAGAGATGTTGGGTGTCAGCTCGGGACTGATCAGATCGGGGCGAAGCCCGTCGAAGCTTGCAATAAGGAATTTCATGAGGCCCAATCCTGCAGACGCGACATCGTTTTTCGTTTGTGGAAGCGGGATATCGGTCGTACGTAACAAATCTGTGACAAACATCTAGTAATGCGATTGAGCTACGTCATTATTCGATGGCTGTGTGTTTATTAAATGGAGCGTCCAGACGATGGGATCAGAGGTGGGGGATGTGCCCCTCAACGCAATCAGGGCGTTCGCCATGATCGCGCGCGAGAGGAGTGTGACTAAGGCGGCTGCGGCGCTCGGTACGACACAAAGTTCTGTCAGTCGGTATCTGGCGGTGCTGGAGGACTATCTCGGCGCGGAACTGATCAAGCGTCAGGGCCGATATACCGAGCTCACCGATTTCGGGCGGCTCTTCGCCAATTCCGTTGCCGAACCACTCGACCACATCTCTTTCACGGCAAGACGGATGCGCCGACGCGAGCGCCATGAGGTCAATCGCATTGTGGTCAATTTATCCCTGCCGACATTTGCCTATACGTTCCTGATCCCAAACCTCCAGGAATTCTCTACCGAAATGGGAGGTGCCGTGGTTGACGTGATGAGCTCACTGTCGCTGCCATCCTCGACAGCTGGCTTTGATGTGCTGGTCACGCGTGACCTCGCGCTTGTCGAACCATCAGACCACTGGGAGATATATCATGAGCACCTCGTGTGTGTCGGGGCGCCCGGCCATGTCACGGGAAAGGGAGTGGCAATCGCCAAATCGCTGCCGATCCTCACCATTACCTCTCGGCCCGATATTCTGCCGACCTGGCTAAAGGCACATGGCTTGTCCTCGGACGACATCAAACCGGGGGCACGATACGATCATCATTATTTGGCGCTCCCGGCAGTGACCACTGGCAAATGCCTTCTTGTCGCGCCGGAAATCGTTGTCGGGAACCTGGTGCGTAACGGGTTGCTCAAGGTCGTTCCAAACTCGCGCACGCCAAGCGGGATGCAGTATCGGGCCTATGCCGTCGATCGCAGCGACAATCCAGAGCTCGCGCGTGCGTTCTGTCGCTGGCTCGTACGCCTATGCCGAAAGGAAGCACTAACAACGGTGCCTCTGGGACTGCGAGTGGTCCGTTCACAGATGTCATTTCGACATCTCCACGAGGGAAGTGCGTAGTGGTGAGAACTTAGGTGGATGCGACGCCACGTCAGAGTTCACCAATTGATCAACCAACATGTGTGCCAAATAGGGTGCAAGGGTCACTCCTCCATGCATGACGGCGACACCGAGACGTTTTTCTGGATCTACGAACCCGCAGATCGGCTGATCGTCGGTCGGTATTGGGCGGATGGAGATTTGCGCATCAATGACGTCGGAGAGAGAGGCGTCTGCAAAAACTAGCAGGGTGCGATCCAAAAGCTCGTCGACGCAAGTTCGACGCAAGTCCTCGTCAACAAACAAGCGGTTCTCAGTGATTTTCTCATGCATTCCTACCATAGTGCCTTCATCGTGAGGACGAAGGTGGAACTTGTTGAAGTAGAGAACATGGTTCAACCGACCCAGAGTCGGAGAAAGGATGCATAGCAGTCCGGGATGGAAACGGATAACATCATGCGCTATGCCAGCGCTGCGAACCAGATTGTTGGTTCCGACGCCTGCGCAGACAATCGCTCTCGAAAATACCTGTGCCCCATCGGGCGAGACGACCGATACACCGTTGTCGAGAATAGAAATGGAGGAGACATAGCGCTCATGCCACGTCGAAAGGCCGGTTGAATGTGCTTGGGAAAGAAGTACGTTGCGCATTTTCAGCGCGTCGCTCCAGCCCTCTGAAGGGACATGTATTGCGCGCTTGGGCCTGAACAGCGATGGAAGTGACGGTTCCAATCCGCGCAACTCATTTTCGGTGAGAACTCTGATTTCCACACCGACGTCGCGCGCAATCTCCTCCATTGCTATCATAGCGTCGGCGTCCTGATCATTGACGGCGATGCGCAGTGTCCCATTCTGGTGAAGTAGCCGGTCTGCACCGATGCGCTTTGCCAACTCGCTTTGGTAGGCGATTGCCGCCATCCGTGTCTCGACCATTCCTCGGTCGAGGTGGCCATAGGCATTGAGGCAAGCAAAAGTCCATGCCGTAGCTGACGCTGCGGGAGGGCTGTTGTTGTACAGGGACACTGCTTCCCCGGCTAGTGTTAGGTGGTAAGCAATGGATGCGCCGACAATCCCCGAACCAATTATAGCAATAGTCATTGCCTGTTCTCCGTGTACGTTGTTCAAAAAAACGACATAAATTGTTGCGCTCTATTCAGAGGACGCGCTATCGCGGTAGCAGCACAATTTGTAAAAAGCGGGAAAAAATGGCTGATATATTTGCCGACGCAGAACGCAGATCAAGTGAGCGGAAAGGAATGCAGTTATCGACACGCTGTTAGGCCGCCATCGACAAAGAGGGTCTCACCCGTAATGAACCGCGAAAGATCTGATGCCAGGAACAGCACTGCGCCTGCCACATCATCTGGTATGGCCATGCGCCCAAGGGGGATGTTACGCACGACCTGTCCCAATGCAGCGGGGTCGTCAACGAGCGCTTTCTCGTTCTTCTGTGTGCGTACGGCGCCCGGAGCAACGCCATTTACTGTGATGCCATAAGGCGCCAGCTCAGTTGCCTGCTGCTTCAATAGTACTGCGAGGCCACCTTTCGATGCGCACATCGAACTATATCCTCTATCTCGGAACCCGAGGGATGAACGTACGGAAAGCAGGTGGATTTGATTGCCACCCTTTCCGGCGGCCACCTGGTGGAACGCTACCGCCTGCGATAGGAACATTCCTGCTCGTAAGGTCTTTGAATAGACCTCGTCGAAGGCGTCTTCCGTAACGTCGAGCAGTTTCTGTTCTTTATGGTAGCCCACGCAATTGACGAGAATATCGATTGCGCCATGTCGCGATGCTATGGACGCAACTGCTTCACGAACGGCCGGAACATCGCACGCGTCTATCTCCACTCCGTCCGCGCAATAGCCTTTTTCATTGAGGGAACCGACAAGAACGCGCGCTCGCGAGACATCACGGCCCGCGATGACACATGTCGCTCCAGCTTTAGCCAAAACCTCGGAGATGGTTGTCCCAATCGCGCCGTAGCCGCCGACGACAAGTGCAACCTTTCCCGATAGGCGCGTCGGATTTTCGAATTGGTCGTTACAACTCTCAATTGTCACGTCGTCCTCCTTCGAGACGCCGGCCGCTGGCGATCTGGCCGCACGCGTGTCGCGCGCCATCTTCCCGTCCCAAACTGTGATCTGAAAACTGGCCCAAGATGTTCGGGTGCCGCGGCGCCAACCTCAACGATCCCGACAATCTCGTCAGCATTTACGACCTTTCCGATGAAGCGATAAAACAGCCACATGGGCGTGTTTTCGTGCTCTGCGGCGAGCTCGAAGTTATCGCCGGTGAAGACACCTTCCACCCGCCCTGCCCCTCGGTCCGTGGTGTGACACCCCGAGACCGCTTTGCCGATCTGATTGAGATCAAGGTGATGGACCGCCGAGCCGTGAAGAAACGCGACGTGGACCACCCAAATGCCCGTCAAGTCTGATGACGCCGGCTCACTTGTTTGAGTCCGTAAAGTCTCCGTTGGATTCGACAACGCAGACGCCAACGCGCTCCCCACGATCTCGGCTTCTTCGTCGGAAAGGTTTACTGGGTCCAACGTGATGGAACTCGGCGTCGACCAGAAGTCATGGATCAGAATACGAGGTCTCTGGCGGAGCATCGACTGCCTGAGTTCTTCCGCATTGCACTCGATGATGGATTGATCCCAGCACACCTTCAGCCGGGTGGCCGTCACGGAGCCGGCCCAGGTCAGAACCTGGGTTTCGACGCCTAAAACTGGAAAGAGATGAGCCGCAATGCGTTCCAACCGTGGAAGCCAGGTGCTTCGTTCCTGCATTGCTTCTGGAGAATTGATCCATCTATCGAGGGCCACCACAGCGCCGACTGCCTCCTCCTTGCCCACCTTCATGCCGCGGCCGAAAGCCTGATGAGGTGCGCTGTTCCACCACATCGCCTGACAGAGGCGTTTGGAGCCGAGCACGATTGCTGTCGACTGAGGGCCTCGGATGTATTTTCCGCCTGCATAGACAACCAGATCGGCGCCACGCGCGATCCAGGAATCCGGACTTCCGGGTGAAAGCCCGGCGGCGTTGATCAGGATAGGAACCCCCTTCGCCTTTGAAGCTGCAATAATCATCTCCAGGAGTGTTGGCGAGCGACTGTTCCGGCCGAGCAGGCAGACCATTGCAGCCTGATCCTCCAATGCAGCCGCCAGTTCCTTGGCTGACGACACACTTACAATCTTGGCGCCGGCGATCCGGATCGCCTGCTCATAGGCAAAACGATGGTCAGCTGGAATGACGACCTTGTTCCGAAGCCCCGATGTGTCCGGAAGGCGCAGCATCAGTTCTGGGTTGTTCCCCGCGATACAGGCCGCGGTGGCGAGTGCAAGGCTCGCCGCGGTCCCAGCTGTGACCAGCCCCCATTCGGCGCCGGTCAATTCACCAAGCCTTTTTCCGATAGCCTCGGATAATTCATCAAGGTCGACGAATGCCTCCGCAGCGGCATTCATCGCCGAGATTACCGCTGGAGCTGGATTGCTTGCCCCGTAATTCGTACGCACGCCCGCACAGTTGATGAGTGGCTCTACTCCGAGAGAACGGTAGATGTCCCCTGCCGCGTGGTCGGCGTGGAAGCCGAAGGTCGATGCATTTGCCCGATGGTTAAGGTGCGACCGCATTACGATACTCCCCGCTGAAGCAGGATCGCCGAAGCGCAGATCGCGAAGACCGTGATCGCCAGATACATCGCCCGGTTGGGTGAAGGCACACGAATTGAAGCAACGTGGGCAATGCTAAGAAGAACGAAAACGACATTCATGACAGGAACGAATATCTCCAGGGCCATGAAAGGCTGGACTAGGACCAGCGCCGCCAGCAAGGGAATGTCATAAGACAGCGGTACCCCTGCAAAGCAGCCGTCCTCGGATTTTCCGAAGTTTGCGAAGTAGCTTAACCGGATCGCACCAGCCAGAATAAGTGCAGAGGCGATAAATAGAGAGAGCAGCGAGACCCCGTTCAACTGCAGGATCAGCACGGCAGGAAGGATCGCGCCGTAAATTATATCGCCGAACCCGTCGAGACTCTTGCCCATTTTCGCCACATCCGGATGGCAATTCAATGTGCGTCCGGCCACCACCCCATCCAAATGATCCGCAAGAACGGCCCACAAAGCGACCGCGACCGCTATCTCAATCTGGCCATTGAGCGCGAGGTACAAGGAGACCGATGAGCACAGCAAACCGACTGTGGTTATCGCATTGGCAGGGTCGACGAGGTAGCGAAGCATAATCGGTCTCCAGGCTCGAAACGGCTAGCAAATTTCGCGGGCGGTGATGAACATCGCCTCTGCGTTGCGCAGGTCGGCCTCGGTGTCGATCTCATACCACCTGACTTCATCGCATCTGGCGGCGGCGATCTTGAGGCCCTTGCGCTCGATAAGCTGCACAGCAGCTCTTCGGTATAGGAGGCTACGCCTCCGCAGTCGATGAGACCGTCGAGAGACGGAACGATGGTCTGTCGCAGGTCTTCGCCGGAGAAACGGATGAGATTCATCATCTTGAAGAGCGGTTGCGACGCGTCGTTGAGATCTGCCGCGGTCTGCTTCATCCGGACCTCGGCAATGTAGCCATTGTCATTAAGAACGACCCCCAGAACCTTCCATCGATCGTTCAAATGGAGCATCCGCGGCGACATTCCCCGCACGCACAGCGTCAGGTTGCGAAGGGCGTCCGAGCTCAAAGAACACATCGCCTTCCAGCAGATAGGTATCGCTTGACGACAAGGCGTGGCGAGCCAACTAAAGCGAGTATGCGCTGCCGGTCTTGTCGAAGACCGTAGACCCGACATAGTTGATGTCGATGTTCCCGAACCGACAGCCGCAAGAATACTGGATGGCGTCCCTACGACCGACGACGATGGTAACATCCTCGACGCCAACGGTCTCAAGGTTGTGCAGAGCGTTGTGAAGGATAGGTGTTCCATTTACCTCGACCAAGCGTTTCGGCCAAAGGTCGGTGAGCGGTCGAAGGCGAGAGCCGAAGCCTGCAGCCAATATGAAGCTCTCGTGGAGAATTCGTTGTCATAGCATTTCCCTTCTTCCTATTGACGCTGACGCGTCTCCCCGTAGTCCCAGGCGTTGAGGAATTTGACGAGCCGGCTAAGGCCCATCTCGAGCTTGTCCGGCGGAACGCCATAAGAGAGGCGAAGACCGAACGGGTCGCCGAACGCCGTGCCGGACACCGCCGCGACTCCGGCCTTAGCGATCAGTTCCCGAACCAGCTTGTCCGCGTCGCGGTCGCCAATCACCAGGTTCCAAGGTTCCGGAGCCAGAAGGCTTTTGATGTCGAGATAGAAATAGAATCCACCCATGGCCGTCGGCGCTGGAATCCTCGAAAGATCCGAAAGTGCTCTCAGCCCCACCTGTCGGGAAGAGGTGAGCTGTGACCGAAGCTGGTGTTCATAGCTGCCGTCGGTGTTTTGGAGATGGAAAAGCGCGGCGTGCTGGGCGATCACGTTCGGGTTCGATGTCGTATGCGACTGGAGCGCTTTCACGGCACTGATAACGTATTCCGGACCCGCAAGGTAACCGATCCTCCAACCCGTCAGAGCAAGCGACTTGCTGAAAGCGTTGACGATCAGCGTCCGGGATCGCACTTCCGGAAGCACCGAGACGATCCTATGATGGTGCACGTCGGCATGGACGAAATCTGCGTAGCATTCATCGAAAATGATCCAGAGGTCATGTTCTATCGCAAGCTGCCCGATCCCGCGCAGAATATTGGCGTTGTAAACGGTGCCGGTAGGATTATTTGGCGTGTTGATTACAATCGCACGGCTGTGCGCGGTGAGCGCTGATTCAATGTCCTCGATGCGCAGCGCGTAGCCATTGGACCGAGTATCGACATGAACAGGAGTACCGCCAGCGATCCGCACTTGGGCGGGAAATGTCGTCCAGTAGGGCGCCGGGATGATGACCTCGTCGCCCGGATTGAACAGCACCATGGCGGCGTTGAAGAGAGCCTGTTTGGCACCGGTCGTGACCGCGATCTCGTTGGCAGACCACGCCAGGCCGGTCTCAACTGCAACCTTTTTGGCCAACGCCTCACGTAATTCCACAATGCCAACTGTGTCGGTATACCGGTTTGCGCCCTTGCTGATGGCGTCGATTGCCCCGTCACGGATCGTTGGCGCGAGGTCGGACCAGATTTCGCCGGCAGTTAGATCGACGATTTCAATGCCTGCATCGGCTGCTTCTTTCGCCGCAGCGCGGGCCGCTGCGGTTCCCGACCCTTTGAACAAAGCTGTCCTATGCGCGAGCATTTGCGCCTCCTGGCAATCGTGTTAGAGTCTTCCGTAGGCCTGCCGGCCGAACAGTCAGCCGTGCTTCATCGACCACGTCGGTCCAACTCGCCTCGTTCGCATCGCGATATCCGAGACTTGCCGAAATCGAAAGGCCAGACGCCCAAAGGCCTGCGAACCCCGCCTGACGGGCGATAGCTGCGGCGAGACCATCATGAGCTTCCATCAGAAAGGTCAACTCAGTCGACTGGATCAAGTTTCGCATCGCGTCTGGGGGGGGGTCTTCGAGCGACTCGCTGCTCTTTGGGACATAGGGGGTAGTTGCGCCCCTCATTCCGGAACCTAACTCCCCTACTGCGGCCCCGGACGTTTCCCCCTGTGATAAGCACTTCGCCTGTTGAGGGTTTCAGCATTGTCACATATCCTTCATAAACGGATGCTCTACGGAACGATAGTCCGCTGAAATTTGCTTTTAATCAAGAGGAGTCCAAAATATATTTAGGAAAATATTTGTGCTACACTTGACATAATCCACTAAGGTATTGGTATGAATATGACGATGACCCTGAATATATTCGAGAAGATATTTTGGTTTATTTTTACAAGCCATGGAATCGACGTGATACACTCCGGGACCCGTGGCGTTTCACGCCGTTACGTCGTGGGAGGAGAGACCCTGTATGCTCCAGAAAGTTCCCGATGCGCGTTGTGCAGAGAGTGGACAAGGAAACAAGTCGGGACAGGTCTACGGACGTCTCAAATCACTTATCGTACTTCAAAAGCTTCCCCCGGACACCTTTGGAGCTGAAGAGCATCGCTGAGCGTTTCGGAGTGAGCACTACCCCGGTACGTGAAGCGCTCATCCTGCTCGCAAACGAGGGGATCATCGCCAAGAACGGCACCAGAAGCTACCTGACCCGATCCTTGAACGCGCAGGAGGTGCAAAACGACTACCAATTGGCCTTTGCGATCGCCAAATTCTGCATTGAGTCTACTGTGGAGCGGTTCGTTGCGACAGGGTTAAGATTGGTAGACAAGGAAGCGCTTGGGAAGCGAACGGCAAAAGATAATGTACAAGCGATGGCGTTCACAATTGAAACGCTTTACGAACGCGTTGCGGGCCTGACCGAAAACCAACTCCTTGTGCGTCGAATGATTGAATTCAATGATCGCACCAGATTCATACGGCAACTCGACCTCCAAAACCAAGACCGGCTTGAGGAGACCATTTCGGCGATGGAGACGTTTGTTCAGTTTCTCGCCACAGGCGATGCAAGCGCAGCGATCAGTAACCTCGAACGGCAGTATCAGCGCAAATGGGAGCTCATCCCGTCGTTGGTCAAAGAAGGAAACCTTATCGCGCTCGACGCCGATGATATCTTCGCTAATGAATGACTGGGGCTCTTCAAGGCCACTCTGCTGTCCAACAAGGATCTTACGCTTCTATGACAATTGCGATCGCGCGGAGTAGAAGTATCGGTACTAACGCCATTCGAGACGAGTTCGAATTGGCCCGAGCTATTCTTGAGTTCAGTGTCCGACAGAATATTGCCGGTTTCACACTCTCTGGCCTGAAAATCCCTCGAATCTTGCAGACCTGGTCAAAAGGTGCAACGCTCCCTCCCGTCGAAGAATTTGCTCTCGAAGTCGCCATCTTCCAGGAACATCTCGGGGATCGCATCGCAGCCCTCTCCTGCAATCGAAAAATCCTCGAAGAAATCTGGCGCTTTAATGAGGTCACTCGTGAGTTTCGCGAACTCGAGTTCACCATCCCGGAAGCGGCGTGCGATATCCTCGACCAAATGGCGGAACTCGTAAATGCACTTTTTGCTCAGGACGTTTCGGCAGTCCTCCAGGTCCTCGAGCATTGCGAAAGCCGTCGTTTCGAACTCGCCGACGAGATCGTTCCCAAGCTGTTGGAACTTGAGGTGCCGATCGGCGTGGGGTCTCCGCGCCGATCGGCACGATAAGCCATTGCAATCTCAGTGGCGGGTGGGTCACGCTGTGGCGCCTGTTCACACGCGACGGTCGGATCACGGAAGGAGTCTTGAACGGGCCAGCGGGCGCACCTCACGTGAGGAACTTTTTTTCGTTGGCCTTGACCTGGTCCATCGTATGCGGCGTCTCCGCCCCATTGATTTTTTGGTTGCAACGGTCAGGTCTAGCGCTTGCAGATGGTCCATGAGCACGTCGGGGAGTCCCGGACGAGCTCATTGTGAGGCGCTGATCCGTTGTGCATAGGCCCAGGGCATGAGGGCGTCGATGTCTTTGGAGAGGTGGCCCTTTGCGAGGCTGATGAAGAGATCGTGCAGGTAGGCGTATGGTTCAACGCGGTTCATCTTGCATGAACTCCTGCGCGTTCTCGATCATCCCGAGATCCCACACACTAACGGCTCGGAAAACGACATCCGCGCCTTCGTCACCAAGCGCAAGATCTCCGGCGAAACCGTCAGTGAGGCAGGCAAGAACGCGACGTCCTGCTCGGCCTGATGAAAACCTGCATCAAGCTCAACGTCTCATTCTTCCGCTATCTCGGCGACCGCCTCGGCATACCCGCACAACAGCCGATTCCGCCGCTCCCGGATCTCGTTAGGCAAGCCGCTCAAGCATGAATGCCCGGTAATCCGCCCCGGTTACATTGGCCGAAAGAGTATCGTGACCCGAGGGGCAGATTTTGGTCAACGCCGTGAGGCCACGAGAACCTCACTGATCCACGCCATGGTCACAAATCCATCGCTGTCAGCGTAGCGTTCAAAAAGCCGGATGTGCTCGTGCTGGACGGACTTCAAGCCATGTAACGCGACAATCTTCTTGGTATCGCTGCGGGAAAGGCTGAGCTCAAGAAAGCCGTCGAAAGATAGCTTCTGCTGCCACGGCCACTTCTTGAAACCCACTATGATGAATGCGTCGTGCTGCTGGAGTTCTACCTGAAAATCCACTGGTCGATAGTCTCCGCTGTGGTTCTCAAAAGTGCCTCGCTTGAATCCTGGAAGAGCGCGTTCCTGGTAGATCTCATAGTCCAGCGTGAAACCAGCCTGTGATAGATCCCGGCGTATCATTGCGATGCCGAGGATCCCTCGTGTATGAAGTGACCGCGCGCATTCAAGGTAAAATTTCTCCCGGTCAAACCAAGTCGCCGCCGATGCCGCGGTGATCAGCGATGCGGAACCGTCTTTGATCGGCAGGGCTTCGGCATGGCCAAAGATATACCGGACGCGCAAAGCTGGGGGTGTTACCTCGATCGCTTTATTGCGCATGTCTTCGTTGGGCTCAACACCGACAATGTCGAGCGGTTGATTGGCAATTGCAGCAAGCTGACGGGCGAAAATCCCCGTTCCGCAACCGATGTCGTAAACTACCAATCGTCTTTGGCTATCAACGGGCAACTTCGACAAAACAAGTTCGACCAGTTCTTCCTGATATCGCGGTCTCCGATTTTGGTAGTTTGATGCAAGGCCCGAGTATGCTTTGCTGCTGCTTTCGCATTTTGCTGCATTTGTCATGCTCAGTTCTCCGTCTACTCAAGGCCTTAAAAAACTCAATCGCCTGACTTATCATGACCCTACTCTTGGCTCCTCAGTGAGGAGCTTGAAGAAAAACAAATAATGACGCTAAGGCATAGAACAGATCCTCCGACAACCGCATATATATTTGGAACGGTATGAAAGACAAATACATCTACCAGCATTGCCGGGAGTAGGCGAACAAACTCTAGGCTGGCTACGCCTTGCATTGTTACGCTCTTGTAAATTTGGATACGACATAACTGCGACAAGCTAAAAAATAAGCCACCCGCTACCGACAATGCTATAAAAGGTCCGGAAAGGGAGGGCCAATTGAGAATTGCAAACGGAAAGGAACCACCTGCGCAAGCAAGCGCGACGAACAGAGTGATGTCAAAAGGTGTGCACCATCTGACAAGCCGCAGTGTCAGGAACGGCATTAGGGCCGATGCAAATGAGGAAAGAAGGACGAATGAAACTCCGGCAGCCGCACCACTGTCCGTAGGGCGATAAATGATGACTACGCCGGCACACCCGGCCAAGAGCGCTAATATTTGACGATAAGTAAGTGTCTCTTTTCCCAGCGTCACGGCGAATACTGTAATAAATATCGTCTTCGAGAACGAAAGACTCAGTGCTGTTGAGATCGGGAGATGTTTTAGACTCTGAAACCAGAATAGAGTAGAGGTATAGCCGACAATCAGGAGCCACGCGATCGGTCGCCATAGAGCGGGTAGCGATTCGGACATCTTGCTGCCGCGACGTGTAACTCCTCGATAGACTATAAGTATGAATCCTCCAGTTGCGGACACGAAGAGCAACGCAGTGTACACTGTCTGCTGTAACTGAATTAGTCGAAATACCCCATTTAGTGATACGAAAAATAGCGCTTCCGCGGTTACGATTAACGCGAGCAGAGATCGGCTAATACTAGGTGTCCCAGTAAATTTATCGCGCATCGTTGCCGGGTCCTCTCGGACTGAGAGCATCGGTATCGCCGATCGCCTCGCTATCTTGCCTGTATAACGAGCGTGAAGCAGTTACGCGTGTCACACGGTTCGTGTTGAACGACGCCAGCAATCCTCGGATGACCAAGAATCTCTGTAACGCTCCACACAATGAGAGACGGTAAAAGCGATGTATCGCGTTGGCAGCAGCTTGCAGTTTAACGCAGCTATTCTCAGCCGATAGTTGGTCGGCGATGGCATCGATATATGCGATCGACCTGTTGGGGTTAGAGGTCGTGTGACTCTGCACTTTCTTGGCCGCGGAAACGATCTCCGGCGGCGCCGCAAAATAGCCCAAGCGCCATCCAGTGATCGCCAGCTCCTTGGAGAAGGCATTTACCAGGATTGTCCGCGACCGAACCCCGGGATGGGCCATGACGATGGACTCATGGCGTCCACCCGTAAAGACAAAGCTGGAATAGCATTCTTCGGAAACGATCCAAAGCTGGTAGTTGATTGCGACATCGCCAATGGCCTGAAGCGTTGTTCGATCGTAGACAGCGCCTGTGGGATTGTTCGGCGAGTTGATGATGATGGCTTTCGTGCGCGGTGTGACGGCGGCGCGGATTGCGTCAATGTCGGGAATGTAGGTTGGCGGCCGGACATCAACGAATACGGGCTTTGCGCCGGCAAGAAGAACTTGGGACGGGAATGTCGGCCAGCACGGGCGAAAGATGATGACCTCGTCGCCTGGGTCGAGCACAGCCAGAGCAGCATCGAGCAACCCTTGTTTTGCACCCGCGGTGATGACGATATCGTCGGTATTCCAGCCAATGCCTGTTTCGATCGTCAGTTTTTTCGCGACGGCTTCCCGGAGCGGTGCCAAACCGATTGAGTCCGTATAGCGGTTCGTTCCGGCATTGATTGCGGCGATCGCTCCATTGCGAACTGACGTAGGCGGCTCGATGACCACCTCGCCGGCGGCCAGATCGATGATCTGACGGCCGGCCGCAGCAGCAACCTTGACTGCCTCACGGGCGACGGCAGTGCCCGGACCTGAAAGCAAAGACATCCGTTGCGCAAGCATGTGCGCCTCTCCTGAGCTAATTGTCGAATTTTTGAAATTGGTCCGAGTCGCTTGGAAGTCGATCTGCTGTCCGCTTCGGCAGATACTGTTCTTCCGCCTGAGCCAGTTCGTCGTAGCCGATCAGGCTGAACAGCTCGTCGAGGCTGGCAACATGGTCCTCGATCCCGGCGACGCTTTCTTCCGACCAGATACGGTGGCAGATATCGCGCATGCCGGCAATCGCCGCCCGCATCGAATGGTTGGCCCAGATGACGGTCGAAATGCCGGCTTCCCGATAGACCGAGACTGGTGTCTTGTAATATTTGGTCGGGACGATGACGATCGGCAGCTTGTTGTTCCATTCCTTGGCAAAGGCCAGGATCTCGTCTGCGACGGCCTCGCGGGAGTGGATGAGGATTGCGTCGGCGCCGGCTTCTGCATAAGCCTCGGCCCGGACCAGCGCCTCATCGAGGCCGTGACCGGCGATCAGCGCCTCGATCCGCGCAACGAGGACGAAATTTGGATCCGTCGTGTCTTTTACGGCCTTGAGCCGCCCTGAGAATTCATCGATGTCGGCGAGCGGATGCCGATCGCCGACGAAGGAGTTAATTTTCGGGAACCCCTTGTCTTCAAGGCAGACGCCGCTAGCGCCGCGTTGCTCAAGCTTCCACGCGACCAATCGAGCATTGTTGAAATTTCCGAAGCCGCTGTCACCGTCGACAAGAACAGGGATGGTCGTCGCATCGACCATGCGCTCGACGACGTCGACGACTTGCGTCCAACTCGCTTCGTTGGCGTCCCGATAGCCGAGCGCCGAGGCGATGGAAAGACCAGAGGCCCAGAGCCCTCGAAAGCCAGCGCGCTCGGCGATTGCTGCCGAAAGCCCATCATGCGCTTCCATCAAAAATGTCAGGTCGTTGGAAAGAATGAGCTCGCGAAGGGTCGTCGATGACGCCGTCACCGGCAAGACTTCCGCCCCGAACGAAATCGCCTTGCTCATTGTATGACCTCCTCCATAAACTCAGGTCCAATGAACTCGGTGAAACGGGACGATTACTCATCGTCGCCCTGACCTCGCCGCAAAAAAGTCCTTTGGCCTACATATGCGCAATGGTCGTGAGATCCGCTGGAAGCGGCTCTTGCCGGAGCGCACGTTACAGCTCAAGCAGCAATCGCCATGCCAGCTAAAAAGCCTTTGTTATTGCAATAGGTTGGCTTTGCGCGGCTGGTTCCGTTGTTAGTAACGGTACAATTCTGTCGGGATCGCGACAGTGGACAATCTATACCACGGTGCGAGGGCGACACAGGTCGCCCCCTAATAGTGATGTCCTTGGCCACGCTAGAGCGCGTCCTGTTTTATCCGGTTCATATCCTGCGGCCTTGAAGGGGCACCGTAACGTTAACCGGGCATCGATCAAAATGTGGGATCTGGCGGCATGACCAGATTTTCCCTTGATCCTCTTTATCGTCGCCACCGATTTCCGGCGCAGGTGATTGCCCATGCCGTTTGGCTCTATTTCCGGTTTCCGCTCAGCCTGCGGATGGTCGAGGATATGCTGGCAGCTCGTGGCATCATCGTCTCTCACCAGACCGTGCGACTTTGGGCTGAGAAATTTGGCAGACACTTTGCCAATGATATCCGGAAGCGATCGGCCGGCAAGCTCGGCGACAAATGGCATCTCGATGAGGTTGTCATCACCATCGGTGGAAAGAAACACTGGCTTTGGCGCGCCGTTGATCAGGACGGGTTTGTTCTCGACGTGTTGGTGCTGCCGTCGCAATGCCAAGGCGGCAAAGCGCTTGATGCGAAAGCTTCTGAAAGGGCAAGGCCGTTCGCCGCGTGTGATGATCACCGACAAGCTTCGATCCTACGGTGCGGCGAAGCGGGAGATCATGCCAGGCGTCGAGCATCGCTCGCACAAGGGCCTGAACAATCGGGCGGAGAACTCTCATCAACCCGTCCGACGGCGGGAGAGGATCATGAAGCGCTTCAAGTCAGCGCGACATCTTCAGCGTTTCGTTTCCGTCCACGACCCGATCGCCAACCTCTTTAACGTTCCGCCACGATATTCCATCCACCCACCATCGAGAACTGCGAGCAACTGCCATGCAAGCATGGCGCCAAATCGCGCGCCTTCACGCCGAATGAACCAAAGCCTCACTCCCAGATCTTGTTTTCACAGCGTTAAGTTTACGGTGCCTCCGCACCTGTCAGGTAGATCCG
Source organism: Mesorhizobium subarcticum (assembly GCF_055456085.1). NCBI lineage: Bacteria > Pseudomonadati > Pseudomonadota > Alphaproteobacteria > Hyphomicrobiales > Phyllobacteriaceae > Mesorhizobium > Mesorhizobium subarcticum. The sequence continues at coordinate 319,362 of NZ_JBVBEG010000002.1, read as the reverse complement.
GTTTGCGCTCGCCACAAGCGAGCGTAAGCGCCTTCAGTTTTCACCAGATCAGCATGCCTTCCCTCAGCAACAACCCGCCCCTTGTCCAATACCACTATTTTGTCGGCCCGACGGATGGTGCTGAGCCGATGAGAGATGGCGACGATGGTCTTGCCGTCCCGACGCAGATCCTCAACCACCCGCAGGACAAACGCCTCGGCGACCGAGTTGAGAGAGGAGGTCGCTTCGTCGAGGATCAGGATCTCCGGATCCCGGTACAGAGCACGAGCCAACGCAAGGCGCTGCTTCTCGCCCCCGGAGAGGCGCACGCCGTTCTCGCCTAGATAGGCCCCAGTGCATTATTGGGACACAGATATACGGTAGGCATGTCGGCGCCGTCATGAGGCGTCAATCCTAAGCGGCAGGAACCCTTCGCCATCGACCATGAGATGGTCTGACCAGACGTAATCGCCCGTGATGTTGATATGGTCCCAGCCCAACGGCGAGAGCTGCGGGATTACCCGCTCATCGAATGCCGTTCCGCGCCGGCGCATCGCTTCGACGACGCGACCGAGATAGCGGCAGTTGAACAGGATGATGGCTGCGGTGACGAGGTTGAGGGCGGCGGCTCGGCTGGCCTGGTTTTCGTGCCCACGGTCCCGGAAACGCCCAAGGCGGTGGAAAGCCACTGCTCGGGAGAGCGAGTTCTTCGCTTCGCCCTTGTTGAGTTCGGCGGTGACGAGCCGGCGGAGCTCGGGATCCTCGAACCAGCGCAAGGTGAACAGCGTGCGCTCGATGCGGCCGATTTCGCGCAACGCGGCGGCCAGACTGTTTTGCTGCCGGTAAGCGCTAAGTTTCTTCAGGATGAGCGACGGTGTCACCACCCGGTTCCTGAGCGCCTGGATTATCCTTTGAACATCCTCCCAGTGTGTCCGGATCAACCCGGCGTCGAGGCGATGGCCGAACAACGGCGCCAGTGGACCGTACCGCGCTTTCGGCTCGAACGCGTAGAGTTTGCGATCCGACAGGCGCGGGATACGGGGTTCGAAGGAAAGTCCGAGCAGGTGCATGACGGCGAAGACGATGTCCGACGCGCCACCACCATCGACATGAAGTGCTGCGACGTTCACGCTGCTCTCGTGACCGAGGATGCCGTCCAATGAATGGATGGCTTCTCCGGCGGTGCCAGCTATGACCTTCTGGTGGAGCGGCGCGTAACGGTCGGTGATCGTGGTGTAGATTTTGACGATCGGATCGCGGCCGTAATGCGCGTTGACGGCGCCGCCAGCTTCGCCGGGGCCGCCGAGATAAAAGGCCTGCCCGTCCGCCGATGCCCGCCACCCTTCGCCGAACCAGGCCGACAGCGGCTCGGCGTGGATCGCATCGGTGAGGCCGGCGAGTGCCGCCCGGAATGTGTCCTCACGCATGTGCCATGTCTGCATCCGCAATAGCGCCCGACGGGAGCCTGCTCCGCTTATCTCGGCCATGCGCGACAAGCCAAGGTTCGTCGCCTCGGCGATGAGCGTCGCCATGAAGGCGCGAATGTTGTCGGGTGGCAGACTGGTCGAGACGTGACCGAATTGACTTGTGAATCCTGTCCAGCGGTCGACCTGATCGAGCATGTCGGTAATCCGCACGCGCGGCATCAGCCGGTAGATGGCGGCGGAAACGGCGCCGGCGCCCTCGGCCTCGTTGTCCTTCTGCTCCTTCGGGAAACGGAGCTTGCCGCCGGTGAACATGGCCACATCCTTGCCCGACAGCCCGCGCGCCGTGGCAAGGAGGGCGGCATCGAGTTCGGCCGCGCGAGCCTCTATGTAGGTCTCGGCACCAACCACCGGAACGGTCGGCAGCCGCGAAGGGGGGAGGTTCGTTGCAGGCGAAGCCGGCGTAAGGAGCGTATCGAGCGAGCGATGGATTCGCGATGTCGGCACCCACACGTCACCGCTGGCGAGAGCGTTGGACAGTGCGAAGAAAGTGACGAGTTCGTAGTAGGTCCGGTCAACCGAACCCTCCTTGAAGACGTGTCGATACCAGCGTCTTTCGATATGGCCGAGAGGCAAACTCGCCGGTAATGACTTGCGCCAGTCACCGCCAAGGTCGCGCAGAACGGTAGCCGCTGAAAGCAATGGCTGAGACGCCCGACGCCCCTCGAACGTGAAGCTCGCCAGGAGTCGGGCGCCGATCTGCTTGAACACGCGGTGCTCGTGGGAAAGCTCGCCGAGTACGTCCGGCCTTCCGGGACGAATTGTACGCCGAATGATGGCGGCGTCGGCTTCGACGACGTCGAGCGCCGCGATCGCGGTGACGGCCGCTTTGATGTCGCCGTCTTTCCTCGCGGTCCTCACCAAAGCGTCCAGCACATCGGCGATGCGAGTCAGCCGTGTTCGGCCCTGTTCGGTGGAGGCGGCGATCGTCTCCTCGAGCCGCTTTCGGGCACGCAGGTTCGCGCGGCCGACGAGCGACTGGAACATGGTAAGCGCGCCATCGGTCAGCGCGATCCCGAGTTCGCTCAGCGTCGCCATCATGATGGTGTGCCGGCGGGCAGGTCCCATCTGCTGAAAAGCCTGCGCCGTATAGAGGCTGCCCTCCTTCGCCATCTGCGCCATGCGGGGCCCGAGGCCGGGACGCGAAACAACAACATCGCCGCCAATCGTGCGGACGAGGGTGAGCTTGTCGAGAAGTTCGAGAAGCGGCCTCCCACCGACCCTGGAGGGCGGCTCACGCAGCCAAGACAGCCGGCTTTGGCGGACATGTATCTTATCCGACAGAAGTGCATCAAGCTGCAGACGCTGCGCATCCGATAGAAGAGAATTGATCTCAGCTACCACAGCGGCATCGGCCGCGTGCATCGCCGCGGCGGCCATGCGCTCGACCACGCTGATGCCGGGAATAATGATCTGCTCGGCGCGCATCCGTTCGATCAGCCGATCGAGCAGCACGCGCCCGTCGGTCAAACCGACGGCTTCGCGCTCCGCCCAGGCGGCGAGTTCTGCTCGCGTCGGCCTGGTGAAATCCCGAAAACCATGACGCTGTTTGATCGCCGCCAGTTGTTCATATCGGGTGGCTCCACGTCGGGCGAACAAGGATATCGCTTCGGCATCGGCACCGACCTGTTCTGCGATATGATCGAGCATGATGCCCGGCAGGAATTCGCCGCGCCGAAGATATCGACCGGGGTAGCGCAGGCAACAGAGCTGAAGCGCGTAACCGAGCCGGGTCTCGGGCATCCGGCTTTGGGCGATCGCCGCGAGGTCATCGGAGGTGAGGCTATGATACCGGACGGTTTCATCTTCCCTGTCCGGCAATGCCAAAAGCTTCTCCCGCTGCGTCTTCGTCATCGATATCCGAGCCGGCATCGTTCATCCCTTCACAAACCACTTGCCTTACGACGTCATAATGAAAGAGGATTGTGAAAGGCTCTGCACCTAAATTCTCGTAGATGCCGGCGGCCTTCCATAAACGACCGTTTTCGAAAGGAACCATGGTGCTGATCGGCTATGCCCGCGTGAGCAAGGGGGACGACCAGTCGAACAAGGCGCAAGCCAAGGCTCTCGCCGATGCAGGTTGCAAGCGCATCTTCAAGGAAGAAGCGTCTGGCGGTCGCTGGGAACGGCCTGAATTACACAGGATGCTTGATCACTTGAGGCAGGGCGACACCGTTGTCGTCTGGAAGCTCGACCGCCTGTCACGCTCGCTCAAGGACGTACTGCATATCATGGAGCGGATCGAGACCGCCGGTGCCGGATTCCGCTCTCTGACTGAGGCGATCGATACAACGACGCCGGCAGGGCGGATGATGATGCAGATGGTCGGTTCCTTCGCCGAATTCGAGCGCGCCATGATCCGCGAACGCACCTGCGCCGGGTTGGCCTTGGCGCGATCCGAGGGCAGGATCGGCGGCCGCCGCAAGAAGCTCAATCCAAAGAAACGGCTGGAAATCGCCGAGAGTGTCTTGTCCGGACGCAAGTCAGCCGCTGAAATGGCGCGGCTCTACGAAGTCAGCCAGCCAACGGTATCGAGAATTATAGCCGAGCACAGACGGAAGGTGGGAAAAGGCCATGCCCAACAGCCATGACCTCAAGGGTCTGATGAAGTTCCTCTCCCGCGACGAATGGCGTGATTGTTTCGAAGGCACTCTCGACGATCATTTCGGGCCGGTTCTCGACGCCAGCAACATGGAGTTCGATGATCTGGCCGAGATGCTCGGCGATCATTGGGCAATGACGCTTTGGGGCTGCGCCTTCGAGGATTTCCTCACTCAGGATTTCGACGTCGAGGGCGGCAATATCGCTGACGACTATCTGAAGCGGCGCGGTTGGAAGGAAGGCGCCCAGGCAAAAGCTTATATGAAGGCGCTCCGGACGTCGGTCATGAGCCTCTACGAAGTCAGCGACATCGTGTCGGGCAAATCCCTGATGGCCCGCGATCTCATCCGCGGTGGTGATCCTGTCCTGGTCAGCGAGGGCACTGCCACGAAGACATTGCAGCAATGGGACAGGGTTGCGGCCAGAGTCGTTCCCGTTGCGGGCAAGAACATCATTGGCGGAGGATTGCTACCGTTCACACCGGAAGCTTCCGACGCGCTGTTCGATGGTTTGCGGGCGATCTTTGGCAAGGGTCGGTCCAAAAAACTGCCCGTACCAACAAACGAAGAACTTCAACAGGCCGCGCCGGTATTTACCCTCTCATAGCTGTTCGACACCCTGGACCGGACGATGCGGATGGAGCAGACCACCTTCGAGAATGGCGACGGCGACGCAATCATCTTCCACGATGTCCGCTTTCCGCTGGCATCCGGGATCACCCCGAAAGAAATCACCGCCCAGTTGAAGACAGTCCCGGCTCTGCGACAGGAGAACGCGAAATTCTGGAACTGGCTTGGCGACATCCCGAAGGGAAGGCTCAAGGCCGGCAAATCTGGAAACCTCGCATGGGACACTTCCATGGAGGACGGCGCGCGGGTGCTGGGCAATGTGGAACTGAAGGGCCGCTTCCTGCACCTGTCGACCAATTCCGCCGCCCGAGCCGAAAAAGGAACGGCGCTGATGCAGGGGGCGCTGAACGATCTGGTTGGAAAGCCGCTCACCGAAATCCGTACCGTCGAGCAAATGATGGTCGAAAGGCCCGTCCACAAGGATACGGCTCGTCCGGAGCTGCCACCCGAGATCGCCACAAAAGTCGTTCATGAGTTTTTGGACAAGCAGTATCGCGAAACCCTCGATCAGCCCGTCGGAATGCTGGGTAATATTTCCCCGCGCGAGGCCATCAAAACCGCCAAGGGTCGCGAGAAGGCCGCCGAATGGCTCAAATATCTTGAAAACCGTTCTTCAAGCCAGCCTGACCCCAACGATCCCATGGCGACCTATGATTTCCAGTGGATCTGGACCGAACTCGGTATCGAAAATCTTCGCCGATAATCGCTACCGTATATCTGTGTCCCTATAATGTACTGGAGCCCGTCAGGAAACTTCCCCTCCCCCCTCTGCCTCCAGGCCTCACACCGGCGCCGGCCGCCTGCCGCAAAGCTTTCGCTGGACTGCGGACGGCAGAGTGACTATATATCTTCCATGAACGTGGAAGGATTATTGTCATGCCGGGGTTTAGCAGCGAAGTGCTCACCGCCAATGAGGCGGCGGCGGTAACGCAGGTGCCGCTCAAGCAGGTGCATCGCATTATCGATGCCGGATTGCTACGCGGCCGTGTCGAGACACGCCGCGGCAGCCGCGTCATCATCGGAGCGGGTCTCGTCGGCCTACGCCTCGCCTGGCTGACGGCGGAGACGCTGACGCCTGCCGCGCGGCGGCGGATCGTCGAGCACGCCATTGCCGATGATGCTGCGCCCGTGGTCGCGGACGATCCGCTTAAGGTCGACCTGAAGCCGATCACCGCCGGGGTAAGGACCGGCCTCACCCGGCTGAGGAAAGCCAAGGCCATGGTGGCGCGCGATCCAGCGGTACTTAGCGGTCAGCCGGCCTTTGTGGGAACACGCGTGCTTGTTCATGACGTTGCCGACATGCTCGCCAATGGCGATACGCCAGAGACGATCCGTGCCGCCTATCCGCAACTGACTCTCGACCAGATCGGGCTCGCGGCCGACTATGCGCTCGCCTATCCGCGGCGTGGCCGTCCGCCGGTCAAGCCGGCGTGGCGCAGCACGGCGGCGAAGTCGACACGCACAATCCGTCTCGACGATCTGCCGGCCGTTTCGTGAAATTCCTGATCGACGAATGCCTGAGCCCAGAGCTTGCGAAACTGGCGCGCGAACGGGGTTTTCCCGAGTTCGAGCCATGTGCGCTGGCTGGGCCTCGCCGGCGCCAAGGACCATATGGTGACCCGGCGCGCGGTCGATGACGGCTATGTGCTCGTCACGCACAACACGACCGACTTTCGCGGCCTCTATCGCCGCGAGGAGTTGCATGTCGGGCTGGTCGCCTTCAACACCGCCCCTGGCCTGATGAGCCTCGATCTCCAGCACAGGCTCTTTCATCTCGCCCTTTCGGAGCTCGGTGGCGAGGAGGCATGGAACGAAGTGCTGGAGATTACGGTGGATGTCGCGCGTACCGTCAATATCGATCGGTTCAACCTCCCCGCCTGACGGACCTCCGCGTTCGTTTCCTGCAATCGGGCTGCGAGAAGCCGCCCTTCGCACAACGAAAAAGCCCGCCGCGGGAGGAGGTGCGGCGGGCTTGATTTGGACGACAGCATTCGGGAGGAATAAATGCCGTCCCTGATCGCCAAGGTCGGGAGGAGGTGACCTGGACGAAACTCGATACCGACAAGCTACTCCCTTCCACGCTCTCGAGAAGCATTAATTGTGCATAGCAGCATTGCGATTTTGTGCGGCGCACACCTGGACCTGAGAGATGTGTTTGCCAGACCGGCAGCGCAGGCCGTGTGCTGCGCGCCGCAGCGATGCACATGTTCGGACACTGGCAGCCTCAGCAGCCCAGTGACATTCATACTCCTCGGCGCGCAGCATGCGGTATCATGCTGCCAGATCGAGCAGCTTTCTTGGCCTTGCCCTCCATCTCCAGGCGAACATCCTGATGCGGCTTGTCGCGTGCCACCCGCGTAATGCCCTGCACGAAGTCGAAAATCGAGGCGGGCGGGTGCGGCGTTGGTGCATGGGTCCGGACTTGAGCGGATGTCGATCTTTGAAGCGGCAGACTATGCCGTGGCCGCCTTGCGGCGGGCGGATTTCGGGCGTGCGCAGGCAAGCATGCGGTTGAGGACGGAGCAGCCGATGGCGACTTCGGTCTTCTGAACGGGAAGCGACCGTGCCCGCAAACGCCGCCCGATGGTGGACTTGTATCGCCCTATGGCGGTCTCGACCAGCGAGCGTTTGCCATAACCGTTGGAGACCTGCCATTTCATCCGGCCGTCTCTGCCGATTGCGGCGATATGCTGGTCCCTTTGGCCGGCAGGTCTATCGTCGAATGGTTCGACCGCGTTGACGCGAGGCGGAATGACGATTGCGGCGGCAGCGCTATGATCGATGACTGCGTCGTAAGTCGGTTTTCCGTCATAGGCGCCGTCAGCAGTAAACTGTCCGATCGGACCGCCAATCTGGTCGAGTAGTGGCTCAACTTGAGAGACATCGCCAGTGTCCTGATCAGTCAGGGTATGGGCAATGATCTCGCCGCTGTCGGCATCCAGGGCCAGATGCAGCTTGCGCCAACTGCGACGGGATCTGGCGCCGTGCTTCTCCTCCAGCCACTGACCCGCGCCGTAGAGCTGCAGGCCGGTGCTGTCGACAAGAACATGCACTGGTCCCTCCGGCGCAACCTGGCGATCATGACGTTTGTTGGGCGATTGCCATTTCCGCGCCCGACGGCTCAGGGTGGTATGATCGGGGACAGCGCCAGCCCCATCAGTTGCAGCACCGATTCCAGCAAGCCTTCTGCCTGGCGCAGCCGCAGGCCAAACACAAGGCCCAGCGTCAAGGTGGTCTCGATCGCCAGATCAGAATAGCGGTGCTGGCCGCCACGTGTCTTGCGTCTTGGCGCTTGCCACCCGGACAGGGCTTCCGGCGTCCCCCACAGGGTCAAACTGCCGCGATGACGAAGTCCTGCCTCATATTCTGGCCAGTTCGTCACCCTGAACTTCATCTTCTCAATACGATGGCGGCGGCTGGTATTGTGTTTGAAAGGCATGGCTACGCTACAAAGGCTATTGCGGTGACCGCTTGCCTAAACCCACACCAATAAAAGATCCGTGCACCAACGCCACTGCACTCTGCAGCTGTGCGGCCCCGTCAACTCCTGCCGTCCTGGCCGGCCGGCCGCGCCGACGTGACTTCAGATTACCATGAAGCCTGAGATGATCACGCCACTCGTAAAGTCGTTGGCGACTGATACCAACCTCATCTGCCAACTTGCTGACGGTTTCGCCCGCCTCCATGCGCCGGAGAAGCTCCAGCTTTTGGTCATCATCAATAACTCTTTGCCGTCCGGCCATGCTCCAGTTTCCTCTCCTTGCGGGGAAACTGTCCGCGATTTTCCTTGTCTCAGTCTGGGGGTGCACTCCACCACTGTCCGGGAATTAGCGGAACCCCTGTCCGGCTTTTGCGAAATGCGCACACAAGGGCGATCAGGGTTGTAGGAAGTCCCCTCCCCTGCCGCGAACAAGCTTTGAACAAAATCCAGCTTTGCTATCTGTAATGTGATCGGGAGGCCGGAGCGCCGTGCTGCTTAGCGGATGTGACGCGCGAGATCTGTGATCCTACCCATCAGCACTTCCATCGGTCCTCGCTGGAAGACGCGCAGCCAAAGCACCGCGAAAGTGCTGATAACCACGACGAAGCCAAAGAGCATGGACAGGCTCCCGTCTTCTCCTTCATACAAATCTATTTTCATAATGTGCTTGAAATAGGCTATTGCCACCAAGTGCAGCACATAGGCCGTCAAAGGCATCGAGCCGACCGCGATTATGGGCCCGACCAGCTTTCGCAGATGCGGGAGCGCATTCATAGCGAGCCAGCAAGCCGCAATGACAATCATTGCGCAACCGGTTCTGCCCAGGATCGAGAATGTCGTCTTGCTATAAGGTTCGGTAAACAGCGATTCCTGAAACGCCGCAGGTACACCGGGCAGCAAACGCAGCGCGAGCCAGGATCCCCCATAGCCCAACACGGCCAGCGCGACCCCGGCTAGACCAAGGCGCCAATGCATTGCTTGCGTATCAAGGCTAAGGCGCGCAATGGCCATGCCTGCTATCACGAAAGGAACCCAGCTTATCGCGGGATAATCGCCGTTGACCATGAGCTCGAACACCGGGTCCAAAGACTCCTCAAACAACAGAAGGAGGGAGCGCATTTGCGGGAGAACCAATGCGGTCCCAGCAGCGAGCAAGCCGAGTTGCTGTGCGCTGAGCCGATGGAGCGGCAGGACCAACAAGAAGCAGATTCCGTAGTATTCCAGGATGACCGGAATCCCCGTACCGAGGCAGGTCAGGATTGAGCCAAGCGCGAGCAAAACAAGGGCACGAATTGCGACGCTGGCAACTGCCTGTCTGCCGGCTACCCCCGACTTCGGCGTCTCGCGGCCGGTAATCAGGATGATCGAATAACCGGCCAATACGGCAAACAGGGCGGACGCCCGCCCCTGGGTTAGTTCCATCAGATTCCCGACCAGTCCTACGTCGGGGATGGGACCACCGACATAATCAGCTTGATGCGAGTGCCATGCCGTACAAACATGGCGCCAGATCACGTCGCAACTGGCGCAAGCTGCATCTGGCAGTGGATGCCAAAAGTGGCGCGATCATTGCCCAAAGGCTGACAGATCAGGACACGGATGATCCTTCCCAGGTGGCACCGCTGCTCGATCAGATCGACGGCGAGATCGACCAGTTCACAGCCGACGGAGCCTATGACGGCAAGCCAACCTATCGGTCTATCCTGCAGCACAGCGCAACCGCGAACATCGTCATTCCACCGCGTTCCACGGCGGTGGAAAGCGGTGATACCGGACCGCCTGGTCAAAGGGACAAGCACATTGCCGCAATCGCAAGCGACGGTCGGCTGAAATGGCAGGCAGCCACCGGCTACGGCAAGCGGGCGCTGAGCGAAACAGCCGTCGGACGATACAAGGGGCTGATCGGACGGCGCCTGCGAGCACGCTCTCTTCCGGCTCAACAGACCGAGGTTGCCATCGGTTGCATCGTTCTCAACCGCATGCTGGCATGGGCACGCCCGGAGTCTATCCGGCGTCAAGTCACGCAGGCATAACCAACATTAAAGATCGAAATGCGTTCGATTTCATATCCGCGCACCAACGCCCATTTTTACCCGTCGATCATCATCATTACTGGTCGTGTCTCATCAGGTGGTGTAGCTCGGTGGTTACGAAGCCGCTCGCGAGCGTTCTCTTGCAAATCCGGCGCTCGGCGTCACGCGATCGATGGGTGATCGCTAACAGCGACGCCCGGCGGTCGGCAGGCCGGTAGACAATCGTCTGAGGCCGGTCTACCCCTGACCCGCTGCCCCCGCCCGGTTATTCTCGTCCTTGCGATCCCCCTGAAAGAGTAGTTCCGATGCTTCCTCCCCAACTCAGCCGCCGCGATCTCCTGACCATGATCGGCGCGCTTGCCGGCAGTGAGGCCATGTATCAGGCCATGACGACCCTGGGCTTCGCGCAGGAGTCGCCCTACAAGGGTCCGATCAAGCTGGACGGCGATCCGAAAGGGGCTTCCGTTCTCGTACTCGGCGGCGGACTGGCCGGCATGGTCGCTGCGTACGAGCTCAGCAAGGTCGGTTACAAGGTGCAGGTTCTGGAGTACAGGGAAAAAGCCGGCGGTCGCTGCTGGTCGCTGCGTGGCGGCGACAATTACACCGAGCTCGGCGGCTTCGAGCAGGAATGCAAGTTCGACGAGGGTCTTTATATCAATCCCGGCCCGTGGCGTATCCCTTACCATCACCATGCCGTGCTGGATTACTGCAAGCGGCTCGGCGTCAAACTCGAGGCGTTCGTGCAGGTGAACCACAACGCCTACTTGCATTCGGTCAAGGCGTTCGAAGGCAAGCCGCAGCGCTACCGCCATGTCAGCGCGGATTTCAACGGCCATGTCGCCCAGCTGCTTTCCAAGGTGACGAAGCAGGGTGGACTCGACCAGGCGGTCTCGACGGAGGACCGGGAGAAGCTGCTGGAAGCGTTGCAGAGCTGGGGCGCGCTTGACGAAAACTACGCTTACGTCGCTGGCACTCACAGCAGCGAGCGGCGAGGCTTTGATATTGAACCGGGCGGCGGCCAGATGCCGCTGGCCAAGCCATCGCAGCCGATAGGGCTCTCCGACATCTTGCAATCCGGCCTGTGGAGCAGCCTTAGCACTGGCAGTCTCTATGACTACCAGACCACGATGCTGCAGCCGGTCGGCGGCATGGACATGATAGCCAGGGCGTTCGAGAGGGAAGTCGGCAGCCTTACCAAATACAACGTGAAGGTCACGGAGATCGACCAGGACGACGAAAGCGTCACCATCCGCTACGAGGATGCGCGAAAGGGCGGCGAGGCGCAGACCGCCACCGCTGACTGGTGTATCTGCACCGTGCCGTTCTCCGTGCTCAGCCAGATCAAAACCAAGGTGTCGACCGAAACGAAGGCGGCGATTGACAACCTGCCTTACGGTGCCGCGATCAAGGTGGGATTGCAGTTCAAGCGCCGCTTTTGGGAAGAGGACGAACACATCTACGGCGGCATCACCTACACCGATCTGCCCAACACGCTGATCTCCTATCCCAGCACCGACTATCACAGCCCGGGCAAGGGCGTGCTTCTCGGCGCCTTTTCATTGGAGGCCTGGGCTTACGAGTTCACGTCGCTGCCGCCGGAAGAGCGCATCCAGAAGGCGCTGGAGTACGGGGCTCAGATCCATCCGCAATACAAAGACGAGTTCGACAACGGCGTTGCCGTCGGCTGGCACCGCGTGCCATGGACGCTCGGCTGCTATGGCGAATGGACCGAGGAGAAGCGCAAGGAACACTATCATGCGGCAAGCTCGATCGACGGGCGCATCGCCATGGCCGGCGAGCACATCTCCTACATGCCGGCCTGGATGGAAGGAGCGATCCTGTCTTCGCTCGATGCGATCGGGCGTCTCCACCAACGCGTGGTCAGCGGCTGACGGCCCGCCGCCAGCCAGCTCGCCCTGATCGCAATCTGGAGACTTTTGGACATGAACCGGATCACCTCTTTCGCCGCCACCGTTGCCGTTGCGGCTTTCGCTGCGTTTCCTGTTTTTGGGCAATCGTCCGACTCGACCGGTTTTGGCAATGCCTCGAAGATCCAACCCAGAGATGGCGCCGGCATTTACGCGGCGATCTGCCGGGGTTGCCACATGCCGGAAGGCGTCGGCGCAGTCGGGGCCGGCAAATATCCGGCGCTCGCCAAGAACGAGAAGCTCGAAGCGGGCGCTTATCCGGTCGTCATGGTGGTCAAGGGTCAGAAGGCGATGCCGCCGCTCGGCTCCTATCTCGATGACGAGCAGGTGACGGCCGTGGTTAATTACATCCGTACCAATTTCGGCAACAACTACACGGATGCGGTGACTGTCGAAGACGTGCAGGCGGCGCGCCCGTAAACCCGGCCTGAACAGGTCATTGCAGGCGCATTACCGGCGGGCGCACGCTGACCTTCCTTGTCCGCGGCTATCTCGAACAGGAGTTGGTGCCGCTACGCTCTAAACTCCAGGCCACGAAAGCACTGGGCTGGAAAACGCCCGCTGAGGCGCTTGACGAGTGGTTGCGGTAGGTCAAACAGATTGGTGTTGCGACGACCGGCCTGAATCCGCCCAATTTTCGTGCGCTGCCCATTCCGGTCTTCTCAACCTGCACGGCACCCAGCCAAGCATGAGCCGCGTTGGCACTAGGACAATGCGGGGTCGGAACAAGAGCAGTGCGAAATCGTACGCGGTCTTTATCAACCAAAGACCGCAATATCCTTGTGATCTCCGGCCTTTCATGCGATTCTTCGGGCTGATCTGCAGGAGATGAGAATGCCTGAAATGCTTGCAGCGCTTTCCAACATTCGGACTGTTGAAGAAATGATCGCGGCCTTCCGGGATGAGCAGCATTGCCGTCGGTTGCTGGAAAGCATGGTGTGGCCCGATGGCCGGATCTGCCCCGCCTGCGGATACAAACGTTCGATTGCGCTTGCCGGCCGCGATACCGGCAAGCGGCGCGCCCGACCGGGTCTTTATCAATGTTCCAGCGGCGATTGCCGGTACCAGTTCACGGTGACGACACACACGCCTCTGCACTCCACGAAGCTTCCCTTGCGTGTTTGGCTGAAGGCAATGTGGCTGTTACTGCAATCCGACAAGGGCTTGTCGTCGGTGCGCCTGGCCGAGGCGCTCGGGGTGAGCCAGCCAACGGCCTGGCGGATGGGACATGCACTGCGTCTCATGGTGGCGCGGGAGAACATGCTCGTCGGCACGATTGAGATCGACCATTTCCATCTCGGGGGAAGTCCCCGAAAGCGGCCGGATGACCCACCTCCGGGACGGGGCCGGAAAGGCCAGGCGAATACGGACAAAACGCCAGTCATGGCCATGGTGCAGCGGCCGACCGACGTCACGCCCGGCGCTCCGTCCGGTGACGCGCGTGCCGCGGTCGTGACCAGTCTCTCGGCGCGAGCAAGCGAACGCGTCATTGAAGCGCAGATCGAATTGGGAGCTCATTTGATGAGCGACGAGTGGAAGGCATTCATGGCCATTGGTGAGAGCTTTGCCAAGCACGAGACCGTGAAGCATTCCAGCGGTGAGTATGTCCGGGACGCCGTCCACGTCAATTCGGTCGAAGGTTTCAACTCCCGCGTCCGCCGTACCATCGCCGGCGTCTTTCATCATATCAGCCCGCAGCATGCCGACCTGTATTTCCACGAGATCGGCTTCCGATGGTCGCAGCGCGTCGTCACAGGAAACGTCATTCGCAAAACCCGGCATGGCCGGGAGAGCGTGCGAACCCTGTGGTCGCGCGTGCCGCCTGCGCTGCAATTGACGAATGTTTTTCGCACCGCCACGGGTCGTCAGATGCGCCGAAGCCCGGATGGCGGCATCATCATCAAATCAGCCGTAGCTGTCTTTGGTTGATAAAGGCCGCGTACGATTTCGCACTGCTCTTGTTCCGACCCCTACTCCCCCGATTATCCCGGATTTAAATCAAATCCGTCTGTGGATATTGACGATTGCGCGACCCTCACCTCGTAGACGGCTAATGCGGGCGGCTACTGAGAGGGTCATATGACAAGCGATTTTTCCGCCGCCCGAGTTCATTTAGATCGAGCGTATCACTACCTTCGTGGCGATGACCCGATGAGCCGAAGGGGGCGCGAAGCCTTGGACCTGTTAATTGAGGCGGTTGCCGTCGAAGAGTTCAAGCAGCCACGCCAAAACGCGGAGGTGCTAATGTTTCCGATTGGGCGCCGCTTCTGAGGCGATCTCCATGGCCGCCACTCTGAACCATGGTGAGCAAATCCTCCCAGAACGCAAAGAAGCCCGCCCCGGCATGAGCCGAGACGGGCAATAGAAATGGGAGTCCCAAGCGCGCGTCCACGAAACAGCGCCGGCAGGTGAAATTCAGCAGAATGTCCATTCTGGCGCAACGTCACGTTCGCGAACCGAGAAATTGACCGATGCCGTGGGAAAACTCGATTGCGATCCCTGTTATCGCGTGTCACCCTACTCCGGTTCCTTATAAGTGGTCGGGTAGCCCCTCCCGATCACCGTGTACCCCTCCTCACCCTCCGAATGAATCCTGAGAATGTTGGAGGGGGGCAGTTTGTGCTCGACGCCGAGATCGAGGCCTTCGCGAAAGAACTCGGATCCCAGGCTGCAACTCGGCGCCAAAAACATGGGATTATTATGTATTTGAGCGACGCGAACGGCCGTCTTGTGCCGCTCTGCCCATTTCCCCTGCGATAGCGATTATTTCACCGGTGGAGGGCCAATGCACAATGCCCGAAGTATACAACTCCAGCTTTCAACAACCGAGCTTTGGTCGGAGTAGTGCTTGTCAGCGTCTTGGGTGACGGCTGGAGCTGGAGCGGTCATTACAATGGCCAACGCTGTGGCAGCAAGTATCGTTCGTGGCCAGTGAGACCGCAATTTCTGGAGCCTCGAGCGCCCCACAGCGTCTTTTTCTGAGGTAGGCATTTTTCGTTTTCCTTTTGGATCATCACGGATTTGAAGAGGATCTGGTGTTATGTCCCGTTGGGAGAGCCGGCGAAGCGGCCGATATTCATGTGGTCGAGTCATAAGTTCTCCTGAATGTTTGTTTTACGAGAACCCTTATGGCAGCCCTAGCTGACAACAGGCTGAAAGCGGTTTTCGGGATGGCAATCCTGTCTGCCGATCGCAGCGAGATCCAATGGAGCCGGGGCGTCCCATGGGATGCGCAGCCTGTATTGCGTTCGGACGAATGTCATGTGAACTCCTGGGCTAAAGACTGCGCGACGGGCCATGTCGGAACACGTATCATGGCTATGAATATGCAATTGGCATGCCACCAAACGGGTTGTGAGCAGCGACCACAAATCGGAGGAGTCGCCCCCTGGCCGGCTTGATCCTAACCCCTAGGATGTCTGGATCTGAACACAGATTGTCGTCAATCGGACTCGGACAAAATGCTGTGACCAGCTTTGGCACCGGCTGACGCCAGAGTCCTCGGTTGAGAATTGCGCGTCTGAGGGCGGATTGGGCAACAGGCGATCGCCGGGGCCGGTCGAGTTGCGCAGCCGTGTGTTGCTGTTAGCGTGGCGGCATAGGGCCGCAGGTGTGAGCCCGCCTCGTAGCAGAGGTGAATCCGATCGAACTTGGCGGCGATCCGTTGGATAACGCGGCGCATGCTTGTGTCCGATGCATCGACCTCACCGAAGTAGCGAACCTCTCCTTCCCGGCCGGCTTCCGCAATCGCCACGGCATTCCTCTGCTTCGCAACATCGATTCCGACGGGGATGTCACATTAATGAGAAATACTACTATCTACTCGTCAAGCGAAAAAGTTTGCAAAGAAATCAAAAGGTTATGGCGTCAAGAATGTAACCGGGGCAGATTACCGGGCGGTGGGGGTTTGCAGGCGCGTGCGTTCGTGATTCACCCTTTGCGTGACGCTACCACCGACTGATTCGCTTGAAGGCCTGTCGCTCGCGGAACTCCGCGGGCTGGTTTCTGCGCTGATCGGCGAAGTGCGCGGTCTTCAAGGCCGGGTCGAGAGCCTTGAGAGCGAGAACCAGGCGCTACGCGCCGAGAACCAGACCCTGAAGGATGAGATCGCCCGGCTGAAGGACCTGCCGCCGCGTCCCCCGGTCAAGCCGACCAAGCCATCGGGCATGGAGAAGGCGACGCAGCCGACATCTGGCAAGGGCAAGCGCCGCCGGCGCGGCGCCAAGCGCGACGGCGGTCGCGTGAGCCGCGAGGTGACGGTTGCGGTGAGCGCTCCTGCGGGCTCTCGCTTCAAGGGGTATGAGACGATCCTGGTGCGCGATCTGGCGTTGTCGGCCGAGGTGGTGCGCTATCGCCGCGAGCGCTGGGTGACACCGACCGGCGAAACGATGGTGGCGCCCTTGCCGGCGGGGATCATCGGCGGCTGGGGCGCGAACCTGCGCCGCTTCATTCTGGCCTGTCACATTCAAGGCCAGGTGACGACGGAGCGGTTGACGGCGTTGTTGACCGGGATCGGGGTCGACATTTCGAAGCGCCAGGTGGTGCGGCTGATTTCGGAGGGCCTGGAGGCCTTCGCGGCGGAGGACCGTGACGTGCTGCGCGCCGGGCTGGCTACGGCGCCCTGGATCACCGTCGATGATACGTCGGCGCGCCACGCCCACCAGGACGGCTACACCACCCAGATCGGCGATCGCCGCTTCACCGCGTTCCGCACCGGGCGATCGAAGTCACGGGAGGCGTTCCTGGCGACGCTTGCGTGCCGGGCACAGCGATTACTTCATCAATGAAGAGGCCCTGGCCTATATGCGCGGCCGCAACCTCGCCGGTCCGGTGATCGCGCGGCTTGGCGGCTGCGCCGCACAAGGCATTTGCCGACAGCGCCGCATGGCAGGCGCATCTGGCCGCACTCGGCCTCGACCAGCTCGCGGTTGAGCCCAACCCAGTCAGGATCGCCACCGAAGGGGCGATGTGGGGAGCGATCCGCCACCACGGCTTTCTTGGCGATACCGTGGTCGTGTCCGATGATGCCGGCCAGTTCCGCATCGGCGACCATGCTCTGTGCTGGGTCCACGCCGAGCGGCTCGTCCACAAATTGATACCCGTGACCCCGGATCAACGTCAGGCCGTCGACATCATGCGCCAGTTGATCTGGTGGTTCTATCGCGACCTCAAGAGCTACCAGCGTGCTCCTTGTCCGCGCCACGCGGCGGCCCTGCGCGCCCGCTTCGAGCGCCTGTTCAAACGACGAACCGGCTACGTCATGCTCGACCGGCTTCTTGCCAGGCTGCATCGCCGCAAGCATGAACTCCTGCGCGTTCTCGATCGTCCCGAGATCCCACTCCACACCAATGGTTCGGAAAACGACATCCGCACCTTCGTCACCAAGCGCAAGATCTCCGGCGGAACCGTCAGCGAGGCAGGCAAGAATGCCCGCGACGTCCTGCTCGGCCTGATGAAGACCTGCATCAAGCTCGACGTCTCATTCTTCCGCTATCTCGGCGACCGCCTCGGCATACCAACACAAGAGTCGATTCCGCCGCTCCCGGATCTCGTTAGGCAAGCCGCTCAAGCCTGACTGCCCGGTAATCTGCCCCGGTTACGTCAAGAATCGGCGCGGCGCGATGGAAAAAGCACTTTACTGAGTTAATGTGACATCCCCTGTTCGAGCCCCATGCCGATATCATCGTCAAAGGCAGCCGCGCCACCGAATACGGCCACAAGCTCAACCTGACCACCGGCAGGAGCGGCATGATCCTCGATCTGGTGATCGAGGCGGGCAATCCGCGCGACAGCGACCGCTTGCTGCCGATGCTGGAACGCCACATCGCCTTCTATGGTCACGCGCCGCGGCAGGCGGCGGCCGACGGCGGCTTTGCCAGTCGCGGCAATCTGGCTACAGCCAAGGCCTTGGGCGTTCACGACATGGCATTCCACAAGAAAGCCGGCCTCAGGATCGAGGACATGGTCAGAAGCAATTGGGTCTATCGCAAGCTGCGCAACTTCCGTGCCGGCATCGAGGCCGACATCTCATGCCTCAAGCGCGCTTACGGCTTGGCGCGCTGCACCTGGCGCGGCCTTGATCACTTCAAGAGCTAAGTCTGGTCCTCGGTCGTGGCTTACAATCTCGTCGTCTTCACGCGCCTCAAGCCGACTTGACACTGACCCATCGGAATTGCGTCGCACCGGCACAGCCGGCCTCGTGGCGTGCGCGTGATCGCCCCCACAACGCCTTTCTGCTCGATCGCCAGCCCTCGATCCTGTCCATACCACTCAACGCACACCAACGGCCAACAAACCATTGCAAATGCTCGCAAAAAGAAGCGTTTGTGGACGAAAACTAACTAGTCCCTATGATTGCTGGGCCTGAGGGCGGCCCGTCATCCGATATGCAACGGTACGAGGGTTAAGCCGGCTGGCCGGCGCAGAGCCTCATGCATAGGAGACGGGCCATATGGACCATATCAGATTTGTCGGTTTGGATATTCACAAGGAACGGATCTCGGTCGCGGTGGCGGAGAGCGGACGCTCCGGCGCGGTGGACTATCTCGGCGAGATTGCCAATGATGCTGATACCATCAGCAAGCTGTGCGACCGTCTCGGGCGGTCCGGCAAGCCGCTGGCGTTTTGCTATGAGGCCGGCCCGGCGGCTATGGCGTTCATCGCCAACTCACGCGCCTCGGCCATCGGTGCGACGTGGTGGCGCCGTCGCTGATTCCGCGGAAGCCTGGCGATCGGGTGAAGACGAACCGTCGCGACGCCACCATGCTCGCTCGCCTCAATCGGGCCGGAGAGCTGACCCCCGTTTGGGTGCCCGACGCCGATCATGAAGCCATGCGCGACCTGATCCGGCTGCGCAGCGTCGTGCGACAGGTGGTGACGCGAGCGCGCCAACATCTTCAAGGATTTCTGCTGCGTCACGGGCGCAAGCATGAGCGTGGGACGGCCTGGCGAAAGGCTTACCGGCGATGGCTTTCGACATTGGCCTTCGACCATCCCGCTCAGCAGATCGCATTTCAGGACTACGTCGATGCCGTCATGGATGCGGAACGGCGCCTGCAGCAGGTCGAGGAACAGATACTCAGCCTGCTCCCGGAATGGAACCAGCGCCCGGTCGTTGACGCCTTGCAGGCGATGCGCGGCATCGCGCTGATTAATGCCGTGGTGCTGGTCGCGGAGGTCGGTGACTTCACACGCTTCTCAAACCCACGCCAGCTCATGGCCTATTTCGGCCTGGTCCCCGGAGAACAATCGAGTGGTGAGACCGTCTGGCGCGGCGGCATCACCAAGACCGGCAACACTCATGCCCGGCGCGCGCTGGTCGAAGGCGCCTGGGCTTACCGGATGAGAGCGCGCATCGGCCGGCATAAGGTCGACCGGATCGAGGCGCTGCCGAAAGTCGTTCGCGATATCGGGTGGAAAGCGCAAGTTCGACTGTGCACCCGATATCGTCGGCTGAGCGCGCGCGGCAAGAATGCGAACGTCGTCAATGTCGCCATCGCACGCGAGATGGTGGGCTTCATCTGGTCGATCGCCTGCACGGTTCAGTCCGCGCCAAAGGCGGCGTGACCACTATTTGACAGACAGCCAACAGAGGAGACCACAACACAGGATCAGCCTCGGCGCGGTATGCGGCGCTGGAGGCGGGACAATGCCGGGGAGCCCTCGTCTCCACTATGAGCCTCGACGCTCGCCACCTAGACAGAGGCAGCCCCAAACGAAACCAGGTCATGCGGCCCGACCCGCGGATGAGAGATTGTTGACCGACGTTCAAGTCCCGCCTCTTGCACCTCATATCCGCCGTACAAGTGCCTCGACCGCCGATCGGATCGGCGGGCCGCAGCTTATGTCAAAGGCCATTGTCAGCAATCATGAGAGTGGAGTGATCGAGACGAAAGAGTCCGATTTTGGATTCTAATTTTTGCGGGAGTATGCGACTATGGTGCATGCGCAAAGGTATTACATTTGAGGTTTCCGCGGCTGACCGAGTTCGTCTCAACGCAATCGTTTCGGCGGGCAGTTCGCCTCAAAAGCATGTGTGGCGGGCGAAGATCATCTTGATGAGCGACGAGGGTCTGGGAACCGTCGCGATCATGGAGGCGACGGCCAAGTCGAAGACCTGCGTCTGGCGTTGGCAGGAACGCTTCATGGCGGAAGGTGTAGACGGTCTTTTGCGCGACAAGAGCCGGCCGCCCGGCACTGCGCCGCTTGAGGTTGACCTTGTCGACCGGGTGCTCGCTCTGACTCTGGAAACGCCCAGGCAGGAGGCCACGCACTGGACCGTTCGTGCGATGGCAAGGCCGTTGGGATCGCGGCGTCTTCGGTCGTCAAGATCTGGCACGAGCACGGCCTTGCGCCGCACCGCTGGCGCAGCTTCAAACTGTCGAATGACAAGGCTTTTGCCGAGAAACTGCACGACGTCGTCGGGCTCTATGTCTCGCCGCCGGCCCATGCCATTGTCCTTTCCGTCGATGAAAAGAGCCAGATCCAGGCGCTCGATCGGACGCAGCCAGGACTTCCTTTGAAGAAGGGCCGCGGCGGCACGATGACCCATGATTACAAGCGCCATGGCACCACGACACTCTTCGCTGCCCTGAATGTCCTCGACGGCTCCGTCATTGGCCGCAACATGCAGCGTCACCGGCATCAGGAGTTCATCCGCTTCCTCAACGCAATCGAGGCCCAGTTGCCGAAGGATAAGGCGGTTCACGTCATCCTGGATAGCTATGCGACGCACAAACAGCCGAAGGTCCGGGCCTGGTTGGCGCGGCACCCACGCTGGACATTCCACTTCGTTCCGACATCGTGTTCCTGGTTGAACGCCGTCGAGGGCTTCTTCGCAAAGCTCACACGGCGACGACTGAAAAATGGTGTCTTTCATTCCGTCGTTGATCTTCAGGCAGCCATCAACCGCTTTATCAAAGAGCACAACGAAGAGCCAAAGCCGTTCATTTGGAAAGCAGACCCTGACAACATCATCGCAGCCGTCAGACGTGGGCACCAAGTGTTGGAATCAATGCACTAGGAGACCTGTGCGCGGGAAGCATTTAGCGTTGATTTTGTTTGATCTTTTCCGCTTCCGAGGTAAACGGTGCAAAGATATCAGCGCCGACGTCGACGGCTGTGTCTTCTGACGCTCTCGTGTGAGCGTCAGTGGTGTTTTTGCCCGCTATCCAGCCATAGTGATGACCTTCAAACTGCGTTTCATATTGTAGGCGATGGCAGTGAGGCGAATTTGAACGCCTGCCTTTGCAAGCCCTCGCCATCGCATCCGGCGAAGGCCGTAGCTTCGTTTCCACGTGCCAAAGATCTTCTCGATCCGGCCACGAATGCGATGGATCGGTTGGTTCCAGGCCTCAAGGCGTGCCAGTGTTTCGGCTTCGTCCCGTCCCCACATGCCGGTGGCGACGATGCGTGGCGTTCCACCCTTGGCACGCACCGCGTCGCCGAAATGATTGCCGCGATAGGCGCTATCGGCAAACACCTGGCCGGGATTGTCAGGCAGAGCATCGGGACCGGCCTTGCCGTCGTTGATGTTGGCGGGTGTGACGGCGATCTCCTCGACCAGAGCTGTATCGGCGTCGGCACCGACATGGGCCTTGAAGCCATGAACCGCTGGTCGGCCCTTATGCTTGACCCAATGGCCCTCTTCGTCATCCTCACTGGCCGAGGCGATGATCGTCGCATCGACAAGCGTGCCGGTCTTCACCTGAATCGCTTTGGCCTTGAGCTGGCCGGTGATCTCGTCGAACAGCGTCTTGTCCAGACCATGGGCCACAAGAGCCTTTCGAAAACGCACGAAAGCCGTTCGCTCAGGTGTCTGCTCTTGAGCCGAAAACCCGCAGAACCGTCGGAACGATCCTCTGTCGTCCAACGCCTCGGCAAGCTTGACGTCGGACAAGTCGTACCAGATCGACAGCAGCATCGCCTTGAACAACGCCTCTGGCGGCCAGGCAGGCTCGCCCTTCGAAGAGCAGGAAATCACACAAAGGGCCTGATCGATCGGCACCCAGTCAATCAGTCTGGCAAGCGCATCCAAAGACGAATGCTGGCCGCGATCAACGGCAAAACCAAACTTTTCCTGACCAATGCGCCGACGTGACATCGCATCCCTCAATCCATTGTACTGATTGAGAGAATCACACATCAACACGCCAGTCCAGACACCCGCGCACAGGTCTCCACTAGAGCATTTTCCGTGAACGCCGAGTCACATTTGGGATTCACGCGGTGGCGGAAGTCTGTTTCATTTTCCCTGTGATTTGCAGGGAGATGACGATGACACGCAGCTTGAGTGCGGACCTTCGCGGTCGGGTGATTTTGGCTATATCGGAGGGTGTTTCGACGCGGGAGGCAGCACGCCGGTTCCGGATCGGGATTGCTACGGCGGGGAACTGGTATCGCCGCTATCGCGAGACGGGTGAGATGGCGGCACGCAAGCAGGGCCAACCGTCGCGCTCGAAGCTTGATCCTCACGAAGCCTTCATCCTCGGCCTGATCGAGGAGACGCCCGACATCACTCTGGCGGAGATTGCCGAGAGGCTGGCGGCCGGGCATGGCGTGCGCGTGGTTCCTTCGACGATCTGGATGTTTCTCGACAGGCGCTGCGTCACGTTTAAAAAAAGACGGCGCATGCCAGCGAACAACAGCGCCCCGACGTCAAGGCGCGCCGTTGCGCCTGGTTCGACGGCCAGCTCGATCTCGACCCCGAGAAGCTGATCTTCATTGATGAGACTGCGGCCTCCACCAAGATGGCGCGGCTGCGCGGGCGGGCCAAACGTGGCGAACGCTGCCGTGCGCCGGTTCCTCATGGTCATTGGAAGACCACGACCTTCACCGCTGGACTGCGGCTGAACGGCCTGACCGCACCGATGCTGCTCGACGGGCCGATGAACGGCGCCGCCTTCCTGGCCTATGCCGAACAGGTGCTCGCGCCTGAACTTTCTCCCGGCGACATCGTCGTCATGGACAACCTGCCGGCTCACAAGATCACCGGCGTTCGCGAGGCCATCCAAAGGACCGGCGCACGGCTTCTGTTGCTGCCGCCATATTCGCCCGACTTCAATCCCATCGAGATGGCGTTCTCGAAGCTCAAAGCCCTACTCAGAAAAGCAGCCGCCCGCTCCATCGATCAACTCTGGTCCGTCATCGCCGACTGCCTCGACGCCTTCAAACCGGCCGAATGCCGAAACTACTTCGAGGCAGCCGGGTATGACCCGGAGTAAGTCGAATCTGCTCTAGTTGAGAAAACTGGCGCGCCGGACGAGATGAAACTGGGCACTCTTATGTAATTGCTTTTTCTATATAATTTTCCCGGTCGTTTTTGTGCTGTCCGGCAACGCAAGCCCGGGCCAAACATTTCGGGAGAAATGACGGAACACCTGGGGAGATGGTAGTGCGCATATGCCGTTTACAACTCGTCTGCTTCGCGAGCCTTAGCGATGGCGCATGATTTTTCGATCTTCTCGAAATACGACTTGATCCGCGTTTCGATAAGCTCGTTATGCGGCACAGGAGCCCTGACAGCTCTCTTCGTAAGTTCCTCCCTCAATTTCGTTATCCATTCATGCTCTTCGATCAAAAGTCCGCTGTGTTCATCATGTTCGTATCGCTTTGCTAATGACGCAAAAAGCCGCCCAATAGGACGAGAGTCCACAACCATGATATCAGCGAAGTCATCTGCTCGGATGTGATGCAGCACAGGGCAATCTGCGTAGTTACCTTCGTCGATTCCATACTCGTACAGCGCCGAATGGGCCTCACCACTCGCGTCCTGCAGCCTCTTCAATAGCGCGGGCGCTTCACTCTTCATCAGTCCAGAAAATGCCTCAAAGGTCGCCTCTCGCACGCTTTTCGAGATTTGCTTGAATTCATCCGTCTGTTCGCTGGGGTAGCCCAAGCCAGCGAAGGAACCGCCGAATGAATCGAAGACGCCTCTCGCTGGAACCATTCGACTACTGGCGAGAAGATTCTTCAAATACTCCTCAAAGTAGGCGACGACGTCCGTGCCCTTTCCCAAGATATGGTCACCCCAACTTGCCAGGCTGACTATTTCGCCGGCAACGTGAAGAATAATGCCAGGGTGGATCAATTCGTGATTATTTAGCTCCGCCACCAGCTGTGTGCGAGCCGCTTCATAATGCTCGCGAGGCAAATCTGTCCAACTCCATAGCTGACGCCATGCTGGGGCGCTCTTATAACCAACAACCACGGGGTGCTCCAACACGTACTTGTTTATGGGTTCCACATCGACGATGCCGGTCTCATAGAGATGAGCCAATCGATCAGGAGGGACGATCGGGTTGCTCCATTCAACGTCTTGATATATCGCGAGCAGGTACGCAGGTTTCGACGCGTCCATTTCCTCTTCTGAAGTCTTATTGAATCGGTGCATGCTGAGCGACGTTGAGAGATTCGACAACTCCTCGACACCCAGATTGCCAGCTCTAAACTCCAGTCCAGTCGCTACCACAAACAGGAGCAGGCGGTGGAGTGCGTCTGAAGATGCTTGAACTTTGTCATCGATTAGTGAAACCAGGCGATCGAAGTCAGCAAAGACCGCACGGAGGCTGCGAAAATTGCTTTTCCCCGAGGCGGCGAATGTCCTTAGAACCGCTTCCTTGGAGGCCGTGGCCGCAGCTTGAGCGGGCTTGTTAGCAATATCCCGAACAAAAAGATCAAAAACGTCCGAAGGGTCCGACCCGACGCGCAGCGTTTTTCCGACGAGTTTCTCTTTTCGTCTATCGTATTCGCTCCTTTGATCGGCTGGGATTTCCGCCTGATTGGCTATGACGATGACTTTGAGCCCTTCGTGCTCGACGTAACTGTTGATAAAACCCATTGCTTCCGAGATCGGCATAGAACAGCGTTCCAGATCGTCGAAAACGAGAATCCGTCCCTCGAGCTTTAAGACCATGTCTTTGACGACATCGCCGTTATTGCCACTCTCGTTCAGCTTCGCCCCGGTGAAGAGCTGAGCTACCCCTGAGATACTCGAACCGAGAATTCGGGCTGCGCGTGAATTGAGCAGTGGGTGCGCTTGTGCGAAGAATTGTTCGGTGATTTCTCCGGGCGATTTAACCCCGTATAGGCTTGCATAAAGGTGTCCGGACCCTGCCAAGGGATCAGCCCCTTTGGCCGCGTCATCCCGCTCTTTGAGGAGCTTCTTGATAAAATGGGTTTTGCCCGACCCCCAAGGCCCATCGAGCAATATGGCAAAGTCGCTCGCTTGGCCTGGGTCTAGGTAGTGTGTGATGTATTTCTTAGCGTCCTCATTGTGCGTCATCGTTCAGCCGTCCCTGCAAATCTAACTAACGAAAATCTCTACTGTGCCATCAGTGTCATTGCGCCTCAGCACTCCTACAAACGCCTCCACATAGGCTTTTGCGCCATCCACCGATTGACTCTGGGTGCGGGCGTAGAAGCAGACGCCACTTCGGTAGTGAGACGAAGTATAACCGTTGATCCTCAACCATCGGGCAAAACCCCGACGGGAGTCGCGGAAATGCACATACGCCCCCCCGATTTGGCCCTCCATGATCATTGGATAACCTTCAATCTTCATCGGCGTCGGCACGCAGATTTCGGCCGCCCGAGTGCCAGCTTCGCACGCGGCCTCGAACAGCGCCCGCCAGCGATCATCGCCTTTTAGGTCGGGAAGCAGAACGTTTGGCTCGTATGGCGCGGCAGACGGCACTTTTCGTTCGTCTCCCGGGAACGCGGTCACTAGTGTGGCCCGTTCTCCGCTCCTGACTATCCAGCCGGTCTTGACCGCTGCTACGCGGCCGTCCCGTCCCCGAATTGACAGGGTTGCATCGAAACGGATGCCGTATTCGTCGAGTCTCAGGTCTTCGAACGATGCCGCAGCCAGTGAGTCGACCAGTTGGGCCTGCAAATAGCGCCAGTCACTAGCGTCTATCCCTAGGGCCTGTTTAAGGAATTTAGCCTTGCTGCCGCCCTTTGGGTGCTCCAGGTTGAGAAGATACTCGGTAAGACGGCGTGCCTGTACGACCACCTCATCGGGGGCATTGGGAAGGTCCCTTAGGTCCCATACGAAGTCAGTGACCAGGCCTAATGAACTTATTTTTGAGGAAAGTTCCGAAGCAACCCGCTCATGCACAGAAGGCGCTGCTCTCGACTTTAACCGAGCCTCGGTAACGAGCCCGCGCGGGCTGAGGTCAACAGGACCGGGCAAGGCGGGCGAGCGGCGATGGAAATCCTCGCTTGGGATGTGGACGATACTGCCTGCCGCCAGAACGCTTGCGCCACCGAAATGTGCTTCTGGGTGCCCTTCATCGCTAAGCGTCAGATGCACAGTACCCCGCTCAATGAACGCGTCTCGTATTAGGCATTTAATAAATAGGTGGCGGTGCAGAGGATTGCCCAGGTCCGGCACAACCATGCCGAGATAACACTCGTCATGGCCATCCACTCCCGACAGTAATTCGCCACGAATATTAGGCAAAACGATGCAGCAAATCGATCGCTTTGCAAGCACCTCGGGAAGGGTCGCTAAATCCAAAGTGTGATGTTGATCAGAAAAACTATCGCAAAGCTCACCGATGAGCGTGGCAAAGAGGGGATTGTCACCGCGCATTTCGAGCCCGGAGGAATGGATACGCTGCGCGCCGGTTTTGGCGACGCCAACATTAGCCGTCACTCTGCCGGGCCGGTACGCAATGTCATCCAGAAGCAAGTCGCCCCGTAGAATTCGGGACCGGGTTGCCTTCAGCGAGTCGACATACTGGAGTGCCTGCAGAAAGGCCGTGTCAAACCTGTCGCCATAACTGTTACCGGCAAGCCTTGTGTCCGAGTCAAAAAGAAAGGCAGCGGCGGTCTCTTCCGGAAATGCCGTCAGTGGAGCAGCGATCATGCGCTTGTCTCCACCCGCAACACCGTTGCCAGTTGATTTACAAGCCGGGCTCGCAACTCTCTGGACAACCGATCGAGGTTGACCTGCTTCCACTTCACGGCCGGCAAATTCTCAGCGCCCTCTACGCCCAGCAATGACCACTCAGGCTCCCCCTTCTTGAACCCCAGCAGGAACGCCCGGTGATCGTCCGGCATCCCGCCGGCTATCGCGGCGATCAGTTCCTCTCGCGCTTTCAGCAGCGCTTCGAACGCCACCGGCTCTGCGGTCATACCGTCAAAGCCTTGCGCAAATTCCTGCTCGATATCCTTGTGGCGGGGTACGAGAACCTCTGAGATCGGACGGTCATGGCTGATGAGATAGACGATAAACGCCCGCCGCAGATCATCGGTGATGCCTTCGTTGGCCAGCAGGTCGCGAACATCGAACAGGTCACGCGGATGCTGCCTGTCCAGTGCCGCCATGATCTTCCCCGCATAAAGGTCAGAGAACGAAACCACCTGCATTTCCGCAAAGCCGAACGCGTCTTCCACCGCCGGCGACACGGCTCTCACTTGCGGCTCGAACACACAGCCGCGCAGCACCGGCGTCACCTCGATCTTGATCTGCGCATCGCTGCCCTGGATTATCAGTTTGGTGACGATCTGCTCCCGGGCATTCACCACTTCATTGACGCGCACGCCGCGCAGACCTGACCTGAGCGCCGCCGCAATCCTCTTCATACCCGCATCGATGGCGGCCAGCGACTCTGCCCGGGTGCGACCGGCAGATAGGTCAGGTCGATATCGACCGACAGGCGCGGCATATCCCGGACAAAAAGATTGATCGCCGTTCCGCCCTTGAGCGCGAACGCCCGCTCCGCCGCGACAAACGGCACGGCAGATATCAAAAGGGCAACCTGGCGCCTGTAGCGTTCATTCAGGGGCACCAAGGTCCTCCGGTACGGTTATGAGGTATTTCGGGTCCAGTTTCCCGCCTTTGACGAGCATTCGCTTGCCGCTGCCAAGGCTGATTTCGTCACGCTTTATCTCCTTCAACCACGGCGGCGCATGGCGGTCGGCGAAGAAAAAGAACAGGCGCTTCACCTTCACGCTGCGGCAATCCGCAAGCAGCGCCTGAAGCCGCCGGGGACTCAAGGTATTCAGGCTTTGCATCATCATATCAGCGACGTGAAAGCTCTCCTGCCCGGGCAGCTCGTCCAGCATTTCGAGCAGCGCACGTTCAGGGGTCGAAGCCAAGAGCGGCCAATCTGATGGCCCCGGTAATTCGCGCAGAGTACCGCCCTTCAACGCCTCTTTCTCCGACGCAAGTGTCTCGAACAACACCTGGGACCGGTGAAACCGGAACGTCTCTTTCAACGGTAGCTTGGACAGCCAGCCCGGGGGCGGCTCCGTCCCATAAAGGTGGATCGTTGACGGTCCGGACAACGACAAATAATGGCTGAACCCCTGCAGGTCGAGCGCGGTACGCCCTCCCACCGTAAGGCCATGCCCCATCATCTTTTGAAGAGAAACGACAACTTTCTGCCAGTCGAGTTCTCCCAGGGGGCGTTTGAAAACTCCCCTCGCGGGCTGCACCAGCCAACCCGCCGAAACGTACTGGCTGCGCAGGCTCGTGGAATAGCCATGCCGCTCCATCCACGCCGCATCGGCCAAAAGGCCCTCCGGCAAGGTCCGCTCCAACTGGTTTAGCTTTCCACTGTTTCGCTCAGCCATACTTAGTATAATGGCATAATTTCAAACCGTTTTCAAGGTTTGAATGAAGCTCTTATTACGTAGCTTAGCTTGGTAAAATGCCTCTTATGCAAACCAAAGAGACTGACCGTATCGGCTACAACCGTGCTGCCGGACTGGAGAGGCGGCAGGCATAAGGGAATTGCACGCTCCGCCTTGTCAATTCGCAACCGTTATTGGATTGTGGTGCGTTGATTGATTAATAGAAGCTGATTTTAAAATCAGAGCGGATATAGCAAAAATTAGCGAGGCATTGATTTATGCAGATAGAGACGGCGTGGGTTAAGCCACCACTACAGGTCGGTGGACTTGATCATCTGGCTGTGCAGGCACCATGCATAAACATATACGGGAGGATGCTTCCCGGTATTACTAACGTGACGGACAGAGCGCGGTACTATTCATTCTACCCTTGGCTTATATGGGCTCTAGATACTGCCGGCCACCGGGAATTCAACGATGCCTTCATCGAGCGTTTCCGCCGGGCTGATTGTCTGTTCTGTCTTATCGCGCAACGCCATGCTGCTGTATGCGGCGGCGATGCTGACGATCATGCTGCTGCAATGGTGGGGAGTGATACTCTGGCAAGCGTCGCGCGATCGCTGGGGACCGACGGCACAATCCGTCTGTCCGACTTTTCACTGCGGTCGGGAGCCAAGAAGCGATACTTTGCGAGTGATCTGGGTGGGCTTGGACAGTATTATCTTGGGGTTTTAAGAGAGCTTTCGATTATCGACGGTGATGCATCCGCTGGTGTCCGCTATACGAGGCAAGTGGGCGCTGTCATCGCTGAGCGAATGGATGCCAGCGTCAATCGACCGCTTTTTATGAAAGCAGTCGATGCCGACCTGGTTACTGCGTCCGAGCTGGATGCCTTACATGGCTTTTGCCCATGCCAGCTCTGCAATAGTCCGGGTGAGCAGGAAATCCTCAGCGAGCTGTTCTTTGTTAGGGATCGATTCCACGACAGCGAGGCACTGCCGCGCCGCAGGTCGCTGCAATTGATATTGCAGCTTGCCGATCTTCTTTGCGCCCAAGGCGAACCGCTCTCCGAGACGGCGTTTCGTGCTTGTACATATGCGAGCAGTCTGCCGGGAGGCGAGCCGTGGAAAATCTCCCCCGCACTATCCGGTACCCACGAAAAATGGGCGATCTACGCCCGCAACGAGCTGCTCTCGGTTGCGGTTCAGGGGTTATTTTACGCCTTGCTTGATGCCTACGAAGCCTCGTCTCTTCGCTTCGATGCAAGCGCAGACATCGCAGACTGGTTCATGCAGCAATCTGAAGCTCTGGAAGCGTTGGAGATTCTGGGGCCACAGAAGTCATTTTCGGCATGTGTCGCGGACAGCAAGGCGTGGCTGCCCGATCTTGCGCGCTGGAACGAGCAGATGCATGAGGTGCAGCTGACCGAGCGCATCACCTCACTGTCAAGGGCCAACAAGTCATCTCAGAACCGCAAAGAGATAGTTTTGGCTGCTCTACGAACGCTGATTGCACTCGCGAGCAGGACCGACTCTACCGATCGGCAGTACGCTGATCTAGTATTCGAGACGGACTACTTCCTTTATTACCCGATCAATCTGGAGTCGTTTGCCCGCAATGCCTCGGGCAGCTGGGCCTCCACAACAATACACGATGTGCTCCGGTGGCTCTTAATCAACTGGGGCCTAGAGATGCATCTGCGTGTAGCCCTGAGAAAACTACGTGGCCAATCGCAATCAACATTCAGAATACGTCCTTCTGATCGAGGGATGGAGGTCATAGCAATCCCGCCGGCTGTTCACACACGTCCTCGTTTCAATCAGGCCGTTCGGGTGCTCAAGGACATTGGCGCGCTTGAGAGAACCCCCTCGGGCTGGCAGCCCAGCATACTGGGGCGTGCGCAGCTGGAGCTTACCGATGCTCCCTAAAGTCTCGCTGATGGAGGAACTGAAGAAGGGCGGCTACGAAGCTTCGCTGACCACTACCTACAACGCGTATTTGCCCTTCTATGAAGAAGTGGTGTTGCGCCGGTTGGTCAATGCCGGTGTACGGCACAACGTCCTTCTAATGGATTCTCAGCAATATGCGGCCTCATTAGCGATCCACCCGCCCCGACTTGCCGGCCGTCAGTACACCCTTCTTCCAGTGAAGGTTCCGGGCGCTTTTCATCCAAAGTTGGTTTTTCTGACGGGCAAGACCAAGGGAGCGATCCTGATCGGCAGTCACAATATGACCCTTGCCGGCTTCGGGTTTAATCGCGAGATGACAAATCTTGTGCGCATCCAAGGGGACGACGACGGGGCCGGGATAGCGCTTGCTCAAGAGGTCTGGACGGAAATCGAATACTGGCTGGACGCGTTCACGGATGGCATCCCCGACCATGTCCGGGCAATGACCCGACGCGTGAAGGAGTTCGCCCCATGGCTGACCGGGGCGTCCCTCCCTGACGCGAGACTGAGGCTTCTTGCCGCCCGTCCGGGAGGAGAATCTTTATGGCAACAGTTCACCGCACTGTTGGTTGGAGAAACGGCCCGGATTTCGATCGGCGGGGCCTTTTTCGATCAACAGCTGAACTTCCTCGACCGTGTGAAGGAAGAATTGCAACCGGGAAAAATGACCGTAGCTGTCGACCCTGAGACCGTACAGATTCCCGCACGTGCTCATAATCTTGAAGGCCTGTCCTTTGTCAGGGCAGACCAACTCGGCTGTGACGAGAACTCGCAAAGCCGGTATCTTCATGCCAAGTTTGTTCTGTCAGAGCAAACGGGCGGCACCTCTGTCTTTGCGTCAGGTAGCGCGAACCCCAGTCGACCTGCTTGGCTCGCTGACACCTTCAGCGGCAACGTCGAACTGGTGCTCGCACGCGTGGGCGATGATGCTTTGCTGACGGCAAATGCGCTCGGGTGCGGCGACATTCACAACCTGCCGGGGCTTACCACGGAAGACTGGGACACCATCGAGGTCAACCAGACCCAGTACGAGGACACTCCGTCCGCAGGCATTCGAAGCGGCGTCGCACTGGCCGAAGGAACGCGTGTCCTCTTCGATTTAGGAGTGTTGAGAGAATTTGAGAACGTGGCTTTCACGTTGAATGCTTCTGATGGCAGCGAAATCAGCCAAGCGGGAGGGCTCACCGTTGAAGATCGTTTTGCCGTTCTGGAATTTTCAGCGCGTGACATCGACAGGGCCACAACGCTCCAGGGCACAATGGCAGGCGGCGTCGTTCTCAAACTTATCCTCCATCATGCTGGTATGGTGGAGGAGCAGGCGCGCACCGGAACGCAGCGGCGTTTCAAAGATGCTCTGCTCAGCCTGGATAGCGACACTCCAGACATAGCTCTGCTAATTCAGTGCATTGATAAGATCATATTTGATGAAGACAACGCCGTCGCGCCGACACCGCTTAGAAAATCCGTTGCTCGCAGCGTGGATCAGCCAGACGAGTCCGATATTCCTGAAACGCTGGCCATCGATGTAAGCGAGATGAGGAAGCGCGGAAAAAAGCGTCGCTTGGAGCATTCGAGCGACTTTGCATATTTGCTTGATGCCCTGATCTTCCACCTGCGTATGCAGGACGACAGGTCGCACGAAGAGACCGATCGATTTGGCCGGACCGAGGAAGAACAGATTGGCGCTGACGACGATGCCGATGGTCAGATCACGAATCTTACGTCCGAAAAACAAGCTGATCTGCTTCGCATTTGTCATTCGAAGGTACGCACCATCATCAACAGGATGGTATCGCAGCTAAAAGCCTTCTCCGAAGGAAAGCAGTCGCTTCCAAAAGTATTGATCCGCTTGTTGGGTGTGCTGGCCGTCCTTCGAGAGTTGCGAACCTGCGATGGACGTGTCGCATGGGTCGCAAAAGGCACAACTACAGTTCCGAGGGATCAGCGGCTCCATCTCCTTGAGGCAGTCATATTGAATCTCTTTGAGCAAGACTCTTCATCCAATACGTCACTGCTCAGCCTGGAACCGCTTGGAGAGGATTTTGGCGAAAGCGATGATGTGGCGCGTCTGAAGGGCTTGCTGCTGTGGCTGGCTTGGGACTGCGGACTGACTTTGAATCTGCAGAAGCCATTCAGGGAGAGTCCTGAAGCAGGCGAGCAAAGGATTAAACAGAACGCGATGATTCTTGCGCTCTCGCAGATCATCCTTTCAGACGAAGCGGTGATCCATGAAGCACGTCAAAGCATCGGCGGCCTAGCCACAATTGAGCTGGATTGGCTAAAGGATATTCAGCGATTGGCCGACGACTGCGAAACACTTCGCGGGGATTTGCCAAAACTGCAAAAGGGAGAAGGCGCGGAATCCGGCGACATCGCGTTTCATCGAACAGCTCACGACTGGATTATTCGGATGGTTGCGAGCCGCAACGGCAATAAAGTCTCACTAATTGCGCTGAGTGAAGACAAGCCCCGCCTTGTCTACCGGGCCGACCATCTGACTGTGGCTCAAATCTCGTTTGGAGACCCATCTGCTGACGCATGAATGCCCGAACGCGCTAAAGCGGTCAGCCACTGAGCGGTTGGCGCGCCATCCTTCTTTCGAACGGCCATCCATCACTACCCGTTACTGTGCGGCTTGCGCTAAGTCACCGGGGCAGCAAAGGCATCTGGCCAACCACCATGACGGTCGATCACTTGATCGATCTCCGCCATAAGCCGGATGGTTTCGCGCAGCGCGACTGTGATGCGGCGGTAGTGGAGAATGTCATCGGCCGACAGAACGCGCCCCGATGACGGGCTCTTGCCGCCCTTACCCGCGCGGTCTTTCAGCCACTTCTCGCAGACCTGATACCCGCCGATATGAAAATCCCATACATCCGGAGTAACGTCCTCGAACCAACAAGACGCGTTTATCATCACCTTGCCATTCTCGTATCTCGGATATCCCCTCTCCACGCGGGGCTCCGTCTTCCCGATAAAGCGAGTTTCGGGATTGGCGATCTGGCTCGCTTGCGTGAAATCGAGCAGGTGCAACGCTGCAAGCCCCCTGCCCACCGCGACCAAGCGGCGAAAGACTTGGGGATCGGAAGGGATTGGCACGCGAGGGAAATCTGATTTCAGGAAATCACCATAGCGTATGCGATAGGTGGGTGAGTGCAGCACCGCATAAATGTAGTCAAAAACGTCGCGAGGACCGAAAGTCTGCTTGAGATCGCCGCGCCCCATTCGAACATCGGATAACGATGGTGATGCGTGGGACGTGGAGGATCGCAGGTCTGCATCCGGCTTGATGTCGATTCGACTGCTATATGCCATTCCAACGGAAGCAGAAAAGCTCTTTGCGAATTCAGCTCCAATGTTTGGTGCGATATCAAAACGATTCTGCTGTGTCTGATATAGAAAAAGCGGGAATGTCGACGACTGAGTTGTTCTTTCTCCGCACTTCGTTTCAACTACCATATTCGAAATAAAGCAGTGATCCATAGTGTTCGACTTATTGCTTCGTGCTGATATTAGCGAAACATTAGGGTGTCGAAGGTGCGACATAACGCGATCTCGCCGATGAACAGCGACATGCGAGTTATATACAGTATATCTATAATCGAATGGTCGATAGTGGATCGGTACAATCTGATCAGACAACGTTTTAAGGTTGGATAAATGTGCTTTGGCCTTTGAATAATTCCATTGGTTTTGAGTACACAGCTGAAATAGCGCTCTTGCCGCTGCTTCGTTCGCAGTGCCGATTAGTGCACGGACTTTTTCGCCTGCTTCTTGGGCAGTCCACGAAATGGCGAACTCGTCATGCGTGGTGACGATTCCAGGCGCCGGATCGCCATTTGGCGAGAAAATTGCGGGTAGGCCGAAGAAGGCGCGGTACTCTGTTTCAACACCGACGTCCTTCTTCTCGAATGGCCACTCCGGTGAAACGGATTGGATAGGCTCAAGCTTAACCCCCGAAAAGGTGCCTGAGCTCAGGAAGCAGCGTTGGTGCATGGATCCTTTGTCAACGGTTTGGCGATAGGCAGGCAGGATCGAAATCAGCTTGATTTGAGTGCCATGCCGTACAAACACAACGCAGATCGTCGTCATCACGTGGGAAAGATGAAATTCAGGGTGACGAATTGGCGTGACTACGAAGCAGGTCTGCGCCGGCGTGGTAGCCTGAGCTTATGGGTAACGCCGGAGGCACTGGCGGGATGGCGCGCTCCGCGACGCAAGACCCGCGGCGGCCAAGCCCGGTATTCCGATCTCGCCATTGAGACAGCGCTGACGCTGGGTTGCGTCTTGGCAATGCGGCTGCGCCAGACCGAGGGATTGCTCCACTCGCTGCTGGATCTCATGGGGCTGAAAGTCCCAGTTCCAGATCATACGACGCTGAGCCGTCGGGCACAGAAGTGGGAGCCATCAGCCCGACGAAACCCGCCGCTGCCGGACGGCCCGCTGCATGTGCTTGTCGATAGCACGGGATTGAAAGTCTACGGCGCCGGGCAATGGCTGGAGCAGAAACATGGCGCCAGATCACGTCGCAACTGGCGCAAGCTGCATCTGGCAGTGGATGCCAAAAGTGGCGCGATCATTGCCCAAAGGCTGACAGATCAGGACACGGATGATCCTTCCCAGGTGGCACCGCTGCTCGATCAGATCGACGGCGAGATCGACCAGTTCACAGCCGACGGAGCCTATGACGGCAAGCCAACCTATCGGTCTATCCTG
Source organism: Mesorhizobium subarcticum (assembly GCF_055456085.1). Classification (NCBI taxonomy): domain Bacteria; kingdom Pseudomonadati; phylum Pseudomonadota; class Alphaproteobacteria; order Hyphomicrobiales; family Phyllobacteriaceae; genus Mesorhizobium; species Mesorhizobium subarcticum. Next base: position 283,981 of record NZ_JBVBEG010000002.1, on the reverse strand, counting down.
CAGCACAGCGCAACCGCGAACATCGTCATTCCACCGCGTTCCACGGCGGTGGAAAGCGGTGATGCCGGACCGCCTGGTCAAAGGGACAAGCACATTGCCGCAATCGCAAGCGACGGTCGGCGGAAATGGCAGGCAGCCACCGGCTACGGCAAGCGGGCGCTGAGCGAAACAGCCATCGGACGATACAAGGGGCTGATCGGACGGCGCCTGCGAGCACGCTCTCTTCCGGCTCAACAGACCGAGGTTGCCATCGGTTGCATCGTTCTCAACCGCATGCTGGCATGGGCACGCCCGGAGTCTATCGGCGTCAAGTCACGCAGGCATAACCAACGGCGTTGGTGCACGGATCTTTTATTGGTGTGGGTTTAGGCAAGCGGTCACCGCAATAGCCTTTGTAGCGTAGCCATGCCTTTCAAACACAATACCAGCCGCCGCCATCATATTGAGAAGATGAAGTTCAGGGTGACGAACTGGCCAGAATATGAGGCAGGACTTCGTCATCGCGGCAGTTTGACCCTGTGGGTGACGCCGGAAGCCCTGTCCAGGTGGCAAGCGCCAAGACGCAAGACACGTGGCGGCCAGCACCGCTATTCTGATCTGGCGATCGAGACCACCTTGACGCTGGGCCTTGTGTTTGGCCTGCGGCTGCGCCAGGCAGAAGGCTTGCTGGAATCGGTGCTGCAACTGATGGGGCTGGCGCTCGCTGTCCCCGATCATACCACCCTGAGCCGTCGGGCGCGGAAATGGCAATCGCCCAACAAACGTCATGATCGCCAGGTTCCGCCGGAGGGACCAGTGCATGTTCTTGTCGACAGCACCGGCCTGCAGGTCTACGGCGCGGGTCAGTGGCTGGAGGAGAAGCACGGCGCCAGATCCCGTCGCAGTTGGCGCAAGCTGCATCTGGCACTGGATGCCGACAGCGGCGAGATCATTGCCCATACCCTGACTGATCAGGACACTGGCGATGTCTCTCAAGTTGAGCCACTACTCGACCAGATTGGCTGTCCGATCGGACAGTTTACTGCTGACGGCGCCTATGACGGAAAACCGACTTACGACGCAGTCATCGATCACAGCGCTGCCGCCGCAATCGTCATTCCGCCTCGCGTCAACGCGGTCGAACCATTCGACGATAGACCTCCCGGCCCAAGGGACCAGCATATCGCCGCAATCGGCAGAGACGGCCGGATGAAATGGCAGGTCTCCAACGGTTATGGCAAACGCTCGCTGGTCGAGACCGCCATAGGGCGATACAAGTCCACCATCGGGCGGCGTTTGCGGGCACGGTCGCTTCCCGTTCAGCAGACCGAAGTCGCCATCGGCTGCGCCGTCCTCAACCGCATGCTTGCCTGCGCACGCCCGAAATCCGCCCGCCGCAAGGCGGCTACGGCATAGTCTGCCGCTTCAAAGATCGACATCCGCTCAAGTCCGGACCCATGCACCAACGCCACGGCCAGACCGAGGGTCAGATCACCAAGGTCAAACTCATCAAGCGGCAGATGTACGGCCGCGCCAAGATCGATCTGCTCCAGGCGCGCCTTGTCGGTGCAACTTAGGATGAGATCGCAGCGAGAGTGCGTCAGACCCAAAATTGGACGCCGATCCGGGGTCAGTTTTGGAAACGATGACGTAATTGCTGCCGTCGCTCCTTTGAACGAAAACTCGGCTGACGGCAAAAGCCGCCGACCATTGAGATCAAGGAGGCCGCAGTGAAGCAATATGTCGGACTGGATGTGTCGCAGAGAGAGACGAGCGTCTGCGTGGTCGACGATACTGGAAAGACGGTGTTCCAGGGAAAGGCAAAGTCCGATCCAGGAGCCTTGACGGAGCTGCTGCATAAACGTGCGCCTCACGCCGAGCGCATCGGATTTGAGACTGGTGCAATGTCCAGCTGGCTCTGGCACGAGCTGAAAAGGGTCGGGTTGCCGGTCGTCTGCCTTGATGCTCGGCATGCAAAGGCAGCGCTTTCAGTCCGAATGAACAAGAGCGATGAGAACGATGCCCGCGGCCTGGCCGAACTGGTTCGCGTCGGCTGGTATCGGGAAGTGAAGGTCAAGAGCGCAGAAAGTCAGGCCACCCGGTCCATGCTCGTCGCACGGTCAAGACTTGTCGAGATCCGTCGCGATCTCGAAAACCAGACACGGTCCATGCTGAAGGAATATGGGCTGCAGTTCAGTCGATCGATTGGGTCACAGTTCCGGCGAAAGGTTTGGGAACTGGTTGCTGACGGCCATCCGCTTCGCCCTTTGGTTCAGGCGCTTCTGTCTGTCCATGAGCAGGTCTGCTGTGAACAGGAGAAGCTTGATCGGCAGGTCCGGCATCTCGCTCGTGAAGACGAAACCACACGCCGGCTGATGACAGTCCCCGGCATCGGCGTGGTGACCGCGCTCACCTTCCGCCACACGATCGACGATCCCTCGCGCTTTCGCTCGGCCGCCAACGTGGGAGCCTATCTCGGCCTGACTCCGCGACGAAAGCAGTCCGGTGAAACGGATATCAATGGCCGCGTCTCACGTTGGGGAGATCGACTGCTGCGAACCAATCTGTACGAGGCGGCCAGCGTGCTCCTGCACCGGACGAAGAAATGGTCCACGCTGAAAGCCTGGGGGATGCGCCTGTCGAGACGGATCGGCTTGAAGAAGGCAAAGGTGGCGGTGGCACGGAAGATCGCCGTTCTGCTCCACTGCCTCTGGGTTGACGGCACCAGCTTTGAGTGGGGTAACGAAAAGATGGCTTAGTCGACTCCACCCCAAACGAGTTCTCGGGCTGCTATCAACGCGGAACTCGTGATGTCCCCGCCGGGACGGTGGTTGCGGCGACCTCGGTCAAACGGCTGACAGCAGTTCATCTGCATCTCGTTGGAAACGTTGAGGCGCCCGACCCGAACATCATCATGAGGCATTCGACCTCGGAAAGGACCATGACCCCGGCGATGGCAATGCGAGATCCGGATTGACAACTACCCGCCATTAAAGGGCCGTTTGACAAGCACCGCTATTCTGATCTGGCGATCGAGACCACCTTGACGCTGGGCCTTGTGTTTGGCCAGCGGCTGCGCCAGGCAGAAGGCTTGCTGGAATCGGTGCTGCAACTGATGGGGCTGGCGCTCGCTGTCCCCGATCATACCACCCTGAGCCGTCGGGCGCGGAAATGGCAATCGCCCAACAAACGGCATGATCGCCAGGTTGCGCCGGAGGGACCAGTGCATGTTCTTGTCGACAGCACCGACCTGCAGGTCTACGGCGCGGGTCAGTGGCTGGAGGAGAAGCACGGCGCCAGATCCCGTCGCAGTTGGCGCAAGCTGCATCTGGCACTGGATGCCGACAGCGGCGAGATCATTGCCCATACCCTGACTGATCAGGACACTGGCGATGTCTCTCAAGTTGAGCCACACCAATAAAAGATCCGTGTACCAACGCCGTGTTCAGGCAGAAATTCCACTTATAACCCCTGTCCAAATTTCCCGATCCAGCTCTGCCTCCTGCATCATTATCTCTCGCATCCAGATGCTTGCCGGATCGCTATTGTGGAGAGCCGGCCACTGGGCGGCTTCGGTGAAACCGGGAAGCGGCAGCGGAAGTTCGACAACCTGAAGGGGAAACGTGTTTTCGAAATGCCTGACCAGCCGGAGGGGCACGGTCGCTATACGAGCTGTGCCGGACACCATGGGCGGGATCATGCTGAAGCCCTGCACGACGACTTCGACACGTCTTTTAAGACCATGCTCAAGCAAGAACCCTTCCTCGATGGAGGGCTTCAGCAAACGTCCGAACCTGACGCAGACGTGCCTCATCGACATGTATCTCTCGAATGTAAGGTGCCGTGGCAGCTGCTTGTTCGTGGGACAGCCTACGCATACGAGCCTCTCGTGGAAAAGCGCCACTCTTGGATGCGCGTTCGACATGAACACATCCGGAGTGATCAAAAAATCGACCTCACCACGCCGGAGGACCTCATCGGGGCTGCCGTCGAGAGGCATCAATTCGAAGCTGACGGCGGGGGCTTCCCGGGCAACACGCTCCACGACCTTTTCAAAAAACACGAGCGTGACGAAATCGGAAATAATGATCCTGAAGCGGCGATCGGATCGAGCAGGGTCAAACGGATCCGACGAAATAAACGAGGACTGGATGTTTTGGAGGGTCTCGCGGACTGCGGGGCCAAGTGCTGCCGCACGTGGTGTCAGAATACGTTCTCGGCCGCTCATGCTGAACAGTTCATCGCCGAAAAAATCGCGCAGCCGGGCGACGGCCGCACTCATGGCCGGCTGACTGAGGTTGATGCGGCGTGCCGCCGCCGAGAGATTGCGCTCGGCCAGCAGGGCGTCGAGCACGACGAGAAGGTTCAGATCAAGCCCTTTGAAACGCATGCCTGCGGCTATCCATAGAGGGTCGGCATTCCTGGCGTGCCTCAGGCTACCGGTCATCGACCGCGTGGCCGACCATTAGTTTAGCACTTTCTAATGGCGTTGGTGCACGGATCTTTTATTGGTGTGGGTTTAGGCAAGCGGTAACCGCAATAGCCTTTGTAGCGTAGCCATGCCTTTCAAACACAATACCAGCCGCCGCCATCATATTGAGAAGATGAAGTTCAGGGTGACGAACTGGCCAGAATATGAGGCAGGACTTCGTCATCGCGGCAGTTTGACCCTGTGGGTGACGCCGGAAACCCTGTCCAGGTGGCAAGCGCCAAGACGCAAGACACGTGGCGGCCAGCACCGCTATTCTGATCTGGCGATCGAGACCACCTTGACGCTGGGCCTTGTGTTTGGCCTGCGGCTGCGCCAGGCAGAAGGCTTGCTGGAATCGGTGCTGCAACTGATGGGGCTGGCGCTCGCTGTCCCCGATCATACCACCCTGAGCCGTCGGGCGCGGACATGGCAATCTAACAAACGGCATGATCGCCAGGTTCCGCCGGAGGGACCAGTGCATGTTCTTGTCGACAGCACCGGCCTGCAGGTCTACGGCGCGGGTCAGTGGCTGGAGGAGAAGCACGGCGCCAGATCCCGTCGCAGTTGGCGCAAGCTGCATCTGGCGCTGCCGCGCGGGCGCGCCTCTTCAACCGGCAAGCACGACCAGGTCGTCAATTATCGGCATGTCATCCATTCGCTGCGCCGCAAGCCGATGGCGCTGCTCAACCTCGTCTATCGTGACCAGCTCTTCCCCCGCGAGGCCTACCGGCGAACCTTCGACGTGCTCATAAAGCGACTGCCTGAGCGGCAGGCCTGCCGCACCATGGTCGAGCTTCTCGCCATGGCGCACGAGCGCGGCTGCGAGAGCGAACTGGCTGATCTACTGACCGCCTCGCTAGAGGCACGGCGATTGCCCGACATGGCTGCTTTGCGCGAACGGTTCGCGCCGGATCCCGCCCGGCTGCCGAGTGTCGTCGTGCGTCTTGCTCCGGCGTTGGTGCGCGGATATGAAATCGAACGCATTTCGATCATTAATGTAGTTGGTTATGGCGTTGGTGCATGGGTCCGGACTTGAGCGGATGTCGATCTTTGAAGCGGCAGACTATGCCGTAGCCGCCTTGCGGCGGGCGGATTTCGGGCGTGCGCAGGCAAGCATGCGGTTGAGGACGGCGCAGCCGATGGCGACTTCGGTCTGCTGAACGGGAAGCGACCGTGCCCGCAAACGCCGCCCGATGGTGGACTTGTATCGCCCTATGGCGGTCTCGACCAGCGAGCGTTTGCCATAACCGTTGGAGACCTGCCATTTCATCCGGCCGTCTCTGCCGATTGCGGCGATATGCTGGTCCCTTGGGCCGGGAGGTCTATCGTCGAATGGTTCGACCGCGTTGACGCGAGGCGGAATGACGATTGCGGCGGCAGCGCTGTGATCGATGACTGCGTCGTAAGTCGGTTTTCCGTCATAGGCGCCGTCAGCAGTAAACTGTCCGATCGGACAGCCAATCTGGTCGAGTAGTGGCTCAACTTGAGAGACATCGCCAGTGTCCTGATCAGTCAGGGTATGGGCAATGATCTCGCCGCTGTCGGCATCCAGTGCCAGATGCAGCTTGCGCCAACTGCGACGGGATCTGGCGCCGTGCTTCTCCTCCAGCCACTGACCCGCGCCGTAGACCTGCAGGCCGGTGCTGTCGACAAGAACATGCACTGGTCCCTCCGGCGGAACCTGGCGATCATGACGTTTGTTGGGCGATTGCCATTTCCGCGCCCGACGGCTCAGGGTGGTATGATCGGGGACAGCGAGCGCCAGCCCCATCAGTTGCAGCACCGATTCCAGCAAGCCTTCTGCCTGGCGCAGCCGCAGGCCAAACACAAGGCCCAGCGTCAAGGTGGTCTCGATCGCCAGATCAGAATAGCGGTGCTGGCCGCCACGTGTCTTGCGTCTTGGCGCTTGCCACCTGGACAGGGCTTCCGGCGTCACCCACAGGGTCAAACTGCCGCGATGACGAAGTCCTGCCTCATATTCTGGCCAGTTCGTCACCCTGAACTTCATCTTCTCAATATGATGGCGGCGGCTGGTATTGTGTTTGAAAGGCATGGCTACGCTACAAAGGCTATTGCGGTGACCGCTTGCCTAAACCCACACCAATAAAAGATCCGTGCACCAACGCCGATCAGCGGAGGATGTTTGCCCAGCAGGACTCAGGTTGGTAGACGAAGAGGCGCTCACCCGGCAAGCACTCGCTTCGAGGCCTGCTCCAAAGCTTATGTGTGTGCCCTTCGATGCACCAGCAGTCCGCGGATACTCGTTGCAGCGGCCTTAGGCCAATTCGCATCCCAGATTCAGCTGAGATCTAACATTGGACCTTGGCTAGACGCGCGCGATCGACGAAGTCAATCGAGTGGAGGCGAGCAAAGCGCACGAATTTACACCTAAATGGCTAGCATTGCTGACAAACGAGGTCCGGCTGAATTTCGATCGTTGTCCGAAATATGTCTACAAATTTCGGACAACGACGGCGCCAAAGAGCTCCTGACCGCTGTCTGCTGGAGCCGTCAGCCTATTGAGAAGCCGCTAACATGCGCAACCGCCAGCCGCTGCTACGCGGCAGCGGGCGGCTAATCCTCGATCTCGAGGTCGGCGTTTTGATAGGACAAGTCGGGCACTATATCGCCCGCCAACAGCTTCTCCTTTGACAGCAGTCCGGCATCCTCGAGCGCTTCGAAATCCGGCAGATCGCGCAGCGTGTCGAGGCCGAACTCCAGCAGGAATTCTTTTGTGGTGACGTAGGTGTAGGGCGCGCCCGGTGTTGGGCTGCGCGGGCCGGAAGCGATCAGCTTGGCGCCGCGTAGATGGCCGATCAGGTCACGAGAAATCTCTTTCCCAAAAAAGCTGGACAGTTCTCCACGCGTAATCGGCTGGAAATAGGCGATGCACATCAGCACCAGCACGTCCGACTGCGTCAGGTCCGCGGCACGTCCGCCCCCGCCGCCGGCCGTGCCAAATGCACTGCGGATGGCGTCGGCATAGGCAGGCCGGGTCAGGTGCCGAAAACCGCCGGCGACGGCGACCAGGTCATAGGGCCGGCCGCGTAGCTCCTCACGGATGTCGTCGATGAGGAGATCAATGCTGCAACTTTTGCCAACGATCCGGGCCAGCGTCTCGCGGCCGACCGGCTCATTGGCGGCAAAAATAGTCGCCTCAACGCGATGCATCCATTCCCGCCAGCGCGCCTCCGGCGGCAGCTGATCCAGCTCCCGATCAAACAGGCGGTCGCCTGATCGATGGTCATCTGACCGGCCTCGCCTTTTGCGCGCTGCTTCGGCCATTTCCTAAAGCCCGTAGATGCGGAACGTGGTGCGGCCGGACAGCTCGCGCACGGCGCCAAGTTCAAGCAGCCGGTCGAACAGGCGGCGCAGGCCGCGATCGCTCATGCCTGCGATCTTTTCCGAGGCAACGATCGCATCCTCGGACAGGAGCTTTTCGACAACAGCGTCCGCTGCCTTGGCCCTGAGTTTCGGGGCAACGGCAAGCAGTTTTTCTGCACGCCGCCCGAGCTCTCCAGACAGGTCGATGGCGCGCAACGCGGCCCGCGCCTGGGCGGCGAGCAGCCTCTTTGCACGGTCGGCTTCATCCTCGGCGCTCACCGCCACAATGGCAGTTGACGGGCGACGAGAGCGGCCGGGACTTGAGCCCAAAACCACCTCCGCGCCCAGCAGCGGCACCGCGTATGCCCAACCCAGCCGTTGCGCCAGCAGGGCGTCCGCGAGCCAGCATCCGAAGGCTTGCGCGAAGCCATATCTTTCGGCGGCCATGAACGCACCGGTCAGCATGCCGACCATTCCGATGCCCGCGGAAAGCTGTCGAAGATCGCCTGCCAAGTCGCTGACTGCGTCGTCGTTGCGGTGGAGACCGAGGTCATCCAGCACCGCGCCGATGGCCGCCTCGGTCAGCAGATTCTCGGCGGGCGTTCCGGCCAGCCGGCGCCAGGCGAGCAGCAAAAGCCCGGCGGGACCGACGGACAAAAAATCGCCCGGTCGCGCGAGCAGCACGGCATCGCGCAGCGCGCTTTCATCCTCGACGCGGCCGGCCTGCCTAGCCGTCACCGCTGCGGCGGCAAGCGCCAGCCGCTGCCGCCAGGCGCCGGCCCACCGCTCCTGCCGGCGGACCACCGCATCAAGGGCGCCGATGGTGGCGCCTGCGGTGTGCGCGAGGTCCTCAATCTCTTTTCCCGCAAGGCTTTGCGCATCCGGAATGGCCCGGCGCAGCCAGGTCGGGACGGGGACCGCCGGAGTGACGGTTGCCGCGCCATGAAGCGTGCCGGGGTGGTGCGAAAGAGATTTGGGCCGCAGAATCATCGTTTGCAGGATGAATCATTGCGGCGCTTCCTGCAAGATAGAATGCACAAAACCGCCGCGCCTGTCGTGCCAACATAACGAATGATAATGTTGCATTATCGCTCATATTGACATCTTTGCCGACGACAGGTAGAAACTGACGCAAAGGTAGACTTTTGGAGCCTGTCGTGTCCCTCAATATCAAAAATCCGGCAACCGTCGCGCTGGCCGACGAGCTCGCGCGCCGCCAGGGTATCAGCAAGACGGCGGCTATTCATCAGGCCTTGAGCGAGCGCCTGCATCGCATGGGTTTCGGTGACACTGCGCAGGAGCGCCTGCTCGCGGAGCTGCGCTCAATCCGGGAGAGACTGGCGCGGTTGCCTGAACGGGATAATCGCACTGACGAGGAGATCATCGGCTACGACGAACACGGAATTCCCAACTGATGGTGATCGACACTTCAGCCATTGTGGCGATCCTGCGTAGCGAACCCGAGGCAGCAAGGCTTGAACAAGCCCTTGTCTCCGATCCAATCCGTCTGGTTCCGGCGACTTGTGTGCTCGAAGCACGCATGGTGCTGGTCAGCAGGCGCGGCGAACACGCATTGGCGGAGATCGATCTCTGGCTTCACAAGATCGGGGCCAACATCATTCCCGTTGATTCCGAATTGGTTGATCTGGCCACCCAAGCTTGGCTCTCCTACGGCAAGGGCCGTCATCCTGCCGCCTTGAACTTTGCCGATTGCTTCTCCTACGCTTTGGCAAAGCGTGCCGATGAGCCGCTGCTTTTCATCGGCAAGGACTTCTCTCAGACGGATATCGAGGCGGCATAAGGATGGCTGACGAAGGTCAAGTTTCAGCAGCTACTTCCGAAGAGAGCGATCTTCCCGACATCATCGATGTGGTCATGGAGATGGGACGCGCACCGGAGGAACCGTCAACCGAAGCCCCCTCCCCACCCCTTCCGGCCGTCGCCAATCCCCGCCTGCCGGCACATCTCGACGCGCTCGCCGAGCGCGCTCGCGATTACGTCGAGGCGGCAAGCTCAGCCAACACCCGGCGCGCCTACGCCGCCGACTGGAAGCATTTTTGCGCCTGGGCGCGCCGCCAGCATCTCGATGTGTTGCCGCCCGATCCGCAGCTCGTCGGCCTTTACATTACGGCCTGCGCGTCCGGTAAGGTAACGGGCGATAAGAGGCCGAACGCCGTTTCGACAATCGAGCGACGTCTCTCTTCGCTGACCTGGAATTTTTCTCAGCGTGGCCAGCCGCTGGACAGAAAGGACCGGCATATCGCCACCGTGCTGGCCGGCATTCGCAACAGCCACGCCTCCCCGCCCCGGCAGAAAGAAGCCATTCTGCCGGAAGACCTGATCGCCATGCTCGAGACCCTTGACCGCGGCGCGCTGCGCGGCCTGCGCGACCGCGCCATGCTGCTTCTGGGCTTCGCCGGCGGGCTGCGGCGCTCGGAAATCGTCGGCCTGGACTTTTCGCGCGATCAGACCGAGGAGTCTTCGGGTTGGGTCGAGATTTTGGACAAAGGAATTTTGGTCAACATACGCGGCAAAACTGGCTGGCGCGAGGTGGAAATCGGCCGCGGTTCCGCGGATGCCACATGTCCGGTAGTCGCTCTGCAGACCTGGCTGAAACTGGCGCGGATTGGCCATGGCCCTTTGTTTCGGCGCGTCACCGGTCAAGGCAAGGCCGTTGGCGCCGAGCGCCTCAACCCCCAGGAGGTCGCGCGGCTGGTCAAGCGCGCTGCACTGGCTGCCGGTGTTCGCGGCGACCTGGCCGAAGGGGAGCGTGGGGCAAAATTCTCGGGGCATTCGCTGCGCGCCGGCCTTGCCTCCTCGGCCGAGGTCGATGAGCGCTATGTGCAGAAACAACTCGGCCATGCCTCCACCGAAATGACCCGCCGCTATCAGCGCCGGCGCGACCGTTTTCGTGTTAATCTCACCAAGGCATCAGGACTGTAAACGGCGATAAAACCCCTCCCCTGCCCAATTTTCAGTGAGGCGCCGCGGCGGTTTGAATTTCCTCGGCAGACTTGTCGATTGACAGAGCCCGCAAGACGGCTTCGGGCTCTTTCTCCATGATCCGACGCAAGGTTCGAGCAGCACCACTGGGTTGCCGCTTTCCTTGCTCCCATTTTTTGTAGCCGGAAGGACTTGTACCGTGCACAGTCGCCATTTCATCCTGAGTGAGGTCAAGCTGCTTGCGGATTGCCTTCGCATCAACTGTGCCGACATCCACAGCGCTCACGCGAACGCCGGGAACATTCTTGCCCTGCGCATGAGCCAATGCTTCAGACATGGCCTGGATCAGATCCGCACCGAATTTCGTCATCTCGCTCATGTCCTGCTCCTGTTTGCAGCCTTGATCGCCTTTGCAAATGCTGCAACCGCCTTAGCCTCTTCCGGCTTCAAATCCGTCTTTTCGTTCTTGCCGTCGGCCAAAAGGGCATAAAGCGGGGCATCGTCACTGTAGCAATAGCAGATCCCCCGCGCTCCGCCCCGCTATGTACAGAAGCAGTTCGGCCACATGTCGACAAATTGGTATTCTATCGACATGATTAAACGACGTGTCGATGCCCACGACATATGCACAATCGTGGATGACCCCCATACTATCCGGTCATCCTTGCTATCGAGCCGTTGGCCTTCAGCGCCGCCATGAGCATCGGTCCGACAGAAAACTGCCCTCCCCTCGCCTTTTCGGTCAGCACCCGCAGATAGCCGCCTGCCGAGTTGATATGTTGCGCTCTTTGCAGGATGCAGGCGATCACGATCGCGGCAACTTCCTGGCCCATCACATGGCAGGCCTCCTCATACGCTGAGGGCGAAACGCCAAGGTACCCCCGCACCTGGGCAGCGGTCATCATCAAGTCGCGCCAATTTCCGATCCCGTTGACGGCATAGTCCGCAATTTCGGGGCACGCTCTCAGCACAAGTCCTATCGGGTAGCCTTTCGGTTTCTCGGCCGAAACAGATGTTGGCTCGACCGCCGCCCTGCTTTTTTCGAAAGCCGGTTCAAATACAAAAGTGGAGTCTGTGTTTGAATCAGATTGCTGCCGCTCATTTTGGGACTCATTGCCGCTAGGATTCTTGGACTTTGTGAAGCTTTCCAGCATCCTGTCCACTTCATCGTGCAATGCGGTCAGCTCCGCAACGAAGCCCTCCAGGTCAGATAGGCCGGCTCGGCGGGGAATGGCCCCCACGATGGTTCGGAAACGCCTCCAGATGGCTCCCCAGTCGCCAGGAACGGCCTCCTCGATCGCAGCCTCGACAAGCTTATGGATGTCACGGCGATGGAGCGTGACCCGCTCACGCATCAATTTCAGCGCCCTAGAGTCGGCGCGGACCTGCTCGGCCGCCAGCTGAAACTCCGCGGCCCGTGTCAAAAGGGGCGCCAACGAGAACCCGAACGCTTCCACGACAGCCCCGCCCTGCCCCTTGCGAGCGAACCTTTTGCCATTGGGGCTATCGCGGCGGATGATCAGACCGCAATTGACCAGCTCCGCCAAGTTCCTGCGCAATGTGGAATCGGCCATGCCGTGTGCGCGCAACGACAGCTGAGCGTTCGACGGAAAGACCATCAGGCCGTTTTCCTCGCTGATCTGGTCGTCTGGGTAGAACGTCAACAGGCCGCTCAGCACCGCCAGCGCGCGGTCTCCCACGCCGAGAGCCGACTTTCCCTCACAGAGCCAACGATAGACCTGCCACTTCTCGACGAGAGATCCTTTCGGGATCTCCCGCGATGCCGTATTCGCTTGCACCAGGGCAAGCGTCATCGGCCGCCGCCCGAAGGGCGTCGTCGCGTACCCACTCTTCATTTCCCTCACCTTTCAATCAGGCAAAAGAACTCTGCTCGCCGAAACGGCGCCACGACTCTTGACAGTGATTCGGGGAAGTGCGATTCTCAGCTTGCTAGAGACATGAGAAGGGCTTCCGCGACGGTGACGTTCGGGGGCCTTTTTCTTTTGCGGTTTTAGTCTCCTGCTTTCTTCGCAATTTCCGATTCCCGAAAAGCCTCGAAAAGCTCGTCGAGCTTGCCGGCAATGAATGCGCCGAAGGGTGATGCTTCCTTGGATTTCAAGGCAAGCGTAAACACTTTTCCAGTGTCGGTGATGTTGGCCCGGACCGATTTGTCCCGGGGGATCCACGACTTTTGCTGAGACTTTGATGGCGCCGGCGGGCGTTTCACCGGGCCACTCAGATAGTCGAAGAGATGGGCGAAACGGCCATCACTCCCCGGTTGGGCAAAATCGGCGCTTTCCACATACTCTGTCGCCCTGGCTGCAGCCCCAGGATGCTCCAACAGTTTGGCAAGTTGCCACCAGCGATCCCGGCCAATGCCCTTGGCGGCGCCGACTGCCAGAATGACCTGCTCAGGAATGCTGCTGGTAACGGAGCGCATCTTCGAGAAGGTCGTATCATCGAGTGCAAGAGCCGACTTCACCGTATCCGGCGAATGGCCCCGCTTGAGAATGCGCTCCGCGAAAAGCGTCCGCTCGATGAAGGACAAATCAGACCTGGCAGCATTCTCTTGACCCTGGGCGATGACATGGTCCTCATCGCCCATCTTCTTGACGACAGCACGGACAGGCCTGCCCAGTTGGCGGGCGACCCTGACGCGCCTATGGCCAAAGACGGTCTGAAACCGACCGGCAATCTCCGGATGAGGTCTGACCAGTACAGGGGAATCCTGTCCTCGGTCACGAATCGCCACCAGCAACTCCTGAAAGGCCTCATCGTCACCGGCCATGCGGTCAGAGACGAATGACGTGTCGACCAATGCCGGATCGAGATCGACGACAGAACTCTTCGAGAGCTCCTCGAACGACTGTATAATCGACCGTGATGCGCCGCGAACGGCATACCCCGATACATCCTGGTTATTCGCGACTCCAGTCGCTGGGCCCATAACACTGCCGAATATGTCCTTGCGCGCCATTCAATCGCTCCCATTCTCGGTTAGTCGACTGATTTCACGAGCAAACTTGTCATTTTTTACTGCCGTAAAAGCCGTCATGACCGTCCCCATGCGCGATGGACTAATGTCGCGATCTCCGAGTTCACCGCGTCCAGCGATTCGAGTGCCCGGTCGTAGGTTGAACGGGTAAAAGACGATTTCTCCACCTCGTAGAGCGTCTGTTTCGTCAGGCCCGCGTCCGAAATCGCCGTCGACTTGAGCATGGGATTTTCGAGGATCTGGCCAGCAAGCATCGATTGCATGAAGCCGACCATCTGCGCCTGCGGAATGTCTGTCGGTTCGTAGCGCGTGATCAGATAGCGAAACCAATCCAGCTGTATCGATGCGCCGGCCGCTTTGATGGTCTTCAAGATGCCGCCGAGCATCAGCAGAAACTGGCTCATCGACATCAAGTCGAGCATCTGCGGGTGAACGGTGATGAGAACGGATGTCGCCGCCGACATCGCCGTCAAGGTGAGATAGCCAAGCTGCGGCGGGCAATCGACAACGACGACGTCATAACGGCTGTCTACTTCTGACAGCGCCTTTGCGATCCTGGTGAAAAACTGGCGGCCGGCATTGGACGATTTGTCCTGCATGGCGAGCGGCGTGTCGTACTCATACTCCTGCAGCTCAAGATTGGCCGGAATGATATCCAGGCCAGGGAAATTCGTCGGCACGATCACCTCGGAGATCGGCTTGCGCTCATCATCGTAGCGGATCGCCTCATACAGAGAGAGGTTGCGATCGAGTTCCGGCTGAAAGCCATGGAGCGCGGAGAGCGAGGCTTGCGGGTCGAGATCGATTGCAAGGACACGGTGACCGGTCAGCGCCAGGTGCTGGGCGAGGTGGGCGGCGGTCGTTGTCTTGCCGCTTCCGCCCTTGAAGTTGACGACAGCAACCACCTGGAGCTTGTCGCCGGGCTTGCGGTGGGGGACGTACTTTTTCACCTCGGTCCGGCCGTGGCGGTCAAGGAAATGGCGCAGCTCAAGCATTTGCTCGGCCGTGTAAGATCGCCGGCCGGAGGGGACTTGATCGGGCAGCGGCCCTTTGCCCTCAAGATGAAGGCGCTTCAAATTGTTTTGCGACACACCAAGATAGTGGGCCACCTCAGCCATCGAAAAAGAGCGTAGCGTCTTCGTCGCGTTAGGTGGGAACTTCTCCATGCGTAGCTGGTTGAGGCGTCGCGATATCTCGGCACCCTGCTCGAGAATTTTGTCATCGAACTCAAAGCGTGGTAGCCGCATGGCGATGTTCATTCTCGTCGGAACCTGAATTGGCGCTTTTTGCGATGAAACTATTCAACAACCGCCATTAAGCTCCGATTCGGCCAACCCCCGCAAGAAGTTTTAGGTTAAGAGAATGTTAACGATGCGGGTCGGCCCCTTTGCTGCCGGTTGACGCTGGTATAACATAATCCGTACCCATTAGCCGAAACTAGGAGGTTTCCGCTCTCCCATCTAAATGTATGTTTTCTCTGCCATAAGGATCAGTTTTTACGGCAGTAAATCACGGTCGTCAGCAGCCAAAGATTGCAGATGCCGGCTGCGCAGGGCAGTGCGTTTGGTTCCCGCCGGCGAGACCGGGGAGGGACAATCTGGCCATGTGAGACAGAGGCAAGGGCCGCCCGTCGAAGGGGAGGCAGGTGAGCAATGGTCGAAGGTCCAAGCTCAATTGGGCCGATTGGCTCCAAGCAAGTCGCGGGGCGGCGTGGATGGAGCAACTGTCGGCCCCCATTATCTTGTTCGAGAAATCAAGCAGCCGTGTCGATAGCGGATGTCGGTGGCGTCGTGCGGGTGCATGAGTGTCTCGCATTCGTGTGCTTGATAATCCCTTCCTCGGCGCCCAAAGGATAGAGGGCGTATAAACCGCAATCCAGCGCGCGTCACCAACGTTGGACAACCTTCGCGCGGGGGATGGAGGAAATTCGCCCCCGTCGTGGCGGTGAACGGGACAGCCGCAGGAGCGTTCTCTAATTGCGGGCCCGGGGTCAACCGTTCTCTAGCCTTGCCGATGTCCGGAACGTGCACAGCGTCTGGATCGAGGTGCAGCGCGACCAGGTCGGCAGGGTGACCTTCACGCAGCTCCTCGGCGGACAGCTTACGGTGCTGAAGTGTCCACAGAACCCAAATAGCCGCTCACGCCCTTCATTCGCGGATCGTTCTAGCAACACGTCGATCGCCAGATAAAATTCCTACTGGCCCTTGGACGAATGACCTGCCTCCTGCCGGTTTCAGCGTTCTCTTCGTGGTCGAACAGTGCTCGCCACAGCATGGCATCGGACGCTGCGGCTCCCAATGTCAGCAACGCAGTCCGCTCCGATGGAAGGGCTGCATAGCTCCTGGCGGGTTTGCCGCTGCTCGTCCCGGCAAGGGACAAGATTACCGTCGAGCGACGGATTTCTTCGGGTTCACCTCCATCTTCATGCGACTGCCTCCGCTTCAGCGGCCGACCATCGGAAGGATACGGAAAGCAAAGTCCTAGCCACTTTCCTCCATCTCGATTCTGGACTCGCCTGCCAGCCTGACGCATTCTTCGGAGGGGCGTTGGGGCGGGTAGTTTAAGCAAGCGACGAAGGCTTGGCGTTCAATAGCTGGGACTAAAAGGGGGCAGGTGGCGCAGATCGTGGCGGTCGCATGTATAAATCACCTTCAGACTGCTCGCGTGTCGATGTTCACCTTATTTGATCAAGGATCGCCTATGCGAGAATTGCCAAAGAATATCGATGCCGACCTTGTAATCGAGATTAGTCAATTGCTCGATGATCATCCTCCTTTGGTTCCGGTTCCGGTCTATCAACTCACCGTGCTGGTTCGCCAGCGGGTCAAGACTGGTTTGCCCGATCGGTCCATTGAAGAGTTGATCGTCGAGATGGCTACGACACGCTTGCTGGCAATGGCTTTTGATCTGCCAGGCGAGGGAAATGTTGTGGCCCTCCCGGTGAGACGATAAGACGGAGGCTATGCCTACCCAGGGCGCCTCAGAGAGAGAGAGCTGGTCCAGTGCTTTTCGGCGACAATCAATCAAGATTGGCAATCCTTGGTCGCGCCAGCTGGTAGCCTTGACCATTTTGTCTCCAAATGACGAATGTTTCCATGATTCGGTGGCATAGGCACCTATCACCAGAACGTCTGTCTTCTAGCTCACACTTCCCGAGAAGCCACCGCGGTCTGCAATCGAGCTTAGATCCAATTGTGCTTTATCGCGATGTCGAGGGCCTGGTAGGTAGTCATGACGTTGAGCTTCCGACGGATGTTCGGCAGTTGGAACTCGACCGCCCGTCTTCTGACATTGCCAAGTGCTGCGATATCGCCGTTGGTCTTGCCCTGCAGGAGCCATGCGAGGCATTCCAGCTGATAGCTCGTCAGTGGGAGGGGGCTGCGCATATCAACCCGTCGTCGCTGCGGCTCTGTAGGTAGCCATCGATGAAGGCACCAAGTGTCAGAACGGAATACCCGTCCGCTACCATCGCGGGGTCGGGTTTCCGCTCACGGGACGGGAAGGTAAAGAGGGCACGCCTTCCGGACCCGTCGAAGATCGGGATCGACATCTCCGAACGGATGCCAAACTTTCGGGCTTCGCCACAGAACGTTGGGTGAGACCTTCTTGCTGGAACGGGCAAACCTTGCTCCGACCAGGCGTAGGCTCCGCGTCTCGGGGAGATTAGCGAGGCCGCTGTCGCCCTTAACTCCCGATGTCAACTGAAACGCTAAGTAGAAATCTCGCCCTAGGGGGCCGTTCAAAGCCCGGAAGCCTTGGTGAGGTTGGTGCGGAACCGCTCACGCCGGCGCTGATATTTGCGGGTCATCTCGGCCGAGGCGTGGCCGAGTTACTTCCGCACGTAGCGCTTCTCGATCTCAGCCGAAGAGGCGAGACCTGCTCGCAGCGAGTGTCCGGCGAACAACAGCGCGCTCCGCTTCCGGAAGATCGGCGCGGACGCCACCGGCGAGCGCCGTTTGCTTGACCAGGCGGGCGATTGCTTGTTGGACAACCGCTCGACGTCGACGGTCTCGTTGTCCTTGAAGATGCGGCGGAAAAGCGGGCCTCGCGCAATGCGGCCCAGCCTGATCCAGGTCTCCAGCGCCACCACGGGGCAAGACAAATCGCTGGAGCCGCTGCCCACCTCGACCTCGCGCCAGCCGGTCTTCCCACGCAGCGTCACCAGCACGCCCTTGTCCGGAAAAATCTCGATCCAGCCGGCGCCGTCACTCTTGTCGTCTCGCACGACGTCGAGGCCGACGATTTCGGAGCGGCGCGGGCCGCCGGCGAAGCCCAGGAGCAAAATAGCGCGGTCGCGCAGGCCGCGCAAATTATGGCCGAGCGTCGCGATCATCGCCAGGAGATCGTCGCCGAGCACGGCTTCTTTCTGCCGCGGTGGCTTTGCGTGTTTTCTGCGAATGCCGGCAAGCACCATGGCGATATGCCGATCGGATCGATCGAGCGCAAAACCGCGCTGGGTAAAGTTCCAGGCGTGGCCGGACAGGTGGCGTTCAATTGTGGCGACCGAAAGGGGTAGCAAGCCCCGGTGGGCCTCATCGGCGGCGCTGCCTGCACAGGCGCTGATATAGAGGCCGATTGTTTGTACCTCTGGGGGCAGGGGCTCGAAACCGTTGCGCCGGCACCAGGCTGAAAAATGCCGCTAATCCTTGGCGTAGGCGGTTTGGGTGTTTTCGGAGCTGGCGACCCTGGCGTAGCCTGTTGCCGTCTCGACGAGCGCTTCGAGATTCGCCGGCGCCCATGGGGTGGTGGATGGGGCCCCCATTGCCAGCACCAGATCGACGATATCGGGCAGATCGCCATCTGGATGGTCGGCGGGCGAGAGGTCGATTTTGGCGGGTTTCCATGGGGAATCTTCCATGATTTGGCAGGCTAGCGCCATACGTCCGATAACAAGATTATCGTTCGTAACAGTTGCACGACAGGCGCGGCGGTTTCTCCTAAAGTACGCTGCCACAAGCGCCGCGCCGATTCATGCTCTCGGCGATGATTCTCCGCCCGAAATTGATCCGCCATCGCCCGCTTGTCACCGCGAGCTCGGGCCCGGTTGCGTCGCTCCGGTGCCGGCCTGGCTGCGCGCCGCGGCGGCCGCTCCGCAATCGCTTGAAGATGCCGCTTTTGCCGCCGCCGCGGCGGCGGAAGCGGCAAAACGCGCCGGCCGGATGGAAGACGCAGCGGCGTTGCGCGACGCACTGCTGGTCACCCGCCCCGGCGATAAATTCGGGCCCGCCGGCCGCATGCTGCTGATCTAGCGCAGGCTGGCCTCGCGTCCGGTCGCGACTTTGGTTGGCGAAGCGGCGCTGGGCGAGATAGGCGCGGATCTGGGGAGTTTCCTCCATGAGGACACGGCAGGGCGTCTCGGCGATGAAATCAAAGGCTTGCTGGCGCACACGCGAACGCGGTCGGCGTGGCCGCCGATGTCATCGCGACGCTCGAGCGCCTACCCGCCACCGCCGACAGCCGGCGATCGGTTGTCGCCAGCGGACCAACGGCAAGCGCAGCCGGCATCGCGCCAACCCATTTTTGCCGCATATGCGGGGGCGGCGCTGCAGGCGGTGGATCTTGCCGCCGAGCTCGGCCGCCGCGCCGACCATCTGCTGACTGTTGCGCCAAAATTGCAGGCAAAAGGTGCGGACGCGGTGATCGAGACGCTTCTCGGCGATGACGCCGTCGTCGCCTCGCGCGGTGATACAACAAGACCGGCATGAGCGATCGCGGGTTGCGCCGGCTGTTCGACCGGCTGCTCGAGTTTGGCGCCGTGCGCGAACTGTCGGGCCGCCCGACCTTCCGCATCTACGGATTGTGATCGAATGGTGGAACCGACACGACGCACACGAGAAAAACGAGATGTCCAGCGAATGCTGGTCGACCGCGAGTTGGATCATCTGCCGGCGGAGGTTCGCTGGCGCGAGTGGATGCATCGCGTCGAGGCGACCATTTTTGCCGCCAGCGAACCCGTTTCGCGTGAGGCTCTTGCGCGCATCGTCAGCAAGAGCTGCAATCTCGATCTGATCATCGATGACATCCGCGAGGAACTGCGTGGCCGCCCCTATGTCGGACTACGCATCCCTTGGGTTCCTTGCGCAAAGCGATTTCGGACGCGATCAGTAGGACGGGTCGCGCCGCTGCCAGCCATCAGATCGCCTGCTCCGCCGCTCGCAATTCGGGCGTAACATCCATGACGCCGGGTATGTCCCAGACAGTGTCGCGCAGCATGAACCTCCAGCCTTTGACGCTATCGACGTACGTCGCGCGCGGTTCGACGACTTAGTACGGATGATGGCTGCCCTGGTGACACGGAACTTGCCATCGAGCAGGACAGCCGCGAGCCGGTCAAAAGGTCTGTCGGGGAGTCGGCGGATAAATCCGAGCTGACGGGAACCGCCCTGTGTTTCAAGCTTGCGGCACTTTATCTGATCGCGCACCCCCTCGGTATCGATGGCGTCAGCATCGGCGGAAGAATTGCTGTTGAGGGTCCACCCGAAGGCTCTGGAGAATAGGAGCTCTCCGTAGTCGCCGGTTGGATTGTTGGCACTGCGCACGATCTTACGACGCCGCAGCTCTGCCAACAAATCGCCGTGCAGTTCAAGGAGGGCAGAGACCGGCGCGTCGGTGAGATCGATCATCTACGCAAACCCTTCGATACGTTCGCGGACAATCGTGCGCATTTGCTCCGCCATCTTCGCGCCTTGAGACCCGTCTGATAGAGGCGATGGCAATTCTAGGTGATCGAGTGCGTGCGAAAGAGCGGCGACAAGATCGTCAATTGCGTTGTCTGCTTCGGCAGCCTTGAGGCCTGCAGTGCTGGCGAAAGTCATGAAGTCGGCGCGGCGCAGACGATCGTCCTTGCCGTTCAGTTTGAGCGCCATCCGGTCTCTTTCGAGACGTGGAAACACGCGGGTCGTGGCAGCATCGTAGAGCGGTGCCATACGAACCGAGCTGAATTGCGCGCTGCCCGGCTCTGCGATCTTGAGGAGCGCCATGTTCTTAAGATGCATGTCGCCATCGGCGATCAGCCAGGCGAACAGGGATCGCTTCAGCACAAGCAGAACATCCTCTTCCGGGGCGGTTGATAGAGGTCTCAGAGCCCGCGCGATGCGCTCCATCGTGCCGTCGTATTTTGCTTCGGTGGGCACACCCAGCACGGAACAGAAATCCTCAAGCGCAAGAAGATGCTTGTCATCAAGGCTCGTCCTGATGTCGAACCGCTCAACCACGAGCGCGGGCGGCATCCCGTCAGGCATGGGAACGAGTGCGGTCGGGGCCGTTGTGAAACCGGATCGGCGGCCCAACGCGAGCGACTGCCATTCAATAACCGGCAGAGCCGCAAATCCGCTCGTGCCAGCAGGTTTGAGGATATGGGTGAAGGGTTTGCCGGTGCTGGGCGACAAGGTGCCATCCGCATCGAGGAACATTGGCGCTTTGATCTGGACACCCGACAAGCGGGGTGTATCGGTGCGCTCGAATATCTGTGCGAGATTGCGTTCGAAGCTTTGCTCCAGGTCGCCGCGGCCCGGCCCGGCATACTGGCCAGTGAATAGAGAGTTCTTAGTGAAGCCACTGAGCCGGGTCAGCAGTATGTCAGGCGGCAGGGCGGCGAGATCGTTCGCGCGATCAACGATCGTGATGTTCGACATGTAGCGCTTGCCCGAGCGCAGCATCGCGCGCTCGTCGCGGTCGTTCAAGACTGACTCAAGCCAGCCTTCGGGCAGCAGCGACAAAATGAAGGGCGGGAGTTTACCCGGCGTTGTCTGGCGGACGAGCGGCGGGCCGTCCTGATCGTTGGGATTCCAGCGCCATTCAAAACCGTCATGAGTTAGGTTGCCCAGGGGCGCGCCGTGCCATGCGACAATCAAATCAAGTGCGGCCTCGTTGCGCGCTGCTTCCGCTGGCGCGGGACGCCGGAGCAGGAAGCGCTCGGCATGCTCACCTTCGCGATACCACTTATTTTCGCGGGCAAGTGACCATATGGCATCGGCCGCACCCTGGGCGCTGTCGTACTCTTCGATGAGGCGGTTCGCGATTGTCTCGCGCATCGTTTCGTCGATGGATGCCGCGTGCTCGCTGCGCAGACGGAAGGCTTCGAGGAAGCGTTGGCGCATTGAGGAAACGTCGATCCGGAATTCTCCCATGCCGTCATCAACAATCGCCGCGGCCACAGATGGATGATCGGGAGCCGCGTTCTGGATGATTTCGAGCAAGCGGATGGGCGTGCGCTGTATCCGCCGCCCGCTTAGGAACAGGCGGCCGTCGCGGGTTGGCCCGAGAAGGACAGCGCTCGCCGCTGACAGGTAGGCGTTGGGGTAGAGATATTTTGCGATGCGGACGGCATGCTTGAGTGCCGTCGCCTCGATATCCTCCCCGGCATTGACGTAGATGCCGCGCATCAGCTGGACGAGTTTGCCCGTCTCAGCCTGATAGTGGCTGCGGGTTTTGTCGATGTTCTCTCCAACTAGGTGCAGGGGCATTTTCTAACTTTCGCGTATCTCACATACGGGAAAGTAACACGGCAGGCTTGAAACGGCAATGATTTCTAACTTTAGCGTATTTCAAATACGGGAAGGTTAGGAATCTGAGGCCCATGCCTCCAAGGCCGAGCTGACCGAACTAAGGGCGTGGCGACAACAAGCCGTGCAGCGGCTCATCGGCAAGGTCAGCGGCCCAGCGCCATACCTCGCTTCAGATTCCACACGTCTGGCGAGCGGGTAACATTCTTGGTGAGGCAGCAGGTAACAAAATTACGTGAGGCAACACGACAACCATCTCGACACGAGGAAGATGCGACGGCAGTGTACCCGGTTGGCCCGACGCTTGACAGTCTTTGCCAGACGTTCCGTGGGAGCAGCCTGCTCGTTCTCCTTCTCGCCGGCCGCCTCGATCCGCTCGGCTGCTTGCCCTTGCCAGGGGCCGTACTGTTCGCTAGCGCAACTTACATTTCTTCCTTGTCAAGGAACGCGGCAAGGACCTCCAGACTCAGTGGCTTCTCGGTGACTTTGGCGCCAAGGGCTTCGGCCGCCGCGACCACCTCGTCGGTCAGATTGCCGCTCATCAACATGACCGGAGTATTGATTTGCGACGAGCGGAGGATGCTCATTAGCTGCAAGCCGGTCATCCTGGGCATATGCTGATCTAGGATAATATGGTCAAAATTCTCCAGCTCAGCGTTGAGGAGGTCCGCGCCTGAAGAGAAGCCTTCCGCAGACCGCCCGAGCGCATCGAGAAGAAAGTTGAGCGCCTTCCGAGCGTCCTCGTCATCGTCCACAACGGCAATCATGTTCCGATTGATATTACTCATGCAGATACCTTTGCAGCGGTTCGCATTATGCGCCAAGCAGCCCACAAGAATAGATTAGCTCTCCAGCTCGTCCTTGATGCTAATCAAGCGGGCGCGGCTTTTTGCAGCGTTGCTGTCCCGCCTCCTGCGTTGTGCTCGGCCCACAACTGCCCCCTCGAACTCGACCATTCGCCGACAGATCGACAGACCAATCTCCATGCCGGTGGATTTGGTGGTCACGAAGGGTGGGAACAGGCGGTCGCGTCCCTCCGGCGCTAAACCGGCGCCGGTGTCGGCTACTGCCACTGCAACCATGTCATGTGCAATGGGGAGGTTGAAAGCCGCAGCACGTCTTCCGGCGCGATCCTTGGCTTTTATTGCATTAGGATCGAGGTCCAGCAGGTGCTGTTGAACCTTATCCGCTGAGGTCATCGACGCATTGCTGGCGAAGCTTCTCGAGATAGCGGGCAAGCGCTCCGTCCTGGACGTCGAGGTAGCCGTCGACCCGTTGGATGATCTTGTCTCTGAGGCCTCGCTCAAGCTGGGTGCGCAACTACCGCAGTTGCTTGTCAACGTGGCCGAGCTCAAGCCATCCCTGATCGTCGTCGAGCTCGTGATAGCCACCGATCGCTTTGCGGATGACCTGGCGGCTTTGACGATCCACGAGTTCGCCGGTGCGTAGCGCTTTCTGCGAGACCTTGAGGGCCTGGAGCGTTGGGCGTCTCGCAATGGAGCGGTACTTCGAAAGCGGGACGCACGAACGCCATGTCGCCCGCAGGAAGCTGACCCGTGGGCGGGTCTTGGGGTGAGCTAATGCAAAAAGCCGGTTGATACCGCCCGATCAGGAGAACCCCAATTGGGCCGTGCACCTTCGAGTGCGAGCTTTCGATCGGGACCTCAGCCGCGCGAATGGCATTATGGCCAGCAGCATATGTGAAGCGCCGCACCTACAGATCCCATGATTTGCGGCGCAGGCAGATTAGACTGCGCCATTTCAAACTCTGGAGGCCTGATCATGTCGCAATCATTCAACGGCGCAGAAGTTGTCCAATACGATCGTACGCTCGTGCTGGCTATCGAACTAAGCAACAAAAACTGGGTTTTGGCCGCCCAGGTGCCCGGCCTGCCGCAGACCAAGGCGAAGCGTGCCATTGAGCCAGATAAGCTTGCTCTTCAGTCCGCAATCCATGGCTATCATGCTCGTGCTGCTGCTGCCGGCCACCCGGTAGATCGGGTGGTTGCGACCTACGAAGCTGGATGGTCCGGGTTCTGGCTTGCCAGATGGCTGATTGCCAAAGGCGTGGAGGTCCATGTCATCCAGCCTTCCAGCGTGCCCGTCGATCGTCGCATGCGTCGCGCAAAGTCGGACGGGATCGACGCCGAGTTACTCCTGCGTACGCTGTTGGCGTGGCTTCGCGGCGAACCGCGCGTCTGCTCCATGGTACCGATCCCTGACGAAGCCGATGAGGATGCACGGCGCTCTGTCCGCGAACGAACAGAGCTCGTGTCCGAACGTGTCAGCCTTGCCAACCGGATCGGTGCTGTCCTCGCGACGCTCGGCGTCGAGGATTACAACCCGCTCCTGAAAAACCGCCGGCGGCGTCTGGCCGACCTTCGTACCGGTCTGGGTGACCCAATGCCACCTCACGCCCTCGCCAAGATCGAACGGTTACTGAGCCGGCTGGAGCTCGTTCTTGATCAGATCGCCACGCTGGAACACGACCGCGATGCGGTAGCGGAGGTGCCCGCTTCGGATGATGCCAGTCGGATGATCCAGCAGCTGTGCAGTCTGCGCGGTATAGGGGTGCAGAGTGCCACAATATTGGTCCGCGAGGCCTTCGTCCGTCGCTTCGCTAATGCCAAAGCGCTCGGATCTTATGCAGGTCTTACTGCGACGCCTTACAACAGTGGTGGGGTGGAACGCGAGCAAGGGATCGGAAAGGCCGGGAACCGGCGGCTTCGAACGGTGATGGTGGAGCTGGCCTGGCTCTGGCAACGCTACCAGCCTGGTGCTGCCCAGGTCGCCTGGTTCCGGGAACGCACCGGCTCTACTGGCCGCCGCGTCCGCAAGGTCATAGTGGTCGCCCTCGGTCGCAAGTTGCTGATCGCTCTGTGGCGCTTTGCCTTCGATGGTGTCGTACCGGAGGGAGCGACCATGAAGCCCGCCGTATAATAATTATCGAGATCGGGCAGCTCTGCGACGGCAAAGCAGCCCGGTGACCGAGGGAACCACGCCGTTGTCCGGCGTGGTGCTTCAGTGCCGTCTTCACAGAGTGGTGCCGTTCCTTTGGAGCTCTCCCGTCCCGAATGCGGTAGACCTTCAACGCCGAGATTCTGATCGCCGTCCCTCGGCGCGAGGCTGACGTCTGGATCGGAGAGCAAAGACGTTTTCAGTCCTATGCTTGGTGCTTCGATAGTCGCATAAAAAGGCAGTCTCGAATACGGGTCTGCTGCCACGGGTTCGAACCGATGGGGCGCCAATCGTCGCCTTTGGCGTCGTCAAAATGACTCGCCATTCGATGAACGTCCGCTCGTCGGTCGTCCCTCTGCCTGCCGACCGCAGCCAACGCGCTGGAACCTGCGTCTGCAGCGCTTTATCGGGCACTGAGCAATGAGTCCCTCAGGCTCCAGCGCGCTTGTATGGCGAAGCATTAGCCTGCCCGATGGTAAGCATGCCTGGGTCACCATTCGTCAGGGCGACCACGACGGCGATCAGGACCGCTTTGACGTCGTTCGCCTTGCCTCCCGATCTGCCTTCCTGGTTGGCTTTGCCTGATGGCCATGATCCTTGGGCCGGTTGGCAGGTGCGCTGCTGAAGCAGCTTGAACCGATTTGATTGATTCTGACGATGACCGTGGCCCGTCAACACCACGCGCATCGCGAATTTAACTCTTCGCACCTGCACAAAAATGTGCCAAACGCGGCACCCATGGTTGGTAACGTTGGGGAAGGAGTCCTTGTTGAGTGCGGTTGCTAACACCAGGCCGATCACACCGCCGGATATTCGTTCGCGGAAGGGCGGAACGCCGCTCGTCTGCCTGACGGCCTATACCACGCCGATCGCAAAGCTCGTTGATCGGCATTGTGACATTGTTCTCGTTGGCGACAGCGTCGGCGTGGTGCTCCACGGCTTGCCGTCGACGCTGGGCGTGACGCTGGAGATGATGATCATGCACGCTCAGGCCGTGCGCCGTGGCCTGGAGCAGGCGCTGATGGTCGTCGACATGCCGTTCGGTTCCTACGAGGAAAGCCCAGAGCAGGCGTTCCGCAATGCTGCTCGTGTCATGGCGCAAACCGGCTGCGCGGCGGTAAAGCTCGAAGGTGGCGAGGCAATGGCCGAGACGATCCGCTTCCTAGCTGCACGCGGCGTCCCGGTGATGGGCCATGTCGGTTTGACGCCGCAGGCGGTTAACACCCTCGGTGGATACCGCGTGCAGGGAAGAGGCGACGATGCCGAGCGCATCCGGCACGACGCCCATGCCGTTACCGGGGCAGGGGCCTTCGCGGTGGTGCTGGAGAAGGTGCCCGAGGCACTCGCCCGCCGTATCACCGCAGAGGTAGCGATCCCGACCATCGGTATCGGCGCCTCGGCGGCCTGTGACGGACAGATCCTCGTCGTCGACGACATGTTGGGCATCTTCAGCGACTTCCGGCCCAAATTCGTCAAGCGCTATGCCGAACTCGGTGAGATCGCCGAGGCGGCGATCGCCGCCTATGCGCAGGACGTGGGCGACCGCCGCTTTCCAGCGGCCGAGCATCTGTTCGGCGATGCGCCAAGGACGGTCAATTGTGGAGAAGGCGCATGAGCATTCCGATCGCACGAACCGTCGCCGAGTTGCGCATGGCTGTGGCCGGATGGCGTCAGAATGGGCTGAACGTCGCTGTCGTGCCGACCATGGGTGCCCTGCATGAAGGCCATCTGAGCCTGGTGCGTGCCGCGCTCGCCAAGGCCGACCGGGTTATCGTGACGCTGTTCGTCAACCCGAAACAGTTCAACAGCGCGGCCGATCTCGTGGCCTACCCGCGCACTGAGCATGACGATGCCGCCAAGCTTGCGCCGCTCGGCGCTCATCTGCTCTACGCGCCAAATGCAGCGGACGTGTATCCGGAAGGTTTCGCCACTACGATCTCGGTGAGTGGGGTGAGCAGGGGGCTATGCGGCGCGTTTCGTCCGGGCCATTTCGACGGCGTGGCAACCGTCGTCGCCAAGCTCTTTTTACAGACGCGTGCTGATCTCGCCTTCTTCGGCGAGAAGGATTTCCAGCAGTTGCACGTCGTTCGCCGGCTCGTGCGCGATCTCGACATTCCCATCGAGATTGTAGCATGTCCAACGGTACGTGAAGCCGACGGCCTGGCGATGTCGTCGCGCAATGTCAGGCTCTCGGCCGCACAGCGCTTGGCAGCGCCAAGGCTCGCCGAAGTCCTCTCGGCTTCGGCTGGGCGATTGTCGGCGGGATTGCCAGCCGAGCTTGTGCTTGGCGAGGCCAGGCAACTGATCCTCGCTGCCGGTTACGACGAGGTCGAGTATCTCGAGCTACGAGCAGACCATGACCTGTCGCCGCTTTCCGCCGCGGATCGACCGGCCCGCCTGATCGTCGCCGCCTGGCTGGGCGGGACGCGGCTTATCGATAATTTCGGAGTTCTGCCCTTGCAGCGCAAAGGCGAGCTGCTCGCGGCAGCCAATGCCGCATGATTGAAAATGCCGCAAGGCTTGTACAAAGGCGCCTCGGCAGAACGACCCAGACAAATAGCAGTAGCAGGGAGTGGATATGGTCTTTCGATTGAAGGAGCGCCTCGGCAGGAAGTTCGAAGAAGAAGTGCAATTCTTCAAGGGCTGGCAGAAGGACAAGAAACGAGTGGGCGCACTCATGCCAACGTCCGTTCATGCCGCGCGTCGTATGGCAAGCGTCATCAATCCGGCATCCGGATTGCCGGTGCTTGAACTTGGCGCAGGAACTGGCGTCATCACCAAGGCAATCCTGGAAAGAGGCATCAAGCCGCATCAGCTGATTTCGGTCGAATATTCCAAGGATTTCTATCAGCGCCTGACGCGGGCCTTTCCAGACGTGGATTTTCGACTGGGCGATGCGTTTGCGCTGGGAGAAGTGCTGGCCGAACGGCGCGGGGAGCAATTCGACTGCGTGATAAGTGCGGTGCCGATGTTGAGCTTTCCAATGGAACAGCGTGTTGGCCTGCTCGAGGACCTGCTGGCCCGCATACCGGCTGGCAGACCGGTGATTCAAATCACCTACGGACCCTTGTCGCCGGTGATCAAAATGCCCGACCGCTACGTCGTGTCTCACTATGATTTCGTCGTCCGCAACATCCCGCCCGCACAGCTCTGGACTTACCGACGAGCAGTCTGACGGCGCCCGACGCGCGGGAGACCGTGGGCCTTCGCAAAATCATGCTGAAGGACACGACGGTGATCGTCACGAAATTCGCATCGATTGCGCTTTTGTAGCCGCCTCCGCTTTGCGGAAGCGGCCATGCCTTTTAGCGCACACTCATCTGCTACGGACTTCGCCCTGCGGACAACAGACCGCGAAGCTACCGCCACCTCGAAAATCTCGCGACGGCGTCTCGATGCCGGGACCGGCCTGCCATTTTTGAGAAGTGATCCGTGCAGGTGCTTGACGCAAATCATGCCATCCCGTCCTTGACCATATCATAGCCATCGCCCTCTTTCAGCTGCCCGAGCCTCCCGGCAGCCGGATCAATGATGACGATCCCCCGAATATTCTTTTTTGAAGAGCGTGACGGTCTACGCCATCTTGTGGTGCCTCAGCTTGTACGATGGCCTCCTGGCCTTCCGTGCCATGCTAGCGACGAGGTTCGGTCACTTTACCGTGCAATGGCGTTCGGAAATACGACAGGCGAACCACAATAGTCATGTTTAGGCTGAAGACTTTTCAGTGGACCGCGAAAAAAGAAAACTGCAGCCCTTCCAGTTCTTGCAAAGCGCTTTAATTCGCTTTCGTTGGAGAAGCGTCGTCGCTAGTCCAACTCTTCCGATCGTCACTCGCTGTCATGTGACTGCATGCTTCAAGAGCTTCTCGAACACAAACAGCTCGCCTTCGCGCACGCTGTCTTCAAGGGGCCGCAAGTGCGCCAAGTGCGCCGCAATCGCGCCGGCCAGCATGCAACCCGTCCCGCGCATCGATGCGGCGAGGCGCGGCGTGTCGAAGCGGATCGGTTGTTGATCGCGGAGTAACAGAATGTCGGTCGATCGAGGTCCCGATGCGTGGCCGCCGCCCTTGATCAGCAGAGCCTGAGGCCCGGCGGCCAGCGGCGCGTTCACCCTGGAGATCGGATACCACCTGATTTCGGGCGAAGACTTTACGCTGCTTGCGGGCGTTGCTGAAGACGTAGACCGGTGCATTCTTGTCAGCCAAAGCGGCTCTTTACATATTTTCTCGCCGCTTCGGTCAGCGTCGGGCGACGCGGGCTCGACGTCTTAAACGCTCGTTCGGCTAATGGAGGAACTGATGAACGATACGAATTTTTGACCTTTAATCGCCGCGTAGGATATTTGCTTCGCGCGCGGCCGCGACGAAGGCCCTTCGGGCGGCGGGTGGATGAGCCTTACCCCGTAGAGCCTTCAAACAGGCGTCCATCGCTGCCCTGCGCTTCTCCGTCTGACGACCAGAAACCTGCAGCAAGATGGCGGCCGCATCATTGACATCGAATACGGCACGTTCTGGGCTGTGGCGGCCAATCTGGACCACGACTTGCCTCTCAAATCTCACCAAACCGGTCATCTCGCTGTCCCCCAAGCCCTACCAACCCAAAGCCGGCGATCACAGCCGGAAGAAAAATCGCGTCGATTGATCCCGCCTCTGGGTTGCCACGGTCGGTCGTTCAATCGAAAGCTTGGTACGAGGCGGATTTGCCATGTTCAATTCGAGCAGATGTTGGTCCAACGCCTTGTCCGCCGTCGTCAGGCGATGATTCAGCCGCAAATAGTCCATCCAGGTCGGCGTGCGGAAGGTTTCTGTCCAAAGCAAAGGATCCTGAAGATCGCGCTGGAGGTTCCAGTGCCGAGCACCGACGCGGCTTTGCACTCGCCGTCGTTCCTGCATCCGGTCCAGGAAAGCTTCGACGTTTGCCTCCGGTATTGAGTACTCGATCTTGACGACGATCGGCCCGCTTCTCGGCTTCAGGTCGAGGGCGAGCTGTGGCGTTTCGAAGCCAAAAGGATCCTGATCAGAGTCCTGCCATTGACGGATAGGCATCAGGAAGCCGGTGGCCGCGACCATTACCAGCGCTCCAGCGGAAACCTCGAGGGACAAGGTAAGCGAATAGGTCTCAGCCACTGAGCCCCACAGCCAGCTGCCGGCCGCGATACCGCCAGACGAGAGGGCATAGTGGATCGAGAGCGTGCGACCGACGACCCACCTTGGGCTTGCCAATTGGACACTCACGTCGAGCCCCGTCCAGGTGACGACCCAGCCCGCGCCGCCGAGCGCCAGCGCAATAGCCGCCACCGCCACTGAAGTAGTGAGAGCAAGAGATAGACAGCACGCCGCACAGGCAATGCATGCCAGTGTTGTCAGCCGCTCCTGGGACAGCGACCGCCTCAAGACATTGTTGCAAATGCCGACGCACAAGGCGCCCGTCCCGAAGCCGGCCATCAGGACACCATAAACGATTGGTCCTCCCCCTAGTTGATCGCGGGCAACGAGAGGCAGCAGCGCGAGTATGGAGATGCTGGTCAGGCCAAAAAGCGCTCCACGCGCGATTGCCGCCTTGATCTCCGCCGACAGGGCCGTGAAGCGCGCTCCGTCATGGATGGCGGTGGTCAAAGGCTCGCGCGGGAGAGGTGAGGTGCGAACATCCCATTTGCGGCGCCCTATGGTCCACAGCAGCGCTACATAGGTCAGTGTCGCCACAGCGAAAGCTGTCAGAGGTCCAAAGGAGGCAACGACGATGCCACCGAGCGCCGGGCCGACGCTTCGAATGGCGTTGTATCCAACCGAGATGAGCGTGACCGCGGCTGGGACTTCGCGTTTTCGTAAGATATCGCCCACCGACGCGTGCCAAGCAGGATCGGTGAAAGCGGCGCCCGCTCCGGCCAAACAGCTGAAGGCAAGAACCATCCATGGATTGAAAATCCCGAGGGCCGCAAGAACAGTCAGCATCGCCGAGGACAACGCTATCATGCACCAGCCAGCGAACATGAGATTGCGGCGGCTGTAATTGTCCGCCAGGGCCCCGGCGATGATCGACAGGACGAATATGGGGAGTGTCGTCGAAGCCTGAACCAAGGCGACCATAACGTCCGAAGTCGAGATGGTCGCCATCAGCCAACTGATGGCGACAGTTTGAATTAGCCAGCCAAGGCTGGCGACCTGGGTGCCAAGCCAGATCGATCGAAAGGTCGCATTCTCGAGCGGCGCAAATGTCGCCGACGAAGCTGGACTCGCATCTGCGCGCGGCACCCTGCTCATTGGGTTGAGCCCTCCCTCGGTCTATCGGTCGTTTTAGAGGTGCCCTCCCGCCGCACGTGCCCATGGAGGAATGGCACCATGAGCGCATTTTGTCGGGGCAGCGCAAGATATTTCTTTACCGCTGGCACTCTGGCGCAAGCGATTACTTCATCTGGAATTGCCGCCAACGCGCTTTCATAATCGCTGGGTCTATGTCACGTCCTCGCGAAAAGAATTTCCCGGACTACGCATACCTGCCTGGCAAACATCCACATCCGGTTCGCGACCCCTTGGGTCACAGTCGTTCCCATATATGGCGCGACCGACGCGGGGAAGAAGATCGTCGGGCGCAAGCGCCATATTGCGGTCGATACGGACGGACGGCTCCTGATGGTCAACCTGACCACCGCTGACATCTCCGACAGCGCGGGTGCGCAGGCGAAACTCGACGGCATCCGCAAACGCTGGCCGTGGGTCAAGCATCTCTTCGCCGACGGGGCCTATGACCGGCTCAAGCTGATGGATAAGGCCTGCTATCTCGACTTCATCGTCGAGATCATCCGCCGCGCCGACGACCAGAAAGGCTTCAAGGTTCTACCGCGTCGCTGGGTCGTCGAACGGACGTTCGGATGGATGATCCGGTGGCGACGCCTCGTGCGCGATTACGAGCAGCGCATCGATGTCTCGCAGGCCATGATCCTCGTCGCCATGGGCGGCATCATGCTACGCAGAAACGCCCATCCGTGATTTTCCAAACCGACTCTGAGATCTCTTGTCGTTCGAGCAGGAGAAGCTGACAGGATACTGTTGAGATACGTGTCGAACTTACACGAAGCAAGCAACTTGATGCGAGTGTAGGTGGCACTTGCTGCACCTAAGGGATCAGATATAAAAATTGATGTTTTTCGTCCTTACATAATGGCAGAAGTAATCATTTCGATAACCGTCTTTTTCTTCGCACTTTGGCAGTTTTCTTTTTCACAAAGTACGCGGGTAAGATCAAATTTGCTGACAGCATGCTCAGAACAATAATTGGCTTCTGCATCTGCATCGTCACCAGCCTTTTGGGATTACCGCGGTAGGCCAGTCCCTGCGCGAGCGCCTCGGCTGGCGTTATTCGACGTTCCGCCGACCCCTCGATATCGCGGCGAAGAAGATCGCCGCGCGGCTCAATGAAGAAGGCGTGAATGCTTGGTAAAGTGCTCCTCTGGACCCCCTATTTCGCTTCTCCCATTAAAGTTCCACAGCTTTAGAATGAGCTGCTGTTCTGAACGCGAGTAAGTCTGAACACGTATGCCGGCAGGAAACTGAGCTCGCTGCCGGGCCGGGTACGCCTTGGGAGGTGGCGTAAGTCAGCGGCTCTCGTGGCGGTGGGACCACTCAGTCGCGCGTTTGCTGAACAGCGCGCATGTAGCGTGCCAAGCCAAAAAGCATTCAACCTGTCAAAATCTCCTGACGCAACCTTCCCAAAGCACTTCAATCACGTAAAACAAACCCCGCCGAAATTCGACGGGGTTTGTCAGCGGTCTGAGGTCAGCCTCGAGGCTGACCTTTCCATTTGCGTTGCGGGTCAGACTTTAAGAGCGTCCTCCTCGCAAAGATTGATATCCCGGATGACCTTTTTGCGGCCATCTTCGTACTCAATCAGCACATCGAAGCGGCACAAGCCGCCCGGCCGCTCCACCATGATCTCGGAGCCTGGATCCAAGTAGGACGAACCCAGAAGATCCGGACCCCAGCGCTTGGCGCGGATGGGCTTTATGTGGAGCTCTTCTACGGCAACGTCACTGTGATTTTCGACATCGATCCAACATTCGTAAATCTCTGACTGCGCAAAGGATGGAAGGGAAGAGGCAATGATAGCCGCCATTGCCAATACGCGAAGTCTGTTTTTCATGTTACTTCTCTGTGTAGTATTGCTTCATCTTCAGCAGGGCGGACAGGCGACCCTGTCGTCGTCGACGATGAGAACCTGGTCCGCCATGCTCGTTTGTCTGCTCCGACTCGAAGCTGTGCAGGCCCGACATGTAGCTTTCCTTCTTCTGTTCGATTCATCGCGGCTGCCCGCGACATGAATGCCGGTCGGCAGCTCTCGCCGCCTCGAACCGAAGGGCTTCAGAACTCGTGCCAACTTGGCCGAGTTGGGCCGAAGTTTTCATTTTATAAGGTCTCCTGATTGGTTGTTCCGATAACACCTTTTTTGCCAGCCCTAGCTGACAGCAGCCTGAAAGCTACCGGCGATTTTGCGCGACGGTGATCCTGCGTGGTGTCGCGAACACGCGTGAGAAACGTGACGAAGGGAACCTTTTTTTGAACGGTCATTCAGCTTGCTCCTCTAGAAAAACTGGCGCACTGGACTGAGCTCGCGGGAGTACCGCGCTGGGGCCCCGTACCAGGCGCGAGATGATGCCACGCGGCTCCCGATCCATGGGAACGGTCCGGCTCCAGATGTTCCTCACCCGAACGATATCGATGTGAGGGATGAGGGGACTTTCGAGCGGCTCGATCCGTCTTACCGCGACTGCGGCGCCGGAACCGGCATGGATCACCCACTGCTCATGCCCGGGGTGAAACTCTTGACAGCCGGAAATGGCCAGTAGCGGGATAAGCGTATGAGTCGCAAATGTGAGTCTCCACGCCACAGACTGGCGTGGCTGAACTGGTTCAGCGTATTGGCTAGCTGATGCGGACCGGTACACGGCAAATGCGCGAGCATCATCTGGCGTGTCGGCATCGGACCCCCTCTGCAAAGCGACCTCCGAGGACGGATCTCCGAACCGGACGATGTCCCGGTCTTCAGCGAGGACGACCACCGTCGCCTTTGTCGATCGTTTAGGGCTTCGCGTGTCAACCATGGTCCGGTAGTCGCTTTCTTCGTGGTTTGATGGGCTCTAAGCACGAGGAGCAAGCGGCATGCCATTTCCAATGAAATGCTTCTGCACAAACGCTTTGGCTTCGACGACGTGTTCGCCAAGGTAGGGTGCGCGCTATGGCCGCCAGGTCATCGCATTGAAACAAAAGTTCTGTGTAGCGATGAATTTCACGCTTCCGCACCGGCTGGCAAAAGACGGACCAGACAGCGCAAGCCCATGCAATACCGCACACGGGGGGCATTGCAGCGATTGCACAGTGTCTACCCTAGCGTGTTTTTGTGTACGCAGAGCCGCGACTAGCGCGAACGCACGCCCGTGGCAGCACCCCAATGGCCAGCCGCTCTTCAGCAAGCGCCTTCGATGAGCATCGAATTGGGCTGGGGTGCGACGTTTACATGCTTGGGGTTCCAATTTGGTCTCGCCGAGCGTGCGTATCGAGACCTTCTTGTGTCCGGAACTGGACTAGAATGTCGCAAGGCCGACCGAAAGGTCGCCAAGAAGCGCCGCTGGCTAGCGGGAAGCGGTGGAACGCCAACGGAGCGCCAACCGGGCACGCAAATTGCTTCGATAATCTTGCCGGTGGGAGCAATTCGGGGGAGCTCGGCGGCGCCGTAACGACAAATGATGCAGTCGCATCGTTCTTCCCTCAACCGCAAAAAAGGATTCTGCTGTGACCGATATCGATCGCTATGCCTGGCAGGCACTAAATCGGCATTTCAAAACCGATGATTTGACGGGTCTCGCTAGCTCGCGCCGAAAGTTTGCTGCCCATATGCTGCCTGACCTTCAAACGGTCATTGAAGAGCAGATTACGACTTTATCTCCCAAGCTCATCGGCGTCCACCAGTGGGACGAGTTCGAAGCCATGAAGCTGTCGGACATGGTGATTCGCGACGGTGACGCCGTTGCGCTGACACCCTTGCAATATCAGGACATCGATATCGGCGAAGATGTGCCCTACGCGTCTCTGCACAATGGCCTCTGGTTGTTCCTTATCGGCCAAGAGCCTGTCGCGATCCTCCTATCGCAGTTTTTTGACCACTGGGGCGGCCGAACGGTTCAAGTGGAAATCGCCTATTTGCCTGGCGAGCAGGCATGCGCCTTCTCGCGCGGATTTCTGAGCAAAATCCAGGCGGCAGGCGAAAGCTCGCGATACTACCGCAACAAGGTTCTCTCTTTCGAATTCGATGCACGAAACTCCGGGATGCCGGGAACGATTCGGGTTCATCGCCTTCCCGCCGTACCCCGGAACGACGTGGTGCTTTCGGAGGCAACTATGGCGCGTCTTGATGCCAACGTCTTCGACTTTGATCGACACCGAGAGGGGTTGAAGCGCCTCGGCCAACACGCGCAAAAGGGTATTCTGCTTTATGGTCCCCCTGGTACAGGCAAGACGCACGTCATCCGTTATGTTTCTGCCAACCTGCCCGGACGCACTACCGTTCTGGTTACGGCTGAGCAGACAACGGATATTGCGTGCTACATCGCGTTGGCCCGCACCCTTCAGCCGAGCATCGTCGTACTTGAAGACGTGGATCTGGTGGGTCGGTCGCGAGAAAACATTTACAGCCCAAAAGCCGAATGCTTGCTCAACCGTCTGTTGAACGAGATCGATGGCCTTGAACCAAATGCAGATATCCTCTTCCTCCTGACGACGAACCGGCCGGAGGACATTGAGGACGCGCTCGCCTCGCGGCCAGGCCGCGTGGACGAAGCAATTGAGATCCCGCTTCCCGACGCCGGTTGCCGCGAGCGGCTGATCGCGCTGTATGGTCGTGCGCTCGTCTTCGAAGACGGGGCGCTGGCGGATGCCGTCGCACGCTCGGAGAACAGCAGCGCGGCCTATGTCAAGGAGATGGTCCGTCGTTTGGCTCAACGGAGCCTGGCACGGGATGGCAGTGATGTCGTCTCGCGCGAGGATGTGGAGATGGTCTTCGGCGACACCCGAACATTGTCGAGCCGTCTCAATAGCCGCCTTCTCGGCCTCAGTGAGAAAACCTCGAGAGGGCAAAGAGCCGAAGAAGATGAGAGTGGGTGCTGCGGCTAATGTTCTGCGGCCAGAGTTCGCCTTGTGCTGGTTTTTCAATGCTGAGCTCTTGCACGGCGCCGAAGGTGCCGCATACGTGCGGCCCCTTTCGGGCGTCCTGCCCCCCGCCAGGCCACCTTAGCGATGCGCCCCTCGAGCACGACGCGCTTCCATCTCGGCCCAGTCCATTTCGACTCAGGTGGACCGCCCCGGTGATCCGACGGTCTCAATTCCGGCCGGGTCTGCTTGTCACTGGTCACACCGAGGCGCAAGGGCTTGCGCGCGCCGGCTCTGCAGGTCCAGAAGGCACTGAAACCCGATCCTTTGGGACTTCTTTTCTGTTTCGGCGGATCTTGAAGGTGATCTGGCACGGTGGCTAGAGGGGCATGCCGGTTCACCAAAGGGCTGAAGCTGGCCGCGATCACTGAGGCGCCGGTTCTGATCTCCACCGATCGCCGTGCATCAAGGCGGTTAACTCTCTTATGACCGTGGTCAATAGTGATGGATGTACTTGTTCGCCCCATGTCCTTTGTCACAGGGTAAATAGCACTCGTCGACTTTGGCCGGGGAGGCGAGCGCCGAATGGCCGGCAGAGCTTTCCGCGTTTGCCTTCCGGCAAGTCGCCGCGTACTCTAGCCGCGAGCGCAGTCCGCTTGACTAGGCGGGCGACCTCCTGATCGTTGAGCCGATCGTGCCGACCGCCTTGCTCTGGCCGGTGACGCGTCGGAAGACGGAACGTGCGCGATACGGGCGAGCTTGAGCCAGTTCCACGGCTATAACCGGGCAGGTGGCATCGGACGATGCCAAGCCCGATTTCGACCTCCCGCCAGCCTGATGGTCTTCAAGCTCGTCATGGCCGCCGCAACATCCTGGCGAAGATTGAAGGGACAAAATCAGTTGCCCAAACAGCTGGCAGGTGCCAGGACAGCATCGAGGTCATCGAAATGAAGCCGCAAAGCGCCGCTTGATCAACCCAGTCACCCAAATTCCGTCATAGCTCTGACAACTGCTAGACGGATGGAATGCGAGGCGAAGTAGACAGCCACAGCGTTGCCGCACAGGACCAGCACAAACACGCCATGAAAGATTCTAAAGGGCAACGACGTTCTCCTGGTTTTCGTCTCGTCAAATCATGCTGCTCATTCAGCGAGCTCGTCGGCCGCAACATGGGTCTGGCAGTTCTTCGGGCAGACGCGGGCGCAGGCTCCGCAGCCAATGCATCGGCCGGCATTATCGACAACCATGATCATGCGATTGAGCTCGCCATCGAAGTCGTCGTCTTCGCCGTCGCAGACGCCGAGGATTTCACCCGCGTCATCGACGCCGTGAAGGTGCATGACCTCGCGCGAGCAGACCTTGAAACAGCGGCCGCAGCCGATACAAGTCCTGCCATCTATAGCGGTCAGATATTCCGGCAGCCATATGGAGCCGTCGCGGGTGGTGAATGTGCTCCTCATCGTAAATTCTTCATTGCAGCGAGCTCTCTCTTGGCATCATCCAACTCGGCAAAAACGGCGTACGCTTTCTCGGCAACCTCCTCTAGCTCAGTCCATTGGACCGGGAGATCCTCTGCAAGGTCGCGCAATTTCATCTTCGCAACTGCCGCACGCAGCTGAAGCTTTCGGACTTTCTTCCCCATCTCATCTAGGTTTGACATAAATCCTTCCTCGAAATCAGTTTCTTCACGGCCGCGCCACGGCGGGAAGCCAATAGCTGCAGTCGCATCGTCGACCAGTTTCGTACCGGCCTCCGCGAGTTTCCGGAACGTCTCGAAGCCAAACCGGTGGACGTCTCGACAGAACGACCAACCGCCCGGCCGTGGAAACCAGGCGCCCGAAGCCCCCATCGGTTTCATCTCCTTCATTGGCGATGTGATCAGGCCGGAGCGCTCCTCGATCGCAAGACTGACGGCGGTGTAAAACATGTCCAGCCTCCACAGCACGTCCGGATCAGGATCGCCGATGATGGGGATGGCACGGCGCTGTTCCTTCGTGATGATGAAGCCGGCCAGCAGCTCGGTGTCAGCCTTGCCTCGCCATGAGCCGTCAAAGTCTTGGGCACGGATCAGCCGCAGGAGGCATTTGACAAACGGGGTGGCAAGGGCCGCCTCGTGCTCGTTTACAGCAGGGCTAACCGCGGCATCAGACATTTCACCTTCTCCTCAATTTCAGTCCTCGTCCTCGAAGGACGATTTCTGTTTTCGGGGCGCCTGCTTCGGGCACACTTGCGCAATCGACGTCCGGCTCCAGGCGGCCGATTCCACGCAATTGATGTTCCGCTGGCCGATCTTGAAGAGGTCCTCGACTGCGGGGGCTTCCACCGCGGCCAGAATCGCGTCGAGTATCCCGTCTCCCGCGATGCAGCCGGAGGGCATCGCAAGTTTTGAACTCCAACCTGCGGCAAGCGATGCGCCCTGTGCTGCAATGGACATACTTACCGCGGGCCCGCCGCAGAAACTGGACGAATTGGCCAGGGTTCAATTCCAATTGTCATCCCTTTGCGATCTTTGCTCATGAGGCGACTGCGGTTTGAGTTTCGGAAGTCTTGTTTTGCGGAACCACGCAAAGATCCGCGTAACAGGCGTGCTCACCCGTGTAGTTGGCCAGGGCTTGGAGCAATGGGCTAAGGTAGTACTGTTTGAAGTGGTCCGGCATTGTCTCCGGATCACCCAGAGATTTCAATGCCACCTCGATCAACTCGATCGCGCGATCCTTGTTGCCGCTCTCGTAATAATACTGAGCGACCGGGAGGTACCAACGGAATTTAAGGGGTCCGTCGCCTTGTGGGGGATTCAGTGTCAGGATCTGTTCCGAGAGCTTGTCGCCCATCGCAAAGCGCTCAGTACGGGGGAGATGGGAGTTGTCCATTTCCGGATCGAAGAGTTGGTTCAGGGCCATGACCATCCAAGACACGGCCTCGAATTTTTTGTCGATCGCGTCCTCGACTAATTGGCGCATGGCTGGCAAGCCGGCCCGCATGTCGCGCCGCTTGTGAAGCAGTAGATTCGCATGAGTTTCCCGGAACCCGCTATCATCTGGCATTAAGGCGAGGCCTTCTTCGATGGCCGTGAGTGCCGCCATCCAATCCTCGGCCTCCATCGCCGGCCGAAGTTTGGCGTATATCGGCATGGTCAGCGATAGTTCGCGCGCTGTGCGTTGGTCACTAGCGACTCGCCGTGTATCGGCGGCTTTCGCTTCATCGCTGCTGCGCCAGCTGCCGTTAAGAACCTTCGGCAAAACGTCCTCGAGGTCCGCCGGGTGGCCGATAAAGGCGATGTGGCCGTCTCGGTCGACCACGAACGAGGCCGGAATCCCGACGGACAAGCTCGGTTCCATCCAAAGCTTGTTCATTTCGCCTGTGTAGTCGAACGCGATCCGATAGTTCAGATTCGATCCCTTTTCGGTCAACCACGCGTCCAACTTGGTTCGGGCCTCAACGGCCGTTGGAGCGTCTTCAGAAGCCGCGACTCCGACGACCTCAAGTCCGCTGTCTTTGTATTTCTGCTGGAGCTGCACCAGATGGGGCATCGCCGCCACACATGGTCCGCACCAAGTTGCCCAAAATTCGACGATGTACACTTTGCCGGGCTGGAAGTTCGTGAGGGGCTCGCCACGCAGCCAGTCCTCCACTTTGATCGAAGGAGCCGGGGACTCCATCTGCAATACCATGTTGCTCTCCAAAGCTATTGCCAAAGGTTGCGCGCTTTATGCGCGAGCTTGTTTCCCTCAGGCGGGGCAACACGGGAAAGGAGAGCATCGCTCGTCTTGTTCGTCTGCATGCAGTCAGCCTTCCGCATCTCAATTCGCAAAGGCCGTGCCAGCGCGCTCAGCGCGCAATAAGCCCATGATTGCGGTTTGAAAAACCTCCAAGTGTCCAAGGTGTCCGGTTGTATTGAACCCGACATGTTTTCTGCCGCTGTCCGGTTTTGGACACGCATCCCGCGCTTCGCGCCGCCGGAAAAAGCGTGGCCTCGGACGACGCACCATATATTCGGATTGAGGGACGAGCAGATGGACATCATGACTGCGCGGGCCACGCCATGCTCCTATCATCGTCCGCTGCGATGGAATTCCTAGCTGGCGGCATAGGAGTTCTTCACGACGAAGCCGGTCCAGCTGCGGCTCGCGAATACCACCATCGTAAGATTGACGATGATGGTCGTGGCGACAGGCCAGGATGAAGGCCGGCATGTGCCGGCCGGTGAACTCTTCGGGATTCCTGCTTTGTGAGAGCTGGCTCGGCAAAATTGAACAGGGGGTTAAGTGGAATGTCTGCCTGAGCTGAGCCAGAGTGGCTCACGAACAGGAGCTGAAATGCCGAAACTGTGCATGGCTGCTGAGTGAAGACACGACTTTGCTCGATGAGCAGACCGGGCAATTCTTGGGCCATCTCTATGACTGCGCGCCGGAACTCTTGAAGGCGGGTGACTTGGCTCGACGTTTCGCTGCACTGATACGCGGCGACGATGATGCCGGCCTCGAGCAATGGATCGAGGACGCCACGGACAGCGAACTGGCTTCCCTTGCAGCAGGCATCGGCCGTGACATTGCGGCTGTTCGGGCCGCAATCACCCAGCCCTGGAGCACCAGTCCCGTCGAGGGACAGATCAACCGTCTCAAGACCATCAAGCGCCAGATGTATGGGCGCTCCGGGTATCCGCTGCTGAGAAACAGGCTGCTGGCAGCCGCCTAACGACCGTAGAAACAGACGGGGGAACCAAGGGAACGACGCACCCTGCACCAAATATGCGGAAGAACCCAGAATTGTCGCGCCACAGGTTGGGAACGTCGCCCGGCTTTGAAGCGCGGCGCTACTGTCGAAGTTCATCTTGGCTGACGCCGGCGTAATGCCGATCTTGTCGGACCTGACGTAGACCGTATGGAGAACCGCTGGAGTGCCATCAAATGGAGCCGTACGGGGAGAGCCTCCATTTGAGATCGGCGGCCGTGGCGTGGGAATGTTCGGTAGGCGGTCTGAGCCCTCCTGACTCGACGAGTTTCTTCGTCTGGCGGGCTGAGCGGGCCCCACCATCGCGCCGATCATCTGACGCCCGTAGCAGGGGGCGGAACAAACACCCAACCAACCTGACTTATGCTGTGAGGGTTGCAACTTGAGGTCAAGTGAGAGCGACACCCCACTCGGTTTATGGCCTGCGACTGGAATCAATGAGGGCGGAAACGTCCGTCTTCTGCCGCAGGGAGCTATGAAGAGCACGTCGGGAAACAAGTGGCTCGGCGATCTTCGACGCAATGCTCCGCTCAGGTGCCGCAAACCAGACGGAAAATGCGGGGTCATCCAACTGCTGGCAAAACCGCAAGCCTGAGGGGCGTCTGGCGAAGGTTTTCATTTGGCACGGCACTTGCGGCCGAGATGGCAGCAGCGTTGGACCGGGGCGCCGCGTGGGAGAAGCCTGGGAAGGGAGGAAGCGCCCGCCCCGACCCGGTCAGGGAGAGAGACAGTGTTAGCTCCAGAGATCCGCAGCGCGAACGCAGGCCCTCATAAACCCCATTTTGCGCGGCTTTACGTGCAGGTGCTTGCCGCAATCGCGCTTGGCGTCGCACTTGGCTATTTCTATCCGGAGATCGGCGAAAGCGTGAAGCCGCTCGGAGATGCATTCATCAAGCTCGTCAAGATGGTCATCGCGCCTGTCATCTTCCTGACAATTGCGACCGGCATCGCCGGCATGAACGATCTTCAGAAGTTGGGCCGGGTCGCCGGGAAGGCGATGTTCTATTTCCTAACCTTCTCGACGCTGGCACTGATCGTCGGCCTCATAGTTGCTAATGTCGTTCAGCCCGGCGCCGGCCTCAACATCGATCCGGCGTCGCTCGATGCCCAGGCGGTGAGCACCTATGCCGCAAAGGCGCACCAGCAGTCGGTGATCGGCTTCCTGATGAACATCATCCCGTCAACGGTCGTCGGTGCCTTCGTGGAGGGCGACATCCTGCAGGTCCTGTTCTTCTCGGTTCTGTTCGGCATCGCTCTGGCAAAGGGCGGAGACACGGGGAAGCCTGTGCTTTCTCTGCTCCAGGCGCTCATCGCGCCGGTGTTCAAGCTGGTCGGCATTCTGATGAAGGCCGCACCGATCGGGGCTTTCGGCGCGATGGCCTTCACCATCGGCAAATATGGAATCGGTTCGATGGTCAACCTCGCCCTGCTGGTCGCGACGTTCTATCTCACCGCGTTCCTATTCGTGTTCGGGGTGCTCGGCGCGGTCTGCCGTTACAACGGCTTCTCCATCTTTTCTCTCATTCGCTACATCAAGGAAGAGCTGCTGCTTGTTCTGGCAACGTCCTCTTCGGAGGCCGCGCTCCCCTCGCTCATGGAGAAGATTGAGCGGGCTGGCGCCAAACGTTCTGTCGTGGGTCTCGTCATCCCGGCAGGATATTCATTCAATTTGGACGGCACCAATATTTATATGACGCTGGCCGCCCTCTTCATAGCACAAGCGACGAACACGGATCTGTCGATCGTCGATCAGGTGCTCCTGCTGCTCGTTGCGATGCTTTCCTCAAAGGGTTCTGCAGGCGTAACAGGTGCGGGCTTCATCACGCTTGCCGCTACGCTCGCCGTAGTACCCAGTGTCCCCGTCGCTGGCCTCGCTCTTATCCTTGGCGTCGACCGCTTCATGTCGGAGTGCCGTGCGCTGACGAACTTGGTCGGCAACGCGGTGGCAGCGCTCGTCATCGCCCGCTGGGAGGGCGAATTGGATAAAGCGCAGTTGGAAGCCGCCTTCTCCGGTCATCAGCTTGCGGAGACATTAAACCGGCCGATCGATCGTGCGCCCATCGCGCCTGCTAAGTGGCCGGGCCCGTGACTAGATCTAACGATCGCCTCGCTGGCCTGAAAAAGCGCTTGGGGCTAAGTGCCATCAGGAGCGTTAAAAGCGGTGAGTGCATATTATAAGTGGCCTAAGCAAACCGAATCGTATGCTGATACGCGCTCGCAGTGCTGTCCATCGATAATGATGTCGACCACGGGCATGCCGAGCCCTTCACTTGCAGTCTGGGATCACCGCCCAGGCTGCTCGATCATAGAGCCACACCGCTCATAACCATTCAGATTTGATAATGGCCAAACGTCCCACAATTGTCGATCTTGCCCGCGAAGCCGGGGTCAGTGTTGCAACGGTCGATCGGGTTCTGAACGCCCGCCTTCCTGTGCGCGAGGAGACTGCGCGGCGCGTCCACGAAGCAGCCCACGCGATCGGCTATCATGCTGCCGGTCTCATCACGCACCGCTTCAAGCGGCACCTGCCGCGCTACCGGCTGGGCTTCATCTTGAGAAAACCGGCCCAGCATTTCTACCAAGAGTTCGCGCGCGAGGTCGAGGCCTCGGTAAGTTTGTCCCAATCCTTCCACGGCATTCCGCTCATCGAATTTGCTCCGTCACATTTGCCCGGGGATCTGATCCCGCTCCTTA
The DNA here is from genome assembly GCF_055456085.1 of Mesorhizobium subarcticum. Taxonomy (NCBI): domain Bacteria; kingdom Pseudomonadati; phylum Pseudomonadota; class Alphaproteobacteria; order Hyphomicrobiales; family Phyllobacteriaceae; genus Mesorhizobium; species Mesorhizobium subarcticum. Next base: position 240,248 of record NZ_JBVBEG010000002.1, on the reverse strand, counting down.
AGAGCCTTGGGAACCGCTGCGACGCGATCGCCATGGTGGCGCCGGACCACCCGAAGATCACGGCAGCGGTCGAGGAGCTCAAGGCGAAAGGCATCCCGGTGTTCTCGCTGCTTTCTGACTTCGCCTGCGGGGTGCGCGAGGGTTACATCGGTCTTAATAATCGCAAAGTCGGGCGGACGGCCGCTTGGATGTTTTCCAAGGCCGCCAAACGGCCTGGGAAGGTGGCCGTGTTTGTTGGCAGCCACCGTTTCCAGGGGCATGAGCTCCGGGAGGTCGCCTTTCGTTCCTATTTCCGTGAGAACGCACCTACCTTCGAAGTGCTCGATACGCTCGTGAACCTGGAAGAGCGGCAGATCACTTACGAAGCCATGCTGGATCTCATTCAGCGGGAACCTGAGCTCGTGGGCTTCTATATGGCCGGCGGGGGCATGGAGGGCGCTATCTCCGCGCTGCGCGAAGAGGGCAAAGGTGTGGATCTTGTCGCGATCGTGAATGAAATCACGCCCGAGACGCGGGCAGCGCTCGCAGATGAAATCGTCACCATGGCCGTCGCCACTCCACTGCGTCGGCTTTGCCAGGAGCTGATGTTACTCATAGACCGAGGCATCAAGACCGGCACCGCGGAAATGCCGGGCCAGACATTTCTGCCGTTCGACATCTATGTCCCGGAAAACATCTGACATTGATGCGATTCTATCACGGAGCCAAAATTCCTTTCATAAATGGAAGGAACGCTCGATTGACTGGCTTGCTTCAATCAGGCTTGTGCATCGGCCTGCGCTGGGGGGCGCGGCATAAGCCAGACAGGCAAACTGGCGGCCGCACTTCTGAAAGGAAAGCCAAGCCATGCGCCAGGTATCTCCCCGCTTTGCGGTCAACCACATGGCAGCGCCCCCTCTTGACGTCAGTGCATTTTTCGCGCTTGCGCGTGACCAGGGCCTAACCGATGTTCAAATCCGTGACCTTCATTTCAGCAATCCTGTTGCATGCGCCATTCCTGCTGCGGACGTCCGGTCTGCCGCCACCGAAGCTGGCGTAACCATAATCTCGGTCAACGCCTTGCAGCGCTTCAACGACTGGACTCCCACGCGTCAGTCGGCGGCGATCAAGCTCGCCGACTATGCGGCGGCGTGCGGGGCCAAGACGGTCGTGCTGGAACCGGTCAACGACGGCTCGTGGGCGTGCAATGGCGAGCGCCATGACAGTCTGCGCGTCGCTCTAAACGCGCTCAAGCCGATCCTCCAGCCGCGCGGTCTGATAGGTCTCATCGAGCCGCTGGGCTTTCGCACCTGCTCGCTTCGATCAAAGAAGCAAGCGGCCGAGGCCATTGCCGCGGTTGACGGCCAGTCAGTGTTCCGCCTCGTGCACGACACGTTCCACCACACCCTGGCCGGGGAGACGTTCTTGTTCTCCGAGCTTACCGGCCTGGTGCACATTTCAGGTGTGAATGACCCGACGTTCTGGATTTACCCGGATCGCTTCCTTGGAGGTTCCGACAATGGCAGCCAGATCCAGGCGCTGCTTGATGGCGGCTATGAGGGACCCTTCTCGTTCGAGCTGATCGAGGTGGTCCGCACGCTGGACGATCTTGCAGGCGCACTTGCTGCCAGCATTGACTTCATTCAGCGCCGGCTATTGACGCCAGATTAAGGAGTGGCAGGGGTACCAAATGTAAGTTCGCCTGGAAGCCTCCCGTGGTTTCACAGCGGAGGAGCCATCCGAGATGCCTCCTGCATCATGATCTCCCGCATCCAGATGCTTGCCGGATCGCTGTTGTGGAGTGACGGCCAACAGAGGGTCTCGGTGAATGCGGGAAGCGGCAGCGGAAGTTCGACGATCTGCAGGGGGAACGATTTTTCGAAATGCCTGACCAGCCGGGAGGGGATGGTCGCGATACGGGCCGTGCCGGACAGCATCGGCGGGACCATGCTGAAGCCCTGCACGGCGACCTCGACACGTCTCTTGAGGCCATGTTCAAGCAAGAACCATTCCTCGATGGAGGGCTTCATTAGACGCCCGAACCTGACCGAGACGTGCCTCATCGACATGTATCTCTCGAACGTAAGCTGCCGTGGCAACTGCTTGTTGGTGCGACAGCCTACGCACACGAGTCTCTCCTCAAACAGTGCCACGCTTGAGTGCGCGCTCGACGTGAACAAATCCGGAAGAATTAGAAAATCGACGTCACCGCGCTGGAGAAGCTCATCGGGGCCGTCGTCGACAGGCAGCAATTCGAAGCTGACGCCGGGGGCTTCGCGCGCAACACGCTCAACGACTTTCTCAAAAAACACGAGCGTGGCGAAATCGGAAAGAATGATCCTGAAACGGCGGTCGGATTGAGCTGGGTGAAACGTATCCGAGGAAATAATCGAGCACTGGATCTGCAGGAGAGCGTCGCGAACCGCGGGGGCAAGTGCTGCCGCACGCGGGGTCAGAAAACGTTCGCGGCCGCTCGTCGTAAACAGTTCATCGCCGAAATAATCGCGCAGCCGGGCGACGGCCGCACTCATGGCCGGCTGGCTGAGGTTGATGCGGCGGGCCGCCGCCGAGAGATTGCGCTCCCCCAGCAGCGCGTCGAGCACAACGAGGAGATTTAGGTCAAGCCCTTTGAAACGCATGTCTTTAGCTATCCATAGCGTGGATGCCGTTGATCGAAACAAACCATTTTATCACTTTTCCGAAATCTCGCATGGACAAAACACCTGACGCACCGATCACCCGCTGCTCTATCGCGTGACCTGTGCCTTATGACCAGCTCGAAAGAGAAAAATTTTCTATTTACTGCGAAGTGGGGTGGGGTTGTGCGGGGAGAATGGCTTGCAACTGGCTAAGCATGTCGAATCCGCCCTTTTCCAAAAGCCTGCGCAGCGCGAGCGCGGAGGTTCACGCAATTGGCAGCGACTCACGTCCCTCATCATCGGAGCCTCCGCCGTAGCCCGGCCGGAACTCACTGCGGCTTCTATGATTGCTGGGCTCGGTCCGTCGGACAAGCTTGAGGCGAATTTTCGCGACGCGACGGTCTTCAGGAAAGGGGCGCTCCGACCCGCGGATCAGAGTCCGTCGTCTCTTCACTCCTGACAACGACGTCAGAGTGGGTGGCGTGACGCTGAGTAAATCCAGGAGCGCCTGGAGCCTCCCTTGGTTTCACAGCGGAGCAGCCATCCGAGATGCCTCCTGCATCATGATCTCCCGCATCCAGATGCTTGCCGGATCGCTCCTGTGGTGAGCCGGCCATTGGACGGCTTCGGTGAACGCGGGAAGCGGCAGCGGAAGTTCGACGATCCGCAAGGGGAACGTTTTTTTGAAATGCCTGACCAGCCGCAAGGGCATGGTCGCGATACGGGCCGTGCCGGACACCATCGGCGGGATCATGCTGAAGCCATGCACGACGACCTCGACACGTCTTTTAATACCATGCTCAAGCAAAAACCATTCCTCAAAAGCCGGCTTCAGCATACGCCCGAACCTGACCGAGACGTGCCTCATCGACATGTATCTCTCGAATGTAAGCTGCCGTGGCAACTGCTTGTTGGTGGGACAGCCTACGCATACGAGTGTCTCATCGAACAGCGCCACGCTTGGATGGGGGCTCGACATGAAGAAATCCGGAAGAATTAGAAAGTCCACGTCACCGCGCTGGAGAAGCTCGTCGGGGTTGTCGTCGAGAGGTAGCAATTCGAAGCTGACGGCGGGGGCTTCGCGTGCAACACGCTCCACGACTTTTTCTAAAAACACGAGCGTGGCGAAATCGGAAATAATGATCCTGAAGCGGCGATCGGATTGAGCTGGGTTAAACGGATCCGAGGAGATAATCGAGCAATGGATGTGCAGGAGAGCGTCGCGGACGGCGGGGGCAAGTGCTGTCGCACGCGGGGTCAGAAAACGTTCGCGGCCGCTTGTCGTAAACAGTTCATCGCCGAAATAATCGCGCAGCCGGGCGACGGCCGCACTCATGGCCGGCTGGCTGAGGTTGATGCGGCGGGCCGCCGCCGTGAGGCCGCGCTCCGCCAGCAGCGCGTCGAGCACAACGAGGAGATTTAGGTCAAGCCCTTTGAAACGCATGTCTTCGGTTATCCACATGGCGGATATATTTCGGCGAAACAATCGCAGTTTTGCAGCACGTCGCAAGCGCAACTTTCAAAAGCGCCCTAAACAAAACTTGATGTCTGCGTCGGCTGCGAGCACATTTATCTGACGTATGCCTTCCGGTTTAGGCCGAACAGCCGGGTCGCACGTCGGTTCCTGCTGAGCCCCTCGCTGATCTGGGGGATGTCCCGAAGCTTGTTGAACTTCGGCTGAGCGACGTTGCGCGATCTCATGTTAGGCAGCCCTCGATGCCGGACCAACGGGCTTTGCGGCGAGGCGCTGCTGATGGGCGATCAGCGCAGCGCCCAGGACCGGCAACTGCTTGTGAGCCTTGAGCTTGCGGAAGCCCTTGGTGGCCTCGATCATGCCGGCTGCGACCCATCTGAGGGCCATCTTGCTATTGCGCCAGCGCTTCACGTTGCGCGTGACGCGGCGGATCGTGCCCATCATGTTCTCGGCAATGTTGGTGCAGGCGAGCGAGCGGCGAAGCTGCATGGGCAGCTTCAGCCGGACGACGGTGAGTATCTCGACCAGTCCTTCCAGGATGCTGGCCGCGACGCCTGGCCGATCCTGGTCGAGCCGACGCGCGAGGTTTCGGATGAGCTTCGGCCTTGCCGGCGTCGTCGAGCTCCCAGGCTTGGCGCAGCACCCGGCGCGTCGAGGCGTGAAGCTGCTTGGGCAGCCTATCCATGATGTTGCGCGCCGTGTGAATCTGGCAGCGCTGGATCAGGCTGTCCTTGCCGAAAGTCGCGCGGATCGCCTTGGACAGCGCCTTGGCGCCGTCGACGATGAACAACCGCGCTACCGCCGGATCGAGCCCACGTTCTACGAAATTGTCCAGAAGCGCCTGAACGGTGGCGGCGTTCTCGGTCGCGCCCTCGACCAGCGCGAGAGGATGCTTGCCGCCTTTGCCGTCAATGCCGATCGCGGCGACGAGCACGAGATCGTCGCTCACATGCAGCCCGTCGATCTGGATGACCAGGAGGTCGAGATCAGACAGATCCGCGCTCATGACGGCGTCGAGCTTCTCCGTCGACAAGGCCACGAAGCGTCGCGACGCAGCCGATTTCGACACGCCGCTGCCATGACCCGCCGGCACATCGCCTTCCGGAAGTCGCACCGCCCGTCCGAACCGCCGCGTCGAGACGTTGATCAGCATCAGGTTCATCGCCCAGAGGCCGAGCCAGTCCTCCGACATCGCGCGATCCCAGCTCGGCAGTGCCATCTCCCGCCCATCGACGGTCCGGATCCGCGGACGCTCGACCGCGACCTTGCCGCCGTGAAACCCGATCCGGCCGCGCGTCGAGCCCCAGCGGTGCGCCTCGCGCTCTTCAACCCGGCCGTGGCGCGGGCCGCAGGCTGCTTCGACGTCCGCCTCCATCATCGCGCCCGGCGCCTCCATTCCGGCCGCAAGGCAGAGCCTCTCGAAGCTCTCCTGAACGTCGGCGAACGCTTCTTCCAAAGCTCCGCTCGCCGCAGCCGTCGGCAATGTGATATTCCTTTTCATGGCGTTGCTCTCCTCAGTGGAATCGACACCCCGAGCCTACAGGCTCGAGGCGACCAACGCCGCCCCTTCAGAATTTCAACAATGACCGGGACATCCCCCTGATCTGCGCAAGCTATATCGCGTCAGCTCGATGTGTGCTTAGGCGCCTACTCAAGGAAACACGAAAAGTTACGAGGTCTTTCCATGCGCAGGGAGTGCGGTGGACGTTGTGCTTATCGTCAGCCTGCGCCTTCTACGAAGCCATTCGAAGCGGCCGTAGTGGGCCCGCGCGAGGCCGCAGGTCCGTAGCCTTGGCAGCGACGAGCACGGCCGTTACATCCACCTGCCACCTGCCCGAAAATTACATGATGGGATTCTCTCATGGGCGTCGAGTTCGCTTTCACAAATGAAAGAAAGCTCGGTTGACTAGCCTCCCTCCTTCCCGTCTGTAGACCAAAGTATGGTTGCGCTCGGGAGGAGCCTGAAACGCGCCACGCCACTTAACGAGAGCGCCTACGCGCCGACGGCGTCACAGGCGCACATGCCGCGAGCATTGATTTCGTGGCCCGAGATCGAGGATGACATGCTAGACTTGGAAAATAATCGGGAATCCGAACCGACTGCTGAGCAGACGCCGTCATGCTCCATATCGCTGGGCGCGAAAACGGACGAATCAAAATCCGCGACGAACAACGCGGTCCCCATTGTGCCGTCGCAGGAGAGCACGCTTACCGGGATCTTCGAAATATCGAAAGCACTCACCGCCCCCTCCCGGCTCGAAGTCACTTTGGCCAAGGTCGTCGATCTTCTGCGATCGTTTGTGCCGATGCGGCACGGCATCATCTCTCTCTTCGACGGTGATGGCGAACTGGACATTACCGTAGGCGCCGGCTGGAGCGAGAGCTGCGATGAGCGCAGCCGGATGTACCTGCCGCGGAAGGCAATCGACCAGATTGTGACGACGGACACGCCCCTCTACGCCGAGAACATAGCGGTGCATTCGGCCTTCAGTGCCGCCGACACGGACGTGCTCGGGGTCTCCGACAACATGCCAGTGTCCTTCATCGGCGTTCCCATCCGCGTCGATGCGAATATCGTGGGCACGCTGACCATCGACCGCATACTGGACAACAGGTCAAGATCTTGGCTCGATTACAACCTCCGTCTGCTACCCGCGATCGCCAACCTGGTTGGACAGGCAGTGAAGTTGCATCGCTCATTCGCCTGCGACCGCGAGCAACCGATGGCGGAGAAGGAGCGGCTGCAAAGGCAATTCCGCGAGCTCAAGCATCCTGCGCGAGAGCGTAAGAAGGTTCACGTCGAGGGGATGATTGGCGACAGTCCGGCGCTACACGGTATGCTCGAGAAGGTCGCCGGGGTGGCCAAGGCGAAGATTACGGTTCTGTTGCGAGGCGAATCCGGTACCGGGAAGGAGCTGGCCGCCAAGGCTATCCACGAGTTGTCGCCGCGCGCCAAGCGGCCCTTCATCAAGTTCAATTGCGCGGCGCTGACCGAGACAGTCCTGGAATCCGAATTGTTCGGTCATGAGAAGGGTGCATTCACAAGCGCGTTCAACTCGCGCAAGGGGCGCTTTGAGCTCGCCGACAAGGGGACGTTGTTCCTGGACGAGATCGGCGAGATCTCGCCCTCGTTCCAAGCAAAGCTCTTGCGCGTGCTGCAGGAGCAGGAGTTTGAGCGCGTCGGCGGCAACCAGACCATTAAAGTCGATGTTCGCATCATTGCCGCCACGAACAAGAACTTGGAAGAGGCAGTTGCCAGCAATGAGTTTCGTGAGGACCTCTATTACCGCATCAGTGTGGTTGACTTGCTGGTGCCGGCGCTACGCGAAAGGCGCAGTGATATTTCGCTCCTCGCAGCCGAGTTTCTCAGGAATTTCAACGGTGAGAACGGCAGTATGCTGACCTTCGATCCCAGTGCGATTGAAGTGCTGATAAACTGTGATTTTCCCGGCAACATTCGCGAGCTCCAAAACTGCGTGAATCGGACAGCGGTGCTGGCCGCGGGACCATCAATCGGGAGAGACGACTTTGCATGCTACCAGGGCCAATGCTTCGCTGCGGCGCTGCATAAGGCCAAATCTGGCAAACTCGCGCTGCAACCCCGGCCGATCGTGCCGGTGCCAGTGGTTCCGGCCATACCGCCGGCTGCTGCCGGGAGTTCTGCCGCCGTCGCAGTCCCGCCTGAGACCGCAGGGGAGCCGCCGCTGGGCCCTGCCGGCGCAGTGCACTTAAATGGTGCGAGAACGACCGATGCCGAACGTGTCATCGCAGCGATGGAAAGATGTGGCTGGGTCCAGGCGAAGGCGGCACGCCTGCTTGGACTGACGCCGCGCCAGATTGGTTACGTGCTGAGGAAATACGGCATCGAGATCAAGCGTCTGTGAAAGAACGGCTAAGCCAATAACCAAGACAATTCATGCGCTGGTGTTTCAGTGGGGCCATGCGCCAAATGGAAGAGGCAGGCGCCAACGAGACCAAGAAATTCGCTTGGAGATCAATTGGTGTCGCAGCGCAGAAGTTTGCATTAGCAGGCTGTGGAAAAAGGATCGGAGATACCCGTTTTGAATCTGGTTTGTGCTCGGTCTGATTCTGATACGTTCCGTGAACAAAACAGTTTTTCAACAGCCTGTTAGGTCGAAGAGGAGGCTTGTACCCCCGTATCGGATTTCTTTTCGGGAATGTCGTCGAAGGATGAGTAGTTGAGATTGTATAGCTTGGAATAGAGCCCACCCAGGGCCGTTAGTTGGTCGTGGTTTCCGGTCTCAAAGACTTGGCCGTTCTGAAGCACGATGATGCGATCGGCACTGCGGATCGTGGCGAGCCGGTGGGCGATGATGAGGCCAGTGCGGCCTTTAAGCAATTTTGAAAGAGCCTCCTGGATCAGCATTTCCGTGTAGCTGTCGATATTGGCGGTGGCCTCGTCAAGAACGAGAATCTTGGCGTCGGCAACGAGAGCACGCGCGAAACTGACAAGCTGGCGCTGGCCGAGAGAAAGGTTGCCGCCGCGTTCGCCGAGCTGGGTATCGTATCCGTCTGCAAGGCTCATAATGAAGTCATGAGCGCCGACTGCCTTGGCGGCCTCGATCACGTTGTGCCACGTGGCATCCGTCTTGTGGTAGCGAATGTTTTCGAAGACCGTCCCGGTGAACAGGAACGGCTCCTGCAGCACCATGGCGACCTCTCGGCCGAGCGATTCCTGGGTGAGATCTCGCACATCGTATCCGCCGACCAGCACTTGGCCCTGCTGAACATCATAGAAGCGGTGGACGAGGGCCATCGCGCTCGATTTACCAGAACCGGTCGGCCCGACCAAAGCGACCGTCTCGCTGGGCATGACCCTGAAGGAAACGTTTTTCAGCACCGGATGGCCGGGATTGTAGCCGAACGTGACGTTCCTGAACTCGACCGAGCCATCCATTTCCGGCGAAAGCACTCTGGCATTCGGTTTGTCCTGAACATCGATCCTAACGTCCAGCACATCGGTCAGCCGCTTGCCGGAGGCCATGGCGCGCTGCATGACCGAATACTGGAGGGTAAGGGAGCGAATTGGGTCAAAGAAGCGCTGGATATAGAATAGGTAGGCGACCAAAACGCCCAAGTCGATGCGACCATTCATGATCATGGAGCCGCCGGCCACGATGACGATAGCCATGGCGAGCCCGGTGAGGCCATCGACGATCGGCACCATCACCTGTGCATACTTGGCAGCGGTCAGGTGAGCACTGAGGTCGGCATGCGCCTTGTCGTCATAAAGCATGAAATTTATCTGCTGGCGGTCCATGCACTGGACGGTGCGCACGCCATGAATGGCTTCCGCCAGCGCGCCATTGACGACCGAATTGGTTTCGTGTGCCGCCATGAAGGCTTCGCGGGCACGCGGCAGCCAGACGATGCGGATGATCAACAGGGCCGGCAAGACCGAGAGTGTCAGGAAGCCGAGGCGGAAGTCGAGGCACAGCATCACGAAAACGATGCCGAAGAGAAGAGCAATGTCTCCTACGGAATAGACTGAGGTCTCGACGAATTCGTGGATCGAGCTAACGTCGCCTTGAAGGCGGGACATCAGGCGTCCCACCTCGGTCTTGTCCATGAAGGAGAGCGAAACTTTCTGCAGATGGGCAAACATTGCGCGGCGGATATCAAAGAGGACGTTGTCAGCCATTTTTCCGACTACGGTTTCCTGCGCGTAGGCGGCGCCGAAATTAACCAGAATAGCGAGCGCAAACGCGCCGGCGGCCCTGAGCAGGGCGGAGCGATCAACGCCTGCCGGAGTTATGGCGTGATCGATCGCGCGGCGGATGATCAGGGGGATGAGAAGCTGCGTGCCGACGAAGATCAGCAATGCGGCACTCGAGATGACTACCCTAGCACGGTAGGGACGAACGAAAGTCCAGATGCGTCGAACGATGCTCTTGTCGAAAGCCCTGCCGAACATCTCCTCCTTGATGCGGTGGGAGCCGACCACCGCGTGCGGGGGGCGTCCGCCGCCGTCATTAGGTTCGATTTCAAGTTCGGCGGCGTGCCCCTTGGTCATCAGGGCGCGCCTCTGTGCGTGATCGCACTGTCATCTTCCGGGCGCAACTGGAGATCATAAAGGGCCTTATAGCGTCCTCGCTTAGCCAACAGCTCTTGATGGGTGCCGCGTTCCACGATCTCGCCATTGTCAATAAACAGGATCCGGTCGGCGTGCCTGAGCGAACTCAGCCGGTGGGCAATGATGATCGTCACCCTATCCTTGGCGAATCGCCGTATCGCCGCGCGGATGCGCTGCTCAGTGGCGGCGTCGATCGCGGCCGTTGAGTCGTCGAAAATGACGATTGATGGGCGCAGCATCATTGTGCGAGCTATCGTGAGACGCTGGCGCTGGCCCCCCGATAGGGTGGCGCCGCGTTCGCCAACGACCGTCTTGTAGCCTGCGGGGAGGCTGAGGATGTAATCGTGCAACTGGGCGGATTCGCTGGCGCGCTCGATTCGCTGTTCTTTCGCCCAGGGATCGCCATAAGCGATGTTGTTCTCGATCGTGGTAGTGAACAGGAATGCATCCTGCTGTACGACTGCGACTTCCTTGCGAAGTGTGGCAAGGGTGACCGCGCGGATGTCCTGCCCGTCAAGCGTGATGGTGCCCCCGGTGACGTCATAAAAGCGGGCGATCAGGTGAGCGATTGTCGATTTGCCCGAACCCGGCGGACCTACGATAGCGATCGTTTCGCCTCTACGGGCGCAAAAGCTGATATTCTTCAGAATGGGGCGGTTTCCGGTGCCGGGATATACAAACGAGACATTATTGAAGCTCAGAGTGCCTTCACTGATCTCGAGCGGTTTGGCGCCGGAAGCATCCCTGATCGTGATGTCCTGGTCGAGCAGACCGAAGAGGCGCGAGCCGCAAGTGTAAGCGCGGGCGAAGCCATTGACCATTAGGCCGATCTGCCGGACGGGCATTTGCAGAATGGTCATAAACGCAAGGAACGTGGCGAGCGTTCCGACGCTGATTTGGCCCGCGATGAGCTTGTTGCAACCGATCCAGAGGACCAACCCCATGGCCAAAAAGAATGACAGCGTCATCGCCGACGTGTTGGGCACGTAGACGTCAACCTGCTCGTGGGCGAGGGCGAGCGCGTTCTTCGAGGCGCGGTCGAACTTCACCATCTCAAAGGCCTGTGCCGAAAACGCGCGGACAACGCGGATGCCTGCGAGATTCTCCTCCATCACGCGGCCTAGAACCGAAAGCCGCTCCTGCAGGTCGAGCCAGGTGGCGCGTAGCTTTAGCTGTGTGACCGACGAGCGCCAGGCTACGAAAGGGACGAAACTCAGCGCGATCAACCCGAGCATCGCGTCGATTGATATCATCGTGTAGGCGCCGATGCCCATCAGCATGGTGAGCAGAAGCATACGAACCAGGGCGGTGGAAAAATACATCCGCACGCCGTCGAGATCGAGCATGCCGAGGGTGATTAGATCGCCTGAATGAACCCGGTCGTGAAAAGAAAAGCTGAGACGTTGGATCTTGTCGTAGCAAGCAAGTCGCAGTTCGTACGCGACGTGATGCCCGACGGCCTCCGCAAAATAGTTCTGCGCCATCGTGAACAGGCCGCGTAGCGTACTCGCGGCGAGCAGCAGGAGAGCCGAAGTCCAGAGCGCTTGTTCTGCGGGGATCGCCGCAATACCGCCCCCAATCGCTATCTGAGTCTGGTCGACAGCCTGGCCGAGAAGCTGGGGAATGAGCAGCTGGAGGATTGCCGCTACGATCGTCGATCCGAAAGCGAAGGCGACCTGCCACCGGTTCCGCAAATTCATGCGGGTAATGCGCAGCAGCGTGCTGAAGCCACGGCCCCACCCGGCCGCTTGCTCATGCTTGGACGAATTCAGAGGCTTCGTCGCGCCGCCAATTGCATCAGTACCCACGTGTATGTTCCAGACTGAATTCCGACGCTTCCTGAGGCAAGCGAGAGACCCACAACTAACGACGCCCGTTAACGAAAATCTTGGCCACCATCTACAGCAGTGCCCGATCCGACGAGGCGAGCAGCGGCTTCACCTAAGGGCATATCGATGACCGTAATTGCGCTTGCCGCAAGGAAACGGCGTTCGTTCTTGGTCAGTATTGCCGCATCCATCACCGCATAGTGTGGCCCTTTGGAGCGCTTCATGATCTGTCGGGCGAAGGTGCGCAGCATCTGATCGTTGAAACGGCAACCGACGAAGAAAAGGCCTCGATAGGTGCGCCGTTCCTTCACCACATCAGGAATCGGCGTCTGGAGATCGATCTCGGTGAGCACTTCGACATAATCGGAATCCGCGACCAGAAAGTTTGCGGCCGGCCTAATGCTGCCGTGAGGCGTATAGAGAACCGTCTTTGCGGCTGATCTGGGTTCGAGTTCGCTCCCAGACAAGTCGTAGGCTTTCGTCCAAATGTCACCGAATTCGTTCGCCCGCGTGACGCCTTGTATCTCAACGACGTCCGTTCGACCGGCCTCTGCGAGGGTCGTGCGCATGGCACTGTCGTACCAGCTATCGATGATTAGGGAGAGCGGCAGTCTCGCGAGCCAGGTGTGGAGAACAGTCGGCGCCGCCGGCGCTGCGAATATCTCCGCCATCCATGCCTGAAGCGTCCGGCGATGCCGGCGCTGTTCGATGAACTGCGCGACGGACCACATATTGGTGCGAATCTTTGAAGGGGCTGGCGCCCGGCTATTTAGCGCCGCGGCGACGGCTTCCGGCGTGCACGGTACCGACGGTTCAGCGGAACTGAGGCGGAGAAGGCCCGGACCGAGATATGGGATCATCTCATCGGCCCCGAGCGCGTTGCGCGCAAGGTCAAGCAGCTTTTCGGCAAAACTGCCCTGGATGACGACGAGGTGGCCCAAGTTCAGGATCGTGTTCATGCTCATTGCTCTCGCACCCTCTTCCACCCGCAACATCAGTCCTCGTCGGAGATCTTTCTTGCCTCGACGGTGATCGGCAAACGCGTATCGGGCGGAAGGTCGGGTAGGACGAACTGCCAGCCGTTCCTGAGTGTTATGGCCCCGCCCCACAAATGTTCGTTCTCCAGCTTGATGATGGCCTCTTCGCAATCCTTCTTTGGGAGATACGCCGACAAGCCAGCACCGGTCCTGCGGATCATGACTTTCATCGAGCCGTTCCTTCACGGGCACTGCTTTCGGCACTGTAAGGAGCCTCCGCTTTGTCGAGGCTCATCAGTTCACGCGCTCGCATGCCGACCACCGTGCCGCGATCGATCCATTCGACCGCGTAGATGAAGAACTGCTGGAGAAAGGTGCCAATGTCGCGCACATAACCTTCGTCGCCCTTCCGCACGAGGTTTTCGCCGATCTCCCTGCCAGGATAGGTGCCGTCATTCTTTATGTGTCGTGTGGCACGCACCCGCTCACCCGGCGTAAATCGCGGAGGCTTGCGGATTTCGATGTCCTGTTCGCGTCCGAGCCACATGCGATACATTCCTTTCGAGTTAGAGCCTCCTTCTGAGGCGACGCGGTCGCGGCGAAGCCGAAACGGAGTCAAGCAGGGACGCAGGTCTTCGGCACCGGACATACCGATACGCATTGCTGCGTGTCGGCGGCCTCCTTGCATTCGGTGCATTTGTTCGGATCGATCACATAGGCCTCGCCCTTGAATTTGATCGCTACAGAGGGACATTCGAACTCGCAGGCGCCGCATTGGGTGCATTGGGACGCGATGATCTTGAAAGCCATTTTAACTCCTGGTGGATTGGAATGAGACGGCTAGGCCGTTGCAGCCAGTGGTCCGATCGCAAACGCGGTGGCGTAAGCTGCGCTAATTGCGGTTTCGATGTAGTCATGACCATAAGCGTCCGTTGCTCGGATTCCCGCTTCCGCGAGCTGATCCTTCGGGCAATTTCCGATCTTGGCGCAGAGCACGATGTCTATGCCATCCAGCGCAGCGATGACGCCGTCGAGGGTGGCCTTTTCGCCCCAGCCGCCGACGCAATACTTCTCGACCTTGCGATGCCCAACAAAGCTGATCCCTTTCGGCGAGGCTTCAAAAAGTTGGAATTCCCTTGCATGACCGAAGTGTTCATTGACACGGCCGCCCCCTTAGTCGCCACCGCGACGAGAAGGGACTTGCCGGAGCCTGCTGCCTTGACCATTCCGATCGCCGCGCTCCTGGCCGCCACATGATCACGGCGCTCGTGCGCGACCACCTGTCGATAGGCATCGCGCTTGCTGGAGTCGTAGGTGTCCTTGCCGGCAATCCGGTCGAGCGTGAATTCCTGGCCACGATCCCCGCCGAGCAGGCCGACGGCATCGGCCCGGCACTGCCGGCAGTGGCGCATCAACTTGGCGCCGCCGTCGAGACGATCCTGAAGCGCCTTCAACTCTGTTGCATTTGGACCGCGCTGCCCAGTCAGGCCGTAGTGCGTACCGTGCGCCGGGTCGGAAATCAGCGGCATGACGTTATGCAGGAACGCGCCACGCTCCTTGACCAATTTGTTCACGTCGATCAGATGCTCGTCGTTGACGCCGGGAATCATCACCGAATTGATTTTCGTGAGGATGCCGCGCGCGGTGAGCATCTCCAGGCCCAACATCTGCCGCTCGTGCAGGATTCGGGCGGCCTCGATGCCGGCGTAGCGGCGATGATCGTAAAAGATCCAAGGATAGATCTTTGCGCCGACTTCCGGGTCGACCATGTTGATGGTGATAGTCACGTGATCGACGTTCATGTCGGCGAGCTCGGCGACATGGTCAGGCAGCGCGAGCCCATTGGTTGAGACGCAAAGCTTGATGTCGGGGATCTCTCTGGCGACGCTTTCGAAGGTTGCCCTTGTCTTTTTCCAGTCGTAACAGGCATCGCCCGGTCCGGCGATCCCGAGTACGGAAAGCTGCGGCACCTCGTTGGCGACCGCGATCACCTTGCGCAGCGCCTGGTCGGGTGTCAGTTTTTCCGAAACGACCCCAGGCCGACTTTCGTTGGCGCAGTCATATTTGCGATTGCAGTAGTTGCACTGGACATTGCAGGCCGGTGCGACCGCGACGTGCATGCGCGCGAAAAAGTGATGCGCTTCTTCCGAAAAGCACGGGTGATCCTTGATCTTGTCCCAGACAGCCGGATCCATGTCCTGCGGCTTTCCCGCCACGCCGCAGGTTGACGATGCGCAGCCACCGGACCTCGGGGTCGCCAGCAACTCGTCGAAGACTGTCGTGCTGGTCAGGCCCTGAAGCGAAATTGTCGGTGCGGACATCAAACGGCTCCGTTGCTGGTAACGTCGCAGTTCAAGGCGCAAGAGTTATGCCAGCTCAAAGAGCGGTTCTAGTTCCCGATTGGCTCTGCGTGTCGCATTCTGTCGGTTTGCTCCGGCACAATTTTGTCCGGCTTGTGACAGCGCACAAGCCAATCGGGTCGAGGAGGCACCGCGTCCTGGGCACGTACAGCGTGAGGACGACACTCCGAACTGACGTTTGAAGTCGCCAGCACGCCTGGCTAGAATTTCTTCACCTCGATACCATACCGGCGCAGAGCGTAGCCGACCTGCCGCGGCGTGAGGCCCAGGACACGAGCCGCCTTGGCCTGAACCCAACCGGCCTTCTGCATCGCGTCGGTCAGCCGCTCGCGTTCCGTCAGGTGCCGGCCCTTTGCGGGGCAAGCGGGATCATTGGGATCGCAGGCCTTCACGGGCGAGAACCCTTCCGGGGCCTCGATGCGCCGGATCGGCATCTTCGAGAGCTCGTCCGTGGCATTGCCGCCATGCGAAGGGCCGGCTCCTTTCCAGAGAAGCGAAGAAAGGCATTGGTTGTTCTGGCAAGCGAAATCCGATGGAGTGATCGTCGTCGAACGCGCAAGTGTCGCTGTCCTTTGAACGCAGTTTTCCAACTCGCGGACATTGCCAGGGAAATAGCATTGCGAGATCAGGTCAAGCGCCAGCGGCGCGAAGGCGAGCTCGCGATGGTTTTCCTTGTTGAACCGCTCGAGGAACGCGTTCGCAAGGCGTGGAATATCGCCGGCGCGCTCTCTGAGCGGGGGTAGGATGATTGGCACGACATTGATGCGGTAATAAAGGTCGGCCCTGAACTGCCCATTTAAGACAGCCGTCTCAAGATCCTTGTTGGTGGCGCATATGAGCCGGACATCGACCTGAAGCGTTCTCGTGCCGCCGACTCGCTCTAGCCCGAAAAATTCAGGGTGGTTGGCGGATGTGGCGCAAGCCGTTGAAATGACGTAGGATTTGGTTGCTAAAGCCGATCCGAATCATTTCCCGGAGACCACACCCGCCATGAATGATCTTACCCTGCCGCTGAGCGGTTTGTCATCAGTGGGCGGCAAGTCCGTCGTCGCCCGTTTCGACGGCGGCATGTTGTCCTCCAACTGTGGCGTTCTGGTGCTGGCCGAGGTGGAAAAACGACTGCGGGTGGCCGACCGTCTGGCGCGTTGCATCGATGATCCGCGCTGCCCGGACCAGGTCGTCCACAGCCTGGCGGACATGATCGGCTTTCGCATGAAGATGATCGCCGCCGGCTATGAGGATGGCAATGACGCCAACCGGCTGCGCTCCGATCCGGTCTTCAAGATGGCCCAGGATGCGCTGCCGTCGGGTCGGGATCTGGCCTCCCAGTCGACGCTGTGCCGGCTGGAGAACCTGCCCGGCGTGCGGGAGCTGGTCGCGATGGGGCGGGCGATGGTCGACCTCTATTGCGCTTCCTTCCGGCAGGTGCCGAAGCGGATCGTGCTCGACATCGACGATACTTTTGATGCCGTACATGGCGGCCAGCAATTGCGCCTGTTCAACGCGCATTACGACGAATACGGCTTCCAGCCGATCGTAGTGTTCGACGGTGCGGGCCGGTTCGTCAGCGCGATCCTGCGACCGGCCAGGCGGCCGAGCGGGGCAGAAATCCGCCCCCACCTGCGCCGCCTGGTGCGGGCGATCCGGAGCAATTGGCCGAACACACGGATCCTGATCCGGGCCGACAGCCACTACTGCGGTCCGCAGGTCATCGACTGGTGCCGCGCCAACGGTGTAGACTTCATCCTCGGCGTGGCGCCCACCACGACGCTGCGCGAGCATGTCGCGGACCTGGAAGCCCGCACGATGGCGCGCTTTGAAGCGTCGAAGACGAACAAGGTCCGCCGCTTCAAGGAGTTCTTTGACGGCGCCGCCAGTTGGAGCCGCGTGGAGCGCATCATCGCGCGCGTCGAGGTCGGCGCCAAAGGAGCTGACACCCGCTTCATCGTCACCAATCTGGCCAGTGGCAAGGCCAAGGCGCTCTACGAGGACCTCTACTGCCGGCGCGGCGCGGCCGAGAACCACATCAAGTCCTGGAAGACGCATCTTGCCGCCGACCGCACATCCTGCACAAGAGCGACGGCCAACCAGTTCCGGCTGTTCCTGCATGCCGGCGCCTACTGGCTGATGTGGGGCCTGCGCGCTGCGATGCCGAAACGCTCGAGCTTTGCCGTCGCCCAATTCGACACGCTGCGTTTGCGCCTCATCAAGATCGCTGCGCGGGTGGTCGAGATGAAAACGCAAATCCGCCTGCACCTGCCGACATCCTGCCCCGACCAGCGTATTCTGCGCATCGTCCTCGATCGCATCCCCCAACTCGCGACATAACGATGGGGCGCAGGCGCCCCGAAACGAACCCGCCGACCGCAACCTGCAAACCCCGCCTGCCTTCACGACGGATCATTGCCGGCGCCCGACGAGGCTTGTCAAAATGCACCCCGAGGGCGGCCAGATCGCCGATGCAGGCCGCCGAAAGCCGATCGCCGTGCATCAAGGCGGCTAGTTCGCCTTCCTGCAGGACGCGCAACAGCTTGGCTTGAAAAGCAGGCGAAATCTCGCCGATTTCATCAAGTAGCAGCGTTCCGCCATTTGCCAGTTCGAAGCGGCCGGCGCGCTGCGAGATAGCCCCGGTGAAGGAGCCCTTTTCGTGCCCAAACAACTCTGATTCCAGAACGCTTTCAGACAGTGCTGCGCAGTTTAATTTGACGAAAGCCTTCTTCCCCGGGCCGAAAGCTTGTGGATGGCTTGGGCAAAGAATTCCTTGCCAGTGCCGCTTTCGCCCCGCAGAAGCACTGTGGAATTGGTTCTCGCCACGACCGAGACGGTTTCGAGTACCCGCTTGAGCGCGAGACTTTCCCCGATGATCCCGTCGATTTTGATATGCCGATGCCGGGCTGCGTCGGCCCTGTTCTCGTCGAACGACTTCTCCGGTCGCCCTTGCTCCTCAATGTATCGCTGACCATCCATACTCAGCATACGATGGAGACGAATGGTGCGGCCGACAAGGTTGGCCACCATGGTCAGGAACCGTACGTCCTCGTCGCCGGAAGAGATGCTCTCGCCCTCACCGACGCGGTCGATCGACAATGTTCCAAGGATCTCGTGCTCGGCTACTAGCGGGATTCCGATGAAGGCAATTGGGATCGTGCCGCCACTCGAAGACGGCTGAACCTCAGCCTGAAATAGTTCGGACTTGCCAACGTCCTGTATTATGAGCGGCGCCTCCGTAGCGACGATCCGGTCTATCGCGGCTTGCGGTATGACGCGGCCAATTTCTGATTGAGATGGGTGGGAACTGCCGACGATTGCGGTAATCCCCGGCGCTGCTTCGGCGTCCAGGACGACGATGGCTCCATGGCGCAATTGCACAAATGAAGAAAGGGTATTCACGACATTGGCGATGGTAATCTCAAGCCGGGTGGGGGCAGTCAGGACCTGCGATATTTCGTAGAATCCCCTGAGGGAGATGTCCGGTTCGTGGATGGAGTTGATCCGTGGTTCAGGCAGGGTGTTCGAAGGTCCTTCTTCTTCGAGCCTATCGCTCGGCATGATAGCCATGGAAACACCTCAGGGGTCTTCCAGAGTGCTCCTTCCATGCGCCATTTTGGATTCTGAAATTCGAAAGCACAGAATTCATGAGCTCCTCTCAAACTGCGAGATCGGTCTAAAAAATGCTTTGGCGTTTGCTTGCATTTCAGGTGCAGCCGAAACGGTGCGATCGCCGATCACCCGAATTTGAAGAGGACACCGAAGCCGCCGCGCGGGTAGTTCCACTCGATCTCGCCATTGCTCTCGCACAATATCCGGCAAGTGCCGCACTCCATGCAGCCGTCGGCGGTGATCTCCACTTGACCCTTGTCGTTCAACTCATAGCATTTCGCGGGGCAGATGTGGGTAAGCGCGCGCAAGTTCGCGCTCGGGCTCTCGTGCGGTCGCACTTTGATATGCGGCCGGCCAGGATCGACCAGATAGCGGTTCTGGTAAAGCTTGTCCTCGACGCGTAAATTCGTCACTGCGATCGTCATCCTGTCTTCCCTCAGCGCCAGGCCAATGCCAGGCGGACCGCGTCGCTGACCAGCCCCCAGCGAGAACGCACGTTGATAAAGGCGCGCGTGGTGGCCTTTTCCTTTTCAATCTTCGGTGTGCCGTCGACACGCATCAAGTTCTGCGCGGCCAGGGATATCAAGCGCGGATAAGTCGTGAAGAAGTTGCTGGAATTCGTGTGGATCAAGGCCGGCATGTCTTTGTATTTCCGAAGGTCTTTGACCACGAAGGAGTTGTCCAGCATGGTCTTGTAGATGGTGAGGTTTCGTCTGGTCATCGGATTGTTGCGGCGCTTGACCCCGACGATTGCCTCAGCCGCGATCCGGCCGGAGGTCATGGCGAGGTTCGAACCTTCGCGGTGAATCGCGTTGTTAAATTGGGCGGCATCACCGACCACGACCCAGCCGTCGCCAAAGAGCTGCGGAATCGCCTTGTGGCCGCCTTCGGGAATGAGATGCGCGGCATATTCCTTCACCTCAGAGCCGGCGATCAGCGGCCGGATCGATGGGTGGTTTTTGAACGCATCGAGAAGGACGTAAGGGCTCTCCATCGTCGCGGCGAAATCGGAGACGAGGCAGCCTATGCCCAATGAGATTGACTCCTTGTTGGTGTAGAGGAAGCCGAGCCCAGCCATGCTGCGGGAGATCGTCCCCACCGCCTCGATGACGCAGCCTTCATCGCCCTTGACGCCGAACCGCTGCTCAATGACCTCTTCGGGCAGGAAATGCATTTCCTTTACGGCGAGCGCCACGGTTTCTGGTTTCGGCATCTTGCGCAGGCCGGCGCGCGTGCCAAGCAGTCCCGAGACACCTTCTGCGAGAACGACCACGTCCGCGAAGATCGGCCCGCCGGCCCGGTCCGTGCGGACGCCGACCACCTTGTCCTGGGCATCACGGACGAGTTCCGTTACGGTCGTCTCGCACAGAACCGTCGCCCCGGCCTCGCGCACCTTGCGCGAAAACCATTTGTCGAACTGGGCGCGTATGATCGTGTAGCGGTTGGGCTTTGCCTCGTTGAAGTCATCCGACCGATAGTGAATCCCGGTGTGGGAGGTCTCGTCCATCACCCAAAGCCGCTGTTCAACCAGATGCCGCTCAAGAGGCGCATCATCCCGGAAATCGGGGATGATCTTCTCCAGCATGTTCGCGTACATGATGGCGCCCTGAACGTTCTTGGAGCCCGGATATTCACCGCGCTCCAATTGCAGCACGTTCAGGCCGTTGCTTGCCATGATGTAAGCAGCTGCGTTCCCGGACATGCCGGCCCCGACGACGATGGCGTCGAATTTCTCCTCGATCATATCCGTTTCCTTAGCTTGCAAGCTTGTCGCGACTGTGCGGAGACAGCCGCCGGGTAAAGGCTTCCGTAAGCGCGGGCAGGAAGCGGATGGCATCGGTCACGATCCCGAGGTGGGCAAAATCGAAAATCGGCGCGGTCGGGTCGGTGTTGATGGCCACGATGAGATCGGCGCCCTCAACTCCAACCCGGTGCTGAATGGCGCCGGAAATCCCCGCCGCAATGTAAAGCTTCGGCCGGATGGTCTTGCCAGTCTGGCCGATCTGTCGATCAGCCGGCATCCAGCCTTTCTGGACCAGCGGGCGCGAACAGCCATGTTCGGCGCCAATTGCTCGAGCGAGATTCTTCACAAGCTGCAGGTTCTCGGCCGCGCCGAGGCCAAGGCCTCCCGCAACCACGACGTCGGCATAGGCGAGATTTGCCTTTGCCGACTGGCTATCAGGCAGGAAGCCGAGGACTTTGGTCACGATCTCGTCCTCGGCCAGAGATACCTTGTGCTGGATGATACGCCCGACGGGCTTATCCGTGCGCTGCGGCATGGGCATGACCCTCGCTCGCACTGTCGCCATCTGCGGCCGGTAGTTGAGCGTGTAGATCGTGCATAACAAGGAACCGCCGAAAGTCGGACGGGTAGCCGCGAGCGAACCGTCGGTATCCACGTCAAGTTCGGTGCAGTCGGCCGTGAGCCCGGTCTGCAAGGTGGTCGCCACGGACCCGGCAAGATCCCTGCCGAGCGTGGTCGCTCCGAGAAGAAGGATCTCGGGTTTGTGGGTATCGACCAGATCCGTCATCGCCTTGGTAAACGGCTCATTTCGATAATCGGCGAGCAGCGGTACCTCGGCGATGTAGACAAGGTCGGCGCCATAAGCGAACGCCTCGGCAACGGCATACCAGGTGGCTTCTCCTGGCGGTCCGAGCACGACGCCCGCAAGCTGGACGCCAAGCTTGTCGGCCAGCTTGCGGCCTTCGCCGAGCAGTTCGAAAGACACGGGATGGACTTGGCCACGTTCGAGTTCGATGAAGACCCAGACGTGCCGGTAGTCCTTGAAACGGTCAGGCAGTTCTTTCTTTATGCCGGCACGGCCGGCGGCAGGGCGAGCGGGTTCTCGATTCGCTGTCGACATTGTCTACTCCTGGCCGTCACGCGCCGTTGTTGAAGGCGAGTTCATGTTCCAGCGGCGGCTGACGGGTGAAGATTGCGGCGATGAGTTCGTCAGCGGCATCGCGCAAGGTCTTCTCCGCGGTCTCGATATGCTCCGCTTTTTCCGCCCGCGCAGTCGGGGCAAAAACGCGCTTGACGACCGTCGGCGAGCCGCGCAGCCCACATCTGGTAAGGTCCTCAATGCCAGCGGCGACCGCAGTCCACTTGACGATCTGACTGCTCGCGGCGCACAGCGCGTCCTCGAACGAGCCCCGCCGGATCTCGTTTGTGCCTTCCAGCATGGTGATGAGGCAAGGCAGCCTGCTCTTCAGCATCTGCGTGCCGCCTTCGCAGCGGCGCTCGACCTCGATCTCGCGGGCAGCAAGATCAATGGAGCCGATTTTCGCGACATAGGTGAGTTGTTGGAGGTCGAGGCGCTTGGCTATGCCAGGCCCGACCTGGGCGGTGTCGCCATCGATCGTCTGCTTGCCGGTGAACACGATGTCGGGCGGGCCAAACGTTTCGCCAACCTTCGCTATTGCTTGGGAAAGAGCGAAGGAGGTCGCCAGCGTGTCCGAGCCGGCAAAATAACGGTCGGTCAAGAGCACCGCCCGATCGGCTCCGTAACCGAGCGCCTTGCGTAGCGAGTCTTCTGCCATGGGCGGACCCATGCTGAGCACGGTGACCTCGCCACCATAAGCGTCGCGAAGTCTGAGTGCTTCTTCCAGGGCAAACAAGTCATAAGGGTTGATGATGGTCGGAACACCCTGGCGCATGATCGTGTTCGTCACCGGATGGACCCGTATTTGTGCCGAGTCCGGCACCTGCTTGATGCAGATTACGATGTGCATTGGCGGTTTCTCTAGGCTCCTATCGGGATACGGGCTTGGCAGTTCATCTTCTCCTCTGCATCATTCGTGCCAATTGTTTTGCATGCCCATATTCCTGGAAGTTCGGTTGGTTGCGCTGAGGGCGGCGTCGTGATGACCGGATTTGTCGGCTTCTCGACAATGTCGCGTCGCAATCGTGTCGCGCTCATTCCTTTTCGAACCGCTTCAATGCGGCGTCGAACGGGACGAAGGTGCGGCCCGGCATGGCAGGTTTGTTCGGATCGTGGTCCTTAAGCACCTTAAAGACACGGTGCGTGAGCGGCGAGGAAGCAGCGAAATCCTCGTAGGCGCGTTCCAGCTTGGTGCGCACCCGCGCGGCGATCACCCGGTCAGGCAGACCGGAGAAATCTTCTTCGGCAAGGTATTCTCCCACGCGCTTCATAATATGGAGCCGTGAGACGTTGAGCACCTTCGGGTCATAGGAAGCGCCAAGGACCGCGAAGAACTCCTCCGCAGCCGAAAGGCCCTTCAGTCGCGCGAGAATGTCCGTCACGTCGACGGTATGGCCATCAGCAGAACAAGTCATTGCACTCTCCCTTACTTGGGTCGGAAACCGTGGTATCTGGTGCGTTCGTCGCACCGGCTAATCTGCAGTCGCGAATGGGATGCCGTCATCGGGCAGGTGACGTCGAGATCGAAGCGGCCATTCAGGAACGCGGTAACGCCGACCAGCGTCACGCGAGGCGGGACGTTCTCCATCAGCGCATGGGCGCCGACCCGGCGGTCGCGCGCCTTCACATCGGCGATGACCTTATGGACCATCAGGGCTAGCCGAGCGGCTACCAATCCGGAGGAAATGGTCGAGGATAAATGACATCGCCACCTACTCCTTTCCAAGGTCTCGGCCGGCTGCCTCGCTGCGCAGTGTGTCGTAGAGCTCGACCAGTTGAGTTGCGGTGACGGTCGATTTGGTCTCGGTCGCCTAGCGGCGGACGCGGGCAACCATCGCGGCTGCCAGATCCGGGTCGAGATCGCGGCCACTATCGCCCAGCACATAGGCGATCGCGGTCGCACCGGAATGCTTGCCAATGACGATTCGCCGGCAGCGGCCCACGAGAGCCGGATCGAGCCCCTGATAGGTACGCGGGTCCTTCAGCAGCCCCGCGACGTGAATGCCGGACTCGTGGCTGAAAACATCGGCGCCGACGATCGGCTTCATGGCCGCGGTCTGCCGGCAGGCGGCCCAAGCCACCCGGGCGGCGAGGTCCGGCAATGCGGTCAGCTCGATGCCTGTATCCGCGCCGTCGAGAACGGCCATCGCGGTGGCCACCTCTTCCAGCGCGGCATTGCCCGCCCGCTCTCCGAGCCCCAGGACGGTGACGGAGGCATGGCGGGCGCCGGCGCGTATTGCTGCCAGCGTGTTGGCGACCGCAAGGCCGAGATCGTTGTGTGCATGGAATTCGAGGTCGATGGGAGACAGCGCCGCGAGCTGAGCGACAATCTCGAAGGTCGAAAAAGGGTCGAGAACGCCGACCGTATCGGCCAGCCTGACGCGGCTTGCGCCGGCGCGCGCGGCCGTCTCAATGACGCGGGCCAGATGATCCCGATCGGCTCGCGAGGCATCCTCGCAGCCGACGGCAACGAAAAAGCCGTGGGCGGCTGCGCGCCCGACCATCTGCGCGATGATCTGGAGCGCTGCCCCCTGATCGAGGCCGAGTTTGGCGGCCAATTGGATGTCCGATGCAGGCAGCGACAGATTGACGGCGGTGACGCCGCTCTCGATCGCCGCCTCGAGATCCCGCGACGTCATCCGGCACCAGGCCGTGAGCCGCACCGGGAGAACTCCTGGCGACCGCGGCGCGAATTGTTTCGATCTCGTCGCCGCCCATGCTCGGCGTGCCGATCTCGATCTCTGGGATGCCGGCTGCCGCGAGAGACTCGGCGAGCTCCAGCTTTTCCGCAATGGTGAAGGAAACGCCGGGTGCCTGCTCGCCATCGCGCAAGGTGGTATCGTTGAGGAAGACATCACGGTTCATGAAAGGAAGTCTATTCTGCTGCCGCTCTGGCCTAGACCCGATTGATGATCTTCATTACCTCGCCTCGTCGGCCCAGGACTGGGTGAGCCACGCACCTTCTCCACGATCGGCGGCAAGACCTCGAGCACTCGGTCGATGTCCGCTTCGCCGTTGTCGCGCGAGAGGGAGAAGCGGACTGCGCCGTGCGGCGTTTTCATGGCCCTCAGAACGTGGCTCGATTCCAATGAGCCGGAGATGCACGCGGAGCCGGAGGAACACGCAATTCCGGCGCGGCTGAGGAGAAGTGGGATTCCATCGCCTTCGACATGTGCAAAGCCAATGTTGGCGGTGTTTGGCAACCGCTCCAGCGGATCGCCATTGACGAAGGTGTTCGGGACGCGCTCGAGTATCCCCTCTTCAAGGCGGTCGCGCAGCGACTTTACCCGTGTGGTCGCGTCTTCCACGAATTTCAAGGCGAGTTGGGCCGCCATGCCCAGCCCGGCTATGCCAGGCGTATTCTCGGTGCCCCCACGCCGATCGTGCTCTTGGTGCCCGCCTTTGATCATCGAGCGGAAGGGCACGCCACGTTTTACAAAAAGCGCTCCAATCCCTTTCGGGCCATGCAGCTTGTGGCCGGACAGCGACAGCATGTCGATTGCGGTCGATTTCAGGTCCATGGGAACTTTGCCGACCGCCTGCACAGCATCAGTATGGAAGAGGGCGCCGGCTTCCTTGGCCAACTCAGCAAGCTCGCCAACAGGGAAGATCGTGCCGGTCTCGTTGTTTGCCCACATGATCGAGACGATTGCCACGCGTGGGCTCAGGGCGGCCCTGTAGGCGTCGAGGTCGAGCCGGCCCTGGCGATCCACCGGGATCCTGTGCACCGTGACGGCCCGCGTCTTCTCAAGATGCGTGCAGAGTGTCAGCACCGCAGGATGCTCGACCGCGGAAATCAGGATCTCTGTCCGGCTGGGCGACACCTCCAGCGCCGAAAGAATCGCTGCATTGTCGCTTTCCGTCCCGCCCGATGTGAAGATGATCTCATGGTCGAGCTCGGCGCCGATCAGCGCTTGCAGCTGCAGGCGCGCCTTATTCACCGCCGCAAAGGCCGAGGCGCCGAAATCATGCGTCGACGAAGGGTTGCCGAATCGATCCCTAAAGAACGGCAACATCGTTTGAACGACCTCAGGATCGACCCGTGTCGTGGCGTTGTTGTCGAGATAGACAGGTCTCATGCTGTGATCCCTCAGTTGACCAGAACGAAGCGACGCGGGAGATCGGTCGCATGGAGCTCTGGCGCAGGCCCTTGGTGGGTGGTGGAGACTGGCGGCCGGTGCAGGCGTCCGAAAGTCTGACGTCGACATGGTCGCCGTCGATATCGTCAAGTTCGCCTCCCCGGCGAGGGCCTCCGGTTAACTCCCGACAGCGTCTACTATCAGTCGAGTTTGCTGCAGCGCCGTCACTGGGCGGCCGGCAACTTCGGGCCCTCCAGGAGCTGAACTGTTTCGGGCGGGGACGTTCCGCGCATCCCACCTGAAGCGATCGCCGGTCCCGAGACGGGCTTCGACCTTGCCTCCTTATTGAGGGCGCGGGCGTCTGTTTTGGCGGGCGTCTAGACCTGCTCTGCCGCAATAGACCCCGCCGCGGGCATTTCTCCCTGGACCAGTACAAGCACTTCCACGATGGCTGCGAGGCATCCCGGGGCAGCCTTTGTGTAGCAACTGATCTGCTCCATGGCGGTTTGCCGATGGTGAGTTCGATAGCCGCCGACAATGAGGCGACCGCGGCGCGGCCGCTGAAGGTCTGGCGCTCGGCGGCAGTGATCCTTGACGTCCCCCGGTCGATGCCGTTGACAGATTCAAACATGTCGCCGTAGCGGATGGTCCCGAGCTTACCTCCTGAATTGGCTGTTTCCAGAACGTCGGCATGCGTCCGGTTGAAGTGTTCCTTGGCCTTCCCGCTAAAGTTCCACATGCGGCTACTCGGGCGATCAGCCGAAGGACTTGCCGCAAGCGCACTTCTCCCGCGCGTTGGGATTATCGAAGACGAAGCCGGAGGACTCCAACCCCGTGACAAAGTCGACGGTCATGCCTGCTACATGGGGTTGAGACCCTACGTCCACGAATACCTTGACCCCATCTGCCTCAATGATCGCATCGCCCTCGCGCAAGACGCTCTCGGGGCCCATCGAGTATTTGAAGCCGGCGCAGCCGCCGGTCTGGACCATGATACGAAAGCCTTCCGCCGGCTCGCTGGCGCGGGAAAGGACGGTCTTGACGGCAGCAACTGCGGTGTGGGTGAGCGTAATCATGGCTCGAATTTCTCCTCAATCCGTCACGCATTTGCGGACGACAGTGCACGTGCCATGCCAAAGTAAAACGTTTTTAAAACAAAAGCTTGGCCCTTCAGCCCTGTGTCGGATGTGCGACATTGTCGGAAGTGCGCACGTCGCTCGTCACGTGAATTGCGCCGTAGCAATCCCGTCCTCATTCCTGGAAGACGGCTGGGCGACACAACTGATGGTTTGTCTAACCCGCGACACAGTGGTCTCGGCGTGGGTCGTGCCACTCCTGCCTAAACCCTTGACCCGTATGCGAACGTCTTTCCGAGGTCGCTTCTGCGCAATTGGCACGACTTTTGAAGCTCCGCTTTGGAAGGCGGCACAACTGCCGACCGACACTGATCCGCGGGTGGCCTCGCGATCAGTGGAACAATGTAAGGGAAGCAAGATGTCAGGTTTTGACCAGATCCGCTTTCTGAAGGAAAGCAGCCCCGCCCGTCCACCCCCAAACGCGGGATCGGTCGGTTGGCGTCGACCTCTACAATCGCTCGCTACCGGCCAGTCGCCGGCGACCGCTTGATGGGAGACCGACATCTGACTGTCAGTCTCGTTGCGCCGTCGTACAGCAGCCAGCGCCTTTCGAGCCGGTGATCCTGGCCGAGCAAAAGATCGGCATCGAGCACACGGGCGGGCTCGATTGGAACAGGACAGCTGATCCTCAACTATTATGTGGAAGCAGGGGTAAGACATGGAGCAGCGCGAGAAACCCTCTCCGGACCAAATCCGGCGGGCACAGGAAGACAGTCCGAAAATCCGCGAGCATGATCTCGCCGCCAAATTGAGCATTTCGGAAGCGGAGCTGGTCGCGGCGCATTGCGGTTCCGGCGCGGCGCGCATCGAGCCGCGCGTCAATGATCTGCTGATAGGCCTCGAAGCCGTGGGCGAGGTAAGGGCGGTGACCCGAAATCAAAGTGCCGTGCACGAGAAGATTGGCTTGTACAACAAGGTCGTAACCGGCAACCACCATGCCATGGTTCTCGGCGACGACATCAACCTGCGCATCTTCCCGAAGGGTTGGGCGCATGGCTTTGCCGTTGAAAAGCGCGACGACGGCAACATCCGCCGCAGCCTGCAATTCTTCGACGCTGCCGGCGCAGCAGTGCATCAGGTGGATGTCAGGCCGGCCTCCAACCTCTACGCCTATCAAAAGCTGGTGGCGGAGCTCGCATCCTCGAACCAGGAACCGATCTTGTGGGTTAAGGCAAACGGAGCCGACTCTGACGCAGAGGTTCCGGACCAAGCCGCCATGGTCACGGAGCTGCGCGAGCACTGGAGCCGGCTGACCGACGTGCATCAGTTCTTCGACATGCTGAAGACGCTGAAGCTCAGTCGCTGCCGGGCGCTGCGCATGGTTGGCCAGGATTACGCCTGGCAACTCGACAATGCCGCCGTTGGCGCCATGTTCCAATGCGCGAGCGAAGACGAGATGCCGATCATGTGCTTCGTCGGCAATCGTGGCTGCATCCAGATCCATTCCGGCCCGATCAAGTCGGTCAAGCCCATCGGGCCGCGGATCAATGTGCTGGACGAAACCTTCCGCCTGCATCTCTCAACCCACCACATCCGCGAGGTTTGGGCCGTGCGCAAGCCGACCAGGGACGGTCACCTCACCTCACTCGAAGCCTATGGCGCCGACGGCAGAATGATCATCCAGTTCTTCGGCGAACGCCGCGAAGGCGAATGCGAGCGCGGCGACTGGCGGCTCCTAGCCGAGACCCTGCCGCGTATTCCAACCCCGACGGACCGCGTGAGGTAAGACCGATGCATGGTGATTTCCGTTTTCGCTCGGTGCCCGCGCCGGTAATGTGGGTTCTGCTGGCTACCGCTCTGCCTGCCGCTGCCACCGAGGGCGCAGCTGTCTTTTCGGATCCGCCGCGGATCGCCTCGATTGGAGGTTCCATCGCCGAGATTGCCTATGCCTTGGAGAGTATGGTCATCATAGCTCCCGTTTCGACGACCCGAACGCCGCGCTGAAGCTATGGCTCAGCTGCCCCGCGCAGGGGGGTCTGTCGCTCCAGGGTCCAACATTCTGGCCTTGCTCGACGGAGGGCAAGTGATGGACGAGAAATCGATTGGTCCCATTATCACTATGCCAGAGCACGGCCTCCACAAAGGCATACTCGAAAGATCCGCGTCGCCGGCAAGGCGCGGTCGACGCCAGGGCCAGGAAGTCCTTTGCTGACAGGGCATAGGCCGAAAAGCAGACGGCCTCGATCAAAGGACGCGGAAAGACCGCGAACGCTTGGTCTATGCAGCCGCACGCAAGGTATTCATTGCGCCATTCCTTGCTTGTGACCTGTACAACCTCTGGAGGCGCAACATCTAGCTACGCAAAATCCAGTGTTTTCGGCATTGATGGTAGTGCTGGATGTACAGCAGGTCGGCATGCCTTGGGCGGCCGGGCCGGGGTTGGCGGGACCAGATGAGCTGGAGGCGGTCCTCTCCTTCGACCTGGATGGCAGCCGGGAAGCTCGAGTCGTTGATGTCGCGACGCCGCGCCAAAAAAGGCCCGGCATTAAGCATCGGCACCAATCCTGCTCATAAACTGCAATTTGTCGCCGGGAGGAGCCATGGGTAGACAAGCTGTTCATCTGTGAGATCAAGCCGTCCGAAACTGGCAACCAGAATAACGCGATCCGGGGAGACGTCGCTCCTCAAGCGTGTCGCCGCCATTGCGAGAGACAGGAAACGAGTCGACGCTTCTAGAACCGCGCCTAGTCACCATCAGCTGCCAAGCGCGACCGGCGCTCGCCCGGGCTGCGTAACCCTGACCAACTCCGCCCGGGCGAACGCTGACCGCTCCCCGTAGGCGCGGAGGTGGGCCGGTGAGGGCGCTGGCGCTTGTCCATGCCCGATCTGAAGCGGACGTTGAAGTGACAGTAGCCGCGATCCAGGCGGCTGATGCGTTTGCATCTCTCAGCGCGCTGAGCTGAAGGCATTGCCTGTCGGGCCGTCTAGGTTGCGCGCTTCGGGCCAAGCAGGAAAACTGTGAGGGCGGCGAGGAACGTGGCAACCGCGCTGTAGGCAAAGACACTGTGAACGCCGGCATATTTCACCAGTAGTCCGCCGAAAATCGCGCCCGCCGCGATGGCCACTTGGAACGTTGCGGCCGTCAGCACACCGGCGCTTTCGGCCTGCCCGGGAACGGCGCGCAGCACCATCCACGTCTGTAATCCCACCGGCACCGCACCGAAGGCAAAGCTCCATACGACAATCGCAATCGCCGAGGCCCAGACCGATGCTCCCAGCATCAGCAACGAGATAGCGGCTATCGCCATGAGCAGGGATGGCAGGGCCGCGACTGCCTTGAGGCTGTGTTGGGCCAGGAATGCGCCAGCTAAATTGCCGAAGATGCCGCCTATGCCAGAAGCGAGCAATACCAGCGGGATTGTCTTGCTATCGAGCGCGGGAATCCTCTCAAGGACGGCGCGGATGTAGGTGAAGCTGGCAAAGTGCCCAGAAGCGACCAGGACTATGACTAAAAGGGCGACCTTGATGGTCGGCTTTTTGGCCACATCCAGCAGACTTCGGAATCCAGCCATTTCAACCGGAGGCAGCGTCGGCATCGTTACGAGTTGCACCAGCAGTGTAACGGCATTAACGACCGCGGTGATCATGAAGGGCTCTCGCCATCCCCAGATGTCGCTGACATAGGCGCCGATTGGAGGCGCGCATACGACAGCGACCGAAACGCCGGTGAGGATGATTGACATGGCGCGCGGCAGAAGGTGATTTGGAACGAGCCGCATCGCCACCGATGCCGAAATCGACCAGAAGCCTCCGAGCGCAATGCCGAACACGACGCGCGCCGCCAGGAAAACCGGCACCGACCACGCGACTTCCGCCAGAAGGTTGGACAGGATCTGCAGCAGCATCATCGCCCACAGTACGATCCTGCGGTCCAGGCGCTTTGTGATGATGGCCATCGTCGGCGCCGAGATCGCCGCAGCAATCGCGGTCGCTGTCATCGTCTGTCCAGCCGCACCCTCGGTGATACCGAGATCGCGCGCGAGCGGCGTCAGCACGCTGGCCGGCAGAAACTCTGCCGTCACCAGCCCGAAGGTGCCCAAGGCAAGCGAAATGACCGCACCCCATGCGGGACGCGACCGTTCATCTGGCTTTTTTGGGTCGTGCGGAACAGCCTCCAGGAAGCCTGTCGCGGATTCGGTCATCGATAAGCTCGCCAGTTTGGATGCTGCAAAATGGATTGGCTGCGTTGACGCATTAAAGCCAGAAGCGCCGCTGTTCCCGGCGTTTCACGCAAGATGTTCATCGCTGCCGGACATGTTGTGATAGTGCCGCGTGCAATTGCCGGCTTCTCTGAGCTGGGGACGAGGGTGTCATTGTCGGAAGGCACCCCATCGGGCGATTCTATGGCGACCATCACCTTCGGTCTCGGGCCGGCCATGCGCAAAGCAGCTAGCGAGGACGGAAGTCTGAAGGAAACGATGTCCCGCGGCGGGAACGGGGGCACGCTCTCCTCAGCGCTCCTACAGAGCTTCGCGTCTCGGCCATGGTTCTGCTTGTAGCTTTCTTCGTGCCATGATGGGCTTTAACGATGAGAGCAAGCGCCATACCGCTTTACTTGGAGGCACCCGATCGATTTTTTGCAGCGACCCTTTTTGGCTTTAGCAGGAAGCCCTTCGCCGAGACCGAGCCGCCGCACATTTGCCGGAACGAATGACTGCTCAGCAATCTGAGCGAGCTTCCGAGTGACAAAGCAGCTCCCACCTGTTATGTTCGACAAAACACACGCCTTGGCTAACAGCATCGGAGATGGCGATATGACGAAGACGCTGGGAATGCGGTCGTTATCGACTGCTCCGCAACAGCGCCTCGTTGCGAAAAAGAAGCGCAAGCGGAGTCTGATCCGTAAGGACGCCAACAAGGACATGCCGGGCGAGCAGAAGTTTGTCGTTCGGCAGACGCTTCGTGCTGCCATTCGCAAAGGCCTGATCGGCTCTAAAGACGAGCGGATCACAGCACGTTTGAGCCATGCCCTCATTGAGCAGGCTAAGCGCCAGACGGGCATTAAGGGTGACACCGAGCTGCTTGAATTCGCTCTCGCGAATGTTGCGCTCGATGACAATTTCCCCGCGACCATGGACAAGCTCGCGGGAACCATCGATCCAGACATCAAGCTCGGCTTCTGATTGAGGTTTGAGTGTCAGAATTTGATGTTGAAGCAGCCCTTCGCTCGCTTCGTGGCTTTCCAACCAAAACACTTGCTCGCCGACCTGATCAGCTGCCCTTCGTGAACGAGGGCGAGCTCGGCGGGCAAGCGCTATTGCTCGACACCTGTGTGTACATCGACAGGCTCCAAGGCAAAGCGCCTGCGTTGGTGAAGCAGATTATGGATGGTCGGCACAACAACCATTCAGGCATCTGCATCCAGGAGTTGGCCCACACGCTTGGTGTCCTGAAGCCCGACGATCCCCGCACCGGGGGCGTGCATAAGGCTGTGTCCGAGGTAATCCGATCCATGCCCGGACACCGTATCCTAACGCCCGATGCCGACGTCCTCGGCCGCGCTGCTGTTCTGAATGGCGTGCTCTGTCGCCTGCAGGGCTACCAGGATGACCAGAAGCTGCGCTGCCTGCATGACTGCACTCTGTATCTGCAGGCATCGAAATCGGGGCTTGTCCTGTTGACTCGGAACATCGCCGACTACGACTTCTGCCGACAACTCATTCCTGGGGGCAAAGTGCTTTTCTACAGGTAGCGCCACTCTCAATGGATTGAGGAGGAAGGTTTATTCTTTGACACCGACATGCCTATCAAAACAATCTGCACGTCGGGAAGCACGTCTTAGACAGCACCAAAATCGGTCGGTGGCGACGGTTCAGAAATGCCGCAGCCGTTCCGCACGGCTGCGTCAAGCCTCCGTCCGCCACCCTCGGAGACGTTGAAAATAGCCACTCGCTATCAACGGGTTGAATAATGATCGGTGGCTTTTGCTACCTCATGCCGCACATTCGCTCGGTCACCCGGACCGAGCAATGGTGCTGTATGGTTAGGGTAAATCTGCACTTCCGCACCGGCTCGGGAAAGAGGTAAGCCGTTCCGGACGGGCCGGCCGATGCATTGTCGCACACTGGCTGGCACTGTGTGTCGACCGCGTAAGGAGCGCTGTCTCTAGATCCAGCGCGTTCTTGCGTGCGCAGTCACGGCGGTCTGCGAATACACGCTGTGGCAGCATCCACGACGCGCACTGTTGCTATTCCCGCTCTGTCGAGGGGGCTTTGACATCCCCCAGCTCTCAGCAAGCGCGCCACTCGGGAGTGGTGAGGACCAAATTCGGCTCGGGTCGCGGCGTTCGCATGCTTGAGGGTCCTTTCATTTGCTCCTTCGTGTGTCCGAAGCTGAACAAGAATGGCGCAATCCGACCAAAAGGCCGCCAAGACCGGGCCACCGGTTCGGACCAACTGGTGCAACGCAAACGGTGCGCTAATCGGCACGCAACTTGCCCCGACAAGTTTAGTCAGGGGACGTCAGCACTGCTTGATGGAGTTCAGCGGTGACGGCCAATCTTTACGGCGCCTGAGCCAGGACGTGCCGAACGCTGGTAATCGACGTGTGACCAGCCGTGGGATCCCGATCGAGCGCCAGAACGCCTGACATTGAGGAGAAGCCAAATGGCGATTAACTGGGTTCCAGATCACATCCCGCCCGAAATGGTGAGGGACTTCAGCCTGTTTACGTCGCCAGGCATGCTGCCGACGCCCAACGGGGACCCGCACGCAGCGGTCGCTTGCGTCCATGCCGGGCCGCCGATCTTCTATTCTCCCTACAACACGCGCGATGGCCGCGGCACCTGGGTCATCACTCGCGCCAGCGACCAGCGCCGGGTGCTGCAGGACGCTGAAACCTTTTCGAGCCATCGCAGCATCTTCGCATCCGCGCTGGGCGAAAACTGGCCGATGATCCCGCTCGAACTTGACCCACCGGCCCATGGCGTTTTTCGCTCACTGCTCAATCCGCTGCTTTCGCCAAAGCGGGCCATGGTATTGGAGCCGGCTATCCGCGAGCGAGCGGTCGCGCTGATCGATAGGATTGCCGCAGCGGGCACAAGCTGCGACGTCATGAAGGAGTTCGCCTTTCCTTTCACGGTCCACATCTTCCTTCGCTTTCTAGGGTTGCCGGATCACCGGCTCGATACATTTGTCGGCTGGGCGAAAGATCTCATCCACGGCGACCATCTGAAACGACCGGCCGCTGCCCAGACAATTGTTGCCTTTATCGACGAGCTTGCGACCAAGCGCCGCAAGGACCCGGTCGACGATTTTATGACCTTCATCGTGCAGGCACAGGTCGAGGGCCGCCAGCTAAGCGACGTGGAAGTCCGTGGCATCGGCGTGCTTGTGTTCGTCGCGGGGCTCGATACGGTGGCAGCTGCTATAGGCTTTGACTTGGCGTATCTCGCCCGCAACCTCAAAGATCAGGAACTGCTGCGGAGCGAACCGGACCGGATCGCGCTCGCAGCTGAAGAATTGCTGCGCGCCTATCCGACCGTTCAGATGATCCGAGTGGCAACCAAGGACATCGACTTCGAAGGCGCGCCGATCCGTAAGGGGGATTACGTTTCCTGCGCCACGATGATTGCCAATCGTGACCCGGCAGAATTCGAATGCCCCAACACGATCGATCTGGCGCGAGAGAACAACCGCCACGCCGCCTTTGGCTATGGTCCCCACCGCTGTCTTGGCTCACACCTTGCCCGGCGAGAGATTGTCATTGGCCTGGAGGAGTGGCTGGCGCGCATTCCGGCCTTCCGGATCAAGAAAGGTACGGCACCCATCACCTCTGGCGGCCATGTATTCGGGATCAAAAATCTGATCCTGCACTGGTCCTGATGAAGCCAGCCCCGAGCGGGCACGGAAATTGAAGGTAGCGGTATGCGCATCATCGTCCATAAACCCAAATGCCAGGGTCACGCGCGATGCTCGGCGCAAGCGCCCGATATCTTCAAGCTCGATGAGGAGGGCTACATCCTGCCTGGTGACATTGAGGTTGCGGAGGGGAAGCACCTACTTGCGTCACGAGGCACGCGATCTTGCCCCGAACGTGCACTGGAACTCGACGCTACACCCGCTGCGCGGGCTGAATCGGATGTCATTCAACCGAGAGGCCGGCGGGTTTGATTTTCGACCATGTGGCCGCACACTGGAAAGAACGGCATGCGGCGCGCCGCCGTCCTGGGCCAACGGTGCAGGGGCATCTCCGGAAACGAGGTGCTCCCATGGTGTGAAAAAACTTGGGCGGCTTAGCGAACCTCTTCCGATCACAGGATTTGCGACCAAGACGATGGACCAGGGAAAAATTACCGAACTACTCGACCGTGAAGCGATCCGCGACTGCCTCTATCGGTACTGCCGCGGGATAGACCGCGCGGACGAGGCGGCGTTGCGCAGCGCGTACTGGCTCGATGCGCATGACAATCACGGCGCCTATTGCGGCTCGGCAGAGGGCTTCATCCGGTTTGCGCTCGGGATCTTCCAGACTGGGCCTCGCAACATCCATCAGATCACGAACATCCTGATCGAATTCATCACCCCGACAGAAGCCGCGGTCGAGAGCTATTTCACCGCGCTGCAACGCGGACCGGACAAATACGGAGAAGTACGCCAGACGCTCCTCTGCGGCCGCTACTGCGATCTGTTTCAGAAAAGGGAAGGGGAGTGGCGGATTGCCGAACGGACGGTGGTCTACGATTGGCTCGAGGAGCAGATCCCAGCAGCGATCCCTGAGGCAGAACGGTTCGGGTCGCGGCAGCCTATCGGCGCACCTCATCCGGATGACCCAGTCTACGCGCTTGAGAAGCATCGCATCCTCCTCGCCATCAGGCCTGCAGAGGTTCCGAACGGAGACAAAAGCTATGATGATTTTGCAATGGCACAGCGATCCCGGTGAGAGCCTGCCCGGTAAAGACGTAGCCGAGAGGATTGTCTTTCTGCCCCGTAGCGGCGTGACCGCAACAGCGGTCTGCTCTGTCGCTGATAAATTTGCTGACGCAAGAACGGGACTCTGTTGCGCGGCAGTCTCCGACCCCCAAGCTCAGACCGGAGGACCGGTTCGCAGAGGCAAGTGGCTTACCTGGATCCAGATCGCCTCTCATCAAAGGGTCCGTCGCCAGCTTCGCCGGCCAACTGGCCATCACCACGACGTGCTGCTTTGCCGCAACGGATCATTTGGCGGCCGAATATTGATGGGGTGACATCGCTGAGGCTCGGCGCGGAGAAGTTCTTATGAAGCGGGCAGGACGCATCGTCATCATTACAGGCGCCGCGGGCGGGATCGGCCGGGCCCTGGTCGATATCCTTGCCGGGGGTGGAGACACTGTTGTTGCGGTGGACCTTCCGGGCAGCGGCGTGGTTGAACTGGCCCGTGGCCTCGGCGACCCGCATCTTGGCCTCGAATGCGACGTCTCGCGAGACGTGGAAGTCCTCGCCCTTTATGGCCGGGTCGAAGCGCAGTTCGCTCAAATCGACGTTCTCATCAACAACGCGGCCATCGGACCGACCATGACTGCGACTGTCGACACGGCAGCCGATGCCTTCCGGCGCGGCTTGGCAGTAAACCTGATTGGGCCGTTTGTCATGGCCCGCGAAGCGGCGAGGCGGATGAAGCGGGACGGCGTCATCGTCAACGTCGCTTCGCTGGGGGGGCTGGTCGGCAGTCCCAGGCGCAATGCCCACGCAGCCTCGAAAGCGGGCCTGATCTCGTTGACGAAGTCGTTTGCATGCGAATGGGCTTCGCGCGGCATACGCGTGACGGCGGTTGCGCCAGGCTATGTGCGCACGCCGATGGTCGCAGAACTGGAACGCGCGGGTAAAATGGACCTTGCGGCGGTACGCCGCCGCGTGCCGATGGGGCGCATGGCGCGGCCCGACGAGATCGCCCGGGCCGTGCGTTTTCTGACCAGCGTTGAGGCGCGCTACATCACCGGATCGGTGCTGGTGGTCGACGGCGGCTGGACGTCATTCAACCAGCCGGGGGACGCGCACCCGGCGGTGGAAGGGACGCCCAGAGCCGAGCTCTCTTCTGAGAGCGAACGAACCGATGCGCGAATCGTGCTCGTCACGGGTGGCGCGAACGGCAT
Organism: Mesorhizobium subarcticum; assembly: GCF_055456085.1. Classification (NCBI taxonomy): domain Bacteria; kingdom Pseudomonadati; phylum Pseudomonadota; class Alphaproteobacteria; order Hyphomicrobiales; family Phyllobacteriaceae; genus Mesorhizobium; species Mesorhizobium subarcticum. The sequence goes on along the minus strand of NZ_JBVBEG010000002.1, from coordinate 203,130 downwards.
AGGCGCCGCCATAGTTCGCTGTTTTGCAGCGACCGGCGATACCGTCGTGATTGCTGATAAAGATCGCGCTGCCGCCACTGTACTCGCTGGATCGCTCGGCGGAAAGAACCTGGCGAAACTCGTGGATGTGGCCATCGAGAGCGAGGTGGTGGCGCTGTTCGAGGAGATGAGGGGACGCTTCGGGCGCATCGACATCCTCGTCAACGGTGCTGCTATTGCCGACACCTTTGTGGCGGGCATCGAACAAATGCCGGCAGAAATCGACCAGGTCCTGGGTGTCAACCTCACCGGCGCCTTCACTTGCGCGCGTGAGGCGGCCAAAGCGATGCGCCCCGGCGGCGTGATCCTCAATCTCGGATCGATCAACAGCTTTCTGCCCTTTGCGCCGCGCCATGCCTACGGCGCCTCGAAAGCGGGGGTGGACATGCTGACCCGATGCATGGCGGCCGAACTCGGGCCGGTCGGCATTCGGACAGCCACCGTCGCTCCCGGTTACATCCGCACGTCTGCACTTGCTCAGTTGGTGAAGGCCGGCTGCATCGACTCAACAGCGATCGCACGACGAATTCCGATGGGCATGATGGGACGGCCGAAAGACGTCGCAGACGCGGCGTTTTTCCTCGCTTCGTCTGACGCCTCATACATCAACGGCTCGATCCTCTATGTGGACGGCGGCTGGACCTCGTTCGGCGATGCGGGAAACGCCAGCGAATTTTATGACGAATATTTTGCGGAGGACGCGGGTTGATTATCGCCATTCGCCATTCGCCAGGCGACGGCTGCGGCTCGTCGAAGCCGATACGACATCCAAGGCTTCAAGCTCCGCCCGCGCCGCGCCCGCAGCGCTGTCTACGATCGAAGATGTTCGGCGGCGACGAACACGTCCGCATCGCGGTCGAAGCAGTTCCAACCGCTCGCGGGCGCGCGTGCAACCGCAGAATGCGAGCGGTTTGCCGCAAGACTATGCCGCCGCCAACCATCGGATCCACACCGTGGCCAAAGCCATCTGTGCGCATGCCGATCGCATCCCCTGTTCTACCAATTCCCTCTGGAGACATGAAAGACCATGGAATTCGTAACCTTCATCCTGGCCGCCCAGCGCGGCTATCATCAATCTTCCGACAGCGTCATCCGCAACTCAATCGAACAAGCCGTTCTTTCGGAGCAGGCTGGCTTCAACACCGCCTAGTTCGCCGAGCACCACTTCAACAATTACAGCCTTGTTCCGTCGCCCTTGATGATGGTGGCGCACTGCGCCGGCCTGACAAGCACCATTCGCCTCGGCACTGCCGTGTGCGTGTTGCCGCTCTATCACCCGCAGCGACTGCTTTCCGAGATCGGCTTCGCCGACGTCGTGGCGAACGGCCGTCTCGAGCTCGGAGTCGGCGTGGGATACCAGCAATTCGAGTTCGAACGCTTTGGCGTCAACATCGATGAGGCGCCGGCCATCTTTTCGGAATATCTGGACATCCTTCTGAAGGGCCTCAACCAAAATATCTTCGAGCACGATGGCCGGTATGAGAAGATACCCCCGACGGCGATTTCGGTGCCCACCGTCCAGAAGCCGACCCCGCCGATCTGGATCGCCGGCGGTCCCCCGCGCATGAGCCGGGCCTATCGCGAGGGACACAATTTCTTTGTCACAGCATTCCACAACGGCTTAGAGACTTTGAGCACGCTGCGCGAATCGATCGAGGAGGCGGCGGCTTCCGAAGGTAAGAATGTCACGGACGCCAAGATATCGCTGCTGCGTTGCTGCTATGCCAGCGACGACCAGGCAGAGATAAACAGCTATCTCGACAATGCCCGCTTCCACCGCCGGCTGTCTGAAGCACTGCATCAGCGCCGCCAGCAGAGCCTGGACGGCTATTTGCTGCAGGAAACGCCGACGCAGCAGGATCTGTCATTGGAGACTATGCGCGAGAACCTGCCGATCGGCAGCGTGAATCGCGTGATTGATCGCCTACTGGAAGAGATGGATATCCTGAAACCGGACCAGATCGCAATTCAGACCCAATTGGGGGATTTCGACCAAAAGACAATGCTGCGCCAGATCGAGCTCTGGGGAGACAAGATCATCCCGGCGGTCAACAAGTCCCTCCCTCAGGCGAGGGTTTGAAATCCGCAACGGCTTGAGCTTCCACCTCATCTGCTTGTCGTCTCGAAAGGGCAGAAGCGCGCGCACAAGGTAGGACGGAATCTCCAGGTCGCTTGTCGTGATGGGGTTTGGGGCAACCTATGTCGAAGATCAGTCAAACCAGTGCCTTGCCAGGCTATCCATCGCTGTGGCTCCGGTCTGCGGCCCGGAAGCGGTGTCACTACGCCGCTCGCATAGTGAGGATGCAGCTTCCGCATGCCCGCGGTACCCCGGGCGCTCAGCAGCTGCAAGAAAGCTCCATGCATTGGGGAACTCCCGATGAGCGCTTTCGTCACCCGCGACGCCTCCAGATGGGTGCCGCGATATCTGACCACTCTCGACGGCACGACCTGCATCGGCTTCGGCCGCTGCTTCAAGGTCTGCTCGCGCGGGCGGTGCACCTCCATAGCGTCGATCAGCGAGTGAACCCTCCGTGCTGGCGAGGGCGAACACCTCGACGCCGAGCTCAACCGCATGATCATGCTCGTCGACCAGGCCGGCCGCTGCATTGGCTGCGGAGCCCGCGTTTACCCAAAGAACTGCCAGACGCATGTTGCGGCCGACAAGGTCGCGGCAGACGACCAGGAGAACGGCACCATGTTCGCTCATCACTATAGTTGGCTCTGCGCCCGCCAATGGCCGCGGATCGAGTTGAAGAGTGGGTTCGATCAGCATGTGCTTGCCTGTGTGCTTTCGTGTGCGCTCGAGGAGGTCGAGGCCGGCGAGGCGACGGCGACGGAGTCGACTGGCCTTTCGCGCGCAGAGCTGCGCGACGTGCTGACCCACAGTTTCCCCGCTACCGCGATGAACGCCTTCGCCTTGGACGAGCTATGCGACCCCAAGCCGGAAATGGAAGAAGAACTTCTGCACAGCCTGCTGCTGGCGCATGCCCGGCCGGGCGACCCGGCGAGCGCCTGCTTCGCTAAGATCGTCGCCCGGCGTGCCATGCGCAACAACCATCTCTGGCAGGATCTTGGCCTTCTCAATCGGGCCGAGCTCAGCCGCCTGCTTTCCACGCATTTTCCGACCTTGGCAGCCGGCAACACCCAAAACATGAAATGGAAGAAGTTCTTCTACCGCAAACTCTGCGAGGCCGAAGGTTTTTCGCTATGCACCGCGCCCACTTGCCGGGAATGCAATGATTTCGAAAGCTGCTTCGGCCCCGAGCAAGGCGAAAGCCGCCTCGCACACATCAAGAACGGGATCGCTTTGGATTAAGCGCCGCTTTCGTCAGCGCTGCTAGGCCGCGGAGCCTTGATCGCCCTCTAGCCATAAGCGCTTTTCCCGTCGCCGTTGCACAGAGGAGGGGATGTTCATCGCTTCGCGATATTTTGTGACGGTGCGGCGTGCAACATCAATGCCGGTTTCCTTGAGCCGGGCAGCGATATCATCGTCGGAAAGCACGTCAGCAAGCGATTCTCCGGCGACTATCGCTTTGATCCGATGACGCACAGCTTCGGCGGAGTGCGCGTCGCCGCCTTCGCGGGAGGCGATCGCGACAGTGAAAAAGTACTTCAGCTCGAAAACACCGCGTGGGGTAAGCATGTACTTGTTGGATGTCACCCGGCTTACCGTCGACTCGTGCACGTTGATCGCTTCAGCGACAGTCCTGAGATTGAGAGGCTTCAGGTGGGAGACGCCATGTTCCAAAAAGGCCTCCTGCTGGCGCACGATTTCAGTCGCAACCTTAAGAATCGTGTTGGCGCGCTGATCGAGGCTGCGGATTAACCAGTTCGCGTTTTGCAAGCATTCGTGGAGAAATGCTTGATCTTTCGAATTTTGGACGGCCGCGCGCGAGACTTCGGCGAAGTAGGTATGGTTGATCAGCAGCTTGGGTAGCGTGTTCGGATCAAGTTCGATGTGCCACCCACCGCCAGGCGAGGGCATGACCAAGACTTCGGGCATGACGCATTCCGGCCCTCCGGTGTGGAACTGATTTCCAGGCTTGGGGTCGAGAGCACGGATTTCATGCAACATGTCGAGAAGGTCTTCTTCATCGACGCCGCAATGCTGCTTCAATGCCTGAAAATCGCGTCTCGCAAGCATCTCAAGGTTGGCAACCAACGCTGCCATCGCCGGGTCGAACCGGTCTCGCTGGCGCAACTGGATCTCAAGGCATTCGCTGAGCGTTCGCGCAAAAAGTCCCGGTGGATCAAAGTGCTGCAAGATTCCGAGCACCCGTTCCACATCGTCCGCCCGGACGTTTAGGCTGCCGGCCAGTTCCACAAGGCTTACCTGAAGATAGCCAGTATCTTCCAAATGAGTGGCAAGCTGGCCAGCAATCAGCCTCTCCTGCGATGTGAACGCAGTGAGGGCGATCTGACGCGCGACGTGGTCGTGCAATGTTTCGGCGGAGACGGAAAAATTGTCGACTGCATTGCCCGCGCCCGGCGGGGCGTTGGCTGTGTTGCCGGTCGAGTTGCCGGTCGATTTCGATTGCATGAACCTTTCCGGGGCCTCGGCACTGATCGGCTTGTCAAAGTCCTTTTCACGTACGCCGATGTCGGGAACCTCTTCCGGAATCGCCCAATCATCTCCAGACGGCCCTTCCTCGCTTGGCGCCAACTCCAAAAGCGGGTTCTTTGCGATTTCCTGCCCCACGTACTGATGCAGCTCGGTATGCGCCAGTTGCAGCAATCGGATCGACTCAATCAGTTGAGGCGACGCAATCATAGATTGCTTCTGACGTTGAAGCAGGCTTGCTGAGGATTGCATGGTGGGCGCGACTCCTGTCGAGCGTTGCTCTGGCGGTGGCCAATGGGATCTGCGAGGCTTTGACGCTGCTAGGTCATGCGGCAGCCTTGAGGGTTTCAAGAACGTTCTGCGGGGATGATACGCCATAGGGGTCGGCCTCGCAGTTGTCGGAGAAACCATCCTCCTCAAACCACTGCTCCACCACGCCATTGTTGATAAGGGCGGCGTAGCGCCAAGAGCGCATACCGAAGCCGAGATTGTCCTTGGCAACCAGCATGCCCATTTTGCGCGTAAACTCGCCCGATCCATCCGGGATGAGCCGTACCTTCTGCAGGCCCAAGGATTTCCCCCACGCATTCATGACGAAGGCATCGTTGACGGAAAGGCAGTAGATGGCTTCAATTCCCTCCTTCTCAAACTCGTCATAGAGGTCTTCGAATTTGGGCAGTTGGTAGGTCGAGCAGGTCGGCGTGAAGGCGCCAGGTAGCGAGAACAGGATGACGCGCTTGCCGGCAAAGTAGTCGTCGGATGTCTTTTCTTCCCAGCGATATGGATTGGGCCCCTGAACTGACTCATCGCGCACACGCGTGAGAAAGGTGACGAAGGGAACCCTCTTGTGCACGGTCATCAGCTTGCTCCTTTAAATGAAAACTTGTGCACGCCTTCTGGGCGTGCCGACATTTGTCGGCCTCGGCGCCCCAGGCACCAGATAAGCCGACCCGCTTTGATTCTCGTGGGATGGGAGCATGTTGGCTTCTGGTCTTCATTACCCGAACGACGTCGACATAGGTGATCTTGGTGGCTTCGGGCGGCGCCGACAGCCTTTTGCGGCGATCGCCTGAAGGGGACATCGACGACCCGCTGCTCGTCATCGAGGAAACAGGCGTGGTGATTAGAAGGGTCAGTTTCGAAATAGGGCTGTGACGCGCCAACTGTTGGGTTGCGAGAGAAAGCCCCGATTTCGGAGTACCGAAGGTGGTTGGCAGTGATGCCCCGACGTCAGCTTGGGCATCCCTTTTTGGGAGTTCTTTGACACTCACACGTTGATCAGGACCGGCCAGCAATTGGGGGAGCGCCATGAATTGGCGCGTCGGTCCCAGAACAGCCATGCGCAAGACAGCTACCGAGCACGGAGGTCTGGAAGGGATGATACTTCGATGTATAGCCGGAATGGGCATAGTTTCCTCAGGCGCTTGCATGCAGCTTCGCGTATAGGCCATGGTTCGTTCGTGGCTTTCATATGTGCTGGATGCGTTCTAGGGACTACATCGCAAGCGCCATGCCATTTGACTTGAAGCAGGGGTTCACTGCTTCGCAGGCAACCGTTCGGCGCGAGCAGGAGTGGGGCGCGCCTTTAGTCGCTTACTCGCCCCTCAGCAAAGGTACTGAGCTCGACCAGGTCACCGTATCAGCGTTCCCTGGATCGAAGTGGTATCGATCGGCTATGTCGTAAAGCTCGGAAATCCGCGGGCTCGCAAGACAGGCAGTTTGCGGTGGGCGTCCAATCACACCCCGAAGGTCGCACAACGGGCGCGTACTGTCAGGCGGTCACAACTTCCGCTCTGGCTCAGGTGGCTGCCGCGTTCGTTCAGGGCAGGTCGGTCCGTTTGCGCGACTGAGGTGGGATGAGGTGAGGTATCTACCAGCAAACCATGTTGTGTCTGAGACTGGACGAGAATGTCGAAAGCCCGACGAAATCGTGACCTGGCCGGGCCGCGCGCACGGAGAAGTGGTGCAGCATCATCGGCGCAAGTCCGGCACACAACTTGCTTCGATAATTCTGCCTGTCGGCCGCGCGTCGCGGAGGGCCCAAGCTGCTTGAATTCGCGACCGATCTCATCCGCGCTTGTGGCGGGTGGACTGCCTCCGCAACAGCCGCCTCCGGCGGGACTGTACAACCAACCTACTGGTGACCGACTGTGTGATCTCAATCCGGTGCATGAACACTGACCTCCGAGATAAACCAGATGGCGACCAGACCGGTTTCAGACCATGTTGGGTTCGAAGTAGCGATGGACCCCGACCTGTTTATGTCGCCAGGCATGCCACCGACGCGCAGGAACGCAGCTGGTCGGCGGCGTCCGTGCCCGCCGCCGCCCGTCGCCTTTTTTTGTTCGCCGTATAACACGCGCCATCGTCGGGGTGACTAGATCATCACATGCTCCAAAGAGACCAGCGCGGGGTGCTGCAGAACACCGAAACCCATCTTCGCCTCCGCATCCGCCGGATCCTCGCTGCTCATCAGCCGCTGCCGCGGCATTGGTAAGCAGAAAGGCGAACGCGACATCAAGATATCCATCCCGTAAATGTGCCCCATCCAACCAATCGATTTTCCAAAGCTCCGCTGAGAAATATATGAAGGCGCTTGGTTTTGGTGGGCCGTATCACAAGTAGTATTTGGGATAACAATGGGTATTCGGTTAGCTCAAGTTCCGAAACCGTCGGCAGCGAGGGTCACGACGTGCTCTTGGGTTTCAAGGGCAATGTCTGGAACGACGTTAGTCGAGGCGATGACGCCACCTTGGCTTGCGAGGGCAAGGATCAATCGGTCGCGAACAAGGCTGGGACGCACTCTCCCGTGACAACGGCCGCGACAAACCGCGTAGTTTCTGTGAGGAGAATGAGAAGTTCTACGATCCCGGCGAAAAAGTCCCCTACGCTGGTGACGGCTGCCGTGGGCGCTGTGTTCCAGTTCCACGATCGAATGTCGAAGCACTTTTCCCTCTGCCGCCGCGAATAGCGAGAAAAATTCGCAAGATTGTACGCAACCCTAGATGGGGTACCGCCGCGAGTTATTGGTGTGCCGCCACGTTCAGGTCTGCTCAATGTCAATCTGTAATCGGTTAGCCTAAATCAGCGCGGTTGCGGGGTCGAAGCCGCCAGTCTGCTTCATGGACGGAAGCCAAGGCTTGCGCCAGGCGTCGCCCCGCACTTGACCACATGCGTCGCCCTATTGGCGATCAGGGGCCTGCTAGGACAGCCGCAATCGGAAACATCAGTTCGCATTAAGGAGCAAAAACAATATGCATCGTCGTAATCTGATTAAAGGGTTCGTCGCCCTCGGAGCATGCCCGGTTTGCGTTCAAGCCGCGCATGCGGCCAGCACTCATTGGGGATATACAGGCCCGGACGGACCGGAGCACTGGGCCGATTTGGACAAGAAAAATTTCGCCTGCTCGGCAGGCACGCAGCAATCACCGATCAATATCAAGAGCGCAGTCAAGGCCGAGATTCCACATATCGCCATCGGTTGGGGAAAAGGCGGCGGCAAGATGGTGAACAACGGCCACACCATCCAAATCAATATGCCGGAAGGCAGCACGCTGACTCGCGGGGATCGTGTCTACGAACTGGTACAGTTCCATTTTCATGCGCCGAGCGAACACCAGATGGCGGGCAAGACCTTCCCGATGGAAGCGCATTTCGTTCATAAGGACACACAGAGCGGTGGTCTGGGTGTGCTGGGCGTCTTTTTGAGGCCGGGCGCGACAAATGTCAGCTTTGCCGGCCTTGCCGCGGCCTTTCCCGGAAAGTCAGGCGAGGAGATCGCGGTCGACGAGGTCGATCCCAACGGGCTCCTGCCGGCGTCGCTTGGCTACTGGACCTACGAGGGGTCATTGACGACACCGCCATGCACCGAAAACGTCGAGTGGATGGTGGCAATGGAGCCGGTCGACGTCGACCCCGCAGACATCGAGCGATTTACCTCACTCTACCCGTTGAACGCGCGGCCTATCCATTCACCTAATCGGCGCTTCATTCTAGGCCTCGGTTGAGTCGGCTCTGTTGCGGTTCCATCCAGCAAAGCTAAGCAAATGGCACGAGCTTTGCAACTTAAGTGCGAGTCGGCGAGAGCTGCCGACCCGCATCACTTCCAACCAGGAGAACGGCCTTGCCCTTTGGAACTTTTTATCGCGTCTGACGCGTCACTGGTCCTATGCAGTAACGCTCTAATTGTCTCGTCCAGCATTCCATCCGCAACAGTCTGCACAACGCTGCGGTTTCGGGCGGCGCATATTCAGCTGGTCGTTTACCCACCCTTTCGCCGTTCACGATTATGACCGCACCCTCAAACTGGCAGGCTTCAATAGTCGCTTTCTCGATTGACCGAATATCGTGAACGTGAGGCAAAATCACTTTTGCTGTGAGATCGGCCCGGCGGGCAACACTAATGATCTGGTTATCGGGGAATCGTTCTCTAAACATTTTGGCCGTTGCAACTTGGTCTGAGTCTGCCGTGAGCAGATACCCGACCCGATCACGAACCTGCTGCCCGTTGGTTTGACATAATTTCCTTCTGGCACGTTCGATGCAGGGGACATTCAGAACGCCCCAGCGGATGTCCTCCTATGATCAGCCTCATCGAGAAATACTGTCGCTGCATTCAACACCGCAGCCTTGACGGTCACCAAGCCGGTCGAAGGTCGGCGCATCATGGCCAAGGCGGGCGACTGCGCCGATTAGATACGGGAGGCTTGGAAGCATGTCGCTGACGGCGACGTGGCGGACATACGACAATCCGCCCAAGTGCGACATGTCGCCGGCATGAGTTGTTGATCTTATCACTGGGCTGGATCCACGGGCTTCACACCCGACAACACGAACGCGAGGACAAGCTGCTGCAAATCCAGCGGCACCAAGGTCGAGAATCCCTGCTGGAGGGTAAGCCCAACAGCTATGGCCGATACTTGCCGCGAACATCCCTTATTGGGAAACGCTATAGGAGCAAGACAAGTGGAGCACTCTTGCATTGGGGTCGGTGCTGGCCCGTCTAATTTGAGCCTTGCGTGTCAGTTACACGAGGAAATCGGGCAAGGGGCACTGTTCCTGGATCGGCAAGTCGACTTCCGCTGGCATCCAGGCAGCGCATTCGATTCCTCGGAGCTCCAGGTCAGCCACTTCAAGGATCTGGTCACGCTGGTGAATCCGCGATCGGCCTACACTTTCGTAAACTACCTGCACGAGAACGGGCGTCTGTACCACTTCCTGAACGCACAGTTCGAGGCCGTGCTCAGAGCTGAGTTCGAGCAGTACCTGAACTGGGCTTTCCAAAAAAATCCGCTTGTCCGCGGCGGAGAGACGGTGCGCGAAATCCGCTTTGACGGCGAGTTTCGGGTGCGGACGGACGACGCGGTTCTTGGCGCCAGAAACGTGGTGGTCGGCATTGGCAAGCAGGCGCAAATTCCGCCTCAGTTTCAGGGCTGGACTGGGGCCAACCTGTTCCACTCATCTGATGTACTGCACATCCATCCAGAAGTGCGGAAAAAGGATGTCTGCGTGGTTGGCGGGGGACAGTCGGGAGCCGAGGTGCTGTTGCATCTTGTCAGCCGGCCGAACGAACAGCGGCCTGCCTCGATCACTTGGGTCTCACAGCGCGAAAACTACCTGCCCATCGACAACAGCCCGTTCACAAACGAGTTGTTCATGCCCTGCTTTTCGGATCGTTTCGCGGCGATGAGCGAGTCGCAGCGGAAGCTCTTCCCTCGGCGTTTTGTGCTTGCCTCGGACGGCATTTCGGAAAGCACGTTGCGCGCTGTGTATCAGGCGCTGTACCGCCACGAATTTCTCGAGCCAAACCAATGCGACATCGCACTGCGGCCGGGTTGCAACGTCTCGCGCTGCATCAACGCTGGCGCGGGTCACAGGCTGACCCTGCAGCGCGGCATTGACGATATCGAAGAAGTCACGGCCGACATCGTCATCCTGGCCACCGGTTACGAGAGCGCGGTGCCAGGCTTCTTGGAACCGATCGCGGACCGGCTGGAACAGATCGACAAAGAGATGGTTATTGGCGAGGACTTTTCGGTGTCCTGGGACGGACCGCGTGACAGACGCATCTTCGTACAGAACGTGAACCTCGGGCAGCGCGGGCTGGCCGATCCGAATCTTAGGCTGCTGGCCTGGCGCGCACGTCGCATCCTCAACAGCCTTCTTGGGCGCTCGCCATACGCGAACCCCGAGCATCCTGGATTCATCAGTCGTACCTCCGTCGACAGCTGGTCCGACACCGCAGGCGAAGAAATGGGCAGCGGGATATGACTCGCCGACTACTGATCATCGGCGGCGGCATCAAAGGAATGATGTCCGCGTCGGTTGCGGCCAAGGCCGGCGCCTGCTCAAAAATGACCGTGACGGAACGAGGCCTTGGACCCATCGGCGCATCGCACTGTTCCGGGAGGGTGTATTTCTCGCGGGTTCAACTCGCTCGCCTCGAACCGGATCTGGCGCCTGACCGAATCGACATGGTTTACCCCCCGGACCACGTACTCACCTCGGGTGATCTGGCTCTTGAGCGCGCCCGTCCGTCCGTCGAACAGGTACAGGTGCTCGTGCCCGTCGCGCTCGGACACCCAGATGATATCCTTCCCGTCATCGACATCGTGACGAAAGGTTTTTCCGGTACCTTCCTGACCCCGCCGCCAGCGGCCGGTAATCGACGGAGGTCTCACTGGTTTCATCGATCAGGCAGCGCGCGCGGCAGTGGCGGCGTCTACCTCGACGAGCCTATAGGGCTGATGCCCGCGCTGGTTATATTCGAAAGTGAAGCCGCGGCCGTCCTCCCACCATTGGAGAGAGGAAACTTCGAAAGGGTTCGAGAACAGGGCGTTGTCAATCGCGACCTGGCGCTGGCTGGCAATGTCGAACAGGTCCGGCTGGGGCAGCGGAAGGACATAGCCCGGCTTGGGATAGACCATCGTTGAATATTCGCGCTGCAACTGGTCCGTCGACGAATTGAGGTAGGGGATCTCCCGCTTGTAGCCGGGGCGAACGCGGTAAGCCGCGAGGTGGCGCGAGTCCGGCGACCAGCTCAGTGTCGAAAAGACGTAGTAATTGCCCTCGGATCCGTCCCGGCTCAGCGCAACATCCTGCAATCGATAGAGGCGATCCATTTGCCATCCGGCGAGACGCTCCTCTGGTCGGGGTTATTCTCAGCCGGTGGCGTGTAGTCATGGCTGAGCTGCGTGTCCGGGGCCTCCACATCCCATGTTGTGCTGGTGTAGGCATAGGTCGCATATCCGACAGCTCGGACAACCTGGGGGGACGGCTGGTTGACAAAAGTGGACCGGCGGGCCGACGGCAAAAGGGCGCACGAGGCGCCCTTAATGTCAGATCGGCTGTCGGAGAGCCACCTTCGCCTTCCGTATCAGAAGCGGTAAGTGACACCTGCGCCTATCAACCATGGATCGAGCTCGGCCTTGCCCGTCAGTTTAGCCCCGGCCACGGTGACGTCGAAGTCTGGCTTCAGGAAAAGCTTCTTCACGTCGAAGTTGACGCCCCAGTGCTGATCCACCATGTAGTCGAACCCGACCTGCAGCGCGGTGCCGAACGTGTTCTTAACCTTGAGAGCATCGGCGCTGCCGGCATGCTGGTTATAGAAGATTGTGTAGTTCACGCCGGCACCGACATAGGGCTTGAAGGCGCCGAAATCGGTAAAATGATACTGCACTGTGAGCGTGGGCGGCAGCAGCCAAACCTTGCCGATGTTGCCCAGCCCGCCGAGCGTTCCTTGGCCGTCGATGTTGGCATAGGTGGTGCCGAGTATGAGTTCGGCGGCGATGTTGTCCGTGAAGAAATACGAGATATCGAGTTCCGGGATCACGGTATCCGAATAGGAAAGCCCGGAGCCGGGCACTCCGTTGACGTAGCCCGAATCCTCAGTGATGACCCCCAACCCACGCAGGCGGATCTGCCAAGGGCTTGGCGCTTCCGTGACCGAGACCCCTGCCTGCGGGACGCTTGCGGCTACCGGAGGCTCCGCCGCGACGGCCTGCTGTCCCACCATCATCAGAACGACGGCCGCTGTTACTCCCCGCGCCACGCCCATTCGCTTTCTCGCCATGATATTCTCTCCTTTACCTTCAGAAATGATGCAATGCACTACTAAGAATCTCCTCGGATTAATTTATATTGACGGAGTGTCATGCTCGTTTTGTATGGGACTTGTGCCGAGATTATTTGCGCGTTCCCGCAATCACCGATCTGTGCTCACTTTGTTTGACACGTTGCCTTGTTCGGGTTGCGCGCCCACCTATCGAACGCCATCGGCGTGCCAGCCGATGGCACTGCGAAGGAAATTGTTGCCCAGGGCAATGAATGCGGCCCGCTCCCGGTTGTCCTTGCCGTAGCCGTGCCCGCCCGCGCTGGGCTCGTAAAAGTAGGCGGGATAGCCAAGAGCCTGCAGCTTTGCGGCCATCTTACGCGCGTGGCCCGGGTGGACGCGGTCGTCCCGCTTCGTGGTGGCGAGCAGGATCGGCGGATAGGGCTGCCCTACCGTCGCGGCGTGATAGGCGGAGATTTCCTTGAGGAAAGTCCAATCGTCCGGCTTGTCGGGATCGCCATATTCGTCAATCCAGCTCGCGCCCGCCAAAAGCTTGGTGTAGCGGCGCATGTCGATAAGCGGAACTGTGCAGAACAGCGCGCCGAAATGCTCAGGATAGCGGGTAAGCATATTGGCGATCAGGAGGCCGCCATTTGAGGCGCCCTCGGCGGCAATCCGCCACGGCCGCGTAATGCCCCTTCGCACGAGGTCGGCGGCAACGGCGGCGAAATCGTCGTGGGTGAGGCGCTTGCCCTCCCTGCGCCCCGCCTCGTGCCAGCTGGTACCGAACTCGCCGCCGCCCCGTATGTTCGCCACCACGCACGTGCCGCCGCGTTCGAGCCATAGCTTGCCGATCGAGGAGTTGTAGTGGGGCAGGAGCGATATGCCGAACCCGCCGTAGGCGGTGAGGTGAACCGGCGCATCCCCGTTTCCGTTCGCCGGGCCGACCTGCGTATAGGGGATCATCTCACCATCGCTCGAGACTGCCTCGTGACGCGTGACCACCAGCCCGGATGCGTCGAAAGTCTCGGGGTTGCGCTTCAGGATTACTGGGGCGCCGAGAGGGCGCGCGTCATTGAGGTCGAATAGGAGCAGCTGCGCCGGTGTGATCGGGTCCTGAGCCGAAACGAGGACCTCTCCATTGGTCTCGTGAAGTTGCGCATCGAGTGACCAAAGGTTAACAGTCCCGTGGCCGGGCACGGTGTCCAGGGCTCGGCGCGTCCATTCCTGCCGGCCCGGAGTGAACGTCTCGAAACGCGGAACGAGGTTCACCAGGTAGGAGATGATGAGCTCCCCGTTATTCCAGAAAAATGACTGCAGGGAGCGCCTCTCGCCTGGCTCAAACAGGGTGACAAAGCCGCGCTCGCCGGCCTTGAAGGAGGAAAGCGAGATGCCGATCAGCGCGTCGGCGGCGTAGGTAGTCCCGCCAACCGTCCAGGGTTCGCGCGGCTTTACCGCCAGCCAGTCGCCGAAGCCATTCCACCAGGCGTCCCGAGGAAGGTCGATCTCAATCTTCGGCCCGCTCCTGTCGCCGATTTGGACTATCTCCTCGAAGAAGGCCGGCTTTTCGATAAACCAAAGGCGCTCGCTCTCGGCGGTGCGGTCCAGATGGCCAGACACACCCAGGGTTTCGGAACCGGTCTCGAAGATTACCGGCGCGGTGAGGGGATCAGCGCCACGCTTCCACAGTCGCACGGTGCGCGCGTAACCGGAGCGGGTGGCCATGCCATCACCAAGCGCACTGGAAAGCAGAAGCGTGTCAGGATCGAGCCAATCAATGCCGCCTTTGGCCTCCGGGAGATTGAAACCGTCGGCGACTAAGCTCAGAGTCCCTAGATCGAATTCGCGATGCACGACCGCGTCGCTGCCGCCGCGCGACAGGCGCAGGACGGCTCTTTCGCGCGTCTCCGGCTCGATCGACGCGCCGCCCCAGATCCAGTCTTCTCCGTCGCTAGCCGCGAGGGCATCCAGATCGAGCAGTAGCTCCCACTGGGGATCCGCCTTCATGTAGGCGGCAAGGGTGGTCCGGCGCCACAATCCGCGCGGATTTCCGGCATCTCGCCAGAAATTGTAGAGGTACTGACCGCGGCGCGTAATCGCGGGAATCCTGTCGAAACGGTCGAAAATCATCGTCAGAGCCGCGCGGTCGCGCTCGAACCGCGTTCCCCCGCAGTGCTTCAGCGTCCTTGCCGACTGGCTGGCGGTCCAGTCAAGGGCCCGTTCGCCTTCCACATCTTCGAGCCAAAGGTAGGGATCGTCGGCGGGAGCATTCAGAGTTGGACGGACATCGAATGCGGTCATGTCCGGACAACCCCAGGAATGAAAGCGCAGAGGCTTCCGTCGGCTCGGGAACGCTCAGTGTTCGCGGCGGCGACCGCATGTTCGAAAAGCGTGATCATCAGGTGGGTTCTTCTCAGTCGGTGCGGCGCGGCAGTGCGTTTGCAGATAGGACTGCATGTGTCGTGCCAACTGAGAAAATCGTTTCAGAACAAGCGATCACGCTGATGGCGTTGTGTCTCATGTCCGACATCGTCGGAAATCCGACAACGAGTGGGTAACGCCTGATCGGTCTCCTGCGCGAGCTCGTTGGGCATTGCGGAAGACTCAAGCAGTGAGGCTCATCGTGAACTTGGTTGGACGCGACGTCTTGGTTTAAGACGAGCAACTGATCGTCAACTGCATTGCCCACGCCGTCATCCCCGCCGGCATGGCTGGTGGACCGCTGACACCGCCAGCGTACCATCCAGAACTCCAGCACGATCGCCTGGCGCGGCTCGTCGGCTGCCGCTCCTGTCTCAAACCTTGATTATGAGCTACCTATGCTCTACGCTGCCCTATTCAGCCGCACGGCGATCCAGGTTTGGCGCCGGAGATCGTCGCGAGTTCACTGAGCCCGATCCGCTTGCCATTACCTTTGATCCGGCAATCGGGTCATGCTGGTTCCCCCCGGACAACCACACCTTGATCAAGCCATCGCTTTGTCCGGGCAGTATATCGGCACGGCCGTCATGCGCGTCCCTGCCACGCGGTATTCGGATGGGGTAGGTGCTTCCTTGGAGCTGAAGCCCGACCTGGCGGACGCCTGCGCCAACATCCGTATGGCATGGAGCTTTCGGCAAGGCTACGGCATCAACACAGATGGTACGGCAATACGATCGATGAGGCCTCGACGGGAAAAGACGGCGGAGGGAGCAACGAGGCGATGATAGGCAGCCGTTGCGGTCGACATGCGCGACGAATTCTTGAAGGGGGCGCCGAGATCTGTCTCGTACGATCCGCTTATGAGGGAGTCATGCGCAGCACTTGCCCATTTGAGACCCGCGGCCGAGAAGGCGCAAAGGGCTAAGGCGGGCTAGCTGAAGGGCGTAGCGCCGAGACGCAGCTATCTCGCGAACTGCCCTGTGTCGGTCCTAACTATTCAAAAAGGAAGAACAGGTCGACCGCGAGGGATCGGTGCGCGATTTCTGTGGGTGTTTTAAACCGCCCGGCCAGAATCTGGCACGGTGGTGCCAAAGGAGAACTGAAGCACGGCTCCGGCGCCAAGGTTTCGCTTTGCCCAGCAGCAACTCTCTGCCTAAATCCGATTGAGACGAGGCTTGGCTCTGCCGCCGCCAAGACAAGATGGAACCCAGATATTATCCCTCTGCTGATCTGGACGCAGACGGAAAGCCGCCGCCTATCGGGGATCGTGGGGTTTCAATTTACCCGCGGTCCCCTGGACAGCCTTTTCAACGGGAAGGCGAGAGCCAGCGATTGGAACGTGCGGATGGACGAGTCCCGCCTGCTCGGCCTCGCGGCGCAGGTTCTGGCGCGGGCGCGGGCCGATCTGCTGGATCACCAATCCGGCCGCCAGTGAGCCAAGATCGCCGCAGGTCTTGAGGTCGCGGCCTTGCGTGTAGCCATGCAGGAAACCGGCGGCATAGAGGTCGCCGGCGCCTGTCGTGTCGACCAGTTCCTTGATCGCCGTCGCCTGGATGACCACGGTCTCGTCGCCGCGCACGATGACCGAGCCCTTTTCCGAGCGGGTGACGGCGGCTATTCTGCAGTCCTTGCGGATCTTGGCCAGCGCCTCGTCAAACGACGATGTCTGGTAGAGCGACTTGATCTCGTGGCTGTTGGCAAAGACGATGTCGACCGTGCCCGAACGCATCAGGTCGAGGAACTCGTCGCGGTAGCGGTCGACGCAGAACGAATCCGAGAGTGTCATCGAGACCTCGCGGCCCGCTGCGTGCGCCAGCTTCGCCGTCTGCCGGATCGCTTCCTTGGCACGCGGAGGATCCCACAGATAGCCCTCGAAATAGGTGACCTTGGCGCCCGAAGCCTTGTCGGCCTCGATATCTTCCGGCCCGAGCTCGACGCAGGCGCCGAGATAGGTGTTCATCGAGCGTTCGCCGTCGGGGGTGACGAAGATCATCGAGCGCGCCGTCGGCGGCAGGCCCTTGAGCGGCCTGGTGTCGAAGGCGACGCCCTGCGCATGGATGTCGTGGGCGTAGATTTCGCCGAGCGCATCGTTGGAGACCTTGCCGAAGAAGGCGGCGCGGCCGCCGAAGCTGGCGACGCCGGCCGCCGTGTTGCCGGCGCTGCCGCCGGACGCTTCGATCGCCGGGCCCATGCGGCTGTAGAGCAGTTCGGCGCGCCTTGTGTCGATGAGGTTCATCGCGCCCTTGATGATGCCGTTGGTCTCGAGGAATTCCTCGTCGCACTGGGCGATGATGTCGACAATGGCATTGCCGATGCAAAGCACGTCATAATCCGGCATCAAAGTCTCCGCTCAACAGTCCGCCGGCCTTCTGCCATGCCGGCCGGGCGCGGGTCTCGGGAGTTGGAATGGGCTTTCCGCATGGCGCTCGATCCGGCGTCGGCCCTCACGCGGCTCCGGGTCCTGCCTCACGCAGCAAGTCCTCGGCTCTGTCCGTCCTTTCCCAGGTGAACTCAGGCTCTTCACGGCCGAAGTGTCCGTATGTCGCGGTCTTGCGGTAAATCGGGCGCAAGAGATCAAGCATCTTGATGATGCCTTTCGGTCGGAGATCGAAAAGATCGAGAATAAGGCGCTCGATCTTTTTTTCCTCGATCTTTGCGGTCCCGAAAGTGTTGACGAGGATAGACACCGGGGCAGCCACGCCGATTGCGTAGGCAAGCTGAACCTCGCAGACCTCCGCAAGGCCGCTGGCAACGACATTCTTTGCGACGTACCGCGCCGCATAGGCGGCCGAGCGGTCAACCTTGGATGGGTCCTTGCCCGAGAAGGCGCCGCCGCCGTGACGTCCCATCCCACCGTAGGAATCGACGATGATCTTGCGTCCGGTGAGCCCGCAGTCGCCGCGCGGCCCACCGACGACGAACCGGCCGGTTGGATTGACCAGGAACCTGATCCCCGTCGTGTCCAAGTTGGGAGGCAGGACCGGCTTTATGATCTCCTCGATGACGCCTTCGCGGACCGTTTCTTGTGAGACTTCCTCCGCATGCTGCGTCGACAGGACTATGGTATCCAGCGCCACCGGGCGCAAACCTTCATAGCGGACGGACACTTGAGATTTTACGTCCGGGCGCAGCCAGCCAAGCTGTCCCGCCTTCCGCACCTCCGCCTGCCTTTTCGTCAGACTGTGGGCGAGTTGGATCGGCAAAGGCATGAGTGTATCGGTCTCGCTGCATGCGAACCCGAACATGAGGCCCTGGTCCCCCGCTCCCTGGTCGAGATCCTGCCCTCGTCCCTCGTCAACGCCCTGGCTAATGTCGGGCGACTGCTCGGTGAGAGCCAGAACGACGGCGCAACGGCGACCATCAAATCCGATGGCATCGTCATCGTATCCAATATCGAGTATCGTCTCGCGGGCAACTTGGCTGTAATCGACCTGCGCATCGCTGGTGATCTCGCCAGCCAGAACGACCATCCCTGTTTTCACCAACGCTTCGCACGCGACGCGCGCCTTCGGATCGGTGCGGAGGATCGCATCCAGGATGGCATCCGAGATGTTGTCGGCCATCTTATCCGGGTGTCCTGCGCCGACGGATTCGGAAGAGAATACGAACTGCCTGGTCATTGAATGTCCTCGCTTCAGATGTTGGAGTTAGGTGGCGACCTTCGATTTGCCCGCCTTACTTGTCGGTGATGCCGGGGACCTCAAACGCAGCGCAGAAGTCGGCGACCTCTCTTCGCACCCTGGCATGGACATCTGGGTCGTCGGGCTGGCGGCAGACCAGGTCGATGAAGGCGGCGATCTGCACCATTTCCGCCTCGCGCATGCCCATGGACGTCATTGCTGGCGACCCCAGGCGAATTCCGCTTGTGACCGCCGGATGGCGCGGGTCGCCCGGCACCATGTTAAAATTCGTAATGATGCCTGCCTTTGCCAATCGCTCCGCATAGGCTTTGCCTGACAGAGGTCGATCGCGCATATCAAGGATCAGCATGTGATTGTCAGTCCCCCCGGTGACCAGGTCATACCCTCGCTCCAGAAGCGCCTGGGCCAGCGCCTTGGCATTCTTGACGATCTGCTGACCGTAGACACGGAAGGACGGGTTCGCGGCTTCCTGCAAAGTGACAGCTAGAGCGGCGATGATATTCATATGCGGTCCGCCCTGCAGGAGAGGGAACACCGCACGGTCTATACGTTTGGCGAGATTGTGTTTGCTTTTCGGATGATAGAGCGCCTGGTAGCGATCTTCATTCCTTGACAAAATGAAGCCCCCGCGGGGACCGCGGATTGACTTGTGAGAGGTGCTGCTGACGACGTCGCAATGGCCGACGGGGTTCGGGTGCGCTCCTGCGACAATCAGGCCACTGATGTGTGCGATGTCGGCCACCAGATAGGAGTTCACCTCCGAAGCGATTTCGGCCATTGCCGCATAGTCAAAAACACGCGGATAAGCCGTTCCGCCGACCCAAATGAGTTTCGGCCGTTCCCGCTTGGCCGTCTCGCGCAAGCGGTGATAGTCAATCTGCTGCGTCTTTTCGTGGAGGCCATAGGAGACGCGTTTGTAATCAGCGCCGGAGAAGTTGACGGCCCATCCATGTGTCAGATGACCCCCACCGGGGAGAGACAAGCCCATCACCTTGTCTCCCGGGCTCAAAAGCGCGCGATAGACAGCCTGATTGGCCGGCGAGCCGGAATAAGGCTGGACGTTGGCGTGTTCGCTGCCAAATAATGTTTTCAAGCGCTCAATGGCGAGGTTCTCAAGCTCATCGACGATCTCGTTTCCCGCGTAGTAGCGCGCACCGGGGTATCCCTCGGCGTACTTGTTCGTGAAAATCGAGCCGGTCGCTTCCAGCACGGCCGAAGAGGCGAAGTTCTCAGAAGCGATCAGTTTGAGCGTCGTGCGCTCCTGCCGCTCCTGTCTTAGAAGCAGTTCGTGAACGCGGCAATCGACCGCGGCCAAGGGAGACCGTCCGTAGGTGTCGGGCTGCGCGATGGCGCCGTCGGCGGAGTTGTCCATGATAGTTTCGCGCTCCGCTTTTTTGGGTTGGTCTGTCTCGACGATTAAGCAGGAGGTCCCCTTCGCCCGAGCGTCTTGCATCGTCGCTTCGAGGCGTTGTAGGTCTCGTTTATGACGGCCATGGTTGGGGGGCAGGAGATCGACCAAGAATTGAACCAGCCCGCCGTCCTTGCCTCCTGCTTTCAGATAGTAGGACCGACGTTGATCGTCGCACCAAAGAAAATCGGCTCTGGCGAGCAGCCTAAGGTGTCGCAGGACGTGCTCGCGACGCAGACCCAGAATCTCGGCCAGCTGGCAGACAGTTAGGTCTGCATGCGCGCAAAGGCCCAGGATTCGAAGGCGATCAAGATGCGCTGCCGTCCGCAGACGTCTGACCAGTGTCATCATCGGTCAGCACCAATCCGGGTAGCATAAGCAAACATTGCCACTTCCATCTCCTTCAACCAGGATGAGATCTCATCTTGGCATTCGCTCAATCGAAGACTAAATGCTGCGCGGCGGCCGGACATATGAAACAAGTCAGGGTTTTTCCGCCAGGGACTTGGATGTTGTGGCGAGCGTATCATTGCCGACAATTTTTTGCGCTAAGTCTCTGTGAATTTCGTTGAAGGATATATTTCAACCACAGAAAATGGACATTGCGATATGCTGGTCAGGCAGTGAGGCCGGCGAACTGCTTGGCCAGGCAGGTATGCGGAATCAAACGTCTACCTCGTCTGTCGTTTTTGCACGACTGGATCAGTGTTTTTGGAAGCGCCGGCCGGTAAACCTTTCGATGCCGTCCTTAGCCCGGCCAGTAGGGGGCGCCGCGCTGTTTGCGAAACGTCCTGTCACGTTGAGGGAGTGTCTGTTGGGATTCGCGACAATTTGACACGGTTTCGCCACAATTTAGCCGCGCCGATGCCCCAATGTTTGACGAGATACGCGGCGTTGCCTGAGACGGTTCGGTCCGGCACCGGCTCGTAGCCCCCCGCCCACGGGTCAGCGTCGGATCGAACCTCGGCTTTCCTGGAAAATGAAACTACTCCCCAGAATAGCCCTCCCGAAATTGCAGAGGCTTCTTCTGGAGATAATTCGGTCAAACCGTAAGCTGACATATCCGCCCTCATTGTTGTCTCCTTTCTAGAGCTCAAATAGGACGATGAATCCGTGATGCCGGTCCGCGGCAGGTGCCGCCGCACAATGAGAACCTCAAGAGTCATGCCAACCCGCGCAGGAAGCGCCTCAGAACAACCGTTCCGAATGTCTATTCAATGGCTCAACTGAGAGTGCGGCGGCACGCCGACTGAAACATCACCCTGTTTGGGACGCGACAAACCCGACAACACGGAGCGCGAGGTGCGAGAACGGCAACGAGTAAATTGTGCAATCGGGCGAGCCGCTGACGCTTGTGCTGAACCGCGCGGCCCGCGAAGTCAGTCTGTCGTCCGGATGCTCGACCGCAGTTGCCCCCGCCCAGAGGGCCAAATCACCGCGGCCCTCATTGGCCTTCGACGACCTTCGACTCGTCGGCTTCTCGAAAGCGCCAGTTGTCAAAGCAATGAGGAAATTCATGGCAGGGTGGCAATTTGCGAGCCTTGATCAACCAGAGGGGCCATAACAGTGTCGGCTGTGAGTCCTGCCGGAACGCACACGCCAGACAGTGACCCACGCAGGGCTGCCGGATCCGCTCCCCCGGAGTGCGCCACCGAACCGGTGGATCTCGGTTCCGGCGGCAACAGGCGTGCCGATCTCGACGGCCGCCACCTCGTTGGCCTCAAGCCCCCCATCTGACCTGCTACCACCACGCGACAAGCGCCCCCGCCATGGAAGAGATCGTCTCGACATCAGGTGCAGTTCCGGCATCCCGCTCGAACACATGCGGTGCTCGCCTCAGCGCCATCGCTTCTCGCGTGCACGCCTCGTGAGGCTAGCAAAGGGGATGGAATGTGCCCGACGGCTCGGCCGCAGCATGCAGGATCAGGAACGACCATGGCTGCCGCGCCCGCGATCGTGCCAGTGCACTCCGCTCGACTTCCCGGAGTGCAACGTCTCTGTTTCGAGAGCTTGCCGAGATAGCGCTTGTGCCGCGCCATGTCGCATCATAGATGCGCCCCGCATAACCACCAGGGCGGGGACGCCGCAGCAGATTGCCGCTTCGATGCAAGAGCCGCCGCCCCGCGCTGCAATACCGTCTCAAATACTTTGTCGATCATCGCCTGCTCAGTCGTCGAATGTACTCGATCCGGAACTTCCTGACCCAACGACGGATTGTCTCGTAGGGGACCACAATGCCGCGCTCCAGCAGCATTTCGTCAACCAGACCCAAGCTCAGCGGAAATCGGAATAAAGCCGGACCGCGTGAGCAATGACCTCGGGCGGCGGTGGCGATTGTAGCTAACGGGCGATCCGTTCATACCGTCGCCCTATGCTCCAAGAGCTGACCGCCAGTTAACGTAATACCGCCTGCATACCTGCTGTGTCCGCTTGTGTAGGCCCAATGCCGTCACAGCTCGCGTACAGCGCTCCCGCTATGCCTCTATCGCGATGGTGCCAACGCACTCCGTTTGGACTTCCCGTCAAACGCTAGCGACAGGTCGAGATTATGGTGCAACATCTGATTCTCTGGCTCTGCTTCGAGAGCTTGGCGGTATAGCGCTTGTGCCGCGTCATGCCGCCCCTCGTTATCCAAGACAACTCCCTTCGCATTCAATGCACGCAAATTTCCTGGGACGGCAACTAAGACGCTGTCGAGTACCTGAAGCGCCTCATGCGCGCGTTCCTGCGCCAGCAAGGCCTTCGTAAGACGGATTGCCGCATCGACATTGTCCGGATGCTGCTTCAGATCATCCCGCAAAGCCTGCACTTGAGAATCCTGACTGACTGCGCGCCAAATGCGTTCGCGCATAGCCGGATCGATGTTATTGGCGCCCAGCAACTCTGGTGGCGATGTCTCCTTCACTGAAAGACCCGGCTTATTCCAGCTAGTGCAACCCGCGAGAGGCAGAATGGCGAGCACTGCGAAGAGAACTGAGTACGGCGCAGCTGCATTCTCATGTGAATTCATGCTTGGTTTTCCCTATCATCGAGCGCTTTGGCTGTCAGTTGGCGGCAACGCCGATATTGCGCGGTTTCCGTGACGTTCCAATATTGGTTCCAGTCGGAGCTTGATCGATCCGGCGGGCTGAATCGTGAAGTCGGAGGCGAGGTCCTGATAAGACAGAACAGCAAGATCGATCCCGTTTCGGCTTAGAAAACCGCGGACGAAACGCCGGACATCCATTGAAGTCAATACGACAGGGAGGGTCTGACCCGGTGCTGCGCTGGAAAGGATCTGACGCACCTGTGACAGCAGCGCTTCGCTTTGCCGATCCTCTAACACGAGATATGGGCCTGCAGCCGAATCCCGAACGGCGCTGCGCATGAAATCCTCAGTCTCACGTTCGATAACGAAGGCGGGCACGATTCCGTGTGTGGCATAGCGGTGACAGATCTGCCGCTTCATGCCAGAACGGACGTATTCCGTGAGCAGTGCGACGTTTTGCTCACGTTCGCTCCATTCGGCCAATGCCTCCAAGACGAGTCGGGTATTGCGGATGGGGATACCTTCATCCAGCAGGCGGCGCAGCACTTCGGCAATCCGAGGGATTGGCGTGGTGCGCAGCACCTCCTTCACCAGATCAGCGTATTCCCGCTCCATGCGACCCAGCAAATGGCGGGTTTCTTGGATGCCCACCAAGCGCGGTGCATAGCGGGTCAAGGTCGCATGGATACGCAACGCGAGGCGTTCGCTGGGACGGTGATGCCCGATGCCGGCGGCATTGAGAGCCGGCGCATGGCTTTGTTCAACCCAGATTTTGTCCATTTCTGGATCATGCCGAAATGGGATGCCGCTCGATTCAATGCTCGCCAGATCGTCTGTGAGGGTGAGCTGTGTCGGATTAATCAAATCCTGTTCGACTGGCACGCCCTCGACATCTATCCTGAATTGCGACTCGGGCAGCTGCTGGTCGACCGCGACTGGGATGCGCGGAACGACAATGCCGAGATCGGCTGAGACTAGTTGCGAAACGCGTGCAATGTGCTGTTGCAATTCAACTTGGTCGATCGCATGCGTAAGGCTCGGCGCAAGGAAGAAGGCGATCGGACATGCCTCTGCAGGGACGGTTTCCTTCTCTACTGGCGCTGCAGTTGCAGCATCGACCTTGCCGGCGCCCGGCACATCACCCTTGACAATGCTTGCCGCGGCGAAGACTGCGGCCAAGATCAGAAAGACGGGCAGGGGGAAACCAGGAACGAACCCCATCACAACCAAGACGCAGGCCGCCAGCCGCAATGCTCGCTTACTGGCGGTGAGTTGCTTGACTATGTCCGTACCAAGGTTGGAACTTGCAGCCCCAGTTACGCGAGTGACGATGGTCGCCGCCGTAATTGAGAGCAGCAGGGCCGGAATCTGCGAGATCAACGCATCACCTATCGTCAGCAGAGTATAGTGATGCAGCACCTCGCCGAACGACATGCCCTTCGAGAGCAGGCCGATCGAAATCCCACCCAGCATGTTGATGAAGATAACCACCAGCCCGGCAATGGCGTCGCCCTTCACAAATTTCATCGCGCCATCCATCGCGCCATAAAGTTGGCTTTCCCTCTCCAATGTGGCGCGCCGCCTGCGCGATTCGTTGGCATCGATATGGCCGTTGCGTAACTCTGCGTCGACCGCCATTTGCTTGCCCGGCAGAGCGTCGAGCGTGAAGCGCGCCGCCACTTCTGCGACACGTTCGGCGCCCTTCGCGAGGACCATGAATTGCACCATGGTCACGACCAGAAATATGACAAAACCTACGACGATATTGCCTGAGATTACGAAATCGCCGAAGGTGTGGATGATGCTACCTGCCTCCCCCTCGGCCAGGATCAGTCGCGTCGTTGCGATGGTGAGCGCCAGACGGAATACCGTGGATATCAAAATGACGCCGGGCAACGACGAAAAATCGAGTGGCGTGCTGACATACAGGGCGACCAATAGCAGCAGTATGGCCAATCCCATATTGAATCCGATCAGCGTGTCGATCACCATGATCGGGATTGGCATGACCATCATAGCTACGGCTAGAAGCAGCATCAACGCGACCATTAAGTCCGGGTTGGCCGGCGCACGCTCGATGAAGTTACGCAAAACGTTGGCCATCCGAGGCCCCTCTATGATGGTTTGAGAATTGCTCTGCTGCTACGCAGCTTTCGAAGACCCATCAGAGGGCATCGCTTGCGCTTGAGAACGAGAGGCAGGCACGAGGACGGCTTGCCAGGAGGTGTACCCAGTCTGTCCAGAACCGTAAGGGCCTCACCGCCGATGACCTTCGAGATGAACGCATACGCGAAAAGCCGCAGCAGCTGAATATCCCGAGAACTACCGTGGGCAGCGAGCCGCAACCGGAGCAGCTAGCCTTTGATTAAGCTGCTCCGGTTCTGCCGGAGCAGCACAATTCGCCGTAACTCGTCCCTCGGGACGACGATGCCTTCACGCAGCGCACGATAGCGAGGCGACAGGATAGGTGGGGCAGCTTGACCATGGCGTTCTCCTTAATATGGCCTGCGAACTTGGAAATCATTAATACGGGAGAGCAGCAAGGCGGCCATTTCGGCTCAGCAGCACACGACGGTCCTCGATCCGATCGACCATCCACCCATCATCCAAAATGGCGCCGACAAAATACTTCTCACCAGCGATTACGACATACGGCAGGGGCCCGCGCCAAACAGCTTCAACGGCGATTGCGGATGGCGCCTTCTCCTCTTTGATGACCACTCCATTGACCAGTGTTAGAGCGCCCTTCGTGCGATGATCGAACCACTGCTGAACCTTCTGCCAACCGATGACCGATGCAGACGTGACGGTCCCTTCAGCGGTCACAACACCCTTTGCGGAGCCGATCTTAATATTGAGCAGGCCCGCTTTGTAGACTTCCTGTTGCAGGTCTTTGGCCGCTGCCACGTTAGTCTGATCGTCAGCGCGGTTACTGCTCAGCTTGGACTCAAGGTCGGCACCAGGTGAATTGGTGCTCAATGCACCAGCGTTGCCGTAGTAGGAGAAAATGGCCGAGAGCGCGCCGATCCCGAGAGAGCCGAGTAACACCAAGGCAAGCACGGAGATGGAAAGACGTGGTATGCCGATCGCACTGGCTGGCGCAGCATCCTGCACTGACCAGAGAATGGACATCGCGCCTGCATGAATGACGACCGGAAGGGGCACCACAACGCACTCCCCTGCCGCAATATTCCTGTTGTCTTCCATCCTGAGGCCGGCTGCAAGCGCCTCGACCTCGATCGAATTGCCAAGAAGAGTCATACGAAAATGATGCGGCGCGAGTCCTTGCTCGACGAAGATTATATCCGCATCGAGGCCACTGCCGATCAAGCCCGTTTCTAGAGCCGCCTTACCGGTCAGTCCGCAATAGAGCCCCGACAGAACTTCGAAATGAAGGGAAACGGCGTCATTCAAGGATGATCTCCCGAACAAGAAGGAAGCCGCACGGCAATTGCCATGCGGCTTATCTTGGTTCCACATCGCGCCACTTGGGGACACGTTCGGGGCTACTCTAGAGCCCCGCTTCCGACACTACTGAACGCGCTCGTCGGCCGCCTTCTTGATTGTGTTGAGGTTGGTCGTAAGAGTGCGCAGCTGTATACTCCTAGCCGTAGCCTCCAAGCTAACCGCCGTTAGCTCCGCGAGTTGCGCCTGGAACGCGGCAGCCCCAGCAGCTTTGGTAGCTACGTCTACAGCACCTGAGGCGGCAGTACCAGCCGCACTAGTAGCAGTACCTACTTTACTCATGTTGTTTTCCTTTCTGTTCAAACTGTGCCGTCAGCAACAGCACGCACGTCCTGACGCGGACCATCCAACGTCAGGCATCCTCTTCAGTTTCTGCCATAGCATCCTCCGCTTCATCCATGGCATCGCTCGCAATTTGCAGCGCAACCGCACGAAGAGTGCTTTCGAACTCGCTTTGAACTGCAGCTTGGTCAGAAATGGTTGGACGATCCGCCGGTTCGCTCCCGCCAACCGGCCTGCTCTGACCAGAAGACCCGGAGGATCCTTGATGCGGCTGTCCATTCGAATGTCCATGGCCCTTTTGGGCCAAGGAAACACCGATGTTGCCACCTCCACTACCAATTGCTGCGACCATCAGTTACTCCGGCATCTGTTTCCATTGGCGGCGACGCGTAACAAGCTCAATCTCCTCAAGCTATGAGCGTGAGCTTTCGAGAAGCTGACGAGTCTCAACAAAATGCGGCGCTACCTCAAAATAGATGGTCGTGCACGATCTGGCCTTCGTGCGCGGCAAGGTCATGATGTGGACAGTCGGTTCTAGCGCGGCAGTTGTAGTGACGCGAATGATGTTGTCGCCTTAAGAACGCGCAAAGAAAGCCAGGACATGTCATGCCGTGACTGAGCGCCCACCGTCGGTGCGGTCCTCTTCACAGGTGACGCGGTTGCCGCCTGCCATCAGCTGTGCTGTGGCCGTACTCCTGCTCTCCGCTCCCTCTTAGTCACCGATCGCACGCACGCGACGCCTGTTTGTGCCAATATTAAACGTCTTCGATCCGTGCGTCGGCCGCCCAACCTACGGTGCTACTGCGTGCGCATCACCTGGATATCCATTCGGTCGTCCTACGCTTCCGGCGCGTCCAGGCTGCGCCACTGCGCTATCAATAGCCGCTGCCGGTCAGTGACCCGCCGGCCTGAGCGCGTTTGTGCTCCCCGCCTTCGATGCGAAGTTTTTTCAGCGGGCCACCAACGTAGCTTCGGGGAACTAAACGCGGTGTCCACTGGATCATTGCCATCCTTTTTGCGCGAGAGCGTTGACATCAAGCAGGGCGCCACGCCGGAATCGACGTGGCACGAAGAGAAGCGGCGGTTGCGTTTTTTGGGCCAGGCAGCGCTCGACGACCAAGCGTCTGAGGATCACCGACAACGCTGAACGTATCTCCCCTGCATCGGAGCTAGACCATGACCGGTATTGGCCGAACCGGGAACTCGGCCATTTGGGAACCTGCAGTCGACCGCATCAGGGGAGGGCACGGCTCTCGCGCTGATCTTGTGAGGAGGCGCTGGGGTAGACGCACGTTCATGGGTTGTGGCGGGCTGTCGAGCAGGACTGATATGTTCTCGACGGGAACGTCCAGGATCGCCACAGTACCAAGGGCGCTAGGCGCCTGCTCATCGTCTGCTGAAGAACAGGCCTGGCACCAACGCGCATCATTACCGACAACTGCGTTCCTACAGAGCGACGAAACGGCAGGTCATCCCGGATGTCGAGCACCGCGCGCACAGGGGCCCTAACATTGGACCAAGAATTCCCACGAGCCGCTGCGAAAGCGCACGAGCAAGGCTTCCGTTCGCTGGAAAACCTGCAGCACTTCTTCGATCTTCTCGACCTTCCGTAATTTGTTCGCGCAGCCGGCTCAAAGCGCTCCATCGCGTCAACGCTATCGCGGAATGGAAGTTATGGCCCGAGCCCTCGCCTGACATTTCCGTCGCGCTCCCTTCACGTCCAACTAAGATACCCCAATCGCTAACGCATGAGCCAGGTCGGTTTTTGCGTCCCGAGGAGCCCTTCGTCAGCTAATCGTCAGCTAGGCGGTCTAGACCTGCCACGCCAAGCCAGCCTGAACTCAATGCGAAACATAGGAGTGCGAATCGTCATGTATGGTCAATTGGTGGCTCGTCCGACGTGCACTACCCCCACTTTGGCTAAGCTGACCTTGGTAACCGCCCGGCGATCGGACGCAGAAGCCAAAGGTTTGCAGACATGGCTGCCCGGATGCGCTTAGCCGGAGCAGGTTCCAGCGGCAGCTCATTTTTCGGCGTAAGTGGGCGAACAACCGTGCCGGTGAAGGCAGCAAGCAAGCCCACACTAGTCTCTGCTGAGGACAAAGAGCAGTGGTACAGGGCGCACCAAGCTCCCGCAGGTCAGGGGCCAGATCCACTACGGCTGAGCGACATCAGACCCAACACAATGGGCGCATTCTTGCCAATATCGGAGACATAATATGACGGGCATTGGTCGATCTGGCAGATCGCGCATAGGGAATGCTGGAGCCGACAGCACGTTGGGGGCGAGCAGTTCGCGCTCGCAATCCAGTGTTGCTCCTGGGGAAGGCAGTCAATTGTTCGGATCCGTTGTCGAGCGGATCCGCTCTGGGGCTCAAGATAGAGGGACATCCTCCGCGCGCGGTGCCGATGATGCCCTGGGCGACGGGTCTTCCGGCCACTCCGTTGGCGAACATCGAACCCTGACTGCTGCGCCACGTGAAGCCGCTGCGCCACCTGCAGCGATTGCGCGGCAACGCGATTTTCCCTCAGTCTCGGAGGGTGGAGCCACGGCGTCCGAGGGCGGAGCTACGGCGCCGGTCGCCAGCCAGCCTGCAAGTTCGAGTGTGGCAGTTCCCATTTCTTTGACAGGCGAAGAAATCAACGCGGCAAAGCTACGAATGCTCGGCCTGCTTAACGAGCTTGACGGTTGCCGTGATGCGGCCCTGCGCGGACACAACTCGTGGGAGGAGGCGCAAGATCAGATGGATCGGCTCATCAATGCAGGCTCGACAGTTCTGAACTACTACGCAAGCCTGCCCCGGCAGTGGCGCGTAGCATTCTGTCCGACGATCGGGCGCGTGAATTCCGCGACGAAACGCTCAATCGGGCGAAGCAATGCAACACGTTGGCCACCAATATACTCCACGACTTGCGCGAAAAAAGGGAGGCTGCGGACGCGGTACTCCACAAGTTGCGCGCATCCAACACTCCCCGCGACCAGCTGAGCCGAGCAGTTTCCAGTGTGGCGAAGCACTATGTGGCCCTCATGGAGTGGTGGGAAAAGAAGCTGCGGCGCTGCGAACGGATGCGGTCCGTCTGCGCCGCCACTGCCAACTTACCGAGCGCAACGGCCGAGATGCGAGAGGGCGAACAGGCCGCACTGCGCCTGCACACCGGCTGGGCAGCGAATTTGAAGGTCATGGTGCTGCAATCGCGGGTCGCTCTCGCGCAGCTCAAGATTGAGCCGCTGGCGAGCACATTCGAAGCAGCCGTGAGGGAAATCCTCATAGGTGAGGACCGGAAGGTGCGTCTGCTGGGGACCTTCATCAGCGACGTTTTTCCGGCATTCCACTCGACCCGCGACGCTGTGATGTCCAGCGAAGGGCGCCCACTCGACGCAGAGCACCGCGCCGTGCTGGAAGGAGTCATGGAACGGCTTTCGGAATTTGGATTGGCGTTGCACGACATGCTTGCCAAGTTAGGCGATGACCGAACAGGTGCCGGCCTCCCATTGGAACTGTTGGGCCAGATCGTGGACGACGCATGGATCACTGCGCACGAGGTCATGCACTTCCTGGAACTGCAGCCGAAGTCGCCAGCCATCATTGCATCGCCGGCAGCCGCTGGTGCTGCAAAACCGGCCGGCACTGCCGGCACGGCTCCAATCGCCGAAACCTTGGCACAACAACTGCAGACCAAAGCCATCATTGCACCGCCGGCCGACGCTCGCGCTGCGATACCGGCCGACACTGCCAGCGAGGCTGCAGGGGCCCAAGGCACTGCAGTGGGCAAGAAACGGAAAGCGAAAGGGAAAGGGAAAGACAGGCAGGCCGCTGGCGCCGGCACTTCGGCCGCCGGTGCTAGCTCTTCGGCCGCCGGCCAGCCGGAGCCGCAAGTCGCTGCAAACGACGGCGACCCGGCGCCAGCAGCCAAGGTTGTCGTGCTTTCCGATCTAGGTACGAAAAAGCTCGTGAGTGCGGAGGAGGCGCCGGATGCGAGTGCGTCGGCGGCGGCACGCTTGGCGATCTGGCAGGCCCCGGCTTCGGAGCAGATGCTGGCACGGTTGGCCGAACTCCTGAAGTTCGATCTGGCTGGTCAGCAAAAGGCTGTCTCGCAAGCGCGCAAGATGAAACCCGAGAACGCCGAACACGTCGTGGACACCGTGGTCGAGCGTCTGCAGACCCAGGCCGCCGAGATGCAGGCCTGTCTGGCCGCGTTTAAGCAGCATGATAGTCTCCTCCGACTCTCGCCTTCGCAAGTACCCAAAGTGCACGAAGACACAGAACAGCTCAAGAGAATGTTGGGCCAGGCGCAGGGACTGGCAAAGGCTTTGAAAGAGCAAAAGGCCACGATTACGATCGAATGCATGAAGACCTACGCATTTCCGTCGCAGAAGTACCTTGAACACTTGCGGCAGGCCAAGGAGTTGACGCCTGCGGATCCACCGCAGCCGTTGAGGGGGGAGCCAGGGACGCTGTTCGAAATCCGGCTGCAGCCCAAGGCGCTGCGCAATGGTGCAATGCCGAAACCGATGTGGGTGCACATCCATACGAAGGAGTCGGTAGATGCGGGGCAGTTGGCGACGCTGAATGACGCCGACTTCGTCGCTTGCCACGTCAAATCCAATGAACAGCGCGGCCACAATCGCCAGTGGCAGGACGCCCGGGCTGCGATCGGTCACGAGAACGTCGTAATCCACCGCGGCAAGCTCACCCCTGCGTTCTGCAAGTCCCTGTTGACCGGAGGGCTCAGCGGCCACCCACGCCATCCGCTTGCCGCGGTGGAGCACCGGTCGACACCGGCCGCTCGACACGCGATATAGTCGGGGGCTCGCAGTAAAGTGCCGCTTGTGGTGACACCATGAGTCATACCTCCGAAATCTGGAGGCCAGAGGGTTGTTGGTCCAGATGCTGGCAGTTGAGCCTCTCTGGTCTTGAGCCAAACAGCGTATGCCGCGAACTGCACGGGTTGCCGGCCCCGGACCTCAACTATCGCAAAAAGGGCGAGCGGCGCTGGTGTGCGGAACACTCCGGCCAAAACTTGTCTGAAGCGGACGCCCGATTTGAGCTGTCGCGTCGAAGGAATTGCAGATGACGCTTCATGACGTTGCGCTCGACGACAAATTCGACCTTTCCAAGGAGCGCATCTTCCTGTCGGGCGCGCAGGCGGTCGTGCGTATGCTCCTCATGCAGCGCGAGCGCGATCGCCGCGCGGGGCTTAACACCGCCGGCTTCGTTTCGGGCTATCGCGGCTCGCCGCTCGGCGGTCTCGACCTCCAGCTCTGGAAAGCCAAACGGCAGCTTGCCGACGCCAGCATCGTTTTCCAGCCCGGGCTGAACGAGGAACTGGCCGCTACGGCCTGCTGGGGTACGCAGCAGACGGAACTGCTCGGCGAAGGCAAATATGACGGCGTTTTTTCGATCTGGTACGGCAAGGGTCCGGGCGTCGACCGCTCCGGCGACGTTTTTCGCCACGCCAATCTCGCCGGATCGTCCAGGTATGGCGGTGTGCTCGCCCTGATGGGCGACGACCACATGGCGGAATCATCCAGCAACGCGCACGCCACCGAGTTCGTGTTCGTCGATACCATGATCCCAATCCTCAATCCGGCGGGCGTGCAGGAACTGATCGAATACGGCCTTTACGGCTACGCCATGTCGCGCTTCGCCGGTACCTGGGCGGCGATCAAATGCGTCAAGGACAATATCGAATCGACGGCTTCGGTGGATGCGTCGCTTGACCGGCTGAACATCATCATCCCCGAGTTCGACATGCCGCCCAGCGGTTTGAATATCCGCCACGAGCTAGACCAGCTCGGCCAGGAAGCGCGTCTGCACGAACACAAGCGTGCCGCAGCGGCGGCCTTCATCAAGGCCAATGATCTCAATCGAATCGTCTATTCGGGCGGCCGAAATCCGAAGATCGGCATCATCACCATCGGCAAGAGCTATCTTGACGTACGCCAGGCGCTGGAGGATATCGGCGTCGACGAAGCCCGCGCCAACCAGCTCGGCGTGCGGCTGTTCAAGATAGGCTGCCCGTGGCCGCTCGACTTCGAGCACATTGCGGATTTCGTGCGTGGCCTGGAGAAGGTGATCGTCGTCGAGGAGAAGCGCTCGCTGATCGAAGTCCAGCTGCGCGAGAGCCTCTACAACACGGCCATGCAGCCCATGGTGATTGGCAAGAAGGACGAGCGCGGCGGCTGGCTTTTCCCGGCCAAGGGTTCCCTCGACCCTAATGATATCGCGATCGCGCTCGGCGAGCGCATCGTCGAGACGATCGGACCGTCGGAGGAGATTTCTGCACGGGTCGCTCGGCTAAAGCAGTTCCAGGCGATGCTTGCCGACAAGAAGGACATTGGCGTGCGCACGCCATTCTTCTGCTCCGGCTGCCCGCACAATTCCTCGACCAAAGTGCCGGAAGGCTCGATCGCTACCGCCGGCATCGGCTGCCACTTCATGGCGCTGTGGATGGACCGCTCCACGGTCGGCTTCACCGCGATGGGCGGGGAGGGCGCGCAATGGGTCGGCCAGGCGCCGTTCTCGAAGCGCGACCACATCTTCCAGAACCTCGGCGACGGCACCTACAACCATTCCGGCACGCTGGCGATCCGCTTCGCGCTGTCAACCGAGGCCAACATCACCTACAAGATTCTCTACAACGACGCCGTCGCTATGACTGGTGGCCAGCCGCTCGAAGGCAATCTGACCGTCGACATGATCGCGAGCCAGGTGCACGCCGAGGGCGTCGAGCGCATCGCCATCGTCACCGACGAACCCCGCAAGTATGCCGCTGCCGGGATAGGGTTTCCCGCCGGCTCCACCATCCACCATCGCGATGATCTCGACCTGGTGCAGCGGCAGTTGCGCGAGGTGAAGGGCGTGTCCGTGCTGCTTTATGACCAGACCTGCGCGGCCGAAAAGCGCCGCCGCCGCAAGCGCGGAACCTTTCCGGACCCCGACAAGCGCGTCATCATCAATGAGCTCGTCTGCGAAGGCTGCGGCGATTGCGGCGTCCAATCCAACTGCGCCTCGATCCAACCCGTCGAAACTGAGTTCGGCCGCAAGCGCCGCATTGACCAGTCGAGCTGCAATAAGGATTTCTCCTGCGTCAACGGCTTTTGCCCATCCTTCGTCACCGTGCATGGCGCGAAGATTCGCAAGGCCGAAGGCATGGCAGGAAAGTCCGATCCGCTCGAAGGCGTGCTGGAGCCACAGCTTTTTGCGCTCAATGGCGACGGCTGGTCGTCGATCATCGACGGCGTCGGCGGCACCGGCGTCGTCACAGTCGGCGCCATCCTCGGCATGGCGGCGCATCTGGAGGGCAAGGGCTGCGGCATGATCGACATGGCGGGCCTGGCGCAGAAGGGCGGGGCGGTCTTTTCACATGTCCGCATCGCAAAAACCCCTGAGGATATCCACGCCATCCGCGTCTCGGCGGGCAAGGCCGACCTCGTTCTCGGCTGCGACCTGGTCGTGTCGGGCACCAAGAAGGTGCTGGCGGCGGTGCGCGAGGGCCATACGATTTTCGTAGCCAACACCGCCGAGATCATGCCGGGCGACTTCGCGCGCTCGGCCGATTTTTCGCTGCCCGTGGAGCGGCTGAAGGAGGCCATTCGCGAGGCTGCCGGCGAAAACAATGCGCATTTCTTCGACGCCACGCGCACTGCGTCGGAGCTGTTCGGCAATTCGCTCGGGGCCAACATGTTCATGCTGGGCTTCGCCTACCAGCATGGCGGGCTGCCGCTGCCGGCGGACGCGATCGAACGCGCCATCGAACTCAATGGCGAGTCGGTCGCCATGAATATCGCAGCTTTCCGCTGGGGACGGCGCGCGGCGCATCAGCCGGATTTCGTCAAAGGAATGCTCGGCCGGCCTGGCCAGGCGGCGGAGCCCGGTATCACACAGACGCTTGACGAGATCGTCGCGCGTCGAGTGGAGTTCCTGACCGCCTATCAGAACGCCGCCTATGCGAAGCGTTACGCCGATCGTGTCGCGGCCGTCCGCAAGGCCGAGCAGGCAGTCTTGCCGGGCTCCGCCCCGGTCGCTGAGGCCGTGGCGAAAAACCTCTTCAAACTGATGGCTATCAAGGACGAGTATGAAGTCGCCCGCCTCTACACGGACGGATCGTTCCAGCGCCAACTGGCGGCGCAATTCCAGGAATACGACCGGCTGGAATTCCACCTCGCGCCCCCGATCATGGGCCGGCGCGGCGCGGACGGAAAGCCAAAGAAATCAAGTTTCGGGCCGGGGATGATGAAGGCATTCAGCCTGCTTGCGTCGCTGAAGGGCCTGCGCGGATCAGCGCTCGATCTGTTCGGCTATTCCGCCGAGCGGCGGACGGAGCGCGGCCTGCTCGCAAGCTACGAGGCCGATGTCGACCGCATCGCCCGCATCCTGACGCCAGCGAAGTTAGAGGCGGCTGCTGCCTTGGCGTCAGTCCCGGCTCTCATTCGCGGCTACGGCCACGTCAAGCAGGCCAGCGTGGAAAAGGCTGCGGGAGAGCGGGCCCGGCTTCTGGCGCGCCTTGAAAGCGCAGAGGCGAAACCGGAGCCGGAACGGCGGAACAAGCCGCTTTCTGTGGCAAGTATATCCCTGTACAATCCGACCTTAACGTAAAGATTGCCCTGGTACGCGCATGGTCCTCTTTTAGGCGATTGTGGCAAAGCTTGGCTCCCGACGAGCTCGAACAAGTTTGCGGCGCGCATTCGCCCTGCTTCGAGTACCGGCGGCGCGTAGCGTTCGCCATAGCCGCCATAGGCGTCGGCCTGCAGGATCGCGGACCAGGTGCCAAGATAGGCCCGTGGATGTTCGGCACGCCGGTAGCGCGAATAATGAAACAGCCCGGCGGGCGGATCGACACCGCCGAACGCTGACTTAGACCCGCAGCCTGCCATTATCGGCCTTGCCCTGGCGAGGACCGGCACGTTTGTATCGCCACCGTGCCAGCGGTCGGCGAGGAGGACATGAGGCTCGATCGACGATGGATGGGCACGAGCGCGAATGTGGCCGCGCCAACCTGGTCGGCGAGCGTCGGCAGGCTCAGCGGCACTCCTTCACGCGCAAAACACCCGGTCCTGGCGGTCTAATGGCTAAGGTCTCTCAAGTCGCCGCGATCGAGGTCGATCCGGTGATTGCCCTTCCTGCAGCCGTCTGCCCGGTGGCACTACGCGTGCAGGGATATCGGACGAGCCACCAATTCGACCATACGAGGCGGTCGCCTACTAGCAGGCTGTTGAAGAAGGATCACGTTTGGCCTTGAGGATAGCCTCGTCGCCGTTCTGATAGGCGAAGGTGATGTCGATCGAGCCGTCGTCGAGCAATTCTGCGGAGCCGTCGCCGGTAACTTCGTCCATCTCATCGAAGCCGGCCCATGTGAAGAAGACCATTGACGGCCCGTACCCGAGATCGAGGCCGGCTAGCAGGGCGCCAAAGGCGATCTCACCGTGGTTGTCGGCCCCAATGGTGACCGTGGCGGGTCCGCCGAGGTCGAGATAGCCGCGATCCCACAGGTCAGCTTCGATGATCCGCCAGCGGCCGATCAGTTGACAGCCCGCGGGCGCGGTCATGTCGGCACCGCCAGCAGCTTCGGCAACCGCACGAGATTGTAGGCGGCGGCGTTGAAGGTGAAGGCCCATCCGACGCGGTCGCGGCCACGCAACTTCGTCTTCGCCTGTCCGGCGACCGTCTTGATCCACCCGAACGCCTCTTCTGCGTATTCCGATGAAGCCGGCCACCGATTCCGATTTGAAGCCGGCCAGTCATTCCGATTTCATTCCGGCCGGCGTTCCGATTTGAAGGCGGCCATTTCTCGGACTGATCCTGGGTCTGGTTGATGTTTGGATCGGGTTTTGTTTGAGGTCAAGCGTCGGTGTTTTCGGGTGCGATTGGCGGGCGCTGTTTTCGCATGCTTTCACCGGTGAGATCGATGCGATAGGCGTTGTGAACGAGGCGATCCAGTATGGCGTCGGCGAGTGTTGGGTTTGCAATAATCTCCCACCAGCGATCCACGGGCGCCTGACTGGTGACAATTGTCGACCGACGCTCGTAGCGATCTTCGATGATCTCGAGGAGGTCACGTCTCTGGTCATCGTTGAGTTTTTCCGGTCCCCAATCATCCAGAATAAGCAGATCGGTCTTGGCGAGGGATTTGAGGATCCTGCCGTATCGCCCGTCACCTCTGGCAAGGGCGAGCGTGGCGAACAGCCGGGGAACGCGGTGGTATGTGACGGAGAAATCCTCGCGGCAGGCCTTGTGGCCGAGCGCGCAGGCCAGCCAGCTCTTGCCGACGCCGGCTGGCCCGGTGACAAGAAGACCGTGATGCTTTCTGATCCAGTCGCAGCTGGCAAGCGCCATGAACAGATTGCGGTCGAGACCGCGTGCAGCACGAAAGTCGGCATTCTCGATCTGCGCGTCATGACGAAGTTTGGCAGCTCTGGCGCGGGCCTCGAAACGTTTCTGGCGGCGCATGGTCGCCTCGCGTTCGAGCAGCATGGCAAGCCATTCGCCGTGCTCGAGGCCGCGCGCTTCGGACTGTGCGTCGAGTTCCTGGAAAGCGGTTGCCATGCCGTAAAGGCCGAGCTCTCGCAGCATGTCGATGGTGGGATTGATCAGCATGGGTGTGTCTCCTCAATGAAAGTAATCAGGGCCACGCAGATTGGCGTGATCGACGATGGCGGTTGGTTCGGTGGAATGGCGTGCGGCTTTGTGGTTGGCGATGAGCGAAGCAATGCTCTTGCAGTTCAGGCCACCGATCTCGACGGCGCGGGCTGATACGGCTTCAGCCCGATTGCGCTCGATGTCGCGAAACAGGCGCAGGATGCCCAGGCATGTTCGGAAGCCCTGTTCGGGGTGCGGACGGCTGGCGAGAATTGCGATGACCAGACCTTCGGTCTGCGGCCCGATCGACGTGGCCCAACGCCGAAAGCGCTCCGGGGTCCACTCGGCATAGCGCCGGTGGGAACTGGGCATGTGATCCGGATCGGTTCCATGGCGAGGACCTCCATAGCGGCGCTGATGCACCGCGACGCGCTTGCCGCGGTGGAAGATCTCGATGGTGCGCGCCGTTGCTCTCAGATCCACCTGCTGACGAATGAGGCTGTGCGGCACGGAATAAAAGAAGGTCTTGAACTCGACGTGGTAATCCGTCGAGACGCGAGCCAAACGCCATTCGGCAAACTCGTAGTCTTCGCTCGCAAGGCTGGCGAGTGCGGCACGCTCGACACTCTCAAACAGTTGCCGGCGACTGACGCCCAGCCGGCGCATGACGTGGTCGTTGATGCGATCAAGTGCCTGACGAATGGCCGCATTGGCTTCTGCCAGCGAGAAGAAGGTCTGATTGCGCATCCGCCCCAGAATGCACGATTGGGCGAAGCGGACGCCGTTCTCGACTTTGGATTTGTCCTTCGGTCGCCGCGGCCGTGCCGGTAGGACACCGACACCATAGTGGGATGCCATCATGCCGTAGCTGCGGTTGATCTCGGGATCGTAGAAACTGGCGCGGCTGACGCCCGACTTCAGATTGTCGGGAACGATCAGCCGGGGAACGCCTCCGAAGAAACGAAACATCCGGACATGCGAGCCGATCCAGTCCGGGAGCGTTTGCGTCCAAGTCGCCTCCGCATAGGTGAAGCTGGATGCGCCGAGCACCGCCACGAAGATCTCCGCCTCGCGGATCTCACCGGTCTTGCGATCAACAATCGGGATCTTCTTGCCGGAATAATCGACGAAGACCTTGTCGCCGGCCGCATGCTCCTGACGCATCGTCGGCGAAAGCCGCTGCTCGAAACCGCGAAAGAGTTCGCAGAAGCGACTGTAGCCATATCCTTCGGGATGCGACCCACGATACTCCTCCCACAGGATAAGCAGGGTGACGCCGGGCTTCTTGAGCTCGACGGCAAGATCGGCCCAGTTCGGTTCTGTGCGTCTTCTCGTGCCCTGTTTGACGCCGTTGCGAGTGAAGAGTTTGTTCTCGAGCGCATCGTCGGTCAGTTCGCCCGGCAAGGGCCAGGTCAATCCAACCGCCGCTGCGCGCTGCAGATTATCCTGCACCGTACTGCGCGCTATTCCCAACACGACGGCAATCTCGCGGGAGCTGGTCCCGCTTCCGGCAAGCCGCAGCATTTGTCGTAACTGTCTCATGGTCAGCCTTCTCTTTGCCGGCATCAAAATCTCCCCGTTCATCGCGGGGCATTTGATGCCAAAGTTGCTGACCCAGGAGGTAATGTTCAGTGCCGAAAACTGGCTGACTTTTGATTGGAATGGTGGCCGGCTTCAAATCGGAATGGTGGCCGGTCTTTGATCGGAATGGCGGCCGGCTTCACGTCGGAATCCGCACCTCTTCAATGCGCTTGCGAATACGCTGACTGACAGCATAGCCGCCATGCCGCGTCGTGCGCCCGTCGATCGCCGAACTCCGGCCGCTGGTGTTCTGCGCCACATGCGGCGTCACCTTCATCGAACGCAGCTCATTGATGAAGTCTTGCGCGTCATAGGCCTTGTCGGCACCGAGTGTGATCGCCTGTGGCCGCTCCGCTCGCGGTTCGATCATGTGCAGTGCGGCCACCCGCTCAGCATGCCCGTCGGCAAACGTCAGGCAGGCGTCGACCAGAAGGCCATGGCGGTTCTCCATCAGCCCATGCCCCATGAAGCAGAGCTTCGCCTCCTTGCCCCGCCCTTTGCGATAGAGCCGGGCATCCGGATCGGTGGTCGAGGCATGTGTGTCGTTGGATCGCTTGTGGCCATGGAAGTCCGCTTCCGCGTTTCGCCCGCCCCCTTCAGCCGGCGGCTCGCCATGACCACCGCTTGGGCCGTCCTTCGGTTTGACGCTCTTCATCGATGCCCACGCC
This sequence comes from Mesorhizobium subarcticum, assembly GCF_055456085.1. NCBI lineage: Bacteria > Pseudomonadati > Pseudomonadota > Alphaproteobacteria > Hyphomicrobiales > Phyllobacteriaceae > Mesorhizobium > Mesorhizobium subarcticum. The sequence goes on along the minus strand of NZ_JBVBEG010000002.1, from coordinate 163,406 downwards.
TCGATCAGTGTGCCGTCGACCGAGAAGTGATCCGTCGACAGAAGCTTCTTCACCTTGGGTTGCGCCAGCACCGCCGCCAGGAACTTTGCAGCGATGTCGCCCTCCAGCAGCCGGTCACGGTTCTTGGAGAACACCGAATGATCCCAGGCCGCATCGTCGACGCCAATCCCGACGAACCAGCGGAACAGAAGGTCGTATTCCAGCCGCTCCATCAACAGCCGCTCCGAGCGGATCGAGTAGAACGCCTGCAGCAGCATCGCACGCAGCAGCTTCTCCGGTGGGATCGACGGCCGCCCAATCGGCGAGTACAGCGCCGCAAACTCCCGCTCCAACGCCGAAAGCGCCTCATTCACAATCGCCCGAATACGGCGCAACGGATGATCGCGCCGCACCCGAGCCTCGAGGTCCACGTAGCTGAACAGTTCGCCCGTCTGTCCGTCACCGCCCCGCACGATTCACTCCCACCTCTTCGTGGTCAGAGTGAATCACGAACCTGAGACTGTCGCGAGCCCTTTTTCAACAGCCTGCTAGTGTACCGTCGCAGTGATTGTGACGGGTTAGTCTACGCCGAGAATGGGCAGGTCCTGTGGCGGGACGAGCAACTGGATGCTGCGAGCGACACCGGGCTGCTTGTCGATCAAGCCGAGTTGGTTGAGGGTCTTGAGCATCTGATGGACTGACGGTGCGGTGACCCTGAAGTAGCGCTGGAAGTCCGCCTCCGCCGGAGCGCGGCGATTGATCTGCGAATAGGCCCAGATGAAGGCGAGGTACTGGCCTTGTTTGGCGGTGAACCGTACTGTCGGCGCCGGCGTCTTTCGGTCAAGCAATTGATTCATTGTAGATTCACCTACGGCTCTTCCACCAAGAAGGGCTTTGGGAATGAACATACGATATCGGGTCGAACTCAGCCAATCCGAACGAGACGAGCTGCGTGCTTTGGTGAGCGGGGGTAAACTGCCGGTGCGGCGGCTCAAGCGGATGCAGATCCTGCTGGCCGCCGACGCCGGGGTCGCCGACGAGGCCATCGCCATCTCGGTGCAGACCAGCGACTCGACCATCTACCGCACCAAGAAGCGCTTTGTGGAGATCAGCCTGGAGGCCGCCCTCAGTGAAGGGCCGCGTCCGGGGGCGGCTCGCAAACTAAGCGGCAAGCAGGAGGTGCAACTGGTGGCGCTGGCCTGCTCTGATCCGCCGCAGGGATGCGCCCGGTGGACTTTGAAGCTTCTGGCCAACGCCCTGGTCGAAGTGATGGAACACCCGAGCGTCTCACGCGACACCGTCCGCCGGCGGTTGAACGACAACGATCTGAAGCCCTGGCAACAGAAGATGTGGTGCATCGCCAATATCGATGGGGAGTACATCGCCCGCATGGAGGATCTCCTCGATCTCTATGCCGAGCCGCATGATCCCAAGCGACCGGTGGTCTGCTTCGATGAAAGTCCGATCCAGCTCATCGGCGAGGTGCGCGTGCCCATCGTGCCGAAACCCGGAAAGCGATACCGCTACGACTCCGAGTACAAGCGTAACGGCACGGCCAACCTCTTTGTCATGGTCGACGCCAACCGGTCGTGGCGCAGGGTCAAGGTCACCGACCGGCGCGCAAACGAGGACTTCGCCGTCTGCATGCGCGACCTGGTCGACGTGGACTATCCCGGCGCCGACAAGGTCCGCGTCGTGATGGATAACCTATCAACCCACACGGCCTCCGCTGTCTATCAGACCTTTCCAGCAGTCGAGGCGCGTCGGATCTTGCGACGCCTGGAGTTCCACTACACACCCAGGCACGCCAGTTGGCTCAACATCGTCGAGATCGAAATCGGCGTTATGCGCCGCCAATGTCTTGATCGCCGCATCGCTAGCCGCGACCTCCTTGAAACAGAGATCCGGACCTGGGAACGCCGCCGCACCGAAAGTGGCGCCCGCATCCGCTGGATGTTCTCCACACAGCAGGCCCGAGCGAAGATGGCAAAATCCTATCCCACGCCATCTCTCAAAGAGTCATAATCACCGCGACGCGACACTAGGCCGGCTTCGGCTACAAGGCGAAAGCCTTCGCGAGGATTGCCGCATCCTTGGGCTCAAGCCCATCCGCATCAAACCTACACGCCAAGACCAACGCAAGGCCGGGCGCTTCATCAAGCGTGGTCTTGGGGAATAGGCCTATGCCGTCCCATGCCCGACTTCCCAGCGCCGTCGAGCCGCCTGCCTGGCTTAATGGCTAGTGGAACAGACCCGCAGCCTAAACCCACAACGCCAATCAGCAGACTCGGCCTCACCGAGGACAGCCTGTTGAGGCGCCACATCTAGGCTAAGCCTGCGGCGAAGAGTGCTCTCGCGACGGGCTCGAAATGTTGCCTGGGAACGGCGTTGCCCAGTTTCGTCGCGCTGATGAGCTGATGCGCTAGGACATGATCATCGACAATAGTGAGATGTAGCGCCTGCGCCTCACAGAACATGTGCGAAGCGGCCTCGCCCTCGGCGCGGCAAACTAGGACCGGCACCCCGGTCTCACCACGAATGTAGCGAAGACCGACCAGTACCGCCTTTCCTCTGAAGATCAACGTGGCGCGATTCAACCCAAGCGGAGGCTCGCCAGCCGTCTCGTCGCGGATGCGACGCCGTTCACTCTTCAACTCTGGCGTCCCCTGCTGTTCCTTCAACTCGCGCGTCACTTCGGTCTTGGTCATGCGCATTTCGCGCAGAAACAACGAACGCTGCAACAGGAGATCGATCAGCCCGCCCACCAGAAGTGCACCGGCGCCAATCCCCATCAGCAGTTTCGCCTCCGTAAAGACCAAGCCGAGACAGCCCATGCCGCAGACTGGCAGATAGATCACCGTCTTCCACATGCCGAAAAGCAAGATAAGAAAGGTGGTGCTGAGGACCACTACCTTAAACAGTGTCTTCCCAAGCTCGACTGCTGAACGCGCAGACACCATGCGTTTCAACCCTTGAAAAGGGTCAATCTTCTCAAACTTGGGCTTCATAGGCTCGAGAGAGAAGACAAATCCACCATTGGCTATCAATCCCGCCAAAATTACCGCGGCGACGAGAGCTCCAAGCAGCGGGCCAACGGCCCCCAGGGTGAGTTCGATCAGCAGGACCAATGCCTGCCGGACCGCGATATCGAAAGGAAGGTTCTGCAGCTTGTCGACCAATAATAGCGCTTCCTGGCATTTGTCTTCGATCACGCTCCCTCTCAGCCAAAGGTAGCCGAACCCAGCGCAAGTGCCGGCCGCGCGGACGAAATCGGCGCTGCGCGGTATCTGCCCGTTTTTGCGCGCTTCCCTTAGCTTCGTCGGGGTGGCGGCGTGATTCTTTTCTTCACTCGTGTCGCTCATTTCAGCAACTTGCCGAACCACTCAAGCGCGCCATTCGCTTGTGCAATCTCCAGTTTCATGCCCTCGACCAGATAGGCGGTGTAGGTGACCATGATAATCGGAAAGCCGATATTCTTGAGCGTCGGGGACAGTTGGCTCGACTTGAATTGCGGCGCAAAGCGACGGAGTATCATCATTGATACATCCACCAGCAGCAGGAAGATCACTACAGGGCCGGAGACCAATAATGTCGTGCGCATAATGTGGTCGAGGAGCCCTAATAGCTCCATTGCTCCTTGCGGGCTCAATGTGGGGTGAAACCGAAAAACGGGCCAGATCAGGTAGCTGCCATAAAGAGCACTGATGACAGCCTCCATACCTCCTGATGCGACGAAGATCGTAATTGCAGTGATCCCGAGAAAAACGCCCATAGCGGAAGCCTGGCTGTTCGTCGCGGGGTCGGTCGGAGCGGACGGGCTGGTGATGCCACGTTGGTTATCGATAAACTCACCAGCCGCCTGAAGGCCCCATAGGGGGATGCCGAGCAAAGTGCCAAGTAGCACGCCGACAAAAACCTCCTTCAAACCGAGCAGAGTTACATGGATTAGAACCGTTTCAGGATCCAGCGCGTGCAGCCCGTCGCTCACCTGTGCCAAGCACGGCAGTCCGAAGGCAATAGCCAGGCAGCTGCGGATCAGCCCACCGACCTGAGATCGTGTAAATACAGGAAGTACCAGCATAATGCCTATCGCGCGGGCTGCGCCAAGACTGGCCGCAACGACGAGCTCGAGAGCCGCATGGATCAGGATTTGAATCTCGCCCGATGACGCATACATGGCGGAGGCTAGTAGCTTGGTGTCATTGCGGGAAACTCAGTAAAGATCTGGTCGGCAAGCTCTATGAGCGGGGCGCTCAGCACGGGGGCAAACAGGCCAATTACCGCGACAACGACCAGAAGCTTCACCGTCAGCGGCAAGCTTTCATCCTGAATCTGCGTTGCCGCCTGTATGATGCCAATGCCCAGGCCAACAACCACCGATGCAATGAGCGGCGGCAGAATCCAGATCATGAAAACCATCAAAGATTGGCTCATAAGTGTGACAATAGTCGATTCAGTAATAGTTAACCTCCCGGTATCGTGTAACTCAACACAAGTCCGTGCATCAATCTCGACCAGCCATCAATAGCGACAAACAAAAATAGTTTGAAAGGTACAGATATAACCGTCGGGGATACCATTGACATGCCCATCGCCATCAAGATTGTCGTTACGATAAGATCGATGACGATAAAGGGCAGATAAAGGAGAAAGCCGATTTCGAATGCACGCTTGAGTTCTGAAATTAGAAAAGATGGTACGAGAATGGCAAAATCATCAGGTGTGGCTTTGGCGCGCATTTCCTCTGGCCAGACTTTTTCAGTCGAGGAAAGGAAAAATCGCCGCTGCTCTTCGTTCGTGAACTTCTTGAGATGATCGCGCAAGGGTTCACTTCCTTCTTGAGCGGCGCTTATCCAGTCATCGATCGTCTGATAACGCAGTTTCGGATCTGTGAGGCGATCATAGGTCTGTTCAATAACAGGCGCGCTAACGAACATGGTGAGGATCAATGCCGCAGCGTATAGTACCACGTTCGGTGGTATCGTCTGGGTCCCGAGCGCATTGCGGACGAGGAATAGAACAACCGATACCTTTACGAACGCCGTGGTCGTGGCGACTGCTAAAACCAGCAGCCCGAGTCCGGCGGTAACCGCAAGAAGCGTCAGGACGGCCGGCTGAATCTCAGTCATTGCATGCCAATCTGCCGCAGAGTCTGATGCCCAGCTCATCTCCGATGCGCACAATGTCGCCACGCCCGATACGCCGACCATTAGCAACTATGTCGACTGGACCATCGATCGGCCGACCAAGTTCGAAAACATGCCCTTCGCCGGCACTCCTCAATTCTCCTAGAGGGATAGGCCAGCGGCCGCATTCAAAGACAAGCATGATCTCGATTTCGTCGAGATCGGCTTCCGACGGCCCTAGTTGAGATTCGGGTTGTTTCATATGCGCATTCTCCAACGGGCACGATCGCGGGCGGAAAGGCGCCCGCAGGATTAGGTGGTCGCCCTCATGATCTGCCTCGGTCCATAACTGACCCACTGATAGGGTGATCTGGCCACGGCCGAACGGCGCTATGTCTGGTATCAGAGCATCACCGGCACATGCTCTTCGAAGAAGCGCCGCCGGAACGCGAAGCGTGCCGATCTCTCCTGCAACTATGACCGAAAGCTCTGTGGAAAGCCCGCGCGGCTGTCGCGGCAACTGCCCAATCAGTACGCCCAAAGCGCGGAACGCAGACGGCACCAAGCCATCAAGAGGCGAGAACAGGGACAGACGACCCTTGCCACTGACGGGACCGAAGACGATATCCAGCTCGAGATAAGGTGCCGGTGTCATGGCTTCACGCACGCAAAGGAGGTGCACGCTCCGCTGTGTCCTGTGCTCCAGGCGAGCTATCAGCGGCTCGAGTGCAAGTTCGAGAATGAGCGAAGCAGTTGGCTCGGAAGGGAAAGCAAGGCCACTCTGCACTGTCGAGACGAGCGCCTCTACAAGCGGTCGGGACAGCGACAAGACGACCGTTTCACCTCCCACCCGCCAAATGCAGTCAAGCATCGGAATGGCAGTAGGTTCCTGCTGCCACACAACTCCGCCCATCCGCAGCGATAGCGACTTGTCGCCGATCCGGCTCTGAAACGGCGTGCGGGAAGTCGCTATTTCATTGAGCCACGAGGCGACCTCGTGGGACAGTGTTAGCGCTGGTTCGAGTATAGCGGGTCTAACCACAGTGGTTACCAAAGCGGCTCTAAACTGCACGAGCGCGTCATTCACAGAACCTGCGGTTATCGGATCTGGTTGCGGGACATCTGGGCGAGAGAAACCCTCCCATACCGAAGCAACATTTCATCGTCGGCCTCTATCTCGCCTGCGGCATCCGACTGAATATCGACGGCGCGCCTGACGTCATCGTCGATTTGTTGCCATTTGTGCGTTGCCGCCGAACATCTGACCCATAGCTCCCTCTTCTCAGATGCCGCTATCTCGGCCTTTTCTTGAGCAAGGCGTGCATCATCAAGCATCTGGCGTTTGAAAGCGATCTCAGCCGCAAGCCGGTCAATACAAAGGTCGTGACGGTCGAGTGCTGCGCTGGACAAGCTGTCGAGCGTCATCAGCTCTTGGTAGAGCGCTGCTTCGGCCGAAGCGCAATGTTGCTGTGCGATTGCAAGCCCCTGCGAGGCATTGTGTACGGCTAAGGTGGCCATATGGCGCTCGGTTTCCTTCCTGGACAGCTCCCTACGGGCACCACGCTCTTGCATTTCCTTCAGGAGCCGTAACCTTGAGGCCTGAACACGATTCACGCGGTCAGACGCGACATCCATGCGACCGTCTCCTCGAAATGCGACGCCTCGCCTTCGGTCTGGCACAAAAATTCCCTCAGCTCGCCAATCGACGCGACAGCCCGGTCAGTTAGGGGGTCGCCGCCTTGCTTGTATTCGCCGACATTGATCAAAAACTCGTTCTCGGCATAGCGCGACAGGAGATTGCGGAAGAAGGATGCTGCCTTGCGATGTGTCCCAGAAACGACCGCATCCATCACGCGGCTGCGACTCTGCAGCACATCGATAGCGGGGAAATGCGATCGCGCCGCGATAGCGCGTGAGAGGACGACATGGCCATCGAGAATGCCGCGCGATTCCTCGGCGATTGGATCACCTGTGCCATCACCTTCGACAAGCACAGTGTAGAAGGCCGTGATCGAGCCGCGCTCACCCATGCCGGCCCGCTCCAGCAGGCCTGGCAGCATGCCAAACACGGAAGGAGGAAAGCCCCGTCGGGTCGGCGGCTCACCAGCAGCGAGGCCTATTTCTCGCATGGCGCGGCAGAAGCGCGTCAGCGAGTCCATCATGAGAGCGACGCGTAGTCCCTGTTCGCGAAAATATTCGGCGAGCGCAGTCGCCATAGGAGCACATTGCGCCCGCTCCACTGCTGAGCGGTCGGACGTTTCAACGACAACGACCGTACGGCGCAGGCCGGCCTCCCCAAGATGCCGCTCGATGAATTCACGAACTTCACGTCCGCGTTCGCCTATGAGGGCGACTATGACAACGTCAGCGGCGGCACCTTTTACGATCTGCGACAATAACGTCGACTTGCCACAACCAGGCTCGCCATAGATCCCAATTCGCTGGCCCTCGCCGCATGTCAGGAGACCATCCAGGGCACGGACTCCGAGCGGGAATGGCCGCTCAACAATGCGCCTTGTCATCGGATTGGGTGCCCTGCCGCGCAGCGGACGAGTTTCGGCCGTTTTAACTTCGCCTTTGCCGTCAAGTGGACGGCAACGGCTGTCAATCACGCGGCCGAGCAAATCGGGGCCGACTGGCACTTCACGCATTCGTCCGGTGGCCACGACTTCTGTTCGGCTGGACAGGCCGACCAAGTCGCCGATCGGCGTAAGCAACACCCCATCATCCAACAGGCCGATCACCTCGGCTTCCAGCGACAGTCCGGTTCGCGGATCCTGTAGGAGACAAAGTTCCCCAATACGAGTGTCCGGCAAGACAGCATGGACCAGTGTACCGATAGCCCGCGTGATCCGTCCGCGCACCACACGCGTGTCGATTTGCTTTGCTGCAGACCTCAAAGACGAGATCGCCGGATCGGGAGCCCGGATGCCAGCGAAATTACTATGCTCTGGTACCGGTGTGGTCACGGTTCGCCTTCCTCAGACAGCAACCCGAAGCCGAGACGCAGCGCGCGCATCTGTGCGTCAAGTCCCAGATCGACATTGCCATACTCGCTCCACAGCACGCACTGTTGAAGCGACAACGTCGGATCCGGATCGATCCGAACCCTCGGCCGACCCTCCCTTCCGTCGCATCCAGCAAACTCGCGCGCGAGCATATCGACTTGCATGGGGCATACATGAAGGCAAACTTCCGCGCCGCTGTATTTGCGCTCAATGGCGTGACGAACAGCCCTCACCAACAGCTCACCCGGGTCGAAAGCGCCCAGAATATCGCTTAGGACCTCCATCACGAGCTGTGGCAGTTCCTGCTCCAGAACCGCCTTTCGTTGCGCCACTTCGGAGACTGTCCCCGCAATCAGCCGTGCCAATTCCTCCGCGCCTGCATTCAAACCCTCGATTTGGCCGCGCGCCCGCTCACGCTGATAAGCGGCGCGTGCCCAACTGCGAACCCGCTGCTGATGCCGTTCTGCCGCAGCGCGCGCCTCTGCGGCGCACTGCCAGATTTCGAGCTCGCTTGCCGGTATCAGTGGCCCAACTGGGCGCATTTGCGGTGCGACGGGCGCCGCGGAAACATTGGCTGTCATAGCGCCGGGATCTCCGTCTCAAAATGGGCTAGCACGAGCGAAAACAACTGGCCTGAGGCATTGCCGTGCTCGGGCGCTGGATTCTCGGCGGCTGTCCCGAGGGGCAACCGTAGAAGCACGCGGTTACGCTCAAGCACTGGACTCTGATCGAGCCAAGCACCAAGGCAGGCATGTCCATCGTGTTCAATTTGGAGCGCGAGTTTTTTCGGATCAGCGATCAAACTGCCTGTGATCGCATACGCCAGATGTCGGATGCCAAAAGCGTGCGCATCAGCGCCGATATGTTCAACTAGCACCGTGAGGTGACGTTGTGAAACAAGCTTCAGCAGCGAACGAGCATGCCAAACACTGCCCGCAAAGAGGGCAGCCCGACGCGGGTCATGCCCCTGCAGAAGATCCTGCCCCCAGCCGCATCCGTTCGAATCCGTGTCATTGTCAAGCAGCAATTCTGCCAATTTTGGCTGCAGCCTGGCACAGGTCTGCAACTGCACCACTGTCGCAGCCGATAACGTCGGATCCAGACAGGCGGCGATACGAGTCGGATGGGCCGAAGCAGCAAGCTTGCTCCAGTACACGGAACGTAATTGCGACGAATGATCGCGATTGCTAGTCTGCATCGAAATGGGCATTGAGAATATCCCCTATGCCGCACGGCCAATGATTTTTTTTCGAATGGCCTCGACAGCGGAAACACCCGAGCGGCCCCCGATCTTGGATAATTCGCCCGATGATTGTCTGCGCCGATGCCGAAGAACACTTGCTAAGAGATAGCACGCCACAGCGAATACAGCTGCGGCAACACCCATCACGATCGCCAGAAGTGGCGCGGGAAAGGATTTAGACGCTTGGGCCAACGCAGTCGCCGGTACGGAGGGTTGCTCATGTACGGACCGTTCCACTGGCACCAAAACCACTTCGACCTTGTCGTAGGACAAGCCTTCGATGCTGTCGGCGACGAGCATCTTTATTTTCGGCAGCAGAACGGAAAGATTTGCTTTGGCGTCGTGCCGGATAAAGACCGAGGCCGAGGATGGCGTGCCGCCCGCTCGTAACAGGTCGTTATTCGGCAGAACGACATGAACACGTACTGAGAAGACGCCATCAATATCGCTGATCGTGCGCGACAACTCTTCGCTCAGAGCATAAACGTAACGGGCGCGCTCCTCGGTCGGCGAGGCAATCAGTCCTGATCCTTCGAATATCTCGCCGATGTTCTTGAAAGACTGGCGCGGCAGCCCCTTGGCATTCAAGAGGTTGATTGAGAAGGCAAGCCGCTTTTCGTCAACCTGGATCGTGCTGGTCCCGTCCTTAGCGGCAACCCGGACCGCGTCAACTCCGTTGTCTATCAGAAGCGCCAGCATCTCATTCGCCTCGCGCTCCTGCAATTGCGTGTAGAGATCGACCTTGCAACCACTCAAGGCGAAGAGAAGTGGCAGCACGACAAAATGAAGCGATCGCCGACCAGACGGGCGACTACGCATGATTTCGCCATGGGCTAGGCCAATCATTCGCGCTGTTCATCCTTCTTTTATTAGTTTGTTCACCGATGAGGTGATGCCGCTGACACCTTTGGAAACAAGGGCAACCTGGGTGACGCCGTTGTAGAGATCCCGCAGACCAGCAACCATCGCTTCGAAGTCACCCCCTGCTCGCGGAACGTCCGACGTCCCCGTTGCCCCACCTTCGACCGGAAGCCTCTCAGCCGCACCCGGTAGAGCGCCCTTCGGAAGGGCTACCTGATGGTCGGGCGCGGCAGAAGTAACTGCATTGTCCCCGTGCATCGAAGAAATCGCCTGCAGCACGCGGTGTCCCAGTGGACTTGTCTGCGCAGTCGCACGTTGAACATCCAAGGGCGGAGGAACAGGCGCCGCCGCAGCGGCATCGTTTTTCATCGAGGCAGCCGCCTGGGCTAGAGCGTGGTCAAACTGGGCCTGCTCGCCGAATGACGGTGAGCCAACCCTGGAGAGACTGTCAGTAACACTGGCAGGGATCGACGTGACAGGCATCATCATACAAGGACTCGATTGATTCTCTTTAACGTGTGATGAGTCCAGCCGGTTCATCGCCCGCTGTTGAGTCAATCCCTTAGGGAGGCGAGCTGACGACAAGCTGACGGGAGCGTCGGTTGGTCACTTAAAGTCACTTTGACGACTTTGGTGACTTGTGAAAATTCCATCCTTTGGTTTATCAGGGCGAGATGCCAAGAACGTTCATACGATCCACCATCCTGCACAGCGTGAAAAGACTTCTCTGTGTCGGGTTTTTTCTCTCCGCCGGCATCCAAACAACTGTCGGCGCCCCCCTATCGCTTCCCTCGACACCCTATAGGTATACGGTTCTAGATCAGGATCTCACTGCCGCGTTGCAGGAATTCGGCAACAACCTGAACATCAGGGTCAATATCAGCGCCGAGGTGAAGGGGCGGATTCGCGGGCGTATGCCGGATTTGCCACCGCGCGAGTTCCTGGACCGCTTGACCAACCTGTACCATCTCCAATGGTACTATGATGGGCTTGTGCTCTATGTGTCCGCTGCAAAAGAAGCGCAAACTCGGATGCTTGTGCTCACTTCGGTTCGTTTCGATGCCTTCAACGGCGCCCTCGATAGGCTTGGCATCTCCGATGACCGCTATGTAGTGAGACCCACGCCCGGAAATGGCCTCGTCCTTGTTTCCGGTCCACCGCGCTTCATCGCGCTCGTCGAGCAGACGTTCAACGGCCTTGTGGCCGAGGCGCAGGCGCAGCCTCACGTCGCTGAGACGCCGCCAAGGGAATCGGTACTGATATTGTTTCGGGGTTCCTCCACCACGGTCGTCCGTAACGGACAACCGGAAGTCACTTATTCTTCTGACGTGCCGCAACCGGATAGCGTTGCAGGGAAGCCTGAGCTGAGCCAGAGATGACATCTAAGGAGACGCCGCAGCTTCTGGAGAAATCATCACGTCGGCCGCTCCTGATTGTGAATTCTTCTGAAATTCGTCAGTTTCTCGAAAGCTAAGCCGCTCATGATGGGAATCGGAAGCCCCATGTCGCTGGCTTTTGGCTGGAATTGACCTTGGGGCTAACAACGAGCGGAGCAATTAAAGGCACTGCTAGGGGCCATTTTGGCGACCGGCCAACGCTCGGAACGTTCGTGAAACATTGGCTTACATGAGGCCTTTGTTGGGATTTCAACGTCACGTCTGAGGATGCGCAATGTCGGCCAGCAACCTTTCATCATCCATCACCTCGAATCTCCCACAGCCCGTACAGGCATGGTCGGGCCTGAAGCCTTCTGCCGCGGTATTGCAAACTCAGCAAAGCGCATCGTCCTTCGAGGCAATGCTGTCCACCTACTTGCTCGGAGACATGACCAATCCTGGCGCGCTCCGGGGTCCGCTGGCGCCGGATGTCGAATCGACGTTGGAAGATTTGCGGCAGCACCCATTGGACCTGCTGCCGTCGCATATGAAGGCGGCAATCGAATCGATGGATCAGGCCCCGCAGCCTCCTGCGATCGCCTCCGATTTCATATCGCCGGCTCCCGTGCCAAGCTCGAGAATTACGTGGAACGGCGGCTCGCTAACCAAGGCCGAGTTGCAGATCGTGGCAGTGCTGAACCGTCACAAGGACCAATGCCCACTCAGTTGGGAGTCGCTTGGCGATAAAGCCATCGATCCCTCTACGCCGCCGGATCTGAAAGCGGCGATCGAAGGACTGCAGCAGGATCCCGAACTCTTTTACGCGATCGGATCGCAGGGCGATGGTCGCTGTGGAGGCAAGATCACGGCGAACGATTTGTCTGGATTTTCCCACCATCACTCACAAGTTGCCGAATTTCAGGACCAGCAGGCGCAAAGCTACCAGCAGAACTACATTCCATCCGACAGCGCCGGAAATGCTCAGCCTTCGGTCATGACCTTGAGCGATGCATTGCGCGAGCTTTACCGGTACTCCGACGACCTGCCTAAGGATCTAAGCCTGGCTGATTTCAAGCGGATCGTCGACGGCCAAGCGAAAACCGGCAAATGTCCGCCTCAGGTCATTGCGGCTGCTCAACACTTCCTAAATCACCCGGATGCCTGGAAGCAGCTGTGCGGTGGTTCAGATACGGTCCATAAAGACGAGTTCCTCAAAGCCGCTACATCGTCAATGAGCCTCACGCAAACCGAGCTGAACACGCTCAAGATGATTAACAGCAATCAGCGCGCCTTCTTTGGGAGCGGTGACCTGACTCGTGACAAGCTGGCGAGCATGGCAGACGACAAGAGCCTCGATCCAAAGGTACGCCAAACGGCCTCGCAGTTACTCTCCGATCCGCTTTTGTTCGGTTTGCTGAACAATTCAATTACGGGCTATAAGACCCACAATGAGTTCTTCGACTTCGGCGGCGGGCATACGGTCGATTCCGGTAACATCAGCAAAAAAGACTTCGCGCAATTCTACGGCAACATGTCTGTTGCGAACAGCACCGTTCAGAAAACGAAAACCCATGTGCCTGAAGCCGCTGCAGAGCAGGAGGCCGTCGCGGACATGATGATGGGTGCGGCGGACCAGCCCGATATCAAGTCTTCCAAAAGGAACGGCGGGGCCTTCATCCACACAGTCGGCGACGTGCTCAAGGTGTACTCGACAGTGGTTGATTGGACTGCGACGGCGGTTGGTCTACTCAGCTTCATTCCGGCCGTGGGCCAAGTGGCCGATCTCGCATCGATGGCGCTTGCGTGCGAGGCGCAAGCGTTAAATGTTGTCCGTACAGCTATTACCGGAGGCAATATGAAGCAGGCGCTGCTAGAAGCTGGCCTCGGTGTCGCAGCGCAGGCGGTCAGTCTTGTCGCCGGCCCCCAGGTCAAACTCGCGATTCGCAACGGGCTCATCAGGAAGGCAATGGAAGAGGCTGCGACGGCCGGTATCAATCTGCCGCTTTCAACGGCGCAAACCTATGCAGAAGAGTATTTGAACAATCTGCAGGCACGCCTGAATGCGGAACCGATCCCCGCCGCAGGTATTCCTAGCCCGATCAGCACGCCGCAATTATCTCAGAACGTGGCCTGATAAACGGATTGCGCTTCCTCGGCGCGATCCCCCATCCTGCCAATCAGCGGCCGCGTAAACTTTGCTGCCGCGGCGCTATCGATCTGACCGGCGCGCCTGGAAGATCGCCAGATCGCCATCTATTCCAAAGTGTCTAGAGCAGGTCCGGCTTGATCCAGCTGACCTGCGCCTTTGAAGTGGTGTCACACCGGGCGGGTGAGAAGGAGAGCTCGACAAAAGAACCCGGCAGAGGGGATTGTGCGCGCCAAAGCAGAGCGATCATCAAGGCCCAATGCGACTTGGGTTTGACAACGCGTTCTCGATTGCGGCAGAAAATTAAGCGTGGCGCCGGCCAGCTCGGGCGCGCCGACGCACGGCGCCATCAAGCTGAGGCGCAGCGCCCGCTGAAGAAAGTGATCCTCCGGCGGCCATGGGGCACCGCCGGCCCCGCAACACTCGCCGCCTGGAGCACGGCGCCGCGCCATCTTGTTCGACACGAACCGGCCAATATTTGGGCGCCTGGCCATTGATCCAAGCGGTGGCACTTCAGGTACGCGAAGCTTAAAACGCCAACAAAGAGTCCGCTCAGTGCGCATGCCATCGTCTTGCCTCAAAAGGTGCCTTGGAGCGGATCCTCTCAACTCCGTTCACACCATCAGCGTGACAGTAACGGCTGTCTCACCAAGGAAAGTCGCGAGCCTGCAACGTCCACTCAAGTGCGCCCTAGTGTGGTAAGGGGGCAGCTGTTTTCCATCTGGATCGTCGCAGGTCAACGACCTCGATGAGGCGATGATCCTGCGCCAAATCCGATGGGTCCGCGCGTAGGTGCTGGAGCAGCTGCCAGGGTGTACCAGGTAGAGACGAGACGACTTGACATCAGCCGTCATTGCCCTTCGCGAAGGTCCTGTATCTGGCTACTGGTACAGCCGCACGATCACCATCGCTTGGTTTGACAGCCTTGTTGTCGAGCAAATCGCGCGGATCGCTGACCATTGCCGCCAGGTTTTGGCGTATCGAACAGCCAAGCGTCTGGTCGAAGGACTTGTCATTGAGTAAAGGGCCGGAATACGAAGGACAAACAGGAGGGCGGGCACGATAGACAATCGCCTCTATTCGCACTGCGCCGCCGTTGGTTTGGTCGAGCAAATGGATGTTGTAGGCGCCGATGCCCATCTGCCTGGCCTCATGGACGGCCTCTGCGCTGAGCCCGAACGCCCCGCTGATAAGGAGGTGAAGGGCATCGCGCCGGCCGTGACTTGCCGTTTCAAGGAAAACGCGCAAACGCCGCCGTTCGGAAGCGCGAAGGCTGTGTAACGTTAGTACGGTGGTCTCCTGCCCGATAAGGATCGGTGCCAATGGCTCGACAATCGGCGCGGTGCTTGTGCAGCCACTTACGCCTACCGTCAGAGTGACCACCAGACTTATGATCCGCAACGTCATTCGTAGACCGCTATTCAATGATAAAGCCGAGGCCGCCCTTAGCGCCTGACGCACCAGTGCGGGGACTAGGGCGCTGGTCTCCTGGCGGACTTGCCAACGAATTCGTCAGAGTGGCCCCCTGGTCCAAAGGCGACC
The DNA here is from genome assembly GCF_055456085.1 of Mesorhizobium subarcticum. Lineage (NCBI taxonomy): Bacteria > Pseudomonadati > Pseudomonadota > Alphaproteobacteria > Hyphomicrobiales > Phyllobacteriaceae > Mesorhizobium > Mesorhizobium subarcticum. The sequence goes on along the minus strand of NZ_JBVBEG010000002.1, from coordinate 148,125 downwards.
CCATCCGGTCCGTCGGTGCGCTCATCTGGTTGGGGTTCGATCCTGGCCTTACGATGTAAGGCGTCACCAGAATAACCAGTTCCGTCTCTTGCTTTTGAAATGAGGACGAACGAAACAGGGCGCCAAGGATCGGCAACTCGCCCAGCCAAGGAAAAACACTGATATCAGTGTTGACGCTCCGCCTGATGAGTCCACCAATCGCGAAGCTCTGCCCGCTGGCGAGTTCGACGACCGTGTCGGCACGGCGGGTGGAAATTGCCGGCACGGAGATGCCGTTGATTTGAACAGCCCCTTGAGACGATAGTTCGCTGACTTCCGGCTTTACGCGAATATTGATTTGGTCGTTGTTGAGAACGGTTGGCACGAATTCTAGGCTGACGCCGAAGTGACGGAATTCAACCGAGACTTGCCCCTTTTCCTGCAAGACAGGGATGGGAAATTCGCCCCCGGCCAGGAAGCTGGCAGTTTCACCTGACATAGCGGTGAGGTTTGGCTCGGCCAACACGGAAGCGATGTGCTCCTCGGCGAGCGCATCGAGAACCGCGCCGACGTTCACAGCACCATTGTCGAATCCGATTTCTGCTGTACCGCCCCCATTCGCCGCACCAGCGCCAGCACCTTTGCCGCTTAATAGACCCACTTTGAAATTGCCGACTTGACCGAAGGCGGACAGGTTAATGCCGAGTGCCTTCATCGCGCTACGGGAGACCTCCGCTACGCGGACACTGAGGTTAACCTGCAAGGATCCAGCGACCTTGATGTTATTGACGACCTGCGCACCGTCCCCGAGAAATTGCTCAGTAACTCTTTTCGCCGTGTCGACGGTCTCGGCATCGGGCGCTGTACCGCTTAAGATGGCACCGCGCGGCGTATAGCTGACTCGGATCGGATAGTCGCCGACCTGGTCCCTCAACATGGCGCGCAGTTCCCCGATCGGTTGCGTGACGACGATACGAAACTCAGCGAGAGCCTCGCCGTTTTCGTCCAGGGCGAATAGGCTCGTTTGCCCGGATTTCTTGCCAAATACGAAGATGGTTTTACTTGAGGGTGCCTGATAATCGGCGATCGCCGGGTCGGCAACAAAGATAGTCGCGGCTGCCGCGGGCAAATGAACTGTCTTGCCGAGCGAAGAGGAAAGGTTCAGCGTGGCGTTGATGCTGTTGGAAGCGGCACGCGGTGCCGCTTGAACCTGCTTGTTCTGGGCAGTGGCGGGAAGGGGAGAAAACAAAATGAGCGCGCAGAGGACATGGCTCAAGTAGCGCGAAAAAATAGGTCTCTGGCCGACGATGAGCGGCGGCCGCGGATCAGTCCCCGCATGACCAGTTGGAATGATTTTCAAGGCAGTCTTTTCTTTCAATTCGACCAACTATGCGGATGTCGCGCTAGTCGGACATTCGAGAATGTAACCAATGCCGCGCACGGTCTTGATCCGTGGCGTTGCACCTGACCTATTGAGATGTCCGCGTAAGCGATAGATTCCGACTTCAAGCGCGTTGGCAGATACTTCATCGTTGAACGAATAGAGGTGATCTTCCAAGTGCGCACGCGGCACGATGCGGCCTGCACGGTTGAGCAGATGCTCTAGAATACATAGTTCACGGCGTGCGGCCATCAGCGGATGACCAGCAACGGAAACCTGACGGCCGATCGGATCGAAGTGGAGATTGCCAAATACGATGATCGGGTCGGTCATCTGTGTCGACCGGCGCAGAACAGCTCGCATTCTGGCGATGAGTTCGTCCGTAAACACCGGCTTGACCAGAAAGTCGTCCGCGCCACCATTGAAAACCGCAATTCGCTGCTCAAGATGGTCGATGTTGCTCATCACGACGGCAGGAACTGAATGTCCGTCGCTCCTTAGCTGCCTCAGCCAATCCAGACCATCGCCATCCGGCAGAACCAACTCCAGCAGAAGAATTTCATAGCTCGCGCAACAAAATGCACTCGACGCCTGTTCCAGTGTACCAACGACGTCAACGGCGAAACCGCTATCGCCGAGCGCAACTCGCACGGCGCGCGTAAGATCCGCATGATGGTCAACGAGCAGCGTTCGCATTTCATCTCCTATCAAGGTAGGACAGGTGACCGACCGCTATGGGATGGTGCGACAGCAGAAGTCGCGCAACTCGTCGCAGTATTCGTAACCCTCTCTCCGACGGGTAATCGCAGGAGCGTGCAAGCCGCACTCCTGCAATAGGCGGGGATGGAACATGTGAAGACGAGTTGACGGGCCGAAATGCCGCTTGGTCAACCCAAAATGCCACAACTCCGCCTGCAATTTCTCTGCGCATCGTCCACCTACGTGCGGCCCCTGCATTCGTTAGGCCGAGGTCGCCCTCGAAAACCCCATGATTCCGTGGCTACGAAGGGTTAGCTTTCGAGAAGTGACTTGAACAATCGAATGTTCGGATTGTAGGTATACACATAATGGATGCATTCGCATTCCAGCCAGGCGCGGCGAGTCGCACGCTGCCCTGCCGGTGGCATGATGTGTTCGCACCGAAGGGCGGGCCCGATCAAGCTAATCTAGGGTGACACGCTGCGGCCAGAGGCTGATGCTCGTGCCGCGGCTGGGAGCTTGCGCTCGGGTCATCAGAGCGTCGAGAGCGGCGATCACTGACCAGGCTGCCGCTCCATCTGAGCGCGGAGAAGCCGGCTCTGGTGGTTTCAAGGCGACCTCGGTGACCGTTTCTGACCAAATATCGAGAGGCCCGCCTGCCTTGGTACACCATCTATCCGACTGTGCCGGAGTTCTCCGCGGCGGTCAGTGCCAGGGCTCATGGTCAATGCCAGGGCTCATGGTCAATGGCTGAGGGACCTGCCGGCTCAGTGTCGCTCTATCTCCACATTCCGTTCTGCCGATCGGTGTGCTGGTATTGCGGCTTCCCTACCACCATCACCCGCCAAGCCCCACTTAAACACCGCCTGTAAGAATATGTTATTATATCAGCACGTTAGGCGCGCGCCGGCGCGTGTTACCACTACATTTTGGGGATGATCTCAGGCGAGTTGTTCGTCGAGGTTGTGTGGCAGAACGATGCCAGATGCCTTGAAGACGTTGCCCACTTGGCCCGTAACGTGGGTTCTGGTGGTGACGATGCGACCATCCTTTTCGATGGTGGCTTCCTGGAGGCGGTCGAGATCGCGTAGAAGCGGCTGCCATTCGGGCGTCAGGCCTTTGGCCCGGCAGAGGCGGTACAGTTCCTTGCTGAGTACGAGCCCCAGGAACGAGCAGAACACATGCCCGCGGATGGCGGCATCGGATTGGTGGAAGATCGGCCGGGTATTGAAGGTTGCCTTGGCGGCGCGGAACAGGCTCTCGACCTCGAGCAAATCGCGATACCGCAGCACGGCCTGGAGCGGGGTCACCTTCGCGTTGGTCCGCACCACGGTGATGCCGTCGTACCGGGCTTCCTCGGCAAGCTTGCCGACATCGATCTTGAAGTTCTTGCCGCTGGCCTTGAGGTAACGCCGGTAGGCCGAGTTGCCGACCAGTGCCTTGTCGCCCTTCTTGAGCTGTGCCTCGAGGCCGGCGATGATCGCCTGGCGGTCGGCCTTGTCCTTCTCGGCCTCGGCGTCATTGCGGCTGACAATGTAGCGGTCTTTACCGACCTTGACCTCTTTGACCCACAACTGAGTTTCACCGCGCTGGCGCTCGAGAACGAGCGGAACCATCGGTGCCGCGTCATTGAGCACGACGTTGTGGATCACGCTGCTCGAGCGTTCGCGGGCCCCCAGAATGTATTCCATGCCCAGCTTTTCGAGCGCGGCGATGGTATCGGCGCTGATCATGCCGCGATCGGCGACAACGCAGGCGCGTGTGACGCCGAAGCGCGTTCGCAGCCGATCGACCACCGGCAACAGGACGGTCACGTCAGCGGTGTTGCCGGGCACCATCTCGGTGCAGATCGGCCGGCCCTCGGCATCAACGACCAGCGCCAGGATCATTTGCGCCAGATCGGGGCGGAAGTCCTTGGAATGCCCGCGCTTGCCCAGCGTCTCGCCGCCCGCGCCGTAGAAGGACAACGAGGTGGTGTCCATGAACACAAGGCTGAGGTCGGTGAACAGGTCCTGCCGGCGCGCGAAGAGCTTTTCCTCGATCACGTCTTTCACGCAGCGCGCCACCAGCGCGCCTTGCGCCTTTTCGCCGAGTTCCTCGCCCAGCCACGCCATGGCCCGGTAAAAGTGATGGAGCGCCAGACCCTCGGCGCCCTCGATACCATAATCGGCCATCCAGTTCGCGCAGTCGCGGTCCGAGCCCGAGACGAACAGCCGATGCAACGTGCCAATGAACACCGCCCGTTCCACCGCAAAGCCGAACTGGCGCCCTTCCAGCACCTCTTCCAGCACATCGCCGATCCCGAGCCGCTCCCACAGCCGCCCGAACAACAGCGGACCGCCGATGCGGCGAGAGGCAATTCGCCCCGCGTCAATGTCGGACAGGATGAGGCTGCGCTCGCCATGGCGCGCAATCGAGGCCGCCAATCTGTCAAGTTCGCCGCTGGCAACCAGCGCATCCTTGCGGCCCAGCGCCTTTATCGTGCGCTGGCGAACGGTTTTGCCGTCGCGGACACTTTCCACGAGGTAAAGATAGCGGTGGCCGCGCGCGACTCTCTCAACGACAAACATGCCAGCGTTGTTAGCGAATAAATGCCATAAAATCCATACAACATGCGGCTAGCAGATCAAATGTTGTTACCACACATTTTCGCTCCGAAAACTCGAGGCGAGTGAATTCAATAGCTTAACGGACAGCGTTCGCCATCCGTTCACCTCCAACTGTTCAAGTCGGGCCAAGATGCGGCGGTGGTGCGTGACGAGATCCGTTTGGCCTCGGAGCAAACACCGCAGCCGCTGCCCGTGAGCGACGTCCATTTCGGCGGCGGAACGCCGGCGCCGCCTGGCGCTATGGCTGCCGCGGCGACTAAGATCCGTAGCACTGGCATCGTTCACTGGCACGAACAGGAACTCGGCTGTGTCGTTACCGTCTGATTATGCTCGACCCGCTGGAAGCGGCTTCTCTGGCCAACCGATTGTCTCCTACGGCGCGCTGTGCTGCGCAGCGGCGTCCCGAACGGGACGGGCCTCCACGCCGACCGCGTCTTCCGGTTGAGCAGCAAGGGCAAATTCTCGCCTGAGTATCGCGCGCAGCAGGAACTTCTAAATGAACCAGTACAGCACCGGTCGTCAAGATCGTGCTGCAAAGCAACCAGAGCAACACGGGGTTTTAGAATTCCTGGGACTGAGCTGTCGCACTATCGGCTGAGATCCCGCAATTTCGAGTTCCTCATGCCCCTGCTAACACTCGCTTTCGCTCACACGGACGCGGCAATAGGTCCACTCAATAGGACACCGAGATGCAACTTTTCAGTCCGTTAGAATGAGTATTGGAAACGGACGATGCCGCCGACGCTGTTCTTTTTGTCGGCGTTAGTCCAATTCACGTTGGAAGGGTCGACCATGCCGACGCCGAAATTGCCGTAGTGATAATGGTCGACTTCGACCGTCGCTGTAAAACCTGGTACGACCGTATAGGCGACGTTGGCAGCCAGACCATAGTTCTTGAACTGATCGCCCGATAGTCGAAGGTTCAACGACGTCTTCTCGTTTAGCAAATAGGCGCCGCCGACCCAGAAGGCCCAGTTGCCCCCCCACTGCTTGTAGAAACCACGACCGTGGGCGTCGATGAGGTTAGTGGAGTCATCGTTGAGCTTGCCGTTGGAACCGTAGCCGACCATTCCGAATAGTGAAAGTTCGCTGGTGACATTCACGTCAAGGCGGACCTTGCTGGCCACCGACCCGTAATTGCTATCATAAGCGACAACGCCAGTGATCGCGCCCCAGCCTTGCGTATACCTCATGCCGCCGACGACGTGCGGAACATAGCTGTCGATAGTACCGACTGCGCTCGAGCCTTCCTCGAGTGAAACTAAAGTCGAAAGGCCATTGCCGGCGTCGAAGTAGTACTGAATTACGTTGGTGTCAGCGTCGCCGTAAGGAGCAAGCTTGCCATTGAGAACGTTGCCGGCGTGGCCAATAAAGGTGTCGAAGGCCGACCAGTCCTTACCAACTCGCAGGCCACCAAGCTGAACCCAGGCGAAAGTCAACATGACGTCACTGTTGAAGGCATAGTTCTGAGGACTATCCGGACCCGGATAAATGTTGCGGTTGCCGAAGTTGAAATGGGTTTCGGAATAGGTCTTAAAGGTGCCGAGTTCGGTCTCCTGGCCCGTCCAGGTTTTTAATGCCAAGCGCGTGGTGTTCCACCATGTTCCCCGATCCTCGCCAGTTCTCACAGCTGAAATTCTTGCGCCGTCATTCGAGCCGAGGTCGCCGGCGCCGATGTCATAACGAACATAGCCGCCAATGCGCAGGCAGGTCTCGGTGCCGGGAATGTAGAAGTAGCCAGCGCCGTAGACGTCGCAGATCTTGACGTGTTCAGCGGGTCCCAGCTCGGCGTCGGCGCCGCGCGCACCGGAAATTGCGGTCAGGGCCGCAGCGGAGCCGACAAGAAGGCTATTGATATTCATTCTTGATCTCCATTCAAAGATTAAAAGGGGGCGGGCGACCAATAATGAGCCCTTCACCAGTCCCAGATCGAAGGAGAATGGCATAGCGCTGCTTCTCCGCCATTATCCGTCACACTGATCTGGGTCGGCGCCCTGCGCTCGACGCTACTCGTCAGCCAAAATTGTCAGTTGGCCCGTGGAATCGCATTTCTGAGCCATGGCCATAGTCATCTCCGCTATTATCGGCAGACCGTCACAACCGCTTTCAGAGTCGATTGTGCAAGTCACGTGCCACGCTGAAGACGTGAGCTGCGCGCTGACCCTCAAATTGGCCAGTCTCATTCGCGTCGCGTTTCTTGTTTTTGGGCGTCAGGCTGAGCACGAAGGGCAAATGTTTGGAATCTGGTTTGTTTGTTCGATATGCGACAGTTTCGTTCAATGGTGACAGCATTTGTTCGGCTTGGAACCTCGGGAGACATCATTGGGCGGAACCGCTCGATGATCAGACGAGACCCCAACGGACCCTGACACAATCCACGAGCAAGGGCGGGCACGCGATTGTCGAAGGACGGCCGGGCCGGTTGGGGCGCAGGACCGCGCCTAGTCAGTATGAAGCCGGCCATGATCGCGTGGAAACCAGTCCGGACAAGGTGGTTTCGCAGGTCTGGGAAGACCGACGCGAACCGTTGTAAACCGCCTCTGGATCGCTGGCCGGGATGGCCCGTTCGGTTTTTGCAGCAGCATGCGAATTCTCGGTGCGATTGTTCAGACCGTGTGAGAACGATGTTCGACTTGCGGCACCACCTGGCGCTTTGCCGATGCATCGATCATCGTGCGCCTTGGGCGCGGTCCTTTTATCGGCAATCAGGTAAGCAGGTGCGTGGCAGTTTCGGCATTGCGGCGGCCTCGATAATCCCGTCGCATTCCCGTCCTGATCAACGCGTGACCACGAGCTCATCGAGATGTCAGATGGTCTTTATAAGCCTCAACCAGCAGCCGGCGAGCAAAGTCTCGTACTTCGTCAGGATTCGGCAATGCCGCGCTCCAGCAACGTTACATTTAGGCGCCCGGCTGAAAATGAGAGCGGAAGTAGAGCCGAACGGTGTGGGCGATGGTCTCGGGGGGAAGCGATAGCGCCGTAGCTAACCGGCTAGAGCATTTTCCGTGAACGCCGAGTCAGATTTGGGATTCACGCGGTGGCGGAAGTCTGTTTCATTTTCCCTGTGATTCGCAGGGAGATGACGATGACACGCAGCTTGAGTGCGGACCTTCGCGGTCGGGTGATTTTGGCGATATCGGAGGGTGTTTCGACGCGAGAGGCAGCACGCCGGTTCCGGATCGGGATTGCTACGGCGGGGAACTGGTATCGCCGCTATCGCGAGACAGGCGAGATGGCGGCCCGCAAGCAGGGCCAACCGTCGTGCTCGAAGCTTGATCCTCACGAAGCCTTCATCCTCGGCCTGATCGAGGAGACGCCCGACATCACTCTGGCGGAGATTGCCGAGAGGCTGGCGGCCGGGCATGGCGTGGGCGTGGTTCCTTCGACGATCTGGATGTTTCTCGACAGGCGCTGCGTCACGTTTAAAAAAAGACGGCGCATGCCAGCGAACAACAGCGCCCCGACGTCAAGGCGCGCCGTCGCGCCTGGTTCGACGGCCAGCTCGATCTCGACCCCGAGAAGCTGATCTTCATTGATGAGACTGCCGCCTCCACCAAGATGGCGCGGCTGCGCGGGCGGGCCAAACGTGGCGAACGCTGCCGTGCGCCGGTTCCTCATGGTCATTGGAAGACCACGACCTTCACCGCTGGACTGCGGCTGAACGGCCTGACCGCACCGATGCTGCTCGACGGGCCGATGAACGGCGCCGCCTTCCTGGCCTATGCCGAACAGGTGCTCGCACCTGAACTTTCTCCCGGCGACATCGTCGTCATGGACAACCTGCCGGCTCACAAGATCACCGGCGTTCGCGAGGCCATCCAAAGGACCGGCGCACGGCTTCTGTTGCTGCCGCCCTATTCGCCCGATTTCAATCCGATCGAGATGGCGTTCTCGAAGCTCAAGGCCCTACTCAGAAAAGCAGCTGCCCGCTCCATCGATCAACTCTGGTCCGTCATCGCCAACTGCCTCGACGCCTTCAAACCGGCCGAATGCCGAAACTACTTCGAGGCAGCCGGATATGACCCGGTGTAAGTCGAATCTGCTCTAGGTGTTCATACCATCCCAACGGAGACTCATCGGCGGTGGCATCGCCCCGTGAGCATTGACACTGGCAAAAGGCAAATTGCGGCGAAAAGCGGAACGGACTGACATAGCGCAAAGACACAGGGAAGCGCAGCGGTAAGGATAACTGTTATCAGCATGGGACGGTAACTGTTGCAGACTTCGTTTCTGGCCAAATATCGCGAGGCCCGCCTGCCTTGGTATACCATCTATCCGACTGTGCCGGAGTTCTCCGCGGCGGTCGGTGCAGAGGCTTATGCGGAATGGCTCAGGGACCTACCGGCTGACAACTCAGTGTCACTCTATCTCCACGTTCCATTCTGCCGATCGGTGTGCTGGTATTGCGGCTTCCCTACTACCATCACCCGCCAAGATGCTCCGATCCTCAATTATCTGGCGGTGGTGCGTGACGAGATCCGTTTGGTCTCGGAGCAAACGCCGCAGCCGCTGCCCGTGAGCGACGTCCATTTCGGCGGCGGAACGCCGACCCTCATCGGGCCAGCGGAGTTCTTGGCCATCATGGAGTGTCTCCGCCGCCGCTTCGCGTTCAGGAAGACGACCGCCGTTGCAGTCGAGATCGATCCGCGCACGTTCACGGCCGAGATGGCCGAAGCCTTAGCAGCAGCCGGCGTGAACCGCGCCAGCCTCGGCGTGCAGAGCTTCGATCCCATTGTTCAAAAAGCGATCAACCGGGTCCAAAGTGAGGCGCAGACGGCGGCTGCCGTCGAAATGCTGCGCCGGCATGGAGTAAGCCGCATCAACTTCGACCTGATCTTCGGTCTCCCGCATCAGACGGTGCGGTCCTGCGTCGAGACCGCGACGGCGGCGGTCGCCATGCGCCCCAACCGGCTTGCGGTGTTCGGCTACGCGCACATTCCATCCGCTATAAAGAATCAGTGCCTGATCGAGGAGACAGCGCTGCCGGACAGTGCTGGCCGTGCCGAACAGGCTGCGGCCGTGGCCGAGACGCTGGTTGCCGCCGGCTACCGAGAGATCGGGCTCGACCATTTCGCCTTGCCCGACGACGAACTCGCGCTGGCGCAGAAACCCGGGCGCCTGCGGCGCAACTCACTGGGTTACTCGGCCGATACCTGCAAAACCCTGATCGGTTTCGGCGCGTCGGCTATCGGGCGCGTCGGCGAGGGTTACGTCCAGAACGAGGTCACACGGGATTGCTACAGCCGTCATATCGCAGCTGGCCGTCTGGCGACGTCACAGGGCTATCGTCTCACCGACGAAGACCGCGTGCGAGCCGCAATCATCGAACGGCTGATGTGCGATTTGGAGGCCGATGTGCCGGCAATCTGTGCCGCCCACGAATTTGATCCGATCCGTTTTCCCGATCCCGCCGAACGCTTGGCGATGCTGGTCAAGGACGGGATCGTCGACATCGAAGATGGTATCATCCGCGTGCGGCAGGAACATCGCTTTGTGATTCGCGCTGTTGCTGCCGCCTTCGATGCCTTTCTCGCAAATCGCTGAGCGAAGGCCAAGCGGGAGGCCGAGCGGGGAAAAGGCCCGCAGGTTCGCACTCCAGAGGCAATTGGTCTTCAGCGACACGCACCGAGGTGCGGCTGACAAACCGTCGAGCTCACCCGCATCGCGGCGCGGCCACGACAACAGCGTTGGCGCCCATCTCGGCCACAGAAGGAGGGCGTCTCTAAGCGCAATATGGTGGGAGTCTGTGGATTGACATTCCACACTGCATCTACGGGACTTTTGGCCATAGGTCAGTCTCAGCAAAGCTGAGAGGGCCATGATAACCCTCACCTGGCCAATCGACATTCACGATTCAAATCTGCGTTGAGATTCGATCTGGAGCGAGGGATGGCCCGGCGATATGAACTGAGCAGCAGCAATGCCAGCGCCTCGAAAGCCTGCACACTTCAGGCGCGGTAAGGCCGGTATGGGAACGGATATTCGCTGACCTGATCGGGATCCTCAGAATTACTACGTGATGCTCGACAGCACGTTGGTTCGTGCCAACCAGCAGGCGGCGACCGGGAAGAAGGGCCATAACCAGCCTTCGATTACCAAGATCCGAATGTCGGTAGACGGCCAGGGGCGCCAGATCACTCACCGCAGCCAAAGCGAAAGCGGCCAGCGGTCCAAAGAATGCCAGGATTACGCCGCCACAAGCCGGACCAACGCTGCGCACAATATTGTATCCGACAGACATAAGCGGTGATGGCAACCATTTCAGCGTCCGATTTGATGGTTGCGCTCGTGCAGGCCGCATCCACATTGCCAGTATTCTTCCTCTCAGCCCTTGCCCAACTGATGGCAACCGTTTGCACGAGCCACCCGAGGCTGGATATTTGTGTGGCCGTCCAGATCGGGCGAAACACCTGGTTTCGAAATGGAGCGAGCGTCGTTGAAAACGGGCATATGGGGATTTTTTTCGCACTGCATGACGTTGCCGGGTTCAGCCACCTCCACGCCGGCAGCCAGCGCCAGGCAGACCTCGCCCAGTCAGGTAGCCTTGCCGCTCGTCCTGCTCGAAAAAGGTCGTCGGCACGGTGATTGGCTCTCGCGTCAGGGAACCAGAGCCATGGAGCTTGCAGGCGACTATTTTCGCATTGGGCCATCCTAGCTTCATTCATGAAAGCCCTGTGCGTGGCCGAGCGTTCCGCTAAGTTCCAACGATGAGGGCCCCGCCGCTGAGACCCGCACCCGCTGCCGCCAGAAGGATCTTCTCGCCCTGCCGGAACGGCTCCGCTTGGTTGGCCAGCGACAGCGACAGTGGGATCGTCGCGGCGGAAGAGTTGCCGTAGTCGACGATCGTCTTGACGATCCCTTCGTCCGCGATGCCGAGGTTTCTCCCGACGGCATCGAAAATGCGCGCGTTGGCCTGGTGAGGCACGAACCGGTCGATGTCCTGCGGCTGCATTCGGGCAGCAGTGAGCGCGTCCTGCGAGCAGGCAGTCATCATCTCCACGGCCTTGGCGAACACTTCGCGGCCATCAGTGATCGTCATGCGGGTCTGCGCGAGGTCGAGGTCGCGATGGAACGGCGTGTTGCTTCCTCCAGCGGGAATCTGGATCAGCCCGTAGCGTGAGCCGTCGGAATCCACCGAAGCGCCGAGAATGCCCCGATCGGCGTCCTCGCACTTACCAATCACCACGGCGCCGGCGGCATCGGCAAACAGCACGGCGCTGGCGCGCTCGGCCGGATTGATGCGGCGGCTAAGGATGTTGGCGGCGATGACCAGGCTCGCCTTACCGTGCAGCCGGGTGAACCCGTCGGCGAACATCAGCGCATAGATGAAGCCGGCGCAGGCACCGGTCAGGTCGATCGCGCCGGCCCGGCCGAGCCCCAGCCGGTGTGCTACCAGCGGCGCGCTGGGCGGAAGAAGGTGGTCGGGGGTCGAGGTCGCAAGCAACAGCAGGCCGATGTCGCTGCGGTCAATGCAGGCGTTCGCCAGCGCCATGTCGCCGGCATGCATGGCAAGGCCAGACAGCGTGTCTTCGTCCGTTGCCCAGAAGCGCGAACGAATTCCGGTGCGCCGCTCGATCCAGCCGGGTTCGAGCCCGAGACGGCTTTCGATTTCCGGGTTCTCGACCTTGCGCGACGGCGCATGATGGCCAAACCCGAGAATGCGCGACGACCTGCTCATGGCCTCGAGCCGAAGCGGTCGCCGGCCTCCTCGATGGCGTCATAGAGCCCGTCCAGTTCCTCGCCGGTGATGCAATAGGGTGGCAGAAGATAGAGGACATTGCCAAGCGGGCGCACGAGCAGGCCGCGCTCGAGGAAAAAAGCGCGCAGTTTCGATCCGATCTCGGCCAGATAGCCGGCCGAGCCGGTGCGCAGATCGAGGGCCGCGATCGTGCCGGTCGTCCTGCTGTCGGTGAAGTTGGCATTGTCACGAAAGCGCCGAAGCCCGGCGGCCTGCATCGCACTCAACGCCGCGACCCGCTCGGCCACGGGCTCGTCGCGCCAGATCTCGACATTGGCGAGTGCTGCCGCGCAGGCAATCGGATTGGCGGTGTAGGAACTCGAGTGGAAAAATGTCTTCTTCCGGTCCACCGAATAATGAGCCTGAAAGATCGCATCCGTGGCAAGCGTTGCGGCCAGCGGGATCACGCCACCAGTCAGGCCCTTCGATGTGCACAAGATGTCAGGAGAGATGGACGCCTGCTCGCAGGCGAACATGGTTCCGGTGCGTCCCCAGCCTGTCATCACCTCGTCGGCGATCAGCAGCGTGCCGGAGGCCTCGGCGATCTTCTTCAATTCAGCCAGAACCCAGGCCGGATACATCAGCATGCCGCCGGCGCCAAGCACGAGTGGTTCGACGATCAGCGCGGCGGCGCGCCGGTCGCGGCTGACGGCCTCGAAACGATCCAGCGTTTCCTGTTCGTGCCCGGCGGCCGGGAAGGGGATGGTGTCGACCTCGAACAGCAAAGGCTCGTAGGCGGCGTTGAACACGCCGCGGGCGCCAACGCTCATCGTGCCGATGGTGTCGCCATGATAGCTGTGCTCCATGACGACGATGCGCGAGCGCGGTGCGCCGATGTTGCCGAAATACCCAAGCGCCATCTTCAGTGCCACTTCGACTGAGGTCGAGCCGCTGTCGGAATAGAACACCCAGTCGAGACCGGAGGGGGCGAGGCCGACAAGTGCCTTGGCCAGGCGCTCTGCCGGCTCGTGCGTGAAGCCGGCAAAGATGATCTGGTCGAGGCTCGACGCGGTCGTCTCGACAGCCTTCATGATGTGGGGGTGGCGGTGGCCATGGGTGACGACCCACCAGGAGGAGATGGCATCCAGGATACGCGTGCCGTCGGCCTTGTGGAGATAGGCGCCCTCCGTCAGGACGATTTCAGGGATCACGGGCTCAAGCGCGTGCTGCGTGAACGGATGCCACACACTGGACTGCGACATCATTCGCCTCCCGCAATCGAGGCGAGGTCAAAGCCGGCAACCATCGCATCCCTCAGCGTTTCACCCGTCAGCGGATCGAGCAGGGGCAGTCTCCCGAGTTGTCGCACGCCGCTGAATTCCACGATTGTTTTTTGCGTATCGGCCATTTCATCGCCGATGAAGGCGATGCCGGCCAGCGGGATGGAGCGGGCGCGCAGGGCCTCGATCGACAGCAGCGTGTGGTTGATGGTGCCGAGCGTGGTGCGGGCGCACAGAATGACCGGCAGCCGCCATTCAGCGAAGATGTCGATGAACCTTGTCTTTCGATTGAGCGGCACCATCAGGCCGCCCGCGCCCTCGATCACGAGCGGCGCCGGCAGGACGGGAAAAGTAAGATCGGCAGCCTTGATCGCGACGCCGTCGATCTCGGCCGAACGATGCGGCGACAGCGGGCTCTTCAAGCGGTAGGCTTCCGGCAGCACGCGCTCCGAGGGCAAGCCGGCAAGCCGCGCAACCACCTCGCTGTCGGTCTCGCCGTCGAGGCCCGATTGCACCGGCTTCCAGTAGAAACCGTCGAGCAAACCGGCGAGCCCAGCCGCAAACACGGTCTTGCCAATTCCGGTGTCTGTTCCGGTGATGACGATGCGTTGGGTCATGCCGCTCCGGTCATGTTTGGGCCAACACCTCAACGAGCGCCTCGACCATGGCCGAGATGGCAGCTTCGTCGACGTTGAGCGTCAGCGAAATGCGCAGGCGCGATGTGCCCTCTGGCACGGTCGGCGGGCGGATGCCGCGGATGTCGAAGCCGCCGGCCCGCAGTGCCGCCGCCACCACCATGGTGCGCCCGACATCGCCGATGGCAAAGGGCTGTATCTGCGAGCCGCTCGGCTTCACGCCGCAGCGCTCGGCCAATTGACGGCCGGCGAAGGCAACGCGATCCTGCAGCTGAACGCGGCGCATGGGCTCGTCGGACAGCATGGCGAGCGCTTCGCGCACTGCCACCGCCAACAGCGGCGATGGCGCGGTGGCGTAGATGAATGGCCGGCAACGGTTGACGAGATAGTCGCATAGCAGTCCCGGCCCGGTGACGAGCGCGCCGGACGCGCCGAGCGCCTTGCCGCATGTGTGGAGCGCGACGATGTTGTCGCGGCCCTCAAACTCGGCAGCTAGGCCGCGGCCGTTCGGTCCCCAGACACCGGTGGCATGCGCTTCGTCGACGACAATGAATGCCTCATGCCGATCGGCAAGCGCGACGAGGCTCTCCATCGGCGCGCGGTCGCCATCCATGCTGTAGAGGCTTTCGACCGCGATCCAGACACATCCCATGCCGCCTTCTGCGCGCCAGCGCTTGATCGCATCCTCGACAGCATCGACGTCATCATGCGCGGCGAGTTTGAACTCGGCGCGTCCTGCCCGCGCGCCCTCATGCATGCTGGCATGGGCGAGTTCGTCGAGGACCAGCAGGTCGCCCTTCTGCGGCAGCGCGGTCAGGAGAGCGAAGTTGGCGATGTAACCGCTGCCGAAGAACAGCGCGCGTTCGGTGCCGAAGAACGCCGCGGCGTCTGCCTCCAGTTGCTCATGCTCCGGCGCGTTGCCGCGCAACAGCCGCGACCCGGTTGCGCCAACCGGCGTACCCCGCTCAATGGCAGCCGCAACCGCCTCGCCAAGTCTCCTGGAGGCGGCCAGCCCGAGATAGTCGTTCGACGAGAAGTCGAGCCCGGCGCGTGGCGCAAGTGTGCGCAACCGGTCCCTGCGCGCCAGTCCCTGCAAGGTTGCCTCGTAGCGGGCAAGCGGTGCTCCGTTCATTGCGCCTCGACTACCATCGGCTCGATGCCAAGGCGCCGGAAGAGCAAAAGATCCTTGTCCTCGCCGGGATTTTCTGCCGTCAGCAGCGTGTCCCCAACGAATATGGAATTGGCGCCGGCGAAAAAGCACAGCGCCTGCATTTCGTCGCTCATCGCCGTCCTGCCGGCGGACAGCCTTATAAAGGACTTGGGCATCATGACGCGAGCGAGCGCAATTGTACGCACGAAGTCGATCGGGTCGAGGGGGCCGGCCTCGGCAAGCGGCGTGCCCTTGATGGGGATCAGAAGGTTGATCGGCACACTTTCGGGCGGCTCAGGCAGGTTGGCCAGCGTGACCAACATGTCGATGCGGTCGGCCTTTTCCTCGCCCATCCCGAAAATGCCACCGCAGCAGAACTTCATGCCAGCCTCGCGCACGTGGCCAAGCGTTTGCAGCCGGTCGGCAAAGGTGTGGGTCGAGACAACCTCTGGGTAGTAGCGCTCGGAGGTGTCGATGTTGTGGTTATAGTAGTCGAGGCCGGCCGCCTTCAAGCGTTGCGCCTGGCCAAGGTCGAGCATGCCGAGCGTCATGCAGGTCTCCATGCCGAGTGCCTTTATGCGCTCGACCATGGCGATGAGGGCGTTCATGTCACGCTCCTTCGGGTGGCGCCAGGCCGCGCCCATGCAATAGCGGGTGGCGCCGGCGTCACGCGCCTTGGTCGCCTCAGTGATAACCCGCTCGACCTCCATCAGCTTCGTGGCCATCAAGCCGGTCTCGTGATGTGCAGACTGGCTGCAATAACCGCAATCCTCCGGGCATCCGCCGGTCTTGATGCTGAGCAGCCGCGACAGCTGCACCCGGTTGCGATCGAAGTTCTGGCGGTGAACCGTCTGAGCCAGGAAGAGCAGGTCATTGAACGGCATGCCGTGGATCGCCTCCGCCTCCTTGCTGCTCCATCGGGGTAGCGCTACGTCGATCGTGTCCACAACCTGGTTCACATCGGTTTCCGCGTTCATTTCAATCGTCATCTTCAAAAGCCTTTGTTGCTGGTCGGCGAGCGCGTGCAGGGGTCAATCGACCGGCGGGGCTCGCAGCGCTAAGACCGTCGTCAGCGCAATGCGCCTCGAATCTCACGTCGTTGAACGGTAACAGGCTCGCTTCGAGCACCTTTTCGCTGCGTGCAGATCCGAGGGGTACTGCTCTTCATTTCGTCTCCATCAGTTCAAGCGGGTGCCGATGTTTCCCAGGGCTGGCATGTCCAGGCCGATATCGAGGATCGGCGCGCTGTGGGTCAGCCAGCCCATGGAAATGAGATCGACACCGGTGGCTGCGATTGCGGGAGCCGTTTTCGGTGTCACCCGACCTGAGGCCTCGGTGATTGTGCGGCCGCCGACCGTTGCCACGGCGCGGGCAAGGTCCTCGACTGACATATTGTCCAGCAGCACCGCGTCGACGCCAACTGTAAGCGCGATATCCAGCTGTTCCAGCGTGTCGACCTCAACCTCGATCTTCACCATGTGGCCTGCGGCGGCGCGCGCCCGCTCTATAGCTGTGCGGATGTCACCGGCGATCGCTATGTGGTTGTCCTTGATAAGCACGCCGTCGTCGAGCCCGAAGCGGTGATTGGCGCCGCCGCCGACGCGCACGGCGTATTTCTCCAGCGCGCGCAGGCCGGGAGTCGTCTTTCGAGTGCATACGATCCTCGCCTTGTGGCCACGCACGGACTCCACCATCGCCGCTGTAGCTGTGGCAATGCCGCTCAGGCGACACAGGAAATTGAGCGCTGTGCGCTCGGCTGCGAGCAGGCCGCGCGCCGGTCCACACAGCTTCGCGATGGTTTCTCCCGCCCCGACATCACTGCCGTCAGGACGCCAAATGTGCATGTCGATCGCGGGCTCCACCAGCAGGAAGGCGTACGCGACCAGATCGAGCCCGGCAACGATGCCCGCCTGTCGCGATTTGAGCACCAAGGTGGCAATGCAATCGTGGGGGATCACTGCATCGCTGGTCAGGTCGCCGCATCTGCCAAGGTCTTCGAGAAGGGCACCGCGCACGATCGGTTCGATCAGCGTCGAGGGGAGGGGTGAGAATGAAACCATATCACGTGCTCCGTATCGGCGCCCGGCAACTGAGTGCGGCGGCGGCCTGCATTGCGCTGTTCAGCGTCAGCCGTGACGTACACGCGTCTGCATCACGCCGGGGGAAATCGGATCGACAGTGCGCGCCGCGACTCTCTTCTCGCCGTAGGGCTGCAACGGCCAGCATCAGTGAGACCAAAGCCGGGCCGGACTTGGGGCCGTCGTGACCTGCCATCGGCAGCAGGGTCGCCACCGCTTCGCGCATCGTCTGGCCATCGCGGATGATGCCGAGTGCGGCGGAGACGGCCGCCCTGATGCCTGAAGCGTCTGGCCGTGGGGGCACCAACGTGGAACATACACGCCGTCGCCCGGTATACGATGCGCCGGCAACGCTTTCAGCAACCCAGCTCGCGGTGACCGCCGCTTCGGTGAGCGAGTTGCTTGCGAGACGATTGGCGCCGTGCAGGCCAGTACAAGCAACCTCGCCGCACGCCCACAATCCCTCGACGGAGCTGCGGCCGGCGGCGTCTACGGCGACGCCGCCCATGTGATAATGTGCCGCTGGGCGCACCGGAATCGGGTCGGTCGCAGGATCTACGCCTGCCTCGCGGCACAAACCGGCAATGCCTGGGAAGCGCTTTTCAAAACTAGGGCCGAGACATCGCCGCGCGTCCAGGAACACGCGGCCCCCGGCAGCAAGCTGATGCCAAACGGCGCGCGCCACCACGTCGCGAGGCGCAAGCTCGCCGCCAGGCGTTTCAGCGAGGAAGCGCTCTCCTCGCTCGTCAATGAGCATCGCGCCTTCGCCGCGCACTGCTTCGCTCACCAGCGGCATCGGCCGACGCGGGGTGTCGAGGGCGGTCGGATGGAACTGCACGAATTCCAGGTCGGCGAGCTCTGCCCCGGCCCAGGCAGCGAGTGCCAGCCCGTGTCCCCATGAGCCAGGCGGGTTTGTCGTGTCGCAAAACAGGCCGCCGATGCCGCCGGTTGCCAGCACCGCGCGGCGCGTGGGCAAAGCGACCGCACCCGCGTACCCGACCGCGATCACGGCGATGACCGACCCGTCTTCCACGATCAGCCGGCGGACCTCCACGTTTTCGAGAATAGTGATCGAGGCTGTCCGGCGCGCTGCGGCGATGAGTGCGCGGACCAGCTCCCGACCCGTGGCGTCGCCGCCGGCATGCACGATCCGCCGTTGCGAATGTGCTGCCTCAAGCCCGAGCCGCAAAGCGCCTTCAGGGTAGCGGTCGAAGGCGACGCCGAAGCGGTCAAGGGTCTTGATGGCATTGGTTGCAGCCCGGACCACTCGCCGCACCGTCGCCTCGTCGCAGAGGCCGTCGCCGGCTGCAATTGTGTCGCAAAGATGAAGTTCGGGGTCGTCGTCGCCGCCGAGACTTGCCGCAAGACCACCCTGAGCGAGCTCGCTGCAGACTCCGGTTCCAAGCGGCGCATTGGACAGAAGCACGACCGGTTCCGGCGCTAGATGAAGCGCCGTCATCAGGCCGGCAATGCCGGCGCCGATGACGACCGGCGCTCCGGCGATGTCGAGGACATCAAGGTTCATATTGAAAGCATGCGCTCGACCGCGCGGCGGGCGGGGTCGGCTATCCCGGGATCGATCCGGATCTCGTACCGGTTCTCCTCGAGCGCGGCGCGAATGTTGGCGAGCGTGATGCGCTTCATGTGTGGGCAAAGATTGCAGGGGCGAACGAACTCGACGTCGGGATGCGCGACCGCGACGTTGTCGCTCATCGAACATTCCGTCATCAACACGACCCGTGCCGGTTTCTCCCGCTCGACATAATCCGACATGGCGGCCGTCGACCCCGAGAAATCCGCCTCTCTGACAACGTCGGGCGGACATTCGGGATGGGCGAGTACGACCACGCCCGCGTGTGCAGCGCGCAGCTCGCGGATATCGGCCGGGGTGAAGCGCTCATGCACCTCGCAATGACCCTTCCAGGCGATGATCTCGACCTTCGTCTGGGCGGCGATGTTCTTCGCAAGAAATTCATCGGGCAGCATGATCACACGCGGCACGCCGAGCGATTCCACTACCGCCTTGGCGTTGCCCGAGGTGCAGCAGATGTCGGATTGGGCCTTCACGGCGGCGGACGTATTGACATAGGTGACAACCGGGACCTCCGGATAGCGCTGCCGCATCAGCTGCACATCTTGTGCCGTGATCGAATCCGCCAGTGAGCAACCGGCGCCCATGTCCGGGATGAGCACGGTCGTGTTCGGATTTAGCAGCTTTGCGGTCTCGGCCATGAAATGCACGCCGGCAACCACGATGATGTCGGCATCCACCGCCATTGCTTTACGGGCCAGTGCGAGGCTGTCGCCGACGACGTCTGCGACGCAATGGAAGATCTCAGGCGTCTGATAATTGTGCGCCAGGATGATGGCGTTTCGCTCCCGCTTCAGCGCGAGGATGGCATCAATGTCGTTTGCAAAGGCCGACCATTCGACTGGCGGGACCACGCGCCGGACGCGCTCGTACAAGGACGCGGCAGTAGGTAACGCCCCAGTCATCAGCGCCTCCGATTATATTCGATCTGATAATAAGGGGATATGTCTACCTTGATTATAAGGTTGTCAAGCCCGCGTCAGCGGCAATTTCGTGCCCGCGACCGCCCTTTCATCCAGGACCCCACGGCGGAAACGATAGAGCTTTGCTGGTCGCCCCCCCGTATCAACGGAAGTCTCGCCAGTTTCCTCGACCAGCTCCTGCTGCTCAACAAGCCTGCGGAAGTTCGGCTTGTTGATGAGCCTGCCAGCTAAGGCTTCCACCGTTCGCTGCAGCTGCAGCAGTGTGAAAGTCGGCTGCATAAGCTCGAAGACGACCGGCCGGTATTTGATTTTGGAGCGCAGCCGCGCAATGCCGGTCGCCATGATGCGGCGATGATCGGCGACCATGGACTCGCTGGGCACCAGGGGAAGCGGGGTCGTGTCCGTTCCGCTTCCGGCCTCCTGAACCAAGCTTGCTTCGTAAAGCAACTCATAGCGTTGAAGCGCGAGTTCCTCGTTCCAATGGCGATCATCGAAGCCGAACGCTATCGCCGACCGCTGACGGCGTTCGCGTCGCGTGGCTGCGTCGCTTGCGCCATCCGCCCACTCGATCAAGCGCGGTCGCACAAAATCCAGCATCACCGGCGGCGTGCCGGAGCGGTGATCCTCCCATGGAAAATATTCGTACCAACTTCGCCAGCCGCACTCGGTCGAGCTCTGTTCCTTGCGGGTCAGTGCGAGATAGCTGATGGAGATGGCGCGCTCGCGCTCGGCGCCGATGCGGTCCCGATCCGCGAACGTGTAGAGTTGCTCGGTGTACCCAAGCGGATGGCCGGTCTGCTGCTCGACCCACCCCCTCAGGCCGGATTGCAGCGATCGGTGCTCGAGCGCAAACGGTCCGGAGGGAAGGGTGTTCATCCGGCCGATTGTTAGGACACAGGGTTCACCGTCATTGACGGCGACGACAACGGCGATCAAATCGACTTTGACTTGGCCGGCCTTGATGGCGGCTCTGTCTTTCCTGGTTCCTGTTTTCTTGTGGTCCATGTCCGCGAAGTGGTTGGCCCAGAGCTCGGGCGCCTTAATCGATTTAGTGTAAGCGTGGAGGTCTGCGCGTCAACACCGCAAGCCCGCTTTTTTTAGCTCTTCGCATTTGCACAAAAATATGCCAAACGCGACACCCGCAGCGGGTAACGCCAGGGAAGGAGGCGCGGGTTGAGCGCAGCTGGCTGTCGATGGTGTGGCGACGGTCGTGGCCAAGCTCTTTCCGCAGACCGGCGCTGACTTCGCGTTTTTTGGCGAGAAGGATTTCCAGCAGCTTCAGACTGTCAGACGCATGGTGAGGGACCTTGATATTGCGCAACGTCCGGCTCTCGCCAGCGGAACGCGTCATCGCCGCAAAGCTGGCATCGGTCCTCTTCGATACGGCCGAGCGGCTTGAGCGCGGCTCTCCCGTCAGCCAACGCTTGATGGAGCGCGTGCAACAATTCTGGCCGCCGGCTATCGCGAGGTCGAATACCTGGAACTTCGCGCGGAAACAGATCTGCGAGCTTTGGCAAGCCTTGACCGACCGGCACGGCTGCTTGTCGCGGCTTGGCTGGGCGACACACGGCTCATCGACAATGTGTCAACGTCACCGCCTGGCAATTCGCGGCGTTGTCTTCAAGCAGAGGCAGGAAAGTAATGGGAGCGATGATGGGGACGAGATCCTGCGCGTCGCTTCGATTCGCGATCGTTTAGCCCGAGCCCCGCGCCTGGCATCGAGGAACATCCGCGGAGTTTACGCAAAACCAGATGCATCGGCTATTTGAAAAATTCATCGAGCAACTTCGGCAAGCGTCGATGCTGCGGATCTCCACGAGGCAATGGCCTCGGCCGCCGCCGGCTTGGAATTTCCGCTCTTCGCTTACTTCACTTACCCGCCAGCCTCCAGCGACACGCCGTTAGTGATCTCGAGTTATCCTTCTTCCTGGACCTCCAATTATCTGCAACCGCGCTACCACAGCGGCGATCCGGTGATCCTGCGCGGGCTGCGAGGCTGGGATACTTTCGACTGGGGGCTGGATCGAGATCATCGGTATTTGCCAGCCTCGCAGCAAGAAGTTTTGGAAAACGCAGTTCAGTTTGGCATTCGGTGCGGCTTGACCATGTCCATGCATGATCATCGCGGCCGCTTTGCTGGCTGACCTTCGCTTCCGATGAGGCGCGTCCGCCTGTCTTGCGGTCGCTGGGATGCTACGAAAAAGCATTGCAGTTGGTAGCGATCAACTTCCACATTCATGTCCGGCGCAGGCTCGCCGGCAATTGCGTGGTGGATGGCGCAAAGACGCGGGAGTTCGAAGCTCTGAAATGGGCGGCGCGGCGTGGGATATCAGCCAGATCCTCGGCCTCTCGAAACGCACCGTGACCTTCCATCTGGAAAACGCCAAGGCAAAGCTTGGCGTGCGAACCATCAAGGCTGTAGCAAGGATGGCCGCTTCCGGTCACGCCAGAACCTGATCGTCTCGTTCGCCTCTATCTGAAGCGAGCATCGTCCGCCCCAGTCTCCCTAATTCCGGCAGTGAAGGCGCCCGGGGGGGCATGCATCCATCAATTGGATGGGGCCTCATAAACAAAATCGATTTGCTCAATAGCGCGAGGAGACGTTAGTCCGCCGCCGACTGAGTTTTGGTGCCGATTTTTGGAACGGACTACGCAGCATCGCAATGGATCCTCATGCTTCGAAATCACGTCAGGACACCTGGCACAGGATGTTTCTTGGTTCGGCGGGTCAATAGCAGAGAACGCCTTAACCCGAATGCCTTCCCCGAAAATGTCATTATCCCAGCGAAGGAGGCTGGCGTCGATGACATGGTCATACACGTCCGGAGAGCTTTGCGGGCGACCGGAAGGGGAGTGGCCGCCAAGGGCTGCGGGTACCGACGCCAGCCCAAACTGTGTGCTGCCGACACTCGCCGTGGCCTGTGAACAGAGGACTAATTTAATGACATACAGGCGTGATATCGATGGCCTTCGGGCCCTTGCGGTGTTGCCGGTCGTACTGTTCCATTTCGGAATCTCGGCAATTCCCGGCGGTTTTACCGGTGTGGACATCTTCTTCGTCATATCTGGCTACCTGATCACCGGAAGCCTTCTGGACGACCTTGAACGCGGCGAGTTTTCGATCGTCAGCTTCTACTGGCGCCGTGCCCGACGCATTCTGCCGGCTCTGATCTTTGTCACGCTCCTCACCTGCATCGCGGCATTGTTCATTCTTCTGCCGTCAGATCTGCATGAATTCAGTCTCAGCGTCATAGCGGCATCGACTTTCTGGTCAAACATCTATTTTTGGAAGACGTCAAATTACTTCGCCATCGATGCCGAGCTCCGACCGCTGTTGCACACGTGGTCGCTTTCGGTCGAGGAGCAGTACTATATCTTTGCCCCAATCCTGATGTTCCTGATCTATCGCTATTTTGCGAAGCGCTGGCTGACAGCACTCCTACCGATCATTGTCGGCAGCTTCGTGCTCGCGGTCATGGCGACATGGCTGGCGCCAAGCGCTGGATTCTACCTGCTGCCGACACGAGTCTGGGAACTCATGCTGGGCGCCGTGCTCATGCTGAAACGGCCCCCGCCGTTGAACAATCGATTTCTTATGGAAATGGTGGGGCTAGCCGGATTTGGCCTTCTCGCCATCGGGTTCTTCGCGATTTCGGAGAGCGATCCGTTCCCGGGCTACAACGCGCTGTATCCGTGCATCGGAACGGCCCTCCTTATCTATGTCGGCCAAAATAGCCCCTCGACGATTGCTAGCCGCATACTCGAAGTCCGGCTACTGGTCTTGATCGGCCTCATCTCCTATTCGCTGTATCTTGTTCACTGGCCGATCAATGCGTTCGCGCACTATCTTTCGTTACAAAATCTCGACCCGTCGATAATCATTGCGATGACGGTTGCAAGCTTCGCATTGGCTGCATTCTCCTGGAAGTATATCGAGCAGCCGTTTCGGCAGAAAAGGTCCTTCACCGCCCCGTTGCCGATCTTCGCCTTTTCAGCGGGTGCGATCGCTCTTGTTTGCGTTGGCGGGGCGGCCGGCGCGCTCGGCAACGGCTTTCCGCAACGGTTCCCGGAGTATGCCCAGCAGCGGATTCCTGCCGGGGACTGGCTCGAGGGGACCTGTTTCAACGAGGGCTCGAGCCGGATCGAAAGCTGGAACATCGAGGACTGCACACGCACTCGCGGCTTCGCTACGACCGTTTTGTTGTGGGGCGACTCCTTCGCCGCCCACTATGTTTCAGGGCTGGAGGCCAACAAAAGGAAAATTCAAGCCAACGTCGTGGAATATACTTACGCAGGCTGTCCACCGATTCTCTCTTACTTCTCGTATGCACGCCCGGATTGCATACGGTTCAATCAGAAGGCCCTGGAGATCATCCGGGACGCAGGCATCAAGACGGTTGTCCTCAGCGGGCGGTGGACCGACTACGAGGCGAGAAGTTTCGACGGTCTCCAGCAAACGATCGATACGCTTCGTGGCCGGGGTGTGCGCGTGTTCGTCATCGGCCAGTCTCCGCAATTCATAACCGACGTTCGGAAAATCGCATTCTTCGCAAAGCGCAGAAATTCGGATGATACATACTGGCCAATGGCCATGGATCCCGACATCAACAATCGTGTGCGCTCATTTACCAAAGGCGCCACTTTCATCGATCCGCTGAAATTCCTCTGTAGCGCAGGACGCTGCCCCTACGCCGACGCAGGCGAGTTTCTCTATTTCGACTACGGTCATTTTTCTTCCGTCGGCGCCATTCTGGCAATTTCGAAATACTGGCCGGTTCTAGCCACAGACAATGCCCTTGCTGTGACGAAATAAGCCCGCGGGCGGTTGGCAAAGCACGAGTGCGAGGCGCATTCGCGCGCGTAGCAAAGCTCACACATGTGTTGGGGCAAGTTTGGAGACACTGTCGTCTATTAGTTTAGGCTTCGTGGACAAAGCTTGACGCTAGACTCGGTCGCTGATTCAAGGCTGTCTTTTGGAGGCAGCGTTGGGCGCGCGGATTGGGGTATCGGACGAGGAATGGGCACGGATCGGGCCGCTGCTGCCAGCAGAGTGGGGTCGAGGGTGCCGTCCGGCGCAGGATAATCGGCGCTATTTCGAAGGCAGGATGTGGATGGCCCGAACCGGGGCGCAATGGCGTCATCTGCCTGATGAATATGGCAAGTGGAACAGCGTCTTCCGCCGATACCGGCGATGGGTCGCGACGGGGGTGTTCAAGCAAGAACCATTCCTCGATGGAGGGCTTCAGAATACGCCCGAACCTGACCGAGACGTGCCTCATCGACATGTATCTCTCGAACGTAAGCTGCCGGACAGCTGCTTGTGGTAGACAGCCATAATCGAGCACTGGATGTGCAGAGATCGTCGCGAACCGCGGGGGCAAGTGCTGCCGCACGCGGGGTCACAAAACGTTCGCGGCCGCTCGTCGTAAACAGTTCATCGCCGAAAAAATCGCGCAGCGGGGGCGACGGCCGCACTCATGGCCGGCTGACTGAGGTTGATGGGGCGGGCCGCCGCCGAGAGGCTGCGCTCCACCAGCAGCGCGTCGAGCACAACGAGGAGATTTAGGTCAATCCCTTTGAAACGCATGTCTTTAGCTATCCATAGCGTGGATGCCGTTAATCGAAACAAACGATTTTACCGATTCTGGAGAACGTCGCATAGGGAGAATTCAAGGAAGCACTAAAGGAAAATCGTCGATGTTTGCGTTAGCTCCAAGGAGCATTCTCGGCTCCGAGGAGCATCTTCTGGTGTACGCCTTCCGGCATACGCCGAAACATCAATCAACTCGCATGTCGGTTGCGGCTTGGTTCTTCGGTGATCCGCGCAAGGTCCATCGCGTCAGCTCGACGCGACAAGCTCTCCATGCGTAGGCTCTTATCTCAAAAACAGCAATCAAGATGAGGTATTTCCATGGGCTCTGACGTACGGTGGAAGTTGTGCTGGGAAAATGAATTGCAACTGGCCGACCATGTCGAACTCTCCGATTTCTTTCTAAAGACTTATGGACGGCATGGGGCCTTCCTCGCAAAGCCATTCGAAGGCGGCCGTAGCTGGGCCGGTGCAAGGCCCGAATTCCGCGCAATCGGTTACGACGCGCACGGCATAGCGGCTCATATTGGCATACTGCGCCGCTTCATCAAAGTTGGCGAGGTCGATCTACTGGTGGCCGAAATTGGCTTATACGGGGTCCGTCCGGATCTTGAGGGACTCGGAATCAGCTTTTCACTGAGCGTTGTGTACCCATTGCTGCAGCGGATGGGGGTTCCATTTGTGTTCGGCACGGTTCGGCAGGCAATGCGGAACCACGTTGAGAGGTTCTGCCGCGGCGGTCTGGCGAGCATTGTGTCGGGGGTTGAGGTACGGTCCACCCTCGCAAATATACATCCCGACCTGCCGCCCACCCGCGTCGAGGACTTGATCGTCTTCGTTGCGCCAATTGGACGCTCGATGGACGAGTGGCCGTCCGGCACCCTGATCGACCGAAACGGTCCAGAATTGTAAGCAGGACTACACATGTGAGTGCCGGGTGATGCGCTGACGCCGACCTTTGAGGACTGGCCCAACCCACATTGCATACCGCAGATCCGTCATGTGCTGGCGCCACATCGGGTGCCGGCGACCTTCTTCGTCATCGGAGCCTACGCCGCAGATCGGCCGGAACTCAGCCCGCCCTTATGAGCATGAGCTTTGTCGGTGGCTATTTTCGCAACGCGGCCCGTAGGAGTTGAGCCGCGTCCACGTCAAACCAGCTGAAATCGAAAGGAACAGACAGAATGGCTGATCAACTCGCAACGGAAATCATTACCATAATCAAGAAACGCGTCGAATCTGAAAACTTTGCGGGAGCGTTTCGACCCATAGTCGGCGAAATAACGACGGAGACGGAAGTGACCGCGCTCGGCATCGATTCGCTGGGACTGGCGGACGTGCTCTGGGACCTCGAGCAAGCCTATGGCATTAAGATCGAAATGAACACATCGGAGGCGTGGTCGGATCTCCAGAATGTTGGCGACATCGTGAAAGCCATCCGCGGCTTGCTTGCTGAGGCAGCTTGAATGGACAGGCGGGTCGTCATCACCGGAATAGGCGGGCTGTGCGGGCTGGGCACTGATGCCCCCTCCATCTGGAAAGAGATGCGCGAAGGTCGCTCAGCAATCGGCCCGATTGTCACTTCAGAGCTTCATGGGTTGACCGGCACGATCGGTGCCGAGATCAAGACGCTCCCTGAGCACGACATCGACCGCAAGCAGCTCTTCACCATGGACCGCTTCAGCCTGCTTGCCGTGCTTGCAGCGCGGGAAGCCATGCGACAGGCCGGACTTTCCTGCGATGAACGAAATGCCTATCGCTTCGGTGCGATAGTGGGCGTCGGCGGCAGCGGCTGGGAAGCGATCGAGGCAAGCTACCGCGCTCTCCTTTTGAACGGCGCGCGCCGTGCTGGCGTCATGGACGTACCCAAGGCGATGCCGAGTGCCGCTGCCGGCCAGGTCAGCATGAGCCTCGGCCTGCGCGGGCCGGTCTTCGGCGTCACCTCCGCCTGCGCCTCTGCCAACCATGCGATTGCCTCAGCCGTAGACCAGATCAGGTGCGGCCGGGCCGACGTGATGCTTGCCGGAGGCAGCGACGCGCCATTCGTATTTTGTGTGGTGAAAGCGTGGGAAGCAATGCGCGTGATTGCGCCAGATACCTGCAGGCCCTTCTCCTCCGACAGGAGGGGCTTGGTGCTGGGCGAGGGTGCGGGGATGGCCGTGCTGGAAAGCTATGAACATGCCACTGCTCGCGGCGCAACGATTATTGCCGAGATCGCCGGCATCGGCCTTTCCGCTGATGCCTTCAACCTCGTCGCGCCGGCTGTCGAGGGGCCGGAGGCGGCGATGCGCGCCTGCCTTGCCGATGCCGGGCTGAATGCCCAGGATGTCGACTACATCAATGCGCACGGCACCGGCACCAAGGCCAATGATCGGATGGAGACGGAGGCGATCAAGCGAGTCTTCGGTGGCCACGCCAACTCGATGTCCATCTCTTCCACCAAGTCCATGCACGCGCATTGCCTCGGCGCCGCGAGCGCGCTTGAAATGATCGCCTGCGTGATGGCAATCCAAGAGGGTGTCGTGCCGCCGACCGCCAATTATCGCGAGCCAGACCCCGATTGCGATCTCGATGTCACGCCCAACGTCGCGCGCGAGCGCAAGGTCCGCGTGGCACTGAGCAACGCCTTCGCCATGGCCGGCATGAACGCAGTTCTGGCATTCAGGCAGGTGTAGGACGACATGCCGGCAAGGTCACCTTCTGTATCCCGATGTTTGCGGAATCCCCGATCGGTCCGTAGCGGCCTCCTTGCTCAGGTGGGCTGAAGGGTTGGAGTGCAAGTACTTGCAGTAGCCCAGTGAAGCAGCAGATTGAGGTGATCACGTCGGTCATCCGGCGCCTGGAATTATCGTGGCCGAGACCTCTGCGCTGCGCGAGTTCGCGGCGAGGAAGCTGCCACGAACCGAGACTTCTGGCGCGGCGATGCTGCAGCATTTGAAAAGAGCATAATAAATGTTGGAACTGACTGGCCGCAAGGCGCTCGTCACCGGCGCATCCGGGGGCATCGGCGAGGCGATCGCCAGGATGCTGCATGCGCAGGGCGCCATCGTCGGCCTGCACGGCACGCGTGTCGAAAAGCTCGAGACGCTGGCCGCCGAGCTTGGCGACCGGGTCAAGCTGTTCCCGGCCAACCTTGCCAACCGCGACGAGGTCAAGGCGCTCGGCCAGAAGGCCGAGACCGACCTCGAAGGCGTCGACATCCTGGTCAACAACGCCGGCATCACCAAGGACGGTCTGTTCGTGCGCATGTCGGACGCCGACTGGGACACCGTGCTCGAGGTCAATCTGACCGCTGTCTTCAGGCTGACCCGTGAACTCACCCATCCAATGATGCGCCGCCGCCACGGCCGCATCATCAACATCACCTCGGTGGTCGGCGTCACCGGCAATCCCGGCCAGACCAACTACTGCGCCTCCAAGGCCGGCATGATCGGCTTTTCGAAATCGCTGGCGCAGGAGATCGCCACCCGCAACATCACCGTCAACTGCGTCGCCCCGGGCTTCATCGAATTGGCAATGACCGGCAAGCTCAACGACAAGCAGAAGGAGATGATCATGGCGGCGATCCCGACACGCCGTATGGGCACTGGCGTTGAAGTCGCATCCGCCGTTGCCTATCTCGCCTCCAACGAAGCCGCCTACGTCACCGGCCAGACCATCCATGTGAATGGCGGCATGGCTATGATCTGAGCACGGGCTGACCGGAGCTTACCTGTTCCAAAACGCCCTTGCGTCACGGTCCGCGACCTGCGCAACCAGCTATCTGCCACGAAGATCTGGGATTCATCCAGCATCACAGAAGGGGCAGCAATATGCGTGATTGAGCAGATAGCCCAGCAGAGCAGCGTGATCACCCTTGGCCGTCGGCCGCCCCGATGGCCAAGAGCCACAGGTAGTGGCGGCCGAGATTACGCGGGAGATGGCCACCGTGCGGGTTGGCATCACGCGAGAGGTCGCCACTCTAACGAACTTAAGGGGCGAGTGCTTCCGCACGCGGTATTAGAATACGTTCGCGGCTGTTCATGGGTAAGCGCTCATTTCCATGCGCGTTGACGCGGCCCGTTTGACCGGGGTCGCTGTCGGCCAGTTGCATCGGATCAAGTAGCGGCGGTTTTGGCGAAGTTGAATGGCAAGAGATCGGTGATGTCGGCATTGTCCGCGCGCTGCGGCAATTCCGTGAGGACGTGGCGCAAATAGGCCAAGGGCTCGATGCCGCAAGCTCGGCATGTCAGCATGAGGCTGTAGACGACGGCACTGGCCCTGGCTCCGTCCACAGTGTCGCTGAACAGCCAACTCTTTCTTCCAGTGGCAAAAATCCTGATGTCGCGCTCAAGCAGGTTGTTGTCGATCGGCATCCTGCCGTCTTCGGTGTAGCGCGTCAGGTACTCCCACTGGTTCAGGGTGTTGGACACGGCGTCGCCGATCTTGCTGTCGGGCAGGACCTTCGGGGCTATGTCGTCGAGCCATGCCTTGAGAGCGTTCATGATGGGGACGCTGTGTTGCTGGCGGAAACGGCGGATGCATTGATGTCGCGTTTCGCCCTTGTCCGGCTTTTCGTTGCGCGTCTGGCTTTCAATCCGGTAGAGCTGTTCGAAGAACTTCAGCGCCTGCTCCGGCGGGCCGCCGCCTTTCTTTCTGGTCTTCAGTGCATCGACGAAGCGACGTCTGGCATGGGCCATGCACCCCAGATGGGTCGCTCCTGCCAGCGTGCGCCAGGCGGTATAGCCATCGCTCATCAGGATGCCGCGGTAATCACCGAGGAAGGCCTGCGGATAGATCTGGCCGCGGCCGGGCTGATAGTCGAGCAGCACGATCGGTTCGTCGCTGTCCTCTCCACTCCGATACGCCCACATGAAGGATGTGCTGGTGGCTTCCCTGTCCTTTTCCTTCAGGACCTGGACCGTCGTCTCGTCACCATGGATGAGCGGTTGTGACCGAAGCCGCAGCTTCAGTGCGTCATAGATGCGGGAGAGATGCTTCTCGCTCGATCCGATCACCCAATGCCCCAGAGCGCCGCGGCTGACGGGCACGCCGGCTCGCTCGAATGCCTGGCTCAAGCGGTAGAGCGGCGTGCCATCGACATATTTGTGGACGAGCGCGAAGGCCAGCGTCGAGGCCGTGGCGATGCTGCCCGGCAAGGGCTGCGCGGGCATCGGGGCAATGACAACAGGCGTATTGATGCCGGTCCGGTCGCAATGGCGGCATGCATACTTGAACCGCACATTCTGCAGGACCTTCGCCTTCACCTCGATATGGAGCTGCTCGGTGACGGCCTCACCCATGCGATGCATCTGGTGGCGGCAGCAAGGACAGGCCTTCTGACCGTCGGCAAGGTCATACTCGACGCGCTCGCGCGGCAGGTGTTCCGGCAGAGGCTTGCGGCCACGCTTCTTTCCCTCCGGCTTTTCGGTGGACGGAAAGCCGGTGTCCGGCAGGTCGACGACATTGCCATCTTCGCTGCTGGCGTCGTCTTCATCGGCAATCTGTTCGGCTTCATTGAAGAGGCGATCAACGTGCTTTTCGCTCTTCGGCGCAAAACGATGCAGCCGCGCTAGCGCCAACTCTTCCTCGAGCTTGGCCACGCGTTCTGCGAGCTGGCGGTTCTGCGCCTGCAGCGCAGCAATGCGCGCCATCAACTCCTCAACAGTCGGTTCGCCAGGTCGATTCATCGTAGTTTTGAATCTG
The DNA here is from genome assembly GCF_055456085.1 of Mesorhizobium subarcticum. Classification (NCBI taxonomy): domain Bacteria; kingdom Pseudomonadati; phylum Pseudomonadota; class Alphaproteobacteria; order Hyphomicrobiales; family Phyllobacteriaceae; genus Mesorhizobium; species Mesorhizobium subarcticum. The sequence continues at coordinate 116,847 of NZ_JBVBEG010000002.1, read as the reverse complement.
AACCGCACCGACGCGTCAACCGCACAATTCGGGAGCCGTCAGCCCGCAACCTGATATTGCCGCACCGGATGGCGCACCATTGCATCGATGTCGATGCCGTCGAGAATCCAATGGAGCTGCTCGGTCGTCAGCGTAACCACCGCCGTCTCCCGGCGTGGCCATCGGAACCTGTCTTCGGTCAGCCGCTTTAGAACCAGCATGAAGCCGGACCGGTCAAAGAACAAGAGTTTCATCCGGTCGCGACGGCGATTGCAAAAGGCAAAGACCGCAGGCGCAAACGGGTCGAGCTCCATCACCTCCTGAACCAGGACCGCAAGGCTGTTGATGCCGGCGCGGAAGTCGATCGGTTCGCGATGCAGGTAGACTGTCAGGTCAGCGCCCAGTCTGAACATGACCCAGTGCTCCGATGATCGCCGTCAATGCATCCACATCACCGCATTCCAGCGTCAACTTCACGCCGTTCGGCAAAGACGCGCTCACCTTGGCTGGGAGTGGCGACGACTTCGACAGCCGCTCTTCACCACGCGTGGCAGGCCTCTCTACCGAATTGCCCTGCATAGGCAGGCTGTACTCCGCGGCGACGCTGACTTGAACTGGAATGAACGCCGACGGCGCAGGTGGCGGCAAAGCAACGGCGTCTTTGGTCGTCTTTATCCACTTCCGAAGAAGGTTGGCATTGATCCCATGTTCAAGCGCAAGTCGCGATACCGACACGCCAGGCTCAAGGCAGGCCGCAACGAGCCGCTCTTTTGACGCCGCGTCGTACCGCCGGCGGCCGTTACGCAAAATTCGCCTCACCAGCAGTTTCTGTTCATCGTCCTCAATCACGTGGTGTCCACCTCCAAAGTGGACACTTCATGCCAAAACACGCTCAATGGAAAAAGGTGCAGAGAAATTCGCGCTTTCTTTCATGGCAATATTTCATCGTGGAAAGAATCGTGCAGCCGCGCGACGACATGGCCGGTTGGCTTAAAGCATTTTGGTGGAAGCATACCCACGAGCGTTTGCGAGGTAGTTTGCGCATTCGGTGGATGTGGTTGTGAGGATGAGCTGGCCCATCTCAACCCCTCGCGCCTGAGAAACTGCCAAACCGCATTACGGGACACTAAGATACCGCGTGCGGCAGCTTCTGCCGATGCAGCGTCAGATTCGAGGTCTGCTCGATCCGCTCGATGATGATGAACGCCCGATGCTCCAGAACGCTGCGGCGATGGCCACCCCAGGCCGAGCGCTACCGTAGCTCGATAGCGCTGGACCACACAATGCGACGCGCCAAAGCGCGCCGCAAGCTGGCGGGCTAGTCACGAAAATTGTTCGAAAGGGCTCGTGTCATCCGATGCTTCGGCTTGCCGCGGCAGTGAGGCCGCGCCCGGCGAGCGCGCGTCGTACACCACGAGGAGATTTACATCGAGCCGTTTGAAAACGCATGTCATCAGCTATCCAAAGCGTGGATGCATCTGATCGAAACAAACGATTTTACCGATTTTGCAGAACGTCGCATAGGGAGAATTCAAGGAAGTCCTAAAGGAACGTTGTCGATGTTTGCGTTAGCTCCGAGGAGCACTTTCGGCCCCGAGGAGCATTTTCTGGTGTACGCCTTCCGGCATACGCCCAACATCAATCAAGTCGCATGTCGATTGCGGCTTGGTTCTTCGGTGACCCGTGCAAGGTCCATCGCGTCGACACGACGCGACAACCTCTCCATTCCATCCGGCACGGTTCGGCAGGCGATGCCGAACCATGTTGCGCCAATTCGATGCTCGATGGGCGAGTGGCCGCCCGGCACCCTAATCGATCGGAGCGTTCCGAACCTATGAAAAATGTGGACTACATGTGCGAAGTGCCCAGTGACTGCGCTGACGGCACTCAAGATCGCAGCGTCTATTTGACGTTTGACGACGGGCCCAATCCAGTTTGCACACCGCAGATCCTCGATTTGTTGGCGCAACATCGGGTGCCGGCGACGTTCTTCGTCATCGGCGCCCACGCAGCAGACCAGCCGGAACTCATCCGACGAATGATTGCAGAAGGGCACGAGGTAGCCAATCACACGATGACTCATCCGGACCTGTCCAGATGCGGACCCGGCGAAGTCGAACGTGAAATAGTCGAGGCAAGCAACGCCATCAGGATGGCGTGTCCCCAGGCCACGGTGCGGCGCATGCGCGCGCCGTATGGGGTCTGGACCGAGGACGTGCTCACTACGTCGGCGCGCGCCGGATTGGCATGCGTCCATTGGTCAGTTGACCCGCGAGACTGGGCTCGCCCTGGCGTCGACGCGATTGTCGATGAGGTGCTCACCGGTGTTGGGCCGGGCGCAATTGTGCTCTTGCACGACGGGTGGCCCGAGGAGTTGAAATCGGCCACTTACGCCAGTCTGCGTGACCAGACTGTCACGGCGCTATCCCGTCTGATTCCAGCGCTGCATCACCGCGGTTTTGTAATCCGCCCGCTCCCTCAACATCACTGAACATACGAGATCCCATGGACCTGCTTACCACGACCAGTACTGTCGCCGTCGCGTGCTATGCACTGCTCTCGACTGTTTATAAGGGCATGCAGGCGGTTTATTCCCTGCCGCCAACCGTTGCACCGGCGTCGGAAGACCTGGTCGGCTCCGACCTCTGGCCGAGCGTGGATGTCATCATCCCCTGCTACAACGAAGGCCCGCTTACGCTCTCGGCGTGCCTAGATTCCATTGCAAACCAGGAATACGCCGGAAAGCTACGTGTCTACGTGGTTGATGACGGTTCTGGAAATCGCGACGCCGTCATTCCCGTTCACGACAATTACGCCGGCGACCCGCGATTCGACTTCATTCTGCTCCCAGAGAATGTCGGCAAGCGCAAAGCGCAGATCGCCGCGATACGTCGCTCATCTGGAGATCTGGTGCTCAACGTCGACTCGGACACGACACTTGCGTCCGACGTCATCAGGAAGCTTGCACGGAAGATGCAGGATCCAGCAATCGGCGCTGCCATGGGCCAGTTGACGGCAAGCAACCGGAGCGACACTTGGCTGACCCGATTGATCGATATGGAGTACTGGCTGGCCTGCAACGAAGAGAGGGCGGCGCAAGCCCGCTTCGGTGCCGTCATGTGCTGTTGCGGCCCATGTGCTATGTACCGCCGATCTTCGCTGCTTTCGCTGCTAGACCAGTACGAGACGCAGATGTTTCGGGGCAAGCTAAGCGACTTCGGTGAGGATCGCCATCTTACGATCCTCATGCTGGAGGCAGGCTTTCGAACCGAGTACGTTCCGGACGCTATTGCTGTAACGGTGGTTCCCGATAGATTAGGACCTTATCTGCGCCAACAACTGCGCTGGGCACGGAGCACTTTCCGGGACACGCTGCTTGCGCTGCGCCTGTTGCCCGGCCTCGATCGCTATCTTACATTGGACGTCGTCGGACAGAATCTTGGCCCGCTACTTCTTGCACTGTCGGTAATAGCCGGGATTGCGCAGTTTGCACTGACAGCCACGCTGCCGTGGCCGACAATCCTGGTTATTGCAGCAATGACCATCATTCGGTGCACCGTGACAGCATGTCGAGCTCGGCAAGCTCGATTTATCGGCTTTTCTCTGCACACTTTTATCAACATCTTTCTGTTACTCCCCTTGAAAGCCTATGCTTTGTGCACCTTGAGCAATAGTGATTGGCTTTCACGCAAGACTGCCACCCTTCCCAACGCCGACAAAAAGCAGATCATCGTCGCAAACCCGATTGCCGGAGTTGGTACAGGCAGTTCGGGAAGTGCTGAGGCAATTCGAAGAACGGATCTTCCGCGCGATTCTTCAAAGTTGGTGAACGCGGACAGCGTTTGCAGCGCTGAGTGATCGAGTGCGTTGGCTGGATGGACACGTTGTGAGCCTGGGCAACATCCATCAATTGTCAGCAACGGCGATCGATTGCATCTCGACGCCAATCCGTCCGGTGAGAGCGACACACGTTTGCTTCGGCTGTGACTATCCAAAGGGGCCGTCACAATGCGATGGCCGGTTCTGCCAAGAAATATTCGCAAATTAGCTACCGGCCGGCTGATCGGCCTCTTAAGACTGAGATCGACACATGTCCAAAGTAGCAATCGACCTTGCCGGCGTGAAGAAGTCCTTCGGCGACAAGCTTGTTGTGAACGGGCTGTCGTTCACCGTTGCGTCGGGAGAGTGCTTCGGCTTGCTGGGGCCGAACGGTGCGGGCAAGAGCACGATTGCGCGTATGCTCCTCGGCATGACAGTGCCTGATGCGGGCAAGATCACGGTTCTTGGAGAGCCAGTGGGTGCGCGGAGTCGCTTGGCACGCAAGAGCATCGGCGTGGTTCCGCAGTTCGACAACCTTGACCAGGAATTCACCGTACGAGAGAACCTGTTGGTGTTCGGGCGCTACTTCGGCATGAGCACACGCAAGATCAAAGAGGTCATCCCGTCGCTCCTCGAGTTCGCCCGTCTTGAGAGCAAGGCGGATGCACGTGTCGGCGAACTATCCGGCGGCATGAAACGGCGTTTGACACTGGCACGTGCGCTGATCAACGACCCCCAGCTACTCGTGATGGATGAACCGACGACCGGCCTCGACCCGCACGCGCGACACCTGATTTGGGAGCGTCTGCGTTTCTTGCTGGCGCGCGGTAAGACGATCATTTTGACTACCCATTTTATGGAAGAGGCCGAGCGTTTATGCGATCGGCTGTGCTTTCTGGAGCATGGACGCAAACTCGCCGAAGGCAGCCCTCATGCCCTGATTGAGGAACACATCGGGTGCCAGGTGATCGAGATCTTCGGCGGGAATCCCCAGGAGTTGGTTTCGCTGATCAGGCCATACGTGCAGCGCGTCGAGGTGAGCGGCGAGACGCTCTTTTGCTATACGGCCGATCCGGAGCAGGTTCGCGTACAACTGCGCGGGCGCGCGGGTCTGCGCCTTCTGGAGCGTCCACCCAGTCTGGAGGACGTTTTCTTGCGGCTGACCGGACGCGAGATGGAGAAGTGAACGATGGGTAAAGGTTTTTCGGCGGCTCTACCCGCCAACGCTTGGAACTGGATTGCGGTATGGCGCCGCAACTATCTGGCATGGACGAAGGTCGCGCTCGCGTCGATACTCGGTAACCTCGCCGATCCTATGATCTACCTGTTCGGACTCGGCACTGGTCTCGGAATGATGGTAGGTCGCGTTGAAGACGCGTCGTACCCTGCTTTTTTGGCAGCCGGGATGGTCGCGACAAGTGCGATGACCGCGTCCACCTTCGAAACAATTTATGCGACTTTCCCTCGCATGAACGAACAGCGGACCTGGGAAGCGATCCTGCACACACAACTTACCCTCGGCGACATCGTTCTCGGTGAGTTGGTGTGGGCAACCACAAGGGCCTTTCTGGCCGGTACGGCAATTGCGATGGTGGCCGTCATAGCGGGCTACTCAGCATGGTCGTCCGTCCTCTATGTGCTACCAGTCATCGCTCTCACTGGGTTGGCCTTTGCGAGCTTGGCGATGATCGTAACCGCGCTTGCGCCCAGTTACCACTACTTCATATTCTACCAGACGCTCTTCCTCACACCCATGTTGTTCCTGTCCGGCGCTGTCTTCCCGGTCACTCAACTGCCAAGCACCTTTCAGCACATAGCGGGCATCTTACCGCTGGCGCATTCGATCGACCTAATTCGTCCGGGCATGCTTGATCGCCCGGCTGGGGACATCGCCCTGCACATTGGTGCGCTTTGCATATACGCGGTAGTGCCTTTCTTCCTCTCGATGGTGCTGCTTCGCCGGCGCCTGCTGCGTTGATGCTACTTTCGAACACAAGAAGGAGAACGAGAGTCAGCATCGCGAACGGCTACAGCCGCGAGCGTGCTTGGCCCAGCGACTGTGAGTTGGGGACAGCAGAACACACAAGCTGAGGCGCACACGCGACCGGACGCAGCCTTGCACGCCGGTCTGCGATACCAGAACCTCATGGCGCGATCCGGCTGCATGAGCGCGGATTGCATCCGTCCGTCTTAAGAGATCACATCCCGTATTCTTGTCCTGGGCGCCCCTGAACCGTCGAAACTATCATCAGCTGGAACACACACTATGACCCACATTTCACCGACACCTGAGCCTTTTGCCATCCTTGCTATGCCAAGGACCGGGACACACTACCTGGAAGTATTGCTAAACGAGCATCCGAACATATTGAGTAACGGTGAGTTGCTCAACGAGTACGACACCAACTGGCCCGATAAGGATCGATTGCTGCTCGGCGATCGCGAGCTCCTAGAGCTTGCTTACGTGCGCTGTCCCACTTGGAGCGACAAGACGGTGACGCATGTTGGCTGCAAGGTCAACGAACCTCAGTTTCACGATCATCCGGGCTTTTTTGCGGAACTGGCCCGTTGGCCAGGACTCAAGGTCATCCTCGTGGTCCGGAGAAACATACTGGAATCGCTAAGGTCGCTGGTGCAGGCACGGCAAAGCGGCCAATGGCTGAAGTTCAGTTCGGACAAGGATGCGGCTCCGCCACCACGGGTCAGATTGCCAATCGCCAACTGCGAGGCGTACTTCAAAACCGCCGACGCTTTCTACGCTCGAGTAGCGCACGCCTTCGCGCCGTCCAACGTGCTGGTAATCGAATATGAGAGCCTTCTTCAAGAACCCGCCACATGTTTGGGAGCGGTTTGGGATTTCTTGGGGGTTCCGGGGCTTCAGCTTTCCGGTCGCGCCATCCTTCAGCGCCAGGAAGCGCGACCGCTCGACGAAACGGTAGAGAACTTCGACGAGTTGCGGCTTCACTTCGCAAACGGACCTTATGCGAGGTTCTTTGACGTCGCTGCCGTGTGACTGGCCTTCGCAGCCAGTAGCGGGCTTGCTCCACGACGGGGCTGCCACTTGGCCGCGATTGGCATCAACTAAGGGCGTTCTTGTTGCAGACTTGCCAAGAAGGGCATGACCGCCAACGTACTTCCTCCCGAGCTGATCGACAGGCAGGATCAAGAACGTTCCCACCATCAAACCAAGCTGACCAAATCAGGTCGGTTTTGACGTCCTCCTGGAGCGATTGCGCATGTTCATTCCTGTTCCCGAGACCCACGGCAGATCCATAGCCAAGGCTGTCAGTTGGCGCATCACAGGCAGTGTCGATACGTTCGCGCTGAGCTGGCTCATAACTGGAAACGTCGTTTCCGCGGGATCGATCGCCAGTGCTGAAGTTATTACAAAAATCGTGCTGTACTATCTCCACGAACGGGCATGGTCGTTCATTCCGTTTGGCCGGCGCATGATATTGCCGGCTGATTGAACAGCACACCATTGGGGCAATCTCTCGGATGTCTCAGATCGTCGCGATGACGAAAGCTGTGATCATATGGTTTCAGCAAGCGTCGAACGTCCGGCGCACATTCGCGCTTGCAAGGGCCCGCTTCGGGGATGACTGGCAGTTCTGCCCGGGGCGGCGCTTTAAGCGCCGTCAAAGGCTGGATTAGAAAGTGCCGACATGAATGTTCCTTTGACGCACCTGCAACGTCTGGAGGCCGAGTCCATCCACATCTTCCGGGAGGTTGCGGCCGCCTTCACCAAGCCGGTCATGCTTTATTCGGTCGGCAAGGATTCATCCGTGCTGATGCATCTGGCGATGAAGGCGTTTTATCCCGCCAAGCCGCCATTCCCCTTCCTTCATGTCGACACGACGTGGAAATTCCGCGAGATGATCGCTTTTCGCGATCAGATGGCGCAGAAACTCGGCTTCGATCTGCTCGTTCATGTCAACGAAGATGGCGTGCGCGACAACATCAATCCGTTCGATCATGGTTCGAACACCCACACCCATGTGATGAAGACCGTGGCGCTGCGCCAGGCGCTCGACAAATACGGTTTCGACGCTGCCTTTGGCGGCGCCCGTCGCGACGAGGAGAAATCGCGCGCCAAGGAGCGCATTTTCTCCTTCCGCAATGCCCAGCATGTCTGGGATCCGAAGAACCAGCGGCCCGAGATGTGGAAGATATTCAACACCCGCATCGCATCGGGTGAATCGATCCGCGTCTTTCCGCTGTCGAACTGGACCGAGCTCGATATCTGGCAGTACATCCTGCAAGAGAACATCCCGATCGTGCCGCTCTATTTCGCCAAGCCACGGCCCGTCGTCGAGCGCGACGGCATGCTGATCCTGCGGGATGACGAGCGCATGAAACTGCGCCCCGGCGAGACGGTGGAGAACCGGCTTGTGCGCTTCCGTACGCTCGGCTGCTATCCGCTGACCGGCGCCATCGAATCGGATGCCGACACGCTGGAAGCCATCGTCGGCGAAATGCTGACCGCGCGCACCTCCGAGCGACAGGGTCGCCTGATCGACCGCGATGAAGCCGGCTCGATGGAAAAGAAGAAGCGCGAGGGGTACTTTTGACCATGCGCCACATCATGGCAAAGAGCCTCGCACCCACCGACGGCGTCCGCGACTATCTGGCGGCGCAGGAGAAGAAATCGCTGCTGCGCTTCCTGACCTGCGGTTCCGTCGATGATGGCAAGTCGACGCTGATCGGGCGCCTGCTTTCCGACACCAAGCAGATTTTCGAGGACCAGCTCGCCGCGCTCGAACGCGATTCGCGCAAGCACGGCACGACCGGCGACGACATCGATTTCGCGCTTCTGGTCGATGGCCTCGAGGCCGAGCGCGAGCAAGGCATCACCATCGACGTCGCCTATCGCTTCTTCGCCACGCCGAAGCGCAAGTTTATCGTTGCCGACACGCCCGGCCACGAACAGTACACCCGCAACATGGCGACAGGCGCGTCGACCGCCGACCTGGCCATCGTGCTGATCGATGCCCGGCAAGGGGTGCTGCGCCAGACCAGGCGCCATTCGATCATCGCTTCGCTGCTCGGCATCCGGCACATCGTGCTGGCAGTCAACAAGATCGATCTTGTCGGGTTCGACCAGGCGGTCTTCGAACGCATCACCGAGTCCTACCGGCAATTCTCGCGTGATCTCGGCTTCCAGACCATCGTGCCGATCCCGATGTCCGCCCGTTACGGCGACAACGTCAGCCGCCGCTCGGAAAGCATGGAATGGTATTCCGGCCCGACGCTGATCGAGCATCTCGAAACCGTATCGGTCGACGAAGCGGTGGTCGAGCTGCCGTTCCGGTTCCCGGTCCAATATGTCAACCGCCCCAATCTCGACTTTCGCGGCTTTGCTGGCACAGTCGCCTCCGGCTCGGTTGCACCCGGTGACGAGGTCGTCGTCGCCAAGTCCGGCAAATCCTCGCGCGTCAAGCGGATCGTCTCCTATGGCGGCGACCTGGCCCAGGCGGCAGCCGGCCAGGCTGTCACACTCGTCCTTGACGACGAGGTCGAGATCTCACGCGGCAACATGCTGGTTTCGCCGGCTGCCCGGCCGCAGGTCGCCGACCAGTTCGCCGCCAACATCGTCTGGTTCGACGAGCACGCTTTGCTGCCCGGCCGGTCCTACATCCTTCGCACCGAGACCGACCAGACAAGCGCCACCGTCACCGACCTGAAATACCGGATCAACGTCAACGACTTTGCTCATGAGGCGGCCAAGTCGCTCGAGATGAACGAAGTCGGCATCTGCAACATCTCGACGCGGACACCGATCGCCTTCGATCCGTTCGCAGAGAACCGCACCACTGGCGCCTTCATCCTGATCGACCGCATCTCCAATGCCACGGTCGGCGCCGGCATGATCCTGCACTCGCTGCGCCGTGCCGAAAACATCCATTGGCAGTCGCTCGATGTCGGCAAGCGCGTTCGTGCCGACATGAAGAACCAGCGGCCCGCCGTGTTCTGGTTCACCGGGCTGTCGGGCTCCGGCAAGTCGACCATCGCCAACCTGTTCGAAAAGAAGCTGTTTGCCACCGGTCGCCACACCTACATCCTGGATGGCGACAATGTCCGTCACGGTCTCAACCGCGATCTTGGTTTCACCGACGCCGATCGCGTCGAGAACATCCGGCGCGTCGCCGAAGTGGCGCGTTTGATGGCCGATGCCGGGTTGGTCGTCATTGTTTCGTTCATTTCGCCGTTCAGCGCGGAGCGGCGCATGGCGCGCGAATTGATGGCGGACGGTGAATTCATCGAGGTGTTTGTCGATACGCCCTTCGAGGAATGCGCCAGGCGCGATCCGAAGGGCCTCTATGCCCGGGCGCTGAATGGCGAGATCAAGAATTTCACCGGTGTGGATTCGCCTTACGAAGCGCCGGAGAACCCGGAAATCCATCTCAAGACACTCGGCAGATCGGCCGAAGAGATGGTAGAGGCCTTGGAACTCTGGCTGATCGAGCGCGACATTGCGCAACCACCTCCTGCCGACAATGGTGGATCCATCTGATGACAAGGCAGTCCTTGCCCTGTTCGAAGGGTCGGCACTGGCCGGGAGTGGCGCCATCGGCTGTCTTTGATTTAGCCATGAGACGAAGGCGGACGCCTTGCCCCTACCCGCAGGGATTGTTGAGCCGGGGTCGCACACAACGGTTCGATGTCGGTTGCAAACTCAAAAACAACGAAACAGCCGGAGACCACCCACCTGATCACGCAGCATCGCCCTGAACTATGCGCTTCGCGACCAGATGGATGGAGCTCGTGGGTTGCTGCCGACATCGTCAATTTTGCCGGTATGTGGCAATCGGCCATGGTTTGTGCCACAGGCTGACATAAATCCGATAGGTCGAATTCAGATCCAACAAGTGCATTGCATTACGATATCGGACCGGGAACCGTAGACTGTGTTCCAGGCTGATGCGGACGCATAAAAACGAGGAAGAAGGATGGGAGCTGGAGCCTTGACCAGGGATGTTGAACCCGAGAATGCCGAGCGCCAGCGATGGCTGGCCCTGGCGGAAAAGGCGTTGGCCGGCGCATCCTTCGAGGAGAAGCTGGTCTCGCATAGCGATGACAACATCCGCATCGAACCGCTCTACGACCGCAGCACCGCGGCGGAACCGCTCGTGCGTGCAAACCCGAAATCGCCCTGGATCGTCAGCCAGCGCGTCGATGATCCGGATATCGACCGCGCCAGAGCCCAGGCTCTGGAAGACGTAGCGCAAGGCGCGACGGGATTGTCGCTTGTCTTCGAAGGGGCGCCGAACGCATTCGGCTATGGCCTGCCGAGAACGGCGCAAGCGCTGGAGACGGTGCTGGACGGCGTACCGCTCAATCGCATCCAGATCCGCATTGATGCGCATCCCTGGAGCCGCGCCGTGGCCGACTGGCTGGTGGCGTTCCTGAGCAAGCGCCGTTCGGACCCGGCAAAGCTGAACCTTTCCTTCGGCATCGATCCGGCGGCGATCTTTGCCGGAACCGGCCGGCTGCGCATGTCGATCGAGGCGCTACAGGCCTCGATGCCGCAATCGCTGGCGCATTTCTTCTCGATGGGCGTTCCGGGCGTGCTGCTGGAGGCGGACGGGCGTGTGTTCCACAATGCCGGCGCCACGGAAGCGCAGGAGCTTGGCATCATGCTGGCTTCGGCGATCTCCTATCTCAGAATGTTCGAGACGGCGCGGCAGCCGCTTGTCTATGCCGCACCCCATATCGGCTTTGCGCTCAGCGTCGACCAGGACCAATTCCTGTCGGTGGCCAAGGTTCGGGCACTGCGCAGGCTCTGGGCACGGCTGCAGGAAGCCTGTTCGATCCCCAATTCCACCGCCAATATCCACGCCGAGACGTCGTTTCGCATGATGACGGCATTGGACCCGGAAACCAACATCCTGCGCACCACGATTGCCTGCTTTGCGGCAGCATCAGGCGGCGCCGATTCGATCTCAATCCTGCCGCACACGATCGCGCATGGCTTGCCGGCGGGTTTTGCCCGCCGTGTTGCCCGCAACGCGCAACTGATCATGGCCAATGAAAGCCATATCGATCATGTCGCCGATCCTGCCTACGGATCCGGCGCGGTCGAAGCGCTGACCGCGGAACTGTGCGAGACAGCCTGGACGGAATTGCAGACAATCGAGGCCGAGGGCGGCGTCTTGTCCAGCCTTCAGGGCGGGCATATCCAGGCACGCGTTCATGCCGCGGCAGCGCGGCGCAACGCAGCCTATCAGGCAGGCGAGCGAGCCATCATCGGCACCACGCTCTATCCGTTGAAAAGCGAACGTCCGGTCGAGACGCTGGCAGCGGAACGGCGGCCCGCCTTCACCGAAGGCGTTGCCGTCTGCGAGCCCCTGTTTCCGGTCCGCATCGACCAATCAATCGGAGCCGCCTCTTGATCCCGGATTTCAGCCAGATCGGCTGGGTGCCGCCACGCCGCGCACCCATCGAGGTCAAAGGCCAGCGGATGACGCCGGAAGGCCTTGTCAGCATTGATGCTGTCTCCACGACGCAGGTTCCGGTCAGGCGAATCTTGACCGTGTCGTTCGCTAGCAAGCTGTAAAGGTCTATAGGCTGCATCAATGACGGCTTTGCCCTTCGATGGCGGAAACACATCCCGCATGGAGGCGACGCATGCGCCAACGACGTCCTGCTGACCCGAGCAGGGATGCAGCACGTGCTGCTGCGACAGGATTGCCAGAGTTTGCAGATCGCCGTTTCCGGCGCCTCCGTGCTCCGCCCGTTGCGGCTATGCGTCGACGCCATCGTGCCTACGCGGCGTCTGAAGTACCATCTTGCTGCCCTCCGGTGGCTGAATGACATCCACGGCGGCAGCCGCCCGATGGCCAGTGCCTCGCCAGCCGGTCGCTGTCACGGCCGATGGTGATCACTGTCGATGTTCAAGCAGGCGATCAAGGACACGGTTGCCACCAGGGTGTCGCCAGACACGCTGCCCCACGACTGCAGCTTGTATCTGCTTCCGAAATTGGACGACCTCCATTTTCGACGATTTCGTTTCGCCCGCACGGCCAGCGACCCGCCGCCGATAGAGTGCGTTCGCTTACCGCTGCCTCCATTGGGCGAGGAACGAACCCACCGGTAACAGCTTATCGCGGACAAAGATCCTAAGCCGCGCGATGATGACCGGCTTGGACAGTTTGATGCTGCGTGTTCCATATCCGCAGCGCTGATGGTCCGTATCAATACAATCGATTTGCCCTATTTTTCGAAATGCTGGAAAGCATCGCTCTTTCACTCCTATCTGGTACCACCTAAGGACCGGGCAATGCCTTACGAAGCTATTTTTAGCCTTGGATCTGACTGCACTCCTGCGACGCAAATCAGACGCTATTTCAAACGGCGCCCGAGCAGCTGTTTTGATTGGATTGTGACACCTATAGCCTCCATCGAAGAAATATTGGCAGATGATGGAGCGCGATTTGGGCTTCGTGTATCAGCCTGCTTCAATGGGACGTCAGCTTTTTGCGAGAATTACGGGGTAGTTTACCACCATGAATTCGATCGGACCACATCCAACGCAGTGATATTCACGCCGGAAGCGTTACGGTCCTGCCGAGAGAAGCTGATTTACAAATACAATAAGATGCTCGACATCGCTCGGACACGAAAAACGTTGTTTGTGCGTTATGTCTCGGCGACGGATGCTCCGGGGGATCAGCAGATGGGAAAGACGTTTGGCGTAGACGATCTCCAGGAGATGGTCACTCTACTTGAGAAAAAATTGGGACACTCAAGGTTCCATGTGGCCTATTTCCGCGCCATCGGGAATGCATATGATAGGTCGAAGTTCACAGGGCCAGTCCCGGAGCGCTGCAGTATCCATCAGGAGAACCATGTTCCTGATCAACTGGGCGAGGTTGAGGTATGGAACGTGTTCTTCTCGAAAATGGGACTTTCGCCAGACCGTCCACCGCTGCTGTAATCTTCAAGAGTTGACCAGAAGCATCCTTCGCGGCCATCCAAGGGAGATAGTCGGCGCGTCGATGTGGACGGATCCTCGACCTCGCCGAAACGATCGGTTTTCGATCCACATGAAATATTGCGCATGCTGGGCGAAGATTTCGAGTACAGGATCAAGCCCCCAAGCCCCACTATCGCAAACCCGTCCTATTGACGTTGGCGGGCGCCCGCGCGCCTCATGACGCGCGCGGGCTCTCGTGAACCGAGCCCGCTTCATTCGCTCTGCTCACGGCGGTCTCGGCCCTTCGGGCTTTGATCCCTGGCCATAACGACCCTTCGGTTGTCCAGCGGAGCCGCTTTCGTGTCACTGCGAGCAACACCGAGCCGAGGCAGGTTGACCGTACGATCGCGGACATCGTGGCCGCCCATAACGGGCGCTGCAACATCGACATCCATCTGAAGCATGATCCGTCGGTCACCGAACCTTTCGCCGAAACGCAACGTCCGGCGCCTTGAAGCGATCCGCCACGCCACCGGTGGAGTGAAGCGCGAGCCTGACGGCACCTGGGTCATCGGGCCGGACCATCCCAAACGCGTCGTCGTCTACGAGTGTCAGCGTGCCAGGGAAGAACCTGTCACGGTCGAGAAGCTCTCCTCATTGTCGCTTGAGCAACAGATTGGTTTCGACGGCGCCACTTGGATTGACCGCGAGCTGGTCTCTGACAGACCGGAGGCTTTGCATGGCTCGGGTTTCGGGCCATGATGTGCGGGCCGCGCAGGCACGCAGGCGGCAGTGGCTGCTCGTGCAGGGTCTCGCGAGTGAAGAGCAGGACCGGATAGTTTATCGCGCCAACATGATTTCGATCCTGCGTCAGCGTGAGCTGAACCGTGTTGTCGGTCAGCTTTCGCAGGAACTTGGGCTCTCGTATGCCGAAGCCCGGGCAGGAGATCGAATAGAGGGTACGCTGCGCCGATCGGTTGAGCTCGCCTGCGGCAAATATGCCGCGATCGAGAGGTCGCGCGAGCTCACGCTGGTGCCATGGCGGCCGGTGCTCCAGCGGCCCATCGGCAAGGAGGTTTCTGGCGTGGTTCAGCGCGAGGCTATCTCCTGGAACACCGGTCGGCAAAGGGGTGGGCCCAGCGTTTCATGACGACGCAGCAGCGATGCTTCATGCAACGCCCGATCGACCCGTCGCGCCGCGAAGCGCGGCGGTTTTTTTCTTGAGCACTTGTTTTTGGTCGCGGGACGTTTGCTGCCGTAGTGTCCAGCCTGGGCCTTGCAATAGCGCCCAACTATCGATTGTGCTCGACGGAGCCTGCAGCGAAGGGGGTGTCGTGCCGATTTCGTCGAAATGCTGAGCAATCCGGCGTCTTCAATCCCTCCGATCTGGCGTTGCTGGGGCGCGTCTTCGATCATTAGACATTGAGGGCCAATCTGCGCAATCTGCGTGAGGTGCTCGTGTCCCGGATCGTTCAGGAGGCCCGTATCGCCGAGATGAGCTGTCTCGCCGCCGGATGATCGAGGACGTCGCCCAAACGCGTCCTAGCCCCATCCACTGGGTGGATGACAGTTATCCCAATAATCGATTTTACCAGTCGTACCGAATTCCCCTAGGAGGCTCTGAATAGAAACGGCCGGGCGGGTGTCCTTCCGGTCGACCCAGGCTGCCGGGAGAAATCGGAGGCGAGCATGTGCGGGATTGTAGGCATCGTTGGGCAACAGCCAGTGTCGGAGCGGTTGGTCGACGCGTTGAAGCGTCTGGAATATCGCGGCTATGACTCAGCCGGCGTTGCGACGATCACCGAGGGTGCCTTGCACTGCCGGCGCGCCGAGGGCAAGCTTGTCAATCTCGAGGCGAGGCTGAAGGAAGAGCCGCTGGGCGGCACCATTGGCATCGCCCACACGCGCCGGGCAACTCATGGGGCACTGACTGAACGCAACGCGCATCCGCACTTTAGCGATGGTGTGGCCGTCGTCCATGACGGCATTATCGAGAATTTCGCCGAGTTGAAGGACGAATTGGCGGCTGCGGGGGCTGCCGGCAGTCGAGACAGTCGCGCCGATGATTTTCTCGCTGCCGATACAGCTTCTTGCCTATCACACGGCGCTGGTCATGGGCACAGATGTCGACTAGCCGCGCAATCTCGGAAAATCGGTCACCGTCGAATGATTGTGGGAGCTGACATGGCTGACTGGTCCGCCGCCCTCTATGTCAAATTCGAGGATGAGCGAACGCGGCCGGCGCGCGAATTCGACGCCCACATGAAGCCCGCAACGCCTGCGGATGGGACGGACTGAAACATGCATCGCGTCATCATCAGCGGCATTGGCGTTGAAATCCCCGAACCCACGATCACAAACGAAGAACTGGTCGCCAGCTTCAATGCCTGGGTCGACATGGAGAATGCGCGCCGCCAGGGCACCGACGAGCCGCTGCTACCGAAATCGGACAGCGACTTCATCGTCCACGCTTCAGGGGTGCGCGCCCGCCATGTGATCGAGCGCGAAGGCATTCTCGACCCGACCCGCATGGCACCGCGCATCCCGGCGCGGCCTGATGACGCGCTGTCGCTGGAGGCCGAGTTCGGCATCGCTTCGGCAAGGAAAGCCCTCGACCATGCCGGGCTGAGGCCGTCCGACATCGATCTGGTGATCTGCTCGGCCTCGCATCACCAGCGACCCTATCCGGCGATCGCCATCGAAATGCAGCAAGCGCTGGGCACCAAGGGCGCCGGCTTCGACATGGGGCTTGGCTGCTCTTCGGCTGCCGCTGCCTTGCACATCGCCGTCAATTTGGTGCGGTCGGGCGCGCACAAACGCATTCTGGTGACGACGCCGGAGATCATCACCGGCCATCTCAATTTCCGCGACCGGCAGACGCATTTCATCTTCGGCGACGCGTCCGTGTCCATGGTGGTGGAGGGGCTTGCCCAGGGCGAGAAGCGGCCGGAACGATTCGAGGTGCTCGACACGCGCATCTGGACGCAGATGTCGAACAACATCCGCACCAATCTCGGCCATCACACCCGCACCGCCCAGGATGATCCTTACATGATCAATCTGGAAGGTAATCTGATCAAGCAGGTCGGCAACAAGGTGTTCAAGGAAGTCACCGTCGCCGGGCAGAAGTTCATCGTCGAATTCCTCGCCGAGCACGGGCTGACGCCGCAGGCGGTCAGGCGCTTCTGGCTGCATCAGGCCAATGCGCGCATGAACGCGATGATCCTGAAACTGTCGTTCGGCCACGAGGTCGACCATGATCGCGCGCCGATGGTGCTGGAGCGACTGGGCAACACGGCGGGCGCCGGCGCCATCATCGCGCTGTCGGAGAACCACGCCGACATGAAGCCCGGCGATTTCGGCCTGATCTGCGCGTTTGGCGCGGGGTATTCGATAGGCGGCGCGCTGCTGAGGATGCTCTAAGATCGGCGGTTTCAGGCTGGTGCCTCGACAACCTCATCGCCGATCGGCAGGCGCTGCAAAACCGACTGAGGGGTGCAGCGGCTCGTGGTCCGGCCGCTGCCCCGGACACGGCTAGTCAGTCCGTCGGTATCCCATCTACTGCGCCACATGGAGCAGTAGCCGGAGTTCCGCTGGGTCGAATGCCATCATTGGTGGGGAGGCGGGTTCATCATCCAACAGCTGCCGGGGCTCCTCCTCGTGCGGCAAGCGCCCCTCGCCAAGAGTTAATTCGACCCCACATGTGCGAACGGACGGTGTTCATCAGTCAACCCAGGCGCCGTGGCTCCCTGAACGCAAAAGATCAGCATGAAGTCGAATTTGAAACGTTTTGCCCAAGCAACTGCGATCCCCTCGCTCTGGACGGTAACCGCTGCGTCGGCGAACGAAGGGATGTGATCACAGGGCAGGCAAACCCTTCCTGTAGAAGCGCAGCCCGGTCCGAACTGAACTATGGTGGCAAGGAGCAAGAACACGTACAGCGCCTGCTGCCCGACATTGCCGGGAAGATGTGGTCTGTGGTTGGACCGCTCCCAAGCTGATCGACCTCGCCGCATCGGCAAAGACGCCGACACGATTTACGCCGCGACTGAAGGAGGCCTGTCGGTCAGTAGGAACGGAGGCCTGATCTGGGAAACGGTCGTCGATGGCGCGCCCGTCAATCTCGGAGCTGACGGCCGACGGTTCCGTCTAGGCCCTCCGTGCCCTTATCGCCGATGATATAATGGAGACCTTCGACCACGTCCGATCCGAGGAGGTCTTCAAACTGTTTGGTGAGATGGCATGTGCCGGTCAGGTGATCTACCTGACGCATCACCGACACCTGTGCGAGATCGCCCAAGGCAGCTATTCCCAGCGTGACGATCCATGAGCTCGGACAGTTGTGCTCGTTTTCCGTTGGTGCAAATGACCGCCTTGGGGTCAATCCAAGCGTATCAGCAGAAATGGCAGCCAAGCCTACGGTAACAGTTGTGACGTCTGGTGCGAAGAAGCAAACCTCGCGATCGAGAAGACAAAGACTGAACCGCGCGGGATCAAAAGCAGCCTGGAGCGATACACAGCTACGCGTGGACCGAAGACTCTGCAGCAGGTCTCTCGACCGAAGCGCCTTAACTCGCTGCTCCAACTTGCTCCGGACACCGAGGTCAACCTGTAGCGGTCTCGAGCAGCGCCATCGGATCTTTCTGTCGCCTTTGTCGTGTCCGCTACACGGGCTTGTTCCGACAAGCACTGTTTGCCCTCAGGCTAAATAGCTGAAAAGCAATATTAAAATTTTTCTTCTGTCCGATCAAGCCAATTGGCACGCATCTTGAGACCCTTTGGGTGTGAGGCGGCGAGAGCTGCCGACCGGCATGTCGCGGGCAGCCGCGATGGATGGAACGAAGGAAGGAAAGCTACATGTCAGGTCTGCGTCAGATCGCATTCTACGGCAAGGGGGGCATAGGCAAGTCCACCACCTCCCAAAATACGCTCGCCGCACTTGTCGACCTTGGGCAGAAGATCCTCATCGTCGGCTGCGACCCCAAAGCCGACTCCACCCGCCTGATCCTGAACTCGAAGGCGCAGGATACGGTCCTGCACCTCGCGGCAGAGCAAGGTTCGGTCGAAGACCTCGAACTCCAGGACGTGCTGAAGGTCGGCTATAAAGGCATCAAGTGCGTGGAATCCGGCGGTCCCGAGCCGGGTGTCGGCTGCGCCGGGCGCGGCGTCATCACCTCGATCAACTTCCTCGAGGAGAACGGCGCCTATGACGATGTCGACTATGTCTCCTACGACGTGCTCGGGGACGTGGTGTGCGGCGGCTTCGCGATGCCGATCCGCGAGGGCAAGGCCCAGGAAATCTACATTGTCATGTCCGGCGAGATGATGGCGCTCTATGCCGCCAACAACATCGCCAAGGGCATTCTGAAATATGCCCATTCGGGCGGCGTGCGGCTCGGCGGCCTGATTTGCAACGAGCGTCAAACCGACCGCGAGCTCGACCTCGCCGAAGCACTGGCTTCCAGGCTCAATTCCAAGCTCATCCATTTCGTGCCGCGCGACAACATCGTCCAGCACGCCGAGCTCAGGAAGATGTCGGTTATCCAGTATGCGCCGGACTCCAAGCAGGCGGGGGAATACCGCGCGCTGGCCGAGAAGATCCATGGCAATTCGGGGCAGGGCACCGTGCCGACCCCGATCACCATGGAGGAGCTCGAGGACATGCTGCTCGACTTCGGCATCATGAAGACCGACGAGCAGATGCTTGCCGAGCTTCAGGCCAAGGAAGCGACGAAAGCGGCCGCCCAGTAACGAGCGCTGCCGCCACGAGGCGCCGCATTGCGCTGACGCGCCTTTCAAAGAACGGCGCCTCGTCGGTGAGGCGTCACTCGAACCTTTAAAGGGGTCCCATGAGCCTGGATTACGAGAATGACGGCACTCTCCATGCGAAGCTTATCGAGGAGGTGCTGTCGCAATATCCCGACAAGGCGGCGAAGCGCCGCAAAAAGCACCTCAGCGTCGCAAAGAGCGGGGACGAGGCTGGCGAGGAAGGCGAGGTCGTCTCCGAATGCGACGTCAAATCGAACATCAAGTCCATTCCAGGCGTGATGACGATTCGTGGCTGCGCCTATGCCGGCTCTAAGGGCGTGGTGTGGGGTCCAATCAAGGATATGGTCCATATCTCGCACGGCCCGGTCGGCTGCGGGCAATATTCCTGGTCGCAGCGCCGCAACTACTATGTAGGCACGACGGGCATCGACACGTTCGGGACAATGCAGTTCACCTCCGATTTCCAGGAAAAGGACATTGTTTTCGGCGGTGACAAGAAGCTGGAACAGATCATCGACGAGATTGAGGGACTGTTTCCCCTCAACAACGGCATGAGCGTGCAATCCGAATGCCCGATCGGCCTGATTGGCGACGACACCGAAGCAGTATCCCGCAACAAGGCCAAGGAGCACGGAAAGACGATCGTGCCGGTGCGCTGCGAGGGCTTCCGCGGCGTCTCGCAATCGCTCGGCCACCACATCGCCAACGACGCGATCCGCGACTGGGTCTTCGAGAAGAAGGACGTGGAGTTCGAGGCCGGCCCGCACGACGTCAACGTGATCGGTGACTACAATATCGGCGGCGACGCCTGGGCCTCGCGCATCCTGCTCGAGGAGATAGGGCTGCGCGTGGTCGGCAACTGGTCGGGCGACGCCACGCTCGCCGAGATAGAGCGCGCGCCGAAGGCCAAGCTCAATCTCATCCATTGCTACAGGTCGATGAACTACATCTGCCGGCACATGGAGGAAAAGTATGGGGTCGCGTGGATGGAGTACAATTTCTTCGGCCCCTCCCAGATCGAAGCCTCCCTGCGCAAGATAGCCAAGCATTTTGGCCCTGAAATCGAAGAGAAGACCGAGAAGGTTATCGCCAAGTACAGACCGCTTGTTGATGCGGTCGTCGCCAAGTACCGGCCGCGCCTCGAAGGCAATACTGTCATGCTCTACGTCGGCGGCCTGCGCCCCCGCCACGTCATCACCGCCTACGAGGACCTCGGCATGGTGATCGTCGGCACAGGCTACGAGTTCGCCCACAACGACGACTATCAACGCACGGGCCATTACGTAAGGAACGGCACGCTGATCTATGATGATGTGACCGGTTACGAGTTGGAGAAGTTCATCGAGGGGGTTCGCCCTAATCTCGTCGGCTCGGGCATTAAGGAAAAATACCCGGTGCAGAAGATGGGCATACCGTTCCGCCAGATGCACTCCTGGGATTATTCAGGACCGTATCATGGCTATGACGGCTTTGCCATTTTCGCCCGCGACGTGGATCTTGCCATCAACAACCCGGTCTGGGGCCTTTACGACGCGCCTTGGAAAAAAAGCCCGAGCCGTGGGCGGGCGATGGCTGCCGAATAACACCCGGCCTTAGCCTGGTCTCCCCAAGGGAGACGATGAACGCCCGCGGCCCCGTGGCCCGCGGGGACACCTGAAACGTCTCGACGTCCCTGAGCTGCCTTATGGGGCGGCCAGATGAAAAGAGGTAATCACCAATGCCGCAGTCGGCTGAAAAAATTCTCGACCACGCTCCCCTGTTCCGCGAGCCGGAATACAGGCAGATGCTCGCCGAGAAGAAGCTGAATTTCGAATGTCCGCACCCGGATCAGATCGTTACCGATCAACGCGAATTCACCAAGACGTGGGAATACCGCGAAAAGAACCTCGCCCGCGAAGCGCTTGTCGTGAACCCCGCCAAGGCCTGCCAGCCGCTCGGCGCGGTGTTCGCGGCAGCGGGCTTCGAACGAACCATGTCCTTCGTCCACGGCAGCCAGGGCTGCGTGGCCTATTACCGCTCACACCTGTCGCGCCATTTCAAGGAGCCTGCTTCGGCGGTTTCCTCCTCGATGACGGAGGATGCGGCCGTATTCGGCGGCCTGAAGAACATGGTCGACGGGCTCGCCAACACCTACCAGCTCTACGACCCGAAGATGATCGCCGTCTCGACCACCTGTATGGCGGAGGTCATTGGCGACGACCTGCACAGCTTCATCGAGAACGCCAAGGACGAAAACTCGGTCCCGCGCGACTTCGACGTGCCCTTCGCCCACACGCCGGCCTTCGTCGGCAGCCATGTCGATGGCTATGACGTAATGGTCAAGGGCATTCTGGAGCACTTCTGGAAAGGCCAGGAGCGCACGGAAGCCAAGGGAACCATCAACATCATTCCGGGTTTCGACGGCTTCTGCGTCGGCAACAACCGGGAACTCAAGCGCCTGCTCGAACTGATGAGCGTGTCCTACACCTTCATCCAGGACGCCTCAGACCAGTTCGACACGCCGTCGGACGGCGAATACCGCATGTATGACGGCGGCACGAAGATCGAAGACGTGAAGGAGGCACAGAACGCCGAGGCGACACTTTCGCTACAGTATTACAACACCCGAAAAACGCTGGACTACTGCGAGCAAGTCGGGCAGGCGACGGCCTCGTTCCATTACCCGCTCGGGGTCCAGGCGACCGACGAATTGCTGATGAAGGTCTCGGCGCTTTCCGGCAAGGAGATCCCCGAGACAATCCGCCTTGAGCGCGGCCGACTGGTTGACGCCATGGCGGACAGCCAGTCCTGGTTGCACGGCAAGAAATATGCGATCTACGGCGATCCGGACTTCGTCTACGCCATGGCCCGCTTCGTCATGGAGACCGGTGGCGAGCCGACCCATTGCCTCGCCACCAACGGCAGCTCGGCATGGGGAGCCGAGATGAAGGAACTGCTTGCATCCTCGCCCTTCGGCAAGGATGCCCAGGTCTGGCCGGGCAAGGACCTGTGGGCGATGCGCTCGCTGCTCTTCACCGAGCCGGTGGACCTATTGATCGGCAATTCCTATGGCAAGTATCTGGAGCGCGACACCGGCACGCCGCTGATCAGGCTGATGTTCCCGATCTTCGACCGGCACCATCACCATCGCTTTGCGCTCATGGGCTACCAAGGCGGGTTACGCGTCCTGACGACGATCCTCGACAAGATCTTCGACAAGCTCGATCGCGAGACCAGCGAGACGGGTGTGACGGACTATTCTTATGACCTCACCCGCTAGCAGCGGCGGCCGGCCTTTCGCCGAGGCTGGCCGCCTTCCAATGCACTTTTGGAGACCGACGCAATGTCCTCGCTCAGCGCCAAAATCCAGGATGTCTTCAACGAGCCCGCCTGCGATAAAAACCGCGGCAAGGAGGCCAAGGCGCGCAAAGAGGGCTGCTCGAAGCCGCTGACCCCCGGGCGGCAGCCGGCGGCTGCGCCTTTGACGGCGCCAAGATCGTACTGCAGCCGATCACCGACGTCGCGCACCTGGTCCATGCGCCGCTCGCCTGCGAGGGCAATTCCTGGGACAACCGCGGAGCGGCTTCGTCCGGGGCAACGCTTTGGCGCACAAGCTTCACAACCGATCTGACCGAACTCGACGTGGTGATGGGGCAGGGCGAGCGCAAGCTTTTCAAGGCGATCCGCGAGATTAGGGAAGCATATGCGCCGCCAGCGATCTTCGTCTATTCGACCTGCGTGACGGCGTTGATCGGCGACGACATCGAGGCCGTGTGCAAGCGTGCGGGGGAAAAATTCGGCTTGGCCGTGGTGCCGGTCAATGCGCCGGGCTTGGCCGGCTCTAAGAACCTCGGCAACAAGCTCGCCGCAGAGGCGTTGCTCGATCACGTCATCGGCACGGTAGAACCCGACGACGCCGGGCCGTACGACATCAACATCCTTGGCGAATTCAACCTCTCCGGCGAATTCTGGCTGGTGAAGCCGCTGCTTGATCGGCTAGGCATCCGGGTGCGCGCCTGTCTTCCGGGCGACGCGCGCTACCTTGACGTTGCTTCCGCGCACCGCGCCCGGGCGGCTATGATCGTGTGCTCGACGGCACTCATCAATCTTGCCCGCAAGATGGAGGAGCGCTGGGACATCCCGTTCTTCGAAGGCTCCTTCTACGGCATTTCCGACACCTCGGAAGCACTTCGCAACATTGCTGAGCTGCTCGTGAGGAAGGGTGCCGATCGCGAGATCCTCAACCGCACACAGACGCTGATCGCAGTGGAAGAGGCGATTGCGTGGAGGAAGCTCGAAGCCTACCGGCGGCGGCTTCAAGGCAAGCGCGTGCTGCTCAATACAGGCGGCGTGAAGTCCTGGTCGATCGTCCACGCGCTGATGGAGATCGGCATGGAGATCGTCGGCACCTCGGTCAAGAAATCCACGGTCGAAGACAAGGAGCGCATCAAGCAGATCCTGAAGGACGACAACCACATGTTCGAGCAGATGGCGGCGCGCGAGCTTTACGCCATGCTCTCAGAACACAAGGCCGATATCATGCTGTCGGGCGGGCGCACGCAATTCATCGCGCTCAAGGCCAAGACACCCTGGCTCGATATCAACCAGGAGCGCCAACATCCTTATGCGGGCTATGACGGCATGGTGGAACTCGTACGCCAGATCGACCTCGCCATTCATAACCCGATCTGGTCCCAGGTGCGCGAGCCGGCTCCGTGGGATTGCCAGCCTTCGGTCGAGGACGAACTGCCGGGCACGAAGAGCGAGACCGCGACGTTGCACGCTGTCCAGGAAGTCGCCGGCACGACGGCCGGCGAGTGCGGCGAGCGTTGAGGAAAGCCTATGGCCCGCATTCTTTCCCAGACCAAATCGGCAGCCGTCAATCCGCTGAAATCGTCACAGCCGCTGGGTGCGGCCTTGGCCTTTCTTGGGGTCGACGGCGCGATGCCACTGTTCCACGGCAGCCAGGGCTGCACCAGCTTCGCGCTCGTGCTCTTCGTGCGGCATTTCAAGGAAGCGATCCCCTTGCAGACCACCGCGATGGACGAAGTGACGACGATCCTCGGCGGGGCGGACAATCTGGAAGAGGCGATCCTCAACCTCAAGGTCCGCACAAAGCCAAAGCTGATCGGGGTCTGCACGACTGCACTGGTGGAAACCCGTGGCGAAGATTGCGCAAGAGACATCGCCGACATCAGGCTGAAGCACGCGCAAGAAATCGCCGGCACGGAGATCGTGCTGGCCAACACGCCGGATTTCGACGGCGCGATCGAAGAGGGCTGGGCCAAGGCTGTTACCGCGATGATCGAAGGCATTACACGGCCCGGCGAACAGGCGCGGCAATCAAAAAAGATCGCAATCCTGCCCGGCTGGAACCTCACTGTGGCTGACATCGAGCATTTGCGTGAGATGGTTGAAAGCTTTGGGCTGAAGCCGGTGGTTTTGCCGGACGTTTCAGGCTCGCTCGACGGCACCGTGCCCGACCGTTGGGTCACAACCACCTATGGCGGCACCAGCGTCGAGGATATCCGCGAGCTTGGCACGGCCGAACATTGCATCGCCATCGGCGAGCATATGCGCCGCCCGGCGGAGGTGCTGCAGAAGTTGACCGGCGTGCCTTACGTGCTGTTCCAGTCGCTGACCGGATTGAAGGGCGCCGATCGGTTCGTCTCGCTGCTGTCCGCGATTTCAGGCGCGTCGGTGCCGGCCGGGGTGCGCCGTCGCCGGGGCCAATTGCAGGATGCGTTACTCGACGGACATTTCCATTTCGGAGGCAAGAAAATTGCGATCGCTGCTGAACCAGACCAACTCTATCAACTCGCGACCTTCTTCGTCGGCATGGGCTCCGAAATCGCGGCGGCGGTCTCCACGACCGATATGTCGAAAATTCTGGAAAAAGTACCGGCGCAGTCCGTTCAGATCGGCGATCTCGGCGATTTGGAAGCTCTTGCCGCCGGCGCTGATCTTCTGGTCACCCATTCCCATGGCCGCCAGGCGGCGCAGCGCCTTGGCATTCCGCTCATGCGCGTCGGGTTCCCGGTCTTCGACCGGCTCGGCAGCCAGCACAAGCTCACAATCCTCTATCAGGGCACCCGCGACCTGATCTTCGAGGTTGCCAACATCTTCCAGGCCAACCAGCACGCGCCGACGCCTGAGGCACTTGATCCATTCCATAAGCGAGAAATGCCAGATGAGCTCCTTTCGTCGCCTCTCGCTCGTCACTGACGAGGTTCACACACCGATGCCGGAACGACGAGCGGGCGCATTGCGCGTGGCCATCGCCACGCAAGACATGAAGGACCTCAATGCCCATTTCGGGTCCGCCAGGCGCTTTGCCGTCTACGACGTGACGCGCGAGGAATGGAACCTCGTGGAAGCCGTGGCCTTCGATGACGTTTCCGACGAGAGCGGGGAGCATCGCAGCGAGGGCGATGACCGCATCACGCCGAAGGTGGAGGCGCTGAAGGGCTGTCATCTCCTGTTCTGTCTGGCGATCGGCGGGCCTTCGGCGGCCAAGGTAGTTTCGGCAAAAATCCATCCGATCAAGGTGCCGCACCCCCAACCCATCCAGGAGGTGCTGTTGCGCACGCAGATGATGCTCAGGACGTGTCCTCCCCCCTGGCTGCGCAAGGTGCTGGCGGAGGCAGGCGTCGCCGAGAAGAAACCGTCCTTCGAGGACGACTGAAATGAGGAGAAGGCGAAATGTCAGATACCGCGGCTAGCACTGCTGTCGCCGAGGACGAGGCGGCGCTTGCCACCCCGTTCGTCAAATGCCTCGTGCGGCTGATCCGTGCTCAGGATTCCTACGGGTCATGGGAAGGCAAACCGGATGCCGAGCTTCTGGGCGACTTCATCATCACCAGGGAACAGCGCCGTGCGATCCCGATCATCGGCGATCCCGATCCGGACGTGCTGTGGAGGCTCGATAAGTTCTATGCCGCCGTCGGGCTTGCGATCGAGGAGCGCTGCGGCCTGATGGCATCGCCGATGATGGAGATGAGCCATGAGGGCTTTGGGCGCGTGCTCTTCACGGCCGGACGGCTGGTCGTGCTTTCGAAGACCCTGCGCGATGTCCACCGGTTCGGCTTCGAGACGTTCCGGAAGCTCGCTCAGGCCGGCACGAAACTGGTCGGCGACGCAATCGCTACCATCGAGACCTATCCCGAGGTGGCGCGTGCGTGATGAAGCGGATCTTCGAGCAAGGGGGGCCATGACAATCTTGAGCGAGCGCGATAGCCAGCCCACGGAAGCCGAGGCGGGCCAGGTCGATGAGGGGGCTCTTGGGGTAGCGCCGATGAAGCCACTCGTTTTGATCTGTTCGCAAGATGCGGAGTTCTATCTGAATTATAGCCACATTCTGGAGGCGGACCGCTTCGCGAGTGAGCAGGCAGGCTGCGCGAAGGAAGCATTTGTATTGGCCGAACAACGGGAGTTCCACGCCGTCGTGCTGGACTGCGTGCCAGCAAGCGCGACGGGAGCCACAATCTGCGCCCGCCTCAAGGAGGAGCCGCAGACGGCCGACCTGCCCGTTATTGCCCTGATCGCGCGCGGCGCCGAGGACCAGCACCTCGATCTCCTGAAAGCTGGCATTGACGAGATCTTTGTGCGGCCGATCGACCCGGCCAAGCTGCTCGACTGTCTACGGGCGAGGCTGGCGCTGCCGAAGCGGGGCGCAAATGGTCTTGAAAACGGCGGCTGGCTCACCTGTGGCGGCCTCGAGATGAAGCTCGATGCCCGCCGGATTCGCGGCAATGGCCACGACATTCACCTCGGACTCATCGAGTTCAACGTGCTGCGGCTTATGATTGAAGCTCCCGGCAAGGTCTTCAGCCGGGAGGAGCTTATCGGCAGGGCCTGGGGGGACAACATCCATGTCGAACCACGCACCGTCGATGTCCATATCAGCCGGATCAGAAAAGCCCTGAAGTCAGCTTCGCCCGACAGCGACATTCGCACCGTCAGGTCGGCCGGCTACTCGCTTGAGAAGCCGGCCGAATGAATCAAGTGCCGGGTGTGGTGGCACTCCCACCCTCGCCGTGAGCCGGTCTTGCGGCCTGAAACGCCCCTAAACGCATACTCAGGAAGAAGCAGGCAAATGGGTTTTAAAACCGTACTCTGTGTGACCGGCGCCGACCATTCCGATCAGGACATCAGAACTGCTGCCGGCTTGTGTGCCGAAGTCGGCGCGCACCTTTCCGTACGGATTATACCGGCTCCGATGCTCGCTATGTCATATCCGCCGATCGGAGATGGTATCCCCGAGTGGCCTACGGGACGTGGACAGACAATTGCCAGATTGAACAATCGGTTTCGGCAAATCGACAGGTTTTCACAGGAGGTGGCCAGACAGGAAAAGCGCTCCAAGGATATCCAGAAGCTGCTGAGAGCCATGTGCCTTTCCTATGACGTCGATACCGATTATTGCGATGCGACCGGCGTGGGTGAGGTTGTGCGACAGCGGGCGCTCTGCGCCGACCTGACAATTGTTGGCCCCGCACTTCTCAACGACAGTATTCTCGGACCTCTTGTTATAAACGGCAGCTTATTCGATACGGGAAAGCCGGTGCTTATTGTGCCGAAGGGCGCTGAGGCGACCCTGTGGCCACGGCGCGTCCTGGTCGGTTGGGATTCACGACTCGAGGCGTCCCGTGCTGTTCGGGAAGCGCTGGGTCTCCTATGCGTTGCTGAGGAAGTTCGTGTCGCCCTGGTCGATCCGAAGGCGAACTACAACGGGAACGGCGCGGAGCCTGGAGCCGACATCGCTGCCTATCTCACTCGGCACGGTGCTCGGGTGTCGGTTGACCTACTGCCAAGTGCCGGCAAACCGGCGGCCACGGTGCTTGCGCAGCACGCAATCGACATTTCTGCCGACATGATAGTCATGGGCGTTTATGGCAGCCGCCGGCTGCGTGAGCGGCTCTTTGGCGGTGCGACGAGATGGATCTTTGAGAAGCCGACATTGCCGCTGTTTTTGGCTCGATGACTGGTTCGGGAGTTGCACCGATGCTGTTCAAAGCTCGACTCTCCTGGTCACCGATCCTGCTGCCAATTGGGAGAAGGGTCACGGCAAACGCGGGAAATTTCGCGAAGCTCCTCGGAGCCAATCTGCACGCGCCGTCGCCGAGACCATCGGACGTGTCTAGCGCGCTCTCGGGGGTTCTCTTCGCCCGGAGATGATCCGCAACGCGGAGACCGGTCGGGCAGAGGTACAGAGCGCTCTTAAATGCACTCAAAAGCACGCTTCGCAGGTCGGCGTCGGATCGAGAAGGAGAGTCGTTTCAGCGCGGCAGGCCCGACTTCGGACCCGGCATCGCATGCGCGCTATCGCGATCTCCTTCACTGGCTGGGAGCTGAACCCGTGCCGTGGCCGAGGCCCCAACTTCAAGTCGAGACGGTTGTTCTCTTGGCCGTAGTCGGCGGGAATCGATGGCATCAATTACGTTATCATCGCCTGGGACGGTAGCCAGTAGCGGCGAGGGCGGCTGCATTTTCAGCGTTTTCAGCCGGCCCGGCCCGACCCGCGTGGCGACCGGGCGGTTTTCGGGCTGGTCAATTCCGACAACGCTCACATTCGCATCAGGCGGTCCCTGTAGCGCCTGAGCACAGGGGACACAGAAGATAACGACACGAGACCAGAAAAATCCCGGAGAGAGCTCGCCGGACGGTACATGCCGCCACTCATCCTGGGCTTTTTCGCCACGATCATCATCGTCAAATGGCGGTATTCGCGAGCCGCAGCTGGACCGGCTTCGTCGTGACGAACTCATATGTCGCCAACTAGGAATTCAATCGCCCAGGCGGAGCGAGGAGGGCACACGCGGTCGGATCGAGCAGCCACGTGCAATCGCAAGTGGCGAGATCCGCAATAGCCGGCCGGACCGGAGCAAGAAGCTCGGGCCAGGTGGCGTGAAGCGGACGATGATAGGAGCATGGCGTGGCCCGCGCAGTCATGATGTCCATCTACTCGTCCCTCAATCCGAATATTGTTGCGTCGTCCGTGGCCCTGCTTTTTGTGGCGCGAAGCGCGTCATGCGTGTCCAAAACCGGACAGCGGCAGAAAACATGTCGGGTTCAATACAACCGGACACCTTGGACACTTGGAGGTTTTTCAAAGCGCAATCATGGGCTTATTGCGCGCTGAGCGTGCTGGCACGGCCTTTGCGAATTGAGATGCGGCAACACTGAGTGAAGGCTGACTGCATTCAGACGAACAAGACGAGCGATGCTCTCCTTTCCCGTGTTGCCCCGCCTGAGGGAAACAAGCTCGCGCATAAAGCGCGCAACCTTTGGCAATAGCTTTGGAGAGCAACATGGTATTGCAGATGGAGTCCCCGGCTCCTTCGATCAAAGTGGAGGACTGGCTGCGTGGCGAGCCCCTCACGAACTTCCAGCCCGGCAAAGTGTACATCGTCGAATTTTGGGCAACTTGGTGCGGACCATGTGTGGCGGCGATGCCCCATCTGGTGCAGCTCCAGCAGAAATACAAAGACAGCGGACTTGAGGTCGTCGGAGTCGCGGCTTCTGAAGACGCTCCAACGGCCGTTGAGGCCCGAACCAAGTTGGACGCGTGGTTGACCGAAAAGGGATCGAATCTGAACTATCGGATCGCGTTCGACTACACAGGCGAAATGAACAAGCTTTGGATGGAACCGAGCTTGTCCGTCGGGATTCCGGCCTCGTTCGTGGTCGACCGAGACGGCCACATCGCCTTTATCGGCCACCCGGCGGACCTCGAGGACGTTTTGCCGAAGGTTCTTAACGGCAGCTGGCGCAGCAGCGATGAAGCGAAAGCCGCCGATACACGGCGAGTCGCTAGTGACCAACGCACAGCGCGCGAACTATCGCTGACCATGCCGATATACGCCAAACTTCGGCCGGCGATGGAGGCCGAGGATTGGATGGCGGCACTCACGGCCATCGAAGAAGGCCTCGCCTTAATGCCAGATGATAGCGGGTTCCGGGAAACTCATGCGAATCTACTGCTTCACAAGCGGCGCGACATGCGGGCCGGCTTGCCAGCCATGCGCCAATTAGTCGAGGACGCGATCGACAAAAAATTCGAGGCCGTGTCTTGGATGGTCATGGCCCTGAACCAACTCTTCGATCCGGAAATGGACAACTCCCATCTCCCCCGTACTGAGCGCTTTGCGATGGGCGACAAGCTCTCGGAACAGATCCTGACACTGAATCCCCCACAAGGCGACGGACCCCTTAAATTCCGTTGGTACCTCCCGGTCGCTCAGTATTATTACGAGAGCGGCAACAAGGATCGCGCGATCGAGTTGATCGAGGTGGCATTGAAATCTCTGGGTGATCCGGAGACAATGCCGGACCACTTCAAACAGTACTACCTTAGCCCATTGCTCCAAGCCCTGGCCAACTACACGGGTGAGCACGCCTGTTACGCGGATCTTTGCGTGGTTCCGCAAAACAAGACTTCCGAAACTCAAACCGCAGTCGCCTCATGAGCAAAGATCGCAAAGGGATGACAATTGGAATTGAACCCTGGCCAATTCGTCCAGTTTCTGCGGCGGGCCCGCGGTAAGTATGTCCATTGCAGCACAGGGCGCATCGCTTGCCGCAGGTTGGAGTTCAAAACTTGCGATGCCCTCCGGCTGCATCGCGGGAGACGGGATACTCGACGCGATTCTGGCCGCGGTGGAAGCCCCCGCAGTCGAGGACCTCTTCAAGATCGGCCAGCGGAACATCAATTGCGTGGAATCGGCCGCCTGGAGCCGGACGTCGATTGCGCAAGTGTGCCCGAAGCAGGCGCCCCGAAAACAGAAATCGTCCTTCGAGGACGAGGACTGAAATTGAGGAGAAGGTGAAATGTCTGATGCCGCGGTTAGCCCTGCTGTAAACGAGCACGAGGCGGCCCTTGCCACCCCGTTTGTCAAATGCCTCCTGCGGCTGATCCGTGCCCAAGACTTTGACGGCTCATGGCGAGGCAAGGCTGACACCGAGCTGCTGGCCGGCTTCATCATCACGAAGGAACAGCGCCGTGCCATCCCCATCATCGGCGATCCTGATCCGGACGTGCTGTGGAGGCTGGACATGTTTTACACCGCCGTCAGTCTTGCGATCGAGGAGCGCTCCGGCCTGATCACATCGCCAATGAAGGAGATGAAACCGATGGGGGCTTCGGGCGCCTGGTTTCCACGGCCGGGCGGTTGGTCGTTCTGTCGAGACGTCCACCGGTTTGGCTTCGAGACGTTCCGGAAACTCGCGGAGGCCGGTACGAAACTGGTCGACGATGCGACTGCAGCTATTGGCTTCCCGCCGTGGCGCGGCCGTGAAGAAACTGATTTCGAGGAAGGATTTATGTCAAACCTGGATGAGATGGGGAAGAAAGTCCGAAAGCTTCAGCTGCGTGCGGCAGTTGCGAAGATGAAATTGCGCGACCTTGCAGAGGATCTCCCGGTCCAATGGACTGAGCTAGAGGAGGTTGCCGAGAAAGCGTACGCCGTTTTTGCCGAGTTGGATGATGCCAAGAGAGAGCTCGCTGCAATGAAGAATTTACGATGAGGAGCACATTCACCACCCGCGACGGCTCCATATGGCTGCCGGAATATCTGACCGCTATAGATGGCAGGACTTGTATCGGCTGCGGGCGCTGTTTCAAGGTATGCTCGCGCGAGGTCATGCACCTTCACGGCGTCGATGACGCGGGTGAAATCCTCGGCGTCTGCGACGGCGAAGACGACGATTTCGACGGCGAGCTCAATCGCATGATCATGGTTGTCGATCATGCCGGCCGCTGCATTGGCTGCGGAGCCTGCGCCCGCGTCTGCCCGAAGAACTGCCAAACACATGTTGCGGCCGACGAGCTCGCTGAATGAGCAGCATGATTTGACGAGACGAAAACCAGGAGAACGGCGTTGCCCTTTAGAATCTTTTGTGCCGTGTTTGTGCTGGTCCTGTGCGGCAATGCTGTGACTGTTTACTTCGCTTCGCATTCGATCCGTCTAGTGGTCGTCACGACGCTGGCTGGTTCGCTGCTCCTTCAGTTGGCCTATTTCGCAAGCGTGCTCTTTCTGATCTGGCGGTCTGGCTGCGCTAGAGCAGATTCGACTTACACCGGGTCATATCCGGCTGCCTCGAAGTAGTTTCGGCATTCGGCCGGTTTGAAGGCGTCGAGGCAGTCGGCGATGACGGACCAGAGTTGATCGATGGAGCGGGCAGCTGCTTTTCTGAGTAGGGCCTTGAGCTTCGAGAACGCCATCTCGATCGGATTGAAGTCGGGCGAATAGGGCGGCAGCAACAGAAGCCGTGCGCCGGTCCTTTGGATGGCCTCGCGAACGCCGGTGATCTTGTGAGCCGGCAGGTTGTCCATGACGACGATGTCGCCGGGAGAAAGTTCAGGTGCGAGCACCTGTTCGGCATAGGCCAGGAAGGCGGCGCCGTTCATCGGCCCGTCGAGCAGCATCGGTGCGGTCAGGCCGTTCAGCCGCAGTCCAGCGGTGAAGGTCGTGGTCTTCCAATGACCATGAGGAACCGGCGCACGGCAGCGTTCGCCACGTTTGGCCCGCCCGCGCAGCCGCGCCATCTTGGTGGAGGCGGCAGTCTCATCAATGAAGATCAGCTTCTCGGGGTCGAGATCGAGCTGGCCGTCGAACCAGGCGCGACGGCGCGCCTTGACGTCGGGGCGCTGTTGTTCGCTGGCATGCGCCGTCTTTTTTTAAACGTGACGCAGCGCCTGTCGAGAAACATCCAGATCGTCGAAGGAACCACGCCCACGCCATGCCCGGCCGCCAGCCTCTCGGCAATCTCCGCCAGAGTGATGTCGGGCGTCTCCTCGATCAGGCCGAGGATGAAGGCTTCGTGAGGATCAAGCTTCGAGCACGACGGTTGGCCCTGCTTGCGGGCCGCCATCTCGCCTGTCTCGCGATAGCGGCGATACCAGTTCCCCGCCGTAGCAATCCCGATCCGGAACCGGCGTGCTGCCTCTCGCGTCGAAACACCCTCCGATATCGCCAAAATCACCCGACCGCGAAGGTCCGCACTCAAGCTGCGTGTCATCGTCATCTCCCTGCGAATCACAGGGAAAATGAAACAGACTTCCGCCACCGCGTGAATCCCAAATCTGACTCGGCGTTCACGGAAAATGCTCTAGCAGAGCTGGCCAAAGGGCTGAGCATTTCGGTAGTTGCAAGGAAGTTCGATCCCAGCCGGCAGACCATGATGAGGTGAGGAATGAATCTTCAGATGTGCCTCAGCTTGGCCCGGCATTTCCCTGCTGAGGCGTCGTGATCCATGGGAAATCTACGCCACTTTGGATCAACCGGGGACATCGAGCTGACCGTCCGAGCGTGGGTGTGCTTGAAACGGGCAGAGGTGACCGCATCCTGGCCCGTCTAGCGTGAATCCAGCTGTTTGGGTTCGGTTGGCACATAATAGCCGTCGCAGCACGCCATCATGCGGGTGGCTTTGTCTCGATGACGAACGCGGCGCTGGAAAGAAAATGGGAGCCTTCTGCAACGTCCGACGACGCAGCTGGCTCCAAATCAAAAGCCCATGAGCGAGGGCGGAGCTGGTTCAGCTCAATCACGTTTTGCTGGAGAGAACATGCTGGAAAAGTTCGAACGCTATCCGCTCACCTTTGGACCCACGCCCATCGAGAAGCTCGACCGCCTCGGCAAGCATCTGGGGGGAAAGGTGGAAATCTACGCCAAACGCGAGGACTGCAACTCCGGTCTAGCGTTTGGCGGAAACAAGCTGCGCAAGCTCGAATACATCATTCCCGACGCGATCGCGTCAGATGCCGATACGCTCGTCACCATCGGGGGCGTGCAGTCCAACCACACCCGCATGGTCGCCGCGGCCGCCGCCAAGATCGGCATGAAATGTCTCCTGGTTCAGGAGAGCTGGGTACCACATGAGGATGCCGTCTACGACCGGGTCGGCAATATTCTCTTGAGCCGCATCATGGGAGCAGAGGTGCGGCTGGTCGACGAGGGCTTTGACATCGGTATCCGCCGCAGTTGGGAAAAAGCGCTCTATGAGGTCAAGGCAAGGGGCGGCAGACCCTACGCGATACCAGCCGGGGCGTCTGTTCACCCGAACGGAGGCCTCGGCTATGTGGGATTCGCGGAGGAGGTGCGCGCTCAGGAGAAACAGCTTGGGTTTGCTTTCGACTACATCGTCGTTTGCACAGTGACAGGTTCAACGCATGCCGGCATGCTCGTCGGATTTGCCAAGGACGGTCGACAGCGCAATGTGATCGGTATCGATGCCTCCGCCACCCCCGCGAGAACCAAGGCGCAGGTGCTAAGCATTGCCCAACATACAGCGACGCTCGTAGATCTCGGAACCGAACTCGTGGAGGATGACGTGGTGTTGCTCGAGGACTACGCGCACCCGCATTATGGCATTCCGTCCGAGGGAACCAAGGAGGCCATCCGCCTGTGTGCGCGGCTCGAGGGAATGATTACCGATCCCGTCTACGAGGGCAAATCGATGCAAGGGATGATCGACCTCGTCCAGAAAGGCTTCTTTCCAGAGGGGGCGAGGGTCCTCTACGCGCATCTCGGCGGCGCGCCGGCGATCAACGGTTACGGCTACACCTTTCGCAATGGCTGACGCTCGACAGCCTATTTCAACGATCGCATGCTGCTTGGGCTGAACAGGACGGTGACATGATGCAGTACCTCGTGATCTCATTGAAAAGACAGGGTTTCTTGGCGAGCATCGGCTGATACTGGGCGACCTTTCGCGATCGCCTGGCGGATTGCCGGCTGGGCGAGATCATCCTCGCGGATGACATAGGGGGCACTGGCGCATACCTGCCTTGCCGGCAGCAGTCCATCCCGGATCAGGCGAATAACGGTCATGTTGCTGACGCCGAGGCGGCTTGCAGCTTCGCGCAGGACAAGCTCATGGCGCTCTGCACGTTCGCCCTCCCGGTAGACCGGGATTTGATGCGCACCGCGGAAATTGCGCACGCGCAGTTGCGTCCAGGTCTGTCCCCTGGCCGAGCGTATGCCGAGCCGGTTGAGGACGGGGGCGATGCTGTGATCCGGCAAAAGGCGGGCGAGTTCGCGCATCAGTTGTTCGGTCGCCACATCAGTCTTGTAGCGGTTTTGGCCAGGCCGGTTCTTCACCACGTCGAGCCGCGTGTGATCGCCGCCGTGCCAGTGTAGCACGAGGTGGAGCCGACCGGTCTCGGCTGTAACAATGATCTCCTTCAGCACGGTGCGCAAAATCCGCTTGCGCGTCTCGACGGACGCGGCGGGATGGTTCCACAACGCAGGCATGTCGTCTGCGAGCGCTATAAGCATCGTGCGTTCGTCCTCGCTTAGGGCGCTCGGCTGCTCGCTGCGCAAGCTCCGGACCTGATCCTCAAGCCGGGCGACCGCCGCCAGACAGTCATTCCATCGCCGTTCGAGCTCGCCGGCGACAAGGCGGTTATCTGGATCAACGGCGTCGTATTGGCGGCGTGCATGCGCCGCCTCATAGCGGGCCTGGTCCAGGGCGAGCTCGCTTTGCCGCAGCCGTTCGTTGCCGGCCTGCTTGCGATCGGAAATCAATTGCAACGCCGCCTCAAGTGCCAGCGGTGCAATTGCCCGCAGCACTTCCGCTGACACCGCCGCATCGATGCGCATGTTGCTGAAGACGGTACACCGTTTCTCGGTCGACGGGTCAACATGGGTACCGCAGACATAGCGCGCATCGCGGCGTGAATGGTGCAGCACCTTGAGCTTGCGGCCGCAGCAGCCGCAGCGCAGCAAGCCGACGAGAAGTCCACTGCCATTGCGCACCGCGCCCGCGACCATCGTTCCCTTCATGTTCGCATTGTTGGCAATCATCGTCTGGTTGCGATCATACTCGGTCCAGGAGATATAGCCATCATGGTGATCGCGGATCACAACCGCCCAGTCCTCACGCCGGCGCGCGACACCGTGGGTGACGACTTTGCGGCCATCTTGGACGCGCGTGCGCGTGGCGGTGCGGCCAAAGACATAGGCACCAGCATAGACCGGATTGGTCAGCAGCCGATGGACGGCGTGGTAGCGCGGCGCCCCCCACCGCACTGTCCACCCCTGAGGACCATGGACAGCGGTCGGCAGGTCGATCCCCTCCTGGCCCAGCCACAGGACGAGCTGGCGCACGCTGCCGATCTCACGAAATTTGTGGAACACCAGCGACAGCGCTTCGCGGATGCGCCGGTCAGGGTCTTGTTCCAGACGATCGTCAGCGCCCCGCCGGTAGCCGATCGCCACCGTCGTGTGCAGTTCGCCGCGCGCCGCTTTCAGGCGCAATGCCTCTTGCGAGCGCTGCCGCAGCGTCGACAGCTCAAGTTCGCTGAAAGTGCCTTTCATGCCGAGCAGCAAGCGATCGTTCGGCCGACAGGGATCGTACGATCTATCATGTTGATACCCTTATTCGGTAGCAGGTGGGTTAAAGTCGAGGTGTTGCCGCACGCCGGATTTGAGCGCTTGTATTGCGGCGATTGTTGCAGCGGCATCTGGGAACAGAACGCGTTTGTGATGGGCGTTTTGGTGGATACTGATCACGCCATTGCGGATTCGATGCCGGATCCAGGAGCGAGAAACGTCCGCTGCCATCGCTAGTTCAGACACCGTTAGCCACCCGGGAATGTGGTGAGAGCGGGCTGGTGTAGACTGCCTCAATACGCGATGGCGTTGTCGGACGATCTGGACTGTGCGCACAGGAACGTAGCTGCGGCGCGGTGAGCGGAAGCCTTCCTTAGTCAGTTTGGCCGCTATCGCCGCGTCGTTGAGCCCTTGATGAGCCAGTTCGAGCAGCCGGACCTCCATCTCGGCGCCGCGAGACAGGGCGCTCAAGGCATGAACTCTCGGCTCGACCTCGCGTTCGGTAACTTCACCGCCTCGCCAAACGATGCGGATCGTAATCCGATCTCGGACCACCCGTTGCAGGATCACTTTGTCGATCAGGCTGCGTAGCAAGGCTTTCTTGCGTCCCCACTCTATGTCAGGTCTCTGCCAAAATTCGGGAAGTTGCGAACCGGCAGCGATAAAATCATTCTGTTCTGTCGGCGTCAGATCATCAGATTGACTTTGCATTGCGCGACGGCGCTCAAGTGCATCCTCCGCTTGACGAAGCTCACGCAGAGCCCCCTCCCAACGGCGCTCCAACTCGGCCGCAATCAGGCGATTGTCAGGGTCAACCCGATTGTATTGCCGTTCTGCGAGCAGCGCTTGATAACGCAGCCGCTTGATCTGCTGCTCTTCAGCGCGCTTAAAAGCCTCGTCTGCCTGCTGACGAGCATCTTTGGCGTGCATCAACTCGGCCAACTCGGCCGGACTGGCCGCCGCGAAGAGGGCCTCAACGACGCGGGCGTCGATGGGATCGGCTGGCAAATGCTGGCATAAGGCTCCGCCCTGGCTGCGTGCCAGGAAGTTGCAGACGTAACGATTGCCGTTCTTGTATTCGACGCCCATTTTATGGCCGCATCGCCCGCACCAGACAATGCCTTGCAACACCGCCGCGCCATCACGCGGCGCACCGCGTGTCTGGTTTCGTCGGTATTCAGCGTGATTGTCGCTCAGCATGGTCTGGATCCGCTCGTAACGCTCCCAATCGCAATAAGCAGGATAACGGTCTTTAACTACGATTTTCCACTCTGCCATTGGCCGGCGTCGCGAGATGATTTTACCACTCGCATACCTGGCGTGACAGGACTGGGTGCGGCCATAGACGAAGGCGCCGGCATAGGCCGGGTTCTTCAACATCCCGGCAAGCATGTTGGCAGTTGGGACGCGCCAGACAACGTCGCCAAATCGATTTCGCCGCGGTATGGTGAGCGCACGATCCCGCAAGGAACGGATCACTTTTCCGACGGTGCCCAACTCCCAAAATGCAGAGAATATCAGGGCAATCCGGTCCTGCACTTCCTGGTTTGAATCCTTCATCACGACACCATTGGTATCCCGCTCCAACCCGGCTGGTAACAGCAAAGCCAACTCACCCCGTTCAGCCTTGCTGAGCAGACCAGCCGTCAGGCGGCCACGAAGCGTGTGCAATTCCACTTCCGAGATCGTACCCTTCAGGCCAAGCAACAGGCGCCCGTTGGCCGAGCCCGGGTCGTAAATTCCGTCGCGGTCGCCGATGAGGCATTGCCGATAGCCGCATAAATCGAGGAGTGGGTACCAATCGGAACAATTGCGGGCAAGCCGTGTCACTTCATACGAGAGAACGATGCCAACTTCACCCAATGTGACGCGTCCAAGGAGATCTTTGAAGCCGGCACGGTGAGCCGCCGCAGCTCCACTCTGGCCAAGGTCCGCGTCGATCACTTCGATATTGGTGTCGTCCCAGCCGAGATCTCCCGCACGCTGATGCAATGCATATTGCAGCCGCAGGCTTTCCTGGTTGTTGACCATCTGATGTGGTGTCGATTGCCGGATGTAAATCACGGCTTTTCGGCACAAATGCTGGGTTGTTATCAGATCCGACATCATGGCTCGCCCTCCAGAGAACCATGCGATTCCGATAGGGGTGATTCGGTTTCTAACGTTACGCTACCATGGTCAGCCATATCGCCGGAACTTCGCGGCGCCTGCGCCTTTGCACAGCTAACAAGGCGAATAAAATCGCGAACGCTCGCAGTCGAAAGCTTGGCTGACGGCGAATCTGGTGCCGATGGATACAGATTGGTGGCCGAGATCGGAATCTTCAGGAGAACATCATCGCGGTAAACGACAAGAAGCTGACGATAGGCGCCGGCGCCGCTCGGTCCTGCCGCTAAAATGAAATCGCGCCCATAAAGAGGGTGCGCCGGATCAGTAACTGTTATGCGCTGATCATCTCCAAATCTAATTGGGGCATTAAGATGTGTGCTCGTAGATCCCGTCCTCATCGATGATCAGGCTGCCCACAAGGGCACAGAACTCCAAGAGGGTGTGCCAGTCGCGCCCGTTGCGGGCCAGGCGCGAGGCTTCGAGGGCAAAGACCGCGCCGGCGCCGCCGCTGCCGATCGCCGCCAGGAGGCGTTCGAAACCCGGTCGCGCCGTCCCGCCGCCCGAGCGGCCGAGATCATCGTCAATGACGACCACATTCTCCCAGCCCAAGGCGCGGGCGCGCGTCTTCAAGGCGTACTGGCGTCGTCGGCTCTCGGGGTTGTTGGCAAGCTGGTCCGGGGTGGACTGACGAACATAGACATAGGCGCTGCGCGCCAGGTGATCGGCAGTGATTTTAGTCATCGTCCGTCTCCTCCGATATTCTGACCGGGGCGAGGCGATCGCTTAGGAGAGCTTTGAGCAGGCTCACGATCTCCGCGCGCCTCACTGGATCGAACAGCCGGGGCACGACATCGTCGGTCGCCAACATGAGAAGATCGAGTTGCCGCTTTTGGGCATGCTGTTGCATCATCGTCTCCATCGTTGCGAATCGCTTCAAGCGATGGCGACAAGGATACGCCCTGCGCGTCGACGAGCTGGCGCAGCTCTCGCAGGCAGGCGAAGGAAAGCCGCGGCGTGGCCATCACGGGCGGCGTCGCCGCGTTGTTCTCGGTCATCCATGCAGGCAGCAGGAGCCGGCCGCCGCCTGGCAGCTCGACGACGAAGTGGGCGTGACCGGCGTAAAGGAGACGCCGCACGACCGTGAGGCGCTCGCCGGCCTGCGGGTGATGCGGATATTGGACAACGACTTCAAGCGGCTGTTGCTGGGCAGTATGTCGCGGGTTCGAAAGGCGCCATGAGCGAGGCCGAACTGCACATCCTGAAGTCGCGGCTGCAAGGCGGCATTCTCAACAAGGCGCGCCGCGGCGAGCTCGAGATGCCGTTGCCGATCGGGTTGGTCTACACCCCTGACGCGCGGGTCGTGCTCGATCCCGACCGACAGATCCAGGACACGGTGCGGCTCCTGTTCGATACCTTCCGCGCGACCGGCTCGGCCTGCGCCGTCGTGCGCCGCCTGCGCGGCGAGAAGATCCTCTTTCCCCGGCGTATCCGTCGCGGCATCGGCAAGGGCGACGTCCTGTGGAGCGAGATCGACCATTCCCGCGTGCTCCAGATCGTGCACAACCCGCGATATGCCGGCGCCTTCGCCTATGGGCGCACGCGCACCGCCTACAATGCCAAGCTCAAGTCCGTGCAACTGCGCGTGGCGAGATCCGACTGGCAGGTGCTTATTCCCGAAGCCCACGAGGGCTACATTTCCTGGGCCGAGTACGAGCGCAATCAGACATCCCTGCAACAGAACGCCTCCGGCTTTTCACCCGGCCTGCGTGGACGCATGCCCCGCCAGGGTAGCGGTCTGTTGCAGGGACGGCTGCTGTGCGGCCGCTGCGGTGCACGCATGCGGGTGCATTACGAGCCGTTCGAGGGGCGGCTGCGCCCGTATTATGTCTGCAACGAAGCCGTCGTGCGACACGCTGGCAAGCATTGCCAATGGGTGCGCGGCGCTCCGGTCGACGACGCGGTGAGCGCGCTACTGCTGGAGGCGATGGCGCCGGCAGCGATCGATGTCGCGCTTGCCGTGCAGCAGGAGATCACGCAGCGCGTGGAGCAGGCCACGGCGCTGCGCGGCGCGCAGCTGCAACGCGCCCGCTATGAGGCTGAACTGGCCCGCCGACGCTACCTGAAGGTCGATCCGGACAACCGCCTGGTCGCCGACGCGCTGGAAGCCGACTGGAACGCACGGCTGCGCGACCTGGACGCACTCCAGCGCGAGCACGAGCGCCAGAACGAGGCCGACCGATCGCTGCTGGACGAGCCAGCGCAGGAGCGCATCAGGGCGCTGGCCGCCGATTTCCCGCGCATCTGGAACGACGAGCGCACCGGTGCCGTCGAACGTAAGCGCATGCTCGGTCTTCTCATCGAAGACGTGACGCTGCTCGTCAACGAGCAGGTCAACATCCATATCCGCTGGCGCGGCGGGCGCACGCAAAGCCTGTCGGTGACCAGACCACGGCCTATGTCAGTGATACGCAAGACGCCGGCACAGGTCGTGGTGTTGATCAACGCGCTTCTGGAGACCGCCAACGACCGGCAGATCGCCGCCCGTCTCAATGAACTCGGGCATCGCAACTGGCGCGGCGAACCCTTCACGCTGAAGAAGGTCATGCTCGTGCGCCGCACCTATGGTTTGAAGAGCCGGTACGAACGGCTGCGGGAGAGCGGCATGATCACCGGCGAGGAAGTAGCCCAGCAGCTCGGCGTGTGCGTCTCGACCGTTCACCAACTCGGGCGGAAGGGCATTCTCAAGCGCCATCGATACGCCACCAACCATCGATACTTGTACGAACCGCCGGGCAACGTCAGACTCGAAAAAGGCGCCGGCAGTCGATATGGTGGTCGTCCGCCCAGATTAATTGTCGCTCAACCACTCCAACAAGGTGCATCGTGATGCCTGCTCCTTGTCGCGCGGCTTTCGGCTGCAGGTCGGCAAGATGGTGGTGTCGTAATGCTCGGCCATCGCCGCAAAGGTCTGGTTAGCGTCGGCTCGAACCACAGCGCCTTGGCGACGCCGGCCTTCAGATTGTCGCAGTTTTGTGTCCCGCGCGGTGATGTGCCCTGCCGCCGACAAGACGTTGCTTTTGAACAGTATTGTCGACCTGCACGACACATAGCGTGAAGGAAGCCCAGAGCGCATCTTCTGTTTCCCGTAACTGGAATGGAGGTTGCCATGTTGGAACGCTTTTTCGTCAAGCCGCAGACGGTCGATCGGATCAAGGATTGCTGGCTTGGACCGCAAATCGAGCTGTATGTGACCGCACTGTGTGAGCGGGGATATGCCGCCCGCACCATCTATCGGCGGGTTCCGATATTGACGGCGTTCGCGGATTTCACCGCGATCCGCAGCATCGAGCAGATCGAGCAGGCGGAAGCCCTCATTGATGCATTCGTTGCCGACTGGCTATCCGCTCGGCGCGCGGGCCGATCCGCTGATGCATGTCGACGCGACCGCAACCTCGCTCGTGTTACTGTGCGGCATTTCTTCAGCCTGGCCATATCGAAGACCGAGTACCACCCTGACAGGACTGCACTGGACAACCCATTCGCAAGGCGGGTGCCCGGCTTCTTCGATTATCTCAGTGACGAGCGCGGCCTGCGCCCCGGTTTCCTTCGTCACTACCGGCACTATCTGCGCCGATTCGAAGTGTATCTCGACCAGATTGGATGCTACGACCTTGGAGCACTGTCATTGCCCGTGGTCACGGGATACGTCACGACGATGGCCCAACAGTTCGGGCCAAGGTCGATGATCAACCTGGCTGGCACGCTGCGGGTTTTCCTGCGATTCGCACACAGAGAGGGTGTTCTGCCGCGGGACATCAGCAAGCTGGTCGAGATACCCCAAGCATTATCGGCTGGCTGACATCCCCCGATCGATCGGCTGGGATTCCGTCCAGAAGATGCTCGACCAGGTCGATCGCCGCACCGTCGTTGGCCGACGCGATTACGCCATGCTGTTGCTGATGATCTCCTATGGCCTGCGCGCCCGCGAGGTCGCGATGTTGACGCTCGACGACCTCGATTGGAAGCGAGACCGGCTGCATGTGCGCGAGCGCAAGGCCGAGCACAGCACGACCTATCCGCTGGCGCCCGTGGTCGGCGAAGCGATCGTAGACTATCTCAGGAACGGGCGCCCCGAGGTGCCAGGCAGGCAGCTTTTCTGGCGCCACCTGGCCCCACGATCGCCGCTGACACAGTCAGCGGTGTCGTGCATGGCCACTAAATATTTGCATAGAGCAGGCATCCCTGTATCTCGCCCTGGTTCCCATACGCTCCGACATGCGTGCGTTCAACGGTTGGTGGATAGTGGCTTTCCGCTCAAGACCATCGGCGATTATGTCGGGCATCGCGCTGCCTCCTCGACCATGATTTACGCGAAGGTCCAGGTCGATGGCTTGCGTGAAGTAGCTCTGGGTGACGGGGAGGATCTGCAATGAGCCCGCGTCTTCCCGAGCCCTCAAGCCCGATCGCGCGCCATATCGTCGCTTTCGTTCGCCACAAGCGCGCGCTCAACCGGCGCTACGACGTCGAAGACAAGGTGCTGCGGATGCTCGACGGCTATCTGAACGTTCAAGGGGTGACGAGCATGACCGAGATCACGCCGGCGCTCCTCGATGCTTTTTTCCTGAGCCGTCCGCGCTCGCGGCCGAGAAGCTTCAACCATCTTATCGGCGTCGTCGGCCGGCTGTTCGAGTGGATGGTCGAACATGACGTTATCGATCGCTCTCCTGTGACGATGAAGCCACGCCGGCGAGGTAATCCAAGACCTCCCTGCATCCTGGATCTGCGGACCGCTCAACAGCTCATCGATCGCGCCGCCGAGCTGCCGGATCAGAACAACGCCCCGCTTCGCGGTCGCGCCTATGCCACCATCTTCAGCCCTCTGTTCGGGCTTGGTCTGCGCGTAGGCGAAGTTGCGCGCCTGCGCTGGCGGGATGTCGATCAGGGTCGTAACGTCCTAACTATCCGTGAGACGAAGTTTTCCAAGTCGAGGCTCATTCCCATCGGGCCGCACCTGGCGCAGCGCCTCTATGCGTTCATGGCATTGCGATCACAGCACCTGGTTGCGGTGACTGCCGACACACCGTTGTTCTCTTTCCTGCGAGGTCGGCCTGTGAACCCGGGCACGATCAGTATCATTTTCCGCTCGCTGGCCGATCAACTGGACATAGCGATCCCGCCAGGAGGAACTCCGGCTCACGTGCATGATCTTCGGCATAACTCCGAGTGCCGGATTATTCCGAGTGACGGTCCGGGAGGCCAAAGAGTGCGGGCGATCTGTGGCTGTTGGGTCGGCATAATCAGAGGCTCTTCAGGAATGCAAGGAGATGGTCGTCGGGCTTGTAGCGGCCCAACCGGATGTCGGCCGTGTCGGTCTTCGCCAGAGCTTGCTCCTTGAGCTTCATGTCGGCCTGAAGATAGATGGCGGTGGTTTCGACCGAACTCGTGGCCCAGCCACAGAGCAATGACCGAGCGGTCGACGCCGTGCTGGAGCAGGTCCATTGCCAGGGTATGCCTCAGGACATGCGGCGTTACGTGCTTGCTGGCCAGCGATGGGCAGTGGCGACGTGCGACGGCGAGGTGCTTGTTCAGCAGATATTGAAGTGCGTCGTGACTCAATGACGTGCCGCTTATCGTCGGGAAGGCAGGATCGGCGCTCCGCCCGCGTCGCTCGGCAAGCCAGGCACGCAGCACCGTGA
Organism: Mesorhizobium subarcticum; assembly: GCF_055456085.1. Taxonomy (NCBI): domain Bacteria; kingdom Pseudomonadati; phylum Pseudomonadota; class Alphaproteobacteria; order Hyphomicrobiales; family Phyllobacteriaceae; genus Mesorhizobium; species Mesorhizobium subarcticum. The sequence goes on along the minus strand of NZ_JBVBEG010000002.1, from coordinate 72,247 downwards.
CCGTATCCTTGCGAAGCGGGGTATTGCGGAGTTTTCGGCCCTTTCCCTGACATTGCACATAGGCGGCCGGGCCAAGGACAATGTCCTCGCAGCGAAGGCCGACGATTTCGGCAGCACGCAGGCCGGTCTGCACGGCCAGCAACAGAAGCGCCCGGTCACGGCGCCCGATCCAGCTGCCGAGGTCGGGGGCGGCGAGCAAGGCGGCGACTTCGACGCTACTGAGGAAGGCGACCGGCCGGCGCACGTAACGCTTGCTCGGAATGGCGAGCACGCGCTGAGCCAATGCGCTGTGTTCCGGCGCATGCAAGGCCACATAGCGGAAGAAGGAATGGATGGCGGCAAGACGGACATTGCGGCTCCTGGCGCAGTTGTCGCGTTCGTGTTCGAGATGATCGAGGAAGGCGCCAAGGAAGGCGGTGTCGAGATCCGGCAAGGTGACGTGCGAGGCCCCCTTGCGTAGCTGCCGCTGGGCATAGGCCAGCAGCAGGCAGAAGGTATCGCGGTAGCTCGCCAGCGTATGCGGGCTTGCTTGTCGTTGTCTGATGAGGCGATCGGTGAAGAAGGCCTCAAGAAGAGCGGGGAACGTTGGGGCGGCGCTCATGGGCGGGATTCCGGCTGAGATTGTTCCGCCCGCAGCAGCGCTTGCTGCAGCAGCTCCGGCGTTGCCGTCAAATACCAATAGGTGTCGGTGATGTGGGCATGGCCGAGATAGGTCGCCAACTCGGGCAGGTGGCGTTCGACATCGATGCCGTTGCGATACCAGCGCAGCAATGTTGTCACGGCCAGTCGGTGGCGAAGGTCGTGCAGGCGTGGCCCGCGGGAGTCATTGGCGCCGCGGAGGCCGACCTCGCGCGACAGCTTGACGAACGTCCACCGCACGGCCCATTCGGTTAAACGCATGCCGCGCTCGGAAAGGAAGAAGCTGGAGCTCAGGGGATTGGGGCATGACCGGTCTCGGCTGGCCGCATAGATTTTGAGAGCGTGTTGCGTCGAGGGGTGAAGCGGCACGTAGCGCGACTTGCCGAACTTCGTGTCGCGAACCGTCAGCACGCCATCAACGAGATCGGTGTCGCCGCGATCGAGACGCAGCGGTTCGTTACAGCGCATGCCGGTCGCCGCGTACAAGCCGAAGAGCGTGGCATAGGTCTGCGGGCGAAGGCCGACTGTCGACGGCAAGCGCTTTGCCGCGTCGATCAGTCGGGTGATCTCTTCGTCGCGGTAAACATAGGGCGACGATGGCCGACGATACCGGTGAGGAAGAAGGTCGGGCGGCGGGACGACGGTCTGCGGGTCAATGGCGCTGCAATAGCGCGCGAGCCGGCGAACCATCGCCAACCGGTTGGCCCACTGGGCGGGCTGTGCCTCTGCCGGCTGCATGGCCCAGGCCAGGGCAATCTCGGTGGTGATGACGGTGGCGCCGGAAGATTCGGCAAAGACAACGAAGCGCTGCAGCAACCGTCCGGAAAGACGCAGCTTATGGCCGAGGGCGCGGCGCGCGGCCAGGTACTCTTCGAGCGCCGCTTGCAACGCGCTCATGATGCGAACTCCTGGCCAGGGTAGCGCAATGGCACGCAACGCCGCGATGTCGACTTTGGCATAGATCTGTGTCGTGTTCGGCTGGCTGTGGCGGAGAAGTTGACCGATTTCAACGAGCGAAGCGCCGCGGCGCAGCAGATCGGTGGCGAGTGAGTGACGCAACAGGTGCGCACCCTTGAACGCCGGCGTCAGACCGGCGCGCTTGAGCGCACGATGGACGATGCAGCAAATAGTCGACGGGCTGACAAAACTCCGTCTGGGCGCCTTTATGCGAATGAAGACGCGGCGTGTTGAGCAAGCAGGCCGATCTTGCCGCAGATAGTCGACCAAGGCGGCACCGACATCCGCCGGCAGTGGCAGCCGCGCCAGCCGTTGACCCTTGCCATGCACGACGATCTCGCCGCAATCCCAGTCGAGATCGTCCAGGGTCAAGGCTGAGACTTCGCCACCCCGTAAGCCGAGGCGCGCGAGCAGCATCAGAACCGCGTAGTCCCTGCGGCCGGCCGGTGTTCTCCTGTCGCAAGACGCAAGGAGCCGTTCGACCTGTTCGGCAGGCAGCGCCTTCGGCAGATGTGCCAAGCGCCAGCCGGCGATCCCAGGCACCGCGACAGCGAGATCGGTGGCAAGCAACCCGCGTTGCTGGAGGAAGCGCAGAAACGAACGCAGCGCCGTGACCGCCAACTTGGCGCGGCCGGGCGAACCGGCCTGGGCGCGCCGCACGATGAACCGATGAACGTCGCCCACTCGCAAGCGGTCAAAATCCGGATCGTTGCCGCCAAACTGTTCGTCTAGGAACCCACGAACAATCGGCAGATAGTTCGTCAATGTCGATGCCGAGAGACCACGCTCGGTGCGCAGGAATTCCCCAAATGCGTCGATCAGCTTACCCTTGGCGCTCGTATCGACCTCCAGCAGCGGTACCGGCACGCCGCCCGTGTCGCGCAGATATCGGAGCAACTGCCGAATGGTCCAGGCATCGCCACGCCTCGGGCGCCGACCAAGTTCCGTCAGAAATCGATCTGCGTCCTCTTCCCCGAGCAAGCTCAGCGGAACATCCTGCCTCTCCACCCAAGCACTGAAACCAGCCAGGAGCTTCATCTTCTCCCGAACAGTCGCTTTGGCGTATCCCTGGCCATCGAGCAAAGCCTCGAAACCATCCAGGTGGCTAGCCAATCGGCCTATCCAGCGATCTTCGGCTAGCGTCTCATTCAGATCAAGCATTCGTCTGTCTCCCTGTAGCGTGGGAAAGTCCACGCTCAGAAAGAGCAGCCGAATAATGCCGAGCAATCAACGGCCGACGCTGATCCAATTACTTGCAATCATTAAAAAATTACGCCGCAGCGATGGCGTGACTCGGAATAATCCGGCACTCGGAGTTATGCCGATAATTCCGAGCTCGGAATTAGCGGCATAGCTTTGCCGTCGGGCGGCTTCTGCGATGGTATCGCGACGGAAGCAATGCCCACGACAAGCTGGTCAAGCTGTCGACTTTCATGGGGCACGTCGATCCCGCCTCCACCGCGGTCTACCTCACCATTACCGCCGATCTATTGGAAGCCGCCGGTCAGCGCTTCGAGCGCTTTGCTGCGCCGCTATCGCGTGGAGGTCGGCCATGAAGACCGTCGGCAGTCTCATTTACCAGTTTTTTGAACACCATCTCAAAGCCGAGAAAGGTTTGGCGCCGACCTCGATCCGGAGCTATCGCGATGGGATCCGACTGTTCCTTCTCTTCCTGGCCACGAAGAACCGACGCCCCATCAGCAAGCTCGAATTGACCGATCTCAACGCCGACAATGTGCGGGCCTTTCTCGCCCATCTTGAAGCCGAGCGCGGCAACAACATCCGATCACGGAATCACCGGCTCGCAATGTTGCATGGTTTCTTTGCTTATGCCGCGGGCCAGGAACCAATGGTGCTGCCGGAGGCCGAACGCGTCGCCGCCATTCCGAGGAAGCGTACGCAGCCAGCGGCCACTTATTACATCGAGCGCGACGAGGTCGAACGACTCTTTGACGGACTGCCGCGCGACGGGAAGTTGGCCACCCGTGACAAGGCGCTGCTCATGTTCATGTACAATACCGGAGCTCGCGCAACAGAAGTCATCGGACTGACCGTCAATCAGTTGGCTTTGACCTCCTCGCCGCGGGTGAACCTGCACGGCAAGGGCGACAAATGGCGGGCCTGCCCACTATGGCCCGAGACCGCCCGCCTGCTTGGCAAGATGCTGCGTGACCGACGCCAGCCGGCCACGCCGGAAAGTTCGGTCTTCCTCAATAACGTCGGCAAACCGCTGACGCGATTCGGCCTGTACAAGCTCGTCCGGCGTCATGTTCGGACATTCGCATCGGTAACGGGCAGAGGTCCATTTCTCCGCACGTCTGGAGACACTATCTACCCTGCCGGACTATGTCGGGTAGCTAGATTTCGATCAAATATTTCAAAGAGTTATAGATAGCGTGTAGACATAGTTTGTAACCCGTCCAGCAATTCAGCTTGGAAAGGGAGCCAACTATGAAGTATTTCATCAATGATGATTTGGCGTTGTCGCGGCCGCCAGAGGGCCCGGTGACGAGTTACGTTATTCCGTTCGCCGAATGGCTTGTTGATCGAGGCTACGGTCTTTTTTCCCTGAGGAACCAGGTGCTGATGGCTGCAGGCTTCAGCAAGTGGCTCCGGCAAAAGGGGATTGAGCTAAGCGACATAAGTGGAGACCATCCTGGGCGTTATTTGCTGGACCGAGTGCAGCAGCCAAAGCGTGGAGATAACGCCGCTCTTCGGCATCTATTGGCTTTTTTACGAAGCCAGAATGCAATCGCCGAAGAGATTGAGGCCCCGTACAGTCCATCACCGGTAGAACAACATGTGCTAGCATATGAGCAATATTTGCAGGATGCACGTGCGCTGTCTCGTCCAACGATTATAAATTACCGGCCAGTCGTTCGAGATTTTCTCAACTACCGCTTCAGTGATGGTGGGGTGTCGCTCGCGCAACTGCGCGCCGTCGACGTGACCGATTTCGTGCAAAAGAGGGTTTCGCGCCTCAACATGCGACGCGCCAAAATCATGACGACCGCATTGCGGTCGTTTCTCTCCTATGCGCGTTATCGTGGAGACATCACGTCAGACTTGGCGGCAGCAGTTCCGATCGTGGCAAACTGGTCGCTCTCGTCTATTCCTCGTGCGATCGGCCGCGAAGAGGTAGCTCGTTTACTCGCCAGCATTGATCGGGATACGCCCATCGGATGTCGCGATTATGCGATGATCCTCGCATTGGCGCGATTGGGATTGCGGTCGAGCGAGCTGGTGACGCTCGAACTCGACAATATCGATTGGGCAGCCGGAGAGATCCATGTGGTTGGCAAGAACGGGCAGCGCAACGATCTTCCGTTGCCTGCGGATGTTGGCGAGGCGATTGCCTACTACCTGCGGAAGTCGCGTCCACGCAATGCCAGTCGTCGCGTCTTTTTGCGCGACAAGGCCCCGATCCGTGGTTTCACTGGCCAGAGTGGACTCGGGTCAATTATCCGACGCTCACTCAAAAGGGCCGGGATCGACGCTCCCACCAAGGGAGCGCATCAGTTCCGCCACGGCCTCGCTTCAGAGATGCTGCGGGGCGGCGCCTCGCTCGGTGAGATCGGCGAAGTTCTGGGGCACCGTCATGTGGAGACAACGGCGATTTACGCCAAGGTTGACCTCAACGCCCTGCGAACATTGGCGGTGGCATGGCCGGGAGAAGTTCAATGAGCGCACTCCGACAGGCTGCCCACGACTATATCGAGATGCGCCGCGGATTGGGGTTCAAGCTACGAGAAGCGGGAAGAGGATTGATCGATTTCGTCACCTTCCTGGAGGCCAACGACACGCCATATATCACGACGGAGCTGGCCCTTGCCTGGGCTCAGCGACCATCGCATGCGCAGCCTTCGCATTGGGCGAGGCGGCTGGGTTACGTCCGCGTATTCGCCCGTCATCGAGCTGCCACTGATCCGCGGACCCAGATTCCCCCAGACGGTTTGCTACCCTTTCGCCCGAAGCGGGCACGGCCTTATCTCTATTCAAAGGAAGACATCGAGCGCCTCCTGTCCGCAGCGCTTGAGATGCCGTGCCGATATACCCGCGGTAAGCTCAGGCCGTGGACCTATTATTGCCTGTTCGGATTGCTGAGCGTTTCCGGCCTGCGCCTCGGCGAAGCCCGCAACCTCAAGCTCTCGGACATCGATTTCGATGCCGCTGTGCTGACGATCCGCGGCACGAAGTTCGGAAAGTCCCGTCTTGTGCCGATGCACGCATCAACCAGCACAGTGCTCCAGGATTATCTCAAACGCCGCCGGCAGCATTGTGCAGCCCAGGCGGCGTCTCCCTATTTGTTCACTTCCCAGTTGGGCAACCGCCTTGATGTGGGAGACATTCATCGAACATTCTATGCTCTGTCTCGCCAGATCGGCCTGCGCGGCGCAACCGACAGCCACGGCCCGCGCCTGCATGACATGCGGCATAACTCCGAGTGCCGGATTATTCCGAGTCACGCCATCGCTGCGGCGTAATTTTTTAATGATTGCAAGTAATTGGATCAGCGTCGGCCGTTGATTGCTCGGCATTATTCGGCTGCTCTTTCTGAGCGTGGACTTTCCCACGCTACAGGGAGACAGACGAATGCTTGATCTGAATGAGACGCTAGCCAAAGATCGCTGGATAGGCCGATTGGCTAGCCACCTGGATGGTTTCGAGGCTTTGCTCGATGGCCAGGGATACGCCAAAGCGACTGTTCGGGAGAAGATGAAGCTCCTGGCTGGTTTCAGTGCTTGGGTGGAGAGGCAGGATGTTCCGCTGAGCTTGCTCGGGGAAGAGGACGCAGATCGATTTCTGACGGAACTTGGTCGGCGCCCGAGGCGTGGCGATGCCTGGACCATTCGGCAGTTGCTCCGATATCTGCGCGACACGGGCGGCGTGCCGGTACCGCTGCTGGAGGTCGATACGAGCGCCAAGGGTAAGCTGATCGACGCATTTGGGGAATTCCTGCGCACCGAGCGTGGTCTCTCGGCATCGACATTGACGAACTATCTGCCGATTGTTCGTGGGTTCCTAGACGAACAGTTTGGCGGCAACGATCCGGATTTTGACCGCTTGCGAGTGGGCGACGTTCATCGGTTCATCGTGCGGCGCGCCCAGGCCGGTTCGCCCGGCCGCGCCAAGTTGGCGGTCACGGCGCTGCGTTCGTTTCTGCGCTTCCTCCAGCAACGCGGGTTGCTTGCCACCGATCTCGCTGTCGCGGTGCCTGGGATCGCCGGCTGGCGCTTGGCACATCTGCCGAAGGCGCTGCCTGCCGAACAGGTCGAACGGCTCCTTGCGTCTTGCGACAGGAGAACACCGGCCGGCCGCAGGGACTACGCGGTTCTGATGCTGCTCGCGCGCCTCGGCTTACGGGGTGGCGAAGTCTCAGCCTTGACCCTGGACGATCTCGACTGGGATTGCGGCGAGATCGTCGTGCATGGCAAGGGTCAACGGCTGGCGCGGCTGCCACTGCCGGCGGATGTCGGTGCCGCCTTGGTCGACTATCTGCGGCAAGATCGGCCTGCTTGCTCAACACGCCGCGTCTTCATTCGCATAAAGGCGCCCAGACGGAGTTTTGTCAGCCCGTCGACTATTTGCTGCATCGTCCATCGTGCGCTCAAGCGCGCCGGTCTGACGCCGGCGTTCAAGGGTGCGCACCTGTTGCGTCACTCACTCGCCACCGATCTGCTGCGCCGCGGCGCTTCGCTCGTTGAAATCGGTCAACTTCTCCGCCACAGCCAGCCGAACACGACACAGATCTATGCCAAAGTCGACATCGCGGCGTTGCGTGCCATTGCGCTACCCTGGCCAGGAGTTCGCATCATGAGCGCGTTGCAAGCGGCGCTCGAAGAGTACCTGGCCGCGCGCCGCGCCCTCGGCCATAAGCTGCGTCTTTCCGGACGGTTGCTGCAGCGCTTCGTTGTCTTTGCCGAATCTTCCGGCGCCACCGTCATCACCACCGAGATTGCCCTGGCCTGGGCCATGCAGCCGGCAGAGGCACAGCCCGCCCAGTGGGCCAACCGGTTGGCGATGGTTCGCCGGCTCGCGCGCTATTGCAGCGCCATTGACCCGCAGACCGTCGTCCCGCCGCCCGACCTTCTTCCTCACCGGTATCGTCGGCCATCGTCGCCCTATGTTTACCGCGACGAAGAGATCACCCGACTGATCGACGCGGCAAAGCGCTTGCCGTCGACAGTCGGCCTTCGCCCGCAGACCTATGCCACGCTCTTCGGCTTGTACGCGGCGACCGGCATGCGCTGTAACGAACCGCTGCGTCTCGATCGCGGCGACACCGATCTCGTTGATGGCGTGCTGACGGTTCGCGACACGAAGTTCGGCAAGTCGCGCTACGTGCCGCTTCACCCCTCGACGCAACACGCTCTCAAAATCTATGCGGCCAGCCGAGACCGGTCATGCCCCAATCCCCTGAGCTCCAGCTTCTTCCTTTCCGAGCGCGGCATGCGTTTAACCGAATGGGCCGTGCGGTGGACGTTCGTCAAGCTGTCGCGCGAGGTCGGCCTCCGCGGCGCCAATGACTCCCGCGGGCCACGCCTGCACGACCTTCGCCACCGACTGGCCGTGACAACATTGCTGCGCTGGTATCGCAACGGCATCGATGTCGAACGCCACCTGCCCGAGTTGGCGACCTATCTCGGCCATGCCCACATCACCGACACCTATTGGTATTTGACGGCAACGCCGGAGCTGCTGCAGCAAGCGCTGCTGCGGGCGGAACAATCTCAGCCGGAATCCCGCCCATGAGCGCCGCCCCAACGTTCCCCGCTCTTCTTGAGGCCTTCTTCACCGATCGCCTCATCAGACAACGACAAGCAAGCCCGCATACGCTGGCGAGCTACCGCGATACCTTCTGCCTGCTGCTGGCCTATGCCCAGCGGCAGCTACGCAAGGGGGCCTCGCACGTCACCTTGCCGGATCTCGACACCGCCTTCCTTGGCGCCTTCCTCGATCATCTCGAACACGAACGCGACAACTGCGCCAGGAGCCGCAATGTCCGTCTTGCCGCCATCCATTCCTTCTTCCGCTATGTGGCCTTGCATGCGCCGGAACACAGCGCATTGGCTCAGCGCGTGCTCGCCATTCCGAGCAAGCGTTACGTGCGCCGGCCGGTCGCCTTCCTCAGTAGCGTCGAAGTCGCCGCCTTGCTCGCCGCCCCCGACCTCGGCAGCTGGATCGGGCGCCGTGACCGGGCGCTTCTGTTGCTGGCCGTGCAGACCGGCCTGCGTGCTGCCGAAATCGTCGGCCTTCGCTGCGAGGACATTGTCCTTGGCCCGGCCGCCTATGTGCAATGTCAGGGAAAGGGCCGAAAACTCCGCAATACCCCGCTTCGCAAGGATACGGTCACGGTGCTGCGTGCCTGGCTTGCCGAGCGACGCGGGCGGAGCGCCGATCCTGCCTTCCCGACGATAAGCGGCACGTCATTGAGTCACGACGCACTTCAATATCTGCTGAACAAGCACCTCGCCGTCGCACGTCGCCACTGCCCATCGCTGGCCAGCAAGCACGTAACGCCGCATGTCCTGAGGCATACCCTGGCAATGGACCTGCTCCAGCACGGCGTCGACCGCTCGGTCATTGCTCTGTGGCTGGGCCACGAGTTGGTCGAAACCACCGCCATCTATCTTCAGGCCGACATGAAGCTCAAGGAGCAAGCTCTGGCGAAGACCGACACGGCCGACATCCGGTTGGGCCGCTACAAGCCCGACGACCATCTCCTTGCATTCCTGAAGAGCCTCTGATTATGCCGACCCAACAGCCACAGATCGCCCGCACTCTTTGGCCTCCCGGACCGTCACTCGGAATAATCCGGCACTCGGAGTTATGCCGATAATTCCGAGCTCGGAATTAGCGGCATGTGTTCGCGACGAACACGCTGGTGCGGTGGTACGAAGCCGAGCAGGATCCCGAGCGGCTCCTGCCCATTTTGTCCACCTATCTTGGCCATGTCCACGTGGCCGATACCCAATGGTACCTCAGCGGTTCACCCGAACTGATGAAAGAAGCAATGCGCCGCCTCGAGCGCAGATGGGAGGATCGGACATGACCAAACATGCCAGCCTGGCGCCACTCTTGGAGCGCTTTTTCATCCAACGCCTGATGCAACAGCAGCAGGCAAGCCCCCATACGATCAGTTCCTATCGCGACACATTTCGGCAGTTGCTGAAGTTCACTGCACGAACAGTGCATAAGCCGCCGTCTCGGTTGAGCTTCGCGGAAATCGACGCGCCGTTGATCGTTGCCTTCCTTGATGATCTGGAGAACCATCACGGTATCAGCGTCCGCAGCCGCAACCTGCGCCTCACGGCGATTCATTCCTTCTTTCGCTATGCGGCCTTCGAAGCACCCGAGCATTCCGCCCAAATTCAACGCGTGCTCGCGATCCCCAGCAAGCGATTCACTCGAACCCTGGTCAATTTCCTGACCCGCCCAGAGGTCGATGCCTTGCTGGCCGCACCGGATCAATCGACCTGGTCCGGGCGACGTGATCACGCGTTCCTGCTGGTCGCCGTGCAGACCGGATTGCGGCTATCGGAGATCACCGGTCTCAAGCGCGACGATCTGTTCTTCGGAACGGGCGCCCACCTGCGCGTCATTGGCAAAGGGCGCAAGGAACGCTGCACGCCATTCGCAAAGTCTACGACCGCAGTCTTGAGAAGCTGGCTGAAAGAGCCTCAGCGCGGAGAAGAGAGTATCCTGTTTCCCAGCGCCAGAGGTGAGCGGCTGAGCGTTCATGGTGTTCAGTATATGCTGAACAAACACCGCCAGAGCGCTTCTGCCATTTGCCCGTCGCTGAATGGAAAGCGCGTCACTGTTCATCGTTTGAGGCACACGATGGCCATGGACCTCCTGCAGGCGGGCGTCGATCGCGCCGTCATCGCTCTGTGGCTCGGCCATGAATCGGTCGAGACCACACAGATCTATCTCGAGGCGACGTTGGCGATGAAGGAGGCGGCGTTGGCAAAGACCTCCCCATATTCCGGTAAGTCATCCCGCTACCGACCTGACGACAATTTGTTGGGGTTCTTGAACAACCTGTAAATCGGGCAGACTATGTCGGGTGGCTCGGGCGTTTCTGCAGGAAATCTCCATGTTTCTCAGATGCTTGCATTTGAAGTCGTAGCTACCCGACATAGTCCGGCAGGGTAGATAGTGACGGCTATGTCGACCAAGATATAGCCGGCACACGACAGCCGTCCATTTACTCGAATCCGGTGTCGACGTGAACGTCATAAGAGGTTGGCTTGGCCACGTCAGCCTGGATACGACCAACCGATATGCCGAGATCAACATCAAGATGAAGCAGGAGGCGCTTGAGGCTTGCCAGGTGCCTTCAACTTCTTCGGTGGGACCGCCCCGAAGACCAGTCTGGCAAAGCGAGCCAAAACTTCTCGAATGGCTCGCCGGCCTCTGATCGTTATGTGCCCCGCCGTCGGCGAGAACACTGGATCAGCAGGCGGCAGGGCACATAACCGCGCGGGACACAAAAGCCCGATTACGTGCGCCCGGGCACGTAATCAGGGACGATCGCCTTCGTTACTCTGCCGAAGAAGGTGAGTGCCCGGCACTGGCCCTCGATCCAGTCCGGCAGCTTCTGGCTGAAGCTGGCAATGGGCGAAGGTGAAGGACGACGCGCCCAGCACCGCAACGAAGATCTGAGCCTGGCAGATGACGCCAGTATCGGGATCGACGACGGGCACGGTGTGGCCCGCATAGTCGGTCTGCAACACCGCGCCCGCCTCGTGGCGGTTGCGGGACGTTGCGCTCGCCTGACGCTGGAAAGCGCCGAACCGGTCGCAAAACCAAGTGTAGCCATAACCATCGGGATGCGCCGCGCGGTATTCCTGCCACAACAACGCCAGCGTCACGCCCTTGCGCTTCAGCTCGCGCGAGATCATCGCCCAATCGGGCTCGTCCAGATCCTGCGGCGGACGGCCAACCCGGCGAAACAGAAGCCGCTCAAGCGATGCGTCATTGTCACAGCCCGGCGGCAGCGGCCAGTCCGAGATGCCAGCCTCACGCGCCCGCAACAGATAGGTCGAAACGGAAGTCTTGCTGATCTTCAGCCGTTCCGACACCGCACTGCTCATGCGTCAGGCGTAGGATTGATCGTATGTCTTTCACTGTCGTTCGTCTCGCTTGCTTCCGTCTTGGCATGGCCCCTCTCAACCCGATGATGAGAGGGCAAAATGCCAGAACGGCGCTCCCGAGAACCGACCGTTATATCCGCCCTGAAAACTGTCCGGGAATTAGCGGAATCACTGTCCCGTAATTACTGAAATCGCTGTCCGCGAATTAGCGGGATCCGTGTCCGCGAATTTCTGAAACACGCAGACTGTGGAAGGCGGCGCGCTTAGCCGCTCAAGCTAGTAACCGGGGCAGATTACCGGGCGGTGGGGGTTTGCAGGCGCGTGCGTTCGTGATTCACCCTTTGCGTGACGCGGCCTTTATCAACCAAAGACCGCAATATCCTTGTGATGTATGGCTTTTCATGCGATTCTTCGGGCTGGTCTAAGGAGGTGAGAATGCCTGAAATACTTGCAGCGCTTTCCAACATTCGGACTGTTGAAGAAATGATCGCGGCCTTCCGGGATGAGCAGCATTGCCGTCGGTTGCTGGAAAGCATGGTGTGGCCGGATGGCCGGATCTGCCCCGCCTGCGGATACAAACGCTCGATTGCGCTTGCCGGTCGCGATACCGGCAAGCGTCGCGCCCGACCGGGTCTTTATCAATGTTCCAGCGGCGATTGCCGGTTCCAGTTCACGGTGACGACACACACGCCTCTGCACTCCACGAAGCTTCCCTTGCGTGTTTGGCTGAAGGCCATGTGGCTGTTACTGCAATCCGACAAGGGCTTGTCGTCGGTGCGCCTGGCCGAGGCGCTCGGGGTGAGCCAGCCAACGGCCTGGCGGATGGGACATGCACTGCGTCTCATGGTGGCGCGGGAGAACATGCTCGCCGGCACGGTGGAGATCGACCATTTCCATCTCGGTGGAAGGCCCAGAAAGAATCCCGACGACCCGCCTCCGGGCCGCGGCCGGAAAGGCCAGGCGAATACGGACAAAACGCCAGTCATGGCAATGGTGCGGCGCCCGAGTGACGTCATGCCTGGCACTCTGGCCGGTGACGCGCGTGCCGCGGTCGTGACCAGTCTCTCGGCGCGAGCAAGCGAACGCGTCATTGAAGCGCAGATCGAATTGGGAGCTCATTTGATGAGCGACGAGTGGAAGGCATTCATGGCCATTGGTAAGAGCTTTGCCAAGCATGAGACAGTGAAGCATTCCAGCGGTGAGTATGTGCGCGACGCCGTCCACGTCAATTCGGTGGAGGGCTTCAACTCCCGCGTCCGCCGTACCATCGCCGGCGTTTTTCATCATATCAGCCCGCAGCATGCCGACCTGTATTTCCACGAGGTCGGCTTCCGATGGTCGCAGCGCGTCGTCACAGGAAACGTCATTCGCAAAACCCGGCATGGCCGGGAGAGCGTGCGAACCTTGTGGTCGCGCGTGCCGCCTGCGCTGCAATTGACGAATGTTTTTCGCACCGCCACGGGTCGTCAGATGCGCCGAAGCCCGGATGGCGGCATCATCATCAAATCAGCCGTAGCTGTCTTTGGTTGATAAAGGCCCGTGACGCTACCACCGACTGATTCGCTTGAAGGCCTGTCGCTTGCGGAACTCCGCGGGCTGGTTTCTGCGCTGATCGGCGAAGTGCGCGGTCTTCAAGGCCGGGTCGAGAGCCTTGAGATTGAGAACCAGGCGCTACGCGCCGAGAACCAGACCCTGAAGGATGAGATCGCCCGGCTGAAGGACCTGCCGCCGCGTCCCCCGGTCAAGCCGACCAAGCCATCGGGCATGGAGAAGGCGACGCAGCCGACATCTGGCAAGGGCAAGCGCCGCCGGCGCGGCGCCAAGCGCGACGGCGGTCGCGTGAGCCGCGAGGTGACGGTTGCGGTGAGCGCTCCTGCGGGCTCTCGCTTCAAGGGGTATGAGACGATCCTGGTGCGCGATCTGGCGTTGTCGGCCGAGGTGGTGCGCTATCGCCGCGAGCGCTGGGTGACACCGACCGGCGAAACGATGGTGGCGCCGTTGCCGGCGGGGATCATCGGCGGCTGGGGCGCGAACCTGCGCCGCTTCATTCTGGCCTGTCACATTCAAGGCCAGGTGACGACGGAGCGGTTGACGGCGTTGTTGACCGGGATCGGGGTCGACATTTCGAAGCGCCAGGTGGTGCGGCTGATTTCGGAGGGCCTGGAGGCCTTCGCGGCGGAGGACCGTGACGTGCTGCGCGCCGGGCTGGCTACGGCGCCCTGGATCACCGTCGATGATACGTCGGCGCGCCACGCCCACCAGGACGGCTACACCACCCAGATCGGCGATCGCCGCTTCACCGCGTTCCGCACCGGGCGATCGAAGTCACGGGAGGCGTTCCTGGCGACGCTTGCGTGCCGGGCACAGCGATTACTTCATCAATGAAGAGGCCCTGGCCTATATGCGCGGCCGCAACCTCGCCGGTCCGGTGATCGCGCGGCTTGGCGGCTGCGCCGCACAAGGCATTTGCCGACAGCGCCGCATGGCAGGCGCATCTGGCCGCACTCGGCCTCGACCAGCTCGCGGTTGAGCCCAACCCAGTCAGGATCGCCACCGAAGGGGCGATGTGGGGAGCGATCCGCCACCACGGCTTTCTTGGCGATACCGTGGTCGTGTCCGATGATGCCGGCCAGTTCCGCATCGGCGACCATGCTCTGTGCTGGGTCCACGCCGAGCGGCTCGTCCACAAATTGATACCCGTGACCCCGGATCAACGTCAGGCCGTCGACATCATGCGCCAGTTGATCTGGTGGTTCTATCGCGACCTCAAGAGCTACCAGCGTGCTCCTTGTCCGCGCCACGCGGCGGCCCTGCGCGCCCGCTTCGAGCGCCTGTTCAAACGACGAACCGGCTACGTCATGCTCGACCGGCTTCTTGCCAGGCTGCATCGCCGCAAGCATGAACTCCTGCGCGTTCTCGATCGTCCCGAGATCCCACTCCACACCAATGGTTCGGAAAACGACATCCGCACCTTCGTCACCAAGCGCAAGATCTCCGGCGGAACCGTCAGCGAGGCAGGCAAGAACGCCCGCGACGTCCTGCTCGGCCTGATGAAGACCTGCATCAAGCTCGACGTCTCATTCTTCCGCTATCTCGGCGACCGCCTCGGCATACCAACACAAGAGTCGATTCCGCCGCTCCCGGATCTCGTTAGGCAAGCCGCTCAAGCCTGACTGCCCGGTAATCTGCCCCGGTTACCTCAAGCTAGCGCGAGCACGCCGGATGCTGCCTGACGGGAGAGCCGATCACGGCCAGGTTTCCCCTACGAATGCCGATTCTGGAAGAAGACAAGACCACGCGCCGGTGGAGCCAGCGAACAAGTATCTGGGAGGCCCCAGGCAATATGCCGCCCGAGACCAAATGGCAAATGCAATATATTTTACAATTTCTTCACTTTTACAAAGTTTCCGAAAAATAACTTTAACATAAAATAGATCTATGCGGCGCGAGGATGGGTTATAACTCTCCGGAGCCATCGGCATTCCAATTGCGATCCTATGGCGCCGTCGTTTGGTTGAGGAAAAATTATGCTTCAAGAGAATACCTCAAACTCGCTATTTGCCTTCGAAACGCTCGAATCCAACGTGCGGGCGTATTCGCGAACCTTTCCTGTTGTGTTCAGAAAAGCTGCGGGAGCCATTCTCGAGGATGAGAATGGCTCCGAGTATATCGATTTTCTCTCCGGCGCGGGTGTCCTCAACTACGGCCACAATGACTCGGATTTTTTAAATGATGCGAAGAAATACCTGGACTCTGGCGGAATTATTCATGGGCTGGACATGGCTACTTCTGCAAAACGAGAGTTTATGGAGTATTTTGATGAGACAATATTGCGTCCACGTGGCCTGACATACAAATTTCAGTTTCCCGGTCCCACCGGGGCCAATGCCGTGGAAGCGGCTTTAAAGCTCGCACGTAAGGCCACTGGTCGGCAAACTGTAATTTCATTCACTAACGGGTTTCATGGAGTGAGCTTGGGCGCGCTTGCGGTAACGGGTAATCGAACCTACCGAGATGCGGCAGGCGTTCCTCTAGCCGGCGCAGTGTTCATGCCTTTTGATGGGTATTGGGGAGCCGATCACGACACTTCGGAAGATCTGGACAGGTTGATTGCTGATGCAAGCAGTGGGGTCGATCTACCGGCAGCCATCATTCTGGAAACAGTCCAAGGCGAGGGGGGCATCAACCCTGCGAGCCAGGACTGGCTGCAGTCGCTCGAGCGAATTTGCAGAAAGAACGGTATCCTCCTGATTGTTGATGACATTCAGGCAGGTTGCGGACGAACAGGTAGTTTCTTCAGTTTCGAATTTGCCGATTTATCGCCAGATATCATTGTTTTGTCGAAGTCGCTCAGCGGCTGTGGATTGCCGCTGTCCCTTTTGCTGCTCAAACCTGAAATAGACGTTTGGCAGCCGGGCGAACACAATGGAACTTTCAGAGGTAACAATCTTGCGTTGGTGACTGGGACTGCTGCGTTGCGAAAATATTGGACGGATGAAAAGCTGTCTGATGGCGTTGCGGAAACAGGACGCATTGTGAGCGAGCGCCTTCAGCAGATTGCTCAAAGTAGCGGCGATCATAGCCTTTCCATTCGCGGTAGGGGCATGATGCTCGGGCTCGACTGTAATACAGGCAAGCTGGCCGAGAAAATCGTCCACAAGGCCTTTAAAGATGGGCTTGTAGTAGAGCGATGCGGCGCGGAGGACCAGGTTGTCAAGCTTCTTCCCCCTTTGACAATTGACGGGAAGACGCTTCAACGCGGTCTCGACATTTTGGACAGTTCTGTGCACGCAAGCGTCTAAAGCGGATCGAGGCTGTGATGCATGGAGAGTGGGATGTCAATTGGCGGCTGCCGGAATCGAAGGTGCTAAAGGATCACGCCGCGGGGCGACCGCCTGGGCCCGTTGAGGTGTGATATCAGGCGGGCCGCGCGCTTAAGGCATCTCTCATCTAACAGCTTGCAAGTTGCCGACGACGTGATTGGTGGAACATGAACTCGACGATTATGAAATTCGGGGGCTCTTCTTTTCTGCATCCCAACGACTACGGTCGAATTGCTAGGCACATAGCCGACCGACTGGCGGCTGGACAAAACAAAATCGTTGCCGTGGTCAGCGCGATGTCGGGCACCACTGGCAAGCTGAAAGCAGTCATGCTCGACGTCAACAAGCAAGTATCACCATCGAACCTCGATGGGGCACTTGCAACCGGAGAGATGCTCAGTGCCTGCATGTTGGAGGCCGCCATCAGCCGGCTGAGTGTTCCGGTCATGTCTTTGAACGGCTATTCCATTGGAATACGTACGAATTCGGACTTCGGTCGCGCGTCAATAGAAGGCGTAGATTCTAAGCCAATTATGGCAGCATTGCAGGAGCATGACGTTGTCGTTGCCGCAGGCGCCCAGGCAATTGACCAGTCCGGCAGGCTAACGTTTCTCGGCAGAAACAGCTCGGACCTGACAGCTATCGCAATTGCATCCATGTTGGGGGAGCACGCTTGCGAAATCTACTCGGATGTTCCGGGCGTGTATACGGCGGATCCTTATCTTGTCCCAGGAGCACACCTGATTCCGGAGATTGCCTATCGGACAATCCTGCAGATGTCTCGACATGGTGCAAAGGTACTGCACCACAGGGCGGTACATTACGCCGAAACGCACAATGTCACCATTGTTTGCAAATCGCTGACCAGCGACGGAGCCATCGCCGGTACGATCGTAACTGGCCATGGGAAGGCCCGTTCTGTGACCGTAGCTCGCGACATCCCGGTGTTTTCGTGTGCCACCCTTGAAGAATGCGACAACCTTTGCGCGTTTCTTGCTCGACACGACATCAACGCGATCCGCGTGGAGGACAGCCACGCGGTAGTGGTATGCATTATGAGCGATATCGATTTTGCCCTCCGGCTTGTCGCACTGACGGACACTGCCCCGGTGTTCATTGGTTCAAAAAACGTGGTGACAGAACTCGATTCTTCCGTGTCGCGCGTCCATTTGGTCGGCGATTATGACCGCGCCATTTCCCTGGCACGCCAAATCCACGAACGAATGTATCCTGCAGCAGTTGGCGCACCCTCTCGGTGAGAATGGCTGGGCAGCCCTCGGCCTATAGTTCGCTGCTCATTCCTTCAAACAATGCGCCGGGAAGTCCGCGGTAAGCCATTTGGGTCGAAATGTCTCCATTCAACTCTGGATGCCTCCTCATGTTTCAACTGGTGTGCTCGAATTACATGCATTTCCGCGTGCGGAGGCTTCAGTATCCGTCGTTGACGCTGACCCTGATGCTGGTTGCTGGCATGGCGCCGGCGTTTTTGCGCCGTTTTAGCCGTCATGCGGGCGCAGTTCGCCCTTGATGCCAAATTGTGTCGGACCTGCTGGCTGGCTGGCGGGTGCGGGCGGCCACGCCGACCGCCGCTACCGTTGTGATGAAACTGTGGAGGCGCGACTCACGATCCGGATGGCGCACCGGATGCGCAATCTCGCCGCCAAGGTGCTGGAAGACCGCTGACCCGAGTTCAAGGCTCGCGCCACCGCCGCCTACCAGGCCCCCTCGCGCGCCATCGCCCGCGACCTCGCCGCGGGGCTGGTCAGGGATTATGAGATCGAGTTGCCGAGCGCTGTCGCCTGCTTCATGGGCGACTTCGAAGCTGCAATCGCGCATCTGAGAATGCCGATCACTCACCGCCGCGCCATCAGGACCACGAATCTTCTGGAACGTCTGTTCGTCGAGGAGCGGCGCAGGCTAAAGATCATTCCCAATGCCTTCGGCGAGAGCCCGTTCTCAAGCTCATGTTCGGCGCCATGATCCGAGCTGCCGAGCGGTGGCGGGCAAATCAGGATCACCGACTTCGAGCGCCGCCAGATGACCGCCGTCAGGCAGGAACTCGATCAGGAATACGAGGCCCGAAACGGCCTCGACAAGAAAGCAGCGGCAAAGGAGCCCCGCCAGAATTTATCCAGCAGTTCCCGGACTTGACCCGGCCCCGATTCTGCCAGCGCCAGTCACCAGTATCTTTTCACGGCCGCCCCCAGATTTTTTGACCGGTTTGTAGTCGATTGTTTTTGGCGAGATTGAAACTGCGATATTGCTGGGGTTGTCCGACCATTCGAAAAACTGTCTGGCTTGGCCGACGAAATGTCGGCGGCGCCAGCCGAACCGGAGGTGGGGCTCGCCTGCGGCAGTGACGTACGATCGGCGGTCAGATCGCCGTAGTCTGCTGCGAGCAGCAGGCTGCTTCCGCCTGCAACAGACTTTGAAATGGACCAGGCAATAGGCGCCATGGCCGAAGCGTAGCGGTGCAGGTCAACACCAGCCGCCCGGCACACAAATCATTCTCGATGGAGGGTAAGGTCAGCAAAGCCACGCCGTTGCCGGCCGTAGCGGCTTCGATGAGCATGGCGAAAAGGTAGAGTTTGACCACGAGAGGCCCTTTTTGCCGCGATCCCCTGCTCGCGGACCATCCTGACCAGGATTCGGGCCGGCAGTCTGATGCAGGAGAGTTCGTTTCCGCCGGATCAGCCGGCGCCCGCAGAGGATGGTGCTGCAGGCTGGGCGCGGCAGCCAGCACGATGACTTGACGCGCTCCGTCTCGACAAGCCGGATCTTGTAACAGTGACCCGCAATGCCTGTGCTTGGCGAGCTGCATGAACTCGATGCGGAGCGAAATGAAGACGATGTGCTGGCTCATGACGTCTTCTTCAGCGGTCACGCATTGCCAACTCGGGTTGCACGACCTCGAAACGTATGGTCGCGCCGGTTTGCCGGCCGATTCCATCTACGCTGTTCCGGATCGTTTCGACGAGGTTTTCGAGAACAGCATAGGGCGTTCGGTTCTCCCGGCCTCGATGAAATTTCCCGAGCAGCAGCAAGGCGCAATTCTTGTCGCGTCGGGCGCAGAAGACCAAGGAGCCGCCGTCCGCGAGTTCCCGCACCAAAAATGCGTCGTCGGAGGCTATGCCTGAAAGCTGCTCGTAGGCCCGACGCAGCCTTGGTCGAATTGCGACGTAGTCCTCCGAAGATTCTATGACGCCGGCAAGGGATAGATACGGCAATTTTGTCGAGCTCTGCAGCCATACTTCACTTCCGTCGGCTTTAAGAAACATTCCGATCTCCCTGCTGTTTCAGAAGTCACCAGATCGCGCGGCAAAAACAGCCGTTGCCGGGATCCCGCATCAATCCCCACCGGTTTGCCTTCGCAGCTAGCGTTAGATCGCGCAGAAAACGTCCGCGTTAAGGACGACCCTATGATGCCCCCTCCAGGCATCTTCTTCGCATAAGATATGCTCCAGCCGATTCGAAGCGTCAAGAAGAGGGGCGGTGACTTTATAAATAGTTGTTCTGGTGTTCATAATTCTGATGCATAACCGTTATAAAGTGCAACAGTTAAATTCTTGCGGCTGCTAGTATAACGGCTACCTGCCGTTGGGGTGGGGGCGATTTGGAGACACCGGATTTGGAGCGAAAAACTCGACGCCGGCGAAAGCCACTGCTTCCCGGCGAAACGGTGACGACAATTTCCTTGAGATGCGATTTGTCGCCGCAGTAGAGGATCTGGTTGGCAAAATGCCGGCTGAACGGCTCACTTCTCGCCGCACGCGTTGATCGGCTGACGCGTGGCGATTTTGCTGCGGCTGCAGCTGTCATGGACCCTGCGCAGACTAGCGGAAAGCGGACGTAAAGCCAAACCGCAAGAGCCATGATCTCGGCACGGAAGAGGTTACAGCGATAGGGCGGATCGAGGGCATTCGAGCAGGACACAGTTGACGTTACGTGCCGTTGACAAGCCCTTCCTCCATTCCTGAGAAGATGCCGGGACATGACACCTGCTGTCGGGTTTTGTCGAGTACCCGACACGGTGCCTCTCCGCCTGGCATCCTGCTGAACTCTCATGTAAGCCATTAAAAGATATGCAGAATATTTTTTCCAAGGCTTTTATGGCGCAATTGGCGCGATTTTTGAAACTCCCTCGTCAAGCCGGCAGGAGCTGCCGACCGGGCGGAAAACAGCAACCAACCCTTTTCCCCGACACAACAGGAGAGACATAGATGGTTTGCATGACCGTAAGTCAGACTTTGAAATGGTACGGTTTATCGCCCGGTGCCTCGGTTCGTTTTTGCATTCGCAGCGTAAAGGAAAACATCTGCCGCGCCATTGCGCCAAAGGGGACACCGCTGCATCCAATCTGCCCTTAGATGGAGGAATCGTCATGAAAATCCCCGATCAACAGTCCGCGCTGGACCAAACCGCACGAAAAAAGCGTTCCCATGCACTCGACACGGATGTCGGTTACTTAGCCGAGTACTATCGCGACCGGGCCGATACCTACGATCTCTATGTCGGCCGTCAGGGGTATTGCGGGCCTATGGTCGTGGCAGAACTGGCGGCCGCCATCCAGACGGCCTATCTGGCCAAGGAGCGAGCAGTCATCGCAACCCTTGACGCTGGCTGCGGAACAGGCCTCGTCGGTGTGCAGCTGCAACGCCTTGGCTTTCAGTTGATCGACGGGTTCGACCTCATCGAGGAGATGGCCGAAAAGGCCCGACAGACCGGTGTCTACCGACATGTCACAGGCGATGTAGACCTTAACGGCCCACTCTCCGATTACTCCAACGCGAGCTATGACATTACAGTCTGCTGTGGCGTCTTCACGCACAGGCATGCCCGACCGGATGGGCTGCGCGAACTGGCTCGCGTCACGCGCCCTAACGGACTCGTCATCGCGAGCACCCGCAAGAGCTATGCGGAGGCGACATCCTTTGAAGACGAAGTGCGGCGTCTGCAGGATGCGGGCGTTCTTATGCGGGCACTTTGTCTAAGCGATGCCAGATACTACGAGGAAAACGCGCATTATTGGGTTTTCCAGGTGCTTGATAAAGCGAGCAAACCAACGGAGGAGCGGCTATGACACACTACCGCAGATCTCACTGGCGGATCTGACTGTCAATCTGACCCGAAACGGCACCCCCGATCGGCATCCGAAAGGTTTTTGGACACCGATCACGCCTGAAGCAGGTCCCCGTCCCGCGCAGAAACACAGGCACTAAAGATGGTAAAGGCTCTCGGACGCTGCTTGAAGCGAACAGCGTTCGAATCCCCAATGCGGCCGGCGCCGCAGATCCTCAGTTTCATGCTGCGCTCGCCCCTTCGGCTAACCAAGAGTTCGGAAAACTTCCCTGAGTCCCTCAAGGCCAACTGCACATCGCGAACCAACAATCCAACCACAGAAGTACTCGAACCGGAGATGTGGCATGCTGACCGAAACGGCCGCAGTAGACAAGCGAAACAGCGAGTGGGATAACTGGCGTTGGCAACTTGCTAACAGCGTCACCACTTTCGACGCGCTCAAGGACCATATAAACACTACGCCGGAAGAAGAAGAAGTTTTCCGCAAGGTGGGTGAGCAGTATGTTTTCCGGGTAACGCCGTATTACCTCTCGCTGATCAACAAGGAGGATCCGAACGATCCAGTTCGCCTACAGGCTATCCCCAACATCAAGGAACTTGATGACGTCTTCCATGTAAATGAGCTCCCCTCATTTCACCAATCGGGCGTAGATTCCGAAAACCCTCTTTGGAAGGAGGGGAAGACCGACGTGAGTTGCATCGTTCATAGGTACCCAGATCGCGTAGTTTTTCATATTACAAATTTGTGTGCCATCTACTGCAGACACTGCTCACGCAAGGTTCACGCGGGCCAAGACGCAATCGTCAGCAATCGAGCTCTCATCGACAAAGGCATAGCATATATAGCCGAGCGGCCAGAGATTCGGGACGTACTGTTAAGTGGAGGTGATCCGCTGACGATGGGCGATAATAAGATAGAGTACGCATTGGCAAGGCTCAGGCATCTTCCGCACGTTCAGATAATTCGGATCGGCACTCGAACGCCTGTAACGATGCCACAGCGGATCACGCCCGAGTTCTGCCAGATGGTTAAAAAGTACCATCCAATATGGATCAATACCCACTTTAATCACCCCAATGAGGTCACGCCTGAAGCGAAACTCGCTATCGAACGGTTGCTTGAAGCGGGGGTTCCGGTGGGCAACCAATCGGTGCTCTTGAAAGGCATTAACGACTCGGTCGAGGTGATGAAAGAGTTGGTCCATAAACTCCTTATGGCACGTGTGCGACCGTACTATTTGTACCATGCCGACCTGGTGCGGGGCGCTGAGCACTTCAGAACATCAATTAATACTGGCTTGCACATTATTGAGAATTTGCGTGGGCACACCACCGGCTTTGCGGTGCCGCAATATGTAATCTGCACGCCGCTCGGCAAGACGCCACTCAATCCCAACTACCTGATAGGATCTGGACCTGGGTATATCACACTCCGGAACTACGAGTGGAGAACTTGGAAAGATCCGGACAGACTCGACTAATGTAAAAGCGCACCGTTGCTCGCCGGAGCGCGCCGCGTGCAGGATGTGATCGACGGACCGTCGGTGATTGCGCGACTTTAATCCTTTCATGCTTGCCAAATAAAATGGACAGTGGAAGTGCAGTAATAAAGCGCATGCTGCTATTCATGATCGCGTGTGCCGCGGTCCTGATGTTGATCATTCCGGATAAGGACCGTTCTTCTTTTCCTTGCGGAACGCTTCTGCCGCGCGGCGATAAGAAGAAAGATGTCAATGGCGTTCTCAGCGTTCAGCAGAGCTCGGCGTCATAGAGGGCCGTCACACGGCATTTCAGCATGATCGCGTGCCTTGCGACAAACATGTGTGGGGCGACTGCGCGTCAACGGAGAGTTCCGTGCCGACGTCGACCAGTGCAGCGTGTTGCCGAAGGTCAGCGCCTTGGGTTTGTCCGGGACTCTTTCGACTGATCCTGGCCGAGGTCACGGCGCTGGAGTCCGTCTTCGTCCTTTGGCGTATGACGCATCTCTGGATTCCAAAAAGGTGAGCCAGTCTTGGCATTAGCCGTCGATGAGAGAACGTGGTGACGCAGATTCCAAAGGCCGGCGCGACAGCGTGGGCTTCAGCCCCTTCCCGATTAGGGACGTTCGAGGCCCGAATGCGACTGGAGGCCAATGGGGCCGTACAAGGACTTCTAGAAGGGCAGGGCAACGAAGAATGAAAGTTGTTGTTATGGGAGCTGGCGTCGTCGGAAGCACGACTGCCTACATGCTGACAAAGGCTGGTCTTGACGTCACTGTGATTGATCGTCAGGACCGCCCCGGTATGGAAACCAGCTTCGCGAACGGCGGTCTGATGAACCCAAGCGACTCTGGTCCTTGGAACTCGCCCGGCACGGTGAAAAACCTCGGGAAAATGCTCTTCGACGATCATTCGCCGCTGAAGATCAAACCGAGAGCTGTCCCCTCGATGATTGGTTGGGGCCTCAAGTTCTTCGCCAATTCCACGGCCCGTATGCACAAGGCGAACATGATCGCCAACATCCGGCTGGCGCGGCTCAGCCTTGAGACCCTGCGCGCTATCCGCGCAGAAGAGGGGCTCACTTATGACCAGACCGTCCGCGGAACGATGCGCATGTTCCCACCTGACGGACGGATGTCCGAGTTTGTCCAGATGTGCCGGGAGATGGAAGAATGGGGCGTCGTCTTCGAGACGCTCGACAAGGCTCAGATCCTAGAAAAGGAACCCTGCGTCGCGCCGGTCATCGACCGCTACGTCGGTGCTGTTCTGTTTCCTGATGATGAAAGCGGCGATGCTCACAAGTTCACAAACGAGATCGCGCGGGTGGCACAGGCGAATGGCGCAACTTTCTTGATGGACACCGAAGTCCTTGACATCAAGCGGGAAAGCGCGACGACAATTTCACATATTCACACGACCAAGGGAGAGATCCAAGCGGACGCCTTCGTTCTCTCGCTTGGTAGCTACAGCCCGAAATTCTCGAGCAGGCTCGGCATCCATCTGCCGATCATTCCAGTAAAGGGCTATTCGATCACCGTTCCCCTGAACGGCTGGCAAGGAGGGCCGACACGTCCGATCATGGACGACGGCCTCCATGCGATGATCACGCCTATGGGTGATCGCCTGCGGATGGGCGGTCGCGCCGAGTTCGCCGGCTACGATACCACGGTTGACATCAAAGAAGGGCTGCGCGTCCTTGATGATGGCTTTAAAATGCTGCCGGAGCTCAAGGACCATGTGAATGCCGACTCCGTTCTAAACTGGAGCGGCCTGCGCCCGATGATGCCGGGCGGTCCGCCTGTGATCGGCCCGACCCGCTACAACAATCTGTTCCTGAACACCGGCCATGGGCCGCTCGGCTGGACGATGGCCTGCGGGTCGGCCCGCATAGCTACAGATTACATCACTGGGGGCCACCTGACGACCGAAGCGGTCGCACCGGAAAACTATGCGCTCTGAGCGTAGTGTCACGGTCGCGCGATCAGGCCGGTCTCCGGAAGAAAAAGCCACGGCCTATCGTCAGAAGGGCACGAAGAACACTTTTGTGTTTCGGCGCGGAAATGATTGCCGGATCTGCTATGATGATCACGCGCCGTGGGGTCGCTCCATTGCGGAAGCCTGACTTCCACAGCTCATCGAGCAACGGCAGGTGCATCGAGCGAACTCTGCCGAACCTGGAAGAGATCGGTCCTCTCGCCCCGGTTCACGTGGCGGACAAGCTTTCGGCCATGGCCGGTGCGGCGCACAATCTCCTTGATAGGAATGCCGTCGCCGGCGAGCTTCATTATTGCGGCTTTCGTCTCCTCGCGTCGCAGGTAGCCCTCATCTTGCAGCTTCTCCGCGCAGGTGAGCAGGTCCGGATCGACCGATCGCGACACGGATCGACCGCACAGACCACGTTCGCTCGACGCCGCAAGACCCTCAACAGCGTGTGTCGTTGGCTGACTGGCCCATCAGTCGCTTGGCAAAGCCGGCGGCCGGTCTGCCACCCAGCGCCAGACCAAGATGAGGAACGATGCACTTCAGCCGCGACGTTCGTCAGGACCGCTTAGTGACAACCCCATCCTCAAAC
This sequence comes from Mesorhizobium subarcticum, assembly GCF_055456085.1. Taxonomy (NCBI): domain Bacteria; kingdom Pseudomonadati; phylum Pseudomonadota; class Alphaproteobacteria; order Hyphomicrobiales; family Phyllobacteriaceae; genus Mesorhizobium; species Mesorhizobium subarcticum. The sequence goes on along the minus strand of NZ_JBVBEG010000002.1, from coordinate 46,602 downwards.
CGTTCCGCGAAGATCCGTCTCCGGCAGAACGGCGCATCGCAGACAAAGGGTCGGGCCACAAGCCGAAGCTCAACCCGCTTGCCCGCGCAGAGCAAGTCGGCAACTGGTCCTGATGTATCGGCTATGGACACGGCCCGACGACTTTGCACACAGCGGCAAGCCCGCTTTTTGGCTTTACCGCGCGCTGAGACCACAAACACTCCGCGCTCATCGGCGGTGCTCTCGATAAACAATCCGGCAGGGATCAAGGACGACAAACGCAAAATGCTCGCCATGGGGATGGTTCCCCTCAGAAACAGCACCACGCCGTAATGAAAAATTATCAAATGTGAATCAGACCCGAATAAGGGCCGGTTTTTTGAGTGCGCCCTGAGGATGGACATTTTGAGGAATTGACCAGGCTTGTCAGGTTTTCGAAAATGGGACCCATGGCAAGATATCACACTCACAGCATCGAGTTTTAAGCGGCGAATATCAGCAGGCGAGGCGCTTCACGGTTTGGCGAAACGGCACGACGTCACCCGAAACCTGATTCGTGTCTGGGTCCGCAAATGTGAGGAAGGCGCCTTTGATGACGATGCGCAGGCGGCCGACGTGATTCAGGAATATGAGGCCCGAATTGCTGCCCTTGAGCGACTCGTCGGCAAGCAGGCTCTGGAACTGGAGTTCCTAATGGGAGCACTGAAAAGCGCACCGCCGCCGAGAAGAGGACCGCCCAGCATCTCCATCGCGGAAAGATGCCGACTGATCGCATCGCGCGCGACCTACTGTGACCGCCCGCAAAAGCGGGCCGATGACACCCGCGATTGTGGGCGATGTTCGCGATCTGCGACGCGTTCGAGTTCTAGGGCCATCGCCGCGTCGGCGCTGCGCTATGTCAGCAAGGCTTCGTCGTGAATCACAACAAGATCCGGCGCCTGATGCGCGAGCATGATCTGCAGCCAAAGATGTGGCGGCGCTTCGTGGCCACCGGCAGCGATCATGAGCCAATCTTCCCCACTGGGCGAAAGAGATGGTTCCGGCCGGTCCGAACCAGCTGGACAGTTCGAAATACCTCGCCTTTGGAACCGGATTTTGATTCACTCGACGCGTTGATTTGCACGGAGGCAGTGGATGCGGGGACAGGCTGGTTTCTGGGACATTGACGAGCGATATGTCCGGCTGAGCGAGGCCGGCGATCCGCTGGAGAAGCTGAATGCGGTGGTGCCGTGGGAGGTTTTCCGCAAGCCGCTGGGCAAGGCGCTGAAGCGCTCCGATGGCGCGAAGGGTGGCCGGCCGCCTTACGATCCGGTGATGATGTTCAAGATCATGGTTCTGCAGGCGCTCTACGGCCTGTCTGACGACCAGGCCGAGTTTCAGATCCAGGACCGGCTATCCTTCATGCGCTTCCTCGGGCTGGGTCTCGGAGACAGGGTGCCGGACGCCAAGACGATCTGGCTGTTCCGGGAGCATCTCACACAGGCCGGCGCGGTGGACAACCTGTTCGCCCGTTTCGACAAGCACCTCGGCAAGGCCGGCTACCTGGCGATGGGCGGGCAGATCGTCGATGCCACCATCGTGGCGGCGCCCAAGCAGCGCAATACCGACGCCGAGAAGACTGACATCAAGGCGGGCAAGGTTCCGGACGAGTGGAAGAAGAAGCCCGCGAAGCTGCGCCAGAAGGACCGCGATGCACGCTGGACGGTGAAGTTCTCGAAAGCCAAGGTCGCCGAAGAGGGAAAGGCGCAGCAACGCGACATCGCCATTCCCGCCTTCGGCTATAAGAACCATGCCTCGATTGATCGCCGGCACGGCTTCATCCGGGGATGGAACGTCACGAGCGCGTCAGCCTATGACGGCGCGCAGCTTCGCAATGTGCTCAACCGCGGCAACACCGGCTCGACGGTGTGGGCCGACACGGCCTATCGCTCGAAAAAGAACGAGGAGTGGCTGGAGAAGAACGGCTACGTCTCTGACATCCACCAGAAGCAGCCGAAGGGTCGGCCGATGAGCGAGGCGACGTCGCGGGCCAATGGGCGGAGATCGAAAACCCGCGCATTCGTCGAACACGTCTTCGCGCAGCAGAAATCAAGGATGGGCCTGTTCGTGCGTACCATCGGCATCGCCCGCGCCAGGACGAAGATCGGCATGGCCAACCTTGCCTACAATCTCACCCGCTTCGTCTGGCACGAGGGGCAAACTGCGTCCGCATAACGGCGAGTGCGGCGAAAACCGCCGACGCAACGCCGAAATCGATCAGCCATCCCCACCCAGGCAAGGGGCGAAAACCTTGTCATAGTGTCAGATTCGGCCAACCGCACCCGTTTGTCCGCCTTGCCGTTCAAAAACCGCGGTAAATCGATCTGTCCAGCTCTGGGTTTGCGACAAAACTATGTCGCGCTGCCGACCCGCTTCGTCTATGTCGCCGTCCTCCCCGATGCCTGGTCGCGCTTGATTGTCGGCTACGCCATCGGCCGCTCCATGGATGCGCGCCGGGCGGTCGGCCGCCAGCAATCGGAGAAGACCACCGCCAAACTGCATTCACCATTCCGGTCGCGGCCGCCCAATATGCTGCAGAGATCTACCGGCAGATTGTTGCCGATCAAGGTTTGATCGCATCGATGGGCGGCAGAGGCAATCCCTATGACAACGCCAGGGCCGAGAGCCTCATGAACACGCTAAAGGTCGAAGCCGTCTACCCGATGGCTTTCCGAAACGTTGGAGGATCTTTTCAGGAACTCGATGAGGTCGCGTCCCCAGACGTGGTGTAGCTCGGCGGTAGCTAAGCCGCTCGCGAGCGCGCCCTCAACAGCGCCGTAGCGAGCGAGCGGCTTTGCGGCGGTCATCGATGTTCCCCGGTAGGGTCTGGTTGCTAACACCAACCTGATTCGAAGGAACCACCGATGACCGACCACATGATGAACCTGCGCACGCTCGTGGAGAAGACCCCCGACGCCGATATCTTGCGTGAGATGATCGGCTTTGCCGCCGAACGGCTGATGGAGCTGGAGGTGGGGGGCGCCACCGGCGCCGGCTATGGCGAGAAGAACCCGTTGCGCACGGCCCAGCGCAACGGCTATCGCGAGCGCGACTGGGAGACGCGCGCCGGCACCGTCGAGCTGCGCATCCCGAAGCTGAGGAAGGGCTCCTACTTCCCCGGTTTCCTCGAACCGCGCCGCATGGCCGAGAAGGCGCTGACCGCCGTCATCCAGGAAGCCTATGTTCAGGGTATCTCGACCCGCTCGGTCGACGACCTGGTCAAGGCCATGGGGATGAGCGGCATCTCCAAAAGCCAGGTCAGCCGGCTGTGCGAAGAGATCGACGGCAAGGTCAAAGCGTTCCTTGAAAGACCCATCGAGGGCGACTGGCCATACCTGTGGATCGACGCCACCTACCTGAAGGTGCGCCGCGGCGGACGCATCGTCTCGGTCGCCGTCATCATCGCCGTCGGCGTCAACGCGGACGGCCGGCGCGAGGTACTGGGCATGGAGATCGGCACCTCGGAGGCCGAGCCGATTTGGACCGAGTTCCTGCGCAAGCTGACCCGTCGCGGCCTGCGCGGCGTCAAGCTCGTCGTCTCCGATGCCCACGAAGGCCTCAAGGCGCCCGTCACCAAGGTGCTGAGCGCGACATGGCAGAGGTGCCGCGTCCACTTCATGAGGAACGTGCTGGCGCACGCCGGCAAGAGCCGCAGGGTCGTCTCAGCCTTCATCGCCACCGCCTTCGCCCAGGAAACGCCCGAGGCCGCAAGCGCCCAATGGCGCGCCGTCGCCGACCAGATCCGGCCGAAGGTGCCGAAGCTGGCGACAATCATGGACGACGCCGAGCCCGACGTGCTGGCCTACATGACCTTCCCCAGGGAGCACCGCGCCAAGCTGCATAGCACCAACCCGATCGAGCGCCTCAACGGCGAGATCAAGCGCAGGACCGAGGTCGTCGGCATCTTCCCCAACGATGACGCCATCGTCCGCCTCGTCGGCGCGCTCCTGCTCGAACAGAACGACGAATGGGCCGTGCAGCGGGCGCGCTACATGACGCTTGTGTGGATGCCAGCCGTTTTGCAAGGAAGATTTTGAACCTTTGAACGCGTGATCGAGTGCGGTCTTGTGTCAGGCCTTGATTTGCGGCCATGACGTGCCGCGGGCCGGTATGGTGATACGCGGATCAGGTCCAAATCTAGAAAGCGAGCGCGAGGCTCGGTGCGTCATTCTGGTTTCCTGATCCCGATCTGATCGATCATTTGCCCATGCGGTTCAGGCCTTCCTCACATCCCCGACGGACCGGTTCAGGTGTGCTGCTGAATGCTCATGCAGGCACCGTTGCCGGATTCCGGTAATCCTCTTCCTTTGTCAGCATGGCCCAGATGCCACGCGCCATCTTGTTGGCCAGCGCAATGGCCACGTATAGCGCGACAATCTGGGAGAGAAACGCGCGACAATCTGGATGAGAATCTGGTGTCGCGGCGATGATGATAATCTCGGCATTGATTGTCGCGCGCAAGAGGTTTTATCGGTTTGATTGTCGCGGCGCGTCAATCAGGATTGACGTTTGCGGGCGTCGCATATGACGCCGGCCTGCCTGGCCCCCGCTTTCGCTCGATGGCCTCGCGCCGCCGATAGCTCTCGACATTCAGTTCGAAGATTGTGGCGTGATGGACGAGGCGATCCACCGCGGCGAGCGTCATGGCGGGATCCGGGAAAACCTTCCCCCATTCGCCGAAGGGCTGGTTGGCGGTGATGAGCATGGAGCGCCGCTCGTAGCGGGCGCTGATGAGCTCGAACAGCACGCTGGTCTCGGCCTGGTCCTTGGTGACATAGGCAAGGTCGTCGAGGATCAGCAGGTGGAAGCGGTCGAGCCGATTGATGGCGGCTTCGAGACCGAGCTCCCGGCGCGCGACCTGAAGCTTCTGAACGAGATCGGTGGTGCGAGTGAACATGACCCGCCACCCGTTCTCGATGAGGGCGAGGCCGATGGCCGAGGCGAGATGACTTTTCCCGCCGCCGGGCGGGCCGAACAGAAGCAGGTTCGCTCCCTTCTCGAGCCAGCTGTCGCCGGCGGTGATCGCCATCACCTGCGCCTTTGAGATCATCGGCACCGCCTCGAACTCGAAAGCATCGAGGGTCTTTCCCGGCAACAGGCGGGCTTCGGCGAGATGCCGCTCGATGCGGCGTCGATCGCGTTCGGCCATCTCGTGCTCGGTGATCGCGGCGAGAAAGCGGGCGGCGGGCCAGCCTTCCTTGTCGGCCTGTTCGGCAAACAGCGGCCACATAACCTTGATGGCCGGCAGGCGCAGTTCGTTGAGGAGCAAGCTCACCCTGGCGGAATCGACAGCGGGGTTCGTCTTCATGCCGCATCTCCTGTCAGGTTGGCGCCAAGCAGGGCTTCATAGGCGTTGAGCGGAGCAAGACGCACGACGACATTCGGCAGCCGGGCGGGATCCGGCGCGAAGCGTTCCCGCAAGGGGGCCATGTCGGGCAATCGCCGTGCCTGTAGCGAGGCGGTCAATTGATCAGCCAGTTCGCTCTCGCAGCCGCGCTCGTGCGCCATGGCGAGAAGCTCGACCATGATCCGGCAGGCCTGCCGCTCAGGCAGTCGCTCTATGAGCACGTCGAAGGTTCGCCGGTAGGCCTCGCGGGGGAAGAGCTGGTCACGATAGACGAGGTTGAGCAGCGCCATCGGCTTGCGGCGCAGCGAATGGATGACATGCCGATAATTGACGACCTGGTCGTGCTTGCCGTTTGAAGAGGCGCGCCCGCGCGGCAGCGTCATGAGCTGCGTGCCGCCGATGAAGATATCCAGCCGATCATCGAAAAGCCGCACTCTGAGGCGGTGGCCGATCAGGCGTGAGGGCACGGTGTAGAACACCTTGCGCAGCGTGAACCCGCCCGATGAGGTGATGCGCACGGTGACCTCCTCGTAGTCGGAAGTGCGCCGGACGGGCAGTTCCTGGAGTTCGGCCCGCTCGACGTCGATGCGCTTGGAGTTGCGAGCATTCACGCGGCTGACGATCTCGTCGACAAAGCGACGATAGGCTGCCAGGTCGTCGAAATCGCTCGATCCCCGCATCAGCAGCGCGTCATTGATCGCCCGCTTGAGATGGCCGTGCGGGCCTTCGACGGAGCCGTTCTCATGCGCGATGCCGCGATTGTTGCGGGAAGGGGTCATGCCGTAGTGGCCGCACAGTTCGTCGTAGCGGCGCGTCAGGTCCTCCCGGGCGTCCTTATCCAGGTTGCGGAACGCCGCCGACAGGCTGTCGCTGCGATGCTCGCGGGGAGCTCCGCCGAGCGACCACAGCGCGTTCTGCAGGCCTTCCGCCAGAGCGACGAAACTCTCGCCGCCGAGCACGACATGCGCATGCTCGAAGCCGGAATAGGCGAGCCGGAAATGGTAGAGCCGGTGATCGAGTGGCTGGCCCACGATCGTGACGCCGGCGGCGGCCATGTCGGTGAAATCCGACAATCCCATGCGCCCGGGTACGTGAACCTGCCGGAAAATGACCTCCTGTTCCTCGCTATGGACGGCGCGCCAGGCTCGGACCCGGCGCTCGATCGTGCGGCGAATGCCGGCTCCAAGCTCGGGATGACGCCGGATCATCTCGTCGAAGATGGCGATCGCCCGAATGCCCGGAGCTGCCCTCAGCATGGGCACGACCTCGGCTTCGAAAATATCGGCGAGAGGGTCGGCACGGCGCCGTTGCCGCGGCGCCTTCTTTTGTGACGGCAGTCTCGAATCCTTCTCGATGCGATAGGCCGTGGCGATACTGATCGACGCCTTCGCCGCCGCGACGGCCGTCGTATTGGTCTGCCGGAACTTCATGAAAAGCCTCATATGGTGATCGGTTACGTGGCGGCCGGGCACAAAGCGATTCCTCCCCAACAGGAAAAACCACCGGCATACCCGGTCGACCGTGATCACCAGACGAAAGTCCCCCAAAAAGGAACGCGCCGCCGGCGGATTGAAACTCCGGTCGGGCTACGCCCTCCCTGCGTTCCAATCCGCCGGCATTCTCATCCTGATTGACGCTGCGCTCTCACGTTGATTGCCGCGCCGCAGCCACGAGCATGCGCGGCTTCTTCGGCATCATGCGCGCGAGCCAGGAGCCCTCGGGCGCGCCCTTCCGCGATGCCCATCGGACCACAGCCATGGCTCCAATGATGAGCAGGCGTCGAATATCGCATTGGCCCATCTTCGAGGTTTTTCCTAGTCGTTGCTTGCCGCCGGTCGATTTCTGCAACGGGACGAGCCCAAGCCAGGCGGCGAAGTCACGGCCGCATTTGAACGTCTCCATCGGGGGCGCGAAAGTTTCGATCGCCAGTGCGGCGATGGGGCCAACGCCGGGCATGGTTTGCAAGCGCCGAGATGCCTCAGCTTCCCTCGACAGAGCATCGATCTTCTTCTTCAGTGCGTCGATCCGGCCTGTTAGCTGGTAGATCCGGTCCAGCAGATCGCGGCAGATTTCGCGGGCCAGATCAGGCAAATTGGCTTTCTCGTCCTCAACGAAACATTCAAATCGGTTCAGATAACGAATTCCCTGAGGCGCGATGTGGCCGAACTCATAAAGGTGCGCACGCAAGGCGTTGACCAACTCAGTGCGCTGATTGACCAGCTGTTCTCGGGTGCGAAACATTATGGACCGAGACTGCTGCTCCTCGGTTTTCGGTTCGACGAAGCGCATCGTTGGCCGTTGCGCTGCCTCGACGATCGCCTCCGCATCCGCTGCGTCGTTCTTCTGCCGCTTGACGAACGCCTTGACATACCGAGGTGCAATCAGCTTCGGCTGATGGCCAAGCCGGACCATCTCGCGAGCCCAATAATGGGAACCGGCGCACGCCTCCATCGCCACTACACATGTTGGCTGACCCGCCATGAACTTGCAAAACTGCAGGCGCGACAGTTTTTTGCGGAACACGACTGATCCGTCAGCCGCCGCGCCATGCAGCTGAAACACGTTCTTTGCCAGATCGACCCCAATGATGGTAACCTTTTCCATGGATGCCTGCCTCTCCTTTGCGTGGCTCTAACACCACAAACTTGGCACATCGCGATGCCGCCGGGGAAGGCTGGCATCCACCCATCTGGAAACCATCAGCCAGATGAGCGATGATCCTCTCATCAGCCTGCCAGCCGTGGCACGCTGATCATCCCGGCCCCATGCCGGAGAGCGCGGCGACCAAGCCGTCAGCTACACCACTCCCTGGGACACGATCCTCGATGAGTGCGGCGACTACGCCGCGATTGGCTTTTTCAGTTCCGACGGTCAGTGGCAGCGCATTGGGAAAACCGTAGCCCGCAACGCGCCGCAGAATATAGCCGCGCGCCATGAGATAACCGTCGACCGATTGCGGACATGCGGCCTGATCTCGTCCTGGCTAACGGCCGTCAAAAAAACCATCTCTCTCGTGCTCTCAATTGCACCAATGTTTGGCGACGATCACCCTTCACCCGAGGGCACCTGCGCAGGTGCGAAGACGTGAGAGGCCGCTGATGGTTCCTGTTCGGTCGGAAATGGTGTGATCGACCAATGAATTGCGTCTACGGCACGCTGAACTATTGCCTTTGTCCGAGCACGGCTGGGTGAAGCGGCGAGGACATATCCGATGCAGTCTCGGTAATCGCCTTTCCTGACGATCGGCGTCTTCGGTTTGACATACAATTTCGCCTCGACGACACCTGGTATAGCAGCCGCCCGACTGTCGCCATCGATCCAATCGAGGATACCATCGCGATCAGGAATCAGGAGCCGCGCGGTCGCAACATGCGAATGCCTTTTGTGCAAATTCCATTCCTCGCCGATGACCAGCTTGATGTGCTCGCTTACGAGATCGACACCGTAAGCCGCCTGAACCGTTTGAGCACTGCCACCAAGACGCGGATTGACCTCAATGACGACTGGGCCACGCTTGGTCCACCGCAGTTCTACATTCGTTGGCCCCCAGCCAAGGCCTAGAGCTCGCAAACAGCTCAGCGAAACATCGACGATACACCTATGCTCGTCTTCAGTCAGCGGGGCTGGATAGGTCCCCCCAAGATAGACAAAATATGGTGGGGGAGCGAAATCAAGGGCTGAAATACAAACGACCTCATTTCCCATTATTGCAGCGCAATACTGGGGACCTTGTGCGAATTCCTCGACCAGTATTCTCGGCGAGGACCGCCATATGTGCTTCCCGCCCAACAGATAGGTCGTATGTTCGGCTAACTCATCGACATTGCGGCACAATCGGACACCGATGCTGCCGCTGCCCACGGCTGGCTTAACAACCACCGGCAGGCCGATCTCAGCGGCAAAGCTTTCTACCTCCGCCGCATTCGCTGCCACGCGATAAGCAGGTATTGGAACGCCAGCCTGCGCGAGAAGCTGACGTTGAGCGAGTTTGTCGCAGCATCGTTCGATGGATGCGGGGTTCGGTCCTGGTAGATCGAAGTGCCGGCAGAGCTTTCCAACTGTCGTAGAGACCGACTCGTCGTCGCCTGCTAGGCCAGTAATGCCAGCAATGTCATATGTAGCACGCAGCCTGGAACATTCGCCGATCAGCGCATCGAGATTGCCTGTATCGACACGAATTGCCTCACTTTCTCCCGCCGCAAGATAGTCGTACTGAGCCGGATCAACCGACAGGGTAATTGGATGAAGACCAAGACGCTGGGCCGCTTTCACATATAGAAGACCATTGCTCCTTGTGCCTTCAACCAGGATGAGCGCTCTTCTTGCCATTGGCCTTGACCTCCGTTGCGTGCTGTGCGGCGGTCCGAACGCAAAATCGGCGTTGGCTCATATTCACGCCTGCCTTCAGACCTTGCGGTGAACCTAGCATCGTCAGCGATCTGCGGTCGCAAAAGATTCTGTAAAGTTATTTGAACGATCTGTTGCAATGTTTTGGTTACCAGTGGGCGCCCGAGGCAGCGGTGAGACTTGGACATAGTCTCGCTTCATCGTCCTGACGAAGGTCTCGGCCATTCCGTTCGATTGCGAGCTCTGCACTGGCGTCGTCCTCGGCTCCAGTCCAATGTCGCGGGCTCTGGTCTCGTTGGCGATGTAGCCGGAGCCGTACCACTCGATCGTGTTGGGTCAACCTGCGGTTGACCTGGCCGAAGCGGCTTTCGACAGCGGTGATGATGAGGTCGCGCACGTCCTTACCCTTGATGCCCTGTGTCGGCGTTGGCCTCGCGGTGGCAGAGTCGAGCGCGAAAGCGATGCAAACCTTCTCGCCATTGTCGCAGCCGATCTCGGCCCATCGGAGCACCAGCGCAGGTTCGAGCGGTCGACGGCGAGCCGCCCGTCATGACGTTCTTCATGACCTCCCGCATGTCGACTTGAGATGCCGACCTATGCCTACCGCCGCGTTCACGCCGTGCTGCGCAGCGCGCCGCATGCTCATCGGCGCGCCCAACCACAAGCCTATAACTAGTCCCTATGATTGCTGGGCCTGAGGGCGGCCCGTCATCCGATATGCAACGGTACGAGGGTTAAGCCGGCTGGCCGGCGCAGAGCCTCATGCATAGGAGACGGGCCATATGGACCATATCAGATTTGTCGGTTTGGATATTCACAAGGAACGGATCTCGGTCGCGGTGGCGGAGAGCGGACGCTCCGGCGCGGTGGACTATCTCGGCGAGATTGCCAATGATGCTGATACCATCAGCAAGCTGTGCGACCGTCTCGGGCGGTCCGGCAAGCCGCTGGCGTTTTGCTATGAGGCCGGCCCGTGCGGCTATGGCGTTCATCGCCAACTCACGCGCCTCGGCCATCGGTGCGACGTGGTGGCGCCGTCGCTGATTCCGCGGAAGCCTGGCGATCGGGTGAAGACGAACCGTCGCGACGCCACCATGCTCGCTCGCCTCAATCGGGCCGGAGAGCTGACCCCCGTTTGGGTGCCCGACGCCGATCATGAAGCCATGCGCGACCTGATCCGGCTGCGCAGCGTCGTGCGACAGGTGGTGACGCGAGCGCGCCAACATCTTCAAGGATTTCTGCTGCGTCACGGGCGCAAGCATGAGCGTGGGACGGCCTGGCGAAAGGCTTACCGGCGATGGCTTTCGACATTGGCCTTCGACCATCCCGCTCAGCAGATCGCATTTCAGGACTACGTCGATGCCGTCATGGATGCGGAACGGCGCCTGCAGCAGGTCGAGGAACAGATACTCAGCCTGCTCCCGGAATGGAACCAGCGCCCGGTCGTTGACGCCTTGCAGGCGATGCGCGGCATCGCGCTGATTAATGCCGTGGTGCTGGTCGCGGAGGTCGGTGACTTCACACGCTTCTCAAACCCACGCCAGCTCATGGCCTATTTCGGCCTGGTCCCCGGAGAACAATCGAGTGGTGAGACCGTCTGGCGCGGCGGCATCACCAAGACCGGCAACACTCATGCCCGGCGCGCGCTGGTCGAAGGCGCCTGGGCTTACCGGATGAGAGCGCGCATCGGCCGGCATAAGGTCGACCGGATCGAGGCGCTGCCGAAAGTCGTTCGCGATATCGGGTGGAAAGCGCAAGTTCGACTGTGCACCCGATATCGTCGGCTGAGCGCGCGCGGCAAGAATGCGAACGTCGTCAATGTCGCCATCGCACGCGAGATGGTGGGCTTCATCTGGTCGATCGCCTGCACGGTTCAGTCCGCGCCAAAGGCGGCGTGACCACTATTTGACAGACAGCCAGCAGAGGAGACCACAACACAGGATCAGCCTCGGCGCGGTATGCGGCGCTGGAGGCGGGACAATGCCGGGGAGCCCTCGTCTCCACTATGAGCCTCGACGCTCGCCACCTAGCAGGCTGTGGAAAAAGGATCGGAGATACCCGTTTTGAATCTGGTTTGTGCTCGGTCTGATTCTGATACGTTCCGTGAACAAAACAGTTTTTCAACAGCCTGCTAGACAGAGGCAGCCCCAAACGAAACCAGGTCATGCGGCCCGACCCGCGGATGAGAGATTGTTGACCGACGTTCAAGTCCCGCCTCTTGCACCTCATATCCGCCGTACAAGTGCCTCGACCGCCGATCGGATCGGCGGGCCGCAGCTTATGTCAAAGGCCATTGTCAGCAATCATGAGAGTGGATTGATTCCAACGTTTGGTGCCCGCGCCTGACGGCGGCGATGATTTCGTCGGGATCGGCCTTCCAGATGAAGGGCCTCGGCTTGGTTGTGCTCCGTGATGAAGCGGTTGATGGCGGCCTGGAGATCGACGAAGGAGTGGAAGACGCCGTATTTCAGGCGCCGGCGCGTGAGTTTGGCGAAGAAGCCCTCGACGGCGTTGAGCCAGGAGCACGATGTTGGCACGAAGTGGAAGGTCCATCGTGGGTGTCTGGCCAGCCAGGCGCGGACCTTGGGCTGCTTGTGGGTGGCGTAGTTGTCGAGAATGACGTGGACGGCTTTGTCGGCCGGGAGTTCGGCCTCGACTGCGTTGAGGAAGCGGATGAACTCCTGGTGCCGGTGGCGCTGCATGTTGCGCCCGATGACCGAGCCATCAAGCACGTTGAGCGCGGCAAACAACGTGGTCGTACCGTTGCGCTTGTAGTCGTGCGTCATCGTGCCGCCACGGCCAAGCTTAAGTGGCAGCCCCGGCTGAGTGCGGTCAAGCGCCTGGATCTGGCTTTTCTCGTCGACCGAAAGAACGATGGCATGGGCGGGTGGGGAGACGTAGAGCCCAACCGCGTCGTGCAGCTTTTCGGCGAAGGCTTTGTCATTGGACAGCTTGAAGCGACGCCAGCGATGTGGCGCAAGACCGTGGTCGTGCCAGATCTTCACAACCGAAGACGCCGCGATGCCGACCGCTTTCGCCATTGCACGGACCGTCCAGTGCGTCGCTTCGTGATCGGGCGGCTCCAGCGTCAGCGCCACGACCTTGTTGACCACCCCCGGCATCAGAGGCGCAATGCCAGGCGGCCGAGTCTTGTCGCGCACCAAGCCATCGACACCTTCGGCCATGAAACGCTCATGCCAGCGCCATACACAGGTCTTGGATTTGGCCGTCGCCGCCATGATCGCCACGGTGCCCAGACCATCGGCAGTCAGCAGGATGATCCGCGCGCGCCAGACATGCTTCTGGGGCGAACCTCGCGCCAAAACGATCGCCTCAAGCCGCGTCCTGTCCGATGCCGTAACGTCGATGCCGATACCTGTGCGCATTCCGGCAGCCTCGCATGCCACGCTCCAGGATGGAATCCCCGTCGGACTCCTTTGTCTCGATCAATCCACTCTCATGATTGCTGACAATGGCCTTTGACATAAGCTGCGGCCCGCCGATCCGATCGGCGGTCGAGGCACTTGTACGGCGGATATGAGGTGCAAGAGGCGGGACTTGAACGTCGGTCAACAATCTCTCATCCGCGGGTCGGGCCGCATGACCTGGTTTCGTTTGGGGCTGCCTCTGTCTAGGTGGCGAGCGTCGAGGCTCATAGTGGAGACGAGGGCTCCCCGGCATTGTCCCGCCTCCAGCGCCGCATACCGCGCCGAGGCTGATCCTGTGTTGTGGTCTCCTCTGCTGGCTGTCTGTCAAATAGTGGTCACGCCGCCTTTGGCGCGGACTGAACCGTGCAGGCGATCGACCAGATGAAGCCCACCATCTCGCGTGCGATGGCGACATTGACGACGTTCGCATTCTTGCCGCGCGCGCTCAGCCGACGATATCGGGTGCACAGTCGAACTTGCGCTTTCCACCCGATATCGCGAACGACTTTCGGCAGCGCCTCGATCCGGTCGACCTTATGCCGGCCGATGCGCGCTCTCATCCGGTAAGCCCAGGCGCCTTCGACCAGCGCGCGCCGGGCATGAGTGTTGCCGGTCTTGGTGATGCCGCCGCGCCAGACGGTCTCACCACTCGATTGTTCTCCGGGGACCAGGCCGAAATAGGCCATGAGCTGGCGTGGGTTTGAGAAGCGTGTGAAGTCACCGACCTCCGCGACCAGCACCACGGCATTAATCAGCGCGATGCCGCGCATCGCCTGCAAGGCGTCAACGACCGGGCGCTGGTTCCATTCCGGGAGCAGGCTGAGTATCTGTTCCTCGACCTGCTGCAGGCGCCGTTCCGCATCCATGACGGCATCGACGTAGTCCTGAAATGCGATCTGCTGAGCGGGATGGTCGAAGGCCAATGTCGAAAGCCATCGCCGGTAAGCCTTTCGCCAGGCCGTCCCACGCTCATGCTTGCGCCCGTGACGCAGCAGAAATCCTTGAAGATGTTGGCGCGCTCGCGTCACCACCTGTCGCACGACGCTGCGCAGCCGGATCAGGTCGCGCATGGCTTCATGATCGGCGTCGGGCACCCAAACGGGGGTCAGCTCTCCGGCCCGATTGAGGCGAGCGAGCATGGTGGCGTCGCGACGGTTCGTCTTCACCCGATCGCCAGGCTTCCGCGGAATCAGCGACGGCGCCACCACGTCGCACCGATGGCCGAGGCGCGTGAGTTGGCGATGAACGCCATAGCCGCACGGGCCGGCCTCATAGCAAAACGCCAGCGGCTTGCCGGACCGCCCGAGACGGTCGCACAGCTTGCTGATGGTATCAGCATCATTGGCAATCTCGCCGAGATAGTCCACCGCGCCGGAGCGTCCGCTCTCCGCCACCGCGACCGAGATCCGTTCCTTGTGAATATCCAAACCGACAAATCTGATATGGTCCATATGGCCCGTCTCCTATGCATGAGGCTCTGCGCCGGCCAGCCGGCTTAACCCTCGTACCGTTGCATATCGGATGACGGGCCGCCCTCAGGCCCAGCAATCATAGGGACTAGCGGGTCATGAAGCTGCATGGCCTTCTTCTCAGCGTCTCAATGATCTCATCGATCCCGGAGACCAGTTCGCCATTGGGCTCGGGGAGGGCGGATCCACGGCCCTCAACGCCCGGCGATGTCGGAGCGGGCGATGCCATCGTCTCGCATACCGCCTTCATCGGGGCCCATCCTTGGCCCCGATAGCGACCGCAACATCTGTTTTTTGGGGCCCGCCGCCGCTTCTCTTTGCCAACAGGAGCTGCAACTCGCGCACTGGTCTGGAGAGCGCGAAAGCCAGCCGAGACGCCTTATGGCCGGCTTTGGCGAATGCCCAAATATGCATTGGCACTTGAACTCTCTGCGTCCGCGCCTCAAGAGTCCTAACGCTGCAGCCTGACGCCTCGACCGGTTCGAACGGCTGTCTCGAACAGCGCGCTGGCGACTGCAAGGTCGGCAAGGGCAAAGCCCGGAAATAGAAAGAGTGTGCGCTGGCTTGGATCCGAAGAACGGCCACGCTCAACTCCGCTCGCCAGCATTGCCAGATCCGAATCAAAAGGGCCGGGATAGGCGAGCTTGGATCGGTTTTCTGGATCCTCCGCCTGCGCGCGATCGTCCACGACGCAAAGATCGAATGCGCTGAACGTTTCCACGCGCCACGACCGACCGAGGTCGACCGCGCTGACGAAGCTGCCTGGACGCAGTAGGCCCGCATCGAGGAAGGGAGTGAGCGTAGCGGTCCCGGGCACTGTCGTTATGACGATGTCACAGGCCAGCGCGTCATCGGCCGCCGTGGTTTCGCGGCTTTGCAGACCCTTCTCTCTTGCGATGACGGCCAACCGGCGTGCAGAGGTTGCGTTACGGTCGTAGCAAACTGCTTCGGCCAATCCTGGGAAAAGATCGTACATTGCATCAAGGTGTCCAAGCGCCTGTTGGCCGCAGCCTATGAAGCCAATGGATGTACTATCGGGGCGCGCAAGATATTCCGCCGCAAGTGCCGACATGGCGGCGGTGCGTAAAACTGTGAGGCTGTTGCCGTCCATGATAGCCAGAGGTTGTCCAGTATTAAAATTACTGAGGATAACGAGACCGTTAACGTTCGACAGCCCTCGTCTGGAATTTTCAGCTGCAATGCCGACCCATTTGGCTGCAGCATAAGGAGGCTCGGGCGAGGCTGCGCACAGCGCTTGAAAGAAATGTCCAGGAGCGATTGCGAGGGTCTGTTTCGGACGCACTTGAACTCGGTGTTGCGCGTGCAAACGGAACGCTCGCGCGAGGCTCAGGCGTAGATCGGCTGGATTGGGCCTAAGGGCCGCGATTTCAGCCCCGCTCAGGTAAAGCAACTGCTCATTCATAGCCGACTCTCCTCAACAATCGCCCAAGCGCATGGCTCACCACTCGCGAGCTTCTCCGGATGCTCTTTTCCTGCTTCAGCCATTTTCTGCCCCTGTTGTGTTTTCTCGACCATGAATCCCGCCGCGACGCCAGACTTACCAAAGCGCCGCCGTAGATCGGGTTCTGGTCATACGGTGGATGGTCGCATAGTTCGGCCTCTCCAGACCACGTCGCAGTTGTTGCGCTTGGCGAGCAAATCCAGTCCGTGCTCGAGGAAGCACATCAGCGCCTGCCGGCGCTGCCAAGTACCGCGACCTTGTCAAACACCAAGTTGATGGCCTCCTGCGCGCGGCGATCAGGATCCTTCTCAAACTGGTCATCGACCTTCGCGAAGCCGACGGGGCTGCAACGACGAGCGCGAGGAGCCTCATCATAGCTCCGAGAGTGAGCGCGGGAGCAGAAGGTCTAGCTCATACTCGTTTGAGGCTCCCCTCAATCCCGGCAGCAATCGGTCATTGCCCTGGGCCAAGGCAGAGCTCGGCGACCATCCGGTCGAAACCCGGCGCGTGCGCCCGCCAGCCGCAGAGTGACCGAGACCTTCATCGATCGTCTCCATAGGGGACCAGCCGAGCGCCGTCAGGCGGTCGTGCATTGCATATTGAAGCATACTGCTCTCGCGATTGTACAGAACCTGATGGACGCCCAGCCGCCGGCGCATTTCTTCTGGGAGCCGCCTGCCACGGCGTCACCGAGATCGTCTTCGCGGCGTGCTGATGGAGAACAGATCGGACTGGGGTGTCGTCGGCTGGCGCGGCATGGACATAACCCTGATTTGCATCGTGAGACAATGATGCGCCTATCCCTGTGCTATGAAGAAGTCTCGCCAGCGATCAAGCACGGCAAGGTCGTCCCGCGGAGCAGTCGTGATGCGCCAGCTCGTGCTGAAGACACCTCATCGATATGGACCTGCCGCCCGGTCCAAGGATGCCATGTATAAAGAAGCCCGCGCTAAAACATCGGTCCCGTGGGCGTTCCGTCGTCGAGTTGCACAATACCGCGAGGCCACATTCCTCGCTCAACGGCGCGATGCAGCTGCGCTTCGAATAGCAACGATAATGGCGGATACTATCGATAATGTGTCGCCAAATGTCAAAGGGTTGTCGCGGCTCCCAAACTATTGTTCAGCCTCAAAATTCAACAGGACATTGCTCTATGGGACTTCCGAGTCACGTCAAATACGTCATCGTAGGCGCCGGCATCCACGGTCTGTCGGCCGCCTGGCATCTGGGCGAGAACCTACGCAAGAGCGGCAAGGGCAGCGGCAAGGACATCCTGGTCGTCGACAAGACCGCCATCGCGGCGGGCGCCTCCGGCATTGCCTGCGGCGTGGTGCGCAACAACTACTTCCAGCCCGCCATGCGCCGCCTGATGGCGCACAGCGTCTCGGTCTGGGAAGGCGACCCGGAGGCCTTCTCCTACCACCCGGTCGGCTATATGCAGATCAGCCCCGAGGTGATGCACGCGGACGTCGCCAGCATCTACCAGCAGCAGAAGGAGATTGGCTATCCGTCGGTCTTCATCGAGGGCGAGAAGGACTGCATGAAGTACATGCAGGGCATATTCTCCGACTGGCAGGCCAAGGGCATCACCTCGGTGCTGCACGAGGAGAAGGGGGGCTATGCCAACAACACGCGCTCGATCTACGGCCTCGCCAAGAAAGCGGAGAACGAGGACGTGCGGATCGCGACCGGCGTGAAGGTCATCGGCTTCGAGAAGGACGCCAAGGGCGCGGTCAAGGCCGTCGTCACCGACAAGGGCAAGATTGGCTGCGACCAGGTCATCATCGGCACCGGCCCGTGGGTCAAGCAGATCTGGGACATGCTCGAACTGCCGAAGGGGATCTCGATCAAAGGGCGCGACGGCAAGTTGCACCACGACGTGCCAATGTGGACCTTCTGGTCGCTGCAGGAAGGCACGCTCGGCGTCGATCCGAAGCTGCAGCGCACCAATGACGGCAAGATGCCGCCAGTGATCCATGTGGACACCGATGCGCCGCTCCATTCCGATGTCGACGGCACGGTGATCACGGACAAGCTGTGGGGCATCTACTACAAGCCCGATTTCCACTTCGGCGGCGTGCAGGGCGGCGCCATGCCGTTCAAGGTGCCGACTCCGCCAGAGCAGGTGAAGATCGATCCCTACGGCCCGGAGAGCCCGGACTTCATCGTCGGCGACGACTTCGCCCATATGTGGGTATCGGCGCTGGCCTTCTGCCAGAAGCGCTTCGAAGGCACCATGCCGAAATACAAAAAGGAGCCGTCCGGCGGCATCGGCAGCTTTACGGCAGATTCATTCCCGGTGTTCGACCGGTTCTGCGAGAATGTCTACGTGATCGCCGACAGCAACCACGGCTACAAGATGATCGGCGTCGGCAAGCTGGTGGCCGACGACATCTGCGGCAACGAGAGCGACCTGCTGCGGCCGTTCCGCTTCTCGCGCTTCGCCGAAGGCAAGCTGCATCCGACCTCCCACTCGCCATTCCCCTGGAGCTGACCTAGCAGTCAAAGCCAGAGTTGGGACGATGAGGGCAAGACCCATAAGTGTGCTCTGCTCCCTGAAAACTGGATCGGTCGCAACTGGAGTTTTCCGCTGTAGGTTCCCCTGGCTCGGGAGGAGCGGAAGACAATGAATGCATTGAAGTTTTCGGACATTCAGAAGGCGTTCATTTTGAAGCAAGGGGCTGATGAGATATGTCGACGGGGCCTCAGCCAAGCGACCTACTTAACTCCGGGTGTTGGTTTGTCCTGCCCCGATAATGTTTTTTCGCCACGAGCGGCTGCAATCTTGTTGGCAGTTCTTCAGATCCCCGCGGAGACCAGCGTATTTCGAACCGCTTGACGCACGTCAATATCTTAAAAGTTAAGTTGTTAAGATGAATTCAATCGCCTTGAACTTGTGCGAGTTATAGCCAAAGGTAAGCGAGTTACGGGGGGGGGTATCGTGGCAGAGTACAGCTTAATAATCACGGATGTAACGCGGTATGGAAGTCTTTACTGCGTAGCCGGATGGGACGTTGACCGACAGCGGATGATACGACCCGAGCCGCCAGGGGCCAATGCTGCAGTCGAGGCTTCTCGATTTTGGGGCGGCGATTTCGCTGGAGATGGACAGGTTTTCGCGGTTGGGAATAAGGTGCTTATTGCCGCGACAAAACCACCTGACCACTTTCCTTTCCCCCACGCGACCGAAGACCGGATTGTAGTCGCAGGTAGCAACATCGCGGTTCTCGAGCGTCTCAACACGACGCAGATGGTTCAGTCCATTGCAGAAAGCGTTTCTGCGTCACCGTTACAGGCATTCGGAGGCCATTTGGTGCGCGCTCAAAGTGGAAAGGCACAAGTGCCCGCCGGAACGAATACCGCATCGCTCGGCGCCATTGAAATCGAGCCTGACGAGATTAGTTTTTACAGTGATGTAGCGGCAAACGGAAGGCGCCGCCTCAGGGCCCTTGTCGAGTACGAGGGTCTCGACTACGATTTCTCCGTGCCAGCCGATGCAGCCTATAGGCGCTTCATTGACGGTGAGATAGCGGCATTGGAGGCTGATGCCCACGCCAGCGAATTGATCCATGTCCGTCTCGGGTTGTGCCGTCCCTTTGCTGCATTGCCGCGCTCCTGCTACGCTCAGGTTAACGGTCTCTTGTTCCTATGAGGTGCAGGGGTTAGACAGGCGCATCGGGATCGGCGGTCACAATGCTACGCTCATTGTCGGAAACTCCGTTTGGAGAAGGCTCAGTTGACGAAGAAAGAGATAGGATGCTCGACGTTGCAAGTGTTCACAATTGGCCACTCAATGCTTTCCTATGAAAGCTTTTTCGCGCTTTTAAAGCTGCATGGCGTTAATGCCATAGCGGACATCAGAACATCACCGTTCTCGCGGCATTTTCCGCACTTCAATAAAGAAAACCTGCAGCGCGAGCTTGGAGGGGACCGCGTCAAATATGTATTTCTTGGACAGGAACTCGGCGGGCGCCCCAAAAGCAAGCAGTTCTTCTGCAAAGGCGTAGCAGATTACGAGAGAATGGCAAAAACGGAGGATTTTGCCTGCGGCATTGATCGGGTAGTTGAAGGGGCCAAGTCTTATCGGATAGCGTTAATGTGCTCTGAGCGGAACCCGCTTGACTGTCACCGATGCCTTCTCGTCGGTCGAGCATTGCACGAACAAGGGGTGAAGGTTCAGCACATTCTCGGCAACGGCCACCTGTTGGATCAAGATCGAATAGAGGCACAACTACTCGACATGGCAGGAAAGGCGGATGTGGATTTATTTGAGGCGCCCTCAAAGCGACTGGCCGCGGCGTACCGTGATCGGGCACAAAAGGTTGCTTTCCCAAATAGTCAAATCGCTCCGAAAAAGTTAAATGCAGGGGCCGGAAAAGTTGGTTGAGCTTGCCACGATAGGCTTTACAAAGACAACAGCTGCCAATTTCTTCGAGAGACTTAAAAAAGCTAGCGTAAAAAAAATAATCGACGTCAGACTTCACAACACCTCTCAGCTAGCAGGCTTCGCGAAAGCGGATGACCTAGCATATTTTCTGAGAGAAATTTGTGGTGTTCAGTACGTCCATCAACCGATCCTTGCGCCTACGGATGACATTCTAAAGGCTTTCAAACGCCACAAAGGTGACTGGGGAAGTTATGAACGATCGTTCCTTCGCTTGATGGAAGAAAGACGGATTGAGACCCGGTTGAAACCGGAAATGTTTTCGAGCGGCTGCTTACTTTGTTCCGAGGATAAACCCCACCATTGCCACCGCAGATTGGTGTGTGAGTATTTAAATTCGAAGTGGGATGGTGCCCTAAAGGTCCGCCATCTTTAACAACACACGCTCAGGCGCTTGCTGCGGGTTCAATCACAGTGAGTTTAAGCTAGGCTGCGAATTATCTAGGGGGGATTGCTTGATGCATCCGAGAGTTTGGGAGCCAACACACTGGCAAATCTATGCCCTGACCCTCGTGCAGCTGGACAGTTCGAAATACCTCGCCTTTGGAACCGGATTTTGATTCACTCGACGCGTTGATTTGCACGGAGGCAGTGGATGCGGGGACAGGCTGGTTTCTGGGACATTGACGAGCGATATGTCCGGCTGAGCGAGGCCGGCGATCCGCTGGAGAAGCTGAATGCGGTGGTGCCGTGGGAGGTTTTCCGCAAGCCGCTGGGCAAGGCGCTGAAGCGCTCCGATGGCGCGAAGGGTGGCCGGCCGCCTTACGATCCGGTGATGATGTTCAAGATCATGGTTCTGCAGGCGCTCTACGGCCTGTCTGACGACCAGGCCGAGTTTCAGATCCAGGACCGGCTATCCTTCATGCGCTTCCTCGGGCTGGGTCTCGGAGACAGGGTGCCGGACGCCAAGACGATCTGGCTGTTCCGGGAGCATCTCACACAGGCCGGCGCGGTGGACAACCTGTTCGCCCGTTTCGACAAGCACCTCGGCAAGGCCGGCTACCTGGCGATGGGCGGGCAGATCGTCGATGCCACCATCGTGGCGGCGCCCAAGCAGCGCAATACCGACGCCGAGAAGACTGACATCAAGGCGGGCAAGGTTCCGGACGAGTGGAAGAAGAAGCCCGCGAAGCTGCGCCAGAAGGACCGCGATGCACGCTGGACGGTGAAGTTCTCGAAAGCCAAGGTCGCCGAAGAGGGAAAGGCGCAGCAACGCGACATCGCCATTCCCGCCTTCGGCTATAAGAACCATGCCTCGATTGATCGCCGGCACGGCTTCATCCGGGGATGGAACGTCACGAGCGCGTCAGCCTATGACGGCGCGCAGCTTCGCAATGTGCTCAACCGCGGCAACACCGGCTCGACGGTGTGGGCCGACACGGCCTATCGCTCGAAAAAGAACGAGGAGTGGCTGGAGAAGAACGGCTACGTCTCTGACATCCACCAGAAGCAGCCGAAGGGTCGGCCGATGAGCGAGGCGACGTCGCGGGCCAATGGGCGGAGATCGAAAACCCGCGCATTCGTCGAACACGTCTTCGCGCAGCAGAAATCAAGGATGGGCCTGTTCGTGCGCACCATCGGCATCGCCCGCGCCAGGACGAAGATCGGCATGGCCAACCTTGCCTACAATCTCACCCGCTTCGTCTGGCACGAGGGGCAAACTGCGTCCGCATAACGGCGAGTGCGGCGAAAACCGCCGACGCAACGCCGAAATCGATCAGCCATCCCCACCCAGGCAAGGGGCGAAAACCTTGTCATAGTGTCAGATTCGGCCAACCGCACCCGTTTGTCCGCCTTGCCGTTCAAAAACCGCGGTAAATCGATCTGTCCAACTTCATCACGGAAAAACCAACGTCCAGCGTGTCCCGGATAAAGTCCAAGGTGATGCAGGCTTAGAGTTTTTCACGACCAACAACTGCATGTATCACCCCACTTAAACACCGCCTGTAAGAATATGTTATTATATCAGCACGTTAGGCGCGCGCCGGCGCGTGTTACCACTACATTTTGGGGATGATCTCAGGCGAGTTGTTCGTCGAGGTTGTGTGGCAGAGCGATGCCAGCTGCCTTGAAGACGTTGCCTACTTGGCCCGTAACGTGGGTTCTGGTGGTGACGATGCGACCATCCTTTTCGATGGTGGCTTCCTGGAGGCGGTCGAGATCGCGTAGAAGCGGCTGCCATTCGGGCGTCAGGCCTTTGGCCCGGCAGAGGCGGTACAGTTCCTTGCTGAGTACGAGCCCCAGGAACGAGCAGAACACATGCCCGCGGATGGCGGCATCGGATTGGTGGAAGATCGGCCGGGTATTGAAGGTTGCCTTGGCGGCGCGGAACAGGCTCTCGACCTCGAGCAAATCGCGATACCGCAGCACGGCCTGGAGCGGGGTCACCTTCGCGTTGGTCCGCACCACGGTGATGCCGTCGTACCGGGCTTCCTCGGCAAGCTTGCCGACATCGATCTTGAAGTTCTTGCCGCTGGCCTTGACCCCACTTAAACACCGCCTGTAAGAATATGTTATTATATCAGCACGTTAGGCGCGCGCCGGCGCGTGTTACCACTACATTTTGGGGATGATCTCAGGCGAGTTGTTCGTCGAGGTTGTGTGGCAGAGCGATGCCAGCTGCCTTGAAGACGTTGCCCACTTGGCCCGTAACGTGGGTTCTGGTGGTGACGATGCGACCATCCTTTTCGATGGTGGCTTCCTGGAGGCGGTCGAGATCGCGTAGAAGCGGCTGCCATTCGGGCGTCAGGCCTTTGGCCCGGCAGAGGCGGTACAGTTCCTTGCTGAGTACGAGCCCCAGGAACGAGCAGAACACATGCCCGCGGATGGCGGCATCGGATTGGTGGAAGATCGGCCGGGTATTGAAGGTTGCCTTGGCGGCGCGGAACAGGCTCTCGACCTCGAGCAAATCGCGATACCGCAGCACGGCCTGGAGCGGGGTCACCTTCGCGTTGGTCCGCACCACGGTGATGCCGTCGTACCGGGCTTCCTCGGCAAGCTTGCCGACATCGATCTTGAAGTTCTTGCCGCTGGCCTTGAGGTAACGCCGGTAGGCCGAGTTGCCGACCAGTGCCTTGTCGCCCTTCTTGAGCTGTGCCTCGAGGCCGGCGATGATCGCCTGGCGGTCGGCCTTGTCCTTCTCGGCCTCGGCGTCATTGCGGCTGACAATGTAGCGGTCTTTACCGACCTTGACCTCTTTGACCCACAACTGAGTTTCACCGCGCTGGCGCTCGAGAACGAGCGGAACCATCGGTGCCGCGTCATTGAGCACGACGTTGTGGATCACGCTGCTCGAGCGTTCGCGGGCCCCCAGAATGTATTCCATGCCCAGCTTTTCGAGCGCGGCGATGGTATCGGCGCTGATCATGCCGCGATCGGCGACAACGCAGGCGCGTGTGACGCCGAAGCGCGTTCGCAGCCGATCGACCACCGGCAACAGGACGGTCACGTCAGCGGTGTTGCCGGGCACCATCTCGGTGCAGATCGGCCGGCCCTCGGCATCAACGACCAGCGCCAGGATCATTTGCGCCAGATCGGGGCGGAAGTCCTTGGAATGCCCGCGCTTGCCCAGCGTCTCGCCGCCCGCGCCGTAGAAGGACAACGAGGTGGTGTCCATGAACACAAGGCTGAGGTCGGTGAACAGGTCCTGCCGGCGCGCGAAGAGCTTTTCCTCGATCACGTCTTTCACGCAGCGCGCCACCAGCGCGCCTTGCGCCTTTTCGCCGAGTTCCTCGCCCAGCCACGCCATGGCCCGGTAAAAGTGATGGAGCGCCAGACCCTCGGCGCCCTCGATACCATAATCGGCCATCCAGTTCGCGCAGTCGCGGTCCGAGCCCGAGACGAACAGCCGATGCAACGTGCCAATGAACACCGCCCGTTCCACCGCAAAGCCGAACTGGCGCCCTTCCAGCACCTCTTCCAGCACATCGCCGATCCCGAGCCGCTCCCACAGCCGCCCGAACAACAGCGGACCGCCGATGCGGCGAGAGGCAATTCGCCCCGCGTCAATGTCGGACAGGATGAGGCTGCGCTCGCCATGGCGCGCAATCGAGGCCGCCAATCTGTCAAGTTCGCCGCTGGCAACCAGCGCATCCTTGCGGCCCAGCGCCTTTATCGTGCGCTGGCGAACGGTTTTGCCGTCGCGGACACTTTCCACGAGGTAAAGATAGCGGTGGCCGCGCGCGACTCTCTCAACGACAAACATGCCAGCGTTGTTAGCGAATAAATGCCATAAAATCCATACAACATGCAGCTAGCAGATCAAATGTTGTTACCACACATTTTCGCGCCGAAAACTCGAGGCGAGTGAATTCAATAGCTTAACGGACAGCGTTCGCCATCCGTTCACCTCCAACTGTTCAAGTCGGGTATCAGTGCTATGCACCGCAGGACGATACCGTTGCCAAGGCCTCTGAAGGCATGAAGCGAAAGGCGACAACTGATCTCGACAAGCTGCAGCTTAACAAAGAGTTCTTGGCCAAGATGTTTGAAGGCAAGAAGTTCGAACGGTGGATTTTATTTTGTCCATTCCTCGATGACAAAAAGGTTGTGAACCATACACGCGCCAAAGGAAGAAAAATTGCCAAGCTTTCGTTGCCGTTTTTGGCTTCGACCTTTGAGGCGCTGGTACACTGCCAAGATGATTTCGAACTTGAAATCGGGCAGTTGAAGGCCCTGCCAGTTGCACCCAGAGTGGATTTGGAATCCCCCTCCCGCCGAGATGATAGCGGCACATATGAGAACACAACTGTCCGACACGATGCATTCGAAACTTACCCGTGCCTTCCCTAACAGCACTGAATAACAAATTCTGAAACGGAAGGCAGTGCACACGCGCAACCACATCAAAAGAAACAACACCCTTGATTTTCTCCGTCGAGATTACCCCATACTCTGGGAGCGCGCGATGAATACGATTTCCGCTGAAGCGACCAGTTTTGGGCCTGCCGACCAACTACGCAGCAGCTTAGAGCGAATCGAAGCAGGGCTTCACCGTGACGTACCAACATTAGCCTCGGCGACTATCATTCAACTTGCGAATGGCACCCTGGCGGACTGGCTCATGCGATGCCCTCTCGATTTTCCCGAGGCGCAGTGATGGCAAAATCACCCAGCGACGAGAACGGAACAGCCCAGAAGTTATTGCCGCAACACTCGCCCTTCAGCTTTAGAAAGCGTCCGGTCCCTGTTCCGGGAGATATGAGGATAGGCTGGCGAGTTGGCGCGCTGCTGATCATCATGCACAACTCGCCCGCACAGCGTTCCTCATTAGCGCGTCTGCACATCATCAATGACGCGATGATCAATCCCATCAAACGACAACTTTTATCCGAAATCTTGACGGGGTCGGTCCCCGTTCGACGATGGAGAATGAGTGTTGAACCTGCTCTTGGACGCGCGTTGGATTTAATGGCGGGTGAGACCCTGCTCAAATGGGATCGCGTACGGCTTCGGGCTCGAACGTATGCTTTCTCCCAACCTTGATGTTCCGTTTGCCCAGGTCATGCGGGGTAAGCGCCAAGGGCATCCCATCTGGTTTTAGGTAAGGCTTCAGGCGACATTTGGCACGAGGATCCAGACTGGTGCCATGTTCTATGTCTACGCGTATGCCTGCGGATAGAAGTTTTCACTTGATCGAGGCGTTTCCAGCCCCGTTTGAAGGTGCGCCAATTGCGCGACGTCGGCGCTGGTCCGAAGCGTTTAAAGCGGCGATGGTGGCCAAGAGCTTTGAGCCTGGGGCGAACGTCTCAGCCTTGGCCCGAGAGATCGGGATCAGTCCAGCCCAACTGTTCGGATGGCGGTCGATCGCGGCGGGAAAGAACTCGTCTGAGCGGCGCATAGACGAGTTGCCATCATCGGTCCGCAGCACGATTGAGGTGTCCAGGCTCGTTGAGGTCGAGATCGACGGGGCGAGGATCCGGATCGGGCCGGATGTCGAGGAAGCACATCTGCGGCGCGTTCTGCGAGCGGTGCGCTCGGCATGATCCCGACCAGTGTGAAGGTTTATCTGGCCAGTCATCCTGTTGATTTTAGGAAAGGTCCAGACAGCCTTCTTGGTTTGGTGCGCGATGCTGGGGCAGATCCGTTCAATGGTGCCCTGTATGTCTTTCGAGCGAAACGGGCTGACCGGATCAAGATCGCGTGGTGGGACGGGTCGGGGATTTGCCTCTACGCCAAGCGGCTGGAGAAATCGCAGTTCTGCTGGCCGCGGATCGGCCACCACCGAGTCCAGCTCAACCACGCCCAGTTGCTGGCGCTGGTCGACGGAATGGATTGGAAGAAGGTCCGGCCACCGACCGTGAAGCGGCCGCTATCGGCCGGCTAATGCTGCTGTGGCAAAGTGAATCACGCTGTTGAACCGGTTGGGAAAATCGCTCTTTCCGTGCTGAAATGCGGTCATGTCGCCGACCGTTGCAGAGCTTCCCGAGGATGTTGATGCGCTGAAAGCGATGGTCTTGGCTATGGCTGGGCAAGCAGCTCGGCTCGAGGCGCGCAATAGCGACCTGGAAGCACAGACCAATCATCTCGCCCTGATCAGCAAGGCTGCCGACGAGCGCATCGCGACGCTGACGGCGATCGTGAAGATGCTGGAGCGGGCGCGCTACGGCCGGCGCTCAGAGCGGCTGGGCGGCGCGGCGGACGACGACCAGTACGCCTTTGTGCTCGACGAGATCGAAACGGGTCTTTCGGCCATCCAAGCCGAGCTGCAGGGCGCCGGTCAGGAGCGTCCGAAGCGCGCACCGCGTCCGCGCAAGGGCTTTGCGTCGCATCTGGAGCGGGTCGAGCAGGTGATTGAGCCAGAGGTGCCGGACGGCTGCGAAGGGCTCGACAAGATCTTGATCGGCGAGGATGTGTCCGAACGTCTCGACGTGACGGCGGCAAAGTTCCGGGTGATCGTGACCCGTCGCCCGAAATACACTTACCGGGACCGCGATGGCGTGTCCCAGGCTCCGGCACCGGCCCATATCATCGAAAGCGGCATCCCGACCGAGACGCTCCTGGCGCAGATCGCCGTGTCGAAATATGCCGATGGCCTGCCACTCTACCGCCAAGAGGCGATCTATGCCCGCGACAAGGTCGAGCTCAGCCGCTCGCTGATGGCGCAATGGATGGGGAAGGTCGGCTTCGAGCTCACGTTCCAGAACATAATCGGCGAGTGGCGTCGGATCAAGCAGGGCGAGCGGGTCTTTGCCGATGAAACTTCGTTGCCGACACTGGCACCGGGAACCGGAAGGGTTCGGAAGGCCTGGTTATGGGCTTACGCGCGCGACGACAGGCCCTTCGGCGGCGTCAGCCCACCCATGGTCGCCTATCGCTTCGAGGATGGTCGCGGCGGCGACTGCGTTGCGCGCCATATGGCGGGCTTCACCGGCATCCTGCAGGTGGATGGATACTCGGCTTACACGCAGCTCGCCAAGGCAAGAACGAACTCCAATGAGGCCGTCGCTCTCGCGGGCTGCTGGGCTCACGCCGCCGGTTTTACGAGCTGCACATCAACGGCAGTTCCCAGGTCGCGACGCAGAGCGTTGCCACCATGGCCAAGCTCTGGTCCGTCGAGGCGGAGGTTCGCGGCCTGGTTCCTGCCGCACGCGCCGCCGCCCGTCAGGACCGTTCCGCCGCCATCGTCGCCGATCTCTTCAAGCTCTGGGAAAAGGAGCTGCGGCGGATCTCGGGAAAATCAAAACTGGCCGAGGCGATCCGCTACGCTACCTCCAGGCGGGCTGCCCTCGAACGCTTCCTCGCCGACGGCCGTGTCGAGATCGACTCCAATATCGTAGAGCGGGCAATCAGACCCCAGACCATCGTCAGAAAGAATGCGCTCTTTGCCGGCAGCGACGGCGGCGGAAGCACGTGGGCGACTGTCGCGACCCTTCTGCAGACCGCCAAAATGAACAACGTCGATCCGCTCGCCTGGCTCACCCAGACCCTCGAGCGCATCGCCAACCGCTGGCCCATCTCCCAAATCGACCAGCTCATGCCCTGGAATTACAAGGCCTGAACGGCCTCGGCTGCGCGCTTACCATGCGGGAGCGCATTCGCCAGAGCAAAAATGCCGCATATGAGACGCTGGTGTCCTCGCATGTAGTCCTCGAATTAGAGAACCAAGAGGGCCTCACGCTGCGAATTCGCCGCGATGTCGTCGGCGGCAACGATAGGAAGCTTATCCGCGCGGTAGTTGGCGGCCCCAATGGCAACGCGACGGAGCGAGATTTCTTTCTTCACGATAAGGGCTCCGCTCAGCACCCCGACGGTTTTCACAACTTCCTGTCGAGATTCATCGGATGGGACATCCCGCAGGTCCTCACATTCGCCGGCCGAGAGATTCCGCTGTATTTAGAAGCAATTTTTCCGATGCTCTTCGTTGAACAAAAGCGCGGATGGGGTGTAGTACAAGGCCCGTTCCCCACTCCGCATACAGGATGTAGCGCGCAGAGTTGTCGAGTTCCTAATTGACCTGGAGGATGGGAAGAGGCGAAGAGTACGGCTAGAGCTAAATAAACAACTACTGACGGTGCAGTCGGCGTGGTCCGTTGCCCGAGGACAAGTGCTTGACCGCCTCGGCAATTTGGTGCGCCTGCCCAATATCCCCACCAAGCCGAACGAAAGTTTTGAAGGCGAAGACGGTATAACCATTGAAGTTTATGACGGAGATGAATGGCTAGTCCTTCAGCAAGCCATTGATACGAATGAGCGCGAGCTGCAAGACCTTGAGGCGCGCGAACTACCGCAAACGGAAGATGTGGTGCCCGAAGTAGAGAGTGAGCTACGAAATACCTATGCCCGCACAGAAGAGCTGGAGGCAAAAATAGGGATTTTGCGCGATGAGATGGCCGCAATTCGAGAAGATGTAACAGAACATCGCCGCCGAGTCTCCGCGCTAGAGATTGATCTTATCCGAAATGAGGATGCTCTAAAGTTAAGGCGGTTTGGCTCGAGCTTGGGAGCCTCGGCGGTTGAGCATCTCTGCCCAACATGTCATCAAGAATTGGACGCCGAACTGTTGCCGCAACACACTCACGCGAAGGGGATGGCGATCGAGGAAAATATCGCCTTCATCAAATCCCAAATCGAACTCTATACCGCGACCGCGAACAGTTCCGAGAACAAAGCAGCAGAGCTAAGAATCGTGTTCAATGTCTCTACGGACGAGCTGAGTGATAAAACCGCGCGTATTCGGGAGTTACAAGATAGCCTCAGGAAGCCGAACAATTCACCATCGCGAACCCTAATTGAGAAGATTGTTCGCTGTCAAGCAAAGCTAAATCGCTACAATAACATGATCTCCATGAGCAGATCCTTCGCCGCAGGATTTGAGGCGCTTTCGAAAGAATCTCGTCGCATTTCCGCCGAATTGTCTAATATACGAGGCGAGGGCCTGACGGAGGAAGATAAGCAAAAAGTGAAAATGATAACTGAGAGACTTCAGGACAACTTAGCCTCATTCCATTTTTCGTCTGTTCCATCCACGTCAATTCAAGTATCACGGGACGATTTCCGCCCTCTCGCGCTTCTAACCGACGACGAGGGCGAGACAATCGTGCGCGAGCTAGGCTTTGAGATGTCCGGCAGTGATGGAATTAGAATCAAATGGGCATACTACCTTAGCCCTGCTTGGTCTTGCGGAGAACAAGAATGTTAACCACCCCCATCTGCTCATTTTCGACGAACCCGATCAGCAGGCGATTGATTAACGAGACCTGACCGCATTCCTCACAAAAGCAGCCGCCTGTGGGCAAGCTAACCAAATCCTAGTCGCGGCAACAACCGAGCGTGTTGAAACCTTTTTGCCACAGCTGAGAGCCGCAGGCGCTAACGTGGTCCAGTTTGACGGCTATGTACTCCAAAGAGAAGCGAATTAAGCATGGGGTACGTCCCGTTGCCGTAGCGCTCCGCCGCTCCCTTTTCAGCTTGTCCCCGAAGCGCATTCATGAAGTCCCAGGTATGCGACTGTTGCGTAACCATCCGATCTGGTCTCGCCGGGTGCTTACACTGTAGCGGCAAGCGTCCTGTATCCATATATCCATACGGCCAAGTACGGCCAAGGCCGCGGTAGCATGACTTCGGGCGACGGTCTTCTGCGGTAGGGTTTCGGCGGTGTGTCGCCCGCTGCTCTGCGCTCATCGATGACCAAAGATTCTCGATTCCGCCTTCGGTGAAGACGTGAAGACGTGGATGGCTTCGCTCAATTCCGAGGCGGGATAATTTCATCGTAGGCGCTCAGGCAGCCATCTTCGGAGAACAACTCGATCGAGCAATCGCGCAAGAAGGCAAGAACTCTTCGTCCTTATCGAGCATCTCGGCGACGTATTTGAGGGTGTAGAGAGCGGAGTTGCGGTATCCCAACGGACGGCCTCTTCTGTCTGATCGTGTGAACGGCGCAAGGTGAAGCCAGGATCAGGCAGCTTTGGCTGCCACGATCGTCAACGGGCTCCAATTGCACGGAAGCAGGTCCTCGAGCCGCGTGATCAGCGTTGCGGCGATGCGGGCGAGGACATCGGCAAGCCAGGCCTGCGGATCGATGTTGTTGAGCTTGGCTCTTGTAATCAGCGTCGCCATGAAGGCGCACGCTCGGCGCCGCGATCGGAGCCGGCGAAGAGCCATGACTTCCGGACATGGCGTATGCATCCGGTGAAGCTTCTGATTACCCACATCGTCGGCGAGCCCATTGCCCCGTATGAATCTGCCGTGATTCTGTCCGTGAGGCCGAATCACGGAGGCGTCACGGATGCGAGACAAGACCGGCAGCAGCGAAGCCGCTTGGCAGGAGGAAGAGCTTTCTGCGGCGGCCCTTCCCGACAAGCGTCTGGCCCGTCGGCTGCGACGGTTGCTGGATCAGATGTCAGCTGCGCCGGGCAAGCCAATCCCGGCGGCCTGCGCGACTGGGCGGCGGCGAAGGCGGCCTACCGCTTTTTTGACAACCCGCGTGTGACCGACATAGCGTTCTCACCGGCCATTTTTCGCCGCGACCGCGGCGCGCATTGCGGCGAGCGAAGGTCCGATCCTTATCCTGCAGGACACGACCGAATTTATCTACAGCCGCGCGCAGCCGGGCAAAATCGGCTTCACCAAGACCATCAACGCCGGGCGCTACATGGCCGGGCAGCCCAACGTGCTGACCTGGTGCGGGGTGCTGATGCATTCGAGCCTGGCCGTCACCGGCACACCCCTCGGTTTGACGGAGGTGAAGTTCTGGACGCGAAATTCAAGGGGAGCTCGCGCTCAAGCGGCACATCAATCCCACGCGCGTGCCGATCGAGACGAAGGAGAGCTACCGCTGGCTGGAGAACCTGCGCCAGTCCATCGCGCTCGTTGGCGCACCCGAGCGCTGCGTGCATGTGGGTGACCGGGAGAGCGACATCTACGAGCTCTATTGCACCGCGCAGGACCTTGGTACCAGCTTCCTCGTTCGGGTGCCGAGCGGCCTGCGATGCTGCCCCACACGATCCTGCTCATGGCGTCTTCGCCCAACTTGCGGCGGCACCTTGGGCAGGACGTCATCGCACTACGGTCGATCAGGACGAGACGACCTGGCTGCAGGTGAAGTTTGCCGCCATCAAAAACTTGCCGCCCGTGGGCAAGCAGAAGCGCTACAGTCCGCAGGTTCTGACTTACATCCACGCCCTCGAAGAGGATCCGCCGCCCGGCCGCGAGCCAATCGACTGGAAGCTGGTGACCAACTTGCCGGTCGACGATCTCTCCGCGGCGGTTTAGAAGCTCGGCTGCTAGGGCCCTGCGCTGGAAGGCGGAGGTGTTGCATAAGGTCATGAAGTCCGGCTGCCGTGCCGAAGAACTGCGTCGGATCGTGGCCGAGTGGCCCAGGCAGGGTCTGAAGGTCGCCGTCGTGCCGACCATGGGCGCCCTGCATGAAGCATCTAAGCTTGGTGCGCGCGGCGCTGGAGCGCGCCGACCGGAGTCATCGTGACGCTCTTCGTTAACCCGAAGCAGTTCAACAGCGCCGCCGACCTCGCCGCGTATCCGCGCACGGAGCACGCAGACGCCGCCAAGCTGGCGCCGCTCGGCGCGCAGATGCTCTACACGCCGGAAGGAGCAGAAATGTACCCGGAGGGCTTTGCCACCACCGTCTCGGTAAGCGGGGTGAGCGAGGGCCTGTGCGGTGCGTATCGTCCCGGTCATTTCGATGGCGTGGCCACCGTCGTCGCCAAGCTCTTCCTCCAGACGGGCGCCGATCTTGCTTTCTTCGGAGAGAAGGATTTCCAGCAGTTGCAGGTGGGCGACGGATGGCGTGGATCTGGATATCCCCATCGAGATAGTCGCCTGCCCGACGGTCCGCGAGGAGGACGGCCTGGCAATGTCGTCGCGCAACGTGCACTTGTCGCTGGCGGAGCGGCAGGTCGCGCCGAGGCTTGCCGCAATCCTCTTCGATGCGGCCGCACGCATCGCCGGAGGCGCGTCGGTCGACGCGACGCTCGACGAGGCGCGGTTGGCGATTGTCGCGGCAGGCTACGCCCGGATCGAGTATCTCGAACTCCTGGCCAAGGAGGACCTCGCTCCGATGCAGACGCTTGACAGGCCCGGACGCTTGCTCGCGGCTGCCTGGCCTTGGCGAGACGCGGCTGATCGACAATGTCGAGGTGCCGTCCCGGCCAGGAGCCATCACGCGCACGGCGGCTTGAGGCGGTGCATGCCCTTCTACTACTCCGAACCGAGTAGTGCGCGAGGCGAATTCCAGGCAGATTGAACCATCAATCGCTGATCGGGAATCGCCAGCGATTAATCAGCTCCGGTGCCGCTCTAGCGAAAAACCGCAAGATGAACCGGCGATGTGGGGTTCATCGTCGTCCAGTGGAAATATGGCGGCAGATGTCAAAAGACTGGCCGCAAATGGCAATGCGATTCCAATTTGCGTGATCTAATTATCACCCGATGATCTCGCGTGAATCGGCGTCGCGAGCGCCGCCATTTGGAGATCGCGAGGAGTTAGTCGAGTTCGAGAAAAACATGGTTCGGTGACATGGGAACTATTCCCTCTACCGGCATTTCCTTGCCAATGGCGGCATGCGATTTGCAAGAGCAACGAGCCGCTCAGCTTGGGCAATGCGATAAATCCCAGAAAAGAGTTCGGAGCATCCGCCGTGCCAACTGATGCGGCCTGATCTGAACCATCTTGGATCGAGACGCGCGACTTGGGTCAAAGCGGGGCTTCGAGGGCTGTTTTGGAGGTATCCGACCTTCAGATTGTCTTCTGTTCTAGCGGAACCAGAATCCACGCAGCTAAAACGTTTCTATGATGCCTCAGCTCCCAACCGCGACTCCAACAGTCGACAAGCATCACGTTGATCAACGGCGCTAGCTGCATATGGTCGTTCATGGATGACATTACCTGCCAATCTCCGAGGCTACTTTGAGCTGCTTTCTGGTCTCGCCATCGGGAGAAACGGCGCCGCAACGATGACCACTTCACATGAGGGAAGTCGAGGCCGGAAAAGGTCGCGGCGACAGCCGTTGTGGCCGCTCTACCTTGTTCTTTTCATGCTGCTGCTCTCGGCGGTGGTGTTGGCCTTCGCCACCGGGCGCTATCCCGTGCCGCCGCTGATGGCGCTACGGATCTTCCTATACCCCGTCACCGGCGGTGAGGCCGACTGGACCGCGACCGCGGAGACAGTCGTTTGGGAAATCAGGCTGCCGCGCATTGCCGGCGCGCTTCTGGTCGGCGCCAGCCTGGCCGCGGCCGGGACGACCTATCAGTGCATTTTCCGCAATCCTCTGGTTTCGCCCGCGATCCTCGGCGCTTCACAGGGCGCGGCCTTCGGGGCATCGCTGGCGCTGCTCTTGCGCCTGTCTTGGTCGGGCGTCATGGGCATGGCTATGGCATCCGGTATCCTCGCCACATCGGCCACTGCGCTGATCGGCCGTCATCTCGGCAGTGGCTCGATGATCACCTTGATCCTGGCGGGCATGGTCGTCGCCGCCGTTTTCAACGCGCTGGTTGCGGTGGTCCAATACATAGCCGACCCGCTCGACGTGCTGCCGTCGATCACCTTCTGGTTGATGGGCAGTCTCAACCGAATTGGGTTCTTCCGCATATTTGGTGCAGGTGCTGGGATTCACGGACGGTGCGAATGAGTCCATAGAGTCGAAATCGCAGTCGACGCCGGTGATTCGCCCGTGCTCCATGCCTTCCGCTCGCTGGTCTCGCCCGAGCTTTCGATTGTCCAAATTCTCCCACAGGCCGACAAGATGGTGCTTGTAGCCCGGCCGAAGGCGACAGAATCGTGCTGTCCCTCCTGCGGCTGCCGAACCAGCCGCGTCCACAGCCACTACATGCGCCGGGTGGCTGATCTGCCGTGGCAGGGACGGGTTGTCGAAATCCGGCTTCACGCCAGGCGGTTCCGTTGCGCCGATCCGCAATGCCGTCAGCGGATCTTTACGGAACGATTGCCGGAAACGGTGCAGCCGAAAGCGAGACGCACCGCCCGCATCGGCGAGAGCCAGTTGGTGATCGGCTTCGCGGCCGGCGGTGAACCCGGCTCGCGCCTGTCGCGCAAACTGGCCATGCCGATAAGCGGCGACACGCTGCTGCGGATGATCCGCGCGGCCGGGTTCGAGCCGCCGGAAGCGCCGCGGGTGGTTGGCATCGACGACTGGGCCTGGCGCAAAGGACAGCGCTACGGAACGATCATCTGCGATCTGGAGCGCAACCGCGTGCTTGATCTATTGCCGGATCGAAATGCCGACACGGTCGCATCATGGCTGGAACGTCATCCGGGCATCGAAGTCATCGCTCGCGATCGAGCCGGCGTTTATGCCGACGGCGCCCGTCGCGGTGCTCCCGATGCAACGCAGGTCGCCGACCGCTGGCATCTTCTCCAGAACCTGGGCGAAGCGTTGCGTCTGGCCCTCGGCCGCCACCGCAAAGCGGTCAGTGCCGCCGGAAAGGCGATGATGGCCGAGATGAGTGGCGATGACGACGCCAATCCGGAACCATCAGTGGATGCTTCCCCGAAGCTTGATGGCCTGCGCCGGTCGCGCCGCAACCAGCGCAGTGAACTCTATTCTGAAGTCCTTGATTTGCGGACGACCGGCATGTCGCCGCGACAGATCGCGCCCCGGACCGGCATGAGCGTGAGAACGGTCGAGCGCTGGCTTGCAGCGGGCGGGGAGCCCGAGCACCGGCGGCCGCCCGCGCGCTCGGTTCTCATGGATCCTTTCCAGGAGTATCTCGAAGGACGCTGGCAGGAAGGCCAACGAACGGGTTGCACCTGTGGAGCGAAATCAAGCGCATCGGCTTTGCAGGCAGCAGGGCGACCGTCTACAGGTGGACCGCCGCCCACCAGCAGTGCTCATCGACCGCTCCGCCAAATGCGCGATGGCGGCCGCCGTCGCGCCGAAACTGTGCATGGCTGCTGAACGAAGACCCGACTTTGCTCGATGAGCAGACCGAACAATTCTTGGGCCATCTCTATGACTGCGCGCCGGAGCTCTTGAAGGCGGGTGACCTGGCCCGACGTTTCGCTGCACTGATACGCGGCGACGATGATGCCGGCCTCGAGCAATGGATCGAGGACGCCACGGACAGCGAACTGGCTTCCCTTGCAGCAGGCATCGGCCGTGACATTGCGGCTGTTCGGGCCGCAATCACCCAGCCCTGGAGCACCAGTCCCGTCGAGGGACAGATCAACCGTCTCAAGACTATCAAGCGCCAGATGTATGGGCGCTCTGGGTATCCGCTTCTGAGAAACAGGCTGCTGGCAGCCGCCAAACAACCGTAGACAGACGGGGGAACCAAGGGAACGACGCACCTGCACCAAATATGCGGAAGAACCCCGAATTGGCAATGACGATCTCGTCATCATCGGCGTTCCTATCGCACTTATGCTCGCCCAGCTTTACGCCTTCCGCTGGCACATAAACGTCCTGGGCGCCGACAACGACGCGGCACGGGCCCTCGGGGTCAATGCGGCGCTGGTGAGCGGCGTTGCAATCGCCGGAGCCACCGTACTGACCGCGCTCGCTGTCAGCGTAAGCGGCATCGTTGGCTGGGTCGGGCTGGTCGTCCCCCACATCGCCCGTTTTCTGGTCGGTCCCAATTTCGACCGCC
The DNA here is from genome assembly GCF_055456085.1 of Mesorhizobium subarcticum. Taxonomy (NCBI): domain Bacteria; kingdom Pseudomonadati; phylum Pseudomonadota; class Alphaproteobacteria; order Hyphomicrobiales; family Phyllobacteriaceae; genus Mesorhizobium; species Mesorhizobium subarcticum. The sequence goes on along the minus strand of NZ_JBVBEG010000002.1, from coordinate 10,027 downwards.
TCTTGCCGATCAGCGCCCTGACGGGCGGCCTGTTCCTGCTTGCCATGGACACACTGGCGCGCAGCGTGGCGATACAGGAGCTGCCGCTCGGCGTCGTAACGTCGCTTGTCGGTGCGCCATTCTTCGCCATCGTGCTCGGCCGTGCCCGGAGGCATTGGTTCTGATGGCCGCTTTAGTCGCCAGCGATGTCTCCTTCACTCACGCCGGCAACGTCGCACCGACCCTGCGCGGGATTTCGATCCGGGCCGAAGCGGGCGGGGTGCTGTGCCTTCTCGGGCCGAACGGGTCGGGTAAGACGACGCTGCTGCGTTGTCTCGTCGGGCTTCAGGGCGGCGGCGCCGGCATCGAGATCGACGGCCGGCCGCTGTCGAGCTTCAGCGACGGCGAACGGGCGCGCCGCATCGCTTATGTGCCGCAGCACGGCGCGGCCGTGTTTCCCTACACGCTGGCAGATATCGCGGTACTCGGCCGCACGCCGCATCTCGGCTCCTTCACCGTGCCGTCGCCCGATGACTGGCGCATTGCCCTCGACAGCCTAGACCGTCTTGGCATCGGCCACCTGGCGAACCATCCGTTCAACCTGTCGAGCGGCGGCGAGCGCCAGCTTGCGCTGATCGCCCGCGCAATCGCGCAGGACGCGGCGACGATCGTGCTCGACGAACCGACGGCCAGCCTCGATTTCGCCAACCAGACGCGCATCCTCGACATCATCGCGGGCTTGGCGACGCAGGGGCGCACGGTGGTATTTTCCACGCACGATCCCGACCACGCCCTGGCGGCGGCGACGCAAGCGGTTCTGCTGAAGCACGGGCTCGTGCTTGCGCAGGGAGACGTAGCCCATGTGGTCAACGATCTCACGCTGAGCGCGCTGTACGATGTGCCGGTGCGGCTGATGTCCATCGGTGCAGGCGACGATGGCTTCGGTCCCATGACCGTATGTTTTCCTGTCCGCCGAAGCTCCCGATTGGGCAAGTCCCAAAATCTGAGGGAAAATTGATATGACGTGTCGATCCATCCTGAAAATTTCAGCCTTTTTACTGTTCCTGTTAGGCATCGCCTCGCCTGGGGCGGGTGCGACCGGGGTCCGCACCATCACCGACATGGCAGGCCGCAGCGTCGTCGTGCCGGCCGAAGTCAAGCGGGTCGCCACCATAGGCTCCGTGCCGCCACTAAACAGCCTGCTGTTCGCCGTCGGCGCGTCGGATCGACTCGTCAGCGGTTTGCCGCCGCGGTTCGGAGAGAACCCGCGCTGGACCTTTCAAAAAGTCTTCGCCCCGCAACTGGCTGACGCGCCCTTGATCGAGACGCAGAGTCGGGAACCAGACCTGGAGGCGATCATCGCGCTCGAGCCGGATATCATCCTGACGACCTATCCGGCCATGGCGGATGCGGTGGCGCGCGTCGGCGTGCCTGCGGTCGTCATTGAATGGCAGGAGCCCGATGACGTGAAGACGGCGATGGAACTCATCGGCGGTCTTCTCGGCAAGGAGAAGGAAGCAGCCGCCTATGCCGTCTACTTCGACCGAACCCTGGCGCGGGTCTCGGCGATTTCGCAATCGCTTGCGGACACTGGAAAGCCGCGCGTGCTTTATTTCGAGCCGGAGACGATCAGCCAGCCGCATCTCATTGCGGAGTGGTGGATCCGGCAGGCCGGCGGCGTCAGCGTCTCCGACGACGGGCGCAGCCAAGAAGTGCTATCCTTCAACATCGAGCAGGTGCTGGCCTGGAACCCCGACATCGTCCTGGTCCCCCAGCTGAAAGATGTCGAGAAGGTCCTCGGCAACCCGCTGCTAAAGGACGTTCGCGCGGTGGCGACCCGGCGCGTCTTTCCGCTTCCTGTAGTCGCGCATACATGGGGCAATCGCACGGCTGAGCAGCCGCTGACCGTGCTGTGGGCGGCAAGGACGATCAACCCGGAGGTTTTTGGTGAGATCGATCTAAAGGCCGAAGTGAAGCGTTTCTACGCCACTATCTTCGCCCATCCGCTCGACGATGAGATCGTCGCGGCGATTTTGGATCCAACGACCGAGCCATCCTACTGAGCGATCCGGACCGCGGACCTTCCGCAGCAAGTCCAGCCCTTATTGTGCCGCTTTCCACGAGCGCAACAAAGCTGAGCATCCGGTTCCAGCATCCATGTGAGCCAGCTTTTTCGATGGCGCAAGCAGCTCTGTCGAAACCCCGCGCCGTGCGCCCAATTCATTCCATGGAAATCGCGAGGCGCTGCCAGCACCGCCGACGTCGGCGGGTCGCCAAACCAAGCGTTCGATATGGCGGCAGATGTCAAAAATGTGGCAGGACGCGTCAACGCGGTCCTGATTACGCGGTCTAATCTCACCGATGGAGCTCGCGTGAATTTGGCTTCGCGAGCGCCGCCATTTGCCGGTACGGATTGAAGCTCGGGCGTCCAAAAAAGCCCAGCTGAGAAGAGCCGACACGAAATGAAGATCGCAAGCAATCGTCCCTAGGTTCCTTGAGAGGCCGGCTGGGAAACTGGCCATGGATTGAGTCGTAGGAGCCCCGTCGACTTCACTTGAACAAAACGTCACAAGTACAAATCGTTAGTAGCTTGCAGATGTCCAACAATCGAGCTGTTACATGCAAGCGAAGACCGATCTTGCAACTTAGTTTGCCGAATGTCTGACGAGGAGGCTGAAATGTCTGATTGGTTCCGGCTGGAGCGAAGCGCAGTACTAGCCGTTGATCTGCAAGGCGAGAACCTCCCCGAGGGTGTTTGCACGGTGGAGAATTATCCAGACGTTCTGAGCAAGTCCCAGAAGGTGCTGGCCGCTTGTCGACGAACTGGCTTTCCGATCATTTACACGCGCCATTGGCTCGACCCGAGGGGTATCGACACGCCACGATACGAGTCTTTGGGTGACCAGGGGCGGCCGGTGCACAGCGTCGCTGGTTCAACGCGCGGGGAGATCTGTCCGGAGGTCGCGCCGCAGGACGGGGATATCGTCATCGACAAGCAGCGCTTCACCGCCTTTTTCGGCACGAAGCTCGATCTTGTTCTGAACCGCATGGATATCGAGCACCTGATCATCTTCGGGGTGTGGACGGAGGCCTGCCTGGAGACGACGGTATGGGATGCCCTTTGGCGCGATTTTCGGATCACGCTGGTGAAAGATGCGTGCGGGAGCGCGACCGAAACAATTCACAAGACCGCCATGCTTGACATGGCCAATTGGCTGAGGGGCGGGATGATCATCGGGGCGGAGGAACTGGTTAAGGCGCTGGATGGGAACGACTATCGCGCATGGCGCTTCGAAAAGCCGTTCTCGATGCCGTACCGGACCGGAACAATCGATTCGTTGTACGAATCCCTGTGAGTGCACGAGATCGCGGCCCACATCAGGGTGCATTCAAAGAGGCCAGGCGACAGACGAATTTCCGGAGACATTATCGCACGCCGCATTAGGAGCAGGCGCATTAGGAGCAGGCGCATCAGGAGCAGGATCGCGGGGCTGACGCGATCTACATCGGTGCTAACCAGCCCGAACAATCAGCACAAGCCTACCACCATCGGAAAGGTGCGCTTCGAATAGCAACGATAATGGCGGATACTATCGATAATGTGTCGCCAAATGTCAAAGGGTTGTCGCGGCTCCCAAACTATTGTTCAGCCTCAAAATTCAACAGGACATTGCTCTATGGGACTTCCGAGTCACGTCAAATACGTCATCGTAGGCGCCGGCATCCACGGTCTGTCGGCCGCCTGGCATCTGGGCGAGAACCTACGCAAGAGCGGCAAGGGCAGCGGCAAGGACATCCTGGTCGTCGACAAGACCGCCATCGCGGCGGGCGCCTCCGGCATTGCCTGCGGCGTGGTGCGCAACAACTACTTCCAGCCCGCCATGCGCCGCCTGATGGCGCACAGCGTCTCGGTCTGGGAAGGCGACCCGGAGGCCTTCTCCTACCACCCGGTCGGCTATATGCAGATCAGCCCCGAGGTGATGCACGCGGACGTCGCCAGCATCTACCAGCAGCAGAAGGAGATTGGCTATCCGTCGGTCTTCATCGAGGGCGAGAAGGACTGCATGAAGTACATGCAGGGCATATTCTCCGACTGGCAGGCCAAGGGCATCACCTCGGTGCTGCACGAGGAGAAGGGGGGCTATGCCAACAACACGCGCTCGATCTACGGCCTCGCCAAGAAAGCGGAGAACGAGGACGTGCGGATCGCGACCGGCGTGAAGGTCATCGGCTTCGAGAAGGACGCCAAGGGCGCGGTCAAGGCCGTCGTCACCGACAAGGGCAAGATTGGCTGCGACCAGGTCATCATCGGCACCGGCCCGTGGGTCAAGCAGATCTGGGACATGCTCGAACTGCCGAAGGGGATCTCGATCAAAGGGCGCGACGGCAAGTTGCACCACGACGTGCCAATGTGGACCTTCTGGTCGCTGCAGGAAGGCACGCTCGGCGTCGATCCGAAGCTGCAGCGCACCAATGACGGCAAGATGCCGCCAGTGATCCATGTGGACACCGATGCGCCGCTCCATTCCGATGTCGACGGCACGGTGATCACGGACAAGCTGTGGGGCATCTACTACAAGCCCGATTTCCACTTCGGCGGCGTGCAGGGCGGCGCCATGCCGTTCAAGGTGCCGACTCCGCCAGAGCAGGTGAAGATCGATCCCTACGGCCCGGAGAGCCCGGACTTCATCGTCGGCGACGACTTCGCCCATATGTGGGTATCGGCGCTGGCCTTCTGCCAGAAGCGCTTCGAAGGCACCATGCCGAAATACAAAAAGGAGCCGTCCGGCGGCATCGGCAGCTTTACGGCAGATTCATTCCCGGTGTTCGACCGGTTCTGCGAGAATGTCTACGTGATCGCCGACAGCAACCACGGCTACAAGATGATCGGCGTCGGCAAGCTGGTGGCCGACGACATCTGCGGCAACGAGAGCGACCTGCTGCGGCCGTTCCGCTTCTCGCGCTTCGCCGAAGGCAAGCTGCATCCGACCTCCCACTCGCCATTCCCCTGGAGCTGACATTTGGCCGCCCGGAGCCAGAGTGTGTGGCGATGAGGGATTGTGCCCAAACTCTAATGTGAGACCAGAGAAATAAATGCAGACGCAAGACTCGATCCTCCGACTTGATCTCCACGGCGCTGTTCCGCGGCCGCAAAACGAGCTCGGTCCATTGGAATCGGCGTATGTGACTATTCCGCGCGACGGCGTTAGGCTTGCTTTGGATATCGTCCGTCCAATGGGCGACGGCGCCAACACCAAGCGCGACACCATTCTTATGATGACGCGTTACTGGCGTGGCCAAAAGGGAGACCTCCCTCCAGGTGATGTCGACCAGCTCGTGCTGCACAAGAACTTTTCCAGCCTCTTTGTGCCGCATGGCTATGCCGTGATCGTCGGAGACGTTCGCGGCACCGGTGCATCTTTCGGGGTTTCGCTTTATTCCCGCTCGCGCGACGAGACACTGGACTTCTCGGACGTGCTCGACTGGATCGTTGCACAGCCCTGGTCCACGGGCCGTGTCGTCGGCTATGGCTTGTCCTATACCGCCAACACTTCGGAATGGATGGCGGAGCGCAACCATCCGGCGCTGAAGGGCATCATACCAATGGCTGCCTCCTACGATCCCTATGAAGAAGTTTACTTTCCCGGTGGAGTGTCCACCGCCTACGGAAAGGCATGGGCTGACATGGTCAGAGACTTGGACCGCAACGTGCCCTCGCCGGGCGTTCGTCCAGTCGGGCCGGACGGCGAGGCAGACCTTGCCGCGGCCCTCCGCGATCACGAGTCGGGACGATCCCTGTCGGAGGGTCTTCGGCAGGTGACGTTCAAGGACGATCGTCTCGCGGCTTGGGGGGGAGCGTCCATGCTCGACTGGAGCAACAGGGAAGCAGCGGACCGGGTCTCTCGTTCAGGCACCCCATACCAAAATTGGGCGAGCTGGTTCGATCTTGGGATGGCGCAAGGAGCCGTTTACCGCTTCCTGCTCCAGTCAAATCCGATGAACGTGATCATCGGCCCGTGGAATCACTCCGGTAGCAGCACCTATGATCCGCTCCGCGCAGACGCTGAGCCGCTCCCTCCAACGCTGCTGATGCAGCACGCAAATAACCTCCGCTTTGCGGACTTGTGCTTCAATGGCCAGGATGGCCGCGAGCAAGGGAAGATCTTCCATTATTACACCCTGGGAGAAGGTTGGAAATCGACCCGCGTGTGGCCACTCCCGGCTACCCGCCGACGGTGGTACATGGCAAGTGGCTCCCGGCTCACGGCATCGCCTGACGGCACCGGCTTCGACTCGCTTAAGGTCGATCCTGCGGCGCAGGAGGACGACACGTCGATGCGGTGGGATACCGATCGCCTGGGATTTGGAGATCGGCGAAAATTCCTCAGTGGTCGCCTCGCCTACACGAGCGAGCCGTTGACGCGCGACCTCGAGATCACCGGACATCCCCTGGTCTACCTGAACATCACCTCGACCCGCGAGGACGGCGCATTTTTCGTCCATCTCGAAGCCGTAAAGCCGGACGGGGAATCCTATCTCCTCACGGAAGGTCAGTTGCGGGCGCTGCACCGGAAGGTGTGGACCGGCTCACCGCTCAGCGCGCTTGGACCTCAGCATAGCTATTTGAAACGCGACGCCGAACCGCTCATTCCGGGCGAGCCCGCCATTCTGACCTTCACCATGTTCCCGATCTCCGCCCGTCTCCCGTCGGGTTACCGCCTGAGGGTGTGCCTTGCTGGCAGCGACAAGTCGGATTTTGCCAATGTGCCCGCCGACGGCGCGCCCCCGTTGCTCAGATTTCATCGGGGCGCGGCCGGTTGTTACATCGATCTGCCCATCATCGAGAACTGAGCAAAAAGCCAATCAGCTCCGTTACGAACGAAGATAGATGGCGATGGCAGCCAACCAGCGCGTCGTGATCACGGCCGCCATAGTCAATAGAACGTGAGCACAACAAGGTGGAGAGCTCTGGACCTCAGCTGGCAGCCGATCCTGCATCTTGACGTTAGGATCACGACGCTGGCCGCCCAGAACCAGAATATTGACGGGTAATGAATTGTGCCATTCGCGCTCTACCGGCGCGCTCGACCGGAGCAACAAGCGATGAGTGTATCCAAGGAAGGTGGCGCAAGTCAGCTCGATAGCGGCACGGAAACGGGCATCGATTGTTGGCAGACGCAAGACTCCATCTTTCGCCTAGATCTCAATGGCACCGCTGCGGGGCGATCCAAGCTCGGTCCGCTGGAATCGGTGTACGTGACCATGCGCGACGGCGTAAGGCTTGCGTTGGATATTGTTCGTCCCATGGGAGACGACGCAAACACAAAGCGCGACACCATTTTGGTGATGACGCGCTACTGGCGCGGCATCAAGGGAGACCCGCCCCACCGCGAGGCCGGCCGGTTTGTGCCGCATGGCTATGCCGTAGTCGTGGGTGATGTTCGCGGCACCGGTGCATCTTTCGGCGTGTGGCCTTATCCCTGCTGGCGTGAGGAGACACTGGACTTCACGGAGGTGCTTGACTGGATCGTTGCACAGCCCTGGTCCACGGGTCGTGTCGTCGGCTATGGCTCGTCTTATACCGCCAACACCGCGGAATGGATGGCGGAGCGGAACCATCCGGCGCTGAAGGGCATCATACCGCGGTTTGCTTCCTACGATCCCTATGAATATGTCTGGCTTCCAAGTGGAATCCCCGCCGTCTCCGGTGCGCGACTCTGGGGCAGCCGCAGCAAGAACCTGGACCTAAATATGCTCGTCAGCGGGGATGGCGAGCGCCGACCGTCGCCAGGAGTTCGTCCCGTCGGGCCGGGCGGCGCGGCGGCCCTCGTGGCGGCCCTGCGCGATCATGAGTCCGTGCCACCCGTCTATGAGGGTCTCGAGCAGGTGACGTTCAAGGACGATCGCCTCGCGGCCTGGGGCGGAGCGTCCATGCTCGACTGGAGCGTCATGGAAGCAGCGGATCGGGTCTCTCGCTCAGGCGCCCCAATCCAAAACTGGGCGAGCTGGTTCGACGCTGGCACCGCGCAGGGAGCCGTTCGCCGTTTCGTGGGGCAGTCAAATCCGATGAACGTGATCATCGGTCCGTGGAACCACGGCGGTGATTCCCCTTGGGATCCCCTCCGCGCTGATGGGGACGCTATCCCTCCAACGCCGCCGACCCAGGACGCAAATGACGTCCGCTTCGCGGACTTGTGCTTCAACGGTCATGCCGCCCGCGAGCAAGGGAAGACCCTCCATTACTACACTCTTGGGGAGGGCTGGAAATCGACCCGCGTGTGGCCGCTCCCGGCTACCCGCGAACGGTGGTACATGGCAAGTGGTTCCCGGCTGACTTCGTCGCCCGACAAGCCGGGGTTCGAATCGTTCCAGGTCAATCCTGCGCTGGGAGAGGTTCCCTCAAACCGGTGGGCCACCAGTACTGGCGGCGCGGTAAAAGTCGATTACGGAGATCGGCGACAGCTTGACGGGGTGCGCCTCGGCTACACCAGCGATCCGTTGAACAGCGAACTCACGATTACCGGACATCCTGTCGTGCACCTGAACATCACCTCCACCCGCGAGGACGGCGCCTTTTTCGTATATCTCGAAGCCGTAAAGCCGGATGGGGTATCCTGCTATCTCACGGAAGGCCAGCAGCGCGCCCTGCACCGGAAGGTGTGGACCGATTCACCATTCAGCGCGCTTGGACCCCAGCATAGCTATTTGCGACGCGACGCCGAACCGCTCATTCCGGGCGAGCCCGCCATCCTGACCTTTACGTTGCATCCGATCTCCGCCCGCCTCCCAGCGAGATACCGTCTGAGGGTGTGCCTTGCTGGCAGCGACAAGACTACATTTGCCAATGTGCCCGCCCACGGCGCGCCCCCGTTGCTCAAATTTCATAGTGGCGCGGCCGGTTGTTACATCGACCTGCCGATCATCGAGAGCTAATTATCTCCAAAGTCTTGCCGCGCGACATTCAGGTAAACACAGGAACGAGTAGAGGCGGACTATCAGAAGGTTTCTGGGGTTGCCGCCATTTGCTCGGGACACGGACTAGCTCATCGGCAGCCCCTCGGCTTCCGGCGCGAGTGTAGGATAAGTGGCCGTTCTTCTCCAGCCAGGTTTCTTTCGATTGGAGCGATAAGCGCGGTGTCAAGCCAGGCCGTTGATCCGGTGCTGCCGCGGTCCAGAAACTTGCCAAGCTGGGCGCGGTTATACACCGACGGGCTGGTGGCGCTCCAGTCCCACCAAGCCGCCGTGCGGTCGACGGCATGACTTTTTCCCGGAACGTTGAGACGGCAAAGCCACGGAGGCGCGCCATCGACATCCGTCTTTGGAGAACTACACCGCCCAGCGGGTCGCCATTACAAGGCGACGTGCAATTGGCGACGTGCGACGGCGAGGTATTCGATGAAGAGGTATCAATGTGCGTTGTGGCTCAAAGGCGGCCGATTATCGTCGGAAGGCAGGGGATCGCGGCTCAGTTTCAGCATGCCAGCCCGTAATGGCGGCGAATGTCAACATTCTGACCGAAAGTGTCAACGCGATTCCGGTAGCACGACCTAACTATGCTCGATAGAGCGCGTGTGAATTGCCATCGCGCGCGAGCACCGCCCGGGCAGCGCCCACCTAGCCGACGAGCGCGACGGGGTCGCTCCATTCGCTGTGCAGCTTGGCGTAGCGACTGAGGCAGTTCCAAAACACTGGCACAAAGAATTGCAAAGGTTCATGACAACAAACGGGAGGAAGTTATGCAACTCACGCGCAGGAAATTCCTGAATACAGCTTCCATGGCCGCAGCAGCGGCTTCCGCTACGGTTCTCTCACCCTTCACTTCCAAGACAGCAAATGCGGCCACGGAGCTTCGAGTGTTGGTTTGGGAAAGCTTAGCCCCGGACTACATTGTTGAGGAGTTTACAAAAACAACCGGCGTCAAGGTGTCTCGCACGTATGTCAGCTCAAACGACGAATACATGGCGAAACTTGCCGCAGGTACGGTTGACTATGACCTTGTTGATATCACTTCGTCTCTTATGCAGCGGGCGATCCAGTCAAATTTCAT
>NZ_CM144237.1:2332500-6531776 GCF_055456085.1 Mesorhizobium subarcticum | reverse complement strand
CAATTTGCTCTTTTCGCGACGTTCCAAAGATCAGCCGAAGAATATTTTTTCTAATCAGGGATTTTCGCGACAACGCTTTCGGCCGGACCACGCCTTCAACACGCGCACGCCTTCCGGTTCAGATCATACCGCTCTTAAGCCCGCTGCGGCGACCGCAACGGCGATTCCACAGACAAGGTACAAAGTCGCCTCGGCAGCTTCTGGAACCGCGAGCGGCACGAGGAAAATCACCACACCAAAAATGCCGGTCAAAAGCGTCGTGAATGCCTGAACCCGCCCGACCAGTTCTGTATCCACTACGGTCAGGAGATGTCCGTTGGCGGCGGAGCGCGTGACACTCCACGCCATGCCGGCGAGGCTATAGACGATCACCGCGGTGAAGGGCGTCCTCGCGAAGGAGAAAACCACCAGAGAGAGGCCGGTTAATGTTAGGAGCAGCAGGGTGTGCTTCTCGACATATTGAATAATCCTGGGGAGGCTTGCGATAGCGACTGCTGCCGTGCCGCAAATGGCGGCCACCATTTCGAGCGTGCCAAACAGGCTGCTGTCACCGCTGAGCGCGCCTACAACGAAGCCGGGAAGCAAGAGATTGGTGATCTTGATGACAGCGAAGGACGCACCCACCGTGACAGACGCGACGAGGCAGGTTGGGTGCGAGACGAGATATGCCAGAGCTTCGCGCGAGGAAGCCAGGATACCCTTGTTCTGGGACGACTTTGACTCGCGGCTCGTGCTGTTGATCATGGCAACCAGAACTACCGAGGCAGCTGCCATGGCTGCAAAGGCAATAGCCGTCGTCGAACTGCCAAACTGGGCGATAGAAAGACCCGCGATCCCGGTTCCCGCCGCAAGGCCGATTTGTCGGGCAATCGATAGCCTCATGACGAAGGCAACGCGCTGCTGCGGAGGGACAATCGCTTGAAGGAGACCGGAGAGCGCTCCATCCTGTAGGATGTAGCCGAAAGCGCCAAGTCCGCCCGCTGCGAAGAGCAAGATCGCACCGACGACATCATCGGCAAACGGCGCGGGGGCGATGAGCAGCAGCGCACATGCGCGGATGGCCTGGCCGACCATGGCAATTTGCTTCCTGTCCCGCCGATCGACGACATGTCCAGTGAAGGGAGCGAGAACCATGCCCGAGACACTGGATGACATCAGCACCAGACCGACGAGCTGTGACCCTCCAATGTGGAAGGCCACCCAGGCTGGTAAAACGATGCCGAACCCAACGAACAGAAAAGACAGGAATGAGATTATCGTAAAGAGTAATGTGTCTGGTTTCACTAACAAGGTTTCCATTGATTTTGAGAATTGGGCAGCCCGATCCTTTGTCGGCCGCTTGGCGGCCTCGCTCAGGGCTTCGCCGCAAAACTGTCTGTTCACGGCACCGGCAAAACACGGGCATAAAAAAAGGCCCCCTCAGGAGCCTGTTTACCGCGCATGGGTGCAATCGCCGGATGGCTACGCCACCCTGCCCATGCGCATTCTCACTACAAAGATCACCGACAGTTTTTCCATGGGAAGAAAGCTATTCGGATGCGCCATGGTCGTCAAGACCGCCACCTCATCCAAGATGGCGCGAGGGGTTCTGGCCATAGTATCACTTCATCTTTTGTCGCGAGATTTCTAAGTCATGCAGCCGGGGCGCAGCGGCCTGGAATCTGGGCCGCGAAGTGTCGCAAATGTCGGTCGCGAAACTTAGGACATCTAACAAAGATAGTTCACAATCTGTCGTCGGCGTCTTGCGGTTGATTGGCTTGAGCGATGGCGGCAACATCGCCCGGGATTTCCCTCAGGAAACTCTGACCCTTCTGAAGCCGCTTTCCGAGCGTCTCGATAAAGCCTTCGAAGCGCTCCCGACCTTTGATTTGGGCTGCGGCATGCGCGTCACCGGGCAACGGCGGCGTGATCGTCAGCCAGAAGCGGACGAATAGCGCGAGCGTCTCGGCCGTGACACCGAGATCGCGCTCAATGCGTTGTGCCTGGCGCGAGAGCCGATCCATCCGGCGGGTGAAGGCTGCTTCGCGTCGATCGGCGGCGTCGGGCGACAGGAACGACGCCACGGCCGCCTCGACGATGGCCGATCGCGGTATCTTCTTGCGCTCCGACAGCTCGTTGATCCGGGAGATCATCTCGACGGGCAAGGTGAGGTTCAGTCGGTCGCGCATCAATCCCTCCTACAGGTCCATGCCGTCATTGGGATCGAGCGAGACCTGACGCGCCACGCCGGTCATCTGGCGCCGCAACGCCTGCCGCTGGCGGGCGACATCTTCGGGCTCCTCGTCGAGCAGAACCGCGAACTCCTCCGCCGGCTGCTGGTCGGTGGTCTCCTTGACGATAGCGACATGATCGGGAAGCTCGGGTTCGCGGCGCAGGCCGCTATTGGCCCGATCGCCCTCCGCCTTTTCCATCTCGGCCAGCAGCACTGCATCGGGCTTCTGGGGGACAAGAGCCGACCATCCGTCTGCGCGGGACGTTCGCCCGGACTTCTGCGGATCGGGCGGCGACAGCACGCGCTCCTTGAAGCGGGCGTCCTCATAATAGCGAGCCTTTTGCGCGCGGATCGGCGCGGTGCCGGCAATCATGACAATTTCTTCGGTCGGCGGAAGCTGCATCACCTCGCCTGGGGTCATCAGCGGGCGAGCGGTCTCGGAGCGCGAAACCATGAGGTGGCCGAGCCAAGGCGAAAGCCGGTGCCCGGCATAGTTCTTCATCGCCTTCATTTCGGTCGCGGTGCCGAGTGCATCGGAGACGCGTTTCGCAGTCCGCTCGTCGTTGGTCGCGAAGCTGACACGGACATGGCAGTTGTCGAGGATCGAGTTGTTGGCCCCGTACGCCTTCTCGATCTGGTTCAGCGACTGCGCGATCAGGAAGCTCTTGATGCCGTAGCCGGCCATGAAGGCGAGGGCGGACTCGAAAAAGTCGAGACGGCCGAGCGCCGGGAACTCGTCCAGCATCATCAGCACGCGATGCTTTCGCTCCTTGGCGTGCAGGTCCTCGGTCAGACGGCGGCCGATCTGGTTGAGCACGAGGCGGATGAGCGGCTTGGTCCGTGAGATGTCGGATGGCGGCACCACGAGGTAGAGCGTCGCCGGACGCGGATCGGCGATCAGGTCGGCGATCCGCCAGTCGCAGCGCCGCGTCACCTGGGCGACGACGGGATCGCGATAGAGGCCGAGAAACGACATAGCGGTGGAGAGCACACCGGAGCGCTCGTTGTCGGATTTATTGAGCAGTTCGCGCGCCGTGGAGGCGACGACGGGATGCGGCCCGTTCGGCCCAAGATGCGGCGTCGTCATCATCGCCTTTAGCGTCGCCTCAATGGGCTGCTTCGGATCGGACAGGAAGCCGGCGACGCCGGCAAGTGTCTTGTCCGCTTCCGCGTAGAGGACATGCAGGATCGCGCCGACCAGCAGCGAGTGGCTGGTCTTCTCCCAGTGATTGCGCTTGTCGAGTGAGCCCTCCGGGTCGACCAACACGTCGGCGACATTCTGGACGTCGCGGACCTCCCAATCGCCGCGGCGGACTTCGAGCAGCGGATTGTAGGCGGCGGATTTCGGATTGGTCGGGTCGAACAGCAACACGCGGCCATGCTTCGCCCTGAAGCCGGCGGTGAGCTGCCAGTTCTCGCCCTTGATGTCATGGACGATGGCTGAACCCGGCCAGGTCAGCAACGACGGCACGACCAGGCCGACGCCCTTGCCGGAGCGCGTGGGCGCGAAGCACAGCACATGCTCGGGCCCGTCATGGCGCAGATAGTCGCGCTCCAGCTTACCGAGGACAACGCCATCCGGGCCGAGCAACCCGGCCGCCTTCACCTCTTCCTTCTCGGCCCAGCGCGCCGAGCCGTAGGTCTCGACATTCTTGGCTTCCCGCGCCCGCCAGACTGACATCCCGATGGCGACTGCGATCGAGATGAAGCCGCCCGAGGCGGCGATGAAGGCGCCGTGTGTGAATATCTCCGGCGCATAGGCGTCATAGGAGAACCACCAGGCGAAGAAGGCGGGCGGGAAATACACCGGCATGCCGGCGAAGCTGAACCAGGGCGCTCCGAGCTGGGCCTGAAATCCGAGTTGCCAGGCGACATACTGCGTCGCGCCCCAAGTCGTGATTAGGACGATCAGGAACACAACGATGATCTGGCCCCAGAGGATTTTGGTCGCGGACATAGGCGTCCTCCTTGTCTCTTGTTCGTGGCTAAAGGCCGAGGTCGCGCTTGCGCCCCAGGCTCCACTCGATGCCGCCGCCATCGCGGGCGACGCCGGCGATGTGCTGGCCTAGCTTGCGTTCGATCTCGCGCGACCAGGGCACGAGCTGGAAGCCAAGCCCGTTGTCGATCATGGCGAAGCGGCCCGAGGAGAGCGTCAGCCGCTGGCGATAGGTGCCCGAGACATGCTCGCCGGCCGCAGCCTTCACATGAGGCAGGCCAGTCTCGGTCGACAGCTTCTCGCCCACGGCGTCCAACTCGCGGCGGCGCAGCGTGCTGAGGAGATCGCGCTGGAGCATGATGCGCTGGCCCTGGCGGCGACCGAGCCCTTCGTCAGCGAGATGTTCGGCACGGGCCTGCATTGCGTCGCGCGCCTCGCGGCCGAATCCACCCGTGGAGAGGGGCATCTGCTCACGCTCCACCAGACGGTGGTCGAGCCACGTGGCGCCCGGCGCGGTGATCTGGCTGCGCAGATCGAGATCAGACCGGATGGCGAGCACCAGAGTCGGCCGCTGGTCCTCCGTGCTGCCGAACCGTCGAACCTCGACGATGCCACCGGCAGGCGGCGCATGCTCAAAGGCTTCGATGCCGCGAAAGCGGACATGATGGGCGCGGCCATCGATGCCGTCGATCACGGCATAAGCTTCGCCGGTCAGCTCGTCATGCAAGCCTTTGTCGACCAGACGCCCGATGATCGGCGAGCCGGCCCCGCCGTCGATCACATAGTCGGCGACGCCACGATCCTGAACACGCTCGGTGAAGGCGCGGTGCATAGTCTTGATGACGTCGCCGCGCATGCCGAGGTCGCGAAGATGGGGTTCGGCTTCCATGCCGACCATCCACTCCCCGGAGCCAGCCGAGGTGGCGAGCCCCATCTTCTCCAGATGTTGAAGACGGCCGATCATCAGGCGTCGGATCTCCGGGTTGGCCGCACCGCTGGGATCGGGACGTAAGTCGATGGCGCCGACGTCGTCGGCATGGCCCCGGATCTCGACATCGAGACGGGTCCACCGCTCCGCGGTGACCTCCTTCTCCAGGGCGTTGCGAATTTCGTGCTCAGGTTTTGGGCCAAGCTCGATCGCCACCAGATCCTCGGCGCGTGACCGAAGGCCGCGGCTGATATAGTCGCGCGAGATCACGAGATCGGCCCCTCGCTCGTCCACACCGCGCACGAGCAGATGGACGTGCGGATTGTCGGTGTTCCAGTGATCGACTGCGACCCAGTCGAGCCGTGTGCCCAGATCGGCTTCCATTTGGCTCGCGAGGTCGCGCGTGAAGGCCTTGAGGTCGGTCATCTCGCCGGCGTCCTCGGGCGAGACGATGAAGCGGAAATGGTGCCGGTCGTCCTTGCACCGGTCGGCAAAGGCGAGATCCTCAGTGCGATCGGAGCCGGCGTCGAACATCACGCCCTTTTCTCCGTCGCGGCTGACGCCTTCGCGCTTGAGGTAAGACAGATGCGCCGACAGCGGCGCGGAGCGGAAGGATCGGCCCTGATGGCGCACGACGCGCGCCTTGACGACGACGCGACGGGTCGAGTTGAACAGGCGGCTGCGGCTGAAACTGCCGCGCCCCCGGCCGAAGGTCGAGCGACTATGCCCGGACGCGCGTCTGCCTGACGCCGAGGCGCCGGTATGGCCCGCCTTTTTGGCGGCCCGCAGCACCTGGTTGAGGAAGCTCTTCGCCTTCGGCGCACGCGTGGTTTTGATGCGGCCAGGCCGGACCCGAAAATCGCTGTCGCCCTTGGTCATGACGCAGATCCGAGGAGCAGCATTTCGGGGCCGTGCATACGGAGGCTTTGAAATTCCTCAACAAAACCGGGCTTCATGCCCGCGACCGACCGCCATGCACGCCAAAACGCAAGCCTCTTCAGAGGCTTACAGCGTTTCGGGCATGCGCTTTTATCTCGCCGTCTGTTGGTCGTGTTTCCCTGCCATCCCCATTCTCCCGCCCAACCTGACCGGAAGCCCGCTACGCCGCGCCATAGTGCGAATGCCCTCATTGCGGCTCTCCCCCACGATTGCGGGCGACGAATAGGCCGCCCGACCGCGGGACGATGGCGGAGACATCGCGCACGGTCGTTGCTGTCGGTGCATCGTCCCGAGTAGCGCCGCGCTGCTCTGGATCGACACCCGTTGTGCGCTCCGGCTGCGCGATGAACAGCGGCGCTTTGGACCAGACCTGCGAATCGGCGGCGGCAACGACGGTCGCCGGAGCGGTCAGTTCACCGCCGCCGAAAAAAGGGAGGAGGGCGGCCACATAGGCACGTGTCTCCGCCGGCAAGGGACGGCCGGCGAGATATTTCTCATATCGACCGGGTCCCGCATTGTAGGCCGCGAGAAATCCGGGCGAGCCGTACCGATCGTGCAGTTCGCGCAGATACGCCGCGCCTGCCAAGATGTTGTCACGCGGATTATAGGGATCCCTGCCGAGCGAATAACGGACGCGCAGACCGGCCCAGGTTTCGGGCATGATCTGCATCAGACCCATCGCGCCCTTCGGCGAGACGGCGCGCATGTCATTCGCACTTTCGACCCGCATCACCGCCCTGATCCACGCCGCCGGAATGCCGAAGCGCTGTACGGCCTCCGCGATGTGGACGGCATAGGGATCGATGTGACTGGGACGTTCCACGGGCGCACTCTGCGCCAGCGTGACGGCCGACGGCGCGCCGACAAGAAACAGGCCGGAAAGGAGAAGGAGGCCCGCTTGCCGGGCGGCGCGATGACGACCGGCAGCGGTGACTTGGGGGCCTGACGGGGATGGCCAGCGCATCGGCTCAATCCCGCTCGCCGCGCTTCGGCGCGCGGTTCCAGTGCAGGCCCCAGGCGGTCTTGTCGTCGCCCGACTGGAACAGATTGGCGCGGATCGGCTGTGCGAAGACGGGATCGTCGAGCTGCAATGAGACGTAGTCGCCGGCGCGTTCGCCAGTGCGTTTCCAGCCGGCGCCGACCTCCGGCCCGTCTTCATCGCGGAGGTGGATGCGGTAGTCAGGCGCGTTCTCGGCGTCTGACGGTTCGGCCGGAACGACCGTCAGTTCGATGTCGAGCGAGAAGGTCCGGATGCGGCCGGAATAGCCGGACTGCGTGCGGGTGAATTCTCCGATCTGGGGCATGGGAAGTTCCTTTGCTGTGCGGTTGAGGACGGGATGGGCGTGCGCGTCACCGCGTTGGCGCGCGCCATTCGAAGCGGCCGTTGCCGTCTTCATCGGTGTAGAGAGGCGTCGCCCGGCCGATGATCGTGTCGGTCGAGACGGGGCCGAAGTAGCGGCCGTCGAGGCTGTCGCGGACCTGCCAGTTCATCAGCAAGATGTCGCCAACTCCCAGCAGCCGGCAGCCTTGCCAACTCGGCAAGGGGCGGCCCGATCGGTCGCGCTCGAGCGCCTCGGCCATGTCCACGCCGTCGACCGAAACCATGCGGCCTGTGCGACAGACGCGCTGCCCGGCAACGCCGGCGACGCGCTTCATCAGCGGCACACCGCGCGGCAGGTAACCGCGATCGGACAGGAAGGTCGCGAGCGGTTCGGGCGCATCGACGGCGACAAGGTCGGTGACCTCGGGCAGATCATCGGAATCGATGGCGTAGAGCCCGATCGGCACACTCGCAGAGGCATTCCAGATGAGCTTGAGCGGCAGTGGCAGGACGGCTGCCATGACGATGCCCATCGTCGCGAAATACGTCGCCATGACGTAGCCGAAGCGGCTCATGGCTCGGCCCTCCGGCGCAGCAGGAAGGCGCGATGCTGCTCGGCGCTGAAGGCGCGCGGCTCTTCGCCAGCGGTCAGGCGGTTGTGGACGTGGCGCCAGTGATCAGACGATACATCTGCCGGATCGACACCGATCGACTCGATCGCGTCGACCGCCTGCAGCACCCGCTCGACCTTGGGCCAGCCTTCGATCTTCAGCAGGATGTCGCCACCGGGCCGCACGAAGGGCAACGTCTGGAACGGCTCGCCGGTCCCGACAGCGCGCAAGATGTCGATGCGCGAGATGATAGTGCCGAACTCGTTCGACGCCCAGCGGACGAAGGCGAAAGTGCTGTTTGGCGCAAAGCCTATGACACGGCGGCGGCGATCGAGGATTTGCTCGTGGATGTCGCGGCCGAACCGGATCCAGTTCTCTTGTCTCTTCTCGATCCAGGTCAGCTCGACCAGTGTTGTGGACGGTGGCGGGCTGGTCGGCGCAGCGCTGCTGCGCACGCGAGGGGCCGCGATGCCGGTCATGACGGGTCTCCCTCGATGGTGGGGAATTCACGTGCGAGCAGCTCGCGCAGCATCTCAGTGACGGTGATGCCGCGCTGGAAGGCGGCGATCTTGATGCGTCCGCGCAGATCCGATGTGACGTCGATGGTCAGTCGGGCGCTGTAACCGCCATCGGACGCGGCGCGTGTGGAGGACACGTCGGAGGCCTTGATCCAGCTTTCGGGGTCGGCGGGACGCGCGGCGAAACTGCGCTTCGAGGATCGCTCGCTCATGGCGCGATCCTCCCGACCTCGGCGCAGAGCGCGGCGATTTCACGGGCGGCGGGGCTGTCCTCATCCACTTCGGAAACGAGGCGGCCAGATTGCGCGGCGTCCGCGAAGGCAACGCGCTGGCCAACGGTGGCGGCGAGCACCGGTGGGTCGTGATCGGCAAGGGTCTCCGCCGTCTCGCGGGCGATGACGGTGCGCGCAGCACAGCGGTTCAGCACGAAGCGGGCGATGAGTTCCGGACGATAGATGCGGGCCTCGCCGAGCAGCGATAGCATCTCGGCCGAGGCCCAGCCGTCGAACGGCGACGGCTGCACCGGGATCAGCACCAGGTCGGCGGCGAGCAGCGCCGAGCGCATCAGCCCGGCGACACGCGGCGGACCGTCGATGACGATGTGATCGGCGTCGCGCGCCAGCTCCGGGGCCTCGCGATGCAGCGTGTCGCGCGCCAGACCGACGACGCCGAAGAGCCTCGGAAGCGCTTCGCGAGCGCGCTGCTGCGACCAGTCCAGCGCGGAGCCTTGTGGATCCGCGTCGATCAGCGTGACGCGCTTCCCCTTGGCGGCCCATTCGCCGGCGAGATGCAGGGCCAGCGTCGTCTTGCCGACGCCGCCCTTTTGATTGAGGAGCGCGACGATCATTCCGACTCTCCCGATGCTTGATCGAGAGGGAGTCGCGGCGTGCTAGAAGTATCGGTGCGCGTGATTTTCGATAGCGTCCCGGAAGTCATTTCGGGATGGCCTGCGATGTTTTCCACATCGCGCGCGTGTCTTCTAAGGTTAGATTCTGGGTTAGACTTTAAGTTAAGGGCGCGATTCCGGCTTTGTTTTTCGTGGCTTATGCCCTGTTTGGGTTCCCGATAGCACGTGCCAGCGGTTCCCGATGGCACGATAGTTCGGGTTCCCGATAGCACGAGGCTATCCACAGCTTGTCCACAGGGCACCGACGGTTCGAAGGCCAGCAGCACGCGGCCGCCGAGTTCGACCTCGATGAACAGCGTATAGCCGGGCAGCGGCTGGCGGCGGATGATGTCGCGCAGTTCGAAGGCGAAGCGTTTGAAAGGGGAGAGGCTTCCGGATTTCTGGTAGAGATGGCGGAAATCGAAGCGCCAACCGTTGCGCTGCTTGCCGCCGTGTTTGCGCACCAGACGGTAGAGCCAGCGGTCGAGGCCGCCGGTGAGATCGAAATACGCCCGGTCGATCGTAAGTACGAGCGCGTCATCAAGGACGGCGCGATAGAACCAGTCGGGGACAATCAGCTCGATTCCGGCCGTCCTGCCCTGGCGGTCGGTGCGCTCCTGCCATTCGTTGATCCAGGAAAAGCGATGCCGGCGACCTTCCGCCGGCTGGCGGATCGAGGTGGCGACGGTGGTCGATTGAAGCCGGTCGAGGGCGGCCTTCAGCCGCTGGTAGTCACGCAGCCCGACGCCGCGGCCGATGAAGTTCAAAATCTCATAGGGCGTCGCCGCCATCAGGCGCGAGGTGCGTAAGCCGGCGTCGCGTGCCTCGACGATCTGGCTTGCCGCCCAAATCAGGATGTCGGCATCCCAGATCGTGGCCATGCCATGATCGGGTACAGCCTCGACGCGGATCGACACGTCGCCGGCGACGAAGTCGATCGGCGCGGTGCGATGGGATTTGGAGAGGGAGAAGAACGGATAGGCCATGAGATCCTGCGCGTCGCGCGGCGCGAAGTCGCCGGGAAGTGCGTGGAACAGATCGAGTTGTCCGCGCTCCGAGAGTGGGCGATATCGCGTCGTCATTGAGAGGGAGCCCGAGCGGTCAGCGCGCGTAGCGGCCGGTGTGTGCGAGCGGCGCGGGATCATGACGCTTGGCTGGAAGCAGCGTGCCGCGCGGATCGGAGGTCGAGGTGACGGCGCCGCGTTCGGTCCAGGCCTGCAGGTCATCGACGGCGTAGACGACGCGGCCGCCGAGCTTGCGATAGGACGGGCCGGTCCCGTAGGTGCGATGCTTCTCCAGCGTGCGGGCGGACAGGCCCAGGAAGTGCGCTGCTTCCTGGGTGCGTAGAAAACGCGGCGGCAATGCACTGAGATTGGGTGTCATGATCGGGCCTCCGTGGTGTCCGTGGGGGCCGCTGGCGTTCAGCGGCTGACGAAGGCCACGATGGCGAAGGGAAACCGGCGAGTTGCAGCGGGATTTTGGGGGGTACTAAATCCCCACACCATGAGCCGCGTGCGATCCGGCTAGGATCGGCGGCGATGACGAAGCAGTTTGCGATAGCCGCCCGCGATCATCGCGCGTGCACCGCCGAGGAGGCCTGCGACGACGTGGCGGGCGGAAGCGGCTTGCCATTCGTCACGGGTGAGTTTGCCGATGCGCAGTATAACCTCGGCGATCTCCTGCTGGGTCGCTCCGGCCCGAAATCCATCGATTGCTTGCAGCATGCGCCGCGCGCGGGCCAGTTGCTGACGCGTGAGGCGCGTGTCGGGTGGAACGGCGCGCCCGTGAAGGGAGGCAAGCAGCCGAGCAACGGCTTCCATGCGATCGAATCCCTCCATGCCGAGTGGGATCACCGCTACGAGTGGCTGCGCGGCCGATCCGTCGCGGGGAAGCGCCAGGTGCAGGCGTTGCCCGTTGCTCAGGTCGTGCAGGATGTGAAGGTCGTGTTCGGTGGGGTGATCCAGCGGTCGGCCGGGCTGCAGGAAAGGCGTGCTATCGGCAGCGATGGAGGCCGGCGCCGGCGTCAGTATCACCGATCCGGTATTCTCTTCCGGAAGCCAGAATACTTGCGCCTCGGCGGAGTTCAGAGCAGGGGCGACAAGGAAATCGCAACCCCCATTGGCTGCCGGCGCGCGCGATCAGCGATGGTGACTCTCTCGGCGCACCGCTGAGTTCGGCATAGTCGCGTTGATAGTCCTCGTTTCGTCGCAGCCATTCCCAGCCAATGTCTGGAGCGGTGAGCTGGTCGACGTAATCGTAACTTGATGACGATCGCCACCGGGATGTGTCGGGCGACATCGAAATCCTCCTAGCTCGCATTATTGGTGCGTTTTGAGCTGGATACGATTCCCAGTTAAGCGACGGTAAGGAAGTCCCTGAGCCGGCAACGGGTGTTGCCGCAGCGGCATCACCGCCTTAGTGGCGGTAGCCTTCACGCACGAGCTCGCGATAGCCGTGGGTTGTCATCCAGCGGGCGCGGGCGAGATGGGTGTCGTGGACGCGCCGCGCCCGGTCAGGGTCGCATTCTGGATCGAGACCGAAGAGAATATGGACAGCTTCGCGCCAGTCGGCACCGTCCGTGGCGGCGTCGAGCAGCCGCAGATAGAGCTTCATGTGCTCACGATCATATGTCGTGAGCACCGCGCTCTCTGGCGGCTCATCTAAAAAGTCTGTCTTGGTCACAACCGTCCCCTGGAATCATTCTTATCCATTCCGGAGGGATTTGTTAACCGTTCTTCGGTTGCACCGCAGCGCAACCCGCGCCGCCAGTGACAACGCCAGGGCGAGCCAATGGTCAAAGGGGCTCTATCGCTTGTTGGTTTTTCCACGGATCACCATCACTCCTTCGCCCTGGTCGGTGGTCAGGAGGAGGATACCGTGGCTTTCAAGCGCCCGCCGGACCTGGTCGCGCGTGGTCTCATACACCTCGAGACCGCTTAAGGATTCGAGGCGTTTCAGCGCGGTCAGTGATACCTGGGCCTTGTCAGCGAGCGTCTCCTGGTTCCATCCGAGCAACGCGCGTGCGGCCCGTGATTGTTGGGCGGTGATCATGCATTGATCACCTCCCACCGACACGAACGCACACGCCAGAACTACGACTATAATAGTCGTTCTAGCCGCCTGACGCTACCTGATACTGCCTTCTGAAATCCGAACCCACGCCTTTTGTCGGAAACTGATTCGGTTGCCCCGAGGCATTTGGCCCCGCCCGGACTACCCGGGCGGGGCGTCGCGCTGGCCTTACTCGCCGTTGCGGCGGCCGTTCGGACGGGACCAGATGAGGCTGAAGCCTTCGCCTTCCTCGTCGTCGAAGAGGTTGGCGTAGATCGGGGCGTTGAAGCTGGGATCGTCGAGCTTCAGGCCCAGATAGGCGCGCCCCTCGTTGGAGGTCTTGGACCAGGCGGCGCCGATCTCGGCGCGGCCAACAAAGACGCGGTGGCTGGGGGCGTTCTCGCCGGTGGCGCGGGCTTCGGGGACGATGCGGACGTTCTTGGTCTGCAGGCTGAGGGTGACGATTTCGCCGGTGAACTCGTTCGAGCCGGTCTTCTTGAAGGTGCCGATGGTCGCCATTGTAAGTCTCCGTTTTTCCGTTCCCGAGCCCGCACCATTGCGGCCTCGATGGCGATCGGTTGGCCGGAGGCGATCGACGGCGCACCCCGCAGGGGCCTGACAGCTAAGGAGGGCTTTCTTGTCTCGCGAGGAATGGCGGCGCAGCCGGCAGGGGAAGAAAGTTTGACGCCGCTGTTGCGTCATAGGCGATCGAGGCGTTAGCCGGCGTTCGGCCAGATCAGGCCATTGGAGAGGCCGTTTTGGAGCGGTTGAGGCACGGTCAGATAACGGAGAAGATGGCGGCCCTCCCGCACCGGCAAACCGGCGTCGCGGCGTGCTCACCGGCTTCGTTTCCCTTCCGGCGGAGCATTGGCGCTGCATCCTGCCCCTCCACCGCCAACTGGGAGATCGCCGCGCCGGATCTCCGTTGTGCCGCCGAGACATGGTCCTGCCACGTCAGCCGCTCCAATGAGGGCCGCTTTCCGGGCCCCAGCGTCTATCTGCAGCACACGCTTCAATCCCAACAGCCTGAGACGACGTGTGCGGTCGTCGACCGCCGCTGATCTGGCCCTCCCAACGGCGATGACGACGGTAAGGCTCGCGCGAGATCCCGGCCGGACGGGCCTGGGGCCGCCGCCATTCCTGCGACCCGCGCAAAGGCGGTGATGCTCACCGCAATTGCACCGATAACGGAGAAGGTGATCTGCCATCCGTCGGACGGCATGAGGTGCTTCACGATGCCATGGGTGGCATGGTATCTGGCGATCGCCGCCGGCAAAACGAAGGCCCCGGCCACGATCAGCTTCAGCCACATTGGCCGAACGAAGGTGATCAACAGGTGGCCGGCCGCCAGCGTGATGGCGGCGGCGACGGCGCCGACCAGGACGGCGCCGGGGATGCCGGCGCCTGTGGCGTGCGCCCAGACACCCACGGTCACGCCGACGAAAGCCGGCAGCGCGAAGACGGCCAGCGTGAACAGCAGCCAGCAAAGCAGGCCGATGGCTGCGAGGGATGCGAGTATTGCAAGGATGATCATGGTGGTGGCCTCCGTGAGAAAAAATCTGACGGTTCGCGCTTCCACCACCACCGCGGCGCGATCGAACTATAGCGGAAAATCGACTTCGCCGGGAGCGGAAATCGCGGGCGACTTCCGCGCGGCGGCGCCGGTTCGCCCCGGTTATGGGGCGAAGGGATCGATCTCATGGACGATCGCGGCCATGTCACCGTCGTATTCGCTGGCGGGCGTCACCGAGAGGGTGCCGTCGCCGGCCTGGAAGATGATGATGGCGGCCATCAGGGTGGTGGCGAGGCTGAAGGCGAAGGCGTGCGCGTCGTTGAGGGACATCGATCCGGCTCCTGTTTGAGCGGAGGACCATCCCCCGCTGACAAGCGCCCGAAGTGTCGGACTGAACGCTGCAATCACCGCGCAGGCGCAGCCGAAGCGGCGGCATGCTCGCATAGCCGACCCTTTACGGGTTGATGGCGTCAGGCGATCAGTCTGACCAAGGATCAGCGCAGATAAGCGGGGGTGGTTTTCGCGTCAGGAGCCGCGGTGATACCGGGAAAACGTCAGTCGAGTTCAATCGTCTTGCCACGGTCCTTTTCGAGCCGGTTCAAGTATTTGTTCAGGCTGATCGTGACGAAGTGCTCGGTGTGGGCGACAGCTTCCAGGAAATCGGCGATCTCGTTGACGGGGACCGCCATCGTCCACAGGTGCCAGATGACAAGACGTTCGGGCTCCTCCTTCACTGCGAGGGTGAGGCGAACGATGTCCGACGCGTCGGTGTGTGCGGCGATCGAGTTACGCAGGCCGATGAGACGTTCGTGGACCTGCTTTCCATCGTCTGATGCCTCATAGACCTTCTTCGCATCGAGTATCGGAATTCCCGATCCCGACGATGCATAGCAGCGGAAGTAGGCCATGATCCCGGCGACGAAGAACGCCTGTTGGCGCAGCGAGTTTTCCATTTCGCCGAGTTCGACCGGGTGGTCACGCACCCACTCGAAGTTGGTGCGCGCGTTGACGAGGTGCATCAGCATATGCGTCCACGACGAAAGACGCTCAAATCCGGGGGATCGAGCGTGAAGCCCTCGGCGACGACAGGTGCCATATGGGTTTTGTTGTCGTCGTCCGTGATTGTGCTCATCGCATCCCCGCTGTCCGTTCAGTGACTTAAGTAGAAACGTTGCGCGCTGCGATCCAGCGTTTCAGTCGTCTTGCCGGCAGGCGGCGCTCACGCGCCGCCGAACTTCCATACCGGAATGCCGAGCTTCTTGGCCTTGTCGGCGAGGTTGTCATTGATGCCGGTGCCGGGGAAGTGCATCACGCCCTTCGGCAGGATTTCCAGCATCTCGTCATTGCGCTTGAAGGGCGCTGCGCGGCCGTGCTTCGTCCAGTCGGGAGCGAAGCCGATTTGCGGCACGTTGCGGTTCGTGGCCCAGAGCGAGGCGATCTTCTCGGCGCCTTTCGGCGATTTGCCGTGCAACACCATGTCCGGGTGCTTTTCGTGTACCTGATCGAGCTTCGCCCAGATCAGCCGGTGATCGTTGAAGTCGAGACCGCCGGTCACGAGGATCTTCGGACCAGGCGGAAGAAGGATCGTCTGCTCAGCGCGCCGTTTCGCTGCCAGGAAGTCGCGGCTGTCGATCATCGCCGAGGTGAGATTGCGGTGGTTGACCCTTGACCCGCTGCGCGGAAGCCAGGTTTTGCCGACGTGGCGTTCGTAATGTTCGGCCGCCCGGTCGCGCATCAGTTCGAAGGCGTTCTGACGTTCGATCAGAGTTTGGCCTTCGGCGATGTGGCGCTCGAGTTCGACGGCCTTTACCTCGCTGCCGTCCTGTTCACGTTGCCCGCGGCGTTGCGCCTGCTCGTTGTCGTCGAGTTCGCGCGCGATCCGGTCGGTGGCGCGGTGAAAGACGTTGACCGTCGACCAGAGGAGATCGTCGAGGTCGGGTTCGAGGCGAGTGTCCTCCAGCGTTCCGATCAGGGCGTCGAAGATGTCGGCGATGGCGCCTGCAACCGCATTGCCGTCCGGGAGGAGTCGCTGGTCGGGTTCATCCTCGAAGGGACGGTAGCCGTGGAGCTGAAGCTCGGTGAGGACATGGTCGGTCGGTGATGAGGCGTGATGCGGTTCGAAGTCGTCGTGCTCGCTCATGGGATGCTCCGTCGGATGGACCGCGACCGTCGCGGCCTTCATGGCGACGAAAGCCGGCGGGCGGGCCGGCCCTGCACCCGGAGCAAGGCGCAGGGCCGGAGCGTCAGCGGAGGATGGCGGAGGCCGGCGATTTTGTCTCGCGATGGAAAGGCGCGGCACGCGCCGCCGGAAAATCGTCAGCCGCAGCCATTGTTGGGCAGGCCCGTTTGCTGGCCGATCGCCCTCTCGAAGGCCGAGGCGCGGTCCCCCTCCGACGGTTGGTGCATCTGCGAGCACGACGACGCACCGCCATTGTCGGTCTCCCGTGCCGGGCTATCCCGCCAGCGCCATGAACCTTGCGACATCCTGGGGTGCAATCTGCATCCGCGACTGCTGCCGGAGATGCTCGATGCCGAGGGTGCGGAGATCCTCGTTGAAGTCGCTGAGCGCCGGCGAGATGACAATCGCCTCGATCCCGACGGCGTTGGCCCGTTCGATCAAGCTGTCACGCGCACCGTCACCGGCCGGATCATTGTCGCGCACGATGTAGAGCCGTCGCAGCGTATCGGGGAACAGGATGGCGGCGAGATGTGCTGCCGAGAGCGCCGCCAGCATCGGCATGTCGGGAAGCACCTGTCGGAGCGACAGGACGGTCTCGATGCCTTCGCCGGCCGCCATGACCTCGCCGCCGATGCCGAAGCGCACCGCGTTGCCGAGCAGGTCGCCCATGGCTCGCCTCGGCGTGTCGATCGGCGCCTTGTCGCGCGATCGGGGATCGAGCCAGGTTCGGTGCGCGCCCGTGATCTTGCTGTCGAGATCGGTGACGGCGGCGATCATCGCCGGCCATGTCTCGGTAGGCGAATGCTCGTCGGGCCGATAATAGCAGCGCGGATGGAAGCGGAGGCTTCCGGTTCCGCGTAAATCCGTAATGCCGCGTTCCCGTAAATACGCTTGCACGATTGTGCCCGCTATCGGCTGCGACATCCCGATGAGACGCCGCGCCGCTTCCGGCGAGCCGCTCGGCGCGGGGCTCCGACGCTCGTGCGATCGTGGCTCCGGTTCCGGCGGCGGCATGCTGAGAAAGGTCCGTGCCTCGTCGGCCACGTCCTTGAAGTCGATCAGGCCGCAGCTTTCACGAATAACGTCGAGGAGATCGCCATGCTCGCCGGTGGCGGCGTCGGTCCATTTGCCTGCGACGCCCTTCGATGAATCCTTCAGCCGGACATACATCGAGCGGCCCGGCGTGTTGCGCACGTCGCCGACCAACCAGTAGCGGCCCTCGCGACGTCCGCTGGAGAGATAGTGCCGGCACACCGCCTCGGCCTGTCGGCCGAGACTGTGCGCAAGGTCGGAAGCGTCTTGCCTGGCCATCACGCAGCCTCCCGCCCGGAGATGCGCGCAACGGGGAAGGTGTCCAGTAGCTTGGCGAGGATGGCGGGCCCTGATGCATCAACGGGCACGAAGAAGCGCAGCTTCCATGAGATGATCTCGCTGAAGAGGCCATAGGCGCGCAGCCGATCACGCATCGCGTCGGTGAAGCCCGATAGTTCGATGCGGTTGGTCCCCATCACACGGGCGCGGCGCAACTGCATGCCCTCACTGACATCGAGGGTGGTCGTGCCGTCGATCAGCGCCGTGAAGGCGGCTTCTGGCGTCAGGGTCCTGGCGCCCATGGCGCCGGCGTTTGCGGCCCAGGCGGGCGAGACGCGGCGACCGATGATGCGCTCGCCGGCGTCGGTCTGGAGCCGATAGACTCGCGTTGACTCGTTGGGCAACCGCTTCCAGATCGGCAGTAGCAGACCGGCGACGATGTGGATGATGCTGTCGGAGAACTCCGGCACCTCGGCCAGCTCGGCTCCCCAGGCGGCTGCGAAGGTGGGACGGTCGACTTCCTCCCAATGGCTCTCGTCCAACATGCGCAGCGGCGCGTAGTGCTGCTCCATCGGCCGGATCAGGCAGACGCGCCGTTCGATCTCACCATCGTCGAGCATCATGGATGGCGCTGGGATCTGCACAGCGGCCCGGCCGGATCGGCCGTTGACGAGGAGCTGCGCGCGGGGATCGGCGAGATGGTCGATCGCCATGTCGAGCGTGGTAGGGCGATTGCGCTCGCGCCGCGCGATGGTTAGCAGCCGCGTCTCGGCGCCGGTGCCCGGATGCGTGTGGATCACCCGGCTGTCCGTGACGATAAAGCTCTCAGCCTGCAGCGTCTCCAATCCGAGATCATAAACGCCGCTGCGGATCGCGCCCTCGATCTTAGTGGTGAGGAGCTGCTCGAACGCCGTGAAGAGCACGCCCTGCAGATCGATGGTCAACGCCAGGAGCCGGTTCAGGAAGGTGGTGATCGGCGGCAGCTCGTCCTTGATACCGTTGTCGTCCATCAGCTTCAGGCCGGTGGCGGACTCGAAGCGGTTGAGCGAGCAGCCGTCGACCTTGCCGCGCACCAGAAGGAGATAGAGCTGGCGGAGCGCATCGCGCGCATAGTGCGATTCCAGATTGTCCTCGGGTCGGAACAGGCCCTGTCCACCGGTCTGGCGCTGGCCACGTGTGATCGCGCCGAGCGTGTCGAGCCGGCGCGCGATGGTCGAGAGGAAGCGCTTCTCGGCCTTCACGTCGGTGGCGATCGGCCGGAAGAGTGGAGGCTGCGCCTGGTTCGTTCGGTTGGTGCGGCCAATGCCCTGGATGGCGGCGTCGGCCTTCCAACCCGGTTCGAGCAGATAATGGACGCGCAGGCGCTGGTTCCGCGCCGCGAGATCGGCGTGATAGCTGCGCCCGGTGCCGCCAGCGTCAGAGAAGACGAGTACGCGCCTCTGGTCGTCCATGAATGCGGCTGTTTCCGCGAGATTGGCGGAAGCAGCTCGGTTCTCGACGGCAAGGCGTTCGCCCTTGCGTACCACGCGGCGCGAGCGGCCCGTCAGCTCGGCCACTGTGTCGGTGCCGAAACGCTGGACGATCTGGTCGAGCGCGCCGGGCACGGGCGTCAGCGACGCCAGCCGTTCGATCAGCTCGTCTCGCCGTGCGGCGGCTTCGCGGCTCTCGACGGGCCGGCCGTCCCGGTAGACCGGACGCGACGACAGATTGCCCTCGCTGTCGGTGAACGGCTCGTAAAGCTGCACCGGGAAAGAATGCGCGAGGTAGTCCAGGACATACTCCCTGGGTGTGATGTCCACGCGGACGTCGTTCCATTCCTCAGTCGGGATCTCGGCGAGACGCCGTTCCATCAGCGCTTCGCCGGTCGAGACGATCTGGATCACAGCCGAATGGCCATCGGCCAGGTCCTTCTCGATCGAGCGGACCAGGGTCGGGGTTTTCATGCTGGTCAACAGATGGCCGAAGAAGCGCTGCTTCGCGGACTCGAAGGCCGAGCGTGCGGCCGACTTCGCCTGCCGGTTCAGCGTGCCGCTGTCGCCGGTGATGTTGGCGGCTTGCATCGCCGCGTCGAGATGATTGTGGATGATGGCGAAGGCGCCGGCATAGGCATCGTAGATGCGTGTCTGCTCGGGCGTGAGCTGGTGTTCGAGCAACTCATATTCGACGCCGTCATAGGACAGCGAGCGGGCGGTGTAGAGGCCGAGGGAGCGGAGATCGCGCGCCAGCACTTCCATAGCCGCGACGCCGCCATTCTCGACGGCCTCGACGAATTCGGCACGGTTGGCGAAAGGGAAATCCTCACCACCCCATAGGCCGAGCCGCTGGGCATAGGCGAGATTGTGGACGGCGGTCGCGCCGGTTGCCGAGACGTATACGACGCGTGCGTTCGGCAGGGCGTGCTGGAGGCGCAAGCCCGCACGGCCCTGCTGCGAAGGCGCGACATCGCCCCGTTCTCCCTTGCCGCCACCGGCGTTCTGCATGGCGTGGCTTTCGTCGAAAATGATCACTCCGTCGAAATCGGAGCCCAACCATTCGACGATTTGCTTGACCCGCGAAAGCTTCTCACCGCGGTCGTCGGACCGTAGCGTGGCATAGGTGGTGAAAAGGATGCCTTCCGCGAGACGGATCGCAGTGCCTTGGGGGAAGCGCGACAGGGGCGTGACCAGCAGCCGCTCCATGCCGAGTGCGGACCAGTCGCGCTGGGCGTCCTCCAGCAGCTTGTCCGACTTGGAGATCCAGACCGCCTTGCGCCGGCCCTGGAGCCAGTTGTCGAGGATGATCCCGCCCGACTGGCGGCCTTTGCCGGCGCCGGTGCCATCGCCGAGCATGAAGCCCTTGCGGAAGCGGACGGCATTTTGCGCATCGTCCGGCGCGGCCAAGACGAGGTCGCAGGTCTCGTCCACGGTCCAGGCGCCGGCGAGATAGTCGCCATGGGCCTCGCCGGCATAGATCACCGTCTCAAGCTGGGCGTCGGACAGCACGCCGTCGCTGACGATGTGGGTGGGGAGCAGCGGCCGGTAGCTCGGCTTCGGCGGCGCGACCGACGCCATCGCGGCCGATTGCACCAGCTTCGTGGGATGCGGCTGAGCGTCGGGGATGAGGATCGACTGGAGCGCATAGGTCTCGTAGATCGAATCCGACAGGCGACCGCCTTCCGGCGGCGTCCGGTCGATCGTCTCATAGTCGAGGGGCACGCCTTCGGGCTGGGCCATGCGGCGCGCAGGGGCTGCGGACGCGGCCCGGGCGAGAAAGCCGCGCACGGTGCGCGGCGCGCCAGGCGCATCGGCGATCGTCTTAGGGACCGATACCGGCAACCGGGCCGGAATCTGCTTGTCGATCCATGCGAGCAACGTCGCGACATCGGGTGCGAGGCCGGGAGAGTCCGGAAAGCGGATGGCGTCCTCGGCCGGCGCCTTGTCGATGACGGTCAGGCGCGTCTCGATGGTTGTGCCATGCTTGGCATAGACCGAGCCCGCGACGGCGGCCGTGAAAACGACCCGTCCGCGCTCCTGCAGGCGGATAAAGGCGTCGCGCCACGCACGGGCGTCGGGTGAGAAGTTTGCGCCAGTGATCGCGACCAGGCGGCCGCCATCGGCAAGGCGTGCCAGGGCCGAGGCGACATGGCGATAGGCAGCGTCGGCCATCCGTCCGGTGACGTTGGCCATCACCGAGAACGGCGGGTTCATGATGATGACGCTGGGAACGGCCGTCCGATCGAGGTGATCGTCGATCTGGGCGGCGTCGAAGCGCGTAACAGGGCTGGCCGGAAAGAGTGACGTGAGGAGATCGGCGCGCGTGTCGGCAAGCTCGTTGAGGATGAGCGCGGAACCGGCGATCTCGGCGAGGATCGCAAGCAGGCCGGTGCCGGCCGAAGGCTCCAGCACGCGGTCGGTCGAAGTCAGCGATGCCGCGGTCAGGGCGGCAAGACTGAGCGGGACCGGCGTCGAGAATTGCTGGAAAGCCTGCGCTTCCTCGGAGCGACGCGTGTGCGTCGGCAGAAGGTTGGCGACTTTGGTCAGCGCGGAAAGACGTGAAGCCGGCAAAGCGGCTTTGCGGAAAAGCGCCCTTCCGTATTTCCGCAGGAACAGGACCATCGCGACTTCGCAGGCGTCATAGGCCGTTTTCCAGTCCCAGGTGCCGGCAGCGTCGGACGCGCCGAAGGCCACCGCCATGGCGGCGCGCAGGGTGGCTGCGTCAACCGGACGGCCTTGTTCGAGATGGGGGACGAGGTGCTCGGCGGCGAGCAGGACAGCGGCCGATACTGCTTCGGGCGCGAGCCGAAGCGGGGCCGCGGGCTCGACGGCGGGGATCAGGGAGTGGAGCATGGAGGAAACCTCGGAGAGCAGGACACGGTCGAGCCCGCCCGGCGCTCTCTCTCGACCGGACGGGCTCAAACCCGTCCCGGCCGTCCTCTTGCTCTCGAACTCCCCGAGTTGGGCACCGCCTGCCGCGGGCATAAAAAAGCCCGGCTTTCGCCGGGCCTCCTTTGGGATCTGCCGCGGTCAGTGAGGCCGCTTCATTTCTTGCGCCATGGCCTCGACGACCAGCTCGAACCGCTCGGGATCGCGAACCGCGTCCTTGAGGCGGTCGGTCCATTCGGGATGAGCGTGAGTCCAGTCCATCATCATACGCGGATCGACGCCCCGATATTTGATGAGAAAGTTGCTGATCTTCGCCGGGATGAAGCTCGCGACCGATGCGGCATTGGTCGGCTTTGCGCGCGCCAAGATGATGAAGGCACGCGAGAAGCTCTGGAGATCGTCTTCGTCGGCGAGCTTCGTCATCAGGTCGAGGACCGCTCCGGAAGAATGCGTGTAGGCGGCCGAACCGTGCTCCGCGATCGCCTGGGCGATGCGGGTCTGGGTTTCTGGTGTCACTGTTTTTACCTCGTCGTGGAGGCCTTCGAGCGCTTCGGCTTTCTTTCGACGCTCATCGGCCAGGTTGCGGATATCATCGGCGTCCTTTTCGGTCGGGACCCACACTTTCACCTCCTGCCATCCAGCAGCGACGCGGATTTCGCGTTGCTTCTGGACGCGGGAGAGCGGCTTCTTGTCGGTCATGGGCGATCCTCGCAATCTAGAACATCATAGGGTGGTACGTCGTATGGTGGTACTGAGGAAGGTGGTACGGTAAGCCGGATTTGTCAAGGGCCCGATCGCGAGAAGAGTGGACGGGGCGGCCGAAACCGCCCCGCGAACGTCACTCCGCGGCGACCAAGGCGACCGGGTCCTCTTCTGCATCGGCCGCCTCCGCGTCCTCCTCGTCGGAGGAGAGGAATTGCGGCAGCTCGATTGCCGCGTCGACCTCGACCGTAGAGAGGTGAACAGCGCTCGGCTCGTCGGCGACCAAGCGCATGGGCTCCGGCAGCCAGCCGGTGTCGGCCAAAAGGCGCTCGGCCTCCTTGGCCATGTCGCCTTTCTTCAGGTGGTCAATGAGCTGGGCGGCCTGCTCGCCGGCGCCTTCGCGAACCGCTTCGAGAATGCGGATCTTGGTGACGCGGCCGAGGTAATTGCCGGAGGTTGGCCGCCAGCCGGCCTCGGCCATGTCGAGGCTCACCGCCCGCGCAAGCCTGTCGGCCTGGCCGACGCGGCGATCGAGGCTATGCTGCGACAGGCCGGCACCGCCGTACCGATCGACCTTCTCGACCAGCGCGTTGACGCCATAGCTGACGCAGTGCGCAAGCAGCGCCATCCTGCTGGCGTCGTCGAGGTCCGCGATCCAGTCCCACAGCGAGTCGTCGTCGGTCGGCACGTCGACCTTCCAAGCCTCATGGCGCTCGGCGACCGACTTGGCGGACCGGCTGTCCTTGAGGTCGTCCGGCTGGGCAGGAAAGAAAACGTGGCGGACCGACACTTCCAGGCAGCCGCCGCTCGCAGACGTTCGAAGGAAGGTGTCGGTCACGAGCTTGTGGAGTAGCGCCGTCATGGCGACGTGCGGATTGCCGGCGACTGCGTCACGGAGCGCGAGGGTTCGATAGGCGGTGAGTTCGGTCACCAGACGCTCGGGGAGCGGCTTGATGACATCGTCATCGTCTTCCTCCTGCTCAACGGGCGCACCGCCGATGGTGATGACCGCGCGTTGGACCGTGGTCTCGGCGGCTCCGGTCTCCGTGCCGGGTTCGACGGGCTCTCCTACGGGCTCCGCGGGCGCTTCGTCGTCGGGGCGGACATAACCTCGGTCGATATCGAGCGTGCCGTTGGCGTCTATGCTGACGAAGACGCGGCGCGCACGACCTCGGTCGCGTCGTAGAGGGTGGGGCGGTTGTCGAAGGTCGCAAGGGACGTCTCGATCTCGCCAAGGCGCTGGTCGACATCGTCGGGCAACTCGTCGGCCCCTTCAAACTCGGCTTCGAGCTTGTCGTATTCCGCCTTCAGGGCCTCGATCGCCACCTGTTCATCGACAGTGAGATCTGTGGGGAGGCCGACCAGCTCACGCAGGCCGTTCGCGGCGCCATAGGGAAAGCTGACGGCGACCGCGACCCACTTCCAGCCCTCGCGCGCGATCTCCTCGGCTGCGACCTTGAGCTTCTCGGTGACAAGCTGATCGAGAAGCGCGACATCCTGCAGCCAGCCGCCGTCATCGTCCTCGAACAAATCCCGCATGATCGCGCCGCCGGCGGCCTCGTAAGCATCGAGGCCGACGAACACGGCCCGCTTGTCGGAAGCGCGCGCGGTTTGCTCGGTCAGCATGCGCCGGATCTGGTATGGCTCCTTTGACCAAGCGTTCTTGATGGCGTCCCAGACCTGCTCCTGTCGGGCGTGATCGCTGGAGACCGCGAAAGCCATAAGCTGTTCAAGCGTCATGTCGTCGGCCTCGTAGACCTCCAACAGCGCCGGCGAGACAGTGAGGAGCCGGAGACGCTGCTTGACCACCTGCACCTGAACCAGGAAGGCCGAAGCGATCTCTTCCTCCGACATGCCCTTCGACAGCATCGCGGCGAATGCGCGGAACTGTTCGAGCGGTGTCAGCGGCAGCCTGTCGATATTTTCGGCGAGGGAGACCTCTTCTGCCAGGATCGGACTCTTGGCGTCGCCCACAACGCATGGGACCGGCGCGGTCTTGGCGAGGCGCTTCTGCTTCACCAGGAGTTCGAGAGCGCGGTAGCGTCGGCCCCCGGCGGGAACGTCGAACATGCCGGTCTCGGCGCCGTCGGCGTCGAGAACGGGGCGCACGTGAATACTCTGGATCAGCCCACGACGGGCGATCGAGGCCGCCATGTCCTCGATGGAGATGCCGTCTTTTCTGGTCCGGACGTTGGTTTGGGAGAGAATGAGCTTGTTGAAGGGAATGTCGCGCGAGGACGACAGGGTGATCTTCTGAACGGCAGTAGCCATCGGGATGTACTCCGCGACGGGCGGCCGGGAGACTCTCTCGACCTCCAAGCCGTCACGAAAATCCCGTCACTCCTCTCCCTCTATCGCGCGGCGACGCCTGTTCGGGCGCGCTTCGGCTCGGCGTCGGGTTCGGCCGGCTGGGTTTCCGTCTTCCCTTCGTCGGGCTTCACTTCAAGACGCAGTCCGACCGAGGACAGCACCTTCAGGATCGTGGTGAACTCGGGATTTCCCTTGGAATCGAGCGATCGGTAGAGGCTCTCGCGAGCGAGGCCGGTTTCGCGGGCGACCTGGCTCATGCCGCGGTCGCGTGCGAATTGACCGAGCGTCTCCTTGATCGCGCTCGTATCCGCGCGCGCGAGCGCATCATTGAGCGCCTTGACGACATCGTCGAGTGAGGGCCCTTCGGGAAGCGAGGTTGGGTCGGCCTCGGCCGCGATGTCCTCTGGCGCTTCAGCCGGGGGTGCTCCTTCCGCTTCAGCCGTAGGTGCCTCCTCCATCGAGGACAGAAAGGTGGGCTGACTGCTGGTTTCGACCAGCCGCCACTCGTCGGGGGTCGCGCGCTCCTTCACGTCCTTGCGCAGCTCGTCGCTGCAATGCGCGATGAAGTTTCTCCACGCATCCACGGATTTGATATTCACGACATCCTTGTCGGGAACGTTGAAGAGGACGGCGATCTTTCCGGCGAGTGCGAGGCGAAGGACGTTGAGCACGGTGCCCGGGCTCTTCCCATCCCAGATCATCAGGCCGAAGTCGGCTTCGCGTGCCATCTCGCGATCCTTGGCCGCGTAGAACTGGAAGCCTTTGGCGCTCTTGGGCGCATCGACCTGTTGGATGACCCAGGGGCCGAGATTGTTGCGTGGCGCGCTGCCCGAGCAGAACACTGTGACCTTGTCATAGTGCTTGTCGAGGAAGTGCTTCTGGACCGCTTTGTCGGCGCCGTTGGCGTCTCCGACGATGACGCGGTGGCCGCTCGCGACGACGTTGTCGAGCCGCTTCTTAACCTCGGGGGGAAGCCGGGAAACGTGTCGCGAGCCGCCTATGAAGATCGTGTTCAATGGTTGCTCCGTGTTTTGGTGATGGTGAGGGCACGGACCGATGCGGCCTTGCCTGGGCCGAGCAGCTCATCCGTGATGGCGTTCATCGTGGTTCCCGACCGAAAGAGATCGTCGAAGAGCAGGATACTGCGCCCCTGGGTCTGCGTCGCGTCGACCTGATAGAGGCCCTCGACCTGCTTCTTGCGTTCTGCCGGGTCGGTGACGTTCTTGAGCTGGGATGTCGGGCGCGTCGTCGTAATGCACGACAGCACCGGCACCGCAAGCTCAGCGCCGATGCCCGTGGCAAGGACGATGACCGGTTGGAGGGCGCGTTGGCTGGACGGGGGAACCGGGACGATGCAGTCGAACTTCTCGCGGTGGGCGGAAAGGTAATTGGCGACAGTCTCGATGATCGGTCCCGCCGCATCCTTGTCCGCGCGGTTCTTCAGACGATAAAGAAGTTCGGCGATTTCAGGCCGCACGGTGTCGAACTGCATGTGACCGGATTCATTGTATCCGATCGGGGTGCTGCTGGTCGTATGAAGATCCAGCGCAATTCCCGAGTGCCAGCAGCCCTCGATTTTGATCGGATTGATTTTGACTATAGCCATCCGCGCTCCCGAACCTCCCCCGTTGTAACCTATGGGCTACAGATGGGCAAGGTCCGGTCGCGATTCAAGCCTGTGGAAAGTCAGGCTGCTCGGGAAAACACGCCTGAGGCCTTATCCTCCGGCGGGAGGAAGCTGAGCAGGTAGTCGGCAGCCTTGCTGGCCTGGCTCGCGGCGCGCACGATGGCGCGGTTGTCCTCGCGCAGGACCTCGAGCCAGGAGCCGACATAGTCGGCATGCCTGACGGTCGGCACGATGCCGATCGAGGCGCAGCAAAAGGCTGCGTTAATCTCGGCGACCAGCTCCTCGAAGGCGTATTTCTTGGTGCCGAATGAGCCCGAGAGATCGCGCCCGACCCGCGATGTGTGTCCGGTAGCATGGCCGAGTTCGTGAAGTGCGGTGCGGTGCCAGTTGATCGGCTCGAAATAGGCCTGCGGCGGGGGGACCTGCACGAAGTCAGGGCCGGGCGCATAGAATGCGCGATTGCCGCCAATGCGGAAGTCGATCCCAGTCGCCTTGATAAGCGCATCCGCACGAGGCTCGATAAGGCCGGGCGCCGGCGACGGCGCCTGTGTCGTGAGTTCGTCAGAAAGCCCGTCGCATTGCGCCGTGTTGAAGACGGTGAAGCGCTTCAGGAACGGGATCGCCTGGGCGTCCTTGCCCGTTTCGCGGGCGCGCCGCTTCTCGTCGTCCGGCACGAAACGGTCGGCATAGACCACGGTCGTGCCGCGCTCGCCCTTGCGGACGTTGGCGCCGAGCGAGAGCGCCTGGCGGAAGGTGAGCCAGGTCTGGCCCGGATAGCCGTGCTCGATGACCGCTCCCCAAAGGATCAGAACGTTGATCCCGGAATAGGCCCTTCCGGTCGAGGCGTTTCGCGGCAGGGCGAGCGGCGCTTTGGCGGCCGCTGTGCCCCAGGGCTGAACCCATGGCAGCCGGCCGGCCTCGAGTTCGTCGATGATCTTGTTCGTGATGTCGTCGTAGAGGCTCGCCCGATCTGGGGCGGCCTGGCGCTGATGCTTGGTCATCGCGGGTCTCCGCGACGGGCGCCGGAAGCCTCTCTCCCAGCCCTCAACCCGTCACGGCAAACCCGCCCGCACTCTCACTCTGCGGGGCGTTGCGGGGCAGCCGGTCCCGCAGAAGGGGTCGACCGAGACCGCGGGGCTCGGGCGCAGGGGAAGGCTTTCCCCCGCAAAACCGTAGAACCGTAAAAGCGGAAATCCGGATTTCAGAACGCGAGCGCGTCCTGCGCATAGCGCTCTCGCAGGCGTGCGACCTTGAAGCTGCCGGACGGCAATGGCTGCAGAAGCTCATTCTCCCGCACGGTGAGGTCGAGCCAATCCATGCGCAAGGACAAGTGGCTTGTACGAAAAGCGATGAGCGTCTGATGTGCATCGCAGGCATTTGGCACGAGACAAGGATGTCGGCGAAGCCTTTACCATACTGACTATGGAGCCCGGGCCTTACATCGCGCCATATCATGATAGACAGATTGTCGTTCTCGAGCGTGAGGCTTTGACTGACTGGCTCGATCCGTCTGTTTCGGCGCGCGAGTTGATCAAGCCCTTGCGGCCAGGATCGCTCAAGGTCGAGCAGATAGGGTGACGGCGTGACGGGACGGTTCGGGGGATAGAGCTTGGGTACTGAGATTAGGCTCGACCTGGCCGACATGTGGGTCACGTACAGCAAGAACCACCGGGGAATTGATCACGGGTCCATTTTTCAGGAGGACGATCGCAAGCCGGTAAAGAGTGATCAGCTTGATTACGACTGGCACGAGAACGAGGACGAGGATCCGACGCCATCCGAGATGGCGTTCACGCGACCTCTCAAGGATGTCGTTCCGCGACTTGAACTGCTCGGCTTCAACCTGGAGCGGGTCAGGCGCGAGTATGACGCGGTCGCCGCAAATTGGCTGGAGGACAAACAGTCCCGCCAGGATGACGACGACGAGCCCGTTCCCGATCTGATGTCCTTCGCCGAATTCCTCGCGTTTGCGACGGCGCACTCGATTGAAAACCTCGACGACACCTTTCTCTCCGGCTCGGACGATGCGAGTGAGGAGAAGATGCAAGGTCGGTTCGCCGGGATGCCGCTCGCCCGGCTTCCCAACTATAGATCCTACGACAACAACGCCTATTCCGAACGAAGCTTCTTCGGCGGGCTGGTGCGTATCCTCGACCCTTATTCCATCCTGCGCCTCCTGGCGGAGGCGAAGGGGAATGAGGACGCTCCAGTCGTCTGGCAGTATGGCCCGCTCGTGGAGGGCGGCTACGCCGCGGCGCGGGAATTCGTGCCTCACGCCCGTCGCACCGAGACGTTCCTGATCGCGACCGAAGGCAGTTCCGACGTGCATATCTTGAAGCACGCGCTCGCGCTGCTGCGCCCGGGAATCGCGGACTTCTTTCGCTTCATCGACGTCAGCGAGAGCCATCCCTTTTCCGGCACTGGCAATCTGGTGAAATTCGCCGAAGGCCTCGCGAAAATCGATGTGCAGAACCAAGTTGTCTTTGTTTTCGATAACGACGCCGAGGGACTCGACGCCCATCAAAGGCTTTCGACGCTTACCCTTCCCGCCAACATGCGCCGGATCATGCTGCCCGAACTTGACGCCTTTCGCGCCTTTCCGGCCGAGGGGCCAGAGGGTTTGCACAGCTCGGACATCAATCGCCGTGCTGCAGCGATCGAATGCTACCTCGATCTTGAGGTCGGCGGTCACCCGCCAGCCAAGGTGCTGTGGACGAACTACAAGAAGGGCCTCGGCATCT
Organism: Mesorhizobium subarcticum; assembly: GCF_055456085.1. Taxonomy (NCBI): domain Bacteria; kingdom Pseudomonadati; phylum Pseudomonadota; class Alphaproteobacteria; order Hyphomicrobiales; family Phyllobacteriaceae; genus Mesorhizobium; species Mesorhizobium subarcticum. Next base: position 6,502,630 of record NZ_CM144237.1, on the reverse strand, counting down.
ATCAAGGGGCGTTGGAATTCAAGGAATCCTACGTCAAGGAATTTTTGAAACAGACCCCTGAGACACTGCGCGATGGCTCATATGACGTTCGTAAGATCGAGGCGGTCCTTGATCTGCTTATTGCCGAATGCACGGCTATGGCTGTCGATCGGTGGGATCCGGCCGAGGTCGAACTGAGAGAAATCTATTGATGACCGAAAAGAGCGCGTTCCAAGAGACCTATATGCGCGCGGCAGGAGCCGTGGCGTTCGTCGCCATCATTGATGGAAAGGGGGACGAGGGGATCGGTTCGGCGTTTCACATCGGCCAGGGAATTTTCGTCACAGCCCGGCATGTGATCGATGGGGTCACGATCAAGGAGATTGCCACCACAAAGTCGGCGCGTCTCAGTGAAGAAGCTGGCGGCAAAGTGGCCCCGCCGCGCCGACTGGAGATTGTCGACGGACCCTATTTTGGTCCTGACGGCCTCGACGTCGCGGTTTTTCGCGTCGATCTTGGCGACGCACCGCTGCCGGCGATCGCCGTCAGCCAGCACACGGACGCGTCGCTGGGAGAGAATGACCTCGTGCTGTCCGATATTCTCGTGATCGGCTATCCGCCGATCCCGTTCACAACGATTCCGAGCCAGGTCGTCACGCTTGGACAGATCAATGCCGTGGTGCGCGTGCGTCATTCTCCGGTCCTGCATTTCATCGCATCGGCTATGGCACGCGGCGGGTTCAGCGGAGGAGCGGCGCTCGATCAGTCCGGCACCGCCCTGGCGCTGGTGACCGAGAGCCTGGGTCAAGGCGATATGCCGGTGGAGACCGGCTATATGAGCCTGTTGTCGATCGAGCCGGCGGTGGATCTCGCTGCGGAAAAATTCGGGTTCAGTACTCACGGCGCCTATCCCGGCCGCTACAGCGACACGCTGTTCGCGGCGAAGTTCTCGAACCCGTCCAGCGACACACTCAGTTCGTTCATCTACGACGCAAGCCTGTACGTATATGATGACGATCGTGACCTGTTTGTTGAAATCAATTGCGCGGACGAAGCGCTGCTTGCCGAGGCAATCGCGACCTTTCATGCAATCACGCCGGTGAAGCGTGTCGATGTCGTCGACGGGTCGGTCCTTTATATCCCCGAAGAAAATCCCTCGGCGGCGCTGTTGCTCGAGGCAGGGGAATCTGTCGCCGTGCTGTTCGAGCAGTCTGGCTATCGGCGGATGGCGTCGGAACGTAGCCAATGGCAGCTCAAGAAGGCGTAGGGGGTACTAACTCCCAGTTGGGGCGATCAGAGTGGCTACTCAGGCTGACGGCAGGCAGTCAGATTTGGTGACGGCGAACCTCACACCCTCCATCGGCGAGAAGTGTTTGGAGCCGCGCGGCCCGACTCTCGGGGATCGCGATCGCAAAAAGGCGCTCCGCCCGCGAAAGGGGCTGGAATTTCCCGGAGTGTGGGTGGTGATGACGACTAAGACCGCTGGCGCGATCATCGGGGTGATCGGACGGTGCGAAAGGCGCAAACAATTCCCGATGCAGGTCGAGCGGATCAGCCACGATAGCCTGTCGCCGATGGGGATTTGCAACGATCTCGGTCAATAGCTGTCCGCAGCGCGCGGACACGGCGGCGTCATGTCTTTCGTCGAGTGCGCTTGCCATCGTGGCGGGCGCTTCGTCATTGCTCAGTTCTCCCCGGCTTGTGTCGCGCGCTTCAAATGAGGAATGGTTGGCGTGGGCCGGGCCACTCGTCGGTTTCCATCTGGAGCGCGAGATCTGCGCTGGCGATGCGCCGCAGGCTCGATGCGGCGATGAACTGCACCCCCAAAGCGAGCTTGACCACCTGCAGCCGCTTCAATCCTGCCGGCTTGTATCGGCTTTCGACATAGAGCGGCAGGGCACCAACGACGGCCTCCACGCGTCGATCATCGCGGTGTGGGCGCGCGTCCGCCATACGGCGGGCAAGCGACGACAGATTGTGGCCGTCCTTGCCCTTTCTGAAGGACTCCGGATCGACACCGTCCTGGACAAGGGCCGCCTTCATCGAAAGTTCGGCCACCATACAGATCGGCTGGATTACCGAGTCATGGCTGAACGTAGTCGGGAGGGTGTTCGCCACATCTTCGAGATTGGACCGCGCCATGCGCCAGAGCGTGGTCGCCGCTGGATTCCCTTGTTCGACTTCGTTCAAACCACTGGTGAGATCGTGGAGATCGGCGACCGCGAGAGAAACTTCACCGGCAATTGCCCGATCCTGCCTACACCAGTTCCACCATTCCTCGGCGCTAGGAACCCTGCTACCTGCCAGGGCTGGAGCGACACCTGGCCGAACACGACCGGGAAGGTGAGCTTGCGGACCTGATCGACGGACGCAGCGAAACCGATCCCAGCACCTGGCCAGCTCGTGCTGACCTCGGGCACCATGGCGGCATAGGTGTCCATGATCCGTTTGACTTCGGGGTTTCCGCCGACCCCCATGACGAAGTTGGAACCGAGAAGCTCCATTGCGGCACGGAATGGCCGCTGATGGACGTGGACGCCTTCCTCCGCGTATTTCAGATCGAGCCGGCGAAGATCGTCCAACGTCCATGCGGTCATGTGCGATTTTCCTTCCTTGCGGATTTCAGGATTCCAAGATCTTCGGAAATCCGCTTTTGAGACGGCGCGAGGGTCGAGAGCGCTCCGACTGCCGCCCACCACCAACAGAACCGCGGTCCCACGTCTTCTTCATTCGTAAGCTCCCCGAACAGCCCGATCATGAGATCACCGTCGTAGAGCGAGAACGGAATCTCGACATAGTGGTCGCGATGGCGAGGCAGCGCGCGACCATCGTTCGGGCCGCTCTTGGTGTGGCCGCGAACGTGCTCTCCACCTTCCTTGATGTAGGGCAGCACAACGAGGCGGCCGTGATTGGTGGAGAGGATCGTCCCTTCCTTCCAGATCGTCGCGCCTTCGGACTCGCGCGTCGACGATGTCTCCTTGACCTGCCAGCCGACACCACCATCCGGCTCGTACCAGAAGACGATGCCATTTGAGACGAGCACACGTTCGCCCCGCGCAAGCGCTTCGGCGAGCATTCGCTGAACGCTCGCGAGTTGGAGCAATTGATTGGCGCGGGGCAGAAGGATCTTTCGGATCTTGGCCTTTGCCTTTCCCCAATGGGTGCTGGCGCTCAGATCGAATCCATTGGCGATCTTCGCGCGTTCTGCGGTCTGCGCGGCCTTCTCGCCGGCGTGATAGGGCTTCGACCAAATGCCATCCGGGCCCAGGTACAGGAGGGCGTGGGTCCATCGGTTGTTCGAGCGACCCACCTTGGCCACCCTCAGATACGGCATTCCGGCCAGTTGCTCGGCGAGATCCTGACGGTAGCGCTCGGAATCCGGCGCGAGCTTCAGGGCGGCGGCGTCCGACCGTTCGTCATCGGCGTGACGGCGCAAGGCTTCCGCGAGCATCAGCGCTTCTTCGTCTTGAAGACGCTTTTTGGCCTGCAGGGCCTTGTCGATCTTGAGTTCGAGCGATCGCTTGACGATGGGGTCCAAGGCGCGCGCGGAAAGCGCCTGCAGCAAGGCCCGCCTTGAACAGTTGGAGGTGAACGGATGGCGAACGCTGTCCGTTAAGCTATTGAATTCACTCGCCTTGAGTTTTCGGCGCGAAAATGCGTGGTAACAACATTTGATCTGCTAGCCGTATGTTGTATGGATTTGATGGCATTTATTCGCTAACAACGCTGGCATGTTTGTTGTTGAGAGAGTCGCGCGCGGCCACCGCTATCTTTACCTCGTGGAAAGTGTCCGCGACGGCAAAACCGTTCGCCAGCGCACGATAAAGGCGCTGGGCCGCAAGGATGCGCTGGTTGCCAGCGGCGAACTTGACAGATTGGCGGCCTCGATTGCGCGCCATGGCGAACGCAGCCTCATCCTGTCCGACATTGACGCGGGGCGAATTGCCTCTCGCCGCATCGGCGGTCCGCTGTTGTTCGGGCGGCTGTGGCAGCGGCTCGGGATCGGCGAGGTGCTGGAAGAGGTGCTGGAAGGGCGCCAGTTCGGCTTTGCGGTGGAACGGGCGGTGTTCGTTGGCACGCTGCATCGGCTGTTCGTCTCGGGCTCGGACCGCGACTGTGCGAACTGGATGGCCGATTATGGTATCGAGGGCGCCGAGGGTCTGGCGCTCCATCACTTTTACCGGGCAATGGCGTGGCTGGGCGAGGAACTCGGCGAAAAGGCGCAAGGCGCGCTGGTGGCGCGCTGCGTGAAAGACGCAATCGAGGAAAAGCTCTTCGCGCGCCGGCAGGACCTGTTCACCGACCTCAGCCTTGTGTTCATGGACACCACCTCGTTATCCTTCTACGGCGCGGGCGGCGAGACGCTGGGCAAGCGCGGGCATTCCAAGGACTTCCGCCCCGATCTGGCGCAAATGATCCTGGCGCTGGTCGTTGATGCCGAGGGCCGGCCGATCTGCACCGAGATGGTACCCGGCAACACCGCGGACGTGACCGTCCTGTTGCCGGTGGTCGATCGGCTGCGAACGCGCTTCGGCGTCACACGCGCCTGCGTTGTCGCCGATCGCGGCATGATCAGCGCCGATACCATCGCCGCGCTCGAAAAGCTGGGCATGGAATACATTCTGGGGGCCCGCGAACGCTCGAGCAGCGTGATCCACAACGTCGTGCTCAATGACGCGGCACCGATGGTTCCGCTCGTTCTCGAGCGCCAGCGCGGTGAAACTCAGTTGTGGGTCAAAGAGGTCAAGGTCGGTAAAGACCGCTACATTGTCAGCCGCAATGACGCCGAGGCCGAGAAGGACAAGGCCGACCGCCAGGCGATCATCGCCGGCCTCGAGGCACAGCTCAAGAAGGGCGACAAGGCACTGGTCGGCAACTCGGCCTACCGGCGTTACCTCAAGGCCAGCGGCAAGAACTTCAAGATCGATGTCGGCAAGCTTGCCGAGGAAGCCCGGTACGACGGCATCACCGTGGTGCGGACCAACGCGAAGGTGACCCCGCTCCAGGCCGTGCTGCGGTATCGCGATTTGCTCGAGGTCGAGAGCCTGTTCCGCGCCGCCAAGGCAACCTTCAATACCCGGCCGATCTTCCACCAATCCGATGCCGCCATCCGCGGGCATGTGTTCTGCTCGTTCCTGGCGCTCGTGCTCAGCAAGGAACTGTACCGCCTCTGCCGGGCCAAAGGCCTGACGCCCGAATGGCAGCCGCTTCTACGCGATCTCGACCGCCTCCAGGAAGCCACCATCGAAAAGGATGGTCGCATCGTCACCACCAGAACCCACGTTACGGGCCAAGTGGGCAACGTCTTCAAGGCAGCTGGCATCGCTCTGCCACACAACCTCGACGAACAACTCGCCTGAGATCATCCCCAAAATGTAGTGGTAACACGCGCCGGCGCGCGCCTAACGTGCTGATATAATAACATATTCTTACAGGCGGTGTTTAAGTGGGGCAAGGTTGGATTGAGCGCTTTGGCGGCCGCGATAGCAGCTTGGCGATCGGGATAATGGTCGGCAAAGACCGTGTCGTTATCCCCCGGCACCATGCGCTCTCGCCAAATCGGCGCTAGCTCGCCCTTGTCGATGAGCTCTTGCATGAACCAACGCTCGAACAAGGGACGATAGTGGGGCCAGACGGCCAGGACGACATCGGACGCCCGTTTCAACTCGGACCATTTCACCATAAATAGGCGCCTCCAACGCGAGGCCGCGTGGCCTGAAGTTTCATCATCATGCGGCCTTCTTCCTACGAAGCCGTCGGCCGTCACGAGTTCTGACGGCCCGCCCCAGCCCCAGCCGTTAGACCTGGGCCTGGAGTACCGCTTCGATCGCCAACAAGTCGGTTTTTGTCTTGTCCACGATCTCCTTCGTGCAGGCGATGCAGAAGATGGGTCGAGCGGTGAAACCGCTCTTCTGCTTCGGTATCTGGAAGCAGGCCGCCGCAGTCGCGATTCTCTCTTCGCAGCGATCGCAGTTTGTCGCCTTGCCACAGGTGTGAAGAACCGGCGACCCAGTTGACATGGAGAGCAGCGACGGGGTCTTACCCTTTGGCTTTGTCACCCAAGATCCCCTTATATCTTTTTGTTAAAATGTTGAGGATTTCTTCGAGGCTCTTGATGGAGCCTTCAAATTCTTCTGTCGACCAGTCTTTGCGTTCTTTAGGATTATTCTTCTTTAGTTCTTTATTTATGAGAGTGACACAGGCGACGAAGTTATTTGTGGCGGGCACGCCGCTGTTGATAATCTCGCGGCCCGCGCGATTGATACCTAACCTGTTCACGAGCATATTTGCTGCGCGGTTGACCTCATCGTTGAGGCCTTTACGGCGCATTTCCCACTCGCGGATGGGAAGCTTCTGATAGGGCTGTGCGGCCTTCGAGGTCGTTCGAGCAGTCGAACGCGCGAGCACGATGGCCTCCGCCTGGTCCGGGTCCAAGCCAAGCCGCTCGAGATTTTCACGCAGCTCCCTGATAATGTCTTCTTGTTCTGCGGACGTGAATTGCTCTTCAATGAGGGAGTCTACGATCTCGTAATTCACGACGACCGGCTCAGACAACTTCATCCTCGCCTCGCCAGATTTTACTTCCTCTGGCGGCTCCGGTTCCTTTCCACCAATGATTTCCTCCCAGAACTTCTGGTCGTCGCTTTCGAACAATTTGAATTCGCGGAGCCGCTCATCCAAGTTCATGCCGGCGTGTGTCACGACGTGACCGTAATTGTCGGGATGGCCAGGACTATTTTGTACGATTACGCGCAGGATCCGACCGACGAATTGAATGTACGGTGCCAGGGTGCGAAACGGTCGGAAGATCGCCGCAACGCTCAATTTGGGATGGTCGAAGCCCTCGCCGAGCATCTGGACTTGAACGATGCAGTCGAGCTCGCCGCTTGTCAGCCTCCGCTTGACCTCGACCTTCTTCTCTTCGTCCATCTCGCTGTAGATGAGGTCCGCCTTAAAACCCCGCGCTTCATACATCGCCGTGATCCTGCGAGCGTGATTCACGCTGCAGGCGACGGCGATCAGCTGATGGGCAGTGCCGGTCTCTCTCAACAGCTCAAGTTTTTCGAGGCTGTTATCCACAATGGTTTGGTTGCATGGGTCTGAGAGCGCGATCCCTCGGCTAAACCAATCCTTGTCTTTCATCGCCAGCACGTCGTCGAGCGAGTAGACCTTAGTCTCGCCCTTCGCCGTGAATTCAAGTTCGGTCGGTGCTGCGTAGGATGCCGTGATCCGCTTGATGTAGCCTTTGAACGTCGCCTTCTTGAACGGATATCGATAGACGAGATCACCGGCGATTTCCTGGCCGTCGCCGCGAAACGGCGTGGCAGTCATATTGATGACGCGCGCACCGTCGAAGTGCTCAAGTACCTTTTTCCAACTTTCAGCGGGCGAATGGTGAGCTTCGTCAACGACGATCAGGTCGATGAAGTCCTTGGGAAATTTGTAGAGCCATTTGTCTGTGTTAGTTGCGAGCTGCTGCACGTTCGACACGATGAAATGGGACTTCTCACAAACGGATATGTTTCCGGTGTCCAGCGTAGTCGCGAACGGCCCGCCGATCATCGCCTCGTCAGTGAGGATATTTCGTTTCCGCCAGAAACACTTCTGCCTATTCGTGACATCAAGCGCCTCGAACAGCCCCTCCTTGATCGTAAGGTTGGGCGCAACCACGAGCACGCGCCCCCTTGCGATCCCAAACGGTGCAATCGCGGCGATGCCGGATTTCCCGCAACCGACGGGAATCTGGATGATGGCTGTCTTGCCGCCCGCTTTGAAATATTCGTACAGGGCCTGGTAAGCTTCGATCTGCGGTTCGCGGAGTTGTAGGTTTTCCTCAATGTGTGCGGGTGTTTTAAGGAAGTACTGTTCCAGCGGGATGTTTGAGCGAACCCACGCATCCAAATCGGTTTTGCTGAAGAGCCATTTGCTTCCTACCTTATTGGACGGGAGGGAGCCTTCACGCGCGAGGTCATACAGCGCCGTTTTGCCGAGCTGCAGATAGCGCGACGTTTCCTCGATCGTCATCCATTCGTCGGCCATATCGAGACTCCTTCTTATCGGAATCTATCATATGGTGCCAGATGATGCAATGACGCCACTGTGACGAGCCGGCGCCTCCTTGCACGTTCGCGTCGAGGCGGCGCGAACGGACCGTCCTCAAATCGGAACTTCGAATGTGTACCTCTAGGTAATCGCAATCGCCCGGACCTCAGCAAGCAAGAGGGGCGAAAGTCCCAGCGCCTCGAGCGGACGAGTCCGCAACCACTGCAGCGCTCCAGCGGTATCAAGGTCTTTCCGCGCTGACATTTCGTTCAGCTTCATCGCGGTAACCCGCGATAATCCTAAAGAGATAAAGCTGATCATCGTTTTGTCGGATGCGCCGATCTCCAGGTAGAGTGGCAAAGACGGAATGCTGGATACCATGTCCACCAAGCCCGCGCTGTCGAGCGCGTAAACAAGAAGCGCGCTGTAGCAACCAAACAGGCGGACAGCTTGGAAACGGATATCCCCTTCGATTAAATCCAACGTGCTTCTGATCGTCGTTCGAACAGGTTTGGAGGCATTGCGCGAAATTTGCTCGTCGATGATCTGGGGAAGTGGGAGGCCAAGCATCCAGCGTCGCGCAATCAGGGCATGGAACCGATGCAGGTTTTTCGACGTGTCGATACCGAGGATAATCTCGTGGCACAGCTCCAAAACATCTGCGTAGGACTGAAACGCTTCGCTTTCCCGGGGGTGCGAAGGAATGAGGGTTCGCGCCGCATCGGCACCTAGCGCTATTTTCGCGCTCAGCCGTTCATAAAGGCGCTGCTGTTTGTGGGCAGAGATGTTCGGAGTTCGGCGGAGAACCGCCGCTGGCAGGGTGAGTTTTTCGCTGGCCGACGCAAGTGCGGCTTCTAACAGACCGGACTGGGTATCGCCCACCGCGAGGCCGGCCCGTTCGAATGTCTGATTTAAATCGCCACCTTTGAAATCGGTATAGAGGCGAACGAAAATTGTCTCGAGATCAGTCTCATCGCTGCGGCCTGTTGTCGGGGCGCCGGCAATCACAGTCATCAACTGGTCATGATGTTCGTTGAGGCTGCTCTCAATCGCCGGAGTGACGACCGAATCTTTTGGGCCGTCGAGCGGCTTCTTCTTCCATTTGTCATAGTCGATGAGGAAGATGTTGCCTTGAAACTCCCGCTTGAGCCTGCCGGCGCGACCAGCAAGGTTCCAGAAGTCTGTCGACTCCAGTGCTCTGGTCCGACCTTTTTCCGGAGCGAACATAAAGATATTCTTGGCAGGTAGGTTGACGCCTTGAAGCAACGTGCTCGTGCAGACGAGATAATCGATCTCACCAGACGATACGGCGGCTTCGATTGCACGTCGGAGCTGGGTCGGGATATTGGAGTAGTGAAATGCTACCCCGTGTTTGACGCACTCGACCAGTGCGTAGTTGGCGTGCACCGCTTCCTTCGCCAAGTCGGATAGAGCGAGGCGTGCTTCGGTTGGCTCGCGATCGGACATCAACTCCGCGAGTTGGAGTGCGACGCTTTCCGCTTCAGCCGCACCATTCGCGTAGATGATATTTGAATGCCCCTGTCCAAGCACCGCTGGGATATGGACGAGCTTCTCTGTTCGGCTCGCCACCGTGCGCCCCAGCTGCAGCGTTGCGACTTGCCGCAGCGTTCTTGATCCGTCGCCAGCGGTGTGGATCACCAGCTTCCCTTTGGTGGCGGACTCGACGGTCGTGACTAAAAAATTTTGGGCAACGGTCGGCTCTACGGACGAGAACTCGACCACATCGTCCAGGCCAAATAGCCGTCCAAAGACATCCAGATTACGGATCGCTGGGCTGGCGAAGAGGATTTGCGATGCTGGGTTACGGATTAGTAGATCGTCGATGACCCATTGCAGTAGTACGCCGCGTGATCCGTCCGCGATCGAATGCGCTTCGTCGACGATGATGACGCTGGCGCTGAAGTCGGGGTGAGCTCCCAGCGCGAGTTGTACCCTCTCTTGAGTCATTACGTAGATGGCACGCTCGGCGAGGGGCGTTTCAGCATCGATCGGGACCGTCACGATGTCGGGGACATCTTCGTGCATTCCCTGAAACTGGATTTTCAGATCTTCGGCCACCTGGGCGATCAGGGCGCGGGTTGGGACGAGATAGACGACCGACTTTGGCTGCTCGTTGTCGAAGAGCGCCGACAGATATCCCTGCAAGACAAATGATTTTCCCGCGGATGTAGGTGCCGCCAACGCGATGCGTCGACTTTGGATGAGGTTCAGCCACAAATTCTGCTGGAAATCTGTCAACAGCACTGTTTGGCCGTTGATCGTAACCTCATGAGCATCAGCCGACGCTATTTCCTCTGCCGCAAGCATGAGCGGTAGACTTGCCCGCGCGGAGGCCACGTCCGCGCGGGTGCCGATAGAAGGAAAGTTGCCGAGACGCGTGAGCACAACACGTAGGGCTTGGTCCAAAGGTACTTGGCCAGTTCCGAACAAGTCGTACGCACAAGTCGCCACTCTGAACGCCGAGCGTCGATGATCTGCCGTCTCGGAGCAAGCCAAGATGGCCGCCGAACGCATCAATCGCGTGGCGTCCGCGATGTCGGCGTGGCCATCGACAATGCCGCCGATTTCTTTGGTTAGCCACGCAATCTCAATGCGATGCGCCGCATCGTGGAAGCCGGGGTTTCCCCAAACCTTGTCAGCCAGTTCCTGCATCATGGCAGCCAGCCAATCCGAGCCTGAAATAAATCGCGAAATTCCTGGACGGCAGGGAGCGGAAAAAAGAACAACTCCACGTCCTGGGAATCCAGCCCGGCCGTCTGGAATGCGGCTGCGACCTTCGGGGCAACTGCTGCAAGCTTCTCTTTCGCCAGGGCTCGAAATGTATCTTCAGCGGCTTGATCACCAGCAGCGCTGGCCTTCTGGAAGCCATCAAAATCGAAGCCGATTAGGCATGTGATGACATCCTTACGTTCGTTGTATTCTTCCTCATGGGGGTCCAGGTAGCGCAGTAGCGCCGCTTTTCCGTCAGCTCCTAGTCCTGTAAAATCTATATTTCGCTGAACAAGCTGGAGTTCGTGGCCCAGCTCGTCGGGCTCTAATGATTTTGCAATCGATGTCGCGGCAGCGCTGATAGCCGCACCGACATCACCGTACATTTTCGACTCGCCCCAATAGAGGAAGAGCCGCGCGGTCTCCGGGCAGTAGCGAACGTGGACCCCATCCGCGCCGTGTACAGGCATCTGCGAATTAGTTTTTAAGGTCATCTTGGCGATGAACTGCGGTGCGCCTAATATCCACTCGGTCAGCAGATAGAGCAGCAGTTCGCCAGCTTCGCCATTTCGGTTCGTCGCTTTGTGCGCCTTAATGAAAAGCTTGGCTGCCGTATCGTTTAGCTGTGTGGTTTTGATCAGAAAATCGTCGAACGGCAGGGTCGACTGAAGCGCCTTTACTGCATCGATTTCCTTTCGAGTCAGCGCAAAAGGCGTCAGGTGAAGCCATGCCAACTCCACCAATTCATGGATGGTGGTTTTGCCTTGTCGAAAGGCGGGGAAATGCAGACGAAGGGTGGCACCGGCACACTCGCACGTAACCTCGTGCTGTAGCTCCCTTATCCTCGGGCCTAGCTTCGAATAATCGCGGTGAAGCGCTGCCAGGACTACGTCCAAGTCAGAGCTTTCGGCCTGGCCTACATTCGGCTGATTCAACTCACTCCCGGTCAAATTTATCCCTCCCAGGATTAGAGCTGAGAATTGCTAATGTAAGTAGATATTCGTCCTCTGCGATCCAGCTTAAAATCGCGGAACCCAATTTTTCTAAAGCTGTATCGATCGCTTTCGGCCAGCTCGCGAAGTGTGTCGGCGATCTTGTTGCTGCCTTCATAGCGCCAGCGCCCGCTTGAGATCATCGTGCTCGAAGGCGCTGGCCATCCGTGTAATTTCTGCAGAGCGGGCGCCGGCGGCCTTGGCGGTTTCACGCCACGTCGCGGTCACGGTCGCGACCTCTTTGATGATTACGCGGGCCTGCTGCAGTGTGAGGCCAAAGAACTCCGAAGCCGCCTCAAGCAGGTCGAGCGAGCAGGTGCCCTCGTCCAGGTCGATGTTCGTCGTCAGCACACGCGCTTTGAGGTCGGTGGGCACAGGGTTGAGGTCGTAGGCGGGAGAGAGAGACCATCCCGCCTTGCCGAGCCAAAGGAAGCCATGGTTGCGCAGGTGGTCATCGACATTGGAAATCAGCACGTTGAAGACGACCCGCCGATAGAGGGCATGAGCGTCGGTCTTCCCCTGCGCGCCATATTGCGTAAGAGCGTCGACGATCTCTGGGTAGCTGCCGCGCTCACCGTCCTTGGCGCCCATCATCGCCATCGCTGACAGGAAAGGAATGCGGGTCGAGCCGGAGCGATCGAAGCGTCGCGACAACATCACCGCCTTGCCGGCGACCTCGATCAGCTCATGGTGTGGCGTGGTAATACCGGACTGCTCGGCCAGCCGCAGCGCGATCTCCTCCCATGTCTCCATGCTGTAGTCGTCTGTTTCCTTCGGAAACTTGGCGATGGAGAGATGTCCGTGCTGGTCGATGACCGATGCTTTCGGCCGGGCACCGCCGAGGGAAGAGCCGGGGGCGAAGATTAGTTGAAGGTCCTCGTCCGTTTCCTCGTCCCGGAGGATCCGTTCAGTGATCTGGAGCAGCCGCCCGAGTTCGATCAGGGCGGGGACGCCGGCGCGGATAGGCGCCTGGAACGTCTCTTCGCCTGCCCAGCGGAATCTGAGGGCGCCTAGGCGGGTCTCGTCGGCGACGCCGAGCAGGTAGTCGCTTTCCGCAAGGGTGCGAACGGCGCGGCCTTCGCGTTCGGCAAGGCGGCGCTCGGCCCGTTGCATAAGACGGCGCCCCCATGTGTCGGGAGCTGAGTCTCCGATGGAGCCGAAAGTCACCAGTCCGGCAGGAGGGGCGAAGGCGCCGCGGGTTAGGGCAAGGGCAGGTTCAAGCGAGAACCGGTCTGGATCGGCGAGCCACGCGCCATCATATTCGAAAAGGATAGTCTCCGTGCCTCGAACGCGATTGCTCCTCGCCAGTCCGATAGGGCGCGTGCGTCCATCCAGGTCGATATGTGCCTCGAAGTCAGCCATCGCGAGATGATCCGACTGTTCGCTTGAGATGGACGTGCTTGGGCAGTTCCGCGCTGGCCAGCGCTTGTCCAACCGGGTCGTTGCCGATGTCGGCGATCTGGCCCAGACCGTCGAGCAGGCCGAGCGCCTGAAGGACACCCGCATAAATGCCGATGCTGACATTGGTATCCCCAGCCTCGACCTTTTGCAGGGTCGAGCGGGACGTGAAGGCGCGCTCTGCGACGACAGCCATTGGCAGCCGGCGACGCCGACGGGCATCGTGGATGTCTGCACCGAGCTTGCGCAGGACGCGCCGCACAGCGGCGGGAGGGTTATGTGGTGTAGGCATTTGAAACCTTCGCACTGCAGATTGGCCAGATATGTAGCACGAAGATTACAATTTTTCTAGCCCATCGCGCGATGCTTATCCCATTGAGGGAGGGGATGGCGGACCGGGCCGGTGACGGTATAATTCCGGGAAACTGAATGGTGGCCGGCGTAGTCTGGCGTAGAGGCGGCGGTGCGGGCTGAGGTGAGTTTCGGGGTGATGTCGCCGCCGCGCCTGCCGATAGATGGCGGAACCACAATTTCCGCGATCTGCCAGAAAAAGCCAATGATTTCAAAGGCCGGTACTTTTGACGGTCTATATGACGGTATACGGAAATCGATAAAATATTTTTCGTAATGAATTCAGATGCTTAATATGTCAGTTGATAATCGAGTGGGAGTGAGGGGCAATAGTGTGTTTTCGGCGCGAATGTGCGCAACCGCTACTGCCATTGCCTGCTGCCAATTGATGATTTTCAAGCTCCTTTCAAAGACACGATCGATCTGAAAGCGGCGCGCTAGAGATGTAAAGCGCCGCAGCGCCCTCAGAGGGCTGTGGCGTACCATGGCGTGCAAATCGGCCGGTTATCGGGGGTTGAGAGAACTCGCTATGCTGGCCTGCGCAAAGGTCGGTGAAGTTCGCTCCGGTGGAATCATGCGAATGTAGCTAGGGTTCATGTCTTGCTTCAGCTTGTTCAGTTGAATGCGTGCCTTGGCGCGCAGTGCTGGGTCCGACCGATCCTGCACCGCGCTCAACAGCTTCGCTGCTTCCTCCAGTTCTCGGAGCTGCGCCAGGCTGCGGCCAAGGCCATACTGCGCGCCAGGAAGGTCCGGATTGAGCTCAAGCACTTTGCGAAAGGCGTTGGCAGCCTCGGCATGGCGACCTAACGCTTGGTACTCGATGGCAAGTCTCGACCAAGCCTTGATCGATTTTGGTGCGATCTCCACCAGCGAGCCGAAGCTGTCGACTGCCGACCAGTGATCGCCTTTGGCGACGAGCAATTGCCCCAATCCGTACAGGGTACGCGCATGGCGAGGATCGGTATCGAGGATCTGGCGATAGGTGTTTTCGGCATTGACCAGGTTGCCTGCCTCGTGGAAGGCGGTTGCCTGCTCGAAGACGGCGCCCACGGACCTGGCGTCGAGTCGATCGCCGAGATTGCGTCCTGTCCTGGTCTTGACCAGAACGCAATGGATCGTGGTTTCCTTGACGCCGAACGAGTATTTGTAAGGCTCGTTGCCGCGCAGGAAGTCATAGCTGCGGAAGCCCTGCTCGATCGCCCGGCGAATGCAATAGCCATGAAGCACAAGTCCCGACGGGATATCGTTTGCGGTCTCATCGCGCCCGGCGAGATGGAAGAGCATTGCCTTCTTGACCGGGTCGACCAGGAACGCCAGGCCTCCGAGTGGCTTGTCGCCTTGCCAGAGGATCGGCAGAAACAGCGTTCCGCTCTCGAAGGCATCCCTGAACAGCATCTGGTTGGACCTGATCAGTCCCGGCAGCAAATTGCCTTTGCGTGGTGCCCATTTGACGCGCCACATTTCGAGGATGATGCCGATGTCGCGTTCGATCGTACCGGCGTCGGCATGAGTGATACGAAATTCATCGGAACCGTCGAGCTTGCGTAGGAAGCGCCGAATCTTCTGGCGGGTGTTCGAGCTGGTCTTCTGCTCAAGATAGCTGTCCCAATCTCCCGGCAGTTCGGCGGCCGGGCAGATGCAATTGTCGACATTGTCGATTTTGTTGAAGCGCGGCAGCTTCTGGGCGATCAGCCGCTTGTCGGCAAGGTTGTCGAGCAGCAAGCGCCGCCGCTTCTCCGACATGCGCAGATTTTCGAGATGCAGGATGGCCCAGTTCATCTTCATCAGATGCCTGGCGAGCGCCGGGATCGCGCGATCGGCATAGCCCGGCGCGCAAATGATACCTGCATAGTCGGCCGAGTAGTTGCCTGCCATGTTGATCTCGTTGTGGCAGAGGCCGGTCTTCTTGTTCAGCCTGGTGCGCAGCCGCAGCGGCAACAGGGCAACGTAGGGAGAGCCTGGCGCACCCGACCGTACCGCCAGGATGGCCCAGGCGTCTTCATAGCGGCGGACATAGGACGACAGGAACGTCCAGGAGAGGAAGAACTGGGCTTCTGGATCCTTTTGATAAAGATCATCCCAGTTCTGCCTGAGAGCGTTCAGTTCCTCCCGTGTCGTGATGACGTCGATCTGCATGGTTTCCCCCGATTACTCCGTTGGTTCCTTGTTGGAGCTCACTGTTCCATGAATGCCCTGGACATGCTGTCGGCGATCGGCTTCGTCAGGTAGCTGAAGAATGTCCGTGGACGCTCTTGCACCATTATTTCGGCCGGCATGCCTGGGGTTGGCGAAAAACCGTGCACCTTCGCCAATTCGCTCGCCGGCACGCGCACGCGCGCCAGATAGACTTCCTTCGGAACCGGACCCTGCATTTCAGGCAAGGCATCGGCTGAGACATAGTAGATCTCGCCCTCCAGCACCGGCGTGGTGCGCCGATTGAGCGCAATTAGCCGTATCGAAGCCTTTTGCCCGACCTTGACGTTGTCGATATCGGTGCGTGGAATCTGCGCTTCGATGACCAAAGGTACATCCGAAGGCAGGATCTCGAGGATGGCCTTGCCGCTCTCAATGACGCCGCCGGCGGTATGGTAGTACATGCGAATGATGGTCCCGGGCACGGGTGCATTGATCGTCACGCGACGAAGCACGTTGTCCGCCTCGCGCGATTGCTCCTTCACTGTGTCCAACTCCGCTTCCAGGCTTTGCAAGTCCTGGAGCGCCGACTGCCGATAGGTGTCTCTCGTCTGTGTGATCTGCTGCTCGAACCTGACGATCTGTTCGCGATTCTCGGAGACTTCCGCCGCCATCTTCCCGACCTGGCCCTCGGCGTCGGCCATCGCCCGCTGAATAGCCTTCACCTCGGGCGCCCGGATAAAGCCCTGGTCAAGAAGCATTTTCTTGCCCTGATACTCTTCCTTGAGGAGCTGCAATTGTCGCCGAACCGATGAGATTTGCTCCTCAATTCCTTCGTTGCGGAATTCCATGGCTTTTATGTTCTGGTCAAAAAGCGCGATATCGCTCTCGCGTTTGCTCTCGGCTGCATCGAAATTGAGCTGCTGGCTTCCCATGATGGGCGAGACTTCCGGGTCGTAGCGATTATCGAGGATGATTGGAGGAAACTGGATCTTGCCGCTTCCCCGCACCTCGGCATTGAGCCGCGCTGCGATAGCCTCGAGCCTCGCCATCTTTAAAAATAATTGCCGTGCATTGGTTTGGGCGGCGGTTTCATCGAGCTTGATGAGCGGCTGATCCTGGCTGACATGATCGCCTTCGCTGACCAGGATTTCCTTGATGATGCCGCCTTCGAAATGTTGGATGATCTTGTTTTGCCCGGTGGCGACGAAACTGCCTTGAGCAATGATGGCCGATGCCAGCGGCGCCGTGAATGCCCAGCTGCCGAAGCCGCCGAATGTCACGAGCATGAGCAGCAGGCCAAACATCGTCTGTTTCGAGATCGAGCGTGGCACTTCAGAGTACCACTCTATGTCATGAACTTTCGCGATGTCGGTACTCATCTTCAATGTCCCCCGCTATTGGATCTGATGACCGAACGAACCGCCTTCAATGCTGAGCCCGCGGTTCGCCAACGCCTGCAGGACATCCTGCCGCATGCCGAACAGGGCGACGGTGCCGTTGGCCAGCAGAAGTATCTTGTCGACGCTCTTCAGCAGGGACGGCCGCTGTGTGATGGTGATCACTGTGATCTTGTTTTCCTTGGCGTGCTGGAGCGCACGCTCCAGTGCGGCGTCACCGGCCATGTCGAGGTTGGAGTTCGGCTCATCGAGTACGACAAGGCGCGGATTGCCGAAAAAGGCGCGTGCAAGGGCGACGCGCTGTTTCTGACCGCCGGACAGTGGGGCTCCATCAGCAGCCACGAACGTCTCGTAGCCGTGTGGCAAAGTGGAGATCATCTCGTGGACGTCGGCAAGTGAGGCGGCCTGATAGATCTCGGCGTCCGTTGCATCGTCGCGCATGCGGGCGATATTGGCCTTGATCGAGGCGGGGAATAACTGAACGTCCTGCGGCAGGTAGCCGATGTTCTCGCCGAACTGACGCGGATCCCAGTTGCGCAGGTCCATAAGGTCCAGCCGGACATTGCCTGATGTCGGTAGGATCGAGCCGACCAGCATCTTGCCCAAGGTCGTCTTGCCGGCGCCGGAATTGCCGATGATCGCCAACGAGTCACCCGGCGAGAGCGCGAACGAAATGCCGTTCAGCACGACGCGCTTGGTTCCCTGCGGCACGAAGAGAAGGCGCTCGACATCGAGGCGCCCCTCGGGACGCGGCAAGTTCAACCGTTCGAAATTGAGCGGCGACGTCTGCAGCAGCGATGCAATGCGGCCATAGGCAGCGCGGGCATGCACGACGTGGTTCCAGCCCTCGATGGCGCCTTCTATGGGTCCCAGCGCCCGGCCGGCGATAATCGATGCGGCGATGACCATGCCGCCGGTCAATTGACCATCGATCGACAGATGCGCGCCCCAGCCAAGCATTGTGACCTGGGTCAGAAGCCGCACCGCCTTCGACACCGACGCAAAGACGATGTTGCGATCCTGCGCGATGACCTGTGCGCGAAGCGAGTTCGCGGTATCCTTGCCCCAGATCTTCACCGCCTCGGGGATCATGGCGAGTGCGTTGATGATCTGGGAGTTGCGCGACATCGAATCAAGATGGATGTTGGCCTTGGTCTGGTGCGCATTCGCCTCGCTGAAGGCTGCGGCCGTCGCGCGTTGGTTGATAAGGGTGATGAGCAGCAGCAGCAGCGCCGAGGTGGCGACGATGAACCCCTGATGTGGGTGAATGAGAAACACCGCCAGCATCATGATGGGGGCCATCGGCGCGTCGAGGAACGATAGCAAGGTGCCGGATGTCAGGAAGGTTCTCAACTGCTGCAGGTCGCCCAGGACTTGGTATTCCTTGCCGTTGCTGTTCAGCGAAGCCCTGGCCGCCGCACTGAGGATCGGCGCGCCCAGCTGGGCCGCGACTTCCACAGCGGTGCGCATCAGGATGAAGCGGCGAAGCGCATCGAACATCGACTGCAGGACTACGGCGCCGACGATCACCACCGTCAGCATGATCAAGGTGTCGCCGGAGCGGCTGGTGAGAACGCGATCCGAAATCTGGAACAGATAGATCGGAATCGCCAGGACGAGCACGTTGCACGCCACGGTGAACATCATCACGATCAGCAGGTTTTTCTTGACCGCTCCCATTCCGGCCTTGAGAGCAGCGCCGAAATCGACCGGGCCGAGGCGCTTGTGAAAGATGCCGCCGCCGCCACCGCCTCCGCCACGCCGACCGCTGTCATCGCCACCGCCGGGCGGCGACCCGCCCTGGCTCGGTTCCTTCGCCTTTATCGGACCGGTGTCGCCGTCTATTGTGATCACGCCCGGCGCCTTAGGGACGTCCTTCATCTCGGAAATTGATGGTTTGTCAGGCGTTTCGGGTGTCACCTTGGCCTGTGGTTCGGCAGGCCGTTGCTGCGTTGGTTCCGGCTTTGGCGATACTGGAGCGCTTGGCTTTTCCGCTGGCGAAGCCGTCTTGGCCTCGGGTTCCCCAAGCCGCTGTTGCTGCGCGGTCTCTGGCTTTGCCGCCGCCGGTGCGGCCGCGGCACCTTGCTTCTCTTGCGTCGACGCTGCCCTTGGTTCTTGCGCGGGACGCGTTGGCGCGGTCTCGGGTTTTGTCACAACCGGCATGGGGGAGGGAACCGCCGAGGGGCGGCTCTCCGTGGCGCTCTGGCCTGACGGCCGGGCCGGCTCCGGCCTGGTGGGGAGCGGGTCTGCCTTGTCGGTGGCGGGCGCCACCTTCGGAGTTGGTGACGCCGCTGCGGGGGCTGCATGCAGACGCACGATGTTCGACGAGATCGACAGCTCGGCGGAATGCTTCATCGTATGCCCGTCGGGAGTCACTTTTTCCTCGGGCCGCGTCTCCGGTATGGCGGAGACTGGCCTGGCAGGTTCGGGCTGAGACTTCTTCGCCATCGATGTCTGCGGGGCTGCAACCGAGGTCGACCGTATTTCGGCTTGCCTGGTCTGACTGCCCCTCTCCGCGGACACAGGCCCGGTGGGCGCGGCCGTTTGTGTTGCCAGCATCACCCTGGGCTGGGACGCCGCCGCAGCCGGTCTGGCCTGCTCCGCGGTGAATGCGGCTTTGTGGGCAGCCCCCGCTGCCTGCAGGCGGGCCTGGGTTTCAACTCCATCCTGACCATCCTTGGGGGCGGGCTGTGCCGCGACGTCGTGCAACTGGCCGACAACGGTGTCGATCGCCTTCATGGTGCGATCGATAGCCCGCTCATGTTGCCGCAGGGCGCTTGAAAGTGTCTTACGAGGCATCGCCGAACTCGGCTTCCGCGAGGCGCCCTCGTCATCCTGCAGGGCGGCTTCGAGGTCCTCGGCAAATGTTTCCCAGGACAGGTCGCGATCGTCGGTCATGATATCCCCCCGGATTTCCGATCAACCCAGTATTGTTTGCATGCCGTCAGCCTGGACGTGGTCCGGCGTCGGCGCGATTTGATGGTCTGGCTGCGCAGCGTCGTGTGAAGTGTCGTCGGCTAGGAATGCGACCGCTTCGCTGGTCAGTGCGTTGGGATTGTGTCCACCAAGGTCCGGTTCGCTCGAAACAAGGTTTGCCTGGATCAGTATCTCATCCGAATAGTGCTCGCCGCCGACATAGGTCTTGCCGGTCCCGTCGACATCGACGATGCCAGCGAAATTGGCCACCTGGTTGCCGCCGGTCGTGGTCGTCCAATGCGCCTCGGGATGGGCAACGAACTGGTTCATTGCCAGGGCGACCTGGTCGCTGTCGCCAAGTATATTGGTCTGGGAGACGTATTGAATATTAAGCAGGTCGCCGGAGATGTAGAGGACCCGCAGGGCACCGAAACCGGCGAAGGCGGGGTCGTTCAGGATGTCGCCAGGGCTGGCGCCCTTGCCGGCGGCAAGATCCCGGGCTGCCGTCAGATAGGAGTCCGGCAGAGAGTCGAATTGTTTTCCGCCAACGTTAATGATGGCGGCGCCGTTCCAAAGCAGGTTCCCGGCGGTCGAGTACGAGCCTTCACCGGATGTCTCGAAGCCATCCACCGCGCCGATCTGGTCATTGTTGACCATGATGTTCAGCTGATGGATGATGTTCGCGTCGTAGATGTGACCACCGATGATGATCAAGTCGTAGTTGTAGCTCAGTTCATTGAGTGAAATGTCGTTTACCGCCGTATTCCCGCCGGTGCTGACCATAGTATTGACGCCGGAGGAAGACAGGACCGTGGTGTCGTTGTCGGTCATGAAGCTGTACTGCTGGAGCCAGTTCATGATGACGAGGTCACCGGTGACCTGCGTGACGACCCACGCCGCCGGGAATCCATCGGCGTGTGTCGGCGCTTCGTTGGCGGCCGACGGATCGATATGCTTGAACGCGGCGATGTTGAATGCCTCGTCAGGCGCCGTGCCCAGCTTCCAGCCGTTCAGGCTCGAGCTGACCGCCGCGCTGTCGCAGATCTCGTTGATCTGGACGATGGCATTTACTTCATAGACGTTGCCGACAACGGCGATGACCGGCGCTCCGGTCCAGTCGTTGGTCAAAACCGCGGAATTGAGCATTGTATTGCCGCCGGCGTCCAATTCGACGGACGGAGCCAACGTACCGTTGCCCCAGCCCGACATGAAGTTGGAAGAGTCAGGCGCCACGGTGTAATCATCCTTGGCGCTGCCGTCGTTCGAGCTGTCGCTGTTTTGGTTCTTCAGGTAGTTGAGATGGTCTTCCAGTTTTGGCGCAGCATCATCGCTGACAAGTTGCCCGTTGACGTAGGTTCCTTCGATAGGCCCCGATGCGGCGTCCGCACGCAGTATGAAAACGTTCGCGTCGCCATTTGAGCTGTCGGAATAGGCCTCGATCCGCTCACCCGCAGTCACGACGGTTGCTGCCATGTCGGCGTCGGAGCCGGGCATCGCCAGATCGTCGAGCGGAGACACTTGCGCCGCGTGGTTCATCAGCAAAGCCAGTTGGCTGCTGTCGTCGACCGTCGGAGTGAACGTGAGACCATGACCTCCCGCGCTCACATAGTCGTTGTCTGACAGGCGGTTCTCCTGATTGATGTAAACGGCGACCGAGCCTGGTGGCTCGACAATCGGCAGGATCATGCCGCCGCCGATACCCGGCAGATGCGGAAGGTGAAAATGATGGTGGGCCGGGCTCAGATGCCCGTGCATATGGATTTCGGGAGGCCTGTACCAAAAGTTCGAACTGACGGTGTACGGCACCAGATCCGGCTTGATCCCCATATAAGGAACATGCGGATCGAAATCGTCCAGCGTGTACGGAGCCTTGATAGTGATCTTGGCGCTGGGAAGGTCGGTATTGTCTTGCTTCGCGGCCTCGTCGATCTTGAAGTCGTCGTAGGTCTTTAACTGCCGTGCCTCCTCAACCGAGACCTCGAACATTCCGATGAAATGCGAGATTACTTCGGTGATCTTGTCCAGCTGCATGGAGTACACGGTAGCCTCCGTATCTTGAGATCATTTCGCGCTCGGTCCGGCGGCATGTCTCCCGGATTGGCCGGACTGCGCGGAAATATCCGCGCAGTCCATTTTGTCGCTGATCTGCTTCGAGATCAGCCGATCTGTCATGCACCGGTATGATCAGAAGAGCCTTCACCGGCAACGGTGTGATGGTAGTCGCCACCCACCACGGTCTGAGAGACCAGGTTTTCTTGCAGGTTGGCGCCCATCACGAGCTGCTGGTTGAACATGCTCGGGGAGATCGTGGCGTCCGCCGAGGCGTGGCTGTCGCCGGTCACGTAGCCGTCGTGGCCGTTGCTCGAGCCCCAGGTCCCGCCGTCGCCACCGGCGCCGCCGTCACCAGTGTAGGCCGTGCCGCCTGCGCCGCCGTCACCAGCAGCACCACCCAGGGTGAAGCCACCCTGCGCATCGCCGCCTGTGCCATCGGCCCAGGCGCCGCTCAGCGCATGACCGCCGTCGCCGCCAAGTGCCAATGCCGAGCCGCCGAGGCTTGCGCCGCCGGTAGCGCCGCCGCTGATCGCGCCGCCGCCGGTTCCGTCACCGCTCGTTCCGCTACCGCCGGTTCCGTCACCGCTCGTTCCGGCACCACCGGCTCCGGCACCGCCGATTCCGCCGTCACCACCGGTGCCCGAACCCGAGCCCGCGCCATAGCCTGAGCCATAGCCAGCGCCGAGAGCGTTGCCGCCGTCTGCCTCGGAATCGCCACCGTTCGAATGGGCATTGCCGCCATCGGCCTTGGCGTTGCCGCCATCAGCGTCGGCACCGCCGCCGCCGCCACCGCCGCCGCCACCGCCGCCACCGCCGGTGGCATCGCCGCCGTCACCCTTGGAGTTGCCGCCGTCGCCATAGCTCAGGACCGGAATCTTGGCATCGATGCCGTCGCCTGCATGGCTACCATTGCCACCGGTCACGTCGCCGCCGTTGCCGCCATCGCCGCCATTGCCGCCATCGGCCTTGGCATCGCCACCGTCAGCCTTGTTGTCGCCGCCTTCGGACTTGGCGTCACCGCCGTCCTGGGCCTTGGCGTCGCCGGCTTCAGCTGCACCGACACCGAGCCCGAGACCGAGGCCCAGACCGAGGCCGAGGCCATCGCCGCCGTTGGCGTTGCCGCCATCGCCGTCGCCGCCCTTGGCATTGCCGCTGTCGCCTTCGGCGCCCTTGGCATTGCCGCTTTCGCCGTCGCCGCCCTTGGCGTTGCCGCTCTCTCCGCCGCTGGCCTTGGAGTCGCCGGCATCAGCCTTGTTGTCGCTCTTGGTGTCACCACCGATGGCTGCGCTGAGCGCAAAGCCACCCTTGCCGTCGCCAGCTTCGACGTCGCCGGACTTGGCATCGCCGCCATTGCCGCCCTCGGCGCCGTTGGCCTTGGCATCGTCACCGCCGCTGCCGCCGCCGCCGCCGGCCGAGATGCCGTCAGCTGACTTGGCGTCGCCAGCCGTGGCGTTGAAGTTCAGGTTGAGCGGAGCGTTGTTGCTGACAGTCGCGCTGTCGATCTTGTCGTTGTCGTCCAGCTTGTTGACTTGGTTGATGATGGACGCGCTGTTGTTGCCCGAACCCGTCATCGAATTGTTCAGGATGTCCTTGAAGGTGATGTCGTCGCCAGGATCATAAGTGACGTTGCCGTCCTTGTTGCTTATGATCGTGTTGTCCTTCCAATCGCCGGTGCTATTCTTGCCAATGTCGGCGAAGTCGTCATCGGAATTACCGAGCTGACCTTCAAGCTTGACGCCGACATCGACATTGACGTCGACCTTGGTGTCGTTGACGTTCTTGTTCTCGTTCGAGTTTTCGTTCTTGGTCTCGTTCGAGTTTTCGTTCTTGTTCTCGTTCGAGGCCTGATTCTTGTTTTCGTTCTCGTTCGAGGACTTGTTGTCGTTCGAGTTGTCGTTGTCGGTCTTGTTGTCGTTTTCGTTAGAGGCCTTGTTGTCGTTTTGGTTCTCGTTCTTGGCGTCGGCCGTGTTCTGGTTCTTGTTTTCGTTCGAGTTGTCGCCACCGCCGTTGCCGAATTCGCTGTCGACGATCTGCAAACCGAATGCGTTGATGTTGTTCTTGTCGAGGTCGAGAGACATGGTTGTGTCCTCAGTTTGCCGCGACTGCCGAACCGCATTCTTCTCTTACGCGGTTTTGGGCTCTACGCGGACGTTGCGTTTAATGCGGTGAATGGATTGTCGGACCGAGGGGACTGAGGTCCGAAATCCGGAAGTCATCATCAATTTGCTTGAATACCTCCCGTTGACGTGGGGAGAGGCGGCCCAGTCAGGCATTACCGAGCGAGCGCCGGACCAGCATTGGTCCGGTCGTCAGAACGGTGAAGTCTGGATGTTCCCCAATCCCATCTTGGAACCTGAGAAGTCTGTGACCAACGGCGGTGGATTGTAAGCTGACAGTTCGGGCTAGCCCGTTTGGCAGGAATGCGAGAGACGCGTTCCTGCGTGGTCAAAACGGCTGGATTTTGCCTTGACTGAAGTCAAGACGACATCGCCGGGACACCGGTGGTCGCGACGGAACATGGTCGGCTTTGCCATAGCTCCTCAGAACTATATCAGCCCGTGCTAATTTGGTGTATAAGTCCTTAAGATTAGATCGACGTCGCTCAAAAAGCCCCCCGTGTGATCGACGAAAGACGTGGAAAGGAACAATTAGGCGCTTCGCGTAAATCTGCTTGGACGCGCCGTGCTTTGGTTTCACGAGTTGGAGAACCCCTCCGTTCGAAGGAGGGGCGAGGGCTCGAATGTCGAAATAGAAAAGTCGTTTAGTCGTGTACTATAGGGTGGGGTGGAAACAATGTCCAAAATGAACATGCGGGGCGCCGTGGGTAGCGGCGCAGGTGAAAACTGGACGAGCAGAACCATACTAACCGTTTCTCCGGTCGATAGGTTTCCGGAATGTCTTGTCTACGCAATAGAGAGGGAATTTCCCTTGATAGCCGTGGAACAGGCCACCAGCCTTGAAGCCGCCTGTGCGACATTCGAGAATCCCGTTTGCTTGATACTCGTCGACACTGAATTCCTGGACCGGATTGGCGACCATGCTGCCAGTCTTATGCGGCTCCATCCAACCGCACCGATCGTTCTTGCGCAGCGAGATAGCCGGGTGTCTATTTCCGTCCAGGACGTCCTCGATGCGAAAATCGTGCGTGGTGTTGTGCCGATGGATCTCAGGCTTGATGTCTGGCTTTCCGTCGTCAGGCTTGTGCTTCGAGGTGGCGAGTATTTTCCGCTGGCCATGTTTCAGTCATATGCAAACGGCTACTCCGACAAAGGTCCGGACACCGGACAAGCTCTTACTGCGGCGCGCCGCGATGCAAGTTTCGACGAGATGGGCGAACTGACCGAGCGCGAATTTCAGATTCTCGAGATGGTGGCACGCGGATTGCAAAACAAGATCATCGCCGCAGCGCTCCATCTTTCCGAGCATACGGTCAAGATTCATCTGCACAACATCATTACCAAACTCGGCACGCACAACAGAACCGAGGCCGCCGCGATATTCCATGGTCGCAAGGGCACACTCAACGGCGATAGGCCGCCGCACATTTCTGAGTCCTAGCGGCCGGTGATGCCCCGCTTTCAGGAAATCCTGCTGCTCGTTGGCCAGTTGAACTATACCTGGACCAACACTGAAAGCCTTTTGATCTACCTGATTGCCGGCTTGGCGAAGGTCGACAAGGAAACAGCGATCATCATTTTCCTGACGCTAAACACGACACGCGCGCGGATCGAGCTGGTCGAACGACTGGCGAAGATGCCGAAAACCTCGGCGGCCTGCCGTCAGGCGGTCCTGACAGTTACCGAAAAACTCACGCGTCAGGCGAAGCTGCGAAACAAATACAGCCATTGTATTTATTCGTTCGATGAAACAGGAACCCATGCAAGCACGCAATTGATGCGCATTGTCGATGGGAAAGATGAGGTCAGGTACGGAAAAATAGAGGCGTTGGATGACAGGGAAATAAATAAAATCCAAGAATCGATCGACTGCATAAGAGACATAAACAAAGGCATATGGTCGATCGTCGAGGGAAATTCGTTTCCAAGGTGAGGCTCGCCCGATTTGTTGTCTGCAGGCCGCGAGAAGGATGGGCCGTAGGACCACGCCATCGAGGACAAATGGCATTGCACCCGTTCGCCGGTCGCCTCTGATCGGGCAGCGGGTTGATCTGCCGTCACGTCGACAGTCGGCCAGGGATGCGCTTCAGGCCGAGATGGCCGGCGAGGCCTTCGTTTTGGCGGCGCTCGCGACAGGCTGACGGGTTTTTAGCACTTTGTCGCGGAGGGCTAGGGCCTGGCCGTGACCCGGCTCAAGCTCCATGCAGTCATCCAGACTTGCCAGGCCTTCCTTGATGCGGTCGAGCTTTATCAGCGCCAGACCACGATTGTAGTGCGCCGCGGGCACATTGCGCCTGATGTCTATCGCCTGGGTGATCTGCTGTTCCGCCTCTTCGTATCGCCCCTGTTGAAGGAAGATCACGCCGAGGAGATAGCGCACGTCAAAATGGCCAGGCTCGATATCCAGGATCTCGCGATACATCTTTTCCGCGTCGGCCAGCTTTCCAGCCTGATGCAAGCGGGCGGCCGCGCTGAGACGTTGCGGCAGAAGCGACCGTCGCGCGGCCTCCGATTGCTGAAGCAGCTGGAGCGCCCCGGCATGGGCCGGATCGGCATCCAGGATCTGCCGGCAGGCGCGAGCGGCCCCTTCGAAGTCGCCCGCCTGATGGAGCCCTTCTGCTCGCGTGAGTACAACGGGCAGGCTCCGTCTCTCCAGCCTGTCGCGGAGATTGCGGCGGGTGGCTGTGCTCACGAGAAGGCACTCGATCCTGCGCTCGAGGCCGCCAAAATCATATTTGTAGGAGAAGTCTCCAGTCTGGAGATCATAGACGGCAAAGCCGTTCTGGATGGCCCAGCGTATGCTGTAGAGATGAAGCGCAAAGCCAGGCGCCGGCTTCTTGATTTCGAGATCGCGTCCATTGAGCATGCCGATCAGCGACCGGTTCTTCCGATCGATCAAGGTGGCCTGCACCCCGATCGCGCTCTCGCCATGCCAGAGGACGGGAAGATAGAGGGCATTATCCTCGAATGCGCACCGCAGCATGTTGCGGAAATTGTTCATCATTGCCTGGGGCAAGCCCGGATGATATCGCGCCGCCAGTTTGGCGCCCCATTGATTTTCCCAGAACTGAAGAAGCGTCTGCAGGTCGCGTTCCAGCGTCGCGGCGGTGGTGTTGGTGACGCGATACTCGGCCGCATCGTCGATTGCCCTCAGCGTGCGCCTCGCGGCCTTGCGCGTCGCCGGGCCTAGTCTGTCGTTCAGGAATTCATCCCAGTCACCAGGCAAATTCACGTAGACATAGATGTCATGATCGATGTTGTCCCCGTCGTCTGGCCGCCTCACCTTGCCGGTCTGGAATTCCGGCTCGGAAAACGCCCCCCGAAACGCGTTCAGCCGCCGTGGCGACACGAACATGTTTTCAAGGTGCAGCTTGGCCCAGTTCAACTGCTTCGTTCGTTCGGCGAAGGCGCGGACAACGACCTCCTGAGCCTCCGGGTCGCAGATGAAGCCGGCATAGCCGGCAAAATATCCGCCGCCGGTTCTCAATTCGTTGTGGAATGAGCCGTCCCTTGCCGTCTCGGTACGAAGCTGCAGGGGGAAAAAGCCGAGATAGTTCGATGAATCGTCTTCCCTGGCGGCCAGAACCAGCCATTGATAGCGGAGTCGCTTGAACCAGCCTGCTATCCATGCCCAGGACATGAAATATTGAGCTTCGGGATCTGCCTCATAGACCGCATCCCAATCGCCTCTCAGTTGAACGAGAGTGTCGAAGCTGTCGATGACATCCACACGCATGGCGTTGACCTTGCTCGAAGAGCTTCGGCAAACAGGCGGTGATCGCGGTACTGGCTGCCCCCCGAAGCCGAAAATAGCTTTGATGGTCCCATGCAGGGATTGGCCTTGCAAGACGATCAAAGGATTGAGGGATCGCAGGAAATCCGCACCAAAACCTGCCGCCGGGCGCGGTCAGGCACCGCGGGTGGCCAATGGCCGAGGCAATCGGCTAGGATTCGATCCGCGTCCACTTGCCGGTTGCGCCCTGGGATTGCCGGGCAAAGTAGTGATAGGAGGTCTGCGACCAATTCTTGACGGCGCTGCTACGGTTGTCGAGGATAAGGTCGCCCTTGTCGGTGCGTACGGTAAGGACCGTATGTCCCGCACCGCCAAGTGTCACGACCGTCAGAAGAAGGGCTGAAGCAGGCCAGCCGCGCTTCATGAGCTCGGATTTCTTCAAGATCGCAAAATCCTCGCAATCGCCTTCTGTCGTCGGGAGGCGCCAATCGTCGGCACTGCCGGCGGAAGAGTCGCTACGTTCTCGGATCCTGGCGTTGACGGAACTGTTCACGGCCTGCAGTTCAGCCTGGCGCGCCGCCGTGAGCTTCACCTCTTTTGTTGGCCCGCTCGTGCTGCAGAGCCGCGGCTGTCTGGCGCAGAATGGCCGGAAGGCCGGCGGGGCGAATGCGTACCCCTTGGTGACCATTGTCGCGGAAATGCTGCTGGTATTCATGCTCTCGCTGCAGCCAGCTGTCAGCATGGCCACGGCTACAATCGCAGCCAAACGAATCACTTTGTCGTCCCCTTCTGTCAGTGGGCGACAATCAGCATTTCAGAACATACTAAATCAACCCTTGCTAATGGGGTTTGCACAGCTTTCAAAACAATGTATAGTTAACAATATGTTTCCGGTGGTCGGAAACGTTGATATAGCGCCCAGTTTGGGGACGGGAGCGCCTTTTTTCCCTTAGGAGGAAGAAATGCACCTGTACCCAGCCCGCGCGAGCAGGGTTCGCTCAACCTTGCTTGTTTCATCCGCCCTTATGGCGGCGACTTTCGTAACTCCAACAGCAGCACAGAACAATGTTCGGCCGCGCATGACGGCCGCCCAATGCCAGCCGCTGACGGAATCCAACTACGCGCTTTGCTGCATCGCGAGCAATCGCAGGAGTATCCTGACGCGTGCCCAAATCGAAATGTGCCCTCCGATCACGACTGCACTCATCGCATCTGTTACTGCAAGCGATGGTGAAGGCGGCGGTGGCGGGTCCGGTGGTCGAGGCGGTTCCGGCGGCTCGGGCGGCGGCTCGGGCGGCGGCGATGGCGGCGGCTCGGGCGGCGGCTCGGGTGGCGGCGATGGCGGCGGCTCGGGTGGCGGCGATGGCGGCGGCTCGGGTGGCGGCGATGGCGGCGGCTCGGGTGGCGGCGATGGCGGCGGCTCGGGTGGCAGCGGTGGATCCGGTGGGTCCGGCGGCAGCGGTGGATCTGGCGGCGGCTCAGGTGGCTCCGGCGGCGGCGGCGGTTCGGGTGGCTCCAGCGGGAGTGGTGGCTCCGGTGGGTCCGGCGGAAGCGGTGGGTCCGGCGGGTCCGGCGGCGGTGGTGGATCTGGCGGCAGCGGTGGATCTGGCGGTGGCGGTGGCTGAGCACCGCTCAAGCAGATAGCCACACCACGTTCGAAATACGGACGGGCGCCTCTATCGGGCGCCCGTTCGATTGTTTGGTTGGCCCCAAGGAGCGTGGAGAAAACGGAGTTCGCCAGCGTTGCGCAGCCGCCCCCGGGTACCATGAAGGGCCCGGTTTCTATCGGCGCTGCAATCAATACAGTATTACTCAGATGCAAAACCGCTTCACAACGCTGTGAGTTGCGAAAAAAGGTGGGGACTCCTCATAGGGGCGGCTTTTCATTTTCAATCGATTGTGATTGGTTTTGCTTGCTTGTGTTGCGCAGAATGCCGGAGGGGGCTTGTGCGACTTCTTTCGATAATGATCAAACTCGGCGTGATTGCCGGTGGGCTTGGCTTTGAAACCGAAGCACAGTGTCGAGACTTGGCGGCAATGGCGACCACTTCAATCCGCGATCCGGCGGAAGCAATGCGTCTTCAGGAAGAGCTGGCGACGCAGTTTTCGTTGCTATCCTATGGCTCCGGCATAGGGGCCGAACTTTCGCGTCCGTGGGACGAACTGCTCGACCTTGTCGAGTCGGTGCGATGCGCGTCTCATCTAAATTGACTGACCGGCCCGGCGAAAGGTCTAAAGCTGCCGCAGCACGGGCTGCTGTCAAATTCGCACGGCGCCTTTAAAGAACATTGCGGCCTTGCCTCGTCAGTCTCTTTTGCAGGTCACATTCAACGTTTGTTGGATGGATTTCGGCGCTCCAGACCACCGAAGAGGTCCAGACGGTCGATGTCATTTTTCATGCTCGTGAAAGGCGTTCCGAAGGCCGCTTGAGCTCCCCTAGACGTCAGAGCACGGTCTTCCGTGTAACGGAACGGTGCCCGGATTGAAGATTAAAAGTAAGATGGTCCGCCAGCTAGGCTTATCGATCTAAGCCCTATCGAGCTAATTGAGTTAATGGCAAAATAGGGACAATATGTTGCTTGCCGAGCTCAGCAAAAAAGTCACCTCCTGCTGGGATTTGCCTCGGATTGTTTGCCGAATCTCGCCTTCCCCCCCGAAGCCTGTCGGCAGGCGGGGCGGACCCGGTGTCCCCAGGGTCCGCCCTTTTTTAGAATTCTGATCCGGTACTGCGATAGGCAAGTCTCGCGCGAGGTATTGGCGTGGGTCGATCTCCACACAGCGCGGACAATTCTGTCCGTAGTGCCTGCGACGTAACGGGACACAAGCGATCTGGACGAGGCGGTGACCGCTCTCTCACGGAACGGCCGATACAGGCTTCGCTACCGGGCGAGCGAACCGCCTACGATCTAGTTCTTGCCGCCTGCTAGCTGTGCGTCCAGGGCGTCGGCGATGGCCTGCATGAGGGGGCGGCGATAGTGCGGGTTCGGCATTGTAGCCTGCGCTTTTACCATTCCTCCAGTATCAGGCGCCTTCCCAAAAGATGGCGGTAAAGCTGAACGCTGAACGTGCCAGGCATTGATGTAAAGCGCCCTTAGAACCGTGTCGCGCTTTGGCCTACAATGACGTGCAAATAGGCGGGTGAACCAGCCGCGATGGATGAATTTTAAAATCCAGTATCGCTCGCGGCGTGCCGCATGGCCTTTTCTTAGACAATCTGGCGCAGCCAGCGGTTCGGAATGGAATTGCCGCTGGTCTTGTCTTTGGCCATTGCATGACGAGGCCTTCCGACTCCACTGCACCCCGTCGCTGGGTTGAAGCTTGGCGAATGCGTCGGATCCGGACGGCAGTGCCGGTGCGGTTAGACACTCATTGCGGATGGGTCTGCTCTGAGGTACCTTGCACATTCGGATGAGGAAGGTGCCTGCTGCCGCGACGGTTTTCAGTCTTTTTCCTGTTGCTGTTTCGGCGGATTGTGAGTTCTTCAACAGACCTTGATACCGCAATCTGGGGAGCTTGTGGTCGTCAGGTCGCGGCGGTTGAGGCGGTTGCCATGCTCCGGCTTTGCGGATTCATCGCGGTTTTCCTCGTGGCCGCCTTCACGACCTTCGATGCGTCGGCCGATCGAAGGGTCGCGCTGGTGATCGGTAATTCCGAGTACCGGGAAATCCCCGCCCTCAAGAATCCTGACAAGGATGCCGAGGACGTATCCAAGACGTTTCGGCTGGCCGGCTTCGAAGTGTTCGTCGCCAAGGACCTCACAAAGCTGCAGTTCGAGGAGCAGTTCCGCAACTACCTTGCGGCGGCGGACGGCGCCGATCTGTCTGTTGTCTACTATTCCGGTCACGGCTTTCAGATTGGTGGCGAGAATTTCCTGATCCCCGTCGATGCCTCGCTGAAGAATGCGGCCGACATAGAGGTCCAGGCGATCAAGCTGGATGATGTCCTGCAGCAATTGCGCGCGAAATCGAAGATCCAGGTGATCATCCTCGACGCCTGTCGCAACAACCCGTTTCCGCGCAAGGATTATTGGTTGAGGGACCAGCTGATCACGGCCGGCAACACCGGTCTTGCACAGGTCAAAAGCTCGCTGAATACGCTGATCGCCTTTGCCACCGAGCCAGGGGCGGTCGCCTATGATGGAGGGGGAGACCTCAGCCCGTTTTCGTCCGCATTTTCGCGCCGGGCGCTGGCGCCGAACCAAGAGATACGCACGGTCATGGCCGCGGTGCGCCGGGATGTGGTCGAGGCCACCGACGGCAAGCAGGTCCCCTGGGAAAACTCCTCGCTCATTGACGATGTTGTCCTGATGCGCCGTGCCAGCCGGCCTTCGCTGCCGCCGGTTCTTGAGAAAGTCGTGCCGTCGGGTGTCGGGCCTGTTGCCCTTGACCTGCCGGAACCGGTCGATGTCGATGGCGGCTCCATCACTGTCAGCGTCGAAAGGCCGCCCGCGCTCGGACGCCTGCTGCTAGACGGCAGGGCCGTCGCGGTCGGCGAAGAGATCCAGGGCGTGGACCTGCCACGCCTGAAGATGGATGTGCCCAAGGGCGCCGGTGCGCCCGAAGAGGTGGACATGCTGGCCTACGCCACGCATGACAATTGGGGTGGCGAAGCCCGGGGCATCATGGTGTTCCGTGTCAAGGATGGCCAGGGCGCCCAAGGCGAACAGATTGTGGCTTCGCTCGAAACCGAGCAGAAGCAGCAGGTGCTGGAGCGGGGCATCCATATTACCGGCGCCGCCGAGGCGATCGAAAACCGCGAGATCAGCATCCCGGTTGGCGTCGGCCCGGTTCCGCTGAAGCTGGACTTCCCGACAAACGATCCCACGGTCAGCCTGAAACTCGCGAGCTATCCGGCAACCGGGACCCTGTCCCTGCCTGATCGTGCCCTGCCGCCGGAGTCGAGCCTGATGGCGGACGAGGTCGACCAGCTGCGCTACGAACCCCAGATCGGTGCTGCCCAACCGGTCGAGGTCGGCTTCGAAATCCGCGCCGACAGCAATTCATCCAAGCCCGCCACCATGAAGCTGTCGCCACGCGTCGATCCTTGCGACCAGGCCGCCGGCGAGCCTCTCGACCTGCAAGGCGTCGTCGCCGGCCTGCTGCCGAATGAAATCGGCACCGAGGCCGTGAAGGCCTGCGAGGCGGCGGTGAAGGCCTATCCCGACGTCGCCCGCTTCCGGTACGAACTGGGCCGAGCGCTGCTGGCAGCCGGCAAGGTCGAAGACGCGAAAAAAGCCATCCAGGCGGCCGCCGACAAAGGCCACGTCCGCGCCATGTTCGAGCTTGGCTACTTCAACGCGACAGGTACGGGAATGCCCATAGACCGCAAGCAGGCCAATAGCTTTTACGCGGCGGCATCCGACAAGGGCGATCCTTACGGAATGACTTCATGGGGACGTGCCCTGTTCAATGGCTATGGCGTCGAGCGCGACACCGTCAAGGGGCTGGACCTGCTGCTCAAGGCGGCCGCCATGGGCCATACCTACGCGATGAATGATCTTGCCGCGATCTTCACGGAGGGCCGCAATGGCGTGCCCGCCGATCCAGCCCGCGCCGTGGCCTTTCTGAAGGCAGGCGTGGAGCGGCAGGACATGTATTCGATGAACCTGCTCGGCCGCAACTACTTGGCCGGTGTGGGCGTCGGGAAGGATCCCCGGCAAGCGCAGGGGCTTTTCCAGAAGGCCATGGATCTCGGCCAGCCTTACGCTCCGGCTAGCCTGGCCCGCATGTATCGGGATGGTGTCGGCGTCGGGCAGAACCTTGATGAAGCGCAAAGACTGTTCGAGTTGGCCACGGCACGCGGCGATCAGTCCGGCGCATATGATCGCGCGGCTCTCGAAATGCAGAAGGGCGACAAGGCCGACCAAGCGATAGCGGTGCGTTATCTGGCCTTCGCGGTCGCACTTGACCTTCGCAAGGAATTACCGGGCGCCCAAGCGACGCTGACAAAATTCGGAGCGAAGGCGAAAACGGCGGCGCTCAAGCAATTGCGTGGCGAACTCAAGTCGAAGATCCCGGCGAACGGCTCGCTGGACGACCAACTAGTCACCACGGCCAGAGCGGTCTGGGAGCAAGCAAATCCGCGTCGGGACCTGTTTTGATCAATGAGGAGGCGATAGTGGGCAGGGCAATGAAAATGGTGGGCACAGCAATGAAGCAGACACTGATTGCGACCGTTCTGGCCAGTGCTCTGGCAGCGCTAACCGGCTGCATGTCCGTCGCGCCCTAGCCCGAACCGGCGGTGACGACGACGAGGCACCGGCCGAAGCTGGTTCGCACGACGTCCACGCCAAAGATCAACCAGCAGAAGAAGGTCACCGCCAAGAAAGTTGTCAAGCCGGTTGAGGACACGGCACCAGTCGTCGTTCCAGCTTTGGGCGGCGGTGGGACTGGTGGTGGTACCGGTGGTGGTGGCGGCTGGGGATAAGCGTTTGAAGGCAAGTCAGGGTCGGCCCCGTCATTTGGCAGACCAATCCCGCGTCCTCGGCCTTGACTAGAGGACCAACTCCAACTGCTCGCCAAGAGAGCGCAAGTACTCTATGCTCCGATAGCATTTGCGCGGTGTCAGTGTCGATACGGTTGTCCTGGGCAGGGGCGTTCCATGTACGAAGTCGTCGCATTCTGGTGGAAGATTATGTCGAAAGGCCCCGCTGCAAGGGCCCTTGGCCTGATCGTCGCGCTATTCGGCCTGTTGCTGCTCGGACCGCAAGCCGCCAGCGCAGCGCCGAACTGGACGCTCGATCCCGCCGCTTCGGTGATCACCTATCAGTCGGTCAAGAAGAACACGATTGTCGAGACCAACAAGATCAGGAACATCACCGGCACGCTTAGCGCGGCGGGCGATGCCAAGGTCACCTTCGATCTCAATTCGGTCGATACCGGCGTCGACCTGCGCAATGTGCGCATGCGCTTCCTGTTCTTCGAGACATTCAAATACCCGACGGCCGAGCTGACGGCGAAGGTGGATCCCGCCGCATTTGCCGACCTCGCGACAAAGCGCAGGGTGAAGGCAACGCTGCCATTCCGCCTCAATCTGCACGGCGTCGACAAGGATCTCGAGGCCAGCGTCGTCGTCACCATGATCAGCGACACCATGGTGTCTGTTGCTTCGGAGGCCCCGGTCGCTGTCCATGTTGAGGATTTCGGCCTGTTGCCGAACGTCGACAAGCTGCAGCAGGCGGCCAATGTCACCAACATCGTTCCCACCGCGTCGGTATCGTTCGATTTCGTCTTCGCCGCCGACGGCAGCAAGCCGGCCACTACCCAGGCCGCCGCGGCGAACTCGACTGATGTGGGGCCTGTTACCACCGATGCCGCCAAGGCGAACTTCAGCGACGAGGAGTGCCTGAACCGGTTCGCCGTGCTTTCGCGCACCGGCGCCATTTACTTCCGGCCGGCCAGCGCGCGGCTCGATGCAAAGAGCCGGCCGCTGCTTGAAGAGGTCGAAGGTGTCGTCGGCAAATGCCCGGGCCTGAAGGTCGAGGTCTCCGGTTATACCGATTCCGACGGCTCGCCGGAGGCGAATAAGCAATTATCCGAACGGCGGGCCCAGGCGGTCGCCAATGCCATTGTTGCCGCGGGGATTGCGCGCACGCAGATAACGGCGACCGGGTATGGCGAGGAGCGGCCGGTTGCTGCCAACGATACGCCCAAGAACAAGGCGCTCAATCGGCGGATCGAGTTTTCCGCGACCAAGCTTTGAGGGTGCGGTGAGGTCCGGTCTGATCGCCCGCTGCGGCGGCCTCTATCGCGCGGCCGGTCTGGCAGTGCTCGCCCTGCTGTTGACTGTGACGGCCGCCAGCGCCGAGCGCCGCGTCGCCCTTGTCCTCGGCAACGCCCAGTATCAGCACGCGGCACCCCTCGCCAATCCGGTGCGCGACGCCCAGGCCATGGCCGATCGCCTGAAGAATCTCGACTTCGAGGTGGTTTCCGGATTCAACCAGACCAAATCGCAGACGCAGGCAACGATCGCCCAGTTCGCAAAACAGGTGCGCGGCGCCGATATCGCGCTGTTCTTCTACGCCGGCCACGGCTTGCAGGTTTCGGGCAAGAACTACCTGCTTCCGGTCGACGCCGCGCTGGAGGACGAGACCTCGCTCGACTTCGAGGCCGTGTCGGTTGATTTCATTCTGCGCCAGATGTCGCGCGAGACCAGCATCAGGCTGGTGCTTCTCGACGCTTGCCGCGACAATCCTCTTGCCGAAGTGCTGGCCAAGACCGCGGGCGTCCATGGTGCGATGAGCGGTCTGGCCGAGATCCCGATCGAGAATGGTGGCGCCGGCACGCTCGTCGCTTTCGCCGCCAGTCCCAATCAACTCGCCTATGACGGGTCGGGCGAGCACTCGCCGTTCACCGCCGCACTGCTTCAGCACATCGGCGAAACCAACGTCTCCATCACAGAGGCGATGAACCGGGTGACCGGTGACGTCTTCAAGGCAACCGCCGGCAAGCAGCGCCCCTGGCTCAACGTTTCGCTGACCACGGAGGTCGTCCTGCACAAGGTCGATCTCAATGCGCCATTGATCGTGGGTGAGGCGAGCGCACCTCAGGCCGAAGGCGGCTCCGATGCGCGCAACACCAGCGCGGCTAGTGCGTCAGGCCAGAGCAACGACCAGCTTGCGCTCGATGTGCTGCGCCAGAAAATCCCCAAACTGGCGTCGGATGCCCCGATCCTTTTCAATCATCCGATCGACTTCGGCGATGCGGCGATCGACGGCAAGAGCATCGCCGAACTGATCAAGGGCAAGCCCCTGTTCAGCCCGGTGGAGGGGTTGGACAAGTCGATCTGGGAAGGCAAGCACTGCGACGGCTGCCATGAATGGAACGAGGCCCGGCTGTGCGATCAGGCGAAGAATTTCGCCGCCAATGATGTCTCTGTCTTGCGCCTGCAACATCCGCTGGGAACACGCTTCAAGGTGGCGCTGGCCAAATGGGCGCAAGGCGGCTGCAAGTAAGCGGCTCTAATAGGCATCAGCCGATTGGCGCGCCTCGATCTCGGCCATCTGGATGCCCATTTCGACAAATGCCGAAAGAACCGCAAACCGGTCCGCGAGAGCGACACGCGCCAGGCCGTTCAGAATCCCGGCATTGACGGCGTGGGCAGCAGGTAATGGCTGCAAGGCCGGTGTTATCGTCGCGTCCATGGCCGAACTATTGTCCCGCCATCCGGCAGCCAGCAGAATCCAGCCGACCGGCGTTGTTGCTGGTCTCGTCGCGGCCGTGCGGACGGCTGCCTGATGGCGGGGATTGTCCGGTTCAGCCACCCAGTCGCGAACATGCGCAAGCAATTCCTGATCGGTTCCATCGAACAGCTCCGTCAGATGGCTCAGGCATTCATGCGCCCACCAGACCGCGGCCCGCTCGGCAAGCAGGTAGGCACAGAATGTGATCGCTTCTTCGGGAATGCGCCCGGCCAGCAGCTCGCGGCAAAACGCGATGGAGTTTTGGTCGGTTGGAAGGGTTCTCATGTCCTCGGCAATAGCCGGACAAGCCGTGAAAAGATCTCGTGCCGTCTTGAATCGGAGCCCATTGGCCATGACCGCCACGCTTTCATCGAGAAGCCTTGGTCACTCAAGCCTCAGGCGCGGCGCGGGTCAAGTCTCGACCAATGATCCGGCAACAGCCAACGGCACTATCGTGCCGCCGGCGTTTATCGACAGACAATTGCCTTGGAATTGGGTATGATCGCCATCATCGAAACCGGATGCTCAAGGGAGTAACCGCTATGCAGTGGGGTAGTTCAGCCTTTATGTTGGCGGTCGTGTTTTTCTCGACCCACGCTTCCGCCGACCCCGTTCAGAAATCAGAAGACATCGTGAAGTTTTTTGCCGGCGCGGCCGATCTCGGTAAGTCGCGGGGAATTTGCGTCGGCACCGAGGAGGAGTGCAAGAGCAAGACCAAGGCAAAGGACGCGCCGGGGGAAAAATCCAGTCTCGATATGCTGATCAATTTCGGCCTGGATTCGGCCGCACTCGACACCACCGCGCGCGCTGAACTTGACGAGTTCGCCAAGGCGCTGAAGGATAGCCGGCTGAGCACGTTCAGCTTCGTCGTCGAAGGTTACACCGACGCCACTGGCACGGTGCATTACAATGAGGGCCTGTCGCAACGACGAGCGAAATCGGTGGCAGCCTTCCTGACGGCTAGCGGCGTCGAGGCTTCCCGTATCAACGCGATTGGGATGGGTGAAAAGAATCCGCGCAGCCCCAACCCGTATGATCCGGTCAACCGCCGCGTGGAAATGCGGATTAAGGCGCAGTAACGCGCGGCGGTCAGTGTTTGAGCACGCTGCCCACGGCCACACCAGCGCCGAAGATCAGTGCCCTGGCGAGGAAATTGTCCCGCGGCGGAGCAGGTTCATCCCGCCGCACCATGATCTCGCGGTCGCGCCACTTCTGAGCGACCTGCCGTTGTTTGCGGGGTCCTTGTGCCACCGGCTTCATCGTGCGGGCCTTCTGCACGATGGGCTTCTTCGGCTGTGCCGTACGGGCTTGATCGGCGGCATATCTGGCGCGCACGGCTGCCATTATCGGATCTGACTGGATCACGAGGAACGCCAGTTGCTCGCTCGTCAGATAGGTGGTTTGCGGCAGTCCGTTATCGGCTTGCCAGATGCCGATCGCCTCACGAGTCTGAGAGCCCAGGGTTCCGTCGATGTGCCCAATCACGTTGCCCAACGCTTCGAGCCGCAACTGCAGGTCGATGCGACCCTGGCGGTCGAGGCCGATCGCACTTTCGGACAATTCGGTGCCCGGCGTCTGCTTCACCTCGTCCGGAACGCTGACAGAGGTCCGCACGGCAGAGCTGGAACTGGCGTTCGCCTGGTTCGTATCCAGTGCCGCGACCTGCCGGTTTTGAGCGTTCGGACCGTTCAATTCGTCGATGTTCAACCGCGCCACGGTGGCGAAGCGACCGTTCGGAAACTGGTCGAGATAGGCTTGGTAGAACGGCCCGGAATTGTGCTTCGAAGCTTCATCCCAAAGACGTTGCTCAACTTCCCAGGAAAGAGAACCATTGGCGACAGGGGCAGGGGCGGATGTCGCGGATGCGTCGGCTACCGGATTTACGGCCGGCGGCGCCGCAGCGGCGACGGGTTTACCCAGGAAAACCTCGCGTCCCAGCGATGCGTTATGCCACGGCCGCTGGCGACCTTGCGTGGTTTCGGTCACCTCGCCGCGCACGCGCGTCAGCGCGCTCTGGATTTCGACGCCAGGTTCGGTCAGATGCTTGGCGAGCGCGGTGGAGTAAGGACTGTCGGCCCCGTCGCCGTCGAAGGCGATGGCGCCCGGATCCGTTGCATAGGCAATAAGCAGGCCACCAGTACCGACGCCGTCCGATCTTGCTTCGACCGGTGCCAGGCCGGTGCCCAACGAGGTGGATCGGCTTTTCGGCAGCGAGGCCGCCAGCGTCCTTGCCAGCGGATTGTCGCGGCAAGCGTCGAGGATGATGACGCCGATCGCCGGGTCGGGCGGCAGCGCGGCCATGAAGTCGTCGATCTGAATGGTGCGCGTCTTGAGATAGGCCGGCGATGTCAAATCGGCGTCGACCGGTATCAGGTAGTTCTTGCCGTCGACCTGCATGCCGTGACCGGCATAGAAAATGACCGCCAGGTCGGCGTCGTAGGCTTGCTCGGTGAACCGGCTGATGAGGCTGTGCATGCCGGCATTGTCCTGATCGACCCCTTCGATCACCTCGAAGCCGGCATTGCGCAGCGTCGATGCGATAAGGCGGGCATCGTTGGCGGGGTTGGGCAAGGTAACCGCATGGACATAGTTGCTGTTGCCGATCACCAGCGCGACGCGCTTGGCGTCAGGCACGGCTGCCTCGGCGCCGAAGGCGGCAACGAAAGCCAGGATAATCCCGCTCAGAAAGACTGTGATCGTTTTCATGGACCAGCCCTCTACCCACTGGGGGCACTGTTGATGTCTGCGGATGCCAGATTTCGTCGGCGACTGGGTCGCTTGTGCCAAAAATGGCTCCTTGGACATATGTGGTCCTGAGCGCAACTTTGGTTCACGGAGGCCCGAGGGATAGTGACACCAATGGCCTGAGGGGCTGATGCCGCACGGGCCGGGTCAAAGCGTATTCTGAATCGAGCTGATGAGGGCGGTGACGGCCTGCTTGTATTTTTCGAACTCCGGCGAAGTCTGGCGGATCTCCGTAGTCGTCGTCGGCGGGTTGGCGTCGGTGGCCACACGGCTCAGCTTCTGGCCCATCTTCCTTTCGGCCCAGTCCACCACATAGCTGGCTGTCTTGCCCGTGAGAAACGGGTTGGCCTGGATGACGGCGGACCCCAGCACGGCGCTCAATTGTGCCGAACCTGGCGCCGACAGCACCTGATGCGCGCCTTCCATTCCCAGGAAATGACAGAGGTAGAGCCGGCCGGCCGTGATCTGGTGACCGCGCGCCCGAAGATACGCTTCGCCCTCGCGCGCCAGGTTGCGAACCATCTCGCGCGAGATCGTGGCGTCGTAGCGCAGGGCGAGCAGGTCGGCGGTCGACAGCGAGCGCGCGAGGTCCGGACGGTAGGTATTCATCATCCGAATCCAGGTCTTCGTTATGAACTGGCCGGCGCCGGTCGCCGAGGAATTCGGGTTCTTGGCGCGGGCGCTGCCGCCACTCTCGACATGAACGATCCGCTCGGTCAGCGTTTCGACGGCGACATCGCCGGAATTGCCAGAATTGCCGGAATTGCCAGTCTCGTAGGTGGCGACCGTGGTGACCGTCCCTAGCGGATCGATCGCCTCGCCGTTCTGGTAGAGCTCGAAATGCAGATGCGGGCCGGTCGAAAGCCCAGTGGTGCCGATGTAGCCAATGACGTCGCCGGCCTTCACCTTGGTGCCGACGCCGCTCGCGATGGCGAATTTTTGCATATGCGCGTAGCGCGTCTCGCGCCCGTTCGCATGCGAGATCTTCACCAGATTGCCATAGCTGCCGCCATCGCCCTGGAAGCTGATCTCGCCGTCGAAGGCCGCCATGATCGGCGTGCCGACAGGGGCTGCCCAATCGACACCCTTGTGGATACGAACGACGCCCAGGATCGGGTGCTTGCGTGGGCCGAAGGTCGAGGTCATGACCCCGTTCACCGGCGTGACCATGCCGTTGGCGACAGTCAGCGAGCGCACCTCGTCATTGCCGGTAACGCAGGCGAACTGGCCGTCGCTTTGCTGGAAGACGAAACAGTCGATGGTCTTCTCACCGCCCTGGACGCCGACATAAAGGACCCGCCCGGACGTTTCTTCCTTGCCGCGCGGCGTCTGCGAGTAGATCAGCACCAGGCGCTGGTCCTCGCTGGCAAAAGCGTCGAGGTCCTGTCCTCGCGACAGGTACATGATCGCTTCGCCGATGACGCCGGTCGGAACCTTGTTGCGCGCAGCCGTCGAATAGATCGCATCGAGCAGGCGGTATTGACGCTTGGGCCCGCCTTGATCGGCACCGGAGTAGTTGAACAGATCCTCGCGCACCCAGGGATCGACACCCGACACGAAGGCGCCCGCGGCGTTGCGCGTCAGCGTGCCGACGAAGACATTCT
Source organism: Mesorhizobium subarcticum (assembly GCF_055456085.1). Classification (NCBI taxonomy): domain Bacteria; kingdom Pseudomonadati; phylum Pseudomonadota; class Alphaproteobacteria; order Hyphomicrobiales; family Phyllobacteriaceae; genus Mesorhizobium; species Mesorhizobium subarcticum. The sequence continues at coordinate 6,461,256 of NZ_CM144237.1, read as the reverse complement.
TGGCGTAGATCGAGACCTGCATGAGCGACATCGTCGTCGTCTCGCGGTTCGGCCGGAATCCGCGCATTGCGACGACATAACCCGCTTCCAGGCCGTCCCGGTTGAAGAGCGCCTTCAAAGCTTCGCCCGCCAGCTTGGCATCGTCGGCGGAGAAATGCGCATCGAGCGCAACGCTGTCCAGGCTGCGGTCGTTGAGGATTTTCACGAAGGTGTCTTCGGTCGCCTCGAAGCGCTGGTACTCGCTGGTGGCGGTTGCGACGGTCGTATTGTTCTCGATCTGGGTCTTCTTGAAGGCGGGCAGCGCTGCCTCGCCCTGATCGATGGTCTCTCCCCAGCCGGCCTCCGGGTCGTCGGCATCCGCCTTGGGCGCCGAACCGGCCGGGGCTTCGCTCGCATCGGGTGCCGCCAGGTCATTTTCCAGGTCGCCCTGCTGGTCGTTCGGTGCCACCGGCGGGGCAGGCGGAGCGGCCTGCTCGGTGGGTGCGGCAGCCGGCGATGTCGGAGCGGTCCGCCGCTGTGCCTGGAAGAAGGCGAAGTCCTCCTGCGTCGACGGGATCGTCGTCATGAACTTTTCGCTGGCACTCAGCATGACGTCGGAGAGGATCTCGATCTGCGGTGAGGCGCCGGAACTGTCGAGCTCGGCCGGGCGCGCCACCGCATGACCCTTGCTTGCCGTGTCGGCATCGGGCGCTAGCGTAATCCACATCGGGTCTCCGGCCAGGTCGATAATGGCAGGCACATAGACGGATGCATCGGCCGGCACGTCGTCGGCGCCTTCGACCGCGTGCAATTCCTCGTCCTCGTCGCCGAACGACCAATAGTCCGCGGTGAGATAGAAGCCGGCGGCGATCGACAGCAGGACAACTACGGCGAGGCCGGCAATGAGCCGGCGCCAAAGCATGCGCCTGCGCAGCGCGGCGCGCGCCAGTTTTTTCTCCCTGAAGCTGGTGTCGATACTGTGCGTCACGGATTGCTTCCGGTCAGGAAGAAGGTCCACCGCGCCTGTTCAAGCGTATCGACTTCGAGAAATTGCGCCGCGATATGGCCGCGCTGCCAGCACTCATCGATGCCGCGGATCGAAAACCGCCGCCGCTCGATGCACATCTCGGTCGACCCGGCCAGGATCGCATGGCCAAAGACATCCGTCGCATAGATGTAGATGTAGCGGTTCGTCAGTTCCTCGCGGATGACGTTCACACATTGATTTGCGCCGATGGTCCACCAGCCGTCGGTCTGGTCCGCATTGTCGACCTTCTGGCCGACCGCGAGATTGACGACGTCGAGCGTCTGGTTGCAGACCGTGAATTCGGCGCGCGCTTCGCTGGACGACAGCACAGCCAGCAGTGCCGCTCCTGCCATGACCGCAAGCTTCATGCGGCCCGTCAGGGCAACCAGGGCTCGAGCCGGCTCACGCTGCCCTGAGGGCAGGTCGGCGGACGAGTTGGGCAAACACGAGCGGCAGCGTTCCATCGGGCGCCCATGCTATCCGCCGAGCCGGAAATACTTGGCAGTGGCTGAAAATTGCGATCCGTCGGTCTCGATCTCTTCGAGAATCTTGGGCAGCAGCACCGAGGCCGGCGTCGGCGTCGAGAAGGCCGCCGCCTGGATATCCTGCGGACCCGTGATCACCATTATGATCTGCGGCACGGCCTTCCCGGCGGCTTTGTCGGCGGCGCCGAGGCCAATCGGGATGCTGAAGGTGGCCTTGTCGGATTGTGCGACGATGCGGTCGTCGAGATTGAACACCATGCCCTTGTGATCGATCAGCAGGACGCTGGAAATGAGCCCGCCATGCGTCACCAGCGTGCCGCTGATCGGCGTACCATCAGGCACCGAAGTCCGGTCGAGAGCAAGCTGCGGCTTGTCGGTTCCAGTCTGCCCGAGAAAGCGCAGAAAGTTCGTGACCTCGCATTGGCTCGGCTCGATGAGGCGGACGCTGATGTCCGGCTCGACATGGAATTTTGCCTGGAAATCGCCCAGCATCCGTTCGAATGGCTGGACCGCCGTGCCAAAGCCCTCGATCGCGGCGGCCTTGTCGGTCGATGACGTCATGGTCGCATAGAAACAGTCGCCACCGCCGAAGTCGCGAACCCAGGAGACACGTTGCGCGCTATCGTCAAGGACCGGGGGGATCGCCGGTTTGGGCACGTTCAACGCAACGACTGGTTGGTCCGGCTGTTTGGTCGGCGGTGGCGAAGCGTCTTGGTCCTCGGCGTTAGCGGCATCCGTCTGGCTCGCGGTGGGCGCCGGCACGGTCGCCTTGGGCGCTGGCGGCTGGCTGATCTGCGGCTCGGGCTTTGGGGTCTCCACAACCCTTGGCGCGACCGGCGGCGGTATTGCGGTCTTCTCGGCAGGTGGGGCCGGAGTTGTCGCCTCAGGCGCTGGAACTGCCGTTTGACTGTTGCTGGCCATCGTATCCGGCCGGATTGCCGGCGATGCCGTTTCGGACGGCTGCTTCACCTTCGGTACGGATGGCTTCGAAGGTTCTTCAGTTTGCGGGGAGGCAGTGGGCTTCACCGGCTCCGGCGCTTGCACAGGCTTGGCATCTGCCTGGCTTTCAGCTGGTGGCGCGCTCGCCTCTGTTTGTGGTTGCGCTGCCATTGCCGGCGGCTTCACGGGTTCCTCGGCCTGCGCGGGGATTTCGGCGGGCTTGGCCGGCAGAGGCTTTTGAGCCGCCGCGGCATCTGGCTGTTTTTCGGCCGGCGCGACGCTGGCCTCCGGCTGCGCGGGCGGAACCGTCTTTGCCGGTTCCGGGGCGTTCGCGACCTTGTCCGTCGGGGTCGGCTTCGACGTTTCCGCTACAGGCTTTGACGGTTCGGGCGAAAGCGACGTCTTGCCGGCAGTCGGCGTCGCCGGCGTCATGAAGCCACTCAGATACAGGCCCGTGCCCGAAGCGACGGCCAGCGCCGCCAGGGCAGCGATCGCGATGGTTCGGGTCTTCGCGGATTTTCCGGGGGCATTGCTCGCGGCTGTGCGCGGCGGGCTGGGGACGGCCTGAGGCTGCGGCTCCGACAAATGCGCGGGCCGGACATGCGGGACGAAGCGCTGTTCGCCCGGACCCGTTGCCGCCGGCGCGTCGTGCCCCGCGACATTGGAGGGCTGGGGCTGGGGATCAGGAACAAGGGTATGTCCCGCCGCTGGCAAAGCCGGACGGTCGCGGGGTGTCCTGGATGGCGGTGGCGTTGTCGCTTCGTCTTCGCCGCGCGTCATCCTGGCGATGTCAGCCATGCTGACTGGCCGGTCTTGCGGATCCGGCTGCAGCATGGCTTCGACGATGCCCCGAAAGTCGTCGTCGATATCGGAGAGATCAGGCACGGTCCGGCGCTTTTCGATGATCTCGTACTGTGATCCGCTCATGTCGATCGGCTTGCCGCGCAGGGCGGCGGCCAGCACCAGCCCAAGGCTGTAGATGTCGGATTGCTCGCTGACGTCGCCGCTGTACAGCCCGAGCTGTTCGGGTGAAACGTAGTTGTATTTTCCCGCGAACTTGCCGCCGATCAGCGTCTCCCCGCCCACCGTCGCTGATCGCGCGATGCCGAAATCGATGATCTTTGCGCGGTCTACCCGGCCCCCCGGCAGGATGATGTTGTCGGGCGACAGGTCGCGATGGATTGCTCCGGCCTGATGCACGGCGGCCAGGCCGGATGCGAGGCGATGGCAGAGCTTGCGCACCTCTTCCGTCGGCATCGGCCCCCTTCGCATGATGTCGAACAGCGACTCGCCGTCGACGAATTCCATGGCGAGGTAGGGACGGCCGATCCCGGGATCGATGGTGAAGACGTGGTATCGAACGACCGCGTCATGCGACAAATGGTTGAGGATCGAGGCCTCCTTGCGGAACAAGGACAGGATCGTCTGGTCACGGGCAAACTCGGGCAGCACAATCTTGATCGCGACGTGGTCGCCGGTCTGGATGTTGTGGCCGCGATAGACCTCGCCCATGCCGCCAAATGCGATCCGCTCGTCAAGTTCGTAGATGCCGCTGAGCTGCGTGCCGACCGCGGTGTTGGCCACCTGCGGCGATATTCGCGTCTTGTCATCGGCGCTCATCGGCCTCAGCCCTCCGCTCTGGACAGATCAGGGTGAAGCGATTGTCCATTGCGCCCGTTTCCGATCTTTACCAGCACAATGGTGACATTGTCCGTTCCGCCCCGCGTCAGCACCGTTTGCAAAAGATTTTCGCAGGCCGCCTGAGGCGTTGCCGACACCACCGCGGCCTCGATCTCCGCATCGGTGACATGTGCCGTCAGCCCATCGGTGGCCAGCACGAAAATGTCCCCCGGCATCAGTTCGCCCTGCTGAAAATCGATCACGAAGTCGTCGCTGACGCCGACCGCATGCGTGATGACGTTGCGGCGTGGCCAGGTCAGCGCCTCGGCCGCGCTGATCATCCCTCGATCCAGTAGTTCCTGCACTTCGGTGTGGTCTTTCGAAATCTGCGAGATCGCGGCGTTGCGGATCAGATAGACCCGGCTGTCGCCAGCCCACAGGCAGGCAAACCGTCCGTCCATCGCCAACAGGGCGGCGACCGTGGAGCCGATGGTGATGCCGCGCGATTCAGATATGCTGCGGATCTCGGCATTGGCCCGGCTCAGCCTGTCCTCGAAGCGCGCCCGCAGGTCCGGAGCGGAGCTTGCGATGCCTATCGTGGCCAGGTGGTCGACAATGCTGGCCGAGGCGACTTCTCCGGCCTCATGCCCGCCCATTCCGTCGGCCACCACCCAAAGCCCGGTTCGTGGCTCGAGCAGGTAGTTGTCCTCATTGTGCTCGCGGACACAGCCCTTGTGGCTCACGCCGAAACTGTCAAAGGGAAGGGCGACATCGCTCACCTTGCCACCAAACGCTTCTCAAGCGTCCTCTGCGGCGCACTCCCGGGCGCCCGCTCACGGCAGTCTGCCACAGGCTCGACCATTAAAGTATCGAAATTAAGGTCTCGACGCCCACGGCTCGTACACGGTGTCAACGCTCTGAATAGTTCGACCTCCATCTCAAAACGCCTTCGGACAGCTGAATCCGGAAAGTGCCGGAAGCAGGAACGGGTTGGGGCCGGAGCCGGTCTGGATCGTATAGGTGACGTCGCGCCCACCAATCACGAAGCGCGCTTGGACATTATTGTCGGTGCCGGTGATGGACGCCTTGTCCATGAGCCGCTTCAGCGCCCACGGCCCTTCGAACTTAATGGTGGATTCGCGGCCTGGCATCTCCGGCGACAGGCTCAGGCTGGCGGATCCTGAGGCCGCGCCGCTCGGCCACGTCACGGTGCTCGGCGCGTTGCCAGCCTGGTTGCTCTGGACGGTCTGACCGTCGACATCGAGCACCGCCGCATCGGCATCGCCATGCAGTGAGAACGGCGTGAAGGTGATGCCGACCGAAGGCGTCGAACCGCCCTGGGGAAAGAAGGCGCTACGGATTTCGGCCGCCAACTGGAAGTTTTTCAGCGTCGATTTCGACAGGTCGCGGCCGAAACGCGCATCCTGTTTCCAGCTCCAGTCCTGGCCACTCATGTCAATCAGCGATGCGAGGTTCTGCGCGAAGAACCGGTCAAGCAGCCCGCCCGGCGCGAACAGTTTCATGAAATCCGCCATCGCCATGTCCTCGGTGCCATCGCTGGAGAAAGGATAACGGCCGTTGATCGCCGCCTCGCAAGGAGCCGTAACCGCCTGGTCGAGCATCTGGTTCAAGTTCGCCACCGAGGTCTCCGTCGCGTTGCTTTCGAACTCGTCCGCCGTCGCATTGACCATTTTGGCGAGTTGCTTGGGCAGTCGCGAGGAATTGGCGCGAAGGGTGGCTATCTGCAGCTGCAGATTGGCGTTGACGCGTTCCGTCTGCGACGGCACGTCGGTCGCCAGTTGCAGGCTCTGGTAGATGTCGCGGAAATTCTGGGTCAAGGCATCGATCGGTCGGCGTCCGGCAGGGCCGCTCACCAAGGCCTGGAACGACCTGAACTGCGCTTCGATATTGGCCCCGGGATTCTGGTTTGTTGCGGATCCTGCGCCGGCACGGCTTTGCGATTTTCCGGTAGCTATTTGTATGCCGATCCGAGCCAGACCCCCGGCCATCTTGATGGCGTCCTGCGACTGGCCTTGAACCGTGTCGGCTTCAACCCCGGTGGCTGGCTCCTTGCCAGAAGCAGCGCCCCGCGTAAGGTCAGTTTCGGCGGCGATCGCCGTAAACAGCTGTTCGATCGGCGAGTTTGGCGATGCGACGGCGGAAAGCGCGATATAGTGCGGCTTGTCCTTCAGCATCGCTTTGAATTTCAACCCATCGAGGACGCTGTTCCACGCGGTTGCGAACTCCTTGCCATAGCGATCGAGGAGCTCGGGGCCGAGCTTCAGCAACTCCTGATCGATGCCGCCCTGTTCGCCGCCGCCGCCAAGGACCCACTGGTCGTCGACGAGCATCTGCGCAATGCGCGAGAGCTGTCCGAGATAAAAACGGTTGAAGCCGGCATAGGTATAGAGGCCGGGAACACGAAGGCCTGACAGGTCGCCGCCGTCGACACGCTCGAATACCAGCGGCGTTTCCGGTCCGCCCTTCGCGGAAACGGAGAAATCGTCCAGCGCCGCCGCGTATACGGCAGACCTGATCAGCGCGGAGGCACGGTCGGCAAGGCTCATGCGCCCAAGCGAGCGCTGAGCGGCTTCGACGAGCGGCTGGTTGAGTTCGAAAACCGGATCATAGGCGTCGTCCAGGACAAGCATGGCGCGAAGGTGCTTTTCGAGCTGCTCGCGTCCTGCGCGGTTGTTTTCGCCTGGATAGCGGTTTTGTTCCCAATCCTGCTTCATCCACGAAACGATCAACGCGTCGTCGACCTTCGGCGCCTTGCCGCCGAGCATCAGGTAGATCTTCAACGGTTCATAGAGCGCGGCGGGATCGGCCATCTTGGCCTGGATCGTCCGCTCGGCCTGGATCAGCAGGCGCGATCGGAACATTCGTTCGAGCGCTTGCCGGTAAGCCGTCCTGGATGCCGAAAGCAGTCTTTCCCGTTGGCTGAGGCCGAACGTTTCCTCGATCGGTGTCGGCACGTCGCCGGTTTCGAACCCGGCCGGCAGATCGCGCAACTGGTCGAGTGGGCCAATGACGTTTTCGAGGTCGACATCGGTGACCTCGGTGCTTTTGAGCAGCGCGTCCGCCGTCGTGCGATACTGGCCCATGGCCTGTGTGGTGGAGGCGATGAGCGACCTGTTGGCGATGAAGCTTAGGGCCAGGATGCCGAGGGCCACCGCGGCGATCAACGCGATAGCGCCAAGCCCGGCAAATCTGGCGATCGCCGCCCGCCTTGCCGCCGATTTGTCGTACGAGACCCATCCGGATTCGGCAAAAATGACGCCTGTCAGCAGATCATGCAAAAAGAAGCTCTTGCCGCTTCCGGAAAGATGGGCGCTGGAACTGTTGCCGAAGCTGCGGCCGATCGCCCCCAGCACCTGATCGATGGGCGTTCCCTCCTGCGTGCCTGACGAAAAATAGAGTCCCCGCAGGCTGGCATTCACCTGGCTGCGGCCCGGATCGAACAGGCCGGCGATAAAACTCGCAATTCGGCCCTTCAGCGCGCCGAACTGCGCCGGAAAGCCAAAGACGGATATGCGCGCGACCGGGTCAGCCTCTTCTTGAAGTCGGTCGGGCATCTCCTCGACCAGGCGCCTCGCCAGGGCATCGAACTCAGCCGGAGCCTCGGCGGCCATGTTCTTCGTTCGATCGCTGGTCTGGAATGTCGCGCCCCAGACCTTGCGCCGGCGCGTCTCGTCGAAACCACCGAAATAGTCCATGAACCCGACAACAAGATCGGCCTTGGTGAACAGCAGATACACCGGAAACTGGATTTTCAGCGTTTCGTGGATTTCGCGCAGACGGCTGCGTATCTCGGCGACGTGAGCGTCAAGCTGCTGATCGTCAAGGCCGATGAGATCGGCAAGGCTGATCGCCAGGATGACGCCGTTTATCGGTTGCCGTGTGCGGTATTTCTTAAGCAGCGACAGGAAGGCGAGCCAGCTCTTGCTGTCGCTCTGGGCATTGGACTCCTGCGTCGTGTAGCGTCCGGCGGTGTCGATCAGCACGGCCTGGTCGGTGAACCACCAGTCGCAGGCGCGCGTGCCGCCAACACCGGCGATTGGCTGGGCATTACCCGAACCGGCCAGCGGAAAATTCAGGCCAGAATTGACCAGTGCCGTTGTCTTGCCTGCGCCCGGCGGACCGATGATGATGTACCAGGGGACCTCATAGAGGAAATTGCGCTTGCCGCTCGACCGTTTAAGCGCGGCGATCGCCTCGTTCATGCGCGCCTCGAGCACCTGCGAGTCGTCATCCCGGTCGTCGTTGCGGGTAACGGCGATCTCCAGCGCCTTTTGCGCCTTGCGCATCCGCCAGAAACGCAATCCGTAGAAGAGCGCTACGGCCGCCACGATCACGCCGATGATTGCCGCACGCAGCCAGACAGGCCCGAGAGGACGGCTATCGGCGAAGCGGATCAATGGTCCGGCAAACCACACCGCCGCCGCAAATCCGGCCAGCGCGATCATGCTGAAGATCCGCAGCAGCCAATGCGTCATCGGCGCTTCCAACCGGCCGTGCTCACAATGTTTCCTCCTTGGCGATCATCACATCGACACGGCGATTAGCGGCGCGGCCTTCCGGTGTTGCATTGTCGGCGATCGGCTCGTCCTCGCCCTTGCCGTCGACGGTCAGTCGCGAGGGATCGCTGAACTTCGTCGCCATCATCGTTTCGACAGCCTTCGCCCGAGCCACGGAAAGGTCGAAGTTGGACTTGAACGGGCTCGATTTTCGCGGCTTCACATTGTCGGTGTGGCCGACGATCCTGATCGGTCCGCGCTCGGGTTCCAGGGCGGCAGCGATATCAGCGGCTATGGGCTGGAACTCTGGTTTCGCATCGGCCTTGCCGGACTGGAACAGCAGGAGATTGTTGATTTCCACCACGATGAAGTCGCCCTTGGTGTCCACGGTCAACCCGCCGGCTTCGACTTCCTTGGCCAGCGCCGAGCGGATGCGATCGATCTGCGTGGTTGTGGCAGGAGGCGGGGTGACTTTCGCCGGCTCGGCTAACGGCGCCACGCTGGCCCGTTCGATGGCGATCGGCGTCGATGGGTTGAGCGTCAGCAATTCACCCGCGGCGGCGTCGCCTTCATTGGTGATGAAGACCCGCAACGCGAAGAATGCGGCAGTCAGCACCGCTGATGCCGCTGCCGCAACGACCCAGAGCGGCAGGCGTGTCGACGACTGCGTCACCGTCGCCGCCAGGCCCTGCCAGCGGGGCGAGATGTCTTCGTTCGCGCGGGGCTTGAAATAGCGAAGCGTTTCGAAGGCGTCGCGCCGGACGCGTTCGAGATTGGTGTCGTCGCGTGTCAGGCCGCGATACTGGCCCTCGAACCCCAGCGACAGGCAGACATGCATCAGTTCGAGCAGATCGTAATGTGCCTCCGGGCTGGCCAGGACTTTGTTCAGCGCTTCGAAGAAGCCCGTGCCGTTGGGCTCGACGTGGAAGAACTGCGTCAGCATACTGTGCTTCACCCAGGCGTCTTTTCGTGGCCAAGGCAGGTTGCCGATGAGGTCGTCGGCTGTTTCGCACAGGACAAATTTCGCGATCCGCCCATCCTCTTCGGCAACGCCCGATTTCTCCAATGTCCGGTCGAATTTATCGATCGCCTCAGCGACATGTTCGGCCAACGGCTCCGCTTGTCTCTCGACTGGGACAAGCCTGAGCTGGCCGAACAGCATCAGCAACGGTGCGGCCGCGGCAAGGATCGGGTTTGCCGCGGAATATCGGACACTGTCGGTGACATTGAGCAGGTTCTCCTGCCGCAGAGCAGACGTCGGCGCAGCCGCGGGAGCGCCGCTTCCTGCTGCCACCGAAGGAGCTCCCTGATAAATCACGGTCCCGGACGTCCAGCCCGGCGGTGTCAGCCGGCCGACGCCGGGATCGAACACTGTGGAGTCCCTGATCTGCGAGGGTTGGCCGCCATCCGCGACAGGCTCCTGGGGGACCGGCGCCGGCTTTCGCTCGCGCCGTGGCGTGGCGCGAATGACGGTCTTGCCGGCCGGGCCGAAAGGATCGTCTTTCGAGCTCATGGCCAATCGTCCGTCCGCGCCTGACGCCCGCGCTCTTGCCGGCCAGGCGCAAAGCTTCTCGCGGTCAGGCAAAGCAAAGGCAGGCCCTGCAGGGCAGGGCTCTGTCTTAAGGAAGGTTGGCTATATCTTGCTATCCCGCCGTAAGATGACATTGTCGCAGACCCCCAGGTCGATCAGCCTTACCCGCTTGGCGAATTGTCGTATGCGATCGTAATCTCAGAAACTCTTGATTGGAACCGGATGTCGCGCACCGAAGAGTTGTCTTCGTCGGCTACAGCGCCACGGCTCCTGAAGCGCCTATCTCTGCTTGTCGGCCTTGGCATAGGCTTCGCTGAAATAGGCCAGGAATATGTCCAGCATGCCGTTCTCGTGTGCTTCCTCCATGGTTCGCCAGGTCGCGACAAAAGCGTCCCATGCCTGGCTCTTCTTCGACGAGAACAATGTCGGCGGAAGCTTTCTTCCGATCGCTTCCGGAGACAGGTCGTCAAGCAGCCGCGACAGCGCGGCCTGCATGGCGGCATAGGTGGCGAATTCGTGGGTCTTGAGATCGCGGAATGCATCTTCGATGCTGCGCCTGGCATCGAGATAGCCGGCGCGGCGCCGTGCGAACATGATTTCGAGGATATCGTCGGTTCCCGGAACGAACTTCAGGGGGTTGTTGTCGGCGGCACTGATCATCGTTCGCTGTGTGCTCTTGGCCAGCATTTTCGCCGCCGCGCGCGCCTTCAGCAGAAGGGCCAGCTCCTCGACCACCGTTCGCAGCACCGCACCGATTTCGGCGGCAACTTCATGCGGGTCGCGCGATTGCAGCAATTCCGGCGAAATGCCGGCTCCGATGGCGATTTCCCTCAGCACTTCATCCCTGGTCGAGGGCAGGGGCGGTTGCGACGGGAACGTCGACGCCGCAACGCGTTGCCCGGACCGTTGCTCCGAGGGATCGAAAAACGGCCCATCTCCGAATTCCAGCGAGCGGCCTGCCGCAACCGGCATTTCGCGCTGCGTCGAACCGTGGCTGGGATGGCCGGTCGCAGCGCGCTCCTCATCGATCGACACGAAGACGACATAGCGGCCGATGAGCATCCGGTCGCCGTTGGCCAGCCGATGCGGACCGGTCATGCGCTGGGTTGAACCGTTGATGTAGGTTCCGTTGCGCGAGACGTCGTGCAGCCAGAACGCGCCTGCCTCGTAGCGGATCTCGCAATGCCGGCCCGAGATGAACTTGTCGGGGTCCGGCAAGGTCCAGTCGCAAGCATCGCGTCCGATCTCGAAGCTGCGATCCCGCGCCGCGTAGCCGGTCGAGATGCCCTGAGCCAAGGCGTCGACATTGTTGATTTGCAGACTGATGTACATCCAGGATCGCCGTCGAACACTGACCGATACTCCACATTCTAGCAGTTTGCACATACAACAGGACAGCAGCGTTTCGAGGGATGCATCGACAGGGTAAGGTTTTTCCGCCGTGCGTCCTCTTTGGTCGGCGGGACAACATGTGGTAGGCTCAACATGGCCTGGTGCGGCGGGTCCTGACAAGTTCCTGGGTAGATGGCGGGAACTTCAAATCCACCGCGCCGGCGGCCGCGTCCAGGAGGGGCACGACCCATGCCGAACGAACGTGCCACGGTTGTGCAGACACCGGTCGGCGCCGAGCTGACCTTCACGCATCTTGTCGGGCGCGACGAGATCAGCCGCTGCTTTGCCTATACGGTCGGGTTCGTCGGGCCAAGCTCCGAGATCGATCCGCTGAAGATGCTGGGTGGCATGGTTTCGGTCGAAGGCGAATCCGATCCGAAACGGTGGTTCAGCGGCTTGGTGTCCGAATTTCGCCTGACCCGAATCGAGGACCGGCTGGCCTACTACGAAGCGGTCGTCAGGCCGTGGCTCTGGTTCCTCGGCAATGCGACCGATTGCCGAATCTTTCAAAACATGACCGCCGTCGAGATCGTCGAAAAGATCTTCTCGAAATACGGTACGGCGAAATTCGAGAAGCGGCTGCAAGGGTCGTACCCCTCGCGCGAATATTGCGTGCAGTACGACGAGAGCGATCTGGATTTCGTGCAGCGCCTGCTCGAGCACGAAGGCATCTTCTATTTCTTCGAGCATGACGAGGGCAAGCACACGCTCGTGCTGTGCGACGCGATGAGCAAGCTGAAGCCGGCGCCGGGCTACGAGAAGATACCGTACAATTTCGAGGGACAGGGCTCGCGGCGCGACGTCGAATACATCACCGAATGGATTCCGGGCAGTTCGGTGCGGCCGGGGGCCTATGCCCATACCGACTATGATTTCCAGAAGCCTGGCGCCGATCTGATGGCGAAGTCCGCCCAGCCGTTCAGCCACAAGGAAGCCTCCGGCGAGAATTATCGCCAGCCCGGCGCGCACCTCGATGTCGGGCGCGGCGACACCCTGGCCGGTATCCGGCGCGAGGAACTCCAGGCCGTGCACCAGCGCATCACTGCCGTCGGAACCGTGCGCGGCCTCCATTCCGGCTGTACTTTCAAGCTGGAGAGCTTTCCGCGCGATGACCAGAACCAGGAGTATCTGGTCATCAGCGCCGAATACAGATTGTTCGATCCGGGCTACCGAACCCAGAACGAGGCCCACAGCGAGAATTACAAGATCGTGCTGGGCGTCGCGCCGACTGCCTTGCCCTATCGACCACCGCGGATCACGGCGCGGCCGATCATGCGCGGGCCGCAGACGGCGACGGTGGTCGGCCCTTCCGGCGAGGAGATATTCACCGACAAATATGCCCGGGTGAAGGTGCAGTTCCACTGGGACCGCCTGGGCAAGAAGAATGAAAACAGTTCTTGCTTCGTCCGTGTCTCGCAGACCTGGGCCGGCAGCGGCTGGGGCTTCATCCAGATACCGCGCATCGGCCAGGAGGTGATCGTCGACTTCCTCGAAGGCGACCCCGATCTGCCGATCATCACCGGCAGGGTCTACAACGCCTCGCAGATGCCGCCCTACGGCCTGCCGGGCAACGCAACGCAATCGGGGTGGAAATCCAATTCGTCGAAGGGCGGCGGTGGTTACAACGAGTTGATGTTCGAGGACAAGGCCGGCTCCGAACTGGTCAACTTCCAGGCGCAGAAGGACCACCACCTTCTGATCAAGCACGACCGCACCAAGCTCGTCCAGCACGACCAGTCGGACCGCATCGACCACGACGCCAAGCACTCCGTCGGCCACAACCTCGACGAGGACGTCGGCAACAACAAGACGGTCAAGGTCGGTGTCGACCAGACCACGAATATCGGCTCGAACGACACCGAGACGGTGGGCAAGAACCGCTCACTGACGGTGGGGTCGAATGAGACGATCGGCATCGGTTCGAACTCGACGGAGACGATCGGCTCCAACCACTCCCAGACCGTGGGGATTGTCCAGACGGTGACTGTTGGCGCTGCCCGCATCGATACGGTCGGCGCATCCGAGACACGAAGCGTTGGCGGGCCGCAGACAAACACCATTGGCGCGACACGGTCGGTCACCGTTGGCATCAGCCAAAGCCATGATGTCGGAACTTCCGATAGCTGGAACATCGGAGCTGGACAAACCGTCAATGTTGGCGCGGATCAAAGCGTGACAGTCGGAAGCGCTCAGACTTTCAGTGTCGGCGCCGCGCGCAGCGCCAGCATCGGAGCCGACGATTCCGCGACGGTCGGAGGAGCTCATTCGCTGGGCATCGCAAAGGGCAGTTCGATCAGCGTCGGGGAGGATAGCTCGATCAAGGTCGGTAAGAACTTGATAATCGACGCCGGAGATTCGATCACCCTCAAATGCGGCTCAGCTACGATCACGATGAAGAAGAACGGCAACATTGCCATTGAAGGCAAGGACATATCCATCAAGGGCAGCGGCAAGATCAACATCAATGCGGACAGCGATGTGAACATCAAAGGCAGCACCGTCCACAACAATTGAGGATTCGGGAATGGATGTGTTGGATAGAATAGATGGGGTCGTCATAGGCCTGCTGATTGGGTTCGAGGATGGCGCCCCGCTTGTGGTCTTCGTTGGCAATCCCCGCGAAACGGCCATTCCTGCGCGAAGTCTGGCAGATCTCGATATGGCCGCCGTCGGTTCGGAAGTGGCGCTGCTATTTGAGGGTGGTGATGCATCGAAGCCGCTCGTTGTTGGCCGTATCGTCGACCCGGCGCGCAATCGCAGCGGCGCCAAGGTAGTGCGCGACGGGGAGACAGTCACGATCAACGCAACGGATCGCATCGAGCTGCGCTGCGGGCTTGCATCGATTATCCTGGAAAAGGACGGGCGCGTCTCGATACGCGGCAGTCAACTCAATAGCCACGCCAGCGGGATCAATCGCGTCCGCGGCGCGGCAGTTCACCTAAACTAAGCGGTGCCATGAGCATGCAGCGCGTCGCGGCGATTGCTGCCATCGTAGTCCAGCATGTCGAAGATGCCTCTTTCCTGTGGTCGAGGCGCCGACGTGAGATCGACGGCCAAATTCTGGGTGAGGTCGATATCGGCCGTATTGACCAGCGCCTTCACGCCAATATCGAGGGCATGTTCGCTTCAGGCGAAGCGGCGTGGACATTGGCCTTGGCGCGCTTCTCCGACTATGAGGCACCTGCGGAACTTTTCGCCATGGGCGTGCTCGCATTGCACTGGGGCGACAAGAATTTGTTGGATGCGGCGCTCGAAGGTGCCCGCGCCATAGATGGCGGCATGGCTGGCATATCCGGTGCGATCGCATGCACGAGACGTGACAAGCTCCGCTCTTATCTACCGCAATGGCTGGATGAGCGGGACCCGTTGCTGCAGGCTCTGGGACTGAGCGCTCTGACACACCACCGGGTAGACGCTGGCGACCGCCTGCGGGACCTTATTTTGAACCCCGCCGTCGGCGTACGGAGCCGCGCCATCCGGCTGGCTGGAATCATGCGACGGTCTGACGTGATCGCGGATGTTTCCACCGCGCTGGAGGCAAACGATCCGCGCGAGAGGCTGGCGGCGGCGTGTGCGCTCTGCCTTCTCGGCGAGGCGCGGTATGCTTATGCAACCCTGGACAAACTGGCCCGGACAGACGGGCGCATAGGCAGGGAAGCGATCGACATCCGTCTCTTGACTACGCCGAAGCTGGAAGCAAAGAGATGGCTGCAAGAGCGACTTGACCAGCCATCCATGCGCCTTGCAGCGCTCGGTGCGATCGGAGTGTTGGGTGAAACGTCGATCATGCCATGGCTGGTCGAAAAGATGCGCGATCCATCGCTCACCTATGCCGCCGGTCTGGCCTTGCGCGATCTTGTCGAGACGGATTTCAACGATACGGACGTTTTTACCCTGGATCCGTCATCGTTGGGCAAGGAGTTCGACAAGGTCGAGGACTTTCCGCTACCGATCGCCAACAAGGTCGAAGCATGGTGGAATAACAGCAATGGGAAGCCCAAGCGCTTCCTGTCGATGCGGCGTCTCAAGTTCGACGCCTACCGCACCGCACTTACCAATCCGTCAGCACCGCTCGCCGATTGGCGAAGGACACGGCAGTATCCAGCCTGGATGTAGCTATCCGGCGCGGCTAACCAGGGCCGCGGCGCGAAATCCGCCTTCCGAGGCCACCTCGACCATTACCACCGGTCCTGGCGCGTAACCCTTGGTCAGGCTGTCTGCCGCGACCATCAGTGCCAGCGCCCCGCTGGCCGAGCCGACATCGCCGACGGTCATGGCAGGGTACGCCGTGGGGAGGATTTCACGGCGAGTGCGATAAAAGCGAGGCTGCGCGATCATCTGTTCCCATCCATCGTAACGCTCGCCATTGCTGTTCCTGACGACGAAAATGATATCGGGCTCGGTTGGACCTGCCCCGTCAAGAGCCTCCTGCAACGCCGCGAGCATCGCACGACCTTGACTGAAGCGCTCGGACAGCACCGAGTTGCTCTCGGTCGCCATCCCAACGCCATGAATCTGGGCCAAAGGTGTTCCCCGCAGTCTGTTCGCTTGGCCGGTAATCCTAACGAAGGCTGCCGCCTCGCCAGGTATCAAGCCGTCCGAATTGGCATCGCTGCGCAACCGTCCGGCCGCCCCCAGTCGTACGATATCCGTGTCGTTCACGAGGCTATCGACGCCGCCGAGAAGAACCTGCTGCACGTCGCCTCGCGCGAAAACTTCCGATACTCGCGTCAGAAGGCCCAATCCTGCCGCTGCGCCACCATCGGTGGCGCGGGACGAAGAGTGAAATTCACGTCCGGTCGCTCCGACCACCGCGCCGAGGAAGTCGCGCTGCGCGATATCAGCGAAGGCCGGATGGTCGCGAAATCCCTCGGGCGGAGCCAGAAGTATGCAGGTCGACCTGGCATCGACGTCTCCGCTTGCCATCGCTTCTTCCAGAGCCCTCGCTGCCATGTTGACGAGCCACTCGCCATGTGTACGCCGGAGCTGCTGATGTGCTGGGATACGGGAAACGGTTTGGACCGCCCCGAACGGATCGCCGACAACATATTCGCCATGTGCCGAGAGGCCGGCACGAATGGCGGCAATGGTTTGGCCCGAATTGAGACCGGCCGCGGTTACGGCGCCGGCGCCGCAGATGTAGAGTGGGGTGGTTAGCTTCGCCATGTCGGCCTACCCGCAATTGTCCCGTTACCTCCACGCGGATCGAAGTATTTCTTCCCTTTCCGTCGAGCGATCAGGAAAGCAGGCGTCACGTGTCCAAGGATCACCTCGCGCAATGCGGGGATATTGCGGCGCGTCACACGCGCAATGCGCGCCTTAAGGGTTACCCGCAGATTGTCCGGTTCGATCAGTACCGTGTCGATGCGTAGTGTTTCGTCCTCCGATCGGTCTTCGTAGATGAATCGCACAGGCACGGTGAGGGTCGGCAGTCGAAAGTCCCAGCGTCCCGATGGAGTCATGCCAATCACCGTTACGGCCTCACCGCCGCGAAGGGCAGGAAGTTGCTGATCAGCCGGCGTGCACAAGTTATGGCGCGGATCGTAATCCTTGGGTGGAAGAGGCCATTGTGTCGCCAACCAATCTGCATCGAACGTACCTGCATATTTCAATCGCGGCTGCCAGCCCCTGCCAACAGCTCCGAAAGCGGCGGGCGCGGGGCGATCCGTAGCGGCTTGGAAGGGCTCGTTCGGATAGGTCACATTCGGAGCCTCGGACCGTACGGCAGGATCGGCCGACGTGGCATTCCGATACCCGATGCCTACCGGATTTCGCACTTCGACATTTCCATCGGGGGTGGTCCCGCCATAGGCGCGTTCGTACACGATAGGCATCTTCGCAAAGGGATGGGGCGCGCTGTATCCGCCAGCTTCATGAACGCGGTCGCCGACGACATTCAGCACTTTGCGCAGTGCTCCTATCCGGAACCCGACCTGCATCTCCCGGACCGCTTTGCCGTCAGGCGCGTGAGCCGCGCCATTGATGATGACCTCCGCGGCTGGCTTTACGGTTGCGATGTCCGCCTCGTAGCGCGTCGAGGAAAGCATTGGATTGCCGAACGGGATATCGGAGAAAGCGATTGGCAATTGGGCGGAAACTGGAGCGAGCACGGTGCCGGAGTTTTCGCCGTGGAATGTCGCGGAGAATATGACGACAACGACCTCCTGGCCGTCCGCGTTGGGTTCGACATGTGTATCCGCGAGAAATGGCGTCCGGTTCTCGACCCAGATATCAGACATGGTTCAACACCACATTCCGCGGGCGTCCAGTCCGATCGGCCAATAAGGCATTCCGGTTAGGACGGTCCTTTCGATCGATTTCTCCGGCAGCCAGGCTAAGAGAAAAACCTCGGGCGCGACCCTGTCGGCCTTCTTCAGGGTCTCACCGATATGACAGACTTTCAGCCAGTGTTCTCGGACCGCTTCAACCACCCGGTCATTGGACGACGGGCCTGCCGGCCATCCCGAATACGCTGCCACCAGTCCTTTCTTGAAGTCACCCGCCTCCTTTTCGACAAGGCCATCCACGACGTCGTTCCACCACTCGCCCGCTTCCTCCACCGCATCGTGCAATCTGGCCCTGTAGTGCTTGAACAAGGTGCCATAACCGGGATGTGCCTCCTTGAGGTCGATCTCCTTGGCACAAAAATTCGCATGCTGCGGAATGTCCTTGGGGGACTCCATTAGCCTCTGGAAACCCGTCTCGATATTGTGAACCATGTATTTTGCCGGAAGAGCCACGGATCAGTCCTCACCATAGAGTTCGCCGAAATCGTCCGCTCCTATCGGGATAAACATGAAGTATCGAAAGTGATCGCCGAGCGCAGGATTTGCCTGAATTAGGTCTTCGATGAGAATCGACTGTGGCTTGGCGATTCGGTCCCCTTCGCCAGTTTCTCCCTTCTCCCAAAGGTCCTGTTTAGACAGATGTGGTTCGTCGATTCTTTTCTGATGCTCGTCATTAACGCGCAAGATCTCCAACATATACCGGCGGTAGATGGCAATGAAACGTGGATGACCAGAAAGCCCTAGGGGCCAGCGGTCGTCACGTCCTGTCTTCCCGCGCTTGACGCTGGCGATTTCTGACCACCAGCGCTCCAACTGAGGCAGGAGTTCCAGAACTTCGCTTTCGTAGCTGGAGTAGATGTCTGTGTAGAGGCTCATACCGCACCTATCGCAGCCATTAGCTTGTTCATCGCAGCCTCACCGTTCGCGCCGCCGCAAGAGCCGCCTTGCGACGCCGAGCATTTGGCGCATTGGGGCCGGATGCAGTTCGGGTCGTCAGCCCAGTTGTTGAATTTCTGCCGGCAGGCTTCGTCGGCGGGCGCCGGGTCGCAGGCACCTTTGCAGCCGCCAAGTTTGAGCCAGACATAATCCTGAGGCGGCTGATGGTCAGGCGTCCAGCATTTGCCCCGATTCCACTTCGTACCATTTCCGAAGGTCCCCTGGTTGCGTTTCCGCTTGCAGGACCAACATCCTCCCTGACTACCCCCACGACCTCCAATCTCATCGGCTCTCGTCTGTTGATCGGTTGTGGGATCTCGTCGCTTGAACTTACTCTTTTCGCAGTCTGTGCACTCGTATTTCTCGTCGAAGCCGTGTGCGCTCAACGTGTCTCGAATGACTTTGGAGCGTGCGCAGACAATGTTCTTCGGCGTCGACATGCCGTTCTGAAACATTGGGTGGCTGTGGCAACAAGCGCCCTTGCCCTCCACTTTCACGACGAAAGACCAAAGGAGGAACGATGCGGTTCCCTTGGTCTTGTGCGTAACGACACCCCCGCCCTGTGTGCCACCCTCGTCGCCACTGCTCGTCGAAACTTCCGACACATTTTCCATTGCCGTCGGATTGCCACCGTCAAAAAGAACGGACTTGCTACCGTTGGACAGGTCGGATGCAGAGCATGTGTTGACGTATGGCACCGGCACAGGGCCGGTTGGAGGCGGTGGCGGGCTAAGGCATACATCTATTGGCGCCGTGCCGGTGCCGCCACTGCCTTTGTGAAAAAAGCCGTTGCCCTCCGCGAAGGTCTGGCAGCTCACACGACGTCCCTCTCTTCATGACGGGGAGATCGCATTGCAGGCAGACCATTAGCAGCCAGATCATGAATGTCGGTGAAATGGAGTTCGTGGACTTCCCAGTCGTCGCGCCAGAACATAATAGGGTTTGCTCCTCCCGACGCTGGCGGCGGTAGTCCGCCCAACGCCTCGGAAGCAGATGCGCCGGCTTGCCGCCGTTCGATGCAGGCTGCCAAGATTTCCGTAACTCTGCCGAACCAGGGATCCGCTGGCTCGGGCATGGCGCCCACGGCGACGACTACGAATGGATATCTGCGTCCGACCCGATCCTGGCTCATGCGCCACACACCGGCGCAAGGTAGGTCGCCGAAGATGCCGGCCGGCACCGTGAACCGCCAGGCTCTTGGGTCGAGTTCCCCCTCATCGGGCCGCGCGCGCAACTCCATCGACATCCAGCGGTCCCAGCGGTCGATGAAAGTCCGCGGCAGGTTGGCGGCGACGAAATCGCCGGTCGCCGGGATCTTGCCGAAGAATCCGATGTTTATATCTGCGGCGGACATGAGAACTTCTTGAACATCTGCAGATTGTAGGGGTTCTCGACGCTGGCGGCCTTGAGTTCGAAATCGGCCCACATTCCCTTCGTGCCCAGGCGCAGGCTGTAGACATCGGAGAGCGACGTGCCGGCGAAACGGCCGTTGCGCAGCATCCTCAGCCACGCCCAGCTGCCTGTCTCGTTGAGCATGATTTCGGGCGAACCGTCGATCGGCTGGAAGGCGAGCGAAATGACCCCGGTGCCGTCTTTGCCGGGCCAGGTCATCGGTTGCGGCCGCGTCGCATTGTTGAAATAGACGAGCGTCTGACCATCGAGATTGAGCGTGACGCGCGTGACGTTGGGAGACAGGTCCTTCGGTTCGAGCGTGAAGCTCATCACCGGTCCGGTGCCTCCGGGAAAGAGATCGTCGCGGATATGCCTGGCCTGCTCGAACGCCGCCAGCGCCGAAGGATCGAGTCCGAAATCGGCGCGCCATTTCCACGGCTGGCTGGTGGTGTCGACATAGTTGATCAAATGGTCGTTGATGAAGCCGTCGATCAGTCCGGCCGGTCCGAACAGGCGGGCGAAATCACGCACGTTGACGTCCACCGCGCTGTCGGCGCTGAACGGATAGCGGTCGTTCAGCGCTGCCTGGCAGAAAGGCAGTATGTCCGCGCGCCAGATGGCGTTGAGTTCTGACGTGACCGCCTTCTGCGTCAAATTGCTGGTGTCACCGGCGATTCCGCTAAGCCAGACATTGATGGGGTCCGGCAGGATTTGTGCTTGCCTCGCGACCGCACCGGTCAGCTCGGCGAGGCCGCCTTGCTTCTTGATGGCATCCTGCGGATTGGGGTTGGCGGTGACCGTCTGCAGGACGTTCGACAGCGCGGTCAGCGCGACAACGGCGGCATCCAGTGCCGGCGGCTGGCCGTCGACCTCGGCAATGGTGCTCTTCAGCGGTTTGAAATGTTCGGCCACCAGATTGCCGGTCAGGTCCACCTCGCTGGCTGACCCGGCGCGGGGCAGCAGCTTCGCACCGCTCGTCGCCAGCTTGCCGAGCTTGCCCAGCTTGCCGAGCAGTTTCGAGGCGCCCTTGGCCGCCGCCTTGTCGTCGGCGGGCGCGTCGTCGGAACGCGTCAGTTCTGTTTCCTGAACGACTGCGGTCAGCAGCCGCTTCAGCGCTGAATCGGCACTCGAGAGGTCCTTCAGATTTTCGCTGGCGACATTGAGATCGGTCAATGGCGCGAGCCGCATGTCGCGTAGGAAGCTGTCCCATTGCGCGATGTAGTCGTCATAGTAGAGCTTCAGAATATCCTCGGACAGAGCCGAGACCGAGGTCTCGGAATTCTCCGAGCAGCCGCCGGCGAAAACCGCACGATCGAGCGCCGCCTGGGCGGCGACATCGTCGATGCGGTCGAGAATGGCGTCGTGGAAGCCGGCATAGGTGAAGGCTCCGGAAATGCCGACGCGAAGTGTCTTGTCGGACCGCCGCGCAAACACCTTGCCACCATTGGGGCCGGCGAAATTGGCAGGGATCCACTCCTTGAGCCCGGCCACCTCCGGATCAGCCAGCAATTGCTTGTAGGCCCGCGCCGGCAACGAGATCGTGCACACTGTTTTCAGTGCTTCGGCAACCAGCGCCTGGTCGGGCGCGACATAGCTTTCGTCGACCGCCATGCGGCGGATGGCGGCAAGTTGATGCTCTTCGGCATCGGCGGTCGGAAAGGGTGCCGCGGCCGCGAATTCCGGCAGGCTGTTCACCCACCAGTTCTGGGCGAAGTCGGGGTCCATCTGCGACAGGCCCGTCATCATGCGATAGGTCTTCAGCGCTCCGAGCATGAAATCCGGATCACGGATCTGCCGCCACATGGTCGCCTCGAGCAACGCGACCATTCGCGGCTCGAGCACGTTGCGCAGGGCGTGGTCATAAGTGTCGGTCTGTGCCCGTACCAGTTCCGCTGAGGCCGACGGTCCCAGCAGATCCTGGGGCGCGCTCGGCGGTGCTGTCCGGGCGCTTGCGACCGCGTCCATCGCCTCGAGCGCGCCGTCGATGGTTGGCTGCTGCACCGACGCCGGATTTGCGGCGGTAGCGGTCAGCGGCGCTTGCAGCGCTTCGAATTGGCCTGCCTGGGCCGTGATCGCGTTGCGGTTGTCAAAATAGGACCAGGTAAACAGCCCGCCGGCCAGCAAGGCTGCCGCCGCGCATGCAGCCGCAGCACCGCGCCAGATCCAGGCGCGGCGGCGCTGCGCCAGCGGATCGAACGTGCCTAGGCCGGCTTCCCTGAAGATGACCTCGGTGAGCAGGTTCTTCAGGAAGAAGCTGCGTTTCTCGACCCTCGGTGCGGGCAGGGCCCGCCGTGGCGGCAGGCCGAACGACGACGACAGCGCCGCGGTCAGCCGGTCGATGGGCGCCCCTTCCTGCGTCGCCGATGTCAGATAGAGCCCACGCAACCAGGCGGCCTCTTCATACCGGCTTTCGCCGAACATCGCCTCGATCAGCACCTGGATCGGTTCGGACAGGCTGGACAGTTGGGCGGGAAACCTGAAGATCTCGGCACGGGCGGCCAGTTTGTCCTCATCCTCCAGGCGCGGCACCAGCCGCCGCTCGAGTTCCGTCGAGAGCGTCGAAATTTCGCGTTCAATGGTCTTGGCGTCCACACGCGCATCCAGCGCGAAGGTCGTTCCCCAGACCTGCTCGCGCGCAGCGGTGGACAGGCTGCCGAAGAAAGCCTCGAAACCCTTGATCAGATCGGCCTTGGTCAGCATCAGATAGACCGGAAGGCGGATTTCGAGCCGGTCGTTGAGTTCGGCCAGCCGGCGGCGGATCTTGCGGCCGTGTGCCTTGATGGCTTCGTCGCCCTCCGAAAGCGCGTCGATCGAAAGCGCGACGATCACACCGTTAAGCGCGCGGCGGCCGCGATGCTTCTTCAGAAGGTCGAGGAAGCCCAGCCATTCCGCCGCGTCGACATCGGGCTGGCTCTCCTGCTGGACATAGCGGCCGGCGGTGTCGATCAGAACCGCGTTCTCGGAAAAGAACCAGTCGCAGTTGCGCGTGCCGCCGACCCCTTGCAAATCGTCGGTGAGGTCGATCGGGAAGTTCAGTCCGGACTGCCGCAGCGCCGTGGTCTTGCCGGTGGCCGGCGGCCCAACGATCACATACCATGGCATCTCGCGCAGGAACTTGCGCCCGCCGAGCTTGCGGCGCTTCAGTTCGGCCATCACCTCGGCGAACTTGGCACCGACGGCCGCGACGTTCTCTTCGCCGGGGCTGAGCGGCTTTTCCGCCACGGGTGCTGCGATCTCGGCGACGAACATGCGGTTGGCGCGGATCGCCCGGCGCTGGGCGACGATCAGCCAGATCAGCCAGAAGATGACCAGCAGCGCGATGATGACGATGCGCACATTTTCCGAGGCGAAGGGTTCGTAGGGTCCGACCCTGACGATCGGACCGAACACCCAGATGACCAGGGAAAGCAGCGTGATGCCGATCAGCGTCCACAGCCAGCGCGACGTCAGGACCGCCCAGAGGAAGCGCAGGATGAACATCTCACAGCCTCTTTTCGACGAGCACCTCGACGCGGCGGTTCAAGGCTCGCCCCTCGCGCGTGCTGTCGCTGGCCACCGGGTCGGTGGCCGCGCGGCCTTCGGAATGAACGCGGTCCTGCGGCACCCCGTTCTGCACCAGCATGTCGGCGATCGTCTGGGCTCGCGCCTCCGACAGTCGCTGGTTGGTCGACAGCGGGTTGGTCTTTTGCAGGGGAACGCCGTCCGTATGACCGATCACGGTGATGTTCCCGATCAGCTCTTGATTGGCGAGGATCACCTTGGCGATCGAACCGATCAGCGGCTCGAAGCCGTCGCTCAGTTGGGGCCGCGACGACTGGAACAGTTCGGGGTTGGAGGCCTGGATGATCAGCTTGGCCAACGATACGCTTTCGGTGCCGCTGAGGGCGGATTTGAGATCGGCCGGCGCCCCGGCCTGGAATTCGGGCAACAGCGCAAAATCCACTTTTTCAGGGGGCGGGGCATCGACCTTGGGCGACGTACGGCTGATATCGCCGCGTGCGGGCGGCGGCAGAGCGCGCACAAGGGCGGAAAGTTCGACTGCCTGGCCGCTCAGCCCCATCGACAACCCGATATGGATGGCTGTGGCAACAACCGCCGCGCCGAGCGCCATGACCCAGATAGGAACGATGAAGCGCTGCGGCTCGTCGGATGCGATGACGCCCTTCCAGTTTGGCGACAGCGGCGCACCTTCGGCATCGGCATCGCGCAGGAAGCGTGCTGCGGTCAGGCGAACCGCATTGAGCGAGCGATCGCCTGACCGGCCGGGCACACGATATTTGCCGCGGAAGCCGAGCGCCATGCAATCATACTGCAGCTCCAGCAATTCGCGATCGCGGTTGGGGTGGCGCTCCAGTTCGTCGAGCCGCGTGAAGAACTGCGTGCCGGCATCGACATCGCCGCGCAGCATCACCACAAGCGGCTGGCGCGGCCAGGCGCTGGCCCCGCCCCATGGCGTGTTCAGGGCCAGATCATCGAGCAACGCCGCGACGACCCAGGCTGCCTGATCGGCCCGCTCCATCGAGGACCCTGTCGACATTGCCGTGTCGCGTGCCCTAACCAGTTCCTCAAGCAGCCGGGTGCGCAGCGTTTCCGGGTTCTCCGGCGCCAGTGCGCTTTCAAGCTCCGGCGCGAATTCCAGCAAGGGCGCGAATGCGTTGACGAGCGCGTTCGGGTGAGTGCGCGACCGCTTTACCGCCGCGCCCGGCAACAGCGGCGCCATCGGCCTCGGCGTCGGCGCGCCGGTCAGCCGTATGCGGGTGCGTTCGCGATCCTCCGACAGTCCGAAAGGATCATCGCGGCTCATGATCTCACCTGTTCACCGAGTAGCAGTCCACCTGCGGCTCGCTTGGCAACACGCCCGAAACGCCGATGACGAAGCCAGGAGCATCGAGCAGCGACGCCCAGTGCTCGCTCTTCTGGTCCAGCTCAAGGCATAGCCGATCGCCATCGTAGGGGATCTCGCGCGGCTGGGAATGAAGCGGTTTCAGCGGAATGCCGGGCAAACGCGATTTCCACAGGCCTTCGAACTGGTCGGCCGAACCGACTGTCGCCTGATTGACGAAGATCTTGCGTAGCGCGTCCTCCGACAGCTCCGAACCGACCCGGATGACGATGCGGCTGGCCACCAGCAGCTTCGGGTTGTCGATGCGGATTTTCCAGACATTGGTCGAATGCCGCATGACCGGCAGCGCACGCGATTTCGGCTCGATGTAGCGCAGGCTGAGGATGAGCGAGCGCAGCGCGTCGGCCAGCGCCATGTACGCGGGCCCCGGTGCCATGTGGTCGTAGGCGGGCAACTCGCCCAGCCGCCGCGCGCTCGATCCATAGGTCGCCATCGAGCCGGCGAGCCCGGCAAGCTCCAGGTAAAGCTCGGCCGGATGGAAGACATCCTGCGCCAGCATGTGGGCCAGCCGCGGCCGCGCCGCATTGGCGAGATTGAGCATCAGCAGGTCTTCGACACTTCGCCCCGGTCCGCCCATGACCATCTTGCCATGCGCTTCGGCGATCTGGTCGAGGCCCGTAACAACCTCCAGAAGCAATTGCCGGTACCAGGCCACCGCACCGGTAACCAAGGTCGGCGGCAGGAAGGTCTCGTCCAGCGAGACGCCGCCATCGGCTCGAACCCCCTTGAGGTCGGCGATCGGCAAGGCGGTGTAGCCACCGACGGACTTGCCTGGTGCGAGCAGCAGCGCCTGCGGAACGGCGAGTTCGATTTCTTCAGGGTCCGAACCGCCTTGGACGGCGTCACGTACCGAGACGATCCGCCCATGATAGCGTGCCCCCGAAGTGGCGGCGTGTGCGGGATCGAAGCCGACACCGCCGGGAGGTTCGAGCGGCAAGGCCACCAGCACCGGTCCGGCAGCCGTGTCTGGCGTCACCGGCAACGGCCGCGGCGCGTCCATCATCTCCGGAATGGCGAAAGGTGTTCCGTCCGGGAAGATGCCGCGAGCAGACAGGATGGCGACCTGGCCTGCATCGAGTAACGCCTGGTCCAGCGTCAGCTGCTGAAAGCCGAACGTATGCAACTGCCCGGCCTGCAACGCGCCGCGCACGGTCGCCTCGAAGAAACGATCCTGCTGCTGAAAATGCTGGGTCCGCAGGAAAAGACCCTCGGACCACAGCACCCTGTTTGCATCGCTCATGCCGTTACTCTCTGCATCGAGCTTCCCTTGCCCTGGCCGCTAGGCGGAGATACCGCCCTTGCCAATCGTGACATTGATCGTGAATTTTGATCCCGGCGACACCGACTTGGTCGTGCGCCAGTTCCTGCCGGTGGGCTCGCGGATCAATGCGACGAAGCCCAGCGCTGTCGCATCCGGCTCGACGGTGATGGTCTTGGACGCGGATTTTCCCGGCCCGACGGCGATCTGGTCGGATCCGATGAGATCGCCTGCCAGCGCCGATCCGGCATCGCCCTGCAGGGCAAAGTAGTCGGCGGAATTGAATTTGCCGGTGCTGCGCAGCCGCATGACGAGAACCGTCACCGGCCGGTCGCCGCCGCCTGGTCCAGGGTTCATGCCTGCCCCACCGGTCACATTGATGGTGATTACCGAAGGTTTTGGCGGACCGCTCTGGCAAGCCGCAAGCAGTCCGGTTGCGCCCAGGGCAACGATGAATTCGCGTCGGTCGATCATGTCTCACTCCTCCTCATATGCATCCCGAAAATCGGCGCCGATTTCGCCCAGAAAGCTTTTCTCCGCGCTCTCGGCGATTTCACGATGGCGTTTCTGGTAGAGCTCCCACAGCTTGGCGCCGCGCCCGCCCGAAAGCAGGGTGCCGATCGCGGAATTTGATTTCAGCTCCTGCTCGATCGCTGCTGGCTCAAAACGGTCGACCATCCGACGCAGGGCGGCTTGAACGCCGCGCCAGGCACGCACGTGGTGCTGCGCGAGATCGCGAACCGCGTCGGCGATTGCCGCTTCGCCGGCGAGAAAGCCGGGGCTACGTTCGGCAAGGAGCGTGACGATGGCATCGTCGACCGTCGGTAGGAACTTCAGTGGATTGACTTCGGAAGCCCCGACCATGGTCTGGGCGACACGGGCATTGCCCTTTTCCTCGGCCCGCTTGCGCAGAAGCTGCATCAGGCCTTCCATCATCAGCCGGTATTCGCGGCCGAACTTCTCCATTTCCGCGATGCTGTCGCGGCCGGGGAAATCGGCTTCCTCGACGC
This sequence comes from Mesorhizobium subarcticum, assembly GCF_055456085.1. NCBI lineage: Bacteria > Pseudomonadati > Pseudomonadota > Alphaproteobacteria > Hyphomicrobiales > Phyllobacteriaceae > Mesorhizobium > Mesorhizobium subarcticum. The sequence continues at coordinate 6,433,980 of NZ_CM144237.1, read as the reverse complement.
CCATGCCGTGCAGGAATGCGGAGCGAAGCGCCTTGTCGCCCGGCTGGGCCACTGCCGGCGGGCGGGCGGGCGTAGCGGCAGCACCTGTCCGCGCTGGGGCCGGGCTATCAGCCGCCTGCCCGGGCAAATCCCAGGGATTGGCGGGTCGCTGGGCGACGCGCTCGCGCTGGCCAGTCGAACCGACGCCGTTTGCCGAACCGGTCGCGGCGGCGGGTCCGAAACCAAAATCATCATTGAAATCGGACGGTTTTCCATGAGCGATTTGGGCTCCACGGCCGAGGGACGGCACGAGGTCGAGGCTGAATGGATCCGTTTGGCTCGCCGCGCCGCCCGGTTCGAGGTAAGGGGCGGCGTCTTTCGCCACAGGCGTCGAAACCGGATCGAGGCTGAATGGGTCATCGAAAGCAGGCGAGCTGCGCTGGCTGGAGGCGGCACGCTCGAACGCGCCCGCAACCGGCTGCTCGAACGGATTCGGCAGATCGGCCGGACGTGGCCGTCGCGGCTCCTGCTCGACCTTGGCGGAAAAGAAGTCGTCACGGCCGATGCTGAGCGGCGCCCGCGATGCCGGCGGCAAGCGTTCCGCAACCGGCTGGCTGGCGGCAGGCGCCTGGGCAGTTGGAGTCTGTAGGTCGACATAGACGACGTAGTCGCCAAGTCTCAGCCGCATGCCGCTTTGAAGGCGCGTCGACTGGCCGGCACCAAGCGGGCTGTCGGAGTCGTTTATGAAAAGTCCACTGCTCGACGTGTCGGTGACGAAATAGCCGTCTCGCCCGCCCGTGATCTTGCAATGGGCGCGGGAAACGAACATGTCGGGATCGTTGATCTGCCAGCCCGCGTCCGCACTGCGGCCGATCACCAGCTCACCTTCGTCAAGCCGGGTCTGCCGTACCGCCTGGGTGCGTGGCCCTTGCTCCAGCGTCAGCAGCAGGCTCATGCCGCGACCCCCGCCATTTCCGGCCGCCATCCGACAATTGTCCGCAGCCGCAGATCGTCAGCATCGCCCCTTTCGGCGGGCCGCGCAAGCCAGGCGGTCCGGCCAAGCTGGACCGCTCCGAGACGGGGTTGCGGCACCGCTTCACGCGCCAGCACGATGCGCAGGTCGACGTCGAGCGATTCCCCGACCATGTCGCGAACGGCGTGCTTGAACAGTTTGAGACGCGCGCCTCCCGGCAGGAAGGCCTTGAACTCCTCAAAGGAGAGAGGGCCGACGCGCAGCTCGATCCTGCTTTGGCGGTTGAAAACGCGCGGGCCGATCGTCGCCCCCCGACCGAGCCCGGCATAGGCTTTTGCGAGGCGGGTCTGCAGCTCGGCTGGTATGGCTATCCAGGCGGCGATGAACTCCTTGATTTGAACCGGCACCCTGAACGCTTCCGCCAGAAACAGCGTCAGCCGCTCCGGGCCGTCGATCTGGCTGGCGAGCGACGCGGCCTGGCGAAGCTTGACAGCGTCGAGATCAGGATTGCGGGTGCCGGGAAGTCCGATCCCGGCCATCGCTTCCAGCATGGCGCGGACGCGGCCACCGACCGCGCGCTCGACCTGGACCGCCGGATGCGCATCCGCCCAGGCCCGATAGTAAAGGGCAATCATGCGGTGCTGGAGGATGTTGACGAAGTCCATGAAGGTCGTGTCGCTGGTCTGCTGCGCGTCGGCACCGGCAAACCAGCGCTGCGACAGGCGGTCGAGCACCCAACGTGTCAGATGCAGCGGCATCGGCCCCTCGGGTCCCAACAGACCGAGATTTGCAATCGTGACTCGGGCCGGTGCCTCGTCGGCAGCCTCGCGGAATTGCACCAGGTCCCGCGCGGAAAAGGCGAGGCGCACGTGCTGGCCGAGCCTTGCCGGCTCGCGGTCGGGGCGTCCGGAATGGCCGAATAGACCGTTCCGCTGTTCGAGACGGCGCAGCAGTTCGAAAAAGTCGAATGCTTCAGACAGACCTTCTGTCCGATCCGGGCCGATCCTGTCGAGATCAGATGTCTTGTCTAGATCAGGTAGCGATTGCCGGGCGTCATCGGCCATGGCACATCCTCCTGTTTCTGCAGTAGCCGCGTACGGGTTCGCACGAAGCCGTTTATTCCGGCGTGACGTGCAAACAGCCGCGCCAGCAAGGCCGAAAGCAGCAAGGTGCTTTGCCCCGCCAGCACCGACTGATCGACATGCAACGTCACTTCGGTGCCGCGCCCGAAGCACATCGGCCCGTCGATCTGCAGCCGTTCGATGACCGACCGCGAGTCAATGCGCACGATCGAATGCACGTTGCGGGCAAGGCTCGGATCGCCGCGGTCGGCATAAAGGTCGAGCAGCGCATGCAGCGGATCGACGCCGCGGCCCTCCTTGGCAAGGCTCAAGAAATTGAGCGCCAGCTGCGCCACCAGTCGCCAGGCGAGATCGTCGGCCCTGGATTCGCCGTCGGCCCCTGTGGGCAGCGCCGCGGGGATGGCCGGCTGCGGCGGACGCAACGCACCGAGCAGCCGAACGGATTCGACCGGGTCGCCGGCCTCTAACGTCAAGGTCGGATTGTCATCGAGGATCGGCAGGTCACGGTTGGTGCAAAGCGCCGCGATGTCGAGACGCTTCAACGGTCGGTTCGGGGGACTTGCGAGTGGCCGGGATACGGCCAGGAAGACATCGTCCCCGGTGTATGACGTGCGGGTCAGGCCGTCGCGGCGTTCATCCTCCGTCGCCCGGCGTGGGCGCCGTTCCGTCGAATAGACCCAGCCGCTGCCGCGGTTCTGCCCGAGGCTGAACAGCTCCGGTATCTCGGCATCGCTGCCTTCACTGTCGGCATCCTCGACGCGGAGAACACGATAAATCTCGAAGTCGCGCGCCCGTGTGCGGTCGGCGTGCAGCACCTGCCGTGTCTTGCGCGGATCGAGCTCGACGACGTTGCACTCACGCTCGAACAGATTGATGATCGGCGTCGCGAAAAGTTCGAAATCCGCCGGCGTCAGGTCGGCGAGTTCGGGCGCCGGGCGGCGGAACAGGAAGATGATCTCCAGTCCGCCCTCGCAGTTGCGCACCACGGGCTGCAGCCCCAGGACCCGGACATAGTGAAAGCGCTCCGGCATGACGAAGTATTCGCGCAGCAGGCGGTACCCTTCGAATGTCGGGCGGGTGCGCGGCATCAGGGCCTCGTCGTCGCTAATGCCGACCATTTCGGGTGCCGCCAAGGGCGACAGCCGGTTGCTCTTGCCTTCCGGCCTTGCGCCAATGGCCACGCAGGCGGCGAAGATCGCATCGAACAAAAGCGGCGCCTTGGTGCGTCCGGCAAAGTAGAGGTCCAACCGGTCGAGCGCCAATTCGTCGAGTTTGCCTTTTCCGGTCCGCGTCAGCGCCAGACGCAGCGCCGCCTCGCCGCCGGTGCCGCCGATCGGCCCTATGCCGGCCGCCGCCAGCGCACTGCGATCCTGAAAATAGCTGACCGAAGTGATTGCTATCGGCCAGAGCGTTATGTCCTGCGCGGTGGAGAAGGTGCAGCGCGTTGACAGGCCAGGTTGCAGACTGGCGACCAGCCGCGTGTTGCGCCTGACGACGTGGCCGGCGAGCATGGTCTGCACGTGTTGGCCGGGTTTCAGCACGGCCATCGCCGTTGCGGGCGCCGGTGTGACCAGATCGGGATAGAGGACATCGAGCACGCTGCGCGAAAATCGCGAGCGCTCGGCGTCGACTTTCAGCCGGGTGCGTGCGGCGAGGAAGGCGACGCCGTCCAGCAGCCGTTCGACATAGGGATCCGGGCAGGGCACAGTATCGAGGGACAGGTTGCGCGCCACTGCCGGATGCATGTCGGCAAATTCCGCCGCAAGGCCGCGGATATGGTTCAGTTCCTCCTCGTAATATTCGACGAAAACCCGATCCATCTCAGGCGTCCCTAATTTCGGTCCGCGCCAAGCCGTTGTCGAGATTGATCGTGGTGCGCAGGCGCATACGTTCCGGTGTCGGCGTCATGATCAGCACGGCATCGATCTCGATCTTCAGCCCTACGGTCTTATCACCAAGGGTGACGGTAACCTTCGTCGCACTTTCCTTGAGGCGGGGCTCGAAGGTGGCGAGCACCGAGCGGATTTCGCGCGCCAGCACGTCGCGGTCAAAGTCGCGGGACGACCGGCCCGAGAAGGAAGGCACGCCGTAATTGACCACGCTTCGGCGGACCTCCGGAAAATCGGCGAGCGACGGTGGATTGTCCGACATCTGCTCGTTTTCCAGGTCGGAAAGCAGCGGTGTGGCCTCGAAGCGCTCGGTGTTGAACAGCGCCTCGATGTCGCGCCGCACCGCTTCCCTGAGCACACGGGCCGATACCACCACACCACGGCTTTCGATCTCGACGCGGTGCTGGGTCTGAAAGGCTAGGCGATGCAGACGCCGTTTCTGATCGGGCGTCAGCTCCGCATCCGCGTCGATGGTCCGCGCACTGCCGGCAACCAGGGTGTCGAGACGGTCCGCGCCAAGCTCGTTCAGCAGGACATGGCGCAGCCCGTCTATCTCCGAGGTTAGGCCCGGCAGGTCGTTGACAAGGCGATCCCACAGCGACGGCTGGACGGCCTCGCTTTTCGCCCGCAGGCTGCCCGCGATCTGCTGCTTGCCCGCGCCGGGCCGCCGAACCTCACTTGCCGACATAGACATCCATTTCGGCTTCATCATTGCCGTCATAGACGAACTTGATCTTCTTGTAGGCGAAGCTGACCGCTTCCTCGATCAGGTCTGCTTCATCGTCAGCCTGCGACATGTCGTATTCCATGATAGAGGCGTCGGTCAGGGTAACGACCAGGTAATCCTTGCTTTCGCCATCGATGGTCCGCCGTGCCGAAAACACCACCTCATTGAGGGCCTTGTTCTCGAACAACGCCTTTGCCAGGTAGGGCGAGGATTTGTCGTAGTGTTTGGTGAACTTGATCATGCCCATGGACACGCGGCCACGGCGTGAGAGCGAATTCGGATCATAAGGTGCGACCATCTTGTAGTCGACGCCATGGACTTCGATCTCGTCCGAGTGGCCGTCGCGGGTGCTGGGGCCCTTGATATCGGGAACCTTCAGAAAGCCATCAATCTTCATGGTCGTGGGCATTTTCTCTCTCCACCGCTTTAAAAAACCAAGATGTTGTTGCTGCAAATCAAGTCTTCACGGACGGCAGTTCCGACACCAGTCGGAGCGAGGCATTGATGCCCTCCAGCTGGTAGTGCGGGCGCAGATAGAAGCGGGCATTGTAGTAGCCTGGCCGCCCCTCCACGCTGTCCACCTGGACCTCGGCAGCGGCAAGCGGGCGCTTGGCGCGCGCCTTGTCGTCGGCGAAGGCCGGGTTGGCCAGCACGTAGCGGTTGATCCACTCGGTCAACCAGATCTGCATGTCGGAGCGCTCCTTGAACGAGCCGACCTTGTCGCGCGCAATGGCCTTGAGGTAGTGCGCAAAGCGCGAGACCGGGAAGAGGTAGGGCAGGTTGGCGCTCAGCCGTTCGTTCGACTGTGCGTCGGGGTCGACCAGCCGGCCGGCGCGCGTTTCGTCGTCCTGCAGCGAATGAGCGCCGATGAAGGCCGCCAGATCCGTGTTCTTACGGTGCAGGATCGGCATCAGGCCGAGCTTGGCCAGTTCGGCCTCGCGCCGGTCGTCGATGGCGACTTCGGTCGGGCATTTCATCGCGATCGAGCCATCATCGGTCGGGAAGCTGTGCACCGGCAGATTGAGCACCGTGCCGCCATTCTCGACGCCGCGGATCTGCGTGCCCCAGCCGAAAAGCTTGTGGCTGCGGTTGATGTTGACGCCCATCGGGAAGGCAGCGTTCATCCAGACGTATTTGTTGTGGTCGCCCTGCACCTCTTCCTCGAAGGTGAAGCCTTTCACCGGAACGGTGTCCGTGCCATAGGGCAGCCTGGCCAAGACGCGAGGCATGGTTAGGCCGATATAGCGAGCGTCCTCGCTCTCGCGCAGGGACTGCCACGAGGCATAGGCCGGGTTGGAGACGATCTGCTGCAGGTCTTGCGGGTTCGGCAATTCCTGCCAGCTGTCCATGCGGAACAGGCGCGGCGAGGCGGCTGCGATGAACGGCGTGTGCGCCGAGGCGCAGATGCCGGAGATGTTGCGCAGCAGGCCGACGTCGCGCGGGTGGTTGGAGAATTCATAGGCACCGATTACACAGCCGATCGGCTCGCCACCCAGCATCGAATACTCGTCCGTATAAACCTTCTTGAAGATCGGGCTCTGATCCCACATCTGGCCTTCATAGTCTTCGAGCGTGTCGCCCAGCTGCTCCTTGGAGATGTTCATCACCCGGATCTTCAGCTTCTGGTCCGTCTCGGTGTTGTTGACGAGATACCAGAGGCCGCGCCAAGTGCCTTCCATCTCGCGCACTTCCGGTGCGTGCAGGATCTCGTTGACTTGTGCCGTCAGCATCTTGTCGATGCCCGCGATCAGCGACTTGATCGATTTGATCGCATTGGACGAGATGGTGGTGCTATCGGAACGCGACTGTGCCGCGAGTGCGAGATTGCGCACGAGTTGCTGCAGCTTCTCGCTGTCGTCCTTCTTGACCTTGAAATCCTTCTCGAGGAGGCCGCTGAATTCGTCGAGGTTTATGGCTTCGGCCTCGGCGGCGACGGCGGCGGTCTTTTGCTGTTCGGCCATGGTTTACTCCCCTGCCTTGTCGTCGTCGGCGAGCGCCTGGCCGGCGATCTTGCCAAGCAGCGGCTCGTTGTTCAGCAGTTGCGCGATGCGTTTTTCGGCGTCGACTCGGCCGTCCATGAAGCCCAGCAGCTCCTCGAGCTGGCGGCGCATCTTGAGGATCTCGGCCAGTTGCGGCACCTGCGCGGCAATTTTGTCGGGAGCGAAATCACCCATCTTGGTGAAGGTGAGATCGAGCGCCAGTTCCTCGTCGCGCTCCTGGCCCTCGGCCTGCGGCAGCGTGTTCTTCACCCGGGCTTTGACGCGCGGCCCGAGCGCCTCCATGAACTTGGGGAAGCGGTTGGCGTCGGTCTCGACGAAGGATCGGTCCAGCACCGATTTTGACGCTTCCTTGGTCTGCGAAGCGCCGGAAAGGTCGGCCATCACCGCCATCACAAACGGCAATTCGATCGTGGTCGGGCTACCGTAGGTTTCCACGTCATAGGCGATCTGCACCCGCGGCGCGCGATTTCGTTCGATGACCTTCGCTTTGCTTTCGGCTGGCATATGCTGTTACCTTTCATCCTTCTGGGCCGTCTTCTTGACATCGGGAACGCCGGCAAGGAGCCGGAATTCCTTCAGCCCCGACGGGGCAAGATCTTCCATCAGTTCAACGAAATCCATGTGCACCATGCGGCGCACGCGCCGTGCCAGGTGCGGTATAGGGCTCGACGGTTCGGTGCGGTCGTAGAAGGCGACGACCAGGTCGAGGCACTTCACCACGTCGTCGCGCGAGGAGATCCGGTCGGGAAGCCCCGTGCTCGAGTTCGAGTAGCTTGCCGCACTTGCCATAGTATCGGCTCCATGACCGTTTCGAGCAGGCATTGCCGGTTCTCCCGGGTTGGGCGTCCTGGCCGAGCCATTCGCCACGGCGCCGGCTGCCGAGTTCCGTTCGAGGGTCGTCAGCAAACGCTGCAGAAACCGCTTTAATTCCGGAACGGGAGCGCCGCCGCCTTCGAGGCGGGCGTTTAGGGCGGTTTCGACCGCGTCAAGAGCCGCGATCGCTGCCCGGGTGTCGGCGACGAGCGCGACCATCTCTGCACCGGCCTGATCGATCTGTGCAGCACATCCGGCACGCACCCGGTTCAACAATTGTCCGTGGGCACTGACCAGTGCGGCCTTTTCCGCCGTGTTCAATCCCGAGGCGGCTTCCTGGAGCATGACACGGTCGTCGAGCGCGCTTTGTTCCAGGTCGCGTCCGCTGATCGGTCCGATCGCGCGTGGCGCAAAGAAAATCATTTGCCGCAGGTTCGCCAGCAACCCGTCCTGACCATTCTGGAGGTCGAGCAGCGCGTTGATACGGCGCAAGGCGGCATCGCGAGGCGTAGCGTTGGACCGCAGGGCCGGATGCATGGTTTCCCAATGCTGGTCGAAGGTCTGCGCAATGAGGGTCAGACCCTGCGCCAGCCCGGCCAGTCCGTCTTCATTGGCCAGCGCACGCGTGACGATGACCAGCAGGCGCAGGTCGCGGCCATGCGCGCGCAAGTCCGCCGCCTTTGCCAGCACCGCGGACCAGTCGACCGGAATGGTGCTTTGCGACGTCGGCTTGTTGTTGCCGTCGTGGACGACCTTGACCTCGGGCTCCGTCAGGCGCTCCAGCTCATGAAAAGCCGGGTCGTTGCGCAAATCCTCACCTGACGGGTTTCCACCGTCGAGCGGACTAAGCCAGAGCGCGGCATCAATCACTCAAACCCCCAGCGACCGACCTCAAACCGTAAGTGACGCGACGTTATCACAAGGTTGCACTTTACCACAATTAAACGACGGCTCAAAAATTAACAGAAGCTAAACGCCACCGCCTCCAGAGTGCCGAAATCCCTGGTGTGGTTGCCGAAGCTGCAGGCGAACCGCATCGCGGAGTGGCGCCCACGTCCGTGGCCGTTTACAGTCAGTGGTGCGGAACTTTCCACAATGGAAACGAGCCGGCTAAACCGGGCATCGCGACAGCGGTCCATCAGGCGCTTTGTCAAGTGATGGCTTATGTGGCAATTTATCGGCTGGCAGACTGCAGGAGCACGTTCGATGGAACAGCGCCGGTCATCGCAGACTTTCAAGCGCAAGGAACTGGTCGGCAAGCTCAATCCTGTCGGTGTCCGCGCCTTCAAGGCTGCTGCCGACACCGCCAAACTGCGCGGCAACCCTTACGTCGAACTCGTCCATTTCGTCGAGCAGTTGGTGCTTTCCGACCGCTCGGACGTGCAGATGATCATCGCCGATGCGGGCGTGGATGCGAGCCGGATCACCGCCGATATGACCCGCGCCGTCGACAAGCTGCCCTATGGCGCCACATCGATCGAGGAGTTCTCCGACCATATCTTTCATGCCATTCAGGAAGCCTGGAACCTGGCTACACTTGAGTTCGGCGTGGAGGACGTCCGCAGCGCCCATATTCTGCTTGCCTGCCTGAAGACGCCGGTGCTGGAAGGCCTGCTGTCGAAGATCAGCGGCGAGTTCGACAAGATCGATGCCGACGCGGTCATCGCGCGGTTCGCCGATGTCGTGGAGGGTTCACTCGAAGCCGGCACCTCGACCACGGTCTCCGTCCCGGAGGCACCGAAGCGGGCTCCGGGCGGGGATTCGGCGCTGGCGAAATATGCCACCGACCTGACCCAGCGCGCCCGGGACGGCAAGATCGATCCGGTCGTCGGCCGCGATCCAGAAATCCGGCAGATCGTCGATATCCTGATGCGGCGCCGGCAAAACAACCCGATCCTGACCGGCGAGGCCGGGGTCGGCAAGACGGCGGTTGTCGAGGGCTTTGCCTTGCGTATCGCCGAGGGCGACGTGCCGCCCTCCTTGCAGAATGTCAGCGTGCGCATGCTCGACGTCGGATTGATGCAGGCGGGCGCCAGCGTGAAGGGCGAATTCGAAAAACGGCTGAAGACCGTCATCGATGAGGTTCAATCGTCCGAAACGCCGGTCATCCTGTTCATCGATGAAGCCCACACCTTGATCGGCGCAGGCGGTGCTGCCGGAACCGGCGATGCCGCCAATCTCCTGAAGCCAGCGCTGGCGCGCGGCGAGCTTCGCACCATCGCGGCAACTACCTGGGCCGAATACAAACAGCATATCGAGAAAGACCCGGCGCTAACCCGCCGTTTCCAGGTCGTCAAGATCGACGAGCCGTCGGAGGCGGTGGCCGTTCTGATGTTGCGCGGTGTGGCCGGCGTCCTGGAAAAGCACCACAAGGTACAGATACTGGATGAGGCGATCGAGGCGGCGGTCGGCCTGTCGCACCGCTACATCCCGGCGCGGCAACTGCCTGATAAGGCGGTGAGCCTTCTCGACACCGCTTGCGCCCGTGTCGCCATTTCGCAGCACGCCACGCCCGCCGAGGTCGAGGACATTATACGCCGCCGCCAGGCGCTGGAAGTCGAGCGCGGCATCATCGGTCGCGAGGCTGCGATAGGCATCGAGGTGACTGACCGGCAGGCCCGGGTCGACACCGGACTTGCCGAAACCGAGCTCACATTGGCCTCCGCCCGGCAACGCTGGGATCGGGAAAAGGCACTCGTCACCGAAATACTCGAACTGCGCGCCAGACTGCGCGGCGAGGGTGTTCCGCTCGATGCGGTGGAGACGCCGGAGAGCAATACCGCAACGGCGGGCTCCGACACTGTTGAGGCTCCGCCGCCGAAGACCGAAGCGCCTAAGGCCGAAGTGCCCAAGACTAAAACGACGAAAGCCAAAACAGCCAAGAACGATGTAGAAGGATTGGCCGCTGCCGCTGCACCCGATCCTACCGCCGATCTTGTGCGGCTGCGCGAACTGATGGCCGAACTGGCCGAGGCGCAAGGCGAGACACCGCTGATCTTGCCGTCGGTCGACCGCAACGCCGTCGCGGCTGTCGTCCAGGATTGGACGGGAATCCCGACTGGGCGGATGCTGTCCAGCCAGACCGAAAAGGCGCTCAAGCTCGCCGCCACTTTGTCCGAGCGCGTGGTCGGGCAGGATCATGCGATGGAGATGATAGCCAAACGCGTGCAAACCAGTCGCGCCGGGCTCGGCGCGCCCGAAAAGCCGGTCGGCGTGTTCCTGCTCTGCGGCCCGTCCGGCGTCGGCAAGACCGAAACCGCATTGGCACTGGCCGAGACGCTCTACGGTGGAGAACAGAACCTGATTTCGATCAACATGTCCGAATTCCAGGAGGCGCACACGGTCTCGACGCTCAAAGGCGCGCCGCCCGGCTATGTCGGCTACGGCAAGGGCGGCATCCTGACCGAAGCGGTTCGTAGAAAACCCTATTCGGTGATCCTGCTCGACGAGGTGGAGAAGGCGCATCCCGACGTGCACGAAATCTTCTTCCAGGTTTTCGACAAGGGCATGATGGATGACAGCGAGGGCCGCCGGATCGACTTCAAGAACACGCTGATCCTGCTCACCTCCAATGTCGGCTCGGAGGTCATCATGGACCGCACCAAAAATGGCACGCTGCGGGCCGGGCTCGACGATCTGGACGCCGCCTTGCGCAGCCCATTGCTGAAAGTCTTCCCGGCGGCCTTCCTCGGCCGGGTGGTGACCATTCCTTATTATCCGCTCTCTGATTCGATGATCGAAGCAATCACCCGTCACCAGTTCGCCAAGATCGCACGCCGGCTGCGGGCGACCAACGATGCGGAATTGATAATCGGCGACGGTGTCATGGATCTGATCAAGGCCCGCTGCACTGAGATCGAATCCGGCGGGCGGATGATCGATGCCATCCTGACCAACACGCTCCTGCCGGAACTGAGCCGCGGCGTGCTGAACCGCTCGCTCGAGGGCGAAAAGATGACTAAAGTCACCGTCGGCGCCTCCAAGGAAGGGTTCACCTATTCCTTCGAATAGGAATGTTGATGACGATTTGCTTGGGCGTCTCGTGCATGGGCAGGCTGAGCCAGCCAGCTTGACGATTTTTGAGGGTATGGAAGTCCCTGCCTGCCGCCAAAGGGCGAGTTTGTGTGGCGTGATTGACCTGCTGACGGTACTTTTCGCAGCGCAAGGGTCATGACATCGAGACGCTTCAGTGTGCAAAAATCGAGCGATTGTTCCCGATAGTTGGTGAGACCTCGAAATATTTTTCGCTGCGATTTTCCCTTTAAAATCAAAAGCGTAACTTTTGACGGACCATGCGTCGTTGAGCAGAGACAGCGCGGCGAGACAGTACCGCCACCCGCAATGATCCTGCCTTCGTCCTGGTGACCCTCATCATGGCTGCTGCCGTTCGAGGCAGGCGGTGAGTATCAGTGCGGCCAAACAAGATGCGGGCGCGGGGGCAGGTGGTACTGGCGGCCGCACGGCGATTTGCGAGCCATCGCTGGGAGGTTTTAGGCAATTGCGACGGCATGGGAAAGCGAGCCAGCTGCCGAACGACCACATAAGTTTATTCGTTTTTGACCAATACGCGCCGGCGGATTCCTGTAATCTCTGGAAAAACACCGGGCTAACCGGGCCAACCAGAAAGGTCGGGGAATGAAATACGTCGTCGATACGATCGGCGGTCCCGCAGGCGGTGATGCCTGGCAAGCCGCTGTTACCGAAGCTTATTTTCCACTCGACACCGAGTATCGGAACCGTCGCGAATTTTCCGGCACGCTGGAAACCTTCTCGCTTGGGCTCGTCAGCGTGTCTAAAATGCGCTGCGATGCCGTAAGCTATCGCCGCCATCGCCGCCACTTCCTCAACGAGCGTGACGCCAGCCTGCTCATCACCATCCCGGAGATGTCGGAGGTGAATTTCTCGCAAGGGTCGAGAACCGTCAATTGCACCCCGGGAGGCTTTCTCGTCGAGAGGGGGGATGCGCCTTACGAATTCTGGCACGGCAAGCCAAACGCGCTGTGGGTCCTGAAGGTGCCGTCATCGAGCGTTCGGGCCCGGATCGGATCCGCCGAACGGCTCAGTGCGCTCAGTTTCGACGCGACCCAAGGCATCGCCGCGCTGTTCCTCGACACGGTGCGAACCACGATCGGCCATCTCGATGAGATCACTGAAGTCGCTCGTGAGATGATGGGCAGGCACATCCTGGAAATGCTGTGCCTGTCGATCGTGAGCGACGATCGCGTGCTGGACAGCAGCATCTCATCGATCCGGGCCGGCCATTTGCATCGCGCCGAGCAGTATATTCGCGACAATTTGAAGAATTCCGGCCTCGGCCCGCAGGCGGTGGCTGATGCCTGCGGCATCTCGCTGCGTTACCTGCAGGTCCTTTTTCAGGACAGCAACCAGTCGATCAACGGCTTCATCCGCGACGCCCGGCTTGAACTTTGCGCCGAGGAGCTGATGTCGGTGACCAACATCAGCAGCGTTGCCGAGATCGCTTACCGCTGGGGCTTCGCCGACCAGTCTCAGTTCTGCAAGCACTACCGGACGCGGTTCGGCTGCGCACCGACGGATACCCGTCGCGAAGCAGCGAACCGGGCAGGCCGCACCTCGACCTCGAGAGAGCGGCACTAGACCCGACGAAATCCGGGCCAATTCCACCATCTATGGAGACGTCGCCCCGCCAAGGGGCGGCGAAAGCCGGGCTTTGCCCGCAAAGACCTTGCGAAGGAATTGTCATGAGCCGAATCAGAGTTGCCGTCGATGTCGGAGGGACCTTCACCGACATCTGCATCATGGACGAAGACAGCGGCGCGATCCGTATCGAAAAGACCGCCTCCACGCCTGACGATCCCATGCAGGCCATCATGAATGGCGTCGAGCAGGGCCGTATCGATCTTTCGCAGGTGACCATGTTCTCTCATGGCACGACGGTCGCCACCAATGCGTTGATCACCCGCCGCCTGCCACGCACCGCAATGGTCTGCACCGAGGGTTTCCGGGACGTTGTCGAGATCCGTCGCGCCAACAAGGAAGATCTCTGGGACACCTACAAGGATGTCGCCAAGCCCTATATCCCGCGCCGCGACCGGCTGACCGTCCGGGAACGGGTGAGTGCCGAGGGCACGATCCTGGAGGCGCTGGACGAAGAGGCCGCGCGCCGCGTCGCGGACATTCTCAAGAAACGGCAGGTCAAGTCCATCGCCGTCTGCTTCATGAACTCCTATGTCAACGGCGCGAATGAGCGCCGCATGCGTGAGATCCTGAAGGAAGCAATGCCGGATCTGCCGGTCTCGATCTCCTCGGAGGTCATGCCGGAAATCTTCGAGCACGAACGGTTTTCGACCACCATGGCCAACGCCGTCTGTGCCCCGGTCGTCGTCGACTACGTGTCGCGGCTTGGAGAAAAGCTTGCCGCGGCCGGATACAAGCGGGATCTCCTCCTGCTGCACAGCGGTGGCGGGGTCATGACACCCGCTAGCGTCAAGGATTTCTCGGCTCGGCTCGCGGGATCGGGCATCGCCGCCGGCGCGATCGCAAGCCGCTTCATCGGAAATCTCTGTGGCTTCCCGAACTCGATCGGCTTCGACATGGGCGGCACCAGCACCGACGTCTCGCTTGCATGGAACGGGGAGTTGCGCATCACGAAAGACTGGTACATCGAATTCGGATATCCGATCCGCTTCCCCTCCATCGAGGTGCTGACCATCGGTGCGGGCGGCGGGTCGTTGGCATGGCAGGACGAGGGCGGTAGCTTGCGCAACGGACCGCAGTCCGCCGGCGCCTTTCCAGGCCCGGCCTGCTACAAGAACGGCAACCGCACCGCCACCAACACCGATGCCAATGTTGTGCTCGGCCGTCTCGGCACCAGCCTCGCGGGCGGCAAGATCACGCTCGACCCCGCTCTGGCCGCCCAGGCTGTGCAGGAGACGGTTGCAGCACCCTTCGGCATGGAACTCCCCGAGGCGGCCGAGGCGATCATTGCCGTCGCCAACGCCAATATGGGCAACGCCGTCCGGCTTCTCTCCATCAGCCGAGGCTATGACCCGCGCGACTTCGCGCTCGTCGCATTCGGCGGTGCGGGCGCGTTGCATGGAGCGGCCGTGGCCAAGGAGCTTTCGATTCCAACCGTGATCGTGCCGCCCAATCCCGGCGTCACCTCCGCGCTCGGTTGCCTTCTCGTCGACGTGCAGCACGATTTCTCCGAAAGCTTCATGGCCGATGCTTCGACTGTTTCGCCGGCCGAAATGCAGACAGCCTTTGTTCAAATGGAAAAACAGGCCGTTGAGCGCCTGGCCCATGAGGGCGTGGCGCAGGAAGACATGGCGCTGCAGCGTACGGTCGAGATGATGTACCTGGGCCAGTGGCGCTCGCTCGCGGTGTCGGCGCCGGCGCGGATCGAGAGCATCTGCTCGCTGATCGAGGCATTCCACAACGAGCATGAACGCGAGTTCAACTACCGCCGCGAAGAGGCGCCGGTGTCGATCTTCCGCATTGCGGTCAAGGCGATCGGCATCGTCCCGAAAGCCGAGATACCGCGGCACGAAGTCTTGCCTCATGTGCCCGAGCCGCTCGGGCGCCGCCGCGTCTGGTTCGACGGCGTATCGCATGACGCGGCCGTGTATGAACGCGACCAACTGAGCGCCGGCGCCGCCTTCGCAGGGCCTGCCATTGTCGAACAGTTCGATTCCACCACCGTGGTTCCGCCGGGAATGAGCGCGACCGTCGATGGCTTCCTGAACATCCTCATCGTGACGAAAGGCTGAGACATGACAAAGCTGATTGAAACGAGCCCCGGCCTCGATCCCGTAACGTTCGAGGTGCTGAAGAACTCCTTCATCACCACCGTCGACCAGATGGCCGAACAGATGCTCCGCACCTGTTATTCCTTCGTCATCTACAACAGAGACTTTTCGAACGCCCTGCACGACGCCGATGGCAACTCCGTTGCCCAGGGCAACTACGATATCGCGGTCCATGTCGGCACACTGCACAACACGTGCAAGGAGGTGATCCGGGTCTTCGAAGGCGACATGGCACCCGGCGACGTCTACGCGATCAACGATCCCTATGCCGGCGGTACTCATTTCAGCGATGTTCGGCTCGTCCGGCCTATCTTCGACGAAGACAAGCTGATCGGCTTCTCCCAGTCGAACGGCCACTGGTCGGATCTCGGCGGCTCCGTGCCGGGTTCCTTTGACGTCACCGCCCGCGACATGTTCCGCGAAGGGTTGCGGATCACGCCGCTGCGCCTTTTCCAGCGTGGCCGTTTCTGCTCCGACGTCGCCAACATGATCGCGGCCAACACGCGCGATCCGGCATCGATCATTGGTGACATCCATTCCCAGGCGCAGGCGACGCAGGCGGCCGAGCGCGAGCTGTTACGGCTGGTCAGGAAGTACGGGCGTGGCCAGGTCATGCGCGGTATGGAGGAGGTTCAGGACTACGTCGAACGCGCCGTGCGAAAGCGTCTCGCGGAGCTGCCCGACGGCACCTGGGAGACGGTCGACTACATCGATCGCGATCTCGGTGCCGGCGAGGGCATGATCCCGATCCGCATCAAAATGACGATCAAGGGTGACACGATCCACTACGATTTTACGGGAAGCCATTCGACCATTGCCTCGATGTACAATTCCGCCCCGGGCGCGACCTTCTCGGCCGTGGTCGCCGGTATGAAGACGTTCTTCCCGGACCTCCCACTCAACAGCGGGTTTTACCGGATGATCGAGGTTACCGCGCCGAAGAACAGCGTCGTCAGCGCGGAATGGCCGGTGGCCGTGACCGGGTTCCTGATGCCGTTCGAAAAGATCATGAATGCGATCTTCGAGATGTGGTCGAAGATCATGCCCGAACGCGCCATCGCCTGTGCCTTCAACCTCGAATATCTGTTGGCCGGGGGACGGGACGCGCGCAAACCCGAAAAGCCGATCTTCATGTTCTACGAATGGCTGCCCGGCGGCTGGGGCGGACGCAACGGCAAGGATGGCGCCGATGTCACCACTGCCTGCTTCGGAACGGGGCTGATGTCGCAACCGAACGAAGGCAATGAGCGGGTGAACCCAACGCGGACGATCGAGTTCCAGATCAAGCAGGACTCAGCCGGTCCCGGCAAATGGCGGGGCGGGGTCGGCGTGCAGAAGACCTCGTTGTTGCTTGAGGCCGAAAATGCCGTCATGTCCTATATTTGCGACCGCGAGCGCGCTGTCGTCTGGGGTGTAGAAGGAGGCCTGCCGTCGATGCCCCACGGCTTGACCATGAAACGCGCCGGAGAGGGGACCGAGATTTGGCTCGGCTCCGTATTCTCCGATTACCCCGTCCACACAGGTGACCAGTTCGCTCGTCCGACGGCCGGCGGCGGCGGTTTCGGCGATCCACTGCAGCGCGAGCCGCGCAAGGTGATGGAGGACGTGATCGACGATTACGTCTCACTGGAGCGTGCCAGGACCGACTACGGCGTGGTCATCCGCGAAATCGACCGCGACCTGTGCCAGTACAAAATCGACGAGACGGCAACCGAAGCCTGCCGTGCCGACATCCGGGCGAAACGGAAGAGCTGGGCACGCATGGATCCCGAAGAGGTCGCGCGCAAATACCGCTCCGGCGAGATCGATACGCTCGATGCGGTTCGGCACTATGCGGTGATCCTCGACTGGGAGACTGGCGAACTGCTTCCCAAAACCACCGCCCAGTTCCGTGAGAGCTTTGAGAAACGGACAGTCGCCCACTGGGGCTGAGCGCTAACGAGCGCGCCGCAATTTTGCACGCGCTCGCATGAAGCTATCTGTTTTTTCGATACCATATTCAAAGAATTACTATTTCACAGGAGCCTGAAGCTGGAGCAACAATGTTGCAGCGCCGCGAAAGACGGCTGCTTCCGAGGGGTATGACAGATGGCACCAGGCGTGGAACGATCGTTCACCGCAGCCAGTACGCTTGAAGAGGCATTGGCCGCACGCCGGCAAGGTGCTGCGGTGCTCGCCGGCGGCACCTGGATGATGCGTGATGCGCGGCGCGGGGGCGAGCTTCCCGATGCGGTGGTCGCACTCCACCGAATACCGGCCTTGTCCAAAATCGAAATCGAACCGGACCATGTCGTGATCGGCGCGGCTGTTACCCACGCGGTGCTGGGCCGCGCATTATACGCTACAGCGGCCTTCGAAGGTCTGGTTGCCGCCGCCGAAGGAGCAGCCAATCCCGGTATCCGAAGGGTCGCCACCGTGGGCGGCAATCTCTGTGCCCTCGACTTTGCCGCCGCCGATCTCGCCCCTGCGCTTCTAGTCTGTGATGCGACGGTGGAGCTGCAGACGTTCGAAGGCCCAAAACTCCTCGGCATTTCGGATTTCCTCGAAGACAGACATACACTGCTGACCGAAGCGATTGTGACGAGAATTCATCTGCGCCGCGACCTGATCGCAAGCGCTCATATCCGCCTGCCGCTTCGGAAAGCCGGCGACTACCCGGTCGCCATCGTCTCGCTTGCGGTGGACAAGGACAAGCGCTGTCGCATTGCCGTCGGCTCGGTGGAGCCGGTAGCGCGACGCTGGACGGCGCTCGAACAGGCCATGGCGGCAGGGCCGGCCTCCCCTCTCGATCCGAAACGCGCCGCCGAGCTTGCACTTGCGCACAATGATTTTCAGGGCCATGACGGCAGGGAAGCGGAGGGTTGGTATCGGCGCCAGGTTCTTCCGCCGCTGGTCAAGCGCGGTGTTGCTGCACTTCTCAAGATGGAAGGCCTGGCATGGTTGTGACATTCCAGCTGAATGGTGAGGACTGCCGCTTTGACGGCGATCCGATGACGCCGCTCGTCGACATCTTGCGGCAGGAACGATTCCTGACAGGGACCAAAGCCGTGTGCCGCGAAGGCTTCTGCGGCGCGTGCACGGTGCATGTCGACGACGAAGCGGTGCCGTCCTGCCTGAAGCCCATTGGTCTCGTCCAGGGATGCGCGGTCACGACCATCGAGGGATTGAGTTCCGGAAACCAGGCGCTGCACCCGCTTCAGGCCAGTTTCGAGGCGGCCGATGCCGTGCAATGCGGCATGTGTTTCCCAGGAATGGTCATGAGCCTTTCGGCGTTCGTGCGTGACAATCCGCATGCGAGCCGTCCCGAAATCAAGGCCGCAATGGTCGGCAACATCTGCCGTTGCACCGGATATGAGCGGATCGTCGACGCCGTGGCCGACTGCCTCGACCAAGCCCGCAAGGCGGGCCAGTTGGTAGGAGGCATCAATGTCTGAGCTGGCCGCCACGGTGATGAATCTTCCTCGCCGCGATGCCCAGGACAAGCTGCGCGGGCGGACGAAATACACCAACGACCGGGTTCGCCCCGACATGCTGCATGCCGTGCTGCTGCGGTCGAACGTTGCCGCGGGGCATATCCGCAAGCTCGACGTTTCGGCGGCACTTCGCTGTCCTGGCGTGCGCGCGGTGGCGACCGGCGCCGATGCGCCGGGGCTCTACGGCATCGGCATTGCCGACCATCCGCTCCTGGCCATCGACACGATCCGCTATCACGGCGAGCCAATCGCTGTCATCGCCGCCGAGACGGAGAAGCAGGCGCGGGCGGCACTTGCCGCCATAGTGCTCGAGGTTGAACCGCTGGCACCGGTGTTCACCATGGCTGACGCGCTCCAGCCCGCCGCCCGCCTCGTCCACGAGGGTTGGCGCGGCTACGAGGTGATCACGGAAGGCGGTGCACGTGCCGGCAACATCGCATGGGAGGCAAAATCCAGTCGCGGCGACGTCGACGCTGCCTTCGCCCGTCCCGACATACGCATTGTCGAGAGCAGTTTCACCGTCGGCCGGCAGAGCCATGTGCCCTTCGAACCGCGCGTTGCCATAGGCTCCTGGGAGGACGGCCGTGCGCACATCCAGACCTCGACGCAGGTGCCCTGGACGGTGCGCAACGTCACCGGAAGGGTCATGCAGCTTCCACCCGGGCGTGTGCGGGTCACTGTGCCGCCTGTCGGCGGCGGGTTCGGCTTGAAATTCGATGCGTCCATCGAGCCTATCACGGCACTTCTGGCGCGGATGACCGGGCGCACCGTGGTCTTGGAAAACACCCGGCAGGAAGAGATGGCAACCTGCCTCTGCCGCGAGAATGCGGAAATCCGCATTCGCTCCGCCGTCACCGCCGAAGGATACATCGCCGGGCGCGAGGCGGTAGTGCTGATGGACTGCGGTGCGTATGGCGGCGAACAGGTTTTTCTGACGACGATGACGGCGCATACGCTGGGCGGCAATTACAAGGTCGGCGCCACGCGGCTCGTCAGCCGCGCGGTATACACCAACACACCGCCCAACGGTGCTTTCCGGGCTTGCAACGGCGTCTACAACACCTTCGCGTTGGAGCGACATACCGACGAGATCTGCGATGCGCTAGGCTTCGACCCGATGGAGTTCCGGAAGAAAAATGTGCTGGGAGATGGCGATCTCGGTGCCACTGGCCAGGTTTTCGAGGCCGACGTGCTGGGTCCGATGCTCGATCGCATGGAGACATTGCGCGCCAGTACCGGGACATCGGAGGCCAAGGCCGACGGCAGGCTCTACGGAATTGCGACCACGGTCGGCACATGGTTCGTTTTCGTCGGACCCTCGGCGGCGACGGTGAATTTGAACGCCGACGGCAGTGCAACATTGGTCACGTCGGGTGTGGAGATTGGCTCCGGCACGATGGTGCAATCCCTGCCGCAGATCGTGGCCGGGCAGCTCGGCCTCGCTCCCGAGCAGGTGATCGTGCGCGAAGCCGATACGGATGCCGCCGGTCTCGATGTCGGCGTTGGCGGTGGGCGCACCACCGTGTCCATCGGCGCGGCGAGCGTGGCTGCCTGCGCGGAGGTGCGCGAGAAGCTGCTGCGGACCGCCGGCGAGATGCTGCAGACCCGACCGGAAGACTTGGTGCTGCGGGAGGGGCGTGCCGAGATCGCGGGGCGTCCCGGTTCCGGCATGTCGATCCCCGCTGTCGTCGCCCATGCGCAGGCAACCACCGGCCCGATCACCGGAAGCGGAGCCTTTACGGCCAGGAACACGCCGGCCATGGCGGGCTGCGCCGTGGGGCATTTCATAGATGCGCTCGACATCCCTGTCTTCGTCGTTCACGAGGCCGAGGTAGCGGTTGATCCGGACACCGGCCATGTCGAGGTGCTGGCCTATCGCGTGGTGCAGGATGTCGGCCGCGCGCTCAACCCGCGCGCGGTCATGGGCCAGATACAGGGCGGTGTCGTGCAGGGTCTCGGCTACGCCTTGCATGAGGAGGTGACGATCACCGCTGACGGACGCATCGCGCAGGACGATTTCGAGACCTATCGCCTGCCGCTGGCGCAGGACGTGATCCCGGTCGCCGCCGACCTTTACGAGGGCGCGCCGTCGATGGGGCCGCTCGGCACAAAGGGAGCGGGCGAGGTGCCCATCCTGGCCGTGGGCGCGGCGATCGGCTGCGCGGTGGCACGCGCCATCGGCAAGCCGGTGCGGCAGCTGCCACTGACGCCGCCACGCGTGCTTCGACTGCTGCACGAGCGCGAACCACAGCCGGAATTCCCGCACATCGCCCCCGGCTGGGCATCAAACACTCTGGGCTGAGGCAAGCAAACCATGGTCACCCTGAACTGCGACATGGGGGAAAGCTACGGCAACTGGCGCTTCGGCGACAATGCCGGCATCATGCCTCATATCGATTGCGCCAACATCGCCTGTGGCTTCCACGCCTCCGATCCGTGGACGATGCTGAAGACTGTGCGGCTCGCGCTCTCGCATGGCAAGCAGGTCGGCGCGCATCCTTCCCTTCCCGATCGCGAGGGGTTCGGTCGACGGGAAATGAAACTTCAGCCAGAGGAACTGACAGCCGCCTTCCTCTACCAAATCGGTGCTCTGACAGGGATGCTGGCCGCCGAGGGCGGACGGCTCGGCCACGTCAAGCCGCATGGCATCATCTACGGCGTGGCCGCTAACGACATGGACACCGCCCGGGCAATCGCCGCCGCGGTCAAGCCGCTCGGTGTCCCGCTCTTCGGCATGGCGGGAACCTGCCACGAGACGGCGGCAGCGGAACTCGGCGTCGCCTTCGTGGGCGAGTTCTTTCCCGATCTTGCCTACGCTGCCGGTGGTAGCCTGATCATCCCGCGCGTCCAGTCGGCCATCGACCTGACGCTTGCCGAGCACGGCATGGTCGGAGCGCTTACACGACGCGAACTCGTCACGGTAGACGGCACGGTCCGCCCGGTCAAGTTCGACACCGTCTGCATCCACTCCGATCCGCCGAATGCGCGCGACGTCGCGGCGCTGATGCGGCGGATCATCGACACGCATTCGAAAAGCCTCCCATGATTCATTTTTCTGTATCGTGAAGGCTCCGCGCATGGGATCGAGGACTATCTCGAACTCAGAACCCGAACCATTTCCACAAGCCGCTGAGGACTTCCATGGACGCGCTTTCCAACTCTCTCGCCGCCGCCGACATCGCCACCACCATGCACCCCTACACCAACCTGCGTCAGCACGAAAAAACCGGACCGCTGATCATTAGCCGCGGCGACGGCATCCGTGTGTATGACGAACGCGGCAAGGAATATATCGAAGGGCTCGCCGGGCTGTGGTCGGTGGGCGTCGGCTTTTCGGAGAAGCGGTTGGCCGACGCTGCCTATCAGCAAATGTTGAAGCTGCCCTACTACCACACCTTCTCCTCCAAGGCGCATGAGCCGTCCATCCGGCTCGCGGAGAAACTCGTGGAAATGACGCCGGAAAACCTGACGCGTGTGTTCTTCACGTCGTCGGGCTCGGAAGCCAACGACACCATCGTCAAGATGATGTGGTTCATGAACAACGCGCTCGGCCGGCCCAGGAAGAAGAAATTCCTGGCACGGACCAAGGGCTATCACGGCATCACCGTCGCCTCCGGCAGCCTGACGGGCCTGCCGATCAACCACCGCGATTTCGACCTGCCGGCGATTCCGGTTCGCCATCTGACCTGCCCACACTTCTATCGTTTCGGCACGGAAGGCGAAGACGAAGCCGCCTTCACGGCGCGCCTGCTCGCCGAGCTGGAAGCAGTGATCGCGGAAGAAGGGGCTGATACGATCGCGGCCTTCATAGGAGAGCCGCTGATGGCGGCTGGCGGCGTTCTGCCGCCGCCGATAGGATACTGGGAAGGCGTGGAGAAAATCTGCCGGGCAAATGAGATCATTCTGATAGCGGATGAGGTGATCTGCGGTTTTGGCCGTCTCGGAACACCGTTCGGCGCTCAGAAATACGGCTTCACGCCTGATATCATGACGGTCTCCAAGCAAATCACGTCGTCTTACATGCCGCTTGCCGCCGTCATTTTCTCCGATGCGATCTATCAGGCGATTGCAGACAATACCGCCACGATCGGCAATTTCGGCCACGGCTTCACGGCATCTGGCCATCCGGTCGCGACAGCCGTTGCGCTGGAGAATCTCGCCATCATCGAGGAACGCGATTTGATGGGCAATGCGGCCCGGATGGAAGCGGCCTTCCAGGCGGGCATTCGCTCGTTTGCCGGTCATCCCCTTGTCGGGGAGGCCCGCGGCACCGGCCTGATCGGAGCGGTCGAGCTGGTTGCTGACAAGGCGACCAAGCGGCCCTTTGCAAAAGTAGGCCGCGCGGGCGCGATAGCGTCGGCCATCGGTCACGAAGAAGGTCTCATCTTCCGCAGCATCGGCGATCAGCTGGCGCTTTGCCCACCGATGATCGTGACGGGAGAGGACGTCGCGGAAATCATGACCCGCATGTCGAGATCGCTGGACCGGCTAACCGGAGCCGTTGCGAAGGAGGGGTTGGAATGATCGGCGGACCTGCGGACCAGACAGTCATGACCGGGGGTGATCTTCCGGCACAGCGATCCGCGCTTCTTGGCCGGTTTATGGCGGCGTGGAACGCCCACGACCTCGACGGCCTGATGGCCTGCATGGCGCAGGATTGCGCCTTCCATGGCTCGGCTGGACCCGAGCCGAGCGGTCGCCGTCACATTGGACGGGAAGCCGTGCGCGCTGCCTATGCCGCTATCTTTTCAACCTTTCCGGACGCTGCCTGGTCAAATGGCAGCCATGTGGTCAGCGGAGAAACCGGACTGTCTTCCTGGCGCTTCACGGGAACAACGGCGGCGGGAGACAAGATAGAGGTCGACGGCTGCGACATCTTCGTTTTTTCAGGCGCACGGATTGCGCTCAAGGATTCCTATCGCAAGGCCCGCACGTAAAAGGTGATGGACTGATAAATTGAACCCGGCCCGCATCATGCGGGCCGGGTTCTCGCGTTGCGGGATGGGAAGAACGGCCGGACCGAGCCGGCCGCCACCACTACTTCAGGAGCGCGTCAAGCGGGATCGGTTCGGAGATCGTCCAGCTGTCGACGATCGCTGGTTTGCCTTTCTCGGTGTCGGCGATCAGGTATTTGGTCTGGTTCTGGTGGTGTAGCTCGGAGGTGAAGGTGCGGGGACCAAAGAGGGTCGGTTCGTTCTTCATTTTTTCGAGTTCCGCGACAACGGCATCGGCATCGATGCTCTTGGCGCGTTCAACGGCCTTTGCCCAGACGTCGATCATGACATAACCTGGATAGACATACATGGAAGACGGGTCGGCGCCGGTCTTGGCCTTGTAGGCCGCGTTGAATTTGTTGACTTCCGGATTCGGGTCGTCGCCGTAGATGGAACCCTGAACCGGAACGTAGAAATTGGAAAGGTCAGGCACAGCCGAAAGCCAGTAGCTGCCGTCCACGCCGGAGCCGTTGAGAATCATCGAATTGATGCCTGCGGCGCGGATCTGTTTTATCGCCGAAACAGAGCCCGGCATCATGGTACAAAGCATGATCGCATCGGGCTCTTTTGGCAGGGCCTTGATACGGCTGATCTGGGCAGCGATTGAGGGGTCGTCGTTCTTGAAAGTATCTTGACCCACGAGTTTGGCGCCCTTGGTCTCCAGCTTGGGCATCATCCAGTCGAAGCCGTCGCAGATGCCCTTGTTGTATTCCGTCCAGGTGTCGAGCAGGCGATAGAAGGTCTTGGCCTCCTTTTTGTTGTATGCCCATTCGGCCATCGTCGCTCCCTGCACGGCCGCCAGCACCGACGCGGAGAAGCTGTGCGGGCCTACGCCCTGGATGCCCGCCTTGACCGATTCAGCGCAGAGGAAGAAGGAAACCTTGCCAGCCGCCTCGGCGGCGAGTGCCGCTGGCGAGCCGAAGTCGTAGTCGCAGGAGACGACGACGAGGTCTGCGCCCTGGTCGAGAACGGAAAGACCGGCCTTGGCGCCTTCGGCACGGTCGGACTTGGTGTCGGCTTTCACCACTTCAATCTTCTTCCCCAGAAGACCGCCGGCGGCGTTTATTTCGTCGATGCGGATCAGCGCGGCATCGGTGGCAGGTTTGTCGTAAGCCTCCATGAAGCCCGATTCCGCCGTGGCGAAACCGACCACGATCTTGCTGTCGTCCGCCAAGGCTGGAAAGGCAGCCGTTGCGGTGAAGAGCATCGTTGCTGTCGCTATTTTTAGTTTGTTTATCATAGACTTCTCCTTTCAAGGTTACGGCGGCTTACAATCCGCCGGTCAGTCACCGCGGTTGCGGGTTAAAGAGATCTCGCGATTGCCGAAAACGCCTGCCGGACGAAGCGCCAGAATGATGATCATGATGATGCCCAGTGCGATCTCCTGAAGGCCTTTCGGTATGGCGAAGGCGACGTCGCCAATGGAAACCCCGGCTTCCAGCCAGCGCAGGGTCTGGATGAGGGCCGAGAGGAACACGACACCGATCACGGCGCCCGAAAGGCTGCCCATGCCGCCAACGACAAGCATGGCGATGGTGATGAAGGTGAGGCCGAGATAGAAGGTGTCCGGCGTTACAACCCCGATGGAGTGGGCCATCAAGGCGCCGCCGAGACCCATTATGGCCCCTGAGATCACAAAGGCGACAAGTCGCTCCCTGGGAATATCGACGCCGGAGGCCGCCGCTGCCGTCGGTTCGTCACGGGCGGCGCGCAGTGCCAAGCCCGAACGCGATATTGCGTGTGCCCAGGCAATGAAGATCGAGATGATGGCGGCGATCAGGTAGGGCCAGATCGAGCGGATGATCGGGATCCCGACGACCGACGATGTCCCGCCGGTGACGGTTTCCCAGTTGGAGTAGATCGTGTTGATCATCGCCAGCATGGCGAAGGTCGCGATGGAGGCGGCGATGCCCGACAGCCGCATCAGGATCCGCCCGAAGATCAGCGCAGCCAACCCCGCAAAGATCGCGGCGATGATAGCCGCCTCCCAATAGGGCATTTGGGTTTTTATCAGCCAGCCGGGAAGACCGGTAAAGGCCATCTCCTTCATGACGGGATTGATCGTCAGCCACGCCGCCACATAGGCGCCCAGGCAGGTGAAGCCGATATGGCCGAAGCTCAGCACGCCGGAATTGCCAATAAATACATAAAGGCCGACGACGAGGATAACCCGGAGGAAGACGTCAATGATCACCTGATTGAATGGTCTCGATCCGGTCATCATCGTCAGCAGTGCAATGGCGATCATCAACAGCGCCAGCAGGATCGGCGTGATGATGGTACGGCGCGCCAGCACGAAGGGGCGGGGGGTTTTGGCGACGATGGCGCCGGTGGTCAGGTGCGGCTCGATGGCCGGGGACGCTGCGGACATGGATCAGACCCTTTCCTTTGTGCCACGGGCCGAAATCAGGCCTTGCGGACGGAAGAGGAGGACGAGGATGACCGCTCCATAGACAAAGGCATCGCGGAAGGGCCGGGCGTCGATGGGCAGTATGACCTGCATGATCACCGACGCGGCACCGAGCAGGAAGCCCGCCAGCACGGCGCCAGCCAGACTGCCAAGGCCGCCGATAACCGTTGCGATGAACGCCATCAGCATGATTGCCGCCCCCATCTGGATATCGGCGGTGCCGGTCTGGGCCACGAAGATCAAGGCAATGGCACCGGCCAGCGCGCCGGACAGCGCGAAAGCCCCCATGATGACCCGGTTGGCGCGGACGCCGAGCATGCGCGCCATGGAGAAATTCTCCGCCGCCGCCCGCATTTCCAGTCCGAACCGGGTCCGGCGCAGAAAGACGGTCAGGCCCAACAGGATCAACATCGTCGCGACGATGGTGATGAGCTGGAGAAGCGGCAGCCGGGCGCCGAAAATTTCGACGGGTTGGGAGAGTTCGGGAAGGAGATTGATCGACTTCGGCCGGCTTGAGAAAAGCATCAGCAGAAAATAGCGAATGACGAAACCGAGCGCGAAGGAAGCAATCATCATCGTCGCCGGATTTGCCTTGCGGAACCGTCTGAAGACGACGATTTCGCACAGCACCGACAAGCCGGCCCCGCAGAGGAGCACGAAGGGCACCAGCAGGTACCACGGCAATTGGCCGGCGAAGACGATGGCCATGGCATCCGTCGACGGCCACAGCAGCGCGAAGACGCAGAAGGCGATGACGTCGCCATGCGCGAAGTTCACAAGCCGCATGACGCCGAAGATGAGGGCAATGCCCAGCGCCCCGAGCGCGTAGAGCGAACCAAGCGAGAGTGCGTCGAACAGGATCTGGAGCATCTCAATGGTCCTCGTAGCCGAAATAGGCAGCCTGGATCGCCTCGCCGTTGCCGAGCGTCCGGGCGTCGCCATCGAGCACGATCTGTCCGCCACGCATCAGGATCATCCGCCCGCCCACCATCATCGCCCGGGCCGAGCTCTGCTCGACGATCAGGAGCGTGAGCTGGCGCTGCGAACGCAGCGCGATCAGCCGCTCGTAGACCTGGTCGTTGATGTTGGGGGCGAGGCCCAGCGAGGGCTCGTCGATGGCTATAAGCCGCGGATTGGTCATCAGCGCGCGTCCGATGACGAGCATTTGCTGCTGCCCGCCGGACAGCAATCCCGCTTGCCCGTGCCGCCTCTCCTTCAGCATCGGGAAGGTTGCGTAGACGGCTTCGAGTTCGTCGGCCGTTCGGCTGCGCCAGCCGCGGTCGCGGGCGTGCATGCCAGCGCCGACCAGAAGGTTCTCTTCGGTCGTCAGCGAGCCGAAGACATCGCGCCCCTCCGGCACCATGGAGAAGCCGAGCCGGGCGATGTTCTCCGGCGCCTGGCCGGTGATCTCATGGCCCGCAAGGTCGATCCGGCCGCCCGCCACCGGTGTCACGCCGGCGATCGCGCGCAGCAGGGAAGACTTCCCGGCTCCGTTCGGGCCGGTGATGAACAGGATTTCTCCTTCGTCCATGGAGAAGGAGACGTCGCGGACCGCGGTCAAACGGCTATAACGGATGGTGATATCGGCCAGGGCGAGCAGGCTCATTCCATCACCTCCAGCACCGGCAGGTCGGTGTTGACGGCCGTGCCCATATAGGCGTGGCGCACCTTCTCGCTGTCGCGGATCGCGGCGGGTGGGCCTTCTTCGATGATCGCTCCGGAATCGAGCACGACGATGTGTTCGCAAAGACCGAGTACCAGCCCGACATTGTGCTCGATGAGCAGGACACCGCAGCCAAGATCGCTGGCGATATGTCTTATCAGGGCCGAAAGCTCACGCGCCTCCGGCGTGCTCATGCCGGCCGCGGGCTCGTCGAGCAGAATGTATGCGGGCCGTCCCATCAGGGCGCGGCCAATGGCGACACGGCGCTCATCCGTATAGGGCAAGGTTCCGGCGATGCGGGAGCCCAGCGCGCCGATGCCTATCCAGTCGAGCATCGCTTCCGCTTCGGCGACGGCGGCGCGCCGGCTCATTCCCAGACCAACGCCGGTTACCTCCAGATTGTCGAGCACCGGCAGGTCGCGGAAGAGCCGCCCACCCTGGAAAGTGCGGGCGATGCCGCGCCGACGGACCTGATGCGGCTTGAGACCCGTGAGTGCTGCTCCGTCGAGCTTGATGGTGCCTTCCGTCGGAGCCTGGAAGCCCGTCAGCACGTTGACCAGCGTGGTCTTGCCGGCACCATTGGGGCCGATGAGGCCAACGATGCGGCCAGGTGTAATTTGGAGGTCTACCGATGACAGGGCCTTTAGCCCCGCAAACGACACCGAGACGTTCTCCGCGCTCAGATGACTCATGTCCCTTTCCTTCTTTTGACCGACGGAAAGGCGCGAAGCATCCGGCCTTGCGGCCAGTCACATTGCTAATGTCTTCCCCTGTCGGTTCCGGCGGTCTCTAACGGACTGCTCGGATGCCAAATTCACGCCGTTGCCCGGCGTCGTCTTGTCGTTTCGCGCACCGGATTTTGTCTTCCGCCACGCGCGGTCGGTTTTGGCCGACCGATCTCCTCGCCTCCGGCTCCTCCGCCGGCATTCTCCCGGCCGACGTCAGCCGGCCAGGTAGTCTTCAGCGCGCGCCAGCGCGGCGCGCTGTTCGGCTCGCGCGGCAAGCGCGCCTTCCAGCGTCACCGAAACGAAGCGCGCCGGAGTGTGCGGCTGGAGCTGGGCGATCAGGTCCATGTCGGCCGATATCACCACGCCCAGCATCATGTAGCCGCCGCCCGAAACCGCGTCCCGGTGAAGGACGATCGGCTCCGTGCCACTTGGCACCTGGACGGATCCGTAGGGATAGCAGGCGTCGACGATGTTCGAGGGGTCGGAACCCGCGCCGAAAGGCTGCTCGCGCTCAACGAACTCCAGCGGCGTTCCACCACGGAAGCGATAGCCGATGCGGTCGGCTTCGGGCGCGACCTTCCAGGTTTCCTCGAAAAACCGATTGCCGGCGGCTTCAGTAATCCGATGCCAGTACAGGCCAGGAAGCATTCTGAGTTCCGCCGGACTATTCCGCGCGCGGCGCAGATTTTCAGGCAGAGAAAGACCGGCTTTGCTCGAGCCTTCACCGATAGGAAGCTCATCGCCCGCCTTCAGCGTGCGGCCCTGATAGCCGCCGAGCGCGCCCAGAATGTAAGTCGAGCGCGAGCCGAGAACCACGGGTACGTCGATGCCGCCGGAGATGGCCAGATAAGCGCGTGCACCGCCCTTGAGGAAACCAAAGGAAAGCCGGTCTCCCGCCTTCACCGCAAAGCTTTCCCAGGTCGGCCGTTCCTCGCCATTGAGTTTGGGTGGGAGCTCTCCACCCGTGACGGCAATGACCGCGGATTGGGTGAATTCGAGTTCGGGGCCCATGAAGGTGGCTTCGAGCACCGCGGCACCCGGATCGTTGCCGACAAGCAGGTTTGCGATGCGTGTGGCAAAGCGGTCCATGCCGCCGCCTTCGGGGATGCCGACATGATAGTGGCCCGGTCGGCCAAGGTCCTGCACGGAAGTGGAGAGGCCGGGAGAGATTACCTTAACGGCCATTGATAAGCTCCATCAGCTTTGCATTGGTGCCGTAGATGTCGCCGTTGAAGTCCTTCAGGCTGAAGGTGCACTCGCGAACCGTCGGTTGCCACCGATTGGCTTCGATCTCCTCCAGCGTGGCGTCGTAGTCATCGCGGCCAATGGCCTTGAACTTCACGATGTCGCCCGGCTTGAACAGGCACATATCATCGGAGAGGTAGCGCACCTTCATGGTCGGGTCGTAGATCGGTGCCGGGGTTATGCCATACATCTGGTAGCCGCCAGCGCCGCGCACCGAATAGATCGCGGCAAAGCAGCCGCCGTGGCCAATGGTGAGCTTGGGAGTGTCGGTGCGCGGACGCAGATATTTCGGCGCCTGGATCTGTTTCTGGCGCTCGACCATCTGGTACAGGAAGGGCAATCCGGCGACGAAGCCGACCATGGACACGAACCATGGCTGGCCGGAATAGGCCGCGACAAACTCTTCCACCGTGGCGTAGCCGTTGATGCGTGCCGAATATTCAAGATCGGTGGAGGACGGGTCCTGGTGGCGCTCGCGGAAGCGCAAGCAGGTTTCACGCGTCCATGGATCCTGGAAGTAAACCGGCAGCTCGATGATCCGGGTCTTCAGAACCGGGTCTGCCTTTGAGGCCGCCTCTTCCATCGACTTCAGTTCGCTGAGCAAATCCTGCGGCTTGACGATGTCGGGGTTGAAGCGAATCTGGAAGCTGGCGTTGGCCGGACAAATCTCGGTGACGCCCCGGATGCCTGCCGCACGCACCGCGTTGGTCATCGAAAGGCCGGTAAAGAAGGAAGTGAGCGACATCTCCTCGGACACCTCGCCGAAGATATGTTCGTCACCGCCGAAGTTGAATCGTATCGACATCGGTCCTCCTTAGCCCGCCAATGCTGCGGCGTTTTCGATGAGCCAGCCTTCCAGCCAGCGTGTATGCACGTCTCCTGCCCGCACCGCGGGATCGGCGGCGAGCGCAAGAAACAGCGGCTTGGTGGTCTTGAGCCCGCCGATCTTCAACTCGTTGAGTGCGCGGATCAGGCGCATGATCGCCGCCTCGCGTGTCTCCGCATGCACGATCAGCTTGGCAAGCAGCGAGTCATAAAAGGGCGGCACCTGATAGCCTTGGTAGAGCATGGAATCGAAACGTACGCCCGGCCCGCCAGGAATGCGAAGCTCGGCCACCTGCCCGGGGAACGGAGCGAACTCCTTCGCCGGATCTTCGGCATTGAGCCGGACTTCGATCGCATGCCCCTTGACGGAGACATCGCCCTGCCGAATCCGCAGCTTCTCGCCGCCGGCTATGCGAAGCATCTCCGCAACGAGATCGATGCCGGTGATCGCCTCGGTGACAGGGTGCTCGACCTGAATGCGGGTGTTCATCTCGATGAAGTAAAAGCGGTCGGCGTCATCGTCATAGAGATACTCCACCGTGCCGGCACCGGAGTATTTGACCGCCTTGGCCAAAGCGACCGCCGAAGCGCAGAGCTCCTCGCGCAGCCCGTCGGAAAGTGCGCGCGACGGCGCCTCCTCCCAAACCTTCTGGCGTCGCCGCTGCAGTGAGCATTCCCGCTCGTAGCAGTGGATGGCGTCGCTTCCGTCCGCCAGGACCTGCACCTCGATATGGCGGGCCTTGCCGATCACCTTTTCCATGTACAGACCACCGTCGCCAAAGGCGGCGAGGGCTTCCGCTTCGGCCTGCGGAAAGGCCTGTTCGAATTCGGCGAGCGAGTTGGCGATGCGGATGCCCCGCCCGCCGCCGCCCGCCGCAGCCTTGATCATCACCGGAAAACCGGTTTCGGCCAGCACCGTGCGGCCAGTCTCGAGGCCATCGACCCGGCCAGCCGAGCCTGGCACCACGGGGACACCCGCGGCGGCGGCGGCCGATCGCGCCGAGACCTTGTCTCCCATCATCCGGATGGCATTTCCCGAAGGGCCGACGAAGACCAACCCAGCGCCTGTGACCGCGTCCGAAAACGCGGCATTCTCGGCAAGGAAACCATAGCCAGGGTGAACGCTGTCGCAGCCGGTGTCGCGGGCGGCCGTCAAAATTGCTTCGATGTTGAGATAGGATTTCTTTGCCGCGGGTGGGCCGATATTGACCGCTTCGTCCGCAAGCTGGACGTGGAGCGACCCAGCGTCCGCGGCTGAGTACACCGCCACGGTGGCGATGCCCAGATCTTGTGCGGCCCGGATGATCCTGACCGCTATCTCGCCCCGGTTGGCAACCAGAAGCTTTTTCAGCATCAGTCGAGATCCGCAAGAGGTGCGCCGGCCATGATGGGTTCCTCATTGTCGGCAAGGAAGCGGATGTTGGTACCGGCCGTCTCGGCCCTCACTTCGTGGAACGACTTCATAACTTCGATGAGACCGATTACGTCGCCGGCGGCTACCGCGTCGCCATCCGCCTTGTAGGGCGGCTGATCTGGCGAGGCGCTCCGGTAGAAAGTGCCGGGAAGAGGCGAAAGGATCTGGGCCATAAAGAGCTCCGGAAAACTGCAGACAGGCTAATCTGGAACCGCCTGCGGAGGCGGGTTCGATAGGCTTCAGTGCCAAGGGGCGATTGCAGTGCGCACGGCCCTGGCTATTTCGATAGCGTTCGGCGTATCGGAATGCACGCAGATGGTTTCGCAGCGTACTGGGAAGAAACTGCCATCCTCTGCCGTTCCCTCGCGCTTGCTGATGGCGCGCACGCAACGCTCGGCCATCTCGGCGGGGTCCTTGGCGTCATGAACGCGTGTCAGGATTAGCTTGCCGGAGGCATCGTAGTCGAGATCGGCATAGAACTCGGCGACGAATGGGATACCGCGCTCCTGGTAGATCTTCTCGTGCAGGGTGCCTGTCATGCCGAACAGCGGCACGCCGAAGACCTCTGCCGCGTCGCACACGCCATGGGCGACCGCCTCCTGCTGCATGGCCATGAAGTAAAGGCTGCCATGCGGCTTGATATGGTGGAGTTCCACACCTTCGGCCTTGAGGAAACCGGCAAGCGCTCCCACCTGGTAAATGATGGTGTTCCTGACTTCGTCGCGGGTCATCCGCATCTCGCGCCGGCCGAAACCCTGAATGTCCGGCAAGCCTGGATGGGCGCCGATCCTTACGCCACTCGCCTTCGCGCTGCGGACGGCGGCGTGCATGTGATCGGGATCGGAAGCGTGAAAACCACAGGCGACATTGGCGACGTCGATGATCGGCATCATGCCTGCATCATCGCCAACCTTATAAAGACCAAAGCTTTCGCCCATGTCGCAGTTTAGCGTCACCGCCATCGCATTGTTACCCCTCGAAGCTGCCGTCTTTGCGGCGTTGCAGCATTTTTTGCGCATGCGGGGGAATTTGTGAAATAGTAGTTTATTGATTGTGATATCAAAAAAACAGATAATGGTTCTGGGCCGGAGTGCGCCATGACCATCACCTTGAAACAGCTCGATTATTTCATAGCAACCGCGGAGAGTGGACAGGTCAGTCATGCCGCAGTGGAACTCAACATCTCACAATCAGCGGTCACCGCGGCGATAAAGACGCTGGAGGCTGACCTGGGCGTACGGCTTCTGGAGCGCAACCATGCTGGCGTAAGGTTGACGATGGAGGGCGCGCGGTTTCTTGACCACGCGCGTATTATCACCGGTGCTGTCGCGGCCGCTGTCCGAAGCCCGTTGCGCGACCGGAAGGGTCTGGCGGGCAAGCTGCGGCTGGGCATGACCTACACCGTCGTCGGATACTACATGTCGCGCCACTACGCACGGTTCCGGAAGACCTATCCCCAGATCGAGGTCGAGGTGTTGGAACTGCCCCGCGACGCTCTCGAAAGCGGCTTGATGAGCGGGGAGATCGACATGGCTGTGATGCTGGTGTCCAACCTGGCGCACACCGAGGAGTTGGCGCAGGAGGTCTTGATGCGGTCGAACCGCCGGCTCTGGCTTTCGGCGGATCATCATTTGCTCGGGCGGCCGGAAATCAGCCTCGCTGACGTGGCGGCGGAAGATTATGTCATGCTGACGGTGGACGAGGCGCGAACGACGGCCGCCCGTTACTGGGATGCCGCGGGGCTTTCGCTCCGCCCGGTCCTCACGACCAGTTCGGTCGAGGCCGTGCGTTCGCTCGTGGCTGCCGGCATGGGAGTCACTGTCCTCTCCGACATGGTTTATCGACCATGGTCCCTGGAGGGGCAGCGCATCGAAGTGCGCCGGCTTGTCGAGCCGATCCCCAGTATGGATGTCGGCCTTGCATGGTCGCGTGACAGACCGATCGGCCCGGCGGCGGCTGCCTTCCGGGCCTTTATGTCCGTAACCATGGGCGGCGGCGGCTAAGCTGCGGCCGTGGGACAGACGCTTTGCCCCGGACTCGCTGGTTGAACAGCGGGTAGCCTAGAAGCGCGGAATACTGCGGCGGCAATCTGAATTGGCGCACAGACACCCAAAGTCATCTCGCTCGGCAGGCGAGCTTTTCCCGGATGGGGGCGTCGCCGGCCGTTGGCTCCATAGTATGGGAGCCGCTGCTCAACCCGACGGATCGACCACCATGCCGGACAACGGCTCAACCCAGAAAAGGTGATCCGTCACGGCTTTGACGCCCACGACATTTTCGGCTGCGACACGAGCCGCCAGACGCTCGCGTTCGTCAAAGATTGCTCCGCTCAGTTCGGCGATACCTTTGTCTACATTGACGTGGATCATGCTGGTGCCGGACCAGATTTGGCCAGCCAGTTCGGTGACTATGTTCTGGCGGATCTGGCCGTCGGCGACCCCCGACGAGTCCGAGATTGGCAGGACGCGAAGCAATGCACGCAGCAAATCGGAGCGGGCGATGATGCCGACAACTTTCCTGCCATCAACCACCGGAAGCCGTTTGACATGATGACGGGTCATCAATTCGACGACGTCCGCAAGGGACGCGTCGCGGGTCGTCGTGACGACGCCGTCGGACATCACCTCTTCAACCCGACGTCCGTTGTCATGAACATATTCATCGGCCACCTTTCCCGGACTGACAAGAAATTCTAGCCAACGCGAACGCTTGCGTTTGGTACCCAGTTCTCCCCGGCGCAAGAAATCGCCCTCGCTGACAATCCCCACCAGAGTGCCGTCGCCGTGAATGACGGGAAGGCCGCTGATTTTCCTGGAGAGCATCAACTTTGCCGCATCGGCGATCGACGCGGATGGTTCGATGCCGACGACAGGTGATGTCATGACGGCTTCGACTTGCATGATCGTCTCCTTCAGACGTCTCGCGGAATCTTGTGATTGGTCGGTATCAGCCATTGGGGCGCTTATCGATCGTGACCGCCGGCGCCGGGCCTGCTCGCTTGTACGGCTACAGTTCGACGATCCCCGCGCATCTCGAACCACATGGCGTTGAGGATGGCGAAGGAGCAGGCGAGGCCGACCCCGAGGATCCAGGAAAAGTACCACATGACGTTCAAATCCTTCAGTAGGCGTTCGGGTTGCGGTCAATCGAAGTGGCCGTGACGGTGCCGCGCATGACCCGGTAGACCCATGCGGTGTAGGCCAGAATGATCGGCAGGAAGACGATGGTCGCCAGCAGCATGACGAACAGGGTCAGATGACTGGAGGACGCATCCCAGACTGTCAGGCTGGCGTTGGGGTTGAGCGAGCTCGGCAGCAGGAAGGGAAACAGCGACAGGCCAGCGGTCGAGATGATGCCCACGATGGCCAGAGTGCTGCCGAGAAGGGACGTTTTCCAGGCCTGGCTCTTCAAACCGGCATACGCGACGAGCGGGCCAAGCAGGCCGATGGCTGGCGCGATGAGCATCCAGGGGTGGGCACCATAGTTGCTGAGCCATGCGCCGGTGCTCGTCGTCACCATTTTGTTGAGCGGATTCGATGGGCCGAGCGGATCCTGCACGCTGGTGACCACATAGCCGTCCATCAAGAACGACACCCATAGTCCTGCAAGAGCGAACAGCACGATGCTGGCGACAGCGGCATAGCGGCCATAGACCCTTGCCCGCAGGGCGACCATGCCTTCGGTTCGCGCCGCGATGATAACAGCGCCGTGCGTCACCAGCATGGCGACGCTGAGCAGACCGGACACCAGCGCGAAGGGCCGCAACAGGCCGAAGAAGTTTCCAGCGTAAGAGGGCCTGAGTGTGGCATCGAGGTTGAAAGGGACACCAAGCAGGACATTGCCGACCGCGACACCGAAGATCAGCGCCGGCACGAAGCCACCGATGAACAGTGCCCAGTCCCAGGTAGCGCGCCAGCGCGGATCCTTGATCTTGCCGCGGAACTTGAATGCGACCGGTCGCAATATCAGCGCCAGCAGCACTGTGATCATCGCCAGGTAGAAGCCGGAGAAGGATGCGGCATAGAGTGCCGGCCAGGCTGCGAAGATGGCGCCACCACCGAGCACAAGCCAGACCTGGTTGCCTTCCCAGGTCGGGCCGAGCAGGTTGATCAGGACGCGCCTTTCCCCGTCGGAGCGGGCGACGAACGGCAGAAGCGCACCGACGCCAAGATCGTAACCGTCCATGACGGCAAAACCGATCAGGAGGACGCCGAGCAGAAGCCACCAAATCAGCCTGAGGGTTTCGTAATCGAGGGGGATCGAGTTCATGGTTGCGTGCTCCTCGCTCAGCGTTCGGGATGGGCGAATGCGCCCTGGGGGATTTGGACCGCGCCATCCGCGCCATCGGTGATGACATCTTGCTGGCTGGGGCCGGCCTTGATGGTTTTGACCATCAGGATGACCATGACGATCAGCAGGCTGGTGTAGAGCGTCAGGAAGAAACCCAGGCTGATTGCGAGGTCGGTCAACGTCAGCCCCGACGCGGCGTAGAAGGTGGGAAGTACACCTTCGATCGCCCAGGGCTGCCGGCCATATTCCGCCACCAGCCAGCCGGACTCGATCGCGATCCAGGGGACTGGCAGGCTGAACAGTGCGATCCTGAGCAGGATGCGGTTCTCGCCGAGCTTGTTGCGGGCGCTCAGCAGGAAGGCGGTGGCGAAGAACAGGATCATGTAGAAGCCGAGGCCGACCATGATCCGAAAACTCCAGAACAGGGTGGCGACGTCGGGGATGGTATCGAGCGCGGCCTTGTGGATGTCCTCGGGCGTTGCAGCCTGCACATCGTCGCGATAGCGCTTGAGCAGAAGCGCATAGCCAAGATCGTGCCAATTCTGCGCGAAGTCCGCGCGCGCCACCTTGTCGGCAGGGTTCTTGCGGATCGCGTCGAGATCGGCCGATGCGATGATGCCGTTGCGGATGCGTTGTTCGGCGTGATCGACGAGCTGATGGATGCCGGGGAGTTCGGTGTTGAGGCTGCGCGTGGTGACCAGGCCCAGTACCCAGGGGATCTTGACCTCGAACCGGTTGCCGTCCTTGCCGGGAATGGCAAAGAGCGTGAGGCTGGCCGGCGCGGGTTCCGTGTCCCACATGGCTTCGAGTGCAGCAATCTTCATCTTCTGCTGTTCGGTTGCGACATAGCCGCTTTCGTCGCCAAGCACGACGACTGAGAGCGCCGAAGCGAAGCCGAAGCTGGCCGCGACCACCATCGATCGCTTGGCGAGCTCGATATGCTTTCCACGCAAAAGGAAGAATGCGCTGATGGCCATCATGAACATGGCGCCGGTGGTGTAGCCAGCGCTCACCGTGTGGACGAATTTGGCTTGCGCCACCGGATTGAAGATCACGGCCATGAAATCGGTGACCTCCATCCGCATCGTATCGGGATTGAAGACGGAGCCGACGGGGTTCTGCATCCAGCCATTGGCGATCAGGATCCACAGCGCCGAGAAATTGGCGCCGAGCGCGACCAGCCAGGTCACGGCGAGGTGGCCGACCCTCGGCAGCCTGTCCCATCCGAAGAAGAACAGGCCGATGAACGTCGCCTCGAGGAAGAAGGCCATCAGCCCCTCGATGGCGAGCGGTGCGCCGAAAACGTCGCCGACATAATGGCTGTAGTAGCTCCAGTTCATGCCGAACTGGAATTCCATGACGATGCCCGTCGCGACGCCCATGGCGAAATTGATGCCGAACAGCGTGCCCCAGAACAGTGTCATGCGCCGCCAGATATCGCGGCCTGTCATGACATAGACGCTCTCCATGATGGCCATCAGGAAGGAAAGGCCGAGCGTCAGCGGCACGAACAGAAAATGGTACATCGCGGTGGCCGCGAACTGCAGCCGTGAAAGGTCGACAACGGTGAAATCGATCATGCCTGCCTGTCCCGATTGATGCCGGCCGGTTGCCGGGCGTCTCTTCAGCTAGGCCGTGGCGATGGGGCCGGCATTGATTTCGATCAAAGCGATCAGGCGCGCCTGCGGGCAAGAGCTAACGACATGCGCCGCGACATCAGGACAAACGGAATGCAGCAGACAGATTCAACGCAAGTCGACGCTATCCGTGACCAGGGGCGCTGGATGATGCGTCTGTGGCGGCATGCGCGCGCGCCGATGGTTGTCGCGATCACACTGCCTCTGATCTCGGGCCTGCTGCTTGTCGGGCAAGCCTATCTGCTTGCTTCGGCTCTGCATCGCGCGATCGTTGAGGGCGCTTCGCCGCATGCCCTGCTCACACCCGTCCTTGGCGTTGCCAGCCTCTTCGCCGTTCGTATCGGGCTTGCGATCGTCGCGGAACGCTGCGGCATCGTGGCCGCCGAGCGCATCAAGTTCTTTCTGAGATCCGCGTTTCACGCGACCCTGCTGGATCACAGGCCCGACTGGACGGCCGCCCGGTCGTCAGGAGCACTGAGCTCGGCGATCATCGACCAGATCGAGGCCCTGGATGGATTTCTTGTCCGCTTCCTGCCGGCGATGGTGCAGGCGGCGATCCTGCCGCTCGCCTTCGCCGTCATGGTTCTGCCCTTCGACTGGGTCGTGGGCCTGCTCTTTCTTGTCACCGCACCGATGATTCCGCTTTTCATGGCATTGGTCGGCTGGGGCGCCGAAGCCGCCAGCCGGGCGCAAGCCGAAGCGTTCACGCGTCTGTCAGGCCTGTTCGCCGATCGCTTGCGCGCCATTGTGACTCTCAAGCTTTTTGGCCGGGCCGAGAGCGAGACCCGCACGGTGATGCTGGCGAGCGAAGGTCTGCGCCTGCGCACCCTGGCTGTCCTCAGGATCGCCTTTCTGTCGTCCGCGGTCCTGGAGTTTTTCGCGGCACTCGGGGTAGCAGGCGTGGCGTTGTATGTCGGCCTGACTTTGCTCGGTTTTGTCGATCTCCGCCTTTCGGTGCTAACGCTCCAGGCGGGTCTGTTCTGTCTGCTGATGGCGCCGGAAGTCTATCAGCCATTGCGGCTGCTGGCGGCGCACTATCATGACCGTGCCGCCGCCAAGGCGGCCGTGGGCGAACTGGCCAAGCAGTTCGACGGCTTGCCGGAATTCGACGTGCCGAAAGCAATCCTCCAGCCGACTTCAGACAACCATTCTGCCGCGCCAATCAGCGTGGATATGAACAGCATTACCTTGCGGACCCCGGACTTTCGCCGTCTTGTCATCGACAAAACGTCGCTCCTGATCCCCGCCGGACGGCATGTGGCGCTGGTCGGCGAGAGCGGCATCGGCAAGTCGACGCTGCTCGAGGCCGTTGCCAACATGCGGGCTTTCGAGGGCACGATCCGGCTTGACGGTCAGGGCCTTGCTGCCATCGCCGAGCCTGAACTGCGGGCGCGCGTCGCCTTTCTTGGACAGCGCCCCCGCTTGTTCCATGGCACCATCGCCGAGAACATCAGGCTGGGCCGCAGGTCCGCCAGCGATGCCGAAGTGAACGAAGCCGCCCGGCGCGCCGCGGTCCTGCCTTTCGCGACCCAGTTGCCGGATCGCCTCGATACGCTGATCGGGGAGGGCGGGATCGGGCTTTCAGGTGGAGAGGCGCATCGCGTGGCGCTCGCCCGGATTTTCCTGCGCGATCCCGGGCTCATTCTTCTCGATGAGCCAACCGCGCATCTCGATGCCGAGACCGAGACCGAGGTGCTCGATGCCCTGATGGCCTTCGCCGCCGGCCGGACGATGATCGTTGCAACCCATTCGGCGGTCGTCGCCGCGCGAATGGACAGCGTTTACAGGATTGTCGGGGCCAAGGTCCTTTCGGGGCCGCATGTGCGGGCCGCACGGCCGGCAGCGGCATTGAGGAGCGTGGCATGACCGCATTCTGGTTCTTCCGCCCCCTGTTCAAGCGCCATGCCGCGCGACTGGCGTGGACGCTGCTGTTGTCGCTCATCACGCTCGCCGCCGGCATCGCGCTTCTTTCCGTCTCCGGCTGGTTCTTGACGGCCGCGGCGCTGACGACGGCCGCCGCGAGTTTCAATCTGTTTGGTCCGTCCTCGCTGATACGCGGGCTGTCCTTCATTCGCATCCTGTCGCGCTATGGCGAGAAGGTCTTCGGGCACGACGCAACGCTCCGCCTGCTGGCCGATCTGCGGGGATGGCTGTTTGCCAGCCTGTTTCCACGCGTGCCGCTGGCCGATCGCAGCCTTCGTCACGGCGATCTCGTCAGCCGCCTGACCGCCGACGTCGATGCGCTGGATACGGTATTTCTCGTCGCCATCGGCCCAATGCTCGCCGCGCTCTTGCTTGGATCGGCCATGGCGACCGCGCTCTGGGTTTTCATCCCGGCGGCGGGCGTTTCCTATGCGATATTGGTTGGCCTCGCTATAGTGGCTGTGCCCGCCGTGCTGGTACTGGCATCGCGTCGCATGGGGACAGAGCTGGTCGAGGCGTCCGCCGCCGCACGCATCGCCGTGCTGGATGGCATTGACGGTCATGCCGACCTGATAGCCTTTGGCGAAACCGCGACCGCGAGGGCATCCTTCGCTGGCTCGGCGGCACGGCTCGCTTCCGCGCGCCGACGATTGGGGATGGCTGGCACGCTGGCGGCAGCGGCCACCCAGGCGCTTGCCGGTGCCGCGATGGTCAGCGTGCTCTGGTTCGGCATTGCGGCCGTTCATGCCGGAACGATCGGCGGGCCATTGCTCGCGGGTCTGCTGCTGGGCACCATTGCCAGCTTCGAAGCAACCGGCGCGGTCGTCCGTGGCGTGGCGAGATTGGGCGTGTCCGCCGCCGCCGCCGCTAGGCTCAAAGCCATCTCAACCAGCAAACCCATGGTCAATGACCCGGTCCGCCCGCAACTCTTGCCCACCGGCGACGTGTGCTTTGAAAGCGTCGTCTTCGGACATGACCCTCGACGCCCTGTGTTGCGTGGCCTCGATCTGTCCGTAAAGCAGGGTAGCCGTGTCGCGATCATCGGTCCGAGCGGTTCGGGAAAGTCGACCGTTCTTGCTCTGCTGTTGCGCCTGTACGATCCGCAGGCCGGCACGATTTCCATCGGCGGCGCGGACATCCGCACCGTCGCCCAGGGGGATCTGCACAAGAAGGTTTCGTTGTTGAGCCAGGACTCGCCTGTTGTGCTGGGGACGATCCGCGAGAACCTTTTGATCGGCCGTGCCGATGCAAGCGACGCCGCACTCTGGCATGCGTTGGCCAGTGCCCGACTTGCGGATTTCGTG
Source organism: Mesorhizobium subarcticum (assembly GCF_055456085.1). NCBI lineage: Bacteria > Pseudomonadati > Pseudomonadota > Alphaproteobacteria > Hyphomicrobiales > Phyllobacteriaceae > Mesorhizobium > Mesorhizobium subarcticum. The sequence continues at coordinate 6,392,824 of NZ_CM144237.1, read as the reverse complement.
CGTGGGCTGCCCGAAGGGCTCAGCGCATTTGTCGGCGAGACTGGGCGAACCCTCTCCGTCGGCCAGGCACGTCGGCTTTGCCTGGCGCGGACGCTGCTGTCGCAAGCGGAGATCCTCGCCTTTGATGAGCCGACATCGGGTCTCGACCGGGAAGCAGAGCTGGCATTCCTGGCCGATCTCAACACGGCAACGGCCGGGCGCACCGTCATTCTTGCCACGCACGCCGCACTGCCGCTGGGTGCGGCTGATCACATATTTCGTATGATGGATGGACGGTTGGAGACTGCTTGAGAAACCGTGTCGACGGCAGAGCGACTATTCGCCCATGCCATGCCATGCATCCCATTTCGCGATTTCAACGGTGCGCAAGGACGGAAGCCTGATGATGCCTCTCTCCTTGAGCTTCAAGAAGATGCGCGACACTGTCTCGATGGTCAGGCCTAGATAGTCGCCAATGTCGGTGCGCGACATGAGAAGCTCGACGTGGCTGAGTCCGCCCTGGCGTTCCGCCATATCGACAAGGAATGCCGCGACACGCTCGATGGAATTTTGCCGACCGAGCACCAGGAGATGCTCCTGAGCCCCGGAGTGGGCATCGATCACGATCAACGAAGAGGGCCGTCAAAGGCACCGTGACGAAAGCGCATGTTCTTGACCGGCGTCAAAGCGTTGGCCGTTGGCAGGTGCTTTTCATAGCCGCACACCTAAGGGCGTCGCCACACAGAAACGCCTTCAGGGCAACCTAATCGTCACCCAGCCGTTGCTGATGGCAAGTTCGCGTCGCGCGAGCAGAACAGTGATCAGATCCTACCATGACCGGTCCTGTTCTCCTGACATTCAATCCCGGATCCTCGACGATCAAGCTGGGCTTGTTCGAGATGAAGGCGAATGTGCCGCATCGCCTTGGAAAAGGTGTCATCGACCTACGCCATCTCCCGCTCTCGCTTCAGATAGCCGAGGGTCCGACCGTCGCGGATATTCCGCTCAAGGCGGCCGTTTCCGACGATCTGCACGAAGTCATCGAAGAAACCCTCGGCTGGTTGGCGCACCATTTTTCAGTGAATGCGCTGGCTGCGGTTGGACACCGCGTCGTTCATGGCGGCGACCGGTTCGCTGGGCCTGAGGCGATCACCGACGAGACGCTCGCTGCAATCGAGGCGCTGGTGCCCCTGGCGCCGCTGCACCAGCCACAGAGCGTTCGCTTGATTAAGGCAATCCGGCATCTGCGGCCCGGCCTGCCTCAAGTCGCATCTTTCGATACGGCCTTCCATCGCAGCCAGAGCGATCTCGTGCGCCGCTTCGCGCTACCGCGTTCGCTCTTTGACGAGGGCATCAAGCGCTATGGCTTTCACGGCCTCTCGTACAAATACATTGCCGCGCAACTGCGGCAGGTCGCGCCGGACATCGCCAGCCGCCGCATCGTTGTGGCGCATCTGGGCAGCGGCGCAAGCCTGTGTGGACTTGAAGGCGGCGTCAGCCGCGACACCAGCATGGGGTTCTCGACGCTGGACGGCATCCCGATGGCAACACGTTGCGGAAATCTCGATCCGGGCGTGCTGATCCATCTGGTGAAGCAACGCGGCCTGTCGATCGAGGCGGTTGAGGACATGCTCTACCACCGCTCCGGGCTGCTCGGCGTTTCCGGCATCAGCGCCGACAGCCGCGATCTGATCGGCAACGACTCATCGGCTGCTCGCGAGGCACTGGACCTGTTTGCCTTCCGCATCGCCCGCGAGACGACGGCAATCGCCAACACGCTGGGCGGGCTCGACGGCATCGTCTTTACCGCCGGTATAGGCGAGCATCAACCCCAGATCCGAGCAGCCGTCTGCAGTCATCTTGCCTGGCTCGGCGTTGCCATCGATCCCGTGGCGAATGCCGCGAACGCGACGCGGATCGAGGCGCCGGACGCCAGGGTAGCCATCCTCGTCATTCCAACCGACGAAGAACAAGTCATAGCCGAGGAAACCTGTTCCGTTTTCCAGGCAGCAAAGGCGCGTTGATGATCTCGGCAGCCAATCTCGCGAACAAGCCCGCACGGGAAATACGCCCCGATAACCTCGCTGCGTTCTGGACGCGCACGCCGGATTTTCTCTACACGGCTCTTCATTGTGGTGGCGACGGCCTGAGCTCAGCGGATGCCGAAGCCAGGCTTGCCCAATATGGTCCCAACAGCGATGCGGCGGCGAAGACCGACGATTTGTGGCGCGCGATCCTGCGACGTCTTCTCGAGCCGCTTTCGCTGATCCTGCTGGCGGCGGGCATAGTGTCGTTGGCGACGGGCGACGTGATCGGAGGCGGGATCATCGTCGCGATTCTTGTCCTTTCGATCGGCCTGGATACCGTGCAGGAGGGACACGCGGTCAAGGCGGCCGAAGTGCTGCGGCGTTCCGTGGCGCTGAAGGCCGAAGTCAAGCGAGACGGCTCCTTTCGCCAGATCGACGTCGAAAACGTCGTCCCGGGCGACATCCTGCGCGTCCGTGCCGGCGACATCATTCCCGCGGACGCCCTGATCCTCGACAGCACGGCCTGCACCGCCGGCGAGGCGGCGCTGACCGGTGAACCTTATGCGGTCGAGAAGCGTTCGGGCGTGGTCACGGCGACAAGTCCCGGTGAAGCGTCTAATGCCTTGTTCCGGGGCGCGGTCACGCAGACCGGTGAAGCGATAGCGCTCGTCGTCGGGACCGGCCGGTCGACTGTGTTTGGCGCCGCCGCGTCGGCACTCGCCGAGGCGCAAGCTCCATCGCCGTTCGAGCGCGATCTCCATCAGTTCGGCCTCGTCATCGCGAGGCTGAGCCTGGCGCTGGTGGTTGTCGTCCTTGCCACCCGCGTGCTGCTTGGCCGCTCGGTGCTGGACTCGGTCCTGTTCGCGGTGGCGCTTGGCGTCGGCCTGACGCCCGAGCTTCTGCCAATGATCACGACCGTCACCCTGTCGCGTGGCGCGATGAGGATGGCGCGGCGCAAGGTCATCGTCAAAAGGCTTGCCACGATCCATGACCTTGGCGCGATGACGGTGCTGTGCACGGACAAAACCGGCACGCTGACCTCGGCGGAGATCACGCTTGCCCGCAGTCTCGACCCGGCCGGCAGCGAGGATCCGCGCGCCGCCCGGCTCGGCGCCATCGCGGCCGATCTCGGTGGCGATCGCGGGTCGCTCGATGCGGCGCTGACCCAGGGCTCGGCCGATGCATCGCGGGACTGGACCCTGTCGGGCCGGCACGCCTTCGATTTCAGCCGGCGGCTGGGTTCCGTGCTTGCTGCTGGTCCCGACGGTCTGTTGCTGATCGTCAAGGGCGCGCCGGAAGCGGTTCTGGCGCTTTGTTCTTCGCAGCGAGCCGGAGACACGTCCATACGGATGGGGGAGCCTGAACGAGCTCAGGCGATCGAACGGGTTCATGCCCTGGCAGGCGATGGTTTGAGAACAATCGCCGTGGCCTCTCGCCCATGGTCGGGATCGACCCATGACGTGGGATCGGCCGACGAGGTAAACCTCGTTTTCGAGGGGCTATGCGCCTTCGCTGACCCGCCCAAACCTACTGCCGCTGCCGCGATAGCCCGCCTTGCAAATGCCGGTGTCAGGCTGAAGATCCTGTCCGGAGACGATCCGGTTGTGGTCAAGCGACTTGCGGGACTTGTCGGCCTAAATGCCGGGAAAGTCCTGTCCGGCGCCGACGTCGTGGCGTTGAGCGATGAAGCGCTCGCGGTCCAGGTCCAGTCGGTCGACGCCTATGGACGACTGGCGCCGGACCAGAAATCCCGGATCATAAAGGCGCTGCAGGCCAGGGGCGCCATTGTCGGCTATCTCGGCGATGGCATCAACGACGCGCCAGCACTCAAGGTTGCCGACATCGGCCTCTCGGTCGACGGAGCAAGCGGCGTGGCGCAGGCCGCCGCCGACATGATCCTCCTGGCATCCGACCTCGAAGTCGTGGCCGACGGCGTCGAGGAGGGCCGGCGGACATTCGCCAATATCCTCAAATACGTGCGCATGGGCGCCAGTTCGAATTTCGGCAACATGCTGTCGATGGCGGTCGCGGCCATGGCACTGCCATTCCTGCCCATGCTGCCGACGCAGATCCTCTTGAACAACCTGCTCTACGACCTCTCCGAACTCGGCATTCCATTCGACGGCGTTCGAGCCGAAGCCACGGCGCGGCCGCAGGTTTGGGACATGCGCGGCCTGATGCGGTTCGCCGGCGTCATGGGACCGCTCTCCTCGCTGTTCGATTTCCTGACCTTCGGGGCGTTGCTGCTGATCTTCCATACCTCCGCGGCGGAGTTCCGCACCGCCTGGTTCCTGGAATCCATGGCGACGCAAATCCTCGTCATCTTCATCATCCGCACCAATGGCCGGCCTTGGCAGGATCTTCCCCGCTTGCCCCTGGCGGCTTCCTCGCTCGTGGCATTGGTCGTTGCCATGGTTCTGCCGTTCACGCCTCTGGGCCTCTGGTTTGGTTTTGAAACGCCTTCCGTGCCCATGCTGGCAGGCATCGGCGCCATCGTGATCGCCTACCTCGTGTCGGCGGAACTGTTGAAACCTCTGGCCGTCGGCCCGGCATCGCGCGCCCGGACGGGATCCACGCGTGACCATTCATTTTTGACGACATCAGGAGCATCGCAATGACAGTACATAAACCTCAGGGTTTGGCGACAGACGCAACTGTTCTGGAGCCGGATACGCTCAAGCTCATGCACGCCTGGTGGCGCGCGGCGAATTACCTGTCGGTGGGACAGGTCTATCTCCTCGACAATCCGCTCCTGCGTGAACCTCTCAAACTCGAGCACGTCAAGCCGCGCCTGCTCGGCCATTGGGGGACGACGCCAGGCCTGAACTTCATCTATGTCCATCTGAACCGGGTCATCAAGGCGAGGGATCTCGACGTCCTGTTCATCGCCGGCCCCGGACATGGCGCGCCAGGTATCGTCGCAAACACCTATCTCGAGGGCGCCTACAGCGAGCTCTATCCCGACATCTCCCGGGACGAGGACGGATTGCGCCGCCTTGTGCGGCAATTCTCGTTTCCGGGTGGCATTCCAAGCCATGCTGCGCCCGAGACTCCCGGCTCGATCCATGAAGGCGGTGAACTCGGCTATTCGCTTGCGCATGCCCACGGCGCCGTCCTCGACAATCCCGATCTGATCGTTGCCTGTGTTGTCGGCGACGGCGAAGCCGAGACCGGCCCGCTGGCGGCATCATGGCACTCCAACAAGTTCCTCAATCCGGCGGCCGATGGCGCGGTGTTGCCGATCCTGCACCTGAACGGCTTCAAGATCGCCAACCCGACGGTGCTGGCGCGCATTTCCCCGGAGGAATTGGAGGCTCTCTTTCGCGGCTACGGCTACGACCCGATCTTCGTCGAAGGCGAAGAGCCGGAGATCATGCACCAGAAGATGGCGGCGGCCATGGACGAGGCCTTCCAGCGGATAAAACAGATCCAGGATGACGCGCGCAAAGCCGGCGTCTCCGCGCGCCCGCGCTGGCCGATGATCGTTCTGCGCAGCCCCAAGGGCTGGACCGGGCCGAAGACAGTCGATGGCCTCAAGACCGAGGGCTCCTGGCGTTCACACCAGGTGCCGTTCAGTGACATGACCAAGCCGGGGCATCTCAAACTGCTGGAAGACTGGCTGCGCAGCTACCAGCCGCTGGAATTGTTCGACGAGACTGGACGGTTGCAGGCCGAGATCGCGGCGCTGGCGCCTGCCGGCAACAGGCGCATGAGCGCCAATCCGCACGCCAATGGCGGCGCCCTGAAACGTCCGCTGCGTTTACCCGACTACACCAGCTATGCGGTTGCCGTGGCGTCTCCGGGCGCTGCTGAGGCCGAGGCGACGCGGGTGATGGGAACATTCCTGCGCGATGTGATGAAGGCCAATGATGCGACGCGCAACTTCAGGGTTTTCGGGCCCGACGAGACGGCCTCCAACCGCCTACAGGCACTCTTTGAAGTCACCAACCGTGCCTGGGATGCGAGCGCCACATCGGAGGACGATCATCTGGCACCTTCGGGACGCGTCATGGAGGTGCTCAGTGAGCATCTTTGCCAGGGTTGGCTGGAAGGCTATCTGCTGACCGGACGCCATGGGTTGTTTTCCTGCTACGAGGCCTTCATCCACATCATCGATTCGATGTTCAACCAACATGCGAAATGGCTGAAGACCTCGCGCGACGTGCCATGGCGGCAGCCGATCGCGTCCTTGAACTACCTGCTCACGTCCCATGTCTGGCAGCAGGACCACAATGGCTTCAGCCATCAGGACCCGGGCTTCATCGACCACGTCGTCAACAAGAAGGCCGATACCGTCCGCGTCTACCTGCCGCCGGATGCCAACACGCTGCTCTACGTCACCGACCACTGTCTCAGAAGCTGGGATCGGATCAACGTCATCGTCGCGGGCAAGGCGCCGGCGCCGCAATGGCTCGACATGGATGCGGCAATCAAGCACTGCACGCAAGGCATCGGCATCTGGGAATGGGCCAGCAACGACCGCGGTGGCGAACCGGACGTGGTGATGGCCTGCGCCGGCGATGTGCCCACGGTCGAGACGCTTGCCGCCGTCGACCTGCTTCGTGGGTACATTCCGGATCTGAAAGTGCGGGTCGTCAACGTCGTTGACTTAATGACCCTGCAGCCAAAGTCCCAGCATCCGCATGGTCTCACGGACAGCGATTTCGACGGATTGTTCACCAAGGACAAGCCGGTGATCTTCGCCTATCACGGCTATCCCTGGCTCATTCATCGTCTGGCATACAAGCGCACCAATCACGACAACATGCACGTTCGTGGCTACGAGGAAGAAGGCTCGACGACGACCACCTTCGACATGGTCGTCCGCAACAGGCTCGACCGCTTTCATCTTGTCGCCGACGTGATCGACCGGGTGCCAAGGCTTGGCGCGGCGGCCGTCTACGCCAAGCAAGCGATCCGCGACAAGCTGGTCGAGCACGATCGCTACATCCGAAAGCACGGCGTCGACATGCCGGAGATCCGGGACTGGCGATGGTCCGCCAATTCCTAGGGCACAGTCGATTTTGCGAGTTAACTCATTTGAAGACACCGCACCGGTCGTTGTTGGCCGCTTCGCGATTGTCGAAGACAGATCGGCCACAAAGCGATGAACAGGCGGCAATATCTGGTTGGCGGAGGCGCCCTGATCGTGGCCGGTGTCGGAGCAACCTGTTTGGGGCTCCGAAGCATGGGGTCGATGGCGGAATACAACGCCTCCGTGGCCGCGACCCGCTTAGCTTTGGAACAAGCGCCGGGGATGAGCGACCTGATCCGCTACGCGACGCTCGCGGCGAACAGCCACAACACCCAACCGTGGCAGTTCAAGATCAGTGATGTCGGGATAGAAATCCTGCCCGACATGGCGCGACGGATCGCGATCGTCGACCCGGACAATCATCATCTGTTTGCCAGTCTCGGTTGCGCTGCGGAAAACCTGGCCATCGCCGGCAGCGCGCGTGGAAAGCCGGGCGAACTCAGTTTCAACCCGGCGAATGACGGTGCCGTTATGTTCGCGTTCGGCAGCGGGTCGCCTTTAGAGCCGGAGCTGTTCGATGCGATCCCGAAACGGCAATCGACACGTGGCGACTATGACGGCAAAGCCATCAGCAGCGGCGATTTGCGGACGCTTTCTGCTGCGGCCACCCTGCCGGGCATCGATCTCGTTCTTATCACGGATCGGCCACGGATCGACCGCGTGCGCGACCTGGTCGTCGCGGGCAACAATGCGCAGATCGCCGACGCCGCGTTCGTGCGGGAACTGAAGACCTGGCTGCGCTTCAGCCCCCGGCAAGCGATCGCAACCGGTGACGGTCTCTTCAGCGCATCAACCGGCAATCCCGCCCTTCCGGAATGGCTTGGTCGGGTCATGTTCGATCTCGTTTTCAAAGCCAAAGCCGAGAACGAAAAATACGCTCGACATCTCGCCTCTTCGGCCGGCGTCGCCGTCTTCGTCGCCCAAAAGGAAGACCGCGAGCATTGGGTTCTGGCAGGCCGCGCCTGCCAGCGCTTCGCGTTGCAGGCCACCGCGCTCGGCCTTAAGCATGCTTTCATCAATCAGCCGGTCGAAGTCGCAGGCCTGCGGCCGGAACTGGCGACGCTTGTCGGCATGCCCGGGCGACGTCCCGACCTCGTCATGCGCTTCGGTTACGGAGCAGCACTCCCCTTCTCGGCGCGCCGGCCAGCGGAAAGTGTAATCATATCTTGAACGCTCCCGTTCAGAGCCCACCCGCATCGGCGGCACGGCTCGTGACAATCAAGGCCATTCACACTGTCGTCTGGGCTTTTTTCGTCGCATGCATCCTCGTGATCTGGGTGTCCGCCTTGCGGGGCGACTTTTTCCAAGCGGCGCTGTCGATCGGCGTCGTCCTGGTAGAGGTGCTCGTGCTGGTCCTGAACGGATGGCAATGCCCCCTCACATCCGTCGCTGCGGGTTACACCGGCGACCGACGCGATAACTTCGACATCTATCTTCCGGAATGGCTCGCGCGTCACAACAAGCTGATCTTCGGGACCCTCTATGTGGGCGGGATAGCGGCCACGCTCGCGAGGTGGAGCAGTGAGTCAACATAGAGGAAGGCCGCATGATGGCTGAGGATGATCTTCTGATCAGGAAGCGGTTGCCAGCCGCTGTCTATGACCTGGCCCGCCGACTCGGCGCCAGTCCCGAGATGAGCCGAACGACGGTCAAGCTCAAGCAAACCGGACGGATGAAACAGCGGCTTGGCGCCACGTCCTGGATGTCATTTTCCGCAACACAAACAGTCTCCACGTGCGAATGTGCCTTCGACTGGCGGGCACGGTTTGGTCCCTTCGGTATGATCTCGGTGCGCGATGCGTTGAAGGGCGGCCAGGGGCGGCTGGATGTCATGGCGCTCGGGGTCATCCCGATCGCCCGCGCCGAGCACTCGTCGGCGCTGATGCGCGGCGAGCTGATGCGATATCTTGCAGAACTTGCCTGGGCGCCCGACGCTATTCTCTTCAATACCACCCTGCGTTGGCGTGAAGACGGTCCCGACAGGCTGGCCGTGAGCGCCGGCGTAGGAGAGACAGCGGCCGAAGTCACGCTCAGCCTCGACAGTGACGGAAGGATTGCCGGTGCGTTTGCGCCCGATAGGCCGCGTGCGGCCACGGCACCAATCCTGCCAACTCCGTGGCGCGGCCGTTTCTCCGACTATCGTCGTCACGGCAATATGTGGCTTCCGTTTGCCGGAGAGGTCGCCTGGGAAATCGACGGGAAGGAAACCGTCTACTGGCAGGGTCGGATCGAACGTTGGGACGCGTCCAACGATAGTGTTTGATCTGTGCGATTTTATCACTTCCGCGCCGGCCCGGCGTCCGGCTTCAGCAATCCGGCGTGCGCTGCCGCGATTTTAGGTGGTTTGCAAATCAATAGGTGGCGCGACCGCCTGACAGATCGAAGACCGATGCGGTGGTAAAACTGTTTTCCTTGGAGACCAGCCAGGCGACCATGTTTGCCGCCTCGTCGACTTCCAGGAACCGAGCACGCGGGATCTTGGACAGCATGTAGTCGATATGCTCCTGTTTCATCTGGTCGAAGATCGGCGTGCGCGCAGCCGCCGGCGTGATGCAGTTGACCGCTATGTCGTAGCCGGCAAGCTCCTTGCCCAGCGACTTGGTCAGCCCGATGACGCCCGCCTTGGACGCCGAGTAGGCCGAGGCGTTGGGATTGCCTTCCTTGCCGGCGATCGAGGCGATGTTGACGATGCGGCCGTAATTGCGCGCCTTCATCGCCGGCACGACGGCGCGGTTGACGTGAAAGGTGCCGTTGAGATTGATGTCGATGACGCGCCGCCAGGCGTCGAGCGGGTACTCATCGAGTGTGTGGTTGGGGCCGGCTATCCCTGCCGAATTGACCAGGATCGAGACGGCTCCTGTTTCCTTTTCGGTGCGGGCGTGCGCGGCAAGCACTGCCTCGGCATCGGTGATGTCGACCACGACTGCACTGGCCGCATCGCCGAGCCCAGCAACCGCCGTCGCCAGCTTCGCCTCGTTCATGTCCCACAGGCTCACCTTTGCGCCCGATGCGATCATCCGCCTGGCAAAGGCCAGGCCCAGTCCCTGCGCTCCGCCGGTCACGACGGCGGCCTGTCCTTCAAGATCTATTCTGTTCATTCCGTTCAATCCCTGGCGTTGTTCGATAGGTCCGCGGCGACGCGCTCTTGCAGCCCCGGCTGCCGCACATCGACATAGTCGCCGGCAAGGTCGTCGGCCAAACCGGTTGCAAGCCAGGCGATCATCTGCGCCGCGCGCTCTGGCGGGTCGAGGTTTTCGCGGGGAATGTCGGAGACCGCATTGATCCTGGCGTCGCGGATGGCGGCTTGCATGCCGGTGTCGACGAGTCCGGGCGCAAGGGCGAATCCCAAGATGCCGCTGGCTTCGCCTTCGAGTGCGATCGACTTTGTCAGCATCAGCAAGGCCGCCTTGGAGGCGCAATAGGCGGCCCAGCCGGACATGGCGTGATTTGCCGCGCCGCTGACGATGTTGACGATACGGCCGCCGCTGAAATGCGGCCATAGCGCTGTCGTCAAGGCGGCCGGGCCGCTGACATTGATGGTCAGCGCGGCATCGAAAGCCTTGGCGTCGAGCTCGGCGAGACGCGCCATTGGCGCAATCGTCGCGGCATTGTTGACGAGAATATCGATGCACCCATGCAGTTTGAGGGCTTCGGCGACGCGATACGGGATCGCATCCAGATCCGCGACGTCGAGCATGAAATCGCAAGCCTTGCCGCCGGCCACTGTCACGGCATCGACAACCGCGCCGCAATCTCCGGCTTGGCGCCCGGAGGCAATGACGGTGGCGCCAAGCCCCGCCAGGGCAGCCACGGTCGCGGCACCGAGTCCGGTCCGCGCGCCGGTGACCAGCGCGACTTTCCCCTCCAGCAGACGCTTCACTTCGACGGTCCCCGCAAGCCGGCTTCCCGCACCGCGTCAGCGGCAGGGGTCGCGGCATAGGCCTGGAAGCCGCCGGTGATGTTGATGAGTTCGCCGGTCACGAAGCTGGTGTCCGGCCCCATCAGCCACGCCACCGGGCCGGCCACGTCCCCCGGCCTGCACCATACCATCTACATGTTATACCAGCATACCAGATAGGCAAGCCGGTACCGGAACTCGCTGATGCGTTGACGAGAGCGAAACGCGGCCGATCGTTTCGTCGTCCTTAGCTTTGGCCAGTCGGGCCGGTTCCGCCGGCAAGGGTAACGGGATTCCGGAGAGCATGTCTGGCTGTCGGAACGGATCGCGTCTTAGAAGTCGGCGACCTTCCCCCAGGCTGAAGCGTCGAAGCGCCTGGGATCATAGGATTGCGGATCGACGATCGGGTGCGACCCGGTCATCAGATCGGCGACGAGGTGCCCGGCGCCAGGCCCGATGCCGAAGCCATGCCCCGAGAACCCGGCAGCCAGGAAGAAACCTGGAACGGTATTGATCTCGCCGATGGCAGGCACGCCGTCCGGAGTGCTGTCGATGTAGCCGGCCCACGTCGCGCTGATCCTGGTCTGGCGCAGTGCCGGCAGCAGCTCGAGCGCCCGGGCGTGGGCCAGGCGGATGGTTGCCTGGTCCGGAACCGGGTCGAGGATGCGCATCCGCTCCATCGGTGTCTGCTGGTCGAGCCGCCAGTGTCGGAGCGTTTCGTGGCCCGAGCGCATGCCCTGCAGGCCGCCTGGCGCGAGGCTGCGCCACCGCTTCAGAAACATGGGCAGGAACTGCGAGGAGAACCGCAACTGCTGCGGCGTCACGTCCACACGGCCGCGTCCACTAATGGCGAGCGTGTAGCCGCCGTCGCTGCGACGCGTGACCGAGATCCCTTTCGTGTGCAGCGCATCCGGCAGACCTTCCGCGCCTGGCGAGACGGACAGAATGGAGGAGCGGATCGACGCCTGCGGAAAACGGAAACCGAACTGCCGGCAAAAGGAGGAGGCCCAAGCGCCGCCGGCCAGCACCGCCACCTTGGTCCGGATCGTTCCGCTTTCGGTGACCACGCCGCTCAGGCGCCCGCCTTCGGTCTCGATACCGCGCGCGGCGCAATTCTGGTGGACGGAGCCACCGAGCTTGAGGATGGCGCGGGCGACCGCGGGCGCGGCCCGCGACGGATCGGCGGTGCCGTCGGTCGGTGAGAAGACGCCGCCCTTCCAGGTCCGGCCCGTGGCGCGGCCCCGCTCGCTGGCTTCGGCGCTGTCGAGCATGTGCGTGGTGACGCCGGCCGTCCTGGCGAAGTCACGCCATCGTGCCCAGCCAGCCAGTTCCGCCTCGTCATTGCTGAGATACAGCAGGCCGCAGCGGCGAAAGCCGGTGTCTTCACCGGTTTCCGCCGCAAAGCTGCCCCACAGGTCGATGCTTCTTGTTGCCATCGGCAACTCGCGGGCGTCGCGGTTCTGCTGGCGGCACCATCCCCAGTTCCGCGAGGACTGCTCGGCGCCGATGCGGCCCTTTTCGACAAGCGCGACCTTCAGGCCACGCCGTGCCATGTAATAGGCCGCGAAGATGCCGACGATGCCGCCGCCGATCACCACCGCGTCGGCGGATTTCGGCAGTTCGCCGGATGTCTCGATTTGCTGCAGTGGTGCGCGCATGGTGTCTCTGCCTTGAAGCGCCAATCTACCGTGTTGCGCAGGCAGCCGCTGCCGCAGTTGCGGCCGAAGCAGAATTTTATTCCGTACGCTCGGGTAAAATCGGGAGCCGCTGCGTTCCAAAGCGCTGCCCGCTTGGATGGACAGGCCAACGGGCTGTGGTAGTGTCGATGGCTGTTGGTATGGCAGCATTTTGTGCTGCTGCATACGTTCTGCGGAGACGGCCATGAAACTGGATCGGATCGATATCAAAATTCTTCACGAATTGCAGAAGAACGGCCGCATTACTAACGTGGAACTGGCTGAGCTGGTGCATTTATCGCCGAGCCCGTGCCTGATGCGGGTCAAGAGACTGCAATCGGAGGGCTACATTGAGGGCTATTCCGCGCAGATCAATATCGGCAAGCTTGGCCAGACGCTGACCGTGTTCACCGAAATCACCTTGAAGAACCACCGCCAGGTGGACTTCGCCCGGTTTCTCGCTGTCGTGGAGAAGATCGACCAGGTCATCGAATGCCATCTGGTCTCGGGTGGCTACGACTATCTGATGAAATTCGTGACCGCCGGCATAGCCGAGTACCAGACCATCATGGAGCGGCTGACCGACATGGATATCGGCATCGACAAGTATTTCAGCTTCGTTGTGCTGAAGTCCCCCATCGTCAAGGCACATATGCCGCTGCCCAGCCTGTTTCCCCGGTAAGGCTCCGCCGTTTTTGGTCTTTGCTTTGATGCATGTCGTTGCCCCAGAACCGTGCACGTTCTAGGCGACATGCATTGGTTTTGACGCAATTCCGGACGGAAAACCGTTCACACTTTTCCTGGAATTGCTCTAGCGGTGGCCGTACTGGCTGACCAGCTCGGGGTCGCGGTCGAGGCCATCGAGCCATGTCGGGTCAAGCTTCGGCACTGAGGAGAACAGAAGCTTGGAATAGGGGTGGGTGGGCGCCTGCAGTCTGTCGGGCGTGATCTGCTCCACCCGCTGCCCATTATACATGACCATGATTTCGTCGCAGATCGCTTCGACGACGGAGAGGTCATGGCTGATGAAAATGTAGGAAAGGCCTAACTCGCGCTGCAGCTCCTTGAGCAGTTCGATCACGGCTGCCGCCACCACCGTGTCGAGCGCCGAGGTGATTTCGTCGCAGATGATGAGCTTGGGGTCGGCCGCCAAAGCGCGCGCGAAGTTCACGCGCTGCTTCTGGCCGCCGGAGAGCTCTGACGGATGGCGGTAACGCAGGCCCCTCGGCAGGCGCACCATGTCGAGCAGCTCGTCGACGCGCTTCGAGCGCGCCTGCCTGTCGAGCCGGTGATAGAAGGCCAGTGGGCGGGAGATGATGTCCTCCACCGGCTTGGCTGGATTGAGCGCGGTGTCGGCATACTGGAACACGATCTGCATCTCGCGCAGCTGGTCCTGGCTGCGCTTTCCTGCGGTGCGCTCCAGCTCCTTGCTGTCGAAAATGATGTCGCCGGCCGCCGCCGGATGAATGCCGGCGATGACACGCGCCAGCGTCGATTTTCCGCAGCCGGATTCGCCGATGACGCCGAGATTGCGCCCCTTCTCGACGACCAGGCTGACGGAATCGACGGCCCGGATCAGTGGCAGTCCGTTATCCCGTACCGCGCCATAGCCGGCGGTCACATTGTCGATACGCAGCAGCTCTTTCGTCCCGGCATCCGCGTCCGCATGGGCTTGCCGAGGCCTAGGTTCGAAGGCGGCCAGCAGTTCGCGCGTGTAGGGATGTTGGGCAGCCGAAAGGATCGCCGCCGTGGTGCCGGTCTCCTGCACTTCGCCGCCCTTCAGCACGACGATGCGGTCGGCGATCTGGGCGACGACCGCGAGATCGTGGGAAACGTAGACCCCAGCTATCCCGCCCGCCCGCATGACCGACTTGAAGGCCCTCAGCACGTCGATCTGCGTCGTCACGTCGAGTGCCGTCGTCGGCTCGTCGAAGATCATCAGCTTGGGATCGCCGATGAGCGCCATGGCCGCCGCCAGCCGCTGCAATTGCCCGCCCGAAACCTGGTGCGGATAACGCGCGCCGATCCCTTCCGGATCTGGCAACGACAAGGCCCGGAAGAGTTCGACCGCGCGCTGGCGGGCCTGCTCGGGTGGCATCAGGCCGTGGATCCGCGTGACCTCGATGACCTGCTCCATGATCGTCGACGAGGGGTTGAATGCGGCGGCGGCACTTTGTGGAACATAGGCAATGTCGGTGCCGCGCAACTTGGCACGTTCCTTTTCGGAAAGTGCCGCCATGTTCTTGCCGTTTACATTGATCTCGCCGCCGATGATCCGGCAGCCGGGCCGCGCATAGCCCATCAGCGAGAGCGCAACCGTCGTCTTGCCGGAGCCGCTCTCGCCGATCAGGGCGACAATCTCGCCGTCCGCGATGTCGAGGCTGACGCCCTTGATGATTTCGACAAGCCGTCCGGCGTCCGTCGTCGCCTGGATCCTCAGGTTCCTGACCTCGACGAGATTGGTCATGCGTCCCTGTCCCTGATCTTCTGCGGCAGGTTGTCGATCAGCAGGTTGACGCTGATGGTGAGGCTGGCGATCGCCAGCGACGGCACGATGACGGCGGGAGCCGCGAAGGGCAGGCCGCCGATGTTCTCGCGCACCAGCGCGCCCCAGTCGGCGAGCGGCGGCTGCAGGCCGAGCCCCAGGAAGGACAGGCCTGAGAGCAAGAGCACGATGAAGACGAAGCGCAGGCCGAAGTCGGCCAGCACCGGGCGCATGATGTTGGGCAGGATCTCGGACCCGATGAGATAGGCTGTGCTTTCACCGCGGACACGGGCGACGGTTATGAAGTCCATGGTGTTGATGTTGACCGCGAGCGCCCGCGCGAAGCGGTAGGCGCCCGGTATATAGATGACGGCGAGCGTCACGATCAACGCCGGGATCGACGAGCCGACCGCGGCGACGACCACAAGGCCGAACAGCTTGCTGGGGATGGAGTTCATGGCGTCGAGGAAGCGGCTGAGGCAGCTGTCGAGCCAGCCGCCGGTGACGGCCGCGATCATCCCCAGCACGACGCCTGAGAAGCAGGCGATGCAGACGGCCGCGAGCGATATGCCGACAGTGTAGCGCGCGCCCATCAGCACCCGCGAAAGCATGTCGCGCCCCAGATAGTCCGAGCCGAGCCATAGGCCCTGACGCATCGGGCCGAAATAGTCGTCGTCGACGATGTCGCCGATCGAATGGGGAATGATGGTGGGCGCGAAGATGGCGATCAGCGTCCACGCCAGGATGACCAGCGAGGCCACGACGCCCACGAGATTATAGCTGTGGCCCAGGAAGGATCGTCGGGAGGCTACGGCACGCGCCATCGTTATCTGAGCCTCGGGTTGGAAATGACGGCGATGATGTCGGCGGTCGTGATGAGGACGAGATAGCCGAGGCAGAAGATCATTGCGCAGCTCTGGATGAGCGGCAGGTCGCGGGTCGCGACCGCATCAACCATCAGCTTGGCAATGCCGGGATAGTTGAAGATCGTCTCCACGATGATGACGCCGCCGACCAGATAGGACAGCGACAGCGCAACCGCGTTGACGATCGGCCCGAGCGCATTGGGAAGCGCGTGCTTGAGCACCATGCGGCTGCGTGAGGCGCCCTTCAGAAGCGCCATCTCGACATAAGGTGTGGAGAGCGTTTCGATCACCGCGGCGCGGGTCATGCGGATCATCTGGGCGGAGATGACGAAGGTGAGCGTGATCACCGGCATTGCATAGATGCGCACGAGGTCGGTCAGCGAATGCGCCTCATTGACCGAGGACAGCGCCGGCAGCCATTTGAGATAGACGGCGAAAAGCAGGACCGCCAGCGTCGCGACCATGAATTCCGGGACGGAGATGATGCCGATCGAAAGAATGGTGACGGTGCGGTCATAGAAGGAACCGCGCAACATGGCGGCGGTGATGCCCAGCGTCAGTGCCAGCGGCACCGAGAGCAGTGTGGTGATGCCGGCCAGCTTCAGGGTGTTGACGAAGCGGCCGCCGATCAGTGCCGCGACCGGCATGTCATTGGCATAGGAGGTGCCGAGGTCGCCGTGGAGCAGACCGAGAAGCCAACGCAGGAAGCGCAGGATTGCAGGATCGTTGAGATGCATGGCATCGCGCAGGCCGGCGACGGCTTCCGGGGTCGCTGCCTGGCCGAGCAGGATCGACGCGGTGTCGCCGGGCAGCATGCTGGTGGCGAAAAACACGGCAAACAGAACGATCAGAAGCGTGACGACCGCAATCCCCAGCCGCTTCAGCACCAGGTTGAGAACCCCAGACGTCATGGAAGCGCTCCCTGCGGTTGCATTCAGCCAAACAATCTTGCGCAATGCAGTGCCGGGGACCGGCCGACCGACCCCCGGCAGGTGCCCCTCAGGCTTCGAGCCAGAGATATTCCGCCATTGCGTAGCCCATCATGCCACCAAGCGGGTTCGCCTCCAAACCCTTCACCTTGCTGGAGAGGGCATCCACGTTGGAAATGTAGGCCGGGATGATGGTGCCGGCCTCCTCGGAGACCATTGTCTGCATCTGGCCGTAGATTTCCTTGCGCTTGGCCTGGTCGAGCGAGCCGCGCGCCTCGATCATCAGCTTGTCGAACTTCTCCGACTTGTACTGGCTTTCGTTCCAGGGCGCGTTGGAGGCGTAGAGGAGCGAGAACAGAATGTCCGGCGTCGGGCGTGGATTGATGTTGCCGAAATGGATCGGCGCCTTGAGCCAGTAATTGTCCCAATATCCGTCGGACGGGACGCGCTGGACGTCGAGCTTCATGCCGATGTCGGCGCCGGCGGCCTGGATGATCACCGCCATGTCGATCGACGAGGTCGCGGCATCGGAGGCGACCACGGGGATGGACTGACCGAGCAGGCCCGACTTCTGGAAGTGGAACTTGGCCTTGTCCGGGTCGAAGGCCTTCGGCTTGAGGTCGGCATTGTGGAAGATGTTCGCCGGCGAGACAGGCTGGTCGTTGCCGATTTCGCCAAGACCGCGCAACGCCGATTTGACGATCTGCTCGCGGTTGACGAGATACTTCATGCCGGCCACGAAGTCGGCCTTGTTGCCCGGATCCATGTCGAGCCGGATGTTGAGGTCGGTGTAGTTGCCCGACGTGGTCTTCGACAATTCGAAGCCCTGCTGGCCGCCAATGAGCTTCATCGCACGTGGATTGATCGCGGCCGCAAAATTGATGTCACCGGAAAGCAGCGCGTTGACGCGGGCGCTGTCGTCGCTGATGGCGATGAATTCGAACGAGTCCAGGTAGGGCTTGCCTGATTTCCAGTAGTTCTTGTTCTTGGTGACGACCGACCGCACGCCCGGTTCGAACGTCTGCAGCACGAAAGCGCCGGTGCCATTGCCCTTCGAGAAGTCGGTGGTGCCGTCCGCCACGATCATGAAGTGGTGCAGCGCTAGGATGGTCGGCAGGTCGGCATTCGGATCGGCCAGCGTGATTTCGACGGTTGACTTGTCGACCGCCTTGAAGCCGGTCATCTGGGCGGCAATCTTGGCGACTTTGGAACCGACCGCCGGATCGAGATGGCGCTTCATCGAGAAGACGACGTCGTCCGCGGTGAGATCCTTGCCATCGTGGAAGGTGACGCCCTTGCGCAGCTTCACGGTCCAGGTCTTGGCGTCCCTGCTGTCGAAGCTTTCAGCCAGCTCCATCTGCGTGACGCCATCCTTGTCGAGGAAGGTCAGGCGGTTGTAGAGCGAGCAGCAGCGGACATAGTCAGTCGACAGCGACGCCTTTGCCGGATCGAGCGTGTCGGCGGTCGAGGACGACCAGCCTGCCGCCTTGAAGGTTCCGCCGGAAACCGGCGTGGCGGCGACGGCATTGGTGGCTCGGCCGAGCACCACGCTGCCCGCGGCAACCGCGGCGCCGCCGGCCAACAGCATCTTGAGAAGTTCGCGGCGGCTCGCGCCCCGCCGAATGGCATTTTCGACCATGGCATCGTCTGCGCTGGTCCAGTTCGTGATCTTGTCGGTCATATCATTCCCCTTTCTGTTTGTTTTTCCGGGATGCTCGTCTTGTTGCGGCTTTCCGGGCTTGGACTCAGGTTCGTTCCTTCAGGCTTTCCCGCACTGCCGCCGCCAACGCGGCCATTGAGGTGAAGTGGTAGTCCGGCACGGTGAAGCGCTCCGGCTCGATTGTGCCGCCATAGCCCTGCTGGGCGTGCCGGCGCTCGATCCAGCAATTGGTCATGCCAAGCGCCCGGGATATGCCGATGTCGTGGTACTGGCTTTGCGCGACGTGCAGGATGTCGTCCTTGCTATCGCCTCGGGAAGCCACGAAATCGAAGACCTTCTGGAAATAAGCCGGGTCCGGTTTCTCCGTGCCGGTGTCGTCGGCGGTGAACGTGGCGAAGAAGGGCGATCCGAGTTGCTTCTCGAAATGATCAAGCGCCCAGCGCCGAGCGTTGGTCATGGCAACCAGCTTGTGGGATTTCGCAAGCTCGGCCAATGCTGCCGCGCCGTCGGGGAAGCCTTGCCAGACGCTGGCGGAATCCCTCAGGCGGACGCCGTATTTCTCCTCGGCCGGCAGGCCGAGCCGCGGCGCGATGACCATGTAGACACGCACGAGGTCGTCGGGAAACAGGCCCGCATCGGGCATGTACCGGGCTTGCCGATACAGGGCCAGCGCTGCTTCGCCATCGATCGACACGCCAGCGTCGGCGGCAATCCCGGCCAAGCAGGTCGTGATGCCGCCTTCGAAGTCGATCAGCGTGCCGACGACGTCGAAGCTCATATATTTGAATTCGCTGAAACCCCTGGCCAAAATTTAGCTCTCCTCTGCGCAGGGCCGAATTACATCGTGCTGAACAGAACAAAATTCCGTGCTGTCCGGGGCGCTGGCCTTTTTCTAAAACCCGGAAACATGGGCTTTCTGGCCTTGTCTTAAACGCAGTCTGGCACTTCCCCCGCGCTGGATTCGCCGAAAAGGCGTGAGGGCGCGGCACAAAATTGCGAAATCGTCTGTCCCGGCGCTATTTCGAAACGCGTGGTACTCGCCGCCCGTCATGCCAGGGCCTGGCGGACATCGGGATCGTCCAGCGTCTGGTCGAGCGTCCGCTGCGTGCGCTCGACGATCGCATCGATTTCGGCGTCGGTGCAGCAGAGCGGCGGCGCATAGCCGAGAACCCCATGCGCAAAGGCACGGATGATCAGGCCGTTGTCCCATGCCCTGTCGAAGACGCGCCGCGCCGGCATCGCCGATGCCGGAAGCGGTGTCTTCTTCTGCTTGTCGACCACCAGTTCGATCGCGGCAAGCATGCCGCGGCCGCGCACGTCGCCAACCAGCGGATGGTCCCTCAGGCCCTCCAAGCCCGCCATCAGGCGGGCGCCGGCCTTGATGCCATTCTCCAATAGGCCGTCTTCGTAGAGCTTCAGCACTTCGAGCGCGACGGCGGCGCTGACGGGGTGGGCGGAATAGGTGTAGCCATGGCCGACCGCCGAGGCGCCCGCGCCATCGGCGATGACGTCATAGACATGATCGGCCATGAACACGGCGCCCATGGGAACATAGCCCGAGGTCAGCCCCTTCGCGGTCGTCATGAAATCGGGAACGATGTCCTCATCGGTACAGGCGAACAAGGGTCCCGTGCGGCCGAAGCCGGTGATCACCTCGTCGGCGACGAACAGGATGCCGTACTCCCGGCAGAGCTCGCGCATCGCCTTGATCCAGCCTTTCGGCGGAACAATGACGCCGCCCGAGCCCTGGATCGGCTCGACATAGAAGGCAGCGACCCGCTCCGGCCCGATCTCCTGGATCTTGGCCTTCAGCGCGGCGAGCGATGCGGCAATGATCGCGTTCCCGTCCTGGCCCACCGGGTTGCGATAGGGATAGGGTGAGGGGATCTTGTGCTGCCATTCAAAGGGAATGCCGAAACCGGCGTGAAAGGCGGGCAGGGCGGTCAGGCCCGCGCCGACCACCGACGACCCGTGATAACCCTGCTCGATGGAAATGAACTGGTCGCGCTTTGGCTGGCCCCTAGCATTCCAATAGTAGCGGACGAAACGGATCGTGCTGTCGACCGCGTCCGACCCGCCAAGCGTGAAAAAGACGTGATTGAGATCTCCCGGCGCGCGCTCTGCCAGCTCCGAGGCCAGCCGGATGGCCGGCTCTGAGCCAAGGTCGAAATAGGCGGTGGCGTAGGGAAGCTCGCGCATCTGCCGGGCCGCCGCCTCGACGATGCTGTCGTGGCCGTAGCCGGCATTGACGCACCATAGCCCGGCGAAACCGTCGACGAGTTGCTTGCCGGACGCATCGGTCACGGTCGCACCCTTTGCCGATTTCAAGACGCGCACGCCAATCGCCTCATGACCAAGGTATGAAGAGACCGGGTGGATGAGATGGGCGCGATCGAGTTCAATCAGGGAATTGGCGAGCATTGTTGTTCTCCGACTAGCCCAGCGCCTGGTTGGCGAGGGCGTAAACTTTCGGTCTGGCCTGTTCCATGCTCGTCTTGGGTGGACGGTCCATGGCCACGCCGCCGCCAACATGGGCGAGGCCGATATCCTCGAGCCAACTGGCGATGCCGGTCCCGCTGCCGGTATCCACGCGCAGGAAGGCGCCGGCGCGTGGGGCGGCGAAGAAGCGGATCAGGTCTTTGGCGGCTTCGACGCTTCCCGCGATGACCGGACCGATCACCTCGCCGCGTCCGAATGGGCGGATCGCGGCATAGGCCTCGATGGCGCCGTTGCGGCGGATGACCGCGAATTGGCCGCGCTCCGCCAGCGCATCGATCAGAGTTTCTCGGTCGGCGCCGTAGGCGTCGCGGTCCAGCGCCTTGATTTCCGGGAGATCAGCGGTGCCTGCGGCTTCCACACCGTCGGGCGCACCAAGCTTGGCAACGCTGCCCTGATGTTGCCGGATCGTACCGGACGGCACGAAGCCGAGCTTTTCATAGAGAGGCATGCCGTCCGCTGTCGCGACGAGCCGCAGCGGACGGTCGCCGGCAAGGGCGAAGGCCTGATCCATCAGCCGGCGCCCGAGCCCCTTGCCCCGCACTGTCCTGTCGACGATCACCATGTTGATCATGGCGCAGTCCATGCCGTAGGGGGTGACCAGGATTGTTCCGGTGACGCGGCCCTGGTCGTCGAGCGCGACCGCGCCGTTCGAGAGCTGCAGCGCCATCTGCCAGTCCTGCGGGCGATGCGGCCAATTCTCCTGGCGAGAAAGCAACACCGCTCCCTCAATATGGTCCGGACCGAAGGCCCGGAGTTCGATCTCGCCCTGCTGCATGAGGCATCCTTCCGTCTGACCCCAAGTTTCGGCCATCGGCGCGCCGCAGATCGTCTGAAGGCGTCGGTCTCAGCGGTATCTTTCGCCGTAGCGCGACGGGTGCACCGCATCTTGTGCTGACGCTGGCCGCGGCGGATGCGCTTCAGATCGCAGACGCGCCCTCATTGGCCGCCAGGATGCTACAGCGTGCCAAACCAGCGGGTGGATACGGAACTTTCTGCTTTCGGAAGGGCGATTTCGGTCAGGTGGGTCGCCACCTGCCATCCTATGATGAAATACATCCCAGCACGGATGTGCTTTCCACCGGAGATCGACGGACATGGCTTCCTTCAGGCCCAAATACATAACCTTCGACTGCTACGGCACGTTGACCTTTTTCCAGATGGCGGAAGCGGCGCGCGATCTCTACGGCAGCCGGCTCGACGAGCCGTTCATGCTGGAGTTCATCAAGAGCTTCGCGGCCTATCGGCTCGACGAGATCATGGGCGACTGGAAGCCCTATGCCGATGTCGTTCATAACGCGCTTGAGCGCGCCTGCAAGCGCAACGGCGTTGCCTTCAGCGCCGAAGATGCTGGGATGGTCTACGAGCGCGTCCCGACCTGGGGGCCTCACGCGGACGTTCCGGCCGGCCTGGCGAAGGTGGCCAAGGAGATTCCGCTGGTCATCCTGTCCAACGCCATGAACGCGCAGATCATGTCCAATGTCGAGAAACTCGGCGCGCCGTTCCATGCCGTCTACACGGCCGAGCAGGCGCAGGCCTACAAGCCACGTTTCAAGGCCTTCGAATACATGTTCGACAGGTTGGGTTGCGGCCCGGAGGATATCCTTCACTGCTCGTCCTCGTTCCGCTACGACCTGATGTCGGCACACGATCTCGGCATCAAGAACAAGGTCTGGGTCAATCGTGGCCACGAACCGGCCAACCCTTACTATGGCTATGTCGAGATATCGGACATTTCGGGTCTTGCAGGCGTGGTCGGTCTCTGAAACAGGCGGATTGCCAATGAAGTTCGTCTCCTACTGGCACGACACCGCCCCGGCCTTTTCCGGCGGGGCGCAAGGCCCGGTCGACGGGCACTACGATGCCGCCATCATCGGCGGCGGCTTCACTGGTCTCGCCGCCGCGCGCCAGCTGGCGAAGGCCGGTGCCAAGGTGGTCGTGCTGGAGGCGGAGCGGGTGGGCTGGGGCGCATCCGGTCGCAATGGCGGGCACCTCAACAACGGCCTCGCCCACGGCTATCTCTCGGCCAAGGCGGAGCTCGGCAAGGAGCGAGCAATCGCGCTCTACCGGGCGCTCGACGACTCCGTCGACACCATCGAGGCGCTGGTCGCCGAGGAAGGCATCGACTGTAACTTCCGCCGTGCCGGCAAGCTGAAGCTTGCCTCCAAGCCGCAGCATTTTGAAGCGATCGCCCGCAACTTCGAAGCCCTCCATGCCGAAGTGGATCCGGATACGGCGCTGCTGTCGGCGGCCGACCTCAAGTCCGACATCGGCTCACCCTTCCACGGCGCGATGCTGTCGAAGAAGAGCGCCATGATGCATATGGGCCGCTATGTGGCCGGCCTGGCCACTTCAGCCGTTCGTCATGGCGCTATCATCCACGAAAACGCGGTGGTGACCGACCGCAAGCAGGCCGGCAAGCGGCATGAGCTCACCACTTCCCGAGGCCAGATCAGCGCCGACAATGTGCTGGTGGCGACCGGCGCCTACACCACGCCTGACTTCGGCTACTTCCGCCGCAGGATCATCTCCGTTGGCAGTTTCATCATCGCCACGCGGCCGTTGAGCGACGCCGAGATCGCCGAGACCATGCCGGGCAACCGGACATGCGTGACCTCGATGAACATCGGCAATTACTTCCGGCTTTCGCCCGACAGGCGCCTGATCTTCGGCGGCCGCGCACGCTTCTCGGCGACATCGGACCAGCGCTCCGACGCCAGAAGCGGACAGATATTGCGGGCAGGCCTGGCGGCGATCTTCCCGCAACTCGCCAAGGTCGAGATCGACTATTGCTGGGGCGGGCTGGTCGACATGACCAAGGATCGCTTCCCACGCGCAGGCTATCATGACGGGGTCTGGTACGCGATGGGCTATTCCGGCCACGGTGCGCAGCTCTCCACCCATCTCGGCATGATCCTGGCCGATGCCATGCTCGGCCGCGAAGATCGCAATCCGATGAAGGGGCTCGAGTGGCCGTCCATTCCCGGTTACTCCGGCAAGCCCTGGTTCCTGCCGATGGTCGGCCTCTACTACAAGGCGCTCGACCGGATTCAGTGATCGTCGAACCGGCCCGGCTTCGGCAAAAACCGCTCAGCCGAGCCCGCCGATGTGGAAGCTCTTCATCTCGAGATATTCCTCGATGCCGGCCTGCGCGCCCTCTCGTCCGAGGCCGGACAGCTTGACGCCGCCGAAGGGGGCGACCTCGATCGAGACCGAGCCGGTGTTTAGACCCACCATGCCGAACTCCAGCGCCTCGCCCACGCGCCAGGCGCGTTTCAGGTTTTCGGTGTAGAAGTAGGAAGCAAGCCCGTAGGGCGTGCCGTTGGCCAGCGCGATCGCTTCCTCTTCCGTCTCGAAACGGAAAAGCGGCGCGACCGGGCCGAACGTTTCTTCACCGGCAAGCTGCATGTCTTTTGTGGCGCCGGTCAGCACCAGCGGCGCGACATACTGAGGACCGTTGGGCAATGCGGGCTTCTCGGTGATGATCGCAGCGCCCTTGGCGAGCGCGTCCTCGACATGGCGGTTGATCTTCTCGACCGCCGCCATGTTGATCATCGGCCCGATGGCGACACCTGGTTCGGTGCCAGGCCCCACCATCATGGCGTTGACGCGCGCGGAAAGCTTCGCGGCGAAGGTTTCATAGACACCGGCCTGGACGAGGATGCGGTTGGCGCAGACGCAGGTCTGGCCGCCATTGCGGAACTTGGAGACCAGCGCGCCCTCGATGGCGAGGTCGAGATCGGCGTCGTCGAAGACGATGAAGGGTGCATTGCCGCCGAGTTCGAGGCTGAGCCGCTTCACGCTGTCGGCCGCCCCGCGCATCAGCAGCGAACCGACACGCGTCGATCCGGTGAAGGAGATCTTGCGAACGGTCTCGTTCGCCATGATCTCGTTGCCGATCTCGGCAGGCATGCCGGTAACGATGTTGATGACGCCGGCCGGGATGCCGGCGCGCTCGGCAAGCACGCCGAGCGCCAGCGCCGAATAGGGCGTGAATTCGGACGGTTTGATCACCACCGTGCAGCCGGCGGCCAGCGCCGGCGCGACCTTGCGGGTGATCATCGCATTGGGAAAGTTCCACGGCGTGATGATGCCGCAAACGCCTACCGGCTCCTTCAGCACGATGATGCGCCGGTCTGGCGTGGGCGAAGGGATGGTGTGGCCATTGATGCGGCGAGCCTCCTCCGCGAACCATTTGACGAAGGAAGCGCCATAGCGGACCTCGCCCTTGGCCTCGTCCAGCGGCTTGCCCTGTTCCGTCGTCAGGATCAGCGCGAGGTCGTCCAGATGCGCCAGCATCAGGCCATGCCAGGCTTCCAGGAGACCAGCGCGCTCGGCGTTGGTCTTCTTCTTCCAGTCGGCATAGGCGGAAGCCGCGGCCTCGATGGCAGCGCGGGTCTCCGGACCGGCCATGTCGGGGACCGTGCCGATCGCCACCTGGGTTGCCGGATCGATGACATCGACCGTCCTGCCGGAGCCGGCCGCGACCCATTCGCCGCCAATCAGGCCAGCTTCGCGGAAGAGACTTTTGTTTTTCAGGTTTTTCATCGGATACGACCTTGCAATCAGGTGAGTGCCGCGACGATGGTGGCCGTGATGGCTTTCGTGCTGTCCTTGCCGGGAGTTGTTCCGATGCCGCGCGCGGTTGTCGCTTCGACCGCTTGCATGATCCGGCCGGCGGCGGCCGTTTCGCCGAGATGTTCGAGCATCATGGCGCCGGACCAGATGGCGGCGATCGGGTTGGCGATGCCGAGATGGGCGATGTCGGGCGCCGAGCCGTGCACCGGCTCGAACATGGAGGGTGCCGAGCGGCCGGGATTGATGTTGGCGGAGGCGGCGTAACCGAGCCCGCCCTGGATCGCCGCGCCGATATCGGTCAGGATGTCGCCGAACAGGTTGGAGGCGACGACCACGTCGAGGCTCTCCGGCGCCATGATCATGCGGGCGGCAAGCGCATCGACATGATAGCTGGTCACAGTGACATCAGGATAGTCCGCCGCCAGCTTGCGCGTGATCTCGTCCCAGAACACCATCGAGTATTTCTGCGCGTTGGACTTGGTGACGGAGGCCAGCTTGCCCCGACGCGCCCGCGCCTGTTCGAAGCCGAAGCGCAGGATGCGCTCGACGCCAGCGCGGGTGAAGATCGAGGTCTCCACGGCGACCTCGTCCAGCGTGCCCTGATGCACGCGCCCGCCGGCACCCGAATATTCGCCTTCGGTGTTCTCGCGGATGCACAATATGTCGAAACCTTCCGCCCGCAGCGGTCCTGTCACGCCAGGCAGCAGGCGGTGTGGCCGGATGTTGGCATATTGCACGAAGGCCTTGCGGATCGGTAGCAACAGGCCGTGCAGCGAAACGGAATCCGGCACCTGCGCCGGCCAGCCGACGGCGCCGAGAAGGATGGCGTCGAAGCCGCGCAAGGTCTTGATGCCGTCGTGCGGCATCATGCGGCCGGTATCCTTGTAGAATTTGCAGGACCAGGGGAACTCGGTCCCGGTCAAGGCAAAGCCAGATTGGTTGGCTGCGGCCTCCAGCACCGTCCAGGCGGCGGCGGTCACATCGCTGCCGATGCCGTCACCGGGGATCGTAGCGATCGAATAGGATTTCATCGACATCTCTCTAGAGGCTGATCAGGACGCTTTTGGTCCTGCGGTTGGCGAGATAGGCCTCGCGGCCGAGATCCTTGCCGATGCCGGAGCGCTTGTAGCCGCCGGTCGGCAGGATATGGTCACGCGAGCGGCTGTAGCGGTTGACCCAGACGGTGCCCGCTTCAAGCTTGCGCGCGAAGCGGATGGTGCGAGACAGGTCTGATGTGAATAGGCCGGACGCCAGCCCGTAGGCCGGATGGGAAGACAGCGCCAGCGCCTCTTCCTCGGTCTCGAAGGTCTGGATGGTCAGGACCGGGCCGAAGATTTCCTCGACGATCGCCGGATTGGCCTGATCGACATCGGCGATCAGCGTCGGCTGGTAAAAATAGCCTGGGCTGTCCATAACGCTGCCGCCGGTCAGGCATTCGCCGCCGGCCTCGATCGCTGCCCGCACGATGCTGTCGACACGCGCCCGCTGCCGCTCTGAGATGATTGGCGAATATTGGGTCGCGTCATCCCAGGTCGGGCCTGGCCGCACCGCCTTCAACTTCTCCATGATCGCGGCCGTCAGCCTGTCGGCCACGCTGCTCTCGACGATCAGGCGCGTGCCGGCCACGCAGGCCTGGCCGGCGTTGAAGGTGACGCTGCCGGCGATGGCCGTCGCCGCCATGTCCAGATCGGCATCGGCAAAGACGATCTGCGGGCTCTTGCCGCCGAGTTCCAGCGTCATCGGCTTGACGCCGGTGCGGGCGATATTCTCCATGATCGCCGATCCGGCGCGGGTCGAGCCAGTGAAGCTGACCTTGGCGATCTCGGGATGGCCGGTCAGCGCCGTGCCCGTCGTCGGACCGTCTCCCAGCACCACGTTTATGAGCCCTGCCGGCAGGCCCGCTTTGACGGCGAGTTGCGCCATATGGACTGCCGAAAAGGGCGTCATTTCCGACGGCTTCAGCACGACCGCATTGCCAGCGGCCAATGCCGGACCAAGCTTCCATCCGGCCATCGAGATCGGAAAATTCCACGGCGTGATCGCGCTGACGACGCCATAGGGCTCGCTCATGATCATGCCGAGAGTGGCGTCGTCGGTCGGCACGAGCTCGCTGCCTTCCTTGTCGGCGAATTCGGCAAAGAAGCGGATCTGCTCGGCGGTGACGGCGATGTCGCCGGCAACGAGCTGGCCGACAGGCCGGGTGGAGCACAGCGCCTCGATCCTGGCCAACGTTTCGGCTTCCGCCTCGATCAGGTCGGCCCAGGCCTGGAGTGCCCTGGTGCGCTCGCGCGGCCGAACGCCGCCCCAGTTGCTGGCCTTCAGCGCCGCCCTGGCGCTTTCTACGGCACGGCCGATCATATCGACGCCGGCCACGGGGCAGGCGGCATAGGCCTTGCCGTCCGACGGTCGGCGCATCTCGATCGCACCCTCGGCCGCGATCAGCTCGCCGCCGATGAAATGGCCGACGGGAAGGGAGACGGTATCCGGGTCGAAGCTCAGGCCCATGGCACCCACTCTGGACTATTCTGCAGGAGCCTAGCGCGAGCGGCAGCGCAGCATGCACCGTTCGGCGATCGGCCGCGGATGATTGTTGTGTGTCGGCGATGACAAACGGCAAAATCTGTTGCGGAGGGCACGCGCCTCGTGCGCTCCGTTACCCCACGGTCACGTAGATCTTGCGGACTGTTTCGATGGTCTTCCAAATCCCGGTGAAGCCGGGTTTCATCACGAAGCTGTCGCCGGCGCGGTAGGTCACCGGCTTGCCGCCGTCGGGCGTGATTTCGATCACGCCCGAGAGGATGTGGCAGAACTCGAAAGTCTCGCCCTTGATCGAGCGCGTTTCGCCGGGCGTCGCCTCCCAGACGCCGGTATGGACGAGGTCGTCCTTGGCGACATCCTGCGCCCAGGTCTTGAAGGCGGGGTGGCCGGCAATCAGCCGTTCGGGCAGCGCCGCCGATTCGCGCGGCTGGAAGCCAGGGCTGGTATCGACGGTCTTGAGCAGGGACAAGGGATGGCCTTTCATGTTGGACTTCAATAGCCGCGCGAGCGGTCGACGAGCCCGATCGGGTCGAGCCCGGCGCGGTGGCGTCGGATGTTTTCGATGACGGTCCGCGCAGCGGTCACAGGTTGGGTGACGCTGGCGACATGCGGGGTCAGGATGACCTTTTGATGCGACCAGAACGGATGGCCTGCCGGCAGCGGTTCGGGATCGGTGACGTCGATCATCGCCGCCGAAAGATGGCCGCTGTCGAGCGCGGCGACAAGGGCCTCTTGATAAAGCTGCGGCCCCCGGCCGGTATGGACGAGCGCCGCGCCCTTGGGCAGCTTCGCAAACAGGTCGGCATCGAGGAAACCGCGCGTGTCCTCGGTCAGCGGCAGCAGGCAGATCAGTATGTCGCTGGCCGCGAGCATCTCCTCCAGCCCAAGCTCGCCATGATGACAGGTCACCCCCTCGATCTGCCGCGGCGAGCGGCTCCATCCAGCAAGTGGAAAGCCGAAGGGCTTCAGCCGGTCGAGGACGGCTTGGCCGAGCTGCCCGAGGCCGAGCACGCCGAGCCGGCGCGACCCAGCCTGCAACTGGGGGATGTCGCGCCATTCGCCGGCGCGCTGCTGCGCCAGATATCCCGGCAGGTTGCGATGCAGGGCGAGCACGGCAAGCGTCACATACTCCTGCATCATGCGCACGATGCCTTCCTCGACCGTACGCACGATCTTCACCTGTTCCGGCACGCTGTCGAGGCGGAACTGGTCGACGCCGGCGCCAATGGAAAACAGGATCTCCAGCTTGCTGTAGCGGGCGAGGTCTTCTGGCGCTGTCCAGGTAATGAGATAGCGCACGGCGTCGGGATCGACCGTTGCGGCATCCATCGTGAAGGGGATATCAGGCAGTTCCTTGGCGAAGGCATCGGCGAAGATCGCCCCGCGCTGTGCATCGGAATTGAACAGGAATGTCATTCCGGTTCCCCTTCAAGCCGCGCAGTGGGCGCCCAGCGCCTCGATCAATCGCTGGCAGGCGACGAGTTCGCTGTTGAGAATGTACTCATCCGGCTTGTGGGCGCGGTCGATGTCGCCGGGTCCGCAGATAATCGCATCGAGTCCGGCGGCTTGGTAAAGCCCGGCCTCCGTGCCGTAGCTGACGGCGGCAAGCGGCACCTCGCCTGTCAACTCGCGCAGCAGTCCCGCAAGCGGCGCGCCTGGCGGCAGCGACATCGCTGGATAGGCGCTCATCGGTGTCCACTCGATGCGAAAGCCATCGGCCACAAGGGCCTCTGCCCGCGCCTTTACAGGCGCCAGCAGGCTCGCCGGGTCGATGCCAGGTATGGCGCGTGCCTCAAGGTCCAGCGTACAGGTGTCGGGGATGATGTTGACCTGATGTCCGCCCGCCACCACGCCCGCCTGCAGCGAGGAGTAGGGTGGCTCGAAGGCAGGGTCGAACGGACCGTTCATCAGCCGATCGGCTTCGCTCACGGCGGCGCTCAGCGCACCGGCCATGGCGTGGATGGCGTTGAGGCCGAGATCGGGCCGCGAGGAATGGCCGGAGCGCCCGCTGATGATCACGCGAGCGGCCGCCTTGCCCTTGTGGCCGCGCACGGCGCGCAGGCCGCTCGGCTCGCCGACGATGACGCCGAGCGGCTTGGCGCAAAGCTCGTGAAGGCGGGCGATCAGATGCGGCACGCCGCGGCACCCTACCTCCTCGTCATAGGAGAAGGCGAGGTGGATTGGCCTGGCAAGGCGCTGTCCCGCCAGCATGGGCACGGCCGCGAGCGTCGCGGCAAGAAACCCCTTCATGTCCGTGGTGCCACGTCCGTAGAGCCGCTCGCCCTCCCGGCGCAACGCGAAAGGGTTCGAACTCCATTGCGGCTCACTGGCGGGGACGACGTCCATGTGGCCGGACAGGATGTAACCCGGGACATCGGCGGGGCCGATCGTCGCGAAAAGATTGAAACGGTCGCCTTCCGGCCCTGGTAGCAGGGTGACCTGCGTGCTGTGTTCAGCGAGATAGGTCTCGATCCAGCCGGCGACGTCACCGTTCGGCTTGCCGGCGACCGATGGAAAGGCGACGAGACGGTCGAGGATGTCGAAGACGTCCATTCCAGCCCTCAAGCATTTCGGGTTCGCCGGGATCGGTGCCGTCGACCATACTTCCAACATTGCCGGAAAGGATGTGCGCGTTCTGACGCGATTGCGTGCCGAAGGCGAAAGTGTTTCAGTTGAATCTTGCGTTGCTGCGCGGCTTTCGAGCAAATCGTACCGATCGGCTCGTTCTAGCGTTACGGGGCAGGGCCGGCCATCGGTGCGCCGCGCTCTAATGCGGTATCTTTCAGGGGCATGGAATTGAAGCCGTCCGGAAGCTTGAAAATCGACACCTTCTCGATGCGCATCGACGACATCGAAGGTGTCGAGCTGGACCGTTTGCACGCACTCTCGCTCTCCGTGGGATGGCCGCATCGCGCCGAAGACTGGCAATTCCTGCGCCAATCGGGACAAGGCCTCGTGGCGCTCGATGAGATCGGCCGGGTTCTCGGTTCTGCCATGTGGTTCACGCATGGCGCCGACTTCGCGACCGTGGGCATGGTCATCACCTCGCCGCGGCTCCAGACGCTGGGGGCGGGACAATGGCTGATGAAGCGGATCTTCGACAGACTAGTCGGACATGACTTGCGCCTCAATGCAACCCGCGCGGCAAGGCGGCTCTATCTCTCGCTCGACTTCCAGCCTGAGAAGACCGCTTATCAATGCCAGGGCATCGCCCGCATGCAGACGAAGGATAGGCCGGCAAATATTCGAGGCGATGTCCGGGCTTTAGACGCAAATGATATTTCCGCCGTGATTGCGCTCGATGCGACAGGCTTCGGCGTGAGGCGGGCGGCGCTCATCGAAAGGCTTTTCGCACACTCGGCCGGCTATGGTCTTTTCAAGGGCGATAGGCTGACCGCTTTCGCGCTCTGCCGGCCGTTTGGACGGGGCCATGTCGTGGGGCCGGTCGTGGCGGAAAGCGACGCCGACGCCGTGGCGATAGTGCGGCCGCACGTAGCCGACCATTCGGGGTCTTTCCTGCGGATCGACACCCACATGGACCATGGCGAGTTCGCTGCCTTTCTGTCGCACAGCGGAATGCCGGTTTTCGACACGGTGCTCACCATGTCGCTGGGCAAACGCCTCTCCGATTTTGCCGTCGGCGCCGCGGTTGCACCGGTGACCTATGCACTCGCCAGTCAAACTCTCGGATAGTGCATTCCAGGACGCGGGCCGTGGGCACGCCGTCCAACGCTGCAAGTGCAAAAAATCGCCGATTGGTCCCGATAGTTGATGAACCCTCGAATATTTTTGCGGCGATTTTCCCTTTTCCGTTAATTTGCGGTTGCCCCCTCGAGGTGACAATCGGGCCAGGAGGGACGTTCAGTTCTTACTGTCAGTCAGAAATTGCCGCGCTTGCGCTTTTCCGTCCGTCTTGCCTCGCGCGGTCCATTGGGATTGTCGACGCCTTCTCGCGCCAACGTTTGCGGATGGGGCGGATGCAGCGCCGGTCTGGTTAGGTCCAGCCTAAGCCGAACGACTGAAAATCATAATTTGTGCAGCGCACCCAGCGTGCTTTGCTCCATCGTCGGCTGAGAAAAGAAAAAATGAACAGGCGACAGGCTTCGGCGATGCGTCGGAGCGGAATTTGGTCGAGCGCGGACAACGCCCGACCTCAAAAACAGGGGAACGTGATGAAGACGATAATCTCGAAGTTTCGCCGGGCCGCGCTTGTGGCCGGGATTGCCCTCAGCGCCATATCGGTGAGCCTCCACGCCGAAGCTGGCAGCTTGAAACTGGGCATGACGACCTGGGTAGGATACGGGCCACTCTTCCTTGCCCGTGACATGGGCTACTTCAAGGAAGGTGGGCTCGATGTCTCGCTCGAAATCATCGAGGAAGCATCGCTGTACATGGCGGCTGTTGCCGCCGGCGAGCTCGACGGCAGCGCCTCGACCATCGACGAGATCATGAAATACCGTTCGAAGGATGTCTGCTTCAAGTCGGTCTATGCGCTGGATGACAGCCATGGCGGCGATGGCGTTCTCGCGCCCAGCGGGATCAAGAGCGTCGCCGACCTCAAGGGCATGGACGTTGCGCTGAACGAAGGCTCAGTGTCGCAGTTCTGGTTCAACATCCTGCTCAAGCAGGCCGGTCTCACCCAGGCCGATGTGAAGATCACCAACATGACGGCGGACGATGCCGCCGCCGCCTTCATGGCCGACCGCATTCCTGTTGCCGTCACCTGGGAACCGCATCTGACGCTGGCCAAGAAGGAAAACAAGGGACAGGTGCTGATCGACTCCTCGAAGACGCCGGGCTTGATCGTCGATGTGGTGGCGCTCAACTGCGACTACATCACGAAGAACCCCAAAGATGTCGAGGCGCTGGTGAAGGGCCTCTACAAGGCCAACGAGTTCATCAAGGAGAATCCGGAGAAGGCCTATGAGGTGATGGCCAAGGGCGTCGGCGGCTGGCTGAAGGAGCCGAAGGACTTCGCCTCCTCGGCCGCGGGCGTGAACTTCTACGGCAAGCAGCGCAATGCCGAATTTTTCGCCGGCGGCGAGACTGGTGAAGCCGGCAAGCTGATCAAGCTGGGCGGCGATATCTGGGGCGGCTTCGGCAAGCTCAAGATGGACATCAAGTACGACGACCTCATCGATACGTCCTTCCTCGGGAAGTAACTTGACCTTGCAAAGTTGATTTGGCTGAACCGGAGGCGGACCTCGCGCCTCCGGTCCAAGCGGCCCAAAAAGGTATCCCGTGACACTAGCACCGAACACGAGCTCTCTGGTCAGCAACGGCGTGACCGCGAGAGTGGAAGAAGGTCAGGCCGGTCGATCCGTCCTGAAAGTCATCGCGACACCGTTTCGGGCTGTGCCGCGCTCTCTCTCCATCACGCTGGGCTTCATGGTCTGGATCGCCGTCATCGGCGGCTGGTTCGCGTTGACCTATTCCGGAGCGGTCAAGGAAATGTTCCTGCCTCGCCCCGAATCCGTGTTGACCACCACCATCAGGATGGCCGCCGACGGGTCGCTGTGGGAGCACGTTTTCGCCAGCGTCCAGGTGGTGTTGATCGGCTTCGTCATTTCGAGCATCGTTGCGGTGCCGCTTGGATTGACGATGGGCACCTACCGCATCGTCCAGGCGGTGCTCGAACCGTTGGTCAATTTCATCCGCTATCTGCCGGTGACCTCCTTCGTGCCGCTTTTCATCCTGTGGATCGGCATTGGCATCGAGCAGCGCGTCGCCGTCATCATCTTCGGCGTCTTCTTCCAGCAACTCGTCATGATCGCCGACAGCGCCCGCGGCGTCCAGCGCGACCTGGTCAACGCGGCCTATACGCTTGGTACCAAACGCGGCGACACGGTCTTCCACATCGTCTTTCCGGCCACGCTTCCGAATGTGCTGGATGTGCTGCGCGTCACCATGGGTTGGGCCTGGACCTATCTCGTCGTGGCCGAACTCGTCGCCGCCCGCAGCGGACTTGGCTACATCTCGCTCAAGGCGATGCGTGGCTTCCAGGTCGACGTGATCTTCATGGCCATCGCCATGATCGGCATCCTTGGTCTTTGCACTGACCAATTGTTCCGGGGCATCCGCCGCCTCGTCGCCCCCTGGGCCAATTGAGGAGTTTCGCTGACATGGACGCCCTGACACTCACGACGAAACCGAAGAGCTCCGACATCGCCATCGACAATGTGGTCCTGCGCTACGGCACAGGCGACAACGCCGTGCTGGCGCTGGACGGCATCTCGTTCCATGTCGTGCCCAATGAGTTCTGCGTGATCGTCGGCCCATCCGGCTGCGGCAAGTCGAGCCTGCTCTATCTCATCGCCGGCCTCGAGGAGCGCACCGGCGGCATGATCTCTGTCGGCGGCAAGCCGGTCACCGAGCCAGGTCCGGATCGCGGCATGGTGTTTCAGGCCTATACGCTGTTTCCCTGGCTGACTGTGGCGCAGAACGTCGAATACGGCCCGAAGCGGAAGGGCATGACGGCGGCCGAGCGCAAGGCCATCGTCGAGCATTTTCTCCATGAGGTCGGGTTGGCGAAATTCGCCAACCATTATCCCTCGCAGCTGTCGGGCGGCATGAAGCAGCGCGTGGCAATTGCGCGTGCGCTCGCCAATGATCCGCAAGTGTTGCTGATGGACGAACCCTTCGGCGCGCTCGACAGCCAGACCCGTCACTCAATGCAGAAGCTTTTGCTGAGGATCTGGGATCATTCCAAGAAGACGGTCCTGTTCGTCACCCATGACATTGACGAGGCGATCCTGCTGGCGGACCGGGTGCTCGTCATGTCCGGCCGGCCCGGCCAGATCAAAAAGGAAATCCGCGTCGGCTTGCCGCGTCCGCGCAGCATGGATCTGGTCATGGAGCCGAACTTCATCGCCATGAAGCGGGAAATCCTCGAGCTCTTGAAGAACGACGAAGACGAAGAGCACTAGCGGGCATGAGCATCGAGACCGCGGAATTCGACTATATCGTCATCGGCGCGGGCTCGGCCGGTTGTGTCCTGGCCAACAGGTTGAGTGCCAATCCTGCAATCCGTGTCTGCCTGATCGAGGCTGGCGGCAGCGATGACCGCACAAGGGTGCGCGTGCCGGCCGGCATTCTCTCGCTCTACGGCAATCCGACTTTCGACTACGGCTACAAAGGCGTGCCGCAGCCGCTGCTCAACAACCGCCGTATACCAGTCAACCGCGGCAAGGTTCTCGGCGGGTCGAGTTCGATCAACTCGATGGTCTATATTCGCGGTGCCGCGCAGGACTACGATGAGTGGGCGGCACGTGGCTGCGTGGGTTGGTCCTACGCCGACGTGCTGCCTGTCTTCAAGAAACTGGAACGGAACCTCCTGTCGCAGAACCCGGCCTATCACGGCTTCGAGGGTGAACTGCTGGTCGACAATCCGCGCGATCCCAACGTCGTGTCCAGACTGTGGGTAGAGGCAGGCAGGGGCTTGGGCCTGCCCGAAAACCGCGACTTCAACGCCGATGGCCAACTCGGCCTCGGCATCTACAATGTCACCCAGGACAAGGGGCAACGCTTCTCGGCCTACACCGCCTTCGTCCGGCCGGTTCTCGGCCGCCCGAATCTCCAGGTTCTGTCAGGCGTCGAGGTGCTTGATCTGGCAGTCGAAAGCGGGCGCGTCACCGGTGTCAATGTGATCCGGGACGGGAGAGCCCAAAGGTTGACATGCCGCGCCGAAGTGGTGCTCAGCGCGGGCGCGATCGGATCGCCGCGCATCCTGCTTGCTTCCGGCATCGGCCCGGCCGAGGAGCTGAAGGCGGCGGGGATTGAACCGGTCATGAATGTGCCGGGCGTCGGCAAGAACCTGCGCGACCATGTCGACGGCATGATAACGGTGCGGTCAAAGAGCACCAGGACGCTCGGTCTGTCGCTCGCCAATCTTCCGGCGATGCTGGCGGCACCGTTTCAATATTTCGTCCGCCGCAAGGGCATGCTGACGACCAACTATGTCGAGGCGGGCGGCTTCGCCAAGACCAGATATGCCGGCGATGTTCCCGACGTCCAATTCCACTTTGTCCCCGGCTATCGCAGCCATCGCGGCCGGCTCGTCGAATATGGCCACGGCTATGCCGTGCACACCTGCGTGCTGCGGCCCGGAAGCGTCGGCGAAATCACGCTCGAGCGCGACGGCACCCGCCGCAACGTGCACATCGATCACCGCTTCTTCAGTGACGAGCAGGATGCCCTGACCCTCGTCGAAGGCATCAAGGTCGCGCGCTCCATTCTGGCCTCGCCAGTCTTTGCCGATATTCGCGGACCGGAAATCCTGCCCGGACCCGATGTCGTCACCGACGACGAGATCCTCGCCTATCTGCGCGCCGAGGCGCTCACCGTCTATCACCCGGTAGGTACCGCCAAGATGGGCAAGGACACCATGGCGGTGGTCGATCCGGCCAGCCTCAAGGTGAACGGCTTCGACAATCTGCGCGTCGCGGATGCCTCCATCATGCCGACATTGATCGGCGGCAACACCAATGCGCCATCCATGATGATCGGCGAAAGGGCGGCCACAGCGATGTAGTCGTAGCCGCATTTAGGCACAAGCTAACCATTGCCACATGAAATCGTAATTTTCGCTGCTCGGTCCCTCCGGTAGACCAGCAATCTGATCTCCGTCGCATCCGCGGAAATCTCGGGGAGAGAGCCAGAAAGGACCGCTGCAATGTCAGTTGAAAAAATAGACACGCTTGTTGTCGGCGCTGGCCAGGCGGGGCTGGCCATGAGCGAGCATCTGAGCAAGTGCGGCGTGCCTCATCTCATCCTTGAGCGGCAGCGTATCGCCGAGCGCTGGCGCTCCGAAAGATGGGACTCGCTGGTTGCCAATGGTCCGGCCTGGCACGATCGGTTTCCCGGCATGGCGTTTCCGGATGCTGGCCCAGATGCCTTTATCGGCAAGGAAAAGGTCGCCGATTATTTTGTCGCCTACGCGGAGATGATCGCTGCCCCCATTCGCTGCGGCGTCGAGGTCAGGAAGGTGCAAAGGCTGGTCGGCCGGCCGGGTTTTCAGGTCGAGACCTCGGATGGCGTGATCGAGGCCAGAAGTGTGGTTGCCGCCACCGGAGCGTTCCAGCACCCCGTCATTCCCGCAGTCGTTCCCAACGATGCCGGACCAATACAGATTCATTCCAGCGCCTATCGCAATCCCGGCCAGTTGCCCGCAGGTGCGGTGCTGGTAGTTGGCTCGGGGTCTTCCGGGGTGCAGATCGCGGACGAACTCCAGCGTGCGGGGCGGCGTGTCTACCTCTCGGTCGGACCGCACGATCGGCCGCCGCGGGCCTATCGCGAGCGCGACTTCTGCTGGTGGCTGGGCGTTCTCGGCAAGTGGGACGCACAGGCCCCCGCGCCTGGCACGGAACACGTCACCATCGCGGTCAGTGGCGCGCGTGGCGGCCAGACGATCGATTTCCGGCGTCTTGCCGCACAAGGGATAACGCTGGTTGGCCGGACGGAGTCTTACAAGGATGGCGTCATGGGCTTTGCCCCTGATCTCACCCGAAATATCGCCCGCGGCGATGCAAACTACATGTCGGTGCTGGACGAGGCGGACGCCTATGTTGCCCGCAACGGCCTCGACCTTCCCGAAGAGCCTGACGCCCGCAAGATCGGGTCGGACCCGCAATGCATGACAAATCCCATCCTCCAGTTGGATCTGGCAAAGGCGGGAATAGGTTCGATCATCTGGGCAACGGGATTTACCGTCGATTACAGCTGGCTCGGCGTTGATGTGTTCGACGAAAAGGGCAAGCCGAGGCATCAGCGCGGCGTTTCGACCGAGCCCGGAATCTATTTCCTCGGGCTGCCGTGGCAGTCACGCAGGGGATCCAGCTTCATCTGGGGCGTCTGGCACGACGCTCAGCATGTAGCCGACCACATTTCCACGCAGCGCAAGTATCTGGCTTACCATGCGTCCGCACGACGCGAGACCCAGGCGGCATAGCCAACAGCAGCTGCAACGGACGCCCAGACCTCGAGCCGATCCGACGGAGATCACGATGGCCCATACAAGAATTCGCAAGTTCAACACCAAGGACACCTATCCGGAGCAGAAACTCGACAACGATCTGTGTCAGGCCGTCGTTACGCGGGGAGGCAGAACCGTCTATCTGCGTGGCCAGTGCCCGCAGGACCTCGATACCGCCAAGAATATCGGCAGCCATGACCCGGCCGAGCAGACGCACAAGGTGATGCAGAACATCCGCCAGCTGATCCAGGAGTGCGGCGGCACCATGGAACATCTGGTCAAGGTGGTGGTCTACATCACCGACGTGCGCCATCGCGAGGCGGTCTACCGCACCATGGGCGAGTACATCAAAGGTGTGCATCCCGTCTCGACCGGCCTCGTCGTGCAGGCCCTGGCGCGGCCGGACTGGCTGGTCGAGATCGACGGCACCGCCGTCATTCCGGATTAAAGCCATGACTTTTTCCATCGTCGCGCGCTGCAGCCGCACCGGCATGTTCGGCGTCGCGGTGTCGTCCTCCTCTCCGGCGGTGGCGGCGCGCTGCGCGTATGCGCATGCTGGCGTGGGAGCGGTCGCCAGCCAGAACGTCACTGATCCGACACTTGGGCTGCGAGGCCTCGAATTGCTGGCGCGCGGCGCTTCGGCCGCCGAGGCAGTCGCGATACTGAAGCGCACCGGCGCCTATCCCGAATACCGGCAGGTGCTGGCTGTCGATGCCGCTGGCACGACCGCGATCCATTCGGGACCCAGGGCTCTGGGCATCTGGGCGGAAGCACGCGCGGAAAACGTCGCTTGCGGCGGCAACATGCTGGCCCATGACGGCGTGCCGCAAGCCATGGTCGAAGCCTTTCTGGCGTCGGAGGGGCATCTGGGCGACCGCCTCATTGCGACCATGCGCGCCGCGCTGAGAGCGGGTGGCGAGGCCGGCCCGGTCCATTCCGCCGGCATGAAGCTGGTGCGCGAGGTGGCGTGGCCGGTCGCCGATTTGCGCTGCGACTGGACCGACGACTGCCCGATCGAGCAGCTGGCGAGCCTTTGGGAACTCTACAAGCCACAGCTCGATGCCTATGTGACCCGCGCGATAAATCCATCCGCTGCGCCGAGCTACGGCGTGCCGGGCGATGAATAGTCAAGACTTGGGCCAGGGGTCACCTGCCATGAGCGAACTCAGCCACAAGGACTGGATCGGCAGGGCGTCGGCGGTCCGTTTTCGCGACAAGGCGTTCATCGACGGCAAGCCGGTTGCGGCGCGGTCCGGCCGGACCTTCGCCTGCGTCAACCCGGCAACCGGCGAGACGCTGGCCGACGTGGCGTCCTGTGGCGAAGAAGACATCGATCTGGCGGTTGCCGCTGCACGGCGCAGCTTCAACCACGGCGTCTGGTCTCGGACCAGTCCGGGGCACCGCAAGGAGGTGCTGCTGCGGCTGGCACGGTTGCTGCGCGAAAACCTGCATGAACTGGCGCTGCTTGAATTGCTCGACATGGGCAAGCTGGTCAGGGACGCCACTTCGGTCGACGTCCCCGGCTCGGCAGCGATCTTCCAATGGTATGGCGAAGCCATCGACAAGATCTACGGCGAGGTGGCGCCGACCGGCGAAGGCGATCTGGTGTTGGTGCGGCGCGAGCCGCTTGGCGTGGTCGGCGCTGTGGTGCCGTGGAATTTCCCGCTCGACATGGCGACCTGGAAATGCGCGCCCGCACTGGCGGCGGGCAATTCGGTGGTGCTGAAACCCGCCGAGCAGTCGCCCTTGTCGGCGCTCCGGCTGGCGGAACTGGCCATGGAAGCGGGCCTGCCTGCCGGCGTGCTCAATGTGGTGCCGGGCCTCGGCGAAACCGCGGGCCAGGCGCTTGGCCGCCATATGGATGTGGATTGCCTTGCCTTCACCGGTTCGACCGCCGTCGGCAAGATGTTCCTGCAGTATTCCGGTCAGTCGAACATGAAGCAGGTCTGGCTGGAAACCGGCGGCAAGAGCCCCAACCTTGTCTTTGCCGATTGCAGGGATCTCGACGCGGCGGCCGACATGGCGGCCTTCGGAATCTTCTTCAATCAGGGCGAAGTCTGCTCCGCCAATTCGCGTCTGCTCGTCCAACGCGGCATCAAGGATGCTCTGGTCGAGAAATTGGTTCAGCGTGCGGCGGCCACCCAACCCGGCGATCCGCTCGATCCGGCTTCGAAAATGGGCGCCATGGTCGATGCCCGCCACGCGACCAATGTCATGCGGTTTGTCGAGGCTGGCAAGAAAACCGCGCGTCTGGTTGCCGGCGGCGATCTGGTCACCGTCAACGGCCGCGGCAGCTTTATCCAGCCCACCATCTTTGACGATGTCGCACCCGCCGATCCGATTGCCCGCGACGAGATTTTCGGGCCGGTGCTGTCGGTCATCGCCTTCGATGACGAGGCGGAGGCGATCCGTATTGCCAATGACAGCCCATACGGGCTGGCCGCATCGCTGTGGACCGATAGCCTGTCGCGTGCGCACCGCATCGCCGGCCGGCTCCATGCCGGCACGGTTTCCGTCAACACCGTCGACGCGCTGAGCCCGATGACCCCGTTCGGCGGCTTCAAGCAATCCGGCTTCGGCCGCGACCTGTCGCTGCATGCGCTCGACAAATACACCGCGCTGAAAACGACATGGATCAAGTACTGATGGGCGCCAAGGCTTGATCGCAGCATCCAAACCGGCAACATAGCCAGCCATGCCGCTACGCTTCACGCTCAGACAGCTGGAATATTTCGTCGCCGTGGGCGAAGCCGGCTCCATCGCCAAGGCGGCCGAACAGGTCAATGTCTCGCCGCCATCGATTTCGGCCTCCATCGCGCAGCTGGAAACCGAGTTCGGCGTCCAGCTTTTTGTCCGCAAGCATTCGCACGGTCTCTCGCTGACGGCCGGCGGCCGCGTCTTCCTCAAGGAAGCCGCGCGGCTGCTCAACGATGCCGACGCCTTGCATGATGTCGCCGGCGATTTTGCCGAGAAGGTGCGCGGCCCGCTGGCCGTCGGCTGCCTGCTGACGTTCGCGCAGATTGTGCTGCCGGCTCTGCGCATGCGGTTCGAGCGCGCCTATCCCGATGTGCGGGTGCGGCAGTTCGAGCGCAATCAGGGGCAATTGCTGGAGATGCTGCAGCGTGGCGAAATCGACCTTGCCCTGACCTACGATCTCGAACTGTCGCAGGACATGACCTTCGAGCCGCTGTTGCTGGTGCCGGCCTATGTCATGCTGCCGGCCGGTCATCGCTTCGCGGCAAAGCCGTCGATCACGACCGAGGAACTGGCCGACGAGCCGATGGTGCTGCTCGACCTGCCGTATAGCCGCGAATATTTCCTGTCGGCGTTCCACCAGCGTGGTATCAGGCCCAACATTGCCGAGCGCACCGGCGACATCGCCGTCATGCGCTCGATGGTGGCCAACGGCTTCGGCTACGGCATCGCCAATATGCGCCCGCTCAACACGCTGGCGCCGGATGGCAAGCCGCTTGTCTTTGTGCCGCTGGACGGCGACTTGCGGCCGCTGACAATGGGCGTCGCCTTGCCCAACTCGGACCATCGCACGCAAACCGTCCAGGCGTTCATCGACCATTGCCGGCATTTCGTGGTCGAGCAAGGCGTGTTCGGCGCCGAACGGGCAGTCGGCTAGAGCAGTTCACCGTTTCAAAGAAACGGCAAACCACTCTACCTCTTTGTTTTGACGCAATCCCGGACGGAAAACCGTTTCACACTTTTCCTGGAATTGGTCTAAAGCAAGCCGTTTTCAGTGAAGCTCTGGTCGGCAAGCCGCTGCAGCAATTTTTCAAGCATGTCGTCGCAGCGGCGCATTTGCTCGACGCTGACGAATTCGTCCGGCTTGTGCCCTTGCGCCATCGAGCCCGGTCCGCACACGACCGTCGGTGTGCCGAGATCGCGGCTGAACAGGCCGCCTTCGGTGCCGAAGGCAACCTTGATGGTGTCGTTGGCGCCGGTCAGCGATTTGACGAAAGCCACGGCTTGCGAACTGGCTGGCGTATCCAGGCCGGGATAGGTGTTGGTGATGTCGATGTCGATCGCCGCCTCGGGCGCGATCGCCGAGGCTTCAACAGCAATGCGCGCGGCCTCGGCGCGCAGGCGGTCGAGAATCTCGTGCGGGTCGTCGGCCGCGACATTGCGGATTTCGAAATCGACCTGGCAGAGGTTCGGGACAATGTTCAGCGCCACGCCGGCATTGATCTTGCCGACGTGGACGGTGGTGTAGGCAATGTCGTAGTCGCCGTCGCGTGCGCCATCGCGCGCCAGCCGGTCCTGCTCGCGGCGCGAGGCGGCGACGAAGTCGCAGCCGAGATGGATGGCGTTGAGCGCCAGCGGCGCCAGCGCCGAATGGCCTTCGCGTCCCCTGCAAAGCGCGCGTGCGGCAAGCTTGCCCTTGTGCCCCGTCGCCACCTGCATGCCGGTCGGCTCGCCGACGATGCACAGCAACGGCCGTTGTGGGGCGGCCTGCAGCATGTCGATCAGGCTGCGCACGCCGATGCAACCGATCTCCTCGTCGTAGGAGAGTGCCAGGTGCAACGGCGTCCGCAGCGTCATTTTCGAAGCCGTGAGACATGCCGCCAGCGCACAGGCAACGAAGCCCTTCATGTCGGCCGCGCCGCGTCCGTAGAGCTTGCCGTCACGCTCGGTCATCCCGAAGGGTGGCAGCGTCCAGTTCTGCCCGTCGATGGGAACGACGTCGGTGTGGCCGGACAGCATGATGCCGGAAGCATCGGCCGGTCCGATGGTGGCAAGGAGATTGGCCTTGTGTCCGTCCTCGCTCCGGATGATCTGGCTGGCGACACCATGCGCGTCCAGCATCTCCGCCACATACAAGATGAGGTCGAGATTGGAGTCGCGGCTCACCGTCGGAAAGGCGATCAGCTTTTCAAGGATGCGGATGCTGTCCATGCGTCTCATGTCTCTTTGGCCGTGCGCGTATCTAGCATCGCGTGGCATCGGCATTGAAGTCGCATTTGGCTCAGCCGGGAATAACCGGATTCTAACCCAGCCGGGTCGATTAGGCGCGCCCTAATCGGCACAGAAGAAAT
The DNA here is from genome assembly GCF_055456085.1 of Mesorhizobium subarcticum. Taxonomy (NCBI): domain Bacteria; kingdom Pseudomonadati; phylum Pseudomonadota; class Alphaproteobacteria; order Hyphomicrobiales; family Phyllobacteriaceae; genus Mesorhizobium; species Mesorhizobium subarcticum. Next base: position 6,349,642 of record NZ_CM144237.1, on the reverse strand, counting down.
CTGTAGTTTTCCAGCGCGTGCCGCAACTTATGAGTAGGTTCACGGCATCAACCCACTGGGCCGGCCGGCTTGCGCGGGGGCTCGAAACCATGATCGGGCATGCTGCAAGGCGACGCTGGCAGGAAGGCAAATCCCATGCGTGATCCACGCTACGACATTCTATTCGAGCCTGTGAAGATCGGTCCAGTGACCGCCAAGAACCGCTTCTATCAGGTTCCGCATTGCAATGGCGGCGGCTACCGCGATCCGTCCGCCGCGGCCGAGATGCGCCGCATCAAGTCGGAGGGCGGTTGGGGCGTCATCTTCACCGAGCAGACCGAGATGCACCACACCTCGGAGATCACGCCCTTCATCGAACTCAGGTTGTGGGACGACGCCGATATTCCGGCACTGGCCAGGATGGCCGAGGCCATGCACCAGCATGGCGCACTGGCCGGCATCCAGCTCGCCTATTCCGGCATCAATGGCCCGAACCTCTACACCAAGGAAGTGCCACGCGGCCCGTCGGCCTTGCCCATCCGCACCTTCACCAACGATCCCGTTCAGGCGCGTGCCATGGACAAGCAGGATATACGTGACCTCAGGCGCTGGCACCGCAATGCCTTCAAACGTGCGAAACTGGCGGGTTTCGATCTGGTCTGTCTCTACGGCGCGCATGGTTTCGGTATCATCCAGCACTTCCTGTCCACCGCCACCAACCAGCGCAGCGACGAATATGGCGGCCCGCTGGAAAATCGTTCGCGGCTGATGCGCGAGTTGATCGAGGAAGGGCGCGACGCCATTGGCGATACATGCGGCCTGACGCTGCGGTTGTCGCTGGACGAGATGATCGGGGAGCTTGGCTTCGCCAATTCCGAAGTGCGCGACATGATCGAGATGCATGCCGAGCTGCCCGACCTCTGGGACCTGGCGCATGGCGCCTGGGAGGATTGCTCGGGGCCGTCGCGCTTCAAGGAGGAGGCCGCGCAGGAAAGCCTCGTCTCCGGTATCAAGAAGCTGACCTCGAAGCCGGTCGTGGGTGTCGGGCGCTTCACCTCGCCGGATATGATGGTCAGGATGATCAGGTCCGGTACGCTTGATTTCATCGGCTGCGCGCGTCCGTCGATTGCCGATCCCTTCCTGCCGAAGAAGGTGGAGGAGGGGCGAATCGCAGACATTCGCGAATGCATCGGCTGCAACATCTGCATCACCGGCGACATGACCATGTCGATCTCGCGCTGTACGCAGAACCCGACCTTCATGGAGGAGTGGCGCAAGGGCTGGCATCCAGAACGCATGCAGGCCAAGGGCGACAGCGACAGCGTGCTGATCGTCGGCGCCGGCCCTGCCGGGCTGGAGGCCGCGCGCGCGCTCGGCCTGCGCGGCTATCAGGTGGCCATTGCCGAGGCAGGCACCGAACTCGGCGGCCGCGTCGCGCGGGAGTGCCGCCTGCCTGGCCTTTCCGCATGGGGCCGTGTGCGCGACTATCGCCAGTACCAGCTCAGCCAGATGTCCAATGTCGACATCTATTTCGAAAGCCGACTGTCTGCCGAGGATATCCTGGCCTTCGGCTTTCAGAACGTCGCCATCGCCACCGGATCGACATGGCGCCGCGACGGCGTGGCGCGCGCCCATGTCGTGCCGATGCCGATCGACCTGGCCATGCCGCTCTACACGCCGGACGACCTGATGGGCGGCAACGTGCCGACCGGCAATGTCGTGTTGTTCGACGACGACCACTACTACATGGGTGGCGTTCTGGCCGAGCTGATGGCGCGCCAGGGCGCGAGGGTGACGCTGGTGACGCCATCCGCCTATGTCTCCGACTGGACCCGCAACACGCTTGAGCAGGGCGCCATCCATCGCCGGCTGGCCGGGCTCGGTGTCGAGATCGTTCTGAACAGGACCGTGACGCGCATCGTGTCCGGAGGTGTTGCCACTGCCTGTGCCTACACCGGTGCCGAACGCGATATCGCCGCCGACGCCGTGGTGCTGGTGACGTCGCGCCAACAGGATGATGGGGTCGGGAGCGAATTGAAGGCGCGGCGGGACGAATGGGCCGACAGCGGCATTCGCTCGATCAAGGTCATCGGCGATGCCGAGGCGCCGGGTCCGATTGCCTGGGCGACCTATGCCGGCCACCGCTTCGCTCGTGAACTGGACGAACTCGATATCGGCGACGCGCTGCCGTTCCGGCGAGAAGTGACGGCACTGGCCGCTCAATAGAGGACGGGATCACGTCTTTCGTTCTTTGCGCCGTGCAGGCCGATTTCGATGACTGGGAACGCCCGAAGGCATCGGCGCTGTCAGTTGGAGGTGAAGTCGACGTTTTGGGACGTGGCGATCTTGGCGGATCCCTAAGCATCACGCTCGGCAGCGCCGCGCTCGATACGGCTGCCCGCCGATCTCGTTGCGCGCTTGTTCCAGCTTTGCCATGGTCACCCTCTTACAGTGTTCCAAGCCGTGCTTCGGGGAAAAACCACGATCCGCGCCAAGGGCGAAATAATAATTCTCTATATAATCCATAGACATTATATTCTGCCTTCGTCGACAGCCACCCTGTCGGTAGTTTCCTCCCGCAGTCGCCCGACAGGGCTATCAAAGGAGTGACGGATGGGTCGGCATATTCGCTTCAACGCTTTCGACATGAATTGCGTTAGCCACCAATCTCCTGGCCTGTGGAAGCATCCGCGCGACAAGTCTTGGAAATACAAGGACCTGGACTACTGGCAGGATCTGGCTCGAACGCTCGAGCGCGGTATTTTCGACGGCATATTCATCGCCGACGTCATCGGCTACTACGACGTCTACAAGGGCTCGAACTACCACGCCATCGAGCAAGCGGCGCAGATTCCGGTCAATGATCCCTTGCAATTGGCAGCGCCGATCGCCCTTGCCACCGAGCATCTCGGCATCGGCATTACCGCCTCGACCTCGTTCGAACATCCCTACACATTCGCCCGCCGGCTTTCGACCGCCGACCACCATACCAAGGGGCGCGTGGGCTGGAACATCGTCACGTCGTATCTCGAAAGTGGCGCCAAGAATGTCGGCCAGACCGGCCTGAAAAGCCATGACAACCGTTACGAGGTCGCGGCCGAATATGTCGAGGTGCTCTACAAGCTGTTCGAAGGCAGTTGGGAAGAGGGCGCGGTGCTGCGTGATCCGGTCCGTGGCATCTTCACCGACCCCAGCAAGGTCCACGAGATCGGCCACAAGGGCAAGTTCTTTGAAGTGCCTGGCTACCATCTGTCGGAGCCATCGCCGCAGCGCACTCCGGTTCTCTATCAGGCGGGCGCCTCGGGGCCGGGCAAGGCCTTCGCCGCTGCGCATGCCGAGTGCGTCTTCGTCGGCGCGCCGACCAAATCGCTGCTCAAGGCCTATGTTTCCGAAATCCGCCAAAGAGCAGCCGCCGCGGGCCGAGATCCGAACAATGTTCTGATCTACAATCTCACCACGCTGATTATCGATGAGACCGACGAGAAGGCGAAGAAGCGCCTCGAGGAATACCAAAGCTATACATCCTACGATGGCTCGCTGGTGTTCATGTCGGGTTGGACCGGCATCGATTTCGGCCAGTATGCGCCAACCGACGCGCTCAAGAAGGTCGAGACCAACGCCATCGTTTCGATGGTCGAGCACTTTGCCGGCAAGGACAAGGCCTGGACCGTCGAGGAGCTGGCGAAATGGGGCGGCATCGGCGGCGTCGGGCCGGTCTTCGTCGGCTCGCCCGGCACCATCGCCGACATCCTGCAGGAATGGGTCGATGAAACCGGGGTCGACGGCTTCAACCTCGCCTATGCGGTGACGCCCGAAAGCTTCGAGGCGGCCGTCGATCTGCTGGTGCCGGAATTGCAGAAGCGCGGCGTCTATCCCACCGCCTACAAACCCGGAACGTTGCGCGAAAAGCTGTTCGGCCATGGGCCCTATCTTCCCGCGACGCATCCCGCCGACGGCTACCGTGACATCGAGGCGGTCAAGCGTCGCGAAGCCGACCGTGCCTCGGCGTCCCGCCTGAAATCCGTGAATGCGTGATGAGCGGCCTGCTGGAACTCCACGACGTGTCGCTGTCCTTCAAGGGCGTACGAGCGCTGAATGCGCTGAGCTTCAGCGTCGCCAAGGGTGAGATCTGCGCCTTGATCGGGCCGAATGGCGCCGGCAAGAGTTCGCTTCTCAACGTCATCAATGGCGTCTATCGCGCCGACGCCGGCGACATTGTCTTCGACGGGCTGCGCTTCGAGGCGATCCATCCGCAGAAGGCGGCCCATCTCGGCATCGGCCGGACCTTCCAGCACAATGCGTTGTTCCGCCGCCTGTCGGTGCGCGAAAACGTGTTGGCTGGTCTCTCTCGTCATGGCAACGCCAGCTTTTTTGAAAACATCTTCCGGCTGGGCAGGGACGGCGCCGAGCGCCACGGCTTCCTTGCCCGCGCCGAGCGCACCATGTCGTTCCTCGGGCTCGATCGCCATGCGGGAAAGATCGTTTCGACACTTCCCTACGGTCTTCAGAAACGCGTCGATCTCGCCCGGGCATTGGTCGCCGGCCCCAAGCTGCTGCTGCTCGACGAACCGATGGCCGGCATGAATCAGGAAGAGAAGGAGGAGATGAGCCGGGTGATCCGCGAGGTCAATCGCGTCTTCGGCTCAACCGTGGTGCTGATCGAGCACGATGTCGGCATCGTGCTCAACCTCGCCAGCCATGTGGTGGTGCTCGATTACGGCCGCAAGCTCGCCGACGGAGCACCCGACGAGGTGCGCAAGAATCCCGACGTGATAGCCGCCTATCTCGGCACGGTTCACTGAGGAACTCATGTCCTATTTCCTTGAAACATTGGTCAGCGGTCTGTTTGCCGGAGTGATGTACTCACTTGTCGCGATCGGCTTCGTGCTCATCTACAAGGCATCCGGGGTCTTCAATTTCGCGCAAGGGGCGATGCTGCTGTTTGCGGCGCTGACCTTCGTCACCCTGATCGAGAAGGGCATGCCGTTTGCCCTGGCCTTCATCGTCACATCGCTCGTCATGGTGGCGATGGCGATCCTGATCGAGTGGCTGGTGCTGCGGCCGCTGCGAAACCGCGATCCGTTGACGCTGTTCATGGCCACTTTGGGATTGAGCTATGTCATCGAGGGCTTTGCCCAACTGCTGATGGGCATGGATGTTCACATGCTCGATCTCGGCATCCCCGATGTCGCGGTACAGGTCGGCGGCATCTATGTCAGCCAGTTCGACATCATTGCCTCGTTGATTGCGCTGACGCTGGTCGCCACGCTGGCCATCGCTTTCAACAAGACACGCATGGGCATCTCGCTTCGGGCGGTGGCTTCCGACACGCTTGCGGCGCAGTCAATCGGCATCCGCCTGCCTGTCATCTGGCGCATCGTCTGGAGCGTCGCCGGCATCGTGGCCCTGGTTGCCGGCCTTGTCTGGGGATCGCGCCAGGGCGTGCAATATTCGCTCTCGCTGGTGACGCTCAAGGCGCTGCCGGTGCTCATTATTGGCGGCTTCTCCTCCATTCCGGGTGCCATCGCCGGCGGCCTGCTTGTCGGCGCGACCGAGGCGTTGGCCGACATCTATATCGGCCCGCTGGTCAATGGCAGCGTCTCCACCTGGTTTGCCTACATCCTCGCTGTCGGCTTCCTGCTGATCCGCCCGGCCGGCCTGTTCGGCGATCGCGAAATCGAAAGGGTCTGATCGTGACCACGTTGCAGGAATCCGCCTCGACCAAGCCGCTCCGCCGGCCTGCCTTTAGCGTTGGCACCATCGCCGTCGTCGCTGGCCTGGTCGCCGCCTTCGCGGTGCCGGCCCTTGCCGACGATTACTGGCTGAGCTCGATCATCATCCCGACGGTGATCATGGGGCTTGCCGGCATCGGGCTGAACCTGCTGATGGGCTATACCGGGCTGGTGTCGATCGGTTCGGCTGCCTTCATGTCGATCGGCGCCTTCTCGACCTACAATTTGCTGCTGCGCGCGCCGTTCTTGCCGCTGCCGGTCGTCCTGATCCTTGCCGGCCTGATCGCGGCTGCTGCCGGCGTCATCTTCGGGCTGCCGTCGCTGCGCATCAAGGGCTTCTATCTCGGCGCTTCGACGCTGGGTGCCCAGTTCTTCTTTGAATGGCTGTTCACCAATTTCAGCTGGTTTTCGAATGACAGCCAGTCGCTGACCATCTCGGCGCCTCGACTGCAGATCCTCGACTACGACCTCCAGTCGGCCACCGGCCGCTACTATCTGGTGATCGCGACCACGGTGCTGCTGATCGCGCTGGCCTTCGCCATCGTCAAAAGCCGTGTCGGCCGCGAATGGATAGCGATCCGCGACATGGATGTCGCTGCCTCGGTCATCGGCATCCGCGTTGCGCGCCGCAAGCTGCTGTCCTTCGGCATAAGTTCGTTTTTCCTTGGCATCGCCGGCGCGCTCTGGGCCTTCGGATATCTTGGCACCTCGGATGCGCATGCGTTCAATCTCGATAAATCGTTCCAGATCCTGTTCATCGTCATCATCGGCGGCGTCGCAACCATCTTCGGCAACTTTCTCGGTGCCGCCTTCATCGTGCTGACGCCGATCCTGCTCGACCGGTTGTCGCTGATCATCGATCTTTCTTTCCTCGGCGATCAGGGCGCGTTGGCAAACCTGCAGCACATCATCTTCGGCACGATCATCATCGTGCTGCTGATCAAGGAACCGGATGGATTGTCGAGCCTGGGAAGGCGCGGCGTGCAAGCCCTTCGCTCGCGAACACGATCATCCGGTTGAATTCAGACAGACAAAACACCTCGGCGCCGGGTGTTTCGCCTCCTCCCAAGCATCGGTCGTCACTTTCGCCAAACCACTCAAACAAGGGTTGCACAATGTCATTGTTAACCAAGACCATGTCGCTGGCGGCCGCTGCCGCGATGGCCGTCACGCTGCTGAGCAGCGCGTCCTTCGCCGAAGACGGCACCGGCCAACAGCTCTATCCGCTGTTCACCTACCGCACCGGACCCTATGCTCCGTCGTTCATTCCCTTCGGCGCCGGCAACATCGATTATCTCCGCTACATCAATGAGGTCGAGGGCGGCGTCGACGGCGTCAAGATCCTGGTCCAGGAATGCGAGACGGCCTACACGATCGAGCGCGGCATCGAATGCTACGAACGCTACAAGAACGGCTACAACGGCGCGCTGACGGCGGCGATCTATCCGCATTCGAGCGGTCTCGACGTCGCGCTCACCGACAAGGCCCGCATCGACAAGATCCCGATCGTCAGCCCTGGCGGCGGCCAGAACATCGCCACCGACGGTCGCGTGTTTCCCTACCAGTATCCGTTGGTGTTCGACTATTGGAGCGAAGCCCAGATCATCGTCGACTACATCGCCCAGCAGGCGGGCGGCTATGACAAGCTCAAGGGGCTGAAGATCGCGACGCTCTATCACGATAGCGGCTATGGCCGCGACACGATCGAGCCGCTCGGCATCCTCTCCAAGAAATATGGCTTCGAAGACATCCAGATCCCGGTTCCGCATCCCGGCGAACAGCAGCAAACACAGTGGCAGCAGATCCGCCGTGCAAACGCCGACTGGGTCTTCCTGCGCGGCTGGGGCGTGATGACGCCGGTGGCGATCAAGACCGCGGCTCGCGTCGGCTTCCCGGCCAATCGCATTATCGGCGATATCTGGAGCGGTTCGGAAGACGATGCCCGTCCGGCGGGCGCTGCCGCCAACGGTTACCTCGCCGTCTCCGTCTTCTCGCCGGGCACCAACTACGGCATCTTGAAGACGCTGAAGGCTGACATCCTCGACAAGGGCAAGTCCGACCTGAAGGACAATTCGAAGTTCGGCACGGTTTACTACAATTACGGCGTGATCGAAGCCATCACCTTCGTCGAGGCGCTGCGCACCGGCCATAAGAAATTCGGCAACAGGCCATTGACCGCCGCCGAAGGTCAGTGGGCGCTCGAAAACCTCGACATCGATCAGAAGCGGATCGCCGAGCTTGGCGCGGAAGGGCTCATCAGCCCGCTGAAAACCTCGATCGACAACCACAAGGGCGAAACCATCGCCGCCAAGATCATCCAGTGGAACGGTCAGTCCTGGGACACAAGGACCGACTGGATCAAGGCCGACGCCTCGCTGTTTGCCGACGTCATCAAGGCAAAGGCAGCCGCCTACGCCAAGGAAAAGGGCATCGAGCCCCGCGTTGCAACGAACTGACGCCTACCCGCACGGACAGGATCGACACATGACCATCGCAGCAAAAAGCTTCCTCGAGATCCAGAATATGGAAGCGCTCTATGGTCAGGCGATCCTGGCGGTGCGCGACGTGTCGCTCAAGGTCGAACAGGGCAAGATCGTTGCCCTGCTCGGCGCCAATGGCGCGGGCAAGACCACAACGCTGAAGGCGGTTTCCAATCTGCTTGGACCAGAGCGCGGCAAGGTCAGTCGCGGCAACATCCTGTGGCAGGGCGAGCCGGTCAGCGGCCTTTCGGCTTCCAGGCTCGTCGCCAAAGGTGTCGTGCAGGTGCTGGAGGGCCGTCATTGCTTCGCGCAATTGACGGTCGAAGAAAATATCCTCTCCGGCGGCTTCGTCCGCAAGCCGAGCAGGGCAGACCTGCAGCACGACATCGAACGGATCTACACATGGTTTCCGCGCCTCAAGGAGAAGCGCAAGGTGAAGGCCGGCCTGACTTCCGGGGGCGAACAGCAGATGGTGGCCATTGGCCGCGCGCTGATGACCAAGCCGAGCCTCGTACTGCTGGACGAGCCGTCCATGGGTCTCGCGCCGATCATCGTGCAGGAAATCTTCGAGATCATCCGCATTCTGAACCGTGAGCAAGGCGTCAGCTTCCTGCTTGCCGAGCAGAACGCCAATCTCGCGCTTCGCTACGCCGATTACGGCTACATCCTCGAAAATGGCCGCGTTGTTCTGTCGGGAACGGCAGAGGAACTGCGAGCCCGTGAGGATGTCCAGGACTTCTACCTGGGCGGTGCCCATGTCGCCAAACCACACTGACCGCCTCACCCGCACCGGGTGGGACAGCCAATTTCAGGACAATGCAAAATGACACAGATCGATACCGCTTGGGGCGCAGGCCCCAGCGCACGCTATGAGACACTGGCAGAACGGTTCCGGCCGATATTTGCTGAGATCGCCGCTGGTGCGGTCGAGCGGGAGCTTGGCCGCGAACTGCCGGCAGAAGAGATTGCGAAGTTGAAGCAGGCGGGCCTGGGGGCGCTGCGCTTGTCTGAAGCCGAAGGTGGCCTTGGCGCGACGCTGCCTGAACTGGCCAACATCCTGATCGAGCTGTCGGCGGCAAACTCCAATATCACCCAGGCGCTGCGCGGCCATTTTGGCTTTGTCGAAGATGTCGTCAACAAGACATCAGGCGAGAGCCGCAAGCGCTGGGCGGAGCGCATTGCCCGCGGCGAGATCGCCGGCAATGCCTGGACCGAGATCGGCGATGCCAAACAGGACGTCTTCTCGACGCGCATCTCGAACAAGGATGACAGGCTGGTGCTCAATGGCACCAAATACTACACCACCGGTTCGCTGTTCGCCGACTGGATCGATGTCGGTGCGACGGGGCTCGACGGGGAAGGCATCGTCTTGCAGGTGCGCCGCGACGATCCGGGCGTCAATGTCGTCGACGACTGGGACGGTTTTGGCCAGACGCTGACGGCCAGCGGCACCACGATCTTTACCGATGCCACGGTCGACCCCGGCGATGTCGTCGTCGACGACGACAAGTTCCGCTATGGCGCCGCCTTCTACCAGCTGGTGCATCTTGCCACCCTCGCCGGTATCGGCCGGGCGATAGCCAACGAGACCGCCGCCGCTGTTGCCGCGCGCAATCGCTCCTATTCCAATGCCGCCAGCCCGCGCTCAAGCCAGGATCCGCAAGTGCTTCAGGTCGTCGGCCGTATTCGCAGCAACGCTTATGCGGCAGGCGCCATTGTCTTGCAGGTCGCGCAAGCCATCGATCGCGCCTATCAGGCACACTTTGCCGGCGATGCCGATGCCGAGGAAAAGGCCAACGCTGTCGCTGAACTCGAGACATCGCAAGCGGTGACGGTCGTCACGAATCTGGTTCTTGAAGCGTCGACGATCATCTTCGATGCGCTGGGCGCGTCCTCGACCAGGAAGCCGATCGGCCTCGATCGCCATTGGCGCAACGCTCGCACCCTGTCTTCGCACAACCCGCGCATCTACAAGGACCGCATCGTAGGCGACTACGCAGTCAACGGCACACCACCACCCTATCAGTGGCGGATCGGGCGCAGCCCGGTATAAGCCAGGACGTCATTTGCCGCGCAAGAATTGGTTCTCTCTCGCCTTGCTCATCACCACCAGGCGGCAATCGCTCAATTCCCTGGGGAAGCGCTGCGCAAGGTCGTGTTGGTCGGCCACAGCTATGGCGGTGCCGTCATCAGCGAAGCCGGCACGGACGCCAACGTTGCGGGCCTCGTCTACATCGCGGCCTTCGCTCCAGACAAGGATCAGTCGATCATAGACATGCTTGGCCAACCCCGAGAAAACAAGACCCGGTGCCGCCGATCCTGCCGCCCGTGGACGGCTTCCTGTTCCTCGACGAGGCGAAGTTCCACACGTCTTTTGCAGGCGACGTCAGCAATCAACTCGCCGGATTCATGAACGCCTCGCGGGTGCCTTTCGGCCTTGAAGGCGCGGCCGGCAAGGTGAGCGACCCGGCCTGGCGGGCAAAGCCGTCCTGGTATCTGTTGACCACCAACGACAAGATGATCCCGCCACGTGTCCAGAAATTGATGGCGGATCGCGCCAAGTCGCAAATCACCGAGGTCGCTGCCAGCCATGCGGTCTACGTGTCGCAGCCCAAGGCCGTGGCCAAGATCATCGAGACGGCGGCCCAGGCTCTCTCGGCTCAATGAGCCAAAGCGGCGGGGGAGGTGCTCCACCGCCGCCGCTCCCATCCACGAGATTTGAAGAAGAAAATGAGGAACTCGGTCAAGACGTGGTTCCCGTTCTCGTCGGCTGCGTCAGGCTCTCTGGAAGCCTTTGGATAGCGCATTTCGGTCGACCTGCAAGACCAGTTGACGGACCAGTCCGCGCCGCGGCATCACATTCCCCGCTGAAACGCAGCCGGGCACGGATTAAAGCGCTATACACATGGCATCGGACGGTAGCGTAGAATGACGTGCAATGGTTTGCGCCCGGCCGACAGTTTTGATGTGGAGAATTCGATGCGGAACATGATGCTGGGCTTTGCGGCGATTGCCTTGGTCGCGTGCCAGTCGGCACCCGCGGAACCGCCACCCACCGAACCTGCGTCGGATCCCGCTACCGTTCCTCCTCAACCTGGCCTGGCTCCGGCCGCCGTTGCTCCTGGTTCGGCAATCATGGATCAATCCGTGACCATCACTCCCCCCGCACCGGGCGTCCCAAAGAAATACGCGGCCTTTTCGGGCATGTGGGCTGGGCGATTGCAGGGGATGTATGACGCGGAAGTCGCCGTCCAGACGATTTCTGCGAACGGCAATGTGACGGTCACCGTCGCCTGGGGAAAGCTGGGCGACAACAATCCGGGAGAGGCCGCCGGCACGGGAAGGATTTCAGGGACGACGTTGAAGCTCCAGCGTCTGCCGAATGGCGCCGACATCAGTTTTACGACGTTGTCCGACCGGACGTTGGCCGGAACCTACACACTTGCCGGTCAGATCTATACGGGCGACTTCATCAAGCAATGAGCAAAGAAGCCGATCACGGCGCCAGGATTGATAGGTGGCCGTATCTGTCAGGAAGGACTGCGCATGGACCTCGGCCTTGAAGACAAGATCGCAAGGTGTCGGGCGGCTCCAAAGGCATAGGGCTTGCTTGCGCAAAGTTGCTCGCAGCCGAAGGCGCAAGGGTCGTCATCTGCTCCCGGTCGCAATCCAACATCGATGCCGCCCTTTCGGTGCTTCCCGGTGCCGTTGGGATCGCGGTCGATCTGAGATTGGGCGATGACGCGAAAGAGGCTGTGGAGAAGGTTTTGCGGGACGTCGGTCCGATCGACATCCTTGTCAACAGCGCCGGTGCGGCAAAGCGCACGCCGGTACAGGAGCTCAGCCCGCAAGCCTGGCGGGCCGCGATGGACGACAAGTATTTCCCCTACATCAACGTCATCGATCCGGTGGTCAAGAAGATGGCGGACCGCGGCTCGGGCGTGATCGTTAACATCATCGGCAACGGCGGCAAGGTCGCCTCGCCGGTCCATCTGCCCGGAGGCGCCGCCAACGCGGCGCTGATGCTGGCGACGGTCGGTCTGGCAAACGCCTATGCCGCTCGCGGCGTGCGCATCATCGGGCTCAATCCCGGCCTCACCCAAACAGGCCGGGTGAGTGAAGGCATGAAAGCGGTTGCGGCAAGCCAGGGGATCAGCGAGCAGGAAGCCCTGCGCCAGGCGACGGACGCCATACCCATCGGCAGACTGGCCGATCCCGCCGAAATCGCATCGGTCGTCGCCTTCTTCTGTTCCGCGAATGCAAGCTACGTGACCGGTGTCGTCATCAACATGGATGGCGCGTCGGTGCCGATCGTGGTGTGACGGGCAAGGATATTTCCCCTGTCGCTGCTGGTCGACGGGTACGAGTACGTGGCGTTCCCGAACTGCTCGTCATCTATCTCTTGTTTTTTCAGTTCGATCGAATTCGTCACCAAGGCGATCACTGCTTTCGGTGTCCTGTCGGTGGCATGTTTGTGTACTGAGTACACATTTTCATTGACATTCCATCACGCGTGTGAAAATCATATACTGAGTACATATTGGGATTAAGTATATGAAAAATCGCATTGATGTTGTGGTGGTTGGAGCCGGACCTGTCGGGCTGCTGACGGCCATCGAACTGACTTTGGCCGGTGCGCGCGTTCTCATGCTGGAGCGTCTGGCCGCGGCAAGCACGGCCAGCAAAGCAATGGGCATCGGGCCGCTAGGAAGCGAAGCGTTGCAGCGTCGCGGGATGGCTGCCTCTATTGCCGCGGCGGAGGCACGCACCTTCGCGGCAATCAAGCAATTTACCGAGCAGGCCGGCGGCCCCGACGTGCGTGGTCGAGGGTCGAAATTCACGGGCCATTTCGCTGGATTGTCCCTTATCCGAAAGGACGCGCAGAAAGAGCCGGAACGGCGTGCCCGCCCTGTGGATCAGCAGGCCGTGGAAGCCATGCTGGCCGACCGCGCGTGCTCTCTGGGCATCGAACTGCGTCGTGAGTGTGATGTGACGAACGTCGTCCAACAGGAAGACGCGGTGGACGTGGAATGGGTTTCTCCGGCGGGCGCCAGCCAGATACGCTGCAGCTACCTCGTTGGCTGCGACGGCGGGCGCAGCTCCATCCGCAAGATGGCGGGCTTTGCTTTCCCCGGAACGGCGCCGACAATGACGATGTACCAGGCGGTCGCCGAGATCGACCATCCCGAACGCCTGCTGCCCAGTGGTTGGCATCGCACATCAGGTGGCGTGTTCTCCTACGGACCGTTTCCCGGCCGATTGGTGATGCTGGACTTCAGCGGTCCGCCTGAAGACCGGCAGGCGCCGGTCACGGGCGAGGAAATCGAAGCCGTCCTGCGCCGTGTCAGCGGAGCGGATGTCAGCGTGAGGGCGCTCGAAAGCGGCAGCCGGTGGACCGACAATACGCGGCTCGCCGACAGCTGCCGCCGAGGCAGGGTGCTGATTGCCGGTGACGCGGCACATGTCCATACGCCGTTCGGCGGTCAAGGCCTGGGCCTCGGGCTTGTGGATGCCGCGAATCTCGGCTGGAAGCTCGCCGCCGTCATTCGCGGCGAGATGCCCGACCGTCTGCTCGACACCTACACGGCCGAGCGGCGGCCCGTCGCCGAAGCCGTCCTGGCCAACACGCTTGCCCAGATGGCCATCATGCGGCCTGATCCGCAAGCGGGTGCGATCCGCGACATCGTCGCCAATCTCATGCAGTTCGACGACGTCAACCGGTTCATCGGCGAGATCATGAGCGGCCTTTCCATCCGTTACGACCTCGGCTCGGAGCGCGACGATGTCGGGCGGCTGATTGGCGACAGGCCGGTCCGACATGGCGATGCGAACGTCTCGCTCTACGATCTCATGCAGGATGGCATGGGTGTTCTTCTCGACGCTACAAGTGATGGCAAGGCTTCCAGGCTCGTTGCGGCCCGTACGCGCAGGATACGTTGCGTCGCCGTCGAGGAGGGACCCTCGATGCTGATCCGTCCCGATGCCTGCATTGCCTGGGCCGGCGAGAAGACTGATGGATTGGCGGAAGCGCTTGGTCGCTGGTTCAACCCGGCCCTGGATGACCGGTCGCGATCCCAAAAATGAGCATTTCTGCCGCAACCCGAGCCACTCTTCGGTCGGCAAAGGAGTCTGGGAAACATGGTCCAATCCATCCGGGTTGCCGTGGTCCCGATCGATGCCGTAGACAGGCGGCCGACAATGACGTTTGCCAATGGCGGAGAAGAAATACATGTCGGACCAGACGAAGACCATCTCCTCCGCCAAGTCGCACGGTGGGGTGCAGGGCGTGTACTCCCATGCTTCGGATGCCTGCGCCTGCGACATGATTTTTGCCGTCTTCGTGCCGCCGCAGGCCCGTGAAAAACCTTGCCCCGTCGTGTGGTATCTCTCTGGTCTTACCTGCACCCATGCCAATGTCATGGACAAGGGTGAGTACAGGCGTATGGCCGCCGAGCTTGGCCTGATCATCGTCTGCCCCGACACCAGCCCGCGCGGCGCTGATATTCCCGATGAGAAGGACAATTGGCAGTTTGGCGGCGGCGCCGGCTTTTACGTCGATGCCACGCAAACGCCCTACGCCACGAACTACTGCATGTATTGCTATGTCACCGAGGAATTACCGGCGTTGATCGCCCGGGAATTTCCAGCCGACATGACGCGCCAGGCGATCTTCGGCCACTCGATGGGCGGGCATGGCGCACTGACGATCGCGCTCAAGAATCCCGATCGCTTCAAAAGCTGCTCGGCCTTCGCGCCGATCGTGCAGCCGAGCACTGCCGGCTGGTCGCGCCCGGCCTTCGAAAAATATCTCGGCACGGACGAGACCGCATGGCGAGGCTACGATGCCACCTTGCTCATCGAGGATGGCCACCGTTTCCCCGAGCTTTTCGTCGATCAGGGGACGTCGGACGGATTTCTCAAGGATGGGCTGAGGCCCTGGCTTCTGGATGCGGCCTGCGCCAAGGCCGGCATCCCTCTGACACTGCGCATGCAGGACGGCTACGACCACTCGTATTTCTTCATTTCGACATTCATGGATGACCATCTGCGATGGCACGCCCAAAGATTGTCTGACCCGGTTGTCGGCACCGGGTCATGCTGAAGCAAGGGAATATCCCCGAGCGGGTCTAGTCCCGCAGCAGGTCGAACATCAGCTTGAAGAAACGATCCGCGTCGACCTCGTGGGCGATGCGGGCATTGTCCTTTTCGCCGCGCTCGCTCCAGAAATCGGCGACCGTCGCACCGAACGCATAGGTGCCGGACAAATCGACGCCGATATGGGCCGGGCGCGTGCGCACCAGCGTCGGGTCGATGGCCAGCGCCAATGCCAGCGGATCATGCATGGCACCGCCGACGCCCATCGAGTTGCGATGCAGCTTCTCGTAGAACAGCAGCCAGTCATTGACGAGCTTGCCAAGCGGCGTGTCGATGGTGGCGAGTTCGGCATATTGCGGCGCCTCGATCAGCACCTGCATGGTGACATCAAGGCCAACCATCAGGATCGGCACACCGCTGTCCAGCACGATCTTCAGCGCTTCCGGATCGCAGAAAGCATTGAACTCCGTCGGCGTGATGATCTCGCTCTTGCGGTAGAACACGCCGCCCATCCAGATCAGTTCCTTGATCTTGGGCAGCACGTCGCGGTGCTTGAGGATCATCAGGCCGATATTGGTCAGCGGGCCGGTGGCGACGACCAGGATCGGCTCGGCTGAAGCGCGCAGTTTGTCGGCAAGGAAATCAACCGCGTGCTGGTCGACCGGCTTGATTGTGGCCTGCGGCAAATAGGGTGACCCCTCAAGTCCGCTCGGACCATCGGCGGTGCCGAGCACCAGCGGCCGCGCCAGCGGACGGTGACAGCCTTGCGCCACAGGCACGTCGCCTGCGCCGATATATTCGAGGATGCGCAGCGCATTGGCCGTCGTCTTCTCGACCTCGGCGTTGCCGCAGGTCGTCGTGACGCCGAGCAGTTGGATGGCCGGTGAACGATGCGCCATGACCAGCGCGATGGCGTCGTCGTGGCCGGGGTCGCAATCGAACAGGATAGGAGTTGCAATGGTCATGTTATCGGTCCTCACGCCGCTTGTTCGTAGCGCGCGATGGTTTGCTTGAAGATGTTCAGGAAGCGGCGGCCGTCGAGATCGGTGCAGATGCGCGTGGTCTTGGGCCCGCCGCCGGGCAGCAGCTGACGGCCGCGATGGGCGACCGTCTGTCCACGCGCGAGGCGGCCGTCGAGCACGACATCGACGAAGAGCGGCTCGGTCATGGTGGCAAGGCCGGGATCGAAGGCCAGCGCCACGGTGATGACGTCATCCATCGGGAAGCCGACCAAGTCGAAGAATTCGCGCCAGATGTCGATGTAGATCGGAAAACTGTCGGCGATCATGTCGAAGACGGGGTTCTTCCGGGCAACGCCCTGCATGTCGGCGATATCGTCGCGCGTCAGCATCGAGGCGGCGACGCGGTTGTCCTCGCAAATGTCGAGCGGCACCAGGATCTTGTCGACATCGGCGTTGAGCACGATGCGTGAAGCCTCCGGGTCGGCCCAGATGTTGTATTCCGATAGCGGGGTCATGTTGCCGGGCGTCTGGAAATTGCCACCCAGCACCAGCAGCCGCTTGAGCGCGCCGGTCAGACGCGGCTGCTGCAGCAGTGCCATGGCGGCATTTGTCAACGGGCCCGTCGTGACCAGTGTGATCTTACCCGGGTTGGCCATCACCGTGTTGATGATGAAGTCGACCGCATGACCCGGCGTCGCCTGGCGTGAGGGCGTTGGCGCCGGCGGATTGAATTTCTTCAACCTGTCGCCGAAACGGGCGATCAGCCGCTTCTCGAAATGCACCGGCGCCTCCATGTCGGCCTTGGAATTGCCAACGATCGGCCGCCAGGCGCCGGCGTGGACCGGGATATCGTCGCGCCCGGCCAGCGTCAGCGTGTTGAGGACGACATTGGTGACCTGTTCGATCGGGCCTGCGGCACCGGTGACGGTGGTGACGCCTTCGAGCCGGACATTCGGGTTCGCCGCGGCAAACAGCACGGCCAGAATATCGTCGCCGGCAGAATCCACGTCGAGGATTATGCGTTCCATTGAGAGTTCCTTCATTGCGGATTTTTGTCGGCCGTGGCGCTGTTCCTGTCCACCGACAGGAGTTTTTGCATCGACGCCAGCGTCTCCTTGACGATTTTTGGCCGCGCCCGGTAGGACAGCGCGAACAACGCCGTCAATGCGACCACGTAAGGCACAGTGAGCACCAGATAGGACGGGAAACCGAATGTCTGCAGGCGCAGCGAGAAGGCATCGGCGAAGCCGAACAGCAGGCAGCCGGCCAGCACCTTCAGCGGGTCGCCATTGGAGAAGATCAGGATCGCCACTGCCATGAAGCCACGGCCCGAGGACATGTTCTCCGTGAACATCGTGATGTAGCCGAGCGACAGATGCGCGCCGGCGAGGCCGGCCAGCAATCCGCACAGCAGCGAAGCGATGTAGCGGACGCGGGTGATCGAGATGCCGAGCGCTTCGGCGGCTTCGGGTTTCTCGCCGACGACGCGGATATAGAGCCCGAGCCGGGTGCGGTTGTAGAACAGCACCAGCAGCGGCACCGCGATGAAGGAGACATAGACGATCGGCGTGAAACCGGAGATCAGCGGCGCCCATGAGCCGAGCAACGCCTGGGCACCGGGTATCTGCACCTTGGGCAGGCCGACAATGCCGTGACCGACGATCGATCCGCGGGTGCCGAAAATCGCCTTCATCAGCGAGATCGTCATGCCGCCGGCAAGGATGTTGAGCGCCAGCCCGACGACCACCTCATTGGCCCGGAACGTCACCACCAGCACGGCAAAGGCAAGGGCTAAGACAAGTGCCGCGGCGACGCCGCAGGCGACCCCTGCGAATGCCGAACCTGTCCAGATCGAGCCGATGACGGCGAAGAAAGCGCCGACAAGCATCTGGCCTTCGAGGCCGATGTTGAAGATGCCGGCCTTGGTGGTGAATGACCCGCCAAGCGCGACCAGGAGAATTGGCGCGGTGGTGCGAAGCGTCGCGGCGATCAGCGCGACGTTGATGAGCTTATCTAGAATTTCCATCGCCGCTCCCCCGCCTGGCTGTCGCCACGGCGTTTGATCAGGACCTGCGCCGAGACGCTGAGGATGATCAGCGCCTGGATCACGGTGATGATTTCACGCGACGCGCTGGTATCGACCTCGAGCAGCAGCGACCCGCTGCGCAGCGCGCCAAAGAACAGTGCCGTGACGATGGTGGCAACCGGCGAGCCATTGGCGAGCAGGGCGGCGATCAGCCCGTCGAAGCCGAAGCCGGGAGCAAAGCCCTCCATGAACCGGTGATGCACACCAAGCGTCTCGACACCACCGGCCAGTCCGCCGACGGCGCCCGAAAGCAGCAGCACGATGAAGCCCTGCCGCTTCACATTGACACCGCCATACTCGGCGAATTTCGGCGCCGACCCGACCATGGTCACGCCGTAGCCCCAACTGGTGTAGCGGAAGACCAGCGCCACGCCCACCGCCAGCAGCAGGCCGATGAACAGCCCCCAATTCAGCCGCGAGAAGGAAAAGATCTCCGGCAGATAGGCTGTCGCCAGGATCGGCGGCGTCTCCGACCAGCCGCCGGGCCGCTTGAACAGGAAGATGGTGAAATAGGAGGTAAGCAGCACGGCGATGTAGTTCGACAGGATCGTCGAGACAACTTCGTTGGTGTTGTAGCGGGCGCGGAAAAAAGCGGGGATGGCGACCCAGGCCGCGCCTGCAACGACCGCCAGCGCCAGCGCCGCCAGCGTGTGGATGCCCGCGGGCAGGGAAAAGGTGAAGCCGACCCAGGCGGCGGCAAATCCGCCCAGGAACAGCTGGCCCTCGATGCCGACATTGAACATGCCGCCGCGCAGGCCGATGCAGGCGGCGACGCCGCAGATCAGGATCGGCGTCGTCTGCAGCAAGGTGCCGGCAATCTTCTCCTGGTCACCAAAGGCACCGCGCAGCAGCGTCATCAAGACACGGAGCGGGCTTTCGCCGACCAGCAGGATGATGATCGCACCCAGCAGCAAGGCTACGCCCACCGCGATGATCTGGCCGGAAAAGGCGCGTAAACGGTCACTCATCATGCGGGCTCCAGCTGCGGCGATACGCCCGCCATCATCATGCCGATCCTGTCTTCGTCAGCGTCGTCGCCGGCGACTTCGCCCATGATCCGCCCGTTGAACATCACTAGGATGCGGTCGGCGAGCGCCGCCAGTTCGTCAAGCTGCACGGAAATCAGCAGGATCGCGCGGCCGGCGGCGCGCTGGCGCATGATCTCGTCATGGATGGCCTCCTGGGCGCCGATGTCGACGCCGCGCGTCGGTTGGTCGATCAGCAGGAAGTCGGCGCCGTTGGTGAATTCGCGCGCCAGCACGACCTTCTGGATGTTGCCGCCGGAAAGCCGCTTGACGGTATCGTTGGCCCCGCGCGCACGGATGTCGAAACGCTTGATCAGTGCGCCGGCATTCTGGCCGATCGCCTTCCAGTCGAGCACGCCATTGCGGCTCCACGGCGCACGATGCTGGCGGCCCATCAGTGTGTTTGCCGCGATCGACGCGTTGCCATCGACCCCGTGCACCATGCGATCGCCAGGGACATGGGCAAGGCCGGCCTCGCGGATCGCGGCGGGGGAGAGTGCGGCGAGATTCTTGCCTTTCAGCCAGGCCTCGCCATGGCTTGCCGGCCGCAGACCGGAAAGCACTTCTGCTAGTTCCGTCTGCCCGTTGCCGGCGACGCCGGCAATCCCCACGACCTCACCGGCACGGACAATGAAGCTGGCGTTGCGAAGCGCCGGCAAGCGGCGGTCGTCGCGCGCCCACAAATCCTTGACCTCAAGGATCACATCGCCTTGCAACTCGGCGCGCGGACGGCGCTCGAAACTGACGTCGCGGCCGACCATCATGCGAACCAGTTCGTCTTTGCTGAGTTCCGATGTCGGGCGGGTCGCGACCTTCTTGCCGTTGCGCAGCACCGTGACCGTATCGGACACCTCCATCACCTCTTCCAGATGGTGCGAGATGAAGATCACGGTCATGCCTTCGGCGACGAAGCTGCGCAGCGTCTGGAACAGTTCGCGGCTCTCCTGCGGCGTCAGCACCGCCGTCGGCTCGTCGAGGATGATGGTGCGGGCGCCGCGCACCAGAACTTTCAGGATTTCGATGCGCTGCTCGATGCCGACCGAGAGCAGGCCGACGCGCTCGGTCGGATCGACATGCAGCCCGAAACGCTTCGACAATTCGCTAGTGCGCGCGATCTGCGCGGCATGGTCGATCAGCCCGTGGCGGCGGATTTCCATGCCGAGAAAGACGTTGTCGGCGACGGAGAGCGAAGGCACCAGCTTGAAATGCTGGTGCACCATGCCGAGCCCAGCCTTGATGGCTTCGGCCGGGTCTGCCACCACCGTCGCCTCGCCATTCAGCCGGATCGAGCCTTCGTCGGGCTGCAGCAGGCCGAACAGGATGTTCATCAGTGTCGTCTTGCCGGCGCCGTTCTCGCCGATAATGGCGTGAATCTCGCCCCGGCGAACAGCAAGGTCGATGCCGTCATTGGCAACAAAGGCGCCAAAACGCTTGGTGATAGCCGTCAACTCGACGGCCATCGCGGCAGGACTGTGGATGGTCGATGATCCCGGCGCGTTCGACACCATGGCTCTCGCAGATTGAGGGCTCTCTCGCAGATTGGTCACTGATCCGTCGCGGCATGCCGCAACGGATCAGTGTAGCGCTTTCTTGGGAGGGATGCGCTGTTGCTGGCTTACTTCGCCTTGGCGATGACGATCTTGCCGTCGAGGATGCCCTTCTTGATCTCGTCCAGCTTGGTCGTCACGTCGGCCGGGATCTTCGGTGCGATGTCGTCGCAGACCTTGAACTCGACGCCGCCAGAGGCGAGGTCGAAGGTGCGGGTGCCGGCGGTGACCTTTTTGCCGCCGACCTCGTCCTTGATCAGTGTGTAGACGGCGATGTCACCGCGCTTCAGCATGCTGCCGAGCACATTTCCGGGCGCGGTGGCGCACATGTCGATATCGACACCAATCGAATATTTGTCGGCCGCGGCACTGGCCTGCATGACGCCCTCACCGGTCGGGCCGGCAACGTTGTAGACGATATCGGAACCCTGGCCGTAAAGCGCCTGGGCAAGCTCGCTGCCCTTGGCCGGATCGTCGAAGGTGCCGGCGAAGACGGAGTTCACCTTGACATCGGGCGCGGCGTATTTGGCGCCTTGCTCGTAGCCGCCGAGGAAGTTGCGGATCACCGGGATGTCACGGCCGCCGACGAAGCCGATTGCCTTGCCGTCGCCGATCTTGGGAAACTCGCTGCCCTTGGCCTCGATCATGCTGGCCAGCGCGCCGGCGACGAAGGAGCCCTGTTCCTCGGCGAAGTTGGCGTAGATCATGTTGGGATTGTCGAGCACGCCATCGATGAAGACGAAGCGCTGGTCGGGATACTCCTTGCTGACCTTCTGCAGGGAATCCACCAGCTCCCAGCCCATCACGAAGATGAGGTCGTACTGTTTGCCCTTGGCGAGGTTTTCGAACTGCTCCTGATAGTCCAGGGCGCGATTGCCGGTGTCGACCAGCTTGAGGTCGATGCCGAAATCGGTCTTGGCCTTGTTGAGGCCGTTGACGATCGAAACGCCAAAGCCCTGTGCGAAATATCCCGAGATGGCGGCCACGGAAACCTTGGTCTGTGCGGCAGCCGATCCCAACGAAATGGCAAGCATCGTGCCGGCCAGACATAAACTCTTGAGCGCCCTTGTCATATCATTCCCCTTCAGCTTTTTTCAGCTTTTGAAGCCACGCCTTGACCATCCCCACATGTCACCGGAATGCCGGCAAGTTCGTTGATGGTCATATGAGTTTAGGAGCGGCTAAACAGGCTGTCAATCGTCATCCGATGCAGTTTTCTCAGGTCTATGATCCGCGTCCTCCACCGCGACGCTTGACAAATATCGACGATCCATAATTGTTGATACTCTAACGAGTTTTCATGAGTGACGGGACGAAGGATACGCGCAATGCCAGCAGTGGTGGTCAGGAAATTTCTGGTCCAGGTCGAGGAGATCTTCCATGAGGGTGGGCCTCCCGCGGTACGCCCGCCCAAGCGCGGCGCGATCGTCGCCGTCATCGCCAACCCTTTTGCCGGGCGTTACGTCGAAGAGATCACCGGCTTCATGGAGGATCTGAAGCCGCTCGGCCTCGAAATGGCGCGGCGCCTGATCGATGCCTTGGGCGATGGCGTCGCCGCTGTCGAAGGCTATGGCAAGGGTGCCATCGTCGGCGCCGCCGGCGAGCTTGAACACGGCGCACTGTGGCACAATCCGGGTGGCTACGCGATGCGCGAACTTCTCGGTGACGCCAAGGCAATCGTTCCCTCGACCAAGAAGGTCGGCGGCCCCGGAACGCGCATCGACATTCCGATCACCCACATCAACGCCTCCTATGTGCGCAGCCATTTCGACGCGATCGAGATCGGCGTCGGCGACGCACCGCGCAGCGACGAGATGGCGGTCATCCTGGCGATGACGACCGGCGCGCGCGTTCATGCGCGGGTCGGCGGCCTGGCGGCGGTCGACATCAAGGGCGAGGACGGATTGCGATGAGCACGGAAATCCGGCGCATCATCACCATCGTCGAGGAAACCCGCATCGAGGGTGGCCGCCCCGTCGACCCGCCGACGCGGCGTGCCGCAGCCATCGCGGTGATCCGCAACCCTTATGCCGGTGCCTTTGCCGAGGATCTATCGGCGTTGAGCGCCATCGGCGAGGTGCTCGGCGATATCTTGCCCAGGCGGGCCGTCGCTGCGCTAGGCATTGCCGGTGATCAGGTCGAAAGCTTCGGCAAAGCAGCCGCCGTGGGTGCCGACGGCGAGCTTGAACATGCCGCAGCCATCCTGCATCCAAAGCTAGGCGCCCCGTTCCGCGATGTGCTGGGCAAGGGTGCCGCGCTCATTCCCTCATCGAAGAAGCGCGGCGGCCTCGGCGTGCCGCTCGACATACCGCTCGGCCACAAGGACGCGGCGCGGGTGCGCAGCCATTTCGACGGTATGGAGGTCCGTGTTCCCGATGCACCGCGTGCCGACGAGATCATCGTTGCCATCGCCGTCACCGATTCCGGCCGGCCGCACCCGCGCGTCGGCGGGTTAACCAAGGACAGGATCGTCGGGGTTGACGGTGTAAGCTGACCGTCAAGCCGCCAGAACTTCGGGCACCCGCATCGCCGGTGGGGTATTGCGGCTGCGGCCGGTCCGCACCTCGCCGTCGATGACGACCATGCCGATGCCCGGCAAATTGCCGAGCGCGACGCTGTCGAGCAGCCCGTCGCCGGCGCCGCCGATCGCCTGATCGATGAAGATCAGGTCGGCGGCGCGGCCGACCTCGATGATGCCGCGGTCAGCCAGTCCGCGCACGCGCGCCGTGTTGCCGCTGGCAAGACAGAACGCCACTTCCGGCGCGATGCCGCCCAGCGAAGCCAGCATGGTCAGCGTCCTCAAAATGCCGAGTGGCTGCACGCCGGATCCGGCCGGGCTGTCGGTGCCCAGGATGACACGCGAAAGTTCGCCGCGCTGCCTCGCCAGGTCGAGCACGAACAGTCCGGTGCGCAGATTGCCGTTATGGACGATTTCCAGCGCGCGCGAGCCGTTTTCGCAGATCTGCCGGATCTCGGCTTCGGGGAGCGCCGTCGGCCCGCCATTGACGTGGGCAACGATATCGGCGTCGACCTCCAGCACGACATCCGCACCGATGCGGCCGGAGCCGGGCAGGGACGGGCCACCCGTATGCGTCATCGAGGTCATGCCGTATTTGCGCGCCCAGGCGATCATCTGCCGGCCGGTTGGGCCATCCTTGACGCCGCCAAGTCCGACCTCGCCGACAAGCGTCACGCCGGTCTCGGCGAGGTATCGGAAGTCATCCTCGGTGAGGCCCGGCTCTAGGATGGGGGCTCCGGCCAGGATCTTCATGCCATTGGGCCGGAAGTTGGAGAATGTCCGCTGCGCCGCGATCGCCAGCGCCTTCAATCCGACCAGGTCGCGCGGGCGGCCCGGCGTGTGGACCTCACCCGCCGAGATGATCGTGGTGACGCCGCCATGCACGGTCGAATCCATCCAGCCGATCTGGTTCTGCCGTGGCGTCCAGTCGCCGGCCACCGGATGGGCATGGTTGTCGATAAGCCCTGGTGCGACCGCGCAGCCCATCGCATCGATGATTGTTGCTGCGTTGCCGCTGTCGACGTCACTAGCCTTGCCAATGCCTGATATGCGCCCGTCGGTCACGACAATGGTGTCGGCATCGATGATCGGTTGGCCGAGGTCACCGCTGAGCATGAGGCCGATATTGCGGACGACGAGCGTGCTGGCAGACGACTTGGGGTCGGGCGACATTGGGTCTCATTTCTACTGGTATGGAAAAGGGCCTGGACGCGGCTTACTTGCCGCCGTTGCCATTCGATGGGTCGTCGTCATTGATGCGCTTCAGCAGGCGCAGCAACGTCGCCTGTTCGCTGGGTGACAGCGGCGACAGGAAGCGCCGTCCGACCTCGACGCTGCGTTCGAGCCGCTCGAGCGTGTACTCGGTCCCTTTTTCGGTCAGCGCGATCATCGACAGGCGCTGGTCGGTGTCGGAAGCGCTGCGCGTGATCAGACCGTGCTTGAGCAGCTTGCGCATGACGATGCTGATTGTGGACGGGTCCATCGCCGTCAGCCGGCCGAGATGGTTCTGCGAGACTTCGCCGTGTTTGAGGATCGTGGCAAGGGCCGCGAACTGGGTCGGCGACAGATCTTCGCCAGCCATGACCTGCTGGAAACGCAGCGTCGCGCGCTGATGCGCCTTGCGGATGATGTGCGCAGGATGCTCGTCCAACGCGTATCCGGTCCCGGCGTATCGCTCCAGCACCTGCTCGCGGCTCAGTGGTTCTGCATTGCCGCGCTTCGGTGCCGGGCTTTTCGTGGATTTGTTTTCGGTCGTCAAACCGGACTCCTGTTGCCTGTATCGGATGCCGCCGGCTCTGGATAGCTCAAGCCGCGACCTCGGTCGGTTGCAGTGACGCTCCATCGCGAAGAGCAGCAACCACATCAGCCGAATTACTGACCACGCCGAAATGCGTCGCTATGTCGTAGAGCGAGCTTTCCTGCTCGCGCGGTCCGGTCGCCGCGCAGCAATCGCTCGGCACCACCACCTCATAGCCCTGGAAAAAAGCGTCGTGGACTGTGGAGCGCACGCAAATGTTGGTGACCACGCCGAAGATGACCAACTGGTCGACTTGCATGTCCTTGAGCGTCAGGTCGAGGTCGGTCTGAAAGAAGGCCGAGTAGCGACGCTTGATGACATGGATCTCATCATCTCGAGCCCCGAGGTCCTCGATGATTTCAGGTCCCCAGCTGCCTTCCAGGCAATGCGGCGTGCGCTTGACCCATTCGCGCTCGCGGCGCATGCCCGGCCGGTGCGCATCGTGAACCCAGATCACCGGGACACCGCGCGCGCGCGCCGCCTCGATGACGGCCAGTTGCGGGCCGACCAGCGTCTCGTATCCAGGCAGGACCATGGCCCCGCCGGGCTTGCA
The DNA here is from genome assembly GCF_055456085.1 of Mesorhizobium subarcticum. Classification (NCBI taxonomy): domain Bacteria; kingdom Pseudomonadati; phylum Pseudomonadota; class Alphaproteobacteria; order Hyphomicrobiales; family Phyllobacteriaceae; genus Mesorhizobium; species Mesorhizobium subarcticum. The sequence goes on along the minus strand of NZ_CM144237.1, from coordinate 6,323,867 downwards.
GAATTCATTGACCATATCGATGACGACAATTGCCGCGCGCTGCGGATCGAGGCGCACCGCGTCGTCGTGCCGATGTGAGGAAAAGACGTCCACGGCCATGGCGATCTCCTTTGGTCGATCGTTGATGCTCATACAAAAAACCCTGGCGGATGCCAAGTCAATCCCGTTCGACGCAAAGCTGTAGCCGTCGGCCTTGCGCACGCCGCTGCGACAAGCGTATGCGCTATTTGTCCAGCGCGATATGGTCTTGACAAGAGGCCGCAACCATGTGCTCGATTTGTATGATCATCAATGATATTCGGGCCGCTGAGTTTGCCGAGCCGAGGGCCGTGATATGAGGACGATCGTCACCGGAGCCAGCGGCTTGCTTGGCCGCCATGTCGCCGAGGCTTTGCTTGCCGCCGGCCACGATGTGCTGGGCATCGATACGGTGACGCCGGTCGGCGGCGCATGGCGGCACGCCACCGCCGATCTGACCGATCTGGGGTCAACCCTGCAGCTGGTGCGCGATTGCGATGCCGTCGTGCATGTCGCGGCCATTCCGCGGCCAACCGGGCGGGCCGGCGGCGAGGTGTTCAGCACCAATATCGCGACCGCCTACAATGTCGTCGAGGCCGCCGCCATGGCTGGCGCCAGGCGCTTCGTCTATGCCTCGTCCTTCAGCGTCTTCGGCTATCCCTTCTTCGAGAAGGCGGTCATTCCGCCCTATCTGCCGGTCGACATGAACCATCCGGTCGGCGCGCAGGATCCGTACGGCCTGTCGAAATGGCTGGGCGAGGAAATCGTCGACGCGGCGGTGCGCCGCGGCGCCTTTTCGGCCGTCAGCATCCGCATGCCATGGATCCAGACACCAGGCTCGTTCTTCGAGGGCGTGGATCCGCGCCGCGCCACCGCCGACAGTGCCCGCGACCTGTGGGCCTATCTCGACGCGCGCGACGCCGGGCAAGGCTTTCTGCGGGCGCTCGAATGGCAAGGCCAAGGCCATCTGCGCGTCCTGCTCAGCGCCGCCGACACCTTTATGGAAGAGGAGACCGAAGCGCTGGTGAGCCGGGTCTATCCAGGCGTCGCCCTGTCGCGGCCGATCGCCGGTTTCGGTTCCGTCCTCGACACGGCCCATGCGCGCGAAACGCTGGGCTTCGAGCCGGCCCATTCATGGCGTTCCTATCCAACGCCGGAGACTAGGGGATGAAGCGGTTCGACCGGAAGATAGTTCTTGTTACCGGCGGAGCCGGCGCCATCGGCAGTGCCGCGGTCCGGCGTTTCCTGGACGAAGGCGCGCGGGTCGCCATTGTCGACCGCAACGGCGCGGCTGCCCGCGAGCTGGCTCGCTCGCTGGGAAAAGAAACCATCGCCATCGAGGCTGACGTCACCGATGAGAAGAGTGTACGCGGCGCCGTTGAAACCACCGTCGAGACATTCGGCGGGCTGGATGTGGTGTTCAACAATGCCGGCATTTCGGGCGTCGTCGCTCCCGTGCACGATTTGCCGGTGGAGGATTGGGACACCATCATCCGCATCAATTTGCGCGGTATCTTCCTTGTGCTGCAGGCTTCGCTTCGGGCGATGATCAAGGCCGAAACCGGCGGCTCGATCGTCAATATGGGGTCCTCCATGGCCGGCTGGGACGTGCTTGCGGGCGGCGCCGGCTATGTCGCCTCGAAACATGGCGTGGTCGGGCTGACGCGGGTCGCGGCGCTCGATGCTGCACCCTACGGCGTCCGCGTCAATGCCATCTGCCCCGGCGTGATCGAGACGACGCTCGGCGTGCCGGCTTCCGGCGACGGCGATTTCAAGAGCAGCGTCCAGCATTTCGCCGACCGCATCCCGTTGCGCCGCATCGGCCAGCCGGGCGATGTCGCGGCCGCCGTGGCGTTCCTGGCCTCGGACGAGGCAAGACATGTCACCGGCGTCGACTGGTTGATCGACGGCGGCCAGACCTTGCAGAGCTGGGCCAACGCGCCGGCCGGCGGCGCGTTTCCAAAGTTTCGGTAGGAAGGCCACAATCAAGGCCCTTCAGGCCGGGCAAGCTCTGCGCGTCAGAGGCCGAAGCGGTCCTTCAATCGCCCCGAAAGGATCGCCGCCTTCACCCCGAGCGGCCAGAAGCGGTGAAACCGGATCGGCTTGAGCGGCGAAATCGGCATGGGAAACGGCGACGTCTCGTCGCCGCGCAGGCGCTGCGCCAGGGCAGCGCCCATTGCCGAGGCCATGGCGATGCCACGGCCATTGTAGCCAAGGCAGATCAGCACGCCATCTTCCGGCTCGTGAATGTGCAGAAGATGATCCTTGGTGATCGCAACCCGGCCGTTCCAGGCATGTGTCCAGCGTGTTCCCGCAACTGCTGGCCAGAGCCGCAGCGCATAGTCGGTGAGGTAGCGGATGGCGGAGGCATCGCCGATCGGTTTCATCGGCCCGCGGCCGCCCATGAGCAGGCGCCTCTCGGCATCGATGCGGTAGTACACGGTGATGTTGCCGGCCTCGTAGACGACGGGTCTTCCGGGTAGAATTGCGGCCGCGACCGCCGGCGCAAGCGGTTCGGTCGCCGCGATCGCGCTGAACACCGGAACCAGGGATTGTTCCAGGCCCGGCCACAGGGCTCCCGTATAGCCATTGGTTGCGACCAGCACCTTCTCTGCGCTGACGGAGCCGCTCGCGGTTTTGAGGAGCCATCGTCCGGCGTCCCTGCGCAGCAAAAGGACTTCGCTGTCGCCGAATATCCGCGCGCCGGCGCCCTGCGCGGCGGCGGCCAGGCCAAGTGTGTATTTCAAGGGATGCAGGTCGCCGCCGCGAGCGTCGAACATGCCTGAAATGTAGCGGTCGGTTCCGGTGCGCACCGCCATCGCTTGTGCGTCCAGCATTTCGACCGGCATGCCCCGCCGCACGCATTGCGCGGCCGTGGTCCGCGCCGCGGCTTCAGGCTTGGGCCGAATGGCTGCGCGTATGGTGCCGTTCTGCCGCGCCTCGCAGGCGATCGACAGGCGCTTGATGAGACCGAAAGTGAAATCCGGCGCGCCATAGGAGAAATCGATCATCCGTGGCCCAAGCTCGGGGCCGAACATCGCCTCGATCGTGTCGGGATCGTATTTGAGGCCGGGATTGACCTGACCGCCATTCCTGCCCGACGCGCCCCAGCCTGGCTGCCGGGCTTCGAGCACGGCAACCTCGTCGCCGGCTTCCGCCAGATGCAAGGCGGTGGAAAGGCCGGTGAAGCCGCCGCCGACAATCGCGACCCTTGCCCGCTGTGCGCCGGCAAGGGCGGGGTAGCTGCCGGTGGCGCCCGCCGTTTCGCGGTAGAGGCTCCTGGGCGGGCTGCTTTCAAGCATATTGGGCATTGTCGCTGCGACCGAAAGCAATGCAAGTCAGAAAGGCCGGGCTGAAGCCATCGGGCGAAAGGGGATGCGCCACCTGCGGGAAACTCCATGTGGGAACGGCAGACCGTCCAATATCGTGCCGGGTGCGCGCCAGGCAATTCAGCACGGCTTTCGGGAAATCACAACAGTTGCGACAGGCTCATAAAGTGAAGCCCAACCCTCGCACTCAAAGTTATTTGTACATGCTTGTATATGTAAGTCGGTCTGATAGTCTCGGCGCAACGGAACCGAAGCGGCCAAGGAGGATCACATGCGCAACGCTTCTCTGTTCGACCTCTCCGGCAGGAAAGCGCTGGTCACCGGCGCCAGCCGCGGCATTGGGCGCAGCATCGCCGAGGCGCTGAGCGCTGCCGGCGCCGACGTCGCGGTCACCGCGCGCAGCCTGGCCTCCCTCGATGACACGACAGCGGCCATCCGCGCGGCCGGCGGGGTGGCGCACGCCGTTGCGCTCGACGTCACCGATGTCGGCCGCTGCCGTGCGGCCACCGCCGAGGCTGCCGGTCTGCTTGGCGGTCTCGACATCCTCGTCAACAATGCCGGGATGGAAGAGGTCCGGCCTTCGCTCGATGTCGATGAGGCGCTGTGGGATCGGATCGTCGACACCAATCTCAAGGGAGCGTTCTTCTGCGCCCAGGCGGCGGCGCGACAGATGCGCGAGGCCGGCCGGTCCGGCGCCATCATCAATCTTTGCTCGCTGACTTCAGAAGTCGGCATTCCGACCGCTGTGCCTTATGGCTCGTCGAAGTCGGGCCTGCTCGGCATGACGCGGGCGCTGGCGGCCGAGTGGGCCGATCTCGGCATCAGGGTCAACGCCATCGCCCCGGGCTATTTCAGGACGGCGATGACTGACGTGTTCTACAGCAACGAGGCATGGCAGCAGTCGATGCTGGCCAAGATCCCGCAACACCGTTTCGGCGATCTCGGCGACCTGCACGGCGTTGCCGTGTTCCTTGCCTCGGAAGCTGCGGCCTACATAACCGGCCAGTCCATTCCGGTGGACGGCGGTTTCCTGGCATCGATTTGAGGCGGCTGGCCATAGGTTCGAAATCAAAGCCTTCCGCACTGTGACCGACCGGCACGTTGCGCTCCAACAAAGAGGAATACCCATGTCCGACATCAGCTTCCACGATCTGTCTTCCCTCGATGCCAGCGAGCGCGCCAACCTGCTGAAACGCGCCGAGGGTGATCTGTCGGTCTTCGTCGAAAAGGTCCGCCCGATCATCCAGGCCGTCAAGGACGAGGGCGATGCGGCCCTGATCCGTTTCGCCCGGGAACTCGACAAGGCCAATGTTGCCGAGGGCGCGCTGAAGGTGTCGGAAGCCGAGTTCGATGCGGCCTTTGACACGGTCGAAAAGGATGTCGTCGAAAGCATCGGCTTTGGCATTGAGAACATCAGGCGTTTCCATGAGGAGCAGAAGCCAGAGACGATGTGGCTCAAGGAAATCCGGCCTGGCGCCTACGCCGGCGACCGGTACACGCCGATCGCGTCCGTTGCGCTTTACGTGCCGCGCGGCAAGGGCGCCTTTCCGTCGGTGACGATGATGACGTCGGTCCCAGCTGTCATTGCCGGCGTACCGCAGATCGCCATCGTGACGCCACCGACATCGGACGGTTCGGTGGATGCGGCGACGCTGGTTGCCGCTCGCCTTGCCGGCGTGCACACCGTCTACAAATGCGGCGGCGCCCAGGCCGTTGCCGCCGTTGCGTATGGCACCGAGACGGTGAAGCCAGCGCTCAAGATCGTCGGCCCCGGTAGTCCATGGGTGGTGGCGGCCAAGAGCGTCCTGTCCTCGATCATCAACACCGGTCTTCCGGCCGGCCCGTCGGAAGCCATCATCTTCGCCGATGACAGTGTCGATGGCGGCCTTGCCGCGCTCGATCTTTTGATCGAGGCCGAGCACGGGCCGGATTCCTCGGCCTATCTGGTGACGCACAGCCGCAAGGTCGCCGAGGCAGCACTTGCAGCACTTCCTGAGCACTGGTCGCGGATGACCGAACAGCGCGTGGAGTTCTCGCGCGCGGTGCTGACCGGCAAGCGAGGCGGCATCGTGCTGACCGCGTCGCTGGAAGACAGCTACCGCTTCATCAACGACTACGCCCCCGAACATCTGGAGATACTGTCGAAGGAGCCGTTCGCGCATCTCGGGCACATCACCGAGGCGGCCGAAATCCTCATGGGGCCGCACACGCCGGTGACGCTGGCCAACTTCGTGCTTGGGCCTAATGCGGTGCTGCCGACCAGCCGCTGGGCGCGAACCTATGGGCCGCTCTCGGTGACGGATTTCGTCAAGCGCTCGTCGGTCGGCTATGTCACCTCGGCCGCCTATCCGGAACTGGCGAAGCATGCCCGCAGGCTCGCCCGCTACGAGGGCTTCAGTTCGCATGAGAACGCGGTCTCGGAAATTCGCGACCGCTACCTCGCCGGCTGAACGGAGGCGATCGCAATGAAGGCGGCACGACTTTACGGACCCGGCGATCTGCGCTTGGACGACATTGCTGCTCCAGGCATTCCGGACGTCGGCTGGGTGAAGCTCAGGGTCGATGCCGCCGGCATTTGCGGTTCGGATTTGCACAATTTCCGTACCGGCCAATGGATAAGCCGGTCACCATCGACGGCCGGCCATGAACTGACCGGCACGGTGATCGCGCTCGGCGATGGCGTCGACACCGTGGCAGTCGGCGATAGGGTGGTCGCCGATTCCCGGTTCTGGTGCGGGGAGTGCGCGCAATGCGGTGCCGGCAGACGCCATCTCTGCGCGTCGCTGGGTTTCGTCGGCGAAGTCTGCGACGGCGGCTTCGCCGAACAGGCGGTGTTGCCCGCGCGTCTGCTGCATGTCATCGATGCGGCGATTGACGAACGGGTCGCGGCAATGGCGGAACCGCTCGCGGTGGCATTGCACGCGGTGCGGCGTTTGCCGAAGACGGCGGGCTCCGTGCTGGTCGTCGGCTGCGGGCCGATCGGCGGTCTTGCCGCGTTGCTGTTATCTAGAACGTTCGCCGGTACCGTGCTTGTCGCCGACCGCAACCAGGCGCGCTCTGCCCGCGTCGCGCAGGTGACCGGTGCGAAAATTGTCGACCTCGATCGCGATGCCATTGCCGCCGCAACCGGCAATGCCCCGTTGCTGGCGGCTATCGAGGCGACCGGCAGCATCGCTGCATTCACTCAGCTGCTCGGCGTTCTCGATCCCGGCGGCGCGGTGGCGATGGTCGGCATCTTCCATGGCCGTCTCGACATCGACCCCAACCTCCTGGTCGAACGCGAGATCGCGTTGCTGGGATGCCATGCCTTCGCCGACGAACTGCCCGACGCCGTGCGGATGCTGGGTGAACTGAGCGAACCGCTGCTGGCCCTGATCGATCGCGAGATCGGCCTCGACGACATTCCCGCAGCCTATGAGCGGCTGTTGGCGGGGGAGAGCGACGGCTTGAAAACAATCATCCGCATGCGGCAACCTGTTGAGCCGGCGTGAGTTCCGATAATTGCCGGAAAGGACTGTTGGAATGATCGATTTGCCCGATACGGCGAGCCCTCTCTACGAGAAGGTGAAGGACTACATCCTGACCAACATCGGATCGGGCAAGTGGGGCAAGGATCGCAAGCTGCCCTCCGAGAATGAGCTGGTGGTTTCGCTGGGCGTATCGCGGATGACGGTGCACCGGGCCTTGCGTGAACTGACCACGGCGGGTTTCCTGATCCGGCTGCAAGGGGTGGGCACGTTCATCGCGCCGCCCCGGCCGCAATCGACGCTGATCGAGATCAACAACATCGCAGCCGAGATCGTCGAGCGCGGCAACAGGCATCGTTCCGAAGTCCTTGTGCTCGAAACCGTCATGCCGACGAAGGAGCTCGCGCTGTCGTTCGAGTTCCCCAAGCGCGCCTCGATTTATCACTCCGTCGTCGTCAATTTCGAGAACGATTTGCCTGTGCAACTGGAGGAGCGCTTCGTCAATCCGAGCCTGATCCCCGACTACGACAAGCAGGATTTTTCAAAGACGGCGACCTATGACTACCTCATGCAGAAGACCCCGGTGACCGAGGTCGAGCATATCATCTCCGCGATCCCGGCCGACGCCGAGACGGCACGACATCTGAACATTGATGTTGGCAGCTGCTGCCTGTTTCTGCACCGTCGCACATGGACGGGCGCGGTTGTGGCGACGATCAGCAGGCTGACTTATGCCGGCAGCCGTTACTCGCTCGGCAGCCGCTATTCCCCCTCCAGAACCAACTGACGGCAACAGGCGAATGCGTGGCAAATGGCGGGAGGCTGATGGGTCGGATCGACAGGAATTTGTGCCAGCCCAACTTGTATATGCATGTATGTATTTCAGCCTTGACATCGGCTCCCGCTGACGCTGAAATATCCCTGCACTTCACCATGAAGTGGTGGGCAAGACGCCGAGGCACCGTGCCGCAAGAGCGCAAACCCGCAGTCTCACCAGACCGGATGCCTGGGTAAAAAAGCGGTCTGATCATCAAGGGGAACACGATGATGCGTAACCTAGCAGGACAATTTCGCGCGCTCATGATGGCAGCCGCCATCGGGCTCGCCGCCGCGCCAGCGGCCCACGCCGCCGATGCGGCCATTCCCACCACGCCCGAGGCCGGATCGTTCAAGATTGGCATCGAGCCCTGGCTTGGCTACGGCCAGTGGCATGTCGCCGACGCCAAGGGGCTGTTCAAGGCAAACGGCCTGTCGGACGTCCAGATCGTCAACTTCGCCGAAGACAAGGACATCAACGCGGCGTTGGCCAGTGGCCAGCTCGACGCCGCCAACATCGCGACCCACACGGCGATGGGCATGGTGGCGGCCGGCCTGCCGGTGAAGATCGTGCTGCTGCTCGATGTCTCCATGACGGCCGATGCCATCATCGCCGGCAAGGACGTCACCTCCATCAAGGACCTCAAGGGCAAACAGGTCGCCTTCGAGCTGTGTGCCCCATACCGCTCCTATTATGTCCCGTTCGGAATCCTCTGATCTATATGCGCCCATGGCACCCGCGTTCGAGTGCCGTGGCTCCGTCAGGATCAGCAACATCTGAGCGCCCGGATGCTACGCCATTTCGGGACGTCTTGAGGCTTCGCGGATCGCCTTGTGGACGCCGCGCTGCAAGTCCATGAAAGCCGGGGTTTCCATCACCTCTTCCCGGCGCGGGCGCTCGATGTCGACGTTGAAGGTCTGCATGATGCGTCCCGGGCCGATCCCCATGATGACGATGCGATCCGACAGATAGACTGCCTCCTCCACGTCATGCGTGACGAACAGCACGGTCAGCCGGTGCTCTTCCCAGATCTGAGTCAGCAGTTCCTGCATCTGGTGCCGGGTCAAGGCATCGAGCGCGCCAAAGGGCTCGTCCATCAGCAGCATCTTGGGACGATAGGACAGCGCGCGCGCAATGGCGACGCGCTGTTTCATGCCGCCCGACAGTTCGGACGGATAGCGATCGGCACTCTGCGACAGCTTGACGAGATCGAGATGCTCGAGTGCGATCTCGCGGCAGGCCACGCGATCGTAGCCCGCGGCCTTCAGGGCAAACTCGATGTTCTGCCGCGCTGTCAGCCAGCTCTTCGGACTTGGCGACTACGCTGGACATGTCGTGAACCGGTCGGCGTCCGCTATGCCATTGACCGCCATCTCGCTTCTCCCGTGGTCAAGGGGCGAAAGCGTGATCGACTCTTTCAATCGCCAGCGCCCATTCACAGGCTGGCGACACCTGCTTTGTACGCTTCCGACAGTCAGTTAGCGAGTCGTTACGCGTGCCGCTGAATTGTCGGCCGATACGCTGATCTTCGCTGGAACGGCACCGTTCACGTCGCTTTGCCGACCGCCGCGTCCATTCCCATCTCTTCCTGCGAAATGTCGTCGAAAGAGGCGTAGTTCATGTTGTAGAGGCGAGCGTAAAGGCCCTTCCTCTGCATCAGCTGTTCGTGGTTGCCGCTTTCGACGATCTCGCCATTCTGCAAGACGATGATGCGGTCGGCGCCGCGGATGGTGGCCAGCCGGTGGGCGATGACCAGACCGGTACGGCCCTCCAGCAGTTTGATCAGCGCCTTCTGGATCAGCATCTCGGTGTAGGAATCGATGCTGGCGGTGGCTTCGTCGAGCACCAGGATTTTGGCGTCGGCGACCAATGCGCGCGCAAAACTGATCAGCTGGCGCTGACCGAGCGAAAGGTTGCCGCCGCGTTGTTCGAGTTCGGTGTCGTAGCCATCGGGCAATTGCTCAATGAAGTCGTGTGCGCCGACGGCCTGTGCCGCGCGCACCACTTCGTCGCGGCTGGCTGATGTCTTGTGGTAGCGGATGTTCTCCAGCACCGTCCCTGAAAACAGGAACGGTTCCTGCAGCACCATGGCCACCTGGTCGCCGAGCGAGTCCTGCGTCAGGTCGCGCACATCATGACCGCCGACCAGGACCTCACCCGACCAGACATCATAGAAGCGGTGCACCAGCGCCATGGAACTCGACTTGCCCGATCCGGTCGGGCCGACCAAGGCAACGGTCTCGCCCGGATTGACGCGGAAGGAGATGTTCTTCAGCACCGGCTGGTTCGGCCGGTAGCCGAAGGTGACGTCTCTGAATTCGACCGAACCGTCCATGTCGCGCGACAGCGCCACCGCATTGTCCTTGTCGCTGACATCCACCGGCACGTCGAGCACTTCCGAGATGCGCTGGCCCGAAGCCATGGCGCGCTGCATGACGCTGTACTGCATGGTGAGCGAGCGGATCGGATCGAAGAAACGCTGGATGTAGAACAGGAAGGCCACCATGACGCCGATGTCGAGGCTGTGTGACAGCACCATCGAGCCGCCGACGACAATGACTGTCGCCATGGCGATGCCGGTCAGGGTATCGACGATCGGCACCATCACTTGCGCGTATCTGGCCGACCTCAGATGGGCATTGAGATTGGCCAGCACCTTTTCGTCATAGAGGTCGAAATTGACGTGCTGGCGCTCCAGGCTCTGCACCGTGCGCACGCCATGGATGCCTTCGGCCAGCGCGCCGTTGGCGATCGAATTGGTCTCGTGTGCCGCCATGAAGGCGACCTTGGCGCGCGGCAGCCAGAACAGGCGCACGATGAACAGCACCGGCATGGTCGACAGCGTCAGCAGCCCGAGCCGGAAGTCGAGCCACAAAAGCACGGTGACGATGCCGAACAGAAGCACGATGTCGCCAACCGACATGACGGAGGTTTCGAGGAATTCTTGCATCGAGTTGACGTCGCCCTGCAGGCGCGACATCAGCCGGCCGACCTCGGTCTTGTCCATGAAGCTCAGCGAGACACGCTGGAGATGGCTGAACATAGCGCGGCGCAGGTCGGACAGCACATTCTCGGCCACCTTGCCGACGACGCTTTCCTGCACATGGCTGGCGGCGTAATTGATGAGGATGATGACGGCGAAGATGCCGGTAGCCCAGACCATCACCGAATGGTCGAGCTTGCCCGCCGCCATGCCATGGTCGATGGCGTAGCGGATGACCAGCGGAATCGCCAGCTGCGTCAAAGTGAACACCAGCACCGCCGCCACCGAGATGAAGATCCGGCCCTGATAAGGGCTGACGAAGCTCCAGATGCGCCTGACGATGCGCGGATCATAGGCCTTGCCGAAAACCTCTTCCTCGTCGCGGTGCGAGCCGACGACCGCCTTGGTCGGCCGCCCGCTTTTGTCTTCCTTCTCGTCGTCGTCCCGCGTCGACATCATGCGGCTCCCTCGAGCCGGTCGTCGTCCGGCCGCAGCTGCAGGTCATAAAGCGCGCGATAGCGTCCACCAAGCGCCAGCAACTCCTCATGTGTGCCGCGCTCGACGATACGGCCGCCTTCGACGAACAGGATCTGGTCGGCATGCATCAGCGAGCTCAGTCGGTGCGAGATGATGAGGGTGACGCGATCCCGGGCAAAACGCTTCATCGCCGCCCGGATTCGCTGCTCGGTGCCGGCATCGATGGCCGCGGTGGAATCGTCGAAGACCAGAACCGAAGGCCGCAGCATCAGGCTGCGCGCGATGGTCAGCCGCTGCCGCTGGCCGCCGGACAACGACGCGCCGCGCTCGCCGACGACGGTAGTGTAGCCGGCCGGAAGCCCGATAATGTAGTTGTGCAACTGGGCATACTCGGCGGCCTGCCCGATGCGGGTCTCGCGCGCCCAGGGATTGCCATAGGCGATGTTGTTCTCGATCGAGGTGGTGAACAGGAACGCGTCCTGCTGCACGACGCCAACCGCCTTGCGCAGCGATTGCAGCGTGATCTTGCTGATGTCCTGTCCATCGATGGTGATCGCGCCTGACGTGACGTCGTAGAAACGCGGAATCAAATGCGCGATGGTCGACTTTCCGCTGCCAGGCGGCCCAACAATGCCGATCGTCTCGCCGGGCTTCGCCTCGAAGGAAATGCCGGACAGGGTCGGCCGGCCGCCCGCGCCCGCATAGCGGAAACCGACATTGTCGAACCGCAGCACGCCCTCGGTGATGACGAGATCCCGGGCATCGGGCGCGTCCTTGATGTCGAGTTCGGTGTCGAGCAGTTCGAACAGCCGCGTGCCGCAGGTCGAGGCGCGCGCGAACGAGTTGACCATTAGCCCGAGCTGGCGCACCGGCATCTGCAGGATGGTCATGAAGGTGAGGAACTGGGCCAGCGTGCCGACGCTGATCTGGCCCGATATCACCTTCTGGCCGCCGAACCACAGCACCAGCCCCATGGCGGCCAGGAAGGAAAAATTCATGGCACTGGTGTTGGAAACGCGAATGTCGACGCGCTCATTTGCCAGCTCCAGCGCGTCCTGCTTGGCGCGGTCGAATTTCGCCAGTTCATGGCGCTGCGCCGCGAAGGCACGCACGACACGGATGCCGCCGAGATTCTCATCCATCACGCGGCTCAGCACCGACAGCCGCTCCTGCAGTGTCAGCCATGTGCTGCGCAGTGCCAGTTGCGTCACCGAGGAGCGCCAGGCGACGAACGGCACGAAGCTGAGGCTCAACAGCCCAAGCACGAGATCGGTGCTGATCAGGAGATAGGCGCCAACGCCGATCAGCACGCCAAGCAGCACCACTCGCAATATGCCGGTGGAAAAGAACATGCGCACGCCGTCGAGATCGAGCAGCCCGAGCGTGATGAGATCGCCGGTATGGACCTTGTCGTGATAGGCGAAGCTCAGGCGCTGGATCTTTTCGTAGAAAGCCAGGCGCAGTTCATAACCGGTGCGATGGCCGACCGCCTCGCCATAATAGTTCTGCGCCATGGTGAAGAGGCCGCGCAGGATGCTGATGACAAGCAGGGTGAGCGCGGTATTCCACAGCGCCTGCTCCGCCGCGGTGCCGGCGCCCGCGGCCATCACGCCTTGCGCCTGGTCGATGGCGCGTCCCAGCAAGCGTGGGATGAAAAGCTGCAGTGTCGCGGCGATGAAGGTCGAGACGAGGGTAATGGCGACTTGCCAGGGGTGGCGCAACGTCATGCGCACGATACGCAGCAAGGTGCTGAGGCCCTTGCCCCAGGAGGCTTCCGCCACATGGGCAAATGATTTGCCGCGCCTGCCCGCGCTGCTGGTTGCATCCGTTGCCAAGGAAAATATCCAGTCCAATCCGGACATTAGCCCGGACGAATGAAGCAGACTCAGTTCTGATGGTGCGATGTTACGCGTGTCGGACTTGGCCGTTCAAGGGGCCAATGGCGGTATCGCACTGTGCCTGACAGCGATCGTGTCGCAACTTGCCGCCGGTTTGCCGCCGGCGGTCGATCTGACGCCTTTGCAGGTGGATAGGTTCTGATTATTCAGGGCTGGCGCAGCAGGCCCTGCCGTTCTTGCATGGGGAAAGACGTGAACACAAGCACACTGGCCGCGGAGCCGATCGATCCGCAGAGGATCTACGCCGTGCTGATCTGCGATCTGGTCGGCCTGCGTTTTGGGCCCGACGGCAAGCCCGACCCGAGCGAAGTGCGCGCCCATATCGAAGCCAAGGGCGGTCGCTTTCACCTGTCCGCGCTTGACGACAAGGCGGGTCTCGAACGTGGCCGCGTGCATTTCTTCTACCAGCCGGACCTGAGCACCCGCGACGAGCTGATGGAGGCCGCTGGCGATGGGCGCTATGACGCCGTCATTGCCGCGGCGACCTTCCTGCCCGCCGAAACGGCCTTTCCGCTGGCCGGCGTGCGAATTGGCGCCGGGACCGGCAATATGGGCTCGCGCTCCTGGGGCGGCGGCAGCGGCGAAGGCGGCACCGCGGTGCTGATGAACACGCCGGGTATCAACAGCCGCGCCACGGCGCAGATGGTGATGAAGGCGATCCTGAAAGTGCTGCCAGACCTCCCGGTCGACTTGCTTCACCAGCGGGTGGCGGCCGGTGCCTTCGACACCGGCAGGGAGCTGCGCGATTTCCCAACCGGAAAGCTCGAAGGCAAGACGATGGCCATCATCGGCTACGGCAATATCGGCCGTGAGGTTGCCAAGCTCGCCCGCGCCTTCGGCATGCGCGTGGTGATCCATGCACGACCACGGCACCGCGACTGGGTGGAAGCCGAGGGCTTTGTCTTTGCGCCGGACCTCGTCGAAGCAGCTGATAGCGCCGATGTGCTCAGCGTCCATGTCGGCCTGGGCAAGCAGGACGGGCAGACCGGCCGCTACGCCAATGCCGGGCTCGTCGGCGCGGATGTCCTGTCCCGCATGAACAAGGGTGCAGTGCTGGTCAATTACGATCGCGGCGAACTTGTCGACGTTGCAGCACTTGGCGATGCCCTGGACACCGGGCAGGTGCGCCATGCCGCCATCGATGCCGACCTGTTCAGGGACGCCTCGACCGGCAGCCTGTCCGGGCCGATGCTGCCTTATCTCGACCTCGTCGAGCGCCATGGCGCCAGGCTCGAACTTCTGCCGCATGCCGCGGCCGATACGGACCATCCCTCGCGCGTCGCCGGCGCCAAACAGGCCGTCGACCAGCTGTTCGATGTCATCTGTCGCAAATCGGTGAGCAACGCAAAAGGCACCGTGCCGGCGGGCTATCTTTCCCTCGGTGCATCGACGCCCCCCGGCATCGGGCCGGTGACGGCGGATCATCTTTTGAAATTGACATCAGGCGAATGCTCCGAACTGGCGGATGTCTGTGACCGGCAAAGCCGGTTGTGGAAAACCCTGTCAGACACGTCGCCCACCGAGCGCGGCAGGATCGTCGCCGAGCAGGGTGAGGAACTCGTCCGGCTGATCGACCGCTTCTGCCTCCTGGCCGAGAAACTGAATCTCAGGGGACCGTACCAATAGTATCGGCCTGCCGTGGAAAACGGGTACGGGTGGAGGGGCGCTGGCTCAGTCCCTCGGTCCCGCCACCATCCGCGCCATCCGCGTCATGTCCGTGCTCATCTCGCGGTCGTCGTCGAGCGGGCTGACGAGCGCGCGCACAGCGGCAAAGGTGCGCTGCGGTCCTTCGCCCATGCTGTCGACGACGCCGCGCAGTTCCACGCCGGTGGCCGCGAAGATCAGTTCCATGGCCACGAGATAGCGCATGCGCTCGATGATCTCGGCGGTCTTGGCCACCACGCGCGGTGCCATCGACGACTGGTCCTCGATGCCATCGGAAACAGCCAGCGGGCTGAGCGACATCGGGTTGGCCAGATGCCGGATTTCGGCTTCCAGCGCGGACAACGGCTTCTGCAGTTCCGCGTAGCCCTGACGGCTGCCGCCTCTGGCCGACAGGAAACGCGGCAGGTCGGCGATAACAGGTGACATCAGCTTCATGCAGCGGTTGGCGGTGCCGACGGCGCAATGGGCAAGCGCCTGGCCAAGCTGTTCAAAGGCCAGCGTCATCGCCGTGAGATCGAAATTGCCGTTCGAAATCACCCGTTCGCTCTCAGCCAGGATCACGGGGTTGTCGCCCGAATGGGTCAGTTCGATCTCTGTGGCCAGCCGCGCCTGTTCGAAGGCATGGAGCAGCCCACCCCAGACCTGGGGTACGCAGCGATAGCTGAGTGGATCCTGCAGGCGCCGCGCCGCTCTGTCCTTCCACAGGCTGCTTCCCGCCAGTTCCGTGCGCAGCCGCGCGCCGATCTCGCGCTGGCCGAAGGCTGGTCGTGCTGCGAGCGCATCCTCGTCGATCGCGGTGAGGGACGAGCGGAACGCCTCATAGTTGAGAGCGACAGCCGCCAGCGCCCAGTCGATAAGATGGGCGACGTCTTCGAGGCACAGGCACGCCGTTCCAGTGGACAGGCTGTTGGCGACGATGATGGCGTGGCCGTCCTTTTCGCGCAGGTCGAGGGGTTCGAGCCCGGCGAGCGCCAGCGCCTCGGCGGAGGGCATGATCCTGCCCTGGAACTCCGCTTCGCCGTCGCCGCGCAGCGACCTTGCCATATGGCCGAGATGGGCAAGGTCGGCGGCGCCGATCGAACCCCAGGTGGGGATCACCGGATGGACGCCCGCATTGAGCGCCGCCACCAGGCCCATGACGACACGCTCGGAGGTGCCGGTGCCGCCGGCGGCCATGCCTGAAATACGCGCGACCATCATCGCTCGCACCGCCTCGGTCGGCAGCGCCGGTCCAATGCCCATGCTGTGGCTGAGCGGCACGCTGTGCTGGAAGGCGATCAGGTCGGCCTGCGCGAGCGGCGTGTCGACACAGGCGCCGAGGCCCGTCGTGACGCCGTACATCGGCTTGCCAAGCCCAGTCAGATGCTCGATGAGGGCGCGGCTCGCGCGGATGCGGTTCAGTGCCGCTTCACCCAGGATGAGCCGGGCATTGCGGCGCGCGATCTCAGCGACGTCAGCCACGCCGAGCGGCCTGGCGTCGAGCAGTATCATCCGGGCTGTCATGTCTCGCCTGTATCCTGTGACCAGAGGCCCGGACCAGCGGCGGGCGTCACTGTTTGTGGCGGCTTGCCGGCTGGACTGCAAGCCATTCCCATTGGGGCAGAGGGAGAGGGCAGGCGGAGGCGAGGATGCCAGATTTCTGAACTTATGCAGACCGCTCCGCGACAGCGTCGGGCACCACCACGAGCTTGCCGACAAAATCCTTGGCGACGAAATCGGACTGCGCTTGGTGGAAATCGGATAGCCTGTAGACGCCTCCCACCAGCGGCCGGATCTTTTTCGCCTCGATATATCCGACGATGCGGCGAAAATCGGCGCGCGTCCCTTGGCTCGAGCCATGCAGTTGAAGTTGCTTGAGATACATGGTCCTGAGATCGAGCTGGACAACCGGGCCGGCGATCGCACCGGCGGTGGTGTAGCGCCCCTCCGGCCTCAGGATTCGCAACAGATCGTTGAAGATCGCGCCGCCAACGAGATCAGCAACGACGTCGATTGGCTGGCCACCGGTGGCCTCGTGCACCGCTTGCGGCAGGTCGGTGACACCACGGGTAATGACCGCCTCGGCGCCGATGTCGAGCACGGCTTGCTCCTTGCCCTTGCCGACAACGGCATAGGGAATGGCGCCGCGCGCCCGCGCCAGCTGTACGATGCCCGAGCCGACACCGCCCGAGGCGCCGGTGACGAGCACGCGTTCGCCGGTCTTCACACCTGCGCGCTCCAGCATCTGTTCGCCGGTGAGGTAGGCGCAGCAGAAGGTGGCGAGTTCGACATCGCTCATGCCGGTCTTGACGACATGCGCATTCTCCGCCGGCACCGTTTGGTACTCCGCATAACCGCCGTCGCGGCCATGGCCCATATAATCGATGTCGGCGAGTGAATTGTCGTCGCGGTTGTAGATCGAGAAATCGACCATCACCCGTTCACCGACCCGATCCGGCGAAACGCCTTCGCCGACGGCAACGATGCGGCCCACAGTGTCGGTGCCCTGGATGCGCGGGAAAACGAGCGTGTTGCCTTGCCGCCGCCAGGTGGACACGGCGGCAGCGTCCTCTTCCGTGCCATAGGCGCCCTGGCGCACCCAGACATCGGTGTTGTTCATGCCGCAAGCGGTGACCTTGACCAGCACTTCGCCAGGCGCAGGCGCGGGCACTTTCACGTCGGTGCAGTAGACGAGTTTTTCCGGTCCGCCGTGCCCGGTGAGCAGCACGGCGGCCATGGTGGCGGGGAGGGTCTTGGTCATCGCATTCATGGTCGATCTCAGAGATTGGCAAATACGCTCTTCACCGCGTCCGCCGTCTTCGAAACGACGATGTCGGCTTCCTCACGCGTCAGGCAGAGCGGCGGCGCAAAGCCAAGGATATCGCCCTGCGGCATGGCGCGGCCGATGACGCCGCTGGCGGCCAGCGCAGTCGCCACTTGCGGTCCGATCTTCTGCGAAGCGTCGAAGAACACCCGGTCATCCCGATCGGCGACGAACTCGACCGCAGCCAGCATGCCGTCGCCACGCACATCGCCAACGTTTTTATGGCCGCCGACCGCCTTGGCCAGTTCGGCACGGAAATAGGCGCCGGTATCGCGGGCGTTGGTCACAAGGTCCATCTCGTCGATCAGTTCGAGATTGGCGACGCCGGCGGCAACGCAGATCGGATGCGCCGAATAGGTCCAACCATGGCCGAGCGAACCGAGCTTGTCGGAACCTTCAACCAGCACCTGCCACATCTTGTCGGCGACGATCACGCCCGACAGCGGCGCGTAGGCCGAGGTCAGCCCCTTGGCGATGGTGATCAGGTCCGGCTTGAGGCCGTAATGGTCGGAGCCGAACATGGTGCCCAGCCGGCCGAAGCCCGTCACCACCTCGTCGGCGACCAGCAGCACGTCATACTTCTTCAATACGGCCTGGATCTTTTCCCAATAGCCGGCCGGTGGCGGCACGATCCCACCGGTGCCGAGGATCGGTTCACCGATGAAGGCGGCGACTGTTTCAGGCCCTTCGGCCAGGATCATCTCCTCGAGCTTGTCGGCGCAATGCTGCGAGAACTGCTCCTCACTCATCGAGCGATCGGCGCGGCGGAAGTAATAGGGCGCCTCGGTGTGCAGGACCGGCGCACGCGGCAGGTCGAAGGCGTTGTGAAACAGGTCGAGCCCGGTCAGCGATCCCGTCATCACGCCCGAGCCGTGATAGCCGCGCCAGCGCGAGATGATCTTCTTCTTCTCCGGCCGTCCCAGCACATTGTTGTAATACCAGATCAGCTTGATGTTGGTTTCGTTGGCGTCAGAGCCGGAGAGGCCGAAATAGACCCTCGACATGCCCTTCGGCGCGCGGTCGATGATCATCTTGGCAAGCGTGATCGAGGCCTCGGTGCCATGCCCGACATAGGCGTGGTAGTAGGCAAGGTTCTTCGCCTGGGTCGCGATGGCATCAGCAATTTTCTGGCGGCCATAGCCGACATTGACGCAATAGAGGCCGGCAAAGGCATCGATGCTCTTCTTGCCATTGTTGTCCCAGACGGTGACGCCTTCACCGCCAGCCATGATGCGCGTCGGGCTCTCGCCTCGCGCGTGCGTACCCATATGGGTCGAGGGATGGAAGAAGTGGTCGCGATCCCAGGCGGCGAGTTCGTTGGACTGGTCGAGCATTCTTTTTACTCCTTGAGATGTGGCCGGACGGACTTACGCGACGTCCAGACAGAGATACTTCAGATCGGTGAAGGCTTCGAGCCCGTGGCGCGAGCCTTCGCGGCCGATGCCGGATTGCTTGACGCCGCCAAAGGGGATCGGCGCGCCGGTGATCTTGACGCGGTTGATGGCTACCATCCCATAGTCGAGCGCGCGGCCCATGCGCTGCTGGCGCGCGCCGTTCTCGGTCACGACATAGGCGACGAGGCCATATTCGGTGGCGTTGGCGCGGGCGATCACTTCATCCTCGCTGTCGAACGGGGTCACGGCGGCGACCGGGCCAAACGTCTCCTCGCGCATGATCAACGCCTCGTCAGTGACGTCGGCGAGCAGCGTCGGCTGGTAGAAAAGCGACCCGGCCTGATGACGCCTGCCACCGGCGAGGCAGCGCGCGCCATGCGCGATGGCATCGGCGACCTGTTCTTCGACTTTCGTCACGGCGCGCTCATGCATCAGCGGCCCGATGTCGATTTCCTGGGCAAGGCCGTTGCCGGTTCGAAGCGCTTCGATGCGCTTGGCGAAGGCAGCGCAGAAGCGCTCGTAGAGCGGGCGCTGGACATAGATGCGGTTGGCGGCGAGGCAGTCCTGGCCCGATGTGGCGAATTTGGCATCGATGGCGATGCTCACCGCTCTGTCGATATCGGCATCGGCAAAGACGATCAGCGGCGCGTGGCCGCCAAGCTCCATCAACAGCCGCTTCATCGTTGGCGCACTCTGGGCTGCGATCAGCCTGCCGATCTCGGTCGAGCCGGTGAAACTCATGGCACGGACGCGTGCGTCCTCGCATATACGACCGACGATGGTCGCGGCCTTGCCGGTGATGACATTGAAGACACCGGCCGGGATGCCGGCGCGCTCCCCAAGTTCCGCCAGCGCCAGCGCCGACAGCGGCGTCTCGGAGGACGGATGCGCAACAATGGTGCAGCCGGCTGCAAGCGCGGCGGCCGCTTTGCGGGTCAGCATCGCCGATGGGAAATTCCACGGCGTGACGACACCGACGACACCGAGCGGTTCACGCCGCACCATCATTTCCGCATGCGGCAGATGGCTGGTGACGCTCTCCGCGTTGAGGCGCTTGGCTTCCTCCGCATACCATTCGACAAAGGACGCTGCATAATCGATCTCGCCCAGCGACTCCTGCAGGGGCTTGCCCTGTTCCAGCGTCATCAGCAGAGCGAGATCGTCTTTTGCGGCGATAATCAGCTCGAACCATTTTCGCAGGATTTTAAAGCGCTCCTGCGGCAACAGCGACCGCCAAGCCGGAAAGGCGCGGGCAGCGGCATCGATTGCCTTGGTCGTTTGCTGCGCATCGAGCGCCGCGACGAAAGCAACAGTGCTGCCGGTGGCCGGATCGGTGACCTCAAAACTTTCCGCCGCCTCGCTTGCCGTCCAATGGCCATCGACATAGGCGAGTTCGCGCAGCAGCCGACGGTCGGCGAGGCGGTCGAGCGCCTCATGGCGATGCGAGCGGGCGAAATGCGCGGACATGGTCGAGGCCTCCCGGTTCGGACTATGCGGGAAGACTATCCGTGTCGCGCAGACAGAGAGGCTGTTTGGATGCCCTGACGTAGAGAGATTCTCTCTATTGCGCCGCGCTGGCAGACAATCTCTCCGGGCTCAGGCCGACGCCGGCAGCAGGTCGGCGATCGGCAGCGCGATCTCTTCCTTGACTGTCTTGGTGACGATGTAGGTGAAGTAGCGGTCGATGCCGATCTCGCGGTCGAGCAGGCCGTCGACCAGTCGCTGATAGGCGTCGATGTCGCGCGCCATGACCTTCAGCACATAGTCGACGCCACCGCCCACCGACCAGCAGGCGACGATTTCGGGGATGTCACGGATGACGCGCTCGAAGCGGTCGAAATCGGCCTGCCGATGGCTGGCCAGCGTCACTTCCATCAGTACGGTGGCAATAGGCGCCACGACGCGCATGGCGATCCTGGCATGATAGCCCGAGATAATGCCGGCCTTCTCCAGCTTGCGCAGCCGCATCCAGCACGGTGTCGGCGACAGCCCCACCTGTTCGGCCAGCGCCAGCTTGGTGATGCGCCCGTCGCGCTGGATGGCGTCGAGGATTTTCAGGTCGATCGGGTCGAGTTTCGCAGCAGTCATCGGTATCCACTTTTCATCCAGAGTACCATGATTACCCAATATTTCGATTGTCAATTGCACTGATTTCGATCTCTAATAAGTCATGACATTGTGGCAACCCGATCCTGCGCTCATCCGGCGGCCAGCCTATCAATCGCTTGCCGACCAGTTCGCGCGCGCCATCCATGATGGCCGCCTTGCCAATGGCGCACGGCTGCCGACGCATCGCCGGCTGGCCGACGATCTCAAGCTCTCTGTGCAGACGGTCAGCCGCGCCTATGAGGAACTGATCCGGCGTGGCCTGATTTCAGGCGAGATCGGCCGCGGCAGCTTTGTCCAGACGCAGCGCCGCGAACCGGAGCCGCCCTATCTGCCGGAACGCCTCGGCGAGGTCATCGACCTCTCGATCCTGAAACCGGTGTGCGAGCCGATGCATCTGGAGCGGCTCAAGCAGGCGTTGGGCTGGCTGGCCGAAAACCTGCCGTCGAGTTCGGCGCTGTCCTTCCGGCCCAACATGGTGTTCCCGCGCCACCGCGCGGTCGCCGTCGAATGGCTGAAACTATGCGGGCTCGATGTCTCCGCGCAGAACATCAGCCTGACCAACGGCGCTACCGCCGGCATGACGGTGGCGCTGATGAGCGTGGCGCCGCCGGGCTCCACCGTTGCCACCGAGGCGATCGGCCACCACACGCTGGTGCCGCTCGCCCGCTATCTCGGCTTCAATCTCGAAGGCCTGCCGATCGATGACAACGGCCTGATCCCGGAGGCGTTGGACGAAGCCTGCCGGCTTTCCGACATTCGCGCCGTCTTCGTGCAGCCATCGGTGATCAACCCCACGGCGACGCTGATGGACGCGAGGCGGCGCGAAGAAATCGCGGCGGTCGCGCGCAAGCACGACATCGCCATCATCGAGAATGACGTGCTGGGTCCGCTGGTCGAGGACCGGCCGGCGCCGGTCGCCGCCTTTGCGCCGGAACGTACGCTCTACGTCACCTCCTTCACCAAGATCACCGTGCCCGGCCTGCGCATCGGCTACCTCGCCGCGCCCGATCGCTATGTCGCCGCCGTCGCCAACCGGCACCTGGTTTCGAACTGGATGGCAACGCCGCTGGTGGCCGAGATAGCCACCAAATGGGTGACCGACGGCACCGCGATAGAACTCGTTCGTTGGCAGCGCGCCGCACTGCGGCGGCGGCAGGATATCGCCGCCGAGGTACTGGCCGGGATCGATTATCGCGCTCGGCGCGACGGACTGCATGTCTGGCTGCAACTGCCCGATGACCGAGCCGAGGAAAGCTTCGTCGCCCAAGCCCGGCTGCAGGGCGTGGCGATCGCGCCTGGCACCTCCTTCCGCATTTCCGACGCGCCCTGGCATCCGGCCGTGCGCATCTCGCTGGGCTCGACCACCGAGGGGGAACTGCGCGCCGGTCTCGGCGTTGTCACCAAGCTCTTGCTTGGCGATCCGGAGCATCTGCTGCTCGCCATCTAGGCCGACGATGATTCGAAAATGTGCGCAATCAGAAAAATTGTCATGATATTATTTTCTCAATTGACATGATTTGCCGCGTTCCGCATCGTTAAGGGCACAGGCTTCTCCAGCACGGGGAAATTCATTTGTCCGCAACCGCCGCGCCCATCATCAAGATCGACGGCATCTCGAAAAGCTTCGGCAGCTTCAAGGTGCTCGACGGCCTGTCGATGCAGGTCATGCCGCGCGAAAAGCTGGCGCTGATCGGCCCGTCCGGTTCGGGCAAGACGACGATCCTGCGCATCCTGATGACGCTGGAGCGGATTGATGGCGGCCACATCCAGATCGAGGGCGAGCAACTCTACCACATGGAACGCAATGGCCAGCTGTTGCCGGCCGACGAGCGCCATCTGGCCCGGATGCGCCAGAAGATCGGCATGGTCTTCCAGCTGTTCAACCTGTTTCCGCACAAGAGCGTCATCGACAATGTGACGCTGGCGCCGATGCTGACCAAGGGCACGCCGCGCGCTGCCGCCGAGAAGCGAGCGATGGAACTGCTCGAGATGGTCGGCATGGCCGACAAGGCAAAGGCGATGCCGGCGCAGCTATCGGGCGGCCAGAAGCAGCGCGTGGCGATCGCCCGCGCGCTCGCTCTGCAACCGAAGATCATGCTGTTCGACGAGGTGACGTCCGCGCTCGACCCAGAACTGGTAGAGGAGGTGCTCAACGTCCTGTGGCGGCTCTGCGCCGAGACCGACATGACCATGCTGCTTGTCACCCACGAGATGGGGTTTGCCCACGATTTCGCCGACCGAGTGCTGTTCTTCGATCGCGGCAGGATCGTCGAAGAAGGCAAGCCCGACGAGATTTTCCGAAATCCCAAGCAGGAGCGCACGCAAGGCTTCCTGAAGAAGATCATCGCGGCCGGGCATCGCGTCTGACCGCCGTGGAAAAGGGTGGCGGACAGCCGCCCTTCAACAACACCGGAATCAACAAAACCAAGACAAGAAACAAGGAGTTGGGAACAATGAAGAAACCTGGCATTCTGGCTGGCGTCGCCGGCCTTGCATTGACGGCGGTGCTCGCAACCTCGAGCGTAGGTTCGGCTGCCGACAAAAAACTCGAACAGCTAAAGACCCAAGGGTTCGCCCGCGTCGCGATCGCCAACGAGCCTCCCTATACGGCGGTCGCAGCAGACGGCAAGGTGTCAGGCGCCGCGCCCGATGTGGCGCGCGAGATCTTCAAACGGCTCGGTGTCGCCGATATCGTCGCCTCGATTTCGGAGTATGGCGCGATGATCCCCGGCCTGAAGGCCGGTCGTTTCGACGTCGTCACCGCCGGCCTGTTCATGAAGCCGGAGCGTTGCGCCGCTGTCGCCTATTCCGAGCCCGTGCTGTGCGACGCCGAGGCGATGCTGGTGAAGAAGGGCAATCCGAAGGGCTTCAAGAGCTATGAGGATGTCGCCAAGGACACATCAGCAACGATCGGTGCGCCGGGCGGCGGCACCGAGGAGAAGCTGGCGCTCAATGCCGGTGTGCCGCGCGAACGCGTCATCGTCGTGCCGGATGGCCAGAGCGGCCTGAAGATGGTGCAGGATGGCCGCATCGATGCTTATTCGCTGCCGGTTCTGTCGATCAACGACCTGATGAAGAAGGCCGCCGATCCGAACCTCGAAGTCATAGCCCCGGTGCAGGGCGCGCCGGTTTATTGCGACGGCGCCGCCTTCAAGAAGGGCGACGAAGCGCTGCGTGACGCCTTCGACGTCGAACTCGCCAAGATGAAGAAATCCGGCGAGTTCGCCAAGATCATCGAGCCCTACGGCTTCTCGGCGGCGGCCGCGATGTCGACGACACGCGACAAGCTATGCTCGGCGAAGTAGCGCCCCTTTCTTCCTTCTCCCCGTTCACGGGGAGAAGGTGCCCTGAAGGGCCGGATAAGGGGCAGCGCCAGCATTTCAAGGTTCGCGCTGCCCCTCATCTGCCTGCCGGCTTTCGTCGCTCGAAAAGCCAAGCAATTGGCTTTTCGCCCGCTACGCGGACCGCTCCTCAACTCCCCGTAAACGGGGAGAAGGATTCTAAAACCAAACGTTGGAAACCTCGAATTTCATGACCCAGTGGTCCGGCTATCTCGGCCTGATATTGCAGGGAGCGCTTGTCACCATCGAGCTGACGCTGATGGGGTCGGTGCTTGCCCTGATCATGGCCTTTCTTGCCGGCATGGGGCGGCTGTCGCGCTTCTTTGCGCTGAGGGCACTCGCCACCGCCTATATCGAATTCTTTCGCGGCACATCGATCTTCGTGCAACTGTTCTTTGCCTATTTCGTGTTGCCGCTGATTGGCCTTGAGCTGACCCCGCTGCAAGCCGGCGTGCTGGCGCTGGGCCTCAATGTCGGCGCCTATGCCGCCGAAGTGGTGCGCGGCGCTGTGCAATCGATCGGCCGCGAACAGCATGAGGCCTGCATCGCGCTCAATCTCGGCCGCTGGCAAGGCATGCGCCATGTCATCCTGCCGCAGGCGTTCCTGGTGATGCTGCCGACCTTCGGCAACAACGCCATCGAACTGCTCAAGGCCACATCGGTCGTCTCGCTGATCTCACTCGCCGACCTCACTTTCCAGGCGCAGGTGGTGCGCGCCCAGACCGGCAACACCATGGTGCCGTTCACCACCATCCTGATCATCTATTTCATCCTGGCGCTGCTCATCTCATGGGGCGTGCGCTCGCTGGAACGCCGCATGGCGCGTGGCCTTGATGGGGTGCGCGTCTGATGGAGTGGGATTGGGATTTCGTATGGCAGATCATGCCGACGCTGATCCAGGGGGTGAAGATCACCATACTGGCGACGCTGCTCGGCTCGGTGCTGGCGGCGATCGTTGGGCTGGGCATCGCGCTGGCGCGCCGCTCGCCCAACAAGGCCTTGTCACGCACTGTCGGTTGGGCGGCCGAATTCATCCGCGGCACACCGCTTCTGGTGCAGCTCTATTTCATCTTCTACGTGCTGCCCGACATCGGCATTCTTCTGCCGCCGCTGGTCGCCGGCGTGATCGGGCTTGGACTGCATTACGGTACCTACACGGCGGAAGTCTACCGCGCCGGCATCGACAATGTGCCGCGTGGCCAGTGGGAGGCCGCCAAGGCGTGCAATCTCAGCGCCCGGCAGACCTGGACGCACATCATCATTCCGCAGGCCATCCCGCCGATGATCCCGGCGCTGGCCAACTATTTCATCGCCATGTTCAAGGAGACGCCGCTGCTGTCGGCGATCACCGTGCTGGAGCTGATGAACCAGGCGAAAAGCGTCGCCAACACTTACTATCGCTATATCGAGCCGATCACGCTGGTCGGCGCCTTCTTCCTCGTCATCAGTCTCTGTTCGGTCGTGCTGTTGCGCTGGCTGGAACGCCGCTACGGCAAGATCGAGAGGTAGTTCGTGAAACCTTTGCCCGAGATCAAGGTCCACCCAAGTCGGCCCGCGCTCGATGATCGCCCGCTGGAGCGGCGCGTCGGCCTGATCATCCTGGCCACGGATCACACCAGCGAGCCGGACTTTCGCCGCATGGTGGCAAGCGAGCGCATCGGCGTCTATGTCGCGCGCATTCCCTATGCCAACCCGACAACGCCGGAGAACCTCCGCAAGATGCAGCCGGCGCTGACGGCGGGCGCTGCCCTGATCCTGCCCGACGAGAAGCTCGATGCCATCTGCTACTCCTGCACCTCGGCCTCGGTGGTGATCGGCGATGCCGAGATCGAGACGGCGATCCAGGCCGCCAAACCCGGCATTCCCGTGGTCACGCCGCCGATGGCCGGCGTCCGTGGGCTGAAGGCGCTGGGGGCGAAAAAGATCAGCATCCTCACGCCCTACACGGTCGAGACCTCCAGGCCGATGGCGGCCTATTTCGCAGCACGTGGCTTCGAGATCGCCAGCTTCACTTGTCTGGGTTTCGAGGACGACCGCGAGATGGCGCGCATCGCCCCGGCGGCGCTTGTCGATCTCGCGCGCCAGGCGACCGATGCGAGCGCCGAGGCGCTGTTCGTGTCCTGCACGGCGCTGCGAAGTGCGCTGGCGGTCAGCGGTATGGAACAGGCGATCGGTCGCCCGGTCGTGACCAGCAATCACGCGACCGCGTGGAATTGCTTGCGGCTTTGCGGCGATGAGACAGTTCATCCGGAATTCGGCCGGCTGATGACGCTGCCTCTGGCGCGCGATTGACGATCATGGCAACCGTCACTCTTAGCGATATCCGAGCCGCGCGTGAGCGCATTGCCGGCAGGGTTGAGCGCACGCCAACTGTCTTGTCCCGTAGCTTGTCGGAACGTCTCGGCATCCCCATCCATCTCAAGCTCGAACATCGCCAGACCACCGGCAGCTTCAAGCTGCGCGGCGCCTCGAACGCCGTCGCTTCGTTGAGCACTGAAGAAAAGGCACGCGGTGTGGTCGCGGCGTCGACCGGCAATCACGGCCGCGCGCTGGCCCACGCCGCGAAGCTCGAAGGCATGCGCGCGGTGATCTGCATGTCGCGGCTGGTGCCGGACAACAAGCTCGACGAGATCCGCCGACTTGGCGCCGAAATCCGCATCGTCGGCAACAGTCAGGACGACGCGCAGCAGGAGGTCGAACGGTTGGTGGCACATGAAGGGCTGGTGATGCTGCCGCCTTTCGATCATCCGGCCATCATCGAGGGGCAAGGCACGCTCGGGCTGGAGATGATCGAGCAGGTCCCGGATGCCGCTCTCGTCCTTGTGCAACTCTCCGGGGGCGGGTTGGCCTCCGGCATCGCCGCCGCCGTCAAGGGCGTCAGCTCGGGCACAAAGATCATCGGCGTCTCGATGGCGCGTGGCGCGGCGATGAAGGCTAGCCTCGACGCTGGCAAGCCTGTGCTCGTGGAAGAACTGCCGACGCTGGCGGATTCGCTCGGTGGGGGCATTGGCCTCGACAATCGGCTGACCTTCGCCATGTGCCGTGATTTGCTCGACGACGTCATTCTGCTCGGCGAGGACGAGATCGCCGCCGGCATCCGCCATGCCTATGCGCAGGAGCGCGAGATCGTCGAGGGCGCCGGCGCCGTCGGCATCGCCGCGCTGCTTGCCGGCAAGGTCAAGCCGACTGGGCCGGTGGTTGTTCTTCTCTCCGGCCGCAACATCGACATGAATGCACACCGCAGGATCGTCTGCGGTGAGGCAACCGCGGAGCGCGCCGCATGAGCCGGATGACGATCCTCACCGAAGCCGAGTTGCGCAAGATCGTTACGCTGGATCTCGATGCCGTCGCCTGCATCGAAAACGCTTTTCGAGCGCTCGCCACTTTGCCCGTCGCGATGCCGCCGATCCTGCGGCTCGACATTCCCGAGCATCGCGGCGAGGTCGATGTGAAGACCGCCTATGTGCCGGGCATCGATGGCTTCGCCATCAAGATCAGCCCTGGCTTTTTCGACAATCCGAAACTCGGCCTGCCCAGTGTCAACGGCATGATGGTGCTGTTGTCGGCTAAGACCGGGCTGGTCGAGGCGCTGCTGCTCGACAATGGCTATCTCACCGACATTCGGACGGCTGCCGCCGGTGCGGTCGCGGCCAGGCATCTGTCGCGGGCGGATTCGTCTGTTGCCGCAATCTTTGGCGCCGGGGTGCAAGCCGGGCTGCAACTCGAAGCGCTCATGCTGGTGCGGCCGATCACTGAGGCGCGCATCTGGGCGCGCGATGCGGCGAAGGCAGAGGCAACTGCCAGCGCCTTGCGTGAGAAGCTTGGCATTGTCGTACGTGCCGAGCCCGATGCAGCAAATGCGGTTGCCGGCGCCGACGTCATCGTCACCACCACGCCGTCGACCGAGCCGCTGATCAAGGCGGGATTCGTCTCCGCCGGCCAGCACATCACCGCGATGGGCTCGGACGCCGAACACAAGAACGAGATAGCGCCGGCCATCCTGCGCATGGCCGATCTCTATGTCGCCGACAGCGCCCGCCAGACACGGCGGCTGGGTGAACTGCATCATGCCATTGCAGCTGGCGTGATGGCTGGAGATGCAGAGGTGACCGAACTTGGCCAGATCATCGCCGGCGCAAAGCATGGTCGGCGTTCGGCCAGCGACATCACCATCGCCGACCTCACCGGTACCGGCGTGCAGGACACGGCGATTGCGACGCTCGCCCGCGACCGGGCGCGAGCGGCCAGTTCCGGGACGATTTTCGAAAGCTGACATCTGGCCGCCAGGCCCAACAAACGAGGATCAAGAACAATGCGACCAAACCTGAAATTCTCGCGCGGCGAATTTGCGGAACGCCTCGCCAAGACCCGCAAAGCCATGGAGGCCAAAGGCGTCGATCTCCTCATCGTCAGCGATCCCTCCAACATGGCCTGGCTGACCGGTTATGATGGCTGGTCGTTCTACGTCCACCAGGCCGTCATCGTGCCGCCAACGGGCGAGCCGGTCTGGTACGGCCGTGGCCAGGACGCCAACGGCGCCAAGCGCACTGCCTATCTCGCGCATGACAACATCGTCGGCTATGCCGACCACTATGTGCAGTCGACCGAGCGGCACCCAATGGATTTCTTGTCCAGCGTTCTTGCCGATCGCGGCTGGGGCAAGCTCAGCATCGGCGTCGAGATGGACAATTACTGGTTCTCGGCCGCCGCCTTCGCCTCTTTGCAGAAGCATCTGCCCAATGCCCGCTTCGTCGACGCAACGGCGCTGGTCAACTGGCAGCGTGCGGTGAAGAGCCCGGCCGAGATCGACTATATGCGCAAGGCCGCCCGCATCGTCGAAGCCATGCACCAGCGCATCGTCGACAAGATAGAAATCGGCATGCGCAAATGCGATCTCGTCGCGGAGATCTATGATGCCGGCACGCGCGGCGTCGATGGCCCAGAGGGGCGATTTGGCGGCGATTACCCGGCGATCGTGCCGCTGCTGCCGTCAGGCGTCGATGCCTCGGCGCCACATCTGACCTGGGACGACCAGCCGATGAAGCGGGGCGAGGGCACCTTCTTCGAGATCGCCGGCTGCTACAACAGGTACCATTGCCCGCTCTCGCGCACCGTCTTCCTCGGCAAGCCGACGCAGGAATTCCTCGATGCCGAGAAGGCGACGCTGGAAGGCATGGAGGCGGGGCTTGCTGCCGCAAAGCCGGGCAATGCCTGCGAGGACATCGCCAATGCCTTCTTTGCCGTTCTGAAGAAATACGGCATCGTCAAGGACAACCGTACCGGCTATTCGATCGGTCTGTCCTATCCGCCGGATTGGGGTGAACGCACGATGAGCCTGCGCCCCGGCGACCGCACCGAACTCAAGCCCGGCATGACATTCCATTTCATGACCGGCTTGTGGCTGGAGACGATGGGGCTGGAGATCACCGAATCCATCCTCATCACCGAAACCGGTGTAGAGTGCCTGGCCAATGTACCGCGCAAACTGGTGGTGAAGAATTGAGCCCGATGTCCAGCCTCCGCCCGTCGCCGATCGCGCCGACCGTCGAGTTCGAGCGTGACGGCGTCCAGCATGGTTTCCTGCGCCTGCCCTACAGCCGTGACGATTCAGCGTGGGGTTCGGTGATGATGCCGATCTGTGTCATCCGCAACGGCATGGGGCCGACGGCGCTGCTTTCCGGCGGCAACCATGGCGACGAGTATGAGGGCCCACTGGCGCTCTACGATCTTGCCCGCACGCTCGACCCGAAGGACGTCAGCGGCACCGTGATCATTGTGCCGGCGATGAACTATCCGGCCTTTCGTGCCGGCACGCGCACCTCGCCGATCGACAAGGGCAACATGAACCGCAGTTTTCCCGGCCGGCCGGACGGAACGGTGACCGAGAAGATCGCCGACTATTTCCAGCGTGAATTGCTGCCGCGCGCCGACATCGTCTTCGACTTCCATTCCGGCGGCAGGACGCTGGACTTCGTGCCATTCTGTGCCGCGCACACTTTGCCCGATAAGGCGCTGGAGCAGAAAGCCTTTGACGCGGTGGCCGCATTCTCCGCCCCGTTCTCGATGCGCATGATCGAGATCGACTCGGTCGGCATGTACGACACGGCGGCGGAGGAAATGGGCAAGGTCTTCGTCAGCACCGAACTTGGCGGCGGCGGCACCTCGCGCGCGCAAACCGTGCGCGTCGCGCGGCGCGGCATTCTCAATGTGCTGCGCCACGCCGGCATTGTTGCTGGTGCGGTCGAGAAGGGCAGAACCCAGTGGCTCGATATGCCCTCGGGCGATTGCTTCTCCTTCGCCGAAGACGACGGCATGATCGAAACCATGGTCGATCTCGGTGATCCCGTTGAGAAGGGCGCGGTACTGGCGCGCATTCATTCTATCGGTCGCACCGGCGTCGCCCCGCAGGAGATCCGGGCAAAAATGTCGGGCATGCTGGCGGCGCGCCATTTCCCGGGGCTGGTCAAGGCCGGCGACTGCGCGGCGGTGGTTGCCGTCGAAGTGGAGGGATAGGCGAGGCGCCTTCAAGTCACGGTCTGCAGCTCGTCGACCTGGACGCGCCGGAAGGTGGGATGATCAGTGCGTGGCAGAACTGAATTTTCCTGGCAAACAGAAGCATAAATTAACGAGAAGAGAACAAAATGAGGACGGTAGCGGAAATCCTTGGTCCGGATTTCCGCGCCGACGCGAGCGTGAATGGCGGCGCAGCGTGGCAACCATTCCAAACGCGGGCACTCGGTCTCAACCATGAAGTCTTCGACTGGAGAACACTATCCGGCGCTGGACCATGTTCGCGGCCTGGCAGCTTTCCTGGTTTTCACCTGGCATTTTCTCCACCAGTCGCCTCAGGGTCCGGTACCCTATGATTTCGTGCCAGCCGTGCCCGTCTTCAGCCTTCTGGATGAGGGGAACACGGGCGTTTCGCTATTCATGGCGCTCTCCGGTTACCTGTTCGCCAAGCTTCTTGATGGAAAACGGGTCCGCTATCTGCCCTTCTTTGCCAACCGGGCGCTGAGGCTGCTGCCGCTTCTGCTGGCCGTGATAGCCATCGAAGCCTGCCGCAGATATGAGGCCGGCCAGCCCCTCGGCGAATATCTGACAGACATCGACAGGGGATTGATTTTTCCAACCCTTCCGAACGGCGGCTGGTCGATAACAGTGGAGGCCCACTTCTACATTCTGCTGCCGTTCCTGCTGATGGCGTCCAGACGGTTCCTGTTTGCGCCCTTGCTGTTCATCGCGGCGGCGGTTCTGCTGAGGTCGGCGCTCTATGTCCACTTCGGCGAGGTGCAGTCGGCGGCGGCCTGGACCATCATCGGCCATGCGGATCAGTTTCTGGCTGGCATCCTTGCCTTTCATCTCCGCGCCTATGCGAAGGACCGGCACTGGCTGGCACTGGCCGTTCTCATGGCCTTTTCCGGGTTCTTCTGGTGGTTCGATGCCGCAGGGGGATTCTATCAGCTTGGGCACTATCCCTCGCCGCATTGGATATGGATCATCCTGCCAACCGGGGAGGCGGCGGCCTATGCGTTCGGGATCGCCTATTACGACACCAGCTTCGCAAGGAAACGAGAAGGCCTGCCGTTCAAGATCCTGGAGAAGGCGGGGGCCTACAGCTATTCGATCTACCTTCTGCACCTGTTCTTCGTCATGCAGCTTGCGGCGTTCATCAACACGAACGTTATGAGCATCAGCAATTTCTACATTGCCTGTGTCTGGTCCTTGCTGTGCTTTCTGGCGACGATCCCGATTGGCTATCTCAGCTACACCTGTATCGAAGCACCATTTCTGCGCCTGCGCATGCGATATACGGAGCCAACAACTGCTGATCCGATCCTGTTCAAGGATCAGCCCGCCACGGCCGCATAGGCGGCGCGCCCGAGGGGCAGCGCATGCCGCTGTTAACTTTGGCTGGTCTGTAGCGGGATGGGGGGCCGGAACTCGTACACGAGGATACTTATATCCCTATCGGTTTTCCACTACGCTCGATCCGCGTGACAGGGGAGCATCGATTGCGCGGATTTGCGGAAAGCTTGATCGAGAGGCCGCAGACGGTGGCGGAGCAGGTCGCCAACGTCCTGCGCGAGGCCATAGCCAGCGGGGCCCTGAAGGCCGGCACCGCGCTGCGGCAGGACGAACTGGCCGAGCAGTTCGGCTTCAGCCGCATGCCTATTCGTGATGCGCTTCGCCAATTGGAAGCCGAGGGCATTGTCTCTATTCACCCGACCAAGGGTGCGCATGTTGCCCAGATGGACGGCACCGAAATCAGCGAAATCTACGCGGTGCGCGAGTTGCTGGAATGCGAAGCGCTCCGGCTGTCCGTGCCTGCCCTGTCCGGCGGCAAGCTCGACGAGGCGGAACAGGTGCTCGACCAGATCGACGCCGAGCGCAATGTCGGCCGCTGGGGTGCCCTGAACAAAGTCTTTCATCTCTCGCTCTACGATGCCTGTGGCAACCACCGTCTGCTCGGCCTGATCGAGGCGCACCACAACGCGGCCGATCGCTATGTCCGCATCCTCTTGTCGAATCTCGACCATCGCACCCGCTCGCAGAGCGAGCATCGCGACCTGCTGGCCGCCTGCCGCCAGCGCGAGGGCAAGAAGGCCGTCAGCGTTCTGCGGCAGCATCTGCGCGAAGGCAGCGACACGCTCGTCAACGCGGTAGAGCGTGGCGGCTTGGCGCGAAACCCCTAGGCTCGACCGGCGATACTGAGGCTGATCGATATCTGCCAGATCAGGCGCGGTTGCGTGTGCGCAGTATCACTGCCACATATTGCAACATCAATGTTCGACATGAGGGATCGCCATGTCTCCCGTCAGCCGCCTGCCGGCGCGCGCCCTTGCCCCGCGCCGCCATGACGAGATCCTGAGACGGCTGAGTGCCCAGGGCTCCGTCAGTGTTGCCGAGCTGGCTGAATTCTTCGACGTTTCCCGCGAAACCATCCGCCGCGATTTGAAGCTGCTTTCGGATCAGGGCAGGCTGGGCATCGTGCATGGCGGTGCTGCCCGCTTCGAGCCGAGCGAACCGGCGATGAGCCTGCGCAGCCAGGAAAATGCCGGTGGCAAGGCGGCGATCGGCCGGGCGGCCGCCGGCCTGGTCAGGAATGGCATGGTGGTCTTTCTCGATTCCGGCACCACCACTTTGGCCGTCGCGCAGGCCATGGCCGGACTGCACGATCTCACCATCTGCACTGCCAGCCTGAAGATTGCGCTGCAGCTGTGCCATGTCCCCGGCATGCGCGTGCACATGCTGGGCGGCGAAATCGATCCGGGCGAGGAGGCGGCTTCCGGCATCGATACGCTCGATGCCATGGCCCGCTTTCGCGTCGACATCGCCTTTCTCGGTGGCGGCGCCCTGTCGCCCGATGGCGAGGTGACCGACTTCACCCGGGCCGGCGCCGAGCAGCGTGGCCGGATGATTGCGCTCGCCGGCAAGGCCTACTTCGTGCTCGACAGCAGCAAGTTCGGCAAGCTGACGCCGCTCCGGATTCCGAATTTCGAACGCGCGGCCGGCCTGATCGTCGACGCCAGTCCAGAACCGACCCTCGTCGAGGCGCTTTCGCAAAAGGGGCCTAAACTCATCGTTGCAAGTTTGATGTGATATTTTGTGACTTTTTGAGTTGATATTTGGCTTTCCTGTGGTAGTGTTCGCCATCCCTTCAACATGGCGGACCAATCATGGCACATGAATTTCCCACCCAGGCGCGTGTTGTCATTGTTGGCGGCGGCATCATCGGCTGTTCGGTCGCTTATCACCTGACCAAGCTCGGCTGGACCGATGTCGTGCTGCTCGAGCAGGGCCAGCTCAGCGGCGGAACCACCTGGCATGCCGCCGGCCTTGTCGGGCAGCTGCGCAGCCATTCCAACATGACCAGCCTGATCAAATATTCGACGCAGCTCTACAGTGAGCTGGAGGCCGAGACGGGGCTCGCCACCGGCTGGAAGAATTGCGGTTCGCTGTCGGTGGCGCGCACCGCAGACCGCATGACCGTGCTGAAGCGCACGGCCGCGTCAGCGCGGGCGCAGGGCGTCGAGATCGATGTCATCTCGGCGAAGGAAGCCGGCGATCTGTGGCCGGTGATGGCAACGGACGATCTGGTCGGCGCCGTCT
The DNA here is from genome assembly GCF_055456085.1 of Mesorhizobium subarcticum. NCBI lineage: Bacteria > Pseudomonadati > Pseudomonadota > Alphaproteobacteria > Hyphomicrobiales > Phyllobacteriaceae > Mesorhizobium > Mesorhizobium subarcticum. Next base: position 6,289,456 of record NZ_CM144237.1, on the reverse strand, counting down.
GGCTGCCCGGCGACGGCAAGGCCAATCCGACCGACCTGACACAATCTCTGGCCAAGGGCGCGCGCAACCGCGGCGCCAGGATATTCGAGCGGGTGAAGGTTACCGGCATCACGGTGAAGAACGGTGTCGCCTGCGGTGTCGAGACGGACCGGGGCGACATATCAGCCGAGATCGTCGTCAACTGCGCCGGCCAATGGGCGCGCAAGGTCGGGCTGATGTGCGGCGTATCGGTGCCGCTGCACTCGGCCGAGCACATGTACATCGTCACCGGCAGGATCGAGGGTGTACATCCGGACCTGCCCGTCATGCGCGACCCTGACGGCTTCATCTACTTCAAGGAAGAGGTCGGCGGCCTGGTCATGGGCGGTTTCGAGCCACACGCCAAGCCGTGGGGCATGAACGGCATTCCCGAGAATTTCGAGTTTGCACTGCTGCCCGACGATTGGGACCAGTTCGAGATCCTGATGGAGAACGCGCTTGTCCGCGTTCCGCAACTGGCTGAGGCCGAGGTCAAGAAATTCTACAATGGTCCTGAGAGCTTCACCCCGGACAACAATTTTATCCTCGGTGAGGCGCCCGAGCTGAAGAATTTCTATGTCGGTGCCGGCTTCAACTCGATGGGCATCGCCAGTGCCGGCGGTGCGGGCAGGGCGTTGGCCGAATGGATCGTCAACAGCGCGCCGACCATGGATTTGTGGCCGGTCGACATCAGGCGCTTTGCCTCCTTCAACAACAATCCGCGCTGGCTGCACGACCGCGTGAAAGAGACGCTCGGCCTGCACTATGCCATGCCGTGGCCGAACCGCGAACTGGACACCGCGCGGCCTTTCCGCCGCTCGCCGCACTACGACCGGCTTGCCGCCAAGGGTGCCTGCTTCGGCTCCAAGATGGGATGGGAGCGCGCCAACTGGTTTGCCGCTCCCGGCGAGAAGGCTGAGAACGACTACGCCTTCGGCCGCCAGAATTGGCACGAGGCGGTCAAGCGCGAGATGAAGGCGACGCGTGAAGCGGTCGCCATCTTCGACCAGACATCTTTCGCCAAGCTTCTCGTCCAGGGCCGCGACGCCTGTGCCGTGCTCAACCGGATCTGTGCCGGCAATGTCGATGTGCCGGTCGGCACCTCGGTCTACACAGGTGTGCTCAACCCGCGTGGCGGCTATGAAAGCGATCTCACCGTGATGCGGCTCGGTGCGGAAAAATTCCTCATCGTCACCGGTTCAGCGCAAGCGGTTCACGATGCCGACTGGATCGTGAAGAACATCCCGGCCGATGCCCATGCCATCCTCACCGACGTCACCTCGTCCTATGCCGTGCTGGCTGTGATGGGACCCCGCTCGCGCGATCTCCTGAGCAAACTGTCCTCGGCCGATCTCTCCAATGCCGGCTTTCCCTTCGCCACCATCCGCGAGATCGATATCGGCTATGCCACAGCTTACGCCAACCGCATGACCTATGTCGGCGAGCTCGGCTGGGAGCTGATCGTGCCGACCGAATTTGCGGTGGGTGTTTACGAAGCGCTGCATGACGCCGGCCGTGAATTCGGTCTGACCGACGCCGGCTACTACGCGCTCGATGCCTTGCGCATCGAAAAGGGTTTTCGCGCCTGGGGCCGCGAGCTCACGCCCGATATCGACCCTTGGCAGGCCGGGCTCGGCTTTGCCGTGGCCATAGACAAGCCGGACGGCTTCATCGGCCACGATGCACTGGTCAAGGCAAAGCCATCGGCGGCGGCGGCAAAGCGCGTCGTGCTGTTCACGCTCGACGACGCGGAGCCGATGCTGTGGGGCGGCGAACTGATCCTGCGTGACGGCAAACCGGTGGGCGAGGTTCGCTCGGCCGCCTATGGTCACACGCTTGGCCGCTCGGTTGCGCTCGGGCTGATCGAAAACGAGGCCGGGGTCGATGCCGCGTTCCTCAACGGCGGCCGTTTCGAGATCGACCTCGCCGGCATTCGCCATGCCGCGACAGTGCATCTGCGTAGCCCCTACGATCCGAAGTCGGAGCGGGTGAAGGCGGATGTGGTGGAGGTGAGGGCGGCGGCCTAATCCACCGACATCGATCTTGCCATGTCGAGGAAGGCACGCACCAGCTTGCCGCCGCTGCGTTCGCGCAGGCAGATCAGCGCTTCGTCCATCAAGGTTTCGGGCGCGTCGATCGCGATCGGCACCAGGCGCGAATCCTGGCCGAACTCGGCCGCCGAGACAAAGCCGATGCCGGCGCCCGAGGCGACGATCTCGCGGACCGCTTCGCGCCCTTCGGCCTCGATCACCGGCCTCAGTTCGATCTTGGAAGCGGCGGCGAGGTCCTCGAGTTTCTGGCGTGTCTTCGAGCCTCGTTCGCGCATGACGAGCGATTCCTGCGCGAGTTGTTTCAGCGTCAGCGACTTTTTACCCGACAGCGGATGGTCGACGGAGGTGAAGGCGATGATCGGGGTGGAGTTCAGTTTCAACACCTCGAAATCACGCCCGGTCGGTATCTCGCCCAGGACGCCGATGTCGGCATCGTAGCTGTAGAGGCTGCTGATCACCGTCTCGGTATTGCCGGCACGCACCGAAACCTGGACGCCGGGATAGCGGGCCCGGAAACTGCCGAGGATGTGCAGCAGGTGATGCGCGGCATCGGCGACGATGCGCAGCGTGCCGGAGCGCAACGCGCGAGACTCTGTGAGGAGCTCCAGCGCTTGCTGTTCGGTGTCGAACATGCGGTGGGTAATCTCGAGCAGTTTCTGGCCGGAATGGGTCAGCGTGACTTGCTTCTTGTTCCGGTTGAACAGCAGCACATCATACTCTTCCTCGAGCTTGCGCACTTGATCCGATATGGCCGGCTGAGTCAGGAACAGCGCCTCGGCGGCACGCGAAAAACCGCCTGATATGGCCACCTGATGAAAGGCTCGAAGCTGAACGTAGCGCATCGTCTGTGCCTCCGAGACGCTGAAAACGACTACAATCTACCATAAGGCGTGCTAACTAAAAGATAGAAACGAACGATTTGACTTATGTTTAGCCGATCGTCAGCCTGAGGATGGTCGACGTCCCTGCCGGCCGTTGGCATCGGAGGCGCGGCCATGCAATTTTCCATCATCCTGCTGCATCTGGCGGGTGCCGTCATGCTGCTGCTCTGGGCAGTGCGCATGGTGCGCACCGGAGTGGAGCGCGCCTGCGGCCCCACACTGCGCGATGCCCTGAGACAGGCCCGGGGCGCCCGGATCAGGTCGGCGGGCGTCGGCACGCTGCTTGCGGTACTGCTGCAGAGCTCCACCGCCGTCGCCATGCTCGCGGCCGGCTTTGCCACCAGCGGCATGGTGTCGGTGTCATCAGGGCTGGCCATCCTGCTTGGCGCCGACCTTGGGTCGGCGCTGGTGGTGCAGGTGCTGTCGTTCGACCTCAGCTGGCTGGTGCCGCTGCTGATCCTGGTCGGCGGCGTGATGTTCCTGAAATTCGAGGCGCGCGGCATCAAGCAAGGCGGGCGCATCCTGATGGGCATCGCCTTTGTCCTGTTGTCGCTGCACATGATCGGCGAGGCGACCGCGCCGATGCGGCAGAGCACATTGCTGCCCCTGATGATTTCCTATTTGCGCGCCGACTACTTCACCGCCTTTGCCGCCGCTGCGCTGTTCACATGGCTGATCCATTCCAGCGTGGCGGCGATCCTTTTGTTCGTCACGCTCGCCGCGCAAGGCGTTTTGCCCGTCGAGGTCGGTCTGTTCTTCATCCTCGGCGCCAATTGCGGCGGCGCGCTGATTGCCGTGTGGCTGACGCGTGGCGAGGCTGTCCAGGCGCGCCGTGTTCCGCTCGGCAACCTGATCTTCCGTGGCACGGCAGCACTCGCCGCCTTATTCGCGCTTCAGGCCGTGGCGTTCCCCGCGGCTCTGTTCGGCGCGACCGAAGGCCGGCAACTGGTCAATCTGCATCTCGCTTTCAACCTTTTGCTGGTCGTCTGCTGCCTGCCTTTCACCGGCATTGTGGAAAGGCTGGTCACCTTGCTGGTTCCCGACAAGCCCCCGGCAAAGGCGGGCGAGGATGCGGACCTCATGTCGCGTCGAGCCAGCGCGCTTGACCGCAGCGTCATGCGCACGCCGGGCCTTGCTTTGGCCAGCGCCACGCGCGAATTGCTGCGCATGGGCGAGGTCGTCGAGGTGATGCTGCGTCCGGTGATGGACTTCTTCGACGTCGGGACCGCCGAGCAGATCCGCCAGGCACAGAAGCTCGATGACGAGGTCAACCGCGCCCACACCGAGATCAAGCTCTACATTGCCGAGGTCAATCGCGGCAGCATGACCGCGGCCGAGGCCCAGCTCGGCATCGAGCTCACCGACTTCGCCATCAATCTCGAACGCGCCGGCGACATCGTCGCCAAGAACCTGCTCGTGCTCGCCGGGGAATTGCGCGACAAGAACCTGCGCTTCTCACGCGATGGCTGGGGCGAACTGGCCGGGCTTCATAACCGTGTCATGGCCAACATGCAGCTTGCGCTCAACGTGCTGGTTTCGAACGATCTCGACTCCGCGCGCCAACTCGTCGTCGAGAAGGAGCGGATGCGCAGGCTGGAACGCATGAGCCATGACCGTCACCTCAAGCGCCTGCAATCGGGAATGCCGCAAAGCATCGATACCAGCGACATTCATCTCGAGGCGGTTCGGGCGCTGAAGGAAATCAACTCGCTGATGGCCTCGGTCGCCTATCCCTTGCTGACGCAAAGCGGCGATCTGCTCGAAAGCCGGCTGGCGAAGGGCGGCGGGGTTGCGGACGAGATGGCTTCCGCAGTGGCATGACAGGGCGGAACTGCTCGATGAAGCCGGGAAACTTATCCATCGCAAAAATCGATACTTCGATACAAAATAACGATTTTACAAATATGTCGTTCGGGCCGAAAGTAAGGCTATATCAAAAAGCAGCGATCTGTCGGAGGACACCATGCTCGCCGAGACCAAATTTGCCGCGGAGCCGCTGGCCAGTCCGGCACTGGGCGAGCCCTATCTCCTGACTCCGGGCCCACTGACCACGGCCTATTCGGTCAAGCAGGCGATGCTGCGCGACTGGGGATCATGGGATGGTGATTTTCGCGGCATGACGTCAGATATGCGCCGCCGCCTGCTGGCGCTGACGGGCGACACGAAAGACGAATTCGACTGCGTGCCGATGCAAGGCAGCGGTTCCTTCTGTGTCGAGGCGATGCTCGGCTCGTTCGTCCCGAAGGACGGTAAGGTTCTGGTGCTGGCCAACGGCGCCTATGGCCTGCGCGCCGCGCAGACCATGCAGTATCTCGGTCGCGCCTACACGCTGATCGACAAGGGCGACTATCTGCCGCCGCGCGGCGACGAGGTGGCCGCCGCGCTCGAGGCTGACCCCGCCATCACCCATGTCATCGCCATTCATTGCGAGACCAGTTCCGGCATCCTCAACCCCGTCGCCGAGATTGCCGAGGCCGTCCGTGCCAAGGGCCGCAAGCTGCTCGTTGATTCCATGAGCGCCTTTGGCGCCGTCGCGCTCGACGTCAACGAGATCCGTTACGAGGCGATGGTTTCTTCCGCCAACAAATGCATCGAGGGCGTGCCTGGCTTCGGCTTCATCATCGCCCGCAAGAGCGAGCTCGAAGCCGCCAAGGGCCGCAGCCATTCGCTGTCGCTCGATGTCCATGCACAATGGGCGCACATGAACAAGACCGGTCAGTGGCGCTACACGCCGCCGACACATGTCGTTGCCGCCTTCCTCGAAGCGCTACGCCAGCACGAAGCCGAAGGCGGCGTTGCCGGCCGCGGCGCCCGCTATACCAGGAACCGCGACGTCATGGTGGCCGGCATGCGCGACCTCGGCTTCGAAACCTTGCTCAGAGATCGTTGGCTGTCGCCGATCATCGTCACCTTCTTCAACCCGGCCCATGCCAATTTCGCCTTCGAACGCTTCTACGAGCTGATGAAGGACAAGGGCTTCATCATCTATCCGGGCAAGCTGACCGCCGTTGATAGTTTCCGCGTCGGCTGCATCGGCCAGATGGACGAACATGTCATGCGCCGCGTCGTCGAAGCGGCGGCTTTCTCGCTTCATGAAATGGGCGTCGACACCGCCGCTCCACCCGCCGCGGCGCTCGCCGAACGCGCCAAACTCGCCGCCTGAAGCGGCCGATCTCGAGGATTTTTCGATGAACCAGATGTCTCCCATCAACGTCGCGGTCAACGGCCGCACCTACGCCTGGCCGCGCGTGCCGGCGATCGCCATCTGCCTCGACGGCTGCGAGCCGGCCTATCTCGACGAGGCGATCAAGGCCGGGCTGATGCCGGCTTTGGTCAGGATCAAGGAGAAGGGCACGGTGCGTTTTGCCCACTCGGTCATTCCGAGCTTCACCAACCCCAACAATCTGTCGATCGCCACCGGCCGGCCGCCGTCAGTGCATGGCATCTGCGGCAACTATCTCTACGAGCGCGAGACCGGCAAGGAAGTGATGATGAACGACCCGCGCTTCCTGCGCGCGCCGACCATCTTCCAGGCTTTCTACGATGCCGGCGCCAAGGTTGCCGTGGTCACCGCCAAGGACAAATTGCGCGCGCTGCTCGGCAAGGGTCTCGCTTTCGACGAAGGCCGCGCGCTGTGTTTCTCGGCGGAAAAGTCCGACACCACGACCAAGGCCGAGCACGGCATCGACAATGCCTCGAAGCATTTCGCCCTGCCGGTGCCGGAAGTCTATTCGGCCGAACTGTCGGAATTCGTCTTCGCCGCCGGCGTCCAGCTGCTCAGGGAATTCCGCCCCGACATCATGTACCTGACCACCACGGACTATGTGCAGCACAAATATGCGCCAGGTGTGCCGCAGGCCAACGCCTTCTATGAAATGTTCGACAAATACCTGACCGAACTCGATGCGCTGGGCGCGGCGATCGTCGTCACTGCCGACCATGGCATGAAGCCCAAGCACAAGGCCGACGGTTCGCCCGACGTCGTCTATGTCCAGGACCTGCTCGACGAATGGCTGGGCAAGGACGCGGCCAGAGTCATCCTGCCGATCACCGATCCCTATGTCGTGCACCACGGCGCACTCGGCTCGTTTGCCACCGCCTATCTGCCTGATGGCGCCGACCAGGCCGGCATCATGGCGCGGCTGGCCAAGATTGACGGCATCATGCTGGTCGTCGACAGCCCGACGGCCTGCGAGCGCTTCGAACTGCCGGCCGACCGCATCGGTGACATCGTGCTGATCTCGACCGAGAACAAGACGATCGGCACCTCGGAGCATCGCCATGATCTGGCGGCGCTCAACGAGCCGCTGCGCTCGCATGGCGGGCTGACCGAGCAGGAGGTGCCGTTCATCGTCAACCGCGTGCTGCCGGAATTGCCCAACGAATCGACGCTGCGCAATTTCGACGCCTTCTACTACGCGACGATGGCAGCGGCACTGGCGTGACGGGGGAGTTGGGGCGCCAGTAGGGTGTGTAGCCGTCCATAATGGCGCTGGTCGACCCCCACTCCGGCCCTTCGGGCCACCTCTCCCCCGATCGACGGGGGAGAGGAAGGGCGCTGAGCTCGCCAGACTTGGCTCCCTTCCTCTCCCTCCGGAGGGGGAGAGGTGGCGCCGCGAAGCGGCGACGGAGTGGGGGAAGCCATTGCGAGGCGCGATGGCCTGGCCGATAGAAGATCAATGTGGCTCACTGAGCACCGGGAATACTCACATGACCAAGCTTGACCCTGCCATCAAAGTTCGCCACGAGCCGATGCGCATCGCCGGCAGACGAGTCGATGCCGAAGGCGTCGTCGAGGTGCGCTATCCCTGGAACGACACTGTGATCGGCACCGTGCCAGCCGGCCGCGCCGAGCACGCGCGGCAAGCCTTCGAGATCGCCGCTGGCTACAAGTCGAAACTGACGCGCTACGAGCGCCAGCAGATACTCTTTCGCACCGCCGAAGCACTGGCGTCGCGCCGCGAAGAAATCTCCGACCTCATCACGCTCGAACTCGGCATCTCCAAGACGGATTCGCTTTATGAGGTCGGCCGCGCCTATGATGTGTTCACGTTGTCGGCGCAGATGTGCATACAGGACGACGGCCAGATATTCTCCTGTGACCTCACTCCGCACGGTAAGGCGCGCAAGATCTTCACCACTCGCGAGCCGCTGAAGGCGATCTCGGCAATCACGCCGTTCAACCATCCCCTCAACATGGTCTCGCACAAGGTGGCGCCGGCGATCGCCACCAACAATTGCGTGGTGGTCAAGCCGACTGAACTGACGCCGATGACGGCGCTGCTCCTGGCCGACATTCTCTACGAAGCCGGCCTGCCGCCGGAAATGCTGTCGGTGGTGACCGGCTGGCCGGCCGATATCGGCAACGAGATGATCACCAACGAGAACATCGATCTGATCACCTTCACCGGCGGCGTGCCGGTCGGCAAGATGATCGCCCGCACCGCCGGATACAAGCGCCAAGTGCTGGAACTCGGCGGCAACGATCCGCTGATCATCCTCAACGATTTGTCGGACGAGGATCTGGCAAAGGCGGCGGACCTGGCAGTGGCCGGAGCAACGAAAAACTCCGGCCAGCGCTGCACCGCGGTGAAGCGCATTCTCGTCCAGGAGAGCGTCGCCGATCGCTTCGTGCCACTGGTGCTGGAGCGGGCGAAGAAAATCCGCTTTGGCGACCCGATGGACCGCTCGACCGACCTTGGCACGGTCGTACACGAGAAGGCGGCTGCGCTGTTTGAAGCCCGCGTCCACATGGCCGCCGAGCAAGGCGCCGACATCCTCTACAATCCGGGCCGCCAAGGTGCGCTGCTGCCGCCGATCGTCGTCGATCGCGTGCCGCACACCTCCGAGCTGGTGATGGAAGAAACCTTCGGGCCGATCATCCCGATCGTACGTGCGCCGGATGATGATGAGGCGCTGATCGCGTTGTCCAACTCGACCGCCTTCGGCCTGTCGTCGGGCGTCTGCACCAACTCGTTTCCGCGCATGCAGAAATACATTGCCGGCCTGCAGGTTGGCACGGTCAACATCTGGGAAGTGCCGGGCTACCGCATCGAGATGTCGCCCTTCGGCGGCATCAAAGACAGCGGCAATGGCTACAAGGAAGGCGTCATCGAGGCGATGAAGAGCTATACCAATGTGAAGACATTTTCGCTGCCCTGGTCCTGACGGGATCAAACCAACTGGCAGACCAACCGAGGGGGCGTTTCGACGCTCCCTCATTCGCGTTTCGGAGACCATGATGGCCGCGATAACTGAGCTTGTGCATACAGAGGGCGACTCCAACACTACGGCCGCACGTAGCCGCTGGGACGCCGGCCAAAGTGATCCCCGCATCCGCGGCCTACTCGACCGCGACGCGGCTGCCTTCATGCACCAGAGCCTGTCCAGCCCCTGCCTTTCGACGATCGCCACGGCTGAAGGCATCTGGATCGAGGACACGGCCGGGCGCCGCTTCATGGATTTCCATGGCAACAGCGTGCACCACCTCGGCTACGGCCATCCCAGACTGGTCGCTGCGATCAAGAAGCAGCTCGACGACCTCTGCTTTGCGCCGCGCCGCTTCACCTGCGAGCCTGCGGTCGAGCTGGCGGAGAAGCTGGCAGCACTTGCGCCCGGCGATCTCGGCAAGGTGCTGCTCACCACCGGCGGCTCTGACGCCATCGAGGTGGCACTGAAGATCGCGCGCGCCGCCACCGGACGCTTCAAGACAGTGTCGTTCTGGGATGCGTTTCACGGCGCCGGTTTCGGTGCGGCAAGCGTCGGCGGCGAAGCGACCTTCCGCTCGCACATCGCAGGCCCGATGATGACCGGCACCGAGCATGTCGCGCCATGGGATGGCTATCGCTGCCCCTACGGCCACGATTCCCTGGAAGCGTCGGGCCTCGCTTGCGCCAACATGATCGCCTACGTGCTCGGCCGCGAGCAGGATGTGGCGGCGGTCGTCGCCGAACCGATGCGCGCAACGCCCAACCCGCCGCCACCCGGCTTCTGGAAGCGGGTGCGCGAGGCCTGCGACCGGCACGGCACGCTGCTGATCTTCGACGAGATCCCGACCGGTCTGGGCAAGACGGGAAAATTCTTCGCCCATGAGCATGATGGCGTAACGCCCGACATTGTCGTGCTCGGCAAGTCGCTTGGCGGCGGCATCCTGCCGATCGCAGCCGTAATCGCCCGCCGCGACCTCGACGTCACCGGCGGCTTCGCCATAGGTCACTACACCCATGAGAAGAACCCGGTGACGACGCGCGCCGCCCTGACCACCATCGATATCATTCTGGAGGAAGGTTTGGTCGAGCGCGCGGCCGAACTTGGCCGGCATATGCTCGGGCGCATGCAGGACCTGATGGCGCGCTCCGTCCATGTCGGCGACGTCAGGGGCAGGGGGCTGATGGTCGGCGTTGAGCTGGTCGAGGACCGCGCCACGCGCCAGCCAGCGCGAGAGCTTGCCGAGCGCGTCTTCTACGCTTGCCTCGAACAGGGCCTGAGTTTCAAGATCAGCCAAGGCAATGTGCTCACACTGTCGCCGCCGCTGGTCATTTCGAAAAGTGATCTCGACCGCGCGCTCGACATCGTTGAGTCCGCAGTGCTGGCGGCCTGACCATGAAGGCTGTGCGCACCGATAGGGAACTCGAATGCCCCGGCATTGACGCCGGTCTGCGAGCGAGAGGCGTCAAACTGGTGACGCTGCCCGACGGCATTCCAGAAGCCGATCTCATCGCCGCAGTCACCGACGCCGATCTTCTTTTGATGTGCTACACGCCGATCACCGCGCGGGTGATCGACGCAGCGCCGAAATTGAAGGGCATCGTCAAATATGGCGTCGGCATCGATGCCATCGACACCCCGGCCGCGATCCGTCGCGGCATTCCCGTCGTCAACGTTCCGGAATATGCCGAGGAAACCGTCGCCGAGGGTGCGTTCGCCCTGATGATCGCGCTGGCCAAGCGGCTGCCCTCCATGATCGCGGCGGTGTCTCGCGATGGCTGGGTCTGGCCGGAGCAGCGCTGGCTGGGACGTGACATTTCCGGCGCCACGCTCGGCCTCGTCGGCTGCGGCAAGATCGGCCGCAGCATGGCGCGCATGGCAGGCCAAGGGTTTCGTGCCCGCGTACTTGGCTTCGATCCCGGTGTCGATGCGGCTACCATGAAGGCCGCCGGCATCGAGAAGGTCGATGACCTCCAGGCCATGCTGCGCGACTGCGACTTTGCTTCGCTCCACTGCGTGCTCAATGACAAAACACGCGGCTTGATCGGCAACGTGGAACTCGCCTGCCTGAAGCCCTCCGCCATCATCATCAATGTCTCGCGCGGCGCGCTCATCGACGAGGTAGCACTTGTCGAGGCGATCGTTGCGGGGCGCATCGGCGGCGCTGGGCTCGACGTCTATTCGGTCGAGCCGCTGGCCAGATCAGGCCATCCGATGAGCGCCCTGTTCGATCGCGACAACGTGATCCTGTTTCCGCATCTCACCTTCTTCACGCACGAGGCGATGCGCCGGCTCGAGGACGACACGCTGGCGCGCTGCTTCGAGATCCTTGACGGCCGGCCGGTGACCATCCGCTCGCATGATCCGCGTTTGCGGGCGCAGACATCAGGCGTTTTATTCGGCTGATAGCCGTTATTTTTCAGATTGATAGGCGCCGTCAGCGCAGCTGCGATCGCGCCCACGACAGGGATGCGACAGTTCCATGACAAATATCAGCAGAAACTTTGCTGTCATAAAATAAATAGATTTTACTTATCGATCGCCAATCCCCAAAGTTGTCACAACGACGACATCCAATCGGCTCAACGTCCGCCAGAGACACGAAGCCGGTCGGTCCTAGTGCATCGCAGAATGTGCCTTCAATCACAGGGGAACTGATCCATGAAATCGCGAAATCTCACCATAGCCATGGCCTTCACCGCGTCGCTGCTGGCGTCGTCGGCTCTCGTCGCTCCGGCGCTCGCCGACGGCGTCGTCACCATCTATTCCGCCGACGGCCTGCATGACGGCAATGGCAGCTGGTACGAGACCGAATTCGCTGCCTTCACCAAGGCGACCGGCATCACCGTGCAGTATATCGAGGCAGGCTCGGGCGGCGTCGTCGAACGCGTCGCCAAGGAGAAATCCAACCCACAGGCCGACGTGCTGGTGACCTTGCCGCCCTTCGTCCAGCGCGCCGCCGCTGACGGCCTGCTGCAGGACTACAAGCCGGAAGGCGCCGACCAGATCGATGGCGGCACCGACAAGTACCGGCCTGTCGTCAACAACTATATGAACTTCATCTACAACAGCGCCGTGCTTTCGGAAGCGCCGAAGAGCTACAACGATCTGCTCGATCCGAAGTTCAAGGGCAAGATCCAGTATTCGACCCCCGGCCAGGCCGGCGACGGCACAGCCGTCATGCTGCAGATCATCCATGCCTTCGGCGGCGAGGATGCCGGCTTCGCCTTCATGAAGAAGCTGCAGGACAACAATGTCGGTCCGTCGGCCTCGACCGGAAAGCTCACCGCGTTGGTCAACAAGGGCGAACTGCATGTTGCCAATGGCGATCTGCAGATGAACATGTCGCAGATGGCCGGCAACCCGAATATCAAGGTGTTCTGGCCAGCGGGGCCTGACGGCGTGCGCTCCACCTTCGCGCTGCCCTATGAAATCGGCCTGGTCACCGGCGCACCGAACGGCGACAACGGCAAGAAGCTGATCGACTTCCTGCTCTCCAAGGAAGCCCAGTCGACGGTAAGCTCCGTGGCTCTTGGCCTCCCGGCCCGCAAGGACGTGAAGCCGGATGATGCCAACTTCGCCAAGGCGCAGGAGGCGATGAAGGGCGTCATCATCTGGTCGCCAAATTGGGACGAGGCGCTGAGCAAGCTTCCCGACTACGTCAAGAAGTGGAACGAGGCGACCGGAAGCTGAGGACAGGAATCCGGAGGACCAAGCCATGTCGGCGGTTGCTTTCACAGGACCCAGTGTCATGGACATCGACGCCGCGAAAATTCGCGGCGCCGGTTCCAACGTCCACTTCGACAAGGTCAGCGTCGCCTATGGCTCGCATGTCGTCCTGCATCCGCTGACCCTGGATATCGCGCCCGGCGAAATCCTGGCGATGATCGGCCCGTCCGGCTCCGGCAAGACGACCGCTCTGCGCGCCGTGGCCGGCTTCGTGCGGCCGGCGAGCGGCCGCATTCGCATCGGTGCTACCGATGTCACCGATCTGCCGCCTTACGAGCGTGGCCTCGGCATGGTGGTCCAGAACTACGCGCTCTTTCCCCATATGCGGGTCGAGGACAACGTCGCCTTCGGCCTCCGGGCACAAGGCGCCGACAAGGCGCTGATCGGCGAACGGGTGAAAGATGCGCTCGCCACTGTCGGCATGGCGACTTTCGCCCGGCGTTATCCCCGCGAGCTCTCGGGCGGCCAGCAGCAACGCGTCGCGATTGCCCGCGCGCTTGCCGTGCGGCCGCGCGTGCTCCTGCTCGACGAGCCGCTGTCGGCGCTCGACGCGCAGATCCGCCGCAACATGGTGGAGGAGATTGCTCGCCTGCACCGCAGCCTGCCGGGCCTGACCATCCTTTATGTCACCCACGATCAGACCGAAGCGCTCACGCTCGCCGACAAGATCGCCATCATGCGCGACGGCAGGGTCTGTTCGCATGGACCGACGACGGAACTCTATCGCCGTCCGCCGAACCGCTTCACCGCCGAGTTCCTCGGCCGCGCCAACCTCTTGCCGGTGACGGTCGCCGAAGCGGTCGGGTCGAAGGGCTTTGCCAAGGCAAGGCATGGCGATGTGGTGCTGACCGGCGCTGGCCGTGACGAGAAGGCCGGCGACAAGAGCCTGCTCTGCATCCGGCCGCAGCACCTCAGCCTGACACCCGACGGCGAGCACACCAACCGCATCGTCGGCACGCTCAGGGAAGTGCACTGGCAGGGGGAACTCACCCACCTCGTACTCGATGTCGACGGCACGCCGGTGCGCGTCTCGGCAACGAAACTGCCGGTCGAGCTGCCCGAACCCGGCGCGAAGGTGCCGCTGTTCTTCGCGCCCGCCGACACCTCGCTGCTTCCGGAAGACGCCGGTGTCTGACGCTGTCGCAATTGGCGCGCCGGCGATCAGGCGGGAACCCGGCAAATTCTGGATCGTGCCGCCGGCGGCCCTGCTGGCGCTGCTGTTCTTCTATCCTCTGGCGCTGATTGCCCGCCAAGCCTTCCTCGACGACAGCGGTGTCGCCAATCCCGCCGAGATCATCAGGGTCTTGCATTCGCGCTTCTTCCTCAACGCGCTGATCAACACGGTGACGATTTCGGTTTCCGCCACGGCGGGATGCTTGATCGTCGGCCTCGTACTCGCGCTGATCCTTGCCTTCGTGCCGTTCCCCGGCAGCGGTTTCATCGCCCGGCTGATCGATACCTTCATCGCGCTGCCAACTTTCCTCGTGACGCTAGCCTTCACCTTCCTCTACGGGTCGGCCGGCATGCTGAATGCCAGCCTGATGGAGACCTTCTCGCTGCCGCTGCCGCCTGTCGATTTCCTCTATTCGACCTGGGGCGTGGTGCTGGCGGAAGTCACCGTCTACACGCCCTTCATCCTCCGCCCCCTGCTTGCCGCTTTCTCGCTGGTCGATCGCGGCCAGATCGAGGCCGCAAGCGTACTTGGCGCGCGCCCGTTCCGCATCGTCCGCCAGGTCATCCTGCCTGCCGCAATCCCGGCACTCATCGCCGGCGGCAGCCTCTGCCTGCTCTTGACCGTCAACGAATTCGGCATCGTGCTGTTCATCGGCGCCAAGGGCGTCATTACGCTGCCGCTGCTGATCTATGGCAAGGCGATCCAGGAATCGGCCTATCAGGTCGCCTGCATCATCGCCGTGGTCAACATCGCGCTGTCACTCGGCCTGTTCGGCCTCTATCGTTTCGCCGCCGGCCGGTTGGGAGTCTAGCCATGCTGGTCTGGTCGCGCCCTGGTCGCATCGTGCTGTGGCTGCTCTTCGCGCTGATCTTCGGCGTGCTGTTCCTGGCGCCGCTGGCGGTCATCCTGTTGTCCAGTCTCGCCGATCAATGGAACGGCGTGCTGCCCAATGGCTTGACCACCGAGCATTACACCGATGTCGTCCAGGGCCAAGCGTGGAACGCGGTGAAGGCGAGCCTGATCACCGGCTTTCTGGCGAGTGCTCTGGCGCTGGTCAGCGGCACCTGGGCAGCGCTTGCGCTCCGCGTCCAAGGCGCCACGCTGAGCAAGGTGCTCGGCTTGCTGTTCTTCATCCCCAGCGCGGTGCCTTCGGTATCCGTCGGACTTGGCCTGCTGGTCGCCTTCAGCCATCCGCCGCTGCTGCTCAACGGCACCGTGGCGATCGTCATGATCGCGCATTTAGTGCTGATCTCGGCCTTTACCTTCGGCAATGTCTCGGCCGGTCTGGCGCGGCTTTCACCCGACTTCGAACAGGTCGCGTCGAGCCTTGGCGCGCGGCCCGCCTACCGGCTCTGGCATGTCACGCTGCCGCTGCTGGCACCCTATCTGGTCGCCGCTTTCGGCTTGAGCTTCGCGCTGTCGATGGGCGAGCTTGGCGCCACCGTCATGGTCTATCCGCCGGGCTGGGTGACGCTGCCGGTGTCGATCTTCAGCCTGACCGATCGCGGCGACATCTTTGCCGGAGCAGCGCTCACCATGATCCTGGTGGCGGCAACGCTCGTCCTGCTGCTCGGGCTCGAGCGCATCACCAAGCGCGCCACCGGCGCGTAGCTGACACTGCCTCAGGCCGGCTTGCGTTCGACGATATAGATGTGGTCGGCCGCCAGCACGACTTCATTGCGCTGGTTGATGACCTCGCAGCGCTCGATCACGCGTCCTGAACCCGGCCGCTTCGGATCGTCCTCCTTGGCCGTGATCGTGGTGCGCGTGCGGATCGTGTCGCCGATGAACACCGGCTTGATGAAGCGCAGCCGGTCATAGCCATAGGAGAAGGCGACGGGATTGACGATGCTTGCCGTCAACCCGATGCCGACTGAGAACACCAGCGTGCCATGCGCGATGCGCTGGCCGAACGGCGTCGTCTTCATGTATTCGGCATCCATGTGGTGCGGGAAGAAATCGCCGGTGTGGCCAGCATGGACGACAAAGTCGGTCTCGGTGATGGTGCGACCGGAGGTGAGGCGCGACACGCCGATCTCGTAGTCCTCGAAATACTGGATCTGTTCCATCAGGGCCTTTCCGTGATCGGCGTCGCCGGCGCCGCGCTCGATTTATACGCGGCTTCCACCAGCGCCATCGTGTTCCAGGCGTCCTCGACCGAGCTGACCAATGCTTCGTCCTCGCCTGCGGCAAAACGCTGGACATTGGCCATACGGCCGACAAAGGCGTCGGGGAACCATTCGCCGGCGAGCGGTACGGTAACCCAGTCCGTCCCGCCTTTCGGAAAGATTTCCAGTATATCTGGCTCGCCCCGGGGATAGTCGAGGTTGAGGCCAAGTTTGAGATAGGCCGCACCTTGGGTGCCGCAAATTCGAAACTCGCAGGCCTGGTGCCGGCGGCCGAACTTGTGGTCATGGTTGATCGACAGCGCGCAGCGCACCGTGTCGCCATAGTCGAGAATGGCGCTGGTGCGCGTCTGCGCAACCTTGTGGTTGGGATGGCCAAGTGTCTTGGCGTGGATGCCCTTGGGATCGCCAAGCAACTGCCGGATGAGGTCGAGATAGTGGATCGAGTGCATGGCGATCTCGACACGCGGTGCCTTGAGCAGGAACTCCCAGAGCTCCCACGGCGTCGCCAGCGCCAGCCAGGCGTCGAAGTCGACAACTTCGCCCAGCCAGCCCTTGGCGATGGCGTCATTGAGCGCCAGCATCATCGGCGCAAAGCGGAGCTGGAAATTTACGGCCGCCTTGAGCTCTTTGGCGCGGCAGATTTCGAGGATCTCGGTCGCCTCGCCGAGGTAGTTACCCATCGGCTTCTGGATTAGGGCGACCGAACCATCAGGCAAGGCTTTCAGGATTTCGGCGTGCCGTCCCGGCGGCGTCGCCAGATCGAAGATCGCATCCTTGACGGCTGTGGCTTCGTCGACCGAGCGGAATGCCGTCACGCCCCAGGTCTCGGCCAGTGTCCGTGCCTTGGCCTCGTCCGGATCATAGAGGCCGGCAACCGGAAACCCTGCCTTCCGGTAGGCCGGGAAATGCGCGTCGCCGACGATCGACCCGGCGCCGAAAGTGACGATCGGCCGAGGCTTCGAGGGTCTGGGCCAGGACTGGATGAGCGAGCTAGGGTCGAAACCGCCCTCAGTCATGATGGAAGACTTCGTCCATCGACGCCCACCATTCGCCCTCCTTGCGGGTCGCCAGCGGCTCCTGGCATGGCATGCAGACAGCCCACCATTCCTGCGTCCTGGGATCGGCAGCCATCTTGGCCATGTCGGCCGCATAGTCGGTGCCGTGATATTCGAAGTAGGAAAACAACAGGTTCTCGGGCCGCTTCAGATAGATCGAATAATTCTTGATGTTGCAGGCCGAGATCATGGTCAGGACGTCAGGCCAGACGGCGGCATGGAGGCGGACATACTCCTCGACCTTTTCAGGCTTCAGCCCCAAGACCATTCCCATCCGCTGCATGTCCATTCCCCTATTTCGTGATCGTCGTGGTGAATTCGGCGATGCTCATGGCCTTGACCGCGTCCCAGTCCCAGTCGATGCCGATGCCGGGCTCGTTTGGCGCCAGCGCATGCCCATCCTCGATGCTCATATGCTTGCCGGTCAACTCATCGAGTTGCGGAATATACTCGACGTACCGGCCGTTCTGAACAGCGCAGGTCAGGCTG
Organism: Mesorhizobium subarcticum; assembly: GCF_055456085.1. Lineage (NCBI taxonomy): Bacteria > Pseudomonadati > Pseudomonadota > Alphaproteobacteria > Hyphomicrobiales > Phyllobacteriaceae > Mesorhizobium > Mesorhizobium subarcticum. The sequence goes on along the minus strand of NZ_CM144237.1, from coordinate 6,271,723 downwards.
ACATGCAGTTCCATCAGGAAATGTGGGCAGACCGGAATATCGAAGGCCTCCGCCGCATGCGCGATCTTGAGCCACGGCGTGATACCGCCGATGCGGCCGACATCGACCTGCACGATGGAGCAGGCGCCTTTTTGCATGTATTCGCGGAAATGGCGGATGGAATAGAGTGACTCGCCGATGGCGATCGGCGTCGGCGTCGAATTCGACAGGCGCACATGGCCATCAATGTCGTCGGCCGGCAGCGGCTCCTCGATCCAGGCCAGATCGAGCTCGCGAAGCCTTGCCGCCCGCCGGATCGCCTCGTCGACCGAAAACCCCTGATTGGCGTCGGTCATGATCTCGTAGCCGTCGCCAACGGCTTTGCGCACCGCCGACAGGCGGGCGAAATCCTCCGACCCGTGCGGCCTGCCGATCTTCACCTTCGAGCCGCGAAATCCCTTCGCCTTGGCGGCCAGCGCGTCATCGACCAGCGCTTGCGTCTCGATATGCAGCCAGCCGCCCTCGGTCGTGTAGAGCGGGCAACGGTCCTTGGCGCCACCGGCCAGCTTCCATAGCGGCAGGTTCTGCTTCTTCGCCCTGAGATCCCACAGCGCGGTATCGATCGCGGCTATGGCGATGGCGGTGATCGCGCCGATGGTTGTGGCGTGCGTCGCGAATTCGAGATCGTGCCAGATCGCCTCGATCATATCGGGGTCGCGGCCGATCAGGCGCGGAACAAGATGGTCGGACAAGAGCCGCATTACCGAGGAGCCGCCGGTGCCGATCGTATAGCTGTAGCCGGTGCCGACCGCGCCGTCGGAATCGGTGATTGTGACGATCGGCGTTTCCTGGCTGACGAAACTCTGGATGGCATCGGTGCGCTTGACCTTGGGCACAAGGTCCACCATCCGAAGTTCTATCTTTTCGATTCTAGCCATCGGTCAGCTCCGCAATGTCTTTCCGGTGTCGGTGGCAAACAGATGCGCCTGCGACATGTCGAGGCTCATGGCGACCTGCTCGCCCGGCCGCAGCGGCCTCGGATTCAGCATCCGCGACACCCAATCCGTGCCATTGAATTCGACGAACACCAGGGTCTCGTTGCCAAGCGGTTCGGTGACCGTGACCGGCAGTTCGATCTGATGGACCTCGGCGACACCGCCGGAACTGATGCCATGGCCAGCCGGATAGATGTCGTCAGGCCGCAGTCCGAACACGACCTTGTCGCCGGTCGCGACATTGGCCTTGAACTGAGCGGGCAGAGGCAGTTTTACGCCACTAGCGAAAACCATCTGGCCGTCATCGATTGTCGCCTCATGCAAATTCATCGGCGGCGAGCCGATGAAGCCGGCAACGAAACGCGTCGCCGGCCGCCGGAACACCTCGTCGGGCGTGCCGACCTGTTCGATATGGCCGTCGCGCATGATGACGATGCGGTCGGCTAGCGTCATCGCCTCGACCTGGTCGTGGGTGACGTAGATCACCGTGGACTGCACCTTGGCATGCAGCTTCTTGATCTCGGTGCGCATCTGCGTCCTGAGCTTGGCGTCGAGATTGGACAGCGGCTCATCGAACAGGAACACGTCGGGATCGCGCACGATGGCGCGGCCCATGGCGACGCGCTGGCGTTGGCCGCCGGAGAGTTGCGAGGGGCGGCGGTCGAGCAGCGTGTCGAGGCCGAGAATGGCGGAAGCTTCGGCGACGCGGCGCTCCATGTCTTCCTTGGCAGCGCCGGCGATCTTCAGCGAGAAGCCGAGATTCTCGCGCACCGTCATGTGCGGATAGAGCGCGTAGGACTGGAACACCATCGAGATGTTGCGCGAGCGCGGCGGCAGATCGTTGACGACGCGTCCGCCGATTTCGATCGAGCCGGCGCTGATTTCCTCCAGCCCGGCGATCATGCGCAAAGTCGTCGACTTGCCGCAGCCCGACGGGCCGACCAGCGCGATGAATTCGCGGTCGGCAATGTCGAGATCGATGCCATGCACGATCCCGATATTGCCGTAGCGCTTGGTCAGTTTTTTGAGGGAAACCGTTGCCATGGGATCAGCCTTTCACCGCGCCGGAGGTCAGGCCGCCGACAAGGTGTTTCTGGACAATGAAGGTGAGGGTGAGCGCCGGGATGATCATCACCACCGCCAGCGCGCACATGCCGCGCCAGTCGATGGTGAATTCGGCTGTGTAGTCGAGCAGGCCGACCGGCAGCGTCTTGGCGCTGACAGAGCGGGTCAGCTGCGAAGCCAGCGCGAATTCGTTCCAGCAGGTCAGGAAGGCGAAGATGGCGGCCGACGCAATGCCTGGTCCGGCGAGCGGGAACTCCACCTGCCAGAAAGCCTGCCAGCGCGTGCAGCCATCGATCTGCGCCGCCTCCGCCAGATCCTTGGGCACCTGGCGGAAGAAGCCGTCGATCAGCCAGATCGTGAACGGCACGTTGAGCGCGACATAGGCAAGGATCAGCCCGAAATGCGTGTCGATGATGCCAAGCCGCACATAGAGGAAGAACAGCGGCAGCGACAGCGCGATGCCGGGCACCGTGCGCGTCAGCATCAGGCCGAGGAAGACGCTGGACTTGCCGCGGAAGCGGTAGCGCGCGAAGGCGTAGCCGCCGGCCATGCCAATCGCCACTGCGATGATCGTGGAGGTCACCGAGATGATCAGCGAGTTGCGGAAATATTCGATGACAGGGATGCCGCCCTTGCCGATGCCTGAGAACATCGAGACATAGGCGTCGAACGAAATCTCCTGCGGAATCCAGACAGGCGGCTTGGCCATGATCTCGACCGTCGGCCGGAGCGACGAGATGACGATCCAGAGGCCCGGCAAGCAGATCGTCAGCATCGCCAGGAACAGGCCGATGCGATAGACGATGCCGAGCAGCCGGCGCTTCAGGCGGGCGGAAGAGTTCTCGTCCATCACCACTCCGCACCGATCTGCGTGCGCGCCGCGGCGAGCTTGTTGAAGAAGTAGACGGTGAAGGCGATCGACAGCAGGATCGAGAAATAGGCCATGGCGTTGGCCATGCCCATGCGCCCGTCGCTGTAGGCGGTGCGCGCCACCAGTGTCCACAACAGCTCGGTGCGGCCGGCCGGTCCGCCATCGGTCATGATCTTGACGATGTCATAGGCGCGCGCAACGTCGAGCGAGCGGATGGTCATGGCGATATAGGCGAAGGGCATGACGAACGGCCACGTGACATAGCGGAATGTCTGCCACGGCGTGCAGCCGTCGACGCGCGCCGCCTCGATCGGCTCCTTGGGCATGGCGAGCAGGCCGGCGAGGATCAGGATGGCGAAGATCGAGGTCGACGACCAGATTTCGGCGATCGAAATGGCAATGAAGGCAAGATGGCCTTCGATCAGCCACGGTATGGCGTCCTGCGTGATGCCGAGCGACTGCAGGGCGTTGTTCACCAGGCCGATATTGTCGTTGAACATGAACTTGAACTGGAAGCCGACGAGGATCGGCGAGAACATCATCGGAAACATCATCAGCGTGCGCAGGATGCGCTGGCCGCGCGTTGCCTTCTCCACCAGCATGGCGAGGCCGAGGCCGAGCAGCATTTCGAGATTGAGCGCGATGGTCAGCAGCAGAACGGTGCGGCCGAAGGCCCACCAGAAATCGGTGTTGGCCAGGATCGACAGATAATTCCGGAAGCCGATGAAGACATAGAATGTCTCGGGCTTGATCAGCCGGAAAGGCGTGAAGCTGGAATAGAGCGACAACAGCAGCGGCACGACGACGACCGCCGCCAGCACAATGAAGGCCGGAAGCAGCAGCAGGAACGGCGCGGATGGCTTAAAGCCCTTCATCAGAATTCCTGAAATGTTGCATTGGACTGGCGCCGAGGCGGACGCGACGAAAGGGCCATGTATCGCCGAGCATACGCCAGGACGCGATCGCCTCCCCCATCATGATGGGGGAGGCAGCCTTGGAAGTCGTTTCTACAGCTTGCCGGCGTCCTGGAGAATTTGCGTCGCCTTGGCGGCGGCTTCATCCAGTGCCTGCTTGGAGGTCTTGTCGCCGAGGATCGCCGCCTGCAATTCGGGATAGACGGCGTTCGAGATTTCGATCCATTCAGGCGTCTGCGGCACGGCGAAGGCGTGCTTGGCTTCTTCCTGGAATGCGGACAGAACCTCCTTCTTGTAAGGATCGTTCTCGGCCTGCTTCAGGTCCCAGTCCCAGACCGCGGTGCGGGTCGGCAACGGGCCTGCGGCGGCCTCGAGCTTCTGGCTGTCCTCATTGGTCAACCACCACACCAGCGAGGCGGCAGCCTCCTTGTGCGGGCAGTTCTCGGTCACCGAGAAACCGTGGAAGCCGGACCAGCCGGTGCGCTTGCCGGAAGACCCCTTCGGCGCGACCTTCACGCCCACATTGCCGGCGACCTTCGACGACTTCGGATCGTTGAAGAAACCAGCCCAGCCCGGCCAGTCGAGGTTGATGGCGACGGTCCCCGAAGCAAAGCCCTGGCCGAGATCGTCCCAGAGGTAGTTGGTGGTTCCGGCCGGCACGGCCTTGGCCTTGTAGAGATTGACGAACCAGTCGAGCGCCCGGATGCCGGCTTCGGAGTTGAAGACCGGCTTGCCGTCCTTGTCGAGATATTCGCCGCCTTCGGCGACGACCATCTCGTAGAAGCGGCCGTTGATCGCCTCTTCCTTGCCGGCGAACTGCGTTCCGTAAAAATTGGGCGGGTTGGCGAAGAACTCGGCCTGGTCGGTGACTTCCTTCCAGGTGTCCGGCGGCACCAAATCATAGCCGTATTTCGCCTTGAACTTGGTCTTGTTGTCGGCGTTCTCGTAGAGGCTCTTCTGGTAGTAGAGTGCCGAGACGTCGAACTGCGCGCGCGGCAGCATTTCCAGCTTGCCGTCGATGGTCGCGGCCTTGATCGTCGACGGCACGAAGGCGTCGATCTCTTCCTTGGGCAGCAATTTGCTGAGGTCGGTGTAGAGGCCCGTATACTGCGGCGCGAAGGACGAATGGTTCCAGCCGACGCACCAGTTGGTGCTGCCCGAGGCGATGTCGGACTTGAGCTCCTTGTCGATGTCGAAGCCATTTTTCTTGGTCAGGATATTGACCTTGGCGCCGGTCGCCTTCTCCCATTCGGGAATGCGCTCGTAGAGCTTTTCATATTGCTGGCCGCCGATCAGCTTCACGTCGACGGTCACGCCTTCGAACTTGCCGGGCAGGTCGCCGGCAAGGGCCGTACCTGCGCCGAATGCAAGCAACAATGCGCCGGCGGACACGCCGGAAAGCAGTCTGTTCATTGGTATCCTCCCTTGGTGCGCCTTGGCAGGCGACCGCAACTCGTCTGATGACAAGAAGTGCTACATTCATATACAAACAAAACATTCATGGATACGTCAAGGCGAAATTTGTTTCCGCCGGCTGCGTTCCTGCGTATATGAAGGGCAGAATTCACTGGAGAGATGGCTCATGGATGACAGCGAAGACGAGCGCTATCGCGCGCCGGCGCTCGACAAGGGGCTCGACATCCTTGAGCTGCTGGCCGGCGTCGACGGCGGCCTGACCCAGGCCGAAATCGCCAAGAAACTCGACCGCAGCCCCAATGAGTTCTACCGCATGCTCGACCGACTGGTGCGGCGCGGCTATGTCACGCGGCTCGACGGCGACCGCTACTCGCTGACACTGAAACTGTTCGGCCTGGCGCAATTGCACGCTCCGGTGCGGCGGCTGGTTTCCTACGCCACGCCCTTGATGCGCGAGCTGGCCGAAACGTCACAGCAGGCCAACCAACTCGTTGTTTTTGATCGTGGTTCCGCCGTCGTCATCGCCCAGCAAGAGGCCCCGGACTACTGGGGCATCTCGATCCGGGTCGGGTCCCACATCAGCCTGTTCGACACCGGTTCGGGCCATGTGCTGCTCGCCTTCCGCTCGCAGGAAGAGCGGCAGATGATGATTTCCGAATATGTCCGCAGCACCGACAAGACGCCGCAATCGGCGGAGTTCTTCACCCGGCTCGACCAGATCCGCGACCGCGGCTATGAGATGATGGCCTCGATGCAGACCGCCGGCGTCTTCAACCTGTCGGCACCGGTGCGCAGTTCCGATGGCAGGGCGATCGCCGCGCTGTCGATCCCCTACATCACCGTCATCAACACGCCTGCCGCGCCCGACATCACCCGGACCATCGAGCTGTTGCTGGCAACGTGCGAGAAGCTGTCGCACCTGGCAGGCTCGACTGTCGGTTCATCGGCATAAATTCTTATTTGAATGAAGAATTCCTCCGTGAGATGATTTGAAAACACTGGAGGGAGGAGCCTCGCCATGATCATCGACACCCATCTGCATCTCATCGATCGCTCGGCCTTGCGCTATCCCTGGCTCACCGGCGTGCCGGCGCTCAACCGCGATTTCTCCTATGAGGAATACGCCACTGAAGCGCAGCGCGTTGGAGTAGAGCGCGTGTTGCATATGGAGGTCGATGTCGATCCTGCCGACATCGAAGCCGAGACAGCTCGTGTCGAAGGATTGTCGCGGCAGCCCGGCAGCATGCTCACCGGAGTGATCGCATCGTGCCGGCCGGAAGACACGGATTTCCCGGCCTATCTCGAAAGGCAGCGAGCAAATGCTTTTGTCAAGGGTTTCCGCCGTGTCCTGCATGTCGTGCCGGACGAGCTCTCCGAAGGCGCGGTATTTCGCGACAACATCAAGCGGCTCGGCGGCACCGGCTTGACCTTTGATCTCGTCGTGCTGCCGCACCAGATCCCCAAGGCGATCGCGCTGGCCGACCTGGCGCCTGCTGTCCAGTTCGTGCTCGACCATTGCGGCGTGCCCGACATCAAGGGCAACGCTGAGCATCCCTGGCGCGAACATATGAGCGAGATCGCGCGGCGCCCGAATGTCATGGCCAAGATTTCAGGTGTCGTTGCCTATGCCGATCCCGGCAGCTGGACGGTCGAGACACTACGACCCTATGTCGAACACACAATCGCTGCGTTCGGCTGGGACCGCGTCGTCTGGGGCAGCGATTGGCCGGTCTGCACGCTCGGCGGCGGCCTCTCGACCTGGGTGGCGGCGACCCATGCGCTGCTTTCAGGCTGTAGCGCAGAGGAGCGTGAGGGCTTGTTGTCTGGCAATGCCCGCAAGCTGTGGCGGCTGAAATAGTTGGATTTGCATCGGCGTCTCGCCGCGGCGTGGCCTGCGGAAATTCTCCTCCGTTCGGTTTCGTTCAGGCTCCTCCACCGGCAACGCCGGACACCTGTGTGGGAGAACTCTCCTGGAACAGGCGATTGAGATCGGCAACCACCTCTGCGGCTTTGTGCCCGGAAGTCATGCCGGAAAGGATGCGGTCGGACGCCGCCTGCTGGAACGCCATGTAGCCGTCATGGCGCGGCCGCACCCATGCGCCTTCCAGCGTCGCGCGCGTGTCGCGATAGAAATTGCCGGTTGCTTCATTGACCGCCTGATCTTCCCAGGCAGCCGCATGGCCAGGCTGTCCGCCGGCAGCGGCATAAGGACCGCGCTGGATATCGCCGCTGGCGACCCAGTAGGCGAAGTCGATCGCCGCATCCCTCGCCTTGGAGAAAGCCGACACCGCTATGCCGGTGCCGCCGAGCGCCGAACCGACCGGGCCGTTGGAGCCGAAGAGCGGGATGTCGGCGAAGGCCAGCCGGTGCGCGCGAAATCCAGCCATTGCATAGGAGACATAACCATAGATCAGCGGTGCGCAGACGATGCGGGAGCCAGCCTCCGCCATGCGTTCCGAAACGGCGATCGGATCCATCTCGAAGCAGGCAGGCTCAACCAGCGCCGCGATCTCTCGCATTGCCTCGAAGACTTCGCCGCCGGTCTCGATATCGATGAGATCGCGGGACGGATCGGTCGCGCAAGGTTGACCGAGATTGCCGGCAAGTGTGTAGAGCATCATCAGCACGTGGGGTGGTCGCAATGGCAACAGCACGCGCCCTTGCCGGGCAAGATCGAGCACCTCGTTCCACTGTGCCGGCGGCGCCTCCAGCGCATCTGGTCGCCATGCAAGAACCTGGCTGGCCGCGTCGATCGGGAAGGCCCATTGCCGCCCTTGCCAATTGTAGCTCGGATAGGACTGACCGACGCTGCCTGAGGCAAGGGCTGCCCCCTCCGCCTCACGCCCTGCGACATCCAGCGGTTCCAGGCAGCCTTCCGCCGTGATCTGGCCGACATGCGGATGATCGATGACGATGAGGTCGTAGGCGCGCGCCAGTTCCTCGACCGGGAAGGATTCAAAATCCTGCAACGAGCGCTTGTCCCATTCGATGGCGACGCCGGTCTTCTGCTGCCAGAGGGACGAGCAGGCGACCATCGGGTCATAGCCGCGCGGATGGCTCCAGGTCATGCCTTTGAGCGTGGTCACAGGCCGAACTCCGCGCGGATCGCGGCACTGTGCTCGCCGATGCGCGGTGCCGCTCGATCGACCTTAGCCCTGATGCCATCGACCCTCAGAGGCGAACTGGTGGTGAGGATCGAGACATCGTCCTCACGCGTCACCGTCTGCAGCATGTCGAGCGACTGAAAGCCTTCGCTTGCCAGCATTTCCGGCCAGGTCAGCACCTTGGCGCACCAGATGTCGGCGGGCTCCAGAATGGCCAGCCACTCGTCGATGGTTTTCGTCGCAATCCTCTGCGCGATGATCGCCTTGATGTCGTCGCGCGCCGTGAACCACGACGCCGGTTTGTCGCGATAGGGTGCCAGCTCGCTCAGCGACAGCAGGTCGGCGAGTTTGGGGATCGGCGTCATGGCGATGGCGAGATAGCCGTCCTTGGCCGGATAGACGCCGTAAGGCGCGGAGAGATAGGCATGCGCGCTGCGGAAGCTGGAGCGCCTGGGCAAGCGGCGGCCATCATTGAGATGCGTCGTCAGCACCTCGAACTGGAAATCGATCAGCGCTTCCAAAAGGCTGGTCTCAATATGGCTGCCCTGACCGGTGATGCCGCGCCGCACCAGGGCGGCCAGAATGCCTTGCGCGCAGGCCGCACCCGCCAGCATGTCGCCGATGGCGAGACCGAACGGCACCGGGCCTTGGTCCTCGTCGCCATTTAGCCACATCACGCCGGAGCGCGACTGCGCCAGCAGGTCCTGGCCGGGTCGCTTGACCCATGGGCCGTCCTCGCCGTAGCCGCTGATCGAGGCATAGACGAGCCGCGGGTTGATCTTGCGCACGGCTTCGTAGTCAAGGCCGAGGCGCTCGATGACACCAGGCCGGAAATTCTGGATCAGCACATCGGCCTTGGCCAGCAGTCCGCGCAAAGCCTTGAGATCGGCGTCGTTCTTGAGGTCGATGGCAAGACTTTCCTTGGCCCGGTTGATGGCGTGGAAGATGGTGGAATCGCCGCCGATCTCGGTGTCGCTGAGGTAGAGCCGGCGCGACAGGTCGCCGCCATCCGGACGCTCGATCTTGATGACACGGGCGCCGAGATCGAGCAGTCTCAGCGAGCAATAGGGCCCGGACAGGAACTGACTCATGTCGACGACGGTGAGACCGGTGAGCGGCAATTCGGCTGCGGCCGGCATCCTCATTTCTCCGTCTTGCCGACGTAATCGGCTGGGTTGCGATACTTCACCGTCTGCAGATGCTCGCAATACAAAACGAGCTCGCCTTCGCCCTTGAACACCTCATAGCTGGCGCGAATCAGCCCCATCTCCTTGTAGCGGGGCTTCTTGTCGAGGTTGGAACGGATCGAATAGATCGTGTCACCGATGAAGACAGGTTTTATGAAACGGAGCTTGTCGTAGCCATAGGAAAACGCGTTGACGCAGTTGGTGGCGACCAACCCCAGGCCCGCCGAAAAGACGAACGCGCCGGCGATCAGCCTTTTGCCGAAAATGCCTTCGCTCTCGGCAAACATCTGGTCCTGCACGTAAGGATGGATGTCGAGCACCAGCGTGTTGAAGAGATGGCTGTCGCCTTCGGCCATCGTGCGCCGCAACGAGCGGATTTTCTGGCCGACCGGCCAGTCCTCGTAGAACCAGTTCTCGGCATTCCACACCGGCAACGCGGCGTGCGCTTCGGGCATGTTTTGGGGATATGTCGAGGCGACGCCGACAGTGGGGGCGAAGTCGTTCATGGCTGGCTCCGGCAGTCTCGCAGGAGATTCCGGGCAGCCGTTTGAACACGCTTCAAAGCGCCTGGCTGCACGAGGTCTCCTCCCGTCAATCTTCTTTTGTAAATAGTATTTTCACATATGGGGTTGTGTCGCAAGCGAGGACAGGTGAAATTTTGTCCAATCCCGCAGCAATCAAGCGCCAGCGGGCAGGGGAGGAAAATCATGCGCGGTGTCTGGAATGCTTGTCTGGTTTTTGTCGGCAGCCTGAACCGGGAGGCGCCTTATTTTCAAGGCGCCCGAGGCGTCGGTCTTGGCGTCTACAGTTTCGATGAAAGAACGCTGACCGTCCAGAAGCTGGCCGAGACCAGCGACGTCGACAATCCGACCTTTCTGTCGGTCACCCCGGATGGGTCGCGGCTCTATGCCAATTCGGAGGTGTCGACCTGGCGGGAGGGAACGGTTTCCGCCTACGGCTTCGACCGAGCCTCGAACGGGCTAAGTTATCTGAACAAGCAGCCCTCGCTGGGCAGCATCACCGCGCACAACACCATCACCCGTGATGGGACGAAACTTCTGGTTGCCAATTACGGCGCCGGGGAGGGCGGTCCGGATCGGGCAGTTGCGGTCTATAGTTTTGACAAGGACGGCGCACTGTCGCCGCCTGTGGCCAGCGTCTCTCACAAAGGCACTGGTCCCAACGCGGCGCGGCAGGAGCGCTCGCATGCTCACAGCGTCACCGAAACAATTGCCGGCGGAATGGTAATCGTTGCCGACCTCGGCATCGACCGGCTGGTGTCGTATCGGATCGGGCGGGATGGCAGCCTGACGAAATTGGCGGAATCCGCGCTGCCGCCCGGCGCAGGCCCGCGCCATATCGCCCTGCACCCGAACGGACGCTTCGTCTTTGCCATGAACGAGCTGGATTCGACTGTTGTGTCGATGGCGCTCGACGAAGCCACCGGCAGGCTTTCCCTCATCGATGTCAAACCAGCGGTGCCGGACGAGGCGCGCGAGACCAACCACTGCTCCGATATCCAGATTTCCCCGGACGGTCGTTTTGTCTACGGCGGCAACCGGGGTCACGACAGCGTCGTCATCATGGCGGTCGATCAGGAGACGGGTGCCTTGAGCCTTGTCGGCTATGTCCCATGCGGCGGCGCGACACCGCGTAATCTGGCGCTGACCCCGTCGGGCGGCCATCTCTTCTCGGCAAACCAGAATGCCGACCGCATCTCGATCTTCGCCCGCGACGCGGCAAGCGGCCTGCTGACCGACACCGGCCGGGCCATTGAGGTTGGCACGCCGATGTGCGTCAAGATCGTGCAATGATTGCCGGCATAGCCGGCAATCATTGTCGTCACAGTGGCGAGCCGAAACCGCTTGGTGCTCAAGCCTGCTGGATTGCCGTGAGCTTCCAGCTCGAGCCGCTCTGACGCACAAATGTCCACAGCTCGGTCGTCTCGGTCGGATGATCCTCGTCCCCCTCGACGATCTTGCCGCTGGCCCGTTCGCGCGTCACGTCGCGAGACTCGTAGCGCAACGCGGCCGTGGCGAAATCGCGGTCATCCTCGCGCCAGCTTTCGGCGACATCGGCCTGCAGCAAGGTGATATCAGAGACCTCGTTCCTGAGGCCTTTCTGGGCGTTGTCGGCCAGCTCTTCGGAGAGATAGGACACCATTTCGGGCGTCGTCGCCCGGCGCAGGGCGGCATGGTCTTCACGCCCGAATGCTTCCTGCACATCGGTCAACAATTGCTGGAATGCGTCAAGGTCGCTCTGGGCCAGCGTAATGTCTTCCGAGCCGGTCGCCGGGGAGTCTTCGCCCGAACCGCCGCCGAAGCCGGGAATCGTGAACGGGCGTGCGGTGTCCGCATCGCTTGCGCGGTTTTCAAACCGCGAAGCCTGGCCATTGCCGGCACCGGCGAGCGCGGGGGCAGGGCCACGCGCGGATTGCGACCGGAAGAAACGGATAGCCAGCATGATCGCGCCACCGATGAGCAAGGCCTGAAGCAGGAAGCCGAACATGCCGGCCAGGCCGCCGAAGCCCTGGCCCAAGAGCAGCCCGATCAGGCCGCCGATCAGCAGGCCGCGCATCATCGTTCCGCCGAAGCCGCTCATGAAGCCTGGCCTCTGCGGGCCGGCCTGCGGCTGCCGGGCGGCGGAGTTCACACCGGTGTTGGGCGTCATCGAACGCTCGACCGGAGCGGTTGGCGCCGGTGCGGTCCTGGTCGGCGGTGCCGACTGGAATGTGCGCGTGCCGCGACTGCCGAAACTGCCGCCGCGCCGCGCCTCGGCATGATCGATCGCGACCATGGAGAATGCCAGGAACAGTCCTGCAAAGAGGGTTGCAAATCGGCTGGTGCGAGACATCATCGGAGATGAACCTTTGTCGATGTGGTTTTTAGAAATGTTCGGCAGGCGCTTGGCGTCCTGCGGTCAATCGAACAATTCTTCGAAGAATGATTTCTTCCGTTTGGGATAGCGGTGGCCCTGCGAGCGTGAATAATCGTCATCGCGGCCGTGTTGCGGCTGCGAGAACGCTGCCGGCTGTGGCTGCGCCGCAGGCGCCGCCTCCCTGCCGGAGCGCTCGACGATCTTGTCGAGTTCGCCTCGATCAAGCCAGACGCCGCGGCACTGCGGACAATAGTCGATTTCGATACCCTGGCGTTCGCTCATTGTGAGCGCGACGCGGCAGGAGGGGCAAACCAGGCCAAGCAGGGAAGATGTCATACGGGGCTCCAACCGAAAGAAATGAGCCCGCCTAACCAAAAAGAATGGAAACGGGCCCGTTAAAGCGGTCCGACATCACAATCACCACAAGCGATCGTCAGAGGGGCCCGGCCCGCACCGGACAGTTAGGAATGCGGAGCCGTGCCTTCAAGGGCGGTATTGCCGGCAACAATGATTTGTTCGCCGTTGCCACTCAAACCGTCACCACGATCTCAGATCGTCACCACGATCTCAGATCGTCACCACGATCTCAGATCGTCACCACGATCTCAGATCGTCACCACGATCTCAGATCGTCACCACGATCTCAGATCGTCACCACGATCTCAGATCGTCACTACGATCTCAGATCGTCACCACGATCTCAGATCGTCACTACGATCTTCCCGAACTGCTGGTTCGATTCGAGATAGCGATACGCTTCGACAATCTGGTCGAAGGCAAAGGTCCTGTCGATGATCGGCCTCAGCGTGCGGGTCTCCAGGCCTTCAACAATGAACGCCTTGGCTGCCTCCAGTTTCGCCGGATCGCCGGTGATCTCGTGGACGAGGTAGCCACGTAGTGTCAGCGTCTTGCCCAACACGGCAGCCAAGGGGAACGGCGTCGGCTCGCTGCTGAGGCCGCCATATTCGATTAGAATACCGCCATTTGACATCGCGGCCGTCAGCGGCTCGAAGATCGGACCGCCGATTGCATCGAGCACGACGCGTACGCCTTGCGACCCGCTGATCGCGTTCAGCCGTGCGGCAAGATCCTCCTCGGCAAGCACCACCACATGCGCTGCTCCCGCGTCGAGCAGAGCCTGTTTCTTGGCCGATGTCCGAGTCACCGCGATCGCCGTCGCGCCGACCTTGTTGGCGATCTGGATCGCGGCAAGCCCGACACTGCTTGAAGCTGCCGTGACAACGACGTGGTCCCCGTTACCGAGTTTGGCTATGTCGACCAGCGCGCCATAGGCGGTGAGATACTGCATCCAGATCGCCGCCGCTGTCTGACAGTCGAGCGAAGGCGGATGCTTGACGACGAGTTCGGCAGGATGGGTGACCAACTCGCCATAGGCTGGCCAGCGAACCATCGATTGCGGCGGGATAACGCTGACCGCGTCGCCGGGCGTGAAATCCTTCACGCCTGTACCGACCGCCTCGACGATGCCCGCTGCTTCCAGGCCAAGCCCGGACGGCAGTGCCGGCGTCTCGATATAAATGCCCGCGCGCAACAACGCCTCGGCGCGATTGAGGCCGAGCACCTTGACGCGAATCTGCACTTCGCCCGGACCCGGTGGGGGGAGGTCTACCTCCTCGATGCGCAGAACCTCGGGGCCACCATGCTGGTGGAAGCGGACAATACGGGACATTCGGGACACTCCAAATCATCTGAACCGAATGAGCTATGCAGCCGACGATATCGGGGATAAATGGCCGTCCGGGCAGAGAAGTAGAAACCAGGAGTTCCGAATGGATCGGCTCGAGAGCATGGCCGTGTTCGTCAAGGCGGTCGACCTCGGCTCGTTCGCGGCTGCGGCGGTCGCGCTCGACCTGTCCGGGCCGATGGTTGGCAAGCATGTCCGCTTTCTCGAAGAGCGCCTCGGCGTGCGTCTCATCAACCGCACCACGCGCCGCCAGAGCCTGACCGATTTCGGCCGCGCCTATTATGAACGCTGCAGGGTCGTGCTGGCCGAGGCCGAGGCAGCCGATGCGCTCGCCGCCGATCAGCTTTCCGAACCGCGCGGAAAACTGCGCGTCACCATGCCGGCGCATTTCGGCCGACACTGTGTTACGCCCGTGCTGCTAAAGCTCGCGCGGCAGTATCCGATGCTGGAACTCGATTTGTCGCTCAGCGACCGTTTCGCCGATCTCGCCGAGGATGGCTTCGACCTCGCCATCCGAACCGGTGAATTGGACGACAAGGCCGGCGTGATCGCGCGCCGCGTTGCGCGCCAGAACATGATTGTCTGTGCCGCGCCTGCCTATCTCAAAATTCACGGCGAACCGCGGCGGATCGAAGACCTCGCCGATCATCACGCCATTGTCTATCGCCGGCTCGGTCAGGTGGTTCAGCCGTGGCTCTTCCCGCGCGGGGGCAACCCACACAGGAGATCGTGCCCAGCGGCCGGCTGCGGCTCGACGATCTCGATGCCATCGCCGATGCGGCCGTCGAGGGTATGGGGCTGGCGTGGCTGCCCTTATGGCTGGTTCGCGAGCGCATTCGAGCCGGCGCGCTTATGGCGCTGTTGCCGGACCAGCCACACTATCCCTACGACTGCCATGCCCTTTGGCTGCAGACACCACATCTGCCGCTCAAGGTGCGACTGGCTGTCGACGCGCTGGCGGCCGCCTTGCCGAAACTGATGACATGATCACCGGCACGCGCGGCGCTCCGGCCGGCACCGGCGCAGCTCTTTGCATCGCCCAAGGCGGCGGGCTGCAACACGCGCCTTTGACCTGGCGTCGAAGACAGCCTCTTTGCGGCGTCGCCTTCCCTGCCATATGAAGGTGGCTGACGGAATGTACGCATTGCAGGAGAGACGGTTGATGACCAAGGGTTCGGATCTGTTCGTGGCGGCCCTCGAGAATGAAGGGGTCGACCGGATCTTCGGCATTCCGGGCGAGGAAAATCTCGACATCGTCGAATCCATCCGCCGCTCGTCGATCCAGCTGATCCTGACCCGCCACGAGCAGGCGGCCGCCTTCATGGCCGCCACTTATGGCAGGCTTACCGGCAAGGCAGGCGTGTGCATCACCACGCTTGGCCCGGGCGCGCTCAACCTGACCACCGGCTCGGCCTATGCGCTGCTCGGCGCGATGCCGATGATCATGATCACCGGGCAGAAGGGAATATTGTCGTCGCGGCAGGCGCGCTTCCAGATCGTCGATATCGTCGCAGCGATGAAGCCGCTGACCAAGCTGTCGCGCCAGATCGTCTCGCCGAAGATGATCCCCTCGCTGGTGCGCGAAGCCTTCCGCGTTGCCCAGGAGGAGCGTCCCGGCCCCGTGCACCTGGAACTGCCCGAAGACATTGCGGCGGCGGAGTGCGAGCCGATCGCACTGGTGCCGACGCATCCGGTCGACCTGCCGCTGGCCAGCCCGGGCGCGCTTGATCGCGCCGCCCGCATGATCCTGGAAGCCAAGCGTCCGCTGTTGATGTTCGGCGCGGCGGCGTCGCGGCCGCGCGTGACCCCCGACGTCGCCCAGTTCGTGCTGCGCACCCAAATCCCCTATTTTACCACGCAGATGGGCAAGGGTACCGTGCCCGGCGGCACCGAGCTCTACATGGGAACGGCGGCCCTTTCGGAGCGCGACTATGTGCACGAGGCGATCGAGCAGGCGGATCTGATCATCACCATTGGTCATGACACGGTCGAGAAACCGCCCTTCATCATGGGTGCCAACGGGCCGAAGGTCATCCATGTTGGCTATCAGACGGCCGATGTGGAGCAGGTCTATTTTCCGCAGGCCGAGATCGTCGGCGACCTCGGGCCTTCGCTGGCGCTGCTGGCCGACCGCATCGAGGGTAAGATCCCCAATGCGCAGGCCCTGCTGCCGCTACGGGAAGGCATTTTGAGCCGCATCGCCGCGCGCGCCACCGAAGACCGCTTCACGCCGCAGCGCATCGTGCATGACGTGCGCGCCGTCATGCCGGCGGACGGAATCCTCGCCCTCGATAACGGCATGTACAAGATCTGGTTCGCGCGCAACTACCGCACGCGCATGGCAAACACGCTGCTGCTCGACAATGCGCTGGCCACGATGGGCGCCGGCCTGCCGTCGGCGATGATGGCGGCGCTGCTCTATCCCCAGCGTCGCGTCATGGCCATATGCGGCGATGGCGGCTTCATGATGAACAGCCAGGAACTGGAGACCGCCGTCCGGCTCAAGCTCAACCTTGTCGTGCTGCTGCTCGAAGACCATGCCTATGGCATGATCCGCTGGAAACAGGCGGTCGACGAATTCCCGGATTTCGGCATGACCTTCGGCAATCCCGATTTCGTCAAATACGCCGAGGCCTATGGCGCCAAGGGAACAAGGGTTGCGGAGATTTCCGACTTGCGGCCGGCGCTGGAACAGGCTTTTGCCGGCGGCGGCGTGCATCTCGTCGTCGTGCCCATCGACTATTCCGAAAACACCAGGGTGCTTGTCGACGAGTTGCGTGAGCGGCTGCCTGCGCCACGGACGCCCTGACGGCAGCGACAAAGCCGCCGTCAGGTTCAGAAATTGCCTACAGCTTGCAGTAGGGCGTGACCGGCGCGATGGTGCCGAAATCCTTGACGATTTCGTAGCCGATGCCGTCCGCCGCCGCCTTGCCGACATAGGAATGGCAGAGCGTGTGGTTGTTTGAGGCATCGACGCGGATCTTGCCTTGCGGCGCGTCGAACTCGATCGTCGGCAGCGCCTTCAGCACATCGTCATCCTTCACCGATCCGGCCTTCTCGGCGGCCAGCGCATAGAGATGCAGGCCGTTATAGCCGGCCTCGCCGATGCCGTTGACCATCTTCTCCTGGCCGAATTTTTCGCGAAAGCTCGCGATGAACTTCTTGTTGACCGGATTGTCGAGCGCCATCCAGTAGGGTTGCGGCGCGTAGGTGCCGGCGGCGACGCCGGGCGGCAGCGCGTCCTTGTTGAAGACCTCGTCGAGCGGCGCGATCAGCGGCTGTTTGATGTCGAAAGAACGATACTGCTTGAGCTGCGTGACCGCATCGTTGCCGACCACCATCGACCAGACGACGTCGGGTTTCAGCGACTTGATCTTCTGGAAGGCCGGGCCGAAATCCGTGGTTCCGAATGGATAATAGTCGGCGCCGATGATCTTGCCGCCGGCCTTCTCATAGGCTGCCGTGATCGCCTCGGTCATCTTCTGCGGCCAGGCATAGTCGGAGGCCATGACATAGATCGTCTTGCCGAGGTTTTCCGCCACCCACGGCATCATCGGGTCGACCTGCTGCATCGGGATCGGGCCGGTGGCGACGAAGTAGCGGTTGCATTCGCCGCCCTCGAAATTGGTCGGGTAGAAAAACAACTTCTTGACCTTCGACGTCACCGAAAGCGTAGCACTTCGCTCGGGCGAAATGATCGTGCCCATGATGACATCGACCTTGTCTTCGTTGATGAGCTTGCGCGCCTTGTCGATGGCGCCCTTGGTCGTGGTCTGGTTGTCCTCGATTAACAATTCGACCTGGCGGCCGCCAATGCCGTTGGCGGCGTTGAGTTCGGCGGCGGCGAGCTTGTAGCAATTGAGCAGCGTCTCGCCGAGGATCGCCTGCAGCCCGGTGATCGGGATCGACAGGCCGACCTTGACGGTATCGGCGGCGCGCAGGATCGATGGCGCGCCGACCATGGCGAAGGCAGCGGCGGCGCCGCCGGATTTCAGGATCGTTCTTCTGCTTATCATTGTTATGTTCCCTTCCAGTCCAGGCGCGCCCCATGCACGCCTTACAAAGCCAAGAGGTCCCAGGCGCGCTTCAGCGCACCTTATAGGGCCAACAAATCCTTCAGCAGGCTCTCGTCGGCGAATGCTTCCGGCGTGCCCTCATGCACGATCCTGCCCTTCTCCATCACCAGGCAGCGGTCCGCCGCCTTCAGGACGAGGTCGAGATTCTGCTCGACCAGAACGATTGCGATGCCGCGTTCGCGGGCGATGCGCGGTATCAGTTCGGCGATCGACTGCACGATGTTCGGCTGGATGCCTTCCGAAGGCTCGTCGAGCAGCAGCACCGACGGCAGGCCGCAGAGCGCGCGGCCGATCGCCAGCATCTGCTGCTGGCCGCCCGAAAGCGTGCCGGCGATTTGCGCTTCGCGTTCGCGCAGGATCGGAAAATAGCCGAAGATGTCGTCAGGAATGCCGCCGTCGCCGCGATCCCGGGCGGCACGGGTGCCGACTTCGAGGTTTTGCCGCACGGTCAGCTGGTTGAAGATGCCGCGCCCCTGCGGCACATGCGCGATGCCCGCCCGCGCGCGGCGGAAGGCCGGTGCGTTGGTAAGATCCTGATCGCCGAGAACCACTGCACCGCCGCTCGCCTTCAGGCCGCCGGCGATCACGCGCAGCAGCGTCGTCTTGCCAGCGCCGTTGCGGCCGAGCAAGCCGACAATTTCGCCTGACGCCACGCTAAGGTCGATGCCGTTCAGCACCGGGAGCAGGCCGTAGCCGGCCGAGACGGCAAGTGTCCGCAACATGGTCAGCGCCTCCCCAGATAGACGTCGCGGACCATTTCGTCGGTCTCGATATCGTGGAAAGGACCGCTGCGCAGCCGGCGCCCCTGATGCAGCACCAGCGTCTCGCAATTCAGCGCCCGCACGAAGCGGATATCGTGCTCGACCGCAATGATCGAGAACTCGCCCTTGAGTTCGAAGGAGCATCTCGGCGGTCGCCAAGGTTTCCTGCGGCGTCATGCCGGCGGTCGGCTCGTCAAGCAGCAGCAGCCGAGGCTCGATCGCCAGCGCCATGCCGATCTCCAGCCACTGCTTCTGACCATGCGCGAGTTCACCGGCCAGCGTGGCGGCACGATTGGTGAGCGCGACCAGCTCCAGGAGTTCGCCGACCGGTCGGACCGGCGAGGGCACGCCCCATCGCGCCACCTTGAGATTGTCTTCCACCGAGAGGCTTGGAAAGACCGACGGGATCTGGAATTTTCGGGCAATGCCGAGCCGGGCGATGCGGTGCAGCGGCAGGCCGGCAATGTCGTGGCCTAGGAAGCGCACGCTGCCGCTGGTCGGGCGAAGCGTGCCGGTCAGCACATTAAGGAAGGTGCTCTTGCCGGCGCCGTTCGGCCCGATGATGCAGCAGAGCTCCTTATCGCGGACCGTCAGGTTCAAGCCTTCCAGTGCCTGCAGCCCGCCAAAGCGGATGCCGACATTCTCGGCCTGGAGCAGCACATCGCTCATTGCGCGCGCCTCCGGCCTTTGAACAGGCTCTTCAACCGCGCATAGATTGACAGGATGCCGTCCGGTAGCACGAAGACGATGATGACGAAGACGCAGCCGAGCAGTAGCGGCCACAGGCTCGGGTTGAAGCTTGAGATCGTCTGCTGTGCACGCTGGATGAAGATCGCGCCTAGCACCGGCCCGAGCAGCGTGCCGCGCCCGCCGACTGCCACCCAGACGATGACTTCCGTCGACAAAAGCAGCCCGGAGAGGTCGGGCGCTACCAGCCCGGCCATGCAGACATAAAGCGCGCCGGCAAGCCCGGCGATCGCCGCCGAAACGATGAAGGTGACGAGCAGCCGCAACGGCGCGTTGTGACCGAGCGCTGCCGCCCTGACTTCATTGTCCTGGATGGCGGTCAGCACCGTGCCCCAGCGGCCCCGGCTGATCGACCACAGTGCCAGCACCACCACCGCGACGATGGCGGCGACGAAGATGTAGCTGGGCAGGTCCTGGCTGAGATCGACATGCATTCCGCCGACATCGAATTCGATTGGCGGGATGCCGATCAGGCCGCTGTCACCGCCGGTGACCGAGCTCCAGGAGACGGCGGCCTGCTGGCAGATGACACCCATGGCGAGCGTGACGATGGTGAAGTAGCTGCCACGGATGCCGCCGAAGAACAGGAAGTAACCGATGATGGCGGCAACCAAGGCAGACCCCGTCACCGCGCCCATGATGCCGAGCAGGCTGCCGAAGGGGATGGCGTCGTTGAGCGTGATCAGGGCCATGATGTAGCCGCCAATGCCGAAGAAGGCGGCGTGGCCGAAACACAGGATGCCGGTGCGGCCCCAGAAGAAGTCGAGGCTGGCAGCGAACAGGCCGAAGATCAGCGCGTCGCGGATGACAGTCAGCTGGTAGCCGTCGGCGAAGAGCGCATAGAGAACCGCGAGCACCACGCAGACGGCGAAGATCAGCAGCCAGTTGCGGTCGCGGGCGATCATCGCGATGCCCCGTTGAACAGGCCATTGGGCCGCAGCCGCACGGCGACGATGGCCGCGAGCAGCACGATCGCTTGCGCCAGCGATGGCGAGATCTGGTAGTTGAGCACGCTGGTCAGCCCGCCGACGAAGACACTGCCGGCGACAAGGCCGCCGATCGAGCCGACGCCACCGACAATGACGACGAAGAAGGCGTTGGCGAGATAGTTCACCCCCATCTGCGGCAACACGATCGCCAGCGGCGCGACCAGTCCGCCGGCGAGCCCGGCGATGGCCGCGCCGAAGGTGAAGGCGATGGCGTAGGTGCGCCGCGTGTTGATGCCGACGCCTTCGGCCATTTCGCGGTTCTGGATGACGGTGCGGATGTCGAGCCCGAACGACGTCCGGCTGATCAGCAGGATGACGCCGAGCAAGGTCAGCATGGCAATGGCGATCAGGATCAGCCGGTAGGCGGGATAGACGGTGAAGAACAGGTCGAGCGTGCCTTCGATCGGAGGCGTCACCGGCTTGGCGCCGAGCCCGAAGGTCAGCTCAAGCCCTTGCTGCAGGATCAGGCTGACGCCCCAGGTGGCGAGCACCGTCGAGACCGGCCGCGAATAGAGGTGGCGGATGATGGCGAATTCCAGGATGCAGCCGACCACCGCGCCCGCGATCGGCGCGGCGGCGAGCCCCAGCCAGAACGAGCCGCCGATGCTCTGGACGAAATAGACCGCGAAGGCGCCGACGGTGACGAACTCGCCATGCGCCAGGTTGGTGACGTTCATCAGGCCGAAGCTGATCGCCAGCCCGAGCCCGACCAGCATCAGGATGCTGATCAGCGTCAGCGCATTGAGGAGCGTGGTGATCAGAAAATCCATCGCGTCAGGCAGCACTTGCGAGGCGTTGGCGCAGGCCGGCAAGCAGCCCTTCGGCAGCATCGATCGCGGCGGCCTGATGCGGCTGCAAATCCTGCCCGGCCCATTCGTCGATATGGTCCGACAGCGGGTCGACCACTTCGGTGCGGTGGTTGGCCAGCGTCTCGATGACGGCGTGGCCGCAGAACGGCACATAGCCTTCGGAGTAGCCGCCTTCATGGGTCATCATCAGGCGCCCGTTCGATGTCTCGGCGGCCAGCGCCACCATGCGCGCGGCAAGGCGCCGGAAGCATTCGCTGTTCAGCATCATGCGGCCGAGCGGATCGAAGCCCGAGGCGTCGAAGCCGGACGCGACGATGACGAGGTCCGGCCTGTAGGCGCGCAAGGCAGGAGCGACGACGCGGTCGAAGGTTGCCTCATAGGCGCCCGTGCCGCTGCCGGCCGGCAAGGGCACGTTGATGTTGTAGCCTTCGCCGGCGCCCTTGCCATTGTCGGCTAGTGCGCCGCGTCCGGTCGGGTAGAGATTGTCCTGATGCAGGGAAATGGTCAGCACCGACGGATCGGAATAAAACACCGTCTCGGTGCCGTTGCCGTGATGCACGTCCCAGTCGACGATCGCCGTGCGGCCGAGCAGGCCTTCATGCTGCAGCCGGCGCACCGACACGCCGATGTTGGAGAACAGGCAGTTGCCCATCGCCTGGTCGGGCTCGGCATGGTGACCCGGCGGACGCGCCAGCGCATAGGCGTTGTCGACCCGTCCAGTGAGCACCGCGCGCATCGCCGCATAGGTGGTGCCGGCGGACAACAGCGCGATATCGAAACTGTTGAGGCCGATCGGCGCCTGCGGGCCGGCGAAACCGGAGCCGCGCTCGCTGAGCATGCGGATATCATCGACATGGCGCTGTGTGTGCACGCGCAGCAGATCCTCGACCGTCACCGGTTCTGCGACGATCGGCACCAGATGACGCGCCAGGCCGCTGACCTGGATCAGGTTGTTCAGTCGGCGCTTTGACCCCGGTGATTCCAGGTGCCGTCCTGGTTCCACGAAACGGCCGGGAGGCATCATGTCGGCGCTGGAGCCGGTGTCATGCCACATCAGCTGTTCGTGAAAAACGTAACCTGTCGCCATAAGCAGCGTCCTCTAAAATCCAGAGGAGGCTAGCAGGCTAACAATCCCATGGCCCGCCCCGAAAGGAGGGCTGTGCACTTATCTATGCCCCTCCTTTCGGAGGGGGGCGGAGGTTTGCGGCGGCCTGGGCAGCGCGTACGGCCTGGACGCGGTTCGACACCGAAAGCTTGCCGAAAATGTTCTTCAAATGCCATTTCACCGTCGTTTCGCTGACCGACAATGCAACCGCTATATCGCGGTTGGACATGCCTTCCGACAGGCAGCGCAGCAGTTCGGTCTCGCGCTGGGTGAGCTGTTCCTTCTCGGCTGGTGCGGCCGGTTTGCGCGTCGCTACAGGCATCGCCTGCGCGGCATCGATGATGCGCGTCGCATAGGCCGACAGGGCGGGGTCGGTCTTTGCCTGCGCCGCGCGCAGCCGCATCAACCCTTCGACGACAGGCCTGCCCTCGTCGACGAAGGAGCGGATGAAGCCGGAGGGCTGGGCAAGACGCAGCGCTTCGAGCAGATGGCGGTCGGCCTCGCGCTGGTCATGGCCGGCACTCTTGGCGCGCAGGATCAGCGCCAGTATGTGGCGGCGCATACGCCCGCTGCTTTTCGTTCGCTCCCGCAGAGTGTCAAAAATCAACGCTGCCGCTGCGTAGGACTTCTCCGCCGTCAGCAGCCGGCCTTCGGCGAAGAACTCGAATTCGTTGGCGACAGTAGGGGCGGTCTCAGCGCTTTCACGGCGATGCTCGCTCAGCAATGCGCGTGCCTCGGCGACGCGGTTCTGGTCGAGCAGCAGCCGGATGCGATCATGCACCAGCACCGAAGCGAGGCGGCGGTAGACGGAGCCGCGCACGCGCTGGTAGACGCGCTCCAGCATGTCGAGTGCGGCGTCGCCGCGACCGGTCAGCTGCAGCACGCGGGCATAGGTCGGCACGCTGGCCAGGGGATAGACGATGACCGCGGCGCCCTCGATCAGCGGCCCAAGATTCTCGACCAGCGTCAGCGCCTCGCCGGATGCATTGGTCTCATAGGCAAGTTCGGCCAGCAGCGTTCCGGCGAGCGCCTCGGCGTAGGAGTTGGCGCCGATCCGCGTCCTGGCCTCGATGATCGTGTTGCGCAGCAGCCGTTCGGCGGCGGGCAGGCGGCCGGCCGAGCGCTCGATGACCGCCATGTAGCAATTGGCGATGGTGACGCCGAGCAGGCTGCCGCTTCGCTCATGCGCCTTGCGCGCTGCGTCCGCCGCGGCACGCGCCCCTTCAAGGTCGCCCAGCGCATAGAGGTTGTAGCCGATGACATTGGCGGTGGCACCCTCCATGAACCAGGCGTCTGGCGCGATGATGCGCAGGGCGGCCAGTGCGGTGTCGCGTGCGTCCTCGAACCGCTCCAGCGTGCTGTGCACGGCGGCATCGAGGACGGCGATCTCGGCCTCGATCGTGGTGCCGGTCAGCGTGCCTGGGTCTTTGCCGTCTGCCGGCCCAGTCTCGACCAGCTTGCGCGCATTGGCCAGCGTCTGCTGGGCAATCTCGGGCTGGCTTGAGTGCACCGCCAGCCACAACACGACGAGTTGCAGGCGGATACGCTGGTCGACCAGTTTCCGGGGCAGCTGTGCCAGCAACTGGCGCACATAGAGCAACTGGCACTGGGCGATGAGTTCGAGTGCGTTGTTCTCGACGAACACCGCCGCGCGGGCCTGGTCGCCGGCAGCGAGCGCATGCCCGATCGCCTCGGTCAGCATCTTGCGTTCGCCGAACCATTCGGCAGCGGCCAGGTGTAGCGGTGCGATCATCTCCGGTTCGCGCCGTTCCAGTTCGCGGCTGAGGAAGTCGTGGAACAGATGATGGTAACGGAACCAGCGCCGCTCCTCGTCGAGCGGCACCAGGAAGAGGTTGCGGGTCTCGATCTCGGTGATGTTGGCCTCGGCGTCCGCCGCGCGCAAGACTGCCCGGCAGGCCTCGGCGCTGAAGCGCTCGAAGATGGAACTGTGGAGCAGGAACTTCGCCAGGGCCGGCGGCAGCTCCAGGAAGACTTCGCCCATCAGGAAGTCGGCGACATTGCGGTTGGCGCCGGTGAAATTGCCGATGACGGTTTCCGGCGCATGCGCGGCACTAAGCGACAGCGAGGCGAGTTGCAGCCCGGCGGCCCAGCCTTCGGTCCGCGAACACAACGTTTCCACTGTGCCGCTGCTGACGCTAAGGCCCAGCTTGTCGTTGAAGAAGGCTTCGGCTTCGGAAGAGGCGAAACGCAGATCGTCCGGACCGATCTCGAAAACGTCGCCGAGCACCCTGAGCTTGCCGAGCTGCAGGTCGGGCAGGTTGCGCGAACCAATGACGAAGGCAACGTTGGCGGGCGCCTGCCGGGTCAGCCGCTCCATGAACCGCTTCACCGCCGGCGCTTCGATGGCGTGGTAGTCGTCGAAGAACAGAGTGATGTCGGCGTCGCGTGCGGCAAGACCAGCGACAAGTGCGGCGAGCACCACATCGAGCTGCGGGATCGGGCTCGACTGGAAGGCGAGGTCGAGTTCGGCGGGGCCTTGGACGAGATGGCGCAGCGCGCCCACCAGATGCGACAGGAAGGCGCCTTCGTCATTG
This sequence comes from Mesorhizobium subarcticum, assembly GCF_055456085.1. Taxonomy (NCBI): domain Bacteria; kingdom Pseudomonadati; phylum Pseudomonadota; class Alphaproteobacteria; order Hyphomicrobiales; family Phyllobacteriaceae; genus Mesorhizobium; species Mesorhizobium subarcticum. Next base: position 6,246,568 of record NZ_CM144237.1, on the reverse strand, counting down.
TCGGTCGCCTCGCAGGAGAGCCAGGCGGTCAACCGGCCGTGGCGCGCGACTTCCGCCGCCCATTGCGCCATCGTCGTCGACTTGCCGAAGCCTGCGGGCGCGGCGAACAGCACGATGCGTGTGTCGACATGCTGCTCCAGCCTCGACAGGATGTTTTCGCGCCGCACCCACCGGCGATGGTGGGGCGATGCCTGGCCGGCGGGTTGCGAAGACGGTCTCATCTGGCGCCGGGCACCCATTCCGTTTCGATCAACGGGATTTGCGGGGCCGCATCGCGCGGCAGGGTTCCCTTGATCCGGGGATCGTCGGTAATTTCGAAACCCGCCGCAAAGGCCTCGAACCCGCAAGCCCTGTAGAAACCGATGACGCTGTGATGATCGAAGCTGCTGGTGTGCAGCCAGATACGGCCGGGGCGGAGGCGCCACGCCTGGTCGAGCGCGCCGGCCATCAACCGCTTGCCGAAGCCACGGCCGGTCAAGGAAGGGAACAGGCCGAAATAGGTGATCTCGATCTCACTATCGTCGGTCACCGAGAATTCGACCATGCCGACGTGGTCGCCGTTGTCGTCATGGCCGTAATAGACATGCTGGCGAGGGTCGGAAAAATGCGCTGATATTTCGGCATCCGACATTTCGGCCGCGCGATCCCACAGCCAGGGCGCGCCGATCTCGAGGAAGATCGCACGGTAGGACGCGCCATCGGGCCTGGTGATCCGGGTCATTGCCAGGGGCTGCGCGAGGTCAGGCACCGGCGCACGCGCTTCCATCCACGTCACCGCATTGATGATCTTGCCGGCCGGCACGCGCCGGTAACCGGACGCGAGATCGGTGATTTCATCCGGCAATGCGCCTTCGGTGACCAGCATCTGTCCTCGATCTCTGCCGCGCGGCTTTGCCGGCATGGTGGAAGCTGATGCCAACTCTACGCCCGCCTGCCAAGAGTTTCCCGGGTTGGGCCATGATTTTGGCCAGACTGTCTCTTGAATTTCCGGAAAATGGCATATGAGATATGATACACCATTCAAAGGGAAGCGGAATACAATGCCTGAGCGAATTGCCGACGAAGCCATCCTAATTGCAGTCGATGACGGCTTCGCGCGGCAAGTCGCATTCCTGGGGGATCTCGTGCGCTTTCCCTCCCAGCGCGGCGAGGAGCACGCTGCGCAATCTTTCATGGCCGCTGCCTATCAGGCCGACGGCTATGCGGTCGACATGTGGCGGGTCGACGTCGACGCGATCCGCGATCTGCCAGGCTTCTCACCCGTTGCTGTCTCCTATGACGACGCCTTCAACGTCGTCGCCACCCACACCCCGCGAAACGCCACCGGCCGCTCGCTGATCCTCAACGGCCATATCGACGTGGTGCCGACGGGGCCGATCGACCGCTGGAAACGTGATCCCTACGATCCGGCGATCGAGGATGGCTGGATGCATGGCCGTGGTGCCGGCGACATGAAGGCCGGCCTGTCAGCTTGTCTCTACGCGCTGACCGCCTTGCGCAGCCTCGGCTATCAGCCGGCCGCGAATGTTTACCTCCAGTCGGTGGTCGAGGAGGAATGCACCGGCAATGGCGCGCTCGCTTGCCTGCAGCGCGGCTACCGCGCCGATGCCGCCTTCATTCCCGAGCCGCTGGAGCCAAGGCTGATGCGCGCGCAGGTCGGACCGATCTGGTTCAGGGTCGAGGTCGATGGCGATCCACAGCATGCCTCCGGCGCTTTCTCGGCCGGCGCCAACGCCATCGAAAAGGCCTTCGTCATCATCCAGGCGTTGAAGCAGCTCGAAATCGTCTGGAACGCGCGCAAGGTGGACGACAAGCATTTTCACGATCATCCGCACCCGATCCGTTTCAATCTCGGCAAGATCGAGGGCGGCGAGTGGACGTCGAGCGTCCCGGCACGCTGCGTCTTCGAGATGCGGGTGGCGACCTATCCCGGCCAGAAACTCGAGGACGCCAGGGCCGAACTCGAAGCCTGCATCGCCGATGCGGCGCGTGCCGATCCGTTCCTCGCCAATCGCCCGCCCAAGATGAGCTACAACGGCTTCATGGCCGAGGGCTATGTGCTGGAGGGGGCGGACGATATGGAGGCCGTGCTGCGGCGCAGCCACACTGCCGTCTGGGGCGAGCCGCTGACGGAACACGTCACCTCGGCGACGACGGACGCGCGTTTCTTTGGCCTCTATGCCGACACGCCGGCCATCGTCTATGGCCCGATCTGCCGCATGCCGCATGGCTATGACGAGGCCGTCGATCTCGATTCTGTGCGCAAGGTCACGCAGACCATCGCGCTGTTCATCGCTGACTGGTGCGGTCTTGAGCCGATCGATCCGGTGGCGAGCTCATGAACGCAGCCGTGACTGACGCTTTCGGCGAAACGCTCGCCGAGGACGCGCCTGACGTTTCGATCGCCGACGCGTTGGCCATCTTGCGCCGGCACTACGGCCTCACCGGCAGCGCGCGCCCGTTACCCGGCGAACGCGACCACAATTTCCACATCCAGACCGACGGCGGGAGCGAGTTCGTCCTCAAGGTCTCCCACCCGGCGGAAGAAGCCGGCTTCACCGATTTCCAGAACAAGGCGCTCGACCATATCCTGGCGGTCGACCCGACTTTGCCGGTTCCCTCTGTGCGCAAGAACCTTGAAGGCGATGCGCAATTCACGGTCGGCGTCGGCGGATCGGCGCCGCGCATCATCCGGCTGGTCACCTATCTGCCAGGGCAGTTGCTTTCGCGTTCGCCAACGTCAGCGGCGCAGGATCGCAATCTCGGCATCTTCCTTGCCCGGCTTGGCCGGGCACTGCGCGGCTTCTTCCATCCGGCCGCCGGCAGCGACCTGCTTTGGGATATCCGCAAGGTCGCCAAGACACGGCCGATGCTGGCTGACATCACTGACACCGGCCACCGGGCCATGGTCGAACGCGTCATGGACGCTTTCGAGGAGCATGCGGCGCCGGTCATCCCGACCCTGCGCGCCCAGATCGTCCACAACGACATGAATTCCTACAATGTGGTGATGGACGCCTCACGGCCGGAAGTCGTGACCGGCATCCTCGATTTCGGCGACATGATCCATTCGCCGCTGATCTGCGATCTCGCCATCGGCGCCGTCTACCGCTGGCCGGCGCAAGGCCATCCGCTGGCCCCGGCCGCGCGCTTCGTTGCTGGCTATCAATCAGTGCAGCCTCTGGAGGTCGAAGAGATCGGCATTCTTTTCGATCTGATCCGTGCTCGCCTTGCGCTCATCGCCAACATCGCCAGCTGGCAGGCCGAGCGGTTTCCGGCCAAACGCGACTATGTGCTGCGCCTCATCACCGAGGTCTGGGCCTCGCTCGAACGGCTGGACGGGCTCTCGTCCGATGAGGCCAGCCGCTATTTTCTCGACCATTCCAATCCGGAGTAGATGCTCATGTCCCAGTCCTCGCCATATCCTGCAAATGCCGGCCCGACGATATCCGAGCAAGCCCTGCTCGAGCGCCGTGCGCGGCTGCTTGGGCCGACCTACCGTGCCTTCTACCGCAACCCGATCCATCTGGTGCGCGGCAGCGGCGTCTGGCTCTACGATGCCCACGGCCGTAAATTCCTCGATGCCTACAACAATGTCGCTTCGGTCGGGCACTGCCATCCGCGCGTCGTCGAGGCCCTGTCAGGGCAGGCCGCCACGCTCAACACGCACACGCGCTATCTCAGCGAGATCATCCTCGATTACGCGGAAAGACTGCTCGGCACCGTTCCGGCCCATCTCGGCCATGCCATGTTCACTTGCACCGGCAGCGAGGCCAACGACCTCGCCATCCGCATCGCCCAGCATTCGAGCAGCGGCACGGGCGTCATCATCACCGACTTCGCCTATCACGGCGCCACGATCGCCACCGCGCAGCTGTCGCCGGCGGCAGTTGGCGCCAAGAGTGTGCCCGCGCACCACCGGACCGTGGCGGCACCGGACACGTTCCGCGACCATGGCCGCGCGGCGCATGATTTCGCCGGAAATGTCGCCGCCGCCATAGAGGACATGCGTGCGCAAAATATTCGCCCGGCGGCGCTGCTGCTCGACTCTGCGTTCTCCAGCGACGGCATCTTCTTCCCCGATGCGGCTGTCATGCGCGAGGCGGCGGATCACGTCAAAAAGGCGGGCGGTATCGTCATCGCTGACGAGGTCCAGTCCGGTTTCGGCCGGCTTGGCCAGGGCATGTGGGGTTTTGCCAATTATGGCATCGAGCCCGACATCGTCACCATGGGCAAGCCGATCGGCGATGGGCATCCGATGGGGGCGGTGCTCGTGCGGCCGCAGCTTGTCGCGTCCTTTGGCTCCAACACCGGCTACTTCAATACATTCGGCGGCAATCCGGTCGCGGCCGCCGTCGGCATCGCCGTTCTGGACGTGATCGAAGGTGAGGGGCTGATCGAGAATGCGCGCAATGTCGGCGCCTATACGGGCGAACTCTTGGACGCGCTGCAGGGTCGGCATGGCATGGTCGCCAATGTCAGGCACAACGGCCTTTATTTCGGCGTCGAGTTGACAGCGGAGGGCGACGAGGCCTTGGCCGCCAGCAAGACATCGGCGGTTGTCGAAGCCATGCGCGAGGATGGCGTGCTGATCTCGTCCTGCGGTCCGCGCGGCAATGTCCTCAAGATCAGGCCGCCGCTGCCCTTTGCCAGGGACAATGCCGAGCAACTGGCCGAAACGCTCGATCGCGCTTTGTCGAACTGGTGATCGGGACCGCGCATGCTGAAGCTCGAACATCAAACCCTGAACGACCGCGCCTATGGCGCGCTCAAGCAGGAATTGATTTCAGGCGGTTTCAGCCCGGGCCAGACACTGGTCATCCGCAAGCTTGCCGAGACGTTCGGCATCTCGACGACGCCGATCCGAGAGGCGCTGCAAAGGCTGGTCGCCGAGCGGCTGCTGGAGATGCAGAACAACCGCTCTGTCATCGTGCCTTTGCTGTCGGCCGCCGCTTTCGAGGAGCTGACCCATATACGCATCGCCGTCGAAGGGCTGGCGGGTGAGATGGCAGCGTCGCGGATGAGTGAAAGCGGGCTGGTCGACATCCAGGCGATGCTGGTCGGCATGCAGCACGCCATCGAGGCAAGCGACGCCCGGGCCTACCTCACGCTGAACGAAGCCTTCCACTTCGCCATCTACCAGCATGCCGGCGCACCGATCGTTTTGAACATGATCCGCGATCTCTGGGGCCGGGTCGGTCCTTATCTCAAGCTTTTGATGCGGGCTGATCGCTACATTCCGCAGTCCAACGACGCGCATCGCAGGATTGTTGCCGCGCTGGAGCAGCGCAATGGCCCTGCTGTCCGGGCCTCCCTTGAACAGGACATCGCCGTGGCAGCCGCGATTCTCGCCGAAAATCTCCGCACGGCCGACTGATCCGCGCGGCGAGACGCGACCGCCCTATCTGGCCTCGTCCAGCCGGTCGCGCAGCATGCTCCATCCCAGCAGCATGTTGGGCGCGTGCCGCAGCAGCGCGTGGAACGGGATCGGCGCCGGCGGCGCAAAGGGCAGCGGCAAATCACGCGCCTCGATTCCCTTAGCCCAGTCGGCCAACACCTTGCCCATCGCCGTCGTCATCGCAATGCCGCGTCCATTGCAGGCGCGGCCGGCGATCAGTCCCGGTCCAAGGTCCAGGAGGTGCGGCAGGAAATCCGGTTCGACCGCAGCCATTCCCGACCAACTGTAAGCAAGCGGCGGCAGGTCCGGCATGCCGAGATGATGGCTTAGCCGTCGCCAGATTGTTTGCGGCACGCGCGTGTCTGCGCCGGCGCCCAGAATATGCATGCCACCGCTGATCAATCGGTTGTCAGCATCGAAGCGGAAGGTGAAGAGATTGCGCCTGGTGTCACCGGCGCCTTGCCCGCCAGGAAGCAGACGCGCGCGCACGTCGCGCGGCAGCGGCTCAGTCGCGATCTGGAAGACCTTCAGCGGAATATAGCTCCGCCGCAGCAGCGGATTGAGCGACCCGCCATAGGCGTTGGTGGCGATCAGCACCTTGCCGGCACGCACGGAGCCCGATGGCGTTCTCAGCGTCCAGCCGTCGGCCACACGATCGATCGAGGTGACCGGTGCGCGCTCGAAAATCTCAGCGCCAGCCTTCTCCGCCGCATCGGCCAGCCCGTGCGCGTAGGCGACTGGATTGAGCACGCCACCCGAACGGTCCATCCAGCCGCCGATATAGCCGCGAACGCCCGTCAGCGCTTCGGTTTCCTGCCGATCCAGCGTGACGGCTGGCCGGCCGCGCCGCGCCCATTGCCCGGCCCGCGATTTGACCTTCTCGAAGGCGGCAGCTGAATGCGCCGGCTGGATCCATCCGCTCTGCACGGCGTCGCAGTCGATGCCGTGCTGTTTGATAAGGCCGAAGACCAGCTCGGCGCTGCCGGCGGCAAAGTCGATCAGGCGTTCGCCGCGCTCGGGGCCGAGATGCGCAAGGATGTTTTCCGGGTCCATCTTGGCAAAGTTGGGGACGACGAAACCGGCATTCCGGCCGGTTGCGCCCCAGGCGATGATCTCGGCTTCGAGAACGACGACGCGAAGCCCTCTCTCGGCAGCGTGCAGGGCAGTTGAAAGACCGGAGAAGCCGCCGCCGACGATGGCGAGATCAACACCGAGACCGCCTTGCAGCGCCGGCCGGTCGCGGCGATTGCGGCTGACGGCGTGCCAGAGCGAAGCGCCGTGCGCCTCCTGGCGGATTGCAGCGGTCATGAGCCGGAACTGGTCTTGGTTACGACCGCCTTGGCCCGCTTGCCGAAGCGGCGCTGTGCCCTGTCGCCGAACAATCCGTTCGGCCTGATCAGTAGAATGACGCAGAGCATGACGCCGATGGCGACGATCTGCAGCGAGGCGGCGCGTGCCTGTTGCTCGGGCGCAAACAGCACGCTGGTCAGCGTGCCTGAGCCCGCCCAGATCCCCCACACCAGGATGCTGCCGATGACGGCGCCGAGATTGCTGCCCGAGCCGCCGACGATCAGCATTACCCACACCTGGAAGGTCAGGATCGGCAGATAATTGTCGGGCGCGATGAAGCCGGTGAAATGCGCCTGCAACGCGCCGGCCAGAGCCATGATGGCACCACCGACGGCAAAAGCCTGGACGCGGTAGAAGCGCGCGCTCTTGCCGAGTGAGATCGCCGCGCGCTCATCCTCGCGCAGAGCTTTCAGCACGCGTCCCCATGGGCTGCGCGACAGGTGCTCCAAGGCGAGATAGGCAATCAAGGTCACCGCCGCGACGACGGCGAGGTTCGACAGGTTGAACAGCAGCGGCGTCTCGGCAAGGCCGCCGAAGGGGCGCGGGATGAAGCCGATGCCGAACGGGCCGCCGGTCAATTTCTGAGCGTTGAGCGCAACGAGTTGCACGACGACGGCGACGCCAAAGGTGGTGATTGCCAGATAGTCGGATCTGAGACGCAGCGTCGCTATGCCGGTCAGCGCCGCGGCGATGCCGCCGACGACCATGGCGCCCAGCCAGCCGACCAGAATCGGCAGGCCGAAGCCACCGAGCCGAGCCGCATCGTCCGGTGTGGTCAGCAGCGCGGAAGTATAGGCGCCTATGGCGACGAAGCCGGCGAGGCCGACATTGAACAGGCCGGTCAACCCCCATTGCAGATTGAGCCCCAGCGTGACCAGCGAGAAGATCAGCGCCGTGGTCAGGAAGAAGGCGCCGTAGCCGAGCAGGTCCATCAGCGTTCCCTCACACCAAACAGGCCGATCGGCCGCACGAACAGCACCGCCATCAGGATGATGAAGGAAACCGCGGCGCGCCATTCGGCACCGATCAACTGGACCGCGCCGGCTTCGGCCAGCCCGATGATCAGGCCGCCGAGCACCGCGCCCGGGATGCTGCCGATGCCGCCGAGAATGGCGGCAGCGAACATCGGTAGCAGCATGTCGAAGCCCATGAACGGGCGGATCTGCACAAGAATGCCGATCATCACGCCGGCGACGCAGGCCAGCGCCCCGCCGATGATCCAGGTGACGCGCACCACGGAGGCGACGTCGATGCCGACGATGCGGGCCAGCGCCGCGTTCTGGCTTAAGGCCTGCATGGAACGGCCGGTCTGCGTGCGCGTCATCAACAGGTGCACGCCAAGCACCAGCACAGCGGTCAGCAGCAAAAGCGCGATCTGGTCGGGGGTGATGCGGATGCCGAAGCCGACCGGCATGGCGATCTGGATCGCCCGGCTGAAATAGGTCGGGCGGGAGGTGAAGGTGAATTCGAGCAGGCTTCTGAGCGCCATCGAGGCACCGAAGCTCGCCATCACCACGATGATCGCTTGCCCCTGCGAGCGCAGCCGCGAAAACAGCACCTTGTCGAGCAGCAGAGCCAGCAGGGCGGTGAAGGCCATGCCGGCAACCAGCGCAACCAATAGCGGCCAGCCGAACGACAGCGGGCCGATGGGAGCCACTTTGCCGAACATCGCGCCGATGGCGCTGACGGCGGTGAGCGTCGCATAGGTGCCCCAGGCCATGAAGTCGCCATGGGCGAAGTTGGAGAAGCGCAGGATCGAATAGGTGAGCGTCACGCCGATGGCGCCAAGGCCGATCATCGAGCCGGTCAGCAATCCGTCGACGACAAATTGCAGGCTCATGCCGCACCTCCTTCGGCCTTGAGCGGGCGCTGGCCGAGATAGAGTTCGGCCACCACTGGGTCATTCCACAAGTCGGACGCAACGCCCTCGTGCCGGTCCTTGCCTTCGACCAGCACATAGGCGCGGTCGCCGATGGCCAGGGCTGCCTTGGCGTTCTGTTCGACCAGGAGGATCGTGACGCCGGATTGGCGGATGCCGGCCAGCATCTCGAACACCATCGACACGAATTTTGGTGACAGGCCGGCGGATGGCTCGTCGAGCACCAACACCTTGGGGTGGACGATCAACGCGCGTGCGACAGCAAGCATCTGCCGCTGTCCGCCCGACAAATTGCCGGCGGCGGTGCGGCGCTGGCGGACAAGGTCGGGGAAGGCCGCATACATTTCCTCGATGCGGCCGGGGATGTCGCGCCGTCCGAGAATTCCACAGGCGACTTTGAGATTGTCCTCGACCGACATCAGCGGAAAGATGTTTTCGGTCTGCGGCACGAAGGCCAGACCAAGTCGCACCATGGTGTGGGCGGGCGCTGCCGTGATGTCCTTACCGTCCAGAAACACCGTGCCGCCGGTGATCGGGACCAGGCCGGCGATCGCCTTGATAAAGCTCGACTTGCCGGCACCGTTGGGGCCGAGCACGACGACGATCTCGCCCTTGCTGACAGTGATCGAGGCGCCGCGTACGATCGGCACGCCGGGTTCGTAGCCGGCTTCGAGGTTGCGGACGTCGAGCACGGTCTCGCTCATGCCGCGCCCCCGAGATAGGCCTCGATGACGCGCGGGTCGCGGGCGACCTCTTCCGCCGTGCCTTCGCTGAGCAATTGGCCGCTCGCCATGACCAGCACGCGATGACAGAGCCGCGTCACCATGTCGATGTTGTGTTCGATCAGCAGGAAGGTGATGCCGCGCGCGTTGATGTCGCGGATACGGTCGATGATGACTTCGAGCAGCGTCGCGTTGACGCCGGCCGCCGGCTCGTCGAGCAGGATGATCGCTGGGTCCGCCATCATGACGCGGGCAAGCTCGAGCAGCTTGCGCTGGCCGCCGGAAAGCACGCGCGCCGGCTCTTCCGCGAGGTGGGTGAGGGTGACGAGTTCCAGAAGGTCGAGCGCCTTTGCCCTGGCCACTTTTTCTTGCGCCGCCACCCGCCACGGCGTGACGAAATTGGCGAGCAATTTTTCGCCGGCCTGGCCCTGTGCCGCCAGCATGATGTTTTCGATCAGCGTCAGATTGGGCAGCGGGCGCGGAATCTGGAAGGTGCGGCCAAGGCCGCGACCGATGCGCAGATGCGCGGCTTCTCCGGAGACGCGCGTGCCGTTGAGAAAGATATCGCCACTGGTCGGCAAAATGCTGCCGGCGAGCAGGTCGAACATGGTCGTCTTGCCGGCGCCATTGGGGCCGATTAGGCCAAGGATTTCGCCCGCTTTGACGTCAAACGAGACATTGTTGACGGCGACAAGGCCGCCGAACCGCCTGACGACATTTCTTGCCGTCAGAACCGGTGCACGGGTCTCCCGCCCTTGCCGTTCGGTTGCCTCGCTCATCAAACCCTCTGGCCGAAGACGGTCGTTGCCGCCTCCTGATTTTTGATTTGTGATCACACTTGCTTTGATCACGCTATTCGGCTTTAATTTCATCCGCAAGCCGAAAACGGGGCAAGACCGGGAGTGCCATGCAAAAGGCTGCCATCGAGCGCAACAACGAAACGATCGCGGCCCAGCTTACGCCGGTCGGCCGCGAGACCGTGCAGGATCGCGTCTATTCCGAGTTGCGCCGGGCCTTGATCGGTGGCCTTTTCGAGCCAAACCAGGTGCTGACCATCCGCGGCCTTGCGGATGCACTGGTCACCTCGACCATGCCGGTGCGCGAAGCGCTTGGGCGGCTGATCACGGAAAAGGCGCTGGAGGCACTGCCCAACCGCTCGGTGCGCGTGCCGCCGATCACGCTGGAACGCATCGACGATCTTCTGCGCGCCCGCTCACTCATCGAGGGCGAAGCGATCGCACTTGCCGCCACCCGTATGAGCCCGCGCCAGATCGCTTCCATCGAAGCAATGCTCGGCGAGTGGGACGAGATGCGGGCATTGAAGCACAAGAAGGATATCGACCGCGAAGCGACGCTCAACCAGAGCTTCCATTTCGAGATCTACCGCTGCTGCGGCTCTGCCGTGCTGATCCCGATGATCGAAAGCCTGTGGCTGCAGTCGGGACCTTGCATCCGTGTCGCCATCTACGCTTTCTCCGATGCCGGCGAGGTCGATACCGCGCATTATCACCGCCGCATCGTCGCGGCCCTCGCCAAACAGGATGCGCAAGCAGCGCGCGAGGCGCTGGTGGCCGATATCAGTCGGCCTTTCGCGTTCCTGCGTGACAAGCTGCAATCCGCTGCCACGAAAGATCAGCCATGACAGCCATCCGGATCACCGAGCCGCGCTCGAAGCTTTCCGTGACGGCGCTGCTGCTGCCCGAAAAGGCGCCGGAAAACGCGGCGTTTCTTCAGGCGTATCTCGCCACACCGCGCGTCGTTCCGGGCATCCATGCGATGTGGACAGGCCCGGAAATTTCTTGTCCGGTTCCATCGGCTGATCTCGAGGGCCAAGCCTATGCCAGGCCCTTGCCGGCCGAGAATGCAACACTGACACCGCAGCCGGGCGACATCGTGCTGTCCTACGTGCCGCCGCGCATGTGGGGCGGCAATCCCAATGCGATCTTCGACATCGGCCTGTACTACGGGCAGGGCGCGCGGCTGCTGTTTCCGATCGGCTGGCTGGCTGGCAGCGTCGTGGCGCAGGTGCCTGCCGGCGAGCGCGACCATTTCGCCGCCGCCTGCGGCGTGATCCGGCGCAATGGCGCCTGCGACATCACCTTCAGCCTGGTGGAGACCTCGAATGGCTGACGACAGTTTCGAGCTCTTCGATCTTCGCGTCGAGGCGATCATCCCCGAAGGCAAGCCGATCTATTGCGGCGCCAAGCCTGGCGACTATTTCGAGCTCAAGGGCGAGATGCTGTCGATGCCGGCGGGGCAGAGCTTTTCGATCTATTCGCTTGCCTCGGTATTGCCGTTTCTGGCGGCAAAGCAGCGCCCGACCGACAGGAATGACTGGATGACCTCGGACGCCGAGATCGCCTGTCCTGATCCCAATTGCGCCAGCCGGCTCCGCATCGTCAGGCTGGCCAAGCGGCGGTTCAGCCATGCCGAAACCACGGCCGTGCCGCTGCCGAAGGAGAACGACCAGATATGACCGCCAAGACCTTCGAGCTCAGTCCCGGCTACACCATCTCGCGCGTCATCCGCGGCGGCTGGCAGCTTGCCGGCGGCCACGGTGCCATCGACCGCAGCCAGGCGGTGACCGATCTGATCGCCACTTTCGATGCCGGTATCTGGACCTATGATTGCGCCGACATTTACACCGGCGTCGAGGAACTGATCGGTGCCGCGCGCCTGCGGCTGGCCAGCGAGCGCGGCCTCGATGTCGCCGCCAGGATGAAGGTGCACACCAAGCTGGTGCCCGACCTCGAACGGCTGGCCACCGTCAGCCGCGACTACATCAGGGGCATCGTCGACCAATCGTTGCGGCGGCTGAAGACCGAGCGGATCGATTTGGTGCAGTTCCACTGGTGGGATTACGACCAGCCTCGCTATGTCGAGGCGATGGGCTGGCTCAACGAGCTTCGGCTGGAAGGCAAGGTGCGCAATATCGGCACCACCAATTTCGACACGCCGCGGCTTGCCGAAATCCTCGCCGCAGGCATTCCGCTGGTCAGCCAGCAACTGCAATATTCCGTGCTCGACCAGCGACCGGCCAACAGCCTCGCCGCACTCGCCGCGAAAAACGGCGTCAGCTTCCTTTGCTATGGTTCCGTCGCCGGCGGTTTCCTCAGCGACAAATGGCTAGGCGTTGCCGAGCCAACCACGCCGCTCGAAAACCGCTCGCTGGTCAAGTACAAGCTGATCATCGACGATTTTGGCGGTTGGAACCTGTTCCAGCAACTGCTTCAGGTGCTGAAAGCCGTGGGCGACCGGCATGGCGTCGACATCGCCACCATCGCCAGCGCCTGGGTGCTCGAACAACCGCAAGTTGCGGCCGTCATCGTCGGGGCCCGCAACCAGGCGCATGCGCTGGCCAATGCTGGCATCATGGACGTCGCACTCGATGCCGACGACCAGGCGCGGATTACCGCCGTCATCGCGCAAGGGACCGGGCTCGACGGTGACGTCTACACGCTGGAGCGCGACCGCCATGGCCGCCATGGCTCGATCATGCATTACAACCTCAATGCGGGGAAGAAATGAGCGGCAGACCCTCCCTGTTTTCGCGTGCCAGCGCCGAGGTCGTCGACCTGCATCGCTTCTTCGTCGACTGGTTTGTCCCTGCGCGTGCCGACACGGTGGATTTCGACCGTTTCGAGCATGTCATGGGCGAAGACCTCGGCATGGTCACGCCGGACGGCAAGGTGCTGGATCGCTCCGCGGTCGTCGACCATGTGCGCTCAAGCCGGGCCTCCTGTGATGACGGCTTTACCATCTCGATCGAGGACATCCGCCCCGGTTGGCAAAGCGCCGACACGATCGTCGTCTTCTACGTCGAGGCGCAGCTGCGCGCCGGCAAGCACAGCCGCCGCCAGTCAAGCGCCGTCTTCACCACCAGTTCATCGGCGCCCAACGGCGTCGAATGGCGGCATCTGCATGAAACCTGGCTGCAGGTGCCGGAACGCTGAACAGGCTCCAGAGATCAAATTAGAGTCGAGTAACGAAAGGGGAACAACAATGACAAAGACGATACTCCAACTCACCACGGCACTTGCCCTCGTCACGATGGCCGGTGCGGCGCAGGCGGCCGACTGCAAGATCACCGTCGGCCTCGTCATGGAACTGACCGGTCCGGCCGGCGAATACGGCCAGGCCGGCGCCAAGTCTGTCGAGATGGCCTTCCGCGACATTAATGCAGCCGGCGGCGTGCGCGGCTGCGATCTGGCAACCGACACGCGCGACAGCCAGAGCCAGGGCAACATAGCGGTCGATGCCGCCACCCAGCTGGTGCAGGTCAAGAAGGTGCCGGTGATCATCGGCGGCATCATTTCGTCGGTGTCGATTCCGATCCTGACGTCGGTCACCGCACCGGCCAAGATCGTCCAGGTCTCGCCGGCGTCATCGTCGCCGACGCTGACGGCGCTTGGCCGCGACGGCAAGACCAACGGCATCTTCTTCCGCACCATCACGTCCGATGCGCTGCAGGGCGTTGCCGCGGCCAAATACGCCATCGACAAGGGCTTCAAGAAGCTGTCGATCATCCACGTCAACAATGACTTCGGCGTCAATATGGTCGCCGAATTCTCGCGCGCCTACAAAGCGCTCGGCGGCACCATCGTCTCCGACACGCCCTACAATGAAAAGCAGTCGAGCTATGCCTCCGAAGTCACGGCGGCGATGGCCGGCGAGCCGGACGGCCTCTATCTCGTCAGCACGCCGGTCGACGGTGCAACGGTCGCCCGCACCTGGATTTCGCAGGGTGGCGTGCAGAAATTCCTGCTCAATGACGGCATGAACAGCCCTGATTTCATCGAGTCCGTCGGCGCCGACTACCTGAAGGAGGCCTATGGCACCTCCTCGGGCACCAGCCCGACGGCCTCGACCGACTACTTCATGAAGAACTACAAGGAGTTCTCCGGCATCGAGCCGTCCAACCCGGCGGCCGACCGGTCCTATGATGCCGGCGCCATTGTTGGTCTGGCCATCGCCATCGCCGGTTCCGAGGATCCAGCCAAGATCAAGGATGCGATGTACAAGGCGGTCGATCCGGCCGGCACGCCGATCTTTGCCGGCAAGGAGGAGTTCGCCAAGGCGCTCGGCCTGATCAAGGACGGCAAGCCGATCCGCTATGAAGGCGTCATCGGCCCGGTCGCCTTCGACAAATATGGCGACATCACCGGTCCGTTCCGGCTGTGGAAGATCGTCGATGGCAAGGTGACGACCGACGGCGAAATGACCACCGACGACGTCAACGCCCTGCAGGCCAAGCTTCAGTAAGGCCGCGCAATTCCGGCATCGATCGCGTCACATCGCGATTGATGCCGGCCTCGCCTGGAGCAGGCCGATATCGCTTGCACGGCAGGCGATCCAGAATAGGATCGACCGGCTGCAATGGAAGGATGGCGCGCGTGTTGGACAGGAATACTCATCGGGCCATCCGGTCCGAGGATGCAGACGCCGCGTTTCGCCACGCAGGCGTCTGAGCCCTATGTCACCTGAAACGCAACGACTTCTCTCCGCTCTTGGCGATCGGCTGGGCGCAGGCGGCGTGCTTGCCGGCGCCGATGTCGACCAGCGCTATCGCGATGATCTTGACGGCAAGCTTGGCGCGCTGCCGGAAGTGGTGCTGCGTCCGCGCGATACTGTTGGTGTCGCGGCAGCACTCGCCGGGTGCAACGCTGTCGGCCAGCCGGTCGTCGTCCAGGGTGGACGCACCGGCCTAGCCGGTGGCGCACGCGTCCAGCCGGGCGAGATCGTGCTGTCGCTGGAACGCATGACCGGCCTTGCCGCACCGGATAGCCAAGCAGCCAGCATCGTCGCCGAAGCGGGTGCAACGCTGCAAGCGGTGCAGGAGGCCGCCGATGGCGCCGGGCTGATGTTCGGTGTCGATATCGGCGCGCGCGGTTCGGCGACGGTTGGCGGCAACATCGCCACCAATGCGGGCGGCATCCGCGTGCTGCGCTATGGCATGTATCGGGCGCAGGTGCTGGGGCTGGAGGCCGTGCTTGCCGATGGCAGCGTGCTGTCCTCGCTGAAGGGCCTGCCCAAGGACAATTCCGGCTACGACCTCAGTCAGTTGTTTATCGGCGCGGAAGGGACGCTTGGCGTCGTTACCCGCGCCGCGCTCAGGCTGCATCCGAAGCCGGCATCGGAGGTGAACGCCTTCTGCGCGCTCGCTTCGCTCGACGCCGCAATCGCCTTGCTCGGGCTGCTGCGGCAAAAGCTTGGCCCGTTACTGTCTGCCTATGAGGTGAATTTCGCGCCGCTCTATGACGTCATGGTTGGCAGCATGGCCATGCCGGCGCCGTTGCCGGCTGGCTCGCCCGTCTATGTCTTAGCCGAAATCCAGGGCAGCGAGCCCGAGCGCGACGGCGAACGCTTTGCCGAAGTTCTGATGCAAGCGGTCGAGGACGGCGTGGTCGACGATGTCGTCGTCTCGCAGTCACCGCGCGAATTCCGGGCGCTGTGGGATGTGCGCGAGGACGCCAACCGCGTCCTGTTTTCGATCAAGGGCCTGATCGGCGTCGACATCAGCATCCCGCTGTCGCGCATGGGCGCGTTCCTGCGGGAAGCGGATGCCGCCATCCATGCCGTCGATCCCGGCGCCGACATCTATGTCTTCGGCCATCTCGGCGACGGCAATCTGCACTATCAGGTGCTGACCGCGGATCCGGCAGCGGCCTACGGCATCGTCTATCGCGGTGTCGCAGCGGCGGGCGGCGGCGTTTCGGCCGAACATGGCATCGGCCTCGACAAGAAGCAGTGGTTGCATCTGGTGCGCAGCGACGCCGAAATCGCCACGATGCGGCGGCTGAAGACAGCGCTTGACCCGAAGGACATCCTTAACCGGGGACGGATCTTCGATCTCGATCCAACGGCCCCCGCGCGATGACGGGCTTTCGAGAGCTCAGGTCCGTTCCGTCGCCATTTGCCTGGGGATGAGAAAACGGGCGGCGAGCACGCAGAGCAGCACGGTGAACATCAGGATCAGCGCGACCAGCGCGTTGATATCGGGCGAGAAGCCAAGCCGCATCATCGCCCACAGCCGTACCGGCAGCGTGCTTTGCGTGCCGGTGACCAGGATGGTGATCATGGTTTCGTCGAATGACAGCGCAAAGGCCAGGATGGCGCCGCCGACCATCGCGCTCGACAGGTTAGGCAGGATGATGCGCCAGAAGGTCTGCCAGCCGGTGGCGCCAAGATCGTAGGACGCTTCGACCAGCGTGCGGCTCATCGACTGCAGCCGCATCAGCACGGTGCGATAGACGATTGCCAGCACGAACACGGTATGGCCGATGACGACCGTCAGCAGCGAGCGTTCAAGGTGGATCTCGCGAAAGAAGATCAGCAGGGCCAGGCCGCTGATGATCGGCGGCATCAGGAAGGGCAGGAAGATGATGAACTGCAGGAAGGAGCGTCCGGGGCGGCGGCGGTGATAGTAGAGCGCCAGCAGCGTTCCGCTGACCACTGACAGCACGACGGTGCAGACGCCGACGATCAGCGTAGTGCGCAAAGCGGCCAGGATGTCGTGGTTCTCGGCCAGCGCCACATAGGTTGCAAGGGTCGGTGACGACCAGTCGACATTGCCATGCGAGATGGTGAAGAACGACGACACGATCGGCACGAACAGCGGGCTGTAGAGCAGCACCGCGACCAGCGTCGTGATGGCGGCCAGGAAGATGCTCGAGGGCCGGGGCAGGGCGCTCATATCGACGTCCCCCGGTTGCGTCCGAAGCGTTCGCCGATGAGGATGGCGCAGATCACCACGATCGCCAGCGCCACCGAGAGTGCGGCGCCGAACGGCCAGTTATAGGCCGTGCCGAACTGACTGTAGAGGATGCGGCCGAAGGTGAAGCCGCTGATCCCGCCGACCATCTGCGGCGTCAGGAAATCACCGATCGCCAGCACGAAGACGAAGCTCGCGGCCGAGGCGACGCCGGGCAGGCTGAGCGGCAAGGTGATGCGCAGGAAAGTCTGCAAGCCGCTGGCACCAAGGTCATCGGAAGCGCGCAGCAAGGTCTGCGGGATGCGCTCAAGCGACAGGAAGATCGGCAGGATGGCGAAGGGGATCAAAAGCAGGCTCAGCGTCAACAGGATGGCGTTCATGTTGAACACGAAAAGGTTCGACGGTTGCTGCAATATGCCGAGCGCCACGAGTGCCTTGTTGAGGAAGCCGTTGAGGCCGAGGATGCTGCGGATGGCGTAGATCTTGATGACATAGCTCATCAGCAGCGGCACCAGAAGCAGCATCAGCAAGGCATAGCGCCAGCGCCCTTTCAGCGTCGTCAGGAAATAGGCGGCGGGGTAGGCGAGCAGGATGCAGATGACCGCCACCGACACGCACAGCACGATGGTGTTCCAGAACACCGGCAGGAAGATCGGGTCCGTGAAGAACCTGACATAATTGCCGAGCGTCGGCGCGTAGATGATCGTGCCTTGGTCGACGCTGAAGAAGCTGTAGACCAGGAAGATCGCCAGCGGCACGAGGACGAAGATCACCGGCAGCGCGAAAGCCAGCACCGTGACCAGCAGCGACAGGCGCCTTTCCGCGGGTTGCATCGAGCCGGCCGCGCTCATGCCAGCACCAGATGGCCTTCATGCGGCGCAAACGAAAGCGAGACGGTCTCGCCTGACTTCAGCACGCTGCCGTCGATCCTGCTCGGCATGCGCAGCCGTAGCCGTTGCGCGGCATTGTCCGACCCCGCTGTGATCGTGGCGACGGTTGACGAGCCTGCAAAGGCCAGGTCGGCGATGGTGCCGGAAAAGCGGTTGCCGTCGTCTTTGGCATCCGCAAGATGCAAGGCCTCGGGACGGAACGCCGCGAAGGCGCTGGCGCCGTCTGGTGCGGCCTTCAGATGCGGCTGGTCACTGATCGAGCAGACCAGGCGCCCAAGTGCGGTCTCGATAGGCCGCTGCTTGCCCTGCGCCGCCCC
Organism: Mesorhizobium subarcticum; assembly: GCF_055456085.1. Lineage (NCBI taxonomy): Bacteria > Pseudomonadati > Pseudomonadota > Alphaproteobacteria > Hyphomicrobiales > Phyllobacteriaceae > Mesorhizobium > Mesorhizobium subarcticum. The sequence goes on along the minus strand of NZ_CM144237.1, from coordinate 6,228,301 downwards.
GAGCTTTCCGGGAACCAGATTGTTCTCGCCGAAGAAGCGCGCCACGAACTCGCAATTCGGCTTGTAGTAGAGGTCGTGCGGCGTGCCGAGCTGGCGGATATGGCCAGCCTGCATGACGCAGATCCGATCGGCCATGCCGATCGCTTCTTCCTGGTCGTGGGTGACGAACAGGAAGGTGGTCTTGATTTCGCGCTGGATGGATTTCAGGAATTCCTGCATCTGCCGGCGCAGTTCCAGGTCGAGTGCCGCGAGCGGCTCGTCGAGCAGGATCAGGCGCGGCTGGCAGATCAGCGCGCGGGCCAGCGCAACGCGCTGGCGTTGGCCGCCGGAGAGCTGTGCCGGGAAGCGGTCGGCGAAACGCCCGAGCTGCACCAGCTCGAGGGCCTCCGCGACACGGCGCGTAATCTCCTTGCGCTTGATATGGCGCACCGAAAGTCCGTAGCCGACATTGCCGGAAACGGTCATGTGCGGGAACAGCGCATAGTCCTGGAACACGGTGTTGAACGGCCGCTTGTTGATCGGCATGCGGCTGATGTCCTGGCCGTCCAGCCGGATCTCGCCCGCGGTCAGCGGTTCCAGCCCGCCGATCAGCCGCAGCACCGTGGTCTTGCCCGAACCCGACGGTCCAAGCACGGTCAGAAACTCGCCGTCCTTGATCGACAGGTCGATGTCGTGCAGCACGGGAACCGTGCCGTAGGATTTCGAGACGGACCGCAGCGTCAGCAGGTCGGTGTTCTGGTTCATAGACTATTCTCGCATACGCTGCGGCGGTCCGGAATGTCCGGACCGCCGGGTCCTTGGAAGTCAGGTGCGGAAAGGATCAGGGCGTCGCCTTGATCTCGTTCCACAGATCCGAACGCTTGAGCGGGTCTTCGACATTGTTGAGCCAGACCAGCTTGTCGTTGCCGCCAGCGCTGCTCGACTCGACCACGGTGTTGCCGAAGCCGGTGCGCTCGGAAAGCGCGCCGCTGACCTTCTTGGTCAGCATGAAGTCGATCCATTTCTCGGCCGCGGCATTGTCGCGGACGCCCTTGGAGATGACCCAATTGTCGAGCCAGGCCAGCGCGCCTTCGCTCGGATTGACGTAGGCGACATGGGCGCCGATCTTCTGCAGCGCCTTGACCTGCTGCTGGCCGTAATTGGCCCAGATCAGTGCAACGTCATTGTTCTGGTAGATCTGCTGCGCCTCATCGGCGGTGGTGTAGAAGCTCAGCACATTGCGCTTGAGCTCGACCAGCTTGGCCTTCACCGCCGCCATCTGCTCGGCGTCGAGGTTGAACGGATCCTTGTAGCCGAGCGTCAGTGCGGTGAACGAGAAATTATGCTCGCCATTGTCGTAGGCCAGGATCTTGCCCTTGTAGGCTGGATCCCACAGCACCGACATCGAGGTCGGCGCCGGCTTGACCTTGTCGGTGTCGTAGATCAGCCCGATGGAATCGAAGCAGAACGGAATGCCGTAGACCTTGCCGTCCTTGGTGTCGCCGCTAACCTGCGACAGATCGCGGAAGCGAGGCAGCACGTCCTTCTGGTTGGGCAGCTTCGTCACGTCGATCGGCGACACCAGATCGGCCTTGATGTAGCGCTGCAGCTGGGCGGTGTTGACGGCGAAGACGTCAAAATCCTGGCCTTCACTGCCCTTGATCTTGGCCCAGATCTCGTCATCGCTGCCGATGAAGACGACATCGACGCCAATGCCGGTGGCGGCTGTAAAATCCTTGACCCAGTCCGGGTCGGCGTAACCGTCCCAGGCGAGCACGCGAAGGTTCGCGGCCAGCGCCGCCGATGTCATCAGGCCGATGCCGAGCCCGATGGTCGCTAGTCTTAGAAAGGCTTTCTTCAGTCCCATTTTTCAATCTCCCATTGTCGTTCTGGTGGACCGTAATTTCCGGGCTGCGCCGTCACAGCGGGGTGACGGTGACCAGTCCCTCGTCCGGCACCGACACCATCCTGTTGCGCAATGGCTTGCCGAATGTCTGTGCCTGGATTTCATACTCGTCGCCAGGCGCCGTCTTGATGCCGGAGGCGTAGCTCATCACCGCAGCGCCGAAGAAATAGGCGTGCAGATCGCCCGCCCTGCGGTGCATCGGGTAGCGGAAATGGAAGTGTTCGAGATTGGCGATCGAGTGCGACATGTGCGTCTCGCCCGACAGGAACTCCTGCTCCCAGACAACGGCACCGTCGCGCAGGATGCGGGAATGGCCGCGCACTTCCTCGGGCAGGTCGCCGACCAAAAGCTCCGGACCGATCGAGCAGGAGCGCAGCTTGGAATGGGCGAGATAGAGATAGTTCTCGCCCTCCGTCACGTGGTCGGAGTATTCGTTTCCGAGTGCATAGCCAATGCGATAGGGATGGCCGTCCGGCCCATTGAGATAAAGCCCAACGATCTCGGCTTCCTCTGCACCGGCTTTCGCGAATGCCGGCATCGGCAGATCGGCGCCCGGCGGCACGACGCAGGTGCCGACGCCCTTGAAAAACCATTCCGGCTGGATGCCGATCTTGCCGACGCCGGGCTTGCCGCCTTCCAGGCCCATCTTGAAGATCTTCAGCGAATCCGATTCCTCGGCCTTCTCGCCATGTGTCAGCAAGTGCATCTGGTTGCGCGCGGAGGCACTTCCAGTGTGGGTGAGGCCGGTGCCGGTGACCAGGAAACGCGCCGGCTCCGGATGGTCGACGGGGGCGAGCACACGGCCATCGCGCAGCAGCTCGTCGTAGTCGACCGTAGCTTTGCTGGTCCGCTTCTCGACCAGCGCTGCGATGGATGTGCCCTGAGCGATCGCTGCTTCGGCGAGTTCCAGCACGGAGCTGGTCTTGTCGAGTGGGTGCAAGTGATTGCCGTCATCGGAGACGCGGCCAACCCGCCTGCTGCCATCGATCGTTGTGTACTGAACAAGACGCATGAAAAACCTTCTTCCCTTGGAGCGGTGCAGATCACACCCAGCCAGCGTCGACGATGAACTGCTGGCTCGTGCACATCAGGCTGTCATCGGCGGCGAGGAACAGTGCCATGCGCGCGATATCGGAGGGCTGCAGCCGGTCGGGCAGGCACTGCCTTTCTGCGATCTGGCGCTCACCGGCCGGGTTCAGCCAAAGCCGCATCTGGCGCTCGGTCATCACCCAGCCCGGTACCATGCAGTTGACACGGATGCGCTCGGGGCCGAGTTCGCGGGCCAGCGCGCGCGTCATGCCGTAGACGGCTGCCTTGGCGGTGACATAGGCCGGGCAATCGGGATCGCCGACCATCCAGGTGATGGAGCCGAAATTGATGATCGAGCCGCCGCCCAGCGAGCCCATCTGTGGGCGCACCGCCTGCGCGGCAAAGAACTGGTGACGCAGATTGACCGCCATGCGGTCGTCCCAGTAGGCGACCGTCACATCCTTGGTCTGATGGCGATCGTCATTGCCGGCGTTGTTGCACAGAACCTGGATCGGGCCGTTGTGCAGCTTGGCCTGGACAGTTGCTGCCTGCAGTTCCTCGACATTGCGCAGGTCGCAGGAAATAAACAGCGGCGCGCGATGTCCCTCGGCCGCAATCGCATCGACCAGACGCTTCGAGGGTTCCTCAGCCAGGTCGACGAAGGCGACGCGGCTGCCTTGCGCGCAGAAATGGCGCACCAGGCTTTCGCCGATGCCGCTGCCGCCGCCAGTGATGAAGACGCTGCGGTCCTTGAGGCTCGGGTAGGTCGCGTAGCTGCCGATTTCATCCGTCATTGCGCGCCTCTCTAGTGGGAATGCCGGGGGATGCCGGCATCGCGCCGGCCAACAAGGAAGTCGAAGTCGCAGCCCTTGTCGGCTTGCAGCACACGCTCGACATAGAGGCTCTGGTAGCCGCCTTGCGGAGCCGCGGGCGGCTTCCAGTCGCGGCGGCGGATCGCCAGTTCCTCGTCCGAGACCAGAAGCTCCAGCCGGCGGCCGGCGACGTCGAGTTCGATGAGATCGCCATCGCGCACCAGCGCCAGTGCACCACCAGCCGCAGCCTCTGGTGCCACATGCAGGACCACCGTGCCGTAGGCGGTGCCGCTCATGCGCGCGTCCGAAATGCGCACCATGTCGGAGACACCTTGCTTGAGCAGCTTGGCCGGCAGCGGCATGTTGCCGACCTCGGCCATTCCTGGATAGCCGCGCGGTCCGCAGTTCTTCAGCACCATGACGGAGGAGGCGTCGATATCAAGCTCCGGATCGTCGATGCGGGCGTAGTAGTGCTCGATGTTTTCGAACACGACGGCCTTGCCGCGGTGCTGCATCAGTTCGGGCGTTGCCGCCGATGGCTTGATGACAGCACCATTGGGCGCCAGATTGCCGCGCAGGATCGAGATGCCGCCTTGCTCGGTCAATGGCTCGCTCATCGGCCTTATGACCTCGCTATTGTAGTTCGGCGCGCCGTCGATCAATTCACCGATGGTCTTGTCGCTGACGGTCATGACGTCGCGATGAAGAAGCCCCACTTCATCAAGCGACGCCATGACCGCAGCTAGCCCCCCGGCATAGTAGAAATCTTCCATCAGGAACCGGCCCGACGGCATCAGGTCGACGATGGTTGGGACGTCGCGGCCAAGGCGGTCCCAGTCCTCGAGGCTGAGATCGACACCGATACGGTTGGCGATGGCGATCAGATGCAGCACCGCATTGGTCGAGCCGCCGATCGCGCCATTGACGCGGATGGCATTTTCGAACGCTTGCCTGGTGAGAATATCGGAAATTTTCACGTCCCTGCGGACCAGTTCGACGATCTGGCGTCCGGCCATCTGGGCAAGCACGCCGCGGCGCGAATCCACCGCCGGGATCGCGGCATTGTCCGGCATGCCGATGCCGAGCGCTTCCACCATGCTGGCCATGGTGGAGGCCGTGCCCATCGTCATGCAGCTGCCGGCCGACCGGCTCTGGCCCTGCTCGGCGGCAAGGAAGTCGGCGACTGGCATGCGGCCGGCTTTCACTTCCTCGGCGAATTTCCAGACATGGGTGCCCGAGCCGATGTCCTGTCCACGGAACTTGCCGTTGAGCATCGGCCCACCGGAGACGGTAATGGTCGGCAAATTACACGAAGCCGCGCCCATCAGCAGTGCCGGCGTGGTCTTGTCGCAGCCGACCAGCAGGATGACGCCGTCGATGGGATTGCCGCGAATCGATTCCTCGACATCCATGCTGACCAAATTGCGAAACAGCATGGCGGTCGGGCGCATGTTGCTCTCGCCCAGCGACATGACAGGGAATTCCAGCGGCAGGCCGCCGGCTTCATAGACACCGCGCTTGACGTGATCGGCCAAGGCACGCAGATGCGCATTGCACGGGGTCAGTTCGGACCAGGTGTTGCAGATGCCGATCACCGGGCGGCCATCGAAAGCATCGGCTGGTATGCCCTGGTTCTTCATCCAGCTGCGGTGCATGAAGGCGTTCTTGCCTTCACCACCGAACCAGGCTTCGGACCGCAGTTTGCGTTTGGGCTCGGTCACGATGTCTGTTCCCGATCCTGGCGGCGCTTGTTGCGGTTCTCGACGCTGCGGCGCACGTCGTCCTCGGCATTGTCGATCAGCACCAGCAGCGCCTTTTGCGCGCCGGCTGCGTCGCCGGCGGCGATCTTCTCGGCGACCTCGCGATGCAGCGGCAAGGAGTGGTGCTGCCCTTCCGGATTGTCGTTGGAGAGCCGAAAGCTCATCACGAGAGCGGTCTCGACCAACGCGGCCAGCGAGCCGATCAGCTCATTCCCTGTCATGCGCAGAATGGTCTGGTGAAACAAAAGATCGGGCTTGGCGAAGCGGTCGCCGTCATCGACCACCGCTTCCATCTCGGCCAGTGCGGCATTGATCTCGGCGATTTGCGCCGGGGTGGCGCGCTGGGCGGCAAGCGCAGCCGACATCGGCTCGATGGCGCGGCGCAATTCGAACAACGCGCGGACGTCGTTGGCGCTGACGGCGCCGGCGTAGCGCCACGAAAGGACGTCGGGGTCGAGGAAATTCCAGTCGGCGCGGGGACGCACGCGTGTGCCGGTCTTCGGCCGCGATTCGACCAATCCCTTGCCCGCCAGCACCTTGATCGCCTCGCGCAGCACTGTGCGGCTGACGCCCAGCATCTCGCTGGAATCGTCGGCATTGGGCAGCGCCTCGCCGGGCAGGAAGTCGCCCTGCACGATGCGCAGGCCGATCTGCTCGACGACCGTTGCGTGCAACGCGGTGGAGCCGCTGGAAACCGCGACAGCGACCCTTGACGTGCGCGCCGTGCTGAAAAATTTCTTATTCTTCATACTATTCATATGATATGTCTTAAAGCGATGGCGATCGGAGTCAAGGGATAGGGGAGTGCCGATGACAAAGAATTCCGCTGCTGTTGCCGCGCCGCAAACGGAGCTGGTCTCGATCAGCGACGGCATCGCGACGGTCGACATTGCTCCGGCCGCCGGCGGAGCGCTGGCATCGTATCGCTGGTGGCACAATGGCTCTGCCGTGGATTGGCTACGCCCGGCCGATCCGGCGGCGATCAGCGGTCGCGATGCCGGCACCATGGCCTGCTTCCCGCTTGTTCCCTATTCCAACCGCATCAGGGGTGGCCGTTTCGAATTCGCGGGGCGCACCATCCAACTGCCCAGCCGGCCAGAGGATCCGCATCATGAACACGGTCATGGTTGGCGTCACCCATGGACAGTCATCAGGCACGAAGCCAGCACGATCGTCCTGAGCTACCGCCACGCCGCCGATTCCTGGCCATGGAGCTATGGGGCCGAGCAAGAAATCGCCTTGGCCGACGGCAGGCTTAGCGTGACCATGGCAGTGTGCAACCTGTCGGACACGCCGATGCCGGCTGGCTTCGGCCTCCATCCCTATTTCCCGTCGACCCCGTGGACGCACGTCCAGGCGCCGGTGTCAGGCATGTGGGTGGCCGATACGGAGGTTCTGCCCATCAGGCATGTCCTGCCGCCGGCGGGGGCCGATCCATCCATCGGCTTTGACGTGTCGGAAGTGGATTTCGACACGGTCTTCACCGGATGGACGCGCCGCGCCCGGATCACCTGGCCGGAGCACGGACGGCAGCTGGACATCGAGGCGGAATCACCGCTCGATTTCCTTGTCCTCTACACGCCGTCTGGCGAGCCGTTCTTTTGCGCCGAGCCGGTCAGCAACATCACCGATGCCTTCAACCGGGTGGACGACGAGGAGACGGGCTGCATCGTGCTGGCGCCCGGGCAGATGCGATCCGCCAGCGTTCGCTTCACGCCGTCAATGGCGGTTTGACCTCTATTGTCAGCCGCAAGACGAGCCGGGTCAGAACGGATAATGCTGGCCCGGATCCTCGATGGTCACCCAGCGCAGATCGGTGAATTCGGCGATCGACGCTTTGCCGCCGAAACGGCCATAGCCCGAGCCCTTGACGCCGCCGAACGGCATCTGCGCCTCGTCGCCGACCGTCGGGCCGTTGATGTGGCAGATCCCGGCCTCGATGCGGGCAGCGACAGCCATGGCGCGCTTGATGTCGCGGCTGAACACGGCTGACGACAGGCCATATTCGGTGTCGTTGGCGACACGCACCGCCTCGTCTTCGCCGTTCACGCGGATCACCGGTTTGACCGGCCCGAAGGATTCTTCCGAATAGACGCGCATGGACGGCGTGACGTGATCCAGCAGCGTGGCCTCGACCACGGTTCCGGTGCGCTTGCCGCCGGCGACGAGCTTGGCGCCCTTGGCAACGGCGTCGGCAACGAGTTCTTCCATCTTGTCGGCGGCCTGGCTGCTGATCAGCGAACCCAGCACGACATGGCCGCGCGGATCGCCGGCCGGCAGCTGCGAGGCGCGGGCCGCCAGCTTGGAAATGAATTCGTCGGCAATCTTGTCGTCGACGATCAGGCGCTCGGTCGACATGCAGATCTGGCCCTGATGCATGAAGGCGCCGAAGGTGGCGGCGTTGACCGCGGCGTCGATGTCGGCATCGTCCAGCACCAGCAGCGGCGCCTTGCCGCCGAGTTCGAGCAGCGCCGGCTTCAGGTGCCGGCCGGCGAGCTCGGCGATGATCCTGCCGACCTTTGTCGAGCCGGTGAAGTTGACGCGCTTGACCGAGGGATGCGCGACCAGGGCCTCCACGATTGCAGCGGCGTCCTTCGGGTCGTTGGTAACGACATTGATGACACCCTTGGGCAGGCCTGCCTCGACCAGCACCTGGCCGATCAGCCGGTGCGTGCCGGGGCACATTTCGGAGGCCTTCAGCACCACCGTGTTGCCGCAGGCGATCGGCATCGCGATGGCGCGGGTGCCGAGGATGACCGGCGCGTTCCACGGCGCGATGCCGAGGCAGACACCGGCTGGCTGGCGGATCGCCATGGCCAGCGTGCCCGGCTTGTCGGAAGGAATGATCTCGCCCGAAATCTGCGTCGTCATCGCCGCTGCCTCACGCAGCATGTTGGAAGCCAACATGACGTTGAAGCCGGCCCAGGGGCCGGTGGCGCCGGTTTCTTCCATCATCAACTTGGTGAATTCGCCGACCTTGGAGGCCATCACATCAGCTGCTTTGGACAGCAATGCGCGGCGCTCGGCAGGTCCGGTCTTCGACCAGGTCGTAAAGGCGGCTGCGGCGGCTTCGACCGCGGCGTTGGCGTCGGCGACACTGGCGGCGGCGGCGCGTGTCGCCAGCTTGCCGGTGAACGGGTCCATGCGCTCATAGGAGGCCGCCCCGGACGCATCCCTTTTGTCGCCGTCGATCAGAAGTCCGATATCCATGACTGTCTCCCTCGCTCCGTCAGGAGCGTGCTCATTGAATTAGAAGCCGAACATTTCGGCATTGATCGATGCTTCGAGGCCGCCGTCTACCGGCACGTTGGCGCCATTGACCCAGCGCGCGCCGTCCGAGCACAGGAACAGCACGACAGGCGCGATGTCGCCTGAAGTGCCGGCGCGGCCGACCCGGGCAATGTCGCTGTCGACACGGGCGTCACCAAGCACGGTGCGGAACTGTTTCAGGATCGGCGTCTCGACCGGGCCGGGGCTGACCGCATTGACACGGATGCCACGGCGTTTGAACAGGTCCTGGTGCGCCGCGCGGAAGGTCCACAGCAGCAGCAACTCCTTGGAGACGGGATAGCCTTCCTCGTTGCGGACCGCGTGCGTGCAGATCACGTCGGCGACGTCGGGAAAGCCCTCGATGGCGACCATCGAGGCGGCGCGGTTCAGATTGGCGCGCCACCCATAGCCGGCGATCGAGGCAACGTTGACGATGGCGCCGCCTTCACGGAGCCTTGGCACGAGGCCTTCCGAGAGCGCCCTGAGACCAAAGAAATTGACGGCCAGCGTTGCTGCCGCGCCCGTATTGCCCGAAAGGCCGGCGACATTGCAGAGCGCGTCGATGCGTTGCGGCAGGCGCGCGATGAGGTCTTCGACGCCGGCCTTCGACGAGATGTCGGCCTTGACGAAGCTGCCAGCCGCTACAGCCGGCTCGCGCACATCGACGCCGATGACATCGGCGCCGAGCTGGCCGGCGAGTTCCGCCGTACGCGCGCCGATGCCGGAGGCGACGCCGGTAATGAGGATCGTCTTGCCGAAAAGCATGGTCATGCTTTCTCCTCATGCTGTGTGGTTCGCTCAGGCGTCGGCAATGTCCCATCATCGGCCGGAGCATTTCCGGGAAGCCTGACGCGGTAGCCGACCGGCAGCAGGCGCAGGCCAAAGCGCTCTTCGATCGTGCCCCACAGGCCGCGCGGCAGGAACAGCGAGAACAGCACGGCTGTGGCGCCGAGGCCGACCAGGTACCAGACGCCGGTGCCGCCGAACCAGGTCTCGATGAGGAAGAACACCAGTGCGCCGAGAATGGCGCCCTCGAAAGTGCCGATGCCGCCGACCAGCACCATGAAGATCATGTAGGCAGTCCATTGGACGTTGAAGTAGGTCTTCGGCTGGAAGGTGATGGAGGTCGCCAGCCACAGCGCGCCGGCAATGCCGATGCCGAAAGCGGCAAGCACGAACAGCAGTCGCTTGGTGCCGGTGACGCGCACGCCGACCGAAGCGGCGGCATCTTCATTGTCGCGGATGGCGCGGATGGCAGCACCTGTGCTCCCGCGCAGCAAGGCGAACAGGATCGCAAGCAGGGCGGTCATCGAGACCAGCGCAAGCCAGTAGATAACAGCCCGCCTTGTCGAGGCATCGTAGACATTGAGCGAGATCAGCGACGTTCCGGTCTCGCCTTGCACCAGCCTGTCGAGGTTGACCAGCAGATGCGTCAGCGCCGCGATCACCCACATGCCGATGGCGAACTCGCCGTTCCTCAGCCGCAGCATGAACAGCGACAGGGGCCAGGAGATCGCGCCGACGATAATTGCGGAAACGAAAAGCGAGGCGAACGGGTTCAAGCCGGCATCGGCCAGCCGGATGGCGAAGTAAGCGCCGAGCCCGAAGAATACTTGCTGGCCGACGGAGACCAGGCCGCCGAAGCCGGCCAGCGCATTCCACATCGCCGCCAGGATCACATAGATGAACAGCGCCGTCATCCGGTCCACCGCCCCGGCCGACAGGAACTGTGGTGCGGTTGCCAGCAGCGCGATGATGACGACGGCCGCAATCGCTGAGAAGCGCGAAGCCTGGGTGCCGCGCTCGATGATGGCCGCGCTCATGATGGTTTTCTCACGGGGAGGCGCAGCAGGCCGCGCAGGCCAAGACCGGATGCCGAAAGCCGCACGAACAGCACGACGAGAAAGACAGCATGGCCGCCGATCAGAAATCCCTGTGGATGCACCTGCGCACCAAGCGTCTGGGCAAGCGCCAGCACGATGCCGCCGATCAGCGTTCCCCACAGCGAACCGGCGCCGCCGATGACAGCGGCTTCGAAGGCAAACAGCAATTGTGGCCCGCCGGCATAGGGATCGAAGGTGGCGCGCATGCCGAGGAAGGCGCCGGCAAGGCCGACCGTGACCATGGCAATGGAAGCGGCAATGGCGTTGGCGCGGCGTGCATCGACACCGACAAGGCCTGCGGTGTCCGGGTCTTCCGAGGTGGCGCGGATCGAGCGGCCGAGCCGGGTACGGGTCAGGAAAAGCTGCAGGCCACCCAGCAGGACCACGGCGGTGGCAAACATGATCACCGCGAGCTTGCCGACATAGATGCTGCCTGGCCATTCCCAGGAATCATAGGAAAGGCTGCCGATATAGGGGGCCAGCGAACGCGTATCGGCGCCGAACTGTTCGAACAGCATGTTGTCGATGACGATGGCCAGGCCGAACGTGGTCAGGATCGGCAGCAGCGCCCCGCCGCGCGCGCTGCGTTCGAGCAGGAAGCGCTGCAGCGCCCAGCCGATTGCAGCCATCAAAGGTAGCACGATGAGCAGGCCGAGAAATGGTGAGATGTCGAACCTTGAGGCCAACAGCCACAGTGCATACGCAGCAAACACGGCAAGGCTGCCATGCGCGAGGTTGATGATGCGCATCACCGAAAACATGAAGGACAGGCCGCAGGCGATCAGCGCGTAATAGCCGCCGAGAAGAATGCCCTGGATGATCTGGTTGCTCATGCCGGAACGCTCCCGGTGCTTTTCCGGTGCAGGCCGAAATAGGCTTTTGTCACATCGTCGCGCGAAACCGCCTTGCTCGGCCCCTCAAGCACGACACGCCCTTCGAGCATGCAGATGACCCTGTCGGATACCGAGAGCGCCCGGTTGAGGTCCTGCTCGACCAGGATGATGGTCGTGCCGGAAGCAATCAGTCCCTGAAGGGCTTCGTAGACACGGTCGACGATCGCCGGCGACAGGCCGAGCGAAACCTCGTCGAGCAGCAGCACTTCGGGATTGCTCATCAGCGCGCGGCCAATCGCCGTCGCCTGCTGCTCGCCGCCCGAGAGATGGCCCGTCTTGGCGTGGCGGCGCGGCTTGAGGTTGGGGAACATCTCAAGCACCTTGTCGACGCTCCAGTCGCCCGGTCGGCCAGCGGTTTTCCCGAGCAGAAGGTTCTCCTCGACTGTCATCTGCACGAACAGCTTTCGCCCCTCCGGCACCAGGGCGATGCCCATGCCGACGCGCCTGTGCGATGGCACGTTGGTGAGATCGGCACCGTCCAGCAGCATGCGCCCGGCCGCCGGCTGGTGCGAGCCGGCGATCGCCCGCAGCAGCGTCGTCTTGCCGGCGCCATTGGCGCCGACCAGCGCCAGCGTCTCGCCGCGTTCGATACCGAGGCTCACGCCGCGCACCGCCTGCAGCAGGCCGTGCCGGACAACCAGGTTCTCGACCGACAGCAGGCTCATTTCGGGCCTCCGCCGAGATAGGCGCGCACGACCTCGGGATCAGCCATGACCGCCTGCGGCTCGCCGTCGGCGATGATTTTTCCCGCATCCATGCAGATCAGCCGCTCGGCCACCTGCAGCAGGATGTGGACGATGTGCTCGATCCAGACGATGCCGATCTTGCGCCGGCGCAATTCCTTGATCGTATCGACAAGTTCGCTGGCTTCGCCGTCGGTCAGGCCGCCGCCGATCTCGTCCAGCAAAAGCAGTGTCGGCCTGGCTGCAAGCGCGCGTGCCAGTTCCAGCCGCTTGCGGTCGAGCAGGCCGAGCGTCTCGGCGCGGCGGTTGGCAACGCCGAGCATGCCGCACAGTTTCAGCGAACCGAGCGCTTCTTCATAGGCCTCGTCGCGCCCCAGTCCGGCACCATGCGAGGCGGCGACGAAGACATTCTCGAAGGTGGTCATGCCGCTGAACGGTTTTGGCACCTGGTGGGTGCGCACCAGGCCGAGCCGGCAACGCTGCGTCGCTGGTAGCGCCGTCACGTCGCCGCCTTTGAAGCGGACCGTGCCCGAGCTTGGCGGGAATGCGCCAGCGAGCACGCTGAGCAGCGTCGTCTTGCCGGCGCCGTTCGGGCCGACAATGCCGACCGCCTCGTCGGCTGCCATGGTGAAGTCGACGGCATCCAGCACCACAAGCGCGCCGAAGCGCTTGTGGATGCCGGCAGCAGTGAGAACAGCCTGTTGTTGCGGATGGGTCACCAGGCGATCCTCGTCAGCGGTCCATCAGCCGTTGTAAGGCAGAAGCTTGGCTTCGACAGGCACTTTCGGGTCCGTGGCGTTCTCGGTGACGACATAGTCCAGCGGAAATTTGCTGCCTTCCTTGGCGGCCACCCACTGCGTGCCGATGATCGGGCCGGGCGACACATTGGCCACCGGGCCGCTGGTGAAATCGACCTTGCCGATCATGGTCTCGGTCTTCAGCGTGCTCAGCGCCTTGGCCACCGCTGCCTTGTCCTTGGCGTCGGTGCTGGCCTTCAGGGCTTCAAAGCCGGCGTCGAGCAGCGACATTGAGGCGCCGAGCTGCTGTGTCCACTGCTTGCCGCTCGCGGTTTCATAGCCATCGGCCAGTTCGGTACCCGAAACACCGGTCAGCGGCGACTTGTAGGGGAAGGCCTTGTGCCAGTAGGCGGCGCTCGAAATCTTGTTGCCGAGATCGCCAAGCGCCTCGATATCGGACGGGAACAGACCGGTCTTTGCGACCTGGCAGATCTTGATCTGCTTGATCAGGCCCTGCTGTGCCGCCTGGCGCCAGAACGCCGCGAAATCGGGCGGGATCGGGAACGAGTTGAAGATCTCGACGCCTTCCTGCTTGAACAGCGCGATCTGCGAGGAATAGTCTGTGGTGCCGGTCTCATAGGCGCCCGGATCGACAATGGTGAACCCCTGCTTGGCCAGCAGCGGTGCCAGATTGGCGCGGATGGCGTTGCCATCGGCGTCGTTTGGATACATGACGCCGACCTTCTTGTTGGTCTCGATCAGGTTCCATTGCGCGATGTAGGTCTTGAAGAACTCGCCAACGCCGAAGCCGAAATGATAGGTCCATTTGAACGGCGAGGGCGCGCCCGGCTTGGCGCCACGGCCGAAATACCAGGCTTCCCAGGGCATGACCGTCGACAGGCACGGCACTCCGGCGGCCTCGCAGGCATCGGCCACGGGATTGATCACCTCCGGCGTCGAAACCGCCAGCATCAGGTCGATGGCCTGGTTGTTGATCAGGTCCTTGGCGAGCTGGCCCGCGCGCGACGGATCCGATTGCGTGTCCTGGTCGAGGATTTCCACGCTGTATTTCTTGCCGCCGATCTCAAGACCGCCGGCCAGCGCCTTGCGCGCCAGATCGAGCACATAGCCGTCGGTCTGGCCAAAACCGGCCAGCGGTCCGGTGCGCGGACTGACGAAGCCGACCTTGAGTGTGTCGCCGGCTTGCGCGAAGGCCTTGCGGCCGCCAAGCGTGAGCGCCGCGCCGCCGGCAATCGAGGTGGCGATGAACTGGCGCCGCGAAATGCCGCGAATACCGGATGTGCTGCCGATAGAATAGGTCATACGTTCCTCCCTCTGTGGCTCCTCCAGAGGCACAGTGCACCAGCGTTTTGGTTCGGTAAAATGATATTTTGCGGTGTTTCATTAACCCCAGGGTTAGGCGATTTTCGGCGAAGACAGAGCCCGGACCAAATGGTGCAGCGCCTCAGACACCCGGCCGTGCCGCCTCGCGAATGGTCTGCAACAGGATGGTAAAGGCCGGCGAGGGAGCGGTGTCGGTTCGCATCGTCAGACCAACCGGTCCCTTGGTTTCCTCGGTGTCGACCGGCAAGGCGACGAAGCTGCCGTTGGCGATTTCGTTGGCGACCACGCCGGCCGAAATGATCCACACCGCATTGCTCTGCCGCAGGAAAGCGCGGCCAAAGGAATCCGAGACGGTTTCGATCTCGGTGGCCGGCGCGGTCATGCCATTGGTGATGAACAGGCGATCGACAAACGGGCGGATGACGGATTCCCGGGTCGGCATCAGCGCCGGGAATTCGTCGAGCCTCGCGAAGATGTCCGTCCCCGGCTCGAGCAGCGGATGTCCGGCCCGCACCACGAACAGCACCTGTTCGGAGTAGAGGTGCTCGAAGAAGAAGCCGGTCATGTTTTCAGGTGCCGCCAGCCGACCGACGACGAGATCGAGCGCGCCGGTGCGCAATTGCTCGAGCAGCACGGCGTTCTCGCCGGTGACGATCTTGATCGCCGCCCCGGTATTTTCCCTGAGAAACAGGCTCATGGCCTGCGGCATGACCTTCGCCGACACTGTCGGCAGCGCGCCGATGCGGATCGGGTGGCGATTGATGGCGCCGTCCTGGCGAACGGAATCGACGCCGCGCTTCAACGCCGTAATCGCCGAGCCGGCATGGCTGAGGAAGATCTCGCCAAGCCTTGTGACCCGGATGCCGCGCCCGTCGCGTTCGACAACCGCGACACCCAGCGCCTCCTCCAGTTCACGCAGGGTCTTGGTCACCGCCGGCGCGCTGACATGCAGGAAGTCGGCGGCGCGCGCCACGCTGCCCTGCCGCGCGACTTCCAGGAATGCCTGCAGATGACGGAACCGGATGCGGCTCTCGGACATGGTTTTGATAACCCCTGAGTTAATGAAACGGCGCAAAATATCATTTTACCGAACCAAATGCCTTGTGCAATGTGGAGATGGAGGATCGAAATCGTGCCATTCGTCACCATCGGCGGCATCACGCTGCATCATCGCCACGTCAAGGCGACCGGCAATGCGCGCGCGATGATATTCATCAATTCGCTGGGCACTGACTTCCGGATCTGGGACGAGATTGTCTCGGCGCTTGATGGCGAGATGCCCTTGCTGGTCTACGACAAGCGCGGCCACGGGCTGTCCGACATCGGCGACATTAGGTCGATCGACGATCATGTCGACGATCTCTCGGCGCTCATCGATCATTTCGGGTTGGAGAAGGTCGTGCTCTGCGGCCTGTCGGTCGGCGGCATGATCGCGCAAGGGTTCTATGCCAGGCACCCCGGGATTGTCGAGGCCATGATCCTGTGCGACACGGCCCACAAGATCGGCACGACAGAGAGCTGGAATGCGCGCATTGCGACGGTCAAAAGCAAGGGCATCCCAGCCATTGCCGATGGCGTGCTCAAAGTGTGGTTCACTCCCGTCTTCCACACGACGCGGGTGGCCGAGCTGGACGGCTACTGGAACATGATGACCCGGCAAGCTGTCGCCGGTTATATCGGCACTTGCGCGGCGGTTCGCGACGCGGATTTCACTGAGGCCGCCCGCCGCATTGCAGTGCCGACGCTTTGCCTCGCCGGCGACCAGGACGGCTCGACCCCGCCCGATCTGGTTCGCTCGCTGGCGGCTCTGATCCCCGGTGCGCGTTTCGAGATCATCCGCGACGCCGGACACATTCCTTGCGTCGAACAACCCAAGGCGCTGGTCGCCCTGATCCGCGACTTTATCGCATCGCTTGCCCCTGGAGCAGAAACCCATGGATGAAGTCCCCGGCAACGCAGCCAGATATCGCACCGGCCTCGCGGTGCGACGCTCCGTGCTTGGCGATCGCCATGTCGACCGGGCGGAGGTCACAGCCACCGATTTCGATCAGCCCTTCCAGGAGCTGATCACCGAGGCCGCCTGGGGAACCGTGTGGGCGCGGCCGGGCTTCAGCAAGCGCGAACGCTCGATCGTCACGCTGGCGCTGCTGGCGGCACTCGGTCATGATGAGGAGGTCGCCCTGCATGTGCGCGCCACCGCCAACACCGGCGCAACGCGCGACGATATCTGCGAAGCGTTCCTGCATGTCGCCATCTATGCCGGCGTGCCGGCCGCCAACCGTGCCTTCAGAATAGCCAAGGACGTGTTTTCAGAAATGGACGGAGCCGACAATGCCAGCTGAGTCCGGCTCGAACCGGAAGCCCGAAACCGGCGCCTTCTTCCAGCGCGACCGGACATGGCATCCGCCCGCACTGACGCCGGGCTACAAGAGTTCGGTGCTGCGCTCGCCGCAGAAGGCGCTTTTGTCCTTCGACAACACGCTGTCGGAAATAGCAGGACCGGTCTTCGGTCACGCCATGCTGGGTGAGCTCGACGCCGACCTCATCCACAATTTCGCCAGGCCGGGCGAGAGCGCCATCGGCGAGCGCATCATCGTCCATGGACGGGTGCTCGATGAGCGCGGCGTTGGGGTTCCCGGCGTGCTGCTCGAATTCTGGCAGGCCAATGCTGGCGGCCGCTACCGCCACAAGAAGGACGGCTATCTCGCCCCGCTCGACCCGAATTTTGGCGGCTGCGGCCGCACCATATCAGGCGAGGACGGCGGCTACGCCTTTCGCACCGTGAAGCCCGGTCCCTATCCCTGGCCGAACGGGCCGAATGACTGGCGCCCGGCGCACATCCATTTCTCGATCTTCGGCCATGGCTTCGCCCAACGCCTGATCACGCAGATGTATTTCGAGGGTGATCCGCTGATCTGGAAATGCCCAATCGTGCGCGGCATCGCCGACAAGGCGGCCATCGAGGCGCTGACGGCCATCCTCGACATGCAAGCGACTATCCCGATGAATGCGCTAGCCTACAAGTTCGACGTCGTGCTGCGTGGGCGCCGTTCGTCGCTGTTCGAAAACCGGCTGGAGGGCAATTGATGGCCCAGTCGCTCGACCGGCTGAAGGAGAGCCCTTCGCAGACCGCGGGACCTTATGTCCATATCGGGCTGACGCCGAATTTCTGCGGCATCGGCGGCGTCTATGCGGCCGACCTCGGCGCTACCATGGTCAACGACAAGACCAAGGGCGAGCGAATCGGTCTCAAGATCCGGGTGCTCGACGGCACCGGCACGCCGCTCAAGGATGCGTTGATCGAGATCTGGCAGGCGGATGCGGACGGGCTCTACAATTCGCCGGCCGAATTGCGCGGCGCCGCCGATCCGAACTTTGTCGGCTGGGGCCGTTGCCCGACCGATATGGACACCGGCCTGTGCACGTTCGAGACGATCAAGCCGGGTCGTGTGCCTCTCGCCGATGGCCGCCCGATGGCGCCGCACATCACGCTCTGGATCGTCGCGCGCGGCATCAATCTCGGCCTGCACACGCGGCTCTATTTTTCCGACGAGGAAAAGGCCAATTCCGAGGATCCGATCCTGGCGCGCATCGAGCACCGCGTCCGCGTGCCGACGCTGATCGCCGAGCGCCAGGGCGACACCTACATCTTCGACGTCCATCTCCAGGGGGAGAAGGAAACGGTCTTCTTCGACAGTTGATGGTCAGGAAGAGCAGGACATGACCGTATCGCCCTTCGACCATCCATTGCTTTCCGCTCTCATTGGCGATGAGGAAGCATCGAGGCACTTTTCCGTTGAGGCGGAAATCGAGGCAATGCTCGAATTTGAGAGCGTGCTGGCGGAGGCGGAGGCCCAGAACGGGGTCATCAGCAAGGATGCCGCGGCAGCGATCGTGACGTCTCTGGCCTCGTTCCGGCCGGACACCGCCTTGCTCAGGGCAGGCGTCGCCAAGGACGGGGTCCTGGTTCCGGAACTGGTGCGCCAGATCAGGGTTGCCGTCGGCGAACCGCATGGCGATAAGGTGCATTTCGGCGCGACCAGCCAGGATGTCATCGACACCGGCCTGATGCTTCGGCTGAAATCAGTAGTCGAGCATCTCAGCCTGCTCCTGACCGAGACCGTTTTGCGCCTCGCTTCACTGGAGGAGCGCTTCGGGGGCAGGGCGCTGACCGGCATGACCCGCATGCAGCCAGCGATCCCTATTCAAGTGGCGGATCGCGTGAACGCCTGGCTCGCACCACTGCAGCGGCATCAGGAAGGACTGTCGGAACAGTCGAGACGCCAGCTTATAGTGCAATTTGGCGGTGCTGCTGGCACGCTGGACAAGCTTGGCGACAACGGACCAGCGGTGCGTGCGGCGCTTGCCGAAAAACTTGGCCTTGCCGACTCGCCGCAATGGCAGAGCCAGCGCGATGCACTCGCCGAGTTCGCCGGCTGGCTGTCACTGGTGACGGGCAGCCTCGGCAAGTTCGGCCAGGACATTGCGCTGATGGCGCAGGGTGGAACCGAAATCGCCCTTTCCGGCGGCGGTGGTTCGTCGGCTATGCCGCACAAGCAGAACCCGGTGAAGGCCGAGGCGCTGGTGGCGCTCGCCCGTTTCAACGCCACGCAGCTTTCCGGCATGCATCAGGCGCTGGTGCATGAGCAGGAGCGCTCGGGCGCTGCCTGGACACTGGAATGGTTACTGCTGCCGCAGATGGCCGTCGCCACCGCCGCGTCGCTGCGCCTCGCCGCCGAACTGGCCGGACAGATTGAAAGCCTGGGCCACTGATGCGCACCCAAATCGCCATTATCGGGTCCGGACCCTCCGGCCTGCTGCTTGGGCAGCTTCTGGCCGGCATCGGTGTCGAGACCGTCATTCTGGAACGCTCGAGCCGCGACCATGTGCTCGGCCGCGTGCGGGCAGGGGTGCTCGAACAGGGCACGGTCGAATTGCTGGAAGAAGCCGGCGCCGCCGCGAGACTACATGCCGAAGGCCTACCGCATTCCGGCATTTCGCTGGCTTTCGACGGCCGCTTGCACCGCATCGATCTCGCGGCGCTCACAGGCGGCAAGCATGTCACCGTCTACGGCCAGACCGAGGTGACGCATGATTTGATGGACAAGCGCAAGGCGGCAGGGCTCGTCACCGTCTACGAGGCCGCCAATGTCGCACTGCACGATTTCGACGGCGCCGCACCCTTCGTCACCTACGACAAGGAAGGCATTAGTCATCGCATCGACTGCGACTTCATTGCCGGCTGTGACGGCTATCATGGTGTCAGCCGCAAATCGGTGCCGCAGCGTGCGCTGAAAACCTTCGAGCGTCAGTATCCGTTCGGCTGGCTCGGCGTGCTGGCCGAAGTGCCGCCGGCCGATCACGAACTGGTCTATGCCAATCACGAGAGGGGCTTTGCGCTGTGCTCGATGCGCTCGACGCACCGCAGCCGCTACTATGTGCAGTGCCCTCAGGACGATCGTGTCGAGGCGTGGTCCGACGACCGCTTCTGGGACGAGTTGCGCCGCCGCTTGCCCGACCAGACGGCAGCAAGCGTCACCACCGGACCATCCTTCGAGAAGTCGATCGCGCCATTGCGCTCCTTCGTTGCCGAACCGATGCGCTTCGGCCGGCTGTTCCTGGTCGGCGATGCCGCCCACATCGTGCCGCCGACCGGCGCCAAGGGCCTCAACCTCGCCGCCAGTGATGTTCGCTATCTCTTTGCCGGTTTGCGCGATTTCTA
This sequence comes from Mesorhizobium subarcticum, assembly GCF_055456085.1. Lineage (NCBI taxonomy): Bacteria > Pseudomonadati > Pseudomonadota > Alphaproteobacteria > Hyphomicrobiales > Phyllobacteriaceae > Mesorhizobium > Mesorhizobium subarcticum. The sequence goes on along the minus strand of NZ_CM144237.1, from coordinate 6,208,283 downwards.
TGCCGAGAAATCAAGTGCCGGCATTGATGCCTATTCAGGCAAGGCACTGGCGCGGGTCTGGAAGGCGGTGCGCTTTTCCTGGTGGATGACGACCATGCTACATCGCTTCCCCGACACTGGCGATTTTGGCCAGCGCATCCAGGAAGCCGAACTCGACTATCTTATGCAGTCGCGGGCCGCATCGACAGCTCTTGCAGAGAACTATGTCGGCCTGCCTTATTGACCGGCGGCAAGCAATCCGGCTGCTACCGTCCCAGCAGATTGCGCTCGACGGTTCTCAGATGCGCCAGCATGGCTTGGCTGGCGCTTTCGGGGTCGCGGCGTAGCAGCGCGTCGAATCCGTTTTGCCGTCCGCGTCCGGTTTCATGGCGTCAATAAATAATTTGACGCGCGCAACTCTTTTGCGTTGTACTGGAAACGCTGAAATTTGACTGAACAAATTCGGTCAAGCAATGCTGCCTCTCGGCAACGGTCGTAAGACTGATTCTGGCTGGAAGGCTGGCAGCGAGGGCAAAGGGGCCTGAAATATCGATGGCGGAGAAAACCCACCGCACGATGGATGATTTCGCCAGGGCGTCCGGCGTGTCACGTCCGACCCTTTCGAAGTATTTCGACGATCCGGCCAGCGTGAAGCCGGCGACGCGGGGGCGCATCGAGGCGGCACTGCGATCCTCGGACTATCAGCCCAACGTTTTCGCGCGCAATCTCAACCGCAAGCGCACCCGCAATGTCGGCATCGTCGTGCCGGCGCTCACCGATCCGTTCTATGCCGAAATGGTCAGCCGTATCGAACTGCGCTGCCGCGACGAGGGATTCTGGCCGATCGTCATCTCCTCGCACGGTTCGCCGAAGCTGGAGGCGGAATTGGTCAGGACGCTGATGTCGCTGAAAGTCGCCGGCGCCATCGTCGCTCCGCTGGGATCGGTCTCCGAACCCGGCGTCTTCGAGCGTATGAGCGAAGAGATTCCGATCGTCTATTTCGACACCTACATCGAAGGCGACACGCCTTTCGTCGGCAACGACAACCACCAGAGCACATCGACCATCGTCGACTATCTCTGCCGGTCGGGCGAGCCGCCGGTCTATGTCGACATTCCGCACGTCAACCACAATTCGGGCGAACGCCTGCAGAGCTATATCGAGACGATGCGAGCCGCCGGCCTGGAACCTGTCGTTCTCGAAGCGGCGGGCGGCTACAACTGGGATTTCGAGCGCATCGGCCATGAATGGATGGAGAGGACGCTGGAAAAAGGCGGCCTTCCGGCGCGCACATTGCTGTGCGCCAATGACCGTCTCGCTTTCGGCGTCATGGCGGCGGCTTTTTCACGCGGGCTGAAGATCGGCCGCCGAGCCGATTGCGACTTCCGTGTCGCCGCCCATGACGATCATCCGCTGAGCCGCTACACCTGTCCGGCGCTGACCACCATGGCGCAGGATTTCGCCGCCATGGCCGGCCGCAGCGTCGAGATGTTGCTGGCCTTGCTGGACGAGGCCGACCCACCCGGCCAAGGTCTGGCGCGCAACGTCAAGCTCGGCGCGACGCTGGTGATGCGTCAGTCGGCCTGAGCGGGCGTCTGCTGTTTGAGCCAGGCCGCCGCTTCGCTCACCGCTTGCCGCGCAGCCGGGATCTGGCGGCCCATCGAGACGAAGCCGTGGATCTGACCTGGCCAGTGCCGCAGGATCAGCGGCACCCCTTCGGCCCGCAGGCGCTCGGCATAGGCCGTGCCTTCGTCGGCAAGGATGTCATGGCCGGCGATCACGACAAACGCAGGTGCGGCGCCGGCGAGGCTTGACGCAAGCAGCGGCGAGACACGCCAGTCCATGATGTCGTCCGGCGTCCGCAGATAATGGTCGCGGAACCAGGCCATGGTGGCGGCGGTCAGCCCGAAGCCGTCGCCAAAGCGCCGATAGCTGGCCGCCATCTGGCGGGCATCGGTATTGGGATAGATCAGGATCTGGGCGGCAAGCTGGGGTGCCAGCCCGTCACGGGAAAGCAACGCCAGGACGGCCGCAAGGTTACCGCCAGCGCTGTCGCCGGCAACGCTGATGCCGGCCGGGGCGATGCACAGTTCGGCGGCGTTTTCCGCCATGAAGCGGAGCGTTGCTGTACAATCGTCGAGCCCTGCCGGAAACTTGTGCTCGGGCGCCAGCCGATAATCGGGGCAGACGACGACCGCATTGCCGAGATTGGCCAGCCAGCGGCAGATCTCGTCGTGCGAGTCGAGATTGCCGATGACCCAGCCGCCGCCATGCAGATAGAGCACGGCGCGCGCTCCGCTTCGCGGCGCGCCGATGCCGCGATGGATGCGGAGCGTGACCGGGCCGTTCGGTCCGTCGATTTGCCGCTGCGCGGTTGCTGCCACCGGCTCGTGCTCGCCCTGCTGCGTTGGCAACGAAGCAACGTAGGCGGCCCGCGCCGCCGCCACGGAGCCGTTTTCGAACGGCTCACCGCCGGCCGCACGGCCGATTTCGAGGACGCGCAGCGCATCCGGATCGAGCGTCATTACCACCTCCGCCGTCACTGCGCCTAGGCGAGCAGACTGCTTGCCTCGTCTTCGGTAAGCAGTGCCGGCTGGACGACATCGCCGGCAATGGCGATCGAGCTCTTTGTTTCGCCCGAGCGCAGGATCGCTTCCATGATCTCCAGCACATGCAGCGCCAGATTGCCGGACGCGCGAGGTGCTGCACCAGTCTTCAGCGAGCGCACCAGATCGGCGACGCCGAGCATGCGGTAGTTGGCGCGGTTGGGCGCGGCATAGGGCCAGTTGCGGGCACCATAGAGCTCGCCTTCGCTGGCAAAATCCTTCCAGTCCGCGCCGCGCTCCGACAGCGAGACGGTGCCGCCGAACGTGTCGGGGTCGGGCAGGCGCAGCGAGCCTTCCGTGCCGTGCAATTCGATCGGGTGGTTGGAATGCTTGAAGACGTCCCACGAGGCACCGAAGGTGACGGTGGCGCCGGAGCGGAATTCGAGCAGCGACAGCACGTTGGTCGGCGTGCCGACCTTGAATTTGGTATTCTTGAAGGGCCCCTCGGCAGTGATCAAGCGCTCCTCTTGGCCCCGCGTCGCCATCGCCATGACGCGCGCGACCGGACCAAGCAGGTTGACCAGCATGGTCAGATAATAGGGACCCATGTCGAACACCGGGCCGCCGCCCGGCTGGTAGTAGAATTGCGGGTTCGGGTGCCAGTGCTCCATGCCGCGCCCCATCATGAAGGCGGTGCCGGTGACCGGGCGGCCGATGGCGCCATCGTCCATCAGGCGGCGCGCCCGGCGGCCGGCAGCACCGAGGAACGTATCAGGCGCCGAGCCGAGCAGCCGGCCGCGCTTTGCCGCCTCGGCTACCAGGCGACGCCCGTCGCTGGCCGATGTGGCCAGCGGCTTCTCCGTGAAGACGTGTTTTCCCGCCGAAAGCGCAGAAAACGAAATGTCGAAATGCGCTGCTGGAATGGTGAGGTTGAGCACGAGATCGATCTCGGGGTCGGCGAGCAGCGCATCCACGCCGAGCGCCCGGATGCCATATTCCTTTGCCCGCAGCGCCGACATCTCGGACGAAATATCGGCGCAGGCGCGCAGCTCAATTCCACCGAAAAGCGCGGCATTGCGCAGGTAGGTCATTGAGATGTTGCCGCATCCGATGACGCCGATTCCGAGCTTCGCCTTTGATTTTCCCTGCATTTCTGGCCGTACCTCCCAACTTCGTCATGCTCCGCCGGATCCGCTGCGCCGGCAACGGATCACCCTCGAAAGCGCTATACAACATTTTAAATATTGACGCGCGTAAAATTTTTATAGAACATGCGAAAATGCTGGCGTGACTTCGGGAGGCTGCCAGCCCTAGAGCCGGATGATTTCAGGTCGTTTCAACCTGAAATCTGAATCCGCCTCTAAATCAAATAGTTAGAGCACGATGTCGTCCGAAGATCGCTTCGCACTCTTCGGCGTCATGCTCTGGGAGGAGAAGATGGCAGACATGAAAAACCGGCCAACAGCCGGTCCTAAGCTCATGGGTCATGCGCGCATTGGATATTTCCGTCGCGGGCAGGGACCGAGACCGGTCAGGCATAGATGACCTTGGCCCCGGTCCTATCAAGCTGGCTGCGTATCGGGTCGGACAGGCCATCGTCGGTGATCACAACATCGACACTCGACAGCGAAAATGCCTTGGAGGTTCCGCTGACACCCCATTTGCTCGAATCCGCAAGCAGTACAACGCGCCGGGCCATGCGCACGAGGTTTCGCTTCGTCCGCGCCATGTCTTCGTTCACGTCGACCACATCCAGTGACGAGTCAATCGCATGCGCTCCAACAAAGACCTGATGCGCCACCAAGCCGCCGAGAGCCGTGTCGGCATCGGTGATCAGCGTGCTCACCGTGTCTGGATAGACCCGGCCACCGATCATGTGAACGTCGAGCCCAGGCCGATGCATCAGATGCTGTACGATATTCATCGCCGTGGCCGCGACCACGACATTGCTGAGCGGCGGTAACAGCATGGCAACCTGCATCAATGTCGACCCGCCGTCGAAGATGACCGATTGGTTGTCCTCGAACAGTTCTACCGCGGCCCGGGCGATGCGTTTCTTTGCATCGAGGTTGGTTTGCATCCGCCGGGCGAACGCGGCTGTGGTCGAATCCGTGGTCCGGGTCACCGCCCCTCCACGGGTCTTGGTCAGCAGTCCCTTGCGGTCGAGTATCTCGAGGTCGGAGCGCACCGTGACTTCCGACACGCCAAAATCGTCTGACAGGTCCTTGATGCGAACCTGTCCGCTGCGTTGCACTTCACCCAGGATCGATTGGCGTCTCTGCTCTGACAACATTGCCCTGTCCTTGCCTCCATCCGCCAAGCGATCGACCTGGCCTCGGTTCACTTTACCAAAAATATGCGAATTCGAAAGATTTCGAAAGATTGCATTTATTCTTTCTTTCGAAAACACTGGGTCCAGGATTTTGAAGTCAATCAATTGGAGAGTTTTGGACTCATGAGCCTCGGAACCAAGGTGCGCCTGGCGCGCCTCTTCTCACATCCATCGGGAAATCTTTTTGGCGGCGCGGTCGACCACTTTGTCGGCTATGGCGACGTACGCAAAGGAGGCCTTGCCGACCTGCCGGGCGCGCTGGCACGCGTCATGGTGGGCAAACCCGACTACGTCAGCATCCAGCCTGGCACCGCGCGCCATCTGTGGCCGCAATACGCGGGCAAGGCTGCCCTGGTGATCCAGGCCGGCTGCTTCACCCCGGACGATCGCATCAGTGAACTGATTGCAACGCCCGAGGATGCGGTGCGTGCTGGCGCCGATGCGTTGGCCGTGGCCATTCCGGTGCGCGGCGCGACCGAGGGCAAATACATACGCTGGCTGACCGATTCGGTGAATGCCGCGGCCCGTTACGGCATGCCGGTGGTGGCGCATATCTACCCTCGCGATTTTACCGACGGGGCAAAAATCGTCTTCACCCCCGATGAGATCGCCTATGCGGCACGCATCGGCTACGAGTCCGGCGTCGACGTGATCAAGATCGGTTATACGGGCGATTTCGAGTCGTTCCGGGAGACCGTTCGGACCTGCCCGGTGCCGGTTGTGATCGCCGGTGGTCCGAAGACCGACACGCTGCTCGGCGCCCTTCAGCAGACGGCGGACGCCATCCGTGCCGGCGCGCGCGGTGCGGTGGTGGGCCGCAATCTCTGGGGGCATGGCGATCCGGAAAAGGCGGCGATTGCCTTTCGGGGCGTCATCCATGACGGCCTGTCGGCGCAAGACGCCTTGGCGAAGGCGGGTGCCTGAACGATGCCCGCCGTCCCTTCAATCCTCGGCTTCGGAGCTATTGCGATCGACGACATCGTCTATGTCGATCAGCCGTTGTCGGCGGGCAAGGGGAAGGTTCTGCAAAGTGCCCGAGCTTTCGGGGGAAATGTCGCGACGGCGCTTGCCGCCGTCGCGCGGCTCGGCGGAACCGCCGGGTTCGTCGGATGGCTGGGAAGTGCCGCCGACGACGCCGTGTTGTGCGATCTCGTTGCGAGCGGCGTTGAAACCGCGTTCGCGCCGCGCCACCCGGACGCGCGCCCGGTGCGCTCGCGGATCACCGTCGGTTCGGATGGGGAGCGGTTCATCGCGTATGACGACGAAGCGATGCTGGGCACCGCGCCGGACTTTCCGGACGAGGTTCTCAGCCGCGCGACCGTTCTGATCGTCGATAGTTACGGGATCGGGTCGCTGGATGTCGTGGCTCGGGCTCGCGATCTCGGCCTTGCGATCCTCGGCGATATCGAATGGAGCGGCGGCCCAGCCACGGAGCGGCTGATCGCGCTCTGCGACCATCTCATTCTTCCACTCGGCTTTGCGCGGACTGCCACGGGTTGCCGATCGCCCGCCGAAATACTCGATGCATTGTGGTTGCCGTCGCGGTCCGCCGTGGTTCTGACGGATGGCGGCAGGGGCGTGTTCTATCGCGGACGCGACGAGAGAGGGCTCTGGCACCTGCCTCCGCACCGGGTTGTCGTCGTCGACTCGACCGGCGCCGGGGACTGCTTTCATGGCGCCTATGCCCATGCATTGACGCGCGGTGCCGACACCGCGGGCCGGGTGGCATTCGCGGCCGCGGCGGCGGCCATTTCGATAACGGGGCGGGGCGGGCGCGAGGCGCTTCCGACCGATGACCAGGTCACGGAACTCCTGGCATCGACGAATGCGCCGTCGGCAGTCGAACTGAAACATGCGCAACTCGATACCGGAACATAGCCTGAGACTATCCGAGGAAACATTTTCGCAAGTGAAAATCAGCCAATAAAAACAACAAAATCAGTGGCTTGAACTTGTGGAGGGAGGAATATGGCAGAAGTCGTTCTTGAGAATATCTGCAAGACATACGGAAACAATTTTCACGCAATCGACCAATTGAACCTGTCGGTCGAGGACGGCGAGTTTTTGATTCTCGTCGGGCCGTCCGGCTGTGGCAAATCCACCGCGTTGCGGATGATCGCGGGATTGGAGGACATCACCAGCGGCAGCCTTCGGATCGGCGGTGTCGACGTCGTCGACATGCCGCCCAAGGACCGCGACATCGCGATGGTCTTCCAGAGCTACGCGCTGTACCCGCATATGACGGTGTTCGAAAACATCGCCTTTTCGATGCGGCTGGCAGGCAAGCCGAAGGCCGAGCGCAAGAAACGCGTCGACGAGATCGCCAAGACCCTTCAACTGACGTCTTTGCTGGACAGCAAACCCGCCAACCTTTCCGGCGGACAGCGTCAAAGGGTTGCAATGGGCCGCGCCATGGTGCGCGAGCCGGCAGCCTTTCTGATGGACGAACCCCTTTCCAATCTGGACGCGAAACTGCGCGTGCAAATGCGCGCCGAAATCACCCGCCTGCAAAAGCAGCTCGGCGTGACGACCATATACGTGACCCACGATCAGACCGAAGCGATGACGATGGGGGACAGGGTCGCCGTGCTGAAGGGCGGCGTGCTGCAGCAGGTCGACACGCCCAAGAGGCTCTACGAATCGCCGGTGAACGCCTTTGTTGCCGGCTTTATCGGTTCTCCCTCGATGAACCTTTTCGAGGCGACAATGACGGGCGGCGAACTGATGTCCGGCGCCTTTGCCATCCGGCTGCAGGATGCAGCCTTCGTGCGCAGGCCGGGTTTGAAGTCGTATGCAGGGCGCAAGGTCGTGTTCGGGATCCGACCGGAGGACCTCTATGACAGCAGCCTCGAATCCGGCCGCAAGTATCAGACGATACCGGCAAAGGTGACCTCGATCGAAGAACTCGGATCGGAACATATCGTCCATCTGAACATCGATGGGGTTCGGGTGGACTCTGGCGACCCCGACGCGGTGCAGGATTTCGGCCTGACGTCGAATGCGGTGGCGAGATTCGAACCGGAGAGCACAGTTCGCTCCGGTTCGGAAATCCGGTTGGCCCTGGATGATACCAAGCTCCATTTCTTCGATCCAGAGACACATCTGGCGATCTGAAGATCTGTGGCAGAGCCTACAGGCGAGGGTGAGGCGCCTGCGAAGTACTCGTAAGAAGACTTCTGAATGAAGCAGACGATCGGCTGCATTGTGCGGTCGATCCCAGAGAAGGAGGAGAAAATGATGTTTCGGATAAAACCCGCGATGCTGAAAATAGCCGCGGCAGCCTGGTTGCTCGGCGCAACCGCCGCCATGGCGGACACGACGCTGGAATTCACCCAATGGTGGGAGCCTGAACTGCCCGCAGGCTCTTTGCGGAAAATCATGGACGATTTCGAGGCCGCGAATCCCGGCATCAAGGTGACGCTGGTCAGCGGCCCCTACGCGACCACGCGAGACCAGATCTCGGTTGGTGCTGCAACTGGAACGCTCAGCGACGTCGTCGGTCTCGACGGTGCCTGGGTGAACAATCTGAACGCGCAGGGTGCGCTCGCCGACATGAACCCGATGATGGATGCGAGCAAGTTCGACAAAGCCCAAGTCGCGGATATCATCAAGGTGGACGGCAAGGCGGTGATGTTTCCCGTGGCTTCGTTCGTTTATCCGGTCTTCGTGAATTTGGACCTCGCCGCCCAGGCCGGCGTGACCAAGCTGCCGTCGACCCGTGCTGAGTTTCTCGAAGCCGCCAAGAAGATGACGCACGCCGACAAGAACCAGTATGGCTGGGTGCTGCCCCTGTCGCTGCAAACGCCGTCCGGCGTCCAGAACGATATGATGTCGTGGGTCTGGGCATCGGGTCAGTCGATGATGGCTAACGGCAAGCCCGCTCTCGAGGGCAAGCCCGTGGTGGACATGCTCACCTTCGTCAAATCGCTCAACGACGCCGGCACCATCTCGCCTGGCATCGCCACCAAGACCGAACAGGAAAAGGTCGAGGAATTCGTCAACGACCGCGTCGGGATGATGATCGACTCGCTCGCGCATGTGAACCTCATCCGCAAACGCAATCCCAAGCTGAACTTCGACCTCATCCCGGTCCCGGTCGTGGAGGGCTATACGGGCAAGCGTGGCCTTCCCTATGCCTCCTGGGGCATCGGCATCTCCGCTGCCTCGAAACATCAGGAAGAGGCCTGGAAACTCGTCCAATATCTGATGAGCGAAAAGGTGAACGCCAAGCTCGTGTCGCTGGCAAACGCCTTCCCGGGCAACGTCAACGCCAAGCCCGATTTCGTGACCTCGGACAAGGCTTTCGCCAAGGCTTTTGAAATCTTCAAGACCGGTTATCTCGCCAATGAGTTCACGGGCTTGCCGGCGGCTGAAGACCTGATGACCCAGTTCGACGTGCAAGCCCAGAAGATGCTCGCCGGCGAGCAGTCTCCGGAAGAAGCCGCCGCCGCCGCTCAGAAGGGCTGGATGGCGAAATTCTGATCGGCCTGTTCCCGTTTCTTCGACCGGGTGGCCTGACTTCGGGCAGGCCACCCGGCAACAACGGATCGGCAATTTGAGATGGACCCGTTTTTGAAGCTTACCTTCTCTTGAAGGCGTATCCCAAGGTTGGCACATGACCCGGCAAAAGCGCTCCCACCACAAGCTGAAACGAGCGGTCGCACCCTATCTCTATCTGTCGCCATCGCTGCTCATAATCGGGCTTCTGATGCTGCTTCCGATGGTAACGGTGATTGCCTACTCGTTCCAGAACAGCGCGGTGCTGCGTCGTGACCCATCCTTTGCCGGACTGAAACACTACCAGGCAATCTTCGACGATCCCGTGTTCTGGGCTTCACTGTGGCACACGCTCTACTTCACATGCATGAGTGTCATTTTCCACATGACCATCGGCATGGCCTTCGCGCTCATGCTGAACAGCGACCGCATCAATCCGACGCTGCGCAATATTCTGCGCGTGCTCTACATACTGCCCTGGCTGTTCACCGCGGTGATCATCGCCGTGATCTGGCGCCTGCTGCTCGAGCCGAACGGCGTCGTGAACAGCATTCTCCTGCAATTGGGCATCATCGGTTCCAAGGTCGAATGGTTTTCCTCGCCTCAGACCGCACTGCACGCCGTCACCTTCGCCAATATCTGGGCGGGCTATCCGCTCTTCATGGTCAGCCTGCTCGCGGGTTTGCAGGGAATTCCTAAGGATTTCTACGAGGCCGCCGATATCGACGGGGCGAAGGCCTACCAGAAGCTGATTTTCATCACCATCCCGCAGCTGATGCCGATCATCATCAGCATCTCGCTGCTCGACTTCATCTGGACCATGCAGGTCTTCCCGTTGATCTGGATAACGACGGGCGGTGGCCCGATCTACTCGACGGAGGTCCTCAGCACCTACACGTACAAGCTGGCGTTTTCGAGCTACAACCTGTCGCAGGCTTCGGCGAGTGCCGTGGTGATCTTGTTCATCTCTCTCGGCCTGACGCTGTTCTACATCCGCTATCAAAAGGCTCGGTAGTACCATGAGGAAAAGGCATACGCCGAAAGACAGGCTGATCACCGTCGCGCTCCATGTCGCGCTTGCAGCGGGGCTTTTTTTCGCGGCATTCCCGATCTACTGGATGCTGAGCAGTTCGTTCAAATCGAATACCGAAATCTTTGCCCTGCCACCAACCATCCTGCCAAAGGCCTTCACGCTGGAAGCGTATGCAGCCATCCTTGGCGATCCGGTAAAGCTGCGCTTCTTCTTCAACAGCTATTTCGTGGCGGGAGCGGTGACCGTGCTGACGGTGCTGATCGCCTTGTTGGCGGCCTATGGGTTCAGCCGCTTCAACTTTCGCGGCAAGGGCAGCCTGAACACACTCATCATCAGCACGCAGACGATCCCACCGATCACGCTTTTGATCCCCTTCTTCGGGCTTGTCGTCTCATACGGTATCTTCGATACCTACATCGCGCTGATCCTGACTTATCTGGTATTTACGCTGCCGTATGCGATCCTGCTGATGACGGGATATCTGAACACTTTGCCCCGCGATCTCGATGAAGCCGTGGCTGTCGATGGTGGCACCAGTTGGACAGCGCTTTGGCGGGTGGTCGTCCCGATTTCACTGCCTGGTATCGTGGCGACGTCGGTCTACACCTTCCTGTTGTGCTGGAACGAATTTCTCTTTGCACTGACGCTGACCAAGTCAACGTCTATGCGTACCGTCCCGATCGGCATCCAGCTGTTGATGGGGCAGCACGCCTTCGAATGGAACCAGATGATGGCGATGAGCGTGCTCGGCTCGCTACCGCTCTTGTTCATCTACCTCGTTGCCCAGAGGTACTTCCTCGCCGGCATGACCGCGGGCTCGGTCAAATAGGATGTGCATCCCACGGCGACGCAGAGTGGCATCAAGCAATAAGCGGTATCAAGGATTGAAAGGATGAACGTGAAAGACCTCAAAGTCGGCTGCCAGACCTTCACTTGGGAAATGCTCGGCGACCGTTTTACCGGCGGCCCCGACGATCTATTGAAGGCGATCGCCGATGGCGGCTACTCCGGCATCGAGATCACCGACACCATGATCGGCCGCTACGCCGACCGGCCGTCGGAATTCGCCGCCGCGCTGAGATCGTCCGGCCTGACGCTCGTTTCCTTCGCCTTCGGCTCGGACAGCGGTTTTACGCTCAAGGAGGAGATCGGCGCTGACCTCGAGGCGGCGCAGCGCTGGATCGACTTCGTCTCCGCCTTTCCCGGCGCGCTGGTCTCGATGGGTTCGGCAACCGTGGTGTCCGACGGGCCGCGCGATAACAAGTTCGCCATCGCCGCGGAGGTCTACAACAAGGCCGGCGAACTCGGGCGCGATGCTGGTGTCCAGGTAGCGGTGCATCCAAGTTCGCACCACAACACGTTGCTGTTTGACCGTGCCGACTATGACAAGATCTTTGCCTTGCTCGATCCCGAACTGGTTGGTTGGGTTCCGGATACCGGCCACATTCTGCGCGGCCACAAGGACATGTCCGACACGCTGCGCACCTATCGCGACCGCATCCGCTACATCCATTTGAAGGACGTCGATGCCAACGGCACCTGGGCGATGCTGGGCAAGGGCGTCTGCGACACGCCAGCGGTTATCGAGATCGCGAACACAGCACCGCGCTTCAACGGCTGGCTGGTACTTGAAGAGGAATCCGACACGGCCGCCGCCGACCCCGCCGGCGCGGTCAAGACCAACCGACAGACAATGCGCAGCTACGGCGCCTGAAGAACGAGACGATGATCAAGAAACAAGACAGACGCCTGAGAGTCGGTGTGCTCGGTTGCGGCCCCATCGCGCAGTTCGCGCATCTGCAATCCTGCACGAAGGCCGCCAATGCCGATCTCTACGCCATCTGCGACGCGGCGCCCGATCTGCTCGCCCGCATGGGCGCCACCTATGAGCCGCAGAAGATGTATGCCGACTATGACGCGATGCTCGCCGATCCGGAACTGGAAGCGGTGATCGTCGCCACCTCGGACGCCTATCACGTGCCGATGTCGATCAAGGCGCTCGACGCCGGCAAGCATGTTCTCTGCGAAAAGCCGATCGGCACTTCGGTCGAGGAAGGCGAGGCACTCGCCGCGGCGGCCAAGCGCTCCGGCAAGGTGCTGCAGGTCGGCCACATGAAGCGCTTCGACCCTGCGCTGGAGGCGGCCCGCGACTTCGTCCGCGACGAGATGGGCGAGGTGCTGGCGCTGAAGGCCTGGTATTGCGATTCCACTCACCGTTACACCAACACCGACGCCATCCAGCCGCTGCCGGTCACCAGCAAGCTGGCGAGGAAGCCGGCGGGTAATCCCAAGGCTGATCTGCGGCAATATTTCATGCTGGCGCACGGCTCGCATCTCGTCGACACGGCGCGCTTCCTCTGCGGTGACATCAGGGCGGTCCGTGCCCGTCTCAATGAACGCTTCGGCGCCTATTGCTGGTTCGTCGAGACCGAGTTCGCCAGTGGCGCGCTCGGCCATCTCGATCTTACGGTGGCCGTGCGTATGGACTGGCACGAAGGGTTCCAGCTCTATGGCGAGAACGGTTCGGTGATAGCAAAAACCTTCAACCCCTGGTACTTCCGCGCCAGTGAAGTCGATATCTTCCATGAGAAGGACGCGACCTCGCGCAAGCCGCTCGGCGCCGACGGCCATTTCTTCCGCCGCCAGTTGGAAGGCCTTGCCGACACAGTGCTCAACGGCACGCCGATGCGCGGCGCCAATGTCGAGGACGGCATCGCCTCGATCCGCGCCATGGTGGCGATTGCCCGTTCGGTCGTATCAGGCGAACGGGTGGAGCTCGCCTCGGTTTCGGGTGCGGTCTGATGCGTCTGGGCATCTTCGCCAAGACTTTTTCGGGCACCGAACCGCCCGCCGTGCTGACGGCCGTGCGGCAAGCGGGCTATGAGACGACGCAGTTCAACCTCGCTTGCGCCGGCCTGCCGTCGATGCCGGATGCCGTGCCGGAGAATGCCGTTGTAGCGATCCGCGCTGCCGCGCAATCATCAGGCGTTTCACTCGCCGCGCTATCGGGCACCTACAACATGGCGCATCCCGACAAGGCGGTGCGCGACGATGGCCTTCGCCGTCTCGCCGTCGTCATCGAGACGGCAGCAGCCCTCGGCATCCCGCTGGTCACCCTCTGCACCGGCTCGCGCAATGCCGCCGATCAATGGGCGTTTCATCCCGACAATGCCACACCAGCCGCTTGGTCCGACATGGCCGTTGAGATGGCGAAGGCGTTGGCACTGGCGGAAGACGCCGGCGTCGATCTCGGTATCGAGCCCGAGCAGGCCAACATCGTCACCTCGGCCACGGACGCGACGCGCCTGATCGCCGACATGGGCTCGAAGCACCTCAAGATCGTGCTCGATCCGGCAAACCTGTTCGAGCACGCGACGCCGGATGAGGCGCGCGCCATCGTCGCCGCCGCGATCGATGAAGCAGCCGGAAACATCGCCATGGCGCACGCCAAGGACCGGTACGGCGACGGCCGCTTTGCTACAGCAGGGCAAGGCATCGTCGACTTCCCGGATTTCGTCGCACGGCTCGAGGCCGTGGGTTTCGACGGGGCGCTGGTCACGCACGGGCTGTCGGCCGATGAGGCGCCTGATGTTGCAGCCTTCCTGCGAGGGCTGCTCTGATGAGTGCGTCGCCAACGATCCTGCTGCGCGAGGATGCCGCCCTTCATGTCTTCGACACGGGGCAGGGCGGGCTTCCCGTTGTCTTCCAGCATGGCCTTGGCGGTGATGCAGCCCAGGTGGCGCAGAATTTTCCCGACAACCCGTCACGCCGCCGGCTGACCGTCGAATGCCGCGTGCAAGGTGGCTCCGGTGCCGGCAGCAGGCGTCCGTTTTCGATCGCGATGTTCGCCGATGACGTGCTGGCTGCCGCCGATGCGGCTGGGCTCGACCGCTTCGTCGCGGGCGGCATCTCGATGGGGGCGGCGATTGCGCTGCACCTGGCTGCTCGCCACCCGGACCGTGTGCTTGGCTTGGTGCTGGTGCGTCCTGCCTGGGCCTTCGACGCGGCACCGCAAAACATGCGCCCTTACATCGAAGTGGCGGAGCTCATCCGCGATCATCCGCTGGATGACGCGCGGGACGCCTTTGCGGCCTCCGCCACTGCGGCCCGCTTTCGCAGCGAAGCACCAGACAATCTTGCGTCCTTGCTCGGTTTCTTCGCCCGCGAAAACGCGGTTGTCTTTGCCGAGGTGATGCAGGCGATCGCCAATGACGGGCCTGGCGTGGCGCGGGCGGACGCCACTGGTCTCGCAATACCCACGCTGGTCATCGGCAGCGGCATCGATCTCGTCCATCCCCTGGCGACCGCGCGCGAGCTTGCTGGGACCATCCCCAATGCAGCCTTCGCCGAGGTGATGCCGAAAGCCGCCGACAAGGATCGGCATTTCGCCGAAATCCGCGCCGCCATCGGCGGCTTTCTCGACAGACATTTCAACAATCAGGACCAATCATGACTTCAAAGCCCCTGTCAGGCCCCGCCGCCATCGCCGCACTGCCGCGCGATCGGTTGATCGCCGAATTCTCGCTCTGGTCGGCCAATCTCGCCAATTTCGAGAGCGACCTGAAACGGATCGAACCTCATGTCGATCTGCATCACATCGATGTCGCGGACGGCCATTTCGCGCCGTCCTTCCTGTTCTTCCCCGATCTCGTCGCCCGCATCGCCGGGCTGACGGCCAAACCCATCCACGTTCACCTGATGGTCGATGACGCAATCGTCGAGGCTCAGACGCGCCAGTTCATCGAGGCCGGCGCCGACATGATCAGCGTCCATGCCGAAAACGGTGAAGCCGGATTGCGCGCCGTGCGGCTGGCCCGCGAACTCGGCGCCGAAGCTGGCGTCGTGCTGAGGCTGGAGACGCCGGTCGAGGCGGTGACGCCTTTCGTCTCCGAGGTCGCCTTCGTCACGCTTCTGGGCACCGCGATCGGCGTCAAGGGCCAGAGCCTGTCGGAAAAAGCCTGTGACCGGCTGGGTGCCGCCCGCGCCATCCTTCGAGAGGCCGGCCGCGAGGCTGCCGTCGTGCTTGCCGCCGACGGCGGCATCCGCCACGAGACCGTGCCGTTGCTGCGTGCTGCCGGGGCCGAGACTGTGGTCTTGGGTTCGCTCGCATTCGGCGACAAGGACCTGGCCGGCCGCATCGGCTGGCTGCATGGGCTGAAGGTCGCGGCATGACCACAGAAGCGGCCCTCGCGATCGATCTTGGTGGCACCGAGCTTCGTGCCGCCTTGGTCGACCGTGACGGCAAGATACTGGCCTTCGCCGCGGTGCCGACGCAAGCACAGGCCGGACCCGACGTGGTGATCGGCCAGATCGAGGCGCTGGCCGCGACCGTTCATGCCGAGGCGCCGGGCCTCGCCATTGTCGGCGTCGGCGTCGGCGCGCCGGGACCGCTCGATCCGCTGGCCGGCATTGCCGTCGGGCCGCCGACGCTTGCCGGCTGGCAGGATGTGCCGCTGGCCGACATCCTCGAGCGTCGGCTCGGCCTGCCGGTGCGGCTGGAGAACGACGCCAACGCGGCAGCACTCGGCGAATGGCGCTTCGGCGCCGGCCATGGCGCCCGCTCGCTGGTCTTCGTCACGGTCTCCACCGGCATTGGCGGCGGTGTCGTTGCCGACGGGCGCATCTTGCATGGCCGCCGCGGGCTGGCCGCCGAGATCGGCCATATGACCATCACCAATGAAGGCGAGCGCTGCGTCTGCGGCGTCGTCGGCTGTTTC
This sequence comes from Mesorhizobium subarcticum, assembly GCF_055456085.1. Classification (NCBI taxonomy): domain Bacteria; kingdom Pseudomonadati; phylum Pseudomonadota; class Alphaproteobacteria; order Hyphomicrobiales; family Phyllobacteriaceae; genus Mesorhizobium; species Mesorhizobium subarcticum. The sequence goes on along the minus strand of NZ_CM144237.1, from coordinate 6,192,179 downwards.
GAGGCCATTGCCTCGGGCACGGCACTTGGCCGCCGCGCCAACGCCGCGACGTCAGCCTTCGATGGCTCGACGCTGCGTCGTCTCTCGGCCAATGCCGAGGTCACCGGTCGCCACGTGGTCGAGGCGGCGCGGTTGCAGGACGATCTCGCCATGGCCCTGCTCGAGGAGGAAGCGCGCTGGCTGGGCGTCGGCTTCACCAATTTGCTGCATCTCTACTCGCCCGATGTGCTGGTCGTCGGTGGCGGCATCGCCAATGGCCTCGACCTGATGCATCCGGTCATCGAGGCGACCATCCGGCAACGCGCCATGCGCGCCTATCGCGACGTGCCTGTCGTCCAGGCGCAGCTTGGCCGCCACGCCGGGCTGGTCGGCGCCGCCAGCCTTGTGCTGTTCGACGATGGCAGCCTGGCGGCCCGCATGCCGGTCGGTCCAAGCACGTTCCCGGAAGCGCGGAGGGATTTCAATGGCTGACACGTCAAGGTAAAAAAGTGGCCGGAGGCATCGCTGCTTCCGGCCGTTTGCATGGTGATGTGGCTGGGCGGATTACTCGGCGGGAACGATGTCCGCCGGTAGGCTGTCGTCAGCTGTTCCAGCCAATGCTCTCGCCAGCTTTGCCTCGTCGAGCTCGCCTTCCCAGCGGGCGACAACAAGCGTGGCGACGGCGTTGCCGATGAAGTTTGTCAGCGCCCGGCATTCCGACATGAAGCGGTCGACACCGAGGATCAGTGCCATGCCTGCGACCGGCACCGATGGCACGACCGAAAGCGTCGCGGCGAGCGTGATGAAGCCGGCCCCGGTGATGCCCGCGGCACCCTTGGAGGAAAGCATCGCCACCAGCAGCAGCAGGATCTGGTCGCCGATCGACAGATGAATGTTCGTCGCCTGCGCGATGAACAGCGCCGCAAGAGTCATGTAGATGTTGGTGCCGTCGAGGTTGAAGGAATAGCCGGTCGGGATGACAAGGCCGACCACCGAGCGCTTGGCACCGGCCTTCTCCATCTTCTCCATCAGCGAGGGCAGGGCGGCTTCCGAAGAGGAGGTGCCCAGCACCAAAAGCAGCTCTTCCTTGATGTAGCGGATCAGGGACAGGATGGAGAAGCCGTTGTAGCGGCAGACGGCACCCAGCACGACGAACACGAACAGAAACGAGGTCGCGTAGAAGGTGCCGACCAGCATGGCGAGGTTGATGACCGAGCCGATGCCGTATTTGCCGATGGTGAAGGCCATGGCGCCGAAAGCGCCGATGGGGGCTGCCTTCATCAGCACGCTGACCAGCTTGAACATCGGCGCCATCAGCGCCTGCAGGAAGTTGAGCACCGGTGCGCCCTTGTCGCCGACCAGCGCCAGTGCGATGCCGAACAGCACCGAGAAGAACAGCACCTGCAATATGTCGCCATCGGCGAAGGCGCCGACAATCGTGCCGGGGATGATGTTCATCAGGAAGCCGGTGACCGACTGGTCATGCGCCTTGGCGGCGTAGGTGTTGACGGTCGAGGCGTCGAGCGTTGTCGGGTCGATGTTGAAGCCGGCGCCGGGCTGCACGACATTGGCGACGATAAGGCCGATGATCAGCGCCAGCGTCGAGAAAGTTAGGAAGTAGAGCATCGCCTTGCCGGCCACGCGGCCGACCTTTTGCAGGTCGCTCATGCCAGCGATCCCGGTCGCGACTGTCAGGAAGATGACCGGGGCGATGATCATCTTGACCAGCTTGATGAAGGCGTCGCCGAGCGGCTTCATGCTCTCGCCGATCGACGGATAGTAGTGGCCGAGCAGGATGCCGACGGTGATTGCCACCAGCACCTGCACATAGAGTTGGGCGTAGAGGGGTTTGCGTTGCGCGGCGGGCGCGCCGGATTGGTCTGCGATCTGCATCGAACTCTCCCTGGCCGGATGGACGGAACCCGCCCTGCGTGACTTCTCCCATCGCGGCGTTCCGGTTGCCCGCCGCTAGCAAGGAGTTTTGCAAGCGCTGTGCCAGATCGGAGAAAGGCCGGAATCCACACATTTCGGCCCTTTTGCGAGGTCCGGGGCTAAATGCGTGTGCGGATTTCCGCACGCGAAACGTTTGCCTGGGCGGAATTTCGCATTAGAGTGGCGGCGAGGCCGCTAAAGCAATTCCAGGAAAAGTGTGAGCGGTTTTCCGTCCGGAATTGCGCCAGAGAAAAGGGAGAGGGCAGACGACGCAAGCTGGCACCGATAGCGGGTCCGGTCGCGACTTGCTGCGCGAGGCGGTTGGCCGGCTGCGCGATGGCCGCTGGGTTGTCGTCCTCATCGCGCTTGCGATCCTGGCTGGCGCCATCGTCATTGCCGGGCGTATCGCCTCCGGCCAGGCGGCCGACGATCTGCGCGACACGGCGCTTGCCGCCCTGCCGCTGGCGGCGGGAACCCTGACCGGCGAAATCGAAAAGCAGCGCCTGGTTCCATTGGTGCTGGCCCGCGACGATGCCGTGCGCGGGGCGCTGCGCCGGGCCGGAACGATGCAGGAAGCGGCCCTTAACGACAAGCTCAAGGCGATTGCGGGCGACGCCTCGGCGTCCGCCATCTATGTCATCGATACGGCGGGCATCGCGATATCAGCCAGCAATGCCGGTGAGCCGACGAGCTTTGTCGGCATCGACTATAATTTTCGTCACTATTTCAACGAGGCGATGGCGAAGGGCTCTGCCAGCCAGTATGGCCTCGGCACGATCAGCGGCCGGCCGGGACTCTATCTTTCGAGCCGTGTCGACGACAACGGCAAGCCGCTGGGCGTCGCGGTGTTGAAGGTCGAACTCGACGGCGTCGAAGCCAATTGGCGCTCCAGCGGGTTCCTCGTTTTCGTCACCGACGAACGCGGCGTCGTGCTGGCCACCAGCCAGCCTGAATGGCGGTTTCACGCGCTCGCACCGCTCTCCGCCGAAGACGCCGCCGCAGCCCATGAGCAGCTGCAACTGACCGACGCTGCCTTCGAACCCTTGCCGATACGACGCGGTGCTGGCGACGGCCTGGCGACGATCGACAGCTCGGGAAAACCGCGCCAGTTCGTCGAGGTGGTGCAGGACCTGCCAGGTGCCGTCCCTGGCTGGCGTCTTTGGCTGCTAACGCCTGCGGATGCCACTCTTTCGTCCGCCGCCAACACGGCACGGCTGACGACGCTGCTCGGGCTGCTGTTGACCGGCTTGCTTGCCTACGTGCTCACCCGTCGCCGCCGTACACGCCGGCTGCGGCAGGAAGCGCTGGCGCGTATGAACGTTGAACTCGAAAGCCGGGTATCGACGCGAACGGCGGAGCTGACACGCTCCAACACAGCTCTTGCCGGCGAAATCGCCGAGCGTGAAAGCGCCGAGGCCAAGGTGCGCCGATTGCGCGACGATCTCGCCCAGGCCAACCGGCTGTCCATCCTCGGCCAGATCGCTGCCGGCGTGGCGCATGAGATCAACCAGCCGGTCGCCGCGATCCGCAGCTATGCCGAGAATGCCGGCCGTTTTCTCGACAGCGGCAGGACCGAACCGGCGAGTGGCAATCTGACCTCGATCGTCTCGATGACCGAGCGCATCGGCGCCATCACCAACACCTTGCGCACCTTTGCCCGCCGCCCTGGCGTCGCCGCTTCGCCACTGCCGGTGCGCGAGGCGATCGACGGCGCGCTGTCGTTGCTCTCCGGCCGCATCCGCGATTCCGGCGTCACCATCGTCAAGCCGCGCGGCAGCGCCTCGCCGATGGTGATGGCGAGCCGCATCCGGCTGGAGCAGATCCTCGTCAACCTGTTGCAGAACGCACTGGATGCCATGAAGGACCAGCCCGATCCCCGCATCGAGATTGGACTCGCTGAGCGCGATGATCGGGTGCTGATTTCGGTGCGCGACAATGGTCCCGGCCTTGGACCGGAGGCGGCCGGCAACCTGTTCATGCCGTTCCAGACCACCAAGGAGAAGGGGCTCGGCCTCGGGCTGGTGATCTCGCAGGAGATCGCCCAGGAATTGGGCGGCACCTTGCAGCTCGATCCCGACAGTGCCGAAGGCGCGTCCTTCACCATCGATTTGAGGCGAATTGAATGACGCAGGGATCAGGGCTGGTGGCGCTCGTCGATGACGATGCCGACCTTTTGCACGCCACCACGCAATTGCTCGAACTTGCCGGCTTTACGGTGGTCGCGCGCAATGCCGCCGAGGCAGCCCTTGCCGTCGTCGACAGGAATTTCGATGGCGTCGTCGTCAGCGACATCCGCATGCCGGGCATGAACGGGCTGCAGCTCTTCGACCGCATCAAGGCAATCGACCCCGACATACCGGTGATCCTGGTCACTGGGCACGGCGATGTCGATCTCGCGGTCGCAGCGCTCAAGGACGGCGTCTACGATTTCATCCCGAAACCCTATGCCGGCGATCGCCTTGTCGAGGCACTGAAGCGGGCGAGCGAGAAGCGGCGGCTGGTGATGGAGAACCGGCGACTGCGCGAAGCCGCCGCACTGGCCGCCGACGGCCTGCCGCTGATCGGCGAGGCGCCTGCCATCCACCGGCTGCGCGAAACCTTGCGCCAGATCGCCGACATGGATGTCGACGTGCTCGTGGAAGGCGAGACGGGAACCGGCAAGGAAGTGGTGGCGGACCTTTTGCACAGGTGGGGCCGGCGCCGGGCCAAACCCTTCGTGGCGTTGAACTGCGGCGCCTTGCCGGAGACCGTCATCGAAAGCGAACTGTTCGGCCATGAGGCCGGCGCGTTCACCGGCGCGCAACGGCGACGCATCGGCCGCATCGAGCATTCCAGCGGCGGCACTCTGTTCCTCGACGAGATCGAATCCATGCCGCCGGCCCTCCAGGTCAAGCTGCTGCGGGTGCTGGAGACACGCAGCCTTACCCCGCTTGGCTCCAATGACGTCAGGCACATCGATCTGAGGGTCGTCGCGGCGACCAAGGTCGATCTCGGCCGGCCGGACCAGCGCGGCGATTTTCGCGAGGACCTCTATTTTCGCCTCAACGTGGTGACGCTGCACATACCGCCCTTGCGCGAGCGGCGCGGCGATATCCCGATGCTGTTCGGCCATTTCCTCGGCAAGGCCGCCGAGCGGTTCGGGCGTCCGGTCGCCAAGGTGAACACCGCGGTGAGCGACCACCTCCAGGCGCATGCCTGGCCGGGCAATGTACGCGAGCTCGCGCATTTCGCCGATCGCGTCGCGCTCGGTCTTGGCCCGGACGACGAGACGAAGGCGGTCTCACCGCAATCGCCGGAGCCTGCAGGCTCGCTGCCGGAGCGCGTGGGCCACTACGAGGCGCAACTCATCCGCGACGCGCTGCGCGACCATGGCGGCGATGTGCGCGGCGCCATCGACGCCCTCGGCGTGCCGCGCAAGACGTTTTACGACAAGCTCAAGCGCTACGGCATTGCCGCATCCGAATTCCGCAACAGCGGCGATCCGAACCTTATTCGAGAGCAGACATAGAAATTGCGCGAGAGCCCTACGGTTCGTATCGCCTCATCCCATCCAGCTGAGCTTTCCGGAAAGAGCCATGAACACGACCCTCGAAACAACGGCAAATCCCTTGCCGGAAGACCTCGCCTTTCTCAGCGAACAGCTGACGGCCTTCAACGACGGCGATGTCGGCGCGTCCGAAAGAAAGGCGCTGGCGGTGTTCGTGCGCGATGAGGAAGGCGCGGTCGTTGCCGGCATCTCGGGCTATACCGCCTGGGGCTGGCTCTACGTGCAATGGCTGTGGGTCGATGAGCGGTTGCGCGGCCAGCATATGGCCGGCAAGATGCTGAACGCAGCCGAGCAGGAAGCCGTGGCGCGCGGCTGCCAAAACGCCTGGATCGACACCTTCAATCCAAACGCTGCCAAGGTCTATCAGCGCCAAGGCTATCAGCCCTTCGGCGCGCTGGCCGATTTCCCGGTCGGCCGCAGCCGCATTTTCCTGCAGAAGAAACTGTCGCTGGTCTAACCGGCGAGCTTTCCGCCACGCATCGGCTGCGGCGCGCCGGTGGTGCTTGGAAAACTGATCGGCAGGCCGCGCAGCACGCGCACAGCAAGGAAGGCAAAACACTCGGCCTCGACAGCGTCGCCGCTCCAGCCGAGGCTTTCGGACTGCACCACCTCGACGCCGGCGCGGCTGGCGAGCATTGCCATCATTGTCGGGTTATGTCGGCCGCCGCCGCTGACCACCAGCTTTTTCGGCCGGTGTGGCAAGAGGTCGAGTGCCTTGCCGACCGCTGAGGCGGTGAAGGCGGTGAGCAAGGCCGCACCGTCCTCGGTGTTGAGGCCGTCAGCCATGGCGGCGCCGAAGTCGAACCGGTCCAGCGATTTGGGGTAGGGCTTGCTGAGATAGGGGTGTTGCAGCAGCTTGGCGAGCCGGGCCTCGTCGACCGTTCCCGCGCGGCCAAGCGCGCCGTCGCGATCCATTTCGCCGAGCCCCTTCGACTTGATGAAATCGTTGAGGGGCGCGTTGGCGGGGCCGGTGTCGAAGGCGACGACATTGTCGGCACCGTCCCACCAGGTGACGTTGGCGACGCCGCCGAGATTGAGCACAGCCACTTCGCCGCTGGCGCCGGCGCTGCGCATCAGCGCGGTGTGATAAACCGCGGCCAAAGGCGCGCCCTGTCCGCCGGCGCGAACGTCGGCGGAGCGGAAGTCGTAGGCGACCTTGGTGCCCAATAGGGCGTGCATCAGCTCGCCGTCACCCAACTGGCGGGTCTGGCCAATCCGCCCAGGTTGCGGCGCGCGATGCAGCACTGTCTGGCCGTGGAAGCCGACCACGCCGATGTCGGCCATCGTCATGCCGTAGCCTTCGACCAGTTCCCTGACCGCTGCCGACTGCGCGCGCGTCAGCGCTTCCTCGGCCTCAGCGAAGATTGCCGGTTCCGGCCCGACAAAGTTCCAGTCCCGGGCCTGCTTCAACGTCTCTTCCAGCAGGGAGCGGATCGACGGGGGATAAGGCATCAGCCGGTAGGTGCCGAAATCCTCGATCCGCTCGCCATCGGTCTTGATCAGCGCGACGTCGATATTGCCGTCAAGCACGGTGCCGGTCATCAGCCCGACGGCCCAGATTGGTTCCATCATTGAACTCCATCCATCAGATCGCCCGGCCGCTGGAGCGGGGTGATTCCGTTGTTACATGAGGTGTCGGACGGATTTGGCCGGTGGGCAAGGTCTGCCGCTGTTTGATACGGAACTCGATCCACAGTCTCGCGGCGGCTTTCGGCTCGCAAGCTTGTCTCGGAGGCACGCTGCAACAGGTTTGTCAGCCCTGGCGCGGCACGCCCTTGGCCAGCAGGTAGACGAGATACGGCCCGCCGAGCAGCGAGGCGAACAGGCCGGCGGGCAGTTCGTAGGGAAAGGCCGCCATGCGCGACAGCCAGTCCGAGACGATCATCAGCAAGGCGCCCAGAAGCATCGCGCCTGCCAGATGAACGCGTGCGCGGGAGAACCCGGCGAGTCGGGCAAGATGCGGCGCGATCAGGCCGACGAAGCTCAAGGGCCCGACGACCATGGCGGACAGCGCGGTCAGCAGCGCTGCGACAACAATCAGCACCAGCCGCCCGCCGGCGACCGGTATGCCCAGGCCACGCGCGCTGTCGGACCCAAGCGGCAGGATGTCGAGCCAGCGGGCCGCAAGAAACAGCGGCAACGTCAGCGGCAACAGGCAGGCTAGCGCAACCGATGCCTCCAGAGCGGTTGCCTGGCCGGTCGAACCGCTCAGCCAGCGCACCAGGACATAGGACTGCGCATTGCCCATCGCGATCGTCGCGCTGATCACGGCACTGCACAGCGCGCTCATCGCGATGCCGGCAAGAAGCAGGCGCTCGGCACCGAATTTCGCTCGCGCGGCGATGGCCAGCATGGCGATCAATGCCGCCAGCGAGCCCAGGGCCGAGCCGGCCAGCTGCCAGCCGAGGCCGGCCGTGGCGCTGACCATCAGCACGGCGGTCAGGCCGGCGCCAGCGCCAGTGCCGACGCCAAGCACTTCGGGACTTGCCAGCGGATTGCCGGTGACCCGCTGGATGACAATGCCGGCAGCCGCCAGCATGGCGCCGGCGGCAGCCGCCACGCCGATGCGTGGCGCGCGCCAGGCGGCGAGATCGGTCAGCAAATCACCGCTGGCGAATGACCAGCCTGTGGGGCCGCGGCCGACGATCAGCGCCACCGCGACGGCGACAAGGGTGAGCACTGCCAAGAGCAGGACGATGAGCCATGGTCGATCGGCCTTGCGCGGTGCATCCCCGTTCGAGCCGAGATGCGGCCACTCGAACATGCGCAGCCGTGGCAATAGCCACAGCAGCAGCGGGCCACCGAGAAGCGCTGTGCCCGCACCGGTCGGAATGCGCTCACCGCCAGGGCCGGCGGCGAGTTGCACCAACCCATCCGTCAGCCACAGCAGCACGGCGCCGACCAGCGGCGCGGCGATCAGTTTTTGGCGTAAGGTGCGTGCGCCCGAAAGCGCGGCCAGCGCTGGCGCGGCAAGGCCGATAAAACCAATGACGCCGACCTCCGCCGCGACGCTCGTCGCCATCCACACCGCCAGCGCGATGATGAGAACGCGGCTGGGATGACGGGCAACGCCAAGGCCACGCGCCGAGGCATCGTCAAGGCCGAGAATGGTCAGCGGCCGCAGCAACATCAGCGCGGCAACGGCGCCGGCCGCCAGCCTGACCGCCAGCGCGACGGCCGGCCCCCAATCCTGCTGGACCAGCGATCCGCCACCCCAGATGAACAGCGAGAACAGATACTCGCCATTGGCGAGGATCATCGCCGCACTAATCGAGCTGGCGGTCAGCGCCACCATCATGCCGGCGAGCACGACGGAGACCGGTTCGAGCCCACGCCGCCAGGTCAGGGCCAGCACCAGAAGCACCGCGGCAGTGCCGCCGGCAAAGGCGACCAGGCCTTGCGACCGCTCCATCAGCAGCGGCGCGTAGAGCGAGGCTGTCGTCATCGCCAGTTGCGCGCCGGCCGAAATGCCGAGCGTTGACGGCTCGGCCAGCTTGTTGCGCAACACATGCTGCAACAGCAGGCCGGAGAGACCGAGCACGGCGCCCGCCAGAACGGCCACCGCGGCGCGCGGCAGCGTGCTGTAGAACAGGATGACATGGTCGAGATCGACGCCGTCGCCCGGCGGCGCCGCCGGCCACTGCATTCCCGCGCGCCACACGAACAGAAGCGCCGCCACCGCCGCCAGCAAGCTCCATAGGGTGATCGGCGACAGACCGGTGCCCATCGCAGCGCGATGATCGGTTGCGCGCTCAGCCATGGGCGGCAAGCGCTGCCGCCGCCAGGCGTGCAAAACGGCGTGCCGATGGCAGGCAGCCGAAATGGTTGATTGCTTCGAGCACCGCGACGCGATTCTGGCGCACGGCGGGCAGCGCGTTCCACAAGGCATTGGACGGGAGCGAGCGGCCGACATCCGCCGGCAGTGGCGGGACGATCAGGATCGACGCCTCGGGCACGCGTGCTAGCGCCTCCAGTCCGACTGGTGCTGCCGCGCTGTAGCTTGTCTCGTCGGTCCAGGCATTGGCCAGGCCAAGACGTGTGAGCACATCGCCGAACATGGCGTCCCGACCGAAGGCGCGAAAATGCCTGCTGTCGCCAAGGCTGATGACGAAGACCGGTCGTCCGGACGATGGTGGCAAGGTGGCGCGAAGTCTGGCGATTTCATCAGACGTATCGTCGACGTAACGCTCTGCTTCCGCCTGTCGGCCAAGCTTCTCGCCCAGGGCCAGCGTGGCTGCCTCGGCCAGTGCGTAGGGCGGCACACCGGCCTGGTAGACCGTTTGCGCGAACACCGGCGCGATGCGTTCGAGCATCGGGCGCTGATATTCGTAGAAATTGGAGATGACGATCAGGTCCGGCGCGATGATGCGCAGCAGCTCGTAGTTGGGCGCGCCGCGCAGTCCGAGATCGGTCATGGCTTGGGGAACGGCCGGCTCGAACGCGATCTTGCGGAACTGGATCAGCTCGGTCGCCGCCACCGGTTCGATGCCGAGCGCCAGCAACGCCTCCAGCATGCCCCAGTCGATCGCGGCAATGCGCATCGCCGCGGCCCGGGCGGCAATCGGCGGCAGAAAGGAAGCTGCCGCCAGCGCAAGCATCTGCCGCCTGTTGGGCAGATGGATCATCACTGGCTTGTCTGGCAAGCTGTGGCTACCAAGTCGTGTGCACCTTCAGCTTGAACGAGCGGCCTTCGCCGTAGGAGCAGGTCAGCGTCGTCTGGCAACTGGCGACATAGGTCTTGTTGAACAGATTGGTGACGTTAAGATCGACGCCCCAATTCTCCTTCTCGTAGCCGAGCTTCAGGTCGGCCAAGGTCACGGCCGGCACCTTCGCCGTGTTCGCATTGTCGGCCCATGACGAGCCGAGGTAGCGCAGTCCGCCGCCGATCGAGATGCCGTCATACCAGTCGCCGCGGAACGTGTAGTCGACCGATGCGGACGCCATGACTTCCGGCGCGATGAAGGGCGTCTTGCCGATGAGCGCCGGGTTGGCATCCCTGGTGATTTCGAGATTGTAGGCCGTGAATGCGCCTGTGACCCGGAAGTCGTCAGTAATGTTTACCTTGCCCTCGAGTTCGACGCCGCGCGAACGCACCTCGCCGGTCTGGGTCTGGAGAAAAGGATTGGCGAGGGTTGCGACTGCCACGTTCTGGCGGGTGAGATCGAAGACCGAGAGTGTGAACAGGCCATCGATGAAAGTCGGTACGTATTTGATGCCCGCTTCATATTGCTGGCCTGTTTCCGGAACGAACAGGTTGCCATTAGCGTCGGTGCCGATCAGCGGATTGAAGAAGGTGGCGACGCTGACATAGGGGATGAAACCGTTGGCGAACTCATAGGCGAGGCCGGCGCGGCCGGAGAAATCGCCGACGGTTTGGCTCTGCGTGCTGGAGCTTGCCGAGTAGAAGGTTGGGCGGTTGTCCGCTCCGAGCCAGCCACGGTCATAGCGGCCGTTCAGCGTCATCAGCCAGCCATCGCCGAAGCGCAACTGGTCCTGCGCATAGAAACCGAGCTGCTGTTGGGTCAGGTTCTGGCTGAGATAGCTGACGCGAGGCGTCAGCGTCGAGCCGTAGACCGGGTTGAAAGCATCGATGGGATTGGAATTTAGGGGATCGTAGAGGCCCGACGACTGCACCTGGTCGATGTTGTAATATTTGTAGTCGAGACCGGCCAGCAGCGTGTGTTCGACGGAACCGGTCTCGACCTTGCCCTCCAGCTGCAGATCCGACAGGAACGACTTGACGTCAGTGTCGTGGCCGAAGTTGATACGATTGAGCGCAGTGGGGCTGGCGTCGGGATGATCGGCATCTCTCGCCCAACCATTGGGGTAGACGTTGACCTCATCGATATCGGCAGCACTAAATCGTGTGTTGGAGCGGACCGTCCAGTCATTGTCGAACGTATGCTCGAACTCGTACCCGATCGAACCTTGTTCGCGCTTGTAGAGGTCGATGCTCGGTTCGGTGAAGTTTGCATCCGGGTCGATGCGGCCATAGTTCACGCCGTCGACAACATGGTCCGTCACTGTACCATCATAGGGTAGGAAGCTGCCGCCATTGTGGTTCTCGTCGATATGGCTGTAATTGGCCAGGATGGTCAGCGTGGTTGCTTCATCCGGCTTCCAGGTGATGCTGGGTGAGATGAAGCCGCGCCAGCCATTCTGCAGGTCGCTGTAGGTGTCGCCGCCGGCGACCTTGCCATTGATGCGGTAGCTGACCGTGTCATTGTTGGCGACGTCACCAATGTCGAAGCCGAGATAGACATTGCCGGCATCGTTGACGCCGGTCTCGATGTAGCGCTTGCGTTCGAATTCCGGCAGCTTGCTGACATAGTTGACCATGCCACCAGGATTGCTGCCGCCATAGAGCACCGAGGCCGGGCCCTTCAGCACCTCGATGCGCTCGAGCCCGAAACTGTCGACATAGAAGCCACCGAAGCCATAGCTGAACAGCTGCAGGCCATCCATGTACGTGCCGGTGGCGGTCGCCTGGAAACCACGGATGAACAGCCAGTTGGTGTCGCTGTCGGGACCGAACGGCTGGGCGAAGACGCCGGCGGTGTAACGCAAGGCCTCGTCCGCCTTCTGCGCGCCCTGATCATCGATCTCCTGCCGGCCGACAACCGAGACCGATTGCGGGATCCCCTTGATGTCAGTCGCCGTCTTGGAGCCGATCCTGGTCTTCTTGGCGACGACACCTTCGACCGGTCCGGTGGCACTGTCTCCGGCCTCACCCTCGACTACGACGGGTTCAAGCTGGGTGCTGGTTTGCGCCGTCTGCGCGAACGCGGCCATTGGCGGGATCATCGCGGCCGCGGCGAGGCTGGCCGCCAGAAGCGCCTTCATCCGGTAAAGTCTGCTCATCAGGTAGGTCCCCGCCTGTGGTCGTTGAGATACTTGATCATTTATCTCAACTTATCTGCGGGTCATTGGATGGATTTGGGCGGCTTGTCCGTTCTTGTCCAAACGGGTGACATCGCGGCTTCATGTTGCGGAAATGTCACGGGCTTCCGGCGCTCTTCATCCAAGCGCCGGGCGTCACGCCGACCACCGCCTTGAACACCCGCGTCAGATGCGCCTGGTCGAAGAAGCCGGTCGCTTCGGCGATGTCGCCCAGCGAGGCGGCCTGACGCACCATCATCGTCTTCGCCCTGTCGATCCGCGCCTGCATCTGCCAGCGGTGCGGCGGCACGCCTGTTGCCGCCTTGAAGGCATGGCTCATCGCGGTTTCGGAGAGGCCGGTCAGCGCGGCGAGTTCGGCAAGCCGGATCCGGTCCAGGCAATGCGCTTCTATGTAGTCGGTAACGAGGCGCAGCTTGCGGCGCGACAGCGGCGATCGACGCCTGGCGGCACCTGGCTGATCGATCTGGAAAAGGCTGGCGAACAAGGCGTTGAGCAGGCCCTCGCCATAGAGATCATGCAGCGGCTCGTCGCTGCCGCATTCGGCTGCGATCAGGCCAGCCAGCATGGCGACCCGGTCGTCGCGAAACTGGAGGCGCGACATCTGCAAGGCTTCGCGATCGAGGCTGCGGCAGAAGCGGCGCGTCAGCGTCGCGACATCGAAATGCAGGTCGAGATGCCGGATCCGGCGCAGTCTCTCGACCTGGCCACGGATCGGCACCCCGGCCGGAATGTAGGCCATCGAAAGAGCCCTGTCGTGGCGGGATACTTCGCCCTTGGCGCCTTCAACGAAGAAGGCGCCGTCGCCATCCACATCAAGCGCGACGAACAGCCGGGGATCGGGAGAGACGTAGTAGCCTTCGGCCCTGTCACCACATGAGACATCCCAGAGGTCGGCAACCACGCCGTCCCACTGGTGCCATTTCAGGTGGCCGATGACCGAAAAGCCCTCGATCCGACTTTCCATGCGCGCAACGAAGGTCAAGTCTTGTCTGTCTCCGGGTATAATACATGACAAAAGTTATCATGTTTATGCTCGGTTCGGGATCGCACCGCAAGTCCCTGGTTTACAGCTGGAAAGCCGTCCGCGCCGACGTCAATGGTCCGGAAACCCTAAACGCTTTCGAGATAGGTCTCGATCTCGAAGTCGCTGACATTGAGGGCGAACGTATTCAGTTCCTGGCGTTTGCAGGCAACGAAGGAGTCGCGCAGGATCGCCGGGAAGATCTCCGCCACATGCGTCCCGCTTTCAAAGGTGGCGATCGCCGACGCCCAGTCCGGCGGCAGCTTGGCCGGCACGACGCCTTGGCCATCGTTCCCGATCGGATCGCCGGGCGACATCTGCCTTTCGATGCCGATCAGCGCCGCGCCCAGTATGGCGGCCAGTACCAGATAGGGATTGGCGTCCGCTCCCGACACGCGATGCTCGATGCGGCGTGCGCCGGTCGGGCCGCCGGGAATGCGGATCGCGACCATGCGGTTCTCGTAGCCCCAGGCAACCGCGGTCGGTGCGTAGGACCGCGGGCGAAGCCTGCGATACGAGTTGAAGTGCGGTGCGAACACCAGCGTGCTCTCGGCCATCGCGGCAAGCAGGCCGCCGACCGCGTGCCGCATGATTTCAGAGCCCTGATCGGTGCCGTCGTCGAACACGTTGCGGCCTTGGGCATCGACCAGGCTGAAATGGACATGGAAGCCGTTGCCGGCCCGGTCTCCATAGGGTTTTGCCATGAAGCAGGCGGCAAAGCCGTGCTTGCGGGCAATGCCCTTGACCGTGCGCTTGAAGAGCACGGCATCGTCGGCCGCCCGCAAGGCATCGGCGACATGGTTCAGATTGATCTCGAACTGGCCGACGCCATTTTCGGCGATCGCCGTATCGACGGGAATGCCTTGCGCCCGGCAGGCCTCGTAGACGTCATGGATGAAGGATTCGAAATCGTCGATCTCGTCGATCGACAGCGCCGCATCGGAATCGAGACGCCGTCCGGTGACCGGCGAGACAGGCCCGACCGGCCGCTGCGACTGTGGATCGACCAGATAGAATTCGAGTTCGGTCGCCGCGACCGGGGTCAGGCCGAGCGCCTTGTAGCGGTCGAGGATGCGGGCCAGCGCCCGCCGGGGATCGCCGAGATAGGGCGCACCATTTTCGTCGGCAAGCCAGAGCGGGACGAGCGCCGTCGGATGCGCCGTCCATTCCACCGGCAGAATGCCGCGTCCGGTCCATTGGCAAAGCCCGTCGGCATCGCCGGTCGAGAAGACCAGTGTGTTGCCTTCGATATCCTCGCCCCAGATGTCGAGCCCGATCAGCGAATAAGGCATGCGCAGCTTGCCTTCCAGCGCCTTGCGGGCCTGCTCGACGGGAATGCGTTTTCCCCGCATGACGCCGTTGAGGTCGCACACCGCCGCCCTCAGGCTCTGGATGTCGTTTCTGCTTTCAAGCCAGCTCAGGACGTCCGCAATTGCATCGCTCAATTTTAAAACCTCTGGTTTTCGAAGGTGCCTCAGCCTGATCGGCTGCACTGTTCCTGGTAAAAAATGCTTGTGAGTTTTCGGGAAGCCTATCCGGCCGCAGCCAGATATTTTTCCTTATTTTTTCAAGTCACTAACCGGGATATCGGGAGGCATTTCAAAACCAATTGCGCGATCTGCGATCGCAACATAGAGGCAAGAGGATGGAAAGCCAAGGGGCATTTCTAAGGCCTTGCTTCCGGAAATCTGGCCTGCCGCAGGATATGGGCGGCGCCTTCGTCGATGTCGCGCACGATGGCTGCGCGGGCCCGCGCCCCGTCCTGGGCCTCGATCGCCGCGACGACTTCCTCGTGATAGTCGATGTCGAGGATGGAGGAGAGGTCGTCCTCGAAGCCCATGGCGAGATTCCTGAGGAAGGGACCAACCTGCATCCAGACCGTCTCGATCAGGAAGATCATCTGCTCGTTGCCGCAATGGCGATAGATCGAGAATTTGAAGGCGTAATTCTTTCTGAGGTAGTCGTCGATATCGCCCTTGCGCGCCGCCAGGGTCAATTCAGTGCTGTGGCGCCGGATCGCCCGCAGATTGTTGCCGTTGACGAGCTTTGTCGCGAGCTCCGTCGCCGAGCCTTCGAGGATCGTGCGCACCGCGGTCAATTGCGAAAACCGGTCGGCCGAAATGACAGGCACCTCAACGCTGCCGTTCGGCATCGGGCTCAGCGCCCGCAGCGCCTGCAGCCGCATGAAGGCGCTGCGTACCGGCATGTCGCTGGTGCCGAGTTCCTTGGCGAGCTTGCGCGAGGTCAGCTTCTGGCCGGGCGTGAACTGGCCGGACATCAGGGCCCGCACAAGCTCCAGATAGACCTTCTCATGCAGGGGAACGGTGTCGACGGCGGTCAACCCGAATTGTGTTCTGTCGGCCATTGGCGGTGCGCTGCTTCGTTCTGAAATCTGGCCTGACGACCACGGACAATCGCGATCGGGCCGAGCATGGCGGGAGGCCGAAGCCTGCGATCTGTAGGGCCATGATAGACGCTTCAATCCTTGTACGGCAAGACTTGG
This sequence comes from Mesorhizobium subarcticum, assembly GCF_055456085.1. Lineage (NCBI taxonomy): Bacteria > Pseudomonadati > Pseudomonadota > Alphaproteobacteria > Hyphomicrobiales > Phyllobacteriaceae > Mesorhizobium > Mesorhizobium subarcticum. The sequence goes on along the minus strand of NZ_CM144237.1, from coordinate 6,176,297 downwards.
CCCGTTGCCCGGATTGCTAGGTTTTCGGCCTGGCTTGCGGGCGCGCGGCATGTCCGTTGCGGTCTGCAATATCGCCATCACAAATCTTGACCTTGCGCGCACTTGCACGTCCGGCCGCTCTCTGGCTTTTTGGGTCACCCATCCGAACGGACTGATTCGCGTCATGCCGCTCGATTGCAATGCCTTCTAGGCAATCTGCTTGTGGGTCGTGAAGCGCGCGCAAATTGGCGAAGGAGAAGCAGGCATGGCCGAGTTCAAGAAGCCGGAAATCTCCGAGATGAGACCCAAGATCACCGTTATCGGCGTCGGCGGTGGTGGCGGCAACGCCATCAACAACATGATCGTGGAACAGCTTCAGGGAACCGAATTCATTGCCGCCAACACCGACGCGCAGGCGCTGACCATGTCGAAGGCGACACGGCTGATCCAGCTTGGCGCACACGTCACGGAAGGATTGGGCGCCGGCTCGCTGCCGGAGATCGGCCGTGCCGCGGCCGAGGAATCGCTCGACGAGATCATGGATCATCTGGCCGGCACGCATATGTGCTTCGTCACCGCCGGCATGGGCGGCGGCACCGGCACCGGCGCCGCCCCGATCATTGCGCAAGCGGCGCGCAAGGCCGGCATCCTGACGGTCGGCGTCGTCACCAAGCCCTTCACCTTCGAGGGTCGGCGCCGCATGCAGATGGCCGAAGAGGGCATCGAACGGCTGCGCGAAAGCGCCGATACGGTGATCGTCATCCCGAACCAGAACCTGTTCCGGATCGCCGATGCAAAGACCACCTTCGCCGACGCCTTCGTCATTGCCGACCGGGTGCTTTACTCCGGCGTCAGCTGCATCACCGATCTCATCGTCAAGGAAGGCCTGATCAATCTCGATTTCGCCGACGTCAAATCGATCATGCGCGGCATGGGCCGCGCCATGATGGGAACCGGCGAGGCGTCGGGCGATGGGCGAGCGATGAAGGCGGCGGAGGCCGCGATCGCCAACCCGTTGCTGGACGAAATGTCGATGAAGGGCGCCAAGGGCGTGCTGGTCTCGATATCGGGCGGCAGGGACATGACCCTGTTCGAGGTCGACGAGGCCGCTACCCGCATCCGCGAGGAGGTCTATGAGGATGCCGACATCATCGTCGGCGCGATCTTCGACAAGAGCATGGAAGGCCGCTTCAGGGTCTCGGTGGTGGCGACCGGTCTCGACCGCGCGCTTGGCGCGGAGGATGCCGGTGTCGGCGCGGCGCATGACCGCGCCGGCCAGTCGCCATTGCGGACGCTCCAGTAGCCTTAGACTGGCCGGCGCAACGATCGCGGTCCGCTGTATCGATCTCTGTGCCGCTGCTGCTACAAGAAACCGTCATATCAGGCCCTCTATACTGGCACCCTGTATCGTTCGAGCGACGAGAGGCGCGGCTTGGAATTTGACTTGAAGACCATCGAAGCGCTCGCGCCCGACCAGGCGTCATTGAGCGCGGCGTCCAGGTTGACCAAGCAATCGAACTGGCCCCGGCTCGAAAAGAGCGAACAGCTGGGGCTCATCTGGGGAGAATGCCAGGGCTCCGGCTCCAACCCCTATCGCGTGGTCGTCGACACCGGCGACCACGGCTACAAATGCACCTGCCCGTCACGAAAATTCCCCTGCAAGCACACTTTGGCGCTGATGTGGATCGCAGCCACCACGCCAGCCAGTTTTGTTGCAGCCGAACTCGACGCCGGAATGGGTGAATGACTGGCTCGGCCGTCGTCGGAAGACGACGTCGCAGCCGGCTGCACCGTTGCCCGGCGCGGGCGGCAAGAGCATTGGCGAGGCCTTGCGCGACGACGAAAGCGCTGCTGTCGAGGACGCAGCCGCGATCGAACGCCGCGAGGCTGCGCAGCGCAAGCGCGCCCAGGATACGCGTTCCGCGGTTTCGGCGGCACTGGACGAGCTCGACCAATGGATATCGGATCAGCTGCGGCTCGGCCTTGCCGGTTTTGTCGACAACAGCAGCGATCGTTGCCGCCGCATTGCGGCGCGGCTGGTCGACATGAAGGCGACAGCGCTTGCCGGCCGCATCGACGAGATTCCATCCTGGCTGATGGGGTTGCGCAGCGAAGAGCGCCCGGACGCCGCGATCCGAGAACTTGGCAAGCTCGTGCTGCTGGCCAAGGCCTGGCGATCGACACCTGATGACGCTGAGCTGAAGCGGCTGGTATCGACTTCGGAAAGCCGCGAGCAGGTTCTGGCCAATTCCGACGCGATCCAGGTCGACAGCGTCTGGGAGGTGCTCGGCGAAAAGATCGAGACGCGCCGCGACGGTCTTGTCAGCCATTCGACCTGGCTGCTCGATCTGAACAGCGCCAGTCCGCGATTCGCCCTGCTGCTCGACTATTTCCCGGCCTCCGCCGGACGCCGGTCCAACGCGTTCACGCCAGGCGATCGCTTCGATGCGCGGCTGGTCTTTTATCCGGCACGCCAGCCATTGCGGGCGCTGGTGGTGGAGCGCAAGGGAGATGTCTCGTCAGGGCAATGGCCGGCATTCGGCTTTGATGCGGCCGATCCGCTCGCGTCCCATGTCGCTCACCAGGACACGGCCCCGTGGCTCACCGACTGTCCTATCATGCTGCCGCCCGGCGCGATCCTGCTGGACGATCGTGGCGATGCTTGGTGGCAGTCAGCTGACAATCCGCATGGCATCGCCTTGCCGATCGCCGATACCGTCAGCCCAACGCTGCTTGGGCTGGACCTCGCGGCGACGGCAGCCCTATGGAGCGGTAGCAGGCTTCACCTGTTGGCGGCGCAGAGCGCGTTCGGGAGGCTTGATCTGTCGTGAACGAGATCGAGCAGACTTGTCTCGCGACCATGCGCGATAGCTGGATCACCGGCGGAACCAGCTATGACCTCGCTCCGGCCGCGTGGAAAGAGATCGCTGGCGGTGCCAACCCCGACGAGCGTGAGCGTCGGCTGCTGGCGATCGCCGCGCAAGCCCTTGAGATCGCCTTGCGACCGGCCGCGCCGAAAACGCTGAAGCGTCGCCCGCCGCTGCCCGAACTCGCCTTGCCCATGCTGCCGGATCGGCTGCGGCCGCTTTTGCGAGCGGCGCTGAAACAGGCAGCCGACGCAAGGGGCAAGTCGCGTGTGGTGGCCCTTGTCGCCAGCCGCGGCTTCGTGCTGCATCCGATGGACTGGATGCCGGCCGCGTCGGATCAGACCAGCCCGGATGTCTATGCACCCTGGATCGACTGGCAGGCGGGCGTGAATGGCGAAAAACACGCAGACCGGGAGCAGCTGACCGCGGAGAACTGGGATGATTTCTATCCCGCCGCTCGCCGCAGTGCGCTCTCCGATATGCGCCGCACCGCACCGGCTGTGGCCCGGCACCTGATCGAGACCAAGGGATCAAGCGAGCCGGCGGAGGTCAGGCTTACGCTCATCGCACTCATGCATTTCGGCCTGGGGGCCGATGACGTGCCCTTCCTGAAAAGCCTGTCCGCCGATCGCTCGGGCAAGGTGCGCGAACTGGCCGGCCGGCTGCTGGCGCGGTTGGGGCAGCACGGCCAGCCAGGCGACAGCGGGCCGGAAAATCCGATAGCGGAACTCGCCGCCTTCATCACGGAAGGCAAATCTGGCTTCATCCGCCGCCGCACCACCTACGCGCCGGCGAAGCTGAAATCGCCGGCGCAGGAACGACGCCGCTCCGAATTGTTCGAGACCTGCAACCTGGTTGATCTTGCCGCGCGTTTCGGCGTTGCCGAAGCAGACTTCATCGGCGCGTGGCAGTTCGGCGCCGACAACAGTGTCGACATCCTTGTCGCCCGCATGGTCGCCGCGTCCGGCAGTGACGCGGCGGTCACGCACATGGCCGACACACTTGTGGCTGAGGGCGGCAGGCCAGCGCTTTTCGTCCTGCATCTGATGCCGCGTCTGGACAGTCGCAGGCAACGTGTCCTGATCAGGCTGATCCTGAAGGACACGCAGTATCTTGGTGCGCTCAGCCTGGCCGAGAGCCTCGAAGCAGGATGGCTGGACTGGGCCGACCTGACGAACGGCAAGACGCTGCCGGCGCTGCGCGCCGCCATCGCCGGAAACGATGATGCCGTGAAGCGCGGCGCCGACCAGCTTCTGGAAACGCTGGGCTTTCTCGTCACCGCGGCGGCGGCGGAAAAATTGATTGGCGATGTCGTCGCGGCCGGCATGGCGCCGGCAGCACCGTCGCTTGGTCTTCTTCGCCTCAACGCATCCCTGGCCGGGCCTTGAACCAAAACATGATCAATCCGGAGAACAGCAAATGAATGCAGCCATCCGTCTTCCGGTCGAGCAGGCCTACGCCGCCGAGTTGCAGGCGCTCGCGCGCAATGACGACCGGCAAAAGCCCGCCGGCTGGAGCCTGTCGCCAAAGGCGGTGCTGACCTATCTGCTCGGCGGAAAGGCTGACAACGGCACGCTGATAACGCCCAAATATGTCGGACGCCGCCGGCTGATGGAGACCGCCGTGGCGACGCTCGCCACCGACCGCGCACTGTTGCTGCTCGGTGTTCCCGGCACCGCCAAATCCTGGGTGTCGGAGCATCTCGCCGCCGCCATCATGGGCAACTCGACGCTGATCGTGCAGTGCACGGCCGGCACCGACGAGAACCAGATCCGCTACGGCTGGAATTACGCGCAGCTTCTGGCCAAAGGCCCCAGCCAGGAAGCGCTGGTGCCGACGCCGCTCTACCGCGCCATGCAGGACGGCAAGCTCTGTCGCCTGGAGGAACTGACGCGCATGGGCTCGGACGTGCAGGACACGCTGATCACCGTGCTGTCCGAAAAGATGATGCCGATTCCCGAACTCAACACCTCGGTCTACGCGCAGCGCGGCTTCAACATCATTGCCACCGCCAACAACCGCGACAAGGGCGTCAACGAATTGTCCTCGGCGCTGAAGCGCCGCTTCAATGTCGTCGTGCTGCCTTTGCCCGAAGACATGGCGGAAGAAGTGGCGATCGTCTCCAAGCGCGTCGGCGAGATGGCCGGCGGTCTCGACCTGCCGGTGCCGAAGAATGTCGGCGAGGAGATCGCCCGCGTGCTGACCATTTTCCGCGAGTTGCGCTCCGGCGCGACATCAGATGGCAAGGTCACTTTGAAGACGCCCTCCGGGTCACTGTCCACGGCCGAAGCGATCGCCACCATGGTCGGCGGCCTCAGCCAGGCGGCCTGGTTCGACGGCGGCAAGCTCGGCGCCGAAGGCCTCGCCGCCAGCCTCGTTGGCGCGATCGTGAGAGATCCGGTGCAGGACAAGTTGGTGCTGGAGGAATATCTGGAGACCGTGCTCAAGAAGCGGCCGGACTATGCCGGCTACTACGCCGCTTTGAACGCAGCGATCTGACGCCATGGCATCAGGCGACGTTTCCTATTTCGGCATACGCCATCACGGGCCCGGCTCCGCCGCCAGCCTGGTGCAGGCGTTGCAGGAGTTGAAACCGGTCGCCGTACTGATCGAAGGGCCGGCCGATGCATCGGCGCTGCTGCCATTGCTCGCCCGCCCCGAAATGCAGCCGCCGGTGGCGCTGCTGTGCTATCCGGAAGACGATCCGGCTTCGACGAGTTTCTGGCCTTTCGCCGAGTTCTCGCCGGAGTATCAGGCGACGCTGTGGGCCGTCGCCAACAACGCGACAGTGCGCTTCATCGACCTGCCATCTTCGGCCCGGGTCGCACCGGCTGAGGCTGCGGAAAAGACCGACGGGACGGAAGTCACCGCCGAGGCTGAGTTGGCGCCACATCTTCGTGACCCGATCGGCACGTTGGCTCAGGCTGCCGGCTACGAGGATGGCGAGAGCTGGTGGGCCGACATCATTGAGCAGAACCCCGAGCCCGGTCCGATCTTCGCGGCCATAGCCGATGCGATGACGACGCTGCGCGAGGGCGAAGGCCCGCTTGCCGAATTCGAGGCAAAGCGCGAAGCGCATATGCGGCTGGAGATCGCCGCCGCACGCAAGGAATTCGACGGGCCGATCGCTATCGTCTGCGGCGCCTTCCATGTGCCGGCACTGCAGGCGCCGCGCCCGCTCAGGGATGACCAGGCCATCCTGAAGGGGCTTGCCCGACGCAAGAGCACGATGACCTGGGCGCCGTGGACCGGGCCGCGCCTGGCGCTCGGCTTCGGCTATGGCGCCGGCGTCGTCGCGCCCGGCTGGTGCAAGCATCTGTGGCGCACCCGTGGCCGGCACGATGCGGCAACCTTGTGGCTCGCCATGATCGCGGCGGTGCTACGGGCGAAGGGGCACATGGTCTCGACCGCCTCGCTGATCGAAGCCGAACGGCTGGCCCGGACGCTTGCTGTGATCCGCGAGCGGCCAAAGCCCGGCTTCGAGGAATTGCGCGACGCAGCGATCGCCGCCTTGTTCAACGGCGAAGCTATATTGTGGGCACTCGTCGAAGCCGAACTGCTGCTCGGCGCCGATGTCGGTGAAATTCCACCCGATACCCCGCTGGCGCCGCTGATCGGGGATCTGCAGCGCAACCAGAAGGCGGCGCGGTTGAAGCCGGAGGCGCTGGAGCGCGAATTGTCGGTCGACCTGCGCAGCGAAAGCGGACTGTTCCGCTCGACCTTGCTGCATCGGCTGAACGTGCTTGGCGTGCATTGGGGCAGGCTGACCGACAGCGGGCGCAGCCGCGGCACGTTTCGCGAGCGCTGGACGCTGGCGTGGGAGCCGGAATATGCCGTTCGCCTGGTCGAGAACCTGGTCCACGGGCCAACCATCGAAAAGGCCGCCAATGGCCGGCTGATCCAGATGATCGGCACCGCGACCTCTCTCGATGCGCTGGCGGCACTGGTCCAGGGCGCGATCACGGCCAATTTGTCGGAGGCCTCGACCGCCGGGCTGGCGATGCTGGAGGAACGCGCGGCGCGCAGCAGCGAATGCCTGGAAATCCTGGCATCGGTGCCGCCACTCGCCGAAATCATCCGCTATGGCGAAGCCCGCAAGACCGAAACGACGCGTCTTTCCGGCCTGCTGGAGCGGCTGATCGTCGAAGGCGGCATCGCGCTCCCTTACGCGGCGCGCGATCTCGACGCCCAGGCTTCGACGGCGCTGGTCGGGGCGATGCGCAAGGCCGATGAGGCGATCAAGCTGGTCGAGCCTGAACAGGACGTTCTGGATGCCTGGCGTAATGGACTGGCGGCCGTGCTCGACGGATCGCGACCGACCGCATTGGTGGCAGGCTGTGCCGCCCATCTGCTTTACGAGGCCGGCCATTTTTCCGCCGACGCCGCGGCAGGCCTGATCGAACGGCGCCTGTCGCCGGGCACCCCGGTCGCCGAGGCCGCTGGCTTCTTCGAGGGTTTCTTCAGCACCGCCGGTCAGCGGCTGATCTATGACGAAGGCTTGCGCGGCGCGGTCGATGCCTGGCTCAAATCGCTGGACGAAGACGCTTTCATTGCCCATTTGCCGCTGCTGCGCCGGGTTTTTTCGCATCTGGACTCGATGGAGCGGCGGCGGCTGATCGAAGCCGTCCTCGGCCGCGCCAGGCGCCTGCCAGTCGGGCTGACGCCGACGCCCGGCGGTGACGAGGCCTGGCGTCGGCATCTGGAACGGCTTCGGCCTTTGCTGATGAGCGAGAACGGCAATGGATGACGAGGTCGACATCAACGAGACCGAGCAGGCTGGCGATGGGCAGGAGCGCCGCTGGCGCCTGGCGATCGGCGCCGATGACGAAACCTCGTCAGCGCTGTCCGACACCGACAAGCGGCTGTCGGCGGCACTTGATGCACTCTACGGCGACGGAACCGGCGATGCCGCCGCCGATCCGCGCAAGCGGCGCGGCGGCCTTGGTCGCTCGGCGCCGAAGGTGGCGCAGTGGATGGGTGATATCAGATCGTTCTTTCCCGCGCAGGTCGTCCAGATCGTCCAGAAGGATGCCTTCGAGCGGCTGAACCTGAAGCAGATGCTGATGGAGCCGGAATTCCTCAAGGCAATCGAGGCCGACGTCAATCTCGTCGCCGACCTGATCTCGCTGCGCTCGGTCATGCCGGCCAAGACCAAGGATATCGCTCGTACGATCATCGCCGACATCGTTGCCAAGCTGATGCAGCGGCTGGAGCAGAAGACCGCGGAGGCGATCCGCGGCGCGCTGGACCGGTCGCAGCGCACCAACCGTCCCCGGCAGCGTGACATTGACTGGCCGCGGACCATTTCGGCCAACCTTCGCCATTACCAGCCCGAGCACAAAACCATCGTCCCGGAAAAACTGGTCGGCTTCATGCGCAAGCAGCGCAGGCTTGTCGATCTGGACGAAGTGGTGCTGTGCGTCGACCAGTCGGGCTCGATGGCAAGCTCGGTGATCTACGCTTCGATCTTCGCCGCCGTAATGGCCTCCTTGCCGGTGGTGCGCACCAAGCTTGTCTGCTTCGACACGGCGATCGTCGACCTGACCGAGGAGCTCAGCGATCCGGTCGAGGTCCTGTTCGGCGTGCAGCTTGGCGGCGGCACCGACATCAACCAGGCCGTCGCCTATTGCGCCGATCGCATCGAGCGGCCGACCAAGTCGCATATGGTGCTGATCACCGACCTTTATGAAGGCGGCAACGGCCAGGAATTGCTGCAGCGGCTGGCGGCACTCGTTCGCTCCGGCGTCAATGTCGTGGTGCTGCTGGCGCTGACCGATCAGGGCAGGCCGGGCTATGACCCGAAGATGGCAGGATCTGTGGCAGCACTCGGCATCCCGGTCTTCGCCTGCACGCCGGATCTGTTTCCCGACATGATGGCGGCGGCCTTGCGACGGGAAGATCTCGGTGCGTGGGCGGCAGGCGCCGATATCAAGCTTGTTCGCGCCGAGGACGAAAGTCCGGCGGCCGGCGCGTAAGGCGCGCTCACCCTCACGCGTCTGGCGTGATCAAAAAGCGGCAATCCAAAAAGCAAGGCTGAAACCCGGCGATGCTGACATGCACGCGGGAAGGGCCCCTCGCATCACCATTCACTGAACGTCGCCAGACGGTCGGTCGAAGTCCGTTCGGCCGTCATGTCGTGATTTGCGCCAAACGGTCGCTTGACTCTGATCAAGCCTTGTGAAAAATTTTGCAGTAACTGATAAAAATATCAAAGGGTGGAAATGGTAGGGTTCGGCAACGGCCTCCTGCGCGACGATGAAACCAGCATGGCAACACGTGCCGCGTGGCTTCACTATGCCGGTGGCCTTACCCAGTCCGAGGTCGCCAAGCGGCTGGGACTGACCAGCCTCAAGGCGCACCGCCTCATCACCAAGGCCAACCAGGAAGGGCTGGTGAAGGTTTATATCGACGGCGAAGTGTCGGAATGCGTCGAGCTTGAAGACGAACTGTCCCGCCGCTACGGCCTCGACTATTGCGAGGTGGTCCCGGACTTCGATTCCGAGGATTTGCCGCTCAAGGCGCTCGGCATTGCCGGCGCGCAGTTCTTGAAACGCGAGATCGAACGCGGCGAAGAGGCGCTGATCGGTGTCGGCCATGGCCGCACGCTCGCCGCTTGCGTCGAATATCTGCCGCGCACCTCGACAGACAAGATCCGCTTCGTCTCGCTGCTTGGCGGCCTGACGCGGAAGTTCTCGGCCAACCCGCACGATGTCATTCACCGCCTAGCCGAACGCACCGGCGCCGAAGCCTATGTCATGCCGGTGCCGATGTTCGCCAACACGGCGGAGGACCGAACCGTGCTGCTCGGCCAGAAGGGCATCCGCGAGGTCTTCGATCTCGCACGTTCCGCCGACCTGTTGTTTGCCGGCATCGGCACCGCCGAACGTGAAGCGTCGCTGGTTGCCACCGGCATGATCGAAAAGGGCGAGATGGAGGAGATCCGCCGCAATGGCGGCGTCGGCGAATTGCTCGGCCATTTCTTCGACGAAGCCGGCAAGGCGGTGGCGACGACCGTTTCCAACCGGGCGATGGCGCTGACGCGCGAGGACATTGCCAGCCGCCGGATCGTCGCCGTCGCCGGCGGCAAGATCAAGGTTCGTGCCATCAAGGCCGTGCTGGAAGGGCGCTATCTCAAGGGCCTGATAACCGATGAGCGGACGGCGCGGTCGCTCGTGGAAGAGACGCCGGTCGGGTAGCCGGCAACAGTTCAGTTGAAACTACCCTGTGGAGGAGAAGACGAAATGCATGAGAAAGAGAAAGACCTCATTGACGCCTTCCTGCGCGGACAAGTCGACCGTCGCGGGCTGATCAAGGGCCTGGGTGCGATGGGCCTTGCCGCCGGCACCGCCGGCACGCTGCTCAATCTGGGGCAGACCCGCGCGCTGGCCGCGGATTTCGACTGGCAGGCGCACAAGGGCAAGACCATCAAGCTCCTGCTCAACAAGCATCCCTATGCCGATGCGATGATTGCCGACCTCGAGAACTTCAAGAAACTGACCGGCATGGAAGTCGTCTACGACGTGTTCCCTGAAGACGTCTATTTCGACAAGGTGACGGCAGCGCTTTCGGCAAGCTCGCCCGAATACGATGCCTTCATGACCGGCGCCTACATGACCTGGACCTATGGCCCCGCCGGCTGGATCACCGACCTCAACGAATGGATCAAGGATCCGGCCAAGACCAACCCGAACTATGCCTGGGACGACATCCTGCCGGGTGTGAAGTCGTCCTGCGCCTGGAACGGCAAGCCGGGCGGCGCGCTGGGCTCCGAAGATGCCAAGCAGTGGTGCATTCCGTGGGCTTTCGAGCAGAACAACATCACCTACAACAAGGGCATGTTCGACAAGGCCGGCGTCGGCGTTCCCGGCAATATGGACGAGATGATCGCCACCGCTGCCAAGCTGCAGAAGGACATTGGCGGTGGCGTCTACGGCATCGGCGTTCGCGGCTCGCGTTCCTGGGCGACGATCCATCCGGGCTTCCTGTCGGCCTACTCGAACTTCAACGAGAAGGACTTGACGGTTTCCGCCGACGGCAAGCTGGCGGCGGCGATGAACACTGCGGGCTCGAAGGCGTTCCATGCCAAATGGGTGCAGATGATCCAGGAGAGCGGCCCGAAGGACTGGTCGACCTACACCTGGTACCAGGTCGGCACCGATCTGGGCGCCGGCGCCTCGGCGATGATCTTCGACGCCGATTGCCTCGGCTACTTCATGAATGGCGGCGACAATAAGATGGCCGGCAAGCTCGCCTATGCCGCCTTCACCGCCAACCCTGAGGCCAAGGCCTCGACGCCCAACATCTGGATCTGGTCGCTGGCGATGTCCAACTTCTCGAAGGACAAGGATGCGACCTGGTATTTCCTGCAATGGGCCTCGGGACCGGAGCATGGTTTGTTCGGCGCCACGAAGATGGATTTCGTCGATCCGGTCCGCAAGTCGGTCTGGAAGGACGAGATGTTCCGCGAAAAGCTGAACAAGAGCTATCCGGGCTATGTCGAAATGTTCGACGCCTCGGCGGCCGGTGCCTCGATCAAGTTCACGGCGCAGCCGCTGTTCTTTGACCTCACCACAGAATGGGCGGCGACGCTGCAGAAGATGGTGGCCAAGGAAGTGCCGGTCGACGAGGGTCTCGACAAGCTGGCCGAAAGCATCAACGGCCAGCTCAAGGAAGCCGGCCTCGGTTAAGTCGCAACGAGGGCCGGCCTGCTTGGCGGACCGGCCCTCATCACACCTTTTGACGTTTGCGATGCGGTGCCGGAAGGTGGCCGCTATTTCGCCCGACCGGTCGCCTTGCTCCCTTGGGCGGCCGGCAGGGCGAAGCGACAGCAACAACGGAGCAGCTCGATGACTGCGGTAGTATCGCAAAGGCCCAAGCCATCCGGCTTCAGGATCAGCAAGCGGGTGCTGCCCTATGTGCTCAGCCTGCCGGCCTTGCTGGTCTGCATCGGCATTCTGATCCCGTTCCTGACCTCGGTGGTCTATTCCTTCCAGCGCTACCGGCTGAGCCAGCCCTGGGCGCGGCAGTTCAACTGGGGCGACAACTACATCTCCTTCTTCACCGATCCGAAGTTCTGGAACACGCTGAAGGTGTCGCTGCTCTATGCCGGCACCACCGTCGTGCTGGAACTGCTTCTCGGCCTCGCCATCGCCTTGCTGCTGCAGAAGCGCTCGACGCTGAACAACTTCATCTCGATCATGCTGTTGATGCCGCTGATGACCGCCCCGGCGCTGGCAGCACTGATGTGGAAGCTGATGACCAATCCCGGCTTCGGTGTGCTGAGCTATCTCGCCAGCCTGATCGGGCTGCAGGATTTCCGCTGGGCCTCGTCACCGTCGACGGCGCTGTTCACGGTGGTTTTGGTAGACATCTGGGTCTACACGCCCTTCATCATGATCCTGCTGCTCGCCGGCCTGCGCAGCCTGCCGACGCAACCTTTCGAGGCCGCCGCCCTCGATGGCGTGCCGAGAAGCTTCGTGTTCTTCCGCATCACTTTGCCGATGTTGACGCCCTACATCCTGACGGCAACGCTGTTTCGCCTGCTCGATTCCATCCAGCAGTTCGACATCATCTACGCCATGACCCAGGGCGGGCCGGGCGATACGCTGACCGTCTTCCAGGTCGAGGCTTACCTCAACTTCTTCCAGTCCACCAATGTCGGCCGCTCGGCGGCGCTGATGATCATCCTGTGGGCGATCACCTATTTCCTCTCCAACATCTTCATCAAGAACTGGCTGCGGCTGCGCGAACGCGCCCGTGGCCAGGCATAGGAGGCCGGGATGGAACACACATCCTTGCTCGAACGCATCCTGCGTGGCGTGGCGCTGACGCTGGTCGTGATCTTCTTCATGTTCCCGATCGTCTGGATCTTCATGATGTCGTTCCAGACCAACGAGACCATCCTGCGCATTCCGCCGCAGCTGATCTTCGAGCCGACGCTCGCCAACTACACGGCGCTGATCACCGGCAAGCTGATCACCGCCGCCGGCACGCTCGACATCGCCTTCATGCGGAACCTCTGGAATTCGGTGTTCCTGTCGACCACCTCGGTCGCGGTCTCGCTGCTGCTCGGGGTTCCAGCCGCCTACGCCTTCGCACGGCACAAGTTCCGCGGCTCGGAGGACATCGCCTTCACGCTGCTGTCGTTCAAGTTCGCGCCGGCGCTCTTGGTGTTGTTGCCGCTCACCCTCTATTTCCAGAAGCTCGGGCTGGCCAACACCTATATCGGGCTGATCTGGGTCTACCAGCTGATCTGCCTGCCGCTGATCCTGTGGATCGTGCGCGGCTATTTCGAGGATATTCCGGCCGACATCGAATATGCCTACCGCATCGGCGGCCATTCCTGGTTCGCCACCTTCCGCAAGATCGCTCTGCCGCTCGCTGGCCCGGGCATCGCCGCCGCCGGCCTGCTCGCCTTCATCTTCGCCTGGAACAATTTCGTCTTCGCGCTGGTGCTGGCCTCGGCCGACAAGCAGCCGGTGACGGTCGGCGCGCTCGCCTTCATCACCTCCTCGGGCATCCAGTACGGCCAGATTTCGGCGGCCATCGTGCTCTCGATCACGCCGACGCTGGCGCTCGCCCTTTATGCGCAGCGCTATCTCGTCGAAGGCCTGTCGCTCGGCGCGGTGAAAGGATAGACATGGCCAGCCTCGAACTCAGAAACATCGTCAAGCGCTACAAGAGCCAGACCGTCCTCGACAATCTGTCGTTGACCGTGGCCGACGGCGAAACCCTTGTGCTGTTCGGACCCTCTGGCGCCGGCAAGACGGTGCTGCTACGGCTCGTTGCCGGCGTTATCGATCCTGATGAAGGAAAGATATTCATTGGCGGCGACGACATGACCGATGTCGATGCGGAGTTCCGCGGCATCGGCATGGCGTTCCAGAATTTCGCGCTGTTTCCGCATATGACCGCCTTCGACAACATCGCCACGCCGCTGGAGGCCAAGCGGTCCTCGCAGGGCGCGATCAAGGCCGGCGTCGAGAGCGTGGCCAAGCTGTTGAAGATCGCCCATGTGCTTTCCCACAAGCCGCGCGCGCTCTCCAACGGCCAGAAGCAGCGCACCGCACTGGCCCGCGCGCTGGTCGGCTCGCCGCCGCTTCTGCTGCTCGACGATCCCTTGCGCAATGTCGACGCCAAGCTGCGCTTCGAGATGCGGCTCGAACTGCCGCGCCTGCTCGCCGATCGCGGCGCCACCGTCGTCTACGTCACCCAGGACTACAAGGAAGCCATGGCGCTCGGCGACCGCATCGCTGTCATGTCGCAAGGCGTCATCAGGCAGCTCGGCACGCCCGAGCAGATCTACCGCGAGCCGGCCAACATCGAGATCGCGCGGCTGTTCGGCGACCCCACCATCAACCTGCTCGACGTCAAGCCTGCGCGCGATGCCAGGGGCATCTGTGTCGGCCTGTCCAATGTCCAGGTCCATCTGGCCGGCGCCTACGACACGGCGGTCGGCCGCGACTGTGTGATCGGCCTGCGGCCGGAAGCGTTGAGCTTCGTCGAGGAAACCACGCCCGGCGCCATTCCGGTGACGGTCGAGGCGGAGACGCCGCTCAACGAAAAGATCGTCACGCTGGTGCGCACCGTGCGCGGCCGCGAGATCCTGGTTTCGCGCCCGGCCGGAACGCCGGGGCGCAGCGAGGGCAAGGCCCATATTGCCGTCGACGGCAAGAGCGCCTTGCTGTTCGATCACGCCAGCGGCGAGCGCATCGGTTCAAAGAACGTCGTTGCTTTGCGCAATGGAGAAGCGGCATGAGCCAGAGCGCACTGACCATTTCCGGCGTCGATAAATTCTACGGTCCGATCGACAGGGGCGTGCACGCCGTCAAGAACCTGACCATGGAAATCGCCAAGGGTGAGATCGTGGCGCTGCTCGGTTCGTCGGGCTGCGGCAAGACCTCGACGCTGCGCATGATCGCCGGTTTTGAAGAGGTCTCGCGCGGCACGATTTCGGTTGCTGGTCGCCAGGTGCACACCCTGCCGCCGGTCAAGCGCAATGTGGCGATGGCCTTCGAAGGTTATTCGCTCTACCCGCCGCTGACCGTACGCGAGAACATGGCCTTTGCGCTCAAGGCGGCGAGGCTGCCGAAGAGCGAGGTCGACGCCAAGGTTGCCAGCATCGCCAAGCTGCTCGAGATCGAGGACATATTGGAGCGCTATCCCAGCTCCATCTCCGGCGGCCAGCAGCAGCGCGCCAGCCTCGGCCGCGCGCTGATCCGCGAGGCCGACCTGCATCTCCTGGACGAGCCGATGGGGCAGCTCGAACCACAGCTGCGCGCTGTGCTGCGCGGCCGCATCAAGCACTTCATCAAGGAGCGCGGGCTGACCGCGATCCTGGTCACCCACGACCAGACCGAGGCCAATGCGCTGGCCGATCGTATCGCCGTGATGGAAGGCGGCGTGCTGCAGCAGTTCGATACGCCGGACCGGATCAAGGAGCGCCCGGCGAACCTGTTCACCGGGACCTTTGTCGGCGAACCGCCGATGAACGTCTTCGAGGCCTATGTCGCAACCGCCGGCGGCCGCATCAATCTCAGGCTGCCCGACGGCCTGTCGCTCGACTATGACAAGGATGCCTTCAGCGCTCCGGTCCGCGACCAACTGCTCAGCCGCGAACGGGTCGTCATCGGCATCAGGCCTTACGCGGTCCGACGCTCGAAGGAGGGGGTTCCCGCCAGGGTTTCGGCCAATCAGTGGCTCGGCGACCAGACCCATATCGCCGCCGACTTCGCCGGCGGTTCTCTGGTCCTGGTCGAGCACGACCGCACGCGTCTCGATCTGGGCGCACCGATCAATGTCAGCATCGATCCGAAGAACCTGCACGTCTTCGACCAGGCGAGCGGCGAGGCGATCTCGCACGGCATGGAGCTTGCGTGATGCGTGACGTCCTGATCGGCATCGATGCCGGCACCTCCGTCATCAAGTCCATCGCCTTCGACACGGCGGGCAAGCAGATCGCTGCCGCCGCGCTGCCGAACCACTATGAAACGCTGCCGGGCGGCGGCGCCGAACAGGATTTGGCGCGGACGTGGAGCGATGCCGCCACAACCCTGCGCCAACTGGCCGACAAGGTGCCCAATCTCGCCAACCGGACGGTGGCGATCGCAGTGACCGGGCAAGGCGACGGCACCTGGCTGATCGACGGCAAGGGCGAGCCGGTGGCCAAGGGCTGGCTCTGGCTCGACGCGCGGGCCGCCGCCGTCGTCGAAGAAATCCGTGCACGGCCCGAGGACCGGCTTCGCTTCGAGAAGACCGGCAGCGGTCTCGCCGCCTGCCAACAAGGTTCGCAATTCGTCTTCATGAAACGCACCATGCCGGAAATGCTTGGCAAGGCGGCGACCGCGTTCCACTGCAAGGACTGGCTCTATTTCAGGCTGACCGGCGAACGTGCCACCGATCCGTCCGAGGGCACCTTCACCTTCGGCGATTTCCACACCCGCGACTATAGCGACGAGGTGCTCGACGTGCTCGGCGTCGCCGATCTCAGACATTTGCTGCCGCCGATCGTCGACGGCACCAGGCACAGCACTGCGCTGTCGCAGGCCGCGGCCGATGCCACCGGCATGCTGGCCGGAACCCCGGTCGTGCTTGGTTATGTCGACGTCGTTTGCACCGCGCTTGGCGCCGGCCTGCTCGACCGCGAGCGCAAGCCCGGCTGCTCGATCATCGGCTCCACTGGCATGCATATGCGGTTGGCCGAGACCCCTGACGATGTGCAGCTCAACGAAGCGGCGACGGGCTACACAATGGCGATGCCGGCGCCCGGCGTGTTCGCGCAGATGCAGTCGAACATGGCGGCGACGCTCAACATCGACTGGGTGCTTGGGCTCGCCTCCGGCATTCTCGCCTCGCAAGGCATTTCGCGCAGCAATGGTGAGATGATTGCGCTGGTCGACACCTGGATCGCGGCCGCGCAGCCGGCCTCGCTGCTCTATCAGCCCTACGTGTCGGAGGCAGGTGAGCGGGGGCCGTTCGTCGATGCCAATGCGCGGGCAGGGTTCGTCGGCATTTCCTCGCGGCACGGCTATGCTGACCTCGTCCGCGCCGTCTTCGAGGGCTTGGCCTTCGCAGCGCGGGATTGCTACGCCGCCATGGGGCCGCTGCCGCGCGAAGTCCGCCTGACCGGCGGCGCCGCCAGAAGCCCGGCGCTGCGCAAGATCCTGGGTGCCGCGGTGGGTGCAGACATTCGCACCAGCGCGCGCGAGGAAGCGGGCGCGGCAGGAGCGGCCATGATCGCCGCGGTCTGCGTCGGTCTGTACCCGTCCATGGATGCGTGCGTCGGCGAATGGGTGACGCCGCTGCTTGGCGAAGCCGAGCCGCACGACCGCAGCCTCGCCGCGATCTACGACAAGATGACCCCGTCCTACATGTTGGCGCACCAGGCGTTGCGGCCGGTCTGGCGCGCGATGGCTTCAGTGCAGGCAAATTGAGAAGTCGAGTATGCCCAGGAAAATAGCGATCATTGGCGACAACTTCATGCTGCCGGAGGTGTTTCGCGCCAAAATCGAGAAGGTCGCGAGCGGCGACCTCGACATCAGGACGTTACAGACGGCCTGGCCCGACGAACCGATGGAGTTCGGCAATCCGGCGCTCGGCCTCGACAAGGTCAAGGAGTATTTCGGCCACCCCGACGAGGTGGTCGACTTCATCGGCGATGCCGAGATCCTCGTCACCCAGCTGGCTCCCCTGTCGGAGGGCATGATGCGGCGCCTGCCTGATCTCAAGCTGGTCGCGGTTTCGCGCGGCGGCCCGATCAACATCGACATGGCTGCTGCCAGGGCGCACGGCATAACTGTGGTCAATGTGCCTGGCCGCAACGCGACGGCCGTGGCCGAGTTCACCCTCGGCGCCATCCTGGCCGAGACGCGTCTGATCCGGGTCGGCCACGAGGCCTTGCGCAAGGGCGAGTGGCGCGGCGATCTTTACCGCGCCGACCGCACCGGCCGCGAGCTCAACGAAATGACCGTCGGTGTCATCGGCTACGGCAATATCGGCACCAAGGTCGTGCGCCTGCTGCGCGCCTTCGGTTGCCATGTCCTCGTTTGCGACCCTTATGTTCAATTGAGTGCCGACGACCGCAATGCCGGCGTCGAACTCGTCGCACTGGACGATCTGCTGTCGCGCTCCGATGTCGTCACGCTGCATCCCCGGGTGACCGAGGAGACGCGCGGCATGATCGGCACGGACACTATTGCGCGGATGAAGCCGGGCGTGATTCTCATCAACACCGCGCGCGGGCCTCTGGTCGACTATGACGCGCTCTACGAGGCGCTGGTGTCAGGCCAGATCGCCAGCGCCATGCTGGAGACCTTCGCCGTCGAGCCGGTGCCTGCCAACTGGCCCTTGCTGCAGCTTCCCAACGTGACGCTGACGCCGCATATCGCCGGCGCCTCGGTGCGAACCGTCACCTATGCCGCCGAACAGGCCGCCGAAGAGGTACGCCGCTATCTCGCCAGCCTGCCTCCGGTCAATCCGTGCTGAGGCAGCCGCCATGACGCATCATATAGGCATCGAGGCCACGGCGACATGAACGGCGGTCCTGAAATCGTAGACCTCTTCGTCATCGGCGGCGGCGTCAATGGCGCCGGCATCGCGCGCGATGCCGCCGGCCGTGGTCTTTCGGTCATCCTGTGCGAAAAGGACGATCTCGCCGAAGGCACCAGCTCGCGCTCGGGCAAACTCGTCCACGGCGGCCTGCGCTATCTCGAATATTACGAATTCCGTCTGGTGCGCGAGGCGCTGATCGAGCGCGAGGTGCTGCTGGAATCGGCGCCGCACATCATCTGGCCGATGCGCTTCGTGCTGCCGCACAGCCCGGACGACCGGCCGGCATGGCTGGTGCGGCTCGGCCTGTTCCTCTACGACCATCTCGGCGGTCGCAAGCGGCTGCCGGCGACCCGCACGCTCAACCTGCGCACCGCGCCAGAGGGTGCGCCGATCAAGGACGCTTTCCGGCGTGGCTTCGAATATTCCGACTGCTGGGTCGACGATGCCCGCCTCGTCGTCATCAACGCACTCGATGCCGCCGAGCGCGGCGCCAGGGTTTTCACCCGCACCGCCTGCACCGCCGCCCGCCGCGAGAACGGCCTGTGGGTTGTCGAGATGCAGGATGGCAGGACGGGCATCAGGACGGTGGTTCGGGCACGTGCACTGATCAATGCCGCCGGCCCCTGGGTCAACGACATCGTCAACCGCGTTGCCGGCCAGAACTCCAGGCGCAATGTGCGCCTGGTCAAGGGCAGCCATATCGTCGTGCCGAAATTCTGGGAGGGAAGGCAGGCCTACCTCATCCAGAACAGCGACAAGCGCGTCATCTTCATCAACCCTTATCAGAACGATCTCGCGCTGATCGGCACCACCGACATTCCGTATGACGGGCGGCCCGAGGATGTGGCGGCGGAGGAGAGCGAGATCGATTACCTGATCAAGGTGGTCAACCGCTATTTCAAGCGCGGCCTTGCACGCAGCGATGTCATCTATTCGTTCTCCGGCGTCCGGCCGCTCTATGACGACAATGCCGACAACCCCAGTGCGGTGACCCGCGACTATATTTTCGAGCTCGACGCACCGGACGCGCAGGCGCCCCTGCTCTCCGTCTTCGGCGGCAAGATCACCACCTTCCGTAAATTGGCCGAGCATGCGCTGGACAGGATCGCTCCGTTTTTCCCCGGCATGGGCAAGCCCTGGACAGCCAAGGCGCATCTGCCCGGCGGCGACATCGCCAACGCCGATTTCGAACAGTTTCTCGGCGACCTCGGACGCGAATATCCGTGGATGCCGGCGTCGCTGCTCAAGCATTATGGCCGGCTATACGGCACCAGGACGCGTCTTCTGGTCGGTACTGCCGGATCGCTCGTCGGGTTGGGGCGTTGCTTCGGCAAGGATTTCTTCGAGCGCGAAGCCAACTATCTCTTCGACCGGGAATGGGCGGTGACATCAGCCGATATCCTGGAGCGGCGCACCAAGCATGGCCTGCATCTGTCCGCCGAGGAGAGGGCGGCCTTCGAGCATTGGTGCGCGAACCGGCTGGCGAGGGCGGGCTGATGGTCCATAAAGGCGACAACCACTCCAGCGAATTCTGCATGCTGCGTTCCTTGTCGGCCAGCGTCGGCGCCGACCCGCTGCTAGTGCAGGGGGCAGGCGGCAACACTTCCATCAAGCAGGCCGGCGTGCTGTGGATCAAAGCCTCGGGCACCTGGCTGAAGAATGCGCGCGACGATGAGATCATGGTGCCGGTCGCGCTGGCGCCGTTGCTTGATGCCGTGGCGCATCGCAGCCCTGCGGCCGAGACGGCCGGGCAGTTCACGTTGGCGGACCTCAACCCTCGCCAGCTGCGGCCCTCCATCGAGACGACGGTGCATGCGTTGCTGCCCCAGAAGATCGTCGTCCACGTCCATTGTGTCGAGACGATCTCGATTGCCGTGCAGGCCAACGCCGAAGCTCTGCTGGAGGAACGCCTGCGCGGCCTCGACTGGGCTTTCGTGCCGTATCGCCGGCCTGGCCTGCCGCTGGCGCAGGCGATCGCCGAGCGGCTGAGACCTGCGACCAACGTGCTGGTGCTCGGCAATCACGGGCTGGTGGTTGCAGCCGACACGGTTGCCGAAGCAGCCTTGCTGCTGCAACGGGTGACCGGACTGCTTGCGCGGTCGCCGCGACCGGCCCCGCTGCCCGATCTCGACGCGCTGCTGAGGCTCGCCACCGGCAGCGACTACCGGTTGCCGGCCTCGGCGGCCGCGCATGTTGTCGCAACCGATCTTGCCAGTTGCCGCATTGCCGCTTCCGGCAGCCTCTATCCGGATCATGTCATCTTCCTCGGCGTCGGCTCGGTGATCGCCGGCCCCGCCGAGAACGCGGCGGCGGTTGTCGCCCGCACCGCGGCCGCGCCGACATCCATCCTCTTTCCCGGCAAGGGTGTGCTGATGCGCCGGGATGCCAATGCCGGCGCCGAAGCGATGGCGCGCTGCCTGGCCGATGTTGCCGCGCGCGTCGATGGCGCGGCGCGCGTCAACTATCTCAGCCCAACGGAGAATGCCGAGCTGCTGAACTGGGATGCTGAAAAATACCGCCAGCAACTCAACCGCGAGGGGGCGACGCTGCAATGACGGCATTCTTTGCCACTAGCCTGCGCCAGTATTGAGAGGGATCGCCGCCTTGGCCTTCACGCTCTCTCTCAACACCAATCCGCTGGTCAATCGCTTCGCCGATCCGGATGACTTGATCGACACGATCGCTTACGAAATCGGCATCCGGGACGTGCAGCTCACGCATGAATTCGTCAATCCGGGCTGGCCGGCGGCGACGATCGTCAAATTCGTCCGCCTGTTCCGCAGCGCACTCGACCGTACCGGTGTGCGCGTCACCTCGGGCATGACCGGCCCTTACGGTCGGCTCAATCATTTCGGCCATCCCGATGCCGACGTGCGCCGCTACTATGTCGACTGGTTCAAGACCTTTGCCGACATTTCGGCCGAGCTTGGCGCCAGCGGCATGGGCACGCAATTCGCCATCTTCACCCATCGCGACTTTGACGACCCCGAGCGTCGCGCGCGGCTGTTCGACATCGCGCTGGACTGCTGGCGCGAGGTTGCCGAGCATGCCAGGGCGGCAGGCCTGACCTATCTGTTCTGGGAGCCGATGTCGGTCGGCCGCGAGTTCGGTCATACCATCGAGAGCTGCCGGGGGCTGCAGGATGCGATCGACGCGGCCGGGATGGACATTCCGTTGGAAATGATGGTCGACATCGACCATGGGGACGTCACCTCCAGCAACCCGGCCGACATCGATCCCTATGCGTGGGCGGAAGCCTTTCCCAGGAAATCGCCGATCATCCACATCAAGCAATCGTCGATGAACAAGGGTGGCCACTGGCCGTTCACCGCGGCTTACAACCGGGACGGCCGCATCACGCCTGAAAGACTGTTGGAGACGGTGCGGCGCGGCGGCGGCACCGACAACGAGATCTGCCTCGAACTGTCGTTCCGTGAGCGCGAGCCGGTCGACCATCAGGTCGTCGCCATGATCCGCGAGTCCGTCGACTATTGGGCGCCGTTCATCGACGCCGGCAGGTCCGGTCTTCTGCCAAAGGCCGAATAGAAATCGGGCAGGAGCCGATGCGGCTCCTGCCCGATAAAAGCAGATTTGAAATCGGCTGAACCTAGAGCAATTCCAGGAAAAGTGTGAAGCGGTTTTCCGTCCGGAATTGCGTCAAAACAAAGAAATAGAGTGGTTCGCCGGTTCCATGAAACGGTGAACCGCGCTATCCGAATTTCGGATCGAGGCTGCCCGACTTGTAGCGCTTGGCCATCTCCGAGACCGGCAGCGGCTTGATCTTCGGCGCGTTGCCGGCGGTGCCGAACTGCTCGAAGCGCTCCTTGCAGAGCTTGCGCATGGCCGCCATTGCCGGCGTCAGATATTTGCGCGGATCGAACTCGCTCGGGTTTTCCGTCAGCACCTTGCGAATAGCACCGGTCAGCGCCATGCGGTTGTCGGTGTCGATGTTGATCTTGCGCACGCCGTGCTTGATGCCGCGCTGGATCTCTTCCACCGGCACGCCCCAGGTCGGCTTCATCTGGCCGCCATATTTGTTGATGATCTCCTGCAGATCCTCCGGCACCGAAGATGAGCCATGCATCACCAGATGCATGTTGGGCAAACGGCGATGGATCTCCTCGATGACGTTCATGGCCAGCACCGCACCGTCCGGCTTGCGCGAGAATTTGTAGGCACCGTGGCTGGTGCCCATGGCAACCGCCAGCGCGTCGACATGCGTGTCCTTGACGAACTGCACCGCTTGTTCCGGATCGGTCAGCAACTGGTCGTGACTGATCGCGCCTTCGACGCCATGGCCGTCTTCCTGCTCGCCACCGCCGCTCTCCAGCGATCCCAGAACGCCGATTTCGCCTTCGACCGAGACGCCACCCCAATGCGCCATGTCGACGACGCGCTTGGTGATGCCCGAATTGTAGGTGTAGTCGGCCGGCGACTTGCCGTCTTCCTTGAGCGAGCCATCCATCATCACCGAGGTGAAGCCGTACTGGATCGCGGTGACGCAGGTGGCTTCGTTGTTGCCATGGTCGAGATGCATGCAGACCGGGATGTCGGGGTGGATTTCGACCAGCGCATCGATCAGCTTGGCCAGCACCACGTCATTGGCATAGGCGCGCGCACCGCGGCTTGCCTGCAGGATGACAGGCGACTTGGTCTCTTCCGCCGCCTCCATGATGGCGAGGCCCTGTTCCATGTTGTTCATGTTGAAGGCCGGCACGCCATAGCCGTATTCGGCGGCGTGATCGAGCAATTGTCTCAATGTGATGCGAGCCAACGAATAGTCTCCCGTATCTGGTTTCAAACCTGTGGTTGCGGACTGTCCGCGCATCGTCCAGCCCACCGATGCTTCTGGCCGGATTTCGGCGCAACCGCAACCGTCACAGCCCGTCCCGGCAGCAATTCTTGTTACAGCGCATTGACGAGAGCAAGTTGAATATCCCAACAAATCATCCCATTATCACAAAATTTCTGATACTTTTGCGACGACAGCTGCTATTATGTCTCCGCTTGATCAAGGAACCACGCTGCGGCGTTGGCGGTCGGCTGCAATGAAGAGCGACATCAGACGGCAAGGCATCATGGACTTTCTGATGGACGCCGGTCAGGCCAGCGTCGACGATCTCGCTTTGCGCTTTGGTATCTCGAAAATGACCGTGCACCGCGACCTCGACGAACTCGAGGAAAGTGGTTTCCTGCGCAAGGTGCGAGGCGGCGCCTCGATCCAGCCGAGCAGTCTGTTCGAAAGCGATTTCCGCTACCGGCAGAAGCAGGCGACCGAGGAAAAGCAGCGCCTCGCGGCAGCTGCCGTGGCCATGATCGAGCCTGGCCAGACGGTGATCATCGACGACGGCTCGACGGCGGGCGGCATCGCGCGCCATCTCGCCGATTTGCGGCCGCTAACGGTGATCTCCAACAATCTGGCCGTCATCCAGGAGCTGGCCGGCGCCGGAGGCATCAACCTGATCGCGCTTGGCGGGCAATACAGCAAGAAATTCCACGGCTTCTTCGGCCTGCTCGCCGAGGACATGCTCAAATCGCTGCGCGCCGACGTCGCCTTCCTGTCCTCATCCGCCATCCATGGCGCCTCCGCCTTCCATCAGGACCAGGAGGTCGTGCAGGCCAAGCGGCTGATGATGGCGGCGGCAACCCGTAAATATCTGCTGGTCGATCACGGCAAGTTCGGCCGCACGGCGCTGCATTTTCTCACCGACCTCAAGGCGTTCGACACGGTCTTCACCGGACGTGAGCTCGAGCCGGGGTTGTCCGAGGCGCTGGATGCCGCCGGTGTCTCGATGGCCCTGGTCGGCAGCTGAGTCCGGCAACTGAGCAAGGAGTATGCGTGGTGTATTGGGTTGGTACAAGCTGGAAGATGAACAAGACGCTCGCCGAGGCGCTGGCTTTCGCAGAGCGCCTAGCCGGCTTCAATCCCGGTTTCGATGACCGCATCCAGCCTTTCGTCATCCCGCCTTTCACAGCGGTGCGCGAGGTCAAGCGGGCGCTGTCATCGACGCGCATCAAGGTCGGCGCCCAGAACATGCATTGGGCCGATGCCGGCGCCTGGACCGGCGAGATCTCACCACTGATGCTGAGCGATTGCGGGCTTGACCTGGTCGAACTCGGACACAGCGAACGTCGCGAACATTTCGGCGAGACCGACGACACCGTCGGCCTGAAGACGGCGGCGGCTGTGAAGCACGGCTTGATCCCGTTGATCTGCGTCGGTGAGACGCTGGCGGAGCGGGAAGGCGGTAAGGCTGATGCCGTGCTGAGCGCTCAGGTCGAGGGCGCGCTGCAATTCCTCGAAGGCGAGGCAAAGAGCGCAAAAATCCTGTTCGCCTACGAGCCTGTCTGGGCGATCGGCGACAAGGGTATTCCGGCCAGCTCCGACTATGCAGACAAACAGCAGGCACTGATCAAGCGGGTGGCCGGCGGCCTGCTGCCGTCCGTGCCGCCGGTGCTCTATGGCGGCAGCGTCAATCCCGGCAACGCCGCCGAGCTGATCGGCCAGCCCAATATTGACGGCCTCTTCATCGGCCGCTCCGCCTGGCAGGCGGATGGCTACATCGACATTCTCGGCCGCGCTTCGGCGGCGATCTGAAATCATCCAAACACGAAAGGGAAAACCATGAAAATAGCCATAGGAGCCGACAGCGCCGGCAAGCCGCTGCTCGATGTCATCGCTGCCCATCTGGCCACCAAATCCGACCTGACTGTGAGCGATCTCAGCCAGGCAGGCTACTATGCCGACCTCTCGCAAAAACTCGCCCAGACGATCGTCGACGGCGAGAATGATCGCGGCATCCTGTTCTGCGGCACCGGCATCGGTGTCTCGATCTCGGCCAACAAAGTGCCGGGCATCCGCGCGGCACTCACCCACGACACCTATTCGGCCGAGCGCGCGGCGAAATCCAACAACGCCCAGATCATCACCATGGGTGCCCGCGTGATCGGCCCGGAACTGGCCAAGGCGATCGTCGATACATGGCTCGCTTCCGAGTTCGACGAGAAAGGCCCTTCGGCCGGCAATGTCCAGGCGATCGACAGGCTCGACGCGGCGAAGGCCTAAGACAGGCTCTTCTTCATCGCCGTGATGACCGTCACGGCCGAGGCGGCGCCCGGATCCATGTGCCCGAGCGATCGCTCGCCGAGCCGCGAGGAGCGGCCCTTGGCGGCGATCATGTCTTTGGTCGCTTTCGCACCGCGCTCGGCGGCGGCAAGGGCTGCCTGAAGGCTCTCGGCAAGGGTCTTGCCGGCGATAGTGGCTGCGGCGGCCGCTTCGGCCGCCGGCTGCCAGGCATCGACCATCGTCTTTTCGCCAGGTTCCGCCTTGCCGCGATCCTTGATGCCTTGCGCCATGGCCTGGAACAAAGCGATGAAGTCCGCGTCCACCAGCGTCGCCTTGCCCTTGACGGCGGCGGCGCCGCGCATGAAGGCCGTTGCATAGAGCGGGCCTGACGAGGCGCCAACGGCATTGAGGAACGATTTCGCCGCGATGTTGAGCAGCGCCGTCGGATCGGTAGTCGCCAGATCGAGCGGCGCCAGCGCATCCCGCACGGCATTGAAGCCGAGCTCCATCGCAATGCCGTGGTCGGCGTCGCCAATGACACCGTCGAGCTGGCAGAGCCGGTCCCTGTCGGCCTCGATCGCCACCGCGATCGCATCGAACATTCGTTTCAGGCCAGCGGCATTGATGGTCACAGGATCGCTCTTTCGTCAGCCGACGCGGAACATGGCACAGTCGCAAGGGTGGTCCAGCATCGTCTGCAACTCCTCGTCGAGATGCATCAGCGTCACCGAGGCGCCGGCCATTTCGAGCGACGTGCAGTAATTGCCGACCCAGGTCGCGTGAATGGAAACGCCGATGTCGTCGAGCTTCTGCTTGACCCGCCGGTTCATGATGTAGAGTTCCATCAGCGGCGTCGAGCCGAGCGAGTTGACCAGCACCGCGACCTTGTCGCCGCGCGACGGCGCCATCTCGGCGAAAATCTTGTCCAGCATCTCGTCGGTGATCTCGTCGGCGGTTCCGAGCTTGCCGCGCGCGATGCCGGGTTCGCCATGGATGCCCATGCCGATCTCCATCTCGTCGGCGCCGATCTCGAAATTCGGCCGCCTTGTCTGCGGCAGCGAGCAGGGCGACAGCGCCACGCCCATGGTGAAGGTGTGGTCATTGGCCTTGCGCGCGATGCGCTCGACCTCGTCCAGGGAGAGCATGAGGTCGCAGGCTGCACCGGCCGCCTTGAAGATGAAGAAATTGCCGGCGACGCCGCGGCGCTTCTGGCGCTGGTTGCGCGGTGCCGAGGCGACGTCGTCTGTGGTCAGCACGGTGCGCACCTCTATGTCGTCCATCGCGGCCATCTCGGCCGCCATGTCGAAATTCATCACGTCGCCGGCATAGTTGCCGTACATGAACAGGACGCCGGCGCCGCCGCTCACCGCTTTGGCGCATTCCAGGATCGGATCTGGCGGTGGCGAGGCAAAGACATTGCCGATGGCCGCCGCGTCCGCCAGCCCCTTGCCGACAAAGCCGAGAAAGGTCGGCTCATGGCCCGAACCACCGCCGATGACCAGCCCGACCTTGCCGGGCCGCGGCCCGTCACGGGCGATGATCGAGCGCGGGCTGCCGTCCGCGCTCCTGAGATGGCGAGGATGCGCGGCCAGGATCCCTTCGAGCATCTCGTCGACGGCGCGGTTGCCATCATTAATGATCTTCTTGGTCTGCACCGGCATCCTCCCGACTTTTCGCAAATACTACCGGGTGTTATCGCGATTTCCACCCGGCCGGGAACATTTCATGCCGCGATCTTTTCCCGTGCGGCGAGAATTTCCACGCAGGCCTTGGCCGCTTCCTTGCCCTTGACGGTGAAGTGCTCGAAGAAGAAGCGGTGGTGCTCGGCGCTGTCGTGGTAATTCAGTGGCGTGAGTACCGCCGAAAGCACCGGCACGCCAGTCGACAGCTGCACATTCATCATGCCGTCGATGACGGCACTGGCGACGAACTCATGCCGGTAGATGCCGCCATTGACGACGAAGGCCGTGCCGAGGATCGCCGCGTAGCGGCCGGTCTGGGCCAGGGTCTTGGCATGCAGCGGGATTTCGTAGGCGCCGGGCATGTCGAAAACATCGACGGCGAAGCGCTCACCGCCGATGTCGGCCAGTTCCGCCTCGAAGGCGTGCACGCATTGATCGACGATATCGGCATGCCAGCGCGCGCGGATAACGGCGATGCGAACAGTTTCATAGTCTTTGTGGGAATGCTGATTCATGGGTCCATCCTTCCGTTTCGAACCAGAATCAGGACGCACGATACGGAAACCGGCCCGCCAGGGCGGTCCGTTTGCCGTTTCGTTCTCTTTCATCCGGACTATACCGTCGGCTCCGGAATCACACCGGATCTGCTGACCTTTCCGATTGTGTCGGAAAGCGCTCGCGGGCTTGGGTCGGGACCCTTACCGCCGGTGGGGACTTTCACCCCGCCCTGAGAACATTAACGGGCTTTGTATGGAAGGGCAGGGGTGCCGCTGTCAACCGGGCGGCAGGCCGGTGGCCAGTCACGTTCTGTCGACTGGAGCAATCACGTGAAAGAACCACCTTGTTGCGTGCGCCATGCCGCTGCCGATGCGGCCACCAGCATGAGCAGCGCCGCAACCGTCGCACAGACGGCAAAACCGAAGTTCGAATAAAGCGGGCCGAAGCCGGTGGTGCCGATAAAGACTGCCAGATAGGTGACCGCACTGTTCAGGCCCATGATCGTGCCGCGTCGCGAGGGATCGAGTGCGGACAGGCAAGTGACCAGGACGTTCAGTCCGAAATGGTTGGTAAGTCCCCAGATCGCGACCATGGCCAGCGTCAGGCCGAAATTGTCGCTGGTCGCGGCAATAGCGATGTAGACGGCAGCCACAAGCAGATAGGCGAATGGCATGACGCGTCGCGCACCAAGCCGATCGATGGCGCCGTCTAGAAATGCTGCCATGCCGAAACCGATGCCATAGGCGAGTGCGGCAAGCCCATTGGCGCTGACCGGCTCACCCAGCCCGACATGAAGATGGTCTCCGAGATAGCCATAGACGCCGTAGAAGGCGGTCATGAAGGCGGCGCAGGCGACCAGAAGTGGCAGAATGCCAGGAATGTTGAGCGCCTCGAGCGGGGCGGGCGCCGGGCCGGCCCTCCTGACGTCGCTGAGCGACGTCATTGTCAGCCCAACCCAAGCAAGGGCCGCAAGAACCGCGACCAACGCGAAGACGGCGCGCCAATGCACGAGATCGGCAAGCACGGCTGACAACGAAACGCCGGCCACCATGCTCAAGGTCCATCCGGTCAGCACGACGCCGATCGTCCCGCTTTCACGGCCAGGCGGCGCGATCGCGGCGGCGCTGGCATAGATCGCCGGCATGGCGACGCCAGCGGCGATGCCGGCGACCAGTTGAGCCGCGACCAGCATAACCACCGTCGGCGCCAGCGCACTCGCAACAAGTGCTAGCGCCAGCAACAGCAATGCCCCCTGTAGCATCCGGCGGGCGCCGAGCCGGTCGATGTAGCGGGCCAGGAACAGGGCACTTGCCGAGGTGCCGAGGCCGAATGCGGCCGCCGCGATCATGACGACCGGCACGCTTGTTCCAAATGAGGAGGCGACGGCCGGGGCGATCGGCCCCAGGACCAGCGAATTCGAGCCGATCACGGCGATACAGCCGGTCAGCAGATAGGCGAGGGCCGGGATCGGCTGTCTGGCGCCGGCTGTCAGGACTGTGGCTTGATCGCTATTCGACATATAGCCATAATGGCCGTATTAAATTCTGTCGCAATCGGGATTATCGCTATGGATGAAGAAACAGATGGTATTCCGCTGAACAGGCCGGCGCCCCGTGACGTCGATGCAATTGACCGAAAGATATTAGGCGTTCTCGTCGACGACGCCACGATCAGCTACGCCGAACTGGGTGATCGGGTTGGCCTTTCACCGCCAGCCGCCCATGAACGGGTCAAGCGGCTTCGGCGCAGCGGCGCCATTCGCGGCACCGCTGTCATCATCGACCCCAAGGCGGTGAAGAAGCCGCTGCTTGCTTTCGTGCATATCGACACCAGGGGCTGGGGCAAGACGCCGGAGCTGATGGCGGTTTCGCAATATCCGGAAGTCGAGGAGATCCACACGGTCGCCGGAGATACCTGCATGTTGCTGAAGGTCCGCACCGAAGATACGAGAGCGCTCGAAGGCCTGCTCGCTCGCCTCTACGAAACGCCTGGCGTTACCTCGACGCGCAGCTACGTGGTGTTGTCGACTTATCTTGAGCGACCGGTGCAGCCCGGCGTCACCAAGAAATGGCCAACGCCCAAGCACATGGCCGAGCCGCTGTACTAGATTCCGCGCGGTAGCTGGTCAGCCGGGTGCTAACGCTATGCCCGTTCGGGGAACATCGCCTTCAGGCCTTCGCGCGAGGCCTTGGCGATGCCGCGTTCGGTGATAAGGCCAGTCACCAGCCGCGCCGGGGTCACATCGAAGGCCGGGTTCGCCGCAGGCGTCGCTTCGGGCGAGATGCGCACCTGCGCGATCTCGCCGCTGGCGGTCTTGCCCCACACCAGCGACACCTCGTCAGCCGAGCGTTGCTCGATCGGGATCTCTTTCAGCCCGTCATGCACCGTCCAGTCGATGGTCGGCGACGGCAGCGCGACATAGAACGGCACGTCATTGTCGGCGGCGGCGAGCGCCTTGAGATAGGTGCCGATCTTGTTGCAGACATCGCCATCGGCTGTGGTGCGGTCGGTGCCGACGATCACCATGTCGATTTCGCCGCGCTGCATCAGGTGGCCGCCGGCATTGTCGACGATCAGCGTGTGCGGCACGCCGTGCCCGGCCATCTCCCAGGCCGTCAACTGGGCGCCCTGGTTGCGCGGCCGCGTTTCATCCACATAGACGTGGACGGGAATGCCCGCTTCGGTTGCCAGATAGATCGGTGCGGTGGCGGTGCCGTAGTCGACTGTCGCTAGCCAGCCGGCATTGCAGTGGGTCAGGATATTGACCGGCTCGCCCGGCTGTTTGCGCGCGGCGATCGCCTTGATGATGGCAAGGCCGTTTTCGCCGATGGCGCGGTTCAGCCCGACATCCTCGTCGGCGATCTCACTGGCACGCCGATAGGCGGCTGCGGCGCGCTCCTGCGGTGCGAGCGGCTTGAGGAAGCGCCGCATTTCGTCAAGCGCCCAGCGCAAATTGATCGCCGTCGGACGCGTCTCGTGCAGCGTCTCCCAGACCGCATCGAGCGCTGCGTCGGACGGATCGTCCGCCATCTGCATGGCGACGCCATAGGCCGCGGTGACGCCGATCAGCGGCGCGCCGCGCACCCACATGTCGCGGATGGCCGTGGCGATGCCGCCGACGGTGCCGATTGTCTCGATGCGGAAATCATGCGGCAGCCAGCGCTGGTCGATGATCTCGACCGAACGTCCGTCGTCGCTCAGCCAGATGGTGCGATAGTGGCGGTCGCCGACGTTCAAATGCTGTTCTCCTGTTCGATCAGCGTGGCCAGGGTGTTGACCTCGTCGATGCTGTGTATCTGTCGCCGGTTGACGGCGATGTGACGGCCGAATTTCAGCGCCTTGGCCTCGCAAGAGGCGCGCAGATCCTCGTCGGCAATGGTCTCGAAATCGGCATTGTGGGCGAGGCCGAGGATGCGCCGGTGCACCTCGATGCCGGCAAAGCCGAGCAGATCGGTCCAGATCTGATGCAGCACATGATCGAGCGCCTGCTCGGCACCCAGCCTGTCGCCCTGATCCTCGAACAGGCTTTTTTGATAGAGCATCCCTGTCCGCTCAGTGCGCCACATCAGCGAGAACTCGGCGCGAAACACCGACCATGTCTCGTTCGTCACCTCGAGCAGATAGGCGCGCATGGTGTCGCGCTTGCCGTTCTCCTCGTGGCCACGCTGCGAGAAGAAGGACATCCAGAAATTGGCGAGCAGCATGCCGACATCGAAGGCCATCGGACCGTAGAAGGCGAACTCCGGATCGATCATCCGGGTCTCCGTGTCTGTGACCATGATCGAGCCGGAATGCAAATCGCCATGCAGCAGCGTTTCGGCATTGGCGGCGAAGATGTGCTTCAGCCGTTGGGCCTCGACCTTGAGATCGCGATCGGCGCGCAGTTCGGCAACCAGGACGTCGAGCTGCGGCGACGTATGCCGGTTCAGCTTGGCGTCGAAATAGGGGTCGGAAAACACCAGATCCTCGGTGATGCCGCAGAGGTCGACATTGTCGGCGAACAGCGCCAGATCGGCCTTTCGGTCCTTGGTCGGCATGGAGAGATCGGAGCCGCGAAACAGCGTTCGAGCCATGAACAGGCCGATATCCCTGGCAATGTTGGGCAACTGGCGCCCGTCGATCAGGGCGCGCCTGAGAATGATGTGTGGCGGCGCCAGATACTCCATGATTATCAGCGCCTGGCCTTCATCGAAATAATAGATCGCCGGCACGGAGCCTGGTGCACGCGCCTCTTGCCTGGTCAGCGCGTGATATTCGAAGAAGGAGCGTTTTAGGGGCAATGGCCAGCTGTCGCCGACCAGTCGGACATAGGGCAGGGCCTGCTTGACCACGGCCGCACCGCTGGCGCCCTCGACGATGAACACCAGATTGAGATTGCCATCGCCGACCTCACGGACCTTCCAGGCGCTGGTGTCCTTGCCGATCCTGGCGCACAGCGCCTCGTTGGCGCCGAGGCGCGTTGCAAGCGTCTCCACCGACAGTGCTTCAAACGGCAATTTCTGAGTCATCATCATCCTCTCGCATATGCACTCCGAACATAACGGAGGCATGGCGGCGTGGCCAAGCTAGGAAGCGATCTGGCAATTGTCAATCGTGTTGACAATTGCCGACATTGACCATAGCGTCACGGTCAGGGAGGAATGCATGGTCGGCAATGCCGTGTTCCGCGTACAGGGACTGAGGAAATCCTTTGGCCGCAACGAGGTGCTTGGCGGCGTCTCGCTGGACCTCCATGCCGGCGAAGTGACCGTGCTGATGGGCGCCAACGGCGCCGGCAAATCCACCCTCGTCAAGATCATCAGCGGCGTCTACGAACGCGGCGGCGGCACCATGACGCTGGCCGGCCAGGATTTCGCGCCGAACACACCGGCGGAAGCGATCCGCGCGGGCGTCGTCACCGTGCACCAGAACATCAATGACGGGGTCGTCGCCGACCTCGACGTCGCCACCAATCTGACCTTGGACAGGTTGAGCGGCAAGGGCGCACCGACCCTGTTCAATCCAGTCCGCGTGCGCCGTGAGGCCAAGGCGGTTGCCGACCGCATGGTGCTGACCATCGATCTGAAGGCCCGCGTCAGCGATCTGTCGCTCGCCGATCGCCAGATGGTAGCGATCGCGCGCGCGCTGGCGCACCAGCCGCAAGTGCTGATCCTCGACGAGCCGACCTCCTCGCTCTCCAGCGCCGAGGCCGACCGGTTGTTTGCGCTGGTTGACAGGCTGCGCGAGCAGGGCGTGGCGATCCTCTATATCTCGCATCGCATGTCGGATATCAGGCGGCTTGCCGACCGCATCGTCTCGATGCGCGACGGCGTCATTTCGGGCGTCTTCGACACCAAGCCGCTCGACTATGAAGGTGCGGTCAACGCCATGCTCGGCCGCAAGATCCATCTTGACCAGATCGTTGCCAGGGACTCCGTCAAGGCGGTCCTGACCGTGGAAGGCCTGCGCATCGCGCACGGTGCCAAGCCGATCTCGCTGACACTCGGCGATGGCGAGGTTGTTGCCATCACCGGTCTCGTCGGCGTCGGCAAGACAGCACTTGCCGAGACGCTGTTTGGCGTCCGCAAGCCGCTCGCCGGCTCCATGACGATGAACGGCAAGCCCTATATGCCGCGCTCGGCCGGCGATGCGATCGCGGCGGGCGTGTTCCTCGTCGCCAAGGACCGCGCCACCAGCGGCATCGTCGGCGACTTCAACATCGAGCGCAATGTCAGCTTGCCGTTCCTCAAGCGGATGTCGAATCTGAGCGTGCTCAAGCGCCGCCTCGAACGCGCCACCGCGCGCCGGCAGATCGAGGAGCTCAGCATCGTCTGCCGCTCCGAGAAGGACGAAATGTCGGCATTGTCCGGTGGCAACCAGCAGAAAGTGATGGTCGCCCGCTGGATGGCGCAGGATGCCGCGCTGTTCATCCTCGACGAGCCGTTTCAGGGCGTCGACATCTCGGCCAGGCGCGACATCGCCGCCAAGCTCAGGGCAAGCGCCCATGGCCGCGCGACGCTCCTGTTCGTCACCGAACTCGACGAGGCGCTGGAGACGGCCGACCGCATCCTGGTCATGTCGGAGCACACAATCGTCGGTGAACACCGCAATGCCGATGTCGATCTCGACCGCCTGCTGGCCGAGGTTGCCGGTGGGCCGTTGCATAGCGCGGCCTGAGCGTGGCGGCGGGTAGAATTGGAATGGAGTGAGCATGGGTTCGAGTTGGGTAAAGTGGGCAGCGGCGCCGGGGTGCGCTGAATGACGCTGCGCGACCACGCCATCCGCTATGGCTTCATCGTCCTGTTGTTCGGGCTGGTCGCCTATTTCGCGATTGCCGCGGACGGTTTCGTCTCGCCGCAAAGTGCCATCTTCATCTTCCAGTCGGTCGCCATCACCGGCGTGCTGGCGCTCGGCGTCACCGCCACGCTGGTCGTCGGCGGCTTTGACCTGTCGATCGGCTCGGTCGCCACATCGGCCATGATGGCGGCTTCCTATGTCATGGTGGTGCTGGAACAGAACGCGGTCGTCGCGGTCGTTGCCTGTCTGCTCATCGGCGCCATTGTCGGCCTTATCAATGGCTGGCTGATCGTTTACATGCGCGTGCCAGATCTGCTGGCGACGCTGGGCATGATGTTCCTGCTCGTCGGCCTGCAGCGCATCCCGACCGAAGGCCGTTCGATCGCCACCGGCATGACCATGCCCGACGGCTCGGTCGCCAACGGCAAATTCTCCGATGCCTTCCTGGCGCTCGGCCGCCACCGCTTCGACTTCTTCATCCCGAACCTCATCCCGGTGTCGGTGGTCGTGCTGCTCGTTCTGGCCGTGCTGATCTGGTTCTTCCTCGAATACACCCGCTTCGGCCGCATGATGTACGCCGTCGGCTCCAACGAGCGCGCCGCCGAACTCGCCGGTGCGCCGGTCAAGGCATACAAGATCTGGGCCTACGTCATTTCAGGCGTCTTTGCCTCGATCGGCGGCATTTTGCTCGCCGCACGGCTTGGGCGCGGCGACATCGCTTCGGGCAACAATCTACTGCTCGATGCTGTTGCCGCAGCACTCATCGGCTACGCGGTGCTGGGCGCCGCCAAGCCGAACGCCTTTGGCACCGCCATAGGCGCGCTGTTCGTCGGCATCTTGCTGCAAGGCCTGACGATGATGAACGCACCTTACTACACGCAGGATTTCGTCAAGGGCGTGGTTCTGGTCGTCGCCCTTGTCTTCACCTTTGCCCTTTCGGGCAGGGGCAAGAGATAGTTTCGACCGGACAGGATTTTCGAGTTCAACAAGAGTGGAGGAAACAAAGTGACGATTACAAGAAGACTTCTGGGGAAGGTCGCGCTCGGATTGGCCGGCGCAACCATGCTGATGCAGTTCCCGGCGTTGGCTGCCGACAAACCGGCCCCGTTCGACAAGCCCGGCGTCAAGATCGCGCTGGTACGCTATCTCTCGACCGGCGACTTCTTCCAGGCCTATCTCTCAGGCGTCGAGGCGCAATCCAAGGCACTCGGCATCGACCTGCGCGTGCTCGATAGCCGTCAGGACGCCGCCCTTCAGTCCGACATGGTCGATCAGGCCATCGCGCTTGGCGTGCAAGGCATCATCATCCAGCACGGCCTGACGGAATCGATGAAGGACGCCGCTCAGCGCGCGGTCGATGCCGGCATCAAGGTGGTGGCCTTCGACGTCAATGTCGAAAACCCCAAGATCCCGCAGATCGAACAGTCGGACAAAGACCTTGCGCGTCTGGCGCTCGAGCAGGCGGTCAAGGACAATGGCGAGACCTGGAATGCCGGCTATGTCTACGTCGCCGGCATCGCGCCGCTCGACCGCCGCAACGAGACCTGGATCGACGTGAAGAAGAAGTATGCCGGCATCAAGGAGGTCGCGATGTTCGGCACGCTCGACAATCCGATCGCCAACTCGGTCGCCAACCAGGCGCGTTCGGTGTTGACTGCCCACCCCGACATCAACGTTATGTTCGCCCCCTATGACGAATTCGCCAAGGGCGTGAAGATCGCCGTCGACGAGGCCAGCCTGAACAAGAAGATCAAGATCTACTCGGCCGACATCTCGACATCCGACATCGCCGCGATGCGTGAGCCCGACAGCGCCTGGGCTGCCACCGCTGCAACCAACCCGGCCGTCGTCGGCCAGGTCTCGGTGCGCGCGCTGGCGCAACTGCTGGCTGGTGAAGACCCCGGCCACAACGTCATCGTGCCGCCGACGCTGATCACGCAGAAAGAGCTGATCGACAAGGACATCAAGAACATGGAAGACCTGTCGGCCAAGCTGCCGCAGTTCGCCCATGCCGATGTCGCCATGCCGGCCTGGATGCCGAACCCCAACGCGAAGTAAAGTTCGTTACGACACAAACGAAAAGGGCGGCCCACGAGCCGCCCTTTTTGTTGTCAGCTGGAAATGCTTACCGCAGCGCGGCTGCGATGTTGCCGCCGTCGACCGTCGTCACGTCGGCGGTCGTCCGTTCGGCCAGCGCGTGATGCAGGAAGGCCTGCGCCACGTCCTGCGCCGTTACTTCCTGACCGAGCAGATTGCCGGACATGTATTCCTTCTCCGACACGCCGCGCGCGCCGGAGCGGCTGGCGATCATGGCATCGGTCAAAATACCCGAGCGGATGCGGTCGGCGTTGACGGCGTTCGAGCGGATGCCGTGGGCGCCATAGTCGAGCGCGTATTGCCTGGACAGGAACAGGGTTGCCGCCTTCGGCACGCCATAGGCGCCGAATTTCGGGCCCGGATTGACCGCCTGCTTGGAGGTGTTGAACAGCAGCACGCCGCCGGTGCCCTGTTCGAGCATGATGCGCACGGCGTTCTGCGCCACCGACTGGTGGGCGAAGAAATTGAGCTCGAAACTCCTGCGCAGCAGCGCATCGTCGAGTTCGCCGATCCGGCCTTCCCAGGCCGCGCCGGCATTGGAGACGAGAATGTCGACGCCGCCGAACACGGCCACAGCTTTGTCAAAGGCGGCGCGCACTTGTGCCGGGTCGGTGATGTCGGCGCCGACGCCGATCGAATTGTTGCCGGCTTTCTTGGCGGCCTCGGCAGCCTTCTCGGCGTCGAGATCGACAACGACCGCATGCGCGCCATTGTCGGCGAAAAGCTTGGCGGTCGCAGCACCGATCGCGCCGGCGCCGCCGGTGATGAGCACCACCTGGCCGGTCAGCGGCTTCGGCTTGTTGGAGGCGAGCTTGGCCTGTTCCAGCGACCAGTATTCGAGCGGGAACAAATCGGCCTTGGACAGCGGATGGAAATGGCCGACCGCCTCGGCGCCCCGCACCGCCTCGATCCACATCTCGCCAACGTCGGAAGCGATCCTGGCATCCTTGAGCGTACGGCCGTGGCCAAACATGCCGAGGCCTGGCACCAGCGTCAGCCGCGGCATCGGGTCGAGCATGGTGCGCTTGACATCATCGAGTGCGTCATTGGTTTCGAAATAGGCGCGATAATCCCCGACAAAGGCGTCGACATGGCTCTTGATCACGGCCTTGTACTCGCCGACCTTATCAGCATCGGGTGCCGGCACCGCCATCGGTCCGGTCTTGATGCGGATCGACAGGTCAGGCGTCGAAACACCGCGTCCGGCGTAGTCGGCAATTTTGGACGAGTTGATGAAATCGACGATTGCATCCGAGGTGCGGAAATCGCTGATCATGCGATCGAAGCGGCCCTCGCCGCGTGCCACCGCAACGGCACCGCGCAGCATTGGCGCGATGGACGCCGGTGTCGCGAGCCTTGCCGGCAGCGCGGCCTTCGCCGCCTGAGGCTTGG
Source organism: Mesorhizobium subarcticum (assembly GCF_055456085.1). Lineage (NCBI taxonomy): Bacteria > Pseudomonadati > Pseudomonadota > Alphaproteobacteria > Hyphomicrobiales > Phyllobacteriaceae > Mesorhizobium > Mesorhizobium subarcticum. Next base: position 6,138,891 of record NZ_CM144237.1, on the reverse strand, counting down.
CGTTCTTGGCGACGTACTCCTCGGCGACGTTCACATAGTGGATCATCCGGTCGTAGGCCTGTTTGGCGTCGTCGCCGAAGGTGAAGATGCCGTGCTTGTCAAGGATCAGGCCCTCGACTGTCGGGTCGGCATCAAACACGTCGGCCGCCGCCTTGGCGAGGTCGAAGCCCGGCATGATGTAGGGCACGTAGCCCATCTTGCTCCCGAACACCGCCTTTACCAGCGGCTTCGAGTCTTCCTGGTCGACGATGGCCAGAATGGCGGTCGAATGGGTGTGGTCGACGAATTTGTGCGGCAGGAAGGCGTGCAGCAGCGTTTCCACCGAAGGGTTGGGCGAGGACGGGTCGATCAGGTTCGCCCGCTGCAGCGCCACCATGTCCTCGTCAGCGAGCTTGTCCAGCGCACGCGCCTTGAGCAGGGCGCCCATCTTGACCGCCGGCAGGCCCTGCGGCTCGATGACAGCCATGTCCCAGCCGCTGCCCTTGACGCACAGCACGTCCCATTCGTCACCGACGAGGTCGGTCGCCTTGATCTTGCAGGAGGTGTTGCCGCCGCCATGCAGAACCAGCTGCGGCACGCCACCCAGCAGCCGCGTCGTGTAAACGCGCAGCGCGAGGTCGCGGCCGACGCCCTTCTTCGCATAATCGGCAACGAGTTTCTCGGCCGCGTCGTCGTTCCACAAATTCTTCATGTTCGCTTCGTCCAGTTGCTGTCTTGGGTGGTGAAACAGGAATGCCGCGACGCCTTGATGACAATGCGCCGGCGAAGGGTTGCTTTTCAGGATGCTTTTTGTGGCGCCGCCCCGGCATGATCGAGCAGCCGTTGCGCCATGTGCGCGCCGACCACCAGATGCGTGCAAAGTCCCCCAGTGAGTGCGGCGAGCAGCGGTTCGAACTTGCTGTCCTCCTGCACCACCATCAGGCGCCTGGCGATGGCGCGCAGCGAGGCAAGTTCGGCGGAGATCACCCGCCTGTTGTAGCCGCAGTCGAGCACCTTGCCTTCGGCATCGATGATCTGACCGGCAATGACGCCGGCAGCACCTCGGCTGCGCAGCTCCGCCATTTCTCCTGATGTCAGCGCGCCGCATTTGACCAGATGGCTGTCGGCGTCGACCGCTCCAACCGAATAGAGCGCCAGATCGCAGTCCTTGATTCCCGACAGCTGCTCGCGGATCACTGGTTCGGCGCGCAGCGCGCGTGCCAGCTCTTCCGTAGATAGCACCAGCGGCGCGTAGAAATTGAGGCCCTTGGCGTTGAGCCGGCGCGCGATTTCCATCGTGCACTGGTCGGGCCGGTAGGAATAAGGCGCGCCGAGATTGCCGCAGAGCTGCACCACCGTGACATCCTGCAGGTCGGCATAGGACATGATGTCGGCGATGGTGTAGACGGTGCGGCCCCAGGCGACACCGATGCGATCGCCCTTCTTGACCAGTTCGAGAAAGACGCTCGCCGCCAGCACGGCAATGTCGGTCGAAGGGTCCGGGATATGGCCGTTCTCGGGCGCGATCCAGACCGCGTCGAGGCCCAGCGCGTCCTCGAGCTTGCGCGCCATCACGTCGTCGGTGAACAACTGGGTCGAGGTTGAGATGTTGACGATGCCGGTCTCGCGCGCCTTGCGCAGATACATGGCCACCGAGGCGCGGGAAATGTTAAGCTGGCTAGCCACCTGGTCCTGCCGCAGGCCGTGCGCATAATAGAGCCAGGCGGCCTTGTGGATGATTTGTTCTGCCGGTCGGATCGCCATGCCGTCTCCTCGGCTGACATTATTCACGGCTCTCGACAAAAGTCAAATTGAGCGGGACAGTGCAAACATCTTTCACTTGTTGATCGGGATCAAGGCGAAGCCGGCTGTGGTATCGACAGGCTTCCCATAGAAGAATGGTGACGTGGCCAGGAGCCTGTGATTAGAAGTCTCCGACCAGGAAGCAAGGGGAGGCGGGATGGGCAATCCATACGAACAGGATCTCGACAGGAACGCGGCCAATTACCAGCCGCTGACGCCGCTCACCTATCTGGAGCGTGCGGCAAGGACCTATCCCAGCCATATCGCCATTATCCACGGCAACCAGCGTATCTCCTATCGCGATTTCTGGCGCCGCTCGTTGAAGCTTGCCTCGGCACTACAAAAGCGCGGCATCGCCAAGGGCGACACGGTCACCGTCATGCTGTCCAACACCCCGCCAATGCTGGAAGCGCATTTCGGCGTGCCGATGACCAAGGCCGTGCTGCACTCGCTCAACACCCGCCTCGACGCCGCGGTCATTGCCTTCCAGCTCGATCATGCCGAGACCAAGGTGCTGATCGTCGACCGCGAATTCTCCGGCGTCGTCCAGCAAGCTCTGGAACTGGCCAAGGTCAAGCCGTTAGTCATCGATTATGACGATCCCGACTATGCGGCCGACGCGCCCTATCGGAAGGGCGAGCGCATCGGCGCAGTCGACTACGAGGATTTTGTCGCCAGTGGTGATGCGGATTTCGCCTGGTCGATGCCAGACGACGAATGGGACGCCATTTCGCTCAACTACACCTCCGGCACCACGGGCAATCCGAAGGGCGTCGTCTACCATCATCGCGGTGCTGCCCTGATGGCCTACACCAACACAATCCATGCCGGCATGGCCAAGCATGCCGTCTATCTCTGGACGCTGCCGATGTTCCACTGCAACGGCTGGTGCTTCCCCTGGACGCTCGCCGTCCAGGCCGGCACCCATGTCTGCCTGCGCTGGGTGCGGCCAAAGCCGATCTACGATGCAATCGCCGATCACGGCGTCACCCATCTCTGTGGCGCGCCGGTCGTCATGTCGGTGCTGATCAACGCGAAGGACGAAGACAAGCGCACGTTCGCGCAGACCGTGACCTTCAACACCGCGGCCGCGCCGCCGCCCGAAGCCGTGCTGTCGGGCATGGCCGATGCCGGCTTTGCCGTCACCCATCTCTATGGCCTGACCGAGACTTATGGCCCGGCCGTGGTCAACGAATGGCACGGCGAATGGGACGGTCTCGAAAAAGGCGAACGCAGCGCCAAGAAGGCGAGGCAAGGCGTGCGCTACGCCGCGCTCGAAGGGCTTACCGTGATGGACCCCGAGACAATGATCGAAACGCCTGCCGACGGCGAAACCATCGGCGAGGTCATGTTTCGCGGCAACATCGTCATGAAAGGCTATTTGAAGAACCGCAAGGCGAGCGACGAAGCCTTCGCTGGCGGCTGGTTCCATTCCGGCGATCTCGGCGTCATGCATCCCGACGGCTACATCCAGCTCAAGGACCGCTCCAAGGACATCATCATCTCGGGTGGCGAGAACATTTCCTCGATCGAGGTCGAGGATGCGCTCTACAAGCACCCATCCGTTTCCTCTTGTGGCGTGGTGGCGCGCCACGACGACAAATGGGGCGAGGTGCCCGTAGCCTATGTTGAGCTGAAGCCCGGCAAGACCGCGACCGAGGCCGAAATCATCGAACACTGCCGCGCGCTGCTGGCCCGCTTCAAAGTACCGAAGGCGGTGATTTTCGAGGAAATACCGAAGACGTCGACGGGCAAGATCCAGAAGTTCCGGCTGCGGGAAATGGCGAACTCATAGGGCCGGCCGCCAATCGTGGGCGTCTGTCGCACTCGTCGATCACTGTCAGCATCTGTCACCAATTATACGCGTACGTCGATTTCGCGTTGACATCCCGCTCTCTTCAATTTACGACTGACGAAAATTGAAATTCGTCACTTGTCAAACGAAAGAGCCATGTCCGAAGCCGCCAACATAGTCGCCGAGGCCGCCAGGCAAGAGAATGTGACGCGCATTCTCGATTGCGCAGAGCGCCTGTTCCGGCACTATGGCTACGGCAAGACCAATGTCGCCGACATCGCCCGCGAACTCGGCATGTCGCCGGCCAACATCTACCGTTTCTTCGCCTCCAAGGTCGAAATCCACCAGGCCGTCTGCGGCCGGATGCTCGGCGCCAGCTACAAGATGGCCTACGAGATCATGCACCTGCCGATCAGCGCTGAGGAGCGGCTGCGGCGCTACATTCACGCCCAGTACAAGATGACGCTGGAGACCATGCTCGACGAGCAAAAGGTCCATGAGATGGTCATCGTCGCGCTCGAGCGCGACTGGGCCGTCATCGACGCTCACGTCAACAGCATCCACGACCTGTTCGCCGAGGTCATCCGCGAGGGTGTCGAGACCGGCGAGTTCCGGCAGCAGGATCCCGAAGCCGCCTCGCGCTGCTTCGGCGCCGCCACCGTGATCCTCTGTCACCCGCAGATGGTGGCACAGTGCCTGGCCAAGACCAACCGGGCAATGCCCGACGAACTTATCGACTACGCCATCAGAGCCTTGAAATAGCCGCCGCTCGCCGGTGTTGCCAGTCCGCCTCCAGTCGGGAGTACCACGATGTCTTTGTCCAATTCCATCATCAGCCGGCTGCCGGTCGCGGGCTTGATCGTCGGAGCGCTTGCTCTGGCCGGCTGCAGCCAGGAGAAAGCCGAAGTCAAGGACATCATCCGCCCGGTCAAGGTCGTCGAGATCGCCCAGGCGCATGACACCCGCACGCTCTCCTATTCGGGATCGGTGCGCGCCCGCACCGAAAGTGCTCTCGCTTTCCGGGTCAACGGCAAGATCACCGAGCGCCTCGTCGACATCGGTCAGCATGTCGTGCCGGGCGATGTGCTCGCCAGCATCGATCCCACCGACTATGACCTCTCGGTCAAGAGTGCCCAGGCCACGCTCGATGCGGCCGAACGGCAGGTCGAGACAACAGAGCTTGCCCGCAAGCGCGCCGAGCAGCTTTTCGCCAAGAACTTTTCACCGAAATCGCAGCTCGAACAGGCGACGCTGACCTATGACCAGGCGGTCGCCACCCGCGACTCCGCCCGCTCGTCGCTCGACCAGGCCAAGAACCAGGTCGGCTATACCGACCTCAAGGCCGACAGGGACGGCATCGTCACGGGTGTCAACGCCGATGTCGGCCAGGTGGTTGGCTCCGGCTCGCCGGTGGTCACTGTCGCGGTCGACGGCGAAAAGGAAGTGCTGATCGCGGTGCCTGAAATGGAGATCGCCGAATTCAAGCCGGGCAAATCAGTCAAGGCCGGTTTCTGGTCCGACAACACGCTGGCGCTCGACGGCAAGGTCCGCGAGGTCGCCGGCAGCGCCGATACGCAGTCGCGTACCTTCGCCGTTCGTGTCAGCCTGCCCAACGATCCGCGCGTGCTGCTCGGCATGACCGCCAATATCGAGGCCTCGGCCGCCAACGAAAAGCAACTCGTATCGATCCCGCTGAGCGCATTGGCGAAGCAAGACAGCCAGCCGATCGTCTGGACCGTCGATCGTGGCGCCGACACCGTTCATGCCCGCCCGGTCAAGGTCGCCGAGTTCGCCGCCGATGGCGTGCGCGTCGCCGAAGGGTTGAAGCCAGGCGATATCGTTGTCGCCGCCGGCACGCAGTTCATGACCGAGAATCTGAAGGTGAAGCTCGCCGGCGGAGTGGCGCAGCAGTCCGCCTCCGCCGAGGGCGAAGACGCCAGCCGGTTGCGCTGACGACAGACAGGACGGCCGCGCGTTCCCGCGGCCGCAGGTTTCCGGGCGGCGTGCGCCCGAAGGTCGAGACGTCAAGGCCGATGTCCCCCCGCATCGATCCGCGCGTCCGACCGCGATGAGTGTCTCTCTGCTCGAAGAGTCACGCCGCCCGGAAGCCAGATCGAACGCAGATGATTTCGTTTCGCGCGCCGCGCTTCTTCGAAGCACCAGGCGCCGGCAACCAAGCAAAGTGGACCAGCACCGATGACGACCTCCACTGAAGAAAAGCGGCCCTTCAACCTGTCGCGCTGGGCCATCGGCCATCCCTCCATCGCGCGCTTCCTGTTCGGGCTGATCATCATCGCCGGTGCGCTCGGCCTGATGCGCATGGGCCAGAAAGAAGACCCCGACTTCACCTTCCGGGTCATGGTCGTGCAGGCGATCTGGCCGGGCTCCTCGATCCAGGAGATGGAAGACCAGGTCGTCAACAAGATCGAGCGCAAGCTGCAGGAGACGCCGCATCTCGATTTCGTGCGCTCCTTCACCCGGGCCGGCAGCGCCATCATCACCGTGCAGATCAAGGGCGACACCAACGCCGCCGAGGTGAACGACGCCTTCTACCAGGTGCGCAAGAAGGTCGGTGATATCCAGGGTGACCTGCCGCGGGGCCTGCTTGGCCCATACTTCAACGACGAGTTCGGCGACACCTTCATCACGCTGCATTCGATCAGCGGCGACGGGTTTTCCTATCCCGAGCTGAAGAAGTTCGCCATCCAGGCGCGCGACATGCTGTTGACGACGCCAGGCGTCGAGAAGGCGGTCATCATCGGCGACCAGCCGGAGAAGCTCTATATCGATGTCTCGTCGAAGGCGCTTGCCGAACGCGGCCTGACGCTGACCGACCTGCAGAACGCGATCAAGGGCCAGAACAATGTCGACCCGGCCGGATCCGTCGACACCGGCGTCAATTCGGTGCGCATCTCGGTCGAGGGCGACGTCACCAAGGCCGCCGATATCAGGGAATTGCGCCTGCGCGCCGGCGGCCAGGTAACGCGGCTCGGCGACATCGCCACCGTGACCTCGGGGCTCGAAGATCCCTTCCAGCGCAAATACCGCTTCAATGGACATGAAAGCGTCCAGCTCGGTGTCGTCATGGCCAAGGGTTTCAAGGTCACCGATGTCGGCAAGGACGTCGAGGCGACCTACAAGCGCTTCGAGGAGGCGCTGCCCTATGGCGTGTCGGTCGACCAGATTTCCGATCAGCCGGGCGTCGTCACGGATGCGGTGGCCGAATTCATGCATGCGCTGGGCGAAGCGTTGTTGATCGTGCTTGTCGTCTCGTTCCTGTCGATCGGCTGGCGCTCCGGGCTGGTCATTGCCATCGCCATTCCGCTGGTTCTGGCAGCCACCTTCGCCATCATGTACGAGCTTGGCATCGACCTGCAGCGCATCTCGCTGGGCGCCCTGATCATCGCGCTTGGCCTGCTCGTCGACGACGCCATGATTGTCGTCGAAATGATGGAGCGCAAGCTGGAGGAGGGGCTGGTCAAGATCGAGGCCGCGAGCTTCGCCTATTCCTCGACCGCTTTCCCGATGCTGACCGGCACGCTGATCACCACCGCCGGCTTCATCCCGGTCGGTTTCGCTGCCTCGACTGCGGGCGAATATGTGCGCACCCTGTTCTATGTCGTCGGCATCGCTTTGATCGTGTCGTGGTTCGTGGCGGTCTATTTCACGCCATGGCTTGGCTACATGATCCTCAAGCAGCGCAAGCATGCCGGCACCCATCACGATGCCTTCGACACGCGCTTCTACCGCCGGCTGCGCGCCACGGTCGGCTGGGCCGTGCACCATCGCATCATCGTACTGGTGATGACGCTGGTGACCTTCGGCACCAGCCTGTGGGCGTTCCAGTTCATCCCGCAGAACTTCTTCCCGCAATCGTCGCGGCCGGAAATCCTCGTCGACCTCTGGCTGCCGGAAGGCACCAGCATCAAGGAGGTCGAGGTGCAGGCCAAGGCGCTCGAAGCCAAGATGATGGACGACAAGGACAAGCGCTTCATCGCCACCTATATCGGCGAGGGCGCGCCGCGCTTCTTCCTGCCGCTCGACCAGCAGCTCGCCAACCCGAACTTCGCCCAGATGCTGGTGATGGCCAATGACGAGCCGGCGCGTGAACGGCTGATCGTCAAGCTGCGCACCGTTCTGGCCGAGGATTTCCCCTCGATCCGCGGTAAGGTCGACCGCCTGTTCCTCGGCCCGCCGACCGGCTGGCCGGTGCAGATGCGCGTCATGGGTCCGGATCGACAGGAGGTGCGCCGTATCGCCGACCAGGTGAAGGCGAAGTTCCGTGAGGATCCGCTGCTGGGCGCTGTCCATGACGACTGGCTCGAACCGGTGCCGGCGATGAAGCTGGTCATCGACCAGGATCGCGCCCGTGCGCTCGGCGTCACCTCGCAGCGCATCCGCCAGATGCTGCAGGCGACCATGTCCGGCGCGCCGCTCGACGACTTCCGCGACGGCGAAGAAACGGTGTCCATCGTTGCCCGTGAGCCGGATGCGAGCCGCAGCCTGCTGTCCTCGGTCGACTCGGTCTATATCCCGACCGATTTCGGCGGCTTCGTGCCGTTGTCGCAGGTGGCCAAGGTGGTGCCGGTGCTGGAGCAAGGCATCGAATGGCGCCGCAACCGCTTGCCGACCATCAGCGTACGGGCAACCCTGCCCGACGGCGTGCAGTCCAACGACGTCGTCACCAAGATGTACAAGGACATGCAGGGCCTGCGTGATGGCCTGGCGCCCGGCTATAAGATCGAGATCCAGGGCGGTGCCGAGGATTCGGCCGAAAGCCAGGCGTCGATCGCCGCCAAGGCGCCGATCATGTTGGCCATCATCGTCGTGCTGCTGATGATCCAGCTGCAGAACTTCGGCAAGGCGATGCTGGTGCTGGCGACCGGTCCGCTCGGCATCATCGGTGCCGCCGCGGCTCTGCTGATCAGCGGCGCCCCGTTCGGCTTTGTCGCCATCCTCGGCGTCATCGCGCTGCTCGGCATCATCATGCGCAACTCGATCATCCTGGTCGACCAGATCGACCAGGACATTGCCAGAGGCATGGAACGCTCGGAGGCCATCATCGGCTCGGCTGTACGCCGTTTCCGGCCGATCGTGCTGACAGCGATGACGGCGGTGCTGGCGCTGATCCCGATCTCGCGCGCCGTGTTCTGGGGCCCGCTCGCCTATGCCATGATGGGCGGCATCATGGTCGCCACCGTGCTGACCATCCTGGTGCTGCCGGCAGGCTACGCCCTGTTCTTTGGCCGCGAGCCGAAGAAGGTGGGCACTAGCGAGCAGGCGCCCGAAACAGAGCTGCCCGCCGAGCGGCCACAACTGGCCCTGGCTGCGGAATAGAGCGGTTTATCGGCGTGACGGTTGGTCCGTCACGCCGATGAAAATGCTCCCCAGTGCCGATTTTGCAAAACAGGATTCCTTCCCAGGACCGCAAAGCGGTCGCATCCTGCACCTCAGCGGAGCGGCAACGCTCGTCCTCATCAGGGTGTCTTCCCATGGCAGAAAAACGGCAATTGCGGCTCGGCGCCTTCATGCGCCCGGTCAGCCTGCACACCGGCGCCTGGCGCTATCCAGGCGCCTATCCCGACGCCAACTTCAACTTCGCGCATCTGAAGCGTTTTGCGCAGACGCTGGAGGCGGCGAAGTTCGACGCCTTCTTCATGGCCGATCATCTGGCCGTGCTCAACATGCCGATCGAGGCGCTGCGGCGCAGCCACACGGTGACCTCGTTCGAACCATTCACGCTGCTGTCGGCGCTGGCCGCCGTCACCGATCACATCGGGCTGATCGCCACCGCGTCGACCACCTTCGATGCGCCCTATCACATCGCCCGCCGCTTCGCGTCGCTCGACCATATCAGCGGCGGCCGCGCCGGCTGGAACATCGTCACCACGTCCAACCCCGATGCCGCGCTGAACTTCGGTCTCGACGAACATGTCGAGCATGATGAGCGCTATCACCGGGCGCGGGAATTCTACGATGTCGTGACCGGCCTGTGGGACAGTTTTGCCGACGATGCCTTCATCCGCGATGCCGAAAGCGGGCTCTATTTCGATCCCGCTAAATTGCATGTGCTGGACCACAAGGGCGAGCATCTCTCGGTGCGCGGGCCGCTCAACATCGCGCGCCCCGTGCAAGGCTGGCCGGTCATTGTCCAGGCCGGCGCATCAGAGGCAGGGCGGCAACTGGCGGCCGAGACGGCCGAGGTGATTTTCGCCGCTCATGGAGATCTTGTCGCCGGCCAACGCTTCTTTGCTGACGTTAAAAGCAGGGCACAAAAACTCGGCCGCTCGCGCGACGACATCAAGATCCTGCCTGGTGCCTTCGTCATCGTCGGCGACAGTGTCGAGGAAGCGCGGGCCAAGCGGGCGAAGCTCGACAGCCTGGTCTATTACGAGAGCGGCATTGCCTCGCTATCGATCGCTCTTGGACACGATGCGTCGGCCTTTGATCCCGACGCGGCCTTGCCGGAAATACCGGAAAGCAATGCCTCGAAGAGCAGCCGCGAGCGTGTCATCGAGCTGGCCCGGAATGAAAACCTGACCGTGCGCCAGCTTGCCCAAAGGCTGGGCGGCTATTCCGGCCTCGCCTTTGTCGGCACGCCGCAAACCATTGCCGACGAGATGGAGAAATGGCTGGTCACGGAAGGGTCGGACGGCTTCAACATCATGTTTCCCTATCTGCCCGCCGGACTGGATGACTTCGCCGAGAAGGTCGTGCCCGAGTTGCAGCGGCGAGGGCTTTTCCGGCGCGAGTATGAGGGCACGACCTTGCGTGAGAACCTCGGTTTGAAACGGCCGCCGAACCGGTTCTTCGAAGGCGCGGAAGAGGCCGTCCGCAAGACCGGCTGACGCTTCAATTCGGTGAGAACGTAAAATGGAACGGGCGCGCCCAAGCGCGCCCGTTCCATTCAAGTGGCCACGTCAGATGACGAAGAACCAGTTGGCGAGCAGCATCACCACCACACCGGCGACCAGCGTAAGATAGGGCAGCATCCCTGCTTTCTTGACCGCGAGGTCAGCACCCGTCATGCCGAGATCGGCCAGCATGTGATCGGGGAATTTGCCCTTGTCCTGGACGTAATGCCGGTAGCAGAACACCGGGATGATCAAGGCCGCGGTGATCAGTCCGGCCCACAGCGCCATCGGGTTCCAGACCTTGGCGCCGGCGCCCATGAAGACCGCGTTGACATACGCGAAGATCGCCCCGATCCCCAACAGCCAGCTCGGTGCTTTCCAGGGCCGCGCGATATGGCCGTTGTCGATGCGGTGGATCCAGCCGGCATTGAGGTTGAGGAAGTTGAAGATGATGTAGCCGCAGTTCGACACGGCGAGGATGAAGAAGAAGCTCGTCGCGTCGGCCGAGGCGATGGCCAGCACGACCAGGTTGAAGCAGAGGTCGGTCCACATGGCCCGCGTCGGCGCGCCATGTTCGTTGACGTGGCTGAGATAGCGCGGCAGCCAGCCGTCGACCGAGCCCTGGTAGAGCGTGCGCGAGGAGCCGGCCATCGCCGTCATGATACACAGCACCAGGGCCAGGATCATCAGCATCACCAGCAGGCTGTGGATCAGTGCCCCGCCGCCGACCATGCCGGCCAGCGCGTCGGCGACGCCCGAACCGTCGACGATCGGTGTCGCCAGCATGCCGTTCAGGCCGAGCACACCCTGGAAGGTGAAGGGCACCAGGATGAACAGCAGCATGCAGAGCAGGCCGGAATAGAAGATGGCCTTGAAGGTGTCGGTTCCCGGGTTCTTGAACTCGGATGTGTAGCAGACCGCCGTCTCGAAGCCGTAGGTCGACCAGGCGGCAATGAACATGCCGCCGAGCACCAGCGTCCAGCCGGCGATGTTCCAGGTGCCGGGGTCCGGGGCATAGGCGGTGGCCAGCGGCACCAGCGGCGAGAAGTTGGCCCAGTTGATCTGGCCGGTGAAGATCGGCACGACGCCGACGATCAGCATCGGGATGATGACCAGCAGGCCGATATATTTCTGCACATTGGCTGTGCCGAGGATGCCGCGATGCTGGATCGAGAAAATGATCAGCATCAGCACCGCGCCGATGAAGAAGGTCGCGTTGAACGTGAAGGAAACCGGACCCAATGTGTGGCTGTAAAGCGTCCAGTTGCGGATCGCCGGCGTTGCGGCCGCAGTCACCGCCGTGATGGCGTCCGCGGGCGCCGTTCCGGCATGCGCCGCGATATAGGCAACGACCTCCGCCGAAGTCGCTGTGAACAGCGGCACCGGCGCCAGCGCGTTGAGGATATAGGCGGCGGCGATCGAGCAGCCGAGCGACAGCACCGGCGACCAGGCGAACCAGTTGCACCACACCGAGAGCGGCGCGATGAACTTGGAGTAGCGCAGCCAGGCGGTGGCGCCGTAGATCGAGGCCCCCCCGGACTTGTTCGGGAACAGGCCGGCAATCTCGGCATAGGTGAAGGATTGCAGGAAACCCATGACCATGGACACCGTCCAGATCAGGAAGGCCAGTGTCCCAGTCGTGCCGGCGATGCCGCCGATCGAGAACAGGACCAGCGCCGGAACGCCGCTTGCCACCCAGAAGGCGCCGCGCCAGTCGATATGCCTGAGCAGCTTGCTTTCGGCAGGCTGCTCCAGGGCCGTGCTTATGGTGCTCATGTCAGTGACTTCCCCTTTTGTAAGTGTTCCCCGCCGGCGATGCCTCGGCTTTGCGAAGCTTGCTCCCCGGCCAATGATCACAACCGCTGTGTTTCCACTCAGTCGTATTTTTTTCTTAAGAGTGAAGATTGATCCGGCGCGCTTTCACGTCAAGCGTTTTGTGAAACCGTGCACATCACGCTTGCGCGCGCGGCCACCGATGCGCCCCGCGGGATGACCGGCAGGCCGGTTCAGATGCACGAAGGCAGTGCTCACGAGCGCGGCTTGGTCTTCTGCGGATCGTAGTGGGCGAAGGCAACGACACGCGCCGGCAGCCGCTTGGCATGGCCGTCGAGCTTGCCGATCTCGACTACCGTGCCGATGGCCGAATGGGTGACGTCGAGCCTGGCCAGCGCGATGTTCTTGTTCAGCATCGGCGAACGCATGCCCGAAGTGACGACGCCGATCTGCGCACGGCCGACATGGACGCAGTCGCCATGGCCGACGGCGACATTGCTGTCGATATCGAGGCCGACAAGCTTGTTCTGCGGGTTCTCCTTGCGCCGGATCAGCGCCTCGCGGCCGATGAAATCGTCGGTCTTGGTCTTCAAGGGCACGGTGAAGCCGATGCCGGCCTCGAACGGATCGGTCTGGTCGGAGAATTCGTAACCGGCAAAGATCAAACCGGCCTCGATGCGCACCATGTCGAGCGCCTGCAGCCCCATCGGCTTCAGTCCGTGCGACTGGCCAGCTTCCCAGATGGCGTCGAACACTTTTTCGGCGTCGCGCGGATGACACCAGATCTCGTAGCCGAGTTCGCCGGTATAGCCGGTGCGCGAGACCACGACCGGAATGCCATTGCCGCCGCCGATGCGGGCGACTGCAAAGCGGAACCATTCGAGTTCGTCGATCGAGGGCTGCAGCGGCGAGGTCCAGATCACCTCTCTGAGGATGTCGCGGCTCTTCGGCCCCTGTACGGCGACATTGTGCATCTGGTCGGTGGACGAGCGCACCAGCACGTTCAGGCCGAGTTTCTTGGCCGTCTCGCGCAGCCACTCGCCGGACAGGTCATCGCCGCCGACCCAGCGGAAATTGTCCTTGCCGAGCCGCAGCAGCGTGCCGTCGTCAATCATGCCGCCATGCTTGTAGCACATGGCGGAATAGACGACCTGGCCGACAGCGAGTTTCTTGACATCGCGGGTCAGCGTGTATTGCAGCAGTGCTTCCGAATCCGGCCCGGTGACCTCGAACTTGCGCAGCGGCGACAGGTCCATGATCACGGCGTCCTGCCGGCAGGCCCAGTATTCTGCGATCGGCCCGTCCTTGGCGAAGGAATTGGCCAGCCAGTAGCCCCGGTACTCGACGAAGTTGCGGGTGTGCTTGGCAAAGCTCGAATGAAAGGATGTCTCGCGGGTCATTTTCGGTTCCGAATCGGGCGTCATGCGTCTGGCGATCGCTCGCGAGAATTTGTGCTGGCCGGAATAGGTCCGCACATGGATGTCGGTCGGGTTCCAGCCATTGGCCGGAGTGGTGTCGTCAGGGCAGGCAGAGGATACGCAGACGATATCGGTCAGCGCTCTGAGCAGCACATAATCGCCGGCGCGCGACCATGGCTCGTCGGACACCATGACACCATGCGCGTCGATCGCCGTGTTGAAGAAGAAGTTGATCGCCATCCAGCCAGCGCGAGCATTGACGCCCTTGTCGGCCAGAGCGCCATTGAAATTCTCCGAGCAGTTGGTGTGGCCGGGATAGCCGATGTCGTCATAATATTTGGCAGCACAAGCGAGCGCGAAGGCGTCATGCCGGCCGCATGTGTCCTGGATCACCTCGACCAGTGGTTCCATGTCCTGGTCGTAGTATTTCGAATGCAGGCCGGGCATCGGATAGCTGGCACCCATCAGCGTGCGCGTTGTCGTTACGTCGAGCGGGTGGTCGAGGCCCTTGTCCAGCTTACGCGCCGAAAAGCACTGGAAGTCGGTGCACTGGCGGCCATCGACATCGATAATCTGCAGATAGTCGCCAGCCTTGACGAAGTAGGATTCAGCGGTTGCCGAATGGACACGCAGGTCGAGCACTGGGTCGGCGAGCGGATCGGCCAACTGGGATTTTATCTTCAGGCGGATAGTGGCGCGCCGGACGATGATGGTGAGCGGCGTCGCCGTGTCATGGCCATCGACCAGCATCGGTCCGCCGGGCGCGGCGATCAGCATTGCTCCATTGCGTGTGACGGTAAAACCCTGCTCGGTGCCAGCGGGTGTCGCGCCGCTGAACACGCGCACAGCCTTGGCCTGATCGAGCTGCACCTGCCGGCGCTCGATGCCGTGCCGCAACGCGCTGATACTGTCGTCGCCCTCGGCAAGCAGTGCCTTGATGCCGGCGGCGTTGCTGTTCGCCGTCTCGCCGAAGATGCCGGGGTCGGTGGCGCCTGCGGTGTCCCAGGCCAACAGCTCACAGGCCTGGCCACCCTCGACATTGCGCACCGTGATCGTATCGCCGGCCTCGACCTCGATTAGCACCGCGCCGTTCCCCTGGATGGTATATCGCTCCATGCCCGGCGGAAGCGCAATCTGGCCGGGCCTCAGGATGAGGCTCGGCCGGGGCGGTCCGGAGGCGACGGCGGGGTAGGGCGACTGGCTCATCTCAGCCTTGCGGTTCGAGAAACAAGTTTGCCTGTGTGTAAAATTATTTTAGCAGCAAGAATAGCAGTGCGGTTGAGTTTGGCAAGCTTGAGCGCCCATATTCCCTTCTCCCCTTGTGGGAGAAGGTGGATCGGCGCGTAGCGCCGAGACGGTTGAGGGGTGGGTGACGGAGTGCCGTCATTGCCAAGCTGGAGCACCCCTCATCCGACCTCGCTTCGCGAGGCCACCTTCTCCCACAAGGGGAGAAGGAAGGGCGCGCACAATCGCTACGCCAATTCCTCGGAATAGCTGATAGCAACTCCATACTCCGCCGCCGAATCCAGCATCGTGTGCCACAGACTTTCAGCAAACGTCGCAAAGACCAGAACGTTGAACACGGCTTGCCCGCCTCGGTCGCCACCCCGCCACAGCGTGACGCTGGTGTGATCCATCGACGTTACCGCCGCAGCACCAACCGGGAACGCATCGGGGTGCAAATCGATCGACGACAGTTTCGCCAGCATCGTCCGCACCTTGGCGCCGGAGATGCTGATCAGGGCCCGCGCATGCGATTGGTCGGACAGCGAAGCAGATTGCGCGAACACTTGGCCGAGCGCCCCAATCCCATGCTGGCCGCCCTTCGACAGCACGAAAAACTGATCGGGTCCCGACCAGATTAGCGTGGCGTCCGTGGTCGGCACCGCATTCGGCGTTTCCGGCGCCGCAATGCCGAAGCGTGCCTTTGCGGCCTGGACCATGTCAGCCGCGTTGCCCCGCCGCGCCATGACCTGCACCAAGTCGAAATTGCGGATTTCGGTTAGCGACACGCCGGCATCGCCCTTCGCACCATGCGCCCCCGACACGAGTACCCGATCGAGCGGACTGCGAACGTCCCAGGAAAACTCAGCCACGCTGGCGCCCTCCATCCGGATCGTAGAAGACGGGATTGCAGAGTTCGACATCATAGCCCTCGCCGCGCAGCGGATCATGCGCATGGACGATCTCGCCGATGCGTTCGCGGCCGCGTTCGACAAGCGCGAGGCCAATCCACTGGTCTAGTGTCGGCGAGAAGCAGACCGAGGTGACATAGCCCTGGTCATTGCCCGGGCTAGGCGTTTGGCCTTTCGGAATGATGTGCGCACCGGAGCGCAGGCGCCGCGCCTTGTCGGTTGGCTTGATGCCGACCACGACCTGCCGGTTCGGCGCGACCAACGCCTCGCGGCCGGCCATGACACGGCCGATGTAGTCTTTCTTGGTCGACATCATCTTGCCGAGGCCGAGATCGGCGGCCGTTGTGGTGCCGCTCAGTTCCGGTCCGGCGATGTGGCCCTTTTCGACGCGCATCACACCGAGCGCTTCGGTGCCGTAAGGCGTCACGCCGAACTGTTTGCCGGCCAGCATCAGATTGCGCGCCATCGCCTCGCCGTAACGGGCCGGCACCGATATCTCGAACGCCATCTCGCCGGAGAAGGAGATGCGGAACAGCCGCGCCTTGATGCCGCCGCGCAACGCGACTTCGCGCGCGCCCATGAAGGGGAAACCTTCATTGGACAGGTCCTCGGCAGGGTCGACAATTTCCCGGAGCAGATCGCGTGTCTTTGGCCCGGCGATCGAGAACTGCGCCCACTGGTCGGAGACAGAGGTCAGCTGCACATCGAGTTCCGGAAACAGCACCTGCCGGCAGAATTCGAGATGCTGCATCACCAGTCCGGCCTTGGCCGTGGTGGTGGTCAGGAAATAATGGTCCTCGGCCAGCCGCGACGTTGTGCCGTCATCATAGACGATGCCGTCCTCGCGCAGCATCAGCCCGTAGCGGGCCTTGCCGACGGCGAGGTTGGAGAAGGTGTTGATGTAGACGCGGTCGAGGAAGGCACCGGCATCCGGGCCGTGCACGTCGATCTTGCCGAGCGTCGAGACATCGCAGAAGCCGACGCCGCTCCGTACCGCCTTGACCTCGCGGGTGACGGATTCGAGCCAGTCTTTCTCGCCGGCTCGCGGATACCATTGCGCGCGCTTCCACAGGCCGGTGTCGACGAAGACAGCACCCTGTTCGGCGGCCCAGTGATGCGACGGCGTCAGCCGCGTCGCATGGAAAGTCTCGTCGCGATGATGGCCGGCGAAGGCGCCGATGGCGACCGGCACGTAAGGCGGTCGGTAGATCGTCGTGCCGGTCTCGGGAATGGACCGGCCGCTGACAGCAGCCATGATCGCGAGGCCGGCGACGTTGGACGTCTTGCCCTGGTCGGTCGCCATGCCGAGCGTGGTGTAGCGCTTCAGATGCTCGACTGATTCAAAACCTTCGCGCTGCGCCAGTTCGATGTCGGAGGCGGTGACGTCGTGCTGCTGGTCGACAAAGGCCTTGCCCTTGCCGGCGACGTGCCAGAGCGGCGCCAGCGAGAAAATCTCGTCGTCGGCGACGGGCGTCGATCCGGCGTTGCCGGTGCGTCCTGTGTCACGCGCGGCCGTCGCCCCCGCTTCAAAACCTTCGCGCAGGCAGGCGCCTAGCCCGAAGGCGCCGTTGGCCGCACCGGCCGCGACCATGCCGGGAGGCGCGCCGTCAGGCACGAAGGCGGCGATATCGTCGCGCCATTTCGGCCGGCCGCGATGATAGGATGTGAGCCCGACCGTCGGATTCCAGCCGCCGGAAACGGCGAGCCCGTCGGCTTCGACCTCGGCACGTGCGCCGCCGGTCAGCGACACCGAAATCTTGCGAACGCCGTCCTTGCCACCGTCGACGCCGCTGACCGAACCATGCAGCACGGTAAAGCCGTTCTTGGAGGCGAGCGACCGGTGAGCGGGTGAGACATCCGGCCGTGCGTCGACCACCGCTGCGATCTGCAGTCCGGCGCCTAGTGCCGTCTCGACCGTGCGCCAGCCATCCTCATTGTTGGTGAACAATGCGACGCGTTTTGCCGGCGTCGCGGCGTAGCGGTTGACATAGGTCCGCATGGCGGAAGCCATCATCACGCCGGGCGTGTCGTTGCCGGCAAAGACGATGGGCCGCTCGATCGCGCCGGCGGCGACAATGCTGCGCTTCGCCACGATCCGCCACAGGCGCTGGCGCACATGGTGCTCGGGCGGCAAGGGCAGGTGGTCGCTGACCCGTTCCAGCGCGCCATAGGTGCCGCCGTCATAAACACCGAATAGCGTTGTGCGGGTCATGATGCGTACATCGGGCATCGAACTGAGCTCGGCCAGTGTCCGCGATAGCCATTCGGCGGCGGGCAGGCCATCGATCGTGCCGCCATCCAACAGTCGGCCGCCGGCGGCAAAATCCTCTTCGCACAGAATGACGCGGGCGCCGCTGCGGCCGGCAGCGAGTGCTGCTGCCAGGCCTGCCGGACCGGAGCCGGCAATCAGCACGTCGCAATGCGCCCAGGCCTTGTCGTAGTGGTCGGGATCGGCAACCCCTGAAGCGCGGCCAAGGCCGGCGGCGCGGCGGATCGCGGGCTCGTAGATCGCTTCCCAGAATTTCGCCGGCCACATGAAGGTCTTGTAGTAGAAGCCGGCGACGAAGATCGGCGCAAACAACTGGTTGACCGACATGACGTCGAAGCGCAGCGACGGCCAGCGGTTCTGGCTGGCGGCCTCGAGCCCTTCATAGAGCTCGGCGGTCGTCGCCTTAGTGTTCGGCTCGCGCCGGGCGCCTGTGCGCAACTCGACCAGCGCGTTGGGCTCCTCCGAACCGGCGGTGAGAATGCCGCGCGGACGATGGTATTTGAACGAACGTCCGACCAGCTTGACGCCATTGGCGACGAGCGCCGACGCCAGCGTATCGCCCTGGAAGCCGGAAAAGCTTTTGCCGTCGAAGCGGAAATTCAGCGACGTCGAGCGGTCGATGAGACCGCCGGATGTGAGCCGGTTTGTCTGATTGCCGGCCATCACGCGCCAACCTTGGCCGCACCGGCGCCGGCTGCCGGCTCGACCGCCGAAATCTCATGCGTCAGCGTGTTGCGGGTGACCTTCAGCCACGCCCGGCAGCCGCCGCCGTGGTACCAGTTCTCGCTCATCACGCCGGCGACATTGTCGCGCAGGTAGACGTAGTCGAAGACCTCGTCTTCCGAAGCGCCGGCAACCGGCCGCACCGGCTTGGCGTCACCGAGATAGGTGAACTCGCCGAGTTCGCGTTCGCCGCAGAAGGGACAGGTGATGCGCATACTCGGGCCTTCAGTGCAGGTTCGGTTGGGCGCCCTGGCCCTTTTCGTCGATCATGGCGCCAGTCCGGAATCGGTCGAGGCGGAACCGCGCGGCTTCGGCATGCGATTCATCACGGGCCAGCAGATGGGCAAAGACAAAGCCCGATCCCGGTGTCGCCTTGAAGCCGCCATAGCACCAGCCGGCGTTGAGATAGAGCCCGTCGACCGGCGTCTTGTCGATAATCGGCGAACCGTCCATCGACATGTCCATGATGCCGCCCCACTGGCGCAAAAGACGTACGCGGCCGATCATCGGCATCAGCGCCATGCCGCCCTCGCAGACATCCTCCATCACGGGCATGTTGCCGCGCTGGGCGTAGGAATTGTAGCCGTCTATGTCGCCGCCGAAGACCAGCCCGCCCTTGTCGGACTGACTGACATAGAAATGGCCGGCGCCGAAGGTCATGACGCCGGGGATGAGCGGCTTGATCGCTTCCGACACGAAGGCCTGCAGCACATGGCTTTCGATCGGCAGGCGCAGGCCCGCCATATCAGCGACCCGTGACGAGGAGCCGGCGACGGCCATGCCGACCTTGCCGGCGCCGATCCTGCCGCGCGAGGTCTCGACACCGGTCACCTTGCCATTGGTGTCCCTGACAAAGCCGGTGACTTCGCAATTCTGGATGATGTCGACGCCGAGTTCGCTCGCGGCATGGGCATAGCCCCAGACGACGGCATCGTGGCGCGCCGTGCCGCCGCGCCGCTGCAACAGCCCGCCCTGCACGGGGAAACGGGCATTGTCATAGTTCAGGAACGGGATCATCTTCTTGACTGCGGCGAGGTCAAGCAGCTCGGCGTCGATGCCGTTGATGCGCATCGTGTTGCCGCGCCGCGCATAGGCGTCGCGCTGCGCATCGGAATGGTAGAGGTTGATGACGCCGCGCTGGCTGACCATCGAATTGTAGTTGAGGTCCTGCTCCATCCGCTCCCACAGCTTCATCGACAATTCGTAGAAGCCGGTATTGCCGGGCAGGCCGTAATTGGAGCGGATGATCGTGGTGTTGCGGCCGGCATTGCCGGAGCCGATCCAGCCCTTTTCCAGCACCGCGACATTTCTGATGCCGTATTCGCTGGCGAGGAACCAGGCGGTGGCCAGGCCATGGCCGCCGCCGCCGATGATCACCACGTCGTAGTGAGTCTTGGGGCTGGCGTCACGCCAGGTGCGCTGCCAGTTCTTGTGGCCGGAAAGGGCGGCACGTGCGAGCGAGAAGATCGAGTATTTCATACGTTCATTCCGAGGTCGCTCGCATGGTTGGACAGTTAGATGTCCAACGTGTGGTCGCGCTCCCATTGCGTGAAGTGCGAAGCATAGGAATTCCATTCCTGGTGCTTCAGCTTTAGATAAGCCGACGAGAATTCCTCACCCAGCGCCGCCTTGAGCGATTTGTCCTTGTCGAACTCGCGCAAAGCGTCGAGCAGGTTGAGCGGCAGCTTTGGCGCACCCTTCACCGTGTGGCCGTGCTGGTACATGTCGATGTCGTAGCGCTTGCCGGGATCGGCCTTGGAGCGGATGCCGTCGAGACCGGCGGCGATGATCACCGCCTGCAGCAAGTAGGGGTTGGCGGCGCCATCGGGCAGGCGCAGCTCGAAGCGGCCGGGGCCGGGCACGCGCACCATGTGGGTGCGGTTGTTGCCGGTCCAGGTCACGGTGTTCGGCGCCCAGGTCGCGCCCGAAATGGTGCGCGGCGCATTGATGCGCTTGTAGGAATTGACCGTCGGGTTGGTGATCGCGGCGAGAGCCGAGGCATGCTTCATGATGCCGCCGAGGAAATTCCTGCCCTTGGCCGACAGGCCAAGCTCCATCGCATTGTCGGCGAAGACATTCGTTTTCCCGGCTTTGTCCCACACCGAGATATGGGCGTGGCAGCCATTGCCGGTCAGACCCTGGAAAGGCTTGGGCATGAAGGTGGCGCGCAGGCCGTGCTTTTCGGCGATCGACTTGACCATGAACTTGAAGAATGAGTGCTTGTCGGCGGTCGCCAATGCATCGTCGAAGGCCCAGTTCATCTCGAACTGGCCGTTGGCGTCCTCATGGTCGTTCTGGTAGGCGCCCCAGCCGAGCGCCAGCATGTGGTCACAGATCTCGGCGATCACATCGTAGCGGCGCATCACCGCTTGCTGGTCGTAACAGGGTTTTGATGCCGTATCGTATTCGTCGGAGATCGTCTTGCCGTCCGGCGAGATCAGGAAGAACTCGGCCTCGACGCCGGTCTTGACGTGCATGCCGTCGCTGGCGGCTTCAGCGATCAGCCGCTTCAGCGTGTTGCGCGGCGCCTGGTCGACCTCCTTGTCGTCCATGATGCAGTTGGCGGCGACCCAAGCGACCTCAGGCTTCCACGGCAGCTGGATGACCGAATCCGGATCCGGCACCGCCAGCATGTCGGGATGCGCTGGCGTCAGGTCCAGCCATGTGGCGAACCCGGCAAAGCCGGCACCGTCCTTTTGCATGTCGGCGATCGCCTGCGCCGGCACCAGCTTGGCACGCTGGCCACTGAACAGGTCAGTGTAGGAAATCATGAAATACTTGACGCCGTTCTTTTTGGCGAAAGTGGCGAGATCGTTCCCCATTATAGTTCCTCGCTTATGGTATTTTGGATGCTGTCTAGAAGCCGTTCTTCCCCGGTATCCAGTTGGTGCCGGCCAGCGGGACGCCGGCCATGGCGGCTGCCTCGATCGTCAATGCGACGAGGTCCTCGGGCTCGAGATTATGCAGGCTGTTCTTGCCGCAGGCACGCGCGATCGTCTGCGCCTCCAGCGTCATCACCTTGAGGTAGTTGGCCAGCCGGCGGCCGGCGGCGACCGGGTCGACGCGCTTCATCAGCTCCGGGTCCTGCGTGGTGATGCCGGCGGGGTCGCGGCCCTCATGCCAGTCGTCGTAGGCGCCGGCCGTGGTGCCTAGCTCATTGTACTCCGCCTCCCAGCGGGGATCATTGTCGCCGAGAGCGACCAGCGCTGCGGTGCCGATCGATACCGCATCGACGCCAAGCGCCATCGCCTTGGCGACGTCGGCGCCGTTGCGGATGCCGCCGGAGATGATCAGCTGCACCTTGCGGTGCATGCCGAGATCCTGCAGCGCCTGCACCGCCGGCCTTATACAGGCGAGTGTTGGCTGGCCGACGTTCTCGATAAACACTTCCTGCGTCGCCGCCGTGCCGCCTTGCATGCCGTCGACGACGACGACATCGGCGCCGGCCTTCACGGCAAGGGCTGTGTCATAGTAGGGGCGGGCGCCGCCGACCTTGACGTAGATCGGCTTCTCCCAATCGGTGATTTCGCGCAGCTCAAGGATCTTGATCTCGAGATCGTCCGGGCCGGTCCAGTCGGGATGGCGTGAGGCCGAGCGCTGGTCGATACCTTTTGGCAGCGTGCGCATTTCGGCGACGCGGTCGGAAATCTTCTGGCCAAGCAGCATGCCGCCGCCGCCGGGCTTGGCACCCTGGCCGACTACCACTTCGATCGCATCGGCCCGGCGCAGATCGCGCAAATTCATGCCATAGCGCGAAGGCAGATACTGATAGACCAGTTGCTTGGAGTGGCCGCGCTCTTCCTCGGTCATGCCGCCATCGCCTGTGGTGGTCGAGGTGCCCGACAGCGTTGCGCCGCGCCCGAGTGCTTCCTTGGCCGGGCCGGACAGCGAGCCGAAACTCATGCCGGCAATGGTGATCGGGATCTTCAGTTCGATCGGCTTTTTGGCATGGCGCGAGCCCAGCACCACTGATGTGTCGCAGCGCTCGCGGTAGCCTTCGAGCGGATAGCGCGAGATCGAGGCCCCGAGGAACAGCAGGTCGTCGAAATGCGGCAGCTTGCGCTTGGCGCCGGCGCCCCTGATATCATAGATGCCGGTCGCCGCGGCGCGGCGGATTTCGGAAAGTGTATAGTCGTCAAAGGTCGCGGATTTGCGCGGCGTCGTCGGCGGGTTGCGATAGGTCATGCTGCCTCAATACGCGTCGGCGTTGTCGATATTGAAATTGTAAAGCGTGCGCGCCGAGCCGTAGCGCTTGAACTCCGACGGCTTGACGCCTGTCACGCCGGCACGGTCGAGCAGGCCTTGCAGCAACTCCAGATGCTCGGGCCGCATTTCCTTGGCGATACAGTCGGCCCCTAAGCTGTCGACCTTGCCGCGCACGAAGAGCCGCGCTTCGTAGATGGAATCGCCCAGCGCATCGCCGGCATCGCCCAGCACCACCAGATTGCCGGACTGCGCCATGAAGGCCGACATGTGGCCGATATTGCCATGCACGACGATGTCTAGGCCCTTCATCGAAATGCCGCAGCGCGACGAGGCATTGCCCTCGATGACCAGCAGTCCGCCCTTGCCGGTGGCGCCGGCATACTGGCTGGCGTCACCTTTGACGATGATAGAGCCCGACATCATGTTCTCGCCGACGCCGGGTCCTGCCGAGCCATGCACGGTAATCGTGCTGCCCGAATTCATGCCGCCGCAGTAATAGCCGACGCTGCCACGTACATCGATGGAAACAGGCTGGTCGACGCCGACGGCAACCGAATGGCTGCCCTTCGGGTGTAGCACTTCCCACGCCGTTTCATTCGAACCGGGCGTCAGATTGTGCAGCGCCTGGTTGAGCTCGCGCAGGGACGACACATCGAGGTCGAACACCCGGGAGGCTTGGTCACTCGCCGCCGCCTTTGAAAGTTTGGTTGCCGGCATGAACTCAATGCTCCCAGAAATAGACAGTTGCGGGCTCCGGTTCCCAGACCCTCGCATTGTCTATGCCGGGCAGCTTGGTCAGCGCGCGATACTCCGAGCCGAAGGCGACATACTGGTCGGTCTCGGCCATCACGGCGGGCTTGCAGGCGATCGGGTCGCGCACCACGCCAAAGCCGTTCTTGGTGCCGACGACGAAGGTGAAGAAACCGTCGAGGTCGGAGAGCGTGCCTTCCAGCGCCTCGCCGAGGTTCTTGCCATGCGCCATCTGTGAGGAGAGATAGGCGGCCGCCACCTCGGTGTCGTTCTCGGTCTCGAATTTCATGCCCTCGCGGATCAGTTCGCGGCGGACATTGTTGTGGTTCGACAGCGAACCATTGTGTACCAGGCACTGGTCGGCGCCGGTCGAGAAGGGATGCGCGCCCATCGTGGTGACAGCCGATTCCGTCGCCATGCGGGTGTGGCCGATGCCATGCGTGCCGGTCATCTTGCGAACGTCGAAGCGATCGACGACAGCCTCGGGCAGGCCGACCTCCTTGTAGATCTCGACGACGTCGCCGGTACCCATGACGCGTATATCGGGGCGCAGTGTCTGGATGGCCTCGCGCGCTTCGTCGATCTTGGCGGGCGTTGTCCTGACGACGGCATGGGTCGATTTCACCGCAATGCTCACCGGCACGCCGATCGCCTTGGCAAGCTCGGTGTCGAGGCCAGGGAAATCGCGCGCGGGCTTGGCCGACTGGATGGTGATCTTGGCCTCATTCTTGGAAGGCGCGCCATAGATGGCGATGCCGGCGCTGTCCGGGCCACGATCGCTGAGCGAGACCAGCATCTCCGACAGCATCGCGCCGAGCTTCGGCTCCAGCGACTTGTCCTTCAAAAACAGTCCGACAATTCCACACATGTCAGCCTCCCAACGTTTGTAGCTAAGAGATGATGTACCGAATGCGTTGCCAAAATTCAATCACATGAAAAAAATTTTCCTGTAGTTACGTATGCGGCGTGATGCCGCCATGCGAATTATTGCTGCCCTGCGCGGCATTGTGAACCCATCGGGCATGGCGGATACGAGCGAGCTTGTAGGCGTCCAGAATGGATAGCGCATAGATCAGGAAGCCGCCGGCATGGCGGCCGATGAAGCTGGCGTCGGGCGGCGCGATCCTGGCGGTGACCCAGGCCAGGATCACCATGAAGAACAGAAACTGCAGCCCGCGCACCGGCACGCCCAGAATGACATGGCCGCTTGCTGGCAAAACGATTGCCGCACCGAGCACGAGATAAGGGCTCACCGGCGTCGGAGAGGTGTCTGAGCTGGTCATGCGGCTTGCCGTTCGCTTTGGTTGATGGCGTCGCGCAGCGCTGAAAGGGATACGAGCAGCCGCTGTATCAGCGCCGGATCGATCCGCGCGTCACCGAACGCGGCTTGCCGGAAAACACCGTAGCGCGCGCGCTCGGCCTCGGCCAGCAGCCAGACGATGCGCACGCCGTTGGGCGTGATCAGCAATTCCTTGGCGCGTCCTTCGGAAAAGAGTTCGAGATGGTCGGCGATGAGGCCTTGCGGAAAGCGCGCGCCCCTGAGGTCTGTCCGCAGAACCGCCTCGGCGGGGAATCCCGGCGCCTTTGGCAGCGTGTGCTGGAGATTGTCAAAATTAGAGAAGGTCGTCGGCGAGCCTGGCCGCATCATCATGTCGAAAGTGGCTGGCACGGCGACATTGTCGGTGATCGAAACGCTGAGCCAGCGTGCCGGCAGTTTTCGCGTCGCCAGCGTATCGACAATGGTGCGCAACTGGACGCGTTGACCGTTCCACGAACCTTCCCAGGTGATGACACCGGCAGTGCCGTCCGAAACATCAGCAGCGTCGGCGATAACAGTGCGGATGCCAGCCTCGTCGGCGGCGAGCGCCACCAATGCCCTGTTGCGGCTGCGGCGCGCCAGCCACACAAGGTGGAGGGCGAGAGCCAGGACAATCGCCCCGGCGAACAGTGCTGATGTCACTTCGGACATTTTGTCATGCTTGGCCCATCCGGCACCCGGGCGGGCCGTCTCCCATCAATAGCCCTGCGGCTTCGGCCACGGCATGGTGAACTGGTCGCCGCGGCGCACATAGCGGTAGCGGTGGAAATGGAACCACAGCGAAATCAGGAAGTAGAAGGCAACCATGGCGATCAGCTGCGAGCCGTAGCCGAGGAAGATCGCAAAGAAGGTCACCACGCACAGGCAGAACAGCACGATCGCCGGCAGCGGATGGAAGGGGTGCGTATAGCCGCGGCGGATCGTGCCGAGCGGCCACTTCTTGCGGAACATCATGATGTTGATGCTCATGAACGTATATTGCAGCACGCCAGACAGGATCGAGAAGGTGATCGCCTGGTTGAGGTCGGCGATGAAGGCGAAGGCCAGTGCGATCGGCAGCAGGAACAGGATCGAGCGGTAGGGCGTGCGGTATTTCGGATGCACCGCCGAGAACCAGCTCGGCAGATAGCGGTCGCGGCCGAGCGAAAACCAGGCACGGGCCGCATCGTTAATGCAGCCATTCGCCGATGCCAGCGCCGCCAGCAGCGTGGCGATGAACAGAAGGTTTTCCAGCAACGGGCTGCCCGTCAGCTTGCCGGCGTCCCACAGCGGATAATAGGTGATGCCGAGATATTCCCAGGGCATCAGCGAGGCGCAGACATACCAGGTCATGGCGGCGGCGATCAGAAGCGTAATCATGCCGGCCATGGTGCCATAGGGCAGGGAGCGCGCGGGCGAGCGCACTTCCTCGGCCGCCTGCGTGGTGCCTTCTATGCCGAGATAATACCAGATGCCGAACTGGAAGGCGGCGATGACGCCGATCCAACCATAGGGCAGCGCGTTGCCGGGCGTCACCAGTTCGTTGAGCTTCAGCACCGCGCCTTGCGTCCACGGGCTGACCGAGAAGAACAGGATGACGATCGAGATATAGGCGATTGCCGTGATGACGAAATTGACATTGAGCGTCATCAGAACGCCGCGATAGTTGAGCCAAGCCAGCACCACGATGGTGGCGGCGATGAAGGAATTGTGGGTGAGCCCTTCGATGCCGGCTTTGGCGACGATCGTGTCGCCGAGCAGGATGGCGTCCGAGACCTCCAGCATCGTGTAGGCAAACACCAGGAACAGCGCGACGTTGAAGGCCATTAGCGGCCCGACAATGTGCTTGGCCTGTGCGTACTGGCCGCCGGCGGCGGCGACCGTCGATGTCACCTCGGAATCAATCATGGCGACCGAGGTGTAGAGCAACCCGACCACCCAGCAGACGATGAGTGCTGCCAGAGCGCCGCCCTTGTCGGCGGAAAAATTCCAGCCGGTGAATTCACCGACCAGAACGATGCCGACGCCGAGCGCCCAGACATGGGCCGGGCCGAGCACCCGCAGGAGTGAGACCCTGTCGCCGTGAATTGCCGGTTCAAGTGCGGTCGTCATTGTTCAATCCCCACTCAGATCCGGTGTTTTTCGGAAACGGCTTCAAGTTCGCCTTCACGCGACGAGGTCAGGACGTCCTCGGAATAGGTCGTATCGACCTTGAACCAGTCGTAGAGCATCCACAGCGCGAGCAAGACCGAGATGCCCCAGCATGCGTAAGAGAGTGCCACCCACATGAGCTTGTCCCCGAATTACTTGTCGTCGAATTTTTCGTTGATGACGTCGCGATATTCGCGGTCGGAAGCGCGGAACAGGAAGACGAAGTAGCCGATCAGCACCGCCGCCATGATGATCAGCGTCGGCCAGTCGATGACATAGTGGAAGCGGTTCTGGATTACGTCATGCGCGGTCTCGGGCGTGTAGCCGAGTTTCTCCCAGATCGCGGCCATGGTCGGGTTCTGGCCAAGCGCTTCCCAGGTCTTGGCGTCGAGCGCGTCGATGGATTTGGCGGCTCCGGCGAGCCCCAGCTTGAGCGGCAGCCACA
The DNA here is from genome assembly GCF_055456085.1 of Mesorhizobium subarcticum. NCBI lineage: Bacteria > Pseudomonadati > Pseudomonadota > Alphaproteobacteria > Hyphomicrobiales > Phyllobacteriaceae > Mesorhizobium > Mesorhizobium subarcticum. Next base: position 6,111,293 of record NZ_CM144237.1, on the reverse strand, counting down.
GCGCCACGAAGATGGCGACCACGACGACGACGATATCGAAGATTTGCCCGGCTTTGCTCTGCTCCGGCGGAATGTAACGGGACATGCGGTGTACCCCTCAGGACTTGCGGTTGCGGGATGCGTCGGCATTCTTGATATCGAGACCGTAGATGAAGTCCTTGTCTTCCTTGTAGTGTTTGACCATCGCCAGGATCGCTGCCGTGTTGAAGATCAGCACGGCCGCGGCGGCGATTGCGACCACGAGCTTGATCCCGCTGTCTGGGATGTATGGCCACGTCATGAAGAGGACGAAGAGGATCGTCGCCCACAGGCAGATGATCAGAAGCGCGGATCCGCGCAAGTCGGAACGGTACAGCGCTTCGATGCGCTGCTGCAGGTCTGACATCGGTTTTTCCCCTTTTTTCCGACGTTCGGTTCCGAATCCACCGCGCGCCGCCCTCTTTCAAGAGAGTGAAATTTTTTTCATAAACTCAGGCCGATTTCCGCAATTGTCAAGGCCAATTTACGTTGAGTTAACCGTTTGGTCGGGGGTGGCCGATTTTGCCTGAGAATGAAATTATTTGCTTTCAGGGGATTGCGGCTCTCCCGCGTTTGCGATCAATATTCAACCCAAAGCTCCAGCCTCTGCGCCAAGGAGCAGGGAACAGCAGATTTTGAACGGAGGACGAGCGGATGACGGCATCCTGGAGATTTTCGACCCTGGCGGATCGCCACCGCGCGCTGGGTTCGAAGCTCGAAGACTGGAGCGGCATGGGGACCGCCTGGACCTACGACAAGAACGCTGACGAGGAATACACAGCCATCCGCACCAAGGCGGGGCTGATGGATGTGTCGGGGCTGAAGAAGGTCCACATCACCGGCCCGCACGCTTCGCATCTTATCGACCTCGCCACGACGCGCGACGTCGAAAAGATCTACCCCGGCAAATCGGCCTATGCCTGCATGCTGAACGAGGCGGGAAAATTCACCGACGACTGCATCCTCTACCGCACCGGGCCCAACGCCTGGATGGTCGTGCACGGTTCGGGCACCGGCCATGAGGAGTTGCAGCGCGCTTCCGTCGGGCGTGACGTCTCGCTGCGCTTCGACGACAATCTGCACGATCTGTCGTTGCAGGGGCCGACCGCGGTCGACTATCTCGCCAAGCATGTGCCGGGCATCCGCGACCTTAATTACTTCCATCACATGCAGACGCAGCTGTTCGGCTTGCCCGTGATGATCTCGCGCACCGGCTATACCGGAGAGCGCGGTTACGAGATCTTCTGCCGTGGCCAGGATGCCGGCACGATCTGGGACAGGATCCTTGACGAGGGCAAGAGTGCCGGCATCATTCCGTGCCGCTTCACCACGCTGGATATGTTGCGGGTCGAAAGTTATTTGTTGTTCTACCCCTACGACAATTCCCAAAAATATCCGTTCGAGAATGAAGGCCCTGGCGATACGCTGTGGGAACTCGGCCTCGACTTCACTGTCAGCCCCGGCAAGACCGGTTTCCGTGGTGCCGAAGAGCACTATCGGCTGAAGGGCAAGGAGCGCTTCAAGATTTTTGGCGTGCTGCTCGACGGCAAGGAGCCGGCCGACGAAGGTGCGCCGGTCTATCGCGACGGCAAGAAGGTCGGCGTGGTGACCTGCGCCATGTATTCGCCGCTGGTCAAGAAATCGATGGGCATCGCCCGCCTCGACGTCGACTGCGCGGTCAAGGACACCAAGCTCGAAATCCGTAACAAGAGCGGATCGATCAAGGCGACGGCGCAGCCGCTTCCCTTCGACGATCCGAAGAAAACCAAACGCACCGCCAAGGGCTGAGGCATTATCGACAGCGAGGGATTTAGGGCAAACAGAGAGAATGGCAGCCAAGACCATCATCAGCCGGCCCATTTACGGAACCCTGTCTTCGCAGCCCGGCAAGCACCATCTTTTCGTGGCGGATGCCGAAGGCGCGCTGGCGATCGTTGATATGGCAAGGACGGCCCCGCCCGGCTTCTTCGACGGGGCCGAGATTGTCTTCATCCCAGGTCCCGACGGCAAGCATGTCGGCGCCCTCGAAGCGCTGAAACCGGCGCAGTTTCACCAGGCGCCATCCTTTGCCAGCTTGCTGCCCCGGCTGAAGCAGACGCTGACCAACGCCCATATGGGCCTGCGCCTCTATCTCGCCGGCACCGAAGGCCTGATCGGCCAGGCCATGCAAGTCGCACTCGAAGCCGGTATCGACCATACCTCCATGCAGACCGAGCATCGCGGTTCGCTGGCGCGGCGAATGCAATGCGTGCATTGCAAGGGCATCACCGAAAACGTCACGACGCAGCCGGCGACCTGCGCGCATTGCGGCCTCCTGCTCCTGGTGCGCGATCACTATTCCAGGCGCCTCGCCGCTTTTCAGGGCGTGTGCATCAATGCCGAGGATCGCAGTGAGGTTCCTCCAATGGAGGAGGCTTTCCCATGAGCACCGGCACCACCAAGCTCGATGTCGTGGTCAGCGATGTCGTTCCGGTCAACGAGCTGGTCACCCGCTTCCATTTCCGCCGTCGCGATGGCGAGCTTCTGCCGACTTTTTCCGGTGGCGCCCACGTCGTGGTCGAGATGCGCGATGGCGACCGCACCCGCCTCAATCCCTATTCGCTGATGGGTTCGCCGCTCGATACCAGCGAATACACGATCTCCGTGCGGCGCGACGATGTCGGCCGCGGCGGCTCGCTGTTCATGCATCGCTCCGTCAAGCCTGGCCTGGAGATGGTGATCAGCTATCCCGTCAACCTGTTCTCGCTCGACCTGCGCGCCAAGAAACACCTGATGCTGGCCGGTGGCATCGGCATCACGCCCTTCATGGCGCAGACCGCGCAACTGGCGGGGGAGGGCGGCAATTTCGAACTGCACTACACCTGCCGCACCGCTTCGCTGGGCACCTATGCCGATGTGCTGCGGGAGCGCTACAACAGGCGTATCAGGCTCTACCATGACGACCTCGACGAGCGCATCGATCTCGATCGGCTGCTGTCGACACAGCCGCTCGGCACGCATCTCTATGTCTGCGGTCCGGCCGGCATGATCAACTGGGTGCGCGACCGCGCAGGCGCCTTGGGTTGGCCATCGGAGGCCGTGCATTTCGAGCATTTCGCGGCACCCCAGCCCGGCCTGCCTTTCGACGTGACGCTGGCCGTCACCGGCAAGACGATCTGCGTCGACGAGCAGCAGAGCCTGCTTGAGGCGATCGAGGCGGCCGGTGTCGATCCGCCCTATCTCTGCCGCGGCGGGGTCTGCGGCCAGTGCGAAACCAACGTCATCTCTTACGATGGCAAATTCATCCACAACGACCATTGGCTGAGCGAGGAAGACCATCGCTCCGGCTGCAAGATCATGCCGTGCGTGTCGCGCTTCGAGGGCCGGTCGCTGGTGCTGGAGCGGTAGAGCATTTTGCAGCCAAGTGGATACACTTGGCGTCGCAGAGATGCGGCTAAACAAAGAGATAGAGCGGGCATCCCGCTCTAGGAGAAAATCATGGGCATCACCTTTCGCAAGGAAACGTTCCGCGACGATTTCACCTTCAAGAACAGCCCGGAGCATATCAGGCGGTTCCCGTTCCCGTTCCACGAAGACGCCTACATGTATGCGGTCAACATCGAGCCGCATGTCGTCGGGCCGAAAGGCAGCGTGCTGGAAAACCTGATCGACGTCGACGAGCACTATGTCGCCGAGATGCAGGATCGCGCGCTGGTGCTGGCCGAGGATCCGCTGCGCTGCCAGTCGCTGCCACACATGACCTTGGCCGGCTGGGACCTGCTCGAGCTTTTGATGGAGCAGCAGGCGCTTGGCTATCCCGAGCATTTCACGCTGACCCGTGACGGCGACCGCTGGCGCTGGATCAACAGGCCGCTCGGCATCGACGACACCTTCACCTTCGGCGACACCTCGACCCTGCCTTACGGGCCGATGGAATACATCACCCGTCAGAGCCAGGGCGACTTCTGTATTCTCGACCAGCGTGACGGCAATCTTTGGATGGATGCCGGCATGGTCACTACGCAGGCCGACTGGTCGCTCGATTTCGACATCGGCATGAACTTCTTCGAATGGCACGCGCCGGTGCCGCTGGCGCATGAGAAGGGGATTTTTACCCGGGCGCTGAAATTCCTCACCAACATCCAGCAGGGCAAGCCGGCGCGGCGCCTCAACTGGACGATGACCATCAATCCGCGCCTCGACACCAGCCCCGAAAATTATCACAAATGGGGCCCGGACCGCACCACGGTGACGCCGGAGAATGTCGGCGACAAGGTGCATCTGCGTGTCGAATTGCAGAGCTTCTGGCGGCTGCCGCGCTCCAACGGCATCGTCTTCCCGATCCGCTGCTATCTGATCAAGATGGATGAACTGGTGACGCAGCCGAAATGGGCCCGGCGCCTGCACCGCGTGATCCGGGATTTGCCGGAAGAGCTTGCCACCTACAAGGGGCTGACGCGCTTTCGTCCGACATTGGTGGAGTGGCTGGCGAAGCTGGATGACGGCAGTGCAACATCACCGGGGTTTGGGCCGGATTGAAGCTGCCCGAGAAGCAGCCGATCTCCCCCTCGTGGGGGAGATGCCCGGCAGGGCAGAGGGGGGCGTGAAGGAACGCCGACCTTGCCCATCCTCGACCTAAAGTCCGCAACCAATCTAAGGTCGGTAGCTACGATCGATTGATAAGTCGGCGGGACAGCGCCCCCCTCTGTCCTCCCGGACATCTCCCCCACGAGGGGGGAGATTGGCTAACCAGCACTGTTCTGCGGATAGCAAATAATCGACAGATACCGCATCGGCAGTTTCGTCAGTTGCTCCGGGCCATGCGGTGCGTCGGCATCGAAAAACAGGCTGTCGCCCGGCTTCATCGGGTAGAGATTGCTGCCGTGCCGGTAAACGACCTCGCCCTCCAGCATGTAGAGGAACTCCATGCCCTCATGCTGGAAGGTTGGGAACACATCGGAATCCTCGGTCAGCGTGATCAGATAGGGTTCGACGACGACGCCGCTGGTATTGGAGCCGATATGGCCGAGCAGATTGTACTGATGGCCGGCGCGCGTACCGCGACGCTCGACATCCAGCCCCTGGCCGGCCTTGACGAAGACGGCACTGCGTTCCTCTTCGAACCGGCGGAAGAAGGCGGTGACGGGAACGCCGAGCGCCCGTGACAGTGCCTGCAAGGTGGTCAGCGACGGCGAGGTGATGCCGTTCTCGATCTTCGACAGCATGCCCAGCGAAATGTCGGTGGCGACGGCGAGATCAGCGACGGTGATGCCGAGCTTCTTGCGGAACGCCCGCACCTCGCGGCCGATCGCCACCTCCAGCACTTTCTCGCGGGTGTCGCGGATGGCGTGCGGGTTCTGCGTCAGCGGCGCCCGGATGGTCTTGCCGTCCACCGAGACCTTTGGCGACGGCTTTGGCTTGGCGCCGGCTTTGGGATTGGAACTGTCTTTCGCCATCTCGCCCCCCGGATTTCGCGGATTTATTTCACTCAAGGTGAACATATTCCGTGGCGATACAGCAGCGCGGCGGTGTCGGCAAGCCGTCTTAAGTCCCAACTGGCGATCCCATGAATTCCGCCGGCGAAGGTTTTTCGCCAGGAATCCTGTCCGCGCAAACGCCGTTCCCACAGATGTCTGTTGACAGCACCAAAGCGCCAATTAGTGTCACTGTCAGTGAAATTTGTTTCGCTGGGGAAATCAAAAATGAGGAGGCCCTGGAAATGAAAACGCGTGTTGCCGTCATCGGCGCCGGACCGTCCGGCCTGGCACAACTCAGGGCCTTCAAGTCGGCTGCCGACAAGGGCGCCGACATTCCCGAGATCGTCTGCTTCGAAAAGCAGTCCGACTGGGGCGGCCTGTGGAACTACACGTGGCGCACCGGTCTCGACGAACACGGCGATCCCGTGCACGGCTCGATGTACCGTTACCTCTGGTCGAATGGGCCGAAGGAATGCCTGGAATTCGCCGACTACACGTTCGAAGAGCATTTCGGCCGGCCGATCGGCTCCTATCCGCCGCGCGCCGTGCTGTGGGATTACATCAAGGGCCGCGTCGAGAAATCAGGCCTGCGCAAATGGGTGCGCTTCAACAGCCCGGTGCGAATGGTCACCTTTTCGGACGAGACGAAGAAGTTCACCGTCACCGCGCATGACCGCACCAACGACGTCACCTATTCGGAGGAGTTCGACAATGTCGTCGTCGCCTCCGGACATTTCTCGGTGCCCAACGTTCCCTATTTCGAAGGCTTTTCCACCTTCAACGGCCGCATCCTGCACAGCCATGATTTCCGTGACGCGATGGAGTTCAAGGGCAAGGATATCCTGATCATCGGCCGCTCCTACTCGGCCGAGGACATCGGCTCGCAATGCTACAAATACGGCGCCAAATCGATCACCTCCAGCTACCGTTCGAAGCCGATGGGTCTCAAATGGCCGGACAATTGGAAAGAGGTGCCGCTGCTGCAGAAGGTCGTCGGCAAAACGGCCCACTTCAAGGACGGTACCACCAAGGACGTCGACGCCATCATCCTGTGCACCGGCTATCTGCATTCGTTCCCGTTCCTCACCGACGATCTCAAGCTCAAGACCGCCAACCGCATGTGGCCGGACAGCCTCTATGAAGGCGTGGTCTGGGAGAAGAACCCGAAGCTGTCCTATATCGGCATGCAGGACCAGTTCTACACCTTCAACATGTTCGACGCGCAGGCCTGGTTCGCGCGTGACGTCATCATGGGCCGCATCAAGCTGCCGTCGGCCGAAGCGATGGCCGCGCATGGCGCCAAGTGGCGCGCACGCGAAGAGACGCTGGAAGACGCCGAGCAGATGATCTGGTTTCAGGGCGACTACACCAAGGAGCTGATGGACCAGACCGACTATCCCGGCTTCGACGTCGAGGCGGTCAACCAGACCTTCATGGAATGGGAGCATCACAAGGGCGAAGACATTATGAGTTTTCGCGATCACGCCTACCGCTCGCTGATGACCGGCACCATGGCACCGCTGCACCACACACCTTGGCTGCAGGCGCTGGATGATTCCATGGAAAGCTATCTCGAAGTGAAGGGTGTGGCGGCGGAGTAGGCCATGATCCCGAACCGGAGGTCAGCGAAGCAAAAAGTGGAACCGGTTTTCTCGGACAAACGGTTTCGTTTGTCCCGAGATCATGACCCAGCTAGAGACTGCTGCGCATCAATCCAGCGGATAGTCCGGAGCCGCATCTGTCTCGGTCACCTCTGAGGAGAGAACGTCGCAGTCGTTGGCCCAGTCCGGGCCATCACCGCGCATTGCCATCATGTCGGCCATCAGCAGGAACTGCATGGTTCTGAGCGCCCAGTCGGCCGGCTCTTGCGGCCAGGCGAAGACGCCGGCGGCATCTGCGCCGAACTTCACATCGTGGCAGACGAAGCCGACCTCGACCCTCCAGGACCGTAGCGCCACACCTGGCGGCGGGTAGGGCGGGTCGGGAAGTTCGAAGTAATTGGCGACCATGAGCTTCGTCGGCTCCGCCGGCTCGATATTCTCTGCTTTGAAGGCGGCAATGGCGTCGTCGCGAAAATGGTCGAGCAGGCCGTCGCGCGATAATTTGTAGGTCGAGCGGAAAAAGCCGCCGGCCCAGACGGATTTGTCGCTATCGTTGGAGATGAGCAGCGAGGCGCGGAAGCGGCGCAACCTTGGTGCCAGAACCTGCCAGTTGCATTCGGCTGAAGTCGCCGGCGTCGCGATAAAGTCGTCGAGAAGATCGCTGCCGCGCACATTGGCGTTCAGCACCGAACAGTCTTCGCCATGGATGTGCCAGAGCTGGCGCAGCTCGGCAGCAGCAATGCCGGGCTTGCGCAGTTCCTCCACCGAGGCGCGGACCCGCGCAATGGCGTAGGAGGTTGCCGCATCCAGCGTCTCAAATCCGCGAACCATATGCTCGCCATCCGGTTCGCCGGTCCTGGCCATGTCGAAGACGAGAACGGTGAAAGGCGGTTCGCCTGGCTCGGCCATTCGGCTTCTATCCCAGTCTTGCCCGCGCCTTCGCCGTCCAGGCATTGAACAGCCGGTCGGCGACGATACCGATGAAGGCGATGGCCAGGCCGGCGACGATGCCGCGGCCGGAATCGGCCTTGGACAGCGCGATGAACACTTCTTGGCCGAGATCACGCGTGCCGACCATGGCGCAGATAATGATCATCGCCAGCGCCATCAGGATCGTCTGGTTGACGCCCAGCATGATCTCCGGCAGCGCCAGCGGCAATTGCACGCGAAAGAAGGTCTGGCGCGGCGTGCAGCCAGAAACCTTGGCCGCTTCGATCAGCGCCGGCGGCACCTGTCGGATACCGTGATTTGTGTAGCGGATTGCCGGCACCACTGCGAAAGCGACCGTGGCGATCATGGCGGTGACGTCGCCGACGCGGAACAGCATCACCACGGGGATGATGAAGCAGAAGGATGGCAGCACCTGCAGCGTGTCGATGATGGGCGTGACGATCTTCTCGAAGCGGTCGCTGCGCGCGGCCGCGAGCCCGATCGGGATGCCGATCAGACAGGCAATGAAGGCCGAGATGCCGCAGAGATAGACCGTCGCCATGGTTTTTTCCCAAAGGCCGGTGACGGCGCAAAAAGCGGTCAGTGCGGCGACTAGAGCAGCCAGGCGCAGGCCGGAAAGCTGATAGCCGGCAAGGCCGAGCAAGAACACCGCGCCCAGCCATGGAAAGCCTTCGCAGAAGGCGCGCACCGGGTTCAGCACGTTGAGGATCAGCGCCACGCGGAACGCTTCGATGATGTCGAAGAAGTTGATCGTCACCCAGTTCACCGCCGCCTTCCACAGCGGCGCGGTGGTGAAGGTGATCGCCTTCGGTACCGCGGCGAAGGCCGGCACGAACAGGCCAAGCAGCGTGGTGACGGCAAGGATGGCGATGGCCAGCATCAGATTGGGGTAACGCCGCCACAAGCTCGGACTCGCCTCTTGATGAACACTGCCCTTTGCCTGTTTGTGCGCGATGGCCTGGCTCAGCCGGTCGAGCGCGATGGCCAGCGCGACGATGGCGAGACCGGCTTCCATCGCCTCGCCGACCTTCAGCGCGCGCAGCGCCAGAAGCACGTCGTAGCCGAGGCCACCGGCGCCGATCATCGAGGCGATGATCACCATGTTGAGCGCCAGCATGATCACCTGGTTGACGCCGACCATCAGCGTCGGCCGCGCCGAGGGCAACAGCACCCGCCACAGTTTCTGCCGCGCCGTGCAGCCGGCCATCTCACTGAAATCGTCGATCTCGGACGGCACCCGCGACAGGCCAAGCATCGTTGCCCGCACCATCGGCGGCGTGGCAAAGATGGCGGTCGCGATCATCGCCGAAACCGGGCTGTTGCCGAACAGCAGCAGCATGGGGATGAGGTAGGCGAAGGTCGGGATCGTTTGCATCAAATCAAGGGTAGGGGAGACAACAAGCCTTTCGGCCCACGGCTTGCGCCAGGCCCAGATACCGGCGAACAGGCCGGTGACGATACAGAACGGCACGGCGATGGAGATCAGCCCCAGCGTCAGCATGGCGCTGGTCCACTGCCCGAACAGAGCGATGTAGAGGAAACAGCCGCCGACCAGCAGGCTGAGTTTGCGACCGCCCACGGCGTGGCCGGCGAGGAAGGCGGCCGCGCACACGCCGACCCAGGACAGGCGCGGCAAGACGACCGTGTCGGCGCCATGGCCGAATTTGAAATTCTTGGCCAAGAGATTGAGCGCGAAGTCGAGCGGCACGCCAAGCACCGCGGTGATCGAGCGGGTCAACCACGACAGGTTCGACTTGATCCAGCCCATTAGCGCGCTGACCCAGTCGGCGACGGGGACGACCGCATCTGCCGGATAGTTGACGGCCCAAGGCACAGAGTCCTGCAGCATGAACACCACGAGCACAGCGGCGATTGCAGCCGCCCAGACAACAAGCCAGCGCTGAAGCGGCGGCCTTGCCTCGCTGGCGCTTGCCGTCACCGTCATGCGCGGGCTCCGGAACGGTCGATGCCAGCCAGCAGATCGATCACCGCTTGCGGCGTCACCTCGCCGATCGGTTTGCCGCTGCCATTGACCACGGCGAACGGCTTGCCGGCGGAAACGATGCTGGCCGAGAAACTGGCGATCTTGGCGTCCGGCGCCACCGTGCCACCATGCTCGGTGCCGTCGCAGGGGCGCATCAGGCTGCGCGCGGAAATCACCTTGGCGCGGTCGACGTCGCGGGTGAATTCGGCGACATAGTCGGTCGCCGGATTGACCACCAGTTCCTCCGGCGTGCCGGTCTGGATGACCTCGCCGTCCTTCATGATGGCGATGCGGTCGGCCAGCCTTATGGCTTCGTCGAAATCATGGGTAATGAAGACGATGGTCTTGTGCAGCATGGTCTGCAGCCGCATCAGCTCGTCCTGCATCTCGCGACGGATCAGCGGGTCCAGTGCGGAGAACGGCTCGTCGAGGAACCAGATTTCCGGCTTGGTCGCGAGGCTGCGGGCGATGCCGACGCGCTGCTGCTGGCCGCCGGACAGCTCGCGCGGATAGAAATGCTCGCGGCCACGCAGGCCGACCAGTTCGATGACTTCGCGCGCCCGCGCCTCGCGCGTTGCCCGATCCTGCCCCTGGATGCTAAGCGGAAAAGCGATGTTGTCGAGCACGTTGAGATGCGGCAGCAAAGCAAAATTCTGGAACACCATGCCCATGCGGTGGCGCCGGAGCTCGATCAGTGCAGCGTCGGAAATCTTCAGCAGGTCCTTGCCTTCGAACTCGACCTTGCCATGCGTCGGTTCGACCAGCCGCGACATGCAGCGGACCAGTGTCGATTTGCCAGAGCCCGACAGGCCCATGATGATGAAAATCTCGCCCTGGCGGATTTCGAGGTCGACGGCCCGTACCGCGCCGACCAGTCCGGCGGCAGCGATATCCGCCATGCTGGTCTTGCCGTCACGTTCGCGGATGAAGTTGGCCGCGTTCGATCCAAACAGTTTCCAGACATTGCGGCAGGCAAGTTTTACCGGGCGGTCGTCCGTGCCCGGTTGCGTCGATCCCTGTTCAGTCGTCATCCAATCGTCCTTCTGGAATATCAAGATTTGAGGCCCGGCCGATCAACGGCCGGGTCCCATTTTTCCAGCAGGAACGATCACTGCGCCCAGGCTTTCCAGTCGGCCTCATGCGCGGCGATCCAGGCGGCGGCGACGTCTTCCGGTTTTTTGCCGTCAAGGTCGATCTCGCCGCTCATCTTGTTGAGCTCGTCGGTGTCGATCGTGTAGGCCTTGGCCACCTTGTAGGCGATCGGCCATTTGTCCTTCATGCCGTTCCAGGAGTATTTCCAGATCTCGCCATGCGGCTTGCCGCAATCATATTTGGCGTCGGGGTTCACGCCCCATTTCGGGTCGTTGTAGCATTCGGGCGTGTATTCGGGGAATTGCACCCACTCGCCCTTGTACTTGGCCGGCGCCCAATGCGGCGAATAGATCCACAGCATGATCGGCGCCTTGCGCTGATAGGCAGAGTCGAGCTCGGCAAACATCGCCGCGTCGGTGCCGGCGTGGATCACGGTGAACGGCAGTTTCAGCGCCGCGACGCGCTCGTCGTCAAAACCTTCCCAGGTCACCGGGCCGCCGAGATAGCGCCCCTTGGGCGCGGTCTCGGCCGTCGAGAACGACGCCGCGCATGTCGGGTCGAGCAGCGCATGCCAGTCCGGCAAGGTCGGGCATTTCGCCTTCATGTATTCGGGAAACCACCACTCTTCCTTGGCCTTCGGGCCGAGCTTGCCGAGCCGCTCCGTCTGGCCGGTGGCATCAGACGCCTTCATGGCTTCGCCGGCGGTCGTGTCCCAGAATTCCAGGCCGACATCGAGGTCGCCGTTGGTAAGGCCGGTGGTCAGGCTGGAGAGGTAATCGGCGGTCGGGTACTCGACGGTATAGCCGAGCTTTTCCAGGATGCCGCCGAGGATCTTGGCGTTGAGGTTGACGCTGGTCCAGTCGAACAGCGCGATCTTGATCGGGTCGTTGGATTCCGGCGCTGCGGCCCGTGCGGAAGGTGTCAACACGCTAAGTGTCGCGAGCGCGACGGCACTCATCAATAACTTCGAGATATAGCTGCGAAATAACATGCTTGTTCTCCTTCAAGCTGTGGCGGTTATTGTTCGTTCCCTTCTTGCGTCTTTTTATGATTTTGGTGGAAAGGTTGGTCGTTGCGCAAGGCCGTTGCCGCCGCGTCGCCGTTAAAGCCGGCGCAGACAGGATTGTACCGAATTTCTGATATGATGGATGCCGTCGGGAGGGCCAGCGTCATGGCTGCCGATGGATCGCTGAGGGAGCGATCGCCTGCGGATCAATTGCCAGTCTTGCGGCGCCCTGCAAGGTGCAAGCCATCAAGGTCCCATGATCTCGGCTGCTGGCCCGGCAAGTCCCATCTCGCCCGGGCCGTTTCATAGGATGAAATTATATATACCAAGGTTCATGTCGTGCAACGACTAACGCTTCGCGGATGCACAAATTCAGACTGCAGGCAAAGTTCTGCCTCATGCGGTCCTACCAGCAGACGTAGCCACCATCGACGATGAGGTCGAGGCCGGTGACGAAGCTCGATGCGCGGCTGGCCAGGAACACGGTCGGCCCGACCATCTCCTCCGGCGCCGCCATGCGTCCCATCGGTGTGTCGCGCTTGAAGATCTTTATCTCCTCCGCCACCTCGGGCCGTTTGTTCATCGGCGTCAGCGTGTAGCCCGGGCTGACCACATTGACGCGCAAGCCCCGGTCCGCCCACTCCATGGCAAGGCTCTTCGACATATGGATGACGGCGGCCTTCGAGGAATTGTAGTGCGCCTGCGTCAGTCCACGGTTGACGATGGTGCCCGACATCGAGGCGATGTTGATGATCGAGCCCTTGCGCCGCGAAAGCATCTTGCGTGCCTCGGCCTGGCACGACAGGAATACGCCGGCGACATTGACCTCGTGCACCTTCTGCCATGTCTCAAGCGACATCGTCTCGGCCGGCACCGAGCCGGCGATACCGGCATTGTTGACGGCGATGGTCAGCACGCCAAGCTCTGCCTCGACGCGATTGATTGCCGCCGCGAGATCGCTCTCGGATGTTACCGTGCCGGTCAGCACCAATGCCTTGCGCCCGAGTGCCGTGATCCGGTGTGCGGTTTCCTCCAACCCGCCCTTCGACGCATGGCCGAAACAGGCAACATCGGCACCCGCCTCGGCCAGTCCGATCGCGATTGCCTGGCCAATGCCACTGCCTGCGCCCGTGACCAGTGCGACATCACCGTCCAGTTTGAAAAGATCCATCAAGCCCTCCCCGTTTCGAGGAGGTTATTGCCTATGCGGTCTTTGGATCAACCTCTTTAGAACTCGCAGGCTTTAGGACGCTTGCTGGCGGACCAATCCTTGAGTGGCACCGGCTTGAACTTGCCCCTGATCGGCTTGGCATGCTCAAGGTCCTTGGAGACGGTGCCCTTGCCGGTGAGATAGTTGATGTCGCAGCCACCGACCGTCGTCCTGACGCCATCAGACGTCTGCTGGTTCCAGTCCCAGCTGCGGCTGTAGCCGCCGACCAGCAATTGGCCCTTGCGGTAGACGATGGTCAGCGTGTCCTCCGTCGACTTGCTGGCGCCGCAGCCGAAGCAGGACGTGATCACCAGCGATCCCTTGCCCTTGCTTTCAAGGTCGGTAACCCGGTCTTCGGTCAGGCCTTTCCTGACGAAATCCGGCCGGCGCGCGGGATCGAGCTTCTCCTCGCCGGCTGCCAGGTAAATATAGAGATCGGCCGACCCACCAAGCTCCTGCATCACTATCGCCCGATCCATCTTGCCGTCCTGGTCGATATCGAGCTTGAGCTCGAACGCCGGTACACTTTCGGATAACGCCGGTGCAGGTACCGCGACGAGGGCGATGAGCCAGGGAAGGGCCACATGATGTAATGCTGTTTTCATGAGCAATCGTCCGCCACGGAAGCCCAGCGTAGCACTGGCCCGGGCGAACGAAAACGCGAAACTCTGGATGACTCGAACGGGGTCAGCCAGTGACCGCTCAGAAATAGCCGCTGGACGCGGCCGTGGCCTCTTTTGGAATTTCGACGCCGTCGACCAGGATCTTGTCGACCAGTTCGTGGTGAAAGCAGACCAGCCCCTTGATGCGCTCGGCCTCGTGCACCGGTTCGGGATAATACCAGACAAGGTTTTCGTGCCGCTTGGCCTTGGTCGTCACGTGATAATAGTTGGAGATGCCCTTGTAGGGGCAGCGCGAAATATAGCGGCTGGGCGAAAACATATCGAGCCGCGTGTCCGAGATCGGCAGATAATGGCGCACCGGATGGCCGGTTTCGAACAGGAAGACGCCGCGGCGTGAATCGGCGACCTGCTCGCCATCAAGGATGACCTGCACACGCCGCGACGAGGGCAAGCAGTCGACGCGCCGGAACGGGTCGCGGGCGTGGACGAAAATCTCTTCGTCCTCCTCATACCAATGCGTCATCTTGGGCCAGTAGAAGGAAATATAGTCCGACAGGTCAGGCGATCCCTTGACCTGATCGGCATAGCGCCAGGCGGCATCCTCGACCAGCGTGATGCCGGTGTTCAACGAATAATGCGTGGCGACGCCCTTGAACGGGCTCTCGGTCGTCGTCGTGCTCGGCAGCAGGAACTCCTCGCGCACGTCGCTCATCGGGAAATAGTAGACCGGCAGATGGTCGCTTTCGTAGAGCACCAGCGCCTTGGTCGTATCGGCGACGATCATCGACCCCACCTTTACACGCAGCCGCTTCTGCATCGGCATGGTGAAAGCGATGTAGCCCGGCTCGAAGTCGTACTGCACGATATTGTCGAGCAAGGGGAAGTGCGGTCCGCGACCGCGCAAATGAGGCTTGCGAATGGTAGTCTCCCGTCTGCTTGTTTTAGTGGCCGTGCGGTTGGACACGGGGCTCACCCTATGGATACGCGATCGAGCAGCAGCCCTGCGGCAATCGGCGGCAGGCCGCTGACATTCTTGCGCACCGGCACCAGCAGATCCGGGAAGTAGCTGAAAATGACAGGTGTCTCGTCGAGCAACAGTTTCTGGATGTCCGAGGCAGCCGCGCGCTGTGTGCCGATGTCGAGTGCCTTGAGGTAGCTGGTGACCATGCCGTCATAGGCCGGGCTCTTGAAATGCGCCGCGTTCCATGGTCCGTCGCTGACCAGCGGGCTCTTGAGAAAGACGTTCGGCACGCTGCGATGCGCGTAGTCGGTGATCCCCAACGGACTGTCCAGCCAGTCCGACTGTCCGAACACGGCCTTGCCGTAATATTTGTCCTGGTCCTCGATGTTGAGCGCGATGCGGGCACCGATTTCCTTGGCGGAATTCTGGAACAGCTGCGCGTAACCGGGAATGTCGGAATAGCGCAGCGTCGTCAGCGTGATGTCGAAGCCGCTGCCGAGGCCCGCCGCTTCAAGCAGTTGCTTGGCCTTGGCGATGTCCTGGACGCGCTGTGGCACCGACTTGTCGGTTGAAGGGAAGGCCGGCGCGAACGGGCTGTCATTGCCGGTCGCCGCCATGCCGCGGCACAGGCCATCGACCAACTTGGAGCGATCGATGCTGAGCGCCAGCGCCTGGCGCACGCGCTTGTCGGTGAAGGGACCGGTGTCGCAGCGCATATGCAGCTGGCGGTGCGCAGTCGAGGCGACACGCAGCACTGTGATGTCTGGGCTGTTCAGCACCACCTGGCTGACATCGAGCGGAACGGCGTCGAGGATGTCGACCTCGCCGGCTTGCAGCGCCAGGATGCGCGGCTGCACGTCGCCATAGAATTTGAACTCGAGCCGGTCGGGCAGCGCCTTCTCGCCCCAATAGTCGGGGTTGCGCACGAAGGTCGCGCCGACCTTCGGCGTGTAGCTCTCCAGCCGGAACGGGCCGGTGCCTTCAAAGGTCTTCTCGTAGTCGCCCTTGTAGCTCGCCGGCAGGATGACGGCGTTGTAATTGTCGATCGACACCGAATAGGGAAAGCTGCCGTTCGGCGCATCGAGATGGAAGGCGACTGTGTGGTCGTCCACCTTCTGCGTGCCGCCCTTCGACAGCAGGCCCTTGAACACGGAAAGCGCGTTCGAGGCGCCATTGGGGTCGGCCAGCCGGTCGAAGGTCGCGACCACGTCGTCGGCCTTGAAGTCCTCGCCATTGTGGAATTTCACGCCCTTGCGCAGCTTGAAGGTCCATACGCTGCCGTCCTCGTTCGGCGACCAGCTTTCCGCCAGCACCGGCTTCAAGGTGAGGTCAGGCTGGGTGATGCAGAGGAACTCGGCGGTCTGGAAAACCAGCTGGTAGCTGCCGCTGTCATAGTAGGTGACGGGATTGATGGCACCGCCCGGCGTCGCCACGCCTGCGCGCACCGTGCCGCCTGGCTTGCCTTCGGCGCGAGCCTTCTGCGTGCCGAAACCGGCCGCCGTAACAAGGCTGCCCAGAAACGGCAGGGAAAGGCCGAGCACGCTGCCATGGCGCAGGAAATCGCGGCGGTCGAGCCGGCCGGCCAGCAACTCGTCGACAGCGGAATTTTCGATTGCCGTGAGGTTTTTGCGAGCAGTGTCAATCGTCATGAAATGCCTTGGCATGGCTGCATTCCTCGCTTGCCCTGGGGAGATTGGCCATTTAGGTCATTGTTGACGGCGACCGGAAAGCGATATTTTTAGATAGGGGTCATCGAAATTTTCGATGCGAGGTGTGAGCATGGATACCGAAAACCTGCGCAGTTTCCTCGAGGTCGCCGAACATGGCAGCTTCACTGTTGCGGCGAGCCGGCTCAATCTCGCCCAGTCCACGGTCAGTGCGCGGATCAGGGGGCTGGAGGAGCAGTTGGGGCGCCGGCTTTTCGTGCGCGACCGCGACGGCGTGACACTGACGCCGGCTGGGCGGCAGTTCCTGCCGCACGCCTCCTCCATCACCCGCACCTGGGAGCAATCAAGACAGGATATCGCGGTTCCCGATGGCTACGAGACACTGCTGCGGCTGACCGCTCCCGCCTATCTCTGGGATCTGATCACCTCGCCTTGGGTCGAGTGGATGCGCACTGAGCGGCCGAATGTGGCGCTAAGGCTCGAAGGCAGTTTTCCGGATCTGGCGATCGACCAGCTGGCGGAAGGCCTGCTCGACATCTGCATTCTCTATCTGCCGCGCCCGCATCCCGGCATCGTCTACGAGACACTGGCCGTCGATCAGGTGGTGCTGGTCCAGCATGCGGCGCAGACGAAGCCGTGGACTGACAACTACATCCTGATGGACTGGGGGCTGGAATTCCGCATCGAGCATGACCGCGCCTTTGCCGGCATGGTCAAGCCGGCCATTTCAGCGGGGTTGGTCTTCATCGGCCTGCAGCATGTGCTGTCGCAGCAAGCTTCGGCCTACCTCCCGCTCAGCGCCGTTAGCGGCCATATCGAGCGCGGTGAGATGCGACGCATCGACAATGCGCCAGTGTTCCAGCGGCCGATCTATCTTGCCTATCCGTCCAACCCGGTTTCGTCTGATGTGCTGGACGTCGCGCTGACCGGCCTGCGCACCTTGGCAGGGGACTGGGCGAAAGGCCAGGGATTCTCGGAAGGTGACCGTTCGCTCAGCATGGCCGGCCTGAGGTAGCCGGCCAGCGATGCCTCGCGCTATGCCGGTTCGATCACGCCGGCCTTCTGCAGCCTCGCCAGCTCCGCATAGGGGATATGGCATCGGATGGAATGGCCGGGCTGTGCCTCGGCCAGCGGCGGCTCCTGCTGCTCGCAGATCGGGCCGATCTTGCGCGGGCAGCGTGTGTGGAAGACGCAGCCTGATGGCGGGTTGGTGGCGCTGGGGATTTCGCCGTCGAGCCGAATGCGCACCGTCTCGGTCTGGTGGAGTTTTGGCACGGCCGACAGCAGCGCTTCGGTATAAGGATGATGCGGCCCGGAGAAGACTTCCTCCGATGGCCCGATCTCCATGATGCGGCCGAGATAGAGCACGGCGATCTTGTCGGAGAGGTAACGCACCACGCCAAGGTCGTGCGAGATGAAGATGTAGCTGACGTCTTCCTTGGATTGCAGGTCGGCGAGCAGGTTGAGGATCGCCGCCTGAACGGAGACGTCGAGCGCCGATGTCGGCTCGTCGCAGACCACGATGCGCGGATCCCCGGCGAAGGCCCGTGCAATGGCAACGCGCTGCTTCAGCCCGCCTGAGAGCTGCCGTGGCTTGACGGCCAGGTGCCGATCGGTGAGGCGCACCGAGCGGACGAGATCGTCGAGGCGCGTCTCCTGCGCCTTGCCGGAGAGGCCGGCCAGCCGCTTCAAGGCGCGGCTGAGTATATGGCGGATCGAATGCGAGCGGTTGAGGGCCGAGTCCGGATTCTGGAAGACGATCTGCAGCGCCTTGACCTGGTCGTCGCCACGGTTCTCCAGCTTCGGCGCCAGCGCCTTGCCCTCAAGCTCGATGGTGCCGCCGTCATCGGGCGGGACAAGGCCGAGCAGCAGCCTGGCGAAGGTGGTCTTGCCCGAGCCGGATTCGCCGACCAGCCCCAGCGTCTCGCCGGGGCTGAGATCGAGCGAGACGTCCTTGACGGCGCGCAAGGGATGGCCGTGGCTGGCATAGGTCTTGTTCAGCCCGGCGACCCGCAGCACCGGTGCGGTTGTCGGCTTGGGCGCTGTCGCAACATCGCTCGGTGTGGCGCGCGGCAGAGCTTGCGCCTTATCGTGATGGAAGCAGCGCGACAGACGTTTGCCGCGCTCGTCGCTCAGATCATAGAGCGGCGGCAATTCGGTGCGGCAGCGGTCGTCTGCGAGCGCACACCGGTCGGCGAAGGCACAGCCCTTGATGTCAGCGCCAATGCCCGGCAGGAAGCCGGGGATGGTGTCGAGCCGGCCCTGGTCCTTGCGCTGGCCGCCGCGCGGCAGGCAGCGCAGCAGGGCAACCGTGTAGGGATGTCGCGGATCGTTGAACACGACATCCGTCGGCCCTTCTTCCACCAGCATGCCGGCATAGAGCACACCGACCCGGTCGCACATGTTGGAGACGACGGCGAGGTTGTGGCTGATGAACAGGATCGAGGCCGACAGTTCCTGCCGCAGCTGCGCGATGAGATCGAGCACCTCTGCCTCGACCGTCGCATCGAGGCCGGTGGTCGGCTCGTCGAGGATCAGCATCGAGGGATCGTTGGCCAGCGCCATGGCGATCGCCACGCGCTGCTGCATGCCTCCGGAGAGCTGGTGCGGATAGCGCTGCATGACGCTTGGCGGATCGGAGATGCGCACCCGGTTCAGCATGGCGATGGCGCGATCGGTGGCTGCCTGGCCGGTAATGCCGCCAAGCTCGAAGATCTCTGTCAACTGGCGGCCGATACGGATCGACGGGTTCAGCGCCTTGCCGGGATCCTGATAGACCATCGAGACGCTTTCGGCTCGAGCGCGCCGAAGCGCCTCGGCGTCGAGTTTCATCACATCCTGGCCGTCGAGCGAAATGGCGCCCCCCGATATCGAACCGTTCCTTGGCAGATAGCGCACGACGGTGAGCGCCACGGTGGATTTGCCGCAGCCGGATTCGCCGACCAGCCCGTAGGCCTCGCCTTGCCGGATGTTGAGGCTGAGATTGCGCAGCACGGCGCGGTTGCGGCCAGCGACGCGATAGGCGACCGACAGGTCGTGCAGTTCGAGGGCGTTTTCGGCCTTTGCGGACTTAGTCGGGGCGGAGTTAGTCATTGAGCGCTCCATGAACGCCGTCAGCCGCCAGATTGACACCGATCACCAGCGAGGCGATGGCAAGCGCATCAAACAGCACAGTCCACCAGAAGCCGCCGCCGATCATGCCGTAATTGCTGGAGATCGACAGTCCCCAGTCGGGTGAGGGCGGCTGGATACCAAAACCCATGAAGGACAGCGTGGCGACCGCGAAGATGGCATAGCCCAACCGCACGGTGGTCTCGACCAGGATCGGCGGGATGACGTTGGGAAGGATCTCGACGAACATTGTATGCACAGCACTTTCGTGCCTGAGCTGGGCTGCCGCGACATAGTCGAGTTCGCGCTCGGCCAAGACCGCCGAGCGCACGGTGCGGGCGATGATCGGCGCGAAGCTCAGGCCGATGACGACGATGACGGTGGTCTTGGAGGTGCCGAGCGCGACGATGGCGAGCAGCGCGACGATGACCACGGGGATGGCCATGAAAGCTTCGAGGATGCGGCTGACGACATCGTCGACAATGCCGCGGAAATAGCCGGTGAGCAGACCAAGCGCTGTGCCGGCGACCGTCGCCAGCAGTGTCGCCAACGGCGCGACGGTGAGGATATCGCGCGAGCCGACGATGACGCGCGAGAAGACGTCGCGTCCGATCTGGTCGGTGCCGAACCAATGTTCGCGCGAGGGTGGTGCCAGCGCGTTGATGATGTCGTCGGCAAGCGGATCGTAGGGCGCGAAATGCTCGCCGAAAAGCGCGCAGGCAACCCAGAACAGCACGATGGCAAAACCGACAAGAAACGTTTTGGAGCGCAGCAGCGAGAAAAAGACTTCCGCCATGGGGCTGCGCCGGCGCGTGTCGTCTTGTGGCGGAGAGGTGGTCTGGACGGCGCTCATTAATCTGACCCCAGCCGGATGCGTGGATTGAGCACGGAATAGAGGAAATCGGCGATCAATGTCGCCACGGCATAGACGATGCCGATGGTGAGAATGCCTGATTCCAGCATCGGAAAATCCTTGCCGCGCGCGGCGGTGAAGATCAGCGAGCCGATGCCCTGGTAGCGAAACAGCGTCTCGATCACCACCAGGCCGCCGATGAGGTAGCCGGTCTGGGTGGCAATGACGGTGATGGTCGGCAGCAACGCATTGCGCAGCACATGGCGCCAGATCACCGTGCGCCAGGGCAGGCCCTTGAGCACCGCGGTCCGCGTATAGTCGGAATCGAGTGCCTCGATCATGCCGGAGCGCGCCATGCGCGCGATATAGCCGAACAGCACCAGGAACAGGGGCAGCGAGGGTAGGATCAGGTAATAGAGCTGGGTGAAGAAGCCGGCATCTTTTGGCCATGCGGCCGAGATCGGCAGCCAGCGCAGCCAGACGCCGAAGATCAGGATCAGGATGATGCCGGTGACGAACTCCGGCAGCACCGTCACCGACAGGCCGCCAAGGCTGATGATGCGGTCGAGCGGCCGGTTGAGGTTGAGCGCGGCGATGACGCCGCCGAGGATACCGATCGGCACCACCAGCACGAAGGCGACCGCCGCCAGCTTCATCGAATTGCCCAAAGCACCGATGACAAAGGGTGCCACCGGTGAGCGGAAAATGTAGGACGTGCCCATGTCGCCCTGGACGAAGTTCCAGATCCAGGTCGCATACTGGGTCAGCAGCGGACGATCGACGCCGAGCGTGTGGTTGAGCGCGTCGACTGCGCGCTGATCGGCAAACGGCCCCAGGATCGCGCGTCCCACATTGCCGGGCAGCACCTGGCCGCCCAGAAACACCATGATGCTGAGCAGGAACAGCGTAACCAGCGACAGCGACACACGCCGTGCAAAGAAGGAGAGAATGGCTGAGACTCCTTGTGGAGCCAGCCCCCATGCGGGAGCTGGCTGTTAGAGGATTGGCTTTCCCTTTCGAGCATGATCCCGAAAAGTGGGGACCGGTTTTCGGAAAAGATCATGCTCCAACAATGAGTTCGTTTAGGCCTTCGATGCTTTTTCGAGGAACAGCTGCGACATGGCAGTCGGTTGCACGCCGGCCACCCCCTTCGCCGTTGCCGTCAGATAGTCGTAGAAATAGCCGAAGATAACAGGCGTTTCCTCGAGCAGCAGCTTCTGGATCTTGCCGGCGTCGGCCTTCTGAGACTCGAGGTCGAGCGCGCCGATATAGCTGGCGGCCAGCGTGTCGTAGTCCTTGTTCTTGAAGTGCGCCGCGTTCCAGGTGCCGTCGCTCTTCAGAGGGGCAGCGAGATAGACATTCGGCACGCCGCGATGGCCGTAATCGGTGATGCCCATCACCGAATCCAGCCAGTTCGATTTGCCGAACACCGCGTCGCCGTAATAGCCGCCCTGATCGAGGATGTTGAGCTCGAGCTCGACACCGATCTCCTTGACCCAGTTCTGGATCAGCTGCGCGTATTCGGGAATTTCGAGGTAGCGCTCGGTGGTCAGCGTCACCTTGAAGCCCTGAGCAACGCCGGCTGCTTCCATCAACTGCTTGGCCTGTGCGATGTCCTGCTTGCGCTGCGGTATGCTCGTGTCGGTCGAGGGGTAGACCGCGGCGAACGGGCTGTCATTGCCGAGGGCCGAGCGTCCCTTCATCAGGCCGGCGGCGAGCTTGTCGCGATCGAGGCAGAGCGCGATGGCGCGGCGCACGCGCGCATCCTTCAACGGGCCGTCGTCGCAGCGCATGTGAAGCTGCTGATGGGCTGACGACTTCAGGCTGATGATGTCGACGCTCGGATCGTTGAGCAGTGCGACGCCCGACAGCACCGGCATCTGGTTGATGATGTCGACCTGGCCACCCTGCAGCGCCAGGATCATCGGCTGCACGTCGGTGAAGAAGGTGAATTCGGTGCGATCCGGCAGCGCCTTGGGGCCCCAGTAATCGTCGTTACGGACGAAGGAGGCGCCGACCTTTGCCGTGTACTTCTCGATCTTGAACGGCCCCGTGCCGTCGAAGCTCTTTTCGTAGTCGCCCTTGTAGCTCGCCGGGATGATGACGGCGTTGTAGTTGTCGGACGACAGCATGTAGGGGAAGTTGCCGTTCGGCGCGTCGAGGTGGAACTCGACCGTGTAATCGTCGACCTTCTTCGAGGCGCCCTTCTGCAGGATGCCGGTGAACACCGACAGCGCGTTGGACGAGTTTGCCGGATCGGCAAGGCGGTCAATGCTGGCGACGACGTCGTCTGCCTTCATCTCGCCGCCCGAGTGGAATTTCACGCCCTTGCGCAGCTTGAAGGTCCAGACCGTGCCGGTGTCGTTCGGCTTCCAGCTCTCGGCCAGCGCCGGCTGCAGCACGAGGTCGGGGCCGTCGACGCAGAGAAACTCGGCAACCTGCTGCATGACCAGAAGGCCGCCGGCGTCCGCGATGGTGACCGGGTCGATGGCGGCTGCCGGCACGCTGCTGGCGACGCGGATGGTGGCGCCGGCGGCGCCTGCGGCGCGGGCGAGCGACGGCATGCCACCGAAGCCGGCGGCCGTGGTGATGCCGCCCAGAAGCGGCAGCGACAGGCCAAGCAGGCTGCCGTGGCGAATGAAGTCGCGGCGGCTGACACGGCCGTCGACGAGACCGTCGATGAGGTGATTTTCGAGCGGCGAGCGATTGCGCCGGATCAGATCGAGAATGCGGTAGTTCTTCATGGGTCTAAGCCCTTTCCCCAGTTGTTGTGGTTGGCGAGTTCATTCCAGTTGACGAGTTCCGCGGAGTTCTCCGGTTCCAGGCGCTCATCATCAGTGTCGGTCGATGGACTGTAGCATGCGGTTTCGACTGGTCCATCCGCTCGTTGGGATGGAAAAGTCAGATTTTCTTGATGAATTGTCTGTCGACCAAGCGACCCAAGGGCGCCCTTTTCTCGATAAATCCTGCTTGCTTTTCGACATCCTCCTAATTCAGCGGCAAACGGCGATATGTCCCGGGCTTCGCCGGGTCGTGATACTTGTTGCATGGTCCGTTCTCGACGAAATCGCGATGGCAGGCGTCGAGGTTTTTCCGCGACAACGCAACGCCGAGACCGGGACCTTCCGGCACGCGCACGACATTGTTCCTGGGCGAAAACGGCCCTTCCTCGGTTATATCCATGGGCTGCATGCGAAACAGCGACTGGTTCGGCTCCCGGATCCAGCCAAGTGCCGCGCACAGATGCAGATAGGCCGAACTGCCGATGCCGCTGTCGCCGCTGTAGCACCAGAAATCGACGCCGGCGTGTTCGCAGGCGCCAACGAAACGCAGCATGCGGCCGATGCCGCCATGCGCCGTCGGATTGCCGACGAAGGCGTCGGGAACCTTGAGGTCCATGGCGCGGGCAATGTCGATGTTGTGGGTCGAGAACGGGATCGAGCAATGCTGCCGCAACTGGCGCATCTCCTCGATCGTCGCCACCGGATCCTCCCAGTTGCGCACGCCGAGATCCTCCAGTGATGGGATGGACGCCCCCCTGACGGCATCGATGTGCCAGAGTGGTGGCGTTGAGAACCACCGAAGGGAGACGTCCATGACACAAGTTAGCACCATTGGCCTGGATCTGGCCAAGAACATCTTCCAAGCCCATGGCGCAGATGCCGCCGGCACCGTTGTGTTCCGCAGGAAGCTGCGGCGCGAACAGGTGCTGGCCTTCTTCGCTGCGCAGCCGCCATGCCTTGTGGCGATGGAGGCATGCCCAGGCGCTCATTATTGGGGTCGTGAGATCGGCACGCTCGGCCATACCGTCAGGCTGATCGCACCGGCTTACGTGAAGCCTTTCGTCAAGCGTCAGAAGAACGATGCCGCCGATGCCGAAGCGATCTGCGAGGCCGCGCAACGGCCGACGATGCGCTTCGTGGCGGTGAAGAGCCAGGAGAAGCAGGCCTCGGCTGTGATCTTCCGAACCCGCGACGTGCTCGTCGGCCAGCGCACTCAGCTCATCAACGCGATCCGCGGGCATATGTCCGAGTTCGGCCTGATTGCGCCGCAAGGCCCCTCGCATGTCGAGCGGCTCATCACGCAGGTTGAGGATCCTACCTCGGGCGTGCCGGAGGCCGCTCGCTGTTGCCTTGCCATGCTTGTCGAAGCGCTACGCCGCTTGCAGGATCAGGTTAGGTCGCTGGACGCGGAGATTGCGAAGCGGGCCAAAGCTGACGAAACGGCCCATCGGCTAATGAGCGTGCCTAGCATTGGGCCGCTGATCGCAACCGCGCTTGAGGCAATGGCTCCACCAGCAGAGACGTTCCGCTCTGGGCGCGATTTCGCAGCCTGGATCGGGCTGACGCCGATCCAGCGTTCGACCGGCGGCAAGGAGCGCCTCGGACGAACGTCGCGGATGGGAGAGCGAACGCTGCGACGCCTGCTCATCATCGCATCCAGCGCGGTAGTGCGCTGGGCCAAGCGCAAAGGCGTGCCATCCGGCTCGTGGCTCCATCGAATGCTGGCGCGCAAGCCGCCAATGCTGGTGATCGTGGCACTGGCCAACAAGACCGCGCGCATCGCATGGGCATTGATGACGAAAGGTGGAACCTACCGAGCTCCGACCGCCGCCGCATGAGTGCAGTGCAGTGAGCGAACGCGAGGCTGCCAGGAGGACGTGAGAAGGTCGAAGGACAGGTATGGCGCAACGTCGGCGAGGCGGGATCAGGAGAACCAGACGCATGGGGAGCGCTTCGAGCGCGTTCCAGTGATGTGGACCTGATCCTCGAACTCCCATACGGGCCCGCGGCCATGACGAAGCCGCAAAGAGAGGCCGAACACATGGCAGCACCCGATCACGCGCAGCAGCCTGAACCGAAGATTCTTCTTGCATCCGGCGGGGCGTCCACACATGGCCGTGCCAATTGCCTGGCGGTCGCCAGCGAATAGGCCTGGTTGGAATCGATGCGGATCATCGCCTCGTCCCCCAGCTTTTCGCGGATCAGCTCGACCATTTTCAGCGAGACCTTCGGGTCTTCGGTCGAGAATTTGCCTTCGAAGAAGGTCGTTCCATGCGTCTCATGCAGTTCGACGCAATAGTCGGCGACTTCTTCCGGCGTCGTCTCGCCCTTAACCTTTGGCCCATCGCCGCGCAGCGAGAAATAGTCGGTGAAGGGGATGTCCTTGCGCACCGCGCCGCCGAGCAGCTGGTAGAGCGGCTGGCTCCACGCCTTGCCGCGCAGATCCCAGAACGCCATCTCGATGGCGCCGAAGGCCATGATGCGGGTGCGGTCGTTGATCGACTGCACGCCGGTCCAGTAGGGCAGGCAGACATGCTCGGCGCCGGCGATGTCGAAGGCATCGCGGCCGACCAGGCGCTCGGCCAAGACACCATTGACGATCGCTGCCGCCGCCGGTGTCGGCGCCTCGCCGAGACCAACCAGCCCATCCTCGGTCTCGACCTCGACAATCGTCTGCGAAAACCCGTCCAACTCGCCGAACACCCAGCCATAGGGCGCTTCGAGGCGAAGATTGATCGGCGTGGCCTTGATGCTGCGGATTTTCATCTCAGCCGCCGATCTCGAAGAACGGCTTGCCGAGCAGGCTCGGGTCCACGTCGATGCCAAGGCCGGGTCCGTCTGGAATGCCCATATGGCTGCCGGTGACCGGCGGAGCGTTGAAGGCGGTGCGCACCGTCACCCATTCATGGAAGGCAATCGCATGCAACCGCCGCTCTTGCGGCGTTGACAGCGACAGATGAGCCATCGCTGCTGTGTCGATCTCGGCACCGCCTGTATCCTCGACAGTGATCATGAAGCCAAGATCGACGGCCACGTCGCGGATCTGCCGGGTCCTGGTCACGCCGCCCAGCCGCGAGATTTTCAGCGTCAAGCCGTCGGCCGCGCCCAAGCGGTGAATCTCCAGCATCTCTTCCAGCGACGTCACGGATTCGTCGAGCACCATCGGCTTGTCGAGCATGCGACGCACCGACATGTTCTCCTCGATGGTCGTGCAGGGCTGCTCGAACGTGTAGTCGATGCCGCGCGTGGCATCGGCGAACTGCCGTGCCTGGTAGGATGTCCAGCCGGCATTGGCGTCGCAGAAAATCACCGTACCTTTCGGCACGGCCGAGGCGACTGCCGTCACCCGCTCGATGTCGTCGTGTACATTGCCGCCCACCTTGACTTGCACACGGCGGCAGCCCTCGGCGATGATCCTTTTTGCCAGTGCCGCCATCTGGTCGAGCGTGCCGTGGGTGACGACCCGGTAGGTCTCCGCCATATCGCTTTCGCGGCCGCCGAGCATGGTCACCAAGGGTACGTCGGCGGCGCGTGCGGCCAGGTCCCAACAGGCCATGTCGAGTGCGGACTTGATGTAGGGATGGCCCTTGAACACCGTGTCCATCAGCCGACCGATGCTGGCCAGCCCGCGCGGATCCTGGCCGATGAGATGCGGTGCGATTTCCGGCACGCCCGCGCGCGTTCCCGCCGGAAACGCCGCCGAATAGAAATTGCCGAGCGGCGCCATCTCACCCCAGCCGGTGACGCCGCTATCGGAGGTGATGGCGACGATCACCGCGTCGAAGCAGTCGGCGGCCCGCCCCTTGGACATGCGGTAGGGCCCGTCCACAAAGGGCTGCACGACATGGTATGCCTTGATGGATTTGATCTGCACTGCTGTCTGTCCGTTGTCCGTGATGTCGGGAATGGATCGCCTGCGCGGCGATGCCCTCAGCCATTGTTGTTCCGGCCGGCACGATCGACCCTGGCGCCCTTCGATTCCCGCTGCTCCAGCCCTCGCGCATAGGCAAGCAACTCCTCGAAATCGATGTCGATATGTTCGCGGGCATAGCGCTGGGCGGCACCCATGTCCTTGCCCTTCATCAGCCGCACATAGGTCTCGTGCATGTCCTCGACCGGCACCGGCTCGTTGCGGGCATGCAGATGCAGCGCGAAATACATCTGGAGCCGGCTGGTCAGCCGCTGCCAGGTCTCGAGCAGCACCGAATTGTCGGCCCATTCGTAGATCAGGCCGTGCAGTTGCAGAGCCGTTTCAATCTGGCGCGTGGTGTCGAGATCGCGCGTCGCCTGTTTCACCGCTTCATGGCGCCGGTCGAGTTCATCGAAGAAACGCTGGTCGCGCTGTGGCCAGGTGCGTTCGATGGCGAACTCGTCCAGCACCTTGTTGAGCGAATAGGCATCGTCGATATCCTTGGCTGTGACATCGATGACGAAGGTGCCGGCATAGGGAATGCTGGTCAGGATGCCTTCCTGCACCAGCTCGCGCATCGCCTCGCGCAATGGCGCGCGGCTGACCCGCATCTGTTCGGAAATCCTGAGCTCGTTGAGCTTCTGGCCGGGTTCGAGCTGGCCGGTCAGGATCGCGCGCCGCAGCAACGCCACGATTTCGGCGCGGCGCGTCGTGTCGGCAATCGGGCTGAAATCCGTCTTCACCATCCGGCCCCACTCCAGCGAGAACAGAAGGCAAGACAATCAGATTGTCGACAATCTAACAAGATGTCAGTTTCGGATTCTTTTCACCCGGCAGTCAGATCCGGACGCTGCTTGGCGAGGCTCAGGCCGCCCGGCCGTAGAAGCCGAGCCGTTCCTCGGCGCTGAACGTCACCCCGGGCTTTTCATAGTAGGAGAACACCGCGATCATGCGTTCGCGCTCGCCTTCCACCGTGGTGACGCGGTGCGCGGTGTTCTTGCCGCGGAAGACATTCAGCGTGCCCGGCTTCATGCGCAGGATCTTTGCGTCGGGATCACGCCCTTCGAGCAGCCGCGCGACACCCTCATAGTTCGGGTTGTCATCCGACCTGAGATCGGTGCGGTATTCGAGGTCGCCGCCGCGTTGCGACTGCTGCAGCAGCAGCGTCGTCGTGAACTCCGAGCGGTCGAAATGCCAGTTCAACGCTTCGCCGGCGCGATAGGCCATGACATTGGTGCGGGCCAGCGGATCCTGCATGACATGCAGTTTTGCCTTGCCCATCGTCGCTGCGAGGAAACGCACGAGCGGTTCGTATTCGTAGATGGCAAGCACGGTGCTTTCAGGAATCTGGTCGGCACAGACCGTGTGGCTGATGGTTTCGACCTTGCGCAGGGCGGGGTGGTCAGGCGCCAGTTCGGGAATGCTGGGCTTGAAGTAGATGTTGTGCATGCGTTTGTGGACGTGTGACCGCGCGTCCATGACCGGCTTGATTTCCCGCACCGCTTTTTCAGCGATGCCCGGCCGCAGAAAGCCTTCGAGATTGAACATGCCGTCGGCTTCGAGCGCGGCGATCGATTGTTCGACGAGATGCTGCCATTCGGCACTGCCTTCGCGGTCCAGCGGATAACGGTCGAGATCGAGAATGTCTTTCATGTCGCGTGCTCCATGGGGGTGGGCACACAAGACGGCAAAAAATTCTTTCTCTCAACGCGGAAAATTATTAGGATTGGCCAAGAAAAACTTACGGAGCTTTGCATGGAACGGCTGCCGCCGCTGAATGCGATCAAGGCCTTCGAGGTCGCGGCCCGGGCCGGCAGCTTCACCCTGGCCGCGAGCGAGCTTGGCGTGTCCTCGGCGGCGGTCAGCCAGCAGGTCCGCAATCTCGAGACCTGGTTCGGCAAGCAGCTGTTCGTGCGCACGGGCAACCGCATCACGCTGACCGACGCCGGCCACGCCATCTATCCGCAGACCGCGCGCGCCTTGGGCGACATCGCCGCCATTGGCCAGCGCATGCTGGAAGGCGGCTTGCGGACACGGCTTGTCGTCAGCGTGCCGTTCTCGCTGGCCGAACTGTGGCTGGCGCCGAAACTGGCTGTGCTACTCGAAACCTTTCCCCAGATGGCGATCGACGTGCGGGTCGAGGATGATCCAGTCGACCTGATGCGGCAGAACATCGATCTGCGCATCTCCTATGGCGATTATCACTATCCGGCCCTGCGGATGATCCGCCTTGTCCATGACGATGTCTTGCCGGTGTGTGCGCCCGAGTTCTGGCACCGGCACGGCAAGGGCGACGCAAGCCTGACGGATCTGCATGAAAGCCAATTTATCCACACCAATTGGGGGCCGAACTACGCTTCGCATCCCACCTGGGCGGACTGGTTCGCGGCCTGCGGCGGCAGCCGCTCGCCCGATCCGTCGCACGGGCGCCGTGTCGGCCTGTCCAGCCTGGCGATCGCCTCGGCGAGGCTTGGCCTGGGCATCGCCCTTGGCCAGCGGGTAATGGCGCAAGCCGACCTGGAGGCGGGGCGGCTCATCGCGCTTTCCCCTGTTTCAGTGCGCCTTGGCCATCCCTATTGCGCCTTCATGCCGCCAGCCAAGGCCGACCGCGCCGATGTGGCCGCTCTCGCTGGCCTGCTCATGAAAACGGCGCCCGCGACCTGAGAAAAGGTCGGGGCGCCGCGCGGAAACCGGGCCTGCGGGGGATTCAGGTAGCCGGTTTCTGTGGCATTGGCGAGATCGGCATTCCAGGTCCGATCTTCTGCAGATTGCCTGTTATCACCTGGTCACCTTCGGCGACGCCGGTCAGGATGGCCACCATGTCGCCGCTGGTCGGGCCGAGCGA
This sequence comes from Mesorhizobium subarcticum, assembly GCF_055456085.1. Taxonomy (NCBI): domain Bacteria; kingdom Pseudomonadati; phylum Pseudomonadota; class Alphaproteobacteria; order Hyphomicrobiales; family Phyllobacteriaceae; genus Mesorhizobium; species Mesorhizobium subarcticum. The sequence goes on along the minus strand of NZ_CM144237.1, from coordinate 6,081,222 downwards.
GACCAGACGCTGGTCGACCGTGTTGCCCTTGCCGACGACATAGAGATATTTGCCGAGCTGGCTCGAACCAAGCGCCGTCTGCGGCACCATCAGCGCATCGGGCTGCTGCCTGATATGCAGCCGCACGCGGACATACTGGCCTGGCATCAGCGTGAACTTGGCGTTGCCGATCGTGGCGCGTGCGGTGATGGTTCCGGTCGAATGGTCGACGATGTTGTCGATGAAGGTGAGCTCGCCCTTCTGGCTGGTCTCGGTCTCACCTGGAAGCAGAACCTCGACCTCGATCGGGCCGGCCGCGCGGGCCTGCTCGATCTCGACCAGGTCCGTCTCGCTCGGATTGAAGGTGACATAGATCGGGTCGAGTTGCACCAGCGTGTTGAGCACCGTGCCGGCGACACTGACCAGCGTTCCGACCGAGGCCTGGTTGCGGCCCAGGCGCCCGGTGAAGGGTGCATGGATTTCGGCGTAGCTCAGATTGAGCTCCGCCGTGCGCACGGCCGCCTGGTTGAGCGCCAGCGAGGCCTGCGCCTCGCGCAAGGTGCTGGTGCGCTGGTCGAAGCTGTCCTTGTCCAGGTAACCGCTCTTGGCCAGCTCGGTGCCGCGCCCGAGATTGGAACGCGCATAATCGAGTGTTGCGGTATCGCGCTGGACCTGGGCTCTCGCCTGGTCGAGCGCTGCCTGGAAGTCGTCAGGCGAGATCTTGTAGAGGAGGTCGCCCTGGTGGATATCGGCGCCGTCTTGCGCCGTCTGTTCCTGCAGGTAGCCAGGCACACGCGCTTGCAGCGTGACGCTGCGGATCGGCTCGATGCGGGCGGCATAGTCGAGATAGATCGGGATCGTCTTCTTGACGACGTTCGCCACCGGCACCGGCATGACGAATGCCGCCGGAGCCGGCGTCGCCGCTCCGGCCGTGCCGCTGCTCAGCCTGAGGTTGCCCATGTCGAGCAGGTGGACGCTGGCCACCGAGATCGCGCCGAGCGCGACAGCGGTTCCCAAAGCGATTTTCCATTTACGCATGATAGTCTCCAATCTTATTCGGCCGCTTCCGCCAGGGGAGGGAAGGCGGGTTCGGCAGTTGGTTTAGTGTGTTGGGAGGCGGGTTCGCCGCTTTCGCGGCGCTCCCGCAGCTGTTCGATGACCGCGTAGAAGACCGGCACGAACACCAGCGACAGGATGGTCGCGGCGACCATGCCGCCAAACACGGTGGTGCCGATCGACTGCCGGCTTGCAGCACCAGCGCCTGTCGCAAACATCAGCGGCAGCACGCCGAGGATGAAGGCGAAGGCCGTCATCAGGATCGGCCGGAGTCTCAGCCGCGCGGCTTCCATCGCCGCCTCGACGATGCTCAAGCCTTCCTCGCGCCGCCGCCTTGCGAACTCGACGATCAGGATGGCGTTCTTCGCCGCCAGGCCGATCAGCATGACGAAGCCGATCTGCGAATAGACGTCGATCTGCATGCCGCGCACCCAGAGCGCCACGAAGGCACCGAACAGGGCCAGTGGCACCGCCAGCAGCACCATGAACGGCATCGCCCAGCTCTCATACTGCATCGCCAGGATCAGAAAAACGAAGACGATGGCGAGACCGAAGACGACCGACGCGATCGATCCCGCCTTGAGCTCCTGGAAGGTGATGCCGGTCCATTCGAAGCCGAAATCCCTGGGCAGTGCAGTGGCAGCAGCCCGTTCCATCGCGGCCACTGCCTGGCCCGACGAGAAGCCGGGAGCAGCGCCGCCATTGATCGTGGCCGAGGCATTGTTGTTGTAGTGCGGCACGGTTTCCGGGCCGACGAACGGCACCAGTTTGCCCAGCGTCGAGAGCGGCACCATGCCGCCGGACGCATTGCGCACATAGAGCCGTGATATGTCGGCTGCACCCGCACGTGCATCCTTGTCGGCCTGGATGGTCACCCGGAAGGTGCGGCCAAACAGGTTGAAGTCGTTCACGTAGAGCGAGCCGAGATAGATCTGCAGCGTGTTGAAGACGTCGGGCAGGTTGAGGCCGAGCAGTTTGGCCTTGCTGCGGTCGAGGTCGTAGTTGAACTGCGGTGTCGAGGTCGAGAACGGCGAAAACAGCTGCTGCGGGTTGATTTCCGGCTGTTTGCGCGCCTCGGCGATCACGGCTTGCGTCGCGTCGTTGAGAGCCGTGCTGCCGCGACCGGTGAGATCCTCAACGACGAATTCGAAGCCGCCCGTGGTGCCGATGCCGGGGATCGAAGGCGGATCGAAGCTCAGCGCGAAGGCTTCCGGCATCTGCAACAGCTTGCCGCGTACATCGGCGACGAGCTTGGATGCGTTCTGGTCGGGGCCACGTTCTTCCCAGGGCTTCAGGATGGCGAACTCGACCGCCGAGTTCGACTGTGCGGCACTGGTCAGAAAGTTCAGGCCGCTGATCGAACCGACAATGTCGACGCCGGGTGTCGCCTGCAATATGTCGCGCGCCTTCTGCGCCACCGCATCGGTGCGTTCCAGCGATGCGCCGTCAGGCAGCTGGATGACGACGAAGAAGTAGCCCTGGTCTTCGACCGGAAGGAAGGTCGAGGGCAGCTTCTGCCAGACGAAGTAGGTGGCGACCAGTCCGGCCGCGAACAGGCCAAGCATGATCCAGCGCAGGCGGATGAGGAAACGCACGCCATGGGCGTAGAGATGCGACAGCTTGTCGAAGCCGGTGTTGAACCAGCGGAACGGGGCAAACTGCGTCTCGCCGCGATGGCGCAGGAAGGCGGCGCTCAGCGCCGGGCTGAGCGTCAGCGAGTTGAAGGCGGATATGCCGACGGAGATCGCCACTGTCAGCGCGAACTGATTGTAGAGCTTGCCGGAGACGCCGGGAATGAAGGCGACGGGCACGAAGACGGCCATCAGCACGGCTGTGGTGGCGATGATCGGTCCGGTGACTTCGGCCATCGCGGCCCTGGTCGCCGCCAGCGGTTTCAGCCCGGCCTCGAGCTGTCGTTCGACATTTTCGACCACCACGATGGCGTCGTCGACGACGAGGCCGATGGCCAGCACCATGCCGAGCAGCGAGAGCATGTTGAGCGAGAAGCCGAGCATCTCCATGACGACCATTGTCGCCACCAGCGACACCGGAATGGCGATGGTGGGAATGATCGTCGTGCGCCAGCTCTGCAGGAAGACGAACACCACGGCGACGACGAGCACCAGGGCCTCGCCGAGCGTGATCAGCACGTCATGCATTGACGCCGAGACGAAGCGGGTGGTGTCGTAGTGCATCGCGTAGGAGACGCCCTTCGGAAAACGGGCGGATAGCTCTTGCATCTTGTCCTTGACGCGCTGCTGAAGGTCGAGCGCGTTGGAGCCGGGCATCTGGTAGACGGCGAGCACCACGGTAGGGTCCTTGCCGAAGAAGGCCGACGACGAATACTGCAAAGCCCCGAGCTCGATGCGGGCGACGTCGCGCAGCCGCACCAGCGAACCGGTGTCGGTGTTGGCGCGCACGACGATGTCGCCAAACTCCTTCGGGTCGCTCAGGCGGCCGACGGCGTTGACCTGCATCTCGAAGGCGGTGCCGGCGGGCGCCGGCGACTGGCCGATCTTGCCGGCCGCGACCTGGACGTTCTGTTCCGAGATGGCGTTCTGCACGTCGACGGCGGTAATGCCGAGATTGGCGAGCTTGTCCGGGTCGAGCCAGACGCGCATCGAATAGCGCCGCTCGCCGAAGATCTGGACGTCGCCGACGCCGGGCAGGCGCTTCAGCGGATCGACGACCTGCAGATAGGCAAGGTTCGACAGCGCCACCGGGTCGACCGATTTGTCGGGCGAGGTCAGGTTGACGATGAGGACGAAGTTCGGGTTCTGCTTCTTGATCGTCACGCCACCCTGATTGACGATAGCGGGCAGCGACGAGGCCGCCTGCGAGACGCGGTTCTGGACGTCGACGGCGGCGGTGCTGAGCGAATAGCCGACATCGAAGGTGATGGTGATGGTCGAGGAGCCGTCATTGGAGCTCGTCGACGACATGTAGGTCATGCCTTCGACGCCGTTGATCTGTTGCTCCAGCGGCGTCGTCACCGTATCGGCCACGACTTGCGCGCTGGCGCCCGGATAATGGGCGCTGACGACCACCTGCGGCGGTGTGATGTCTGGAAACTGCGAGACCGGCAGCAGGAAATAACAAATCGTCCCGGCGAGCACCATGATGATGGCGATCGCCGAGGCGAAGATCGGACGGTGGATGAAAAAGTTTACCACGACACGCATGCCTCTCCGGCTGCTCTTGCCCGCCCGAAGGCGCTGGCAACCCTCGACAACTGGCCGTGCCCGTCACGTGAACGCAGCAACGGCACTTCGCGACGCTGCTCATCGGCAAGCGAGCGAAGCATTTTCTCGAAGGCGCGGGGGTCGACCCCATCTGCCTTCATGACCAGCCGGATCATCGGATCCCGGACGGCTTCATCTATGGTAAGATCGCGGCGCTGTGGCATTGGCCGGCTCCTTGTCTGTCGATTCGCAGCCCATGCTCGCGAACCGTTTTTCATCTCTTTCACCGGCCGGAGCCGCATGAACTGCAGTTTTTCGCTCATTCCGATCTGGCAGGACCAGTTCACGGCCTTGTTATTGACGGAAGGCGATATAGGTGTTACCAGTAAGTAACATCTGCATAGTTACAGACCGGTAACACCCTAGTCAAGAGGTGGCCGTGGTTTTTAGGAAACGAAAGGAGATCATGATGACAGACGGCGTCGTGGAGCGCTCACGTCCCCGGGATCGAATCCTGGAGACGGCGCGTGACATGTTCCACAAGCATGGCATCAAGGGCGTTGGCGTCGACGCCATCACCGAAGCTGCCGGCACGAACAAGATGACGCTCTATCGTCACTTCGAATCCAAGGACGAACTGATCGTCGAGTGCCTGCGCGCCAACGCGGCGAAGGCCGGCGCGATGTGGGAAGCGTTTGAGGTGGAATTTCCCGGCGACAAGCTCGCGCAACTGCATGCCTGGGTTCGCAAGGCTGCCGCCATGCTCGCTGCTGACGGCCGCGGCTGCGATATGGCCAATGCCGCCGCTGAGCTTACCGAGCCGGACCATCCGGCGAGGCTTGTGATCAAGGAACTCAAGGAAGCACAGCGCCACCGCCTTGTGACGCTGTGTCGGGATGCCGGCATCGGCCAGGCCGAACTGCTCGCCGATACGCTGTCATTGCTGTTCGAGGGTGCGCGCGTCAGCGTGCAGACGGTGGGCGCCGAAGGGCCAAGCACGCAATTCGTGCGCATGGCCGAGGGGTTGATCGTTTCCTTCCGGGGTACTGCCGCCGGTTGAAGAAACTCGCCGTCATCGATGGCGCGCCACCTAGCGCGGCATTGCGATGCCTGGCGCGCTTTTGCGTGGGCTATACCGCCATCTCTGCTAGCTGAATGAAAAAAGCCCGCTGCCGGGAGGAGGTGGCAGCGGGCTCGATTTCGAATGTGGCGCGGGAGGAGGTGCACCCCATTCAGCGTCGGCATCGCATCTGGGAGGAGTAGATGGCCGACAACCAGAACCTACGATTTGCCCAATGATTCGGCAACAATGAATTGTGCATACCAGCTGTGCAGATTTGCCGTATCAATTGTCATACAAATCCGGGAAGCCGGCTTTGCCAGCCTCACTGCACTGGCACGTTTTCCCTGAAGATCAGTCGCGGCTCGATGAATTTGCGCGTCAGGTAAGGCGCCGATGAGGCAATGGAGCCGAGCAGGCGGATGACCGACTGTTCGGCGATCAGCCTGGCGTTCTGATCGATGACGACGTCGACGAGATCATCGACGAGATAGCCGCGCGTCTCCCTTGTCAGGTCGTGGCAGATGAACACCGGCTTGCGGTTGGGTCTCGCTTCCCGGATGGCCTTTGCCACGCCGGAGCGTCCGGCCCCGACGCAATAGATGCCGAGCAGTTCCGGCTCGTTGCGCAGCGCCTTCATGGTCTCGGCATAGCTGGCATCCGGCTCGTCGTTGATCTCGACGGCGCTGGTCACGGTCAGGTTGGGAAACTCCTCGCCGAGCACGGAGCGGAAACCCATTTCGCGCTCCTCATGGCCGCGATAGGAGCGCGAACCAACGACCATCGCCAGATGGCCCGTGCGACCGCTGAGGAAGCGTCCCATCAAAAGGGCCGCCGTCCGCCCCGCCACCCGGTTATCGATGCCGACATAGGCCGAGCGGGGAGCGGCCGGAATGTCGGACACCAGGGTCACCAGGCGGATGCCGGCTTCGACGATGTCGCGCAGGATGTTGCGGGTTCGGGGATGATCGACGGCGATGACACCGACGCCATTGGCCTTGATCGAGAGGTTTTCGACGGCGCTCTGCAATGCGTTCGGCGAGATGCCGGCGAGGTTGTGGATCCGGCAGGAAGCGACCAGCGGCAAGCGCGATGCATAGTCCTCGATGTGCTTTGCCAGATCCTGCATGAAGGCGTTGCTGCCGATCGGCAGGAAGAATTCGAGGTTTGCGGGCTTCGATGGAAGCGTCACCTGATCGGCGACCGGCAGATAGCCGAGCTGCTTGGCGGCCTCCATGACGCGCTGCCGGTTCGCGGCGCTGGCACCCGGCCTGTTGTTGAGCACCCGGTCGACCGTCGCGGTCGAGAGCCCGCAATTCCTGGCGATGTCGGAGACAGTGGCCTTCATGCCGCAACCCTATGCGCCGATGCTATGGCGCGCCAGACAAGCGATGTGATGGGCGATGTGTCAGGTGATGTAATCTGAGGGGCGGGTGATCGATACCCGTCACCGCGATACGCATCCCGTTGCTGCGACAAGACGGTCCGCCCGTCCTCAGTGCGCCGGCTTGCCGTCGGCGACGGCGTCGCGGATCTCCTTGTCCGACATGCCTGTGATGATCCGTTCGACTTCCGTCACGGTTGTCTTCTTCGGGTCGATATCGTCGGCGACCACCTTGCCCCGGCGCATGACGACGATACGGTCGACCACCTGGAAGACGTGGTGGATGTTGTGCGCGATGAAGATGCAGGAATGGCCGGAATCGCGCGCGCTGCGCACGAAGCTCAGCACGCCTTGTGTTTCGGCAACGCCCAGATTGTTGGTCGGTTCGTCGAGAATAATGAGGTCGCTGTCGAAATGCATGGCGCGCGCGATCGCCACCGCCTGGCGCTCGCCGCCGGAGAGCGAGCCAATCGGCGTCGTCGGTGGAATGTTTTTCGAGATGCCGACCTGTTTGAGCAGGTCGCGCGCGACGGTGTTCATCGCTTCCTGGTCCATGCGGTTCAAGAACTGCGGCGGCTTGATCGGCTCGCGCCCCAGAAACAGGTTGCGGGCGATCGACAGCTGCGTGACCAGCGCCGAATCCTGATAGATGGTCTCGATGCCGTGGGCGATGGCGTCGCTGGTGCTGCGCAGGCTCACCTTGGTGCCGCGGATGAAGATGTCGCCGCTGGTCAGCGGCACGGCGCCCGACAAAACCTTGATCAGTGTCGACTTGCCGGCGCCGTTGTCGCCGAGCAGGCCGACGATCTCTCGTTCGTTGACATGGAAATTGGCATCCTCTAGCGCCTGCACGCGGCCATAGGATTTGCGGATGTTCTGCATGCGGATCAATGGCTCGGCCATGGTTCAAGTCCCCGCCTGATGCCGGCGTTCCAGCCATGAGTGGAGCGCCATCATGCCAAGGATGATGGCGCCGATGAAGATGTTATAGGCAAGGCCGGGCACGCCGATCAGCACGATGCCGTTGCGCATCACGCGCAGGATCAGGATGCCGAGCACGGTGCCGATGATGGTGCCGCGCCCGCCGGTCAGTGCCGTGCCGCCGATCACCACCATGGCAATGACTTCGAGCTCATAGCCGGTGCCGCTGTTGGGGTTGGCGGCGGATGTGCGCAGCGAGGAGATGACGCCGGCAAGCGAGGCCATCACCGACGACAGGACGAACAGGCCGATCTTGACGCGGTTGACATTGACACCGCGCGCGCGCGCCGCGTTGGGGTTGCCGCCCGCCGCCTGGATCCAATTGCCGGTCCGGCTTTGCGTCAAGACATAGCCGAGCGCGATCGCCGCGGCGATGAACCAGAACAGCGACATGTAGATGCGGAACGGCCCGATGAAGAAATCGCCGACCAGCGCTTCGGCCAGCCAGCTGCCTTCGGCGCTCCACGTGCGCTGCGGAAAACCGTCGGTGATGAAAAGCGCGCTGCCGCGCACCACCAGCAGCATGCCGAGCGTGACCAGGAAGGACGGAATCTTGAGCTGCGTGACGAACCAGCCATTGACCAGGCCAATGAGGGCGGCAACCAGCAGCGCGACGACAAAGCCCATCTCCAGGGAGGTGACGCCGGCATTGAACAGCGTCCACATCAGCACCGGTGAGAAACCGAACAGGGACCCGACGGACAGGTCGAATTCGCCTGAGGTCATCAGCAAGGTCATCGCCAGCGCGATCAGGCCGAGTTCGACCGTGAAGGCCAGCGTGTTGGAGATGTTCTGTGGGGACAGGAAGTCGTGGTTGAAGCCCCAGAAAACCCCGATCTCGACGACGAGCAGCACGAAGGGACCGAATTCAGGTCGCGCGATCAGGCGTTGGATAAGCGAATGATTTTCCACTGATGACCCGCGACATGATTGGAATGGCTGACACCTGCGCCAGATCCGGCGAGGTTCGGCGAATGGACAAGACAGCCGCGACCGTGGATAAGGTCGCGACTGTTTGGGTCCGGGATGTTACTTGCCGGACAGGATCTTGTCGTAGATCGCGGCGGTGTCTTTCTCATACAGCGCGCCGGTGATGACGTTGAAGCCCGGAGGAATGCCAGACGCGGCCATGTTGGCAAGCGACAGCGCGACATAGCTGGTCGCCTGCGGGTCCTGCCACTGGCCGGCATTGACATAGCCGTTCAGCACTTCCTGCGTGGTGTCGAGCGAGTTGCCCCAGCCGACAACCGGGATTTCACCCGGCTTGACGCCGACCTGGTCGAACACGCGCTTGATCGAGCCGGTGACAAGGTCGCCAAGGCCGATGATCGCGTTGATCTTCCCCTTGTGGGCGGTGAGGTAGTCGACCATGCGGTTGATCACCTCGGCCTGGTCGAGCGTCGCCTCGGTCACTTCATAGGTGATGCCGAGTGGTCCGAAGACGCTCTTGATGCCTTCCTCTTCCTGCACGCCATAGGTGGCGCCGGGGATCTCGACCGGCATCCAGACGAAGTCGCCCTTCTTCACCAGGCCCTTGTCGACCAGATACTGCGCCCAGTGCTTGCCGAAGGTGACGTTGTCGCCGCCGACATAGGCATTGAAATTCGCTTTTGGATCGGGCGTGTTGAAGTTGATGATCGGGATATTGGCCGCGCGGGCTTCCTTCACGATCTCGACAAGGCTGCCCGGATCGGGGCTGGTGGTGACGATGCCGTCGGCCTTGGCCGAGAGCGCGGCGCGAACCGCTTCCTGCTGGGAGGCGACATCGCCATTGTGGAACGAGGTGTTGACGGTGTTGCCGGTGTCCTTGGCCCATTGCTTGGCGCCGGCCAGGAAGTAGGTCCAGACCGGATCAGCCGGGCCGCCATGCGAAATCCAGTAGAACGTCTTGGCCTGCGCGGCTGCCGGAATGACCGTCAGCGCGATCAGCAGGCCGTAGAGCACAAGTCTCAGTCTTGTCAGCATTTGATTTCCTCCCGGTTGAAGATGATCCGTCCCTTGTTCCGGCTTCAGCCGGATTGCGTCTTTTGCCAGCGCCGCTCGGATGCCTCAGAGCATCCCCTTTTTCGACGTATGGCAAGCCTCCATCTGCAGATGTAGATGGCGCCTGACGCGGCGCCATCAGCGGACCCATCAGATTGCATCAGTTGGGGTGATTTTTTCCAGGCAGCCGGATGATCGGCGTCGAGGCTTAACCGAGCGGATCGCCGCGACCGGCACGCCAGTCGCGCCACAGCCGGATCAGCCGGTCGATCGCGAGGGCCAGCACGACCAGGGCACCGGTGGTGAAAGCGGTCCAGATGGGATCCACGCCAAACAACGTCATGGCGCTCCGTATTGCCTGCAGGACCAGCATGCCGATCGCGGCCCCGATGACGCTGCCGTTGCCGCCCGAAAGCGATGTGCCGCCAATGATGGCCGCCGCGATCGCCAGCAGTGCGAACGTGCCGCCGTCACCGGGGGCAATGGCGCCCTGGGAGCCGAGGTGGACCACGCCGGCAAGCCCGGCCATCGCACCCATCAGCACCAGCGTCAGCACCCTGACCTTGCCTGTTGGAATGCCGGCATAGGCGGCAGCTTGCGGATTGCTGCCCACGGCCTGGACCCGGTAGCCGAAGCGGGTGCGGTGAAGCACGACATGCAGCGCCAGCGCCAGCACGATAAAGACGATCCCTGTCACCGGCACCACAGTGAAGGCCTTGCCGGAAAGCGTGGTGAAGAAGCCGCTGCCCGCGCCTGTCGGGGCGATCGTTTGGCCCTTGCCTGCGACCAGCGACAGGCCCTGGATCATCCACCATGTGCCGAGGGTCACCAGCAGAGCCGGCAGGCGCAGCGCGATCACCAGGAGGCCATTGACCAGGCCGAGCCCGGCGCCGGCCGCGACACCTGCCAGGGCAGCGAGCCATGGGTCCATTCCGCCAACCATGAGCAGGGCTGCGAAGGTTGCCGCGAGATGAAACACGGCGCCGGCCGAAACGTCGATCTCGCGCGTGGCGAGCACGAACACCATGCCGATCGCCAGCAGGCCAGGCAGGGCGGCCTGGCTCAATATCGAGAGCAGACTGGCCGGATCGAGGAAGGACGGGCTCCGCCAGCCAAGCAGCGCGACCAACACGGCGAGCGTAACGGAAACACCGGTCTCGACCGGCAGGCGAATGCGGCGTCTGGGTTGATGATTCGCCGATCCGGCAAGCGGTGGCGCGGTATCGGTCCTCGTCATGCAGCGCTCTCCCGGTTGCTCTGATGGCGTTCGACCGCGGGTTTGCCCGAAATGATCAGCTTCAGAAGTCTGCCCAAATCCATGTCGTTGCCGGCGATTTCACCCGCCAGCCTGCCCTTATGGAAAGCCAGGATGCGATCGCAGAGCCCCGTCAGTTCGGAGAGCTCATTGGAATGCAGCAGCACGATGCAGCCGCTGGCCGCCATCTGGCGGATCAAAGCATAGATCTCCTGCTTGCTGCCGATATCGATGCCACGGGCTGGCTCGTCGAGCAACATCACTTGCGGGCCGATCTCCAGCCATTTGGCGATGATCACCTTTTGCTGGCCACCGGCCGAAAGCGCGCCCGCGGGCATCTCCGGCGTGCTCCTGATGCGCAGCGCCTCGATCTGGCGCGCGGCGCGGCCGAGCGCCGCCTTGGGCGAGTACCAGCGCGAGCCCCAGTTGCGTGCGCCGACGACGACGTTCGCCATGTTGAAGGCGATCGACTTGTCGGGCATCAGCCCGTTGCCGCGATCGCCCGAAATCATGCAGATGTTGCGCCGCGCCGCTTCCGTCTGCGTTCCCGGCAAGCCGTCCCCATCGGGAAACCGCACCTTGCCCTGGCGGGGTTTGCGCAACCCGAACAAAAGGGCAAGCAGGTCCGGTGCTCCGGAGCCGGCAAGCCCGAGAATCTCGCCGGCGCGGGCGGTGAAGCTGACGCCGGACAGGATGCCGCCGCTGAGCCCCTCAACAGCGATCTGCGGCCGCAGCGTGCCGGCAAGCGTCGGCAAGGCCCTGAGCGGCAGGGGGAAGAGGGACTGGCGCAACTGGCCGATCATTGCTTCCTCGGAGGTCGTCAGGTCCTGCCGAGCCTTCGACAGCACGTCGCGACCGTTGCGCATCACCGTCAACTGGTCGGCAATGGCAAGCGTGTCCTCCAGCCGGTTCGACGCGTAGAGTATGCTCATGCCCTTGGCCTTGAGCCCCCGTAGTACGGCGAACAGCCGCTCGCTCTGACGCGGGTCGAGCACCGAATTCGGATCGTCTAGGACGAGCAATCTCGGGTTCTCCAGAAGCGCTCGAGCGATCGCGACCAACTGCCGTTCATCCGGCCCGAGGTCGCGGAGCGGGGCACGGACATCGACATCAAGACCAAGCTGGCGAAGCAGGTCACGGCTGCGTGCTTCCATTTCGCGCCGCGAAATCAGCCCATTGTGGACCGGCTCGCGGTTGACGAACAGATTGGCCAGCACTGGGCGCTCGGGAAAAAGCCCCGGCTGTTGCAGGACCGCGCCGATGCCGAGCTTCCGAGCGGCATTGGGGCTGTCGATCGTCACCGTCTTGCCGTCAAATTCGATGACGCCACGATCTGGCTGGACAATGCCCGCCAGCACCTTCGTCAGCGTCGATTTGCCGGCGCCGCTTTCGCCAACCAGCGCGTGGATCGACCCGCGCTCGACCATAAGGCTCACGTCTTCGAGCACGACCGTGCCGCCAAAGCGTTTGGCGACGGTGCGCACGAACAGGATCGGCGAATCGGACATCGGAACGGCCCCCCGACCGCCCCGTGATCTTGGAGCGGATTGTGTCCGCCGTCACTGGGATTCCGCATAAAATTGTGTTGATGGCGGCCTTTCCCAGCGAAGGCCGCCTGGAGAACCGCTAGAGGAGACCAGCCTTGGCGAGGTCGCGCATTAAATGGCTGGCGCCATAGGTCCAGTGCGGGCAGTCGGGCGACAGCCGCACGCGGTTGACCAGCGCGCCGAATTTTTCCGACGAAATGGTGACGATGTCGCCGACCTTGTGCGTAAATCCCTTGCCCTTTTCGCCGCGATCCTTCGACGGCACGAACATGGTGCCGAGATAGAGCGCCAGCCCATCCGGATACTGGTGGTGCGGCCCCATGGCGGCGGCAACCAGCTCTTCGGGCGAACGGCTGATCTCGGCCATCGAGCTGGCGCCCTCCAGCGAGAATCCGTCCTCACCCTCGACCTTCAAGCGCACCACGGCCTGCTTCACGTCGTCAATCGAGAACGTGTCGTCGAACAGGCGGATGAAAGGGCCAAGCGAGGCCGAAGCATTGTTGTCCTTGGCCTTGCCGAGCAGCAGCGCCGAACGCCCTTCGACGTCGCGCAGATTGACGTCGTTGCCGATGGTGGCGCCGACGATCCTGCCGCTTGAGGCTGCGATCATGGCGATCTCCGGCTCCGGATTGTTCCAGGTCGACACCGGGTGCAGGCCGACATCGGCGCCGAAGCCGACCGAGGCCATCGGCTGGCACTTGGTGAAGATCTCGGCATCGGGACCGATGCCCACTTCCAGATATTGCGACCAGGCACCGCGCGCGATGAGCTTGGCTTTGATCTCCATGGCCTCAGGCGAACCTGGCTTGAGCTTCGACAGATCATGACCGATCAGCCCGGCAATGTCGGCGCGGATGGCGTCGGCCTTATCAGCCGAACCGCGCGCCTGTTCCTCGATCACCCGCTCCAGCAGGCTGACGACGAAGGTGACGCCCGACGCCTTGACCGCCTGCAGGTCGACCGGGGAGAGGAGGTACGGCTTTGCCGGATCGCGTGTGGCCTCAAGGCTGTTCGCGGCGATGTCATCGAGCGAGCCGATCGGCTTGCCCTTGGCCGAGCGCACGTGCCCTGCCGGATCGGCCATTTCGCAGATGTCACGCACGGTCGGCGCCGCGCTCGACGTGATTTCGAAGACCGTGCCGTCGCGGACCGTGACCACCAAAGGATGTGAGGCGCTTCTGGCACGGCCGACAAAAAGGCCCTCGGTGGGCAGATGCGTCGGGTTCGTCATGCGTGTGGTTCCTCTGATCATCGAAAGATACGGCCTGCCGGATCGGCGCGGCACTTTCACCGGATTCCGCTCAAAGGTCTATCCCATCGATGGCGATCCAATGTGGGGTGTTTTTTTGGCTGAGAAGTTCCGGCTTTCCGACGGTCGCTCGTCATCGGGTTCAACAAAAATCGAAGAGCTTCTTTCAGGAACATGAAACTTCCCCTGGATTTTCATGCGGCGCATCTGGCCATGTCTCGCTCTGGTTTTGGAGCATTGAGACTTTCACAACCATTCTCGCCGGCGGGATTCTGCTTGACAGTTTCATGAATATGAAAAAATCTTCGGTAATTTCAAAATCTCGATGGGCAGGTCGATGTCGACCCTAATTGCAACACAAGAACCAGAGGCCCGGTCTTCGTCCGGTTTCCGGTTCGCCATGCTGCTGCCGGGGGCCTTGGTTACATTCCTGCTGATCCTGTTTGCGCTGGGTCTCGTGCTGTTCCTCGCCTTCCGCGGCAATGACGGCTCGCTGCTTGGCGTCGGGCTGACTGTCGAAAACTTCGTCACCGTGGCCACCGATCCGCTCTACTGGACGGTGACGCTGCGCTCTCTGGTCATTGCCGGACTGGTGACGCTGGCAACCGTCGTTACCGCTTACCCCGTGGCGTACTATCTCGCCTTCCACGCTGGATCGCGGCGCGGCCTGCTGCTCTTCCTGGTGACGCTACCGTTCTGGACCAGCTATCTCCTGCGCGTCTTCGCCTGGAAGATCGTGCTCGCCTACAATGGCGTCTTGAACTCGGCATTGATCGAAAGTGGCATCTGGTCGGAGCCGACGCTGGCCTTCCTCAACACGCCGGCGGCGGTGGTCGTCACGCTCGCCCATGCCTACGCGCCTTTCGCCATCCTGCCGATCTATGTGGCGCTGGACACCATCCCGAAATCGCTGCTCGAGGCTGCCTCCGACCTGGGAGCGCGGCCGTTCACCGTCTTTCGTCGGGTCGTGCTGCCGAACTCCATGCCGGGCGTATTGGCAGCCGCGCTCGTCGTTTTCGTGCCGACCGTCGGCGACTATGTCACGCCGGCCATGGTTGGCGGCCCGGCCAGCACCATGATCGGCACGCTGATCCAGTCGCAGTTCGGCAAGGCCAATGACTGGCCGTTCGGCGCCGCACTTTCGGTCTGCGTCATGCTGGTCATCCTCGTCGTGGTGCTGGTCGCGCGCGGCGCCGACCGCAGATTTGGCAGCCGCACATGAAAGCTGAACGTACCAGCACGAAACGGGATGGCCGCTGGCTCGGCCTCTATGTGCTTGCCTATCTCGTCTTTCTCTATCTGCCTGTCCTGCTGATCCCGCTGTTTTCCTTCAACGATTCCATCCAGGCGGCGTTTCCGCTGCAGGGCTTCACGCTTGAATGGTATAAGACGCTCTATGGCAATCCGGCGCTGTCGGGCGCGCTCTTGAACAGCCTCGTCATCGCCGCCATTGCCGCATCCGGCGCCACGCTGTGCGGCATTACCGTGTCCTATATGGATCTCTACGGCCGCTCGCCATTGGCCGCCACGATCAGCGCCATCGCCCGGCTGCCGATCCTCATTCCCGGCGTCATCGTCGGCATATCGCTGCTGATCCTGGTCAACCTCGTAGCGCTTGGGCCATCGCGCATCGCCATCGTTCTCGGCCACATATTGGTGGCGCTGCCGACCACCGTGGTGATCATGCGCAGCCGTTTCGCCGCCATCCCCAGGACGGTTCGCGAGGCGGCGCTCGACCTCGGCGCCTCCGACTGGACGACATTCCGGCGCGTCATGCTGCCGCTCAGCCTGCCTGCCGTGCTGTCGGCCTTCATGCTCGCTTTTCTGATCTCCTTCGACGAGTTCATCGTAGTCTTCTTCCTTGCAGGCACCGAGCCGACACTGCCGCTCTACATCTGGAGCCAACTGCGCTTCCCCCGGTCGCTGCCGACCGTCATGGCGCTCGGTACGGTGATCCTGGCCGTGTCCTTCATCATTGCCGGTACAGCCGAAATCCTGCGCCACCGCGGGCTCGGCGCCGCGCGCCGCAATCCAGCCTGACCACAACAATGAAGAGGAGAACGAAAATGGAATTTCTGAAATCGATAACCGGGCACAAGGCCCGGGCCGGGCTCGCCGCATTGGCGCTCGCACTGTCTTCGACCGTGGCGCTGGCCGCCGAAAAGCTGCAATATTTCACCTGGTCGGGCTACGAACTGCCCGACTTCAACAAGAGCTTCCTCGCTGCACACCCCGATGGTGTCGAAGCCTCGATCTTCGGCGACGATGACGACGCCTTCACCAAGGTCAAGGCCGGCTTCCGCCCCGACATTGCGCACCCCTGCTATGACAAGGTGGCGCGCTGGAACAAGGAAGGCTTGCTGCAGCCGATCGAGACCAAGCGCATCAAGAACTGGGATTCGATCTTCCCTGTCTTCAAGAACCTCCCCGACCTGCAGGCCGGTGACGGCAAGGTCTGGATGGTGCCGTGGGACTGGGGCAACACCTCGATCCTCTACCGCACCGACCTCGTGAAGAACCCGGAAGCAAGCTGGAATCTGCTGTGGGACAAGCAATATGCCGGCCGCATGGCGACCATCGACGCCGTCCATGACACGCCGATCGTTGCCGCACTTCTGGCTGGCGTGAACCCCTTCGACATGACGCCCGAGCAGATGGACAAGGTCGCGGCAAAGCTGCGCGAGCAGCGTCCGTTGCTCTCAAACTACACCACCGACATGACCTCGGTCGAACAGGCGCTGGCCAGCGGCCAACTGGTCGCCGCCATGACCTGGAATGCGTCCGCCACCTCGCTGAAGAAGCAGGGCGTGCCGGTCGAATTCATGAAGCCCAGGGAAGGCATGCTGACCTGGGCCTGCGGCTTCGTCATGCTGAAGGACGCCAAGAATGTCGATCTCGCCTATGATTTCATGAACAGCCGGCTCGATGCCGATTCGGGCAAATTCCTGATCCAGTCCTACGGCTATGGCAGCTCACTGAGCACCGCTTTCGCCGGCGTTTCGAGGGAGGAACTGGAAAAGCTGCAACTGCCGTCGGACCCGGAAGTGATGCTGAAAAGCACGATCTTCACCGGGCCGATGAAACAGAACGACGACGTGGCCAAGATGTTCGAGAAGGTGAAGGCGGGAGGGTGAGACTGATCTTCCCTTCTCCCCTTGTGGGAGAAGGTGTCGCCGAAGGCGACGGATGAGGGGTGCTCCAGCTTGGCACCGACGGCGATCCGTCACCCACCCCTCATCCGTCTCGGCGCTGCGCGCCGATCCACCTTCTCCCACAAGGGGAGAAGGCAGAACCGCAAAGCGCCGCGCCAGTGAAGTGACTGCAACGAGGACGAATTGATGGACATCCTTGACGAAGCCACCGAAAAGCCAAAGGACGATGCCGACGTTCGCGTCGGCCGTCGCGTGCGTGCGCTGCGGCTCGAGCGCCGTCTGTCGCTGGCCGATCTTGCGGCAAAAGCCGGCGTGTCGATCGGTGCACTGAGCCAGATCGAGCGGGGCATGTCCTCGCTGCGCGTCAAGGTGATCTGGCCGCTGGCGGCCGCGCTCGACATCGAGCCGTCGGCGCTGATCACCGACGGCAACGATGCCGTCAACGACCTCTATTGCGTGCGCGCCGACAAAAGGCGGCAGATCCCGGTGAAGTCGGAAGGCATCGCCAAAGCGCTGTTGTCGCCGCCGGGCGCGACATTGACCGGGATGCTGGTGACGGTGGAGGCGGGTGGCGGCACGGCGGAAGCCTACGCCCATGCCGGCCACGAATTCGGCTACGTGCTGGCGGGCGAGGTCGAACTGGTGGTGGATTCGACAAAATACGGGCTGAAGGCCGGCGACAGCTTTGCCTTCAAGAGCACGCTTCTGCATGCTTTCCGCAATCCGGGCACCGAGCAATGCCAGATCCTGTGGGTCAACACCACGAAGCCGTCCGAGGTTCGCGATGGCGCCTGAACCACTCGTCCGACTGCAGGCGGTCTCGAAAGTTTTTCCCGGCGGCATTGTAGGGCTCGACGCTGTCGATCTCGACATTATCAGCGGCGAGTTCATCACGCTGCTCGGGCCGTCCGGCTGCGGCAAGACCACCAGCTTGCGCGTCATCGCCGGCTTCGAAAGGCCGTCGAGCGGCAAGGTGCTGCTCGACGGCCGCGACATCACGGCGCTCAGGCCCTTCGACCGGCCAGTCAATACCGTGTTCCAGGATTACGCGCTGTTCCCGCATATGAACGTCGCCGAAAATGTCGGCTTCGGCCTTTCCCTGCGCAAACTGTCGGGCGCCGAGCAGGCAAAGCGCGCCGGTGAAGCCCTCGACATGGTGGGCCTCGCCGACAAGCTTCGTGCCCGCGTCTCCGAACTGTCGGGCGGCCAGCGCCAGCGCGTCGCGCTCGCCCGCGCCATCGTCTGCGAGCCGCGCGTGCTCCTGCTCGACGAGCCGCTGTCGGCGCTCGACGCGCATCTGCGCGAACAAATGCAGGTCGAACTGAAGCGGCTGCAGTCGGGGCTTGGCACCACCTTCGTCATGGTCACCCACGACCAGACCGAGGCGCTGTCGATCTCCGACCGCATCGTCGTCATGAACAAGGGGCGCATCGAACAGATCGCGCCGCCGGCGACGCTTTATGACCGACCCGCAACGAAGTTTGTTGCGAGCTTCATCGGCACCATGAATCTCCTGCAGTCGCGCTTTGTCGGCCGTGATGGCGATCGCCTGCGTTTCACCGCAGGCATGCTGCCGTTAGAGGCGATTTCCGAACCCGGCCAGTCACCCGGCGAAGGCGAGGTGCGTACCATCGGTGTGCGCCCGGAGGATTTGCTGGCGGTCACCGAAGCCGCGCCGGGCACGGCGCCGGCGCGCGTCAACAGCATCGTCTTTCACGGCCGCACATTGCGTCTCCACGCCGAACTGGGGCAAGGCATGCCGGTGGTGATCGACGCACCGCGTCAGGCCGAGGGTTTTCAATTCAGCGTCGGCGACGTGGCGCATATCAGTCTACGCCGTGGCGCCAACTGCCCTATGCTCTCTGCATAGGCTGACTGTCCATTTCCCAGAAAACCGGAGTGTTCCCCTTTGAGCAATCATCTCAACTTCTTCATCGACGGCAAATGGGTGGCGCCCGTGGTGCCGGCGACGCTTGACGTGATCGACCCGTCAACCGAAGAGGCCTATACGAAAATTTCCGTAGGCTCGAAGGCCGATGTCGACAAGGCTGTCGCGGCCGCCAAGGCCGCCTTCCCGTCCTTCTCGCAGACCAGCAAGGCCGAGCTGACCCTGTAGCCTAGAACAGTGATCCTTGGGCCGGAGCCTGCTGCGGGAACTTGATCTGTGTGGCCGGTTTCTCAACGATCACCAACGCGTCGTCTGGCGCTGTTCGCTGGAAATGCCGTGCTTCCGCCCACGGTGCTGTCAGCCAAGCCTCGGTCTCCTCAGACGTGGTCAGGATCACGGGCATAGCCTTCTCATGGATAGGCGCTATGAGCGCGCTAGGCTTGGTTGTCATGAAGGCAAACAGCTCGAAGTCGCCAGCTCCGTCCTTGACCTTTCGCACACCCTGCCAACGGGTCCAGAAACCTGCGAAGAAGAACAGAGACCGACCTTCGTCGCGGGCAAACCAGTAATTTCGCTGGATGCCTGTTTCCGGGTCTTTGTCGCCAGGTGTAGGGCTGGGTTCGGCGAAACTGGTCACCGGCACGACGCATCTGTGCTCGACCCCGACAAACTGTTGCCAGTGCGAATATTGTGGATTGCGAACGTTGGTCGTGCCGTAATCGGCCTTACCTTTCATGCGCTCCGGTGGCGTCGGCAACCCCCAAAGCAGTTTCGCCAGTACACGCTTCCCATCTGCCGTGTTGCGAACGACCGGGCCGGGCTGGTTGGGATAGATGTCAACGGAAGGTTCAAGATTGCCACTGATATCGCGCAGTGTGCGCGTCCATTGGCGGACCGCTTCTTGCGTCGTGGTGATGTTGTAGAGGTTACACATGCAGTCAGCATTGCGGAATTGGCTTGTGTCCGCAACCAAATGTGCGGGTCACATAACGGCCCTATATCTATCGTCCTGACACACCTTGTCAGCTGTCGTGCGGGGGAAGGGTGGCGGGCCGGCAAGCGCTTCCCTACTTCGAGTGCGTCTCAACAGGAGGAACACACATGTCAATTGCGGAAATTGCCAAGGATTTCACCGAACTGCTCCAGCAGGGAGATCACGCCGGTGCTGGCGAGAAATACAATGCCGACGATATCGTCAGCTACGAAGCCATGGAAGGGCCAATGGCCGTGGCCCATGGCAAGGAGGCTCTCAAGCAAAAGGGCCAATGGTGGCAAGAGAACCACGAAGTCCACGGTGGCTCGGTCGAAGGCCCTTATGTCAACGGCGACCAGTTCGCCGTGCGCTTCAAGTTCGACGTTACGCCCAAGGCCACAGGTGAGCGTGTCACCATGGACGAGGTTGGCCTGTACACGGTCAAGGACGGCAAGATCACCGAAGAGCGCTTTTACTATTGAGGCCGGAAATTCCGCCGGTCGGGAGCCTGCCTTCCGCTCCGGGTTTGGAGAACAAGCATGGCGGCGGGGCAAGATGCCCGCCGCCATGTAGGAGGCTCAAAATCATCTTCACCTATTCTGCAAGCTGATCTGAGCGCTGGCAAAGCGGAGAGGGTGGTTTTAGGTTGTGGGACGGATTCGACGGTCAGCCTAAGGGAAGCACGCTTTGACGATCACCATCTATGGCATCACCACCTGCGACACGGTCAAGAAGGCGCGCGTCTGGCTGGAAAGCCATGACGTACCCTACCGGTTTCACGATTTTCGTGCGGAAGGGCTGGACGCGAAGCGGCTGGATGGCTGGGTCGGCAAGGTCGGCTGGGAAAAGCTGCTCAACAAGGGCAGCACGACGTTTCGCGAGCTGGCGGAGGCAGACAAGCAATCGCTCGACGAGAAGAAGGCCAAGAAGCTGATGCTGGCCAAGCCGACGATGGTCAAGCGGCCGGTGCTGGAGGTTGGTGGCTGCGTTCTGGTTGGCTTCAAGCCAGAGGCTTATGAGCAAGCGGTGGGTAAGTAGCGGCGCTGTATACCCTTCACTTCGTCATCCTATGGCGGAGCAAGGAGCGAAGCGACGCGGCGCAGACCATAGGATTCATGCCGTGAACTATGAGCGTTGCAACGGTGCAGATTCTGCTCCGCTGCATTCTGGACAGACCTCTCGGCATGGATCCTCGGGTCAAGCCCGAGGATGACGAAAGATAGGCTACTGTCCTCTCAAATACTTCGCCAGCGCCACGGCATTGTTATGCGCCTCATCATGCGCGCCGTAGAGCAGCGCCACCTTGCCCTTACCCAGCAAGCCGCGCAGCTGCGCCACGGCCTCGCCGTTCCCATCCAGTTCCGCTCCGTACCGCTCCTGAAACTCCGCCCAGCGCGCCGGCTCATGCCCAAACCACTTGCGCAACGCGTCGCTCGGCGCGATCTCCTTCAGCCACAACGCCAGCGCGGCATGCTCCTTGCTAACGCCGCGCGGCCAGATCCGGTCGACGAGAACCCGCTGCCCGTCATCGGGCGCGGGCGGCTCGTAAATCCGCTTCACCATCAGGTCGAAGGCCATGCGACCCTCCGTAAGCTGCCCTCAGGCCCACTCGCCCTTGCGCATCACCGGTACCTTGCGGCCGTCCTTGTGGACGCCGTCAATGTCGATCTTGTCCGAGCCGATCATCCAGTCGATATGGATAAAACTCTTGTTGCCGCCGCGTGCGGCGATCTCGTCCTGGCTGAGCGAGGCGCCGTTGACGAAGCATTTGGAATAGCACTGGCCGAGTGCGATGTGGCAGGCGGCGTTCTCGTCGAACAGCGTGTTGAAGAACAAAAGCCCGCTCGCCGAGATCGGCGAGGAATGCGGCACCAGCGCCACTTCGCCCAGCCGGCGCGATCCCTCATCGGTGTCGAGCACTTTCTTCAACACGTCCTCACCCTTAGATGCCTTGGCCTCGACGATGCGCCCGCCCTCGAAACGCACCGAAATCTGGTCGATCAGCGTGCCCTGGTAGGACAGCGGCTTGGTCGAGGAGACATGGCCCTCGACCCGCCTTGCATGCGGCGTGGTGAAGACTTCCTCGGTCGGGATGTTGGGATTGCAGGTGATGCCGTTCTTGGCGGTCGAGGCGCCGCCCATCCATTCATGGCCTTCCGCCAGCCCGACGGTCAGATCGGTGCCCGGGCCGGTAAAATGCAGCGCATGAAAATTGTGGCCGTTGAGCCATTCGGTGCGGCCCCGAAGTGCCGCATTGTGCGCCGTCCAGTTTGCGATGGGGTCTTCGACATCCACACGTGAGGCCGCGAAGATGGCATCGGCGAGCTTTACCACCGCGACATCGTCGGCATCGCCAGGGAAAACCTGCTTGGCCCAGGCCAGGTCCGGATAGGCGACGATGTTCCAGTTGATGTCGAAGCCGGTGATCTTTTCCAACGCCGGCTGATAGGCCATGGAATTGGCCTTGTTGGCGCGCGCCACCTTGGCTGGGTCCTGCGCCGACAACAGCGAGGGATCCTCGCCGCGCACGGCAAGCCTGGCCGCATTGTTGGAAAAAGCCTTCGCCATGCCTTCGTACAGCCAGCCGGCAGCGTGGTCGAAACCGGCGTCCGCCCCGAAGCGGTAGCGCGCTAGCGTCATCTCGTCATCGTTGAAGATCGGCGTCACCAGCCCGGCGCCGGCCTTGTAGGCGTGTTCGACGATCCGCCTGGTCAGCGGCAGGGCGGCGATCGACGAGGTCAGCACCAGATCCTGTCCAGGTTGCAATTGCAGCCCAACCTTGATGGCGACTTCCGCCAGCCTGTCGAGCTTCACCGGGTCGATCGTTGCGGAAACGCCGCGCGTATGTGTGGTCATGATCCTGCCTGCCATGATGTGGGGTCCGATACTTTACATAGACCGGCGCCACCGTCCTTTCCACCGCGATTGCGCTGGGCCAGTTCAGGCCATGATCCCGAAAAGTGGAAAACCGGTTTTCGGAAAAGATCATGGTCAACCAAAAGAGATAGAGCCCCATCCCGATTCAATCGGGATGGAACAGGCTCTAAGCCGCGCTTTCGAGCGATCCGAACTGCGCCATCGTTGCCACGATCTCTTCCTTGATCCAAGACTTGAAATCCCGGACCTTGCGGCTTTCCGCCTTGGCCGACGAGGTCACCAGCCAGTAGCCGAGCCCGCTCTGGGCGCGGATTCCGAATGGCGCCACCAGCCGCCCGTCGGCCAGCGCATCGGCCGTCAGCAATTGCCAGCCCAGCATCACGCCATGGCCGGCAATGGCCGATTCCAGACATAGCATCGGGTCGGTGAAGCGCGCGCCTTTCTGGAAGGTGACCGGTGGAACACCGGCGGCAGTGAACCAGCTCTCCCAATTGATCATCGCCCGCTCGTCGGTGATGGCGCAGGTCAGGGCGAGGTCCTCGACCGACTTTAGTTTCCTTGCGATATCAGGCGCGCAGACGGGAAAAACTTCCTGCGCCAGGAGCAATTCCGCTCGCCCTTCCGGCCATTTGCCGTCGCCAAGCCGGATGGCGATGTCGACGTCGGAGCGGTCGAGATTGGTGAGCCGCACCGTGGCGTCGATGCGAAGCAGCACATTGGGATGGCGGTCGAAGTGGCGCGACAGCCTGGGCAGCAGCCACTTCGAGGCGAAGGCCGGCGCCACTGAAACCACCAATGTGCATTGGGTTGCTTCGTCGGCCAGCGCCAAGGCTTGGGCAAGCTCGCGAAACCCCGTACCGAGGCGGGTCGCGAAGACGGCGCCGAATTCGGTCAGCACCAGACCGCTTGCCGTGCGCTCGAACAGAGCCTGGCCGAGCTGCTTTTCGGTGCGGCTTATCTGCTGGCTGACGGCACTGACGGAGACGTTGAGCTCACCGGCGGCCGCCGCGAGCGAGCCGAGGCGGGCGACGGTTTCCACGGCGCGAAGGCCGTTGAGATGGACGCGGTTTAGCATGGCCATTTGAGATTTTCTAAACCGTTCCGACTGAAATCTCAATTGAAAGACACACCGAAACGGCAGACTTTGTTGGTGGTACAAGCACCCGGGAGCCGGAAATGCTGAACATGTTGTCCTCGCTGAAGGTCCTGTTCACCGTGAACACGCCGCATCAGCCGCACTCCGAGAACGATACGCTGAGATGGCTCACCGATCCGCTGTCGCATCCTGTGCTGAACACCATGTCGGAGCGCGAATTGGGTGACGTGCCGTTCAGGCTGACGGCGCGGCGAACCGTGCATGAGACCAACCCCTTGCACGCCGGTTTCGGTGGACGCTGCTGAGCGGACGCCGCACCCTCCGCCTTAAGGAAAACTCGAGCATAGCGGGCATGCGGTGGGCCTACTGGCCCAACGAAAGATGGATTGTTTCAGCGATCCCCGCATTTATTGTGCGCTGCAATGACATCGACCACCTCAACAGCGCTGCGCTTCACCTTCGCCGGCATGATTGCGATGGCTGTCGCCATGGGCATCGGCCGCTTCGTCTACACGCCGATCCTGCCCGGCATGATGGAAGAACTGCATCTTTCGCCGGCCAATGCCGGCTGGATCGCCTCAGCCAATTATCTCGGCTACCTCATCGGCGCGTTTCTGGCGGCGGGTGGTTGGGCGCATGGCCGCGAGCGTCTGCTGATGCTAGCGGCTCTTGGCGCCAGCACCGTGCTTGCCGCCTTGATGGGGCTGACCGACACCATGGTCGCCTTTCTCGTCATCCGCTTTCTGGCCGGCCTGGCCAGCGCCTTCGTCATGGTCTTCATGGCCAGCATCGTCTTCAGCCATATCAGCGCTGCCGGTCGTGGCGACCTGCAGGCTTGGCATTTCGGTGGCGTGGGTCTCGGCATCGCGATCTCCGCGGCGATGATGGCGGTGCTGGTCAGCGAACATGCCGGCTGGGCGGCGGGCTGGTTGTGGTCAGCGGCAATTTCGGCTTGCGGTTTCGTCGTCGTGGCGCTGCTGGTCAATGAAGGCCCGCTCGCCAGCGGGGAGGTCGTCCGCGAGCCGGCCCTGCCGAAAGACCGGTCGCTGATGAAGATCATCGTCGCCTATGGCCTGTTTGGCTTCGGCTATGTGGTGACCGCGACGTTCCTGGTCGCCATCGTGCGGCAAGGTGGCGGAAGCCGCGTCTTCGAGGCCGTGGTATGGATGGTCGCCGGCCTTGCCGGCTTTCCCTCGGTCTGGCTCTGGCAGAAGATCGCCGCCAGGATCGGGCTTTACGCGGTCTATGCTTTGGGATGCCTCGTCGAAGTGGTCGGCGTCACGGCCAGTGTGGCCCTCGGCGGCGTCATCGGGCCATTGCTCGGCGGGCTCTTGCTCGGCGGCACCTTCATCGCCGTCACCGCGCTCGGTCTCCAGACCGCGAGGCTACTGGCGCCAATGGCGCCGCGGCGCATCTTTGCCTTGATGACGGCGTCATTCGGCCTTGGCCAGATCATCGGCCCGATCGTCGCCGGGCTTCTGGCGCAGGCGTCAGGCAATTTCTTCCTCGCTTCGATCGTCGCGGCGGCCATGCTGGTGGTCTCCGGAATCATCATATGGTCGGCCGCGCCAAAATCGCCATGATTCATGGTCTTGCTCGGCGCAGTGCATAGGGCAGGCATTTTCTTTCCCCCTAATGTGTGACTTTATGCCCGCCGAAGTCAGCTGATTTGCCCACCGAGCAAGGAATTCGCCACAGTGTTCGTATCCTTCTTCCCGCAGCCGAAGCTCTTTTTTCTTCGGCCGCCCTCTGGAGCCTTGCGGCAATCCTGTTCTGGTTTTTCGGGGGGGAGCAGCTGGGGGCCGTTTTCGGGATGCCACCGGCGGCGGCTGACGCGCCACCCATCATCGGCATCGCCATCCTCGTATCGAAGCCGTTCCTTTGGTTTTATCTCTACTTCGCGTTTTGCGTGCTCGTCTTCTACGCGTTCTGGAGCTGGTACTCACCGCATCCATGGCAGCGCTGGTCGATCCTGATGACGGCGGTCATCCTGTTCTTCATCTATTTCAATGTGCAGGTCAGCGTTGCCGTCAACGCGTGGTACGGCCCGTTCTTCGACTATGTGCAGGGCCTGATGTCAGGGACCGGAAAATCGACCAACGGCGAATTCTACACCGGGCTGGCCGATTTCTCGTGGCTGGCACTGGTCGGCATGAATGTGCAAGTGGTCAATGCCTTCATCGTCAGCCACTGGATCTTCCGCTGGCGCACGGCGATGAACAATTATTTCATCGAGAACTGGGGCAGGCTGCGCCATATCGAGGGCGCTTCGCAGCGTATCCAGGAAGATACGATGCGGTTCTCGCAGATCATGGAGGATCTCGGCTCCAGCTTCGTCCAGTCGATCATGACCCTGATCGCCTTCCTGCCGGTCATGATCCAGTTGCAGGCCCATATCAGCGAGCTGCCGATCATCGGCGCAGTCCCGCAGCCTCTGGTGATTGCAGCGCTTGCCTGGTGCCTGTTCGGAACCATCTCGGTCATGGTTGCCGGCTTGAAACTTCCGGGGCTGCAGTTCCGCAACCAGCGCGTCGAAGCCGCATACCGTAAGGAACTGGTCTATGGCGAGGATCATGCGGACAGGGCGCAGCCGGCGACCACCGCCGAACTGTTCGAAAATGTTCGTCACAACTATTTCAGGCTCTATTTTCACTACATCTACTTCAACGTTGTCCGGTACACCTACCTTCAGGCCGACAACATTTTTTCGCTGTTGATCCTGGGTCCGTCGCTGGTCGCCCACAAGATAACGTTCGGGGCCCTGAACCAGATCTCGAATGCCTTCGGCAAGGTGACGGGTTCGCTTCAGTTCCTGCTCACCTCCTGGTCGACCATCGTCGAGCTTCAGTCGGTCCACAAGCGCCTGCGCGCCTTCGAGGCGACCCTGCTGGGCGAACCGTTGCCCGATATCGACCAGCGCTATCTGGCAAGGCAGGGCGCCGAAGATCCGGCATAGTAAGGATTTGATGCGAACCGGGTTGGCGGTTCAGCCGCCAACCGAGGGCTGCTTCCGGCCTGCATCCTGCCGCGAAACATAATCGCGAAAACTGATGCATTCGACATCTGATTTGACGCAGACCTCGCTGGCAAAGCGCTCCAGTGCGTTCCAATAGGCGCCGTCATTCATCAGCGTGAAGTGGAAGCCCAGTTCCAGCGGAATGCGCTTGCCCTGATATTGTCTGTCGAAGGCTGCGCGGAAGGCGTCATAGGTCCGGTCGGTGAACTCGCTCGCCTTGCTTGGCCGCTCGAAGCCGCCGGAATGCCTGACATAGAGATTATAGTCCATGGCGATGACAGGCCTCGATTTCGGTCCCTCCGGAATCTGCGGCAGTGAAAAATGCATGATGCCGTTGCTGGCCGTCGGCCAGGCAGGGCCTTGCGAAACGCCGCTGGCGTCAAACTGGTAGCCGGCGGCGGGCAGCGCCTCGTAAAGCGCCTTGCTGGTCGACAGATACGGCGCGCGGAAACCGACAACCACATGCCGCGCGAAATCACGCCAGCCGGGTGGCTCTGGCGTAATGTTGTTGATCGCATAGGCGTTCTCGAGAATGTGTTGGAACGAACCGAACTCGGTCAGCCAGTCGGCCTTGCTCCAGTCCTTGCCGTCGAAATGGCCGCAGGCGTGGCTGCCCATGTCGTGGCCCTCATGCGCGGCAAGGCCGATCTGCTCGAGCCGCTCGGCCACTTCCTGCTTCGAGGCGGCAAAGCCGATGTTGGATTTGCCAGCTGTTTTGCCCGGCGCGGTGTATTCCCTGCGTGTCTCCGGCGACAGAAGGAAGACGCAGGACAGAAAATAGGTGAAATGCGCGCCGGTGCGCTGCGCCAGCGCCCGGCTGCGCTTCCACTGCGAAATGTCGCGCGCGCTATCGAACGAGATGATGACGACCTGTTTCGGCTTTGCCGGCATTGGCGGTGCGGGCGGGTCGGCCAGAGCCACGCCTGCGGTGGCGAGCGAGGCAAGCGAGAGCGCAACAACGCGAGACAAACAAGGCATCGGCAAACTTACTGGCTCCTGGCGGTCAACAAGCCGGCTATCCCCGAAATGTGGCGTGGGTGCGATTGGCCTTTTTGCCGGTTTGCTCGGGGCAAACATTCGTTTGCCCCCGGGGAATAGGCGATTTTCCGCTCGAACCCCTTCCATGCCGACAAAATTTCGCTAAAACGCGGGCTCATGAACAGCCCCGGCCCGGGGCAAAAGTGGTTTTGATTGATGTCCGACGACAGTTTTATCCGTGAAGTCAATGACGAGATGCGCCGCGAGCAGGCGCAGAAGCTGTGGGACCGTTTTGGCCCCGCCTTGATCGTCATTGCGATCCTGGTGGTGCTCGGCACCGCCGCTTTCGTCGGCTACCGCTATTGGGACGAGACGCGCGCCAACCGCTCCGGCGATGCCTTCTCGCAGGCCTTGAAGCTTGCCAATGACGGCAAGAACGATGATGCGCTGGCCGCGCTCGATCAGCTGGAGAAGGATGGCTACGGCGCCTATCCGTTGCTCGCCCGGATGCGTGCCGCCACCGTCAAGGCGAGCAAGGGTGACACCGCCGCCGCCGTCAAGGACTTCGACGATGTCGCCGCCGACACCGCCATTCCCCAGGGCATTCGCGACATGGCACGGCTGCGCGCTGCCCTTCTGCTCGTAGATCACGGCTCCTTCGCCGATGTGTCCAGCCGCGTCGAGGCGCTGACATCGGACACCAACACGCTGCGCCACACGGCGCGCGAGGCGCTCGGCCTTGCCGCCTGGAAGGAAGGCAAGACCCAGGACGCGCTGAAACTGTTCGACCAGATCGCCGCCGATGACGGCGCCCCGCGCAACACCCGCGAGCGGGCAACCCTGATGTTCGAACTGATCCGCGGGTCAGGCAGTGCATCGTGACGTTCAAAGTCGCCATCATAGGCAGACCTAACGTCGGCAAATCGACCCTTTTCAATCGGCTGGTGGGAAGGAAGCTGGCGCTTGTCGACGACACGCCGGGCGTCACCCGCGACCGTCGCGTCCATGCCGCCAAGCTCTACGACCTGCATTTCGATGTCATCGACACAGCCGGTTTCGAGGATGCCGGCGCCTCGACTTTGCCCGGTCGCATGCGCGCGCAGACCGAGATCGCCATCCACGAAGCCGACCTGATCTTCTTCACCATCGACGCCAAGTCCGGTCTGCTGCCTGACGACAGGACCTTCGCCGAGATCGTGCGCAAATCCGGCAAGCCGGTCGTGCTGGTCGCCAACAAGGCCGAAGCCAAGGGCGCGCAGGGCGGCATGCTGGAGGCCTGGGAACTCGGGTTGGGCGAACCGATCCCGGTTTCGGCCGAGCATGGCCAGGGCATGCCCGATCTGCGGGATGCGGTGATCGGCGCGCTCGGCGAGGCGCGCGCTTTCGGTGAGGAAGAAGAGGGCGAAGACGAGGAGATTGCCGCCACCGAGGTGCTGATCGGCGAGGACATTGCCGATCCTGACGCCGAGGATGTGCATAGCTATGACGACACCAAGCCGATGCGTATCGCCGTCGTCGGCCGCCCGAACGCCGGCAAGTCGACGCTGATCAACGCGCTGATCGGCGAGGAGCGGCTGCTGACCGGGCCGGAAGCCGGCATCACCCGCGATTCGATCTCGGTCGACTGGGATTGGCATGGCCGCCGCCTGAAGCTGTTCGACACGGCCGGCATGCGCCGCAAGGCCAGGATCCACGAGAAGCTCGAAGTGATGTCGGTGCAGGACGGCTTGCGCGCTATCCGCTTTGCCGAGATTGTCGTCATCGTGCTCGATGCCACCATTCCCTTCGAGAAGCAGGATCTGCAGATCGCCGACCTGATCATCCGCGAAGGCCGGGCGCCGGTGATCGCCTTCAACAAATGGGATCTGATCGATCATCCGCAGGAGCTTCTGGCGGAACTGCGCGAGAAGACCGAGCGGCTGCTGCCGCAGGTGCGCGGCATCCAGGCCGTGCCGGTCTCGGCCGAGACCGGGCGGGGCCTCGACAAGCTGATGGATGCGGTGCTCAAGACCCACAAGGTCTGGAACAGCCGTGTCTCGACCGGCAAGCTCAACCGCTGGCTTGAAGCCATATTGGCGCATCATCCGCCGCCCGCCGTCGCCGGCCGTCGGCTGAAGGTCAAATACGTCACCCAGGCCAAGACGCGGCCGCCGGGTTTTGTTGTCCAGTGCTCGCGGCCGGATGCGATGCCGCAATCCTACGTCCGCTATCTCTCCAACAGCCTGCGAGAGGCCTTCGATATTCCGGGCGTGCCGATCCGTATCGCGCTACGCACCTCGGACAACCCGTTCGCCGGCAGGGCCAAGAAGCGCGGCTGAGCCTCGGCCCTCTTCAGATCAGGCCACGGCACGCAAGCCGGCATCCGTCCGCGTATTGTTCGGCAGCGCCTGCCGCGCCGCTTCCAGCAATATGTCGGCGAGGCGGGCCGCCACCGGCTCGGGCTCGTCATCCCTCCGATGCAGGTACAGCGCCATTTTGGGCAGCGCCGGCAGGCCAGAGATCTCCGGCGTCATCGCGATGACGCTAGCCGGAAGGCCGATGTCGGTGCGGATGGTCAACCCAAGGCCGGCCGCGACGGCCGCCCAGATGCCGCCAAGGCTCGGGCTGGAAAAGGCCATGCGCCAGGGCAGGCCGGCGCGGTCGAGCGTTTCCGTCGCCACCGTGCGCAGCAGGCATGGCGCTTCGAGCGCCACCAGCGGCAGTGGCTCGCCGTCACGCAGGCTGGTCTCGATGCGTTTGGCCGGGCCGATCCAGCGCATCGGAACATCGGCGATGTGCTCGCTGTAAGGCAGCGTCTGGCCACAGTGCCAGGCGAGTGCGATGTCGAGGCTGCCTGACATCACCCTTTCGGCGAGGTCGTGGCTACGCCCGATCCTGGCCTCGATCTTGACCTTGGGGTGGGCGCGGGCAAAGCGGCCGAGCACGTCCGGCAGCACCGCTTCGCCGAAATCCTCCTGCATGCCGAGCCGCACCCAGCCTTCCAGCTCGACATCATGGATCGCCGCTGCCGCCTCGTCGTTCAGGTCGAGCAGCCGGCGCGCATAACCGAGCATCGTCTCGCCGGCCTCCGTCAAGGCGAGCCCGCGCCCCGACTTGCGGAAGATCGGCGTTGCCGCCTGTTCTTCCAGTTTCTTCAATTGCGCGCTGACCGCCGAGGTGGAGCGGCCAAGCCGGTCGGCGGCCTTGGCAAAGCTGCCCAGCTCCATGCCGGTGACGAAACTCCTGAGAACATCGAGGTCGAATGTCACGCGCCGCATGTGATCGTCCTATTTATCAGGATCATTTGTGTAGAACTTCCTGATTTTAAGGAAGGATTTATGACGATAAAGACAGCCCGTCAAGGCCTGTGCCAATGGCCACCACGGGAATGAAGTCATGTCCGCCATCGTCGACTGTACCGATCAACAGCCCACTCAAATTCTGAAAGACAGAGCTGCCGATCCTGCCGAGAGAGTCTTCAGTCCCGGCCATCGCTGGAAGGTGTTGGGCATCGGCGTCGCAGCGAACGCCAGTTTCTCGGCCACCTTTTCCGGCATACCGGCAACGGCAGTCGTGCTTCGTCAGGGCTACCATCTAAGCAATGCCGAACTTGGCCTGGCGCTCGGCCTTCTCGGCTTGGGCGTTGCGCTCAGCGAACTGCCCTGGGGCTTGCTCACCGACCGCTGGGGCGATCGCCGTGTGCTCCTGATCGGGCTTGGCGCGACGGCCGCCTGGCTTCTTGCCATGGCCATGCTCGTCGTGCCGACAAGGTCAGGCACTCCCGACGTCATGCTGCTTTCGGCAAGCCTGCTCGTCACCGGGCTCCTCGGCGGCAGTGTCAACGGCTCAAGCGGCCGCGCCATAATGGGCTGGTTCCGGGAAAACGAACGTGGCTTCGCCATGAGCATCAGGCAGACGGCGGTGCCGCTTGGCGGCGGCCTCGGCGCGCTTGTCCTGCCCTCGCTTGCGCTCGCTTTCGGCTTTTCCGCGGTGTTCGGGCTGCTGGCGGGCGCCTCCGCTCTTTCCGCCCTGTTTGCCTGGCGTTGGCTGCACGAACCACCGACAGCGGGTCACGTCGTTTCGCCTGATGTGGCCGGACCGGCGCCGCTGCGCAACATCGAGGTCTGGCGTATCGCAACCGCCATCGGCCTGCTCTGCTTTCCGCAGGTGGCGGTGCTCACTTTCGCATCGGTGTTCCTGCACGACTTCGCCGGGCTGGGAACGGCGGCGATCAGTGCGAGCCTCGCCGCGGTGCAGGTCGGCGCCATGGTCATGCGCGTCTGGAGCGGCCGCTACACCGACCGCCACGGCAACCGCCGCCAGTTTCTGCGCGCATGCAGCGCGCTCAGCGCGCTTGCCTTTGCCGTACTTTGGCTGCTGGTCCTGGCCAGCCCCGCCATGCAGGGCGGCCAGTCCTTCCTGATTGCCGTCCTTCCCTTGGTGCTGATTGCCGCGGGCATCTCGGTCTCCGCTTGGCATGGTGTCGCCTATACTGAGCTTGCCACGCTTGCCGGCGCCGGCCATGTCGGAACCGCGCTCAGTCTGGCCAACACCTTCGTTTTCGTCGGCTTCTTCCTGGTGCCGGTGGCCATCCCGGGGCTGCTGCACCTCTGGTCCTGGTCCGGCGTCTGGCTGTCGGCCGCCATCTGCGCGCTGATCTCGGGGCCGATCTTTCTGCGGCCGGTTGCGCCCCGATCAGCTTGAGACAAGTCAAACCAAGGCGGCCAGCGGCATATGCTGGGATGAAGGTGCGTGCCTGGACATCGGGAACCGCCTTTTGGCCCAGGCGATGGCGGGTTTTTCCGCCGTTCGATGGAGGATGACCGAAAGGCCAAGGCTCAATATCGCTGCCAAAGGTGTGGCTGCTATTGGACCGTAGTGCTTATCGATCTCGTAATTGTAGGCCAGGTTGAAAATGACAATTTGATGGATCATGTAGAATGCGAAACTGATCTCGCCGCAGAAAATCAACGGGCGGCAAGATAGAACACGCGTCGCCACACCGGATTGGTGCGCAAAGACATAGACTATGGCAGCGAATACCGGATACATCCCATATTCGCGGTACGCTACAGACGCCATGACCGATGCGTGATTGGCGAAGAATTGCGTGATCTCGTCATGCGCGCCGGCATAAAGCACTAGGCCGGCGATTGCCGCGATTTGAGCGGACGCCAACCAGCCGGCGGGGATGCGCCGAAGTCTGAACAATTGATAGACGGCTATCCCCGACAGGAATTCCACCATCCGCAGGGGCGGGAAAAGTTGAACGAACGATGCGTCCGTAACGTAGAAATCCAGCCACGGTCGTTCGGAAGAAGGCGGAAATACAGGACCGGGCAAAACCGCCGTGAACGCTAGCAGGCCGAGGACGGCAAGGGTCCAGCCGCAAATCACCAGCATGACCTGGTTTGGCCTCAGGATCAGAATGAACGGCAGGATAAGGTAGAAGAATAACTCGACCGATATCGACCATGAGACGCCATTGTAGGCGTAGGCCGTGCCGTAGGTCGGAATCCATGAGCTCTGGAGCGTCGTCGTTAGATATGCGGTGAGAAGGCTTGCCGGTTCATGAAGCGTCACCACGGCAAAAAAGGAACACAGCACGTGGACAGGCCAGAGCCTGAAAAATCTCTGGCAGACAAAGTGTCTTACATCGCGCCAGTCAAGGAAGCGCCCTGCGAAACTGTAGGACAAAACGAACCCCGACAGGACAAAGAAGAACGAGACGGCGCATCCCAGATCCATGTTCCGGATGTATTGCGACGCATCGATTCCAAACACCTTTAGATGATGGATGAATATCGATAGGGCCGCAAAAGCCCGCAAGGCCGTCAAATTATGAAGCTGGGGGCGTCCGGGTGGCCCTATCGAGTTCACGCCGTTTGCGGTTGTAGTGTCCACGACCGTTGCCTCGTCGCTCGGCTTGCGCGGCCGCTGTTTCGAACAGCTCCATTGTGACGCTTGGAATATGGATATCCGGTTAAGTCCGGTTCTAGGAACGCGGATTGGCGGGTATTGCGTCGCCATCCCGCCGCAAAACCATCCGACTTCGAAACCACGACCTTGAGCCGACTGAGAAAACCCGATCGATCCCGTTAACGTCCCATCAAGGTTAATGCATCATTTTGCTCTCCAGTGGGGTCAGTGGCGTTCCTGGAGAGTTCAGTGCATCGACGTGTGTTGAAGCGGCTTATTGCCGCCGCCGGTGAGAAGAAACGCAGCTTTGTGTCTCCGTCCATCATCGGCCTCGGCATCTGGATCGGCTTCCCGACCGTCGCCGCCTACCAGGATATGACCAGCCTCGTCTCCGGCCTTGAATCGCCGACCGCGCGCTGGAATTCTTATGTCGAGAGATCCGTCGCGGGCTCGACCCATGCCGCCGAGATGCCGTTCGTCGATTCCGACATCACCGGCTCGATCTCCGGATCGGGCATTCACCTGGCAGGCGTCGGCAACGTGTCGTTTCGCGGCAAGGGCGGCAAGGTCAGCGGCTCGCCCGACGAGGACCGCGTCATGCGCGCCGACAAGAAGGGCCGCATCGTCCAGATGTCTCCCGTCGCCCCGCCGAAGAACTTCAACGCCGGTTCGATCTTCCAGCGGACTTCCTCCTTGACGCGGCCGAGCATGGACGGCGACCTGAAGATGGCTTTTGCCAAGCCGCAGATCAAAGGCAAGGAAATCCAGATCGCCGCAGCGTTCCATGCGCGCGAGGACAAGAAGCCGGATCCCGGCGTGCCGGCCATGCTTGCCTCCCTGGTCAACAACGACCATCCCGATATTCTGGCGACGGCCTATGCGCAATCCGAGCCGGACTATGCCAAGGCCTCGCCTTTCGAAGTTCTGCTTCAGGACGAAGAGCCCAACAGCGGCCGCTTCATTCCGCCGATGGCCAAGGGTGACCATTGGTGGATCCAGAATCCGCTGCCCGAGAGTGTCTTCTCCAAGAAGGAGCAGGCATGCCTGGCCAACGGTATCTACTTCGAGGCGAGAAGCGAATCCGTGCGCGGCCAGGCTGCCGTCGCACAGGTCATCCTCAATCGCGTCCGCAATCCGGCCTATCCGAATTCGATCTGCGGCGTCGTCTATCAGAACGACAGCTGGTTCAACCGTTGCCAGTTCTCATTCGCTTGCGACGGCAGGAAGAAGCGCATCGACAGCCCCGTCGCCTACAAGACCGCGCAGGACATTGCCATGGCCGTCACCGCCGGCAAGATCTTCATCCCGGAGGTTGGATCATCGACGCATTATTACGCCCAATATGTCCATCCCGGCTGGGCGCGCACGATGCAGAAGATGACCAAGATCGGCCTGCATATCTTCTATCGCACCTATGGCGGCGGCTGGAGCTGAGGGCTCGTCAGCCGTTGGCCTTTTTGGCCCACCGCGAGCTTGATCAGGAAGCCATTGCACGGAGGATTCGGGCGCCGTATCCATGTCCGCATGACGGGCACGATGTCGCACCTCTCTAATCCATTGATTTTATTGCGTAAAATACATGGCAACGAACTTCCGCCCGTGGCTTGACGGGCGCAAACCCTCTAACTATGTTGCCGGCGACTTTAGAAGCGGACGGACGGTGACGGTCTGACCGGGCAGGGGGGTTGCGATGGCCGACAAGAATGGGCCAGACGGAACCGGAGAAACCGGCCGCGGCAAGCAGCATGAAGCCGACATCCGTGACGACGATCTTGAGCGACGTCGGCGTGAACTTGAAGCATCGCTTGCGACAAGGCTGCCGAACCGGCTCGAGGGAAGAGACGACGCGAAAGCGGGCAGTGCGGCCGGTTATGGCCAGGCGGTCAAGCTCTCCAGCGAATTTATCGCTGGCGTGGTGGTGGGTGCGGGCATCGGCTGGATCATCGACCGTCTGGCGGGGACATCGCCGTGGGGTCTGATCGTTTTCCTGCTGCTTGGTTTTGGCGCCGGTGTGCTCAATGTGATGCGTTCCGCAGGCGTTGTGGCAGAATTCGGACAGGGCAACAAATCGCGCTCTGACCGGAACGATAGTAAATAGCCGCTTAAAGGCGGCAATGATAATTTGGCCGTACGCGGCATTGACGGGGTTGAAACGTGGCAGCTGACAAGGTCGATCCGATCCACCAGTTCCATATCATCAAGCTGATTCCGATTAACATCGGCGGCTACGACCTGTCTTTCACCAACTCTGCGCTGTTCATGGTCGCGACCGTGGTCGTTGCCGCTGCATTCCTGTTCCTCACCACGTCGAGCCGCAGCTTGGTTCCCGGGCGTCTGCAGTCGGTCTCCGAAATGGCCTACGAATTCGTCGGCAACATGCTGCGCGATGCTGCCGGTACGCAGGGCATGAAGTTCTTCCCGTTCGTGTTCTCGCTTTTCATGTTCGTGCTGGTCGCCAATCTGCTCGGCCTGTTCCCCTATTTCTTCACCATCACCAGCCACATCATCGTCACTTTCGGCCTCGCTGCATTGGTGATCGGTACCGTGGTGGTCTACGGCTTCATGAAGCACGGTCTCGGCTTCCTGAAACTGTTCGTGCCGCATGGCGTGCCGGTATTCCTGCTGCCGCTGGTGGTGCTGATCGAGGTCATTTCCTTCGTGTCGCGCCCGGTCAGCCTCTCGGTTCGTCTATTTGCAAACATGCTTGCCGGCCACATCACGCTGAAGGTGTTTTCGGGCTTCGTGGTCAGCCTCTCCGCGCTCGGCGCGGTCGGCGTGGCGGGCTCGATCCTGCCGCTGGCCATGGCAGTGGCGCTCACCGCGCTCGAATTGCTGGTCGCATTCCTGCAGGCCTATGTCTTCGCGGTGTTGACCTGCATGTATCTCAACGACGCCCTGCATCCCGGGCACTGAGGGAAAAGTTTCCGGCCCAAGATTTTCCAACATTGGCCCCGGATAGAATCGCAACGGAATTTTAGATCCAAAGGAGTTGAACAAATGGACGCAGAAGCAGCAAAGTACATCGGCGCCGGTATCGCTTGCCTGGGCATGGGTGGCGCGGGCATTGGCCTGGGCAATATCTTCGGCAGCTACCTCTCGGGCGCGCTGCGCAACCCTTCGGCCGCTGATGGCCAGTTCGGCCGTCTGATCTTCGGCTTCGCCGTGACCGAAGCTCTGGGCATTTTCTCGCTTCTCATCGCGCTGCTGGCCCTGTTCGGCTGAGCATTTGAGAAGATTGGACAGGCCGGCCGCGCAGGCGGCGGGCCTGATTTCTGGGGATAGTCCATGTTCGTGACATCTGCCTTCGCGCAAGAGTCCGCGCCTGCCACCGATACCAGCCACGCTGCGACCGGGGGCGACACGCATTCCGCCACCGGCGTGCCTGCGGAGGCGCACGGCACGTTTCCGCCATTCGATCCTGCGACATACCCGTCTCAGCTTCTGTGGCTGGCGATCACTTTCGGGCTGTTCTACCTCTTCCTGAAGCGGGTCGTGATGCCCCGCGTCGGCGGCATCATCGATGTCCGCAACGACCGTATCAGCAAGGACCTCGACCAGGCGAGCAAGTTGAAGGGCGAGGCCGACGCTGCCGTTGCTGCTTACGAGCAGGAATTGGCGGAGGCCAAGAAGAACGCCAACTCGATCGGCCAGCAGGCCGCCGATGCGGCTAAGGCGGAGGCCGACACCGCGCGCAAAAAGA
This sequence comes from Mesorhizobium subarcticum, assembly GCF_055456085.1. Taxonomy (NCBI): domain Bacteria; kingdom Pseudomonadati; phylum Pseudomonadota; class Alphaproteobacteria; order Hyphomicrobiales; family Phyllobacteriaceae; genus Mesorhizobium; species Mesorhizobium subarcticum. The sequence goes on along the minus strand of NZ_CM144237.1, from coordinate 6,043,968 downwards.
TCGAGGCCGCACTCGACGAGAAGCTTGGCGAAGCCGAGGCACGCATTTCTTCCATCAAGGCCAACGCCATGAAGGAAGTCGGGGGCATAGCCGAGGGCGCCGCTTCCGAAATCGTCGAGGCATTGGTCGGCGGCGGCAAGGCCAGCAAGGCCGAGATCGCGGCTGCGGTCAAATCCGTGGCCGGGTGAGGAGCGCATCATGGACGCCACATCTCTCGCAACGCTCTGGGCAACGATAGCCCTCATTATCTTCCTGGGCGTTGCCGTCTATATCAAGGTGCCGGGCATCATCGCCAAGGCACTCGATGCCCGCGCCGCCAGGATCAGCAACGAGCTCGACGAAGCGCGCCGCCTGCGCGAGGAAGCCCAGCAACTGCTTGGCCAGTATCAGAAGAAGCGCAAGGAAGCCGAGCAGGAAGCAGCCGACATCGTCGCGGCTGCCAAGCGCGAGGCCGAAGTGCTCGCCGCCGACGCGCACAAGAAGACCGAAGACTATGTTGTCAGGCGCACCGCTCTTGCCGAACAGAAGATCGGCCAGGCCGAGCGTGATGCGATTGCCGAAGTGCGCGCCAGCGCCGTCGATATTGCCGTCGAGGCCGCCCGTGCGCTACTGGCTGCCAAGGTCGACGTCAAGGCCGGAGCTGATATCTTCAAGGCGTCGCTTGCGGACGTGAAGGCGAAGCTGAACTGAGCTTACAGCATCAAGTAGATGAAAAGCCGCCTGGGCAACCTGGCGGCTTTTTTGTTGGGGCGCTGAGGCCAGCGCTGTGGATCTCCCCGTGAGAGCCGTCACCGTTGTTTCGCGTATCTCCGAGAAATGACGTCGTCGCTCAGTCCAACCCGGCCAAGCCCTCTTCCTCAATCACCTCCGCCCCACCCAGCCGGAACGGCGCGAACGAAACCCGGTGCAGCCGCGCGACTGGTCCATGCGCCTCGATCGCCGTGCGATGCCGGACCGTCGCATAGCCCATATGGACCTCGAAGCCGTAGCGGCCGTGATGGTTGCCGCAGCCGCACATCATGCGATCGCGCATCACCTTGGCAACGATCGAGGCGGCGGCGATCGACTGTGAGCGCTGGTCGCCCTTGATCAGCGCGCGGCCGTCGCATGGCAGCCCTGGTGGCACATCGCGTCCGTCGGCGAGCGCGAGCTTCGGCCGGACCGACAACCCGACCACCGCACGGCGCATCGCCTCGAGGCTCGCCTTGAGGATGTTGCTGCCGTCAATGCCCTCGGCGCTGATCGAAGCCATGGAAACTGCCTGCGCCGAGCCAAGAATGCGCATGAACAGCGCTTCGCGCTGCAAATGGCTGAGCCGTTTGGAATCGTCGAGGCCTTCGGGAATGTTGGCGGGGTCGAGCACCACGGCGGCTGCGACCACCGGCCCGGCCAGAGGACCGCGGCCGGCCTCGTCCATGCCTGCGACCGGCCACAAGCCCTCGGCCATCGCCTTCGTCTCGAAGGAGAAATCGGGTTTCTCGACGATTTCGAAGAGAAGCGGAGAATCGGAACGCGCGCGAGCCATGTTGCGGCGAGGTTCGCATCGGCTCCGATTCTCCGCAAGTCCCTCCGGGTCGGGTGGGGCGCCGGACCGGGAGGGCACCGTCTGCAGGCCGGGGCAGGCCGGACGGGACTTCTTGCCATGGCAGGTCAAACCGCCACGGCGAATTGCATTTTCAGAGCAGCATCAACTGTTCCTGGTCTTTTCCAGCGGCTACGAACTGGTCGGTGCGCAGCGTGCGCCGCTCGGCATTGAGACCGAGCCGCTTGGCGGTGATCTCGAAGCGCCGGCCGATTTGCCAGGCGTAAGGACCGGCACCCTTCATGCGCTTGCCCCATTCCGAATCGTAGTCCTTGCCGTCGCGCATAGAACGGATCAGCGACATCACGTGACGGTAGCGATCGGGATAGTGGCGCAGCAGCCAGTCCTTGAAGATCGGGCTGACCTCCAGCGGCAGGCGCAGAACGACATAGCCCGCCTCGCGCGCGCCGGCAGCACGTGCCGAATCGAGGATCCGTTCCATCTCCTGGTCGGTGAGGCCTGGGATGATCGGCGCCACCATGACCGAAGCCGGAATGCCGGCATCCGAAAGCTGTCGGATCGCCTCCAGCCGCTTGGTCGGCGTCGACGCGCGGGGTTCCATGGTGCGCGCCAACATGCGGTCCATTGTCGTCACCGACAGCGCCACCTTGGCCAGCCCCCGTTCGGCCATGCGCGACAGGATGTCGATGTCGCGCGTCACCAAAGCGGATTTGGTGACGATGCCGACCGGATGGCCACGCGCTTCCAGCACTTCGAGGATCTCGCGCATGATCCGGTACTGCTTCTCGATCGGCTGGTAGGGATCGGTGTTGGTGCCGATGGCGATGGTGCGCGGCTGGTATCCGTCCTTCGACAGCTCCTTGTCGAGCAGCCGCGCCGCATCCGGTTTGGCGAACAGCTTGGATTCAAAATCCAGGCCCGGCGACAGGCCCATGAACGAATGTGTCGGCCGGGCAAAGCAATAGACGCAGCCATGCTCGCAACCGCGATAGGGGTTGATCGACCGGTCGAAGGAGATGTCTGGCGATTCATTGCGGGTGATAATGGTGCGCGGCTTTTCCACCTGCACCTCGGTCTTGAACGGCGGCAGCTCCTCCAGAGAATTCCACCCGTCATCGAAGACATGCCGGCTGACCGGCTCGAACCGTCCCGACGGATTGATCCCCGCCGACCGGCCGCGATTGCGATCCGGACGGACACGCACGCCACTCTGCTCGATCATCGCATTGGCCATCTCGGCGCGTCCTGCTCCGAAAGCTGCAATGTCTGCGCGCACGATCTGTTCCATCTTTGCCCGCTCCCAAGGACTTTCCATGTTCTGTCGAATCGTTCTGTTCATGAAATTATTCCTATTTTGCCGACAAGAACAAAGCAAGAACTTTTTATGTTGCGCTGCAAAAACTGGCGCTGTGCGCGGCTTTCCGCTATTCGGCTAAACATGCTCAGTGTTCTCATCGAAACACGCAATGACGAGGAGGCTCTCGCCCGCACGCTCGGTTCGCTGATTGGCGGCGCGGTCGAGGGCGTGGTGCGCGAGGTCGTCATCTGTGACACCGGCTCCACCGACCAGACGCACCGTGTCGCCGAGCATGCCGGCTGCCACTATGTGGCGAGCGGCGGCATCGCCGCCGGCATCAGGCAGGCCAAGGGAGACTGGCTGTTGCTGCTGGAGCCGGGCGCGCGGCTTGTGGAAGGCTGGATCGATGCGGTCGTCGCCCACACGGCCAAGCAAACAATGGCGGCGCAATTCTCTCGCACACGCGGCAGCCGCACGCCATTCCTGGCGAGGGTCTTTTCAGGAAACCGCGCTTTGGCCGATGGGCTGGTGATCAGCAAGCGCCAGGCTGCGTCCCTGTCGAAAAGTGCCGGCAGCGCCGAGGCTCTGGCGCGTGGCCTGGCGACAAAGAGGCTCGACGCCGAGATCTGGGTGGCGCCGCCGAAGCAGCAGCACCGCTCGCCAAAGTGATTTTTTGCGGCTGCTCTGTTCATTGTGCATTGCACAAAATCTGACGTGGGGTTAGCCTTCTTCCGAAGCGGGTGAATGGGTTTGGGTCAGGCGAGTTGTGAACACCGATGCGGCATCGGGTGTCACGCTCATAGACGAGGACCCGATGAACCTTTCAACCCCTGACAAATCCGGTGCTGCCAGCCTAGAGGCCATTGCGCGCAATGGCAGCCTGCTGCGGCGCATCGCCGTGCGCATTCCGACCTATCTCACGGATCTGCGCGAAAACCCGGCCTGGCTGCCGATGTTCATGCTGGCGCGCACCATGCCGGGGCGCCGGATGCACTGGCTGGGTGCAAAACGCGCCCGTCCCGCCGACAATGCGGGCGATACGATGTTTGCCGGTGTCGAGCGGGCAACGGTGGTCGATGCGCTGCGCGCCGACGGCCTGTGTTCAGGCCTGGTCCTGCCGCCGGAAATTCATCGCGAGATCGCGGATTTCGCGGGGCGTACGCCTTGCTTCGGCAATTTCGACCGCCGTTTGGAATTCATGCCGGGTGAACATGCGCAAGCCGAGAAACGCTTGGGCCGCTCGCTGCTCAGCGGCCACTATTTCGAGCGCATCCTCGACTGCCCGGCGGCACTCGCCATACAGCGCGATCCGCTGCTTCTCGACATTGCCGCGCACTATCTCGGCGCCCAGGCGAAACTGATCACGACGCGCGTCTGGTGGAGCTTTCCGACCGGCGAGGCCTCGGACGCCGACAAGAACCTTGCCTCGCTGGGCAAATATCATTTCGACCTCGACGACTGGCGCATGCTGAAATTCTTCTTCTACCTCAAGCCTGTCGACATCGACACCGGTCCCCATGTCTATGTCAGGGGCAGCCATAACAGGCGCGCCATAAAGCATCAGCTAACCCTGTTGGTCGGCCATTCCGCCCAGGAGGTGCTGGACGTCTATGGCGAGCAGAGCCCGGTGACGCTGACCGGCGAAGCCGGCCTCGGCTTCGTCGAGGACCCCTTCGGTTTCCACATGGGCACGGTGCCGGCGCGCACGCCGCGGCTGATGATGGAAGTCGGCTTCGGTGTTTCGCGCCCCTCGCGCCGGCGCTTCCATGGCGAGCCGGTCATCCGCTGATGGCTATTTGCCCCGCCGCAGATGCTCGTCCAGGCGCGGCATGATCTCGACGAAGTTGCAGGGCATGTGGCGGTAATCGAGCTGCGCCTTGATGATGCCGTCCCAGGCATCCTTGCAGGCACCGGGCGAACCCGGCAGCACGAAGACGAAGGTGGCGTTGACGACGCCGCCGGTCGCCCGGCTCTGGATCGTTGAGGTGCCGATCTTGTCGTAGGAAATGCGGTGGAAGACTTCCGAAAAGCCGTCCATGCGCTTTTCGAAGATCGGCTCCAGCGCCTCAGGGGTCACGTCACGGCCGGTAAAGCCAGTGCCGCCGGTGGTGATGACCACATCGATGTTTTTGTCCCGCGACCAGGCCAGCACCATGTCGCGGATTTTGTCGCGGTCATCGGTGACGATATCGCGGACGGCCAGGATGTGGCCGGCCTCGGTGATGCGGCCGGCCAGCGTCTGGCCGGATTTGTCGTCGGCGAGGCTGCGTGTGTCCGATACCGTCAGCACCGCGATGCGCACGGGGACGAAGGATCGGCTCTCGTCTATCTTGGCCATGTCACTCGGCCTCCGATGTCATGCTGCGCGTCGCCGCGACGAACCAGTCGGGCTGGCGGTTGCGAATCTCTGCGGCCGCGCGCTTGGCGACATTGCCGGTCTCGAACAGGCCGAAGCATGTCGCGCCCGATCCCGACATGCGCGAAAAGCCCGATCCAGCCTTATCAAGCCACGAAAGCGCCCTGCCTATGGCGGGCTGCATCGCAAGAGCTGCTGGCTCAAGATCGTTGCGGGTGACCTCCAGCCAGTTGCGCAGGCTGTGAAAATCGATGCGGCGCGGTAGCGGCGGCAGGGGTTCATTATCGCGCCGGGAAAGTGCCGCAAAGACATCCGCCGTCGAGACCGGCGTTCCCGGATTGACCAGCACCAGTCCCAGTGCCGAAAAGTCCGGTACCATCGACAGTTCGTCACCAATGCCGCGTGCAACCAGCGGCTTTGCCGCCAGGCACATCGGCACATCGGCGCCAAGCGAGAGGCCGACCCGCGCCAGCTCGGCGCCATTGATGTCCAGATCCCATGTTTCTACCAGCCCGCTCAGCACGGCCGCCGCATCGCTCGACCCACCGCCGATTCCGGAGGCAACCGGCAGGTTCTTTTCGAGCTTGATCGAGACTGGAGGGGCCTTTTCGGCCCCGACCACTGTTCGCAAGGCATCGCGCGCCTTCAGCACAAGATTGCTGGCATCCAGGGGAACCGCTGGCGCGTAGCGCCCGGACACTGCAAAAACGTCGCTGTCGGCAGGCGCGATCTCGACCCGGTCGCCAAAGCGCGTGAACACGGCCAGGCTTTCGATCAGGTGGTAGCCGTCATGGCGTCTGCCGGTGACATGCAACGCCAGATTGATCTTGGCAGGCGCAGGCCACGTACGCGAACCGGTCTCGGTGTCCACGGCGTCAGTCGTACTGGAGATGATGCTTAGTCCTTGGCCAGCCGGTATTCGCCGGTCTTCGGATCCTTGACCAGTGTTCCCATCGCGCCGTTGGCCGCCTGCTTTTCGGTGCGCCGTACCTTGGCCGTCACGCGCTCGGCTTCACGCACGAACGTGCGGTAGCCGAAATAGGCGGCGACGCCAACGACGGTGAAGAAAATGATCTGCGGCATGCCAAAACTCCTCCCACGCTGGGCCGGCAAAGGCGGCCGGTCGGGACGATTAAGCGCTCATGGTAGACGGTTTCGTCGGCTTTTCAAAGCCCGAAGCGCGACCACAATGCGCGCTCTTCCGCCGCATCGATGACACCGCCTACGGCCGCCGCGGCGATATCGGGTGCTGAAAAACGCGAGCCGAACAGGCCGAAGCGGCTGAGGAAACCGCGCGGCGCCGAGACCAACCTGAGCTGGGTCTTCGCTCCGAACCGGGTCTTCAGCACGGTCCGCATGTCGCCGAGCGCATCGACAAGGCCGAGCTCCAGGCCTCTCTTGCCGGTCCAGAACAGGCCGGTGAACAGGTCCGGATCGTCCTTCAGCTTCGTGCCGCGCCGCTCCTTGACCAGATCGATGAAGGTTTCGTGGACCTCAAGCTGCAACGCCTTCAGCCGCTCGACGTCTTCCTTCTTCTCGGGCTTGAACGGATCGAGCACCGCCTTGTTCTGGCCGGCAGTGTGGACACGGCGCTCGACACCGATCTTTTTCATCAGTTCCGGAAAACCGAACGAGGCCGAGACCACGCCGATCGAGCCGACGATGGAGGAGGGATCAGCGAAAATCTCGTCGCCGGCGACTGCGATCATATAGCCGCCCGAGGCCGCGACGTCCTCGACGAAGACCAGGACCTTCTTGTTCTTTTCAACCGCCAGGTCGCGGATGCGCTTGAAGATCAGTCGCGACTGCACCGGCGAGCCGCCGGGCGAATTGATCGAGACGGCGACCGCCGGCGCGTCGAAGGAAAAGGCCTTTTCGATGAGGCCGGCGGTGGAAGCAAGCGACAGGTTCTGCCGGAACTGGCCGCCCGACATGATGGTGCCATGCAGCCGGATGACCGGAATGGTGACGACGGTGGAGCGCCAGGATTTCGGCAGCAAGCGGTTGAAAAGGCGTTTCACGAGGGCGCGGTCTCCGGTCGGTGGGTTGCAGGCATGTAGGGATTTCCCAGCCAACAGCAATGCGGCCGGCCAGAATAGCTCAATCTCCAAACAGCGAGGCGAGGCCGTTGGTGATCATTTCGCTGCGCTCATCGGGGCTGTTGCCCGATTGCGCGTGAAGCATCAGCGGCGGTCGGATGGCAAGTTTTCCGCGCGCGCCGAGTGCCGCCCGCACAATAATGCGGATCGCCGCCGCGTCGGGGCGAGGGTGGACGGCGAGCATCTCGGCATCGCCGAACCGGCCTGACATCGCGTCGAGAATGGCGCTTAGCTGTTCGGGCCGTGCGATGACGGCCAGCCCGCCGCGCGGCCTGGTCACGGCCGCCGCGCTGCGGATCCAGCTCTCGAACAGCCCGTCCTCCATGACATGCGCTTCCTTTCGCAGGCGGTCCGGCGTGGCGCGGTCGCGGGCGGCATTGAAAGGCGGATTCATGATGACGAAGTCGAAATCATTGTCGGCGAGGCCGGCCGTAGCGCGCGCCTGGCCGGATAGTGTGACATCGGCGACGAGCACGCACGCGCGATTACTGAGATGGGCATTGCCGGGATGGGCAAGGGTAGCCGCCGCGAAGGCCGCCATTTCCGGTGCGCGTTCGACAAGCACTGCCTGGGCAGCCGAGCAGCGCGACAGCACAGCGAGGCCGGCAGCACCGGCGCCAGCGCCGAAATCGGCGAGGCGGCCACCAAACGAGGATGGCACGGATGCCGCCAGCATCATCGCATCCATGCCGGCGCGATGACCGCCATGCTTGGGTTGCACGAGCCAGAACCGGCCACGATGGAAGGCATCGACCGTATGGGCCGGCGTATCGGGAATAAGGGCGGCGCTCGTTTCAGCCATTACTCTGGCGGATTTCGTTCTCGATGCCGGCGTCTTTCAGAATGCGCCGCGCAGTATCGGCGTGGTCGGCGTCGACCATGACGCGCTTCTGCAGAAGACCGATCGACCCTTCCAGAATGCTCATATTCTGATCGGCGACAAAACAGGCGATGCCAGCGTCGCGCATCAGCGATTCGACAAAGGAGATGATCACGGCGTCGTTGGTGCGGACAAGTTCTATCATCGGACGAAACTTTCAGTTTGCGGCGCTGATGTAAACGGGCACGCCGATTTCCATGGCAGAACAGGGGTCTGTTTCGGCACCGGTTGACACGCTGTCACCGCCGCCGCGCCAATTCGCCACTTGCCGTGGCCATATCCGCCGCCCTAGAGTCCAGAGAAGGGACTAAGGGTGCCGTCGCACGAATTATACCAAGACGGGAGTGATTGTCGTGGGTGTCGTTCTCAACATCGAAAACGGGAAGCGGGAACCCGCCTCCATCAAGGATCTTATTGATCTGACGGCGGCCGACATGGGGCGCGTCAACGAACTCATCCTGTCCAAGGCCGGTTCCGACGTCCAGATGATCCCGGAAGTGGCCAACCACCTTATCTCGTCTGGCGGCAAGCGGCTGCGGCCGATGCTGACGCTCGCCGCCGCGCAGATGTTCGGCTATGCTGGCGAAGGCCACGTCAAGCTCGCCACCTCCGTCGAGTTCATGCACACGGCGACGCTTCTTCACGATGACGTGGTCGACGAGAGCGGTATGCGCCGCGGCAAGAAAACCGCCCGCATGATCTGGGGCAACCAGGCCAGCGTCCTTGTTGGCGACTTCCTGCTCGGCCAGGCCTTCCGCATGATGGTCGATGTCGGCTCGCTCGAAGCGCTCGACATCCTGTCGAGCGCCGCCTCGATCATCGCCGAAGGCGAGGTCATGCAGCTTGCCGCCGCGAAGAACCTCGAAACCACCGAGGACGAGCATTTCGCCGTCATCAAGGCCAAGACAGCGGCGCTGTTTTCAGCTGCCGCCGAGGTTGGCCCTGTCATCGCCCAGGCAACCCGCAATGATCGTGCCGCACTGCGCTCCTACGGCATGAATCTCGGCCTTGCCTTCCAGCTCATCGACGATGCGCTGGACTATGGCGGCACCAGCAAGGATCTGGGCAAGAATGTCGGCGACGATTTTCGCGAAGGCAAGGTGACCTTGCCGGTGATCCTTGCTTACCGGCGCGGCACCAAGGCCGAGCGCACTTTCTGGAAACGCGCCATCGAGGACAATGTCACTGACGACGCGGGTCTGGAAAAGGCGATTGGCCTGATGACCCGCCACGGCGCTATTGCCGACACGATCGGGCGCGCCCGCCATTTCGGCGAGATCGCCCGCGACGCGCTGGCGCCGTTGGAAGCGACGCCGCAGAAATCGGCGCTGATCGACGTCATCGATTTCTGCATCAGCCGGGTGAACTGAGAAGGCCGGCCTTTTCGCGGGCTTCCTCTGGCTTGCGCCGGAGGCAGCAAACTTGCGAATACCGGTCTCGCCGTCTCGACAAGTCGCCGCTCCGCAAATTATCTATAAAACATGGCAAAGGGCACGGACGACACCATCGCGGTGCGCATCAGCAAGGTACTGGCGGACCGCATCATCTCGGGCGCGATCGAGCCTGGGGCTAGGCTGCGCCAGGATCATGTCGCCGAGGAGTTCCACACCAGCCATGTTCCGGTGCGCGAGGCCTTCCGCCGCCTTGAGGCGCAAGGCCTGGCAGTCAGCGAGCCGCGCCGCGGCGTGCGGGTCGCGGCTTTTGATCTCGGCGAGGTCAAGGAAGTCGCTGAAATGCGGGCCGCCCTTGAAGTGCTGGCGCTGCGTCATGCCGCGCCACACCTGACTTCAGCCATTCTCCACCAGGCCGAAGAGGCGACAAAGGCCGGTGACAAATCCCGCGATGTCAGGTCATGGGAAGAAGCCAATCGCGCCTTTCACCGCTTGATCCTGGCGCCATGCGCGATGCCGCGCCTGCTTGCCACCATCGACGATCTGCACGCCGCCAGCGCCCGCTTCCTGTTCGCGGCATGGCGCTCGGAGTGGGAGACGCGCACGGACCAGGACCACCGGGCGATCCTGACCGCGCTGCGGCAGGGAAACACCGAATCGGCCGCCACGACGCTCGGCCGGCATGTCCAATGGATTGGCCGCAAGCCGGTCAAGACGGCCTCCGGCGCGACGCGCGAAGCCTTTGCGATCGTGGGCTGATGCCTGTCGCCCAAAAAGTGGCCCCGATTTTGGGAACATGACATGCATAAAATAATGATCTGAATCGCGTCGCGACGCAGGTCAGGCGGTCTTTGTCGTGGGGAGGCTTGCTATCCCAGCGAAAATGTGGATTCGATAATAGATCGAAAGCAGAAATTATCTATAATTTTAGATCGATCGAAGGATCCCCAATGACAGACATCGCGTTTACGTCCCGCAAGCCCTCCTTCAGCCCGCTCCGGCTCCAGGATCGTTCGCTCGCCTGGCAGGCCGGCGCCGTCGTGCTCGGCACGCTGTTCCTGGCGCTGGCGTCCTACATCGAAGTGCCGATGGTGCCGGTCCCTGTCACCATGCAGACCTTCGCCGTAACACTCATCGGCGCGCTCTATGGCTGGCGGCTTGGTGCGGTCACCATCGCCGCCTGGCTGGTCGAGGGCGCTGTCGGCTTTCCGGTTCTGTCCGGAGGCGCAGCCGGCGTAGTGCATTTCGTCGGGCCGACGGGTGGTTATCTCTTTTCTTTCCCGCTTGTCGGCGCGCTTGTCGGCTGGCTGGCCGAACGCGGCTGGAACGGCAACAGGGTGGTGCTTGCCTTCGTCGCGATGCTGCTCGGCAACCTTGCCTGCCTTGTTCTCGGCACAGCCTGGCTCGCGGCCATGATTGGAGCTGATCAGGCCATCACCTTCGGCTTCCTGCCGTTCATCGTCGGCGGTTTGCTCAAGTCGGCGCTTGGCGCCGCCACGCTGATGGCGCTTCGCGGAGGCAAGGCAAAGCCGGCCAATCCGTGACGATCAGGCTGCGCGCCCATCATCTCCTTTGCCTGCTCACCTATGTGGGCAAGGGATACAGCCCCGCCTTTACCGCCAATTATGACGCGATCGCGGAGCGCCTGAGCCGGGGCGAGGACATCCTCCTCGTTTCCGGTCCGGACGACATCTGCGCGCCGTTGCTCGACGAGCCGGAACCGCATTGTCTCAACGAAAGCGTCATCGAACGGGACCGGCTTGCCGCGCTCGATGTCGGAGATTTGCTGGCTCGATCAATCCAGGCCGGTGTCCGCCTCGATCTCGATGCGGCAATCCTGGCGCGGATGCGACAGGCGTTTTCTGCTGGTAGCGTGCGCAAGGCCTGCGACGGCTGCGAATGGAACGAGCTGTGCAGCACTATTGCGGCCGGCGGCTTTGCCGATACAAAGGTACAGCGATCCATCGTGCCGTGTTGACCTTGACGCCGGCTTTTCCGTGATCGAATGTCCCTTCCAGCCATGGTTTGTTAATCGGGTGACCCGATTGTGAATTTCAGGCGGATTGAAGCGCGACCCCAAAAAGGCCATGCTTTGCCCGGAAAGATCGAGTCTACGTCGATCCCGCTGATGCGGAGATGGCGCCTGGCTGAAAGGGATACGATGCAGCAAGGACGTGCGCGCTGGCTGACAAGGCTGGCAATTGTGACAGGCATGGCGCTCTCGGCTTTGCCGGCCTATGCCAACCAATCCACCGAACCGGTCAAGATATCGTCGTTCTCGGGCGCCTATCTGGCCGCCCATATCGCAGAAGCCGACAACGACCTCGACAGCGCCATCGCCTACTACAAGCAGGCTTTGGCCTTTAATCCGAGCGACACCGGCCTGCAGCAGAGCCTGATGCTGTCGCTGATCGCCCAAGGCCGCTTTGACGAATCCCTGGTCTATGCCGACAAGCTCAAGGAAGTGCCCGACGTCGAGCGTTTCTCGCGCCTGGCGCTCGCGGTCGATTCCTTCCACAAGAAGGATTTCACCAAGGCGCAATACTGGCTCAAGCTGTCGCTCGAATCAGACCTCGACCGGCTGATCTCCGGCGTCATGTCCGGCTGGGCGCAGCAAGGCGCGGGAGAGGCCACCGATGCGATGGCTTCCATCGACAAGCTGCAGGGGCCGGACTGGTTCGGCCTGTTCAAGTCCTTCCACCGCGCGCTGATCGCCGATGCGTCTGGTATGCCCGAAAAGGCGGAGGCGATCTACGCCGCTACGATGCAGGACACGACCGCCGGCGGCGCGGCGCCCGAAACCTGGATGCGCAACGCGCAGGCCTATGCCTCGTTCCTGGCCCGCAAGGGCGACAAGGCCAAGGCGATATCGGTGCTTGACCAGGCCGAGGCGTTTTCGCCGGGCAAGCTGGAAATCGTCGCCTTGCGCGACAGGATCGCCAAGGGCGACAAGATCGAGCCCTTCGTTTCCGGTCCGTCGGATGGTGCTTCCGAAATCCTGCTCGATCTCGCCACCGCGCTCAACCGCGGCGGCGGCGAGCCGTTTGTCCGTCTTTACCTGCAATACGCCCTGGCCTTGCGGCCTGACAGCGATGCGGCCCTCGTGCAGCTCGCTGCCGTTGCCGAACAGTTGAAGGACGGCGAGGGCGCCATCGCGCTCTATCGGCGGATTCCTGATTCTTCGCCGCTGAAGGAGCTTTCGGACCTGCAGCTCGGCCTCAACCTTGCCGATCTCGACCGCCATGATGAGGCGATCACCCATCTCAAGGCCTTCGTCGACGCCCATCCCAACGACATGCGCGCCTATCTGGCGCTCGGCGGGGTCTATTCCTCGAAGGATGATTTCCGCTCGGCCGCCAACCTCTACGACAAGGCTGTAGAGGTGCTGAAGACGCCGACCGCCGCCAACTGGAACATCTTCTATCAGCGCGGCATCGCCTATGAACGCCTGAAGGAATGGCCGAAGGCCGAGCCGAATTTCCGCCGGGCATTGGAACTGCAGCCAGACCAGCCGCAGGTGTTGAACTATCTCGGCTATTCCTGGGTCGACATGAACACGAACCTCAAGGAAGGCCTGGCGATGATCCAGAAGGCCGTCGATCTCAGGCCGAGCGACGGTTACATCGTCGATTCCCTGGGCTGGGCCTATTTCCGCCTCGGCAGGTTCGATGACTCGGTGCGCGAGATGGAGCGCGCCGTCTCGCTGAAGCCGGAAGATCCGGTTCTCAACGACCATCTCGGCGACGCCTACTGGCGCGTCGGCCGCAAGCTGGAAGCCACCTTCCAGTGGAACCAGGCCCGCGACCTGAAGCCCGATCCCGATGTGCTGGCCACCTTGCAGCAGAAGCTGATGAAGGGCCTGCCGCCGATCGAGTCCAACACGGCGCAGGAGACCCCCAAGGTCAAGCCGGAGCCGGTGCCTGCCCCGAAGGGGTAAAGCAATTTGTTTGAATGCGAACGGGGCTCTTTTCAGGGCCCCGTTTTCGTTGAAGCGGCGCGCAGTCCTTTAGAAAAGCTTCCGGTAGACGACAAACCCGGAGCGCTCGCCGACCTTGTCGTAGAGTTTCATCGCGGTTTGATTGGTTTCGTGCGTCAGCCAGTACACCCGGCCTGAGCCGGCGGCCCGGGCGCGGCCATAGACGCCTTCGATCAGCGCCCGGCCGATGCCTTTTCCACGCGAAGCTTCCGATGTGAAAAGGTCCTGCAGATAGCAGTTCGGCGCGATCGCCGTCGTGCTGCGGTGAAAGAGATAGTGCACGAGGCCGAGAAGCTGTCCGTCGCTTTCGGCCACCAGCGCATGAACCGGCTCATAGGCATCGAAGAAGCGCGACCACGTCATCGCGGTGATTTCGCTTGCCAGCGCCGTCTCGCCCGAGCGGCCATAAAACGCGTTATAGCCGTCCCACAGCGGCAGCCAACGGTCGAAATCCTGTCGCGTGACCGGGCGGACGATGACCGAGTTGGACATGGCTGGACCTGTTGTCGTTGATGTGAGGATCAAACAGACCGCAGGTGCCCATGCCGGGCAATGGGCCAGCCGGCCGCAAAGCGCTCAACATCGTACGGCACGCGCGGCCCGCATCCGGCGCGCCTTGCTTGACGCTTCGCCGCCGTGTCTCTAGGACGTGCCGGAAGAGCATGATCCCGAAAAACGGGTACCGGTTTTCTCGGACATACGGTTTCCGTTTGTCCAGAGATCATGCTCAAGGGACAAGCTAGCCTTTGCTGTCGAGGCCGCCGTGACGATTGAACTGCCTGCCCATATGCACCCCAGCCGCTCGTTCCAGGGGCTGATCCTGACTTTGCACAATTACTGGGCGGCCTATGGTTGCGTCATCCTCCAGCCTTACGACATGGAGGTCGGCGCTGGCACGTTTCATCCGGCAACGACGCTGCGCGCGCTCGGGCCGCGTCGTTGGAACGCTGCCTATGTCCAGCCCTCGCGCCGTCCCAAGGATGGCCGCTATGGCGAGAACCCGAACAGGCTGCAGCATTATTACCAGTATCAGGTGATCCTGAAGCCCAACCCGCCGAACCTGCAGGAACTCTATCTCGGCTCGCTCCAGGCGATCGGCGTCGATCCGCTGTTGCACGACATCCGCTTTGTCGAGGACGATTGGGAAAGCCCGACGCTGGGCGCCTGGGGACTTGGCTGGGAGTGCTGGTGCGACGGCATGGAAGTCTCGCAGTTCACCTATTTCCAGCAGGTTTGCGGCATCGAATGCGCGCCGGTGGCAGGCGAACTGACCTACGGGCTGGAGCGGCTGGCCATGTATGTGCAAGGCGTCGACAACATCTACGACCTCAACTTCAACGGCCGTGAAGGCGCCGAAAAGGTCACCTATGGCGACGTTTTTCTGCAGGCCGAGCAGGAATATTCGCGCCACAATTTCGAATACGCCAACACGGCGATGCTGCTTAGGCATTTCGAGGACGCCGAGGCTGAATGCAAGGCGCTGCTCGATGCCGGCGCGCCGGCATCGAACGACAATCTGCCTATGCACAAGATGGTCTTCCCGGCCTACGACCAGTGCATCAAGGCCAGCCATGTCTTCAACCTGCTAGACGCGCGTGGTGTGATCTCGGTCACCGAGCGGCAAAGCTACATCCTGAGGGTGCGCAATCTGGCGAAAGCCTGCGGCGAGGCGTTTTTGAAGACGCAGGCGGGTGGATTGGCGGCCTGAGCAATTCCAGGAAAAGTGCGAAGCGGTTTTCCTTTAGGAATCGCGTCAAAAAACAAAGTTCTGTTTCAGCCACCCTTCATCATTTCGAGGGAAGCGCTGATCGGCGACAGGATCTGGCCGCTTGGGCCGGCCATCGTCCGCAATGCCTGCCGCACACCCGGCATCGAGAAGGCACCGTGGACCTGCGCGGTGAAGCAGGCGCTGAGTGCGAGGATCTGCAGAAGTCTGGATGCCGTTTTCATGGTCGTTGAGCCAAGTGTTCCCTGCCTGAGCGTGGGTCGCTTCAGCGCTGAATTCGGTTCATGGAAATCTTTGATCCAAGGACGGGCCGGATCGCCTGGTCCCGACAGGGCGGCCAAAATTTCGGCAGGGGTGACAGCGGCCAGCCGAGTTGCTATGCCGCGCTCACCATTGCTGCGTGAGCCTCAACCATGCCTGACCTGCTTCTAGAACTTCGCTCCGAGGAAATTCCCGCGCGACCGCAGCGCCGGAGGCGCGAGGACGCGCAAACAGAAAAATGGCATGCGGGTGGAGGCACTCTGATGCCGGATTTGTTGCTTGAACTTCGTTCCGAGGAAATTCCCGCCCAGCCGCGCGACCGCAGCGCCGGAGGCGCGAGGACGCGCAAACAGAAAAATGGCATGCGGGCGGAGGCGCTCTGATGCCGGATTTGTTGCTTGAACTTCGTTCCGAGGAAATTCCCGCCCGCATGCAGCGCAAGGCGGCTGGTGATCTGAGAAAGATGCTGACCGACGGTCTGGTCGAGGCGGGTCTGACCTATGAGGCGGCGCGCGAGTACTGGACGCCGCGGCGTCTGACGCTCGACATCAGGGGCCTCACCGCACGCTCGAAGGATATCCGTGAAGAGATCAAGGGGCCGTCGACGACGGCGCCCGAACAGGCGGTTCAGGGTTTTCTGCGCAAGGCCGGGCTTTCCACAGTTGCCGAGGCGCATGTTCATTCCGACCCGAAGAAGGGCGACTTCTATGTCGCCCACATTTCGAAGCCGGGCAGGGCGGCCGAAGAAATCATCGCCGACTTGGTACCAGGCATCATTCGCAATTTCCCCTGGCCGAAGTCGATGCGCTGGGGGCCGGCCTCGGCTAAGCCCGGTTCGCTGCGCTGGGTGCGGCCGCTGCAATCGATCCTGTGCGCTTTCGGCCCGGAGACCGAAGAGCCGGTGGTGGTCGATTTCGAGATCGACGGCATCCGGTCCGGCAACATCACCTACGGCCACCGTTTCATGGCGCCTGGCGAAATCACCGTGCGTCGCTTCGACGATTATGTGAGCAAGCTGGAGGCGGCGAAGGTCGTGCTCGACGCCGACCGGCGCAAGGAGATCATCCTCGCCGACGCCCGCAACCTCGCCTTCGCCAACAGGCTCGATCTGGTCGAGGACGAAGGCTTGTTGGAGGAGGTGTCCGGGCTGGTCGAATGGCCTGTTGTGCTGATGGGCGAGTTCGAACAGGCGTTCCTCGCCATACCGGCCGAGGTGATCCGGCTGACCATCCGCGCCAACCAGAAGTGCTTTGTCACGCGCCCGCAAGGCGAGGGCGAGGCGCTGTCCAACCGCTTCATCCTCACCGCCAACATCGAGGCTACGGATGGCGGCAAGGAGATCGCCCACGGCAACGGCAAGGTGGTGCGCGCCCGTCTCTCTGACGCGTTGTATTTCTGGACCACCGACCAGGGCGACCTGCCTGACCTCGGCCAGCTCGAAGCATCGGCGGAAAAGTTCGGGCTCGACCTCAAGAAGCCGCTCGACCAGCGCATGGCCCGCCTCGACCATCTCGGCGTCACCTTCCACGCCAAGCTCGGCACGCAGGGTGAGCGGGTGGAGCGGATCGCCCGGCTTGCCGAGGAACTGGCACCGATCGTCGGCGCCGATCACGCGCTGGCGCGCCGCGCCGCGGTTCTCGCCAAGGCCGATCTCACCACCGAAGTGGTCGGCGAGTTCCCCGAATTGCAGGGCGCCATGGGCCGCAAATATGCGCTGCTGCAGGGCGAGCATTCATCCGTGGCCGCTGCCATCGAGGAACACTACAAGCCGCAAGGCCCATCCGATTATGTGCCGAGCGATTTGGTATCAGTCACTGTCGCGCTTGCCGACAAGCTCGATATGCTGGTTGGCTTCTGGGCGATCGATGAAAAGCCCACAGGGTCGAAGGACCCGTATGCGTTGAGAAGAGCAGCGCTGGGTGTGGTGAGGGTCATACTGGAAAACAAGCTCAAGCTCTCGCTGGCCTTGGCCATTACGGCCGCCGTATCATCAGCCCTGGCGGCATATGACCAAAAAGGTGAAGGGGCCGAGAGCCGCGGCGTGGTCGCGATGCTCGATTCCCGCATTGGCGACTACAAGGGCGCAAGCCAGCTGTTGTCGGAAGCGGGCTTTATTTCCAACTTGTTGAAAGGCGGATTGGCCAAGGCAAGTGCAGAAACCTTTGGTTCCGCCGATCAGGAGCGCGAGTTCTTCGATGGCCAGCGTCTGATGGAACTGGAGGCATCGCTATCGCCATTCATTGCCGACTTGCTGTCGTTCTTCCACGACCGACTGAAGGTCTATCTCCGCGACCAAGGCGCCCGCCACGATCTCATCGATGCGGTCATCACGCCGCAGTCCGACGACCTCTTGCAGATCGTCCGCCGCGTCGAGGCGCTTGGCTCCTTCCTAGACACGGAGGACGGCAAGAATCTGCTCGCCGGCACCAAGCGTGCGGCCAACATTTTGGCTGCCGAGGAGAAGAAGAAAACGGCGGTCGCCGAAACCGTTGAGCCGGCGCTGCTTCGCGAGGTTAGCGAGAAGTCGCTGTCAGCGGCGGTGAATCAGGCTGAGAAGCAAGCCGGCGAAGCGATTCAGAACGAAGACTTTTCCGGCGCCCTGCTGGCACTTAGCGCGTTGCGTGAACCGGTTGATTCATTCTTTGAGCATGTCCTCGTAAATGACGAAGACTTGTCCGTGCGTGCCAACCGTCTGGCGCTGCTGGCGCGCATCCGTGCGGCCATCGGTCAGGTCGCGGATTTCGCGAAAATCGCCGGCTGAGAACCCAAGAAAAATATCTTCGAGCCGGCCGTTCGAGCCGGCTTACAGTCATATGATGATGATCTCTCCGTGGCAAAAGGGACATGTTCCCCAACCCAACGGAGGCTTCCATGAATTCCGATCACGAAATCGAAGTGACTGAAGAAACCTCGGCTACTGTCGAGGCGCTTGAAACCGCTTCCGAAACCGATCACGACACCGCGGTCGAAGCCGCCGATCACTCTGAGGATGAGGACGGCGACGAAGAAGAAGGCGACGACGAAGACGGCGAAGAGTCTGACGAAGACGACGCCGACCATGCGGTGAAGGCCGAAGGCGACGAGGGCGAAGACGACGAGTCCGAAGAAGACGACGACAAGGAAGAAGCGGCCTGAGATTTCAATCCGGTTCTGTTGAGAGAAGAGGGGGCGGCGCATCAGCGCCGCCCTTTTTTCCATCTTCCCGGAAGCTGACTTTATCAGTCTTCCAGGATGCTGACGCGCACGCTGTTCTCGTAGACGTCGACCTGGATCAGCGGTTCGCCATTGACGATGGCGCGCTTGGTCGAGGCACTCATCGCACCCGGACGCTCCAGCATGCGCTGCAGATCGGCGCGCTGGTCGTTGCTCCCAAACCACTCATCGCCCTGGTCGTCTCTGTCGCGACGATGGAATTTGTGCCAGTTGGCGCGGTCTTGCCGCACAATCTGCGCGGCGCTGTCCAGCGCGTAACCATCGCTCGCCTGATGATCGCGCTCGGACATACGCGCGACATAGGACCCCAGCATGTCATCGGCTTGCGCTGCACTGGCGCCCAGCAGCGACACCAGCAGAAGCCCGGCCACGGTAACGGTCTTGGATATTCTCATGATCAACCCCCTTTTGAACGACGAATCTCATCTGCCAGAGCCGCCCCTTTGCCTGAATCGCTTGACCAAATTCAGGCGGCGGCTTCGAGCGGCTAGATATTTCAGCACGAACTCGCGCGGCAATGGTGCACAGGGCGCCGTCAGGCTGTCAACGATCTGGCTACTTGACCTTGCCGACCCCGGAGGCAGGGAGCGGCGCTGCTGCCGGTGCGGTGGGCTTCTTCTGCGCGTTCGGTGCCGGAGCGGCCGAGGCGGTTGCCTTGGCGGGCGTAGGAGCGGGGGTAGTGGCCGCTGCAGGCGCTTTGCCTTGCGCCGGTGTCGAGAAGGCGCCGCCGACGACGCCGCCACGAATGATCATCAGCTCCTGCGAGAAACCGTGCTGCGCTTCGGGCGCGTTCGGGATTGACGCCACCTTCTCATAGGTGACGTCGGGCTCGCCGAGCGCAACGACGGACACCACATCGCTCGCTTTGGCGGGGTCCGCGGACTTCACGGCAAGAACGGAGGGCGTCGAGGTCGGCGCGCCAGGAAACACCAACGACGAGGCCCGAGCTCCGCCGCTCAACGCCACCAGGGTGATCCCCAGCAAAATACGCACAGACACCATGACCACTCCCCTTTACCCAATCCCATGGTATCGGACCGGAATTGATGCCGGCTTTCGCTGAAACATAGCATTTTAGGAATTGATAAATCGCCAAGACCCTTTGTTCCCAACAGCCGGCTTGCCCAACAGCCGGCATCGTATTACGCAGCCGGCATCTGCGAGGTGACGAGATTGGCTGAGATACTTGCCGTCGGCGAGGCAATGGAGCGGGCGTTGGCTCTGCTCCGGGGCGGCGATGTTGTCGCCATCCCGACGGAGACCGTCTACGGGCTTGCCGGCGACGCCACCAACGGCATCGGCGTGGCGGGCATCTTCGAGGCCAAAGGGCGGCCGCGCTTCAATCCGCTGATCGCCCATGTCGCCGATATGGCGATGGCCGAACGCATCGCGGTGTTCGATCCGCTGTCGAGGAAACTGGCACAGGCCTTCTGGCCGGGTCCGCTGACGCTGGTGCTGCCGCAGCGCCCCGGCAACGGCATTCATCCGCTGGTCACGGCCGGGCTTGATACGATTGCCTTGCGCATGCCGAGGGGCTTTGGCGGGGATCTCATTGCAAAACTCGGCCGGCCGCTTGCCGCACCCAGCGCCAATTCATCCGGCAGGATCAGCGCGACCACGGCGCAAGCGGTGGCGGACGATCTTGGCGCGCGCATCAAGCTGGTCGTCGATGGCGGCGCAACGCCGGTCGGGGTGGAATCGACCATCGTCAAGGCCGAAGGGGAGCGGTTACGGCTGTTGCGGCCGGGCGGTGTTGCCGCCGAAGAGATCGAAGCGGTCATCGGCGTAAAACTGTTACGCGGCCATACAACTGGCATCGAGGCGCCGGGCATGCTTGCCTCGCACTATGCACCGGGGGCCGCTGTTCGGCTCAATGCTGGCGCGGTCGGCAAGGACGAAGCACTGCTTGCCTTTGGCGATCAACGGGCCGAAGGCTGGCGCCATGCCGCCGCCTTCCTCAACCTGTCCTTGTCAGGTGACCTGCGCGAAGCGGCGAGCAATCTTTTCGCCTATATGCAGGAACTCGATCGCAGTGGCGCTCGCACCATCGCGGTCGAGACGATTCCCTTTGACGGGCTTGGTGAAGCCATCAACGACCGGCTCTCTCGTGCCGCCGCCCCTCGTGACAACACACAGCCCGCACAATAGTTTTCCCCCATGACCGAAATTTCAGCGAAACTCGACCCCGCTCTCATCGCCCGCTTCGCGGAGATAGTCGGTGACAAATACGCGCTGCGCGACGAGCATGACATCGCGCCCTACCTCATCGAGCGACGTGGGCTCTGGCACGGCGCGACGTCGCTGGTGCTGCGGCCGGGCAGTGTCGACGAGGTCAGCCGGATCATGCGGCTGGCGACCGAGACGGGAACGCCGATCGTGCCGCAAAGCGGCAACACCGGGCTTGTCGGTGCCCAGGTGCCTGACCGATCCGGCCGCGAGATCATCCTGTCGCTGTCGCGGCTGAATCGCATCCGCGAGATCGATGTCCTGTCGAACACTGTAACGGCAGAGGCCGGCGTCATCCTGCAGACGCTGCAGGAGGCAGCTGACGCCGCCGACCGGCTGTTTCCGCTGTCGCTCGCTGCGCAAGGCTCCTGCCAGATCGGCGGCAACCTCTCCTCCAATGCCGGCGGCACCGGCGTGTTGGCCTATGGCAATGCGCGCGAACTCTGCCTCGGAGTCGAAGTGGTGCTGCCGACCGGCGAGATCTTTGACGATCTGCGCAAGCTGAAGAAGGACAACACCGGCTACGATCTGAAGAACCTGTTCGTCGGCGCCGAAGGCACGCTCGGCATCATCACCGCCGCCGTGCTCAAACTGTTCCCGAAGCCAAAGGGGCGCGAGATCGCGTTTGTCGGCCTGTCGTCGCCGCAGGCTGCCCTTTCCCTGTTCTCGCTGGCCATGGATCGCGCCGGAGCCGCGCTCACCGCTTTCGAACTGATCGGCAAGCGTCCATATGATTTCACGCTTGCGCATGCCCAAGGCGTAACGCGGCCGCTGCTGGAGGATTGGCCCTGGTATGTGCTGATGCAGATTTCATCGGGACGTTCGCCGGAAGATTCGCGGGCGCTGATCGAGGATGTGCTCTCGGCGGGCCTCGAGCAGGAATTCGTCGGCGATGCCGTCATCGCAGCGAGCATCGGGCAAGGCGATGCCTTCTGGAATTTCCGCGAGCTGCTGCCTGAAGCGCAGAAACCGGAAGGCGCCTCGATCAAGCACGACATCTCGGTGCCGATCGCATCGATACCACGCTTCATCGAAGAGGCCGCCAGCGCGGTGGCGTCGGTGAGTGCCGGTGCCCGCGTGGTCTGCTTCGGCCATATGGGTGACGGCAACCTCCACTATAACATCTCACGGCCCGTCGATGGCGACGACGAAGCGTTTCTCGCCCTCTACCATCCCATGAACAAGGCGGTGCACGACGTGGTGCGCAGCCTGCACGGTTCGATCTCGGCAGAGCATGGTATCGGCCAGTTGAAGCGCGACGAACTGATCGCCACCGCGCCGCCGATGGCCATTGATCTGATGCGCAGGGTGAAGGCTGCCTTCGACCCCGCCGGCATCATGAATCCCGGTAAGGTTATCTGATCCTTTCAACATCTTGTGGTTGGTGGCATTCCGATAACCATCCCTGAGATCAGCAAAATTTAACCGACTTTCTTAAGCGCGGCGGTAAGGAGCCGGCGCTACTGTCTCCTCACAAGCGAGGCTGGAAAAACCGGCCCGGAGAGAACCGCACACCGGCTCTCAGGAGACAGACAGGAAGGCACTCTATGAACACCGGACTGAAGCCAGTCTGGGCGGGACGCAACATGCGCCTCGACCCATTCCGCCTGCCGCAAGTGGTGAGCTACGCCACGCGCGACGACTATGGCGACGTGACCTTCACCATTGATCAGCGCGGCGCTGTCATCCGCCGCCTCCTCGAGATGAGCGGCGTGCCGGCGATCATCGCTCTGCCCGCCAATGCGTTCCGCGGCGTTGCCGCCCGCGCCATGGAGGATCCGGAGGGCAACGTCACGGTGACCCTGGAACTCCTGCACAACGATCCGATGCTGTCGGTGCCGCTGCTGGTGGCCGACGACCTCGAGGATGTCGCCGCCGACTGGCGCGCCTGGGCTGATGCCTACCGCCTGCCGATGCTGCTGATCGAATCGGACGGCGTCGCCCGCACGCTTGAGGAATCACTTGGCGCCGCCATCAAGACGCTGCCGCCGCAGGATCGCCGCAAGGGCCGCGTTTCAACCACGCGCCGCCCGCGCTTCCTCGCCCGTCGCAGGGCCGGCAACCTTGGTCTCAGGCTGGTCATCGACGGCCAAGAGATCATTTCAAGGGATTGAGAAGCGGTCCGCGATAGCGGGCGAAAAGCCAAATGCTTGGCTTTTCGCGCTTCGAAAGCCCTGAGCCCGCGAAGGGCCCAGGGCATGGAAAAAGGCCGCTACACCAGCGGCTTCAGCGCCACCCAGACAGCGCCGCCGATCAGGCCAAGGAAGATCAGCCAGCCGACCTGGTTGTTCGACCGGAACAGCCGCAGGCATTGGTCCGGATCGTTGATATCTAGAACCGTGATCTGCCGGGCCATATGGGCGCCGGCGGCGATCAATCCAGCGAGCGCCACCACTGGTGCCTGCGCCGACGCGAAGGCGATGGCGAAGCAGATCAGCGTGCCGCCATAAAGACCTGCCAGCCACGCCTTGGTGTTGTCGCCGAACAGCCGCGCCGTCGAGCGCACGCCGACAATGGCGTCGTCTTCCTTGTCCTGATGCGCATAGATCGTGTCGTAGCCGATTACCCACAGGATCGAGCCGATATAGAGCATGATGGCGGGGCCATCGAGATCGCCGAACTCGACGGCCCAGCCCATCAGCGCGCCCCAGGAAAAGGCAAGGCCGAGAAACAATTGCGGCCAGTTGGTTATCCGCTTCATGAACGGATAGACGGCAACGATCGCCAGCGAACAGACGCCGAGCAGAATGGCGAAGCTGTTGAACTGTATGAGCACGGCAAGGCCGACCAGGGCCTGCAGGACAAGGAACAGCCAGGCCCGCCGGCGCGTGGTTTGGCCTGACGGCAGCGGGCGCGAGCGGGTGCGTTCGACCTGGTTGTCGATGCCCTCGTCGACGATGTCATTATAGGTGCAGCCGGCGCCGCGCATGGCGATGGCGCCGACCAGGAACAGCACGAGATACCATGGCGCCGGCAGCAGCGAGAGCAGCGGGTCGCCGGGGCGCGGATAGGCGCTCGCGGCGAGCGCGGCCGACCACCAGCACGGCCACAAAAGCAACTGCCAGCCGATCGGCCTGTCCCATCGCGCAAGCTGCGCATAGGGCCAAACCCAGTGCGGCAGCACGCGGTAGACCCAATGGCCATTCGGCGCATCGGCAACTCGGCCCTGGGCGGCTTTCGACTGGATGGGTTCCATGCCCATGGAGTGGCAGCAGCGATGGAAACCGTCAAGCGGCAAGCGGCTGACGGACGACCGCCACTTCGTCAGGAGGTGAAGATGTCGCGCTTGGAAAACCAGTCTTTCGCCGTCTCGACAAATGCGAGTGCCGCGTTCGACACGCGCTGATGCGTGTCATAGGTGAGGATGATCTGCTGCATTGGCAATGGATCCGACAGCGGCTTGCAGATCAGGGGCAGGCCGTCGTAGCTGTGGTCGCCGTGCGGCCGGGTGTAGCTGACCGCGACGCCAAAACCATTCGCCACCATGCTGCGCTGGAGTTCGAACGAGCTTGTCGCCCTGTCGGCCACTGGCGAGAGGCCGCGGCCGCGAAACAGGTCGAGCATGTGCTGCCAGCTCTGCGGCTGGTCGGTCGTGATCAGCGGGTAGGCGGCCAGATCCGCGAGGCTCACCTCGGGGCGGTCCGCCAGTGCGTGGCCTGCCGGCAACAGCGCATGCGGCCGCAGTTCGTGCAGCAGGATGCGGGCGAAATGCGACGGCAGGCCAAGATCGTAGCTGAGGCCAAGATCGATGGCTGCGTCCACCAGGCGCCGTCCGAGCGTCTCGAATGTCTCGTCACGAACGATGACATCGACGCTTGGATGGCGCTCGGAGAAAGCGCGGATGAGACCCGGCGCGAAGTAGGGCGCCAGATCCTCGAAACAGCCGAGCACCAGCTCGCCGCCGATTGCCGAATTGCCGGAACCGAGACTCATCAGCTCATCGGTCTCGGCAAGAACCTGTTTTGCCTTCGCCACGACGACACGGCCGAAGGAGGTCAGCGAAACACCGCTTCCGCGCTGGCGCACGAACAGTTTTTGGCCGAAATCCTTTTCGATCGCGTCTATCGCCACCGAAATCGACGGCTGCGAGATATTTAGAGCTCTTGCGGCACCGGTGACGCTGCCGTGGCGGGCCACGGCGACCAGATAGCGTAACTGGGTGAGGGTGAGACTCATAGTTTGCGCCTATGTGTCAGATGAGAAGTTATTATTTTACTGAATGAATTGATGTTGCGATAGTCGGGTCATTCCAAGAGGAGAACGCCATGGCTTCCCAAACCGCTACCCGTGCAATCAGAACCGACATCATCGACGCGGATACGATCGCCGACTACCAACGTGACGGCGCGGTCTGCATCCGCGGCGCCTTCAAGGGCTGGGTCGACACGATCGCCGCCGGCATCGAGCGCAACATGCAGGACCGCAGCGCCACGGCATCGGACATCGCCAATGGCAAGGGCAGTTTCTTCGACGATTACTGCAACTGGGAACGCATCCCCGAATTCGTCAAGGTGGTGCGCGAATCGCCGGCCGCGCAAATCGCGGCGGCGGTGATGCAGTCACACACCGCGCAGTTCTTCCATGATCACGTGCTGGTCAAGGAACCCGGCACGCAGAAGCCGACCCCCTGGCATCAGGACATCCCCTATTATTTCGTCGATGGCCAGCAGACGGTGAGCTTCTGGATCCCCATCGACCCGGTGAAGGAGGCGACGCTGCGGCTCATTGCCGGCTCGCACAAATGGGACAAGATGATCCTGCCGGTGCGCTGGCTCGACGACAGCAATTTCTATGCCGGCGAGGGCGATTATCTGCCGGTGCCGGATCCCGACAAGGACCCGTCGATGAAGGTTCTCGAATGGGAGATGGAGCCGGGCGACGCCATCCTGTTCGACTTCCGCACCGCGCACGGCGCGCGCGGCAACCCCACCGCGGCACGGCGCCGGGCGCTGTCGCTGCGCTGGGTCGGCGACGATGCCCATTATGTCGAGCGGCCCGGCCGCACCTCGCCGCCCTATCATGGCCATGGCATGCAGCCGGGCCAGAAACTGCGCGAGGACTGGTTCCCGGTGGTGTTTCCCGCCTAGATCGAGTTGCCAGAAAATCGGCGGCGATGGCCTCCGCCGATTTTCGGCTGGGATAACGTTCCCGTGCGCAATTCTTATCAAAACACCTTGATGCCTTGACCCACCGTCCAGAGAGAGCAATAGCGGGTTCTCTGCAAGGGACAGCATCAAGAGGTGGCCATGAACGTTCTTCTTCTCGGCTCCGGCGGCCGTGAACATGCGCTGGCTTGGAAGATCGCCGCCTCGCCGCTGCTGACCAAACTCTACGCGGCCCCCGGCAATCCGGGTATCGGCACCGAGGCCGAGCTGGCGAAGCTTGACATCACCGATCACGCCGCCGTCGCCTCCTTCTGCCGCGAGAAGAAAATCGACCTTGTCGTGGTCGGCCCGGAGGGACCGCTGGTTGCCGGCATCGCGGATGATTTGCGTGCCGAAGACATCCGCGTCTTCGGGCCCTCCAAGGCTGCAGCGCGGCTGGAAGGGTCGAAGGGTTTCACCAAGGACCTTTGCGCCCGATACAACATTCCGACCGCTGCCTATGGCCGTTTCGGCGACCTGGCCTCCGCGAAGGCCTATGTCGAAAAGACCGGCGCGCCGATCGTCATCAAGGCCGATGGGCTCGCCGCCGGCAAGGGTGTCACCGTCGCCATGACGCTGGACGAGGCGCGGGCGGCGCTCGATGCCTGTTTCGAGGGCTCCTTCGGCGCTGCCGGTGCGGAAGTGGTGATCGAGGAATTCATGACCGGCGAGGAGGCAAGCTTCTTCTGCCTCTGCGACGGCACCACAGCGCTTCCCTTCGGCACGGCGCAGGACCACAAACGCGTCGGCGATGGCGATGTCGGCCCCAACACCGGCGGCATGGGCGCCTATTCGCCGGCCCCGGTGATGACGCCGGAAATGATCGAGCGCACCATGCGCGAAATCATCGAGCCGACCATGCGCGGCATGGCCGAGCTTGGCGCACCTTTCGCCGGCATTCTCTTCGCCGGACTGATGATCACGGAAAAGGGACCGAAGCTGATCGAATACAACACCCGTTTCGGCGATCCGGAATGCCAGGTGCTGATGATGCGGCTCAGGGATGATCTGCTGGTGCTGCTCAACGCCGCCGTGGACGGTCAGCTGGCGCACACGTCCATACGCTGGCGCGACGAGGCGGCGCTCACCGTGGTGATGGCGGCGAGGGGCTATCCCGGCACGCCGGAAAAGGGATCGGTCATCCGTGGCGTTGAACAGGCGGCGGGCGACAGCGTTCAGATTTTCCATGCCGGCACTGCCATCAATGGCGGCGCGCTGGTCGCCAATGGCGGCCGCGTCCTCAATGTCACCGCGACCGGCGCCACGGTCGGCGAGGCGCAAAGCCGAGCCTATGCAGCGGTCGACCGGATCGACTGGCCGGACGGATTCTGCCGCCGCGACATCGGCTGGCAGGCTGTGGCGCGCGAACAGGCGAGCTGAAATTACGGCTGCTACCTACTGCTGGCCGTGATCGCTTTCGGTCGAAGCCGTGCTGACCGGGTCGGCCGCGGCAAAGGCAGCGTCGAGCTGCTCGGGGGAACGCTGCTCGGTCCGCTTCCAGGCGACATATTGGACAATACCGAAGCTTGGTCGCCGCGGCACCGTCTTTACGACCGGCATGCGGAAGCCGCCGCTGAATTTTGACCAGCGCGAACCCAGCACCGCGACCATTTCCTCGACGGTCGGCGGCGTTGCCACATCGGCATAGATGATGGTGGCCCTGCCGGCCAAGGCTGCTTCCCGCGAGATCGGCACCGGCACGCTGGCGAGATAATCTGATGGTACGTCGATCAGCCCGCCAAAGGGCCATTGCTGGCGTAGTGTGGCGGCATCGCTCGGCGCGACATTGACGTCGATATCGTCGGGTGTGCCAGCCACCCTGTAGGGGCAGCGGAAGCGACCGCAATTGGCCTGCGCCGAAAACTGCCAGAGCGCGTAGCCCTGCCAGTTGCCCATTGGAAAATGCACGTCGATGTCGGACTTGTAGCGCGCGTACCAAAGCGGCAACCGCGACAGGAGCCGGTATTTGTAGCGGTTGTCGGCGATGTATTGGGCCGTCTTGCCGTTGGTGTAGAGTACCGGGAAGCGGCCGATGCGCCGATGCACCTGGCGCACGAACTCCTCGGCATCGTCGAGCGACATCCATTGCGAGGGATCGTTGCCCTCGATGTCGAGCGCCATGAGATCGTCCGGCGCGGGATCGGCAAAATCGAGGAAATTGTTGGCCTGCTCGACTGGATTGCCGGGCCGGGCGAGGTGATAGGCGCCCCATTTCATGCCGAGCGCCTTTGCCACGACCCGGCGCGTCTGAAACAGCTCGCGCGTCACCGCATGGCGCTTCCACAACGCCTTACAGAGCTTAACCTCGGTGTCGCTGCCGAAACAGAAATAGGGCGGCGGCATGCCGTCGGACGCCTTGTTGATAAAGGCGACGACGCGCTTGTCGGTGGCGATCTGAGCCCAGTCGATGGAATTGTATTCATACGCGTCGACGACCAGAGCACGGTCGGCGTTCTTCCACGGCTCGGAAAAATCCGAAGCCTTTGCCGAAGTCGACAGCGCAATAGTCGCCGCAAAAGCGAGAAGCGCTGTGCGGCGAGGGAGGCGCGTCGTCCTTTTCAAAACAGGGAATCCCCGTTGATCAAAGGCAAATGCTGAACCGCTATGGTTAAGGAAGTGCTTCTCTTGGGCGGTGTCTGTGATGTCAGCGCCGGGTGAATGGCTGGAATTCGAACGGGTCGGGGGCAGGCTCTTGCTGCAGCGTGCCTTCGGCGGCGCGCTTGCGGTGGTGGGCGAGGGAGCATTGCGGCGAGCACAATATGCCGCGATCCGACCAGTAGGCCGCACCGTGTTCCAACTGGCCGCCATGATGCCAGAACCCCGTTGCCCGGTAGGGCAAGCCGCATTCGATGCAGCGATAGGCGTCAGGTCTGGCGAGCATGGGTTTGGTTCCGGTCAGCTTGTTCTGGTCTGTCGCCGGTCGGCTCATGCGGCGTCGACCGAATTTAATACAGGCCGGCGCGATTGCAAAATCCGCGTGACAAAATTTGACGTTTACGTAAAAAGAAGATGGGAGATCGCCGAAAGGCGGATGGTTTTGTAGCTCCGCCAGCCATACGGTCGGTAGGCGGAAGCTGAGGAGGAACGCGGCATGTATCGGGCACCGGTCGAGGATATTGCATTCACACTCAAGCACGTGGCCGGCATGAAATCCGCCCTCGATGCCGGCACGTTTGGCGATCTCGGCGAGGATCTGGTCGACGCCGTCCTTGGCGAGGCCGGCCGTTTCGCCACCGAGGAGGTGGCGCCGCTCTACAAGATCGGCGACGAACACGGTGCGGTGCTGAAGGGCGCTGCCGTCACCACGCCGCCCGGCTGGAAGGAACTCTATCGCCGCTGGATCGATGGCGGCTGGAACGCGCTCTCCGGGCCCGAAGAATACGGCGGCCAGGCGCTGCCGACGATGCTGGGCGTCGCCGCCCTCGAAATGTGGAATTCGGCCGCCATGGCCTTCGGTATCGGCCCGACGCTGACCATGGGCGCGGTCGAAGCGCTCGACAAGCACGCCTCCGAAGACCTCAAGGCCAAGTATCTCGCAAAGCTCGTCTCCGGCGAATGGATGGGCACGATGAACCTGACCGAGCCGCAGGCCGGCTCCGATCTCGCTGCCTTGCGCGCCCGCGCCGAGCCGGCCGGCGACGGCACCTACCGCATTTTCGGTCAGAAGATCTTCATCACCTATGGCGAGCACGATTTTACCGACAACATCATCCATCTGGTGCTGGCGCGGCTGCCGGACGCGCCGGTCGGCACGCGGGGCATCTCGCTGTTCCTGGTGCCGAAATTCCTGGTCGGCGACGACGGCTCGCTCGGTGCCCGCAACGACGTCTTCTGTTCCGGGCTGGAGCACAAGCTCGGCATTCACGCCTCACCGACCTGCACCATGATCTATGGCGATGGTTTCCAGGGCGCCAAGTCCGGCGCCATCGGCTGGCTGATCGGCGAGGAGAACAAGGGTCTCGCCTGCATGTTCACGATGATGAACAATGCGCGGCTTTGCGTCGGCATGCAGGGGGTCGCGGTCGCGGAGGCCGCGACGCAGAAGGCGATCGCCTATGCCAATGACCGCCGCCAAGGCAAGGCGGCGGACTACGCTGGCGCCGGCATGGCGCCGATCGTCCATCACCCTGATGTGCAGCGCAATCTCCTGACCATGAAGGCGTTGACGCAGATCGCGCGGGCGATCAGCTATTCCTGTGCCCACGCCATCGACATGGCACGGGTTTCGGATGGTGAACAGGCTGTGCATTGGCGCGACCGGGCCAATCTGTTGACGCCGCTGGCCAAGGCGTTTTCGACCGATGTCGGCGTCGAAGTGGCTTCGCTTGGCGTCCAGGTGCATGGCGGTATGGGTTTTATCGAGGAAACAGGGGCGGCAGCCTTCTATCGCGATGCCCGCATCGCGCCGATCTATGAGGGCACCAACGGCATCCAGGCGATCGATCTGGTCACCCGCAAGCTGCCGCTCGGCGGCGAGCATGTGCATGGCTTCATCGACGAATTGGCCGCGGTCGCCAATGCCGTGCGCACCTCCAACCTGCAAGGTTTCGGCCGCACCGCCGATGCGCTCGACGCAGCCCTCGGCGACCTGACGCAAGCAACGCGTTTCCTGCAAAAACTTTCGGCCGACGGTCGGGTGGAGGAGGTGCTGGCGGGCGCGACGCCGTATCTCAGGCTGATCTCGCTTGCCGCCGGTGGCGCCTATCTGGCGCGCGGCGCTCTTGCCGACCAAGGCCGCATCGCCCTTTGCCGCTTCTTCGCCGAAAACCTGCTCGGCGACGCGAGTGCCTTGAAGGCGCGCGTTGTCGACGGCGCCGAGAGCCTCGCTGTCGCCGGCAAAACCCTGATTTCAGCCTGACGCCACAAGGAAAAGACCGTGACAGACCATATCCTCGTCGAGCGCCAGGGCGCCATCCAGATCATCCGCCTGAACCGTCCGGACAAGAAGAACGCCTTGACCCGCGCCATGTATGCCAAGATGTCGACGGCTCTTGCCGAAGGCGACGCCGATCCGGCGATCCGCGTCCATGTAGTTCTGGGCGTCCCCGGCGCCTTCTCCTCCGGCAACGACCTTGCCGACTTCATGGTTGTCGCCACGGGCGGCGATGGCGGCACGGAAGTTTGGGATTTTCTGATGGCGCTGGCCCGGGTCGAAAAGCCCATCGTCTCCGGCGTCGACGGCATCGCTGTTGGCATCGGCACCACGATCAACCTGCATTGCGACCTGACCTTCGCCACGCCGCGCACCGTGTTCAGGACGCCTTTCGTCGATCTCGGCCTTGTGCCCGAAGCGGGATCCAGCCTTCTGGCGCCGCGCATCTTGGGGCAGCAAGGTGCTTTCGCCCTGCTCGGCCTTGGCGAAGGCTTCTCCGCCGAGCGCGCGAAGGCCGCTGGGCTGATCTATGAGGTGGTCGAGGAGGGCGCTCTGGAGGCTTCGGTGCTGGCGGCCGCTGGCCAGATCGCGGCCAAGCCGCCGCAAGCGCTGAAGATCGCGCGCGATCTCATGCGTGGCTCGCGCGACGACCTCGTTGCCCGCATCGGCGAGGAAAGCAAACATTTTCGTGAGCGGCTGAAGTCGGACGAGGCGCGCGCGGCGCTCACCGCGTTCATGACCAGAAAGAAGTCCTGAGATCTTTCAGGGATAAAGCCGCGTCTTGTCCCAACCGCCTTTCGCATCGCGGGAAAAGACCACCCGATCATGCAGCCGGAACGGACGATCGTGCCAGAACTCGATCGTCTGCGGCACGATGCGGAAGCCCGACCAGTGCTTCGGTCGCGGAATCTCGCCGATCGCATGGCGTGCCGTGTATTCGGCCACCGCCTTCTCCAGCGCGAAGCGGCTTTCCAGCGGCCGCGACTGTTTCGAGGCCCAGGCGCCGATGCGGCTGCCGCGCGGGCGCGTCGCATAATAGGCATCCGCTTCCGCGTCGCTTACAATCTCCACCGGACCGCGAATGCGCACTTGCCGGCGCAGTGATTTCCAGTGGAAACACATCGCCGCCTTCATGCTGCCCAGAATTTCCTGACCCTTGGCGCTCTCGAAATTCGTGTAGAACACAAAGCCGGCTTCATCGAACCCCTTGAGCAGCACCATCCGCACATCCGGCATGCCTTCGGCATCGACGGTTGCCAGCGCCACGCCATTGGCGTCATTGATTTCGCTCTTGGTGGCGTCGTTCAGCCATGCGGCAAAGAGACGAAACGGCTCGCCCGCTTCGGTAAAGTCACTGGTTGTTAACTCGGTGTCACTCATAGTTTTTCTCAAATTGTCACGAAATCAGGGAGGTTGCCGATTGTCGCGTATCGCGCAAGCTTTTGACAGCAGGCAATGGGGCCTTATCGCTTCGGCCAGCGCGAAAGCCGCGATCATGTCCATTGCCCTGCCGCTTGTAGGTTGCGGCGCGGGTGGCTTCAGCCTGGAAAAGGCCGAAGTCGACCGCTCGATCCTGACAAGTAGCACGCAGGCTTCGGTAGCACCTTCCGATTCGGATCGCGACTCCGACCAGACGACGATCGGCAACGCAGTATCCTCCGCCGACATCGAACAGCTCAGTGGCCAGGCCGTGCCGTGGGCGAATGCCGGCACCGGCTCACGCGGCTCCATCACCGAACTGGCGGAGTTGAAGGACAGGGGCCAGACCTGCCGCCGCTTCAAGGCCTCGCGAGAGAGCTTTGACGGCGTCGCCATGTTCGAGGGCGAACTCTGCCTTGCCAATGCCGGCGGCTGGCGCATGCAGGGCTTCAAGGCGCTCTGATTTTCCGGTTTTGATATGACAGTCCACTACTGGAATTTCTTCCTATGCGAGCGCATATAGGAGGCAAGTATGGACTCAACTCATTTCCAGGGCAGGACGCATGCGCGACCCGTATGAGGTGCTGGGCGTTGCAAAGAACGCATCGGCCAAGGATATAAAATCGGCATACCGGAAACTTGCCAAGAAGCATCATCCCGACCAGAATCCGGATGATCCCAAGGCGAAGGACCGTTTTGCCGCGGCCAACCAGGCCTATGAGGTCGTCGGCGACGAGAAGAATCGTGCCGCCTTCGATCGCGGCGAGATCGACGCCGACGGCAAGCCGCGTTTCCAGGGTTTTGAGGGCGCTGCCGGTGGCGGCGATCCCTTCGGCGGGTTTCGCCGCCAGCAAGGCGCCGGCGGTTCGCGATTCGAATTTCGTTCCGGCCGCCCCAGTGGCGATCCGTTCGACGGCAACAGCGATATCTTCAGCCAGATTTTCGGCGACGCCTTTGCGGGCGCGCGCGGTGCAGGCGCTGGCGATCGTCGCCAGCCCGCGACGGCTGCCGATCTGAACGTCACGCTCGACGTCACCATCGAGGAGGCGGCGACCGCCGAAAAGGTGACGGCGATGTTCCCGGATGGCCGCAAGGTGGCCGTCAAACTGCCGGCCTTTGTCGAGGACGGCCAGACCATCCGGCTGAAGGGCCAGGGCGAACAGGGGCCGGGCCAGCCGGGCGATGCGCTGGTCAAGATCCATATCCGCCGGCATCCGCGCTACCGCATCGAGGGCCGCGACCTGCATGCCGACCTGCCGGTGGCGCTGGCGGATGCGGTGCTGGGCGCCAAGGTGCCGGTCGAGACTCCGACCGGCAAGCTTGCCGTCAACGTTCCGGCCTGGTCGAGTTCCGACAAGGTGCTGCGGCTGAAAGGCAGGGGTCTGCCGGAGAAAGCCGGCGGCCATGGCGATCTCTATGCCCATGTGCGCATCATGCTGCCGGAAGGCGGGGATTCAGCACTCGAGGCCCTGCTGCGTGCCAAAAAGGTTGATTGACGGCTCTTGTCCCCCGAACTGTCCGGTTTGAGCGCTTGAAGGGGCTTTGTGCCTGTGCGATAGGCACTTCACAAAGCAGAAACCTTGCGGAGAGCGCTGACATGGCGGGTGGACAGGGCCTAATGGCCGGCAAGCGCGGCCTTATTCTTGGCGTCGCGAACAACAGATCGATTGCCTACGGCATCGCCAAGTCGTGCGTCGATCATGGCGCCGAAATCGCGCTGACCTATCAGGGCGAGGCGTTCAAGAAGCGCGTCGAGCCGTTGGCGGCGGAACTGGGCGCCTTTGTCGCCGGCCATTGCGACGTCACCGATCCGGCGAGCCTTGACGAGGTTTTCGCCAATGTCGCCAAGCATTGGGGGGCAAGCTCGACTTCCTCGTCCATGCCATCGCTTTTTCCGACAAGGACGAGCTGACCGGCCGCTATGTCGAGACGACGCGTGACAACTTCCTGCGCACCATGGACATTTCGGTCTATTCCTTCACCACCATCGCCAAGCGTGCCGAGGCGCTGATGACCGATGGCGGTTCGCTTTTGACGCTCACCTATTACGGCGCCGAGAAGGTGATGCCGCACTACAACGTCATGGGTGTCGCCAAGGCGGCGCTCGAAGCCAGCGTGCGCTACCTCGCCGTCGATCTCGGCGGCAAGAAGATCCGCGTCAACGCCATCTCCGCCGGCCCGATCAAGACGCTGGCCGCCTCCGGAATCGGCGACTTCCGCTACATCCTGAAGTGGAACGAGTACAATTCGCCGCTGAAGCAGACTGTCACCCAGGAAGAGGTCGGTGATTCCGGCGTCTATTTCCTGTCCGACCTGTCGCGTGGCGTCACTGGCGAAGTGCATCATGTCGATTCCGGCTATCACGTTGTCGGCATGAAGGCGGTCGATGCGCCTGATATTTCGACGGTCAAGGAATAGTTTCCCCTAGCCATCCTTCGCCCAGGCCCAGGCCCGACCCCGGAAGACCTGATGTATACGCTGGTTTATATCGTGCGCCACGGCCAGACCGCGTGGAACGCCGAATTCCGGCTTCAGGGCCAGGCCGACACCGATCTCAATCTCCTTGGCCGCGAACAGGCGACGGGAAACGGACAGCGTCTCGCCGAGCTGGTCCACAACCCGGGGGATTTCGACTTTGTTGCCAGCCCGATGCGGCGGACGCGCGAGACGATGGAGCGCATCCGCGCCGCCATGAAACTCAATCCGCTTCGCTATCGAACCGATATCAGGCTCATTGAAGTCAATTTCGGTGACTGGCAGAGTTTCACCTTTGCCGAACTCGAAACGCAGTCACCCGGGGCAAGCCGGTCGCGCGCGCTCGACAAATGGAACTTTCAACCGCCCGGCGATGGCGCGGAAAGCTACCAGATGCTGCTCGAACGGGTAAAGCCCTGCTTCGATGAGATGCAGCGCAGGACAATCTGCGTAACCCATGGCGGGGTCATCCGCGCCTTGTTTCGCTTTGTGCTGGACATGGCCGAAGAGGAAGCCGCGAACCTCGATGTACCCCAGGATCGCGTGCTCAAGCTCGAAGGCAAGACCCTGGAGTGGCTTTAGGTCGCCCACGGCCGAAATCGGGTAGGACACGGCTGGGTCGGCTCGGCGGAATGTCGAACCGACAGCACGTATCTAATTTGGGTCGGAAGCTTTAGTTGGTGTCGCCGTCCGGCAACTGCATGTCGGTGATGACGTTTTCGCCATTGGTCACGTCATAGGCGATGACGATGTCCATGCCCGGCTTCAGCGCGTCGAGATCGGTCTCGGCGTTCAGCTTGTAGGATTTGCCGTCGTCCAGCGTCAGCGTCAGTGCGTCCTTGTCGACCTTCTTGATCAGACCTTCGGTCTGGCCGGCGAAAGCGGCGGTGGTAAGCAGAAGCGTGGCGGCAACAGCGCCAATCAGGGTACGCATATTCGTCCTCTTTGGTCATTGCGCCGGCACTGTGGCGGCGGATCCTCAACGGCGGATGGAAGAAAGCAGAAACCAGCCGAATGTGTCAAAACTTAAACGGCAGGGATGACAGTTTGACCACTGCAAAAAACGCCAATAGAAGGCAGGCTTCACCCGGCTCCGCTGCCGGGCAGGGCGCTTTTCCATGTCTCACAACACGTTCGGCCATCTTTTCCGCGTCACCACCTGGGGCGAAAGCCACGGCGCAGCACTCGGCTGCGTGGTCGATGGCTGCCCGCCCGGCATCCGCTTCACGCGTGACGAAATCCAGGCCGAACTCGACAAGCGCCGGCCGGGCCAGTCGCGCTTCGTCACCCAGCGCCGCGAGCCCGACGAGGTAAAGGTGCTGTCGGGCTTCGTGTTTGACGAGGACGGCGAAACGATGATCACCACCGGCACGCCGGTCTCGATGCTGATCGAAAATGTCGATCAGCGCTCGAAGGACTATGGCGAGATCGCCCGCCAGTACCGGCCGGGCCATGCCGACTACAGCTATGACGTCAAATACGGCATACGCGATTATCGCGGCGGCGGCCGCTCCTCGGCTCGCGAGACCGCCGCGCGGGTGGCAGCCGGTGCCCTGGCGCGCAAGGTGGTGCCGGGCATGGTGGTGCGCGGCGCGCTGGTGTCGATGGGCGAAAAACGAATAGATCGCGCCAACTGGAACTGGAATTTCATCGGCGATGCGGAAAATCCGTTCTTCACCCCCGATCCCGCTTCCGTGCCCGTCTTCACCAAATATCTCGACGGTATCCGCAAGGCAGGCTCATCTGTCGGTGCCGTCATCGAGATCGTCGCCGATGGCGTTCCGCCGGGCCTCGGCGCCCCGATCTATGCCAAGCTCGACCAGGACATTGCGTCGGGCCTGATGTCGATCAACGCTGTCAAGGGCGTCGAGATCGGCAATGGTTTCGAGGCAGCCCACATCACCGGCGAGCAGAATGCCGACGAGATGCGGATGGGCAATGACGGCAAGCCGGTGTTCCTGTCCAACAATGCCGGCGGCATCCTCGGCGGTATCTCTACTGGCCAGGCGATTATCGCCCGCTTCGCCGTCAAGCCGACCTCGTCGATCCTGACGCCGCGAAAATCGATCGACAAGGATGGCCACGACGTCGAGGTGATGACCAAGGGCCGCCACGACCCCTGTGTCGGCATCCGCGCCGTGCCGATCGGCGAGGCGATGGTTGCCTGCGCCATTGCCGATCATTACCTGCGGCATCGCGGACAGACGGGGAAGGGAGGGGAATAGGGTAGTAGGGCAGTATGCTACAACAGCCCCTGAGACTGCCAATTTTTTCCTTTTCCCTACTGCCTTACTGCCCTATTCCCCTACTGCCCTGCGAGCGAAGCGAGTTCCCATGCCTTACGACCAGAAGAAGATTGTCGAAGCCATCCGCGCTTTCGAACGCGGCGAGATCGTCGTCGTCATGGATGATGATGGGCGCGAGAACGAAGGCGATCTGATTGTGGCGGCTGTCCACTGCACGCCCGAGAAGATGGCTTTCATCGTGCGCAACACCTCCGGTATCGTATGCACACCGATGCCGCGCGAGGAAGCCAAGCGGCTCAACCTGCAGCCGATGGTCGCCGACAATGATTCCGCGCACACCACCGCCTTCACCGTCAGCGTCGATTTCAAGCATGGCACGACAACAGGCATCTCGGCCGACGACCGAACGTTGACTGTGCGCAACCTCGCCAACGGCAATGTCGGCGCCTCCGATTTTGTCCGCCCGGGCCACATCTTCCCGCTGATCGCGCGTGAAGGCGGCGTGCTCATGCGTTCGGGCCATACCGAAGCGGCGGTCGATCTCTGCAAGCTCGCTGGCCTGCCGCCGATCGGCGTCATTTCCGAACTGGTCAATGATGACGGCACCGTCAAGCGCGGCCCGCAGGTCGCGGCCTTTGCCGAGGAGCACGGTCTCAAGCAAGTGTCGGTCGCCGACCTCATCGCCTATCGCCAGCGCAAGGAAACGCTGGTCGAGCGCGTCGCCTGTTCCGAGATCGACACGCTCGGCGGCAAGGCGCAGGTCTTCACCTACACGCTGCCCTGGGACACGATGCATCACGTCGCCGTCGTCTTTGGCGATATCCGCGATGGCGAGGACGTGCCGGTACGGCTGCATTCCGAGGATGTGGTGACCGACGTCTTCGGCACCAGCCACCGTCTCGACGGCATCATGAAGGCAATGGGCGAGCGCAAGCGCGGCGTCATCGTCTATCTCAGAGAAGGCTCGGTCGGCGTCGCGCACCAGGAGCGCAAGCGCCCGCTGAGCGGCGACCGCGAGGATCATGACGAGGCCCGCCGACGCGAGAATGAATGGCGCGAAATCGGGCTCGGCGCGCAGATCCTGAAAGATCTCGGCATTTCCTCGATCAACCTGATCGCCTCGCGCGAGCGCCATTATGTCGGCCTCGAGGGCTTTGGCATCCACATCGCCAAAACCGAGATTCTCTGAAGGGTCAATTGATCCCTTTCCCGGGAGATGACGGCATGGACGCGTCATTGCCTTTGAGCCAGCAAAGGGGACGGCTTTTGCTGCGCCGGCCAGCGGAGGCTGATCTGGATTTCCTGGTCGATCTCTTTTCGCGCTGGGAAGTTGTCGCCCATCGCCCCGATCCTGTTGCGGACACGCCTCAGCAGAGTGCTGCCAGGCTCGGCCGTGACATCGGCCATTGGGACAAGCATGGCTTTGGTCGCTGGGCGGTCGAGGCCGATGGAAAGCTCGTCGGCTTCGGTGGGGTCACCGTATCAGCGGACTTCGACGGCCTGAACCTGTCCTACCATCTTCATCCGGAGAGCTGGGGCCATGGCTATGCCACGGAACTGGTGACGCAGGCGCTGAATGCCGCATTTGGCCCTCTGCATGCCGGCCGGGTTATTGGCCTCGTCCGCGCAGCCAATCCTGCATCGCGGCGGGTGCTGGAGAAATGCGGCTTCGCCTTGGAGCAAGAGGTGATGTTGCACGGCGCGCCAACGATGCTTTTTGCGCTGGCACGACCGCGCTGGATCCGTATTTCACGTCCCGCCGCATAGAGCGGAGTGCACGGCCCCGACAGGGACCGAGCACACTATTCCGCGGGGACAGCAGCGGCTTCGCATCCCTCCAGCTCGCATTTATGGGTGGCAAGGCTGCGCTGGCCAAGCAGCACGGTGATCAGGGCAATTGTGCCTGATGCGACCGAAACCCAGAACCCGTTCTGGGACCCGAACGCATCCACCACCGCGCCGGCGACAAACGCGCCCAGCGCCATGCCGATGCCGATGCCTGTGGTCACCCAGGTGATGCCCTCGGTCAGCATTGCTTCCGGCACATGCCGTTCGATCAGGCCGAAAGCGGTGATGAAGGTCGGCGAGATCGCCACGCCGCTAAGGAACACGGTCAGTGCGAGCAGCGGCACCGAGCCGGCGGCGAGCGGCAGCAATGTGCTGAGCGCCAGAACGGCGACTGCCATGGCGAGTTGCCGCTGTAGCGGCGCCTTCAGGTTGAGCGCGCCGACCACGATGCCGAGCATGAACGATCCCAGCGCATAGACGCCGATGACGAAGCTGGCGGCACCGGGTTGGCCGAGCTCCTTGGTGAGCGCCACCGTGCTGACTTCCGTCGTCGCGAAGGTCGCGCCAACGAAGATTATGGCGAAGGTGATGATCTGCACGGGCCGCAGACGGATTGCCGAGCCGCTGGAGCCATGACCAGCCGGCCGCACTTGGGGTTCACTCGAACGCTGCAGGATGAACGCGGCCCAGCCAATGGCAAGAAACAGCGTGCTTGCCAGGACACCGGCTTCCGGAAACAGCGCAGCGCTAAGCCCTACCGAAAGCGAGGCGCCGACAATATAGACCAGTTCGTCCGCGACCGACTCGAAGGCGAATGCAGTGTTCATTTGCGGACGTCCGCGAAAGAGCTCTGTCCAGCGCGCGCGAACCATGGCTGGCATGCTGGGCATGGCGGCTGCCGCCAGCGCAGACACGAACAGCGTCCATACCGGCCAGTCCTGATTGGCCGCAACAATCAGCACCGCAAAGGCGATGAATGTAAGGAGGGTGGCGGGAACCGCAACCCGCGTCTGGCCAAGGCGGTCCACCAGCCTCGACGTTTGCGGCGAAACGAATGCGTTGCCCAGAGCGAACGTCGCCGCGACTGCACCCGCCAGCCAGTATTCGCCGCGCGTCTGCGACAGCATGGCAACGATGCCGATCGGCACCATGGCGATCGGCAGGCGGGCGATGAAGCCTGCTACCGCGAAGCCCTTGGCCCCTGGGGCACGAAAGATTTCAGCATAGGGGTTTTGCATTGTAATTCCTCGACAAAAGGCGATCCGACAATTACATACGACGCGTATGAGGATTAGATAGACTATACGCTACGTATGTCAATTGGCATACGGAGCGTATGTGAGTAGGGCCAGACGCATGCACAGACCCCGCAAGGAGATGATCGCCGAGACGCGCGCCAAGCTGATCGCCGCGGCCCGCCAGGCCTTTGGCACCATTGGCTACGCCGAAGCGGCGATGGATGATTTCACAGCATCGGCCGGGCTGACACGCGGCGCGCTCTACCATCATTTTGGTGACAAGAAGGGGCTGCTGGAGGCGGTTATCGCCGAGATCGACGCCGAGATGGCGGCTCGGGTGAACGAGGTTGCGTCGAGAGCGCCGACCCGCTGGCAACGTTTCGTCGACGAATGCACGACCTATATCGAGATGGCGCTGGAGCCGGAAATCCAGCGCATCATGTTCCGCGACGGCCCGGCCGTGCTGGGCGATCCGGCACAATGGTCGAATGCCAATGCCTGTGTCGGTTCAATGGCCGATCATCTGGCCGCGCTGCAGGGGGAAGGGGTGGTTGTCCCCGGGCTCGATCCCGAGACCGCCGCACGGCTGATCAACGGCGCGAGCAGCCAGGCATCGCAACGGATCGCCAATTCGAACGACCCCGAAGCGACGTCGAAGATGGTGGTGGCGGCGTTCAAGCAGCTGCTTGAAGGGCTGTTGAAGAAAAACAGTGGCCGCACCGACTGACAGCAAACACAGATTCCAGACCGATCCCCGGCATTTGCCGATGTTGACAATCGCCGGTCTGGGTTCATCCTCTACCTCCATCTCTGAGGGGAGATTCGGCGCATGTGGGATTTCGAGATCGGCCGGTCGGTGTCCATCATGATGCGGACCTGGCCGTTCATTGTCTTTCGCATGATCGTCTATTTCGGCATCACGCTGGCCTACATCATGGCGACCGGCACCGGCGCCTCGGTCGGCTATGGCGTCGGCCATATCTCCACAGATCCAGATGGCCCATTGTCCTTTGCCCTATGGGGCGGCGTGGTCGGTTTCGGCATCGTCTCGATCGCCGTCTACTGGATCCGCGAATACATCCTCTACGTCGTCAAGGCTGGCCATATCGCCGTCATGGTGCATCTGATTGATGGCCGGGATGTTCCCGACGGCCAGAACCAGATCGCCTATGCCAAGCAAGTTGTCACAGAGCGTTTCGCCGAGGCCAACATCCTTTTTGTCGTCGACCAGCTGGTCAAGGGCGCCATCCGTGCCATCACCGGCCTGCTTGGCGGTATCGCCGCTTTCCTGCCGATTCCGGGCCTGAGCGGCTTGGTCTCTTTCATCAACACCGTGATCCGCCTGTCGCTGACCTATGTCGACGAGATCATCCTCGGCTACAACATCCGCATCAACTCATCCTCGCCGTTTGAGACGGCGCGCCAAGGCGTCGTGCTATATGCCCAGAACGGCAAGGTCATGGTCAAGAACGCCGTCTGGCTGGCGGTCATCATGTGGGGCGTGTCGTTCGTCATCTTCCTGCTGATGCTGGCCCCGGCCGCGGCCATTCTTTTCATGATGCCCGGGCAGCTTGCCGGCTGGGCCTTCGTGCTCGCCATCGTTTTTGCCTGGGCCTTCAAGGCTGCCTTCATTGAACCCTTCGCCATCGCCTGCCTGATGCAGGTCTATTTCAAGACCATCGAGGGCCAGGTGCCAGATCCAGCCTGGGACGCCCGGCTGGCCGAGGCGTCGTCGAAGTTCAGGGAACTCAAGGACAAGGCGCTCGCCTCCTTCGGCGGCTCGCGCTGGGGCACTGCGGGCGCGACCCGCTGATCGGCGGGGAGCGCCGGCGCAACAGCAACGGTGTTGAGATGCGCCACCGCTGACTTGAGTGGTGCCTCGCCTTGCCCGCAAAAAATCTCGCTCATGATCAGTTCGGGTAGCGGCAAGCGCCGGCCCCAGCCATGTGTTTCAAGGTCTGGTTTGGGCGCGAACTCGGAGACACGGCCAACGCAGAGATAGGCGATCGGCGTCACGTGCTCGGGAATGGACAGCAGGCTTTTCAACGCTTGCGGCTCGATGATGCTGACCCAGCCGACGCCAACGCCTTCGGCGCGCGCGGCCAGCCAGAAATTCTGCACCGCGCAGACCGTGCTGTAGAGATCCATCTCCGGATTGTGCCAGCGTCCGAGCGGCGAACCCTTCGAGCGCTCGCGGTCGCAGGTGATGCAGATGTTGAGCGCGCTCTCGCAGATGCCTTCCAGCTTGAGCTTGCGGTAAAGCGCCTGTCGCTCTGCCTCGATTTCAGGCAGTTCCTGTTCGCGCGCGGCCAGAAACAGGTCACGCACCTTCTCCCGTCTGGCGGCGTCGCGGATGACGATGAAATTCCATGGCTGCATGAAGCCGACCGATGGCGCGTGATGGGCTGCGAGCAAAAGCCGCGCCAGCACCTCATCGTCGATCGCGGTTGGCAGGAAATGGCTGCGCACATCGCGCCGTGTGAACATCGCACGATAGACCGCGTCGCGCGCTGTCTGGTCGAATCCGTCGCCCATAGGAGCGGTCATGTGTTCCGGCATCGCGTGTCCCCTTGCGATTGCAATAGTTTGACATCGTCAGAGCGCACTTTGTGCGTCCAAGTGGACGCACGTTGCTCTGATGCCACCCGCCTGACCATGCGGATGACGATGCCTGCCAGGCCGGTCTTCTGGCTCGGGATCAACCCGCGTCCGGTGCCTTCCCGTCATCGACAGTGGCATTTACCGGCGCGGTCCCCCTCACAGCGTTGGGCACGCCACGGAATTCAACCGTGTTCCCGATTCTCCCGCCAGAGCATTTGCAGCCAAGTGAAATCACTTGGCGTCGCAGAATGCGGCTAAACAAACAGACCGGCGGGCACCAGGCAGTGACGGCGACCTTACGCCGAAGCGCCCGCGGCGCCAATCCCCGCAGCGACGCCAATGGACGCAGGCGTGATTTTCCCCAGCCATCAAGCCGCAACGCATGGCCATCGCAGCGCCGGGGCACTAGATAGGGAGCATGACAACCCGTCTCTACACGCACCCTATCTTCCTCGAACACCTCACGCCGCCCGGCCATCCCGAGCGGCCGGACCGCTTGCGCGCCATCGAGCGCGTCCTCGACGACGAAACCTTTGCCGCACTCGACCGCGTCAAGGCGCCGGAGGGCGATGAGGCCACCATCCTCTATGCCCATCCCGCCGATTTCGTGGCCCGCGTCCGCGCCGCCATTCCTGACGAGGGCATCGCCCGCATCGACGCCGACACCACCGCCAGCCCGAAGAGCTGGCAAGCGGTGATCACCGCGATCGGCGCCGCCAACGCGGCCGTCGACGACGTCTTTGCCGGCCGCGCCGACAATGTCTTCGTCGCCGCCCGGCCACCCGGCCACCATGCCGAGAAGAACACGGCGATGGGCTTCTGCTTTTTCAACACGGCGGCGATCGCTGCCCGCTATGCGCAGAAGAAGCATGGCGTCGAGCGCGTTGCCGTCGTCGACTGGGATGTGCATCACGGCAACGGCACGCAGGATATCTTTTGGGACGATCCCTCGGTGCTCTATTGCTCGACGCATCAGATGCCGCTTTATCCCGGCACCGGCGCGAAGAGCGAGACCGGAGCCGGCAACATCGTCAACGCGCCCTTGGCGCCGCAGACCGGCAGCGAGGTGTTTCGCGATGCCTTCCTGTCGCGCGTGTTGCCAGCACTCGACAATTTCGCGCCCGATCTGATCATCATTTCGGCCGGCTTCGATGCGCACCATCGCGATCCGCTAGCCGAGATCAATCTGACAGAGGATGATTTCGACTGGGCGACCGGTCAGCTGATGCAGCGAGCGGCCCGCCACAGCGGCAACCGGCTCGTCAGCCTGCTCGAGGGCGGCTACGATCTGCAAGGATTGGCATTTTCAGTCGCCGCTCATGTCGGGCGACTGATGAAAGGATGAATGATGGCTGCTGAGACCAACGAAGACGTCAAGGCGATGAGCTTCGAGCAGGCACTCGACGCGCTGGAGAAGATCGTCGATGATCTGGAGCGTGGCGACGTGCCGCTCGACCAGTCGATCAAGATCTATGAGCGCGGCGAGGCCCTGAAGGCGCATTGCGACCGGCTGCTGAAGGCCGCCGAGGACAAGGTCGAGAAGATCAGGCTGTCGCGCGATGGCAAGCCGGTCGGGACGGAGCCCCTCGACGCGGACTGAGGCACGGTGTTGTCTTACCGAGTTTTGGACATGATCATGATTGAGGATAGAGTTCATCCCGACTGAAACGGCTCCGGGACAAGAGGAGATACGGAAGCGATGTGCAGAAACATCAAGACCCTGTTCAATTTTGATCCGCCGGCAACCAATGACGAAGTCCG
Organism: Mesorhizobium subarcticum; assembly: GCF_055456085.1. Classification (NCBI taxonomy): domain Bacteria; kingdom Pseudomonadati; phylum Pseudomonadota; class Alphaproteobacteria; order Hyphomicrobiales; family Phyllobacteriaceae; genus Mesorhizobium; species Mesorhizobium subarcticum. The sequence continues at coordinate 5,999,455 of NZ_CM144237.1, read as the reverse complement.
CGACGCGGCCCTTCAGTTCGTCCGCAAGCTGAGCGGAGCGACCAGGCCGTCGAAGCAGAACCAGCACGCGTTCGATCATGCCGTCGAAGCCATTGCGGCGTCGGCGCGCGAGCTGCTCGATTCGCTCGAAACCCACCAGCTTCCGCGCAATCGCGAGGAGGTGGCGGCCAAGCTGCGGGCAAAGGCGGCGATCCGCTTTGCCTGATGCGTGCAGGCGGGCATTGTCCGCTGACAAGGAGGTCTCGTGAGTTTCTTCCCCGGGAAAGACCCTGAAGCGGGCGATGCTTTCGCCAGCGACCAGATCGAGCTGATGGTCATCCCGAACGCCAAGGACATTGGCGGCTTTGAGGTGCGCCGCGCCTTGCCGACCGCCAAGAGGCGGCTGGTCGGCCCGTTCATCTTCTTCGACCGCATGGGGCCGGCGATCCTGCGGTCCGGCCAGGCGATGGATGTCCGTCCGCATCCGCATATCGGCCTGTCGACGGTGACTTATCTGTTCGACGGCAAGATCAGGCATCGCGATTCGCTCGGCACCGAAATGGTGATCCAGCCCGGCGACGTGAATTTGATGACCGCCGGCCGTGGTATCGTCCATTCCGAGCGGACGCCCGAGGAACTGCGCGGCGCGCCGATGTCGATCTCCGGCCTGCAGACATGGCTGGCCTTGCCGGACGGCAAGGAGGAAGTCGCCCCGGTGTTCGAGAACACGGCTGCCTTGCTGCTCCCCGAGATCGACGCTGAAGGCATCAGCGGCCGCGTCGTCATCGGCGATTTCCAGGGACTGCGCTCGCCGGTGCGGGCCGATACCGAGACGCTCTACGCCGACCTCAGACTGGCGCCGGGCGCCAGCGTGAAAATTCCGGCTGATGCCGAAGAGCGCGCCATCTACACGCTGGAAGGCGAGGTCGCGATTTCGGGCGACGTCTTTCCGGCCGAACGGCTGCTGGTGTTCCGGCCCGGCGACGAGATCGTCATATCGTCGCAAACCGGTGCGCATTTCATGCTGTTCGGCGGCGCCTCGCTCGGCTCGAAGCGTTACATCTGGTGGAATTTCGTATCCTCATCCAAGGAGCGCATCGAACAGGCCAAGCAAGAATGGAAGACCGGCCGCTTCGATATCGTTCCTGGAGATGAGGAAGAGTTTATTCCGCTGCCGGAAAACTAATGAATATCGCCCAAAAGCGGCCCGGTTTCGGGACCACGTTATGCACGAAAACAAGGACTTGAAAGCGCGGCCATAAGCTGTTTCGACGCGCTGTCATTTTGGGAGCAGGCCCGCGTCACCGACACGCATTTACTTTCGCCGGTCGGCGGCCTATCCCGCCGATGAACAGAAAGCCAAAGCACCCGTGAACGCAACGCCGCATACGCCGCTTCTCGACAAGGTCCGCATCCCGGCGGATTTGCGCGCGCTTGCCGAGAGTGAGCTGCCGCAACTGGCGTTCGAACTGCGCGCCGAACTGGTCGACGCCGTGTCCCGCACCGGCGGCCATCTGGGTGCTGGCCTCGGCGTGGTCGAACTTACGGTGGCGCTGCATTATGTTTTCAACACCCCGGATGACCGGCTGATCTGGGATGTCGGCCACCAGGCCTATCCACACAAGATCCTGACCGGCCGCCGCGACCGCATCCGCACACTGCGCCAGGAAGGCGGCCTGTCCGGCTTCACCCGCCGCGCCGAGAGCGAATACGATCCGTTCGGCGCCGCCCACTCCTCGACCTCGATCTCGGCCGGCCTCGGCATGGCTGCTGCCCGCGACCTCGCAGGCGGCCGCAACAATGTCATCGCCGTCATCGGCGACGGCGCCATGTCGGCCGGCATGGCCTATGAGGCGATGAACAATGCCGGTGCGCTCGATGCGCGCCTCATAGTCATCCTCAATGACAACGACATGTCGATCGCCCCGCCGACCGGCGCCATGAGCGCCTATCTGGCGCGTCTCGCCTCGGGCAAGGCCTATGCCGGCCTGCGCGATTTCGGCAAGAAACTGACATCCTATCTCGGCAAGCGCGCCGATCGTGCGATCACAAGGGCGGTCGAGCATGCGCGCGGCTACGTCACCGGCGGCACTTTGTTCGAGGAGCTCGGTTTCTATCACATCGGTCCGATCGATGGTCACAATCTGGAACATTTGATCCCGGTCCTGAAAAACGTCCGCGACAATGGCGAAGGTCCGGTGCTGATCCATGTCGTTACCCAGAAGGGCAAGGGTTATGCGCCGGCGGAAGCAGCCGCCGACAAATATCACGGCGTCAACAAGTTCGACGTCATCACCGGCGCGCAGGCCAAGGCGCCGGCCAATGCGCCGGCCTACACCAAGGTGTTCGCCGAAAGCCTGATCCAGGAAGCCCGCGAGGACGACCGCATCGTCGCCGTCACCGCCGCCATGCCGGGCGGCACCGGCCTCGACCTGTTCGGCGAAGTGTTCCCGGCTAGAACCTTCGATGTCGGCATCGCCGAGCAGCATGCTGTCACCTTTGCCGCTGGACTGGCGACCGAAGGCTACAAGCCGTTCGCGGCGATCTATTCGACCTTCCTGCAGCGTGCCTACGACCAGGTCGTCCATGACGTTGCGATCCAGAAACTGCCGGTGCGTTTCCCGATCGACCGCGCCGGCTTCGTCGGCGCTGACGGCGCCACCCATTGCGGCGCCTTTGACACCACTTTCCTCGCAAGCCTGCCGGGCTTTGTCGTGATGGCGGCAGCCGACGAGGCTGAACTGCGCCACATGGTGCGCACTGCCGCGAGCTATGATCACGGCCCGATCGCCTTCCGCTATCCGCGCGGCAATGGCGTCGGCGTCGACATGCCGGAGCGCGGGTCGGTTCTCGATATCGGCAAAGGCCGCATCGTCAGGGAAGGCAGCAAGGTAGCACTTCTGTCCTTCGGCACGCGCTTGCAGGATTGCCTTGTTGCCGCCGAGGAACTCGGCGCGGCCGGGCTTTCCACCACCGTTGCCGATGCCCGCTTCGCCAAGCCGCTCGACGAGGACCTGATCCGGCGGCTGGCCCGCTCGCACGAGGTTCTGGTGACGGTGGAGGAGGGCGCCATTGGCGGCTTCGCCAGCCACGTGCTGCAGTTCCTTGCTCATGAAGGATTGCTGGAAAGTGGCCTGAAGGTGCGTCCGCTGGTCCTGCCCGACGTCTTCAGCGACCACGCCAAGCCGGAAAAGATGTACGCCGATGCCGGCCTCGACGCCGCCGGCATCGTGCGCACCGTATTCGTTGCACTCGGGCATACAGTCCGCGCCCAGCGCGCCTGAATCAAAATCTCAACGGCTTGAATCAGTTTGCCGGCTTGATTTCGTAACGCATTGTTTACGCTGTCGTTTGGCGCTTTGCTTACCGTGTCTCTTGGCCGTTTTTCAACGGCGTCCTGCTAGATCGTGACCAGGCAGGGAGACAACAACAATGAGAACGCTTCTGTGTGGCGTGGCACTTTCAGCCGCCCTTGCAGCACCCGCGGCTGCCGAGACGCGCTATGATCGCAATCTTGAAAAGGCGGCGCAGGGCATCGTCGCCAGCAAGATGGGCGATATCCGTGGTGGCTTTTCCTACAAGCAGGTGCCGCAGCTTGTGGTTCTGCCAGATGTTGCTCCGGTGTCTGCCGTTGCGGCCGAGCATCCGGCTGTGCAAGCCTCGGGGGATAGGGACGACGGTTTGTCTCCAGCCGTCGAGCGTCAGGTGTCCCGCACCATTTTCTAGAGCAATTCCAGGAAAAGTGTGAAACGGTTTTCCGTCCGGAATTGCCTTAAACAATGAGTTAGAGCGCTTCGCCGTTTCCGTGAAACGGTGGATCTCTCTAGAACCACATATCGCGCACGCAGCGGCCATCGCGCGGCAGGTCGTCGAATGTGTCGAGGCCATCGAAATGGTCGATTGGCAGATCGGCAACGGCTTGTGGCGGCGCCAGGCGCACATTGACGGCGATGCGTGTTCGGCCGGAGGCACCGGCGCGCAAGCCGCGCCAGGCCAGCACGCAGGCACAGGTCGGACAGAAAAGGATCTCGAGCGAAGGCTCGTCTTTTCCGGTACGGGTGTAGCTGCTCACCGGTCCAACGACGCGGATACGCTCATCGACAAAGTCGTAAGCCCAGAGCGTCCCGTAGCGACGGCACAGCGTGCAGTTGCAAGCCGTGATTGGCCCGGGATCGCCCTCCAGGGTCCAGTGCGTCGCACCACAGTGGCAGGCTCCCGTCAGCATCCGGCCTCCTTCGGGTCCGAGTGTGGATGGCGCTCTTCCTCGCCATTGTGCCGGCCCACAACGGTGATCGCAAGCTATCGGGGTGCTGGCTCGGCGCAGATGTTCCGCGGTCCCGCCCATTATCCTTGCCTTCGCCGCCGGCTTTCGCCATGAAGGCCGATGAACTCGCCTCTGCCAGCCAGCACACGCCAGCGGCTCGACGACCTGCTCGTCCAGCGCGGCCTGTTTGCCAGCCGCTCGCGTGCCCGCGACGCGGTCGAGCGCGGCACGGTGACGGTTGATGGCGTCCTTGCCCGCAAGCCCGGTCAGAACGTTTCGCCGCAATGCCTCGTTGCCATCGACGACCCGGCGCAAGGTTATGTATCGCGCGCGGCGTTGAAGCTGATCGGCGGCCTCGACCATTTCGGCATCGATCCCGCCGGTCGCGAGGCGCTCGACATCGGCGCTTCGACGGGCGGTTTCACCCAGGTGCTGCTGGAACGCGGCGCCGCCCATGTCACCGCCATCGATGTCGGTCATGGCCAGATGCACCCCGATATCGGCGGTGACCCCCACGTGACCGTCATCGAGGGGCTGAACGCCCGCGATCTCACGCTCGCCGATCTGGCCGGCCGCATTCCGGATTTCATTGTTTCCGACGTCAGCTTCATCTCGCTGAAACTGGCGCTGCCGCCGGCACTTACCATTGCGAAGCCCGGTGCCGGCGCGATCTTTCTGGTCAAGCCGCAATTCGAGGCCGGCCGCGAGGCGATCGGCAAGGGCGGCCTGTTGAAAGACCCCTTCGCCGCCGCCGGTGTCGCCGGCCTGCTGCAGGATTGGCTCGACGATGTTCCCGGCTGGCGCTCGCTCGGCCTGCATCTGTCGCCGATCGAAGGCGGCGACGGCAATCGTGAATTCCTGCTCGGTGGGATCAAGGATCGATGAGCACGCGCTTCACCATCAAAAAGCTTGGCGCCCAGGGCGACGGCATTGCCGAGACCGAAAGCGGCGATTTGTTCATCCCCTTCACGCTGCCGGGGGAGACTGTCACGGCTGCTCGTGAACGCGACCGCGCCACGCTGATGGCGGTGCTGGAGGCCTCGCCGCTGCGCATCGAACCCGCCTGTCGCCATTTCACCGAATGCGGCGGCTGTGCTCTCCAGCATTTCGAGGCCGAAGCCTATCGCCAGTGGAAACGCGACAAGGTGGTGCACGCCCTGAAGAGCATCGATTGCGAGATTGGCGCATTGGTCGCCTGTGCGCCGCATACGCGCCGTCGTGTCGTACTCGCCGCCCGGCGCGCCGATACGGGCATGCTGCTCGGCTTCAACCGCCATCTGTCGCCGGAAATCATCTCCATATCCGAATGCCCGATCTCGCTGCCCGAGATTGTCGCAGCACTTGACCGGTTGAGAGCGCTCGCCGATTTGATATGCGCCACCACGAAATCGTTCCGAATGGCGGTCACGGTGACTGGATCGGGACTCGATGTCGCGGTGCACGACTCCGGCAAGCTTGGCGAACACCAGCGGCGCATCGCCTCCAATTTTGTCCTTGCGCAGGGCTTTGCCAGGCTGTCCATCGATGACGAGATCGTCATCGAGCCGAGGAAGCCCGTGGTCATGTTCGGCGGCGTCGCGGTCGCCTTGCCACCGGGCGCCTTCATGCAGGCGACCGAGGCAGCCGAACAGGCAATGGCCGAGATCGTCGGCGGACATCTCAAGCGCGCCAAGAAGGTCGCCGACCTTTTCGCCGGCTGCGGCAGCTTTACCTTTCGGCTTGCCGCGAAGTCGGAAGTCCATGCCGTGGAAGGCGATGCGGCGGCACTTTCCGCGCTCGACCGGGGCTCACGCTTCGCGACCGGTTTGAAGCGGGTGACCGGCGAACGCCGCGACCTGTTTCGCCGTCCGCTGACCTTCAAGGAGCTGAATGTCTTTGATGGCGTCGTCTTCGACCCGCCCCGCGCGGGCGCCGAGGACCAGTCGAAGCAGATTGCCCGCTCGGATGTTCCTTTCGTTGCCGCCGTATCCTGCAACCCGGTGACGCTGGCTCGCGACCTGCGCATCCTCATCGACGGTGGTTACACCGTGAAAAGCGTGACGCCGGTCGACCAGTTCCTGTGGTCGCCCCATGTCGAGGCGGTCGCTCTGCTGGAAAAACCCAGGAGAAGGCGCGGCTGAGCCAGCCAACGATCACGTTTCGTTGAGACCGGGCACGCCGGCCGCTCTCGACCGAAAGGCGCCGCAAAGCCGCCTTTTTGCACCGGCCTAGTCCGGGCTCTTGGGCGGAAGCATCGGCACTCTCACCTGACGGATGATCGTAATGCGGACGGTCTCGAAATTCCTCGCTTTCTTCCTCGCTGTCTCCATTTTTGCGTTCGGCTCGACGGCCGGGGCGCTGGCGCAAGGCGAAAAACGCCTTGCCTTCGTCATCGGCAACGCTGCCTACCCTGCGGGCGCACTGGCGACGCCGGCTAATGATGCCGGCCTGATTGCGCAGACATTGCAGGCGGCGGGGTTCGACGTGGTCGGCGCGCGCGATGTCGACCAGGAATCGCTGCGCGGCGCCTACCGCGATTTCCTCGCCAAGGTGACGGCAGCCGGTCCCGACGCGGTGGTGTTTGTCTATTTGGCAGGCCAGGGCCTGCAGTTCGAGGGCGAGAACTATTTCGTGCCGGTCGATGCCCAGATCGCCAATGCCGCCGACGTGCCGATGGCCGCCGTGCGGGTTTCCGATCTCACCAAGCCACTCGCGGCCTTGCCGAACAAGGTCAACATCGTCGTGCTCGACGCGGCGCGACCAAATTCCTTCGCGAAGTCGAACCAGCCGCTTGCCGGCGGCCTCGCACTCGTCGACCCCGACCCGAACATGCTGGTCGCCTTCAATGCCGCCCCGGGCACAGTCGCACCTGAAGGCAAAGGCTCGTATGGCGCCTATGCGCAGGCGCTTGCCGAGATGATCAGGGATGGTGGCCTGCAGCTTGGCGATGTGTTCGACCGCACGCGGCTGCGGGTCAACGAAGTGACGGATGGCGCGGAGGTTCCTTGGAACGCCTCCAAGATCACCGATCCCTTCGTCTTCTTCGACCGCGGCCCGGATGCCCCGGCGCCGCAGGTTTCAGCCGCCGAGGTGCGGACAAACCGGACCAAGGAAATCCGCGACTTCGATGCGCATGACGCCTACATCGCGGCCCTCGATCGCGACACGATGCGCGGCTACGAAGACTTCATCGTCGCCTATCCCCACGACCCGATGGCCAGGCGCGTGCGCGCCATCCTGGCGGCGCGGCGCGAGGCGATCACCTGGCGCCAGACCTGGCTCAGGGACACGCCCGAGGCCTATTGGTCTTATCTCGATCGTTATCCGCATGGCCCCCATGCCTGGGATGCTCGCCGCAGGCTCGAGCATTTCGACGCCGCCCTCGAGCCGCCGCAGGGTTTTGCCGTCTATGCCTACGACGTGCCGCCGCCGCCGCCGGAAGAAATCGTCTATGTCGACCGGCCTGTGCTCTATTTCGACGACCCCGAATTCGGCTTCGATCCGCCGCCACCGGTGGCGGTGATCTTCCTGCAGCCGCGGTCGCGCGACTTCATCGAACTGCCGCCACCGCCACCGCCGATCGGCGTCTTCCTGCTGCCGACGCCGGTGTTCGTGCCCGTGCCGGTTTGGGTGAACCCGCCGCATGACATCTTCCCGCCCCCGAACAATGTGATCTTCAACAACATCCACAACACCACGATCATCAACAACACGACGATCAACGAGAACCAGGGTGGCCTCACCACCGGCCAGAAGCTGACCGCGGGTGCGGTGGGCATCGGTGCGGCCGCATTTGCGACCAAGGTGGCGTGGCCGGCTTTCCTGCAGAAGAAGGAAGCCACGCTCGCCAAGGTCAATCCGGGCGGCTTGCCATCGAAACTGGTCAAAACGGGACAGCAGAACGGCGGCACGCCGCTGTCGAAAACGCTGCCGGCGGACAAACTGGCCGGCCACGCTCTGCCTGGTGCCGACGGCAAGACGCTGCCCCTGGTCAACGGCAAGCCGGTCCTCAACGGCCAGAATATGGCCAACGACAAATCAGGCAAGCTGTTGCGCAAGCAGGGTGTTGCGGATGCCGCGACGACCTCCAACGGCGCGGCTCCGGTAACCAATGGACAGGACAAGGGCACGAAGTTGCGCAAGCTCCCGGCCGGCGCCACGGCACCTTCCGGCAATGGGCAGAATAGCCAGCTGAAACTGAAGACCAACAATCCCGCAGTGCTCAATGGCCAGGTCGGAGCCAACGGCAAAATGAAAAAGCTCCATGGTCAGGGCGCAGGTGGCTCGGACATGACGAATGGGGCAGCCAACGGACAGGGCAAAGGACCCAAGTTCCACAAGCCACCGGCCGATGGCGGGCCAGCGGGCGGCAAGGTCTCGAACAGCAATCCGCACCGCCAGTTGAAGCTGCAAGACAAGCCGAAGGTGCAGGTGCTTTCAAAGCCGCAGAAGCCGCAGTTCCAGGCGCAGACGCACATACAGCGGCAGCCTCAGCCACAGCAAAACCAACGGCAGGTCGGCAAGAAGCCGTCTTGCGGGCATCCCAACGAGCCTGCCTGCAGGAAATAGCGCGTGTCGGGCTGCGAACGCGGCCTGGCACGGCGATACACGGCCAGATCACAACTGCGTGGTTGGGTGCGGCCAAGATTGCTCGGTCGCTTGGCTCGCTTTTACCAGTCAATGTTGGGCGGGGCGCTCAAGGGAGACATCACAATGAAGATTGCAAGCGTTCTGACGTCTATCGTCGTAGCCGGGTTTGTTATGACGGGAGCTGCCGCGGCAGCGACGACGGCAGCCACCACGACCGCGCCGGCCACGACCACCACTGTCGCCCCCGCGAAGAAGCCAAAGACGACTGCCATGACGCCGGAGAAAACCGCGATTTCGAAGCAATGTTCAGCGCTTGCCGACGCCCAGAAGCTGCACGGCAAGGCGCGCGAAAAATTCCGCGCCGAGTGCAAGAAGAACGGCGGCAAAGCCACCTGATCATCGGCTCCACGGCCAAGATGCTGCTGCCAGCCTAACCCTCGGGGCTGGCGGCAATTCCGGGAAAAGCGTGAGCCGGGTTTCTATCAGCTTCGACTTAGGGCCGGATTGAGCGCGGAAGAGGCAGCCACGGCATCTGCCATGCCGACAGCCACCGAACGCCCGCGGCGCCTGGAGCGCCACGGGTCGCCCAAGCCCTCAGTCTACGAGCTTGGCAACTTTCGAGAGGGTCTTCGGCGTACCACCACGCTGGTTGATCGACACCCAGACATTCGGATTCTGCTGCGACTGGCGTTTCAGGAAGTAATAGCCGGTCGCGTTCCAGGGCCTGATTTCGTTGACCAGATTGTCGAGGACGAGATCGCCCTTGTCGGTTTTCACCGTCAGGATGGTGTGGCCCTCATTGTCGAGGTCGCGCACGACTGTCATCAAAAGCGCCTGCCGGGGGAACCCAGCCTCCCGAAGAAGCTTGCGCTTGTAGAGCGCGTAGATCTTGCAGTCGCCCTTGCCGTCAACCGGGTAATCCCAGTGGTCTTCCATCGTGCCCCAATGCTCAAAGTTGCTGACCGGCTTGATGGAATTGTTGGCCGTCTGATTTATGCGCTTGAGGATGCGTAGGTTCTGCGCGGTCAGTTTGACACTCGCGGCTGGTAGAACGGGCCCCTTGCACTCTTTTGGCCGGCGATGGCAGAAATCGAGCCAGCCGTAGGGCACGCTGGTGCTTCCACCCACGGCGGCGGAGCGCGCTCCATCCCTGGACGATTGCGCCGATTGCGACTTGAACCATGTCGACTGCGCTGCCGCCGGACTTGCTGGCAGCGATGTCGCACCAATCAACGAAACAAAGCCAACCAGGAAAGACGAAGTCAGGGAGTGCCGCATTGTCAAAACCACCACCACAACGAGGAACTGGTGCTGCGTCCGCGCGCAAAGGCAGCCCAGGCAGTTAAAGACTTAATGATTTCCTAACGTCGATTGTGTTCACTTCAAGGTATGGCGGAGATTCAAGCCGAAAAACAAGGATCAGCCGACGCACCAGGCCAAGTTCGAGCGTCAGAGCGTCCAGACCGCTTCCTCGTCAGGCTTCCTGTACGCTGTCATATCCCGCCGCCCTCGCGGCCTTGAGGAAACTACGGTCAAAGGTTGCCAGGCCGGCGCAATGCGCTGATTTCCTCAGATGCAGCGCATCTGCGAAATCCATTCCTGCCTCCGACAGATCCAGCGCAGGAGAGACAATCGCGGCATCTTCCAGCTCCACCGTTGGTAACCCGCCGAACATCCGCAGTGTGCTGGCGATCACGGCCTGGCTATGACCGTAGGCACTGCGCAGCACCCACTCTGCCTCCAGGATTACCGTGACAGAGACAAAGACAGGCTGACCATCGATAAGCTGCCGTGCTCGCGGGGACTGATCGGGATGGTCGTTCGTCAAATACCTGACGACAACATTGGTATCAATTGCGAGCATCGCGTTGCCGTGCTTCAGCAAGGACTGCGGCGTCCATTTCCTCCAGCGTCTTCGGGGTGCCGCTGCGCGGCAGGACGCCAAAGACATCTTCCGGTCGCGTCGGGGCAAATGCCGGCGCCAATTTCAAAAGGACTCCATCGGGAGTGTCTTCGACCTCCAAGCGCGTGCCCGCGCCCCAGTCCCTCTGTTTCCGGATCGCGCTCGGCAGGATTACCTGTCCCTTGGTGGAGACGGTCGTTACAAGTTTTTCTGTTGCAGCCATCGCGCCACGCCTTCATGTAAGACAATGGTAAGATAGTCTTGTCGCGGAAGACATTCAAGCCTGCCGGATTGCATCCTCAAACCCGGGTGCCGCCGACCGTCATCTGGTTCATCCGGAGATGCGGCTGGCCGACGCCGACCGGCACGCCTTGTCCGGCCTTGCCGCACATGCCGATGCCATTGTCGAGCTTCATGTCGTTGCCGACCATCGAGACGCGGTGCATGGCATCCGGCCCATTGCCGATCAGCATCGCACCCTTGATCGGCTGCGTCACCTTGCCGTTCTCGATCATGTAGGCCTCGGTGCAGCCGAACACGAACTTGCCCGAAGTGATATCGACCTGGCCGCCACCGAAGGAGACGGCATAGATGCCGTTCTTGACCGAGGCGATGATCTCGTCGGGCTCCATGTCGCCTGAAGTCATGTAGGTGTTGGTCATGCGCGGCATCGGCTGGTGCGCGTAGCCTTCGCGACGGCCGTTACCGGTCGCCTTCATGCCCATCAGCCGGGCGTTCTGCCGGTCCTGCATGTAGCCGACCAGTCTGCCGTCCTCGATCAGCACGTTGCGGGCCGAAGGCGTGCCCTCGTCGTCGACGGTGAGTGAACCGCGCCGCTCGGGAATGGTGCCGTCATCGACGACGGTGACGCCTTTTGCGGCAACCTGCTGGCCGAGCAGGCCGGCGAAGGCGGAGGTCTTCTTGCGATTGAAATCGCCTTCCAGCCCATGGCCGACGGCTTCGTGCAGCATCACGCCAGGCCAGCCGCTGGACAGCACGATGTCGAACGTGCCTGCCGGCGCCGGAATGGCCTCGAGGTTGACCAGCGCCTGCCGGAGCGCCTCCTTGGCGGCGTGCTGCCAGGCGTCCTCGATCAGGAATTCGCCGAACGCCTTGCGTCCGCCCATGCCGTAGGAGCCGCTTTCCTGGCGGTCGCCATCGCCAACCACTACCGAGACGTTGATGCGGACCAGCGGCCTGATATCGCGCACCACCTGGCCATCGGCGCGCACGATCTCGACATGCTGCCAGGAAGCGGCGAGCGAGGCGGTCACCTGGCGCACGCGCGGATCCTGCGCACGCAGCCAGGCGTCGATTTCCTGCAGCAGCTTTGCCTTGGCCTCGAAGGAGGGGGAGGGGATCGGGTTCTCATCGCCGTAGAGATGGGTATTGGTGCGGGCCGGTGCGGCGGCAAGCGTGCCGGAATAGCCACCCTTGACGGTCGAGACAGCGGCGGCCGCGCGCAGCAGCGAAACCTCGGACAGGTCGCTCGAATGAGCGTAGCCGCTGGCTTCACCCGCAACCGCGCGCAGGCCAAAACCCTGGTCGGTGTTGAAATTGGCGGTCTTCAACCGACCATTGTCGAACATCAGCGCCTCGCTCTCGCTGTATTCGAGAAACAGTTCGCCGTCGTCGGCGCCGTTAATGGTGTCGGCGACGATCTGCTTGACGCGATCGTCTGAAATGTCGAATTGGCCGATCAGGCTGTTCATGGCGCATCCATTCGTGGGAAGAGAGCTTGTTTCCCACGATGTAGGCGCGAAGCCGCGCCGAGACAATCGTCCCGCTGCGATGCGGGAACAAATGCGATCGCCGACAGGCCGCCGGCGTCACTTCTGGTTGATGAAGTCCTTGATGTTGTTGGTCATCGAATCCCAGTTCGAGAAATCTTCCTCGAGATTGGCCTTGGTGATGCCGCCGATGAAGCTGACATCCATCTTGAAGTTGGATCCGTCGCCGGAAAACGCCTTGACCCAGCGAAATTTCTTGTTCCACTCATTAGCCTGATCGGCCGTGAAGGCATCGGTGTAGCCCGAGGAAAACTGGATCGATTTGCACTTCTCGTGGTTTTCGCAGCCATAGAAGTAGATGACATATTTCATGCCTTCGAGCCGGCCGGAGACCATGGGGTCGCCACCGTCGTCCTTGTCCAGCTTGGCCGAGCCATAACCCTTGGCAATGTCGAGAATTGCCGCCGGATCAGGTGCCGTGATGATTTCGGGATTGTCAGCCCAAGCGACAGAAACCGCGCCAGTCGAAATCAGACCCGCGGATAGAAGCAAAGAAAACGAGCGCATGATGATCCCCACCGCCAAAAACCCGCATCTTGCGGGAATTGTGCGCCAGGATCGAGTTTTCCGCAAGCGTCCTGACGTCAGGGCAGGGCGGCGAAACCGTCGGCGAAGCCCTTGAGGTCAACGGGAATGCCGATGCCTTCTTCCGGCGTCTGGAAGACGATGAAGGTGGCCGACGTGCCGGTTTTCAGCGTGTCGAGCAATGGCTTTTCGAGGATCACCTCTGCATAGCAGCCGTCCTGGAAGCAGCGCACGAAATAGGCGCGGCCGATGTCCTTGCCGTCGACATTGAGGCCAAGCCCGTTGGGCAGGAGCACGCCGAGCGGCGCCAGCACGCGCAGAATCTCGGCCTTGTTGTCGGCGGTCCGCAGCACGACGACCGACAGCCCCATCTCCGGGCGGTCCTCGGCGACGACATTCTGCATCATCACGCATTGTTCAGAGGTGGCACCGGCGGGCGTGTCGCAGATGATCGACCAGGCACCATGCGTCGAGCGCACCGTGCCGCTCGGCTGCGCGGCATTGGCCTGACTGGCGACAGACAGGCCGGCCGCGGACAGGGCAACGACAAAAATGGCTTTCGCCAAGGCGCTCGAAAGCCCCAGTCTCGTACGCCCCAGTCTAGAAAGCCAAGAGTTCATGACGGCTCCATTGCGAATCACGGCACTTTAAGCCGCGCCAATGCCAAGTAAAGGACGAGACCGCGGCCGAACTGTCCCGAAACAGGCAATACGGCGCTTTTTCCCTGCCAAATTCGCCTGAATTACGACGCTGCGCCCACCCCGCCGGCGTGAGGCGGGTAGCTTGCCGGACATACGCGATTCGCAGCCTTCGCCGCCGCCTCGGAAGAGCCGTGCCAGCTTGCGCGCAAAAATGCCGCACAGTTTCCTCCGCTCCTTTCTTGCGGAGGGAAAAAGAGTATGGTTTGAACCACCTTGAGACTGTCGGGATTCCCGTCCCGGCATTGTTCGTATTCTCGCGGGCACGTTCGCGAGAAACTGGGAGACGAAGAGGGCGATGAGAAAATTCCTAGCAAACGCCAAGTTTCTAGCCAGTGCTGGGGCTGCCACCGCGTTTTTCGCCGGCACATCCGCCCATGCTGATCAGCCCGTGCCGTGGGAGACTAGCTTCCAGGCGCCGGCGACCGACATGATGCGGCAGATCGAGAGCTTCGGGAACTACACGATGTGGTTTGTCGTTCCGATCACCCTGTTGGTGCTGTTTCTTCTCGCCTATTGCATCTTCCGGTTTCGGGCGAGCGCCAATCCGGTGCCCGCCAAAACCAGCCACAACACGCTGATCGAAGTGATCTGGACGGTGGGACCGGTCGTCATCCTGCTTTTCATCGCCATTCCTTCGTTCAAGCTCCTGACCGCGCAATATACGCCGGGGGAAGAGCCGAAGCTCACCGTCAAGGCGACCGGCAACCAGTGGAACTGGGACTACGAGTACCAGACGGACAACACGCTCACCTTCAATTCGGCCATTCTTCAGGATGGCGATCGCGCCAAGGCCGGCAAGGAAGACCGCAAGGTTTATCCACGCCTGCTCGCGGTTGATAACGAGCTGGTGGTGCCGGTCAACACGATGACGCGCGTGCTCGTCACCGCGACCGACGTGATCCATTCCTTTGCCATGCCGTCCTTTGGCATCAAGATGGACGCCGTTCCGGGGCGCACCAACGAAACCTGGTTCAAGGCGGAGAAGGAAGGCCTCTATTACGGTCAGTGCTCGCAGCTCTGCGGCAAGGACCACGCCTTCATGCCGATCGCCATTCGTGTCGTATCCGACACGCAGTTCAAGACCTGGCTGGCTGCGGCCAAGACCGATCTGCCAGGCGCCAACAAGACGCTCATGGCCGAAGTCGACGGCCAGAACAAGGTAGCGGCCGCCGGCAATTGATGTCGCGGGTTAGCAAGATTTAGGGAACGGAGCGGAACATGGCAGACGCTGCAGCTCACGACGGGCACGACCACAAGCCGTATCACGGCTGGGTGCGCTGGGTCTATTCGACCAACCACAAGGATATCGGCACGCTCTACCTGATCTTTGCGATCATGGCCGGTATCATCGGCGGTGCGCTGTCCGTTGCCATCCGCATGGAACTGCAGGAGCCCGGCATCCAGATCTTCAGCGGCTTGGCGCAGATGGTCTACGGCATGAACGGTGATGCCGCGATCGATGGCGGCAAGAGCATGTACAATGCCTTTGCCACCGCGCATGCGCTGATCATGATCTTCTTCATGGTCATGCCGGCGCTGATCGGTGGTTTTGCCAACTGGATGGTGCCGATCATGATCGGCGCCCCTGACATGGCATTCCCGCGCATGAACAACATCTCGTTCTGGCTGCTGCCGCCGGCTTTCATCCTGCTGCTCACCTCGATGTTCATGCCGAGCGCGCCGGGCGCCTATGGCGTCGGTGGCGGCTGGACGCTCTATCCGCCGCTGTCGACCTCGGGTCAGCCCGGACCGGCGATGGATCTGGCGATCCTGTCGATCCACATTGCCGGTGCCTCGTCGATCCTCGGCGCCATCAACTTCATCACCACCATCTTCAATATGCGCGCCCCCGGCATGACGCTGCACAAGATGCCGCTGTTTGCCTGGTCGGTGCTGGTCACCGCCTTCCTGCTGCTCTTGTCATTGCCGGTTCTGGCCGGCGGCATCACCATGCTGCTCACCGACCGCAATTTCGGCACCACGTTCTTTGCGCCTGATGGCGGCGGCGACCCGATCCTGTTCCAGCACCTGTTCTGGTTCTTCGGTCACCCGGAAGTGTACATCCTGATCCTGCCGGGCTTCGGCATCATCAGCCATGTCATCTCGACCTTCTCGAAGAAGCCGGTGTTCGGCTATCTCGGCATGGCCTACGCC
Organism: Mesorhizobium subarcticum; assembly: GCF_055456085.1. Taxonomy (NCBI): domain Bacteria; kingdom Pseudomonadati; phylum Pseudomonadota; class Alphaproteobacteria; order Hyphomicrobiales; family Phyllobacteriaceae; genus Mesorhizobium; species Mesorhizobium subarcticum. The sequence continues at coordinate 5,983,570 of NZ_CM144237.1, read as the reverse complement.
ATGGTCGCGATCGGTGCCGTCGGCTTCATCGTCTGGGCGCACCACATGTACACGACCGGCCTGTCGCTCGACACGCAGCGCTATTTCGTCTTCGCCACCATGGTCATCGCGGTGCCGACGGGCGTGAAGATCTTCTCGTGGATCGCGACGATGTGGGGCGGATCGATCTCGTTCAAGACGCCGATGCTGTGGGCGCTGGGCTTCATCTTCCTGTTCACCATCGGCGGCGTCACCGGCGTTCAGCTCGCCAATGCCGGCCTCGACCGCTCGCTGCATGACACCTATTTCGTCATCGCCCACTTCCACTACGTGCTGTCGCTGGGCGCGGTGTTCGCCATCTTCGCCGGCTGGTACTACTGGTTCCCCAAGATGACCGGCTACATGTACTCGCCTGTCATCGCCAACACCCACTTCTGGGTCACCTTCGTCGGCGTCAACCTGATCTTCTTCCCGCAGCATTTCCTCGGCCTCGCCGGCATGCCTCGCCGCACCATCGACTATCCGGACGCGTTTGCCGGCTGGAATTACGTGTCGTCCATTGGCTCCTACATCTCGGCCGTCGGCGTGTTGATCTTCCTTTACTGCGTGTTCGAAGCCTTCCGGAAGAAGCGGATCGCCGGCGCCAATCCGTGGGGCGAGGGCGCAACGACGCTGGAATGGCAGCTGCCTTCGCCGCCGCCTTTCCACCAGTGGGAGCAGCTGCCGAAGATCAAGTAAGGCGGCAGCCTGCACGAAATCGAAACCGCCGGTTCGCCGGCGGTTTTGGCCAAACGGAATTATGGGACTTGAGTACGCATGGCCCTAGTCGACGAAACCAGTATTGACGAAGCGGGCTTCCGCATGTCGGAAGCGACGGCGGGCGATTTCTTCGCCCTGCTGAAGCCACGCGTCATGTCGCTGGTGGTGTTCACCGCCTTCGTCGGGCTGGTCGCGGCACCCGTGACGATCAATCCGCTGCTGGCGGTGATCGCCATCCTGGCTATTGCCATTGGCGCCGGCGCCTCGGGCGCGCTTAACATGTGGTACGACGCCGACATCGACGCGGTGATGACCAGGACGGCCAGCCGTCCAGTTCCGTCCGGCCGTATCCAGCCGCACGAGGCGCTGACCTTCGGCCTGGTGCTTTCCGTCCTGTCTGTGATGACGCTCGGCGTGCTGGTCAACTGGCTCTCCGCGACGCTGCTGGCCTTCACCATCTTCTTCTATGCCGTCGTCTACACGATGTGGCTGAAGCGCTGGACGCCGCAGAACATCGTTATTGGTGGCGCGGCCGGCGCCATCCCGCCGGTTATCGGCTGGGCCGCGGTGACCGGGTCGGTCAGCCTCGAGAGCATCGTCCTGTTCCTGATCATCTTCCTCTGGACGCCACCGCATTTCTGGGCACTGGCACTGTTCAAGTCCGAGGATTATGCCCGAGCCGGTATCCCGATGATGCCGAATGTTGCCGGCCAGGCGTCGACTCGCCGCCAGATCTTCGCCTATGCGCTGGTCCTGGCCCCAGTCGGTGTGCTGCCTTGGGTGCTCGGCTACACCACGCAGGTCTACGGCGTGGCCGCCGTGCTGCTGGGTGTTGGCTTTGTCTGGTATGCATGGAAAGTGCTCGGCATGGCCGACGATGATCGCGTCATGAAGCCGGCCAAGGCACTATTTGCTTATTCGCTGCTCTATCTCTTCGCCATCTTCGCTGCCTACCTGGCCGACAGCGTCGTCGAACGTGCACTTGCCATGGGTTGGGCATGACCATGGTCGAGGAAAAGCTTGAGACGGTCACGCTGACCGATCGTCAGAAGAAAGCCCAGCGCAGCCGGTCCATCGCCATAGGCTTGGCGCTGGCCGCGCTGGTCGTCATTTTCTACATCGCCACGATTATCAAGTTCGGCCACAATCTGGGCACGATGTGATGAGCGTCGAGATGTCCAAAAAGCCGGCCGGCAAGAACAGCAACGTCATCGTCGCGGCGGTCTGTCTTGCCTTCTTCACCGGCATGATCGGCATGGCCTATGCGGCCGTGCCGCTCTACAAGATGTTCTGCCAGGCGACCGGTTATGGCGGCACGACGCAACGCGCCGAGAAGCAATATGCCGGCCGCGTGCTGGACCGTGAGATCACCGTCCGCTTCGACGCCAATATTGCCGGCGTGCCGTGGGAGTTCCAGCCGGTCCAGCGCTCGATGACGATGAAGATCGGCGAGACGGTGCAGGCGCATTACCAGGCGACCAACAAGTTCGATCGCCCCGTTACCGGACGCGCCACCTTCAACGTGCAGCCGGAATTGGCGGGGCCATACTTCAACAAGGTCGAGTGCTTCTGCTTCACCGACACCTCGCTGAAGCCCGGCGAGACGCTGGACATGCCGGTCCTCTTCTACGTGGACCCCGATATCGTGAATGTGCCGGAACTGAAGGACGTGAAGACGATCACCCTGTCCTATACGATGTTCCCCGTAGAGAAGACCAAGCCGGTCGCCTCCTCGGAGCCGGTTCCGGGCAACGGCAAGACAATTTCCAATACCGAAGCAAATCTCGGGGGTTGATATGGCAGACGCGCACGCAAAACCACAGCATGACTATCATCTCGTCGACCCCAGCCCATGGCCTTTCCTGGGCTCGGTAGGGGCGCTCGTCATGGCGTTTGGCGGTGTCGCCCTGATGGAGTACCTGAAGGGTGGCACTTTTCCGATCTTCGGCCTCAATATCGCCAACCCTTGGCTGTTCTTCATCGGCTTGGCGATCGTGCTCTACACCATGTTTGCCTGGTGGTCGGACACGATCAAGGAAGCGCATGAGGGGCACCATACGCGGGTCGTGTCGCTGCACCTGCGCTATGGCATGATCATGTTCATCGCCTCGGAGGTGATGTTCTTTGTTGCCTGGTTCTGGGCCTATTTCGATGCGAGTCTTTTTGCCGGCGAGGCACAGAACTACGCGCGCGCCACATTTACCGGTGGCGTCTGGCCGCCGAAGGGCATGGAGGTTCTCGATCCCTTCCACCTGCCGCTCTACAACACCATCATCCTGCTTTTGTCGGGCACCACGGTCACCTGGGCGCACCATTCACTCATCCATGGCGATCGCAAGGGCCTGATCAACGGCCTGGTGCTGACCGTCGGTCTCGGCATGCTGTTCACCATGGTGCAGGCCTACGAGTACATGCACGCTCCGTTCGGCTTCAAGGATTCCATCTACGGCGCCACGTTCTTCATGGCGACCGGCTTCCACGGTTTCCATGTCATCATCGGTACCATCTTCCTGCTGGTCTGCCTGGTCCGGGCGATGAAGGGCGATTTCACGCCCAAGCAGCATTTCGGCTTCGAGGCGGCCGCCTGGTACTGGCATTTCGTCGACGTGGTCTGGCTGTTCCTGTTCGCCTCGATCTATGTCTGGGGATCGGTCGGCGCGGTGATCGAAGGCCACTGATCCGGCCGTAGGATTTCGATTTCGGGAGGGCGGCCGCGGCGACGCGGCCGCCTTCTTCTTTTCGGCGCAATGATCGCCGATCGATTGCTGATGCGGCTGACGATCTCCTGGGCGATTTGCGCATTCATCCTCCTGGCGCACCCGGCCCTTGCGGCTGAGAAAGTGGATCTGGTGCGCATTCACAAGGCGGAACGCCGGCTGGAGTTGATCGGCGGCGGCAAGGTCCTGCGCAGCTACAGCATTGCGCTTGGCGGCGATCCTGTCGGCCACAAGCATCAGGAGGGCGATCAGCGCACGCCCGAGGGGCGCTATACGCTCGACTGGCGCAATCCCAGCAGCATCGCGCACAGATCCATCCACATCTCCTATCCCAATGCCGGCGATCTCGCCGCCGCCTGGGCGCGCAATGTCGACGCGGGTGGCATGATCATGATCCACGGCCAGCCCAATGGTTTCGGCTGGTGGGGCTGGCTGCTTCAATTGGTCGACTGGACCGATGGCTGCATTGCCGTTACGGACTCAGACATGGACGAAATCTGGGCAATGGTGGCCGATGGCACGCCAATAGAGATCGAGCGGTAGGCTATGGGCGACGACGCTTCCAGGCGTGAAGATAGGGCGATCTGGCCTCCGATCGATCCGATATCGGCTGGGCTGCATGGCCGTTGCCCGCGTTGCGGCGAGGGGCGGCTGTTTTCCGGCTTCCTCACCGTTGGCAAACGCTGCACCAATTGCGGCCTCGACTATTCTTTCGCCGATGCAGGCGATGGACCGGCGGTCTTCGTCATCCTGATCATCGGCTTCATCATCGTCGGCCTGGCGCTCTGGGTTGACGTGACGCTGAGCCCGCCGCTCTGGCTTCATCTGCTGGTCTGGGTCCCGCTGGCCGTGGTGCTATGCCTGACGGCACTGAGGCTGATCAAGGGCGTGTTGCTCACCCTGCAATATGCCAACAAGGCGGCCGAAGGCCGGCTGGACCACGGCGAATGAGCGAGGCATCCATCAAAACTGGCGGCGGTTCGCGGCCAAGGACAGCATTGCTGCTCGGCCTTGGTCTTGTGTTGCTGGTTATCCTGCTGGCGCTCGGCACCTGGCAGGTCCAACGCCTGCACTGGAAGGAAGGTCTTCTGCAGACCATCGACCAGCGCACCCATTCGGCGCCGCTGCCGCTGGCAGAGGTCGAGAAAGAATTCGCGGCCTCGGGAGACGTCGACTATACGCCGGTCACGGTCTCCGGCACCTTCCTGCATTCCGGCGAACGGCATTTCTACGCGACCTGGGAAGGCGAGGCCGGCTTCAACGTCTATACGCCGCTGGCGCTCGACGATGGCCGCTTCGTGTTGATCAATCGTGGCTTCGTACCCTACGACCTCAAGGATGCCGCCAAGCGCTTGAAAGGGCAGGTGACGGGCAGGGTGACGATCACCGGGCTCGCTCGCAATCCGCTGCCGGCAAAGCCGTCGATGATGCTTCCCGACAATGACATGGCCAAGAACATCTTCTACTGGAAGGACCGCGACGTCATGGCGGCGAGCGCCGGGCTGCCGGCCGGGTTCACGCTGGTGCCGATCTTCATCGATGCCGATAAGACGCCCAATCCCGGCGGTCTGCCGGTCGGAGGCGTCACCATTATCGACCTGCCGAACAGCCATCTGCAATATGCCGTCACCTGGTATGGGCTCGCCGCGGCGCTCGCCGCCGTGCTCATCCTGCGGCTTCGCGGTCCCGCGAAAAAGGAATGAACGCTAGCAGCGTCCTTCATAGGGCCGGCCCTTGACAGAACAGGGGTAGGCACCTCATTTCGGCGCTGACGAACCGGCCAGGATCTAATGCTTCAGACAATAACAAAGCCTCCGCTGACGATCCGGCTCTGCCAGCCGCGCGGCTTCTGCGCCGGCGTCGACCGTGCGATCCAGATCGTCGTGCTGGCGCTGAAGAAATATGGCGCGCCGGTCTATGTCCGCCACGAGATCGTGCACAACCGCTATGTCGTCGAAGGGCTGCAAAGCCTGGGCGCCGTCTTCATCGAGGAGCTTTCCGAGATTCCGGCCGAGCATCGGCAGTCGCCGGTTGTCTTCTCGGCGCATGGCGTGCCGAAATCGGTGCCGGCGGATGCTCAGGCGCGCAACCTGTTCTATCTCGACGCCACCTGTCCGCTGGTCTCCAAGGTCCACAAGCAGGCCATGCGCCATCAGCGGCTCGGCCGCCATGTGCTGTTGATCGGCCATGCCGGACATCCCGAGGTGATCGGCACAATGGGCCAATTGCCGGAAGGCGCGGTCACGCTGGTCGAGACCGAAGCCGACGCCGCCACGCTCGAGCCCGCCGACCCGCAGGCGCTAGGCTTTGTCACCCAGACCACGCTGTCGGTCGAGGACACCGCCGGCATCATCCGGGCGCTGAAGGACCGCTTTCCAGCCCTGCAGGCGCCGGCGGCGGAATCGATCTGCTACGCCACCACCAACCGCCAGGAAGCGGTCAAGGATACCGCCCCGGGCGCTGATCTCTATCTGATCGTCGGTGCCCCCAATTCCTCCAACTCGCGGCGTCTTGTCGAAGTGGCGGAGCGTGCGGGTGCCAAGATGTCGCTTCTCGTACAGCGCGCCGCCGAGATTCCGTGGAATGACATCGGCAACATTTCGACGCTCGGCTTGTCGGCAGGGGCGTCGGCGCCGGAGATCATCGTCGACGAGATCATCGACGCGTTCCGCCAGCGTTTCGATGTCACCATCGACCTGGCCATCACGGCCACCGAAACGGAGGATTTTCCGGTCATGCGGGTACTGCGCGATGTCGAACTGACGCCGGCCGACATGGCCTTCGTCAACGGAGCCGCGTAAGGCACATGGCCGTCTATACCGACGTTGCCGAAGGCGAACTCGGCGCATTCCTGAAGCACTATCCGGTCGGCGATCTCCTGTCCTACAAGGGCATCGCCGAAGGCACCGAGAATTCGAATTTTTTGCTGCACACTTCGACCGGTTCCTACATCCTGACCCTCTATGAAAAGCGCGTCGAGAAGGCGGATCTGCCATTTTTCCTTGGGCTGATGGGCCATCTCGCCAACAAGGGTGTGTCTTGCCCCCTGCCGGTGACCGCGCATGACGGCAGCGTCATCGGTACACTCGCTGGCCGCCCGGCGGTCATCATCACCTTCCTTGAAGGGCTCTCGCTGCGACGGCCGACGGCAACGCATTGTGCCGAGGTCGGTAAAGCCTTGGCCGCCCTGCACCTGGCCGGTGCCGATTTTTCGATGACCCGTCCCAACGCACTCGCCATCGACGGCTGGCGCAAGCTTTGGGACGCATCCCGCGACCGAGCCGACGAGGTCGAGCTTGGGCTGGCGGCCGAAGTCGATGCCGATTTTGTGGACCTTGAGCGGAACTGGCCGAAGGGCCTGCCAGCAGGCATCATCCATGCCGATCTTTTCCCGGACAATGTCTTCTTCCTCGGTGAAAAGCTCTCCGGCCTGATCGACTTCTATTTTGCCTGTGACGACCTCTATGCCTACGACGTCGCCACCTGCCTCAACGCCTGGTGTTTCGAGAAGGACTTTTCCTTCAACCTCACCAAGGGCAAGGCGTTGCTTGAGAGCTATCAGAGCGTGCGTCCGCTGAGCGATCAGGAAAAGGCGGCATTGCCGATGCTGGCGCGCGGCTCGGCGCTGCGTTTCATGTTGACCCGGCTCTACGACTGGCTGACCGTTCCCGATGGTGGCTTGGTCATGAAGCGCGATCCGACCGAGTACATCAGACGGATCCGTTTTCACCGGGCGATCAAATCTGCGTCGGAATATGGGTTAGCATGAGCAAACAGGTTGAAATCTTCACCGACGGCGCCTGCTCGGGCAATCCCGGCCCTGGCGGCTGGGGTGCCATCCTGCGCTTCAACGGCACCACCAAGGAGCTTTCCGGCGGTGAAGCCGAGACGACCAACAACCGCATGGAACTGCTGGCCGCCATTTCGGCGCTGAATGCGCTGAAGGAACCCTGCACCGTCGAGCTTCATACCGACAGCAAATATGTCATGGAGGGCATTTCCAAGTGGATCCATGGCTGGAAGAAGAACGGCTGGAAGACCGCCGACAAGAAGCCGGTCAAGAACGGTGAGCTGTGGCAGGCGCTCGATGAAGCCAACCGGCGCCACAAGGTCACCTGGAACTGGGTCAAGGGCCATGCCGGCCATGCCGAGAACGAACGCGCCGACGAGCTCGCGCGCGAAGGCATGGCGCCATTCAAGAAAGGCACTTTCAAGCCAGCGGTTGCAGCGCCAAAGCCGGATCTCCAAGCAAAGCAGCCGCTTGCCACCAAGGCGCGTCGTTCGACCCAGAGCTATTGAAGTCCTGCTTCGCGGCCCTCGACTGGCGGGAGACATCTGTCATGCCGATCGCCTACTAATCACCCATCCCCAGGTTCAGATGGATGCCGCGATTCCCGTGCCGGAATGGGGGCTGTCCGACGTCGGCCGAGCGAGAGCCTTTACCATGCTCGATCAACCATGGGTCGGGCCGATCCGGCGCATCGTTTCGTCGGGCGAGCGCAAGGCTATGGAAACGGCCGAAATCCTCGCAAGCCATCTCCACCTCGCGGTCGTGGTGAGGGAAAGGATGCATGAGAATGACCGGTCCGCGACGGGCTTCCTGCCGCCGCCAGAGTTCGAGGCGGTCGCCGACCAATTCTTCGCCAATCCGCACAAAAGCGTTCGCGGCTGGGAGCGGGCGATCGATGCGCATCGTGAGCGAGGTCGAGGCCGTGCTCGGCGGCAATGATGCCGGCGACATTGCTTTTGTTGGCCATGGAGGCGTTGGAACGCTCCTGCTGCTGTCACTGAGCGGGCTGGAGATCAGCCGCGAAGCGGATCAGCCGGAGGGTGGCGGCAACTATTTCGCTTACGACATCGGCGCTCGCCACCTTCTCCATGGATGGCGGCCGATCGACTGGCTTGAGCAGTCCTAAACCCTCAACGGATCAGCAGCGCCGTGCCCCAAAGCCCGAGCGCGAACACCGTGTGCGAGATCAGGTTGAGCGCCCGGATCTGCATGGGATTGGGCCGCTTGGAGGCTGCCCATCCGGCACCCAGACCAGGCGCCAACAGGAACCAGCCTGCACCGACGGTGACGATGCCGAGAATGAAGGCGGGCAGGAAGGTCGGCGCGGCCAGCCAGCCCGCTCCGGCCACCAGGACCAGGATGATGCCGTAGATGATGCCGACGAAATAATGAAACGCCCAGCCCAGCGCCACTTCATGGGTATAGGGCGCCGCATCGCCGATGTCGTCGTGAAAGACCTTGTCGCTGAGGTGCCAGACCCAGCGTCCGACCGGTCCCCAGTTCGGCCTTGGCTGTCCGAACGCCTTGTGCAGGAAGACCGCCCAGAGGTCCATCAGCACCGTGGCGCCGATACCGATCGCGATGGCGCGCCAGGCGATATCGAACATCGAGGTCAGATCTGCTCGAGAATCTTGGCGGCGCTCGACTCGACGGCCTGGCCCGGGCTGCCTTCGATATTGAGCGTGGTCACATTGCCATTGTCGACGATCATCGAAAAACGCTTTGACCGCTGCCCCAGGCCACCGGCCGAGAGATCGACATCGAGGCCGACCGCCTTGGCGAAATCGCCATTGCCATCGGCGAGGAACAGGATCTTGCCCTCACCGCCGGTGAAGCGCGCCCAGGCGCCCATGACATGGACGTCGTTGACCGAAACGACGGCAATGGTGTCGATGCCGCGCGCCAGGATGGCGTCGTGGTTTTCGAGATAGCCGGGCAAATGGTTGTTGCTGCAGGTCGGCGTGAAGGCGCCGGGAACGCCGAACAGAACCACCTTCTTGCCCGGGAAAATCTCGGCCGAAGTGATCGCCTTGGCGCCATCGGCGGTCATCGTCTTGAAGGTTGCCTCGGGCAGCTTGTCGCCAACGGAAATGGTCATGAGTTCCTCACTTGGATAATGGGAAGGATGTGTGCTTGCGTAGCGAACTCGGCGTCGTCCTGCAACCGTCCGAACCAGCTGGATCAAGGGAAAGGCAAAAGCCCTTCGACCGCGCCTGACGAACTGGTCAGCGTATAGTGAAGTCCGCCATCCGTGGGTGTTGTCGACGGTCGATCGAGGATCGGCACGGTGAAGATCAGCTTGCCGTCCTTTTCGCTGCGAACCGGAGCACCGAACATGTAGTCCTGCTCGCCGGCGACAAAGAAATCCGCCGCTTCGGGCGCACCAGGAAAGCTCGCCTCGACAACCAGCGTCTCGTGATCACCCGGTAGCACATTGATGCCGAAATCGGGCTTTGCCGGCGCCGGCAGCGCCGTGAAAGCAGCCTTCACCAATGCCGCGTCGTCGGCATTGTCCGGGTCGGAAGTGGGGTCGACGGTCAGCCGTGTCTGCACGGGAATGCAGATCGTTTCGCAAATGCCGAGAAAGATGTCGGCATTGATGACAGCCGGTTGGTTCGGCATCGCCAGCGTGAATGTCACGGGCAGCGAAACCGGATAATTGTAACCTGCCCATTTGCCATAACCGTCATCGTGGCGTTGGGGCGCTGGAAAAGAAAGCGCTGCACCGGCGATGTTGGTGCTGGGTGAAATGTCGAGCTGCGGCGGCACACCGGCGTCGCCCGGATCGCGCCAATAGGTCTTCCAGCCGGGCTTCAGGGCGATGTCGAGAACGCCCAGGATGCGGCCGGCAGCATCGGCTTTGCCTGTTGTCACCAGCCGGACCTTGCCGCCTTCGCTGCTGTACCAAGCGGACGATGAGGCATTGGCGGGAAGGATGGTTGCCGGTCCGAGTGCGACGCCGAGCAACAGGATTTTCAAGCTTTGCATGGCGGTGATTTGATCGTCCGTTCGTGGCTTCGCAATGATTTCATGGCGCTGCCGATATCATATTTGCGTGACCCTTGCGGACAAACAAGTGCAAGGCTGGCGCCATGGGCTTTGGTCGAATCCGCTACCGTGCATCTTTTCGGCGCCCGGGAAACGCGTTACCCTCCCAACGATGGATTTGTTGCGCCACAAAAAGACAGCTGCTGGACGCGGCTTTCTCGACGATCAGTTCCTGATTGCCATGCCCGGCATGAAGGACGACCGTTTCACGCGCTCGGTCATTTACATCTGCGCGCACAGCGATGAAGGCGCGATGGGCCTGATCATCAACCAGACACAGCAGATGCTGTTTCCGGACCTGCTGGTGCAGCTCGGCATAATGAACGAGCAGGAGGCGATCCGCTTGCCGGCGCAGGCGCGCGATTTCGTCGTGCGCAATGGCGGGCCTGTCGATCGCAGCCGGGGCTTCGTCCTGCATTCCGGCGACTATCGCGTTGAATCGTCGCTGACCGTTTCCGACGACATCTGCCTGACCGCGACCGTCGACATATTGCGCGCTATATCGTCGGGGCGCGGCCCTCGCCACGCGCTGATGGCGCTTGGGTATTCCGGCTGGGGCGCCGGCCAGCTGGAAACCGAGATCGCCGAGAATGGCTGGCTGACCTGCCCGGCCAGTCCCGAGCTTCTGTTCGACGCCGACATCGAACGCAAATACGATCGGATTCTTGCCTCGATCGGCATCGATCTCGCCCATTTGAGCCTGGCGGCCGGACACGCTTGACCCATCAGGCCGACGCAGAGGCCGTTTCGAAACTCGCTCATGCGAGTCATATGATGGTGATTTCGAGAACCGGAGCGGAGCGTACTTTTGGTACGTGAGCACCGGAAGCGCAGAAAGCGCCATCAGATGGCCGCAGGAGTAGAGTTTCCAAACGGCCTCTAAGCCTGCGTCAGCGGATACTGTTCCTTCAGCGCCTTCAGCACCTGGTCGCCGGGCATCGGCGCGCCGAACATGAAGCTTTGCACATATTCGCAACCCATCTGGCGCAGTTCCAGGGCATCACGTTCGTCTGATATGCCCTCGGCGACCACCGACAGGCCGAGTTCATGCGCCATGTTGACCATGGATTTGAGCAGCACGGCGCGCTTGGGTGTGCTGTCGTCGACAAAACTCTTGTCGATCTTGATCGTGTCGAACGGAAACCTCGTCAGATATGCGAGCGATGAATAGCCGGTGCCGAAATCGTCCAGCGACAGTCCGATGCCGAGCTGCTTCAGCTTGGTCAGCACATGAGCGGTCTGTTCCGGATTGTCCATGACCAGGGATTCGGTGAGTTCGAGCCGGAAGCAGCGCGGCTTCAGATTGGCGCGCGCGATGACCGAGCGGACGTCGCTGACCAGGTCGCGGCGGATGAGCTGGCGGCTGGACAAATTTACCGAGACCGACAGCGGCGCGTCGCCGATCTGCTTTTGCCAGCCGGCGAGATCCTCGGCCGCCTGCTGCATGGCAAACAGTCCAAGCTGCACGATCAGCCCGCAGCTTTCGGCGACCGGGATGAAATCGGCCGGCGGGATCATGCCGCGGCGCGGATGGTCCCAGCGCAGCAAGGCTTCGAAGCCGGCAACGCTGCCGTCCTCCAGCCGAACGATCGGCTGGTAGGCCAGCGTGAATTCGCGCCGCTCGATGGCGCGCCGCAGGTCGGATTCAAACTGCAGCCGATCGGTACCAACGGTGCGGAAAGCCGGGCGGAACGGCTCGATCCTGTCGCCACCAAAACGCTTGGCCTGGTGCATGGCGAGCTCGGCGTCCTTGACCATGTCCTCGGCCGACATCTGCGGCGAATTCCAGGTGATCAGGCCGATCGACGCGGTCAGCACGATCTCGCGCTTGGCAAAGGTGATCGGGTTGTTGATAGCGTGCTTGATGGCATCGGCCACGCCGGCGATGCGAGCTGGGTCCTGTTCGGAGAGCAGCATCAGCGCGAATTGGTCGCCGGCAAAGCGAGACAGCGAATCCTTCGGCTTGAGCAAGCGGTGCAAGCGGCGCGCAATGGTGAGCAGGATGGTGTCGCCGGCCGAGATGCCGAGCCCATCGTTGACCTGCTTGAAGCGGTCGATGTCGATGACGAAGACGGTCGGGCGCACCTTCTCCTCGGTGCGGGCAATCGAGATGATCGCCTCCAGCCGGTTCATCAAAAGTTCGCGGTTAGGCAGCCCGGTCAGATTGTCGTGCACGGCGTCGTGCAGCAGCCGCTCCTCGGACTTCTTCTGCTCGGTGACATCGACCATGGTGCCGACGCAGCGGATGACCTCACCGTCGGATCCGATAACCGGGCGTGCGCGCAGCGAAAACCAGTGATAATGCCCATCGGCACCGCGCAGGCGGAAATTCTGCGACACCCGGCCGCGCCGATGTTCCAACACCACGTCGAGTGTCGTGCGGAACGTGTCGCGGTCGTCGGCGTGCAGCACCGGCAGCCAGTTGCGCGCGGCCCCGCCCAGACTGTTGGGCGCCAGGCCGAGCTGGATGCTGACATCGGGCTTTGTCACCACGCGGTCGCGCAGCACGTCCCAATCCCACACCGTGTCGCCTGATCCGGCCACCGCTAGCGCCTGCCGTTCAAGATCGGAGAACAGCCCCTGGTGCAGCGCGCCACCAGCAAAGGCGTGCTGCATGACGGTGAAGCCGATCAACAGGATGATCAGGATCAGCCCGCCGCCGAGCGCCGGCTGGGCGATGTCATTGTCGAGCATGCCGGTGATCGCCATCCACGATCCGCATAGCCACAACAGCACCATGACCCAACTGGGCACCAGCATGATGGCGCGGTCATAGCCGCGCAGGCCAAGGAAGATGATCAGGCCGAGCCCGGTGAACGCAGTGGCGGCAAACGAGATGCGGGCGATGCCGGCGGCCACCGCCGGATCGACAATGGCCACGCCGGCAATCAGCACCAGCCCTAGAATCCAGACCAGCGCGCCATAGCTGAAATGGCCGTGCCATCGGTTGAGGTTGAGATAGGCGAACAGGAACACCACGAAGGTCGCCGCAAGCGCCACCTCCGTTCCCGCCCGCCACATCTGCTCATTGCCGGGCGAGATCTCGATGACCTTGTTGAGGAAGCCGAAATCGACGCAGATATAGGCAAGCACCGCCCAGGCAAGTGCGGCGGTCGCCGGGAACATGGAGGTCCCCTTGACCACGAAAAGGATGGTCAGGAACAGCGCCAGAAGGCCGGCAATGCCGATGACGATGCCGCGAAACAGCGTGTAGGAATTGACCGAGTCCTTGTAGGATTCCGGGTCCCACAGATAGACCTGCGGCAGCTTCGGCGAGGCAAGCTCGGCGATGAAGGTGATCACTGTGCCGGGGTTCAGCGTCACCCGGAACACGTCGGCGTCGGGGCTGGTCTGACGGTCGAGCGCGAAGCCCTCGCTGGGCGTGATCGCTGCCAGGCGGGTCGAGCCGAGATCGGGCCAGAAAATGCCGGAATTCACCAGGCGAAAATGCGGCGCCACGATCAGCCGGTCGAGCTGCTGGTCGGTGGTGTTGGCGAGTGCGAACACCGCCCAGTCGCCGGTCGATCGCGCGTCCTTCGCCTCGACCTCGATGCGCCGCACGATGCCGTCCGGCCCAGGTGCGGTCGATACCTGGAAATTGTCACCCTGGTTTCGATAGATCTCGACGGCGCCCGACAGGTCGAGCGCGATGTCGTCGCGGGCAATCTTGATCGGCTCAACGGCAAAGGCCGACGAAGCCGCGCATAGCGTCACGATTGCCGCGAGGACAAAGGCGAAAAGCGGCCCGTTTCGCAGGAAATTCGTCAAAAATCAGTCCTTCGTTCCCGCGCCGCCCAGCGGATCGTCCGCGATCCGGGCGTAGAGGTAGTGGTCCTGCCAGATGCCGTTGATCCTGAGATAGGATCGTAAGAGTCCTTCGCGCCGGAATCCGGCTTTTTCAAGCACGCGGATCGACCTGATATTGTCGGGAATACAGGCCGCTTCGATCCGGTGCAACCTCAGCGTATCGAAAGCGAAGCGGGCCACGACCTTGACCGCGTCGGTCATCAGGCCGCGGCCGCCGAAACGCTCGCCGATCCAGTAGCCGACATGGCCGCTTTGCGAGACACCGTGGCGTATGTTGCCGAGCGTGATGCCGCCCGCCAACTTGCCGCTCGACTTCTCGAAGATGAAGAAGGCGATCGCCGTTCCCTGTGCATAATCTTCACGATAGCGGCTGATGCGCAGCCGCCATGCCGTGCGGTCGAGCTCATCGGGGGTCCAGCGTGGCTCCCAGGGTTCCAGGAAGGCGCGGCTTTCGCCGCGCACCGCCGACCATTCACGGTAGTCGTTGGTGAACGGCACGCGCAACGTGACGAGGTTGCCCTTCAGCGCCGGCAGGTCACGGCGAAAGAAAGGGAGCGCGAACACGACGCTTTGGGGACTTAGACGGCGAGCCTGCGGGCCGTGGTCTGCGTGCCCGGAAGCGAATCGAGGATCGCCTCATATGGTGCCAGCGTACCCACAGGCCCGACAGCGGTAAGCGTCGGCTTGGTCGAGAACATCCGCGACGACAGGTCGGTCAGCCGCTCGATCGTCAGCGCCGACAGGCGCTCCATCAATTCCTCCTTGGCGATCGGCCGGCCGAACAAAAGCAGTTGCCGCGCAATCTGCGAGGCGCGGCTGGCCGGGCTTTCAGCGGACATGATCAGCCCGGCACGATATTGGGCGCGCGCCCGGTCGAGTTCTTCCTGAAGGATATTCTCGCCGGCCTTCTGCAATTCATCGATGATGACGGGAACCAACTCCGCGATGTCACTCTGGCCGGTCGCGGCATGGACACCGAAGATGCCGGTGTCGGAAAAGCCCCAGTGGAAGGCATAGACCGAGTAACACAGGCCGCGCTTTTCGCGGACTTCCTGGAACAGGCGCGATGACATGCCGCCGCCGAGGATCATAGACAGAACCTGCGAGGCGTAGAAGTCGCGTACATGATAGGCGCGGCCTTCGAAGCCCAGCACGATCTGTGCGTCCATCAGGTCGCGGTCCTCGCGGAAATCGCCGCCGACATATTGCGCGTATTGCGGGATGGTGCTGTCGGCCTTGCTGCGGAAGCCGCCAAGCTGCTTCTCCACTTCGCGCACGAAATTGTCGTGCTTGATGTCGCCGGCAGCCACGATCACCATCCGCTCGGCGCCATATTGGCGTTCGATAAAATCGTGCAACTGTTTCGAAGTGAAGGATTTGACCGTCTCGGGCGTGCCCAGGATCGAGCGGCCGATGGTCTGGTGGCGAAAGGCCGTCTCGGTGAAACGGTCGAACACGATATCGTCTGGCGTATCGTGCGCGGCACCGATCTCCTGCAGGATGACATGCTGCTCGCGTTCGAGTTCCTGCGGGTCGAATTCGGACTCCTGCAGGATGTCGGCAAGAATGTCGACTGCCAGCGGGACGTCGTCGGACAACACCCTGGCATAGTAGGAGGTGGTCTCGACGCTGGTGGCGGCATTGATCTCGCCACCGACATCCTCGATTTCCGAGGCGATCTCGAACGCCGTTCGCCGCTTTGTACCCTTGAACGCCATGTGCTCGAGGAGATGGGCCATGCCATGCTCGTCGTCGCGTTCATTGCGGGCGCCGGACTTGACCCAGGCACCCAAGGCAACCGATTCGATACTTGGAAGGGTTTCGGTGGCGACTGTCAGGCCGTTCGACAGACGGCTTACCTCAACACCCATATGGCTCGTACTCCCTAACGCGCCGCCCGCGCGCGGCGGCTGACGTAATCTTCCACCATTTTCAGGTCAGATGGAAGTACCGTGTATTTTTCCTCAAATGTCATCAATCCACCTAGCCATGCGGGCAGGGTTGGCGAGACCCCGCAGGCTGCCTCAACGGCTGCCGGGAATTTTGCCGGGTGCGCCGTGCCCAGCACCACCATGGGAACAGCGCCCGATGCTTTGCCGGCCGCCACATGCATGGCCGCCGCGGTGTGCGGATCAAGCAAGTAGTTGCTGCCCGCGAGTGTCGAGCGGATGGTGGCGGCGACCTCGTCCATATTGGCGCGGCCGGCGTCGAATTCGGACCGCATCCCATTGATTTCAAGGGCTTCTATGGTGAAGGCGCCGGATTGCTTCAGGCCATCCATGTAGCGCCGCACGGTCGCCGCGTCGCGATTTGAGGCCTCGAACAGCAGGCGCTCGAAGTTCGACGACACCTGGATGTCCATCGATGGCGAGGTGGTCGCGAAGACCCCCTTGGTGCGGTATTCGCCAGTGGCGAAGGTGCGCGCCAATATGTCGTTGTCGTTGGTGGCGATGACCAGCCGTTCGATAGGCAGGCCCATCTTCTTGGCGGCGTAGCCGGCGAAGATATCGCCGAAATTGCCGGTCGGAACGGTGAAGGACACAGGCCGGTCCGGCGCGCCGAGCGACAATGCCGAGGAGAAATAATAGACGATCTGGGCCATGATGCGGGCCCAGTTGATGGAATTGACCCCCGACAACGCCACCCGGTCACGGAAGGAATGGTCGTTGAACATATCCTTGAGCAGGCCCTGGCAGTCGTCGAAATTGCCCTCGATCGCCAGCGCATGGACGTTTTCAGCCTTCGACGTCGTCATCTGCCGCTGCTGCACCGGCGAAACGCGGCCATGCGGGAACAGGATGAAGATGTCGGTGCGGCTGCGTCCGGCAAAGGCGTCGATAGCCGCGCCACCAGTATCGCCCGACGTCGCGCCGACGATGGTGGCGTGCTGGTCGCGTTCTGCAAGCACATGGTCCATCAGCCGGGCGAGCAATTGCATCGCCACGTCCTTGAAGGCCAGCGTCGGTCCATGGAAGAGTTCGAGGACAAAAATGTTGGGACCAGTCTGGACCAGCGGGCAGACGGCCTCGTGGCGGAACGTGGCATAGGCTTCGCGCACCAGGCGTTCGAAGACCGGCGCTGCGATTTCGCCGCCAAGGAACGGCGACAGCACGCGGATGGCTAGATCGGGATAGGCAAGGCCGCGCATGGCGCGAATCTCGGAAGTTGAAAACTGCGGCCATTCGCGCGGCACGTATAGCCCGCCGTCGCGCGCCAGGCCCGCCAGCACAGCATCGGAAAATCCAAGCGCGGGTGCCTCCCCGCGGGTACTCACATATTGCATGTCACAGATCCGTTCGAAGCTTGGCTTTCCGTTCACCACAAGGTGGTTAATTTCTGCGCTGGCTCAGTCGCATTTTTGCCGCGCCGTTGATATACGTCACCAGCTTTGCGAGAGGGAAGTGGGAGTTTCATGGCGTTTCGTACATCAAGTGGTCGCTTTTTGGCGGGTCTTGCGCTCACGGGCTTTATGCTCGCCGCCGCCGGCTGCCAATCGGGCGACAATGGCATCCTGAACCTCGGCTTGGGCGGCAAGAAGGATCCGACCGCGCCGCCACCTCCGCAGGATCCCAAGGTACTGGCCAGCCAGTTGAATGCCTATTGCCCCAGGGTGACGGTCCGCGACGGCACGGCATTCTTCAACACCATGGCCAAGGAAGTGCAGAAGCCCAAGGCGAAGTCGAAGCCCATGCACAAGCCGAGGAACAAGGCCGAAGCCGAACAGCAGGCCGCGGATGCACAAGCCGCCGCCGCGGCCGACGCTGCTGCCGCCGCGGCCGCGCCCGATGAGTCGGTGAACATCATCTACCAGGCATCGATCAGCGATGTGACCCGCGACTGCAGCCGCGCCGACGGGCAACTGACCATGAAGATCGCGGTCGCCGGCAAGATCGTGCCCGGGCCGAAGTTCACCCCCGGCACCATCACCATGCCGATCCGCACAGCGGTGATGCACGGCACCGACGTGCTTTATTCGCAGATCCACCAGTATCAGGTCCAGGTCACCGATCCCTCGGTCGCCACCCAGTTCGTCTTCACCGATTCCAACATCGTCGTGCCGGCGCCGACGGCGGCGGACTATCAGGCCTATGCCGGCTATGACGAGACGGCCCCGAAAGCTACGACGGACAAGCCGAAGAAGAAGACCCATAGGAAGAAGGCCGCGGCGACGAACTAAGCGGCCATCCGCGCGGCGTGCGTCCGGCTGGACGCACGCGTCTCAGGCGTCGGCCGACCATTCCGACAGCGCCGCGATCACGCTTTTCAGCTCCGCCCAACGGCGAATAACCGTTTCGGCGCCGGCCTCGGTCAACGCATCTGCATGGCCGGGATAGCTGTGGCTGGCGCCAGTAAAGCCGATCACGCGCATGCCGGCTGCCCTTGCGCCGGCAACGCCGTGCACGGAATCCTCGATGACAAAAGTGTTCGCCGGCTTCGCACCGAGTTTTTCCGCCGCGAGCAGGAACACGTCCGGGGCAGGCTTGGTCTTTTTGCTCGGTATCTCCATGGCCGAGAAGATACGGCCGGCGAAAAACGGCAGCAGATGCACCTTCTCCAGCATGAATTCTATCCTCTCCGAGCGTGAGTTGGAGCATATGCAGCGTTGCGTCGTGACGGAGGCCACCGCTTCGCGCACGCCCTCGATGGCACGGACATCGCTACGCAATTTGCGGTCGACCAGCTCTTCGGCGCGGTCGATCAGCGACGCCTGGAACGGGATTTTGGACTTCTCCTCGATCCGCATCAGGATGTCCTTGAAGGTCAGGCCCGCATAGGTCTCGGCAATCTCCTCGGCCGAGATTTCGTATCCGGCGAGCGTTATCAGCTCGGCCTCGACCCGTGCGGCGATGATTTCGGAATCGACGAGCACACCGTCGCAATCGAAGATGACAAGGTCTGGCTGAGGCATGGTGATCCGGAACAAGGAGGATGGAGGAATGCCGCTATGGGCTCAAGCGGCGCGACATACACCACCGGCCCGGCCTTCGCAAACCAGGCAAGCCATTCCTGAGGCCTTCACTGAATATTTACGCTGATCGGTAACCATAACGGGGAGTAAACAGTAACGCGTGCCTTGGGTGTAAAAATGTCTGCCGTGCGTCTTCTCGACGACCTTTCCAATGCCCCCCAGCAATCCGAATGGCTGGACACCATCCTGAAAGGCGACTGCGTCGCGGCCCTCGACCGGTTGCCAGAGAAATCCATCGACGTCATTTTCGCCGATCCGCCCTACAATCTGCAGCTCGACGGCGACCTGCACCGTCCCGACCAGTCCAAGGTCGACGCCGTCGACGACGACTGGGATCAGTTCGAGAGTTTTGAGGCCTATGATGCCTTCACCCGCGCCTGGCTGCTGGCCGCGCGCCGGGTGTTGAAGCCCAATGGCACCATCTGGGTCATCGGCTCCTACCACAACATCTTCCGGGTCGGCGCCAAGATGCAGGACCTGGGCTTCTGGATCCTCAACGATGTGGTCTGGCGCAAGACCAACCCAATGCCGAACTTCCGCGGCCGCCGTTTCCAGAACGCGCATGAGACCATGATCTGGGCCACGCGTGACCAGAAGGGCAAGGGCTACACCTTCAACTACGAAGCCATGAAAGCCTCGAACGACGATATCCAGATGCGCTCCGACTGGCTGTTTCCAATCTGCACCGGCGGCGAGCGGCTGAAGAACGACAATGGCGACAAATTGCACCCGACGCAGAAGCCGGAAGCACTGCTCGCCCGCATCATGATGGCCTCGACCAAGCCTGGCGACATCGTGCTTGATCCGTTCTTCGGCTCCGGCACGACAGGCGCGGTGGCCAAGCGGCTTGGCCGCCATTTCGTCGGCATCGAGCGCGAGCAGGCCTATATCGACGCCGCCAATGAGCGCATCGATGCGGTGCGGCCGCTGGAAAGCGCCGATCTCACCGTGCTGACCGGCAAGCGCACCGAGCCACGTGTCGCCTTCGTCAGCCTGATCGACACCGGGCTGATGACACCGGGTGCCACGCTCTATGACGCCAAGAAGCGCTGGGCGGCCAAGGTGCGTGCCGACGGCACGGTGGCGATCGGCGACAGCGCCGGCTCGATCCACAAGATCGGTGCAGAAGTGCAGGGGCTGGATGCCTGCAACGGCTGGACCTTCTGGCACTATGAGCGCAGCGGCGGGCTCACCCCGATCGACGAACTGCGCCGTATTGCACGGTTGGGCATGGAGCGGGCAGGGGCCTGAACCCCTGCCAATTGCTGCTTTCGCGTTGATTTAAAATATGAGCGGATCGCCGGAAGCGATTCAGATCACGCCTTGATTCCGAAGCGCTCAAGGTCTGCCTTGAGCGTTTTTGCATCCGTGAACAGCACCGCCTGCCAGCCGGCAGCCTTGGCGCCGTCGACATTCTTTTGGCTGTCGTCGATGAACAATGTGGCCGATGGTTCGAGGCCGAACGCGGCGACGTGATGGTCGTAGATGGCGCGGTCGGGCTTGATCTCACGGATATCGGCCGACACGGTTACGCCGCGCGGGCGGCTGAGAAAATCGAAGCGCAGCCTCGCTTCGGCAAGCGTGTCGGCGGCGAAGTTGGTCAGCATGGTCACATCATGGCCGCTCTCGATCAGGCCGAGCATGATGGCGACGCTGTCGTCATAGGCATGCGGCACCATGTCGTGCCAGTGGCGGCGAAAATTGCGGATGTTTTCCGTGTGCTCGGGATGGTCGGCGATCAGGAGTGCCTCTGCTTCTTCCCAGGTCCGGCCGCGATCCTGCTCTATGTTCCAGTCATGCGTGCAGACATTGTCGAAGAACCACTTTCTCTCTTCGGCATCGGGAATGAGGCGGCTGAACGGAATGTTCGGATCGTAGTGGATCAGCACGCGGCCGATGTCGAAAACGATGTGGCGGATTTCAGTCATGGAGCCTCGTTGCACTCTGTGGCGACGGTTTTTTCGTCGCGCCGGGTATCGCAGCCTCGATTGCCTTTTTCATGACAGTTGGCAGGGCCTCCCCGGAAATCTCGCGGGCGGGCGACCAGAAATGACCTTCCGGCGCATCACCTTTGATGTGGGCGTGGAAGACTTCGAGCTCGAGCGCGAAATGGGTGAAGACATGCGTGATTGTGCCGGCGCGCCGCCAGTCGCCGGGTAAGGGCGCTGCCGCCGGCGTCGTGGCCCCGTCCACCCGCGCCGTCCAGCCCGTTGTCGGCACCTCCGTCATGCCGCCGAGCAAACCGTTCTCGGGCCGTTTGCGCAGAAGAATGGCGCCGTCGTCACGCACGGCAACGAAAGCAGCGCCGCGTCGTTGCGGCTTGTCGGCCTTTGGCAGGCGTACGGGGAAATGTTCGGGGTCACCTGCAAGGACAGCACTGCAGTCTTCGCGCAGCGGACACAGCATGCAGCGCGGCCGGCGCGGGGTGCAGATCGTGGCGCCGAGATCCATCATCGCCTGGGCGAAGTCGCCCGGCCTGGTTGGCGGCACCATGCGCTCGACACGGGCGCGTATATCAGGCTTGGCTTCGCTCAGCGGCGTTGCGATCGAAAACAGCCTCGATATGACGCGTTCGACATTGCCGTCGACAACGGCGGCCGGGCGGTCGAAGGCAATCGCGGTGATGGCCGCCGAGGTGTAGGCGCCGATTCCGGGCAGGTCTCTCAGTCCGGCCTCGGTGTCGGGAAACTGGCCGCCGCGCGCCGCCACCAGATCGGCACAGGCCTTAAGGTTGCGTGCGCGGGAATAGTAACCGAGCCCCGCCCAGGCTTTCATCACGTCCTCGGTCGGCGCCGCGGCCAGTGCCTGGACATCAGGCCATTTCTCTACAAAGGCGCGGAAATAGGATTTCACCGCCTCGACCGTGGTCTGCTGCAGCATGACTTCGGACAGCCAGATGCGGTAGGGATCGGGCCGCACACCGCGCGCATGGTCGCGCGGGCTCACGCGCCAAGGCAGTTCGCGATGGTGCGCATCGTACCAGGCGAGCAGGCGCGACGCGGTATCGCCTGATATTGCGCTGTCAGTTTGGGCCCTGTCAGTCTGGGCCTTGCGGGTCTGGTCTGCTGGTGCCATTGATCGTGTATTGGCCTGGCCGGTATCTGCTGGGGTCGTGGCTGGAGAACGTACATGGCAGGGAGAACGCCCTACGGCAATCCCGTCCCGGTGAGCGATCTCGCCACCGCAATCCTCGACCCGGTGCTGCGCAAGCGGGCTGGCATTTCGATTGGTCTCGTCCAGTCCTGGGAAGAAATCGCCGGACCGCGCCTGGCCAGCCGCTCGCGGCCTGAAAAGATCCAGTGGCCGCGCCGCATGCATGAAGACGATCCGTTCGAACCGGCGGTGCTGGTTGTCGCCTGCGAAGGCATGGCCGCACTTCACCTGCAGCATGAGACCGGCGAGATCATCAACCGGGTCAACGCTTTCCTCGGCTTTACGGCAATAGGCCGCATCAGGATCGTGCAAAAACCGGTGACGGCGGACAAAGGACGGCCTAAACCGACCTTCAGGCCCTTGACGGTGGCGGAGAAGACGAAGTTGTCCGGCACGGTCGAACTGATCGAGGACGAAGGGTTGCGCGCCTCGCTGGAAAGGCTTGGCGCAACCATTTTGGGTGAAAGGAAGTCAAAAACCCCTTGAAGACAGTCATCGATTTGTCGTCAACATCTCGCATTCGTGATCGCCTTTGTCAGGTTTCGCGATTGGATTGGGGATCGAGATGCCTTAATTCGCGCCAACTCTCGCCTTTTCGTGCCTTTGCATTGCAAAATCCAACCCTTGTCAGGTGATTTGTATGAGCCGTTCCCCGTTTGGCCAAAGTCTGTCTCGCAGAAACGTCCTGTCTTCGCTGGCCGCCATTCCGGCGGTCGCCCTTCTCGCAGCCTGCAGCGACTCCGGCGAACAGGCCAAGGCGGCGGATGTGAAGCCGGCGGATCCGGCCGCTCCCGCAAAGCCGGCCACGCCGGCCGCCGTTCAGGTTCCCGAGTTCTCAGGGCAACGTCGACATGGCCGAATTGCTGAAGCCGGGCGCGCTACCCGACAAGCAGCTCGGCAAGGATGACGCCAAGGTCACCATCGTCGAATACGCCTCGATGACCTGCCCGCACTGCGCGCATTTCGCCGAAACCACCTTCCCGGACCTGAAGAAGAAGTACATCGACACCGGCAAGGCGCGCTATATCCTGCGCGAATTCCCGTTTGACCCGAGCGCGGAAGCCGGTTTCATGCTGGCGCGCTGCGCCAAGGACAACTACTTCCCGATGGTGGACGTGCTGTTTGCGCAGCAGGCGAACTGGGTTGGCGTGTCGAACACCAAGGATGCGCTGCTGCAAATCTCGAAGCTCGCCGGTTTTACACAGGAGTCCTTCGAGGCCTGCTTGACGGACCAGAAACTTCTGGACGATGTGAGATCGGTCCAGAAGCGCGGCGCCAATGAATTCAAGGTCGACTCGACACCGACCTTCTTCATCAACGGTAAGACCTACAAAGGGGCGATGTCGATTGAGGAAATGTCGGCCATCATCGACCCTCTGCTCTGACATTAGGTCAGCGCTGAAGCGGCAGCGTTTCGGCGCTCGCCTGTATGGGGCGCGTGAATGAAGTTTTCGCGCCTCCGCCTCCTTGGTTTCAAGTCCTTCGTCGAGCCCGGCGAGTTCGTCATCGAACGCGGCCTGACCGGTATTGTCGGGCCGAACGGCTGCGGCAAGTCGAACCTTGTCGAGGCGCTGCGCTGGGTGATGGGCGAAAGCTCCTACAAGAACATGCGCGCGTCCGGCATGGACGACGTGATCTTTTCCGGTTCAGGAACGCGGCCCGCCCGCAACACCGCCGAAGTCACGCTTTTCCTCGATAACACCGATCGCTCGGCGCCCGCTGCCTTCAACGATGCTGATGAATTGCAGGTGTCGCGCCGCATCGAACGCGAGGCCGGCTCGCTCTACCGCATCAACGGCAAGGAAGCGCGCGCCAAGGACGTGCAGCTTCTGTTCGCCGACCAGTCGACCGGCGCGCGTTCGCCATCGATGGTAGGCCAAGGCCGTATCGGCGAACTGATCCAGGCCAAGCCGCAGGCGCGCCGCGCTTTGCTGGAAGAGGCTGCCGGCATTTCCGGCCTGCACACCCGCCGCCACGAGGCGGAGCTGAGGCTGAAGGCCGCCGAGCAGAATCTCGAACGGTTGGATGATGTCGTCGGTGAGCTGGAAAGCCAGATCGAAAGCCTGAAACGCCAGGCGCGTCAGGCATCCCGCTTCAAGAACCTGTCGGCCGATATCCGCAAGGCCGAAGCGACGCTGCTGCATTTGCGCTGGACATTGGCCAAGACGCAGGAAGGCGAGGCGCGTTCGGCGCTGGCGGTTGCCACGGCTTTGGTCGGCGACCGCGCCGCCGCGCAGATGGCCGCCGCGAGGGAACAAGGCATCGGCGCGCACCGCATGCCGGACCTGCGCGACGCTGAAGCCGCCGCCGCCGCCGCCTTCCAGCGCCTGTCGATCGCCAAGTCGCAGATCGAGGAGGAAGCCGGCCGCATCCGCGCCCGTCAAGCCGAGCTCGAGCGCCGGCTGCAGCAGCTCGACGGCGACATTGCCCGCGAAGAACGCATGGTGCGCGACAATGCGGACATTCTTGAGCGCCTGCGCAGCGAAGAAGCGACGCTGAATTCGGAAAACGCTGGCGCCGCAGAGCGCGAGGCAACCACCCGGGCTGCCTTCGAACAGGCTGCGGCAACACTCTCGCAGAGCGAAGCCAAGCTCGCCGCGCTGACCGCCGAGCGAGCCGAGGCCGCCGCCTCGCGCAACCAGATCGAGCGGACGTTGCGCGACACCGCCGAGCGCCGCGACCGCTTTGGCCGCCAGCTGGCCGAGGTCGACCGCGAACTGTCGGATATCCTGTCCAAGGTCGCCGGCCTGCCGGATCCGGCCGAAAAGCGGGTGCTGGTCGAACAGGCGATGGCGCTGTTGGATGAATCCGAAGTTGCCGTATTGGAGGCCGAGCAGTCGGTCATCGATGCACGCACTACCGAGAGCGCCGCCCGCCCGCCGCTTCAGGATGCCAGGGCGGAGCTTGCTGGGATCGAGACGGAAGCACGGACGCTGGCCAAGATCCTGAATGCAGCCAGTGGCGATCTGTTCCCGTCCGTGCTGGAGCAGATCAGCGTCGAACGTGGCTTCGAGACGGCGCTGGGTGCTGCCCTTGGCGAAGATCTCGACGTGCCGCTCGACCGCAGCGCGCCGGTGCATTGGGGCGAAAGCGAGATCCAGTCCGGCGACGCCGCCTTGCCGGAAGGCATCAAGAGCCTGGCCAGCGTGGTTCGCGCCCCGGCGCAGCTTGCCCGCCGCCTGGCGCAGATCGGCATCATCGAGGCCTCCGACGGCCGCCGGTTGCAGGCGCTGCTCGCGCCAGGCCAGCGGCTGGTCAGCCGCGAGGGTGCGCTCTGGCGCTGGGACGGCCTCACCGCCAGCGCCGATGCACCGACGGCCGCTGCGCAGCGGCTGGCGCAGAAGAACAGGCTGGCCGAACTCGATGCCGAGGCGGTGCAGGCGACGCTGGCCCTGCGCCAGGCCGAGGCGGCATTGGCGCAGGCTGAACAGGCGCTTCGCCAGGCAAGCGAAGCCGAACGCAACACCCGCCAGGCCGGACGTGACGCCCAGCATCGGCTCGACGCTGCCCGCAATGCGCTGGCCGAGGCCGAAAAAGCCGGCGGTGAACTATCGAGCCGGCGTGCCGCTTTGGATGAGGCCCGCACTCGCATCGTCGACAGCCACGAAGAAACCTCGGCGGCTTTCGTCGAGGCCGAAATGCTGCTGCAGGACGCACCTGATCTGGGCGACTTGCAACTGCAGCTCGAACAGTCCTCGGCAAATGTTTCGCGCGACCGTGCCACGCTCGCAGATGCACGTGCCGTCCATGAGGGTTTGCGGCGCGAAGCCGAGGCTCGCGCGCGCCGGCTCGATGCCATTGACGCTGAGCGCAGCAGCTGGTTGCAGCGTGCCGAAAACGCCTCGACGCAGATTGCATCGCTTGGCGAACGCAAGGCCGAGGCCGAGGCCGAGCGCGAACGGCTTGCCGACGCTCCCGACGAAATCGACGCCAAACGGCGCGCTTTGCTGTCGCAGCTCACCGAGGCCGAGACCTTGCGCAAGGCAGCGGCCGATCGCCTGCAGGAAGCGGAGACCAAGCAAGCCGAGCTGGACAAGCTGGCCACCGGCTCCATCCAGTCGTTGGCCGAGGCGCGCGAGACCCGCGTGCGCGCCGAGGAACGGCTGACGGCGGCCGACGAGCGCCGGCTGGAAGTCGAAGCGCGTATCCAGGAAACGCTGAACACGCCGCCGCATCTGGTCATCCGCCATACCGGCTTGGAAGCCGACGATCCGATGCCCGAAATGCCGGAGATCGAACGCCAGCTCGACCGGCTGAAGATCGAGCGCGAACGGCTCGGCGCCGTCAATCTGCGCGCCGAGGAAGAGCAGAAGGAGCTGTCCGACCGGCTGGAGACGATCGTTTCCGAGCGTGAGGACATCATCGAGGCGATCCGCAAGCTCAGGCAAGCGATCCAGAGCCTCAACCGCGAAGGCCGCGAGCGGCTGCTGGCCGCCTTCGATGTCGTTAACGGCCATTTCCAGCGGTTGTTCTCGCATTTGTTCGGCGGCGGCACGGCGGAATTGCAGCTGATCGAATCCGAGGATCCGCTCGAGGCCGGGCTCGAAATCCTTGCTCGCCCGCCGGGCAAGAAGCCGCAGACCATGACGCTTTTGTCCGGCGGCGAGCAGGCGTTGACGGCGATGTCGCTGATCTTCGCCGTGTTTCTCACCAACCCTGCGCCGATCTGCGTGCTCGACGAAGTCGACGCGCCGCTCGACGATCACAATGTCGAACGCTTCTGCAATCTCATGGACGAGATGGCCAAGACCACCGAGACGCGCTTCGTCATCATCACGCACAACCCGATCACCATGGCGCGCATGGACAGGCTGTTCGGCGTGACCATGGCCGAGCAGGGGGTCAGCCAGCTCGTGTCGGTCGATTTGCAGGCGGCAGAGGCGATGCGCGAGGCGAGCTGAGGCCTGGGCTACCTGGATCGCATGAACGATCCGAGACGCTTGGCCACTTTCAGTCTCCGTAGAGTAGAAAACCAATTATTTGATTTTGTTAACCTTAATCTCTGGCTGGGGCGCCAGGATTCGAACCTGGGAATGTCGGTACCAAAAACCGATGCCTTACCACTTGGCGACGCCCCAATTGCCGTCAGAGTCGCTTGTGCGGCGCGTTATTAGCAGAGCAGCCGAAAAGCACAATCCTATCAGCGACAGCGAGAACGCTCAAAACGAGCAATCCACAAAACGCCGCCAGATCATGTCCAGGCGGCCTATTTGCCCCAGACGGCCAGCTCATTGCCGGCCGGATCGATAAAGTGGAAGCGCCGGCCGCCGGGGAACGGGAAGATCGGCTTGACGATCGTGCCGCAAGCACTTTCGACGGCGCCAAGCGTCTCCTCCAGATTTTCGCTATAGATCACGGGCAGCGGCTTGATCGGCGCCTCAGCGGCATCGGCCTGGAAGCCGCCGTCCAGCCCTTCTGCGAAGGCCGAATAGGTCGGCCCATAGTCTGTGAACGACCAGGCAAAGGCGGTACTGTAGAAAGCCTTCAGCCGGTCCAGCGTTCCGCCAGTGGCCGGCATTTCCAGATAGTCGAGTCTTCCGGGCAGTCGCATGGGGCACCTCTTTGTTCCCTTTATGTTCTAGTCTTCCGCCTGTGACGTGGCAAGTCTTTTTGACGCGGCTTTTGCTTAATCGATTGTAGCGACCATACGGCTTTGCCGGCGCTTGCCTTTCGCACTGCAGCATCATATCGCTCCAAGGTCGGACACGGGCGGAACTTTCCGTTTCGCCAATCTTTCCAATCTCCTGCAACCGGAGAGCAAAGCATGACCAAATGGGTTTTCACCTTTGGCGATGGTGCGGCGGAAGGCCGTGCCAGCGACAGGAATCTGCTGGGCGGCAAGGGCGCCAATCTGGCCGAAATGTGCAGTTTGGGCCTGCCGGTGCCGCCGGGTTTCACCATCACGACCGAGGTCTGCAACGCCTACTACGCCGACGGTAATACCTATCCAGCTGCATTGAAAGCCGATGTGGCGAAAGCGCTGGATCATATCGGCAAGCTGACTGGGCGCCGGTTCGGCGATCCGTCGAAGCTGCTGCTGGTGTCGGTGCGTTCGGGCGCACGTGCCTCGATGCCGGGCATGATGGACACCGTGCTCAATCTTGGCCTGAACGACGAGACCGTCGAGGCGCTGGCCACCGATTCCGGCGATGCCCGCTTTGCCTATGACAGCTACCGCCGCTTCATCCAGATGTATTCCGATGTCGTCATGGGCCTCGACCACGAGGTGTTCGAGGAAATCCTCGAAGACCAGAAGGGTGGGCTCGGCCACGAACTCGACACCGAGCTAACTGCCGTTGAATGGCAAAGCGTGATCGCGCTCTACAAGGCCAAGGTCGAGGAAGAGCTCGGCAAGCCGTTCCCGCAGGACCCGCATGAGCAGCTCTGGGGCGCCATCGGCGCCGTCTTCTCGAGCTGGATGAACAACCGCGCCATCACCTACCGGCGTCTGCACGACATCCCCGAGAGCTGGGGTACGGCGGTCAACGTCCAGGCCATGGTGTTCGGCAATATGGGCGAGACCTCGGCCACTGGCGTGGCCTTCACCCGCAACCCGTCAACCGGCGAAAAGCAGCTCTATGGCGAGTTCCTGGTCAACGCGCAGGGCGAGGATGTCGTGGCCGGCATCCGCACGCCGCAGAACATCACCGAGGCGGCCCGCATCGCGGCCGGCTCCGACAAGCCATCGCTGCAGAAGCTGATGCCGGACGCCTTCCAGTCCTTCGTCGCCATTTCCGACAGCCTGGAAAAGCACTACCGCGACATGCAGGACCTCGAATTCACCATCGAGCGCGGCAAATTGTGGATGCTGCAGACCCGGTCCGGCAAGCGCACCGCCAAGGCGGCGCTGAAGATCGCCGTCGAGATGGCCAGGGACGGCTTGATCACGAAAGAGGAAGCTGTCGCCCGCATCGACCCCGCATCGCTCGACCAATTGCTGCACCCGACCATCGATCCGAAGGCCGCGCGCGACGTCATCGGCATCGGCCTGCCGGCGTCGCCCGGAGCTGCAACCGGCGAGATCGTGTTTTCCTCCGGCGATGCCGAGGATCTGAAGACGCAAGGCCGCAAGGCGATCCTGGTGCGCATCGAGACCAGCCCGGAAGATATCCACGGCATGCATGCCGCCGAAGGCATCCTGACCACGCGCGGCGGCATGACCAGCCATGCCGCCGTCGTCGCGCGCGGCATGGGCAAGCCTTGCGTGTCTGGCGCCGGCTCGCTGCGCGTCGACTACAAGGCCGGCACGCTCCTCTCGATGGGACAGACGTTCCGCAAGGGCGACATCATCACCATCGATGGCAGCAATGGCCAGGTGCTGAAGGGCGCCGTATCGATGCTGCAGCCCGAACTATCAGGCGATTTCGCCGCCATCATGGAATGGGCCGACGCGGTGCGCCGCATGAAGGTGCGCACCAACGCCGAAACGCCGCTCGACGCCCGCATGGCCCGTTCTTTCGGCGCCGAAGGCATAGGTCTCTGCCGCACCGAGCACATGTTTTTCGATGGCGAGCGCATCGTCGCCATGCGCGAGATGATCCTCGCCGACACCGAGAAGGAACGTCGCACGGCACTCGCCAAGCTTTTGCCGATGCAGCGCTCGGATTTCCTGGAACTGTTCGAGATCATGGCCGGCCTGCCGGTGACGATCCGCCTGCTCGATCCGCCGCTGCATGAATTCCTGCCCAAGACCGAGGCTGAGGTCGCCGAGGTCGCCGCCGCCATGAACGTGTCGCCCGACAAACTCAGGCAGCGCACCGAGGCCCTGCACGAATTCAACCCGATGCTCGGGCATCGCGGCTGCCGGCTGGCCGTCTCCTATCCCGAGATTGCGGAGATGCAGGCGCGCGCCATTTTCGAGGCCGCCGTCGAGGCCGGCAAGAAGGCCGGCGCGCTGGTGGTGCCCGAGATCATGGTGCCGCTGGTTGGCCTGGTGAAGGAACTCGATTACGTGAAGGCGCGTATCGATGCGGTCGCCAAAAGCGTCATGGACGAGACCGGCGTCAAGATCGATTACCTGACTGGCACCATGATTGAGCTCCCCGGGCGGCGATCCGTGCCCATGTTATCGCCGAATCGGCCGAGTTCTTCTCCTTCGGCACCAACGACCTCACCCAGACCACCTTCGGCATCTCGCGCGACGATGCTGCCTCGTTCCTGGAGACCTACCGCCAGAAAGGCATCATCGAGCAGGATCCGTTCGTCTCGCTCGACATTGACGGCGTCGGCGAACTGGTGCGCATGGCCGCGCAAAAGGGCAAGGCGACGCGGCCCGACATCAAGCTCGGCATCTGCGGCGAACATGGCGGCGATCCCGCTTCGATCCGCTTCTGCGAGGAGGTCGGCCTCGACTACGTGTCTTGCTCGCCCTACCGAGTGCCTATAGCGAGGCTGGCGGCGGCGCAGGCGGCGGTGCTGGTGGCGAAAGCAGGCAAGGGATAGAGCATCAGACAGAGCTAAGATTTACGATTTTGTATGAAAGCTCACGCGAACGTGCTAGAGCCGTTGCACAATCTCGACATTGTTCGTGCCCAATTTGCGGACGGCCCGCCAATTGTCTTCGGAATCACATGTTGCAGATATCACCCGCGCCGTTCCGCTCGATCCTGATCATTCAAACGAAGTTCATCGGCGATATCGTCCTCGCCTCGACGCTCGCCAGGAACCTGCAGCTCGAGTTCCCCGGCGCCAGGATCGCGTTCCTCTGCGAAGCGAATTTCAAGAGCTTCGTGGTGGCGCATGGCATTGCTTCCGAGGTGGTCACGTTCAGGCGCGCCCGCATGCGGGGCACCCCGCTGGAGCGCGGAAAAGAACTCTATGCCATCGTGCGGGAACTGCGCGGCTTCCACTTTGATCTGACGATCGACCTGACCGATTCAAAGACCTCGCGCCTCATCAGCGGGCTCGTCAACGCAAAGACACGCATCGGCTACGATCCTCCCGAAAGGCCTCTGAAGCTGCTGGAGCGGCAACCGGCCAATCTGTTTGCAAAACCACAGGGGTTTGGCGGCCAGCATTTTGTCTATCGCTATCTTTCGCCCCTTGAAGCGCTTGGGATCGATCTGCGCGTGACGGTGCCAAGCATTCAGCCGCTGCCATCCGAGACCGTGAAAGCCCTGGCACTCCTGGGCAAGCATCGTCTCCATCCAAACGCCTTCATCGCCATTCATGCGGGGGCAAGCTTCAAGGGCCGGCAATGGCAGCCGGAACGGTTTGCCGAGGCGATTGACGAGATTGCAACCGACAGCGGATTGGGCGTTGTCCTGGTCGGAGGGCCGGACGAACGCGAGACTGCGGCGCAGATCCTCGCCAGGACGGCGACGCCGGTCATCGACCTTGTCGGGGCGCTGTCGCTCGAGACCTTGCTGGCTGTCTTGAAACAGGCCCGGCTGTTTCTCGGCAATGAGAGCGGGCCGATGCATATGGCCGCCGCCGCGGGCACACCGGTTGTCGGCCTTTTCGGCCTGACGCATCCGTCGCGCTGGGGGCCTGTCGGCGTGCCCAGCATCGCGCTGCGGCCGCCGATGCCGTGCGACTGCGTGGCCAGCAGCCTGTGCCGCCCGAAGGACCCCAGCAAGGCGTGCTGCGTCTGGCGGCTTGAAGTGAAGCCTGTCGTCGAAGCGGTGCGCGAGCTCCTTGCGCGCAGCGAAATGAAGCGGGAACGCGCTGTCTGAGCGGCGATCGATCGCCATGCCGTCGAATGGATTGCTCGCGAAGCGGGCGGCAAATTGCCGCGCCAGGCGCTTTTCTGCTATCCATCGTCCCGATTCCGCCTTCATGCGGGTCCTGGGATACCGGCTTGAAGAGCAATTCCAGGAAAGTGTGAAACGGTTTCCCCACGGGAATTGCTCCAAAACAAAGACTCATAGCGGGCGCCGTTCCGTGAAACGGTGAACTGCGCCAATCAGGAATTCGGTTTGATGCGTCTGTTGCAAAGACATCTCTGCATGATCGCCATGTCGTTGGCGGCGCTATCCGGCGCCCATGCCGCGCCGCTGGTCGAGCCCACGCTGCACATCAAGCCCGAGGCAAGCGGAGCCGGCCACGTGGCACTCACGCTCGATGCCTGCGGCGGAAAGACCGACACACGCATTCTCTCGGCACTCGTGGACAACAAGATACCGGCCACCATTTTCGTCACCGGCATCTGGCTGAAGCGCAACGCCGAGGCCGTCGCCATCATGCAGGCGCATCCCGATCTTTTCGAGCTCGAAAATCACGGCGGGCGCCATGTTCCGGCGGTCGACACGCCGCAGAAGATCTACGGCATAAGCAGCGCCGGCAGCCCCGAGGCCGTTCTGGCCGAGGTCGAGTCGGGTGCCGCGGCCCTCGCTAGGACCGGTGAGCCGGCACCGAAATGGTTCCGTGGCGCAACCGCCGAATACAGCCCTTCCGCGATCGCGATGATCCGCAAGCTCGGTTTCAAGATCGCCGGCTTTTCGATCAATGGCGATGGCGGCTCCTTGCTCGGTGCCAAGGAAACAGCCAAGCGTATCGCCGCGGCCAAGGATGGTGACGTCATCATCTCACACGTCAACCAGCCGACCCACGCCGCCGGTGAGGGCGTGGTGCAGGGCCTGCTGGCGCTGAAAGCCAAGGGCATGACCTTTGTGCGGCTCGATGATGTCGAAGGCACGGGCAATCACGGCACGACCGACTGAGCGGGAGTTTGCCGCTTCTCAGCTTGGCGTGGCTTCGATCGTCACCTTGCTGGCGTAAAACGCGCCGTGGTCGCGAATCTCAGTCATTTCGTCGAAAGGCTGACGATAGGCCCACATCGCGTCCTTGCCGGCTTCTCCGGCCGGCAGCACGCTCCAATAGCTGGCGTCGCCCTTGTAGGGGCAATGGCTCGAGTGTTCGGTGCTGCTCAGCCTGTCGAAATCGATGTCGGCGAACGGAATGTAGAAGGCGGCGGGATAGGGGGTTTCGGTCAGCACCTTGGCGTTCGTCGATGATGCAATGACCGTATCGCCGGCGCGCACGGTGACGGTGCCGATATAGGGCTCGATGGTGATGATCTTGTCGGGATTGCGCTGGAAGCCGGGTGCCGGATTGGCGATCTTGTCCATGCTGGTTCCTCCTTGCCTGGCCCCTTAAGGTGTGGCGGACACAGCTGTTGCGCAAGGTCTGTTCTCATCACGAAAACAGGCGTCAATCGCCGGGCGTGGCGCTACAGTGCTTTCGAATGTCAGCCGAGGCTCAGGCGGCGGTTTTGAATGCGTCCATCAGTCCAGCATAGGCGGCTGCAATGCCCGCCACCGGATTGCTGCTTCTTGAAACGGTCTCGACTTTCAGCGAGCCGCCGCCGGTCGGCAAGGTGAGCAGCAGGAACTGGCGATTGCCGCCAGCGCCGACGGATGCGGCCGCGACATGCTGGCCTTCGCCTTGGTTGTGGACGCACATCTTGAACAGCAGCGTGCCACCGACCGCTTCCAGCGCGCCGCCGACAACTTCTACAAATTCGTCTTCGGAAACAGTCTTTTCGTCCGGCACCAGATCGGCCAGGCTTTCGGCAAGTGTACTTTCGAGGGCCTTGTCGTCGAGCTGCACGTCCATGCGAACCTCTTTCAGTCGCCAATCGCACCCCTTTGCCCGTTAACGAACCTTAACGCCGAGGATGGCCGGATTGTGGCGGATTTCCCGGTCATTTCGCTCCATACGACACCGCTGCCATCATTCATGAGCATCCTGCCATCTCGGTGGCACGAGTGCCCAGCAGCTCAAAATCCAAAATATGGCGGAATTCAACCGCTTGCCGCTGCGGCATGGCCTCTGAAATTCGCCCGCCGCGGAGCCGAGTGACTAGACAATCCGCCGGTTCGCTTCACAATGAACCAAAGCTACGACGCAAAAGGCGCGAGGGAGGAGGAACGAGATGCTGGGGCTGATGCAGGAATGGCCGCTGCTGTGCCACAAGCTCATCGACAACGCTGAACGGCAGCACGGCGTGCGCGAGATCGTATCGCGCTCGATCGAGGGGCCGATCGTGCGCACAACCTATGCCGACATCCACCGTCGTTCTCTCAAGGTTGCCCAGCGGCTGGAACGAGACGGCTATGGGTTGGGCGACCGCATCGCCACGCTGGCCTGGAACACAGCGCGCCATATCGAGGCCTGGTACGGCATCATGGGCGTCGGCGCGATCTATCACACGCTCAACCCGCGCCTGTTTCCCGAACAGATCATCTGGATCATGAACCATGCCGAGGACAAGGCCGTCTTCGTCGACCTGACCTTCATACCGTTGCTCGAAAAGATCGCCGGTGCCGTCAAATCACTGAAAAAGGTGATCGTGCTGACCGACAAGGCGCACATGCCGCAGACGACCTTGCCCAATGCCGTCGCCTATGAGGACTGGCTTGATGAGGTCGATGGCGATTTCGCCTGGAAGACCTTCGATGAAGGCACCGCTGCCGGCATGTGCTACACGTCAGGCACGACGGGTGATCCCAAGGGCGTCGTCTACAGCCACCGCTCCAACGTACTGCATGCCATGATCGCCGCCATGCCCGACGCGATGGGCCTGTCGTCACGCGACACGATCCTGCCCGTGGTTCCGATGTTCCACGCAAATGCCTGGGGCCTTGGCCAGAGCGGCCCGATGATCGGCGCCAAGCTGGTCATGCCCGGCTGCAAGATGGACGGCGCCTCGATCTATGAATTGCTCGACACCGAGAAGGTGACCTTCAGCGCCGCCGTGCCGACCGTCTGGATGATGCTGCTGCAATATCTGGAGGAGACCGGCAAGAAGCTGCCCTATCTGAACAAGGTCGTCATCGGTGGGTCATCCTGCCCGCGCGCGATCATGACGAAATTCCAGGACAATTACGACGTCCAGGTCATCCATGCCTGGGGCATGACCGAAATGTCGCCGCTCGGCACGCTGTGCACCTTGAAGCCAGAATATGCCGGTCTTGAGGGTGAGGCCCGGCTCGATGTCAAGCAGAAGCAGGGCTATCCGCCCTTCGGCGTCGAAATGAAGGTGACCGATGACGACAACAATGCGCAACCCTGGGATGGCAAGACCTTTGGCCGCCTGAAGGTGCGCGGCCCAGCCGTCGCTCGTGCCTACTACGGTGGTGCCGGCGCGGAGCAATTCGATGAGGACGGCTGGTTCGACACCGGAGACGTCGCTCACATCGACGCCGGTGGTTACATGCAGATCACTGATCGGGCCAAGGACGTCATCAAGTCGGGCGGCGAATGGATTTCGACCATCGACCTTGAGAATCTGGCCGTCGGCCACCCCGATGTCGCGGAGGCGGCAGCCATCGGCATTCACCACTCGAAATGGGGCGAGCGGCCGCTGCTGGTCATCGTCGCCAAGCCGGGCAAGGAACCGACCAAGGCCGAAATTCTCGATTTCATGGACGGCAAGGTGGCCAAGTGGTGGATGCCCGACGATGTCACTTTCGTTGGCGAAATACCGCATACCGCCACCGGCAAGATCCAGAAGATCGCCTTGCGCCAGCAGTTCAAGGATTATCGCTTGCCGACGGATTGACGGGATGTTGCGTGTTTCGGCTTCAAGCCGCCGCGAAAAGGCACTAAACCTCCGTCCGGGTTGGGGCAGCGCAGAGAACAATGGTTAGCATTCCCGAACGGCAAACGTCGAAGGCCGCCGGCTGGTCGCGGCGCACGGCGGCATTTTCAGCGGTGCTGTTGCTGACCGTCTTTGTCGGTCATCATTTCGATCTCGTCGAAACACCGGTTTTCCTGTGGGTGCTGGGCATTGTTGCGCTGCTCGCGGCACTGGCGCTGCTGTTCGCCGCCTTTGCCTTTTCGAGGCTCTGGAAATTTGGCGACCGCGGTGGCCGCGACCTGACCGTCGGCGCCTTGCTGGCAATGCTGGTGCTGGTCCCCTACGGCGTTGCCGCCTACTGGGCGACAATCTATCCGCCGCTGAGGGACATCTCGACCGATTTCGACAATCCGCCCGCGCTCGACGTGAGTGACCGGACGAAGGACATGAATGTGCTGTCGCCGTCGACGCCGGGCGAACAGCGGCTGCAGGCCGGCAGCTTTCCGCTGGTTACCGCACGCAGCTACGATCTGCCATTCGAGACCATCGTCAATGCCGTCGAAACCGTGCTCGATCGGCGCGGCTGGGATCTTTCCGAGCCTTATCCCGATCTCGCCGGGCAAAGCGACGTGACCATCACCGCTGTCGCCAAGGGCTTTGTGGTCGGCCTTCCCGCCGATGTGGCGATCCGCGTGACGGACAATGGCGATACCGTCATCGTCGATATGCGGTCGGCTTCGCGTTATGGCCGCTACGATCTCGGCGACAACGCCGCGCGCATCACCGAGTTCCTGGCCGAACTGGACCAGGAAGTCGCCGGCCAGGTCGGCGCGGCTCCGGCCGAGTGAATCCCGGAACATCTTGCAGCCAGGCGGATTTGCGCAGTGCCGCACAAATGTGGCTTCAGTCTGCGAGCGGACTATTCGGCCGGCTCGAACCTGCCTTGCAGCAAGATTGTCGCGACCGGACCAAGCGGATTGGCGATCCGGCTCTCGAGGACCTCGACGAGTTTGTGCCCGACGTCTGCCATGTCCACGGAATGAACGTCGATATTCGCCGGCAGAAAACGCGCCAGACGCGTATTGTCACGGGTGACGATGTGAACGTCGCGGCCCGGCACCAGACCCCGTCTGCCGAGAGCGTGCAACGCGCCCAGAAGGCCCAGTTCGTTTGCGCATGCCAGGCCCGTCGGAGGATCTGACGACGCCAGCAGGCGATCGAACCAGGTCGCGCTCGATTCCATTGTGAACGTGCCGTCACCGATAAGCGATGGGTCGATCTGGATACCGGCCTCGGCCATCGCCCTTCTATAGCCGGCGAGACGCGTGGCGCTCGCCTGATCCTTCTGCACGAGAAGTTGTAGAGCAATGCGTCGACAGCCCTTGTCCATGAGCCGCCGGGTCGCCTCATATGCGATCTGTTCATTGTCGATATCGACATAGGGATAGGCGATGTCCAGGTCGGTTCTTCCAAACGCGACGAACGGTATGCCCTGATCCAGCAGCAGCTTGACGCGCGGATCGCCCGAGACCATGCGCGTGATGATCAGGCCGTCCGCGCTATGCGCCTGAAGCAGGCGCTGCACACTTTCGACCGGGTCGTCGTCGGGCGTGGTTGAATAGATCGACAGACTATAACCCGCTTGCCGCGCCGCCAGCGTCATGCCTTCGATCAAAGGCAGCTTCGCCAGATCGGACAGGTAGTCGCGTGTCTCCATCGGCAGCACTGCCGTCAACGTCAGGGTTCGTCCGGTTTTCAGCGCGCGACCATGATGGTTCGGGACATAGCCGAGCCGCTTCGCCGCCTCCTTGACGCGGGCTATGGTGGAGGGCAGCACTTCCGGCCCATCCTTCAGAGCGCGGGACACCGTGGTCACCGAAAGGGAAAGTTCCGCCGCGATCTGTTTTAGATTGGCCATGTCGCCCGACTTCATTTGCGAAAGCGCCGGCTGATCTTGCTGGGCATCGCAACGTTACCGGATTCGATCCGAGGGTCAAACCCAGGCTCGTCTAAGCAAACGAACCTGCCTGGCACCCGCTTGACTCGCGGACTATTTTCGGCAATCGTAACGTTACGATTAACAAAAAAGCCGATTTTATTGGCATTTTGATGAATTAGGAGGAGGAGAAACCATGTCCCGTTTCCTTCGCATTTCCCTGGCAGCGATCGCCGTCTCAGTTGCTTTGCCCGCCTATGCCCAGACAGTCACCATCACCACCGCAGGCGGCGACTATGGCAATGCCATAAAGGAGGCCATGTGGGCCCCCGCTGCAAAAGAGCTCGGCTATGATGTCCGCGAGGAGACGCAAAGCGACGGCCTGGCAGCTCTCAAGATGCAGGTCACCTCAGGCGCAGTCTCGACAGACATCATCCATCTCGGCTCGCCCGAAGGCACGCAGGCGGCCGCACAGTCGCTGCTGGAGCCGCTCGATTACAAGATCATCGATCCAAAATCCGTGCCGGCCGGCGCGAAGTCGGACTACTGCTATCCGTTCGACTCCTATGGCACTGTCATGTCGTGGAACACCAAGACCTATGGCGAGAATCCGCCAAAGACCTGGGCGGAGTTCTGGGACGTTGCCAAATTCCCGGGCCGTCGCGCCCTGCGCGCCAACGCGCAAGACTTGATCGAGATCGCGCTGCTCTCCGATGGCGTGGCGCCGGCCGACGTCTATTCCGTGCTCAGCACACCGGAAGGCCTGGCGCGCGCCATCAAGCGGCTCGAAGCGATCAAACCGAATGTCTCGGTCTGGTGGACCTCGGGAGCGCAGTCCGCGCAGTTGCTGAAAGACGGCGAGGCGGACTTGGTCGTTACCTGGAACGGTCGGGCGCAGACCGTGAAAGCGGATGGCGGTACGGTTGATTACACGTTCAAGGGTTCCGTCATCGGCACGGACTGCCTTGCGGTGCCGAAGGGAGCGCCGAACAAGGATGCAGCCATGAAGCTCATCGCGGCAATGACGCAGCCCGCGCGCGTGGCCAAGCTGACCGACTTTATCGCCTATGGCCCGGTCAATCCTGCCGGCTATGAGGGGGGTCTTATCCCCAAAGACCGGCTGAAGACCTTGGCGACCGCGCCTGAAAATGCTGGCACTTCGGTGTTTTCGAATGCCGACTGGTGGCTCAAGAACGGCGAGGCCGCTCAAAAGGCCTTCGATGAAATGATGAACCGCTGAGCGTCAAATTCGTCAGCTCTAAAGCTGGAGCCCATCATGAAGTCGCTCCCGGTCACCATCGACAGCGTTCGCAAGACCTATGGGTCTTACGTCGCGCTGGACGATGTCTCGCTTGACATTCAGGCTGGCGAATTCCTCACGCTGCTGGGGCCGTCCGGGTCGGGCAAGACCACGCTGCTCATGGCTTTGGCCGGTTTTGTCCGGCCCGATCGAGGTAAACTCTTGCTGGGGGATCGCGACATTACCCGCCTGGCCCCCAACAAGCGCGACATCGGCATAGTGTTCCAGAACTACGCCCTGTTTCCCCACATGAACGTTCTGGCAAATGTCGAGTATCCGTTGGTGTTGCGCAAAGTGCCGAAAGCGGAGGCCCGGCAGCGGGCGCTTGATACCTTGGCCCGTGTGAAGCTGGAGGGCCTGGCGGAGCGTAACATTGCCGCATTGTCCGGCGGCCAGCGCCAGCGGGTGGCGCTGGCGCGGGCCATCGTCTTCGAGCCACGCGTGATGCTGATGGACGAGCCGTTGTCGGCGCTCGACAAGAACCTGCGCGAAACCATGCAGTACGAGATCCGGCGTCTGCACGATGATCTGGGGATCACCACGATCTATGTGACGCATGACCAGCGCGAAGCTCTGACCATGTCCGACCGGGTCGCGGTGATGAATTCCGGCCGCATTCAGCAGATCGATACGCCACAGCGGATTTATGATCGCCCATCGACCCGCTTCGTCGCGGAGTTCATGGGTGAGGCCAACATTGTGGCTCCCGGTTCGGTGCGCAGAATGGACGGTGCCGATGAGTCACGCGAAGCTCTGATGATCCGCGCGGAAA
This sequence comes from Mesorhizobium subarcticum, assembly GCF_055456085.1. NCBI lineage: Bacteria > Pseudomonadati > Pseudomonadota > Alphaproteobacteria > Hyphomicrobiales > Phyllobacteriaceae > Mesorhizobium > Mesorhizobium subarcticum. The sequence goes on along the minus strand of NZ_CM144237.1, from coordinate 5,943,818 downwards.
GCCTCCATCTTGATACGGAACTCGTCGGGCGAGACGGAGTGGCGCTCGAAGGAATACTGAGCGCCAAGGCGTTTCGCGGCGAAAACTGGCTTCTGACGCTGGCGCTTGACGGTGGGCAAGAGGTTCTTGCCTGTATTCCGACGGCGCTTGCCGGGGGCTGCGCCGAGCTCGCCGCCGGTCAGCGGGTGACCGTATATGCACCAGCAGCGAAGGTTCACGCCATACCGGGAGCGATAGCGTGACCGCCGCCGCTGTCGATCCTGCGCTCGCGGCAGACGCTCGACGCGAGCGGCGGTTCTTCCTCTCGCTTTCACTGCCTGCGCTGTTCATCGTTGGGTTGGCGGCGATACTGCCCATCCTGTGGATCATCCGGCAATCCTTCCTGACCACGGGGGGCGAATACACCGTCGGCAACTACGAGAAGGTGCTTTCGAGCGGACTGACATGGTCGGCACTCGTGACAACCGTTGGGCTGTCCTTTGGGACGCTGGCGTTCTGCATTCTTCTGGGCACCCCCCTCGCGCTCGCCCTGGCCAGCGCCAGGCCAAGGGTGGCCAATTTGCTGATGGCCTTCGTCATGCTGCCGTTGTGGACTTCCATTCTGGTGCGCACCTATGGCTGGCTCGTGCTGTTGAGGCGCGATGGCTTGATCAACGCAGCTTTGACCGGCTCAGGCCTTACAACGGAGCCATTGCCGCTGGTCTACAACTTCACCGGAACGCTGATCGGCATGGTCCACTACATGCTGCCGCTCTTCCTGCTGCCCGTTTATGCCGCGATGCGCGATATCGACGCAAACCTCGTCCGCGCGTCAGCGAGCATGGGCGCCACTCTCGGGCAAACGATCCGCACGGTCATTCTGCCTCTTTCTGCCGGCGGCATCTTCTCGGGTTCGATCATCGTTTTCATCTACACGATAGGTTTCTTCATCACGCCAGCGGTGCTTGGCGGCGGCAAGGTAAATCCTCTCTCCATCCGGATCGAGCGCACGCTGTCGACCTTTCAGGATTGGGGTTCGGCGAGCGTCCTGGGCATTCTGCTGCTCGTTCTCATGGCGCTGATCGGCGTGACGTTCCTGGCGGCGCGACGACTAATGGCGCGCAACAATGTCGGTACAGCCCATGCTTGAAGCCTATCCAGACAACAGGCCGGCCCGCATCCTCCTGTGGAGCTTTTGCGCACTCGTAATGGCGTTTTTGATGCTGCCGACGCTGGTCGTCGTCCCGCTCTCCTTTTCGTCGTCCAATCTTCTCGAGTTCCCGCCGCGCGCATACTCGTTGCGCTGGTACGAGGCTTTCTTCGTCTCGGCGACATGGATGGCCGCACTCAGGACGAGCTTGATCCTTGGCACATTGACCGCGATGGTCGCAGTGCCCCTGGGGCTGCTGGCCTGCATCTCGATAAATCGTCTCGGCGGAAAGGCCGCCGCAACCATTCAGGGTATTCTGCTCACCCCGTCCATCGTGCCGGGCATCCTGCTTGCGATCGGCCTCTTCTTTGTGCTGGCGGCGCAACATCTGGTCGGGACGCTGTTCGGCGTGCTGGTGGGGCATGTGGTGCTGGCCATTCCCGTCGCCTGCATTGTGTTGTTGCCCGCACTGGCGCGCTTTGACTGGAACCAGGTGCAGGCGGCGCGCAGCCTCGGCGCAAACTGGGCGAGAGCCATTGGCGGAATAATTGTCCCGCAGCTTCAGATCAGTCTGTTGTCGGCCACGTTGATGGCCTTCCTGACGTCGCTCGACGAGTTCGTTATTTCGATCTTCGTCGCCAGCGGTCAAAACAGCACGCTGCCGAAGCTCATGTTCCTGTCGCTGCGCGATCAGATCGATCCGACCATTGCGGCGATCTCGACATTATGGACCGTCATCGTCGTGGCCGTAGTACTGATTGTGACCCTTCGCCAAAAATCCTGACCGAGACGGGAAACATGCCTACAAATCATCACGCAGCCGATGCTCCGGCGGATCAATCAACCGACATTCCTCAGGTAGGGTTGGCCATCATCACCGGCTCGGCAAACTGGGGGCTTGCCTTCCCGGAAGATGTCGAATTCGAGGGTGTGCGCACCTTGCAGCGCGACATGAGTTTTGAAACGCCTTTCGGTCGCACCGACAACTGGAAGTTGCTCGAGTTCGATGCGTCGATTACCGCGGAAGGCAAGACGAAACGTGCCTTGTGCATGTATTCTCACGGCAATCCCCGCGACCATATCGACCATTCCTGCCATCGCCGCGCGTTCTGGGTCTTGATGAACGCGGGTGTAAGGCAAGTGCTGTCCTGCTCGACCATCGGCGCCGTCAACAAGGCGATCCAGCCCGGTGATATGGTGGTCAACGCCGATATCATCGAACTGACGCAGACCCCGTTTTCACTGCTTCCCGGCCGCCAGAGCTTCGACTGCTCGGGCAAGCAGATCGTATGTCCAAGATGTGCGGCAGTTCTGGTCGAAACCGCCCGTCGTCATTGGCCAGCCGAATGCCGTGTTCATGGCATCGAACAGCAATTGGTCGCCGGCCACTGCTATGGGCCGCGACTTACAAGCCCAGCCGAAGCCCTGGCGTTTCGAAGCATGGGAGCGGATGTGCTCAACCATTCGATTGCCCCTGAGGCGACCTTGTCGCGCGAGATCGGTGCATGCTTCGTGCCCCTGGCATTCGTAACCGCCGGTTTCAACGACTACATGGACCGCAATCGCCAGAAATTGCTGCAGGAGGAGGTGTTGCCGAGCCTCTCCATGACAGCCTCGCGGGTCGCGCTGGAGACCGCAGCACGACTTCCGGTCAATCCGGAATGCTCTTGCCACGGTTTGAAGTCGCCTCAACCGGAAGAGCGGTCGAGCCGGTTCTGAGGGAGGGGCAGCGCAAGGTCGTGGCGAGGTCTTAGTCCAATTCCAGGAAAAGTGTGAAACCGTTTTCCCGGGAAAAGCGCATAGCGCTTTCCCTTTGGAATTGCGTCAAAACAAAGAGTTAGAGCAGTTCGCAGTTTCCGTGAGACTGTGAACTGCTCTAGATTAGCCAGCCGGTGTGAAAATGCCGTCGATGGCAGGCGCAGCGTCGGTCGACACCATGCCGCGCGCCACCAGATCCTCGAGATGGGCAAGCACCGATAGCCCGGCGGCACCATGCAGCCGGGGATCGGTATCCCTGTAGATCGCCTTGACCATGTCGGAGATAGTCCGGTCGCCGGCCCTGACGCGTTCCAGTATGGCCCGTTCGCGCATTTTTCGATGCATCTTCAATCCGCGCATGAAAGCCCGCGGCTTCGTCACCGGTCCGCCATGGCCTGGCAGCAGCAGGCGGTCGTCGCGCTCGATCAGCCGATCCAGCGATGCCATGTAGTCGGCCATTGCCCCATCGGGAGGCGCGACGATGGATGTCGCCCAGGCCATGACATGATCGGCCGAAAACAGGATGCCGGTTCCCTCCAGCGCGAACACCGCATGATTGGCTGTGTGGCCGGGGGTGAGAACCGAGCGGATCGCCCAGCCTTCGCCGGCGATCAGTTCGCCATCCGGCAACACGATGTCGGGAACGAAGGCGATGTCGGCGCTGGCGTCGAGCGCATTGCTCTCGCCTATATGCAAGGGTCTTGCCGGCCGGTGCGGCCCCTCCGCCATCACCAAAGCGCCGGTGCGCTCCTTCAGCCGGGCGGCCAGTGGGGAATGGTCGCGGTGCGTGTGGCTGACGAAAATATGGCTGACCGGCCTGCCGGCGATCACGTCGAGCAAGGTCTGAAGATGCGCCTCGTCCTCCGGTCCGGGATCGATCACCGCCAGCGTGTCGCGCCCGACGACATAGCTGTTGGTGCCATGAAAGGTGAAAGGGCTCGGATTTCGGACCGTGACGCGCTGAACGTCCGGAGCCACGTTCACGCCCTGGCCGTAGTGCGGATCGAAGCTGGTATTGAATTTGAGAGTCATGTTTTCCGAACGATGTCTTTTCGAACCATGTCGGCCCATTGTTCCCGGGAACAATGCAGGCCCATTGTTCCCGGAACGGCAAAACCGATTGCCGCATAGCACGCAAGCCAATATAGGAAAACGCTGAGACCGCGATTATCGGATCGCGACAGATCCTACAGGGGAAGACCATGGCAACTGCAACGACGATGCGCCCGCTTGTTTCTCTGGCTTTGCCGCAAGAAGGCGCGGCGCGACTGGCAACGCAGCTTTTCCTGGCGATCGCCGGAACACTGCTTTTGACCCTCTCGGCCAAGACCAAGGTTGTGTTGGGCCCCGTCGATATCTCGATGCAGACGCTCGCCGTCCTCCTGATCGCCGCCGCCTTCGGCATGCGTCTCGGCGTCGCAACCTTGCTGCTCTACATGGCGGAAGGCGCCATGGGCTTCCCGGTCTTCCAGGGCACGCCGGAAAAGGGCGTCGGCATCGCCTATATGCTCGGCTCGACCGGCGGCTACCTCGCTGCTTTCGTGGTCATGGCGGCGATTGTCGGCTGGGCCGCCGATCGCGGCTGGGATCGCCACCCGATCAAGCTTTTCAACGCCATGCTGGTTGCTGAAGTGGTGATGATGGCGATGGGCTTCGCCTGGCTGGCGCTGCTGATCGGCCCGGAAAAATCCTGGCAGTTCGGCGTCGTGCCGTTCATCGTCGGCGACCTGATCAAGGTTGCGCTGGCAGCAAGCCTTGTGCCGGCCGTCTGGTCGCTGCTGAAGCGCTCCTGAGGTCTGTCGGAAGCTTGGCGTGCCATAGACGTCAGGGGTCCATTCCCGAGGACGGGCGCTTCTGATGAAGGTTCTGGTCACCGGCGCTGCCGGCTTCATAGGCTATCACGTCGCCCGACGGCTTCTGGAGCGCGGCGACGAGGTTGTCGGCATCGACAACGTCAATGACTATTACGATCCAAGGATCAAGCAGGCGCGACTGCGCCTGCTTGCCGAGGCAAGCCGCAGTACCAATGCCGGCTACCATTTCATCCACGGCAATCTTGCCGACAGGGGCATCGTGGACGACTGCTTTGCCGACCATGCCTTCGACCGAGTGATCCATCTCGCCGCCCAGGCGGGGGTGCGCTACAGCCTGGAAAATCCGCGCGCCTATGTCGAAAGCAACATCGTCGCTTTCACCAACATGCTCGAAGCCTGTCGTAGCGGTACAATCCCACACCTGACCTATGCCAGCACGTCGAGCGTCTACGGCGCCAACACCGACATGCCGTTTTCCGAGCATCGCCCGGCCGACCATCCGCTGCAGTTCTACGCCGCCACCAAGCGCGCCAACGAGCTGATGGCGCACAGCTATAGCCATTTGTTCAGGCTGCCGACCACGGGCTTGCGCTTCTTCACCGTGTACGGCCCCTGGGGTCGTCCCGACATGGCGCTGTTTATGTTCACCAGGAGCATCCTGGCCGGTGAGCCGATCAAGCTGTTCAACAACGGCAATCATTCACGCGATTTCACCTATATCGATGACATCGCCGAAGGCGTGATCCGAACCAGTGACAGCCCCGCGGCCGGCAACCCCGCCTGGGATTCCGGTCATCCGGATCCGGCCACGAGCAGTGCGCCCTGGCGCCTCTTCAACATTGGCAACAGCAACCCGGTGAAGCTGACCGCCTATGTCGAGGCGCTGGAAAACGCGCTTGGCCGCAAGGCCATCGTCGAGCTGCTGCCGTTGCAAGCCGGCGATGTGCCCGACACTTTCGCCGACACCTCGGCCCTGCAAGCGGCGGTCGGCTACCGCCCCAGCACCTCCGTGACCGAGGGGGTAGGGCGGTTCGTGGAGTGGTACCAGGCGTATTTTGGTAACGACTCTAGGATATAAGCGGGCGCTGGCAGCGGCTTTTTCAAGGCGTAGTTATGGCTACCACTGCTGCCGAGAGGATTTGGGCATGTCAGGGAGAGCTTCTTGAAAGGAATTATCCTTGCGGGAGGTAGTGGAACGCGCCTTTATCCGCTGACATTGGCAATCTCCAAACAAATTCTCCCGGTCTACGACAAGCCGATGATCTATTATCCGCTGAGCGTGCTGATGCTGACGGATATCAGGGAAATCCTGGTCATTTCGACGCCGCGGGATCTACCCGTTTTCCGTGATTTACTCGGTGACGGATCGGAGTTTGGGCTGGAGATCTCCTATGCGGAGCAGCCGCACCCCAATGGGCTTGCTGAAGCTTTCATCATCGGGCGCGACTTCATCGGCAAGGACAGTGTGTCGATGATCCTGGGCGACAACATCTATTTTGGCGATGGGCTGCCGCAGCTTTGCCGCAACGCAGCTTCGCGCGAGAAGGGCGCTTCGGTCTTCGCCTACCGGGTCGATGATCCTGAACGGTATGGCGTTGTGTCGTTCGACAAGGCCACCGGAACCGCGCTCACGATCGAGGAAAAGCCGCAAAAGCCGAAATCCAACTGGGCCGTCACCGGGCTGTATTTTTACGACAACACCGTCGTCGACATCGCTTCGTCCATTCGACCTTCGGCCCGCGGCGAACTCGAGATCACGGCGGTCAACAACGCCTATCTTGATCGCGGCCTGCTGCATGTGCACCGATTGGGGCGCGGCTTTGCCTGGCTCGACACGGGGACCCATGACAGTCTGAACGACGCATCTTCCTTCGTGCGCACGATCGAACATCGACAGGGCATCAAGGTTGCTTGTCCCGAGGAGATCGCCTTCGAGCAAGGCTGGCTGACGGCGGAGCAAGTGCTGCAGCGCGCCACGCGGCTGGGAAAGAATGAATATGCCGCCTATCTGCGCCGGCGCGTCGCTGATCTGTCGGAGGGCTAAGGGTTGGAGATCAGGTCCCTCGACATCGAAGGCGTGCTTGAAATCGTGCCAAAGCGGCATGGCGATGCACGCGGTTTCTTCATGGAGACCTACAATGCCGAGCGCTTTGCTCAGGCCGGAATAGAATTGCATTTCATACAGGACAACCATTCCTATTCTGCGGCGGCAGGCGTCTTGCGCGGACTCCACTATCAGCTTGCGCCCCGCACCCAGGACAAGCTGCTGCGCGTGACGCGCGGCCGGATCCTGGACGTTTGTGTCGACATTCGCCGCAGCTCGAAGACCTTTGGGAAATGGATTGCTCACGAGATTTCGGCTGAAAAGGGTAACCAGATTCTGGTGCCGAGAGGATTTGCGCACGGCTTCCTGACGCTCGTGCCCGACACCGAGGTCCAGTATAAGGTCACCGACACCTATTCGCCCAAGCATGAACGCTCGATCCGTTTCGATGATCCTGCCATCGGCATCAAGTGGCCGTCTATCACTGGCGGATTCCAGCTTTCGGACAAGGACCTCAAGGCGCCGATGCTTGCTGCCGCCGAGGTGTTTGCCTGATGGGGGCAGGGGTATGAATTTTCTGGTGACAGGCGGTGCCGGCTTCATCGGCTCGGCGGTGTGCCGGCATCTGTGCGCCAATCCGGCCTACCGCGTGACCAATCTCGACAAGCTGACCTATGCGGGCAATCTGGCCTCGCTGCGGCCAATCGAGAATGCACACAATTACAGCTTCGCCCAAGCTGATATCTGTGACGAGAAGGCGGTGCTGGATCTTCTGCGCCGGGACGACATCGACATCGTCATGAACCTCGCCGCCGAGAGCCACGTCGATCGCTCGATCGACGGGCCGGGTGCCTTTATCGAGACCAATATCGTCGGCACTTACAAGATCCTCAATGCCACGCTCGAATATTGGCGCGGCCTTGCCCACGACAGGAAGGGCAGCTTCCGCTTCCATCACGTCTCCACCGATGAGGTGTTCGGCGATCTGCCTTTCGATGGCGGCATGTTCGTAGAGGAGACGCCTTACGCGCCTTCCTCGCCCTATTCCGCCTCGAAGGCGGCCTCGGACCATCTGGTGCGGGCCTGGCACGAGACTTACGGCCTGCCGGTTGTGCTCTCCAACTGTTCGAACAATTACGGCCCCTATCATTTTCCCGAAAAACTGATCCCGCTCGTCATCCTCAACGCGCTCGACGAAAAGCCGCTGCCGGTCTATGGCGCTGGCGCCAATGTGCGTGACTGGCTGTTCGTCGAGGATCACGCGCGGGCCCTGGAGCTCGTCGCCACCAAGGGCACACCCGGCGAGAGCTACAATGTCGGTGGCAATTCTGAACGCACGAACCTCGCCGTCGTCGAGACGATTTGCGATCTTCTCGACATCAGGCGTCCGCGGGCCGGCGGCAGGCGCTATCGCGAGCTGATCTCCTTCGTCACCGACCGCCCCGGCCACGACCGCCGCTACGCCATCGATGCCTCCAAGATCGGCCGTGAGCTCGGCTGGACGCCCAGGGAGAATTTTGACAGCGGCCTGGCCAGAACCGTGGACTGGTTCCTGGACAACAAATGGTGGTGGGGGCCGATCCGCGAGCAGCGCTACGCCGGTGAAAGACTGGGCGAAGCGCGCAAGGGTGGCGCGTGAGGCTCGTTGTCACCGGACGCGACGGCCAGGTCGCGGCAAGCCTTCTGGACGCAGGCCAGGGAAAGGCAGGTGTGCAGGTCGTCGCCATCGGCCGTCCGGAGCTTGATCTGGCGAGATCCGAGACCGTCATTGATGCCATTACTGCGGCGAAGCCGGATATCGTCGTGTCGGCCGCTGCTTACACGGCCGTGGATCAGGCCGAGGACGAGCCCGATCTGGCCTTTGCGGTCAACGCGACCGGCGCCGGCAAGGTGGCGCAGGCCGCCGCACTCCTTGGCGTTCCGATCATTCATCTCTCGACCGACTATGTCTTCGACGGCAGCGCCCCCGGCGCTTATGTCGAGACCGATGCGACGGCGCCCCTTGGCGTCTACGGCGCCTCCAAGCTCGCAGGCGAGCAGTCGGTGGCCGCTGCCGGCCCGCGCCACCTGATCCTGCGAACCGCATGGGTCTACAGCCCGTTCGGCAAGAATTTCGTCAAGACCATGCTGCGCCTTGCCGCCGATCGGGACGAGATTTCGGTGGTGGCCGATCAATGGGGCAATCCCACCTCGGCGCTTGATATCGCCGACGCAGTCCTGCGTGCGGCCGCGCTCTTGCATAGCGACAAAAGCTTCGGTGCATTCGGCGTCTATCACCTGACCGGTGCGGGTGACACCAACTGGAGCGGTTTTGCCCGTCATATCCTGGACACAAGCCGGGCGTCCGGCGGCCCTTGGGCTGATGTGCGGGATATTGCCACCAAGGACTATCCGACCAAGGCGCGGCGTCCCGCCAATTCGCGGCTGTCGAGCGCGAAATTCGCCGCCGCATTCGGATGGAGTGCGCCGCAATGGCGAAAATCCACTGAGCGGGTCGTGGGCCGCATCCTTGATGGTGGCCGGTCCGCTTGAGCCTTCAGCGTTCGATTTACTTGAAACCTGGTGGGTTTGGTCCGTAAGTTTGCGGCATTGAAATCGAACTCAGTCCCGCACGCGAGATTGACAAGCCGTGGCGCGAAACCTAAGCACGGGCGACTTGGTGTCAGGTGGGGGCTTGGCAATCAACGGAGAGGTTCTTGAAAGGAATCATCCTTGCTGGCGACGGTAAGAGCCGGCCTTGCTCAGGAATATTAGTGCCTTCTAAGCAAATACTGTCGAGATACCAAGATCAGGTTGCACGGTCTTGATCCGTTACGACGCATTGTCCGATGTCCGTGCGCGCCTGCCTTCCTGCAGGCTGCCGAAAGCGAGGCGTCGCGTCGCCACAATCGGTGCCAGGACGAAATCCCTGCGAAAAGGTGACGATCGGTGACTTTGAAGTTCGGTACCAGCGGGCTACGCGGGCTCGTCAGCGAGCTTCGGGGACCACCGGCGCGCACCTATACGATTGCCTTCACACGCATGCTTATCGAGCGCGGCGTATTGGGCGAGGGCGAGCAGATCTTCGTTGGACGTGACCTCCGCTCTTCCAGTCCCGACATAGCAGGGATTGTCCAGGCTGCAATCGCCGAAGCCGGATTGGTGCCGGTCGATTGCGGAGCCTTGCCCACTCCAGCACTTGCACTTTATGCCTCGGCCGAGAATGCGCCGGCGATCATGGTGACCGGCAGCCACATTCCCGACGACAGGAATGGGCTTAAATTCTACCGAGCGGATGGCGAGATCGACAAGCGCGATGAGCTCGAGATTGTGGCCATACACGCAGGCTTGCAGACAGCCAATCGATCACAGCCTGCCGTTGAACCCGTACAGCCGGGCACCGAACCGTCCGCAATCTACAGGGATCATTTTCTTGCCTTCTTTCAGCCGGGCAGCCTGTCTGGTGTCCGGGTCGGCGTCTACCAGCATTCGTCCGTAGCCAGGGACATCATTGTCGATGTCCTTCGTGCGCTGGGGGCGGAGGCGGTACCGTTGGGCAGGGCCACGCATTTCATTCCGGTGGATACCGAAGCGGTCAGGCAAGAGGATCTGTTGCTTCTGAAGGATTGGGCGGCGGCTGAGCCGTTCGATGCCATCGTGTCCGCCGATGGCGATGGCGATCGGCCGCTTGTGGCGGATGCGCAGGGCACGTTCGTTCGTGGCGACCTGGTGGGGGCAATCACTGCACGTTTCCTTGGCGCGGACTGTGTTGTCACGCCAGTCAGTTCCAATTCAGCACTGGAGCGTTGCGGGCATTTCGCAACGGTGGTGCGCACACGCATAGGCTCGCCCTATGTTATCGAAGGGATCGGCACGGCCCTCGCTCAAGGGGGCAAATGTGTGGTGGGCTTCGAAGCAAACGGCGGCGTTCTTCTGGGTTCACCCGTCGAAAAGGATGGACGCACGCTCGCAGCCTTGCTGACCCGGGATTCGCTTTTGCCAATTCTCTGCACCCTTTTAACGGTTGCGGCGACAGGTCGCCCGCTCGCCGAGATAGCGGCCAGTTTTGGATTCCTTGCCGCGGCGAGCGGTCGGCTCGAAGGCGTGTCAGCCGAGCACAGCGCGTCTTTTCTCGAAAGATTGGCGACGAACGCCGTCTATGCCGACAATCTCTTCGAGGGCCTGGGCGGCGTCGCGGATGTTGACAATCGCGATGGCGTGCGTATCACCGCCCGCAACGGAGAGGTTGTTCACTTCCGTGCGTCAGGCAACGCCCCCGAATTGCGCTGCTACATCGAGGCAAAGACCGAATCCCGCGCAGGCGAATTGCTCGGTTGGGGTCTTGCCCTTGGCCGAACTCAAATCTTGGAAAGCTGAAGTTTGACCAATATCGTTCCTGTCATCATAAGTGGCGGTGTCGGGTCGCGCCTCTGGCCGATTTCTCGTGCACTGCACCCCAAGCCCTTCATTCCCTTGCCGGGAGGGGGCACGCTTATTCGCCGGACTTACGCCCGCGCAGCCGGTCTCCAAGGCGTTGATCAAATTGTCACGGTCACCAACCGCGATCTATTGTTCCTGACTGCGGACGAGTATGCGGAAGTGTCGGCGCCAGGTGTAAAAAACACCTTCCTGCTGGAGCCTTTCGGCCGTGACACGGCCGCAGCTGTCGCGCTCGCGGCATTGCAGGTCGCGCGCAACAATCCCGACGCGGTCCTGGTTGTGCTGCCCGCGGATCATCTGATCCTGGACGAAGCAGCCTTTGGCGCGGCCGTGGCGAAGGCGGCGGCGATCGCCGCGACGGGGCGGATCGTCACGTTTGGCATGAAGGCCGAGCGCCCTGAGACCGGATTTGGTTATATCGAGGCTGAGGGAGATACGGTCCTTCGGTTCGTGGAGAAGCCGAATGCGGAACGAGCGGCTCAATTTATTGCCAGTGGCCGATTTTTCTGGAATTCGGGCATGTTCTGTTTCGCAGCTCGCGCCATGATCGCGGCCATGCAGGAGCTGTGTCCGGATGTGTTGTCCAATGCGCGCACAGCGCTCGACAATGCCAGGACAAGCGATGCGGCGGACCGCGTCACTGTCGAGATCGACAAGGATGGTTTTGCGGCTGTTCCGGCTGTTTCCATCGACTATGCGGTGATGGAGAAAGCAAGGAACGTAGGTTTCGTCCCCTGCAGCTTCGACTGGTCCGACATTGGCTCATGGAGCGTTCTTTCGAAGCTTGTTCCAGCTGATGACAGGGGCAATCGCACCATCGGCGAGACAATGCTTCATGATGTGACAAACTGCTACGTGCACAGCGAAGACCGGCTCGTTGGTCTTGTCGGCGTCTCGGATCTGCTGGTCATCGACACGCCGGATGCGCTTCTCATTGCCCACCAAGACAAGGCGCAGGAAGTGAAGGACCTCTACAATCGCCTCAAGGCAGAAGGGCATGAGGCGGCAACCGTGCATCGCACCGTGCATCGCCCATGGGGCACCTACACCGTGCTGGAGGAAGGTCCGCGTTTCAAGATCAAGCGGATCGAGGTAAAGCCCAACGCGCGCCTGAGCCTGCAAGCGCATCATCACCGCTCCGAACACTGGGTGGTGGTGAGCGGGACCGCGAAGGTCGTCAACGGCCAGAGTGAAATCCTGCTCGCGACCAACCAGTCCACCTATATCCCCTGCGGCCACAAGCACCGCCTCGAAAATCCCGGCATTCTTCCGCTCGTCATGATCGAAGTGCAAAGCGGGGAATATCTCGGCGAAGACGATATAGTGCGGTTTGATGATGTTTATGGCCGGGCGTAAGAAAAAGGATTCTCAATTGCCAGATAAAAAAGTTGCGCTGATTACCGGTATCACTGGGCAAGATGGATCTTACCTGGCGGAGTTACTGCTTTCAAAGGGGTATTCCGTGCATGGCATCAGAAGGCGTGCTTCGCTTTTCAATACGGACCGGATAGATCACTTATATCACGATCCGCATGACAGCGGTGCCGATCTCACATTGCATCACGGGGACATGACGGACTCGTCAAGTCTGACTCGCGTCATTCAGATGGTTCAACCGGATGAGATTTACAATCTGGCGGCTCAGAGCCACGTCGCCGTTTCCTTTGAAGAACCTGAATATACGGCAAACTCAGATGCCTTGGGTCCGCTTCGCGTGCTTGAAGCGATCCGTATTTTGGGACTGGAGAAAAAAACCCGTTTCTATCAGGCGTCAACGTCCGAGCTTTTCGGGTTGGTTCAGGAGATTCCTCAAAAAGAGACGACGCCATTTTATCCGCGCTCGCCCTATGCCGTGGCTAAGCTTTATGCGCACTGGATCACGGTAAACTACAGGGAATCCTACGGCATCTACGCCTGCAACGGGATCCTATTCAATCATGAGTTGCCGAACCGGGGCGAAACCTTCGTCACACGGAAAATCACGCGGGCCATAGCTCGGATCAAGCTGGGCATGCAGGAGAGGCTGTATTTGGGAAATCTCAGCGCCTTGCGCGATTGGGGCCATGCGCGGGACTACGTCGAGATGCAGTGGTTGATGTTGCAGCAAGATTCCCCTGAGGACTATGTCATCGCGACTGGAGTGCAGCATTCCGTCCGCGAATTTGTGACCGTTGCCGCCGCCGAACTTGGCATCTCCATTCGCTGGGAGGGAGAAGGCGCGGACGAAAAGGGTTATGACAGCTCGACAGGCGCCTGCGTCGTCGCCGTCGACCCACGCTATTTCCGGCCGGCCGAAGTCGAGACCCTGCTTGGCGATCCCTCAAAAGCCCGGCGGAAGCTTGGCTGGGAGCCAAAAGTAACATTCGCCGATCTGGTCAAGGAAATGGTCGTGGAAGACCTCAAGGGGGCTGAACGGGAGGCCTTGTTGGTGAAAAGCGGATATCCGCACTACAGCCGCAAGGAATAACATGGAACGGATCCCTGTTTATGAGCCCTATCTGGCGGGCAATGTCTCCGACTACGTGAACGAGTGCCTGACAACAGGATGGATCTCGTCACGTGGCGGGTTCATCGCGAAATTCGAGGCAGCCTTCGCCGAGTTTACCGGTGCGAAAGATGCCACGAGCGTAGCCAACGGCACGGTCGCAATCCATCTCGCGTTGGAGGCGTTGGGGATAGGCCCGGGGGATGAGGTGATCGTGCCGAGCTTCACCTACGTCGCATCTGTCAACACGATCCTGCAGACCGGTGCGAAACCCGTATTTGTCGATTCCCTGGAGGAAACCCTGCAGGTTGATCCGTCTGCAATTCGCAGGGCCATAACACCGGCAACCAAGGCCGTCATGGCCGTCCATCTCTATGGGCACCCATGCGATATGGATGCCATTGTCGCGCTTTGTCGCGAGCATGATCTTCTGTTGGTCGAAGACTGCGCGGAAGCGTTTGGCTCGTTATGGAAAGGCCGGCATGTCGGCACTTTCGGCGATGCCGCTACTTTCAGTTTTTTCGGCAACAAGACCATCACCACGGGTGAGGGCGGCATGGTGCTGGCCCGCGATCCCGAAATCATGTTGCGATGCCGGCGGCTGAAAAGCCAGGGTGTATCCCCTGGCCGTGAGTATTGGCACGACATGCTGGCCTACAATTACCGCATGACGAACATCGAGGCTGCGATAGGCTTGGCGCAGATCGAGACGGCACCAGATATTATCACGATGAAACGCAAGGTGGCAGATGCGTACCATGTTGGATTGTCGGGCTTGCCGTTGCGCACGCATGATCCGGTGGGAGATGTGACCCATTCATATTGGATGTGTTCCATCATCCTCGATCGGGCGGAAGACCGGGATCCGCTTCGCGCCTATCTCGCCGAGCAGGGTATCGAAACAAGACCCTTCTTTGCGCAGGCCCATCTCATGCCGCATTGCCGCGCCGATGAGGTCTTCCCAGTGGGGGCGAGCCTGAGCGAGCGAGGCATCAACCTTCCAAGCTACCCCGGATTGACCTCTGCACAGATCGAACGAATTTGCGCAGCGGTGACCTCTTTTTGGCGTCAGGGCATCTGATGTGTTCAGCGGCGGCGCGTCCACTTTGAAACGTTGGGACTAAAGTGACTTATCTAAGAGGCATCTGGGCAGCTCGTTACTTCTGGTGGCATCTTTCGATGTCCGACCTGCGCTCGCGCTGGCGACGGTCCTTCTTCGGCATTTTCTGGTCCATTCTGCAGCCGCTCGGACTGACGCTGCTGCTCTCATTCGTGTTCAGCAGGATTTTCAACACGCAGATTACGGAATACGCGCCCTACATTCTCTCGGGAATGATCATGTGGGAATACGTCGTGGGTTCGGTGATCGGCGGCTCGCTGGCCTTTGTCCAGGCTGACGCTTACATCAAGCAAACCAGGCATCCTTTGGCGATCTACACTTTGCGTAATGCCTTGACCGGGCTTATCATCTTGGCCATGGCGAGTACCGCGCTGGTCGCCTGGGTGCTTGTGGTAATGCCGCAAAATTTCGGCTGGTGCTGGCTTGCGGCGCTCACGGCATTTCCCATACTGGGGCTGATTGCGTGGCCATGGGCAACGATCATGGCCTACATCGCGACCCGTTTTCGGGACCTGCCACATGCCCTAGGCTTGATCCTGCAGGCAATGTGGTTCGTTTCTCCCATCTATTTTGAAGCATCGACCTTCCGCAAAGGCGATCTGCATGTGCTGGTGGATTATAATCCGATCTATCATCTGTTTCAGCTCGTGCGCGCGCCTCTGCTGCACGGCGAGTGGCCCACAGCCTCCAACTACACGTGGTCACTGGCGACAGTCGTCATCTTGACGGCGATTGCCGTGCTGGTCGGGCAGCGCGCGGAGAAGAGGGTGATTTTCTACCTATGACCAATATCATTCACCTTCAGAACGTCAATTTGCACTATGCCTCGGTGGCATTCAGGGAGCGATCGCTCAAATCTCTGCTTACCGGCTGGCTTGCTTCAGGCAAAACCGGACGCGATCTGGTCGACATCCATGCGCTCAAGGATCTTACTGTCGAGATCAAGGAGGGCGAACGCGTTGGCCTGCTCGGCCACAACGGAGCGGGTAAGAGCTCGTTTCTCAAAATGGTCGCGGGGCTCTATCCGATTTCCTCAGGCAACAGGGACGTGCGAGGAACCGTCCGTTCAATGCTAGATCTCAGCCTTGGCTTTGAGCCGGATGCCACCGGCCGGGAAAACATTCTCTATCGCGGTCTGCTGCTTGGCTTCTCGCCAAAAGCCATGCGCGCGATGGAAGCAGAAATCGTCGAATTCGCCGACATCGGCGAATTCATCGATTATCCACTCAAGACCTATTCAGCAGGCATGCAGGTGCGCCTTGCGTTCGCCATTTCGACAGCGGTGGGCGGCGACATCCTGCTTCTCGACGAGGTGGTTGGAGCCGGCGATGCGCGCTTCATCGCAAAGGCGCAGGCACGCATACTGGACCTCGTCGAGAAATCCGAAATCATGATCCTGGCCAGTCATGATCTGGCCACCCTGGAGAAACTTTGCCACCGCGGATTGGTTTTTAGCGGCGGTACGCTGATTTTCGATGCGCCGATCGGCCAAGCGATTGCTCACTATCGCAGGATATCCACGCAATGATGGTCTGTGGGTTCTTACCGAGGAAAGGCGCTAGTCAATATCCAGGACATCTGTGCCTACCGGGCATACCAGGCAGCCATCAGATGCACTTAAATGCATTGGAAATGCGATGAACGGGAAAATGCCACGGGTAATGTGGCTGCTCAATCACGGTGCTGCGCGTCGGTTCGAGATACCGATGTTGAAGGCATGCGGGTTCAACGAGATTTTTCTGCCGAAGACCTATCCTGCGGATCCAAGTTTTCGCAGTGCTTCGGTGGATTTCTCGGAGGATCAAAATCTGACGATTCCGGCCGACGATCTCGCGGTCCTTAATGCCGCCGATTGGTATGGCAATCCAGGCCGTGATGCGTGGACTGTCGCCAACCGCCATTTCTCTCTTCTGTTTTTCATCGTGCACAATTCTGATATTTTGGAAAGTATATCCAGGAACTTCAGAGGGTCGGCGATCTGGCGTGGATATGGTCTTTTTAAAGAGTTAAGTTATTCAAGAATACGAAAGTTCTACACTTCCGGTCTAAAAAATATTGAGGGTATGGGGGATCGCTTTTGGTTTGGTGAGGCATATAAAGATCTTCATAAAGTGGAAGAAAAATTTCTTCGCAGCAGAGCCATTTACCTCCCTTTAGGTCTTTCATCCCCGGAGGTCCACGATCAGTGGAGCGGTAGTGACAATCGAGTATTCTTCGTTTGCCCTGATATCGGGGTGAACGCTCACTACAAGGCGGTTTTCGACGAATTCAAACGTGATTTCGCAGGGCTTCCATATGCAATTGGGGGAAGCCAGCCTATTACGGTCGACGATCCCAATGTGCTCGGCTTTGTCCCAGACGAAGTGCATGAGCGGAACATGCGGGAATTGCGTGTGATGTTTTACCATTCCCGCGAACCTCGCCATGTCCACTATCACCCGTTCGAAGCTGTGCGTGCTGCAATGCCCTTGGTATTCATGGCTGATGGCATGCTCGACAGATTGGGTGGGAGAGATTTGCCCGGACGTGCTCGAACCATCGCTGAGGCAAGGGACAAGGTACAGAGACTCTTGCGCGGCGATAAGCGCTTGGCTGAACAAATTCGGACAAGTCAGGCAGTCTTGCTGGATTCCATGAGGCCTGATCATCTAGAAGGTGCATGGCGTGAGAGCCTCAATCGCGTCGTCGAGCGACTGGAATCAGTCAAGGCGGTTGAAGCTTCGCTATCGGTTCCAAAAAAAAGGATAGCGGTCATTATCCCGGTTGGCTATCGCGGCGGTTCACTCCGTGGAGCGAAGTTGCTGGCAGAGGCGATACTCGAAGGAAGCCAGCAGGCAGGCGAGGCAGTGGAAGTGGTCCTCGTTCACCTCGACGAGCCAGGGACCTACTCCGAGAAGGATTGGGCGGACATGCCGTCCACTATCAAGGTTCGATCGTTTCGGTGGCGCACGGTGGATAGCACGGAGGCAGTCCGTGCGATGCGTTATGCCGGACATTCCGAGTGGGAATCCCTTTCTGAAAAGTATCTCATAATCGAGGACGACATTCAGCAACTTTGCGATTGTGACCTGTGGGTCGTAATATCCGACCGGCTTGCAATCCCGCCTTTGCCTTTGCGCCCCAAAGTGCTGATGGTATTCGATTATTTGCAACGTCATTATGAGGTCACTGCCATTGTTGACCAAATCCTTCTTGCGAACAGGACTGCTGAGCACATACTTGTAACGACCGAGTTTACTCGTCAGGACGCGTTGCAATATACGGGTGTAAGACCCCGCAGTGTGACCAAAGTTCCAATGTTGGCGCCGAGCGGTTCGGATGCCACTCGCGATAGACGGGGCACTAATCACGGACACTTCTTGTGGACAACCAACCTTGGCACGCACAAAAACCATCGGCGCGCGTTAGCTGCTTTGCAGTTATACTACGAGGTTTATGGCGGACAGCTGAAGTGCCACGTAACCGGCGTAGGAACTGGGGAAATCATCGGCAACCTACGGCCACATCTCGAAGGACTGGGCCAGTTTGTCGCCAATAGTCGCGTCCTTAGAAAGAACGTCAAGTTTCTGGGCGAACTGTCCGATGCAGACTACCGTAAGGAACTCTCCGACGCAGCATTTCTGTGGCATCCAGCAGAGCTAGACAATGGCACATTCAGCGTCATCGAAGCCGCTCATTTCGGCGTTCCTTCACTGTCGAGCGACTATCCCGCGATGCGCGAGATAGACCAACAATTCAAGCTTGGTCTTAGTTTTATGAATCAGGACGACCCCGAGCAGATGGCCGCACAGTTGCATTCGATGGAAATCAACTTGGCGGAACGCCAGAACGGGCTTGCCAGTTCAGAACAACTTGCGAGTCAAAGCGTGAGCCTTTTAGCTCCGAAGTACTGGCAAGTGATACGCGAGTTTATATGAAAAAGTACGGAATTTTCATAGCTTATTCGCCCAATACGAACCTTCGTACGGAGGGACTTGGCCGGTATCTGGCTGCTTTTCTTAAGGCTGCGGCGGCAAGAGGGGACGCCCATTTTTCAATTCTTTGTCCAAGCTGGTCCCGAGAGGCGATGAGCCAATTGTGCGCGGAGGCCGGTATTTCTGCTCGGTCCTATAGCCTGCTAGGACCTGATCGAACGCCGCTACTGTTTCGCTTTTATCAGCGTATGCAGCGTCCAAAAAGGCCCAAGCCATCGCGGCGATCGCTTCGTGACAGGCTTTACCCGATTGCGACCAAGCACGCCGAATGGCTCAAGGGGCGCCTAGTGGGCTCGCGAAGTGTTACCGCACTGGTCGGCCTTCTCATTTACAGCATGCTCTTGGCGGTGCCGGCACTAATGATTGGGGTAATTACCCATTTTCTTCATCGAATTAGGGCGATTGCCTATCGTCGAACCCATCGAGTTGTCAGGAAGCTGCGGCAAGGCTTGTCTGTTTCGGCGCTAGTGTCGCCGTCGGCGATTCGCTTCCAGCTTTATGAAGGGATGTTGGAGCGAGAAACGGCATTAATGATCGACATCGGCAATGCCGAAAAGGACATCGTAGCATGGTACACGCCAGCCGCCTTTTGGCCTATCGTCAATAACCTGAACGCCCCTGTTCTTACGTGCGTGCCGGACGTAGTGCTTGCAGAGTTTCCCGCAGGGTTTGCCGCCGTTGGAGGTGCACCTATGCTGCAGGCGTTTCAGACCGTGGCGGAGACCATTCGCTCGGGGAAGAATTTTGTCACGTATAGCGAACACATCAAACGAAATACTCTTGTTAAAAAATTTGGTATCGACTCCGAAGTCGTTCGAACCATCTCGCACGCCCCAAATGATCTGAGCCGTCTGATGGCGATTACAGGATTTCGCGACAATGAAGCGACTAGCCTCGAATACTCGAAGCTTTTATTAATTGGCGCCATCCGAAAGGCAAGTTATGCAGCCTATTCGAGTACTTTCGACAACCCTGATGTGAAATTTCTATTTTATGCGAGCCAGTTTCGACCGTCAAAAAACGTGATTACCTTACTAAGGGCCTATGAATGGCTGGTGCGAAAGCGACGTATTGGTCACAAGCTGGTCTTGACTGGAAATGGACACCAAGAGGATGTCAGGGCATTTCTCAGGGAGCGGAACTTAAGGTCGGAGGTGCTGTGCATCCAGGGCCTTACCGAGGCTGAACTTGCGGCCTGCTATAAACTAGCCGACCTTGCTGTGAACCCTAGTCTGTCGGAAGGCGGGATGCCGTTTACATTCACGGAGGCACTATCCGTAGGGACGCCAGTGGTGATGGGCGATATCGATGTCACGCGCGAGATTATTACCGATCCTGCGCTGCGTGCGGCCTCGCTGTTCGACCCTTATGACTGGCGTGCCATGGCCGACAAGATCGAGTGGGCGCTCGACAATCGAGAAAGTCTCTACGCCCAGCAACGAAAATTCTACGACGATGTGCTGGCCAAGCGGACATGGGACGATGTCGTGGCCGAACACATTGCCATCCTCGATGAGATAGCGGCGCAGCCAAGACAATCGGCACCGGCATGAGTTCGATAGCCTATAGTGGCCTTTATGTGCTGGGTTTTGGCGGGCATGCACGCAGCGTTGCCGATGTGGCGCTGGCGGCGGGGGTCAAGGGTCTTCTGTTTGTCGATGCCAATGCCATGCCGGATGAAGAGTTTGCAGGATTTGCCGTGGTCAGCTCCATGCCGCACCCGGCAAGTGTCGACTGGGCGGTGTTTTCCGCCCTCGGCGACAATCTGCGTCGCAAGCAGGCCTTGGATAATGCGGCTCTGCCGTCTGTGGTGCTGGTGTCACCGACAGCCACAATTGGCAGGCTGGCTGAATTGGGCGAGGGGACTTTTGTTGGACACCACGCCCACGTAGGTCCAGCAGCGCGTGTCGGGCGTGGGGCGATTATCAATACCGGCGCGATCGTGGAACACGAGTGTGACGTGGGGGCTTTCTCCCACATCTCGGTCAACGCGGCAGTCGCCGGGCGTAGTCGCATCGGCGCGAACGTTGTGGTCGGAGCAGGAGCAACCGTGATCGATGGAATACGGGTCTGTGATGACGTGGTGATTGGCGCAGGTGCAACAGTGGTCGACCACATTGTGGCAACCGGCACCTATGTAGGCACGCCTGCTCGCCTGATAAGATCGTGAACTCTGCGGCTACGCAAATCGGTGAGCGAGTTCAGCCGTGATACACCCTGAAAAGATGGTCGTGGTTCATGATTATTTTGGCATCAGGGGAGGTGGCGAACGTGTGGCGCTAAGCCTTGCGCGCACTTTCGAGGCCACGCTCATGTTTGGCTACAGAACCAGCGAGACCTTCGATGCCGATATGTTTTCACCGGACATTCACGATCTCGGGTTGCCATCGATTTTCCAGAAACCAGGTCTTCGCGCAGCCGCCCTGGCCATGCGGTTCCGCGCAAGCCGGCGCACAGTGCAAAAATACGGCACCCGTATCTTCAGCGGCGTCTCGGCCCCCTTTGCGGCACCCGAAGCCGGCAGTGGGCGAAATATCTATTATTGCCATACGCCGCCGCGCTTTCTTTACGATCAGAAAGATCATTTCTCCAGGCTTGTCCGCGGCAGTTCGGTGAGAACATACGCGCTGGAGCGTTTCCGCAAGGCTTATGAGGCAGCATTCGACCGTATGGACGTGGTCGTGGCCAATTCGCAAACCGTGCGCGAACGGATCCAGACTTTTCTCGGGCGTGATGCCGTCGTTGTTTACCCGCCTTGTGATACCGACGCCTATAATTGGCTGGGCCAGGATCCGTTCTATCTGTCGACTGCACGCCTTTCGCCGCTGAAACGTGTTGATCGCATCGTAGATGCCTTCATCAGGATGCCGGACAAGCGGCTCGTGGTCGCGTCGCAAGGCGATGATTTCGAGATGTTGAAGCGTCGCGCCGCCGATGCGCCAAACATCACCTTTCTTGGCTGGGTCGGGGAGGAAAAACTGCGAACGCTGATGGGGCAGGCGATCGCGACGCTCTATGTGCCAGTTGACGAGGATTTCGGGATTTCGCCGGTAGAATCCATGGCTGCCGGCAAGCCGGTGATCGGGGTTGCCGAAGGTGGCCTGCGTGAGACCATTCTTCATGGTGAGACGGGATGGCTCCTTGAACCTGCCTTCGGTGTGGACCAACTGATAGAAGCCGTCCAGACAATGACCTCCGTGCGGGCGCTTGCCATGCGCTCAGCCTGTGAGGAGCGGTCGGTCTTGTTTTCTGAAGCCCGATTTGTCGCCGGGATGCATGCAGTTGTTGGCAAATGACGATATGCGCTCTCCATTTCTTACCGCTGGCCCGGAAAAATGCCGCACCCTTCACTTGGGAAAATCACGCCAGGGGCATGCTGCGGGTTTTTGAGCAGGCCATCGAGCAAAGACGGAAGAGCAACGCTTGAAAGTCCTGCACTTCTTCAAGACCTATTGGCCCGATACCTTTGGCGGGGTGGAGCGGACGATCCATGCCATTGCCCAAAGCACGGCTGCTCACGGCGTGGAAACCGAGGTGCTGTCGTTGAGCCGTGCTCCGGCTGAGAACACGAAGCAACTTGACGGACACATGGCCCGCAAAGCCAGGCTCGACTTCGAACTGGCGTCGACCGGATTCTCGCTTGAGGTTTTTCGGAGGTTCAGAGAGCTCGCGGCGAAAGCCGACCTGATACACTACCATTTCCCATGGCCGTTCATGGACTTGGTGCATTTTCATTCCCGTCACGGCAAGCCGAGTGTCGTCACCTATCATTCCGACATCGTCAAACAGAGACTGTTGCTGCCTTTTTATCGACCATTGATGCTGCGTTTCCTGAAGGACGTGGATGCCATCGTTGCGACATCGCCGAACTATCTGAAATCGAGTCCTGTTCTCAAAGCCTTCGAGGCGAAATCGACCGTCATTCCGATTGGCATCGACGAGAATGCCTACCCCGCACCAACCGAGGCAGACAAGAACTGGTGCCGATCGGTGGTGGCGCAACCCTTCGTGCTGTTTGTCGGCGTCTTGCGCTACTACAAGGGACTGGACGTGCTGATCCAGGCAGCCAGTCAGGTGCGGTGCAAGATCGTCATCGCCGGATCCGGCCCCATTGAGCAGCAACTCAAGCTCCAGGTCGCAAAACTGCGGCTCGATAACGTGATCTTCCTTGGAGAGATTACGGAGCAGCGCAAGATGGCGCTGCTTCATGCCTGCCGCGGATTCGTTTTCCCATCGAACCAGAGGTCGGAAGCCTTTGGGCTGTCCCTGGTAGAAGCAGCGATGTGCGGCAGAGCAATGATCTCGTGCGAAATCGGCACGGGAACGACCTATGTCAACGAGCCTGGGGTAACCGGGCTGGTGGTCCCGCCGTCGGACCCGGCGCGGCTGGCTGAAGCGATCAACCGCTTGGTGGATTCGCCTGAAGACGCCGGGAGATGGGGGCGGGCGGCGCGGGATCGCTATGCCAGTCTTTTTACCGCTGACAGGATGGGAAGCGCTTACGCCGCGCTCTATTCCCGGCTGGTCTCGCGCGTCATCTGAAACAGCCAGGTAACAAAAAAACTCTGGCGATGACAGCAACTCCACGCTATGCGATGGATTGCAGCGGGGGCTGAGGATTTTGACTTCAACGCGTGGTCAATGACGTATGTCAATTGATCTCACGCTAATGTAGTGTTCAAGTCCTTTCGCCTGGAGTTCAGTACTGGCCAATGACTTCCTATTTACAAGCCGTGTCCGGAAGTCGGCCGAAGATGCGGCGCGCCATCATCATGGTGCAGGATCTGGTAATGGTCTTGGTCGCTGTGGCGCTCAGCCTCGTCCTCTCACGGTCAAATCTTTCGTTCGAGCCGCTCTCCTATGAGGGCTTGGTCACCTGGGTTGGCATCGTTGTCATCAGCCACCTGCTGTTCAGATATTGTGGTCTCTACACAACCATCTGGCGCTTTGCCTCGACCCCGGATTTTTTCAACATTCTGAAGAGTTGCGGGATTCTGACGATTGTCCTTTATGGCGTCTCGCTGCTGGCTCGCTACATCCAGCCCGTCGCCGGCCTCAACGAGCGCCAGTTCATCGTCTTCTTCCTCGTTTCCTTCACCATCATATCGGCGCCTCGGCTGTTCTACCGATTTCTTCGCGATGGCGCGAGCTGGGGCATCCTTACCCATAAGACCGATAAAGCGCAGGCCAAGCGGGCGCTGTTCGTCGGCCGCCTCGGCGAGGCCGACCTGATCATTCGTTTCACGCGCACGGCAGAGCCATCAGACCATTCCATCGCCGGCATCATGGCGACAGAGCGCGGTGCGCCGTTGGGCACACGCATTCAAGGTGTTCCCGTGGTGGCGACCCGGCCGCGCCTGATCGATGTCCTGGAGGACTACGCCGCCGGCACCAAGAGCATCGACCTGCTTATTTTCGGCAGCGGCGCCGAGCATGAGATCGAGGAATATACTGAACTTGTGCGTGTCGCCCGGCATGGCGGCATAGCCGTTGCCCAGTTCTCGAGGCTTTCGCAACTGGGGCAGGAGGGTAAGCTCGTTCTCGACGAAGTCGAGATGGAAACGATCCTGCGCCGCCCGACGGTGCCGTCCGATATAGAACGCATTGGTGCCTTCGTCGGCGGCAAGCGCGTCCTGGTGACGGGAGGCGCCGGATCTATCGGCCGCACACTGGTCAAGCGGTCGTTGGAACTCGGAGCAGCGGCCGTGCTGGTCGCCGACAATTCCGAGTTCGGCATCTTCCAGTTGAGCCAGTATGTCGACGAGAAGGACCAGGATCGCCTCAAGGTCCGCATCGTCGATGTCGCGGACCGGCGCCAGATGACGCTCGTCGTCACGGAATTCAAACCGGATATTATCTTTCACGCCGCCGCGCTCAAGCACGTTCCGCTGCTCGAGGAAAACTGGGAATTGGCCATCCAGACCAATGTTTTCGGTACGCTTGTCTGCGCTGAGGTTGCCGCCAAATGTGGCGTTCCGCAGTTCCTGCTCATCTCGAGCGACAAGGCCGTGGATCCGTCCTCGGTGCTTGGCATTACAAAGAGAGCAGCCGAGCAGCTTGTCAGTTCCCTGCACGAAAGCCACGCAATCGCGCCGGATGGGCGCCGTTGCGGCACCAAGTTCATAGCGGTGCGGTTCGGCAACGTGTTCGGCTCCAATGGTTCGGTGGCAACGATCTTCCAGGCACAGATTGAAGCCGGCGGTCCGGTCACGATTACCGATCGACGCATGACCCGTTATTTCATGACGGTGGCGGAAGCTGTCGACCTCGTCATCATGGCGGCCGCCGACGCACAGTCGCGCAACGGTAAGGACGACTATGCCATCTACATGCTGGACATGGGCAAACCCGTGCCGATTCTCGAAGTGGCGGAAACCATGATCCGCATGGCCGGCAAAACGCCCTATACGGATATCCCGATCCGCTTCACCGGCATCAGGCCCGGTGAGAAGCTTCATGAGACGCTCCAGGGCGCCAATGAAGAGGTCGTCACGCTCGATATCGCCAAGATCTTCGGCCTCAGAACCGATGTCGTGGCGTGGCCGACGGTTCAGGCCGCGCTGGCCGCGTTGCAGGCGGCGATGAAGAATCAGGATAAGGCTTCGGCCCTTGCCGTGTTGGCGGAACTCCATGGGCCGGAGACGTCAGCGCCCGATACACGGCGGGAAACGGGCTC
Organism: Mesorhizobium subarcticum; assembly: GCF_055456085.1. NCBI lineage: Bacteria > Pseudomonadati > Pseudomonadota > Alphaproteobacteria > Hyphomicrobiales > Phyllobacteriaceae > Mesorhizobium > Mesorhizobium subarcticum. Next base: position 5,918,399 of record NZ_CM144237.1, on the reverse strand, counting down.
GAGAATAGTCGGGGAAGCAGGTTAGATACGTTGCAGCTGGTGGTTGAACGGCGAGATTTTGCCCTGAAATCGATCCCGCAGCCGGCGGTCTTATTGATTGGCGGATGGCCGTGAAGGGACTGAAGCGAGCCTTCGACCTCGTCGCGACAACCCTGCTGTTGCTGGTGACGTCCCCTGTTTTGTTGCTCTGCATCCTGGCCGTGCGGGCATCGTCGCCCGGTCCGGCGATTTTTTCCCAGACGCGGGTCGGCCGCGATGGCGTGCTTTTTCGTTGTCACAAGTTGAGGACGATGTATCAGGGAACGCCGTCCTTGCCCTCGCACGAAGCGCCCGCGCATGCCGTGACTTCGGTCGGAAGGGTCCTGCGGAAATTCAAGCTCGATGAGCTGCCGCAATTCTGGAACGTTCTGCGGGGCGAGATGAGCCTGGTCGGACCGCGCCCGTGTCTGCCGACCCAGACGGAACTGATCGAGTGTCGCAGGCAGCTGGGGGTTTTGGCGGCACTTCCGGGCATTACCGGCATGGCGCAGATCAGGGGCATCGACATGTCGAATCCGCGGCTTTTGGCGCAAACGGATGCCGCCTATCTCAGGGCGTCGTCGTTCTGGCTCGACCTTCGCATCCTGTTTGGAACGCTCTATCGTAGCGGAGGCGGTTGAGCGTTTTCGAGCCGCGCTATCTCGGCCAGCCGCTCGAGGGTGCCTGTTTCCGGCAGCCAGCCCTCGGATACGAGCAGGGAAGGGTCGCATATCTGGGTCGCGGTCATGCTGTCCCAGGATGTCCGCTTGCCCAAGAGGATCGCGGCTGCCCGCAGCGGCCCGGCCGGCACGGCCGTCAGGCGCGTCGGCCGCCCGAAACCGCAGCGAAAGGCGCCGACAATGGCCGCGATCGAAACCGGCGGCACATCGCTGGCAACATGGATCGGTCGCAGCGGCTCCGAATGGCTCAGGAGATGCCACACCGCGCCTGCCGCGGATTGCAATGACATGAGCGAGCGGGTTCCGGTCAGGGCGCCTGTCGGCAGCGGCAAGGCCGTGTCGGCCAGCCGCATCAGCATTGCCATGTTTCCTTTCATGCCACTGCCATAGACCGGGGGCAACCGCAGCACCGTGGCGTCGGGGCGGCCATGCGACGCATAGGCGCCCAGCACCCTGATCTCCGCTTCGCGCTTCGAGCGGCCATAGGCACATTGCGGATCGGGCATCGTGTTCTCGTCGATCGTTGCATTGACGCGCGCGCCGATCACGGCCCGGATCGAGGAGAGCTGGATGAAGCGTCCGCTTGCCTGTTCGGCCGCCGCTTGCGCCAGCCGCGCGCTCAATTCTGCATTGGCCGCCCGAAAATCGGCTTCGGTTGTGTTGCCTTCATCATTGTTCAGGCCAGCGCAATGCACGACGTCCGTAACATCCCTGGTCAGCGCCAGGAAGGCAGCCATCGGCGCATCGAAGCCGGGCATCAGCATGGCGTCATGTCCCGGACCAAGCCTTTCCGGACGGCGGGACGCGAGGCGGAGCTCCGCGCCCGCCTCACGAAGCCGATGCGCCACCTGACGGCCGATGAAGCCTGTCGCGCCTGTGACCAGGACTTTCATTGGCTTTGCCCTGAACGACTATTGGGTGGATCTAGGTGCCTGATCTTCCGTCGCTGGCGGAAGCACTCGGTCGTCCGTCCCCTGCGCATATGCCTGGTCGTGCGGCAATGGAACCTGGCGTCCGGAAGCAAGATATGTTCCCGATATCAGGAAGACCATCAGCACTGAGTCAAGAATGTCGTGACCAACCAGGATGCCTGTCATTCCGGCCGTGAGATAGATGATCACCACGATGACAATCATTGTCGCGCCAAAACACTCGAGCGGATCGGTGCTGTTTCGCAGGACCAGGGCGGCATTTCTGGCCGCAACAACAAAGATCGCCGCCAGCGTCACGGCGCCCAGGATACCTGCCTGCACCAAGGCGGTCAGGAAGCCGTTGTGGAAATGATTGAAGCCGGCATCCATTCCGAACTGATCCCGAAAGCCCTGTCTTATCAGGGTCTGGGTGGCACCCACGCCATGTCCGAACAATGGGGCCTCGCGGAACGCCTTCAGGCCTATGTCCCAAAGGGCAACTCGGAAACCCAACGAGGTGTTGTAGTTGCCCTGTGCCCCAAGTGCATCCAAGTCGGCGCGCAGAAAATCGACACGCCCGGATATCGTCTGGAAGCCGACAGCCGCCACCACGACGCCAACCGCCAACAGCAGCAACAGTAGGCGAACGGCATTCCTGCCTCTCAGCCGCTGCTGGTTGATCAGCAAGACAGCAATGCCGGCGATCAGCAGCGACAGCCAGATAATGCGCGTACCGGAATAGACAATGGCGATCGTCCCGCTAAGCGCTGCGCAGATAAAGGCGTTCCTGTGTCTCTCGATACCCGACAAGGCGCCAGCCACACAGACCATGACGGCAAGGCAGAGGACCTCGGCGAACACTATAGCATTACCGGCCCCGCCCTTGGCCCTCATCCCCAGCCAATATTGCTGGACAACGGCCAGCAGCAGCGCGACGAAACAGGCGGCGAGGCTGCTGAACACGATTATGCGGACAAGCGTGGTTTTCTGCGAGATGCTCCAGGTCGAATAGGAGATGGGAAAAAGCAGGAACGTCACGAGTGGAATAAGGCGTGGCGCATCCTGGACGATCGCGTTGTTGACGATGGACGCCACGAGATTGGACGCGCAATAGGCATATATCGCGATCGTCAGCGCCATCATCGCCCTGTCGGTGTTGAAGCGCCTCTTCTTCAAGGCAATCAATAGGGCGGACCATAGGCCGCCGCCATTGAACACGAAGCTGACCAGCGATCCCAGGACCGGTGGAAAAAAGAAGCAAAGGGTGGAGAAGTAGATATTGATCCGCGACGGCGTGAGTTGTGGTCTTATGGACGAAAGCCGGTTCAAGTTTCGGGCTCGCTATTCTCGAGTAGCTTTGTGCGGCACATCCTGTTCAGCGGAACCGAATGTGCTCGCCTCGAAATTGCCCATGCCTGATGACGCATCTTGCCCGCTTCCGGAGGTTTGTATAGTGGCTGGGCTGTCTTTTCGATAGTGCGTTGGGGCTGGTTGTCACCGAAAATCGGCGGCCCTGCGCCTGTCGACCGGGAAAGCGCTTCATGAGCGTTTGTCATCACGTTCTCCCGAGCAATTTTCTTCCTGCATTTCTCCGGGCGAAGGCCTTGCGAACAGAAATTTCCGGGTTCCGGCGAAAGCGTGGAAAATTCATTCTCGAACCGGCCGCTGCCGGGCTTGTCTTGCATTGTTCTGCCGTGCGCTGATCTGCTAGAACGCCCCGCACGAAACATGTTGTCCAGAAGCGAAGCTTGAATTGGCCATAAAGGCCCCATCATTTGACGCAAGGTCTTCTGCGAGAAAGCACGAGAGAACGCTCACAGTCGATGACAATAGCGCTTACGCATTTGCAGCGGCTTGAAGCCGAATCCATTCACATCTTCCGCGAGGTTGCGGCCGCCTTCGCCAAGCCGGTCATGCTCTATTCGGTCGGCAAGGATTCATCCGTGCTGATGCATCTGGCAATGAAGGCGTTTTATCCGGCCAAGCCGCCGTTCCCGTTCCTTCATGTCGACACGACGTGGAAATTCCGCGAGATGATCGCATTTCGCGACCAGATGGCACAAAAACTCGGCTTCGACCTTTTGGTTCATGTCAACGAAGACGGCGTGCGCGACAACATCAATCCGTTCGATCACGGTTCGAACACCCACACCCATGTGATGAAGACCGTGGCGCTGCGCCAGGCGCTCGACAAATACGGTTTCGACGCCGCTTTCGGTGGCGCCCGCCGCGACGAGGAGAAATCCCGCGCCAAGGAGCGCATATTCTCTTTCCGTAACGCCCAGCATGTCTGGGATCCGAAGAACCAGCGGCCCGAAATGTGGAAGATCTTCAACACGCGCATCGCAGCGGGTGAATCGATCCGCGTCTTCCCGCTGTCGAACTGGACCGAACTCGATATCTGGCAGTATATCCTGCAGGAGAACATCCCGATCGTGCCGCTTTATTTCGCCAAGGAGCGGCCAGTGGTGGAACGCGACGGCATGCTGATCCTCAAGGATGATGAGCGCATGAAACTGCGCCCCGGCGAGACAGTCGAGAACCGGCTGGTCCGGTTCCGCACTTTGGGCTGCTATCCGCTCACTGGCGCTATCGAATCCGATGCCGATACGCTCGAAGCCATCGTCGGCGAGATGCTGACCGCGCGTACCTCCGAACGGCAAGGTCGCATGATCGACCGCGACGAGGCGGGCTCGATGGAAAAGAAGAAGCGCGAGGGGTATTTCTGACCATGCGCCACATCATGGCAAAAAGCCTCGCACCCACCGACAGCGTCCGCGACTATCTGGCCGCACAGGAGAAGAAGTCGCTGCTGCGCTTCCTGACCTGTGGTTCGGTCGATGACGGCAAGTCGACGCTGATCGGGCGCCTCTTGTCCGACACCAAGCAGATCTTCGAGGACCAGCTTGCCGCGCTCGAACGCGATTCGCGCAAACATGGCACCACCGGTGACGACATCGATTTCGCGCTGCTGGTCGACGGCCTCGAGGCTGAGCGTGAGCAAGGCATCACCATCGACGTTGCCTACCGCTTCTTCGCCACGCCGAAGCGCAAGTTCATCGTCGCCGACACCCCGGGCCACGAACAATACACCCGCAACATGGCGACCGGCGCCTCGACCGCCGATCTGGCGATCGTGCTGATCGATGCCCGGCAAGGTGTGCTGCGCCAGACCAGGCGCCATTCGATCATCGCCTCGCTGCTCGGCATCCGCCACATCGTGCTGGCCGTCAACAAGATCGATCTCGTCGATTTCGATCAGGCGGTTTTTGACCGGATCGTCGAAGAATACCGGCAATTCTCTCGTGATCTCGGCTTCCAGACCATCGCGCCGATCCCGATGTCGGCCCGCTATGGCGACAACGTCAGCAGCCGCTCGCAGAACATGAAATGGTATTCCGGCCCGACTCTGATCGAGCATCTTGAGACCGTTTCGGTCGAAGAGGCTGCCGTCGAGCAGCCGTTCCGTTTTCCGGTGCAATACGTCAATCGCCCCAATCTCGATTTCCGTGGTTTTGCCGGCACGATCGCCTCCGGCGCCATCGCGCAAGGCGACGAGGTCGTTGTCGCTAAATCCGGCAAGTCGTCGCATGTCAAACGCATTGTCGCTTATGGCGGCGATCTTAAACAGGCGGTGGCCGGCCAGGCCATCACGCTCGTTCTTGACGACGAGGTCGAGGTCTCCAGAGGCAACATGCTGGTTTCGCCGGCCGCCCGGCCGCAGGTCGCCGACCAGTTCGCAGCCAACATCGTCTGGTTCGACGAGCATGCGCTGCTGCCCGGCCGTTCCTACATCCTGCGCACTGAAACCGACCAGACCAGCGCCACCGTCACCGACCTGAAATACCGCATTAATGTCAACGACTTCGCCCATGAGGCTGCCAAGTCGCTGGAGATGAATGAAGTCGGCATCTGCAACATCTCGACGCGGGCGCCGATCGCCTTCGATCCCTTCGCCGAGAACCGCACCACCGGCGCCTTTATTCTGATCGACCGTATCAGCAACGCCACCGTTGGCGCCGGCATGATCCTGCATTCGCTGCGTCGTGCCGAAAATATCCACTGGCAGTCGCTCGATGTCGGCAAGCGTGTGCGCGCCGACATGAAGAACCAGCGGCCAGCGGTGTTCTGGTTCACCGGGCTTTCGGGTTCCGGCAAGTCGACCATCGCCAATTTGTTCGAGAAGAAGCTGTTCGCCACCGGTGGCCATACCTATATCCTTGACGGCGACAACGTCCGTCACGGTCTCAACCGCGACCTTGGCTTTACCGACGCCGATCGTGTTGAAAACATCCGCCGCGTCGCCGAAGTCGCCAAGCTGATGGCTGATGCAGGACTGATCGTCATTGTCTCATTTATCTCGCCGTTCAGTGCCGAGCGGCGCATGGCCAGGGAATTGATGGCCGATGGCGAGTTCATCGAGGTGTTTGTCGACACGCCTTTCGAGGAATGCGCCAGACGAGATCCCAAGGGCCTCTATGCCCGCGCGCTGAATGGCGAGATCAAGAATTTCACCGGTGTCGATTCGCCTTATGAAGCGCCGGAAAAACCGGAAATCCATCTGAAGACGCTCGGCAGATCAGCGGAAGAGATGGTCGACACCCTGGAACACTGGCTGAATGAGCGCGACATTGCCGAAGACCAATATGACAACGGCGGCGGCATCTGACGACAGGCCGATGCTCGACATCTTCGAGCGGCTGGCCCTGGCGGCCGGACGCGAGGTCATGCGCGTGTTTCACGCCGGCTGTGCGGTCGACCACAAATCAGACGCCTCGCCGGTGACGGAGGCGGATCGCGAGAGCGAGAAGATCATTCTCGCCGGACTGCGCACCGCATTTCCCGACATTCCCTGTGTGGCTGAGGAGGAGGCCGCGGCCGGCATCATGCCGACCGATCTTGGCGACACCTTCTTCCTCATCGATCCGCTCGACGGCACCAAGGAATTCGTCAATCGCCGCACCGATTTCACCGTCAACATAGCGCTGGTCCGCCATGGCGTGCCGGAAGTCGGTGTCGTCTTTGCGCCTTGCACAGGCCGCTTCTTTTCCGGCCTGCCGGGCAGGGCGGAAGCCCTCGAAATCGATGGCGACTACCAGATCGTCGCGCGCAGGCCGATTTCGGTGAGAACGGCCGCAGCACCGCTGGCCGTTGTTGCCAGCCGCTCCCACAACACGCCGGAAACCGAGGCCTATATTCGTGACCTCGGTAGCGCCGAGATCGTCTCGGTAGGCTCGTCCTTGAAATTCTGCCTGCTCGCCAGCGCCGAGGCGGACGTCTATCCGCGCTTCGGCCGCACCATGGAATGGGACACGGCCGCCGGCGACGCGGTGCTGCGCGCGGCGGGCGGCACGACACGCACGCTGGATGGCAAACCCCTGGTCTATGGCAAACGCGACCAGGCCGATGACGAGGATTTCGCCAATCCGCATTTCATCGCCAGCGGCAGGGCAGGGGCCAGCCCCGCCTGAAAGCGGCCGCCGATTACTCGGCCGCGGCCTGCGCCGAGTTCGAGCCGATGTAGTTGCGGATCGTCTCGATGATCCGGTTCTGGTCGTCTTCGCTGAGATAGGCGTGCATCGGCAGGCACAGGATGCGCTTCGGCAGGTCTTCCGACACGGCAAGACCGCTCGGCGTGCGCGGGTAGTCGCGATAGGCGACCTGGGCATGCAGCGGTTTGACGTAGTAGATGACCGACGGAATGCCCCTTTCACTGAGATGCGCCTTCAGACCATCGCGTTTGGGCGTTTCGATGGCGTACTGCGCCCAGGCCGAACGGCCCCCATCGAGGTTGCGGGCAGCCGTGACGATATCGCCGAGCCCTTCTGCGTAACGGTTTGCCACCACCTGGCGCGCCACCATCTCGTCTTCCAGAATAGCGAGCTTTTCGATCAGAATGGCCGCTTGGATCGTGTCGAGCCGCGAATTGATGCCGACGCGGACATTGTCGTATTGCGTCTCGCCCTTGCCGTGGAAGGCGAAGGATCTGAGTTTGTCGGCCAGCGCGTCATCGTTGGTGAACATGGCGCCGCCGTCGCCGTAGCAGCCAAGCGGCTTGGCCGGGTAGAAGCTGGTCGAGCCGACATGGCCGAAGGCACCGCACATCTTGCCGTCAAGCGACCCGCCCATCGACTGGGCGGCGTCCTCGATCACCAACAGCCCTTCGCGGTCGGCGATCGCCATGATGGCATCATAGTCGGCGGCAAGGCCGAACAGGTCGACCGGGATGATCGCCTTCGGCTTCAACCGGCCTTCCTTCTTGATCATGGCGATGGCCGCCTCGAGGCTGGCGATGTCGATGTTGTAGGTATGAGGATCGACATCGACGAATACAGGTTCCGCCTTGGCGAGCGCCACCACTTCGGCGGTGGCAGCGAAAGTGAAGCTCGGCACGAACACCGCATCCCCCGGGCCGATACCGGCGGCAAACAGCGGCAAAAGCAGCGCATCGGTGCCGTTGGCGCAGGCCACGACATGCTTGGCGCCGATATAGGCGGCAAGTTTGTTCTCGAATTCGGTGACTTGCGGCCCCAGGATATAGCGGCCCTCTTCGACGACACGGTCGATCGCGGCCTTCAGCCGGTCGCGGATGCGTTCGCGCTGCGCGCCAAGATCAATGAACTGCATGTCGGCCTCAAAAAACGGTTCGAACCAGGCGGTTTAGCCAGATAACGGCCCGCTGGTACCAGAGTTGCGCCTGCCGAGAAAGCCGGACACGCAGAGCCGCGAATTGCCGAGGTGCCGCAGTCTGTTACCTCTGATTTGACGCGAATCCTGGCGAGATGCCGGAAATCCGGGCTTCGTCGGACGCAATTGTGCCTTTATAGTCCCACGGAGCGGTCCTGCGAAACATAAAGTGATCGGCTGGCTCAACTTAAGTTGAGCGTTGCTCAGGTGATTTCATGCCGCCACGGCGGATTGGCCCCTGCGCGCGACACGGTCACGGCCGCTGCCTTGGCGCCGAGCGCCAGCGCCTTGCGGATGGCGTCCTGCGTAAGGCCGGCGATGGCCGTCTTGTTCAGCAGGCCCTGTTCATGCAGGGAGGCGAGGATGCCGGCGTTGAACGTATCGCCCGCGCCGACCGTGTCGACCACCTCGACTTTTTCCGGCATTACGGTGACAGCGTGGTCCTTGGTGTAACCGACAGCGCCTTCGCTGCCATGCGTGACGACGATCAGCTTGGGGCCGCGGTCGAGCCAGTTGCGGATGACATCCTCGTGCGAACCGGCTTCGCCGAACCAGTTCAGGTCTTCGTCCGACAGCTTCACGATGTCGGCCATCGCCATCATGGCGCGGATGCGCTTGAGGTGCTTGGCCTTGTCCGGGATGAAGTTCGGCCGGATGTTGGGATCGAGCATCATGACGCGGCTTGCATGCTCGCGCTTCATGAACTCCTCATAGGCACTGCCGGCAGGCTCCGAGATCAGGCTGATGGCGCCGAATAGCATGGCCACGATCTCGTTGCCGAGCGTTGGCAGGTCATCGATGGTCAGCAGGCGGCCCGCGGTGTTCTCGTCGTAGAAGGTGTAGGTCGCCTGGCCGTTGGTGAGCTTCACGAAGGCCAGTGTCGTTGGCCGTAGCGAGGTGTGGGCATAGGTGGAACTGACCTTGCTTGCGCCAAGTGCGTCCCTGAACTGGCCGCCGAACAGATCCGACGACAGGCCCGAAAAGAAACCGGCCGGCGCGCCCAGCCGGCCAAGCGCGATGGCCGTGTTGAACACGGCGCCGCCGACATAGGGAGCAAAGGCCGGCTCACCTTGCGTCGTGGTGCGCGGCAGCATGTCGATCAGGGCTTCGCCGCAGCAAAGGATCATGGTTTTCTGGTCTCCGGCGGATAGATCACGCCCTTGCGGATGATGATGTTGGCGTAAAGCCGCGGCTCGCTTGTCGCGACGATGGCATGCGCCGATTTGACCCGTGCATAGAAGTCGGCGCCGGCCAGTGCAACCACCTTGCGGCCCGGCGCGCGTTTGGCACAGATCGCCTCGATCTCATGATGGACGGGATCGGCACGCGATGGGTCGCCCTTCACGGACGCCCGAAACAACGCTTCCGGCACCGCGTCGTCCACCGGCAGCACGCTCAGGATCGCGTCGAGCACTGGAATGAGTGCATGACCGTCGGCGCGGATCAGGCGTCTTGCCTGCTCCTCGGCCGGATAGTTTCCGTCGACAAGGGCGATCTCATCGCCATGGCCCATGGCGCGCAATGTCGCCAGAAGCTCCGGACCGAGCAGCGCCGGGATTCCGATCAGCATTCAGGCGCTCCTGGAAATCGTCGTCGAACCGATGAGGAAGCGTTCGGAAAGCGGCAGGCTGGCGCCGCCGAGCGCCCGGGCGTGGATGCCGACAGTTCCTTCGCGAACGGCGGGAAGTTTCAGGCCTTCGCCATCGATCATGGCGATGGCCGCGATGATGGCATCGACCAGCCGGCGGCGCACCGCCTTCGGCATCCAGCCGTCGACCACCGCCGCTTCGAAATCGATGACCGAGGATGCCGCGACGATCGCATAGGCAAGCGCCTTTGAGGCACTGGCGATCCAGTCGTCGAGTTCGTAACCGATCTCGCCCCAGTCCTCGGGCGAGGTCCACAGATGCGAGGCTTCGACGCCCCGGGCATTGAGCGCCTTTTCCAGCATGGCGATCGACGCCACGTCGATCAATTGGGTCGGCTTGCCGTCCGGTCCGGGCACGGGCATCGAGCCGAGCGCGCCTGCATTGCCGGTTGGCCCGCCGAACAGCCGGCCGTTGAGCACGATGCCGCCGCCGGCGAAGGCGCCGATATAGAAATAGACGAAGTCACGCGCGCCGCCCGCCTGGCCGAAGACGAGCTCGGCGCCGCAGGCCGAGGTGGCGTCATTTTGCAGATAGACCGGAAACTCACATTGCCCCTGTATATCGGCCCTGATGTCGCGGTGGCGCCACTCGTCCATGACGTCGCGCGGCGCGCCGGCGGTGTCGGCCCAGTTCCACAGTTCGAACGGCATGGCGATGCCGAGCCCGGCGATGCGCTTGTCCTGCGCCGGTGTCAGTTCGCCGCGCATCTTCTTCATGCCTGATGTGACGAATTCCACCGTCTCGCGCGGTGCCGGATAGCGATAGGAGTGCTGCAGCATCGCGCGCACATGGCCAAGAAAATCGATCAGCACCAGTTCCGCGCTGCGGCGGCCGATCTTGAGGCCGATGAAGAAGGCGCCCTCGGGGTTGAGCGCCATCGGTATGGAGGGCTGCCCGATCTTGCCGCGCAGCGGCGCCTGGCGAACGAGCAGGCCTTCTTCCTCCAGTTCGCGCATGATGACCGAGACTGTCTGCGCCGAAAGTCCGGTCATACGGGCGATGTCGGATTTCGCCAGGCTGCCGTGCTGGCGCACCAGCGAGAGCACCAACCGTTCGTTGTGGTCGCGCATGCCACTCTGGTTGGTGCCGCGGTGAATCAGGCTGTCATTCGCTTCGGGCGAACCGTGCCTCGCATTGGCGGTCTCCACCCTGTTCCTCCCGTCGTTTCTTCTCAATGCTTTTGGGCCAGAATGAGTGAACGAAGCAAGGCTGTCAATAATAAATAAGAGTGATTTAATTATTGACAGAGGCCTCGGTCTGGTGTCTGTTGGAGCCGCGTCCACGCTGGGAGAAATTCGTTGGATGCGCTGTGGATGTCGGTTGGCCGGCATCCGGAATTGGTTCCACTGGGAGGAAAATCGTGACCAATACAAAACTGTTGAAGTCCACCGTCTTTGCGGCGGCGGCCCTGGGCCTGATGGCGTTTGCCTCGTCTGCATCCGCGGCCGGTGTCGGCGCTTGCCTGATCACCAAGACCGATACCAATCCCTTCTTCGTCAAGATGAAGGAAGGCGCGACCGCAAAGGCCAAGGAACTCGGCGTCGACCTCAAGACCTACGCCGGCAAGATCGACGGCGACAGCGAGAGCCAGGTCGCGGCGATCGAAAGCTGCATTGCCGACGGCGCCAAGGGCATCCTGATCACCGCGTCCGACACCAAGGGCATCGTGCCGACCGTGAAGAAGGCGCGTGACGCCGGCCTGCTGGTGATCGCGCTCGATACGCCGCTCGACCCGATCGACGCGGCCGATGCGACCTTCGCCACCGACAATCTCGAGGCCGGCAAGCTGATCGGTGCCTGGGCCGCCGCGACCCTCGGCGACAAGGCCAAGGACGCCAAGATCGGCTTCCTCGACCTGACGCCTTCGCAGCCGACCGTGGACGTGCTGCGCGACCAAGGCTTCATGATGGGCTACGGCATCGACGTGAAGGACCCCAACAAGATCGGCGACGAAACCGATCCGCGCATTGTCGGCCACGACGTCACCAACGGCAATGAGGAAGGCGGCCGCAAGGCGATGGAGAACCTGCTTCAGAAGGACTTCGGCATCACCGTCATCCACACCATCAACGAGCCGGCCGCTGTCGGTGCTTACCAGGCGCTCAAGGCCGTCGGCCTTGAAAAGCAGGTGCTGATCGTCTCGGTCGACGGTGGCTGCCCCGGCGTGAAGTCGGTTACAGAAGGCGTGATCGGCGCGACATCGCAGCAGTATCCGCTGCAGATGGCGGCGCTCGGCATCGAGGCGATCGCCGCCTTCGCCAAGGACGGAACCAAGCCGAAGCCGACCGAAGGCAAGAACTTCTTCGACACCGGCGTCAACCTGGTGACCGACAAGCCGGCCACTGGCGTGAAGTCCATCGACACCAAGGAAGGCCTAGCCAAGTGCTGGGGCTGATGCCGGTCTGACTGGCAACAAAACAACCGAAACGGCCGGGGGGACTTGATCCCCGGCCGCTTCGGGTGGACGATGGGTCGCGTGACCGCGAACAATCCCGGCGATAGACCGGAAAGGCGTGGACGGGCGTCAGCGATTGGCTGACCCCTCACGGGGAGGAAACATGGCTCAAGCTCAGGAATTCGAGAAGGTTCTCTCGAGCAGCGACACCAGCGTCGCCGCTTTTGACGAGCACAAATCGGCCGTCAAGCGCATCCAGCATTTCCTGCATTCAACACCGGCCGCTGTGCCGCTGATCGTGCTGGTCCTGTCGATCGTCATCTTCGGTATCGCCATCGGCGGGCGGTTCTTTTCGTCCTACACGCTGACACTGATCCTGCAGCAGATCGCCATCATCGGCATTCTCGGCGCCGCGCAGACGCTGGTCATCCTGACCGCCGGCATCGACCTGTCGATCGGCGTGATCATGGTTATTTCCGCCGTGATCATGGGCAATTGCGCGGTCAGTTACGGTATGCCGGCCATTCTCGCCGTGACGATCGGGCTCGCCGCCGGTGCGGCCTGCGGGCTGCTCAACGGGCTGCTGGTCGCTTACATGAAGCTGCCGCCCTTTATCGTGACGCTTGGCACCTGGAACATCGTCATGGCGACGAACTTCATCTATTCGGCCAATGAGACGATCCGCGACACCGACGTCGACGCCCAGGCGCCACTGCTGCATCTCTTTGCGCTGAGCTTCAAGATCGGCACGGCGGTGCTGACGCTCGGCGTCATCGCCACGGTCGTGCTCGTTCTGATCCTCTGGTACGTGCTCAATCACACGGCATGGGGTCGCCATGTCTACGCAGTCGGCGACGACCAGGAGGCGGCGAAGCTCTCGGGCATCCAGACCAAGAAGGTGCTGATGACGGTCTATACCCTTGCCGGGCTGATCGCCGCTTTCGCTGCTTGGGTCTCCATCGGCCGCAATGGCTCGATCTCGCCTTCGGCCGCCGTCACCGACTACAATCTGCAGGCCATCACCGCGACGGTGATCGGCGGTATTTCCCTGTTCGGCGGGCGCGGCTCGATCCTGGGCACGCTGTTTGGCGCGATGATCGTCGGCGTCGTCTCCATGGGTCTCAACATGCTGGGCGCCGATCCGCAGTGGAAAGTGTTGCTCACCGGTGTGCTGATCATTGGCGCCGTGGCGATCGACCAATGGATCAGAAAGGTTTCGGCATAATCATGACCCAGGAACCCATCCTTACCGCGCGCGGTCTGGTCAAACGCTATGGCCGCGTCACCGCCCTCGACAATGCCGACTTCGACCTTTATCCCGGCGAAATCCTCGCCGTCATCGGCGACAATGGCGCCGGCAAGTCATCGCTCATCAAGGCGATTTCCGGCGCGGCCGCGCCGGACGAAGGCGAGATCCGGCTCGAAGGCAAACCCGTCGCCTTCAAGTCGCCGATGGAGGCCCGCGAAGCCGGCATCGAGACGGTCTACCAGAACCTGGCGCTGTCGCCGGCCCTGTCGATCGCCGACAACATGTTCCTCGGCCGTGAGATCCGCAAACCCGGCTTCCTCGGCCAGTGGCTGCGCATGCTCGACCGCCCGGCGATGGAAAAACGTGCCCGCGACAAGCTCACCGAACTTGGCCTGATGACCATCCAGAACATCAGCCAGGCGGTGGAGACGCTCTCCGGCGGCCAGCGCCAGGGCGTGGCGGTGGCGCGCGCCGCTGCCTTCGGCAGCCGGGTTGTGATCATGGACGAGCCGACGGCTGCCCTCGGCGTCAAGGAGAGCCGCCGCGTGCTCGAGCTGATCCTCGACGTCAAGAAGCGCGGACTGCCGATCGTGCTGATCTCGCACAACATGCCGCATGTCTTCGAAGTGGCCGACCGCATCCACATCCATCGCCTGGGCCGTCGACTCTGCGTCATCGACCCCAAGCAGTATACGATGTCCGATGCCGTTGCCTTCATGACCGGAGCAAAGGCCCCCCCGGAGGCAGCGCTGGCAGCGTGACTGCCAAGTTGCCGCAGGCGCTCCTTGTTGCGGAATCGCCTAAATCGATTGAACATCCTGAAAGATGCGCTAGCATGGGCTGGGAGGATTGACGAAAGCCGGTATGATCGGGGCAACCGCACGAGAGGCAGCATGACGCGCGCGATGACATCCGAAACCCTTCCCCCACTGCTCGAAAATCCCGATCCGAAGACGCTCGCAAGAGAAGTTCTGATGGCCCTCAAATACAGGGTCGGCAAGGACACCACCGTCGCGACCCAATATGATTGGCTGACTGCCTCGATCAAGGTCGTGCGCGACCGCATCATCGATCACTGGATGGAGGCGACCAAGGAAGCCTACGACCAGCAGGAAAAGCGGGTTTACTACCTGTCACTGGAATTCCTGATCGGGCGCCTGATGCGCGACGCCTTTTCCAATCTCGGCCTGATGGAGAGCATGCGCGAAGCGCTGTCCTCGCTCGGCGTCGACCTCGACCTGATTGCGGCACTGGAGCCGGATGCCGCGCTCGGCAATGGCGGCCTCGGCCGGCTCGCCGCCTGCTTCATGGAAAGCATGGCGACAGTCGACATCCCCGCCCACGGCTACGGCATCCGCTACGCCAACGGCATGTTTCGCCAGGAAATCCACGATGGCTGGCAGGTCGAACTGCCCGAGACCTGGCTCGACCACGGCAATCCGTGGGAGTTCGAGAGGCGTGAGCGCTCCTTCGATGTCGGCTTCGGTGGCTCGGTGGAATCGGTCACGTCGAAGGCCGGCCGGCTCGAGCGCCATGTCTGGAAGCCGACCGAGCACGTCCTGGCCGTCGCCTACGACACGCCGGTCGTCGGCTGGCGGGCGAACCGCGTCAACACGCTGCGGCTGTGGTCGGGCATGCCGGTCGATCCGATCCTGCTCAGCAAGTTCAATGCCGGCGACCACATCGGCGCGCTCGCCGAAAGCAACAAGGCTGACGCGCTGTCGCGCGTGCTCTACCCCGCCGATTCCCACATGGCCGGTCAGGAGCTCAGGCTACGCCAGGAATATTTCTTCTCCACAGCCTCGCTGCAGGACATTGTCCAGCGTCATCTCAGCCAATATGGCGACCTGAAATCACTACCCGACAAGGCCGCGATCCATCTGAACGACACCCATCCGGCGATCGCGGTGCCGGAGCTGATGCGGCTCTTGATGGATGTCCACGGCATGGACTTCGATCTTGCCTGGGATGTCACCAAGCGCACCTTCGGCTACACCAACCACACGCTTCTACCCGAGGCGCTGGAAAGCTGGCCGGTGCCGCTGTTCGAGCGGCTTTTGCCGCGTCATATGCAGATCGTCTACGCCATCAACGCACAGGTGCTGCTCGAAGCCCGCGCCACCAACCAGTTCTCGGACGAACAGATCAGCCGCATTTCGCTCATCCAGGAGAATGGCGACCGCCGGGTGCGCATGGGCAATCTCGCCTTTGTCGGCTCGCATTCGATCAACGGCGTCTCGGCGCTGCATACCGAGCTGATGAAGGAAACGGTGTTCGCCGACCTGCACAAGCTCTATCCTGATCGTATCAACAACAAAACCAATGGCATCACGCCGCGGCGCTGGCTGATCCAATGCAATCCGGGGCTGACGTCGCTCGCCCGCGAAGCGATCGGCGACCGTTTTCTCGACGATATCGAGGCAATCAAGGGGCTCGACACATTTGCCGATGACAGCGCGTTTCGCGACAAGTTCGCCGCAGTCAAGCGACAGAACAAGGCGCGGCTGGCCAATCTCGTCGCCGATCGGCTCGGCATCAAGGTCGACCCCTCGGCGCTGTTCGACATCCAGGTCAAGCGCATCCATGAATACAAGCGCCAGCTGCTCAACATTCTGGAGGCGATCGCGCTCTACGACCAGATACGCTCGCATCCCGAGCGGGAATGGATGCCGCGCGTGAAATTCTTCGGCGGCAAGGCGGCGCCCAGCTATCACAACGCCAAGCTGATCATCAAACTCGCCAATGACGTCGCCAAGGTGATCAACGGCGACCCGTCGGTGCGCGGCCTGCTCAAGGTCGTGTTCGTGCCCAACTACAATGTCAGCCTGGCCGAGGTGCTGATGCCGGCCGCCGACCTTTCCGAGCAGATCTCGACCGCCGGTATGGAAGCGTCGGGCACCGGCAACATGAAGTTTATGATGAATGGCGCCTTGACCATCGGCACGCTCGATGGCGCCAATGTCGAGATGAAGGAGCATGTCGGTGACGACAACATCTTCATCTTCGGCCTCACCACCGCCGAGGTCGCCGAGCGGCGCAACAACGGCTACAATCCGCGCGAAGTGATCGAAGCGTCCCCCGAACTGGCGCAGGCGGTGTCGGCGGTTTCGTCCGGCGTGTTTTCGCCCGACGACCCCAACCGCTACCGTGATCTCATGAACGGCCTTTACCAGAGCGACTGGTTCATGGTGGCGGCCGACTTCGATTCCTATACGGCCTGCCAGCGCGACGTCGATGCCGTCTGGCGCAACAGCCCCGACTGGTACGCGCGTGCCATCCGCAACGTCGCCCGCGCCGGCTGGTTCTCTTCCGACCGCACGATCCGCCAATACGCGAAAGAAATCTGGAACGTGCCCGCCTGATGTGATTGCATGAGGCCACGAACAATGTGGTCCCGGTGATGTGAATTGCATGTCAGTTCACATCACCAGAAATAAACACCTGGTGGCCGGGGAGGGACACTGCCTGATGACGAAGCCGCGCGCGACCGCTGCGACAAGCGGGCCGGACGGACTGGCGCCAGCCAGCGATGTTGTAGCGATTGTCGCCGGCACGCACGGAGATCCGTTTGCGGTCCTTGGTGTCCATGAGGTTGGCAAGAGCCTGTTTGCCCGCTGCTTTGTTCCGCATGCCGAGACCGTCACCGCCTATACGCTGACGGGCATCGAAGCCGGTGAGCTGTCGCGGCGAGACGACGTCGGCTTCTTCGAAGGCAAATTGTCGATCAGGAAGCGGCAGCCGCTGCGCTACCACGCGCGCAATGCCGGCGGTGACTGGTGGCTGACCGATCCCTATTCGTTCGGCCCGGTGCTCGGTCCGATGGATGACTATTACATCGCCCAGGGATCGCACCTCAGGCTGTTCGACAAGCTTGGCGCGCATGTCATCGATCACGAGGGCGCCACCGGCGTGCATTTCGCCGTATGGGCTCCCAATGCGCGGCGCGTCTCGGTGGTCGGCGATTTCAACGACTGGGATGGCCGCCGCCACACGATGCGCGATCGCCGCGACACCGGCATCTGGGAACTGTTCGTGCCCGACATCGGCGCCGGGCGACCCTACAAATACGAGATCATCGGACCGGATGGCGTCAGGCTGCCGCTGAAGGCCGATCCGTTTGCGTTCAAATCCGAACTGCGTCCGGCCACCGCTTCGGTTGTTGCGGTGCCGCCGGCGCATCAGTGGGGCGACGAGGCGCACCGCAATTTCTGGCGCAATGCCGACCACCGGCGCGAAGCCATCTCGATCTACGAAGTCCACGCCGGTTCCTGGCAGCTTCGCGACGACGGTACGTTCCTGTCATGGGACGAACTGGCCGACCGGCTGATCCCCTATGTGGTCGAGACCGGTTTCACCCACATCGAATTCATGCCGATCTCCGAGCATCCCTATGACCCGTCCTGGGGCTATCAGACGACCGGCCTCTATGCGCCGTCAGCCCGCTTCGGCGATCCGGACGGCTTTGCCCGTTTCGTCGATGGTGCGCACCGCGCCGGCGTTGGCGTCATCCTTGACTGGGTGCCGGCGCATTTCCCGGTCGACGCACATGGCCTGGCCCATTTCGACGGCACCGCGCTCTACGAACATGCCGATCCGCGCAAGGGCTTCCATCCCGACTGGAACACCGCGATCTACAATTTCGGCCGCCGCGAGGTGGTGTCGTTCCTGGTCAACAACGCGCTGTTCTGGGCCGAAAAATATCATGTCGACGGTTTGCGCGTCGATGCGGTTGCCTCGATGCTTTACCTCGATTATTCGCGCAAGGCCGGCGAATGGATCCCCAACGAAAAGGGCGGCCGCGAGAACCTCGAAGCGGTCTCCTTCCTGCAGAAGATGAACAAGGAGGTCTACGGCCATCATCCTGGCGTCATCACCATCGCCGAGGAATCGACATCGTGGCCGAAGGTCTCGGCGCCGGTGCATGAAGGCGGGCTCGGCTTCGGCTTCAAGTGGAACATGGGCTTCATGCACGACACGCTCGAGTATTTTGCCAAGGAGCCGATTTTCCGCAAGCACCACCACAATGATCTGACATTCGGCCTGACCTACGCTTTCTCCGAGAATTTCGTGCTGCCGCTCTCGCATGACGAGGTCGTGCACGGCAAAGGCACGCTGCTGGGCAAGATGGCCGGTGACGATTGGCAGAAATTCGCCACCTTGCGCGCCTATTACGGCTTCATGTGGGGTTATCCCGGCAAGAAGCTCTTGTTCATGGGGCAGGAGTTCGCGCAGCGCCGCGAATGGAGCGAGGCGCGCGCACTTGACTGGAACCTGCTGGATTTCCGCCCGCATCGCGGTGTCTGGCAGACAGTGCGCGATCTCAACTATCTCTACCGGTCACGCCCGGCGCTGCACGGCCGCGACTGCGAGCCGGAAGGGTTTTCCTGGCTGATCGTCGACGACAGCCAGAATTCGGTTTTCGCCTGGGTACGCAACGCGCCGGGCGGCAGCCCGGTGGCCGTCATCTCCAACTTCACGCCGGTGCCGCGCGACAATTATCGCGTGCCGCTGCCGAAGGCCGGCAAGTGGCGCGAGATCATCAACACCGACGCTTCTGAATATGGCGGCTCCGGTATGGGCAATGGCGGCATGATCGAGGCAAAGGCGGAGGGCAAGAGCATCTCGGCAACGATGCTTTTGCCGCCGCTGTCGACGATCATGCTTGAACTTGTTGCCGACTGAGCCCGGCAAGGCCGAGCACCATGGCGAGACTTGAGTAACTTGGGAGGGTAGAAATGGCAGACTTGAAACGGACCCAGCCGCTGGCGCGCGATGCCATGGCCTATGTACTGGCAGGCGGCCGTGGCAGCCGCCTCAAGGAACTGACCGACCGTCGCGCCAAGCCGGCGGTCTATTTCGGCGGCAAGACGCGCATCATCGATTTCGCGCTGTCCAACGCGCTAAACTCCGGCATTCGCCGCCTTGGCGTCGCCACCCAGTACAAGGCGCATTCGCTGATCCGCCATCTGCAGCGCGGCTGGAACTTCCTGCGGCCCGAACGAAACGAAAGCTTCGACATCCTGCCGGCCAGCCAGCGCGTCTCGGAAACGCAATGGTATGAAGGCACGGCCGACGCCGTCTACCAGAACATCGACATCATCGAGGCCTACGGCCCAGAATACATGGTGATCCTCGCCGGCGACCACATCTACAAGATGGACTATGAGTTGATGCTGCGCCAGCATGTCGACGCCGGCGCCGATGTCACCGTCGGATGTCTCGAAGTGCCACGCATGGAAGCGACCGGCTTCGGCGTCATGCATGTCGACGCCAAGGACAACATCATCGCCTTCGTCGAAAAGCCTGCCGACCCGCCCGGCATTCCCGACAGACCGGAGTTTGCCCTGGCCTCGATGGGTATCTACGTCTTCAGGACCAAGTTTTTGATGGAACAGTTGCGTCGCGATGCCGCCGAGCCAGGCTCGAGCCGCGACTTCGGCAAGGACATCATCCCCTATATCGTCCAGCACGGTAAGGCGATCGCCCACCGCTTTGCCAAGTCCTGTGTCCGCTCGACGATGGAAAACGAGGCCTATTGGCGCGATGTCGGCACCGTCGACGCCTATTGGGAAGCCAATATCGACTTGACCGACATCACGCCGGAGCTTGATCTCTACGATCGCGACTGGCCGATCTGGACCTATGCGGAGTTGAAGCCACCGGCAAAGTTTGTTCATGACGAGGATGGCCGGCGCGGTTCAGCCGTCTCCTCGCTTGTATCGGGCGACTGCATCGTCTCCGGCGCTTCGCTCAAGAAAAGCCTGATCTTCACCGGCGCGCGCATCAATTCCTATTCGACGCTGGAAGAAGTCGTCATGCTGCCAGACGTTCATGTCGGCCGGAACGCAAAGTTGAAGCGCGTCGTCATCGACCATGGTGTTAGGATACCGGAAGGGCTGGTGGTCGGCGAAGACCCGGTGCTCGACGCCAAGCGTTTTCGCGTTTCCGAGAAAGGCATCTGCCTGGTCACGCAGGACATGATCGACAAGCTGAAACTCTAGAAGCTATTCCAGGAAAAGTGTGAAGCGGTTTTCCGTCCGGAATTGCGCAAAACAAAGAGTTGTACAGGATCCATACACGCATGCAGGTTCTGTCGGTCACGCCCGAGATTTTCCCGCTGATCAAGACCGGCGGGCTTGCCGACGTGACCGGCGCGCTGCCCATCGCGCTCGCCGCCAAGGGCGTGACCATGCGCACGCTCATTCCCGGCTTTCCCGTGGTGATGGGTGCCTTCAAGAAAAAGAAGGCTGTTTACCAATACCCGCTGCTGCAGGGCGGCAAGGCTTCGGTCCATGCCGTCAAGATTGCCGGGCTCGACCTGTTCGTGCTCGACGCGCCGCATCTGTTCGACCGCCCCGGTGGCCCCTATGGCAATGCTGCGGGCGCGGATTGGCCGGACAATTGGCGGCGCTTTGCCGCACTGAGCCAGGTCGGCGGCGATATCGCCGGTGGCGCCATCTCGGGCTATCAGCCTGACCTCGTCCACGCCCATGACTGGCAGTCGGCGATGACGCTGGCCTATATGCGCTACGGCAAGGCGGTTGGTGTTCCGTCGATGATGACCGTCCACAACCTCGCCTTCCAGGGCCAGTTCGGCGCCGGCATCTTTGGCGAACTCGGCCTGCCTGCGGTGGCGATGGCGCTCGACGGCGTCGAATATTATGGCGGCGTCGGCTTCCTCAAGGCCGGCCTGCAGGCCGCCTGGGCAATCACCACGGTCAGCCCGACCTATGCGCAGGAAATCCGCTCGGCGGAATTCGGCATGGGTCTCGACGGCCTGATCAACATGCGGTCTTCGGACCTCTACGGCATCGTCAACGGCATCGACACCGACATCTGGAACCCTGAGACCGACAAGCATCTTGTGTCGAACTATACATCCGGAACACTCAAGGCCCGCCTTGCCAACCGGGCGGTTGTCGAGGACCGTTTCAGCCTCGAACGCGACGACAGCCCGATCGTCTGCGTCATCAGCCGGCTGACCTGGCAAAAGGGCATGGATATCTTGGCCACCGTGGTCGACGGCATCGTGGCGACCGGTGCACGCCTGGCCATACTGGGCTCCGGCGATGCCGGTCTCGAAGGCGCGCTGCTGGCTGCCGCCGCACGCCACCGTGGCCGCATCGGCGTGGTCGTCGGCTATGATGAGGGGCTGTCGCACACCATGCAGGGTGGCTGCGACGCCATCATCATCCCGTCGCGCTTCGAACCCTGCGGACTGACGCAGCTTTACGGTCTGCGTTACGGTTGCGTGCCGGTGGTTGCCCGCACCGGCGGCCTCGCCGACACGGTCATTGATGCCAATGAAGCCGCCGTTTCGGCCGGCGTTGCCACCGGCTTTCAGTTCGCGCCCAACAATGGCGTTGCCATGCTGCACGCCGTCCGTCGCCTCGTCGACGCACATGCCAATCCGGCTGTCTGGGAATTGCTGCAGCGCCAGGGCATGAAGGCCGATGTGTCCTGGGACAAGAGCGCGGAAAAATATGTCGAACTCTATCGCCTGCTGCTTTCGAAAAGGGTTGCCTGAAGCATGATACGCACCGTCCCCACCAAACCCTACCCCGACCAGAAGCCCGGCACGTCGGGCCTGCGCAAGAAGGTGCCCGTGTTCCAGCAGGAGCACTATGCCGAGAACTTCATCCAGTCGATCTTCGATGCGCTCGACGGCTTCAAGGGCAAGACCCTGGTGATCGGCGGCGATGGCCGCTTCTATAACAGGGAGGTCATCCAGAAGGCCATCGCCATGGCCGCCGCCAACGGCTTCGGCAAGGTGATGGTCGGGCAGGGCGGCATATTGTCGACGCCGGCCGCCTCGCATGTCATCCGCAAATACAAGACCTTCGGTGGCATCATCCTGTCGGCAAGCCACAATCCCGGCGGCCCGCACGAGGATTTCGGCATCAAGTACAATGCCGGCAATGGCGGCCCGGCGCCGGAAAAGCTGACCGACGCGATCTTCGAGAAAACCAAGGCGATTTCGAGCTTCAAGACATCAGATATCGATCCGATCGACATCGACACGATCGGCACGATCAAGGCCGCCGGCATGACGGTCGAGATCATCGATCCGGTCACCGACTATGCCGAGCTAATGGAAAGCCTGTTCGATTTCGACGCGCTGCGCAAATTGTTCAAGTCGGGCTTCCGCATGCGCTTTGATGCCATGCACGCGGTGACCGGTCCCTACGCCAAGGAGATCCTCGAAAGCCGGCTCGGTGCGCCGAACGGCACCTGCCGCAACTTCAAGCCGCTGCCGGATTTCGGCGGCCATCACCCGGATCCGAACCTCGTTCATGCCAAGCACCTCTATGACGAGATGATGGGTCCGGATGCGCCAGATTTTGGTGCCGCTTCCGATGGCGACGGCGACCGCAATTTGATCATCGGCAAGGGTATCTTCGTCACGCCGTCGGACTCGGTCGCCATGCTTGCCGCCAATGCCCGCCTAGCGCCCGGCTACAAGGACGGGCTGAAGGGCATCGCCCGCTCGATGCCGACCAGCGGCGCCGCCGACCGCGTCGCCGAAAAACTCGGCATCGGCATTTATGAGACACCGACCGGCTGGAAGTTCTTCGGCAATCTGCTCGACGCCGGCATGGCAACGATCTGCGGCGAGGAGAGCGCCGGCACTGGTTCCAATCATGTGCGCGAGAAGGATGGGCTGTGGGCGGTGCTGTTGTGGCTCAACATCCTTGCCGCGCGCGGCGAAAGCTGCAAGCAGATCGTCACCGAGCATTGGGCGACCTATGGGCGCAATTACTATTCGCGCCACGATTATGAAGAGGTCGAGAGCGACCGCGCCAATGCCCTGGTCGACGAATTGCGGGCCAAGCTCGGCTCGCTGCCCGGCAACAGCGTGCGCGGCCTGAAGATCGCCAATGCCGACGATTTTGCCTATCACGACCCGGTCGACGGTTCGACCAGCGAGCATCAGGGCATCAGGGTGCTGTTCGAAGGCGGCTCGCGCGTCGTCTTCCGGCTTTCCGGCACCGGCACTTCGGGCGCAACCTTGCGCGTCTACATCGAGCGCTACGAGCCGGACAAGGCGAAGCACGACATCGACACACAGGTCGCACTCGCCGACCTCATCGCCGCCGCCGACGACATCGCCGGGATCAAGAGCCACACCGGCCGCAACAAGCCGAGCGTGATTACTTGAGGGTGGTGTCGTGCGCTTCACCTTCTCCCCTTGTGGGAGAAGGTGGATCGACGCGTAGCGTCGAGACGGATGAGGGGTGGGTGACAGATCGCCGTCTTTGCCAAGCTGGAGCCCCCTCATCCGTCGCCTTCGGCGACACCTTCTCCCACAAGGAGAAGGGGGAGCCTGAATGACCCAACTCGGTGCCACCATCACCCCGGAAGGCATCCGCTTTGCCGCCTGGTCCTCGTCGGCCCGTCGCCTTTGGGTGTCGATCTTCGACGAGCAGGGAAACCGCGAACTCGATCGGCTGGAACTGCAGCCGGAAGGCGAGGGGGTTAATGCGCTCTTCGTCTCCGGCCTTGCCGCGGGCACGCGATATGGCTTTCGCGCCGATGGCGATTATGCGCCCGAGCGCGGACTGTGGTTCGACCCCGACAAGCTGCTGACCGATCCCTACGCTGTCGAACTCGACCGGCCCTATGAATACCACTGGCGGCTTGCCGCAAAGCGTAACGAGGGTGCGGACACCGCGCCGCTGATGCCCAAGGCCGTGGCGACGAACTTGCCTAAGGCCGTGCCTACCCTGCCGCCGCTGTTTCGCCCGGGCGGCCTGATCTATGAGCTGAATATCCGCGCCTTCACCAAGCTGCACCCAAACATTCCGGAAGGGCAACGCGGCACGATCGCGGCACTTGCTCATCCTGTTATCATCGAGCATCTGCAAAGGCTCGGCGTCTCCGCCGTCGAACTGATGCCGGTGACCGCCTGGATTGACGAACGGCACCTGCCACCGCTGGGCCTCAGCAACGCCTGGGGCTACAACCCCGTCACTTTCATGGCGATTGATCCGCGCCTGGCGCCCGGCGGCCTGGCGGAATTGCGAAACACTGTCGCGGCGCTGCGTCAGGCAGGCATCGGCACGATCCTCGATCTTGTCTTCAACCACACAGGCGAGAGCGACCGGCTCGGCCCAACGCTGTCGCTGCGCGGCTTCGACAATCAGGCCTACTACCGGCATACATCGGACGGCAGGCTGGCCAATGACACCGGCACCGGCAACACGGTTGCCTGCGATCATCCGGTGGTGCGGAAAATGGTGCTCGACACGCTGCGCCACTTTGTCCGTCATGCCGGCGTCGACGGCTTTCGTTTCGATCTCGCTCCGGTGCTCGGGCGCGTCGACGGTGCGTTCGATCCCACAGCGCCGCTGCTCGGTGCGATCGCCGGTGATCCTGTCCTTGCCGATCGCGTGTTGATCGCCGAACCCTGGGATATCGGCCCGAACGGCTACCAGCTCGGTAATTTCCAGCCGCCATACCTTGAATGGAACGACAGCTACCGCGACGATGTCAGGCGCTTCTGGCGCGGCGATGCCGGTGTGATCGGCGCGCTGGCTACCCGGCTTGCCGGTTCGTCCGATGTCTTCGGCAAAGCCGGCCATCTGGCGAGCCGCAGCGTGAATTTCATTGCCGCCCATGACGGCATGACACTGGCCGACATCGTCGCCTATGAGCACAAGCACAATGCAGCCAATGGCGAGCAGAACCGCGACGGTCACAACGACAATCTGTCCTGGAACAACGGCGTCGAGGGCGAGACGGACAGCGCTGCGATCACCAAGGCGCGCTTCGACGACCAGTGCGCGCTGCTTGCCACGCTGTTTGCCTCGCGCGGCACCATTATGCTCACCGCAGGCGATGAATTCGGCCGCAGCCAGCAGGGCAACAACAATGCCTACGCGCAGGACAATGCCATCACCTGGCTCGACTGGGCAGGCCGTGACCAGGCGCTGGAGGATTACACGGCGGCACTATCGGCGCTGCGGCGTGCCTTGCCGGTGGTGGCCGATACGCATTTCCTGACCGGTCATTCGGCAGGGGGAGCAGCCATCCCCGATGTCGCCTGGCTGACCGAGACCGGCGCGCCGCTCGGCGAGGCCGACTGGAACGATGCCGCGCGACATCGCCTCGTCATGCTGCTCGGGGATATGGAGGGCAATCGCCTTGCCGTCATGGTCAATGGCGACCGCCGCCAATGCGTCTTCACCTTGCCGGCCCGAGAAGGCTTTGCATGGCAGCCGGCGGTCGAAACGCAGACGCTCGACCTTGCGCACCCGCTGCCGGGCCGCAGTGTCAATTTCATGATCGAGCGTCGGGCCGCAAAGGGCGGCGCCGGGAAGGGTTCGTAATGGCCGACAACAATGCCAGCCCTTGGGCCGACCCGGTGAGCGAGCGGGGGCCCGAGCAGGGCACCGAATGGTGGCGCGGCTGCGTCATCTATCAGGTCTATCCGCGTTCTTTCCAGGATACGACCGGCGACGGCAGCGGCGATCTCAAAGGCATCACGGCAAGGCTTGCCCACATCGCTTCGCTCGGCGTTGATGCCGTCTGGCTGTCGCCCTTCTTCAAGTCGCCGATGGCCGACATGGGCTATGACGTGTCGGACTACCGCGACGTCGATCCGATGTTCGGCACGCTGGAGGATTTTGACGCCCTGGTCGCCGAAGCGCGCCGGCTGGGCCTGAAGATCATCATCGACCAGGTGCTGTCGCACTCCTCCGACAAGCACGAATGGTTCGTCGAAAGCCGTGCCAGTCGCGACAATCCCAAGGCCGACTGGTACGTCTGGGCCGACACGAAACCCGACGGCAACGCGCCCAACAACTGGCTGTCCGTCTTCGGTGGCCCGTCCTGGGAGTGGGATTCGACCCGCCGGCAATATTACATGCACAATTTCCTCGCCTCACAGCCCGACCTGAATTTCCACAATCCCGAGGTCCAGGACGCGCTGCTCGACACGGTGCGGTTCTGGCTGGAGCGCGGTGTCGATGGGTTCCGGCTTGATACGGTCAACTACTATGTCCACGACCGCTGGCTGCGCAGCAATCCGCCTTTGGCGTCCAGCGTCGCCGGCACCAATGGCGAGACCAACACCTACCTTTATCAGGAGCATCTGTTCGACAAGACGCAGCCGGAAAACCTGGCTTTCCTCAGGCGTTTCCGGGCGTTGCTCGACGAGTATCAGGACCGCGCCGCCGTCGGTGAAATCGGCGATGAGGGGCGCTCGCTGCAGACGCTGGCCGCCTACACCTCCGGCGGTGACAAGCTGCAGATGTGCTATACGTTCGATCTGCTCGGTTCGCAATTTTCGGCGGCACATGTGCGCGGCTGCGTCGAGGCCTTCGAACAGGCGGTTGTCGATGGCTGGGTCTGCTGGGCGTTTTCCAACCACGATGTGGTGCGCCATGTCAGCCGCTGGACACGGCCGGACGGTGATGCCGACGCGGTCGCCAGATTCTCGATCATGCTGCTCGCTTGCCTGCGCGGCTCGATCTGCCTCTATCAGGGTGAGGAACTCGGCCTGGAGGAGGCGGAGCTTGCCTATGAGGATCTGCGCGATCCTGTTGGCATCCGCTTTTGGCCCGGCGTGAAGGGGAGGGATGGCTGCCGCACGCCGATGGTCTGGGAGGCCGGCGCCGACAATGCGGGTTTCTCGACCGGCAAACCCTGGCTGCCGGTCCTGGCCAGTCATCGCGCCCGCGCCGCCGATGTGCAGAACGGCAATGAGCAATCGGTACTGTCCGCCTACCGCTCTACGCTCGCCTTGCGCAGGCGCCATCCAGCGCTGGTCAGCGGTTCGATCCGCTTTCTCGACGTCGAGGGTGATGTGCTCGCCTTCATCCGCGAGGGCTGCGGCGAAAGGCTGCTCTGTGTCTTCAATTTCTCTGGGGAGCCAGCGAATTGTCCGTTGCCGCGTGATATCGGAACCGTTGCGGCTGTCTTGGGTGGCACTGCCGCCGTCGAGGAAGAGGCGCTCTCGTTGCCGGCTATCGGTTGCTTCCTTGGCCGGATCGACTGACTGCCGGTTCGACCGTGTCTTGGCCAAGCGATCCGCTTCGCTACAAATACCCTATTGAACCAGCACCGCCCGTCCGCAGGTCGCTCCGGTGACACGCACGTCGGCCTGGCCAACACCGACACCCAGTGCCGAAAGCACATTGTAGAGCAAGTCGTCAACGGGCGCCGTTACGGTGTTGAGCACCGCCACCACCGCGGGTTTGACAGTTCCAAGCAGGGCGGTGAGGTCGATGCCGAGACCAAGCACGCCCACCGAAAGCGACAGGTTGTTGACCAGCGACGTGGTGAGCGACTGCGAGATGTTGCGCGTCGAAACGGTCTTGATCGTCTTGTTGGCAATCTCGGTTGCGTTGAAGGTCAGGGTCTGGGGGCTGTTGTTGGTGATCGCCGTCGCGGCCGAGCCCATCACCTGGATCAGGGGGAGATTGATCAGCAGCAGATGCAGGCTCACATCCGCGATCTCGGCATCGGTGAAGGTCTGCGGTTGGCTGAAATCGGCGAAGCCGGAGGGATTGTTGCTGTTGGCCAGGTTCAACTGGGCAATGCCGGGGTGCGCTGCGATGGAAACGCTGATGCTGGACGGCCCTGTCGGACAGGTGATGTCGGTCAGCTTGGCTTCGGCGTAGGCGACTTCCACATTGAGTGGCAGGTTGACGGCCAGCAAGCTGATGCCGCCGCCGAGGCCAGACGTGCCGACACCGACGGAGGCCGTCAGCTTGATACGCGTCTGGGCGGTCCGCACCGTGGTGCCGATGCCATCGATGGCCAGCCATGGTGAAGATTGTGCCGGCTCGCCAATGGCGATGGCAAGCTGGGTGGAAAGAAGACCAGGTATGGTGGCGCCGAGATTGACCTGAGCCTGGTTGGTGCCGTTGGCCAGCACGGCAGCGGCCGTCAGCATACCCATGGCGCTTGCATCGACCCCTAGGCCTGTTGGGGTTTGCCCCAGTCCCAGGCTGCCGACGGAGCCGAGATCGACAAGGCTGCTGAGCGGGATCTTGACCGTGCTGGTCGACTTGGAGGCGATGCTTTGCAGGGCAAGCTTTGCCGTGTTGCCGAGACCGGGAACGTTGGCCATGGCTGTGGCGATCTGGCCGACCGTCGCCTTGGAGGCCAGCACGTCCGAATAGGTGCCGGCCGTGATGTTCAATTGTGTGGCGAGCGCACTGATGAAGGAAAGCACGCTGACATCGGCCGAGATCAGTCCGTTGTAATCCATGACGCTGAGCGAGATGTTGCCGCCGAGAAGTCCGCTCAGCAGAGCGTTGAGGATGCCGCCGTTGACGCTGAGCAGTCTCGAACCGACCGAGAATGTCGCCTGCGGCGTCATGCTGGCCGTGGCCACGGTGCCGATGACCGGAGTGGGGATAAGAGAGCTGGCGAAATAGCGGTTGGGTATTTTTGCCAGCGTGACACGCACCGCGTTGTAAGGCGTCACGCCGGCCTGGAAGCGCTGGGTGACATTGGTGGTCGTTGAGGCATATCGGCCTTGCGTGACCGTCACCACCGTCTTCCCGACAGCCGGCGGAATGGTCTGGCCCGAAGCTTGAACGACGACGCCTGGCATGCCGTTGTCGTTGAGCGTGGTGATCACCGCCGTGTTGACGTTGGTCATGTTGGAGGCGGCGGTGATTGCTGCCAGGTCAACCATCGCCTGGGCTTGCCGACGCTCTGTGTAGATCGAGCCCTCATCGATCGCCACAGCTGCCAGCGCCAGCGCGACAGGTGCGCTCAATGCCATCATGACGGCGAAATTCGCCTTCCTGTCGGTCAACAGACGCAGGGCTGCTCGGCCGATCCTCGTGCGTGCGCGAAGCAACATTCAGATACCCCCGACCCTGATCGTTGACTGGCGCGTGATCGTGGTCCCCGGCATGGCTATGCCCGGGAAGAGATTCCAGATCGGCAGGTTGCGGGCATCGTACGAGATCGACACCACGAACTGGCTTCCATCGGCGACGCTGTCATTGGCCTGATAGGTCAGTTTGCTGGCGTCCACGAAGGGGTAACCGCCGGCATTGTTGGTAAGGTAGCTGGCCACCAGCGTCTGACGCTCGGTCTGGTTCAACCCGGCTATGGCCGTCCGGGCGGCATCCGCAGCGATCTGCTGGATCGAGTTGGCAGCCCCAAAATAGATGCCGTATGCAACCATTCCGAGCAGGAGCAGGATGAAGAGTGGCGATAGCAAAGCGAACTCGACCGCCGACGTTCCCGAAGTGTCTGTTCGGAACACGCACCTTTGGACCTTGGAAATGAGGTTCTGCACCATGGTGCTAGCATGCCAAAGTTCGCATGCAGAAAGCGAAAACTCCGGGTGCAACCTAAGGGTGTGCGCAATTGAAAAAGCCTTTCTAATTTAGCTGTTGCTTCTTCGTTATGCGGATTGACTTAGGGTCAATCAGTACTCGGTTGAAAAGAGCTTACCTCCTGTCTAGTCTCCTGCCACCAGCTGCCGGAGGGAACCGGCGGCGCGCTCAAAGGGGCCATACATCGGTTCCGGGGCGTCAACACGTAAAGGCGCGCCCACGGCAGCGCCGACAGGGAGAATTTCATGCTGAAAAACATGCTGAAGGCGACGGTATTCGCCACGACAATGACCTTGGCTGCCGGCACATTCTTGACGCCGGCCTTTGCCGAGACCGTCTACAACAGGGGCACCGCCGCAGAGTCGGAATCGGTCGACCCGCATAAGACCTCGACGGTCTATGAAGCGAATGTCTTGCGTGACCTGTTCCAGGGCTTGGTCATGCAGGACCAGAAGGCCAACCTCATCCCGGGGGCGGCCGAAAGCTGGACGGTATCGGATGACGGCACCGTCTACACCTTCAAGCTGCGCAAGGACGGCCAGTGGTCGGACGGCAGCCCGGTGACGGCGGACGACTTCGTCTACGCCTTCCACCGCCTGGAAGACCCGGCGACCGGCGCCGAATACGCCTCGATGCTGTACCCGGTGAAGGGTGCGGAGGACGTCAACACCAAGAAGGGCAAGCCTGAGGACATGGGCGTCAAGGCAATCGACGCCAGCACTCTTGAGATAACGCTCAAGGCGCCGACCCCATACTTCCTGGAAATGTTGACCCACCAGGCGACCTATCCGGTCAGCAAGGCCTCCATCGAGAAGCTCGGCGCGGACTGGATCAAGCCAGGCAATCTCGTTTCGAACGGCGCCTATACGCTGGCCGAATGGGTTCCCAACGACCATATGAAACTGGTCAAGAATCCAAAATTCTGGGATGCGGCGACCGTCAAGTTCGACGTGGTCAACTACATCCCGACCGAAGACCGTTCATCGGCGATGAAGCGCTTCGAGGCCGGCGAACTCGACAGCTATGACGATCTGCCGACCGAACAGCTCGCCGATCTGAAGACCAAGTTCGGTGATCAAATTCATGTCGGGCCATATCTCGGCACCTACTATTACGCGATCAAGACCGACAAGGCGCCGTGGAACAATCCCGAGCTGCGCAATGCCATCTCGATGGCGATCGACCGCGACTTTATCGCCGAAAAGGTCTGGCAGAATTCGATGCTGCCCGGCTATTCGATGGTGCCCCCGGGCATCGAGGGCTACACGCCGGCGATGGCCAAATTCGCCGATATGCCGCAGATCGATCGCGAGGACGCAGCCAAGAAGGTGCTCGAGAAGCTCGGCTATACGCCCGATAAGCCGCTGAAGATGGAGATCCGCTACAACACTTCGGAAAACCACAAGAATATGGCAGTGGCGATCCAGGAGCAGTTGAAGCCGCTTGGCGTCGAAGTGACCCTGCTCAACACCGACACCAAGACCCACTATTCCTTCCTTGAGCAGAAGGGCGACTATGATTTGGCTCGTGCCGCCTGGATCGCCGACTACAAGGATCCGGAAACCTTCCTCGGCATCTCGCGCAAGGCGAGCGGCAACAATTATTCGAACTACAACAGCCCGGCATACGAGGCGGCCATGGACAAGGCGGCGGCCGCCGGCGGCAAGCCCGAAGAGCGCATGAAGGACCTCTCCGAGGCCGAACGCATCCTGGTCGACGATGTCGGCCAGATCCCGCTCCTCTATTATAGCTACCACGACATCGTATCTTCGAAGCTGCATGGCTTCACCGACAATGTGATGGATGTCCATCCGTCGCGCTTCGTCAGCAAGGACTGATCCCGGCCAAGCCGCCGCGTCTTTCGAGGCGCGGCGGCGCTGGTTTGCCATCGCATCGGCCGGGAAACGGAATCGATTTTCGGAAAATCCGGTGCGAAGATTTGAAGGCTGGAGCATGTCAGTCCAATTGGACGTACAGGCTCCGGATCAAGCGGGGCACCGATGCTGCGATACGTATTCCGGCGGCTTTTGACCGCCATCCCGACGCTGTTCGTCATCGTGACGATGGCGTTCTTCCTCATGCGCGTCGCACCAGGCGGCCCATTCAACCAGGAGCGGGGGCTTAGCCCCGAGATCAAGGCCAACCTTGAAGCCCAGTTTGGCCTCAACGATCCGCTCTGGCTGCAATATGTCCACTATCTCGGCAGTCTCCTGCGCGGCAATTTCGGGCCGAGCTACAACATGCCGGATTTCACCGTCACCGAACTGTTTGCCAAGGGCCTGCCCATTTCGATCCAGCTCGGTGCTTCGGCGCTGATCCTGGCTTTGCTGCTGGGCAGCGTGCTCGGCACCATCGCCGCGCTTAACCAGAACAAGCTTGGCGACTATACGGTGATTGCGCTGGCGACAGCCGGCAGCACCATCCCCACCTTCGTCATCGCACCGGTGATCCAGCTTCTGTTCGGGCTGACCTGGAAGCTGTTGCCGATCGGTGGCTGGGGCGATGGCGCCTTCCTCAACAAGATCGGCCCGATACTGACGCTTGCTCTGCCGCAGATCGCCATCGTTGCCCGCCTGATGCGCGGCTCGATGATCGAATCGTTGCGCTCCCATCATATCCGCACCGCCCGCGCGCTCGGCCTCTCCGACTGGTCGGTGGTGGTCAAGCACGCGCTGCGCGGCGCCATCCTGCCGATCGTTTCGTTCACCGGCCCGGCGGCCGCGGCGCTGCTGACCGGTTCGGTCATCGTCGAGACGATCTTCTCCATTCCAGGCGTCGGCCGCTATTTCGTCGATGCCGCGCTCAACCGCGACTACACGCTGGTGATGGGAACCGTGGTGGTGATCGCCATCTTCACCATCGTCTTCAACCTGATCGTCGACGTCATGTACGCGGTCGTCGACCCGAGGGTGCGCTATGACTGATATTGCAGCCACCGCTCCCGCCATTGTCGGCCGCTCCTTGTGGGGCGATGCCTGGGCACGCCTCAAGGCCAATCGCGCCGCCATGATCAGCCTTTATTACCTCGCCTTCATCGCTCTCATCAGCGTGTTTGGACCTTGGGTCGCGCCGCATGAATACACGACCATCTATGGCGACTATGTGCGCACCCCGCCAAGCCTGACGCCCTATCCCAAGGCCGACATGATCGAGACGGCTCTCAACGACGCGGTCAAGCGCATGAGGGTCGAGATCAAGGAATGGAAGCAGGATGGCCAGCGCGTCACGGTGACCGTCACCTCGACCAAGCCGATCGACGATCGCAACATCCGCTATCTCGACCGATCCGATGCCTTTGACGACACCAAGATCGAGAGCAAGTCGCCCGACGGGCTCGAGGTGACGATGAGCACGTCGGTCAAGCAGCAATATTTCCTGTTCGGCACCGACAACACCGGCCGCGATCTGCTGTCGCGCACGCTGATGGCCGGACGCATCTCGCTGGCCATCGGCCTGCTCGCCGGCGTCGTGGCGGTGGTGATTGGTGTGATCTACGGCGCCGCTGCCGGCTTTTCCGGCGGCAAGATCGACGAGGTGATGATGCGCATCGTCGATGTGCTCTATTCCTTGCCGTTCATCTTCTTCGTCATCATGCTGGTGGTGTTCTTCGGCCGCAACTTCGTGCTGATGTTCCTGGCCGTGGGGGCGGTGCTGTGGCTCGACATGGCCCGCATCGTGCGCGGCCAGGCGCTGTCGATCCGCCGCCAGGAATATGTCCAGGCGGCGGAAGCCATGGGCGTCGGCCAGCGCGGCATCCTGCTACGCCATGTCATTCCCAATCTGCTCGGCCCGGTCGTCATCTACATGACGCTGCTGGTGCCGCAGGTCATCATCCTGGAAAGCTTCCTGTCGTTCCTCGGCCTCGGCGTGCAGGAACCGATGACCAGCTGGGGCGTGCTGATCTCGGTCGGTGCCAAGAACATCGGCTACGCCAATTGGCTGCTCTTGTTCCCCGCCTTCTTCCTCGTCTCGACGCTGTTCGCCTTGAATTTCGTCGGCGACGGTCTGCGCGACGCGCTCGACCCGAGAGATCGATAAGATGGGGACCGTTGACATGGCCACTCCCGAAACGATCCTCAGCGTCAAGGACCTGCGCGTCCGCTTCCGCACGCTCGATGGCGCGGTCGAGGCGGTGAAGGGCATCAACATTCACGTCAACGCGGGCGAGACCGTTGCCGTGGTCGGCGAATCCGGCTCCGGCAAGAGCCAGACGATGATGGCGGCGATGAGCCTGCTCGCCTCGAATGGCGAAGCGTCAGGCCACGTCGACTATCGTGGCCGCAACCTGCTGACGCTCAGCAAATCCGACCTCAACAAGGTCCGCGGCGCCAAGATCAGCATGATCTTCCAGGAGCCGATGACCTCGCTCGATCCGCTCTATTCGATCGGCAACCAGCTGATCGAACCGATCCGCCGGCATCGCGGCCTGAATGCCGCCGAGGCACGCGAAGAGGCGCTCAAGCTTTTGCGGCTGGTGCATATTCCTGATCCCGAGCGGCGGATGAAATCCTATCCGCACGAAATGTCTGGCGGCCAGCGCCAGCGCGTCATGATCGCCATGGCGCTGGCCAATGACCCCGACATCCTGATCGCTGACGAGCCGACCACGGCGCTCGACGTCACCATCCAGGCGCAGATCCTGATGCTGCTCGCCGAATTGCAGCGCAAGCTCGGCATGGCGATCGTGTTTATTACACACGACCTCGGCATCGTTCGGCGCTTCGCCGACCGGGTCTATGTCATGCGCCAGGGCGAGGTGGTCGAGGAGGGCGAGGCGGAGGCGATCTTCGCCAACCCGCAGCATGCCTATACCAAGATGCTGCTGGCGGCTGAGCCGACAGGAACCAAGACGCCACCGCCGGCCAATGCTCCCGTGGTGCTCGAAGGCAGGAATGTCGAAGTCACCTTCAAGATCGGCGGCGGGTTTCTGGCTGGCGAGCCGATGATGCTGCGTGCCGTCGATGACATTTCGATCCGGCTGCAGCGCAACCAGACCATCGGCATAGTCGGCGAATCCGGTTCAGGCAAATCGACGCTCGGCCGCGCCTTGCTGCGGCTGCTGCCGAGCGATGGGCTCATTCGTTTCGGCGATCGCGACATTTCCCAGGCTGACCGCCAGCAGATGCGGCCGCTGCGGCGCCAGATGCAACTCGTCTTCCAGGATCCGTTCGGCTCGCTGTCGCCACGCATGACAGTCGGCCAGGTCATCACCGAAGGGCTGCTGGTGCACGAGCCTAACCTGTCGCACAAGCAGCGCGATCAGCGCGCAGTGGAAGCCTTGCTTGAAGTTGGCCTCGATCCCAACGCCCGCAACCGCTACCCGCATGAGTTCTCCGGCGGGCAACGACAACGCATCGCCATTGCCCGCGCCATGATCCTGAAGCCCAAAATGGTCGTGCTGGATGAGCCGACCTCGGCGCTCGACCGCTCGGTTCAGAAACAGATCGTCGAACTGCTGCGCAAGCTGCAGGCCGACCACGAACTGTCCTACCTCTTCATCAGCCACGATCTGACGGTCGTGCGCGCCATGGCCGACTACATCATCGTCATGAAGCAGGGCAAGATCGTCGAAGAAGGGCCGACCGAGGCGATCTTCAGCAGTCCACAACACGCCTACACGCAGACACTGATGGCTGCGGCGATCGATGTGACGCGTTTCCGGCTGAGCGCTTGAATTCGGCGAAAAACAGAGACTTGAGGCGCGTTGCCTGTCTCCGTTTCGACGCGACACGCTTCAAGCTTCGGAGAGACTTTTCTGAAGGGCATCGAACGCAGCCCGGTATTCCTTTTTGACGGCCTCAGCCCCACCGAGGGCCGCCGTCTTTTGTTCGAGGCGGGACCAGAGCCCGGTTTCGTCGAGCTCCTTCGCCGAATAGTAATGACTGTAGTCCTGCCAGATTTGGCCGGTCTTCACCGCGCCTTTGGCGGTATCGTCGACATAGTTCTTCAACAAGCTGATCGGCGGATCGGCAAGCGCCAGCTCATAGGGCTGTCGTCCGACATTGTCGGCCGTGTCGCCGCTCCGAAACCATTGATTGAAGCGGTCTCGGCCGATCAGAATTTGGCCAGCGGTACGCGATGGTCTGAGCCGTACGGGGTCGTCGCCATGGCTGAGATAAAGGTCTTCGCTGAGGAAATGCGGCGTCGCGTGCGCCTTCTTCCTCGAACTCGGGTCCTGGTAGACGACCTCCCTGGCTACGGGAATATTCACGACGCGCAGCATGGCGGCGAGAAAGGCCGTAGTTCCCCAACAGCCCGCGGTGATGTGGTGAGGCGGGTCGTTGCGGCCGGCGGCGACCGTGCCTGAGATGATGCGGGACATTGGCGGCTCGCCATAGTACTGCCATTGCCGTTCCAGATTTGCATTCGACGTGTCGCCGGTGAAGTGTATGAGCCGCGCGATGCACCACTGCAGCAGTCGTTCGATCGTTGCCCGACGGGTAGGGCCGATGAGTGCCTGGGTGCGCAGAAAATGATACGCGACATCCGGAGGCGCGGGGATGCCCGACCAGTTCACCCGATAGAGTTGGGTGTGACGGTCGAACAGGAACATTTCCGTTGGCGAGAAGAGGGCAGAGAAGCTTGCATCGTTGTCCTGCTCAATCGACCAGGGCACGCGTTTGCCGATCTCGACGACGAGACTTTGCGCCACAAGCGCCAGGAACAGACGCCGCGCGTCATCCGCGCTCAGGAGGTCTCGTTGATGGACGGGTCGCACCGATTGGGAGGTGGATCGGTCAGGGCCAGTGGCTGTCCGGCCCATAGCAGATTGACGAACTGCTTAAGTTCATCTTTCCAGGTGGCCGGCCATTGCGCATAGGCGAACTGATTGGCGGCGCCGGGGGCATACCAGGTGATCGCACTTGCAACACGAGGGCGTCGGTTGAGCTCGCGCGCGACGTCAGGTGCCGGGCCGGATGCCGCGCAGGCAAACTTTGCCGATGCGGAAACGGCGCTTAATCCAAGGATGATCAGAAAGGCTCGGCGTGTCTGCACCGGACCGCAAAGAACACATCTCAAATGCATGGAAACCTCATTCTTGAACCGTTGCGGGCAGAAAGAGCCGGAGTGCACGGGTTGTCGAATCGTCTCCTGTTACAGTTGCGTAAGCCCTGAAGCTGCCGTGTCGGTGAAAGGATGCCATGCTTTGGTCCTGAGCGGCATCTCCCAAATGGGTGGCACGCTCCCCTCAGTCCCGTTCAACGGCAAGACCTTGAGGGATAGACGCTGATCGAACATGAAGCGGACGCAACTCATTGCGAGGACGCACAGCGGCTCTTTCTCGCAGCGATGATCGCCTGCTGTTGTTCCTGCAGCCGCTCGATTCGGGTGGTTTCGCGATTGGCCACCACGGTCTTCACCCGCTCGCCGCCAAGCAGCCATGTGGGAACACTGGTGCTGGCGACCTTGCCGCGGCTGATCGCGGTCCGCGAGATGTCTGTGGCGGCATCGCCAAGCGCCACGTTGAGTTCCTGACAGCTCATCCGGTCGTATTTGGCCGGACTGATTGACGCCACTGTCGACGAGCAGCCGGCTGCCAACAGCAGCAGTGCAGTTATCGGTAAAATGGCCATCGGCGCGAATTTCATACGCTCACCCGGTTCACCGTCCCAAATATGGACCACCGCCCAAAGTAGCGCATGACGCCATGAGATCAAAGGAAGGACTGTCCGCCGAGCGCAAGCGGCCCGCTCGGTATTCGACGCAGATGAATTCGGGAGAACAACAAGCATCAAGTGCTTGTTTTTTCTGGTCGGAGTGGCAGGATTTGAACCTGCGACCCCCTCGTCCCGAACGAGGTGCGCTACCAGGCTGCGCTACACTCCGTGACCAGACGCGGGCTTATAGCCGCCACACTTCATTCCTGCAAGCGGCAATGGCAGCACTTCTGTCGCATTTGTTTGCTTTCCCGAAGCTTCTCCGGATGGCTTGGGATTTAGCAGTCGGATAAAGGTGAACTTAAGCGCCGAGTTGATAGATCGGGGCAGCCTGGGAACAGATTTTTGACGAGACTTCCATGAGCCAGCGCATCGTCAGTTTCGTCATGAGCGGCGGCGTCGGCTCGCGGCTATGGCCGCTGTCTCGCGAGGACAATCCCAAGCAGTTTCACGATTTTTCGGGCAATGGTTCGATGCTGGCCAAGACCTTGCGCCGGCTGACGGCGCGGCCGGCTGGCGAGACACCAGTTTTCCTGATCGCATCCGAGCGCCATGCCGATCGCGTCCATTCCGACCTTGCCGGCCTCGATCTTGCCGGCGGCGGCCCATTGTTCGAGCCCACGGGGCGCAACACCGCCGCGGCGGTGGCGCTGGCGACGCTGCGAACCTTGTCCGAATTCGGCGACAGCCTGGTCCTGGTGGTGCCGTCGGACCACGAGATATCAACCGCAGGGCAGTTCTGGCAGAGCGTCGAGGCAGGCGCCGAGGCGGCAGGCGCCGGCCGGCTAGTGGTGTTCGGTATCAAACCGACGCAGCCCGAGACCGGCTATGGCTATATCGAGGTGGCAGGCGCGCATGGCGGCATCTTCCACGTCGCGCGCTTCGTCGAAAAGCCGGACCTCGGTACCGCGCAGAGCTATCTCAAGGCGGACAATTTCTACTGGAACACCGGCATCTTCCTGTTTCGCGCCGGCGCCATGCGCGACGCCTTCGCGAGGTTCCAGCCCGACATCTGGCAGGCCACCGAGAGAGCCTACAAGGCGGCAACATCGGACCTGTCCGGCCTCTATATGCCACTGGAGCTCTACGAAGCCGTCCCCTCGATCTCGATCGACTATGCCATCATGGAACGTGCTGATGACATTGCCATGGTGCCCGCCGACTTCCGCTGGAACGATCTCGGCTCCTGGCAATCGCTGCTCGACGTCGGTCCCGCCGACGACCAGGGCAATGTCGTCATCGGCGATGTCGTCGCCATCGATTGCGAGAACTCCTACATCCGCAGCGACGGCCGCCTCTTGTCGGCAATCGGCATGAAGGATGTCGCCATCGTTTCGACCGCCGATGCCACTTTCGTCGCCCCTGTCAGCCACAGCCAGCACGTCAAGAAGATTGTCGAGCAGCTCGAAAAATCCGGCCGGCTGGAAACCAGGTTCACACCTGCGCACGACCGTGTCATCGAAAGCGGTGCCTGGCGGCGGCGTGTGCACCACTGGCTGTTTCAAGAAACCTTGCCGCTGTGGTCGACATCGGGTGTCGATGAGCGCCATGGCGGCTTCCACGAGGCGCTGGGCTTCGACGGCACGCCGCTGATGAAGCCCAAGCGCATGCGCACAATGGCAAGGCAGGTCTATGCCTTCGCGGTCGCCAGCGCGCGCGGCTGGGATGGCCCGGCCGACCGGCTGATCAGCCACGGTATCGAGTTCATGGTCAGAAATGGTCGCACCGACAAAGGCGGCTGGGTGCGCACCCTGCATGTCGACGGCTCTGTCGCCGACGCCACCGAGGATGCCTACGATCATTCCTGCGTGCTGCTGGCGCTGGCACATGCGCATATGTCGGGCAATCCCGATGCCTTGCGGCTCGGCGAGGAAACCTTCGCCTTCCTCGATGCCCATCTCGAGGACAGCCGCATGACCGGCTTCCTCGAGACATCGGACGGCGAGGGCGAGCGGCGCTCCAACCCGCACATGCATTTGCTCGAAGCCTTCCTGGCTTGGCACCAGGCAACCGGCGAGCGGACCCATCTGCGCCGCGCCGCACGCATCATCGATCTCTTCCGCAGTCATTTCTTTGATCGGGAAAGCTGGACGCTGGGCGAATATTTCGATGCTGAGTGGACGCCGTCAGCCGGTGAGAAGGGCGCCTGGACCGAGCCTGGCCATCACTTCGAATGGGCGTCGCTGCTGGTCGATTTCGCCGGGCGTAGCGGGCAAGCCGAGTTGAACGGCTTCGCCAGGAAACTCTATGCCTCGGCCATCGCCAATGGCCTCAACCGCGCCACCGGCCTTGCCTATGGTGCGGTCTCCCGGCAGGGTCTACCGCTTGACCTGATCTCGCGCAGCTGGCCTCAGGCCGAGGCGGTCAAGGCGGCGATTGCGCTGGATGGCGTTGGCGGTCCAGATCTCAAGCCGGAGATCGAGGAGCGTGTCGGCCGGCTGTTCCGCTGGCACATCGACCCGGCGCCGCTCGGCCTGTGGATCGACCGCATCGACGAGCGCGGCCGCTCGCTGGCATCAGACGTGCCGGCCAGCATCTTCTATCACCTGGTCTGCGCGCTGACGCAGTATCTGGATGGGACGGCGAAGCCGTAGAGCAATTCCAGGAAAAGTGTGAGCGGTTTTCCGTCCGGAATTGCGGAAAAACAAGGGTTAGGGCGCTTCGCCGTTTCCGTGAAACGGTGAAATGCTCTAGTCACGGCGTGGTGGCGGGCGCGCTTTCCCGTATCACAAGCGGCACGATCGCAACGATCGGCGGAAGCACAAAACACCACATGCCGATCCTGGTATAGAGCAGGGCGGCGCTTCCGCATCCCAGCGCGAAGATAAGCACGGCAACCGACATGCGTGCGAGGCGTGATCGTGACGCCGCTTTGCTCTCGGGCGGCGCGCCATGGATCAGATCGGCCAGGTCAAGCATGATCTGGGTCGTGGTGCCGGTCATCAGCGTCGACGGCGGCGCGCTGGGAAGGTGGACGCGATGAGCGGCATTCTGCACCGCCATGGCCGAAACCAGGACCATGCCGGTGACAATGGCGGCCCAGCTGTTTCCATCCGCAAACGGCCCGAGGCGGATAGCCAGGATCGCGGCTGCTGTCAGCAGAACAAGCTTGATCGCCAATAGGGACCGGAAGACCGGCAGCTTCCAGCTTTTCAGCGGGTACGACAGAAGCCGGCTAAGGATGACGATGAGACAGAAGACAGGCAAGGCCAGAAGCTTTGCCAGGGCGCCCGATGTACCGAGCGCCAGCGATGCGCCGAGCGTGACGAAATTGCCGGTGACGTGCGCCGTGAACAGTCCCTGAAGGGCAAGGAACCCGGCTGTGTCGACATAGCCGGCGTTGAAACTGAGCAGCATTGGCAGCACGGCAATTCTTTTGTCGTTGGTCTCGGCCACCATGTTGGCCTCCTCGGCGCTCATGCCCCACGAAGCTTATGGCAAACTGACGGGCGAAGAAAACGCTCTGGACAACGGGTCGAACGGCCACGCGGACAACAGCCCAAACTTCTGCCCTCAATACGGGCTCGCCACATCCCCGGTCTCGACATAGATCGACTTCAACTGCGAATAGAGCGCCAGTGCGGCCAGAGAGTTCTCGCGGCCGATGCCGGACTGTTTGAAGCCGCCGAAGGGGATTTCCACCGGTGTCAGATTGTAGGCGTTGATCCAGCAGGTGCCGGCCTGCAATTCGGCGATGACACGGTGGGCGCGCGGCAGGTCGCGGGTGAAGACGCTGGCGGCAAGACCGAACTCGGTGTCGTTGGCGCGGTCGATCACCTCGTCCTCGCCGTCGAATCTCAGCACGCTCATGACCGGCCCGAAAATCTCCTCGCGGGCGATCCGCATCGTGTCGGTGACACCGGTGAAGATCGTCGGCTCGACGAAGAAGCCGCCGTCGAAACCCTGCAGCGAGGGCACATTGCCGCCGCAGGCGAGAACAGCGCCATCCTGCTTGCCTATCGCGATATAGCCGACCACCTTGTCGTGCTGCGCTTTCGACACCAGCGGGCCCATCTGGGTCTCGGGGTCAAGCGGGTCGCCGATGCGGATCTTTTTCGTCCGCTCGATCAGACGATCGACGAAGCGATCGTGGATGCCGCTCTGCACGAAGACGCGCGTACCGTTGGAGCAGATCTGGCCGGTGGAGTAGAAATTGCCGAGCATGGCGCCGCCGATGGCGTTTTCGATGTCGGCGTCGTCGAAGACGATCAACGGCGACTTGCCGCCGAGTTCCATCGTCGCATGTTTCATCTTCGAGCCGGCAAGCGACAAAACCTTGCGGCCAGTGGGGACCGAGCCGGTCACCGAAACCTTGGCGACGACATCGTGGCCGACAAGGCCCGCACCGACATCGCCATAACCCTGCACGACGTTGAACAAGCCGTCCGGCAGACCGGCCTCGCTGTAGATCTCGGCCAGGGCCAGCGCTGAAAGCGGTGTGTTTTCCGACGGCTTGAACACCATGGCATTGCCCATGGCGAGCGCCGGTGCCGATTTCCAGCCGGCGATCTGGATCGGATAGTTCCAGGCGCCGATGCCGACGCAGACGCCGAGTGCCTCGCGCCGCGTGTAGGCGAAAGGCCCGCCGAGATCGACGGCCTCGCCATTGTAGGCGGCGACCGCGCCGCCGAAATATTCGAGGCAGTCCGCGGCCGAGGGCGCGTCCGCGACCAGCGTCTCCTGGATCGCCTTGCCGGTGTCGAGCGTCTCGATGCGGGCAAGATCGGCATTGCGGGCGCGAAGAATGTCGGCGGCGCGGCGCAGGATGCGGCCGCGCTCGACCGGCTTCAACCGCGCCCACGCCGGTTGCGCGGCTCGTGCGGCCTCGACGGCGAGTTCCAGCACGTTAGGCGTCGCCGAATGCAGGGTAGCGATGACCTCGCCGGTTGCCGGATAGATCACCGGCAGCGGTGCACCGCCTTCGTCCTCTATGTAGCGTCCGTTGACATAGTGCGATGCCGTGGGTTGGGCGCGCATGGGGAAGTCTCCAAATTGTCTTTCGCGGCATGCGGATCGTGCAGTCTCACGATCATGGCCTATCTGTCGGATAGCTGCCAGCGCGGATTGATCCATGGTTCCTGGTTGGACGGCGCCAGCGGCGTGCGGCCAAGGATGTGGTCGGACGCCTTCTCGCCGGTCATGATCGACGGCGCGTTGAGGTTGCCATTGGTGACACGCGGGAAGATCGAAGAGTCCGCGACCCGCAAGCCGTCGACGCCGATGACCCGGCATTCCGGATCGACGACGCTCATCACGTCGTCAGCGTGACCCATCTTGCAGGTGCCGCAGGGATGGTAGGCGCTCTCGGCATGGTCGCGAATGAAGACATCAAGATCGTCGTCCGACTGCACATGGCTGCCCGGCGAGATCTCCTTGCCGCGATAGGCGTCGAAGGCCGACTGGCCGAAAATCTCGCGGGTCAGCCGGATGCAGTGACGGAACTCTGTCCAGTCGTCCGGATGCGACATGTAGTTGAAGCGGATCACCGGTGTCGCCTTTGGGTCGGGCGAGCGCAGTGTCACCGAGCCGCGCGACTTCGAGCGCATCGGTCCGACATGCGCCTGGAAGCCATGCGACTTCGCCGCTGCCTTGCCGTCATAGCGGACCGCCGCCGGGATGAAGTGATACTGGATGTCTGGATAGTCGACGCCGGCGCGCGAGCGCACGAAAGCGGCCGCCTCGAAATGGTTGGTGGCGCCGAGCCCGGTCTTGAAGAACAGCCACTGCGCCCCGATCAATGCTTTCGAGAATGGATTCAGCACCGAATTCAGCGTGATCGGCTTGGTCGATTCCTGCTGGATATAAAGCTCCATATGGTCCTGCAAATTGCGGCCGACACCAGGCCTGTCGGCAACGACGGCAATGCCGTTTTCGCGCAAATGCTCGGCCGGTCCGATGCCCGACAGCATCAGGATCTTGGGCGAATTGATCGACGATGCGGCGATGATCACCTCACGTCGTGCCTTAACGACTTGAATCTGTTTGTGAGCTTCGATCTCGACGCCAACAGCGCGTTGATTCTCGATGACCACCCGGCGGGCGAAGCCCTTGAGCAGGCTAACATTCCCGCGCTTGAGAGCCGGCTTCAGATAGGCCGATGCCGCCGACCAGCGGCGGCCGCCACGGATGGTCTGCTCCATCGGCCCAAAGCCTTCCTGCTTGGAGCCGTTGTAATCGTCGG
The DNA here is from genome assembly GCF_055456085.1 of Mesorhizobium subarcticum. Lineage (NCBI taxonomy): Bacteria > Pseudomonadati > Pseudomonadota > Alphaproteobacteria > Hyphomicrobiales > Phyllobacteriaceae > Mesorhizobium > Mesorhizobium subarcticum. Next base: position 5,874,667 of record NZ_CM144237.1, on the reverse strand, counting down.
TCAGTTCGAACCCGGCCTGGCGGCCTGCCTCGACGAACGCGCCGTAGAGCGGATTCTTGCGCGAGCCACGCCGCACATGCAACGGGCCGCCATGACCGCGCCACCCATCCTCGCCGCCATCATTGTCTTCCATGCGCTTGAAGTAGGGGAGCACGTCGGCAAAGCCCCAACCTGAGGCACCTTCTTCGGCCCAATGGTCGAAGTCACGGGCATGGCCGCGCACATAGACCATGCCGTTGATGGAGGATGAACCGCCAATCACCTTGCCGCGCGGCGTCGCCAGCACGCGGCCGCCAAGATGCGGCTCCGGTTCGCTGGCAAAACCCCAGTCGTAGAGGCTCATATTGAGCGGGATCGACAGCGCCGACGGCATCTGGATCAACGGCCCGACATCGGTGCCGCCGAACTCGATGACGATGACCGAATGCTTGCCGTCCTCCGACAGGCGATAGGCCATGGCCGAGCCGGCCGAGCCGGAGCCGATGATGACGAAATCCGCTTCAAGCATGGTTCATATGCGCCATAAAATCGGCGAGCGAGACGTTGCCGCCGGTTGCCACCACAAGGACGGTCTTATCCTTCACATCCACCTTGCCGCCGAGCAGCGCCGCCAGCGACGCAGCCCCAGACGGCTCCAGCACCAGCTTCATGCGCTCGAAGGCGATCTTCATTGCCCGCCGCACCGACTGGTCGTCGACGGTGATGCCGCGAACGCCAGCGGTCTTGACTGCCGCGAATGGAGCGTCGCCCGGCCGTCGCGACATCAGCCCGTCGCAGATCGACTTCGGACCGATCGGCATGGTCTCGATGGCGCCATGCGCCAGTGACGAGCCCATGCCATTGAAACCTTCCGGCTCGACGCCGATGATCTCGGTTGCCGGCGACAGATAGTGGAAGGCGAGCGAAACGCCACCGATCAACCCGCCACCGCCGACCGAACAGAACAACAGGTCGGCGCTGGCATCCTTGTCGGCAAGCTGGTCGAGCGCTTCGAGCCCGGCGCCTGCTTGGCCGGCGACGATCTCCGGGTCGTCGAAGGGATGCAGCAGGGCCAGTCCTTCGGTCTCGGCGATCTCGCGCGCCTTGGCGGCGGCGACCTCTTCGCGCGCGCGCTCGCCATGGTCGGTCAGCACGACACGGGCGCCATAGCCTGCCGTGGCATCGCGCTTGGCGGCAGGCGCGTCGATCGGCATGACGATGGTGACCGGAATGCCGAGCGCCTGGCCGGCGGCGGCCAGCCCTTGCGCGAAATTGCCGGAGGAATAGGCGACGACGCCCTTCCTGGCTTCATCGGCCGATAGCTGCTTCAGCCGCCAGTAGGCGCCGCGCACCTTGAACGATCCCGCCCATTGCAGCGATTCCGGCTTGATGAAGACGCGGGCCGCGCCGGTCTCGCGAGCAAGTGCCGCCGATTCCAGCAGCGGCGTGATCTGCGTCGCCCTGGAGGTGACGGCGTAGGCCTGTTGGAGGTGGTCTAGGGAGGGAACGAGAAGGTCTGCCATCATTCGCCTCGCGGGAACCGTTTCTGCTCTTCGAGCACGTTCAAATCCATATGGTTGCGCATGTAACGTTCAGAAGCCTTTTGCAGCGGCTGGAACTCCCAGGGGTAGTGCGTGCCGTTGCGCAGCGCTGGATAGACCACCCAGCGCCGCGCCTGGCTGACCCGCACGGCAGCGTCGAAAGCCGCCATGTCCCAGCGCGCGCGGACCTTTTCCATGAAAGCCGCCACCAGACCGGCGTGCGCCAGATCGGCGGCGAGATTGTTCAATTCATGCGGATCGGCCTCGATATCATAGAGTTGTGACGGATCGATCTCGCAATGGACGAACTTGTAGCGGCCGTCGCGGATCGCCACCAACGGCGCATTGGAGCCTTCGGCGGCATACTCCATCAGCACCGGTGCTGTACGTGGCTTGCCATTCAGCAGCGGCAGCAGCGACTGGCCGTCGGTCCATGGGGCGATCGCGCTCATGTCGATGCCGGCGAGGTCGCACAGCGTCGGCGTCACGTCGAGATTGGAGACCGGCGCCTCGATCAGGCCGGCGGGCACGCCCTTGCCGGCGATCATCAGCGGCACCCGCGCCGAACCCTCAAAGAAGCACATCTTGAACCACAGGCCTCGCTCGCCGAGCATGTCGCCGTGGTCGGAGCAGAACAGGATGATCGTGTCGTCGAGCATGCGCGTGCGCTCAAGCACCGACAGCAACTCGCCGACCTTGTCGTCGAGATAGGAGATGTTGGCGAAATAGCCGCGCCGCGCGCGGCGGATCTGCTCGGCCGTGATGTCGAAGCTGTCATAGTCGGAGGCTTTGTAGAGCCGCTGCGAATGCGGGTCCTGCTTGCCGTAGGGGATGAAGCCCACTTCGGGTTCGAGCGCCGGGCAATCCTCGTAGAGGTCCCAATATTGCCGCCGCGCCACATAGGGGTCGTGCGGATGGGTGAAGGAGACCGTCAGGCACCAGGGTCGGTGCGCGGCATTGTCGGAGACGCGGGCGAGATCGTAGAGCTTCTGCACCGCATGGAAGGCGACCTCGTCGTCATACTCCATCTGGTTTGAGATCTCGGCGACGCCGGCGCCGGTCACCGAGCCCAGATTGTGATACCACCAGTCAATGCGCTCGCCCGGTTTGCGGTAGTCCGGCGTCCAGCCGAAATCGGCCGGATAGATATCGGTGGTCAGCCGCTCCTCGAAGCCATGCAACTGGTCGGGGCCAACGAAATGCATCTTGCCAGAGAGCACGGTGTGGTAGCCGTCGGCGCGCAGATGATGGGCAAAGGTTGGGATCGACGAAGCGAATTCGGCGGCGTTGTCATAGACCTCGGTGCGCGACGGCAACTGGCCGCTCATGAACGAGGCGCGGCCCGGCGCGCAGAGCGGCGAGGCCGTGTAGTTGTTGGCAAAGCGTGCCGATCGTGCGGCCAGCGCCTTCAGATGCGGCGCGTGCAGAAACGCGGCCGGCCCATCGGGGAAAAAAGTCCCGTTGAGCTGATCGACCATGACGATCAGGAAATTGGGTCGCTTCGTGGTCACTGTTTGCGCCGCTCGCCGAGTTTGGTTTCAAGGTAGTCCTCGACCAGCGCAATCGCTGTCGCGGCGTCGGGCACGCCGTCCTTCAGCGCCCGCCTGATATAGAGCCCATCGATCATCGCCGCTGTCGCTTCGGCGGCACGGTCGGCTTCTTTGCGAGGCAGGATGCCGGTCAGCCCGCTCATCAGGTTCGAATGCAGCCGTCGCGCATAGACCCTGAGCAACCGGCGAAGCGCTGACGATTTCTGCGCCTCGACATAGAAGGCGAGCCAGGCGGCTATGGTTTCCGGCTGGAACTGGATGTCGGAGAAGTTGACGGCAACCACCGCCGAAACGCGTTCGCGTGGGGACGCGGCGGATTGCAGGGCGCGGCGCATGTCGATGGTCAGTTCGGCGAGGATGTGTCGCATCGTTGCCAGCAGCAACTCGTCCTTGGCGCCGAAATAGTGATGGGCAAGCGCCGAGGACACACCAGCGCGCCCGGCGATCTCGGACATGGTCACGTCAAGCGACCCGCGCTCGCCGATCGCTGAGATCGTCGCGTCGATGAGCGCCTTGCGGCGCAGTGGCTCCATTCCGACTTTCGGCATGTTGTTCCCGATTTTTGCGCGGAGATTATTTTTTATTGACGGGTCAATCAACAAAAAATCGACGGCGGGACAGCCTGTACCAAGCGATTTTCGGATGCCGGCCCTTCACGGCTCGGGCGAGAATGTTTACATTTGAACAATAGAGGCGAACTGCGCCATGAGCTCACAGGCTAGGCTGGCGCCAAGGATGGAGACCGCCATGACCGCATGCATCGTTGGCTGGGCGCATTCGCGCTTCGGCAAGCTTGAAGGCGAGACGCTTGAAAACCTGATCGTCAAGGTGGCGACAGATGCACTCGACCATGCCGGAATCGGCCCGGACGAGGTCGAAGAGATCGTGCTCGGCCATTTCAACGCCGGCTTTTCAGCGCAGGATTTCACCGCCAGCCTGGTGCTGCAAGCCGACGATCGACTGCGCTTCAAGCCGGCGACTCGCGTCGAGAACGCTTGCGCAACCGGTTCCGCGGCGGTCAGGCAAGGCATCCGCGCCATCGACGCCAACGCGGCCCGCATCGTGCTGGTGGTCGGCGCCGAGCAGATGACGACGACGCCCGGTCCGGAAATCGGCAAGAACCTCTTGAAAGCATCCTACCTGCCGGAGGATGGCGAGACGCCGGCGGGCTTCGCCGGCGTCTTCGGCAAGATCGCACAGGCCTATTTCCAGCGCTATGGTGACCAGTCGGACGCGCTGGCGATGATCGCCGCCAAGAACCACAAGAACGGCGTCGACAATCCCTATGCGCAGATGCGCAAGGATTTCGGCTACGAATTCTGCCGGCAGGAGAGCGAAAAGAACCCCTTCGTCGCCGGCCCGCTGAAGCGTACCGACTGCTCGCTGGTCTCCGACGGTGCCGCTGCCCTGATCCTCGCCGATACCGCGACGGCCCTGAAGATGCGTCGCGCGGTTGCCTTCCGGGCCAACGAGCATGTGCAGGATTTCCTGCCGATGTCGAAGCGCGACATCCTGGCCTTCGAAGGCTGCGAGCAGGCTTGGGGCAAGGCGCTGAAGAGCGCCGGCGTGACGCTCGACGATCTCTCATTCGTCGAAACGCATGACTGCTTCACCATCGCCGAACTGATCGAATACGAAGCGATGGGCCTGGCTAGGCCGGGCGAGGGCGCCAGACTGGCGCTGGACGGCACGACGGCGAAAGACGGCCGCCTGCCGGTCAACCCCTCCGGCGGGCTGAAGGCCAAGGGTCATCCGATCGGCGCCACCGGTGTCTCCATGCATGTCCTGACCGCCATGCAGCTTGTCGGCGAAGCCGGCGGCATCCAGGTGCCGGGCGCAAAGCTTGGCGGCATCTTCAACATGGGTGGCGCTGCCGTCGCCAACTACGTTTCCATTCTCGACCGGATCAGGTAAACCGCCCGCATTTACGGGAGGGTTCATGACAAATCCGGTTCTGATCGAGGTTCTGCGTGGCGCGATCGTCGAGAGCGTGCATCGCGGTGCCGTAGCGGTCTTCGATGCCGACGGCAAGCCGGTTCTGGAGATCGGCGATACCGCGAAGCCGGTGTTTCCGCGCTCGGCGGTCAAGGCGATCCAGGCCTTGCCGCTGGTCGAGAGCGGGGCCGCCGATGCCTATGGCTTCGGCAACCGCGAACTGGCGCTGGCCTGTGCATCCCATTCCGGCGAGCCGGCGCATGTCGAACTGGCGCGGTCCATGCTGGCCAAGGCCGGGTTGGACGGGTCGGCGCTCGAATGCGGCACGCATTGGCCCTCAAACCATGATGCGGAGATTGCGCTTGCGCGTGCCGGCGGCTTGCCGAATGCGTTGCACAACAACTGTTCCGGCAAGCATTCCGGCTTCCTCTGCACCTGCGTCCATTCCGCCATTGCCCATAAGGGCTACGTCAAGGCCGGGCACGGCCTGCAGGAGATGGTGCGTGACGCCATGCAATCGGTCACCGGCGCCGTCCACAGCGCGGACGAGCGGGCGACCGATGGCTGCTCGATCCCGACCTATGCGGTGCCGCTCAAAAGTTTCGCGCTCGGCTTTGCCCGCATGGCCACGACATCAGGTTTTGGTCCCGAGCGGGCAAAGGCCGCGAAACGACTGCTTTCAGCATGCATGGCAGAACCATTCTTCGTTGCCGGCACCGGTCGCGCCGATGTCGCCCTGATGGAAGCGGCACCGGGCCGGATTTTTGCCAAAGGCGGTGCCGAAGGGGTCCACTGCGCCGCAGTCCCGGAACTTGGCTTTGGCATCGCGCTCAAATGCGATGATGGGGCCGGCCGTGCTGGCGAAGCCATGGTTGCCGCCGTCCTTGCCAGGCTATTGCGTGCCGACGAGACCTTGGCAGTCAAGCTGCTCGAACTGGCAAATGCTCCGATCGAAAGCCGGATTGGCGCCAAGGTTGGGGCGCTAAGGCCGACCGCCGCCCTCGGCTGAAGAGCGACATCATTAGATCGCCGCGCGTGCCGCAGCGACAGCAGGGTTCGACATGGCTTCCCGTTGGTTGGCTCTGACTACAGCTGGGTCATAGCTTTTGCGGGCGAAGACTTCCCTCACCATCGGCGCGAAGAATTCCAGCTGCTGGGTCGAATAGTCCGGGTCGAAGCTCGACTGGTCCCATTTGTCACAGAACTCGGCGCAGTCATCAAAATATGCGCTATCCCTGAAGGCATCCCGCTTGTGCGGATTCGCGCCAACATGCTCGCCATAGTATAACAGCTGGAAATCACCGTGTTTCTCGATGACCCAGGCGCATTGCTCGCGCACGAACGGCCTGATGATTGCGGCGGCGTATTCGTCGTGATTGTAGGGCGCGTAGATGTCGCCGATGTCGTGCAGCAGCGCCGAGACCACCCAGTCGATATCCGCTCCGGCACTCCACGCTCGCGTTGCCGTCTGCAGGGAATGGCCAAGCCGCGTGATCTTGTAACCTGACAGCGACTTATCGAGATCGACCATGGCCGCCAGCAAGCGGTCTGCCGTGCCGGCGGCGTATTCGATTTCATGCTCCGTGAGGAAGGCATAATCCTCGCAATCGCCATCCTTCATCTGCGTGAATTTTACCGTCTCCATCTTCGTTACCTTCTGCAACCAGAAACCTAGCGGCCGAGCTCGAGATAGAGGTCGTCGGCTACGACCTCGACCGGAAATGTCCGCGCCTTCAGCCTGTCATCGACGAGGCATTTTCCCGACCTGATCTCGAATTCCCAGCCGTGCCAGGCACAGCGAACGATTTCGCCAGCGCGCTCATAGACGAATTCCGCCCTGTCGGTCGGCCTGGTGGTTCCACAAACCGGCCCCTCGCAAAGCCGTCCTGCCCGGTGCGGGCAAATGTTGAGCAAGGCGGCATAGCCATCGTCGAGCTGGAATATACCGATGCTCATGCGGCCGAAGGAGACGATCCTGGGTTGCCCGATCGCGACCTCGTTGACCTTGCAGGCAAAGGTGCGGCCTCTGACTGGCACGGCTGCTGCATTGGCCGCCATCACGCAACCCTCGCGCTGGCGGCGGGCGCCTCGATGCGCTTGTAGACCTCCAGCGCATTCAGCCCCATCACCTTGTCGCGCCAGGCCGGCGGAATGTGGATGTTGGTCGGCGCGTCGAAATCCCAATGCGGATAGTCGGACGCGAAAAGCAGCGTGTTCTGGCCATCCATGTGCTCGAGCGTCTCCCACAGATGCCTCACATTTTGCGGCTGTTCGAGCGGTTGGGTGCTGAAGCGGATGTTGCGGCGGCAATATTCCGAAGGCAGCATCTTCAGCCACGGCGTCTCCTTGCGCAATGCCTTGAAGTTGGCATCGAGCCGCCACATCAGCGATGGCACCCACGACACGCCGCATTCGATGACGACGAAATAGAGATCGGGATATTTCTCGAAAACGCCGTTGGAAATCATGCTGACGACATGGGTCATCGCCGGCTGGCTCAGCAGCGCATGTGTTTCCCAGTAATAGGTCGTCGGGCCGCTGGCGATGGCATTGTGGTTGATGCCGCCCTGGCCGCCGAAATGGATGGCGAAGGGCAGCCCGACTTCGGCGCAGGCCTCGAAGATCGGGTGATAGAACGGGTCGCCGTAAGGACGTTGCGAGCCGTGGCTGGCCAGCACCTGGACGATGTCCTTGTGGCCGCCAAGCCGGCGGATCTCGGCCGCAGCACCGTGCGGATCGGTCGGCGAAATGATGATCGATCCCTTGAAGCGCCTGTCCTTGGGTAGCCACCAGTCGATCATGTAATCGTTGTAGGCCCTCACCAGTGCGTTGGCGTAATGATAGTTGGCCAGCGTCGAAGCTTCCAGCGGCTCGTCGGCGGTGAGAATCGCCACATCGATGTCGTAGAGATCGAGGTGCTTCTCCTTCATGATCAAATAGTTGTCCTCCTCGGTCTGCGGCTTGATGTCGTGCCGCGAAAATCCCTCGGGATGCAGCCATGGGCGGTGGCCGTGCGGGAAACTGCCCTTTGGTCCCGGCTTTTCGCCGCGAACCAGAAAATCACGCCAATAGGGCTCGAGATAGGGAAGCAGAACCTCGGCACTGGACCAGTAATTGTGGACGTCGGTGTCGACGATGAACATGGATGGATGACCTGCCGTGGCGGATGTCTGAAAGATGCTGCAATTCTGCGCGTGAAGGCGATATCCGGCAACGCAACCCGGGATGGGATGTTAATCGAAGAATCCGATTAGCCATTGTCGAAGCGGATCAAAAAGCGGTAGCCGTTGCGGACGTTTTCCGTGGGGTGGCCAAGATGCAGATCGAATTGCTCGACACATTCCTGGACCTGATCGAAACCCGCAACTTCAACAGGACAGCGGAGCGCCTTGGCATCACCCAGTCGACCGTTTCGAGCCGCATCCGCACGCTCGAGACGCTGCTGGAAAAGCAGCTCTTCATCCGCAACAAGAGTGGCACGGAGCCGACCGTCGCTGGGCTGAGGTTCGAGGAGCATGCGCGCGCGGTCAAACTGCGCTGGCTCGACGCCCGCCGCGAAATCCAGTCGGTCGGCAAGTTCGACCGCCTGATCCGCATCGGTATCCAGTTCGAGCTCTACGAACGCGTGTTGGAAGGGTGGCTGGAATGGGTGCGGGCGACGATGCCCAAGCTCGCGATCTATGTGGAGATCGACTACTCCAACCAGATGATCCTCGATCTGACCACCGGCAGCCTCGATCTGGCGGTGCTCTATTCGCCACAGCATCTTCCGGACATGCACTACGAGCAGATCGCCGAGGAAAATTTCGTCATGGTTTCGACGCGCGGCGTTGCCTTCGGCGAGGTGGTGCCGGCGGACTACATCCGCGCCAATTACTCGGCCTTCTTCAACCGCGCCCACAAACAGATGCTGCCGGAACTGGAAAACAGCCCCGTATCGACGGGGAATGGCGGCGCGGTTGCCTATCTGCTGCGAAGCCGGGGCGGCACCGCCTTCGTCACCGAAACGGTGGCGACAAAATTGCGGCAGGACGGTGTGGCACAACTCGTTGGTGATGCGCCGAAGATCTCACATCCCATCTATTCGGCCGTGCATGTCAGACACCATCATTCCCACACGCATGTCCGCCTGCTCAAGGCGCTCAAACTGATGACCGCGTAAATTAGAGGTCGAGCGACATGTTTCCCTTTGGCGTGCTGCAGCAGGCCAAGATGAAGCCCATCTCCGAAAGCCCGCCCATGTCGCCTCATTGATCGCCAAAAGCGTTCAGGCCATCTTCAGCTGACGCGGTTGCGCTCAACCGTCAGATGCGCAAAGCCACTGTTGGTCAACTGGGTCAGGTCTGCCGTCACCGGTTCGGCCCAGCGCTGGCCGATGACGGCGCCGTTCAACGCGCCATCGATGACGTTGTCGGAGATGACGGCTGTGCCGGCACCTTCGACCACGCTGACGACAATGCCCGTGCCTGCCTTGCGGATGATGTTGCTCGTGGCCACGACATTGCGCAGATACGGCCCCCAGCCGATCGACATACCGTAGAGCGGCGCATTCTCGATGACATTGTTGGACGCGATGGTGTCGGCCTCGACGCCAATGCCGACGCCGAAGCCGGGCGGGTCCGCGGTGTAGGGGCCGCTGGTCGACAAATTGCGCACGATGTTGCCAGAGCAGACACCCAGGCGGCCGCCTTCATTGAAGTTGACGATCGAGATGCCGTTGGCCGCGCCATCGACGATGTTGTTGCTGATGACGGCGCCCTCGAATGAGAATTCGGAATAGACCGCGGTCTCGCCCGAGCGCGAACAGGTGTTGCCGGAAATCTGCAGATTGCTGGAACTGTTGGCGCGGATCGCCGAGAAAGCGCAGTCCGAGACGACATTGCCCGAGATGATGACATTGCCGGCGCGAAAGGCGTTGATGCCATTGCCGTTCTGGCCGGTTCCGCCGCTGCGCGCACCGATGCGTTCGACACGATTGCCGGTGACCATCGTGCCGTCCTCCGCCGCTTGCCAGCGATGCACGAGGATGCCGCCATTGGCGCAGTCGGAGACGGTGTTGCCCGTGATCGCCAGGCCTCCGGCTTCGACTGAATAGATGCCGGCATCGGCAGCTCCAGATATGTCCGTGCGCTCGATGCGCCCAACCGCACGTTCCAGCGCCAGTCCGTTCTTGCCGCTGCCGGTTATCTGGCAATTGTCGACCACGAGATGGCCGACCCGGCGCAGATCGAGCAGCCCTTGCGCATAGTCGCCCATCGAGCGGTTCGAGCCGTCAAAGACCAGCCCGCTCAACTCGATATGGTCGGCCTGTTCGGCCATGAAGAGGTGGCCGTCGCCGCCATAGACGATCCGCGTCGCACCCGGCACGCCGGAAAGCCGCACGCGGCCGGGCAGCGAGAGGTTGGATACCACATAGGTGCCCGCCGGCAGGAACACCGGGATGTCCCGGCTGTTCGCGTCGCGCAGCAGCTTGGCAAAGGCTTTGCTCTGGTCGTCGAAGGTGCCGGGCTGCACGCCAAGCTCGGTGGCATTGATCGAGCCGCGTATCGAGGCCTTTTCGATGCCGGTCAGGCCGGCTGCCGCCGCTTTGCCGAGCGCAAGGCCGATGACGGCAAAGCCGGCGGTCCCGGTCAGCAGCGTTCGTCTGTTCAACATCGGCACAGTTTCCCAGCGTTCAGCACCGCCACCGCAGTGTCAGCCCTGACACCGCAGGAATCGTGCCAGACGTTCTGTTCCCCTTCACGAACTGTCGACGATGGCTTGTCGAGCAACCACTCAAGGCCTAGGTTTAGGGAATGAGCAGAGCTTTTACCCGCGAAGAAGACAGCGAAAACGCCATCGCCGGCGTCGGCGAACGGCCGATCAGCACGCACCGCAATCTGGTGACCGAGCACGGGCTGGCGCAGATCGAGGACAATCTGGCCGATCTGCGCGATATCCTGGCGAAAGCCGAACGGAAAGCCGACCGCGAGCGCATCGCGGTCGTCTCACGCGATTTGCGCTACTGGACGGCCCGGCGTGAGAACGCCGAACTGTCCGTGCCGGAGCCCGGCAGCGATCTCGTGCGCTTCGGCATGGGTGTCACGCTGGAAGGCGATGACGGCAAGAAGGTGCACTGGAAGATCGTCGGCGAGGACGAGGCCGATCCGGCCAAGGGCAGCATTTCGCACGTTTCGCCGATGGCCGTCGCCCTGTTCGGCAAGAAGGTCGGCGAGGTCGTCACGGTCAACGGCAAGGAATGGGAAATCGTCAAGCTATCGGACAGTTAGAGCAGCGCAGCAACTACTCCGCAGCCAACAGCCGATCCAGCAACCGATCCGCCGCCTCCGGAATAACTGTCCCCGGCGGGAAGATTTCCGCCGCACCAGCTTGCAGCACCGCGTCGTAGTCCTGCGGCGGGATGACACCGCCGGCAACGATCACGATGTTACCGTGGCCGAGCTTCTTCAGCGCGTCACGCAATTCGGGGATCAATGTCAGATGTCCGGCTGCCAGCGAGGAGGCGCCGATGATATGGACATTCTGCTGGACGGCCAGTTTCGCGATCTCTTCCGGTGTCTGGAACATCGCGCCGACCGTGACGTCAAAGCCGAGATCGGCGAAGGCGGTGGCGATCACCTTCTGCCCACGGTCGTGGCCATCCTGTCCCATCTTGGCAACGAGGATGCGCGGCCTGCCGCCGTTTTTCTTCTCGAAGGCGTCGAGCTTGTCTTGCAGCCCGTCGACCACCGGATTGTCGCCAAGCGCCTTGCGATAGACGCCGGAAATGGTCTGCACCGTCGCTACATGGCGGCCAAAGGCCCTTTCCAGGGCGAACGAGATTTCGCCGACCGTGGCATTGGCACGTGCGGCACGGATGGCGAATTCCAGAAGGTTTTCATTGCCATGCGCAGCGCGGGTCAACGCATCGAGCGCGCTTTCGACAGCGGCGACATCGCGCGTGCCTTTCAGCCGTTGCAGCTTCGACAATTGCCGCGCCCGGACCTCGGCATTGTCGATCTTCAGCACGTCGACCTCGATGTCGGTCTCAGGGCGATGCGCGTTGACGCCGACCAGCATCTGCTCGCCGGAATCGATGCGCGCCTGCGTGCGTGCGGCAGCCTCCTCGATACGCAGCTTCGGAATGCCTTGTTCGGTCGCAGCCGCCATGCCGCCAAGAGCCTCGACCTCCTCGATATGGGCAAGTGCGCGCGCCGCCAGATCATGGGTGAGCCGTTCCAGATAGGCCGAACCGCCCCACGGATCGATGATGCGCGTGGTGCCGGATTCCTTTTGCAGGATGAGCTGTGTGTTGCGGGCGATGCGTGCCGAATGGTCGGTCGGCAGCGCCATCGCCTCGTCGAAGGAGTTGGTGTGCAGCGATTGGGTATGCCCCTGCGTCGCCGCCATCGCCTCGATCATGGTGCGGATAATGTTGTTGTAAGGGTCCTGCGCCGTCAGCGACCAGCCGGATGTCTGGCAATGGGTGCGCAGCGACAGCGAGCGCTCGTCCTTCGGCGCGAAATTCTTCTTCATCAGCGTTGCCCACAGCAGGCGCGCGGCTCTGAGCTTGGCGACTTCCATGAAGAAGTTCATGCCGATCGCCCAGAAGAAGGACAGGCGTGGCGCGAAACGGTCGATATCGAGGCCCGCCGCTACGCCGGCGCGGGCATATTCGATGCCGTCGGCGATCGTATAGGCGAGCTCCAGGTCGGCGGTCGCGCCGGCCTCCTGCATGTGGTAGCCGGAGATCGAAATCGAATTGAACTTCGGCATGTTCGTCGACGTGTAGGAGAAGATGTCCGACACAATCCGCATCGAGGGTTTTGGCGGATAGATGTAGGTGTTGCGGACCATGAACTCCTTCAGAATGTCGTTCTGAATGGTTCCGGCCAGATCCTTCTGCGCAACGCCCTGTTCTTCCGCCGCGACGATGTAAAGCGCCATGATCGGCAGCACCGCGCCGTTCATCGTCATCGACACGGTCATGTCGCCCAGCGGAATGCCGTCGAACAATTGCCGCATGTCGAGGATGGAATCGATGGCGACGCCCGCCATGCCGACATCGCCGGCAACGCGCGGATGGTCGCTGTCATAGCCGCGATGCGTGGCGAGATCGAAGGCGACCGACAGGCCTTTCTGACCGGCGGCAAGATTGCGCCGGTAAAAGGCGTTGGACTCTTCGGCTGTGGAGAACCCGGCATATTGCCGGATCGTCCAGGGCTGCTGGACATACATGGTCGGGTAGGGGCCGCGTACGAAGGGCGGCAGACCCGGATAGGTATCGAGATGCGGCAGGCCCTTGAGGTCGCCCTGATTGTAGAGATGCTTGACGACAAGGCCTTCCGGCGTCGTCCGCTGTCCCTTGACTTCGACTGGCGCGCGGCGTGGCGGCACCCAGCCGATCTGACTGAAATCCGGGATCAAGAAGCGGCCCCGATGGATTGGTCGATGCGGGCCGCAAACAGCGGTTCGCAGAGCACGACACCTTCGGTGAAGGCGGGCCGCCGCTCGGCGTCCAGCGTCTCGACCGGGCGCTCGTTTTTCACGGGATAGAGCGTGGTGCCAATAATGGCGCGCTCGCCGCCCTTGAAGGCGGTTTCGCGTTGAGCCGCAGCGGCGCGGACGCGCTTCTGGATATGCCCGTCCCGAAGGCTGGACAGCACACCCCCTTCGGCCTCGATCGTCTGCAATTCCGCCCATGCGGCTTCGCAAAGGTCAGATGTCAGCGCCTCGACCGCGCCGGAACCATAGGCAGGATCGGCAACATGATCGACATGGCTTTCATTGGCCATGATCAACTGCGCGTTGCGCGCGACGCGGCGGGCAAAAGCCGCCGGCAGGCCGTGCGCGATCGTGTGCGGCAGGATGGAGATCGAATCGGCTCCCCCGCTGCCGCTGCGAAGCAGCCGATCGTCGTGCGCAGTATGTTGGTTTCCGGGTCCAGTGCCGTCATCATCCGGAATGATGTCTCGGCATGGATGTTGGCCGTCGAGTTGGGGATCGAGCAGGCCTCCTGCACCCGCGCCCACAACCTGCGCAGGGCCCGCACCTTGGCCATCGACAGGAACTGGTCCTGGTCGACGCTGAGCGCGAAGCCAATGTGAGGTGCTGCATAGACGAGCGGCTGCCGCGCCTTCTCGAACATTCTGAGATACGAGACCGCCGAAGCCAGCATGATGCCGAGCTCCTGTGCCTCCGTGGCGCCGGCATTGTGGAAGACGCGACCGTCCGCCTCCAACAGCACACCCGGAACACCCATCGAGAAGAAATGCGCCAAGGATTGCGGCATCGATTCCTGCAGTGCCTCGATCGACATGCGCAGCCGGCCGGTGCCGGCAAGGATCGCCGCCGGGTCGATGCCGAAGGAGAGGTTGAGCTTGGCCGGATCGGAGCGGCGCTTGCTCAGGAACGCCACCAGCCAATCGGCCATTGGACGACTCCAGGGATGGGTATCGATGCGGATCTGGATCCGGTTGAGGGGCACGCCTTCCAGCACCGTCTCCAGCGCCTGTGCCGTCCTCGGCAGGCCATAGCCGAATGCGTTCGGTGCGCCTTCGAAGACGAGCGACAATCCCGTCGCGCCCTGCGCGATATCCTCGAGCACCTGGGCCTTGGCGCGATCGATATCAGGGTCGTCGACGCGCTGGCTGACGATCCAGGTCGATCGGGGATTCGTGCGCACGATCGGCTCAGTCCCGGTCGCACGGTCGTAGAGGGGCTCGATGCGGATGTTGTCGTCGGTATGCGAGACCAGCTTTTCCTCGAAGGATGCACCGGCCAGCGCCTTTTCCGCCAAGGCCAGCCAACGCTGGCGCTCCGCGTTCACAGGTCCAGCATCCCTAGTCAAGGCTCCGGCGCCCATCGATCTTCCTCGTTTTATGCGGCCGCATCAGCCGGTGCGGTTCAGTCTACGGTTCCCAGTCGGTTATCGCAATGCGACGTGCCTCCAAGGTCAAAATTCGATCCTCAAGACATAGGGCGGCTTGCGTGGACGAACCATGAACGATTGCCAAACACCAGCAAAATCCGCAAGTTCCAAAAAATTCCGATTTCGGCGACAGGCCGATTTGGACGACCAGCCCTCTTTGGACGATGTCATTGCCGCAGTGCAACAGCCTCACTATACCTTCGTGCAAAGGCTGGCTTTTTAAACACATCAGTTTGCGGAGACCCTGGATATGGCTGACGACACCAGTATTTTCATCGGCGCCAGCCGCAAGCCCGACGACAGCTATCAGCGCCCTGAGCAGCTGTTGCTGCAGTATGGGAATCGCCATGGCCTGGTGACCGGCGCCACCGGTACCGGCAAGACCGTCACCTTGCAGATCCTGGCCGAAGGGTTTTCGAATGCCGGCGTGCCGGTGTTCTGCGCCGACATCAAGGGCGACCTGTCCGGCATCGCCATGATGGGCACGGCGCAGGATTTCCTCGTCAAGCGGGCCGAACAGGTCAAGCTCGACCCCTACGATTTCCAGGAATTTCCGGTCATCTTCTGGGACCTGTTCGGCGAGCAGGGCCATCCGATCCGCGCCACCGTCTCGGAGATGGGGCCGTTGCTGTTGTCGCGGCTGATGAACCTGACCGAGGCGCAGGAAGGCATCATGAACATCGCCTTCCGTCTGGCCGACGAGGAAGGCCTGCTGCTGCTCGACATGAAGGATCTGCAGGCGCTGCTGGCCAACATCGCCGAGCGTGCCGACGAGATCGGCTCGCGCTACGGCAATGTGACCAAACCTTCGGTGGGCGCCATCCAGCGCACGCTGCTGGTACTGGAGCAGCAGGGTGCGACCCATTTCTTCGGTGAGCCGGCGTTGCGGATCTCCGACATCATGCGCACCACCCGGGACGGACGCGGCGCCATCAGCGTGCTCGCCGCTGACAAGCTGATGATGAGCCCACGGCTCTACGCCACCTTCCTACTCTGGCTGATGTCGGAATTGTTCGAGGTGCTGCCGGAAGTCGGCGACCCCGACAGGCCGAAGCTGGTGTTCTTCTTCGACGAGGCACATCTTCTGTTCGACGAAGCGCCGAAAGTGCTGATCGATCGCGTCGAACAGGTCGTCCGCTTGATCCGCTCCAAAGGCGTCGGCGTCTATTTCGTCACGCAGAACCCCCTGGATATCCCTGAAAAGGTCCTGGCCCAGCTCGGCAATCGCGTCCAGCACGCGTTGCGCGCCTATACGCCGCGCGAACAGCAGGCGGTCAGGACAGCGGCGGAAACGTTCCGCCCCAATCCCGATTTCGATTGCGCCGTTGCTATAACCCAGCTCGCTACCGGCGAAGCGCTGGTCTCGACGCTCGAAGCCAAGGGAATTCCGTCGATGGTGCAGCGCACATTGATCCGTCCGCCGTCGTCACGGCTCGGGCCGATAACTCCCGCCGAGCGGCAAAAGCTGATCGCGGAAAGCCCCGTCTCCGGCCAGTACGATCAGGTCATCGATCGCGAATCTGCCTTCGAGATGTTGCAGAAAAAGGCCAAGGAGGCGCAGGACGCCGAAGCGCAGGCACAGCAAGCAGGCACCGGCGGTTCGCGCTGGACCATTCCAGGCTTCGGCAATGACGACCCCGAACCGCAGTCGGGTGGCCGCCGCGCGCCGGCGCCGCGTCCCTCCAATCGCCAGACGGTGACCGAGGCCGCGATCAAGTCGGTGGTGCGCTCGGTCGGCTCCTCGGTCGGACGCGCGATCGTGCGCGGGATTTTGGGGAGCCTCTCGCGGGGGCGTTAAGCCACGCCCAGCGTCGCGGTGAATCTTGAAACCTACACCACGAAGGTCGAGAACGGCCGCGTGTACATCGAGGTCTCACATGTCCGATACTTTTGCGCTTGCGGCTTGCGCCGAAATGCTGTGGCGCGACAGGCCGATGGAATGGCGGGTCAAGCGCCTCACCGAAATGGGTTTTCAGGTCGGCCTCTGGAACTGGCCCGAGCACGACCTTGCAATGCTGGAAAGGTCCGGCGCGACCTTCTCGATCATGAACGGTTACCTGCGCGGTCGGCTGACCGATGACGAGGGTGCCGCCGAACTCCTAGAGACGGCGAAGGAGACGGCGGCGGTCGGCAAGCGCCTTGGTGTGGCGCGGCTCAACCTGCATGGTACCGGGCTCGGCGACGGCGGCCTACCGGTCACGCCTTGCGAGACGGTCACCGGTGCCATGTGGCTCAAGGCGCGCGACACGCTGAACCGCATTGCCGACCTCGCCGAGGCGGAAGGCGTGACCTTCACGCTGGAGAATTTGAACCTGCCGGTTGAACATCCCGGCGTGCCTTTCGGGCGCGCGCAGGATACGCTGGCGCTGGTCTCGAGCGTTAATCGGCCGGGGCTGCGCCTCAATCTCGATCTCTACCATGCCCAGATCGGCGAAGGGAATTTGATCGAGCTGTGCCGCGCCTGCCTGCCCTGGATTGGTGAGGTCCAGGTTGCCGATGTTCCCGGACGCATGGAGCCCGGCAGCGGTGAGATCAATTACCGGGGCATCGCCCACGCGCTGAAGGACATGGGCTATCGTGGGCCTGTCGGCATGGAGGCGTTCGCCTCCGGAGACCCTGAAGCAGCCTTGCGGGCTTTCCGCGAAGCTTTCACCGTCTGAGGAACTTCGCCGCCAAGGAGCGACGGCTGACCGCCGCTCACTCAATCAGTTCAGAAGATCGCGTTCGTCACTGCCTTGACCGGTCCGAGCAGGACCGATCCGTCGGGCACGCCGGCGTCGATCGGGATGGCCTTCCGATTCGCCGTCGCCGCAGCGGCCTGACTGATATCGGCGGTGACAATGACCGGGGTCTTCGACGGCACGCGATCATACAGATCGATGATGTCCTGGTTCATGAAGCGCACGCAGCCTGACGAGACCGACTTGCCGATCGATTTCCATTCTGGTGAACCATGCAGGCGGTAGAGCGTGTCGACGTTGCCCTGGAAAAGATAGAGCGCACGCGCGCCGAGCGGGTTCTTCAAGCCGCCGGGCATGCCGCCATTGTCGGCGCTGTACGGCTTCAACTCCGGCTGACGGGCAATCATTTCATCCGGCGGCGTCCACTTCGGCCATTTCTGCTTCCACTGGACGACGGCATCGCCGGACCATTCGAAGCCGGCGCGGCCGAGACCGACGCCGTAACGAATCGCCTGGCCGCCCGGACGCACCAGATAGAGATGATGTCCGGTCGTATCGACGATGATGGTGCCGGGCTTCTGCCCCGTCGGATCGGGCACGATCTGACGCAGATATTGCGGATCGATCCTTTCGAACGGGATGGCCGGAAGGTCGAAACCGCCATCGCTGACGGCTGCATACATCGTCGCGTAGTCGGGCAGAGGCGGTTCGACATAGGTGGGCGGCGGTGGCTCGACCGGCCCGGGTCCGGGTCCGGTGGTGGTGCATGCGGAAACCGCAATCGAGGCGGCGCCCAATGCTGCGGCGTTGAGAAAGCCGCGACGGCTCAGGCGATAGGATTCGATTTCGGTTATGGACATAGTTGCCTTCTTTAAGTCGGGAATCGCAACAAAGCGTGAATTCACCGACCGCTGTTACCGGTGCCTGACAACACCTGGGGCGATAGGCGGTTCCGATTCTGGCCCGAACGTGGACAAACAAAGGCGAAGCTGTGACCGCGCCGCCACTGTGGCGCCAAGGCCACAGGCTGTTGCTGGAGCAATTCCGGGAAAAGTGTGAAGCGGCTTTCCCGGGAAAAGCGCATAGCGCTTTCCCTTGGGAATTGCATCAAACGAATAGCTGAAGCGGTTCACCGTTTCCGTGAAACGGTGAACCGCTTCAGCTGCCGGGCACCAGCGCTTCAAGAGTCGGTAGGATCAGGGCGGGCGGGAAGTCGCGGTATTCCTCGGGCTGGTTGGAGCGGTTGATCCACACCGTGCGGAAGCCGAACTTGGTGGCGCCGGCAATGTCCCAGCGATTGGAGGACTGGAACGAAACAGCGCCGGGATAGAGACGCCAGCCGGTGGCAACCATGTCGTAAACCGCCGGATCGGTCTTGAAACGCCGCACGGCATCGACCGAATAGATGTCGTCCAGGACCTGGTCGAGCGCGGCCGACTTGACCGCCGCTTCCAGCATTTCGGGCGAGCCGTTTGAGAGGATCGCCAGCCTCGCTCCCGAAGCCTTGAGCGCCTTCAGAACCGCCGGCACTTCCGGGTAGCAATCCAGCCGCCAGTAGGCTTCCAGCAGCCTGGCCTTGAGGCCTGGATCCGCCGAGGGGACCTTGCGCAAGGCGAAGTCGAGCGCCTGTTCGGTCAGCTGCCAGAAATCGGCATAGGCGCCCATCAGCGTGCGCACCCAGGAATATTCGAGTTGCTTGGCACGCCAGATTTCGGACAGCAGCTGGCCGTCCGGCCCAATCTGGTCTGCATGGCGGCGTACGGCGGCATGCACGTCGAACAGCGTGCCGTAGGCGTCGAAAACATAGGCGGCGTATTGCATGGCAACAGTTTTGAGGCGAGGCGGGGCAAGGTGCAAGCCTTGATTGCATCGCGCCCTGTCGCTGGCCTCAACAAAACTCCTTGATGCTGGTTGACGGCAGCGGCCAAAGCATCATCCAATGTTGTCACACAAGGTTGATCGGAACGGGACAACGCGATGACACTGGCGGCAGCGGCGCAATCCGCGACATGGACTTATGTCGACGGCGACTGGTACGAAGGCAATGTCGCCATACTGGGGCCGCGCAGCCATGCTATGTGGCTCGGCACCAGCGTGTTTGATGGCGCCCGCTGGTTCGAGGGCGTAGCGCCCGACCTCGACCTTCATGCCAAAAGAGTGAACGCCTCGGCGATCGCACTTGGCCTCAAGCCGAACATGACCCCCGAAAAGATCGTCGGGCTGACCTGGGACGGGTTGAAGAAGTTCGACGGCAAGACGGCGGTCTACATCAGGCCGATGTACTGGGCCGAGCATGGCGGCTATATGGGCGTGCCGGCCGATCCCGCTTCGACCCGTTTCTGCCTCTGCCTCTATGAATCACCGATGATCGCGCCAACCGGGTTTTCGGTGACGGTGTCGCCGTTCCGGCGCCCGACGATCGAAACCATGCCGACCAACGCCAAGGCCGGTTGCCTTTATCCTAACAATGGCCGCGCCATCCTCGAAGCCAAGATGCGCGGCTTCGACAATGCGCTGGTGCTCGACATGCTGGGCAATGTCGCCGAGACCGGAAGCTCCAATATCTTCCTGGTCAAGGATGGCCACGTGCTGACGCCGGCGCCGAACGGCACCTTCCTGTCCGGCATCACGCGCTCGCGCACGATGACGCTGCTGGGCGAGTACGGCTTCAAAACCACGGAAAAGACGCTGTCGGTGCGCGATTTCCTCGAGGCGGATGAGATTTTCTCGACCGGCAACCATTCCAAGGTGGTGCCGATCACGCGCATCGAGGATCGCAACCTGCAACCCGGGCCGGTGGCCAAGAAGGCGCGCGAACTCTATTGGGATTGGGCGCATTCGACTTCCGCCGCGTGAGCGGATAAAAAGGCGGCCGACGCTTCATTCCGGAGTTGTCCAAATCCATTCCAGACCTATCTTAAATCGGTATCCACACCGGACTTTTCCACGAGGGAGTACTACCCATGGCTTTTGAATTGCCCGCTCTGCCCTACGACTACGAGGCCTTGCAGCCCTATATGTCGAAAGAGACGCTGGAGTATCACCACGACAAGCACCACAAGGCCTATGTCGACAACGGCAACAAGCTCGCCGCGGAAGCCGGCATGGGCGATCTGTCGGTCGAAGAGGTGGTCAAGCAGTCGTTCGGCAAGAATGCCGGCCTCTTCAACAATGCCGCGCAGCATTACAATCACATCCATTTCTGGAAGTGGATGAAGAAGGGCGGCGGCGGCAACAAGCTGCCTGGCGCGCTGCAGAAGGCGGTCGACGCCGATCTCGGCGGCTATGACAAGTTCAAGGCTGATTTCATCGCTGCCGGCACGACGCAGTTTGGTTCTGGCTGGGCCTGGGTTTCGGTCAAGGACGGCAAGCTGGCGATCTCGAAGACTCCGAACGGCGAAAACCCGCTCGTTCATGGCGCCTCGCCGATCCTCGGCGTCGACGTCTGGGAACATTCCTATTACATCGACTACCGCAACGCCCGCCCGAAATATCTCGAAGCGTTCGTCGACAGCCTGATCAACTGGGATCATGTGCTGGAGCTCTACGAAAAGGCGAAGTAATCGATCGTCAGAAAGGCCCCGGCAATCCCGGGGCTTTTCTTTTTCTGCATCGATGTCCGTGGCTGCGAAGGCCCGGCAAAAATCGTCAGAGGAAAGGGAATATTTCCCCCGTCGCATCCGTTGACGTCCTGTCCTGAAATGCCTTCATCATGGAGCCAAATGAATGAGAAAGCTTGTCATCGCCATCTCAATGCTCGCCTTCGCCGGTTCGGCCGCCTTTGCCGATCCGATCCTCGACAGGCAGGCTTTGATGAAGGAACGCGGAAAGATCGTCGGCGGCCTGGCAAAAGTGGCCAAGGGCGATGACCCGTTTGATGCCGCTGCGGTGCTGACGCAGTTGCAGGCGTTGCAAGCAAATGCCGAAAAGTTGGATATCGACGCGTTGTTCCCGAAAGGCAGCGATACCGGCGACACCACGGCAGGACCGAAAATCTGGGAAGACATGGCCGGCTTCAAGGCGGCCGAGGACAAGTATCTCGCCGACGTCAAGGCAGCGACCGCTGCTGCTCCCGCCGACGTTGATGCGCTGAAGGCGCAGATCAATACCCTCGGTGGCGATTGCGGCACCTGCCACCAGACCTACCGGGTGAAAAAAGGCTGATAGCCGGCGATGCCCTGGCTAAAGAAACTCGTCGGCGTCGTCGTCATCTTGGGCGGCGTCGGCGCGGTTGCCGGATGGGTTCTGTCAGAGCCGGTCAGGCTCGACAGTGCGATCCTGGCCAAGCTAGGACCAGGTGACGTGGCCAAGGGCAAGCGCATTTTCTATGCCGGTGGCTGCACCTCCTGCCATGCAAAACCGGGGTCGCAGGGTGATGCACGGCTTCAGCTCGTCGGCGGCCTCGAACTCAAAACGCCGTTCGGTACTTTTGTCCCGCCCAACATTTCGCAGGACCCGAAGGACGGGATCGGTGCGTGGTCGGTCGAGGACCTCGCCAACGCCATGCTCAAGGGCGTCTCACCGTCCGGCGAGCATTTCTATCCAGCCTTTCCCTATGCATCCTATGCCCGCATGAAGCCGTCGGACATTGCCGATCTCTACGCCTTCCTGAAGACGCTCCCCGCGGTCGCAGGCAAGGCGCCGGCCAATTCGCTCGGTTTCCCCTTCAACATCCGTCGTGGCATCGGCTTGTGGAAGCTGCTTTATCTTAGCGACCAGCCTGTCATTCCCTTGCCAGCCGGCACACCTGACACTGTGATGGCCGGCCGCTATCTGGTCGAGGGCCCGGGTCATTGCGGCGAATGCCACACGCCGCGCGACTTCGCGGGCGGTATAAAAAAGAACGAATGGCTGGCTGGTGCCGTGGCCGCCGAAGGCAGCGGCATCGTGCCGAACATCACATCGGGCGGGGGTGGTTTCGACAACTGGTCGCAAGCCGACATCGCCAACTATCTGGAGACCGGGTTCACACCCGAATTCGATTCCGTCGGCGGCGCGATGGTCGACGTCCAGCGCAACTTGGCCGAGCTGACACCAGAGGATCGCGCCGCGATTGCCGCCTATCTCAAGGCTGTGCCGCCGCACCCGAACGGTTATCCCGCACGCAAACCGGCTGCGAATTGATTTCGGCTTTGCCGCTCAAGGCTTGGCCCCCGTCCCCTAGCGAAACATTAGACGATCTTCGCCAGCGCATTGCCGGGCAATCGAAGTCTCAAGGCCATTTTCGCGATCAAGCGGCCGTCCTCAGACTACAGGTGGCGATCACCCAGGAAATCGAAGCCCGTCTCGAAGAAATGATTGTAGTTGCAGGTCATTTCCTCGCCGGCCGCGATGTCGCGCAAGGCGTAGGTTTCCTCGGGTGAGGAGACATCGCAATTCGGCTCGTCGTCATGGTTCATGTAGCGGGCGTCGTCCGCTTCGAAGACGATATAGGCCGGATCGCGCCGGTCGGGATAGGAATAGCGGTCGAGATAGTTCTTCACCGGTCCGCTCTCGCCCTCATAGGTCTCGACGTCGATGATGCGGTCAAACCGGGGGTCGAGCTTCCAGACCAGCGTGCCCTTGGCAATGTGGTTCTTGGCAAACACACCGATGCCCTGGATCGGCGATTTGTCGAGATAGACGTCGACGAGCAACATGGTACACCCCGGTAAAAAACATGGCAGGCACGGCTTGCGAAAAGCCGCGCACTGGTTAGCGCGCGGCTGGTGCAATTGCGAGCGGAAATGAGCAGTGCGGAATTCAAAAAGTCATGATCGCAAATGTCTTCCCAGAGATGTCCGTCGGACGCCGGCCTCTCCAGCGTCAGCGTTGTTGCAAAGCCAGGCGGACGCCAAGGGCACAATAGATACCGCCGACCATCTTGCCCTGCCATTTCAGCGCTGTCGGATTTCTGCGCAGGAAACTGCCAAGCCGACCTGCGCTCACCGCAAAAATGACCGTGCTGAAAAGACCCAGCACGACGAAGACAGTTCCCAATACGGCCAGTTGAAGCATCGCCGAACCGTTTTCGGGCCGCACGAACTGAGGCAGGAATGCCAGGAAGAAAAGCGCGGTCTTGGGATTGAGCACCTCGGTGAAGACAGCCTGTCGAAACGCCTTGCCGGCAGGGATCGCGAGCGCGCCGGCGGTCGGATCGGTCGGGGTCTTCTCGATGATGGCGCGAATGCCGAGGTAAACGAGGTAAGCCGCGCCGATGTACTTTACGATGCTGAACAGTGTCGCCGACGTGGCGATGATGGCCGAAATGCCGACCATCGCCATGAGCGTGTGAAACATGTCGCCGGCCGCAATCCCGGCACCGGTCGCGATGCCGACCTTCGTTCCCGAACTCGTTGCCCGGGCGATCGTCAGCAGCGTGGCCGGCCCCGGAATAAAGACGAAGCCGAGCACGACGGCGATGTAGGCGATCAATGTCGACAGATCGATCATTGGAGGGTCTCCTCGGTAAGGTGCGCCTTGCCCGTCACCTTCAGCGCGAAGGAATAGGTGTAGGCGATCTCTTCCAGGCGTGAGAACCGGCCTGACGCACCTGCATGGCCGGAATCCATGTTGATCTTGAACAGAACCGGATTGTCGCCGCTCTTGCGGTCGCGCAGCCGCGCCACCCATTTGGCCGGCTCCCAATAGGTGACGCGCGGATCGGTGAGACCGGCGAGCGCCAGGATCGGCGGATAGTCGAGTGCCGCGACATTGTCGTAGGGCGAGTAGGCGGCGATCGTCCGGTAGTCGTCGGCGGACGCGATCGGGTTGCCCCATTCTGGCCATTCCGGCGGCGTCAGCGGCAGGGTCGCGTCGAGCATGGTGGTGAGCACGTCGACGAACGGCACCTCGGCAACGATGCCGCCGAAGCTTTCGGGCGCCATGTTGGCGATGGCCCCCATCAGCATGCCGCCGGCCGAGCCGCCTTGCGCGACGGTGCGGTCAGGCGCGGTATAGCGTTCGGCAACGAGGTGTCGCGCGCAGGCGATGAAATCCGTGAAGGTGTTCATCTTCGTTGCCCGCTTGCCGTCGTCGTACCAGCCATAACCCTTGTCCTTGCCGCCACGGACATGGGCGATGGCGTAGACGAAGCCGCGGTCGACCAGCGACAGGCAATTGGTGTTGAAGGCCGCCGGCACGGTGATGCCATAGGAGCCGTAGCCGTAGAGCAGGCAAGGTGCTGATCCGTCGAGCGGCGTGTCGCGATGGTGCAAAAGCGAGATCGGCACCAGTTCGCCATCGGCGGCGGGCGCCATCAGCCGCCTTGTCACATAGTGGTCCGCATCATGGCCGGACGGCACTTCCTGGGTCTTGAGCAGCACGCGCTCGCGCGTGCGCATGTTGTAATCGAACACCTGCGCCGGCGTCGTCATCGACGAATAGGAAAAGCGCATGATCTCGGTGTCGTATTCGTAGGAACCCGACAGGCCGAGCGAGAAAGCCTCTTCATCGAGGGACAGAAGATGTTCTTCACCGCTGGTGCGGTCGTGCACGACGATGCGCGGCAAGCCCTCCTTGCGTTCAAGCCGAACCATATGGTCCTTGAAGCCGATCACCGACAGGATCAGCCGGCCCGGCTCGTGCGCCACCAGCTCCTGCCAGTTGGCACGGACCGGATCGCTCGCCGGCGCCGTCATGATCTTGAAATCCTTGGCGCCGTCGGCATTGGTGAGGATGAAGAAGATGTCGCCGCCTTCCTCCAGCTCATACTGCAGGCCGATCTCGCGCGCCGAGACCAGCCTGGGTTCGGCAAACGGGTCGCTGGCGCTCAACAGGCGATATTCCGAGGTCTCGTGATCGTTGATGCCGATCATGATCCATTCGTTGTTGCGGGTGCCGTCGACATTCATGAAGAAGCCGGGGTCGGTTTCCTCATAGATCAGGCGGTCATTTTCAGGGTCTTGTCCAAGTGCGTGGAACAGCACTTTCGACGGCCGGTGGTTGGGGTCGAGACGCGTATAGAAGAACCCGTCATTGCCCGCGTCCCACACACCTGAACCGCCGGTGGCTTGTATCTGGTCCGCCAGTTCCTTGCCATCGGCAAGATCGCGCACGCGCAACGTGTAGAATTCGGACCCCTTATCGTCGAAGGCCCACAAAAGCTTGCGATGATCGGCCGAATGATCGACGCCGCCGAGCCGGAAATAGGCCTTGCCTTCCGCCTCCAGGTCGCCGTCGAGCAGGATCTGTTCAGCCCCGCCGTCGCGTGGCATGCGGAAATAGCGCGGCTGCTCGCCGCCGAGCTTGAAGGAAGAACCATAGGCATAAGGCCCGTCCTGCATTGGAACGGAAGAATCGTCTTCCTTGATGCGGCCCTTCATCTCCTTGAAAAGCTGCTTTTGCAGGCCTGATGTGTCGGCCATCAGCTTCGACTGGTAGGCATTTTCCGCTTCGAGTTCGGCGCGGATCCCTGCATCGAGCAGGGAAGGGTCCCGGAACATCTCCTGCCAGTTGTCGGCCCGCAGCCAGGCATATTCATCGGTCCGCGTGATGCCGTGATGTGTGTCGAAGACCGGCCGCTTTTCGGGTGTTGGCGGGCTGGCGATCGGAAACATGGAAGTCTTGGTCATTGCGTCTCGCTTGGGAAATATCTTGAGTGTGCAGTGAATACGCCGGTCAGGGCGGGTTCAAGGACCGCAGCCTGGGATGGTGCCGGCTTCATGAGATGAGGCCGGGAGGAAAGATGATGACGTTCGATCTTGGATTGCTGCGACTTTCGCCGTTGCTTCGCTAACTCTGGTCTTTGCCGGCCAGTCTCATGCGACCGTATTCGCGGCTTGGCAAGTGGCCAATGCGCCGTTCGGCGACACGGCTCAACGAGCGCCTATGGCAAGTATTAATTGACCGCCATCGATTGGCCCCGAGCCGGTGGCGTGTCGTCCGCTTGCTTGTGCATGATGCACGGCAACCTGTGGTTTTGTGGACAGATATGAACAACCAAGATTCTCGGCGCGATAGCAAAGCAAACCAGAGCATTGAAGCTTGCTTTGTGAGTTATCGCGAATGTAACGAAGGGCTGACGTAACGTCAGCCCTTGTCGGTTTGGCGAGCGGAATATCGAAAAATTACATGATGCACGAAAGATTGAAGCTGTTCCGCGAATAGTTGATCAACATTCTTAAATATAATGCAGAGATCGAATTGACTTACTTGCTTTATGGTCGCATTGATGTGCCCGTGACACGAATCGCAGGAATTCTACCTGCACAAAATTCGTGCAATGCCCTGCCAGCAAAAAAGGGCACAGATCGACGTAACTCTTGTTGGGGCCTGAAGACCATGGATATTGTCGAAACACCTTCCAGAAACAATGATGCGCTGATCGAGTTGACCGCCGATGTGGTGGCCGCCTATGTCAGCAACAATCCCGTGCCGGTCGGCGAACTGCCGAACCTCATATCCGATGTCCATGCCGCTCTCGGGCGTGTGGGCGGAACCGCCGAACAGCCCCCTGCCGACAAGCAGAAGCCGGCTGTCAACCCGAAGCGCTCGGTTCATGACGACTACATTGTCTGTATTGAAGACGGCAAGAAGTTCAAGTCGCTCAAGCGTCATCTGATGACCCACTATGACCTGACGCCGGACCAGTATCGCGAAAAGTGGAATCTCGACCCGAGCTATCCGATGGTTGCGCCGAACTACGCCGCGGCCCGCTCTCAGCTCGCCAAGAAAATGGGCCTTGGCCGCAAGCGCAAGGCGCGGTAATCGCTGCTTTGTCAGGTCGAAGCTGAATCAACGGCGCTTTCGGGCGCCGTTTGATTTTGGGGGGCCGTTGGCGGACTGGATCCGATCAGGCGGTCTGCGCGAGTGCCATTTCGGCATCGCGCTTGATGCGCTTGACCATCGAGCGAAGGCCGTTGGCGCGCTGGGGCGATAGATGCTCGTCCAGGCCGAGCTCTTTTAGCGTTGCTTCGGCATCGGTTTTCTGGATTTCGCTGGCGGTCTTTCCGGAAAACAGCGCCAGCATGATCGCGACCAGTCCGCGCACGATATGGGCGTCCGAATCGCCGGTGAAGGTGATGACTGGATCGCTGCCCGGTCCCCGTTCGGTGGTCAGCCAGACCTGGCTGACGCAGCCTGGCACCTTGTTGGCGGCATTGCGCTGCTCATCGGGAAATGGCGGCAGCGCCTCGCCCAGTTCGATTACATAGCGGTAGCGGTCTTCCCATTCATCAAGGAACGAAAAATCGTCGCGGATCTTCTGGATCGTGGTCGTCATGATCCCGGATATAGTCACGCGGCAGCGCCGCGTCACGAGAAAAACAAAGACACCGCGGGCGTCGAGAGGGCAGACGGCCCGCGGTGTGCCGTCGAGACGCCTTAATTCCTTATCGGTAGGTTGACGGTCTCGGGCAGGACGATTTCTTCCGGCACGCTGGCCGTCATTGTCGAGGTATCGGGGCCGGCGGACTTGTCGTCCAGCATGGCGGCCGCGATCTGGCCGTCTCCTTGGCACGCGCGGTGATGGTGTGCATCGCCGACTTGCCGGTTTCACAGACATCGGGTTTGCGCTCGCAGATGCCGGCAATGTCGCCCACCGCATCGCGCGCCGCGAACAGGGCCTGGATCGGCCCGACGCTTTCCTGCCCCGGCTCGTCGGAACCGACACTCAGCGGCAGCGCCAGCAGCACCAGTGAAAACCAGAAAGCCATTCTTATCAGGAAGAACATGCCTTGCCTCTCGTCGTGACCGGATCATGCATCACATGGCATGACCTCTTTTATGGGCAGGATGTTGGCACACAGGCACAAAGGACGGCTTGCAAGTTAGACGAGAATTTTCCTCAAATTTTAGGCAAATCCGAAAGGAAGTGTGTTGCAACCGATTTGTTTCATATCGGGACCATTCGCATTACCATCCGATAACCATTTATCTGGTTGTTTCCATTGCAGTTTTCATGAATTCGGGTGGCTCTCTTCCCGCCCATGGTCCGCCGACGGCAGGCGTTGGCGGATAACGCTCCATTTACTATGGCGGCATTTGCACGGGTTTTCGGCAGCGAGCGTCCCGATATTTGCCGCAGGCCGGGCGTTGGTCGGCCCTGCCTTATCCATTCCTTAAACGCTGGATGAGAGTTTCAGAGGCAATCAAAAGAATCTGCAAAAGCAGTGCTGTTCACGACGAGTGCGAGTGCGTTGAGTTGAGTTTGATCAAGGCCAGATACGCTGAATTGCCTGGCGCGATTGCCGCCGGTTGCGAACGTATGGTCCATCCCTCCATTCTTGGGCAGAGCGACCGCGAACGCCAGCGCCGCTTCATCGGCGTCATGCTGGCAGCGCCGTTCTTTGCCGCCGGCGCTGCGGTCACGCTGGTCACATCGGGCATGGGTGCCGCGGTCACCATGGCTGCCATCTTCGCGGCCTTCGGCCTGTGCTGGTTCGTCGCCTTGCTGGTGGCGGCGACCGGCAAGATGGCCGTGGCGTCGCGGATCGCCCTGGCAATGGCCGCTGTTGCTCTTGGCGGCCTCATCGCCGCCGCCGGTGGGTTGAGTTCTCCCGTTGCCATGCTTGCGGTGGCGCTGCCCTTCGAAGCCTGGTGGATCGGCGCGTCGCGGCGTACGGCCCTGTGGGGGGCTGTTTCGGCCATTGTCGCCATTGCTCTTCAGCCTCTGGCCACCGCCTTCATGCCAATCACGGGCGCGCAGATTGCTGCCTGGCACTGGCTGGTGCCATTGGCCTGGGCGTTTACGCTGGTCCCGCGCCTGTCGGCGTTTCGCGACACCGCCGACGCGGCCGATACGCTGGATAGCGGTGATCGGCTTGAAGACATCATCGATGCGGTTGTTTTCCGCGTCGCCCGCCACGGCGAGGTGCTCGATGCGTCCGCCAGGGCGCGCACGCTTTTGAAACTGCCGCCGGAACTGCTTTGCGGAAGCGGCTTCTTCGACCGCGTCCATCTGTCGGACCGCGTCTGCTATCTCAGCGCCCTGGCCGACATGCGTGATGGCGCCCTGTCGCGCCGCCTAGAATTGCGCGTCAGGCTGCCTCAGAATGGCAACGGCCAGAATGACAATCGCCTGGCGGCCGACAATTACCGGCCATTCACGCTGGAACTGGTGCGCGGTGTGGAACAGAGCGACGTCTTCACGCTGGTCCTGCGCGAGAATGACGAGACTGCCCGGCTGCGCGAAGAACTGGCAGAAGCCAATGAGGCAGCGGTCGCTGCTGAAGTGGCCAAGGGACGGTTCCTGGCGGTGGTGAGCCATGAGCTGCGCACGCCGTTGAACGCCATCATCGGCTTCTCGGACATGCTGCTGCACGAGATGTTCGGCGCCTTCAAGGATCCGCGCCAGAAGGAATATGTCACCTTGGTGCGGGATTCGGGCCAACACCTTTTGGCCGTCGTGACATCCATACTCGACGTATCGAGGATCGAATTGGGCGCCTACGCGACAGAACCGGAGCCGTTCCGGTTCATGGAAGCCGTCGACATGTGCCAGTCGATGATGCGGCTGCAGGCGCAGGCGAAGAACATCGACCTGCAGGCGCAGATCGCACCCGACGCCGGCGACATCAATGCGGATCGCCGCGCCGTGCAGCAGATCCTGATCAACCTCGTCTCCAACGCGATCAAGTTCACACCCGATGGCGGCGACGTCGTCGTCGGCGCCAAGCGGATCGGTTCACGCCTGCATTTCTGGGTCAGGGACACCGGCATCGGCATTGCCGAGGAGGATTTCGCCAATCTCGGCAAGCCCTTCATGCAGATCCAGAACGACTATACCCGCCGTTTCGAGGGGACCGGCCTTGGCCTGTCGCTGGTGAAGGGCCTGGTGGCCCTGCACGAAGGTACCATGTCGATCGAAAGCATGCCGGGTGAGGGCACCACGGTGACCATCAGCCTGCCGGTCAACGGGCCGAAGGGGCGCCCGGCCAACCAGGCAGGGGTGCTGACGATGCCGGTGACGAGGGCGAAAGGGGACAGAAATGGCTCGCTCCGCAAAACAGCCTAAGGCGGTCAAGCGCCGCAGCAACGCCTTCCAGGACGGCGCCATTGCCGGCGCCATCGCCGTCGGCGGGATGATTTCGCGCAATCCCGTCCTGGTGGGCGGATCGACCGCATTCCTGGTGACGCTGTTCTATGTCTCGGCCAACGCGCTGTGGTATCAGCCTTTCCCGCATGCCGGGGCGTTCTTCGCCACCCGCACTTTCCAGGGTGTTCCGCACGCCGCCGCCGATGAGCCGGAGACGACGATTAACATCGAGCGGCCGAATGCGGCACCCGCACCGATGAAGGGCGATCCAGTGGTCGAGCAGGTGCAAGGCATCTTGAAGGATCTCGACTTCTATCCGGGCACGGTCGACGGCATTTCCGGGCCCAACACGCGCAAGGCCATCCAGGCCTATCAGCAGAAGGTCGGGCTCAACGCCTCCGGCGAGATCGACGCGCTGCTGCTGGATCAGCTTGGCGCAACGCCGAAGACTGCTGCCGTGCCGAAACCGCAGCCACGTCCCGACGTCTCGCCAGCCGCCGTTCCGGTGTCGTTGCAGACCAATTCCGGGCAGACGAATTCCGGACAGGCGAATGCCGCACAGACCCCGATCGCGGGACCCGACCCCCGCATCGTCAAGATCCAGGCCGGTCTGAAGGCATTCGGCAATGACGATATGCGGCTGGACGGTGTCGTCGGTACCCGCACCAAGGCGGCGATCAAGGAATTCCAGTCGCTGTTCGGACTGCCGCAGACCGGCGAGCCCGACGAGATCGTCTACGTCAAGATGCGCGAGATCGGCCTGACCAACTGAGGTCCGACCTACGATCCCGAAACGCGGCTCGCACAGCGAACGAAATATCGATAGATAGCCCGCACGGTTTGCGGAGTTTTCATGCGCGTCACATCGGATCTGTGGGTCTCGGCCTTGTTGCGCCGCGTTTTCAGCGCCGGCGGCTTTGCCGCCGTGGTCAACCGTGGCGCGACGGAGGCCGGCGCCGTTTTCGTGCTGGCGCGGAGCAGGCTGGGCCAAATCGCCCTCTACGGGCCGGCGCCGCAGACAAGTTACGATTCGGCCAAGCCCGACGACCGCTTCTTCAGCCTTCTTGCCACCGGCGATGATCCAGCAGTGCTCGATGCCCGCCTTGAGAGGGAAAAGAAGTTTGATCCCGACATCTGGGTGGTCGAGATCGAGGCCGGGACTGTTCCCGTAGAAGAACTTATTTCCGTGAAGACGCCCTGAGGCCGGGAGCAGCGGCTTCGTCGCTGTTTGAGGCCTCGCGGCTATCGCTGTTTGCGGGAGAAGCGTCGCGAACCATCCTGGACAGCGTCTCTGCTTTCCATCCCCGCACCCGGTCCAGAGCCACATCGCGATGCAGCAGACGGTAGCGGTCGAGATAGGTGCGGATGGCCTGCGGATGCGGGAACAGTCTCGGATAGATGGCGACCGTGATCAGGAATGCCCTGTCTTCGCTGAAGTCGAGCGAGCGCAGCGCCGCAAGCAGTGAGGCGTAGTTCTGGTTCGCGGTCAGCGAGCGGGCGGTCGAGAAATCGATGTCGAGGGCGTCGGCGAGCGCGGTCTGGAAGAACGCGGCGTTTCCCGTCAGCGCCGTCTCGCGCAGCTTGACATAGGTATCCGAACCGGGGAACGCATCGACCTTCGCCGCTGATGCTTCGTCGCCGGTGCGCATCATGGAGCGCAGCCTGCGCCGCGCATTCTCGGCGGCTATGCCGGCAGACTGTGGGCTTGCCGGGGTATCTTCTGTCGCTTCCGTAGCAACGACTGCGACTGCTGGCGTCTCGGGGGCTTGCGGATCCCGCACGCGCACCAGTGTCGGTCTTTCGAGCGCCCTGATCAGATCGGCGATGGTCGGGTTGAGGTCCTTGCGGCGCGCGATGGCGCGCGCATGCGGCAGCCCATGCCGGCCGATCAGCGCGATAAGGTCGATATCGCTGACAGCGCGTGAGCGGATCAGCAGCGGCGCGGCAATATCGACCGGCTCTTCGCACAGGCGCCGCACAAGTGCTGCGGGTGCATATTCGCATTCGGAGAGGGCGGCGGCCACGTAGCGTCGCGATTCGACGGACACATCGTCGAACAAAGGCAGCGTCAGGTCTTCGAGCTGGCCAATCTCGCGGCGTGACGGGCGGGTCAGCGAACAGAAAGCCGACACCGCGGCGCGGAACAGCCTTTCGGCTTTGCCCGATTCCGTCCGTATCGCGATTTGCCTGAAGTCCGAAGATGACACGAAGGATACCCGATACTCGATACGCAGCCCTGATCATGCTCAACCGGTACTATGTCGGTTTCGCGATCGCCAAGAACAAAGATCAAGTTAGCGACGATCCGTTAGCGCTCCGTTAACCCTCTGCCGGCCTTAATAACATTTGGAGGCGTTGCGTTGTGCTCCGGGGAAACCGAGAGGAATGCGCGAATCATGGGCATGGTACTGTCTTTCGTGCCGCGAGCGGCACCAACCAATCGAGCCAAGCAAACCGCTGAAATACCGGCAGCGGTGATCATCTTTCCCGGGATCCGCTATGAGCGGTCCAGCGCCGCTGATGCGCGGCCTGCCGGGCCAGAAAAGCCGGGATCGCCACGGACGCCGATGCCGCACCATTGAGTTTTCTTGAAGCAGCAGACTGCCTCATCGGGCAGTATTCGCTGCCGGCTCTCCTGGTACGGATATCAAGTCTCGATCTGGTCTAGAAATCCTGCAGCTCGCAGGAACTCTGATCGAGGAAGCGCGACACGATCGGCTTCCAGCTGTCGTCCGGCACGAAGCTGCGGATGACGAAGATGCCTTCGTCGATGGGCGCTTCGACGAAGATGGCTCCCTGCAGATCCTCAGGCAAGTCCTTGCGCACGTCGATCATCTGCGCCGGCGTCAGCACGACGGCGTCAAGCTTGCCGCCGGTCGCCGTATGGTCGTTGAAGGAATAGATGTTGTGGCCGCTGCGGTCATAGACCGAGACCGACCAGAAGGGCACGTTTCCCGGCGCCTTGATGCGGACCATGCCTTCTTCGAGGTCGAACCGGCAGGCCGTGGCGTAGAACAGCGGGTCGACCGATTTCACCACAGGCGCGCCGCCGGCCTCGGCATCGAGCCGGTTCATCCGGTAGAGATCGGACGCCATGGACAGTCGGGACCAGGCGTCGCGTTCCGAAAATTCCGGTACCAGAAGCAGCACCACGATGTGCACGATGCTGGCGCCGACCAGGCCGAGCAGGACGGCATGGAAAAGGCGGCGTAGTGCTGCCAGGACATTACGCATCGCAGCCGGCCTTCACGATCCTGGGCAGCGAAACGTCCGACAGGCCAGTGCTGCTGGCGATCGGCGTGTCGTAGAAGGTCAGGACGAAATACATCCGCCCGGAACCGTCAGTCAAAAGCCAGTTGCCGGGCATCGGGTGGTGGCCGACCGAAATGATCACCGAATTGTCGGCTTGGCGCAGCACCTCATAGGATTGAAGCGCGGCAAGTCGCGGTTTGCCGGTCTCGACGACGCCGAGCGATTGATCGGCGGCATAGAGTGTCCAGAAGCGGGCCGTCGGAAATCCGCCCTCTATCCTGTAGGTGCATTCCCGCTTGAGCTGATCGCCGGCAGCGTCATTTTCCGCGACGAAGGACAAGCCTTCGGCGCGGCCGAGTGCAAGCACGCCCTCGCGTGCCACGCGCGCCTTGGAATAGGGGTCGGCGGCCGGCGTGCCGATGTCGGGAAAGGCGGTCCATTGGCCGATCCGGATCGCGCCGACACCGTCCTGGATCTTCAGCGCATACCAGACGCTGGCGCCGCCGCCGCCAATGGCTATGGCAAGCGAAAGCAGCATCAGGAAGGCGTTCTTGAGCATCAAAAGCCGGTCATGTGGAGAATTGCAGCTCGGGGATATCGCGGCGCGGGGCCTCGTGGCAAGCCGGCGTGATGGAATTGCCCATTCTGCTGCGCTGCGGCAATCACAGCGCCGAAAGCGTTTCGGGCGGGGCGGGGGCGTCGAGCCGGGGCGCTGTCTCGAACAGCCGGGTCATATCCCTCAAAGTCTGTGTGGTTCGGCTGGAAAGCACCGCCGGGCGCTCGGCAGCGGCATCGGCCGCAGCCTGTTCCTCGCTCTTCTTCTGTGCATCAGCGGCCTTGGCGGCGATCTCCTCGTCGACGAACGGTTTGTCGATGCCGGGGATCGGCTTCAGGTCGATGTTCTGGTGCGCGTAGACCATCAGGCGCTGCCAGACCATCGCCGGCAGTGTGCCGCCGGTCATGTTCTTGGTCGGGGTGAAATCGTCGTTGCCTAGCCACACGGCGGCCGTGTAATTGCCGGTAAAGCCGACAAACCAGGCGTCGCGGTAGGATTGCGTCGTGCCGGTCTTGCCGGCGACGACGATGTTGGGAATGAGCGCCCGCCGCCCCGTGCCCATCACGGGCACAGCGGCCAACATGGTGTTCATCGATTTCAGCGCCTGCTCCGACAGCACGCGGTGCGGCGGCGGCGCGTCCTTGGTCCAGTCATACACCACGTCGCCGGTGCGGGTAACGAGCTGGGTGATGCCGTGCCTGGAACCGACGAAGCCGTTCTGAGCGAACACGCTGTAGCCCGTAGCCTGGTCCATCACGGTCATGCCCGAGGTGCCGAGCACCATCGTCTTGTGCCCCTCCAGCGGTGATTCCACCCCGAATGACTCCGCCATCGCCTTGATGGGTGCGATGCCGAGATGGTCCTTGGCCAGCCGCACCGGCACCGTGTTGATCGACTTGGCCATGGCCATAATCAGCGTGATATTGCCTGCGGATTCGCCGGCATAATTGTGCGGAGACCAGTTGCCCCAGCTGATCGGGCCGCCCGAAATGATCGAATTGGGCGTGAAGCCGTGTTCCATCGCCGTGGCATAGACATACGGTTTGAATGACGAACCGGTCTGGCGCAGCGCCTTTGTGGCACGGTTGAACTGGCTGGCGCCGTAATCGCGGCCACCCACGATCGCTCGCACCGCGCCGTTGGTCTCGATGACGACCACGGCACCTTCGGTGACGTTGTACTCCTTGCCGAACTGGCGCAGGTGGAATTCGACCGACTCTTCCGCCGCCTTCTGGATGTTGGCGTCGAAGGTGGTGTGCGCGACCAGCGAGTGCTGCCCCGGCTTGGCGATCTTCTTGACCTCGTCGAAGGCCCAGTCGAGGTAGTAATCGGGGCTCTTCTGTTCGCCGCGGTCGACGACATCGGCCGGATGCAGCCTTGCCTGCAGCACCTGGCCCTCGGTCATGAAACCGGAATCCACCAGGTTTGACAGCACCACATTGGCGCGGGCGCGTGCCGCCGGCAGGTTGATGTGGGGCGCGTATTTGGTCGGCGCCTTGAAAAGGCCGGCCAGCATTGCCGCCTCGGCAAGGTTCAAGTCCTTGACGCTCTTGCCGAAATAGAAGTCGGCCGCCGCCTCGATGCCAAAGGTGCCGCCGCCCATATAGGCGCGGTCGAGGTAGAGCTGCAGGATTTCCTTCTTCGACAGATTGGCTTCGAGCCACAGCGACAGGAAGGCTTCCTTGATCTTGCGCTCGAAGGTGCGCTCATTGGTCAGGAACAGGTTCTTGGCCAGCTGCTGGGTGATGCTGGAGCCGCCCTGGACGACCGAGTTCGCCCGCACATTCTCGAAGATGGCGCGTGAAAGGCCGAGCACATCGATTCCATAATGCTCGAAAAAACGGCGATCCTCCGTCGCCAGCACCGCCTTGATGACGTGATCGGGCATCTCGTCCACCGGCACCGAGTCGCGCTGGATGATGCCGCGCTGGCCGATCTCGTTGCCGTAGCGGTCGAGGAAAGTGACGGCGAAATCGCCCTGGGCGCGCCAATCGCCGGCCGTATCCTGGAAGGCCGGGATGGCCAGCGCCAGCATCACCACGATGCCGCCGGCGCCAAGCGTAAAACCTTCGCTCAAAACTTCGATCATGCCGCGGCGCCAGCCTTTGAGGCGGAAACGCCGCGAGAAGATCGTCGCGCCTTCCCAGAACTGGCGCGCCTTGAACCCAACCTCATAGAGCGAGGAATCGACCCAGGCATCCACTGCCAGAAGGCGCGACGCGATCGGACCTCTTCTCTTGCGCGGTTCAGGGTTGACCATTCAAAAACCCGGCTCGGCTGTGGCGTGACCTGAAAACCGCAAGCGGGCAATTTCAGGGCGGCGCCCTGTCGCGACTATTCATCCATTTTTCGGACGCTCACAAGGGCAGGCAGGACACAGCCGCGTGGTTTGTCGATGGAAAAGGCAGGCAACAGCCAACATAGTTGCTCACCCGCCGGATTCTCGATCCGGCGGGTGAGGGGTTATTGCCGTTATCCGGCTATTATGCCGCTTCGCGCTTCAGCGCCTGCGCCATGCAGTGGATGCCGCCGCCGGTCTTGGAGATCTCGCTCATGTCGACGGCCGCAACCTCGAAGCCGCGCGCCTTGAGCTGGCCGATCAGAGACTGGCTCGACGTCGGCGCGATCACCCGGTCCTTGCCGAGCGACATGAAGTTGCAGCCGAGCGCCATCGTGTCCTGGAAGGGGACATCGATGATTTCGTGGCCCTTGCCCTTCAGCCAGTCGACGATGCCGGGTTCGGTGCAGGCGAGGCAGACGGCGGTGAGCTTTTCGGCGATCGGCACCACCATCAGGTCGATATGGACATAGTATTCGTCGATAAAGGCGAGACGCGTCTCCCAGCCTTCTTTCTCAAACCAGGACTGCACCTGGCGGGCGCCTTCCTCCTGCGTGCGGGCGCCGCCGCAGCCGATCAGCACCACGCCCTCCTCGATGACGTTGAAGTCACCGCCCTCGAAAGTGCCTGCGGTGACCATGTCGTAGATCGGGATGCCGAGTTTCTCGTAGGTGCGGATGGCGGCATAATTCTCGCCGCGTCGCCACCAATTGGCCATCGCGGTGATAAAGGCGCCGTAGGGCGTCATCACGCTGGAATCGCGGGAATAGACCTGCATCGGCAGTTCCGGCGTCGGCTCGTGCCAGTGGATGTTGACGCCGAAATGCTCGTAGGCGGCGACCAGGTCCTTATGCTGCGCCTGCGCGATCTGGACGTTGCAGGGTGCCTCGCGCAGATGTTTTCGCGACAGCGAGCTGGTCGACAGATGGCGCAGGAAATTGGGCGAGCCGAGCAGCACGTCGGTCAGCACGTCGGTTTCGTTGGCGAAGCCCCAGGCGGTCAGCGGCTTGGTGCCGCCAGCCGGATTGCGGCGCTGCAGCGAAAACGGCTCGGCGACGATGCGATCATGAACGGTCATGGAGTTCTCCTCGTGGGCTTGTTCTCAAGAGTTGGTCTGGTCATGCATTGCTTGGGATCCACCAGTCGCGGCCGCGCGCGGTGGTGACATATTCCGGCCAGCGGAAATTGATCGGCGGTTCGTAGTCGCAGAGCGGCGCGATCCAGTTCGTGCCACCAACGCCGCCTCCGGTGCGGGTGACGAATTCGTCCATCGCCGCGTCGCGGGCGGTCTTGTCCTCGAGCAGGCGCAGCGCCGCCAGCGCGACGGTCTTGGCCGCGCAGGTCACCATCGGGTCGATGGTGGCGGAAATGCCGCCCAGTGCATTCATCACCCAGGATGGATAGGCGTGGCCATTCGCCGAGCGCAGCGCCGGGCGCGCGACATAGAAGCGTGCCGTCGGCGCATGCCAGCTCATGTCGGTGTAGTCATCGGAGGTCGAATTCACCTGCGAGGGTGGCAGGTCGCGGCGCAGGATCGCCTCGGCGTCTTGTGGCGAAATCAGCCGCTCCAACTCGTCGATGAACGGGTTCTCCGTCGCGGTAGCCCCGGCATTGACCTGGATTTCGCGCGCGATCGCCCTGGCGGCCTCGTCCCAGCGCGGCGGGCCGACCGTCGACAGCGCTTCATAGGCGATCTCGGCCATGGCATGGTTGGCCAGCCCTGGCCGCGACTTCGACACCCAGTGGCGCTCATAGCGGCAGCCGCTCATGCTGGCCGCCGCCGCCGCATTGCGGTCGAGCACTGATGTGACCTGCTCAGCCATGGCAATGGTCGGCACGCGGATCATGTACTGGATTTCCGCCAGTCCCGCCGGCAGATTGTCGGCCGTTGCCTGGCCGGCGGTCAGGATCGCCTCGCTGATCGACCAGCCGCCCTGGTGCGGCAGCATGGAATCGCGCAGCGCCTTGGAGGCCATGTACATCGTCATCAGCGCGTCATTGGCGCCCGGGGCGCGGACCGCCGAATGTGCCTGCGGGATCGGCGCACCATCGCCTGCGTGGATCCAGTTTTCGGGTTCGTCGCAGATGAAACGGTAGATCATGGCGTAGGCAGCGCCGCAATGCGTGTCCCAGCGCGCCGTGTTGCAGAGCGGCAGCATGTAAAAGGGATGGAAGGAGATCATGCCGGCAAGGCCGTCATAATAGCCTTTTGCCGCATGGATCGGCTTCGAGCCGCGCACTTTTTCGGCCGGCTCGCCGGTAAAGCGCAGCGTGCCTGGAATGCCGTGGCGCTGCATGGCGGCCTTGGTGGCCAACAGGCCGCCGAGGCTTGCCATGCCGAGCCCCGAATGCGGATCGGTGTGGCCGCCGGCCTCGACGCCAAGGCCGGGCCGCGGCTGCTTCACCGTCACCGCGTCCTGGCAGTTGCCGGGCACGGCGTCATATTCGGCATACATGCCGATCGTCGGCCCGGCGCCATTGGTCCAGTGGGCGCAAAAGGCAGTCGGCATGCCGCCCGAGCCTTCCTCGACGGAAAAGCCCTCATGCTTCAGCCGTGCCACGTACCAGGCGGCCGACTGGTATTCGCGCCAGGCGGTCTCGCCGAAATCGAAAATGGTGTGCGTCCATGCCGACAGCGACGGCTGGATGCCGTCGAGGCAGGCAAGCGCGGTCGCTTGCGCGGATGTCGTCACCGGTTTGTCCATGCGTCAAAGAAAGCAGTGAAGCGGCGTGCCAAAAAGTGATATGTTTTCCCGGTTCGTGCAAATTCGGTTCACCTCTTGAGAATTCCGTCCACGCAAGCGCTGCGCGCCCTCGACAGTTTCGCCCGCCACGGCAGCGTCTGGCGCGCCGCTGACGAATTGCACCTCACCCGCAGCGCGGTAAGCCATCAATTGCGGCTGCTGGAGCGCGATCTCGGCTTCGATCTGCTGGAGCGCATCGGCAAGGGCGTCGCGCTCACCCCGCGCGGCCAGCGCTACGCCAGCGATGTGCGCAAGGCGCTGACCGTGCTGGGTGACGCGGTGACGCGTGATGCCGGCACCGGCGTCGGCGGCTCGTTCGCCGTTTCCTGCACGCCGGGCTTCGCTTCGCTGTTTTTATGCACCCATATCGGCGAGTTCCGGCAGATGTATCCTGACGTGGCGTTGCGCATCCTGACGCCCAGGCGGCTCGACGATGTCAGCAATGCGGAGGCTGACGCCTTCATCGCTTTCGGTGTCGGCAATTGGCCGAACCGCTTGGTCGAGCCACTCTGCGAAATCTCGTTCACGCCGCTGTGCAGCCCGACGCTGCTCAACAAGGTCGGCGGTTTTTCCCGGCCGGCGGACGTGCTGCGTGCCAATCTGCTGCATCTCGACGACACCGAGGATTGGGCGCGCTGGCTGGCGCTATCCAAGGTGGAAAATCCCGACACCGAGGGCGGCATCTTCTTTTCCGACATGAACCTTGTTTTTTCGGCAGCGATTGCCGGGCAGGGCATTGCCATGGGCGACGAATTGACCAGCCGGCGCGCACTCAGCGAGGGCCGGCTGGTCAGGCCGTTCGACATCGCCATCAAGTCGCCGCGCTCCTATTTCCTCGTCTCCGAACACGCCAAGGCTTCGCATCCGGTGCTGGACGCTTTCGCTGGGTGGTTGAGGTCGAAGCTCTCGGAGAACCGCATTCAGCCCTATTAAGCGCAGGACGACCAGCCCGGCATAGATGAATGAAATTTGCCGATGAGGCGAAAACTATTCGGTTGCGGTGAGCCGCCAGCCTGCCTACGATTTCCTCTTGGGACTGAGGAAGAGGCAGGATGCAGCAACCCGGCCGGGCCGCGGAGATCAAGGCAATCGGGATCGGCAAGAGCTTCGGCTCGTTCCGTGCGCTGGACAATCTGTCGCTCAACATCGGCCGCGGCGAGTTCCTGACGCTGCTCGGCCCATCCGGTTCGGGCAAGACGACA
Organism: Mesorhizobium subarcticum; assembly: GCF_055456085.1. Lineage (NCBI taxonomy): Bacteria > Pseudomonadati > Pseudomonadota > Alphaproteobacteria > Hyphomicrobiales > Phyllobacteriaceae > Mesorhizobium > Mesorhizobium subarcticum. Next base: position 5,834,024 of record NZ_CM144237.1, on the reverse strand, counting down.
TTCTTGATGATCCTTGCCGGCTTCGTGCAGCCGACCGAAGGCAGGCTGTTCAGCGACGGCACCGACATCACCGACCGCCCGGCCGAACAACGCGCCGCCGGCATGGTGTTCCAGGGCTATGCGCTGTTCCCGCATATGAGCGTCGAGGCCAACATCGCTTTCCCGCTCAAGGTCCGCAAGAAATCGGCCTCCGAGATCAAGAAGCGCGTCGGCGAGATGATCGAGCGCGTCGGTCTGATCGGCCACGAGAAGAAACTGCCCGCGCAGCTCTCCGGCGGCCAGCAGCAGCGCGTGGCGCTTGCCAGGGCGCTGGTGTTCGAGCCGGGCGTGCTGTTGCTCGACGAACCGTTCTCGGCGCTGGACAAGAGCCTGCGCGGCCAGATGCAGGCCGAAATGAAGCGCCTGCACCAGGAAACCGGCACCACTTTCGTCTTCGTCACCCACGACCAGAGCGAGGCGCTGGCGCTGTCGTCGCGCGTCGCCATCTTCAACCATGGCAAATTGCTGCAGGTCGGTGCGCCGGACGAAGTCTATGACCGGCCGGACAACCGCTTCGTCGCCGAGTTCCTGGGCGAGATCAACATGCTACCGCTGAAGGGGGTCCAGCCCGCCGACAATGGCTCGACCGGCCTCTGCGAGGACCGCGCGGTCAACATGCACTGCAGGGCCGAGAAAGTCCGTGGTGACGCCATCCTGGCGATCCGGCCCGAACACATGTCGATCGCGCGCGAAGCGGCGGTCGGCGAGAACGGCATTGCCGCGACCGCCACCGCCTCGACCTATCTGGGCGCCGCGACCAAGCTTGATCTCACCACACGCCAGGGCGCCAAGGTGACCGTCTCGGTGCCCAATGAGGTCGCGGCGGCAGCGCTGAGCAAAGGCAATTCCGTCTGGCTGACCTGGCCGGCGGAAAAGGGTTTCCTCCTTCCGGATGGAGGACAATGACCGCCAGCGTGACCGATGGGACACGCAGGCTTCCGGGAACGATCGACAACAAAAAGGGGAACTGACATGACTAACGATACCAGGAAACAAGCCATCGACAGCCTGTCCGCCAGGGCAGGCCGCGGCGAGATTTCGCGCCGCCAGTTCACGCAGTTGGCGGCCCTCGTACTCGCCGGCACGCCGATGCTGCTGCGCTCGACCGGTGTCTTCGCGCAGGCCAAGGAACTGGTGCTGGTCAATTGGGGTGGTGACGCCATCACGGCTTACGATGCCGCCTACGGCCAGGCCTTCACCAAGGACACCGGCATTACCGTGAAGATGGACGGCTCGGGCCCGACCGAAGGCGCCATCTCGGCGCAGTTCAAGAGCGGCGCACCGACCTGGGATCTGGTCGACGTCGATCCGTTCTCGGCCATCACGCTCGGCGCCCAAGGTGCGCTCGAGCCGATCGACTACAACATCGTCGACAAGAAGAAGATGCGGCCGGGCTTTGGCTGGGACTACGCCGCCTCGACTTACTTCTTCTCCTACATCATCGCCTATGATTCCGAGAAATACGGCAAGGATGCCCCGACCGGCATGGCGGACTTCTTCGACGTGAAGAAGTTCCCGGGAAAGCGCTCGCTCTACAAATGGGGCGTGTCGAGCTGGGAGGCGGCCCTTCTCGCCGACGGCATTGCGCCGGCGTCGCTCTACCCGCTCGACCTCAAGCGTGCGCATGACAAGATCGCCGCCTTCAAGGAAAACGTTGTCGCCTATTGGGGCGGCGGCGCCGAGAGCCAGAGCGTGCTGCTCAACGGTGAAGCCTCGATGGCCATCGTCTGGTCGACGCGCGCTTCGCTGATCGAGCAGGACTCGGGCGGCAAGATCAAGTTCATCTGGGATCAGGGCCTGATCTCGCCCGGTGCGCTGGCCGTGCTCAAGGGCAACCCCGGCGGCAAGGATGCGGCGATGAAGTTCATTGCCAGCGCCCAGGATCCGCAAAAGCAGCTCATCATGTTCGACAAGCTCGGCCAGGGCCCGGCCAATCCGGCCACCGACGCGCTGATCCCTGCCGACAAGAAGCGCATCAACCCCGTCGACCCGGACAACATGAAGAAGCAGATCGCGCTCGATATGGATTGGTACGCCAAGAACTACGGCGCGGCACTCGACGAATACACCAAGATCATCTCCGCCTGATCCGGGCAGGGATGCGGTCCTATCTCTCAGACAGGATGGGCGCGGCGCTGTTGATGGCGCCGCTGCTCCTGTTTCTCGTCCTGGCCTATGCCTGGCCGTTCCTTGGCGTCGTCAAATGGAGCTTCACGCTGCCGACGCCTGGGCTCGGCCAGTACGAGGCGTTGCTCACCGACGATCTGGTGCAGTCGGTCTTCATCCGCACGCTGCGCATCGCCGCCATCGTTACCATCGTCTCGGTCTGCGCTGCCTACGCCATCACTGTGGTCTGGGTACGCGGCACGCCGGCACAGCGCCTTGTCGCCGAATTCTGTATCCTGGTGCCGTTCTGGATCTCTGTATTGACACGCGCTTTCGGCTGGGTGGCGCTGCTTTCGAATCGCGGCCTGATCAACACCTGGCTGCAGGCGATCGGCTTCATTTCAGAACCGCTGGCGCTGGTGCGCAACGAGTTCGGTGTCATCGTCGGCATGACGCATTTCCTCATTCCCTTCGCCGTCTTTCCGCTGGCATCGGCCATGCGCAGCCTCGATGACCGCGTGCTGCTGGCAGCGCGCGGCCTCGGCTCCAGCCGCATGCGCACCTTCTGGACGGTGTTCGTGCCGATGACGCGCTCCGGCATCATCGGCTCGGCGATGATCGTTTTCGTCTTCTCGCTCGGCTTCTTCGTCACCCCGGCGATCCTTGGCGGCGGCCGCAGCGTCATGATCGCCGAACTGATCTATCTCAGGATTTTCCAGAGCCCGGACTGGGGCCTGGGCGCGGCGATCAGCGTCGTCCTGGTGCTGTTCGTCGGTGTGCTGATGGCGGTGCTGTTCCGCTATGTCAAACCGAAGCAGTTGATCTGATGCCGACCTATCGCCCCGGTCCCGTCTCGCTTGTTATCGCAGCCCTGGTGGCGCTGTTCCTGTTGATGCCGCTGCTCGCCGTCATCCCGGTGTCGCTGACGCCGAGCCGCATGCTGGCGATGCCGTCAGGCGAACTGTCGCTGCGCCACTACAGGGCATTGATCGAGGATCCGCGTTGGGTCGACTCGATCCTGCTTAGCATCCGCATCGGCATCGTCAGCAGTGCCTTTTCCACAGTACTCGCTCTGTGCTTCAGCCTCGGCGTGTGGATGTTCCAGCCGCGCTTCACGGCGGCCCTCGTTGGTTTCGTGTTGCTGCCGATGGTCGTGCCGCCGGTGGTGTCGGCGATCACGCTGTACTTCCTTCTGACCTCGGTCTCGGGGATGAGTTCGTTCTTCGGCTACGACACCTGGCTCGGTGTCGCCATGGCGCATTCGGTGATGACGGTGCCCTTCGCCACGGTGCTGATCCTGGTCTCGCTCAGCCAGCTCGACCGCCGCATCGACCTTGCCGCGCGGGGTCTCGGCGCAACTGTCTGGGAGCGCGCCACGCGCATCATCATGCCCAACATCAAATTCGGTATCGTCACCGCGGCGCTATTGTCCTTCGTGCTGTCCTGGGAAGAGATCGGCGTCACCCTGTTCATCACCTCGGTCAACGCCATCACGCTGCCCAGGCTGATGTGGATGGGCCTGCGCGATAATATCGACCCGGCGATCGCCGCTCTTTCGGTGATTCTGATCATCATCACCGTGCTGGTGTTGGCGGTGCGCAGCTTCGTGGTCAGGCTGCGCCCCATCAACTGACGGGATTGTCGGCAAAGTCGTATTGCCGAGATCATCGGCATTCATCATTGCGATGACGAATCGCCATCGTCTTCGCGTGGCGAACCGCTATATCTGGCAAGGGTATGCAGACATGGGCAGGCTTTGGAAAAGCATTGTCGGTGGTGCAATGGCTTGAGGAAATGGACGATGACCGCGCCCGGCGACTTGCAGCAGGCACTGTTTCTGAGACTGAAAAGCGACAAGTCGCTGTCGGCGTTGCTCGGCGGCGCTGGACTGTTGGAAAGCCCAGCCGCAAATGCCGCTTTTCCCTATGTGACCTGCGGTCAGACCTCGGCCTTTGACTGGGATACCGGCGCCGAGAACAATGACGACCAATTGATCACGTTGCATGTCTGGTCGAAAGCCCATGGCGAAGCCGAGACGCTTGCCATCATGGACGCCATCAAGGCACGCTTGGCCAATGCGGCGCTGACGATTGGCCCGCGCGGGCAGACGCGGCTGACGCTTGAATTCACCGAGGCCCGCTACGACGAGGATCTCCTTGTGCACCATGGTCTGTTGCGGTTTCGTGCACTGACGCAGGAAAATGCCTGACGCGCTTTCAATGTGACCGAAACGGAGTCTAGACTGGCGTCTGCGTGATTTCGTCGAGCTGGGCGTCGAAATCACGATCTGTCGTCTCACGTTTCAGGGGTGTAGCGGACATGGTTTTCGCATCGTTCACTGTTCATTTCACGTTCAGCACCGATGCGTTACAACGCCGACCATGAAAACGCTTCGCTCTCACTTCCGAACCGCGACCCTGGCGCTCTGTGCTGCCGGGCTGTTTGCGTCGCAGGCAAGCGCCACGCCGGTCGCGGCGTCCGGCCAGGGCGATCCGATCGTCGTGGCCGGGAACGACTGCTACGCGATTGGCCAACAGGTGGCCGAGCAGAATGGCGGAACGCTGGCCAAGGCCTCGCAGTCGACGCGCGGTGGCCAGGCGGTCTGCGTCATCGTCGTTCTGGTACCTGGCAAGGATGGGCAGCGCCCGCGCCGCTCCGAGATCGTCGTTCCGCAGAACTGAGCCAGCCTTCCGTCTTACGGGCTACGTTTCCCTGGCCGCCGGAATCGGCCTATATCTGACCCAGACTTCAACCCGACCAAGTTCTTCAATCTAACCAAGCTCTTCAACAGGTATCGATCTCCGCATGCGCGTACTCGTCGTCGAGGATGACAAGGATCTCAACCGGCAGATAGCGGATGCGCTGGTCGACGCCGGCTATGTGGTCGACCGCGCCTTTGACGGCGAGGAGGGCCATTTCCTCGGCGACACCGAGCCTTACGACGCCGTCGTGCTCGACATAGGCCTGCCGCAGATGGACGGCATCAGCGTGGTCGAGCGCTGGCGTCGCGGTGGCCGCAAGATGCCGGTGCTGATCCTGACCGCGCGCGACCGCTGGAGCGACAAGGTCTCCGGCATCGATGCCGGAGCCGACGACTATGTCACCAAGCCGTTCCATATCGAGGAGGTGCTGGCCAGGCTCCGGGCGCTGATCCGCCGCGCCGCCGGCCATGCCTCGTCGGAACTGACCTGCGGGCCGCTGCGTCTCGACACCAAGGCCTCGAAGGCCGATGTCGACGGCGTGCCGCTGAAGCTGACCTCGCACGAATTCCGCCTGCTTGCCTATCTGATGCACCATATGGGCGAGGTCGTCTCGCGAACCGAACTGGTCGAGCATCTCTACGACCAGGATTTTGATCGTGATTCCAACACCATCGAGGTGTTTGTCGGGCGGCTGCGCAAGAAGATGGGCATCGACATGATCGAAACCGTGCGTGGCATGGGCTACCGCATGCGTGAGCCGGAGGCGTAACTCGGAACCGCTCAAACCAACCGCAAAGGCGCCGCTTTCGCTGCGTTTGTGGCCGCGTTCGCTGACGTTCCGCGTCATCGCCTTTTCCACGGTCTGGGCGATCCTGACGCTTGTCGTCATCTTTACCCTGATCACCACGCTCTATCGCCAGGCCAGCGAACGCGGCTTCGACAGTCTTTTGTCGGCGCATCTTTTCAACCTGATCGGTTCCATCGGCATTTCCGACACCGGCGCGCTGACCGGCGCCCCCGACCTCGGCGATCTCCGGTTCTCGGAGCCGAATTCGGGCTGGTACTGGTCGGTGGAGCCTGCCTCTGAAGGCGTGCATGGCGATCTTCATTCCTCTTCGATGACCAAGACCATCCCGTCGCCAAGCGTCGCCGAAGTGCCCTTCAATGCCAGCTTCCAGCGCAGCTATGCGACCGAAGGCATCGATGGCGAGCAACTCCAGGTGTTCGAAAGCGAGTTCGTGCTCGACGCCAAGAACCGCGCCGCGCGTTTCCGCGTCATGGGCAATCAAAGCGAACTTGAACAGGAAATCTCCACCTTCCAGCGCCGCCTGCTGACCTATCTCAGCCTGTTCGGCGTCGGCATGATCGCCATCAATGCGATTGCCATTTTTCTTGGCTTGCAGCCGCTGCGCCGGGTCCGGAACGCACTGGCCATGGTTCGTGAAGGCACCGCGCAGAGGCTTGACGGCCGCTTCCCGGCCGAGATCGAACCATTAGCCAACGAAACCAACGCGTTGATCGAAAACAACAAACGCATCGTCGAGCGCTCTCGGACTCAGGTCGGCAATCTTGCTCATTCATTGAAAACACCGCTCGCGGTGATGCTCAATGAAGGCCGCGCGCTCGGCGGCGCCAAAGGCCAATTGATTGCCGAACAGGCCGCCTCCATGCAGAAGCAGGTCGAGCATTATCTGCAACGCGCCCGTGTGGCGGCGCAGCGCGACAGCGTCGTTTATCGCACGCCGGTAACGCCGTTGGTGCAGCGCATGGTGCGGGTGTTGCAGAAGCTCAATCCGCAGACCAGCCTGTCGCTGTCGCTGCCGGCCACCGAGATTGTGTTCGCCGGTGAGCGCGAGGACCTCGAGGAGCTGCTCGGCAATCTTCTCGAAAATGCAATGAAATGGGCAAGAAGCGCGGTGTCGGTCACCGTCGCGCCCTTGGCTAGCAAGGATGACAATCTTTTTGAGATCAGCATCGACGACGACGGCCCGGGCATTCCCGAAGACAAGGCGCGCGACGCGCTGAAGCGCGGACGGCGCCTGGACGAGACAAAACCGGGAACAGGTTTGGGGCTTGCCATTGTCGCCGACCTCGTCAACGAGTATGGAGGCGTTCTCGCGCTTGAACGGTCCGGCATGGGGGGATTGAAGGCGGTGGTGCGGTTGCGGAGCCTTCAGTGACGCTTTCCCAGGCCAATCGACAGCGGTGGACGGGCCATGTTATGGCGACATATCGATTGCTCCCCGAGCAATATCTATTGCTCCCGGCCTTGCCGGCAGCGGCCAAATTTCCGACAAATATCAATACTATGGCCACGCCTACTTCTCCGATGACGCGGCCCCCGGCGCATCCATGGCAGGCTCCAACTCAAGAAAACCGGTTGTTTGCATGAAGATTCGCGTCGCGCTTGTTTCCGCCTTGCTGGCCTTGTCCGGGCTGGCCGTGTCAGGCTGCACGACCTTGGGCGGCAAGGGTCCAACCATTGGGGCTACGCCGGCCTCAACGCCTCCTTCCGTCGGTAAGGTCACCACCTCGATCATTTCCGCGATGGATGGTGGCCTGATTGGCGGCTCGATCGGCAATAGCCTCAGCGCAACGGAGAAGCGCAGTGCGCTCGAGGCGGAATACAAGGCGCTCGAATATACGACCAGCGGCCAGAAGGTGACATGGAAGGGCGATCAGGCTTCGCGCTATGGCGAGGTGGTGCCGGCCCAACCCTATCGCGTTGGTTCGCAGGATTGCCGCCAGTACACGCAGACCGTCTTCACCGGCGGCGCCGGCGTTACGGCCCGTGGAACCGCCTGCCGCAACGCCGACGGCAGCTGGACGCCGCTGACCTGATATCCAGACCGGCTCCGGCCGGTTGATGTCGATCAAGGACGTCAGGCGCGGCGGCCGTCAAAGCGTCGCAGGATGCTTGTGTTGGCAGGGCAGGGCTCTGCCGTTATTGGAAGAACCATGCTGTTCTGGGTCATAGCCGCGATACTTACGCTCGGTGCGAGCCTGGCGGTGCTGCTGCCGCTGGCCGGGAGCGCCAAAGGCGTGTCGTCGAGCAGCGATCACGATCTGGAAGTTTATCGGGATCAATTGTCCGAACTCGACCGCGACGCAGCGCGGGGCTTGATCCAGCCTGCGGAAGCGACAGAGGCCCGCGCCGAGATCGCGCGCCGCATCCTTCGCCTCGACAATGCGGAAACGGCCGGCAAGACCTCGGCCAGGCAGGTATCGGTTACGGCACGGCTTGTCGCGACCGCGGCCGTGCTCGCCGTGCCGCTGGTCAGCTGGGGTCTCTACAGCCAGATCGGCTCGCCTGATTTGCCGTCGCAGCCGCTTAGCGAGCGGCTGGCCAAGAACCCGGCCGACAGTTCGGTCGACGAGTTGGTGGCGCGCGCCGAGGCCCATCTTGCCGCCAACCCTGCCGACGGCAGGGGCTGGGAGGTGCTGGCGCCGGTCTATTTGCGCATGCAGCGTTTTGCCGACGCGGTGGCCGCCTACCGCAACGCCATTCGCCTCGACGGCGACAGTGCTGCCCGTCGGGCGGGGCTTGGCGAGGCGATTGCCGGTGCGGCAGGCGGCATTGTTTCTGCCGATGCCCAGGATGCCTTCGAGGCGGCGCTGAAACTCGATCCGGCCAATGCGAAGGCCAGCTTTTATCTGGCCATGGCCTTGGCGCAGGAGGGACGGAACAAGGAAGCGATGACGGCCTGGCAGGCAATGCTGGGCACTTTGCCGCCGGACTCGCCATGGCGTGGTGCGGTCGAGCAGGCATTGGCCAAATCCGGCACGCCTGAAGTCGCTTCCGGCGCGACGGCGAAAGGCCCCGATGCCGGGGATGTCGACGCCGCGTCCTCCATGTCGCAGCAGGATCGCGAAGCCATGATCAACACGATGGTCGCCGGCCTTGACGAAAAACTGCGGCAAAATCCGCGTGACCCGGAAGGATGGATGCGGCTCGTTCGTTCCTATGTAGTGCTGGGCAAGGCCGACCAGGCGCGTGATGCGCTCGGTCGCGCCATCGCCGTCTTTGGCGCCGGCAGTGACGAAGCCAAGAAATTCACCGCCTTTGCCGCCTCGCTCGGCCTGACGGCGACGGAGTAGGATATGACGCGCAAGCAGAAACGGTTGTCAGTGATTTTGGGTGGACTGGCCTTCCTCGGCGCCGCCACCGGGCTGACCTTCTACGCGCTTGGCCAGAAGGCGTCCTATTTTTACATGCCGGCCGAGATCACCACGGCAAGCGTCCAGCCCGGCCAGCGTATCAGACTCGGCGGTCTGGTCGAAAAGGGCACGGTCCAGCGCGGGCAGGGCGCGACTGTCGCCTTTTCGGTTACGGATACGCACCAATCGGTCAAGGTGACCTATACCGGCATCCTGCCCGACCTTTTCCGCGAAGGGCAGGGCGTCATCACCGAGGGCACTTTCGGCCCGGACGGCGTCTTCATTGCCGACAGCGTGCTGGCCAAGCATGATGAGCGCTACATGCCCAAGGAAGTGGCCGACGGCCTGAAGGCCAAGGGCGTTTGGCAGGAGAGCAAGAGTGAGTGACGGGGATGGTTGAAACCGGACATTTCGCCCTGGTCCTGGCGTTTGCGCTTTCGCTGGTGCAGATGATCGTGCCGATGTTCGGCGCGCGCCTCAACAACCAGCGCCTGATGGCTGTTGGCGGTCCTGTCGCGGTGACCGGCTTTGCCCTGACGGCGCTGTCTTTCGTCGCCCTGGCGAGTGCCTATGCGTACTCCGATTTCTCGGTGGCGAGTGTGTGGGAAAACTCGCACTCGCTGCAGCCGCTGATCTACAAGATCACCGGAACCTGGGGCAATCATGAAGGCTCGATGCTGCTCTGGGTGCTGATCCTGACCTTTTTCGGCGCCCTTGTCGCCGCTTTCGGCTCCAATTTGCCGGCCACGCTGCGGGCCAATGTGCTGGCTGTGCAAGGCGCCATTGGCGCTGCCTTCTTCCTGTTCATCCTGGCGACATCCAACCCCTTCGTCCGGCTCAATCCAGCGCCCATCGAAGGCCGTGACCTGAACCCGGTCCTGCAGGATCTCGGCCTCGCCATTCATCCGCCGCTGCTCTATCTCGGCTATGTCGGCTTCTCGATCTGCTTCTCCTTCTCGGTCGCAGCCCTCATCGAGGGCCGGATCGACGCCTCCTGGGCGCGCTGGGTGCGGCCGTGGACACTGGTCGCCTGGATGTTCCTGACCGGCGGCATAGCCATGGGCTCGTACTGGGCCTATTACGAGCTGGGCTGGGGCGGTTTCTGGTTCTGGGATCCGGTCGAGAACGCTTCGTTCATGCCGTGGCTGGCGGGCACCGCCCTGCTGCATTCGGCCATCGTCATGGAAAAGCGCTCGGCGCTGAAGATCTGGACGCTGCTGCTCGCCATCCTCACCTTCTCGCTGTCGCTGCTCGGCACTTTCCTGGTGCGCTCGGGCGTGCTCACCTCCGTGCACGCCTTCGCCACCGATCCGACGCGCGGTGTCTTCATCCTGTGCATTTTGACACTGTTCATCGGCGGCTCGCTGGCATTGTTTGCGCTGCGCGCCTCGAAATTGACGGCCGGCGGCCTGTTCCACCCCATCTCGCGCGAAGGCGCGCTCGTCCTCAACAATCTGTTCCTGACCACAGCGACCGCCACCGTGCTCGTCGGCACGCTCTATCCGCTGGCGTTGGAGGCGCTCACCGGCGACAAGATCTCGGTCGGGGCACCCTTCTTCGACCTCACCTTCGGCCCCTTGATGCTGCCGCTTCTGGCCATCGTGCCGTTCGGGCCGCTGCTGGCATGGAAGCGTGGCGATGTCTTCGCCGCATCGCAACGCCTGATGGCGGCCTTCGCAGTAGCGCTGGCGGCGATGCTGGTCACCGGCCTGTTTATCGACGGTGCGTCGGTTTTCGCCGCCCTCGGCATCGGCCTTGCCGTCTGGCTGGTTGCTGGCGCGCTCACCGACCTTGCCGTCAAGTCCGGGGTCGGATCTGTCGCACCGGCCGTCATGTTCAGGCGCTTCGCCGGCCTGCCGCGCTCGGTCTTCGGCACGGCATTGGCCCATCTCGGCCTCGGCCTGACCTTGCTCGGCATCGTCGCCACGCTCTCCTTCGGCACTGAGAAGATCCTCACCATGCGCGCCGGCGAGACGGTGGAATTGTCAGGCCATACGCTGCGTTTCGTCGGGCTTTATCCGGCGCAAGGGCCAAACTACAGCGAGGACCGTGGTCGCTTCGAACTGATCGGCGCCGACGGAAACGCGGCTGGTGAAATCACCTCGGCCAAGCGCTTCTTCCCCGTGCGCCAGATGACGACGACAAAGTCCGGCATCAAGACACTCTGGTTCAGTCAGCTCTATCTCTCGCTCGGTGATGAGAACAAGGATGGCTCGGTCGTGGTGCGCCTGTGGTGGAAACCGCTGGTGACGCTGATCTGGGGCGGCGGCCTGGTGATGATGGCGGGCGCTGCCATGTCGCTGATGGACAGGCGCCTGCGTGTCGGCGCGCCCTCGCGCCGGCGCAAGCAGGCGAGCGCCGTGGCGCCCGCGACCCTGCCATGAACGCACGCCTTTCATTAACCTCGATTGTCCTACTGTTGGCGCTGTTCTTCGCCGGCTCTGCCTTGGCGGTGAAGCCTGACGAGATGCTGGCGGATCCGGCGCTCGAGGCGAGGGCGCGGGCACTGTCGGAAGGCCTGCGCTGCATGGTCTGCCAGAACCAGTCGATCGACGAATCCGATGCCGATCTTGCCCGCGATTTGCGCATCCTGGTGCGCCAGCGCCTCGTCGCCGGCGATACCAACCAGCAGGTTATGGACTATGTCGTGTCGCGTTACGGCGAATTCGTGCTGCTGAAGCCCCGTTTCGACCTGCGCAACGCACTGCTTTGGGGCACGCCCGTACTGTTGCTGCTGGTCGGAGGCGTATTCATTGTGCTGACAGCGCGGTCGCGCCGGACACTGGCGACAAAGTCCCTGTCGTCAGAGGAACAGGTGGCATTGGATGCCATCCTTCACCGCGACTGACGGCGGCGACCGCTCCGCCAACATTACCAAAGTTTCATGTGTCGGAAATGGCGCCGTAATGTGCGCCTCTCTAATTCTCTCTCCCCGAGGATGCCGATCAAGCAGCGTCCGTTTGAAAGAGGATAAGAGATCCATGAATATTGCCCCCAATTCATATTCCAGAACCCGCAAGCGTTTCCTGGCTGCTGCCGCTTCCGTCGCCGTTGCCGGCGTGATCGGCGTTGGCGCGCTGACCAGTGGAACCAGTCCCGTTCTGGCCGACGCCGTACGCGTCGAGGCGCCGCAGGTGCAAGGCTTTGCGGATGTCGTCGAGCGCGTTTCGCCCGCCGTCGTCAGCGTCAAGGTGAAGGCCAAGATCCAGCCGACCGCCGATGATGGCTCCGATGATCAGGACGGTCTGGATAATCTTCCCAACAATCCGCAGTTGCGGCGCTTCTTCAAGGAGTTCCGCGGCTTCGGCGACCAGAATGGCCAGAACGATGACGGTCATCGCCGCTTCGGTAACCGCGACCGCAACAACGACCAGCCGCGGCCGGTGGCGCAGGGCTCCGGTTTCTTCATTTCCGAGGACGGCTACCTCGTCACCAACAACCATGTCGTAGAGGAAGGCACCGCTTTCACCGTGGTGACCAGTGACGGCAAGGAACTCGATGCCAAGCTGGTCGGCACCGACCCTCGCACCGACCTCGCCGTGCTCAAGGTCGATGGTGGCGGCAAGTTCACCTATGTCGACTTCGCCGACGATTCCAAGGTTCGGGTCGGCGACTGGGTCGTGGCGGTCGGCAATCCGTTCGGTCTCGGCGGCACCGTCACCGCCGGCATCGTCTCGGCGCGCGGCCGTGACATCGGCGCTGGACCTTATGACGATTTCCTCCAGATCGACGCCTCGGTCAACCGCGGCAATTCGGGCGGCCCGACCTTCAATCTCAACGGCCAGGTGGTGGGCATCAACACGGCGATCTTCTCGCCTTCCGGCGGCAGCGTCGGCATCGCCTTCGACATTCCGGCCTCGACCGCCAAGCAGGTTGTCGAAGACCTGATGAAAAGTGGTGCGGTTCAGCGCGGCTGGCTCGGCGTCGAGATCCAGCCGGTCACATCAGACATCGCCGAATCACTTGGTCTGAAGTCCAACAATGGCGCGTTGGTGTCGAGCGCCCAGGACGACGGCCCAGGCAAGAAGGCCGGCATAACAGCCGGTGACGTGATCACCCAGGTCGAGGGCAAGGACGTCGCATCGCCGAAGGAACTCGCCCGCTTGATTGGCGCTTATTCGCCAGGCAAATTGGTCGACGTCACTGTCTGGCGGGACGGCAAGAGCCAGACCATCAAGGTCGATCTCGGCAAGCTGCCGGCAAGTGACAAGCAGGCCTCGAATGACCAGCAACAGCAGCCCGCCGCTCCGGCAAAGCCCGACACGCTTGCCGATCTCGGCCTCAAAGTCACCAAATCTGAAAACGGCAAGGGTCTTGTCGTGACCGATGTCGATCCCGACAGCGATGCCGCCGATCGTGGCATCCAGCCGGGTGACGTCATCACCGCGGTCAATTCGACAGAAGTGAATGGCGCCGACGACATCACCAAGGCGATGACCGAAGCGGTGAAATCCGGCCGCAAGGCAGTGCTGATGCAGATCACCCGCGACGACAACAACCGCTTCGTCGCGCTGCCCGTCGCCAAGGGCTGACAACGACTTTTCCGATGCGGCGGTTTCAAACACCCCCGAGCCGCCGCATGGGAAAGCATGGAGCCGGGTACGTTAGTCAGTCATCGTGCTCTCCTCCAGCGGCAGCGGGCCTCCCATCGCCCGCTGCCGCACATTTTGAAAGCCTACCCAAAACGCTCCCTCGGGTCTGGGCCGAGAGGATGTGGTGATTGCAGGATCATGCCTGAACACAGGCATGTCCGGGATGAAGATAATCAGAGAACAAGATTTTATCGCGCGCGGTCTCGATCATCTTGATCGCGATGCGCTTTGGCAAAGGCTAAAATGCAGATGCCTACTACTCAACCTTCCAGCGAAATCGCGTATAACGGTCCTATGAAGATTCTTGTCATAGAAGATGACCGCGAGGCTGCGGATTATCTGCAGAAAGCCTTTGCCGAGGCCGGTCATACCGCGCATGTCGCCGGTGATGGCGAAACCGGCTTCGCGCTGGCGGACGCCGGTGACTATGACGTGATGGTCATCGACCGGATGATGCCGCGCCGAGACGGCCTGTCGGTCATTGCCGGCCTTAGATCGCGGGGCAACACCACACCGGTGCTGATCCTGTCGGCACTGGGTGAGGTCGATGACCGGGTCACGGGTCTGCGCGCCGGCGGCGATGATTATCTGACCAAGCCCTACGCATTCTCCGAACTTCTGGCCCGCGTCGAGGTGTTGAACCGCCGCGCCAGCGCCAAGGAGACCGAAACCGTCTACCGGGTTGGCGACCTTGAACTCGACAGGCTGTCGCATTCGGTCCGCCGGGCGGCGCGCGAGATCACGCTGCAGCCGCGCGAATTCCGCCTGCTCGAATATCTGATGCGTCATGCCGGCCAAGTGGTGACGCGCACCATGCTGCTCGAAAATGTCTGGGATTATCATTTCGATCCGCAGACCAATGTCATCGATGTTCACGTCTCGCGGCTGCGCGGCAAGATCGAGAAAGGCTTCGACAAGCCTATTCTGCATACGGTTCGCGGCGCCGGCTATATGCTGAAGGGCGGCTAGCGACAGCATGGCTCTTTCCGTGCCCGCCATCATGAAGACGACGGCTGCGCGGCTTTCGGCGCTCTACTTCCTGCTTTTCGCGCTGTGCGCCGTGCTGCTGGTTTTCTACATGACATCGCTGTCAGCGAGCATGCTGACCGGGCAGACGCAGGACACAATCAATGATGAAGTAATAGGCTTGGCCCGCGCCTACAAAAAGGGCGGCCTGCCGTTGCTGGTGCGCGTGGTCGAAAACCGCTCGCGTCAGCCCGGCGCCAATCTCTATCTGATCGCCGACGCCAATGGCCAGATCCTGACCGGCAATGTGCAGGCCCTGGAACCTGGTGTGATCGATACCGAGGGCTGGACGACCGAGCCGTTCTCCTACAAGCGCTTTGGCGAAGGCGAGCTCGACCGTCTGCGCAGCGGGACGTCCGACCAGACGACGTCTCCTGCAACTGGCGACAACGCAGCGCCGCAGGCCGAAGGCGAGAAGGGTCACAACGCCATTGCGCTGGTGCTCCGGCTGCCCAACCAGATGATCCTGCTGGTCGGCCGCGATCTTGGCGAACCGGAGCGCTTCCGCGCCGTCATCCGCCGCGCCCTGATGCTGGCGCTTGGCATGATGGGGCTCGGCGGACTGCTCATCTGGTTCTTTGTCGGCCGCGCCGCGCTGAAGCGCATCGACAGCGTGTCGGAGGCGAGCCGCCGCATCATGGGCGGCGACCTCTCGGGCCGGCTGCCGGTGACCGGCGCCGGCGACGAGTTCGACCGGCTCTCCGAAAACCTCAATGCCATGCTGGCGAGGATCGCCACGCTCAACGAAGGCCTGAAGCAGGTTTCCGACAACATCGCGCATGATCTGAAGACGCCGCTGACCCGGCTGCGCAACCGGGCCGAAGCGACGCTTTCCGGCAAGCACAAGCCAGCCGATTACCGTCAGGCGCTGGAAGGCACGATTACCGAGTCCGATCAGCTGATAAAGACCTTCAATGCCATCCTGATGATCTCCCGGCTGGAGGCCGGATATTCTTCCGAACACACCAACCGCGTCGATCTGGCGGCGGCCGTGCGTGATGTCGTCGAGCTCTACGAGCCGGTGGCGGAGGAGGCCGGCGTTTTGCTCGAAGGAGCGGTGAATGGTGCTTTTCTGGTCGACGGCAACCGCGAATTGATTGGCCAGGCGCTGTCCAACATCGTCGACAATGCGATCAAATATTCGACGGACTCCACGTCCAAACCCACGGTCCGTGTGGCGCTCGAGCGGACCCATGGCGAGATCAGGCTTTCCGTCGCCGACAACGGCCAGGGCATTCCCGACGATGCTGATCGGGCCCGGGCGACCGAGCGTTTCGTGCGGCTGGAGAAGAGCCGTTCTCAGCCCGGCTCCGGTCTTGGCCTCAGCCTCGCCAAGGCGGTCATGAGCTTCCACTATGGCCGGCTTGATCTCCTGCCTGGCAATCCAGGACTATCCGTGGTCATGAGTTTCCCTGCACGGGAGGATCATTGATGGCTGCGGTCGCGAAACGGACGGCTACGGACTGGTTGCTGAAGCCGGCGGTTGGGCTTGTCCCTCTCGACGAAGCCCGCGCGCGGCAGGAACTGGCCGAAATCGCTGCGGCGGCACGCGAAGAAGGGCTGACGCGGCTGGCCAGGTTTCTGAGCGGCAAGGGCGAGGGCCAGGATTTTCTCGCCGCCGTCTTCGACCTCTCCCCATTCCTGCGGGACATGGCGCGGCGCCGGCCTCGGATTCTGGATGCTCTTTTCGACCAGCCGGTCGAGGTTCGCCTCAAAGCGATCGCCAACGCGATCGATAAGGCGCCTTTGGCTGAGATGGTTTCCGAATCCAGCCTGATGATGGAGCTGCGTCAATGCAAGGCCGAGGCGCATTTCCTGATCGCGCTCGCCGATCTCGCTGGTGAGGCAGAAACATCTCTTACGGTGCGGCGGTTGAGCAACCTTGCCGATGCCTGCACTCGTGCAGCCGTTGACTTCCTGCTGCGTGATGCGCATGGCCAAGGCAAGCTCAAACTGCCGGACCTCGACAACCCGTCGCGGCAATCGGGCTGGATCCTGCTCGGCATGGGCAAGCTTGGCGCGCATGAGCTGAATTTCTCCTCCGACATCGATCTCGTCGTCTTCTTCGATCCGGAAGCGCCTGCCGTGGTCGATCCTCTCGACGCAACCGAACTGTTTTCGCGGCTGACGCGACGGCTGGTCCGGATACTGCAGGACCGCACCGAGCACGGCTATGTCTTCCGGACCGATCTGAGGTTGCGCCCCGATCCCGGTTCGACCCCGCTGGCGATCCCTGTCGAAGCAGCCCTGCGCTACTACGAGGCGCGCGGCCAGAACTGGGAGCGAGCGGCGATGATCAAGGCGCGTGCGGTGGCCGGCGATCCGGCTGCGGGTGCCGCCTTCCTCAAGGAGCTTCAGCCCTATATCTGGCGCAAATACATGGACTACGCGGCGATTGCCGACGTCCATTCGATCAAGCGCCAGATCCACGCCCACAAGGGCCACGGCGAGATCGCGGTGAAGGGCCACAACGTCAAGCTCGGACGCGGTGGCATCCGCGAGATCGAGTTCTTCGTCCAGACACAGCAACTCATCGCCGGCGGCCGCTTCCCGGAACTGCGCGGCCGCGAGACGGTGCCAATGCTTGGCCAGCTTGCCGCGCGTGGCTGGATCACATCAGACGCGCGTGACGCACTCGCCCGCCAATACTGGTTCCTGCGCCGCGTCGAACACGCCGTGCAGATGGTGGCCGACGAGCAGACGCACACGCTGCCGGAAGACGATGAAGGGCTGGAGCGGATCGCCCGCATGCTGGGTTTTGCCGATGCGGCTGCCTTTTCGCTGGCGTTCCGCGCCTCGTTGCAGCAGGTCGAGCGCCATTATGCGGCGCTGTTCGAGACGGCGCCGGAGCTTTCGGCGGGCATCGGCAATCTGGTCTTCACCGGTGATGTCGATGATCCAGACACGTTGCAGACCCTGCATGGTCTCGGCTTCCAGCGGCCGAGCGACATCTGCCGTGTCATCCGTGGCTGGCATTTCGGCCGCTATCGCGTCACCCGGTCGGCGGAGGCGCGCGAGCGGCTGACGGAGTTGACGCCGGCCTTGCTGCGCGCTTTCGGCCAGACACGCCGGGCGGACGAAGCCTTGATCCGCTTCGACGAGTTCCTTGCCGGTCTGCCCGCCGGCATCCAACTGTTCTCGCTGCTCCAATCCAACCCGCCTTTGCTCAAGCTGATAGCGACGATCATGGGCGCCGCGCCCCGGCTGGCGGCGATCATCACCCGCCGCCCGCATGTCTTCGATGGCCTGCTTGACCCGGCCTTGCTGACAGAGTTGCCGGACCGCGCCTATTTGTCCGCGCGACTTTCCGCCTTTCTTGAGGGCGACCGGCTCTATGAAGACGTGCTCGACCGGCTGCGCATCTTTGCCTCGGAACAGAAGTTCCTGATCGGCGTGCGGCTGCTTGCCGGCTCGATTGACCCGGCCAGGGCTGGCCGCGCTTTCTCCGATCTCGCCGATCTTACCATTGAGGCGGCTCTAGGGGCGGTGTCGGCCGAATTCGCGGCGCGCCACGGCACGATCGCCGGCGGCGTGGTTTCGTTGCTGGGCATGGGCAAGCTCGGCAGCCGCGAATTGACCGCGGGGTCGGATGTCGACCTCATCCTGCTCTACGATCACGCTGCGGACGCCGAGGATTCCAACGGTGACAAGCCGCTGGCGCCTTCGCACTACTACACCCGCATGACGCAGCGGCTGATCTCGGCCGTATCCGCGCCGACGGCGGAAGGGGTGCTCTATGAGCTCGACCTGCGGCTGCGACCGTCGGGCAACAAGGGGCCGGTGGCCACCCACATCGATGCCTTCAAGAAATATCAGCGCCAGGAGGCCTGGACCTGGGAGCACATGGCGCTGTCGCGGGCGCGTGCAATCGCCGGCGATGGCGGTCTGTGCGCCGAGGTCGAAGCGGAAGTGGCGGCCGTGCTTGACCAGCCGCGCGACGCCGCAAAAGTGAGGGCGGAAGCCTCGGACATGCGCGCCATGATCGAGACGGAAAAGCCGCCACGCGATCTCTGGGACATCAAGCTGATCCCCGGAGGACTGATCGATCTCGAATTCATCGCCCAGGTGGCTCTCATCACCGGGCAGGTCGAGGCTGGGCCACGCGTCACCGGTACAGCCGAGATCCTGTCTCGCTTGACACCGCGCTTCGCCGATGCCGGAGTCAGGCAGGAACTTGCCGATGCTTATGCGCTCTATCTGGCGCTGACCCAGATGACGCGGCTGTGCCTCACCGGCGCTTTTGAGCGCGACGATGTTCCGCCAGGGCTTTCGGATTTGCTTCTGGCGGTCACCGACCTGCCGGATTTCGGTGTGCTGGAAGCGCACCTCAAGGAGACGTCGCAAAAGGTCAGGAAGGACTTTGACCTTTTGCTTCGTGCCGGACGACCGTGAAATAGCGGGTCCGGCCGCATCGGGGGTGACGATGCAACAGGAGAAGACCATGAGAAAGTCAACCAAACTCGCATTTGCCTTCATCGCTCTCGCCGGCGCCGTCGGCAGCGCGGCGCACGCCGAAAACATCGACAGCGCAAAGATTCGCGAGCGCACGATGATGCGTCTCGACAGGGCGATGGATGACAATGGCGGCACCATCACCTTCGACCAATTCTCCGATGCAATGAACGCCCGGCTGAAGAAGCTCGTCGCCGACAATGGCGGCAAGCTGACCGTCGCCCAACTTGCCGACGCACTGGAGAAGGCCCGCTTCGAGCGGATGGCCAGCCGCATCATTGCCCGCTACGACACCAGGGGCGATGGCACGCTGACCTCAGATGACATCACCGGTCGCGAGAAGAAGGTCTTCGCCATGCTCGACAAGAACAATGACGGCAAGATCGAGAAGAGCGAACTGCCGAAGGGCAGGCGTTTTGGCCATCATCGCCAATCGGATGACGACGACAGCGTGGAGTGAACGTGATCCTGGAAACTCTGGCGGCGTCAGTCGCCGGAGCTTTTCGCAACTCAAGCGATCTCGCGGCTACTCTGTTCGCCGAACCTGCCGAAGCGCGCGGCTTGCGTGAGCCTGCAAAATCCTGTCGCGCAGATAGGCATAGAAGCGCGGCGGCAAGCATGCCATAGTCAAAGCGGGATGGCTTGCTGCCTGCAATGGGCCTCAGGTCGGGACCTGGCCAGAGGAAATCATTGGTTTCGGTCACGACGATCCATGACGGCGTTTCATCGAGCCTGAGATAGGCCTTGAGTGGCGCAGGTATCTCGATCGCATCGGCAGGGTCAGCCGGTGGTGAGTGTGTGATTGGAACCACCGTTACGACCTCGCGGCCCTCCACGATCCGTCGAGCGGCGACAATGGCGCAAGGCCGGCTTTTGCGGCCTTCCTCCGCACCTCCTTGGTATTCTCTCACCCAGAGGTACGAATAGGATATCACCAGGCCGGGGATAGGCTTGGGCAGGCTCACGGCGTCCAGTCTTTGAGCATTGCGTCAAGCCCGGCATATTCGGTAGGGACGGCGCTTTCGGCGACTGCGCTTAGCGTCTGGTCGTCCAGTTCTTCCACCGGACGGGCGACCCGCCCCTTGACCAGAACCTCGAACATTGCCGCCGACAACAGCACTGTGTGAGTCCGGCCATTCTTTGTGATCGCGACCGGCGCACGCTGGGCGGCGTCCTGGAAGCGCCCGACATTCTGCTGGAATTCCGTTGATGTGACGCGCATGATAAATCCTCTTCTTATCTAAAATAGATAGAATGGATAATTTTGTCAAAGCATCCCGCCTTGCGCTCACGGCGGAATGGGAGAGAAAATTCTGGTATTCAAGCCGCCGCTTTGACCGCCGCCAGAGCCCTCTTCACCGGTATGCGAACCGACACGATGGTGCCGACGCCCTCGGTCGAACGGATCTTCAGCGCGCCGCCCTGGAGCTCGGCGAGCGAGCGCGAGATGGCGAGGCCAAGGCCTGATCCGGCGTGGTTCTTGGAAAACTGGTTCTGCACCTGTTCGAACGGCCGCCCGAGCTTGCCGAGCGCCGCTTTCGGGATGCCGCAGCCATTGTCTTCGATCGTCAGCACCAACGCGCCTGATGTGTTGCGGGCCCGGACCGATATGTGTCCGCCCTGGCCGGTGAACTTCACCGCGTTGGACAGGAGGTTGATGACGATCTGCTTGATCGCCCGGCGATCGGCGAACAAAGTCAGCGCGTCGGCGATACGCGTTTCGACGGTGATCGCCTTTTGCGCGGCCTGCAGCGAGACGACGCGGACCGTCTCGCTGATCAGCGGCCCGAGATCGATCTGCTCCTGGTCCAGCGAGAACTGGCCAGCCTCGATCTTGGACATGTCGAGAATGTCGTTGATGACGCCGAGCAGATATTTGCCGCTGCTGTTGATGTCGGTGGCGTACTCCTCGTAGCGCTCCGAGCCGAGCGGGCCGAACAGCCCCTGTTCCATTAGTTCGGAGAAGCCGATGATGGCGTTCAGCGGGGTGCGCAGTTCATGCGACATGTTGGCCAGGAATTCGGATTTGGCCCGGTTCGCCGCTTCGGCGCGTTCGGTTTCCTTCATGTATTTGCGGTTGAGGTCGACCAGCTCACTGGAGCGCTCCTCTTCGGAGCGCCTGGCGAGGCTGAGATCATGGATCGTTGCCATCAGCCTGCGTTCGCTCTCGACCAGCTTTTCCTGGTGCAGCTTGATCTGGGTGATGTCGGATCCGACCGAGACGATGCCGCCGTCCCTGGTCCTGAGTTCGTTGACCTGCAGCCAGCGGCCGTCATTCAGCTGGCGCTCGAAAGTGGCGCCGCCTTGCGGACCATTGGTGTTGGCGAGCCGGCGCTCGGAAGCAAAGGCAAGCATCCGCTCTTCCAGAGACGCGCGCGTCACGCCCGGCATCACGTCGCGATCCGAGAGCCCGTTGTCCTGCTGGTATTTGGAGTTGCACATGATCAGGCGCTGGGCCGAATCCCAAAGCACGAAGGATTCATTGATGTTCTCGATCGCGGTCCGGAGGCGAAGATCGGCCGCCTCGGACCGCAGCGCCAGATGGCGCTGCTCGGTGACGTCGACGGCGATGCCGATCAGCTGGATTTCCGGCGCTTCCGGATCCATGACCTGTGCACGAGCGCGCATCCACACCCATTGGCCATCGGCATGCCGCATCCGGAACACCTGGTCGATATGGTCGATCTCGCGGGCAACAATTTTGTTGGCGAGCTCGAACAGGTCGCCATCCTCGGGGTGGATGATCTCGTCAACCTCGCCGAAGGACAGCATTGTGTCGCAGGGTTCGTAGCCCAGCATGTCGTACATCGAGCGCGACCAGTACATCTTGCCGCGCACCATGTCCCAGTCCCACAGGCCGCAGCGGCCGCGAACCAGCGCCATGTCGATGCGCTGATGCGCTTCGACATAGATGCGGTCGGCGGCCTGCGCCCGCGCCGCCTGCCCGAAATAGGCATAAAGGATGATGATCAGCACGCCGGCGGTCAGCACGAACAGGGTGACGTTCAGCGAGACAGTTTTGCGCCAGGCGTCGAAGACCGCGTCCTGCGGTACCAAAGCCGCCGCGGCACCCTTCTGGTCCTTGGCCACGCTGACCGCGGCGTACCAGTCCTGTCCGCCGATGCTGACCTCCATGACGCCGGCGCGATCACCGAACATGAACAGGGGCTGACCGCCTTCGACGAGGCCGTCGAGGGCATGGCCTTGCCAGGGCATCGAGCGCGGCGTCACTGCGGTGATCTTGAAGGCGCCGTCGGTGATGACGAGCACATGGCTGCGGCCCATCGCGCCCTGACGGCTGGTGGTTTCCAGCAGATCCTGAACGGCGCCGGGCACGGTATCCGAGGTCGTGGCCAGAGCACTGGCGAGCTGTGCCGCCGCCAGCGTCAGGATCGCCTTGGCATCGCGCTCGACATCGTCGCGCTCATTCATCAGTGACAGCACGCGCAGCGCCGCGATGACGAGCAGGAAGATGATGATCAGGGCCGGTATCGACCGGCGCAGCAGCGGTTCGGCGGCCAGAAGCCGCTTGTAGGCCGGTTCGGCAATGAGCCGCGTATTCCCGGCAAGGCCATCACTGCGCATCTCGCGACGCGCAAAAGCCATCCCACCGGGCGCGCCCCACGCGTCCGCCTTCGCCATAAATGGCACTCCCCGAATTTGCCTATGCTGCTTGGTGATCCGGCAAACACCGCACATCCGAATCGTCAGTAAAGAATCAAACGTGATTCGCCTTGTCCAGTGGTCCGGAGAAAAAAGATTAAAAATCGACTAAAATAATGCCGAAGTGGTCCGATGCGCATGTGGAGCACGACCAGAAGACGAGTTGGAGAAGATCGAAACCGATCTGGAGCCTTCCTTGACAAACTGTAGTTTATAAACTACAGTTTGATATGATCGATCTGAAGCAGACCGAAACGTTCCGAAAATGGTGGACGCGGCTAAAGGATGAGCGCGCTCGTGGCGCGATCTTTGCCCGGCTCGACCGTCTTGCCCTATGGGAATGCGGGAGACGTTGAGCCCGTGGGTGAGGGGATAAGCGAGCTGCGTATCCACTATGGTCCCGGCTACCGCGTCTATTTTCAGAAGCGGGGCAACACGGTCATCGTCCTGCTATGCGGCGGCGACAAAGGCACCCAGAAAAAGGACATCAAGACGGCGAAACGTCTGGCACAAGAATGGAGCGAATGAGATGGCTGAAAAACTGACGAGCGTTGATCCGGCTGAGGGCCTGACCTCCGATGAAGCGATTGCGGCGTTCATGGCAGAGGCGTTTGCTTCCGAAGATTCCGGCTATATCGCGCATGCGCTGGGTGTCGTTGCTCGCGCCAAGGGCATGGCGCAAATAGCGAGCCAGACGGGACTTTCGCGTGAACAGCTTTATCGTTCATTCAGTGAGAACGGCAATCCGACCTTGAAAACGACAATTGCCGTGATGAAGGCCCTTGGAATTGAGTTGACTGCAAAGGCACAGCCCCACCGGCCGGTTTGATAGACGCCCGGTCGTTGAAGCTTCCCATGATCAGCAGAGTTTGCACTCACGCCAGAGTGCGCTCGACAATATCGCGCAGATCCGCCGACAGGTTTTCGGCACTGGCGATCGAAAGCAGCGCTTCCCGGGCCTTGGCTTGCCGGCCCGGTTCGAGCGAACGCCATGACCTCAGCGCTGTCGCCAGCCTTGCCGCCACTTGCGGATTGCGTTTTTCGACCTCAAGCACCGTTTGCGTAAAGAACCGGTAGCCTTCGCCGTCAGCGCGGTGGAAGCCGGTCTGGTTGGCGCTGGAGAATGTGCCGATCAGCGAGCGCACCCGGTTTGGATTGCCCATCGAGAAGGCCGGGTGAGCGGCCAGAGCACGCACTGTGTCCACAGCCTGCGGTCCCGGCACGCTGGCCTGGATCTGGAACCATTTGTCCATCACCAGCGGATCGGACCCATAAGTCGCCTCGAATGCGGCCAGCGCCTCGATGGCCTCGGGCGAGCCGTGGTGGCGATGAGCAAGCGCGCCAAGAGCGGCTGCGCGGTCGGTCATGTTGGTCGCGAACTGGAAATGCCCGGCGGCCAGCGCAGCGCCGCCAGGCTGTAACGCGAGATAGTCGAGCAGTGTGTTGCGCAAGGCTCGCCGTCCGGCACTCGCCGCATCGGGGCTGAACGCGGCTTGGTCGGCAAGGCCGCCATAGAGGTCCAGGAAAGCCTCGCGGTCTGCATTGCCGATTGCGCGCGCCAGCGCTTCGCGGGCCGCATAGATGGCATCGGGATCAATGTTCTTGCCGATATCGCGGGCGATGTCGGCCTCGCCGGGCAGCGCCAGCGCCAAGGCCCGGTAGGCCGGCTCCAGCGTCTCGTCACCCGCGATGCTGCCGGCGAGCTCGGTCAGCCGCGTCGCGAAGACCGGCTGCTTGCCGCCAAGGATCTCGCGGAAGGCTGCGATCAGCGCATCGGTGAGCAGCGTGTTGAACGCCTGCCAGCGCGAGAAGGCATCGCTGTCATGGCGAGCGAGGAAGAACTGGTCGTCGGCCTTCTGTTCGACCGACAGCGTCACCGGCGCCGAAAAGCCGCGGTTGAGTGACACAGCTGGGCGCTCAGTCACACCCGAGAACCGCACCACATGGCGGCGCTTACGGAGATGGATGACGCCATCCTCGACGCTGGCGCCCTCGATGCCGCTATACTCGACAGGATTGCCGCCGGTGCCGATCAGACCGAAGGCCAGCGGAATATGCATCAGCCGCTTGCGGCTTTCGGATGGTGTCGGCGGCACCGACTGTTCGATTTCGAGCGTGAATTCCTGCGCGGCCGGATTGTGCGTCGAACTGACCGTTAGATTGGGCGTGCCCGCCTGGTGGTACCACAGCGCGAACTGCGACAGGTCGCGGCCCGACGCATCCTCGAACACCTTGATGAAATCCTCGATCGTCGCCGCGTCGCCGTCATGCCGCTCGAAATAGAGGTCCATGCCGGCGCGAAAGGCCTTAGCCCCGAGGATGGTGCGGATCATGCGCACCACTTCGGAGCCCTTTTCGTAGACCGTCGCCGTGTAGAAATTGTTGATCTCGCGATAGCGGCGCGGCCGCACCGGGTGCGCCAGCGGGCCCTGATCCTCGGGGAACTGATGCGCGCGCAGCAGGCGTACCTCGGCGATGCGCTTGACCGGCCGCGAGCGCTGGTCGGCGGAGAACTCATGGTCGCGGAAGACCGTCAGCCCTTCCTTCAGGCAAAGCTGGAACCAGTCGCGGCAAGTGATTCTGTTGCCTGTCCAATTGTGGAAATATTCATGCGCGATGATCGCCTCGATATTGGCGAAATCGGCGTCCGTCGCTGTCTCCTGGTCGGCCAGCACATATTTGTCGTTGAAGATGTTGAGGCCCTTGTTCTCCATCGCGCCCATGTTGAAGTCGGACACGGCGACGATGTTGAAGACGTCGAGGTCGTATTCACGGCCAAACGCCTCTTCGTCCCATTTCATGGATCGCTTCAGTGCATCCATCGCGTAGCCGGCGAGCATTTCCTTGCCGGGCTCGACATAGATGCCGAGCTCGACCTTACGGCCGGATAGGGTGACGAAACTGTCTGCGACCCGACCGAGATTGCCGGCCACCAGCGCGAACAGATAGGACGGCTTGGGGAAGGGGTCGTGCCAGACGGCGTAATGCCAGCCGCCGCCGAGATCGCCTTTTTCTCCGGGATTGCCGTTGGACAGGAGCAGCGGCGCCTCGTCGCGCAGCGCCTCGATGCGCACGGTATAGACGGACAGGATATCGGGGCGATCGAGGAAATAGGTGATGCGGCGAAAGCCCTCGGCCTCGCACTGCGTGCAATAGACGTTGTTCGAGCGGTAGAGACCCATCAGGGCTTCGTTGTCGGCCGGCGCCAGTTCCGTCTCGATCAGCACATGAAAGCGATGCGCTGCCGGCGGCTTGAGAATGGTGAGTTGGTCAGGTGTCGCCAGCAGATCCGCCGGCTTCGCCTTCCTACCGTCGATCTCGATGCGCTTGAGCGTCAGCCCGTCACCGTCGAGCACCAATGGCGCCGACACGGACACCCCCTCGCGACGCTCAATCGTCAGTGTGGCGGTGACGATTGTGGCCTCAGGCGAAAGGCGGAAGGTGAGGTTGGTCAGCGGAATGAGATAATCGTTGGGGCGATAGTCTTCGAGTTTGAAGACCTGGCCGGTGTCCGTGCGCATTCCCTGATTTTTCCTGTCTATTGTGTTGTGAGCGGACAGTTTCCGCTGATCCAAAAAATGAAGTCCGCGCTCTTTACACGAAACGGTCCCTCGACAAAACTGCGAGAGGGGCTATCGAGCCTTCTTCCGGTATCGCGGCTAGAGCATGTTCTGTGCCGGCGTTGCCGGCATACAGACGACGATTGAGGACTCATCGCCAGCGTGACATCAGGAGCCGGGGGTCAACCAGAAACAACCGGCGGCCACGGCGCGCTGAGGGGCATTGCCCTGAAGATCGTGTCAGTGGCGGTTTTTGTCGGCATGCAGACCTGCATCAAGGCGGCCGGCGAGGTGCCAGCCGGGCAGATCGTCTTCTTCCGCTCCTTCTTCGCCATCTTCCCGATCATTGCCTTCCTGGCCTTGAAGGGACATCTGGCGACGGCATTCGTCACCAAACGTCCCTTCAACCACGTTGCGCGCGGCGTCGTCGGCGTCGGCGCCATGGGGCTTGGCTTCTTCGCGCTCACCAGGCTGCCGCTGCCGGAGGCGATCACGCTGAACTATGCACAACCGCTGCTGGTCGTGGTGTTCTCCTCGGTCTTCCTTGGCGAGACGATCCGCGTCTATCGCTGGAGCGCAGTCGCGATCGGTCTCATTGGCGTGCTCATCATTTCCTGGCCGGAGCTGACCCTGCTCAACTCGGATGAAGGGCTCGATGATCAGGAGGTCCTGGGCGTCATGGCCGCGCTGGTGGCCGCGGCGATCTCAGCTGTCGCCATGCTGCTTGTGCGCAATCTCGTGCAAACGGAGAAGACAGCGACCATCGTGTTATGGTTCTCGTCGACCGCCAGCGTGCTCTCGCTGCTGACGCTGCCTTTCGGCTGGCAATCGCTGACGCCAGCGCAAGCCGCGCTGCTCGTCATGGCCGGCTTCTGCGGCGGCCTCGGCCAGATCCTGATGACCTCGGCCTATCGCCATGCCGAGGCTTCGGTGGTGGCGCCGTTCGAGTACACGTCGATGATCCTCGGCGTCGTCGTCGGCTATTTCGTTTTCAGCGACGTGACCTCGTTCAGGACGCTGGTCGGCGGCGTGATCGTGGTGGCCGCCGGCATCTTCATCATCTGGCGCGAGCGGCAGCTCGGTCTGGAGCGCCAGCGAGCACGCAAGGTAACGCCTCCGCAGGGGTGAGAAGAGGCCCTCGACCGCTATTCAGCCAGGAAAATCGGACTGCGCTTCGGACCGTGACTGGCGGAAGGCGTCGACCTGGTTGCAAAGATGATCCACGGAAACCAGCAAAGGGTAGGGCGAGAGATCGACGCCGAAACGACGGGCGTTGTTCATTTGAGGGACAAGGTGCAGGTCCGCCCACCCCGGTGCGTCGCCGAAACAAAATGGGTATTTGGTTTCGCGTTGGGTCAGCGTTTCCTCCAAAGCGGCGAAGCCCAGGCTCAACCAGTTTTGTACCCAGCGATCGATACCGGCTTCGTCGATGGAAAATTCGGATTGCAGAAATCGACGAACCCTCTGGACCGTGATGGCATGCATTTCTGACGCAATGTGCGCCCCGAACGCCCGAGCTTGCGCGCGCGTTACGGGGTCCAGAGGCAACAGGCTTGGCTTCGGGTAGAGCTCCTCAAGATATTCGAGAATGGCGGGCGATTGGGCGATAATCCGGCCTTCGATGTCGAGGGCCGGCAGTAAGCCTTGCGGATTGAGGGTTTTGTATTCGCCCGGCGCCAGGGATCGCACCGGCACGTAGGTGAACTGCAATCCCTTCAGTCGAAGCGCAATTCGAGCACGTTCACCGGCCGAATTCTGCCAGCGGGACAGCAGACGCATGTGGTTTCTCCACTCCGCGAACGGTAACAGGCTGCGCGGCAAGCCCGTCAAGGGTCAGCCAGCTCGCTCCTTAGCCAGCCGCACCAGCACCGCCCTTGTCTGCTCATCCGCAGGGAAGAAGGACTCAATCGCCAGTTCCGACAAGGTCACGTCGAGCGGCGTGCCGAACACGGTGATGGTACTTATGAATGACAGCACCTGATCGCCATGGGCAAGCCTGAGCGGATGCACGATGGCATTCGGCTCGACGGATATTGGCCTGCTGCCCCTGAGTCCGGAAGGATAGCCGCGCAATTCGCGTTCCAGTTCGACCAGCACCGGGTCGCCGGCGGCATCGTTCTGGTGCTTGAGACGCTCGAGTAGATGTGTGCGCCATTCCTGGAGGTTGACGATGCGCGGTGCGATACCGCCGGGATGCAGGCTGAGGCGAAGCACGTTGACCGGTGGCGTCAGCAGCGAAGCCTCGCCGACATCGGCAAGGAACGGAGCGATCGCGGCATTGGCCGAAACCAGGTTCCAGTGCCTGTCCACCGCCAGCGCCGGGAACGGCTCATGGCCCTTGAGCACAATCTCGACCACCGCCATCGCTGGTGCCAGCGTCGTGTCGGTAAGCGGCCGTTCGCCGAAGCTCGGCGCAAAGCCCGCGGCCAGCAGCAACTGATTGCGTTGCCTCAACGGGATCGCCAACTGCTCGGCCAGGTGCAGGACCATGTCACGGGAAGGCGCGGCGCGTCCGCTCTCGACGAAGGAGAGATGCCGCTGAGAAATCTCGGCTTCCATGGCGAGGTCGAGCTGGCTCATGCGGCGTCGCGTGCGCCATTCGCGGATGAGGCTGCCGGCGGAGGTTTGGGCTGTTGTCATAGGGAAGATCGTTAGGCTGACAACCGGCGTATTTCAATTACTTGGGAGGTTATCGCTAGAGCAATTTCAGGAAAAGTGTGAAACGGTTTTTCGTCAGAAATTGCTCCGCTTACGCGAAACGGCGAACTGCTCTAAGAGAGCGTCCGCAGCTTCGCCTTCACCTCGAGAAAATCCCGCCATGCCAGCTTCTTGTGGGCGGGTGTCCGCAGCAGATAGGCCGGATGAAGTGTCGGCATGGCCGGAATGGCGATACCGGAGGCGGTGGTGTGGACACGCCAGTTGCCGCGCAGCCGCAAAATGCCCTCCGAGGTGTTGAGCAAGGTCTTGGCCGACGGGCCGCCGAGATTGACCAGCACCTTTGGATTGACCAGCTCGATCTGCCGCTCGATGAACGGCCGGCAGATTTCGGTTTCATGCGGTGTCGGGGTGCGGTTGCCCGGCGGCCGCCACGGAATGACGTTGGCGATGTAGACCGACGTGCGGTCGAGCCCGATCGCGGCCAGCATGCGGTCGAGCAGCCGGCCCGAGCGGCCAACGAAGGGCAGACCCTCGATGTCCTCGTCGCGGCCGGGCGCTTCGCCAACCAGCATGACCGCAGCCTCCGGATTGCCGTCGGCGAATACCAGGTTCTTGGCGGTGGTCTTGAGATTGCAGCCGTCGAAGGCCGCCATATGCTGGCGCAACTCGTCCAGGGTCGTTGCCGTCGTCGCCAACTGGCGCGCAAGTGCTGCCTGTGCTTCGTCTGGCACCGCGGCGACCGATGAACGTGCCGGTGGCGCATCCGGCACTCGGCTCGCATCCAGTCGTGGAGCTGCCGCTGGTCGCTCCGGCGCCTTGTCTTCGCGAGCGGGCGCCGCTGGCGCCGGCGCGCGCTCGACAGGCCTCGGCGCAGCCTCGGCGAAGCGGTTCACCGGGGCGTCTTCCAGCGCCTCATCGACGCCGGCGCTGGCATAGAAGGCCAGGATGTCGGCAATTTCGGTCGGGCTGTTGGGGGAAGCGGCAGTCATGGCACGCACATTCGTCCGCATGACCGCAATTTGCAAGGCTGGCGGCTCGCCCTATCCCGTCGGTATGCGCGGATCCTGCACGACATAGAAGGTCCACCGGGGCGTGTAGTCGGTCATCAGGAACGCGAAGCTGGCCGTCTTGAGCGGATCGACCTTGCCATTCTTGAACAGCAAGCGGTCATAGGGTTCGAAGTCGCGGTCGAAATTGGCGAAATTGCTCGACCGGATATCGTCGGTTGTCTTGTTGCGCTGATCGAACGAAAGCCCGTCGCCAAAGACACTTGGCTGATCCAGTATCTCCTGAAGCTCGAACTGGAACTCGATCCAGGCTTGGCCGCTGTTGTTGAGCACGTCGATGCGCATGTACATGATGCCATTGGCGAACTCGCCCGCCTTGCCGAACGCCTGGATTGGCTTGGTGGTGCGGATGGTCAGCGTCACCGGCGTCGCCGAATTTAGCTCTTCGGTGATGACCAGCGGATCGTCCTTGGTTCCGATGCCGGAGGCTCCGGTGATGCGGAAGCCGCCAAGCTCATCGGAAAAGGAGTAGGCGCCTGTTGCCCAGACTTTCACCCCCTCCGCGGCGGCGTGACCCGGTGCCGATATCAGAAGGGCCAGAAGAATCGCCCGGCAGGCCCGGCCGGACGGGAAAAGGAAGCGCGTTGAAGGAAAGCCGGCTGGCCCAGGAATGCGCATGGCGGGAAGTATGGCCGATAAGCAAGCCGCCGAACAATTAAAAAACGCAAGCGCGGCAGGGCGCATCGGGCACAAACGGCTACCGTGCCGCAGGATGCGCGACTTTTTGGCCAAATCCGCATTGTCACGTATGCGCCGGTTTCCTGTCGCCAATTGATGCGCTATGCAGCGCAGGAGCCAGCAAGATACGCAACAGCGGCAAGCCAGTGCGGAGGGGTTGATGAGCGACATCGAACGCGAAAGCATGGAATTCGACGTGGTTATCGTCGGCGCCGGACCGGCCGGCCTTGCCGCGGCCATCCGCCTCAAGCAGGTCAATCCGGAGCTTTCCGTCGTCGTGCTGGAAAAGGGCGGCGAGGTCGGTGCGCATATCCTCTCCGGCGCCGTTGTCGACCCGATCGGCATCGACCGGCTGCTGCCGGGCTGGCGCGAGGAGGAGGGCCATCCGTTCAAGACACCGGTCACGGCGGATCATTTCCTGGTGCTGGGCCCTGCCGGCTCGTTCCGTCTGCCCAACATTTTCATGCCGCCACTGATGAACAATCATGGCAATTACATCGTCTCGCTCGGCAATGTCTGCCGCTGGCTGGTTGGTAAGGCCGAGGCGCTTGGCGTCGAGATTTATCCCGGCTTTGCCGCCGCCGGCCTGCTCTATAACGATCAAGGCGCCGTCACCGGCGTCGTCACCGGCGACATGGGCGTCGAGAAGGACGGCACGCACGGCCCGGGCTTCGCACCGGGCATGGCGCTGATGGGCAAATATGTGCTGATCGGCGAAGGCGCACGCGGCTCGCTCGCCAAGCAGCTGATCGCCAAATACAAGCTTTCCGATGGCCGCGA
Source organism: Mesorhizobium subarcticum (assembly GCF_055456085.1). Taxonomy (NCBI): domain Bacteria; kingdom Pseudomonadati; phylum Pseudomonadota; class Alphaproteobacteria; order Hyphomicrobiales; family Phyllobacteriaceae; genus Mesorhizobium; species Mesorhizobium subarcticum. Next base: position 5,802,543 of record NZ_CM144237.1, on the reverse strand, counting down.
GCCCGGCAAGTACGGCATCGGCCTGAAAGAACTCTGGCAGGTCAAGCCGGAGAACCACCGGCCGGGCCTGGTGCAGCATTCCTTCGGTTGGCCGCTCGACATGAAGACCGGCGGTGGCTCCTTCCTCTACCACCTCGAGGATAACCAGGTGGCGGTCGGTTTCGTCCTCCACCTCAATTACAAGAACCCTTATCTGTCGCCGTTCGAGGAATTCCAGCGCTTCAAGACGCACCCGGCAATCGCAGGCACGTTCGAGGGCGCCAAGCGGCTGGGCTATGGCGCGCGTGCCATCACCGAGGGCGGCTGGCAGTCGGTGCCGAAGCTATCTTTCCCGGGCGGCGCGCTGATGGGCTGTGCTGCCGGCTTCGTCAACGTGCCGCGCATCAAGGGTTCGCACAATGCGGTGCTGTCGGGCATGCTGGCGGCCGATCATGTTGCCGAAGCGATCGGTGCCGGCCGCGCCAATGATGAGCTCACTTCCTATGAGGAAGCCTGGCGGGCGACCGACATCGGCAAGGATTTGAAGAAGGTCCGCAACGTCAAGCCGCTGTGGTCGCGCTTCGGCACCATCCTCGGCATTGGCCTCGGCGGCCTCGATATGTGGCTGAACACGCTGTTCGGCGTCTCGCCCTTCGGCACGCTGAAGCACGGCAAGGCCGACTATGCCGCGCTGGAGCCTGCGGCGAAGCACAAGAAGATCGTCTATCCCAGACCGGATGGCGTGCTGACCTTCGACCGCCTGTCCTCCGTGTTCCTGTCCAACACCAATCACGAGGAAAACGAACCAGTCCATCTGCTGGTCGGCGACATGGAGCTGCAGAAGCGCTCCGAACACGATATCTTTGCCGGCCCTTCGACGCGCTATTGCCCAGCCGGCGTCTACGAATGGGTCGACAAGGACGGCAATGCCGCGGCCGATCCCGCCGCCAAGGACGTGCGCTTCGTCATCAACGCGCAGAACTGCGTCCACTGCAAGACTTGCGACATCAAGGACCCGAACCAGAACATCAACTGGGTGCCGCCGCAAGGCGGCGAAGGCCCGGTCTACCAGGGAATGTGAATGCCCTCAGCGTCGGCGGCATGCTACCGTCGGCCTTGGTCATCTTTGAAGGGAAGCGTGGATGCGCTTGCTCGCACGTTCAGTTCTGGCGGTCATCGGCGCGTTGTGCAGCTTTGCCACGGCCGCATCGGCTGATGTCAAAGTCCTGGTGAAGACGCAAACGTACGATATTTCCGGCACGGCGGGAGAGGCCCTGATCGAGTCCATGGACCGCAATGGCCCACGGCATGGCTTCATGGCTCGCGCCATTGCCCAGACCAGCTATACCAAGGATTGGGATTTCGATTTTGTCCAGGTCAAGGGCTCCTGCCGCATCCGCCAAGCCAACGGGACGCTCAACCTGAGCTTTACCTACCCGCATGTTGTTTCCGCGCTGCCGCCGGCGCTTAACACGCGCTGGGCGCGTTTCTTCACCGGTGTTCGCACGCATGAGGAGACGCATGGCGGCATCGCCAGGCAGATGATGGCGGCGACCGAGAAATCGCTTACCGGCCTCACCACTGCGAACGACGCGCAGTGCTCCAAAACACGACGCGAAGCGCGCCGTCGGATCGACGCCATCTTTGACGAGTACGAGGGCAAGCAGAACGCCTTCGACGCGCGCGAGCACCGGGAGGGCGGTCACGTAGAGTATCTGGTCGATGCCCTGGCGAAATCATAGAGCTTCATCAGCGCTTTTCCGGTGAATTCGATGCTCGCCCCGTAAATAACCGGCCAAACTCAGCCTTGTGGTTTGCCCGGCTGAGGCAGGGAGACGGTCGCGGTTTCATGCTCGTCGACCGGTTTCTGCTCCTGCGGCCTGAGCGTGAACTCGACCAGCACCGGCAGGTGGTCGGAGCCGGTATCCTCCAGCCGCGTCGAGGACAGGATCGTCAGACCGCCCTTGCTGAACACTTGGTCGATCGGCAGGCCCGCATAACGGCGCAGGAAGTCCGGCAGTGTCCGGTGGATCCAGGTCGGGCCGGCGGAAGGCATGAGCGTCAGCCCGCCAAGAGCCGCGACCCGCCGCACCGCGGCGCTCCACGGCACGCCGTTGCAATCGCCGGCCATGATCGCGGTCTCGCCGAGCGCGCCCAGTGTTTGCGAGAGTTCGCCGATCTGCCAGTACTGCTCCTTCGGCCACGGCCAGCTCAGATGGATTGCCGCGACATCGACGCTGATCCCGCCGAAGTCGACAGTGGCGATCGCCATCGCGCCGCGCGGCTCGCAGTGCGGCGTGCTGCCGGCGACGAAGGGCCGTCGCGACAGCAGCGCCACGCCGAACATGCCGTTCGGATAGGGGCACAGGATCCGGTAGGGATAGGCGCTGGTGATGGTGCCTAGCTCGGTTGCCCACATGCCGGACACTTCATCGAGGGTAATCACGTCCGGATTGGTGCGGCCGATCAGCGACAGCACTTTCTTCGGCGTCGGGTTGTTGAAGCGCAAATTCATCTGCAGCAGGCTGTAGACAGCCTGGCCGGCGGGCTTGGCGACCGCCGGCTGCGGCCAAAACCCCGGCAGGGCGCTTGCCGTCGTGGCCAGGCAGGCGATGGCAAAAAGAAGCGCTGCCGCCGCCTGCAGCCGGAACGAGGTGGCGAGCAGCGGCAGTGCCAGAAGCGCCATAAGCACGCTGAAGTGGATGCGGAAATGCGAGAAGGAATCGAACGCCGGATGCAGCGCGCCGAAGAACCCCGCCAACAAGGCAGCCGACAATGCTGTCATTGCCAGGAATGCCAACCCAGCCACCATGTTCGAGCGCGCGCCTGTTGTCATTGAGGTCGTGTCTGCTGAATGCCGCCTGCGTTTGATCTGCTTAGCGGCCAAATTGCGGCGTGGGCAAGACGACGAATTGCCTCGCCGCGGCTTCGCGGCCGCCTACTGGAACGCCGTCTCCGAAAAGCTTCTGAGCTTGCGCGAATGCAGCCGTTCCATCGGCATTTCCGAGAGCTTCTCCATCGCCTTGATGCCGATGGTCAGGTGCTGCGCCACCTGGCGCTTGTAGAATTCGGTCGCCATGCCGGGCAGCTTCAACTCGCCATGCAGCGGCTTGTCGGAAACGCACAGCAGCGTGCCATAGGGGACGCGGAAGCGGAAACCATTGGCGGCGATGGTCGCTGATTCCATGTCGAGCGCGATGGCGCGTGACTGCGACAGGCGCTGTACAGGTCCGCGCTGGTCGCGCAGTTCCCAGTTGCGGTTGTCGATGGTGGCGACGGTGCCGGTGCGCATGATGCGCTTCAGATCATAGCCGGACAGGCCGGTGACTTCGGCAACCGCCTCCTGCAGCGCCACCTGGATCTCGGCCAGCGGCGGGATCGGTACCCAGACCGGAAGATCGTCATCCAGCACGTGATCCTCGCGCACATAGGCATGTGCCAGCACGTAGTCGCCGAGCGCCTGCGTGTTGCGCAGTCCGGCGCAGTGGCCGAGCATCACCCAGGCATGCGGCCTCAGCACGGCGATGTGGTCGGTGATCGTCTTGGCGTTCGAAGGGCCGACGCCGATGTTGACCATGGTGATGCCGCCATGGCCGGGCTTCTTCAGATGATAGGCCGGCATTTGCGGCAGGCGCGGCGCTGCCACACCTGAACTCGGTGCGCTTTCTCCGGCCTTGGTGATGACATTGCCCGGCTCGACGAACTCGGAATATCCACCGCCGCCTTCCGCCATCTGCGCGCGAGCGCGGGCGACGAATTCGTCGATGTAGAATTGATAGTTGGTGAACAGCACGAAGTTCTGGAAATGCTGCGGCGTGGTCGCCGTATAATGCGACAGGCGGTGCAGCGAATAGTCGATGCGCTGCGCCGTGAACGGAGCCAGCGGCCTCGGTTCGCCGAAGGCCACTTCGAACGTACCGTTGGCGATCTGGTCGTCGGTGCCGTCGAGGTCCGGCACGTCAAACAGGTCGCGGATCGGCCGCTTGATGCGTTCGGCCGCCGCGCCATCGACATGGGTACCTTCGAGAAAGGCGAAATGCAGCGGGATTGGCGTGGTTGATTCCGAAACGGTGACCGCGACACCATGATTGCGCATGATCAGGCGCAACTGCTCGATCAGGTAGCTCTCGAACAAATCTGGCTGGGTAATCGTGGTCGAAAAATGTCCCGGCGTCGGCATGTGCCCATAGGCCTGCCGCGAATCGATCTGGGTGAACGAATTGGTGGTGACGCCGATCTCTGGATAGAAGGCGCGGTAGCGCTTGCCGTTGTCACCGCCGGCTGCCGCCAGCTCCGCGAAAGAGTCGCGCAGGAACTTGGTGTTGCGGCCGTAGAGAACCTGCAGTGCGGCGACGGCTTTTTCAGCGCTGTCAAAGCTTTGCCGGCCAAAAGGCTCGGGCATGACGACAGATTCGATGGCTTGGGGGTAGATTCGCTTTTCCATGGCTCAATATAGAGACTCGGATGAGCGGTTGGGAGGGGGCTCGCGGCCGAAGGCGCCCAAAGCGCCATTTTTCTTTATCCCCGCTGCAGGCTGACCAGCAGAATGAAACCCACGCCGGAGTTCTTCAAGGCCGGCGCCTCGATCGTCGAGCCGGTATCGGCGCGCATCATCGGAACAGCCAGCACCGGGGCGGCCAGAAGCATCAGGACAAGCACCGCCCGCGGCAGAAGCCGGAGGGTCTTGAGGGTGTTGGCGGCGATGCGGTTCATGGCTTTTGCTTTTCTCTTTGGATCTGTGTCTTTGTCGCTTCAGCGGCGAAAGTGGTTCACGCAATCGAATTGGCAGGAACTGGCTTTGTCCCAGGGGCGTGCAGGCCGGCCCGCTTCGGCGACGAGGATGGCGAAGAACATTCCAAACAGGCTCATCAGCAGGCAGACGATGGTGAAGCGGCGAGCAAGCATTGGGGTCGTGTCTCCTTCAACACGCACGAGATTGCCCCAACGCCTCTGAACCGGCTCTGATGCTGGCGTTCATCTACGGTTCAAATTGATTGACGGGATCTGACCGGGCCGCCGGTGGTCTGTATGGCAGCAGGACAAGAGCATTGTTGCTCGACATGTCGATGAAACGAAAACGGGGCCCGCTGGCCCCGCTTTGAGATTACTTAGAAGGAATGGCCGATCAGAGCTTGTGCCAGGTCTGGCTCTTGCAGATCAGCCCGCCGAGCACGCAACCGCTCATCTTCAGCGAGGTGCCCGACAATGTCGCCTTGCCCGAATAGGTCTTGTCGTTCGCCGGATCGGTGATGCTGCCGGCATATTTGTTATCGCCGGCCGCTTTCAGCGAGCCGATGGTCTTGCCGGCATACTTGCCTGATTTGAGCGTGATGGAAAACGAGCTGCTGCCTGAAATGGCGGCGGTATCGCCGGCTTGCGTCTTCCAGTTGCCCTCGATTGGATCGGCCCACGCCGCTCCGCCCATGATCAATGTGGCTGCAAGAGCCAGACTCACCTTTCGAAACATGTCTTCCTCCCTTTGGATAGCCGGCCGAATGCTCCGCCTCGCCGGTCTGCCGCTTACGCAAACGTAAGCTAATCCAGGTCCCGGCAAAACAAAAGCGGTGCCGCAACGGAAGAGTTTGGGATTTTGAAAGCGCCTGAATCCGCACTGTCGACGAGGAAATGAAAACGATCGGCGCATCGTGTTTGTTTCCTAGGGTTAGCGGAGTGTTGATTCCGCCTCCGAAAATTTTCGTCAAATTTAGCGAAAATCCGCTCAATCGCTGGCTTTGTATCCTTAACGAATTTCAGCGTTTACCTCTTGTTTTAGCTTTGTTTTCCTCAAATTAAGCACGCCATTTAACGACGGATTCAAGCCTGCACGTCATTCTCGAAAGCATCGGAAGAGCAGCCGACGAGAACGAAAGAAGGCAGCTCTCGGGAGCCTGACAGGGGCCACAAACAGGGGACTGAAATGGCACGTTTTGAAATGCTTGAAGCAGGTTTCGGCGCCATGGGGGCAACTGCCCAGGCCGACATTCTTTTCGAACTGGGCATGATGTATGCGACCGGCCGCGACTGCGAGACCGACGTCGTTGCCGCCCACAAATGGTTCAACATCGCCGCCATCAAGGGTTCGGCCCGCGCCGCGGAACTGCGCTCGGAACTGTCGGCGGCCATGTCGAAGGTCGAGATCGCCAAGGCGCTGCGTGAAGCCCGCGAATGGATGACCATGCACTGAGTTTTCGTCAGACGGGGACGCTCCGGCCAAGACCGCTCGAAGACGGTCGGGCCAAAAACAGGGACAAGGCTGCGCAGACAGCCAGGCCAAAGGCCATCAACAACAAGAATGCGGCAGGTGGCGCACGTCTATGCCGCGCGATAGACCATGATCCCGAAAATCGGGAAAGATCACGGTCAAAGGGAAGACAGGGAAGGCGACGTTGGGTTCGCGGCGCGGGGGCGCTGGGGAAACAGCCCGACAGGCAAAAAAACCACGACCAGCCGGAACAAGGCTGGCGTGGCTTTTTTGCGTGGATGACGCCTTGCAGGCCCAATCGAGCGCTGCCGATGCGCCTAGACAGGCCCAATGAAGGATGAAATTGTCCCGCCTCTCTGGAAGAAGCGCGGCCGGGGCGGCCGCGCGTGAGTGGAGGAGTTCTATTGTCATGAAAAAAATGAGTATTTTGAGCGCGGCCATTTTCGGCCTGATGATGAGTGCGCCGGTCGCATTCGCCGACGACATCACCGTTTCGGTGGTCGGCCCGATGACCGGACAGCTCGCCACGATCGGCGATCAGTTCAAGCAGGGCGCACAGGCCGCAGCCGACGCCATCAACGCTGCCGGCGGCGTCAACGGCTCGATGATCAAGCTCGACATCGAGGACGATCAGTGCGACCCCAAACAGGCTGTGTCGGTCGCCAACCGTATTGTCGCCAACGGCGTCAAGTTCATCGATGGCCATGCTTGCTCGGGCTCGAGCATTCCGGCCTCGGCCGTCTATGCCGAAGCCGGTGCCCTGATGATGAGCCCGGCTTCCTCGAACCCGGTGCTGACCGACGCGGCCGCCAAGGCCGGCTGGCCGACCATCATGCGTCTCTATACGCGTGACGATGCGCAGGGCGCCTTCATCGGCCCGTGGATCGCTAAGAAATATGCCGGCAAGAACGTCGTCGTCCTGCACGACAAGAGCGCCTACGGCCAGGGTGTGGCTGACGCCGTCAGGGCAACCATGAATGCCGGCGGCCTCAAGGAAGTCTACTATGACGCCATCAATCCCGGCGAGAAGGACTATTCGGCGCTCGTCACCAAGCTGAAGGATCTCAAGGCCGACGTCGTCTATTTCGGCGGCTATCATCCTGAGGCTGGCCTGATCCTGCGTCAGTCGGCCGAACAGAACTTCAAATTCCAGCTGATCATGCCAAACTCCATCGCCTCGCCGGAATTCTGGCAGGTTGCCGGCCCGGCCGGCGAGGGCACCATGTTCGTGTTTCCGTCGGATCCGCAGGCAAAGCCGGAAGCCAAGGCAGCCGTCGAAAAGATCAAGGCCGGCGGCTTCGTGCCGGAAGGCTTCACGCTGTTCTCCTATGCCGTCGTCCAGGCTTTCGCCGAAGGCATCAAGCGTGCCGGCAGCGACGATCCAGCCAAAGTTGCCGAGGCGCTGAAGAACGGCACGCCGATCAGCACCGTTGTCGGCGACGTCACCTTCGACGAGAAGGGCGACCTCAAGAACGCCAGCTACGACATTAACCAGTGGCATGACGGCAAATACGCGCCGATCGCGCAGTAATCTCAGGCGATGAGATAATCCAGGGAAATGGCCGGGTTCGTCCCGGCCATTTTTCGTTGCGGTCGCCCGATTCCAGCTGTCAGTTGGTGACGGGCGTCGAAGCGCTCTGCTCCTCGACGAAGCGGACAAGCACGGTCCCGTCGCTGACTTGCGCACCTTCCATGGCGATCTCGGCAATCACCCCGTCATGTGGGGCGGCGATGGTGTGTTCCATCTTCATGGCCTCTAGGATCAGCAGAGGTTGTCCCTTGATCACCGTGTCGCCCTTGGCCGCGCGCACCAGCTTGACCAGACCGGGCATCGGCGCGCGCAGGCTGCCGGACGCCGCAGCGGCTTCGTCGGTTCTGGCCAAGGGGTCCGGCACCGCGAACGTATAGCCGATGGCGCCTTCGAACACCGTGATGTGGCCCGGCCAGCGGGCGAGGCGCGGAACAGCGCGAAAATCATGCGCATTGGCGTTGTCATAGGGCGCATCGAGCGCCACCTGGAAGCGCCCGTCCGGCCGCACCGAAACCCTTGCCGCAATATCGGCCTCGCCGAACTTCAGCCGCGTGCTCCGCGCCACGCCATGGAAATGCGCGTAGCCGGAAAGCGACGACCACGGGTCGTTCGATGGTGGCAAGGCTTCTGCACCGGAGGCGGCCAGCGCGGCCGCCGAGATGATCTCGCCGGTTGGCGGTGCGACCTCGGTCAGTGCTGCCTGATGCCTGCCGATCAGGCCGGTGTCGACGTCACCAGTACAAAAATCCGGATCGGCGGCAAGAGCGGCAAGAAAGGCGGTGTTGACGGTGGACCCTGCGATTTCGGTTCGCGACAGCGCCGCGCCCAGCGCCTCCAGCGCCGCTTGCCTGTCCCTGGCATGGACGACCAGCTTGGCGATCATCGGATCGTAATAGGGTGAGATGGCATCGCCGGCCCGCACGCCGGTCTCGATGCGCATCGTGGCACCATCGGGTGCCGAATCCGGAAATTTCAGATGATGCAGCGTGCCGGTCGCCGGCAGGAACCCCTTTGCCGCGTCCTCCGCATAGATGCGCGCCTCGAAGGCATGGCCGGCAAGCGTGATCTCGCCCTGCGTCTTCGGCAGCTTTTCGCCGCTGGCGACGCGCAACTGCCACTCGACCAGATCGGTGCCAGTGACCATCTCGGTGACCGGATGCTCGACCTGCAGGCGCGTGTTCATTTCCATGAACCAGAAGCGGTCGGCTTTTACGCCTTGCGAGGCATCGACGATGAACTCGATCGTGCCGGCGCCGGAATAGCTGATCGCCTTGGCGGCCTTGACCGCTGCATCCGTCATTGCCTTGCGCAAGGCCGGCGTCATGCCGGGGGCAGGGGCTTCCTCGACAACCTTCTGGTGGCGGCGTTGTGCGGAGCAGTCGCGTTCATAGAGATGCACCGCATCTCCGAAATTGTCGCCGAACACCTGCACTTCGATGTGCCGCGGCTTGTCGACATATTTTTCGACCAGCACGCGGTCGTCGCCGAAAGCAGCCTTCGCCTCGCGCCGCGCGCTGGAAAGCGCTTCGGAAAATTCGTCGGGATGTTCGACACGACGCATGCCCTTGCCACCACCGCCGGCGCGCGCCTTGATCAAGACGGGATAGCCGATCTCGCGTGCCTTGGAGGCAAGCAGCACGATCTCCTGCGCTTCGCCATGATAGCCCGGCACCACCGGTACCCCAGCCTTTTCCATCAGCCGCTTGGCGGCGTCCTTCAATCCCATGGCGCGGATCGAAGCTGCCGACGGGCCGATGAAGGTGAGCCCTGCCGCCACCACCTGGTCGACGAAATCAGGATTTTCCGACAGGAAGCCGTAACCCGGATGGATCGCCTGCGCCCCCGTCGCGAGCGCCGCCGCGACGATCTTGTCGCCGCGCAGATAACTCTCGCCGACCGGCGAGGGGCCGATGTGAACAGCCTCGTCGGCCATCTCGACATGCAGGGATTTCGCATCGGCATCCGAATAGACGGCCACTGTGTGCACGCCAAGCTTGCGGGCCGTGCGAATGACACGGCAAGCGATCTCGCCCCGATTGGCGATCAGGATCTTGGTGAACATGGAGCCTCCCGGTTTTGTGGCGGGCGGCACCTGTTCGGCAGACGCCAGCCTACTTGGACGCGGCGATCTCGCAGGCGCCTCCGTTCGTCACCTTGTAGTGCGCGCGCGTGGCCACGCAGGATTTCATCGCAGCCGCTTCGGCGACCTTCTGCGACGGCGCATTCAGGCTTGAGCCGCATATGATGTAAAGGGACATCACCCTGGTGTACGGCGTGGTGGCGTAGGCCGAATGGCCGCCGGCCGCGACATAGGCCTTGTAGCCTTTGTTGCATGGCGACTTGGCATCTCTGGTCAACGCAGGCGGGAACCGCTTGTCCCCCTCGCTTCCCGCCAACGAGCCGGCGGCAATCGCGCCGGATGCTGAGAACATAAGAAGTGCCGAAAGTATTGAGGCGAATGCCTTCGGAAAATATTTCAGCTTCATTTCCACCCAATCCCCATTGCGCGATGTGGCCAAAGCATAAGCCGTAGCGAATATCCTCCATCGTCGCCAGTACTGCGAAGACAGCTCGCAATTTTGTGAGCGGGTGGATGATCTCCCCCATGGCGTTCATCGTCACATCCTGAACACGCCGAAGCGTGTGTCCTCGATCTCGGCGTTGAGTGCCGCGGACAGACTGAGCGCCAACACGTCGCGCGTCCTCGCTGGGTCGATGATGCCGTCATCCCACAGGCGCGCGGACGAGTAGAGCGGATGGCCCTCATGTTCATATTTCATCAGGATCGGTTTCTTGAATTTCGCCTCTTCCTCGGCGCTCCATTCCCCACCCTTGCGCTCGATGCCTTCGCGCTTGACCATGGCCAGCACCGTTGCCGCCTGTTCGCCGCCCATCACCGAGATGCGGGCGTTCGGCCACATCCACAGGAAGCGCGGCGAGTAGGCGCGGCCGCACATGCCGTAATTGCCGGCGCCAAACGAACCGCCGATGATGACGGTCACCTTCGGCACCCTGGCGGTGGCGACAGCCATCACCAGCTTGGCGCCGTCCTTGGCGATGCCGCCGGCTTCGTATTTCCTGCCGACCATGAAACCGGTGATGTTCTGCAGGAAGACCAGCGGGATTTTGCGTTGGCAGCACAGTTCGATGAAATGCGCCCCCTTCAGCGCGCTTTCCGAAAACAGAACGCCATTGTTGGCGATGATGCCGACCGGCATGCCATGGAGGTGGGCAAAGCCCGTGATCAGGGTGGTGCCGTAGTTCTGCTTGAACTCGTCGAACTCGGAACCGTCGACAAGGCGCGCAATCACCTCGCGCACATCGTAGGGTTGGCGCAGGTCCGTCGGCACGATGCCGTAGACTTCGTCTGCCGGATGAAGGGGCGGAATTGGCTTCTGTAAGTTCAGGCTTACGGTCTTGTTCCGATTCAGATTTTTGACGATGCGGCGGCAGATGGCGAGCGCATGGTCGTCGTCCAACGCATAGTGATCGGCAACGCCGGAAAGCCGCGTATGCACCTCCGCGCCGCCGAGATCTTCGGCGCTGACATCTTCACCGGTGGCGGCTTTGACCAATGGCGGCCCGCCGAGAAAAATGGTCGCCTGGTTGCGCACCATGATTGTCTCGTCGGACATCGCCGGCACATAGGCGCCGCCTGCGGTGCAGGAACCCATGACGCAGGCGATCTGCGGCATGCCGGCGGCGGACATGTTGGCCTGGTTGTAGAAGATGCGGCCGAAATGCTCGCGGTCGGGAAACACCTCGTCCTGGTTGGGCAGGTTGGCGCCGCCGCTGTCGACCAGATAGATGCAGGGCAGGTTGTTCTGCAGCGCGATCTCCTGCGCCCGCAAATGCTTTTTCACGGTCAGCGGATAATAGGTGCCGCCCTTCACCGTGGCATCGTTGACGACGACCATCACCTCGGTGCCTTCGACACGGCCGACGCCGGCGATCAGCCCGGCCGACGAAATCTCCTCGCCATACATCGACCATGCCGCGAACTGGCCGATCTCGAGGAAAGGCGAGCCGGTGTCGAGCAATTGGGCGAGACGTTCGCGCGGCAACAGTTTTCCGCGCGAGACGTGGCGCTCACGTGCTTCGTCCGAGCCACCACGCTCGACGCTTGCCGCCTTCTCAGAAATGTCACTGACCAGCACACGCATGCGCTCGGCATTGGCACGGAATGTGTCTGAGGAGGGGGAAATCTGGGTCTGCAGGACCGCCATGCTACACCCCCTCCGCCATGATCTCGCGGCCGATCAGCCAGCGGCGGATCTCGCTGGTGCCGGCGCCGATCTCGTAGAGCTTGGCGTCGCGCAGCAGCCGGCCGGTCGGATAATCGTTGATATAGCCGTTGCCGCCAAGCAGTTGAATGGCGTCGAGCGCCATCAGCGTCGCTTTCTCCGCTGCAAACAGCACGCAGCCGGCGGCATCCTTGCGCGTCGTCTGGCCGCGATCGCAGGCGGCGGCGACGGCATAGACATAGGCGCGAGCAGCGTTCATGGTCGTATACATGTCGGCAAGCTTGCCTTGCACCAGCTGGAATTCGCCGATCGGCTGGCCGAACTGCTTGCGCTCGTGAACGTAAGGGATCGCCACGTCGAGGCACGCCGCCATCAACCCGATCGGGCCACCGGCGAGCACGGTGCGCTCATAGTCGAGACCAGACATCAGCACTTCGACGCCGCGTCCTTCCTCGTGCAGCACATTGTCGAAAGGCACTTCGACATTCTCGAACACGAGTTCGCCGGTGTTGGAGCCGCGCATGCCGAGCTTGTCGAGTTTTTGTGCCACGGAAAATCCGGCCATCGCCTTTTCGACGATGAAGGCGGTGATGCCGCGCGATTTCCGCTCTGGATCGGTCTTGGCGTAGACGACCAGCGTTTCTGCGTCCGGTCCGTTGGTGATCCACATCTTGGTGCCGTTGAGCACATAGCGGTCATTGTGCTTTTCGGCGCGCAGCTTGAGCGAGACGACGTCCGAGCCCGCACCGGATTCCGACATCGCCAGCGCGCCGACGCGCTCGCCCGAGCACAGCGGCGGCAGGAATTTCTCCTTCTGTGCCGGCGTTGCCCAGCGGTTGATCTGGTTGACGCAGAGATTGGAATGAGCGCCGTAGGAGAGGCCGACCGACGCCGACGCCCGGGAAATCTCTTCCACCGCAATCACGTGAGCGAGATAACCCATGCCGCTGCCGCCGAAATCGGGATCGGCGGTGATGCCAAGCAGACCCAGCGCGCCGAGTTCGCGCCACAGATGCGCCGGAAATTCGTTCTGGCGATCGATGTCGTCAGCGATCGGCGCGATCTTGTCCTGCGCGAAGCGCCGCACCAGATCGCGCAGCGCCTCGATGTCCTCGTCATGCCCGAAGCTGAGCGTGTTCGTGTACATGCCGTTCCTCCCCAGTGCCGCATGACCCCGAAAATCGAATTCGATTTCCGGAAAGGAACATGCGCGAAATTACAGTGTTACAGCGTCCTTTGCGCGTCCGATGGGACGCGCGGCGCTGTAGGTGTCAGTTTGTGCGCCAACAAGGCGCATTGTCATCGAGAGATATGTCGCCGTCACTTCAGTGATCGACAGCCGTTCGCCGGGCCGGAACCAGACGATGACGCCGGTCATCATCTGGATCAGCGCCATGGCCGTCAGGCCGGTGTCCTCGATGCTGAAGACGCCAGCCTCGGCACCATCGCGCAGGATCGTGCGCAGGTCCTTTTCGTAGGCCGTGCGCATGCGCAGGATCTGAGTCAGCCTGTCGGGCGACAGGCTGCGCAACTCCATGTTCGACACATGCGTGGCGTGCCGGCGCTCGATATGGAAAGCGATGTGGTTGCGCACATAGGCCGCAAGCTGTTCTGCCGGATCGGCATCGGCTGGGCAGGCGCGTTCCCAAGCCTCGCGAAGCCCTTCCATGTGCTCGCGCATCAGCGTGAACAGCAGGTCTTCCTTGGTCGGGAAATAGCGGTAGAGCGCGGCGGCCTGGACGCCGACCTCGGCCGCCAGCTGGCGCATCGACATCGCCTCGTAACCGTAGCGTGCGATCAGGTTGACCGCCGCCTCGCGGACGGCCGCCTCGGTCTTTTCGCCATCGGATCCGGTCGTGCGCGCCATACTCGCCTCGCCAAGGCGGCGACAATAAAACAAACGTTCAATTAATTCAAGAGGCGCTGGAAGGCTACACGCCTATGCAACGATCCTGAAGTCTTCAGGCTCGTTCCACGTCTCGATCTCCTCCGTGTCGATCCGCGCCACCGAAGCGCCCACCGGGCCTTGCCAAAGCCGTTCGATCATGGCCGAAACCGCTGGATCGGTGCCGGCAAACCATGCCGTTACCGAGCCGTCTCTTTCATTGCGCACCCAGCCCACCAGCCCAAGCCTCGTCGCTTCGCCTCTCGCCCAGATCCTGTAGCCGACGCCTTGCACCTTGCCATGTACGCGGGCCTTCACTGCCTTTTTCCGATCGCTCATGACGCGCTCCCTTGCATAGAGTCTGGCGCAGGTTCGAGCCAAGACAACAGGCTTGACTGGAGGATGCTATCAAATTGATGGGCCGAGATTGGCCAGGGGGCAGATGGCTGCTCCAACAGATAGTTGACTCCGTCAAGTTTTTCGCGATGATCCGTCTGCGTGGAAATCTTCCGGGCGCCGCCATGACAACCGATCGGAATGCTTTGGTCAGCGATCTCAGGTGCTTCAACCGGTTCTATACCGGCCTGATCGGGCTGCTCGACGAAACCCTGACGCACAGCGCCTATACGCTGACCGAGGCGCGGGTGCTGTTCGAGTTGGGCCGTCGACCCCGCCACCTTGCCGCCACCTCTGGGGGCAAAGCAGGCTTTCTGGCACGGGCTCTTCAAATCGATTTTGAACCAGCCGCGTCCGACATTGCCAGGGAACTACGATTGGATCCTGCCTACGTCACAAGAATCCTTCGAAAACTCTCCGCCGCCGGCTTGATCGAAACGCTTGCCGCCTCCGATGCTCCGCGCCGTCGCGTTCTCTCGCTCACCGTACGCGGCCAGGCCGCGCTTGCCGCGCTCCAGGCGGCCGCGGATCGCGATCTCGCCCGCCTGACCGCAGACCTGGGCGACGAGGACGCCGCCGAGCTGTCGGAAATGCTGACACGCGTCAGGCGTCTGCTGGGCGGAGCACCGGCGTCCGAACGCTGGGAAATTACCTAGTTCCCTCTTGCTGCTGCCAGCGCGCCGGGCAACTCCTCGGCGAAAATGTCCAGCTCGTGGTCGAGGCCGACGCTGACGCGGACGCAGCGGTCGAGCCCAGGTGCCATCGGCTTGCGGATGAACACGTCGCGCGACAGCAGCCCCTGCAGCACTTTCAGCGCGAAGGCGCCGTCCTGGCCGCAGTCAATGGTGACGAAATTGGTCGCCGAGGCCAGCGGCTTCAGCCCGTTCTGCTCGGCGATGTCAGCGATGCGCCGGCGCCCAGCCGCCACCCGCGTCACCACTGTCTCGAGATAGGCCTGGTCGGCGAGCGCCTCGACGCCGGCGATCTGCGCCATGCGGCTGACGCCGTAGTGGTTGCGGATCTTCTCGAAGTCGCGGATCACTTGTTTCTCCGCCACTGCATAGCCGCAGCGTATACCGGCCAGCCCATAAGCCTTTGAAAAGGTTCGCATGCGGATGACATTCGGCCTGGAAATATCGATCGGCGGCAGGGCCGAGGCCGGCCCCAATTCGCCATAGGCTTCGTCGAGCACCAGCATGGTGGTTTCCGGCAACGCGTCAATGAAGCGAATGATCTCGTCCGCTTCCCACCAACTGCCCATCGGATTGTCCGGGTTGGACAGATAGACCAGCGGCGCCTTTTCCCTAGCGACCGCCGCGAGCAGGCCGTCCAGGCTTTCCTTGTCGTTTTCGTAAGGGACGGTCACGAGCCTTCCGCCCACGCCGGCAACATGGAAGTTGAAGGTCGGATAGGCGCCAAGCGAGGTGACCACGGCATCGCCGGGCGTCACATACATGCGCGCCACCAGGCTGAGCAGGCCGTCTATGCCTTCACCGACAACGACGTTGTCGATCGCCACGTCGTGATGCGCGGCAGCCGCAACCTTGAGATCGTAGTTATCCGGGTCGCAATACATCCATTGGTCGCGTGCGACGCTCTCCATGCGGGCGATAACGCGCGGCGAGGGCCCGAAACTGCTTTCATTGGCACCGATGCGAGCACGAAAAGAACGCCCGCGCTCACGTTCCTGCGCTTCGGGGCCGACAAACGGCACTGTCGACGGAAGCGCGGCGATGACAGGCGTGAGGAGAGGGCGCTGGCGCATGGCAGAGGCTCGCGTGGAAAGGGAGTTTCTTGCTAGCGTGGCGACAAGGTGGGCGCAAGCTTGCGGAGTGTGCAGAAGGCTGGATTCCTTCGTGGCTTTTTGCTAGCAAGATTCAATGAACAACCGTCTGCCACCCGCCTGGGCAAAACACCTCAAGTCTGGTCCCGCGCCGAAGCCGCGCTTGCCTCAAGCAAATCCGACAGTAGCAAAACCACTCGTGCGCGCCGCCAATGACGCGCGTGCGCGGGCTGATGACCAATTGCTAATGCAGGCCTATGAATATCAACAGGCCAAGCGGCTGGCCGAGGCCCAGGACTTATGCCTTGAGGTGCTGACGCGTACGCCGAACCATCCGCTGGCTCTCTACATCATGGGCACCGTTTATCTGGGCTACGACGACGAAGCGGCTTTGCGCTATTTCGGACGTGCGATCGCTGAGGAGCCTAGAAATCCCTACTACCATCTTAGCCTTGGCGAGGCCTATGGGAAGCTGAGTGAATTTTCAGTTGCCGTAAATCATATCCAGTACGCCTTGGAAGTGCGGCCCGACCTTATAGAAGCCCTGTGTGCCTTGGGGCGTGTTTATACCCAGTACGACAAACCCGACCTGGCCTTGCCGCTTTATGAGAAGGCGCTGAAGATTAACCGTAATCACCCCAAGGCGCGGATCGGCATGGCTGCTGCGCTCACTGGTCTTGGGCGCATGGACGAGGCCGGCGTCTTTCTTAAGGAGGCGATCGAACACCGCGTCGACGTAGGGGCGGCCTACTACGACCTTGTGCAGACCCGAAAATTCACCGAGGAGCCGGCCGAACTCCAGCCGATCCTGCGCGAGTTGCAGAGTCCGGGAATTAAGCCGGAGACGAAAGCGAGTCTCAACTACGCCGCCGGTAAGGTGGAAAACGACCTCAAGCGCTATGCGGAAGCCTTCGACCATTTCAAGAAGGCGAAGCAGGCCGAAGGCTATAGATTCGACATAGACCAGTACCGCCGCTTCATTGACGCATCGATCGAGACCTTCACGGCGGACTTCTTTGCCGAAAGGTCCGGCTACGGCAATCCTTCGGAAGCGCCTGTTTTCGTGGTCGGGATGCCGCGCTCGGGGACGACACTGACCGAACAAATATGCGCCAGTCATCCCGACGTTCATGGAGCTGGAGAGCTTAGCAAGCTGAGGCGGGTAGCGAACGCGATGGGTCTGAAACCCAACGCTTCTGATCTAGACAAGCAGATTATGACGGTCACCGAAGGCTTCTCCAGGACGTTGGCCGAAGAGCATCTTTCCTATCTGCGGGAGCGCGCTCCGACTGCGCAGCGAATCATCGATAAAATGCCGCACAATTTCGAATTGATCGGCCTCCTCACCCTGCTCTTTCCCAATGCCCGCATCATTCACTGCCGCCGCGATGCCATCGACAATTGCGTGTCGTGCTTTGTCCTGCCTTTCAGTTCGGCACACAGCTACAATACAGACCTGCGGGCACTCGGGCTCTACTATCGGGAATATGACCGCTTGATGCGTCACTGGAACGAGGTTTTTCCGGGTCGTATCTTTGAAAATCGCTATGAGACGCTTGTAGAGGATCAAGAGGCGCAGTCGCGCCGGCTCATCGATTATCTCGGCCTTCCCTGGGATGACGCATGCCTACGCTTTTTCGACCGGGAAGGGGCGGTCACCACGCCCAGCCGCTGGCAGGTTCGTCAGCCGATCTACAAATCGTCCATGAAGCGCTGGAAGAATTACGAAAGTGAGATCCAGCCCTTGATTGAAGCGTTGGGAGACCTCGCCGACGTTTGACCGTTAGTTTCCCGGGCCAAAGCCTGTCAAAGCCATAAGCGCAGAAGCGAATCTCAGAGATCGCGACGTGCTTGATAGGGTGGTTCGGCGCTTGGTAGAATCGCCAATGCGACGCCAGTTTCCCGTCGCCATCCTCGAGCTTGATCCGAGGATCCGGTATGCATCAAAACAAAAAAGAAAAACCCGGCGGTTGCCCGCCGGGTTCTCCTGTCTCGCAGAAATATCTGGTGTTAGAAATCGCGCTGGAAGCGGATGATACCGCCGACGGCGTCCTTCTTCTCGGCACCAGCCCAAACGTTGCCGGCGTCAATAGCGCCCGAACCAACGTGCTGGTAGTCGATCTCGGGCGTGATCGTGAAGCCGGGAACGAGTGTGTAGGCAACGTTCGCCGCAACACCGTAGTCTTTCCACTGATCACCCGACACCTGGAGGTTGAACGAGGCCTTCTCGTTGAACTTGTAAGTGGCGCCGGCCCAGGCGCCCCAGTGACCACCCCACGGCTTGTAGAAGCCGCGGCCGTTGGCAAACGAGGTATTCGGGTCGGGATTGAAGTCGTTGAGCTTTCCCTCACTGGCGTAGCCGAACATGCCGAAGAGCGACAGTGCACTGGAAACGTTCACGTCCACGCGAACCTTCCCCGAGACGTATTCGTAATTGCTGTCATAAGCAACGACGCCGACGACATCACCCCAGCCCTGCGTGTACTTCACGCCGCCGACGACATGGGGAACATAGCTGTCGACCGTGCCGCGACCATAACCATAAGTAGCGCCTGCTGCTGCCTGGTCGGCGCCGCCCGAACCTTCTTCGAGAGAGGCCACCGCCGAGAAACCGTTGCCGGCATCAAAGTAGTACTGAACGACACCGGTCTTGAACCCGCCGTAGGGGACGATGGTGTCGTTGATGACGTTGCCGGCGTAGCCGACGAACGTATCGAATGCCGAACTCGTCCTCGCCTACACGCAGGCCGCCAAGCTGGATCCAGGCGAAATGCTGGTCGATGTTGTTGTGAGCGTCATTGGCGTCACCGTTGTCCAGCGGGCTATTTTGGAAGTTTAGGCGCGTTTCGGTATAGGTCTTCAAGGTGCCGAGTTCGGTTTCCTGGCCGGTCCAGGTCTTCAGCGTGAAGCGAGCGTCTTTGTAGAACGTGCCCTGGTTCTTGCCGCTGGTGACGTCGTCGGCGCGTGCGCCGGTGAACGAGCCAACGTCGCCGGCGCCGACGTCATAACGGACATAACCGCCAATGCGCAGGCAGGTTTCGGTGCCGGGGATGTAGAAGTAGCCAGCGCCGTAGACGTCGCAGATCTTGACGTATTCAACGGGTTCCGGCTCGGCGACGACGACGGCGTCGGCGGCGCGTGCACCGGAAACTGCGATCAGGGCCGCAGCGGAGCCGAGGAGAAGGCTCTTAATGTTCATTTTCTGACCTCCAGTCAGAATCGAACGAAACGACGGCCGCCACGACGTGTGCTGCCGCTCTAACAATTTGTTATTGTTGTATTTTATCGGAAAATGCGGAGGTTTACGGCAGGCGCGCGGCCATCACCACAAGCGTTTGTTGGCGAACGCGTGACCCGAGGCGGATTTGATATACCGTTCGAAAGAGGTGGCTTTGGCCTGATTTGAGAAGGCCATATAGGTGACGATCCGCCATGGCAGGAACTTGGACGTATGGCTGGATTTTCCCGCGTTGTGCTCGGCAATTTGTCGCTTCAAATCCGACGTTATGCCGACATAGCGCTCGCCTTTAGCTATCTCGCTTTCCAGAAGATACACATACCACACGGGCCGGCCCTCCCTTACCAAGGCGAGGGCATCGTGCGTCGCTGATAGGCATTTGCCGACCTGGTTTCGCAAGAAATTCAGGCGTTTAAGGCCCTCCTTCGCCGAGGCTTCGGAGGGCATCCTGCTTCGCTCAGTGGTTGGGGCTTGTCCTGCGAAGCTCGAAGAGCGAAGCAGGATGGCGGAGAGGATGGGATTCGAACCCACGAGAAGCTTTTGACCTCTACTCCCTTAGCAGGGGAGCGCCTTCGACCACTCGGCCACCTCTCCGTTGCGCCGGTGGATAAAGAAAAGCGCCGGCACAATCAACAAGCCCGCATCATTATATGGAAAAATAACAGCGGGCCGGAACCGCAGGATTACCTGGTACGGCGGTTTTGCGGCAACTCCCTGGCTGGTGACTCGCGGCCCTGCCATGATTCCGTCGGCCGATTGCCGGATTCGGCGGGAAATAAGCGGTTGCGGCGGGCCTGATGGTTAACGAGAGCTTTCTGAGTGAGGCCAAATCGTGTCATTTGTGCAACAACGCCGGGGGATAGCAGCCCAACAGCCCTTTCGCCGGTACGATCGTTGTTGAACGCCGCCGGCTCATGGGTAATGTCGGTTTCGAGGAAGCGGCGCGGTGCGCATCTTTTTCGGTAGTGGGGATGGGGCAGGGAACGCTGTCCTTCAGCAAAGAATACCCAGACCCGTTTTTTAACTTTTGACTGGAGGTCAGAAAATGAACATTAAGAGCCTTCTCCTCGGCTCCGCTGCGGCCCTGATCGCAGTTTCCGGTGCACGCGCCGCCGACGCCGTCGTCGTCGCCGAGCCGGAACCCGCTGAATACGTCAAGATCTGCGACGTCTACGGCGCTGGCTACTTCTACATCCCCGGCACCGAAACCTGCCTGCGCATTGGCGGCTACATCCGGTACGACATCGGCGTCGGTGACGTCGGCTCGTTCGACGGCGCCCGCGCCGGCGACGTCAAGGACGGCAAGGACCAGGGTACCTATTACAAGCATGCCCGCTTCGCGCTGAAGACCTGGACCGGCCAGGAAACCGAACTCGGCACCTTGAAGACCTACACCGAGACCCGCTTTAACTTCAAAAACAGCAACGCCGACACTGCGCCTTACGTCAATGGCGCCGGCAATAGTGCTGTTTCGCTGAACTTCGCCTGGATCCAGCTCGGTGGTCTCCGCGTTGGTAAGGATGAATTGGCCTTCGACACGTTCATCGGCTACGCCGGCAACGTCATCAACGACACGCTCGTCCCCTACGGCGGCTTCGACACCAACGTCGTGCAGTACACCTTCGATGCTGGCAACGGTTTCTCGGCGATAATCTCGCTTGAAGAAGGCTCGGGCGGCAGCAGCCTCAATGATGGCACCCACGTTAACGCCGGCTCTTACACTTATTACGGCGCTGGTACCATCGACTCCTATGTTCCGCACGTCGTCGGCGGCTTGAAGTGGACGCAAGGCTGGGGCGCCATCACCGGCGTCGTTGCTTACGACAGCAATTACGAGGAAGTTTCCGGCAAGGTCCGCTTGGATGTGAACGTCAACAGCGCGCTGTCGCTGTTCATTATGGGCGGCTATGGCTCCAAGAACAACCTCGAGGATCAGAGCTACCTCAGCTTTGCAGGCGGTCGCGGCTTCTACAAGCCGTGGGGTGGCAGCTGGGCGGTGTGGGGCGGCGGCACCTACAAGTTCAACGAGAAGACCTCGTTCAACGCCCAGGTCTCGTATGACGACTGGAAGAACCTCGGCATAGCAGCGAACGTGTCCTACGACGTCGTTCCCGGCTTCAATGTCACGGCCGAAGTCGACTACTCGCATGTGGGCAATTTTGGTAATTTTGACGGAAATTACTACAACTGGACCGGTGGCAGCAAGAAGAACAGCGTCGGCGGCATGCTCCGCTTCCAGCGCTCCTTCTAAGGGCTGGTTCCTTACAGGTGAAATCCAGCCCGGGCGCACAATCGCCCGGGCTGTTTTTGTTTCGTGACTGGGTCAACGCAAACGAAGGAACAGGGGGAATTGGTAGCTGAATAAATCCGCGGGACGATGTCGTGGGATCCGTTGATGGGCGGATGGGATCACAACCGCGTGATTAAAATCTCTTGAAAGGACGCTTCCAAGCGGATAGGGCTGATCTATCCACTCGGGGGTGTGACGAATTATGACCAACGAAGCGATTCAAGAGGGTAGCCCCCCGGATCCGTTTTCGATGTTTTCTTCTCAGAACTCAAAGATCAACTACACCTACAACAAGATAAGAGAAGTAAAGTCGTATAGGGTCGGAGAGCTTTTTTCAGCTTACCGGGACATACTGTGGGATGATGGGCGGCATAAATACAATGTCAGCTCATTCATCGGCGAAATAGATGAGATTCTCCGTGGGGAGCGTTTCAGCGCCGTTGACCAGAGTACCCTTGATAACCTTATCGGCACCTTGCGCCAGCGCGGCAACAGCAACGCAACCATCAATCGGAAGATGGCTGCCCTCAGCAAACTGCTGCGCAAGGCTCACAAGATGGGAGATATCCACAGCCTGCCCGAGTTCCGCCGCCAGAAGGAGCGGGCGGGACGGATTCGTTTCCTGGAAAGGGACGAGGAGGCGCGGTTGTTCGCTGCCATAAAGAGTCGCAGCGAGGATGCTTACCGGCTTTCCGTCTTCCTGGTTGATAGCGGTTGCCGCCTCGGCGAGGCGCTCGGATTGATCTGGAATGACATCCAAGAGCATCGCGTCTCCTTCTGGATCACCAAATCCGGCCGCAGCCGCACGATTCCGATGACCGAGCGGGTCAAGGAGGTCATCAAGCTGCCTCCAACGGAAGGCCGCCGGCCAAAAGGCCCGTTCACCAAGCTCAGCCAGGCACAGTTTCGTGCCATCTGGAACGACGCGAAAGCAGAAGTCGGCCTCGGCGCAGACGATCAGGTCGTGCCGCACATTCTGCGCCACACTTGCGCCTCGCGTCTCGTCCAGGGCGGCATCGACATCAGGCGCGTGCAGATGTGGCTCGGCCACCAGACCCTTTCGATGACCATGCGCTACGCCCATCTGGCCACCAACGATCTCGACGGTTGCGTTGTGGTCCTGGAAACGCCCCGTGGCGAGGGACTGGCTGGCGGCGCACAAAGTTCGGTGTTTTCATCTCCGCTGACTACGCCTTCAGCGGCAACGCCCGCGAAAAAGAGCAAGGCGGTCGCGGCAAAGGCGCCCGGGAAAAGCTCGAAAGTCAAATAGTTCCGTCAGGCCCGCATATATTGTGATACTGACCCCAGGACCAGATTTGGTCTTGGGGTTTACTTTGTTTGAGGTTGTTGCTGCGCCCGATCCAGGAAGGTCGCGATGGCGCTCGGCAGATTTCCGGTTTCCAGGAATGGCGCGTGGCCCTGGCCCTCGACGGTGATCGTCTCCATGCCGGGATGGCGTTTTTGCATGTCCTCGAGCGTTGCGGTGGAGAGCAGTTTGGAATTGCCGCCGCGGATGGCAAGCAGTGGCACGGCGACAAGCGCATCGAATTGCGGCCACAGATCTGGCAACGGCTTGCTGAAATCGATCCCGGCCAGAGTGTCGATCAAGGCCGGGTCGAAATCGGGCACGAGTTCGACATCCGTGTTGCGGTAGAGCGCATCCACCATCCGAACCCAGTCCGCATGGGCAAGTGCCGGAAAGTCGCCACCATGCGTGCGCCGCTGCGCGTCCACGGCTTCATCAAATGTCTTCGGCTTCGGCGAGCGCTCAAGATAGGATCGGATGTTGGCAAAGCCTCTGGCTTCGATCACAGGCCCGATGTCATTGAGCACGATGGCTTTCAGTGCGGCCGGCTTCAATGCCCCGAGCACATGGATGATCAGGCCACCGCGCGAGGTGCCGATGAAAGCTGCGTGGTCAATGCCGAGTGCCGCTAGCCCGGCCAGGATGTCGCCGGCTTCGACACCGATATTGTAGTGAGCGATTTCGGGATCGTAGGCCGACATCCCTCGGCCTCGGTAGTCGAAAGCCACGACCTGGCGTGAAGTGCCGGCAGACTGCGACAGATAGAGCGCAAGTTCATGAAAGTCGCGGGCGTTCCGGGTCAAGCCGGGCAGGCAGACCACCGGCCAGTCGCCGGCATTGGCCTTGCCGTAGACCCGGGCGTGCAGTTTCAACCCGTCCGGTGCCGCATAGAAGAAGTCGGTAAAGCCTTCGTCGCTCGACATTTTTGAACTCTGCTGGCTGGATAGACCCAGACAGCTACAGGCGAGAGCAGGGCCGGTCAAATGAAAGACGCTCTTCCTTCAACCTGATCGAGCAGGCAAGCCTCAGCTGCGCCCGTTCACCAGATCCCCGACGATGTCGTACTTGCCGGAAATACGCATCTTGTAGACCTCGTAATTCTCCATCACGCGCTGTACGTAACTTCTTGTTTCCGTGTAGGGAATCCGCTCTATCCAGTCCACCACCGCATCGATGTCCTTGCCGCGCGGGTCGCCGTATTTAGCCATCCACTGGCTGGCCCGGTTGGGGCCTGCATTGTAGCCAGCGAAGGTCAGCACGTAGGAGCCGTTGAAGCGGTCAAGCTGCTCGCCGAGGAAGGCTGAGCCGAGTGTGGCGTTGTAACCGGCATCGGTGGTGAGCCGCGTCTGCGAAAACTCCAAACCGGCCTTCTTCGCCAGTTGCCTGGCGGTTCCCGGCATCAACTGCAGCAGACCGCGCGCGCCAGCACTTGATACCGCGCCGATGTTGAATTCGCTTTCCTGGCGGGCGATCGCGTAGGCCAGTGCCTTGCCCGAGCCGGAAATGTTGGCCGAATCGGGGATAACGCCGAGCGGGTGCGACAGCGCGCCGACATCGATGCCACGCGCGCCGGCGATCTTGCCGACCTTCAGCGCCATGAAATGGTTGTCTTGCTTCTCGGCAAGGACAGCGAGCAGCGCCAGTTCGCCCGGGCTGGTCAGCTGCCCGGCAAGGTCGCGATAAAGCGTTTCGGCATATCGGTCGTAACCCGCCTCTTGCAGGCGCTTGATGGCGCTGACCGCCTCGCGGCTGGCAAAACTCTGCCGGTCGGCAGCGCTTGGCGAGGGATAGACGATGTTGAGCGCTTGCCGGCCGATACGTTCGGCGGCAAGCTGGCCGTAAAAGGTCGTGCCGTAAGTGGCGGCCCGTCCAAAATAGTCCTTGGCATTGCCCGGACCGCCGACTTCCGCCGCGCGGCCGAGCCAGTAATAGGCGCGCGACAGGGTCATCGGCCCTTGCGCGAGGTCGGCGATGCGCGAAAAATGCGTCGCGGCAAGCTTGGGGTCGTTGAGGCCGCGCAGCGCATACCAGCCGGCGTGGAATTCGGCCTCAGCCGCATTGGCCGCACTTTCGGCGGCATGCGTGGCGACGATCTGGTAGGCCGTCTTCATGTCGCCCTGGTCGACCAGTTCGCGCGACAGCACCCGGCGCTCGACCCACCAGGCGTCCGGATCGACCAGAGCTTCGCGATCCGTCGGCGCCTTCATCACAACGGCAGCGGCGCCGGCAAAATCCTGCTGCTTGCGCAGATATTCCGCCTGCGCGAAGAAGTAGCCGGCCGAACGCTGGGATGCCGGCACTGCTTTCAGCAGTTTCAGCGCATTCTTGTCCCCTCTGTCAGCCGCGACCCAGGCCTCGGCAAACTGCTGGGCGCCGGCAAGACCGGCAACGCGAAGGGCGGAATTCACCCGGTCGGCATAGAACATGCGGTCCATGCGAAAACGGTGGTCGGCGGCAGGGATCAAACCGCCGAATTCCTTGATCAGCGCCGTCTCGTCCTTGGCTTCCAGGACCGTGGTGCGCCAGAACGGCGACAGCACCGAGCGGGCCGCCTTGACGTTGCCCGTTGCCACATAGGCGCGGGCGAGGACCATGACGCCTTCAAATGTTTGCGGCTGGCTGCCATCGAATGCCGCAATGACGATGTCGGGGGCGGGGTTCTCGCGGTAGAGCGCGCGCTCGCTGTTCTTGCGCAGCACAACCGTGCCCGGCCAGTTGGGCAGCATCTTCGCGGCGGCGGCGATGTCGCCGCTCGGAACCTTGTCGCCGCCATAAAGCGCGATCGCCCAGGCCAGTATGTGCTGGTCGAGCGATTGAGCGGGAAGCGCATCGCGCACGCCACGGGCGCCCGTGATATCGCCGGCCGCCAGAGCGTCCAGCCCGCTTTTCAACAGCGCGACGCTGGGGGAAGCGGCCGGTTGCGCGTTGTCTTGCACACCCGGCACCGGGATCGCCGACGTGACCTGCACATCGACGCTGCTGCTGATCGCCATGCCGGGTATCAACACGGCAATGGCGCCAAGCAGCGCGAAGAGGTGAGGCCGACGGGTCGGCATGATCTCGTGTCTTTCCTTAATCCAGCATTTTACCAGCAGGCGAAGAAGCCTCGAAGCCTAAACTTAGGTCATGAAGGGCTCGTAAACAAAGAGTTATCGAGGCCGTTCGAATTGCGCTTGCTGGCACCATGGCAATGCTTGCCGCGCAACCATGTCGAGACTATGGTGCGCCGCTTCGCTTTCGGCTAGAAGGCGCGCACGACAAAACACCGATGCATGTCGCCCAAAAGTGGATACCGGTTTTGGGACAACGACATGCACAAACAAACCGATGCATGTCGCCCAAAAGTGGATACCGGTTTTGGGACAACGACATGTGTAAACAAAAAGTCCCAAGGAGTTGGACGACATGCTGAGAGGCTCGCTTACTGCGCTCGTGACACCGTTCGAAAAGAGCGGGCGTTTCGACGAGAAAGCCTTTCGCGCGTTTGTCGAATGGCAGCTCGGGGAAGGCACGACGGGTCTGGTTCCCGTCGGCACGACCGGCGAGTCGCCGACGCTGTCGCATGACGAGCATCGCCATGTCATCAAGGTGTGCATCGAGGTGGCCAAGGGTCGCGTCCCGGTAGTCGCCGGTGCTGGCTCCAACAACACCGAAGAAGCGGTCGGGCTTGTACAATATGCCGAGAAGGCCGGCGCCGATGCCGCCCTGGTCGTCACGCCCTACTACAACAAGCCGACACAGCGCGGCCTCTACGAGCATTTCGCCGCTGTCGCCAAGGCGACCAAGCTGCCGATCATCATCTACAACATCCCGCCGCGCTCGGTGATCGACATGATGCCGGAGACGATGGGCCGGCTGGCGCACGACTTCAAGAACATCGTCGGCGTCAAGGATGCCACCGGCAAGGTCGAGCGTGTGTCCGAGCAGCGTATGACCTGCGGCAAGGGTTTCATCCAGCTTTCGGGCGAGGACGCTTCGGCGCTCGGTTTCAACGCCCATGGCGGCGTCGGCGCTATCTCGGTGACGTCGAACGTCGCACCGCGGCTGTGCGCCGAGTTTCAGGAAGCAACGCTCTCCGGTGACAGTGCCAAGGCGCTGGAATTGCAGGATCGCCTGCTGCCATTGCACAAGGCGATCTTCATCGAACCCGGAGTCTCCGGCGCCAAATATGCCCTGTCGAAGCTCGGCAAGGTCGAGAATGTGCTGCGTTCGCCATTGGTCACCGTTGAGCAGTCGACGGCCGAGAAGATCGATGCGGCTTTGAAGCACGCCGGCTTGATTAATTAGCGATGAGGCGCCACCTCTCCACATCATGAACCAAGTCAGAAAAGCCGACCCCAACAACAAGACCGTCTCGGAAAACCGCAAGGCGCGGTTTTCCTATGAGGTGCTCGACACTGTCGAGACCGGCTTGGTGCTGACCGGCACCGAGGTCAAGTCGCTGCGCCAGGGCCAGGCCAACATCCAGGACAGCTATGCCTCCGTCGAGGGCGGCGAGATCTGGCTGATCAATTCCTATCTGCCGGAATATCTGCAGGCCAACCGCTTCAACCATGAGCCGCGCCGGCGCCGCAAACTCCTGCTCAAAAAGCGCGAGATGGCGAAGCTGTCGCAAAGCGTCGACCGCGAAGGTATGACGCTGGTGCCGTTGAAAATCTATTTCAACGACCAGGGTCGCGCCAAGCTCTTGCTCGCCGTCGGCCGTGGCAAGAAACTGCACGACAAGCGCGAGACCGAAAAGCAACGCGACTGGTCGCGCGAGAAGGGCCGGCTCTTAAAGGAGCGTGGGTGAGAAGCGTCAGGTGATGGCTCGAAAAAAGCCAAGTTGGCTTTTAAATCTCGAACATACAGAGCGAGCAAACACCTGAGAGGACAGCCTTGAAGAATCGAATCGTCTTCTGGGGCCTGGTTGGTGTGGTCTTTGCTGGCCTCATCATCGCCGGTGGCTTCACCTACTTTCACACCTATTCTCCTGATCGCGGCAAATATCCGCTCAGAGGCATCGACGTCTCGCACCACCAGGGCCAGATCGATTGGCTGCGCGTTGCCGCCGCCGATGTCGCCTTCGCCATTATCAAGGCGACCGAGGGTGGCGATCATGTCGATCGCGCCTTTGCCACCAATCTGCGTGAGGCGCGCGCGGCTGGCCTCGCTGTCGGCGCCTATCACTTCTTCACCTTCTGCCGGCCAGGCGCCGACCAGGCGAAGAATTTCATCTCTGTCGTGCCACACGATCAGCCCTTGCTGCCGCCGGTCGTCGACATCGAATTCGGGGGCAATTGTCCGCAGCGGCCTTCGCCCGAACAGTTGAATGCCGAACTCCAAGCCTTCCTTGGACCTGTCGAGGCGGCGTTCGGCAAGACGGCAATCGTCTATCTGACCGATGAGGCAGAGGCGGCCTATGCCGGGCAGATCGCCGTCCGGCCACTCTGGCTTCGTTCCTTGCTCATGGAGCCGGATCGCCACGATTGGGTTTACTGGCAGTACCACAATATGGGGCGCGTGGACGGTATCCAGGGCGACGTCGATCTCAATGTACTGTAGGGTGGGCCGGCCGTGTTGGCTGATCTGTTTGCAGCATCGCCCGGATCGACATCTCCGGAAGTTCCGCCATCCCAGTGAACCCCATTCGGGAACACCGGCGCCGCTTCAAGCCGCGGCCTGGGAAACCTCCGGCGCCAGCGTCACATTTGCATCGCCCCAGACCTTCAGGGCTGTAATCACCGGTTCCAGGCTTCTGCCGCGCGGCGTCAGGCTGTACTCCACCTTCGGCGGCACTTCCGGGTAGATCTTGCGGGCAATCAGCCCATCGGCTTCCAGTTCGCGGAGCTGGTTGGTCAGCATGCGCTGCGTGCAGTTGGGAATGCGCCGGCGGATCTCGTTGAAGCGCAGCGTACCCTCGAACAGATGGTAGAGCACGACGCCCTTCCACTTTCCGTCGATATAGCGGAGCGTTCCTTCCACGGTGCAGCCGGGGCTGCAATCGAAGCGCTCATGGCGAATGCGCGGCATGACGGTATCCTTTTCGACACTATGTGCTTTATATGTGCATTCTTGCGCTCCGCGCACATAATCCGCATCTCTGCCCCACACAACGCTCAACAGCAATCGCGGAGACCAGAATGCGCGCCGTCGGCTATCAAATCCCAGCCCCCATCACCGATGAGGCCTCCCTTGTCGATATCGACCTGCCCAAGCCGGAGCCGAAAGGCCGTCAACTGCTGGTCGAAGTGAAGGCTATCTCGGTCAACCCTGTCGACACGAAGGTGAGGCAAGGTGCCAAACCCGAGGCCGGAACCTGGCGGGTGCTCGGCTGGGACGCCGCCGGCCGTGTTATCGCGACCGGTCCGGACGCCAGCCTCTTCAAGCCCGGCGAAGATGTCTTCTATTCCGGTGCGCTCGCGCCGCAGGGCACCAATGCCGAGTGCCATCTTGTCGATGAGCGCCTTGTCGGCCGCAAACCCGGCTCGCTCGGCTATGCGCAGGCAGCGGCGCTGCCATTGACCGCGATCACCGCTTGGGAAGCCTTGTTTGACCGTCTCGATGTGAAGAAGCCTGTCGCGGGCGCGCCAAAAGCCATCATCATCATCGGCGGTGCGGGCGGCGTCGGTTCGATTGCGGTCCAGCTTGCACGCCAATTGACCGATCTGACGGTGATCGCCACCGCATCGAGGCCCGAAACCCGCGATTGGGTGCTTCGGCTTGGCGCCCATCATGTGATCGATCATTCCAGGCCGCTGGCTGCCGAAGTCGCGGCCCTCGGCATCGGTGCACCAGCCTTTGTGTTCTCGACAACCAACACCGACCAGCACCTGGCTGAGATCGCCGAATTGATCGCACCGCAGGGCCGGTTCGGCTTGATCGATGATCCCAAGACGCTCGACATCAACCCATTCAAGCGCAAGAGCGTCTCGGTCCATTGGGAGTTCATGTTCACCCGCTCGATGTTCGAGACGCAGGACATGGCGGCGCAGGGCGAGCATCTCAACGAACTGGGACGGCTTGTCGACGCCGGCACCATCCGCACCACGCTGGGCGAGATATTCGGTCCCATCAATGCCGCCAATCTGAAGCGAGCCCATGCGCTGATCGAGACTGGCAAGGCCAAGGGCAAGATCGTGCTGGAGGGGTTCTAATGCATGTCGCCCAAAAGTGACCTCGGTTTTGGGGCCACGACATGCATAAAAACAAAGACGGAGCGACTTTATGTCCGCAGGAACGCTGCGATCTGGCTGAACACACTGACGAACATTTCTTCCGTCAAAAGACCGGTATTGGTGTTGTAGCGCGAGCAATGATAGCTGGAAAACAGCGTAATGCCGCCGGCCGGCAATTGCCCGCCATGCTTGAACGGGTAGGCGGCGACACGCCCGCCCAGCGCGCGCACCGTCGACTGGTGCGCGATCGACCCCAGCGCCAAAATGGCGCGCAGGTTGGGGAACCGGGCGATCGTCGGCACCAGGAATGTCCGGCAGGTGGAGATTTCGGCGCCCACCGGCTTGTTCTCAGGCGGCACGCAGCGCACCGCATTGGTGATCGCGGTGCCGACAAGCTCCAGCCCGTCATCGGGCCGCGCCTTGAACTCACCGCGTGCGAAGCCGTGCGCAATCATCGTGGAGTAGAGAAGGTCGCCGGCATAGTCACCGGTGAAGGGGCGGCCGGTGCGGTTGGCGCCACGCAGGCCGGGCGCCAGTCCGACGATCAGAAGCTGGACGGTGTCCTCGCCGTCCAGTGGCAGGAAGGTCGGCACCGGCGCATTGAACCATGACGGCTCGCGCTGCCGCCATTCGGCGATGAAATCATGCAGCCGCGGGCAGAGCGGACAGTCGCGGCCGGGTTCGGAAGCGGAAAGGGCGGTCAAGGTGACCAGCCTCAGTAGTCGTCCTCTTCGACTTCAGCCGGTTCGGGCCGGCGCACCGGCCGCTCGGAGGGGTCGCGGCCAACCTCGCTCTTCAGCGTCGTCAGGTCGATGAAATGGTCGGCCTGGCGGCGCAGATCGTCTGAGATCATCGGCGGCTGCGAGGCCATGGTCGAGACGATCGACACCTTGCGGCCGCGCCGCTGCAGCGCTTCGACCAGCGTGCGGAAGTCGCCGTCCCCGGAAAAGATGACATAGTGGTCGACGACGTCGGCCAGCTCGAGCGCATCGACGGTGAGCTCGATGTCCATATTGCCCTTGATCTTGCGGCGGCCGGTCGAGTCGGTGAATTCCTTGGCCGGCTTGGTCACCACCTTGAAGCCGTTATAGTCCAGCCAGTCGATCAGCGGGCGGATCGAGGAGTATTCCTGATCCTCCACCAGCGCCGTGTAATAATAGGCGCGCAAGAGATAGCCGCGCTTGTGGAAACTCGCCAGGAGCTTGCGATAGTCGATGTCGAAGCCGAGCGCCCGCGACGTGGCGTAGAGATTGGCGCCGTCGATGAACAGGGCTATTTTTTCCCGAGGGTCGAACATGGAAAATATTCCTTTTCGAAAAATGCGGTCGTCTAAACGAAATGCGGCAGCGACTATCGGTCAGGCTCATAATAAACCGGCTGACCTTCGCCATCCGAGATAACGCCAGTTTGGCGGCAATCCAAGGCGAGATGAGGCAACGCAAGCAATTGTGATCGAGGCGTCCGACGCCATGGACACGACGGCGTTGTGCTTCAATCCGATGTTTTGACCGCAGGATTGAGTGCCTGCAGTGCCGACTTTGGCAAGATGCTTGTGTTTTGGCGGCGTTCGGGTTATGGACCCCGCCTGTTTTCCATCAAATCCAGGCATGAAAGGGGCAGTCCATGGCCCGCGTAACCGTTGAAGATTGCATCGACAAGGTCGACAACCGCTTCGAGCTGGTGCTTTTGGCCGGCCACCGTGCTCGCCAGATCAGCCAGGGCGCGCAGATCACCGTGCCGCGTGACAACGACAAGAACCCGGTCGTCGCGTTGCGCGAGATCGCCGATGAAACGCTGTCGCCCGACGATCTCAAGGAAGATCTGATCCATTCGCTGCAGAAGCATGTCGAAGTCGACGAACCCGAAGCCGACGGCGAGGCGATTGCCGATCAGACCGGCGGTGCCGTTGCGGCTACCGACGCCGACGACACCGAGGAGAATGTGACGTTCGATCGGATGACCGAGGAAGATCTGCTGGCCGGCATCGAGGGTCTGGTGCCGCCGGAAAAAAGCGACGACTACTAAGACAACGCTCCGGAAGCACCTGGAACAATCCAGCGGCACTTCCGTATCGGCAGTTTCGTGGCTATCTATGACATGCGCCGTACAGCAGTGCGGCGCATGATTCATTTCATCGCTGAGAGATTGTGCCCATGATGCGTCAGTATGAGCTTGTCGAGCGCGTCCAGCGCTACAAGCCTGACGTCAACGAGGCGCTGCTCAACAAGGCCTATGTCTATGCCATGCAGAAGCATGGCCACCAGAAGCGCGCTTCCGGCGATCCCTATTTCTCGCATCCCCTCGAAGTCGCCGCTATCCTCACCGAAATGCACATGGACGAGGCGACGATAGCCGTCGCCCTGCTGCACGACACCATCGAGGACACCACCGCGACGCGGGCCGAGATCGACGATCTGTTCGGCCCAGAAATGGGCAAGCTGGTCGAGGGCCTGACCAAGCTGAAGAAGCTTGATCTCGTCTCCAAGAAGGCCGAGCAGGCGGAGAACCTGCGCAAGCTGCTGCTGGCGATCTCGGAAGATGTGCGCGTGCTGCTGGTCAAGCTCGCTGACCGTTTGCACAACATGCGCACCCTTGACCATATGCCGGAGGCCAAGCGCCTGCGCATCGCCGAGGAGACGATGGACATCTATGCGCCACTGGCCGGGCGCATGGGCATGCAAGGCATGCGCGAGGAGCTGGAAGAGATTGCCTTCCGCTTCATCAATCCGGAAGCCTACCGCGCCGTCACCGCGCGGCTTGCCGAGATATTCGAGCGCAACAAGGGCGTGCTGACCGACATTGAAAAGGCGCTGTCGGCGCTGTTTGAAAAGCATGCCATCAACGCTGGCGTGAAGAGCCGGCAAAAGAAGCCGTGGTCGGTGTTCCGCAAGATGGAGGCCAAGGCGCTGTCCTTTGAACAGCTCTCCGACATCTTCGGCTTCCGCGTCGTCGTCGACAGCGTCGAAGACTGCTACCGCGCGCTCGGCGCCATCCACACCACCTGGTCGATGGTGCCCGGCCGCTTCAAGGATTACATCTCGACGCCGAAGCAGAACGACTACCGCTCGATCCACACCACCATCGTCGGGCCGTCGCGTCAGCGCGTCGAGCTGCAGATCCGCACCCGCGAAATGAACAAGATCGCCGAATATGGCGTCGCCGCCCATTCCATCTACAAGGACACCGGCGGCAAGACGAACGGTGCTGCCCCCGCGATCTCGAAGGAGACCAACGCCTATGCCTGGCTGCGGCGCACCATCGAGCAGCTCGCCGAAGGCGACAATCCCGAGGATTTTCTCGAAAACACCAAGCTGGAACTGTTCCAGGACCAGGTGTTCTGCTTCACGCCGAAAGGCATGCTGATTGCATTGCCGCGTGGCGCCACGCCCATCGACTTCGCCTACGCCGTGCACACCGATGTCGGCGACACCTGCGTCGGCGCCAAGGTCAATGGCCGCATCATGCCGCTGATGACGGAACTGAAGAACGGCGACGAGGTCGAGATCATCCGCTCCAAGGCGCAAGTGCCACCGGCAGCCTGGGAATCGGTCGTTGTCACCGGCAAGGCCCGGGCCGCCATCCGCCGGGCCACCAAGAACGCCATCCGCAAGCAGTATTCGGGTCTCGGCGCGCGCATTCTGGAGCGTGCCTTCGAACGGGCCGGCAAGACCTTCACAAAGGAAAGCCTGAAGCCGGTGCTGCACCGGCTGGCGCGCAAGGACATCGAGGATGTGCTGGCGTCCGTCGGCCGTGGCGAACTGGCCTCCACCGACGTCATGAAGGCGGTATTCCCCGACTACAAGGACGAGCGCGTCACCGTCAGTGCCCCCAAGCAGCGTGAGGAAGGCTGGTCGAAGATCCGCAACGCCGCCGGCATGCTGTTCCAGATGCCCGGTACTCGGGCCGCGCGCAAGGACAAGGATCAGCCGCGCGATGGCGCGGTGCCGATCCGCGGTGTGCGCGGCGACCTGCCGGTGCGTTTTGCGCCGGAAGGCGCGGTGCCGGGCGACCGCATCGTCGGCATTGTCCAGCCAGGCACCGGCATCACCATCTATCCGATCCAGTCGCCGGCACTGCAGGCCTTCGACGACCAGCCTGAGCGCTGGATCGACGTGCGTTGGGACATCGATGAACGCACCAAGGAACGCTTTCCGGCGCGTGTCTCGGTCACCGCCATCAATGCGCCGGGGTCGCTTGCCGACATCGCCCAGGTCGTTGCGTCCAACGACGCCAACATCCATACGCTGTCGATGGTGCGCACCGCGCCCGACTTCACCGAAATGCTGATCGATCTCGAAGTCTGGGATCTGAAGCATCTCAACCGGCTGCTGTCGCAGCTCAAGGACAATTCGAGCGTCAGCGACGCACGGCGTGTAAATGGCTAGACCATGATCCCGAAAAGTGGGAACCGGTTTTCGGAATGGTCAATTCAAAAGAGGCAAAGATGAATACCGATGAAGTGCTGGGCATCTTCCGTGAGGCGGGTGCTGTTCTGGAGGGGCATTTCATCTTGACGTCGGGCCTGCGCAGCCCGGTCTTCTTGCAAAAGGCGCGGGTGTTCATGCATGCCGACAAGACCGAACGGCTATGCAAGGCGCTGGCCGAGAAAATCCGCAAGGCGGTGCCAGGCAAGATCGACTATGTCGTCGGCCCGGCGATAGGCGGCCTGATTCCGGCCTACGAAACCTCGCGCCATCTCGGCGTGCCGGCCATCTGGGTCGAGCGGGAAGGGGGCGAGTTCCGCCTGCGCCGCTTCGAGATCGACAAAGGTGCGCGCGTCGTCATCGTCGAGGACATCGTCACAACCGGCCTGTCGATCCGCGAAACCATCGACTGCCTGCGCGAGCTTGGCGCCGAAGTGGTGGCGGCGGCCTGCATCATCGACCGTTCGGCCGGCAAGTCCCATGTCGGTGTGCCGCTGATCGCGCTCGCCGAGTATGAGGTTCCGGCTTATCCCGCTGATCGCTTGCCGCCGGAACTTGCCGCCATCCCGGCCGTTAAGCCCGGTAGTCGCAACATTTGACCGTGCATGTCGCCCAAAAGTGTGCAGCGGTTTTGGGAGGGACGACATGCATGAAAATAAATGCAGATGATCGTCGGCATCGATCATTTCGTGTTGACGGTCGCTTCGCTCGAAGCGACCTGCGCCTTCTATCAACGCGTGCTGGGCTTTGAACGCATCGATACTGCGGGACGGCCGACAGCGCTGGTGTTTGGCAATCAGAAGATCAATGTTCACGAAGTCCGCCGCACTTTCGAGCCGAAGGCCAAGTCACCGACACCAGGTTCAGGCGATTTCTGCCTGATCACCGACAGGCCGCTCGACGAAGTCCGAGCCCATATCGAGGCCAATGGCGTGGTGGTGGAACTCGGCCCGGTCGAACGTGTCGGCGCTCGAGGCCTGATGCTGTCGGTGTATTTTCGCGACCCGGACGACAATCTGGTCGAGGTCAGCGAATACCGATCTTAGCCGCCAGCAAGGCCGTGCTTTCGGCGAAGCGGCTGCCGGCTCCATAAATTCGCCGCGATTGTCCAATGTTCGAACCTAAGAATGGTTGTCTCGAAAGGGGCGGCAACAAGCACGCGGCGCTTAGACGGTGTTCGGTTGTTCTTGCGCACGCGCGTCGCTATATCAACGTTGTGATTGCCATCGGGCGATCCTTAAGCGCAAGATGATGTATCTCATAGCCGGCGGAAGTTGCCGGTGCGAGAGTTGTGGAACGGGAACAGAGTGCTTTTTCGACGCCGCAAGCCTGATGGCCTTCTCGAACGGGTGCGTACCTACCTTTGGCCGCGCCGCTCGTTTTCGCGCTCACTTCAGTACTTGTCCAAGCGCATCCTGCGGCTGAAGGCCACGCCGCATGCGGTGGCTGCCGGCGTTGCGGCTGGCGTCTTCGCCTCGTTCTTTCCCGTCGGTTTCCATTTCGTCATTGCCTTCGTCCTGTGCTGGGTGATCGCCGGCAATCTGGTGGCGGCCGCACTTGGCGCTGTTTTCTTCGGCAATCCACTGACTTTTCCTATTCTGTGGGGCGCGTCCTGGGAGACCGGCAAGCTCATCCTGCATGACCGGCTGCCGGCGCATGGTCCGCCTGCGCATCTGGGCGAGATGCTGCACACGCTTTCCTTCGCAAAGCTGTGGCATCCCGTGCTAGAGCCGATGCTGATCGGCGCGGTGCCGCTCGGGCTGGTGTTTGGCCTCCTGTTCTACGGTGTCACGCGCTGGGGCATGAATGTCTTCCGCGAGCAAAGGCGCAAGCGCCTTGCCGAGCGCGCGCATCGCCACGCTCAATCGTCCCATCCCGGCGGAAGCGTCGGTTCCGCCGCACAATGATCATCGGCATCGGCAGCGACCTGATCGATATCAGGCGCATTGAGAAGTCGCTTGAGCGTCACGGCCAGCGCTTCGTCCAGAGGATTTACACTGAGGTCGAACAGGCGCGTTCCGAGAACCGACGCGCCCGCGCGGCCTCCTACGCCAAGCGTTTCGCCGCCAAGGAGGCTTGCGCCAAGGCGCTGGGGACCGGTCTGGCACAAGGCGTGTTCTGGCGCGACATGGGTGTCGTGAACCTGCCCAGCGGAGCGCCGACCATGGCATTGACCGGCGGCGCGCTGGCGCGGCTGGAAAAGATCCTGCCGAAAAGCTATCGGGCGGCGATCCACCTCACCATCACGGATGATTTTCCACTTGCTCAAGCCTTTGTGATCATAGAGGCGTTGCCCGTCGAAGAAGCGCCACATTGATTGCATCTGACGACCGGCATTGACGTTGCCCAGCGCGCGCCGAGACTTTATACCATCCAACGCACAATCGAGGACGACATGAGCGTGGCTGAAAAATCCCAGAAGAAATCCGGCGGGCTTGGCGAAACCGTCAGCGTCATCGTCCAGGCGCTTTTGCTTGCGCTGGTCATCCGCACGCTGTTGTTCCAGCCCTTTTCGATCCCGTCGGGATCGATGCGGCCGACGCTTCTGGAAGGCGACTATCTGTTCGTCACGAAATGGTCCTACGGCTATTCGCGTTATTCGCTGCCTTTTGGACCCGACATTTTCTCGGGTCGCATCTGGGGCTCGGAGCCCAAGCGTGGCGATGTGGTGGTGTTCAAGTTCCCGCCGGATCCGTCTGTCGACTATATCAAGCGCGTGGTCGGCCTGCCCGGTGACAAGATCCAGATGAAAGATGGCCAGCTGTTCATCAACGGCGTTGGCGTGCCGCGCGTGAAGACCGGCCAGATCGACAATCCCGATATCACCGAAATGCCTCAGCCGATCGATGTCTACCGGGAAACGCTGCCCAACGGCGTCAGCTACGACACGCTTGACCTCAATCCGAATTCGATCGGCGACAACACGCGCGAGTTCGATGTGCCGCCCGGCCATTATTTCATGATGGGCGACAACAGGGATAATTCCGCCGACAGCCGTTTCACCGTCGGTTACGTTCCTGCGGAAAACCTGGTTGGCCGCGCCAACCTTGTCTTCTTCTCGATCGCCGGCAAGGCAAGCCCGCTCGAAATCTGGAAATGGCCGTCGCTGATGCGCGCTTCGCGCCTGTTCCATTTCGTCAACTAGGGATGGCAGCGGCGAAGCGGCTGACCGCCGACGCGCTCGCCGAAGCGCTTGTGGAACGCACGGGCCATGCCTTTGCCGACCGCCAGCGCCTGCAGCGTGCGCTAACCCATGCCAGTGCCCGCAGTGCCAATGCCGGCGCCGACTATGAGCGTTTCGAGTTTCTCGGCGACCGGGTTCTCGGCCTGGTCGTTGCCGACATGCTGCTGGCCGCGTTTCCTGATGCGGCGGAAGGCGAATTGTCGCTGCGGCTCAATGCGCTGGTCAATGCCGAGGCGCTTTCCGAGATCGCCGAGGATATCGGGCTGCCGGAGCTGATCCGTGCCGGATCGGATGTGCGCGGCCTTGAGGGACGCAAGCGCGTCAATCTGCGCGCCGATGCCTTGGAATCGCTGATCGCCGTGCTCTACCTTGATGGCGGACTGCAAGCAGCGCGCAGCTTCATCCATAAGTACTGGCAACCGCGCTCGCAGGCTTCGGGTGCGGCGCGCCGTGATGCCAAGACCGAATTGCAGGAATGGGCGCATCAGGTGGCGAGTGCCGTTCCAGCCTATCAGGTCGACAGCCGCGAAGGGCCGGACCACGATCCGTTGTTCACGGTGAGCGTCAAGGTTGGTGCATTTCAGCCGGCGATCGGCAACGGCCGTTCCAAGCGCGAGGCCGAACAGGCTGCTGCGGCTGCCCTTCTGTTGCGCGAAGGTGTATGGAACGCTGCATGACGGATATTGAAACTGCTGAACCCCCCGCCACGCATTCCGGCTTTGTCGCGCTGATTGGCGCGCCCAATGCCGGCAAGTCGACGCTGGTCAACCAACTGGTCGGCGCCAAGGTGTCGATCGTCACCCACAAGGTGCAGACCACACGCGCCATCGTGCGCGGCATCGCCACGCATGACAATGCTCAGATCGTCTTTGTCGACACGCCCGGCATCTTCAAGCCCAAGCGGCGGTTGGACACGGCTATGGTGACCACCGCCTGGGGCGGCGCCAAGGATGCCGATATCGTGCTTTTGCTGATCGATGCGGAGCGTGGCATCCGCGGCGATGCCGACGCGATCCTGGAGCGATTGAAGGACGTGCGCCAGCCGATGGTGCTGATCCTCAACAAAGTCGACCGGGTCAAGCACGAGGCACTTTTGGCGTTGTCGGCCGTGGCGAACGAGCGGGTGCCTTTCAAACGCACTTTCATGGTCTCGGCTCTGACCGGCTCCGGCTGCAAGGATGTTCTCGACTATCTGGCCGAAACGCTGCCTGCCGGTCCCTGGTATTATCCCGAGGACCAGATTTCCGATCTGCCGATGCGTCAGCTTGCCGCCGAGATCACCCGCGAGAAACTCTATCTCAGGCTGCATCAGGAACTGCCTTACTCTTCCCATATCGAAACTGAGAAATGGGAAGAGAAGCAGGACGGCTCGGTGCGTATCGATCAGGTCATCTATGTCGAGCGCGATAGTCAGAAGAAGATCGTGCTTGGCCACAAGGGCGAGACGATCCGCGCCATAGGCCAGGCGGCGCGCATGGAGATAGCAGGTATTCTCGAGCAGAAGGTGCACCTGTTCCTGTTCGTCAAGGTGCGTGAGAACTGGGGCGACGATCCCGAGCGTTATCGCGAGATGGGTCTCGAATTCCCGCATTAAATGGCCGGCAAGCTGAACATCGATACGGCTTTGGTCAGTCGGTTGGTCGCTGCGCAATTCCCCCAGTGGAAGGACCTTGCTGTCAGGCCGGTCGAATTTGGCGGTTGGGACAACAGGACCTTTCATCTGGGCGACGGGATGACCGTACGGCTGCCGAGCGCGGCCGACTATTCCCTGCAAGTGGAAAAAGAACAGCGCTGGCTGCCAAGGCTGGCACCACTTTTGCCATTGCCGATCCCCCTGCCATTGGCGATGGGCGTGCCGACCGGGGATTATCCCTGGCATTGGTCCGTCTATGGCTGGATCGAGGGCGAGACGGCAAAGCGGGAGCGCATCTCTGACCTGTCGCAATTCGCGGCGGACCTGGCGAGTTTCCTGGTTGCCCTGAAGCGCATCGACCCCACCGGAGGGCCGGCGCCCGGGCAGCATAATTTCTTTCGGGGCGGACCGCTGGCCGTATATGACGGCGAGGCAAGGCGAGCGATCACCGCTCTCGGCAACCACATCGACGCAAGCCTGGCGAGTGCCGTTTGGGAAGCGGCCCTTGCCGCGACCTGGAAGGGGCCGCCGGTCTGGTTCCATGGCGATGTCAGCTGGGGCAATCTCC
Source organism: Mesorhizobium subarcticum (assembly GCF_055456085.1). Classification (NCBI taxonomy): domain Bacteria; kingdom Pseudomonadati; phylum Pseudomonadota; class Alphaproteobacteria; order Hyphomicrobiales; family Phyllobacteriaceae; genus Mesorhizobium; species Mesorhizobium subarcticum. The sequence continues at coordinate 5,762,723 of NZ_CM144237.1, read as the reverse complement.
TTGTCGACGAGGGGCGATTGAGTGCTGTGATCGACTTCGGCACCTCCGGCGTCGGCGACCCTTCATGCGACCTGGCGATCGCCTGGACCTTGTTCGAGGGCGAGAGCAGGGAGGTTTTCCGCACCGGTCTTGCCGTTGATGATGCGACCTGGGCACGCGGACGCGGCTGGGCGCTGTGGAAGGCACTGATCACGGTCGCTGGCCATACGAACAATCAGGCGGAAGTCGAAAAGTCGCGACGGGTGATCGACGAAGTGCTGGCCGATTACAAGAAACTCAGCGTGACGTGATTCCGCGATCGCCCTTGTTTCTTGTTCGCCTTCCTTCGTCGCGTTGGCTGAGAAAGCGGTCCCCGCCGGCCCACGGTGAGCCGGTGACTGTCACAATCGATAGCACCGGAGCGTGCGCCAGCCTGTTTCCGCCGCCATGGCGAGATTTGGCCGACTTGGCAGGCGGTATTGGAACTCCCTTGCGTCATCGCTGGGTGGAGGACGCCCGCCTCGCATCTGCCGCGCGCAACGTAACGGTTACTTTTCAATCTAAGTAGCCAAAAAATGCCATTTTAAGGCTAATGATTGGAAATATCTCGTGCTGAGCGCCTAGTTAGCCGCGAAACTATTCGAAGATATATTGAATATATGACGTTGTGCCAATTGTGCCAATCGCGGTATAGGCCAGTGTTATTTGTGCAACACAGAATTAATCTGTTCACAGCATCGCCGTTATTTCCAAAACCGTCATTGAAGACGGAGGATTGATGGGTATGTTCGCCGCGAAAAGGGGACGCGGTGCGCGCCTTTTTCGTTGTGGGGGTGAGGTGGGAAAACATATCCGCCAGCCACAAATCCGAAGCCATTTAAACTATGACTGGAGAGGTCAGAAAATGAATATCAAGAGCCTCCTTCTCGGCTCAGCCGCGGCCCTGATCGCGGTGTCCGGCGCTCGCGCTGCGGACGCGGTTGTCGTCGCCGAACCGGAACCGGCCGAATACGTCAAGATCTGCGACGTCTACGGCGCCGGCTACTTCTACATCCCAGGCACCGAGACCTGCCTGCGCATCGGCGGCTATATCCGCTATGACATCGGCGTCGGCGACGCCGGCTCGTTCGATGGTGTCAACCATGTTCCGGACCATCAGAACGCCGGCGACACCCACTCCACCTACTACAAGAACACCCGTTTCACGTTGAAGACCTGGACGGGTCAGGAGACGGAACTCGGTACCCTGAAGACCTACACCGAGACCCGCTTCAATTATGGCAACAGCTCCGGCGACTATATCAATCAAGGCGCCTCCAATGCGGACGACTGGCAAGGCCGCAACAAGTCGCTCTCTCTGCGTTTCGCCTGGATTCAGCTCGGTGGTCTGCGCGTCGGCAAGGACGACACGGCTTTCGACACGTTCATCGGCTACGCCGGCAACGTTATCCAGGATACGATCGTGCCCTATGGCGGGCAGGAGAGCAACGTCGTTCAATACTACTTCGACGGAGGCAACGGGCTGACCGGGTTGGTCTCTCTTGAAGAAGGCGCCGGCAAGGTCGGCACCATCGATAGCTATGTTCCGCATGTCGTCGGTGGCCTGAAGTATAAGGCCGACTGGGGTGCAATTACCGGCGTTGTCGCCTATGACAGCAATTACGAGGAAGTGGCCGGTAAGGTGCGTGTGGACGTAAACGTCACCAAGGAATTCTCGTTGTTCGTCATGGGCGGCTACGGCACCGATGACAACCTCACCGATCCGACAAACGCAATCAACGCGAAGGGTCGTGGCTTCTACAAGCAGTGGGGCGGCAACTGGGCAGTCTGGGGCGGCGGCACCTACAAGTTCAACGACAAAACTGCGTTCAACGCCCAGATCTCTTATGACGACTGGAAGAACCTCGGCATCGCGGCTAACATTGCCTATACCGTTGTGCCCGGCTTCACGGTCACGGCTGAAGTTGACTACCAGAACGTCGGCAATGACACCCCGGCGAACTCCATCTGGGCTGGTGCCACCAAGAAGAGCAACGTCGGCGGCATTCTCCGCTTCCAGCGCTCGTTCTAAGGATCGACTGACCTTACCAGGCCGCCCGCAGCGTATCGCTGCGGGCGGTTTTTTATTCCCGTCTGCGAGGCTTGGCCTGCCTGAACCTGCTGCCTCATCTTGATTTCGCCATCCGATCGGTGAAAAGCTCCGGCATGGAATGGCGTGATGAGGGAATCATTCTCGGCACCCGCAAGCATGGCGAAACCAGCGCCATTCTCGAGGTGATGACACGCGCCCATGGCCGCCATCTCGGTCTCGTGCGCGGCGGCCGTTCACGCAAGCAGCAGCCCGTTCTCCAGCCCGGCAATCGCGTCGATCTTCTGTGGCGCGCGCGCCTTGACGAGCATCTCGGCACATTCCAGGCCGAGGCGATCGAGATGAATGCCGCCCGGCTGATGGACAGCGCCGTCGCCGTCTACGGCCTTCAGACCATGGCCGCGCATCTGCGCCTGTTGCCGGAACGTGACGCCCATGGCGGCCTTTACGAAGCGCTCGCGGTGATGATCGTCCATCTCGACGATGCCGATGCTGCTGGTGAACTGGTGGCACGCTTCGAGCTTCAGATCCTAGAAGAACTCGGCTTCGGCCTCGATCTCAGCCAATGCGCTGCCACCGGCACGCGACAGGACCTTGCCTATGTCTCGCCGAAGTCGGGCCGAGCGGTGTCGCGTGAAGCCGGCGCGCCTTGGCGCGACAAGATGCTGGCTCTGCCGGCGTTTCTGCAGCGCGGCTCCGGCCTGCGCGGGGATCCGGCGGCGGTCGAGGACGCCTTCCGGCTGACCGGCTTCTTTTTCACGCGCCACGTCTACGAGCCGCGCGGCATCGAACAACCCGATGCCCGCGCCGGCTTCCTTGCCGCACTGCGCAAGCACCACGCGCGCGGCAAGACCATAGCCGGAGAAAATGCAGCATGAGCGAAGTCGAACTGTATCCGGGCCGGGTCTCGCCGCTCGGCCTCGGCACCATTCCGCACGCCGATATCCAGAAATATACCGGCCTGGAACTGCTACAGCGCATCATTGACAGCAAATATCCGGCGCCGCCGATTTCCTTCCAGCTCAACTTCGATCTGACCGAAGTGTCGAAAGGCCGCGCCGTGTTCCGCGGCGTTCCCAATGAGCGGCATCTCAATCCACTCGGCACAGTGCATGGCGGCTGGGCGGCGACGCTGCTTGATTCGGCACTCGCCTGCGCCGTGCAGACACTGCTCGAGAAGGGCGAGGCCTATACGACGGCGGAGTTCAAGGTGAATCTGACGCGGCCGATCACGCCCAGGACCGGCGAGGTGGTCTGCGAAGGCAAAGTGGTCCACAAGGGCCGCACACTTGCCGTTTCGGAAGCGACACTGAAGGATGCCAACGGCAAGCTGCTGGCTTTCGGTACCGAGACATGTTCGATATTTCCGGCTGCGAATCTGGCGGCGCGGTGAGTTTACCAGCCGCTTGGTTGCCGTATTTGAGTGTCAGTGAGACGAAACGTCAGTGAAAACTGGCCTGGTTTGGGGGAACCGCCATGTTTGAGAGCCTGATCGGCCTTGTCGCCATCATCGCTTTGTTCGTCATCATTTCACGCCAGCAGGGCCGCATCGGCCTGATCGAGCGCGAACTTGGCGCACTGCGCAGCCTTGTCCTTTCAGGCGTGGTGCCGCCCGCGGCCAAGCCATCCGAACAAGCCGTCACCGAAGGTAAGCCGGCCGATGCGACCCCGGTAGCTGCGGCAGCGGCCGAAATCGCCGTGCCGGTGGCTGGCGAGCCGGCGATGGCCGCGCAAGCGCCGGCTATGGAGGCCGTTGAGGTTGTGTCCGGGCCGTCGTCGGCTGGCGAGGCAGCCCCGACTGTGGCGGAGCCTGCCAAGCCTGCCACGGCAGCAAAAGCCGCCCGCCAGTCCGATGTCGAAACAGCACTCGGCACCCGATGGGCGGTCTGGGTCGGTGGCATCGCGCTGGCGTTGGGCGGGCTGTTCCTGATCCGCTACACCATCGAGGCCGGCATTTTCGGCCCCGGCGTGCGGCTCACCATGGCAGCGCTGCTCGGCCTCGTTCTGGTCGCCGGCGGCGAGTTCATCCGTCGCACCGGCTTCAAGGTGCCGGTACAAGGTGTCGCCGGCGCCTATATTCCAGCCATCCTGACCGCGGCCGGCGCCTTCATCCTGTTCGGCACGGTCTACGCCGCTTATGCCATTTACGGGTTCGTCGGCCCGGCCTTCGCCTTCACCGTGCTCGGCGCCATCGGCGTTGCGACGATTGTCGCTGCTCTCGTCCACGGTCAGGCCCTGGCCGGCATCGGTCTCGTCGGTTCGATGGCGACGCCGGCGCTTGTGTCGTCGCAGGCGCCAAATCCATGGGCGCTGTTCGTCTATCTCGCCATCGTGCTTGCCGCCACGGCGGTGATCGCACGCATGCGCGACTGGAAGTTCCTGATGGCAGCCGCCTTCTTCGGCACCGGCGCCTGGACCATCGCCTACATGATGAACGCGCCCGGTGCCGACCTTGCCGTCATCCTGTTCATCAACGCGGTGACGCTGGCGGTGCTTGCTCTCGTCTGGCTGGGCATTCGGGGCAGTGAAGCGGAGATTGCAAAAAAAGGTTTCGACTGGCCATCGATCGTTCCCGGCGTCTTTGTTGCATTTTCGGCACTTGGCCTGTCCGTCGACTCCACGCTTGTTGCCGCCGGCGATGCCTTGCCGGGCGCTTTGGTCCTCGTCGCTCTTGTCGCCACCGCACTCTACCGGCCGCGCGCCGTGCCGCTGCTGCACGCCGCTGGGGTGGTGAGCGTGATGATCTATCTCGGCATCATTCCGCCCACCACCATCGGCACCGATTTATCCCAGGGCAACATAGGGTTTGACGGCCTGCAGGTGGCGGCCGGAAATGCGTTGACGCTGCGTATCGGCATTGGCCTTGGCCTGGTCTTCGTCGGCGCGGGTTTCTGGGCCGCCCGCCGTTTCGCCGCCGTCGCGCAGATCCGTGCGGCATGCTGGGCGGCATGGGGCATCGCTGCGCCACTGGTCATCCTGCTGGCGCTGTGGCTCACTTACGGAAATCTCGACCGTGATTTTGCCTACGCCGCGGTCGCTGCTTTGCTGGTCGTGGTTTTTGCTGCCGGCGGCGAGTGGATCGCACGGGCTGAAGAGCCGCCGCTCAAGGGCGGCGTGGCTGTTTCATTCGCCTTTGGGGGCGCGGCGATCGCGGGCCTCCTGATGCTGCATATGGCGTTCGATTCCGGCTGGACCACCATTCTGCTTGGTGCCGCGGCGATTGTGCCGGCGCTGGCCACCCGCTGGCGCTCCTATCCGGTGCTCGGCTGGATTTCGGTCGGCGCGGTGATCGCCGTGCTTGGCCGCGTCGCTTTCGACCCGACCATCGTCGGCGCCAAATTCCTGTCGACGACACCGGTGTTCAACTGGCTGCTGCCCGGCTACGGCGTCCCGGCATTGGCCTCCGGCCTTGCCGCGTGGCAGCTCGCCCGCACTACCCCCGCACTACCAATAACTGGCAATGGCCGGGCGCGCCTTGCCATGGAGGCGGGTGCAGCACTTTTCGCGCTGCTCACCGTCGCCATGCTGGTGCGCCACGCCATGCATGGCGGCGTCATCGACACAGGCGCTGTGACGCTCGCCGAACAGGCGATCTACACGCTGATCGCCATCGGCGCCGGCGCCATACTGGTCGCCATCGACATGCGCTCGCCAAGCTCGGTGCTGCGCTACGGTTCGATGGCCGCCGGTGTGCTCTCGGTTGCCTTCATCGTCTTCCAGCATTTCCTGCAGCTGAATCCTTTGCTTACCGACGAATCGACCGGCCGCATCCCGGTGTTCAACCTGTTGTTCCTGGCCTATCTGCTGCCGGCCGTCGCGGCCGGCGGGCTGGCACTCTTTGCCAGGGATAAGCGGCCGAAATGGTATGCGCAGATGCTGGCGCTGGTGGCGGCAGTGCTTGCCTTCGCCTATGCCACACTGTCGGTCCGTCGCCTGTTCAAGGGCGAGTTCATCGGTCTGTGGAGCGGACTTGGCCAGTTGGAGACCTACACCTATTCGGCGCTCTGGCTGGCCATCGGCGTGGTGTTGCTTACCTCCGGCGTCTGGCTGAAATCGCAGGTGCTTCGTATCGCCTCGGCAGCGCTGATTGCGATTGCGGTGGTGAAAGTCTTCCTCTTCGACATGTCGGAACTGGAAGGCGTGCTCAGGGCACTGTCCTTCATCGGGCTTGGCGCCGTACTGATCGGCATCGGCCTGTTCTACCAGCGGCTTTTGACGCGCGCGGCGAAGGAGAAAATGTCGGTCAGCGAGCAGGGATGACGACAATTTAATGAGCCGGGAATAAACCGGCACCCACCAGCGTTATCTCATTGCTTGGGTGACCGGGGCGGCGGACCGCTTCGCGCTGGCCGCTTGCGTCGCGCCGGGAAGGCGCGTTCAATTGGGATTTACAAGGGCGACCTCAGAACCAGCGGTCATGGACGAAAAGAAGGCAGCAATTCTTGGCGAAATACCGCGCCTGCGTCGTTACGCACGCTCGCTTGTGCGCGATCGCGATTCTGCCGACGACCTCGTTCAGGACTGCCTCGAGCGCGCACTCACGCGGCTCGACAACTGGCAGACAGGAGAGAGCCCCAGGAGGTGGCTGTTTACGATCATGCATCATTTGTTCATCGACCAGATGCGCAAGGTGAACCGCCGCGGCGAAACGGCAATGCTGCCGCTGGAGGCGGGCGAGGGGGTGGCCCAGCCGGCCGAACAGTTAGAGGGCATCGCCTCGCGCGAAATCATCGACGCGTTGCAGGCGATCAGCCCCGATCGCCGCGCGGCCCTTGTCATGGTTGCCATCGAAGGCTTTTCCTATGCCGAGGCCGCCAACATTCTGGGCGTGCCCGCCGGCACGTTGATGTCGCGCATTGCGCGCGGACGCGAGGAATTGCGCGGCCTGCTGGATGACACGGCGCGTCGCCGGGCGATAAGGATCGTCGAGAAATGATCCGCCGCGATTTTTCTGAACGTGACATCCACATGGCGCTCGACGGTGAGCTGCCGGCCGATGAGCGTGCCGCCTACGATGCCTGGCTCGAAGCCAATCCCGAGATGAAGGCCAGGAGCGCCCGCTTCACGGCCGACCGGGAGGCGTTGCGCGCAGCCTTTGCCGGCGTGCTGGACGAGCCTGTACCCGCGCGTCTTCGCAAGGTGGTGCTCGGCGAGGCACCGGTCAAGGCAGCGGTGTCACGCTCACGCTGGTGGCTTGCCGCTGCCGCTGCCGTGCTTTTGGCCACGGGTGGATTTGGCGGCTACTTTGCCGGCATTGACGGCATCGGCCAGGAGAATCCGGCGGAGGATCAGCTGGCCGAACAGGCGATCGCCGCTCATGTCATCTATGCCGCCGAGAAGCGGCATGCGGTGGAAGTGCCGGCCAGCGACAAGGATCATCTGCAGACCTGGCTGTCCAATCGGGTCGGCTTGAAGCTGGTGGCACCGGACCTGACCGCGAACGGTTTTCAACTGGTTGGCGGCCGCTTGCTGCCGGCCGGCGAAAGCAAGGCCGCGATGCTGCTCTACGAGGACGACAAGGGCGAGCGCATATCGCTTTTTGTCACCGCGGAATCGACGGAGAACGCCAAGGGCACCTATGCCTCGGCGCAGGACGGCCCGCAGGCCGTCTACTGGCTGGACAAGGGCTATGGCTGCGCCGTCGTCGGCTCGCTGCCGCGCGAGCAGTTGGCGGTCGTGGCCAAGAGCGCTTACGGCCAGCTTATGGCAGGCCTTGCAAGCTGAGCTGGCCACAATTTTCGTCGCTGGCGGCTCTTCAAAACAGCGATCCTGTTCAAAGCCGGTGCGCTTCCCTGCCGCGGCGGAAACTGTCACAATTCGGCCCTAATCAAGGAGCGATAGCGCTTGATGAATACCGGCGCTTCGGCCGGTGTTTGCGACGCTTTTGACCGGGCCGTTTCCGTAACCCAATCGAGGTTTTCTCAAGTCGCATGCCTGCCGAGATCCGCACGGCCCGCGCGTCTGACGTCGATGATCTCGCCGCCATCGAGAAAGCCGTTTTCTCGAGCGACCGCATTTCCCGTCGCTCCTTTCGTCTGTTCATCGAACGCGAGACCGCTGAGACGCTGGTCGCCGAAGTCGATGGCCGCGTCGCCGGCTACGCGATCGTGCTGTTTCGCAAGGGCAGTGGGGTGGCACGGCTTTATTCCATAGCTACGGGCCCGTTTTTTGGCGGGCTGGGTGTCGGCCGCATGCTGCTTGCGTCAGCGGAGGAGGCGGCCTTCGAACACGACCGCATGATGCTGCGTCTCGAAGTGCGCGAGGACAATAGCCGCGCCATCCGCATTTACGAGCAGGCCGGCTATCGCAAGATCGGCCGTGAGCCGGGCTATTACGAGGACGGCGCGACGGCGCTTCGTTATGAGAAAACCCTGCGCGGCGACATTCCGATCGCCACCCGGGTGCCGTTCTATCAGCAGACCTGCGAGTTTACTTGCGGCCCGTGCTGCCTGATGATGGCCATGGCCAATTTCGACCGCGGCTTCGTGCCCGACCCGGTGATGGAAATCCGCCTCTGGCGCGAAGCGACGACCGTCTTCATGATGTCGGGACCGGGCGGCTGTGAGCCATTTGGCCTCGCCGTCTCGGGGCATGAGAGCGGGCTCGCGGCGGAGATCTTCGTTTCCTTCTATGGCGCGCTGTTCCTGCAGTCGGTGCGCAGCGAGGACAAGCGGCGGGTGATGGAGCTGGCCCAGGTCGACTTTCGCCGCCGTGCGGAACTTTACGGCATCCCGGTGAATTACCGCCCGTTCACCATCGATGATATCAGAACCGCGATCGCTGGCGGAAAACTGGTGCTGGTACTGATCAGCGGCTTCCTGATGTTTGGCAAGAAGGTGCCGCACTGGGTGCTGGCCATTGGCGATGATGGCGACCATATTCTGATCCACGATCCCTGGGTCGAGGACGAAAGGCAGGAAACCATCCTTGATGCCGCCAACATTCCCGTGCCCTACGGCATCTTCATGAACATGGCGCAGTTCGGCCGCGACGGACTGCGCGCCGCCATCACTCTGGGGAAGCGCGACACACAATGACCTGGGTCATCCTTACCGGCCGGCAGAGCGATCTCGACCAGGTGGCGACACCGCACAAGATCATCACCAATCGCGACTATCTCGCGCATCCCTCATTGTTTCGCGGACAGCGGCCGAAGGTCATCAACCTGTCGAACAACTACGCCTATCAGAGCCGTGGCTACTATGCCTCGCTGCTGGCGAGTTCGCGCGGCCACAAGGTCATCCCGACCGTCGAGACGATGATCGACCTGTCGGAACGCAAGCTCTATGAGCACGCGTTGCCGGAACTGGAGCTGGCTCTCAACAAATGCCGCAAGGATCTCGGCGGCGCCTTTCCGGCCAAGGTCTGCATCTTCTTTGGCATCGGCCCGTCCAAGGTGTGGGACCGTTTCGCCAAGCTGTTGTTCGACTGGTTCCGGGCGCCTGCGCTCGAAGTCCACATCAAGGACAGCGCCGAATGGGCCTCGATCCGCAAGATCGGCTTCCATCCGCTGGCGCGGATGACCGAGGACGAAGAAAAAAGCTTCATCCAGTGCTTGGAGACCTACACCAACCGCGAGTGGCGCGACACCAAGGGCCGCACGCCGGCGCGCTACACCTTCGCCACGCTGGTCGATCCGCATGAGGAATTGCCGCCGTCGCAAATCTCGTCGCTACGCTATTGGGCCAAGATCGCTGAAAAGATGGGCGTCGAAATCGAACCCATCACCAGGAAGGATCTGGCCAAGCTCGCGAACTACGATGCGCTGTTCATCCGCGAGACGACTTCGATCTCCAACCATACCTATCGTTTCGCCCGCCGCGCCCAGCAGGAAGGCATGCCTGTCATCGACGATCCGCTGTCGATGATCCGTTGCACCAACAAGGTCTATCTCAACGAGTTGATGGCCTACAACAAGGTGCCGGTGCCACCGACGGTGATGATCGCCGGCACCTCCGACTTCGAATTGGCTGCACAGACACTGGGCTTTCCGCTGGTGCTGAAGATCCCGGATTCGTCCTTCTCGCGCGGCGTCAAGAAATGCGAGAATCTGGAGGAACTGACACGGCTTGCGACCGAATGGCTGGAGGATTCCGACCTTCTGATCGCCCAGAAATTCATTCCCACCGAATATGACTGGCGCGTTGGCGTGCTCGGCGGCCAGCCGCTGTTTGCCGTGCACTATCTGATGGCCAAGAAGCACTGGCAGATCGTCAACCACAAGGCCAATGGCAAGCCCGACCAGGGCGGCATCAAGACCTTCACGCTGAAGGAGACGCCGCCCCATGTCGTCGAGACCGCGGTCAAGGCGGCGCGCTGCATCGGCGACGGCCTCTACGGCGTCGACCTCAAGGAGACCAAGGACGGTGTCTTCGTCATCGAAGTCAACGACAACCCCAATCTCGACCATGGCTGGGAGGATTCCGGCGAGAAGGACGAGGTCTGGGTGCGGCTGACGCAGTGGTTCCTGGAGCGGCTCGACCGGCCGGGGCGTTGATTTAATTGAGGGCAGACTATGCAGTTCATCGTCATCGAGGATTTCACCGGCTGCGATCGCAAGGAGATCTATCGCCGCTTCGGTGAGCGTGGCCGGCTGAAGCCGGAAGAGCTTGTCGTCCACCACAGCTGGATCGCGGCGGATATGAGCCGCTGCTTCCTTTTGGTCGAAGCCGATGACGTCACACTGCTGCAGCGCTGGGTCATCGAATGGGCCGACCTGGTCGAGTTCGAGATCATCCCCGTGGCGACGAACAAGGACATGGTCGAGGCATTGAGCGGACACCTTTGATTTGCCGTCGTGCCCGTGCTTGGCTCAATTTGGTGCGAACTCGATAACCATAGTTAAACTGGTTCATGTTACTCGAGCTGTATTGCGGATTGCTCGGGGTATTTTGGCAATATGATAAAGCTGTTCCAATCGGGAAATTGCGGGCTGCCACTGTATTTCTGCTTGCTAATATTCCTTATCGGATTCGATTTTGCCAGGGAGCCAATCGAGCATTTTCTGGTTGGGGCAAAGGAAGGCATCCAGACGCAGATCTATGCGGCTGACGGCGCGAAGATTGCACAGAGCCAAGAATCCTTTGTCGAGGGGTTGAGGACCGGTGACCGACCTGCACAAGGCGAAGCGGCGCCAACAGACCCTGTACAAGACCATGCGGCGGGGATGGTAGCTCAGGCGCTCGCCATGGAAGCGAAGAGCTCGGCCGTCGGCGCGATCCACATGTCCATACTCGTGGCGATGGGCTATGCCACCCTGGTTGCGATCGTCTGGATGGTATTCGCCCGTGTGCGCGACATTGGCTGGCCGCCCTTGGTTGGCTTCGGCGTGCTTGCTCCAAAACTCGCCATCGCATTGCTCCACGGCGGTCTTTCGCCACTGGCCTTCGACATCCTGCGATACGGCTTCATTGCCGCGTTGATCATACTTGGGTTCGTACCTGGCAAATTTGCTCAAGGCCCTCGTGCCGTACCGGTGCTGCAGACGGTTGTGGCTGAACCGGTCAGGCGCGTTCCGGGCCAGTTCGGCCAAAGACGCCGCTAGTCCGGAGCAAAGTGGCTGATTCCGTTATGTTGCGGATCTGGCACGCAGTGCCGGCGAACCCACTGCGCGCTGGCATTCCTGGATCAGCCAATCGCGGAACACCGCAACGACATCGCGTCTTTCGCTGCGCTCCGGAATCGTCAGGCAATAGGGCTGGCGCAACGCGATCGACCTGACGGCGGGCCGGACCAGCCTGCCATCCTCCAACGCTTCGGCACAATAGACTCCTTGCGCTAGCGCCACACCCAGCCCCGAAATGGCAAGGTCGAGGGCTGCGCGCGACGAGTTGGCCGACAGGCCTCGTTGCGCCGCCCGGCCGGGTTGCACACCGGCAGCGTCGAACCAGTTGCGCCAGGACGGAAACGAGGCGCCGGTCGGTCCCCAGTCGGTGTGGATCAGCGGCAGCCCTGCGAGTGGACCGCCGTGCGTCTTGACCGCGCTGGCAAGCGTTGGCGCGCAGACGGGATAGACAGCGTCCCGGACGATGTCCTCGGTCGGGTGCTCGCGATAGTGCGGACCGTAGGAAAGCCTGATATCGATCAGCCCATGGTCGAACGGCACCGGATCATCATCGCCGCGCAGCGATATGTCGGCGGCGCCGTGGCTGGTGACGAAGCCGGCCAGACGCTGCGAAAGCCAACCCATGGCCATGGATGGCGGCACCGAAACCACTAGGCGCGGGCGAAATGCATCGCCGCTGAGTTCGCGCGAGACACTGCCGATTTCCTGGAAGGCCATGGTCAGCCGTGGCAGCATCTCCACGCCGGCCTCGGTGAGCACAACCCTGCGGTTGACCCGATGAAACAGCTTGCGCCCCATCTGTTCCTCCACGGTACGGATAAGCTGGCTGACGGCGGCGGCCGAAACCGAAAGCCCTTCCGCCGCCGCGGCAAAGCTGCCTGCGCGTGCCGCGGCCTCGAAGGCCTGAAGTCCTTTCAGGGACGGCGATGTGACCATGATCATCCGATAGATAAGGTAAGCTTATCTAGATCGCAGGAATCGTCGTTTTTGGAAAGCTTTTTCACCGAATAGAGTGGGTACCATCAAATCGCCAGCCTGGATCGAAGCCGATGGACCAACGCGACATAATCGCCTCATTGACCCCTGAAGAGCGCAGTCGCCTGACCGCCAAATCCGATGTCGCGGGTCTCTTGCAGCTCGGCGCCCACTGGGGTGCGATTGTGGTCATTGGATCGCTGATCGCGGCCAAAGTGCCGTTCTGGCCGCTGTTGATGCTGCCGCAAGGCATCCTGATCGTGTTCCTGTTCACGCTCCTGCACGAGACGGTTCATCGCACCGCGTTCGAGAGGCAATGGCTGAACGATGCCGTGGCGCGGGTGTGCAGCCTGGCGCTCGCGCTGCCGGCCGACTGGTTCCGCTATTTCCATTTCGCCCATCATCGATACACGCAGGATCCTGAGAACGATCCGGAGCTGGCCTTTCCCAAACCGGAAACGCTGCGGCAGTATCTCGTGCATGTGTCCGGCATCCCGCTGTGGTGGGGGCATCTCAGGACGCTCTACGCCAATGCAGTTGGTGGCAGCCAGGAAAGCTATGTGCCGCCGAAAGGCCGACCCAAGGTGCGAGCAGAGGCACGCGCCATGATTGCCTTCTACGCTGTCGTCCTTCTGCTCGCCGGGTACTTCCGGCTCACAGTGCTTCTCTATGTCTGGATCATTCCCGCACTGCTCGGGCAGCCCTTTCTGCGCCTCTATTTGCTAGCCGAGCACGGCCGCTGTCCGTTCGTTGCCAACATGCTGGAGAACACAAGAACCACGCTGACCAATTGGGTGGTGCGCAAGCTGGCCTGGAACATGCCGTTCCATGCCGAGCATCATGCCTATCCCGGTGTGCCGTTTCACCAATTGCCGCAGTTTCACGCGTTGATCGAGCGGCATCTTCGGGTGGTCGAGCCCGGCTATGTCAGCTTCCATGAGAAGTATATCGAGACACTGCGCTGACTTGCGCCGATGCCATCAGCCGGTCAGGCTGTGCGAGGCACGCGACTTCAACAGGCGCTGGATGTCCGCCGCCTTGGACGGCACGCCGATCAGATAACCCTGCGCCTCGACACAGCCATTGTCGCGCAGCATGTCGAGTTGCAGCTCGGTTTCGACGCCCTCGGCCGTGACGACAATGCCAAGCTCAATGCCGAGCCCGATGATAGTGCGAACGATCGCCGCCGTGTGGCGATTGCCCATGTCGCGAACGAACGAACGGTCGATCTTGATCTTGTCGACAGGGAAACGCCTGAGGTAGCCGAGCGAGGAATAGCCGGTGCCGAAATCGTCCAGCGCGATGCGGATGCCGAGTTCGCGCAATTGTCGCAGCGTCTTCAGCACAGCCTTGCTCTCGTCCATCAGCACGGTTTCGGTGATTTCCAGTTCCAGTTGCCCGGCCGGTACGCCGGAGAAGGCCAGTGCCGAGATGACGCTGCGGGCAAACCCGCCGCTTTTGAGCTGCACGGCCGAGACATTGACGGCAATGCGCAAGCCGGGAGGCCAGCTTGCCGCCGCCGTGCAGGCTTTCCTCAGTGCCCACGCGCCAAGTGGCACGATCAGTCCGGTTTCTTCGGCGACCGGAATGAATACGTCCGGCGTGACAGTGCCGCGTGCCGGCGAATGCCAGCGTATCAAGGCCTCCGCGCCGCTGATCTCGCCGGAGGCGATGTTCATGATGGGTTGGAAATCGAGTTCGAATTCCTGGCGTGGCAGTGCGGCCTCGAGCTCGACCTCAAGCGCCCGGCGGGCCTGCACCATGGCGTCCATTGCGGGCTCGAAGAAGCGATAGAGATTGCGCCCGTCGCTCTTCGCCCGATAGAGCGCCGTATCGGCGTTTTTGAGCAGCGTGTCGGCATCCCTGCCATTGTCGGGAAAAACGGCAATGCCCAGGCTGATGCCGACATGCATCTCCCGGCTCTTGTCACGAAACGGTTTGGCGATTGCCTCGACGATGCGCTTCGCCAGTTTTTCAGCATCGGCAATGCCGTTGGAATTGAACTGCATGACCACGAACTCGTCGCCGCCGAAGCGGGCAACGATGTCTGTTTCATTGCGCAGGCAGCGCTGCAGCCTCTCGGCTACGCATTTCAACAGCCAGTCGCCGGCAGGATGGCCCCAAGTATCGTTGACCACCTTGAAGCGATCAAGATCAAGCGAGAAGATCGCCAACGGCGTGGCCGGGGCGTCCTCAAGCGCCAGGTCCAGCCGCTCACGAAACATGGAGCGGTTGGGCAGTCCGGTCAGCGTGTCGTGATGCGCAAGATGGATCATGCGCTCTTCGGTGCGGCGGCGGTCGGTGACGTCGTCGAAGGTCACCACCCAGCCGCCGCCGCTCATCGGCCGGCGCGTGACCAGAACCGTCCTGCCATCGGTAAGGTAGCGATAGGCCGAATGAATTTTTGCAGCTGCCAGGTAGGCTTCGGTTTTGGCGACCTCGCTGTCGACGTCGATCTTCGTATAGATGCCGAGTTCCAGCAACCGTTCGAGCGCGTCGCGGTGCGTCGTTCCAAGCGGAAAGTCCGCCGCCGTGACGTTGTAGAGCTCCAGAAAACGCCGGTTGCGCACGATCATCTTGCCGTCCGCGTCGTACATCACCAGGCCTTGCGACATGTTGGCGAGTGCCGCGTCGAAACGGCGATGCTGCTCCTTGAGATCCTGTTCGGCGCGCCGCTGTTCGGTGATGTCCTCGTAGATCGAGACCCAGCCGCCCAAGGCCAGCGGGCGGTGCGAGATGCTGATGGTCCGGCCATCCGACAGCGTCTCTTCGTAGGTCGAGGGTTTCGCCTGGTCGATATAGGGTTTGCGGATGGCATAGAGTTCGTCGGCGCTTTGCGAGGCGATGCCGATTTCGACGCTGTGCCGCAGGATGTCGATGAAATGGATGCCCGGTCGCATCAGCTTGGGGTCGAGGCAGAAGATGTTGATGTAGTTGCCGTTGCAGATGATCATGCGCTCGTCGGCATCGAACATGCACAGGCCATGCGACATGTTCTCGACAGCGGCTGAAAAGCGTTGGTTCTGTTCGCGAAGTTCGTGTTCCATGCGGCGCGAGCGCTCCACGCCTTCGGCCACCCGCTCCGGGACGACCGAACCATCCTTGACATCCACGACGGGCATAAGGCGCGCCTGCGGTGCTTGATCGAACACCGCACTGTTGACGTTTCCGGTTAATTTAGCGTTTTTCTACCCAACCGCCGGCGTTGAAACCTGGTGCCGGGACTTCTCAATCGCCGAAAATCGCTTCAGGAAGGCATTCTGCGCCCAGGTTACCGAGCGTGGCGTGAAGTCGAAACGCTCGGCGGAAAAACCGCGTGGGCGGCCGAAGAACTCGGTCGCCTCGGCGGTCGAGAAGCCGGCAAGCAGCGTTGCCTCGAAATAGGCGGCGATCTGATCGGCGCGCTTGATGTCTCGGCGAAGAGCAGCGGCTTGCTCTGGCGGCAGCGAAAAACGCAGATGGATGGCGCGCTGCAAACGCAACTCACAGTCCTTGTAACTGCCGCCCATCACCGATTTGAACGGCGAGATCATGTCGCCGATGACATATTCAGGCGCATCGTGCAGCAGAGCAGCGAGCCGGTCGGCGGGCGAAGCCCGGGGTACCAGGTCGTTGAACAGCGACTCCACCAGCAGCGAATGCTGGGCGACCGAAAACGCATGCTCGCCGCTGGTCTGGCCGTTCCAGCGCGCGACGCGGGCAAGTCCATGCGCAATGTCCGAAATCTCGATATCGAGCGGCGAGGGGTCGAGCAGATCGAGCCGGCGGCCGGACAGCATGCGCTGCCAGGCGCGTGGCGGCGCGCCGGTACGATCAGCCGCCATCAGGCTTCCTCCGCGCTGACGGCTTCCTGAGGAAATCCGAACTTGGCCCAGGCGGGAATGGTCAAAGTCACCGGTGCCTCGCCCACCAGGATCGGCTGGCCGGCGTCCAGCGCCGCCTTGACCCTGTCGATGCGTACGATGGCAAGGCCTGTGGCACCAGCGTTCGAGCCGAGCGTGCCGACCGGCCGTCCCTCGACCGTAAGCTCGGTGCCCGGAGCGGGCAGGGGAAGCCCGGCCTGGACAATCAGCACGCGCCGCCTGGCCGTGCCGCGATGCTGCATGCGCGAGACGACCTCCTGCCCGACATAGCAACCCTTCCTGAAGCCGACACCGCCTGTCTCGTCGAGCAGCACGTCATGCGGGAAGGCGTCGCCCAACGCATAATCGGCGCCACTTTCGGCAATGCCGTGGGCAATACGGAAGGCCTGCCATGCGGCTATGTCGCCGGTGTCTGCACTGCCGGCATAGGAGCGCGAGACGCTTTCATTGGCAAAGCGCCCGTCGGCAACCGCAGTTGAATCATTTCCTGAGGCGATTGACTCTTTTCCCCACGCAAGGGTGACAAGCGCTTGTTCGGATTTGGCAATCTCGACCTTGGCGCGCAGCCTGTAGAGCATCAGCCGGCGTACGAAATCATCTGCAATGTCGGCGCGGCATTCGAGCCGGAAGGCGTTGTCACCGGCACGCGAGATCAGGAAGTCGAACAGGATCTTGCCTTGCGGCGCCAGCAGCGCGCCGGGCTTTGCTTCGCTTTGGCCGAGTGTGTCGAGATCGGTGGTCAGGATGTTTTGCAGAAAGTGCTCGGCATCCGGGCCGGAGACGGAGATGAGCGCGCGGTCTTTCAGCAGGGCAAAGGGCATGGGACGGATAAAAGCCTGATCTTGCAAAACGGTTGGTCATTACGTAAGCCGCTGACACTCCCCCCGCAAGAGAGCATGCCCATGACCTATGACCTCATCCTGACAGGCGGCATTGTGGTCAACCATGACGGCGAGGGTGCTCGCGACATCGGCGTGAAAGATGGGCGCATCGCGGCAATAGGCGATCTCCGCCGGGCCTCGGCCGGAGAGACGATCGACTGCCGCGGTCTGCACATCCTGCCGGGTGTCGTCGACAGTCAGGTGCATTTTCGTGAGCCAGGACTGGAACACAAGGAAGATCTGGAAACGGGCTCGCGGGCAGCGGTGCTTGGCGGCGTCACCGCCGTGTTCGAGATGCCTAACACCAACCCGTTGACCACCAGCGAGGCAACACTTGCCGACAAGGTTCGGCGTGGCAGTGATCGCATGCATTGCGATTTTGCGTTCTGGGTCGGCGGTAACCGCGACAACGCGAAAGATGTCGGCGAACTCGAGCGGTTACCGGGCGCTGCGGGCATCAAGGTTTTCATGGGGTCGTCCACCGGCGATTTGCTGGTCGAGGATGATGAAGGCGTCGCCTCGATCTTGCGCAATACCCGCCGCCGGGCTGCCTTTCATTCCGAGGATGAGTTCCGGCTGCGCGAGCGCCTCGGTGAACGCATCGAGGGCGATCCGTCATCGCATCCGGTGTGGCGCGATGAGATCGCCGCCTTGCGCTGCACCGAACGGCTGGTTCGCATCGCCAGACAGACCCGCGCCCGCATCCACGTCCTGCACATCTCGACCGCGGAGGAAATCTTGTTCCTCGAACAGCATAAGGACGTCGCGACCTGTGAGGCGACGCCGCACCATCTGACGCTGAGTGCCGACGACTATCCCAGGCTCGGCACGCTGATCCAGATGAACCCGCCGGTGCGTGCCTCCCGCCATCGCGACGGCGTCTGGCATGGCATTGCGCAAGGCATCGTCGACGTGCTCGGCTCCGATCACGCGCCGCACACGTTGGCCGAGAAGGCAAAACCCTATCCGGCCTCGCCCTCGGGGATGACCGGCGTGCAGACGCTGGTGCCGATCATGCTCGACCACGTCAATGCGGGACGGCTCACCTTGCAGCGTTTCGTCGATCTCTCCAGCCACGGCCCGCAGCGCATTTTCGGCATGGCCAGAAAAGGCCGCATCGCCGCCGGCTATGACGCCGACTTTACCATTGTCGACATGAAGCGGCACGAGACCATCACCAATGCGCAGGCCGGCTCGAAGGCAGGTTGGACCCCTTACGATGGCAAGCAGGTCACCGGCTGGCCGGTCGGTACCGTCATTCGCGGCCGCAGCATCATGTGGGAAGGCGAAATCGTCACGCCAGGTCAGGGCAGGGCGGTGGAGTTTTCCGAGGCGTTGCCTGCCTAGTTTCCTTGCTCTCCCTCGTGAAGGGTAAGCCGCTCAATCCCCAGCGACGAAAAATGTCCACTGACCGGCGGGTGTGATGCCGACGCGGTAGAAGATATAGGCGCCGAACTGCTTCATGTCGTCGAAATCACCAGCGGTGACGATCTTGAACAGCTCGACGCGCTGCTTGGCGTCGAGCTTGTCCAGCGGCAGCGCGAAGAAATACGGCCAGACGTAGAGCTCCTGTGGCGTCCCGGCGTCGACATGGACATAGCCGGCACTGAGCACCTCCTCCAGAATGGCCAGGATCTCCTGGCCGTCCGGATCGCCCGAGAGCCCCTTGAGGAAGGTGATGGCGTCGCCGTCAATGTCGGTCAGCGACAGCTGGGTCATGCTGTCGCCCTTGCCGATCAAAGGCCTGAGCTTTTCGATGTCGCCGCTCTTGCAGGCTTCGATGATCAGGTCATGCATGCGCCGCACGGGCTCGGGCAGCTTGCCGAGGTCGTAGACGACCTCTGGCGGGGGCGTCTCCGGATCGACGCGAGGCCTGTTGCTGCCGCTGTCCGATGGACCTTCGGGCTCGGCGTCCGGAGCGGCCGGTTGGCTGGTCGAGGGCGGCCTGCCCACCGGGTCAGGCATGGGAATCGAGGTTCCCGGTGCTTCGCCATTCGTGGATGGTGTGACAGGAGCTGGAAGCTCCTCACGTTTGATCTCACTCAGCGCATAGGCAGGGCTGCTGGCAAGGCACGTCAGCAAGGCAATCGCCGCGCAGCAAGCGGCGAGGTGGATGTATAGGACCAGGCCCTTCGGCCCGCCTGACATCGGATAATTCACTGCCCGTATCTCCTTGCTCACGGGCATGATGCCCGAACGGCACTGGATCGTCAAAGAACCGGATATCGGTTCAGTGCCGCAGCCGCTCGGGTTCGAAGGCACCACCAATCACCTTTTCACGCATGCGGTCGAGCAGGGCAAGAGCTGAGGTCTCGCCATTGGCGCGCAACATTTCGCCGAACGCGGTCTCAAGCGCCGCCTCGGCAATGATCTCGGGCTCGATGCCGGCCGAAAGCCCTTCAGCCCAGGCTTCGCTGTGGCTCTCCACCGCCGTCAGGCGCTTTTCTTCCCGGACCAGCGCGTCGATGTCGTTGGCAGCATGTTCCATAAGCGATGTCCACCCTTTCAAGCGGCGATCCATCAGCGGATCAGGCTTGATTTGTTCCGTTTACACGCAGCCCCAAGTAAGTATTTGTAAATACGACATTTTTTTGATCGTTCTTTACAAAAGCCGACTGCGCTTGGCGAAGCTTCATTCAATTCGGCTCAAACTTAGCCGATAAGACCGGCCTGCGGGGCGAAAACCTTCAGTTTGAGTTAATTCCGCATCTGCACGGTAACGTTTCGTTAATACTGTTGCAGAAGTGCCACATCAGGATTGCACCAAGAAATCGCCCGGCACAAGCAGGATATGTCGGTCGCAGGTGGCTCGGATGTGGATATCTGTTGGCGGATGCCTAGTTGCCGTAACGCGAGGCGATATCGCGCGACAGCGTCTCGCCTTCCTTCATGTAACGGCTGATGGCTTCGGTGGCCGAAGCGGTGCATTGGGTATAGGTGCCGCCGAAGGAGCGGTAGCCGCGATTGAAGCTGGCAATGAAACGGGCACGCCGGTCCGGGTCCGGATTTTCCGAATCGAGCAGTTTCTCCATCTCGCCACGCCACTGATCGCCCTTCTCGCCGCACAGATTGCGCAGGAAATGCAGCGACCCGAGCACCTCGGCCAGCCGCATCAGCCCCGGCTCGAACGGCGACTCGGCGCTGAACGCAGGCCGCGCCGACGCGGCCGTGCTGACGGCGAGACAAAGGGCGAGGAATATCGACGGACGGTTCATAGGCTTCTCTGCCTAGGCCGGTATGGCTGGCCAGATAATGTAAGCCTTTGTGGCGAAACAATTTGTCGCCTGCAAGGCGATTTTCAGGGCTGGGTCAGGGTGTTTGAATGCGGATCGAGGAGTTCCTCGGCCACCGCGAGCACCGAACCGGCAAGCGGCAGCGCCGCCATCTCGCCGAGTGTATAGAAAGCGGCTGTCTCGGCGTCGTCGCTGGCCACGGCCTCGCCGCCGGCATAGGCGGCCCCGAACACCGTCAGGCGGTAATCGACCGGGTGGTTATCGTCCCTGCCGTCGATGTGGATTTCCCGCAGCGGGCGAAAACCGGTGGCACGCAGGCCGGTCTCTTCCAGCAGTTCGCGCTTCGCGGCATCCTCCAATGTCTCGCCGGCCTCGACCTTGCCGCCAGGAAAGGCGTAGAGCCCCTGTGAGGGCTGCCGTGCCCGCTTGACCAGCAGCACGGTGTCGCCACGCACCACGGCGACAGAGACTGCCGGAAGTGTCTTGCGCGCTACGTTCATCTGTTCTCGATCAGTTCATTGGAGGGCAGGTCTGTTGTGGACCATGCAGCATGGTGAAGCTTTAGCGGTTGCGCAACGCCAGTTCGATCGCCACTTTCAACCCGAATTGTTCGAAGGGCACAATCGATCATGTGCGGACGCTTTGCCTTGACCGCCACGCCGGATCGGACGGCCGCCTTGCTGGGCTTGGTCGAGCTGGAGGATTTCCCGGCCCGCTACAACATCGCGCCGACGCAGCCGGTGCTGATGGTGACCGCCGGCGTTCCGCGGGCGCCGGGTTCCAATTTGCCGGACCGGCAGCCGATGCTGGTGCGCTGGGGGCTCATTCCTGCCTGGGTCAAGGATATCAGGGAATTTCCGCTGCTGTTCAACGCGCGCTCGGAAGGTGCAATCGAAAAGGCCTCGTTCAAGGCCGCCATGCGCCATCGCCGCGCGTTGGTGCCGGCGTCAGGTTTCTATGAATGGCGGCAGACCGGGGGCAAGAAAGGGCAACCCTATTGGATCCGACCCAGGCATGGCGGATTGGTCGCCTTTGCCGGCCTGATCGAGACCTATGCCGAGCCGGGCGGTTCCGAAATGGACACCGGCGCCATTCTGACGGTCAACGCCAATGCCGACATCGCCCATATCCATGACCGCATGCCGGTGGTGATCGATCCCAAGGATTTCGCCCGCTGGCTGGATTGCCGTACGCTCGAGCCGCGCGATGTCGCCGACCTGCTGCGGCCGGCACAACTCGATTTCTTCGAGGCTATCCCCGTGTCCGACCTCGTCAACAAGGTCGCCAATACTGGACCGGAGATTCAGGAAAAGGGCGAGATCGGGCCGGAGCCTGAGAAGGTCAAGCGCCAGAAGCCCGGCGCGAACGACAGTCAGATGACGTTGTTTTAGAGCATGATCCCGAAAAGTGGCCCCGGTTTTCGGGAAAGATCATGCTCAGCTAAAGACTGAAGCTGTTATCTGGAGGCGTGGATGAGCGCCTCATGCCCGGCGCCGTTGGCGCCGGTCGCGCATCGCTTCAGGCAGCGCGGGGCGATACGATCTTGGGTGCCGGCTTCTTCTTCTTCGCGGTGTGAAGAAGGGCAGCGACGATCGCGGCCGGGCCGATTGCGCGATAGTGGTTGGCCAGCGCCGGTTGCTTGGCGCGGTTGGCTTCCTGCTTGCTTCGAGACATATTCTCTTCCCTGGTAACGTTTTCGTGTTTGCGTTTGATGGCTGATTCCGACCAAATCGTGACGCTTGGTGATCTAGCCGGCGAATGTTTCATGACTGTGCCGACATGTTTAATAAAATGTTTCACTGGCTGATTCCGCGTGATCGAGCGACGGGTTTGCCAGTTCCGGCGACGTTTTTCCTGGGATCAGCGGCTTGACGGCAACACTGACCAAGGCGATAAAGCCGCCCATGAAAACGTCTTTCGCCATTTGTGGCATTTGCATTATTGGCTAGCCTCGCGCTGGTCCGGACGTTTTCGCCTCATCTTTCCCCAGATTGGACAAACGCCCCGGCCAGCAGGCTGGAGTCCGGATGCGCCTCGGTGCGGCTTGGCTCCATCCAGATAAAGTTCTGAACCGGGAAAGCATGGAATGTCCGACGCATCGCAAGGCCTGCGCCTCTACAACACGCTGACGCGCACGAAAGAGGATTTCGTTCCCATCGATGCGCAGAATGTCCGCATGTATGTCTGCGGCCCGACCGTCTACGACTTCGCCCATATCGGCAACGCCAGGCCGGTGATCGTCTTCGACGTGCTGTTTCGCCTGCTGCGTCATCTCTATGGCGAGACGCATGTTACCTATGTGCGCAACATCACCGACGTCGACGACAAGATCAACGCGCGCGCCCTGCGCGATTTCGGTGGCGAGATATCAGCTGGAAAACTGTCGCTCAACGAAGCGATCCGGCGGGTGACCGAAAAGACCGCCGACCAGTTTCACAGGGATGTCGCCACGCTCGGCTGCCTGGAGCCGACGGTCGAGCCGCGCGCCACCGAATTCGTCGAGCCGCGCGCCGACGGCAAGGCCGACATGATCACCTTGATTCAAAGCCTGATCGAACGCGGCCATGCCTATGTCGCGGCAGGCGAAGTGCTGTTCGACACGGTATCAATGCCGGACTATGGGCAATTGTCGAAGCGCAATCTCGACGAGCAGCAGGCAGGCGCCCGCATCGCCGTCGACGCCCACAAGAAAAACCCCGGCGACTTCGTGCTGTGGAAACTGTCGTCGCCGGAGGAGCCGGGCTGGAATTCGCCGTGGGGCAGGGGCCGGCCAGGCTGGCACATCGAATGCTCGGCGATGTCGGCCGCCTATCTTGGCGAGGTTTTCGACATCCATGGCGGCGGTCTCGACCTGATCTTCCCGCATCATGAGAACGAGATCGCCCAGTCGCGCTGCGCCCACGGCACATCAGTCATGGCCAATGTCTGGATGCACAATGGCTTCCTGCAGGTCGAAGGGCAGAAGATGTCGAAGAGCCTCGGCAATTTCTATTCGATCCATGAACTGCTGGCGACCGAGACCTTTGGCGGCCGCAGCTGGCCGGGTGATGTTCTGCGGCTGGCGATGCTGATGACGCACTACCGCGAGCCGATCGACTTCTCCGTGCGCAAGCTGGAGGAGGCGGAGAACACGCTGCGCAAATGGAAACGCGCGGCGGATTTGGCACCAGTGGCGGGGCAGTTGCCGGCGGAGATCATCGATGCGCTGTCGGATGACCTCGCCACTTACGCTGCCTTCCAGGTCTTGACGCAGTTGGCCGGCGAAGCGACTGACGGCAACCAGGCTCCCGCTGCACTAAAGGCGTCGCTGCTGTTCCTTGGCTTCGATGTGGCCTCGGCAGAGGTCGATGAGGACAAGGTCGCCAAGGCAATCGCCAATCGTCTCGCGCTCATCGCCGCCAAGAACTGGGCCGAAGCCGATCGTGTGCGCGACGACCTTTTGGCGCAAGGTGTGCAATTGAAGGACGGCAAGGATCCAGTCACCGGCGAACGCATCACCACCTGGGAGGTAAAAAGATGATCGACCATCTCGGCATCGACGTTGCCGATTTCGACGCTTCGAAGGCTTTCTACGACAAGGCGATGGCGCCGCTTGGCGCCTCGCTGCTTTATATGGTGCCGCTGGAATACACCGGCGGGGCCAAGGTTGGCGGCTACGGCCGTGATCGGCCGGTGTTCTGGCTGCAGGAGGGCAAGGATGGCCAGAAGGCCCATCAGCATGTCGCCTTCACCGCGCGCAGCCGTGCCGAAGTCGATGCTTTCCATGCCGCGGCTCTTGCCGCCGGCGGCAAGAACAATGGCGGACCGGGCCTTCGCCCGCACTATCATGCGAACTACTATGGCGCCTTCGTCGTCGATCCAGACGGCAACAATGTCGAGGCGGTCTGCCATGCGCCGGAGTGAACCCATGATTTGGAGGGAGGCATGAGCCTCGACAACCGGCCGATCTACACCGGCGGCTGCCAATGCGGTGCGGTCCGTTTCCGCGTCGAGGGCGCGCTTGGCGACGCATCGGTTTGCCATTGCCGCATGTGCCAGAAGGCGTTCGGCTCGTTCTATGCGCCACTGGTGTCGGTGCGCGGCGCCACGCTCGACTGGACGCGCGGCGAGCCGAAATATTTCCGTTCATCCAGCCATGTCGATCGTGGTTTTTGTGCCAATTGCGGCACGCCGCTGACCTTCACCGCGCCGGATGGTGTTGGGCTCGCCATCGGTGCTTTCGACAATCCTGGGGAAATCGTGCCGTCGATGCAGTGGGGCACCGAGGCAAAACTGCCCTATGTCGACACCATTCCGGACCTGCCGGGCGAACATACGATGGCCGACATGTCGTCGGCTCCATACCTCGCCGATCTTGTCTCCTACCAGCACCCCGACCACGATACCGAACAATGGCCGCCGGAGAAAAAATCATGACCGAAACTGTTCGAACCGGCGGCTGCCAGTGCGGCGCCGTGCGCTTCCGCATCAAGGGCGCGCTTGGACGCCCGTCCATCTGCCATTGCCGCATGTGCCAGAAACAGTTCGGTTCGTTTTTCGGAGCGCTGGTGACGGTGCCCAAGGATGGTGTCGAATGGACCCATGAAGAACCGAGCTACTTCCAGTCGTCGGTCAATATCGATCGCGGCTTCTGCGCCCGCTGTGGCACACCGTTGACCTACCGCCAGCCCGGCGGGCTCGAAATCGCCATCGGCGCCTTCGACGACCGCTCCGATCTGGCGCCGCAAATCCAGGTCAATTACGCCGCGCGGCTGCCCTGGGTGGAGACGATCTTTGATCAGCCCATCCATCAGGATTCTGACTTCTACACCAGGCAGGAGCAGATCATCTCCTTCCAGCATCCAGATCACGAAACGGCCGACTGGCCGACCAAAGGTTTGCAGCTATGAGCAGTCAATTGCGTACCCTCTATCCCGAAATCGAGCCCTTTGATTCCGGTATGCTCGATGTCGGCGACGGCCACCAGATCTATTGGGAACGGTCCGGCACTAAAGGCGCCAAGCCGGCGGTGTTCCTGCATGGCGGACCGGGCGGCGGCTTTTCGCCAAAACACCGGCGGCTGTTCGATCCAAAGCTCTACGATGTCATCCTGTTCGATCAGCGCGGCTGCGGAAAATCGACGCCCAATGCCTCGCTGGAAGCCAACACGACCTGGCATCTCGTTGCCGATATCGAACGTTTGCGCGAGATGGCCGGCTTCGACAAATGGCAGGTGTTCGGCGGCTCCTGGGGCTCGACGCTGGCGCTCGCTTATGCCGAGACCCATCCTGATCGGGTCAGCGAACTGGTGGTACGCGGCATCTACACGCTGACCCGTGCTGAACTCGAATGGTACTATCAGTTCGGCGTGTCCGAGATGTTCCCCGACAAGTGGGAGCGTTTCGTAGCGCCGATTCCGGAAGCCGAGCGCGGTGACATGATGGCGGCCTACCGCAAGCGGCTGGTCGGGTCCGACCATAAGGCGCAGATAGAGGCTGCTCGCGCCTGGAGCCTGTGGGAAGGCGAAACCATCACACTGCTGCCGGAGCCGGAAACCAGCGGCAAGTTTGGCGAGGACGACTTTGCCATCGCCTTTGCCCGTATCGAAAACCACTATTTCGTCCATGCCGGCTGGCTGGAAGAGGGGCAGTTGCTGCGCGACGCGCACAAGCTCAGGGACATCCCCGGCACCATCGTCCACGGCCGTTACGACATGCCGTGTCCGGCGCATTATGCCTGGGCATTGCACAAGGCCTGGCCGAAGGCCGATTTTCATCTGATTGAAGGTGCCGGCCATGCATATTCGGAGCCGGGCATTCTCGATCAGTTGATCAGGGCAACGGACAAGTTCGCAGGCAAGAAATGACATCGGCCTTCGGGCCAGAGGAGGGTGCGCAGGCACCCGCGCAGCCATGACAAAGCAACGCCTCTATCTCTTCGACACGACACTGCGCGATGGCCAGCAGACGCCGGGCATCGACTTTTCCGTCGAGGACAAGATCGCGATTGCAAAACTGCTCGATGCATTCGGCATGGATTATGTCGAGGGCGGCTATCCCGGCGCCAACCCGACTGACACCGCCTTCTTCCAGCAGAAACGCACGGCACGGGCCAAATTCGTTGCCTTCGGCATGACCAAGCGGGCAGGGGTGTCGGCGTCCAACGATCCAGGCCTTGCTGCCCTCGTGCAATCGAAGTCTGACGTCATCTGCTTCGTCGCCAAGAGCTGGGACTATCATGTTCGCGTCGCGCTAGGCTGCACCAACGAGGAGAACCTCGACTCGATCAAGGCTTCGGTCGAAGCGGCCGTCGTCTCGGGCAAGGAGGCGATGGTCGATTGCGAGCATTTCTTCGACGGCTGCAAGGCCAATCCCGACTATGCGCTGGCCTGCGCCAGGACCGCTTACGATGCCGGCGCGCGTTGGGTGGTGTTGTGCGACACCAATGGCGGCACGCAGCCTTCGGAAGTTCGCGCCATCGTCGACAAGGTCATCGCATCAGGCATTCCCGGCGATCATCTGGGCATCCACGCCCATGACGACACCGGCCAGGCGGTTGCCAATTCATTGGCTGCCGTCGAGGCCGGCGTGCGCCAGATCCAGGGCACGCTGAACGGCATCGGCGAGCGCTGCGGCAACGCCAATCTGATCTCGATCATCCCGACGTTGGCGCTGAAGCCGGCTTTCGCCGATCGCTTCGAGACGGGCATTTCGGCCGAGGCGCTGACCGGCATTTCGCGCCTGTCCCGCGCTTTCGACGAATTGCTGAACCGCGCGCCTGAAGCACAGGCGCCTTATGTTGGTGCCTCGGCCTTCGCCACCAAGGCCGGCATCCATGCCTCCGCGCTGGCCAAGGAACCGGCGACCTATGAGCACGTGCCGCCGGAAGCGGTCGGCAACCGTCGCCGCGTCATGGTCTCCGACCAGGGCGGCAAGGCCAATTTCCTTGCCGAGCTGAAGCGGCGCGGTATCGACGTGCCCAGGGACGATCACCGGCTCGACGCGTTGATTGCCGTGGTCAAGGAACGCGAGGCAGAGGGCTATGCCTATGAAGGCGCCGATGCCTCTTTCGAGCTGCTCGCCCGCAAGATGCTGCATGGCCTGCCCGAATTCTTCAACGTTACCTCGTTTCGCTGCATGGTCGAGCGCCGCTTCGACGCCAACGGTCAGCTGAAGACCGTCTCGGAAGCGATCGTGAAGGTGTTGGTGGACGGCGAGGAGAAGATGTCGGTCGCCGAAGGCCATGGGCCGGTCAACGCGCTCGACATCGCGCTGCGCAAGGATCTCGGCAAATACCAGAGCGAGATCGTCGACCTCGAGCTTGCCGACTTCAAGGTCCGTATCCTCAATGGCGGCACCGAGGCGATCACCCGCGTGCTGATCGAATCGCATGACGGCACCGGCGCGCGCTGGTGGACCGTCGGCGTGTCCGAGAACATCATCGACGCTTCGTTCCAGGCGCTGATGGATTCGATCGTCTACAAGCTGATGAAGAACCGCGAGATGGCTGGGCTGGTGGCGGCGGAGTAAGGTTGAACCATCAGCGAAAGTCCATTGATCCATCAGAACTTTGCGATGGTCTTGCCAAGACTACTGGGCCATAGCGTTGGCCCATGGCCACTGAAGCAATTGCCCTCGACGCAGATTCACAAGCCCGCCGTGGCTTCCTGCTGGCGCTGGGTGCCTATCTCTTGTGGGGATTGCTGCCTTTCTACATGAAGGCCGTGGCCCATTTGCCGCTTGCCGAGGTGATTGCTCACCGCATCGTCTGGTCCGTGCCGATCGCGGCAGTGGTTCTGGTCTGGGCCGGCCGCACAGCGGATTTCAAGGCCGCAATTCGCTCGCCCCGCACCATCGCCATGGCCGCGCTGACGGCCGCGCTCATCTCGGTCAACTGGGGCATCTATGTCTGGGCGATCGCCGTCGACCGCACCGTCGAGACCGCGCTCGGCTATTACATCAACCCGCTGGTGGTCGTTGTGGTCGGTGCGCTGCTGCTTGGCGAGCGGCTCAACCGTTTGCAGATCGCGGCGGTGGTGTTGGCGGCGGTGGCGGTGACCGTGCTGACCATCGAGGGCGGCAAGCTGCCCTGGGTTTCGCTGGCGCTGGCGTTTTCGTTCGCCGCCTATGGCTTCTTCCGCAAGACGCTGCCCATCGGCCCAAGCCAGGGCTTCCTTGTGGAGGTCCTGCTACTATCGGTGCCGGCGCTCGGCTACATCGTCTATCTGATCGCGACCGGGCAAGACCATATCGTGTCAAGCAGCGGTACCGATACGGCGCTGCTGATCGGCTGCGGTCCAATCACATCGATACCGCTTCTGCTCTTTGCCTTTGGCGCCAAGCTCTTGCGCCTCTCCACCATCGGAATCATGCAATACATCGCACCGACCATGGTGTTCCTCATCGCCGTGCTGGTCTTTGATGAGCCGTTCGGCACCACCCAGGCCGTCGCCTTTGCCCTCATCTGGGCGGCTCTCGCGATCTATTCCTGGTCGATGCTGGTCACAGCCCGCCGGGCCGCCGCTACAACCCGCGGCCGAGCCGCCTGACGAACAGGTAGGTGGCCAGAGCGATAACCACCGACACAGCCGTCACCACCCAGAAGCCCGCTGGTGTGTCGACCAGCGGCAGTCCGCCGACATTCATGCCGAACAGGCCGGAGATAATGGTCATCGGCAGCAGCACCGCTGTCATCACCGACAGAACATAGAGCAACTGGTTCGACTGCATCGTCAGCTTGGCCATCAGCTCGTCCTGCAAAAGCCTCGTGCGCGCCTGCAACTGTTCTCCGTCATGATAGAGCGTCTGCGCCCGGTGCGAGAGCCGGGCCGCCATGTCGTTGATCGGGTCAGGCAACTCGTCGCGATGCGAATGGTCGAGATGCCGGAACAGGTTGGTGAGCGTTGCCATCTGCCGGTGGATCACCACCAGCTGCCGGCGCGCCTCGACCAGTGCTTGCCGCTCATTGTGCCACGCATCGCGCACGACGCGGTCCTCAATGCCGTCGAGCGTGTCGCCGAGCTTGCTAAGTTCGATCGCCATGCCATCGAGCGACTGGCCCATGACCGCCTCGATCAGGTCCGCCGGCGAGCGGAATTTCCGAGCCCCATTTTCCACCACCTTGCGGACGGCGTCGACCGATTCCAACGGCTGCTTGCGGGCGCCGATCAGCATCGTGTCGTTGAAGGCGAAGCGGAAATGGACGAGCCCGCGCGCTTCCGAAAAGTCGTGCTTGAGATCAGGCAGATCGCCATAGAGCCAGCCATCCTCATAGTCGATGTGGCAGCCATGGCTGGGGGCGAGGAATGCATCGCGCGCCGGCGCTGGCAGAGCCTGCTCGGCGCCGATTTCCTGGCGGGCGTGGAGATCGGTGATCTGGTAGCTGCGCCAGGTCCAATGCGCCTGCGCGGAGTCCTTGGTGCGCAAGCCTTCAGCGGTGAAATGGTAGATGAAGAACAGCCCGTGTTCATCGGGCAAATAGGGCGAAAGGTCGGTGCCTTCGGCGGGGAGGGCGATATTCATTGTCGCTTCTCCAGATGGTCCAAGCAACGAACCGCGCTAGCGGCTCAACTGCCAGGTTTTAGCATGCGAGAAGCCGGTTTCGTGTGACAGTTTCTTGACGGCCGATCACACTGGGTCGAGCAGTAAGCGTGGTGACGGCGCGCCTCCGCCGTTACCACTCGCGATTGAGGCAATTTAGCGCTTCGGCCCGAAGCCCGGATAGGGGTTGAGCGGCACGATCGCGGCGATGTCCATCATGCCGGCCTTGATCAGCGGCAAAGTGGCAAGATGGCCGCGCACTTCGGCGTCGTCGGCCGCCTCCAACATCATACCGCTGCCGGGAATATCGCCACGGTTCCAGACCTGGCGCACCGCGCCTTCGGCATAGAGCGTGCGCCGTTGCTCGGCCTCGCCGGGCAGAAGCGGTGCAAAGTCAGCATCGCTGAATTTTGCGGTGTTGCGGGTAAGAAGGGCAAAGAACTGCATGTCGGTCTCCTCTGGGTTGGGATGACCGACTATCGCTTCTGACTGGTCAGACTGTCCAAGACTGATT
The DNA here is from genome assembly GCF_055456085.1 of Mesorhizobium subarcticum. Taxonomy (NCBI): domain Bacteria; kingdom Pseudomonadati; phylum Pseudomonadota; class Alphaproteobacteria; order Hyphomicrobiales; family Phyllobacteriaceae; genus Mesorhizobium; species Mesorhizobium subarcticum. Next base: position 5,732,106 of record NZ_CM144237.1, on the reverse strand, counting down.
AGGTTAAAGTTGAGACCTAGCAGGACTTTGAGCTTCGGAGAAAAATGTTCGACCTGCGCCAGATCAGATATTTCGTCACCGTCGCCGAAACCGGCAATGTCGGCCGCGCCGCTGAAATCCTGCATATTTCGCAATCGCCGCTCAGCCGGCAGATCATGCAGCTCGAGGAGCAGCTGGGTGTCGCCCTGTTCGAACGGGCAAAACAGCGGGTCCATCTCAACGCCGAAGGCCGCGCCTTCCTCACCGAAGCCCGCGCGCTGCTTGCCAATGCGCGGCACGTGGAGGAGTTCGGCCGCAACCTCGGCAGCGGCGCGGTCGGCCGTCTCGCCATCGGCTATGTCGAAGGCGCGGTGCATGCCGGACTTGTGGCCGATATGCTCAGGCAATTCCGCCGCGAGCGGCCCGATTTCCATCTTCAGCTCAGGAGCAGTCGCACGGCGGCGCAGTTCGAGGATTTGCGGCAGCGTGTGCTCGATCTCGGCTTCGTCTACGCTCCGGCCCCGGCCGACGATCCGGACATCGACAGCATGCTGGTGCGCAGCGAGCCGCTGGTGCTGGCGATCCCCGAAGACGATCCGCTTGTCGAGATGTCGGACATCGGGCCGGGGCACCTCGATGGCCGCACCTGGATCACCGTGGTGCGCCAACCTGACGACACCAATCGCGGCCAATTCCTCGCTGCTTGCGCCAAGGCCGGCTTTCTGCCCGACATCGCCTATGAAACAGCCGATCCGCTGACCTCGCTCGGCCTGGTCAGCGCCGGCCTTGGCCTGGCGACGGTGCAATCCAGCCTGCGTGTCGCAGCACCACCGGGGATCGCGTTTCGCGACCTGCCATGGTTCGACCGCACGGTTTCGATTCATCTGGCCTGGCGGCGTCAGGATCGGCGGGCGGTGATTGGGGATTTGCGGAGGGTAGTAGGGCAGTAGGGCAGTAGGGCAGTAGGGCAGTAGGGCAGTAGGGCAGTAGGGCAGTAGGGCAGTAGGGCAGTAGGGCAGTAGGGCAGTAGGGCAGTAGGTATGTTCTTTCCCCTACTGCCTTACTGCCATACTCCTCCTACTGCCTTACATTTTGTCTATCACCGACTGCACGCCCTCGGTCGGCGAATCAACGGAAGAGCCTGCCACCAAGATGGCGGCGACGATTGCTTCCGGATCGTTGATCACCAATGGCTGAACGCGCTTTGCAGTGTGGATGAAACCCTCCGCCGCCATGTGATCAAGCAACGACAGCATCGGATCCCAGAATCCGTTGACATTGCCGAAGACGATCGGCTTGCGGTGATGGCCAAGTTGCGCCCAGGTCATGATCTCGACGATCTCCTCGACTGTGCCGATGCCGCCGGGCAGCGCCACAAAGGCGTCGGATTTCTCGAACATCTTGTGTTTGCGCTCATGCATGTTGTCGGTGATCAGCAACTCGTCGAGCCGGTCAAGCGCGGTTTCAGTCGCCTCCTTGTTGATCAGGAAGCGGGGAATGATGCCGGTGACCTTGCCGCCGGCCTTGAGCGTGCCTTCGGCGACGGCGCCCATGATGCCTTTGGTGCCGCCGCCATAAACCAGCCGCAAGCCTGCTTTGGCAATCGAGCGCCCAAGCAGGTGTCCGGCCTTCGCATAGATTTCATCGCGGCCCGGTGACGAGCCGCAATAGACGCAGACGGATCGAATCGTGTTCATGCAACTGATCGATAATGAGGTTCGTAGTTAAGGGTCGTGAACCAGATTTATGAGTTCACGACCGAGGTCAAGCCCAAGGGGTTAACAAGCCGGGCTTTTTCTTGTCGGCTTTGGCAAAACACGCTAGACCGGCATTAGGTGGCTAAGGGGTGGGAATATGGCAATCAATCCATTGAAGGGGTTTCTGTTCGCGGCGGGTGGGACCGTCGCGGTGGCAGGAGCCGCCTACGTATCGGGCGCGCTGGACCCGTATCTTCATCCAGTGCCGCCGGCGCAGGTAGCGGCCTTGACGCCGCCCGAGGCGCCGAAACCGGCGGATCCCGGCACGGAAGGGCGACTGCCGGCGCCGGCGGTGCCGGCTGCTCCCGCCGCGGCGCCTCAGGCGACGGCCCCGGCCGCACCGGCAACGACAGCCCCAGCAGCCCCGGCAACGGCGGCTCCAGCGCCGGCTGCACCTGCAACCGAGGCCAAAGCACCGGCAGCACCCGCGACTGATGCGGCGGCACCGGCCGCGCCCGCCACATCAGGCCCGATCGCGCCGACTTTCGATGTCGTGCGCGTCGAGGCCAACGGCTCCATCGTGGTTGCCGGCAATGCCGCACCCAATTCCAAGGTCGAGATCCTCAACGGCACGACCGTGCTGGGTTCGACAGTGGCGGGACCCGATGGTGCCTTTGTCATCGTGCTCGACGATCCGCTGAAGCCGGGCGACTATACGATTTCCCTGCGCGCGACGGTCGGCACGGTTGTGACCGCCTCCGCGCAGACAGCAGTGGTTTCGGTTCCCAAGGATGCCGCCGGCCAGGTGCTGGCCATGGTCGAGGAGCCGGGCAAGCCGGCCGAACTGCTCACGGTTCCGGCGCCTGAGACCAAGCCAGCCGCGCCGGCAACTGGCAATCAGGCTGCCGCTCCGGCTGCCCCGGCGCCAGCCGCTCCGGCACCAGCGGCGCCGGCTGCAACGGCACCGGCCGCCGTCGCGGCGGCGCCAGCCCCGACGGCACCTGCAACGCCGCCCGCCGCAGTGGTCGCGGAACCCAAGATCGTGGTCGAGGCGGTCGAGATCGATGGCAACAAGATCTTTGTCGCTGGCCTTGCCGATCCGGGCCGCAAAGTGCGCGCCTATGCCAATGACATCCTGCTCGGTGACGCGCAGACGTCGCCGGACGGTCATTTCCTGGTCGAGGCGAAGCGCGACATTCCGGTCGGCAGCTACACCATCCATGTTGACGGCCTCGATGCCGACGGCGTGAAGGTCGTGGCCCGCGCCGCCGTGCCGTTCGAGCGCGAGCCGGGCGAGGCGGTCGCCGCCGTGGCGCCCGCCGACACCAAGCCCGCAGAGACGAAGCCCGCCGAAGCAAAGCCGGCTGAAACGAAACCAGCCGCACCTGCTGCTGCCGAGGCGCCTGCGGCTCCAGCTGCATCGGCGCCGGCTGTTGTCGCTGCTGCTCCGGCAGCGCCCGCGCCGGCTCCAGCCGCGCCGGCCACCGAGGCACCAGCACCGGCTCCAGCCGTTGCCGCCGTTCCGGCCGAGACGGCACCAGCCGCACCGGCAGCTCCCGCCACCGAGGCTCCGGCCGTCGTGGCGGCCGCAACACCGCCAAGCGAAGTGCCCGAAGTGGTGTCGCCCAAGCTCGAACATGCCGACGGCGCGGTCATCATCCGCCGCAACGATACGCTGTGGCGGATTTCGCGGCGTGTCTATGGTCACGGCGTGCGCTACTCGACCATCTACCTGGCCAACCAGGACCAGATCAGCGATCCCAATCGTATCTGGCCAGGGCAGGTGTTCAAGGTCCCGGAAAAGTCGAAGGAAGGCGAAGCCGCCGACCTCAAGGCGATGGGCGAACAGGCGACGACCACGCCTACCAAGACGGAATAGGGGGAGAGATCGGTAATTCAGGCGATCTACCCATCGGCCTAGCTTGCCCTGTCATCGTTCATCGTCTATCGCCGATGAACGATGACAGAACACGTCCCTGAGCCAGACCTCCCCAACGGCGCTCCACCCAACCGCATCTTGGACAGCTGCGCTGTCGCGGCGCGTTTCGCAGCGCTGTCACATCCGGCGCGCATAGAAATCATCAAGCACCTCTCGGCCAGCAATTCGTGCTGCTGCCGCGAGGTCGTCGACCGTTTCGATCTGGCGCAGTCGACGGTCTCGCAGCATCTGAAAATACTGGTCGAGGCCGGTCTGGTCCGCTTCGAGCCCGACCGCCAGCGTTCCCGCTACGCGGTCGATCGCGCGGCACTCGCCGAAATATCGGCATCGCTGAGCGCCTTCGTCAATTCCTGCTGCTCCGGCCGCTGACCCTCTCACCCAAAAGGCAAGAAAAGTGGTCGAAAAAACCGTCTCCGCCGAAACCTCCACACTGACGACATTGCGCAACCTTTGGCCCTATATGTGGCCGGCCGACCGCGCTGATCTCAGGGCGCGCGTCACCTGGGCGACGCTGCTTCTGGTCGTCGCCAAGGTGACACTGGTCGCCGGTCCCTATTTCTTCAAATGGGCAACCGATGCGCTGGCGGGCGGCTCCAAATCACCGCCGCCGCTGCCATCTTTCCTGCTTGCCCCTGTGATGCTGGTTATTGCCTACAACGTGCTGAGGCTCGTCCAGCTCGGCTTCAACCAGCTGCGTGATGCACTGTTTGCACGCGTTGGCCAGCATGCGGTGCGCCAGCTCGCCTTCCGCACCTTCGTCCACATGCACCAGCTATCGCTGCGCTTCCATCTCGAGCGTCGCACCGGCGGCCTGTCGCGCATCATCGAGCGCGGCACCAAGGGCATCGAGACGATCGTGCGCTTCATCATGCTCAACACCGCGCCGACCATTCTCGAATTCGCGCTGACCGCCGGCATATTCGGTTTCACCTATGGCTGGAAATACGTGGCCGTCGTCGCAGCCACCGTCTGTCTCTATGTCTGGTTCACGGTCAGGGCGAGCGACTGGCGCATCTCGATCCGCCGTGACATGAACGACAGCGACACCGACGCCAACACCAAGGCGATCGACTCGCTGCTCAATTTCGAGACGGTCAAATATTTTACCAACGAAGCCATGGAAGCCGAGCGCTTCGACCGTTCGATGGCGCGGTACGAGATCGCCGCCACCAAGACCTGGACTTCGCTCGGCTGGCTGAACTTCGGCCAAGGCATCATCTTCGGCCTCGGCACCGTCGTCGTCATGTGCATGTCGGCGCTGGAGGTGCAGGCCCACACGCAGACGGTTGGCGATTTCGTTTTCATCAACGCCATGCTGATTCAGTTGTCCGTGCCGCTCAACTTCATCGGCTTCATTTACCGTGAAATCCGCCAGGGCCTGACCGACATCGAGCACATGTTCGACCTGCTCGACGTTCCACAGGAGATCATCGACAAGCCCGACGCGAAGGCTCTGGTCGTTGGCGCCGGCAAGGTCGAGTTCCGCGACGTGCATTTTTCCTACGATCCGAACCGCAAGATCCTGAAGGGTGTCTCCTTCGAGGTGCCGGCCGGCAAGACCGTCGCCATCGTCGGACCCTCGGGCGCCGGCAAGTCGACCATCTCGCGTCTCTTGTTCCGCTTCTACGACGTGCAGGGCGGCCAGGTGCTGATCGACGGCCAGGATGTCAGGGATGTCACCCAGGACAGCCTGCGCGCGGCGCTAGGCATGGTGCCGCAGGACACTGTGTTGTTCAACGACACCATCGCCTACAACATTCGCTACGGCCGCGTCGGGGCGAGCGAGGAGGAGGTGCGGAAGGCCGCCGAACTCGCTCAGATCGGGCCGTTCATCGAAAAACTGCCCGACGGCTACAAGTCGATGGTCGGCGAGCGTGGCCTAAAACTCTCGGGTGGCGAGAAGCAGCGCGTCGCGATTGCCCGCACCATCCTGAAGGCGCCGCCGATCCTGATGCTCGACGAAGCGACCTCGGCACTGGACAGCCACACCGAGCAGGAGATCCAGGCCGCGCTTGACCTCGTGAGCAAGGGCCGCACCACCATCGTCATTGCCCACCGCCTGTCGACGGTGATCTCGGCCGACGAGATCATCGTTCTCAAGGACGGCCAGATCGCCGAGCGCGGCACCCATATCGAACTGATGCGACAGCATGGCCTCTACGCCTCGATGTGGGACCGTCAGCGCGAGGCGACCGAGGCCGAAGAGCGGCTGCGCCTCGCTCGCGAAGGCGACGAACTGGGCGTCATCGTTCGCCGGCGCACGTCGGAGGTGTCGTAGCGTTTTCCTTCTCCCGCAAGGGGAGAAGGAAAAGAGAGAATCCCTCTTGACCTCAACTTAAGTTGAGATTGTACGCCGTTTTCTGGAGCCCGAAAACACCGTCATCCAGGAACGGAACGATTGAAATGAATGAGATACATCATAATGTTAACGGCAGCAGCGTGTTCAGGGTGGACAAGTTCGTCGTCCCGGCCGCTGCCCGCGAGGAGATCCTCACCAAGGTCAGGACGACGCATGAATTGCTGCGCCAGCAGCAGGGTTTCGTGCAGGATTTCCTGCTCGAGCAATTTTCGGGACCGGGCGAATTCAATCTGGTGACGATCGTCGAATGGGAAAGCCAGGCGGCCGTCGACAAGGTCGTGCCGATCGTCAAGGCGGCGCAAGAACGCGTTGCCTTCAATGCGCAGGAGACGCTTGCCCGGCTCGGCGTTCGGGCCGACATCGCCAACTACCAGCGGGTTCCCGGGCTCTAGCCCGGCCAGCCGACGCCGGGTGCCGGCACTTCCATGCTGAGTACCTGGCCGGTGCGGATATCGCTGACCATGTGTTCGAAGCCGCGCCATTCGGCAGCAGTGATGAACAGCGTCGTCCTGTCCGCACCGCCCAGCATGCATGCAAAACAGCCGCGATCGACGGTGACGGTCTGCCGTACCTCGCCGCCTTCGCGCACGCGCACGCAGTGCTTGTTGGGAACATCCGCATACCAGACCGCTCCTTCGGCATCGAGGCAGATGCCGTCGGGGTAGCCGTCGAGATCGGCCCAGACGCGCCGGTTGGACAGGATGCCGTCGCCTGCGATGTCGAAAGCGGTCAACCGGTTGGCATGGGATTCGGCAATGATCAGCACCTTGTTGTCCGGGGTCACCGCCATGCCGTTGGCGAAGGCTATATCCTCCGCCACCTGTCGGACCGCGCCATCCGGCGTGATCAGAACGATAGTGCCGGGGCCGAAATGCTGGCCGGCGGCCGGCGCCGGCCCGCCGCCATTGATATAGATGTTGCCGCGCCCATCGACGACGATCTCGTTCCACGGGCTTTTCGACAGGCCACGCAGATCGGCATGGGTGACGAGCCTGCCATCGGCCTCTTGCCGCAACAACAAACCTTCCCGGCCTGAGACGACGAGCAGCCGTCCGTCGGGCAGCCATTCGATGGAGTAGGGCAGGACGGCCGGCACAGTGAGCACGATCTCGCATTTGCCGTCGGCATCGATGGCGACGATCTCGCCGGTGCCCCAGTTGCAGACCCACAAACGTCCGTCATGCCAGCGTGGCGATTCGCCGAAGGCGAGGCCGTCGGTGACGATATGAGGTTTGTTGCCGGATGATATCAGCATGGTCGGGAGCCTCCATTGCACGCGCCATCGGCCCTTGTGGGCGCGATACGGGACTTCTCACCAAGGACGGGCGAGAAGGTGGTCTCCCGACACTAGTCTTTCTGCTTTTCACTCAGGAAGAACGTGCCATCGACATGGCCGTTTGCTCCGCATGAGGGCGGTTCCGAATTGCCATCCTTGCCGGTGCCGGTCTGCTCGACAACAAGCGCGTCGCCGTCACGGCGGAAGGTGAAGACAAAGCCGGTCGGCTTGTCGCTGTCGTCTGTGTCGACCAGCCGCAAGCTTTTGCCGGCCTTGACCGTACCACTGATATCGCACTCACCGCCGCCGGTGACAGGATTGGCGACGTCTTCCCACACGCCGAGCTTGCCGGCGCTTGCGGCCTTGATCTCGACCGAGCCGCGCGTGCTGCTCCATGTGCCGATGAAGCCGGTGTCCGCAGGCTTGCGGATGCCGGCGAGAAAGGTCGCGCGGTCGCGCATGAACTCGCCGAGATCGAAAGTCTGCCGATCCTTGGGCGTGTTCTCGTTGAAGCCAGCGATCTGGTCACGATATCCGATGAAATCGCTCTGGTCGTCCCGCAAGGCCTTGCCTGCATGAGGATCAAGCATCTTCAGCAATGCCGCATAGTTCTTCGCCACATCGGCGTCGGCCTGCGCCAAGGCAGGGTCGGCGCAGATGGCCTTTTCCGCCACGCTTGCCGCCTTGGCGCAGTCGAAGGATGGCCTGATCTGTGCCTGCGCAGGGCCGGACATTGCGGACACCATGGCTAACAGCAGCGCGGGATAGAGAACGCGGACCGTGGATTTCCGGCTTTTCATCATGTCTGTTTCCCGCCCAGGCCGGAATTCTGACGGCAATGGCATGGGCGCGCAAGCCGGTCGCGACTTCACGAAATGTGGAGTGTCCGGCTATGCCGACACGACCAGCTCTTGCCCGTTCGCCCGCGCGGCCGATTGTTGCGTTGCGGCGAAGGGGGCTTTCGGCTATTGAGGCCGGACTTGAAACGGAGCCAGTTTATACCCGATGAGCCTTGTCGATACGGTCAAGAACGCGTTCGTACCGATCCATCGCGAGGGCTATCCCTTCATCGCGGCCTTTGGCGCGGCAACGCTTTTCCTCGGCTATTTCTCCTCGATCCTGTTCTGGATCGGCCTGATCCTGACCGCCTGGTGCGTCTATTTCTTCCGCGATCCCGAGCGCGTCACGCCGGTCGACGATCGCCTGGTGGTGAGCCCCGCCGATGGCATCATCTCGGCGGTCGGTCCGGCTTTGCCGCCGCGCGAACTTGGCCTCGGCAATGTCGAGATGACCCGCATCTCGGTGTTCATGAACGTCTTTTCCTGCCATGTGAACCGCGCCCCGGTGCGCGGCCGCATCGCCAGGATCGAACATCGGCCGGGAAAATTCCTCAATGCCGAACTCGACAAGGCGAGCACCGAAAATGAACGCAACGGCCTGGTCATAGAGAGCCCCAACGGCACCGTGGCCGCCGTCCAGATCGCCGGCCTCGTGGCGCGGCGCATCGTCTGCTGGGCCGAGGCCGGGGCTTCGATCGGCACCGGCGAGCGCTTCGGCCTGATCCGTTTCGGCTCGCGCGTCGACGTCTTCTTGCCCTTGACCGCCACTCCGCGTGTTGCCGTTGGCCAGACAGCGGTCGGCGGGGAGACGGTACTGGCCGAATTCGGCGGTGTCGCCGGCACGCCCCTCGTGCGGATTTCCTGACCGGTGGGCACGCAGTACAAAAAATTCGAGGCCCATGCCAGCGGCGGCCCGCGCATCCGCGAGATTCCGATGCGCATGGTGCTGCCCAATCTGGTCACGGTGCTTGCCATCTGCGCTGGCCTGTCCGGCATCCGCTTCGGCTTCGAAGGCCGTTTTGAGCCGGCCGTGGTGATGGTGCTGCTAGCGGCTTTCCTCGACGGTATCGACGGCCGCCTGGCGCGGATGCTGAAGGCGACGTCAAAATTCGGCGCGCAGATGGATTCGCTGGCCGACATCGTCAATTTCGGTGTGGCACCCGCTCTGGTGCTCTATGCCTTCCTGCTCGACCGCGCCGGCTCGCCGGGTTGGATCGCGGCGCTCCTGTTTGCCATCGCCTGCGGGCTGAGGCTTGCCCGCTTCAACGTGCTCGACGACGAGAAGTCCGAACGCCCCCTGTGGCAGTCCGAGTATTTCGTCGGCGTGCCGGCGCCGGCCGGCGCGGTGCTGGTGATGCTGCCGCTCTATCTGTATTTCCTGCGTTTCGGGGTGGAGCCCAGCCGCCCGGCAGCTTTCGTCGCCACTGGCTTCACCATCCTGGTCGCCTTCCTGCTGGTCAGCCGGCTGCCGGTCTATTCCGGCAAGAGCATCAAAATCCCTGGCGACAGGGTGCTGCCGGTCATTCTGGCCGTGGTGCTCTACATCCTGTTGCTGATGACCTATCCCTGGTACACGCTGACGGCGTCGGTCGCGGGCTACCTGATCTTCCTGCCGTTTTCGGTACGCGCCTACTCCAAGCGCGCCAAGCTCGAGGGCGAGAAGGTGCCGCCTTCGGATATAGGTTAAAAGGCGCTCCGAAGTCCTTGATCTGACTCAGGCAGCCACGCCCAGCCCGAGCCTGTCGATCGCCAGCTTTCTTGTCGAGACATAGTCAGTCTTGCCCGAACCGAGCACCGGGATTTCCTCCACCTTGACGATGTCGTTGGGCACCATCAATTCAGCCGCACCCGCCTGTTTGCCAAATTTGCGCAATTCGTCGGGGTTGGCAGCGTCGGCGGTGGTGACCAGCACGATACGCTCGCCGCGCCGCTTGTCCGGTACCGCAACTGCGGCATGGCGCTCTTCCGGCCATAGCGATTGCACCAGCATCTCGACCGCACCTAGCGACACCATCTCGCCGGCAATCTTGGCGAAGCGCTTGGCGCGGCCGCGAATGGTGATGAAGCCTTCGCGGTCGACTGCGACGATGTCGCCGGTGTCGTGCCAGCCGGTCAACGGCTGCAACTCACCGGGGCGGTCCGCTGTCATATAGCCCATCATCAGATTTGGTCCGTCGAGCCACAACTGGCCGGCGTCGGAAATGCCCTCGACGGGTTCCAGCTTCATGCGCATGGCCGGCAACAGCCGCCCGACGGTGCCGTCGCGGCCGTGGATCGCGGTGTTGACGGCAACCACGGGTGCCGCCTCGGTCAGTCCGAAACCTTCGATGATCTCGGCCTGGAATCGCTCGCGATAGACGCGGCGCGTTTCAGGCTTCACCGCCTCGGCGCCGGCGACGACGAAGCGCAGGCTCGAGAAATCGCCGTCCTTGGCGGTGCGCGCATAGTTGGCCAGGAACGTGTCGGTGCCGAACATGATGGTCGGCTTCACCTTGCGCGCGATCTCGGGGATGATCTTGTAGTGCAGCGGCGAGGGGTAGAGGAACAGTTTTACTCCGGTGACCAGCGGCAGGATGGTGCCGCCTGTCAGGCCGAAGGAATGGAACACCGGCAACACGTTGAGCAGGATATCGGCCGGCGAGATGGTGATGCGCGCTTCGGCCTGCATGGCGTTGGCGAGAAGGTTCTTTTGCGACAGGACTACCGCCTTCGGCGTACCTTCCGAACCCGAGGTGAACAGGATCACCCCCGGCTTGGCCGCATCCTGCCGCTGCAGCGGCCAGCGCCACAGCAAGGCGGCGGCAAGCTTGTCCAGCGTGGTGACGCTGGTGCGGATATCCTCCAGCCACAGAAGTTTGGCGCCGCCCTTTTCGACCGCCGCGACTATATCGGCGAGATCGGCCTTCTCGACGAAGGCGCGTGAAGAGATGACGGTGCGCATCACCGCCGTGCGCACGGCAGCCGTAACGCTCGCCGGCCCAGCGGTATAATTGATCATCGCCGCCACCCGGCCCGCCGAGAGAAGGCCGACCAACGACAGCACGACGCCATTGGCGTTGGGCAGCATCACCCCAACCGCTTCGCCCGGCGCCGTCACCGCCTCGAAGCGCTTGCCCAGCACGCGGGCGCCGATGAACATCTTGCGATAGCTCAGCGCGCCCGAGATGACATCCTCGATGATCGGATGCGTGGCGCCGACCCTAGCCGCCGCATCGCGGATGGCCAGGAACAGGCCGCGATCGAGATCGGTGCCGAAAAGCCGAGCCTCGGCGACGCGGTCGAACAGCGCATTGGTGTTGGAGGCCTGGTCCTGATTGCGCGCTACCAGTTCGGCGACGGTCATCGGCTCCAGCACGCTGATCGACAGCTGCGGAAACCAGTGCCGCAGGGCCTTGTCCGCCGGCGTCAGCGAAACAGGCAGGCTGCGCGCGCCGGCAACGAAGATCGGCACGATGCGGGCGTCCGCCTGCATGGCGATGCGGGTGACGGCGCGAAACAGGCGAAACGTCTTGATGTCGGGCTCGACCGCATCCGGCAGATAGACGGCCAGCCGCCCCTTGCCCTTCAGCACACGCACCAGCCGGCGGCTGACGAAGACATGTTCGGCATTGAAGGCGATGGTGCGGCCAAGTTCGCGCCAGGGTTCGAGCCATGGCGAGCGCGCCGAGACCTCGTCGAGTATGTGCAGCGTGTCATCAGGCAGCAGCGACAGCATCAGCGCCGGTTCGAAGCGGGACTGGTGCGAGATCACGTAGATGACAGGAGCCTGCGCCTTGCGCGCGATACGGATGCGGTTGTCGCTGATCCGGTAGGCGAGCTTGAACGGCACATAGAGCAGCGCCTGGGTGAAACGCAGGCCGAGGCGGAGCTTTTCCGCCACGCCGATCAGCAGCCAGGCCAAAACAAGACCCGCAAGCAGCGCCAGTGTCAGGATCATGCCGCATCTCTCCCAACGATTTTTTGTCATCGCGGCTCTGCGGCCGCTTCCGACGCAGAGGGTAGCGGAAGTAGGCCCGAGGTCAATGTAGGAAGACGTTGTGTTCCTTCTCCCGTGGGAGGGAGAAGGAACGAGGCCCTCACGCCGCCTTCAATCGTCCGCTGATGAAGCGGAACTCCTGCGTCTTGCCGCCATAGCCGTAAGCGGCTGCCGGCACCTCATGCACGAAGGCATAGCTTTCCTCGTGCACGCCACCCAGCAGGCGGCCGAAGGCGTCGAAGAGCGCCTTGAGATAGGCTTCCAGCTCGAGCTTGGTGTTGGTACCGTCGACCACCTTGATATCCAACCAGAACGTGTTGGTGCCGTGCTCGGCCAATGACTTGCCGCCGGCGAACCAGTGCTGCGGATCGATATAGGATACCGCAACTGCGGTGATCGTCGGATCCTTGCGCAACTGCGTGGCGGTGATCTCGGTAATTTCCCTGGCGATGCGGGCGGACAAGGCGGCGTCCGGCTTGCCGGTGACGCTGATGTTGATGATGGGCATTTTCTTCTCCTTGGTTTCTAGCGGCGTCTGATCGCCGTTGGAGAGACAATGCCATCATCTTTGAATCAAAAAAATCGAATTGTTTTCAACTAAAGATTCGATAATATCGAATTATGGAAACGCTCGATCCGGATCTGCTCAAAACCTTCCTCGCTTTCGTCGACAGCGGCTCCTTGGCGCAGGCGGCCTCGAGTGTCGGCCGTTCGCCCTCCGCCGTGACTGCCCAGATGCAGCGGCTGGAGGAGATCGTCGGCGAGCCGCTGCTGGCGCCGCAGGGGCGGGGCCGCGGCCTGACGCCAGCCGGCGAGGACCTTGTCGGCCATGCCAGGCGCATTCTTGCCGTGCATCGCGCGGCATGGCTGGCGCTGAAGGGGGCACGAGCCGCCGGGCGTGTCGCCATCGGCACGACACAGGATTTCGCCGACAGTGGCCTGCCTGACCTGCTGCGTGCCTTCGCCACCAGCCATCCGCGCGTCAGGATCGAATTGCGGGTCGGTCGCTCCACGGAGCTGGCGCAGGCACTGCAGGCCGGCAGCCTCGATCTGGCGATCGTCATGCGCCAGGCCGCAGCGCCCGACGAGGTCGGCGTCCTGCGTGAGCCGATGATATGGCTGTGTTCGCAGAAGGGACTGGCCTCGCGGGCTGAAGAGCTGCCGCTGGCGCTGCTTGATCCCTATTGCGGGTTTCGCGAGGCCGCACTCGCGGCGCTCGATGCCGCCGGCCGCCGCTACCGCATCGCCGCCGGCAGCGCCAGTCTGGCCGGCTTGCGCACGGCGGTGAATGCCGGCGTTGCGCTGACCTTGCGAACCCCGCGCTTTGCCCATTCCGGCATTGTAGAAGCACCGCGCGAGCTTTGCCTTCCGCCGGTCTCGATGGCCGAATTCGCGATCCGGCTGCGCGCCGGCGCCGATGCTTCGGCGGGCGATCTGGCGGCACTGCTCAGCGGCAACCTGGCCCTATCGCAACCCACTGGTTGATTTGGCGATGCGCGGGCTTCGTCTGTCGGCAAAGAAAAAGCCGACCTTACGGTCGGGCCTATTCAGCAAAGAAAAAGCCGACCTTGCGGTCGGGCCCATTTAGCAAAGAAAAAGCCGACCTTGCGGTCGGCTTGGGAGTAGGACGGGCCGAGGGGTTTGGGGGGGACTTGGGGGGTGGCCCGTCGTACCAATAATGCCTGATCCCGATGATGGTTCCGTGACTGTGTCACTTTTTTAAGAAATATTTGACGCTGCCTGCTGCGAGCGGGCCACCAGCCAGTCGCGGCCGGCATGGGCAAAAACCGCGCAGAGCACGATAGCGCCGCCGATCATGCTGGCCGCCGGTGCAATCTCTCCCAGAAACAGGAAGGCAAACAGGATAGCGAACGGTACCTCGGCCGAGCCGAGCAATCCGGATTCGGCCGCCGGCAGCAGTCGGGCGCCCTCCGTCCACAGGATTGACGACAGCGCGAAGGATGCGCCGAAGGTGGCGAGCAGAACAGCATCCCTTGACGACACCGCCAGCGGATCGGTGACGAACCAACCAAGTATGAACAGCAGAAAGGCCGAAACCGCGCCGGCCCAGACCACCGGTGTGTCGCGGAAGGCGCGCACCATGATCATATAGAGGCCACTGCCGATCGTCATCAGCAGCGCCAGTCCGTCTCCGAACAGATGGCCTGTGCCGAAGCCTGACCAGACCATGATCGCCACGCCGCAAAGCGAGACGGCTGCGGCGACCATCGTTTGCATGCGGAAGGGTTCGCGCGTCAGCACCCAGGCCAGCAATGCGGTGACGAAGGGCGCGGTGGCGTAGATGACCGCGACATTGGCGACGTAGGTGAATTTGAATGCCGAAATGAAGGCGATGCTCGCCAGCGCGCCTTCCACCGCCAGCAGCCAGCCGCGCCAGCCCAATCTCAAGCTTTCGCGTCCGCCGGAGCGATGCCGCCGCCACAACACATAGAGGCTGATCAGGATCGAGCCGACAAAGCCACGCCAGCAGATGATCGTCAGCGGGTCGGCATGGATCGATTTTGTCAGCACGCCGGTCAGCGCAAAGACGGCGGCCGAACAGGACACCAGAATGATGCCCAGCGTGCGCTCGGCGACAGTGTCTGTGGTGGCGGTCACATCAGTCATGCCGCCAGCCTACGCCGGTGCGTCCTGACATCGTAGCGTCAGCAGTGATGCACATCACAGCCGCTTGCGGAAATGTTCGCCGCCGACGATCAACAGGCCGGCGGCGACGATCAGGGCGGCACCCAGGAAGACTTCGCGGCGCGGCACGTCGCCCCAGATCGCAAAGCCGAGCGCGAACGCCCACAGCAGCGAGGTGTATTCGAGTGGCGCCAGGATCGACGCCGGCGTACGCTTCATGCCTTCGAAGAGAAGATATTGCGCCAGGCCGCCGAGCGCGCCGACGCTGGCGAGAAGCAGCAGCTCGGTCAGATCAGGCGTATGCCACCACAACAGAGCCGGCACCGCCGAAAACACCAGGAAATAGAAATTGTTGAGGAGGAGCTGGATCATCGAGCGTTCGGCCAGTGCGGTCCTGCGCAAGAGCACGATGGCGATGGCCCACAAAAGAGCCGCCGCCAGCACGAGCATCACTGGCACGGACAGGCCGAGATGGGTCGGATCGCAGGCGACGAAGACGCCGACAAAGCCGATCAAAACCGCCAGCCAGCGTAGCATCGGCACCTTCTCGCCGAGCACGAACACCGAAAGCACGGTGACAATGATCGGCGCCGCGTAATAGACGGTGGTGAGTTCGGCGAGCTGCAGGCTGCGGGCGGCGTTGTAGTAGCAAAGCCAGGCGGCAAGCGTGAAGGCGGCGCGTACCAGCATGGGCCGCACGATCGGCGAGCGCACCGTGTCGGCAAACAGCTGCCGCCCGCCGATCGCCGCGCAGGCGCCGAGAATGGTGATGCTGCGGAAGAACATGATCTGCCAGACCGTCATGCCGGTGACCAGCAGCTTGATCGAGGCATCCTGCGTCGAAAACAGGAGATAGGCAGCACCGGTCAGCAGGATTCCGGCGAGAACCCTTTCGCGTGTTTCGAGAATGGCGATGTCGGCCATGGGGCGCGGGACCAGTGTTGCAGGAAGCGACAGAAATGCCGTGGATCAACGCGATGGCCGGGACGTCAGGCCTTCTTGCCAAGCTATACGGTCGAAAGTTGGCACAGCGCTACGCCAGCCCTGGGCTTGCGTTGGGGCAGGAACTGGCTGTCTTGCTTCCGGGACGCGATAGGCACTTATATCTGGCAAAGCCATGCCGCCGGCTGGCGACAAAACGAACGAGGCAACGGAATGGATGCGATCGAACTGAAGGCCATGCAGGCGCCGCTGAAGCAGGCCTATCGCGACGACGCCTCGCAGGCGCTGATCACGCTGAGAGCGAAGGGCTCGATCGACGACCAGTCGGTTGCCTGCAAGGTGGAGACGGGCAGGGCGATCGCGATCGCCGGTTTGCATCCGGCAACCGGTGGCTCAGGGGTCGAACTCTGCTCCGGCGACATGCTGCTTGAGGCACTGGTGGCTTGCGCCGGGGTGACGCTGAAGGCGGTGGCGACGGCGCTCGAGTTCAAGCTCGGCGCCGCCACTGTGGAGGCCGAAGGCGATCTTGATTTTCGTGGCACGCTGGCTGTCGCCAAGGACGCGCCGGTCGGTTTTCGTGCCATCCGCCTCAATTTCAGTCTCGACACCGATGAACCGCAAGAGCGCATCGATTCGCTGCTAAAGCTGACCGAACGCTATTGCGTGGTGTTCCAGACAATCAACCAGAAGCCGGAACTGACGGTGAGCGTCCGGCGCTAAAGCAATTCCAGGAAAAGTGTGAACGGTTTTCCGTCCGGAATTGCGTCATAACAGCTCTGAAATCACAAGGCCCGCAGCCCTTGGCTGGGGGCCTTGTTGTAACGGATGCTTACTGCGCTGCCGGCTCTTCGGCATCGCCTTCGTCGGTGAAGGGCGAGGCGCTCGGCACGCACTGTATGGACCAGCCGGTGGGTGTCGGCTGCTTCTGATATTCGGTGATGGCCGCGGTGCACTGTTCGCGCTTGTCGAAGGTGCTGGGCAGCACCACCATGCCGCCCTGCGGGCCGGCGATTACCAGATACCAAACCAACGCTGCGGTCGTAGCCATGGGGATGTCCTTGTTCTGCCCAGCTCGGGCGCTCGTTGTTGTGGGAGTTTATACGATCCTACCAACTCTGTGGAAACGACGAAAGCATGACAGAAGCGGTGCTTTTCTCGCTCAGATCACAGCCGCGTGATGATACGGCGGATTCGCATGCCGGATGCAGCTATTCGGGCTGCCTGTAGGCGACAAAACGGTTGTGCTTGGCCTGGAAGATCAGCCCGGTCTCTTTCAGCTCAGGGCTGGCCAGCGGCACGATGCGCTTGGCGATCTCGGAGGGGTGCGGCAGCGTCTCCGGATCCTCGCCGGGCACGGCCTGGGCTCGCATAGCGGTGCGGGTGGCGCCCGGGTCGGCGGCATTGACGCGCAGCGGCAGGCTTTGCGTCTCATGCGCCCAGGAGCGCATCATGGTTTCGACCGCAGCCTTCGATGCCGCGTAGGGTGCCCAGAAGGCGCGCGCCGAATGCGCCGCGTTGGACGACAGGATGATGGCCCGGCCGGCATCGGAAAGCCTGAGCAGCGGGTCGACCGAGCGGATCAGCCGCCAGGTCGAGGTGACGTTGATGGTCATCACCTTCTCGAAGGTCTTTGCCTCGACATGGCCGATCGGCGAGATGACGCCGAGCACCCCGGCATTGGCGACGAGAATGTCGAGCTTGCCCCAGCGCTCATGGATGGCGCCGCCCAGCCGGTCGATGCCGGCCATGTCGGAGAGGTCGAGCGGCACCAATGTCGCCTGGCCGCCGGCTGCCTTGATCTGGTCGTCGAGTTCTTCCAGCCCACCGACCGTGCGCGCCACGGCGATGACATGCGCACCGGCGGCGGCCAATTCCCTGGCGATGAAATAGCCGATGCCGCGCGAGGCGCCGGTGACGACCGCAACGCGGCCGGTAAGGTCGAGGGTCATGCGAGAATTTCCGTAGGATGGTCTGGCTTACGCGCCATTATTCGCCAGCAGCGACAGCGTGCGCACATTGTCGTGGCCTTCGAAGTCGAGCAGGCGGGTCGGGTACTGGCCGGTGAAGCAGGCGTCGCAGAACTGCGGCTGGTCGTTGTCGCGGCCCGCCTCGCCGACGGCGCGGTAGAGCCCGTCAATCGACAGGAAGCCCAGCGAATCGACACGGATGAACTCGGCCATCTCTTCCACCGACATGCGCGACGCCAGCAGCTTCGACTTCTCCGGCGTGTCGACGCCGTAGAAGCACGACGCGTTGGTCGGCGGCGAGGCGATGCGCATGTGCACTTCCTTGGCGCCGGCATCGCGCACCATCTGCACGATCTTCTGGCTGGTGGTGCCGCGCACGATGCTGTCGTCGACCAGCACCACGCGCTTGCCCTCGATCATGCGCCGGTTGGCGTTGTGCTTCAGCTTGACGCCCATGTGGCGGATCGAATCGCCGGGCTGGATGAAGGTGCGGCCGACATAGTGGTTGCGGATGATGCCGAGCTCGAAGGGAATGCCCGCGGCTTGCGAAAAACCGATGGCCGCCGGGGTGCCGGAATCCGGCACCGGCACGACGATGTCGGCGTCGACCGGGTTCTCCTGCGCCAGTTCGGCGCCGATGCGCTTGCGCACTTCGTAGACGTTGCGGCCTTCGACCGAGGAATCCGGCCGGGCGAAATAGACATATTCGAAGATGCAGAAACGGGTCTTCTGCGGCTCGAACGGGAACAGGCTTTCAATGCCCTTGGAGGTGACGACGACCATTTCGCCGGGTTTCAGGTCACGCACAAAACGCGCACCGATAATGTCGAGCGCGCAGGTCTCGGAGGCGAGAATCCAGGCGCCGTCGAGATCGCCCAGCACCAGCGGCCTGATGCCGAGCGGGTCGCGGCAGCCGATCATCTTCTTGGCCGTCATCGCCACCAGCGAGAAGGCGCCCTCGACCTGCCGCACCGCGTCGATGAAGCGCGAGTTGAGGTCGCGCTCCTTGCTGGTCGCAACCAGGTGGAGCAGCGTCTCGGTGTCGGAGGTGGAGGAGAAGATCGCGCCCTGCTTCTGCAGCGCGCGCTGCACCGTCATGGCGTTGGTCAAATTGCCATTGTGGGCGACAGCAAAACCGCCATCGGCCAATTCGGCGAAAAAGGGCTGGATGTTGCGCATGCCGGCGCCGCCGGTCGTGGCGTAGCGCGTATGGCCAATGGCGCGGTTGCCTTGCAGGCTGTCGATGACGCGCTGCTTGGTGAAGGTGTCGCCAATCAGGCCGACATGGCGTTCGACATGGAACTGGGTGCCGTCGTAGGAAACGATACCGGCCGCTTCCTGGCCGCGATGCTGCAGGGCGTGCAGGCCGAGTGTGACGATGGCCGCTGCATCCTGTCGGCCGAAAATGCCGAACACGCCGCATTCGTCATGGAAATGGTCGTCGGCCTCGGCGGAAAGCACGTCGTCTGCGTCTGCCATCTTAAGCTCCGCTAAAATCGCCATATAAGGTGCTCACGCGTCGAAAGCAACGGACACCGTGCAGTCGTTCACACCATCGTCTGTCCTGACGCCCGGTTCAGGCGTCAGTTTGCCGGTGCTGCAGGCGCCGGATTGGCCGGCGCGTTGTCGGCTGGCGGCGGTGTTGCGTCATTGTCGTCAGGCGCCGGTGTGTTGGCGTCGTCGCCACCGGCAGGAGCATCCGCGGCCGGCGCTGCTGGCGTGGCTGGCTGATTCGGATTGAGCTTCTTCAGGATGGCGTTTTCGGGATCCTCGGGCAGCAGGCTCTCAAGCTTGGCGCCGATCTGTTCCAGCAGCGGGCGCGACTTGGCTTCCGTCACCCAGGCGGGTGCCTTGGCGCCGGCCAGCCAGTTGAAGAACAAAAGCGCCACCGCGACGACCAGGATGCCGCGCGCGGCGCCGTAGAGGAAGCCGAGCGTGCGGTCGAGCGCGCCGATCCGGGAATCGATGATCCAGTCGGCAAGCTTCATGGTGATGACCGAGACGACGATCAGCGCGATGATGAAGACGGCGCCGGCCGAAGCGGCCATGGCGATCTTTTCGTTCTCGATATAGGGCTTCAGATAGGGCAGGACCGGCTTGTAGAAGAAGAAAGCCGCCGCCGCTGCCGCCGCCCACGAGACGACCGACAGGATTTCGCGCGAAAAGCCGCGAACCATGGCGAGCATCGCCGAGACGAGGGTGAAGCCGACGAGAATTCCGTCAAGCAGCGTAATCGGCATGTCTTTCGCCCCACTTCATGTCGTTTACCACACGACCAGCCGCGTCACTCTTCTTCGTCCGCGCGACTGCGCCGTGAGCCGGCTATGCGTGCCACGAGGTCGGCAAGCTCGGTGGGCTGGAAAGCGCCGGCCCCGATCCCTCCGGCAAGTTCCTCGCTGCCCAAGGGCAGAACCGCGCTACCAAAACCCAGCTTTTCGGCTTCCTTGAGGCGCTGCTGCGCATGCGCAACCGGCCTCACAGCGCCCGAAAGGCTGATTTCGCCGAAATAGACGCAATCGGCGGGAAGGGCAAGACCGGTGAGCGAGGAAACCAGTGCGGCCGCGACCGCGAGGTCAGCCGCCGGCTCGCTGATGCGGTAGCCGCCGGCAACGTTGAGATAGACGTCATGGCTGCCGAAGCGCACGCCGCAATGGGCCTCAAGCACCGCCAGGATCATCGACAGCCGGGCGCCGTCCCAACCGACGACGGCGCGGCGCGGCGTGCCGAGGGAGGAGGGTGCCACCAGCGCCTGAATCTCGACCAGAACCGGCCTTGTGCCTTCCATGCCGGCGAAAACCGCCGCACCCGGCGATTTCGCATGGCGCTCGCCGAGAAAAAGCTCGGATGGATTGGCGACCTCGCGCAGGCCCTTGTCCGACATTTCGAAGACGCCGATTTCGTCGGTCGGCCCGAAGCGGTTCTTCACCGTGCGCAGGATGCGGTAGTGATGGCCGCCTTCGCCCTCGAAATAGAGCACGGCATCGACCATGTGCTCGACCACGCGCGGTCCGGCGATCTGGCCTTCCTTGGTCACATGGCCGACGAGCACGATCGCCGCACCTGTGGATTTCGCATAGCGGATCATTGCCTGGGCGGCGGCGCGCACCTGCGTAACGGTGCCAGGCGCTGAATCGGCGAGGTCGGTCCACAGCGTCTGGATCGAATCGAGAATGACCAGATCCGGCCGTCTGCCGTCGGCGATAGTCGCCAGGATGTCCTCGACATTGGTCTCGGCGGCCAGTTCCACCGGCGTGTCGGCGACTCCGAGCCGCTGCGCCCTGAGCCTGATCTGCGCGACGGCTTCCTCGCCTGAGACATAGACGATGCGGTGGCCTCTCGAAGCAAGGGCAGCGGCAGCCTGGGTAAGCAAGGTCGACTTGCCGATGCCGGGGTCGCCGCCGACCAGCAGCGCGGAGCCGCGCACGAAACCGCCACCGGTGGCGCGGTCGAGTTCGCCGATCCCGGAAATGATGCGCGGCGCATCCTCGATGTCGCCGGAAAGCGTTGTCAGCACCACCGCGCGGCCTTTGCGGGCGTTGCGCGTATTGGCAGGACCCGAACCGATGCCGCCGGACGTGCCTTCCTCGACCAGCGTGTTCCATTCGCCGCAGGCATCGCATTTGCCGGCCCAGCGCTGATGCACCGATCCGCAATTCTGGCAGATGAACTGGACGCGCGATTTGGCCACTAGCGTTGCGCCGCTTGCCAATCGCTGAAGGTTGGGTGGGTCAAAGGACTACTCGAACCTCTCCGCGATATGATGTTCCTCAGCCAGATCGGAGAAGCGGGTGAATTCGCCGTGGAAGGCGAGCGTCACCGAACCTGTCGGGCCGTGGCGCTGCTTGGCGACGATGACCTCGGCCTTGCCGCGCATCTCGTTCATCTCATTTTCCCACTTGACGTATTCTTCCGTGCCAAGCTTCGGCTCGCGGTTCTTGAGATAATACTCCTCGCGATAGACGAACATCACGACGTCGGCGTCCTGCTCGATCGAACCGGATTCACGCAAGTCCGAGAGCTGCGGGCGCTTGTCCTCGCGGCTTTCGACCTGACGCGACAGCTGCGACAGCGCGATGATCGGCACGGCCAGTTCCTTGGCCAGCGCCTTCAGGCCGGTGGTGATCTCGGTGATTTCCTGCACGCGGTTCTGCGAAGACTTGGCGGATGAGCCCTGCATCAGCTGGATATAGTCGATAACGATCAGGTCGAGGCCGCGTTGGCGCTTCAGGCGACGCGCGCGGGCAGACAATTGAGCAATGGAAATACCGCCGGTCTGGTCGATGAACAGCGGGATCTTCTGCATGGTCTGCGAACAGGCGACCAGCTTTTCGAAATCCATTTCGGTGATTTCGCCGCGGCGGATTTTCGAGGACGAGATTTCCGTCTGCTCGGAAATGATGCGGGTGGCGAGCTGTTCCGACGACATTTCGAGCGAGAAGAAGCCGACGACACCACCATTGGCTGCCTTGAACGAGCCATCAGCCTGCTGCGCCGGCTCATACATCTCGGCAATGTTGAAGGCGATGTTGGTGGCGAGCGATGTCTTGCCCATGCCTGGGCGTCCGGCGATGATGATCAGGTCGGACGATTGCAGGCCGCCCATGCGGCGATCGAGATCGCGCATGCCGGTGGCGAGGCCCGACAGATGGCCGTCGCGCATATAGGCGGCGTTGGCCATGTCCACCGCGGTCTTGACCGCGTCGGTGAAGCTCTCGAAGCCGCCGTCGTAGCGGCCCGTCTCGGCCAGTTCGAACAAGCGCCGCTCGGCGTCCTCGATCTGCTCGGAGGGCGCCATGTCGACCGGCGCGTCATAGGCGATGTTGACCATGTCTTCGCCGACGGTGATCAGCGCGCGGCGCGTCGCCAGATCATAGATGGCGCGACCGTAGTCGGTGGCGTTGACGACGGTGACGGCTTCCACCGCCAGCCGTACGATATATTGCGCCACCGTCATGTCGCCGACCTTCTCGTCGGCCGGCAGGAAGGTTTTCAAGGTGATCGGCGTCGCCACCTTGCCCATGCGGATGAGCTCGGCCGCGATTTCGAAGATTTTTCTGTGCAGCGGCTCGTAGAAATGGCCTGGCTTGAGGAAGTCGGAGACACGATAGAAGGCATCGTTGTTGACGAGGATGGCGCCGAGCAGCGCCTGCTCGGCCTCGATGTTGTTCGGCGCCTCGCGATAAAGCGGTTGCTGCTCCGCCACGCCAAATTTTCGCGCTGCCTCTGCCATGATATCCCCGATTTCGATCCCGGCTTCTCGATATCAGAACGAGACGAAACGGTGCTGACCTTTCTGCATCACTGCACAACCAAACAGCCTCGATGCCCGTTGTTCACAGGAACGGCAAACCGTCCACAGGAGAGTGTTCCTGTGTCCCGATTCCGTTTGACTCGGCAAGCAGTGATTCTTACGCGCAGTATTGGAACATAGCAAGAACAATTGGCGGTTCACGTGCTGGCTGGTTCCAGTCTGTCGCCCCAGTCCAACCGTCTTGCCGCTTTGAATGTTTCGCCATCGCGTTTGGTAAAGAGTGTCTCGCCGGCGCGGCCGTTCGGCTCACACAGCTTGAGCAGAACCTTGCCGGAACCGGACTTGGGCGGGGCGATGATCCGCGAGGCATGGGAGGCTGCCGGCTGGCGCGAAACGGCGACAAAAATGAATTTCTCGTCTTCCCACGGCACTTCCGCGTCCTTGGCCAGCCGATGCAGGCGCGAGCGGGCGACGCGGCGGGCAAAGTGGCACCAGTCGGGCGGGTTGAGCGGGCAGGGCGCTTGGTGCGGACAAGGCGCCAGCACATGGGCGCCAGCTGCGATCAACTGCGCGCGCACTGCCAGAATTCGCTGCCAACCCGCCGGCGTGCCCGGCTCGACGATCAGCAACGTATCTGACGTCAGTTGCCATAGCCGGTCGACCATTTTGGGCAGGGATGCCGGCACGATCTCGTCCAGCACATAGGCGCATGTGACGAGGTCTGCCGGCTGAAGATCGGCAAGATCTGTTGTGACGTCACCGGCCCGCCATTGGGTCCGGGCCGCGATCGCATCGGCGGCAAGCGTCTCGCCAACCTTGCGCACTGCTGCACTCGCTTCCAGCAAAACGGCCTGTTCGAGATCAGGCCAGAGCTCGCTGATGGCCCAAAGCACCGTACCAGGGCCGGCGCCGACATCGAGCAGGGTTTTCGGCGTGAAATCCGGCCGGGCTGCGTTCAGCGTGTCGAGGGAGGCGCGGACCGCGGCATAGGTCGCCGGCAGCCGCGTCGCCAGATAGGCCTTGACCGCCATGTCCTGCGCTATGTGCAGACGTCCGTCGCGCAGTTCGGCCCGGTAGCGGTCGGAGAGTGTCTTTGCCGCCTGCTTCAGCTCCGGAAGCGGCACTTTTTCCAGGATGCGATCGACAGCTTGTCGAAGAGGGGCGGGCAGCTCCACGCTATGCTCCTCGCGGTGCGAGCAGGATGATCGAGGCCCCGGCTATGCAGAGCGCAGCACCGGCAACATCCCAGCGATCGGGCCGCACGCCTTCCACCAGCCACAACCAGGCCAGCGAGGCAACAATGTAGATGCCGCCATAAGCAGCATAGGCACGGCCCGCGGCATTGGTGTCGACCAGCGCCAGAAGCCAAGCGAACACAAGCAGCGCGACGAAGCCCGGCGCCAGCCACAGCGGTGATCTTTCCAGCCGCCACCATGCCCATACCGAAAAACAGCCAGCGATCTCGGCCAGCGCTGCTGCGGCATAGAGGAGATAGGTCATGAAAAAGGCCTCGCGACGATCACGAGGCCTTTTTCAGGGCAGGGGCCGGGAATGGCAAGCGCCAATGGCGAAAGCGCACCAACGTTGCGTTTCTATTCCGCCACCTTGCGGCGGCGGGCGGGCTTGGCGGGCTTCTCGACCGGAGCTGCATCGCGGCGGCCCATGTCCCGCATTTCCAGCGTCTTTTCGCATTTGGCCATATAGTCGCGGGTCACCGGCAACGTGTCGTTTTTCTTGGCGATCTGGAACTGGAAGATGACCAGGTCCTGCCAACGGAAGGCGGCTTCCGAAGCGGCCAGATAAAATTCCCACATGCGGCAGAAGCGCTCGTCGTAGATCGCCTTGGCCTTGTCACGGTTGGCGGCGAAGCGCTGGCTCCAGTGCTTCAGCGTATCGGCATAATGAAGCCGCAGGATCTCGACGTCCGTGACCACGAGGCCGGACTTCTCGATCGCGGGAAGCACTTCCGACATTGCCGGGATGTAGCCGCCCGGGAAAATGTACTTGCGGATGAACGCGCTGGTCGCCCATGGCACGCCGGAGCGGCCGATCGTGTGCAGGAGCATGACGCCATCGGGCTTCAGCAACGTTGCCGCCTTGTCGAAGAAGGTCCTGAAGTGGTTCACGCCGACATGTTCGAACATGCCGACCGAAACAATGCGGTCGAAGCGTTCGTTGAGTTCGCGGTAATCCTTCAGCTCGAAATGGACGTGGTTTTCCAGACCTTGCGCATGCGCCCGGTCGGTGGCGACGCCGTGTTGTTCCGTCGACAGGGTCACGCCCTGCACGTCGACGTCAAAAGCCTTGGCGAGATAAAGACCGAGCCCGCCCCAGCCGGAGCCGATGTCGAGCACGGTCTGGCCGGCCTTCAGCCTGAGCTTGGCGGCGATATGGCGCTTCTTGGCTGCCTGTGCCTCGTCAAGCGTCATGTCCGGCTGCTCGAAATAGGCGCAGGAATACTGCATGTCCTCATCGAGGAAGAGCCGGTAGAGATCGCCCGACAGATCGTAGTGGCGCTGCACGTTGCGGCGCGAGCGCGAGGCTGTGTTGATCTGCTGCAGGCGGCGGAAGGCATGGCGCAGGCCCTCTATGGCCTTTGACCATGTCGCGTCGATGCCGCCGCTACCCATGTTCTGGAAGGCAATGCGCATCAAGCCGAGCACGCCGCCTTCGAGAATGTCGAGTTCGCCGTCCATGTAGGATTCAGGCACCGCCAGCATAGGATCGAAGGTGATGGCGCGTTCGGCATGTCGGGTCTTGATATGCATGTGCACCGGCTCGCCGCTGCCGTCGCCGAAAACGAATGTCGAGCCTTTGGGTCCGGTTACCTTGAGATTGCCCGTGCGCACCAGGCGGTCGAGAACGCGCTTCAGCAGAATATTCATAACCAAATGTCCCCTCACGGTCAGACTGGCTGCCTTAATTCTGCAACAATATATAGGGGTTCGGAAAGTTCCATTTGGCACAAAAATGCCCGGGCGAGAGGCCCGGGCATTGGTCCAGAAAGGCTGGATGACCACAAAGTGATCGGAGCGCTGCTCCCTGGCTTGTCGTACGCGATCAGGCGTTGTCTTCGCCGCCCTCGAACTCGCTGTTCGGGTCGAAGAAGTTTTCCGGCCGTGCATTGTCGTTGATGTCGTCGCCATAGATGGCTTCGGCGGTTGTCAGCGTCTCGCCCTTGGACTGACGCTCGGCTTCATCAGCCGTGCGGGCGATGTTGAGCGTGATCGTGACTTCGACTTCCGGATGCAGGGCAACAGCAACATTGGTGAGGCCGATGGTCTTGATCGGATGGTTGAGCAGAACCTGGCTGCGAGCGATCGAGAAGCCTTCCGCCGTCAGCAGGTCGGCGATATCGCGCGTCGACACCGAACCATAGAGCTGGCCGGTTTCACCTGCGGAGCGAACGGTGATGAAGCTCTTGCCGTCGAGCTTTTCAGCTACCTGCGTCGCTTCCGACTTGCGCTCGAGATTGCGTGCTTCGAGTTGTGCGCGCTGACCTTCGAACTTCTTCTTGTTGCCTTCGTTGGCGCGCAGCGCCTTGCCCTGCGGGAGCAGGAAATTGCGGGCAAAGCCGTCCTTGACCTTGACGGTGTCGCCCATCTGGCCGAGGCGGGAAACGCGTTCGAGAAGAATGACTTCCATGGTTTTGTTCCTTTTGGTTGGGCGCCCATTCACAAGGCAGGCGCCGAATTCTCTGGAACAGGTCAGGAAGCAAAAGGGGCGTTGGCGCCGGTGTCGCTGTCCTGCCTGTCGCGGCAGTTAGAGGTTTTGACCTCAACTCGGGATTTGATGCCTAAAACCGGTCATGCCCGTCATGGCCGGCGAAAGGAACGGGCGGCGAACCGCCCGTTCGAGAGAATTAGCGGACCACGTAGGGCAGCAGGCCGAGGAAGCGGGCGCGCTTGATCGCCTTGGCGAGCTCACGCTGCTTCTTCTGGCTGACGGCGGTGATACGCGACGGCACGATCTTGCCGCGCTCGGAAATGTAGCGCTGCAGCAGACGCACGTCCTTGTAGTCGATCTTGGGCGCGTTGGCGCCGGAGAACGGGCAGGTCTTGCGGCGACGATGGAACGGGCGCCGGGTCGGGATCTGATTGATGTCGACCATTATTCTGCACCCCCTTCAAAGCCTTCGCGCGGACGGCGCGGACCACGATCAGCACCGGCGTCACCGCCGAAGCTGCGCGGCGGACGATCGCCACGGTCGCCGCGATCACGGTCGCCGAACGAACGCGGGCCACGGTCGCCACGGTCGCGGTCGCCGAAGCCACCGCGCTCGGAGCGCTCTTCGCGCTTCTGCATCATCGCCGACGGACCTTCCTCATGCGCCTCGACCTTGATGGTCAGGAAACGCAGGACGTCCTCGGACAGACCCATCTGGCGCTCCATCTCGTTGAGCGCGGCCGGCGGGCAGTTGAGGTCCATCAGCGTGTAGTATGCCTTCCGGTTCTTGTTGACCCGGTAGGTGAGGGACTTCAGTCCCCAGTTCTCGACCCGGCCGACGGACCCGCCATTCGCGGAGATGACGCCCTTGTACTGTTCGACAAGCGCATCGACCTGCTGCTGCGAGAGGTCCTGCCGGGCAAGAAACACATGTTCGTAAAGAGCCATTATGTCTTGGTGCCTTTCTTCGTTTCTCTCCCGGTTCCCGGCGGCAAAAGCCTCTGCAACTTCTCTGTCCCGCTGGTCCCGGTTAAAGGGGCGGGGAAGAAAGGAGCATGACGAGACGGTCGAGAGCGGAGACACGGGAGGCGGAAGCACTTCTGGCTTCACACGAAGGCTTTCGAAAAAGCCTCCGGCCCTCCGTTCAGCCCCCAGCTGGGACCGGCAGATTGGCGGCGTCTATACAGCAATCCACTGATAAGGCAAGGGCAGGCGGCATTCCCGATGTCGCAGGCGCCGGAAAATCAAGCGGCAGCGTTGGTGCCGCTGGTCAATTTTCGCGCAACCAGTCCTTAACCACAATGTCAGGTTGCATAGGGTTGAGCCCCTCCGTCAACGGTCGATTCATCATGGAAGGCGCAAAAGCCGGGGCAATCCGCACAGAACAGGCGGCAAGCATTTCCGGGGGTAAGGATGCTTCTCAACAGATTCTGGCGCTCGAAGAGCGGCAATTTCGCGCTTCTGATGGGGGTCGGGCTGCCGGCCATCCTGTCGGCCGTGGCGTTCGCGGTCGATGTGTCGACTATCATGCGGGCCAAGAGCAATTTGCAGAATGCGCTCGACTCCGCAAATCTTGCCTCCTCGCATCTGGGCGATCTCGACATTACCCGCACCGACGCTTTCAATCGCTATTTTCAGGCCAACATTGCCGGGCACGGCGAACTCGCCAACGCGCAGGCGACGCTGACCGTCGACAAGGGCGTCAACTACATCAAGACGAAAGCTGTCGCCTCGGCGGACGTCAATTTGAACTTCGCCTTCCTGTTCGGCCAGAACAAGCACATTGTCGTCGATGCCTCGGCTGTCGAATCGAACAACCAGCTGGAAGTCGTGCTGGTGCTGGACAATACCGGCTCGATGGCTGGGGCAAAAATTGCTGCCCTCAAGACAGCAACCGACAGTTTGCTCAAGCAACTCGAGGCGGCGCAGTCTCCGACGCGCAAGGTCCATGTGGCGCTGGTGCCATTCGTGACCGCTGTCAATGTCAATGGCGACGGGTTCGATCCCTCCTGGATCGACATCGATGGCAAGTCATCCACCAACGGAGTCAATTTCCCCATCATCAATGGCAAGCGGCCCAATCATATGGCGCTGTTCAGGCAGCTTATGAAAGATCCGGCCTCCGCTGCCAAATTGACGGGATGGAAGGACGCTACCGGGGCGGACACGGGCTGGAAAGGTTGTGTCGAAGCACGGCCTGGGACCTTTAACATCTCCGACACGCCGCCGGATCCGTCCAGGCCCGACACTCTGTTCGTGCCTTATTTCGCGCCGGACGATCCGGGAGATGGAACCAAACCTTCCGGCAGCTATTCAAACGACGCCAATTACTACAACAACTCATTTATCAAAGACACAGCTGACGATGCCAAGCTTGCTCGCGACGGCGGCGTCAACATCCTTGGAATAGATTTGAGCGGCCTGCTTGGAAGCGTCGTCAACCTAGTGCTGGGTGGCCCTTCGAAGGCAGATCTCGAGACGGTCGCCAAATATGTGGCACCGCAGAACAGCTCCATTGGCACCGCGGCCACGACGGACCCAAATGCCTTGCAATTGACAGTGGGGCCAAACCGATCCTGCCCGTCGCCGATCGTTCCATTGACAGACGATTTTACAAAGCTTCGAAAGGAGGCCGGCAAGATGCTTGCATGGGCGGGTTCCGGCACGAACGTCGCCGAGGGACTGGCCTGGGGCCAGCGCGTGCTGTCGCCGGGTGCACCGTATACCGACGGAACGCCTTGGAAGACGCCCGGGGTCAGCAAGATCGTCATGTTGCTGACTGATGGCGAGAACGTCGTCTACGGCGCCGCCAACGAGACGACCAAATCCGACTATACGTCCTACGGTTATCTCGCAGGCTCCCCCTATGGCGCACCGGGCCGCATGGGCTCGGACAACCAGACGGCGGCGGCCCGCAACGTTGACGGCTGGACCAAAAGCGTCTGCACGCAGCTCAAGAACCAGGGCGCGCAAATCTACACAATGGTGCTGCAGTCCGACACCGCCGCCAACCGCACGCTGTACAGCGCCTGCGCTTCGGATCCCAGCGACTACTACGCCGTCAACGATCCCGCCAAACTGCCGAACGTATTCGAGCAGATCGCCAACAAGTTCTCGAAGCTGCAGCTGACGAATTGACGCCTGATTCTACAGTCCGAAGGCATCGAACGCGTCAACTCGTATGGGCGACGACCTTGTCGACCGTCTCGGGGAAGAAGTCCGGCGCAGCCTGGCGCTTGCCGAACATCATGTCGTACTGGATGAGCCGGAAATCGCGGATCGCCGGGTCGATATCCTTCTGACGCGACCAATCGGGTGTGGCCTCGCCAGACGGGGTCAGCAAAAGATTGCGGTCGACAACGCGGTAGCGCTCCCGCATCTCGCCCAGGAAGCCCGTATAGTAGGGATGGGTGATGCCCGCTGCGGTGAGGATATGATAGGGCAGGAACGCCGGGCTCACCGTCCCGAGGTTCTTGACCGGACCGGAGCGGTTCGACCAGATGACCAGCGGTGTCTCGTGATGGTCGAGTGCGGCTTCCGGCGTCGGCTCCTTGCGCGGCGCGACATTGTCCTTGAGGAAACCGGTTTCGACATAGACCGGCCCCAGCGGCGGCAGATGGTCCCCGAAGAAGGCGACAATCGTCGGCCGCTCGCGCTTGTTGGCCCATTCGATCAGCCGTTCAAGGCCGTGGTCGGCGTCGGCTGAACCCTCCGCATAGCTCAGCAGCGAGGCGCGCGCCCATTGGCTGATCGGCGCCTGCACCGAGTGGGTCGTGGTGTCATAGCGGTTCGGTTCATAGGGGCCATGGTTCTGCAGGCTGACCGCAAAGAAGAAAACCGGTTCGTCGCTGGCGTCCGCCTCGCGGATGATCTCGTCGGTCATCGACGCATCCGATGCCAGCGGTCCGCGCTTCTCCATGGGCGGCAACGTCTCTTCCGACTTGAAATCGTTGAAACCGAAATCGGCGTAGACCGCGCCAC
The DNA here is from genome assembly GCF_055456085.1 of Mesorhizobium subarcticum. Lineage (NCBI taxonomy): Bacteria > Pseudomonadati > Pseudomonadota > Alphaproteobacteria > Hyphomicrobiales > Phyllobacteriaceae > Mesorhizobium > Mesorhizobium subarcticum. Next base: position 5,701,588 of record NZ_CM144237.1, on the reverse strand, counting down.
GGTTCCAGAACCAGTTGGTGCCTGGATGGATGGCACGAGCCCGGTAGCCTTCACTCTTCAGGAAGGTCGCCATCGAAGGTGTCGGCGTGCGCACATATTGCTGATAGGGGATGCTGCCGGCGGGCAGGAAGGCGTTGGAAAAGCCGGTCAGCGCCTCGAACTCGATATTCGCGGTCATGCCGCCGAACTCAGGCGAGAACATCGAACCGGAACGCAGTGCCCGCACGGTGGGAATGGGATCCGGCGTGATGGTGACGCCGGGGAGCTTGGTTGGGTCCCAGAAGGATTCGCTCATGACGACAATAATGTCGGGCTTTTCATCAGGCACCGAAGCGGCAATCTGCGGCCGGTCGATCGCGGCAATCGCCTTGTCCGAATAGCCCGGCGGCGCCGAGACATGCGCCATCGGCACATTGAGCGCAAAGGCGAGTGCAAAGCCGTTGGAGGCGTAGTTCTCCTTCTGGTCCCACATGATCGGGATGATCTGCAGCCGGTCCCGGGTCCAGGAGAAGGTCGCGTAGTCCATGATCGAGACGAAGAACGCGAGCAGCGGCACGGCCAGCGTCAGCCGGGCAAGGCGGCCCTTGCGGCTGAGTGCGGGAACCTTGCGGCGCCACAGCCGCCAGCCATAGACGAGTAGCGACAGGCCGGCGACGATGCCGACGACCATGGCGAGCGCGGTCATCGGCCGGTCGCGCACCAGGAGCGGCAGCAGCGCGAAGATCTGGCGGGCATAGAGAAAGTCAGTCGGATAGAGCGGATCGCCCAGATAATGCGATTTCTGGTGGCCGACAAAAGCCAGTGAGAGCGTCAAGGGCGCGACGATCATCAGGCTCTGGTGACTGCGCCCGAGCACGGCGTCGAGACCGATCAGGATCAGCGCGAACACGACGATCGTGGTCCAGCCAGGCTTGAGCGGCTGCAGGAAGAAGGAGACGGTGCCGGCAAAGTCGCCGCGCACGATCAATTCGATGGCAAACACAAGAATGGCCGCGATCGCCAGGCTGATCAGCCCGTAACGGACGACCGGCCACCTCCGGCCCGGCAGATAGCCGGTGGACGGATCGTCTTCCAGGAACTGTGGCGCGGCCTTGCCAGCGCGTTTCGAACTCTTGGCCACCTTAAACTTCCCCACCCAGCGACAGGCACGTCACTCGATTGTCATATAATTGTCACGCAAAGCTAGCGCCTCTAGAGAAAATAAGAAGAGCCAGCAAACGATTCGTGAGCGGTTTTCATCAGGAGTGATCGCCAAAAAGCCCTTTTGGAACAGGCACTCGGCGCGGGGACTTGACCCGGCGCCAGGTTGAACCGGGCTTGACTTGGCAGCCTGCCTTGCGCCACAGGCAGGGAAAACTCGTACTATCAGGCAAGCAAAACCAGTCTTGGAGAGCCCTCGCATGGCCATTGCATTCACCTTTCCGGGACAGGGCAGCCAGGCTGTCGGCATGGGCAAGGATCTCGCCGACGCCTTTCCCGAGGCGCGCAGGATCTTCCAGGAGGTCGACGACGCGCTCGGCGAGAACCTGTCGAAGTTGATCTGGGAAGGTCCCGAAGAGACCTTGACGCTGACTGCCAACGCGCAGCCGGCGCTGATGGCGGTATCGCTGGCGGCGATCAAGGCGCTGGAAGCGCGCGGTTTCTCGCTGAAGGACAAGGTCGCCTATGTCGCCGGCCACTCGCTGGGCGAATATTCAGCGCTTGCCGCCGTGGGCTTTGTTTCCGTTGCCGATGCCGCCCGTCTGTTGCGCATTCGCGGCAATGCCATGCAGGCGGCCGTGCCGGCCGGCGAGGGCGCCATGGCGGCGATCATTGGACTGGAGCAGACCGATGTCGAGGCCGCTTGCACCGAGGCCGCGCAAGGGTCCGGCAAGGTCTGCCAGATCGCCAACGACAATGGCGGCGGCCAGCTGGTCATCTCCGGCGCCAAGGCCGCGGTCGAGCTCGCTGCAAAGTTGTGCACCGAAAAGGGCGCCAAGCGGGCGTTGATGCTGCAGGTCTCGGCGCCTTTCCATTCGGCGCTGATGGCGCCGGCTGCCGACGTCATGCGCGACGCGCTGGCTGGCGTGACGAAGCATGCGCCGGCGGTGCCCGTGCTGTCCAACGTCACCGTGACCCCGACCAGCGATCCCGACGAAATCGCGCGGCGCCTGGTCGAGCAGATCACCGGCCGCGTGCGCTGGCGCGAAACGGTGGAATGGTTTGGCGCCAACGGCGTCACCACACTTTATGAGATCGGCGCCGGCAAGGTGCTGTCGGGCCTGGCACGGCGGATCAACCGCGACATCGCCACATCAGCCGTAGGCACGCCGGCCGATGTCGAGGCCGCGCTGGCTGCACTTGCATAATCCACTGGCGATTTGACCCCTCCCGTGGGAAGGGTGTTCTCTCAGATCAGGAGACGAAAATGTTCGAACTGACCGGCCGCAAGGCGCTCGTCACCGGCGCATCGGGAGGCATCGGCGAGGCGATCGCACGCGTGCTGCATGCGCAAGGCGCCATTGTCGGCCTGCACGGCACCCGCGTCGAGAAACTGGAGGCCCTGGCAAGCGAACTCGGCGACCGGGTAAAACTGTTTCCGGCCAATCTGTCGAACCGCGACGAGGTCAAGGCGCTTGGCCAGAAGGCGGAGGCCGATCTCGAAGGCGTCGACATCCTGGTCAACAATGCCGGCATCACCAAGGACGGGCTGTTCGTGCGCATGTCGGACGCCGACTGGGATAGCGTGATGGAGGTCAACCTGACCGCCGTGTTCCGCCTGACCCGCGAACTCACCCACCCGATGATGCGCCGACGCCATGGCCGCATCATCAACATCACTTCGGTGGTCGGCGTCACCGGCAATCCCGGCCAGACCAATTACTGCGCCACCAAGGCCGGCATGATCGGCTTCTCCAAATCGCTGGCGCAGGAGATCGCCACCCGCAACATCACCGTCAACTGTGTCGCTCCGGGCTTCATCGAATTGGCGATGACCGACAAGCTCAACGACAAGCAGAAAGAGGCGATCATGGCGGCGATCCCGACACGCCGCATGGGAACGAGTGTTGAAGTCGCGTCCGCTGTCGCCTATCTCGCCTCCAACGAAGCCGCCTACGTCACCGGCCAGACCATCCATGTCAACGGCGGCATGGCGATGATTTGACTGTAATGGCGGCGTTGTGAAAAGAGACCATTTCGCCTTGGACCTCAGCGATTTTTCGTGTAATGCGGCCCGCAACCCGGCGGTTCGGGCAAAAACCGGTTCGTGGCCGTTGCGTTTCCGGCAGGACCATATTTCAGCTTGATTAGCGGCATTCTGCCCGCTAACGAAGACAGACAAACAAAAGACGAGGATGCCCCAAATGAGTGACACCGCAGAGCGCGTCAAGAAGATCGTCATCGAGCACCTTGGCGTCGATGCCGACAAAGTGACGGAGCAGGCGAGCTTCATCGATGATCTGGGCGCTGACAGCCTCGACACGGTTGAACTCGTCATGGCGTTCGAAGAAGAGTTCGGCGTCGAAATCCCCGACGACGCAGCCGAGACCATCCTGACGGTCGGCGATGCGGTGAAGTACATCGACAAGGCTTCGGCCTGACGCTTTCCGCAGTCATCACCGGGGAGGACCTGCGATGAGGCGTGTCGTTGTCACGGGCCTTGGGTTGTTGTCGCCATTCGGCATGGGCTTCGAGCACAGCTGGAAGGAACTTCTGACCGGCCGCAGCGCCGCCAAGCGCATCACTGAGTTCGAGGTGGAGGATCTTGCCTGCAAGATCGCTCACGTCGTTCCTCGTGGCGATGGCAGCAATGCCACTTTCAATCCGGAGGCCGTGCTCGAGCCGAAGGAACTGCGCAAGATCGGCGACTTCATCCTGTACGGGATTGTTGCCGCCGATGAGGCGCTGAAGGATTCCGGCTGGGAACCCAAGACCCACGAAGAACAATGCGCTACCGGCGTGCTCATCGGTTCCGGCATTGGCGGCATCGAAGGCATCGCCGAGAACGCGATGATCCTCAAGGAGCGTGGTCCGCGCCGCATCAGCCCCTTCTTCATCCCGGGCCAGATCATCAATCTCGTCTCCGGCCAGGTTTCGATCCGGCACGGACTGAAAGGCCCGAACCACGCCGTCGTCACGGCCTGTTCGACCGGCGCGCACGCCATTGGCGATGCTGCCCGGCTGATCATGTGGGGCGATGCCGATGTCATGGTTGCCGGAGGCGCCGAAGCGCCGGTGACGCGGCTGTCGATCGCAGGCTTTGCTGCATGTCGGGCATTGTCGACCGATCGCAATGACACGCCAGAGACTGCGTCGCGCCCATACGACCGCGATCGCGACGGCTTCGTCATGGGCGAGGGCGCCGGTGTTGTGGTGCTTGAGGAATTGGAGCACGCCAAGGCGCGCGGTGCAAAGATTTATGCCGAGGTGACCGGCTACGGTCTCACTGGCGATGCCCATCATATTACGGCCCCCGCGGAGGACGGCGATGGCGCCTTCCGCTGCATGACGGCTGCGTTGAACCGGGCGAAGCTTACACCTGCCGATGTCGATTACATCAACGCTCATGGCACTTCGACCATGGCCGACACCATTGAACTCGGCGCCGTCGAACGGCTTGTCGGCAATGCCGCGTCGAAGATTTCGATGTCGTCGACCAAGTCGTCGATCGGCCATCTTCTTGGCGCGGCGGGTGCCGCCGAAGCGATCTTCTCGATCCTTGCGATCAGGGACAATGTCGCGCCGGCGACCATCAACCTCGACAACCCGGAGCGCGAAACCGCGATCGACCTGGTGCCGAACAAGCCCCGCGCTCGCCAGATCGACGTGGCGCTGTCCAATTCCTTTGGCTTTGGCGGTACCAACGCTTCGCTTGTGTTCCAACGCTACAATGGCTGATCGCCCGGCTGCCGGGCGATGCTTTGGCCTGCCGTCAATTTTGCCATATTCGCCCCTACTCTGCCGCAGGGGATTCGTTGGGCGATCAAACGGTAGGGCGAAATGAACACAAATCCGGCGGGCAACGGAGAATTCGGGCAACGGCCGGCGAACACCGGGCCGATTGTGCCGAAAACGGCGAGCGAGGCCTTGCGCCCGGAAGCCGGTACTCCGCCACCGAAGCGCTCGCGCGCTTCGCGCAGCCAGGTGGTGGTGTTCATGAACTTCGTCATCACCTCGGTGATGCTGATGGTTCTGGCGGCGGGCGTCGCGGTCTATCTTGGCAAGCAGGAGTTCACCGAGCCAGGCCCCTCGGCTAATGGCGACACCTTCCTGATCAAGCCGAACACCGGCGTTGCGGACATCGCCGACCAGCTTGAGCGCCGTGGCTTGATCAGCGACGCTCGCGTATTCCGCCTTGGCGTGCGTGCCTTCGGCAACGATTCCGCGCTCAAGGCCGGTGAATACGAGATCAAGCCCAAGGCATCCATGCGCGACATCATGGAGCTTTTGAAGAGCGGCAAGTCGGTGATGTACTCACTGACCATTCCCGAAGGGCTGACGGTCGAGCAGGCGCTGCAGCGCATCGCCGACGAACCCGCCTTGAGTGGCGACATGCCAAAGACAACGCCGCCCGAGGGCAGCCTTGCCACCGACACGTTGCGCTTCACGCGTGGCGCGACGCGCCAGCAGATGATCGACAAGCTGGTGGCCGATCAGAAGAAGCTGGTCGATGAGGTATGGCAACGGCGTGCGCCGGACCTGCCGCTGGCCAGCGTCGATGACTTTGTTACCTTGGCTTCGATCGTCGAGAAGGAAACCGGCAGGGGTGACGAGCGCTCGCGCGTCGCCGCCGTCTTCATCAACCGGTTGGCCAAGGGCATGCGGCTGCAATCCGATCCGACCATCATCTATGGTCTGTTTGGCGGCAAGGGAAAGCCCGCGGACCGCCCGATCTACCAGTCGGACATCCAGAAGCAGACGCCCTACAACACCTATGTGATCAGCGGCCTGCCGCCGACGCCCATCGCCAATCCGGGCCGTGCAGCACTTGAGGCCGTGGCCAATCCATCCAAGACCGACGACCTCTATTTCGTCGCTGACGGCACTGGCGGTCACGTCTTTGCCGCGACGCTCGATGAGCACAATGAGAACGTCGCCCGTTATCGTGCGTTGCAGAAGAAGCAGGCCGATGACGCGGCCAAGGCCGCCGCTGCCGCTGGCACCAATGCCGACAAGCCTGCCGACGACAAGCCCGCCGACGCCAAGCCTGCCGACAACAGCGATAGCGATAGCAGCGGCGACGCCGGCGGCGATGCCCAGTAAGACAAAGAAAGGCGTTGCCCACAGGGCGACAGCCTGACATTTGAAAGGACGTCGCGCGTCTGATTTCGACGCATCCGCGGCGCGGTTATCTTTAAGCAGCACTTGCCCCTGTCCGGAAGACTGGTTTCGGGGTGATGCGCCAAGGGGTGCAGGCGACATGAATTTGCAGAGCATGACCGGGTTTGCACGCGCCGTCTCTGAGCATGACGGCACCTCGATCGCCTGTGAGGTCAAGTCCGTCAACGGCAAGAGCGTCGAGGTGCGGCTACGTCTGCCGCAAGGTTTCGAGCGGCTGGAGCCAGCTGTCAGGCAAACGCTGCAGAAGCGTTTCGCCCGTGGCAATTTCCAGGCGACGCTGACCATCGGCCGTGCCGCCGGCGCGCAGGCGCAGCCCGTCGTCAACGAGGCGTTTCTGAAAGACCTTGCCGGCCTTGCCAAGCGGCTGCAGGAGCAGTTCGGCGTAGCGCCCGCGACGGCCGATGGCCTGCTGTCGCTGCGTGGCGTGCTCGACATTCCCGAAACCGTCGAAACCGAAGAGGCGCGCGCCGCGCTCGACATCGCCATCATGGCTGCGCTCGACGTGGCGCTGAAAGGGCTGGAACAGGCACGGCAGAGCGAGGGTGCTGCCTTGGCTCTGCTGCTGTCGGGCCAGATCGACGCCATCGAGGCATTGACGCTGCGCGCCGAGGCGGACCCGTCACGCGATCCGGCGGCGATCCGTGAGCGCATCGCCGAGCAAGTCAGGCTGCTGATGGACGCGTCCGCCAATCTGGACCCGAGCCGGCTGCATATGGAAGCGGCCTTCCTTGCCACCAAGGCCGACATTCGCGAAGAGATCGACCGGTTGAAAACACATGTCGCGTCCGGCCGAACCCTGCTCAAGGACGGCGGCGCCGTCGGTCGCAAGCTCGATTTTCTGGCACAGGAATTTAACCGCGAATTGAATACGCTATGCTCGAAGTCGAATGCCGCAGCCGTTACCGCGATCGGGCTGGAGCTGAAGGCGGTGGTCGACCAGTTTCGTGAACAGGTCCAGAATTTGGAGTAGCCGATGGTTGCCAAGGAACCAATGGTTCTGAGGGATTTGGGGTCCCGCATTCGCCGCCGGGGGCTGATGCTCGTCCTGTCGTCGCCGTCAGGCGCCGGCAAGTCGACGATCGCGCGCAATCTCCTGGAAAGCGATTCCAGCCTCGAACTGTCGGTCTCGGTCACCACCAGACCGCGCCGCGGCTCGGAGATTGAAGGCGTTCACTACCATTTCCGCACCATGCGCGAGTTCGAGCGGCTGCGCGATTCCGACGCGCTGCTTGAATGGGCGGAGGTGCACGGCAATTGCTACGCGACACCGCGCGAACCCGCCGAACTGGCGCTGGCGCAGGGCCGCGACATGTTGTTCGACATCGACTGGCAAGGCGCGCAGCAACTGAAGGAGAAGATGCGCGCCGACATTGTCTCGATCTTCATCCTGCCGCCGTCGATGAGGGAATTGAAGGCGCGGCTGAAGCGCCGCGCCGAAGACCAGGAGGCGGTGATCGAGACGCGGCTGAAGAACGCCCGCAATGAGATCGAGCACTGGAAGGAATATGATTTCGTCATCGTCAATGACGATCTCGACCGCGCCTTCGCCGAGGTGCGCGGCATCGTTGTCGCCGAAAGGTTGCGGCGGGACCGCCGACCCGGTCTGTTCGATTTTGTCTCTGGACTGTTGGACGAGAAGACGGAGTGAGCCCCTTTTCCTTCTCCCCCTTTCACGGGGAGAAGGTGGTTCGAAGGGCCGGATGAGGGGCAGCGCCATACCTGCGAAAAGTTCGTTCCGCCCCTCATCTGCCTGGCAGGCATCGTCTTCCCGTAAAACGGGGAGATCGGCAGTTTCTCAAACCGCGTTGGTTAGCCGGACAAATTCCTCAACGCTAAGCGTTTCGGCGCGTCGGGTCTGGTCGATGCCGGCGCGTTCGAGCAGGGCTTCGCCGCCGAGGCTTTTCACGCTCTGCCGCAACATCTTCCGACGTTGGCCAAAAGCGGCCTCGGTGACGCGGCCGAGTTTCTTGACATCGGTGGGCAAGGGTGTCGCGCGCGGCTCCAGATGCACCACTGAAGAGGTGACCTTGGGCGGTGGCGTGAAGGCCTGGGCCGGCACATCGAAAGCGATCCTGGCCTGCGTACGCCAGCCGGCCAGCACGCCAAGCCTGCCATAGGCATCGCTGCCGGGCGCGGCGACGATGCGCTGCGCCACTTCACGCTGGAACATCAGCGTCATCGAGGCGTAGAAGGGCGGCCAGTCGACGACCGTCAGCCAGCGCACGAGCAGTTCCGTGCCGATATTGTAGGGCAGATTGGCCACGATCCGCACCGGACCGCCGTCTGCGGCAACCGCGGAGGCAAGAGCGGCGAAGTCGGTCTTCAGCGCGTCGCCCGAAATCACCTCCAGGCGGCCGGGGTAATGAGCGGAGACTTCGGCAAGGGCTGCCAGGCAGCGTTCATCGCGCTCGACGGCAACGACCCGGCGCGCGCCGTTGGAAAGCAGCGCCCTTGTCAGCCCCCCGGGCCCCGGTCCAACCTCGATAACCGCAGTGTTTGTCAGATCGCCGGCGCTGCGTGCGATCTTGCCGGTCAAATTGAGGTCGAGCAGAAAATTCTGGCCAAGCGCCTTTTTCGCCTGCAGCCCATGGCGCTCGATGACGTCGCGCAGCGGCGGCAACCCATCGATGCTCATGGTCGAAGACCTGAAGCCGAAAAGCTCATGCGGCCACGGCCTTTGCGTCGGTGTCGGCGAGCCTCCTGGCAAGCTTCAGCGCGGCGATCAGGCTGTCGGGCCGCGCAATGCCCTTGCCGGCGATGTCGAAGGCGGTGCCGTGGTCCGGCGAGGTGCGAATGAAGGGCAGGCCGAGCGTGACGTTGACAGCCTCGTCGAAAGCCAGAGCCTTGGCCGGGATCAACGCCTGGTCGTGATACATGCACAGCGCCGCGTCGTAGCCTGCCCGCGCCCGGACATGAAACAGCGTGTCGGCCGGCAGCGGCCCGAAGGCATCGATGCCTTCGGCGCGCAGGATCTCGACTGCCGGGCGCACGATACGCTCGTCCTCCAGGCCCATGGAACCGCCTTCGCCCGCATGCGGGTTGAGGCCGGCTATGGCCAGCCTCGGCTTGGCGATGCCGAAGCGGCTGGCGAGATCGGCGGCGGTGATGCGCGCGGTCGCGACGATCAATTCGGTGGTCAGCGCTTTCGGCACCTCAGCCAGAGCGATGTGGATGGTGACCGGAACCGTGCGCAGGTCTGGGCCTGCGAGCATCATGACCGGCATTACGTCGACCCCACTGTGCCGGGCTGCCAGATGCGCCAGATATTCGGTGTGGCCGGGAAAACGGAAGCCGGCATCATAGAGCGGCTTCTTGGCGATGGGGCAGGTGACCACGGCCGCCGCCTGGCCGGCAAGGCAAGCGGCGACGGCGCGGTCGATCGCTTCGATGGTGCCGGCCGCATTGGCGGGGTCGGGCCGTCCGGGACTGTCGATGCTTTTGGCCGTCAATGAGAAGATCGGCAGGGCGCGGGCAAACGCTTGCGTCGCTCGCGCCGGCGTCGTTTCGACGATCGGCACCGACACGCCGATGTGGTTTGCCCGCGACGCGATCAGCGCCGGATCGGCCAGCAGATAAAAGGCGGGCAGGCCGAGAGCCTCACGCGCCAAAAAGGCGGCGATGGCGATTTCGGGGCCGATGCCGGAGGGATCGCCGACGCTCAGCGCCAGCGCGGTCATCGCGCTGCTCACGTCAGCGCTTGACGATGCGGGCTTTCGCCTTCAACTCGTCGACATATTTCTTGCTGAGTGCGTCGGCGTCCTTGTCGCCGGAGCCTTCGCTCTGGAACACCATCTGCGCCGTCTTGTCGTCCGACACCTCGCGTGACGAGCAGATGCCGATGAACTCGACACCACGCTCGGTCTCGCGGGTCACGGTAGCGCCGCCGACCTTGGTCGCCTTGATCTGCTCGGCCCAGTCCGGCGGCAATTGCGGCGCCAGAACCCGGCCCAGATCGCGAACGGTGACGTCGATCAGGCCCTTGGCGAACTCGCGCGTCGTGGTGCAGCCGTTGAAGCGGGCGCGCATGGCGTCGGCCTCGCGCTTGCGCTTGGCCAGCGTGGCGCTGCGTTCGGCGGCGGGCACAACGAAGATGACCTGCTGCAGCATATATTCGGTGGCGCTCGGTTTGGCCCCGCCCTTGTCGAGCATGCGCCTGACGGCATCCTGCTCGGTCACGCTGCCGCCTTCACCCGAACGGTAACGCGCGCTCAAGGCCTGGTTCCAGGCCATCTGGGCGCGGATGAATTCCTTGAAATGGTCCTTGCCGACGCCGGATTTTTCCATGACGCCATCAAGCTGGCTGAGCTGCATTTTGTTGCCCGAGGCGAAGCGCTGATAGGCGGCCTCGACCTGCGCGTCGCTGATGCGGATGCCAAGCCGCTTGGCCTCGGCCAGCCGCAGCGTCTGGTCGATCATTTCCTGGCCCGCGTCGCCCTTCTTGTGCTGCAGCTTCAGGAAGGCGGCACGGTGGGCGATATCGCCTGACGTGATCGGTATGTCGTTGACGACGTACTTGATCTCGCTGGCGAAAGCCGGCGGCGTCATGACGGTCATCGACACCGATGTCGCGGCCACAAGCAGCGCAAATCCTGCTGAAAAGAGATATTTCCTCATCGTTAGCATCCCAATTCTATCCCGGTTCCGCCCAATTCAATCCCTTCCGGGTGCGCGAATCCGTGCCAGCCCTATGCGGCGAAACCATGTCGCTATTGGATGGTGTCGACTGCGCTGGTCGACGAGCCGAAGTCGCCAAGGGTGCGGAACGACAGGTTGAAGCCGATGCTCTGCGTCACTTCCCTCGTGGTCAGGTCACGCGACTGCGAGTACGTCATCAGGTAGGTGAAGCAGGAATTGTTGTAGGCGAAGCCGACCCCATCCTTGACCAGCAGGCTTTGCTGCAGATCGTATGTTCCTGTCCCGAACACGCGCCAGTTCTCGGCAAGATGCGTCGATGCACCAAGCGTGACCTCGTGACGGTCGGTGGTGAAACCGTAGAGCGGCTGGGCCTGGATGAAGGCGTATTTGGCGCTCAGCGACACCGGCAGGCCTGAATAGGCGGCTTTCACCTCGGCGCGGCGAACCTCGAAGGTCTGCTCGTCGAAGCGGCCGCTGACCGAGGCCGCGAAGCCGTTCGGGCTGTTGATGCCAAACAGGCCGACATAGTCAGACTTGCTGGTTTGTAGGCCCGAATAAGCGCCGACATTGACCAGATCCGGCGCAGCGAAGGAGTTCTCTCCGCCTATCTGATAGGACTGGCCGAAAATGGCATTGGTGCCCCAGCCGTTGATGTAGGAGCCGGAATAGCGGAAGCCGACATTGGCGCGCGAGCCACCTTCGATGCGGTCATAACCGGAGAATTTGTCGCGTTCGAACAGAGTGGTCGCGTCGAACACCATGCTCTGGGCGTCTTCGTTGGGTATAGCGAGGCCGCCGACATATTGTTCGTTCGGACGCATGAACACCTGCGCCATCGGCTCGATGACATGGCTGGACCCGCTAGCCAAGGAAAACAGCAGCGGCCAACTCATCTCAAGCCCGGCGGTTGCCATGTAACGGGCAAACGATGAGCGCATGTCGTCCTGTTGGCCCAAATTCGTCGCCATCTGGTTGATGGCGGCGAGCGACCCAGATGATGCGTTGAGGTAGTCGACGTCACCCTGCAGCGCCAGCAATGGTGTCACCACCAGCCCGTCATCGGTGACGAATGTCCTTTTCCATTCGGACTCGGTGGTGAGGCGCCCGGATTTACCCTCGATGCCGGGTACGCGCACGGTAGGTATAGTCGAGCCGTCATCGAGATCATCGCGGCGGATGACCCGCGTATTGACATTGAACGACAACTGCCCGCCGGCAACCGACGTATCGGGAATGTAGGCGTAGTCGAGTGAAGGCATCACCCAGGGCTGCTGGCCGCTACGCGCGGTGCTGTCGATGGTGTCTTCTTGAACGTCGAAATGCATGGCGCGCACGTCGAAGTAATTTCGGCCATTGAGGCCCGTCAGGTAAACTGTCGACTGGTGGACGGAGGCGTTGTATTTGTCGATATTATAGGTGTTCGAAAAGTCCTTGTCGGTCTGCAGCAGTACGTCCCAGCCGAAGTTCCAGCGCTCGTTGATGGCGAACTGCCCTTGCGTACCCATCATGCCGCGGAATTTGTTTGGATCGCCCGCCGCGCCCGAATCGACATTGCGGCCGTTGCTGTCGATGAAGGCGTCTGGATTCCGCTGCTGAATCCCGGCGATCTTCAACGTGTATTCGCCATTGTTGAAGCGCTGGCGCCACTCGGCCTCTCCAAGGAAACCCTGCTTGGTGTAGCCGCTTCCCGTCACCGTCAGGTCATATGTCGGCGAAAGGGCGAAATAATACGGAACCTTGACGCTGTATCCCAGATGGCTGTTGTAGCTGATGCTGGGGATCAGGAAGCCGCTCTTGCGCTTCACCGTCGGGTCGGCAATCTCGAACGCCGGCAGGTAGGCGAGCGGAAAGCCGAAGAATTCGAAATTCGCATTCTCGAAGCGAACCGTCTTCTTCTCGCCGTTCCAGATGATCTTCCTGGCCTTCACGCGCCAGGTCGGCGCTTTGTTGGGCTTGTCTTCGCACGGTTCGCAGGCGGTGTAGACGCCATTGTGGAAGGTGGTCAGCACACCGCCCATGCGCTCGGCGCTTTCGGCGGCGAAATAGGCCTTGTCGATGGTTTCAACGCGCAGCGCGTTGGCGAAACCGTCGGCGAAATCGTCGGTGATGTCGATATGTTCCGAATTGATCTTGGTGCCGTCGCTGTTGACGAGTTCGACTTTGCCACTGGCAACCAACCGCTTGGTGGCGCGGTCGTATACAACCCTCTGGGCGACGAGGCGGTTACCGCCGTAGTCGATCTGCACGCCACCGATTGCGGTCACGGTCTGGTTGTCGTTGTTGTACTCCAGCGTGTCAGCCGCCAGCAACATCTGCGTGCCGGCCGGAACGGACGACACGTTGCCAACCTTCTGCGCCAACGCAGGCAGCGCTACGCCGCAGGCAAGCAGGCACGCCAAAGCGCTCGCCGCATAGAGGCGCGCCAAACCGGCCTGCCTGTTGCTGGGCAAAAACGCCTCCCTCACTAGCCGTCTTCCTTGTATAGCAGGAAAGTCACCCCGAAGAACATAGCTACCACGACCGGTACCCAGGCGGCTATGGCGGTCGGCACGAATCCTGCCACGCCGAATGCCTTCACCAGCACCGAAACGACATAAAGCAGAAACCCGGCAACGACGCCACCCAGAATCATCGTTGCCGACTGCCCCATTCGCGCAAATCGCATTGAAACTGTTGCCGCAATCAGCGTCATGGCGACGAGGAGGAACGGCAACGCCACCAGCGAATCGAACTGCATGGCAAAGGCATTTGCCTTAAGGCCGAAGGAGCGGGCAACCTCGATTTTTCCGGGCAGGTCGTAGAACGGGATGGTTTCCGGGCGCGCCAGCCGCTCCTGCACGAATTCCGGCTTCAAATAGGTCGGCACACGATCGCTTGCCGCTGGCGTGATGATGCCGTTCCGGAACGTCTTTACATCCTGCAAATCCCAATATCCGTCGCGAAGATAGGCGCGGGCAGCGTCCTTGCGCTCGACGATATTGCCTTGCGGGTCAAGAATGAAAAAGACGACATCGGCCATCTCAAGGCCCTGATTGAGGATCGCCCGAGCGCCGATAATGGTGTCACCGGAGCTGGTTTTCTGGCGGATCCAGGGGGCGGCGTCGGCCGAAACCGTATTTGATTTGCCGGAGCGCAACTGGGTTTCGATCTGCTCGGACCAGGAGAAGGCGTGCGCGGCGAGCGGGTTGATGAGCCCCACCGACACAAAGCCGAACAGCAAAGCCCCGATGCAGCATGGCAGCAGGAATTGCCAGGCGGAAACACCCGCCGAGCGCGCGATGACCAGTTCGTAACGGCGGTTGAGCGAAACCAGGGTCGCCATTGCCGAGAACAGGCCGACAAACGGCACCGTCTGCAGCATGATCATCGGCATCCGAAGGCCCGAAATGGCCACCGCCGTGCCATAGGTGAAGCCGGGCAGGCCGGTAGTACGGCCGGACAGCTCGGTGAAATCGATCAGGAACACCAGCGCCAGCAGGCCCAGGAAGAACCAGATCGTGATCGTCAGGTAGCGGAAGAAGAAATAACGGCCCAGCGTCCAGCCCATCAGCCGATCCCCTGACCTGAAGTGCCGCGCCGGGAGAAACGCAGCTTGAGCGCGTTCCAGCCGTCGCCAACGCGGCTCGCCAGGTTCGTCATCCAGTCCGCCCAGGCCACCGGCAGTTCCATGGTCCGATTCGAGACGATGAACCAGATGGCTACCACTCCAGCCACGATAGGCACGCAATAGACCATGTAACCGTATACCGCCTCTTCATCGGCCTTGCTGGCGGCAAAGAAACCGAGCCAGCGCACGAACAGCGATATCGTGATGGCGGTGATCAAGGGATTGATACGCGCCTCGCGATGCGAGCGCGCATCGCCTGCGACCGCGAGCGCGATCAGCGCGAAAACCATGGAATAGGTCCATTCCGAAAACCGCTGGTCGATCTCGGCGCGGTATTCCTGGGGGTTTTGCTGAAAATTCTTGTCGTTGGCACTGGGATTGAGCAGGTATTGGGTCGTCTGGTCCTTCGGCAGCAGCGTTACCTGGTTGGCTGCCGCCAGGAAGGCCGACATGTCGAAGGCATAGGAGGTGAACCGGATAACGGACAGATCTCCCGTCACCGTTTTGCGGTGGATGACGCCATCATTCATCACCAGGACTTTTTCACCGTTTCGCTCGGCAACGCTGCCGGTCTTGGCGTAATAGACGAGATTGACGCCTTCCTCGCGCGAATCGGCGACGAAGACGCCGCCCAGCCTGTTGTCGGGAAGCCGCTCACCGATCTGCAGGAACAGCCCGTCCTCGATCTTTCGGAAGGTTCCTTCCTGGATGATCAGCGACAACAGATCGGAGCGCGACTCGGCCACCAAAGCGCGGTTCTTCTGCCGTGCATAGGGGTCGATGCCATTGTCGACGGCAAAGGAAAAAACGCTGGCCGCAAGGGCTAGAAGCATGATTGGCCGCACGATCGTCCAGCGCGATGCGCCCGCTGCGTTGACGACGGCGAGCTCGGAATCCGAATTCATGACACTGAGTGTCTGGGCGACCGCCACCACCAGCGCGAAAGGCACGACGATCGGGATGATCGAGGGAAGAATGAGGGCGGCGACCTCGAAGAAGGTCAGCGACGACTGGCCGCTGTCGGTAACCAGATCGATCTTGGCCAGCACCTGCGTGGTCCATACGATGGCAAGCGTCCAGACCAGCGCTGCCAGGAAGACCACGAAAGCGCGGCGCATGATGTAGCGTTCAACGACCTTCATGAAGGCTTTACTCGGTTTTCTCGAACGGCATCATGCCACCACGCTAAGGGTAGCTGTCCGGCGACGCCCGCACAACTGGCTGCGATAGGCTCGATCAGGCAGGCGATCCGGTTCCCGTCCCACGTCGCGTGCCGCAATGAACCGGAGTGTCGGAGGGAATGGATAAGAAAGGGCGAACATCGATGGTTAACAATAGGTTGCGGCATGAAGCGGGGCCGTGCCGCGACGAATCGCCATCGATTCCATGTGTCATATGGGTAGCCATTTTGGCAAAGTCTTGCCAAATGCCGGAAAACGACCAAATGTCGCGGATCGCTTCAAACCGCGTCGCATACCATCGCGCAATCCCCGAAAGCAGGACATGATGAACCCGAGACCGTCGATCGCCTTTGCAAAATTCGCCGCGCCTCAGCAAGCGGCGAACAGGAAGGGCACCGTCTTCGTGCTGTCGACAGATGACGGTGGCCTGAGCGATGCTGCCAGGGCTTACGATCCCGGCAAGACACTCGACCGGGCCTTCCCGGTGGCAGAGTTCACGGGCAAGTTCGCCGGCGTCGTCGAGATTCTGGCGCCGGAAGCAACGTCGCTCGACAGGTTGATCGCGATCGGTACCGGCAAGGTGTCGGGGCTCGACGAATACGCCTGGCTGAAACTCGGCGGTACCATTGCGGCGTCGCTGCGCAAGGCAACCGACGTCGCCGTGGTGTTCGACCTCGTCGGAGCCTCGCCCGACGGCAAGGATGCCGCCAACCTGGCGGCGGGCATTCTCCTGCGAGGCTATTCCTTCGATAAGTACAAGACCAGGAAGGACAAGGATGACCCAAAGGCCGATCCGAAGAAGCCGGTCAAGATAACCATCCACACCGCCGACCCGGCAGGTGCCAGGAAGGCCTTCGCGGAAGTCGAGGCGGTGGTCGACGGCGTGCTTCTGGCGCGCGACCTGGTCAACGAACCGGCAAACGTGCTGGGACCCGTCGAGTTCGCCGCCTACGCCAAGGAACTTGAGGCGCTCGGCGTCAAGGTCGAGATCCTGACCGAAAAGGAGATGAAGAAGCTCGGCATGGGCTCGCTGCTCGGCGTCGCCCAAGGCTCGCCTCGTGGCGCCCGCATGGCGATTATGCAGTGGAACGGCGGCAAGCCCAAGGACAGCCCTGTCGCCTTTGTCGGCAAGGGCGTGACCTTCGACACCGGCGGCAATTCGATAAAGCCGGCTTCGGGCATGGAGGACATGAAGGGCGACATGGGGGGGGCCGCTGCGGTAACCGGCCTCATGCATGCCCTGGCCGCGCGCAAGGCCAAGGCCAATGTCGTCGGCATCATCGGCCTGGTCGAAAACGCCGTCGACGGCCACGCGCAGCGCCCCGGCGACATCGTCACCTCAATGTCGGGCCAGACCATCGAGGTGCTCAACACCGACGCCGAAGGGCGCCTCGTGCTGGCCGACGCGCTGTGGTACTGTAACGAGCGTTTCCAGCCGAAATTCATGGTCAATCTGGCAACGCTGACCGGCGCTATCATGGTCGCGCTCGGCCTGCACTATGCCGGCCTGTTCTCCAACAATGACGAATTGGCGGAAAGGCTGACGGCGGCGGGGCAGGCGACGCAGGAACGGTTGTGGCGCATGCCGCTTGGTGCCGAATACGACAAGCTGATCGATTCCAAGAACGCCGACATGAAGAACATCGGCGGTCGTTATGGCGGTGCCATCATCGCGGCCCAATTCCTGCAGCGTTTCGTCAAGGATACGCCTTGGGCGCATCTCGACATCGCCGGCACCGCCATGGGCGCGCCATCGAGCGAGATCAACCAGTCCTGGGGTTCAGGCTTCGGCGTGCGCCTGCTCGACCGGCTGGTGCGCGATCACTACGAAAGCTGACCGCGATCCATGGCCGACGTGCTGTTCTACCACCTGACCGAGTTGACGCTGGAGGATGCGCTGCCCGGCCTGCTTGAGCGCAGCGTCGATCGCGGCTGGCGCGCCGTGGTGCAGACCGGCACCGAGGAACGGCGCGATGCGCTCGACCAGCATCTATGGACCTTCCGCGATGATTCGTTCCTGGCGCATGCGACCGATCGCGAGGCCTATCCCGGCGAACAGCCTGTCCTGTTGACCACCGGTGACGGCAATCCCAATGAGGCTAAAATAAGGTTCCTGGTCGACGGCGCGGTGCCGCCTGAGCTCAGCAGCTACGAGCGTGCCGTGTTCCTGTTCGATGGCCACGACGCCGCCCAGGTCGAGGCGGCCCGCGGCCACTGGAAGGTGATGAAGGATGCCGGCCACGCGGTGACCTACTGGCAGCAGACGCCGGACCGCCGCTGGGAGCGCAAGGCGTAAGCGGGGGTTGGCTGCGCCTCAAGAAATCCGGATGGAGTGAGTCAAATATTGGCTTTGCAGCCTTTAAAGTATAGATGACGTTATATTTATTAGTTTGCGAACACGTGGAGGCAGCAGTGCTTGAAAAAGAGATTGAGGACGCTAAGCGTCTTGTAAAGACGGACGCCTATCAGATGTCTGTCGGTGAGATTATAAATATGTATAGGGATGGTGAGTTGATCATAAACCCCGACTTCCAACGCCTGTTTCGTTGGGAGATTGGCCAGAAATCGAAGCTGATTGAATCTCTTCTTCTAGGAATTCCTCTTCCGTCCATTTTTGTATTCGAAAAGGATGACACGAAATGGGAACTTATTGACGGCCTGCAGCGAATCTCAACATTGCTTGAATTTATGGGAGTGTTGAAGAGCCCTACAACAGGCCAAAATGAGGTTCCCAGTTCGCTGGTCGCAACAAAATATCTTCCATCATTAGACAAGGTTGTTTGGGACAAGTCTCCAGAAATACAAGATGTTCCGGTTGATGACCAAGTTCCTTTGCCTGGCCCGCTTCAATTGGCTGTTCGGCGCAGCCGCCTCAGCGTTGAGATCTTAAAAAGACCTAGCTCCAATGAGACGAAGTATGATCTATTCCAGCGTCTAAATGCAGGTGGGACGCAAGCCAATGCTCAAGAACTGAGAAACGTCATCGTCATTATGGTAAGCCCTGCATATTATCAGTTTATGAAGGAGTGTTCTCAAAGGCAGTCATTTTTGGCGGTGCTTTCAGCTAGTGCAGATCAGCTTGAGAAGCAGAGGGATATGGAGTACGTATCTCGTTTCTTTGTGCACACGTACATTCAATTTGATGGCAAGTTGGACGTTGAGGATTTTATCGACAAAAGTATAGTTGATCTAGCAGCTGTCGCTGAAACACAGAAAGCCGCGGAGACTTTCAACGCGACATTTGATCTTCTTCACGAGGCATACGGCAACGATGCGATTTGCCGTTTTAACAACGGTCAGCCGACTGGACGCGTAGTACTGGCCGCCTACGAGTGCATCGCCATCGGAGTCGCCAAGAATATCGCTCATATTCAGGCGAAAGATAATCCCGTGGAGTTCATCCGCCAACGGATAGTTGATTTCTGGCAGAGCCCAGCTATCGACAATTTCTTCGTCGCTGGTTTGCGGGGAACTGTACGTATCCAGCGGACGATTCCGTTTGGAACGGATTGGTTTTCAGTATGAGCAAGCCCTATTCAGAACAGAATCTTTCAGATCTGTTCGACGAGGATTTGATTTGGCGGCGAAGAGAGTTGTCCGACATGAAGGCGGTCGTGAAGGCCGCAGATTCAGCAGCTAAACCTGTAATGCTCCGCGCAATAATCACCATGATATATGCACATTGGGAGGGCTATGTTCGGCTGTGCGCTAACCGATATTTTGAATATCTTTCAATACGTAAGCAGCCGTACACGGCATTGGAGCGACAGATATACGTAAATGCGTTCTTAAGTCGGCTTGATGCCCTGCATCGCAGCCGAGCTAGCGTTGAAGCGCGCTGCAAAATTGTAAATGATATTTTGGACGGAACGGACGGCACATTCCGGTACGTCAATCCGTCACTGATCGATACGAAGTCGAATCTGAATACCGACGTTATCAAGGAAATCTGCCTAATTTGCGCGGTAGATCAGTCGTATTTCGAGTCAAATCGAATTTTTTTGGACCAAATTGTTCTGAGACGCCGGAACGCGATCGCACATGGTCAGCAGGAGTTCATCAAAGAGGACGAAATAGATGGTTTGGTTTCAGATATACTTTCGCTAATGCAGCATTTTAGAACGCTTCTCGAGAATAAGGTGTACCTAAAGGAGTATGCAGCCTAGGCGCCGCCGGGGACGCAATGCTTTGAGGGAGAGCAAGCACGTCTTGCAAAGGACGCAGTTATCGACGAACGATCCGGTTTAAGCATTGAAATTGAAAATGCGCAACTCACGCGGCGGGCTGAGAATGCGGATCGAGATCATCGGAACCGGGCGTGCCGTTCCGGCTGCATGCGTGACATCGCTCGCGCTTGACGAAAGATTGGGGCTTGGCCACGGCCATCTCGAAGCCGTCACCGGCGTCATCGAGCGCTATGTCTGTGAAGGCGAATCGCAGATCGATCTGGCTTGCACGGCGGCGCAAGTGGCGCTCGCCGATGCCGGGATCGAGGCCAGCGAAATCGATCTCATCATCGGCGGCTGCGGCGTGCCTTACCAGCCGCTGCCGTCGACGGCGCCGCTGGTCATGCAGCGGCTGGGCATGGCCGATGGCTCGGCCGCGGCCTATGACGTCAACAGCACGTGCCTCAGCTTCCTCACCGCTTTCGAGACCGCCGGCCGCATGATCGAAGCCGGGCAATGCCAACGGGCGCTGATCTTCTCTTCGGAGATCGCTTCGCGGGCATTGCCATGGAAAGACCAGCCGGAAATCGCCGCGCTCTTTGGCGACGGCGCGGCGGCGGCTGTTCTGTGCCGGTCGGCGTCAGGGGAGGCCAAGGTAATGGCCAATCTCATGCGCACCTATCCTTCGGCCTACGATGCCTGCGGCATCGGTTCGGGTGGCACGCGGTTCGATTTCCACGGCCAGCCGCAGGAGTTCGCCAGCCACACTCTGTTCCACATGGATGGCAAGGAGCTGTTTCGCGTCACGTCGCGCCATTTCAACAGCTTCGTCAGCGACCTTCTCGAACGGGCGGGATGGCGGCTTGACGATGTCGACCTCGTCGTGCCGCATCAGGCCAGCCCTCTTGCCTTGGCTCACATGGCGCGCCAGACAGGCTTCGCCAGGGAAAATCTGGTCGACATCGCGGCACGATACGGCAACCAGATCGCCGCCTCCATTCCATTTGCACTCGACGTGGCCCGCCGGCAAGGGCGCATCACGCCCGGCGCAAAAGTGCTCTTTCTGGGCACCTCGGCCGGGGTGTCGTTCGGCGGCATGGCGCTGCAAGCATGAGGCGCGTGCTCGTCACCGGCGCCAGCGGCTTCCTCGGTCCACATGTCGTGGACCGTCTGGCAGCGGACGGCACACAGATGGTGGCACAGGGCCGCGACTCCGCACGCTGCGCGGCACTCGAAGCGGCCGGTCATACGGTTGTCCGCATCGACCTGTCGCAACCGTTCGACGCCTCGATCAACGCCACGTTTGGCGAACTCGACGCCATCGTCCATTGCGCAGCACTCTCGACGCCCTTCGGCCGGCTGTCGGATTTCGAGACAGCCAATGTCATGGCAACCCGCAATCTCGTCGATTTCGCGCGGCGGCAAGGCGTGCGCCGCTTTGTCCACATCTCCAGCCCATCGGTGTGCTTCGCTTTTCGCGACCAGCTCGGCGTGTCCGAGGACATGGCCTTGCCGAAGCCGGTCAACGCCTATGCCCGCACAAAGCGGCAAAGCGAGGAGATCGTGCTGGCAGCGCCCGAGATCGGACCAGTTGTCCTGCGGCCGCGCGGCATCTATGGCGCCGGCGACCGCGCGCTGCTGCCACGCCTGCTTGACGCGGCGCAGCGGCCGCTGCCGCTGTTTCGCGACGGCCAGGCGCGCATCGACCTCACCCATGTCGACGATGTGGTCGACGCGGTGCTTGCCGCGCTCGAAGTCAGCAACGCCGCTCATGGCCAGATATTCAATGTCTCCAGTGGCGAGGTGCTGCCGGTGCGCCGCATCGCCGAAGGCGCCTGCGCCCGTGCCGGTGTGGCCGTGCGTTGGCGGAAGATGCCGCTATGGCCGGCGATGCTGGCGGCGGGCGTGATGGAGGCCGTGGCGCTGCGTTTGCCGGGTCGTCCCGAGCCGCTGGTGACCCGCTACGGCCTTGGCCTGTTCGCCTATGCCCAGAGCCTCGATATTTCCAAGGCCGGGCGTATTCTTGGCTGGACACCGAAAGTGTCGTTCGAGGAGGGTCTCGACCGCACATTCGGCAACGGGGCGGAAGACGCAGGGAGGGCGGCTGCGTGAAGATTGTCTTTGCCAACAGCGCCTGGGTCAGTGCCGCCGAAAGGCTGATCCTGCGCGGCGGCGGCTGGCGCAGCGTCCGGCTGCGTGTCCGCTATGGCCTGATCATCCATCCGCTGGCCGGCCCGGTGCTGGTGGACACCGGCTATACGCCGCAGGCGATCAGTGGCGACCACAGAGGTACGGCACTGCGCCTCTACGGCGCGGTGCTGAAGCCTCAGCTCAACGCATCAGAACAACCGCTGCCGCTGCTGGCGCAATTCGGTCTCACGCCGCGGGATATCCGCGCTGTCATCGTCACCCATTTCCATGCCGATCACGTTTCCGGCCTGTCGCTGTTTCCCAATGCCCGCTTCATCGCCAGCGACGCTGCCTGGGCACGGCTGAAGGCACGGACGGCCTGGCAGAACTTGCATCATGGTGTGTTCACCGAACTGTTTCCGGCGGATTTCGAGGCACGGCTCGACGGACTGTCGGCGAAACAACAGGTCGCGTCGCGCGCAGCTATTCCCGGCGGCGCCGATCTGTTCGGCGACGGCAGCGTGGTCGCCGTTGATTTGCCCGGCCATGCCGATGGCCAGTTCGGCCTGCTCTTTCCCGACAGGGAGCGCCCGCTGCTTTACGCGGTCGACGTGCAGTGGTTGGTCGCGGCACTTTTGCAGAAGCGCACGCCAGGCTTTCCGGCGAGCCTGCTGGCCGAGGATTTCGCTGCCATCGAGCCGACCAGCGCTATGTTGCGCCGCTTTGCAGCGGCGGGTGGCGACGTGATCTTCTGCCACGATCCCGTTCCGACGCCATACGATCTGGACGCCGGGGGCGAATGAACGGGCTCACTGAGGCACTGGGCTCGTTTGCCGTCACCCAATGGGTGTCGCGCAAGAGCCGCGAAAACTTCGAACGCTGGCAGGCGCGAGCCTTGCGCCGCTGGCTCGACCACGACCTGCCGAGGGCGTCCTTCTACGGCAAACCGCCACGCTGTCTCGGCGATCTGCCGGTGACCGACAAGGCACTGCTGATGGCGAATTTCGGGCGCTTCAACATCGCCGGCGTGTCGGCCAGCGATGCCTGGACCGCGGCTTCCGCCGATGGCCGCCTCGGCGACCTGACCGTTGGCGCCAGCACCGGCACTTCGGGCAATCGCGGCCTGTTCGTGATTTCCGAAGCCGAGACATATCGTTGGCTGGGCGCAATCCTGGCCAAAGCCATTCCCGATCTTCTGTGGCGCCGGCAGCGCGTGGCCGTGATTCTGCCGCAGAACACCGGGCTCTACGACAGCGCCCGGAAATCCCGGCGCATCGAACTCGGCTTCTTCGACCTGACCCTTGGTCCGGAAGGCTGGCGTGGGGACCTTGAGAATTTCGCACCGACAGTGATCATCGCGCCGCCGAAGATGCTGCGGTATTTTGCAACCGAGAATTTCAAGCTGTCGCCGGTCCGCATCTTCTCGGCCGCCGAAACACTTGATCCGGTCGACCGGCCGATCATCGAGGCATTTTTCTCGCTTCCGCTCGACCAGATCTACATGGCGACGGAAGGGCTGTTCGCGGTCACCTGCCGGCAAGGCGGCCTTCATCTGGCGGAAGATTCGGTGCACTTCGAATTCGAGCCGGTCGGCGACGGCCTGGTCACGCCGCTGGTCACCGCCTTCCGCAGGCGCACGCAGATCATGGCGCGCTATCGCATGAACGATCTGTTGCGTCTGTCCAAGGCGCCCTGTCGCTGCGGCTCGCCACTGCGCACGGTGGACGAGATTGTCGGGCGCGTGGACGATGCTTTCCGGTAGACCTCAGCGCATGGACGGATCCTGGTCACCCCCGATATTTTGCGAAACGCTGTGCTGAAGGCGGACCGCCGCATCGACGATTTCCGGCTGATCCTGACCACACCCGATGCCGTCGAATTGCGGTTGGCGCCCGACCTTGCCGGTGATGCAGCGCAGGCCGCACTGGCGGCAGTGCGCGCGCTGCTAGCGGCGCGCCGGTCAATCGCCACTGTCGAACTCGTTCGTGCACCGCTGACGCTGGAAACCAGCCGCAAACTGCGCCGTGTAGAATGTCGGCTGACGCCAGGAGCGGCTCCATGAGCCTCGCAACCCTCGAAGACACCCAGGCCGACCGGGTCGAGAACAGCCCACGCCAGGTCGAGGTCTTCGTCGGACTTTTCAACGAAGTGCCGGTGCATGATCTCATTCGCAACCTGACGGTCAAGGTCGAGACTTTTGAGGTTGCCGGGCGGAGCTTTCCGCTGACGCTGAACGATGCCCGGGAGGCGCCGAACTGTTACATCTGCTGTCCGTCCAGCGCCTATATCGACTACGCCATCGACGAAACGCGCAACTTCAGCTCAGTGCCACTGCTGCAAGGGACGGTTCGCGCGCTGATCCGAGCCTGCGCGCCGCTGGTCAAAGCGAGCGGTCTCGATCACCAGGCGCAGCTCAACAACTGGCTCTATTCGACCAATCCGGTGCCCCGGCTCGACAGAACTGCGATCGCGGCGATAAGGGTCGGTCTGACAGCGCGCTTTCCCGACCGCGCCATCGTCATCCGTTCGCTCAATGAGATCGCCGATCGCTCGACCATCGCGGCACTGAAGGCGGAGGGCTTTCGCATGCTGGCGGCGCGGCAGATCTACATCTTCGCCGATCGCAGTGCCACACCGCCAATGACACGCGACATGAAGCGCGACCGCGCCCGATTGCGCGCGACGCCCTATCGACGTGTTGGCAACAGCGACTTCACCGATGCCGATTACACCAGGAGCGAAGAGCTCTACGCGATGCTCTATCTCGACAAGTACACGCCGCTCAATCCGCACTACACCGCACGCTACATCAGCGAGATGCATCGGCGCGGTATTCTGCAGCTCGCCGGCTTGCGTGACGGCAGTGGCAGGCTCGTCGCCGTCACCGGCCTGTTCGAGAATGGCGGGACGCTGACCCAACCCATCGTCGGCTACGACACCAGCCTGCCGGCCAGCGACGCGCTCTACCGCATGGCGATGGCGATGGCGCAGGATCATGCCACGGCGCGGGGTCTGTTCTTTAACATGAGCGCCGGTGCGGCCGATTTCAAACGCCGTCGCGGCGCCGTGCCGGCAATCGAGTACAACGCCGTCTATGTCGGCCATTTACCCCGCCGTCGCCGCGCGGCGGTGCGGATCATGGAAAAGGTTCTGGCGCTGGTGGGCATACCACTGCTGCGGAGATTTGAACTTTGAGCGAACGCCAGGGCAAGATCGGGCCGAAGGACATCTGGCAAGCGGTGGCGCTGTCGGCCGATGTTGGCCGCAAGCCCTGGCGTGTCCTGCTTGATGGCGCGCCGATCGTGCTGTTTCGTTCGAGCACCGGCATATCGGCCCTGTTCGACCGTTGCGCGCACCGTCTGGTCGAATTGTCGACTGGCAAGATCATCCAGGGCGAGCTCGAATGTCCCTATCATGGCTGGCGCTTCGACGGCGACGGTCACTGCACCGCCATTCCCGGCCACGTCGGCGCGGTGCCGCATTACCGGGTGCGGCGCTATCATGCGATCGAGCGTGACGGCGTCGTCTTCGTGGCGATCGGCGCGCCCACAGGCGAACCCTATCTGCACTGCATGCAGGGCCAGGATGTGATCGTGCGGCGCGTGCGTTCTTCGACGCAATCGACGGTCATCGATGCGGCGGAGAACATCCTTGATGCCACGCACACGCATTTCACCCATAAGGGTCTGTTGCGGGGCCTCAGTGCCAAGCGCCATCTGGTTCGGGTCGAGGTCACCGGCGGCGAGGGCTGGGTCGAAGCCTGCTACACCGGCGAAGAGCGCCAGCAGGGCTTTATCAGCCGGCTTTTGGAAGGAGAGCGGACCAAAACCATCGGCCGCTTCCGTTACCCCGGCATCGCCGAGCTGGAATATTGGGGCAAGGGCGGGCTCGTGCTGGCGACGACCTTTCATCTGCGCCAGGCCGATGAGCGGACCGTCGAGGGCGTCGGCTGGCTGATCGGCCAGCGCCAGGGTGGCTTTGGTCATCTCAAGGCGCTCGCCTTCAAACCGCTGTTCAACATTGCGCTGGAGCAGGATCGCAAGGTGTTGAAATCGGCGAGCGACAATGCGCGCTTTCCGCCTGCGGTGCTGCCGGCAATCGGGCCGCTGGATTTCCTGCGGCGCGACATATCAGCCATCATGGACGGCAAGATGCCATCGGCCGCGACGGAGCCGCGCGTTCACCAGATCGAACTTTAGGTCTCTACGGATACAGTCAGAAAAGCTCGCCTGAACAAAGCGATAGGCGCGTTTGCGGAATCATTTTCATCAATCCTGAAGCGGTCCGTTCCACTCGATGTCGCGGGTCGACGCGGCCTGCAGGCTTATGCGCTGGCGCAGTGCCGTGCCGGCGATCTCGGCCAAGGCGCGCCATTGTGCCCGCTTCGGCGCGGGGTCGCCGGGCCAGTCGAGCAGTTCGCCGGCTTCGCGCATCGTTTGGGCGAAACGCCCGATCTCTCGCGATCGCAAAGCCGCCGGCAATCCATAAATCCACATCGCCAGCCGCACCGTCTGTGGCACATTAACGTCCGGCATCACCTCGTCGCCATCAGCGAGCACGGCCTCGGTGAAGCGCTGCGGGTCGCAAAAGAAATGCAGGCCGCTGGTGGCGCGCGGATTGCATTCGAGCGGCAGAATACCGCCGCTCTGGTCGCGCATCAGGTCGAAGGAAATCTGTCCGGTCCAGCCGGTGCCGGCAACGAAGCTTGCAATGAACCTTCGCACGGCAGGGTCGTCGACCAACTCGAAGCAGATACCGGCGCCCTTGCCGGCGCGGTAGAGCGAGCGATAGAGCCCCAGGGCCTTGAGCTCGCCTTTCACCGCCACCGCATAGGCACTGATCTCATCGCCGCTGACGAAACGCTGTGCCACCCATGGGATTGCCGGTGACGGGTTGATGGCGTCGAGCGTTTCCGGTGGGGGGCGCAGCAGGACATGGCTGGCAAAACGCGACCAGACCGGTTTGAACACCAGCTCGCGGGACTGACCACGCACGGCTCGCAGATCATCCTTGCTTTGCAGCAGCGCTGTCTCCGGCACGGCAAGGCCGAGGCTTTCGGCCAGTCGTATAAACGCGTGCTTGTCATGAACCTCTGCCAACAGCGCCATATCGGGCGCAAACAGCCGGGCCGGCACGGCGCGGTCGCGCCAGACCTGGCCGAGATGGAAGATCTCTTCGCAAGTCGGGATGACGAGTTCGATGCCTTCGCTGCGCACCAGCGCTTCCAAGGCATCGCCATAGGCACGTCCGGCAAAGCGCGGTGGCGGCAGACGGAAATAGCCGGCGCAGGCCGTGCTTGCGGCGGCGATCGGATGGGCCGGGCTGTCGGCAAGGATCACGCGCCGCCCGGCGGCGTGGAGCAGGCGCGCCAGATGCAGTGCGACAGGGGCACGCGCCCCGGTGATCAGCACGGTTCTATTTGGCATGGAACATCAAGAGGCATCACCGTGGTCGCTTCGTTGGCCGGAAGCGTTGCGCGAATTTCGAAGCGTTGGCAACGCAGGCTGGATCGATGGCCAAGCCATCGCCTTTTGATCGTCGGGGCGCTATTGGCAGGGTTGCGGTACTTTGTGGTGATATGAATGCGCTTCTTGTTTTTCCTGATCCTGCTCGCCGGCATTGGCGTCGGTGCCCTCTATCCCTGGGCGATCTCCAACTTCTCCGGCCATGAGATCGGCACTTGGCGGGTCTACGAACAGGGCCATTTCAAACCGGTGACGGTGCCACTCTCCGACCGCGACGCGCCGGTGCGAGTGCTGGTCGATTTGACGGCGCGGGCCGAGCGCATCGTTTCGCAGCAGCGCACCGTACTGACGCTGACCGCTGCCGCCAATGGCCGCACGGCGCTTGCCTCGACGCTGCAGTTCAACCACTCGGACAATCCGCGCCAGGTCAGCCCGCAACTGCCCGACAAGATTTTTCGCGATGAGGCCGGTATCATCGCGACCGTCAATCCCGGCCCCTACACCTTCACCGTTGGTCCAGGCGACGCCGAGGACATTCCGATACGTGCGGTCGATCTCATCTTGCGCTCCGGTGCTGGTAAGGCAGACAGGCGTGCGCGGCCGGTCGGCTTTGTGCTGATGGCGATCGGCTTGGTCGGCTTCCTGCTGACCTTGCGCTTTGGTGGCGGCCGGCCGGAAAATCCGAACTCGCAGCCGCCACCGCCACGCTGGGGCAGGGGATCCAAGTGAATTATCGCCACGCCTATCACGCCGGAAATTTCGCCGATGTCGTCAAGCATGTCGTGCTGACAAGGCTGCTCGACTATCTGAAACAGAAGGACAAGGCATTTCGCGTCGTCGATACCCATGCCGGCATCGGCCGCTACGATCTGTCGTCGGTCGAAGCACAGAAGACCGGCGAGTGGCATGGCGGCATCGGCCGGCTGATCGATGCCTCGTTCGACGCCAAGACGAGGGCGCTGCTGGCGGCCTATCTGGAGACGGTGCGCTCGCTCAATCCCGAGGGCGGCGTGAAGAAATATCCGGGCTCGCCGCTGCTCGCACGCCATCTCCTGCGCAAGCAGGACCGGTTGTCGGCGATCGAGCTGCACCCGAAAGATGTCGCGAAGCTCAAGGCCGAATTCGCCGGCGATTTCCAGACCAGGGTCATGGAGCTGGATGGCTGGCTGGCGCTCGGAGCGCATCTGCCGCCAAAGGAGAAGCGCGGCCTGGTGCTGATCGATCCGCCCTTTGAGGAGCCGGGTGAGTTCGATCGCCTCGTCGACGGGCTCGAAAGGGCGTACAAGCGCTGGCCCGGCGGCATCTATGCACTGTGGTATCCGATCAAGGATCGCAAGGCGATCATCGCCTTCAGGAAAGCGCTGAAGCAATCCGGCATTCCGAAAATTCTCGACATAGAATTCGAGATCAGGCCGGCCTCTTCGGAACCCAGCCTCGACGGCAGCGGCCTGATCGTGGTCAACCCGCCCTTCATTCTTGAAGGCGAATTGCGCACGCTGCTGCCAGCCCTGCACAAATTGCTAGCCGTGGGCAGGCCCGCGCACTGGTCGCTGGAATGGCTGGCTGGGGAGAAGGCGGGCACGGCTTAGACCATGTCGGTCGCGGCCCTGCTACACTCCAGTGTCAGCCAGCGCAGCCAGCGCGGCCGGCGTGATGCCGGATAGCCGCCTGCTTTCTCGTATCAGGTGGGCCTGGTCGGCATAACCGGCCTCGATCGCCAAGACCGCGGTCGAGGTATTGCTGGATGCCTTTCGCAGGCGCCTGAAGCGGTGGAAGCGCAGGATCCGGAGGAGCGTCTTGGGGCCGTAGCCGAAACTTTCCTCGAAACGGCGCCGCAATGTTCGTTCGCTCATATGCAGGGAGCGCAAGAGGAAAGGCACCAGCGGCTTGTTGGCTGGCAGACCCCGGTCGATAACGTCAAAGGCAAAGCCCATGGCCGCATCGGGCGCATGGCGATCTTGAGCCTGTGCCCCGATTGCCGCCTCCAATTGTTCCACCAGCCCAGCGAGATCGGGCGTGGCCCGGATGCGGCCTGCCAGATGGCGCGCCCTGGCGCCCCAGAGCTCGCATAAGTCAAGGCGTTCTCCGATGATCCGGTCGGCCGGCACGCCCAGCCAACCGGCGGCGGCCCCTGGCCGGAATCTGAATCCGACAATCGTCGCGCCTGGCGGCAGTATCTCGATCTGCGGCTCCCGGTCAGGTCCCGCGACCCGGAACCGGCCGTCGATCCATTGCAGGTCGATCGTCGCATCTGGCGTTATCACGACAGGTGGAGCGTCCTGGTCCCGCATCCGGTGGACCCAGACGGATGCGAAGGCGGCGCCCAGTCGCCCCTCTGCGGACCGTTCCTGGAAAAAGCCCGTGGTTTGCGCCAGTACCGCTTCCATCCCGTCAGCCTCCGTCAAGCCGCCATCGAGCCACTGGCCCCGGCCATTTTGGCCGAAATCTTCAAGGCGCACCGTTCCCACCATGGCAAACCGCGCGAAGCATTTCGGTGCCATTCGCGGCCACCGACATCGCGCAGTCGTGAATATAGAAAGGACAAACCGAAATGAAAGCTCGCATCAGCGTCATCACGCTTGGCGTCGACAATCTGGAAGCGTCGCTCGAATTCTACCAAAACGGACTCGGGCTTCCGACCGAAGGCATCATCGGGAAAGAGTTCGAGCACGGCGCCGTCGCCTTCTTCGATCTGCAGGGTGGCTTGAAGTTCGCGATCTTCGAACGCCCCAATATCGCTCTTGACGCCGGCATTGCCCAAACCGGCCGCAGCCCGACCGAGTTCACCATCGGTCACAATGTCACGAGCGAGGCCGAGGTCGATGCCGTGATGGCGCAGGCCATCAGCGCCGGCGCGCGCCTCGTCAAACCGGCCCAGAACACGTTCTGGGGTGGCTATGCCGGCTATTCCCAGGACCCGGACGACCATCTCTGGGAAGTTGTCTTTAACCCTGCATTTCTTCCCGAGGTCTGACCTGGAGAGGAACACGCAGCCGGTAAGGACGTTGGTGGAAGGTCCAGCTCGTTTCTGGAAACCATTGTTTCGGCAACCGCTTGACCGCCGCCAAGCGAATCCGCACAGTGCGCGCAATCGACCTTGAGAGGCTGTCATGACTCGCTTCGCCAAATCCGCACTTGCTGCCCTGATTTCGCTCTGCACCCCGCTTGCCGCGCCCCTCGGCGTCACGCAGGCAGTGCAGGCGGCCGACTATGGCGTCTATGCCGACGACGATGGCGGCGTCTGCGGCCAGCCCTGGGTGCTGAGCAAGATTTCCAGCCGCTTCTCCTACCAGGTGCACCACGTGCCGCATCTGCCGGATGTGCAGATCACCGACTTCCGGCGTATCCACCAGCACCGCTATCTGCCGGCCAACGACACCTGGCCGATCGGCCGTCGCTATTGCGGCGCCACCGTCAGCCTCTCCGACGGCCATGACCGGACAATCTGGTATCTGATCGAGGAAGGCCAGGGCTTTGCCTCGATCGGCGACAATGTCGAGTTCTGCGTCTCGGGCTTCGACCGCTGGATGGTCTATAATGGCCGCTGCCGCGTCCTGCGTTAAGGGCGGCCTTCCCACAATCGATTTCCTTTAGCGCCTGCGACCGGATTGGCCGCAGGCGTTCTTCGTGCCGTGTTGACAGAAGACACTATCCGCCGCATAGCTATGAGACAGACCTGTCTCATCACTTGGTGCGTATCATGACGCCGTCAGCTCTCTCCGACAAACGCCAGCATGTCATCGAAACCGCCTACGCGCTGTTCAAGCGCGCCGGCTTCCATGCCACCGGCATAGACCGGATAATCGCCGAGGCCGAAGTGGCCAAGATGACGATGTACCGCCATTTCCCCAGCAAGGACGAACTGATCGTCGCGGTACTCGACTATCGTGCCAGGCGTTTTGACGATCAGCTCGACCGGCTTGCCCTGAAGGACATCGCGCCGGAGCAGAAGATCGCTGAGATTTTCGACTGGTATGGGCGCTGGTTCCGCAGCCCTGATTTTCATGGGTGCCTGTTCGCCCATGCGCTGGCCGAGTTCGGCGATCCCCGGCATCCGGTGTTCGAGGCTGTTTCCCGGCAGAAGAATGGCTTGAGGCAGCGCATGCAGTCGATCCTTACGCAGGCGATGCCGCGCGGGCGAGCCGAGAACGTCGCGGCGACGCTGTTGATGTTTATCGAAGGGGCGACCCTGATGGCGCAGATGGGGCAGGCGGACACCGCCCTTCGTGAAGCCCGCAAGACGGCGTTGGATATCGTCGCCGCTTCGCGCAGGCCGCAATGAGCCCGCTGGTCATCGGGCTCGCGCTCTTCGCCGCGATCCTGCACGCAAGCTGGAACGCCTTTCTGCGAACCGGAGCCGACAGGTTGTGGACCGTCACCGTCATGAGCTTCTCCAGCACGGCGCTCGCCATTCCCCTTGCAATCCTCAACGGCTTTCCAGCCGCATCAGCCTGGCCCTATGTCGCCCTCTCGGCCGGCCTGCAGGTTGGCTACAGCATGTTTCTGGTGGCCGCCTACCGTTATGGCGAACTGGGGCAGGTCTATCCGATTGTTCGCGGCAGCGTGCCTCTGCTCGTCACGCTCGGCGGCTTCCTGTTCGCCGGCCAGCAGATCACCATTCCTGAGAGCGTGGGTGTTGCCCTGATCGGCGGTGGCATCATGGGTCTTTCGCTTGGCCGTGGAAGAACGGCCACGACGTCGATCCTCTATGTGCTGGCGACCGGGGCAATCATCGCCGCCTATGCGACGGTCGATGCGATCGGCGTTCGTGTGGCGGGCAATGTCGGCGCCTACACAGCCTGGGTCCTGCTGGCCTACGGCGCCTTGCTGCCGGCGACCTTTGTCGCTTATCGCGGCCGGCTCATTGTCGACCCGCGAGCGCCGGAAACCCGCAAGGCTTTGGGCGGCGGCCTGTTCGCGCTTCTGGCCTATGGCGTCGTGGTTGCGGCCTTCGCGCTCGGGCCTGCCGGTCCGATCACCGCGATCCGCGAGACCAGCGTCGTCTTCGCGGCCTTCATCGGCCGACTGTTTCTCGGCGAGACGCTGACGCCGCGTCGGGTCGGTGCCTGCGCCGTCGTCGCGCTAGGCGCCATCTGCCTCGGCTATCAGCCGTGACGATAATGCATGCACCTGTCGGCACGCGCAGCGCCACGATCGACAATGGCCTGTTGGTGATACTCGCGGCGCCTGCGGCTCGGGTCTCGCAGGGCTTGCCTATTCGGCATGGGGCTGGAGCGGCACCTGCCTGTTCGGCGTGGCCTCCGCGGCGGCCGCGCTGCTGCTGTCGCGAAGGCGCTGAATTTTTCGGGCTATCGCCGGCAAGCAAATCGGCTAATCTGAACACCCGAGAGTAACGCATTACCTTCGGGAGCCTTCATGGACCTTGCCACCATCCTTGCCTTCGCGGCCGCCTTCTTCGTGTTCGCCGCCAGCCCTGGCCCCGACAACATGACGATCGTCGCCCGCACGATCTCCAGCGGCGCGGCGTCGGGCATCGCCTATGGCGCCGGCACCGTGGTCGGCATCCTCATCTTCCTTGTGCTCGCTGCCTTCGGCTTGGCGATTATCGCCGCCAAGATGGCAATCGTCATGACGGTGCTTCGCTATGGCGGAGCGGCCTATCTGGTCTGGATGGGCATCAAGCTCTGGACGGCCGCGCCCGTCGTGCCGGAGCTGCAGCCCGTCTCGGGGCGGCGTGGCCTGCTGACGATCTTTGCCACGGGTGTCGCGCTCAATCTTGGCAATCCGAAAATGCCGCTGTTCTATGTGGCACTGCTGCCCAACGTCGTCGGGGCCTCGCTCACATCAGCGCATCTCGGCATCCTGGTCGCAGTGATCCTGGCTGTCGAAATCGTGGTGATCGGCGGGCATGTGATTCTCGCCGGCCGTGCCCGCAATCTGTTGCGCACGCCCAGGATTGTGCGCCGGGTCAACCGCGCGGCAGGCGGCGTGATGATCGGCGCCGGCATCGCCGTGGTCGCCACGCGCTGAGGCAGTGCTATTTCCTGCGTTGTGTCGGCTCGGCCTGATCGATGATCTTGCGAAGAAAGGCAATGTGGCCGCGAAAGGCCCGCCGCCCAATCGTTGTTGCCTTGACCCGTGTCTGCGGCCGTCGCCCGACGAACAGCTTTTCAATATCGACATAGCCCGCTCTGGCCAGCGTATCGAGATGTGCCCCGAGATTTCCATCGGTGGTGTCGATCATCGCCTTCAACTGGGTGAACTCCAGTGCCTCGCGCCTTTCCAGCGTGTTCAGCACGGCCATGATCCTGAGCCGTGTGCTCTGGTGGATAAT
The DNA here is from genome assembly GCF_055456085.1 of Mesorhizobium subarcticum. NCBI lineage: Bacteria > Pseudomonadati > Pseudomonadota > Alphaproteobacteria > Hyphomicrobiales > Phyllobacteriaceae > Mesorhizobium > Mesorhizobium subarcticum. Next base: position 5,667,788 of record NZ_CM144237.1, on the reverse strand, counting down.
GTCGTCGGCGCTCATCTAGAAGCTCCAATGCGGCAAAGCCTTGGGCTGTGGCCATATGTGGCCAGGCGATTCGCGAACAGCGTCATTGCTTTCATGGGGTCGAAATCGAAGCAGACTCATAGCTGGTGCAGAATACTCTGCTGAGCAGAGTCATCTGTCAACAAGCCACCGAGCGACGGAAGCATGCTTGACAAGGTGATCTTCAGATGGGTCGTCGCATAGCACGCGGACCGCTCGCTTGCAGAAGATGATCGCCTCGATGAGACGGCAGGTCATGATATTTACGACCGAAGATCATGCGTGAAGCTGCGGGCTAATCTTTGCAGCTTCATGGTGGCGTCGCATCGAGAATGCCGGTGTCAAATTGCTGATGGCATCAGAAGATCAACAGAGGATTTTTGCGATGACGAGTGCGATCATGTGCGGATCTCAACCAAAATTTAAGCTGAGAAAATCATACCATTGCTTCGCTGGCTAGCGAGCCGCGAGTCAGATATGCATTGCGCGCCGGGGTCATTCACGGCCATCGGCATAACGTGAAGGGGCATGACATGGCTAAGCAGTCATCTAAAGCGCCGGCATCCAAGGCACCGGCAAAGAAAGCACCTGCAAAAGCAGTCGCGGCGAAGGCCGCAACGGCAGTGAAGAAGGCAGCGCCTGCGAAGGCGGCGGCAAAGCCCGCAGCCAAGGCAGCACCGGCCAAGAAGCCGGTCGCAGCCAAGGCTGTGGCGAAGCCGGCAGTGAAGAAGGCAGCGCCCGCCAAGGCAGCGGCAAAGCCGGCGGCGAAGGCAGCCCCGGCGAAGAAGCCAGTGGCCAAGGCGGCGGCAAAACCCGCGGCCAAGAAGGCAGCGCCTGCCAAGGCTGCGGCAAAGCCCGCCGCGAAGGCAGCGGCAAAGCCGGCTGTGAAAGCAGCAGCGGCCGCGACAAAGCCCGCGGTGAAGAAAGCCGCCGCGCCGAAGGCCAAGGCAGCGCCTGCGAAGGCGAAGGCTCCGGCCAAGAAGTAGACCGGGTCGTTGGGGCGTCGCGTGTCCTTCGGGACTCCGCAAAGGACGCTCTGACGCTCTGGGTCGAAGCATATTCGGCAACGGGTTCAGCCCTCGGGGCTGAGCATCGGGAAGGGGCCGAGGGGCAAGCAGAGCGAGGCGCGTCAGTTGGCTGCCTCGCTCGCCCGATCTGGTTCTCTCCTTGCCGTGTTGGCGAAGGTCCCGGCACAATGCCTGGGGCGTGTGAAGTGCGACGCAGGTCTGATTCCGCTCAGCCTGTTTTCGTCGCCTGTATGTGATTTCCAGCGTAACAGCCCGTAGGCTTGTCGTGATGCCTGGGCAGAAATCGCGACCGGTTTCTGGCAGCAGCTTTTTTGCGTTCTGGCGGTTGATCGCAGGAGCCTGTCCAGTCAACACTGAGCGTCTGCAAACAGGAAGCCGATCATGCCGAAGCTGCTCTACGCATCCACCTCTCCCTACAGTTCCAAGGTAAGGATGGCCGCAGCCTATGCCGGCATCGCCATCGATCTGGTTGCGGTCAAGACCGAGGACAAACCGGCCGAACTGATCGGTGCCAATCCGCTCGGCAAGATTCCGGTGCTGGTGCTCGACGATGGCCGTTCGGTCTACGACAGCCGCGCCATCACCCAGCATCTCAACCGGATTTCGAAGAACGCGCTGTTTCCACGCAATCCCGACAAGCGGCTGGAAGCGGAAGTGCTGGAGGCGCTGGCCGACGGCATCTGTGATTGCGCACTGTCGATGGTCTATGAGCGCCGCACCCGCCCCGACGAGATGGTCTATCAGCCCTGGCTCGACCGCCAGTGGGCAAAGATCACGGCAGCACTCGACCTGCTCAACGCCAACCCGCCGAAACTGCCCAAGAAGATCACGACCGGCCAGATGGCGTTGCGTGCCTGTCTTGGTTACCTCTCGTTGCGCTTCGCCGGCAAATGGGAAAAGGGCCGTGGCCGTCTGACCCGCTGGGCGGCGCGTTTCGACGAGAAGTTTCCTGAGCTGAAGCCGGCGATTCCAGGCTGAACGGCAAGGCACAAAAAAAGCCGGGCACGAGGCCCGGCTTTTTCGTGTCGTGGCTTGAACGACTTAGAACTTCATACCGACGCCGAAGGTGACGCGGTTGTCCGTGGCCTTGACCTTGCCGATACCGTCGAAGCTCTTCGAGCCGAAGTCGGTGTAGCGGTACTCGACACGGCCGAACACATTGTCGGTCAGCTTGATGTCGGTGCCGAGACCAGCAGTCCAGCCGAGCATCGTGGCGCGGTCTGAACCGAAGGTGGTGTCTTCCACCTTCAAGCTTCTGCCGGCGAGGCCGCCGGTGCCATAGAGCAGGATTTCCGGGGTCACGGCGTAGCCGAGACGGGCACGCAGCGAGCCTTCGAAGCCGGCTTTGGAATTGACGCCGTTATCGTCACCCTTGACGCCGTTGTAGCCGAGTTCGGCTTCACCGCCGTACACGAAGTTCTCCTGCTGCCACTGATAGCCGCCGAAGACGCTGCCGACGAAGCCCTTGGTGCCAACGTCAACGTTGTCGACACCGAGATCCTTCTCCTTGGTGTGGCCGCTGAAGCCGTAGCCGACGTTCAGACCTGCATAGGGGCCGGCCCAGGACGCGACGGGCAGTTCCGCAATCGGCGCTGGTGCCGGCGGCTCTTCCTGAACGACGTCCGCGGCATAAGCGGTTCCACCCAGGGCGAAGAGGCCGAGGGCCACGGCCAGCGGCCGTGCGAATTTAAGATTGGCTTGCATTGTTCTTTACTCCTTAAGCCACAGGACACAGGCTTGTTTCTCACGATCGCCATCAACCCGTCCGGGGGGTGAAACGGATCTGGCGTTCGTCGGTTCCAAATGTCGTGTCAAAATGCGGCTGAAGCGAACCTGAACTTGGGTCATTCCCCGGCGCGAATGAGGCGGAACCTTGACGTTGCATCTTCGCAACAGCGAAATGTCAGCAGCCACTTCGTGCTGCACTGCACACCGCTTGGTGCAAGGAGTCCAGCGCCCTATATTGCGGTCCAGCGGTTCCGAGTCCAGGACGAGTCGCGATGCCGAACCGGGCGTTTCGCCACAATGCTGCCCCAGGTGCGAATGCCGTTTAACGCATGCGAGGCCATATTTCGTCGGCGTCGTGTTTTCGGGCCGAAATTGAGGATTGACAGCAGATGAGTAAAGCCACTGCCGCGGCGCTGGTGACGGGCGGGGCGAAACGGATCGGCAAGGCAATTGTCGAAGACCTCGCCGGCCATGGTTTCGCAGTCGCCATCCACGCCAACGGCTCGCGCGATGAGGCGGATACACTGGCCGCGGGGATCAACCAGTCTGGCGGCCGCGCAGCGGTGGTGATCGCCGACCTGACCGACATGGACGCCGTCAGCGATCTCGTGGGCCAGGCGGAAGCCGTGCTGGGGCCGATCTCGCTGCTGGTCAACAACGCTTCGCTTTTCGTCGACGATTCGGTCGAGGATTTCGACTGGCAGGCCTGGGACCGCCACTTTGCCATTCACGTGAAAACCCCGGCGCTGTTGGCGCAGAATTTCGCCCGCTCCTTGCCGGCGGGGCAGGAGGGGCTGATCGTCAACATCATCGACCAGCGCGTCTGGCGGCCGACGCCGCGCTATTTCTCCTACGCGCTGTCCAAATCCGCGTTGTGGACGCAAACGCAGATGTTGGCGCAGGCGCTCGGCCCGCGCATCCGCGTCAACGCAATCGGTCCGGGTCCGACGCTGAAGAATGTGCGCCAGGATGATTCCGATTTTGACGCACAGCTCGCTGGCCTGATCCTGAAGCGCGGCCCGGAATTGCCGGAATTCGGCGCCACCATCCGCTATCTCTGGGAGGCGCGCTCGGTCACCGGCCAGATGATCGCGCTGGATGGCGGCCAGCATCTTGCATGGCAGACGCCCGATGTGACAGGCATGGCGGAATGAGTCCTCTAGACCAAAAGAACAAGCCGCGCGGCGGCGCCGATGACCTTCCTCCCGAAATCGACCTCGAGGATGAGGCGATCGAGGAGATTATCGAACCGATCGGCCCGGATGTCGCGTTCACGGCCATCGACTGGACGCCGCATGCCGGTGACGCCGACGGCATGGTCGGTGCCGAGGTGATCCAGACGCTGGTCAAGCGGCTGCCCAATGCGCCCGGCGTCTACCGCATGATGAACGCCGCCGGCGACGTGCTCTATGTCGGCAAGGCGCGCAGCCTGAAGAAGCGTGTCACCAACTACGCGCAAGGCCGGTTCCACACCAACCGCATCGGCCGCATGGTGCGCGAGACGTCGACGATGGAGTTCGTCGTTACCCGCACCGAGATCGAGGCCCTGCTGCTCGAAGCCAATCTTATCAAGCGCTTGCGGCCGCGATTCAATGTGCTGATGCGCGACGACAAGTCGTTTCCGTACATCCTTCTGACTGGCGACCATGTCTCGCCCGGCATCTACAAGCATCGCGGCGCGCGCTCGCGCAAGGGCGACTATTTCGGCCCCTTTGCCTCGGCCGGCGCCGTCGGCCGCACCATCAATTCGCTGCAGCGCGCCTTCCTGCTGCGCAGTTGCACCAACTCCTTCTACGAAAACCGGACCCGGCCCTGCCTGCTCTACCAGATCAAGCGCTGCGCCGGCCCGTGTACTGGCGAAATCTCGCATGACGGCTATGCCGAGCTGGTCTCCGAGGCGAAGGATTTTTTGTCCGGCCGCAGCCAGAAGGTGAAGACCGAAATCTCGGCCGCCATGCAGCAGGCCTCGCAAGACCTCGATTTCGAACGCGCCGCCATCTATCGCGATCGGCTTGCGGCCCTGTCCCATGTGCAGAGCCATCAGGGCATCAACCCGGCGACCGTCGACGAGGCCGATGTCTTCGCCATCCATCAGGAAGGCGGCCAGGTCTGCATCCAGGTGTTCTTCTTCCGCACCGGCCAAAACTGGGGCAACCGCGCCTACTTCCCCAAGGCTGACCCGGCGCTGGAGGCGGCTGAAGTGTTGGGCTCCTTCCTGGCGCAGTTCTATGACGACAAGCCGACGCCGCGTAACATTCTCCTGTCGCACACCGTTGAGGATCAGGAATTGCTGGCCGAGGCGCTTTCGACCCGTGCCGGCCGCAAGGTGGCGATCTCGGTACCGCAGCGCGGCGAGAAGAAAGACCTGACCGACAACGCCCTGCAGAATGCCCGTGAGGCGCTTGGCCGACGGCTGGCCGAAACGTCGACGCAAGGCAGGTTGCTGGCCGGTTTCGCCGAGACTTTCGGCCTCGCCAAGCCGCCGGTGCGCATCGAAGTCTACGATAACTCGCACATTATGGGCACCAATGCCGTCGGTGCCATGGTCGTCGCGGGACCGGAAGGTTTCGTGAAAAACCAGTACCGGAAATTCAACATCCGCTCGACCGAGATCACGCCGGGCGACGATTTCGGCATGATGCGCGAGGTGATGGAGCGGCGCTTTTCGCGATTGCTCAAGGACCATGGCGACGTTGTCGTGGCCGACGATGCGGCAGGCGAGGCGATGGCAGCCGAAGCGGGCGATGATATCGAAGACGACATCTCCGGGAACTTCCCGGCCTGGCCCGATGTCATCCTGATCGACGGCGGCCAGGGCCAGATGACGGCGGTGCGCAAGATCCTCTCGGATCTTGGCATTGAGGATCGCGTCGTCGCCATCGGCATTGCCAAGGGCCAGGACCGTGATGCCGGCCGCGAGCGTTTTTTCGTCAGGGGCAAGGATTCGTTTTCCCTGCCTGTGCGCGACCCCGTGCTCTATTTCGTCCAGCGACTGCGCGACGAGGTCCACCGCTTTGCCATCGGCTCGCATAGGGCTCGCCGCAAGAAGGAGATGGTCAAGAGCCCGCTCGACGAGATCGCCGGCATCGGCCCCGGCCGCAAGCGGGCGCTGCTGCTGGCATTCGGCACCGCCAAGGCGGTTAGCCGTGCGGCAATCGAGGATCTGCGGAAGGTGGACGGAATTTCCGAACAGGTGGCGAAACTGGTCTACAACCACTTCCACGAAGGCTGAAAAATCCGGCACTTTCATCTGGCCAGTCGAATCTGGCCTGTTGACCCCCTACATTGGCTTCTGATTTGAGTACGCAGGCAGAAAGAGTCTCCCAGACATGGCCAAGCGCGCGTTCAACCTGCCCAACATGCTGACCTACGCCCGCATTGTCGCGGTGCCGCTGGTGGTGCTGTGCTTTTTTCTCGAAGGCCATCTGAAATCGAGCGACTTCGCCCGCTGGTCGGCGCTGATCATCTTCCTGCTCGCCTCGGTCACCGATTACCTGGACGGCTATCTGGCACGCGCCTGGCAGCAGACCTCCAACATCGGCAAGATGCTCGATCCGATTGCCGACAAGCTGTTGGTGGCCACCTGTCTGCTGCTGTTGGCCGCCGACACCGATCGCCATGCCGGCATCGCCGGATGGTCGCTGTGGGCGGCGATCATCATCCTGTGCCGCGAAATCCTGGTTTCGGGCCTGCGCGAATATCTGGCCGCACTTAAGGTTTCGGTGCCGGTGACGCAGTTGGCCAAATGGAAGACCGCCATTCAGATGGTCGCCATCGCCTTCCTGCTGGCGGGACCGGCCGGCGATAAGATCTTTCCGCTGACCACGCAGACCGGCCTGGTGTTGCTGTGGATCGCGGCACTCGTCACGCTTTACACCGGCTACGACTATTTTCGCGCCGGCCTCAAGCACATCATGGATGAGTGAGATGACAACTCGTCTCATCTATTTTGCCTGGGTGCGCGAACGGATCGGCACATCGGAAGAAGAGGTCGAATTGCCCGCCGGCATCGAGACTGTCGCCGACCTCTTGCGCTGGCTGCAATCGCGCGGCGAAGGCTACGAGCACGCGCTGCAATATCCCGACGTGATCCGCGTTGCCATCAATCAGGAACATGTCGACCACCGCGAGAAGATAGCGGGCGCACGCGAGATCGCGCTGTTCCCGCCGATGACCGGAGGCTGACACCGATGTCGGCCGTCCCGGTGCCGAGCGTGCGCATCCAGCGCCCGGATTTCGACGTCGCCGCCGAGATCGCCGCGCTGACACAAGGCCGTGCCGACATCGGCGCCGTGGTTTCTTTCTCAGGCCTTTGCCGCGACGAGCAGGGCGCGCTCTCGGCACTTGAGCTCGAACACTATCCCGGCATGGCGGAGGCCGAAATCGGCCGCATCGCCACCGAGGCGGTTCAGCGTTGGCCGCTGCAAGGTCTTACCGTCATCCATCGCCATGGCAAGATCGCGCCGGGGCAGAACATTGTGCTGGTGGTGGCTGCCTCGGCGCATCGCCAGGCCGCGTTCGAAGCGGCTGATTTCCTCATGGATTATCTCAAATCGCGGGCACCCTTCTGGAAGAAGGAGCATCGCACCGATGGCTCCGAAGGCGGCTGGGTCGAGGCCAAGGAAGCCGACGCCCTCGCTGCTGGACGCTGGAAGTCGCCGTCCGAATAAATCCCGTCGCAGCCATGCATTGACCGCAATCCTTTGGCCAATTGCGCGAGGTTGATCAGCCTGGGTTTTTGGCAAGCTCGGGCCTTGGCAGTCCGGGGCAAGGGAGGTGGTCATGCTGGACAGGCTTGCGGAGTACTTCGTTTTCGGCTTCGTGCCTCTGGTCATCGGCATCCTAGCAGTGCCGGAACTGTCCGCAGCCGCTGAAACGGCGGTGAGGGGCGAAGTGATCTATCGCGAACGCATCGCCTTGCCGCCCAGTGCCGTGCTTTCCGTCCAGCTTGCCGATGTCTCGCTGGCCGACGCGCCGGCCAAGATCATCGGCGAGCAGACGATCAAGCCCGCCGGCCAGGTGCCGATCAGTTTCGAGATCAAATTCGACCCATCGGTGATCCGGTCGAAGATGACCTATGCACTGCAGGCCCGCATCACCGTCGACGGCAGGCTGATGTTCATTTCCGATGTGCGCCATCAGGTCGATCCGCTCACGGATGCGCCGCAGACCATCATGCTCAAGATGGTCCCTGCAAGCACCGAGCCGACCGCTTCCGTCTTTGGCCAGCTCTGGGTGGTCGACTATGTCGACGGCATTGGCGCCATCACCGCGCCACAGGCGACGTTCAGGGTCAGTGAGGCCGGCAAGGCTGGCGGCAGTGGCCCCTGCAACACCTATTTCGCCACCGCCAAGGTTGACGGCCAGGCGATCGCCATCAGCGAGATCGGCTCGACCTACAAGGCCTGTGCACCGGAGGTCATGGCCGAGGAAAAGGCGTTGTTCGATGCGTTGGCCAAGGCATCGTGCTACAAGGTCGATGCCGGCAAGCTCGCCATATCAGACAGAGACGGCCGCGAAATCCTGCGTTTCAGCGCCGCGAGCTGATTGCATCACGCCGCAGCCGTTTCCTTGACCATGGTCTTCACGATCTCGATGGTCTCGTCGTCGGCCGGAAACAGCATTTCGAGCGCAAGTTCCGCCAGCGTCACGTCGTTGGGCGTGCCGAAAACGGTCGTGGTGTTGAGGAAGGACACGTTGCCGAGCCGCGTTGCGATGCGCAGCGGCGTTGCCAGCCGCTGCGCCGCTTCCAGTCCTTCCGCCGTGTCGGATCCGGCCGGCAGGGGATAGGCCATCACTTCGGCCAGCAGGCCCTGGATGACCGGATCGGCGCGCGCCTCGATCTGCTGGCGCAGGACATGCACCGTATGCGCGCGCCACGCGGCGAAGTTCAGGATGCGCGGACCCATGCCGGCCGGATGCAGGATGAGGCGCACGGCGTTGACCGGGCTGCGCATGAGATCGGCCGAGCATCCCTCATAGAGCTGCGGCAGCGCCGAGTTCGACAGCACCACGTTCCAATGACGGTCGACGGCGAAGGCCGGATAGGGCTTGTGCGCCTGCAGGACGCTGTCGATCGCCTTCCTGGCAGCCTCCAGTTCCGCCAGCGAGCGCTCCTGGAAGCCGGGTGCAAAGCCGGCTGCAAGCAGCAGCGTGTTCTGATCGCGCAGCGGCACGGCAAGGCATTCGGCCAGCCGCACGATCATCTCCCGGCTTGGCCGCGAGCGTCCGGTTTCGAGATAGGAAAGATGCCGGGTTGAACTGTCCGCCGCCAAAGCGAGATCGGTCTGCGTCATCCGGCGCTGCTCGCGCCAGCGCCGAAGCAGCACGCCGAAAGGGGTCTGGTGCAGTGTCATCGTCGGAACCTATCGCGCGAGAGTGTCGCGGTTCAATGACCTGCAAGGTCAAATTCATCGTGATCCCGCAGCCGCTTTTTGACCTCTGAGGTCATGGATTTTGCTCGTCGACCCGGCGAATTCTCCATCCCGAGACACGGCGCATTGCCGCTCTCGCAACCGGATGGAGTGAAGATCATGACCAGGTCAATAAATGCCCAGGCATTGGCCGACCGCTATGTCGCCGTGTGGAACGAGACAGACGCCGAGCGTCGCCGCACGGGCATTGCCGACCTTTGGGTGCCTGACGGTGAGCATTATGTCGGCGAACGCACCGTGCTCGGCTACGAGGCGCTCGAGGCGCGGGTGCGCGGATCGCACGAGAAGAATGTCCGCGACGACCGCAACCGCTTCCGTGCCGCCTCGAATGCCCGCCTGCTGCACGACGTCGTTACTTTCACCTGGGAGATGCTGCCGGCCGATAGCGAAACCGTGCTGGCGACCGGTCTCGAAGTCCTGACCGTCAACGCCGAGGGCCGCATCCTGGTCGACTACCAGTTCGTCCCGGCCTGAACGTCGAAAACCAGGAGACGAAAAATGCCTTTCATCACCACGACCGACGGGACGCAGCTCTATTGGCGCGAATGGGGGCAGGGGCAGCCGATGCTGTTCCTCAGCAGCCTCGGCTTCGGCAACCAGATGTGGGACTACCAGATGGCGGCCTTCGCCGAGCAAGGGTTCCGCTGCATCGCATTCGACCGGCGCGGTCATGGTCGCTCCGATCACCCGGCGCGGGGTTGCGATCACGATACTTTAGCCGACGATGTTGCCACGCTGATCGAGCAACTGGATCTTGGCGGCATCACCCTGGTCGGTCATTCGATGGCGGGCGGCGAGGCGGTGCGCTATCTCACCCGGCACGGCAATGATTGCGTCAAGCGGCTCATCCTGCTGGCGCCGATGACGCCGATGCTGCTCAAGACGCACGACAATCCAGGTGGCGCGCCGCGGGAAGGTTTCGAGGCCTTGTGGGCGTCGTGGAAGCACGACTATCCGAAATGGGTGGCCGACAACATCGCACCGTTCTTCATTCCGGAGACGTCGCCCGCCATGCTGCGCTGGGGCTACACCCTGGTGCAGGTTTCCGTTCCCGTGGCGCTCGCCTGCAGCCGCGACATGGTCGAGCAGGATTTTCGCGCCGAATTGCGCGAAATCACGCTGCCGACCTTGCTCATCCATGGCGACCGCGACCGCTCGGCGCCGATCGAATTGACCGGCATACCGTCGGCGAGACTGATCCCGGATTGCCGCTTCCTCGTCTATGAGGGCGCACCGCACGGCATCATGTACACGCATATGGAACGGCTGCATGCCGATATGCTGCAGTTCGTGCGCGAGACTTGATAGGCCGCCAGTGAAAAGGCCGGCGTTTCACCGGCCTTTTCATATGGAAAACTGCGATGTCGGCTCAGCCGATGGCGTTGTTCAACTCACTGGCGAATGCAGCGTCCTGGCGCATCGAATCCGACAAGCTGGTGATGACGGACAAGGACGCGCGCGACAGCCTGCATTTCAACGCCGCATGCTGAACAGTTCGGAATAAATCAGGGCTGCGGTAGTGGTGGTGCCGGCGTCAGACCGAACCGGCGCATCAGGTCCATGATCCTGGCGCGGTCGGGCGGACCGCCGGCGCTGAAGATGGCGAAGGCCTCGCGGAAATATTCCGGGCCGATCGCCGCCGGCGTGACAACGCACAGCACTTTGGCGATCTCGGCGGTGTTGTTGTCGAAGCGATGGATCGCGCCGCGCGGAATACACAGCGCCTGTCCGGGGCCGACATCGTGCTGATGTCCGTCGACGGTCAGCGTCAGCACGCCTTCAATCCCGTACATCGTCTCCTCATAATGGTCGTGGCTGTGCGCTGGGGCAAGTAGGCGTTGCGAGCCGGGGACCGCCAGTTCGAAGGCGGCGATGCTGCCGTTAGACTGATCGCCGGTGATCAGGAAGCGCACGGCAAGGCCGCCATCGCTGATTGTTTCGTCGGCTGGATTGACACGGACCTGGCTGGCTTTATCTAGCATTCCACCCTCCTATGTGGTAAATCAAATTTACCGAATAGGTAAAGTCAATTTACCGAGGTGTCAATGCCATCTTCCACCCAGGGTCCAGCGAACAAGCCGCCGCTGATTGGCGCGCTGCTGCGCGTGCCGGCGATGGCTATCCACCGCAAGCTGATCCGTGAACTCAGGGCATCGGGTTTCGAGGATCTCAGCCCGCCGCATATGGCGGTGATCCAGTATCCAGGCCCGGACGGGATGCGGCCGAGCGCGCTTGCCGAGCGTGCTGCTATGAGCAAGCAGGCTATGAACCAGCTACTGAAGACACTGGAGGGAATGGGTTATATCACGCGCTCAACAGCCCCGGACGAAAGCGGAGGGACGATAGTCAACTTCACAGACCGCGGGCGCGCTGCTTACCAGAAGATGGCCGACATCCTGCTGGACGTTGAACAGGAATGGGCTCAGGAGCTCGGGGAGAAGCGCTTCACGCAGTTGAAAACGCTGCTCGGCGACCTCTGGGATACGCCACTAGTTCGGTGAGAGCGGCTTGAAGCCGAGACCAAATGAAAAAGGCCGGCGAAACGCCGGCCTTTTCGCATGGGAAATTGCAGCGCCGGCTCAGCCGACGATCTCGGTGTCCGAGAACCAGTACTTGATTTCCTGCGCGGCGGTTTCCGGCGCGTCGGAGCCGTGCACCGAATTCTCTCCGATCGACAGCGCGTGCACCTTGCGGATGGTGCCTTCGGCGGCGTTGGCCGGGTTGGTGGCGCCCATCACTTCGCGGTTCCTGGCAATGGCGTTCTCGCCTTCCAGCACCTGGACGATCGTCGGCGCCGACGACATGAACTCAACCAGTTCGCCGAAGAACGGCCGCTCTCTGTGGACGGCGTAAAAACCTTCCGCCTCGCGACGGCTCATCCACACACGGCGCGAAGCGATGACGCGCAGGCCGGCATCTTCGAGCATCTTGGTGATGGCGCCGGTGAGGTTGCGCCGGGTCGCGTCCGGCTTGATCATGGAGAAGGTGCGTTCGAGCGCCATGGGTCGTCCTTGTCTGAGAATGGAGATTGGAGTGGCGGGCTCTATACAAGTCGCCCGGCCCATTGCCAAGGCCCGATGGGCAGGGAGCGCGAGCGAAGCGCCGGGGGACTGCACGTTTCTGTGTCAGGCCGGCGCCGAGGAGACGACATCGGATGGCTGTAAAGCGATGCTTTGCTTGCTATAGTGGGGTTTCGGCGCCGCGCTGAAGTCGGCCCGAATGGAGACAATATGACCATGACAGACGATCGCCAGGAGCGCATTCGCAACCGCGCACATAAGATCTGGCAGCAAGAAGGGCAACCGGCCGGTCAACACGAGCGCCATTGGCACCAGGCGGCAGCCGACGTCGACCTTGAGGATGCCACGGGCAAGTCGGCCAAAAAGCCATCCAAGAAGGCACCTGGCGCCGGCAAGGCAAAAGACGAGCCCAAGACCGAGGCTAAGGCGGCCAAGGCTGCCAAAAAGCCTGGCAAGCCGAAAAAGGCAGCAGCCAAATAGCTCTACGGCGTCACGCCGCCGCGGCAACCTTTCGTCCCAGCCCGCCATGCAGGTCGAGGCAGCGGGCGAACCACTGCGCCACCACGTCGCTATCGTCGAGCAGCTTGTAAGGCGAGGCGATGCGTGCCCATTGCAGTGCACCGAAGACGATATAGTCGGCAAACAGCGGTGCCGAACCGCCGATGAAGGGCTGGTAGCCGAGCATCGAACGCAGCGGCTCAAGCGAAGTCCGGAAAGCTGCAAGGCCGGCGTCGCGCGCCGCGACGACGTCTTCCAGCTGCTTGCGGAAGCGCTGCTCCCGACTCTGGCGGAAATACACGGCGTTCTCCTCGTCCTGCATGCCATGGAGGTCGACGAGCGCTGCAGTGGTGACGTAGGGGTGGATCGTCAATTGCGACCAGCGCTCGATGAAGCGCGCCATCGCCTTGCCGCCGTAGCCGCCAAACAGCGTCGGCCGATCCGGGTAGGCCTCGTCGAGATAGAGCGCGATGGCGAAGGAATCGATCACGACCTTGTCGCCGTCGCGGATCACCGGGACGGTTTTCGAAGCACCGCCTTCGATGGTGGGGACGTCGAGAAAACGCGTCGGTGCGGTTGAGATATCGAGCCCCTTGTGCGCCAGCGCCATGGTTGCCTTCCAGCAATGCGGACTGAACGGCCGGCTCTCGTCACGCCCGACGAGATCATAAAGCAGAATGGTCATTGGCGCGGGTCCCTTTGCGGTCTAGGTATCGCTCCCGACACCCCGAAAACGGGCGCGGCGGAGAAGAGATGAAACAGCACTTCATGATGTTTGCGGCGTACAATCAATGGGCCAATGGCCGCATCTATGATGCCGCCGCCGATCTTGATGATGAAGAGTTCAATCGCGACGTCGGCGCCTTCTTCCGCTCGCTGATGGGCACGCTCAACCATCTGCTCGCCGCCGATCGCATCTGGATGAAGCGCTTCACCGGCGAAGGCGACGCGCCGACGGCGCTGGACGTCATATTGTACCGGGCCTTGCCCAGCCTGAGGATGGCGCGCGAGGCGGAGGACCGGCGGATCATCGACTGGCTCGCTGGCTCGAGCGACAAGGCGCTGTCGGGCCGCTTCACCTATATGACCGTGTCGGACATGCGCACCGTCTCGCAGCGGCTGGCGCCCGCGCTGGCGCATGTCTTCAACCATCAGACCCATCACCGTGGCCAGGCGCATATGATCCTGACGGTTCTGGGTCGCCCTTCCGTGCCGCTTGATCTGGCGCATTTCCAGCGCACCGAGGAAGGGCGCGCATATGCCTGATTTCGGTCTGTGAATTCGCCACGGGTTTTGTAAAAGTCGTGATCTTGAGAAAAATTAGATAAAAATTCTTCCATCGTAAGTAAAAAATACAATATCCGAAATTTTCAAATATAAAGAATAAAGAAACTAAAACACCTACAAGAACGTGCATGTGTTGCATGCAGAGTATCGGTCGCATATCGGCCTTTTTGCTGCAATGCAGTAAATAGAGTGACCGCATGGAGAGTGTCATGGCTAAAATCTGCAGGGGTATCGCCGGCGCGCTGGCGAGTGGTGCCGTTATGATCGTTCTGTCCTTGCCGGCGAATGCCGGAGGGGTTGGTGTTGGGGTTGGTGCCTCGATTGGTGGCAGCGGCGGCGTCAATGCCGGAGCCGGCGCCAATGTCGGTGGCTCGAACGGCGTCAGCGCCGGGCTCGGCGCTTCGGTTGGCGGCAGCAATGGCATCAATGCCGGGGCTGGCGCCAATGTCGGTGGGCCAGGCGGCGTCACCGCCGGGCTTGGCACCAATGTTGGCGGCACGGGGGGCATCGGTCTCGGCGTCGGTGTGGGCATCGGCGGCGGAACCAATCCGAGCAACCCGTCCAATCCAAGCAATCCGTCGAACCCCAGCAATCCGAGCAATCCTAGCCTGCCGGGCGTCGTGGCCCAGATGTCCAGCAGCCAGGTGACGCGCATGAAGAAGCGCTGCGTCGATGTACTCAGCAGTGAAGGCACCTATGACCGCGACTTGCGTCAGCTCTGCCCGCTGATCGCACGCCGCTGACGGGCGGTAGGGTTCAAATCAAGAATGAAGGATGCGGTCCGCTCCGGCAGGCCGCATTGTTAAATGGCACCAGCAATGGCCGGCTCAGCTTCGCTGGTTGGGAGAGCGGCACGGGCCGGCTATCGCCGCATCTTTTGCTGCAGCATCGCTCTTATATCTGGCCATTCGGAATCGATGATGCTGAATCGGACGGAATTGCGCTTTCGGCCGTCCGGCATGATCCGCTCATTGCGAACGATCCCTTCCTGTTTTGCCCCTATCCGCAGAATGGCCGCTCTCGACGCTTCGTTCAGTTCGTCGGTGGTGAATTGCACCCGCACACACGCCATGACCTCGAAAGCATGGGCCAGGAGAAGGTACTTTGTCTCGGTATTGACCCCTGATCGCTGGGATGAACTGCTGAGCCATGTATGCCCGATCTCCAACTTTCGGTTCGTGCGATCGATCTTCCAGAACCGCGTACTGCCGCAGATCAGCCCGGTGCTACGCAGGACGATTGCATAAGGCATCACGGTCCCGGCCTGTCGTCCGGCCAAGGCGTTGGCAATATAGCCATCGATGGTAGCTGGCCCTGGGACCACGGTGGCCTTCAGGTTCCACAGCTCGCCGTCCGCCGCTGCACTCAGAAGCCCTTCCGAATGCTCCGGCTGAAGCGGCTCGAGCTCAACGATCTCGCCGACCAAGGCGGGTTGCCCGGATTGGACGTCCATCAACCGATCGTCCTCAATCTTTCTGGCTGGTGGTCATCAGGAGACAATCAAGGCACAGTCCGAATTTCATAACAATCCGAACTTCAGACGGCCAAAGCCAAGTCGCTGATTTCGCTATCCAATTGGCGTTGCATCTGAACCGCTTCCGCCATGACCCATTGTTTGAACAGCAGCACCTTGCGTGCGGCAAGGCTCTTTTGTGGAGAGACAAAATACCAACCGGCGCTATTCGGATGGTGGACGGCGAAGGGAGCGACCAGCCTCTCGGCGCGGATGTCACTGGCCATATAGGCACGGTTGGCGACGGCAAAGCCCATCCCGGCATTGGCCGCCTCGTAGGACATCATGCACGAGTCGAAATAGATGCTCTTGGTCTCGCTGAGCACGAAGCTGGCGCCGGCAAAGCCGAGCCAGGATTGCCAGTTCTGGGTGCAGGTGTCGGAATGCAGCAGCGTGAAGTGCCTGAGGTCGTCCGGTGTCACCTTCGACATCGGCTTGTCGCCGAGAACCTCATGGAACAGCTTGGGGCTGCACACCGGTGTAAGGTCTTCCCGAAACAGCAGGTCGGACGGCAGTCCATTGAAATGGCCGTCGCCATAGCGAATTTCGAGATCAAAGTCGGAGGTCGTGAACTCATGCGTCGCGTAGGAGGTCGAGACCCGCATCACGATATCGGGATGTTGCCGCTGGAACGACGGCAGGCGCGGGAACAGCCAGCGCGCGGCAAACGTCGGCAGCACGGATATCTTCAGCACATGCTCCTGCGATTGCCCGGTCGCTTCCATGCTGGCGGCGACGATCCGCTCCAGCGCCTCGCGAACGCGCGAGACATAGGTCTCGCCCTCCGGCGTCAACGACACCGCATTGCCGCCGCGCTGGAAAATCTTGAAGCGTAGCTGATCCTCCAGGCTTTTGACGCGCTGGCTGACCGCCGAGGCGGTGATAAACTGCTCTTCGCCGGCACGCGTGAAATTGCCGTGCCTCGCAGCACTCTCCACGATTTTCAGCGAATTGAGGTTGACCTGACTGAGCAGACGCACGGTTTCGACCTTAAGCTGGGCTTACTCTAGCACCAGCATTCCTAATTTTACAGGGGGGGCCAATTTAATCGACTGTTTACCAAGTGTTGCCCCCCACTTGGAGAAGTAGAATGAACGCCCATACAATTCCCGAACTCCGCTATGCGATGAGCAGAGAAGCCATCATCGGCCACGACACCGCCTGGAAAGTGTCGAGCTTCGGCGTCGCGCAGTATCTGCACGGCTATGACCCGGCCCTGCTTGCCGCGATCGAGGAGGCCGCCTTGAAACTCAAGGCCAGCCATGCCGTGCACAAGCACCTCGATCTGACCTTTATCACCGGAGCTGACCGTTTCATCCCCGAAATCAAGGAGTTGCTGCACGACAAGCTGCGCCTGGAGCGGCTGTCCGACATGATGGGCACCAAGCTTGAGCCCTATCCGCTGTCGATCGTCGGTTCGACCGTCACCTTCATGAATCCGAGGGACGGCGCGGTCGAATGGCATTGCGACGGCGTTCCGGTCACCGAACTCATTCCGCTGTCGATCAGCGATCCGCTGGTCGGCGGTCACCTCGAAATTTATTGCGACGACTCCGAGACCGGCCGCGCCATACTCGAATCCGGCCGCGAGATCCCGCGCAACCGCATCATGCGCATCGATCACAAGATGAAGTACGCGACGCTCGGGCAATTCCTTGGCGTCCTGCATCGCACGGCGCCGATCCAGTATGGCGAGCGCGTTACCCTGGTGCTCAACCAGCGTTCGGTGGCCAAGCCCTATGTCGACGACAACCGCATGTTCTATCTTGCCGCCGACAACGACCAGGATCGCGAATGGGTCAACGAACTGGCCGAAGATGTCTGGACCAACCAGCTGCCGGCCTATCGCCGGTTCGAGGCGGAGCATCCCACGCCCGCCGCCGCTGCCGAAGCACAGTTTCCCAGCGGAGCCAGGGAATCATGGTAGCCAACCATGATCCCAAAAGGTGGGGACCTGTTTTCGGACGCGATCATGGTCAAGTCCGGAGATAGAGCCCCACGCCGATACTTTCGGCACGGATCAGGCTCGGTATCCGCGCTGGTCTTTGCCGCGGGCGCGGTGGCTTTGTGGTCGACCAATGCCTTGGTCGGCAAATCCCTGCTGGCAAACCATCCGGTGTCGCAGGTGCAGTTCCTGCAATTTGTGGGAGCTGCACTGGTCTTCGGCTTGATCCGGTTCATGAGCCGGGATGGAGCACCGCCGGTCGCGGCCAGAGCCGCGCTCGCACCGCTCGCTGTCGGCTTCATCGGTCTGGTCGGCACCATGGTGCTGCAATACATTGCTTTCGCCTCGATGCCGGTGATCGAAGCCAATCTCGTGGCGTACACTTGGCCCTTGATGGTTGCAGCTGCGGTGATAGCCTTCGAAAAACCCCGCCGTCCGGCTTTGCTGGGCGTTGCCGCGATTATTGGGTTCGTCGGCGTCGTGCTGGTGATTTCGGGAGGGCGTGACCGCACCTGGCTCCAGGGCGATCTCGTCGGCTATTTCGCCGCGTTCGGGTCCGCGCTGTGCATGGCTTTCTATTCGGTGATGGTGGGCCGGCTCGCCACTTCGCCGGAGCGCCTGTTGCTGCCGTCGTCGCTGGTCGGCGTCGCCTTGACGCTCGTGTGGTCCGCTGGCGAAGGCGTTTCCTGGCCCGCCGGCACGGATCTCGCCCTCGGGCTGTATCTCGGCGCTGGCCCAATGGGGTTGGGTTATTACTTCTGGTCGCGCGCCTTGAAGCTTGAAGGCAGTGGCAAGGTCGCCGTCATCGCCTATCTCACGCCGATTGCTTCGACGCTGCTGCTGACCCTGTCCGGCGAACGGCTGACGACGACCGCGATTACTGGAGCCGTCCTGGTCATCGGCAGTTGTATTGCGGTCGGCCTGCAACGTTCGGAGGCGCAAGACTATGTTTGACGACAATGAACGTCTCGCCAGGCAGGAAGCGCATTGGCTGCTCAAGGAATTCGGTGCCGACGCATCGCTTTACGCCGCGATGAAGGCCGAAAAAGCCATTGAACAGAAGGATTTCGGGCGTTGCGCCCGCTGGAAACGTATTCTTGAGATATTGGCCGAGGGCCAGACAGCCAAGTCTGCCGTCTCCAAGTATTAGATTTTCTAATTTGCGCGACGTCGATTTCCCAGAAAGATAGTTGACGTCAAGTCTTGATTCGTTTTGGGACTTGGCGGTCCGTTGAGGGGCGCGGTTAAAGAGATACATCGACAAAAGTCTTCGCTGGGGTGGATGACTTTGTCGCAAATAGGGTGAAATAATTGTCAAATATCGATGATAAGACCGTTATCGAGCTAACGGCCGATATTGTCTCGGCCTATGTCGGCAACAATCCGCTTCCGGCTTCCGGCCTGCCTGACCTGATTGCCAGCGTCAGCGCCTCGGTTCGAAAGCTGGCAGGTGCGGCCGTCGTGGAAAGCCCGAGCCTGGTTCCGGCTGTCAATCCGAAAAAGTCGGTGTTTCCCGACTACATCGTCTGTCTGGAGGACGGAAAGAAGTTCAAGTCGCTCAAGCGACACCTCAGGACAGACTATGGTTTGAGCCCGGACGACTATCGGGCCAAATGGGGCTTGCCGCCGGACTATCCGATGGTCGCTCCGAATTACTCGGCGACCCGGTCGGCGCTGGCGAAGTCGACGGGACTTGGCCGCAAGCCGGCAGCGGCACCGGCCGTCGTGGCCAAGGCGACAAAGCGCGGCAAGGCGACTGCCTGAGGCCGCCGGTAGGCCAGCCACTGACCGGCTGCCCAACAACCGGCTGCTTGACGGCGCACTTGCTCGCGCCGTTTTCAGGCCTTGTGCGGCCAACTGGCCCGCAAGGTCTTGCGAAGCGTTGATGTCCGGTGCAAAAGCGCGGCCATGCTTGTAATCAACGACCTTTCGCTCCGTATGGCCGGACGCCTGCTTCTCGACCACGCCTCGCTGACCTTGCCGGCCGGCACCAAGGCTGGCCTTGTCGGCCGCAACGGCACCGGCAAGACGACGCTGTTCAAGGCCATCACCGGCGATTTTCCCTCCGAGACAGGCTCGATCAGCCTGCCGAAGAACACCCGCATCGGCCAGGTGGCGCAGGAAGCGCCAGGCACCGAAGAGCCGCTGATCGAGATCGTGCTCAAGGCCGACCTCGAACGCACCGCTTTGCTCGAAGAGGAGAAGACGGCGACGGATCCGCACCGCATCGCCGACATCCATATGCGGCTGGCCGACATCGATGCGCATTCGGCCGAGTCCCGCGCGGCCACCATCCTGGCCGGCCTTGGCTTCGACGATGCTGCGCAGCGCCGTCCGGCGTCATCCTTCTCCGGCGGCTGGCGCATGCGCGTGGCCCTCGCTGCGGTGCTGTTTTCCGAGCCTGACCTTCTGCTGCTCGACGAGCCGACCAATTATCTCGATCTCGAAGGTACGTTGTGGCTGGAAAACTATGTGTCGAAGTATCCGCATACAGTGCTTTTGATTTCGCACGATCGCGACTTGCTCAACCGCGCTGTCAATTCGATCGTCCATCTCGACCAGAAGAAGCTGACCTTCTGGCGCGGCGGCTACGACCAGTTCGAGCGCCAGTATAGCGAGCAGAAAGAGTTGCAGGAAAAGGGTCGCGTCAAGCAGGAGGCGGCCCGCAAGCATATGGAATCCTTCGTCGAACGCTTCCGCGCCAAGGCCTCGAAGGCGAGACAGGCGCAGTCGCGCATCAAGGCGCTGGAAAAGATGAAGCCGATCGCGGCCATCGTCAATGATTCGGTACGACCGTTCTCCTTCCCCGAGCCGGTGAAGACGGTTGCCTCGCCGATCGTGGCGCTGAACAACGTCAATGTCGGCTACACCGAAGGACAGCCGATCCTGAAGAAGATGACGCTGCGTATCGACGCCGACGATCGCATCGCGCTGCTGGGCGCTAACGGCAATGGCAAGTCGACCTTCGCCAAATTGCTGTCGGGGCGGCTCAAGCAGGAGAGCGGCACCATGACCGTGGCGCCCGGGCTGAAGGTGGCGATCTTCGCCCAGCATCAGCTTGACGATCTCAGGCCGGAGGAAAACGCCTACGAACATGTGCGCCGGCTGATGCCGGAGGCGCCGGAATCCAAGGTGCGCGGCCGCGTGGCTCAATTTGGTCTGACGACCGAGAAAATGAACACGCCCGCCAAGGACCTGTCCGGCGGCGAGAAGGCGCGGCTGTTGATGGGCCTGTCGGCCTTCGAGGGGCCGAACCTGTTCATCCTCGACGAACCGACCAACCATCTCGACATCGACAGCCGCGAATCGCTGATCCATGCGCTCAACGAGTTTCCCGGCGCCGTGATCCTGATCTCGCACGACCGCCATCTCCTGGAGGCGACGGCCGACCGGCTGTGGCTGGTCAAGGATGGCGCGGTCAGTCCGTATGATGGCGACCTGGAAGACTACAAAACGCTGGTCACCGGCGTGTCCGGCGACCGCCGCGGCAAGCGCGAGGCGGACAAGGCGTCGAAGGCCGACCGTCGCCGCGACGCGGCCGCGCGCCGCGCCGCTTTTGAGCCGCTGGCCAAGGAAATCCGCGCCACCGAAGCGCTGATGGACCGCATCCGCAAGCGCATCGACGGCATCGAGGACGAGCTGTCCAATCCGGCGGTCTATGAGAAGGATCCGTCGACCGCGACGCGGCTGGCCAAGGAACGCTCACAGCTTGCCCAGACGCTCGCCGGCCACGAGGAAAAATGGCTGACCATGTCGGCCGAATATGAGGAAGGCACGGCGGAGTAGAGCCATCTCCCCCACAAAGTGGGGAGATTGGCTAATCATCTGGCCCTACACGCGCCCTTTGAAACCCGCTAGGTATGCTCCTATGAACCAGCACGCCAAGCTCCGCATCGGCCATTCGGCCTGTCCCCATGATTGCCCCTCGACCTGTGCGCTCGAGGTCGAGCTGCTCGATGGCAACCGGATCGGCCGCGTCCATGGCGCCAAATCCAACAGCTATACGGCGGGTGTCGTCTGCGCCAAGGTCGCCCGCTACGCCGACCGCGTCCATCACCCCGACCGGCTGTTGAAGCCGCTTGTCCGCGCAGGTGCCAAGGGCGATGGCTTGTGGAAGGAATCAAGCTGGGAGGCGGCCCTCGACCTTGTCGCCGAAAAATTCATCGCGGCCGAGGAAAAATACGGCTCCGAGACGGTGTGGCCCTATTACTATGCCGGCACGATGGGTTTGGTGCAGCGCGATGGCATCGACCGCCTGCGTCATGCCAAGAAATATTCCGGCTTCTTTGGCTCGATCTGCACCAATCTGGCCTGGACCGGCTGGATGATGGGGGCCGGCGCCTTGCGCGGGCCTGACCCGCGCGAGATGGCGAAATCCGATTGCGTGGTGATCTGGGGCACCAATGCCGTGGTCACGCAGGTCAATGTCATGACCCACGCCATCAAGGCGCGCAAGGAACGCGGGGCGAAGATCGTCGTCATCGACGTCTACGAGAACGCCACGATGAAGCAGGCCGATCTCGGCCTGGTCCTGAAGCCCGGCACCGATGGCGCGCTGGCTTGCGCGGTCATGCATGTGCTGTTCAGGGAAGGCATGGCCGACCGCGCCTATCTCGAAAAATACACCGACGATCCGAAGGGGCTGGAAGAGCATCTGCGCACGCGCACGCCGGAATGGGCGGCTGGTATCACGGGTTTGGCGGTCGCCGAAATCGAGGCCTTCGCCCGCCTCGTCGGCACGACGAAGAAAACCTATTTCCGGCTCGGCTATGGTTTTGCCCGCCAGCGCAACGGTTCGGTCAACATGCATGCCGCTTCTTGCATCGCTGCGGTCACCGGCGCCTGGCAATATGAAGGCGGCGGTGCCTTCCATTCCAATTCCGGCATCTTCAAGCTCAACCAGGATGTGCTGGAAGGCTCGAAGATGCGCGATCCCTCGATCCGCTATCTCGACCAGTCGCGCACCGGTCCGGTGCTGACGGGTGCCGCTGACGCGCTTTACGGCGGACCGCCGGTCACGGCGATGCTGATCCAGAACACCAATCCGGCCAATGTCGCGCCCGAGCAGCGCCTGGTGAAGCAAGGTTTTCTGCGCGACGACCTGTTCACCTGCGTGCATGAGCAGTTCATGACCGACACGGCCAAGCTTGCCGATGTGGTGCTGCCGGCAACGATGTTCCTCGAGCATGACGACGTCTACAAGGGTGGCGGCAACCAGCACATCACGCTCGGCCCCAAGTTGATCGAGCCGCCGGAAGGCCCGCGCACCAATCACTTCGTCATCGAGCAATTGGCGGAACGCCTTGGCGTCGCCGGCCGCCCAGGCTTTGGTCTGACCGAACAGCAGCACATCGACATCATCCTGGGCAAGCGTGGGCTGGGCAGCTTCGCCAGTCTGAAGGAAGACAAGTGGGTCGACCTGCAGCCTGATTTCGAGGCCGCACACTTCATCAAGGGATTTGGCCATGCGGATGGAAAATTCCACTTCCGCGCCAACTGGAGTGGGCAGGCCGCACCCAACCGACCACCGAAGAGCATGGGCCTGTTCGGGCCGGTTGATCAGCTGCCGGAATTTCCCGATCATGTCGACCTGATCGAAGTGGCCGACGAGGCGCATCCGTTCCGGCTGACGACCTCGCCGGCGCGCAACTTCCTCAACTCGACCTTTGCCGAGACGCCCGTGTCGAAGGAAAAGGAAGGCAGGCCGGCGCTGCTCCTGCATCCCGACGATGCGGCGGACCTTGGCCTTGCCGATGGCGACCGGGTCGAGGTCGGCAACCGGCGCGGCGACCTCGTGCTGCACGCCAAGTTCTTCGAAGGCATCAAGCGCGGCGTGGTGATCGCCGAAGGCATCTGGCCAAACAGCGCGCATGAACGCGGCGAGGGCATTAACGTCCTGACCGGCGCTGACGCGCCGGCGCCTTATGGCGGCGCTGCCTTCCACGACAACAAGGTGTGGCTGCGCAAGGCAAGTTGAGCTGGGCCAAGCGCGTCGGCCGTCTGGGGGCCGACTATACCGGCAGGGTTTCGGCCGCCTTTTTCCTGTTCAGCCGCTGCCGGATGTCGTCGGCGATCGCCTGGGCTTCGATGCCGATCTCACGCAACAATCCGGCTACCGCATTGTGGAAGCCGATGAGGTAGAGGCCGAGATCCGAAGCCTGCGCGGTAACGCCGCTGCGGTCCGGCTGGATGCCGGGTTCGAGGAGTTTGGCATAGCCCGGCCGGTAACCGGTGGCAAAGATGATCGCATCGAATTCGCTGTGTGTGCCGTCGGCGAAACGGACACCGCGTTGCGAGATCTCGGCGATGTCGGGCGCAACCTTGATCGCACCTTCGCGGATCTTGGCGATGGTGCCAACGTCGATCACCGGAATGCGCGATACAATCGCAATCTGTTCCAGCAGTCCCTGTCCCGGCCGTTTGAGCCCATATTTTTCCAGCCTGCCCAGCACCAGGTCGAGAATGACCGGGAACAAAGCGTCATTGAGGCGCTGCGGCCCCAGGCGCGTCGCCATGCCGACCATCTGGATGGGCACGCCGAACAGTTCGCGCGGTACGATATGAACGCCGCCGCGCACGCAAATTGTCGGTCGCGCACCGTTTTCCGCCAGATCGAGCGCAATCTCGGCGCCGGTGTTGCCCATGCCGATGACCAGCACCGACTGGGCGGCGAAAGGCGTGGCATTGCGATAGTCGGCGCTGTGCAGTGTCTTCCCCATGAAGCTGTCGATGCCTGCAAATGTGGGCCGCAAGGGCTCGGCATTGTAGCCTGACGCGATCACCACATGCTTGGCGCGCAGCGGGCCGGATGTCGCATCCACACGCCAGCCGCGACCTTCCCGGCCGATCGCTTTCACCGTTTCGCCAAACCGGGGCTTGAGGTCGAAGCGTTGCGCATAGGCATCGAGATACTCGACGAAGAGATCGCGCGGCACGTAACGCGGATAGTGCTTCGGGAAGGGCACGAAGGGCAGCGACGAATAGCGCTTGGTCGTGTGCAGGTGGACGCGCTCGTAATGGCGTCGCCAGGCGGGCGCGGCCTGCTGCTCTTTTTCGATGATGATGAAGTCGACGCCGGCCTCTCTCAGGCATGCGGCAACGGCCAGGCCCGCCGGCCCGGCGCCGATGATTGCAACTGTCGAGATGTCTCCCACGCGCGCCTCCCAGCAAATTCGTGTCCGCAGAATATCGAAAAGCGTGGCAGGGATCGGACTGGAGCCTGCCAGCCAGCGAGCTCAATCCGGCAACGGCACCGTCAACCCGACCTTGACGCGATCCATGGCGACGAAAGTGCGGAATTTTCGGACATTGTTGCTGCCGAAGAACAGTTTTCGCGTCAGCGCCTCATAGGCGCCCATGTCGGCCACGGTCATGACGAGGATGAAGTCGGCTTCGCCGGTCACATAGTAGCATTGCTGCACTTCAGGCGCTTCCGAGAATTGCCGCTTGGCCGCGTCGATCAATTCGGTGCGTTCGCTCTCCAGCTCCACCTCGACGAAGATGGTAATGGGCTGGCCGACCGCGGCCGGCTCGATGATCGCGACATTGCTGGCGATGACGCCGGCCTGTTCCATGCGCTTGATGCGGCGCTGCACCGCCGGTGCCGAAAGGTTCACCGCTTCGCCGATCAGCCGTTGCGGCGTCGTGTTGTCCCGCTGCAGGATGGCAAGGATGGCGAGATCGAAACTGTCGAGTGAGGCCGGCGATTGGGGCAATGGAGGTGTCCAAGTGAAACAAACTTGCATTTCGGAGGTCCAATTACAGCGCTCTTTGCGCCCGTCCTGCAATATGGTCTCGCCTGATACCAAGGAGGCCGCCAGTGTTCCTGCCCAACCGCAATGCCTTGCACGGCAAGCCGCTTGATGCGGCCGATGCCGAAACCCTGGGGATTGCCGGTGCGGATACGGTTGAGCGTTTTCTGGCCCATCGTGACAATCATTTGGTGACGCCACTGCACGCGCTGCCGGCACTGGCGAGCGCACTTGGCCTCGATGCACTGCATGTCAAGGACGAGGGCTTCCGTCTTGGCCTTGGCAGCTTCAAGGCGCTGGGCGGCGCTTATGCTGTCTTCCGTCTGGTGCTGGAGGAAGCAAGCAAGCGGCTTGGGCGCTCCGTCGATGTCGCCGATCTCAGTCGGCCCGAGGTTCGCTCGGTCGCCGCGAAGATGATTTTTGCCTGCGCCACCGACGGCAATCACGGCCGCTCGGTCGCGCAGGGCGCTGAACTTGCCGGAACCAGGGCCGTGATCTTTGTGCATGCCGGCGTCAGCGAGGAACGCATCGCTGCCATCGCCCGCTACGGTGCGGAGATGGTCCAGGTCGACGGCAATTATGACGATTCGGTCAGGCAGGCCGCGCAAGTTTCGGCGGAGAAGGGCTGGACCGTTGTGTCGGATACGTCGTGGCCGGGCTATGAGCGCATCCCCGGCCTGGTGATGCAGGGCTATACGGCGATCGTGCGCGAAGCGCTGCGCCAGCTCCGCCAGCCGCCGACCCACGTCTTCGTCCAGGCGGGCGTCGGCGGCATTGCCGCCGCGGTGGCCGGCCATCTCGCCATCGTGCTCGGCGACGCCAGGCCAACCTTCATTGTCGTCGAGCCCGCGCGTGCCGCATGCATCGTCGCAGCCGCTGTGGCAGGGCGTGTGGTCAAGGTGGCGCACGATCAGCCGACTGTCATGGCCATGCTTGAATGCTACGAGGCCTCGCAGGTCGCCTGGCGCATGCTGGCGCGCGTCGCCGACGCCTTCATGACCGTGGACGAGGACGACGCCATCGCGGTGATGCGACGCTTGGCACGGCCGGCCGGCGCCGATCCGGTGATCGTCGCTGGCGAGAGCGGCGGCGTCGGCCTTGCCGGGCTGATCCGGGCGATGGCCGATTACAGGGCTGATCTCGGCCTCGACGACAAATCCCGCGTGCTGGTGATCAACACCGAAGGAGCGACCGACCCGCATCGCTATGCGGAACTGGTCGGCATGAGCCCGGCCGATGTGCTGGCCGGCAAGTTCGCCGCCGAGGCAACACCGTGATCGCGATCGATGCACAGCGCCTGCTTGGCCGCATTCGTGAACTTGGCGCCGTTGGCCGCGATGGCGAGGGCAGGCTGATCCGGCTGGCCGCTTCCGACACCGACCGGCAGGGCCGCGACCTCTTCGTCGGCTGGCTGCGGCAGGCCGGGCTCGATGTCGCCATCGACCGCATCGGCAACATCTTTGGCATTTGGCAAAGCGCCGACAATGCTGGCGAGGCACCGCTGCTCATCGGCTCCCACATCGACACGGTCATCGACGCCGGCATCTATGATGGCTGCTACGGTGTGCTTGCCGGGCTGGAGGTGATCGAGACGCTGAAGGCGTCCGGCCTCTCGCCGTCGCGCCCGCTCGCCGTCGCGGCCTTCACCAACGAGGAAGGCGTGCGCTTTTCTCCCGACATGATGGGGTCGCTGGTCCATGCCGGCGGTGTCGATGTCGAAGCTGCACTCGCCGCTATCGGGACCGACGGCAGCACGCTCGGACAGGAACTGGCCCGCATCGGCTACGCCGGCGACCGCGAACCCGGTTTTCTCAAACCGCACATCTATGTCGAATTGCATATCGAACAGGGGCCGGTTCTGGAACGCGAAGGCATCCCGATCGGTGCGGTCGAAACCCTGCAAGGCATCTCCTGGCAGCGCATCACCCTCGATGGTGTCGCCAACCATGCCGGCACCACGCCGATGTCGATGCGCAGCGATGCCGGATACGCGGCGGCACGCGTCGTCACCTTCCTGCATGACCGGGCAGCGGCTTCCAATTCGCCGACCGTTGCCACCGTCGGCACGATGCGCCTGGAGCCGAACGCCATCAACGTCATTCCCTCGCGCGCCGTCTTTACCGTCGATCTGCGCGATCCTGACGAGCAGCACCTGCAGGCGGAGGAGGCGGCGCTGGCAGCCTTTCTCGAGCAGCTTGCCGCCGAGGGCATTACTGTTACGGTCGAAAGGCTGGCCCGCTTCGAGCCGGTTGTCTTCGACGACCGGGTCGTCGAGCTCATCGAGGACGCGGCGAGGAAGCGCGGGCTTGCCTCGCGGCGCATGACCTCGGGTGCGGGCCATGACGCGCAGATGATCGCGCGCATCGCGCCGGCGGCGATGATCTTCGTGCCGAGCGCTGGAGGCATCAGCCACAGTCCGCGCGAGCACACTGAAGACGCCGAGCTTGTTGCCGGCGCCAACATCCTGCTTGATGTCGTCACGGAACTTGCCGAGATCGAGGGATGAAGGAATGACCAAACTCGATGCACTGAAGCGCGAGATGACCGCTTGGCGGCGCGATCTGCACGCGCACCCCGAATTCGGCTTCGAGGAGAAACGTACCGCCGCTTTTGTCGCGGCCAAGCTTCGCGAATTCGGCCTGGACGATGTAAGTGAGGGCGTCGGTGGCACCGGTGTCGTTGGCACGCTGAAGCGCGGCAGCGGTAACCGCGCGATTGCGCTGCGGGCTGACATGGATGCTTTGCGTATCACCGAGCAGTCGACCGCGCCCTATCGCTCCGGCAATCCTGGCGTCATGCATGCCTGCGGCCATGACGGCCACACCGCCATGCTGCTTGGCGCGGCAAAGCTGCTGGCCGGCGAGGGCGGTTTCGACGGCACCGTGCGCTTCATCTTCCAGCCGGCCGAGGAGTGGGGCAGGGGCGCGCTGGCCATGATCGATGATGGCCTGATGCAACGCTTCCCCTTCGACGAGATATTTGGCCTGCACAATATGCCTGGCCTCGCCGTCGGCCATTTCGAGACCCGCGCCGGCCCCATAATGTCGGCCGAGGATAACTTCGAGATCGTGCTCAGGGGGATCGGTGGCCATGCGGCGCGGCCGCATTCGGGAAACGAAACGCTGGTCGCCGCCTGCGCCCTGGTCACCAATCTGCAGACCATCGTTTCGCGCCGGCTGAGCCCGGCCGACATAGCGGTGGTTTCGGTGACCGAACTGATCACCGACGGCACCCGCAACGCGCTGCCCGGACTTGCCCGCATCCTTGGCGACGCGCGTAGTTTCCGCCCCGAAGTCAGCGCCGAGATCGAGCGCCAGATGCGCATCATCGCCGAGGGCACCGCTACAGCTTACAACGTCAGCGCCGAGGTCAACTACACCAGAGAATTCGTGCCCTTGCGCAACGATGCCGAACTGGTCGACGCGGCCTTCGTCGCCGCCAAAAACGTCTTCGAGCCAGACAATATCGCGGTCGCCCGGAGCCGATGACAGGGTCGGAGGATTTCGCCCGCTTCCTCGACCATGTGCCGGGCTGCTTCGTCTTCCTCGGCAATGGCGAAGCCTCGGCACCGCTCCACAATTCCAGCTACGACTTCAACGATGACGGACTGTTGTTCGGCGCCAATTTCCATGTCGCCGTCGCCAGGCAAAGGCTCGCGACCGGGAGTTGATCTCGACGGATTTTGACGGGCTCGCCTTACGCGCCAGCTCTCCGGCTTGATTCAATCGGTCAACCAGCCGGTTGTGGGCGCTGATATCGTTGACTTAAACCCAATCCACGGCATCACCATCCCGACTGCGGCGTACCCCTCGACGCGGATTCGGTGACAACCACATGACGTCAGGGCAAGACTCAGCTAGCCTGCGTTGTGCGGCGGACCTGATATATCCGCTTGGCCGGCGCCTTCTCCTCCCAAGCGGCGCCGGCCTTCTTCCTCAAAATTGCTCTTGTTGTCGCTAAATTAGCGAAAGTTAAATTTAGAGCATTTGGCCTTGCCGGAAATTAGGAGCTCAACGGCATAACTTCAGCATGCCTTGGGGTGATGGCAGGAAGAGCGATGCGCGGGCGTGGATGGATCAAGGTGTTGCGGCAAGACGAGGCCCGGCAGTTGCGTGCGCGCATTGCCGAACTTGAGCGCGCCCTGATGCTGGGCTCGAAGCATGGCCGCCACCGGCAGCATGAGGCCGGGCACGAACTGCGCAATGCGAAGTTCCGCCTGCAGCGCCTCGAAGAATGCATCGCCGAAATGCCGGGCACATACGCGCAGTAGCGGAAGTTTCGCTCTCTGCTCCAGCCAGGTCAGGATAGCCGGTGGGAACCAAACGCTGTCTCCCCGGTTGCTTCTGCTCCAAGGGAGTATCAAACCATGTTCCGTTTGCTCGTCGCCGGCGCTCTGGCCTATGTCACTTACCGCCTCACCAGAAAGATGGTCGACGACGTACCCGATACGGTCGATCCAATGCTGTTGCCGCCAAGGCAGTATGACCGCGACGCTCTGCGCCGGCAGTCGGCGGCGATGGGCGTTGATCCCCAGAGATAGATTTCGGTGTCATTGCCAGTTCGCTCCGCCGTTGCGAACAAAGCGGAAACGATGCTTGATGGGGCATGAACCTCGCCGCCCCTGATTCGAAATTTCGGGACACGACCGTCGCGCCCGCCTATCTCACCCGGTTGAACGACGCCCAGCGCCAGGCCGTCGAGCATGGCGACGGCAAGATTGCAGGTCCCTTGCTGGTCATTGCCGGTGCGGGTTCTGGCAAGACCAACACGCTGGCGCATCGCGTCGCCCATCTGATCGTCAAAGGGGCAGACCCGCGCCGCATCCTGCTGATGACCTTTTCGCGGCGCGCCGCATCCGAAATGGCAAAACGTGTCGAGCGCATCGCCGGCGAGGTGCTCGGCCGCGACGCCGCGGTGATCACCGATGCGCTGACCTGGGCCGGCACCTTTCACGGCATTGGCGCGCGGCTGTTGCGCGACTATGCGCTGGAGATTGGTCTCGACCCGGCCTTCACCATCCATGACCGCGAAGATTCCGCCGACCTGATGAACCTCGTGCGCCACGAACTCGGTTTCTCCAAAACGGAGGCGCGCTTCCCGACCAAGGGCACCTGCCTTGCCATCTATTCACGTGCCGTCAACGCGCAGGCGCCGCTCGGCGAAGTGCTGGGGTCCGCTTTTCCCTGGTGCGCCGGCTGGGCGGAGCAGCTGAAGCTGCTTTTCGCCGGCTATGTCGAGGCCAAGCAGGCGCAGAACGTGCTCGATTACGACGATCTGCTGCTCTACTGGGCGCAGATGACGGCCGAGCCCGAAATCGCGACGCATCTTGGTGGGCGTTTCGACCATGTTCTGGTCGATGAATATCAGGACACCAACCGTTTGCAGTCCTCGATCCTGCTGGCGCTCAAACCCGACGGCGCCGGACTGACGGTGGTTGGCGACGACGCGCAGTCGATCTATTCGTTCCGTGCCGCCGAGGTGCGCAACATTCTCGATTTCCCCAAGCAGTTCGCGCAAGCCGCCGATGTGGTGATGCTGGAGCGCAACTACCGCTCGACCGAGACCATTCTGGCCGCTGCCAATGCGGTGATCGGCGAGGCCTCGGAACGCTTCACCAAGAACCTGTGGTCGGACCGCAAATCCACCGACCGGCCGAGACTGGTGAGTGTGCGCGACGAGGTCGAGCAAGCGAACTTCGTCTGCGACACGATCCTTGCCGAGCGCGAGGCCGGCACGGCATTGAAGTCGCAAGCCGTGCTGTTTCGCGCCTCGCATCACAGCGGCCCGCTGGAGATCGAGCTGACGCGGCGCAACATCCCCTTCGTCAAGTTCGGCGGGCTGAAATTCCTCGATGCTTCCCACGTCAAGGACGTGCTGGCGGTGTTGCGCTTCGCCGAAAACCCGCGCGACCGCGTCGCCGGTTTTCGCGTGCTGCAGTTGATGCCGGGCATCGGCCCTTCGGCCGCCGCGCACATCGTCGAAGCCATGACGACAGCGCTGGACGAGGCGATGGGGCTGGCCGGCTGGCGTCCGCCACAACGCGCGGCCGACGATTGGCCGGGTTTCGTCTCGCTCTATTCCGGCCTGCGGGCCGGTGCCAAATGGCCAGCCGATCTCGAACAGGTCAGGCTGTGGTACGAGCCGCATCTGGAGCGCATCCACGAAGACGCGATCACCCGGCGGGCGGATTTGCTGCAACTGGAGCAGATCGGGTCGGGCTATGCTTCTCGCGAACGCTTCCTGACCGAACTGACGCTCGATCCGCCGGACGCGACCAGCGACCAGGCCGGACCGCCGCATCGCGACGAGGACTATCTGATCCTGTCGACCATCCACTCGGCCAAGGGCCAGGAGTGGAAGAATGTTTTTGTCCTCAACACGGTCGATGGCTGCATCCCGGCCGATCTCGGCGTAGGCACCAAGGAGGATATCGAGGAGGAGCGCCGGCTGCTCTACGTGGCGATGACGCGGGCCAAGGACAATCTCAACCTGGTCATGCCGCAGCGCTTCTTCCCGCACGGCCAGGCGGCGCGCGGCGACCGCCACCTCTATGCCTCGCGCACCCGCTTCATCCCGGCCTCGATCCTCGCCGCGTTTCAGCAGATATCGTGGCCAAGCGCGCAAGCAGCACAAGGCAGGGCGCCCCGGCCGGAAGTGCGCGTCGACATCGGCGCGCGCATGCGCGGCATGTGGAAATAGTCGAAGGCCATGGTGCATCAGCCGATCAGGATCGCCATCGCCGGCGCGCTTGGTCGCATGGGTCGCCAGATGGCGGACGCCGTGCGGGCCGATCCGCGGCTGGCGCTCGTCGCCCGCTTCCATCGCCCAGGCAATGTCGGCGAGGGGCTAGTCAGCCGCGAGGAAGCGCTTGCGATGGCTGATGTGGTCATCGATTTCACCACACCAGCGGCTTCGGCCGAGCTGGCAAGGTTTTGCGCAAACCGGGGCGGACCCGGCTTGGTGATAGGATCGACCGGCTTTGATGCTGCTGAATTGGCCATAATCGCCAAAGCCGCGAAAACAGTTCCCATCGTGCGCTCCGGCAGTTTTTCGCTTGGGCTCAACATGCTGGTTGGGCTCGTCGAACGAGCGGCGAGGGCGCTCGATGCCGACGACTGGGATGCCGAGATTTTCGAAGCGCATCACCGCCACAAGGTCGATGCGCCGTCGGGTACCGCGCTGATGCTGGGGCAAGCCATTGCCGGCGGACGCAGCGTCGCACTGGACACGGTGGCGAGGCGTGTCCGCGACGGCGTCACCGGCGCGCGTCCCAACGGCGAAATCGGCTTTGCGGTGACGCGCGGCGGCAGCATCATCGGCGAGCACAGCGTCAGCTTCTGTGCCGAGGGCGAAACCGTCACCCTGTCGCATGCCGCCGGCGACCGGATCATGTTCGCCCGGGGCGCCATCGCCGCCGCGCTTTGGGTGGCGGGACGTCCGCCCGGCGAGTACGACATGCGCGACGTGCTTCGGCTGGACAGCTGAGCCAAGGCACACGGCGTAAATTATTACGGCGCGCCGTGGCGACCACCGGCCGCAGCTTACCGATCCGTAAGGTTTGCCGTAATTTTCGGCTTTACCTTGAAAGCTGGATGAAAGGTTGGTGCCATAACTGTTGACTGGCGCCCCATATTTGTCGCGGAAAGCGATGGGAGAGAGAGGGGCGCGGGAAACGAACAAAGGGAAGAGGCCATGTCGCTCGCGCGAACTCTGCTTGATTCAGCCGCCACAACCGCACTCGTTGCCACCATGGCCTTGTCAGCGCCGTCAGCACGCGCCGACGAGAAGATCTCCATCATGGTCGGCGGCTACGAGAAACAGATTTATCTGCCAGCCAAGCTGACCGAGGCGCTCGGTTACTTCAAGGACGAGGGTCTCGATGTCGAGCTGCTGAATGAACCGGCCGGCGTCGACGCCGAAAACGAGATGCTCGCTGGTGCCGTTCAAGGAGTTGTCGGCTTCTACGATCATTGCATCGATCTGCAGGCAAAAGGCAAATTCGTCGAATCCGTCGTCCAGTTCAGCCAGGCGCCGGGCGAGGTCGAGCTGGTTTCGACGAAACACCCCGAGATCAAATCACCCGCCGACTTCAAGGGAATGAGTCTGGGCGTGACCGGTCTGGGCTCATCGACGAATTTTCTTACGGAGTATCTCGCCGTCAAGAACGGCCTGAAGCTCGGCGAATTTACCTCGGTTCCGGTTGGCGCCGGCACAACCTTCATCGCCGCCATGCAGCAGGACAAGATCCAGGCCGGCATGACGACGGAGCCGACGATCACCCGGCTGCTGAAGACCGGCGAAGCGACCGTTCTTATCGACATGCGCACGATGGAGGGCACCAAGGCTGCGCTCGGCGGCACTTACCCGGCTGCATCCCTCTATATGCAGACCGACTGGGTCGAAGCGCATAAGGACATAGTGCAGAAGCTGGCCAATGCCTTCGTCAAGACGCAGAAGTTCATCAACACGCATAGCGGCGCCGAGATAGCCGACAAGATGCCGAAGGACTATTATGTCGGCGACAAGGAAGGCTACGTGAAGGCCCTCGATGCCGGCAAGGCAATGTTCACCCCCGACGGGATAATGCCCGAAGGAGGCCCGGAGACGGTGCTGACGGTTCTTTCAGCCTTCAAGAAGGAACTGCAGGGCAAGCAGATCGACCTCTCCAAGACCTACACCTCGGAATTCGTCAAGAACGCCAAATAGCAGACCGTGCCGGCGCGATGCGCGACATCGCGCCGGCAATCGTCAGTTCCTGACGTCCGGCGGCCTGGCCGACGGCTGGCGTCCGCTCGAACCCGGAGTTCCACCATGACCCCTGAAAAGACCACACCAGCGATTGAACTGATCAATGTCAGTCGGCGGTTCCTCTCGCCCACCGGCAAATCGCTGACGGCGCTGCGCGATTTCACCATGACCGTCGAGCGCGGCGAATTCGTCGCCGTCGTCGGTCCAACCGGTTGCGGAAAATCCACCACCCTCAACCTTGTCACGGGACTGGCAGGCCCAAGTGCCGGCGAGGTTCGTGTCATGGGCGCGCCCGTCAAGGGAATAGACCCGCGCATCGGTTTTGTCTTTCAAAGCGATGCCTTGTTTCCTTGGCGAACTGTGATCGAGAATGTGATGGCCGGCCCGCTCTTTCGCGGCAGGGCCAAGTCGGATGCTACTGCTGCGGCACGCGACTGGCTGGCACGCGTCGGCTTGTCGCGTTTCGAGCAGCATTATCCACACCAGCTTTCCGGCGGCATGCGCAAGCGCGTGGCGTTGGCCCAGACCTTCATAAATGGCCCGGAAATCCTTCTCATGGACGAGCCGTTTTCGGCGCTCGACGTGCAGACGCGCGTGCTGATGCACGAGGAGTTGCTGCGCCTGTGGTCGCAGGCAAAAGCCTCCGTGGTCTTCGTTACGCATGATCTTGAGGAGGCGATCGCGCTTGCCGACAAGGTCTATGTCCTGACCGCCGGGCCGGCCACCGTCAAGTCGGTCTACACGATCGATCTGCCGCGCCCACGCGTGGTCGCCGATATCCGCTATGAGCAGAGCTTCATCGATTACTCGCGCACTATCTGGGCCGACCTCAAGGAAGAGGTCGAGACCAGCTATGCGCGCGCGGCAGCCTGAGGAGGAACGCCATGACAGATGCCGCGATCGACATCAGAGCAGGGGCTTTCAAGCCCGGTACATCAGACGCGGAAATCGAGGCGGCCGCGGCAAAGGCATCGCAGCACCGTCGCCGCACCGTGATTTTCTGGCGGGTCGCCATTCTCGTCGCCTTTCTAGGCTTGTGGGAAATTGCCGCGCGCCAAGCCTGGATCGATCCGTTCTTCTATGCAATGCCGAGCGCGATCGCGCAGCGGCTCTATGAATGGACGACGGAAGGAACGTCCGAGGGGCCGCTTTGGTATCATCTCTATGTTACCATGGAGGAGTCGGTCATTGGCTTCGTAACCGGCTCGGTCGCCGGCATCATCGTCGGCGTTGCGCTCGGCCGCAACCGGATGGCTGCCGACATCTTCTCCATCTACATCAAGGTGATCAATTCCATTCCGCGTGTGGTTCTGGCACCGATCTTCATCATGATCCTCGGCCTTGGCCTCGCTTCGAAAGTGGCGCTTGCCTTCGTAATGGTTTTCTTCGTTGTCTTCCACAATGCCTTCCAGGGCGTGCGGGAAGCCGACAGGGCTATGATTGCCAATGCCCGTATTCTCGGTGCGTCCGACTGGCAATTGACCCGCTCGGTGATTGTCCCTTCGGCGATGAGCTGGATCTTCGCCAGCCTGCATGTCAGCTTCGGCTTTGCCATCATCGGCGCGATCGTTGGCGAGTTCGTCGGCGCGCGCTTCGGCATCGGCCTGCTGATCAACATCGCCAAGGGGTCCTTTGATGCCGCCGGCATGTACGCCGCGATCGTCATCGTCATGGTGGTGGCGCTCGCTGCCGAGTACCTGATGACGATGGTCGAGAACCGCCTGGCAAAATGGCGTCCCCAGCCATTGCATGAGACGCAGTAAGCGGCGAAATATACTAACCGCCCGCCAGCGGCAGCCGCACTTCAACCACCAGACCGCCGGTCGCGCCATCCCCGAGGGTGACGCGGCCGCCGGCATTTTCGACAACCTCGCGCACGATGGCGAGGCCAAGCCCGCTGCCTTCCTCGGTCGAGCCGGCGATGCGATAGAAGCGCTCGAACACATGGTCCCGCTCGTCCGCCGGAATGCCAGGCCCGTCGTCGGCGACCGTCAGCACGGCTTCGCCACCGGAGGCGGCCAGCCGCACCGTGACGCTGCCGCCTGCCCGGGAGTAGCGCAGTGCGTTGTCGACAAGGTTTACGATCATCTCGCGCAGCATGGTGCCGTCGCCGATAACCGGCACCGGACCGGTCTCCTCGAGGCCGAGATCGATGTTGCGGGCGACCGCTGTCGGCGCCTGCGTTTCCAGCACGTGGCGGGCGGCCTCAGTCAGGTCGATGCGGTCGGTGCGCGGCCGCCGGCTGCCCGGCTCCGCCCGGGACAGGGTGAGCAGCTGTTCGGCCAACCGCGCCAGTTTGCCGGAGCTTGCCTGCAGCGCCATCAGCGCTTCCTGGCGCGCGCCGGGGACAGTTTCACGCAGCGCGTAGCTCGCTTGCGTCGACAACAGTGCCAGTGGGGTGCGCAATTGGTGCGCCGCATTGGCGATGAAGCGGCGCTGCGCCGCCATCTGCGCCCGCACCCGCTCCATATAGGCGTTCAGCGCTTCGATCAGCGGGCGGATCTCGTTCTGTGCGCCCGGTACTTCGACAGGGTCAAGGTCGCTGCGACTTGGCGAGCGCACCGCGTCGCGCAAGCGGATTAAGGGTGCAAGGCCCCGATGCAGACCCAGCAGAACGAACAAGCCTGCAATCGCCACCAGTGCCAGCTGTTGGGCAAAGGCGCCAAACCACAGACGCCGCACCATGGCGTCGTGTCCGGCAAGCGAGACGCCAACGGTAACAGTGATCGGCGAATCCTTGCCGGCACCGACCACAGCGTGGCTGAACGTAAGCAGCCTCAGCCGATGGTCGCGATAGCTTGCCTCTGTGTCGGAGGACTTTGGTGCCTCCGGCAGATCCGGATAGCCGGTCAGCAACCGCCCTCCAGCAGCCTTGACGTGGTAGTAGACGCTGTCGTGGTCGCCGGTGTCGAACATCTCAAGCGCCGCCGGTGGTATCGTGGCGTCGAGCACGCCGTCAGCCACGGCGACACGTTCGGCGATAGCCCGCGCCGAGCCCATCAGCATGCGGTCGGTGACGAGATCCGCGGTTGTCAGCGCGTTGCGGTGGCTGGTCCACAGATTGATGGTGGCGAGCCCGGCGAGCGGCAGCACCACCCAGGCCAGCAATTGCAGCCGAAGACTGTTAATCCTCATGACGCCAAATCGTCGTGACGCAAGAGATAGCCGAGGCCACGCAACGTGGCTATCTGGACACGCGACCCTTCAAGCTTCTTGCGCACACGATGCACGTAGATCTCGATGGCGCTGGGATCGGCGTCAGTTTCGAAGTCGTAGATCGCTGCCGAAAGTGCTGCCTTGCTCACCGTGCGCCCGGCCTTGACCATCAACTGCTCCAGCACCGCATGTTCGCGCGGCGTCAGCGCCAGCGTTTGGCCGGCGAGCGAAAACAGTCGGGTGTTGGTATCGAATACCAGATCGCCGCAGGTAACGACAGGCGCGGTGCGGTCATTGGCGCGGCGCAGCTGCACGCGGATGCGTGCCTCGAGCTCCTCGATCTGGAAGGGCTTGGCCAGATAGTCGTCGGCGCCTTCGTTGAGGCCCTTGACCCGGCCGTCGAGGCTGGCATTGGCGGTCAGCACGATAACCGGCACCGAATTGCCGCGTGCCCGCAGCATCCGCAGCGCCTCCATCCCGCCCATGCGCGGCAATGCCAGGTCGAGGATGACAAGCGCATGCTCGCCCGCGGCCAGCGCATGCTCGACATCCTCGCCGTCATGGACGATGTCGACCACATAGTTTGCCTGACGCAGGGTCTTGCCCAGCCAATCGGCCAGCTCATGATTGTCCTCAACAAGCAGCAGTCGCATGTCTATGGCTGTTCCGGTATCCGCCCGCTTTCGGTTTTCAGCGGATCGCCTTGGCTTGATCAGCCGTGGCATCCGCCAATCCCAACTGAATGAGCGACAGTATCGATTTCAACGCAAGACAAATGCGGTTTTGCGGCTGATGACAATGGGGTTTCGCACGTTCGATCGGTCGATTTTCGGGGTAAAATCGAACCGAACGGTTCGGTTCTGATTGACGCATTGTATCGCATATGGTGAACAATGGCCTCTGGGAGGCTTCATTTCCGTCAGGAGTGGTCGCTGTAAGATACTGAATAAATTAAGAAAATCAGGCCAAAATTGCTGCGATGCAATATAAATTGTCTCTAATATAATGAAATACTGCAAAACCGAAGCGACTGGTAATCCAAAAAAGCCTTTCCCATTTTGGGGTGGTCCGAGCGACGCGAATTCCCCAAAGAGGGCACGCCACCAGACGGACAGGAATAAAACTGGAGTTACCAAAATGACCAAGATCGCCCTCACCGCCGCCGCTATCCTCGTTGCCATGGGCGCCGCTTTTGCCGGCAGCGACAATTACAATTCCAACAATGCCAACCAGCAGGCTGTCAGCCAGTCGGCTTCAAACGTCGACGCCTTGCGCACCGGTTCGATCGCGAAGTCCTTGAAGACACAGGGCGACGCCAATGCCAACGTTCCGGCTCAGTCGGGCCAGGGCATCTGGGGTCGTTAATTTCTTCGAACCCCGGAAGACGACAAAGAGCGGTGGGCTTGGCCCGCCGCTCTTGTTTTTTGTGCGCGCGGCTGCGCCGACCAAAAGTCGAACCGATCGGTTCAATTAATGTTGACGCGGCGTGAACGGATGATGACCGACGGCTCGGCGGGTCATCGCCCTGCGCGTCAGAAGATCTCTTATAACCATATGATATCAATAAATAAAATTTCAGACACTTGACGCCGGGGCCGAGATTCAAGGTCTGGATTCGGCACGTGATAGAACATCTTCGTGATTGGAAGTCGGCGAACGAAAAACCCAATTCCAGCCTGTCCGAGCGACGCGAAATTCCTCCCAAGGGCACGCCACTAGACGGACAGAACTACTGGAGTAAAGAAAATGACCAAGATCGCACTTACCGCCGCCGCCATCCTCGTTGCCACGGGCAGCGCTTTCGCCGGCAGCGACAACTATCACTCGGCCACCGACAATCAGTTGGCAGTCACCGCACCCGCGGGCAATATCGACCACGGCCGCACGGCTTCGATCCGCAAGCCGGTCGAGCACCACGGCTTCAAGCTGACGCCTGATTCAGTCCAGCCGGAATCCGGTCAGGGCATCTGGGGCAACTGAGCCAACGCTCAATTGCGCCAGAGGCATCTGGGGTTGGTGTTCTTCGCAGCAGGCCTCGATAACCTCGATAACAAAGAGCGGTGGGCTTGGCCCGCCGCTCTTGTCTTTTATGGATGCCAGATCGATGGCCCGAATCTATGGCACTGGCTTCAGCGGCCGATCCTCCCAGTCGGCAAAAAACATTCCACGTCCAGGAATAAAACCTGGCTTCCCGAGGTCTTGTCCTTAGCGGAACCGTCCTCCCAAGACGCCGCCTAACGGATGAACCAAGGAGATTGAAATGAACAAGATTGCTCTCACCATCGCCGCCGTCCTCTTCGTCACCGGCAATGCATTTGCCGGCAGCGACAACTTCAATTCCAACAATGCCAACCAGCCGATTGCTTCTGTCGCCGGTGTGGATCAAGCCGCCACCGGCGCGGTCAAGAATACGGATATGGCCGGGCACAAGGCAGCCGGCACCAAGATGAAAACCACCCCCGAATGGCCGGAACCCGGCCAGGGCATCTGGGGCAACTGAGCTCTCGGGCGCGGCGGGCTTGCCCTGCCGCATCTGCCCGGCATCGGATTTCTAGCTCAAATCCTTCGGACGCAGGCAATGCGTCAGCCGCGCGAAGGACAGGGCGGACCACTCGCCCTCGAAGACCAAGCGCGCAACGGCCGCCGTCGGAAACTTTTCCTCGAGCCTCTTGCGCGCCTTGGCCTCCGATGTGGGCGCGGCAAGCTGCTTCGCCATATCCTCCAGCCCGGGATTGTGGCCGACCATCAGTAGGCAATTGCTCGATGGATCGGCCTTGCGAATCCGGCCTAGAATATCCGCAGCCGAAGCATCGTAGAGTGCCTGGGCAAACGCGATCCGTGGATGCACAGGCAGTTCCGCGGCCACCAGCCGCCAGGTGTCGCTGGTGCGCAGCGCCGGAGAGACTAGCACGTGATCCGGCAGCCAGTCGCGCATCGCAAGCTCCCGCCCCATCAATCGGGCTGCCTTCAATCCGCGTTCGGCCAAAGGCCGGTCGAAATCATTGAGGGCAGGATCGTCCCAACTGGATTTGGCGTGGCGCAGAAGAAGCAGTTGTTTCATGCCCGTGTTCTCGGCTCAGGGCGTGATCCGTGCCAGATGCTCCAGATCGGCTCCTTCGCGCAGCGGATCGGGCGCCATCACCACCGAGGTGCCGTTGTCGGCGTCATCGGCAAAGTGGGCAAGCACGGTTCGCCCGGCCTCCATGCGCGCCTTGCCTTCCGCGACCAGCCCCAGCGCCAGTGCGTAGAGCCGATGCTCGGCCTTCAGCACGCGGGCAGCCAGCGTATCGGCATTGTCGCCGACCATCACTGGCACGGCAGCCTGGGCGATAATCGGGCCGTCATCCATCTCTGACGTGACGAAATGCACGGTGCAGCCATGGATGCGTATGCCGGCGGCCAGCGCCCGCGCATGCGTATCGAGCCCTTTGAAGGCCGGCAGCAGGGCAGGGTGGATGTTGATCATCCGG
Source organism: Mesorhizobium subarcticum (assembly GCF_055456085.1). Classification (NCBI taxonomy): domain Bacteria; kingdom Pseudomonadati; phylum Pseudomonadota; class Alphaproteobacteria; order Hyphomicrobiales; family Phyllobacteriaceae; genus Mesorhizobium; species Mesorhizobium subarcticum. Next base: position 5,627,192 of record NZ_CM144237.1, on the reverse strand, counting down.
CCCTGCCATTTCTGGACGAAGCCAGGGGTGAGGATGCGCATGTAGCCGGCCAGCGCCACGATCTCGGCATTGAAGGCTGTGAGTGCCGCATCGATCGCCGCGTCATGCGCCTGCTTGCTGCCATGGTCGGCACGCGAAATGACCTGCGTGGCGATACCGCGCGCTCGGGCGGTGCCAAGGCCGGCGGCGTCAGCCTTGTCGGAAATCACACCAACGATCTCGGCCGGGAAGGCCGGGTCGCTGGCCGCGGCGATCAGCGCGGTCATGTTGGAGCCGCGCCCCGAGATGAGGACGACTGTGCGTTTTCTGCTCATAGGCCGATCGAGCCCCGATAGATGACGCCGGCGTCGCGGCGCGGCACAATGCGTCCGATCGGCGTCACCGTCTCGCCGGCTTCCTGCAGAACGGCGGCGACCTGTGCTGCCTGGCCGGACGCGACCGCCAGGATCATGCCGATGCCGCAGTTGAAGGTGCGCATCATCTCTTCCGGTGCCACCCCGCCGGTCTTGGCCAGCCAGGAGAACACCGGCGGCACGTCGATGGCTTCGAGGTCGAGTTCGGCCGAAAAATCCTTGGGCAGCACGCGCGGAATGTTTTCCGGGAAGCCGCCGCCGGTGATGTGGGCCAGCGCCTTGATGCCATGCGTGTTGCGGATGGCTTTCAGGATCGACTTGACATAGATGCGCGTCGGCTCGAGCAGCGCCTCGGCGAGCGTCGCGTCGTCGTTGAACGGCGCCGGGTCGCTCCATGCCAGACCGCTGGTGGCGACGATGCGGCGCACCAGCGAGAATCCGTTCGAATGCAGGCCGGAGGAGGCGAGCCCCAGCAGCACGTCGCCCTCGACAATATCGTCGGTCGGCAAAAGCTGGCCGCGTTCGGCAGCCCCCACGGCAAAGCCGGCAAGGTCATAGTCCTTGCCATGATACATGCCGGGCATTTCGGCCGTCTCGCCGCCGATCAGCGCGCAGCCGGCCCGGCGGCAGCCTTCGGCGATGCCGCCGACGATCGCGGCGCCCTGGTCGGGATCGAGCTTGCCGGTGGCGAAATAGTCGAGAAAGAACAGCGGTTCGGCACCCTGCACGACGATGTCGTTGACACACATGGCGACGAGGTCGATGCCGATCGTGTCGTGCTTGCCGGCATCGATGGCGATCTTGAGCTTGGTGCCGACACCGTCATTGGCGGCAACCAGGACCGGATCGGTGAAGCCGGCAGCCTTGAGGTCGAACAGACCGCCGAAGCCGCCGATTTCGCCATCGGCACCCGGCCGGCGCGTCGCGCGCACCAGCGGTTTGATCTTCTCGACCATCAGATTGCCGGCATCGATATCGACGCCGGCCTCGGCATAGGTAAGCCCGTTCTTCCGCGTGCTCGGGTCGCGCTTGCTCATCGCAATTTTCCTGCTCGTTTGCGGGCTCTTCGCATGAATGGTTTCAGGGAGCAAGGATGACGCGCCAGTGGGGCGGTTTTGCCCCCGACAAAAGCGATTGTCGAAGCGGCGGCGGCGGCCGATCTCCCCCTTTGTGGCCTACGAGGGGGAGATCGGCAGCTTCTGCGTCGCTCATCCCTTGCGCGCCCACCCCATCTCCCTCATCTATCTCTCAACAAAAGACGCGGCGGGACAATGCGTTGACCATCCCAAACCTGATCACCATCCTGCGCTTGGTCCTGGTGCCTGCGGTGGTGCTGGCCATGCTGCAGGCGCGCTGGGATTGGGCTTTTGCCGGTTTCCTCGTCGCCGGCGTCTCGGATGGCGTCGACGGCTTCATCGCCCGCCGTTTCAACCAGCAGTCCAGGCTTGGCGCCTATCTCGATCCAATGGCCGACAAGCTGCTTCTGGTTTCGGTGTTCGTGGTCATGGGTTTCATTGGGCGATTGCCGCTGTGGCTGGTCGTCACCATGGTGTCGCGCGACGCGCTGATCATCTGCGCGGTCCTGTTATCCACGGTGATGGCTCATCCGGTCGAGATAAAGCCGTTTCTGGTGTCGAAGGCCAATACCGCCGTCCAGATCGTTCTGGCGGCGGTTGTGCTGGGCGAACTTGCCTTTGCCGTGCACCTCGACCCTCTGCGGCCAGCCCTCATATTGCTGTCCGGGGTCTTGACCGTGGCTTCGGCCGCAGCCTATCTCGTGGCTTGGCTGAGGCATATGAGCGGCTATGGCGAAAGCTCCAATCCGGACATCTGAGAAAGAAGCGGCAGTGATCGAGGCTGCGGCTGCCGATATCGCCGCGGCCTCGGCGTTTCGCCGGCAGATATCGTTCTGGGTGGCTGGCGCGGTCTTGCTCGCCCTTTTCCTCTATATCTTCAGTAACATCCTGTTGCCGTTCGTGGCCGGAATGGTGCTTGCCTATTTCCTCGATCCGGTCGCCGACCGGCTGCAGCGGTTCGGCCTGTCGCGCTTCATGGCGACGGTGGTCATCCTCGTCACCTTCCTGATCGTGCTGGTGCTTGCCTTTGTCGTCCTCATTCCGGTGCTGGCGACGCAGATGTCCCAATTCGCCGGCAAGCTGCCGGAGTATCTGACCCGGCTCCAGAGCCTGCTCACCTCCTTTGATCCGAAATGGCTCGAGCAGAAATTCGGCGTCAACGCCAATGGCTTGCGCGATGGGTTGAACTCGCTGCTGACCTCCGGCTTTGGCCTGATCACAACAGTGTTCACCTCGCTGTGGAGTTCCGGCATGGCGCTGGTCTCGGTGGTCAGCCTGTTCGTGGTGACGCCGGTGGTCGCTTTCTACATGCTGCTCGACTGGGATCGCATGGTGGCGGTCATCGACAGCTGGGTGCCGCGCGACCATGTCACCACCGTGCGCGGCATCGCACGCGACATCAACACCGCCACCGCCGGCTTCGTGCGCGGGCAGGGCACGCTCTGCCTGGTGCTGGGCGCCATGTATGCCACCGGCTTGACGCTGACCGGGTTGAATTTCGCCATCCTCATCGGACTGTTCGCCGGACTGATCTCGTTCATTCCGTATGTCGGCTCACTGACCGGACTGGTGCTGGCCGTCGGCGTTGCCTTCGTCCAGTTTTCGCCGGATTGGATGATGGTCGTCGCCGTCGCGGTGGTCTTCGTCATCGGCCAGTTCATCGAAGGCAACATCCTGCAGCCCAGGCTGGTTGGCAAAAGCGTTGGACTGCACCCGGTGTGGCTGATGTTCGCGTTGTTTGCCTTCGGCGCCCTGTTCGGCTTCGTTGGCCTGCTGATTGCCGTGCCGGCTTCCGCCGCCGTTGCGGTGCTGGTGCGCTTTGCCATCGCCCGTTACCTCGAATCGCCGCTCTATAAGGGCCACGTGACGGTGCCCGCGCCACCGCTGCCTGCCGATCGCGGCGGCGGCCACCGCACGCAACCGCGTCGCTGAAGTGACGGCCCAGCGAACCGATCCGCCGCGCCAACTGCCGCTCGATCTCGGCCATGGCACTGGCTATTCGCTTGACGACCTCGTCGTCTCCGGCACCAACAACCAGGCGGTAACGCTGATCGATCGATGGCCGGACTGGCCCTCGCCGGTGGTGGTGCTGGCAGGCCCCGCGGGATCCGGCAAGACGCATCTGGCCTCGATCTGGGGCACGCGCGCCAACGCCGTGGCCGTGAATGCCGGGCGCATCGGCGACAGCATCGCAAATCTCGGGGCCAGCCCGGCGCTGATCGACGATGTCGATGCACGCGCGATCGACGAACAAGGCCTGTTCCATCTGATCAATGCGGTGCGCGGCGCCGGGTCGACGCTGCTGTTGACTGCACGCCGCTTTCCATCCGCCTGGGGTGTTTCGCTGCCCGATCTGGCTTCACGGCTGAAGGCGGCGGCGACAGTCGAGATCCATGAGCCGGACGATCTCCTGCTCGCCGGTGTCATCACCAAGCTGTTCGCCGACCGCCAGGTCGAGGTCGAACCGCATGTCGTACAGTATCTGGTGCGACGCATCGAACGCTCGCTGGCGACAGCGATGCGCGTGGTGGAGCGGCTCGATCGCATGGCGCTCGAGCGCAAAACGCCGATCACGCGGGCGCTGGCCGCCGAAACTGTCAACGCCATGGATGAGGGGCAGGGCGAGTTCGAGGTCTAGACGGCCTATCAGTTCGCCGCTGTCCCATTTCGGGAAATAACAGCTGGCACTCATCTTGCTGCACAAGCTTGCCGGCTGATCCCGGTCCTGATTTCGCTCCAAATCAGGTTTGTAAGCTCGCCGGGCATGAGGGGCTTGGGTTCTCGTCCGGCGAGCTTGCCTTCAAATGCATCGAGCGATCACCAGTGTAGCGACGCCGCCATTCAGGCCGACAACGGCTATCTGCTTCTCCATACGGACTCTTGAAGTGGACCAGTGAGTGGTCTATTTGTTGAGTGGATATGGACCAGCGAATGGTCCATGCAGAGGGATCGATCAATGCAGGTATCCGTCACTGACGCCAAGGGACAGCTGACCGAACTGGTGCGCCGCGCTGAAGCAGGCGATGAGGTCATTTTGACCCGCCACGGCCATGCGGCGGTGCGACTGGTTCCCGTCAAGGCAATGCCCGACAAGGGAGCCCGCCGTGCTCTTCTGGAAGCGGCGCGTGCGGCGGGATCCGCTAAGGCAAAGGCGGGGCCGTCTGCGGCCCGCAGCCAGGATTTCCTTTATGGCGATGACGGCATGCCCGAATGATCGCGGTCGACACCTCGGCGCTGGTGGCGATCGTGCTTGGTGAACCGCAGGCCGACGCCTGCATGGCCGCGCTCGAAGCGGAGAATGACCTCCTGATTTCCGCCGGAACCGTCGCCGAGGCCCTGATCGTCGCGGCCCATCGCGGCATCGCCGCCGAGCTGGCCAGCCTGATTGACGGGCTTGGCTTTGAAGTGGTGGCGGTGACGCCGGCATCGGCCCGGCGCATCGCCGAGGCCTATGCGCAGTGGGGCAAGGGGATCCATCCGGCGGCGCTCAATTTTGGTGACTGTTTTGCTTACGAAGTGGCGAAGGAGCATGCCTGCCGCCTGCTCTATGTCGGCACCGATTTTTCGAAGACCGACATAGAAGGCATGCTTCAGGACTGAAGTTTGCGGATCTGTCCAGGTAGCGCTCAGGCGCGTCGATAGCCGGCAAGTTGCGCGTCGTCGACATCGGGCAGATTGATCACGATGTTTTCGGGTGTCCGGCAGGCCAGCCACCACAATTCTTCCGTCGTGCTCATATTGGCTTCGAGATGCGGCAGGAACGGCGGCACGAACATGAAGTCGCCCGCCGATAATTCGACGAACTCCTGGTAGTTCTTGCCGAAATAGATGCGGGCGTTGCCCGACAGCAGATAGGCATCGGTTTCCGCCTCGCCATGGTGGTGCGGCAGCGACCGAAAGCCGGGCGCGTTGCTGGCCTTGCCGAACCACAGCTTCGTCGCCGACGTGTGTTGCGGCCCGACCCCGGTCACCAGCGCCATACCGCCCGACTGGCTGGTCATGCTGCTTTCTTGGCCTTCCGGGTAACTATAGGCCTGTCGTTCGTGCTCATCCTCTTTCGACCTTTGTTGGCTGCCCTCACGCAGAGGTGGTCAGCCTTTCAGAATTGACGTTACGAAACCACGTCGCCGACCGCCATGAAACCGAACGCAAGAACAATGAGGATGACCGAAAAGTGCTCGCATGTGTCGACCCCCGCCGATCTGCGCCAGCATCGCGCTGAGCAGACGCTAGGACAAGCCGCAGGCAGCGGATTTTCGCCTGGCACGAGGCACAATCGCATTCTCCGACGAAACGGGGACACACGAGCGCAAGAGATACAGGTTGAACGACGCAAACGCCTGGTGCAGGTCATTGATGCCCTTCCCGAGAGATGGGTGACAGTTCATTCCGGATAGACGGGTTACACTTTCGGCCCTTTGCAAGGAGAGCAAGGTGCCTTGGAAGGAGTGTAACGTCATGGACGAGCGGCTAAACATGCCCGCTCCTTCGGGCGCAACGAGACGGTCTACGATCCCTGGCATTACGTCCCTGGACGCGCCGCGTTGCTGGGGGCGGATGGTGAATTTTGATTTAGGCACTCGATTGTGTTGGACTTGGTCGTACGTGCCTCCGTCGGTTCGCGGTGATCTAACCGATCAGCGTTGCTACTTGGGCGCGTACGTAGAAGAGTTCAGCAATGAGAGTCGATGCGCCCGACTCGATGGTCCGTGTGAGGAACCAAATGCTTGAAAATAGTATTGGAAAAAAGATTGTTCTGACTCGGCATGTTTTCCTGCTTGTCGCTGTCGTTTCGATCGCGCTGCTAACGCTCGCTTGGTGGATAGATCAGTGCATCACAGTCACTGCTGCGCGGGCAGCGGGCGGAGATGCAGGTCCCAGCAGAATTCAAGCGGTCACGGCAATTGCACTCGCATGGGCCACCATGCTGAGCGCGGTCGTTCTGGTCTTCCGAGGCCACGACATAATCGGTGGGTATAGAAACCCTCGTCCCGATAGCCTGAACCAAAGAGAGATTGCCCAGCGCATCCACGATGGCCCGGCACAAATGCTCACCTTCGTAATGCTGCGCCTCGACGAGCTCGACGACCTGTTGCGGCATACAGAAGGCACGACGGAACCGGACGCCAGACGGATCATTCAGGACGTGAAGTCAGCGAGCCTCGACGCCCTGAACGATCTCAGACAGATTTCGCAGCAGCTGACATGACAGGCCCGAGTTGCTGTCCGGTTGGGTCTTAGCTTGGCGATGCCGCAGCGCTTGGCCGGCGCCATACGGCAATCAGGCATCGCTATTCCGCAGCCGGCGCGAGAACTGCATCGCTTTTGCCCGTTGCTTCGGATGCAATTCCCAAGACGCGAAAGAGTTCTTCCCGTTTGAAGGGCTTACTCAAGAAGTCATCCATTCCTGCCTGAAGGCAGGCTTCGCGGTCGCTGGCATATGCGCTGGCCGTCAAGGCGACGATGCGGGCTCGGCGACGTTCGTCAACTGACGTAGCTTCAATCTCCCGTATCCTGGACGCGGCACGCATGCCGTCGAGTTTCGGCATCGAACAATCCATCAGAATGGTGTCGAAGCTGGTGTGACGGGCCTCGGCGACCGCTTCCTCGCCATCACTGGCCACTTGCACAAAACAACCAAACTGTCGAAGCGTCTCCTCGAGAAGCCCGCGGACGCGTTCATTGTCTTCCGCGATAAGGACGCGCATCCTCGGCCCTGCCGCGATTGAGAGGTTTCGCTTCGTTTGCGAGGGATTCTGCCCGATTGCAGGTGAGGCTGAGGAGGACGGTTGGGAAGCGACGGTGAACCGGAAGTGAGCACCATGTGGAAGAGCCTCACGGACTTCGATGGTGCCGCCGAGTAGCTCGACGAGCTGACGGCTGATCGCCAGCCCAAGTCCGGACCCGTCCGAATTGGCACCCCGATAGAATTCCTCGAAGATGTGCTCGCGATCAACCTCCGCGATACCCGACCCAGTGTCCACGACATCGAAGGCGAGAACACCGGATACATTGCTGCTGACCCGGACGGTCACCCCGCCGGCCTGGGTGTGCTTCAAGCCGTTCGCGATCAGGTTTACCAGGATCTGGCGAATGCGCGCCGGATCCGAGCGGCAAAGGGCTGGCGTGGTCGGGGCGCATTCGACAGCTATGTTCAGACCCTTGCGGTCGGCGACGGCCCGCATCATGTCACATGTTTCCGCGACCAAAACCGAAGGCACGAATTCGACCGAATTAATATTCAACCTGCCGTCCTCAATCGCTGAAAGGTCGAGCACTTGGTTGACGATGTCGAGCAATGTCTGGCTGGCGTGGTCGATGATCTCAAGTTTGGCCCGCGCGCGCCGGTCAGGCCGGCCGGATCTCAGCAACTCCGCCGCACTGACGATCGCATGCATAGGCGTCCTGATCTCGTGGCTGACGCGGGCGAGAAACTGGGTTTTTGCTGAACTCGCCTCCTCGGCAATTTTTTTGGCGCTTGCCAGCTCGGCCGTGCGTTCGTCAATGCGCAATTCCAGATCTCGATTGTGCCCTTCCACCGTCGAGCCTCGATGAGCAAGCCACCGGAGCGCGGTAGCCAGCGCCAGGCTCCCCAAAATCAGGATGATGACCTCGGTGCGGAAACGCTCATTGATCGACTGAACTGTGGGGGATTCCAGAAACACCGCCGTTGGCACCGCAGACCAAAGGCTCCACCCTCCCGCCACATCCGGAAAATCGAGAGGAGTTCGAGCTGGCATAGGCGACGGCGTCGGGACCCGGTTCGGTCCGCGGCGAGATCTGTTTCCAAAGTTGGCCGTCACGGGCCCCCTTGTAGAAACCGAGCCTGTCATTGCCAAGTGCATAGCCATCGCTTGGCAGAATTTCAGTGAGGACGTCAGACAGGACAACTGCTGTAACGATCCCGCGAAGTTCCCCGTCAAATCCGAAGAATGGAACTGAATAAACGAGGCCCTTACGGTCATTTTCATTGGGTATAGTCGGAGAATAGTGTGTATTGTCGCACGTTATTACTTCGCCGCTGATAATTGCAGGGTAATTCAGATCAGATATAGAACTTTCTATTTTATATTTTCTCGCTAAATAATCTAATTGAAGTTTCATAGTGCGATATTCGAATTCTTCTATTTCTTCTATTTTTCTTTTTTCTAGAGAGGTGGCGCGCGAAGGAGTCTGGTCGGCATTCTTGCCAACGATCAATGCGTCGAACGTCATCAACGGCGCTTCTGGCGTCGTCGGGTCGCCGTCGATACGATCTGGATCGAAATTGGCTGGCACTATGTAGAGTTCCGAAACCGACAGGTTTTCCGCCAGATTGTTGTAGATTTCTTGGGCGCTCACCCTTGCATCCTCGTGCAACGAATGAGACTCCGAATTCAGCGCTCGCACGGTCGGCAAGCGGGCGATGGTGCGAATGCCCTGATACATCTGGCGAAAGCTGGCCTCGATGTCGACAGCAACCGCCTGAACTCTTGGCTTGACTCTCCGCCTGGAATGCGCGCTTCGCGGCTTTGATATCCATTTCCCTCGCGGTGCCGAACTGGAACCAAAGTAGACAGCCGAGCGCGATCAGCAGCAGATAGCCGCCCAACTCGATCCAGGAGAGACGCGCGTCGCGCATTGATCTCAGGCTCCCCACGGCAGGCCTTCACTTGACTGCCAACTCGCCGAAAGACTTGGATGACGCCTCACCGTTTGGCAGCGGATATCAACGCAGCACCACATCGGTGCCGGTTCCCAACGCGTCAATTCTCCAGCGACGGACTTACCCCGCGCAGCTTTTGCGCCGCGATAACCGCTGAAACACGGTTTGTGACCCCATACTTCTGCAGAATGCCCGACATATAGTATTTGACGGTCTTTTCACTGATATCCAGTTTCTCGCCAATCTCTCGATTGGTAAGGCCTTCCTCCACGGCTTTCATGATTTGAGCTTCGCGGTGGGTAAGTTGGTCGATGGAAGAAGCCTGCTGGACGTTCAGTTGTGCAGCCTGAAGCAGTTTTGTCGCAAATTCGGGTGAAACGAACGACTCTTCGTTGGCCACCGTCCACATCGCCTTCTTAAGGTCGCCAGCGCTGACGCCCTTGAGCACATAGCCTTTGGCGCCAGCGTTCAAAGCGGAGATGGCGATGGTTGCCAAATCGCACACTGTCAGGATCATGCAACGAACGGAAGGCACCTGTACGACGATACGCTTCAACGCCTCCATGCCACCGCCAGGGATACCCAGATCGAGGAGCATGATCTGTGGTCGCCAACGTTCGGCGATTTCCAATGCCTCGCGCGCGGTACTGCCTTCGGCGACCAGATTGAACCCTGCCTCGCCTGAAATGACCGCGCTTAAACCCCGTCGAACGATCGGGTGATCGTCGACAATGGCAATTGTAACCTCATCCAACTCGCCCACGCCCATACCCCCAACGCACGCACAGACGTATTGCGACGCCTGTAAGCAACTAGACCCTGCATTGAAACCCCAACAGCCTCAAGCACCCACCTTTATGTTAGGCCTGGCTTAAATATATGTCAACGCAGGTAAAATTCAGTGAGGCACTACGAAGCGTAGAGAGGATTATTTGTAAATATCGTATGCTATATTCACGTATATTAGATAAAAGTTCGTATCACATGTATTAATATAAATATTATTAAAATAAATGACGTTTGAATGCGCCAGATAGATGGCGCAGTTTGTGCCGAAAATTTCAGATCGTGGTTAAGTTAACTATCAGATCGAGTTGCAAATACTGCCGGTGTCCGCAGCGCGAGCATTGTGCCCAAGGGTCTGAGCTGCGACTTTGGCTAAGACCAAGGCGCCTCCGTCGCCTCGAGCTAGGCCGATTGCGCTTGCGGCGATAGTCATAACGAGCAACCGAGTTGCCGTCCGCTGCTGTAATTGTTCGATGCCGGCGTTCTGTCGCGGGTGCGTGGGTTCTGGGCAAATCAGCCATAAAACCCGACCTTAGTCTGATTCGAAGCCAGACCTATTGCCCGAAAAATCCCGCCAAGGTCCAAAGAATTCGCTGGACCTCGGACAATGGCAAATGTCCGCCACTACGGCATCCTTAAGGAAGAGTTAACGTCGGGTGCCAGGACTGAGCTTGAAATAGCGTGGGCTGATTTCCTCGCAAGACCGACAGATCCAATAGCGCTGACTGTTCCCGGTATCGTCTGGGCGCGCAAGTGAGGAGAAGTGCCATGGCCTATACACTCAAGCCGTTCGTGATCAACCAGACGGACATCCAGTTCATTCTGGACCAGTTGAACTTTCTTCCTCTGTTCGACCAGCAGGGCAATGCGATCATCAATTGGGACGGCACTGGCACGGTCTACAATTCCAAGCACGTCGCCTATGCCAATCTTGGTAGCGTCAATGCCAATATTGCAGCGTATGGCACCTCCTACCAGTCGGTCACCGACCTCGCCGGATTGCGCGACGTCACCGGGCTGAACAACAATCTGTCGCTCGTCAACGCCGCGTGGGGCGCTGTCGACCAGATCTTCACGCGGTCGGCTGCGGCGGATTACGCAAACTACTCGCCGATCATGCAGGCAGTGGCGGATTACGCCTATGCCGCAGCGAAGCAATACTACGGAAAGTACAGCGATGGCAGCGCGACGGACGGAACACCGACCGGAACTTTCAATGCGGGCGGCACCGCGAACACGAACTATGCCGTGACACTGGATACTACCGCGTCCGTACAACCTGGTGACTCTCATGCAACGGATGGCACCGCGATCAACATTCCCAACGTCGTCGATTATACGCCGCGCATGATCAGCCTTGCGACGACGACAGCTGGCGTGATCTACGACACGTGGGCCAATCACGCGTCCGACCCCGCAGCCACCATCCACACTCCGAATGAAATCTATTATGACGCCAATGGCGTTGCCACGGTCCTCGACTGGGGGCAACTGGCCACAGTCGCCGACGGCGGTCTCGGTCAGGTCGACCCGCAAGCGCGGCTAGCCGCGTCGGCTGGCCAGGACGATCACTTCATCGGTGGCCTGAACCCAGGTGTGTCGCCGTCCAATGGCTTTTTCGTACTGTTCGGCCAGTTCTTCGACCATGGCCTCGACTTCATCGACAAGTCGTCCGGCGCAACGATCAAGATCGCGCTCGCGGCCGACGATCCGCTCTATGGCATGGCTGGCTCCGACGGACAGCCGGTACACGAGATCACCATCAGTCGCGCGACCGTGCAAACCATCGATGCCAATGGCCCGGAATATGTCAACCATACCTCACCGTTCATCGACCAGAGCCAGACCTATGGCTCGCACGAGCAACTGACGAACCTTTTGCGCGAGTGGGTACCGGATCCGACCACGGCTTCAACCACCGACTTCCATGCCGGCATGAATCTGTTTGATGGTACGACGCTGGCGACAGCGTGGACGAAGGCCGATGGGACGTCGACAAACGACACTCTGCCGACGCTCGACGAGTTGCGGGCCCATGTCGAGGCAACCGGGCGGGACGCGCTGACCTGGGAAGACGTATCCAATCTGCGCAACCGCGACGCAACTGGCCATGTCATTGCCGCGGGTCAGGCCGGTGCCGGCTTCAGCGGCTCGGCGCTGCTGCTCGACATGAACCCGCGCTTTGATGCCGGCCACTTGCACGGCTTCTACGACACCAATGGTGATGGCGTCCAAGGCGTCGGCGAAGCCAGCTACGGCAATGCCGCGCAGTCGGCGAAGGTCGATGCCGCGATCGCGACGATCAATGCCAACGTCAAAAGCACGTTTGGGGCCAATTCGTCCTTTGGCATCGATCCCACGACACACAAGCTGACTCTCTACATGGAAAACCTGCCGGTCGGTTCCCCGGCAGGAACGCCCCATACGCTTTCGGGTGCCAGCGCGCTGTATCCCTTCGTCAACTTTGCGGATTTCAGCATCACGACGCCTGCCGGAGCGGTTCACAACGCTGTCGGTGAGATCCTGCTGGCGTCCGTTGGTGATCACTATGTCGCGGGCGATGGCCGTGTGAATGAGAATTTCGGCCTCACCTCGATCCATCACATCTTCCATGAGGAGCATAACTATCAGGTGCAGAACCTGATGGACGCATTGCATCGGCAAGATATCGTCTCGGGCGATCCGACCCACGCCAGCCTGCATGATTTTCAGGTCGACACGGGCCACATGAATGCGGCTGGAGACTTCGTCTATACCGACAACAGCATCGCCTGGGACCAGGACAAGGTATTCAACGCGGCCAAACTGGTTGTCGAAATGGAATACCAGCACGCGGCGGTGGACCAATATGCCCGCAACGTGACGCCCAATATCCAGGAATTTGTTGGATATTCATCCAGCGTCAATTCCGCGGTCTCGCTGGAGTATTCGCAGGCAGCGTTCCGCTTCGGTCACTCGACGCTGCGCGAGACGATCGACACCATCGACCCGAGTCACGGACTGACCGGCAAGATCATGGGCTACGCGCTGAAGGAAGCGTTCCTCAGCCCGGAAAAATACGCGGACATCGGTCCAGCCGCCATCGCGCTCGGCATGTCGCATCAGCAGATGAATGAGGTTGACGAATTCATCACCCCGGCGCTCAACCAGGGTTTGCTTGGGCAACCGCTCGATCTCGCCGCCATCAACATCGCGCGTGGCCGCGATGTCGGCATCCCTACGTTAAATGATTTCCGCGAAGCCGTCGGGCTGGCCCGCTACACCAGCTGGAACGATTTCGGCCAGAACATGCAGCACCCGACATCGCTGGCAAACTTCATTGCGGCTTATGCGTTCGATGGTGACCTCGCCAAGGCGCAGGCGATCCTTGGCATTGTCGAGGGCACCGTAGCCGTCGGTACGTTGGGCTTCACACTGGATCAGGCATACGGCTTCCTGAATGGGGATGAAGCCGTCGGTGGCGCCGGTACGCTAGGCTTCAACCAGATCGACACCTGGCTTGGGGGGCTCGCCGAGATCCATCAGCCTGGCGGTCTGCTCGGCGAAACCTTCGACAAGGTGTTCGTCAACCAGATCGAATCGCTTATGGACGGAGACCGCTTCTACTATCTGTACCGCCTTGCCGGCCAACAGTTTGCCGAAGAAGTCGGCAATGGCCAGCTCAAGGATATCGTCGAGCGCAATACCGGGCTCACGCACCTCAACGGCAACATCTTTGGATATGCCGATCAATATGTCGATCTCGGGGCCAAGAAGGAGGTCGTGGCAACGGGTGCCGAAGCTCTGACCACCGGCAATGAGCACAAATATGGAGACATTGCCGCAGTCGCTGATGGAACCATGGGCGTCTACTCCAACGGCGGCCGCGGTAATCTCAACGACGGCCATGTCGTGACCATCGGTGGCGTACAGTATGTCCAGGACACCCGGCTGGCGAACGGCACCCAATTCCAGGTCAATCCCATCAACGCCGCCTTCGAGGCCGATTCGCTTGCCAGTGGCGCACCCGGCGTGGTGGTAGATGCGCTCGGGAACTACACGATTGGCAATCCGAGCAATTGGACAATCGCAGGCGGCGTTGGCGGTCTGTTCGCCCCAGTTGGCTCGATCAGCAACCCCGCCGGCCATGGCGGCGGCAATGTTGTCTGGTTGCATAGCGGGGCAATCCTGTCGCAGGACACAGGCCAGATCCTGACGGCGGGTCAGACCTTCAGCCTTGGTCTCAATGTGGGCGACCGGACGGACCTGGCCTGGCCTGGCGGCGAAGTACGCCTGATCGCGACAGACGGCGTGACCACTCATGTGCTGAATTCACTGGCATTGCCGACACCGGCCAACGGTGCATGGTCGCATGTGACATTGGACACTGGCACGATTGACCCCGCCTATGCGGGTTTCCAGCTGCGGATCGAGGTCCAGCAAAACTCGGCGGGCGGCAGCCAGCAGATTCTGGTCGATGACATCCAGTTGACCACCGGATCAGTGGTCTTCAACGATGGCGTCAACCTCGATGGCACGCCCAATTCGGGTGCGGAGTCGAACGAGGTCGTCGTCGGCACCATGGGCAACGACCTGATCTACGCGCAAGGCGGCGATGACACGGTCTATGGCGACGGCGGCAACGATACGCTCTACGGGGGCTATGGCATCGACCGTCTCTACGGTGGCGATGGCATCGACAAGATGTATGGCGGCGACAACCCCGACCTGATGGATGGTGGTTCGGGAGATGACTTCCTTTATGGCGAGTCATCAGGTTCCGACATCAATGGCGCCGACCAGGTGATCGGCGGCTCCGGCAATGACTTCATCTCCGGCGGCATTGGCATCGACAAGCTGTCCGGCGGCACGGGCGACGATCGCATCTATGGTGATCAGGACACCGATCCGTTCACTCACGGCAGTGACGGCAACGACTATGTCGACGGCGGCAGTGGCGGCGACATTCTCTACGGCGACAATGGCGACGACGTGCTTGTCGGCGGGGCTGACCAGGACCAGATGTTCGGCGGCAATGGCGACGACATCATCCGTCCCGGTGACACAACCGGAGCCCTCACCATCGGCACCGACGAAGTGCTTGGCGGCGACGGCGTCGTCGATGAGGGCGACAAGCCAGGGACGCTGGGTTTCGATCTGATCGACTTCAGCGACAATGCCGTTCGCCCCGGCGGCGTGACGTTCAACCTGGCCGACCAGCAGAATCCCGCCGTCAACGTCAACGGCATTCCTAAGCAGATCGCCGCCTTCCAGACCGAAGGCCTGATCGGATCGGCCGGCAACGACACGCTGACCGGCGACTCGGCCGGTGACGCGGCCCTCGCGAATGCCGCCCTCGACAAAGGGGAGAACTGGCTGGTTGGTGGCTCGGGCAACGACGTCCTGACCGGCGCCGGCGGCAACGACGTCATCGTCGGCGGTTCGATCCGGCTCGATGCGCTGATCGGCGCATACAATTCCGGCTATGCCCATAACAACAACAACACCGGAGCCACCGCCGCCGATCAGTTGCAGGATGCCCTCTACCAGGGCGCGTCGCACCGTGTCGACTATCAGGAAACTCTCCTGGACAATCTCGGCAGCCATGCCGGCCTGCTCGGCGGTGCCGCCACCCAGGAATTCGACAAGCATTTCACCGAGTTGCTGCGTACCGAGATGTTCAAGGACACGGTGCTGGGCGACGGCGGCGCCGATGGTCTCGGCGATACGGCGGTGTTCACAGGCAATTTGTCAGATTACACACTAACGGCCGTCGACGCGCACGGCGCAATCGTCGTCAACGCTCACGCCAACTGGGCAAGCGTTGCCGCTATCAAGGTCGCCGACCACCGCGATCCATTGGCGACGGATGCCAACGGTCAGCTCATTCCGACCGATGGCACCGACCTGGTGATCGGCGTGGAAAACTTCAAATTCTCGGACCAGACTATCAATCCAGCGGCGTACTTCGATAAAGCTCCAACGCTGGATTTGAACTACGTGCCGGTTGCCCGCAACACGCTCGATGCGTTCGGTTCGAACAACAATGCCTACGGCCAGAACAACGGCAGTGCGAACTGGAATGGCAACTGGCAGGAATCGAACGATGGAAACAATTCCTCGTCGAACAACGGCCAGATAACCAGGAGCACCAGCAGCGGCGGCGTCCTGCAGTTCGGCAGCGGCGATGGCGCCGAGATCACACGTGGCGTTGGCCAGAGCGGGGCGACGCCGACAAGTATCGTTTTCGATCTGCAGGCAAAGAACGGCATCGGCGCCAACGAGACACTGGCGTTGCAGTACAGTTCAGATGGAACGAATTTCGTCACGGTTGCGACCTACGGCAGCGCCGACGCGACGGGTACGAAGACGATCAGTCTGGCCGGTCAGACCATGACCGCGGACTCGGAAATACGCTTCGCGGTCACGAGCCTGAACAATGGCGACTACTTCCGGGTCGACAATGTTCGCGTCAATTTTGTTGGAGACTCCATCCAGGGCAACAACAACACGGCAGCCTATACCGAACTATCGGCCACGGGCGCGGCCCTCACCACCTTGCCTCACATCACCGATGCCGATGATACTAATCTCCAGTCGGCCAAGATTGTTCTCACGGACGCGATCACGGGAGATCAGTTGAATGTTGGTGCTGTCCCGGGAACGATCACCGCTACGCTAAGCGCCGACAAGCACACAGTGACCCTGAACGGTGCGGCCTCGATCGCCGCCTACGAACTGGCACTGAAGGCGATCACCTATACCAATCCGACCAACCAAAACCCGACCGTCTACAACACCGACACGACGCGCCATATCGACGTTACGGTGAGCGACGGCCTCAAGGACAGCGCGGTCGCGACGACGACGGTGACGATCACGGCCGTCCCTGATCCGACTGTCGCCGGCAACGATACCATCATCACCAATGCCGGAACGACGGCATTCGCCGTCCTCGACACGGCTCTGCTGGCCAACGATGTCGACCCCGATACGGTCCTCACGATCTCAGGAACGTCGACCAATAGCGGCGTAACGTCTTCTCACTCGAACAGCAGCCAATCGGTCACTGTCACCGACACAAATCCACTAGGCGGCTCGTTCCACTACACCGTGAATGGACAGAGCCCGACCGTCACCGTCGTCAACCAGAACGGCGGGAATATCGCCGGCACAGGTGCTTCCGAGATCATCGTTGATAGCGATACCGCCCACACAATCACCGGCAACGGCGGCAACGACTTCGTCTTCGGCAACGGCGGCAACGACATCGTCACCACCGGCAGCGGCAACGACACGATCTACGGCGGCCAGGGCAACGACACCATCGCCGCCGGTGCCGGCAACGACACCATCGTCTGGAACGCCAATGCCGGCAACAACACGCCGACCGACGGCCGCGATTTCGTCGATGGCGGCACGACCTCACTCGTCGCGGGTCGAGACACGGGCTCGGACTCCTTCGTCGTCAACGGACGCGCCGGCTCCACTGAAACTTTCTCGATCTACTCCAACACAGACGACTGGGACAACAATGCAGCCAACGGGGTCGTCAGCAGCGCAGCCCATGCCGGTTTCACCGGCCTGAACGCAAACACAGAGATCGTGGTCGCCCGCAACGGCACCATGATTGCTGAGCTCGACAACATCGAGGAAATCACCGTCAACACGCTCAACACCACCGCAAACAACGGCAACAATCCCACAGCGCCGGATGGTGGGACGAGCGGAGGCGACACCATCCAGGTGGTCGGCAATTTCACCGCCACCAGCCTCAACTATTCGACCATCCACATCAACGGCGGCGATGGTGACGACACGGTCGATATCTCTGGGCTGACGTCAGACCATCGTATCGTCTTCCACGGTGCCGGCGGAACCAACCACGTCGTTGGCGACCTGCGTCCCCAGGACGTCGTCGACAATGCTATCCCTTCCAACGGAAATACGCCTGCCGGCGGGACTGCGCATGGTGATGGAGGTGCGCCTGGTAACGGCGGCAACACCTCTCAGGGCGACGACGAGGATGACGACAGCGAGCACCTGAACCGTGCGCCGGTCGTGAACGGACCCATCGTCCTGCCGTCGCTTGGCGCCAACACACCGCTGCTGCTCGCCGCGGCTGTGCTTCTGGCTGGAGCCTCGGACGCCGATGGCGACGCACTGACGGTGACCAACCTCACGCCGTCTTCGGGATCTGTCACCGAGGGGCCCGATGGCTGGACCTTCACACCCACCACTGACGACACCAGCCAGGTGAGCTTCAGCTACGACATCAGCGATGGCCACGCTTCAGTTCACCAGACGGCTTCGCTGGACCTGACGGCAGCTGCCGGTGGAGAAGGCGACGGCGCGGATGCGCCGGTGTTGGGAGGTGATGCGCATCTCGGCACTGATGGTGCCGACGTCATGATCGGCGGGCTCGGTGCGGACGTGCTGAGCGGCGGCCAGGGCGATGACGTCATCCTCGGCAACGATGGCGCAGACACGCTGCTTGGCGGTGCCGGAGACGACCTGATCAAGGCTGGCGCAGGCGACGACGTCGTCTTCGGTGGCGCCGGCAACGACGATATCTTCGGCGGCGCCGGGCATGACATGATCTTCGGCGACGGCGGCAATGACCGGATATTCGCCGACGAGGGCAACGACGTCATCGAAGGCGGATCTGGCAACGACACTGTCTATGCCGGCACCGGCAACGATCACATCATCGCCAACGTTGGTGACGGAGACGACGTCTACTGGGGCGAGGACGGCCAGGATACGCTCGACTATTCGGCCATCAGCGCCAGCTTGACGATCGATCTGGGCAACGGGTTGCTGCATCACGGCAGTGTCTCGAGCGCGCAGAGCGGCCAGGATACGGTGTTCGGCTTCGAAAATGTGATTGCCGGATCAGGCAATGACACAATCATAGCCAACGGCGCCGCCAACACCATGGATGGCGGACTCGGCAGCGACACCTTCGTGTTCGGATCAGCAGGCGACGCCAATGGCGATACGATCGTAGGCTTGCAGCCGGGCGACAAAATCGACCTGTCGATGATCGACGCCAACACGAGTGCCGCGGGTCACCAGTCCTTCGTCCTCTTTGCTGGAGCCGGGTTCACATCGGCGGGCCAAGTCATGGTCAGCTATCAGACCGCGGCGGACGGTGAACACACGCTGGTCAAGGGTGAGATCAACGGAGACGGCGCGGCCGACTTCAGCATCGACGTTGTCGGTCACCACGACCTGGACGGAAGCTCGTTCAAGTTCGCCTGAACGTGCCGGCCGCCGAAGGGAACCCCTTGGCGGCCGCTGAAGCCCGCAAACTGTTCAATGTAGTTGGGATTGGCTTTCATGAGTACCCAAAAGAAACGCACCCGTGCTGCCCCTGATGTCTCGCAATACATCGGTAATTATCGCGGGCTTGCAGTCTTTCTGCTTTGCCTTTCGGGCATCATCAACCTTCTGGCGTTGACGGGCTCTTTCTACATGCTGCAGATCTACGACCGGGCTATCCCCAGCGGCAGCGTGCCCACACTGGTAGCCTTCTCGGTGCTGGCCATTGGCCTGTACCTTTTCCAAGGTCTGTTCGACGTGCTGCGGTCCCAGATTCTGGTCCGCTACGGCGCACGCCTCGACGCCAAACTCGCCCCGCTTGCCCATCAGGTGGTGATCGAGATGCCGCGCTACGGCTATTCCACGTCAGAAGCGCTCGAGCGAGGCCGGGACGTGGACACCGTGCGCGGCTTCATATCCAGCCAGGCCCCTATCGCCTTGTTCGACTTGCCATGGATGCCGCTGTTCCTGGGCTTTGTCTATCTCCTCCACCCCATGCTTGGATTGCTGACGGTCGCGGGCGCGATAGTCCTCATCGCCTTGACGGTCGTTACCGAAGTGCTGACGAGAAATGTCGCCAAGGACATGCATCGTGCCGCCATTCTGCGTTCCAACATCGCCGACGCACATGCGCGCAATGCCGATATTCTCAAGGCAATGGGCTTCGCCTCCCGTGCCGTGTCGCGCTTTGAAGCCGCCAACGACAAGCATCTCCATTTGCAAACCAAGACCAGCGATGCGACAGGGTCCCTCAGCGGCCTGGCAAAGGTGCTGCGCATGATGCTGCAATCGGCGCTCTTGGGCCTTGGCGCATATCTGACCATGAAGGGAGAACTCTCCGCGGGTTCCATCATCGCGTGTTCGGTCGCTTCCGCGCGCGCGCTTGCTCCCATCGACATGGCCATCGGCAACTGGAAGGGTTTCGTCGCCGCGCGCCGAAGCTTTGGCCGGCTGAAAGAAACCCTTGCAGCTATGAATGACGAGTCCCACATCATCGACCTCCCAGCGCCCTGCCAAACGCTGAAAGTGGAGAAGGTAACTGTCGTCGCGCCCCATACAGGAGCGGTTCTTCTGAGCGACGTTTCTTTTGAACTTAAGGCTGGCGACGCTCTTGGACTGATCGGCCCGAGCGGCGGCGGCAAGACATCGCTGGCCAAAGGCATTGTCGGCGTCTGGCCGCTGCTGCGTGGCTCGATCAGGCTCGACGACGCCGATCTCGATCAATGGCATAGCGACAAACTTGGTGCCGCTATCGGATACCTGCCCCAGGATGTATCGCTGCTGGAGGGGACGATCGCGGAGAACATCTCGCGCTTCGACCCACAAGCCGATGCACGTGGGATCGTTGCCGCTGCGCGCGCTGCGGGTGTCCATCAAATGATCGTCCGGCTCGGCCAGGGATACCAGACAGAACTTGGGCCGAACGGCACAGCCCTATCGGCCGGCCAGCGCCAACGCATAGGCCTTGCTCGGGCTCTCTACGGAGACCCTTTCCTTGTCGTGCTCGACGAGCCGAATTCCAACCTGGACTCCGAAGGGGAGACGGCATTGACGGAGGCGCTCAAGGGCGTCCGTCAGCGTGGAGGCATCGCCATTGTGATTGCCCATCGCCCCAGCGCCCTGGCAGCAGTCGATCTCGTCGGGCTGATACAGAACGGCAAGCTCGTAGCGATGGGGCCAAAGGATGAACTGATCCGCGAACCCGCGCGTGCCGCCCCAATCCCAGCCTCGGACGAAAAGGTGCGCACGGCCCCAATGTCTGGCTCTGGCGGCAAGATGCGTTCTGCCTCGGCCGTTGCGGCCGCGCAAAAGGATTGACGAGTGCAAAATGGACGATCGGCTAGCACTTGGACTGCCCAACCACGAGGAGCTCGACGCTCCGAAGAACCGCTTTGCGCTGCGAGATGCGCGCTCGCGCGTCAATTCAATCTCCGCAGTTCCGTTGTTGATCGGAGCATTCGCAGCGCTTCTTAAAAAGATGTTCGAGACAGAACAGAAGGTTCCCGACAAGCACCCGGGCAAATCTTCCGACCAGAAAAGTAAGGAAAACAAGGACGCATCCGACATCAAAGACGACCCGGTAATGACGCAGATACAGAAGATTGGCCACGTCGCAGACTATCTGCGAAGTCTCGCCGAACCTGTAAGCGTCAATGTTCCCGACCTCAACTTCGATGTCTGGCAGCCACATCGGCCTTGGGGCGTGCAAGGACTGCACTCGACCCATCGCAGTAGCGTTGGCAACAGCATCCATGGACCTGGCAGTCATGGTGGCGCGCCGCCACCTGTTGCCGGCAATGACAACGGCGGGGGAGCGCTCCCTCCCGGCGGTGCGTTGCCAAGCCAGGGCGGGGGCGACAACAGCCACAGCGGGTCGGGCTCCGGCAGCAACGGCGGCCAGGGCGGCGGCAGTGGCGGACAGGGAAATCAGCCGGGCCAATCCGACCCAGGTCAAGGCTCTGCGGGATCGACAAAATCGAACCGGCGGCCGGTCTTGACCGGACCGGTTTTTCTTTCCGACGGCATGATGAACCTGTCGATCATCATCACCATGGGGGAGCTCCTAAACGGCGCCAGCGATCCAGACGGCGATAATTTGATCGTTCGCTCGCTGGAGGCCGATCATGGCGAACTTCAGCGTATCGGTTTGGAACGCTGGCTCTATACGCCCGAACATGATCAGACCGGACCCGTCACTTTCCACTATCAAATTAGTGACGGTGTCGAGACCATCCAGCAGAGCGCTCATCTCGAAGTCGCGGAGCCGACTGGTGAATCGATGGCCGGCACTGAAGGCGACGATGTACTGATCGGAACACCCTACGATGATTTGATCGACGCCCGCGGCGGCAATGATGTCGTCTACGGGCGCGAAAGCAACGATACGATTCACGGCGGCGATGGCGATGACCGGCTCATCGGCGGCGACGGCAACGACGTGATCTGGGGTGGCCGCGGACACGACATCCTGTTTGGCAGCCATGGCGACGACACCCTCTTCGGCGGCGAGGGCAACGATATCCTGTATGGCGATGCCGGGAACGATCTTCTGCTTGGCGACGAAGGCAACGACCAGATCCATGGTGGCGATGGAAATGACGTCGCTGACGGTGGCTCTGGCAATGACACACTGTATGGCGAAGGCGGCGACGACACGCTGGACGGCGCAGACGGTAACGATGGCCTCGATGGCGGTGCCGGAACCGATCTGCTGATCGGGGGCGGAGGCGACGATGCAATGGCCGGTGGCGACGGCAATGACCATCTGCTGGGCGGCGACGACGCCGATACGCTGCATGGTGACGCGGGCGCCGACACGCTGGACGGCGGCAACGGGAACGATATTCTGGATGGCGGTCAGGGTGATGACACGCTCGTCGGTGGTGCCGGTGACGACAAACTGTACGGCGGCGATGGCAATGATCATCTGAACGATGGTGCAGGTCTCGACCATGTCGACGGCGGCACAGGCGACGACGTCATTCATCTAAGCAACGACCTCCAGATTGATATCGTGGATGGCGGTGAGGGGCAGGACACGCTCGATCTTTCCGCCAATGCCGCTGACGCCATCGTGGATCTCCAAGATGGGCTGGTCTTCCTGGACGGCATCGAAGAGGCCCATGTCTTTGCCATCGAGAGCATCGTGGGCAGCCATGGGCGAAATACGCTGGTGGCGAACGACGCCGTCAATGTCATGGTTGGCGGCGGCGGCAACGACATCTTCGTGTTTCGATCGCTCGAGTCCCTGGTCAACCATGGCGGGCCGCGCGACCTGGTAATGGATTTCCAAGCCGGAGACCGCATCGATCTGTCGCGCATATCCGATGATAGCAATGACTTTGCCGGTCAGAAATTGTTCTTTGCCGGTGCCGCCTCGGCGGCACCGGCCGATCTCGGGGCGGTGACCTTCAACTATCAAATGCTCGACATCGGTCACGAGGTCACGGTCGTCTCCGGGAATCTCGACAGCGATCCAGACGACGAGTTCTCTTTGGTCCTCGACGGCCATCACGAACTGACGGCACAGGACTTCATTCTTGAAGCAAAGCACGAGGCCGCAATGCCTAATCAGGCATTGGCGACCGCGTAGACGACAGGGGTAAAGCGTGGACAAGAATTTCGAGAAGCAGACGCGCCGGCCACAATACGCAATTCATTCGAGGGTGGCGGTTTCTGGCCTCCTTGCGTTGGGTTTGGTTCTTGGCTGTGGAGGCTGGGCGGCCAATGCAAAATTGTCGGGTGCGATTGTCGCACAGGGCAAAGTCACGGCGAAAAAACAGTTGAAGATGATTCAACATCGCGACGGTGGCATCATCGGCGCGATCGAAGTCGCCAATGGCGACTCGGTGAAAGTCGGTGACGTTTTGATACGTCTCGACGAGACCCAGACCAGAGCGGAGTTAGGCGTGTTGAGTGGGCAGTTCCTGGAATTCCAGGGGCGCTCCGCCCGTTTGCGCGCCGAGCGCGACGACATGGACCAGATCACGTTCGATTTTGCAGCTGATGTCGATTCACAAGCTATCGTCGATGGCGAAAAGCGGATGTTTGCCAACAACCGGGCGTCGCGTATGGCGCAGAAAGCGCAACTGGCTTCGCAGATCGAACAGTTTGAGGAACAGATCAGAGGTCTGGAAGCCCAGAAGGCTTCAAGCAGAAGTGAGCGCACCCTCGTGGCTGAAGATATCGGCCGTTTGGCTCCCTTGTTGCGCAAGGGGCTTATCGAAGGCGACAAGACCCACTCGCTGGAACGGGACCAGGTGAAGATCGATGGCCATATCGCCGAGGTCGAGTCCGACATAGCGCGGGCGAGGGGCCAGATCAGCGAGGTCAATCTCAAGATGATTGAGATCGACCAGCAGGTCAGGACCGATGCCCAACGCGAATTGCGCGACGTCGAGGCGAAGGTTGCCGAACTGGACGAGCGTATCGTCGCTGCAAAGGATCGTCTCTCGCGCATGGAATTGCGAGCGCCGATTTCGGGAACCGTCAACGACCTCAAGGTTCACACTGTGGGTGGGGTGATTGCGCCCGGTGAAACCGTCATGTCAATCGTGCCTAGCGGTGACGAGCTTGTCGTCGAGGCAAGGGTCGCGCCAACTGACATAGACCAGGTAGCAACAGGCCAGGATGTCAGGCTGCGCTTTTCGTCGTTCAACCAGCGTACCACACCGGAGATCGACGGGCGCGTCAACGTTGTTGGAGCGGCTGCGAGTGTCGACGCCCAGACCGGTCAGGCCTACTACCTTTCAACCATCGCAATTGTTGATGATAGCGGCCTGGAAGGCAAGCAACTGGTGCCAGGCATGCCGGTCGAAGTCTTCCTGCACACGAAGGAAAGATCTGCGCTTTCCTACCTGGTCAAGCCATTCACTGATCAGATGAAGCGAGCCATGAACGAAGATTAATCGAAACAGCCTTGAACCCGTCGTTCGGACGATGGGTGATCGGGGTGAGTAGGCGCGCCTTGATAGTTGCCAACTCTTGTACCCAAGCCTCCCCGTCTGTGTCGTGGGCGATTCGGGAAAAATGAACGACCGTTGCAACAGAAACCTCGGAGTAAAGTCATGTCACGGACTTTGATGCCTCTCTTTCTCGCCAGCGCCCTCTTGGCGAGTACGGTCGTTACACATGCCGACGGTAATCTCGTTCGGATCAAGCTCTCCGATCTGGGCGACGACGCCGCCATGGCGGCTGATCTCGGCATGGGCAGCACAGGCGATATGAATATGGCGACGTTGAAGATCACGCCGGACACTCAGCACGTCAAAGCCGGCCAGGTGACCTTCGAGGTTACCAACAGCTCGAAATCGATGGTCCACGAAATGGTTGTTGCCAAAGTTGATGCAAGCAACCTTCCTCCATACGACGCGGCGAATGCAAAGGTGGACGAAGAATCTTTTGAAACCCTTGGCGAAGTGCCGGAATTGCACCCGGGCAAATCCGGTTCTGTCAACCTCAAGCTGGAGCCCGGAACCTACGTGCTGTTTTGCAATATCCCCGGACACTACATGGGCGGCATGTGGTCTGTGGTGACGGCCGAATAGTTTATTCGGAGGGCATCACTGGCGATCCAACTTATCGCCGCTCGGTGAAGCGAGCCATGAACGAAGATCGATCGATACAGCCTTGAACAAGTCGTCGATGGGCGATCGGAGTGAAGTGGTGCACCCTTATAGCTGCCAACGTGGGGCCTTCGTCGGCCCCTGGCGTTCTCAGCAACCTACTTGCTTCTCGTTCCCTCCTTGAGTTGAGGGCTGACAAAGGATACTGAAATGACCGACGGGCCGGCAACAATCTACGTTGTAAGCTTCCTCGAAGGCGAGAACTGGCGCACCCTTCTGGCTACTAAGGACCGAGGCCTGGCATTCGCAGCAGCGGATACCATCGACGAAATGACAAGGATCTTGCCGGTAACTTCTCTGGCCATTTGGAAGAGGTCCTCACACCGCACGATGTGCGAAGATGGTCGCGACTAAGCGCAGCAAGCAGCCGTTAGCTGGCCAATGGCCACGATTGGCTAGTCCGACGTCGAGACAAGCCGCAACTGGAGGGCCGGCCCATTGGCGGGTCACGGCGACCTGATTGCCGGGCGACACAGCTCGGCACCAAGACGCAGTATCAATCATTAGCCGGACGCTATGAAGTTTTGCAGCGGCACAGTCTTGCATCGCGTTCAGTAGCGATGGATGCTGGGTCCGCAAAAACCAACGGCGCCGTCATTCCGATGCTTTTCGCCATTTGATTTCATTGTCCAGAAGAAGCTTCGTTTCTTCAGTCTCCTTACGGGCGGCTTCCAGCCTTTGGTACATTTTGTCGACTTTACCCCACTCACGGTAAAATGCCGAACCCAGCAATCCGAAGCCTAACATTGCCATGATGATCAGTCCGCCCTTCAAAGGCGGCGTTGGAGCAAGGCCGTGCAATGCAATGACGATTAGGCTGAACGCTAGGCAAGAGATCAAAATAGAGATGCTTCTGCAAAGCACCCCACACAGGATCGACACCAGCAGTAGAACCAGAGCAATGACTGGCGAAGCGGAGACGTCGGCGATGATGGAGCCGAGCCACCATGAGATCACAGGCGAGACCACTTGGTAGAACCAATCCTGTAGGGACCCAAGGGTCTCGGTCATGCGGTGCCTTTTACACAATTGTCGGACAATGATTGGTAACGTGCCGTGCCCGGCTTGGAAAGGCTCGTGAGCGTGAAGAGGTGTGCGACCGCCGGTTCTGATGTACACCAACGCACGGTCGCAATGGATTCCTCCCGGAACCCTGTCTGGAACCCGCCACCATTGCCGGTGGCACCGAACGCATTGCCGCAGGATTTCCAGGCAGCCTGCGCGGTCAAGATCGCACTGAAGGAGCATCGCAACCCTTGCATAGCCATCGGCACCGCGCGGCGGAGTTCGGGTTGGCCGTTGCTCAAGCCAGCCGCCCGAAGAAACCCTTCTATGCAGCCTGAATCGCGCTTGCGGGCACCGGGAAGAAGAAACGGCTAAGCCTTGATGTGTCGAGGAGAGGCTTGCGTCTGGGGGCGGAGGGTTCGAACGGATCGGCAAAGAATGACGCGCCGACGCGAGATGCCAGGTGAGCTACGCGACCAACCATCTTAGGCGACCCTGCAGCGTAGACGATGTCGTCGGACCTGATGTCGGGGAGATGATCCGCCGGTGTGCCTTCGGCTACGACAACGGACTCGCGAGGCATGCGCTCAAGTGTAGGGACAATCGTCACGTGCAGGTGGAGGCGCGCGTGCAGCAGAGCACTGGACATATAAAAGGAGTCGATATCGCGGGAGCCGCACACCAGAACCACTTCACGATTTGGATTTTCGTTCAATGCGGCCGAGGCGATCGCCCAGATCGGAGCGAATCCTGTTCCGCTCCCGGCAAGGACGAGTCTGCTTGTACGGGCCGGACGATGGTGGGCGTGGCCATAGGGCCCCTCTAGCCTCACCTTGTGGCCGACATTGATCCGCGTGCCGAGTTTCGGGGTGACGGCGCCGTTTCTGACCTGCTTGATGTGGAACTTGAGCGTTTCGCTGAATTTGCCGGAATGCAGGCATGCCGTCGGGCTAAAGCTCCTTGCTGGGAAACCTTTGAACTTCACCCTGTAGTACTGTCCCGGAACCCACTCCGCCGCCTCGTCAGGCTTGATGGAAACCTCGATGATCTCCTTGCTGAGGCTGCGCAACTCCGTCACACGCGCGTCTTGCCGGCATGGTTGAGGCAAGTCGCTCAACTCGATGGTCAGGTCCGAAAAACCTGCGCCTGGCAGGCGCGAACACAACCAGCTTCCGTAGTCTCGCCGCCAAGCGTCAGTCCTGTACTGACCTTTATAGTGCAGGCGCCGCAGTGTCCGACACGGCAGTCGTGCGGCAAGTCGACCCCTTGCCGAAGAGCTGCATCGAGCAGGCGATCTCCAGCGTTGGCGCAGAATTGCTCGTCGTCCAGGGTTACCTTCAAAAGCTTGGCCATCATTTCAACTCCAGTTTCAGTGGTCGCAGGTGATATGTGTGGCGGGTCTGGGCGTGATCGAACGCGGCCAGCCACATCAGGGTGCCGGATGAAACGGCAACGTCATCAGGTCCGCCGCTTAAGGATCGTCTGACTTCCAACACCCATTTGCCGCCCGCCCACACCGCCGCGCCGTGCACTTCGTCGCCTGTACGGAGGCCTTCATCGTCGACGACAACACCTGGGATGAGAGTGCCATCTGGAACAAGGGCGTCTGATGTGGCCGAATACAGTTCAGCCTGGCTGGCACGCAAACCCCATACGCCTTGAAATTCGACCGAATCGCTGCTGGCGGGCGTCGCCTTCATCATCTGAACGGTTGGTAACTGCGCTTCACGGCTCGGCAAATAGGCTGGTCGCAGCACCTTTTGTCCGCCATCCGATACCTCGGCTACATTGGGGCGCACTTCCAGCGCTCCCATGTCAGCCTCGAATCCACCCGTGTAACGGCCCTCGCCCTTTGCCTGCGCGGCCGTTAGCGGGAGTGGCTGGCCGACATGTTCGTCCTGCATGACAGTCGTGATGGAGTTGCAAACCGCGTCCCACTCCCAGACATCAAGGAGACCGCCCTCCGTCACGTAGTGCAGGCCGCGTCCCGATATCGAGCGCGCTCCGTTATTCAGCGGATTGCTTCCGAGATGAATTGCCGCACCGATGAGGCTGGCAGACGAGTGCGCGAGCATGATTGCCAGTCGATCGTCATAGAAATTGTTTTCGCCGCCGCGCTGGGCTTGCGTGCGCAGGTAGGACCATCGTCCTCCCTTCTTGATGAGGGACGGCCGTTCCAGCGAACGAGTGGGGTCATCCCATACAAAAGCAAAATAGACATTGTGGTCGTCATGAACCGCCCGCACCACAATCCGCGTGTCGCCATTGCCACCGAAGTCTCCACCATGCGCGGTCATCAATTCAACAGGCATTGCTTTTGCCCATACATCTTCCGAAATGTCGCCATCCAGAACGGGGGCATGGATCTCATCGATGGACGCGACCAACAAGGTAGGCTGTGTGACAGCTTCCAGTCCCATCAGACCGCCGCCCACAAGGAGCGCTGCCATCGCCGAACTCACGACTGGGTGGGACAGAAATGTGTGATCACCCATGCTTGCGCCGCTCGTCCTGATGTTCATCAGTCAGGCGCCCCTTGGCCTGCTGCGCGAGGAGATCAGAGACGAGCCCCGCAAGGTCGGGGGCGGGAGCGGCCCTTTGAAGCTTCGACGGGCGCAGGATACGAGTCAGCTGAGCGAGCCCGCCAATTCGCAGCTGAACTATGACATGGAGAAGCGGAAAGGCCGCCATGGTCCAGATGCTGTGGAGATGAACCAGCAAGACAATCCCGCCGAAGCCGAAGTACAGCATCCAGCCGGTGATCAGACATCCGATGCAACTGATGAAAAACATCCAGTACAGGAACACATTCATCGCTCCCCATCTTGCCTTTCTGGACGAGACGGCGCTTGAAATCCTTGATCCGCCAAGCCTGATGCGCGCAAAGAGTTTGGCCATAGAGATGTAGACGACATAGCCGAGGGCCGTGGCGGTAAGAATGGTGGCCCCCAATACATGATCTGACCAAAGCTGATTGGCCGGAAGAATGCCGTCTAAGTTCCGCAGCCAATCGAGGTTGTCGTTGTCGGAGGCGACACGCATGCCTGTCAGCAGAACCCAGGTAAACGCCACCGCGAAGCACCAGTGCAGCGCGATCGTGCCGAAATCGGTCCGAGGCGGTATCTTCTTGCCCGCTTTCTTTCGCTGTTCGCCAGGTTCCTTTGACAGCGGCTCGTGGAAGGTCCCGGCCGAGGCACCCAGGGCGTGAGAATCGGGTATGATCTGGTCTAAGCGGTAGATGGGTGTCTTTGGCAGCGGGTTTGACATGGAAGCGTTTCGTTCCGTTTGTCTTTTGGCGCGACGCCTGATTTGGCGGCGAGGCACAAACCCGAACTCGGTGAATCGCGACCGGTTTTTGAATGGCGGATGACAGGCTTGGAGGGAACGCCCCGCAGACCTAATTTTTGATCGGTCGGACTAATTACTTGGGCGCAATAAGACCTTAGTCTTAAGAAATGATACAAAATAGATCGTCATAAGAGTAACTTCACAATCTATTATGTATTGATTTTAAATTTGAAGTAACCTTTTTTGTCGGATCGTAAATAACTGTTCACCTTTTGATGTCGACGGTGCCTGTGAGGCAACCTCGTAATTTCACGAAAAAAATGGCTCGACCGGTTGTCGCCGGGCATGTGCTATTTCGCGAAAGTGGTCCCACTGGGGTTCGTGTCATCGCCCTTCCTTTGCCCTGTAACAGGCGCTCGGCCAGCGTGGGCACGCAGCGGATGATGCCTCCGCGAGTACGGATTGAATGCCTATCGCAATCGGTGCTCATGGAAAATACTGGCGCTGCTAGTATGCGTACGAGCGCGAGTAAGCCTTATGCGTGCGGGATTCGGACCAAGGTCCGTCTTGCTCACTTCATTAGTTTTGCCGAATGTATGCCCAGCCGGCCCGCCCAAAGCCCCACCGGCTAAGGCCCGGCACCTCGGTGAACACCCAGGCTGTCGGGCCTCCCCCTTGCGTCTTTGCCACCTCGCCGTTGCCCGGAATGGCCGCGTACGGAATGCGAACGCTTGCTCATTCGATCGGTATCTGTCTTACGAGACAAAACTTGGCTGGGGCCAAGACCTATGAAATCGATAGAGACTAATGACCGGGCGATCCGCTCAGCAGGCATAGCCCGACTTAAGTCTCCCCCAAGGCGAGACTTAAGACCGATGCAACAGGCATTTAGCGGCTTATGATCGGTGCCATTACGGATGGATGGCGCGATTGCTTAAGGAATACCTTCGGCTCTGGAACAGGCTGTCGTTGGCCTTACAATTCTTTATTGCGGGCGGTTTTGTGCTGCTGGCGGCGATGCTGGTTGCAGGCTTGTGGGTAACCTCACAAATCCGCCAAGGCGTGATCCGCAATTCCGCCGCCACAACGGCGCTCTATGTGGACAGCGTGATCGCGCCACTTTTGCCGGACATGCGCAAGGGCGGTGATCTCAGCGACAACGTTAAACGGGCGCTCGACGAGACACTCGGCCAGGGTCGGCTCGGCAAGCGGCTGGCCTCGTTCAAGTTGTGGCGGCGCGACGGCATGGTGCTTTACGCCAAAAATGCGGCGCTGATTGGCCATGCGTTCGAGCCGAACGCCAATCTGATTGCCGCCTTCAGCGGGAATGTTGTCGCCGAGTTCAACCAGCTCGACGAAGCCGAAGCCCAGGATGGAAGGGTGGCAGGCGGTCCATTGCTTGAAATCTATAATCCGGTACGCGAACCGTGGTCGGGCGAAGCCGTCGCGGTCTCCGAATTCTACGAATTGTCCGACGATTTCCAGTCGACGCTGAGCGCTGCTTTCTGGTCAAGCTGGGCGGTGGTCGCGGGCGCCACGGTAGCTGCACTGGCACTTCTGTCCGGCATTGTCTTTCGCGGCAGCCGCACCATCGAGGCGCAGCGTGTGTCACTCGAGGCAAAGGTTGCCGAATTGCTGAAATTGTTGTCACAAAACTCAACGCTGCGCCGGCGTGTCCAGCGCGCGTCGCGGCGCGCCACCTCAATCAATGAGCGGTATCTCAGGCGCATTGGTGCGGACCTGCACGACGGACCCGCACAGCTCGTGGCACTGGCGGCGTTACGCATGGACAGCCCGCTGCTGGCCGATGGAGAGATGTCGATCGAAACGCGCGAAGCTGAGATTGAAAGTATCCGCAAGACGTTAAACGAGGCGATGCGCGAGATACGCGGCATCTGCAATGGCTTAGTGCTGCCGCAGATCGAAACAGCAGCCGTCCTGGACATACTGCGGTTGGCCGTGACCGAACATGAACGCCGGACCGCAACCTCGGTCTCATTGACACTTCCCACCAGCGTGCCGACGCTGGGCCCGTCAGAGAAGATCAGCATTTATCGGTTCGTCCAGGAAGGGCTGAACAACGCCTGGCGTCATGCGAAAGGCAAGGACCAGGCCGTCGAAGCCCGCACGAAGGCCGGCAAGCTTTTCGTCGAGGTGTCGGATGGTGGCTCAGGCTTCAATCCAGCTCAAAGCAGAGGCCTCGGCCTTGCGGGATTGAGGGAACGCATCGAAAGCATTGGTGGACATTTCGAGATCGCGTCTAGCCCGCATGGCACGCGCTTGGCGATCACTTTGTCCTTGGAGGAGACGCCATGACCGGAACCATTCGCATAGCCATTGTCGACGACCATCCACTGTTTCGCGAGGGTGTCGCCCGCAGCCTTGGTGAGATCGGCTGCTTCGAAGTGGTCGGCGAAGGTGCCAGCGCGGACGATGCAGAGCGACTGGTCCAGGCGAAGCAACCCGACGTTCTTCTGCTCGATATCAGCATGCCGGGCGGTGGGCTTGCCGCTGTGGCGAGCATCCTGGCTGCCAGCCCACAACAGAAGATCGTCATGCTGACCGTGTCGGAGGCCAATTCCAATGTCACCCAGGCGCTCAACGCAGGCGTGCGCGGCTATGTGCTGAAAGGGGTCGGTTCGAAGATGCTGGCGGAGGTCCTCCACGGCGTCGCGGCTGGCGAAAGGTATGTATCTCCGACCCTGTCGGCGAGAATGTTGTCTGACCTTTTGCAACCGGGTGACCGCAAGGTCGATCGCATCCGCCAACTCACTGAGCGTGAGGCAGAGATCCTGCGCTTGGTAGCGGAGGGGTTGAGCAACAAGGAAGTTGCCGGGCGGCTGGCGCTGCAGGAAAAGACGGTCAAGCACCACATGACACAAGTTTTGTCGAAGCTTGATGTACGAAATCGCACGGAGGCTGCGCTGTTGATGCAACAGATCAAGGATAACTTCGGCTGAAGATGGTGTCCTCCGATCGCTTGTCGGCGAGAGAACTCACCCCCGCCCGGAGGCAGGGGTGAGGTGAGAAACGAGTGTTGCCTTACTAAACTTCTCCGCTCTCACAACTCTGGGAAAACCCTGGCTCTTACAGCCCTTTGAGGCGTGCCAGATCAGCAGCCGTAGCAGCGCGGTTGACGATGGTGCGGCCGAGCGTGTCCTCCATCACAAAGCGGCCGTTTTCAACTCTTTCCCTGAAGCCATCGGGGTGCACAACCTGGATGGCCGTGCCATGGATGCTGACGCTGTCGCCAGTCGCGGGGTTCACGTGGACGTTGCCGGTGCCGCCATCGCCACCACCATCGCCGCCGCCACCATCGCCACCGCCGCCGCCGCCACCACCGTCGCCGCCGCCACCGTCGCCGCCGCCACCACCGTCGCCACCACCGTCGCCGCCGCCACCACCGTCGCCGCCACCGTCGCCGCCGCCACCACCGTCGCCGCCACCGCTACCGCCGCCACCGCCATCGCCATCGCCGTGGCCACCATCGCCACCGCCGTGGCCACCACCGTCATGGCCACCGCCGCTCTCGGCATGGGCGTTTGCAGGACCGATACCAGCGGTACAGTCGAAACTGACACGATAGGGCGCGACTGTGAGGGCCAACGCCGTCGATGCCCGTAGGACGAACCAGCAAATTCGGGTCAACGACGGCGTATTCATTTTTCTATCGTCCTGCCAGATTAGGGCGTCGTAGCCACCGGCGGAGTGTCGTCGTCGTTGGCATCGTCGTCAGCGCCACCGCCGGTCGTTGTTCCGCCGCCATTGTCGTCACCGGCGTCGTGGCCGGCGCCGTCGTCACTGCCACTGCCACTGCCACTGCTATCACTGTCGCCGTCGTCGCCACCATCATGGCCTTCGCCGTCATGGCCACCACTGTTACCACCGCTGCCGCCACCGCTGCCGCCACCATCACCGCCGCCGCCATCATGACCGCCATCGCCACCGCCCCCACCGCCCTCACTCTCTGCGTGGGCGCTGGCGGACACCACCTTAGCGATGCCGGCGCCGTCAAACGTAAGATGGTAGGGTGCGACGGTCAAAGCCAGCGCTGATGAAGCCCTTAAAGCGAGCCAGCAAAGTCGAGTCAAAGACAGTTTGCGCATCTTGGTCCTCCTTTTGCCGGTCTTTCTGGGACGGCCTTTTGCAAGACTGAACCGGCGTTGTTGACAGGAGGAGCATTCGCTAGATCGGCCGGCGGGCGATAGTGGCCCAAGACTCATGCCTTTGTCGCTCGGACCATTTAGCGCCCAAAATCGGACCTAGGTCTTAGGCTTGACACAGCCAAGGATTGTCCATTTCTCGCCGGCAGGCAGAGATCCCCCGGGGGCGGATGACCCGATGCCACCCGCAACCATCTTTGCTGATACAACTTGCCTGTTTGCAAACCGCTTGGCAAACGCACCCGGCATTCCCGATAGTTCTATTCGATGGAGGCTGTCTTTTTGGGCGTCGGGCTTGTCCTGACAAAGGCGGTACGAACCGCATGTGCTGGCCCACCTTCCGAAGCGTAGCGCGTGCTGCTGTAACGGAGTGGTGATGGTCTGGCGCGAGGCTGTTCAACCTCATTTCCGAAAATCCGGCCGACATTCTGCCAAGGAAGATCTTCGCGGCGTGTTCCGCTTATAGGGGAGCAGAGTGTGCGCCTGCTGCCTTGCATCAGGCGCAAGCAAATGCTGAGCTTCCAAACAAAGCGGGATGCAGAATTGATCGCTTTGGTTCCACCTACCTGATGGCGTGGTGAACTTATCCACCGTTCGCGCGTTGCGTTAGGCGGTGGTTAATTTAGCTGACTCGCGCAAACATCGTTCAATTTCTTTCTTGTCCTAGGTCAAGGCTCGGGCTCTGCCGCCGAGCTATTTCGATCTAGATGTCCGCAATTTCAGCCTCAGCAATTTCCAGTTTGATTTTCAAAGGAAGGTCTCAAGACTCATGCCGCTCATTCAGCATATCCATCCGATCTTCGTGCATTTTCCAATCGTCATCATTTTCACGGTCACGTTGATCGACATTATCGCCCTCTCGCGGCGCCAAGACATGACAGTGCGAAGCGGTGCCGGCACGATTTCGACGGGCCTTGCCGTGGCTGCCGGGCTGTTCGCCATTGTAACCTGGTATCTTGGCGGGCTGGCGCTGGATGTCGCGGAATCCGGCGGCTTCAGCAGCCCGGTGGCAGAGATGCACGAGGGATTGGGCGGCCTCACCGCGCTGGCTTTCTTCATCTGGGGTATCGTCCGCCTGGGCCTATGGGTTCGCAATCGCGGCATCGGGGCTATGGCTGTCGCCGTTCCGGTGATTGAGCTTGCCGGGTCCGTCCTGGTCACGGTCACCGCCTATTATGGCGGCATCCTGGTCTACGATCTCGGCGTGAACGTCGCCAAGGGCGTGGTCGGCGGATAATGGCAAAGGGTCATTCCATGCAAAGATTGAGCCTGTTGCCTCTCGTCACTTACCCCGAACTCGAACACCGAGAGGACCACGCAGAACGCAGTTGCGTTCGCTCACCAGATAGGCAGCGCGCTTCATGCTATGGCCATCAACGTCGACATTCCGGATGTGTCGAATGCCCTGTCAAAATTTCTGATGAACCTTCCTCAAATGATCCGTGAAGCCGAGGCTGCCAGCCGCCAGCACACGCTGGATCTCCTCACCGCGCTTGCCAAGGAGGCCTCGGTGGTCGGATTATCGCTGACCACAGAGGAGATTGCTGCTCCGCCGGCATTGATGGGAGAGGCCGCAGCAGCAAAGGCCCGCTATTTCGATCTGGCTCTTGTCGGCTGGGTGCCAAAGAATCAGACGGTTCGGATGGTATCCGAGGCTGTCCTGTTCGGTTCCGGTCGGCCCATGGTGCTTCTCCCCGAAGTTGCGACAGCGGGTGCAATAAACCATGTCGCTATCGCGTGGGATGGCAGCCGTGTCGCAGCCCGTGCAGTCGCCGATGCGCAAGTGTTTCTGAATGGCGCTTCGACGGTGACGGTCATGACCGTTGTTGGGGAAAAGACCCTCGAAGCCGAAGATATCGGCGAGCGCCTCGCTTCTGGACTTGTGGCTCGTGGACTCCCCGCTACCGCGGTTTCCATCAGGGCCGAAGCAGGTCCAATAAGCAATACGCTCCAGAATTGCGCTCTGGAGATGGGCGCGAATCTGCTGGTCATGGGTGGGTACGGTCACTCCCGTGTCAGGGACTTTGTTCTGGGTGGTGCGACCGAAGGTGTCCTGAGCGACCTCAGACTTCCCATCCTTTTGTCTCACTAAATTACGCCTTGTTGCCAGTCTGCCCGTGCAGGCGAAGAACAGGCCATGGCATTGGCCGAACGACCGCCAGAGTGAGTTGACATGCCACAAGCTATCTCGACGGCGGATACGTTTCACGGCCTTTCAGAGACCGAGGCGCAAACCAGGTTGGTTGCCGAAGGGCCCAACGAACTGCCGAGGGCCAACCGACGCACGCCGTTGCGGATTGCTCTTGAGGTCATTCGCGAGCCGATGCTTGCGCTCCTGCTTGGTGGCGGCGTTGTCTATCTGCTTCTGGGCAACCTGGAGGAAGCGCTGATCCTGCTGGCCTTTGCCACGATGTCGATCGGCATAACCATCATACAGGAGACACGCACCGAGCGTGTCCTGGAAGCGCTGCGTGATCTCACAAGTCCTCGCGCCCTGGTCATACGCGGTGGTGAACGCAAGCGCATTGCGGGTCGAGAAGTTGTCCAGGGTGACGTCGTCGTGCTTGGCGAGGGTGACCGGGTGCCGGCCGATGCCACGCTGCTGCAGAGTCAGGACCTTCAGTGCGACGAATCGCTTTTGACTGGTGAATCCGTACCTGTTCGAAAGATCGCCGCCGACACCGCCGCGCCACTGACCGAACGCCGGCCAGGCGGCGACGACCTGCCTTTCATATTCTCGGGTTCGCTGATCGTCCGTGGCTCGGGCATAGGGGAAGTCTCGGCGACGGGGCCACGGAGCGAAATCGGCAAGATAGGGCACTCGCTGAGTTCAATGGAGACCGAACCGCCGCGATTGCAGGCGCAGATGCGACGTGTTGTACGCACGTTCGCAATGGTTGGCAGCGCGGTCAGCGTCGTCGCCGTCTTGCTTTATGGGTTTCTGCGTGGCGGATGGCTTGACGCCGTGCTCGCGGGCATCGCGCTCGGCATGTCCATGCTGCCGGAAGAGTTTCCCGTCGTGCTCACGATCTTCATGGCCATGGGTGCGTGGCGCATATCACAGGCGCGCGTCCTGACCCGCAGGGCCGCGGCGATCGAAACCCTTGGTTCGGCGACGATCCTTTGCACCGACAAGACAGGAACTCTCACCGAGAACCGCATGACGATCGCCGAACTTCGGACGGCGGATGGAAAGTCGTTTGGGATGGCGGATAACCCGGGCACCGATCTGCCGGCGGCATTCGCCGATCTGACCGAGATCGGAGTGCTTGCCAGTGCCGAGATTCCTTTCGACCCCATGGAGATCGCATTTCACAAGCTCGCCAAGGAACGGCTGTCCAAACGCAAGATACTGGAGAATCCGGATTGGGAGCTGGTCCGCGGCTATCCGCTTCGACCTGGACTGCTGGCGATGTCGAACGTCTGGCAATCGACAGGAGGCCATGGGAATTCGCTGGTTGCGGCAAAGGGAGCGCCGGAAACGATCGGGGCGCTGTGCCATCTGAACGCAAAGGATTTGAAAGCCTTGAAAAGCTCCGTCGAAGCCATGGCGACCGAAGGATTGCGAGTGCTCGGCGTGGCCCGTGTATCCCGTCGCGGCGGCGCCTTGCCGGAGACGCAACACGATTTCAAATTTGAGTTCCTAGGACTTGTCGGCCTGACCGATCCACTGCGCGCAAGTGTCCCATATGCCGTAAGCGACGCGCGTTCAGCTGGCATCAGGGTGATGATGATCACCGGCGACTACCCGGCAACCGCCAAGGTAATCGCACGCCAGGCCGGCCTCGATGCCGAGAGCATCGTGACCGGCAGTGAGATGCAGGCGCTCAATGACGAGGAGCTGGCTTTGCGCGTGAAAACCGCGACAGTGTTCGCGCGCATCATGCCCGAACAGAAGCTTCGCATCGTCAGCGCCTTGAAGTCGAATGGTGAAATCGTTGCCATGACTGGCGACGGGGTCAACGACGCCCCATCGCTCAAGGCAGCCAATATCGGCATTGCCATGGGAGGTCGTGGCACAGACGTCGCGCGCGAAGCGTCGGCGATCGTTCTGCTCGACGACGATTTCGGTTCGATCGTCAAAGCCGTTCGGCTTGGGCGCCGCATCTTCGACAATCTGCGCAAGGCAATGGGATTCATCTTCGCCGTCCACGTGCCGATTGCCGGTCTCTCGCTGCTGCCCCTGCTGTTTGGCCTGCCAATCCTGTTCGGGCCAATACATATCGCCTTTCTGGAGATGGTGATCGATCCGGTGTGCTCGCTGGTCTTCGAGGCTGAAACCGAAGAAGACGATGTGATGCGCCGTCCGCCTCGCAACCCGGATGCACCTTTGTTTTCTGGCGCCTTGATCGGGTGGGGGCTTGTTCAGGGGACGCTCGCCTTCGCATTTCTCGCGGGCATCTATCTTGTCGCCCTGAAGCAGGGCATGGCTGAGAACGAAATCCGAGCCCTGATATTTTTCTCGCTGGTGCTGACAATCGTGGGGCTGATTTTTGTCAATCGCTCCTTCAGCGCATCCCTTCTGACCGCGATCACCAGGCCCAATCGATCGCTCATGATTGTTGTCGTGGTCGTCGCTTCAACGCTGAGCGGGACACTCCTGTGGCCGTTCGCCACCGACCTCTTCCGCTTCGGACCGCTGCATCTCAACGACCTGGCAGTGACGCTTGCGGCGGGATTTGCCGTGTTGGCATGCCTGGAGCTGCTGAAGCCACTCTGGCGCAAGCAACTGAAGGGCTAGAAGCAGATTCTCGATGGGAGGCGGAATGTGGCTCAGTTTACGAGAAATGAATCCTTTCGAAGAACTGTATGTTACGAGACATCGTCTCGTTTCTCACCGCAAGCGTTCGTCAACACTTCGCATTGCCCTGGCCGCTGCGGATCACGCTCTATCCATTTCCGGAAGGCGCATCGCGACGAGCAGCGGGCTGTGAACTTGCGTGCGCTTTTGGACAAATCGGCAGAAGCCATGCGGGAAGCCCGCCGCCTTCCGGGGTCGGGAATCTTTCGGCCGCAGACGGTCGATCCAAGGTGATCATTCTTGCGTGAACACCCATTGAGTTGGGGGCGTGCCTACATGGTGCCGATACGGAAACTTGGAGCTAGACACAACTCATTTCCAATCAGAGGCACAAGTCCCGGAAATGCTGGCGATCCCGACAGGATTCGAACCTGTGACCATCGGCTTAGAAGGCCGGTGCTCTATCCAGCTGAGCTACGGGACCGCTGGCCGGCCACTGGGCCGGCTGGATACTTGGCGCTGGCCGCCGATCAATGCGTCCAGGGCGTCCTGCGGTCATAGCGGAAATTCTCCGCATAGGAAATCTGGCGGCGCTTGGTCTCTTTTGGCTCCTCGACACGGAAGGTCAGCCCTTTCTTTTCAGCATAGGCAACTGCCTCTTCCCTCGTGTCGAAGGTGAGCCTGATCTGGCTCTTCATGTCTCCCGAGGTCGTGTAGCCCATCAGGGGATCGATCTTCTTGCGCATCTCCGGGTCGAATTCCAGCACCCATTGACCAGTCTTGGCCTTGCCGGACTGCATTGCGGTTTTGGCAGGGCTGAAAATGCGCGCGGACATGGCCACCTCGTTATTATCCAAGGCGGCATCGCCACCCTTCGCCCGTCATTACTGCGCAATGCGCATGTCGGCAAGGTTTTTGCACTTGCCATGTAACACCGAAATGAATAGGCAACAGACCGTTCGGAGTGTAGCGCAGGCTGGTAGCGCATCTGGTTTGGGACCAGAGGGTCGGGAGTTCGAATCTCTCCACTCCGACCATCATCTCATATCCCACGCGATCGAGGCGCCCACCGCGACAGCGGCCCGTGCTTTCGCCCGGTCATTGATTGTCCATCACAACCCCGCTCAACGAGGAGTTGGGTTTCGACTTTTCGCCCATTGGCTTGGCCGAGCCGGAATTATTTCGTGATCCGCGAAGCCTGGAACCTTAGCCCACACCATGCGTTCGGGGCCTTGTATTCGCGGAGCCTCATAAAAGGCAAAGTGCGGCCGGCGAATGGGCGGGGCAAACAAAGCGGGTTGGGGGAGGAGAAAACCAGGCCATGTCGAAACGTGAAATTGGAACGTCCCCTGCGTTGGGGCGACGTATCGCTGAACTCAGGGCCAGAATGCAGGATGCCGAAATTTCCGACCATGAGATGAAGACCTTCCACAAGGTCGCCGCCATTATGGGGGCCGGCGACGGTTCGCTACGACTGGATGCCGACGACCTGATCGCGGCATCCTTCGTCGTCGAGACGGGTGGACCGGCGCCCAGCCGCTGATATCAAGGATTTCTCCGGATCTACCCGAAGTTCGGCGAACGCGCTCGCTTCCATCGCCGGAGCACGGCAGCCCATCGGGCGAGCCTGCTCCGGTTCCTGGTCATCTGATCTCGAATTGAAGGAAACTCTTATCATTTTGTTTGCGTTGGTACGTCATAGTAGCGACGACTAACGGAGTTGAACGCAATGAAGCTCGACCTGTCGCCGACAAGCTGGGGCAGGGTGATCGCTGCAACCGCCGCCGGTACGGCATTCTTCATTGCCGTGGCGTTTTTCGTCGATTCCTTCAATTTCCCCTATCTTTCGCCCGAGGCTGTGTGGCGGGCGCAACTGACAGATCTTATGCTGCCCCTGGTGCTGGGCGGATCGTTTCTGTTTTTCCTCATGTGGAAGATCCGCCAGCTGGCCATAGCCCAGCGCGACCTCAGCATCGTTGCCGCGACCGACAGTCTGACGGCGGTGCTGAACCGTGGCGCCTTCTCCATGCTGGTCGAGGCCTATCTCGAGCAGACCCGCAAGCAGGAGCAAACCCATTCTGGGGCGCTGCTGATCATCGACGCCGACCACTTCAAGGCGATCAACGACCGCCTCGGCCATGACTGTGGCGACCAAGCGCTCAAGCTGATCGCGCAGGCGATCAAGGGACAGTTGCGCGGCGGCGATATCGTCGGCCGCATCGGCGGCGAGGAGTTTGGCGTGTTTCTTCCCGGTGTCGACCCCTCGCAATCCTGGCTGGTTGCCGAAGCCATCCGCCGACGGATACGCGAGATGGACTTTTCGCCCGGCGGCCGCTCCTGTCCGCTCTCCGTCTCGATCGGAGGCACAAGCTTTAGCGGCCCGACGACCTACGAGGCGATATTCTCCGCCGCCGACAGACGGCTCTATGCCGCCAAATCGAACGGACGCGATCAGGTCAGTTTCGACCCGACGGAAGCCTCACAGGTGTCCCAGCCCAGCGTCGCCACGGTGCATTGACCGCAGTCTTGCAGAGCGAATCAGTTGGGGGGCTGATTCCTTGACGCTTGCTTTTGGGTGTGCTTCCTCCCGGCAGGTAATGTAAAGGCATTGCCAGGGATATTTCTGCTTTCTTGAGCTCTTCGGGCGTCCAGGCCGCCAGTGCGGCCACGACTTTTTTGGTGCCGGTGAACGAGTGACGAGACGGCCCCGGACAAGGCCAGGCAAACGCACCGATCATGATCCATTTGTTCAACGGTTTTCAAAACCCGTTTGGCGGCAGTGAACGCGAAACCCTGGAGCTGTATCGGCTGTTGGGCGCCGAACGGCACGTGCGTCTGTGGGCAACCTCTTCGCGCGTGTCCGACGAACTGATGCGGCAATTTCCGGTTCGCCGTGTCTCGCCGACAACGCGCAACGTGCCGGACGGCGGCACATATGTCTTTCTTGGTGCGCATTGGCGCAACAAGGCGTGGCCTTACCTGATCGCGCGGCCGCGCCGGCTTATATACGTCTTCAACACCTTTCATCCGAAGATCATCGCACTGACGACGCGCATGCCGCGCCTGCTGGGCTGGCCGGATGCCGAACTGGTGCTGATCTCCGACTTTCAACGGCGCCTGCTGCAGGTCGAAGGTGCCGTGCATCCATCGCCGATCGATATCGACCGGTTCTCTCCACGGTCGGCCAGGCCGGATGGACCGTTCACGGTCGGGCGGTTGAGCCGCGATACGGCGGACAAGCATCATCCTGACGATTTGGCGCTCTATCAGTCCTTGCTGGCCGATGGCGATGCAGTACGGATCCAGGGCGGGATGCCACTCAAGGACAGGCTCGCGCCGCATCCGCAACTCGAGCTCCTGCCGGAAGGCCAATTTGCCGCCGAACAGTTCCTGCCGACGCTCGACGTGTTCTACTACCGCACCGGTTCGCATGTGGAGACGTTCGGCCGCGTCGTGTTCGAGGCGATGGCTTGCGGTTTGCCGGTGGTCTGCCATTCGCATGGCGGCTATGCCGATCATATCAGGCATGGCGAAAACGGCTTTCTGTTCAAGACGACGCAACAGGCGGCGCGGATCCTGGCCGAACTCAAGGCCGACCCGGCGTTGCGGGCGAGAGTGGGCCAAGAGGCGCGGCGGACCGTCGAGCAACTGTTTTCACCACAGTCTTTGCAACAGCGGCTGGATTTTTATCGACGCTAGCGGCGCAAGCCGTGGAACGACAGTTTGCCCAATCCGTTTGGCATCGCTTCCAACATCGCGCTAAAGCTGGCGCGCAAATCAAACCACCGGGCGGCCGACATCGGTGGGCCAACAGATCGAGCAGGACTTCCTACCAATGACATTGATGGGCGCGGCGGCACTGCTGATCCTGGTTCTGACCTATGCCGGCGTCGCCATTGGCCGCATCCCCGGCCTGCGCCTCGACAGGGCAGGCATAGCGCTGCTTGGCGGCGCCGCGATGATCGCCATCGGCGCGGTGAGCATGGAGGATGCCTACCGGGCAATCAATTTCGACACCATCACGCTTTTGCTCGGCATGATGATCGTGGTCGCGCATCTGAAGGTCTCCGGCGCCTTTCGCGGCCTTGGCGCCATCGCCATCGAGCACGCACACGCACCCTTCATGCTCTTGGTGATGGTGACGCTGCTGACCGGCGTGCTGTCGGCCTTCCTGGTCAACGATGCCATCTGCCTGGTCATGGCGCCGATCGTCGTCCATGTCACCCGCGTCATCAACCGCAACCCGGTTCCATATCTGATCGCCACCGCCACCGCGTCGAACTGCGGCAGCGTCGCCACCATCACCGGCAATCCGCAGAACATGGTCATCGGCGCGCTGTCGGGCATTTCCTATCCGGCTTTTGCGGCGGCGCTGGCGCCGGTCGCCCTGTTCGGCCTGGTCGCCGTCATCATCATCGTGCGCATCGTCTATCGGGCCGAATTCACCCGCACCGCCCAATTGAGCCCAGAAGTTTCGCGTGGCCGCATGCATCGAGGGCAGGTGCTGAAGGCAGTGATTGTCTGCATCGGGCTGGCAATTGCCTTCTTCGCAGGCGTTCCCGTTGCCAAGGCCGCATTGATCGGTGGCGCCATTCTCCTGCTCACCCGCGCCATCAAGCCGGAACGCATTTATCGCGAGATCGACGGGCCGCTGCTGTTCATGTTCGCCGGTCTGTTCGTGGTCGTTGCCGGCGCCGAAAAGACGCTGCTGACGCCTGATCTCATCGCCTCGGCCAAGAATCTCGGCCTCGACGATGTCTGGCGTCTGTCGGGTTTCACCGCGGTGCTCTCCAACATCATGAGCAATGTGCCGGCCGTGCTGGCCTTGCGGCCGTTTATCCCCGGGCTG
Organism: Mesorhizobium subarcticum; assembly: GCF_055456085.1. Taxonomy (NCBI): domain Bacteria; kingdom Pseudomonadati; phylum Pseudomonadota; class Alphaproteobacteria; order Hyphomicrobiales; family Phyllobacteriaceae; genus Mesorhizobium; species Mesorhizobium subarcticum. The sequence continues at coordinate 5,583,858 of NZ_CM144237.1, read as the reverse complement.
GAAAACCCCGAACGCGCCTGGCTGGTGGTGGCGATGAGTTCGACGCTCGCCGGCAATTTCACGCTGCTCGGCTCGGTCGCCAACCTGATCGTCGCCGAGCAGTCCAAGGCCGCCGGCACTCCGTTGTCTTTCGGTGCCTTCTTCAAGGTCGGGCTGCCGCTGACGCTGATCACGCTCATCGCCGGCACGGCATGGCTGGCGCTGGGGTTCTAGAGGGGCGGCAACGCAATGGTGAACGCCGATCAAGGTGAAACTGGAGATTTGATCCGCCGGGCTGTGGCCGCTTTCAATTCCGGCAATCACGGTCAGGCAGTGGATTTATGTGAGCTGGGCCTGAAGCAGCACCCGGACGATCCGGCGCTTTGCCATCTGATGGCGGCGGTCCTGTTCGCGAGGGCCGACTTGCCGGAGGCTCGTGCGCGCATCGAAGCGAGCCTTGCCGCTCGTCCGGACAATGTGCCAGCCTTGATTCTCGCATGCCGGATTGCTCGGGCCGAAGGCCGGTTCGAAGCGGCTTTGCAACTCCTGGATCACGCGGCAAGGCAATCGTCGAAGTCGGAGATCCTGCTCGAGCGGGCACGCACCCTCGATCAGGCAGGCGATGCCTCGGCGGCTGGTGCGTCCTGGACACTCGCCTTGCAAAGGGAACCAAAATCCGAGGAGGCAATGGCCCGCCTCGGGCGCCTTGCGTGGGGACGCGGCAAGTCGCTGGAGGCGGAAGCCTTCCTCGAACGCGCCGTCGCCGGCGGTGGGCATCCGGCTGCCTGGTTCGACCTCGGGCTAGTGCGCCAGGACATGCGCAAGTTCGGCGGTGCTGCCCAAGCCTATCGACGGGTGCTTGAGATGAACCCGGACGCACCGGAGGCAGCCGTCAATCTGGGCGTCGTCTTGCAGGAAACCGGCGACCTCGACGGGGCCATGGCAGCGTATTCGATGGCCTATCGTCTGCGTCCATCTACGTTCGGCGTGATCGCCATGGCGCTCACATCGGCACCGAGCGGCAGGCTGTGGCTCGATGAGGAAGCGCTGCGTCGCTCACTCGCCGGCGGCGCGCCCCCGCCGGGCGCGAAAGCGCTTGCGGTAGACGCCGGGCGTTGACAGGACATCCGCGACCGTCTGCGCATAGGATGCCTGCCGTTTCTCGTCGAACACCTCGTATTCGAGCTGAGGCGCGGCCCGCGGAACCGCAAAGCACTGCGCGACCGGAGTTCCTTTCCGGAGCACGCCGGAGAATTCGGGCTCCGTCCAGACCGCCGGGAAATTGATGCCGCCATCGCTGAACCGGTCGGAATCCACCAGACCCGTCAGCAGCCTGAAGGGAAGATCCTCGCGATTGACCGGATGGGTCGCGAACAGCGACCAACCGTCCTCGACCTCAATGGTCCAGAAGCTGTTGAATTTGAGGGCGGCCAGGCTTGGGTTGGCAAACGGGCTGCCGGCGAGCTGGCCCGGCGTATGGAAGCTCAGCGGCGCTCTCGGGTGGTTTTTAGTGACGGGGTCCGGGATATTCCAGCTCCAAGAAAAAGTACCCTTTTCGACGACGACGTCGCATGGCAGCAGGACCATGAAGCCATAGGTCATCGCGTCAACCACCGGCGGGCACTGCTTGAGCGTGCGAATGTCGCGGCCATGGATCGCCGAATAGGCGGTGGCGGGCATTGCGCGCAGCCAATCCGGCAGCGTGCCACGCGCCAGGATCGGGCGCGGCAAGTGCTCGACCAGCATTGGATCGCATCGGAAAATCACACGCATCGCTGCCTCCTGGCCTTGCGATACCATGCTTGCCGGCCACGCTCCAAGCGGCGCCAGTCAGTCGTTGTTCCGGGATCTCGCCCGGACAAGTGTCGCCGCAGCGCGTCCCGCGGCTTCGACATAATCGGGATTGCGGTGGATCAGCATGATCGAAAACGAGCCGTCGATCAGCAGCACGATCTCGCGCGCCACCGCCTGTGGTTCCTCGATGCCGTGGTCGGACAAGGCGCCGGCCAGCCATGCTTCAAAATTCAACTTGTGACGCGCTCCGACCTTGACCGCCGGGTGGCCGGGCATCGAGGCAAGTTCCGCGGCCGTGCGCAGAAAACCGCATCCTTTCCACTTTGGATGGCGCGCGACCCGCGCCAGATTGGTGAAGATCGCCTCGGTCTTGCTGTCCGCACCACCTTCCTCGGCGTCGAACCAGCCGGCCATCTGCCGCAGATTGGGCTGGTCGCGACCATCGAGATAGGCGGCGACCAGATCGTCCTTGCTCTTGAAATGGTAGTAAAGCGTGCGCTTGGTGAGGCCTGCGTTTTCGGCAATGGCATCGACGCTGACGCGACCGATTCCCTCGGCGTAGAAAAGCTTCGTTGCGGCATCGACGATGCGTTTCCGGGTCGGGCTGACGGGTTCAGACATCAATCATGTATACCGACTAGTGAATATACACGCAATCGAAAGCGTGATCCCTTTCCGCCATGCCTGGAAAGGAAGAACAATGGCCGATCTTGTCCTGAATGACATCCGCGACGGGGTGACCGTCCTTACCCTCAATCGCCCTGAAAAGCTCAACGCTCTGAACTATGCCCTGATCGATCGCCTGCTCGCGGTTCTGGACGACATTGAAATCGATGACCGCATCCGCGCCGTCATTCTCACCGGAGCTGGCGAGCGGGCATTTTCGGCGGGTGGCGATATCCACGAATTCTCGGCGAGCGTGGCACGTGGCGCGGATGTCGCGATGCGCGACTTCGTCATGCGCGGCCAGCGGCTGACCGCGCGGCTTGAAGCCTTCCGCAAGCCTATAATTGCCGCCGTCAACGGTATCGCCTTCGGCGGCGGCTGCGAAATCACGGAAGCCGTGCCGCTTGCCATTGCCAGCGACCGAGCCTTGTTCGCCAAGCCCGAGATCAACCTTGCAATGCCGCCGACCTTTGGCGGAACGCAACGCCTGCCGAGGCTGGCCGGGCGCAAGCGGGCGCTGGAGCTGCTTTTGACCGGCGACTGGTTTCCGCCGCCGCGGGCTCTCGAACTCGGCCTTGTCAACCAGGTCGTGCCTCATGATGATCTGATGCCGGCGGCCTTTGATCTGGCCAGGCGCATCCTTCGGCACTCCGGACCAGCGGTCGCAAGCATCCTTACGGCGGTGGCGCGTGGGCTCAACCTGAGCATCGCCGAAGGCCTGTTGGTCGAAGCCGAACAGTTCGCGCGCGTGGCCCCGACCACTGACTTGCGCGAAGGGATCGACGCCTGGATCGAGCGGCGAAAGCCAAATTACGACGGCTCGTGGAGACATATCACGCGGCCGGACGAGGGCAGGCGAGCCTCGGCTGCACGCGATCAGCCTGGCTCACGGATCAAGTCACCGTCACCGCCACTTGGCCCTTGATGCCCGGCGGAAGAGCCCGCGTCCTCCAAAGAGGTGCTGCTCAATCGGCTTCGATATCCTAAGCTGCCGCCGATCCTTTGTCTGCCGCCTGCACGCGTGCTGCCGCGGCCAGAAGGTCGGTCTGCGTGATAAGGCCGAGAATGCGCCGCTCGCCGTCGACGATGACCACGGCATGGCTGCGGCCGTCGGTCAAAACCGGAAGCAGGCTCATCGCGGGCGTCTCGGGCGAGGCGGCGCCGGCCTTCGACATCACGCTCTTCACCGTGTCGGTGGCCTTGGTCAGCTCACGCAGGCCGACCGCGCCGACCAGCCGGGCATCCGCGTCGATCACCGGCAAGGTGCGGATGTTGTGATCGAGCAGCTGCTGGCGCGCCGCGTCGGCCGTGGCGCCCTCAGCCACTGAAATCACGTCGCGGGACATGATGTCGTCGCACAGCAGCGTCCGGTGCGAGCGCACCATGGCCTGCAGTTCGACTTGTCTCAACAGCCGTTCGAGGTCGTTGCGGTCGATGTCGAAGCTCTCGTCGAGCGTGGTCAGCGCCGCGTCGATATCTTCGGGCCGGAAGCCGACGCGCTGCAGCGCCGGCGGATCGGCGGTACCGTGGCTGTTGGTGGCGGGTGCGGCGACATGCGGATAGTTGCGCCGCGCCAGCCTGTGGAAAAGGAAGCCCAGCGCGACCAGGATGATTGAATTCAAGGCCACCGGCACGAACGGAAACAGGAAGCCGGCGCTGACAACGGCCGGCCCGCCGAGCACCGCCGTCAGTGCTGCCGCTCCGCCTGGCGGATGCAGGCAGCGCGTGAACGACATCGCCGCGATGGCGAGCGCCACCGCGAGGCTCGAGCCAATGACCGGATCATGGATGAAATGCGCCACGGTCACACCCACCAGCGCCGATATGGAGTTGCCGCCGATAATCGACCATGGCTGCGCCAACGGGCTCGCGGGCACGGCGAAGAGAAGTACGGCGGAGGCACCCATCGGCGCCACCAGCAGGGCCACATGCGGGCCGCCGCCCATCGCCAGACCGCTGATCACGCCAGTCAGCGCGATGCCGATCGTCGCCCCTATACAGGCAAGCAGCCGCTCGCGCAGCGTTGCGCCGGCAAGGATGGGAACAAAAAGACGAAAGGCCATGGCAAGCTTTATGACAAATGGATTGGTCGGGATGCCGTGCAGTACGCAATGCTGCCGAACCCGCGGATTTGAAAGTCAAACAAATCCGCAAAGTAACGGCCCGGGAGAATAATAGTGCGCGCAGCACCTTGCGGGGATGCGGCGAGCGGCTTGCGCTTTGTCATCAGCGTCAAGGCCTTGCGGCCGTTTGCTGACTCTGTGCGGCAGTTAGCCCGGTTGCGCCATCATCATCCGGCGGCTGCAGCCAGCCCGCGCAGGATGTCGGCCTTCAGGTCGTCGACATCCTCGAGGCCGATCTGCAGGCGGATCAACGGGCCTTCATAAGGGGCCCTCGCAACGACGCGGTCGCCGAGCCAAACCGGCACGGCAAGGCTCTCATAGCCGCCCCAGGAATAGCCGAGCCCGAAGATCCGCAGCGCGTCGAGGAAGGCGTGCTGTTCCTTCTGGCCGCCGCCAGCAAGCACGATGGAAAAGATGCCGCTCGAGCCACAAAAGTCGCGCTTCCACAGATCGTGGTCCGGGTGGCTGGCAAGGGCAGGGTGGAGCACGCGCGCTACGCCCTTCTGGCCTTCGAGCCACGATGCTATGGCAAGCGCGCTGCGCTGGTGATGCTCCAGGCGCACGCCCATGGTGCGCAGGCCGCGCAGCACCTGATAGACATCGTCAGGTCCAGCACAGCAGCCAAGCGTGCAAAAACTCTCATAGAGCTGTTTCCAGTGGCTCTCATTGGCCGAGACCGTGCCGAGCAGTACGTCGGAATGGCCGGCCGGATACTTCGTCGCCGCGTGGATGGAGATGTCGACACCGTAGTCGAGCGGCCGGAAGTAGAGCGGCGTCGCCCAGGTGTTGTCCATCATCACGATGGCGCCGGCCGCATGCGCCGCCTTGGCGATGGCCGGGATGTCCTGCACTTCGAAGGTGTTGGAGGCCGGCGATTCCGTGAACACGACCCTGGTGTTGGGCTTGATCAAGGCGGCGATATCGGCGCCGATATGGGGATCATAATACTCCACCTCGACGCCGAGCCGCTTCAGCATCGTGTCGGCGAAATTGCGGGTCGGATGATAGACGCTATCGACGATCAGCAGATGATCGCCCGCCGACACGAAGGCGAGCAGCGGAATGGTCACCGCCGCAAGCCCGGACGGCACCACGATCGTGCCGGCCGAGCCTTCCAGCGCGTCAATGGCATGGGCAAGGGCGTCCGTCGTCGGCGTACCGCGCGTGCCGTAGGTGTATTTCTGGTTGCGGTCCGCCATTGCGGCTGCATTGCGAAACAGCACGGTCGAGGCGTGCACGACAGGCGGATTGACGAAGCCGAAATAGTCGTGCGGGTTGTTACCCGAATGGGCAAGCCGCGTGTTGATGCCCATTTTGCCGGAAACCTGCTCGTTGCCGTCTTTTGCCATTCGTTATTGCCTCTGCTGGTAAGCCGTTAGCCATAGTGCGGCGGCATTGGTCGCGCAACAGCATGGCGCCCGCCAGGAAACGGACTTCTGATGTGCCAATTTCTTCGGCAAAGGCCGTTGTCGGGCTGCGCCTCTGCCTCTTCAGACGCCGACTTCCGATTGCGCCTGGCCAAGCAAAGAACAGTGCTGTTCACACAAATCCATCGCACGAACAGCGGTAACGAAGAGTAATTGCGGCACGCGGATTACACCGACAATGCCCAATTGGCTGGGCAGTGAGCTTTGCCGACTTTATTGGCGTTTCTGACTAAATCGCGGGTGCGTTTGTCTGCAATTCAGGCATTTCAGGCAATCGATTTTCAAACGCGGTCGGATTCGGTCATTTCCCTTGACCTCACGGGAATTATCGCCTTCGATGCCATTCGTGAATGGGAGGCGGCGCGTCGGTTACGATGCGGGGTTCCGGGAATGGGCCGGGATGGGAGCTGCGTTCACATGGGAAAAAGAATCAGGGTTTGCCTGAAAACAGAGAAAAGGGTCTGTGGGTCATGAAACATATTGCTATCGGCATTCTTGGCGCCGCTACGCTTGGATTGATGGCGTCGGCCGCGTCGGCTACGACGCTCGACACCGTCAAGGCGAAGGGCTTCATCCAGTGCGGCGTCTCGACTGGTCTGGCCGGCTTCTCGGCGCCGGACGACAAGGGCGACTGGCAAGGCATCGATGCGGATTTCTGCCGCGCTGTGGCCGCCGCTGTCTTCGGTGACGGCACCAAGGTCAAGTTCACGCCGCTCAGCGCCAAGGAGCGCTTCACCGCCTTGCAGTCCGGCGAGGTCGACATCCTGTCGCGCAACACCACCTGGACCATCAACCGCGACACCGCACTTGGCCTGAATTTTGTCGGCGTCACCTACTATGACGGCCAGGGCTTCATGATCAATGCCAAGAAGCTGCCGGGCGTCAATTCCGCGTTGCAGCTCTCGGGCGCCGCCGTCTGCGTGCAGAGCGGTACGACCACCGAGCTCAACCTCGCCGACTACTTCAAGGCCAACAAGATGGAGTACAATCCGGTCGTCTTCGAGAAGCTTGAAGAGGTCAACGCCGCTTATGACGCGGGCCGCTGCGACGTTTACACAACCGATCAGTCGGGCCTTTACGGTATCCGCCTGACGCTGGCTTCACCTGCCGATCATGTCGTGCTGCCTGAGATCATCTCGAAGGAGCCGCTCGGCCCGGCAGTGCGCCAGGGCGACGACCAGTGGTACCACATCGTCAAGTGGACCTATTTTGCGCTGTTGCAGGCGGAAGAGCTCGGCATCACCAAGGCCAATGTCGATGAGATGAAGAACTCGCCCAGCCCGGAGATCAAGCGTGTGCTCGGCCAGGAAGCCGACACCAAGATCGGTACCGATCTTGGCGTTTCCAACGACTGGGTCGTCAACATCGTCAAGGCCGTCGGCAATTACGGAGAACTGTTCGACCGCAATGTCGGGTCGGGTAGCCCGCTCAAGATCGCCCGCGGCATCAACGCGCTGTGGACCAAGGGCGGCCTGCAATACGCTCCGCCGATCCGCTGACCGAAATGTGATCCGGGAGGCAGATCGTCTGCCTCCCGGTTTCTCTTTCCAGGGGATGGTCGCATGGCATCGCAGGAAGTTCTTCGCGAGGCGCCAAGTCGCGCTTCTCTTATAAACGATCCCAAAGTCCGCAGCATTTTCTATCAATGCCTGGTCGTTGCTTTGCTGGTGTCGGGTGTCTGGTGGATTGTCCACAACACCATCGTCAACCTCACCAACCTCCACATTGCCTCCGGCTTCGGCTTTCTGAGGGGCCGCGCCGGTTTCGACATCTCTGACACGCCCATCGCCTATACGTCTGACTCCACTTATGGCCGGGCCATCATTGTCGGCTTGATCAACACGTTGATCGTCGCGTTTGTCGGCATCATCACCGCCACCATCATCGGTTTCATCGTCGGCATCGGCCGGCTGTCGAAAAACTGGCTGATCCAGAAAATCTGCACCGTTTATGTCGAGGTGTTCCGCAACATCCCGCCGCTGCTGGTCATTTTCTTCTGGTATTCCGGCGTGCTGGCCGTGCTGCCGACGCCGAAGGAAAGCATTCATCTGCCTTTCGGATCCTTCCTCAACCAACGCGGCTTCTATTTCCCACGCGCTATCTGGGGTGACGGCTCCTGGCTGATTCTGGTCGGTCTGCTTGTCGGCATCGCCATGTCGTGGTTCGTCGCCCGCAAGGCGCATCAACGGCAGATGGCGACCGGCCAGCAATTCCCTGTGTTCTGGACATCGCTGGCGCTGATTGTCGGCCTGCCGCTGCTCGCCTATGTGCTGAGCGGCTTTCCGGTGACCTTCGATTTTCCCAAGCAGTCGACCTTCAACCTGAGCGGCGGTTTCGTGGTCAAGCCGGAGTTTCTGTCGCTCTATCTGGCGCTTTCGTTCTACACCGCCGCTTTCATCTCCGAGATCGTGCGCGCCGGTATTCGCGGCGTCGCCAAGGGCCAGAGCGAGGCCTCGGCGGCGCTTGGCCTGCGTTCCGGCCAGGCGTTGCGGTTGGTGGTCGTGCCGCAGGCCATGCGCATCGTCATTCCGCCACTGGCCAGCCAGTATCTCAACCTGACCAAGAATTCCTCGCTCGCCATCGCCATCGGCTATCCCGACCTGACTGCGACGACCGGAACGGTGCTCAACCAGACCGGTCAGGCTGTGGAATGCGTGGTCATCATGATGGTGATCTATCTGGCCATCAGCGTTCTGACCTCGCTGCTGATGAACTGGTTCAATGCCAAAATGGCGCTGGTGGAGAGGTAAGGACATGCAAGAACATGATATGTCCTGGGTACGCACCGAAATGATGCTGGCGCAACCGGCGCCAGCTGGCGTGACTGGTCTCGGCGCATGGGTGCGCAAGAACCTGATCGCCTCGACGGGCGATGCCATTATGACCATAATCGGTATCGCGCTGGTGGTGATGATCCTGCCGCAGATCATCAACTGGGCCTTTATCAACGCTGTCTGGACAGGGCCGAACCGGACCGTATGCGCCACGGTAACGCAAGGCGGAATTCAGCCGGACGGCTGGTCTGGCGCTTGCTGGGCCTTTGTGAACGCCAAGTTCGGCCAGTTCATGTTCGGTACCTATCCGATCGAGGAACGTTGGCGGCCGATTCTGGTTGGTGTATTGCTCGTCGTGCTTATGGTGCCGATGTTGATGCCGAGCGTGCCGCGCAAGGGCCTCAACGCCCTGTTGCTGATTGTCGGTTTACCCGTTGTGGCGTTCTTCTTGCTGGTGGGCGGCGTGTTCGGCCTGGAACATGTCGAAACGGCGCGTTGGGGCGGCTTGCTGGTAACGCTGTCGCTGTCTTTCGTGGCCATCGTCGTGTCGTTGCCGCTTGGCATCGTGCTGGCGCTTGGCCGGCGCTCCAAAATGCCGATCGTCAAGATGCTGTGCGTCATCTTCATCGAAGCCGTACGCGGCATTCCGCTGATCACCGTTCTGTTCATGGCCAGCGTCATGCTGCCGTTGTTCCTGCCGCCGGGCGTTACCTTCGACAAGTATCTGCGCGCGCTTATCGGCGTGTCGCTGTTTGCCGCCGCCTATATGGCCGAAGTGGTGCGCGGCGGCCTGCAGGCAATCCCCAAGGGTCAATATGAAGGCGCCGATTCGCTCGGCCTCGGCTATTGGCAGAAGATGTATTTCATCGTCATGCCGCAGGCGCTGAAGCTGGTTATCCCGGGCATCGTCAACACCTTCATCGGCATGTTCAAGGACACCAGCCTGGTTACCATCATCTCGATGTTCGACCTGCTTGGCATCGTGAAGCAGAACTTCTCCGACGCCAACTGGGCGACGGCTCAGACGGCCAAGTCGGGTCTGATCTTCGCCGCCTTCGTGTTCTGGCTTTTCTGCTTCGGCATGTCGCGCTATTCCATGTACACCGAACGCCGGCTCGACACCGGCCACAAACGCTGATGCGTGTCGCCCAAAAGTGCATTGCGGTTTTGGGATAACGAGATGCATCATAACCAAAGACAAAAAAACAAGGGGACCCTGTCATGGCCACCGAAAATGCCGTCAGCGCGGAAGAGATCAAGGTCAATGCCGCCAAGATGCACATCTCGACCACCGATGTCGCCATCGACATCATCGCCATGCACAAATGGTATGGCGAGTTCCATGTGCTGAAGGACATTAATCTCAAGGTGATGCGCGGCGAGCGCATCGTCATCTGCGGGCCGTCAGGCTCCGGCAAGTCGACCATGATCCGCTGCATCAACCGGCTGGAAGAGCACCAGAAGGGCAAGATCATCGTCGACGGCAAGGAACTCACCAACGACCTGAAGAAGATCGACGAGGTGCGCCGCGAGGTTGGCATGGTGTTCCAGCACTTCAACCTGTTCCCGCATCTGACCATCCTGGAGAACTGCACGCTGGCGCCGATCTGGGTGCGCAAGACGCCGAAGAAACAGGCCGAGGAAATCGCCATGCATTTCCTCAAGCGCGTGAAAATCCCGGAGCAGGCCAACAAATATCCCGGCCAGCTTTCGGGCGGCCAGCAGCAGCGCGTGGCGATTGCGCGCTCGCTGTGCATGAACCCGCGTATCATGCTGTTTGACGAGCCGACCTCGGCGCTCGACCCGGAAATGATCAAGGAAGTGCTGGAGACCATGGTGGGCCTGGCCGAAGAAGGCATGACCATGCTGTGCGTTACCCATGAAATGGGTTTTGCCCGCAAGGTCGCCAACCGGGTGATCTTCATGGATCAGGGCCAGATCGTCGAGCAGAACACGCCGGCCGAGTTCTTCGACCATCCGCGCCATGAGCGCACAAAACTGTTCCTCAGCCAGATCCTGCACTAGGCCTTTCAGTGAACTGAGGAGAGCCCGGCTGAAACAGTGCCGGGCTCTTTTGCGTATGGGTAGGCAGGAGGCGGGCGGATCGTGTCGCGCCGGATGCGTTTGCAAGGCCGCCATTGATGAAAAAGCTCGGCCGTTTTGTTGGTCTGTTGTTGATTGCGGTTGCGCTCGCGCTGACGCTCGGCACTCTGGTGCCACGCCCGCTCTGGCAAACGACGGGTGACAAATCAGCGACGCGTCATATCCTGGTGCTGAAGAACCCGATCCATACCGACATCGCCATTCCGGTCGACGATGCGGTGCGCCAGCGCTTTCATTTTCTGGTCGAGGCCGGTATCCCGGCCGACATCCCTGAGGTGCGCTATATCATCTTTGGCTGGGGCGGCCGCGCCTTCTATCTGGAAACGCCGACCTGGTCGCAGCTGAAGGCCGTACCGGTGATGAAGGCACTGACTCTCGACACGTCGGTCATGCATGTCGATATCGCCGGTGATATCGACCAATCACATCCGGATGTCGCCGGCTTCGATATTGGTGACATTCAGTTCACGGCACTGCTCGATTTCATCCAGGCCAGCTTTCAGCAGGGACCGGGTGGTCCGATCCATATCCCGAATGCTGCTTATTCGAATTTCGATGGCTTCTTCGAAGCCAACGGCCATTTCAATGCACTGGTCGGCTGCAACACCTGGACCGCCGCCGCACTGCGTACAGCCGGCCTGCGGACCGGCTGGTGGAACCCGCTGCCGGTTTCGCTGGGGCTGTCGATGCGGTTGTATGACTGATCTCGGCGCATCCGGTCGTCTCTTGCACCATGCCCTCGCTTCAGCGCGGGATGATCTTCTGTTGCTGCCAGCCATAAAGCCAGTCGAGATCAGCTGCGAGCTTGTCCGAGGAGCGCATTTTCAGGAATAGGTTGCGGGCAATCGCCACCGGACCCGCGGCATGCCAGGCCATGCGGTTGACGGCGCCGCGACGAGCAACCGCGGCGACACGAGGCTTTCGCAGATTTTCCCAGATTTGAAGATTTCTTGCTTGATCCCCAGGGAAGTCGGCAATGACACCCGCAAGTGTGGCCGCATCCTCGATCGCCATCGCCGCGCCTTGCGCCGCGAACGGCGTCATCGCATGCGCGGCGTCGCCTATCAGTACGATGCCGTTCGACGTGGTCCAGGGCTGCGTCTGTTCGACCGTGTGGAGCGGCCAGGTCAGCCACGGGCCGGCCAGTTCCACCAGCTTTACGAGACCTGGCGCGGTGCCCCGCATGGCGCCGGCGAGGATGCCGGGATCGGCATGGCCGGACCAGCCGTCGGCGATGCGCTCGCCTTTGGTGAAGGCCACGAGATTGAAGGCATCACCCTTGCTGACGGGATAGGCGACCATGTGGAATCCCGGATGCAGAAACGTCGTGACGCAATCGACCGCACCGATCGCGGCAAAGGCTTGCCCAGCGCTGCTGTCGGCTGCGACCGTGGCGCGCCAGGCCAACGCTCCTGAAAAGCGGCTTCTTGGCGATGCCATCCTCTTTGAATCGACAAGCGCGCGCACCAACGACCAGACGCCATCGGCGCCGACCAGCAAGGAGCCTTGTTCCTCTGCCGTCTTGCCGCCGATCTCGACAGTCGCGGTGACACCATGGCTGCCAGTAGCAATTTTCTCGACGCGCCCTCCGAGAGTGAGACGAATATCAGGCATCTCCGCAACGCGCGCCATCAGCGCGCCCTGCAGGTCGGCCCGGTGTGCGACGAGATAAGGAGCACCCCAGCGGCTTTCACCCGCTTGCCCGAGTGGCACGCGCGCCAGTTGACGCAGCGTCCTTGCGTCCTTCAGCACCACAGCCTCCGGCCGCACCGCCGCCGGCAGCAGCTGGTCGAGCACGCCAAGCTGGCGAAGGATGCGTGTCGCGTTGGGAGAAAGCTGGAGGCCGGCACCCACGGCTTCGAGCCGTTGTGCCTGTTCGTAAACCTGCACAGCATAGCCGCGTTCGGCGAAGGCGACGGCCGCAGTCAGCCCGGCAACACCGGCCCCGGCGATGATGACTTGCCGGGAGCGCTTTTCGTCCATCAGGTCTGTCGCGAAAGAATCAGGCGGCCTGGTCGATGTAGAGGCACCCGGCCGGCAGCGTTTCCGTCGCCTTCAGCTTCGGCGAATAGCGATAGAGCGTCGAGCAATAGGGGCAGACCTTCTCATTGTCGTCGCCCATGTCGAGAAACACATGCGGGTGGTCGAAAGGCGGATTGGCCCCCGTGCACATGAATTCCTTGACCCCGATGTCGATTGCCGGGTGGCCCGCATCGTTCTGGAAATGGGGAATGGAACCGCCTGCCATCGTCGTCTCCTTAACGCAGTCTCGCATGCATCTGGATCATAACAGGTCTCTTTGCAAGATCGATGAAATGAAACTGTCGCAAAAGCCTGTCAGAGGATAAGTTGAGCCGGTTAAGCGTGTGACCGCGGATGCCAAGCGATTCCGCGACGGATCATGCGTCACAAAAGCATGTTAGAGCGTCCATCGCCATCTGGCGGCGCTCCCAAAGGAACGGTTGCGGGCAGGAACCATGAACGAACTGAAGCCGGTGCAGAGCGAATTCGTCAATGTCGAGGTGGCCAGTTCAGAGGGCGGCAACCCGGATCGCTTCGTCAACCGCGAGTTTTCCTGGCTGCAGTTCAATCGCCGTGTGCTTGAGGAATCGCTGAACACCCATCATCCATTGCTGGAGCGCGTCCGCTTCCTGTCGATCTCGGCAGCCAATCTCGACGAGTTCTTCATGGTGCGTGTCGCTGGCCTCGCCGGCCAGGTGCGCGAAGGAATCACGCTGAAAAGCCCCGACGGCCGCACGCCCGAGCAGCAGCTCGAACAATTGCTGCGCGAGGTCGAACGGTTGCAGGAGGACCAGCAGAAGAGTTTTTCGGCGCTGACCGTCCTGCTCAACAAGGAAGGCATCGAAAGCATTGCGCGAGATGCTCTGACCAAGGACGAGAAGGTCTGGCTGGAAGACCACTTCCAGGAGCAGGTATTTCCGGTGCTCACCCCACTGTCGATCGACCCGGCACATCCATTCCCGTTTATTCCCAATCTCGGCTTCTCGATGGCGCTGCAGCTTCGTCACCGCAAGAACGGCGAGGAGATGAGCGCGCTCTTGCGCCTGCCAGTGGCGCTGAAGCGCTTCATCCGCTTGCCCGACCGCAAGCACCATGTCCGCTTCATCCCGCTGGAAGAGGCGGTCGGCCTCTATATCGGCAAGCTGTTCCCCGGCTACGAGGTCAAGGGTTCCGGCACGTTCCGCATCATTCGAGACAGCGATATCGAGGTCGAGGAAGAATCGGAAGATCTCGTGCGCCTTTTCGAGACGGCGCTGAAGCGCCGCCGCCGCGGTTCGGTGATCCGCATCGAATTCGACAAGCTGATGCCTGGCGAATTGCGTGACTTCGTCGCCGGCGAGCTCGGCGTGTCGTCGAGCCGTATCAGCGTGCTGACTGGCCCGCTGGCGCTCAGCCAGATCTCCGAAATCGTCTCCATCCCCCGCGACGATCTGAAGTTCACGCCCTACAATCCGCGCTTTCCCGAGCGCATCCGCGAGCATGGCGGCGACTGTTTCGCCGCAATCCGCGAGAAGGACATCGTCGTCCATCACCCCTACGAATCCTTCGACGTCGTGGTGCAGTTCCTGCGCCAGGCGATGGCTGATCCGGAAGTGGTGGCGATCAAGCAGACGCTTTACCGCACCTCCAACGACAGCCCGATCGTGCGCGCGCTGGTCGACGCGGCCGAAGCCGGCAAGTCGGTGACAGCACTTGTCGAGCTCAAGGCGCGCTTCGACGAGGAGGCCAACATCCGCTGGGCGCGCGATCTTGAGCGCGCCGGCGTCCAGGTCGTGTTCGGTTTCCTCGAGCTCAAGACCCATGCGAAAATGTCGCTGGTGGTGCGGCGCGAGGACGGCAAGCTGCGCAACTATGTGCATCTCGGCACCGGCAACTACCACCCGGTCACCGCGCGCATCTACACCGACCTTTCGTTCTTCACCACTGATCCGACGATCGCCCGTGACGTCGCCCAGCTGTTCAACTTCATCACCGGCTATGCCGAGCCGACCGCTGAAATGCGGCTGGCGATTTCGCCGTTCACGCTCAGAAGCCGCATCTTGAAGCACATTGCCGACGAGGTCGCTCATGCGCTCGAAGGAAAGCCGGCGCGCATCTGGATGAAGATGAACGCGCTGGTCGATCCGATCATCATCGACGCGCTCTATGACGCCAGCCGCGCCGGCGTCGAGATCGACCTCGTCGTGCGCGGCATCTGCTGCCTGAGGCCGCAGGTGCCGGGCCTGTCGGAAAACATCAGGGTCAAGTCGATCGTCGGCCGCTTCCTCGAACACAGCCGCATCTATTGCTTCGGCAATGGCCACGGCCTGCCGTCGGACGAGGCGATCGTCTACATCTCCTCGGCCGACCTGATGCCGCGCAATCTCGATCGTCGTGTCGAGACCATGGTGCCGATCACCAATCCAACTGTGCATGAACAGATCCTGGGCCAGATCATGCTGGGCAACATCATGGACAATCAGCAAAGTTTCGACGTATTGGCAGATGGTACCTCCCGGCGCGTGGTGCTGGAGGAGGGCGAGGAACCGTTCAACGCGCAGGAATATTTCATGACCAATCCGAGCCTGTCGGGACGGGGTGACGCGCTGAAGTCGCATGCGCCCAAGCGCATCGCGCAGTTCAAGCGCCGCAAGAAGAACACCGCAGCGTCCACCTGATGATGTCTGATTCCCAGGGCCGGCTGCAGGACCGCCGACCGCTGTCCATCATCGACATCGGATCGAATTCGATCCGTCTCGTCGTCTATGAGGGGCTGGCGCGCTCGCCGACCATGCTGTTCAACGAAAAGATGCTGGCCGGCCTCGGCCGCGGCATCGTTTCGACCGGCAAACTCGACCCCGAAGCGGTGACCCGCTCGATGGAAGAGTTCCGCCGCTTTCGCGCGCTGTCCGATCAGGCGGGCGCAGAGCATATGTATGTGCTGGCCACCGCTGCCGCGCGTGAGGCCATCAATGGTCCGGACTTCATCCATCGCGCCGAGGAGGTGCTGAAGACCGAAATCCGCGTGATCAGCGGCCGTCAGGAGGCCTATTATTCGGCGCTGGGCGTCATTTCCGGCTTTCATCCGGCCGATGGCATCGCCGGCGATCTGGGTGGCGGCAGCCTCGAACTGGTCGACGTCAATGGTGAAGCGATCGGCGACGGCATAACGCTGCCGCTGGGCGGCCTGCGCCTGCAGGACATGGCGAAAAACTCTCTTGCCCAGGCGCAGAAAATCGCACGTGACGAACTGGCGCGGGCCAAGCTGCTCAAAGGCGGGCAGGGCAGACCCTTCTACGCCGTCGGCGGCACATGGCGAAACCTCGCCCGGCTGCACATGGAAATGACCAATTATCCGCTTGGCGTCATGCACCACTACGAGATTGGCATCGAAAGCGCGTCCAATTTCCTGAAGCAGGTGGCGAAAGGCGAGATCGAGAAGGTCAAGGGCATCGAAGGCGTTTCGAAGAACCGCCGCTCGCTGCTGCCCTACGGCGCCATCGTTTTGCAGGAAATCATGGCGGCGATGCAGCCGTCGAAGATCATCGTCTCGGCGCTCGGCGTGCGCGAGGGCTTCCTCTATTCGCTGCTCGATGCGGCCGAGCAGAAGGCCGATCCACTGATCTCGGCGTCCGAGGAACTCGCCCGGCTGCGCTCGCGCTCGGTCACCCATGCGCATGAACTGGTCGACTGGACCGCCAGGACCTTTGCCGCCTTTGGCATCGACGAGACCGAGGACGAGGCGCGCTACCGCCACTCTGCCGCCTTGCTGGCCGACATAGGCTGGCGCGCGCATCCCGAATATCGCGGCAGGCAGTCGCTCAACATCATTGCGCACGCCTCCTTCTTCGGTGTCGACCATCCCGGACGCGCCTTCCTGGCGCTTGCCAACGCCTATCGTCACGACGGCATCTTCAACGAGGCGATCGCGCCCGAGATCAAGGCGCTGGCGACACCGCGCTATCTGGAGCGGGCCCGGGTGCTGGCGGCGATGATGCGCGTCGTCTATCTGCTGACGGCCTCGATGCCCGGCATCATGCCCAGGCTGAAATGGGAACAGCGCGCCAATGGCGTGCTGGCGCTGGTGTTGCCGGCATCGCTCTCCGACCTCTACGGTGAGCGTCCAGCCGGCCGGCTGGCGCAGCTGGCACGAATCACCAACCGCAGGCTGGTGCTGGCGGTGGAGGGTGGCCCTAGCGTTTCGGTGAAATAGGCGCGGCCTATCAGAGCGTGATTTATCTGACCCACGCGGATTTAAGACGATATTAAACCGGACCGCGTCCATCGGCCGACCAGGCGCCCGCACCAGCCATCGCCAGCGCCAGGAAGCCGCCTGCAATCGCGATGTCCTTCATCAGCATCTGCTGGTGCAGGAAGGCGAGCATCGCGTCGCCGGCGCCCTGGCCGTAATGGCCGATGAAGCCGGCAACGACGCAGAAGGCCGCCAGCAGCAGCGCCACGATTCGGGTCTGGAAGCCGATGAGGATCAGCAAGCCAGCGATCAGCTCGAACAGGCCCGTGCCCCAGGCAGCAAGCGCTGGCAGCGGCAGGCCGAGGCCGGCGAAATAATCTGATGTACCGGCGATGTTGGCGAGCGCCTGGAAGCCGGACGGTACGAACATCACGGCAAACAGCAGTCGCGAAACCAGAAGCAATGCGTTGCGAGCCATAGCCACCTCCCTTGCCTGTGCCCGATCGGGCTCGATCCGGCTTCCGCGCAGCTTACCCCTGCGCGGCTGCAGCCGAAACCGGCTACTTCAGACAACGAAAAAGCGGCGCGGAAAATTCCGCGCCGCTTCTGTCATGCCTGGGAAGGCAGCTTGGAAGGGAGTTCAGCCGCGCTTGGCGTCGATCGAGAAGGCGCCCGCGCCCGAAGAAGCCAGCAGCAGGAAGCCGCCGGTGATGGCGAGGTTCTTGAGAAACTGGATCATCTGCATCTGGTCAGCCCAGCCTGTGTGGGCGACCAGCCCGGTGGCGACCGTGAAGACCGCGAGCACCCAGGCCGCGGTCCTGGTCTGGAAACCGACGAGGATGGCGAGGCCGCCGAGCAGTTCGATCAGGCCGACGACCACGGCCGTTACGGTCGGAAGGGGCAGGCCGAGGCCGCCGAAATAGGCTGCGGTGCCGGAAATGGCGGTGAGCTTGCCGAAACCGGAAAGCAGGAAAATGACCGCAAGCAGGATGCGGCCGAGCAGGATGGTGACAGAGCTGTTGGACGCGGTGGCGGCGCCGGCAGCGGAAGTGTTGATGGACATGGTGACTTCTCCGACTGGGTTGAATGCCGGAGAGATAGACGATGCCGACTGTTCACCAAAGCCGCCTAACCGGCGACACATCGTTCACAGGCCGTACATTTCCGTGATCGGCCAAGAAGCGCGAAATTCGTGTCGGTTGATGCGGTGACGGGAGTAAATTCTCCCGCCGCAAAACAACTTACCCCGGATGTGTCATATCCTCCGGCCGCACCAGCCGGTCATAATCGGCCTCGCTGACCAGTCCGGTGGCGAGCGCTTCCTCGCGCAGCGTCGTGCCGTTCTTGTGGGCCGTCTTGGCGATCTTGGCGGCATTGTCATAGCCGATGGTCGGGGCCAGCGCCGTCACCAGCATCAGCGAACGGTCGAGCGCCGCCTTGATGTTGTCCTCACGTGCCTCGATGCCGACGACGCAATTGTCGGTGAACGAGACCGAGGCGTCGGCGAGCAGCTGCACAGACTGCAGGAAGTTGTAGGCCATCAGCGGATTGTAGACATTGAGCTCGAAATGGCCCTGGCTGCCGGCGAAGGTCACGGCCGCGTTGTTGCCGAACACCTGCACGCAGACCTGCGTCATCGCCTCGCACTGGGTCGGATTGACCTTGCCCGGCATGATCGACGAGCCCGGCTCGTTTTCCGGCAGCGACAATTCACCCAGACCCGATCGCGGGCCGGAACCCAGGAAGCGGATGTCGTTTGCAACCTTGAAGAGCGCGGCGGCCGCCGCGTTGATGGCGCCATGCGAGAACACCATGGAATCGTGAGCGGCGAGCGCCTCAAACTTGTTCGGCGCGGTGACGAAGGAAATGCCGGTGATGGCGGCAATGCGATCAGCCACCCGCTCGGCGAAGCCGACGGGCGCATTGAGGCCGGTGCCGACGGCGGTGCCGCCTTGCGCCAGCTCCTGCAGGCCAGGCAGCGTCAGTTCGATGCGCTTAATCGACGAGGCGATCTGCGCCGCGTAACCGGAAAATTCCTGGCCCAGCGTCAGCGGCGTCGCATCCTGCGTATGCGTGCGGCCGATCTTGATGATGTGGTTGAACTCCCTGCTCTTGGCGGCGAGCGCCTTGTGCAGGTGCTTCAGCGCCGGAAGAAGGTCGTGCACGATACGCTCGGCACAGGCGATGTGCATGGCCGTCGGATAGGTGTCGTTCGACGACTGGCTCATATTGACGTGGTCGTTGGGGTGCACCGGCTTCTTCGAGCCCATGACACCGCCCAGCATCTCGATCGCCCGGTTGGAGATCACCTCATTGGCGTTCATGTTGGACTGCGTGCCAGACCCGGTCTGCCAGACCACCAGCGGGAAGTGGTCGTTGAGCTTGCCGTCGATGACCTCTTGCGCGGCGTCAATGATCGCCTTGCCGATAGCCGGATCGAGCCGCTTCAGCTCCATGTTGGCTTCCGCCGCCGCCCGCTTGACGATGCCCAGCGCGCGCACGACCGAAACTGGCTGCTTTTCCCAGCCGATCTTGAAGTTGCCGAGGGAACGCTGCGCCTGCGCGCCCCAATAACGGTCAGCCGCAACCTCGATGGGGCCGAACGTATCGGTTTCGGTTCTGGTCTTTTGAGCGCTCACGCGGGTTCTCCAGTCTATCGAATTCGGCAACGGCCTATCGCGTTGCACAACAGGCATCAAGCGGAGAATGGGCGGCCTGAGGATGCAAATCGGTTGAAGGGTGGGCTGCATCTTCGATCACCATGTCGCAATCCTTCCCCTCCAGCGGCGCCACTGCGTACGCAAGGAGGCGTAGCGGCCAAAAGGAAGTGTTGGCCGCGCGGATGCCGGTTTCGGCCGCTCTTCCACGCGTTGACGCACGAGGTTCATCAATCGACAGAATGGAGGGGTTTCCAATCCGCGCAGGCGGTTGACGATGCTGTCGGGCAGCGGTTCCGAGCGCCAGGCGAAATAGGCCTCGTACTCTCGCGGCGTTCCGATCAAGTGCTTGAGATAGGCTGCGAGGTCCTTGGTGTCGGCGAAGGCGCTGGCGTCGATATAAGAGTTTGCCGGGACGAATTCACCTACGTTAGGGGCGCCAAGGTAGACCGGCACCGTGCCAGCCTCAAACGCGTCGTAGATCTTCTCGGTGACGTAGTCGGGCTCGACTGAATTTTCCAATGCAAGGCAAAACATGTGTCGCGCAATGGTTTCGATCTTGGTCTTCCGGCCGAGATCCGGGCCGCTGATCGTTCGGTTGTGAAAGTGCCTGCCATAGGAATCGATCTTGATATGGCGTGAGAGCTGGGCCGTGAAATCGATGCGACCGCTGCGGGTCAATTGCGCGGACTGGAACAGCGCAACGGGCGCTTCCTCCGTCTTCGCGGCGATTGGTTTGGCGACCATTTCCTGCCACTCGCGGGCCAGGGGCAAATAGGGCATCCAGACGTCGGAAGATGTTTCGTGTGTCATCGTGATGTCGAAATGTTTCATGACATCCGGCTTGGTAACGACGCCGTAGTTCTGGCGGCTCTCCATCGACCAGGCCACCCAATCCTGGCCGGGATATTTGCGGGCATCGCCAAATTCGCGATAGTCAGGAATATGAAAGACCACCGCCGCCGCCTCGGAGAGCCGGCGCTTGTCCAGGGTCCACCGCCCCGGCAAGTCACATTTGATCGATGCGATGTCCACGGGCTTGCGGAAGAATGTCGTGTAGAAAAGGATCAGCGGATCGTTTGACGACATGATATCCCGATATCCGAAACACTTTCGTTGTCAGTGATTGACGCGGAATTGGAAGGCTGGTCAAGCGACGGACCGTCGAACCCGGCAGCGGCCTGCCCCATTCCCCACAAAAGACACGTTTTGTCTTTCGCATGCCGCTGATGCGGTCCTTATTGATGGCAGCCAGGGTCGTTTTCGCGCGGCCATTCTTACCCTGCCGCATGGCTTCCCGCTGCATGTTCGCGGAATTCTCTTCCTTGACCTAACGGCCGCGGCGGCCAAATCCGGTGGGGCCGGTGGGACGCCTCGTTTGCGGTGCCGGAGGTGCGGAATCCATCTTGCTCGCTTGCTGTTCCAGCCTGGCCGGTCGCGATTGCTGCTGAACTGAGCGTTCGGCCTTCATGCGTGAGATGTGGGCGTTGAGGTCGCTCCTCGAATCATCCGCGCCGGGTGGCGAGCCGTAGTCGTTGTTGCCGTCCGAGCCGGAGAAAAAGCCGCATTCGACGAGCACCCATAGCCCGCCGATATAGGGGATGAACAACAGCAGGGACCAACTGCCTGATTTGTCGAGATCATGGTACCGCTTGATCGTTGCGGCGAAATTGATCCAGAGCGAAAGTGCGGAGCCGATGAGCAGCACCAGATTGACACTCAGCCTGTCTGATTGAAGCGCCCTGAGCCTGTGTCCGGCCGATATGCCCACGACATGGAAAAGGGCGGCGACGGTCACCACCAACAGGACCAGGACTGCGAGCTGGGCCAACCACCATTGCCCACGCCCGATGCGCCCGGAAAATCCAAACAGAAGATTCATCTACACCCCCATCGGCAGCGAGGGTAATATTCGTTGCTTGCGTAAAAAGTTGCTGAATATATTCAGGCGGGATCATGGGTATGATAGGTCAATTGTTTCGATGGTTAATTGATGTGAAAGGGTATGTATAAATAGAGATTGGTATTGTATTTCTGTCGACGAGGATCGCACCCGGTAACCGAAAACAGCCGCTTGGTTGATGATCGGATTTTATCTGGATCCGAACAACAACGCGCCGATCCGGTCTCACGCAGTGGCGCAATCGGCGCTCACCCCGCAGTATATCCGCCATCGATTGCGAAGATGCCACCGCTGGTCCACGCGGCCTCGTCGCTGGCGAGATAGACCGCCATTCCGGCGAGGTCGTCGGGGCGGCCGATGCGGCCGAGCGGGTAGCTGCGTTCGACATAGGCTCCAAGCTCCGCCTGTGCCTCGGCTGGCAGGGTGTCGACGGTCTTGCGCCGCATGGCGGTGTCGACTGTGCCCGGCGCGATGGCGTTGACGCGGATGCCGCGCGGGCCGAGCTCGAATGCCAGCGATTTGGTCAGCGAGTTCAACGCGCCTTTGGACAGGGAATAGAGGCTCGATGGCCGCTTCGGGATCATCTTGCTGGCGAAATAGGAAGAGATGTTGATGACGGACGCACCGGGGCCGAAATGCGGCAGCAGCCCCTGGGTGAGGAAAAACGCCGCTGTCACATTGAGCGCGAAGGAATGCTGGAACTGCGCCTCGCTGACCGTTTCGAACGGGACGAGGTAAGCGACACCGGCATTGTTGACCAGAATGTCGAGCGGCCGGCCGGAGACTTTCACGTGCTCGACAACAGCTGTGATGCCGGGGCTGGTGGCAAGATCGGCCGACACTGTCTCCAACTGACCGGCCGGGCCGGGAGCCGCCAGCTTCTGGCGCGCGGCTTCGAGCTTGCCGGCGTCGCGGCCGACGATCAGGACATCAGCGCCTTCGCGCAGGAACGCTTCGGTGATTGCCAGCCCGATGCCGTCCGAGCCGCCGGTCACCAGCGTACGCTTGTCTTGCAGTCTCATCGGGCACTCCGAGGCTCGCTTTGGATCACCTTGAGAGCACCGCGGATCCTTAGCCATGGTCAAGCCGCCCGCCTATCGCACGGTATGAACTTCGACAGTCGCCAGTTTACGCGCCGGCGGTCGCAGGCCGGCGCATGGCAAGCCGCGCGCTGACAAAATCCTTGACCTGGCGGATCGCCTGTTCGCGCGAGACGCTGCCCGGCTCAAGGCCGAGCCGCAGCCAAAGCCCGTCGATCAGTGCGGTGACGCCAAGCGCGATGTCGTCGGCATCCGCCTTCGAGGCAAGGCCGTGCAGGCCGGACAAAAGGTTCGAGCGCATGCGCGCGTGCAGCGCCTTCTGGATGCGCGCCAGCTTCTCATCACGCGGCACCTCGGCACAGAGCGAAAGCCAGGCATGGCATAACGGCGGCCGGAAAAGATGCTCCTCGAAATTGCCTTCGATCACCGCATCGAGCCGCTCCATCGGCGTCCGTGCCAGGCGAAGCCGGGCGACCACCGCGTCGCGCAGCACGGCATTGGCCTCGCGCATCGCATGCTCGAACAATTCCTGCTTGTTACGGAAATAGTGCAGCACGATGCCCTTGGAGGCTCCGGCATGGGCGGCGACCTTTTCCAGGGTAGCACCTGCAATGCCTTCGCGCTCTAGCACTGCGAAGGCGGCCTGCCGCAATTCCTTGCGGCGTATGTCACCGAGACGTTTGAGTTTCACGGGTTCGATCCATGCATGACGAATCCACGTTGACATTTTCGTCCAGCCAGATCAACAATTGACCAGTGGGACAATAAAATGACCAGTAGGTCAATTTAGAGAAGAGGAGAACCGAAATGTTGCGCATCCTTGCGAATGGCGTGTGCCTTGCTGTGTTGGCGCTGGCGTCTCACGCGGCCCAGGCGGCCGAGGCTGAGCAGTGCAGGGCCGTTCGCATGGCCGAACCCGGCTGGAACGATCTCGCCTTCACCACAGGAGTGGCCAACGTCCTGCTGCAAGCGCTCGGCTATCAGTCGCAGAGCGAAGTGCTCGGCATCAACGTCATCTATGAGGGCATGAAAAACAGGGATCTCGACCTGTTCCTGGGTTACTGGGATCCGGCGATGGTCACCTATTACGAGCCCTACAAGAAGGACGGCTCGATCGAGAATGTCCGCGTCAATCTCGTCGGCGCCAAATACACCTTCGCCGTACCCACTTATGTCTGGGAGGCCGGGGTCAAGGACATTTCCGACCTGCACAAATTCGCCGACAAATTCGGCAAGAAAATGTACGGCATCGAACCCGGATCCAATCAATTGATGATGGACGCCATCTCCGATCCGGCCTTCGGCCTTGACGGCTGGCACGTGGTCGAGTCGAGCGAGGCCGGCATGCTTTCCGAGGTCGGCTACGAGATCAAGGAGAAGCAGTTCATCGTCTTCCAGGGCTGGGCGCCGCATCCGATGAACACCATGTATGATTTCAAATATCTGACCGGCGGCGACAAGTTCTTTGGCCCGAATTTCGGCGCCGCGACGGTGACGACGCAGGTGCGCAAGGGCTATCTGCAGCAATGCCCGAATGTCGCGCAATTCCTCAAGAATCTCGCTTTCGACATCGACTTCGAGAATGTCGGCATGGGCTACCTCATTAATGACGGCCTGAAGCCGGAGGAGGGGGCGCTGAAGGCGATCACGCAGAACAAGAACCGCCTCGACGCCTGGCTCGCCGGCGTCACCACGTTCGACGGCAAGCCCGGCCTTGCCGCGGTCAAGGAGAAGCTCGGCCTGTGATGCCGGTCGCGATGGAGCCGGTGCCGGATACCTGGGCTGACCAGGACGCCTGGGCCGGCCGCAAGCAATTCGCCGATCCCGGCGGCCTCGAGATCGCCTATGTCGAGGTTGCCGGTGCAGAACCGGCGTTGGTTCTGGTGCATGGTTTCACCGACACCAGCCGCAGCTTTTCGCTACTGGCGCCGCATCTGGCCGGCCGCCGGCTGATCATGCCCGACCTGCGCGGCCACGGCGCGTCACAGGCGGGCAAGGGCTGCGCTATCGCGGACTTCGCCAATGACATTGCCGACCTGATCCGGCATTTGCGGCTCGATCGGCCTGTTGTCGTTGGCCATTCGCTGGGTGCCATGGTGGCCATCGCTCTGGCTGCGCGGCACAACGGCCTCATCGGCGGGCTGGTGGTTATTGCCGGCACGTTGAAGCCCGATTTCGCGCGCGACCATTCGCTGGTCGTGGGCGTGCAGGCCTTGCGCGATCCGATATCGCCGGCCGATCCGTTCTACGCCTGGTGGCATGCCTGCCGGCCTGGTGTGCCTCAGCCATTTCTTGCCGGTCTGGCCAACGACGCCTCGGCGATGCCCGCGGCGCGCTGGCGCGCCATCCTGGAAGAGATTTGCCTTGCCGATCTGACCGATGCGGCACAAAAGGTGATCGTCAGAACGCTGATCATCGCCGGCGTCCTCGACCCGTTGTTCAGCGAGGTGCACCAGGAGGCGCTGTCGCGTTCTCTATCCAGAGCAAGCCTGGTCCGCGCCGAGACATGTGGCCACAATCCGCATTGGGAGGATCCGGCCTTTGTCGCCGAGCTGATCCATAGGACGTTCAGGAGCGGATAGACCAAGCGGTACCGTGCCAGACGTCATTCCGACGGCCCACGCAGCCGTGACGTTGCTGAAACTGGACGGACGGACGCCGCTTGTGCTGAAACTCCATCGATGATGAATCACCGGTGGCCAAAATTGCTTTCACGACGCAGCTTTCTGATGCAGGCTGGTGGTCTTGCCGCGGCTGGCGCGCTGTCACGGCCGGCGCTCAGTCAGACCGGCCAGCGCATCCAGCCCATCGACGCCACCTTCCTGTTCATCGCCGATGTCCATGCCTGCCGCATGGCAAGCGGCCTGAGCCCCAACTGCCAGTTGGAAGGCAAGACCGACGCCGCACTGCTGCGCAATGTTGCGGCACTGAACGCCGTCGGCGACAAGGAGTGGCCGGTTGAGATCAACGGCGCTGCCACCGGCCTGCGCTCTGCCGGCAGCCGGATTGGCACACCGCTCGGCCTTGTGGTCGGCGGCGACATCACCGACGATGGTGGTGGTCAGATCACCCAGCCGAGCGAGGGCACGCAACTGCTGCAATTCAGCCAACGCTACAGCCAGGGCGTTGGCCCCGATCGCGTCCACATGCCGGTCTATGTCGGGCTCGGTAACCACGATCTCGACCAGAATGGTCCGCCGCACCATGTCGACTGGTACCGGCGCGAACTGCGCGACTATGTCGAGGTCAATCACCGTGCGGGCGTGTTCTTCAAGCCGCCCGTGCCGGCCACCGACTACGATGTCGAGACCGACTGCTATTCCTGGGATTGGGGCGGCCTGCACCTTGTCCAGACGCATCGTTTCGCTGGCGATACGGGCCATGGCGCGGATGGCAGCCTGCCATGGCTCAAGCAGGATCTGGCGACCTATGCCGGGGATGGGCGGCCGGTCATCCTGTTCCAGCACTATGGCTGGGACACATTCTCGACGGAGCGGTGGGATCCTGCCAAGAGAACCTACGACGATGATGGCGCCGGTGCGCCGCACTGGTGGGGCGAGGCAGACAGGCAGGCGCTGCTGGCAGCGCTGAAGGGCTACAATGTCATCGGCATCTTCCACGGCCATCAGCATGAAACGTCGCTGATCTATCATCGTGACGGGCTTGATCTGTTCAAGCCGAACGCCGCCTACATGGGCGGTTTCGCCGTGGCCAGGGTGACCAGCGATGGCATGGACGTGGTGCTTGGCGAGGCGACCGATGACCACGGCGGGGTCGCCTTCACCAACGCCTTCAGCCGGGACTGGGGCACATGAAAAAGGCGGCCCCTCGCGGCCGCCTTCTCCTTCGACAAAACAGATATCAGAATGCTTTCCTGACCTTGGCCTTCACATCGCCATAGGCTTTCTGCACCTTGCCGGCGACCTTGTCGGCCATGCCTTCAATCTGGGTTCGCCTGTTCCCGGTCGCCTTGCCAGCAACCTGTTTGACCGAGCCTTTGATCTGCTTGGCAATGCCGGCAACCTGATCCCTGTTCACCACTTTCGCATCTCCTGGGAGTCCTTGAATTCCGGGGAATTCGTCCGCGCGGATAAACGGGCTGGCGTCGTTTTCGTTCCAGGCCTCCCATTAGAATCAGATGAGTTTGTGCAACCGCTTCCGGCAGCAAGGCTGGCAGGTTAGGCTGCGACAACGCACAGGCTGATGAGCATCAGGGCGATCGCGTTCCAGGGGGAAAAATGACGGAATTCACACTCTATATCGGCAACAAATGCTTTTCCTCGTGGTCGCTCAGGCCATGGGTGGCGATGCGGCATCTGGAGATACCGTTCGAGGAAGGCTTTGTACGGCTGCGCACGCCCGAGACTTTTGCCAATTTGGCGAAGGTGTCGCCGACCGGTCAGGTACCGGTCCTAAATCATAATGGCAGGATCGTCTGGGAAACCCTTGCCATCCTTGAATATCTTGCCGACCTGTTTCCCGACAAAAAACTGTGGCCGGCCGATATCGGCGCTCGCGCGCTGGCACGTGCGGCGGCGACCGAGATGCATTCCGGCTTTCGCGAGGTCCGCTATGGCTGGCCGATGAATTTGCGGCGACCGAAGGGACACAAGCCGCTCGACGCCGAAGGCGAGGCGCAGCGGGCGCGTATCGAAGCGCTGTGGCGCGAGTGTCGCGAAAAGTACGGCAAGGGCGGCCCGTTCCTGTTTGGCCATTTCACCGCGGCCGATGCCATGTATGCGCCCGTCGTCACCCGCTTCGACACTTACGGTGGGGATCTGGCATCCGACACCAGAGCCTATGTTGACGCCGTCCTGGCGACTCCGGCAATGCGCCACTGGTATGCGGAAGCGGCGAAGGAGCCATGGCCGGAGCCAGGCCCGGACGAGTGAGCCTCGCCACAAGGCCGGGCTTCCAAACAGGTTCGCTCGGCCTCCACAACCCGCTACAGCCATAAGTGGAACGGAACGTTAAGCGCCTTTGTGCTTCCATCGAGCGTGTCAGGGGTGGCAACATGATGAGCATGTCGAAGGAAGGGTCGCCGAGCGGCGGCGTCGGGCTTTCCGAACTGGTCAGCGCGCTCAGCTATGCGCTGGATATCAGTGAAGGCCACCCGACCGGCCATTGCGTCCGTGCTTGCTGGATCGGCTTTCACATTGGCCGCGAGATTGGCCTGTCACAGACAGAGCTTTCGCATCTCTATTACACGCTCCTGCTCAAGGATGTCGGTTGCAGCAGTAACGCGGCGCGCATCTGCAGCCTCTATCTGGCCGATGACATCGCACTCAAGCACGACTTCCATCTCGTCAATGACAGCCTGCCGCAGATCCTGCGCTTCGTGCTGTCGCGCACCGGTATGAAGGCCAAGCTTGCCGAACGGTTCCGGGCGCTGCTCAACATCGCCATGAATGGCGGCACCATCGCCAACGAGCTGTTCCAGACCCGCTGCCAGACTGGGGCCGAGATCGTCAGGCAGATGCGGTTTCCCGAACCCGTGGCGCAAGGCGTCATGGATCTTGACGAGCACTGGAACGGGCAGGGCCAGCCGGCCCGCCTGGCCGGGGAAGCGATCTCACCGCTGGCACGCATCGCGCTGGTCGCCCAGATCGCCGACGTCTTCTACGCCAGTGCCGGCCCCGAGGGGGCTATCGCCGAGTTGCGCGCGCGCTCAGGCACCTGGCTTGAACCCCGGCTTGTCACCGCCTGCGAGCGGGCTGCCAGCGCGCCAGGGTTTTGGGCCATGCTCGATTCGCCTGAGCTTTCCATGGCGGTCATCGAGCTGTCGCCGGGAGATGATCGTCTGCCTATCGACGATGACTATCTGGATGATGTCGCCGCCGCCTTCGCCAAGGTGGTCGATGCCAAATCGCCGTTCACCAACGGCCACAGCGAGCGTGTCGCTTTGTTCACGGACTTGATTGCCGAGGAACTTGGGCTGGATGATCAGCGCCGGCGGCGGCTGAAGCGCGCCGCCTTGCTGCATGACATCGGCAAGCTTGGCGTTTCCAACCAGATTCTCGACAAGCCCGGCAAACTGGACGAGGCCGAATGGGCTGCCGTTCGTCACCATCCAGCACTCGGCGAGATCATCCTGTCGCGGATTGGCGCGTTCCGCGAACTTTCACGGATAGCCGGCGCTCACCACGAGAGGCTCGACGGGAAGGGCTATCCGCGCGGCGTTGCGGCGGATGCGATCGACCTCGACACGCGCATCGTCACAGCGGCCGACATCTTCGACGCATTGACTGCGGAGCGGCCGTACCGCGCGGCCATGCCGGTCTCGAAAGCTCTCGGGATCATGGCTGGCGATGTTGGCACGGCGATCGACCCGGACTGCTTCGAGGCACTGCAACGTGCCGTTCTGCAACTGGATCGGATGGCGGCCTGAGCACACGGCCTTGCTGCTGGTCTGAACAACATTTGACATCACGGCGAAATAGTCCTACAAGAAATTCGTCGATATTTGTTTGACTGACTTTTGTTATCCGCGCTTTTGAGCGCGCCTTTGACGAACTTCCCACATCAAAAATCGAGACAAACGACGTTGTGCATTCGCATGACGGCGAACGAGTATTTGCCATGGAAAGGGTTCGTCATGAGCACCGGCACAGTTAAATGGTTCAACGCCACCAAAGGCTTTGGTTTTATTCAGCCTGACGACGGCTCGGCCGACGTTTTCGTCCACATCTCGGCCGTAGAGCGCGCCGGCATGCGCGACATCGTCGAAGGCCAGAAGCTCGGCTACGAGATGGTCCGCGACAACAAGTCGGGCAAGATGTCCGCCGACCAGTTGAAGGCGGCCTGAAAAAAGAATTCAGCTTTCCCGGTGACCACGGATGTACTGGCACCGGTGAATGGCGAATTCTGGCGCATGGCTGCGGAGACCTGAGTTTCCAAGGCACATCATGCGCATGAGAGGAGTGTTTCCTGTGCATCCATCTGGATGCGCGGCGCTCCCATGGAAGGTCAGGCGGTGCCTGGCCTTTTTCATTTTACGCTTGTTGGCGCCGAAAATGCGATGCGCATTGGGCCGAACGTGCTAAGGGACGCTCCAGCAATTTGAATCCGCTGCCGTATTGCTTCGTGCGTGCGGCCTCGCCCTATTGGCACCAGGCTCCTGACAGGAGAAAGATTTTGACCGCCCATTCGAAGACAGCCGCCGAGCCGGCCGTGTCGCTGTTCAGCAAGACACAGACCCAGTCGATGTCGCTCGGCCGCATCATTTCCGAGCGCGATGCCGTTAGCGAAGCGCGTGAGGCCAAGACCGCCCGCTTGCGCGAACTGCGGCTGGAAAAGGAAGCTGACGAGATGGCAGCGGCCGCAGCGCTCGCTGCGTTGCCCAAGCGAGCCGGAAAACGCTGATGGCCACCAAGCGCGTACCGCCAACGCCGATCGCGGCCGATGCGACCATCGCCGACATGGTCGACGGCCTCGACAAGCCGGTCGAATTTGTCCGGCGCGTGCTGGAAAAACTCGAACGCTGCAAGCGCGCGCACGGCGATGCCCAGGTGCGCGTCGGCGTGCGCGGTCGCGCCGAAGCCCCGAACTACCTGATCGAATATGTCCGCGAGGACAAGAAGACCCAGGAGCGGGTGACCCACCAGGATGCCGCCTACAGCGGCAGCACGCATCGTGAACTGGCGCCGCATCACATCGCGGAGGCCAGGAACTGGTCGCCCGAGGAAATGAACATCACGGCCGTCTCGGCGCTGATCGGCCGCTTGCGCAATCCGCGCGCTCCATCATCGCGTTTCGCCGACGAGGACTGACATGGCCATCAAATTCTCCACCAAGGACCAGACTGCAGCACCGGCTCCCGCTGCAAAGCCGGCCAAGCCGGTTGCCGCGAAGGCCAACGAAGCTGCCGAGGCCGCGACCGATCTGTTCAAGTCGCCGGCGGACGCACCGAAGGGCAAGGCGGGCAAGAAGAAGTAGCGCCTTGCCGCAGGACGCCGATCGCAACCTCGCCGTTCTTGCGCCGCGTGGCTTGGTGACGCCCGATTTCGACTGCCAGAGCTGCGGCGCGTGCTGTTCCTATTCGGCAGAGTGGCCGCGCTTCTCCACCGAGGATGACGCGCAGCTCGACCGGATTCCTGAAAAATATGTGGCGGCCGACCTGTCCGGCATGCGCTGTGAGGGCGTGCGCTGCTCGGCTCTTACAGGCGAAGTCGGCAAGTCGACCGCTTGCGGCATCTATGAATTGCGCCCGGATGTCTGCCGCGCCTGCATGCCCGGCGATGACGAATGCCTGATGGCGCGCCGGGCGCAGGGATTTCCGACCTCTTAGGGACGGCTGGCTGTGGCTTGTGCACACACTGCTTGCTGGCTACGCTGCGTCAGGGCAGGGCGCCGGAGGAAATCATCGTGAGCATCGAGTTTCTGTTGACGTCGCTGATCGTCGTGGCTTCGCCCGGCACCGGCGTTCTCTACACGCTGAGCGCCGGGCTTTCGCGCGGTGCGCGGGCCTCCATCATTGCCGCCTTTGGCTGTACGCTCGGCATCATCCCGCATATGGCTGCCGCCATCACCGGCCTGGCTGCGCTGCTGCACACCAGTGCGGTCGCCTTCGAGACCCTGAAATATATCGGCGTCGCCTATCTCATCTACATGGCCTGGAACACGCTGAAGGAGAAGGGCGGCCTCAGCGTCGAGGACAATGTCGCGCCGCGCTCGGCCGGCAAGGTGATTGCCACCGGCATCCTCGTCAACGTGCTCAATCCGAAACTGTCGATCTTCTTCTTTGCCTTCCTGCCGCAATTCGTCAGCACCACCGAGCCCAACGCGCTGTCGAAGATGCTGGAGCTTAGCAGCGTCTTCATGCTCTTGACCTTCGTGGTTTTCGTTGGCTACGGCATCTTCGCCGCTTCGATCCGCAGCCATGTCGTGTCACGGCCAATGGTGCTGACCTGGATGCGCAGGACGTTTGCGGGCGCCTTCGTCATGCTCGGCGCCAAGCTGGCACTGGCGGACCGGTAATCTCGCGCTCCAGCTTTTTGTTTTGATGCAATTCCCCAGGGAATTGCATCAGGCGCCCTGGTTAGGGAAGCAAGCCTTGGCGCTGAGGTTCGGGCCGTTGATCAGCGACGTCAGCAAGGCCGGCAGCACGGTGGCGAAGGTGTAGGAAACCTGGACGCTTGAAAAGCCGGACAGGCCCGAGCAGGTGGTGTTGTTGGCGACAGTGATGTTGGTGCCGCTGAGAACAATCCCGTCGGTTGCCGCCCTGCTGCTGATATAGCTGACCGCGCTGGGCGCATCGTAGACGCCGTTCAGCGTGCAGCCGCTTTGCAGCACGCCGACGCAACGCGCCCCTGCCGCGGCAACCTCATTCAGCACGTGCTGGGCCCAGTACATGCGGCCGAACTCGAACGTGCCCATCAGCACCATCAGCAACGGCACCGACAGCAGCGCGAATTCCACCGCGTTGGCGCCGGATCTGTCACGCAGGAAGGATCGGCGAAGGCTCATTGCGGTTGCACCACCGACTGGACGGTGATGTTGCCGTTGCTGACGATGCCGAAGCCACCGAAAAGCGGCGTGTAGGGCTTGCTGGCTGAGATCGTCACGAATTTTCCAGCCAGCCCGCCGGCGCTGCAGATGCTGCCGCACGCCACCGGCGAACTCCAGGCCACGGCCCCCGAATTGCTCGGGCAGTAGCACAGGTCGGCATTGGCAGCGGTGCCGGTTTGGGTGGCCGTGGATGTGGTGGCGTTATACGCAAGTGTGGCACCGTTGTTGACGAGCACCTGTATGTTGCCGCCATTGCCGCTCAGGCCGCTCAGGCCGCTCAGGCCGCTCGTGACAATCGTCGCGATGTTGCCGGCCAGCGCACTGCCGCCGGAGGAATTGACCTTGTCGCCATTGAGAAGCGCATAGTTCGAGCCGGCCGAGACCGCCGAACTCAGTTCGAATTTGGCCTTTAGCGAGCCACCAATGTCGACGGTTCCGGCCAGGATCACGAGCAGCACAGGGCTGACCAAAGCGAACTCGACCGCCGACACCCCGGCCTTCTGGTGCCGCAGAAAGTCCACGAGTGCGGAACGTCCCCTAAAAGGCAGGCTGCGGCCGAGACAGAACAACAGCTTTCTCATTGCACGAGGCTCACCTTGCTGCTGGTGCTACTACCTGAGGCGGCGATGCATTCCGACGCGGCCGCGGTGCCGCCCGATAGCGTAATGCGCGAGCCGATCATCTGCAGGCACTTGGTCGTGTCGGTCTTCGATCCCAGCACGCTCGAGCCGCCATTCATGATGATCGGGCCGTAGGGAAAGTAGAAAGCGCCTGATATCTGGGCGTTGGAGCCGCCTTCGGCGAAAGTCGCGCCGCCGGTATTCGTGGTCGCAGTCGGACCGATCACCGCGAGTTTCGCCGTTGCTCCCGTTTGCGGCGCGCTGAGCACGATGTTGCTGTAGCCGGCGGCCACACAGAAGACATAGCCGTTGCAGCTTCCCGAACTGGATTTGGCCTTGCCGGACAGCACCAGCGTCACATTGGCGCCGCTGACACTGATCGTGCTGCCGTTGCAATTGGCGCTGCCGCCGCCATTGCCGCCAAGCGCGAAATAGCCGTCCACGGTGTAGACGCCGGCACCGAGCAGGATGGCGCCCGAGCCGATGAAGTTGCCGGCGATGTCATGCTGCGCCGCGACCGGCACCACAAAGCAGCTGCCACCGCCGCCGCCATTCACATTGCCGACGACCTGAAAGACGCTGCTGGCGCCTGTTGCATCGGCCATGATCGTCTGCGAGCCGCCGCCGAGCGTGATGGCGTCACCATTGCTGCCGGGACCGATCTTGTAGGAATTGGTCGTACCCGAGCCGAAGGTCAGTGTTGAGCCACCAGTGTTGGTGTAGCCGCCGGGGAGCTCGAAAATGCTCGGCCCGCCAAAGGTCAAGACGGAGGTGTTGCAGATGCTGACCTGTCCCGAACCGTTGCAGGCGGTGTCGCTGCGGCCGACCTTGAAGGTGCCCGCCCCAAACGTCGTGGTGGCGCCGCCTCCGGTGGTCAAACCCTTGGCGAGGTTGAAAGCGCCGGCGCCGAAGGTGGTGGTTCCGCCGGTGGTCACCTGCTTGCCGAAATTATAGGTGCCGGCACTGAAAGTGGTGGTTCCCGCTGTGGTGAGGGTCTTGGCGAAATTGTAGGTGCCTGGCCCGAAATTGGTGGTGGCGCTGGTGGTGAAATCACCGGCGAAATTGTAGGTGGTCGTTGCCGCGCCATTCAGCGCGAAATTCAGGTTGATGCCGCCACCGATAGTGACGTTCCCCAAATTGACGGTCGTCTTGCTACCGCAACTGAAGGTCCATGTCGGCTGCGACCAGGCCGCCGTGCAGCCAGCGGCTATGGCTGCATTCGTTGTCGCGGTCTGGTCCCATGCGAAATCAATGCTGGTGCCGGTCGTGTTGGTCGGAGCCGATGGGGCGGTGGTCGCCGACAGCGCGGCCACGGCTGAAAAGCGCGCCACGGCCGCCGTGACAGCTGCATTGCCGGCCAGCGGATCGGGGGTCGACTTCTTGGTGATGACCGCTGCCGCCCCGCCTGGGCCGGTAATGCCGCCGCAAGGTTGGCTTGGAGCGGCCGCGGAATTGTAATTGACGCCGATCGCCGAAATGCTGGTGCCGCAAGGCACAGTCACTGTGTTGTTGGAAGAGACGGTGCATTTCGGCGCCGAGATCGAGGTGCCGCCGCTCAGCGTCACGCCGGTCTGCGTGCCGTCAAGCGCCAGCATGCATCCCGGCGTCTGCGGCTGCGCACCAACCTCGGCCACCGAATTGGCGTAGATCTGCAATTGCTGGCGATCATTGAGGACACGTGCCAGGAACAGCGTCCTGTAGGTGTTGATCGACACCGAAACGGCGTTGACACCGGACGTTCTCGGCGAGGCAACCAGGCTGACCTGGATATTGGTGGCGGGAACGCCGTTGAGCACCGCCACGCCGACGGCGGTGGCTGTCATCTGGTCGGTGGACTTGTTGGCATTGTAGGCAAGCGCGCCTGCATAGGCTGACAGGTCGGCTACACGCTGATTATCGGCCCGCTCGACGAGCGCTGCGCCATATTCGGTCACCAGGGCGGCCATGCCGATCAACACCGGCATTATCAGCGCCGAGATGATCAGCACGTTGCCGTCGCGGTTCCGCAAAAATCGCCGGAAAAATTGCATCGATTGGTACCCGACACGCCACACGCAGGATCAACCTGGCCGTGCTCTCACCCTTTAGTAATCGCAAATATGTTAAAAAATATTGTCCGACAAATTTGCTTTGCGTTGCCAGAATGTAATCGAAGTTGCTGATTTTGCTAGGAAACTGGTCGCGAAAGAAGCAGCGTCACGAATGCGAGCATAAGGGGCGACGTGATGGCGCGGATCAAGGGCGCCTCAGGAATATGAGGTGAGGAGGAAGTCTCCGGATCACTCCCGGGACCCGAACAACGAAAAAGGGCGGCATCGCTGCCGCCCTTTCCGTATGCATAAGCCAGGTTGGCTGGATTAGAAATCCATGCCGCCCATGCCGCCCATGCCGCCGCCACCCATGCCGCCAGGCATGCCGCCGCCAGCCGAGTCCTTCTTCGGAGCTTCGGCAATCATGGCTTCGGTGGTGACGAGCAGGCCGGCGACCGAGGCCGCGTCCTGGAGAGCCGTACGGACAACCTTGACCGGATCGACGATACCCATGGCGATCATGTCGCCATATTCGCCGGTCTGGGCGTTGTAGCCGAAGGTCGCGCCCTTGTTCTCAAGGATCTTGCCGGCAACGATCGAAGCTTCCGCACCGGCGTTCGAGGCGATCTGGCGGGCCGGAGCCTGCAGAGCACGACGCACGATGTTGATGCCAGCAGCCTGGTCGGCATTGGCGCCGGTGGCCTTGATGTTGGCCGAAGCGCGCAAGAGAGCAACGCCGCCGCCTGCAACGATGCCTTCTTCCACGGCCGCGCGGGTCGCGTTCAGCGCATCGTCAACGCGGTCCTTCTTTTCCTTGACTTCGACTTCCGTCGCACCGCCGACGCGGATCACCGCAACGCCGCCCGCCAGCTTGGCGAGACGTTCCTGCAGCTTCTCCTTGTCGTAGTCCGACGTGGTCTCTTCGATCTGCTGCTTGATCTGGGCAACGCGGCCCTGGATCTCGGCCTTCTTGCCGGCGCCGTCGACAATGGTGGTGTTCTCCTTGGAGATCGACACCTTCTTGGCGCGGCCGAGCATGTTGAGGCCGACATTCTCGAGCTTGATGCCGAGGTCTTCCGAGATGACCTGGCCACCGGTGAGGATGGCGATGTCTTCCAGCATGGCCTTGCGGCGATCACCGAAGCCCGGAGCCTTGACGGCGGCGATCTTCAGGCCACCACGCAGCTTGTTGACGACCAGCGTGGCCAGAGCCTCGCCTTCGACGTCTTCC
This sequence comes from Mesorhizobium subarcticum, assembly GCF_055456085.1. Lineage (NCBI taxonomy): Bacteria > Pseudomonadati > Pseudomonadota > Alphaproteobacteria > Hyphomicrobiales > Phyllobacteriaceae > Mesorhizobium > Mesorhizobium subarcticum. Next base: position 5,547,811 of record NZ_CM144237.1, on the reverse strand, counting down.
GAGATGATGAGCAGCGGCTTGGAGGTCTGCACGACGGCTTCGAGAACCGGCAGCATGGCCTGGAGGTTGGAGAGCTTCTTCTCGTGGAGGAGGATGTAGACGTCCTCGAGCTCGGCAACCATCTTGTCGGCGTTGGTGACGAAGTAGGGCGAGAGGTAGCCGCGGTCGAACTGCATGCCTTCGACGACTTCGAGTTCGGTCTCGGCGGTCTTGGCTTCCTCGACGGTGATGACGCCTTCGTTGCCGACCTTCTGCATCGCTTCCGCGATCATCTTGCCGACCAACTCGTCGCCATTGGCCGAAATGGTGCCGACCTGGGCAACTTCCTCGGAGGTCTTGATCTTCTTGGCAGCCTTGCCGAGAGCCGCGACGACTTCGGTGACGGCCAGATCGATGCCGCGCTTCAGGTCCATCGGGTTCATGCCGGCGGCAACCGCCTTGTGGCCTTCCTGGACGATCGACTGCGCCAGAACGGTCGCGGTCGTGGTGCCGTCGCCGGCAATGTCGTTGGTCTTCGAAGCAACTTCGCGGACCATCTGCGCGCCCATGTTCTCGAACTTGTCTTCAAGCTCGATTTCCTTGGCGACGGTGACGCCGTCCTTGGTGATGCGCGGGGCGCCGAACGACTTGTCGATGACGACGTTGCGGCCCTTGGGGCCGAGCGTCACCTTCACCGCGTCGGCGAGGATGTTGACGCCGCGCAGCATGCGCTCGCGGGCATCACGGGAGAATTTTACGTCTTTGGCAGCCATTTTTTAGCTCCTGGCAAGGGCTTGGGGTAAGCCCGGAATTCAGTTGACGGTTAGGCCGATAATCAGCCGATGATGCCCATGATGTCGGATTCCTTCATGATCAGAAGGTCTTCGCCATTGAGCTTGACTTCGGTGCCCGACCACTTGCCGAACAGGATGCGGTCGCCAGCCTTGACGTCCAGCGGGACCAGCTTGCCAGCTTCGTCACGAGCGCCGGAGCCGACGGCGATGATCTCGCCTTCCTGCGGCTTTTCCTTTGCCGTATCCGGGATGATGATCCCGCCGGCGGTCTTGGATTCGGATTCGACCCGGCGAACGACCACGCGGTCATGAAGCGGGCGGAATTTCGACTTTGCCATTTTTTCTTCCTCGATGAGAACGGTGAGAAACAGTTCCTCCATCCGGCGGCGCCGGATATGAGTTAGCACTCACCAAAGGCGAGTGCTAACGTCGCGCTGAAATAGGCGCGGGGCTTTCGAGAGTCAAGGCGCGTGGCAAGGGGCGATCGCAGGAAATTTTTCTCGTGCTGCCGTGCGGTTCAGAAATTCTGGGTTGCGCGCGTCCCAGCTCGAAACACGGTCCTGCTATCTTCAGTGCCTTGCTTCAGCGTCTTGGCGACCCAAGCACGAGCAGCGGGCACCGCTCGGCAAGTCCATAGCTTCCGGTTGGAGCGATGCGGACATCGCCAAAGAAGGCTTCCGCCTCGCTCACCAGTCTGGTCGCCGGCGCGAAGCTGTAGATGGCCGGCGAGTTCCGATAGACATCGATGGTGCCGATGGTTCGCAGGTCCCAGCCCGTGCGAGCCGAAAGCACTTCGCGGTCCGGAAACAATGCGTCGAACCTTTCCGCGATCGTCCTGACCGGAACGGCATGGTCGGGCTTATCGCCCGTCGTGGTCATGGCGACGCGCCATTTGAGTTCGTGGAAGGTCGAGACACCGCCCGACAGTGCAAGCGCCGGCACCGCCGCCGGATCGTCCGGTGTTTCGGGACCGGCAAAGAGACGCAGTCCCGCTCGGCCGTCGGTGCGCAGTACGCCGGCGATCGCCGCAAACAGCGCCCGGCGCGCGGTTGAAAGGCCGAGCGCCGACAGGCAGCCGTCGCCGATCACCGCATCGACGCTTGCGTCCGACACCGGCAAGTCGAGCCAGTCGCCCTTGATTGCCTTTCGCAACGCGGTGTCGCCTGGCCAGATACCGGCGATCATGTCAGAGGATTCGTCGATGGCCGTCATCGTCGTCCCAAGCCCGGCGAGTTCCGGCGTCACGCCGAGCAGAATGATGTGCGCCTTCGAAAGGTCTAGCTCACGCTCATAGGCCTCAACCGCTTCCGCCGGCGGCCGCAACGGTGGCCCTAGCAATTGCCAGTGCTGTCGAATGGCATTCCAATGGTCGGTCATCCACGCCCCCAAGCCGGCATTGTATTGGCAGGCATAATCGAGGACGCTAATGAAGCCAAGCTCGGAGGGCGCATGACACGCATCGCGGTTATTACGCATGAGTTCGACAGGTTCGAACGCCGGCGCGGCCCGCTATTTCGCCGCGGCAGTCCTTACATGCTTTTCGATCTGCTGGAGGAACTGAAGCGACGCGGTCATTCCGTCCGCATAATCCCCGGAACGTCGGCAAAGCCAGAGGCCGACATCGCGGTGCTGCACGTCGATGCGACCGTGACGCCACCCGAATATGTCGAGTACGCTCGCGCTTTTCCCTTCTGCCTGAATATCGGGGCTGCAGACATCTCCAAGCGACGCGTCAGTGGCGCCGTGATCGGCAAGGATGACGGCTGGCTAGGGCCGGTCATCGTCAAGAGCAATCTCAACAATCTCGGGATGCGGGAGCAGGCGCTCAACCGGCGATCGCTGCGTGCCGGAAAGCCGAAGCCGTTTCCCGCTGTCGAGCCTATCGAGGGCTATCGCGTCTACGCATCCCTTTCGGATGTTGCGCCGGCAGTCTTCGACCGCGGCGCTCTCGTCGTCGAAAAATTCATTCCGGAGCCGGAGTCGGACGGCTTTGGCGCCCGCTTCTGGATATTCTGTGGCGAGCGCGAGCGCTGCACTCGCCATGTCTCGCCGCAGAGCCTCGTCAAGGGCGACGACACGATCCGCCGTGAGCCGGTACCTGTTCCCGAGGAGCTTCGCGCGCTGAGGCGCCAGCTTGGCTTTGACTACGGAAAGTTCGATTTCGTCATGCATGAGGGCAGGGCGGTGCTGCTGGATGCCAACAAAACGCCCGGTGGCGCTCGTAGTCTTTCTGCGTTTCTGGCTGCCGGCAATGCCAATCTTGCCGACGGCTTCGAAGGCCTTATCCGCCAGGTCGCATAGCGGGCGTTTCGATGCTCACGCCACCGACACCTCTCATTCGGGCAGCTTGACCACCAGGGTTACAAAAACAGCCGCAACTGAGTGTGGATGATCGACCGGTAATCCTCGATGGTCCGGCGGCTTTCGGCCTCACCCTCCGCAAGCGCCAGCCGCACGACGCCGCCGGCGAGCTGGAAGATCAGCAGAACCATGCGTTCGAACTGCTCCCGCTTCTGCGGCTCGAGCAAGGCGATGACATGGTCGCAGAACATCTTGGCCTGATGGCGGGTTTCGGCGATGTCGAGATTCTTGAGCGCCTTGTCGGCCTGGATGGCGTTCTGCAGATCCTGGATGGCTGGATCGCCGGCGACGCGGCTGTGGTAGTCGTCAAGCAGCCGGTCGGCAGCGGCGATGACGTCCCTGGCTTCGCGGACATCGGCGATGATCGCTGTCAATCGCGCGCGGCTGACCTCCGAAAACCGCTCATAGAGCATCGCCAGGATCGCCGACTTGTTGGGGAAGTAGTGATAGACGGTGGCAATCGGCCCACCTGCCAGCATGCCGACCTCCTTCATGGTGACGGCATCGATGCCCTTCTCGCCGATCAGCCGCATCGTCGTCGACAGGATCGCGTCGATCCGCTCGCGGCTGCGCTCCTGCTTGGGTCTGCGCCTCGGCTCAGTCGCTGTTCGCCTTGCTTCCGTCATGCACCGGTCTTTCGCGCGAGTTGCCAAATTCTGGTTGACAAAAAATATGATCAAGTATCAGTTTCTAAAATGCTGACAGGTTGTCAGCTTTTTCGGCGCACGGCAAGGGACGTTGGGAGGCGGCTTTGGCATCTGGTGACGCGCATACCGGAAGCGGCGATTGGCTGGTCGGCAATCCGACCGGTGGCCAGCTTGCCTCCGCCCTATGGATCGGTTCGGTTGGCCTGCTCATTCTGGGACTCCAGCCCGTCTTGCTCGGCGCTCTCTACGCCGAGGGCCATGTCAGCGGCGATCAACTGGCGCTGGTCGCCACCGCTGAGATGATCGCGATTGCGATCGGTTCGGCGATTGTTGCGATCCTGCTCTCGGCCCACAACATGCGCTGGAAAAGTGGGATCCTCCTGCTGTTGCTGGCGCTGGCGAATGTCTGGACGGCCTATGCCACCGGCGCAAATACGCTGATGGCGGCGCGCGCTTTGGCCGGCCTTGCCGAAGGCGGCCTTGTCGCTGTCGCCACGGAACTCATCGCCCGTTCGCGCCGCGCCGAACGCATCGGCGGCTATTTCGTCACCATGCAGACGCTGGCGCAATGCGCGCTGGCGCTGCTGCTGGCGCTCTATGTCATCCCTGCGGCCGGTTCGGCTGGCGGCTTCCTCGTTCTCGCGGTCGTCTGCGTGGCGTCGCTGGCGGTCGCGCTCATTGTCCCCGCTGACTACGCCGATCTGCCCAAGGAAGAGAATCTGGCCAATGTGCTGACGGTTCCGTCGATCACGGCACTGTTGTGCGTCTTCTGCTACTTCATGTTCTTTGGCTCGGTCTGGGCGTTTCTGGAGCCGCTTGGCGTCCAATTCGGCATCGATAGCCGCACCATCGGCCTGATCGTCTCGGCCAGCCTCGCGGTGCAGGTGCTGGGCGCGATGACGGCGACCGTGTTCGAGGCGCGGATCGACTATCGCCTGGCCATCGCAGTGATTGGCATCGTCGCGCTTGTCGCCGCGCTCATTCTTGCCAGCGGTCCTGGCCTCACCACATTCTGGGTCGCCGCCCTGGTCATGGGCTTTATTCTCCTGTTCATCGTGCCCTATCAGATACGGCTGGCGATCACGGCCGATGACACACGCACGGCCGTGCTGCTGGTGCCGGCCGCGCAGCTCTTCGGCCTGGCGATCGGGCCTGTCGCGGCGTCGCTGCTCATCGACGGCAAGGATTTTCGCCCGGTGCCGGAGTTCGCCGCCGCCAGTGCCTTGGCCAGCGTGCTGCTGCTCGGTCTTTTTGCCTTCGTGGCGCGGCGTCTCCGGGGTTTCGCGTGAGCACCATGCCGAACATTTGGAGCAACTGGTCCGGCTATGTCACAGCTCAACCTCGGCTGATCGCCAGCCCTGCCGATGCGGGCGAGCTCGGCGATCTCGTGCGAACGGCACCCGGCCCGATCCGCGTCGTCGGCGCCGGCCATTCCTTCACCCCGCTAGTGAAATCCGAAGGTACGATCGTTTCCCTGGAAAAGCTCGAGGGGCTGGTGTCGCATGACGCGCAAAAGCATCAGGCACGCGTGCGGGCAGGGACGCGGCTTGGTCCGCTGATGCACATCCTGCAAGGCATCGGACAGGGCCTGCCCAACATGGGCGATATCGACCGCCAGGCGATTGGCGGCGCGCTGGGAACCGCTACCCATGGCTCGGGACCCACGCTCGGCGCCTATCATACGCAACTGGAGACGGTGCAGATCGTCGATGGGCTCGGCAAGGTCCGCGACTTCACCAGGGCAGGGGATCAGGACACGATCCACGCCATCGGCGTCGCGCTCGGTGCCTTCGGCGTCTTGAGCGAAGTGACGCTCAACAACATCCCGACCTATCGGCTGCGGCGCCGCAAATGGGTGCTGCCGATCGCCGACATGCTGCGCGACTTCGAAAAGATGATAACCGCGCATCGCTCGGCCGAGTTCTACTACATTCCATTCTCCGGCTATGCGCAGTTCATCACCAGTGACTTCAGTGATGCGGCGACCACCACGCGCCCGACCGACGATGATGAGGGCTCCTTGCGCACATTGCGCCGGTTGCGCACTGGGCTTGCCTGGCTGCCATCGCTTCGCCGCCGGCTGATACTGGGTGCCGTCGCCAAAGTGCCGTCCGAGGATTACGTGCAGGACTGGCTCAACGTCTATGCCAGCGACCGGCAGACCAAATTCAACGAGATGGAATATCACCTTCCGTTCGAGGAAGGACCAAAGGTACTGGCCGAGATCATCGAGCTGACAGAGAAGCGCTTTCCGGAAGTTTATTTCCCGATGGAGGTGCGAAGCGTCGCACCCGATCAATTCTGGCTCTCGCCCTTCTACAACAGGCCGACCTGTTCGATCGCCATCCATCACGACGCGGCCAGTGATCCATTACCGTTCATGCAGGCGGCTGAGCCGATCTTCCGCAGATATGGCGGCAGGCCGCATTGGGGCAAGATGCACAGCCTGAAGGCGGCGGACTTCAAGAAGCTCTATCCGCGCTGGGACGATGCCATGGCGGTGCGCCGCGACATCGATCCGCAAAACCGCTTCATATCGCCCTATATGGCCGGGTTGTTCGGCATCGGACCCAGTCCTTTTGGCATCGAACAATGAGTGCGTATTTCACCACGCTTTCGGATGCACTGAAGCAAGCCGGCATCTTCCAACCCTGCCTGCTGCTCGACCTCGATCGCCTGGATGGCAATATTGACCTGGTGAAGCAGAAGCTTGACCCCGGCCTTGCCGTGCGGCTGGTCGACAAGTCGCTCGCTTGCCTGCCGCTGCTTGCGCATATCGGCAAGGCGCTTGCGACCGATCGCTTCATGACTTTCCATCCGCCGATCAGCGCGGCGGTGCTGACAACGTTTAGGGATGCGGATCTCCTTTACGGCAAACCGATGCCGGCCGGGGCGGCAAGGGCGGTGCTCTCGAGGGGCGATATGGCCTGGTCGCGTGTCTGCTGGCTGATCGATACGCAGGAGCGGCTGGCGGAATACGGCGCGCTGGCAGCCGAACTCGGCATTGAACTGCGCATCGTCTTCGAGATCGATGTCGGGCTGCATCGCGGCGGCTTCGCCGAACCGGAGGCTTTGTCACAGGCGCTGAGGGTGCTGCCGACCCACAAGGGGCTGCACTGCGAAGGCGTCATGGCCTATGAGGCGCATGCACCGCACATTCCCAGCCTGTTCGGTGGGCCGGCCAAGGCATTGGCGCAAGCCTCGGACCGGGCCGCCGCTTTCGTGGCGCGCCTCGGCGTGGACCAGCGCCATATCTTGAACATTGGCGGCAGCAAGACCGCGCTGCTTCACCATGGCGGCGCTGCCAATGAAGTGTCGATGGGTTCGGCCTTCGTGCTGCCCAGCGATTTCGACACGCCAGGACTCGAAGGTTTCCAGCCGGCCGCCTTCATCGCGACGCCGATCCTGAAAGTGGTCGAGCCGATGTTGCCGGGCCCGCCTGCGGTTACCCGCCTGCTGCAAGCGCTCGGCCGGTTTCCACGCAAAGGCTGCTACCTCTATGGCGGCAAATGGATGGCCGAACCCGTTTTTCCCGAGGGCATGAAGACGAACGGCCTGCTTGGTCTCTCGTCCAACCAGCAATTCATGGGCCTGCCTGCCGATAGCATGGCGAGGCCAGGCGACTACGCGTTCCTGCGGCCGACGCAGAGCGAGGCGGTGCTGCAGCAGTTTGGGCCGATCGCGGTGCTTTCCGGTGGCAGGATTGTCGATCGCTGGCCGGTTTTGCCGATGATGTGATTGTGCCGGGGAAATTCGAATAGTTGACTGCGTCAAGTAAATGGTTGATCCTGTTCGGGCAGGAGATACCCATGACGATTCACCATCAGCCCAACAAAGCGCCCAACAAGCAGCTGATCGATGCCGTGCGGGCCTTCAACCGCTTCTACACCCGCCAAATCGGGCTGCTCGACGAAGGGTTGCTGAAAAGCGCCTTCTCGCTGACCGAGGCGCGCGTGCTCTACGAGCTGGCGCACCGTGACGGGTTGACCGCGACCGATCTCGGTCGCGATCTCGGCCTCGATGCCGGCTATGTCAGCCGCTTGCTGAAGAAGTTCGAGCGTCTTCACCTCATCTCCAGGTCGACGCTGGTTTCGGATGCCAGGCAATCTGCGATTGCGCTGACGTCGGCTGGCAAAAGCGCCTTCGCGCCGCTCAACAAGGGCTCACACGACCAGGTTGCGGCGCTGCTCGATCGGCTGCCTGCGCCGGAGCAGGACCGGTTGGTCAAGTCCATGCGGACGGTCCAGGCCCTGCTGGGCGAAAGCGCCGAGCCGAAAATCCCTTATCTGTTGCGGCCGCTGCAGGTCGGTGACATCGGCTGGATCACCCGCCGGCAAGGGATGCTCTACGCGCAGGACTATGGCTGGGACGAGACCTATGAGGCGCTGGTCGCCGAAATCCTCGCGGCGTTCGTCAAGTCCTTCGACCCGAAATGGGAGCGCGGCTGGATCGCCGAGCGCGATGGCGATGTCGTCGGCTCCGTCTTCGTCGTGCGCAAGTCGGAGCAGGTAGCGAAGCTGCGCCTGCTCTATGTCGAACCGTCGGCACGCGGCCTCGGCATCGGCAAGCGGCTGGTCGAGGAATGCATCGGCTTTGCCCGCGCCAGGGGCTACAGGACGCTGACCTTGTGGACCAACGACATCCTGACCGCCGCCCGGCACATCTACCAGGTGGCCGGCTTCAAACTGACCGAGGAAGAGCCGCACCACTCCTTCGGCAAGGAGCTGGTTGGCCAGACCTGGGATCTGGAGCTGTAGCGGCGCCTCATGATTTGACCGGTATCCAGATCTCCAGCCCGCCCTTGCCGCTGCGCGGGTCGAACTCCGCGCCATAGCGTTCGAATTCGGGCGCGTCCGCTATTTCGTGCCCGGAGGCCGGCAGCCATTTGTTCCAGATCGTGTTGACGGTGCGGCGGATGGTCGAGATGTGCTCGCGATGCGAAAACACCGCATATTTCTGGGCGGGTATGCGCACACGGCTGAATTCCCTGGGAAAGTCGGAAAAGTCCGACACCTCGACACCGGCGATGTAGTCGAAATTGCCAGCATCGTCGCCATTGACGCAGACCCCATAGGCAACGTCGCCGGTATCGCCCGGAATGTTGCCGATATAGGGGCCGAAGCGTTGCCATTGCATCGGAATGGCGGCGCTGGTCTCGCAACTGTAGCGCTCGCCGAGCCCCGCGATCAGGAACGGCCGGCTGGTCTCGAAGCGCGGTGGTTCGAGGTTGGTGAGAAAAGACTGGTCCATCAGGATCGGCTCCACGAGGTCGAGGCTCTTGGTCGAGCCTTGCGCGCGCACCAGCTCTGGCGTGGTGCCGAACTGGTCGCGGAAGGCCCGGGTGAAAGCCTCATGCGAGTTGTAGCCGGCATCGAGCGCCACCGAGAGGATGTCGGGTGCACCGTTAGCCAGCTTGCGCGCCGCCTCGGTCAGCCGGCGTGCGCGCATGTAGCCCATGACAGAGCGGCCGGTGGCGGCACCGAAGGCGCGCGTCACGTGAAAGCGTGACACACCGCTACTCTGGGCGACGTCGTCGAGTGTAACAGCCTCCGGCAGATGGCTCTCGACGAACCACAGTGCTTTCTCGGTCGGGTTCATGGGCTCCTCGCACTGGCCGGACCATCTTGCCGTTTCCGCGCGTGGCAGTTTGATCGAAATTGCGCAGCGCGCAAATATTGGCGGGCGATGCCATCGAAGCGATTGCGCAAACGTTTCGATGACATTATGGTCATCTCAAATCTGCCAAATCCAATGAGAGCGGACCGGAAACGCAGCATCAGGGAGGAGCGCTTGCCAGCACTCCGTTTGAGCCACCATGCCGACAATGGCTGAAGTCGCGCGCCGCGCCGGCGTGTCGGTTTCGACCGTGTCCCATGTCATCAACCGCACCCGCTTTGTCTCTCCCGAGAAGGCGCAACTGATCAACGACGCGATCGCCGTGATGGGCTATCAACCCAACGAGTTGGCGCGCTCGCTGAAAGTATCCTCGACCAACAGCGTCGGCTTGGCGATCTCGGCAATTTCCAATCCCTATTTCACCGACATCATCTGCGCGGTGGAGGCTGAATGCGCGCGGCTCGGCCTCATGGTGTTCCTTTCTGACACGCAGGAGGATCCAGACCGTGAGCTGTCGGTGGTGCGCGCGTTTCACCAGCGGCGTGTCGATGGTGTCATTCTGGCGCCGTCGGGTGCACCGCAGCGGGCAATCGAATACCTGGCTGAGAAGAAACTGCCGTGCGTGCTCATCGACCGTTTCGCCGACGCGCGTTTCGACCAGATCGGTGTCGAGAATGACACGGCGATGCGGGCGCTCATCGACCACGTCGCCTCCTTCGGCCACAGGCGCATAGGCTACATCGCCGGTCAACCGGGCCTGGCAACGACGCGTGAGCGAATCGAGGCATTCCAGTCTTCACTGGCTGCCAATGGGCTGGAATGCCTGCCGCACTATGTCTCGCCCGACAATGTGGACACGGCGAGCGCCACGGCATCGACCCACGTCATTTTGTCCCTGCCGTCGCCGCCGACGGCATTGATCACCGGCAACAACATGACAACGATCGGCGCTGTGCGCGCCATCCGCGAAAGAGGCCTCTCGATACCAGGCGATCTCTCACTTGCCGGCTTCGACGATTTCGAATGGGCCGATTGCTTCGAGCCGCGACTGACGCTCGTCGCGCAGCCCTGCACCGAGATCGGACGACAAGCGGCTGCCTTGCTCTGCGCCCGTATCGCATCCAGCGATCTCGAGCCGCAAGCGGTGCGGCTGCAGGCGACGCTGCAAACCCGCCAGTCCTGCGCGAGGCCTGCATGAGCGCGCCGCTGCTTTCCGTCACCGGCGCGGTCAAGCGCTTCGGCGGCGTCCAGGCGCTGCGCGGTGTCGATTTCGACCTCAAATCCGGCGAGATCCACGCACTGCTTGGCGAGAACGGCGCCGGCAAGTCGACACTGATGAACCTTCTGTCGGGCGTCTACACGCCGGACGAGGGCGCCATCCATATCGACGGCAAGCCGGTTACCTTCAACAATCCCCGCGAGGCGCAAGCGGCCGGCATCGCCACCATCTTCCAGGAGCTCGACCTGGTGCCGACGCTCGACGTCGCCGCCAACCTGTTCCTTGGTCGCGAACTGATGCGGCCGGGCGGGTTCCTCGATGTGCCGGCGATGCGCAGCGAGGCACGCAAGCGGCTCGAGGCCATCGAATTGGCCATCGATCCGGCCAGCATGGTGGCGAACCTGTCGATCGGCCAGCGCCAGGTCGTGGCGATCGTCAAGGCGCTGTCCTACGCCTCGCGCGTGCTGATCATGGACGAACCCACGGCGGCGCTGACGGTCAGCGAGGTCGAGAGGCTGTTCGACATCATGCGCAAGCTCGCCGCCAGCGGAGTCGGCATCGTCTACATCTCGCATCGTCTCGAGGAGGTGCCGCAGATCGCTGACCGGGTGACGGTGATGCGCGACGGCAGCATTGCCGGCGTCACCGAGCCGCACGCGCCGCAGGCCGAGCTTGTTCGGCTCCTGGTCGGACGGCCGCTGGACGAACTTTATCCCGAACGCGCCACGAGGGCCGGCAAGACGCTGCTCAGCCTGCGCGACGCGAGCTTCAGGCTCACCCATGAAAGTGCCGGATGGCAGCCGCCGACCGGCGTCTCGCTCGAAGTCAAGGCGGGCGAGATCGTCGGGCTTGCCGGAATCATGGGCGCAGGGCGTACCGAGTTGCTCAGCGCACTCTATGGCACCGGCCTGTCGGGCCGCTGGGAAGGCGAGGTCGCCATCGATGGCCGGCCCGTAAACCTCAATTCCATCAAGGCCGCGCGCAATGCCGGTATCGCTTTCGTCACCGACGATCGGCGCGGCAGCGGCCTGATGCTCAGAATGGCCGTCGGCCTCAACCTGGTCATGTCGGTGATATCTAGCATCTCGCCATTCGGCCTGATGTCGCCGCGCCGCCAGGCGGATGCGGTGAAGCAGTCCTTCGGCCAGTTCGACATCCGGCCGAAGAATCCCGACATCGCCGTTGGCGCGCTGTCCGGAGGCAACCAGCAGAAGGTTGTGCTGGCCAAGGAAATCCTCGGCAATCCAAGGTTGCTGCTGCTCGACGAGCCGACACGCGGCGTCGATGTCGGCGCCAAGGGCGAAATCTACGCTCGGCTCAGGCAACTGGCGGCACAAGGGCTCGGCATCCTGGTTGCCTCCAGCGAGATGCCGGAGCTGATCGGTCTGTGCGACCGGATCGTGGTGCTGCGCCAGGGGCGCAACGTGGCGGAATTCATCGGCGGCGTCGACGAGCACACGGTGCTGGCCGCGGCAAATGGCAGGGAGGCCTGATGTCTGAAGGCAAGATTTCGACGGCAAGCGGGCCGGTGGCCGCGGCACCGGTGCATCGCGATCCTCTGGCGTTGATCGTGCGCTTCCAGAGCTTGATCGGCCTGGTGCTGGTGGCGATCGGTGGCATCATCTTCTCGCCGCGCCGTCACGGCGCAATCCTGTTCCTCGACCCCGACAACATCGCCAACATCGTGCGCGCGGTGTCGGAGACAGGCATCATCGCCATCGGCATGACCTTCGTGATCATCACCGCCGGCATCGACCTTTCGGTTGGCGCGGTGCTGGGGCTGTCCAGCGTCGTCACCGCGACGATGATGATCTCCGGCGGGTTCGGGCTTATCCCCACCATCCTCGCCGTGCTCATCATGGGCATCGTCTTCGGCACGATCCAGGGCGCCATCTCCAGCCGCTTCCGACTCGAGCCCTTCATCGTCACGCTCGCCGGCCTGCAGGCGGCGCGCGGCCTGGCGCTGGTCGTTTCGGGCAACCAGTACATCAACATTTCCTATGGTGACGGGCCAGGCCTGGCGCCGCCGGTGTTCGCGGTGCTGGGGGAGCGCCTGTTCCACAATACCGTGCCGGTCGCCACCATCGTCTTCATCGTCTTTGCCGCGATCGCAACGATCGTGCTCAACACCACGCGCTTCGGCCGCTATGTCTTTGCCGTCGGTGGCAATGAGCGCGCGGCGCGCATTTCAGGCGTGCCGGTCTCGATGGTCAAGATCTCGGTCTATGCCATCACCGGCTTTGCCGCTGCGCTTGCCGGCATCGTGCATGCCGGCCAGTTCAACTTCGGCAGCGCCAATGACGGCATGGGTTATGAACTCACGGCAATCGCCGCCGTGGTCATCGGCGGCACCAGCCTGTTCGGCGGCGCCGGCTCGATGGTCGGCACCGTCGCCGGCACCATCATGCTGGGCGCGCTCGCCAACATCCTTCAGCTCAACAACATCACGCCAGCCATGCAACTGCTGGCAACCGCCGCGATCATCGTTCTGGCGGCAGTGCTTCAATCCCTCGTTCGCCGCCGCGAGGGTTTGGGTCGTTAGGAGGAATGCGGCAAATGACGACTGAAACCAAGGTCGGGCCCCCGGCCCAACGAGGAGGAGAGTGAGTTATGAAAACCATGAACAGAGGATCGATGCGCGTGCTTCACGCCGTGCTTCTGGCAGGCGCTGGCCTGTGCATTGCGGGAACTGCCCAGGCTGCCGACCCGTTGGTCAAGGCCTGCTCCAAGGACGGCCAGTTCATCATCGGCTTTTCGCAGGCCAATAACGCCGAGCCCTATCGCCAGCATGTCAATGACGAACTGACCGCGGCGGCCAAGCAAGTGCCGGGCTTCACGCTGCAGATCGCCGACGGCGCCGGCAACGTAAACACGCAGACTTCGCAGGTCGATAACTTCATCACCCAGAAGGTGGATCTGCTCCTGATCTCGCCCTTCGAGGCGGCACCACTGACGCCGGCGGTCAAGCGCGCCATGGATGCCGGCATCCCGGTCATCGAGCTCGACCGCAAGACGGTCGGCGACCCCGGCAAGGACTACACCGCCTTCATCGGCGGCGACAATTACAAGATCGCGCTCGAGGCCGGCAAATACACCGCCAAGACCCTGCTGCCCGATGGCGGCGAGGCGGCGGTGTTGGAAGGCTTGCCGAGCTCGACGCCGGCGGTGGAGCGGCTGAACGGCTTCAAGGACGGCGTCAAGGAAAACGCCAAGATCCAGGTGGTGGCCGAGCAGGCCGCCGACTGGGTGCCGGACAAAGCCCAGACTGCCTTCTCCGCCATGCTTCAGGCGCACCCCGATATCAAGGTGCTCTATGCCTCCAACGACATGATGGCGGCCGGCGCGCTGCTCGCCGCCAAGGGCGCCGGCAAAGACGTCAAGATCATCGGTACTGATGGCTTGCCAGGCCCGGCAGGCGGCATCGAAGCCGTGGCCAAGGGTGACTGGGCCGCGACCTTCACCTATCCGACCGGCGCTAAGGAAGCGATCGAGATGTCGAAGAAGATACTGCTCGATTGCGCTTCGTCGGTGGATACGACGGTCACTGTCGACACCACGGCGATCACGCCTGAGAACGCCAAGCAGCTGTCGGGCAAATAGGCCGGCTGCCTTAGCCATCAAATTCAGGGCGGGGTTCACGCGAACTCCGCCCTGTCTGCGCTTCACAGCCGTCACGGCAACTCGAAAGGGGCGGGCTAGGGATTGACAGTGGCAGGGGCGGTCTTCTAATGTTCTGTTATTACATAACCAACGGAAGCAGTTGCATGGGTTTTCTCCGAGGAAGCCCCGGCTGGGTGCCGGGATGGTGACAGGTTTAGTCGAAAAGAATCGTTGCGATGCGCTTCGGGCAAAATTAGCATGGCCCGGTGATGGTCCCCACGCCGAAAGGCAAGGGGTGAAAAGGGAACACGGTGAGATCCCCATGGGATCAAGACCGTGGCTGCCCCCGCAACTGTAAGCGGTGAGCAAGATCCGAAGTGCCACTGGCCGGCAAGGCTGGGAAGGCAGGATTGCGCAAAGACCCGCGAGCCAGGAGACCTGCCATCACTGAGTTGACCGGACGGGGTGTGCCGGGAGGAGACGTGGACGTCGGTCTTGTCGGCCGGCTCGCCAACATCCTTCCGTCGCCAGTTTTGGAAAGTGACGGAAAATTGGACGGCGCCATCCATCATCGCATCATCGTGTGTACGCTTTGCCGCGACATCCCGACTGGTATCAGGTCGGGCGAAAGCCTGTGCGCCGATTTGTGCTCCCGGCTCTCGGCCCACCATGAACCCGCCGTGGCGCGTGGCTTCACGGTCGAAGGCGTCGAATGCATGGCGGGCTGCGCACGACCGCTGACGGTGGCTTTCCAGGCGCCTGGCAAGGCTGCCTATCTGTTCGGCTCCATCGATGCGCAGGCCGATGCCGGCGATCTCGTGCGATTTGCTGGGCTTTACGCTTCGCGCGCCGATGGCTGGTGCAACTCGGGACAGCGTCCGGCAGGATTGGCCGGCAAGACGTTGGCTCGCATCCCGGGCAATCTGGCGGGCAACAGCCGATGACCATGCCACTCCTCGAAGCGCGCGACCTGGGCGCGGTGGCGGATGGCCGGAATCTGGTCCATGCGGTCAGCCTTTCGGTGACATCAGGCGATCGCCTCGCCATCATCGGTCCCAATGGCGCCGGCAAGACCACGCTGCTGCGCATGCTGTCGGGCATGCTCAGGCCAAGTTCGGGCGAGGTGAAGCTTGGCGGGCGCCGGCTGGAAAGGATTTCGACCGCCGAGCGGGCCTTGCACATCGCCGTCGTCGGCCAGACCGACCAGCCGGATCCACGGCTGGCGGTGATCGACTATGTCGAACTTGGCCGCGTCCCGCATGCCGGGCTGAGGCGCAGGAGCGACGAACGCGACATTGTCGTGGATGCACTGCGCCGGACCGGCCTGCTGCCACTGCTTGGCCGCACCATTGGCTCGCTGTCGGGCGGGGAACGCCAACGCGCGCAGCTCGCGCGCGCTGTCGCACAGCAACCGAAAGTGCTGTTCCTCGACGAGCCAACCAACCATCTCGACCCGCGCGCCCGCGCGGAACTGCTCGAACTCGTGGCCGGCTTCGGCATGACGGTGATCGCGGTGCTGCACGATCTGGCGTTGGTGGCGCCGTTCGCCACCAGGGTCGCGGTGATGAACGAAGCGCGGCTGCATGCACTGGCCGCACCGCGCGAAGCGCTGACGCAAAAACTGATCCGCGAGATTTTCGGCGTCGACGTGTTTCGCCTGCGCCATCCCACCGAGGATCGCGAACTGACGGTGTTCGATGTTCCAAACCGCGCCGCGCCGCCGTCCTGACCGAACCCATCGTTCTTCTGACACTGTTCAACCAAGGAGCAAAATCCGTGAAACGTCTCGCACTGTCGCTCGTCTTCTCGCTGCTGGCCTCGACAGCCTTCGCCTTCCCCGTCACCGTCGACAGCTGCGGCAAACCGCTGACCTTCGATGCGCCGCCCAAGCGCGCCGTCATCCACGACCTCAACATGGCCGAGATGGCCTTCGCGCTGAAGCTGCAGCCATCGATCGTCGGCCTGACCGGCATCACCGGATGGTACAAGGTCGGTCCAGAATTCAAGGCTGAGCAAGGCTCCATACCGGAACTGGCGCCAAAATACCCGACGCTCGAAAACCTCGTCGCGGTCGAGCCCGATTTCTTCTTCGCCGGCTGGTACTATGGCATGAAGCCGGGTGGCGAGGTGACCCCGGACACACTTGCCCCACACGGCATCAAGACGCTGGTGTTGACGGAAAGCTGCGTCCATCTCGATAAGAACCGCCCCGCCGCTTCGATGGACCTGCTGTATGGCGACGTCGAAAAACTGGGCAAGATTTTTGGCAATGACGCCGAAGCCGAGAAGCTCGTCTCCGGCTGGAAGGCGCAGCTCGCCGATATCACGGCGAAAGTCGGCAGCGCCAAGGGAACGCGGGTGTTCCTCTACGACTCAGGCGAGGACAAGCCGTTCACCGCCGGAAAATTCGCCATTCCGAGTGCCATGATCACAGCGGCCGGCGGCGACAACATCATGGCCGACATGGACACCAGCTGGGGCAACACGGACTGGGAAACGGTGGCATCGCGCAATCCGCAATTCCTCATCCTGCTCGATTACCAGGACGGTGGCGGCTACAAGAAACTGCTCGATTTCCTCAAAGCCCATCCGGCGATGAAGGAGACGGACGCGGTCAAGAACGAGCGCTTCGTGGCTCTCCGTTATGCCGAATTGACGCCCGGGCCGGCGAACATCGAAGCGATCGCCAAGATCGCCAAGGCGATGCATCCGGAAGCGTTCTGATGCATCTTGCCCCTGGGCAGAGATCCGGTGCGCGTTCGGGGCACAAGGCATTCACGCTGGCCATGGCCGCGGGCGCGGTGGCGGTGGCCGCTCTCGCACTGCTGTCGATCGCCTATGGTTCGACGTTGACCCCACTGACGGATGTTGTTGCCTCGCTTGGCCATGCAGTTGGGCTGGGTGGGCACGACGTGTCCGGTCCGATCGGCAAGATCGTCGTCGACCTCAGGCTGCCGCGCACGATCCTGGCGATCTGTGTCGGCGCCGGTCTGGGTGTCGTCGGCGCACTGCTGCAGACGGTGACCCGCAACGATCTTGCCGATCCCTTCCTGTTCGGCCTGTCGTCGGGAGCCGCCGCGGGTGCTGTTTCCGTCATCACGGTGTTTGGTGACTCCTTTGGCATCTGGACCTTGCCGGTCGCGGCCTTCACCGGCGGCATACTGGCCGCCTGCGTCGTGCTTTTGCTCGTCGCGCGGGTGAGGGGGCAAGGCCCCGAACGGTTGATCCTCGCCGGCCTTGCCGTCTCATTCCTGTTCACCGCCTTGACCAACTATCTGGTGTTTGCCGGCGACCAGCGCGCCGCCCACTCCGTGCTGTTCTGGACGATGGGCGGCCTTGGCCTGGCGCGCTGGGACAATCTTTGGCTGGGCGTCCTGGGCGCGGGCACCATTCTGGCCTACGCCCTGTGGAACCACCGCCGGCTCGACGCTTTCCTGGCCGGTGAGAATGCCGCCGAAAGCCTTGGCGTGCCGGTGACTCGGATGCGCAGGACGACCTTTCTCGTCGCCGCCTTCTCGACGGCCATCCTGGTCTCGGTCGCCGGCGTGATTGGTTTCGTCGGGCTGATGATCCCACATCTGTCGCGTCCGCTGACAGGCCCCTTGCATCTGCGGCTGATCGCAAGCTGTGCGCTGTTCGGGGCGGTGCTCTTGCTGGCAAGCGATCTTCTGGCCCGAACCCTGCTGCCGCCGCAGGAACTGCCGATCGGCATCATCACCAGCTCGGTCGGCGCGTTCTTCGTCGTCACGATGATTGTGCGAAACCGCCTGTAAAAATCGGCCGGTTCTGCCTGCCCAACTGCCTTCCAAAGGTCGGTGAGCTTTCACCTATCGCTAACCACGATCGCGATGCACGTCCGTCACGCATATTTACCGGCTTCCGCGAATGTGACACCTTGATTAGTAAGCACGCTTATTATATATACCGCTCATGGTTTCAGATGGCATCGACAGATTGGGATTTTTGATCCACGACGTGCAACGGCTGCTGCGCAAGCGCTTCGAAACACGCGCCAGCGGGCTTGGCCTGTCCTCGGCGCAATGGCGCCTGATGGTGCGTGTCGCCAAGGAAGAAGGCATCAGCCAGGCAAGGCTCGCCGAACTGCTTGAAATCGAACCGATCAGCGTCTCGCGCCTCGTCGACCGGATGGAGGAGGGCGGCTGGATCGAGCGCCGTTCCGACGCCGCCGACCGCCGTGTGCGCATGATCTTTCCGACCGCCAAGGCGAGCGCCGCCTATGCCGAGGTCAAGAGTCTCGCCGGCGAGGTCTACGAGGAATCGCTTGTTGGCGTTTCGCCGCAGGACCGTCGCGTCCTGATCGCCGCGCTTGATGCGATGGCACAGAATCTCGCCGACGGCGATACCTCGTCCTCGGAAAAAGTCGAGCCTGCGAAAGGCGCAGCAGCATGAACGCGGTGGCCAAGGTCAACAAAAACGCCCCCAAGGTGGAGATGGAAGCGCCGGGCCAGCCGGTTGCCGCTCCCGTTGCGGTCGCGCCTCCGGTGCAAGAGCCGGCTCCGGCACCAAAGAAAAAGCGCCGCATTGGCCGCATGCTTTTGATGTTTGTGCTTCCGGCTGCGCTGGTCATCGGCGGCGGCTACGTCTGGGTCACCGGCGGCCGCTACCAAGAGACAGAGAACGCCAATTTGCAGCAGGCCAAAGTGTCTATTGCCTCGGACACGGCCGGCC
This sequence comes from Mesorhizobium subarcticum, assembly GCF_055456085.1. Classification (NCBI taxonomy): domain Bacteria; kingdom Pseudomonadati; phylum Pseudomonadota; class Alphaproteobacteria; order Hyphomicrobiales; family Phyllobacteriaceae; genus Mesorhizobium; species Mesorhizobium subarcticum. The sequence goes on along the minus strand of NZ_CM144237.1, from coordinate 5,528,906 downwards.
GCATCGTTCAGGTCGACATATTCGACAACCAGTTGGTCAAGCAGGGCGACGTGCTTTTTGCCATCGACCCTGAACCCTACCGGATCGCATTGGCACAGGCCGACGCGGCAGTTGCGGTCGCACGTGTTGGTATCGAGCAGTTGCGCGCCGCCTACAGCCAGTCGATGGCGCAACAGAAATCCGACGCCAGCGAGGTCGATTTCGCCCAGTCGCAATACGACCGCGCTGCTGATCTGGCCCAGAAGGGCATCAATGCCAAGTCGTCGCTGGATCAGGCCAAGAACGATCTCGACAAGGCCAAGCAGCAGCTGGCCGTTGCCGAACAAGGCATCATCAGCGCCAAGGCGGCACTTGCCGGCAATCCCGACATCGAGACCGACAAGCACCCGACCGTGATGGCTGCACTGGCCGCCCGCGACAAGGCTGCCTACGATCTGGCGCAGACCACGGTCAAGGCGCCGGCCGATGGTGTCATCAGCCAGGCCTCGTCATTCAAGGTCGGCCAATATGTCGGCTCGGGTACGCCACTGTTTGCCCTGGTCGAGACCGGCGACACCTGGATCGACGCTAATTTCAAGGAAACCCAGCTGACCCACATGAAGCCAGGCCAGAAGGCCGAGATCGTGGTCGACACCTATCCCGGCCGCACCTTCGAGGCGACGGTCAAGGCGATCGGCGCCGGCACTGGTGCGGAGTTTTCGCTGCTCCCGGCGCAGAACGCCACCGGCAACTGGGTCAAGGTCACGCAGCGCATCCCGGTGCGCCTGGAACTGACGGATGCCGACGCCAGGATGGCATTGCGCACCGGCATGAGCGCCTCCGTCACCGTCGATACGGGTGTGGCGCGTGGCTGGCCGTCTATCTTTGGTCACGCCAACGCCGGCGAGGCCGCGCAGTAAATCAGCAAAACCCGCGAGGACCATGCGGGTGGTAGCGAGGTGCAGAATTGGTCTGATGGAGGAGTGAGAGGGAGCAGCGTTTGGACAAGCCGCCTCGCGGCCTGGCCGAAATCTGAAATCTTCGACACGGACCCGTCAGTCCTCATGTTTCCGGGCGGCAGGCATCCGCTCATCAGAGACTTTCGGTCGATGTAACCCCCACATTGACATTCGCGTCCCACCGCGATGACGGTCTCTCAACGGAAGGCTTTGCCGCCCGGAAACCCTATGTACACGTTTTTGTTACCTGCTGGAAGTTCCGCATCATGAGCACGCCAGAACCATTTCGAGAAGTGCCGCACCGCGGCCTGATCACGGTCGCGCTCATGCTGGCGACGGTCATGCAGGCGCTTGACACCACCATCGCCAACGTCGCGCTGCCGACCATGGCAGGCGATCTCGGCGCCTCTCCGGACAACATCAACTGGGTCCTGACCTCCTACATCGTGGCCGCCGCCATCATGACGCCGGTCACCGGCTGGCTCGCCGACCGTTTTGGCCGCAAGGAATTGTTCCTGACCGCAGTGGTCGGCTTCACCATCTTCTCCATGCTGTGCGGCCTGGCATGGAGCCTTGAAACCATTGTGCTGTTCCGGCTGATGCAAGGCGTTTTCGGCGCTGCCATCGTGCCGCTGTCGCAGACCTTCCTGCTCGACATCAACCCCAAGGAGCGTCACGGCCAGGCCATGGCTATCTGGGGCGCCGGCATCATGCTGGGGCCGATCCTGGGGCCGACGCTGGGCGGCTGGCTGACTGACAATTTCAACTGGCGCTGGGTGTTCTTCATCAACCTGCCGGTCGGCATCGTCGCCTTCCTTGGCATGGCCGCCTATCTGCCGGCCGTTGCCCGGCGGGTGCGCAGCTTCGACTTCTTCGGCTTTGCCATGATATCGCTCGGCGTCGGCGCGTTGCAGCTGATGCTGGACCGCGGTGGCGAGGTCGACTGGTTTTCCTCTGTCGAGATCTGGATCGAACTCGGCCTGGCCATCACCGGCTTCTGGGTGTTCGTCATTCACACAGTGACTTCAGAACATCCCTTTATCGACCCCAAGATATTCCTCGACCGCAACTTCGTGACCGGCCTGGCGTTCATCTTCGTCATGGGTGTGCTGATCCTGGCCTCGATGTCGCTGCTGCCGCCGATGCTGTCGACCATTTTCGGCTATCCGACCGTCACCATCGGCATCGTCATAGGTCCGCGCGGTATCGGCACGATGATTTCGATGCTCGTCGTCGGGCGGCTCATGAACAAGATCGACGCCAGAATTCTCGTCGTCATCGGCTTTCTCCTGACCGCGCAGTCGCTCTACACCATGGCGAGCTTCACCCCACAGATGGATAATTGGCTGATCCTCAGCTCCGGTGTCATCCAGGGTCTGGGCATGGGAATGGTCTTCGTGCCGCTGTCGACGGTTGCCTTCGCCACGCTCGACGCACGCTACCGCACCGATGCAACCTCGTTGTTCAGCCTGGTGCGAAATCTTGGCTCGTCGATCGGCGTATCGGTCGTGACGGTGCTCCTGGTGCGCAACACGCAGATCAACCACGCCGAGCTTTCGGCCTTCATCAACCCGTTCAATCCCAATCTCTGGGCCGTCTCTCCGGCGGCCGCGGGCGGCGATCCGATGGCGCTGTCGGAGGTCGATCGCATGGTCAACCTCCAGGCGATGATGATCTCCTACGTCAATGACTTTAAAATCCTGATGATGATGACGCTGGCTGCCATCCCGTTCGTCTTCCTGCTGCGCAAGCCAAAGGCCGCGCCGGCCGGCGGCGCGCCTGCCGTGCACATGGATTGAGACGGGCGCTGTTGAGCTCGAGTCTCCGTGACGAGACGAGAAAATTCAAGGTGACGACCAGACGGACCGGGAAGCTCTACTTGCCGAGAACCAGCGACCAGTAGCGCAGATTGGGGTCACGTCCGTCGCGGACATAGGCGAGCCCGAAGCGGCTGAAATCCGGATCGAGCATGTTGCGCCGATGGCCGGGCGAATGCGCCCAGATGTCGAACAGTTTTTGCTGGTCGAAGCGGCCCTCGGCAATGTTTTCGGCTGCCGCGCCTCGCACGCCATTGTCCTTCATGCGCGAGGCAAAATCCTTGCCCCAGCCGGTGGTGTGGCTCATGCGCTCGCGCGAGGCCATGTAGCCGGCCTGCTGCAGTGCGGCCTGTTCGAGTTGTGCGTCCGGAACCAGCGGGCCGAGCCCGGCTGTGGCGCGCAAGCTGGCCAGTGTGGCGGTGGCGGAGGAAGAGACGCCTGCGCCTTGGCCTGTGGGGACAGAGACGGTGCTGCAGGCGGCAAGCCCGATCAAGGCGGCGAGGCCGGCCGCCTTGATCCATGTGCGCCTGTTCAGGTCTGCTTGACGGATTTCGATTTTTTCAGCTGTCATGCCTGCCTGACATAGTCGCGATCATGGCTTTTGCCGGGCAGGGCGGTGAAAATCGCGTTTAACAGGCCACGAGCCGATACGAAGGAAATTCAAAAGTGCTGCACCACATCTCCTTCGGCGTTTCGAACATCGAACGCGCGGCTGCCTTCTACGATGCCGTGCTGGCGCCGCTCGGCTATATCAGAGTCTGGGACGATCTCAGACCCGGCGAGCCCGATCAGGCGGTGGGCTACGGGCTTGCCGGTGGCGGTGACAAGCTGGCGCTGAAACTTCGCCCGCAAGGGCAGCGTCCGCCTGGTCCGGGTTTTCATCTGGCCTTTGCCGCCCCGGACCGTCGCAGCATCGCGCAATTTCACGCCGCAGCGCTTGCTCATGGCGGCCGTGACAACGGCGCGCCCGGCCTGCGGCCCGACTATGGTGTGCACTATTATGCCGCCTTCGTCGTCGACCCGGACGGTCACCATATCGAGGCCGTCTTCAACGCACCGGGGTAGCTTCCTCAACGCCAGCTCTTGCCAGCATGACGATGACAATCCCGTGAGGGCGTGTCCAGGCCCATCGATTTGGCGACAACCCCTGGCAAATCGGCTATGCTGCCACATCTACTAGTGGCAGGTGCGGGCGGCCATCTCGGCGGAGACCGCCCCCGACACACGGGAGGATGGCTATGGCTGGCTTTCATGTCATGGCGGACGCGTATGGGATGCATGTGCAGCCCACGGTGCGCCGCATCACCACGGCGGATCTCTGGGACGCGCTCAAGCTCGGCGCCGAGGATTTCTGGGCCAAGCCCTCGCACTATGTGTTCCTTTGCCTGATCTACCCGATCGTCGGCCTGATCCTGACGCAGTGGACCTCGGGCTCCAATGCCATCCAGCTTGTCTATCCCTTGATGTCGGGCTTTGCCCTGCTCGGGCCTTTTGCCGCGATCGGGCTCTACGAGATCAGCCGCCGGCGCGAACTCGGCATGAATACGGATTGGCGCCACGCACTGGATGTGCGCCGTTCTCCGGCGTTGCCGTCGATCGCGGTCATCGGCATCATGCTGTTTGTGCTGTTCCTGTTGTGGCTGTTCACCGCGCAATCCATCTACAGCAGCCTGTTTGGCGATCAGCCGCCGGCTTCGATCGGCGCCTTTGTCCGCGACGTGCTGACGACCGGCAAGGGCTGGACATTGATCCTGCTTGGCAATGCGGCCGGTTTTGTCTTTGCCGTGGTGGTGCTTGCCACAACGGTGGTCGCCTTTCCGCTGATGCTCGACCGTGATGTCGGTGCCGTCTCGGCAATCGAGACCTCGGCCCGAGCGGTGATGGCAAACCCGCTGCAGATGGCGCTGTGGGGGCTGCTGGTCGCCGTGCTGCTGGTGATCGGCTCGGTCCCGCTGTTTGCCGGGCTGGCCGTGGTCATGCCGATCCTGGGCCACGCCACATGGCACCTCTACCGCAAGGTGATCGAGCCGGCGCAGATCCGGCCGGTCCGCCGGCCGATGTAGGTAAGCCCATCGTTCCGGCAACTTAGCAGGCGGGCAGAAATGTTAAGCAGCTAGCAGCAGATCGCAGCTTGACGCTTTCGCTGTCAGCGCTGCGCGTCGGTCGCCATCTTCAGCGCCAGCGCCGTCAGCACGCCTCCCATCATCCAGCGCTGGATGACCAGCCACAATGGCCGTCCGGCAAGGAAGGTGGCGATCGAGCCGGCGGTCACCGCTATGATGGCATTGACGGTCAGGCTGATGGTGATCTGCGTCGCGCCCAGAACCAGCAGCTGCGACAGGACGTGGCCTTTGCCGATGCTGATGAATTGCGGCAGCAGCGACAGATAGAGAACCGCCACCTTGGGGTTGAGCAGATTGGTCATCAGTCCCATGGCGAACAGCTTGCGCGGCCCGTCTTTCGGCAGGTCGCGCACCTGGAACGGCGAACGTCCGCCCGGCTTCACGGCCTGCCAGGCCAGCCACAAAAGATAGAGCACGCCGGCAAAGCGCAGCGCATCGTAGGCATAGGGCACGGCCAGCAGCAGCGCGGTGATGCCGAACGCCGCCGATACCACGTAGAACAGGAAGCCGACCGCGACCCCGCCAAGCGAGATCAGTCCGGCCTTCGGCCCTTGCGACAGCGAACGCGAGATCAGGTATATCATGTTCGGGCCCGGCGTCAGCACCATGCCGAGGCAGACCAGCGCGAAGGCGAGATGGTTGGCGGTATCGGGCATTGTTCGTCCCCTAGCAATTCCAGGAAAAGTGTGAACGGTTTTCCGTTCGGAATTGCGTCAAAACAAAAGAGTTAGAGCAGTTCGCCGTTTCCATGAAACGGTGAAAACGCTCTACGCGTGCCGCGATGGATGCGCGATCCCGCGGGCCGCCAATATGTGCCTGTCACGGCAGGCGCCCGCAAGGGCTTGGCGGCGCCAGGCGTTGCGCCAGAAAAATCCGTCCCGGCTGGGTTAACCGACCACGCGCAGGTTCGACAGTTCGTTGCCGATTTCCTTGAAATCGTTAGACAGGCTGGCACCGGTTGCATTCCAGAACAATTTGGCCGGCTTGCTCGGATCCGTCGGATCCTTGCGGAAGCGCGAGTCCGACGAGCAGGATTTCAGAGCATTGATGGCCAGCTTGTCGCTGGCCTTGGTCGTCGACAGGTCCAGCGCCACCGTCATCACCAGGACGTTGGCCGCCTTGGCGTTGTTGCAAAGCGTCGCCATCTGTTCGTTGAGCGCATTGGTATAATTGCCGTTCGAATAGTCGAACTGACCGATGGCGCTCGATGTGCCCATGAACATGCGGCCGACCGAAGTGCCGTTATAGCCGGGGTTGAGGTAGCCGTAGGACGCATAGGTCGATTTCGAGTTGGCGGGATCTGAATAGCCTAGCGAGGACGGCGTATAGTAGGTGTTGGCGCCGTCGGTCAGCACGATCACCACCTTGTCGTTGCCTTTTTCCGTTTCGGGGCGCCCCTGCGTGAACGGTTCACCGCTTGAAACCACCCGCCAGCCCCACGCCAGGCCCTCGGGGACATTGGTGCCGCCATTCGGCTGCATCAGATCGATCGCGGCCTTGATTGCGGTTTGCCCATCGGCGACGCTGACGTCGGTCAGCGGCGTGATTGCACCGGTGGTGCAGCTGTAGTTCGGGCCATTGCCGGTGGGCAGCGCCGGCGCATCGATCGGCCGCGGCTGGAAATATTTGGCCATGTTGCGCAGCCGGGATTGGCCGGTGCTGCTCGAAGGATCGTCGTTCCACCAGCTGTTCACCGCGCCATAGGTCACCGGTGCGGCCTCGTCGGGGTCCTGGGTCAGCTTCCAATGGTTGCCGGGTTCGTCGGGGGCGAACATCGACACGAACATCGTCGCCGGATCGCCGACGCCTATGCCGGTGTTGGCCGAGCCACCGGACGGCGTGGCATCGTTGACATTGTAGGGATAGGGCCGGGACTCGACACAACCTTGCCAACTGGCGAATGGACCATAGGAATCGATGTAGTCATACTCGTCGTGGCTGCGTTTGCAGGTGTTGTTCGAGTTGTATGCGTCGCAAACCACCCGCTTGCTGTTGACGACACGCTCGTGGTTGGTGACGACCTGCATGTCGCGATAGAGCGAAAAGCGGGTCAGCATCTGGCCTTCCTCTGCGCCCCAGCCGGTGCCGCGCTTGTACCAGATGCCGTTGGTCTGCTGGGCGTATTTGGTGGGCGCGTTCAATGTCGACCAGTCGAAATTCTCGTTCGACACCGGCGACAGGCCCTCGGTGTCCATCCAGGATGCATTGCCATTGGCGGCGCCGACATTGACCGAGGCGGCAAATGGCACCAGGCCGAATTGCACTGGCTTGTCGACCTGCTTGATCATCGCCGCCTGCTGGGCAAGTGTGTCGACCAGCTGTTTGGCCGCGGTCTTGAGAAGATCGATGCGCATTTGTCCAGAGCCTGTGCCGAGCGTGGTCATCGATCCTGAATTGTCGAGCGCCAGGGCAACTTCGAGCGTGTTCTTCAGCCGCACCTGGGATGTGATGTTGAAGCTGATCCTCTGGTTCGCATCGGTTGCGGATTTGCCGACAAGCTGGGCGAGGGCAGGATAGAAATAGGGCTTGTAGTTGAGCTGCGCGGTCATCGTCATCAGGCCGCCGCCGGTGGCGGTGCTGGGCAAGGTGACGTTGAGCGTCGCGCTGGCCGGATCGACATCGTTCAAATTGGCATTGAAGAAATCGAGCGCATAGGCTCTCAGCTGGTCGTCGGTAGCACCTTCCGTCAGCCGCCGCGCCGTGGCGAAGTTGGCGGCGTCGAGCGCGTTCGTCACCATCTGTTTTTCGCGATTCATTTCGGTGAAATCGACAGCGACCGCCAGGCCGCCCATCAGCGGCACCATCGCCACAACAGTCATAAGAGCATAGTTGCCACGCTTGTCGCGGCGGAACTGACGCCAGATTTCACGCATGTCTTGCAGCGGCCCCCGCCGGCGGATTCTCGATCGTTGTCAGCTTTCCACAAAACGCTGAAGGACGGGTTTGGGAAACCGCTCTATTGCTTTGTTGGCGCTTCACCATCTGCTAACCAATGCAAGGGCAACGGCCCCCGATCCGCTCCAAAAACAGAACGCCCTGCCGAGGCAGGACGTTCGGAAGCAAACCTGTCGATCAACCGGCGATGCATGAAAGCTGGTGACACCATGGGCCGGTTCGGATAATTCGAACCGGCTGCGGCGAACCGTCGGCTGCGGCACTCGCAACGCTTATCTTGAAGGAAACGGCATGGCGGCTAAGCCTGAAATCGTTGGCTCGCTCGAAGACGTGTCTAAAGCCTATTCGGCAATTCTGTGCGATGTCTGGGGCGTGGTGCACAATGGCGAATGGCATTTTCCGGCGGCCGCCGCAGCGCTGGCGGCGGCAAGGGCGGCCGGTACTCCTGTTGTTCTCATCACCAATTCGCCCCGCCGCAGCGCCGATGTCGTGGCTCAGATGAGCGCGATCGGGGTTCCGCCGTCAGCCTACGATCGCGTGGTGACCTCGGGCGACGTGACCCGTGATCTGATCGCGGAAGGCCCACGCAAAATCTTCCATATCGGCGCCGACCGCGATCTGACGCTCTATGACGGCCTCGATGTCGAGCTCGTCGAGGAATTCGAGGCGGCCGGCGTCGTCTGTACCGGGCTGTTCGATGACGAGGTCGAGAAGCCTGAGGATTATGCAGACCTTTTGCGCCGGTTGCGTGCCAGGAACCTGCCGTTCATCTGCGCCAATCCCGATATCATGGTGGAGCGCGGCGAACGGATCATCTGGTGCGCCGGCGCCCTGGCGCGCGATTATGCCCAGCTCGGCGGCCGCACGCTGATCGCGGGAAAGCCCCACGCGCCGATTTACGACGTCGCGATGAAGGAGGTGGCCGAGGTCCTTGGCCGGCCGGTTGAGCGTTCGCAGGTTTTGGCCATCGGCGATGGTATGATGACCGATGTGAAGGGCGCCGCCGACAATGGCTTCAACGTTCTCTACGTCTCCGGCGGCATTCATGCCCGCGACTATGGCGACCCGTTGCGGCCGGATCCGGCAAGGCTCGGGCTTTTCCTGGAACGGCACGGTTATCGTCCGGTGGCCGTCATAGCCAGACTGCAGTAGGTGGCGATGGTGACCTTCCAGCACCTCTCGGCAACCGGCCCACTGCCTGCCAATCTGCGTGGCGGTGTTGTCGCGATCGGCAATTTCGACGGCGTCCACCGTGGTCATCAAGCGGTGCTCGAACGGGCATTGGCCGAGGCAGCGCGGCGTGGTGTGCCTGCCCTGGTGCTGACCTTCGAGCCGCACCCGCGAACGATCTTCAGGCCTGACATGCCGCTGTTCGTGCTGACGCCGCCGCCGATGAAGGCGCGGTTGCTGTCGTTGCTGGGCTTTGCAGCACTTGTCGAGCAGCCGTTCACGCGCGACTTCGCCTCGCTGTCGGCGGAAGCCTTCGTCACCGATGTGCTGGAGAGGACGCTTGGCATTACCCACGCCGTGACCGGTTTCGATTTCCATTTCGGCAAGGACCGCCAGGGCGGGCCGGCCTATCTGATGGCGGCCGGCGAACGCCATGGCTTCGGTGTCACGCTCGTCGACGCTTTCCGCGACGAGGGCGCCGAGGTGATTTCGTCAAGCCGGATCCGGTCCTTGCTCTGCGATGGCGAGGTGGCCGAGGCCGCCAGCCTGCTCGGTTATCGCTTCACGGTGGAAAGCGAGGTCGTGGGCGGCCAGCAGCTCGGGCGAACGCTCGGCTTTCCCACAGCCAACATGAGGCTTCCCGTGCAAGCCACTCTCAGGGAAGGCATCTACGCCGTCCGCTTCCGGCGCGCCGACGGCACGCTGCATGACGGTGTCGCCAGCTTCGGCCGTCGCCCAACCGTCGATGACAATGGCGCGCCGCTGCTGGAAACCTTCGTGTTCGATTTTTCCGGCGATCTCTATGGCGAGATCTGCCAAGTCTCATTCTTCGGCTTCCTGCGCAGCGAGATCAAGTTTGACGGGCTCGATGCGCTGGTCGTGCAGATGAAGCGTGACGAAGCCGAGGCGAGGGCGCTGCTGGCCGGCGTCAAGCCGCTTTCCCTGCTCGACGCCTCTATTGCTTTCTGACCTACTTTTTCAGTGCCAGGCCGACCGCGATGAAGGTCCAGCCCTGGAAGATCAGGTCGATCGCCAGGAACAGTCCGAGCACCCACAGGCTGTTGACCGGCCAACCCATGGCGATGATCAGGCCCGCAAGCACGCTGATGACGCCTGCCGCGACGATCCAGCCCCAGCCGCTTTCCGGACGATGGCTGTAGCCGACCCAGGCCCGCAGCGCGCCGGAAGCGACGAGCGCAACGGCCAGCAGGAAGGTCAGCACCGCCGAGGCCAGCAGAGGATTGTCGAATGCGAAAAATCCGGCGACCGCATAAAGCAGTCCACTGAGCAGCCAGTAGAAGAAGCGGCCCCAGGTCTTGACGCCGAAAGCATGCATGATCTCGATGATGCCTGCCACCAGCATCAGCCAGCCGACGACATAGACGGACGCCACGGTGGCAATGAACAGATTGCCGAAGGCGATGCCACCGAGGATCAGCAGCAACACGCCCAGCCCTACGAACCATCCCCACTTCGCTCGCGTCTGGCCAATCGCGTTCTTCAGGGTATCGCCATGCAAGGTCATGTTGCCACCTCATTGAGGACCGCCAGTATGCAATGAAGTTACCCCTGGTGCCGATCCGCGTCCAGCCAAGGGTGGGTCGGATGGTGCAGCCAATGCGAGCCGGATGTCTCGTCCTTAAATCAAATTTTACCAAAGCCTCGGCAAAGCTGTCATGGCGGCGCATGTGTATCGTGTTAGTGGAGTGGCCATGAGTTCGGTCGGAAAGATTTCTGTAGCCTTGGCTACCCTGATGCTGGCGACGACGAGTGCGGCTGAGGCTGGCGACGGCGCTTTCGGCTGGCTGTCCGGCGACTGGTATCTGACGGTTGGCGCCACTGGCCTGGTGGCGCCAAATTTTGAGGGCGGCAAGAAGTACATGCTCAGCGCCCAGCCCATCATTTCACTGGGCAAGGCCGGTCCCCAGGCACGCTTCACCTCGCGCAACGACAATATCTCGCTGGCGCTTGTCGATGATGGCAGTGTCCGCGCCGGCCTGACCGGCAAGTTCCTGTTCAGGCGCGATGACAGCAATGCCGACGAACTCAAGGGCCTTGATCCGGTCCGCTGGGGTGGCGAAGTCGGCGGCTTCTTCGAATTCTATCCGACGGATTGGCTGCGCGCGCGTGCCGAGCTGCGGCATGGCATCCGAGCCCATAACGGCTTTGTCGCCGATATCGCCGCCGACGCGTTCTACGACGTGACGCCGACCGTCAGAATTTCGGGTGGGCCGCGCGTGTCTTTTGCCTCGGCGAATTATTTCGACGCCTATTATGGCGTCAATGCGCAGGAAGCCGTGGCCTCGGGCCTCAGCCAGTACAATCCCGGTGGCGGCCTGAAATCCGTCGGCCTCGGCGGCGCGGTGACCTGGAAGGTGACGGATCCGATGACAGCCAGCCTGTTCGGCGAATATTCGCGCCTGGAGGGGCCGGCAGCCGATTCCAGCCTGGTCCGGGAGCGCGGCGACCGCAACCAGTTCATGGTCGGTGTGTCGACCACCTATCGCTTCGACTTCAAGATGTAAGCGAATCGAACGAGACGCTTTATTCCTGCGCCTATCTCCGCTAAAAGCCCAACAATGACGAGCTTTTCGCGCCTTCGTGTGCTGACGATACGAATTACCGGCCCGGTGTTCCGGGCGGCCTGAGCGCCGCCGGAGCCGCCGGGACTTTTGCGCGCACCCCCAGCGCTTTTCCAGAACATCGACGCATATCGCCCAAAAGTGGGTCCGGTTTTGGGAAAACGATATGCGTCAACCAAAGACTTCAAGCCCCGGGCTTTCCCGCCGCCGGGCAATTGAGATGGCAGATCAATGACCGATACCCCTACCGCCGACAAGGCCGAGACAATCGACTATTCCAAGACGCTCTACCTGCCGCAAACGGATTTTCCGATGCGCGCCGGCTTGCCCGAGAAGGAGCCGGTGCTGGTCAAGCGCTGGCAGGACATGGATCTCTACCGCAAGCTGCGCGACAGGTCCGCCGGCCGCACGAAATACGTGCTGCATGACGGCCCGCCCTACGCAAATGGCAACATCCACATCGGCCACGCGCTGAACAAGATCCTCAAGGATGTCATCACCCGCTCGTTCCAGATGCGCGGCTATGATTCCAACTATGTGCCGGGCTGGGACTGCCACGGCCTGCCGATCGAATGGAAGATCGAGGAGCAGTACCGCGCCAAGGGCAAGAACAAGGACGAGGTGCCGGTCAACGAATTCCGTAGGGAATGCCGTGAGTTCGCCGCGCACTGGATCTCGGTGCAGGGCGCGGAATTCCAGCGTCTGGGCGTCGTGGGCGACTTCAAGAACCCCTATACGACGATGGCCTTCCACGCCGAGTTGCGCATCGCCGGCGAACTGCTGAAATTCGCCATGTCGGGCCAGCTCTATCGCGGCTCCAAGCCGGTGATGTGGAGTGTCGTCGAGCGCACCGCATTGGCCGAGGCCGAGATCGAATACCAGGACTACGAGTCCGATACGATCTGGGTGAAGTTTCCCGTGGCCAGTCTGGTCCGCCCCGTCGATGACGGTGAAGCGAGGCTGACGGAAGGCGCGCTCGACCTGCTGCAGGCCCACGTCGTCATCTGGACGACGACACCGTGGACGATCCCTGGCAACCGTGCCGTCAACTATTCACCGCGCATCAGCTACGGTCTTTACGAAGTCACGGCGGCCGAGAACGCGTTTGGGCCGCAGCCCGGCGAAAAGCTGATCTTTGCCGATGCGCTCTCCGAAGAATCGTCGGCCAAGGCCAAGGTCACCTTGAATCGTCTTCGCAGCGTTACCTCGCAAGAGCTTGGAAGCCTTACGCTTTCGCATCCGTTCAAGGGTTTCGGCGGCGGCTACGAATTCCCGGTGCCAATGCTTGCCGGTGACCATGTCACCGATGATGCCGGTACCGGTTTCGTCCACACGGCACCCGGTCACGGTCGCGAGGATTTCGACGCCTGGATGGATGCGGCACCCGACCTGCGCGCGCGCGGTGTCGATACCGCGATCCCGTTTACCGTCGACGACGCCGGCTTCCTGACCAAGGACGCGCCGGGCTTCGGCCCGGATCGCGAGGGCGGACCGGCGCGCGTCATCGACGACAATGGCAAGAAGGGCAACGCCAACCAGGCCGTCATCGACGAACTGATCAAGCGCAACGCCTTGTTCGCGCGCGGCCGGCTCAAGCATTCCTATCCGCATTCCTGGCGGTCGAAGAAGCCGGTCATCTTCCGCAACACGCCGCAATGGTTCGTTTATATGGACAAGGACCTCGGCGACGGCACGACGCTGCGCAGCCGTGCGCTGAAGGCGATCGACGACACCCGCTTCGTGCCGGCTGCCGGCCAGAACCGCATTCGCGCCATGATCGAGGAGCGCCCCGACTGGGTGCTGTCGCGCCAGCGCGCCTGGGGTGTGCCGATCGCCGTCTTCGCCGACGAGGACGGCAACGTGCTGAAGGACGAAGCGGTCAACCAGCGCATCATGGACGCCTTCGAGGAAGAAGGTGCCGATGCCTGGTTCGCGACTGGTGCCAAGGAACGCTTCCTCGGCAATCACGATGCCTCCAGGTGGAAGCAGGTGATGGACATCCTCGACGTCTGGTTCGATTCGGGCTCGACGCATGTCTTCACGCTCGAGGATCGCCCCGACCTGAAGTGGCCGGCCGACGTCTATCTCGAAGGCTCCGACCAGCACCGCGGCTGGTTCCACTCCTCGCTGCTCGAAAGCTGCGGCACCAGGGGCAGGGCGCCTTATGACACCGTCGTCACCCATGGTTTCACCATGGACGAGGACGGCCGCAAGATGTCGAAATCGCTCGGCAACACCGTCGTGCCGCAGGACGTCATCAAGCAGTCCGGCGCCGACATTCTGCGGCTGTGGGTGGTGACGACGGATTATTGGGAAGACCAGCGGCTCGGCAAGAATGTGCTGCAGACCAATATCGATGCCTACCGCAAGCTGCGCAACACCATTCGCTGGATGTTGGGCACGCTTGCCCATGACGACGGCGAGAGCGTGCCGCTCGAAGCGATGCCGGAGTTGGAGCGGTTGATGCTGCATCGGCTGTCGGAGCTCGACGAGGTGGTGCGCCAGGGCTACGACGCCTTCGAGTTCAAGCGCGTCACCCGCACGCTTCTCGATTTCATGGTGGTCGAGCTGTCGGCGTTTTATTTCGACATCCGCAAGGACGCACTCTACTGCGACGCGCCGTCGAGCCTGAAGCGCAAGGCCTCGGTGCAGGTGGTGCGCCATCTCTTCGATTGCCTGGTGAAATGGCTGGCGCCGATGCTGCCCTTCACCACGGAAGAGGCTTGGCTCGACCGCCATCCCGACGCGGTGTCGGTGCATCTCGACCAGTTCCCGGAAATCCCGGCGGATTGGAAGAACGAGGCGCTAGCGGAGAAATGGCGCAAGGTACGGCAGGTGCGCCGCGTCGTCACCGGCGCGCTCGAGATCGCACGGGCCCAGAAGGTAATCGGCTCCTCGCTGGAGGCAGTGCCGGTCGTCACGATCAACGAGGCAGCGCTCGAGGCGGCGATTTCAGATGTCGACATGGCCGAGATGGCGATCACCAGTGATCTTGTCATTGCCCATGGCCAGGCGCCGGCAGGTGCCTTCACCCTCGACGATGTCAAGGGTGTTGCCGTGGTGGTCGAGAAGGCCGAGGACCGCGGTTTGGTCAAATGCGCGCGCTCATGGCGCTATACGGCCGATGTCGGGCAGGACGCCGAATTCCCCGACGTTTCGGCGCGCGATGCGGCCGTATTGCATGAATTGCAGGCGCTTGGGCGTTTGTAAGCCGGTGCACAAATGCCACGCCGGGCGGTGCAAATCCGCCTGTGCGTTGCCCTTAACGGGTGGTTGAGGTAAACACGCGAAACTCCGGAAGACAAATTGTCGCCGGATTTTTGTCGCAAGTGCTTGGACGATGGGGACCGGACCTTGGGCCGGTGGCGATCGAGAGGCTGTCTAGAGTGGGACTTTTTGGCATGACCGAGAGATATAATGCGCGCCTGGCGCTGCTGGCGCCGCTTGTCGCATCGGGCCTCGCTTTGTCCGGCTGCATGGGCTCTCCGACCTACGGCACCGACAAGACCGCTGCCGAACAACTGGCCGGCGATCTCACCGGCGCCGTTTCCTTCGCGCCGAAGCACAAGGACCCGATCGACTACAAGCCGCGCCCCACCTTGGTGAAGCCCGCTCCCGGACAGAAGGAAGCGCTGCCTGCACCGCAGGACAGCATCCAGTCTGCAAGCGCCGAGTGGCCCGAATCGCCCGAGCAGCGCCGCGCACGGCTGCGCGCCGACGCCACCGCCCACCAGAATGATCCGAGCTATCAGTCGGAAATCGTCGACGACGTGCAGACTGATCCGGCCTCGGTCAAGAAAGCAATGGACGAATCAGGCTCCAGCCACCCGCCGGCATGGACCCCTGCGGACTCCGACAAGGGCCGCGCCGCGGAAATTCAGCGCCGCCTCGCGGACGCCAAGCAGGGCGATCCCAACACTCGCAAATATCTGAGCGAGCCGCCCTTGGCCTACCGAGTCGCGTCCGGCACGGCGCCGCAGAACGAACTCGGCGAGGACGAGTACAAGAAGGATCGCCGCCTGAAGAAAGAGGCGGAAGGCAAGAAGGGCGGCTGGTTCGACTGGCTGCCGTCCCTGTAAGGACCGCCACACCGCCCTTTTCGGACGGCATGGCGTGGTTCAGTCGCGACGTTCCCTGAAAAATTCCTTGAGCAGCAGAGCTGCCTCGCTCTCGCCCATGCCCGGATAGATGTCGGGCGTATGGTGGCAGGTCGGCGAGGCGAAGAAGCGTACGCCGTTGACCACCGCGCCGCCCTTTTCATCGGCGGCGCCGAAATAGAGCCGGCGTAGCCTGGCGAAGGAGATGGCGCCGGCGCACATGGCGCAGGGTTCCAGCGTCACATAAAGATCGTGTCCGGTGAGCCTCTCGCTCGCCAGCTTGCCGCAGGCTTCGCGGATGACCAGCATCTCGGCGTGCGCGGTCGGGTCGGCCAGTTCGCGCGTGCGGTTGCCGGCGCTGGCGACGACCGTGTTGCCGTTGGCGATGACGGCACCGACCGGCACCTCGCCGCGCAAGGCTGCCGCTTCGGCCTCCTGCAGCGCCAGCGCCATGAAATCCAGCCGCTTCACGCGGTTTCCATTCCCATTATCTCCTCGCCGCCCCAGCCTGTGGGGTTCTTGCCGGAAAAACCGGTCTCCACTTTTCCCTGACAAACTCTGATGATCCTGTTATTGAGCGCATCAGCCTGAAAATCGGACTCGATTTTCGGAAATGATCATGCGCCAAATCAAAGTGCACCAGCGTTCGTTGCGCGCCCGAAAGGATGCGCCACGCTGTAGCAGCGCAAACGGACAAAGGCCACATGGACGACAACGACAAGAAATCTCCGCGCCAAAAAGGCCCGGGCAAGAAACCCGCGGCCCCGCGAGGCGAGAGAGGCGGCAAACCGTCCTTCGGCGCCAAGAAACCATACGCACCGCGCGGCGACCGCCCAAAGGCCGCTGAAGGCGAGCGCAAGCCCTATGAAAAGCGCGAAGGGCCACGCAAGCCTTACGCGCCGCGCGGTGATCGTCCGGTTGCTGCCGAAGGCGAGCGCAAGCCGTATGAAAAGCGCGACGGGCCACGCAAACCTTACGCACCACGCGGCGATCGTCCAATAGCGGCTGAAGGCGAGCGCAAGCCATATGACAAGCGTGAAGGAACGCGCAAGCCCTACGCGCCACGTGGCGACCGTCCAATGGCGGCGGAAGGCGAGCGCAAGCCCTACGAAAAGCGCGAAGGACCACGCAAACCCTATGCGCCGCGTGGCGATCGTCCGGCTGCGGCGGCCGAAGGCGGCGAGAAGCGCTTCGACCGTCCCAAGCGTGATTTCAATGATCGTCCGAAACGTGACTTCGCGGACCGGCCCAAGCGCGACTTCGGCAGCGACAGACCCAAGCGTGATTTCAGCGATCGGCCTCAAGGCGCATCGGGCGGCGCTTTCAAGCCGCGCCCGCGTCCAGCCGAGGCTGCGGAAGAAGCCGGTGAGCGGATCGCCAAGCGGCTGGCGCGCGCCGGTCTCGCCTCGCGCCGCGACGCCGAGGAATTGATCGCCGCCGGCCGCGTCAAGGTCAATGGCCGCGCTTTGACTTCACCGGCTTTCAACGTCATGCCAAATGACATTATCCATCTCGACGGCATGGAAATCCCGCCGATCGAGCGCACGCGCCTGTTCCTGTTCCACAAGCCGGCCGGCGTCGTCACAACCAACCGCGATCCCGAGGGCCGCAAGACCGTCTTCGACGTGCTGCCGGCCGAATTGCCGCGGCTGATGACCATCGGCCGGCTCGACATCAACACCGAAGGCCTGCTGCTGCTGACCAATGATGGCGGCCTGTCGCGCGTGCTCGAACTGCCGGCCACCGGCTGGCTACGTCGCTACCGCGTGCGTGTTCACGGCAAGGTCGAGGAAAGCGCGCTTGTCGGCCTGCGTGAAGGTATTGCCGTCGACGGCGTCTTTTACGGCGCCATCGAGGCGACGCTCGACCGCGAGCAAGGCACCAATGCCTGGCTGACGCTTGGTTTGCGCGAAGGCAAGAACCGGGAGGTCAGGAACATTCTTGGCGCGCTCGGCCTCGACGTGACGCGGCTGATCCGCATCTCTTACGGGCCATTCCAGCTCGACGATCTTGCCGAGGGCCATGTTCAGGAGATCAACGGCAGGGTGCTGCGAGACCAGCTTGGTGAGCGTCTGGTCGAAGAATCCGGCGCCAATTTCGACGCCGAGATTACCACGCCGTTTTCCAACAAGCCGGTGCGGCGCACGGAAGTTCGCGAGCCGGAACCCGAACGGCCGAAATTCACCCGTGACGGCGAGCGCCGTCCGATCGGCGAGGGCGGGCTGATCAAGAACCGCAAGCGCCGCGAAGGCAGCCGCGACGAGGCACTCGGCAAGCTGTCGACAAGTCCCGACAGGAGCGAGAGGCCGGAAAAGAGCTTTGGCGAGCGTGGTCCGAGGCCCGAACGTGGCGGCTTTGGCGACAAGCCACGCGGCAGTTTTGGCGACAAGCCGCGCGGTGGCTTCGGTGACAAACCTCGTGGCGGCGGCAAGAAACCCGAGCGCGAGCAGCGGCCGATCGAGCCGCCGGGCCAGCGCAAGGCCAATGTCTGGATGGCGCCTGGCGCCCGGCCGATCGGCAAGGGCAGGGCGGAAGCCGACGCGGCCAAGGCGGCCGAAGCCAGGGCTCGCAAGGCCTCGTTCAAGCCATCCTATGGCAAGCCCGACGGCAAACCGGGTGGCGCAAAGCCGTTCGGCAAGCCGCGTGGCGAGCGCCCTGGCGGTGCCGGTGGCGGTGGTCCGCGCGGCGGCCCCAAGGGTCCCCGGACAAGATGAGGATCGTCGGTGGTGAGTTTCGTGGGCGTCCGCTGGCGACGCCCCGCAGCAGTGCCATCCGTCCGACGACCGACCGCACCCGCGAGGCCGTCTTCAACGTGCTGGCGCATCGCTTTGCCGAACAGCTGGACGGCGCGCGCGTGCTCGACCTGTTCGCCGGGACAGGGGCGCTTGGCCTGGAGGCGCTGTCGCGCGGCGCTTCCTATGGCGTCTTCATCGAGGAATCGGCCGAAGGCCGCGGCCTGATCCGCGACAATGTCGAGGCCTTCGGCCTGACCGGACGCACCAAGATCTTCCGCCGCGATGCCACGGGTCTTGGCGAGGCGGGCACGCTGGCGCCGTTCGGCCTCGTCTTCGCCGACCCGCCCTATGGCAAGGGGCTCGGCGAGCGCGCCTTGCAGTCGGCCAGGTCCGGCGGCTGGCTCCGCCCTGGCGCGCTGTGCGTGGTCGAGGAGGCGGCCGTGGCGCCCTTCGAGCCAGGCCCTGGCTTTTCCGTGCTGGATGAGCGCAACTACGGCGAGACCGTCATTCGCTTCATCGAGGCCGCCTGATACGGCGGCCCTGCAGCGGCGGCCTCTTTGCCGCCGCCTTTGCCGGCAACATGACCAACAATTCACTTTGCTTGTCGCCAGCACCTTGCATATCGTCCTGCCCGAAGCAATTCCAGGAAAAGTGGGAAACGGTTTTCCGTCCGGAATTGCGTGAAAACAAAGAGATAGAGCGGTTCGGCGTTTCCATGAAACGATGAACCACTCTAGAGAACCGGAGCCATTGATGACATTTCAAGCTGAATGGCTGCGCACAACGCTGCTCGCGACCTCACTGGCTTTCGTCGTGACCGGCCCTGTGCTGGCCGATAGCTCCACGCAGCCCAACACGAAGCCAGCCGAGTTCAAGGTGACGGATTTCCTGCTCGGCAATGGCATGGAAGTGGTCGTCATTCCCGATCATCGCGCGCCGATCGTCACCCATATGGTGTGGTACAAGATCGGCAGCGCCGACGAGCCGCCCGGCAAATCCGGCATAGCCCATTTCTTCGAGCATCTGATGTTCAAGGCGACGACCAATCACGTCGCCGGTGAGTTCGACCGCGCCGTCTCCGACATTGGTGGCTCCAACAACGCGTTCACATCCTACGACTATACCGCCTTCCACGAGACGGTGGCGCCGTCGTCGCTCGAACTGATGATGAGTTTCGAAGCCGACCGCATGCGTAACCTCATCCTCACCGATGACGTCATCAAGACCGAGCGCGATGTCATCCTGGAGGAGCGCCGCTCGCGCATCGACAACAATCCGCAGGCCGTGCTCGACGAGGAAGTCGACGCGACGCTGTGGCAGAACCAGCCCTATCGCATTCCGGTCATCGGCTGGATGCAGGAGATGGAGCAGCTGAACCGCATCGACGCCACCGCTTTCTATGACAAATACTACCGGCCCAACAACGCGGTGCTGATCGTCGCCGGCGATGTCGAACCGGATGCGGTGAAGGCGCTGGCCGAGAAGACCTATGGCAAGGTTGCGCGCGGGCCTGACCTGCCGCCGCGTATCCGCCCGGTCGAGCCGGAGCAGAACACCAAACGCACCGTCACGCTCTCCGACGCCCGCGTCAGCGTTCCCAGTTTCTCGACGCAGTGGGTGGTGCCGTCCTATCATTCGGGCAAGCCGGGTGAGGCGGAGGCGCTCGACCTCTTGGCCGAGATCCTCGGCGGCGGCAACCGCAGCCGGCTCTACCAGGCGCTGGTCGTCCAGCAAGGCATCGCTTCCAGCGCCGGCGCCTATTTCCAGGGCACCATGCTCGACGACACCAATTTCACCGTCTATGGCGCGCCGCGCGGCGACGCCAAGCTGGCCGACGTCGAAGCCGCGGTCGATGCCGAGGTGGCGCGCATCGCCAGTGGCGGCGTTACACCGGAGGAACTCGAAAAGGCCAAGGACCGTTATGTCAGGTCGATGATCTTTGCCCGCGACAAGCAGGATTCCATGGCCGAGATCTATGGCTCGACACTGGCCACCGGCGGCAATGTTAGGGATGTCCAGCAATGGCCGGATCGCATCCGCAAGGTAACGGCCGACGAGGTCAAGGCCGTCGCCGCGCGCTATCTGGTGCTGGCCCGCTCGACATCAGGCTATCTCTTGCCGCAGCAACAGGCGGGGAATTGATGATGAACATGCATGGCCATGCCTTGTCTTCTCCCGCAAGAGGAGAAGGAAGAACGCGCGCCGCATTGGCAACCCTTGTCCTCTCCATCCTCTTCCTGATCCTGCCCGCACTTGCCGCCCGCGCCATGGACATCCAGCAGGTCACCTCGCCAAAAGGCATCACGGCCTGGCTGGTGGAGGACTATTCCGTGCCGGTCGTCGCCGTCCGCTTCGTCTTCGGCGGCGGCTCGACGCAGGATCCGCCGGGCAAGGAAGGCCTCGCCAATCTGATGACCGGCCTGTTCGACGAGGGCGCCGGGTCGCTCGATTCGGAAGCTTTCCAGATCAGGCTCGACGATGCCGGTGCCGAGATGAGCTTCGACGAGACCCGTGACGGCATCTATGGCTCGATGCGCATGCTGGCCGACCAGCGCGACGAGGCCTTCGACCTGTTGCGGCTGGCGGTAGACGAGCCGCGCTTCGACCAGGCGCCGATCGACCGCATCCGCTCCCAGATCCTGTCCGGCATCATCGCCAACGAGAATGATCCTGACACGATCGCGCAGAACAAATGGGCGCGCGCCATCTATGGTGACCATCCCTATTCGCGCTCCGATCAGGGCACCAGGCAAAGTATTGCCGCCATCACGCAGGACGATCTCAAGGCCCTGCACAAGGCGGTGTTTGCGCGTAGCGGCCTGCATGTCGCAGTGGTCGGCGCCATCGATGCCGAGACGCTGAAGAAGAAGCTGGACATGGTGTTCGGCGACCTGCCGCAAAGCCAGGCGCTCACATCGGTCGCCGATGTCGAGCCGAAGCTGGCGCAGCATCTCGAGGTCAATTACGACCTGCCGCAGACCTCGCTGCAGCTCGCCTGGCCGGGCGTGAAGCGCAAGTCGGCGGATTTCTTCCCCGCTGTGCTGATGAACGAGATCCTTGGCGGCGGCACCTTCACCTCGCGCCTGTACCAGGAAGTGCGCGAAAAGCGAGGGCTGGCCTATGGCGTCAACTCCTCGCTGGTCAACCAGGACCATGCCAACGCGCTGATCGTCACCACCGGCACGCGCTCGGACCGCGTGGCCGAGACACTCGGCATCGTGCGCGATGTCGTCAAGCAAATGGCCGAGAATGGCCCGACCGAAGCGGAACTGGCTGCGACCAAGAAATACCTGATCGGCGCCTATGCCATCAGAAATCTGGACTCTTCGAGTTCCATCGCCGCGACGCTGGTCGAATTGCAGATCGACGATCTCGGCATCGACTACATGCAGCGCCGCGCCGGCTACATCAACGCGGTGACGCTCGAACAGGTCAAGGCGGCGGCGAAAAAGCTGCTGACGGCCGAGCCGACCATCATGGTGGTCGGGCCGCCGATGGCCGGGGCCGGCAAGGGATGAGCCCGACTTTTGGCATAGCCTTCGGCGGCGGCGGTGCGCGGGGGCTGGCGCATATCCATGTCATTGAGGCGCTGGACGAGCTCGGCATCAAGCCGGTGGCGATCGCCGGCTCGTCGATCGGCGCCATCATGGGCGCCGGCATGGCCGCGGGCATGACCGGCAAGGACATCCATGACTATGCCCGCTCGATCCTCGGCCGCCGCGCCGAGGTGGCGAGCCGCATGTGGCGCGCGCGCCCGGGCACGATCGCGGAAGCCATGCAGAACGGCATCCGGGTCAGCCAGTTCAATGTCGAGCGCATCCTCAAGGCGTTCCTGCCCGAGGCCATCCCCGAAACCTTCGCCGAGTTGAAAATCCCACTGAAGGTGACGGCGACCGACTATTTTGGCCACAAGCTCGCGGTGTTCGACGACGGCGACCTGCATTCGGCGCTGGCCGCCTCTGCCGCCATCCCCGCCGTGTTCCGCCCGGTGATGCGAGACGGCAGGCTGCTGATCGACGGCGGCATCTACAATCCCGTGCCGTTTGATCTCATCGAGAATGACGCCGACATCATCATCGGCGTCGATGTGGTCGGCGCGCCTGAGGAAGCCGACCGCAAGCAGCCGACCTCCGTCGACCTGATGTTCGGCGCCACCCAGCTGATGATGCAGTCGATAATCGCCAACAAGCTCAAACAATGCCGCCCCGACATACTGGTCCGCCCGGCGGTCTCAAAATACCGCGTGCTCGATTTCCTGAAAATCTACGCTTTGATGAATGACACGGCGGATATCAAGGACGAGCTGAAGCGTCAGGTTGAGAAGGTGGTTGAAGCGCGGGCCGGGAAGGGCAAGCGTGGGAAGCGGGTGGCTGGGTGAGGGACGCGGCTTCAATCGCCTATATGCTGGAGAAGATTTTCTGCGATCTGGACTAAGTGCTCAACATCGGCTTTGCTATCAGGCCAGAGATACGGGCCTCCAAACAAGCATAACGCAGAAATATCATGAGATTTGGGGTTTTCATCCACCGCTCAGACTCGATCTATAACGACCGGCCAGCTGAGCAGTACCAGTTTCCCCGTCCGTATCTGCGCCGCGTTGAAGCCTGCGTCGGCGGCTGGATCATCTATTATGAGCCCAGCAAGATAAAGGATACGCGTGGCTACTATGCCGTCGCCAAAGTCCAGCAGATCATTCAAGATCCCGCAGCGTCTGATATGTACCTCGCTCTGATAGAGCCCGGGACCTATCTCGATTTCGCCAATCCTGTTCCATTCAACGGACCTGAGGGCTACGTTGAACAAGGCTTACTGAATGACCAACGACGGCTTTCCGGTCACGTTCAATCGGCCGTCCGATCAATCAATCCGGCGGATTTCAATCGTATTATCGATCTCGGGCTAGGCACCAACGAGTTGTTGCTACCGCGCGTTGATGAGGCCAGCACATCCGGTTTTCAGGACGAGCAGGCGCCATTCGAATTCGAGCAGAGCCGTGACCGCATAAGTTACATCGGATCGCGAATCGTGCGGGACCGCATTTTTCGTCGCATCGTCTTGCGCGCCTATGATGAGCGTTGTGCGATCACGGGACTGAAGTTGATAAATGGCGGTGGTCGAGCAGAAGTTACCGCCTCCCATATTCGACCGGTCGAAAAGAACGGACCCGATACCGTCAGCAATGGGATCGCGTTATCAGGTACGGCGCATTGGATGTTCGATCGTGGGTTGATCAGCCTCTCCGACGATCTGGAAATCCTGATATCGCGACAGGTCAACGACCTCGAAAGCGTGCAAGGGTTCGTAAACAAGACCCGCCGCGCGATTCCACCTCGCCGGCAGCTCGAACGCCCGCACCCTCATTTCTTGCAATGGCACCGCGAGCACTGTTTCAAGCAGTGATGCTTCGCTGACGCACCGAGCGCCGCCTCAGTCCTTCGCCCGCTCCACATAAGCGCCATCGGCCGTCATCACCACCACGCGGGTGCCCGGCGCGATGTGCGGCGGCACTGTGGTGCGCACGCCGTTGGAGAGCACGGCGGGCTTGTAGGAGGACGATGCCGTCTGGCCCTTGGTCGTCGGCTCGGTTTCAACCACTTCGAAGGTGGCGCGCTGCGGCAGCACCAGGGCGATGGCGATGCCGTTGAACTGCGAGACCTGCACCGGCATGCCTTCCTTCAGATAGGGCGCGGCGTCGCCGACAACGGCTTCCGACACCGCCACCTGGTCGTAGGTTTCCGGGTTCATGAAGTGGTAGCCTTCGCCATCGGCGTAAAGGAAGGTGTGCTCGCGCTCCTCGACATAGGCGCGCTCCACCTGCTCGGTGGTGCGATAGCGCTCGGAGACCTTCACCCCGTCGCCGATGCGGCGCATATCGAGCTGCGTCACCGGCGTGCCCTTGCCTGGATGGATGTTTTCGGCAAAGAGGATCACATAAAGCTTGCCGTCCTTGTCGACGACATTGCCTTTGCGGAGCGAACTGGCGATGACTTTCACCACGGTTTTAAATCCTGCGAGAGTTGACGGGCGTTTGCCGGCTTGTGCGGCGCTGGATGGGGGCCTAGCGCATCTTGGCGCGAACCGCCAGCCCCCCAAGCCTATCGGCAGGCCTACAATCCACTCATGACTACCGCTTCGCCATGGTGGACACCGCATGTCCATGCCGACCGCCGCGCGCGCCTGATGCTGCGCAACGGCCTCACCGCGGCCCTGCGCGACTGGTTCGCTCGTCACGATTTCATCGAGGTCGAAACTTCAGCTCTGCAGGTCTCGCCCGGCAATGAGGCGCATCTGGCGGCCTTCGTCACGGAAGTGGTCGGGCCGGATGGGGCGCGGTCGCAGCTTTATCTCCACACCTCGCCGGAATTCGCCTGCAAGAAGCTGCTTGCCGCCGGTGAAGTCAGGATTTTCAGCCTGGGTCCGGTCTACCGCAACCGCGAGCGCGGCCCCTTGCACCATCCCGAGTTCACCATGCTCGAATGGTACCGGGTGGGCGAGACCTATGAGAGCCTGATGCGCGATTGCGCCGATCTGCTGGCGCTGGCCGCGACGCGGGCAGGGGCCACGCGCTTTTCCTTCCGGGGCCGCGACTGCGATCCGTTCACTGAGCCGGAACAACTGACGGTAGCGGATGCTTTCATCCGCCATGCCGGCATCGATCTCCTGGCCACTGTCGCCGCCGATGGCGGCACCGACCGGGATGCTCTCCACGCCGCCTTGGTTCAAGCCGGCCTGCGCACGGCGCCCGACGACAGCTGGGCCGACCTGTTCAGCCGGGTGATGGTGGAAAAGATCGAACCCAATCTGGGCATCGGGCGCTCGACCATCCTGTGCGAATATCCGGTCGCAGAGGCGGCACTTGCCCGGCCGAGCCCCAAGGATGCCCGCGTCGCCGAGCGCTTCGAGCTGTATTGCTGCGGTGTCGAACTCGCCAACGGCTTTGGCGAACTGACCGATCCGGCCGAGCAGCGCCGGCGCTTCATCCTTGAGATGGACGAGAAACAGCGCATCTATGGCGAGCGCTACCCGCTGGACGAGGATTTTCTCGCCGCCCTGGCCATCATGCCGCAGGCCAGCGGCATCGCGCTTGGTTTCGACCGGCTGGTCATGCTGGCGACCGGCGCGCAAAAGATCGAGGATGTCATCTGGACGCCCGTCGCTGAGTCTTGAACTCCGGGCGCGTCACGTCGCGCCTGCCTCAATGCGCGAAAATTTGTTCCAGCGAGCTAAAGCCTTTGAATTCCAGGGCGTTGCCGGAGGGATCGCGGATGAACAGCGTCGCCTGTTCGCCGGGCTCGCCCTTGAAGCGCACCATCGGCCGTTCCAGCCAGTCTATGTCGTCGCGCGCTTCCAGCCGCGTCGCCAG
Source organism: Mesorhizobium subarcticum (assembly GCF_055456085.1). NCBI lineage: Bacteria > Pseudomonadati > Pseudomonadota > Alphaproteobacteria > Hyphomicrobiales > Phyllobacteriaceae > Mesorhizobium > Mesorhizobium subarcticum. The sequence continues at coordinate 5,503,186 of NZ_CM144237.1, read as the reverse complement.
GCGCTGCCAGTCGTCCATCAACAGCACGGCGCCGAAATGCGGGATCGGCACCAAAATGCCGTCGACCTTGCCGTCGCTGGCGGCTTTAGCTGCCTGCGGCCGTAGATGCGCCGACATCTGGTGGCCGAAAAGGTCGAAATCGACCCAGGTCGCCGACGAGCGGCCGATCGCGCAGCCCAGCACTTCGCCATAGAAAGTTCGGGTTTCATCGAGATCACGGACCGGGAAGGCGAGATGGAAGGGCGTCATCGAATGCTCCGTGCAGGCTGCGGACTGGTTATGCGTCACAGGGTTCGCGATAGGAACCATGTACCGATGCATTTTGATTGAAGCCTATGCCATTGCACAAGCCGGATCGGAACAATAGATGGGTGGGCAGCGGCCGAACGCTGGCCGCAACAGCAGGATTGCAGGCATGGCCGATACATCAGAAGCAGCAAAACTGACCGACCGCGTCGCAGCATTGGTCGAGGCCGCCAAAAAGGCCGGCGCCGATGCCGCCGACGCTGTGGCCGTGCGCGGCCGCTCCACCGGCGTGTCGGTGCGGCTCGGCAAGGTCGAGGCCACCGAATCGTCGGAGGCCGAGGATGTTTCGCTGCGCGTCTTCGTCGGCCAGAGGGTGGCGAGCGTCTCGGCCACCGCCGCATCCGACCCCACAGCACTCGCCGAGCGCGCCGTGGCGATGGCCAAAGTGTCGCCGCAAGATCCGTATCAGGGCCTGGCCGATCCAGCCCTGCTGGCGAAACAAACGCGTGATCTCGACCTGTTCGATGCCACCGAAGTCTCCGCCGACCAGTTGAAGGAAGCAGCCCTTGCGGCGGAAGCGGCGGCGCTTGCCGTCAAGGGCGTGACCAATTCGGCTGGCAGCGGCGCCAGCGCCGGGCTGGGCGGGCTGGTGCTGGCCACCTCGCACGGTTTTCTCGGCCACTATGTCGCCTCGCGCTTTTCGCGCTCCGCCAGCGTCATTGCCGGCGAGGGCACCGGCATGGAGCGCGACTATGAATACTCCTCGCACCAACATTTTGCCGATCTCGATGCAGCAGAGGATATCGGCCGCAAGGCCGGCGAACGCGCCGTACGCCGCATCGGCGCGCGCAAGGCGGCAACTGGGCCGGTCGACGTGGTGTTCGATCCGCGTGTCGCGCGCGGCATCGCAGGTCATCTCGCCGGTGCCATCAACGGCGCGTCCGTCGCGCGCAAGACCTCGTTCCTGCGCGACATGATGGGCAAGCAGGTGGCCGCATCCGCGATCACGGTCACCGACGAGCCGCTCCGGCCGCGCGGCCAGGCCTCGCGCCCGTTCGATGGCGAAGGCATTGAAGGCGAAAAGCTTCTCATGGTCGAAAAGGGCGTGCTCAACCACTGGTTCCTGTCGACCTCGGCGGCGCGGGAACTGGGATTGATCACCAACGGGCGCGGCGCGCGCGGCGGCTCTTCCGTCTCGCCGTCTTCCACCAATCTTGCCATCGAGCCGGGCGAACGCTCGCCGCAGGACATGATCAAATCGCTCAAGACCGGCTTCTATGTCACCGAAGTGTTCGGCCAGGGTGTCGACATGATCACTGGCGAATACAGCCGCGGCGCTTCCGGCTTCTGGATCGAGAATGGCGAACTGGCCTATCCGGTCGCCGAAGTCACCATCGCTTCGAACTTGAAGACAATGTTCCTTACCATGGTGCCGGCTGATGACCTCGACCGCAATTTCGGCACGGCCTCACCCACGCTCCTGATCGAAGGCATGACCCTTGCCGGAGCATGATCTGACTACTTCTGGCGTTATTGGGGATCTGCCGCTGCTGCGCGATGCCGCCCGCGAGGCGGGTCTCATCGCCATGCGCTACTTCGGCAACAGCCCGCAGGTCTGGATGAAGGGCGGCACCTCGCCGGTCAGCGAAGCCGATCATGCGGCGGATGCCTACCTGCGCCGCACGCTGCTGGCGGCACGGCCAGATTATGGCTGGCTGTCGGAAGAGACTGTCGACGACCCGGCCCGGCTTTCGGCGCGCCGCACCTTCGTCGTCGACCCGATCGACGGCACGCGCGGCTTCCTTGAGGGACAGCGCACCTGGTGCGTCAGCGTGGCCGTCGTCGAGCACGGCCGCACGCTCGCCGGCGTGCTCGAATGCCCGGCGATGGACGAAACCTACTGGGCGTTGCCAGGCCAGGGCGCATTCCGCAACGGCAAGCGCATCGCGGTGCGCTCGCTTGGCGACAAGGCCGAGATTTCCGGGTTGAAGCAGTTGATCGACCTGATGCCGGCCGGCTGGCGGGAGCGGCTGACGCGCGCGCCCTACAGCCCCTCGTTGGCCTACCGCCTGGCGATGATCGCCAATGGCACGCTCGACGCCACCTTCGTCAAGCCGAACGCCCATGACTGGGATGTCGCCGCCGCCGATCTGATCCTGCGCGAGGCCGGCGGCCAGTTGCTCGACCCGCATGGCCGCGCGCCGCACTATGCCGGCGAGGTCACCCGCCACGGCGCGCTAGCCGCCGGCAGCGGTGAATTGCTGGCGGTGCTCGTCGATGTCATCGCCGGGCTGGATGCGTGAAAGCATTTTCGAAGGTTCCAAAGTCGGTGGCTTTGGTCTAGACCTGTCACAAACTCACAATATGTGAAGGACCGACATGACCGCGGAAGACGGGAAGAAACAGCTTTTGCATCTGGTGTTCGGCGGCGAACTGAAGAAACTTGGCGGTTCCGAGTTCCGAGACCTCGACGCGCTCGACATTGTCGGCGTTTATCCGGACTATCAAACCGCGCACACGGCGTGGAAAGCCAAGGCGCAAGCCAGCGTGGACAATGCCCATATGCGTTACTTCGTCGTTCATCTGCACCGTCTGCTGGATCCCGACAGCAAGGCCGCCGGTTGACTTCGATGGAGCATGACCTGGCGAAAGAGCCAGCCAGCGATGCCGCGCCGACGGGCAGGGGCGGCAGCCGCACAACCAAGGCATTCTGGCGCAAGGTCCGCGAACCGCTCGCCCAGTCGCGATTCGTCAAGAACGCCGTTGCCAGCCTGCTTGCGCAATTCGTGCGATTGGTTCGCCTGACCAGCCCCCTGGTTGCCGGATCGGCACGCTTTTCGGGTGGGGCGTATGCGGAGTTCGAGCCCGGCATAATCGCGCTTTGGCATGGCCAGCATCTGTTGACGCCGGCCTATTACCCCAAGCGCAAACCGCTGGTCGCCATGGTGTCGCGCAGCGCCGATGCCGAGCTCAACGCGCTGATGCTGGAAAAATTCGGCATCGAGGCGGTGCGCGGGTCCGGCGGGCGTGACAATGCCAGGCATCTCGACAAGGGTGGGGCCAAGGCGCTCATCGCCCTGAAAAAGTCGCTCAGTGCAGGCAAGAACGTCGCCATGATCGCAGACATTCCGCACGGCACGCCGCGCGACGCGGGGCTCGGTATCGTTCTCCTGGCGCGCCTCTCGGGCAGGCCGCTATTGCCTGTCGCCATCGCCACCAGCCGCCGCAAGGTACTGGAAAAGAGCTGGGACAAAACCACCATCAACCTGCCGTTCGGCCGTTCCGCCGTGACCATCGGCACGCCGATCTTCGTGGCGGCGGACGCCGATGAAGCCGAAATGGAGCGCAAGCGCCAGGAAATCACCACCGCTCTTAATGCCGCGACGACCGAGGCCTACCGCCTCGTGGATGGTCGGCGATGAGCGGTCTCTGGGCGCGTGCCATGCTGTCGGCATACCGTTTCGCGGGTGCCGCCGCCTATCCGCTGGTCGGGCCCTATGTCGCCTGGCGCACCTCGCGCGGCAAGGAGGACCGCAACCGCCGCCGCGAGCGCTACGGCGTCGCCGGCCGCCCGCGTCCCGAAGGACCGGTGATCTGGATCCATGCCGCGAGCGTCGGCGAGACCATAGCCGTCGTGCCGCTGGTCGAGAGCATTCTCGACTATGGCGTCAACATCGTGCTGACGACCGGCACCGTGACATCGGCCCAGGTTGCCGACGAGCGGCTCGGCGACCGCATCATCCACCAATATGTGCCGCTCGATCTGAAACCGGCGGTCAGCCGGTTCCTCGATCACTGGCGGCCGGACCTGGCGATCATCGCCGAATCCGAGATCTGGCCGATGACCATCCTAGAGCTTGGCGCGCGCCATGTGCCGCAGGTGCTGGTCAATGGCAGGCTTTCCGACCGCTCGTTCAGCTCGTGGAAAAAGCGGGCCAACATCGCCGAGGCGCTGTTCGAGAACCTCGCTCATGTCGTTGCCCAGTCCGATGTCGATGGTGAGCGTTTTCGCGCGCTCGGCGCCCGGCCGGTCACGGTGTCGGGCAACCTCAAGGTCGACACCAATCCGCCGCCGGTCGACGAAAGAGCATTGGCAACGCTGCGGCGGCAGATTGGCGACCGCCCGACCTGGGCGGCGATCTCGACCCATGATGGCGAGGAAGTGGTCGCGGCGGAAGTCCACGCGACGCTGCACAAGCGTCACCACGGCCTGCTGACGATCGTTGTTCCGCGCCATCCCGATCGCGCCGAGGTGCTTGCCGCGCAGATTTCCGGCATGGGCCTGAAGGTCGCGCGGCGCAGCAAAGGTGACAGGATCACCGCCGACACGGACATCCTGCTCGGCGATACGATCGGCGAGATGGGGCTTTATCTCCGGCTGACCGAAATCGCCTTCGTCGGCCGCTCGCTGACCTCGGAGGGCGGTCAGAATCCACTCGAGCCGGCCATGCTCGACACCGCGGTTCTGGCCGGGCGCAATGTGCAGAATTTCCGCGAAGCCTATCAGCGCCTGATCGACAGCGGCGGTGCCAAGCTGGTGCGCGATCGCGATATGTTGGCCGGGGCCGTCAACTTCCTGCTGAGCAACGAAGTGGCGCGCCACGAGATGATGGCGGCGGGGATCGCGACTGTAGATGAGATGCGCGGCGCCTTGGCGCGCACGCTGAAATCGCTTGAACCCTATATCCAGCCGCTGGTCGTCAAGTCGCGCCTGAAGGGCGCCAACGGGCGCTAACGTGGCCTCCGAAGCACCACCATTCTGGTGGGAAGAGCCGGACTGGAAAGTCCTGGCGCTGTCGCCGCTGTCGGCCGTCTACGCGATCGTTGCCGGCCGCGGCATGCGGCGGGCCAGGCGCGAAAAGATCGAGGCGCCGGTCCTTTGCGTCGGCAACTTTACGGTCGGCGGCACCGGCAAGACGCCGGTCGCCATCGCGCTCGCGCAACAGGCCAAGCGCATGCAGCTGAAACCCGGCTTTCTGTCACGCGGCCATGGCGGCTCCTTCGCCGAGCCGCATGTCGTTGATTCTCACCACGACAGTGCCAAACATGTCGGCGACGAGCCGTTGCTGCTGGCCGAACACGCCCCGGTCGCGGTGACGCCGAACCGCGCTGCCGGCGCCCGGTTGCTGCTGGAGAAACACGGCTGCGATTTCCTGATCATGGATGATGGCTTTCAGAGCGCGCGCATCCATATCGATTACGCGCTGGTCGTAGTCGATGCCCGCTACGGGATCGGCAATGGCCGCGTCATTCCAGGCGGCCCGCTCAGGGCCAAAATCGTCGACCAGCTGGTCTTCACCAGCGGGCTGCTGAAAATGGGCGAGGGCACCGCCGCCGACGCGGTGGTGCGCCAGGCAGCGCGTGCCGGCCGGCCGATCTTCGAGGCCCACACAGAGCCAAGCAGCAAGGCCGGGCTTGCCGGAAAGCGGTTCCTGGCCTTCGCTGGCATCGGCCATCCCGACAAATTCTTCGACACAGTGCGCGCGGCCGGCGGCGAGGTGGTTTTCTCAAAGCCCTTTCCGGACCATCATTTCTACGCCGAGGACGAGCTGGCCGAACTGTCAACGACGGCGCGCACCGAAGGCCTCGGCCTCATCACCACGGCCAAGGACGCCGCCCGGCTGCGCCATGGCGCCTCACCGGATTTTCTGGACCGGCTCGAGGTGTTGGAAATCGATACGGTTTTCGAGCTCGACCACGTGCCCGAGCGGATCATTGACGAGACATTGGATGCCTGGCGGCAGCGCAAGCTGAAGGGTTAGCTGCGCTTGCGCAGTTCTGGATGCACTTCGATTTCCCGGCGCAATGAGGCGGTCGCGTTGGCATAAGGCTCCTGCCTGGCGACGCTCCAGTATTTCAGCTCATCCAATGGGATGCTTTCACCGGTCACGGCGCAGCGTACGAACGAGCCGGGGCTGGTGACCTGGAAATCGCCATCGAGGTAGCGGATGCGGGCTTCCTTGCCGCCCGGGCCTTCGAAACGGTTCATCATGCGGTGGTGCCGAGGTTCATGCGGATTTCATCGCCACAAATCGCCGCCAAGGTCAAGCTCGCGACAAGCCTCGGACAATGCTGAGGCGCTACGACAGGTGCGAAAAGCGCTTTTGTTGGGGGCATCATGGATATTTCTTCCGCCCGCCTGGCTTCCTTGCTCAAGGAGGCGATGACGCCGCAACTCGTGCCGTCGGCGAAAGCCGATCCGGTCAAGACAGCGTTGATCAGGGAACTGGTCCAGCCCCCGGCGCCCTCTTTGTTCGCGCAACGGACGGCGCCGGCGCTGTTGGCGATGCCCGCGACACCTGTAGCCGTCAAATCGCAGCAGATTGCTTCGTCAGGCATCGTCGACGCCTATCAGGCTCAGCTCGACGCGAGAGACGAGGCTGTACTGGCCGAGGTCGTGGCGAGAAAGGCAGAGCCGCAAGCCGAAACGCAGCGAGGCTTCGTGCCGCCTGCGGCAACGGCCAATGACAACGCCCCCGCCAGGAGTGCGGGCGTCTCGTTGCTGTCGTTTATTCCGCCGCCGGCTCCGGTTCCGCGCGGCGCCGCTGCTCTCGATGTGCCGGCGGGACAGCGAAGAGCTGCCAATCAATCCCACGGTGCGGCACCGAACCCCGAGCGCCTGCTGGTGAAAATCGGTTTTGTCTCGATCATGACCGGTTTGCTGGCAACCATGATTTTCGGGTTCGTTCTGCTGCTGTTTCGCTGAAGTGCGGAACCCTAACGCTCCGCCTCTATGAAAGCCTCGATCTTGTCGGTAGCCAATTCGGCCTGCTCCGCGATGCGACGGGCAAGGTCCGCCGCCGCAGTGCGCGGCCGCCCCATCGGCCGGTCCAGCCAATAGGACACCGGATTGAGCGCGGTGCGCTGATCGACGGTGGTGATTCGGCCCGACTGCAGCTGATGCCCGGTCAGCGGAGGACGCGCCAGCGCGATGCCGAGCCCATAGGCGGCGGCGTCCAGCACCAGATTATAGTCTTCGAAGCGGCGGTCCTGCGGGCGCGGGCGGTAATCCATGCCTTGCGCCGCAAACCAGGCGCGCCAGCCGGAAGCGTCGGAATCGTTGATCAGCGGAAATTTGAGCAACCGGGCAGGGTCGCCGCGCCCGATCTCGCGTGCCAGTTCCGGCGAGGCGACAGGGAAGACATGCTCCTCGAAAAGCTTCACCGAGACGCGGCCCGGAATGCTGCCACGACCGCAGCGGATCGACAGGTCGATGCCTTCATCGGCAAGGTCGGCCTGGCGGATATCGACATCGAGCACGATGCGCAGCTTGGTGGGGTTGTTCTCCAGTGCCGCCATGCGCGGCATCAGCCACAGCCCGCTGACCGAGGGGATCGAGGTCAGCCGCACCACTGCGGTGCCGCGCGGCTCGACCCAGCGGTCGGAATGGCTCGATATCAGCGCGAAGGCCTCAGATGTGCGCAGATGCAGCCGGTTGCCCTCGATCGTCAGCGTCACGCCGCGCGCGCCGCGATCGAACACCTTGAGCCCGAGCCAGTCCTCGAGCTTGGCGATCTGCCGGCTGATCGCGCCATGGGTGATGTTGAGCTTTTCAGCCGCCGCCGAAAAGCTGCCTGTGCGTGCCGCCGCGTCGAAGGCGCGCAGGGTTTCGAGCGGCACCATCGTCTCTGAGCTGTGATCCATAGTCACAGGTGATCCTCGATTTGGTCGTTTGTCAACAAGCGGGAAAAGGCGCTTTGTGGCTTTCAGGATGAAAGAACATGAGGGCAGTGAGATGAGTGCGATGACGGGCACGTTGAATCAGACACAGCGCATGGACACCACGGCAGCTGTTGCGGTCGCGCTGACGGTGGTCGGCTGGGCGTCCGCCTTTCCGGCGATCCGCGCCGGCCTTGCTGCCTTCGGGCCGCTGGAACTGGGAGCCCTGCGCTTTGGCATCGCCGCGGTGCCGGCGGCGATTTTCCTTGCGGTCAAGCGGCCTGCGCTGCCGAGAACTCGACGAAGTGTGGCGCCTCGTCTTTGGCGGGGCTATCTTCGTCGCGCTTTACACCGTCATGCTCAATTTCGGCGAACTGACGGTGTCGGCCGGGGCCGCCGGTTTCATCATTAATGTGAGCCCGATCTTTACCGCCATCATGGCAATGGCATTGCTCGGCGAGCGCTTCTCAAGCTGGGCCTGGGCCGGCACGGTCATTTCTTTCGCTGGCATCGGCATCATCGCCGTGGCCGACGGCCATGGCCTGCACTTCAATGCCGGCGCGCTATTGGTTCTTGGCTCAGCGCTCTGCTCGGCCGTCAACACGATCGTCCAGAAGCCGCTCTTTTCCCGCCATCATCCACTGACGATCTCGGCCTCGAACATGATCCTTGGCGCACTTTGTCTGTCCCCCTTTCTGCCAAGCGGCTTTGCACAGGCTGCGGTAGCCAACACAGCCGGCCTCGGCGCCGTCATTTTTCTCGGTATCGTCCCCAGCCTCATCGCTTACGCTGCTTGGGCAACCGCGCTGTCGCGCCTGCCGGCGGCGCGTGCTTCGAACTTCCTCTATCTGGTCTCGCCGATGTCCGCTTTGATCGGCTTCTTCTGGCTGGGCGAAGTGCCGACGCTGCTCGGCATCCTCGGCGGCGCGCTGGCGCTGGGCGGCGTCATCGTGGTGAATTTGAAGAGGTAGAACAGAAGGTTGGACGTCTTTCCCGAATCGAAGCGAGAGCCGCGCCGGCGTTTCACGGCGCGTGCTTAGCTGGGCAACCGACCGTCGCTGCGTGCAGACATGACCCCACCGGCTGGCTATGGTGAGTTGAATTCACCGGGGGGGCGGGATGGTCAGGCAATTCGTATCAGTCGTTTTCTGCTTGTTGCTGTTAAGCGGCAAAGCCACGGCGGGTTGGTATCACGTGGAAAACTACGAAGGTTCGATCGGTCCCAACCCCGTCCATCTCTCCTTGCAAACCTACACGTTCGGCAGCGGCCTCACGCTCGAGGGCAGCTACTTCCTTGACGACAAGCAAAGTCCGATCCCGCTCTACGGCAAAGTCAGCGGCACCAGCCTCGCGCTTTGCGAGATTGCCAACGACGAGGAGTTTGAGCGCATCATCGTCATGGGCAAGAAAACGGGCCTCGATACCACCGGATGCCCGTTTTCTCTCGAGCTTGGTGACGGGAGCCTGACGAGGAGCTGGAGCAAGGGCGCGGACAAATTCCCCGTCAGTCTCAGGAAGGTTGCTGGCCTGGACGATACCGGGGAGGGGAAGGTCGAAGGAAACGTCGAGATTCCCTTCTGGGCGCAGACGGCCACCGAACGGTTTGCCGGAATCTACGCGAAAACCGACAACGGGATCTGCATGACGGAAATGCAGATCATCAACAAGAAGCGGGGGAAGGCCGTACAGACCATCAAATTTGGCGGCGACCTCTGCAATGCGGGCATGCTGAGGACGTCCATCCACGAGAATGTGCAGAAGAGTGTTGAGCGAGGCAAGGACATCATATCCGTGAATTTCTACGATGGCCGCGCCGGATATGAGGAGGAGTATGTCTTTGACCGCAAGATCAAGAAGTATCGTCTGAAGAAATGAAGCGGGACGCGGATAGTCTCACCGACGCCCGAACAGCCGCTCGATATCCGCCAGCTTGAGCTCGATATAGGTCGGCCGGCCATGGTTGCAGGTGCCGGACCCCGGCGTCGCCTCCATCTGGCGCAGCAGCGCGTTCATCTCCTCGGCCTTAAGCAGGCGGCCGGAACGGACCGAACCATGGCAGGCCATGGTGGCAGCGATCTTGTCCAACCGCTCTTTCAGCGTTTCGACCGTGTCATTGTCGGCGATTTCGTCGGCGAGGTCGCGCACCAATTGCTGCACGTTGGTCTCGCCCAGCATAGACGGCGTCTCGCGCACCGCGACGGCGCCCGGGCCAAAACGCTCGATGCCGAGGCCGAAGCGGGCCAGTGTCTCGGAATGCATGGCGAGCCGCTCGGCGTCCTCTTCCGGCAGATCGATGATTTCAGGCAGAAGCAGCATCTGGGAGGGCACTGGTCGCGAATGCAGCGCGTTCTTCAGCGCTTCATAAACCAGCCGCTCATGTGCGGCGTGCTGGTCGACGATAACAAGCGAGTCGCTTGTCTGCGCCACAATATAGTTCTCGTGTACCTGGGCGCGTGCTGCTCCCAGCACCGTGCCGAGCAGCGTCTCTGCCGCCTCGCTCAGCCCGGCACGCGCATCGGCGCTGGTAAGCGAGCCGGCATCGAACGCCGCCTGGTCAGGCTCACCAAACCCGCCGTTTCTTGTGGTGGCGCGCTCGAAGCCCGAGCCTTCGAATTGCATGTCGAGCGGCCGCTGCGGCGAGCGCGAGGGGTCGAAGCCGGCGGAACCGGACGCACGGTAGGCCGCGTCGTAGCTGCGATGGCCGTTGGCCGGGCCGCCGTGACCATAGGATGCCGCACCTGGCCTGAACGCCGCCATGATGCCGGCGGCGCCCGTCGTGGCCGAACGGATGCCGGCATCGGCCAGTGCCTGGCGGATGGCGCCGACGATCAGCCCGCGCACCAGGCCCGGATCACGGAAGCGCACATCGGCCTTGGCCGGGTGGACATTGACGTCGACGATGGCCGGATCGAGCGAAAGAAACAGCACTGTCACCGCGTGGCGGTCGCGTGGCAGCACGTCGGCGAAGGCGCCGCGAATGGCGCCGGCGATCAGCTTGTCGCGCACCGGCCTGCCATTGACATAGGCATATTGCTGCAGCGCATTGGCGCGGGTGAAGGACGGGATCGAGACATGGCCGGTCAGATGCACGCCTTCGCGCATCGCGTCGATGGGAATCGAATTGTCGGGAAATTCGGCCCCCATTACCTGGGCGACGCGGCGCAGGCTGCCTTCCGGACTGTCGTCGGTCGCCGGCAATTCCAGTGTCGAACGATCCGTGCCGGCCAGCGTGAACCGCACGGAAGGGAAGGCAATGGCGATGCGCTTGACGACATCGCTGGTCGCCGAGCTTTCAGCCCGCTCGCCCTTCATGAATTTCAGCCTTGCCGGCGTGGCGAAGAACAGGTCGCGCACCTCCACGGTCGTGCCGCGATTGGCCGCCGCCGGCCTGACGGGCAGGACGCGGCCGCCCTCGATGCCGATCTCGGCGGCACTGTCGCCGCTCGCCGTGCGCGAGCGGATCGACAGCCGCGACACCGAACCGATCGACGGCAGCGCTTCGCCGCGAAAACCCAGCGAGCGGATGTCGTTGATATCCTCGACGAGCTTGGAGGTGCAGTGACGCGCGATCGCCAGCGAAAGCTCCTGTTCGGGGATGCCGGAGCCGTCATCGGTGACGCGGATCAGGTTCAGCCCACCGCCTGACGTGACGACCTCGACGCGTGATGCGCCGGCATCCAGCGCGTTCTCGACCAGTTCCTTGACCACGCTTGCCGGACGCTCGATGACTTCGCCGGCGGCGATCTGGTTGATCATCGTTTCGGAAAGCTGGCGAATGGGCATGGGCGCACTATAGGCGGATTCGGGTCGCGCGGGAGGGGAGAATTCAGGAGTGGATCAGTTTGCAGCGCGGATTTCGCGTACGCCCTTGCGCAGCCGCCGGCGCAACAGATTGCGCAACGTCACCCCGTCGCCATAGCCGACCTTGGCGGCGATCTCCTCGACGCTATCCGACGTGGTTTTCAACAAATGCACAGCCTGCTCGACGCGCAGATCCTGGAAATAGGACAGCGGCGTCTTGCCAAGCACATCGTTGACCCGCCGCGATAGCGTCCGCTTGCTGGCACCCAGTGCTGTGGCTGCTTCGTCGAGATTGAAACCGGTGGCGAGACGGCCTCGCGCCCATCGTTCGAAACGCTCGACCAGCGGGTTTGAATGGGCGAGGTGGTCCGAGATTGCATAGGCCGATTGCAGCGGCCGGCTGTCGACGATCAGATATTTCGCCGTCAGTGCCGCCAGCTCCGGGCTTGTCTGGCGGATCACCATCAAAGCGAGGTCGATATGGCCGAGCGCCGCACCGGCGGTCGCGAACTGTCCGTCATTGATCAGCATGCGCGAGGCGTCGAGCCGCACTTGCGGGTAACGTTGCCGGAACATCGGCGCCAGCCACCAGGTGGTGGTTGACGGCCGGCGGTCGAGCAGGCCGGTCTCCGCCAGGATGAACGTGCCGATGCAGGCAGCGCCGATGCGGGTGCCGGCTTCGGCGGCAGCGCGCAACGCCTTGGTTGCCCTGGCGATGTCGTCTCGCTTCAGCGCCTCGGCAAGCGGGTCCGGCATTTTCTGGCCGATCGCCGGGATCACCAGCCAATCGGGGCGCGCCTCGCTGCCCATCGGGATGACCGGCACCTGAAGGCCTTGCCCGGTGTGGACGGTGTCGCTCACCCCGACAACAGTCGTGGCGAAATGGCCGAGTGGCGACGCCAGCATCCCGGCCAGTTCGTTGGCGGTACCGAAAACGTCGAGCATGGTGGCCAGTCCGGTGTCGAAGACGCCGTCAAGCGCAAGCACGGAAATGTTCATGGCAATAATGATATCAAAGATGTCATTTTTGCCAATACGGTTTCCGCTCCGATGCTGCGATTGTCCCTCCGACGGCCCTTGGCCGTACAAACGACGAGGAGAAGACAAATGATCAAACTCGCACTGTTCGCGCGCTTCGAGGCCAAACCCGGCAAGGAGAAGGACGTCGCCGCGTTCCTCGCAACCGGGCTGCAACTGGCCAATCAGGAGGCCGGAACACCGATCTGGTTCGCCTTGCAGCTTTCGCCAAGCGTCTTCGGCGTCTTCGATGCCTTTCACGACGAGGCAGGGCGGCAGGCGCATCTCACCGGCGAGATCGCCAAGGCACTGATGGCCAATGCCGAAACACTGTTTGTCGGCCCGCCGACCATCGACAAGATCGACGTGCTCGGCCTCAAGAATGACGGTTCGGTCTGATTTCTTTGCGAACGCAATCCGGTCATGCGCCGGATTGCGCCGGCCAGGCTACGCCTGCGCCGCCAGCCAATCCCTGACCTTGCGCGCATTCTCGCTCAGCTCCCGGTTCTTCGGCCAGACGACATAGAAGGCCTTGCCGGTCTTGAGCACATGGTTGGTCACCGGCACCAGCAGTCCCGTCGCCAGCAGCCGCTCGGCCAGGTGTCGCCAGCCAAGGGCAATGCCTTGCCCCTCCATCACCCCCTGGATCACCAGGCCATAATCATTGATGCGCAGGCCGCGCGCAGTGTCGTCGAGGCCGCCGCCGGCCGACTGGAACCATTCGTCCCAACTGGCGGCCTCGCGATACGGCTCCTCGAGATGGATGAGACGGTGCGTGGCCAGTTCAGCCACGCTTTCGGGCATGCCGAACTTCGCGAGATAGCTGGTGCCGGCGACGGGGAAGATCTCCTCGTCGGCAAGCGGCAGCGAATGATAGTCCGGCCATTGCCGGGGCTCGCCGCCGCGCACGGCCAGCGGGATGCCTTCGGCGATGATGTCGAGGTCGCGGTCGGCGGTCTGGATGCGCAGATCGATGCCCGGCAATTCGTCGCGGAACTGCTGCAGGCGCGGCATCATCCAGAACGAGCCGAAAGCGGTCGATGCGGCAAGCGTCACGTGGCCGCCGGTCGCCTGCAGGCGCAGGTCCTCGGCCGACTTGCGGATATGAGACAAGCCCAGCGAGACGTCGGCGTGGAAGCGTTCGCCGGCTTCCGTCAGGCTGACCTGCCGGTGACGGCGCTGGAACAGCTTGGCGCCGAGCTGCTCTTCCAGACCGCGCACCGCATAGGAGACGGCGGCCTGGGTCATGCCGAGCTCGCGCCCGGCGGCGGTGAAGCTCGACAGCCGGCCGGCCGCCTCGAAGACGATCAGGCTGCCGGCGGAGGGCAGGAGATGGCGCAGGCTTCGCATAAGCTCAGCTTATACAAGAGATCAGGATTTTCCAGCGTCACAGCCATATTTCATGTCGCTAACTTGGCTGGAACGGACGCCAGGAGGTCTCATGAACGCACCCGCCGCTGAATTGACGGAGACCACGCATCGCCGAAGCGGCGGCCGCATCGGGCGCAAGGCTCTGCGAGCGGCTCCGATAATCTCGTTCCCGACCTTGGTCCGCAAGATTCCAGTCTACCAGATGATTCCGGACGAGGCGGTGGAACTGATCCACGAGGAATCGCTCAAGATTCTCGAGGAAGTAGGCTGCGAATTTCGCGACGACGGCGCGATCGAACTCTGGAAGGCGGCCGGCGCCGATGTCAGGGAGACGCGTGTCCGCATCGACCGTGCGCTGCTGATGGAGCTCGTCTCTAAGGTTCCGTCGGAGTTCACGCTCCATGCACGCAACCCCGAGCGTACGGTTCGCGTCGGCGGCAACAACTCGATCTTCGTGCCGATGTATGGCGCGCCTTACGTGCGCGACCTCGACAACAACAGGCGCTACGGCACGCTCGCCGATCTGAACAATTTCCACAAAATGGCCTACATGGCGCCGGCGCTGCATTCCTCGAGCTCGGTCATCTGCGAGCCGATGGAGATAGCGGTGCCGAAACGGCATTTGCACATCATCCATTCGGCGCTGAAGCATTCCGACAAGCCGTTCATGGGCATAGTGACATCGAAGGAGCGCGCGGAGGACACGATGGCGATGGCTGGCATCGTCTTCGGCGAGGAGTTCGTACGCGAAAACCCCGTGCTGGTGGCGATCACCAACTGTAATTCGCCGCTGGTATGGGACGCCACCATGATCGACGCCATGCGGGTCTATGCGAGCCACAATCAGCCGCTGATCCTGGCGCCTTTTGCGTTGTGCGGTGCTTCGACCTCGGCTTCTGCCGTCGGCGCGGTGGCGCAGGTCAACTCCGAGGCGCTTGCCGGCGTGGCGCTGACCCAGCTCATCCGACCAGGCTCACCTCAGGTCTACGGTCAGTTCATGGTCACGGTCGACATGAAGACCGGCGCGCCGATGGGCGGCACGCCGGAGGCCGCCCAGATGATGTATCTGATGGGGGCGCTGGCGCGAAAATACCGGCTGCCGTGGCGCACCTCAGGCTTCCATGTCGGCTCGAAGCTGAATGACGCCCAGGCGGGCTACGAATTGAACATGCTGATGCATGCCGCCATCCTGTCCGGCGCCAACTACATCTGGCATTCCGCTGGCTGGCTGGAAGCCGGCCTGACCTGCGGCTATTCGAAATTCGCGACGGACTGCGAACAGCTTGTCGGCTGGTACAAATATGCCGGCGGGCTTCCCTTCGACGATTTCAAGGAAGCAATGGCGGCGATCCGCGAGGTCGGGCCGCAGGGCCATTTCCTGGGCACCCAGCACACGCTCGAACATTTCGAGTCCGCTTTCTTCATGCCCTCGATCATGGACTTCAACTCCTACGAACAGTGGAAGGCCGAGGGCGCGAAGGACCATGACACCCGCGGTCGTGAGAAAGCGCGCAATATGCTCGCCGATTATGAGGAGCCGAAGCTCGACGAGGGCATCGCGGAAGGCCTGAAGGATTTTATTGCGCGGCGCGAGGAGAAGCTGCCGGACACTGTCAGTTGATGCAAAAGGGCGCAGACCCGACGGGAACTTAAGGGAGGAAAGAAAATGACACTTTTCAGAAGCAATGGCGATCGTGTCCCGAGCGCCATCGAGGCAATGGCACAAGAGGTACGTGCGGGCCGTATGGACCGGCGCGAGTTCCTGGCGCTGGCAAGCGCATTCGGAGCATCGACGGCTTTGGCCTACGGCATGATCGGCCTTGCGGCGCCGCAACAGGCTTTGGCAGAGGAGCCGAAGAAGGGCGGCACGCTGCATGTCTCGATGTCGGTCAAGGCGCAGAAGGACCCGCGCACCTATGACTGGGTTGAGCTTGCCAATATCTCGCGCAGCTGGCTGGAGCCGCTGGTCCGCTATACCAGACAGTTCACATTCGAGCCGGTGCTGCTTGAAAGCTGGGACATCAACGACGACGCCACCGAATATGTGCTGCATGTGCGCAAGGGCATTACGTGGAACAATGGCGATGCCTTCAACGCCGATGACGTCGCCTACAATCTGACGCGCTGGTGCGAGAAAGGCGTCGCCGGCAATTCGATGGCCGCACGCGTCGGCGCGCTGATCGATGCCAAAACCGGCAAGGCCAGGGACGGCGCGATCACCAAAGTCGACGACTCCACAGTCAAGCTGAAGCTCAGCGAGCCCGACATTTCGCTGATACCGAACTTCACCGATTACCCGGCGCTTGTCGTGCACCGCAATTTCGATGCCGACGGCGCCGACCCGATCAAGAAGCCGATCGGCACGGGAGCGTTCGAACTGGTCTCCTACGATGTCGGCCAGAAGGCGGTGGTGAAGCGCCGCGCAAACGGCAAATGGTGGGGCGGCGAGGCGCCGCTCGACAGCATCGAGTTCATCGACTACGGCACCGACTTCAACGCCACGGTGAACGCTTTCGAATCCGGCGAGATCGACCTCAATTTCGAGAGCCCGGCCGACTTCATCGACATCCTCGACAAGATGGGCCTGGAGAAATCGGAGGTCGCGACGGCAACGACACTGGTTGCCCGCACCAATGTCACTCACAAGCCCTATGACGACCAGCGGGTGCGCAACGCGCTGCAGATGGCCGTCGACAACAATGCCGTCTTGCAGCTCGGCTATAACGGGCGCGGCACGGTCGGCGAGAATCACCATGTCAGTCCGATCCACCCGGAATATTATCCGTTGCCCAAGAAGACGCGCGACGCCGCGGGCGCCAAGAAGCTGATGGCGGACGCCGGCCAGGCCGACTTCGAGCATGAGCTGATCACCATCGAGGACGACTGGCAGAAGAACACCGGCGACGCGATTGCCGGCCAGCTGCGGGATGCCGGCATCAAGGTGAAGCGCACCGTGCTGCCGGGGTCGACCTTCTGGAACGACTGGACGAAATATCCCTATTCGATGACCATCTGGTACATGCGCCCGCTCGGCGTCCAGGTGCTGGCGCTGGGCTATCGCACCGGCGAGGCCTGGAATGAATCAGCCTATTCCAACCCTGACTTCGACGCCAAGCTCAAACAGGCGCTTTCGCTGATCGACGTAGCCAAGCGCAAGGAAGTGATGAAGGACGTCGAGCAAATCCTGCAGGATTCGGGTGTCATCATCCAACCCTACTGGCAGAAGCTCTACAGCCACACCAACAAGAAGGTGAAGAATTACGGCGTCCATCAGACCTTCGAGATGGACCTCCAGAATGTCTGGCTGGACGGCTGAAAGGAGGCGGCGCAGGGACTTCATGAGCCGCAAAAAAGCCGATATGCAGGACGCGTGGTGTTGATTGCCTCAAGCCATCAAAAGCCGGAGATTCTGCATGCGACTGACAGTGCTCCTTGCCGCCCTTGCGACAGCCTTGCCGGCGGCCGCCTTCGCCGGTCCGGCGTCAGACGCCGTGAAGTTCTTCTATGTCCCGGAAGTCAAGTTCGAGGCCGAAGCACAATACCGGGGTCGCTTCACCGAGCCGGTGACGAAGCTGTTCGATCTCAACGATCAGGCGACCAAGAAGAACCCGGACCAGGTCGCCTGCATCGACTTCGACCCTGGTCTGGATGCGCAGGATTTCGACCAGAAGACCATCTCGAAAACGTTGAAACTGTCCGAGAAGCTGGATGGTGACAATGCCGAGGTTACAGCGTCCTTCAGCCTTTTCCCGGAAGGCGATGACGCCAAACGGGAAATGGTCTGGTCGCTCAAGAAGATCGACGGCACGTGGAAGATATCGGACATCGCCTCGAAGACCAGCAACTGGAAGCTCAGCGCGCTGGAATGCGTGGCCGGCCAGGATTGATGCGATGGCCCGTCGTCGGTTCCTCGCACTGTCGACCCTGTGCCTGTTGGCTGCGGGCTTGAGCGGCGCCACTGCACAAGGGTTATTTGGCGCGCCGCCGGCAAACAACCCGGCCGGCACGGCGCCGGGCGATAGTGGGACACCGGCAAATCCGCCGACGACGGCGCCGCCGGCTGACAGCGCGCCTGCCGCACCCATCCAGCCGGGATCGCCGACAGCGGTGGTGCGGCCGTTCTACAATCAGGTCAACCTTGAGGTCGATCCGTCGCAACGCGGCCATTTCATCGATCCGGCTAAAACCGTGCTCGACAAGAGCGACGCGCTGCGCAAATCGGGGCAGGGCGAGTGCCTCGATCCCAACATGGCGCTCGACAATGCCGACTATGACAAGGACGAGATCGACAAGAGCCTGAAGACGATCGAAGCGATCAATGGCGACCAGGCCAAGGTGGTCGTCGCCTTCGTCGTCGCCGGCAATCCGCACCGCCTCGAATGGAAGCTCAAGAAGGTCGGCGGCGACTGGAAGATCACGGACCTTCTGTCGGTGACCGGCGAATGGGCGCTCAGCCAGTATCAGTGCGAATGAGCGTCGAGCTAGCCGCGTCCGCGATAGGGAGCAACGCCGGTGTCCGGCAGCCAGGCGCCTTCGGGTGGAGCGCCGGTCTGCCAGAAGACGTCGATCGGAATGCCGCCGCGCGGATACCAATAGCCGCCTATGCGCAACCACAACGGCTTGGTTGCTGCCACGATGCGGCGACCGATCATCACGGTACAGTCTTCATGGAAGGCGCCATGGTTGCGGAACGAGGTCATGAACAGCTTCAGCGATTTCGATTCCACCAGAGCCGCGTCGGGTGCGTAATCGATGACGATATGGGCGAAATCCGGCTGCCCGGTGACCGGGCAGAGCGAGGTGAATTCCGGACAGGTGAAGCGCACGATGGCGGGCGGTCCGTCGCCGCGCGTGAACGGCACGGTCTCCAGGACCGCCTGTTCGGGGCTCTGTGGCGTCTCGACGTGCGCGCCGAGCTGGGTGAGGGTTTTGGTATCGATCATGAGTGGGACGTCCTTCGAATTTGCCGCTCATTAGCACAATTTGGAAAAGCAGGAAGATGATGACCAGCAACGACCCGCTCCTCCAACCCTATCAGCTGAAGCATCTGACGCTGAAGAACCGGGTGATGTCGACCAGCCACGAGCCGGCCTACTCCGAGGACGGCATGCCGAAACAGCGCTACCGGCTCTACCATGCCGAAAAGGCCAAAGGCGGCATGGCACTGACCATGACCGCCGGCTCGGCCATCGTCTCGCGCGACAGCCCTGCCGCCTTCGGCAATCTGCATGTCTATGACGACCGCATCGTGCCGTGGCTCGCGGAACTCGCTGACGCCTGCCACGAGCATGACTGCAAGGTGATGATCCAGATCACCCATCTCGGCCGCCGCACCGGCTGGAACAAGGCTGACTGGCTGCCGGTGCTTTCGGCCTCGCCGGTGCGCGAGCCGGCGCACCGCGCTTTCCCAAAAACCATCGAGGATTGGGACATCGAACGCATTATCGCCGACTATGCGTCGGCCGCTCAGCGCTGCCAGGCGGCCGGCCTCGACGGTATCGAATTCGAATCCTACGGCCATCTGATGGATGGCTTCTGGTCGCCGGCCACCAACCATCGCGACGACGAGTATGGCGGCTCGCTCGACAATCGCCTGCGCTTCACCCACATGGTGCTCGACGCGGTGCGCGCGGCGGTCGGCGAGAAATTCGTCGTTGGCATTCGCATGGTCGCCGACGAGGATTTTGAAAAAGGCTTGTCGAAAGAGGAGGGCGTCGAGATTGCCCGACAGCTGGCCAATTCCGGCAAGGTCGATTTCCTCAACATCATCCGCGGTTCGATCGAAAGTGACGCGGCGTTGACCAAGGTCATCCCGGTGACCGGCATGCGCTCTTCGCCGCATCTCGATTTCGCTGGCGAGGTGAGGGCGGCGACGAAGTTCCCGACCTTCCATGCGGCGCGGATTTCCGACGTTGCCACCGCGCGCCACGCGATCGCCACCGGCAAGCTTGACATGGTCGGCATGACCCGTGCGCATATCGCTGATCCGCACATCATCAAGAAGGTGATGGAAGGCCGCGAGCACGAGATCCGCCCCTGTGTGGGGGCCACCTATTGTCTCGATCGTATCTACGAAGGCGGCGAGGCGCTGTGCGTGCACAATGCGGCGACCGGCCGCGAGGCCGAGATTCCGCACATCATCGTCAAGACTGGAGCGCCCAAACGGAAAGTCGTCGTTGTCGGCGCAGGGGCAGGCGGATTGGAGGCGGCGCGTGTTGCAGCAGAGCGCGGCCATCACGTCACAATCCTGGAGGCGTCATCGCAGGCCGGCGGCCAGGTGCGCCTGGCGACGCAGAATCCGCGCCGCAAGGAATTGATCGGCATCATCGACTGGCGGCTGGCCGAACTCGACCGGCTCGGCGTCGAGATCCGCTATGACACCTGGGCGGAGCAGGATGATGTTCTGGCGCTGGCGCCCGATGTCGTCGTGGTCGCCACCGGCGGCTTGCCGCAGAACCCGCCGCTGACATCAGGCGACAATCTCGTCACCTCGAGCTGGGACATCATGGCCGGTAGCGTCAAACCGGCCGAGAACGTGCTGCTCTTTGACGACAATGGCGGCCATCAGGGCATGGGCGCGGCCGAGTTGATCGCCAACAGCGGCGCAAGGCTGGAACTGGTCTCGCCGGAGCGTTTCTTCGCGCCAGAAATGGGCGGCATGAACCACGTGCCCTATATGCGCGCCTTCCAGGAAAAGGGCGTCACCATCACCATCAACACGCGCCTGCGCTCGGTGCGGCGCGAGGGCAACCAACTGGTTGCCGAGCTCGCTTCGGATTTTGCCGATGGCTGGCGCGGGGAGCGCAGGGTCGATCAGGTGGTGGTCGAGCACGGCACCGCACCACTCGATGATCTCTATCTCAGCCTGAAGCCGCTTTCGAAGAATGGCGGCGCGATCGACTACGAACGTCTGGTTGGTGGCGGCGACATCTTTCCGTCGCACAACCCGCAAGCCGGCTTCACGCTGCTGCGCATCGGCGATGCGGTGGCTTCGCGCAATATCCACGCCGCCATCTATGACGGGATAAGGTTCGGCTTGCGGATCTGATCCTCGGCCTGCTCAGGCCGGCATGTTGAACGGCGTGATGATCTGCGGCCTGACCAGGGAGGCGGCGCACAATGCGATCGCCTCTTCTGCGGAAGGCTATTCTTCCCCACCAATCTCGATCGCCCCCGCCGCTCGGCGGCCTGGCGCCCGAAACCCAGCAGGTGCTTTTCCGCCGCGCGCTGGATGCGGGATGGGAACCGGCGGCCTTCGTTGAGGCACTCAAGAAACAGGCGCGCAAAAAGCTGACCTGATCGTTCGCTGCTTCCGTTGGCGAGAACTGGTGGCGCGCGGCAAAACCTGCATGCGAGAGCCCGTGCATGTCGGCCCTGCCGCGCGCCCGCACGTCATGGCCGGGGCCAAGGGACGTACGGTTCGTGTATTTGGTGATTGCCGCTATGCGGCGTTCCTCAAATGAACCGTGCCACTGCCATGCACAGCACGGTGATGACCAGTAAACCCGCGGCAATTCGCTCGCCCATCGTCATTCTGGCGCGCAGCCTGGGTTGCACCGCTGGATCGGAACCGACCAATCGACGGCTGGCGGAACCAACCACCGCGCCCTGAACGCCGGCGGCGGCGAGCGCGGTCAGAATACCCAGCGCCAGCACCGTTTCCGTCGAGCCGAAATAGGCGGCGTGGAAGAAATACCAGAGCAGTGCGCCGGTCAGGAAGACGCCGGTGGCTGCGCCCATCTGCGGTCGAAACAGCCGCTCGGCGCGGATATCCGGGTCTCGCGCCAACGTAATCGTGGTACCGGCCCAGAAAACGCCGGCCATGACGTGAAGGCCCATTACAACGACGTAGACATATTGCATACCGACACTCCTCTCGGCTGTTGCTCTAATAGTTAGATATCTAATCATTAGATGTCAACGTATAAATGCGAGCCTGTTCCATCCCTGGAGAACACCGTCTAGTGTCGGCTGATGACGCCCTTTGAACGCCCGCCGGTCGGCATGAATCTCGGCCGCACCGCCAAGCTGGTTGCCCAAGCCTTCGACGCCGCTCTGGTCGAGGCCGGTGGTACATTGCCGGTCTGGCTGACATTGTTGTCGGTCAAGTCGAATGGGCTAGCCAATCAGCGCGAGCTTGCCAGCATGATCGGCATCCAGGGCGCGACGCTCACCCACCATCTCAACGCGATGGAGGGGCAGGGCCTGCTGACGCGCCGCCGCGATCCAGTCAACCGGAGGGTCCATCTGGTCGAATTGACAGAAGCGGGAGAAGCGCTGTTCGAGACATTGCGGCAAGCCGCGCTTGTCTTCGACAAGCGGCTTCGCACAGGGTTGCCCGACGAGCGTCTGGCTGAGTTCGCGAAGGTGCTGGCGGCGTTGCGGGACAATGTGGAGAGCTAGGAGAGCCGGGCCACCGACTCAGTCTTCATAGGCCGGGATCGCGCCAAATGCATAATGGCGCAGCTTCAGCGCGGTGATCAGATCGGTGAGCTTCGTCTTGCCGTCGAAACTGTCCTGGAACATCTCGTCATGCATGAGCAGGATGAGCTTGCCCGGTCTGGCGAAGTGGCCATAGCCGAACAAATGATCGATCTCGCTGACCAGATGGTCGACACTCTGGACAGGCTCGCCGCTGTCCTTGTGCACCCATTCGTGGTCCCAGCCATAGAGATAGAAGCCGGAAGCCGCGACGAATTCGTAGTCCGGATCCTCCCGGCCGGCTTGCGCGGGCCCGAGCGAGTTGTCGTTCTTTGACATCGAAGGCAGCCGAAACACATCACGCCCGGGCAGCCGCGCATGCACCGCGGGCTTCAGGCCCAGCACCGCATTCGCCTTGAGCATGTCGGCAACCACCCCTTCCGTATCGCTGTAGAAGTGCCGGTAGTGATTGTAGGCGTGGCTGTAGCTGTGGTTGCCGATCGTCACCAGCGGTATTGCCTTGGCGCGCCGCACCAGCGCCTTGCTGGACGCACTGGCCACGGCATGCATGCCGACCATGAACAATGTTGCCGGAACCTGCTTCGCCTCCAGCACGTCGAGGATGTTGCTGGTGCCGTTCAGCGGGCCATCGTCGAAGGTCAGATATATGGTGCGATCCGCCCCATGGGCCGGCAGCGCCGACAGCAGCATGGCCGCCAGGACAAGCCGAAAGACTATCATAGACTGATGTAACCGATTGCGATCGCGACAGGCCGCCATTTCAGCGATTGGTTGTCAAGACGGGCCGGGTCCCACCTAGGCCAGGCTGCCCTGCAGGACCGTCAGCCTGGCCTTCTTCGGCATGCGGGCGGTCAGCCATTCCAACGCCTTGTCGTGCGGCATCGGGAAGGCGATGGAATAGCCTTGCACCTGGTCGCAGCCGATCGCCATCAGGGAGTCGAGTTCGGCCTCGGTTTCGGCACCCTCGGCGACGATCGAGATGCCGAGGCCGCGGGCAAGCTCGGTGATGGCGCGCACGATCTTGGAGTTGTCGCCATTCTCATGGATGTTTTGCACGAAGCGGCGGTCGATCTTGAGCCGGTCGATCTCGTTGGGATTGACGTGGCTGAGCGATGCATAGCCGGTGCCGAAATCGTCCAGTTCCAGATGCACGCCGGCCGCCCGGATATGACGCAGCTTTGCCGCTATACCCGTCTTCTCGTCGTCCAGAATGACGGATTCGACGATTTCCAGCGACAGTTTCTGCGGCGGCAGTCCGGCCTTTTCCAGCGTCTCGAACAGAAACGCATCAAAATCGTGCTCACGCAACTCGGTGCCCGAAACATTGACGGCAAGCCGCCCGAACGCAATCCCGGCACGGTTCCATTCGGCGGCCTGGTTGATCGCCTTGCCGATCACGATGCGACCGATCTCTGGCATGAAGCCGCATTTCTCGGCGACCGGAATGAATTCACCAGGAGCAATCATGCCACGTTCGGCATGGTTCCAGCGCACCAGCGCCTCGATGCCGCTGATAGCGCCGGTGGTCAGCGAGACCTGCGGCTGGAAATAGGCCTGGAATGCCCGCTCGGCGATGGCGACCTTGATGTCGTGCTCAAGCTGCTTGCGATAGTCGAGTTCACGGCGCAACTCTTCGGAGAAGAACGAGAAGTTGCCGCCCCCCATCTTCTTGGCCGAGTAAAGCGCCAGATCGGCATGGACAAGCAGGTCCTGCGCGTTGTCGGCGTCGATCGGATAAACGGCGATGCCGCCGCTGGCGCCCGGAAGAATGGTGGTGCCCTGGAAGACGATCGGCTCGTTGATGTGCGCCAGGATGCGTCGTGCCAGCATATTGATGTCTTCGGTGCTGCCGGCGCCGTTGAGGATCATCACGAATTCGTCGCCACCGAGCCGCGCGCACAAATCCGACGCCCGGCAGGAATCGCGCATGCGCTGTGCCGTCACCACCAGGACATAGTCGCCGGCGGCGTGGCCCAGCGTATCGTTGATCTGCTTGAAGCGGTCGAGGTCGAGCTGTACCACGGCCAGACGTTCGCGCCGCCGGTGCGCACCCTTGATGAGCGTCTCGAAATGGTCGGTCAGGAAGGTGCGGTTGTGCAGGCCGGTCAGGCCGTCATGAACAGCGATGAAGGCCATCGAATTGCGCGCGTCGACCAGTTCACGCGTCTTGCGCAGGATAGCGTTGGACATCGGCCTGAAGATGAACAGCGCCACCAGCAGGATGACGCCGAGCGTGGCGTAGAACAGCGTGCGATGGAGGGAGAGCAGCTTTTCGGAGCGCTCATCGGCTTCGGCGGAGATGCGCTGGCCGAGCGCGGCATAGCCCGACAAGGTGGCATTGGCGACCGAGGCATCAAGGTTGACGCGTTCGGCGCCACCTTTGTAACCCTCATTGTCGAGATTGAGCCGCGATTCGAGGGCTGAGATCAGACGGTCGCCATTGGCGATCAGCCCAACCGAGAAATAGTCCAGATGGAAGGGCTTGGCGAAAAGCACGCTTTCGATCGACTGCGGATCGAGCTTGGCCGGAGATGCCGGATCCGCGCCGGTCTGCTTGAGCAGCAGATCGTAGTTGGTCTCGAACTCCGCAGTGGCCTGCTTCAGCGCGCTGGCCAGCGCCGGCTGCTTGTCGCGCGAGGCGGCACTCGTTTCACTGGCTAGGAAGACGATGCGTTGCGACAACGTCTTCTGCGTGCCGACGATGTCGAGCAAGGTATGGTTATGCTGCTGGGTGGCCATCGTCTGCTGCAGCAGGACGAAGGAGGCCGCGACCATGGCGGCAATGATTAGCAATGCCAGCCAGTAGCCGGCTTTGATCAGCAGTATGAGCTTGCCTGAAACGGTTTGCACCGGCTGCTGCGACATGTTCGGGGGCGGCCTCTCGCCAACGGATTCCTGTATGAGCATCATTGAACTGGAAACGTTAACAGGACCGGAAACCGATAGCCGGCCGGCAAGGGGGAGGCGTGGAAAGATCGCGAAATGGTTATCGGGTCCTTTCGCGGCCGGCCCGCATTTGAACTTTCGTAGCCCGCGTATTTCCGGGTAGTCGCCTGGGCGCTGCCCTTGGCGTCTCGTCTGATGCTGCCCCGCCACCCGATCCGGTCGCTTTTGCGATGGATTTTTTACGCAACCGGGACGACAGTCTGCCCACGTCAAACGGGACCTGATCATGACCGCAGCATTCCTCTCCCACATCGACAGCGAGCTTGCCGGGCTCAAAACGGCCGGCCTCTACAAGTCCGAGCGGGTGATTTCCTCGATGCAGTCGGCGCAGATCGAGGTCGGCGGCGAGAAAGTGCTGAATTTTTGCGCCAACAACTATCTCGGCCTCGCCGACAGCGCCGATTTGCGAGCGGCGGCCACCCAGGCGCTTGACCGTTATGGTTACGGCATGGCGTCAGTGCGCTTCATCTGCGGCACGCAGGAGGAACACAAGCAACTCGAGGCGACGATTTCATCCTTCCTCGGCCTGGAAGACACCATCCTCTACGGCTCCTGTTTCGACGCCAATGGCGGCCTGTTCGAGACGCTGCTTGGCGAGGAAGACGCGATCATCTCGGATGCGCTGAACCACGCCTCGATCATCGATGGCGTCAGGCTGTCTAAGGCCAAACGCTTCCGCTACGCCAACAACGACATGGCCGATCTCGAAGCACGGCTGAAGGAAGCTGGGGATTGCCGCTTCCGGCTGATCGCCACCGACGGCGTGTTCTCGATGGACGGCATCATCGCCAACCTGAAAGGCGTCTGCGACCTTGCCGAGAAATACGACGCCATGGTCATGGTCGATGACAGCCATGCGGTTGGCTTCGTCGGCAAGAATGGTCGCGGCTCGGCCGAGCATTGCGGCGTCGAGGGCAGGGTCGACATCATCACCGGCACGCTGGGCAAGGCGCTCGGCGGCGCTTCCGGCGGCTACACCTCGGGCAAAAGCCAAGTGGTCGACTGGCTGCGCCAGCGCTCGCGGCCCTATCTCTTTTCCAACACGCTGATGCCGGCAATCGCCGGCGCCTCGATCAAGGTGTTCGAGCTGATCCGCAATGGCGACGCCTTGCGCGAGCGCCTATATGCTAATGCGGCGCGTTTCAGATCTGAGATGGGCAAGCTCGGCTTCACATTGGCCGGAGCCGATCATCCGATCATCCCGGTGATGCTGGGCGATGCCAGCCTGGCGCAGGAGATGGCGGCACGCATGCTGAAGCGCGGCATCTATGTCATCGGTTTCTCGTTCCCGGTGGTGCCGAAAGGCCAGGCGCGCATCCGCACCCAGATGTCGGCGGCGCATTCCATTGCCGATATCGACCATGCGGTGGAGGCTTTCGCTGCGGTCGGCAGGGAGCTGGGCGTGGTTTCCTGAACGGCCGGCGCCTAAAAGCGATTCCGGATCAAGAGATTCAAGGGACAAAAGAATGTCGAACATGATGAAGGCGCTGGTGAAGGCCAAGGCCGAGCCGGGCATCTGGATGGAAGAGGTACCGGTGCCGGAGATCGGCCCCAACGACGTGCTGATCAAGATCAAGAAGACGGCGATCTGTGGCACCGACGTGCATATCTACAATTGGGACCAGTGGGCACAAAAGACCGTGCCGGTGCCGATGGTCACCGGCCATGAATTTGTCGGCACCGTCGCCGATTTCGGCGCGGCGGTCACCGAATATAAGGTCGGCCAGCGCGTGTCGGGCGAGGGCCACATCGTCTGCGGCCATTGCCGCAACTGCCGCGCCGGGCGAGGGCATCTCTGCCGCAACAC
Source organism: Mesorhizobium subarcticum (assembly GCF_055456085.1). Taxonomy (NCBI): domain Bacteria; kingdom Pseudomonadati; phylum Pseudomonadota; class Alphaproteobacteria; order Hyphomicrobiales; family Phyllobacteriaceae; genus Mesorhizobium; species Mesorhizobium subarcticum. Next base: position 5,475,897 of record NZ_CM144237.1, on the reverse strand, counting down.
ACTCGGCGTCGGCGTCAACCGGCCCGGCGCCTTCGGCGAGTATCTGGCGATCCCCCAGCACAATGTCGTGCCGATCCCCGACGACGTGCCCGACGAGATCGCGGCGATCTTCGATCCCCTGGGCAATGCCGTCCACACGGCATTGTCCTTCGACCTGGTCGGCGAGGACGTTCTGGTCACCGGCGCCGGGCCGATCGGCATCATGGGTGCGCTGGTGGCACAATGCGTCGGCGCGCGAAAGGTGGTCATCACCGACATCAACCCGGTGCGGTTAGCGCTGGCGAAAAAGCTCGGCGTCCAGCATGTCGTCGATGCCTCGAAGGAAAAGCTGCGCGATGTCATGCCGGTGCTCGGCATGACCGAGGGTTTTGACGTCGGCCTCGAAATGTCGGGTGCCGCCCCCGCCTTCCGCGACATGATCGACACCATGAACAATGGCGGCAAGATCGCCATTCTGGGCATCGCGCCGACCGGCTTCGAAATCGACTGGAACAAGGTCATCTTCAAGATGCTGCATCTCAAGGGCATCTATGGCCGCGAGATGTTCGAGACCTGGTACAAGATGATCGCGCTGGTCCAGGGTCCGCTCAATGTGTCGGGACTGATCACGCATCGGATTGGCATCGACGATTATCAGGCCGGGTTCGATGCGATGCGCAGCGGCAGTTCGGGCAAGGTGGTGATGGACTGGTAGGCTGTCGCGCCGAAAGCTAGAGTAATTCCAGAAAAAGTGTGAGCGGTTTTGCCGGGAAAAGCGCATCGCGCTTTCCCTTGGGAATTGCGTAAAAACAAGGAGTTAGAGCAATTCGCCGTTTCGGTGAAACGGTGAAATGCCTAGGGTCGCCTGGCTTTCAACCATTGGACCTGTCGCCAAGCGCGTCGCAGCGCGGTTGCGGCGGCACCGATCGCGATGATGGCAAGCGCGAGCGTCAGGATCTGGTTGTGGCCATTCCAGAGGAACTCCACTGAAGACAGCAGGGCCGCAACGGTTGCAACCGCCATGCGATGTGGTTTGGCCATCGGGCCGGAGAAATCGCTCGGCGCTCCATTGGCCCGTCCTAGTTCCCGCACATAGGCGGTAAGGACCGAAAAACAGGCCGCGGCCCAGCCAAGGCCAGGCATGGCGGTGCCGTAGCCTATTCCGACCATGATGGCGATGTCGGCGATCCTGTCCGGGAACTCGTTCCAGAACGGCCCATCGGCCGATGCCTTGCCGCCTTCAACCGCGACCATGCCATCGAACAGATTGCATAGCAGGCGCAGCTGGCAAAACAACGCAGCGGCCAGCAACAGCAGCAAACGAGCCGTGCCGTCGCTCTGCCCGCCAAGCCAGAAGGCGGCGCCGGCCAGCGCGCCGGCGAGGATGCTGGCCTGCGAAATCTGGTTGGGGGTCACCGAGAGCACGGCGAGGCGTCTGGCCATCGCTTGTGCCCAGCGCGTGTCGCGGCTTGCAAGTGGTCTGCGGTCGCCTGTGTTCATCACTGCCTCATCCCGGCGACCAGAAGTAATGCGTGAGGTGGAAGAAGATCGGAGCGGAGAAAACCACCGAATCCAGCCGATCGATCAGGCCGCCATGGCCGTCGATCAGATTGCCCCAATCCTTCACGCCGCGGTCGCGCTTGATGGCGGACATTACGAGGCCGCCGAAAAACCCCATCAGCGTGATCAGAAACGCCATCGCGCCCGCCTGGAGGGGAGAGAACGGCGTGATCCACCACAGGCCGGCACCAATGAGGCTGGCGCTCGCAACGCCGCCGACGAAACCTTCAAGCGTCTTGGACGGCGAAAGTTTTGGTGCGATCTTCGTACGCCCGATCATCTTTCCCCAGACATATTGCAGCACGTCGCTCAACTGCACGACGATGACAAGGAAGGCTATCAGAAGCACATTGCGGCCCTCGTAGCCTGGAATGTGCAAGGTCAGAAGAGCCGGCACGTGCGAGGCGCAGAAGACACAGATCATCAGCGCCCATTGCACTTCGGCGATTCGGACGAGGAAGTGCTGGGTGTCGCCCCGCACGGCCGAGATGATGGGCATCAACAGGAAGGCGTAGACCGGAATGAAAACGGAGAAGATTTCATAGTCCTCGATCCAGAGCAGGGCATACTGCAACGGCAGCACGACGAAAAACGCGGTCGCCAACGCCCAGTGGTCGGCACGCCGCGTATTGGTCAGCGTCACGAATTCGCGAAGCGCTGCAAAGGAACAGAAGCCGAAGAGGAGCAGAACGCCGATGCGCCCGGCGATGAATGCTATGGCGATGAGAATCGCCATCACCCACCAGGCATTGATACGGGCGTTGAGGTTCTCGATGGCCGGGTTCGAACCGTCTGGCGACAAGCGTCGCTCCAGGACATGACCCACGAAAGAGGCCACGAGCAGGATTCCGAAGACGCCGAGCACGAGAACCATCATGTCGAATTGGGTCGGGCTCATTCCGCTGCCTTTTTCGGCGCCAGCGCGAGTAGCGCCTCCCGTGCCCGCTCGAGAAACATATCTTTGTCCTCGCCATCAGCCAGGTGCATCGGCTCGCCGAACATCACCGTGCAGATCAATGGGATCGGCACGAATTCCCCTTTCGGCATCACCCGGTTCAGATTGGCGATCCATACCGGCACCAATTCGAAATCCGGGTGTAATGCCGCCAGATGGAACAGCCCGGATTTGAATGGCTGCAAGGACGCATCGGACTGGTTGCGCGTGCCTTCCGGGAAGAGGATCAACGAAGAGCCTTCCTTCATCGCTTCCCCCATGCTCTCGACAGGATCCATCGTTCGTCCGTCGCGATTGCGATCGATCAGGACGGCATTGAAAACGTCGCGCCCGATGAAGGCTCGGAGTTTTGATTTTAGCCAGTAGTCGGCGCCCGCTACGGGGCGGACCCGCCGACGCAGGCGCGGCGGCAGAACAGCCCAGATCAGGATGAAATCCCCATGGCTGGAGTGGTTGGCAAAGAAGATCGAGCGACGGCGAGGCAGCCTGCCTTCATGCCAGAACGGCCGGACGGCGGTGATCGCCCGGGCAAACAGCAAGACGATCAAGGCCACCGGCCTCGCGATCAGCGACTTCATCCACCCCCCAATTCGTTCGTGGATCATTCATCAGCTGACATGCAGCGCGGAAGATCCCTACCGGACAGACATGGATCGCGAGACTCAAATCTGTTTGAACGCGTTACCCCTTCGCTGTGGCCGTCTTATGTCTCCTCCGGCAACGGCTGTTGTTTCCTACCCAATGCGATTTCCAGCGACAAGACGCCCTTGACGATGGAGGCCCGTTCGTTGGCGCTCAACTTGGCCAGCAACGCCTGCTCGAACGCCTTCGCCAACGGCACCATCTCACGATAGGCGGCAAGACCCGCTTTGGTAAGCGTCAAATGCTCGACGCGGCGATCGTTCTTATCAGCAGTTCGGATGAGCCAGCGCCGCCTCTCGAGCTCGGCAACGGCACGCGACACCTTGGTCTTGTGCATGGCCGACTGCTCGCCAAGCTCTGTCGCGGTCATCGTCCCATGCTGGCCAAGTCCGGAAAGCGTTCGCCATTCCGGTCGCGTCAGCCCGTGACTGTCCTTGTATATCCGCGAGAACTCGCGGCTGACGGCATCGGCCAGGCGATAGAGCCGGTAGGGCAGGAAGCGTTCGAGTTCCAGGCTCTCCGGTTCCATGGATCATTTTCCTTGCGCGCCATGGTGGCATTGATAGTTACATTTTCGATGGTTACAGATGAAACCAATCTGGTCAATGCGGGAGGAACCGATGGCCTTTTCCTACATGCCTGGCTTCGGCAACGATTTTGAGACCGAAACCTTGCCCGGCTCGCTGCCGCAAGGGCGGAATTCGCCTCAGCGGCCGGCTTACGGCCTCTATGCCGAGCAGCTTTCCGGCTCCCCCTTCACCGCGCCGCGCGGCACCAATGAGCGCTCCTGGCTCTACCGGATCCGGCCGAGCGTCAAGCACACTGGCCGCTTCAAGGCGGCGACCTATCCCCTGTGGAAGACTGCCCCCAATGTCGGCGATCATGAACTGGCGCTTGGCCAGTATCGCTGGAACCCGGTGCCGATGCCGAAGGCGCCGACCGATTTCATTGCCGGCATGCGCAGCATAACCACCGCCGGTGACGTGCTCGGGCAAAGCGGCATGGCTGCCCATGTCTATGTCGCCAACAAATCGATGGTCGACGATCATTTCTTCAACGCCGATGGTGAGTTGCTGGTCGTCCCACAGGTCGGCGCCTTGCGTTTCGTCACAGAGATGGGCGTCATCGAGCTCAGGCCCGGCGAGATCGCCGTTTTGCCGCGCGGCCTGGTCTTCAAGGTCGAACTCGTCGATGCCGAAGTGCGTGGCTATGTCTGCGAGAACTACGGCGCCAAGCTGACCTTGCCTGACCGCGGCCCGATCGGCGCCAATTGCCTGGCGAATCCGCGCGACTTCAAGACGCCTTGCGCCTGGTTCGAGGAGAAGGAGACACCTTGCCGGCTGACGGTGAAATGGTGCGCCAATTTCCATGTCACCGAGATCGGCCATTCGCCGCTCGACGTCGTTGCCTGGCATGGCAATTACGCGCCGTACAAATATGATCTGGCGACCTTTTCGCCGGTTGGCGCGCTGTTGTTCGACCATCCCGACCCGTCGATCTTCACGGTGCTGACCGCGCCGAGCGGCGAGGAAGGCACCGCCAACATCGACTTCGTCATCTTCCCGCCGCGCTGGCTGGTGGCCGAAGATACGTTCCGGCCGCCCTGGTATCACCGCAACATCATGAGCGAGTTCATGGGGCTGATCCACGGCCAGTACGATGCCAAGGAGGAAGGTTTTGTCCCCGGCGGCATCAGCCTGCACAATCTGATGCTGGCCCATGGGCCGGACGCCCCTGGCTTCGAAAAGGCCTCGCGTGCCGACCTGAAACCGGTCAAGCTCGACAACACCATGGCCTTCATGTTCGAGACCCGTTACCCGCAGATGCTGACCCGCTACGGCGCTGAACTCGAAACCCGGCAGGACAATTACATCGACTGCTGGTCCGATCTTAAGAAGCGCTTCAATGGCACGCCCGAGGGCGACTGGTCTTGAGATCAGTTCAATGAGTGATCGCCTTGTGCTTCTGGGCTCCAAGGGTGGTCCGGCGCTGCGGCCAGGCGGACCGTGGCCGAGTTCATCGCTGCTCGAGATCGGCGGTCGAACCATCGTTGTCGATTGCGGGCTTGGCGTGACGCGCGGTCTGGTCGACGCCAGCATCAGCCTGAAGGCGCTCGACCTGGTCTTCATCACGCATCTGCATTCCGACCATGTGCTGGAACTGGGGCCGTTGATCCACACCGCCTGGACAGCGGGGCTGACGACGCCGGTCAATGTGTTCGGCCCACCCGGCACCGGCCACTACTGGCGGCGTTTTTGCCAGGCGATGGAATTCGACATCGAGATCCGCATTGTTGATGAGGGCCGGCCCGATATCCGTGAGTTGGTATCGATCAGCGAGTTCGGCGAAGACCAGGTGGTCGAGCAGCGCGGCCTGAAAGTGACGGCACTGCGTGTCGACCATCCGCCGGTCACAGACTGCTTTGCTCTGCGCTTCGCGCATGGCGGGAAAAGCGTGGTCTTTTCCGCCGACACGGCTTTCTTTCCACCACTCGCCGATTTCGCCGAAGCTACTGACATTCTCGTCCATGAAGCCATGCTGGAAGAAGGTATCGAGCGGCTGGTCGCCAGAACCGGCAATGGCGCTCGGCTCAAGGAGCATCTGCTCGCCAGCCACAGTTTTGCCGAGGAGGCCGGGCGCATCGCCAGCGACGCCGGCGTGAAGAGACTGGTGCTCAACCACCTCATTCCCGCCGACGATCCCGAGATCGGCGAGGCCGACTGGACGGCGGCTGTCAGGAAAACATGGGCCGGCGACTTGACGATCGCCCGCGACGGCCTTGTTGTGGAGCTAGTATGATCCCGAACCGAAGGACCGCGTTCAGCGAAAAGTGGGAACCGGTTTTCGGAAAAGATCATGCGCAAGACAAAAAACCTAAGCAGCGGGAAAGCTGCACAAGGAGAGGAATCGCATGAAGCTTGCCACATTGAAGGACGGGACGCGTGACGGAAAACTCGTCGTCGTCTCGCGCGACCTGACGCAGTACACCGACGCCTCGTTCCTGGCGCGCACACTGCAGGCGGCTCTCGACGACTGGCGCAGGATTTCGCCGCATCTCGGCACAATCGCGGAATCACTGGAGAACAATGCGCTCCCCTCCGCCCGCTTTCATGAGCACGACGCCCATTCGCCGCTGCCGCGCGCCTATCAATGGGCTGACGGGTCGGCCTATGTGAACCATGTCGAACTGGTCCGCAAAGCACGTGGCGTCGAGATGCCGGCGAGCTTCTGGACCGACCCGCTGGTCTACCAGGGCGGTTCGGACTCCTTCATTGCGCCACGCGACCCGATCCGCATGGCTGACGAAGCTTTTGGCATCGACATGGAGGCGGAGGTCGCTGTCATCGTCGACGACGTGCCGATGGGCGCCAGCCTCGATGAAGCCCGCGCCGCGATCCGGCTGGTGATGCTGGTCAATGACGTCACGCTGCGCACGCTCACCGGGCCGGAATTGGCCAAGGGGTTTGGCTTCTTCCAGTCGAAACCGTCCTCGGCCTTTTCGCCGGTCGCGGTGACGCCGGATGAACTGGGCGATGCCTGGGATGGCGGCAAGGTCAGTCTGCCGCTGCTTGCCGATCTCAACGGCAAACCCTTTGGCCGCGCCGATGCCGGCGTCGACATGACCTTCGATTTTCCGGCGCTGATCGTGCACGCCGCCAGGACAAGGCCGCTGGTATCAGGCACCATCATCGGCTCGGGCACGGTCTCCAACAAGCTCGACGGCGGCCCGGGCAAGCCCGTCTCGGCCGGCGGCGCCGGCTATTCCTGCATTGCCGAACTGCGTATGATCGAGACCATCGAGGCGGGCGAGCCCAAGACGCCGTTCCTGCGCTTCGGCGACACGGTGCGCATCGAGATGAAGGACAAGACCGGACATTCGATCTTCGGCGCCATCGAGCAGAAGGTCGAGAAATACCAGGGGTAAGCAGGGGGCAATGGAATGACGGGGGAGGCGTTCTATCTTCTGGCCGGCGTCTGGGCGCTTGGGATTCTGGCGGTCTTCATCCTCGCGATCCGGTTGAGCTACCGCATCGAGGCGCGTTCGCCTGATCTCACCAACCGCAGCGGCTTTCCGCGCAAGGCGATGATGTTTCACACCATCACCAACATGAAGGTCGCTCGAGACGAAGAAACGCAAGCCATGCGCAGGCGCATGAACTGGTTGCTGCTGGTCGCTCTCGCCGGATTCGCGATCATGGGGGCAGGCCTGCATATGGTGCGGGCAGGGGGATGATCTCATGACCCTGCTGGATCATCTGCGCCGCATGGCGGGCAACAATCTCTGGTCGAACGACCGGCTCTATCGTGCCGTATTGGCTCTCGAGCCCGGCGAGTTCGAGGCTGAGCGCACCAGCTTTTTCCCGTCGATCAAGGCGACGCTCAACCACATGCTGGCGGTCGATCATCTCTATCTCGACTTTCTTGAAGAGGGAGGCGTTGGTGCCGCCGCCCATGATGATTTCATGCCTTTCGATGAGCCGCAGGCACTTTACGTCGCTCAGCTTGCGGCCGATCGGAGGCTGATCGCCTTCTGCAATGGCCTGTCGGAAGCCGATCTCGACCGCCGCGTCAGCACTGACCGGCGCGAGGACGGCATGATCTCCGAGCGCATCGGCGACATCCTCGCCCATGCCTTCCTGCACGACATCCACCACCGCGGCCAGGTGCACGCCATGCTGTCCGGCACCTCGGTCGAGCCGCCGCAACTCGACGAGTTCCTGCTCGATTACGATGTGAAGCTGAGGGAGAAAGAGGTCGAGCGGCTAGGATTGTGAGCCGGATCTTTCGTCTATCAGGCCAGAGCGACGCCGTACCGGGCGAAATGCGGGTCGGATGTCAAAATGGTCAGGTTCTCCACCTGTGCTTGCGCAATCAGCAGTCGGTCGAACGGATCACCATGGTGGTGGGGTAGGCCACTGACGGCGTTCGCATGCTGGAGGGTTACGGCGAGCGGATGAAATCGCATCCTTGGAAGCAGCGTTGGCAGATCGTCCGGCGCGTCGAGTTTTCCGATCGAACGTTTGATGGCAATTTCCCAAACACTTGCCGCGCTCGCAAACACCACCGCCTCCGAAACCAGGATAGCGCGGTGCTGCTCGCTGAGACGTCGGTCGTCCGAAATCGACCAGAGGATGATATGCGTGTCGGCGAGAAACGGGCCGACCGTCATTTTACGTACTCGTCCCATTCAGGACCGAGTTCATCAAAATCGTCCGCAATCCAGATCTTGCCTTTCAAGGCGCCGATACGCGGCAGAGGTTCGGCGGCCACCGGCGGTACAATGCGCGCGGCCACTTTGCCGTGGCGTGTAAGTATGATCTCCTCGCCGGCTTCCGCGCGGCTGACGAGTTCCGACAATTTGGCCTTGGCCTCGGCGATGGAAACATTCATAGCTCGATCCTTTATGACCATAATTTAGGTCATAATTGATCGCATCGCAAGAAGGCTGATTGGGTCGGTCCTACGCCGCCTTGCCGCCCATCTTGATCACGCCGCGCTTGATCTGGTCCTGCTCGATCGATTCGAACAGCGCGCGGAAATTGCCTTCACCAAAGCCTTCGTCACCCTTGCGCTGGATGAACTCGAAGAAGATCGGCCCGATCACGGTTTTGGAAAAGATCTGCAGCAGGATCTTGGTCATGCCGCCGTCCACCACGCCTTCGCCGTCGATGAGAATGCCGTGCTTCTTCATCCGCTCGATCGGCTCGTCATGGCCGTTCACCCTGGCATAGGACATGTCGTAATAGGTTTCCGGCGGGCCAGGCATGAACTTCAGCCCGTTGTCGGCGAGCTTGTCGGTGGCGGCGTAGATCTCGTCGGTGCCGACCGCAATGTGCTGGATGCCTTCGCCATTGTACTTCTTCAGGTACTCGGCGATCTGGCTGGTCTCGTCCTTGGATTCATTCAGCGGAATGCGAATCTTGCCGCAGGGCGAGGTAATCGCCCGGCTGACCAGGCCGGTGATCTTGCCGTCAATGTCGAAGAAATGGATCTGCTTGAAGCCGAACAGCTCGCGGTAGAAATCCCACCACTTGTCCATCTGGCCGCGATAGACATTATGGGTCAGGTGGTCGAGGAAATAAAAGCCAACACCCAGCGGCCGCGGATCGCGCGCGCCCAGCCACTCGAACTCGGCATCATAGGCCGAGCCCTTCTTGCCATAGGCTTCGATGAAATAGAGCAGCGAGCCGCCAATGCCGACGATTGCCGGCACGTCGAGCGCCTTGTCGTCGCCTTCATAGGGCGTGGCGCCTTTCGACACGGCATGGTCGAAGGCATGTTTTGCATCGACCACGCGCCAGGCCATCGAGGCAGCGCAGGGGCCGTGCTTGTCTACAAACTTCATCGCATGCGAGCCCGGCTCGGCATTGACGACATAGTTGATGTCGCCCTGGCGCCAGACGGTGATGTCTTTGGTGCGATCCTTGGCCACCGCCACATAGCCCATGCGGGTGAACAGTTCGGCCAGCTTCTGCGGCTCCGGATGCGCGAATTCGACGAACTCGAAACCGTCGGTGCCGGCAGGGTTGTCCTTGCTGATCGTGGCGGGCGGGGCGTCGTGCGGGAAGGGACCCATGGCATTCCTCCAAAAGCTGGCTTGGCCTGAAAAGGCCATCTGACGCCATCATAGCGCGGAGCCGGTGCATGGTGCTTGCATTCAAACGCTTGAAATGGTGATGTCATGCGTGAAACATGCATGATAAGAGACAAAACCATGGATGAGGCGCGCATTGACCAGTTTGACCGCAAGATAATGGCGCTCCTGCAGGGCGATGCGCGGCTGACCAATAGCGACCTTTCGGAGCGGGTGAACCTGTCGGCATCGCAATGCTCGCGCCGTCGCCAGCGGCTCGAGGAGGACGGCTATATCAAGGGCTATCGCGCCGTGCTCGACCGCGACAAGCTCGGCTTCTCGCTGGTCAACGTCATTTCCGTGACCTTGGCCACCCACAACCGCGACAACGCCCGGCGCTTCGGCGAACTGGTGGCGCGGCTGCCGGAAGTGCAGGAGGCGCACGCGCTGACCGGCGAGATGGATTATATCCTGAAAGTGGTGACGCCCGATCTCAAATCACTGTCGGAATTCGTCAACGGCGTGCTCCTGCCGCACGAATCCGTGCAGCATGTGAAGACGGCGATCGTGCTGGAGACGCTGAAGGAAACCGGCGCGCTGCCGATTTGAGTGTAAGCTATGTCCCACTTTCAGTTTGTCGGTATAATCTTTTTTGCCGTGGGGATGGTACCGCTCACCATCGGCGGCCTGATTCACATGGCGTATAATCCCAGGTCGTGGGACGGGCGCATTTCGGAAATGTCCCGGAGGTCTTGGAAGCCTAAAGCTCCAGTGTGGAACCTGAAGGCTTACGACTGGAGCATGTTCACCCATGCGAAGTCGCGCTGGTGGTGCCTCATCGGAGCTCCAGTCAGCATGGCAGGTTTCTTGCTGCTGGTGTTCAGCACGTTTAAGCTAGGCTTTCTCGCGCTGTTCGTTGGTTTGGCGGTAGTTTTCTTCCGCGTGCTCAGCTTGGTCGGCGACAAGCGCCGATGAGTTTAGCGGTGCGCGAACGTGAAGGCGACGTCCGGGCAGCGAAGGTTGTCAGCCCTTTGACTGCTGGATCAGCCCGTACAGATTGGTGCAGCGGGCGCCGGAGCGGCAATAGGCGAACACCGGGCCTTCGAGTGCATCGAGTGCCTCAGCCTGGTCCTCGACATTTTCGGCGGTGATCTGGCCGCTGATGACCGGGATGTAGCGGAAGGCGAGGCCCGCGGCCTCGACCGCCGATCCGATGCTTTTGGCCGAAGGCTGGCCAGGCTGCTCATCGTCAGGCCGGTTGCAGATGACGCTCTTGAAGCCGGCTTCCTTGATGGCGGCGACATCTTCGGCCTGGATCTGGCCAGAGACCGAATAGTCCTCGCTGATTTCGCGGTATTCCATGGCAGCATCCTCGCAATCTGATTTGCAGGGAGTCTTGCCACTCTCCAGCGGAACCGGCAACACCCGTCAGCTAAAATCCGGCCGGGCTTGTCTTGGGCCGACCGGATTGAATGATACCATCAACTGCCGAGGATCGCGCCTTTGATCTGACGGATGTTGTTGTGCATCATGTCGATATAGGTTGAGCCTGGGCCATCGGGCTGCGACAGCGCATCCGAATAGAGCGTGCCGCCCACCTTGATACCGGTCTCGCTGGCGATCTGTTCGATCAGGCGCGGGTTGGTGATGTTCTCGACGAAGATCGCCGAGGCCTTGTCCTGCTTCACCTGCTCGACCAGCCTGGCGACATCGGCGGCCGACGGTTCGGAATCGGTCGAGATGCCTTGCGGGGCAAGGAAGGTCAGGCCGTATTCGTGCTCGAAATAGCCGAAGGCATCATGCGAGGTGATGACGACGCGCTTGGCCTCGGGGATGGACTGGATCGCCGCCTTGACCTCGCCTTCCAGTGCATCGAGCTTCTTGGTGTAGGCGGCGGCATTGGTCTGGTAGCCGACGCAGCCATCGCTGTCGGCCGCGCAGAAGGCCTCGGCTATGTTCTTCACATAGATTTTCGCATTGGCAATCGACTGGAAGGCATGCGGGTCAGTGACGGTCTTGCCGCCGCCGGTGCCGGCACCTTCGGCCGCGTCCGCGTCGGCGAATTCGGGCTTGAAGTCGATCGGCGTCACGCCATTGGTCAAGGTGATAATCGAGGCCTTGGTGGCGCTGGCATCGACCAGCCGCTGCAAGAAACCTTCAAAGTGCAGGCCGTTGACCAGAACGATGTCGGCCCTGGCCATGGCGACCGCGTCGGCCGGGCTCGGCTCATAGACATGGGCATCGCCATCCGGCCCGACTATGGTGGTCAGATCGATGCGGTCGCCACCGACATTCCTGGCGAAATCGGCAATGACCGTGAAACTGGCGACCACTTTCAGCGGCGCGGCAAAGGCCGAGGACGCGCCAAAAGCGATTAATGTTATAACGCTCATCGCCAGAGCGGCACGGATGGATTTCAGCATGGAGGCTCCTTTCGAGGGGCGGGGGATCAGGCCGTTCTGTGACGGTGATGGATGATGCGGGCGCGCAGAATGCCGCGTGTGCCGAGCAGGATCGAGGCGAAATAGACGACGCCGGCCGACAGGATGATGGCCGGGCCGGACGGCAGCGAGGCGTGATAGGACAACAGCAGCCCGGCGATGCAGGAGGCAAAACCGATCAACACCGCCAGCACGCACATCGGCTCGACGCGTGCGGTCCAGAAGCGGGCGGCTGCCGCCGGCAACATCATCAGTCCGACCGATAGCAGCGTGCCGAGCGCCTGGAAGCCGCCGACGAGGTTGAGCACGACGAGGCCAAGGAAAATGAAGTGCACCGGGCTGCCCATCTTGCTGACCGAACGCAGGAACAGCGGATCGAGGCATTCGGCGACCAGGGCCCGCCAGAAGATGGCGAGGCTGACCAGCGTTATCGCGACAATGCCGCCGATCAGGATCAGTGCCTCGTTGTTGAGCGCCAGCACGGTGCCGAACAGCACATGCATGAGATCGACGCTGGAGCCGCGGATCGACACCATCAGCACGCCGATGGCGAGCGAGATCAGATAGAAGGCCGCCATCGAGGCGTCCTCGCGCTGGATTGTGAAGCGCGAGACAGCCCCAGCTCCAAGCGCTACGATGACGCCGGCAATCAGGCCGCCAATGGTCATCGGCAGGATTTCCAGCCCGTAGAACAGGAAGCCGGCGGCCGCACCGGGCAGGATCGCATGCGCCATGGCATCGCCCGACAGGCTCATGCGCCGCAGCATCAGGAAGACACCGATCGGGCAAGCGCCGAGCGACAGCATCAGCGAGCCGAACAGCGCCCGCTGCATGAAGCCAAAATCGGCAAAGGGTGCGATGAAAAGACCGTAGACCCAGTCCATCAGGCGGCCCCCGGGCCGGCGCCGTGATGATGGTCATGATCGTGCTCGTGAGCATGGTCATGATGGTCGTGCCCATGAGCGTTCTCATCGGGCTCGCACCATGGCGCGTTCTCTTCCCAGGCCTCATGAAAACGGCGGGCCCGTAACAGGTTTTCGGGCTTCAGCGTCTCCCGCGTCTCCCCCCAGGCGATCGGCTGGCGGGCCAAAAGCAGCGTCTCCGGAAAGTTCTGCCGCACCAGATCGAGATCATGGACAACGACCATGATGGTGCGTTCCTCGCCATGCCAGCGCTTGATCAGGGCGATCAGGTCGCCAACCGTCTTGGCATCGACGGCGTTGAATGGTTCGTCGAGCAGGATGAGGTCGGCATCCTGCAACAGCACGCGGGCAAACAGCGTGCGTTGCAGCTGGCCGCCCGACAGCGTGTCGATCGGTCGCTTCTCGAAGCCGCCGAGGCCGACCGCCATCAGCGCCTGGCTGACCGCGGCGCGATCCTCTGATGTGTAGCGGCCAAGCATGCCGCGCTTTGGCCAGAGGCCAAGCGAAACCAGATCGACGACGCGCGCCGGAAAGGAGCGGTCGAGTTCTGATTGCTGCGGAAGATAGGCTGCTCGTACGCCCGGGGCGCGAACAACCTCGCCGGCCATCGGCTTCAGCACGCCGACGATACCCTTCATCAGTGTCGATTTGCCGGAGCCGTTGGCACCGACCACGGCCGTCAGCGAACCCTTGCGGATCGTGCCGTCAAGGTGATGGATCGCCGGGTGGCTGCTGTAGCCCAGCGTCAGGTCACGGAATGTCAGGCAGGTCTGGGTCATGTCGTTCCGTGGGGCAGCGAAATCCGGCCGCGGGCAGGGGTCGATTGGATATGTGATGTTATTACATTAGTCAACAAGCCAATCGGGCGGAATTGCGACCGGCGGCTCAACTTGCCGTGACTTCTCGTCTCTCGCTGGTCCAAGGAGATTTGGCCCCGGCGGCCTTGCCCGAAGCCCACGCCAACTCTAAACAGGCGCGACCTCTCAAACGAAGGAAACTCCCATGAGCATTCGTCGCATCGATGTTGGCCCGCGCATGAGCCAGATCGTCATCCACGGCAACACCGTCTATCTGGCCGGCCAGGTCGGCGAGCCCGGCGGCAACGTCGCCTCGCAGACCCGTGATATCCTGGCGACCATCGACGAAATGCTGGCCAAGGCCGGCACCGACAAGACCAAGATCGTTCAGGCGATCATCTGGCTGGCCGACATGGGCACCTTCGCCGAGATGAATTCGGAATGGGACAAGTGGGTGCCGCAGGGCAACACGCCGGCCCGCGCCACAGGCGAAGCCAAGTTGGCTGGTCCGGAATATCTGGTCGAGATTATTATCACGGCGGCGATTTAAGCGGCGGCGCCGGAACTGCCAATCTCCCCCCTCGTGGGGGAGATCACTCATCCCTGCGACGGCGTGAACCTTGCCACCAGCGTGTGGCTTTCCGCCGGATAGACAAACCGTACTTGGGTGACCGGATGCTCGGCACTCCATGTCCGCCGCTCGACCACCAAACAGGGCGCGCCGGGATCAATGTCGAGCGCGTCGGCAACGGCCTCATCGGCGGCCATGGCACGGATGCGATGTTCGGCCTCGCTCCACGGCACGCGGCCGATCAGCCAGGGGCCGGCGGCGATTTCCCTGAACTCTTCGTCTTCGGCTTCCGGAACCGCCGAGAGATTGATCAGGCGCTGCTCGAGTGCGAATGGCCGTTCGCCGGCAAAATGCAGGCCCTCGACCCATAGCAATGACCCCGCGGCGGACAGGCCGAGCAGCGCTCTGTCGTCCGCGTTGCTGCGCCGCTTCAGGCGCTCCAGCCGCTCGTAGCGATAGGGTAGGCCAAGCGCTTCGACCTCGATCCTGATGTCGTGAAGTTCCAGCACCGCTGCCTGCGACTGCGGCTGGCGCACGAAGCTGCCTGAACGGCGGCGGCGTTCGATCAGCCCCGCCTTGGCGAGCTGCGAAAGCGCCTTGTTCACCGTCATGCGCGAGCAATTATACTCGGTCGTCAGCTCGTGCTCGAACGGGATGCGATGGCCGGGCGCCCAGGCACCGGACAGGATTTTTTCGCTGATGTCGGACAGAATGCGCTGGTGCAGCGAGCCGCCACTGTCGGCATCAACTGTCTCGACCGTGCTCATGCCGACAGCGCCGTCATCACATTGCGAAACCGCTCGGCGATGGCTTCACGCCTGGCATGCCGGCCGCCGCTGACCTGTTTTTGCCCATGCACCCAGACGCAGTCGACCTTGCTGCCATTGGCAAAGATCCAGGCGTCGAGGATCGCGTCGCCGGTCTTGCCGGCCAGCGAGGGGGTCTTGGCGTCGAGCGAGACGAGATCGGCGGCCGCACCGACGGCAATCCGCGCCGCGCCGGCGCCGAGCGCGACACTGCCGCCGTCGAGTGCCGCATCGAACAGCGCGCGCCCGGTCGAGCCGCCGGCCACCGCCAGCACATTGCGGGCGCGGTGCGCGAGGCGCTGTGAATATTCGAGCTGGCGCAATTCGTCGGGCAAGCCGATCAGCACGTTGGAATCGGAGCCGACACCGAAGCGGCCGCCATGCTCCCCGAACAATGGCGCGGCAAATGTGCCGTCGCCGAGATTGGCCTCGGTGATTGGGCAAAGGCCGGCAATAGCGCCGCTCCTGGCCATGCCGATGGTTTCCGCATCGGTCATATGGGTGGCGTGGATCAGGCACCAGCGCTGGTCGACCTCGGCGTTGGCCAGCAAGAGTTCGACCGGACGTGCGCCAGACCAGGCAAGGCAGTCCTCGACCTCCTTCACCTGCTCGGCGACGTGGATGTGGACCGGTCCGTGTGGCGCCAAAGCAGCGACCTGGGTCAGTTCCTCTGGTGTCGCTGCGCGCAAACTGTGCGGGGCGACACCAACGACGGCTTGATTCAACGCACGAACCGATCCGCGGCTTTTCTCAACAAGCCGGGAGAACCGATTCACATCGTTGATGAATCGACGCTGGCCTTCGTTCGGCGCGGCGCCCCCGAAAGAGGAATGCGCGTAAAACACCGGCAGCAGTGTCAGGCCGATGCCGGTTTCGCCGGCGGCCGCCGCGATGCGCTCGGCCATCTCAGCTATGTTGGCGTAGGGTTTCCCGTCACGGTCGTGATGCAGATAGTGGAATTCGCCGACACGGGAAAACCCGGCCTCCAGCATCTCGACATAGAGCTGTGCGGCCACCGCCTCGACCTGGTCGGGCGTCATCGACAGCGCGAAACGATACATCACTTCGCGCCAGCTCCAGAAACTGTCGGCGGAAGGGCCGCGAAGCTCGGCCAATCCCGCCATGCCGCGCTGGAAGGCGTGGCTGTGCAGATTGGGCATGCCGGGCACGAGAATCGCGTGGCGTTCGTCGCCGGCCTGCGGAGCTGCGCCCGCTTCGACGGTGGCGATGCGGCCGCCGTCGAGCGCGATCCTGACATTGCCTTGCCAGCCCTCGGGCAGCAGCGCCTGTTCCGCAAAGATCGCCGTCACGTCCGTCTCCAAATCTGCATGCTTGAGCGACGATACCACTTGCGTCGCGTTTCGATATGTATATACATAATCGTCATCCTTTCAAATGGAAAAGATGATGGTCGGAGCAAACGGGAAGAGCGGCCTTAGCCTGTGGCGCAATGCGCGGCTGGCGACCATGGTCGATGGCGCGGCTGGCCTCGGCGTCGTCGAGAAGGGCGCCGTTGCTGCCCGCGACGGGCTTATCGTCTATGCCGGCGCCGAGGCGGACATGCCGGCTTCGGCAGGGCAGGGCGCCGAGACCGTCGATTGCGAGGGCCGCTGGATCACGCCCGGCCTGATCGACTGCCACACGCATCTTGTCTATGCCGGCAACCGCGCCAACGAATTCGAGATGCGGCTGGCCGGCGCCACCTATGAAGAAGTGTCCCGCGCTGGTGGCGGTATTGTTTTCTCGGTCAAGTCGCTGCGCGCGGCAAACGAGGATGAGCTCGTCGCCCAGACGCTGCCACGCCTCGATGCGCTGATCGCCGAAGGCGTCACTACCGTTGAGGTGAAGTCGGGCTATGGCCTCGATCTCGACAATGAGAAGAAGTCGCTGCGTGCCGCCCGCCGGCTGGCCAATGAGCGTCCCGTCACCGTCCGTACGACTTGCCTTGCCGCACACGCGCTGCCGCCCGAAGCCAAGGGCGACAAGGACGCTTTTATCGATCTGGTTGCCAAGCAGATTGTTCCAGCGGTTGCCGCCGAAGGACTGGCCGATGCGGTGGACGGTTTTTGCGAGGGCATCGCCTTCTCGCCGGAGCAGATGGCGCGCGTTTTCGATGCCGCCAAGGCCTTGGGTCTGCCAGTCAAGCTTCACGCCGACCAGCTGTCCAACCTGCACGGCGCAGCACTTGCCGCCAGCTACGGCGCGCTGTCCGCCGATCATCTCGAATATACGGACGAGGCGGGCGCTGCCGCCATGGCGAAGGCCGGCACGGTGGCGACCATCCTGCCCGGCGCTTATTACTTCATCCGCGAAACGAAGAAGCCGCCTGTCGACTTGTTCCGCCGCCATGGTGTGAAGATGGCGGTGGCGACCGACAGCAATCCTGGCACCTCGCCGCTCACCTCGCTGTTGCTCACCATGAATATGGCCGCGACGCTCTTTGGCTTGACCGTCGATGAATGCCTCGCCGGCGTCACCCGCGAGGCCGCGCGTGCGCTTGGCCTTCTCGATAAGGCCGGCACACTGGAAGCCGGCAAATCCGCCGACCTGGCGATCTGGGACATAGAGCGCCCTGCCGAACTCGTTTACCGCATGGGCTTCAATCCGCTCCATGCCCGCATCTGGAGAGGACAATGACCGAACTGACCTTGAAGCCCGGCAATGCGACGCTGGCAGACTGGCGCGCCATCTACCGTGGCGCCGTGCCGAAACTCGATGATGCCTGCCGTCCGAAGATCAAGGCGAGCGCCGAGGCTGTCGCCAGGATCGTCGCCAAGGGCGAGCCGGTCTACGGCATCAACACCGGTTTCGGCAAGCTGGCCAGCGTGCGCATCCCGGCCGAGGATCTCGAGACCTTGCAGCGCAACATCGTGCTGTCGCATGCCGCCGGCGTCGGCGAGCCGATGCCGGTTGCCGTTGCCCGCCTGATGATGGCGCTGAAACTTGCCAGCCTGGCGCAGGGCGCCTCCGGTGTGCGCTCGCAAACCATCGAACTGCTCGAAGCGATGCTCGCCAACGACGTCATCCCCGTGGTGCCGGCGCAGGGCTCCGTTGGCGCTTCCGGCGACCTTGCCCCGCTGTCACATATGACGGCCGCGATGATCGGTGTTGGTGAATGTTTTACGCCGCATGGCCGCGTCCCGGCCAAGGTCGCGTTCGTTTCGCATGGCCTCGAGCCGGTGACGTTGGGCGCCAAGGAAGGCCTGGCGCTGCTCAATGGCACGCAGTTCTCGACCGCCTATGCGCTGGCCGCTTTGTTCGAGGCGGAAGTGCTCTATCAGTCGGCACTGGTTGCCGGTGCACTGTCGACCGATGCCGCCAAGGGTTCCGACGCGCCGTTCGACCCGCGCATTCATCTGCTGCGCAAGCACCGCGGTCAGATCGAGACGGCGGACGCGCTGCGCAATCTGATGGCCGGAAGCGCCATCCGTGAATCGCATCGCGTCGGTGACGAGCGCGTGCAGGACCCGTACTGCCTGCGCTGCCAGCCGCAGGTGATGGGCGCGGCACTCACCGTACTGCGCCAGGCGGCCGATACGCTCGGCACCGAAGCCAATGGCGTCACCGACAACCCGCTGATCTTCGCTGAGGACGACACCGCACTTTCCGGCGGCAATTTCCACGCCGAGCCGGTGGCTTTCGCCGCCGATATGATCGCGCTTGCGGTCTGCGAGATCGGCTCGCTGTCGGAACGCCGCATCGCCATGCTGGTCGACCCCGCGCTGTCAGGCATGCCGGCCTTCCTGACGCCGAAGCCCGGCCTGAATTCAGGCTTCATGATCCCGCAGGTGACGGCCGCCGCCCTTGTTTCGGAAAACAAGCAGAAGGCCTATCCGGCATCAGTCGATTCCATTCCGACCTCGGCCAACCAGGAAGACCATGTTTCGATGGCCGCGCATGGCGCGCGCCGGCTGATCGGCATGGTCGAGAATGCCACGGCGGTGATCGGCATCGAATTGCTGGCCGCGGCGCAAGGCTGTGATTTCCATCAACCGCTGGCGTCGAGCACAGCCCTTGAGGCGGTGCGCAAACTGGTCCGGGCCGAAGTGCCGCATCTCGACAATGACCGGCACTTTCATCCGGACATGGAGAAGGCGATCGCCATGGTGCGCAGTGGCGCAACCATCAAGGCCGCTGGTGCGGTAACACTGCCTTCGATTTCGGGAGCGGCGTGATGGCTGCGACACCTTGGCTCAGCGTTAGCCGAGGCACCGCACCGCTGCTGGTGTCGATCCCGCACACAGGCATCGATCTCGCCGGCTTCGAAAACCGACTGGTCTCGCCCTGGCTCGGCCGCCGCGATTGCGACTGGTGGATCGATAAACTCTATGACTTCGCCGGCAGCCTCGGCGCCACCGTCGTCCACACCGCGATCTCGCGCACCGTCATCGACGTCAACCGCGATCCTTCGGGGGCCTCGCTCTATCCCGGCCAGGCGACGACCGGCCTGTGCCCGACCGAGACCTTTGATGGCGATCCGCTCTACCGCGAAGGCGAAGAGCCGGGACCGTCGGAGGTCGACGAGCGTCGCGAAAAATTCTTCGTGCCGTACCATGCCGCCTTGCAGGCCGAGATCGGCCGGCTGCGTGGCCTGCATGACAAGATCGTCCTCTACGACTGCCACTCGATCCGTTCGGTGCTGCCGCGCCTGTTCGAAGGCACGCTGCCGGTGTTCAATCTCGGCACCAATGACGGCAAGAGCGCCGATCCGAATCTGCAGGCAATGGTCAGCCAGATCATGGTTGAAACCGGCGAAACCTCTGTCGTCAACGGCCGCTTCAAGGGCGGCTGGATCACACGCCATTTTGGCCAGCCGCAACAGGGTGTCCATGCCTTGCAGATGGAACTCTCCAACCGCGGATATATGCGTGAGCCCGAGGAAAAGGGGGAGCCGGACAATTGGCCGGTACCGTATGACGCCGATTTCGCAGCGCCGATCCGCGCAACGCTGGAGACCATTCTGAAAACCGCGATTGCCTGGGCGCACGGTTGAGCAGCAATTTTTCGGAGGAACGCAATGGCCGGACATGTCAGGACATTCCTTCTCGCCGCTGGGCTGCTTTCAGCTGCGATTGTTTCCGCAGCCGCCGCCGAGGTGGCGATGAAGGGTCCGGAAATTCTCGCCGATCTCAGGGGTGCCCATGTCCAGGGCGATGGCTGGTCACAGGACTTCGATGACGGTGGCGCGACCAGCTATACCAAAGGTGACAGCCACCAGATCGGCCGTTGGGACGTGCGTGGCGACCAATACTGCTCCCTGTGGCCGCCCTCCGATGCCTGGGCCTGCTACGCCATGACCATCGATTCCTCCAATCCTGCCCATGAGCAGGTCACCTGGATCAGCGCCGAAGGCTCTCGCAGCACCGCGCATCTCATTCGAAAGGGACAATGATGAACAATCCTCGCCACAACATTCGCGAAGTCCGCGCGCCGCGCGGTGACAAGCTCAACGCCCGCTACTGGACGACCGAGGCGCCGCTGCGCATGCTGATGAACAATCTCGATCCCGAGGTTGCCGAAAACCCCAATGAGTTGGTGGTTTATGGCGGCATTGGCCGGGCGGCGCGTACCTGGAACGATTTTGACAGCATCGTTGCCTCGCTGAAGACGCTTGGTGAGGACGAGACCCTTTTGGTGCAGTCCGGCAAGCCGGTCGGCGTGTTCCGGACGCACGCCGATGCGCCGCGCGTGCTGATCGCCAATTCCAACCTCGTGCCGCACTGGGCAAACTGGGATAAATTCAACGAGCTCGATAGAAAAGGCTTGATGATGTACGGCCAGATGACGGCCGGCTCGTGGATATACATCGGCACGCAAGGCATCGTGCAGGGCACTTACGAAACCTTCGTCGAGGCCGGCCGCCAGCATTATGGCGGCAACCTCAAGGGCAAGTGGATCCTGACCGGCGGCCTCGGCGGCATGGGCGGCGCCCAGCCGCTGGCCGCCGTCATGGCCGGCGCCTGCTGCCTGGCCATCGAGTGCAACCCGGACTCGATCGATTTCCGCTTGCGCACCCGCTATGTCGACGAAAAGGCAGAGACGCTCGACGAAGCGATGGAAATGATCGAGCGCTGGACCAAGGCCGGCGAGGCGAAGTCCGTCGGCCTGCTCGGCAATGCCGCCGAGATCGTGCCCGAAATGTTCAAGCGCGGTATCCGCCCTGATATGGTCACCGACCAGACCTCGGCTCACGACCCCATCAACGGCTACCTGCCGAAGGGCTGGACCATGGCCGAGTGGCGCGAGAAGCGCGTCTCCGATCCCAAGACGGTCGAGAAGGCGGCCCGCGCCTCGATGCGCGAACATGTGGAGGCGATGGTGGCGTTCTGGAACGCCGGCGTGCCGACGCTCGACTATGGCAACAACATCCGCCAAGTCGCCAAGGATGAAGGTTTCGAGAACGCCTTTGCTTTCCCGGGTTTCGTGCCAGCCTATATCCGTCCGCTGTTCTGCCGGGGCATCGGGCCGTTCCGCTGGGCTGCACTCTCCGGCGATCCCGAAGACATCTACAAGACCGACGCCAAGGTGCGCGAACTCACGCCCGGCAACACCCATCTGCACAATTGGCTCGACATGGCGCGCGAGCGCATAGCCTTCCAGGGGCTGCCGGCGCGCATCTGCTGGGTCGGTCTTGGCGATCGCCACCGGCTCGGGCTCGCATTCAACGAAATGGTGGCCAAGGGCGAACTCAAGGCGCCGGTCGTCATCGGCCGTGATCACCTCGATTCCGGCTCGGTCGCTTCGCCCAATCGCGAGACGGAATCAATGAAGGACGGTTCCGACGCCGTATCGGACTGGCCGTTGCTCAACGCACTGCTCAACACCGCTTCGGGCGCCACCTGGGTGTCGCTGCATCATGGCGGCGGCGTCGGTATGGGTTTTTCGCAGCATGCCGGCATGGTCATTGTCGCCGATGGCACGCCGGACGCCGCAAGGCGCCTCGAGCGCGTGCTGTGGAACGACCCGGCAACCGGCGTCATGCGTCACGCCGATGCCGGCTACGACATCGCCATTGAATGCGCCAAGGAGCACCAGCTCAACCTGCCCGGCATTTTAGGGTGATAGGCTAATCTCATGCGCATCCTTCGTGCCGCCGACTACCGTGTCATGCCTTGGAAGAACGGCGGCGGCACGACGACCGAAATCGCCGTCTCGCCTGATGGCGCCGGTCTCGACGAGTTCGACTGGCGAGTCTCGATGGCGCGTGTCGGGAGCAGCGGGCCGTTCTCCAGCTTTGCCGGGATCGAACGCACCCTGTCGGTGCTGGAAGGCGAGGGGATCGTGCTTGATATCGCCGGCCAGCCGCCGGCGCGGCTGACGCCGGCTTCGGCGCCTTTTGCCTTTCCAGCTGATTTGCCCACCAGTGCCGCCCTAATCGCCGGCCCGATCACCGACCTCAACGTCATGACCCGCCGTGGCCGCATGCTGCATTCGGTCGAGCGCCTGACGATCTCGTGGCCTGTGGACATCGCGACTGGGGCCGGTGCGACCCTCATCCTTTGTCACAAGGGCGAAACCGTTTTCCCGGAGGCCGGGCGCATTCGCCTCGGGCCGTTCGACACGCTGTTGCTCGGGCCGGGTGCTCCTGTGCTGTGGGTTGAACCCGCTCTGACCGCGACGCTGTTCGTGATCCGGATAACCATCTCGGCCTGAAGCCTTCGCGTCAACGGTTACCGCTTGTTTCCAAACATGATCGCAGTGCTGGCGAAATATAGCGTAAGCTCTTGCCGGCATCACGAAAAAGCCCGAATCCTCTCCGCCGATCGAACTCGACGGGAAGAGGGGCGCTCGTCTTGGAATTTTTGCCGAGAGATGACGCCCTGTCGCGGTGCGGAAACAAACTTTCGGCAAGTGGGATTATGCAACCAATTGCATTTGAACCGGTTTTAGGGCCATTGCCGTGGCGGTGACGCCGCTCTGTGCCCGCTTACGGAATTTTCAATGAATATTCAGACGAACCCAGCCCAGATCGAAAAGACCAGCGCGAGCTTCCCGGTCATCACGGAAGAGCCGATAAGGTCGACATTCCTGCCCGAGGAACGCCTGCGGCTGCTCGGCGAAAGCCTGGCAAAAGGCGATCTCACCGACCTGTTTGGGCTGACTCCGTTCGATTTCCAGGCTCGCATCCGCGACAGCGCCAAGAAGATCCTCGAAGTCTACCGTTCGACCAATGCGGCGCAGGCCAAGGGTGAAACGATCACACCCGCCGCGCAATGGCTGCTCGACAACAATTATCTGGTCGAGGAGACCATCTTCCAGGTCAAGCGCGACCTGCCGCGCCGCTTCTATCGCCAGCTGCCGACGCTGAAACTGCCCGGTGGCGGCACTGTGCCGCGCGCACTCGCGTTGGCCTGGACCTATGTGGCTCATTCCGACAGTTCCGTCTCCGCGACCATGTTCAAGTCCATCGTCCAGGGGTTTCAGTCTGTCGAGCCGCTGAAGATCGGTGAACTCTGGGCGCTGCCATCGCTTCTACGCTTCGTTCTGATCGAAAATCTCCGCCGGCTGGCCGTCAGGGTCAACCGCACCCGCCAGATGCGCCAGATCGCCAACGACGTGGCTGACAAGGTGCTGGCGACCGATGACAGCGCCGACCGGCAAGTGATCCTAGCCAATTTCGGCGCCCATGCCCAGGACACCACCTTCGCAACCCAACTGCTCTATCGTTTGCGCGATGGGTCGCAGAATGCCGGCAAGGCCCTGGAATGGCTGGAAGGTGAGCTCGAAAAGACCGGCTCCGATGCCGAGGAGATCATCATCTCCGAGCATCACACGCTGTCGAGCGGCAATGTGACGACCGGCAACATCATCCGCGGCCTGCGCGTCATCAACGATGTCGACTGGACGGTGTGGTTCGAAGGCGTCAGCCGCATCGACACAGTGCTGCGCGAGCGCACCGATTTCGCCGCCCTCGACTTCTTCTCGCGTGACCAATACCGCACCGCGATCGAGGAACTGGCGCGCCGCTCGAACCTGTCGGAATACCGTGTCGCCGAAAAGGCCAGTGAATTGGCCGGTCATGTTACCGGTGAGGCAGGGGCGGGCAGCAGTGAAGAGGGGGATGCGTCAACCGCGTCCGCTCACACCGATGTCGGTTTCTATCTCGTCGGCCCGCGCCGGCTGGAACTGGAAAAGGCGATCGGTTATCGGCCCACCATCAGCCAGACTGTCAAGCGGACCTTCGCCAAGACCGGATGGCTTGGCATCGTCCTGCCGGTGTTCGCGTTGACGGCCCTGCTTCTTGTCCTCACCGGCAATGCCTTGGCCAATCTCGGCCTGTCGGTAACCTCGATCGTCCTGATGCTGGCGCTGTTTGCGGTGCCCGCGAGCGAGGGCGCGCTCGCCTTCTTCAACACCGTGGTCTCGCTGTTCCTCAAGCCGACACGCCTGATCGGCTATGACTACCGGCACGGCGTGCCGCCGGAGGCGCGCACGCTGGTGGTTGTGCCGTCGCTGATCGGTTCGCGTGACGATGTCGAGGAAAACATCCGCAACATCGAAGTGCATTACCTTGCCAATCTGGTGGACGAGATCCATTTCGCCCTGCTTTCGGATTGGCCAGACAGCAAGATCGAGATCGATGCGGCCGACACCGAAATCCTTGAATATGCCCGCGCCGAGATCGCTCGTCTCAATGCCCGCTATCCCTCTGAAGGCGCGCCGCGCTTCTACATCCTGCACCGCCGCCGGCTCTTCAACGCAGCGCAAGGGTCCTGGATGGGCTGGGAGCGCAAGCGCGGCAAGCTGCATGAGCTCGACCTTTTGCTGCGTGGTGACAGCGACACCACCTTCCTGCCGCTCGACGTGCCGCTGCCGGAAAAAGTCGTCCATGTGATGACGCTCGACGCCGATACGCGCACCACCCGCGATGCCGTGGCGAGCCTCGTCGGCAAGCTATGCCATCCGCTCAACCGTCCGCATTTCGACGCCACCAAACGCGTCGTCACCGCCGGCTACACAATCCTGCAGCCGCGCATCACCGCGTCGCTGACATCAGGCGACGAAGCCTCGTTCTTCCAGCGCGTGTTCTCGGCCAATCGCGGCCTCGACCCCTATGTCTTCGCCGTGTCGGACCTCTATCAGGACGTCTTCAGCGACGGCTCCTTCACCGGCAAGGGTCTCTACCATGTCGATGCTTTCGAGGCCGCCCTGCAGGGTCGGATCGAGGAAAACACCATCCTCAGCCACGATCTGCTCGAAGGCGCGCTGGCGCGCGCAGCACTGGTCACCGACGTCGAACTGGTCGAGGACTATCCGACCCGCTATTCGGTCGACGCCTCGCGCCACCATCGCTGGGCGCGCGGCGACTGGCAGCTACTGGGCTACATCCTCGATCCTCGCTCCGGCGTTCCGGCCCTGTCGCGCTGGAAGATGGTCGACAATCTGCGCCGTTCGCTGACGCCGATCTTCTGGGTGATGGCGGCGATCGCCGGCTGGACCTTACTGCCGTTCACGCAGGCCGCCCAATGGCAGGCCCTGCTGATCCTCAGCCTGTTCATGGCGCCGACCTTCGACGTGGTCAACGCCATTCTGCCCAAGAGCGGCGACCAGACGCCGCGTGGCCATTTCTCCGCGCTGGCGCGCGATGTCGCCTTCGGCACCGCCATGGTGGCGCTGAAGATCGTGCTGATGGCGCATAATGCCTGGATGATGGGCGATGCCATTGTGCGTACGCTCTACCGGCTGTTCGTCAGCCGCCAGAACCTCCTGGAATGGCGCACCGCCTCGCAGGCGCACAAGGCCGGCGACAACGATGTCGGCTCCTATTACGGCATGATGTACGGCGCCGTTATCATCGGTTTCGTCGGTCTCGCCATTCCGGTGCTGGCCGATTCCACCGGCGCTTTTGTCGCCTTCTTCTTCGCGCTGTTCTGGATCGGATCGCCGGCGATCGCCAGCTGGATCAGCCGCTCGGCCGAAACCGAGGACCGGCTGCGCATATCGCAGGCCGATATCCATGCGCTGCGCACGGTGGCGCGGCGCACCTGGCATTATTTCGAGAGCTTCGTCACGGCGGAGCATCACAATCTGCCGCCTGACAATTTCCAGGAAAGCCCGGCACCGGTCGTGGCGCCGCGCACCTCGCCTACCAATGTCGGTGTCTACCTGCTGTCGGTTGTCTCGGCGCGCGATTTCGGCTGGATCAGCCTGTCGGATGCCATCACCCGCATCGACGCCACCATGACAACCATCGAGAGCATGCCGCGCCACCGCGGCCATCTCTTCAACTGGTACGACACCACGACGCTGAAGCCGCTCTATCCACTCTATATTTCGGCCGTCGACAGCGGCAATCTCGCCGGTCACCTGGTGGCGGTGGCGGCTGCCTGTGCCGAGTGGGCGGAAGCGCCTTCTGTTCACCTCCAGGGCGACTTCGAAGGCATTCTAGACACGGTGACCATCCTCAGCGAAAGCCTGGATGACTTACCTGATGATCGTCGCCAGTTGCGGCCCTTACGCCAGCGTCTCGTTGATCGCCTGGATGGCATGCGGCGCGCCGTCGAGACGATCAAGGCGCAGCCGGAGATGGCCTCGATCCGCACCATCAACCTCGCCGTGCTGGCGGGCGAGATCCGCAAGCTGGCCACGGCCATTCACACCGAGGCCGCCTCCGCTCCGAGCGATGTCATCGTCGACTGGGCGGCGAGGCTGGAAGCGACTTGCGAGGCGCATGTCCACGACGCCCACAGCGACGACAACGCCGTCGAGGCGTTGCGCGCCAAGCTTCTGACCTTGCGCGAGCGCACGCGCCGCTTCGCCTTCGAGATGGAGTTCTCCTTCCTGCTGCGGCCGGAACGCAAGCTGCTGTCGATCGGCTACCGGGTCGAAGAACACCAGCTCGATGAAAGCTGCTACGACCTTCTCGCCTCCGAGGCGCGGCTGACCAGCCTGTTCGCCATCGCCAAGGGCGACCTGCCGACCGAGCACTGGTTCCGGCTCGGCCGCCCGATCGTCGAGATCGGTTTCCAGGGCGCGCTGATGTCCTGGTCGGGCTCGATGTTCGAGTATCTGATGCCGCCGCTGGTGATGAAGGAGCCGCAAGGTTCGATCCTCAACCAGACCAGCAAGCTGATCATCAAGCGCCAGATCCAGTATGGCCGCCAGAAAAACGTGCCGTGGGGCATTTCGGAAGCGGCCTACAACGCGCGAGACCGGGAACTGACCTATCAGTACACCAATTTCGGCGTGCCTGGGCTTGGGCTGAAGCGCGGTCTTGGCCAGAATACGGTCATCGCGCCCTATGCCACCATCCTGGCGGCGCAGTTCAACCCGCGCGAAGCAGTGCAGAATCTGGCCCGGCTGCGCGAGGTCGGCGCGCTTGGCCCTCACGGCTACTACGATGCGGTCGATTTCACGCCGCAGCGCGTGCCTGAAGGCACCAACCACGCTGTCGTGCTGAATTACTATGCGCACCATTCGGGCATGTCGATCGCCGCGGTCGCCGACGCGATCTTCGAGGGTCGCCTGCGTGACCGTTTCCACAGCGATCCGGTCATTGAATCGGCTGAGCTGCTGCTGCAGGAAAGGGCGCCGCGCGACATTCCGACCGCGACCGTCAGGACCGAAGCAGACGAACGGGCCAAAGACGAAACCGAAACCGAGAGCCCCGACACCCGCATCGTGCTCGATCCCCTGCGGGCACTGCGTTCGACCAATGTGATGTCGAACGGCCGTTATTCGGTGATGGTGACCGCGACCGGATCCGGCTACAGCCGCTGGGGCGATCTGTCGGTCACCCGCTGGCAGCCGGATCCCACCGAGGACCGTCTGGGCTCCTACATATTCCTGCGTGACGTCAGCACGGGAGACTGGTGGTCGGCAACGGCGGAGCCGAAGCGCGCGGCCGAGGAAAAGGTGCAGACCCTCTTCTCCGATGACAAGGCGAGCTTCGTCAAATCGGTCGGCACATTGCGCTCCGAGGTCGAATGCATCGTCGTTTCCGAAGGCAATGGCGAAGGCCGTCGCATCACGCTCTACAACGAAAGCACATCCGATCGTCACATCGAGGTGACGTCCTTTGCCGAGCTGGTGCTGGGTACGGAGGCTTCCGACAACGCGCATCCGGCCTTCTCGAAGATGTTCGTGGAGACCGAAATCGCCGCCAACAACGGCGCGATCTTCGCCACGCGCCGCAAGCGGGATACCAGCGAGCCCGATATCACCCTGGCGCATTTCGTCACCGATCCGTCGGGACCTGCGCGCGACGCCGAGGCCGAGACCGACAAGCGCGCGTTCATCGGTCGTGGCCGCTCCATCGCCGATGCCGCCGCCTTTGATCCGGGCGCCAGGTTTGGCGGCCATTCCGGCTTCACGCTCGATCCCATCGCCTCGCTACGCCGCCAGGTGCGCGTGCCCGCCAACAAGAAGATATCGCTGACCTTCTGGACCGTGGTCGGGGCCAACCGCGCCGAGCTCGAAGATGCCATCAGCCGGCTCGACCATCAGGAGAGCTTTGCCCGCCAGGCCATGCTTGCCTGGACGCGCAGCCAGGTGCAGACCCGCCATATGGGTCTCAGCCTGACCGATGCCGCCAATGTGCAGAAACTGGCGCGCTATCTGATCTACCCCGACGCCTTCCTGCGCCTGCCGGCCGAATCCATTGCCTCGGGCCTGGGCAAGCAATCGAGCCTGTGGCCAACCAGCATTTCGGGTGATTTCCCGATCTTCCTGGTCAGGATCGGCGACGTCGCCGATCTGGAAATCGTCGCCCAGGCATTGCGCTTCCAGGAATATATGCGCACCCGCGGCATGATGATCGACTTCGTCGTTGTCAACGAGCAGGCCTCGTCCTACGTTCAGGACCTGCAGCGGGCGGTCGAGACGCTGTGCGAAAACAGCCGTCTGCGCGGCAAGGAACTCGGCCCTCGCCAGCACATTTTCGCGGTGCGCCGCGACCTGATGGAAGAGACCACCTACAAGACGCTGCTCGCGGTCGCGCGGGTGGTGCTGCATACGCGCAACGGCACCATCTTCGATCAGATCGAGCGGGCCGAGGCAGCCGCCTTGCAGGCGCGCGACGCGCTTGTGCCCGCCGGATTGCCGACGCTGCGTGAAATTTCGGCGCCGGCACCAATGACGCATGCATTTGCTTCGCAGGCCGTGGCGAATGTCAGCGCCGATGGCTCTGGTCTCAGCCAATGGAACGGCTTTGGCGGTTTCGACGGCGACGGACGGCACTATGTGGTGCGGCTGGCCGGCCGGCGCACCACGCCGCAGCCCTGGATCAATGTCGTCTCCAACGCCTCGTTCGGCTTCCACACCTCGGCCGAAGGGGCTGCCTTTACCTGGAGCCGCAACAGCCGCGACTACCAGCTGACGCCATGGTCGAATGATCCGGTCTCGAACCGGCCGGGCGAGGGGCTCTACATCTATGATCAGGCCAGCGGCAAGGCGTTCTCGCCCATAGCTGCCGTGGTGCGCGACCCTTCGATGACCTACGAAGCCTGGCATGGCCAAGGCTTCTCGACCTTCCGCGCCAAGCGTGGGCCG
This sequence comes from Mesorhizobium subarcticum, assembly GCF_055456085.1. Classification (NCBI taxonomy): domain Bacteria; kingdom Pseudomonadati; phylum Pseudomonadota; class Alphaproteobacteria; order Hyphomicrobiales; family Phyllobacteriaceae; genus Mesorhizobium; species Mesorhizobium subarcticum. The sequence continues at coordinate 5,446,159 of NZ_CM144237.1, read as the reverse complement.
TTGTCGATGGACCTCACCCATGTCGTCGACCCGATCGATCCGGTGAAGATTTCGCGGCTGCGCATCCAGAATTCCGGCTCGGTGCCGGCGCGGCTGCGCGTCTATGCCTATGCCGAGTGGGTGCTCGGCGGGCATCGGTCGCGCACGGCGGCCACCATCGTCCCGTCCCGGGATACCGCCACCGGCGCATTGCTCGCGCAAAACCCCTACGGGCTCGATTTCAGTGAGCGCGTGGCCTTCCTCGCCGCCGATGCCAACGTCCATTCGGTGACTTCGGACCGCTCCGAGTTCCTCGGCCGGCATGGCTCCAGCGAGCTGCCGCAGGCGGTGCTGAGTGGGGCGGCCCTCTCGGGTCGCATCGAAGCCGGCGATGACCCTTGCGCGGCGATCGCCCGCGACGTCGAAATCCCGGCCGGCGGCGACGTCACCTTGCTCTGGCTGCTCGGCGACGCCGATTCCGCCGCGCAGGCGAGCGCGCTGGTGAAGGCCCACAGGGGCAAGGATTTCGACCAGCGCCTGGCCGACAATGAGCGCGAGTGGCGCGGTTTCCTCGACACCATCCAGGTCGAGACGCCCGACAAGGGGCTCGACGCCATGGTCAATCACTGGCTGCCCTATCAGAGCCTTGCCTGCCGCATCCGCGCCCGCTCGGCCTTCTATCAGGCCAGTGGTGCGTACGGCTTCCGCGACCAGCTGCAGGACACGCTTGCCTTGCTGGCGCATGACGCAACACTGGCGCGTGACCAGATCCTCAACGCCGCGCGGCGGCAGTTCCCGGAGGGCGACGTGCAGCATTGGTGGCTGCCGCGCACGGGAGCCGGCGTGCGCACCACGATTTCCGACGACGTGGTCTGGCTGGCCCACGCCACGGCGCGCTATCTCAGTGTGACCGGCGACGCCGCTATCTTGAAAGAGCAACTGCCCTTCATCGACGGGCAGGCTCTGGGCGAGGGCGAGCACGATGCCTTCTTCACCCCGGAAATCTCGAAGAAGACCGTGTCGCTCTACGAACATTGCGCGCGCGCGCTCGACCTTGCCATCAAGCGCAGCAGTCCCGCGGGCCTGCCGCTGATCCTTGGCGGCGACTGGAACGACGGCATGAACCGTGTCGGCGAGCACGGCAAGGGCGAGAGCGTGTGGCTGGGCTGGTTCCTGCTGAAGACGCTGGGCGACTTCGCCGCTATCGCCAAGAGCGAAGGCGACGCCAAGCGTGCGCAGGCCTGGGCAAAGCATGCCGAGGCGCTGAAGCGGGCGCTTGAAAGCACGGCATGGGACGGCGAATGGTACCGGCGCGGCAGTTTCGACGACGGCACGCCTCTGGGGTCACGCACATCCGAAGAGTGCAAGATCGACTCCATCGCCCAGTCCTGGAGCGTGCTTTCGGGCGAGGGCGACCCGGCGCGGTCGACTACGGCCATGCAGCATGCGACCAGCCTGCTCGTCGACGACAAGCTCAAGATCGTCAAGCTGTTCACGCCACCGTTCTCAAAAACCGACAAGGACCCCGGCTACATCAAGAGCTATCCGCCGGGCGTGCGCGAGAATGGCGGCCAGTACACCCACGCGTCGACATGGTTCGTCATAGCGCTGGCCGAAATGGGGCTGACCGACGAAGCCTATCGCTGTTTCTCGATGCTGAACCCGGTCAACCACGCATCCGACGAGGCCTCGGCCGAGCACTATCGCGTCGAACCATATGTGGTCGCGGCCGATATCTATGCCGGAGACGACAATTCCGGCAACAACAAGGGGGGACGCGGCGGCTGGACCTGGTACACCGGCTCGGCGGGCTGGCTCTACCGGGCGGCGGTCGAGGGTATCCTAGGCATCGAACGGCGCGGGAAGAAGATCACGTTCCGGCCGAGACTGCCGAGCCACTGGGATGGCTACGAAGCCTCGCTCAAGATGCTTGGCGCCGAGATCAAGGTTCATGTCATTCGCGACAAAAAGACCAAGACGATCTCGCTTGAAGTCGATGGTGCGAAAACAAAGTCGGCGTCCTTCGAGCCAAAAGCGGGTACCCGGACCGAGATCGTGGTCAGGATACCGGCGTAAAATCAATATATTAGGTTGTAGGTCGCGCGTCCTTCTGGGCGCGCGACACCGCGCCTTTGTTACTTGCGCAGGGTCCTTGGCGGCGCCTGCCAAGTGCCTGCGCAACAGGTCCCGCCAGCCTGTTGTGATTAAAAATGTGGCAGTGCTCGGCTGCTGCCATGATTTTGCCGCAACGCTGGCATTTCACCTTTTATCTCAACCCGTTAGGTGATCACGTCAGATTTCGTATCGTCGTCATGTTTTGTTCGCTAAATGGGAACGGAAGCGATAGACGGGCATTGTTTTGCGACGCATCTACCGTTACGTGTCAAGAAATGGTGCGGTGCACAATACTGGTATTGGGCACAATAGAGAGTTGGCGGAGTAGCTGAAGTGTCACTTCTGCAGATCTATTGGAGAGCGCTTGGTTATCTGGCGTCCGACAAAAAGCGCGTCGCGCTGATTTGCGGCGCCAATGTCGCGCTGGCTGCGATTGCGATCATTGAGTCGATCCTGTTCGGTCGGGTGATCGACGCCATCTCCAGCCACGGTCCGGTTTTTTCAATGCTCGCCCTTTGGGCCGCTCTCGGCGCCTTCAGTGTCATTGCCTTTGTGCTGGTGGCGCGCGGCGCCGATCGTTTTGCGCACGCCCGCCGCTCGGAAGTGCTCTGCGAGTCCTTCGAACGCGTGATTACCATGCCGCTCGCCTGGCACCATCAGCGCGGAACGTCCAACGCCTTGCACACGCTGTTGCGCGCCGTCGAGACGCTGTTCAGCCTGTGGCTCGAATTCATGCGCCAGCATTTGTCCACCGCCGTTACACTGGTCCTGTTGATCCCGACGGCTGTCAGCATGGACCTCCGGATGTCGATGGTGCTCTTGGTGCTCGGCGTACTCTATGTCGGTATCGGCCGGCTGGTGATGAAGCGCACCAAGGCAGGCCAGGCCGCCGTGGAGCGTCACTACCACAAGGTGTTCGCGCATGTGACCGACTCGGTCAGCAACGTCGCTGTACTTCAGAGCTACAATCGCCTTGGCCACGAGGCCGAGACGCTGCGCCGCTATGTCAGGAACCTGCTCGATGCGCAGAACCCCGTGCTCGACTGGTGGGCAATCGCCAATGCGCTGCAGCGCCTGTCCTCGACCATATCGATGATGGTCGTGCTGATCATCGGCGCTTATCTCGTCACCCATGGCCAGCTGCGCGTCGGCGACGTCGTTGCCTTCACCGGCTTCGCGACGCTGCTCATCTCGCGCCTCGACCAGCTGTCGGCTTTCGCAAACCAGATTTCGGAGGCCCGCGCCAAGCTCGAGGACTTCTACAAGCTTGAAGACTCGGCGGCCGAAGCCGCCGAGCCGGATGGCCTGCGCGATCTCACCAACGTCACCGGCCATGTCCGGTTCGAGGATGTCGGTTTCGAATTCGCCAATTCGGGGCAGGGCGTCAGTGACGTCTCCTTCGAGGTGCAGGCTGGACAGACCGTTGCCATCGTCGGCCCGACGGGCGCCGGCAAGACCACGCTCATCAATCTCCTGCAGCGCGTCTTCACGCCGTCCAGCGGCCGTATCCTGATCGACGGCATCGATACCCGCACGGTAAGCCGCAAGTCGCTGCGCCATTCGATCGCCACGGTGTTCCAGGACGCGGGGCTTCTCAACCGCTCGATCGAGGACAACATCCGTGTCGGCCGTGCCGATGCGAGCAATGACGAGATCCATGCCGCCGCCACCGCGGCTGCCGCGCAGGACTTCATCCTGGCCAAGAGCAATGGCTATGACACGGTGGTCGGCGAACGTGGCGGCCAGTTGTCGGGCGGCGAGCGCCAGCGCATCGCCATTGCCCGCGCCGTGCTGAAGGATGCGCCGATCCTGGTGCTGGACGAGGCGACCAGCGCGCTCGACGTCGAGACCGAGGATCGCGTCAAGGAAGCGATCGACGAGCTGCGGCGCGATCGCACCACCTTCATCATCGCCCACCGCCTGACCACCGTTCGCGACGCCGATCTGGTAGTGTTCATGGACAAGGGCAGGGTGGTCGAAATGGGAGGCTTTGCCGAACTGTCGCTGCGCAACGGCCGCTTCGCCAGCCTGCTGCGCGCCGGCGGCCTGCTCAACGACGAGGAAGTCCGCCGCCTCAGCCGTTCCGTACAGGGCGAGGCCGCCTGATCATCATTCTTTTACCTTCCCCTTGTGGGGAGGTCGGACCGAAGGTCCGGGTGGGGGCAGCGCCGCACGCAGCCTGCGACACCACCGCTCGATTGCCCCGATCGCGCCGGCGGTCTATGTAAAGTCGCATGAGCGACACGACTTCACGCCTGACCGGCTGGATGGACCTTGCCAACCCGACACGCTTCGTCGCGCTGGCGGACAGGCTCGTGCCGTGGCTGGCGGCGCTCGCCGCACTCATCCTTGCCGTCGGCCTCTATATGAGCTTCGCGGCGCCTGAGGATTTCCAGCAGGGCATCACCGTTCGCATCATGTACATCCACGTGCCTTTCGCCTGGCTCGCCATGATGTGCTACACGCTGATGGCGATCTCAGCCCTTGGCACGCTGGTCTGGCGCCATCCACTGGCCGATGTCGCACTGAAATCGGCGGCACCGATCGGCGCGGTCTTCACAGCCCTTGCGCTGATCACCGGTTCTATCTGGGGCAAGCCGATGTGGGGCACCTGGTGGGTGTGGGATGCACGTCTGACCTCTGTCTTCGTGCTGTTCCTGATGTATCTCGGCATCATCGCGCTGACCCGCGCGCTGGACGATGCCAGCCGCGCGGCCTGGGCCGCCGCCATCATCACGCTGGTCGGCTTCATCAACATCCCGATCATCAAATTCTCGGTCGACTGGTGGAACACGCTGCACCAGCCGGCCTCGGTGTTCCGGCTCGGCGGACCAACCATCGACCCCAGCCTGCTTTGGCCGCTGCTGGTCATGGCTGTCGGCTTCACGGTGCTATTCTTCGCCCTGCACCTGATGGCGATGCGCACCGAAATCCGCCGCCGCCGGGTGATCGCCATGCGGCGGGTGGCGGCGCGGCAGGCTAACTGACGAAAGCCGAGTTTCTTCCCGCCAAGGCTATAAGAAATTCTCTCACCCCATTTTCCCCCGCGCCGCCACCGGCAGCGTCTCCAGCACCGTCTCGCCGTCGATCAGATTGACTTCGTTGAAGAGATTGGTAACGACGCAGCAGTGGTCGGGTACCACGCGCACGCGCTCACCGATACGTAGCTTGGCGTCCCCGGAAAGCGTGACAGTGCCATGTTCTTCGCTAAGTCCTGTGACCCTTGCGTCGGGAGCGCCGAGCAGCTCACCGAAATCTTTTAACCCCAGCGTGTCGCTGGACAGCGCCTTGCTGCCGGCATCGAGAATGGCGCGGCTTGCCGTCGGATGGCTGACCACGGTCGACAGCACCGTCAGCGCGCAATCGTCGAGAGTGCCGACGCCTTTGGCGACCTGGTAGCGGTCGAGATAGATGTATGTGCCCGGGCGATATTCGGTGACGACGGAAGCATCGGCGGAGCGCCACATGTCAGGCGTGCCGCCGCTTGAGACGCGCTCGCAGGCAAGCCCCGAAGCGGCCAGCGCCTGCTTGGCAGCGGCAAGCCAGGCTTCGGCCTCGGCGGCGCGGCCGGCCGCCGGATAAGTCATCAGTCCGCCGAAGGTGAGGCCGCCAGCCTTGTCGATCAGCCTTGCCAGCGCCACCGCTTCATCAGCCGTCTGCACGCCGCAGCGACCCATGCCGGTATCGCATTCTACCAGCACAGACAAAGGATGGCCGGCATCGGTGAAAACCGCCGCGAGTCCTCCCAACGTGTCCATGCTGTCTGCGGTGACCGACAGGGTCACGCGGCCGTGCAGCGCTTTCAGCCGTTCCAGCTTGGCGCGCCCGAGAATGTTGTAGGGGAGAAAAATATCGGCCAGCCCGGCGTCGGCCATCACCTCGGCCTCGCCGATCTTCTGGCAAGTGATGCCGACAGCACCTGCCGCCACCTGTTTCTTGGCCCAATAGGGCAGCTTGTGCGTCTTGATGTGCGGCCTGAGCTTCAGCCCATTTTTGTCGGCATGGGCCTGTGCGCGGGCAATGTTGGCTTCGGCGCGTGCGGCGTCGATCAGGATCGACGGCGTATCAAGGTCGTGGATCGTCGGCATCTTCTATTCCTGTGAAAATTCGCAGGGGTTATGAGCCTGAAAGCCGGCGATGTCACGCAGCCAGCGCACCGGATCGGTGGGCCATCCGCTCGCCATCCAAGGCGCGGCAGGCGGCTGGATGGATCGACACCGAACCCGTGTTCGGGTATGCGATTTGCCAGCCAAATCCATACGAAGGGATCACGATCATGAAACGCTCCGCCATCAACGACATCATCCGCGAAGCCGACGCTTTCATCCGCTCGTTCGGCTACATCATGCCGCCCTTCGCCTACTGGTCACCCGAGGAAATGAAGGCGCGCCAGGTCGACTCCTCGGCTGTGCTGACCTCGCGGCTCGGCTGGGACATCACCGATTACGGCCAGGAGAAGTTCAAGGAACTCGGCCTGTTCCTGTTCACTGTTCGCAACGGCCGCTACGAGGACATGAAGAAGGGCATGGGCATGCTCTATGCGGAGAAGATCATGATCTCGCGCAAGGACCAGCTGTCGCCGATGCACCGCCACAACATCAAGGCCGAGGACATTATCAACCGCGGCGGCGGCAAGCTGGTGCTGGAGCTGTTCATGCACGATCGCGACGGCGGCATCGACCCCAAGGCCGAGGTCACGGTGCCAGTCGACGGCACTATCCACAGGCTGCCGGCGGGCGGGCTCCTGAAGCTCGACCCAGGCCAGAGCGTCACGCTGCTGCCGGGCGTCTGGCACGCCTTCTGGGCCGAGGGCAAGGATGTGCTGATCGGTGAGGTGTCGACCGTCAACGACGATCTTACCGACAATGTGTTCCGCGAGCCGATCGGCCGTTTTTCCAACATCGACGAGGATGTCGCGCCGCTGCACCTGCTGGTGTCCGACTATGAGAAGTGGGTGGGGTAGGGCAGGTTGGATTCGCTTTGGTCTTGCGCTACCGCGCGTGTTTGTCGGCCTTGCGATTCCCGAGCAGCAGCTTGCGCTCCAGATGCGCCCTGAGCTCGCCGTAATAGGCGGTGAGGAAGACCCCGGAATCGATCGGCTCGACCGCCATGCCGATCTTGCCCCCGATCGTCTCGGCAACGGCTTTCATCGCGAAGTAGTCATCGCGGCGCAGCACTTCTTCCAGCTTGTGCAGTTCGGCGATGCCATAGGCGTCGAGTTGCGCCGGGCTGAAATGGAAGCGCCTGGCGATGGGATCCTGCCGCAGTGAAAGATCCTCGACCAGCTTGAGTTTGGGGGATTCGACCACCCAGGTGCCAGCAAGCAGGTCGCCGATGCGCAGGCGGTCGCGGTTGAACAGCGGAAACAGCGAGAAGAGCAGCGCCCAGACCAGGCCGAAGATGGTCGACAGCGTGTCGGCAACGCCGGCGCCGCCACGCGCGGCGATGATCGACAGGGGCAGGAAAACCTCGATCTCGCGCATCAGATTGCGCGCGATGACCTGATCGATCGAGAGGCCCGCGCCACTGCGCGACGCGACCCGCACGCCGACGATCCGCTTGCCCGGCGTCGCTGCCCGCCGCCCCGCCTCGAAGGCGATGAAATAGACGTTGCGCAGCAGGAAGATGAAGATGATCCAGACGATGAAGAGCGGCTCCGCCTCCTTCGCGCCAAGGCCACCGAGGCCGAAGATGACGACAAGGCTCACCACGAGCGCGGCGGTGACGATGATCACCACATCGAGCAGGAAGGCCGCGGCCCGCGTGCCGGCGTCGGCCAGCTTGACCCTGAGATCGACACCCTCCGGCGTGACCAGGGGCCTGATCAGCGCGGCAGGGTTTCTAGCCGTTGCCATGCCGCACCATCCGCAACAGGTAGAAATAGGCGATCCACAGCGCCAGCATGCCGCCGCCAATGGCGTAGCGCGTCGCATCGCTGGTGATCGTCTGCCGGCCGATGCCTTCGAGCAGGCCGGCAAACAGAAGCATGATCATGACACCGACCATGGCGGTCGCCGCCACTCGCCTGGCCTGGGCCGCGGCGGCCATCCGCGTCAGTTCGCCCGGAAAGGCGATGCGCGTGCCGATCCGCATGCCCGCCGCGCCGGCGATCGCGATGGCGAACAATTCGGTGGTGCCGTGGATCGACAGCCAGCCGCCAAGCTCGAAACCCAGTCCCTTGGCCGCGTAGATCTGGAACAGCGCGCCCAGCATGCATCCGTTCATCAGGATGAGCAGCACGCTGGGCACCGCAAAGGCGAAGCCCAGCGCAAAGGCCAGGATCGCCACCTGTGTGTTGTGGGTAAAGAGATAGGCTGCAAAACCGGACAGGAAATGGCTGCTGCCGCTGTCATAGAGCACGCTGCGCAGCACCTCGGCGGATGAATCCGGATTGCGCCCCCCGGCCAGGCTGGGCGCGATGATGGCGTCGTACCAGCGCTTGTCGGAGGCGACCAGCCAGTAGGCAGCAATGGCGCCGATCACCGTCAGCCCGACCGACACCCAGGTCTCGCGCCACAGGTCGCGGATCGCCGCCGGCCAGTCGCGCAGGAAGAAATCGCCGACACGCTGTTTCAGCCCGCGCCGCGCGCCGTAGAGATAAAAATAGCCGCGCAGGCAAAGCGCTTCGAGATAGGCGACGAGCGCACTGTCGAGCGACGTCGCGCGCGCCACCGAGAGTGAGGACAGCGCCGAACGGTAGAGCAGCGGCAGCGACAGCAGCTCGTCCTCCGAAAGCGTGCGCGGCGCGCGTTTCTCGACACGCGCGAGCAGCGCCTCGAACGCCTTCCAGTCGGCTTCGCGCTCCTGGCGGAAGCTCGCCAGCGACTGGCGTATCGCATCGGTGCCGGCGGGCAGCGTCACAACAGGTTCTCCTCCTTGAGCTGGATGTAGCGCTCGACCAGCGCCGGGCCGAGCCGCCGATGTTCGGCCTCGATCACATGCGCGCCGAGCAGCCGCAGCCGGCCGATGACCACTTGCCTTTCCCTCAGCAGGCCACCGGCGATGACCGAGCGCGCGACATCCTCCGGCGTGACGGGCGGCATGTCGGCCAGCGTCTCCAGTTCGACATCCTTCATCAGCATGAACAGCACCAGATGCCGTTCGGTCAGCCGGCCGACGGTGCGCAGCATCAGCTCGGCGCTGATCGGGTCGACGAAATCGGTGAAGACGATCACCAGCGAGCGCCGGTCGAGCCTGGCTGCCAGCGTCGTGAGCGCCAGCGTGAAATTGGTCTCCTCGCTGGAATAGTCGATCTCGGCCGCACGCTTCTGGATCATCATGAAACTCGACGAGCCGCGCACCGCGCCGCTCGAGACGCGCGGCCGGGCGTCGAAGGAGAACAGGCTGACGAGGTCGCCGCCTTTCAGCGCAATGAAGGCCGACAACAATGCTGCCGTTACCGCCCGGTCGACTTTCGGCACGCCGTCGACCGGCTCGCACATCAGCCGCCCGCTGTCGATCGCCAGCACGATGTTGTTGTTCTCCTCGACTCTGAACTCGCGCGCCAGAAGCTTGCCATGGCGCGCGCTGCGCTTCCAGTCGATCATCCGCCGGCCCATGCCCGGCTGGTAATCCTTCAGCGACTCGAACTCGCGGCCCTGGCCGGCCCGCCTCTGCGCATGGCCGTCGGCGAGCGCGGAGCGTTGCAGCAAGGTGATCGCCTCCTCGCGCGCGCTGCTGACATCGGGCAGCACCGCCACTTTCCGCTCCATCGGCAGGACGACCTGGTTCCAGATCAGCCCGAATGGGCCGCGCCAACGCAGCCACAACCGGTCGAAACTGGCAATGCCGCGCCTCAGCGCATCGAATTCGAGGTCGAGCGTGCCGCCATTGGCGGGCAAGGTGCCGCCGGTGCCACCGACCGGCGCCAGCCGCTGATCATGGCCGACGCGCGCCTGCAACATGCGCGCCTGCCCGCCGAGGCTGGCCGCGACATGGAGGGTGAAACGCCCGCCGACACCCACGTGCGGCGGCGCTGAAAGACTGGCGGTGAGCGAGGCGCGTCCGCGCCCGGCGGCCGCATCGACCGCCAGGAAGGCGAGCAGAATGCAGATCCACAACAGGCCGAGATACCAGAAGGAGGGCAGCGCAAGCGCGATCAGGAAGGCGGGAATGGCACCCGCCGCCGCTGCCCAGACCGCTCTGCCGCTTGGGTAGATCAACGCGGCGCCGCCGTCTGGTCGACAAGGTCCGAGACGATCTGCTCCACCAGCCGCCCGTCGATCTGCGCCGCCGGCGACAGGATGACGCGGTGGCGCAGAGCCGGCACGGCCAGCGCCTTGACGTCGTCGGGAATGACATAGGCGCGGCCGTCGAGCGCGGCCTTAGCACGGGCGGCGCGGGCGAGCATAGCGCCGGCGCGCGGACTGGCGCCAACCTCGAGATCCGGGCTTTCGCGTGTGCCGCGCACAAGCGCCGCGATGTAGCCGACGACGTCGTCGACCAGCGTGACATCGCCGACGGTGGCAAGTGCTGCCTCCAGCGTCTTGCGGTCGGCCTGCGCCGTGATGCCATATTGCTTGATGTCGTGCGAGGCGGAGCCGCCGCCGTGATGCACGATAATGGCGCGTTCCTCCTGCGCGTTGGGATAGCTCACCCTGTGCTTGAACAGGAAGCGGTCGAGCTGCGCCTCGGGCAGGGGATAGACGCCCTGATGCTCGATCGGATTCTGCGTCGCCACCACCATGAAGTTTTGGCTGAGCGCATGCGTCGTGCCGTCGAAGGTGACGGCATGTTCCTGCATGGCTTCCAGCAGGGCGGCTTGCGTCTTCGGTGGCGTGCGGTTGATTTCGTCCGCAAGCAGAAGATCGCAGAAGATCGGACCGCGCGTCAGCGTGAACTGCCCGGTCTGGAAATTGTAGATGTTGGAGCCGACGATGTCGCCTGGCATCAGGTCGGGCGTGAACTGGATGCGCCCGTAGACGACACCGAGTGCCTGCGCGAAGCAGCGCGCGGTCATCGTCTTGGCTGTGCCCGGCGGCCCTTCGAGCAATATGTGCCCACCGGCGAACAATGCCGTCAGCATCAGATCGACCGTGTCATGCTGTCCGGTGATCGCTTTCGCCACCTCTTCCCTGATCGCGGTTGCCAGGGCCTTCACATCATCGACGTTCACCGAGCCTCCTTGTCGTCCAGTCATGCAGCTCCTGCGCTGCGTCATGCATTCCAGCCAAATTCCTGGAATCGTTTGCGGCGTTGAAGCGCGTGGTGAAGCCGTGGGCTTCGCCTTTGTCGCGCGAATCGAGCCAGCGGTCGAGCGCTTCGCCCTGCAGGCCCTGCGGCGCGCCGAGCAGTGCCGCGGCACGCGCACGCATCAGCACCGCATAACGGTCGCCGAGTTCCTGCAGCCGGCCAGCGCGCTTGAGCAGCATTGCCGTGGTGTCGACCAGCGCCTGCTTGCCGAAGGCAATCGCCCGGGCCTCGGTGCGCGGCGGCCCGAACCGGCCAAGTCCGTGCAGCAAGGCAAGGGCGGCCGCCGCCAGCACCGACAGCGTTAGCGCCAGGAAGGGGGGCTCGACCAGGAGTTTCGCCAGATCGTATTTCTGCCCCACGCCATGCAGCGTCAGATCGAACATCACCGCGCCCTTGCCGGGTTCCAGCATGGAGATCATGTCGAGTGCCGCCGCCGCCTTTTGCGGATCTTTCAGCGCCGCATTGTTGATGAGATCGGGATCAGTCAGGATGTAGAACGGCTCCTTGTCGAGCTCGGTGAGAACGGCTTTGCCGCCCCCCGCCGCGATCAAGGGGTGATCGTCGGCCACCCATTGCAGCTGGTCTGGCGCTGCGACCGTGCGGCCTTGGACATCAAGTTGTTCGACGGTGCTGTTGCCTTCGCCGAGCTTTGCCTTGGTGATGCGGCCCAGCCAGTCGTTGATGACTGTACCGGGCAGCCGTTCGATCTTCATCTCCCAGCCTTCATGGCCCTGCAGCGGCAAGGTGAACCATTTGGGCAGCACGAAAAGCGTGTCCTTGCCCGAACGCAATTTGACGATCCGCTCGAGTGCGGCCGGATCGCTGCCCGGTGCGATGGTGACGATCAGCAGAAAGCCGGACGCCGGGCCAACGCTCAGAGCCCTTTCGCTGCGCGCCATGGGCGGCGACTGTCCGTTGGCAAGCTTCAGCAATTCGACAAGCCCGGCATAGCCGGAGCCGCCCTTGGAGAGCGGCGTGCCGCCGCCTTCCGCCTGGCGGAAGTCAGGCGCGTAGGTCGACAGCAGGAAAAATCCCGCGGCCGCGAGCAGGCTGGCGAAAATGCCCCAGAACAGGGTTTTTCGGTTGAACGGTTCCTGTGCTGCCTCGATAGCCGGTGCGCTCATGCCCAGGCGTCCCGGAAGGCGAAGCGCTCATAGGCGCCGCGCGCCTGCTGCCATCCCTCGGCGCCCACCGGCCGGCGGGCAAACAGGGCAGCCTCGACGATGCGCGCGATCTCGCTGAAGGCATTGCGTGCCCGCGCCGGCAGCGATGGGGCCGTGGCAATGTCGCGCGACGTCAGCGACGGGCGCAGAAAATCGGGCAGCCGCCCGGCAATGTCGGCGACACTGCGCCGAAGCAGAAGATGCACCGCCTCGTCATAGTCGCCGCGCGCGGCGAGCGCGTCGGCCTCGGACAGCAGGATCTGCGCGGCACTCGCATCGGGCCGCCACGCCTCTTCTGCTTCCATCTCTTTGCTGCCGCGCCGCCACGGCAGCCGCCAGGCTACGCCCTTCGCTTCAAGGGCGACAAGAAGCGCGATCACCGCGACGCCGATGATCACCGCGCCCCAGAACAGGTATATCATGTAGGGGCCGATCTTCGCCAATGCCTCCAGAAAAGGCTTCAGCCATGCCGGCGGCGTGGGCTGCATCAGCGTCGGCAGGTCAAACTGGATCGAATCGTCCGACAGCAGCTGCTTGTGTAGCTTTGCCAGCCATTCGGCGTCCTGCGGCTGTGCTGTCACCCGCTCGCCCCTATGCATCTGCGGTTCGGCGCCGACACTGGCAATACGCCTGGACAATTGCAAGTCCACTGGACGAGGCCTTTTAATCTTGGCAGATTTACTGTCGAGGTCGGCCGTTGGGATGTGGCGGCGACTCGGGGAAAATACCATGACCACTGCGACATTGGGACAACCTGGCCGGTTCGAGATCGGCAGGGTGTTCAACAACACTTTTGCCGTCATTGGCCGCAACATCGGGCTCTGTCTTGGCCTTGCCGCACTGTTCGCCGGCGTGCCGACGCTGCTTATCCGGTTGTGGACCCAGCCGCAGATCGACGCGATGTTGCATGGCGATCCGGGCGCGATGGCGGATCCCCACGAGATGTGGCGCAATTCCTACCTCAGCATTCTCGCCGGGCTGGTTTCTTTCGTTTTCACCCTGCTGCTTCAGTCGTCCTTGGTTCGGGCGACCATCGAGGACCTGAACGGCAGGCGCCCGTCCTTTGGCGACTGCATTCAGATCGCGATCCGCTTTCTGTTGCCTACGCTCGCGATTGGCTTCCTCGTTGCCTTCGGTTCCGCCATTGCCATGCTGGCCCTGATCGTGCCCGGCGTCATCCTGTGGCTCGGATGGTCGATGTCGGTGCCGGTTCTCATCCAGGAGCGGCAGGGCGTGTTCGGTTCGATGTCGCACAGCCGTGCGCTGACCAAGGGCAATCGCTGGTCGCTGTTTGGCCTGTTTCTCATACTGATGATCATTGCGATGGTCATCCAATGGGGGATTTTGCTGATCTTCTTCCTCTTTGGCGGGATTCTGGCCGAGCTGGGCGCAGCCCTGGTGCAGACCGTGGTCTCCATGGTGCTGTCGATCGCCGCCGCAGTCAGCTATGTCGAGTTGCGCCAGGTCAAGGAAGGCGCCAGCATCGACGAACTGGCTGACATATTCTCGTAGAGAGAGCAGCAACCTGACGAGGGAGGCACGCCATGACGTCGGCGGTGATCGAACAGCGCGATCGGTTTCGTATCGGTCGGGTTCTCGGCGACAGCTTTGCGGTCATCGGTCGCAATTTTGTCCTGTGCTTCGGCCTGGCATTGGTCTTTCTAGGCCTGCCGCGTTTCTTGATTAAGTTCACGGCCTGGAAGTGGTTGGCCGGCGTCGAGCAGCATGCGCCTCAACGCATGATCTTTGCCGTCGCTGCTGGCTTGATCGCGATGGTACTTGCTGCCGTCCTGCAGGCGGCTCTGGTGCGTGTCGCCGTCGAGGATTTGAACGGCAAGCGGCCGGCGATCCGCGATTGCGTAGGCACCGCCATCTCTGTCCTGTTACCTGCGATAGGCATTTCACTGCTGGCTACTTTGGGTGCTGCCCTGGGTGTGCTTTTGCTCATCGTTCCTGGGATCATCCTGTTCCTTCGCTGGTCGGCCGCGGCTTCCGTGCTGGTGCAGGAGCGGCGCGGCGTGTTCGCCAGCATGGCGCGCAGCAGCGACCTGACCAAGGGAAGCCGCTGGGCCTTGTTAGGACTTTGGGTGATCGTGATCGTTGCCGCCAGCGCGATGGAACTGGCCATGGCCCGCATCCTTCCAGCCGTTGGCGCGATTGCAGCCCTCTCGCTCGACGCGCTCGACACCACGCTGATCTATATGCTGTCGTCAATTCTGCCGGCTGTGAGCTACGTCGAACTGCGCCGGGTCAAGGAAGGCGCCAGCGTCGATGAACTGGCGGAGATATTCTCCTGAGGGCAACGCCGCCATCATTTTAGTGGCAGCAGCTTGGACCCGATTGCACGCTTGTCCGGCACAGGCATGACGAGCTGATCGCCACATCCGCCTTGACCACCGCGACAGCAAGCTTGGCCTGCAGCCCCGGCAGCTCTTCGCTCTCGCCGCGCCGCCTCAAACATTCCACCAGTCCGTGCAGCGCCCAGACATTGTCCGGGTGCTGGGCGCAGCGCTGCACCTTGCCGCTGAGGCCGAGATCGTCGCGATAGACCTGCTCGGCTTCTTGCGCATGGCCCTGGTCGAGAAGCAGTGCCGCCAGGGCATGGCGCGGCGGATGCATCCACGCCCATGGCTCGGTGTAGGAAAGGTTGTCGTCCAGCTCGACCGCTTGCCGCAAATGGGCGTAGGCCTCGTCGTGGTTACCCTGGTGGTAGGCAAGCTCGCCGTCGAGCAAGGCGGCTCCGACAGCGAGCGAGGCGCGGGTCGGGTTGCTGAGAAAACGCCGCTCGATCGGAATGGTCTCCACGTGACGGTGGAACCGGTCGCGCTCGCGCTCGGCTTCAGCGAACTGCCTCAACGTCGCATGCGCGACACCTTTGGCGTAGTGCTGCAAGGCCGCCGTCAGCACATAGAGGCCGGGCTCTTCGACCGCCGGTTCATCGATGATCTCCTGCCAGCGGCCGAAGCGCACCTGCACATGCGACTTCATCGCATGATAGCCTTCCACGGTCTGGGTGAGCTTTGGCCGGTCAGGGATGGCGACCACGTCGCGCGTGACCAGGCCGCACACCTTGTCGGCGGCCCACAGCGCGGGCTTGTACTGACCAAGGAACATGCAGGTGAACATCATCAGATGCAGGTCGTGGCAGCAGCCTAGCAGGTAATAGGTCGGCTCATCGGCATAGGCGAGATAGAGGTCATTGGCGCGGACCGCCTTCTCGCTGGCGACCTTCGCCTTCTCATAGTCGCCGCACAGCACATGGATATGCCCCGGCATATGGTTCATGTGCCCGGCATCGGGGCACATTTCGCCGAGCAGGTCCGCTGAGCGCATACCGCGTTCCGGCATGGTGGACATCTCCAGGAGATGGATGTGCAGGTGAAGGATCGCCGGGTGTTGTGCCGCACCTGCCTCGTCGGCAAGCCGGATTGACCGCTCGCAAACCTCCAGAGCTTCAAGCACGTCCGAATTCGGCGCCGGTTCCCCTGTCTTGAGGTTCCACAGCCGCCGCACCGTGCGCATCATCAGCGCCTCGACCAGCAGGGCCATCACGTCATGGTCGTCGGGAAACTTTTCATAGACCCTCCGCATCGCGGCGGCATAGGCATCGTCCCACTGTTCGAATTCCTGCGGGCTCACCCGCTGCGGCTTCTGGAAGCGGTGGGCCAGCGCCTCGATCAACTGTCGTTCGACCTCGCTGGCGCCAGCCACATTGGCGCGCGCCAGCTGGACATGCTCGAAGCAGCGCTTCGTCGCGCTGTTGGCCTCGGCCTCGCCATGTTCCTTCCAGGTCAGATTGTAAAACGGTCCGGCGGCATAGGCGATGCCCCAGTGAACCATGGCGCAGCCGGGATCGGTCTCCAGCGCTTTCTCGAAGCACTTGATGCCTTCCTCATGGTTGAAGCCGTAGCACCAGTTGAGCCCGATATCGAACCAGTGCTGGGTCTCGGTGGAATGGGTAGAGATGGGGCGGCGGTAGCTGCCGAGGTTGAAGCGGTCCATGTCTTCCATTCAAAGTCTTGTCGGCCGCGAGCCAAGCCGTGGCCAGATTCTTTCGCCATCCATGTGTGCCGAAATCTCTGTGCATGGCAAATGCCATAAGTGGCACCGCCACTGTTTGACGAGGTAAGGCCCTGACAAGAAAAAGCCGCCCGGCCTAGGTAAGCGCGGACGGCTTTTGAAAATGGAGGTCTGAATGGGAATTGAACCCATTACGTCGGTTTTGCAGACCGATGCGTCACCGTCCCGCCCTCAGACCGCGCTGCTCTTATGGCCACCCCACCAGCACTCGTCAACCTGCCGTAGGTGGCGTCCCGTTGCGCCGTTAGGGCGGCGCTTCGTTTTGCCAACCGGCTAGCTCTGGCAGGTCGTCAAGCCAACTTTTCTCGCTCATCAAACTATCGCTGGCCCGCGGTGCAGCCTCCGTGGCGTTCTGAATGAGCCAGTCCATCCACTTCCGATAGGCAACCGGATCCAGTTGCGGCGGCAGCACCTTTGCCTTCAGCAGCATCCGCTTTCGGAAACTGGTTTGCCGGCGGAGCTTGGTCGTCGTGAATTTGATGACCTTGCCTTGGTAGTCAACCGTCCAGCGGTCGCTGCCCAGGCTGACAAGGCTGTCGATGGCGAAACCGGCATCAACCGGCCTATCCCGCCAGGGAAGCTCGACGGCATTCTTCCTCAGGTCGATGGCCCATCGCTTATAGTCTGCCCCGGCACGATGCGGCGGCAGCACACCGGCCTGTTCGAGCATCTTCCTGCGGAAGGTGGGCTGCTTCTTGAGCTGGCCGGTTGTGAATTCGATGCGATGCCCACGAAACTCGACGTGCCACCGGATTCGCCCATTGCCAAAATACTTCACCAGCCTGTCGATGACGAACTCGTCCTCGACAAGCGTCATGCAGCCTTGGCTGATGCTTTCGAGGATAAACTGGCTATCGGTGGGCATGGCGCGGTCTCGTGGAGTAACCTCAGGAAGCATGGCGATGCAAAATGAACCGAGGCTAAACTACCCACCAAACCATTATTCTTATTGTGGGATTTTGGCTGGGGAACCTGGATTCGAACCAGGACTAACGGAGTCAGAGTCCGTGGGTCTACCGTTAACCTATTCCCCAAAAAGCCTTTGAAATCAAGGCTTTGGCCGAACGAGCGAAAAGCGGTTAGACACTTTTCTTGCGCGGGTTAGCCAAAACCCGTTCTCGTTTCGGGCTGGCTTGTATCACATTCGCCATGTCGATCAAGACCCCTGACACGTCTGCGGACGAAGAATAATGCTCGGCCATCTCGATCGTCTCCTGGCCGAGGAAGTTCTTGATATCCTCCAGCTTGTAGCCGAGCGTCCGCAGTTCCGCTGCGACCGTGTGGCGAAGGCCGTGCATGGTCAGGCCTTCGCCGGCAATGCCTTTGTCGACGCATTTGGCGAAGAATTTCCGAATCGAGGCGGTGAAGCCCATCTCCGTCCAGGGCTGGCGGTCCGAATTGAGGCACAGCATCGTGACGTCGATCTCGGCGATCGGCCATGCGGCCAGCGCGTCATCGAGAATGCGCTTCAACTCGCCCAGCGCCGGCAGCTTCATCAGCTTGCCGTTCTTGCTCGCCCTGAACGAGATGTAGCCGTCGCGGTATGCCATGCGCGGCAAGCGCAGGATGTCGCCCCGGCGAATGCCGAGGAAACGGGCGAGGGCGAGGGGAACCTTATAATGCAGCGGTGCCGCAGCCAGCACGTCGACACGCTCCGCCTTCGTCCACGGCCGGTTTTCCTTGCGGCGGTCGGCCGGGATCTTGGCCTTCTCCAGTTCGAGGCACGGATTGGCGCTCACCAGCCCGTATTCCTTGCCGTGCCTGAAGGCCGACGACAGCATCGCCATCATATGGTTGGTGAAGGCGCCACGACGTGTCTTGACCGTCTTGTCGCGCAGCTTGGCCATGAAGGCGGAATCGATCAGCGAGAGCGGCGTCCCGGTGATCGGCTTCAGATGGTCCATGTATTTGAGGTAGTCGGACCGGGTCCGGGGCGCGAGGTCGGTGAATTTCGGCGACTTCTTGTAGCTTGCCAGCAGCCCGCCCAGCGTTCCGGCCTCGGGCTTTAGAGGCGCATGTAGCTTGTCGAGGCGATGGACCTCGGCGGCAAGAGCCTGGGCGGTCAATTTCGGGTCGATTGGCGTGCCGCTTTTGCGGTGATAGGCACGTTCGTTGCCCAGCCTGTCCTTGTAGCGTTTAACGCCCGTAATCTTCACTCGCATCGAGAAGCCCCAGCCAATCGTCGCCGCTCAACGGCAGCGAATCGTCCTTGCTATCCAACCACTTGTCAAGCGCCCGCACATCGTAGCGCACAAGGCTGCCGATCCGGACCGGCGCCACCTTGACGTGCGCTTTCAGCCATTCGATCGAAGCGCCGCCGCAATATTGCGCGGCCTCGGCCGGCGAGAGCATGCGCCTGGCGGGCAGGGGGACGGATCGTGACGTCATCGCGGCTCGCCGCTCAAGCCCGCACGGCAATGCCGAGATAGCGGTTCAGCCGTTCGACAAAGGCGAGCTCGGCCTTCATGGCTCCCCATGGCTCGATGGCGCCGGTGAGCCTGGGCGGTGGCAGGTCGTTGCGGACGAGGGGAATGCCTGTCCTGGAACCGTAAAGCGCGCGCGCTTCGGCCGTGCACATGCGCTCATCCATCTCGGCGACCAGCCTGGCGTAAACCGGCGCGATCGGCGGCAGCCGCGCCGCCTCGAGAATCGGGGCATCGAGCGCCGCCTTGGCCCGCCTGATGCCCTCGACCACAGCGCCATGGGCAAGCTCGGCCGGCACGCCCCGCTCGACCAGGTACGCGGCGGTGCGCAGATCGAATTCGATGACGACGGGGCGGCCGATATCGCCGAGAAGATATTCGTGGCCGTCATGCAGCAGAAAGTAACCGGCAAGGACGGCATCGCTGTTCTCGCGAAACAGAGCGTCGGCGCCCATGACGCAGTGCTGCGCGACCGACACGGCGGCGCCCCGATGCCGGCCATTGAAGCGGGAAGCCTTCGACAGGGTGCTGGCCAGATGGGCAAAGTCGATCTGCTCGGCGCGGATTTCGGCGAGGTCGGCGACCTGCGCATCGAACATGACGATGGGTGCCTTCGCCGGTGTTTCGGAAGAGCGTGCCGCCTGCTGAGCGGCGCGGCGTTCGTCTTTCGACAGGACTTTGGCGGGCTCGCTCATTGGCCGGCCTCCGGAAGACTTGTCTCGACCTTGCGGATCACGGTCTGGCGAATGGCCGGGAAGATCGGCAGCCGGTCCAGATAGGAGGCGAGTACCTCGAGGCAGCGTTCCCGCTGGCCAGCCCAGGGATCAAGGACCAGGGCCGCGCGCGCCGTGCAATAGCGCCCCCAGTACACGAGCAGGGCCTGGGTCTCCGACGTATCGCGCGGCAGAGGCGGTCTGTGCGGCAGGGGCGTGCAGGCCTTGGCGATGAGGTCCGGCACCATGTCGGGGCGGCTGCGAATGTCGCGCACGGAAGCGGCGTTGGCGCGCTTCGCGGCGGCGTCCCTGAACTCGACGATTTCGGCCCAGGTGAAACCGGCGCCGATCAGATCACGTGATCGCACGCCGCCGGCCGCAGCGAAGAGATCGCGCATGGTCTCGGCCATCTCGAGGCAACGGGGATGGGAATCCTCGGCGTCGTCGGGCAGCGCGGGCAAAGCGTCAGGCATGCCGTATTCAGCGTCAAACATGGGCGGTCTCCAGGTTGGGGGTAGGGAGGGCGTCACGGCACAAGGCCAAGCACGATCGCCAAGCAGAACAGGATGGCTGCCAACGCGGTGAGCGGGGGCAGTTCCCTGACGAGCCTGGCGTGGTAAAGCTCTGTATTCAGCAAGCGCGGGAGGCTTTGCGGATGAGGCGATGGCTGGTAGCGGCGCTGCTTGGCGCGATGGGGACGGAGCAGGCGTTCGCCTATTCCGACGAACAGATGAACGTTATGTCCCACATCGGCCAAGCCATCGCGGCAACAAGGATCTGCTCCAGGGTCAAGGTCCGCGACAGCGCCGCCGCAATCATGCTGGCGGCCTATGAGGTCAAGCTCGACGATCCCGTTGTCGCCGGCGTTGTGAAAAGCAAGATCGACGAGACGGTCGCTGCGTGGGCGGGCAAGAGCGAGGATCTGGCGTGTGCCGCCGTGCTCATGCTCTACGGCCCCGCCGGCTCCAACGTCCCCAATTTGCTTCTGGTCAAGGATTGAGTTCACCACACGCTCCGCGCGTTCAATGTGGCGGAACGTAAGTGTTACCTACCTATATCGTCAAGGCGCGGCATGGTAAGCTGTTCTTACATGAGGTGTGAACGAACCATCTCGCACTCGTCAATCGTGCTTGTTTTGTTCTCATTGCTGAGTCATGGTGACGCAGCCGTGAGTGGAGCGCTTGATGCTGACATACTTCGTAGTTCAGAGTTTTGAGAAGACAGCCAAAGGCGCCCTTGCGGCCGGCGCGCCCATTCAGGTCCAGGACGAACAGCATGCGATGCGGCTGGCTGAAAAACTGTCGAGGACGAACGCAGGGGTGATCGCGTTCAGCCGCTGCGGCGATCCGGCCAGCGGCGAATATGAGGATGCAAGGGTCCTTTGTTCCTACGGATCGTTGCCTGTTTTGGAAATCGAGACCGCGATTGCGTGTTAGCCGCATGCGCAGCGCAAGCGAGGTGCGCGTATTGATACCCGTCTGACTTTATTCATCTGCAACTGGAACCGCTCGTTTGTGGCGAAGTTCAACTCCTAGCAACAGGAGTGACGTGCCATGAACACCTTGAATACAGACGACCTTTCGGGATCAGGAATTGCCAACGAGAATGCCTGGCAGAGCAACGACGGCAAAGAGCGTGGCGCCGACAGCAAGGAAGCGATCGGCAAGTTGAGGACGAGTGCGGCAGAAACCGCGTCGCATCTGAAAAATGCCGCAGCCTCGGTGTCGAGCGATGCCAAGGACTATGCTGGATCTGTCGCATCCAATGCAGCCGGTGCCTTCAAGGACGCTGTTGAATCCAACAAGACCGCAGGTGCCGACGCTATCGCCAACATCGCCCACTCCGTGAAGGACGCGGCCGACGGCATCGAGAAGCAATCGCCTCAGGTCGCAAGCATGGTGCGTAGTGCCGCCGATGGCGTCGAACGGATCTCGACCGATATCAGGGACCGCAATGTCGGCGAATTGCTAGATTCCGTCACCAAGTTCGCGCAGCGCCAGCCGGCGGCCTTTTTCGGCGTCGGCATCCTCGCCGGCGTGGTGCTGACGCGGATCATGCGAAGCTCCGATCGGTCCTGAGAAGGATCAATCGCATGAATGACGGAATGGATCACCGGCCATTCGGGAGCGTGCTCAGCGAAGCGATAAGCCAATTCGCTTCGTTGATACGCCTCGACCTTCGCCTGCTCGAAGCCGAAATGCGAGCCAAGACGACAACTATTGTGTCGTCCGGCGCATGCGGCGTGGCTGCCGCCATGTTCTTTGTCTTGGCGGCGTTCGCCTTGGTCCAGTTCCTCATCCTTGCGATGATCCATTTCGGGGTCGGGGCGATGTTCGCCTGCCTGATCGTCGGCGCCGTTTTGATCGGCGCAGGGATGCTGTCGCTCTATCTGGCCAGGCGCGCTCTGATCGGATGGACCATCACGCCCGTCGAGACCGTCAATCAGGTTCGCACAGACCTCGCAGCCTTGAAGCAGGGGATACGCTATGGCTCAACCCAGCAATGAGATCCGGGATATCCTGGTGCAAAGCCGCGCTGAACGCCAGGCCCTGTTTGGGCCGGTCAGCGAGGTAGGCCGCCGGCTCCAACCCAGGCATCTGGTGCAAGTCTCGACGCACTACGCCAAGCAGAAGGTGATCGGCGTTCTTGGTGGCGTCACGGATGCCGTCAAGGAGAATGGTGGCACTGCGGCAGCTGTCACCCTGGGTGCCGTTGCTGTCTTCGATGCCGGAAGGAGAAGCGCTGGCGGTAGTGCCCCCGCCGGAATAGTGGGCGCCGACATTGATACACTCCCCAGCGGTGGGCATGCGGATGCCGGACCAGGTCGTTACCACACGGCTCAGAGAAGTGCCGTGTCAAACCTTGATCGGACAAAGGCGCTAGCCGGCTCCGCTGCGGGTCTTTTCATAGGTCATGCGATCGGACAGGCATTCCAGCCAACAGCCAAAGAGCAGGCGCTGTTCGGCAAGGCCGCCGACGAAGTCCGGGACGTGGCGGCGCAGTTTGTCAGCGAGCACAAGCGCGGTGCCAAAATTGCGGCCGCGGAGACCTTTGGCTTCGCGCGATATGGCGCCGCCTTCCTGGCCGTCCTGGCGTTGGCCAGCGACTATTTTGTCCGCAATGAAGAGGTGCGCAAGCCGCCCGACGCGTGATTGCAGGATGGCGTCATGCACCTTTTTTGCGCTCCGCCACATGACGCCGAGCCGAAACGCCTGGCACCGTCTAGGAGCGGGCGTAGCTTTCCGCCCCGAATGGTCAAGGTGCTGCCGTAGGCCGTGGCGCGGACGGTCCATTTCTTTTCGCGAATAATTTCGAGCGATCCCATGATTTCCTCCCACGGCCACCGATGAGGGGCAAAGAGATAGCGTCGCAAAAGTCGTTTGAACGTAAACAATTCGACACGGCCATGTCGTGATGTCTGAAGCAGTCGGCCCGCTAGCTTGCTCGCTACCTGTCCCTCCGTGCCAACTCGATTGGCGACCGAATTCAAGGTCACACATTCGTGGAACGAAAACGACCGCTTCGCGTTACATGCGTCGTTGCTAAAAGACTATTCGCCAAGGGAGGGTCGGCGATGCGGTTAAACGGTGGCGGCGAGAAGCTGACGGCACGTCTGGACGGACTCAGTGCGCTTTACGTGCTGACGGATCGTCTCTACCGGGCAAAGGCAAGCCACGAAGCTTTTGAAGCCGGCCTGGATGCCATTCGCGACGGCTTGGGATGCAAACGCGCGTCCATGCTGCTTTTTGACGAGGCAGGCGTGATGCGGTTTGTCGCCTGGCGCGGGCTATCAGAACGTTACAGAAAAGCTCTGGAAGGTCATTCGTCCTGGGTTGTCGGCGAACGCAATCCAGAGGCCATCCTTGTTTCACACATTGCCGAAACGGACGAACCTGCCGCCGTAAAAGAGATGATCGCCAGCGAAGGCATCGTTGGCCTGGCCTTCATACCATTGACGGTCCAGGGCGAGGTGGTGGGGAAATTCATGACCTATTATGAAAACCGGCATTCGTTTGCCAGCCATGAGCTCGATCTCGCCACAACGATTGCAAGGCAGATTGGTTTTTATCTCGAGCGGACGCGGGCGGAGAAGGCTCGAAGAGATGCCGAGGAAGAGTTGCGAGCATCCGAGCAACAATTTCGACTTATGTCGGAACACGCGCCGGTGATGATCTGGACGTGCGATGCCTTGGGCAAGTGCACAAACCTGAACATGATGCTTCGCGAGTTTTGGGGCGTCGACACCGATGATGTCCCGACGTTCAATTGGCACCCGACCATTCATCCGGATGACGCTGCCGAAATTGGGGCTCGGATGATGCAAGCCTTGGCCACACAGTCAGCCGTCTCGGTCCAGGGCCGCTACAGAAATTGCAAGGGGGAGTACCGCGTTCTGCTCACAACCGCTCGTCCCCACTTCTCCGCGAGTGGCATTTTCCGCGGGCTGATCGGGGTAAATGTCGACGTAACCGAACGCGATCAGGCAGAGATGGCGATGCGCCACAGCGAGGAAAGGTTTCGCTCAGCCGTGGAGGCGGCCCCGAGCGGAATGGTGATGACAGACGAGGACGGGCGCATCGTTCTCGTCAATCTTCATGCCGAAACCCTGTTTGGCTATGGGCGGGAGGAGATGGTCGGTCAAGGCATCGAGATGCTGGTTCCCGACCGCTCTCGTAGCTCGCACCCGGTTTTTCGCCAGGGGTATGGGAGGTTCCCACAGGCGCGCCCGATGGGCGCGGGCAGGGATCTCTACGCGCGGCGCAAAGATGGAAAAGAGGTGCCGGTCGAGATTGGGCTCAGTCCGATTCGGACGAGCGAAGGAATGATGGCGCTCGCCTCCGTCGTGGATATCAGCGAAAGACGCCGGTCGGAGGCCCAAAGGGAGCTGCTGATGGCCGAACTAAACCATCGTGTGAAGAACACTCTGGCGGTCGTACAGGGGATTGCGCATCAGACGTTCAGGGGAACGCAGGCCACCGATGCCCATGCCGCGTTCGAAGGCCGGCTCATGGCGCTTTCGGCTGCGCACGACATCCTGACGCAAACCAGTTGGGAACATGCATCTTTGGACCAGCTCGTCCGCGACAGCCTTCAGATAAGAGGCGCGTTCTCCAACCGGGTTTCGACAACCGGCCCTGCAATTCTGTTGCGGCCCAACCAGGCTCTTTCCCTGGCGCTTGCCTTCCATGAACTGATGACCAACGCGGTGAAGTACGGCGCCCTTTCAAACGAGGCCGGCAAAATTTCGGTCGAGTGGTTTCTAAGCGATATGCCCAAGCCGAGGCTCAAGCTGGTTTGGAGCGAACTCGGTGGGCCCACGGTTTCATCTCCGGCCAGGCGAGGCTTTGGCTCTCGCCTCCTCGAGCGAGGATTGGCCGCGGATCTCGAAGCCGAGGTCGCAATGGATTTCCAACCTCAGGGCCTCGTCTGCAGGATCGATGCCGCCTTGGCCGAGGGGAGGTTGCCACAATGACTACACTGTCAGGCCGGCGGGTACTCGTGGTAGAAGACGAATCCCTGATTGCCATGATGGCCGAGGATTTTCTGATTGAGCTTGGGGTCACCGTCATTGGACCCGCCACCACGATCGACGGCGCGATTGCGATGATCGAAACGGAAGAGATCGACGCGGCTGTCCTGGACATCAATATACGTGGGGAGCAAAGCGAGCGCGTTGCCGACGCCCTGCGGCTTCGGAGCATCCCGATTGTGTGCGCCACCGGATATGGCGAGGGCGCGTCAGACTTTGCCAAGGGATCGATGATTATCGCCAAACCGTATTCCAAGGAAAAACTGGAACAATCGTTGCGGTTCGCGCTCTTCGGATAAGACCGATCCCCTTGGTCGCGCCGTGGGCGCGATGTGGTCGTACGTTTCTGCGATGCCCGTGGGCGCAATGAGTTACCCCGATCAGTTCCAGCGTGCTGCGCGAATTACGTTTCCTCTTCCGTGTTCCGCGGTGCGCTTTCGTCCAGGGCCTCGGGCGTTGAGGGCTTGGGTCGCCGCTGGTGCGCGTCTGCCTCCAGCCCGGTCGAATAAATCTGCGTCAGCACCGCAGCGGCCGCACTTGCTCTATAGAACGTGCACCCCACCAGTTCACGTCCTCCGAGGCTGGCCGGTCTGTTGGTGACGCGATCCCATACCGTCCACTGCAAGTTGGCGTCTTTCTGGCAAATGAACCGAGAATTGGAATGGTCCGTTTTGCTGATAAGGGGGTCGGGTATTTCTTCATCCACTATGCCACCCCTGTAAAATGGAGCTGAATGTGGGATGAAATAGTGTCATTGCAGAATCATCGCCTTGACAGAGATCAAATGATTTCTGGCACCAAATTTTGTGCCAACACTATAAGGCCGCGAGAAAAAAACCTTGCGGCTTCGGTCGGCGGGTTTTCTTTGGTTCGATCAGTCGATTTCTTTTAAGTTAAGCCGGAACAGCCTATAGTCAGTGGAAATCAAGGGAGGCTTCAATGTCTGTCGACGAATTTTCTGGGTTGAATCTGGCCATGGTTGGCGACGGTGGTTGTGCAAGAGCCGGATTGGCTGGCGTCGCAGTCGGGGGCAACAGCTGCTACGTGGAAGCAAGGAACCTCGGCGTCGCCCACGCTCGCGATCATAGTTACGCGCTCACTGTTGATGGGGGGATCGCACACATTTCCGGCTACTACGGGTTTGCGCGTGCAACCAACGGCGTTGCCTACTGCGTTCATGGCGACCGAGCCCAAGCGGATTATCGCGGGTCCGCAATTGCTGGCAGTGGGGTCGCGTTGGCTTACAACTACGGCCTCGCGTCTTGTCGCCTCGGCGGCTTCGTCCAGACAGGAAAGGGTGGCGTGGCGATCGCCTGGAACCATCCAAACGATGACACCAACGACGGTGTAGATCCTTCGCTCGGGACGCTGAGCGGATCCTCGGGTGCGGTTTTGATTGCCTTTAAAGCCGACCCTATAACAGGCCGTCGTCAGCCGGTAATCGGGATCGTCGGCGATTTCTCGACAGAGCCCGTCGTGCAGTTGGGGTTGCGCGCGGGTGCATTCTATCGAGTCAGCCCGGAAATGGGTGTCTTTGAGGAAGTGATTGCCGAGTTGCCCCCGCCTCCAAAGAGCGCCATGGAAGCAGCCCGTCGATGTGACGCTGCCAACGCCGATTGAATATCGTGGTGGGAACGCGCCCCTGGCTTTTAATGAATGCGCCTCGCGCAATGCGGAGGAGCAAATGTAATTCACTCCGCAGAAGTGTCGTCCATGGGAATCAGTAGAGGGAAGCTTCGCTGGCCTGTTCGAATCCGCTGTCGAATTGGCTTCATCAGATTGAATGTCGTTGTGACCGCGTATAGAATTAGTCAGGGTTTATTGGGGAGGGAAATATGCGAGCTCTTTTGATGTGTCTGTGCGTGTCTATGGCTGGCGCGCCTGCTTTTGCGCAAACGTTGCCGATCTTCACAACCTTACCGGACATCGATTTCGCTCAAAGCAAATCGAGACTGCCTTGCCCCAGCAAATGACAGGGTGAAATTAAAAGAAGCCGCAAAACCTATTACTGATGACCGGCCGCTTAATTAGCGCTATGACTTAGCCAACGACCTGACCGTCGCAGTTTCCAAGCGAAGGGTTGAGAAAACGCCATGGCAGCCACCGGAAGCAAATCCGTCAAAGGCGGCTCTACCGCAGCTTTTTTGGAATGGACGAAGCCGTATCGCGAAATCATCGCAATTCTATGCACAATCGTTGTCACAGTATCTGGTGGAATTGCCTGGGTCGTGGCTAAAGTCGAAGCCACTTATGCTACTCAAGCTGAGATGCATTATCTTGACTGCCGAATCCAAACCGACATCAAAAACGCACTGGAGCCCATCCAGATGGGTGAATTTGCAACCAAAATCGATGATCGTAACAACCAAATCAAGATTTTAATATTACGCGGGGATACTTCGAAAGAAACATTCATTGCTATAAATGAACTAAACAATCAGATTAGTTCGCTGACAGAGCAGCAGCGGGTCGAGGACAAAAAACTGCAGGGTGAGATTGCAGGCTTGGATAGTAATTGTATTTCAGTAACTCCCAAGACGGGATCCAAGGAATCGCCATGATCCTACGCATGCTTTTTCTCTGCGCGATATCGCTATTCAGTACCCGATTAGTATGGGCCGTCTCATGCGACGTGCCCCTTGAGGTCCCTGACTGCGAACCCAAGCAGGATTGCACCCAGCCTCAAGACACACGCGACTGTATGAGATGCCTTGAAGCGGCATTTGGTCACTGTTTTGCTGAGATAGACGATCCTCAGTGTGAGGCGGCCAAGGACTTTCAAAATAAGGTCTACCAGAGCAACAGAGGCTCTTGTGAAGCTGATAAAGCTCGGCAGAAGGCACAGTGTGAGGCCAATAAGGTAGAATTGGCTAAGTTGCAGCACTTAATAGATACAACGTGCAAAAACGACGGGCCAAACTCGGTAAAGAATGGTATTGTCCCTCAGCCATAGAGCACTTGTTTGGGTCGTGACGCCTGTCTGGTAATATTGAGCTTGCACGGATTATGGATTGCCCGCGACGAGAAAAAATGCGGCCGCCGCTGCACTGTTAGGTGTTCGCGACAGCCCAACTCACCAATGATAGCCTGGAATGCTGCTCGTCTCCGCGATCGGCGGGTCGATTAGGTTGGTCGGCTTGAAACGTCTCTCCAAATCAGGCGATCCCGCGGAGGGGTTCTTCATTCGCACTCGATTGACGAGGGAAGTGCCAAGTCCCATTTCTAAGGCTGCGATTTCAGGATGGGGGCCACCAACATGCAGATTAACGACGACCGCGACTATGCACGCGAGAGGTTCCGGGACCACGACCGGAGAGCAGAGGCGATGGAAACCGCGTCCGTCGAATCCGCTAACCAAGCACTCAAGGCGCTGCTACTTCTAAACGGCGGCGCCTGCATAACGTTGCTCGGCTTCCTCGCCGGCACGTTCGACAAGCCCGGGCTATCAGCCCAAAATCTGGTTCTGCTCTCTGCCCTGCGGCTGTTTGGCTGGGGAGCGGCGGGAGCCGTTCTTGCGTCGGTCTTGGCCTATGTCTGCAATTCGGCATATGCACGCGGCCTGATGAGCTACAAGAAGATCTGGGAATGGCCGTACGTGGATCAAACGGACAGTTCTCGACGCAACTGGACCGCTGGCAAGGTATTTAACTCGATTGCAGTTCTCGCCGGGGCGGGGTCGCTTGGCGCGTTCATGTTCGGTCTCTACCGGCTCAATGGGCTCTATTGAGAAAAGCCGCAACATCGGCGTGCGAAGATGCTTTGGGAAATGCCGATGCCGATAGAGCGAGTGAAGAGAAAGCCGACTACGGCACGGCCAACATTCGCAACGCGCAATATGCTCATTGGCAGCAATATGTCGATGTCGAGAACCGTTGTGTTGTTCCCATTACAAGCTTTGCGGAGCCTATAGTCCAACGCCGAACGACAACTACCCCGAGGCTCGCTGTTCTAATCGTCACGCCAGACGGGGCTCTAAACGAGATGATCGTGCTCAATGGACACCTTCAATAGCGGCTCGATGCGCTGTCGGTCACGAAAAAAACCATCGACATGGGCTAGGGTGACGTGTTGGTCCATAAGGAGTGTAGGCGATGCCCGACAAATCGGAAATTGATGAAGTGGTTGCCGCCCTTTGGGAGGTGTACCGACTTCGCGATGCAGACCTTGGAAACAAGGAGCTAATAAAACGCGTTGTGGATGTTGCGAAGAAGCTGGCCGCTCCTGATGCAGGTGCCAGTAAGTTCGGCGGAATCCGGAAAACTGTGGCCGACGCGATCGCAAAAACCTATTTGATTAAACGACTAGATCAACTCTGATGCCGCTTACGTGCGGTTGCAGAAAGCGGTCAGCATTATGATTGCAATCATCGGGATTGGCTGCTTTTTTATGGCCTTCGTGTTTTTTGCCGTTGATCCCCTCGAATACAATCCGGACCCGGACTTACAGGCTCTTGTTTGGGTAGGCTTTGGCATCTGGTGCATTGTTACGGCTTGGCAACAACGCAACTGGCGTCCGCCACCAGACAAAAGTTAGAGCACTTGAACGCTCGGCCTACCGGATTACACAAATCGGCTCACCAACTTAGCTAGCGGCACGTTTATCCCTGGTATTACCCCGACTGCAATTTCAAATGCCGCCAAAGGACCAGAACGTATGTAAGTATATGATTTTGCTGGTGCACGCATCCGGATAAAGCAACTCGGTGAGTGCGGTCACCGCGCGTTATATTTCCCCACCACCCGATGGCACACCGGCCAATCAATCCGGCTCTCGCTGAACGTGCGGGCAGGGCGGTATTGCTCGAGCGTCCAGTCGCGGTCGTTGATGCCGACCAGCCGCTTGATGATGGCTTCCTCGTCGCCTTGCTCCTTGGGCGGAGTGTGGAAGAAGACGGCGTCGGTGTCGCGTGCGGGCTGCAAATGCGGGTTCACCAGCGCGGTGTCGCCCGGCCAGTAGGCGGGGATCATCGATTCGCCGCGCACCAATATGCCGTAGCCGCCCCTGACATTCTGGAGTACGGCCGGGCGCTTCACCCAGTCGATGGCCTCGAAGGTGACGATCATGTGGCCTTCGCCACCCATGGCGGCAGCGTAGATCGGCAGGTCGCGATTGCCGACCAGATCCTTGCCGGGAATGATCGGCGTCCTCGGCTGGCGCGGTTTTTCGACCTTTGGCGTCGGCGCCGGCGGGGTGCCTTGGCTGTTGAGCAGCCATTCCATGTCGGTGTTCAGCAGCGCCGCCAGCTGCGGCAGGCGGGTCAGCGCCGGCCGGGTCGTGTCTGATTCCCATTGCGTGACCGAGACCCGCTTGATGCCGAAGCGGGCGGCGACATCGTCCTGGGTGAGGCCTGCCGCCTCGCGCGCGCTGCGCAGCCTTTGGCCAAGTGTCGCGGTGTCCGGCGTCATTTTCGTCATGCTCGGGTTGTAACCATTACTTACATAATTGCACCTACGTAGGTGATTGACAAGTAGGTAGGTAACACCTACCGTCAGGCCATGATTTAGATTGTTGAACGCGGCGCCGCCCAAGTGGGCGGACTGGCGAAGCTCGCCTTCGCCTTGGGCATCCGGCACCAGGCCTTCTATTCGTGGAAGCGGGTGCCGGCCGAGCGGGTGCTGGCCTTCGAGAGGCTGACCGGCATTTCCCGGCATGAGCAGCGCCCCGACCTCTTCGGCCCACCTCCCGATGTCGCCGCGGCCGACATCGGCGCCGGCCCCGCTGCCTCCCAAGCCGGGGCCGGCCATCCTTCAACCGGAGCACGGAAATGAGTTTTGTCTCGCCGGCATTCGACCCCGGCCATGTCGACTTCGAGGTGTTCGCCCTGTTCCTCGAGGCGCGCCGCGTCCATCGCGGCAAGACCCCGGGGCGCGTTGCCAGGGAGGCGGAGGTCGCGCTCGATGCCGTCTTCCGCGCGGCGCGTGGGCGCAACCCCGGCGCCTTGGAATTCTTCGCTCTGTGCGACTGGATCGGCGAGGAGCCGGCGCTCTTCCTCAAGAAGGAGATCCGACATGGCTAGTTCATGCGCGCCTGCGCGGCTGGCGTCCTACGACTATCGAGAGCTGGGCAAGCTGCTGCGCGCCAGGTTGGAGGAGGACGGGCGCGGCTGGCGCGTCTGCGCCCCCGAGATCGGCGTCAGCGCCTCCGACCTGTCACGCATCTGCAATGGTCAGAGCGTCTCGGCACCGAAAATCATCGCCGTCTGCGACTGGCTGACCCTGTCGTTTCGCGCCTTCTACGACCCGCCGCCGCAATCGGTGACCGCGCGCGGATTGGCGAGACTGTTTCACGGGGAGAGCACTGAAACAGGAGCCGCCGGCGATGTCGAATGACTGCCGAACCTCATCCATGACGGGAACTCAAGCCATGACACGTGATACAAGGACCTGCTTCGGCGCACCCGGCGGTATCGATGCTGCGAGGCTGTTCAAGCTGCCTTTGCCGATGCAGGCGGAAGGCGTGCGGCTGCTGTTCGAGATGGGCCAGACGATGGAGCAGGTGAGGGCGCGTCTCGGCCTGTCGCCGGGACAGGTTCACGCGATCACCAGTGTCGAGGCCAAATTCTCGCGCCCGGGAGAAACCCTCGTGGCCGTGGAAGATGCCTAATGATCCGGCGCGAGAAAAACGCATCTAGCGCCTCGTGCCTACCACGGTTCTGCTATCGGGGTCAGCTCTCTGGGAGGTGTCGGGTTGGGTTTGGTGATTTCCACTCGAGCGGGATGGATGGCATAGGCCGAAGGGTAGCGCCTCATTGCAGCGTCAACGGTCGTGTCGTCGCACAGGATTTGATCGGTACCCTGGACCCGCTTGATCATCTGGCGGCGTGGCAGCGGCACGAGTTCACCCTTGGGCGGCAGGTTGATCCCGCCAGGGCTGATTGGCGGTATGCAGGCGTGCATCTTGGAGAGAATGGTTGTGCCGTAGATCGGGTCTTCTCCGGGCGGCCTCGGCTTGGCCGCCTCGGCCGCGTCACGGGCATACAGGACGCCATAGTCCGGATCGGTGCGATACGGCGGCGCGTCGGCCCAGAAATAAAGACTGGACAGCGCATTGTCTGGAAGGGAACCCAACCAGGGAATGATCGAGTTGCTTATGTTGGAACGCCTGATGTCAGGCCAACCCGCTCCAGGCACGATGTCGATTTTCGTGTTGGTCATCTCGGAGTAATCGATCAGGGTGCCATCGAAAGAGCCGTCAAGCAGAACTCTGTAAGTGTTCATATACAATATAAACGAGTCCCTAAAATCCGCTCCGTGGAAGAAAAGATTGCTTACTACAACGGTATTGAAATTGTCGCCGTGGAATTTGATATTGTAGATATGGGCGTCGGCTCCGTTGTAAAAAAGCCCGTTGAACGATGGCGGTTGGTTGCAACGGTAGCCCGCATCGTCAAAATTTCCAATCGCTTTGCAGGACAGATCCATCCCGTCAACATAGGTGCCCGAGTCAAGCAGTGCAGCAAAAGCGCGCGCCTTGCCGGTCTCGCCAGGAGCCCTCTGAAGCAGTCGATCAAGATTTCGGCTGATCCGCTCATCGTCACGGTCCTGAAGATCGACCATGATGGAGGTGTAGGTAAGGAGAATGGCGCCAAAGCCGATTGCCGCGACCACAAGACCTATCAGTTTTGCGCCATCACTATGCACGAGCAGGTGGACGGTAGGCTTCGCAATACCGGAAGGGACCATCAGTATTGCGATACAAACGCAGGCTATACAGAGATAGACCGCCCAATTGGGCATATCCAACGGCATGGTGAAACGACCCCCCGGCCTGCTCCTCACAATTCAACATCAACGGTCAATTCGTGTCTATCCTTTTCAGGAATCCGGCCGAGGCGACAACCATGACCTCCCCGGCAATAAGCTTCTTCATCGAAGATGCACGCTCCGTGTCGATAGAGGCGGCAGTGAAAATCCTGGGGCTCAAATTCAACCGGACCGGCGTCGACCACCCGCAACCTTGCCCGCATTGCGGCGGCACCGACACGTTCGCTTTCAACACGCGCAAGCAGAATTGGAACTGCCGAACAGGTGGTGCAGGCGGCAACGACGCCATTGGCATGGCGGCGCATTGCTTGGGGCTCGATGTCCATCGGCGCGACGGATTCCTTGAGGCTTGCTCGATCGTGCTCGCCCGGCCTGTGCCGGACCAAGGCGAGAGCAACGAGGTGCGCACAGCGCTTCTGGAGCGGATTGGGCAGCGCCGCCTGCTCAACCATGCCGAAGCCAGCGCGAAAGCGGAGAGGCAGGCTGGCTTCCGCGAACGCGAACGGGCGAGAGCGCTGGCGATATATGACGCCGCCGCACCGGTTGGTCGCTACGGCCGCACGGTTGCTGACTATCTCGAGGCGCGCGGCTGCGGCCGCATCAGTGGGTCGCGGTGGCTGCGCCATGCATCCGCACTGCCTTACTGGCATGGCCAGGATGGCGACGGCCGGCCACGGGAACTGCATCGCGGACCGGCCATGGTCGCGCCATTCATCGGGCCGGACCTCGTCACCATCGGCTCCCACATGACCTGGCTCGACCTGACGCGGGCACCAAAATACCGGCCGCTTCTCGTCGACCCGCCGACCGGCGATTTGCTGCCTACCAAGAAGATGCGCGGCTCGAAGAAGGGCGGTCTCATCCCGCTTTTCGGCGATCCGCGCGCGGCGCGATGGGTCGGCGGCGAGGGCATCGAGAACGGTGCCGCCTTCGCGGCCTGGGAAGGCTGGCGCGGCGACACCTTCTATTTCGCCGCCGGCGATCTCGGCAATCTCGCCGGTCCGGCCGATGCCTCGTCGCGCTTCGCGCACCCGACGCTAAGCAGGGTAGACAGCAAGGGCGTGGCCCGGCCGGTCATGGTGGCTGGGCCATTGCCGAAGGCCGACCGGGAGCGCGACGACGCCATGTGGGTGGCCGAGCATGTCGGCGAACTCGTGTTGTTGGCCGACGGTGATTCCGAGCGCGTGATGACGGCCGCTGCCATGGCGCGCGCCCGGGCGAGGCACGCCAGGCCGGGGCGCGTCATCCCGATCGTCTGGCCGCGCGACGGCTGCGACTTTGCCGGCATGGCGGCAGGGACGAGGTTTGAGTGACCAGGAAACAGAACGCCATGCCGCCGGAGGTCGCGGCACTGCTCGATGAAGCGACGCGCCAGGCGCAGGCGGCCGGCTTGCCCCGCACCCCGCCTGACGACGCTGTCGACGAGCCGCAGGATGGCGAACCGCGCCGTGGCGGCAAGGTCGATCTCGACATAGTCCGCGTCTGTGCGTCGCTCGATCATTCCGACACCGACAATGCGGAACGCCTGCTGGCGCATTTCGGCGAGGATCTGCTGGTGCGGGCGCAATCGAAAGCGCGCAGGGCGGCCTTCGCGGTGTGGACCGGCACGCATTGGGACATCGAGACCGGAGAGACGCGCGCTTTGGCCATCGCCCAGAATGTCGGCGGGCGGATAGCGCTGGAGGTCGACTATATCGAGCCGACGCCGGCCGAACGGCTAGCCATCGAGCGCGGCACCGAGGCGCTGAAAGTGCCGGAAGAGGAACGCACGCCGGCACAGAGGAAGCTTGCCAAGGTCGCAGAAGCCTCGCACGCCAATGTCGCCAGGCGCGTCAGCCGCCGCATGACGCACGCGGTGTCCTCCAAGAACAAGGGGCGGCTGGAAGCGATGCTTGCCTGCGCCGCGCCACATATCCAGCGCGGCCCCGACGAGTTCAACGCCGACCCGCTGAAGGTCGCGCTTGCTTCGCACACGCTTTGCTTTCGGCGCACGACGAGGCGGATCCGCAATCCCGCTTTCGACGATCCAGACGATTGCCGCGAGGACCTGCCCGAGTTTCTGCAGGTGGCGGACGCCGAACTCAAGATCGTCGACGGCCATCGCCGCCAGGACATGATCACCCAGCGTGTGCCCGTCGAGTATGACCCCAAAGCGAAATGTCCGAAATGGGACGAGTTCCTGCGCGACAAGCTGCCGATCGACGATGTGCGCCGCATGGTCCAAGTCGCCTCGGGGCTGGGGCTGGTCGGCATCACCGTCCAGAAGCTGTTTTTCCATTACGGCAAGGGGGCGAACGGCAAGTCGGTCTACATGGAGACGCTCTGCCGCCTGCTGGGCGAGGCGGCGGTGACGCTGCCATCGGAATCCTTCATCGGCGAGGGCAAGGCCGGCGGCGCCGCCAACCCCGACATGGCGCGGCTCTATGGCCGCCGCTTCCTGCGCGTCAAGGAACTGCCCGAGGGAGAGGACCTTCGCGAGAACCTGGTCAAGGATCTGACCGGCGGCGAGCATTTCACCGTGCGCGACCTGTTCGAGGGCTACTTCGATTTCAAGCCGGTGTTTACCGGCCACATGTCGGGCAATGGCTATCCGAAGATCACCGGCACCGACAACGGCATCTGGCGCCGCATGGCCGTCATCCATTGGTCGAAGATCATCGCCGAGGCCGACCAGCGCGAGTTCGAGGCGGTGATTGCCGAGTTCGTGCCGGAATATCCGGGCATCCTCAACTGGCTGGTCGAGGGGGTGATGATCTTCCTGCGCGAAGGCCTGGTCATTCCCGATGCGGTGCGGCTGAAGACGCAGGAATACCGCGACGAGATGGACCGCACCTCGGCCTTCTGCGCGCGCTGCGTCGTTGGCGATCCCGCGGGCGAGCTGACCGCCAAGCAATTCTACCAGGCCTATGTCGACTTCACCGTCGATGAAGGCGGCAGGCCGATTTCGCTGACCGCCTTCGGGCTGATCATGAAGAAGAAATACGACCGCGTGGATGGGCGCATCGTCGTCTATCGCGGCCTGCGGCTGGTCGATGTGCCGGCGACGCGACAGACCCTGGACCTGGAAAGCCAGTTCCGATGAGCCCCGCAACCCCGCTTTGGGCGCTGGCTGGGCCGCCGACTGGCACGACAGTCGCGGCAGTTGGCGACAGTCCGCGACAGTCTGAGAAGTGCGGATATACAAATGAAATCAGATGCTTGCGGGAGTTCGCACCAGTTTTCGGATGCGTTGACGGGGACGATGGGGCAGGGGCCGGGGAGGCATCTGGCATTCGCCCGGCAAGAACTGTCGCAACTCCCGCGCCGTCCAGCCAAGCCACGGGAATCCCTTAACAAAGCTCACTTTCAGACTGTCGCTTAAACTCTCGCAACCATCGAAAACTATCGCAGGGACAAGGATGAAAACGGTAACGATTGAAGAGCTGTTGACCTGGGCCTTCGTCCACGAATTGCCGAAGGGCGGCGGTGTGGACGGGCTGGACAATCCGAACTCGGCCTGGCGGACGCTGCAGACATCGTCATGGGGCAAGATCCTGAGTTTTGGCGAACTCGGCGCGTTGATCGATCGCGGCGCCAGGGATTATGACAATTACTGGATCGAGCAGGGCGAGCCGCATGACGATGCGGTGCTGGTTGGCCGCGCCGTGGCTGGGCTGGCGCAGTGCGATGTGGTCGTGCCTGAGGGCTGGAACGCTTTGGCGGATTGGCCCGACACCGAAGGCCTAGCGCAGGCGGCGGTCGATCGGGCCGTCGAGCGTTACAAAGCGAGGCCACGGCATCTGCGCGCCGAGGGCGTCGTCAGCACGGTCGTCGGCACCGCCATTCTCGGCCGCGAGCCGGATTATCAGGCGGAGCCCTCGAAGGTCAGGACGGTGGAACGGGGCGGCAGGCCGGCATGGTTCGTCCTGCAGCGGATACGCCATGAGGACGGCAAGACCTATGATCTCGAAGTCGACGGTTACAATGTCCGTTCCGGGCGGCCGATGAGCGGCGCCTATCGCAAGCATGAACTCTCGGCCGACCCTGCGGGTGACATCCTCGGCCGCCTCGACTACCAGATATGGGTGGCCGCGCTGCGCCGGCTGGAGCAGGAGATCGTCACCCAGCTGACCGGTCACAGCTTGGTCTTCTCGGACAGGTCGATGACGCCTTGGCTGGACAGCGACAAGCCGGGCGTGAGCGTCATCGATGGGGCGACGGAGTACCCCTGGAAAAAAACTGGCTTCGCGCGTTGACGCGCGGCGGAAACTTGACCTACACCTGAACACGGTAAATCAGATCACAGCCCGCCCGGCCGGCCGAGGCGGGTTTTTTGTTGGAACGAGCGGATGGCAATCGAGCTTCACGCCGACGCATCCGACTTCGCCCATCTGGCGCGCGGCATTGCCCGACTGCCGGAAGAGATCAAGGTCAAGGCCGCCAGCCGCGCGTTGCGGCGCATCATGCAAATGGCGCGCACGCGCATCGTCAAACGTTCAGCCGAACGGGTCGACCTGACACAGGCGCGGGTGCGGGCGCTGACTACCGTCCACATGAACGCCGGCGGCAACAGCGCCGACGTGGTCATGCGGTCGAACTGGATCGCACTGTTCAAACTTGGCGCGACACAAACCGCCAAGGGTGTGCGGGTGCGGATGCGCGGATCATATCGATCGGCGTTCATAGCCTCGATGGCTAGCGGCCACGAGGGTGTGTTCAAGCGACAGGGCAAGGCGCGTCTGCCAATACGCGAGCTGTTCGGCCCAAACCCTGCCCACGACATCACGGACAATCCCGATGTATTCCTGCAGGTCCTGGCCGTGCTTATCGAGGAGCGCCTGTTGCCTCGATATCTGCACGAGGTCGAGAACCTCCTGCCTCGCTGACCCGAAGCGTCCCCCCAGGCTTAGGGACCGTACCAGCAACCGTCTCACTTGCGGGCCCGGGGGACCCCCGAATTCCGCTAGTCGGACCATCGAAAAAGTCGGGTTGTCAGAGTTGTCAGCGGCCTAAAGGAAGTTGTCTGGATGCCGTCTGAAGAGATCGTGATGGCGACGCCGGCCGAGGTGGCCGCTCGTGATGGCGTGACTAAGCAGGCTGTGACGAAGCTGGTCCGGCGGCTTTTCGAGGAGCACTGGTTACCTGTCGAGCGCGACGGCCGGGACCGCATCACGCGGTTTTCGCTGGCGCACTACGACCACTATCGTGGCGAGTTCGCCAGCTCCGAGAAAGTGGCGGCCGCGCGCAAGGATGCGCCCTCGGCATCGCCGGCCAACTCCAGCACGTCGCGCGATGAAGCGCTTCGGCAGGAAGCCTGGCTCAAGGTCGGGCGCGAAAAGCTGCGCCGGCAGGAGCATGTGGGCCAGTTGGTCCGCGCCGATCGCATGCGCGAGGCCCTGACTGTCTGTGGCCGCGAGATCCAGTCGAGCATCGCGCGCCTTCAAAACAAGGCTGACGACATGGCGCTGGCGGTGTCGCGGGAGGGCTCGCACGGGCTGCGCGTCCTGCTGCGGAACATCGCTTTCGACCTGAACACCGAGATCGCCGACAAGCTGCGCGCCATCGTCGAGCATGCCGCCGAACTCGATGAAGTGCTCGAGGACGACGAGCTTTGAGCATCCATGTTGACGCCGGCCATCCAGGCGCGCTGCGCCTCGCCGGCATGGCCCTGGCCGATGCCATCAGACCACGCCCGCCGGCGCGCTTCCGCCACTGGCTGCCGAAGAACATCGTCCTGATCGACGGCCCGAAGAAAGGGGAACTCTGGGCGCTTGACGATGCGCCCTACCTTGGCGACATCGCCGACTGCCTGAGCATCGAACACCAGTGCAACCTGGTTACGGTGCGCAAGTCACAGCAGACCGGCGTGACGATCCTGGCGCTGGCCTGGTCGCTCTATATCGCCGACACCGCACCGGACAACACGATCTACGGCCTGCCTTCGATCGACTTCCTGCGCGACATGAACAGCCAGAAGCTGCAGCCGACGATCGAGGCGTGGCAGACCGAGACCGGCAAGCGGGTGATTTTCCCGGCTGTCGATCGCTCGGGCGCCGGCTCGACCATGTACGAGAAGCGGTTCGCGGGCGGATCGCTGATGCTGGCCAACGCCAATGTTGCGACGGACCTGTCGGGCAAGACAACACGATATGGCGTCAAGGACGAGGTCTCCAAATGGCAGACCCATATCAATGGCGACGATCCCGAAACGCTTTTCTTCGGCCGCTTCACGGCGTTCCGGCGGACAAAGTCTTTCAAGATATTCGAACTCTCGACGCCCGAAATTGATACCGGCGACGAGCTGGGGGATGCGCCAGGCCATTGCCGGATCGACCGATCCTTCCGGCGTTCGGATCAGCGCTTCTGGAACATCGCCTGTGTCGAGTGCGGGCACTGGTTCAAACAGGTCTATGAGGGCTTCCACCTCGACAGGCTACATCCGCACAAGAGCTTTTATGCCTGCCCCGATTGCGGGCACATCGTCAGTGAGGCCGAACGCGTCGTGGGTGTGAGAGCCGGGCGCTATGTCGCCACCGCCGAAGGACCGGACCGACACCCCGGCTTCCACGTCGACGCCTTCGATTCGCTCATGATGAGCTACGAAGCGATTGCCGAGGATGTCCTCAACCACACCAAGGCCGGCGGCCTCGGAGAAAAGGGCATCTTCAACCTGGTGCTCGGGTTGCCCGCCAAGGTGAAGGGCAACGCGCCGGAATACGAAAGGCTGATGGAGCGGCGCGAGCCTTTCGCGGAAATGAAAATCCCTGCCGACGGGCTGATCGTGGTCGGGGGTGCCGACGTCCAGCACAATGGAATATGGGCGCTGGTCATTGCCTTCGGCGAAGATCGGCAGAGCTGGGTTCTGGGCGTCCGTTTCTTCGAAGGCGCAACCGACAATGCCGCCGGTGGCGCATGGACGCAGCTCGATGCGTTCTTTGCCAAGCCGCTCGAAGACGCCTTCGGCAATATGCGGCGGATCGAGGCGCTCGCGGTTGACGGCGGCGACGGCGGCCGCACCAACTAGGTGCTGGAATGGTGTCGCCGCCGTGCCAACGCTTACGCCGTCAAGGGCGTCGGCGGGCGGGGCATCCCGGCCATCAGCGTGCCGGCGAAGAAGTCGGTCACCAAGCGCGGCAAACGCAAGCGCTTCGGCAGCGCCATGTTGTGGCCGGTCGGCACCTGGGGCTTGAAGGCCGAGCTTTTTGCCAACCTTCACAAGCTGGGGCTGCGCTCCGGCGAACCGTCCGATCCGTCGGGCTACGTGCATTTCGGCGAGTTCCTGCCGAAGGAATATTTCCTGCAGCTCACGGCCGAGGCTTTCGTCGCCGAGGTGGTGCGCGGGAAATTCCAGGAGGAATGGAAGCGCCTGCGGCGGGAAAATCACTGCCTGGACGCGCAGGTCTACGCCATGGCCATGGCCGAAATGCTCGGCCTGTCGACCAAGAGAGCGGACGATTGGGCGGACCTGCGCAAGCTTCTCCAACCGACTTCGGAACCGGATTTGCTTGATGCGCTGAGAGCAGCGCCAGCCACAACGGCCCCACCTGCGCCGGCGGAAGCACCGTCAGACCAGGCGTCGAAGGCCCGTCAACAGAAGTGGAAGAAGCGGTAATGACCGACAAGCCTCGCGTCCGGGTGAAGGCCGGCTCTGCGATCGCGCCGAGCCGGCCAGCGCCACAGGCCTCATACCTGCGCGACACGCGATCGAGGATCCTGTCGACACGCGGCGGCGGTATGCGCGACCATCGCGACGAGGTGCGCATCGCCTGGCGGCGTGCCGCAGGCCTTGCCATGGACATCATCCAGAATTCGGGCCGTTTGCGCGGCGCGGTGGATCAGGTCATCGCCGATACGGTCGGGGTCGAGCTTCTCCTCAACCCGATGCCCGATCTGTCCGGCCTGGGCTACGACCGCAAGGAAACGGACGACTTCATCAAGCTTCTGAAAACCGAGTGGAAGCACTGGGCTTGGAACGCCCGCGAATGCGACCTCAAGGGCAAGTTCACCGCCCCGCAGATGGTCGACATCGCGCTGCGCCACGATGTCGTGTACGGAGAGGCGCTGGCACTGATGGACTATATGTCCATCGCCGAGCGCCGCCGCTATGGCATCGCGTCCGGCACCAAGATGTGCCTGACCACGCCGACCGCTCTGGTGCAGGATACCAGCGAGTTCGAAGGGCTCTATCAGGGCGTCGTTCATGACGCGAATGGCCGGCCGGTCGCCTATCGCCTCTGCGAGAAGGAGACTGGCATTCAGGTCAAGCGCGATCATCTCGCCTATGACGCGCAGGGCCGGCAGATGGTCGCCCATGTCTTCGACCCGATGGACAGCAATGATGTACGCGGCATTTCACGGCTCGTCGCGGCGTTCCGCGATTACCTTCAGTGGGAAGTCCTTGTCGACACGACGATCCAGGCCAGCATCCTGCAGACCGTCTTCGCCCAGACGCTGACCAGCGAGAAGCCAACGGCCGAGGCCTTCGAGGCGCTGGAAGCCCTCGGCGAGGGGGCGGGTGACAAGGAGCTGCGCTCGCAGTACCGCGACTACTTTCTCGCTGTCATGGACAAGGCGGCGGAAAGCGAAATCTCGGTCGGCAGCGATCCGAAGATCTCTCACCTGGCCCCGGGTGAAAAACTCGACCTGATGTCGACAGGCATTCCCGGTCCGCAATTCCTGCCGGTGTCCAACGAGCTGCAGCGGGGCATGGCTCGAGCCATCGGCATCAGTGTCGCCAGCTACACCATGAATTACGAGGGCGCGACCTACTCGTCGACGCGCATGGAGGGTGCTTCCCTGCACCCGGTGGTCACCCGCCGGCGCGATCGCATCGCCTCGCCGATCTGCCAGATCGCTTACGAGCATCGTGTCGACGAGCTGATCGGCACGAGGCGCATACATTTCAAGGGCGGCTACGAGGCCTTCGCGGCGAACAGGGACAAGGTCCTCTGGGCCACCTGGCAAGGACCGGCCAAGGCCACCGCCGACGACCAGAAGAGCGCCAAGGCGGCGACCGAGCGGCTGCTCAACGGCACTTCTACGCCGGACATGGAATGCGCCGAGATCGGCGTCGACGCGGAGGAAGTCTTCGAGCGCCGGCTCTTCTGGCACAAGCGCTATCTCGCGGAAGGCATGCCGTCCCCGTTCGATCGCAATCCGGGGGCAGGAGCCCCGAAGGACGACCTGATCCCGGCCGAAAAGCCAGCGAGCAAGAAGGAAAACGCTTGATGGCCAACCAGGTCAAGATTGCCGGCGTCGAGGTCGACGCCGAGGATCCCTGCGCGCTCTATCAGGCGCTTTATGCGGCGAAGCTGAAGCTGCTCGCCGGAGAACGGGTCGAGGAGACCGAGGTTCGCTCGCCCGTAACGCACCAGCGTATTCGGGTTTCGGTGGCGAGCATGGCCGCTCTCGATTCCGAACTGATGCGCCTTGCCGAGGCCTGTTCGGCCAAGACCACCGGCCATCGTTCGCGCTACGCCAAGCGTATGCGTTTCACGGGGGGCGACAGATGCCTGTAGCGCTCGACCGCATCTGCGGCCAGGTCTTCGACCAGCCGCTGCTCTACCACCCGCGAAAGGCCGAGACTGTCGCCCGACTGCTTGGCCCTCGCCTCACCGGCTATCCCGTGTCCATCGTCAATGGCGAAGGCATGGTCGATCATACAGGCTTCGGCAATGGTCGCCCCTCGGCTGGCGTCATCGGCGATCGGCTCGGCACCGCCTATGATCGCAACAACCTGTCGCCCTTCTACGTGGTTGACAACGTTGCGATCATCCCGATCGAAGGCACGCTGGTCTACAAGGGCGCCTTCGTCGGCTCGTCTTCCGGCGAGACCTCTTACCAGGGCCTGCAGACGCAGATTGCCCGTGCGAAGAAGCGGACCGATATCAAGGGCGTCGTCTTCGAGGTCGACAGCTTTGGCGGACAGGGCAACGGCGCATTCGACACAGCGGATGCGATCCGTGATCTGTCGAAAGCCAAGCCGACCATCTCGATCCTGACCGATTTCGCGTACTCGTCAGGCTTTCTGCTCGCCAGCCAGGCGCGCCAGGTGGTCATGCCGGAGTTCGGCGGCGCCGGTTCGATCGGTGTCGTCATGCTGCATGCCGACTTCAGCGGAAACCTCGGTCGGGAGGGGATCAAGGTCACCATGATCCACGCCGGGAAGCACAAGGTCGACGGCAATCCCTACCAGCCGCTGCCCGACGAGCTCGCCGCGCGCTGGCTTGCCGAGTGTGAGGTGATGCGCGACCGCTTCGCAGCGACTGTCGCGGCCGGTCGTGGCAAGCGCTTCTCGAAGGCGGCGGCGCTGAAGACCGAGGCCGAATGCTTCAATGCCGGCGACGCGCTGCGCCTCGGCCTGGTCGACGCCGTCGGCAACAGCCACGAGGCGTTTTCCGCCTTCATCTCGGAAGTCAACCGAAAGGACTGAACCATGTCGAGCTTGCTCGCGACGGTGGGCGCGGCGATGCGCGCGCCGCTGGACGAAGATTCCCCGAGCCAAGGGGATAAGCCGGAGGCGAAGGCCTCCACTCAGAGCCCAACGGGCGAAAAGGAGACCGGAATGTCTGGAACTCAGACGCCCGCCGCGGCGGGCACCATCACCCAGGCCGATCATGACGCCGCCCTCATGTCGGCCGAGACCAAGGGTAATGCCGCCGGCGTGGCCGCTGCAAGCACTCGCCTTTCAGCCGCACTCGGCGCCGAAGGCGTCAAGGGCGA
This sequence comes from Mesorhizobium subarcticum, assembly GCF_055456085.1. Classification (NCBI taxonomy): domain Bacteria; kingdom Pseudomonadati; phylum Pseudomonadota; class Alphaproteobacteria; order Hyphomicrobiales; family Phyllobacteriaceae; genus Mesorhizobium; species Mesorhizobium subarcticum. The sequence goes on along the minus strand of NZ_CM144237.1, from coordinate 5,402,500 downwards.
CGGCGTTCGCATGGCCGCTGCCCTCGACCTGGCGAGCAAGTCGCCCGCCATGTCCGGCGAGGATGTCGCCGCCTTCGTCGTTGCCAATGTCGCCGCGTCGAAACCGGCAACCGGCGCCAATGCAACGGACTACGAAAACTCTCGGCTCGCAGGCCTCGCTCAGCCGGGGGCGCCCAAGACCGAAGGCGCCGCTGCATCTGCCGGCTGGAAGAAGGCGGCCGAAAGCATCAACAGGCGCAACGGCTGACCCGCCGGTCGCGCACCCAATCCCTCCATTCGTTGAAAGGCTGAAGCCATGACGACTTTTACCGAAGGCCGGCACGCCGGCGAGTTCCTGCTCAGCGAGGCGAATTTCCATCGCTCGCGTGAGAACGCCAGCATCGCCTTTTCGCAGACACTCCTCGCCGGCACCGTGCTTGCCAAGATCGCTGTTGTCGCGGGCGTTGTCGCAACTGCCGCTGCGGACGCTGGCGACACGGCTGGTTCCGGAGCGCTGACGCTCGCCAATCCCGCCGTGTCATCGAGGGTCAAGGACGGGGTTTACGTCATCACCTGCACCGAGCCGGCAGCCAATGGCGGCACGTTCGAGGTCTTCGACCCCTCGGGCAGGTCGATCGGCAAGGCGACCGTCGGCCAGGCGTTCAACAAGGAGATCAAGTTCACGATCGCCGACGCGACCGATTTCGTCGCCGGCGACCGGTTCACTGTCACCGTCGAGGCTGACGCCGAGGACCTCCAGTATGTCGCCCTCAACCCGGCCGGCACCGACGGATCGGAAGTGGCCGCCGCCATCGCGATCTACGGCGTGACCACGCCGGCAGACGCGACCGCCGCCATCGCGATCATCGCCCGCGACGCCGAGGTCAACGGTCACCAGATCGAGTGGCCGGTTGGCATTACTGCAGGGCAAAAGGCCGACGCCGCCCAGGCGCTCCAGGCGCGCGGCATCATCATCCGCAACTGACGGTTCGGCGGGTAACCGCCGGCCAGTTCTTGAGCCCGCGGCACGCCGCGCCATCATCGCTCCTGCCAGGCAGGATTTCCAAGGAAACGCAAATGGACAACATTCTCGACATCTTCAAAAACGATGCGTTCAGCTGCACCTCGCTGACCGACTTCGTCAATGACCTGAAATACCGGCCCGGCCGCATCGGCGAGATGGGGCTGTTTTCGACAAACCCGGTCAACACGACTTCGATCGCCATCGAACGCGTCGGCGATATCCTGCAGCTGGTCAAGCCGTCGCCCCGCGGCGGGCCTGGCGAAACGCGCGACATGCCCAAGCGCAAGATGACAAACTTCCAGGTGCCGCACTTCCAGCGTGACTGGGCCGTCTATGCCGACCAGGTGCAGGGCGTCCGCGCCAAGGGCACTTCGGACCAGCTTGCAACGGTGCAGCAGGTGGTCGGCGACGTGATCTCGGCCAACATGTCCGATTTCGACTTGACCGAAGAACACGCCCGCCTGGGCGCGGTCACCGGCATCATCACCTATGCCGATGGCACGACCCTCAATCTGTTCACCGAGTTCGGCATCAACCAGGTCGCCGAAGTCGATTTCGACCTCGACAATGCTAATCCTGTCGACGGTGCGCTTCGTCTTGCCTGCACCAAGGTCATCAGGGCGGAGAAGAAGGCCCTTGGCGGCGTGCCTTTTGCCTCCGTGCACGCTTTCGTCGGCGACACTTTCTTCGACCAGCTGCTGTCCCACAAGGAAGTCCGCGACACCTACAAGGGTTGGACGGATGCGCAGATCCTGCGCGATTCCTTTGTCGGCAAGAACCGCTCCTCCAACCCGATCTTCGAGTTCGGCGACATCGTCTGGGAAAACTATGGTGAGATCGATGGCGAGGGTGTCGGCATCGCCGCCACAAAGGCCCGCTTCTTCCCGGTCGGCGTGGCGAACCTGTTCAAGACGTATTTTGCGCCGGCTGATTACATCGAGACCGTCAACACCATGGGCGAGCGCCTCTATGCAAAGCAGTTCCCGATGCCCAACGACAAGGGCATCAATGGCGAGCTGCAGATGAATGCGCTCCAGCTCTGCACCCGGCCCGGCGCGCTGATGGGCGCCCGCAACACCTGACGTCAGCGTCCCTGCTGAAACTCCAGCCGCCGGGTTCTTCGGCGGCTGTGCCTTATAGGAAGCGGACCATGGTCGATTGGGAAAGCGCGCTCACCGCCCTGGAGGGCTCGATCGCGGATACCTTCGACACGAAGAGCTTCCATGTTTACCCGACCGCAAAGGGCCAGAGCGTCAATTCAAATCGCGTCAGCGATCCCGATCGCCCCGGCTTCGATTTCGATGGCTCCATTCATCTTGGTCCGGCTGCTCTTGTGCCAGGCTTTTCGCACCCGCCGACATTGATGACCGATCGTGACCGTGTTCGCGAAATGCCGAGCCATGAGGCCGTCATCACCGCTTTGTCGACGGATTGGCCGCATCCGATCAGGGTCGACGACATCGTCGGCCTGGGCGATGCCCGCTATATCGTCGCTGCCATCCCCGACGATGGCGGCCGCCGCAAGGCCATCTTCGTCAACCGGACAAAGGCTACCCTGTGACGATCGCTGCCGAGACGACCCGCCTGGCTGCGGTCGAGAGCCTTTCGCCGACCGGCGCCACTGCTTTCCCGACGCTTGCTCGCGAGCGCGTCTTCGACAGCCGCCGGCCGTCGCTCGATATCCTCGCCCCCGGCAAGGAATACACGCCGGTCCTGTCGCTCTTCACGCGCAAGTCGGAATCGGCGCGCCGCGGCGCCGGGCAGGGGAGTGTTCAGCGCAACGGCCGAACCATCCTAGAAGTGGTTGCCGAACTGGCGGTCGCTTCGAAGGACGAAGACGGCGCTTTCGTCGACGCTATGGCGGGAACGGACCCGAAAGCGCGGATCGTGCTCGCGGCCCTTTGCGCGCAGGTGCGCTTCACGCTGACCGCCGGGCCAACCGGCGCGCTGTTTCGCAAGGCGGTCATCGCGGTCGAGAGCATCGACGAGGAGGGCTTTGCCGTGCCGGAGTTGGGTCTGCGCTGGCAGCGTACAACGATGCTGTTCGACTGCCTGATACCGGACGACGAATTCACACCCTCCGGCGGCCTGCCGCAACCCGCCGCCGGGATCGCCGCAATGCTGCCCGACAATTCCTACGCCAAGGCAACACTCCTCGGCATGGCGGCGCAGTTCGGAGCCGCCGAACCGCTGCCGGTGGTCGACACCTTCGCCTTCGAGACCAGACGCAACGGCTTATCCGGCCAGGCAGGACCGTCCGCTGCCGTCGCGCCGCCCTTCGCCGATATTCCAGACGAGGATCAACCATGACCAATCTCGTTCACGCCCGGCTCGCCGATGCCTCGCATCGCATGCCGCATCCCTTCCGCCCCAACACCGATTTCCCGGCCGAGGGCCAGACCATCGATCGCGAAGATCCCGTCTGGCTGCAGTTGGTCAATGACGGTTCGTTGGTGGTTGAAGAGCCGATCCGGGCGAAGCCCGCAAGCCCGACCGGGCGTCGCGCCTGATGGCGCGCCCCGCCGGAGCCGCAGGCCGCGAAGCGGCCGGTGTGCGGCGTGAGGCATAACCAAAGAGGAGACATCCATGTCGATCCAGTTCAACAACATCCCCGGCGCTGGCCTGGTCGCGCCGCTGTTCGCGTTCGAAGTGACGTCGGGCGGCAGCTATCAATCGCAGTCGCGGCTGCTGCTGGTCGGCCACAAGAACACGGGTGCGGCAATTCCCGACAACACGCCGCAGGCTGTCGGCTCGGCGCAGGAAGCGGTGGCGCTTGCCGGCGCCGGCTCGATGCTGGCCGAAATGGCCCGCGTTGCCTTCCTTAACGCCCCGGTGCAGGAAACGTGGATTGTTTCGGCCGCCGCGACTGGCACGGCGGGCGTTGACACGATCAAGGTCAACTCGGCTCCGGCCAGCGGCGGCGCCGGCGTGATCGAGATCGCCGGCGAACCCGTGCAGGTCCAGATCGCGGCCGGCGACAGCGCCAACACCGTTGCGGCGGCACTCGCCGCCGCCATCAACGGCTATTTCAACAGCCTGACCGGCGCCTCCCTGCCGGTCACCGCCACCGTCGTGACGGACACCGTGACCGTCACCGCGCGCCATGCCGGCGCTATCTTCTCCGATCTCGATTTCTTCGTGCCGTCCACGGTCAACGCCAATGCCTTTGCCGGCGCGGTGCTGACGCTCACCAACACCGTGGTGCCGACCGGCGATCCCGACCTGTCCAGCGCACTGGCATCCCTTGGCGACGATCCCTATGACTGGATCGTGTCGCCCTTCGCCGACGCTACGAACATCGGCCGCTATGCCGCGTTGCTGAATGACACGTCCGGGCGCTGGGCTTACAGCCGCCAGGTCTACGGCCACGTCTTCGCGCCGTCGACTGGGTCGACCTCGGCGCTCACCACGCTCGGCCTGTCGCTCAATGATCGTCACCTGACCATCCTGCCGCGCATCGCCTCGGCCGGAAACGCCACACCGGCCTGGCTGTGGGCAACTGGCCTCGTCGCCCGTATCGTGCCCTGGCTGTCCGACGGCGTTACCGGCAACGTGTCGCGCAACCAGACCGGCCTGGTGGTCGAGGGCGTCAAGGCGCAGCGCAACCGCTCGACCGTGCCGACCTATGCCGGCCGCAACACGCTGCTGCGCTCTGGCGTTTCGAGCTTCCTGATCACCAGGGACGGCCGCGTGGCGATCGACAAGATCATCACCACCTACCAGAAGGACGCCAACGCGCAGCCCGACGAGACGTTTCGCGATATCCAGGCCATAGGCCAGCTGGTCGCCATCCTGCGCTTCTTCCGCGCGCAGCTCTCCTATGAGCACGGCCAGAAGGCGCTTGCCGACGAGAACCCCGGCGGCTTGGGATCGCTGTCGACGCCGAAGTCGATCAAGGCGACGCTGGTCCATGCCGCCGACACGCTGGAGCTTCAGGGCGTGCTCGAGAACGCGCGGGGTTTCGCCGATCGCCTGATCGTCCAGCGCAACACCGAGAATGCCAACCGCGTCGACATCATGGCCCCGATCGATCGCGTCAACGCGCTCGACGTGATCGCCGCCAACGCGCAGCTCTATAGTCAGTATCGCGCCATAGGCTAATTGTATCTCGATCCAAATGAGGAATTATTCATCACGGCGATCGGGTTTGTGGTCAGCTAACAGATAATTTCGCTCAATCCACCTATACAACTGATAAATGCTTGGACCTGGAGAACGAAAGTCGTCACGTATGGTAGTTATCTCTTTTATTCCGGACGTATCCATCGCTGTAATGCGGCCGTCTGCTTCCGAAAAAATTACATACTTCGACAATATTCTGTATATCTGTACGCGTCTTATTGATTTATCCTCCAGTTTTATTATATATGTTGGCGAAAATTTAGAGGACAATGTCTGAAAGTCACTCATTCCAGTGACAAAAGCGGTTATTATAAACCAAATTGATACGTGAAAGGCATAATATGAACGATATTTATTAACAATATTACTGCTAAAAGCCCAAGTTGTGACTCGGAAATAAATATATAAAAGAATTAGCATAGCTGCGATTGGCCGAGCATCAGTAAAAAGACATATTAATGTTAATAGTTTTGCTATGTAAGTGAATGATATCCAGGCTATTCTCAAATAGCGTTTTTCGTACGCCTTAAATGCGACATCAAATGTCGATGAAACAAGAGGTGGTATTTTACGGTCAGGTCGCCTGCTTGGATCAATTAACAGATTAATCGCGATGCCGACCAATGCAAACGGGACAATGCTGAGAGAAATAGATATCACGTCTGATAACGTATATAAGGTAAGAAACTTCAGATCAAAAAAGCAAAAAAACCCAAGCTCTCGAGATATTGATATAGCAATACTAAAAGCAGATACTATAGCAATAAAGGAAGGTGCGTCGTTGATATTTATATTCAAGCGGCCTTCCTCAAATTCAGCCACCGTTCCGCCCCCAAGCCAATATTCTCTGGGCAATTCAATAGCCCCAATTGGCAGGCATGCGCTAGTTGGTCGGGCATCAATTCGCTCACTAATTTCTAACGTGCAGAATCTGTCACATATCTAACCCTTCCGTCGCCTACGGGCGTTTTTTAAAGGAAAGACCGATGCAGAATTTCGGTGGCGAGATGACGTTCGCGATGTCGACAGGAGACCGCATCGTGGTGCGCGGGGCTGCAACGGTGAAGCCGTCCAACCTCAATTTTACCGGTGCGGCCAACCAGGACGGATCAGTCTACCGCACGGCCGAGCCGACCGGCTACGGCTTCGAACTGACCTTCGAAGACATGTCCGCGGACGACTGGAACAGCCTCATGCGTGCATCAGGGTTCAATGTCACGTTGAACGAGACGTTCAATGGCGCGCAGCACCTGTGGACGGAAGCCGCGTTCACCGGCCAGCCCTCGATCAATCGCGCGACCGGTGAGGTGTCCGGCGTCGCCGGGATCGCGCGGGCCTACAAGAAGATCTGATCGGGCGAAGCCCGCAAGGCCGACCGGCCGTCGCGCTCGATGGCGCGCCCGCCGGAGCCGCAGACCGCGCAGCGGTCGGTGCGCGGCGTGAGGCAAGGAGGAAAAAATGCCCGACAAGATCGTCCCGCTGTCGAAGCGCTATGAGGCGCACGACCAGATCTTCGACAGCGTCACCGTGCGCGAGCCGCGTTTCGAAGATCTGCTGGCCCTCGGCGAGCCCTATGAAGTCCAGAAGGCGGCCGGCAACAACGTGGTCATCGAGAACACGGCAACCGTCGCGGCCTATGTCAGGCGCTGCGTCGTGTCGCCTGATATTGGGCAGCTTGGCGTGCTCGGCCTTGCCGACGCGCGGCTTGTCCGCGAGGCGGTGATCGATTTTTTTATGCCATCCGCGCCAGCGGCCGGCAGCTAGACGAGATCATCGGCATCCAGGCCGATGACTTGATCTTCTACTTCGGCTGGCAGCCGGATGTCGTGTTGCCGCTGACCTTTTCCGAGATCGGCATGCTGCACCATCGCGGCATCGAATTCCTGAAACGAAGGCCAAGAAAATGAGCAACCGGACGATCGAGGCCATCCTGCGCCTGTCGGCGAAGCTTGGTCCAACGGCCGCGTTCGGCCAGCTTTCTGGCAAGCTCAACCAGGTCAACCAGAAGGCGCTGGCGTTCAACAAGACGCAGGGGCTGATGGCCCGCAACAGCGCGCTCGCGGCCTACGCCGTTCGCGGGCTTCTCGCCTACGGCGTCGTGCGCGGCACCTCGGCGCTTGTCACCAATTTCGCCAGCGCCGAACGCCGCCTGAACCGCATCGCCATCAATGCCGATGCCGGCAAGGACAAACTTGCCGAAATGTTCCGAACCGTCGACCGTGCGGCACTCGACTATTCGACGACGCAGGACAGCGTCACCGATGGCCTGGAAACACTGGTTGCCGCCGGCCGCAATCTTGACGATGCCTTGTCTTTCCTTCCGGCCGTGACAGCGACCGCGCAGGCGGCCGGCGCGGAAATCACCGACATCGCCACCACGGCCAATTCCATCGGCACGAACTTCGGCATTGCCGGCGGCCAGATGCAGCGCGCCTTCGACATCCTCGTCACCTCGGGCAAGCAGGGCAAGTTCGAGCTGAAGGATATGGCGCAGTATATCCCGAGCTTGGCGCCGGCTTTCGCCGCGCTCGGCTACAAGGGCGAGAAGGGCCTCGGCCGGCTGGCGTCGGCGTTGCAGACCATCCGCATCCGTGAAGGCGATGCATCCGAGGCTGCGACCGACCTGCAGAACGTCTTGCAGAAAATGGAAAGCCAGGAAACGGTCAAGAACTTCGCCAAATTCCACATCAATCTGCCGGAGGAACTGGCCAGGGCCCGCAAGGAAGGCAAGGATCTGCTCGACGTGATGATCGAGCTGACCGAGAAGGCGACCAAGGGCGACCTGTCGAAGATCCCGCGCCTTTTCACCGATCTCCAGGTCCAGAAGGGCATGCGCGCCTTGGTCCAGGGCAAGGACGCGTTTCACCAATTCGTCGCCGACCTCGATAATGTCGACGGTTCGACATTGCGCGACCTCGGCAAGATCCTCGATGACAACCAGTCGAAGATCGACCGCATGGGGGCGTCGTGGGAGCGTTTTACGCGTTCCGTGGGATCCAGCGTCGCCCCTGCCGCGACCGGCGCCATGGACTTCGTCAGTTCCAACATGGACAAGGCGCAGTTCATCAATGCGCAGCTGGACAAGGAAGGGATGAGCTTCTGGGAAAAGCGCATGTGGTGGCTGCGCAACGGCTTCGACAACCAGGACCAGGGCATGATGGCATTCAAGGCCGGCTGGCGTTCCCCGGAAGGCCTGCTAGCCGCCAAAGGGCCGATGAGCGCCAGCCCGGAATTGCCGTCGCGCCGGCAGGACCAGGCCAGCGCCATTCCCGTCCCGTCGCCGCGCCCGGTCGCGCCAAGCATGGCCGAACAATACCAGCTCTACGGAAGGGGCCATGCTGCCGCGGTGCGCAACGGGGCGTTCAGGCAGAAGGATGACCGCTCGATCGTTGCCATGACGGCCCCGAACGCACAGGAGATTGCCGCAAATGCCGCGGCGGCGGGTGCATTGAAACGAGCGGGGGTCGAGACGGCGTCGTCGATTTCCGATGGCGGCAAGCAAGCCGGCGACAGTATCAAGGAAGGCGCCGACAGCTTGTCGTCAGTCGCTGGCGAACTGAAGAGTGCCCTCGTCGCGGGCGCCAACAGTCTCGCGGCAGCCGCGCGCAGTGCCGCCGCTGACCTTTCACGGCCGATCGGCTCGCTCAAGCCGGTTCGTGCTGACACCGGCCGTTCCGATGCAGGCCGTGCCATGGGACCACGCTGATGCGCGACTGGTTGAAGGCCTTCCGTCCGGCATCCTTCCGGGGCGTGCCGTTCTTCGTCGAGGTCGAGAACGCCGAGGGCGGCCGGCGCGTTGCCGTCTCGCCGATCGCCTATTCCGACCTTCATGTCACCGAGGATATGGGCGGCGATGTCAGGCGTTTCAGCCTGTCGGCCTATGTCGCCAGCGATCTCGCCGATGCGGCTGCGCGCAACTTCACCGCCGCGCTCAATACGCCAGGCGCCGCGACCCTTGTCCTGCCGATGTCTGGGCCGGTCCTGGTGCGCGTGCCGCGCTGGAGCCTGTCGCGCGAGCGCGGCCGCGCCGGCTTTGTCGGCTTCGAAATCGACTTCGTCGCCGCCGGCCTCCCGTCTCTGCCGTTCGCGGCAGTGCCGGGCGCACTGGCCATCGCGTCGTTGATCTCGGCTGGCGCAGCACTTGTATCCGACGCCGCCGCATTCCGAATGCGCGATACCGCGACCGGGCAGGCCGCACCTTCGGCCCTGGCTATCGCGACCGCTGCCGGCAAGCTGTCATCCGTGGCAAGCGCCGCGGCTCTGCCGGATGCGAAGCAATCCGAAGTCGGCGATGCGATTGCCACGATAAACCGCTTGTCGAGCGAGCCTGTGGCGCAGGCGGCGGCCATTGCATCGGCCATCGTCTCGACCTGTGGGACGATTGCCGATGTCGGCGATCCCGCCCCCACGGTAGAGGCGTTCGCCCTGGCGGCCGTCCCCGCCGGTTCGGATGTCTTCGATCTGGCGGCGGCGGCGGCCTTTGCGGCCGGCTTCTGCCAGACGCTCGCGGCCGGCGACTATCTATCGCGCCAGGACGCCCGCCGCGCGCGCGACCGCATCGCGCCCGTGGTCGATCCGGTTCTTGACGCGCTCTCTGGCGGTCTCGACGTGTCGGTCAACGAATGGCTTTCCGACATCGCTGCCACCGCTGCATCCGACCTGAGCGCCACGGCGGCCAACCGCGCCCCGTTGGTCAACGTCCAGACGGAAATATCCCTGCCGGCGACGGCGCTTGCCTACGCGCTTTACGGCGATGCGGGCAGGGCGGGCGAACTGGTCTCGCGCAACAGCGTTGCAACGCCGGCCGCCATGCCGGTCCTGTTCGAGGCCATTGCGCCTTGACGAACAGATATGACTTTCATGAAATCTCGCGCAACCAGCCAACTCGATCCGGCGGCGTACTCAGGGCAGATACTTATCGAAATCGTCTCGTAGGATACCCCCAAGCGTCTGTCGCAGAGCCCGCAGAACATTCAACACAACCTCGTCCTTTTCGAAGTGGCGGCCGCTGCAGTCAGCCTGAATCGCCAAGCCGCCATCGTCTTCCAAGTTCGTAATGTTGAAATAGGCAATAGCATCGCCTTCCGGCACCGAGAGCAACCAAGGCTCGATTTGTCCGGGCAGGGTCGTGCTCAACGCGCGTCGCGCCTGCTGCTCGTCTGGCAGTTGTTCAAGGAAGTAGCTCTTCACAGTCGTCCTTTCTTGATTTGGCCGGCGTCGGAAATGGCGGGTTGATGGGACGCTAACAAACAGCCCTTCATTCCCATCTCAACTGGCTTGCATCGACGACATCGGCCCCCATGTGCTCGACAAAAAAGTCCCGGAGCCTCACACGGTGTCGATCCAGCATAGGAGACGGTCGATACGTTTGACCGCCATGTTCGGCGAGAAAAACCCATTCTACGAATTGGTCCGCTGTGACATCGCCGGACTGCGGAATGTAATCGGTCACGTGCATAAATCTGTCGCCGTGCAGTCCGCCACAATAGCCATGCCTGACGCACACCGCGTGCATCAGCGAGTGAAACCGAGTTTTTGCTTCCATTGAAAATGCGCGATGGTGAGGCGGAATACCTGCGCGCGCCGCGGCAAAGTACACGCGTTGGCGAGGGCTTGCAATGGTCGAGGCTTGTTCTGAATGCACTACATTCCGTGTCGGTCAGCGAGAGGTGAAAAATGCCGCTTGAGACCATTAGCGTGTCGGCGGGCGGCATCTTCCTGCCCTGGCATGACGTGTCGATTTCGATCTCGGCCGAAGAGGCTGTCCGCACCGCCGTGATCACCGGTCACATACCGCCGGGCGTATCGCCGCCATGGCCTGATGACGGGGCAACCCTGACCGCCAACGGCACGTTGCTGCTGACCGGCTACGTCCGCGACCTGCGCCCCGACCAGGGACCGGATGACTGGCAGGCAACGATCACGCTTGTCTCCCGCACGGTCGACGCGGTTGAAACATCGATCCTGCATAAGACCGGCCTGGTCGAGAACAAGGATATCAAGGGCATTGGTGATGCCTTCGACAATCTTGGCATCGGCATCGAGGCCAAAGGTTCCTTCGAGACCATCGCCAAGCACCAGATCGAGCCGGGGGAATCGCTCTACTCGACGCTGGAACCATTGGCGCGCGCCGAAGCGGCGATCATCCATGATACGCCCGAGGGCAAACTCGCCATCGTGAAGAAGCCCGAAGGTACGCATTCGGGCGGCCTAGCGGCGGGCGTCAACATCGTCTCGGCCAGCGCCGAATTCTCGGGCGAGGGCAAGTTCAACCCGACCATCGTGCGCGGCCAGCAATCGCGCGGGGTCAATGCCATGGCGCTGCGTCCCGAGGCGAAGGCGTCCGCCGCCGGCCGCAGCCGACCGAAGATCATCGTCCTCGACGGTGAGGCCACCGCCTCGCACATGAAGAACGCCGTCGAATGGGAAGCGCGCGCCGCAGCCGGGCTTGCTGTTGGCGCGACGATTTCCGTTGTCGGCTGGCGTGACCAGGGCGGCAAGATCTGGACGCCCAACTGGCTGGTCTACGTCAGACACCCCCGCATCTATCTCGACCAGATGATGGTCATCAAGTCCGTCGAACTGACACAGGACACCAAGTCCGAAAGCGACGGCACGCGCGCGACCCTGACGCTCGCCGATCCGCGCGCGCTGGGCGGCAGTTCATCCGGCTCGAAATCGGGCAAGGGCTGGTCGGCGCCGGAACCGAAAGCGGAGTATTCGGCGCAATGACTATCGAGCAACGCTCGCAAGCCCGACCGGGCGTCGCGCCTGATGGCGCGCCCCGCCGGAGGGCCAGCCGCGAAGCGGCGATGCGGCCCGCGAGGCAAAGATCATGAAGTCGTCTGCCCACCTCACGCGCTTCCAGATCGATAGCTCGCGTTTCGACAACGGCCAGCTGCTGATTTCCGGTCGTGGCCTGGCAGGCGAGACGTTCAAGGATCTCCTTTTCGTGCAGCCGCACGGTGCCGCCAGCCGCCCGCCCAAGGGCGCGATCGGCGTCGCCATGGTGATGCCTGGCCGGCGCACGCAGGCGATGCTGATGGGCATCGAGCATGCCGGGCATCGGCCCGACATTCCGGACGGGGCGTCGGCGCTTTACGACGCCAGCGGCAACATCATCAAACTGTTCGCCGGAGGGGTGACCATGGATTTCGGTTCGCGCACGATCACCTTGACCGGTGGCAACTGGAACCTGACCGGCAACCTCAACGTCACCGGCAACATTACCGCGACCGGCACCATCATGGATGCCGGCGGCAACAGCAACCACCATACGCACTGATGATCCGCATCGTACCGCTCACTGGCGACGGCGAACCGCTGCTGTCGCCCGATACCGTATGGGATGGCGTCAGCGGCGATTGGGCGCTGGCCGGCGACGACAGGGCCAATGCGGGTGGCCTGCGCGCGCGGGCAGAACTGGCGACCGCTGTCCTGCTCTGTCTGATGACCGATGCCCGCGTCGAGCCGGATGAGCTGCCGCCCGAGGAGCAGAACCGCGGCTGGCCCGGCGACAGTTTCGACCTGCGCACCGACCTCGGCGAAACGCCGATCGGCTCCAAGCTCTGGCTGTTGCGCCGCTCGACTGCCAGCGATGCCACCGCATTGCGGGCCGAGGACTATGCCCGAGCCGCGCTGCAGACGCTGGTCGACCAGCGCGCCGTCTCATCGGTCGACGTGGTCGCCACCGCCGATCCGGCGCAACGCCGCATCGACCTCGTCATCACCTTGAAGGACCGCGAAGGCGCGGTCGTGTTCGACCAGCGCTTCGGCGTCCTGTGGCAGCAGTTGCGCGCCTTGGATCGTCCTCTCGCCAACTGATGGAGCACGTGCGTGCAAACGGAACTCGCCAAGAGGTCGATCCTCAATCGGCCGCTAGGCCGCAAGGCCGACCGGCCGTCGGGCACGTTTGCCCGCCCCGCCGGAACGCCAGGCGGCGACGCCGCCGATGCGGCGCGTGAGGCATAGCCAATGCCCTGGACCGTCCTCTCGCCAACTGAGATCTCGACCCGGCTGCGCGGCTCCTTGCGCCGCTACCTGCCGGGCACTGATGCGCTGGTGTCGCCGAACAATCTGACGGCGATCGTCAAGACGGTCGCAGCCGGGCTTCACGACATGCACCTGCGCGCAGCCTGGCTTTACGAGCAGATCTTCGCCACGACAGCCAGCGTGCAGCACCTCGAGCGCCACGGTGCGCAATACGGCATCTATCGCCGTCCGAAGGCGCGTGCCGAAGGCTACGTCACGCTCAACGGCTATGCCGACACGATCTATCCGGCCGGCATCGGCTTCGTCTACAATGGCCGCCTCTACCGCTCGGCATCGGACGCCCGTTCCGACCTGGTCGGATTGGTGACGCTGTTGGTCCTGTCCGACGACTATGGCGTGGTCGCCAACATCGCGGCCGGCGAGACGGTGCAGCGTGCCGACCCTACGCAATTCCCCAATCTCGACCTCGACGCCACCGTGGCGGCGGGCGGCATTGGCGGCGGCGCCGACACCGAGACCGATGCCAGCCTGCGCGCCCGCATCCTCGATCGCAAGCGGCGGCCACCGCAGGGCGGCGCCTATTCCGACTATGAGCGCTTCGCCCGCGAAGTACCCGGCGTCAGCCAGGCCTGGGCCTTGCCCTTCGCCGATGCGCCGGGGACGGTCGGCGTCTGGTTTCTTTTCGATGGCCGCGTCAACGGCATTCCCGAGGCCGGCGATATCGCCATCGTGCAAGAGGCGCTTGAAGCGCGCCGCCTGATCCGTGCCGGCCTGTCGGTTTCGGCGCCGATACCCGTCAACCTCGATATCACCATCGCTGGCCTCGCCCTCGACACGGTGCAGACGCGTTCGGCCATTGCGGCCTCAATCGCGGCCATGTTGGTGTCGCGCGCAAGGCCTGGTGTCTCGACGCAGCCATTCACTTTGTCGAGATCGTGGGTGTCTGAAGCGGTCAGCAAGGCGGTCGGCGAGGATCGCCACGTTCTGATCTACCCCTCGGGCGACATCACCTATATCGACGGCAAGATGCCGGTTCTGGGCACGGTTTCCTATGTCTGATCCGGCCCCTATTGGTCCGGCAACACGCTGGCCGCGCTATCTCGGCGAGGACGAGCGGGCTTTCCTCCACTTTGCCCCGCAAGACACGTCCGTTGCCGTCCCCGACCAGTCCGACGTCCTGGCAGATCCCGACGACGAAACGTCTGGAGGTTTCCTGACGGGGCTGCTGCCGAGGGGAGCGGCGTGGGGCACGCCCGACAACCAGGCTCTTGACCCGATATCCGTGCTCGCCCGCTTCTGGCGCGCGATGGGTTCCGCCCTTGGCGACGCTTACCGCGCCCTCTTCGGCGTCGTTCTGGAATCGACGGCGGTCACCATCGTCAATTCGCTCGACGATTGGGAAATCGAATACGGACTGCCCGACCCATGCCTTGGTCCTGATCAGACCATCGACATGCGCATGCGCTCGCTGCTGCTTAAGATCCGCTCGGGCGGCACCATCACGCCCGCCGACTTCATCCAGCTTGCCGCCGATGCCGGCTACACGATCACGATCGAGGAACCCAAGCCGTTTTGCATGGGCGGTTCCGAAATGGGCGGCACTGATGAGTTGAGTGGCGGCGAGCCTGTCCAATATGTCTGGATCGTCAGCGTCCCCAATGTCCCGATCTACGACTTCCACATGGCCGAAGCCGAGATGGGCTTGACGCCTTTCGGCGACCTCGGCCTGCCCGCCGATCTCATCTGCCTGTTCAAGGCGATGAAACCGGCCTGGACGACCGTCATCTTCTCCGTCTGACCGGCCGCAGGGCGATTGCCCGTCGCGCCCGATGGCGCGCCCTGCCGGAGCCGCAGGCCGTGCAGCGGCCGATGCGCGGCGTGAGGTATAAACCAAAGGAGCCAACATGAAATTCGTCAATCCGGTCAACGCGCCGGCAAGCAACGTGCGCGTTCCCTATTGGGACGCCAATCGCACGGCCGGCCTCATCGGCGCCATCCCCCCGGCCAAGGTGGTCAACGATCTGCAGGATGAGATCCTGAAGGTCATCACCCAGGCGGGCCTTACGCCCGATCCGGCCGACCCGACGCAGCTTTGGCAAGCGCTTTCGGTTCTTCTGGCGCAAGTCGTTGCCGGTGTGTCGCCGCCCATCACGGTCGCGCCCGGCATCATCGCCATGCACGGATCGACGACGCCGCCGAACGGTTGGTTGAAATGTAATGGTCAAGCGGTTAGCCGCACCACCTTCGCGCCCCTGTTCACGGTGATCGGCACAACCTGGGGCGCAGGCGACGCGGTGACCACCTTCAACGTGCCCGACTTCCGCGGCGAGTTTGTGCGCGGTTTCGACGATGCTCGCGGCATCGACGCTGCCCGTGCATTCGCCAGTTTCCAGGACTGGGCCACCGCGGCACCGAAGACCACGGCGCCGACCCGCATCAATGGCGTTGGCACCGCCATCGGCATGACCAACGCCTCCAATCCGAGCAAAGTCGGCTTCGCCAGGCCTTCCAAGGCGGGGGAAAGCGTCACCAGCGAGGGTTACGATTCCGGAGGTTCCGGGAACGAACTGGACGGCCTCAACGTGGTCACCGGCGACGCCGAAACGCGGCCGCGCAACCTCGCGGCCATGTTCATCATCAAGACCTGATCGCCGCACTTTTCGGCCATCCCGCGCAAGGACTGAACCATGCCCGTGCCTGACCTGTTCGGCATATTCGATGCTGTCAAGAAGCTCACCGCGCCTGCGGGAATGGAGGCCGTCCATCAGGACGGCTTCTCCTGGCCCCGCAATGGCCTGACCTATGGCGATTCCACCAAACTGACGCCGGATGATTGGAGCCGCATCATCGGCAATCTGCGCGGCCTTCTGGTGGGCTCCGGTGTCGACCTCAACACGCTCGACCCGACATCGCCGCTCCTGCTGCGCACGGTGCTGGTCAACTACATCCTCGCCAAGCTGGCGGATGTCCTGCCCGGTTACATCAATTCGAATTCCACGAGCATCGCAGCCGGCGTTATCGCCGACCCGACCTTCGCAGGCATTCTCGGCTCGGCGCTTGGCGCGCTGTCCTTCAAGTTCGCCACGGCCACGGCCGATGCCAATCCCGGCCCCGGCAATTTTCGGCTGAACAACGCAGCTCCTGCCAGCGCGACGGCGGCCTATATCGATAACGCCGACGCCTATGGGGTCAGCGTTGCCGCAGCGCTGGACGGCTGGGATGACAGCACCAACACGATCCGCGGCACGCTCACGATCGGGCCGACCACCAATGCCGCAGTGCGCTATGTTTTCAACGTTACCGGTTCCGTGGTTGACGGCACGGGCTACCGCAAACTGACGCTCGCCTACGTTTCCGGCTCCGGCGCGATTGCCGCCGGCGCGTCGTGCTGGCTGGTGTTCAATCGCGCTGGCGACAAGGGCGACTTTGCAGGCGCGGCCGCGTCGGTTGCCGACAACCTCGTCAGCTTCAACGGCACCACCGGCAAGGTCGGCAAGGACAGCGGTCTCGCTGCGGGATCTGTCGCAACAGGCCCGGCATCGGCCGTCTCGGGCAACCTTCCGAGTTTCAATGGTGTGGGCGGCAAGACCCTGCAAGACAGCGGCGTTGCGGCCAGCAACGTGGCGAAGCTCAACGCGTCCAATACCTTCAGCACCACTCAAAATATCACGCTTGCGGCAGGCCAAGCCATAGGGGTCAGCGGCGGGCCGGCTGCGGGAACTGCGGCCTTCATGGTCAATGGCTTTACGGGTGTAGGCAATGCGGCCTTCATCTCGTTCAATCGGCAAGGTGCCTTCGCCGGCAACTTCGGCATTGATACTGACAACAACTGGAAGGTGGGCGGGTGGTCTCACGGGGCCAATGCATACAAGCTTATGCATGAGGGGTTGGCGTCCGGGACCTTCGCCGGAGCCTTTACATGGTCCGGTGCGCAGAGTTTCAGCAGCTCGATCACGCTGACCGGCGGCCAGATTGCGTTCCCTGCAACCGACGTTCCCAGCTCGAACGCTAACACGCTTGACGACTACGAGGAGGGGACCTTCACTGCGGTCCTAATCGGCCTAACCACGGCAGGCACAGGGACATATGCCGCCCAGACAGGGAAGTACACCAAGGTGGGAAACTTGGTCAGCTACTCTATCAACCTGGTGTGGTCGGCGCATACTGGCACAGGTTCCATGGCGATCAACGGCTTCCCTTTTACCGGAGCCGGCACGGGCGTGGTGGTCGCCCTCTATGTCAGCAACTTGACCTTCTCCGGCACACCCCAGGCCTACATGGGCGTCCCTAGCACGCAGCTCAACATCGAGTCTGTTGCCTCGGGCGGGGGAACAGGCGGCATCGCGATGGATACGGCCGCCACTATCCGGGCGTCTGGACAGTTTTTCACCGTTTAGTCACACCAGAAGGAGGCCTGTCGTGGTCACCAAAGTAGCCAAATTCCAAGACATCACCCTCGGTTTTGACGGGTCCGCCTCTGTCCGCTTCATGAAAGGGGTGGTGGACGATGATGGGTCTCCCTTGGGGGGCTCTGAGCCTCATAGGCTTACCATCCAGCCCAACGTGACGGACATCGCAGAGGCGGTGCAAGTCTCCAACGCAGCCATCCTCGATCAGCTTGGCTTCGAGGTCCCCAATGGGGACACCTTGGCCACCTACGTGCAGGGCATCGTCTTAGCCCACCGGGCAGATGCCACTATCGCGGCGAATACCAAGGCGTGGTGCGATGCGGTAGAAGCCGCGCGGTTGGCGCGTATCGTGGACGAGGAAGAGCGTGCGCGGCAACAGGCTGAAGCTGACGCTGCTCAAGAGCAGGCTGCGCAAGATGCGGCGACGGCGCGACAGGCTGAAGTACAAGCGATGATCGATACGGCTGTTACGGCAGCGCTTGCAGGTCAGAAAGACGCTACCTGAGCGGGCCGAACCATCTGGTTCCGAAGGCCGCCTCGATTATCGTGATCAGCGAGAAGATTGCGATAAACATGAAGACGCCGAAGCTGAACCATTTCAGAAGCATGAACTGAAATAGCTCCGGTTGCCATGTGTCATGCAGGCCATGCAGCAAGGCGAGTGACAGGAAGATGGCGGCCAAGCCGCCGCATATCGCAAAACCGCGTTCGGCCAGCCTTTTTAACATCGCAACCTGGCTCTGTAAGGATTTCCAACCAGAACTATAGCAGAACCGACACTCAGACAACCTGCCGCCATATCTTCCATGGCTGGCCGCAGACTGGTTAGTTCGGTTTACGCAGCGCGTTCATAATGACATCGGCATCGTGGCTGTCGCCGCTCGCCAGTACCTCCCATCGCCCCTCAACGCGCAGAAGATGCCCGCCATCGTAAGTATGGATTTCGCCAGCCGTGGCGGCGACTTCGTCGCGCAATCCCCGGCGTAGTTCGGACCACGGCTTGGGCAGCTTTACCCAACGCCCTCTGGGCTCGTCATACTTCATTCGGTCAGTCTCCTGGGCCGAACATAGCCAAGTGGCATTGGAAAAAAAGCCTACCGCTTCGACTTGCGCCAGCCGGCGGCCCGGGCTTCTGCCTCAGAGCAGAACCATCGTTCGCCGAACTCCGGCCGGATGATTGTTTCGTTGTAAAATTTCTGGCCGGGCAAGTGGTAAATCTCTTCGCCGGTGTTGATCGAGATGTTGCCCTTGATGTTGCATTTCGATCGAGCCGCGACGGCTGATGTTGCCGCCGCCGCCACATGCAAAAGGTCGTCAGCAAAATAGCCCGCGCCGCCTGCGGCGGCGAGAAGCAGAGCGGCTGAGACCATCGGTTTCATGCCGCTACTTTAGCCCCAGATCATCAATCCCCGGTTTCACCGGTCGATACAATTCAACCGATCATCTCCCGAAAGGAAAGCTCATGGCTGTTTCCCGTGAAAAGGAATCGCTTGCCCGCGTGCTCGCGCATGAAGGCGGTTATTCGAACCATCCCGCTGACCCTGGCGGCCCGACGATGAAGGGTGTCACGCAACGCGTCTATGACGGCTATCGCCGAGGCAAGGGCTTGGCGGTTCGCCCGGTCAAGGGCATAGCGTTCGATGAACTGAACGAGATTTATGACCGCCAGTATTGGGACGCCGTGAAGGGCGATCTGCTGCCGGCCGGCGTCGATTATGTGCTCTTTGACGGGGCGGTGAATTCCGGTCCCGGTCGCTCGATCATGTGGCTTCAGCAGGCATTGCGGCCCGCCTACACCGGCCGCATTGATGGCGTTATGGGCATGGGCACGCTCGCCGCGCTCAAAGCCGACACGAACAACGACGCCCTGATAGACCGCATCTGCAACGCGCGCATGGCCTTCCTGAAGCGGCTGGGTACCTTCGCCACCTTTGGCCGGGGTTGGTCCGCGCGCGTTGCCGAGGTTCGCTCCATCGGTCAGGCATGGGCAACTGGCCAGGTACCGCAGGCGGCCAACTTTTACGATGGTGGCCAGGCGAAGGCGTTTGTCGAGGATGCGACGGCTGCACCGTCCACCGCGCCGGCCGATGGCGCGATCGGCGCAGGTGCCGGCGGGCTCGGGGTCTCAGGCATGCTGCAAGATCTCCAGAATCAGCTTTCGCCGATGTCCTACGGCAGCGAATTCATCATGAAGGTCGTCGTGGTGCTGGCCATCGTCAGCGCCGTTCTGGTCTGCGGCGGCGCCTTGTATCGCTGGTATGCCAACCGGCAGGCCAAACGCCTCGCCGCGGCGCTCGGCACGGCGCCCGTATGAGCTTTCTCATCACAATGCTTGTCGGCCGGCTTGGCGTCTCGCGCCTGGCCGGCGGCATCATCGCCTGGGCGGTCATCGCCCTGGTCGCCTCGGGCGCTGCGCGCGGCGTCTACGAATTCATCAAGCACAAGGGCGCCGACGAGGTCCGCGCCAAAATCAAGGAGGACAACCAGGATGCGATACACAAGGGCATTGATGCCAGCCGGTCTTTTGACCACTGCAATTCTTCTGGCGGGCTGTGGGACTTCCGTCGTGAACGGTGTTCCAGCCCTGCGGGCGGCGATCGGTAGCAGCCTCGCCGGGGCAAAGGGCAAGACGGTCGAGGATCAGAACAAGATCGACCGTACCATGGCGCCCGGCTGCGCGATCATGCTCTACACGGCCGCCGAATGCGACCGTCATACCAAAGCCAGCGCTTCACGCCGCAGCGAATTGAAATGACGGAGCATAATGCAGCGGACCGGTTCGAACAGCTAGACGATAAGGTCAAGGAGATGCTCCGGAAACTCGAGCCGGAGGAAGTTGAAAGCCTGACCTATGTCGCCACGATCCCGCGCGATGAGCTGCGCGGCATGATGAAGATGTTTCGGGACGTGAAAGCGGTAAGCCGCTTCTTGCGGTGGCTGATCATCACCATCGTCGCCATCTTCGTCGGCACGGTCGCCGTCGGCGAGAACGCCATGAAGGTCATCGCCTGGCTGAAAGGGTCGCCGCATTGACCCCCACATTCTGGAAGTTCACCGGCGTTATGGTCTTTGTGCTGGCCGCCATAGGCTCTGCCAGCCTCGGTCTGGCTATTAGCGACCGCTCGCCACCCATCGTCTATGAGAATGCTCGCGCCTTGGAGCCAAGCGCGCCCCAAGGCGGATCACTGGAAGTCGAGTTCAAGGTGTTCCGCAGTCGGGTCTGTGACGTCACGGCGAAGCGCCGGGTTGCCGATGCCTCCGGCGACACACACTCGATACCGTCCTACACGGTCGGGCTGCAATATCTGGCGGGGCGAGAGACCTACCAGCGCTCCATCACCATTCCGACAGCCGCCTCGGTCGGGCCGGCTCAATACCAAGTCATGCTTACGTATGTCTGCAATGTGGTCCACCGGATCGGTTTTCCCATCATCGTGGAATCGCCACCGATCAATTTTGGGATCACGCCAGATCAAGGGATCGTGCCTTTTGCAGTCCCCAACGAAGGCTGACGCTTCAATTGTGGAGGGAGCAAGTTTCGTTGACAGCAGGAGATTTGTGCTGTTGATTTCGCTTGGGCTAGATGGGGATTGCGGGATGATGCGCTATGCTCGGATCATGGTCATTGCTTGCTTAAGTTTAGGCTTCGTCAGTGAGGCCAGCGCGCGGATCGTATTTTGTAACAACTATTCCCATCAGGTGTACTTCTCAATTGCGTATGAGCAATTTGCCGACAACGGCGATCCTGATAACTGGATGTCCCGTGGTTGGCTTAGTGTTGAAACTGGCAAGTGCTACGAGTTCGATAGTCAGCTATCCGTAAAAGAATTTTACTGGCATGGAGAAACCAACTTTTACAAAGAGGGTCATGGTCGCGCCATGGACACTTGGCCCAGTGGAAAAGTTGGCATGAAATTTTGGAAGACTGATCCCCCCTTTCAATTCTATCAGGCAGACCACATCAAACCTGACGTACGCTCGGCAACAATGGGCATATACGAGAAATCATTGCGCGCGAAGGACGGCCCGATATCTGAAACGATTACCATTTTGGAAAGTGGGGGGGTACTTTCAGAGGCGCACGTTCCTACGGAAGAATGAGCGCCAAGCCCGCAACCAACCCCTCCGCCGCTCGTTGACCTATGCTGGTTGATCCCAGCACTCCAGACCTTGGCCCGCTGCTCTCCCCTCAGAGCGGCGGGCTTTTTCATGCAAAAACCCCGGCTCGATGGCCGGGGCTTGCGCTTTTTCGACGCTGCTCAAATCACTTTGGGCAGTTCTGGGCTTCCTGCTTGGTTGTATCGCCTTCGGTCGTCGTGGCTGTGCCGCCGGCGCCGTTCTTGCACTTGTCCATAGCGCCAGATTGATCGGAACCGCTGGCATTGTTGGTGCCGGCATTGGTGTTGCCGCTGTTGGTGGCTCCGCCGTTGGCACCCGTGCCATTGCCGCCAGTCCCGTTACCCGATCCGCCGCCTGTTTGCGCCATTGCCCCGCCAACCAGGCCAAGGGTCAAGATTGCTGCTGCGAGAACTCTTACCATCTCTAAGTCTCCTACCGTCGCTTGATTGCGAACTGATAGGCCAACCTCGATTTTGCACGCATGTTCCCAAAATAAAGGTGCGAAACTCCTTGAAACTTTTGCCGCCGCTTGCCGTGTGCGAGCCGCGCGCCATCGCTGGCGGTTGACAGGTGACGCCGACGCAGGGCATGTGCGCCTTTGAGGGAAAAGCGGGGAATATCCTATGAAAAAGATCTATGTGAAGCCTGCACTGGTAAAGCGCGAGAAGCTCAGCGCGGTTGTCGCGGTTTGCGTATCGAACTGCTCTGCCACCTAGTTTTGTTGATAAATCAAAGACCGCTGGCTTCGGCCGGCGGGCTTTTGCGTTTCAGGCGCTGGTTCTGATAATCGGCGCCGGCGGCTTCACGGTCGTCTGCAGCTGCAGCCTCTCGACAGTGGCGACGATCGCGGCGGCCAGCGCTTCAGCCTCGTCGAGCAGGCCAGGGCCGTGGGTGCCGTTCACCGCTTCCTCGCTTGGCAGCACGCCCGGAGGGCAGTGCTCCTCAATCGTGGCCCTGATCAATTGCAATGCTGCTCGGCCTTCGGGATCGTTCTTCATGACCGATTCGAACCGCGTGCCAGGGTAAAAGTTCCGGAACTATTTCAGCGCAAGCTAATTGAGTCGCGTTTTCGTGAGTCAGTTTATGCGTTTAGCGTTCATCGAGCCTCTGCTGCCGACCCGCGTCGACAAGCCTCCCGAAGGCGACGACTGGATTCACGAGATCAAGTTCGACGGCTACCGTTCGCAGATCATCATCGACCATGACGTGCGCATCTTCACGCGCAACGGCCACGACTGGACGCTGAAATATCGCAACCTGGTAGACGCCGCGAAGCGGCTGGGGATACAGAACGCCATCATAGACGGCGAGATCGTGGTGTTGAACACGGCGGGCCTGTCTGACTTCGCAGCATTGCGCAAGGCGATCACGCGGCGCGAGCAGGATCTCTACTTCGTCGCCTTCGACTTGCTGCACCTCAATGGTCATGACCTGCGAGATATGGCTTTGGAGGATCGTCGCGAGATTCTTGAGGGGATCATCGAGCCGGGCGACCACATCCAGTTAAGCCAGGCGATGCCCGGTGAGGCGAAGGCCATATTCCACCTCATCGAGCAGGCCGGCATTGAAGGCATGGTCTCGAAGCAGCGCGACAGCAAATATCGCGGCGGCCGGTCGACCGCATGGTTGAAGATCAAGAGCTACGCGATCGAGGAATACGATCTGCTTGGCGTTGAACGCGAGGTGGGCAAGCCTGCCTTTGCGCTGATGGCTGACCGCAAGACGGGAAAGTATGTCGGCTCGGCCTTCATCAATTCCAAAGGTGCGATCCGCGACCGTCTATGGAAGCGTGTCCAGGAGCATGCCGGCCCGGCGCCAAAGGGAATGAAGCGGCCTGCCACACAGTGGGTGAAGCCCGGCTTGATTGGCCGGGTTAAGCACTTGCGTGGCGAGGAAGACTTGCGGCATGCTTCGCTCCAGGATTTCCGGGAGGAAAGCTATGCCAATTCAGAGAAGGGCGACTGAGGTCGGCATATTCGACGCAGCCGAACTGGCGCTGCTTGGAAGGGTCTTCGACAAGCTCACGTTGGATGGTCAACCTCCGGACGTGCGTGAAACGATCGCATCCCGAATTCTCGCCAACTACATGGCAGGCATTGTCGACGAGGTCGAACTCGCTTCGCATTCGAAGCAACCATTGGGGCGCTGACCATGGCTGTAGCTAAGAAGGATCAAGAGCGCGAAACCTACGCGTGGATGTACGGTGCCCAAGCCAGCAGAGACGGGCAACTGCGCGTCGTTCCCGACTATTGGCAGAGTTTCGCGGCAGCTTGGCTCCAAGGCTTCGACGGTGTTCCGCTCGATGGTGGCGTGAAGGCCAAGCCGGTAAGTGACCAGATGGAAGCTGAGGTAGATGACGAGGCTATCGGTAAGCGGCCTGCAAGCGACCGATTTCCAGACTGATCATGCCTTCTTTAATGGATTGCTGTCTTGTCTAAACTTAATTCCCGGCGCTCAGCCTCTCGGAAGACGAGCAGCAACATTACCATCTCCGCAGTACCAGGAGCCGGGCGCAAGGGCAGGTTTGTCCGTAGCGCGCGGAGAGTGAAGTTGTCCATCGAAGCTATATGCAGCTTCGCGGCATCGATTTGAGCGCCAATATGCGACAACAATTCGGCTGATTTCTGCATTGAATCTTCCTCTCCATCAGCGCCGGAAACTAACGACTAATTGATCCAAGCAATGATGCTCTCGTCGAGCGAAAATTTCTAGTGTCAGGCTTACGCGAAGCAATTGCTTCGGCCTAGTAGGATCTGCAAGGGCGGTGGGGCCTCACTGCGTTGACGCGTAAGCGAAGGTGCGACACAATCTCGCGGGATAGGGGACCAGTGCGATGAAAACCGCAGTTGTCGTGGCCTTGATGGTCTGCATGACGGTGACGCCGTGCTTCGCCGCGACTAAAGCCGATAAAGTAAGGAAGCAGATTTCGGAGGCGATGGACGGGCTGAATGGCTGCCCGACGCTATCCATCAATCTTCCGAGACTGCAGATGCTGCAGACGGAACTGGACAATGAGGGCAACATCAGTGCCGCGCTGAAGTCAAACGGCGACATGGCCATGGCCACAGCCGGCGGGCCGGGACCCGGCGGCCCGAAGCCGGAACCGCTTTCGCCGGTCTGCCAGAAGCTGGTCGACGACTACGGATATCAAGGTAAGAAGATCAAGCGGCTGATCAATGAGCCATGAAATATTAAGGCACTGAAAGAAGGCCGGCGCGCTTCTGCTGGGAGCTTGCCTGAATGGCGCCGGCCAGACGGTCCTCTTTCAGGTCCGCCGCACCTCAGACATAGCTGAGTCTTTCCGTTACGTCATGTGGTCGGCGCGTCCATGAGAACGAGTTACGTTTTCATTGTCCTACCATTGCCGGTCTTGTCGAAAGCGTCTTAAGTTCATCAGTCGTGAACTCAATCCGGTATCGGTACTGCGAACCATTTGCATAGATACCGTCAGCATTGATCGAAAGGACCACCGTTCCATCGGTTTCGGATCGGAAATCGACGCCCCCCAGCGGTCTATGGAAAATCGTTCGGGAAACGCCTTCTCGTTTAGCGGGTCCTACCAGTATCCGCATCGTCTACCTCCTGTTGCCGCGAAAATAGGAAGTAGCGCCCCCACGCCACAACAGAGCGCTCGGAGCAATTGCCGTGCCGAACCATGCGCCCCAATATGGGACAGGAGATCGATGAGGAGGTCCGATAGCCTATATCGAACGAGCCGCTGACTGGGCCGGCGCGCCCGCCAACGGCAGGGTAGCGAAGCGGGAAGGTTGAGCCGCAGCTAATATTGCAATAGCTTCAGCGTCGCGGGATGGCTGAGGCAACTTAATGAAGAATTACCGCGTGGAAGAAATGGACGGTGAGTCCATTCTTTCGACGTGCGACGCCGAAGGGCGAACCCCCTTCGAGGCGGCAGAGAAGGCGCTAGGACAAAGGTTTACCCTGCGAGGTAATTGCGCCAAGTGGATAAGAGTCACTGATCTTGTCGTGACGCTGCCAACCCGGTTTCGCCCACGCTATTTCGAATTCAGACTTAGGGATGGAGCTACGGCTGTGTAGAGCCAACGGAACCTTTCCTTATCGCGCCCCGATGCGTCGGTTGGAAAGGATTTCCAAATGATCGAACATTTTTGGGCGGCGACCTTGAAACTGCCCAAGGGTAAATGACTGACAAGCCGGCCACAACGTACATCGTGAGCGTCTTCGAGAAGCCGCGCTGGCGCACAGTGCTTACCACCGAGGACATGCGGGTGGCCTTCGGTATGGCCCAGGAGATCGGTGACAAGGTGCGCGTGCAGGCGATTACGCCGAAAGAGAAGCGGCGCTAGGATGAATGAGACGGATGGCGGTTGCGCACTCGTACGCGTCCACCGAATGTGACATTGTCGCCACCTGATTGGGCTAACGACACGCGAACGGAATAGTCGCTTGACGAGCAAGGCTGACTGCGACAGCGTTTGCCATCCGGGGGTAAGCGGCGCACGGCTCGTCGGGAGCTAGTAAAAAGGCGGGGGCCTTTCTCGACGAGCCTGCCGTGCCGACAGAATCCTGTAGCGCCAGATGCCGGCGAGCAGCGCAGCGGTGATCGCGGCGTCAAGAGGGTGCGCGCCTAGCAGCAGCAGAAGGTCCGCGAAATTCGTATTGAAGCCGTTGTGTCAAGTTGTGGGCGCCGCGTCCCATTTTGGCTTCATCTCTTTGCCCCACTTTTCCGGATCTTTTTCGTGCATTTCTGCCATCTTCTTAGCGACGTCCGGGTGCTTGTCCATAACGTGTTTGGTCATTTTCTTGACCATCTCGTCCCAGGTTTTCGCAGAAAGTTCCTGATCGCACTTCCCGCCGAGTTCTTTGCACGCCATCGTCTTCACGGCCATTCTCCGCTGTTGAGGCTCCCTCTGGCCTGAACGCTGTTGCCAACACTATGTTCCGCTAAGCCAATGAAACGAACGCGGCTATCCACACTCTTGTCACGGCGACCCCCCTCAAACCGGGCAGGTCGCCTTTCGTGTTCGGTGCTCAGTAGGAAAAAGGCCCGCAAATGTCCGACGGCAAGCTGGCACGCATGAAAAAGCGCTGCGCTGATGTCCTCAGCAGTGACGGGAACTATGTCTGCGACCTGCGGCAGCTCTGTCTGCTGATCGCACGTCGCTGAGCGAGAAAAGCCGACCTCGAGGCTTTGATAGCACTCTCCTGGCCCTCGGGGCCGGTGTGGAAAGCCCGCCACTTGGCGGGCTTTTCTTCGACCTGTTCGCTGGCAGGCCAATCATTCGCGCGAACGTCTGCGACAGTCTGTCCGCGCCCTCACCGAAACCATATAAGCGCCAAACCGTACACACTTAAACGATCAATGAGTACGAGTTTGGATGAGATGGACTTTTCAACGCCTGATCGATGCAGGCATGGAGCTCAGGGCCCATTGCGCTCGATGCGGTCACACAGTGAAGCTCGATTTAATTCAATGGCGCAACACCCACGGCCGTCGGCGATGGCATCTGACCTCGCGCCAACGGTTCGCTGCCCGAATTGCAGGGGCAAGTCGTTAGGGTTCAGCTACACACGGAAGGAATGAACGTAGCAAGTGCTTCAAATCATTCAGCAACGTGACACCTCAAACACACTGTGAACAGACGGCGAACAAAGATTGATTCCGCCTACAACGCTGCTAATGTTCGCGTCGGACCCGGATTGGAGTCCGCGACGTTGTGATCGACCGCGAGCACCAATCAATCTCGCAGCTTGAAATGGGGCTTCGGCTTGAATTTCGCTTCTTAGGAGCCGCTGCTGTTGAGCGTCGTGCCGATTTTCGTGAATTTCGCATTGATTGAATTTCCCAGCGCACCCGCGCCGGTGACGATGGCAAGCGCGATGAGGCCGGCGATCAAGCCATACTCGATGGCGGTCGCGCCAGAGTTGTCGCGAATGAAGCGAGCAAGTGCATTTTGCATGTATTAAACCCCTGCCTTATTGTCTAAGAAAACCCTAATATATCGCCGCGCGTTGCAGGTGCGTTAACAACTAAAGTGGGCGATCCGTTAATTTTTACCAGACATTTGAGACCTTTAGCTGGCGCGATCGGCAAGACGATCAAACGGAAGCGGAAGCAGATCAGGCCGCTGTCGCCGCCCCGAGCGCTGGAACCTAACTTTCGCATCGAACTTATCGCCGCATGAGCACACGCGGCACGGACTTCCTGCACCATTGGCTGAGCACCCACGTCCCCGAGACGGTAGACGCCGACATCATCTCGATCGACGACCTGACGAATCGGCTCGTCGCTGACAGCAAAGCCGCCGGCCTCACGCGCGATGACCTCGAGGACGACACCGAGAGCCTTTACCAGACGATCCTTGACGCCATCGTGCACCACGAGCCCGGTTTGCCCGAATGAGCGCTCGCGGCATCAACTTCCTGAACGAATGGCTGGACGGCAATTTGCTCGCAGCCAAGGTCGGCGATCGGATCGCAGCCAGCGACCTCGCGGATCAGATGATGAAGGCCGCCAACGAGGCCGGCATCGGTGCGGACGAGATCAATGAAGAGGTCTTCAGCGTCTTTGAAGTGATCTTCGAAGCGATGCATCATCGCAGTCAAATGACTCGGAGCTAGCGACACACGATCGGACATCAGCGCTCCTAAAGGTATTGCTCTCCATCGGCCTTGTGATCGAAGCAGAACCAGGTCGGCCGCTGGCGCGGCCGCGCAAAACCGAAGCCGGCATGCTGGGCGCATCCTTGATGCGCGCAGAAATGGCCCAGCACCCTGGTGCGGTCTCGCGGAGCCGGCGCCATGCCTTCGGCAAGCTTGATCGGTTCGTCGCTCATAGCGGATTGATCGGCCCGACCAGGGCAGGATGGTCGTTGGGCTCCTTGTTGACGACCGTCGAATTGACCTCGCGGCCGACGCGGTTGAACTGAAGCTGCCCGTCGAGGTCGTGGCCGAGGATGTCCTTGAGGCTATCCGTTGGCGTGGCCGGGTCGAGCCATAAGTCATAATAAGCCTGGTCGAGAATGACCGGTTGCCGATCATGCAAATTCTTCATCGGTTCGCCGGCGGGCTCGGTGATGATGGTGCAACTGGTGACGTCTAGATTCGAATTGTAAGCCCACAGGCCGGCGAACGAGAACGGCGCGTGGTCCGGCTGGTAGATGTGCCAGGGATCCTTCTTTCCGTCGGCCGGCGAGATCGTCCATTCATAGAAGCCGTCAGCCGGTATCAGGCACCGCTTTGATTTGAATGCGTCCCGAAAGGCTGGGGCCGTATCGACGCCTTCAATCCTGGCGTTGAACATGGCCGCCTTGGGCATCTCCTTTGCCCAGAATGGAACGAGCCACCAGCGTCCTTCGCGCAGGCGGTGATTACCGTCGTCGCCGGCGGTCACGAAAGGCACGTCCTGTGTCGGCGCGATGTTGTAGCGCGGCTCGTCGTTGCGGCCGGTCTCGGCCGGCGCCGTCAAGCGATAGAGCCGGTGGATTTCCGACCACGGCAGATATCGGGTGTAGCGACCACACATAGCTTTTTGTCCTGCTACGAAAGCTAGCCAACCGGCGTTTGCCGCATAACGCCACTCATGCGGCTATCCTGCCAGCAGTGAACGAAATGAGAACAAAATAGTCAAGCGGCTCTTGACCGCAGAGGAATATGTTCCTTATTTCAGAAGCCTCTAAGCAGGAAAGCCTATGGGAAAGCGCCAGAACGCGCCGGCCGGCGAAGCCATGTCGGAATTGGAGTTGGCGGCCCAGCAGGCGATCGCCGCGGCCGGCGGCGACGCCGTGGTCGCCTTGCTCCATGTGCTCGCCAGAAATTCCGTGCTCGAGCACGAGTTGGCGCTTTCGCGCGTGGCGGTTTCATCAGGCTTCTCGCGCGGCTGGCACAAGGCGCGGCCAACATGAGCACCCGCCATGAAGACAACTACCGCATCGAGGTTTGGGATAGCGAGGAGGAAAAGACGCTTCTCGAAACCATCAGCCGCTCGTCGGATTTTGCCGTCAGCATGGCTGCCTGGCACGCCGCGATGCGGCGCCGGCCCGGCATGCTGCTGATCCACTACAACAGCCGCCATGTCATGGAGAAGGTTCTGACGCCAGGCGAGGTCAAGCTCCCGCCGCAGACCATCATAGACGGAAGCGTTCACCCCGGACTGGATGTTGCCCTGGGCGATCTGCGCAGCTGGCACGTTCTGCGCGCCCACTGCATCAGCTGCTCGCACCGTGCCGAGGTGAAGCCCGAAGGGCTGATCCGGCGCTATGGCAAAAACGCTCTGTTCAGCACGGTCGAGCGCGCCCTTTTTTGCACGAGTTGCAACAAGGGTGGGCCGGTTCGGATGGAGATACATAGCCTCCCGAGAGGCTGAGGGTGGTGGCCGGGCGCTTGCGACCTGAAGGCGCCACCTCAGAAGACAAAATGCATGCGCCTTGGTCCGGTTTTGACTGGTTGGCTCGGCAAAGCTACCTGACCTGCTGGAATGTCCAGTATCGTTTGGAACCTTGCGAGCTGCTGCGGGAAATCCCGCGCAAGGTGTCTGACCACCCGCGCGTTTTCCATCACCCGGTCGAGATAGAGCCGCGCCGCGATCAACTCCAGCGCCCAGGTGCCACGAAGGCTGGCGCAGAAGAGAAATTCATCGTTCAGCAAATCAAATTCAGCTTCCATGATAGCCAGCTCGTCGGCTGTCACCCCGACAAACTTCTTCCTCGGCCTGTAGGGATCCACCAACTGCGACGCCGGAGTAAGCGTTGCGAGGAGTTGCGCATAGTGGAAGCTCACTCTCTTCAGGGCGATCATGAGCCTTGCCGCTTTGAGCTGCCTTTCCGGAACCATCTTGCGCAAGGACGCGAAGACCTGTGGCGGCACATTCCAATCCTGCAAAAGCTCGATCACCTCGGGAGAAACTCCATTGACCAGCGGCCTTGGCGCGGAACTCTCCGCGAGCAGGTCCAAAGTAGGCCCTTCGGTCAGGGCCTTCGGCACGGAGGCCAGGCATTCGACCGATAGCAGACGACGGTACGATTCCTGTTTGATCGGATGTCGAAATGCCTCGGTGATCGTCTCCACAAGATGCCGAGGGATAATCGCTTCTGCGATCATGTCCCGCGTTCTTTGGCATTCAACCTGATAGGTTTTGCACAGCCAGGGACCGGTGAACCACCTGTTGGGCTCGTGCATCTTTTCCAAAAGCGCAGCGTGCCTTGCGCGGTTATTCTGTAAAAGGCGGTCTGCGGCTTCCAAACCTAAAACCGTGCGGCGCACCGTCATGTTGCACTCCCGACGAACGTTCGCTCGGCCAGCGCAACGAGCGGATCAAGCGATCGGAAAACAAACGCATCCAGCTTCATTCCATTGTTGACATGGAAATCACCCTTGAACCCGACGATTTCATGCATCGGCGCGATCAGGTAATCGCGGATGATCAGATTGCCCGGCTGCATGCGGATCAAGACGAAAATATCCGCCATGGCCTCTCGCACGGCCCTCGAAGACCAGCGGGGATAGGCACAATGCGAAACGCGACACCTGGCGATTGCGAGCGCCACGGTCAACTCGCCATTGATGCGGATGCTCTCCGTTTCAGGGGCCTGGGAAGCGCGGCCGCCTGCCATGTCGATCGCGACGAGCAGGTCTTCCACAACGCGACGGCGGATGCCCCTGAGGCGCCTGTCAATCTCGATGAAATGAGACTTTCTGGGCGGCAGGCAACCGATCAGCTTGTATGCTCCGAGCAGACCTCCGAAATGCGCGCTATAGCGATAGGCCGAAGGGCATTCGGGCGCTGCGTTGATGATGTCGCCCGACAGTTTCCCATGCCGTTCGTAGAGCTTTCGTAGGGCTGCCAGCATCTCGTCATCGCTCATGTGAAGATAGAGCGATTTCAAAATTTGCTGGGCTTTGTCGAATAATTGGCGGCTGATGATAGGCTCAAAGGCGTTGTCCGCCCTGACCCATTGGTCCGGGGAATTGTACGCAACCTTGGTTTTCAGCTTGGTGCAGCGTCTATTCCAGACGTTGTTGCCGATATATTTCTCATTGGTCAGGACGCGGCGCACGCCATGGCTCTTCCAAGGCCTTCCGAAGTCGTTCAGGATCCCCCGATCATTCAGATATTTTGCGATTTGAGGTTCGCTTTTGCGTGACCTGACAAACAGGCGAAAGATCAATCGAACAGTGGCAATCTCGTCCGGTGGCCCCGGTACGATGATCACACGGTCTGTCGAGAAGTTCTTGTGTTCATAGCGGGCGAGGATGAGCTTGGGCTGTCCGGACTGGTCGACCATCAGGCGCCTTAGTCCGAGTCCCTGGATCCCGCCCACGTGGAAGCCCATGCGGGCCATCCTCACCTGGCCCAGAAAGACCCGCTGTGACAACATCCTGCTGTACTCCGCCGCCATGCTGCGCTTTATGGCCTTCAGGACATCGGATCCGACGGTGCCATCGTTCGCGAATTGCTCGGCGCAGAACTCGATCCTCACGCCCGCCAGCTGACATCGATATTCGTAGGAAGCGCTTTCATCGATGCTTTGGAACCGGCCCCATCTGCTCACGTCGTAGACGACGACCGTCTCGTAATCGGCGAGTCCGTGTTCAATGTCGAACAGCAGCTTCTTGAGGCCGGGCCGGCCTTCTATGTGCAGCCCGCTACGGCCGGGGTCTTCATAAGTGGCGACGATGTCGTACCCCATGACCTCGGCATAGCCGCGGATTGCATCCTTCTGATTCTCAAGGGAATAAGTCTGGTGCTCCGTCGACATCCGCACATACTGCGCAGCTCGGATCCTGGGCTTGGGCCGCGAGGCCTTCGAAAGGTCGGGATTTCTGTCCATGGTTGTGATCCCGCACAGTTCTGCGGCTGCCAAGGTACCGACCGTTAGCCTGTCTTTTCGTTACGGTTTCGTCGACAGTTTGTCTCGAATGAGCCGATTCCTTGCATAAGCGGGCATGCGGGGCCATCAACCGCCGAGAAACCATGTCTCATATCGTGAGAGTGCGTGCCCCCGTTCCGCCGCAATGCGGCCGCACGGGACGATTGATAGGGATTTCAGACGTTTAAGGGAGACTTCACATGACCATCCAGAAAGCCATAGGCGCCATATTGATGGTGGCTGCACTCGCCGGCTGCCAGTCACAGACCGAAGGCCAGCAACGGGCCACCACCGGCGCGCTCATCGGCGGCGCCGGCGGCGCACTCGTCGGCCAGGCTATCGGCGGAAACACCAAGAGCACAGTGATCGGCGCTGCGAGCGGCGCACTGCTGGGCGCCGTCGTCGGCTCGGCCACCACCCCCCAGCGTCGCGGCGATGAGATGTGCCGCTACCAGGAGCGCAGCGGCCGCATCTATGTCGCCCCTTGCGACGACCGCTACTACAACGGCAATTATTGATCGCCGGCACGATCAGCCCAAGACGCGTTGGCCACTTGAAAAGTGGCCGGCGCCAAAGGGGTGGGAGCTGTGGGTTTTTGGCGCCGGCCGGCAGACATTCAGGTCCGCCGCCACTCGTATGTCGCCGATTCCCCGGCATGGCGTCATTGCGTGATCGCGGAAGGCGCTAACTGCACCAAGGCCGGCGCTTGCCGGTCCAGCGCCTCGCCAATCCCTCGGAAATCATGATCTTGCCAATGTCGCGACCGTCGACCTCGATCGTCGCCAGTGTGCGGCCATAACGGTCCTTCAGCCTTCCATCCTGCGGATCACCTGGATGAACGGTAACCGGACCGCTATTCAAGAGATCAGCCAGTCGCCGCTTCGCCAGAAGTCCAAGCCGCAACTCGGCGTCGCAATGGAAGTCATGGATCTCCGGAGCATCGATATTGGCGATCCGTATGTGAATACCATCGAGCACGATGGTGTCCCCATCAAGAACGACGGGCCATCCGGACAGCAGCAATGCAGCAAAAACGAACGGCATGGAAACCCTCAATCGCAAGCCAAAGAAGTCCAGAAAAGTTAGACACTTTCAGACCTAAGCCATTGATTTTCAATTGGGCGTTAGACAGGTGCTGGCAGACTAAGTGGTTGATTTTAAACGGATACTTTAGGAGTCAGAGTCCGTGGGTCTACCGTTAACCTATTCCCCAGCAGGCGCGGTCATGGATCGCGCGGGCCGAGCGGCTGAGCCGCTTGAGCGCTGCCTTGTAGCCGCCAGCGGAAAATAGTCAAGCCTGCTTGGCGGTTCAATCGCTCGGTTTTGTCGGTCGGTTTCAGACGCGACGCTTCGCAGTGCTCCCAGGCGCGGACATGAAATCCAATCTCGCACCTAGCTCTCTGTCCGGCTGAACTGCGACCGCTCGAAAAACAGCACCACGCCCAGGCCCAGAAACAGCGGGATGATGAGATAAAACAGCCGGAACACCAGCAGCGCCGCCAGCACGCCGACCGGGGCCATGTCGGATAGCCCGGCCAGGAACACCACCTCGAACACGCCAAGCCCGCCCGGCGCGTGCGAGATCTGGGCGACCGAGAACGAGACCAGGAAGACGCCGAGCACGACGAAATAGCCGGGATTGTTGGCCTCGGGCAGGGCGAAGAAGATGATCGCGGCCGCCGCCAGCAGCTCGATCGGGCCGATCAGCAATTGCCTGACAACGATCGGCAGTGCCGGATAGTGCAATTGAAAGCTGGCGATCTTCAGCGGGCGCAGATGCAACGCGCTGCCGAAAATATAAGCGGCGACGAGGATCAGCATCGCTATGCCGGCCGCCTCCGACAGGCCGTGATGGGCGATGCCGGAAAACCGGTCGATGATCTCAGGCTCGAACACCAGCACGAGGCCGGAGGCGAGGATAGTCGACAGCACGAAGGTGATCCAGCAGATCGCCACCAGCACGCCGACATCCTGGCCGGTCAGCCCCCTGGTGCCATAGGCGCGGTAGCGGATGACGGCGCCGGAGAACACCGAGCCGCCAATATTGTGCGACAGCGCATAGGTGGTGAAGGAGCACAGCGTCACGAACAGCCATGACACCCGCTTGCCGATATGCAGGAGCGCGATGTGGTCGTAGCCGGCGAGCGCGGCATAGGCGATGACGGAACTCACTGCCGCGAGAATCCAGCCCCGGGCTGGGATGGCGGCAAGCCCGTCCCAGACATCGTCCAGCGAAATGCCGCGCAGTTCGTGCCACAGCAGCAGCAGCGAGAAAACCACCGCGGCGATGCCGACGACCGGCCAGAAATAGCGTCTCCAGTTCATTGCCTGACTGCCATGCGTTGCCTGTCCGCTTCCTTTTCTCCTGGTGGTGGGAGACCGGCCGCCCGGATTCTTCCGCTCATTTCAGAAATGCCTCATTGAAGCCGGCTATTCAACCGCGAACACTTGTCGCGCCGCCACCGGCAAGATCCGCCCGCACCGAAAGCGGCGCAAAGGCGCCGGCAAGCGGGCATCGGTTTCGACGGGAGATCGTCTCCGCCAGCACCGCGCTAGCAATCCAGCCTTGCGGGTACATTACGCGACGGGGCGGAAAAGGCGTTTCGCGCCCCGGTCGGCAAAATTCAGATGCGGCTCTTGGTGATCGGGCACAGCGCTGTTACTCTGGCGGCAACTTGAAACATGCCAAAGCGCCTGCTGCGTCCGTCATCGGTTCGCGCGGCGCCGGAAGGAACGACAGTGGAAGACCGCGACACCGGCGCAGGCGCGCCGGAGGTGGGCGCGTCCAGCGCTTCCCTAGGGCCGTCAGGCTCGGGGACAGCCGGTTGGCAGCAACGCCGCCCGACGGAGCCTCGCTCCGCCGACGGGCAGGCGGGCGACGCAACCCATCACCAGAAGGGCAAGCCCAAGAAGCGGCGCAAGCGAAGGCGTGGGCGCAAGGTTTTTGCGCGCGACGAAGCCCCCCAGGACAATCGATCGCCAAGTGACAATCGATCGCCAGGTAAAGCGGCCATTCCGGCTTTGGAGTCGAAGCAGCCGACGGCGCCGGTGATCTCGCCCGTCGCTCCCGCACCACGCCCCGAACAGGGCGCCCGCCGGCCGCCGGCGCACGAGCTTCCTGTCTTCGCGGCGCTCGACCTCGGCACCAACAATTGCCGGCTGCTGGTCGCGGTGCCGACACGACATGGTCAGTTCCGTGTCATCGATGCCTTTTCGCGCATCGTCAGGCTGGGCGAGGGGCTCACCGCCAGTGGCCGGCTTGGCCAGCCGGCGATGGACCGCGCGGTCGAGGCGCTGAAGATCTGCGGCGACAAATTGCGCGGCCGCAAGATCAGGAAGGCCAGGCTGATCGCCACCGAAGCCTGCCGCACAGCCGAAAACGGCGTCGAGTTTCTCGATCGCGTCGAGCGCGAGGCCGGCTTGAAGCTCGAGATCATCGACCGCCAGACCGAAGCGCGGCTGGCGGTGTCCGGCTGCGGCTCGCTGGTCGAGCGCGGCACGCAAGGCGTCGTGCTGTTCGACATCGGCGGCGGCTCCTCCGAAATCGCGCTGATTGACCTCACCGGGCGCCGGTCGCCGCGGCTCGCCAACCACATCGTCTCGTGGACGTCGTTGCCGGTCGGCGTCGTCTCGTTGGCCGAGCGCTTTGGTGGCCGCACGGTGACGCGCGAAATCTTCAACGCAATGGTCGACGATGTCGCCGGCCGGCTGGCCAGCTTCGACGGTCGCGACCGGCTGAGCCACCTCAAGGCCAGCCCCAATTTCCATCTCCTGGGCACTTCTGGAACGGTGACGACACTGGCCGGCGTTCACCTCGATCTCGAGCGCTATGATCGCCGCCGGGTCGACGGGCTGTGGATGGACCGCGACAGCGTCGACCGCATGGTCGAGAGGCTGGTTGGTTGGGACTTTCAGCAGCGCTGCGCCAACCCTTGCATCGGCGCTGATCGCGCCGATCTGGTGCTGGCCGGTTGTGCTATATTGGAAGCGATCCGCGCGGTGTGGCCGTCGGAACGGCTGCGTGTTGCCGACCGTGGCCTGCGCGAAGGCATATTGAGCGAGCTGATGGCCGATGACGGCGTCTGGCGCAATGATGGGCGTGGCCGTTAAATGACCAAGAAACCGGAAAAACCAGGCTCGGCCAGCATTCGCGTGCTGAAGACGCGGATCAAGAAGAAGAGCGGCCTGAAGGAATCGTCGCGCCGCTGGCTGCAGCGCCATATCAACGATCCCTATGTCCAGCGCTCCAAGGCCGACGGCTACCGATCTCGCGCGGCCTACAAGCTGATCGAGATCGACGACAAGCATCATTTGCTGAAACCCGGCATGAAGGTCATCGATCTCGGTGCCGCCCCCGGCGGCTGGTGCCAGGTGGCGGCCGCGCGCACGAAATCGACGGCCGACAAGCCCCACGTTATCGGCATCGACTATCTCGAAATGGATGCTGTGCCCGGCGCACCGGTGTTGTTGATGGATTTCCTCGATCCCGAGGCACCGCAAAAGCTGGCCGAGGCGCTGGGTGGCGATCCCGATGTCGTGCTGTCCGAC
Organism: Mesorhizobium subarcticum; assembly: GCF_055456085.1. Classification (NCBI taxonomy): domain Bacteria; kingdom Pseudomonadati; phylum Pseudomonadota; class Alphaproteobacteria; order Hyphomicrobiales; family Phyllobacteriaceae; genus Mesorhizobium; species Mesorhizobium subarcticum. Next base: position 5,365,460 of record NZ_CM144237.1, on the reverse strand, counting down.
ATGGCGGCACCGACGACCGGCCACAAGCGAACCGACCACATCCGCACCATGCATCTGTGCGAGGTGGCGGCCGATTTCGCGCTGTCCGTATTGAAGCCGGGCGGGCATTTCCTGGCCAAAACCTTCCAGGGCGGCGCCGAAAACGAACTGCTCTCGATGCTCAAGAAGAATTTCCGTTCGGTGCACCACGTCAAGCCGCCGGCGTCACGCGATGAATTTGTCGAGCTTTATCTCCTGGCGAAGGATTTCAAGGGGCGAGAGTCCGGTCCGCCGTCAGGCGGATCGGAACGTCCAGTGGACGTTCCGAAGGACTCGAGCGCCCGGAGCCAAAGCGACGGGCCGGGGGACGACGACAACTGACAAGGCAACTCACCGCCGGTCCGCCTCCAGATGAATCGGAACGTCCAGAGGACTCAAGCGCCCGGAGCCATAGCGAAGGGCCGGAGGACGGCGAGGACTAGCGTCGGGCGGGGTAGTTATTTCCCCGCCGTACTCACCGGTTCCAGCGTCTTGGGTGTGGTCAGCCGGCCATGACCGGACACGGCGTTGCCGGCATCGGGCGCCATCCGCATGAACGACAGCGCCGCAAGCGCCGAAATCGCGGCGACGATGAAGAAGGCGGTATGGAAATCCGCCAGCATCAGCGATCCGCCGTGAATGCTCGTCGACACTTCCAGTATGCCGCCGGCAACCGCGACGCCGAGCGCGATCGACAGTTGCTGGAAGACAGCGGTGATCGGCGTCGCCTTGCTGGTGTCCTCGGACGAAACCTCGGCATAGGAGAGCGCATTGACACCGGTGAAGAACATCGAGCGGATGAAGCCGCCGACCAGAAGCACGGCCAACATCAGCAGATAGGGTGTATCGGGCGTGAAGAAGCCGTTGATGGCGATCGACGCCGCGGCGACCAGGGAACCCACGATCAACACACGGCGAAAACCCGCGACGCGAAAGATCAGGGCGGTGACGAATTTCATGCCGATGGCACCGATTGCCGAGACGAAGGTGATCATGCCGGACTGGAACGGCGTCATCCCGAAGCCGATCTGGAACATCAGCGGCAGCAGGAAGGGCACGGCGCCGATGCCGATGCGAAACAGCGAGCCGCCAAGCACCGAAGAACGGAACACCTGGTTGCGGAACAGTTCGAGCGCCAGCAGCGGGTTTTTGGCGCGGCGCGCATGCATGAGGTAGAGCACGCCCGACACCAGGCCGACGGCCACGGTGATAAGGCCGGTCGCCGGCGGCAGATAGGGCAGGCTGACCACCGACAGGCCGAACACCACGCCGGATGCCGCCAGCCCGCTCAAGACGAAGCCGATGAAATCGAGCGGCGGCGTCTCCATCGATTCGGTCTCCGGCAGGAAACGCGTCGCCAGCCAGATGCCGATCAGGCCGATCGGCACATTGATCAGGAAGATCCAGTGCCAGGTGAAATAGGTGGTGATGAAGCCGCCGATCGGCGGGCCCACCAGCGGCCCGACCAGTGCCGGAACGGTCAGCCAGGACATGGCCGCGACAAGTTCACTTTTCGGTGTCGCGCGCACCAGCACCAGGCGTCCGACCGGCGTCATCATGGCGCCGCCGATGCCTTGCAGGAAGCGTGAAACCACGAAGGCAGGCAGCGAACCGGAAAGGGCGCAGGCGACCGAACCGGCGATGAAGACCCCGATCGCGGCGCGAAAAATGTTCTTGGCGCCGAAGCGGTCGGCCATCCAGCCGCTGATCGGAATGAAGATCGCCAGCGAGACGAGATAAGCGGTCAGCGCCAGCTTGAGCGCGATCGGGCTGGTGTGGATGTCGACGGCGATCGCCGGCAGCGATGTCGCAATGACGGTCGAATCCATGTTTTCCATGAAAAGTGCGACCGCCAGTATGAGCGGGATGGTGCGATTCACGAGTGTGCCCGTTTCAACATTTTTGTCGGCCCAATTCTCGTTCAAAACGGGGGCAAGCCGATACATGGGGGCGGTTATCACGACTGGCCACCAGTGTCGTGTTAATTTGCTGTCACTTTTGTGCGACCGCAACCTCGGGTGGCACAATCAACTGTTCTAAGAGGCCGTTGTGCAACGCAACGATCGGCTTTTCATCGGCGTCGCGACGTGGTACCAGCCAGCGCCAATCCTGAAAGGGAATAACGAGTCGGCGCTGTCCATCACGGTCCAGCGCCTTTCATGCATTCTAAGGACTGGCCATGGCAAAAATCATTGAAACGTCCACCGGCGCTCTGGCGCTGACCTTTGACGACGTGCTGCTGCAGCCGGGTCATTCCGAGGTCATGCCTGGCGAAACCGATGTGCGCACCCGCATTGCCGGCGACATTGACCTCAACGTGCCGATCCTCTCCGCCGCCATGGACACCGTCACCGAGGCGCGTCTTGCGATCGCCATGGCGCAGGCCGGCGGCATCGGCGTCATCCACCGCAATTTCTCGCCGGCCGAACAGGCCGAGCAGGTTCGGCAGGTGAAGAAATTCGAATCCGGCATGGTGATCAATCCGGTTACCATCGGCCCCGATGCCACCCTTGCCGACGCGCTGTCACTGATGCGCACTTATTCGATCTCGGGCATTCCGGTGGTCGAGAATGGCGGCACCGGTGGCCAGAAGATCGGTCGGCTGGTCGGCATCCTGACCAATCGCGACGTGCGCTTTGCCTCTGATCCGGCGCAGAAGGTGTACGAGCTGATGACCCGTGAGAACCTGATCACGGTCAAGGAGAATGTCGACCAGGACGAGGCCAAGCGGCTTCTGCATCAGCACCGCATCGAAAAGCTTGTCGTTGTCGACAAGGCGGGCAACTGCGTCGGCCTGATCACGGTCAAGGACATCGAGAAGTCGCAGCTCAACCCGCACGCCACCAAGGATGCGCAGGGACGCCTGCGCGCGGCCGCCGCCACCAGCGTTGGCGACGACGGCTTCGAGCGCGCTGAGCGCCTCATCGATGCCGGCGTCGACCTTCTGGTGATCGACACCGCTCATGGCCACTCGCAGCGTGTGCTCGATGCCGTCACGCGGGCGAAAAAACTTTCCAATTCTGTCCGCATCCTGGCCGGCAATGTCGCGACCGCCGAGGGCACGCAGGCGCTGATCGACGCCGGCGCCGACGCCGTCAAAGTCGGCATCGGCCCGGGCTCCATCTGCACCACCCGCATCGTTGCCGGCGTTGGCGTGCCGCAGCTTTCGGCCATCATGTCGGCGGTCGAGACGGCGCACAAATCAGGCGTCTCGGTGATTGCCGATGGCGGCATCAAATATTCCGGCGATCTTGCCAAGGCGCTCGCCGCCGGTGCCAGTGCTGCCATGATCGGTTCGCTGCTGGCCGGTACCGACGAAAGTCCGGGCGAGGTCTATCTGCATCAGGGCCGCTCCTTCAAGGCCTATCGCGGCATGGGCTCGGTCGGCGCCATGGCGCGCGGCTCGGCCGATCGCTACTTCCAGGCCGAGGTGCGCGATACGCTGAAACTGGTGCCGGAAGGCATTGAAGGTCAGGTTCCCTACAAAGGACCTGTGTCTGGCGTGCTGCATCAGCTTGCAGGCGGGCTAAAAGCCGCTATGGGTTATGTCGGTGGCCGCGACCTTGCCGATTTCCGCGAACGCGCCACCTTTGTGCGCATATCCAACGCCGGACTTCGTGAAAGCCACGCCCATGACGTCACGATTACCCGCGAAAGCCCGAACTATCCCGGCGGGCTCTGATATCAAAAAATTGTTGTTTTGATTTAGGTAGTTAAGGCGCACCTTGAGCGGCGCCTCAATATGTGTCAGCAGATAGTCAGCGTTTCGATCGAGAAAAGCAGTCTCTAGCGTTTGGACGTGTCCAAACCGAGCATGGATCGCTGATGGCTTGTTGGGTTACGAAACCGAAGCGCGAGCTCGACACTGCGGCGGTATGCCGGCGCTATAGGATCTCCGACGGCGCCCTGGAGCGGAGAATTGACAGCCGCACGTTGGGCTTTCCGCAACCGCACCTCCGCGGCCGGCGTCGGTTTTGGTGGGAGAGCGAACTGGACGCCTTCGATGCCAGGAGCGCCTCGGCGTCACTGGCGTTTCGTCCAGTGAGCGCCCACAACACGGCGGTTCCGTGAAGCATCAGCAAAGGGTCGCCGAGAAACCCAAAGCTACAAAACCTCCCATCGCGACTCGGGGATCACTGGTAAAACTACCAGTGAGCGGCCTTCGAGCGCGCCGCAAGCTTTACAGATTTTACGCTCGCGGGCGCGCGCGGGGGTGAAGCGTTCTCGTTACCCGTTGTCCGACCGGTGCAGATAGGCTGACGGGCCTCTTATAGACCGGGCCTCCGGCCGGCGTTCGTCAGATACAGATCGCGATTGGGAATAGACATCGCCCATTTCCTTGGCTGCCTGCTCCAGCAACCGCAGGAGCAGTTTGCCGTTGCCTACCTCTTCAGCCTTCTCCCCCAAGCGCTGCAGAGTGCGAAGGCGCACAGAACGGTGGCTGACGCCGATGAGTGCGGTTTCCTTGATGAACCTCGCTCGGGCTTCTTCAAAGATCGCCCGCCATTTTGCCGCCAGGTTCTTGCCGGCGCGCTTTGTCGGGTCGAAAAACTCAACGCTCTGGCGGGTGATCTGCTCGCCGAACTCTTTTTTGACGGCCTCGGCGACCTCCGACGGCGAGTCGAAGCATGCGAGCCGTTGGACTGTAAAGGCTTTCGCTGCTTCGGAGAGCTTTGCCGTGGCCATGTGATCTACCGATTCCGTCAGGTAAGGTCAGGCAAAAATAGCATTGTCCGGCCTATTCGGAAAGCCGACGGCTCACTGTCAATGTTGACAGTGACGTCGCCTGTGATCCGATCACAGGTGGCGCCGGCGGCATACGGTCTTAACCGGTGCCGCGAAGGAACGGGTTCTCTTATCCATGCTCACTGGCGGCGTCGCAACTACCGCCTTGTAGTGCCTCACGGTACGGGATGTCCGTACTTTTTGGGTTGACTTTCTACGGAAGTTCCGTAGTTTGGGCCATGCATACAATCGTTGAAACGCCTGCATACCTTTCCGCTGCCCACGCTGCCGGCATGTCCGAAGAGGAGCGGACAGAGGTTGTCCAGATTCTTGGAAGCGATCCTCAGTTCGGCAAGGTGATGAAGGGCACTGGCGGCTGCAGGAAGTTCCGTGTCGGCGGTCGCGGGCATGGAAAAAGTGGCGGCTATCGGATTGTGACCATTTTCGGCGGCGAGGACATTCCTGTGTTCCTCCTGACCATATTCGGCAAGGGCGAGAAGGACAATCTATCGAAGGCTGAGCGCAATGACCTTGCAAAGCTGACGAAGATCCTGGTCGACACCTACGGAAAGAAGGGAAAAACGAAATGAGCAAAAGCGCGTTCAACAAGATCAAGGCCGGCCTCGATGACGCCATCGCTTTCGCTGAGGGCGATACTGACGGGGCCGTTATCCATGTGCCTGAGAGGGTCGACGTCCGCGCGATCCGCAAAGTTCTGCACCTCAACCAAGAGGCGTTCGCATCTCGGTTCGGGTTTGGGCTCGCTCGCCTCCGCGATTGGGAGCAGGGTCGGTCCGCGCCTGATAGCGCGGTGAGAGCATACCTCACCGTCATCGAGAAGGATCCCAAGGCCGTAGAGCGTGCTCTTGGGGCCGCCGAGGAAAACTATGCCGAGGCGCGCCTAGCCGGCTGAGCGCCGCGCCGCCCTCAAGGCTCCTCACGCCCTTCACCGAATACCCTATCGATGACGCTTCGGTCGCGTGCGCCGTGCACATAGGTGGCCATCAGCAGCTGCTTGGACTTCCACCGGCCTTTGTCAGCCGTCGTGGCGACGTCGACACCATGGCGCACGATCATCTCGGTGGCGAAGCTGTGCCGGCCTGGCTGGTGCGTGCCGAGATAGGGGATGCCGGCCTTTTCGCAGGTCTTGCGGATGATCGCATAGATGGACCAACGATGCTGAAAGCCGAAGACACGTTGCCCGTCGATCGACCCGGCCCCGCCTGCGCAATTCTGCGCATGGGCGGCTTCAGCCGCGGCGCGCATGTCGCGTAACTCGAGCACCAGCTCGCTGGTGAGGTCACCCTGGCCGTCGTCACCATTTTTCATTTCGCGGAACGTCACCATCTTGCCATCGAGATCGACGTCGCGCCATTCCAGCCGGATCGCATCGCCGATGCGGGCGCCAGTCTGGAAGAGCATAAGCATCAGCGTTCCGACCTTTGGCACCTCGCAATGGGCCCGGAACGCCTCAAGGTACGATCGATCGACGGCTTGGCGCGGAGGGGTGTCTGGCCGGCGCGCATCGCGATCGCGCTTCATGAACCCCTTGATCTTGACCGGGTGGCACTTCCCGGCGTCGGCGGCGTGGTTGATGATGGCTTTCGCCGGCGTCACCACCTGGCGGTTCCAGGTCGTGTAGACCGCCGTCGGGTAAAGCACCTTCGCGGCTTCCCGCACGCCATCGCCGGTCAAGTCCGAGATCCTGATGTCGGCGAAGTGCTCCAGGATCGGAGCTATGAAGCGCTCGTCTTTACCTGCGTCGAGGTAGAGGTTCACCGCGGCGGCGAACGTGAATAGCGTCTTCGGGTCGGCATGAATGGCCTCCGCCGCGTCGGCCTCACGTCTTATGCGGATCTTGGTGGCTTCGGCTTCGTCAGCCGTGCCTGTGCTTTCATGAACTCGCGACTTGCCGGCCTTGGTGGTGACCGAACCGGTAAGCCACCAGAATCGGCCTCGCTTGTAGATCGTGAGCGGCATGCTGATTTTCCCCATTTGAATAGCTCGTCGAGCTGCTGCGGCGAGATGAGCACCTGCTTGTCGACGTAGTAGCAAAGCCCGGCGTTGATCGCCTTCGCGCGGAGCGTCCTGGAAGACATGCGGATGCCGCGCGCCGTGAAGCGCGCGGACCAATATTCCGGTGGCTGAGCAGCCATGAGAACTTCGGGCTGCAGGGCGGCCGCAGCAACGCGGGCGGCGGCCTCTGGGCCGAGTCCTTCGAGCAAGAGCGCGACGTAGGCCTCGGCCGTCCTGACCGCCTTCTCGGCGATGGTATAGCACTCCCCTAGTACGGGAGTGCTCACGAAGCGCTCCAGCCTTCCAAGTAGGGCAGCGCCTGCTTCATAAGATTGAGCATCACCGGCTCGGCGTCACTGTCCTCGCCGATCTGCAGTGCGAGCCGGAACGCCGCCAAAGCACTCTCCCGCGTTGTCGCTGGCGTGCTCCAGGCAGCCAGGACGTTGTCGGGCCCGTGCAGAAGGCTCTGCATCGCATCACGGTCCTGTTCCTCGCTCAGGTCCTCCGGCAGGTCATCGTAGGCCGCGCCGGCGAAGATGTATTGGTTGATCGCGGCCAGAAGCGGATCGCCTGTCTGGGCAACGAGGGCGGAGTTAGTTGCAGCGGCGGCCATCATGCGTCCTCCAACACGCGCGGCGCCACGGCAGCAGCGCCGAGTGGCAGGCGGGGAAACCGGACTGGAACAACGGCCGGCTCAAGGTCGGCGTCGCGCTCTCCGCGGGCCAGGAAGGCCGCGACGACCGGGTCGCGGGCGATTTGCGAGAGTGTTATACGGAGGTAAGCCATGGTCGAAAATCTCCTTTTCGCTTTGGTCAGGGCCGATCAGGTGTGCGACCACTTGATCGGCTCGCATCTTTATGACACTGTAAAGTCATGAAGTCAATTGATAACGTTAAAAAGTCGAAAATAGGCCGCCCAGCCGTCGACACCGAAGCAGTCACCTTGCGAATGGAACGCTCCGTTCTCGATCGCCTTGACGCCTGGCGCGCTATGCAGCGGCCGATTCCAACAAGGCAGGAGGCGATCAGGGGAATGGTCTCCGCGCATCTTGCCAGCGTGGATATTTTGAAGTCAGCGGACGACATTTAGCGTGCCCGCAGTGTAACCAATTTGGCACCAGCGCACCGATTTGGTGGACGTTCGACTGCGAAAGGGAACTGCCGCGATGATCCGGCTGAACGTGCAAGAAACCGAAATTGACGGCGCTATGCTCGACAATTGGAACGCTCGAATCGATGAAGAACAGCAAAAGTCGCGGGCGGCTGTCAGCGATTTCGTCATAGGGGTCGAGACCGGCGATTTGCGGCGTATCATGTCGACTCTCGGATCGCTCGATTATGGCGAGATCAGCGGTGGTGGTTGGCGCCGCGCCATGATTAAAGTGAGCAGGCTGCGAAACGTGCCTGACACCGTGCGCGCGTTCTGGCTTTCAGTATGGTTGGAGAACGGCGATCATATTCGCCAAGAGACGGGCAATGATCACGCCCTGGCGGGTGGGTTGCGCGCTCTGCTGCCTCCGTACACCGGGCCCGCGGTTCGCCTCTACCGGGGCGACAGCGCGTGGAATAGACGGCGCCGCACCTATGGTTTGTCGTGGTCGTCCGACAAGGTTGTGGCCGAAAGCTTCGCCCTTGGTGACATCTGGCGCTCCCACCAAGGCGGTAGCGTCCTTCTTGAGACGCTTGCACCTCCCGAATCTATCATTTGTGCGTCCGATGACTTCGGGGAATCGGAATACCTGGTCGATCGCCGTCTGCTGCGTGGCGTCACAGTCCTCTCGCGCCACGCGTACCTCGCCATTGGCCGGGATCGGACAGGCAACGTGTAACCAATTTGGCACCATTGGTGCCATTCTGGCTCGTCTTGCGCGCCTGCTTGCGTTGCGCGATTGTGACCTCTCCGGATGGGGGGATCTAATCTATGTGGAAATATCTGTTGCTGGCACTGCTTGCGGCATCGCCGGCCAAAGCCGAGGACGAAACCGTCAACAATGCTTTTCGGCTTTGCAAGGCGATCGACAGCATGGAGCTCGCCAGCGCGCGCTGCTCGGTGAGCGGCTGGAGCTCGTCGGTGACCACCACCATTGACATGAACAGCGAAGCAGCGCGCGAGCTGTGCGGCAAGATCGCTGGCATGGTGCACCAGAATGGCATGAGTTTCAGGAGCGGATGGACACTCCAAATCGTCTCGCCCTACAGCAATGGCAACAGCATCGCCTACTGTAATTTGTGAGCTAAGCCGCCGCCGGCCGCCTTTCGATCAGGTTATTGTGGGATTTTCCCACAATAAGAGCGACGTGCTCAATCCCAGAAATTCTGGGATTAAACTCAGGCCGGCGTCGAGATCACTATCGGAAAATCCGACAGTGAAATTTCCGTTCCTAAGCGGGAACGGTTTTGCGGACCCCTCCGGAATCCAGGCGTAATCTCTTCCGGAATGCCGCCCCGGAGGGTATTTGGAAAGACTTCGCAACGGCGGTCGCAGATTGGTCGAAGTGGGGGTCTATCCAGTTTTGGATATACCCCGCGCCGTAAATGGCGGTGCCGTGGCGACTTCTTCGCGACATTCGGAATAGGCTTCTGCGCGAATGCCATTCTCTATCCGTTCACGGTGACATTGACAGAGGTTCGCGCAAAGTTTGATCCGTTAACTGCGGAGCAGAAAACGGTGGGTCTCTTCGATTTCTTCAAAAGAGGACGCGTTCCAACGGTCGAGTTCGATCGTTCGAAAGTCACCCAGGCCGTCCGAGCCGACCTCAGGAAAAACGTCGGTGAATTGAGTGATGTCGATCGGCGGCACGCTGGGGCGCTCTATGAAGCGGCGCTCGCCTCTATCGTCAGGGGGCGCGACCTTGGTGCCCTTACCTCGGCCATCGTCAACATGGACATCCCAGGAATGTCACGACTCCGGGCCGGGCAAATTGCACTCTCTTTGAACAGCAAAGCGACGGCGCTCATGGATCGCGATACCCTGATCGCGCTCGGTATAATTCACGCAATCTGGCTACACTCTGGCGCTCCGTGCGGCCTTTCCCGGGAAGGATCGCAGAACTATGACGCAATCCTTGCAGCCTCGCATAAGGCGGCGTCTGGCGCGAAATATGAGGTTCGAAAGGGCCTTTTGATAGATGGGAAACGTCAATGGCCCGGACGCGAAGATGGCTGCAAATGTGTCGGCAAGCCGGTTATCAAGGGGTTTTCGTAGGCGAAAAGTGAAAATGCAAAGCATCAAACTGGATGCCGTGCTCTCGCCAGTTAAGTCATTGTTTTTTATCGGTCGAAAATTAGTCAGGCCCAAGCTCGGCTCGGAAAGAGGGTTCCGAGTTCGTCGCCCACGTGGCTATGATTCTCAATATGCCCCCACAGGGCACATTCAGTCCCTTTCGAGCCGATTGAGCGAGCGAACGTCAGCCCTCCCTTCCCCTTGGTGGCCGTGTAAATACGCCCCACACAGGCGTACTTGGACTTGGGCGTAGGCGATGCCGATCTGCCAGTGAGCAAACGTCTCACCGCCGAGACCGCGACCGCCGCGTTTTGGCTTATAGATGTGCCCCACGGGCACATCCAAATTCATAGCGACTGCCTCAATGAAGGGGGCGCCTGAAGGTGCCGCCGCTCGTCCTTCCAGGCGTCGCCTTTTGTAAATGTGCCCGTGGGGACACATTTAAATTCATCGCCACCGCTTCGATGAAGGGAGCGCCTTCCTTGCGTGCCCAATTCGCTGGCCGTTCCTCTGCCGCCGCGTTTCGTTTGGATATGGGCATGACCCATATTTGAACCAGCGGCGATCTCGACGCGCGGCAAAGGCGGTGCAACTTTCGCTCATTTGGCGGGTCGGTCTTAAGGGCGAAGTGGGAAAATCCCACTTCGGTCTAGTCCATGCTTCAGAGGGAGATGCACTCAAGCAGCATTTCCCATTTGCCGTTCGGCATCATCGATTCCAACTGAAAATCCATGCGGTTGACCTGCCACGTCCCGCACGCCGGCGAGAGGTCGCTCTTTATCTGGACCTTGCCCCAAAACTTGACGGCAGGATTGTAGAGTACCCGCGCTATGACCTGGGCCTCTTGGAACAGGGGATACGCTATCAGGCCCGTTTCCGGTGAAACCAGGACCGCATCGCCATCCCGCGCCTTGCCATGCGCCATGATCACCATCGTTCTTCGATCAATTGTGACACCGAAGCCGCCGTCTTGGGCGATTGCAAGGGCTTGCGTCCAGGCCGTGCCCGGATAGTACGGGTTCGAGAGCTTGACGTTCACGCCGGCATTCTCGAACGCAAATCCCATTTGGTCCGCCAGGTTTTTCATCATCTGGGCGGCATCGCCCGAGCCCTTGATGCTCAACGGCGTGACGGGCTTCACGGCGGCAAAATAGGATGGCGTCGAGCTCACCCGAAAACACGCGCCGGGCATCGCCTGGGCGTCAACGAAGGCGTAATTTATGTCGCCGGCATAGACCATGCTTAGGCCGCTCTCGGCGTCGCCGGCGAGCACGGTGATGTGGTTCTCGAACCGCTGGTTGATCTTTGTGCCGACCGTGGACAACTGATTCATCACCGAGAGCGGCATGCCCCAGATCGCGATTTCCGCCTGTCCCGAGCCATTCCCCGCGTTGACGACGTTGCACGATACGCGAAGTCCGGAGACCTCGGCGACATTGCCGCCGCCTTCAAATTGGCCGTTCGCCATCTCGAATTTGACGGTAATGAGCTTCTGCGTGAATGCCATTTCTTGCTCCCGCCCTCGTCAGTTCGACCATGTGGTGTCGAGGGGTTGATGCATCCCCAGCACGATCTTGCGCGCGCTCTCAAGTTGCTCAATCGTCATTGGATTGCCGATCGGCTCGCCTGTGACGCGGTTGTGGCATTGAGCAGCCGCGGTGCAAATGAGGATGAGATCAGCCGCCGAAAGGTCCGGCGGCTCATGAAAGAAACCGGCAAAGCCCCCCTCGACGGCCTTCGCCCAGATCCAAAGATCCTGGCTGTCGAACTTTTCAGCGGCCTCGCGAATGAAGAGAGTTAGCGGACTGGTATCGATTTCTGAAGCCATCACGCCAATCCGATATCTGACTGGTCAGAGAAAAGCCGCCGTCGCAGGGAGTTGCTGATGTCCGCTGCGATGCCGTTCGCATCGATCGCCTGGCTGTGGACCTCGACCTTGCCGATATGAGCCTCGACCGAGCTATTGGACGTCGTGGCATTGTGCGTGCTCGATATGCTGGACAGCGCAGCCGCCTTGGCACCTGTGAGCAACGCAGTTGGCGAGAGTCCGGGACGCCATCCTTCATGCCGCTGCATGGCGTCGAGCAGCCTGGCGCGCTGCTGCGGCGTGTATGCCGACATGCGCGTTCCCGAATCGCCGCCCATAGCCTTGATGTAGGCAGGCACATTATTTTCGGTTCCAGGCGCCCACCTCCCGATCGCTTGGCCGAGCGTGAGATTACGATAGCCAGGGCTGTCGAACAGCAGCGCCTCCTGGGCCTTCCGGCCGGTGTCATAGGAAGGGAAGATTGCGAAGCGACCGTCCGATCCTGTCGCACCATGGGCGCGAGCAAAGGGGCTGTATTCGACGTTGCCGGGGTTGTTGTTGCGCCAGGACCGGGAGCCGCCTTTGCGCGGCCCTGCCAAGGCGCCAACGTCGCCGCCGGCGGCGCCAGCCAGACCGCCGGTGCTGCCACCACCACCAAATGCTCTGCCGATGCCGCTGACAATGCTGCTCCAGAGGCCGCCGATGCCGCCGCCACTGTCCTGGCCGGGTCGGCGATGGTTTTGATTTTGCGGACCGCTGCCATCATAGTGTTTCATCCCTGTGATGGCGTCGATATCCCGGTCGGTATAATAAACGCCTTGCCCTTGCGGCGTGTCGCCCGACAGCGTGAGCATGGCAAGCCAGGGCGATAGCCTGCCCAGAAGGGCCGCCATGCCGGCGAGTAAACCTCCCCCTGCCGCACTGCCTGCACCGCCTACACCGGCTGCACCTGCTATCAAGCCGTAGGCAGCGGCCATCTTGTACATGTTGGCGAGCGCGCTGGTGAACTTGCTTCCAATCCAAAGGCCGAGCAGAATATCAGTCGCATTGTTGACGCCGCCGACCGCATTGACGGCCGTGGCGAGATAACCGAAGGCGGTTTTGGCTATCCCGGCTAGATGCTCCACGAAGCCGACGATGATCGGCCAGTGGCTGCTTACGAAATCGTAGACGGCCTTGAATGCATTTCCGATGCCGGTCCTGATCCACTCCTGGTTCGTGTCGACCCATTTCGACGTCTTGTCGATGATATCGAGGATGGCCGGCCCGACCTTCTCCAGGATAGCATTGCCAAGCGCTATCGCCTGCTGGGTCAACCCAACCCAGCTTTTCTGAAGCTTCTCCGACACGACGATGGCGGCATTGCTTGGATCCCGGTTGCTGATGGACTTGAGGAACGCATCGTAGCCGTTCTTCATATCCTTCAATCCGGCCTCGGTGGCCGGGTCGACGCCGAGATCCTGCGCCAGTTTGTGCGCCGTCGAAGGGTCAGTCTTTTGCAATTCCCTCAATGCATCGAGCGTCGTGGTGACGTAATTATTGATCCCGTGTTTCGTATCGATCTGCATGCCGGTCCATGCATGGAGCCTCGCCAATGAATCATTGTAGCCGCCGTGGGTGATGTCATAGAGCCCCTTGTTCATGCGCTCGAGCATGCCCGCTGCCCCTTCGGCAGACCCCCCGAACAGTTCCGCAGCGTGCTGCATCTCCGACAGGCGCTGCGGTGTTACACCGAGGTTCGAAGCAAAGCGGCCGAGCGCTGCGTCGGCATTGACGAGCGTGCTGGCGAAGTCGCTCAGCGCCCGCGAGCCGGTGAGCACGGCGAACAGTTCGAGCACCCGCCGGGTGATCAGGTTGACCGTTTCAGCAGCCCGCTTCGAGCTTTCCTCGACCTGCTTGCCGCCCTTTTGGAAGCCGACAACGGTCTTGAGCCAGGTCTCGGAGGTCTTTTTCTGCTGGTCGTTGAAATTCTTCGGGTCCAAGCCGAGTGTCACAATCAGGCTGTCAATTACGGTTGGCATCCTCGTCCCTCTTCCGCATCAGCATCATGTTGTGAGCATCGACCATCGCGACCTCGAGGAGGTCATGGACGTCCTCGATCGACAGCCACTCGTCTAGTTCCCTGTAAGAGGCGTTGCCCTTTGAGAGAACTTGACCGATTGCCCGGGAGACGTTTCCGTATTCGAGGAGTCGGACTCCGGTGACGGCGAGGTCGATGTCAATTTCGACGGCTCGCCTTTGGTAAAAAAACCGACGTGAAGGTTGATCACCTCCTGCCGCAACTGGATCAGCGTCGCGATCTCCTCGACGTCGCCCTCGATCAGCGGACGCTGGATGGCGGGATTGCGGGGATCGGGCTTGATCATCACGCATCCCATCATCTCGTCGAGCAGCGGCTCGGCCTCATCGAAGGCAATCTTGGTGAGCGCACGAATGCCGATGACGAAGACGCCCTGCATGCCCAGGCTCGCGAAATCGTCGGGAAGCTCGACGCCGGATCGCGCCACGGCGAGGAGCGCGCGCATTGCCCATTTCTCCGCCCGCGTCGCTGGCATTTCCGTGATGTGGAACGTCTTGTCCATGTCACGATCGTAGATCGTGATGTCGATCTCTTTACGCAATTTGCCTATCCTCTATGACAGTGTGACTTTGGCGGCGCACTCCGAAAGGCGGCCCCCCGAAAAAGGTCGCCCGCCAAAGTTGTGAGGAGATCATCGTCCTTTGGCGGGCTGGCGGGTGGCGACAGCAAGTCACCCGCCGGTCGGTCGCCGCGCTGCACACACGGCGACTCGATCTCGTTGTGGTTCGAAACGTCAGAGGCGAACATGGACATCGCCCCCGGACCTGCCTGTGGAAACGATCGCGACATGGTTCGCCACGATGTCGCGCATTCGGCCGTCGTAGGATTCTCCAGCGAGCGTGCCAGGCGTCATGTCGGCCCGGTACCGGTAGCTGCTCGAAAGCTCTTTCTGGCGGCCCGTTTCGATGAGCGCGATGGCAGCTCCGTCCCAGATGTTGAGGGGTGCCATGAGGTACGGCGCGACAAACTCGACGCCATCGCCGATCGAGCCGACGACGATATCGCGCGGGTGATCCGCGGCGCTGACAGGCACATGCTCAAGCAGCAAAGGCTTGCCGTTGAACGATGGTGCGGCTTTCGCCAGTTCGTCCGCATCGCGATAGAGCTTGTAGACCCGCTCGGGATCGAGGCCGAGCGCCTCGAAATCCGGGATCTCGCGGCCATAGTACGG
Source organism: Mesorhizobium subarcticum (assembly GCF_055456085.1). Taxonomy (NCBI): domain Bacteria; kingdom Pseudomonadati; phylum Pseudomonadota; class Alphaproteobacteria; order Hyphomicrobiales; family Phyllobacteriaceae; genus Mesorhizobium; species Mesorhizobium subarcticum. Next base: position 5,350,421 of record NZ_CM144237.1, on the reverse strand, counting down.
GCAGACATTGGCCTTCGAGATCGGCGTCATCTTGACGCGCAGATGGCCGTCCTGGTCGAACGCGCGCACGCTGTTGCGGTCCATGGCCAAGATGGCGTTCATAGATTACGCCCCCCAGGGGAGCGGCGCGGAGGCGTCGCGTTTCAAGGCTTCAAAGGCCTGCACCCATTGATCATCCACCTCCGGCCTCGCCTCATCGAACAGGTCACCGTTCGCGGCGTTCATAACTCGATGGCTAGCCGGGGTCGGGAGCCCTGGAAAACATTCGCTATGCAAAAAATAGAGCTGCGCGCGAGCCTCGATCCACTGGCGATAGGCCTGCAGCGCTGCTTCGATCGTAGGCTCGATCAATGGGCGGATGACCTCGGCTGCGGCGGCCTGGAGCCGCTCGGCCGCGCGTTGTGTCGCTTGCCCCGGACTATGGTGAGCGGCCACGGAGGTGACAGCCGATCTGGCGGCATCGAGCACGTCCCGCGCCTGGTCTTCGCGACGCCGTGCCGCTGCCAGTGTTCCATCGGACGTCGCCGCGGCGCCATTCTTGGCGGCGGCGATCATTTCCTGAGTGAGGGCCTCACGGGCTCGTGCGACGCCGGCGACGGCGGCGGCAAGGTCGCTTTCGGCGGCGCGCACCATGTCCTTGGCACGGGCCAATGCCGCATCTTCGGCAGCCTGGATAGACTCAGCCTTCGCAGCCTCATCGATTGCTGCGGCAAGTCGTTGGCGCGCATCAGGTTGGCCGGCTGGATTCGGCTCGGCTATGGCAAGGGTGACCCTGGGAGATTTTGCGCTGAGCATGATTGCTTAAACCGTCCGCACCGCAGCTGCCCCAGGAAACATCGCGTAGAAACTTGCGGCGCCTTCCGCGGAGGCCCTTGGCGCAGGCCGATTGTCGCGCGGATAAGGATCCTGCTGGACCCGCGAGGCATACTGACCAATGTCCGATCGCATGAACGCATCCATAGCGGGTGCCGGGCGCTTCTCGTCGGGAAGGTCGCTGACGTTGTCTTCGGCCTCGGCGCCTTCGCCGCATAATGTCCGCTTCAGCGCCAGCCATTCGACATCGCTCAGCTCGCGTGCGAGTGCGACGAGGACGGCTCGATCCGTCGCCGGGAGGTCATCTTCGGGACTTGCATCGAATGCACCGCCCGGACCGAACTCGCTAATGGGAACGCCCTTTCGGAGGCGGGCGATGTGCGCCGGCTTCGATGATCCTGGACGCGCGCTGTCGGACGCGCCCTGGGGGTTCGGACGGATGAAGCGAGCGAAATTTCTCAGTTCGCGGTCGCTCAGCATTCGGAAAGTCATGGTGTTTCTCTCTTGGTCGGAGTGGTGAGGGAGGCCGGCGATCGCCGCCGCGCCTTTGCTTAGGCCGCTCGCGCCTCAGGCAGGCACCGCGTGAGCAGAGTTCGCAGCTGCTGCCGATCCTCGGCACTGATCCGGCCTCGTCGGATCGCTGTGGGCAGGATCGCCGCCAAGGCGATGTCGTGGCCGATTTCGGAGGCGTATTCCTTCAGCTCCGGCGTGGCCGCGAGGAAGGCATAGAGCGTCGGTCTCGATACTTGCAGCTCGCGGGCCGCGTCCGCCTTGCTGCCGCCGCATCGATCGAAGGCCGCCTTCACTGCGTCAACCGTAAGCTTGCTCATCTGGACTCAGCCTCGCTTTCAGGCAAGATGAGAAACAGATTTACACGAGATGACAAGCGAATATTTTCGCTTATCCCGGAATTTGTCAAAGATGCACAAAGTATATGTAACCAAATTGGTGGCATACTTCGAAGTGTAACCGAATTGGTTAAAGCCGATCATCCTGAACAATCCGAACACTCACGGGCGCGCGGGCGCGCGAGCACCGGAGTGCTGGTCTTGCTTCGCTGAGGCGTGCTCTTTGCAAAACCGTTGGTAGGCGGCGGCGACGCGCGCCTTCTGCTCTGGCGTTCGCGATGCGACTCGATCTTCGAAGCCATCGCGCTGACGCTGCACGGCTCGCTCTTGGGCTTGGCGGATGAATTGTGCCTGGTTCATGAGTTCTCTTCCTCCATGAGCGGGCTGCAAGTGCTGACTGTATGCTGATACGATTCGTGTTCGTCGAAAAAATGCAAGCAAAAACGGATGTTTATGCACAGGACACGCGAAATGCAGTGTTATCTGCAGCTCGCGCGTCTCCCTCCAGAGCCACTTTTTCCAATCGCTTCCGGGTCTTTGCGCGGCTCCTGCTGCACCTTGGCCGACTTGCCCCCGCAAGGTCTCGGTCTGGGTATTGGTTTTGGTCTTGGTCTTGGTGTGTAATCACCGTGTGCACACGGTGTAAAACTACCGGAAAGATGGTGTGCGCACGGTCTCGACACGGTCTCGACACGGTGTCCTCACAGTCTCACTGGCCAACACCTTTGACGATCGGCGAAGCCATTAGCCGCGCTGTTCTGCCGATCATTTGTGCGACACTCTGAGATTTGCCGGCTGCCTTGGCTGCCTTCTCCATCGCTTTTAGCGCCTCCCGTTCGATGCGAGCGGCGTTCACCTCATCGAAGGCCATTACAGCCTTCTCGCGCAGGCGGTCGCTTTCGATCGCGACGAGCCGGCGACGCGTTCCGGTTGCATGATCGTCGTTGGCTGGCGGGTTGTGCCGAAACCATCGTTCGATCAGCACCACGTCGTGATCACAGTCGATCAGTCCCGCTGCGACGAGGTTGCGGATGACAGTTTGATACGCGGGCAGCGTCCAGCTGAGATCAGCGCAAGCATAGCCAGGCGGCAGCTCGTAAACGCCAGCGCTGGAGACGTGCGCATTGGTCAACAGATAGAGGTATCCCACCTTTTCTTCATCGGACAATCCTATGAAGCGGCGAGATCGCCAAACGGCCGGCGAGACCTTGGTGAAAGTGCGCTCGCTCATTCGGCGCCTCCCGTCTTGTAGCGGATTACGGCCGGCCCCCAGACCTCCTTCATCGCCTCCGCATCGCAGACGGCCAGCTCCTCGCATTCCCACACGCGGGCGAACATCTCGTTTCCAGCGTCATCCATCATCTCGACGAGAAACCAGCCGGCCGGATCGAAAAGGCGCTCGATCACGATCTCATAGACGCCTCGGATGATCCCGGTTTCGCAGCGGGCGAAGAAGGCCGCAACAGTGGGATCGACGAACATTTCTGAGAGCTTCATTGCGCCCTCCCAACGACGTGTTCGGCGATGGCGCGTGCCAGAGCCCACGAGACATTAAACCGAAGGTGCAGGCGCCGTGCTTGCAGCCCGCCGGCATTGCCTATATCGTCGGTGCTGTCGATTTTGCCGGGAAGCAATTCGATATTCTGAAGACCCGTCGCCTTGCCCGCGGCGGGTTTTCGCGTTTCACGAGGCTGCATCGACGCCTCCTGTCCGAATGGCATTGGCCAATCTGACGGCCGCGCGATGATGGCTTTCGCGTATCGCCTCGCAGACCTCGATCGCGGTCAGGCCGAACATCGCTTTGAGCGCTGGCACCAATGGTCGCGGCCGTTCGGCTGGCGGAACGGCGCTTAGGAAGGCGGCCGCCTCGTCGATTGCTGCGCTGCTCTCGTGGTCGAGGCCGGTTGTTCCGCCCGTGGGCATGTCGAGCGCGATCATTTGCGCGCTCCGCTTCCGCGCGTCGGGTTCGGATGATGAAGGCGCTTCAACAGCCATTCGCGTGCCGTCGGCATGTGGATGATGATCTGCCGGCCGCGCTTGGCGAAGGGGAGGCCGTCGGTCCTTGACCGCATCTGGGCGACCTGGCGCTTCGTCAGGCCGTTTGCCTTGGCAAATTCGTCCTCGGTCGGCCATTCCTGGAAAATGTTGTAGTCCATGGCAAGCTCCTTTTCAGGCGCCCGCCGGAGCTCTCTCATGTGGGTTCAAAGCCGTCGGGCGCAGATCCTTCTGCGTTCCCGAGCCTCACACTGCATTCGGGCGCGCGCTTGCGCGTGCAAGCGCCCGAAAGTGCAATCAAAATCCGCATTGGACCGGTTAAGGCGCGTGTTATCCAGGCAGGTCCTCATGGGGAGGCTCCCGGGCAGGCGTGCGGCGGTTCGCTTTGATTGCCGAAATATCGGTGATAATTGATTCAAATACGTGAAAGAAACAAGGGGCATTCGTAGTTATTCACATGCGCGGGCGGAGCGCTTTCAGGCCCGCCGCTCCGGCAGTGGCAGGATCTCGGCGCCGTCGTTCACACTTGCGGCCTCGATCAGGTCGGCCGCGCGCGTCATCGCGGCGCGAAGCGGATCATCGGCGAGGTGCGCGTACCGCATGGTCGTTTTGTGGTCGCTGTGTCCCAGCGCTGCACCGATCATGGGCAAGGAAAAGCCGCCTCCGATCAGTGTGCTGGCGAAGCTGTGGCGAAGGTCGTGCACGCGAAGGCTCTTGATCTTCGCCGCCTTCAGCGCAGCGCCCCAGGCCGCCCTGATGTCGTTACGAAAGCCTTCCTTCGCGCGGCCTGGAAATACCCATTCCGAAGCCGGATCCTGTTGCTCCTGGATCGCCGACAGCACTTCCAGAACGGGAGCTGTGATCGGCAGATGGTGGTCCTTTTTCTGCTTTGTGGTGCTCGCCGGCTTGGTCCAGACTCCTCTCCGGAAGTCGAGTTGCTCCCAGCGCATCCGGCATGTTTCGCCGACGCGGGCGCCGGTCAGCAGCAACACCCGCATGATCGCTGCAGCCTGCCTGTCTTCGAGCGCATCGATCGCCCGGGCCAGGCTTTTCGTCTCTGCTGGGCTCAGATAGCGATCTCTTCCGGACAGGCTGTGTTTCTCGATCCCCGCGGCCGGGTTGTCGCCGGTGCGCCAGCGGCGATCGGGATGAGCGGCATAGCTAAAAAGCGTCGAAATGAGCGTGACAGTCTGGTTGGCCTGATGGCGCCAGCCGAGGCCCGTCAACTTCTTGAAAAGCTTTACGACGTCGGCCTGTGCGACTTCATCGATGCGCTTCTTGCCGAGCGCTGGCCGGACGTGATTCTTCATCGCGAGTCGGTAAAACTTTCGGCTTGCCGGCCGTAGCGCTGGCAAATGGTTGGCCTCGAAATCGTCGCACAGATCGTCGACGATCTTGTTGCGCTTCTTATCTTCATCAGCCTGGTGGCGTGCCACCTCAATCTCGCCCAAGGGATCACCGCCGAGGTCGACGACCTTCCGCAACCGCTTCGCCTCGAGCCGCGCCGCACTGACCTTCCAATCGCCGACGGCGCCAATAGTAAATCGCCGCTCTTTACCCGTGCCGCGTACGCGATAGTTGAAGACAAAACTGCGAGAGCCAGCCGAAGTGATGCGAACGCCGAATCCAGGGGTGTCGCCGTCCCAAACAAGGCGCTGCCCCTTTCCGGGACTCGGTAATTTCGCTATCTCTCTATCGGAACCGAGCGGTTTTGCCATTGCCTGCACTCTCCTATTCGAGCCGTGTCAGCGGTGTGTCAGCACAGGAAACGGTAGGTTGTAGCTTGTCAAAGGTAAATAGTAGAAACCATCGGCAGGGCTGCGGCACACATGAAAACAACGGTTTATAAGGATGGTGGCTCAAATCCCTTGCCGGACAAGGCTTTGATCGTGGCCGATTCCGCGAAAGCCCGAACTATCCCGGCGGAGCCTGAACAATACGGGCTCGGGCGTAGCCTGACCGCGACGATCCTGCGGCTGTCGCGTCATGCGGCGGCACTTTGTTTCCTGTCGGCGGCGGTTTTCATCGCCATGACGCTGCTGGAATTCTTCTATTTCCGCCAGTTGAGCGGCGGCTTGCCGTCGCTCGACATGCGCTATTTCGGCTTCACGCCCGACGAAGGCATGGCCTGGCTGACGGCGCTCGGCCGGCGCGGCAGTGAGATCATCCTGGTCTGGCATTATTTGACCTTCGACCTCTTGTTCCCGGCTTTGTTGTCGCTGACGCTGGTCAGCCTGATCCTGGCCACCGGCCGGCGCCTGAAGAATTTTCGGGTGCTGCCGGGGCAGGTGCAGTCGATCTTCGCGCTGGTGTTGGTGCTACCCTATACGATCGCCGACTATGCCCAGAACATCGCCGTGGCGCGGTTTCTGTCGGATTTCCTCTACGCCAATCCGGATTCGCTGTCGTTCGCCTCGGCGCTGATCGTCACCAAATTCGCGCTGTTCGCCATACCGGTCATCGTCATCGCGCTTTTCGCCTTGGTGGGCCAGAAACGCCAGGCTTGATGCCAAACAGGGCAGGGGGAATCCTATGAACCAGACCAGTATTTTCTGGCCGATGTTGGCGCATGTGCTGCTGATCTACATCGTCTACTGTGTTCTGGGCCGTCGCCGATACGGTGCGGTCAAGTCAGGCGAGGCCAAGGTCGGCCAGTACAAGGTGCGGTCGACCGAGCCGGCGTCCAGCGCCACGGTCGCAGCCAATCTCGTCAACCAGTTCGAACTGCCGGTGCTGTTCTATGTGCTGTGCCTGACGCTGCACGTCACCAATGGCGTCAACTATCTGACCCTGGCGCTGATGTGGATCTTTGTCGCCTCGCGCTATGTCCACGCCTGGGTCCACCTGACCAGCAACAATCTGCTGCTGCGCAACCGCTCTTTCGTCGTCGGCGCGGTGGTTATCCTGCTCGGCTGGATCTGGTTCGCGCTGCACCTGCTTGGCGCCGTCTGAGATAGGTTCACGCGGGGGTTGCGGTCCTCGACATCAAACGTGCCGCATAGATTTCGATCCTCCGTCGAAATCTATGCTCGACCGCCCATGCGACGAACGCAGCAACGGCCACCACGATGCAGAACGCTATGCCGATCCGGAGATACGGGGAGCCGATCCAAGGAGCCAGCCATCGTATCACCGCGACACCGACATTCTGGTGCAGAAGGTACAGGGGATAGCTGATCAAGCCGATGTAACTCACGCCTCGCCAGATCTTGATATCGCGCAACTGGACCCCAATGACACCAAGAATTGAAAGCGCCATGACCCACGCACTGAATGCTGAGCCGCCCCACAGCTTGATGACGGCCACGAGGCACCCGGCCATCACGACCATCTGTACAGCCCGGGTCGACCGCCTCGCCGCGATGCCCATCAAAAAGAACAGGCTGTAGGGGAAGAAAAAATACGGCGTGGCGATGCCCTTGAAGGGATAGATCAAGGCCTGATGGTCTCTCCACAATCCTGAAAACTGTGCAATTGCGCCCAGAACGGTAAAGCCGGTGAAAAGGGCGAGGACGCGATTTGGCCAGAGATAGAAGATGAGGCCGAACACAAAGTAGAATTTTGCTTCCTCGAGCAGCGACCAGTAGGCGCCGTCGACAAGCGGCGTTGGAACAAAAAGGCTACCCAGCTTGCGTTTTTCAGGCCATCGAGCGCTGAAACCTCTCTGCCTGGAAGACCCAAGGCCGCAACCACGACAAGTGTGATTGCGATACAGGCGATAAGCGCCGGCTCTAGCCGCGTAAATCTCCGCAGCCAGAACATCCACACGGTTCCAGCCCGCTCTGCTGTCATCGCGATGCAGTAGCCGCTGATAATGAAAAAGAGGAAGACACCAACCACCCCTTGCCACGGCAGCTCCATCTGGTGATCGAACCGGATGTAGTCGGGAGGAAAGCGCGACGTATAGTGGAAGATCAGAACCAGCATCACGGCGATTGCACGCAAGGCGTCAATCGCCTCGTATCGCCGGTTCTCGTCCTGATCCGAACCCATCGGCCAGAAGCCCCTACAGATCGAACACCGCTATCTTGCGTTTGTCGAACTTGATGCCGATCTCGCCGCGCACCAGTTTCAGCGCCTGTTCGCCGAACACGGCGCGCCGCCAGCCTTGCAGAGCCGGCACATCGGCCTCCTCGCCCTCGGCCGCGATGCGGTCGATGTCGTCGCTGGAGGCCAGCACCTTCGAGGCCACGCCCTGTTTTTCGGCGACGATCCGCAGCAGCACTTTCAACAGTTCCGCCGCGGCACTTGAGCCTTCCGGCGGCTGAAAATTCTTCGGCAGTTTCGGCATCTGCTCCTTGGGCAAGGCCAGCGCCGTATTGACCGCGCCAAGCAAGGCCGTCGCCGTCGAGGAACGCTCCCAGCCTTTTGGCGTGGTACGCAATTTGCCAAGGGCCGCCGCATCGCGCGGCGCCTGTTGCGCCACTTCGTAGATCGCGTCGTCCTTGAGCACGCGGCCGCGCGGCACGTCGCGCTCGCGCGCCTCGCGCTCGCGCCATGCCGCCACGGTCTGCACGATCGCCAGTTCCTGCGGCTTGCGCAACCGCATCTTCAGCCGCTTCCAGGCGTCTTCGGGATGTGGATCGTAGGTCTCGCGCGATGTCAGGACATCCATTTCCTCATTCAGCCAGTGGGCGCGGTTTTCCCGCTCCAGCTCGGCGCTGAGGTGCTGATAAACCTCGATCAGATGGGTGACGTCGGCCAACGCATAGTCGAGCTGCTTGTCGGAGAGCGGCCGGTGGCGCCAGTCGGTGAAGCGCGACGACTTGTCGAGCCGCGCCCCGGTGATGCGCTGCACGAGCTGGTCGTAGGAAACACTGTCGCCGAAACCGCAGACCATCGCTGCGACCTGAGTGTCGAAAACAGGGTGCGGAACGAGATCGCCGAGATGGACGATGATTTCGATGTCTTGCCGGGCGGCATGAAAGACTTTGACCACCGCCTCGTTGGCCATCAGCCTGAAGAAGGGCGCCAGGTCGATGTCTGGCGACAGGGGGTCGATAAGGGCGGTCACCCCAGGTGCGGCCATCTGGATCAGGCACAGGATCGGCCAGAAGGTCGTTTCGCGGATGAATTCGGTGTCGACGGTGACGAAATCCGACTTTTCGAAAGCGGCGAGAACGGTCTCGAGTTCTTTCTGGGTGGTGATGACGTGCATCAAATCGCTTTTGGCAGGAGTAAGGTCTTCCTAGATTTCAGCCGGCGGCGCTTTCGTCAAGCTTTGGCGGCTCCATCATCAGCTTCCTGGGCTATCGGAATCACCATTCCGCCTGGCCAGCCGCGCAAAAACGGTCGAGGTGCGCAACAGCGCGGTGAATCGGCTTCGCTTGCCAGCCGGCACACCGGACCGGGCTTGCATGCGGTATAGGATGACGGCGATGAAGACCGCATAGACCATGGCGCTGAACGCGAACAGCGCGCTCGGCCCGAAATACTGCATCGCGGTGGAGGCGGCGAAAGGGCCGCCAATGGCGCCGAAGGAATAGAACAGCATCAGTGCCGCGTTGATCAGCACGAACTCGCCGGTGTCGGCGCGGTCGTTTGAATGCGCCGCCGACAAGGAATAGAGCGGCATGGCGAAACAGCCGAAGATGAAGATGATGATGAAGTTGAGCAGTGGATTGCTGCCGGCGATGAACACCAGCGCCAATGCTGAAAGCATCGCGCAGCAGGTTGTGATCAACAGCACCCGGCGCCGGTCCCAGCGGTCGGAGAGATAGCCGAGCGGATACTGGATGATGGCGCCGCCAAAGATGCCGACGCTGACGAAGGTGACGACATCGGCGACCGACATGCCGATCTGCTCGGCATAGACCGGCGACAGCGTGCGGAATGCGCTGTTGGTAACGCCGACGGCAATGCAGCCGAAACAGCCGAGCGGCGAGATGCGCCAGACGCGCGCCAGGTCGAGCTTGACCTCCTCCGGCGGCGTCGGGTTGGAGCGGTCGCCGAGCGAAACCGGCACCAGCGACAGTGTGATCATGATCGACATAATGGCGAAGATGGTGAAGCCGCCGGCGCCGAAGACCGGGATCAGGAACTGGGCTGATGTCACCGAGCCGGTGTCGACCATCCGGTAGATCGCCAGCACGCGGGCGCGATCGTGATTGCTGACACCGGAATTCAGCCAGCTCTCCACGATCGTGAACAGCCCGGCGAAGCAGAAGCCGCCGGCAAAGCGCACCGCGCACCACATGACGGGATCAAGAACCAACACCAGCAGCAGCGTGCCGACCGAAGCGATCGCGGCCAACGCCGAAAATGCCCTGATATGGCCGACCGCCTTCATGATGCGGGTGATGGCCAGGCAGCCGAACAGGAAGCCGGCGAAATAGAAAGTGCCCATCAGGCCGATGTCGGAAGGGGAAAACCCTTCCTGTGCACCACGCAGCGCGATCAGCGTGCCCTGCAGGCCGTTACCGCCGAGCAGGATGCCTGCGGCGAGAAGGAGCGGGATCAGCGGGCGGATGGAGGACATGAAGAAGCAATCACGTATCGGTGATACCTTCTTGAACCATCGCCCGGGTCAATGCCAGCGCAATTCCGAAGCAATATCGATACCATCGGTCACGTCGAGCATGCTCAGGCCGAGCTTCGCAGCATGAGTTCGGCGTTGAGCAGGATGCGCCCGCTGCCTGGCTTGGTCGCGGAGTCTTCGTCCAGCCTCTCCAGCAGAAGTTCGATGGCCAGGCGGCCGATCTCATTGTAGTTCTGCGCAACGGTGGTGATCGGCGGGCAGGCGTAGCGCGACAGCGGATGGTCGTCGTGTCCGGCGACCCGCATGTCGCAGTCCGAGCCGTGGCCCACCTTCAGGCCCAGCTGATAGGCGGCCGCGATGACGCCGAAGGCGACACGGTCATTGGCGCAAAGCACTGTCTTGGTGGCAAAGCCCTGCGCCTTCAGGATGCGAAGCGCTTCGTCATAACCGAACTTCTCGAAATCCCATGACCGCGCATCGGTGACGGGCACGATTTCAGGCGTCATCTTGAACTGGTGCATGGCCTCGACATAGGCGTCCTGTCTGGCCGAGGCGTTGTTGTTGACCAAGGGCATGGCGAAGTAGCAGGGCGGCTCGCCGGACCGGCAGAGATAGTCGACGATCAGCCTGAAACTCTGCCTGTTGTCGGTGCCGACGAACGAGGAGGTCTCGTCAAGCGGCAAGTCGACATAGATCAGCGGGATGCTTGATCCGAGTTCCGCGAGAATCCGGTGGTGGGACTGCACGCCGAGCGGCGCGATGATGGCGCCGGCAATGTTCATCGATCTGAATGTCTGGATCGCCTGGTCTTCCATTTCGGCATGTCCGTCGGAAGACAGTACAAATGCCAGGAACCCGGCTTCGTTGGCGATCGTTTCGATGCGGCGCGTCAGCGCCATGTAGAACGGATCCGTCGAATTCGGAATGATGACGCCGAGGATGTTGCTGCGGCGGCGGTTGAGATTGACGGCGAACATGCTCGGCCGGAAGCCGGACTTCTTTTGCGCGGCCTCGATCACGTTTCGGGTGTTTTTCCGCACCGAGCCGGGGTCGTTGAAATATTTGGAAACGGTGGTGCGAGATAGGCCGACAAAGGCTGAGAAGTCCTCCATCGTCCTTATCGTCTTTGCCATCCGTGGGCTCCTTGTTCGAACTGCCGTCGCCACTGTCTACTTGAGTCACCTTTTCGCGGAAAGGAGGAGGAATGGGCTTTCCAGGTGCAGGGGGCTGCTTGTGGCCCACGGGCGCGGCTGTACTTTTTGAAATTATGGCTCCGCTGAAAACTGTACTTTCATTGTCGCAGGATCGCCGCTGCCTTTGGCAAAGAACGGCAGCAGTTCGGAAAGCGGCAGCCGGTGGCTGACAAGCCGCGCCATCGTGCCGTCGTCGCGTTTGAGGATGTCGAGCGCCTGGGGGATGTTGCGGTTCAGAGAATGTGACCCCGCCAGTCTGATCTGCCGGCGGAAAATCTCGAACGGGGCGACCGAGATCCTGGCATCGGGCGCGCAGACGCCGAAGACCAGTGCCGTGCCGCCATCGGCGGTGAAGCCGATCATGCCTTCGACCACCTTGGCGACACCGGTGGCATCGGCGACGAAATCGAAGCCGCGCGCCCTGGCGGCGAGTTCCTGCGATCCCGATACCAGCGGTTCGAGCCCGAGCGTCTGCGCGAAGGCGAGCCGCTGCTCGCTGATGTCGGCAACGGCCACGTTTCCCACGCCCTTGGCTTTGAGCGACAGCGCCAAAAGCAGGCCGATCGGCCCGGCGCCGAAGACCAGCGCGGTGCCGGGAATGCTTTTGCCGGCCTCGATGCCGGCGCTACCCAGACCGTTGAGCACGCAGGCGAGCGGCTCGGCAAGGGCCGCCGTGGCGAAGCCGAGGTCGCCGATACCGTGCAGATGATCGACCGCAACCAGGCTGAACTCGGCGAAGCCGCCATTCTCGGTCACGCCATAGGCTTTCAGCGAGGCGCACAGATTGGTCAGGCCTTTCCGGCAGGCGGGACAATGCCCGCAGGGGATGTTGGGATCGATGGCGACCCGGTCGCCGGGCTTCACCGCCAAGACATCGTCGGCGACCGCCTCGACAGTGCCGGCATATTCATGACCGGGAACCAGCGGAAACGCGCCCACGCCGTAGCGGCCATGCAGCACCTCGATATCGGTGTGGCAAAGCCCGGCCGCGCGTACCCGCACCAGCGCGTGCCCGGCTTTGATGCCGGGCATTTCGAGGTCCGCCATGCCGGCGACGCCGGCTGCGGCAAATCGGATGGCCTTCATGTCAGTCTCTCTCAATCTTGGGCTGCGAGCCTCAGCTCATCCAGTTGCCGCCATCGACATTGTAGGTCTGCGCCAGGATATAGTTGCTGTCGGACGAGGCCAGGAAGACGGCAAGCCCGGCAATGTCCTCTGGCTGGGCGAAACGGCCGATCGGGACGGACTTCGCCACCGCAGCCTTCTTCTCTCCCGGTTTCAAGCCCTCCCAGCGGGCAAAGTGGGCATCGACGACGTCCCAGTGCTCGCCATCGACGACGCCGGGTGCGATGGCATTGACGTTGATGCCGTGCTTGACCAGCGCAAGTGCCGCCGACTGCGTTGCCGAGATGATCGCCGCCTTGGAGGCGCAGTAAAGCGTTACCAGCGCCTCGCCGCGGCGGCCGGCCTGGCTTGCCATATTGATGATCTTGCCGCCGCGACCGCGCGCGATCATCACATTGGCGACCGCCTTCATCATGAACAGCGGCGCTTTGAGATTGATTTCAAACACCCGGTCATAACTGGCTTCGGTGATGTCGGTGATCGGTGCCATGTCGAAGATGGCCGCGTTGTTGACCAGGATGTCGATGCCGCCGAAGTCGCGATCGACCTCGGCGACGACCCTGTCGATCGCATCGAGGTCGGTGACGTCGAGCTTGACGGCGCTGACCGCCGGACCGATCGCGGCGGCGGCCCGCGTGGCGCGCTCGATGTCGATGTCGGCAATCACCACCTTGGCGCCTTCGCGCACAAAGGCTTGCGCGAAACCGAGGCCAATGCCGCGTGCACCGCCTGTTATGAGGGCAATCTTGTTCGTCAGCTTCATTTCAAATTTTCCCGAGTTTTCAAAAAGATGTGCGGCCGGCGCGGGGCCAGGGGAGGCACGATCCTGGAGCAGCCGCACTTTGATGAAAGCACGGAACCGCTCTGGCGGATCCGTGCGTCCTCCGAGCCTGCTGCAATGGGAGGTTTTTCAGGCCCGGATCACCAGGAGGCTGCATTTCCGCCTCTTGGCTCAGTATCGGGCTTGAGTTTCACTATTTGATGTAGCCTGCCTCCGTCATCGTCTTCTCCACCGAGGACTGGGCGCCATTGAGCGCATCATCCACCGACTGCTGGCCGGTCACCGCGGCGGCAATCGCCTGACCGACCTCGGTTCCGATGCCCTGGAATTCGGGGATGGCGACGAACTGGATGCCGGTATAGGGAACCGGATCCTTGGTCTGTTTGGTTGGATCGGCGGATTCGATCGCTGAAAGCACAGTGGCGGCGAAAGGTGCGGCCTTCTGGTAGTCGGGGCTGGCATAGGTGGACTTGCGGGTTCCCGGAGGTGCCGCGACCCAGCCTTCGGTCTCGCCGACACGCTGGACATAGGGTTTCGAGGTTGCCCACTTGACGAAGGATTTCGCCACATCGGCCTTCTTGGTCGAGGTCGGGATGGCGAGGCTCCATGCCCAGCCCCAGGCCGAACCGGCCGGCGTGACCGCCACCGGCGCCTTGGCGAAGGCGACCTTGTCGGCGACCTTGCTTTGCTTCGGGTCATAGACGCGACCCGCTGCGGACGTGGCATCGATCCACATGGCACAATGGCCGGAGGCGAACAGAGTTTGGTTCTCGTTGAAGCCGTTGGAGCTTATTCCCGGCGGTCCATCCTTCTTCATCGTGTCGACATACCAGCCGATCGCCTTCTTCCACGCGTCGGAATTGATCTGCGGCTTCCAGTCCATGTCGAACCAGCGGCCGCCGAACGTGTTCACCAACGTGCCGACAAAGGCCATGTTCTCGCCCCAGCCCGGCTTGCCGCGCAGGCACAGGCCATATTGCTCCTTCGACTTGTCAGTGAGCTTGTCGGCGAATTCCGTGATCTGATCATAGGTCGGCTGTTCCGGCATCTTCAGGCCGGCGGCGTCGAACAGATCCTTGCGGTAGAGCGTGAACGAGCTTTCGGCGTAGAAGGGCACGGCGTAGAGCTTGCCGTCGACCGTCAGGCCACTGCGTACCGGCGCGATCAGGTCGTCATAGTCGTAATCGCCGCCGAGATCGTTGAGCGAGGTCAGCCATCCGGCCTTGCCCCAGATCGGTGTTTCATAGCCGCCGATTGTCATCACGTCGAACTGGCCGCCCTTGGTGGCGATGTCGGTGGTGACCCGCTCGCGCAGGACGTTTTCCTCAAGCACCACCCAGTTGACCTTGTTGCCGGTCGCCTTCTCCCATTCCGGCGACAGCTTCTGCATGATGATCATGTCGCCATTGTTGACCGTCGCGACCGTGATCTCCTCGGACATGGCGGCACCTGCCATCAGCGCTGAAGCAGCGACCGACAGGGCGGCAATTCCAATAAACTTACCTCTCAGCATTTCGTCTCCTCCTTTACGAATGCGCATGTGCAAGTGAACATGCGTTCATATTGCGCTACAGGAAAGCCAAGTCAAGCGCATCATGGGTTGATTCTGGCGCGATGCGCCCGCTCTCCATAGGATGTTCGCCATTCAAGGCAATCAGAAACGTCGTATGAGCAGAGGAGTAAATGAACATGCGTACAGTTTTTGTTGACTTCGGCTTTGCCGCGATTTACCTCGGCTGCGGACAGGCGCTATCGTGCAGTGGGCGCGCCGTGATCGGCGTGTGGCTGGGGGAGAAGGAATTGCAGGAATGAACCGCCGAAGGGAGATCGCCTCCCAATTTACAGGGCCGACGATCGTCGCCGGCGAAATCCTGGTCGAGATTATGGCGACGGAGCGCGGTCTCGGCTTCCTCGAGCCGCTGACGCTGATGGGTCCTTATCCGAGCGGGGCGCCAGCCATCTTCATCGACCAGGTCGCAAGGCTCGGCGGCGGCGCCGGCCTCATCGGCTGCGTTGGCCGCGACGATTTTGGAACTATCAACCTGGAAAGGCTCCGGCGCGACGGCGTCGATGTCTCGGCCGTTGATGTCAGCGACCGCTACCCCACGGGAAGCGCGTTCGTGCGCTACAGGCCGGACGGCGGCAGGGACTTCGTCTACAACATCGCCGAATCCGCCGCAGGGCAGATCCACCTTACCGCCGAGGCGCGCCAGCTGTCGGACAAGGCAGGCCATCTCCATGTCATGGGGTCGACCCTGTCCGTATCTGGGCTGAAGGAGATCGTCGCCTATGCCGTGAAGGCCGTGCGTACCCGGGGCGGCTCGACCTCCTTCGATCCAAATGTGCGCAAGGAGCTGATCGACGGCGCCGACGGCGCGCAGTTTTCCGCGCTGGTCGACGATGCGGATCTGCTGCTGCCTTCCGGCGACGAGCTACTGGCCACGGCGGGCGTTGACGACGAACGCCAGGCGGTGACAGCGCTGATCGCAAGAGGTGTCGGCGAGATTGTGCTGAAGCGCGGCGCTGCCGGTTCTACCCGTTTCGGCGCCGACGGCAGCAGGATCGACTGTGCCGGCTTCCTGGTCGAGGAAGTCGACCCCACCGGAGCCGGCGACTGTTTCGGCGCGACCTACCTGACCTGCCGGCGCAAGGGGATGGAGCCTGCCAAGGCGCTGTTTTATGCCAATGCCGCCGGCGCCCGCAACGTCACGCGGCGTGGCCCCATGGAGGGCCTTGCCGGCTTCGACGTGCTTGACGATTTCATTGCCGGGACACAGCGAGCAACATGATGGCCAATCCGCTCGCAACGCTCGCCACCGCGCGCAGAAACGGATCGCCCTACGGCATCACCTCGGTCTGCTCGGCTCATCCGACGGTGATCCAGACGGCGATCAGGCGTGCCGTCGCCGACAAGGAAGCCATCTTGCTGATCGAGGCGACCTGCAATCAGGTCAACCAGTTCGGTGGCTATACCGGGATGACCCCGGACCTGTTCGTCGCCTTCGTGCTGGAGATCGCCAGCAAGGAAGGTATCGACCCCCAGCGCATTATCTTTGGCGGCGACCATCTCGGGCCCAACCCGTGGCGCGCCGAGCCGGCCGCGCAAGCGATGAGCAAGGCCGAAGCCATGGTCACGGCCTATGTCTGGGCCGGCTTCAGCAAGATCCATCTCGATGCGTCGATGGGCTGCGCCGGCGAGCCGGCGGCTCTCGATGACGAGACCATCGCGACCCGGGCGGTGCGACTGGCCAAGGCGGCTGAAAAGGCAGCGCCCGCGCGCGGTGGCGCATTGCCGGTCTACATCATCGGCACCGAGGTTCCAGCACCTGGCGGCGTCGATCATGCGATCAGCGAACTCAAGCCCACCGAGGCGGCGGCGGCCCGCCGCACCATCGAGGTGCATCGCGAGATCTTTGCCCGCGAAGGCCTGGCGGAAGCATTTGGCCGCGTCATCGCCGTGGTCGTGCAGCCCGGCGTCGAATTCGGCAGCCAGAATGTCGTTGCCTACAGGCCGGAGGCGTCGAAGGCATTGACCGGACTGCTCGATGAAGAGCCGTCGCTCGTCTATGAGGCGCACTCCACCGACTACCAGAGTCGCGCGGCGCTGACCGCGCTTGTCGGCAATGGCTTTCCGATCCTTAAAGTAGGCCCGGGCCTGACATTCGCCTTGCGCGAGGCGCTTTACGGGCTCGACCTGATCGCGTCTGAAATGGTTGCCGACTATGGCGACAGGTCGCTTGCCCGCACGATGGAGCGCGTGATGTTGGCAGCGCCCGGCCATTGGCACAGCCACTATCATGGCAGTGAAACGGGCCGCTATCTGCAGCGGCATTATAGCTACAGCGACCGCATTCGCTACTACTGGAACAACCCCACCGCGGCTGTTGCCGTCGGCCGTCTGCGCGAGGTTCTCACCGGCGTCAGCATTCCTGAAACGCTGATGCGGCAGTTCCTGCCGATGGTGCCGGCCGGGCTCGGACCCGCGGGAAGTCCAGAGGCCATTCTTCACGACGCGATTGGCCAGGTGCTTGCCGACTACGACGCGGCTTGCCGTGGGAACACCGCCTGAGCCCGTCCCCGTCGCTTGATGAGGAGACGCCCTTTTTTCACTCTGCGGCCCGCGCCAGTATCTTGTCCGGCGCTGGTTCGAGCGATTCGTCAGTTGGCGCCACAGGTTTGTCGGCGGTCGGCCGCCTGCCAAGCGATCCTGCGGTCAGCAAGCTGAGGACAATGAACGGGATGCCGATGCCAAAGGCCGAGCGGATGCCCCAATGGTCTGAGACGAAGCCGAGCAGTGGCGGGCCGAGCAGGAAGGCGACGAAGGAGATCTGCGACAGCGCCGCGACATTGATCGACGCAGGCCGATCCGTCCGCTGGGCCGCGGCCGAGATTGCCAGCGGGAAGAGGGCGCTGGTGCCGATTCCCAGAAGGGCAAAGCCCAGCATGGAAACGAACGGCATGGGCGAGAAGAAGACAAGCAGGACGCCGACCGCCATCAGCACCAGCAGCGCCCGCGCCACGCCGCTCGGCGAATGGCGGTCGACGAGACTATCGGCGAAGAAGCGCGTGGTTGCCTGGGAGAAGGCAAACAGCGCCACGGTGAAGCCGGCGACGAAGGGGCCGGAGTCGAACACCGTGCGCATATAGATGGCCGACCAGTCGATGCTGGCGCCTTCCATCAGCATGGCGGCGAGCGTCACCGCGACGAGGACAAGGATGGGCAGTGTCGGTCGTGCCAGCATGGGTGCCTTCTCGCCAGCGCCGGCGAAGCGGCTCGGTGCCGGCTGATAGCCGCCGAGGAACAGGGCCATCGAGAGCGCGACGATCGGCACGATCAGCGCCAGATGCAGTTGCGGCGATACTCCGAGATGCCCAAGCGCGGCGCCAAACAGGCCGGCGCCGAAAAAGCCCATGCTCCAGAACGAATGTGCACGGTTCATGATACGGCGCTTGACCAGGAATTCGGTCCGGTCGGCCTCGACATTGAGCATGATCTCGACGCTGCCGATCATCAGGCCGACTGGAAACAGCATCAGGAACAGCGCCAGCGGTCCCGGCGCATGCACGGCGATGGCATAGGCGAGCGCCAGCAGCGGGACCAGAACGAGCAACGCACGGCGGAAGCCGACGCGCTCGAGCAGCGGCGTTGCCAGCGTCAGCGCCGTCAAGGTGCCGATCGGCGTTCCGATCAGGCTGAGGCCGAGCGTGCCGTCCCCTATGCCCATGGCGTGTTTGATATCGGGCAGCCGCGGAAAGATGTTGCCCATGGCGAAGGAATAGATCGCGAATCCGGCATAGACGCGGTGTTGAGGGGCAAGGTTGAGGCCAAAGCTCATCGCGTTGCTTTCAAGGGAGAGAGGCGGGGCTTTAGGCAGCCCGATCAGCGACTTCTTGCATAAACGTGCAAAACATGCAAGAACGTGTACAAAGAAATAGGATCAGGCAATGCTCACCGATCAACGCCACCAGCTTATCCGCGACCGTCTTGCGGCGGAGGGAAGTGTGCTGGCCGGCGAACTGGCGAGCCATTTCGGCGTTTCGGAAGACACGGTGCGCCGCGACCTCAGGGAACTGGCAAAGGCCGGACAATGCCGCCGCGTCTATGGCGGCGCGGTTGCATCAGCGCCTTTCGCGACCATGCCGGTCAGCCTGCGCGCCAGCCATGCGGTCGAAGAGAAGACGCGGCTGGCCCGCGCGACCGTGGCATTGCTCGCGCGCGGACAGACTTTGTTCATCGACAGCGGCACGACCAACGCCGCAATCGTCAGGGCTATCCCGCGCGACCTCGATCTGACCGTCGCCACCAATTCACTCGAAATTGCCTCCGTGTTGTCCGACTATGCCCTGATCGAGCTGATTGTGCTGGGCGGCAGGTTCGACCGCCACCTCGGCGCTTGCGTCGGCTCCGACACGCTTGCCGCCGTCGCGCAGCTTGGCGCGGACCTGTTTATCCTGGGCTCGTGCGGTCTCGAGACATCGCGGGGCGTGACGGCTTTCGATTCGGCGGAGGCCGAGGTGAAACGGGCGATGGCCAAGAACAGCGCCGGCATCGTCATCGCCGTCACCAACGACAAGCTGGCCACCGCAGCCCCGTATCGCGTCGCCGGGGCCGAAACGATCCGCCATCTGGTGGTCGAGAAGACCGCACCGCCTGCGATCCTTGCCGATTTCGAACGCCAGGGCGCCGAAATCCATTTCGCCTGAAGGCTTAGCGGCATGCCGGGCGTGCCCGCTTGCCTTGACAAATCCGGCCTCCCATGCGCTTTTCGCGCAAATTTTGGGCCGGGCTTTGATGCTTTGGCCCGCAACCCAGCACCCCGGACTTTAGCAATGACCATGCACCGTTACCGCAGCCATACCTGTGCCCAGTTGAGAAAGAGCGATGTCGGCTCTTCCGTTCGCTTGTCGGGTTGGGTGCATCGCGTGCGCGATCATGGCGGCCTGCTGTTCATCGACCTGCGCGACAATTATGGCCTGACCCAGATCGTCGCCGATCCGGATTCGCCGGCCTTCAAGGTTGCCGAGACCGTGCGTGGCGAGTGGGTCGTCCGTGTCGACGGCGAGGTCAAGGCGCGTTTGCCCGAGACCAAGAACGCCAACCTGCCGACCGGTGAGATCGAGATATTCGCCCGCGAGATCGAAGTGCTGTCGGCGGCAAAGGAGTTGCCGTTGCCGGTATTCGGCGAGCCGGACTATCCCGAGGATATCCGGCTGAAATACCGTTTCCTCGACCTGCGCCGCGAGACGCTGCACAAGAACATCATTGCGCGGACAAAGATCATCGCCGAAATGCGCAGGCGCATGGGCGAGGTCGGCTTCACGGAATTCTCGACGCCGATCCTGACCGCGTCGTCGCCCGAAGGTGCGCGCGACTTCCTGGTGCCGTCGCGCATCCATCCCGGCACTTTCTACGCGCTGCCGCAGGCGCCGCAGCAGTACAAGCAGCTGATCATGGTTTCGGGCTTCGACCGCTATTTCCAGATCGCGCCTTGTTTCCGCGACGAGGACCCGCGCGCCGACCGTCTGCCGGGCGAATTCTACCAGCTCGACCTCGAAATGAGCTTTGTCGAGCAGGACGACGTGCTGTCGACCATGGAACCGGTGATGCGGGGCGTCTTCGAGACCTTCGCCAACGGCAAGCCGGTGACGCAGAAATTCCAGCGCATTCCCCATGATGTCGCCATGCGCAAATACGGCTCCGACAAGCCCGACCTGCGCAACCCGATCGAGATGCAGGCCGTCTCCGATCATTTTCGCGATTCCGGCTTCAAGGTGTTCGCCAACATCCTGGCCAACGACCCGAAGGCCGAAGTGTGGGGCATTCCGGCCAAGACCGGCGGCAGCCGTGCCTTCTGCGACCGCATGAACTCCTGGGCGCAAGGCGAGGGCCAGCCGGGGCTGGGCTATATCTTCTGGCGCAAGGAGGGCGACAAGCTCGAAGGCGCCGGCCCGCTCGCCAAGAACATCGGCGAGGAGCGCACCGAGGCGATCCGGCAGCAGCTCGGCCTTGCCGACGGCGACGCCGCCTTTTTTGTCGCTGGCGATCCGAAGAAATTCGTCTCCTTCGCAGGTGCCGCGCGCACGCGTGCCGGCGAGGAATTGAACCTCGTCGACCGCGAGCGCTTCGAACTGTGTTGGATCGTCGACTTCCCGTTCTTCGAATGGAACGAGGAGGAGAAGAAGATCGATTTCGCCCACAACCCGTTTTCGATGCCGCAGGGTGGCATCGATGCGCTGAACGGTGAGGACCTGCTCGGCATCAAGGCGTTCCAGTACGACATGGTCTGCAACGGCTTCGAGATCGCCTCGGGCGGCATCCGCAACCATCTGCCTGAAACCATGGTCAAGGCGTTCGAGACGGTCGGGCTGGATCGCGCCACGGTCGAGGAGCGCTTTGGTGGCCTCTATCGCGCCTTCCAGTATGGCGCGCCGCCGCATGGTGGCATGGCGGCCGGCGTCGACCGCGTTGTCATGTTGCTGGTTGGCGCCAAGAACCTGCGCGAGATCACCATGTTCCCGATGAACCAGCAGGCCTATGATTTGCTGATGAACGCACCTTCAGAAGCTTCGCCGCAGCAGCTTCGCGAACTGGCGCTGCGTGTCGCGCCGACCAAGAAGGACGCCTGATCGGGAGCTTCGGACGGCACTTCTGGCAACCGTCCGAACCGATTCTTTCGATTCGATAATCCAACAAAAAAGCCCGGCATCGCTGAACTGACCCCGTAAAGTTGGACTGTTCATTAGGCTGGTAGATTTAAGGGCTGGTTCCTGTATTGCACAGGGGCCAGCCCTTTCAGTTTCAGTTTGATGCGGCGGTGGTTGTAGTAGTCGATGTAATCCTCGATTGCGTGGCTAAGGCTTTGGACGGTGTCGAACGCTCCCGGATGGAAGAGTTCGGACTTGAGAATGGCGAAGAAGCTCTCCATTGGAGCGTTGTCGAGGCAATTGCCTTTGCGTGACATGCTCTGTTGGAGGCCTCTGACCTCCAGTCTGCGTTGGAATGCCGGCATCTGATACTGCCATCCCTGATCGGAATGCAGGATAGGCCGCTCGTACTCACCAAGCCGGTCGAGGGCTTTGGTCAGCATATTGTCCACCATTTTGAAGCGCGGCCGCTGTGCCGTCTCGAAGGCGACGATCTCGCCATTGTAGAGGTCCATGATCGGGGACAGGTAGAGCTTGTTGCCGGCCAGGCTGAACTCCGTAACGTCGGTCACCCATTTGCGATTGGCGTGATCGGCGCTGAACTTGCGCTGCAAGAGATCGGGAGCGGTCCGCCCAACTTCACCTCTGTAGGAACGATACTTCTTCGGCCTGACCAGCGACTTCAGTCCCATCTCAACCATCAGGTTCTGGACAGTCTTGTGGTTGACGCACCGGCCCAGCCGGCGCAGTTGCGCAGTCACGCGACGGTAGCCGTGGCGGCCCTTATGGCTATCGAAGATGGCCTTTATCGCCTCCTTCAGCGCCGCGTGGCGGTCTGGGCGCGAGGCTGTTTTCTGTCTGTAATAGAACGTGCTGCGCGGCAGCTTCGCCAACTCGAGCAGCCCCTCAAGCGGATGCAACGGCCTTAACGCCTGGACGGCTTGCGCTTTTTGGGCGCGCGTCCTTGCGTTAAGGCCTCCAGTTTTTTTAGGTAGTCGTTCTCCATCCGCAGCTGCTTCAGCTCAGCCAGCAGTTCTTCTCGGCTTTTGGCCTCGTCACTGGTCGCAACAGGCACTGCGGGGGCCGGCGGCTTCGACATGGGTCGTCCTCTGGGACGAGAGCCGAGCGCCTCTATCCCGCCCGCATGATAGCGCTTCTCTCAACCCGTCAGGCAACCAGCATTGCGGATATTGAACAACGCAGCAGTCTGGCGATATGACAGGCCTTCCTCCCACATCCGCTCAAGCACTGACAGCTTGAACGCCGCGTCGTAACGGCCGTACTTGAACGATAGTCCGGCATCGCCATGCGCCTGGTACAAAGCGACCCACTTGCGAACAGTCGCAGCGTCAACTCCATGGTTCGACGCCGCAATCGCGTAGCTCTCATCGCGTAAATAGCTATCGACTACCGATCGCTTGAAACGCGCACCGTGTCTGGACATGCAAAACCCCTGAAAGTTGTGTCCAACTTTCAGGGGTCAGTTCATCGCTGCCGGGCTTTTGCTTGAACTGAGGCCGCTTCGATCAGTCCTCGTTGGCCTTGACGCTGACGCCGAGCGTCTTGGGCAGGTCGAGCGGGTTGGACATGGCTCCCGCCATGATCAGCGCGAACGGCACCGCTGCCGGCGGTTCGGCCGAGATTTCGAGGCTCTTCGGATCGTCGAGATACTTGCTGACCGCCGCGGTCACCTGCGCCGTCAGCTCCGGATTGTTGAGCTGCGCCATGCCGAAGGGAACGATCGCCTTGGCCTGGTTGGCGATGTCCTTGGCCGACATGCCTTGCTGCTTGCCGACGTAGTCCAGCACCTTGCCGGTCAGCGAATCGTCGTCGAAGCGGATCGAGGCGCTGTTGAACGAAAGCTGCTGCAGCAGGCCGAGCATGGCCATGCCTTGCGCCGAATTATCGGCGCCTTCGGGCTGCGCGGCCATCTTCTTCTGCATATCCTGCAGCGACTTGACGAAGTCCATCGTGTAGCCGCCGAGGTCGAAGGTCATGCCGAGCGTCCCGGCGTTCTCGACCGAGATGTCGTACTTCGACAGCTCCATCTTGCCATCCGTCGGCTGCCAGGTGCCGGCTATCTCGAAATTGCCCGCGATGTTCTGGTAGCCGAGCGCGTTGATGACTTCCTTGGACTTGGGATCGTCGACCAGCGTCAGGTCGGCATTGAACTTTTCGGTGGTGCCGGTGAACTCCATCGCCTTGCCGTCGGCGGGCGGTGTGATCTTGATGGCAAGCCCGTCCATCGAGAAGGCGGTCTTGTCGGCGACCTTGACCGTCATGTTCGAGAGTTCGGCCGACTTGTAGATCATCAGCGCGCCGAGTGGGCCGGTGGCGCCATCGGCCGGAACCGTCATGTCGTGGATGACGAAGGGGCTGAGATCGAGGGTGACGCCGTCCTTGCTGTGTTCGAAGGCCGAGGTCGAAACGGTGCCGATCTCGTAACCGCCATTGGCCGCGGTGATGTTCTCGAGCTTGACGTCGCCTATGGTAAGGGCTTCCTTTTCGGACGCCGGCTTGATGGCAACGCCCTGCAGCACCATGCTGGTGTTGTCACCGGTCACGCCGGTCCAGGAGATGTCGACGCCCTGCGCAGCCAGCGTCGCCTTGAGACGGTCGGCAACCGCCGCGTCCTGGGCAAGGGCCGCATTCAGCGGCAATGTGAACAAGAAGGTCGAAAGAGCGAATTTCCGGAGAGTTGAGCGTTCGATTGTCATCGCGAGTTCCCTGAGAGAGTCCTGAAATTGTTTTTCAATTCTTCGCGCTTTCACCATTCCGTGACGAACTGGACGGGAAAAAGGCATTTCCCGCACAATGGTCAAAAATCACGGCGAAAGGCAAACCTGATCCCAACGCCATAGAAGAATGCAGTGAATCTGGCATGAAGATCGGGCCGTCAAGCGTTGTCGCGCTTCGCAATAGATGCGGCGTGTAACAGATTGATGTTGGCCGGCAAGCTCGACCTTGCGGTTTCATGTTGCACAAACGCGCGCAAGTCGACTGGTCCGGTGCGCGCCTCTTGCCGCGAATCACCCGCTCGGCTAGTCCCAGCCCATGGCAAAAAGGGTTTTGCCGCCTCAAGATGGCGGCGGCGATCACATCGAACCGATCGATCTGAAGAAGGCGCTGGAAGAGCGCTATCTTGCCTATGCGCTGTCGACCATCATGCACAGGGCGCTGCCGGATGTTCGCGACGGTCTGAAGCCGGTTCATCGCCGCATCATGCATGCCATGCGCCTGCTGCGCCTCAACCCCGACCAGGGCTTCGCCAAATGTGCCCGCATCGTCGGCGAGGTGATGGGCAAGTTCCACCCGCATGGCGACCAGTCGATCTATGATGCGCTGGTGCGGTTGGCGCAGAGTTTTTCGATGCGTTACCCCTTGGTCGACGGGCAAGGCAATTTCGGCAACATCGACGGCGATAACGCGGCCGCCATGCGTTACACCGAAGCGCGCATGACCGAGGTGTCGACGCTGCTTCTCGAAGGCATCACCGAGGATGCGGTCGATTTTCGCGCAACCTACAATGAGGAAGACGAAGAGCCGGTCGTGCTGCCCGGCGCTTTCCCGAACCTGCTTGCCAATGGATCATCGGGAATCGCTGTCGGCATGGCGACCTCGATCCCGCCGCACAATGCCGCTGAGCTTTGCGACGCCGCGCTTCATCTGATCGAGCATCCGGACGCGCCGGTGACGAAACTGATGGACTTTGTCCAAGGGCCTGATTTCCCGACCGGCGGCATCATCATCGACAGCCGCGCCTCGATCCTCGAAGCTTATGAGACCGGCCGTGGCGGTTTTCGCGTGCGGGCGAAATGGGGTCAGGAAGACCAGGGCAGGGGAACCTGGAACATCGTCGTCACCGAAATTCCTTACGGCGTGCAGAAGGCTCGGCTGATCGAAAAGATCGCCGAGCTGCTAATCGCCCGAAAACTGCCTTTGCTGGAGGATATCCGCGACGAGAGCGCCGAGGACATTCGTGTCGTGCTGGTGCCGAAGAGCCGCTCGGTCGATCCGGGCATCCTGATGGAATCGCTGTTCAAGCTGACCGAGCTCGAAAGCCGCTTCCCGCTGAACATGAATGTGCTGTCGCGGGGCAAGGTACCCAACGTCCTGTCGCTGAAAGGCGTGCTGAAGGAATGGCTGGAGCACCGCCGTGAGGTGCTCGTCCGCCGCTCGAAACATCGGCTTGGTGAAATCGAACGGCGCCTGGAGATCCTCGCCGGCTATTTGATCGCTTACCTCAACATTGATGAGGTCATCCGCATTATCCGCGAGGAGGATGAGCCCAAGCAAGTGATGATGGCGCGTTGGTCGCTGACCGATACTCAGGCCGAAGCCATCCTCAACATGCGCCTGCGCGCTCTGCGCAAGCTTGAGGAATTCGAGATCCGCACCGAGTTCGACGGCTTGAGTGCCGAGAAGAAGCAGATCGAGGCGTTGCTTGCCTCCAACGACAAGCAATGGGCGACCATCAAGTGGGAGGTCGCCAATGTTCGCCAGAAATACGGGCCGGAAACCGAAATCGGCAAACGCCGCACGCTGTTTGCCGACGCGCCCGAGCACGATCTGACCGACATCGCCCACGCCATGATCGAGCGTGAGCCGGTCACCGTGGTCGTCTCGGAAAAGGGCTGGCTGCGGGCGATGAAAGGCCACCTTACCGATTATTCGACCTTGACCTTCAAGGAGGGCGATAGCCTCAAGCTCGCCTTCCACGCCCAGACTACCGACAAGGTGCTGGTCTTCACCACCGGCGGCAAGTTCTACACCATCGGTGCTGATCGGCTGCCGGGCGGGCGCGGCCACGGCGAGCCGATCCGCATCATCGTCGACATGGACAATGACCAGGACATCGTCACCGCTTTTATTCACGACCCGAAGCGCAAGCTGTTGCTTGCCTCGCATGAAGCCAACGGCTTTATCGTGCCGGAAGAGGAAGTGGTCGCCAACACCCGCAAGGGCAAGCAGGTGATGAACGTCAAGGCGCCCGACGAGGCCAAGCGTTGCATCCCGGTCACCGGCGATCATCTCGCCATCGTCGGCGAGAACCGCAAGATGCTGGTGTTCGCGCTCTCCGAGATACCGGAGATGGGACGCGGCAAGGGCGTGCGGCTGCAGAAATACAAGGATGGCGGTCTGCTCGATCTCAAGCCGTTTACGCTTGAGGCCGGCCTTTCCTGGCAGGATTCGGCCGACCGCACGTTTACAAGGTCGCGCGAGGAACTGGCCGAATGGATCGGCGCCAGGGCATCGGCAGGGCGCATGGTGCCGAAGGGTTTCCCGAGGACGGGCAAGTTTGGTTGATGCTGCGATCTCCCCCCGCGTGGGGGAGATGGCCGGCAGGCCAGAGGGGGGCGCTGTCCCGCCTGCGTATCAAATGGACATGGCTACTACACTGGTCTCGGTTCTTGGTCGCCAAATACCAGTGTTGGCGATCCTTCACGCCCCCCTCTGTCCTGCCGGACATCTCCCCCACGAGGGGGGAGATTGGCAGCTTCATCATCACCAATTTGGACTATCGTCACGATTGCTGCACTATATCAGTGCATAAGCGGGAAGGTGTTTGGGAAAGGCCGGCGTTTGAAGGAAACCAAGATCCAGAAGCCGGAACGGCAGCAGCGTCTGTTTGGCCTGTCGACACCGTTGGGGTCGGCTGTCATTCCGCCGATTTCGGCGGCACGCTGGCTGCTGGTGCTGATCGTCGCCGCCGGCGTCTATTTCTTCCACGGCTTCCTGTTCCCGGTGCTGGCCGCACTCGTCATCGCCTTCGCCAGCTGGCCGCTCTATTGGCGGCTGCTTGCCGGTGTCGGCGGCAACCGCACCATCGCCGCTACCCTTGCCATCCTGTTCATCCTTGCCTTCCTGGTGATACCGATCGCGCTTGCCGGTACCTATGCCATCAACGAGGTGCGCGAGTGGGTTGGCTGGGCGATAGAGACCAACCGGCATGGTGCCGTGACGCCGCACTGGATCGCCACACTGCCTGTCGTGGGCGACTGGCTCAACGAGCAATGGACGACCAATCTCGGCCATCCCGGCGGCATCGGTGAACTGATCCAGCTGGTCAGTGGCGCCAATATAGGCAGCATCTATCGCGGTGCCCTTGCCGCTGGTGGCAGTGCCTTCGGATTGCTGCTCACTTTGCTGTTCATGATGATCGCCCTGTTCTTCGCCTATCGTGACGGCGAGCATTTCGCTGGCCAGATCGACCGTCTCGGCGAACGCATCCTGCCGACCCGCTGGGAGCGGATTTCGCGCGTCGTGCCGGCGACGATCTCCTCGACGGTGACCGGCATGACTGTCATCGCGATTGGCGAGGGGCTGGTGCTGGGCATCGCCTACTGGCTGGCCGGCGTGCCGTCGCCGGTGACGCTCGGTGCCCTGACCGGCGTCATGGCGCTCATTCCCGGCGGCGCACCTCTGTCCTTCACCCTTGTCTCGATTTATCTCGCCGCCAGCGGCTCGCCCATGGCCGGTCTGGCATTGTTCATATGGGGTACGGTCGAACTGTTCATCGTCGACAAGACACTGCGCCCGAAGCTTGTCGGCGGGCCGATAAAACTACCCTTCCTGCCGACCTTTTTCGGCCTGATCGGCGGCGTCAAGACCATGGGTTTCCTTGGCCTGTTCATTGGCCCGGTGCTGATGGCGCTGCTGGTCGCCATCTGGCGCGAATGGCTGCGCGAGGTGGAACTGGGCGACGAGATGGCCGCCGGCTCGGCCGCCGAAATAGATCCCGGCCCACAGATCGAGATCGTGCCGGAACCTGGCGCGGCGAAGAAGGCCAGCGCCTGATCTCGAAGCCTGTGGTACGCCTCAGACCGGATGATGCACCGCGAAGTCGCTCCGCCGCTTGCGGCCATCATGCAACTGCCAGAGCGAATGCGCTATCAACGTGACGATCAGGATCGCGCCGCCGATCAGGCTGTTGCGGGTCGGTGCCTCGGCAAAGATCATCCATACCCAGACCGGCGCCAGCACCGTTTCAAGCAGGTAGAACATCGCCACTTCCGGCCCCGAAATGTACTTCGGCCCGGCAGCAAGGCAGAAGAACGAGATCGGCATGATGACGGCGCCGTTGAAGATGATCCACCATGGTGCGTTCACGTGAAAGCCTTCGCCTGACACCATGAAGGCTGCCAGGGCCATCGGCAGAAGGACGCCGACAAGTGAGGTGAACCCCATGTCCTTGCCGCTGGCGCGCGAGATGGTGATGGCCACGGCGACGAAGAAAGCCGAGCAAAGCGCCATGAAGTCGCCGAACAGTTTGCCGGTACCGACCGACCCGCCGACGATGACGAGCACGCCAAGGATCATGATCGCCATGGCGATGATCGTCACCAACCGTGGCTTCTCCTTCAGGAATATCCAGGACAGCAAGCCCGCGAACACGGTGTTGAAGGCCAGGATGAACACCAGATCGGCCGTCGAGGTGTGATAGACGGCGGTGACGAAGGTGATCCCGGTCAACCCATAGCAGATCGCAACGATCAAACCGGACCAGCCAGGAATGAGCTGTGGAGCGTTCCGGCTCAGCGCCCGCCAGACAGACCAGATGACCATGGCCGCGACGAATGTGGTGCCGGTGCGCAGCAGCATGATCGTCCATGCGCCACCGTCGGCGAGGCGGATCAGCGGTATGTCTGATGTCAGCGTCAATCCGCCGAGAGCGGTCAGCAGAAGGCCCTTCTGGTGATCATGATGAGAGGACATGCAGGAACTTTCGCAATGAAATGCAGGCCGGCGGCTGGCCGGTGCGACAGCACACACTCTTCAGCCAACCGGCTGAAAGACCAGCATCGCCTGCCTTGAAACAGTTTAAGCGCGGATCGTGGAAAAACTCAGCGTGAAACCGCTTCGTTGGTGTAGCGCTCCCAGCCCTTGGGGCCGAGATGCTCCTGCGGCATGAAGCGCATCTTATAATTCATCTTGCGCGAGCCGTTGACCCAGTAGCCGAGGTAGACATGGGGCAGGCCCATCGCCCTGGCGCGGGCGATGTGGTCGAGGATCATGAACGTGCCGAGCGACCGCTCCTCGAAATCCGGATTGAAGTAGGAATAGACCATCGACAGACCATCGGCCATCTTGTCGGTGAGCGCCACCGCGATCAGTTCGCCCTGACCCTTGCCGGTGATAAAGGTGTCAGGCCCGCGCCGCCTGTATTCGATCACCTTGGTGTCGACATGCGTATCCTCGACCATCATGGCGTAGTCGAGCACCGTCATGTCGGACATGCCGCCGCGACGGTGGCGGGCATCGAGATAGCTGCGGAAAAGAGAATACTGTTCGGTCGAGGGCTCGGCGTTGTGCATATGGCCGACGAGGTCGGAATTGTGCTGGAGCACGCGCTTCATGTTGCGGCTGGCGGTGAATTCTTGGGCGAGGATGCGCACCGAGACGCAGGCACGACAGGTCTCGCAGGCCGGCCTGTAGGCGATGTTCTGCGAACGCCGGAAGCCGCCTTGCGTGAGGAGATCGTTCATCTCCGCCGCCTTGTCGCCGACCAGATGCGTGAACACCTTGCGCTCGAACTGGCCGTCGAGATAGGGGCACGGCGACGGCGCGGTCAGGAAGAACTGTGGCGACTGGGTCGGGTGCTGCGTCATCGAGCCTTGGAAACACTCCTTCGAGTCGCTCTACCTTTGGCGCGGAAAGCGAAAAATTCAACAGGATTGTGAAGGCGTCATCAGGAGAACGCCTTCACATTTGCGCCGATGCGCCGGTAACGCTTCCCTGAAATGCCCTTAACGGCCCGTGCGGCTGACCACCGTGCCGAGCAAAAGGTCGTGCAGCGTGCGCTTGCGGTCGGAGAACAAGGTCACCAGCAGGACCAGCGGCGACAGGATGACATTGCCGGCCCAGAACAGCACGGAATGGACGACCGCTGTGAGGCCGTCGATCGGCCTGCCGTCAAGCCGGTCAAGACGTATGCCCATCATCTTCATGCCCGTGGTGGCCTGGTCGGCGCTGCCCAGCGTGTTCCAGATGTAGAGGATAGCGACGGCCGGCACGAGAATGCCATACAGCATCCAGCCCAGGCCGAGCGTCAAAAACCCGAGGAAGAACACCAGTATGGCGAACACGACGCTGAGCAGCCCGACGATGACGTAGTCGAGCACGAAGGCCAGGATGCGCCGCGTGCGCACGCCCTCATAGGCTCTGACATCGTCAAGCCGGGTGTTGATGATTTCGCCGTCGAGAACGCGCGCGTTCATGTCATTTCCTCGTAACATGGCCCGACATAGGGTGCGGACCGCTCGACATTGAAATGGTGAAGGCCTGTGTCGGAATCAAGGTCGGGGTTCTCCCGGGGCGCAAGGCTCGAGCGACGCAGGACACAATCCGAATCGGTTGAATTTACCGTGCGGATAGCATTAGCTTGCTGCGGCGCAACAAAAGCGCTCAGGGGCAGAGGGACGGGGCACTATGGACTATGACATGCTGGTCATCGGCAGCGGCCCCTCGGGCCGTCGCGCCGCGGTGCAGTCGGCCAAGCTCGGCAAATCGGTGCTGGTGGTCGATCGCGGCCGGCGTCTCGGCGGCGTCTCGGTGCACACTGGTACCATTCCGTCGAAGACGCTGCGTGAGACGGTGCTCAATCTCTCGGGCTGGCGCGAGCGCGGCTTCTACGGACGCGGCTACAGGGTCAAGCAGGATATTTCCGTCGGCGACCTGATCGAGCGTCTGCACAAGACGCTCGATCATGAGGTCGAGGTGCTGCAGCACCAGTTCATGCGCAACACAGTCAAGAGCGCACGCGCCTCCGTAAAATTCATCGGCCCCAACAAGGTTAGCCTGACGGCCGACAATGGCGACTACAGCGAAGTCGGGTTCGCCCACGCGTTGATCGCGGTCGGCACAAGGCCGCACCGGCCGCGCGATGTGCCTTTCGACAAGACCCGCGTTTTCGACAGCGACGAGATGCTGGAACTCGGCCAGTTGCCGCGCACGCTGACGGTGATCGGCGGCGGCGTCATCGGTGTCGAATATGCGACGATCTTTTCAGCGCTCGACGTGCCGGTGACGCTGGTCGAGCCGCGCAACACCATCCTCGATTTCGTCGACCGCGAGATCGTCGACGATTTCATCCACCAGATGCGCGACCGCGGCATGACGATAAGGCTCGGCAGCGCGGTGAAGGAAATCCGCTCCAAGCCTGAAACCGCCGAAGTGGAACTGGCCGATGGCCGCACCATTCGTTCCGAGGTCGTGCTCTATGCCGCCGGCCGCACCGGCAATGTCGGCAGCCTTGGCCTCGATGTGGTCGGCATCGAGGCCGACTCCCGAGGCCGCATCAAGGTCGATCCGCAGACCTTCCAGACCAGCGTGCCCAACATCTACGCCGCCGGCGACGTGATCGGTTTTCCCAGCCTCGCCTCGACGTCGATGGAACAGGGCAGGGTGGCCGCTTGCCATGCTTTCGGCGTGGCCTTGCCGCCGCCGCCGGAAACCTTTCCCTACGGCATCTATGCGGTGCCGGAGATTTCGACCGTTGGCCAGTCCGAGGAACAGGTGCGCCAGAGCGGCGGCGCCTATGAGGTTGGCGTCGCGCGCTTCCGCGAGACCTCGCGCGGCCACATCATGGGCGTCGACACCGGCTTCCTGAAACTGTTGTTTTCGATCGAAACGCGCCGCCTGCTCGGCGCGCATATCGTCGGCGAAGGCGCCACCGAGCTTATCCATATCGGCCAGGCGGTGATCAATCTCGGCGGCACGGTCGACTTCTTCGTCAACAACACCTTCAACTATCCGACGCTTGCGGAAGCCTACAAGATCGCCGGGCTCGATGCCTGGAACAGGATGGGGCGGGGCTAGCCGTCCATCTGGTTGAGCAGCGCCAGCATCACGTCGGCTGACGGCATCGGCAGCACCGCCTCGATTTCCGCCGGCCTTACGCCGGCTATAGCATCGGCGTCACCCGCCACGGTGCCGAGCGGCCCGCGAAAACCATGCTTGGACCAGGCGAGTTGCTGGAGCGTCGGGCTGGTCAGCGCCTCCAGCAGCCGGTCAACCGCTGGGTCGATGACGATCAGCGGATGCGCGGAGTAGACCGTCGGTCTGGGATAGAGGATTTCCGGCTTGGCGCCGGCGCCGGCCTGCACCCGCTGCCAGCGTGCAGGATCGGCGAGCGCCCATTCGACCAGCTGGTTTTCGTAGCCGACCACCATCGGCTCGGCGCCAAGGCCGCCGGCGATGTACTGGTCGAACAGTTTTCCTGATGAGGACGATTTCAGGCCCATGCTGCGAAAGATCGCCTTGGCCTGGTCGCCGTGCTGGGCAAGCAGCTCCTGCGTCGCCACATCGCCGCTCATCAGGCTCAGCACCAGGCCGGCGAACATGAAGCCGGAATTGGAGCGGTTCGGGTCTGTGGAGACGATGCGCGCCCGGCCATAGAGTTCGTCGATGCCAAGGTCCGACCAGTTCTTGCCGGCGAGTATGGCATCGAGCAAAGCCTTGAGGTCAAGCTGGTTGTAGCCGCCCTTGCCAGCGACCGTGACCAGGCCGCTCTTTTTCAACCCTTCGACCACCGGCCCCCAAGTGTAGACGACAACAGGCGAGTTCAGCACCACCTGATCGTTGCGGATCGCCACGCCGCTCTTGCGGGCAAGATCGACCATGATCGAGGAGGATGGCCACAGGAACTGCGGTTTCTGCGACAACAATGCTGCTTCGCGGACCATCTCGACCGAGCCGGCGACGCGTGCATCAAGCTCCAGCCCATAGCCCGCCAGCGCATGAACGACATCCGGATCGGCCAGGAAGGCCTGCTTTTCACCGCCGATGAAGCCGAACAGATGCGCCTTGTTGCCCAGGTAGCCGCGGAATTCGGGGCGCTCTTTCAATGTCAGATAGCCGCCAGTGCCGGCGGCGGCGGCACCCAGCAGGCCCAGTCCAAAAGCGCGGCGCGAAATGGCCATCAGTGACCAATATCCTCTTTCAGCGACTCCTGAATGAGTTGCAGGTCAACGTCGAGCGTGCCGAGTTCGGAATCGGCCAGGCTGTCGGCATAATGCGTGAAGGCGTCTTGCAGCTTGGTGATCACCGCGCCGATATTGGCCAGCCGTGCTTGACTGGGCGCGCGCCGGGCTGCCAATGCGGCGTAGCCTTCCGACACCTCGGCCGCCTGCGGCACATAATAGGTGAGGAAGCGCCGCACGGCGGGTGCGCTCTCGGGCTTGGCTTCGACCCTGGTGATGACATCGGCGGCGATATCGGACAGGTTCTTCACCTTGGCCGCCATGTCCTTGTCGGAAATGGTCCGGGCGGTTGCGGCAAGGCGATCCGCCGCCGGCTGGGCCTGAGCCAGCAGTTCGCGCGCAAACGCAACCCGGCTGCCGCCAATCGAGTTCAGATCAAGGCCTTCGAACAGCTGGCGCGGCGCCAGCACGAAGACCAGTCCGGCAAAGACCAACGCGGCGATGACTGCCGACACCAGGAACGGAAAATGGGTAAGCAGGCTCAGCCCGACCAGCAGCGCCGCCGAGACGAGGCCCGCTACGATCCAGTTCCAGTCGTTGCCGAACAAGCCACGCATCCTAGCCGCGCATCTCAGTTGTAGCCACGGGCGGCGCGGAAGGCGCCTGCGAGATCGCCGCCGCCATCGAACACGCGCGCGGAGGTTGCCTGGGCGAGGTTGGCAAGCTGACTCTTGTCGGCGTCGCCAAAGGTGATGCCGAACACCGGTACGCGCACCGACGCATTTCGCCATTGGTCGAGGAAAGCGTCGGCGCTGCCGTCTGTCCGACCATCGGTCATGATGATGATGGCCGGCAGATATTTCGACAGGTTCGCGGTCGCGGTGATCTTCTGCAGCGCCTGTTGGGCGCAGGCATACATGTCGGTGCCGCCTCCAGCGTGCTGATCAGCAACATCAGCCAGCAGCTGTGCTTGGCCTGCGGCATCGCCAGTTGCTTCGAAATTGGCCCGCACGACACTGTCGAACGGCAGCACGAAGATGTGGTCGGACGGCGTCCATTGCACCAGCACCTCGCTGGCCTTTTCCGGTGTGAACAGCAACTGCGCGGCAGCCTGCAGCTGTTTCTCGCCCTTGTCTTCCATCGAGCCGGAGAAGTCGAAGCACAGCGCTGTCAGCGAAGGCTTGCGCAAGGCCTCCTGGTAGAGATCGAGCGCCTTGCGGATCACTACCGGTTCCGGCATGCGGATCGACGTCACCAGTTTGCCCGGATCGAAATTCCAGTCCGGTTCCGGCGCGGCCTGGATCGCCGAACCGCCAAGCGGCAGGCGCCTGCCGCTGTCGGCGATCCGTTTGCGCACCGCGTCCGACTGCAGATAGGCGAGCAGGTCGGTGAAGAACTTTTCGACGTCCGGACCGCGCCCATGGTCAATGAAGCCGAGCGGTGAATTGCCGACCGCAACGCCATCGGCCGGATAGACGGCATAGAGCAGTTCCTTGCCCATCTGCTTCAATTTGTCATTGGTCTCCTTCAGCGTCGCCTCATAGTTCCACATCGCATCGTAGACGGTGCCCTTGCTTGCGCTGTCGACATAGAGGTCGGCGAGCCAGCCCGACGAGCCGGACGAACGCTCGACGCCCTGCAGCAGGGCGCTGACCGTTTCACGCACATTCGGATTGTCGAGATCGCCGGGCTCGATCACTTCCTTGCCGCCAAGTGCGCTGGAGAGCATGGCCAGATAGGCGCTGGCGCCCGAATTGGACTGCGTCGCCGACGTCATCAGGAATTTGAGCTTGCCGTCCTTCACAGCGGCCAGGATGTCTTTCATGAAGACAGGTTTGCCGACCCAGCCGAGTTCGGCTGCCTTGGATTTGCGCACGCCCAGAATGACCGGCATCTGGGCGATCGAGGTCAAATTGCGCACCTTGCGGCCGGTGTCGAACAAATCGACCCACACGCTCGAGGCCGGCCAGACCGCGTCCTGGTCGAGGCCGGCGGGCCGTTGCAGCCCAAGGCCGATGTCGAGCGAGCCTTCATAGGCGAAGGTGCAGGTGGCGCCTTGCTTGGCGCAGAATTCCTGCACGATGGGTTCCAGCACCGTGTTTTCGGAACCGGAGACGATCGAGAATTGGACGTGGCTTGAATTGCAGGCGGCCAGCAGCACGGCGAAGGCCAGCAGCAGAACGGACGTCAGCGTCTTCGGCATGGCGGTTCCGATCAGCCTTGGGTCAGCGCTTTCTTCAGATCGAGCGTCATCTGGTCCATCTGCTTTTCAGCGTCGGCCCGCTTCTGGCGGCCCTCCTGCTGGACCTTCAGCACGCCTTGCACGGTATCGATGAGGTCGCGGTTGGCCTGTGCCAGCGTTTCGACATCGACAATACCGCGCTGCGCCTGCTCTTCGATAGAGATCGCCTGGTCCTTCATCATCTTGGAGGTTTGGCGGATCATCTCGTTGGTGGCGTCCGTCACGGTCTTTTGCAATTCGAGCGCCGACTTCTGGTTAGTCAGGCCAAGCAGGATAACCATTTTCTGCTTCCAGGCCGGCACGGTGAGCGCCGACGTCGCCTGCAAATTCTCGATCAGCGTCTCGTCACCGGACTGGACAATGCGGATCTGCGGCAATTGCTGGATGCCGAGCTGGCGCGCTTGCACCAGATAGAAGACGCGCTTTTCCAGACGGTCGAGCGCCTGCACGGCATCCTGATAGGTCTGCGCATCCAGCGTGCCGCCTACATCACCGCCAGCCGAATCCGCGGCGGTCTTCAATTTCGGCAACTCGTTGGCGCGATAGTCATCGATGAATTTCTTGCCCGCCTGCACATAGGCATCGAGCTTGAGGATCGAATCCTTGGTCTGCTCGTGCAGGTCGTCGAGCACGGCGATGTCGCGCCGCAGCGTATCCTTGTGACGGTCTAGCTCTAGGCCGATCCGGTCGATCTGCCCCGCCACATCCTCGTATTTCTCCTTGAAGCGCTCGAGCCGCGCCTTGAACGAGGAAAACAGATTGCTCAAAAACCCCTGATCCTTCAGCGAAGCCGGATCAAGGTTCTTGGCCTTCATGATGATGTCGGTCAGCAGGTCGCCGGTGTCACCGAGATCACGGTTACGCAATTGCCCCAAGATCTTGTCGGCATAGTCGCTGACAGCCTGCTGGGCACGATCGCCATAGACCGAGATGCCGGCGCGATCCTTGACGTCGATCGTGCTTTCAATCCTGGCGATGTCGGACGGACTGGCGGTGATAACAGGCAGTTGCGAAGTGTCGTCGAGCAAAGTGACGCTGTTCTTGTCGGCCATGCAGACCTCCCCCTCGGTGAACAGTATCTCGATAGACAGGATGTAACAGACATATGTCGCCGCTGTGGACAATGGAAGGCCCAGGCCATTTCGTTGGTGAATAGTTGCTTTTGCCGCACTTATTGTCCTGCTTCCTGTCACGAACCAGCGTGCCCGGTGCTCACAAGCGGCTCCGCCTAGGCAATGGCAACCGATCCCGCCAGCCATCGCCTGACGATGGCGGCGTCCAGATCACCGATGTCATGGCCCGATGGAATGATCCGAGCGTCCATCGCGCTGCCGCGTTGACTGAGCAGCGTTACCAGCGCGGGCGCGAAGGCTCCGTAGGTCTCGTCGGCGGCACCAGCGATGATCAGCGTCCGTGTTCCCTTAAGGTCCGTCGCCGGCACGTGGTCAAGCACGGGCATTGGCCTCAACAGCGCCGCCCCGCTGACGATGCCGGGATGGAGCAGCATCAGGCTGGTAACCAGATTGGCGCCGTTCGAATAGCCGAGGAACGTTGCGTGACCGAGATCAAGTCCATGGCGCCCGGCGGCCTCGCTTGCGAATGCCGCGAAGGCGGCGGTTTCGGAAAGGATGCTCTTTTGCTCGAAGCGCGTCGGTGTGATTTGCTCGAACCAGCGGAAACCATCCTCCTGGGGGATACGACCGCGCGCTGCGACGAGCACCGCGCCGGGCGCGATCTGCCTTGCCAGCGCCACCAGGGTCGTCTCGTCAACGCCGGATCCATGCAACAGGAACAGGCATTCACGTCTCTCCCCACTGACGCCGATGAGACGGTAGGCAAAGGGCAGATCCGTGAGCAGTGGACCGTTTTCGACGCCGTCGCCGCTCATCCCGCATCCTCTTGATTATATGAGGTTCCGCTCAATTTGCCGGCTTCAAAACGCAATATTTTCGTGCTCCGCGAAAGTTGATTGAACCAGGCGCCTTTCCGCCCGTTTCTGCGCCGATGTATTCCCTCGCGGGAGGAATCGAAGCGGTGCGTCGGGGGTCGCATTGCCCAATCAATGACTAGCTTTGAGGCCTTTTGTCGATGACTACCCCCGTTTCGCCGGAGCGCGACACTCGTATCTCGGATCGCGATACGCGTATCGACGTGCTGCGTGCGCTCGCGCTCATCATCATTTTCATCGACCACGTGCCGGGCACAGTCTTTGAAAATCTAACTTACAAGAATTTAGGCTTTTCGGACGCGGCCGAAGCGTTCGTGCTGATTTCCGGCATCTCGGTCGCGCTCGCCTATGGCACCAGGTTCCGGCCAGGTGGCCGGCTGCTCGCGACCCTGAAGATGTGGCGGCGGGCAGGCACGCTCTATGTCGCTCATATCGTCACGACAATGGTTGTAATCGCCTTGTTCTGCATGGTGGCGGTGTTCACCAAGCGGCCGGAACTGCTGAAGCTGATCAACATCGAGCCGCTGATGAAAAACACGCCCGAAGTGCTGGTCGGCATCGTCACGCTCGGCCATCAGCTCGGCTACAACAACATCCTGCCGGTCTATGCCGCGCTGCTTTTGATGGCACCGGTCTTCGTCCTGCTGATCAGCTACAGGCCTGTCGCCGCACTTGTCGCGTCCGGTGCGCTGTGGCTCGCTGCCGGCATCTGGCAGATCGCCCCGCCCAACTATCCCGAGCCCGGCTTCTGGTTCCTCAACCCTTTGTCCTGGCAGTTCCTGTTTAACATCGGTTTGGCCGCCATGCTGCATGTCAGGCGCGGCGGTGTCATTCCGGTCAACCGTTGGCTGGTAGGCGCGGCCGCGACCTATGTGTTGACGGCGCTGGTCTGGGTGCACAGCCCGCTGTGGGGACAGATAACCTGGTTCAAGCTGCCCGTGGTCATTGGCGGCTTCGACAAGACGTTCCTGTCGCTGCCGCGGCTGGTGCACATCCTGGCGGTCAGCTATCTCATTGTCGCCTTGCCTGCGCTGTCGAACCTGTTCCGCACCAGCCCGGACCATCCGCTGGCGATAATGGGCAAGCGCTCGCTGCCGGTTTTCATTGCCGGTACGGTGATCGCCATGGTCGCGCAGGTGATGAGGCTGATCAATCCGGGCGGACTTGCCTATGACAGCCTGCTGCTGTCAGCCGGCATCGCCCTGCAATTCGCGCTCGCCTTCTATCTCGAATGGCTGTCGACCATCGGCGGCTCGGGCAAGGTCCGTACGACGCAAAAGGATGCCACGCTGGTTCGCGCGCCTTTCGGCGTCTCCGGGGTGGCAAGGGCCAATCGCTGAGGGATAGTTCAGCCGCGTGGCGGAGCCGACGAAGCCCGCACGATCAGTTCGACCGGCAGCTGCCGGCGATTTGTCGTGCCGTCGTTGTCCAGGATCGCCTTGACGGCGAGACGGCCCATCTCGGCAATCGGCTGGGCCACGGTGGTCAATGGCGGCTCGGATACCGCAGCTTCCGGAACGCCATCGAACCCAACGATCGACACGTCATCGGGGACGTTCAACTTGCGCGCGCTCAGCCATTCAAGCGCCACTAGGGCCATTCTGTCCGACATCGCCAGGATCGCCGTCGGGGGTTCGGCCGTGCCGAATATGGTCTCGAGCGCCGACTTCGTGCTCGCCACATCGTTGGCGGTCGCGTAGATCGGCACTCTGGTCGTGTCGACGCCGACCCGCGATAGCTCCTGGAAGTAGCCGGTGACGCGGTCTCGCGTTCCCGCATAAACCGCGTTCTGAGCCTGATCGGGCGAAACAAGGCCGGTCCTGCCGTCGACAAACTCCAACGCCAGCACGGCAAAGCGGCGGTGTCCAAGGTCGGTGAGATGGCGCGCCGCCATGGCGGCACCAGCGACATTATCGATGCCGATTGTCGCGACCGACCCATCCTCGGAAGCGAGATCGAGCGCCACGAAAGGCAATTTGCGCTCACGTGCCAGCTGCACCAGCCGGGAGCCGCCTTCGATGCAGAAGACGATGAAGCCGTCGACCAGCGCGCTCTGGATGTTCCAGGCAAGCTGTTCGTTGTTGGCGGCCGAGACAAGCGAGATGCCGGCCCCTGTTGCGTCGCAGGCCTGCGAGATGCCTGCCATCATGACGCGCGCAAAGGGATCATCGAAGAAGTAGGAGAGGGGTTCGGCGGTGGCGACACCAATGGCATTGACCTTGCCGGCCCGCAACAGCCGACCCTTGGGATCCGGCCCGCCATAGCCCATCGCCTCGGCGGCGGCCTTGACCCGTTCGCGGACCTCCTCGCGCACGATCTCGGGACGGCTGAAGACATTGGATGCGGTGCCATGCGAGACGCCGGCGGCCTTGGCGATGTCGGCCAGCCGGATGGGTCTTCGATTGTCTGGTGACGCCATTGTGCGTGCCTCCTGACATGCATTTAGCACGTTCCGGCTTTGCATCTAGCACTTTCGTTGGATCGATTCAAATTTCGCTTGACCTGGGATCGTCGAGAAATTATCTTTGAATCGATCCAATGCGGCGCATTTGCTCTGCTCAATGAACCAGGGGAGGTGCGTCATGCATCCCGTCAGTTATTTCTTCGAAGACATCTATCGCAACGACTGGAGCATCGGGTTGGGCGCCAACAGCTCCAAGCGCCGGGGCAGATCCGGCCTATCGATTCGCGACCTTCGTCTGCTGGTGACGCGCGAGCGGAACTGATCGGCGCCGTTTTTTACCTACTAATTGGATCGATTCAATTCAAAGGGAAAAAGACCATGCATCCCATCAAGCATCTGTTCGAGGACATCTATCGCAACTACTGGGGCATCGCGCCGGCTGCCGAGCGGCCGAAGGTACGGCGCCTGACGAAGCCGGCCGTGCGCAATCGCGATCTTTGGGTTCGCACCGAACGTCCCCGGGATTGATCCTATTTCGCCTCAGGAGCGCGGGGGGACCAGGGCAGAGATTGCTATCCCCAGCCAGCCGACGATGAGCAGGGTGCCTCCGATCGGCGCCGACATCGGAAACAGTTTCGATCCTAGGAAATCGCGGGCGAGAAGATCGCCCGCGAAAAGCACGAGCCCGACAAGCAGGACCACGCTCGCAATCCGCAGGCAGCGATTCGCGCCGATAAGGCCGACGGCGAGAAAGACTGGCGCGTGCATCAACAGGAACGACGCGGCCGTGCCGGTGAAGGCACCGCCGCGGTGTGCGGCGGCCGCCGACAGCGCTACGCCCGCCGCGCCGACGAGGCCGCCGGCAAACACAAGGATACGGCTGGGTTCGGCGGAATTCATATCGGCTATTTCCCTATCGCCCGGAGCCTCTCAGGATTCACTTGCTTCCAGCGCCATATGCCGTGTTCGCCGCGACTGGACAATCCAGTTGTAGACGGCGCCGCCCGCCATCAGCACCGATGTCCCGAGGAACACTGCCGGCATGCCGAAATGACCGCCAACGAAGCCGCCGGTCAATGGTCCCGCAACTTGCCCGACATACTGCGCCGAGATCGCCAGGCCAAGCACATTGCCGCCGACCCCGTCCGGAATGTTGTGGCGGATGACGCTGGTGATGCAGGGCAGCAAGCCGCCCAGCGCCAGCCCCATCAGAAAGCGCAGCCCGATCAACTGCCAGCTGTTGGTGACGAAGGCTTGCGGAATGAGCAGCAGGGCCGAGGCGGCCAGGGCTCCGACGACGACGTTCCAGTGGCCGACGCGATCCGCAAGCTTGCCGAGCCAGGATGCCGACAGGATGGTGCCGAGTGCCGCCGCCGACATCACCACGCCGGCGACCATAGTCACCCGGCTCCGGTCCTCGATGAGCTCCTGTACATAGACAGTGATGATCGGCTCGATCGACATATTGGCAAAGGCAAGCAGCATGCCGGTTATCAGCATGGCGACGACCGGACGCTTGTCGGGAATCTGCGACCAGCCGCTCTTCGGCTTTGCTGTCGACGCGGCTGTGGCTGGCTTCGGGCGCGGATTCTCCTTGATCAGGAAGGTCGTTGCCAGGAAGGCCAGGAAGATGACGCCGCCGGACAGCAGGAAGGTGGCGCGAATGCCGATCACCGGCGGCAGCGCGCCGCCGAGCAGGGGGCCGACCAGCGAACCGGCGGTGATCCCTGCCGACAGGACGCCAAGCGCCCAGCCCGAGCGGTCCTTCGGCGTCTGCATGGCCACCAATATGGTCGAGCCTGAGGAATAGCCACCGGCAAAGCCGATCAGCAGGCGAAGCAGCACCAATTGCCAGACGGTCTCGACCATGCCCGTCAAGGACATGCAGATCGCCATGCCGAAGCTGGCGCGCACCAGCATCACCTTGCGGCCGTAGCGGTCGCCCAGCCGCCCCCACAGCGGCGCGACCAGGGCCGCGGCGAAGAAGGTGGCGCCGTAGGCGATGCCGGACCACTGAACAATGGCCGCATGGCCCTGCGCGCCAAGCTGTTCGACATAAAGCGGCAGGAAGGGCAACAGCAGGGTCATGGCGATGAGCGTGCTGAACGAGCCCGCGAAACAGACGGCGAGATTGCGCCGCCAGTGGATGTTGTAGTTGCTCTGTCGCGTGTCTTCCTGCGCCATGTCCTGCCTGCCCGATATCAGCGCTTGTTGCGGATACCATTTTGGGATACCAAACCGGTATCCGTCATGAACTTTAAGCCGGCTGCTGTCAATGCGGCCTCGAAAAGGGCTACGCAATGTCGCAGATGCAGAATGTTGAAC
Source organism: Mesorhizobium subarcticum (assembly GCF_055456085.1). NCBI lineage: Bacteria > Pseudomonadati > Pseudomonadota > Alphaproteobacteria > Hyphomicrobiales > Phyllobacteriaceae > Mesorhizobium > Mesorhizobium subarcticum. Next base: position 5,308,203 of record NZ_CM144237.1, on the reverse strand, counting down.
GACAGTTGCGCGAGATGATCCTCGAACTCGAGATCGGCCCGGGCGAGAAACTGACCGAGCGTTGGATCGAAGGCCGCTTCGGCGCTTCGCGCACCCCTGTCAGGGCAGCGCTGCTGCGCCTGGAGACCGAGGGGTTGGTCGGCAGGGACGGGCGCGGTTGGACGGTGTCGCCCATCAACCTTGCGGAGCTGGAGCAGATCGCGGTCTATCGCGAAGCGGTCGAGGTAGCGGCCCTGCGGCTGACATGCACGCACGCCGACGGGAACGCCATCGACGTCATCGAGGCGATGCTCGATTCCTGCGATGAAAACACTGCGCGTGAGGAATGGCATCGCGTCGGCATGGATTTTCACATCGAGCTGGCGCGCCTGTCGGGCAATGAATTCCTGTTCAAGGCAGTTAGGGATGCCATGACGCGCCTGTCGCGTGCGCGCTGGCTGGAGGTGCGGGATGAAGCAGCTCTTGGTCGCGCCTGGGCCGAACATCGCGCCATTCTGGCGGCAACGCGCCTTGGCGATGCCGATGAAGCGGCGCGCCGGCTTTCAAACCACATCGTCGGCAGCCGCGACCGGCTGGTGACGTCGCTCGCCAACGATCGGCGCGGTCTTCGCGCCAGGGGCTTTGCCGTCGTCGCTGCTTAGCGCTGCCTGTACGGGCAGGGCGCTCGCCTTGCAAAAGAGGCGGCGTCTTGACGCGAAGCGCACTTTCGGCCTCGCTTCGCGGATGCCGATGGCGTAAGAGCGGCGATGGAAAACAACCGATTTGAAACACCCGTGACCGTCAAGTCAGTCACGGCGGGAAGCACTCAGCTCTTGCGCACGGCCCGGGAGGCTTCCGATTACCTCCTCAACAGCTGGCCCGGCAAGCGCAGTCCCAAGCATCGCGCTGCGTTGCAGGCCTGCCACGACGCGCTGGCCGGCGACAAGCCGGCCATGAATGCTAGGCGCGCCTTTATCGCCGCGGCGCGTGAAGTGGACGTCTTTGTCAGCGACAAGGCGCCCGCCTGACGCAAGGCGACCGTCAGGACTGAGGCAAGGCCCGCATGTGCGGGCCTTTTGCCGTCATTCGGCAGTTTCGTTTTCGCTTTCGATCTCGCCCTCAGGCTTCGAACGGTCGCGCGCGGCAACCTTGGCCGCCAGCTTTTCGGCCTTCTTCGCTGCCTTCTGCCGGTCGCGTTCCTTGCGTTCCTGATCGTAGTTTGGTGCTCGCGCCATATTCGGCTCCTTTTCATCGCCTTGCGGCTCTGACCCTGCCTAAGAGCATTAGCCGTCAAACACAACAGCTGAAGCGACAGTGCCCGTGCGCAGCGTTAGAGATCGGAGGGGCTTGCCAGATCGGCGCCATAATGTTGTAGGAAACGCGGGGCGCCAGCGTATTGAGAGCTGCCCGTTTTGTTTTGATCAAGTGAACCATGGCCTCAATTGCACGAACGTCGGCAAGGGTTTTCTATTATGCGCGAAACGTCGCGCGCGATATCATTCCGCAATCCCTGTTTCGCCGCAGACTGGCCGTTCGCCTCGAAAAGGCCAGGCTTTGTGATGAGTCCGCGCGCCAGCGGTTGAACTACTACAACAAGCTGCAGGACGGTTTCGCGCCCAGCGCCAATGCCGTGCCCATCAGCAAGCTGCCCTTCACGCCGACCATGTATTATTACGACCTGAAGGAATTTGCCCGCTACTTCGATGCCGGCCTGCTCATCGACGTGGAGTTCGGCGACGTCAGGCATGTGCCCAAGGTGCCGACGATCGTCAAGGACCGGCCGATCCGTGATGACGACAAGAACGCGGTCATCATGAAGCTCGACAAGTTCCGTCACTTCCAGATGCCGGTTGACCCCATTTCGTTCGCCGACAAGCTCCCGGCCGTGGTCTGGCGCGGCGACCTCAACAATCCGATCAGGAAACGGTTTCTGATCGCGGTCCGCGACCTGCCGTTCTGCGATGCCGGCTCGCACAAGCCGAACGCGCCGGCCGAATACGCCAAGCCTTTTCTGACCATCAGCCAGCACCAGCGCTATCGCTACATCGTCTCGCTCGAAGGCAATGACGTGGCGACCAATCTCAAATGGATCATGAACTCGAAGTCGCTCTGCCTGATGCCACCGCCGACCTACGAGACGTGGTTCGCGGAGCGGCAGCTCGAGGCGAATGTGCACTATGTACCGCTGGCAGCGGACTTCTCCGATCTTGCCGAACACGTGGCCTATTTCGAGCGGCACCCGGCGAAGGCCGAGCGCATCACCGCGGCCGCGAACGCCTATTGCCGGACATTCGACAACGAACCGGCCGAACAGGCGATCTCCCTGCTCGTCCTCTACAAATATTTCGTGCTGAGCGGCCAGATCAAGCCGGATGCCGAGGTCTGGCACCGCATAACGGGCTAGAGCGCGGGAAAATCGTGAAACGGTTTTCCCGGGAAAGCGCGCAGCGCTTTCTCTAGAATTGCGTCAAAACAAAGAGATAGCGCAGTTCGGCGTTTCCGTGAAACGATGAACCGCGCTAGTTGCCGGCGACATCACTGGCCAGCTCGTCGACGTCAGCGATCACATGTTTGGGATGACGCTGCTGCCTTGCGAAATGCATGGCACATTAGCGCAGGAGTTTATTTCGGGAACGATATCGGCTGTCGTTTGTTTTAGTCGCCTTTATCCTGATCAAAGTGAACGATGGCCAGCATCCAGCGAACGACGGCAAAGCTCTTCTACTACGCGCGAAACGTCACGCGCGATATCGCACCCCAGGCGTTCTTTCGACGACGGCTCGCGGACCGCCTCGAACAGGCGACCCAGTCGGACGAGGCCGTGCGCCGGCGGCTGAATTATTACAACAAGCTGCAGAATACCTTCTCACCCAGCCCGGACGCCGTGCGTATCGACAATCTGCCGTCGACACGCAGCATGTACTATTACGACCTGAAAGAGTTTGCCCGCTACTTCGCTCCCGGATTGCGCCTCGACCTGGAATTTGGCGACGTCATCGACGTGCCCAAGGTCCCGTCATTCGTCAAGAACCGGCCGATCCACGCCGATAATGGCAATGCCCTCATCATGAAGTTCAACAAGTTCCGGCACTTCCATATGCCTGCGGACACCGTTGCGTTCGCCGACAAGCTTCCGGCGGTGGTCTGGCGCGGCGACCTCAACAATCCGATCAGAACACGGTTTCTCGACGCGGTGCGCGACTTGCCGTTTTGCGATGCCGGGGCACACAAGCCGGATGCACCGGCGCGGTACAGCAAGCCCTTCCTCAGCATTAGCCAGCACTTGCGCTACCGCTACATCGTCTCGCTCGAAGGCAATGACGTGGCGACCAATCTCAAATGGATCATGAATTCGAACTCGCTCTGTCTTATGCCGCCGCCGACCTACGAGACGTGGTTTGCGGAGAGCCAGCTCGAAGCCAATGTCCACTACGTACCACTCGATCCAGATTTCGCCGATCTCACTGATAAGGTCAGCTATTTCGAAAAGCACCCGGCCGCGGCCGAACGCATCGTTGCCGCGGCCAACGCCTACTGCCGCAAATTCTCCAATGAATGGTCGGAGCAGGCGATCTCGCTGCTTGCGCTCTACAAGTACTTCGTCCTCAGCGGCCAGATTATTCCGGACGCCGAAATCTGGCGTTACATAGTGGGATAGCGGCCGACGCAGTTTGTCGAGGCCCGCGTGCTACACGCCGCTCCGGTCAATCACGAGATCGGCGGGACCAAAACGATCCTTCGCCGTCAGTTGCTGGTGCCAGTAGGGGTAGAGCAGGGGCGGACGGCTGACCGCGTCGAGGCGTTCGCGTTCTTCGCCCGAGAGTGCCAGGCTGGCGGCCGCGAGATTGTCCTTGAGCTGCGCATCGTTACGCGCGCCGATCACCAGCGAGGAGACGGCAGGGCGGCCGAGCAGCCAGGCAAGTGCCACCTGCGCTGCCGATACGCCGCGAGCCTTGCCGATCTCGACAAGCACATCGACGATCCGCCAGAGGCGTTCCTCGTCGCGGATCGGCGGCTCCGACCAGCCGGCGAGCTGTCGCGCGGTCGGGCTGTCGCGATGGTATTTGCCGGACAGCAATCCGCCGGCGAGCGGGCTCCAGACCAGCACGCCTAGCCCCTGGTCGACCGAGATCGGCAGCAGTTCATATTCGGCCTCGCGAGCCTCCAGCGTGTAGTGGATCTGCTGGGTGACGAAGCGCGGCTGGTGACGGCTGTCGCTGATGGAGAGCGCCTTCATCACCTGCCAGCCGGAATAGTTGGAGCAGCCGACGTAGCGGACCTTGCCCTGAGTGACCAGCGTGTCGAGCGCGGCGATGGTTTCTTCCAGCGGTGTCACGCCGTCCCATTCATGCAGGAAGTAGATATCTATGACATCTGTCCTCAGCCGCTTCAGGCTCCTCTCGCATTCGCGGATCAGGTGATAGCGCGACAGGCCTTCGTCGTTAGGCCCACTGTCGATCCGCATGCGTGCCTTGGAGGCGATCAGCACGTCGGCCTTGCGCTTGCCGCCGAGCGCTTCGCCGATGATCTCCTCCGACAGGCCGTTCGAATAGACATTGGCGGTGTCGATGAGGTTGATGCCGGCGTCGATGCACATGTCGATCATCCGCTTGGCTTCGGTAAGATCGCTGTTGCCGACCGCGGCGAAGGGGCCTGCTCCGCCGAAGGTCATGGTGCCCAGGGTCAGTGTCGAAACCTTGAGGCCGGAACGGCCAAGGGTGCGGTATTCCATGTCAGTCCTCGCGATTGTGTTGAAGCGGGGCGGCGCGAAAGGGCGGCCCGGAATGCGCCGGGGATTTGTAGGACAATTCGGCCGATTTGTCGCTATGCAAAGATGGTGGGTCGATCACACATCGTGGAATCCGCAGCCGCGGCAATCGCGCCTGGGCTGCAATAAAACCGTCACTGCCGGCCTATATTGAATTCGGCTAAGGTGTTTCCATTCTAGGCTGCTGGCCTGCAATTGGAGGCGCCGTACGGGAACCGACAGGGCTTGTAAGCGGAGCAGCTGATATGACCGAGCTAAAACAGAATTCTCCTGCCAAGGATTGGCTTGAGGCCGAACTCGCCGACACGCTCGACGAAGATTATGAGCTCGAAATGTCGGAGCCGGCGCTGTCGATGGAGATCGCCAAGATCTACAAGAACTCGCATCCGCCTTCGATCGACCGCATGCAATATTTTCGCGATTTGATCAGCCTGCAGTCCGAATTGATCAAGCTCCAATCCTGGGTCGCCTATCACAAGAAGAAACTGGTGGTGATTTTCGAGGGCCGCGATTCCGCCGGCAAAGGCGGCGTCATCAAGCGCATCACCCAACGGCTCAATCCGCGCATCGCCCGTGTCGTGGCACTGCCGGCGCCGACCGAGCGTGAAAAGTCGCAATGGTATTTCCAGCGCTATGTGCCGCATCTGCCGGCTGGCGGCGAGATCGTGCTGTTCGACCGCTCCTGGTACAACCGCTCAGGCGTCGAAAGGGTGATGGGCTTTGCTTCACACGACCAGGTCGAGGAGTTTTTCCACGATGTGCCGGAGTTCGAGCGCATGCTGGTGCGCTCGGGCATCACGGTCGTGAAGTACTGGTTCTCGATCACCGATGAGGAACAGCAGATGCGCTTCCTGATGCGCATCCACGACCCGATGAAGCAGTGGAAGCTGTCGCCGATGGACCTGCAGTCGCGCGTGCGCTGGGAGCAGTACACCAAGGCCAAGGAAGAGACCTTCGCCCGCACCAACATTCCCGAGGCGCCCTGGTTCATCGTCGAAGGCAACGACAAGAAGCGCGCGCGGCTGAACTGCATCGATCATCTGCTCAAGCAGGTGCCGTATGAAGAGGTGCCGCACGAGGAGATCACGCTGCCGGAGCGCGTCTTCAACCCCGAATACGAGCGCCAGACGCTGCCGCGCGAACTTTACGTGCCGGAGAAGTATTGAGCCTGGAAAGGGGCGCCGTTTCTTACGCTGGCGCCCCCGTTCTCATGGCTATGCCCGACTGATCACCACATGCATCGCGTGCGGCGAGGCGACCTGTTCACTGCATTGGTAGCCGACCTTCGGCAGGTCGAGGCCTGCCAGAAGGTTTTCGCCGCCGCCAAGCAGCACAGGCGAGATCGCGAGATGCATCTCGTCGAGAAGTTTCTCCTGCAGGTATTGCCTGATCGTCGCGACGCCGCCGCCAACCCGCACATCCTTGCCACCAGCCGCGGCCTTCGCTTGCTCAAGTGCCGAATGGATGCCCTCGGTCACGAAGTAAAAGGTCGTGCCGCCTTCCATGACGACGGGCTCACGCGCATGGTGCGTCAGCACGAAGACAGGTACGTGATAGGGCGGATTGTCGCCCCACCAGCCTTTCCAGCTTTCGTCCTTCCAGGGCCCGCGGATCGGGCCGAACATATTGCGCCCCAGGATCCAGGCGCCGACATTTTCGAAGCTGCGCGCCGCGAAATCCTCGTCGACGCCGGAGGCGCCGCCTTCCTCGCCGAACATCTTGCGGAAGGTGCGGGTCGTGAAGGCCCATTTGTGCAACGCTTTCCCACCGACGCCGAGCGGATTCTCCAAATCCTGATCGGGACCGGCGCCATAGCCGTCGAGCGACAGGGTGAATGCGTTGACACGCAGCTTGGACATGAAGGCCTCCTAACCAATTATGTCTGCATCGGTTTTGTTGTAGCAAACCGATTGCAGATCGCAAGCGGTGGTCCTCACGATGCAGACACGTCCTGACACCGTCACCAAATGACGTCCGCGTGGCGATGCGCTGGAGTAGCCACTGGTGGCCCCCGGAACAGACGCAATATCAGGCTATTCGCCGGTAAGTTCCATGAAGCGGATATGGTTGCTGAACGGATCGATGACCTCGACCGTCAGCCGCCCGTCCCCGTGCTCGAGGCCAGGCTTCATGTAGCGGTAGTCCTTGGCCGCCAACTCCTTGTGGAAGTCGCGAATGCCTTTCATGTACACAAGCATGTTGCCGCCCGGCGTCGCGTCGCCGGCATGTTCGGACAGGTGCAGAATAAGGCTGCCGCGCGAGACCTGCGTGTAGAGGGGGAAGTTGGCGCCGTAGCGGTGCTCCCAGTCCACGCCGAAGCCGAGATAGCCGAGATAGAATTCGTGCGCCTTGGCGACATCGAAGATACGCACGATCGGTGCTATTCGTTCAAAGACGATCATCTCCTGCCGGGCGGGCGGCGCTTCGATCTTCGCTGACAGGATATTCCAGGTCGCCAGTCCGAACTGGCGTGCGACGATCTCCAGGGCCTCGCTGTGGCTGATTGTCAGGTCGCGGGCGGCAAGCGCCTCCCGCATGGCTTTCGCCATGGTCTTGGCATCGCGATAGGCAAGCATGTCCGTTTCCTCGGGTCACGGCGAAGTCTTCGTCATTGCCCGCATTGCCGACGCCTTCGCCCGACGGTGAAACGGGTCAGGAAGCATCCTCTTGAGGCGTTCGCCATACCTCTTGGCGAGGTGCGGGCTGCCGGCCGCCTCCGGCCGCACCTGGATCATAGCCGGGTCACGCTGATCTTGTCAGCGCAAAAAATGGGTTGGTTTTGCGGAACGTGGCACGCTCTTTGTCGTAAAGGCCACGTGCCGAGGGGCGAAAACCTATTCCATCGACAGGATGAGATTTCGCACGACTGGATAGATTTCGCGCTCCCAACGCTTGCCGTTGAAGACGCCGTAGTGGCCGACATTGGCCTGCAGGTGATGGCGTTTGAGATGCGGACGCAGTGACCGGCACAATTCATGCGCGGCCGAGGTCTGGCCGAGTGCACAGATATCGTCGCGACCGCCTTCGACGGTAAGCAAAGCTGTGTTGCGGATAGCACCTGGGTCGACCAGGCTGCCACGGAAAGTGTATGTCCCGGTGGCCAGCTCAGCCTTCTGGAACACGCGATCGATGGTTTCGAGATAGAATTCCTCGGTGAGGTCGAGCACCGCCAGATACTCGTCATAGAAAGTCTTGATCTTCTCGGCCTCGGCGGTCTCGCCGGCCGCCAGATGATCGTGCAGTTTGCGGTGGGCCTTGTTGTGGCGATCCATGTTCATAGCCATGAACGCCGCAAGTTGGAGAAAGCCGGGATAGACCCTGCGTCCGCCGCCGGCATGGCGCGAGGGTACATGCGAGATCACCGAATTCTGGAACCAGGCAAGCGACTTGCTGACGGCAAATTCATTGACCTTGGTCGGACTTTCGCGCGGATCGATCGGCCCCGCCATCAACGTCATTGATCGCGGTGTCGCCGGATGGCCGTCCTCGGACATGATGGCGACAGCGGCAAGCGCCTGAACGCAGGGTTGGCAGACGGCAAGGATATGCGCACCCGGACCAATCGCCTCCAGGAAGCGAATGATGTAGTCGACATAATCGTCCACTCCAAAGCGGCCGGCCGAAAGCGGCACGTCGCGGGCATTGGCCCAGTCGGTGACATAGACTTCGTGGTCGGACAGAAGCGTTGCCACCGTGCCGCGCAGCAGCGTCGAGAAATGGCCCGACAGCGGGGCGATCACCATCACCCGTGGCTGGCGCGTATCCATATCCTTGGCGAAGCGCAAAAGCTTGCCGAATGGCAGGTCGAGCGCCGTCTCGACGCCGACCGGCACGTCGCGATTGCCCACTTTGACGGTACCGACATCGAAATCCGGTCGCGCATGGGTGAGCTTGAAGCGGGCAATCATCTCCAGCCCGGCCGCCAGGCGTTGTTTCACGCCGTCGCCTGAAAGCAGGCTGCCCATCGTCGAACGCATGAGATCGGCGAGAAAGCGCGTTGGCGCGATGAGATCGTCCTGTAGCTGATAGGCCTGGTACAGCATCGAATGCGTCCCGTTCCGAGGCAGTCATGCGGCAGTGCAAAATAATTAGTGCAAAATTTTGTGCATTGCGAGAGGATTGTTGCCGGCAAAGGGCTCGGAGGGTCGGCGGGATGACAAAGACGACATGAGCAAGGCGCTAGGGAGTAAACTCTCGCGGGCCAACGCGCCCGCGGCCAAAGCGACGTTGACGATCTCGTCGAAGAACTATTCGTCCTGGTCGCTGCGCGGCTGGCTGCTGTGCCGCATGGCCGGGCTGGAGTTCGAGGAAAAACGTGTCGACATCGATGATCCCGAACAGCGGCAGGAGTTGCTGTTGTTGTCGCCCTCGGTCCTGGTGCCGCGGCTGACCCATGACGGGGTGACGGTTTGGGACACACTGGCGATCGCCGAATATCTGGCTGAGACGATGCCGGCGGCGGGGCTCTTGCCGGCCGACCGTATCGCACGTGCGCATTGCCGTGCCGTGTCCGGCGAGATGCATTCGGGTTTTCACAATTTGCGCTCGGCGCTGCCGATGAGTCTGAAAGCCAAGCACCGCAGCTTCAAGATATTTTCCGGCGCGCGCCCGGACGTGGAGCGGATCAAGACCATCTGGTCCGAATGCCTTGGGACCTATGGCGGTCCATGGCTGTTCGGAGCATCGCCAACCGTGGCCGATGCGATGTACGCGCCGGTATGCACGCGCTTTCGCACCTATGCGGTCGAGCTCGACGCGCCGCTCGCCGCCTATTGCGACACCGTCTTCGACTGGCCGCTGATACAGGAATGGACGCAAGACGCATTGGCCGAGCCCGAGGACATCATCGAACTGGACGTGGAGTTTTAAGTTCAGGCTGGAACCGGTTGTCGCTGCACGATGCCCGGTTTGCGACGCGGCTAACCCTTCAGCAATTCCGCCACCTCAGGCGCGAAATAGGTCAAGATACCGTCGCAGCCGGCGCGCTTGAAGGCGAGCAAGCTCTCTAGCATTGCCGTCTCGCCATCGATCCAGCCATTGGCGCCCGCCGCCTTGATCATCGAATATTCGCCCGACACCTGGTAAGCGAAGGTTGGCATCTGGAACTCATCCTTCAGCCGCCGGATGATGTCGAGATAGGGCATGCCGGGCTTGACCATCAGCATGTCGGCGCCCTCGGCGATGTCCTGCTCGGCCTCGCGCACCGCCTCGTCCGAATTGGCGTGATCGATGTAGTAGGTCTTCTTGTCGCCCTTCAGCAGGCCGGCAGTGCCCACCGCCTCGCGATAGGGGCCATAGAAGGCCGAGGCGAACTTGGTTGCATAGGACATGATCGCCACGTCCTGAAAACCGTTGGCGTCGAGCGCGTCGCGGATGGCGCCGATGCGGCCGTCCATCATGTCGGACGGCGCGATGATGTCGGCGCCGGCAGCGGCCTGGATGACGGCCGCCGCCGCGACCTGTTCCACCGTTTCGTCGTTGACGATGATGCCGTCGCGCAAAATGCCATCATGGCCGTGACTGGTGAACGGGTCGAGCGCGGCATCGGTGATGATGCCGATCTCGGGCACCGCGTCCTTTATGGCGCGGGTGGCGCGGTTGATGATGTTTTCCGGGTCAAGAATGTGCGAACCGGTCTGGTCGCGGAAGGCCAGCTCGACATTGGGGAAGGTGGCAAGGGCCGGAATGCCGAGCTTGGCCGCGCGTTCAGCCTCCTTGACGGCGAGATCGAGCGACAGGCGGAAGACGCCGGGCATGGCGGCGATCGGCTCGCGCACTTGTTTGCCCTCGACGACGAAGATCGGCCAGATCAAATCGTCGACCGAAAGTCGGTTCTCCTGCACCAGACGGCGCGACCAGTCGGCCTTGCGCATGCGGCGCAGCCGGCGGCTGCCGGTAATGTCGTCGACGGTGCGTGCGCCGGCTGGCTTGGTTGGGGTGAATTTGTTCATCGCCAAAACTCTCTTTCGGCGGCTTTTACCACGAGCTCTTGCCGCAGACCAATGCGACACGATTGTGCCAGCGGGCGAAGCCGTCACAGGGCACCAGGAGCGCTGGGACCCATGCCTGTCCGCTCAGGGCTGCCCGTTCCCCGAAAGAATCTGCGCCGCGCCTCCGATTGCCACACGGAACGCCTCGTCGAAGCTGACGCCACGCACCTGCCAGCGATAGGTCTTGCCGTGATCGGCCAGTCGCCAATCGGCGATCCAGCCGAGGTCCTTGTCGCTCCATACGATGCTGCCGACGAGCGCTTGGGACCCGGCGGCCTGTTTGGCCAGCAGATCCAGCCTTGCCAAGTCGGCGGTGCGCAGCGCGTCTTCGCCCAAGTCGGCTAGCTGCGCAGCCTTCGGAAATGCGACATGCATCAACAGTGGTCCGGTGGCATTGGCGAAGAATTCGCGCATCGTTTCGCCACGCTCCTCCTCGGCGGTCAGCACGAAATGCCGAGCGCCCTGTTCGGTGGCGAGAAAGACGGCGAGCGTCGGCCGCTCGCCGAGCCAGGGTTTGCTGCCGAGCGACGTCAGCAGCTTGTCGATCACATCAGGCTTGTAGAGGCAGGTGAGATCGTGCGGGCGGTCATGCGTGCCTTGCTCGTCATGGATGGGGATGCCTTCCAGCCGGTCATGGTAGCGGAAAGAATCGACAAAACTGCCGGCCTTGTCGCGCAGATCCGCCATCTCGGGTTTCTCAAGCAGCCGTCGATCGCCAGAAACCCTGACCAGAACCCGGTCCAGGCAGTCCCTGAAGCCTAGCTGGCGATTCTCTTCGCCCTGGCCGGTGACGATGGTACGCGACTGGTAGAGGTCGTCCGGCGTGATGGCGACTGCGGCGAACGGTGCAAGGCCGACGATCACAAGCCCGACCGTCAAAAGCGCGTGGCGAAGAAATCCAGACATGGCCAACTGCCCTCCGAGGCCATCAGTGCGCAATATCGGCGCGCCGCTTGCAGCGGCGGCGACCTTCGTAGCATCGGCCACGGCCGTGCGCCAAGACCGCGGGAACAGACTGCTGCCATTGACGCACCCATGCGCCGCCTTTAGCACTTCAGTCCCGCAGGCGCGGGGGAGGGATTCTCTGGCGATGGATTTTGGCGGCGGCGACGAGATCCGCTTCGAGCGGCTGGGCCGGGCCGGCGTCGTCACGCTGACGCGGCCGAAGGCGCTCAACGCCATCACGCACAACATGGTCAAGGCGCTCGGCAAGGCGCTCGAAGCCTGGGAAGAGGACGCGAGCATCAACGTCGTCGTCGTCATGGCCGAGGGCCGGGCGTTTTCCGCCGGCGGTGATATCCTGCAGGTCTACGAGGCTGGCCGTGCCGGCAAGGCGCCGGTCGATTTCTTCGCTGATGAATACAGGCTCAACGCCCGCATCGCCCGTTTCAAGAAGCCCTATGTCGCGCTGATCGACGGCATCGTCATGGGCGGCGGCGTCGGCATCTCCTTCCATGGCTCGCATCGCGTAATGACCGAGAATGCGCAGTTCGCCATGCCCGAGGTCGGCATCGGCTTCTTCCCCGATGTCGGCGCTAGCCACCTGCTTCCGGATCTCGGCGGCAGTTTCGGCATGTATCTCGGGCTCACTGGAGCGCGTATCCGTTATGGCGATTCGCTGTGGTCTGGCCTTGCCACGCACACGATCAAGGCCGCCGACCAGGCAGGGCTGCTCGACGAACTGGCAACCAGCAATGACCCGAACGCCGAGTTGCGCGATTTCTTCTTTCCGGCCAAACGCGAGACGGAACGGCAGGACCTGGATACGATCGCACGGCATTTTTCACAAGGCACGCTTGCCGGCATCGTCGCCAGCCTCGAGGACGCAGCCGGCGGCGATGCCTTTGCCGCCAAGACACTGGCGATGATGAGAAGCCGCTCGCCGACCAGCCTTCACGTCGCCTGGCGCGAGATCGGTGCCGGCCAGACGCTGTCGATGGACGACTGCATGAGGATGGAGTTCCGCATTCTCAACCGCATGCTCGCCGGCCATGATTTCTACGAGGGCATCCGCGCCGCCATCATCGACAAGGGCTCGACGCCGCAATGGCGGCCGGGGAGCCTGGATGCGGTGAGCGCGGCTGATATCGACGCCTATTTCGCCCCGCTCGGGGAACGGGAGCTCGAACTGTGAGCGAGGTGACGTCGAGACGCATCGTGCTGCAGCCGTCGACGGTCGAGGTGATCTTCGCCTGGTTCCAGCGTGTCATCGCGGGCTACTGCCTGCTGTTCGGCATCCTGTACTGGATCAAGCTGATCGGCTTTTACCCGGGTTCGCTCTGGCGCTTCGACCTGATGCCCGTGCACTGGCAGGTGGCGGCGGTGATGCTCGCCGTGTTTTTCCCCTTTGCCGCGGCCGGGCTGTGGATGCTCGCCTCCTGGGGCCCGGTGATCTGGTTCATCTGCGCGGTCACCGAGACCGTCATGTATGCCGGTTTTCCCGAGCTTTTCGGCCATCGGCTGCTGATCGTCGTCTCGCATGCGGCGGTGGCGCTGCTCTACATCGTCTTTCGCGTCGTCATCTGGCTGCAGAAACGCCCTGTACGGCACTAAGCCGTTGACGGCATTGACGACTTGGCAAACGCCGGATTTCAGCCCCGCGAGGACTGCCTAAGCCTTTAGGTTAATTATCCTTGCTCGGGTGACCGTTCGTTAAGCCTCTTCCGAAACCTCTTACCGGTAAGCTCTTGTTAGCCCTAGCGTTTAAGTCGAATTTTATGAGTATTCGATAGTGTCGCGATCAAGGTGAAAAACAAAAAATCACCAGGGCGACAAACGAGAGGCAAAGACAATGATCAATTCGCGTCCGGCGGCGAAGACCGCCAACGTATCCGACGATCGCCGTGAGGCTATCCGTTCCCTGTACATGGAATCGCTGCAGCTCGTCGAGCGGCTGCACCGCCGCCTGCTTGACGTGATCAAGGACGAATTCGACCGCAACGGCCGTTCCGACATCAATGCTATCCAGGCGCTGCTGCTCTTCAACATCGGCAATTCCGAACTGACCGCCGGCGAGCTCCGCTCGCGTGGTTACTATCTCGGCTCGAACGTGTCCTACAATCTGAAGAAGCTGGTCGATCTCGGCTTCATCAACCACCAGCGCTCGCGTATCGACCGCCGTTCGGTCCGCGTCTCGCTGACGCCGAAGGGCAACGAGGTGGCTGATGTCGTCGCCGGTCTCTATGAGCGCCATGTCGGCTCGATCGAACAGGTCGGCGGCATCAACACCGACGAGTTCAAGCAGATGAACCGCGCCTTGCAGCGGCTCGACCGCTTCTGGAACGACACCATCGCCTACCGGATGTAATATCATCCGCATCGGATCTGGCCCGCGCCACAGAAGCGCGGCCGAAACAGCGACCTTCAGTCAGGACCGGTGCCGAAAAGCACCGGTCTTTTCTTTTCGAGCTGACGGCCGAAGCAAATTGCGGGCCAAGGCCACGTTGCCGCCATATTCCAATGGAACCGAGGATGCCGGTGATGCTGCGGTCAAGGCCGTTCGTTCACCCGGAACCTGTATCGAGCCTCGCGCGTTTGAGGCCCGTCTGATACGGACATGGTTGGCTAATTGTTAAGATTGCCAATTCTAGAGTGCGGGCAAGATCGCCCCTTGATCGAATGCTACAAGAATGTCTGGAACGTCCATGAAAACCAGCCGCCGCTTTTTCCTGTCCGGAGCCTCCGCAATCGCCGCCGCCATGGTGGCTGGTCGGGCGAATGCGCAGGATGTTATCGGGGATATCCTGAAATCCTCGGCCCGCGGCAATTGGGACGACCAGTTCGACGCCCGCGCCAGCGAAGGCGGCAAAGTGGCCTCGACGCTGCCGATCTTCAGCACGCAGACCGTTGCCTTTACCGAACAAGCGGTCGCGCAATATCAGAACATCGCCGGGCAGGGCGGATGGCAGCCGGTTCCCGACACCAAGAAACTGCAGCTTGGCGTTGACGATCCGGATGTGGTGCCGTTGCGCAAGCGCCTGATGATTTCGGGTGACCTGTCGCAGACCGCCGGCATTTCGACGGCCTTCGATTCCTACGTAGAACTCGGCGGTGAAGCGCTTCCAGCTGCGCCATGGTCTCCCTGCCGACGGTGCGCTGGGCAAGTACACTTATGCGGCGATGAACGTTTCGGCGCAGATCCGGCTTGGCCAGTTGCAGACCAATCTGCAGCGGCTGAAGGAGAAGGCCGGCACGCTGGGCAGCCGCTATGTGCTCGTCGACATTCCGGCGGCGCAGGTCGAAGCGGTCGAGAACGACCGCGTTGTGCTTCGCCATACGGCGATCGTCGGCAAGATCGATCGCCAGACGCCGATCGTCAATTCTAAGATCAACGAGATCATCGTCAACCCTTACTGGAACGCCCCGGTCTCGATCGTGCGCAAGGACATCATTCCGCTGATGCGGAAGGATCCCAACTATCTCAAGAACAGTCACATCCGCCTGTTCGCGCCGGATGGCAGCGAAGTCGATCCGATGAACGTGGACTGGTCGACCGACGACGCCGCCAAGTACCGGTTCCGCCAGGATCCCGGTTCGGAAAACGCCATGGCGTCGGTCAAGATCAATTTCCCGAGCCCTGATGGCGTTTACATGCACGACACGCCGCAGCAGAGCCTGTTCGGCAAGATGTTGCGCTTCGATTCCTCGGGCTGCGTGCGCGTTCAGAACGTGCGCGACCTCGTCACCTGGATCCTGCGCGACACGCCCGGCTGGGACCGCCAGCATTTCGAGGCGGCGATCAAGACCGGCGAGAACACGCCGATCCAGGTCACCAATCCGGTGCCGGTGCACTTCCTCTATCTCTCGGCCTGGTCGACAGGACCCGGTGTCGTCCAGTTCCGCGACGACGTCTACGCGCTGGATGGCGCCAGCGAGCTTCAGATCACATCTTCACTCTAAATATCTGATAATATTGACAAAAGGTCGCCTTCGAGGCGACCTTTTTGTTTCCGGATTGTCGTTAAATCAGCCGCTGGTTGACCAGCCGCGCCACCGCTTGCGCGCGGTTGACGGCGCCGAGCTTGCGCTTGGCATTGTCGACATGGAAGCGCACCGTCGCTTCGGCAATGCCGAGAATGACCGAGATCTCCCAATCCGTCTTGCCCTCGGCGACCAGCGCCAGGCTGTCGCGCTCACGCACCGTCAGCCGAACGGTGGCGGCGGGCGGTGGCATTGTCAGGCTCATCAGCCGTTCGGTCAGCACGAGACCGGCCATCTGGATGGCAAAACTCTCGTCTGCCGTGAAGTCGCGTTCGTGGAAGCCGAGATGCAGCGAGGCTATGGCGCCGTCGGCGCCATAGGAGGTGGAACACAGCGCGTCATTGATCCCGGCCTCACCGAGCGCCTCCCAATAGACGCCGAACTGCGCACGGTCGCGTGGCGCAAAGTCGGAGAAGCGGTAGCGCGTCCGGCTTTCGCGGATCGCGCCCAGCAACGGATTGCACTCGAAGCAGACATAGTCGAATGCCGGACTGCCCGGCCAGTTCGCCGGCGCCAGCCGCGTGATGAAGCCGCCGGCCGCCCAATGGCTGGCCGAGGTCAGCGTCGTTGACGGCCTGCGGTAGAGGCGGGTCTGCAGATAGGAAGCGCCGAAGGTTTCCATCGCCGCGAAGAAGGCGACACTTGCATGCTCCGCCGTTTTCGAAGCAAAGGCCGGTTCGGCATGGACCATGATCCGTGACAGCATCGGTCGTCCCTTTAGCACATCATAATATAACGTCGCATGGGTCGCTCCACGCCGCAAGATGGCTGGGCCGACCTGTCAACCTCCCACTATCGAGAGGTTGATGCGACGGCGGCATCGCATATCCACAAAGGCTGCAGTGCCCGGTTTCGGCGGCCTGATCGCCCCCGAGCGGTGCACCATTCTTGTTCGCGTTTACACATGCCGACCCTCTGGGTCCGGCGTGGGGCCGGCGCCCGGTGCCCCATTGGCAGCCTTGCGCTGACGCCGGGTGCCGGCCTTTCCTGAAATCGGTCAAGCGTTATGCCTGTCCGGCTGGACGCAAGACCGATGATTGCGCATGGTCCGGCGACCGGACGGAATCGGGCCATGCAAACTGCGATCTTCATTCTCGTCGTGCTCGTCTTCGTTGCCGTTTCCGGCGCGCTGGTGCGGCTGGTGCGGGTGCCGCTGCCGGTGCTGCAGATCGCGATAGGTGCCGCACTTGCCTGGCCGGTGCGCGGTATTCATGTCGAGATCGATCCGGAACTGTTCCTGCTGGTGTTCATTCCGCCGCTGCTGTTCAGCGACGCCTTTGGCGCGCCCAAGCGTGAGCTGATAGCCTTGCGCGGTCCGATCCTCGACCTTGCCATCGGCCTCGTCTTCTTCACCATCGTCGGCTTCGGCTATGCCTTGCACTGGCTGGTGCCGAGCATTCCGCTGGTCGTTGCTTTCGCTCTCGCGGCAGTGCTGTCGCCGACCGATGCGGTGGCCGTCTCCTCGATCGTCGACAGGAATGTCGTTCCGGCGCGGCTGATGCACATTCTGGAGGGCAAGTCGCTGCTCAACGACGCCTCTGGCCTGGTCATGTTCCGCTTTGCCGTCGCGGCGGCATTGACCGGCAGCTTTTCCTTTGCCGCGGCCTCGTTGAGTTTTCTCTATGCCGTCGTGGTGGGCATCCTGGCCGGCGTTGCGGCGTTGTTCGTTGCCGCCAAGGCGCTGCAACTCTTGAACCGCATCGGCGGCGTCCCGGCCGAGGCGCAGGTGCTGATCACCATCCTGCTTCCCTTCGTCGCCTATCTCGGCGCCGAGCACTTAGGGGCCTCGGGCATCCTGGCCGCGGTGACCGCCGGCCTGCTGACCGGGAGCACCGGCATATTCCGCTTCCTCGGCGTCTCCGCGCGCATGCAGACGATCTCCTTGTGGACGACGTTTTCCTTCGTCTTCAACGGCGCGCTGTTCATCGTGCTCGGCCTGCAGCTTCCCGAGATCATCCGCAAGGTGCCGCCGGAGCTCACTGGCCACTATCCCATCCTCCAGCCGGTGCTGACCGTGGTGGCGCTGACCTTATGCCTGATCGTACTCCGCTTCGTCTGGATCTGGATTGGCGATATCGCGGGGGCGCTTGCCGCGCGGTTAGGTAAGCGTGAGGTCGAGCCGTTCGGCCTGCGCGTGCGGCTGGCCGGTTCAGTGGCGGGCGTGCGTGGTGCCATCACGCTCGCCGGCATATTGTCACTGCCGTTGGCTTTGCAGGACGGGTCGCCATTCCCCGCGCGCGATCTTGTCATCTTCCTCGCCGCCGGCGTCATCATCTGTTCCCTGGTGATCGCCAGTCTGGCCTTGCCGGTGATCGCGCGTGGGCTGGTCGAGCCGGGCGAGGATGCGGGTGCTGCCGAGGAACGCTTGGCGCGGGTCAATGCGGCGAAGGCTGCAATCGCCCACATCGAGAGCATGGCCGGCAGCAGCGACGATGACGGCGAGGTGCCCGGCGCCAGACTTGTCGCCGCCGAAAGCATCGTCGCCGGCTACCGGCGCCGCATCGCCACCTCCGACGCGGCCGATGAAGCCCGGGCCGAGGCGCGCGAGGCCGGGCGGGTGGAGCTCGAAATGCGACTTGCCGGCATCGAGGCCGAGCGCACTGCGGTGCGCGACATGGTCCGCAGTGGCCAGATCAACGACCATACCTCGCGGGCGTTGTTTACCGAGATCACGCTCACCGAAGCCTTGCTCAGAGGGCGGCAGGAGCGGAAATAGCCGGTTCTGGTGTGCCTCTGCCGCAAACCGGCCAGCAAATTTCGCGCTGCAAACGTGGCGGGTCGAAAACAACTGTGTTAATGGCGCGGCAATGCAGGTCGCCCAAAAGTGTGCAGCGGTTTTGGGGCGACGATATGCATAAACAAATTGCCCCCGAACCGGAGGATTTTCAGGCCATGGCAACAGCAGCGGCAGCGTCCAACAAATTCGAATCCTTCTTCGAAACCACGCTGGAGGACGCCGATCCGGAGATTTTCGGCTCCATTCGCAACGAGCTCGGTCGCCAGCGCCGCGAGATCGAACTGATCGCGTCGGAAAACATCGTTTCCCGCGCCGTGCTCGAGGCGCAGGGCTCGATCATGACCAACAAATATGCCGAGGGCTATCCGGGCAAGCGCTACTATGGCGGCTGCCAGTTCGTCGACGTGGCCGAGGAACTGGCCATCGAGCGGGCGAAAAAGCTGTTTGGCTGCAATTTCGCCAACGTCCAGCCGAACTCCGGCAGCCAGATGAACCAGGCGGTGTTCCTGGCGCTGCTGCAGCCGGGCGACACGTTCATGGGGCTTGACCTCAATTCCGGCGGCCATCTGACCCACGGCTCGCCGGTCAACATGAGCGGCAAGTGGTTCAAGGTCGTGTCCTATGGCGTGCGCAAGGACGACCATCTGCTCGACATGGACGCGATCGAAAAGACCGCGCACGAGACCAAGCCGAAGCTGATCCTGGCTGGCGGCACCGCCTATTCGCGCATCTGGGACTGGAAGCGTTTCCGTGAGATCGCGGATGCGGTCGGCGCTTATCTGATGGTCGACATGGCGCATATTGCGGGCCTCGTCGCCGGCGGCGTGCATCCCTCGCCACTGCCGCACGCGCATGTGGTGACGACCACCACGCACAAATCGCTGCGCGGCCCGCGCGGCGGCATGATCCTGTGCAACGACGAGGACATCGCCAAGAAGATGAACTCGGCGGTATTCCCTGGTCTGCAGGGTGGCCCGCTGATGCATGTCATTGCCGCCAAGGCAGTCGCCTTCGGCGAGGCGCTGAAGCCAAGCTTCAAGCTCTATGCCGAGAGTGTCGCCGCCAACGCCAAGGCGCTGGCTTCGAGCCTCAAGGAGACAGGCCTCGACATCGTCTCCGGCGGCACCGACAACCATCTGATGCTGGTCGATCTCAGGCCCAAGAATGCCACCGGCAAGCGCGCCGAGGCAGCCCTTGGCCGCGCCAACATCACCTGCAACAAGAACGGCATCCCCTTCGACCCGGAAAAGCCTTTCGTCACCTCCGGCGTGCGTCTCGGCACCCCAGCCGGCACCACGCGCGGCTTCGGCCAGGCCGAGTTCCGCGAGATCGGCAAGCTGATCGCCGAGGTGCTGGATGGGCTGAAGGTCGCCAATTCCGACGAAGGCAATGCCGCGGTCGAGGCTGCGGTCAAGGCCAAGGTCGTGGCGCTGACCGATCGTTTTCCGCTGTACCCTTATCTCGGTTGAGCATCCTTATCTCCGGTTGACCGGGCGCGAAGCGTCATCTTTATTCGCCGGCGATGCGCCACCCCTGATCGGGTGGCGCATGGAATTGGAGAAAATGATGATGCGTGGTTTTCGTCTTGCCCCACTTGGTGTCGTCGGTTGGCTTGCCTTTTGCGGGTCAGCTCCGGCGCAGACGCAGCCGGCTCCGGACATGCCCGTCACGAGCACCTTCGGCCGATGGACAACCATGGTCGATACGCTCGACACCGGCCAGGATGCGCACAAGACCTGCGCGGCTTCGACGGCCTTCTTCGATGCGAGTGGCAATTCGGGCACGCTGACGCTGTCGATCTCGACCGGCGATGCGCTGCCTCCGAATGCCTATCCGGCCGTCATGTTCACCGTCGACAACAGGACCCTGCCGACCGGCAAGAAGATCGCGGCGACGTTCGGCGATCCCGGCGTCAAGGTTTCGGCCACGATCTATTCCAACGAAGGTGTCATCGGCCGCCCCAGCTGGACGGTCGACAATCAGGCC
Source organism: Mesorhizobium subarcticum (assembly GCF_055456085.1). Taxonomy (NCBI): domain Bacteria; kingdom Pseudomonadati; phylum Pseudomonadota; class Alphaproteobacteria; order Hyphomicrobiales; family Phyllobacteriaceae; genus Mesorhizobium; species Mesorhizobium subarcticum. The sequence continues at coordinate 5,287,763 of NZ_CM144237.1, read as the reverse complement.
AAGACCAGTCTCGCGCTGCTGCGCGCCATGCGCCAGGTCACGTCTCTCGATGTGACCTTCGGCAAGGTGGCTGTCGCCAGCATACCGATGGACGGCTTCACCAAGGCCTACCGTAACCTCGGAGCGTCCTGCGGTTTCCCAACCAAAGACGTTGCGCCGTGAGGCAGGCGAACGGATCGGGATAGGGACCGCGGATGGATATTGTCTGGAAGGGTGTGATCGGCGGGCTAGTGACGGCGCTGATCGCCTGGGCGTCGAAGCGAGGCAACGTGCTGCCAGGAATATTGCCATTGGCGCCGACCTTTGCCGTCATCGCCTTGCTCGCCGTGGGCGCCAAGGGTGATCCGGGCGGCTTCCGTGACGCCTGCCTTGCCGGCGTAAAGACAATTCCCGCCTATCTTGCCTTCCTCAGTGCCTGCTGGTTGTTCGTCGACAAGGTTGACTATCGCCTGGCTGTCGCCGGCGGCATCGCCGTCTGGCTGGTTGCCGCTCTGGCAATCTTCCTCGCGCCTCGCTATCTCTGATGCGGCAGGCTGTCCAGGAAACGGAACGGCTTCAATCCCGGCTGGAAAGGCTCTAAGCCTTTCGCCTCACCAGATTCGCGAACCCAAGGCTTTTCATGCGCTGTCCCTATTGCCAGTCCGAAGATACGCAGGTGAAGGATTCGCGCCCCGCCGAGGATGGCGCGGCGATCCGCAGGCGGCGTGTCTGCCCCGATTGCGGCGGCCGTTTCACCACCTTCGAGCGCGTGCAATTGCGCGATCTGGTCGTGGTCAAGAAATCGGGGCGAAAAGTGCCGTTCGACCGCGACAAGCTGCTGCGCTCGGTGGAGATCGCGGTGCGCAAGCGCAATGTCGACCCCGAGCGGATTGATCGCGCGGTGACCGGCATTGTGCGCCAGCTCGAAAGCTCCGGCGAGACGGAAGTGGCCTCGGGCGAGGTCGGCAAGCTGGTCATGGAGGCGCTGAAATCGCTCGACGATGTCGCTTATGTCCGCTTTGCCTCGGTCTACCGCAATTTCCGCGAGGCGAAGGATTTCCATGAGCTGCTGGGCGAGTTGAAGGGCGACGAAGAAAAGAGCGAAGAGGAAGCCCGCTGAGCATGGCAGCACCGCAACTGAGCGCGGCCGGACAAGCGGCCCTTGATCGCCGTTTCATGGCCGCCGCCCTGCGGCTTTCGCGCCGGAATGCCGGCCGCACCTCGACCAACCCGTCGGTCGGCACGCTAATCGTGCGCGATGACGGTGCGGGGCCGATGATCGTCGGCACGGGTGTCACCGCGATCGGCGGCCGGCCTCATGCCGAAACCGAGGCGCTGGCCGAGGCGGGTGAGCTCGCGAGGGGTGCCACGGCTTACGTCACTTTGGAACCATGCGCCCATCACGGTCGCACCCCGCCTTGCGCCAATGCGCTGGTCAATGCCGGCATTGCGCGGGTCGTCGGTGCTGCAAGCGATCCCGATCCGCGCGTCTCCGGCAAGGGCTATGCCATCTTGCGCGCCGCCGGCATCGAGGTGGTCGAAAAGGTGTTGGCGGGCGAAGCCGCCGAGCAGATGGCCGGTTATCTCATTCGATCGCTCAGCAAGCGCCCGGAAGTGATTCTAAAGCTTGCACTTTCCAGTGATGGCAAGATCGGCAGGGGAGGCGCTGGCCAAGTCGCGATAACAGGCGATATCGCACGCCGCGAGGTCTATTTGATGCGGGCCGAGGCCGACGCCATTCTGGTTGGCATCGGCACGGCGCTGGAAGACAACCCAGCACTGACTGTCCGCTTGCCGGGGCTGGAGAACCGTTCGCCGGCACGCATCGTGCTCGACCGGCAGATCAGGCTGCCGGAGAGCTCGAAACTGGTCTCGGGCGTGGATCGCGTGCCACTCTACGTCGCCGCATGTCTGGAAGCCGATCCGCAGCGCCGGGCAGCGCTCGAACGCGCCGGCGTGCGCTTCATCGGCACGGAAACGCATGAGGGCGGCGTGGCATTGCCGGAACTGCTCGAGGATCTGGCGGCGCTCGGCATGGCAAGCGTGCTGGTCGAGGGCGGCGCCAAGGTAGCGAGCGCTTTCCTGGCTGATGGGCTGGTCGATCGCATCGTGCTGTTCCAAGGACCGGAAGCGATCGGCGAGGACGGCATTGCATCGCCCATCGACGCCGACCATATCCCGGCAGGCTTTCGCAAGCTGCGCGAGATGCGTTTTGGTGAAGACAGTTACGCCGAGTGGGTAAGAGACCTCTAGACCATGATCCCGAAAAGTGGGACCCGGTTTTCGGACAAGGTCATTATCAAAACGGGAAGATAGCATCGATGTTTACCGGAATTGTCACCGATATCGGCACCGTCGCGGCCGTTAAGCCGCTGAGCGAAGGCGTCGGCCTGCGCATCGATACTGCCTATGACCCCGCGACCATCGCCATTGGCGCTTCGATCTCCTGCGGCGGCGTCTGCCTGACGGTCACCGCTTTGCCTGACAGTGGCTCGAACGCGCGCTGGTTCGAAGTTGAAGCCTGGGAAGAGGCCTTGCGGCTGACCACGGCCTCGGGCTGGACGTCAGGCACGCGGATCAATCTCGAACGGGCGCTGAAGATCGGCGACGAACTCGGCGGCCACATCGTTTCGGGCCATGTCGACGGCACCGCCGAGATCGTCGAGCGCAAGGATGAGGGTGATGCGGTGCGCTTCACGCTCGAGGCGCCGCGCCATCTGGCGAAATTCATCGCGCCAAAGGGCTCCGTCGCGCTCGACGGCACCTCGCTCACCGTCAACAAGGTCGAGGGCACCCGCTTCGACGTGCTGCTGATCCATCACTCGCTGACCGTGACCACCTGGGGCGAGCGCAAGGCCGGCGACCGCGTCAATCTCGAGATCGACACCATGGCCCGCTACGCCGCGCGGCTGGCGGAGGCGGCGAAAGAGGGCTTGTAGCGGTCACATGGTCAATATTCCGAGAGCCGTCCCGAAGGCAGCAAGTTGATCGAAGATAGTGAAAACCTTGTCTACGAAGCGGTCAAAGACCTCAACAGCTCCAAGACCTACAAAGATCTGCTTTCCGATGATGTCGAGGAGCGGATCCGCGCGATACTCAGCATATCGTGGCACGACGACTGGCGTTTCGCGCAAGCTGTTTGCTTCAAATACGCACGTTCTCTCGATCCGGATATTCGAAGGATTTCCATCACAGGATTGGGTCATATCGCGCGCATCCATGGCGCCATCAATATGGGATCAGTCTGGGAACTTGTCGGCGATCTCAGGCACACCGGGCGTGACGATGGTGCTATCGAGGACATGCTCGGCGACATTATGATCTTTGTCGCGCGGCGAGGGCGTAGGGCGGTTTAGTTCGATAAGCGCGGCGCCGTCCCGAAATTGGGGCTGGCCCTTCGGACAAAGCTTGCGAATGTGGTCGCTTCGGCCTAAGTCACCGGCAACCCCCCGGAGACTTTCATGGCTGGCACATCCCAACACGGCAAAGCCTTCATTCGTCCGAAGACGAAGGCGCATCTGCTCATCATCGAAGCGCGCTTCCATGACGACCTTGCCGATGCGCTGCTCGACGGTGCGACACACGCGCTCGATGAAGCGGGCGCGACTTACGACGTCGTCACCGTTCCAGGTTCGCTGGAGATTCCAGCCGTAATCACTTTCGCGCTGGATGGCGCGGCGGAAGGCGGCACGCATTACGACGGTTTCGTTGCGCTCGGCAGCATCATCCGTGGCGACACCTACCATTTCGATATCGTCGCCAATGAATCCAGCCGCGCGCTCATGGACTTGACCGTGCAGGACTCGGTCTGCATCGGCAATGGCATCCTGACTACAGAGAACGATGCGCAGGCATGGACGCGGGCGAAGCGCTCGGAAGGCGACAAGGGTGGCTTTGCCGCGCGTGCGGCGCTGACCATGGTCGCCCTCAAGGAACGACTGGGAGCGCGATCGTGAGCGAACCCGCTTCGCCCGGACAGCCGGCCGTGCGCCAAGCCAACAAGCGCGGCGCTGCCCGTTTGGCCGCCGTGCAGGCGCTCTACCAGATGGATGTCTCCGGCAGCGGCGTTTTCGAGATCACCGCCGAATATGAGGCGTTTCGCCTCGGTAAGGAAGTCGACGGCGCGCTCTATCGCGAGGCGGATGCCCAGTGGTTCCGCGCTATCCTGGCCGGCGTCGTCGAGGACCAGAAGAACATCGATCCAATCATTCGCCAGGCGCTGACCGAGGACTGGCCGCTGTCGCGGCTCGATTCGACGCTGCGCGCCATCCTGCGTGCCGGCGTCTATGAACTGATGAAGCGTGAAGACGTGCCGGTGGCGGTCATCGTTTCGGAATATGTCGACATCGCCAAGGCCTTTTACGAGGAAGACGAGCCGAAGCTGGTCAATGCCGTGCTCGACCGCGTGTCACGCCGGGTGCGTGGCGAAGGGCGCGGCAAGGACGCTTCGTGACGTCAATCGCCGTCGAGGCTGGCAAAGAGGCGCGGCGTACCGCGCTGATCCTCGCCGCCTCGCAGGCGATTATCGGCTCGGCCGCCCCCATCGCCATCTCCATGGGCGCACTGGCCGGGCAATATCTGCTCGGTGCAGACAAATCGCTGGCGACGGCGCCGATCACCGGCTTCAACATCGGTGTGGCACTGGGCGCGTTGCCGGCCGCGGCCATCATCCGCAGGCTGGGCCAGCGCGGCGGCTTCATGACCGGAACCGTCATTACCGCCCTTGGCGGCCTGGTCGCCACCCTGGCGCTCTTCCATGGCAGCTTCTGGCTGTTCGCCTTTGGGCTGCTCGTGATCGGCGCCGGCGGCGCCTTCGTCCAGCAGTTCCGCTTCGCCGCCGCCGACAATGCGCCGCCACAGTTCAAGGCTCGCGCCATCTCCTTCGTGCTGGCCGGTGGCATCGTCACCGCCATCCTCGGGCCGCAGATCGTCATCTTCACCCGTGAACTGTTCGCACCGGTTATGTTTGCCGGTTCGTTCATCTCCATCCTGCCGCTGGCCGCGGCCGGCGCCATCATCCTGTCATTCCTGCGCCTGCCGGCGAAGGCCGCGAACAAGGTTGATATTACCGAGGGTGGTGCCAGGCCACTGGCCGAAATCGTCACCAAGCCGCGCTTCGTCGCCGCGCTGTTTTGCGCCGTCGGCAGCTATGCGCTGATGAGCTTCGTCATGACCGGCGCGCCGCTGGCCATGGTCGGCTGCGGCCTGTCGGAAAATGACGCGACACTCGGCATTTCCTGGCACGTCATGGCGATGTTCGCGCCGAGTTTCTTCACCGGCTCGCTGATCCATCGCTTCGGCGCCGAGCGCATCGTCGCCATCGGTCTGATCCTGCTCATTGGCTGCGCCATTGTCGCTTTGTCGGGTCTGGCGCTATGGCACTTCTGGACGTCACTGATCCTGCTTGGCCTCGGCTGGAATTTCGGCTTCATCGGTGCCACCGCCATGGTGGCTGCCAGCTACCGGCCGTCGGAAAAGGGCAAGGTGCAGGGTTTTCACGACTTCGTCCTGTTCGGCTCGGTCGCCTGCGCGTCGCTGCTGTCTGGGATGGTCTACAACGCCTGGGGCTGGGAGATGCTGAACTGGATGATCTTCCCGGTCACAGTGCTGTGCTTCGTGGCGCTTGGCGCGCTAAAGATGACTGCTTCGCCCAAGGTCAGCACCTGATCCCCAAATCACTCCGACCTGACATGATGTTGTCAGGATTGCTTCGGCCGAATTTGCCGATCTGAAACAAAATTATTGCGCCTGTACCTATTGTTATGAAACCGTGTGCCCCGACTGGCCGTTGCAGCCATGCTCATATGCGGCCACCGCGTTCCGGTTCACAGCAAGAGGTTTTCACGATGTTTTCAGTCAAGGTTTTCGCCGGCGCGGCATTGGCGCTGGCCATCACGGCGGCTTCCGCCAATGCCCAGGTGGTTGTCTCCTCGAAGATCGACACCGAGGGCGGCGTGCTCGGCAACATCATCCAGCTGGTGCTGAACGCCAACAACATCAAGACCACCGACCGCATCCAGCTGGGTGGCACGCCGGTGGTGCGCAAGGCGATCAGCGCCGGCGAGATCGACATCTATCCCGAATACACCGGCAACGCCGCGTTCTTCTTCGAAAAGGCGGATGATCCGGCATGGAAGGATGCCGCCAAGGCCTATGAGACGGCCAAGAAACTCGACTATGACGCCAACAAGATCGTCTGGCTGTCGCCGGCGCCGGCCAACAACACCTGGGCGATCGCGCTGCGCAAGGAAGTGACGGACGGAAACAAGCTCGTCACGCTGTCGGACTTCGGCAAATACGTCTCGGGCGGCGGCAAGGTGGTGCTGGCGGCTTCCGCCGAGTTCGTCAATTCGGCTGCAGCCCTTCCGGCCTTCCAGACCACCTATGGCTTCACCTTGAAGCCGGACCAGTTGATCACGCTCTCGGGCGGCGACACGGCGGCGACCATCGCCGCGGCCGCCAACCAGACCAGCGGTGCCAACGCCGCCATGGTTTACGGTACTGACGGCGGCATCGCGCCGTCCGGTCTGGTCGTGCTTGAGGACGACAAGGGTGTGCAGCCAGTCTACCAGCCGGCGCCGATCATCCGCGAATCCGTGCTCAAGGAACATCCCGAGATCGAGACGCTGTTGAAGCCGGTCTTTGCCAAGCTTGATCTCGTCACGTTGCAGGAGTTGAACGGCCGCGTGCAGGTCGGTGGCGAGCCGGTCAAGGGTGTCGCCGAGGACTTCCTGAAGAAGAACGGCTTTCTGAAGTAGGACGATTCCGGCGTGCCGCTTGCGTGGCGCGCCGGGACGACCGACTGGGGAAGGGCGTGAATATCCGTTTCGACAAGCTGGGCGTCGTCATCGCCGCGATCGCGGCCTATGCGGCGTTCCTCGCCCCCTTCGCCACGTTCCGCGCCAACCGCATCGTTCCCGGCCAGGCGCGTTCGATTCTCGAAGCGCTGCCGACAGCAACCGGGGCGTTGCTGCTCGTCATCATCGTCGTCGCGGCGCTCATCGCGCTCTTCAAGACACCGCTCCTCCTGCGTCTTGTAGCCAGCGTCGTGGCGCTGGTCGCGCTTGCGCTGCTGATCGGTGTCGCCGGCACATTCCTCACGCCGGCCGGCAACACGTTTGCCAGAATTTCGCCAGCCTTCGGTTTCTGGATACTGATCTTTGCCTTCACGCTTTTGCTCGCTGATGTGCTGCCGAGGCTGGAGCTTTCGCCCTGGGCACGCGTCGGCGTGCTGGTGCTGGCCGCGGCGGCGGTCGGTCTTTTGCTGGTGTCGGGAAGCTGGAACGATCTTTCCATCCTCAAGGAATATTTCAACCGCGCCGACAGTTTCTGGGCCGAAGGCTCCAAGCATGTCACGCTGGCGCTCGGCTCGCTGTTTGCCGCGGTGGTCATTGGCCTGCCGCTCGGCATCCTCTGCCATCGTGTCGAAAGGCTGCGGTCCGGCGTGCTCAACGTGCTCAACATCATCCAGACCATTCCCTCGATCGCGCTGTTCGGCCTGCTGATCGCGCCGCTTGGCTGGGTCGCCCTCCATGTGCCGGGGGCTGCCGCGCTCGGCATTCGCGGCATTGGCACGGCACCTGCCTTTGTCGCCCTGTTGCTCTATTCGCTGCTGCCGGTGGTGGCCAACACCGTGGTCGGGCTTGCTGGTGTCCCTCGCGCGGCCAACGACGCCGCGCGCGGCATGGGCATGACCGATCGCCAGCGCCTGTTCGGCGTCGAGTTTCCGCTGGCCTTTCCGGTGATCCTCACCGGTATTCGCATCGTGCTGGTGCAGAACATCGGCCTTGCCACCATCGCTGCGCTCATCGGCGGTGGCGGCTTCGGCGTGTTCGTCTTCCAGGGTGTCGGCCAGACGGCGATGGACCTGGTGCTGCTCGGCGCGGTGCCGACGGTCGCGCTCGCCTTCGCCGCTGCCATCATCCTCGATGCGGTGATCGAAATGACCGCCACCAAGCGCAGGGTTGAAACGGCATGATCGAGATCGAAGGCATTACCAAGCGCTATGACGCGACGACGGTGGTCGATGACGTCTCGATGGTCGTCGAGCCACGCACGGTTTGCGTCATCGTCGGCACGTCCGGTTCCGGCAAGACGACGCTGCTGCGCATGATCAACCGGTTGGTCGAGCCGACGGCCGGCATCATCAAGCTCGACGGCGCCGACAATCGCTCCGTGCCCGGTTATGAGCTGCGCCGCAGCATCGGCTATGCCATCCAGGGCCACGGCCTGTTCCCGCACCGCACGGTGGCGCAGAACATTGCAACGGTGCCGGTGCTGCTCGGCTGGGACAAGGCCCGCATCAAGGCCCGCGTCGATGAGTTGATGACGCTCTACCAGCTCGATCCGCAGGCCTACGGGCCGCGCTATCCGCACGAACTGTCCGGCGGCCAGCAGCAGCGCGTCGGTGTGGCCCGTGCGCTCGCCGCCGAGCCCAATGTGCTGTTGATGGACGAGCCCTTCGGCGCGCTCGACCCGATCATCCGCACCAAGGCCCAGGAAGATCTGCTGGCGATCCAGAAGCGCTTCGGCACCACCATCATCCTCGTCACCCATGACATGGAAGAGGCCGTGCATATGGGCGACAAGATCGCCGTCATGGATGCCGGCAAGCTCGTGCAATACGCCAGACCCGCCGAGATCCTGGCAAACCCGGCCAGCAATTTCGTCGAGACCCTGGTCGGCGCCAGCGAAAGGCCGTTCCGGCTGTTGTCGCTCGGACGGGTGCGTGACGCGGTGGAGAATGGCACCGCCGACGGCGAAGCGATATCAGGCGATGCCAGCCAACGCGATGCATTGGCCGAGCTGTTGTGGTCGGGCCGGCCGGCGCTGCCGGTGAAAGGCGCCGACGGCAAGCCGCTCGGCCGCGTCACGGTGGACGGACTGGTCAAGCGCGCGGCGAGGCCGACATGAAAGCCTGGCTGCCTGCGCTGCTGCGGCTTGCCCTCGTGGTGCTGCTCGTCGCCTTCCTCACCAATCCCGGCTGGTTCGAACCATTGCTGAAGCCGCTGACAGAAAACAATGCGCCGGTGATCTACAATCAGGGCAGCCTGCTGACGCTGACGCTGTTGCATCTGCGCACCGTTCTGCTCGCCACCGTGGCGGCGACCATCGTTGCTGTTGCGCTCGCCGTCTTGGTCACCAGGCCGGCAGGTGCCGAATTCCTGCCGCTGTCGCGCAGCCTGGTCAACATCGGCCAGACCTTTCCGCCGGTGGCGGTGCTGGCGCTTGCCGTGCCGGCTGTCGGCTTCGGCGAGAAGCCAACGCTGATCGCCCTGTTTCTCTATGGCCTGCTGCCGATCTTCGAGAATACGCTGACCGGGCTGACAACGCTGCCGGCCAATGTCGTCGAGGCGGCGCGCGGCGCCGGCATGACCGGCTGGCAAAGGCTCATCAAGGTCGAACTGCCGCTCAGCGCGCCGATCATCCTGGGCGGCATCAGGCTGTCTGTCGTCATCGGTCTTGCCACCGCCACCATCGGCTCGACGGTGGCCGCCAAGACGCTGGGCGAGGTGATCATCGCCGGCCTGTTGTCCAACAATCTCGCCTTCATCCTGCAGGGCGGCCTGATCGTGGCGGCGCTCGCCGTGCTGATCTATGACGGGCTGTCGGCGGTCGAGCGCTATGCGGCGCGGCGTATGGGCAGTGAGGCGGAGTAGTCCCTGGGTAAATGGAGGCCAGTCGGCAAGATCCTCTAGCGTCATTTCAATCGATCTAAATCAAGGCCCATGTCAGCAGGGCTGTGCCGGTTTTTGTCTTTTGGGCGAAAGCCGGGCAAAAACCGAACAATATCTTGACGTTCCGAGCCCTGTTTCGCATACACCGATGCGAAGAGGTGGATTCCGCGCGCGGAATCCGGTCTTTGTCTCAACGGCCCAGGGAGGGGTTCTTTTGGGCCAGCAATCGAGGAAAATTCGGCAATGACCATACTTTACGCCGTCATCGCCTGCGGCTTGCTTTCTGTCCTTTACGCCATCTGGGCGACACGTTCGGTTCTCGCGGCCGATCAGGGCAATGCACGCATGCAGGAAATCTCCGCCGCCATCCGCGAAGGCGCGCAGGCCTATCTGGCGCGCCAGTACACCACCATCGCCATTGTTGGCGTGGTCGTGCTCATGCTCGCCTGGTGGCTGCTTTCGATCACCGCCGCAATCGGCTTCCTGATCGGCGCCGTCCTGTCCGGTGCCGCCGGCTTCATCGGCATGCATGTTTCGGTGCGGGCCAATGTGCGCACCGCGCAGGCTGCATCCAACAGTCTCGCCGCGGGTCTCGACATCGCCTTCAAGTCGGGCGCCATCACCGGCATGCTGGTGGCAGGCCTGGCGCTGCTCGGCGTCTCGATCTACTTCCTGATCCTGACCGGCCCCATGGGCCTGCAGCCCAATGATCGCATCGTTATCGACTCGCTGGTCTCGCTCGGTTTCGGCGCCTCTTTGATCTCGATCTTTGCCCGTCTCGGCGGCGGCATCTTCACCAAGGGTGCCGACGTCGGCGGCGATCTGGTCGGCAAGGTCGAGGCCGGTATCCCGGAAGATGATCCGCGCAACCCGGCCACCATCGCCGACAATGTCGGCGACAATGTCGGTGACTGCGCCGGCATGGCCGCCGACCTGTTCGAAACCTATGCGGTGACGGTCGTCGCCACCATGGTGCTCGGCGCCATCTTCTTTGGCGGCACCGCCGTTCTGCAGACTGCGATGCTCTACCCGCTCGCCATCTGTGGCGCCTGCATCCTGACCTCGATCGTCGGCACCTTCTTCGTCAAGCTCGGCTCGAACGGCTCGATCATGGGCGCGCTCTACAAGGGCCTGATCGTCACCGGCCTGCTGTCGATCGTCGGTCTTGGCATCGCTACGTCCGCTACAGTCGGCTGGGGCGAGGTCGGCACCGTTGCCGGCATGATCATCACCGGCAAGAACCTGTTCATCTGCGGCCTGGTCGGCCTCGTGGTGACCGGTTTGATCGTTGTGATCACCGAGTACTACACCGGCACCAACAAGCGTCCGGTCAACTCGATCGCCCAGGCTTCGGTGACCGGCCACGGCACCAACGTCATCCAGGGCCTCGCTGTGTCGCTGGAATCGACCGCGCTGCCGGCAATCGTCATCGTCGGCGGCATCATCTCGACCTACCAGCTCGCTGGCCTGTTCGGTACGGCGATCGCGGTGACCACCATGCTCGGCCTTGCCGGCATGATCGTTGCGCTCGACGCCTTCGGCCCGGTCACCGACAATGCCGGCGGCATTGCCGAAATGGCCGGCCTGCCCAAGGAAGTGCGTCATTCGACAGACGCGCTCGACGCGGTTGGCAACACCACGAAAGCCGTGACCAAGGGTTATGCCATCGGTTCGGCGGGCCTCGGTGCGCTGGTGCTGTTTGCCGCCTATTCGAACGACCTGAAGTTCTTTGCCGCCAATGGCGACAGATATCCCTACTTCCAGGGCATGGGCGAAATCTCCTTCGATCTCTCCAACCCCTATGTCGTCGCCGGCCTGATCTTCGGCGGCCTCATCCCCTATCTGTTCGGCGGCATCGCCATGACGGCCGTCGGCCGTGCGGCGGGCGCCATCGTCGAGGAGGTGCGCAAGCAGTTCCGCGAGGATCCGGGCATCATGGCCGGCACCTCCAAGCCGAACTATGCGCGTGCGGTCGATCTCCTGACCAAGGCCGCGATCCGGGAAATGATCATCCCGTCGCTGCTGCCGGTGCTGGCGCCGCTCGTCGTCTATTTCGGCGTGCTCTTGATCTCGGGCTCGAAGGCCTCCGCCTTCGCAGCGCTGGGCGCCTCACTCCTCGGTGTCATCGTCAACGGCCTGTTCGTCGCCATCTCGATGACCTCGGGTGGTGGCGCCTGGGACAATGCGAAAAAGTCGTTCGAGGACGGTTTCGTCGACAAGGACGGCGTCAAGCACCTGAAGGGCTCCGAGGCGCACAAGGCTTCGGTGACCGGCGATACGGTCGGCGACCCCTACAAGGACACCGCCGGTCCTGCGGTCAATCCGGCGATCAAGATCACCAACATCGTCGCACTCCTGCTTTTGGCCGTGCTCGCGCACGGCTGAGCGACAACGATTGAATGAAAAACCCGCGGGGAGCGATCCCCGCGGGTTTTTCATTGAGACTGCCCGTTTCGGTCGGGGAGTGTGCTTTCAATCGTCCTTGGCGTGTGTATCTATCCGGTTGCGATAGAGTGTCAGCAACTCTTCCGCGGTCGGCTCGCGTTTCGGCATAGGCGTCAGGCCGCGTATCTCGCGCAGCCTGGCGACGAATGCGCCAGGCTTATGTCGGCGACGAAAGGACAGCGCCCTTGGGTGAATGCCGAAGGCCACCAGCAATCTGCGCCTGAAATAGGTGTATCTTCTCCAACGAAGTGGAGGTTCGGCCGCGCTGAGAATCCGCACACGCAAGGCGTCCGGTGTGGCCATTGCGTCGATAAGCTCCTCTTGTTCCGTCGCCACGTCGTCGACATAGCTGCCCTTGCGCATGCCCGAATGCAGCTTGAGAACCGTCAAATGAGGCATCGTCGCGATCACAGCGCCTTTTTGCCAAGCCCGAAACAGCCAGTACTGCGATGTTTCGCAGTAGCATTGACTTGCCGGACGCCAAGGACCCAACCTGCCCAGTGATGTTCTTCGGACCACCTGGGCTGAACCATATCCCGTTGTGATGGCGGGATCGTAGAAGCCGCCCTTGCCATTCCCAAATACCGAATTCCGGGCATGGGTGCCTTTCGCGGGCGGCGGTTCAACAACGATGCCGCGCGCGATCACGACATCGGCGCCGGTCGCGTCGATCCATCCCGTGGTCGCGGCAAGATGGTCGGGAAACCAGAGATCGTCTTGATTGAGCAAGGCGACGAATTGGCCGCGCGACCTGGCAAAACCGATATTGTTGGGGCCGGATTGCTCACCGAAATTAACCGGCAGGTCGACATAGACGATGCGTGGGTCGCGAAATTCGGCGATGGTCGCTGCCGTGTCCGGGCGACAGGCATCGCCGATCACCAGAATTTCAAAGTACTGCAAGGTCTGACCCAGCACGCTGTGCAGTGCTTGTCGCAAGGCGGCAGGCCGGTTGTGGGTTGCAATGACCACCGAGACGAGCGGCGCGTTCTGCCCGGCTGCGTCGGAGAGGCCGGATTGTTCCACGCTACACCAGTTTATAGGGGATGTGATCCGTGTCCGGCGGCAGGCGCCAATGGTCGGGCGCGTCGTACGCATAGGCCTTGTCGACGAGATTGAGGAGCATGGCGATCTCCGGTCCCAGCGCCGTCACGCCATGCCATACGCCAGGCGGGATGATGACGATCGCTGGGCGCAAGGCGCCGACGATCTTGTGCCAGACCGTGCCGAAGCTGGGGAAGCCTTTCGGCCGTCATAGAGCGATATGCGCACACTGCCGACACAACAGAAAAGCCGATCCTGCGTCACCTTGTGGGCATGCCAACCGGTCACCGCACCCGGATACATCGTGCGCTGGAAAACCTGGCCGACAGGCAATTGATCGAGATCCCATTCGTCCCGGAACACCTCGGTCAGATAGCCGTTGGAGGTCGCGACAGGCCTGATTTCCTTGACCCTGACGCCATCGATTGCCGGAGGATCGATGGCAAGCCAATCAGGTGTCACGCTTTGCCGGTCAGGCGTCCCCGTGGCCATACAGCCATCCGGTGCTATGCGCTCGACACTACCCATTTTCAAAACCCCAAAACCCGCCGGATTTGATACGGGCTTGCCCCATTGCTGGCAAGCCTCTGCCTGGCCAAAACAAAAAACCCGCGGGATCGCTCCCACGGGTTTTCGGTCGCCTGAGGTGCTGCCGCTTTCCGTAAAGGGACGCGGTTCTTATAACCTTCCTATAGTCAGGGAGTGCTGCCGCCGGGAATGCTGGGCGCCAGCTTGCTGGCACCGTTGATGATCTGGCTGAGGAAGTTCTGGTCCTTGCCGCCGGTCGGCGTGGTGCGCGAGATGAAGTCGAATATCTTGCCGTCCTTCAAGCCATAATTGGCGATCTGGGTCACGCGGCCGTCAGCACCGAAGTAGACCGCCAGCACTTTCTGGTCGACCAGCCTCGGCTTGTCGAAGGCGACATAGCGCTTGCGCGTCTGCGAGATGTAATAAAACGCCTCATTGTCGAAAGTCGCGGTGGTCGACGGCGTGCCAAGCGCCAGAAGCACCTGCTCGCGGCTGGAGCCGACGGGCACCGAGTTCGACTGCCTGCTGGTCGATGACGTACCCTTGGGTGATTGTCTCGCTCGGGGTGAGGTCACCGAACATCTTGCTGGAGTGGCAGGCCGAGAGCGCCGAAACGACGAGCAACAGCGAGATCGCGCCGGCGGGCCTGGATGTGAAGGTCGACTTGAAATTCAGCGCGCGCAACAACAATTCTCCATTATATCGCCGCAACTTGCGCTGGGCCGCAAAACCGGTAAACCAGCTTGCTTGCCGATGCAACAAGGCCAATTCAACAAACGGTCCCCGGAGACCATCCCCATGTTCCAGCGCCTTTTTGGTCGCGAACGCCACGCCAACCGCGCCATCACCGACGCGCTTTACGCACAAATCGTGGCGGCGGCGCGGCAGAGTGTATTTTATTCCCACTGGAATGTGCCGGACACGCCACTCGGCCGTTTCGAGATGCTTTCGCTGCACATGTTCCTGTTCCAGCATCGCTTGCGCGGCGAGGACGGCGCCGCGCAGGAGGTCGCCCAGGTGCTGATCGACGAGTTCTTCCTCGACGTCGATCATTCGCTGCGGGAACTGGGCATTGGCGACGTCGGCGTACCCAAACGCATGAAGAAGCTGGCGAAGATGTTTTATGGCCGCACCGCTGCCTATGATGACGCGCTGGAAAGAAATGACCACGATGGGCTGACCGCGGCACTTGCCCGCAATGTCCGGCCCGACGCCGGAACCTGGCCGCAGGCGCCGCAATTGGCCAGCTACGTTGCCGATGCCTGCCGGCAACTGTCCGCGCAGCCGTCCGAATCAATCGTTTCCGGCACGGTGGCGTTTCCGCTCGCCAGGGAGGGTTGATTGATGAAACATGCTGATACGCAAAGCCCGGTTTCCTTCCTCGCAAACGTCGCCCGGCTGCCGCACAAAGGATTGCCCGTGGTGATCGAGGCCGACGCCGCCCAGCGCGCAGTGCTCGCCGAGGAGCACGGGCTGCTGTCGGTCGAAGCCTATCGTGCTGAACTCCTGGTGGTCTCCTGGAAGCGCAATGGTGTGAAGGTCAGCGGCCGTGTCGAAGCCGACATCACCCAGGCCTGCATCGTCACGCTCGAACCCGTCGAAGCGCACATCGACGAGCCGGTCGAGGCGCTGTTGCTGCCCGAGGACTCCAAGCTTGGACGGCAGGGATTTGAACGCGGTGGCGAGATATTGCTCGATGCGGATGGTCCGGACAGTCCCGAAACATTCTCCGGCGACATCATCGATGTCGGAGCGCTGGCCGAACAGTTCTTCGGATTGGCGATCGACCCCTATCCGCGCAAGCCGGGCGCGTCGCTGGATGCCGGCGGCAAGACCGATGCGGCTGAGAATGAATTTCAGCAAAAACTGCGATCCTTGCTGGGAAAATCCTGAAAACCTCCTCCGCGATGGAAAAGTCGGTTGTGTGAAAAGCCAAAACCGCTATTTTCGCCAAAACTTCGCGATCGCTAAAGCGACCTGCCGCCCAACCGTGAGATGAATACCGCGTGATCAGGATTTCCATCGATGCCATGGGCGGCGATCACGGACCAGCCGTGGTCATCCCGGCGCTCATGACGGTCGCGACCCGCCGACCCGACATCCGCTTCGTCATCTACGGGCGTGAGGAACTGGTGCGTCCCGAACTGGCCAAGTTTCCCAAATTGGCCGAGGTGAGTGAATTCTTCCACTGCGAGATCGCGGTCAGAATGGATGACAAGCCGAGCCAGGCGCTGCGCCATGGCCGCTGGAAGTCGTCGATGTGGAAGGCGATAGAGGCGGTCAAGTCGGGCGCCGCGGACGCCTGCATCTCCGCCGGCAACACCGGCGCGCTGATGGCGATGTCGAAATTCTGCCTGCGAACCATGAACACCATCGATCGCCCGGCGATCGCCGCATTGTGGCCGACATTGCGCGGCGAAAGCGTGGTTCTGGACGTTGGCGCCACCATTGGCGCCGACGCGCACCAGCTCATTGATTTTGCCATTCTCGGCACCGGCATGGCGCGCTCCGTATTCGGCATCGCCCGGCCCACTATCGGCCTGCTCAATGTCGGCGTGGAAGAGATCAAGGGCCAGGAAGAGGTCAAGGAAGCGGGACGCATGCTGCGCGAGGCCAACATGGCCTCGATGAACTATCATGGCTTTGTCGAAGGCGACGATATCGGCAAGGGCACGGTCGACGTCGTGGTGACGGAAGGCTTTGCCGGCAATATTGCCCTGAAGACGGCGGAAGGCACCGCGCGCCAGATAGCAGGATATCTGCGTGCCGCGATGAGCCGAACCCTGATGGCCAAGATCGGCTATATCTTCGCCAAGGGTGCCTTTGATCGTCTGCGCGAAAAGATGGATGTCGGCCGCTCCAATGGCGGCGTGTTCCTGGGGCTGAACGGCATTGTCGTGAAAAGCCACGGCGGTGCCGATTCGGACGGTTTCGCCGCTGCTATCGAACTTGGTTACGACATGGTGCGCAACAATCTGCTCGACCGCATCGAGGCCGACCTCGACCTGTTTCATGCGCGCAACCCGCATGCCCTGTCATCTCGGAAGTCTGACGTCGTTACCGACGTGAAGGAATAGGAAAGAACTTTGATCAGATCAGTCGTGCGCGGCACCGGTGCCGCGCTGCCCCGCCGCATCATGAAGAATGCCGATTTCGAAGGCATGGTCGAAACCTCGGACGAGTGGATCGCCCAGCGCACCGGCATCCGCCAGCGTCATATCGCGGCCGACGACGAGACGACGGCTTCGCTGGGCGAGGCGGCGGCCCGCGCCGCCCTTGCCAATGCGGGGCTGACGCCTGGTGACATCGACCTGATCGTGCTGGCGACGTCGACGCCCAACAACACATTCCCGGCGACCGCGGTCGAGATCCAGAACCGGCTCGGCATGCATCACGGCTTTGCCTTCGACATGCAGGCGGTGTGCTCGGGCTTCGTCTATGCGGTGACGACGGCTGATCTCTACATTCGCGGCGGCCTTGCCAAACGCGTACTGGTGATCGGCTCGGAGACATTCTCGCGCATTCTCGACTGGAGCGACCGCTCCACCTGCGTGCTGTTCGGCGACGGCGCCGGCGCCCTGGTCCTGGAAGCAGGTGAGGGGACCGGCACGATCGCCGACCACGGCGTCCTGGCGGCCAGCCTGCGCTCCGATGGCGCACACAAGGACAAGCTTTTCGTCGACGGCGGACCGTCGACGACGGGTACGGTCGGCCACCTCAGGATGGAGGGCCGTGAAGTCTTCAAGCATGCGGTCGGCATGATCACCGACGTCATCGAGGCGACCTTCTCACAGGCCGGCATCACCGCCGAGGATCTCGACTGGTTCGTGCCGCATCAGGCCAATAAACGAATTATTGACGCTTCGGCCAAGAAGCTCGGGATTGCTGAACAAAAGGTGGTGGTTACGGTCGATTTGCACGGTAACACCTCGGCTGCTTCCGTGCCGCTGGCGCTGTCGGTCGCCGTTGCCGATGGCCGCATCAAGAAGGGCGACCTCGTCCTTCTGGAAGCGATGGGGGGCGGCTTCACCTGGGGTGCGGTTCTGGTTCGCTGGTAAGTGCCGAACAGTCCGGTTCGGTCCTTGACCTTGCCGGATCAATTACTTAGGCTCTGCCGTTGTTGTGCCGATTTTGTGTTTTGAACTGATGGGACGGTCGCATGGGGGAAAGACACTTACGCGCGCCGACCTTGCCGAGGCCGTGTACCGAAAGGTTGGTCTGTCGCGCACTGAATCCGCCGAACTCGTCGAAGCCGTTTTGGACGAAATCTGCGAAGCCATCGTCCGCGGCGAGACGGTAAAACTGTCGTCTTTTGCGACATTCCATGTCCGCTCCAAGAACGAGCGGATCGGGCGCAATCCCAAGACCGGTGAAGAGGTGCCGATCCTGCCGCGCCGGGTGATGACCTTCAAATCGTCGAACGTGCTGAAGAACCGGATCTTGCGCTCCCACCAGAACAGCAAGGCCAAGGGCGGCAAATAGCCTCTATTGTACGGTTGAAAACCGGCCCCGCCATGACGCCGGGCTTGAATATTGCTTCACAAACCGCTGAAATAAGGTCCAATTCGGCAGCATGGCCGGATTGGTTTTCAGCGTATGATCCATTCCGCGCAAACGGAATGCGCTTCTCTCTTCATTGAGATTGATCTCGCCTGAAGACCGTTCCGGATCACGCTCCAGCGTGAGGATTTCGCCCATGGACAAGAGCCCTGACGCCTTCCGCACCATCAGCGAGGTCGCCGAAGATCTCGACTTGCCCCAGCATGTGTTGCGCTTCTGGGAGACTCGCTTCAACCAGATCAAGCCGATGAAGCGCGGCGGCGGCCGTCGCTATTACCGGCCGCAGGATGTCGAGTTGATCAAGGGCATTCGTCACATGCTCTACGACCAGGGCTATACGATCAAAGGCGTGCAGAAGCTGCTGCGCGAAAACGGCAATCATTTCCTGGTCGCCATCGGCAATGGCGATATGGCCGCCGTCGAGGCGATTTCGCAACGAAAGCAGGCAGATCAGGTGCCGCTGACGCCGGCAGCGCAGCCGCGTGGCGGCGATGATGAGTTGGTTGGCCAGCCAAGGGTCAAGCCCAGCCGCCGCTTTTTCGGCCTGGGCAAGAGCGACGAGGAAGGTCCGGTTACGCCGGACGCGTCGAAACTGTCGCGCGACAATCGCGCGCTGCTGCAGGAGGCGCTGTTCGACCTCCTGGAATGCAAGCGTCTGCTTGACCAGGTGCGCTGACCGCCGCGAAGCGCTTTAAAACCTCGAAACTGGAACCCGCCTTGGGGTGGGGCGTTACGTTTCCTTCTGCACGAAGCAAGACAAGGAAACGCATGATGGCATCATTTTCGACCCTTTCGGACATCGACCTGGAAAAGCAGGTCGCGGTTCTCTCGAAAGAAATCGCGGCGTTGCGCAAGGCAGTCTCGAAGCGGGGCGGCGCATATTACGAAGATGGTCGTGATGCGGCGCTCGACACCTATTCCGATCTTGCCGGACGTCTGCGCGATGCCATGCCGGCAATCCGCAAACAGGGCAGGGTGATCGAAAAATCGGCCCGCGACCATCCGACGGCCGCCGCCGCGGTTGGGCTCGTGGTGCTCGGCCTGGCCGCCAGCCTGCTGTTCAGCCGGCGCTGACTACTAGCCCGGAACGAGTGATTTAGGGAAGAAAATGGCGGCCCGCCTTCGGGCGCGGCCGCCATTCCGATTCATGTCAGCGATTCCTGCTGTCGCTCCCGGCATCTGGCGCGAAGTGCGTCGGCATAGAGTCGCACGGCGCCCTTGTGCTGCTGCCGCAGGAATGCGGACTGGTCGAGCCGCCAAAGCCGCTCGATTTCGCCGGCGAACGCCGGATTGGTGGTGGTGCCATAGCCGGCGCCGGGATAGACGACGATCTCGCCGCCATAGAGGCAATTGTCGGTGACCAGGAAGTCGATGCGGATATAGTCGAGGTTGCCGGCGATGACCGGGGCGATCGATATCGCCTGACGGACGTAGTCGAGAAGCCGCGTGTTGACAGGCACTGCCTGATCCTCGCGGGGATAGTCCGGATCGCGCCCAGGCAATGGATTGGCGTCCCGGTCAAGGAGCAGCGAACGCGCCGCTACCTTATCCTCGACCCAGGCATGCGTTACCACACCGCCGCAGACATGCACTTTGATATCAGTCGCGATCCTTGCGCCGGAAAGCGCCAGCCGCTCTTCCACGAAAACGGTGGGGACGACGGGCCAATAGGCCCACTCGCCATTGCGGCGGCCATAGATTTTTCTCAGCCAGTGCCTCGCCTTGGCGACGATGAAGCCATGATTGGGGGTGCCATTGGCAACGAATATATTCATCGCGCAGCCGTGGTTTGTCTTGACGATGACATCGCCGGCCAGCAGGTCGAGAGGAATGTCGGCGGGGTCGCGGCCGGACCAGAGCGTCTGGGGCACGGCAAGTTCGGGGCACGCGCTGTTGATATGAGCCTTGGCTGCGAGCTTGTCGGTCAGCGTCACGAACAGGGGATTGCGGTCGACGATTTTCCGCCAGAGCAACATTTCATGGTACGTTTCGGGCGTGGCCAGATTGGGCAGATAGCCGAGTTTTATCAGGAAGCGCACCGTGAGCGCGGGGTGACGAAGGGTCAGCAACAACCCTGCGACCGACAGAATAAAGCCTCCTGTCCAGGAAAAACTGGCCTTGGCAGTCATCAGGCATACCCGGCCATTGTTGGCTCATTCCGATCCGGGCGGATCGCCGGCCAGATGTATTCATCCCGTATCGCGATTTGTGCTTTCGTAAAAGGCTCTTGTCAGCGGTTTGCGCCGCTCTGACATCTGGCGCGAAGAGCGTTCGCATAAAGGCCCATTGCTCCCCTGTGCCGCCGGCGCAGGAATGCGGATTGATCGAGCCGCCAGAGCCGCTCGATCTCCGCGGCGATCGCCGGGTTCGTCCATGTGCCATAGCCGGCGGCCGTATAGATAACGATTTCGCCGGCATGGAGCTGCTCGTCGGTGACCAGGAAGTCGATCCGGACATAGTCGAGGTCTCCGGCTATGCCGGGTGCCATTGAGATCGCCTGGGTGACATAGTCGATGAGCCGCGCATTGACAGGCAAGGCCTGATCTTCGCGGGGATAGTCCGGATCGCGGCCGGGCAATGGGTTGCCTTCCCGGTCGAACAGCAGTGAACGCTTGGCGTGCTTATCCTCGACCCAGACATGGGAGATCTCGCCGCTGCAGATATGGACCTTGATGTCGGTGGCGATCGACCCGCCGCAAAGCGGCAGCCGCTCCTCCACGAAAACGGTCGGAACGATGGGCCAATAGGCCCATTCGCCATCGCGCCGGCCATAAGTCTTATTGAGCCAATGCCTCGCCTTGCGAACGACAGCAGCGCGATCGGGCTCACCCTTGGAAACGAACATATTCATGGCGCAGCCATGGTTTGCCTTGACCACGACGTCGCCGGCCAGCAAGCCCGGCGGGATGTCGGCAGGGTTGCGTCCGGACCAGAGCGTCCGAGGCACGGCGATCCCGGGACAGGCGTCACGGATATGAGCCTTGGCTGCGAGCTTGTCGGTCAGCGTCACGAACAGCGGATTGCGATCGAGGATCTTTCGCCAGAGCAAAAGCTCATGGTAGCGCACGGGCGCCGCCGGATTGGGCAGATATCCCATCTTCATGACAAATCGCACGATAAGGGCAGGGTGGCGAAGCATCAGCCACAATCGCGCGACCGACAGGACAAGGCGGTTTGTCCGGGAAAGATTGGCCGTCATCGGGATACCCGGTTGGCGAAGGCTGATCGGTGCAGGTACCGGTCAGAAACATCCCTTGCCGTATCGCGATTTGGCTCCGCGTGAAAGATTTCGCTGATCGTTGCGGTATCGGAGCGGCGCCGAAAATCCTGGGCCAGCAATGTCATCAGGCGAAATTCGATCGGCCGATTCATGTCGGGCCTGGCATTGCACAGCCAGGAGAAGACCAGCCTTGAACAAGAAGCCAAGGCCGGTCTTCTCGTTGGCGGTCTGGTATTAGGCCTTCTTCACCATCTTCTTCATGTGGTGGTGATGATGATGGTGGTGGTGGTGCCAGTGGTGGTGGCGATGATGATGGTGGTGACGATGATGATGATGCTTTGCCATCGGGGCCGCTTCCGCGCTGGTTGCGCCGATCATAGGAACCGTGAAAGCAACTGCAGCTGCAAGCCCGAGGGCCGAGACGAGGGACTTCTTCATGGATCGTTTCCTTTTTTTCGCAGGCAGATATAAATCGGGTCGATAGCCCGACCGCCGCGAATGGGATTACGCGCCCACTTTTTTTCGTCAGTATTTCCCGATTGTAGAATTTTGTTTCTGGACTGTTTCTGGGAAATCCAGGTTGGTCGCCACCACCGGGAGGCCGAAAATTACATCGGCGGAACCACGCCATTGGTTCCGACAACCACGCGGCTGGAACTCAGCGTGCCGTCAGCCTCACGCTGAGCGTTGACGAAGACGGTCGCGCCCGGCTTGAGATCGGTCGGCGTGGCCGGGGCAAAGGTCACGACTGGCGTGCTGTCGGGGATCGAAATCTTCTTTGTCTGCCCATTGTCGTAGGTCAGGGTTACGGCTCGCCCGTTGATGTCGGTGACGTCGGCCACGGTGCCATTGGTCATGCGGCTGTTCGGCTGCAGGTCCCAGGGGCGGTCACCCTCGCCGGTGCCTTTCAAGGCGGCCGGGAAAATCACCACTTCCAGTGCGCCGCTGCCGCCATCCGCCTTCGAAACCGAGGCGATGCCGAGAAAATCGCCCTGCTTGATGTCTTTTTCGGAGGCGCTGGCGACACCCGAGATCTTCCAGCCGGTATTGAGCTTGATCGCGGAGGTATCACCTTGGCGGGTTTTTACGGTGAGCAGCGATGGGTCAAAACTGACCACGGTGCCGCGCACGCGCACCGCGTCAGCCGCTTGAGCACCGCTCACGGCGGCAACGGAAAGGCTGGAGATCGTGCCGAGCACGACCATGACTGTCTTGAAGTTCATTGCAGGGATCCTTCTGGGAACGGGCTGGCTGAAACCGGATGGTTTTCACCCCAGCGCATCAGAACAACGAACAGGTGGGCCTAAACCTCCGGGCAAAAAGGTGCCGGGTGTTCAAAAGAACTTGATGGCGCCGATATGTGTGAAACCGCCGCGTCGCAGGCCAGAGGTTCACGATAGCGTGACGGCCTGTTTGGCTCTTGGCAAATCGCTGGCGAGCGGGCATGTTCCGGCCGTCTCAGGCAACGCTCCATTTTGATCAAACGCTTTCAGCCACCGGAGTTGCCAATGCCCCACAATGCAACAAGCCATGCCCTCTCCGAACCGTTAGCCAGTGAGATCGGGCCGGATTACACCACCCTCAGAGCCATGCGGGAAACCCGCGGATACAGCGTGGAAGAGCTTTCCCTGACTTGCGGCCTCTCGGTCGGCGAGATCGAGGACATCGAGAACGGCCGGGCGGCCGATCCCTCGAAGCTGCGCCGTATCGCGTCCGCGCTTCGGTTGCCCCAGGACGCTCTCATCGCTTCCGCCGCACCGACGCCGGCCGCGCAAGGTCGACCGCAGGCATAGATCAGTACAGTCATGCAAGAGAACCCGCCAAGGCCCGTTTGGCGGGTTTCTTGCTGATTTGACAGTGTTCTCCGGCAGGCCAGGCTTGCCCATTTGCCGATCGCACGTGTTTATACGGGCTGCATCCAAATCCCTGCCAATCGCCTAGCCCTGAATAGGGTTTGACCCATGGTTTTTCCGATATGAGCCTGGACTCCGTTCGTGCCTTCTTCGCCGCTCATGCGCCCGATATCGAGGTCATCGTCACGCAGGCAAGTTCAGCGACGGTGACGCTGGCGGCTGAAGCGCATGGCGTTCTGCCGGCGCAGATCGCCAAGACCATCTGCCTGCGCGTCGGCGACCGCACCATGCTGGTCGTAACCAGCGGCATCGCCAGGCTGGACAACCGCAAGTTCAAGGACCGGTTCGGCGGCAAACCGCGCATGCTGGACGCAGAGGAAGTTGTCGCCGCCACGAGCCATCCGGTCGGCGGCGTCTGCCCCTTCGGCCTGCCGGCGCCGCTGCCGGTCTATTGCGACGTCTCGCTGCGCGAATTCGACGAGGTGGTGCCTGCTGCCGGCGCCACCAACGCGGCCGTGCGGATTGCACCGGATAGGATGGTTGAGCTTACAGGCGCGGAGTGGGTGGATGTGTGCCAGGCTTGAATGCCCAATCCAATTCGAGCTGAAACCAGCAGGGTACGGGAAGCGGCATTCGAGAATTGGCTGATCTGGCCAGGCGGACTTCGGGGGCAAGTCCTGCTTCAAAATGGTCGGAGTGGCCGGATTCGAACCGACGACCCCTTGACCCCCAGTCAAGTCTCAAGCCTCCCGACGTCTAACATTGCAAACCATCCGAGCGCGCCGCATGCCTTGTAATGCAAGGCTTTGAGTATGTCTGCAAATGATACTAACATCGGGTAACGCCGCCAACCACACGAAATTCGTTACCCCTGGTTGCCCGGAAGGGGCATTTGACCATGGCAAGCGTGCTCACAGTGAAGGCCGTCGAGGCCGCCAAGCCTGACCCAAACGGCCGGCGCGAGATCCCCGACGGTGGCTGTCGCGGCCTCTATCTGGTCATCCAGTCGAGCGGCGCAAAATCATGGGCCCTCCGATACCGCTTCGGGGGCAAATCGCAGAAGCTGACCATGCCACGTGCTCAATACCCGGCTATCAGACCCGCCAGTGGGCGGGCCTGTTTTGGGACAGGGACACACGCTCAGCGAGGCCAGGAGGGCAGCGGAGCGCGCGCTGGCGGCCGTGTCGGAGGTGTGGACCCGGCAAAGGCCAAGAAGGCGGCTATCGAGGCTGCCAAGCCGGTTTCCGAGGATGCCTTGGCCGAGAAGCAGGCCGCAGCCGAACGCGATCTGGTGCGAAACCAAGCCGCCGCCTTCGTTGAAGGATGGTGCAAGGCGCAGAAGAACCGATCTTGGCCCGAGGTCGAGCGGCAATTCAAAGCCGAGATCAATCCGGTTTTGGGCGATCGCCACGTAGCTCACGTCACAAAGCGAGACGTGAAGGACCTTCTAAAAGCTATTGTCGCCCGCGGATCGCTTGTCACGGCAAATAGGGTTTTTGCCACGTTGCGAAAATTCTTTGGCTGGCTCGTTGACGAGGACGTCATTGCTGGATCGCCGTGTGATGGGATCACCAAACCGACCGAGGAGACGCCTCGCGAGCGAGTGCTTACCGATCCCGAATTGCAAGACGTCTGGCGCGGTACAGGGGCATTTGAATATCCCTTCGGACCGATGTGGCGTCTGCTCCTGCTGACCGGTCAGCGCCGCGAGGAAGTTGCCGGAATCGAATGGTCGGAACTGGCCTTGGGCGGGAACTGGCCAGAATGGAGGCTGCCGGGGTCTCGGACAAAAATGGTAAACCGCATTCGGTGCCATTGTCGCATCTGGTGGTAGGCATCCTGGGGCAGTCGCCTCGCGAGCCGGTCATTGCCGCCAGCGGCAAGAAGATTGAGCCTAAGTTCGCGTTCACCACTACCGGCGAAACTCACGTCTCTGGATACAGTCGATCAAAGGCGCGGCTGGACGCCGAGATAGGACGGTTGCGAGCGGAGGCCAACGGAGACGCCGAACCTATGCCGCCTTGGGGGCTGCACGATCTTCGCCGCACGGTAGCAACCCGACTGGCCGGCTTCGGCGTTCGCCTAGAGGTTATCGCCGTTTGCAGGGATCGTCGGCGTCTATCAGAAGCACGATTTCGAGGCCGAGAAGCGACAGGGGCTCGAAGCTTGGACGCGATATGTCGAGTTGCTGGTCGACGAGACGCTGTGGCCAAAGTTTGAGGAGTGGAGAGTTGACGGCGATCGTGAGGAAGAGACAGCCCGTAGCCGGGAATTCAATGCCGCCATTCTTGAGGGCGGCCCGCGCTGGCTAAGCGTGTTGGCTGCTATCCGCGGCGATCAAGACGAGGTTGTCGTGAAGCTGTCCCTTGGCCGTGCCCGGGAACGCCTTGCGTAAGACTTCGAGGAATCCTTGCCAACGTCCAGTTGCATAACGATTGCTGGTGATCTAACATGAGACATGTTTTGCGGCGAGGCCGTGAAACTTCTCTAGGTCTTCGAATACCCCTGCCTCTCGACAATATCGGGAGACCGCAAAAAGCGCCGATGGCGAGCAGGTGACGGGACTGAGCGGCGGATGCCGCGAGCTTCTGGTCTTCAACCAGGCTCGCCGGCTTTTTTTGTTTTTGCGCCGCGAGCATCCTGTTTCTGGAGTTCGCTATGGTCGGAAAACACAACCTCGCTTCCCACAACGAAGAGTCGGCCGCTGACGCCGCATATCTGACGGCGCCACAAATTTTGGCACGTTTCCAGATCAGCGACATGACGCTTTGGCGTTGGTTGCAGGATGAAAAGCTGGGGTTCCCGCGGCCGCTGGTCATCAATCGTCGGCGGCTGTTTCTCAAATCCGCATTGGTTGAATGGGAGCGCACTCGAGCTGGTCAGCCGGCGTGAGCCGACGACAATGCCTGGATGTGCGCTTAGGGACCGCATTGCCAAGGGCCCCGCCACCTTGTCGCCAGATCGCGCCCCTGATCGTGTGTCAAATGCTATCTGGCGCTTTTTAGCTGGCAATCCGAGAGATTGTCTCCATAATCGCGCCGATAATCTCGGTAGGGTAACATTACAGCTGCGTCAATGCCACGGAATCACGCGCGAAAGACCAGCCAGAGGACCGAGATCCAGGCTGAAAGCTCGGCCATAAGCAAGCCGACTTTGCGCGGCGTCGACCGTCGAACCGCCCACGGTCGACGCCATGCCGAGATCCTCGACAGCATCCTGGTTGCCATTGGGGGAACGGTTCGCGACGAGCAAATGATCTTAGCACGACGAGCGGCCGCCCTGACGCAAGTATGCGAAAATGAGGATGGGCGGCTAGCTCACGGCGAAACGATCGACGCCACCAGTTACGTGACGGTAGTGAACGCTTTGGCTCGCCTTTTCGAAAGTCTAGGAATCGATACCGCCCGGCCGCCAGCCGATCGGCCCGGGCGTCTGCCGCCACTTGGCATCTTCAGATGAGTCAGCATTATTCGGATTACCTAAATGCCGCTTCCCATGCACTTCATATCGACAACGTCGCACGATTTCGCAAAAAGCATCCTCGAGTTGGCACTGCGGAGCCGGATTCGGAGCTGGACGGCTTAGCCGCGTCACTCGGCGCGGCCCAAACCGCGGCGGCCTAGATTGAAAAGCTTCTGAGTGCGATCAATCGCGACACAAACAGGCCGGCGGAAAACGCTATTCGAATCCGTGCCGCCGCAATCGCGATTGGAACACGCGACGCTATCTGTCAGAGAGCACCAAGCGCGCTGGTGAGTTCCATTGTGCCTTTTCAAACGAAAAAGTCATCAGCGGTAAAGCTGCATTTCAAATCACGGACCGTGCATCATAGGCCGTCATCCACTCTTCAGCTGTGCGTGCAACCGAGACTTCGATCGCGTCAGGCACAAGAATCCCGTGGGCTCGAGCAAATGCCTCAAAGGCAGTGCAAGCCAACTCAACGTGTTCACCGCGGCCAAGTGCGGAATGGCAAAGCGCTGCGGCCTCCGCATATTTTGCGCTTCGGCTACCGGTCCATTCATCAAGAATCTGATGGGCTTCCTGTACAGTCGATACCAAATGCGGAAGGCCGAGCCCCACGAAAACGTGCACATGGCGGCTGAAGCGCTGAGCAGTCATTTGTTGAACCTCCTTTGGTCGCGCGGTGGCCCAAGTGCCAAGGACAGTGCTTAGGGATGCATGAAAGGCCATCCCTGGCCCGCGAATGATTGCTGTGTTCTCACAACGATGCAACTAAGCCTTACTGATGGAGATCACGATCCGAACGTGCGGCAACGGGGCAGGACTTCAGTATTAGTTGCGCGATTGCTAATATGCATATAAATTAATCAGTGCGGGTTGGGATCGCTTCTAGAACTTTCCTGCATGGCCGGTGCCCCCGCACCGGCTAGATCTTTTTTGATTATGGTCCGTGTCCCGGTAGCCGGGCATAGGCTCGTCAAGCGGAAGTGAGGAGCCGGCAGGGTATTTCTCCGACTTTCTAGAGTCCCCGCGCAAAGCGCCACACGGACAACAGTCCTGTGAACGAGCCAAAAATTCCAATGACCCAGCCAATCCTCGCGACGGCCGCTCGGCGTTGTTCCTTGCGCTCTTGCCGGATCGCGCTCTGGATTTCCGAGTATCCGCTTGCCGTCAGGATCCAGCTGTTAAGCTGGGTTGACCGCCTCCACAACGGGCTATTCTCAACCGCGTCGTCAATCGCCAAGTCGAATCTGTCTGCCTTCCTCAACAGTCGTCGCGTCCGTATCGCTTCGATCTGCTCGGAGTACAACAATGTCTCCCAATGACGTTTGTACCGTGCCCGCTCGCGTTCCGCGTCCGAGCCAGCGTCTCCAAGGTTGAGTTCATACGCATGGTCGATTGCCTTGATCGTTCGCCGGTACGCGTCAAGTTCCAACAACTCTCTGATTTGTAACGGTATCACCATCGGCCTCCCCAGGCGCACTTCCCCCGGTGAGCCTACTGCTCGGCATAACCTCCAGTCCATTCCACTACTTGGATGATACTGGCGTGCAAAAGGGACTAGCCCCGTCGCCGTGGTTCGATCAATTCAAATTTGCCAGGCGGTTCACCTCGAACCCGTTTTTGCCGGTCTCCACTGATGGAGCGTCCTTACCCGTATCAGTTCAAAACCTCTGTTGTGAATAACAGGAGCGAGCAGAGTTCTTACGGGCGCTGTCGCAACCGACCGTTCCTCGCCATTACACAACCGGCCAAGACCCCGGCAACCCCTGCAGCAGCCTTGATGACAGCGTCATCGACGGCGGGGTGTCGCGTTGGGCTTAACAGTTGCAAGGCTTCAACGCCGAACCCCGCAACAACCACGAGGCAGAGCATCAGGAACCAATTTCGGTGGTATGCGAGCCCGAGCAGCAAGCCAAGGGCCAGAAAAGCGGCTATTCGCTCGGGTTCCGGTCCAAAGTCCGACACGGGCCGCATCCCGATTGGAACAATCGTTACGACGACGATAGCAATAAGGGTTAGCCATGCGGCAATCCGGCAGACGGTCAGAAGCATTCTTCGTCACTAGCAATCAATCAGGCACGCATCTACCCTCAGTTCCATGTCAGCGGTCAGCACTTTGCCGCATATCCGAACGTACTAGCAGGTGCCCTGACCATTTCGGTCTATCATCCCGACTTTGGCGCCTGGCAAAGTGCGGAAAGTGCGATGAAATCTGCCCATCACTATCTGGCGATAGACATACTGCGCATTTTGGCGGCGACCCTGGTGCTGTTGAATCACTTCGCGACATTCGGAGGGCAGGCGGCATCGGTTGTCGACACCAACCAGGCCGCGTTCGGCTTTCTTTCGGCTTTCGCCGGCGTGGGCGCAGTGGGGGTTGAAATCTTCTTTGTAATTTCTGGCTTTGTGATCGCCATGAGTGCTTCCGGCAACGGGGGGGTGTCGCAAGCACTCCAATTCGCACGACTCCGCGCTGTTCGTATATTGCCAGCCTTATGGATATCGGCGTTGATAAGCCTCGCGGCTAGATCTGCCTACGGAGAGGACATATCATCGCTGTCGATGCATTTTTTCAGATCCATTATATTATCACCCAAAGGCCCATACATTGACGGTGTTGTATGGTCATTGGTTGTCGAAGCGGTATTCTATGCGCTCATATTTTTCTCTATAATTTCCCGGTTTCGCGTCTCCCTTTACGGACTGGCAATCTTTATAGGAAGCTGCAGCTCTATCTACATAGCTTCCTTGTTTTTTCTCAATGTCGCGCCGTCGAATGGCTTTTCAACGGATATCATCGCGCTTCTATCACGGTTTCACTTCAAGATATTGCTACTCCAGCACGGCGTCTTTTTCGCGTCTGGGATGATATTGTTTAACTTGAACGGTGATCTGCAGAATTTCCGCCGTACAAAAATGACAACGTTGATGGGCTTTTTCCTCGCAATGGGTGCGTTGGAAATACTGTTCTCGGTAGACAGGGTTTATCCATACAGAATCGCAGCAGTTGGAATCTGGGCTCTATGCGTGATAGCGATAATTCTAAACGTCGTTTCACAGAATGCGGTGAATTCACGCCTTATCGCATATGGCCGAGCGATTAAATTCTGCGGAAAATTGAGTTATCCTCTATATTTAAACCACTACGCCTCTGGGATGATTATTGTCTGGTTTGTAAACTCTTATGGTTTTTCTGCGCCTGTTTCGTTTGGGGCTTCCTTGCTGGCCGTCTTGATTTTAAGCTTGGCTGTCCTCTGGCTGGAGGGCAAGATTTCAACATCGGGCAAGAGGCTGGTTTCACAATCCCGCGTCTGCTTCGCAGGCCAAACGTGCCGGCGACGACACTCGCATCCGGGTGATCGCCGCGGACGGCGCCTTGCGCGCCTCTTGATATGGGCAGCTGCCCTACGGCGCCTGGAAAGCCGTCCGGGCCGCAAGGCTCTGATGCAACCAGTTCAGACGGCCGATTATCCAAAGGAATGACGCCGTACCCAAACGGTGCAGTGGTCGCGACCGGCCATTCGATGTAGCAAAAGCGATCCCTTCGTGGCGTCCGAAGCAAAGGCCCATAACGCCCCATGGACCGCAGACCGCACTACTTCACCCTGGACTTCCTGCGGATATTCTCCGCCATATTGGTGCTACTGAGCCATTTCGCTACATATGCCGCGACGTCGGCATCCGTGACCAGCGGAAAGGATGCGGCCTTCGGGTTCCTATCTGTATTTGCGGGGTTGGGGGCGGCGGGTGTTGCGACCCTTTTTGTGATTTCGGGATTTGCGATTGCAATGAGCGCCTCTCGCGACGGCGGGATGTCCGCAGCCTTGAGGTTCGCTCGTATCCGGGCCACGCGCATCCTGCCTGCCTTGTGGATGTCGGCGCTCGTCAGTTTGGCTGCGCGCAGCTTTTACGGCGAAGACTTCCGAGTTCTAGTGATGGATTTTGCCAGATCTGCAGTTCTATCTCCCAAGGGACCATACATTGACGGTGTCGTCTGGTCGCTCGTTGTGCAGGCGGCTTTCTATTTGTTGGTCGCCGTTTGCGTGATGTCGAAATTTCGCCTGTCCATCTATGACCTGGCAAAATTGATAGGCCTGTCGAGCTCGGCATATCTTCTCGTTTTGAGTGGCCTGCATTTGGCGCCGTCCTCCGCCGGAGCGCAGGGCGCGATAGCTGTGCTCTCCCGCTTCCCGTTCAAAATACTCTTGTTGCAGCACGGCGTGTTCTTCGCGGCCGGTATGGTCTTTTTTATCGCTAGCAATCAAGATCGTGGACCAAGGCCCAGCCATGCGCAGATGGCCACTCTGTTTGTTCTGTTTTCAATGATGGGGATCATTGAGATATTGGTCAATCTGGACAGTCCTGGAGAATATAAATATATAGCGGTTTCACTGTTTGTTTTATTGTTGTTGGTAATGGTGATTGGAAAAATATGGGACCTCGCGATAAGCATAAAAATTGCTACGTACCGAAATTTTGTGAATTATATGGGTCGGATAAGCTATACCATATACCTAAATCACTATGCGTTAGGGATGGTTTTAGTTTGTTTTTTATTTCGTAGCGGACTTCCAGTCTATGCCGTGTTTATCCTGTCTGTTGCCTCGGTCTTGATTGTAAGTGCTAGCGTCACCTGGCTGGAGAGAAAAGTCCAAAACGTCATCAGCGGAAGGTTCGCCCGTCCCGTTTCAGGTGCGACCAAACTGGCGGCCATGTGATGGGTCGGAATACTGACGGCGTAAACCCACGGCAGGTTTTTGTTGGTAACGATGCGTTGGTAGCTGTTGCGGGAGTCCTTAGCAGGATCAGCACCTGCAAATGCCGACCTCTTGCTATCTGGCTGGTGTGGGGAGGTGCGCTGGGTTCCAACCTGTTCAATAAGTTACAGCTAATTTGGTAGGCTCCGCACGCTGTGTCGGGATGTTGAATAGGGCTAGTATGGTGTTCACATTTCTGACGACGGCGTGCGTTGGAGGTTGGTCTGGTTCCGAGAGATTGAGAGATTGAGATGGGAAAAAGGAAGTCACGCTACAGACCAGGCGGCGACCTGCTCGTCGTGCAGGGCAAAAGGCCTAAGGCCATTGCACTTGCTGCGTTGCATGTGAGCGAGGCGCTGCTGCTGGAATTGGAAGCATCCGAAATTCTTACGGCCAGAGAAATCAGGGGGGTGCTGAAAGACGCCGCTACGACGCTGCGAAATGCTGCAGCGGACAATCGCAGTTGCATGGTGGCGAGTGAGATGGTCGAGGCCATCCGTGAAAGTTTCAAGAAAAGCAAAGCCTGATCCGCGCCCTGCAGGCGCTGTTCGCCAAATTGGCTGTGGAGGCAAGCTCCGCTTTGACTTGGGCGGAAAACCACGCCATAGCTTCATCCAATAGGTGTAGCTAATGTAGGCTACTCATCTATTCGAGCCTGATATACATTTACCCTATGGTTGCTAAAAGGAGGGGTTAGTGGGGTTCGATGGCATCTGCATCTCATCCATTTTTGACTGGGAACGAAAATCGTCCTTCATCGGCCCGACTAGACGACGATGACAAGGATTACATCAAAGCGCTCGGCTTCGTGACGAGGCGGTATCCGGCCGAAACAGCGATCGTTGATCAAGGCCAGCACGCTGCTCGTGTCTTCATAATCGAGTTCTGGTTGGGGATGTATATCGCACAATCTCGCTGGCGGTCAGCGTCAGATCCTGGATTTTGCGTTAAAGGGCGACGTTGTCCTGCCGCACTCTTTCCCAGGGACCGCTCCCGAGACTTTCGTCGCCCAGACCGACCTTACGGTATTCGAGGCATCAACCAAGACGTTTGCGCTTGCAGTCGCCAGATCGCCTCGCATAGCTTCCCTGTTTCTTGAAACTCTCGTCCATCAGCGGGCGCTTGTCGCACAGCATCTGACGAATGTGGGGCGGCGCAGCGCCTTGACACGCACAGCACACCTTCTCCTTGAACTGAGGACACGCTTGGAGCGTGTGGGTAGTGCTACTCGCAATGGCTATTCTTGCCCGCTTACCCAATACGACCTCGCCGACGCGTTGGGCCTCACCCCGATCCACGTCAATCGGATGTTGCGAGAATTGCGTGAACGCAAGCTTCTGGAGTTTCGTCAGGGCCATGTCCGGATGCTTGATCGAGAGGGCGTCGCGAAGTTTGCAGACTTCGACGACAGGTATGTCGACAACTGACGCGGCGCCGTATCCACACCTAAGACGCTCCAGTTCCTTTGGGCGGTCCGCCGCATTCGACCGGGTGAGCGGCGAGTTTCACACCGATAACACGAGCCTTTGATACGGTTACGCGCAATGGACCACATCGGGTATCTCGCATCGCGCTAAATTAATTCTCGTTTTTTTACGCTTTTTTAACATACGTTAGTGAAAGCGTGCGGTTTCGCTGATAGCCTGATTGAATTAGACCTGTGACCATGGCGGGGGCCTAGGAACTCACAGTCTGCCAGACTTTGACGCGAACAGAAGATCGTTCGCAGTTTTTCGCTTGTCCCGAAATCCCCGTCTCGTGCCGGTCTCGACCTTGGGTGATGTTTAGGGGTGAGTGGCATGATTGCGGCAATTCAAACAGATACCAAACCGATCCTCGGGCTGGAACTCGTCAGTCAGAAAGGCGGGGGTGCAATACGTCTTCACGGACAGGCCCCTGCTGAAACTTGCCTGGTTCTGCTCGACGAACGTGTGCTTGACCGGCAATGCCTGGCGCAGTGCTTGACCGCTTACCGCGTCGGGAAAGAAATCGTCTCATTTGGCTCTATCGAAGAATGGCAGCTGTGCGAGAATATGCCGTCGGCTTCGGCAATTCTGCTAAACCTGGGAAGTCGGAAGGTGAGTGATGCAAAGACAGGTGAGGCGATAGCCGATCTCGTCAAGAAAGCTCAGCCCGCCCCAGTTGTGATATTGGCTGACACTGACGAGTTGGAGCAAATTCTCAAGGCCCTGAATTATGGGGCAAAAGCGTATATCCCCTCATCGCTCCGGTTCGAGATTTGTGTCGAAGCCATAAACTTCGTCATCGCCGGCGGCACATTTGTTCCGGCAAGTAGCCTTTTGGGGCTACACAAGACCACTGACGCCGACGTCGAAATGCCAAGACCTATGGCGAGCGTGTTTACCGAGCGCCAAGAGGAGGTTGTCCAAGCCCTCAGGCGCGGGAAGGCGAATAAGATAATCGCACACGAGCTCAATCTGCGAGAAAGTACGGTCAAAGTTCATATCCGTAATATCATGAAGAAGTTGAAGGCCACCAACAGGACTGAGGTCGTCTACAAGCTAAACGAGATGTTTCCTGGCACAAGTCAGTCAGCGCGAGCGAGCTGACGGTTTCTGGGCGTCTTGATCTAGCATGCCTTGTGTTGACGGGAATACTCGGCGGCGGCTCTCATGAATTGTGCTGGTGTCGTTCAATTGCAATTCCAGATCACAAGCCCTCCGAGACTTGTGTCGGCTCCGGCTGCCGCGGTTCTCAAGGGAGAACTTTTTGGCAATCTATGTCGCGTCTGAACGGGTTGAAAGTGTCATGACTGGTCGAATTTCCTGTTTTGTGTTGAGCGGCGGAGTCGGTTCCCGGCTGTGGCCGCTGTCTCGGGAGGACAATCCGAAGCAGTTCCATGATTTCGCAGGTGACGGGTCAATGCTGACCCAAACCGTTAAGCGACTGAAGAGCCGCTCCAACACTGACACGCCGATCCATCTGATAGCATCGGAACGGAACGCGGACAGGGTCCGGTCTGACCTTGCCGGAATTGACCTTTCTGGTGGATGTGCTGTCTTCGAACCGGTCGGACGCAACACAGCAGCTGCCGTCGCCACAGCGGCGCTGCACACGATCGCTCGCCATGGCGATGGGATTGTTCTCGTCGTGCCCTCCGATCATGCGATCTCCACCAACCTGGAATTCTGGGAGACAATCGAGAAAGGCGTGCAGGCTGCGGACGAAGGCAGCATTGTTGTGTTTGGCCTGCGTCCAACTCGTCCTGAAGCCGGATATGGCTATATCGAGGCCGGGGCGCCGGCGGGTGAAACCGACATTCGCAACGTGGTTCGCTTCATCGAGAAACCCGAGCTCGAGGTTGCAAAGAGGTACATCGGCGCCGATTCATTTTTCTGGAACACTGGCATCTTTCTTTTCCGCGCGAGCACCATGCGCGAAGCCTTTCTTCGCCATCGTCCCGAGATTTGGAGTCGTGCTGAAAAAGCCCTGGATGCGGCGACGACAAACGTCTCTGGTACTTATCTACCGCTCGATCTCTATGGGTCGATCCCGGCGATCTCGATTGACTACGCCATCATGGAGAAAATCAGCAATATCGCTCTGGTGTCGGCAAGCTTCAGTTGGAGCGACCTTGGCTCTTGGCAATCATTGCTGGATTCAAGCGTGACCGATGATAACGGCAATGTGGTGATCGGCGATGTCGTAGCCATAGATTGCGAGAATTCCTATCTGCGCAGCCGCGGCAGGTTGCTGTCGGCAATCGGATTGAAGAACGTTGCCGTTGTCTCGACAGCCGATGCGACCTTCGTGGCCCCCGTAGCCGAGAGCCAGAATGTAAAGCGGGTTGTCGAGCGGCTTGAAAAATGGGGCCGCCTCGAAACCAAGTTCACGCCTTCCCACAATCATGTTCTGCTGCCGGGTGCCTGGCGCGAGCGTGTTGCACACTGGCTTTTCAATGAGACGTTGCCGCACTGGTCGACCGTGGGCGTGGACGAACGCTACGGCGGATTCCACGAGGCTTTATCACTCGACGGCAAGCCGCTTGCCAAGCCCAAGCGCATGCGAACAATGGCGCGGCAGGTTTATGCGTTTTCGGTCGCCAAGCTGCGCGGATGGGACGGGCCCGCCGACGATATCATCGCGCATGGCATCGCGTTCATGAAGAATGGACGAACCAGTCGAGGTGGATGGGCACGTACCTTCAGCTTCGACGGAGCGGTCGCGGATCCGTGCGAGGATGCCTACGATCATGGCTGCGTCCTTCTGGCCTTGGCATACGCCCACCTGGCGCAAAATCCGGATGCGCTCAGGCTGGGCGAAGAAACGATCGCCTTCGTCGCAGCGCATCTCGAAGATGGGCGTTTGAACGGGTTCCTCGAAACGTCGAGCGGGACTGGGCTACGCCGCAGCAACCCCCACATGCATATGCTGGAAGCCTTCCTGGCGTGGCATACGGCTACTGGCCAGCGAAGCTATCTTCGCCATGCCGCTCGCATCGTCGATCTCTTCCGAACGCATTTTTTCGATGCTGACAGCTGGACGCTTGGGGAGTTTTTCGACGACGAATGGAAGCCGGCGGCGGGCGAGCAGGGTCAATGGACCGAGCCCGGCCACCATTTCGAATGGGCCTCGCTCCTTGTCGAGTTTGCGGCCAAGAGCGGGCAGACGGATCTCATCCCCTATGCCAGAAAGCTCTATGCTTCCGCCATAGCCAATGGGCTCAATCGATCGACAGGATTGGCCTATGGTTCCGTGTCGCGCTCAGCTTTGCCACTGGACGTGATATCGCGCAGCTGGCCCCAGGCGGAGGCGATCAAAGCAGCGATCGCACTCGATGGAACCGGCGGGCCAGACCTGAAGCCGGAGATAGAAATCCGTGTCGGACGCCTGTTTCGCTGGCATATCGACCCGGCGCCCCTCGGACTGTGGATCGACAGGATTGATGAGAAGGGCAGGGCCTTGGCCACTGAAACGCCTGCTAGCATATTCTACCACCTGGTGACGGCCTTGATGCAGTATCTGGACAAGACTGAGGGGGCGATCGTTCGGCCGATATCGACATCGCCTGACACGTCAAGGCCCAGTTTGGACCGAGACATGTTCGATCAGGCTCTTCGGGATTCGGCTTAGAATGCCTTTGTCACAGCGGTGCCGCCTAATCCAAACGAGCTGATACTAGCCACCCATTGGAAGCAGCAACAATCGGAATTGAACACCATTTGACGCGTTCTTGCAGCCAGGGCGACAGCCGATCTCTCACTTGCTGGAAAATTTCCAGTCATAACTGTGGATTTTAAGCATGTTACAACGGTCTCTGGCGGCGATGAATGACAGATCATGGCGAGAGGCTGTCACATCGCACGAATTTATCAGCCTTCATGATGTATTCTACTTTGTCCGACAGTACATATATTCTATATCTTTGTTTTGTGCTGCTGGTATATTGCTGTCAATATTCTATGTCGTCACCTCTGACCCAATCTATTCGGCGCGAACGCAAATCCTGATCGAGCCGAAGATTCCCCGCGGCCTTCAGCAGCAGCAGCCCGCCGAAGTGAACCTGTCTCTCGACACCGCCCAGGTCGAGAGCCAGCTCGCTGTCCTGCGCTCCCAGAAGATCGCGATGATGGTAATCGATGACCTTGGGCTTATGGACAATCCAAGCTTCAGAGACATGCACGGGCCTGGTATCGGGGCGAGGATCCGAAGGGCCTGGGCCAGCCTCGTTTACGCCGCGTCGCTGCGCGATCACGGTGGCTACGCCGCGTTGGCGAATTTGTTTGATCGGATGCTCCCGTGGTCAGACGACAAACGACCGGAAGTTCCACAGCCAGAATTGGAGCGCGAGCGCGTCGCGGTTGAGGTGTTCGATGACGGTCTGGAGGTGCAGCGTGTCGGTGTCTCCTACGCGATCGATATCACCTTCCAGTCCCTGGAGCCGGCTTTGGCGGCACGCATTGCAAATGCGACGGCGGATGCATTCGTGCGCGAGCAGGTGCAAACGACATCTCAGGCAGCTGGAGAAGGGATCGCCTGGTTGGAGAAGCGGATGCAGGAGGTCGGCAACCAGATGAACGAGGCGACCCGGATCGCCCAGGAGTTTCGCGCCAAGCACGACTATAGTATCGATCAAGACCAAACGCCCATTGGCGGCCAGGATGGCGTGGTTGGTGGCGAACGTCAGACCACCTTGGAGCAGCTGGAAGTTACCGCCGACACCTATCGCAAGATGTATGAGAGTCTGCTTGCGGCATATACAAATTCGGTTGATCAACAGCCATATCTGATCGCAAATGCCAGGGTCATCACGTCTGCGACCAGCCCGAAGGTGGAAAGCTGGCCCCGCAAGAAACTGATCCTTGCCTTCGGGGGGCTCGCCGGACTGGTCGCCGGCATCGGGTTTGCCGTTGCTCGACGAAGCCTTGATCGCAACGTACGGTCGGCGCAGCAAATCGGCCGGGAACTGGGTCTGGCGTGTATTGGAGAGTTGCCGCACGTTCGCTTCAGGCGAGGTGGTTTTGGTCGCCTCGATGAGGTGCTCAGGGACCCTAAATCCGCCTTCACGGCCAGCTTGAAAAGTGCCAAGCTATCGATCAACGTCGCAAGGGCACCCAATCAGGCGCGGATCGGGATCACGTCGGTGTCGCCCGGAGACGGAAAGGCCACCGTCGTGAGCAATCTGGCGGCTCTTTATGCGGTATCCGGCATACAGACTTTGGTCATTAATGTCGATAACAACTCCGCTCTGGCCAGCGATTTGCTTCACACTCACAATTTCGACGTGTTCGAGCAGGAATCCGTCGACGCAAAAGATCATGTCAGAAAAATACAGTTTGTTGAGGAAACAGGATATTATTGCATGATGGGTTCCGATACTGGTGCAGGGAAACTCACTCTCACCAGAAATCTGGAGAAGGTTCTGAAGGAAGTCGGTCTCTATAAAATGACTCTTGTCGACCTTCCGCCTTTTACCTCGGGGTCCGATGCGCTTTCAATCTGCCCGACCCTTGATGGTGTGATTGTTGTAGCGCAGTGGGGGGCAACCTCCATGGACCAACTCGCAGAGCTGACGGCGACCCTCAAGAACAACAATTCAACGGTACTGGGCGTGGTGATGACTAAGGTCCATTCAGCGTCGACGCGCGGTCACCGTAAGCTCGCAGCTCAGACTCCGCGCTGACAATCGCGTCGTAGGCCTTAGGGTTGAAAACCGCCATCGATCTGGTTTGGCTGACACCACAATGAGCATTCTGCCGTTTGAATCCTTTAGCGCCACGCAACGCCGATGACAGGCATCGCCGGCGCCAGACTGAAAGCCATCGTCGCGTTTCGTCGCGCCCTGTAGACAATCTGACTGAAGCGCCGGAGATCGGCCCGCCTCACACCCCCGGGTATAGCCGAGCGGGCGGCGGTAAGACTTGCTCTATATTTGGAAGTCTCCCCGGCGCGTTATCGCCGGTTAACACTGACGGGCGAGCATATTTGGGGTGGGACGTGAGGGGTGTTCCCTAGCAACTTTGGCGTAGTTCGGTGAAGCGGGTAATCGCAGACTACCACCTTTTCGCTGCTTGCTGACCGGCATGCTCCGTTGCGAATATGTCAAGGTAACAGTGGAAAGTTGTCGCTACAAATGCCCGACGTGTTTGAAAGCAGTCTGCAGCAACTTGGACTCCAGGGCACGTCGGTTGGGGGGCGAGCCGCACCGGCAACATTGTTTGCCATGCCGGTGGCCAGTGCAAGCATCAGGCCGCACGCACATGCGGTCTCTTCACCTGAAGTCAGCGCGAGCCAAGCTCTCAACGCCATCCCCCCTGGGACCGACATATCCTCGGCAATCGCCAACGACAACTCGCCCAACCAACGCCTGCAACCAATCGGGGGTCGTGCAAAACGGTTGCTGGACCTGCTAGTCGCCTCAATGGCGCTCGTTCTCGTCAGCCCCCTTCTGATATTCATCCCCATCGTGATAAAAATAACGACGGGCGGCCCGGTGCTATTCGTTCACCGGCGGATCGGGTTCAATGGAACGGTCTTCGATTGCTACAAGTTTCGCACCATGGTGCCTAATGCCGCGGAGGTGCTGGAACGACATTTGAGTTCTGATCCAAACGCCGCTCAAGAGTGGAAGGCCAACCAGAAGCTGAAGTGCGATCCACGTGTGCTGTTTTTTGGCAATATGCTGCGCAAATCGAGCCTGGATGAGTTGCCGCAGCTGTTCAACATTATGCGTGGCGACATGAGCTGCGTTGGTCCTCGACCTGTGGTGGCCGACGAACTGGAACGCTACGGAGCCGCATCGCTGGAATATCTGAAAGCACGGCCAGGCCTGACCGGCCTTTGGCAGATAAGCGGCAGAAACCTGGCCGAATATTCTTACCGTGTATCGATTGACACACAGTATATCCAAACATGGTCATTCGCACGCGACCTAACAATCCTTGCAAAGACAATACCCGCGATCTTGCGATTTGATCAGACTTCCTAGGTGGCACCCGCTGGAAACACTGCCAACGCGTTGCAACCCTTATCGGGCGCGGTGGCGCAGCAGTCCGATGGCGAGGCCGATCAAATAGAAAGTCTGCGTGACGAGAACCAGGCATAATGTCGAGCCGATCGTGGTTCGAAGTGAAAGCTGGAGAACACTGCCGGCAATGACGCTCATGAGGATCACCACAAGCGTAGCCACAATGAGCGCTGGCGCACGCAACGTCAGCCCAATTAGCAGGGAAAGGATTGCAACGCCGACGACGGCAAATAACACGGCGATCTCCCCAGGTCGGCTTGGCACGGTCGATCTGATCAGCGGCCGGAGGAAATCAGAGTCGACCCTCCGTGTGAAGCGGATGATTTATCCATGCGATTGGGCGTCGCACGCCCGTCATTGGAGGCGTTGAGTGCAAATCTCCGTCGTAGGCTTACTGATATGCTGTGGGATCCTTGCGGTTGTGGCCTACATGCGCTGGTCGATGATCACCGCCCTTATTGCCTCGCTGGCTTTCGGCGCGACCGCAATTGGCACTATAGGCTCCCTTGGGGGCTCATCTCCGCTGATCTTCACGGTTTTCAACATACTGCTCATCGGGACAGCGTTGGCGCGGCGTGGGATATGGCGCCAAATTGGAATAGCCTTCAGCCATATCGGTGCAACATGGATCGTGTGCGCGCTCATGATCTACGTGACTTTGGGTGCGCTGCTGTTCCCGAGGCTGTTTGAGGGGCAGACCAGTGCCTTTGTTGCTTCTCGAACCGGCAGGGGCGTCTACGAAGCGGCGCTGACGCCGGTGTCGGCCAACATTTCGCAGACCGGATACTTCGTGCTTGCTGGACTTACGTTTCTGGCGGTCTGCGTGCTGGTTCAGCGTGAAGGCACGTTAACGGACATCAAACGCGGTTACTTCTTGTGGTTCATCTTGCACGTGTCGATGGGCATGCTAGATCTGTTGGGGAAAATTGCAGGCGCCGGCGATATCCTCGCCCCCATCCGTACCGCCAACTACTCCATGTTGACAGATGTTACAGAAGCAGGATTCTTTCGCATTGCGGGGGCATTTTCAGAAGCTTCGGCCTTCGGCGGCGT
Source organism: Mesorhizobium subarcticum (assembly GCF_055456085.1). Classification (NCBI taxonomy): domain Bacteria; kingdom Pseudomonadati; phylum Pseudomonadota; class Alphaproteobacteria; order Hyphomicrobiales; family Phyllobacteriaceae; genus Mesorhizobium; species Mesorhizobium subarcticum. Next base: position 5,246,694 of record NZ_CM144237.1, on the reverse strand, counting down.
ATCCCTGTCGGGCCTTGCGTTCAGCTACACCTACTGGACCAAGACCGGATCCAAGTTTGCGCTGGGCCTGGGAGCCGTATTGTTCTGCCTCCTGTTGCTCTCGACATCGTCGACCGCCTATGTCGGCCTTACAATCGTCAGCCTGCCGGTCGTCATATCCATCGTAAGGTCCCTGGCTTCAGGTCGGCTAAGATCTGGGGAAGCTTTGCTCGTGACGCTTCTGATGCCGCTGCTGCTCCTGGGTATGGGCGTCATCTTGTTTTATCCTCACTTCCTCGATCCGGTGGTGCAGCTTGTCGACACCACCATCATCAACAAGGTCACGTCGACTTCCGGCCAGGAGCGCAGTTACTGGAACTACAAGAGCCTGCAGTCCTTCTTCGACACAGGGGGGTTGGGAGTCGGCCTGGGGAGCTCTCGAGCGTCAAGTTGGCCGATAGCACTTCTTTCTCAATTGGGATTGTTCGGTACGGTCATCATGATGGTTCTGCTGGCGATGCTCATGCGGGGCCTGAAGGGCAGCAGCCATATTGATCCGGAGGTGGACGCCATTGCCTCGAGTGCCCGCGCCTGCGCATTTTCCTCACTTGTGGCCGGATCGCTGGCAAGTGGCAGCCCCGACCCAGGCATCGTGTTCTATATTCCGCTTGCTGTCGTTCTCGTGAGCCGACGCTTGCCCGTCAAAGACAATCGCGCCGTGGTTGCAGCTTTGGAGCGGTTCGATCATCCGGTCCGTTCCGGCAAGCGTCGATTGGCTTCGATTCCCGGGCGCGCGTGACAACTCGCGAAAGCACCGGTCGTGGCCTATGGAATGGCGATGGAATCGGCGGCGGGATCTTCCTGAAGCGCTATTCCGGGCGCCTGCTTGCGTCCGTTCGATATTGCGCCTAGCGCACCCGGCTCATCAGAGACCATCGGCAAATCGACCTTTATGGTATCCCCAGGCTCCACAGCGCTCGTTTCGCTCGCTGGTATCCGCTCTGTCGTACCGTCCGCGGAAGGCCTGAAAATAGTGTAGGTTGGCGCGGCCGTTTCTGAATCTGCTCGACGGGCCTCAAGACTTGGTGCAGAGACTTCGGAATCGTACAAAAGCTGCTGGGTTGTATCTGTCTTGCTCACGAGGGCATCGAGCTCGGCCTGTGTTTGACGTAGGTCGATCGTGACCTCGTTTTTCCTCCCATCCTGGAGTTCGAGAATCGATATGTCCGTCTTGCTGATTTCCTGGCGGCCCCGCAGCAAGCTGATCTCAGCCGTAAGTCTTTCACTTTGGGCCTGCGCGAGCGTCCGTTCCAGGGAGAACTCCCGAGGCGCAACCGCGAGACCTTTCTCCACAAGCGATGAGACGCTTTTCAGTTCCTTTTGAATGGACTCGATCTGCTTATCCAGGAAAACCAGTTGCTCCTCCAGTGAGGTCAGTTCTCTCTCAAGGAACTCTCGCAGGTTTTGAAGTGCCTTGATCTGGGTATCCAACCCTTCGCTTCGAGCCTGGAAGACCTGGCGCTCCTGCTTGACGATCATCGCGATCGCGCTGTCTTGAATGTGGGATGTCACTTCCGGCGGGAGAGCTATTTCGCTGGCATGAGACAGTTCCGCCTCCAGCCGCGCTTTACGCACGAGGAGGTTGACCTCGTTCAACCTGATCAGGCTAAGATCCCCACGAGCCTGGATCGCCTCGCGCTCGAACCTTGCGTCCTTGTCTTCCCGGGTTCGCAGTCCGCCTGCAAGACCCAATGCCTTCAAGACCGTCAGCCCCGGCCGATATGCGAACTCTCCCGATTGCGAGACCTTGCCCACCACGTAGATCGGCCGAAACTGGACGATCTCCACTGCTGCGGCCGGCGGCCTTGCCAAACCAATGTTTCGCATCAGGCTCTCGCCGACGAAGACGGCGACCTCCTGGGTCGTGAAGCCGGCGGCCTTGATTTCTCCGATCAATGGGAGGGAAACGGACCCATCTGGGCCGACCGTATAAACGTCATTGAGCGCATCCCATGCAAATATGGAATCCCGAGACGCCCGCCATTCGTAGACCTTCACGCGAAGCTTGTCTTGAGGCCCGAGAACATACCCCTTGGGATTGGCGGATGAGGAGCCAGCAATTGCGCTGACGGAAAGTCCCGCTAACAACACCACACGAAGAAAATGCGTGGTCATCCATCGATTGAGCAGGTTACGTGGACACCCCACGCGATTGGTCAAACCATCGTCAATCGATCCCGTTGGCGCTTCCAGCATCACTACCCTCTGCACTAGATCTCTAGAATATATTCTGGCTCTACTCGGCCTCTCGCGACATGTGATATGGCCAGAAGATTGCCGCGCAGGCGTCCCCTGCGATCGACATAAGACTCCGGCCAGAGGCTGCGTGCGAGATTGGCGAGAAGATTCTTGCCCACCAGCCGCAATGCGAAGGTCAAGGGAACCGTGCCTTTGCGGATGAGGTATATCGGGTTGGCTACCTGAGAATAACCGAAACGAACACCACTGACGCGACCGCTCTTGACGCCGAGGTGGACCCCCCGGATCGAGTTCAAGCCAACAACCCGCCCTTTGACCCTCAGTTGGCTGGTGAAATCGACGTCTTCCTGCCACCCGTATAGGACAAGGCGCTCGTCAAAGCGCAGATTGCCTATGAAAGCTGTCCTGATGGACATGTTGCAGCCGTAGCCGCACAGCTTGTCCACGCCGCGCGTTTCGGCGGTGGGGCCGGCCTCACCAAGTACCTGTATGCCCTCATCCCAGGTCAGGCCCGCCGAGCTTGCTCCATCCCTAAGTACGTTGCCCGTTATGACAGCCCAGTCCGGCTGTTTCTCGAAGGCCATCGACACGCCGGCGAGATAGGTGTCTTCAGGAATGAAGTCGTCATCGAAAAAGGTGACAATGTCGAAACGGTCAAGCGCCGCTTCGAGAGCGATGTTTCGTTGAGCGGGCAAACCGGTCTTGCCGAACAGTGTCGAGACGGGAAACGTTGAGGTCATACTGGTTGGAATGTGCCCGGCATCCGGCGCGGAGATGATGACGGCGTCCGGCAGCCTGGACTGCTTCTCAAGCTGTGCGAGAAGCCGGGTCACGTGTTCAGGACGTCCGAACGTTGCAATGACCACGACCACTTTCATCGACGATCAGCTCTTCCCTTTGGCAAACAAGACCAGATACAGGCTCTAGGCCACATACCGCATCCTAATGCCCCGAACCCAGCGATGCAGCCTGTGCATAAGGCTAGCGCTGATGCCCCCTTAGGCAGATCGAAGTAGCAGGCTTACTCCGTTGGACTACATCCATGCCCTGTCTGGGCCTCGGCTCAGCCTGATAGCCAGCTTGTGCGGATCGGACGGGCAACACACTGTCGAGTGATAGCAAGGGGTCGGGAGCAAGCACATGCGTCATGAGCGGCGGACCAAATCGTCTGACTCGCAACGTCTTGGTGCCAATAGCTCCCGTTCCACGGCGCAACTGCCCGCTATCGACCGCAACGCTCGCATCGCTGTCGTACATGACTGGTGTCCCAATTTTCGAGGCGGGGAACGCGTCCTTGCTCGTATTTGCAAGATATTCCCACGAGCCGAGGTCTTTACGCTGTTCGATTTTCTTCCGAAAGACGTGAAAGATGAATACTTCAAAGACGTTGTGTTTCATGTATCTCCATTAAACCGACTTCCGTTCGTGAAGAAGTATTACCGGTCACTCTTCTTTCTCTGCCCGTTCATGGTCGAGCAATTTGATGTAACTGGGTACGATGCCGTCATTTCCTCATCTGCCGCCTTTTCCAGAGGGGTCCTGACCAGACCGGATCAGCCGCATCTTTGCTATGTCCACAGTCCGGTGCGATATGCCTGGGACGAGCAATTCTCCTACCTGCAGCAGGGTGGGCTAGGATTCGGGCCGAAGGGCTTGGCGTTTCGATATCTGCTTCACAATCTGAGGATATGGGACGCGCGCACCGCTCATGGTCCGGATCTGATGCTGGCAAATTCGACCTACGTCCGGTCGCGAATTCAGCGGATCTACGGTCGCGACGCAAGGGTGGTCCACCCGCCCGTGGCCATCCATGAGCTCGAATTTGCCGCTGACAAGGACGACTACTATGTGACGGCTGCGTTTCACGCTCCATACAAGCGCACGGACCTCATCATCGAGGCATTCAGCAAAACGCCATCACGCCGGCTGGTTGTTGTAGGCGACGATGTACAATCGAGGCACCTCAGGTCGATCGCCGGTCCTAACATTGTCTTTACCGGGTACCTGCCGCGGCACGACTATATCGAGAAGATCGCGCGAGCTCGCGCCATGGTTTTCGCCGGATGCGAAGATTTCGGGATTGCGCTTGCCGAGGCGCAAGCGTGCGGTACTCCGTTAATCGCGTTCGGCCGCGGCGGGGCTCGCGACATCGTTCGGCCGCTTGGCGAGAGCAACCACCCTACCGGCGTGCTTTTCGCCAACCAGACCCTTGCCTCCATTTCGGCCGCAATTGATCTGTTTGAGGCCAACAAGACGTCTATTGCCCCAAATGCATGCCGCATGAATGCAGCCCGGTTCTCCGAGGAACGGTTTGATCTGGCGATATGTGACGCCCTTGGCCTTGCTCAGTCCGTCCAGTCCGCCCGCGAAATGGGACACAACGAATATCTCGGAGCCGAAAGCGCGGCCCGCGGCATTTCCGATACTCTTGCTGAGCCAGCTTTGCCATGAACTCATTTGACCCGCATGCTGTCAGGAACGGCCAGGCGCTTCGAGTTACGGCGTGTCCGTGTTGCTCCGCGGCGGTTAGCCGATCAATTTATCGCGTCGCATCCGTCCCGGTCCATAGCTGCGTCCTCCTGAACACGGCTGAGGAAGCTCAAGCCTTTCCCCGTCGCGAACTCGATCTCGCATTCTGTGAAGCGTGTGGCTTCATATTCAACAAAGCCTTTGATGAAGGCGTTATGATTTACTCGACCAATTTCGAGGAGTCGCAACATTTTTCGAGTACATTCAACAACTTCGCGAAAGAACTCGCGCATGAGATCGCCCGCAAATGTGAGATAGCCGGGAAGAGGGTACTGGAGATAGGCTGCGGCAAGGGAGAATTCCTGCGAGAATTCTGCCTGTCGGGCAATGCAACGGGCCTCGGTATCGATCCAGGGTATCGTGCCGACAAGGGACGGAACGAAGACTACAACGACATCGAATTCATCGTCGATTTCTTCGGTCCGCAGTATAGACATCTCGAGGCCGACACGATCCTTTGCCGACACACGCTCGAGCACATAAGCTCGGTTGCCGCATTCGTACGGTTGATCCGCGAGATGGTTGGCAAGCGGACCGAGGATTGGATATTCTTCGAAACGCCCGACGCAAAACGCGTGCTGGCCGAAAGTGCCTTTTGGGATATCTACTACGAGCATTGTTCCTATTTCAGTGCCGGTGCGCACGCGCGGCTATTCCGACAGGAAGGTTTCGACGTCACCGATTTGGAACTCGTCTACGACAAGCAGTACATCGTCCAGTACGCCAGGCCGTCAAAAGGACGATCCATGCCAAGGCTGCCGCTAGAACGCGACCTGGAGGAAATGCACCAACTGGCCGAAACGTTTCCCATCCGCGTAAGGGCCTCGCAACATCGGTGGCTGGAGCGCATCCGGTCTGCCCATGCCGCCGGCCGGCGAGTGGTGCTGTGGGGCGGCGGGTCCAAGGCCGTGTCATTCCTGACGACACTGAAGATAGGCGACGAGGTGTCAGCCGCTGTCGACATCAATCCCTACAAGCAAGGCAAATTTACACCCGGTAGCGGTCATCCGGTGATCGCTCCCACTGACCTTGTTGATAATCCACCCGACCTCGTCATCGTCATGAACCCGATTTATCGCAACGAAGTGGTGCAGTCCCTGGACGCGTTGGGCTTGCGGCCGGAAGTCGTCTCGGTCTGATCGCCGACCTCGCTCAGAGCGACCTAAAAATGGAAGAATCCATGCCTCCACAGGTGTCCCTAGGTCTGCCCGTCTATAACGGCCAGAATTTCGTCGCCGAGGCGATCCGTTCGATCCTCGATCAGGACTTCGGCGATTTCGAGCTTGTCATAACCGACAATGCCTCCACGGACAGGACCGCGGATATCTGTCAGGAATTCGCGCGGCGAGACGGACGCATCCGCTATTTTCGAAACGAGCGCAATCTGGGCGCCGCCGGCAATTTCAACCAGGCTTTCAAACTGAGTATCGGCAAATACTTCAAATGGTGCGCGCACGATGACATCGTGAATGCAGGCTTTATCACGGCATGCGTTCGTGCACTCGACGACAACGCAGCGCACGTGATTGCCTACCCCCGCCTAATGGGTATCGACGAGGCCGGACAGCTGACGGGGTACGTCGAGCGCGTGCTGCCCGACATGGAAAGAGCGCCGCCGGCATCCCGCTTCCGGCTGATGGTTGCGGCGCACGGATGGGATGCAGCCATGTTTGGAGTTTGGCGGCGGGACGCCCTGGTCAAAACAACATTGCACGAGCCCTACTATGGGTCGGACTGCGCGCTTCTGGCCGAGATGGCTCTGCTGGGGACGTTTGTGGGCGCTCCTGAGGCGGTTCTGTATAGCCGTGACCATCCGATGCGCTCGGTGCGACTGCCGAGCTCCGATCGACTGGCTTGGCAAAACCCCAATGGCTCCAAGGCAAATGCCTTTGAACTATCGACACGGCTGAGGCATCTCGTTGCCATTGTCTATCGACACCGTGGGATCGTGCCGTTGGGACGGACACTTTTTCATTTGTTTGCATGGGTCCTGAATCCGCTGCTTATCGCGCGCCTGTGCCTCGAGGCTGTGGGTGTTGTCTCTCCCACTTTGCGCACGAAACTGCGTGGTGCCGGCCTTGTCGCGCTAAAACGCATCCAAACCGTCTCCAATCGATCTTCTGGCTGAATGAGCAATTTTTTGGCGACGATCCGCTCGGAGCTTTGAATGAACCGCCGCAGGCTGGCACCGGGTGCATCGGCCTTCCCAATCCCGCGACAATTGCCCAAGGGGTCGGGCGTAAGGAATCTGGTGATCGTCCGGGCGGGACGCAGATCTTTGCATCCCGGATGGGCGAACGGGTCGGGGAACGCCGGCTTTGATCTTCTGGTCGCCGCCTATGAGGCTGGCGTTTCTCATGGACCGACCGATCTGAGCGTCTTCCTCCCCGGCCGCAAGATTGCCGGATATCATGCGCTATTCCAATGCTATCCAGAGATTTTGGAAAACTACGATCTTATCGCGCTGATCGACGATGACATCGACACCACCATGGACGATATCAATCGGCTGTTCGAAATCGGTAGAAAGTACAACCTCGATCTATTTCAACCGGCTTTGTCATCAGACAGTTATTTCTCATACGCATCGACCCTCGCCAGCGGAAAGCGATATGTCTTGCGATACACCAACACGGTCGAAATGATGTGCCCGGTGTTTAGCGCACGTTGCCTCCAGTCCGCGCTTGGATTGTTCGGACTGGGCTACGAGACAGGTATAGACTTGCTCTGGACCCGCCTGACTGACACACCCTGGCTGCGGTACGCCATAGTTGACGATGTCGTCGTGCGCCATACTCGACCCGTCGGTACGACAAAAACGCTACAAGGCTTTGGTGCGAACGAACGTTACGATGTCCAAGTCGATGCGGTGTTAAAGAGGTTTGGCGCTGAGTTTCGTGGGTTCGTAACCTACGCGGCCGTCAACCGGCGGGGACAACTTGTTCGCTCTCGCTTTCTGATCGGCCTCAATTCCCTGAAGCTTCTGCGATCGCTGTTCAAAACGCCACTCAAATGGACCCAGTTCTTGCGCCTGGCGACCGACTACACGCGACACTGCTGGTCGAGGCCGATCAACCTGCAGCGGATCGACATCGCTGGTATCGAGAAGCCGGGCGTTCAGCGGGAGGGGGCGTCTCGTTCGATCATGCCACGATGATCTCCGGGGCAAGGCCGAGCTGGCGGGCGGCCTGCGCGACTTCGTCCCGATAAAGGGGGTTCATCACGATGATCGATTGCAAAGGCCTGCCACGCAGGCTCTCGGGCTCAACCACGGGGGTTCCGGTGCCCGGGGCAAAGCGGCCTTGCTTGTGGGGGTTGACGTCGACCAGCGCTGCTATCCGCCCGCCCTCGGGAACGACGTTGACGAAAGTGATGCCTTTCGATCCCGCACCCCACACAACGGTCTGCGCCGCATCCTGCTTTGAAAGGTAGTGACGCCACCACGCCACCTTGTCGCGGTAGGTTCGATCAAACCTGCGGACCAGCCCGTCGACCGTCCCGGACGTCGAGAGACTGACAGTCGTCGGCGATGCGGGTGGTCTTGCCTCGATGAAGAGGTATTGATCGCCGTACGACGAGCCTTCATCCAGCACCTCGAAACCGGCCGTCTGCATCGCTACCCGCAGAGAATGCGGCGTGAAATAGGATACGTGCTCATAGATCAGATCCCAGATGCCCATGTCGCGCAATGTATAAAGGGCATTGGGAACTTCGATGTAGAACACCGACTTGGATCCAACCCCAGGATGAAAGCGAAGGCCTTCCAGGAAGGCAATTGGGTTGGCTATATGCTCAAGAACGTGACGGCAGGAGACGAAGTCGGGTTTTACCTGCGGATAGGCATCACCGAACCAGTCATTGATGAACTCGACGCCGGCGACTTTTGCGCCCCGATTATCTTCGTAACTCCTATCAAAGCCAATGCCGCTGGCGCCGCTGGTCGAACAAAGGCGCTTGAGGAAATCTCCTTTGCCGCAACCAACGTCGATGGCCAGTTTTCCCTCGAGCGCGTAAGCGCTGGACAGGCGGTGTGCGAGATCTTCAACGAACTTTACGAAACGCGGCGAGAAGTGCAGAGAATTCTCGTAGTCTGGGGTGTATCCGACGCGATCGTCTTCAAATGCCGCGTTGAAGAAATGTTCGCAGCTCCGGCAGAAGGCGAGGGCGAAGTGGCCGGTCGGTGCAGCGACCGCCGACTTGGCGTCTGGGTGCAGCGAGTTGCACGAAACCGGCAATGCTTCGAAGGAGACGGAATGCAGCAAATGCTGTCCTGCGCAGACGGGACAATCCCCACGAAGATGCGTGGCGCCCGGGATGGCCCTGCGTAATTCGTCACTGACCGCGCGTTGGATCACCGTCATCATATGATCCGTGGAGTCGGCACCGGAACGACGAACTTGCCACCTCGAGCGCGATATTCCGACTGCTGTGCTACGATCTCGTCGATAAAATTCCAGGCGAGGACGAGAACATAGTCCGGCTGGGCATCCAGCAAGGCTTCAGGCCGGCGGATTGGGATTCTCTGGCCTGGCATGTATTTGCCCTGCTTGTGGGTGTTGCGGTCAACAACGAAATCGAGAACATCGCGCCCGATCCCGGCGGTGTTGATCAAGGTGGCGCCCTTGGCCGCGGCCCCATAGGCCGCGATCGTGGCGCCATCGGCCTTCAAATCGTGCAGCAAACTGCGAAGGTCCACCTTCAGCTGGTCGACTTTCGCGGAAAAGTCGCGGTAGTATTCAATAGCGTCCAGTCCGCGTGATTTCTCATGCGCCAGCTGATCCTTTACGCTTGCTCCGACACGCTCCAGCTTCTCGACATAAAGGCGAAGTGAGCCCCCATGGATCGACAGGGGCTTTATCTCGTTGAGATAGAGCCCGTGCCTGCGAAACAGCTTGTCCAATGCCGTCACTGAGAAGTAGCACAGATGCTCGTGGTAGATCGTATCGAATTCACAATGATCGATCATCGGCTCGACATACGGCGCCTCTATTACCGCAACGCCATCGTCCTTGAGAAGCCGGGCGACGCCGGCGACAAAACCATTGGTGTCGGCGACATGGGCAAGGACATTGTTTGCGTGAACGACATCGGCCTGTCTGCCTTTCTCGCGTAGCGTTTCTGCAAGCTCAAGCGTGAAGAAAGCAAGATCTGTCGGAACTCCGATCTTGTTTGCCGCGGCGACGGGTCCGTCGGCCGGGTCGATGCCCAATACCTGAATACCCGCCTCGACGTAGTTCTTCAGGAGATAGCCGTCATTGCTCGCCAGTTCGATTACAAAACTGTGGGCGGTCAGTCCGCGCCGCTCGATCAGATCGAGAACGTTTTCCCGCGAGTGCTCCAACAGCGCTTGCGAGAACGACGAGTAGTAGGGATAGGCGTCGGCAAACAGTATCCTGGGGTTCACCGTTTCAGTGATTTGCACCAGACTGCAGTCTTGGCAGAAGGCGACATTGAGCGGGAAAACGGGCTCTGCCTCGCCACTGTTGGCGTCGGTTGTAAGCCGATCCGCAAGAGGCGTCCTGCCGAGCTTCAAGAACGTATCAATGTGAGGCCCACCACAAGATCTGCAGGTCTGCTCGGTCACAGATGCTGTACCAGCGATCATCATGGTCATCGTCCCCAGCTACAAATTACGTCAAACCGCCATCGCCAGTAGTGGCCTGCGCCGCAGGTCGCCATCCAACTCGCCATCTCGGATCAACTTCTGTACATGGGCGATGCGTTTGAAGCGCTCGCCCTCGAAGTCTTCAAGCGTCAGGCTCGCTGCCTGGAAGGTGTCGTGGAGTTGCTCGATACCGCGCCGCGCGGTCCATTGCGGTTTGAATCCGTGCAGCCGCCGTCCGATATAGGAACAGTCGACCCGATAGCATCGCTTGTCCGGCCCGGCGTCTGGCGCGAACTCCACACGGCTGCCGGGAACGATCGCCTGCACCAGGGCGGCGATCTCACGGATCTGGTAATTTTCCGTCGTCAAGCCGACATTGAATGCCTCGTTGTGGACAAGGTCCCGGTCGGCTTCGAGCACGGCGATGTAGGCGAGTGCAATGTCCTCGACATGGACGATTGGGCGCCATGGCGATCCATCGCTTTTGAGGTAGACGAGGCCGGTCGTATAGGCCCATGCGGTCAGGTTGTTGACCACAAGGTCGAAGCGGATGCGAGGCGAGAGGCCATAGGCGGTGGAAGCTCGCAGGAATGTCGGACTGAACGTTTCATCCGCCATAGGGGAGACGGCGCGCTCCACATTCGCCTTCGACACGCCATAGGGCGTAACGGGGTTGAACGAGGCATCTTCGGCCAGAAAGCTGTCGCCAGCCGCTCCATAGTTGCTGCACGATGACGCGTAGAGGAAGCGCTTGACCCCGGCCGCCTTGGCGATCTGGGCGAGCCTTACCGAGGCGTTGCAGTTGATTTCCTCGGTGAGATGCGGCCGGTAGTCGCCCAACGGATCGTTTGAAAGGCCGGCGAGATGGATGATGGCGTCGAACCCAGCGATATCGCCGGGCTCGATGTCGCGAATGTCTTTCTCGATCGTTGGCGTGTTGGCCAGTGCGCCGACAAAGGTGCACGCTCGGAAGATGTCGCTGTCAAGGCCTGTAACGGCGTGACCGCGCTCGAGCAGCATCGGCGTCAGGACAGAGCCGATGTAGCCAAGGTGACCGGTAACCAGAACGTTCATTGATCAATCCCATGTCTTCCAGGGGGCGTCGCCGCCGTCCCACAGTTTCTGAAGCAGGTGCTTTTCGCGCACCGTGTCCATGCATTGCCAAAAGGATTCGTGGCGATAGGCCATCAACTGCCCGTCGGTGGCGAGCCTCTGCATGGGAGCATGCTCGAACATGACGTCGTCGCCGTCGATGTAGTCCGTGATCCCCGGTTCGAGCACGAAGAAGGCGCCATTGATCCAGCCCTCTGAGGCCTGCGGCTTTTCCGTGAAGTCGACGACGCGGTTGCCATCGAATTCGATGTGCCCGTAGCGAGCTGGCGGTCGCACCGCCGTCATGGTCGCGAGCTTACCGTGCGATTTATGGAAGGCGATCAGCTCGTCGAGATTTACATCGGAAACGCCGTCACCCCAGGTGAGCATCACCGTTTCACCGCCCATCCATTCGATAAGCCGCTTTATGCGACCTCCCGTGAGCGTATTCAGTCCTGTTTCGACCAGATCGACGGACCAGTCTGGCAGGGAATTTGAGTGGCGCTTGACGCTGCCCGATCCGGCATTGACCGTTAGACTGCCGTCGAATGCAACATAGTCACTGAACCAGCGCTTGATGTATTCGCCCTTGTATCCCAAGGCGATCGCAAATTCGCGGTGGCCGTAGGCGTAATAGTGCATCATTATATGCCATAGAATCGGCTTGGCCCCGATCTCGACCATTGGCTTTGGCTTGATTTCGGTCTCTTCCGCCAAGCGCGTACCTAATCCGCCAGCTAGAATTCCCACCTTCATTATTTTCACACCCCTTACCCTGCGGTTTTGCTAGCATGCAGTTGTCGGGTTGAACCAGACCGAAGAAGGGATGATGGGAAGGCATGGATGCGTGACTTCAGGCATACGATTGGTGCTATACTCGACAGAGCGATGATTAAGGGGGGTCACCCATTCGAGGTAGCGGACTGGCGGTCATCGGCGGTCATTATTGCACCGCACCCCGATGATGAGACGTTGGGATGCGGAGGTGTCGCGAGCAAGAAACTCAGCTGCGGGGCCGACGTGAGATTTGTGTTCGTTACAGATGGTTCGGCGTCCCATTCGGATCGTGTTGACCCGGAGACACTAAGGACGATCCGGGAAGGCGAGGCCGTCGAGGCCGTTCGCCGGTTGGGCGGCTCAGCCGATCGCGTGACATTCCTGCGCGTTCCGGACGGCGAGGCGAGGACCCATGTTGGAGCGATCGCGAATGCGCTCGCACCGCTGTTTGTCACCTGGCAGCCTCAGAGCGTTTTCGTCACTCATGCGAAAGAGCCGCCTTCCGATCACATTGCCGCCAATCTTGGTGCCAGGGAGGCGCTGCGGATTTACGGCCGGCATGTCACCGTTTTCGAGTATCCCGTCTGGTATTGGCATCAGTGGCCCTGGGTTAGCCTGCACGGGCACGTACCTGGGCTCCGTCGCGCCGCGCTGCGTCAAACACTGCGGACCCTTGCAGGCCTGCGTGGCATCAGGATGTTCAACTGCGTTGCCGATGTCGGCGACATGATCGATGTAAAACGCCATGCCCTTACGGCACACCGATCCCAGGTCGAGCGGCCGGCGGGGCTCGATAACTGGCCTGTGCTGGGGGATATTGGTGGCGGCGACTTCCTCGTGCGGTTGCTGGGCAACCATGAGATGTTCACGCGCTATGAGGTTAACGCGTGACGTCGGCTTGTCTCATTCGATCGGATGGTCACCTGAGGTACCCCCAGAAGGATGTGAGCTGAGCAACTGATGTATGACTCGAAAGCGGCATCTCGTTCTGCCATGTTCGAGGTGTGCTCCTTGGGAGCCCAGCTCGTGAGGAAGATCGATGAGCCTAGCGACGAAGCTGCATGATGTCTTGTCCGGCATGCCGACAATTGCCGAGGGAGAAGCCGCCGGCCTGAAGATATTTTCGCGTGGTGCCGATCCCGATTTTGCCAAGGGAATTTACGAGCTTCCCGTGCAGAAGGCGATTGTATCGCGCTTGAGCCCTGGCGATGTTTTCTATGATATAGGCGCCAACATAGGTTTCTTCTCACTGATCGCTGCGCGCCAGGTCGGCGCCGCCGGTCAGGTCTATGCCTATGAGCCAGTCCCGCGAAACGCTGCCGCTATCGAGCGAAGCCGTGACGCCAACGGAATGAGCGGGCTTCGTGTTTTTGCCGAAGCGGTTGGTGCGCTCAGCGGGCAGGTCGAGTTGTTGCTGGCTCGCCATCTCGGAGGTGCCACCCTTGCCACGGTTTCCATGCCTCCGGATATGAATGGGCGGCTCGATGTCAGGATGACCACCCTCGACGCGTCCATCGCCGAACACGGATTGAGGCCGCCGAGCCTCATCAAGGTCGATGTCGAAGGCGCGGAAATGGATGTATTTCTTGGGATGGTGGCGACTTTGAACGCGCATCGCCCAAAAATAATCTGCGAGATCGATGATGCCACAAAGGAGGGGGCCGATCAGAAGATGCGCGAGATCGCCCGGTTCCTGGCTTCAGTCGGGTACACCGTATCGCCCTTGCCCGTGGCTTATGCCAACGACGGCTGGCAGGTCTTGCATCTGCTTGCACAGCCCGTGACGATGTGAGGACATTTTCTTGGATTGGCACGACCGGTTGGAGCCGGATGAAAGGGTCGAAGTCGACGGTGCGTTGCCAAGGACGATAGTCGTCGATGACTTTGGCGATGATCAGGCACGCGGCACCGTGATAGGGACGCCGGCGACGAAGGGAGGCATCAGGCACGGCTGCGATGTCGAGCGCCAGATCGCGATCGATCACGGTGCCCTGCGTTTTCAACCACTCGTGAGACCGGGCTGGGGTCGGCAAGGTATCGCCTACGGCCCCTTTCAGCGCGAGGCCGGCCTGGTGCTCATGGTCTCCTTGACCAACGGACACAACACCTCGCAGGGGTCGCCACTACCCGACGACATCGCCAGGCGCTTCTATCGTTGGCTGCGGGGGCCTGGGATCGACCCATGGCCCAGCCGATTGCTTGCCTTGATGCGCTCTCCGCGAAAGAGCCTCACCGTCCGCCGCTTTTTGTGGTGGGCGCTCAGCACGTCAAGGACCTACCGGGGACCGAACATCAACGAGAATCTGGCCGTTGGTTGGTTCTCCAGCGAGGCCCCGATAGATCCGCTCGAAGACGGCTGCTGCTTTGTCGTTCACGCCGCGGAAGGTGAAAACGGGGAACTGTGGGCTCGTGTCGGCAAGCGTTGTCTCAGCGCGTTTCGACGCCTGAAGAACATTCATACGTACTACGTCGTGGCATTGCGGGAACAGGGCGCCGTCTACTATGCGGCAGCTGACCAGACCTCGTTCGGCGTCGCGGCATTCCCGATGATGCGTCCGATCGCGATCGACCCGTTCAACAAGGACGAAAAGCTTTTTGCGGGTGTCCATCAAGCCGCACTTGGCCAGATCGGGTTTAGGGTCGACACTCGCGTCGAGGCGGTCCGCATCGGAACAATACCGCAGTTCGCTACGACGTTTGGATCCGCCCACGCTGCCGATGCATTTGACGAAGGCTTGCCAAGACGGTCTGCCGCTATCGGTGGGCCTTGGCGTAGTTGGCGGGATGGATCCGACAATATCTCCATCGTCGATCCCGGCCGCCGCTCTGGGCTGATCCACGCATTGTTGCAGATTGACAAGGCCTCGGGCGCTGGGGGGCTCGTGTGGCGGTTCGGCGACATAGGAAACTACTGGCTGCTGAAACTCTCGGCGCTCGGATGCAGTTTGGTCACCAAGCGCTCCGGCGAAGAGATCGTAATCGCGTCGAATACAGAGCACGGGCTGCGAGAGGGCGTTACGCATTCGGTCCAGATTCTCGACTGGGGTGGCCAGGTCACCTGTTTTCTGGACGGGATTCGTATTTTCGAAGCGCATGCCGGTGTCGTCGCTGTGGAGACTGCTACCGGAGCCGGAACGTGGAAAAACGCTGACAGCGAGATCCGATGGCACAGCTTCGAGGCCCATCCGAGCGAGGTTCCTGTTCCATCAATGGCGCCTTTGCGGGAGCATCCCCAACTGCTCGGCACATGCCTGTCCTACGCCGACAATTTTGCTGGCATTGCAGGTGAGCTGGAACAACGCACGACGGAATTCGGCAACGGACAATGGACCAGAACGCTGGGAGGTGGGGTCATCAGCCTCGACGGGCGTGGCAGCGCCAGTGTGCGTGCAAGCGTGGAACGACCGAACCCGGGTCGTACGTTCTATTCGCTGCCATGGGATCTGCCGGGCTTCAGCGATCTGGAGGTTTCGATTCTGCCCCCTGGGGAGCGTCGAGGACAGGATCAACGCAGCCGGGCCGGATTGGTCTTCTGGCAAGATCGCGACAACTACGTTTGCGTCACGACCTGGCTCGACGACGTCTACCCGGGCGCTTCGATTTCAGTGTTTATCAAACGGTTCGGCTTTGAAGAACTCTACGATGCCGTCTGGACCAACGTGGCGGACAAGGTCATCTGGGGGAAGCCGTTTTGCATGCGCGTAGCATTCGACGGCAATCGGTTTGAAATCTTCATTGATGACGAACCTGTCATGCAGCGCAGCCTGACCGATATCTATCCGAATGATCCGGCACTTCAAATCATGCAGGTCGGACTTGCTGTCAACTGGGAATGGGGCGACGACACGGGTTCGGTCTTCAGATCGTTCAAGGCCCGGCGCTGATACGGCAGCTGCTTGCCCTCAAAGACGCGCACGGCGAAGAGAGAGCGCCGTCGCATACTGGGCGAGGGTCGATTCAGCGATTTTGTCCCACCCATAGCAGTCGGGGATCCTGACGGCTGCTTGAGATCCCATTTTTGCCGCTCGCTCGGGATTGGCTAGAAGGTCGATCATCTGAGCTGCCAGCGCCTGCGGGTCATTTTTTTCCACAAGAACGCCACCCCCGACCCCTTCCACAATCTCCGTCATGCCGCCGACGCGCGTTGCAAGAACAGGAGTGCCTGCCGACAGCGCCTCGATCAGGCTCATTCCGAAGGATTCGCTCAGGGAAGGATTTACGAGGAGCGATGCCTGGGCGTATCGCTCAGTCAATAATCCGTAGGGCAGGGTGCCAAGAAAGCTGACGGTGAAAGCGATTTCCGCGGGTATCATGGCGCGCAATGCCGCTTCGTAGGAACCGAGGCATTCGCGACCGCCCTCATAAAAGCGGGCGAGGTCGCGAACGTCATAATCCGAACTCAAGTCAATCAGAAATTCGCGAGGAAGAGTGGCCGACGGGCCAACGATCTCTAGCCGCGCCGCAGGAAGCTCAGCACTCACGATCTGCCAGGCTTCCATCAGCGTGTGGAGGCCCTTTTCGGGAGACACTCTGCCAACAAACAAGACCCGCCCAGGAATTCGCGCTGCGGCCGAGACGTTGTGGCTTTCGGGTGCTCCATTCGGCAGAACCGCGAAGGCTGTGTCCAAGTCGGCAAAGCGATTGCGCGCGCCGGCCACGACATGTCCAGAGCACCCTACAACAAGATCGGTGGCGGCCAGCCCGCGCTTCATCGCTTCGCGGTCAAGTTCGGCCAGCCAGTCACAATGCATGTGCAGCATGATTGCTGCTTTCGGCGCCGCCCGTCGGATCGCAGGCACATACTGAGGGAAATTCTGCACGTGGATTATATCAGGCGAGATCCGACGTATCGCCCAAAGGGCCTGAGCGAGATAGTCTAGTGCATAGATACTTTGCGCTACCAACGGCGATCGCGGCCTGACATGTCTCCAGAAACGGGAGGCTATGCCCCATAAACGTGCCGGTGCGCATTTCAGCAGTTCGAAACGTACGCAGTCGATCTCCAGGTGGGCCGGCATACCTCGCAAACGCCGCGCCAGAACCGTCGTTTGACAATCGCCACCCAGCCGCCTGGCAACCTCATATGTCCAAATGCCAATCGAGTTCTGGGTTGGCGGTGTGACTGTGTCAAAGGGCTGGCTCAGGATGACGACCTTCATCGGGTCCTCAGTGCGAGCACGAAATTGCGTGCATTGAGCAGGTCAGGCCGCACAAGCACGAAGGAGGCCGCGGCATAGACGATCGCGCCGACAAAGATACCGCCGATCAGTACGAAGCCTGGCGCGGCGCTGGCAGGGGCGCCCCTTAGCCACAGACTGACGACCGCAAACATCAGCATCGAAGCGAGGGCAAGACGAGGGAAAATCACCAGCGGCCTGAGGACATCGATGTGGGCAATTTGGCGAATCTGGACAAGGAAGACTGGCAGAAGCAGCACGTTGCTGGCCACGAGGCCGGCGATGGCCCAAGCGAAGCTGACTTGCACTCCGCCCGCTATGAAGACAAGGGCCAGAACCGTATAGATCATGTTCAGCTTGAGCAGAAGGCCGGAGCGGCCGAGTGCGAGGATCGTATAGGCGCAGATTCCGTCAACCGTTCTTTGGACTCCCAGTATCATCAATATCTGGACAGCCACGACGCCGACCGACCAGTGTTGGCCGAAGATGAATGGGACGGCGACTGGCGCCACTGCCGCGAACCCGAAAAAGGCCGGGAAACCGATGAGGCCGGCGACGCGGATCGTCGTGTTGAAAAAGCTGTTTATCTTTTCTGGTTCAGCCTGGATGCGGGAGATGGTTGGCATCGTGATGGCCATGATTGGCCAGAGCAGGAATTCCACCAGAAGATCGAGAGGTCGGCGCGCAAGAGCATATATGCCGACGGCGCTTGGACCGAGGAACGCACCAAGCACGATCTTGGGGAGTTCATCGTTACCCAGGTTCCAGAGAGTTTGCAGGACCAGTGGGCCGGCAAATCCAAAAAGCTCCCGGATGCGGGTATAGGAAAATCTAAAGCGCGGCTTCCATGCGCTGCCAA
Source organism: Mesorhizobium subarcticum (assembly GCF_055456085.1). NCBI lineage: Bacteria > Pseudomonadati > Pseudomonadota > Alphaproteobacteria > Hyphomicrobiales > Phyllobacteriaceae > Mesorhizobium > Mesorhizobium subarcticum. Next base: position 5,228,417 of record NZ_CM144237.1, on the reverse strand, counting down.
TGAGAATGACGCTTGTCTCGACAATGGCCTTTGTGAGCTGCATCCACACGAGGCTCCACACGCCAAAACCGGCGAGGGCCATTCCCACCCCCAGCGTGCCGCCTACCACGGAGCCTGTTAGCGTGCGCACCGCAAAAAGGCGGAAGCTCAGCTCCCGTTTCAAGACAGCCGCAGGGACGACGTTAAATGCCTGAACCACAACGACAGCGCTGGTCCATTTGACGAGTGCCTGCAGTTGCGGCTGGTCGAACGCAGCTGCAATCATCCCAGCGGACAGCCATATGACGGTACTGATCACCGCCCCTGTCGAGACAAGCAGCCAGAACGCTGAATCCAGATGAATGGGTTCGATTTCAGCCCGCTGAATAATGGCGTCGGGCAGTCCCCGCGTTACCGGAGCGGCGAAAATATTCGGCACCACCATCGAGAGGGCGGCAAGCCCGAATGCCTCGGGGCTAAGATGGCGCGCCAGCACCACGAATACGGCAAACATGGCGGCTTGCCGGCCCCAGGTTTCCGCAGCCGCCCAGAAAGCGCTACTGGCGATCTGCCTACTAAATAAACTCACTGTATTTCCTGCTGATTGGAGAACAAACATGGATGCTTGGAGTGAAATTCATAGGAATTTATGAATTCAGCTATAATGTCTTGGCGCGTTACCTTGTTGATGCTAAGTCTACCAACATAGGAATCGAGCCCATTATTGTCTGGCTCACGCCCAAGGAGCACTCGGTAGAGAACGGTTATATATTTCACGTTCCCAAGCCCGGCCGGCAGGTTTCCTGTTTTGAATTCGGCCGAATTCAATATCAGCAGGAGTGTCGACGAGATGGACGGATCCGTTTTCAGGGCAACGATCTGATTCCACTGTTCGACCGGCGACGGCATGCGATGCAGGAGCAAGCAGTATGCGTACGCAACCCGATTTGCCTGGTTGAAGGAGGACTTATCAATAGCATCGAGGGAACAGGGGTGAATTGCCCTGACAATTTCAGGTGACGGAACCGATGCTTGGTCCACAAGCGCTGGGCTCGTTGCTGTTACTGTTGGTGAAACGAAATCCAAATTGCCGTCCGCAATAAGCTTCTTTACGGCCTCGTATGCCGGTTTTTCTCCACTAGGTGTCCATAGCCCGCCGCCACGTTTTTCCAGCCGGACGAGACCCATAAAAGCCTCATAGCTTGGCGCCCAATAGGTCTCATCGAGAAGTTCGTAAATGTGGGCAGCCTGCAAGTCATAGGAAGACTGATATTTGCGCAGGAGATTCATCGTTTCGAGCAGACCTTCGGCCTGCTGGCTTTCTCCTCGTTGGCTGCCTCCGCTATAGTTGAACTCAGTCAACCAGATCGGTTTGCCAAACGCCGCCAGGAACTTGAATGCCTCCTCGGGATCACCCTCATAGAGGTGCCAGACCGAAATATCCCACCTTATGCCGTCTTGCCGCATGCGGGTGAACGCCGCGCGATGACCCCAGCCTGCCGTCCCCATCGCTTTCCTTATGGTCGGATCGACCGCGATCGTGGCGTCTGAAAGACCGCGCAGCACCGCGCTCACCTTCACCCAGCGCGGGCTGAAATAGTCTGATGTTTCCAAGCCACTGGCGGGTCCCCAGGAGCAGCTGTACTGCGCTCCGTCATCCTTTATCTCGCAAGGCAACAGGATGGCATAGTTTTCCATCTCGTTGCCGAGTTCCCAGACGCGAATGTCGTCCTTGAAGCGAGAGACGAGTGTCGATGCAAGACGATAGGCTTGTGCGTAAAGTTCATCCGCTGTGGTGTGGTCGAGATCCAGTTCGGGTGTGATCACCGGCAGGATCTCTATCCCTCGCACCTTCCCGGCCTTGATCAGTTCGGCAAGTCTGCCGGCGCTATCGGCGTTGGAAATGTTGACGCGGTAGGACTTCATCCCGAGGTCGCGGATATAGTCGAGCTGCCGTTCGATAGATATGCCGGGATAAGCGTTGAACGGATGTCCGTTCACGCCCCAGAGCAAGTCCGCAGCGTACGAACCGGTTGTGATCATCAGGCACGACAGGCACAGCCAAAGACATCTGGTTGCCGCGGCAATGTGGCCAACGGCTCCTGGTCCCGATGACTTGGTCGCGACCAGCATCAGCCCAAACTTGCCTGGACGTCGCCAGATATCATACGCATTCACTCCATTGCCAGATCTATCACTGATCAATCGAAGGGGATCATTTCAGACCTGTCGCAGCGTCGGCGCCATCCTATCACTGGCGCGCCGGCGGAAAGCCCACACATTGGACGTAGACGTCCGCCCAGGACACGCCATTCGGATGAGAACAGCCCAAAGCCTTACATTGAGTCGGTTAAGTCGCAAGGCCAAGATGACCTGGGCATTCTCGTCAGCCAAAGTCGGGTAGACTGGGGACTGATCCCGGCGCCGTTATCTTTGCGCCCGAATGTGATTGTTGATGACGCGACATTGGACGATAAACGGCCGCTTCCTGGCGCAACCGACGACAGGCGTTCAAAGGTATGCCCGCGAGATCATTTCGGCACTGGACAGCTTGCTCGCTGATCGAGGTCCATTGGCAAGGGACCTCGAGGTTGAGTTGCTGGCTCCCCCGGGCCACATGACCTCTTGAACCTTTCCGCGATCCACGTCCGGACAGTCGGCAGCTTTGGTGGCCATGGCTGGGAACAGGCCGTGCTTCCGGCTCGACTTCGTGGCGGTCTGCTTAGCCTATGCAATACCGGCCCTTTGAGCGTGCGCAGGCACATACTGTGCATTCATGATGTCAACACGCGAATCTGTCCACAGAGCTACTCGCTGACGTTTCGACTGCTTTACCGTACGCTGGTACCGGCCTTGGGCAAAACTGCACTGAAGATAACAACGGTGTCGCAGTACTCAGCCGGCGAGTTGACGAGGCACGGCGTGTCTTCCGCGTCGAAGATCGAGGTCATCGGCAACGGGCACGAACATGCGCTTCGCTGGGCGCCTCTTCATTCAGATCGCACCCGGTCTGTGGCCGGATCAAGGACGATTGTTGTCCTCGGCAGTTCGATTGCGCACAAGAATATAGGTCTGATCCTTGGCCTGCAGGATCGGCTTGGTTCGGCAGGACTGCAGGTGGCGGTCGTCGGCGCCTCCACCTCTCGCGTCTTCAGCAGGGTCGACTACAAGAACGCGCCAAACGTCGTCTGGCTGGGGAGAACGTCGGACGCGGAACTGGCCGCACTTTTGCGCGACTCTTTGTGCCTGGCGTTCCCGTCACTTGTTGAGGGTTTTGGATTGCCGCCGCTCGAAGCCATGTCTCTTGGATGTCCGGTTGTCATGTCGGACCGTGCAAGCCTGCCAGAAATCGGAGGAGATGCCGTACTTTATGCTTCCCCTGATAATGCCGATGCCTGGTTCGACTGTTTTATGCGGCTGCAACAGAACGAGGGTCTCAGACGCGATCTGTCCTCGCGCGGCCGGGCGAGAGCGGCTCAATACAGCTGGACCGCATCGGCTCAACGATATCTCGAACTGATGGCTCGTGCAGATGGGATTGCGCAAGTGGCGCCGTGCCACCTGGAGACATCGAACGCCCTTGCAACCTAGTGGTTCGGAAGCGCGGATCTAATCAATTGGCTCGCAACTGACCGTCAAAGACCGTTACGGCGCAATCGATCTTGGCTGCGACCACAGGTCTGTGTTCCTCGTCATATATCTGGACAGCCAGCGCGCTCCTCACACCGTCATGCCATTCGTCCTGCGCTATGGCCACGAGCATCCTGATGGCGTCGGCCTGCGCCTCGGCAATGCCACGGTATTCCGTACCTTCCGTGTCGGGCGAGCGGGGTTTGCCGTCCTGGATGTCGAAAAAAAACACTGGCATTAATTGTCTCAGCCTTGTGGAACTGTGAATTTCAGAAACACCGCTCGCGAAAGCGCTGGTGGCACCGTTCTTAGGCCAATTTCATGACACGTGACAGCAACCGAGGGTGGGAAACAAAACGCTTCTGTGCACAACACGGCAAAAGTTCGATCACAAGATAAGAAGAAGCGTTACGATTCGTTGCCTACAATTTGGACCACGCAAGCCGATGTCGAGTTCGTCGTAAATGATGCGGATCCGGCTATCCAACCTAGACGATTGAAGGAGCCGGACTGTCCAACCGTATAAGCAGGAGCTAGGGGCCCTTGTGGTATTGTCGGCGCTTGAGCGCTCTGCACTCGAGGCATTTGGAGTTGTCCTGTCTTGGCCCCAAAAATCTTGGCCCCAAAAATCATTGGTGAAGCCCGGCCCAACAGTTTCGAATTCGAAACCGCGGCGCTGATCAAGGCGTCCGGCTTTCGCGAATACGATGCGCGTTGGTGGTTTGGCCATCCAGGTTCGGCGGTGCCGCCTGAACTCAATCTGATCGGCGTTCAGGCGCTGGGCATGGGGTTGGGAACGCTGATCCGCCGTCTTGGCGCTGGACCCGATATCGTCACCGGACATGATTTCCGATCCTATTCGCTTGGCATCAAGCTGGCGCTTGTATCCGGCCTGATGGCCGCCGGTGCCCGAGTGAGAGATGTCGGCCTGGCGTTGTCGCCGATGGCCTATTTCGCCCAATTCGCGCTGGAGACCCAATCAGTCGCCATGGTCACAGCCTCGCACAACGAAAATGGTTGGACAGGCGTCAAGATGGGAGCGGCCCGGCCGTTGACCTTCGGCCCCGAGGAGATGAGCGCTCTGAAGGCGATCGTGCTTGCCTGCGATTTCGATCTTACGGGCGGCGGCTCCTACGATTTTGTCCACGATTTCCGCGCCACCTATCTCGACGATCTGACCAGGAACAAACACGTCACGCGAAGGCTGAAAGTGGTCGCCGCCTGCGGCAACGGCACCGCTGGTGCCTTCGCACCGGTGGCGCTGGAGCGCATCGGCTGCGAGGTGATCCCGCTCGATACCGAACTCGATCATACTTTTCCCCGCTACAATCCCAACCCCGAAGACATGCAGATGCTGCACGCCATCCGTGACAAGGTGCTGGAGACCGGCGCCGATGTCGGGTTGGGCTTTGACGGTGACGGCGACCGCTGCGGCGTCGTCGATAATGAAGGCAACGAGATCTTTGCCGACAAGGTCGGGGTGATGCTTGCGCGCGACATTTCGCTGCTGCATCCAGGCTCAACCTTCGTTGTCGACGTCAAGTCGACCGGCCTGTTCAACACCGACGGCGTGCTGAAGGCCAATGGTGCCGTCGCCGACTATTGGAAGACGGGCCACTCCTACATCAAGCGTCGCGTTGCCGAACTTGGCGCCGTGGCCGGCTTTGAAAAATCAGGCCATTTCTTCTTCAATCCGCCGATCGGGCGTGGCTATGATGACGGTCTGGTCACGGCAATCGCCATTTGCCAGATGCTGGATCGCAGCCCGCAGAGTTCGATGGCCGACCTCTACCGCGCGCTGCCGCTGACCTTCGGCACGCCGACAATGTCGCCGCACTGCGGGGACGATGTGAAGTACGCTGTCGTCGATCGGGTCGTTTCCGATTTTCAGGCGATGCAGCGGAACGGCTCAAGTTTCGCGGGCCAGAAGATAGCGGACCTGGTCACCGTCAACGGCGTGCGTGTCGTGGCCGAGGACGGCACCTGGGGCCTGGTGCGTGCCTCGTCGAACAAACCCGAACTTGTCGTTGTTGTCGAAAGCCCGGTATCGTCGCAACGCCGCCGGGAGATGTTCGACGCTGTGGACAGCCTTCTTCGCCGAAGTCGGGAAGTCGGCGCTTACAACCAGACTTTCTGAGACGCGGGTCTTGCCATCCGGTCTGACGGCAGACTTGGATTGGGGTGCATCATCGCCGAGAAGCCCGTGCGAGGCTGATGGCTCAAATCAACTGGCGCCCGCCTGTCTGGTACAACTCGACAAAATGTACCCCAGCCAGACGTTTGAAATGCCAAGACAGAGGCCGGTACCACGCCCGGCGGGGGCCTGGAACGGGCGCCGGCCAACGCGGAAATCAGTTCCACCGCCAACAGATGACAACAGGGTCGACACCGCGACGAGATGCGCGATCGCGGAATGTCAGCCCGAATGATGTTGGCTCCAGCACAGCTTACGTCCTTAAACCGGATGCGGTGCAGCCAGCGTTGTCACATTGAGGTGCCCTCTGCTTATCCGGTCGCCAAACCAATGGGGTTGGAACCTTGAAGTGCTGTTCCGAATTGAGATGAATGCAATAGGCATTGTAATTGCAGGGACTGAAGGCACAGCTGTTCGAACGCAACGTGACGTCCCAAAATGGGAATGTGATCAGCCTGAGGTGAAACTGGTGCCAACTTTGTCATATGTGACTGATTGCAAATGATCGAAAACGCCCCGCCGATCGGTTGTAGACAATGCAAAGTAGCGCTGGTGCGCGGTGAGGGTGACGAGGTGGACCGTCTGTTTTGCCCTCAATGCGGAATTTCAGACACAGATGAGAATGTCACCCTCGAGATTGACGAACGAGCGGCGGAAGCACTTTCACGCGCGCTCTGCCGTCCCGTACTGCCCAGCGGCAACTCGCGGGGAGGGCGCGACACCCTGTATCGGTTCGTCCTCCTGTTTGGAGACGGATACGCAACATCAGCGGCCTCTCAAAACCGAGCCAAAACCAAGCGATAGAGGCTTGCCGGCAGCCCGACAGGCGGACGCGACAGACAGGGCGGATCGCGCTTGATGAGGATCCGTACGCTGAACAAACGTGCTGAGGCAATGCTTGGGGCACTACCCCTTTGCGCTCAGGCGCCGCAGACCTCAATGGCGCTCCCGGGCGCAAGCTGACATGCAGCGCTCGTCAGTTGGTGGCACTGATTGACGCGTAGGCTTCAGCAAAGGCCTTGGCGGGCAAAGGCAATTTGATGGCTTGGCCCTCCGAGGAGTAAATGATGGCCGTCCCATCGGCCCCTTTCTCCAGCGCGTCGATCAAAGGTTGGGGCGCTTCGCCCTCAACAATGCATCCCTGAGCGGTGCAGCGGCTGATCGGGAATGAATTGCTGTAGCCGCCGAGCTTGATAGTGACGCCCTTCCCAATCGACAGACCGAGTGGCACTGCCATTTGCATTCGGGTATCGCCTTTTCGCGACCGCGCAATTCCCAACACCAGTGCGATCTGGTCACGAACCGCGGAGCGCAGGATCGCCTGGCAATTGGGTTTCGCGGACTTTTCCTGGCATTCGGTTCTCCAGGTTCCGAACACCACATTTGCCTCGGCGGACGGGGCCTCACGAACAGGTTTAGCTTCGGCTTTTCGTTTGTGGGGCGCGACGAGCGGCGTATCCGAAGCGGACGGTTGGTTTGGCGCCTTATCGGGCAAACCAATTTGTCGTTCGGGGACAATTGGCACGACGATCGTATCCAGCCCCTGCCGGCCTTGGGACTGCGCTGCAGCCAAGTCAGGAGTCACGCTAAGGAAGAGAGCGGGCAAGACAAAAACCAGGCGCATCATCGTTACATCCTGCTTCAGCATGAGCGAATTTTTTGTTGCACCCTAATGCCAAATAAGCAGAACCGCCAGCAGGTTCGGTGCCGCAACTTGACAGGATGCAGCTTAAAGTCGAGTTTCTGGGACGACGGATAGATCTCGCCGAAACTAAGATCTATGGCACCCAAGCTGTGAGGAGAGTTCGATTTGGGTCGTTTTTCGAAAATTTTGATCCTGGCAGTATGGCCTCTCACAGTCGTGTCCACAGCTTCTGCGGATGCATACATCAAACAGATCGATGGGAACGTGGGTGACCAGAACCAACAGCAGCAAATTGGCGCGGCGTTGGCGTACATACAACAGCTTCCCTCCGATGCGCGTCCGGTAACGGTTCGCCCGCGGAAAAACCATGAAATGGCTGACGGCAAGGTGCATGCATCGCCACGTGGACGGCAGCCTGCCTATCCGAATGTGGGCGCTGGAGTTTCCTTGGCGCTGACAGCAGCGAAGGCCGATAGCGAGCTTCCAAATGTTGGCTTTGGCGTGGTCAAGCGCTGACAGCCTCCTACGTCGAATGGTTGATGGCTATTCTCCACCATCAAGGTCGAGAATTGATTGTTTGAACAGAAATAACTGTTATTTTACAACGCATCGAACTGTCAAAAAACGTCGGATATTTATAATATAGATACATCCCCCTAATGGTGGCGGGTAACTCCCCTAATACTTAGTGAGGCGTTAACGCAAGGATTTGCGACCCATATAGTGGCCGTAATCGTGCGGGGGGAATTTTATGAGAAGGTTTGCGTGGCCGGGGCTGATCGCCTCGGTGTGTCTTGTCGCTTCCGGTTGTCAGACCGGACAGCAACTTCCGACACCTCCAGCACATCTAGAATCTCTTACAAAAACGACAAACAAATTGTCGGAGGTCCCCGGGCCCGTCGTGCCTGTCGATGTTGCTGTTTACGATTTCCCGGACCTGACCGGACAGGCGAAGCCCAACGATAATTTTGCCGAATATAGTCGAGCGGTGACCCAAGGCGGCGCCGACATTCTTATTGATGTCTTGAAATCAGCCGGCCACGGGGACTGGTTCCGCGTGGTCGAACGTGGCGGCTTGAAGAACCTGGTCCAGGAACGGACCCTGATTGAAAACACTCAGCGCGCTTACACGAGAAGACCTGCCAACCTTCCGCCGGTGCGCTTCGCCGGCCTGATCCTCGAAGGTGGCATTGTCGGTTACGATTCAAATGAACAGACGGGAGGCGCCGGAGCACGCTATCTGGGCATTGGCGGCGACGTAAGATACCGCTCCGATCTCGTGACGGTGTCGCTGCGCGCCGTGAGTGTGCAGACTGGCGAAATCCTCGTCTCCACGACCACATCGAAGCAGATCTATTCCTTCGAGATGCGCGGCGGCGCCTACACATTCGCGGCCCCGACGGAACTGCTCGAAGCCGAAATCGGCACATCTTACAACGATCCAGGCCATCTGGCCGTGCGCGAGGGGATTGAGCTCGCCGTTTACTCGCTGGTTGTCCAGGGCGTCAAACAGGGGCTGTGGAAGCTGAGTGACCCGGGCCGCACGTCTGCACTGATCGGTGAATTTGCAAAAACCTACGCGAGAACTGAAAGGCCAGGATCCTGATCAACTCACGCAATCGGCCATGGCGGAGTTCTCAGAAGAAAAACCGGAGGATGCCAAACGATCAAAATGCATTCAAATGTTACTGAACCTACCGCATCTATAAGATTTGACGGAATACCTACTTTGTTTCGATAGCAAGAGGTTAAACTTTAGTCTGAACAAATTAAACTGATTGTGTAGTATGGTTTTATTTCGGCTGAGTACTAGTTAACGCTTGGAAGCCGGTAGCTTTAGCGCCGGATGGGGTTGAAAGCTGGCCTCGTGGCCTATTCAAGGAGGAATTACCAAATGACGCGTTCCAAACTGTTCCGGGCCAGCCTGTTGGCCAGCGCGGCGATTGTGCCGATGACGGGGGCCGCCCTGGCGGGCAACACGGCCTTTATCGGCCAGCTGGACGACAGCAATCTTGCCTATCTGTCGCAGGACGGATCAAACACCGGCTTCATCTACCAGCACGGCACCGGGAACGTCTTCTTGCCCCTGGACGGCTCGAACAATCCTTCTGTGGCGCAGACTGGCACCAATACGCTGGGTGTAGAACAACTCGGTGATGGGAACTTCATTGGAGGCGTGTTCCATCAGGATGGCGATAACGTCGCGGGTCTGGCCCAGTTCGGCGAGCACAACCTTGTCAACAGGTTCCTGCAGACAGGCAACAACCGAGCGGCGATCTTTCAGGGCGGATACTCCAACTTGGCGCAGAACGAGCAACAAGGCTCCAACAACGACACCGGTATCATCCAGCTCAATCCCAATTCGAGCAAGGTCGGCAATTATGCCTTCAGCACCCAGCTCTCCGGTCCAAACGTGATCGCCTCAGATTCATTCTCCGGTATTCTGCAGGGGGGCTCCAATAATGTGGCCTCGAACGCGCAGAGCCAGCAGAAAGGGTCCGCCGCGGCGGTCGCGCAAAGTGGCGATAACAATCAGGCCTACAACAGTCAGTTCATCGATACCTACAATACGCCAGCCTTGATCTCGCAATATGATATCGGCCACGGCAATAAAGCCGGCATCGTGCAGGTCGGCAACGACAATCTCGGCATTAACAGCCAGGATTCCAGCACCAGCGGTCTTGTCGCCATCATCCAGGGTGGCGAAGGCAATAAAGGCTACAATTTGCACATTGGCGGAACGGACAATGACGCGGCCATCGCGCAGTTCGGCGACGACAATACGGCGACGAATCTGAGTCGAGACGGTGGGCATATCGGTACCGGCAATAAGGCCGGTATTCTTCAGATCGGCGACAGCAACAACGCCGTGAACAATTCGCAGAACGGTTTCGGCGACGTCGCCGGCATCGTTCAGGTGGGCGACAGCAATACCGCATTCAACAGTCAGGTGGGCGCCGCAACGGACGTCGCCGTTCCGGGTGTCGGCACGACCGGCAACACCGCACTCATCTTGCAGCATGGCATCGGCAATGGAGCCACCAACCTGCAGCTTGCTCAGCTCGAGGGCGGCAACAACAAGGCCGGCATCGTCCAGGACGGAACCGGCAACATCGGTCTCAACACCCAGACAGGCGGCAAGAACAACGTCGCGGGCATCGTTCAGTTCGACACGTCGAACACCGGCATCAACACGCAGACCGGCGGCACCGACGCCACCGCGCTCATCGTCCAGGGTGGCACAGGCAACTTCGCTTCCAACAGCCAGATCAATGTCGATCCGACTTCGGCGGCGGTGATCCAGGGTGGCACCGGCAATGTCGGTGCCAACAACCAGGACACTGTCATCAACTCGAACGCCCTGATCATCCAGACAGGCAACTCCAACTTCGCTACGAATACGCAGTCCGTTTACACTGATGTGACACCGAACATCCCTGGCGACACGCTGAACGCAGCTACGATCCAGGCGGGCGCCGGCAACATCGCCGTCAACTTCCAGCAAGGTGGTGACAACAACGCCGGCATCGCCCAGTTCGGCGACAGCAACTTCGCATCCAACTCGCAGATCGGCGCCAAGCTGAATGCCGGGATCATTCAGGTCGGGTCTTCGAATGCGGCGGTGAACACACAGGATCTGACCGGTAGCGACAACGCCGTCATAGCCCAGTTCGGTACGTCCAATGCGGCCACCAACACACAGGGTGGGACTGGCGGAACGTTCGCCAATGCTGCCATAGTACAAGGCGGCGATAACAACGTGGCGTCCAACACGCAGATAAATGGCGGCTCCGTCACGGCTGATCTTCCCAACCAGGCGGGCATCGCCCAATTCGGCTCGTCCAACACGGCAACGAACTACCAGCAGGATGGCTACAACAATCAGGCAGCGATCCTGCAGGGTGGCTCCAACAACCTAGCCAGCAACGTGCAGACCGGTTTGACCACGGCAGGCGCCGACGACACAGGCAACGCCGCGGTCATCGCGCAGTTCGGCGACGGCAATACGGGGTCGAACATCCAGACGGCGGATGCCGCTCAGGCGGGGCTTTCGGCAGGCGTGCTGCAGATTGGCGACGGCAATCAGGGCTTCAACGTTCAGACCGGCGGCCAGGACAATTCGGCCGGCATCGTGCAGGCCGGCAACAACAATAAAGGCACCAACCTGCAGTATGGCGGCTCGACGGATGCATCCGCAGCCATCGTACAGCTTGGCAGCGGCAACGTCGCGCTCAACGACCAGAGCGGCGTCGACCCGACCTCGGCGCTGATAGTCCAGGGTGGAAGCGGCAATGTCGGTGCCAACACGCAGACGGCAGTGGTCGACTCGGACGCGACCATCCTGCAGTTCGGGACTGGCGGGCTCGCAAACACTGCCTTCAATATCCAGAGCGGCGTTATCGACTCCAGCGCATTTGTCGCGCAGTTCGGCAGCGGCAATGCGGCGGTCAACCTGCAGCAGAATGGCAGCTCGGGTGTCACGGCCGGAATTGTCCAGGTCGGCAACAACAACCAGGCATTTAATACCCAAGGCAATTCACAGACGGTTACGCTGGGGATACCAGATGGCTCGGCACAACTTGGAACAGCGCGCCAGTTTCTTCTCGCGGGGCCCTCAAACTATTGGGCATATGGGGTGAATTGGTCCAATGCCGGATTGACCGGCACCGACGATGCGCCCGCTCAGGCTTCCATCGCGGCAGTCGTGCAAAATGGCGACGGCAACTTCGCAGCCAACAGCCAGGTCGGAAAGGTCATCATTCCAGACCAGCTAACCGCTCACGCCACCGCCTCGCTGTACGTCAAGAAGGTCTCCGATGGATCATCGGCACCCGGCAGTATTGTGAGCGGGATCAACTCGCTTGTCGGATCCGGACTCTCGACGGCGGCCGTTTCCACCATCCAGGCTATAGGCAACCTGCTTCCCGAAGTTGTCGTTCCGACGATCGCGTCGGCAGCGGCTGTCGTCCAGGACGGCGACGGAAACTTCGCGACCAACTCGCAAGTTGGTGCTGCGGCTTCGCTGGCGGCGAGCGTCCAGATCGGCGACGGCAACGCGTCTATCAACTCGCAGGAACTTACGGCAGGTGTCCTTGCCGGCACTTTCCAGCAAGGCAATGGCAACCTGGCAGTCACGACGCAGCAGGCCGCTCTGGCTTCGGCTGCCGGCACGGTCCAGAACGGCAACGGCAACCAAGCTTACACCACGCAGTCCGGTGATCTCGATCTGACCAACATCAACTCGCTCGATGATGTAGCGAACCTGCAGGTTGCTTCGGCCGACCTTTCGCTGACCACTCAGATCGGCGACAGCAATCTGGCGATCACCTCGCAGAAGGGCTCGAATAACCAGTCAGCGACGGTTCAGCACGGTAGCCAAGACTGGGCGGTCACAGCGCAATCGGGGACGGGGAGCTCGTCGCTCATCGTTCAGGACGCTGACAACTCTGGTGTTTCCGTGTTGCAGTCAGGCTCTTCGCAGTCGTCGCTTGTCGCTCAGGCAGGCGACTACAGCTTCGCCTACATAATCCAGGACGGCAGTTCGAACAGTTCGACGGTGCTGCAAAATGGTGTTGGTGCCGGGTCGAACCCGAACATCGCCTCCGTTACCCAGCACAACAGCGGCAACAATTCGCTGGTCATGCAGTCGGGCCGCGGCAACGTGGCCGCGATCGTCCAGAACTAGACTTCAATCATGTGGGGCGCGCATGCGTGCCCCACATCTCTTTCAGTCCACAAGCAAGGGAGGCTGCGGATGGTATGGAAAACCGGCTTTCTGGCAAGTGCTCTTGTTCTCGGCGGCAACACAGGTGCCTTTTCCATGGATAGCCAGACCCTCGACGCCAGGATTCTCGACAGCCGCGTTGTAAAATGCGGTGTCACGATCGAAAGCGGCGCCATTGTCAGGATCAGGCCGTTCATCGAGACGAGCGAGAGCCTTTCAGGCAAGTTCGCCATCACCGTGCATGGCCGTTCGGGGTCGAATAAGAGTTTCAACACCCAGACCGTCAGTTTTCCAGGCAACAATCTCATCGCCATTGGACAGCCGACTAGCATGAGCATCGAGATGGTCGCCACATCCCAGGGCAGGGAACTCTGCCGGCTCTCGCAAAATATCGACTTCGACGCACAGGGCATCCGGACCTGACGAATTTGCAACCACGTGCCTTCGGGCATTGCAAGGAGAGAAAGATGGACAGACTGGGCAGATGGAGCAAGGCGCTTGGCCGTGCCGCAGTCGTTTCGGTCTCTGCGCTGGTTGCAGTGTCTGCTTCGGCCGAGGATTTGCTGGTCGAGAGTTCGCCCAATGCCGAAGCCACGCTCAATGTGCTGATGCAGCCGATCAGCCCGTTCATCCTGGGCCAGGCCCAGACCACGACCTCGATCGCGCAGATCGGCGACACCAATCACGCCATGTCATCCGTCGAGGGCGCCAGCAACCTGTCCTCCATCAACCAGGGCGGCACCAACAACCGCGCGGTACAGTCGATCCAAGGCAGCAATTCCGCTCTGCTGCTGGTTCAGGGGGGCACCGACAACAACGTGCTGCAGGCGAGCCAGGGTGACCGGAATTTTCAGCTCGTGGGCGTCTCGGGCAGCAACAACAATGTTGCCTTCTTGCAGAAGGGAAGCGATCTCGCCGGCGCCCTTGATGTGACCAATGCCAGCAATTCTACCGTTCTAGCGATCCAGACCCCGCAATCGGGAAACTATCTCATGCCCAGCGGCCTGCGAGGACTGCAGAACACGGTCGTCATAATCGTTCCCGGTCGCATGTATGTCATCCCAAAGTGACGTATCCCGCAGCCCGGCAGGACAAAGAGCAGGAAAGGATGACTTGATCATGCTACGCACCATTGTGCTCGCCATCGGCCTTGCGGCAGTCGCCTTGAGCGGCGCCGCGACGGCGTCCGAACTCGTATACAAGCCGGTGAACCCAACCTTCGGCGGCGATCCGCTCAACGGCAACTGGCTACTCTCGCAGGCGACCGCGCAAACAAAGAGCGGTGGCTCGCCGGGGTTCTCGATAGATTTCCCCGATTTTGGCGGCATTCCGCAGCCCGATCCTAATCCAACGGACCTGCCGCCCGTTACGGGTGACGGGACCGGCAATTGACGAATTCTACCAGAGGTCTAAATGGCCGGCAACGCTCGGCCTTCTGCTCTGGAAGTTCGAGCGCTGGTTTATGATCGCGACGTTGCTGCGGCCCTGCTGGAAAACCAGGGCCTGGTGTCGCGAGCCGCTTTGCACAAGAGAAGCCGTGTTCTCGATTCCGATCTGGCGGATGAGTCCCACATTCCCGACCCCGTCCTGCGTGATCGAGGCATTGTCAGCATCGCCGACCTGCCACATCAATGCGAGATTGCCGCGCTCCGGTCTCAATGAAGACATTGAGGCAGCCACTTGGAACATCGGCTTCACTATGTCCCTGGTGCTGACTGTCGCGAACGATTGCGAATAAGAACCAGAGTCGCCGATCTGGTCTACATATGCTGGAGAACGCATATCAGAGGCCTGCACATTGCTGGACACTACGACGACAAAGGCAGCGTAAATCGTTGAATTTATTCTCATGGCCCGCCCCAAATTGCAGAACGGACAGTATCTACCACAAGATAATTTATCGTTTACCGCTGGAATTTGCAGGTCTTTAAGTGGGAAAAATCTGGCGTGCTTGATCCAACTGGCGCTTGTTGATGATGATCAGCCATCAAGAGCATCGTCTTGAAACGACGAAGGGCGGCGCGAACCGGCAGATCCATAAGCTTGGCTGTCACGCAAAACGCTTCTTCGCAAACGGCGGAGCCTTAGCCCCCCGACCAGACGACTTGGGATCGGCAATCGAAGCCTATCGGCCAAGCCCGATGAATGGCTGTGGTTTTCTGTGGGAAGGTTCCGTCTCGACCGAGCATTCCGGCCGGCCGGACGTTTAGGCTTCCCACCGCGCGAAGCAGACAGAGATTGGACATGTCGATGACGATAGCTGCGCTGGCGTCATGTTGCGGCGAAGTCAGTAGCTTCTGTCAACTTGACTTGCCCGGCATACCCTTGGCGCAAGGGTCACCTCGGGGTTGCGTGCAACGATCGGAAGAATCAACTATTGAGCTGCGTCAGCAGGCGTTCGATACTCCATATGCTGTAGTACTCCTGTTGAAAACACCCTTAAGGGATAGTTTTCTCTCCTGAAGGACGACTTGCGTATGGTCACGCTGAAGGACAGGTTGGCACGCCGGAGCTCCTAGCGTCCGGCTCGGCCCGGCTGCCTATGCTGTCGCCAAGCGTCCCCCGCCAGCAGCCGGGCCTGAGCGGCGGCTCGGCAGCAACCCGGCACGTCGCACTTACGGGATGCGAGTTTGTAAAAATGCGCTTGTATCTGTGCCGGCAATTTCTGGGAGGGAAACCAGCTTACCTATTTTGGACGTGATTGCCAGACGGAAGGACTAATTGCCTGCCGGGCGGGGTGAGGGCATCGTGACCAATGCGTTGTGCACGGCCTGCTCGTTCCATGGCTAACATTTCGGGTGCGATTTTCGGCAACCGGCCTTTCGCCTTGTCGCACGCAGACATTGGCTACGCGGCCGACGCGTTCACGTTCTGCATTCTTAAGCCGTCGGCGATGCGGACGCACACAGCATATCTGCGCTGCCGCCAGTGCATTTCCCGGCCATAGCGAGATTGGTGTGGATGTCGATACTCAGCTTCATATCCAGACATCCATCGCGTGGGCGACCTGCGGGTGTCGTGCGGTTCGATTTTCTGGCAATGGTTTTCGACAAATTTGCTGCCGAGATGGATGCCGAGAAAGAAGACCTCATAAAACGCCATGGAAGCAGTGTCACCAACGCCGCTTTCCTTGCCGAGGCGATTGAGAACCGTTCCGTGTCATCAGATCACTCGTTGCAACTTAGCAAGATGACAAACTTGATCTTGAGCTACGAACGGCGGATCGCGATGCTGTCACACCAGACAGACGCGGTGCGAGAATTTCGCGCTTCAATGCATAACCTGCTTGACGACGAGACAGCGTGTCGGAATGTATAGATACGGCGACGGCGGCGACGACCGATGCCACCAAAACGAGTCTATCTACAGGGCATCTCGAAAGCTTTTTGAACTTTCTGCCCAGCGCCCCCCTGCTGAAGTGCACGTGCTTATGAGCGAGACTGGTTCGTCTGAATGGGCAGTGGCGCGAGCTTGATAAGAGCCCTCATTGGAGCGGTCTCTCGGTAGGCCGTTAGGCGGGACTACGCTTTGGCAGACGTCTTGCGCGCCTTCTTCAACGGCGACTTGACCGCAGCCGCAGTTGTTCGCTTTGCAGCCGCACGCACGACGGGTTTCTGTCTTTCTGTCACAGCGGCTGTTGGAGCCGGCGCCTTGCGCCCGAGCCCAATCGATTTCGCCAGGGCCGAGCGGGTGGCTGCGTAGTTGGGCGCCACCATCGGATAGTCGGCCGGTAGGTTCCACTTCTGCCGATATTGATCGGGGGTCAGGTTAAAATGGTGGAGATGTCGCTTGAGCGATTTGAATTTCTTTCCGTCTTCCAGGCAGATGATGAAGTCCGGTGTCACTGACTTCTTGATCGATACGGCCGGTTCCGGCTTGACCATGGGCTCCACCACCGGCGTGCCGATGCCATTCAGGGCGGCATGGATATCACCAATCAGCTTCGGCAACTCGCCAACCGGCACCGGATTGTTCGATACATAGGCAGCGACGATGTCAGCCGTTATCGACACGTTATCCAGTCGGTTATGTTGTTCGAGAGCGGAGGTCATACAATTTCCTTTTACTGCACCGGATGAATTTTATTGGACCGGATGAATTGATGGCGATTGTTTTGCCTGTCTTGCCCACGAGAGGAAAATAGTACGTTTCTATGTAAAATCCACACGTCCTGCTCAACATTCTACGACAAAGCCTCGCCGTCACGGGACTGCCCTGGAACGGCTGCCGCTACGGCAAATATGGTGTTCGCTGCCGTGACCGGCTCGAGGCGGGACATGGGCGACAACCCAAAGATCGATCTCTCACGACATAGCTTGCCCTCGGTTGCCCGAGCCAGTTGTCCGGGAGGCTGGCCGAGGTTGTGCAAAATACGTCCCGCGGCCGCGCGGGTCAGTCTGTCGGCTGACGGCTTGAGATGGTAACTCAAAGTACAGTAACCTCGAAGTGGAAAAACCGTAAGGAGCCACTATCTCTACGCCTTTTGAGCAACCTAAGCCATATTAGGTATTAGGCGTAAATGTCGGGAACAATCCCAGCAAGCGTAAGTTATCCTTTCGTGAGATGACATCATACAGCAGAATTCTATGGCACTGATCACTGCAAGCAAGACCGCAATGGCATGCCGTTTAAGTGAAGCAGCGAGGATCACGCGGTGGCGTTCAGAGATGGATCTTTTTCAGGCCCCCAACACAATAAGCGTGCGGCCTTGCATCGTTTTAACTTGCCTCACTGGAGGTGGAGTGCCATCCCTGTATGCATTTTTCTTCTGTGGGTAATCTCTCCCGCAGACGATGGCGCCGAAACGAAGCAGCTTGTCGCGGCGCAGAGCGAATTGGCGGCGGCAAGAGCGCAACTGGTCTTGATGCAGCGCGACAAAGGCAACTCCATCGCGCAGGCCCATACAGCTGCGGACACAGCGGCACAGCAAGGACGAGCGTTGAGGAATGCGGCTCAACAGAACCAAAATATCGCACTCGACCTAGAAGTGTCTTACGGCGTTATTACAGGCTTAAAAGCAGAAGCTGTTCTTTCCGAGGAAGCGCGTAATTCCATGGCGGCTTCACTCGCCCAGGCGAATCGAGCGTTTGACCAGGAACGCCGCAGGGTAGAGCTCACCTGGCGCGAGCTCGCCCTAGCCCGGCAAGCCGGCGACGCCAATAAGACTAGTGCGGATCAGGCCGCGATCGAACTGGCCGGCGCTGTAAAGGGCCGACAGGTCGCCGAGGCTAACTTAAAGCTGTCCAACAATGCATTGCAGCATTCATTGCAAGTTGCGCGCGCTCAGACGGACCTGGCCGCGCGTGATCTCGACGTTGCTCATCAGGAACGCGACGCGGCAAGGCAGGCCGCTGCCGTACAACGCTCTGCTCTGGAGCAAGAGCGCAAAAAGGCCATTGGAATGGCCATCAACCTCAGTGCCGCGCGCAGCGCGATCGATCTCGTCAAATCGCAAAGTGCGCGTCGTAGCGCGCGTATCGGGCGGGCAATCGAAGCGGATGTTGCTGCAATTCCACTGGCTAGCCAGTCGGCCCGCCAACGCAGCTCGCCTGAAAAAGGCAAGTCAAAGGTCCAGAAATCGTCAAAACGGGTTGTGGTAGCGACGACGATTACCCTCCCGGACGCATTGCTCCCGACTACGCAGGGCCCTCGACAGTGAAGCTGATAAGCGCCCGGCGAAAATCGAACCTACGCCGCTGGAGGAAACCTTCAATGTACAAATACGTGGCAGTAGCGATGATGATCGGAATGGCTAAACCTGCCTGGGCCCTTGACGTGGGTGGTGGCGGCAAGGTTGGCGGGCTCGGAGTCGGTGCTGGAGTGAGCGTCGGTTCACAAGGTGCCTCTGTGGGGGCCGGTGCGAGCGTCGATGGTGTGGGTGGCGCAAACATCGGGGGATCGGTCGGCACGGGCAACGGGTCCGTCGGCGTAGGCGTTGATGCTGGCGGCAACCTGGGGAGCAAAAGCGCAGGCGTGTCGACTGGTGCTGGCGGTTCGGCTGCCGCTAAGGCGTCTGCCGCAGGCAGCCCAGCCCCGGATAACGGGGCCAATGTGTCGGCCAATGGCACCAAGCCTGGCATCAACCTGCCGTCCACTTTAAGGCCTTCCGATGCTGGACGCGGCGAGTTCGGGCGGGTTTCAATCGGCTATCCCTTTGGACCGTTGGCATCCCTGAAAGCGAAACCTGGGACCCCGCCTGAAGTCGTGAGTGCCTGCCGAGCGGCGATCGTGTCTGCCGCGAAGCCGCTCGGTGCCGTGCATGTAAACGTGGTTAGCGCTGGTCCAATACGCCAATCTCAAGCCGCGCTGATGGCACCGATCAAGGTGCGAATACAGTACGCAAACCAAGGCGGCCTCCAGGTGCGACAGTCGGAAGTCATTTGTCGCCTCGATAGGGCGCGAAGAGTCGTTGCAGTAACATAGCAAGCAAGCGCCGACCGCAGAACCTCGCGCCGGACCGGTGCAGCCTCCCACGACCGGGTGAACGCACCTGCTGACGCTCGCGAAAAGAGCTTCTTCAGCGCAGCAGTTGCCGCTTTCGAGAATGCCCGGCATCGTGTAGTTGGGATGTAGGACGCCGGGCCTAGGCCGGCGGGCAATTTGGGTGCCAGCTGATGCCCGTTAAGCAGGTTGCGCCTTACGTCGTGAGCGTATTCGAAAAACCGCACTGCCGCACGGTGCTCACACCAAGGATAAGCAGAAATCATTCGATCTCGCAAAGGAGATCGGTCCAAGGTGCGGGTGCAGGAGATCACGCCGAAGGAAAATAAGCGCCAGAATTGGTGGATCAGCTTGGCGACTCGCGCGCCAGCACCAGGATGAATGTCCTTGGTTGATGGCAAAGTCCCAAAACCAGAGCGCCATCCAGCGAAAATAGAAGAGCGAAAAGCGCATCACATTATTATAAATTCGACGATATTTGGATGTTCCGCGAGAAAAATCTCTCGCTTAATCTTTCTTACTCCCATTGGTCCAACCTTTTGAAGTCGGCTCGAAGCTCGCAATTTCGCGACATCACAATCTGTCAGCTACCCAAGCAGCTTACCCCGTGCTGATCTCCAGCAAGGCCAGGACGGCAGGGTTCTGCGTAACCCATTGCATTTGTTAACACGACGAACATCAATCCGGTCCACAAGCCCTTGACCGGTGCTCAAACGCTCGAACTTGCTAATGGAAATATCGATTTCGTATCGTTGGATATCGGATGAGTGTCCTCTCCAGTTCAAGTGACGAAAAATGGAGCTGCTCTATTGATCGCTTGCCGCATACAGCGTCGAGTTTGTCATAGAGTGTGGCGTCGATGAGTCCAGTCGTGAAGACCCCGAAACCTTGCGCTCCGTAGTGGTCGAGCATATCCCCTACATCCACGAGCTTGGTCGCCGTTAAAGACGAACCATTCCCGATAAGCTTGCATTGAAATATCCACTTATTGGGTTTGAATCCTGGCTGGCTAGGGATGTCGTGTACCTCGATGTCCCTGCCACCATCTCTCGACCTCGACTTGCCGAGTTTGCGAATTGTGTCGGCATCGAATTTCGGATGCATGAAGATGACGTCGTAACACAGCTGCTCAAACTGCTCGTCAGTGATCTTTGTCCAGTCGTAATTCAAATTGTCAGAAAGACCCACACTGGCTGCCAACTCATGGGCTACCCCAGCCACGAAGGTGTGAATGCTTTTTGTCGTAACGAGATTAAGGGGAGCGACATCGTACAAGACATGCCAAAAATCTCGATCGCCCACGACAACCAGGGTGCCGCTCGGATCAACTAAGCAATCTTCGCGTCGGCTTTGCGACTGATCGTAACGAAGATGTTCCCAACGTGGCGAATAAGTGAACGAGGCCTCATGCCAGAGGAACGGATCATGCCAGGCGTCTTCATCTTTGCGTAAAGCGAAACTGGCGCATACGCGCGATTTAAAATATTGACTCATGGGGAAGTAAGCGAGCAATCCGTCCGACTGGACGAACGATTTACCATCCATGGTCAGAACTCGACCAGGAATAAAATCCGTAAAGTTGTATTTTTGTCTCGTCACTTGAAATAATCGACCCGGCTCTACACCGCGAGGGATTAGCCAGCTATCAATGGAGCAATAGCTTGCCGCATCTAACAGGCCACTGAAGCCGCTTTTGTAAAATCCAATTTGTCTCTCCGGGAATTTTGCAAGTTCTTCTGTGTATCGATCTGGAGCGTCTTCTTTCATCTAGGCGTAGGCGCCGTATACAAGATTGGCTAGGTAGTCATCGACAATCTGAGGGACAAGCGGAGATATCTCGTCTATTGCCAATTCATAATCATCAACGATTGCTCTCGTTTTTTGCCACCGAACGAATTCTGCTTGGTCCGTTTCATCCAATTCGCGAAACAGGATGACGCAATCATATAGGACCTCTTTAAAATTCGGGCCGGGGCGGTAGACTGTCAGTTTCAACCTCATCCGATGGGAACCCTCGGGAAAGTCTTCCTCCACTTCTACATTTCCGCAGGCTTCCGCGATCCTCTCCGCGGCCCAAGAGGCATCAATGAGATCGCTGCATATATCGGCATGCATGTTGGTGACATTGACACTAAGTACGGGGATGTAGACGACGAGTTGGTCAATTCCCGAAAATTCAAGGCATCAAAGTCTTCTTGCCATAAGTCGGCTAGGTTCAAAGAAGGCCAAGCGCTCATTTGTGGGCCTTTCGTCAACGCGGGAGCACAAGAATGTGATGAGCCACCTCCTGCCCACCGCATCGGAGCTTCGAGCATCGAGATATCGCGACAATGTTACCCCTCAGGGCGTCTTTCGCTTAGCAGATTTAGGGGGGATTTTTGCTTGAACCGCAGCCGCTTGTTGTGGATGCACGTATATCGAAGCCACCAGCCATTCCGTCAGATCCATCATCGTTTCCAGTTCGGTAACGCTAGGTTTCCAACTCCGATGCATAGCAGCGTGGCCACCCTCGATAAGGGTTTCACGAAAGAGTCTTTCTGACTTTGGAGGAACGTAGCCTGCAGCCAAAAACGCCTTAACGTTGTCACCGAATGCTCCCTGGTCTCCGACCTTGTCGATCATGATCGTTTCCACGAGGGCGCGGATAGCCATGGCCGCAGATCTTCGAGAATCGTTCTGAAGGGCAGCGTAGATTTCGGCAAGCAGATCGCCGATCGCCGCCTCCGCTTTTGAGCCGAGAGGCCAAATAATGTCTCGAGCCCAAGGCGGCTCACGTCGTGAAAGTGCCGGTGGGTAAAGGCGAACGGTGGGCCCCCCTTGGGGATCATCCTCCGAAAAGAATATCTCGTGACGGAACTGGATGTCCTCACAGCCCGCACATTTAAGCAGATAATAGCTGTCGGATCCGGAGATTGAGTTTCCGTACCCCAGCACGTCCTCCCAATCAGTTCGGTCATGATACGCAATTCGGTGATTCCGTACCCCGCCACACTTGTTGCAGTGTGATTTCTTGATTCCATTGGCGGTGGACACGTGAATTGTCCTTTGTTTCAATTTACCCGGGCCATTACCCCGAAACTAAAAAGTGGTGTCTGAAATCGTGGACTTTGGGGGAAAGTCCTTGTTTTAATTGGTCGGAGTGGCCGGATTCGAACCGACGACCCCTTGACCCCCAGTCAAGTGCGCTACCGGGCTGCGCTACACTCCGGACCGGTCGCGATGTATCGTGATAACCCTGTTCGGGTCAACCGAAATTCGGCGTTTATCGCGCGATCGCCGACACGCCTGGAAATGCCGGCAGCAATTGCCGCTGGTGGCGGTATTCCAGGGCGATCGCGCCCCAGATCAGGCCGAGCAGCAGATACATGTGGCGCCAGTGGTCGATGTCGATGAAGGTGCCGAGCCCGATATTGCCGATGAAGGCGACGTAGGCGCACAGGAGATAGGGCTGCCACGGCCGGTCGCGCAAAAGGATGCGGAACCCGGCTGCGATGGTCCACAAGACGAGCGTCAGGAACGACACGAAGCCGAGCCAGCCATAATCCATCAGCATCTTCAGCCAGATGTCGTGCGTGTCCTCGCCGAACATCTTGCCGAAGACCAGCGGCCCGATGCCGAACGGATGCTCCATCGCCATCTGGAAGCCGATCGTGTAGCGGGCGAAGCGGCCAAGGCGCGCGGTATCGTAGCTCTGCTCCAGATGAGCGCGCTGGGTGAACATGTCCGACACGCCGGGCAATTGCAGGATGACGATGATGGCGATCGTCAGCAGTGCCAGCGCGGCGATGGTCATGATCACCACGCGCAGCCGGAACTTGCCGCTGGCGCTCTGCAGGAACAGGCAGCCGGTGAGCAGCACCGCCGAGACGGCGAACATGCCCCAGGCGCCGCGCGAGAAGGAGAAGAAGATGCCCAATGTGATGATCAGCAGCGGCACCGCCAGCAGCGGCATGCGCGAGATCGAACCGGTCAGGATCAGGTAGAGCAGATAGATGCCGGGCAACACCAGAAAAGGTCCGAAGACGTTCGGATCCTGGAAGGCGCCGGCGGCGCGATCGTATTTGGTGAAGATCTCGGCGCCGGGAAAGGCATGGAAATAGCCGGCTATGCCAAGCAGCGACGTCGCCACCGCCGAGATGACATAGGCATTGAAGATCAGCCGGTAGAGGCCCGGCTGCGTGGCGGTAATCGAGGCGAAGAACACCGCGCTGAAGGCGAGAAACAGCGATACGGAGAGATAGAGCGGCGTGAAGGCGAGGTCCGCCATCTGAGTCATGGAGATCATGCCGCCAATGTTCATCGTCACCAGCAGCACCAGCAGCGGTGCTGTGGCGCGCGAAATCCTCAGGCCAAACAATGCCCAGATGACGATCAGGCCGGCCATGTAGATTTCGTAAGGCGCCGGCTCGCTGATGACGAAACCGGACAAAAGGATGCCGACCACCACCGCACTGGTCGATATCAGCGCGATCAGCTTGGCATTGACCGCGGCCGACGGCAACTCGTGGGAAATCGCGCTCAATAGGCGTTTTCCGTGTTGAGCAGCCGGACCGGTGTCAGGAACAGGATTCTGAGATCGAACAGCAGCGACCAGTTCTCGATGTAATAGAGGTCGTATTCGGTCCGCATGCGGATCTTCTCATTGGTGTCCATCTCGCCGCGCCAGCCATTGATCTGCGCCCAGCCGGTGACGCCGGGCTTGACCTTGTGGCGCGCGAAATAGCCGTCGACCACCTCGTTGTAGAGCAGGTTGTGCGACTGCGCGGCGATCGCATGCGGGCGCGGGCCGATCAGCGACAGCGAGCCCAGCAGCGAATTGACGAACTGCGGCAGCTCGTCAATCGACGTCTTGCGGATGAAGCGGCCGACGCGGGTGACGCGCGGATCGTTCTTGGTCACGGTCTGCTTGGCGGTCGGATCCGAGCGGTCGGTGTACATCGAGCGAAACTTGTAGACCTCGATGATCTCGTTGTTGAAGCCGTGCCGCTTTTGCTTGAACAGCACCGGCCCCTTGCTGTCGAGCTTGATGGCGATCGCGGTTGCCAGCATCACCGGCGAGAAGACGACGATGCCAATGAGGCTGAATATGATATCGAAGGCACGCTTGGCGACCGAATCCCAGTCGTTGATCGGCCTGTCGAAAATATCCAGCATCGGCACCGAGCCAATGAAGGAATAGGCGCGCGGGCGAAACTGCAGCGCGTTGGAATGCGCCGACAAGCGGATATCGACCGGCAGCACCCACAGCTTCTTCAACAGCTGCAGCACACGCATTTCAGCCGTCAGCGGCAGCGACACGATCAGCATGTCGATGCGGGCGATGCGGGCAAACTCAATCAGTTCCGAAATCGTCCCGAGCTTGGGATAGCCGGCAACGATCGGCGGCGAGCGCTTGTCGCCGCGATCGTCGAAGATGCCGCAGATGCGGATATCGTTGTAGGGCTGCTTTTCGACCGAGCGGATCAGTACTTCAGCCGCCTTGCCACCGCCGACAATGACGGCGCGCCGTTCCATGCGGCCATCGCGCGCCCAGCGCCGGATGAGTTTCGACATAACCAGCCTGAGACCGAAGAGGAGAACGAAACCGACTACGAACCAGGTGCCGAACAAAAGGCGTGAATAGTCTTCCGACATCTTCACGGCGAAGGCGGTCAAAGCCATCAGCGCGAAGGCTCCGGCCCAGGCCAGCAGGATGCGGCCGAAATTGGCGATGGGCCGCATCAGCGCGACGACCTGGTAGCAGTCGCTGACGTCGAGCAGCACCACGGCGAGGAACGAGGCTGCGGCCATCGTCAACGGATATTGCCAGGCGAGATAATTGAAGAAACCGACATAGTGGAAATAAACGCCGAGGCCGGACAGGAACAGCAATCCGAATTCGACCATGCGAAGCACGCCGCTGACCATGATCGGCGACATCGTATCGCGCCGGTATTGCGAAGCGACCTGTCGGGCAACGTCATTCATGCCGCCGGGCGTGTCACCTTCGGTCGGGGCCTCGAATTTGCGCACGGCTTCTGGTGAAAAGCGGTGTGCGGGGTCGATCTCGTTCATGGGGGCTGTCCGCAAGCTTCCCCTGACGGAATAGCAAAAGAGAGCTAAGAAACCCTTGAAACAACGCGTGGCTTTGGAAAGGCTTGGGCGCTACCTGTCGAGCGCAGCGAAATAAGCCTTCTCGATTTCGGCGGCCATGACGTCGGCCCCGAAGCGCGCCTTGAGGCTGGCAGTATCGGGCATCAGTCGGCCATAGGCGGCAAGGTCGGCAAGCGCCTCACTCATCTTGTCGGCGAGTTCGACCGGATCGGGGCGAATCAAGGCAGGGGAGCCGGAGCTAAAAATCTCCGGTATGCCGCCGACGGACGTCGCGATCATCGGTCTCGCCGCGGCCAGCGTCTCCAGCACGATATAGGGCATGGCTTCGGCGCGTGAGGGAACCACGACAAGCGCTGCCAGCGCAAAGGCCTCCCTGGCCGGCATTGGCGGCAGGAAGCGGACATTGCCTTGGAGTCCCAGGCGCTCTACCTGCGCGTGGTAGCGCGGCAGGTCATCGCCGTCGCCGACCATTACCGCGCTCAGCGCGCGTCCAAGCTGCGGACCGGCGGCGGCCAGGGCGTCGATAAAGATGTCGGGCCCCTTCAGGTCGCGCATCATGCCGATGTAGAGCAGATCCGCCGCATCGGTACTGGTGATCACCGGCTCGAATTCGGCGGCACGCAGTCCGTTGTAGACCAGAATGTTGGGGATCGGCGGCTCGCCCACCTTCCTGCGATAGGTCCGCCGCTCATAATCCGAGACGAACAGCAGGCAGTCGGTGAAGCGTGCCATGAAGCGTTCGAGCGCAAAGAAAAGCTTTCCCGTGATCGTGTTCTCGTCATAGTGGAGAGAGCCGCCATGCGGCGAATAAAGGCGGGCTACGCGAGACCTTGATATCCGCAACAATGAGCCGAACAGACGGGCATAGGCGCCACCCTTGGCGCCATGCCCGTGCAACACGTC
Source organism: Mesorhizobium subarcticum (assembly GCF_055456085.1). Taxonomy (NCBI): domain Bacteria; kingdom Pseudomonadati; phylum Pseudomonadota; class Alphaproteobacteria; order Hyphomicrobiales; family Phyllobacteriaceae; genus Mesorhizobium; species Mesorhizobium subarcticum. The sequence continues at coordinate 5,201,807 of NZ_CM144237.1, read as the reverse complement.
CGGCCGCAATTCCTTGATGATCCTGTAGGTGCGCCGCGCCGAGGCGAGATCGCCCGGGCCGACATGGCGCTGCATTGGCGTGCGATGGATACCGAGCGCCAGCATGTCCTTCATCTGCGCGAACAGGCGCTCCTCGAATTCGCCGCCGGTGGTCGAATCGCAGACGATGCCGACCATATGGCCTGCGGCGACCTGCGCTTCCGTCAGGTCGCGCACATGGCGGAAAATTCCTCCGACGGGTGAGCGAAAGCAGTGGACGATCCTGAGCTTGTCCGCCACGTGGTGTCTGTCAGAACAGGCGTTCGCGGACGTAGACGGTGTCTCCGGGCAGCAGCGGCTCGGATGTGACCACGCGGCCGGTCATCACCTTGCCGTTGATGTCGCGAGTGATGTCGACGCTTTCCTGGTTGGCGCGTGGCGAGAAGCCGCCGGCTATGGCGATGGCTTTCTGCACGGTAAGGCCGGGCACGTAGGAATACTGGCCGGCGGCACCCACTTCACCCATGACGAAGATCGGCCGGTAGCGATCGATCTCGACCGAGACGTCGGGGTCGCGCAGATAGCCTTGTCGCAATTTGTCGGCGATTTCCTTTTCCATCTGCTGTGCGGTGTGGCCACGCGCCGGTATGGCGCCGACAAGCGGGAAGGAGAGATAGCCGGACTGGTCGACGCTGTAGGTGTTGGTCAACCCGTCCTGCTCGAACACGGTGACGCGGATGCGGTCGCCTGCGCCGAGGCGGTAGGGCTGGTCGAGCACCTCGTGGAACGCCGCCGGGGTCGGCCGGTAGCTGGAACAGCCGGCGAGCATCGATACGGCAAGCAGCGCGCGAAAGAGAGAAGCAGTGCTTTTCATGACCGGACACGTACCTTCGGCTGGCCGCTGCAGCATCGCAGCAAACATCTGATATCGAGGTTCGTTATCATCCTGTTAGGGTTAATGGTCGGTAAAGGAGGCGGTCAATGCGGCGCACACCGGCAATGGTTTTGTCGTTTTTTTGCGGGTTTGTTTGCTGCTCGCCAGTAATCCCTAACGGCGTATTACCGCGATCTTAACTACTGGGTTACCATAGTTGTTTACGGTGCGTGCTGACCCAGTTTCGGAGTAGGGATGCATGTCCGTTCAGTCCGCGGCCGCAGATGTTGACGTCGACCTCAGGCAGCTCTTCGCCAGCCTGGCGAGGAACTGGCTGCGCATTCTGGTCTTCGTTCTGGTTGTGACGGGCCTGGCGTTTGCCTTCGCATCATTCGCGACCAAGCACTACAAAGCTCAGACGCAGGTGGAAATCGCCCCGCGTGAATCCGTCTACACCCGTCCGGCCGGCAGCAACAACGACGGCGACAAGCCGATCCTCGACGAGCAAGGCGTTGCCACCCAGGTCCAGATCATTTCGTCCAACGAAATCCTGAAGCAGGTGGCGCAGAAACTCGGTCTGTCGCGGCTGCCTGAGTTCGACGAGACGCTCAACATGTCGAAGCTGAGCCGCGTCCTGATCCTGCTGGGGCTGAAGAACGACCCGATGGATGTTCCAGCCGACGAGCGTGTCTTGAAGAAGATGCGCGAGAGGCTCAACGTCTTTGGCGTTGAAAAGACCCGCATCATTGCCATTGAGTTCTCCTCAGAGGATCCAAAGCTCGCCGCCGCCATCCCCGATGCCATTGCCGCTGCCTATATTGCCGGGCAGGGCGCGGCCAAGAGCGAATCGAACACCGCCGCCGCGGACTTTTTGGCGCCCGAGATCGCCGACCTGTCGAAGCAGGTCAGGGATGCCGAGGCCAAGGTTGCGGCTTACCGCTCGCAGTCCGACCTCCTGATGGGCGGCAACAACGCCACTCTGGCGACCCAGCAGCTGGCCGAGCTGTCGACCGAATTGTCGCGGGTGCGCGCCAACCGCGCCGCGGCCGAAGGCACCGCCGACAGCATGCGCAAGGCGCTGCAGAATGGCGGCTCGCTGGATTCCCTGCCGGAAGTGCTGTCTTCCGACCTGATCCAGCGTTTGCGCGAACGCCAGGCTGAGTTGCGCGCCAACATCGCCGATCTGTCGACGACGATGCTCGACAATCATCCGCGCGTTCGCGCGGCGAAATCACAGTTGGCCGATCTCGACGCGCAAATCCGCAGCGAAGCCCAGAAGGTCATGAAGGGCCTGGTCATGCAGGCCGATGCCGCGAAGGCACGCGAAAGCCAGCTCGTCGCCGACGTCAACACGCTGAAGGCAGCCTCGGCGCAGGCCGGCGAACAGCAGGTCGATCTCGACGCGCTGCAGCGCGATGCCGCCGCCAAGCGCCAGCAGCTCGAGCTTTATCTGACCAATTACCGCGAGGCAGCCTCGCGCAAGGATCGCAACTACGTGCCGGTCGACGCCCGCGTCTCCTCGCCGGCTTCGGTGCCCTCCGAGCCGTATTTCCCCAAGGTCGGGCCGATCGTTGGCGCAGCCGCGGCGGCTTCGCTTCTGCTGGCGGCTGTCTTCACGCTGCTGCGGGAGCTGTTCTCGGGCCGCGCCATGCGCCCGGCCACGGGTACCCGTTTCGCGCCGATCGACGAAGTCGCGATGCCCTCAACTGCCCAACAGGAGCCGGCTGCTCCGGAGCCATCGGCCCGCCTCGAGCCGGCTGCCGCCAGCGAGTTCGCCAGTCGTGCCGCTGAGACGCCGTGGCCTGAAACGGTTGCGGATCCGGAAATGATGCCGATGCAGCCGCTTGCCGCGTCCGAGCCTGTTGCCGAACCTGTTGCCCCGGCAGGACCTGTGTCAAAGGCCGAGCCCATCGCCGAGGCTGTATCAGTCGCCGAGCCGGAGCCCGTCGCAGAGGTCCAGCGGACGCCCTCGGTGCTCGGCGAGATCGACATCGAGAAGGCCGCTGAAAAGCTGATCGCCAGTGGGGCGGCGCGCGCCATATTTGTCTCGCCCGAAGGCGATGAGGCGGCCGCGTCGGCGGTCCTGGTGGCGCGTGAGGTGTCCGATGCCGGCCTGCGCGTCCTGCTGCTCGACCTGACCGCCTCGGGTGCCGCCTCGCGGCCGATGCTGGACAGCGGGCTTTTCCCCGGCATCACCGATCTGCTGGCCTCTCAGGCGCAATTCAGCGACGTGATTCATGCCGATCTCTATTCCGACTGCCACGTCATTCCCGTCGGCACCGCCGATCCGGTCCGCGCCATGCGCGCCGCCGACCGGCTGCCGATCATCATGCAGTCGCTGACCACCGCCTATGACCTTGTGGTGGTCGAATGCGGGCCGGCCGATGCGCAAGGCATCAGCCGCCTGGGCGGCGAGGCCACGGAAGTGTTCCTGTCCATGCTTGAACCGGACGATGAGGTGACGCAGGCGGCCGTCAAGCTGATCGAGAGCGGTTACCCCGACCTGACGCTGGTGACGCCGCTTGGCCACGAACCGCCGGGAAGTCCCGGGCGGCGCTCCGCGGCCTGATAGAACTGCTGTTCTCCGACGCTCGGTACTATCCCAGTTCCAGGCTCGTCACGCCGAATATCCGCTCGGGGCCGAGCTTCGGCGCTCGCCCCTTGTACATTCGCGTGGTGGTGAAGGTCGGTGAGAAACCAGCCGCACCGAGCGCCGATATGAAATCCAGCTTCGTTGCCGGAACGTCGATGTTGAGATCGCCCTCGCAGGCACCCGCCAGGCTTTCAAGCAAGTGCAGCGCGGTCTCCACGCCGTTTGCGAACAAGGGTCCGATCTTGAAGCCATCGCGGCACAAGCGCGCCACCGCATAGCCGTTCGTCCCTTGGGACGTGATTGCCGCCAGCGCATGGTGTGGCGGCTGCAGCCACTGCTGCAGGAACGCGCGCCGGGGCGCGGGAAAGCAATGCGCATCATAGGCGATGATGTCGGGAATGAGCTGCGTGGTAACCGTACGCAGCCGTTCGGCGCTGACGGCTGGTACTGCCGGGCGCCCGCTGTAACGGATGGTCTCATAGATCGGACGGAAGCCTTTGCGCCGATAGTTGCTCTGCTGTTCTTCAACCCCGTCGAGCCCTATCGTGCGGCCTGCGAGCCTTTTCATGCCGGCAGTCCAAACCGCCTTTCCGTAGCCTTTGCCACGCATGTCGGGACGGCAGATGTAAAGGCCGATGAAACCAAATTCTGGACCGTAGGCGACAGCCGAGATTGCCGCGACCATCTCATTGCCGACAAACGCGCCGATGAAGCCTTCCGGATCGGTAGCCTGGAAGGCGGCGGCATCGGCGAGGCCAGGGTTCCATCCCTCGGCGGCCGCCCAGTCGATCAGAACGCTCAGTTCCTGCAGCGACAGTGTGCGGAGGGTCGGTTTCATGGCTCTCATTCCGCGGCGATCATCCCGGGCGAGAAGGATTTCAGCACGCCGCGATAGGGCTTGGCGAGAGGGCTGGCATAGGCGCCGCGCTTGGAGGTCGACAGGCCCAAGGCAATCAACGCTTCCGCCTGCTTCACAGCCGCACCCACGCCGTCGATGACCGGCAAACTGAATTCGCCCTGCAGACGATGGGCAAGATCAGCCATGCCGGCGCAGCCGAGCACGATGGCTTCGGCGCGGTCCTCCTCGATGGCGCGGGCGATTTCGCCGCGCAGTTTCTCGACCGCGCCGGATGCCGGGTCTTCAAGGGAAAGCACGGGAATGTCGGCGGCGCGCACACGGGCGCGCCCGGCCATGCCGTAGCGCTGCACCAGCGCCTCCACGGGCACGCGCGAGCGGTCGGTGGTGGTGACGACGCTGAAGCGCTGGGCGATGAAGGAGGCGAGGCTGAGCGCCGCCTCACAGATGCCGAGGACGGGAATGGCGGCCATGGCGCGGGCAGCGTCCAGCCCGGTGTCGTCGAAACAGGCGATGATGGCGGCTTGAGCGCCTTTTCGCTCGCCGGCGGCGATCTCCATCAAGAGGCCCGGCACAGCCAGTGCCTCGTCATAATAGCCCTCGATCGAGGCCGGCCCCATGGACGAGGTGACGGCGACGATTTCGGTCAGGCCAGCGGCGGCGCCGCGCGCGGCCGCCGCGATCGTCTCGGTCATGCTCGCCGTCGTGTTGGGGTTTACCACCAGGATTTGCACGGTCACGCTCTAGCCCGGCGGCGACCGACATAGAGGATGGCGCCCAGCGTCGCCAGGATCACCAGGAAGGAGAACACGGTGGTTACCGTGCCCAACGCGTAGAGGACGGGCGTCGTGACATTGGTGGTCATCCCGTAGATCTCGAGCGGTAGCGTGTTGAAGCTGCCTGAGGTCATCAGCGTGCGGGCAAATTCGTCATAGGACAGTGTGAAGCCGAACAGGCCGACGCCGATCAGGCTCGGCGCGATCATCGGCAAGACGACATGGGCGAAGGTCTGCCAGGAACTGGCGCCAAGATCGCGGGCGGCTTCCTCGTAAGCCGGCGAAAACCGGTTGAAGACGGCGAACATGATGAGCACGCCGAAAGGCAAGGTCCAGGTCAGGTGTGCGCCGAAGGCCGACGTGTACCAGGCAGGGCGAAAACCGACCTGCTGGAAGACGACGCCGATGCCCAGCGAAATGATGATCGAGGGCACGACGAGGCTGGCGACAGCCAGATAGAACAGAGCCGTCGCCCCACGAAATTTTTGCCGGAAGGCGAGCCCCGCCAGCAGCGATACCAAGACGGTGACGACCATCACCATCAGGCCCAGGACCAGCGAGCGCTTGAAGCTGCCGCCGAAATCGCCAACCGCCTGACGCTCGAACAGATTGGCGAACCAGTGCAACGACACGCCGTTGAGCGGGAAGGTGAGGCCGCCGGTCTCGCCCTGGAAGGAGAGGATCAGGATCGCCGACAGCGGCCCGTACAGGAACAGCACGAAGAGCGCGAAGAAGCCGGCCAACACATAGAATTCCAAGGTGCGTTTTTCGTGGCTCACCTCAAAGCTCCCTGCGGATATCGACGATGCGCAGTATGCCGGCGACCATCAACAGCACCAGAACCAGCAGCACCACGGCGTTGGCGGCGGCAGCCGGATATTGCAGCAGCGACATCTGGTTCTTCATCATCAGCGCAACGGATGCGCTCTGGCCGCCCGACATCACCTGCACGGTGGAGAAGTCGGCCATCACCAGCGTGACGACGAAGATCGTGCCGATCGCCATGCCGGGCTTGGCCAGCGGGATGATGACGTTCCACAGCACCTGCCAGCCGGAAGCGCCGGCGTCGCGCGCGGCCTCGACCAGCGAGCGGTCGATGCGCATCAGCGTGTTGAAGATCGGCGTCACCATGAACAGCGTGTAGAGATGCACCATGGCGAGCACGACCGCGAATTCGGAATAGAGCAGCCATTCGATGGGCTTGGGCACAAGCCCCAGATGCACCAGCGTCGAGTTGATCAGGCCGTTGCGGCCGAGCACCGGGATCCACGAGATCATGCGGATGATGTTGGAGGTCAGGAACGGCACGGTGCACACCAGGAACAGCACCATCTGCATGGCCGTGGTGCGGATGTGGAAGGCAAGGAAATAGGCGACCCAGAAGCCGATGAACAAGGTCAGCGCCCAGACGATGACGGCGAATTTGATGGTGTTGAGATAGGTTTTCCAGGTGACCCACGAACCGAGAACGTCGGAATAATTGGTGGTCAGGAAGTCCGGGTACATGGCGGCGAAGTCGTAATCCCAGAAGGACACGACGACGATCATGATGATCGGCAAAAGCAGGAACGCGCCAAGGATCAGCGCGAGAGGTGCCGACTGAAGGTAGGGCGTGACGGCACCGAGCGAGAAGCGGCGTCGTCGGGCTGGTTTCGCGGCGGCGATTGCAGGGCGTTCGAGCGCGACTGTCATCAATGCTCTCGGGTTTGATGATGCGGCCTGAGCCGCGTTCCCTTCTCCCGCAAGGGGAGAAGGGGTAAAGGAGCGGCGCTTGCTCGCTTATGCCGCGATGAACTCGTTCCAGCGCTTCACCATGTAGCGGTCCTCGTCCATGACCGAGTTCCAGCAAGCGACCTTGCCCATGCGCTCTTCGAAGGAGCCGCCGTCGCGCACGGCGCCGGCCTTTTCCATGACGGTGCCGTCAGGCGCTTTGATTTCGCCCTTGGCTGGCTTGCCCTCGATCCAGTAGCCCCACTCGTCCTCGGACATGAACTTCTTGGCCGAGACCATGTTGGCCGAGTAGTAGCCCTGGCGGTTGAGGTAGCCGCCGACCCAGCCCGACGTGTACCAGTTGATGTATTCATAGGCCGCGTCGAGTTCGGCGCCCTTGAGATGGGCTGCAAGGCCGAGACCGCCACCCCAGGAACGGTAGCCTTCCTTGAGCGGCTGGAAGCGGCAGGCGATGCCCTTTGAGCGCACGGCGGCGACCGCGGGCGACCACATCGACTGGATGACCACTTCGCCCGACGCCATCAGATTGACGCTCTCGTCGAAGGACTTCCAGAAGGCGCGGAACTGGCCGGCCTGCTTGGCCTTGATCAGGAAGTCGATCGTCTTGTCGATCTCGTCCTTGGTCATGTTGCCCTTGTCGGCATATTTGATGTTGCCGGTGGCTTCCATGATCATGGCCGCATCCATGATGCCGATCGAAGGGATGTTGAGGATGGCGGTCTTGCCCTTGAAGGCCGGATCCATGATGTCGGCCCAGGTGGTGATGTCGCGGCCGACGAGGTCGGGGCGGATGCCGAGCGTGTCGGCGTTGTAGATGGTCGGCACCATGGTGAACCAGTTGGTCGGCGCCTTGGCGAAGGTCTTTGAATCCTGCGCCTCGACATAACCAACCGTGTGCGGCGCGGTGCCCTGGGCAATGACGCTGTCGGGCGTCAGCTTGCCGGTTTTGAACAGCGGCACCAGCTCGTCGTAATATTTCAGCTTACTGACATCCATCGGCTGCAGCACGCCGCTCGGGAACACCTTCTTGCAGATCCAGTATTCGATGTCGGCGATGTCATAGCTGTCGGGCTGGGTCACGGCGCGCTGGGCGGCGGCGTCGGAATCGGTCGCGGTCATCTCCAGTGTGATGCCAAGGTCGGCTTTGCACTTGTCGGCGATGGCGTTGAGGTTCGACACACCGGTGCCGAACTGGCGCAGCGTGATGTTGGACTGCGCCCAGATGGTCGGGAAGCCTGTGATGACGCCCGAGCCGGCAGCAAAGCCGACGGCGGCGGCACCTGTCTTGAGCAGCGAGCGGCGCGAAATGCCTGTCTTCGTTTCGGTGGTTTTTGTCATGCCTATTCCCCTGTCTTGTTTTGCTTCGTTGAAGTCATGAATGAAGGCGGCCGAGGACGATCGCATCCTCGGCATCCCAGGCGAGCGGTACGGCGTCGCCAAGGGCGACGGGTCTGGCGAAGAAGTCGGAATCGTCGATGATGACGGTGAAGTCGTCGATGCCGGCGCCGGTAACCGACAGCTTCACCGTGGCGCCGCGATATTCGATGTTGGAGACGATGCCGGTGAAGCCGAGGCCGGGCGAGGGCGCCTGGCCGATGCGCACATGGTCGGTGCGGATGGCAATGTCGATCGGCGTACCCGGCTCCTGGCCTTGCCCGCAGGCGGCGAGCGAGCCACCGCCATTGACGTCGAAGACGACCATGCCGTCTTGGCTGCCGGTGACCCGGCCGGAAATGACATTGTGGTCGCCCATGAAGCGCGCGACGAAGGCCGTGGCCGGCCGTTCGAACACGTCGCGCGGCGGTGCTGCCTGTTCGATGCGGCCGTCATTCATCACCACGATCAGGTCCGCCAAGGCCATGGCCTCCTCCTGGCTGTGGGTGACGTGGACGAAGGTGATGCCGAGCGAGGTCTGCAATTTCTTCAACTCGGCACGCATGCGTATCTTCAGGAACGGGTCGAGCGCCGACAGCGGTTCGTCGAGCAGCAGCGCTTCAGGATCGGTAATCAGCGCGCGGGCCAGCGCCACGCGCTGCTGCTGGCCGCCGGAAAGCTGCGCGGGCCGGCGCGTCGCATAGGCTTCCATCTGCATCAGCTTCAGCATGTCGAGCGCCTTGGCGCGGCGCTGTTCCTTATCGATGCCCTTCATCTTCAAGCTGAATGCGACATTATCGATGAGGTCGAGATGCGGGAACAGCGCGTAGGACTGGAACATCATCGCCGTGCCGCGCTTGGCCGGCGGCAGGTCGGTGACGACGGTGTTGCCGAGCCGGACATCACCCGACGAAATGCTTTCGTGGCCGGCGATCATGCGCAGCGTCGAGGTCTTGCCGCAGCCGGAAGGGCCTAGCAGACAGCAATAGGTGCCCGCCGGTATCTTCAGGCTGATGTCCTCGACGGCGGTCGTCGTTCCATAGACTTTCGAAACGGACACGATGTCGATCTCGGCGGCTTTGGACATTCAGGCTTCCCCGTTTGGTCGCGTTAACCAATGCATCATGCGTGCCAAATGGGATGTGTCGGGCCAACCGATTGAATTGTCAGAAAAATCAGGATTCTCGCCTGTTGCCTATGCAGCGAGCTGTCTTGTGCGTTGCACAAATTATGGGCGATTGTTGGCGATCTGCACAAGAATCGTATGCAATCTTTTCTGGCTTCGTGTCCACTTTGCCTCTCGTGCGGAGAGGACGAGTCGCGCTAGAAGGGGGCGGGAACATCATCGCCATGAACATTGCCGATCATATCTATTCCGCAACCGACAGCGCCAACCAGGATCGCGCCCAGGCGATCCGCGACAATCTGCGCGACGCCATCGTCGACCGCAGGCTGGCGCCGGGCACCAAGCTCTCGGAAGGCGAGGTCGGCACGCTGTTCGACGTCAGTCGCACTGTCGCACGCGCTGCTCTGCAGATGCTGTCCTTCGAAGGCCTGGTGCGCACCGAGCGCAACCGCGGCGCCTTCGTCGCCAACCCGTCGCCTGAGGAAGCGCGCCAGGTGTTCGCCTCGCGCCGGCTGATCGAGCCGGGCATCGCCATTGCCGCTTGCGGGCGGGTCACAGCAGCCGATATTGCGGCGTTCAAGGCACAGCTCGACGAGGAAGGTCGCTTCATCGCCGAGCGCGGCCCGACCGCGCGGCGTTCCGAAATCAAGGCGTCGGGCGATTTCCATTTGCTGCTGGCGTCTGTCGCCGGCAATGCCATCCTGCAGCGCTTCATGGAGGAGCTGGTGGCGCGCTCGTCGCTGGTTATCGCGCTCTATGGCCGCTCGGGCGTGTCCGCCTGCGGGCATAGCGAGCACACGGAAATCGTCGGCGCGCTGGAGAGCAGTGATTGCGAGCGGGCGAGCCGGCTGATGCTGCACCACATCGACCATATCGAGGCCGATCTCGATCTTCGTGTCAGGGCCGGCCCGGCACTCAGGGAAGCTCTCAACTTCTGACTAGTTTTCGTCGTCCGTGGCAGCGGGCGCAGCCTGCCCAACTGCCTTGCGGCGCAACATCTTGGTCAGCTTCCAGATCGTTGGGCTGTTCTTGACGAAGGCTTTCAGCCGCGCACCCTGGCGAAGCGTCAGCGCCAGCGCGCGGCCCTTCAGCGTCAGCGGCACCAGCACCTCGAAATGCCGGGTTTCGATATCGCACCACTGCCGCTTGTAGGGTTCGTCGCCGACAGAGAAATCATAGACCGAAAAACCGGTCTCGCAGGCTTCCTGGATGTTGTCGAAGAACAGGAAATCGCCGGGACTGGTGTGGCCCAGATCATCCTCGGCGATCGCTCCGAACTCGCAGATCAGGCGTTGCCCGGAGCGGCTTGACCCGGTGATGGCGCGCAGCTTGCCGGCGACCTCCAGCCCGTGCAGCATGAAGGGGGCTTGTCCTCGGCCAAGGCTTGCGTGAACAATCCTCGGAAGAAGCCACGGGTCTGGTCGTCACCGAAGACATTGGCAATGCCCATCTTGCGGAAGCGAAGTTCCTTCATCTCGAAGAACGCGTCGAGCAGCCTGTCCACCTCGTCCGTGCTGCGCGCCTCGATGCGCCGGTGGCTGCCGACGGCCTCGAACTTGCGCGTCTGCGAACGATGTTTCTTGCGCTTGCGCTTGCCGCTGGCGCGCAACAGCAGCGCATCGAAGCCACCGGCAAGGTCGACGGCCAGCGAAAGATTGGGGCTGGCGAAGTGATCGAGCGATGCGAGCGGATTGACGATACCGTCGAGATCGGGCAGCAATCGTTCCAGTGCGATGACGTCGATGTCGGGGCGCGCCTTGGCGATGGCCGCAAACATCGATCGGACGGCCGTAATGTCAGCCCTGGCCAGCCATTGCGGGTCGGCGGCGGCGAAATTGCCATTGGCGTGGCGGTCGCCCATGAAACGGGCGGCCCGAAACGGCCCTTGGCTCACAACCTCCAGCACGAGCGCGAAGACCGGATTGCCTTCGAGCGTGAGCGTCGCCACGATGAGATCGGGCTTGATATGCGCGGCCCAGTTCAGGATCCATATCGCGCCCTGCGCCGGTGCAAAGAGCGCCGAGCGGCAGAACCCCGCATAGGCTGCGAGCCCTTCGGCTCCGGCAACGGAAACCGACAGGCCCTCGGCATCCTTCGGCAGGGCGCGTGGCGAAGCCTCGGTCGCCGCGAGCCGATTGCCGTCAAATGACGCCATTGCGTCAACCATACCTCAATCCTTAAGGCGTATTGATCCCGATTTGGGGGAGCGCTCAGGCGTGTTCCGTGCTTGGATCAGCCTAGGCGCAAAAGGTGAATGAATGATCGACGGTGGGGAGGCAATCCGGAAACTGGCGCTCAATTTCGCCCGCTATACCGGCCTCGCACCGCTGGCCAGGCCGTTTGTCGGCGGCATCGGCGCCATCCTGATGCTGCACCGCGTGACGGCGACACCCGAGAAGCCTGACAGCGTCAATCGGCACCTCAACATCGCGCCTGGTTTCCTCGACGCTGTGATCGCCGACATGAAGGCCGACGGCTATGCCTTCGTGTCGATGGACGAAGCCGTGGAGCGCATCAAGGCAGGCGGCAAGGGCGGCCGGTTCGCCACCATCACCGCCGACGACGCCTATCGCGACAACATGATCGAGGCGTTGCCGGTGCTGGAAAAACACGGCGCGCCGATCACCATCTATGTCGCGCCCGGACTGATCGACGGCACCGCCGACCTGTGGTGGGACGTGGCCGAGGACATCGTCAATGCGTGCAACCGCCTGACCTTGCCGACCTCCAACGGTCCGACAGTGATCGATTGCGCGACCCCAGCCAGGAAGCACCAGGCCATAGCTCGGCTGCACGCCTATCTCGCCACCGAGGTCCGCGAGGAAGACCTGCGGAGCGTGCTGCGCGATCTTGCCAAAGCAAATGGCGTCGACGCGGACGCCCCGCGACTGCGCACGCTGATGAACTGGGATGAGCTTCGTACTGTCGCCGCGCATCCACTGGTGGCGATCGGCGCCCATACGATCAACCACAGCAATCTGAAGCGGCTTTCCGAAGCCGATGCGCGCCACGAGATCGGCGCCGTGAAAGACGTGTTGCGGACCGCGCTCGGCGGGGAGCCTCGCCACTTCGCCTACCCCTATGGCTATGCCAGCGCCGTCGGCTGCCGCGAAGTGGGCTTTGCCCGTGACGCTGGCTATGTCTCAGCCGTGACGACCCGCCATGGTCTGCTACATGCCGAACATGCCGGCTTCCTGCATGCCTTGCCACGCATTTCGGTCAATGGCCGCTACCAAAACCTCGCCCACATCCGCACCATGCTGTCGGGCGTGACGACGCCGCTTGCCAATGCCGGCAAGATGGTCGTCACCATCTGACGGGCTAGGAGGCCGACGGGTTGGTCGGGTACGACGATCTCCCCTGCGGACATCGGCAAGTCAGCATTTGTGGAAATACCGGTAGGTGTCTGGGGCGCTCATCCATTTGAGATCTGCCGTCAACCCGCCATGCGCGTTGATCCAGCCGCGGATGTCGGACGCGTAAGCGTTCCACAGCACGCCGGTCATGTCGGTGCGATGCGCCAGGTGGAAGCCGAAGCTCGCCGCCGGCATCACGCATATGCTGCTACGGGGGATATAGCCAAGCAGCACCGTGCAGGCGGACTGGCATTTGCCGACAATGCGCACATTGACGCCACGTGCCGCCAAAGCTTTCCAGCGCTGGCCGTAGGCGGCGACGCTGCCGCCATGGTCGTCCGATACGTTGATGGTTTCAGCCGCCGCGATCGACGCGGTGAGTGAAACGAGCAGAAAAAGCAGCCCCGCGAACATCCCTTTCAGCATGCCGGCCTCCCCAGGCGAGCGCCGTCAGGATAGCCTCTTGTTCGCAGGTCGATGAATCACATTCGCGTTTTTTGACGCGGGTGCCGGTGCGAACCGACCCAAGCCGTTTCAGCGCTTCACCCGCGGCTCCAGCATCAGCCACTTGATGATGCCCATTGCCGGCAGCACCCACAGCAGGCCGCTGAACAGGAAGAACAGGAATTGCACCAACGCGCCCGATTCCGACAGCCGGGCGACAGCGAAGATCGATGCGACCAGCGCATAGATGATGACCAGCGCCACCAGCAGGAACATTCCGATCAGCTTTTTCAGGCGAATGGGCATGACTTGGCCTCGTTAATCGCTATCGCTTAGGCCGAACGTGGGAGACACGCAACCCGCGACATCAGGCGCGACGGCGTGCCGCGTCGGATGGTCTTGCCAGCACCGGTGCGATGGTCCACCAATCCGCGACTTCAACCTGCCGGGACAAGATCATGGCTGCCATCTCAGCCGCCGCGCCATACATCGCTCGCGACCGCGACCTGCACAACCGCGCGCTCGTGCGCGGCTGGCTTTATGTCGTGCTTCTGGTGCTGTTTGCGCTGGTGCTGGTCGGCGGCGCCACGCGGCTTACGGAGTCAGGTCTTTCCATCACCGAATGGCAGCCGATCCATGGCGTCATCCCGCCGCTCAACGATGCGGAGTGGCAGGAGGAATTCCAGCGCTACCAGCAGATCCCGCAATACACCGAACTCAACAAGGGCATGAGCGTCGAGGCGTTCAAGTCGATCTTCTGGTGGGAGTGGGCGCATCGCATCCTGGCGCGCAGCGTCGGCGTGGTCTTTGCCTTGCCGCTGCTGGCCTTCTGGGCGACGCGCCGCATCGAGCGCGGCCTGGGGCCAAAGCTGGTCGGCATTCTGCTTCTTGGCGGCCTGCAGGGCGCCATCGGCTGGTGGATGGTGGCTTCCGGCCTGGTCGACCGTGTGTCGGTGAGCCAGTACAGGCTGGCGACCCATCTGACGTTGGCGGCGCTGATCTTCACCGCCACCATGGTCGTGGCGCGTGGGCTGGCGCCGCATTCGGAGCCCGCCGCCGATCGCTCGACACAGCGGCTGGCCGGCTTCATAGTGCTGCTCGCGCTGATCCAGATCTATCTTGGCGGCCTGGTCGCGGGGCTTGATGCGGGCTTGAGCTACAACACCTGGCCGTTGATGGACGGCAAAATCATCCCCGGCGATCTGCTGATCCTCGAGCCGGCATGGCGCAACTTCTTCGAGAGCCCGAAGACGGTCCAGTTCGTCCACCGGCTCGGCGCGTATACGGTCTTCGCCGTCGCGCTCTGGCACATGATCGCGACACGGATCCGCCTGCCGGGCTCAACCCACGCCCGCCGGGCGACGCTGTTGTTTCTGCTGGTGCTGGTGCAGGCCTCGATCGGCATCGGCACGCTGCTGATGCATGTGCCGCTGCACATGGCGCTGACCCACCAGGGTTTTGCGCTGATCGTGCTGGGTTTCGCCGCCGCGCATTGGCGCGGCACCAAGGGGGCTTACCCCTTGCCCCAGGAAATCGCGCTCAGGAGTTGATTTCGAGCGATCGGCCCGTCACATCCAGAATTCGTTGGACTGCGTGGTTTTCTGGCCGTCGAATTCCGCCTGGCGCACAGCGGCGGCGGACGGCGTTGACTGGCTCTGGGCAGCCTTGGCCGCCTTGTCGGCGTCGGCGGCCCTGAGCGCGTCGAGCTTGGCTTGGGCCGTGGCGATATCCTGCTGAATCTGGGCCGCTTGAACCTGATCCTTGATCGCCTTGGCCTGGTCTTGCAGGTCCTGGATCTGCTTTTCGAGCGCGGCCTCTTGAGCTGCATTGCTCGACGAACTGGAGGAGGAATACTGGGCTGCGGAGGAGGAGCCCGAGATCGCGCTGACCATGACGAATCCTTGGAGTAGGGGCCAAGACATCTCAGTAGTCCAACATGGTAAATAAGTGTTTACCAATACCCTCGCTTGATCAGAAACACGCCCGCACCGTCCGGATCGCCTCGGCGATCGACAATTCGCGGTTCTCCTCGACCGCATTGTCGTCCTCGTGGTGCCAGGCAGCGGACAGGCAGCCATAGGCGATGGCATGGTCCAGAATCGCCACCGGTGGTCGCCCCAGCGTGCTCGCAAAGACTTCGGCCATATGCGCGATCCGCAGGGGATCGACGCAAAGCGCATCGCGGTCGAGCGGATTGTAGAACATGTTGGCGGCGTCGAAGCCGGGATCGCCAAGCACGCCCTTCGGGTCGATCACCAGCCAGCCACGCGGCCCATGCAGGATGTTGTCATGGTGGAGGTCGCCATGCAGCGGCCTGATGTCGTGCGGATCGTCCAGCAGCCGATCGGCGATGGCTGCGGCCTCGACGTAGAGGCTGGCATGGCCCGCATCACGATCGGTCGCGGCTTTCTTGAAGAGGCTGACGAACCGTTCCCTGAGCGGCTGAAGCTCGGGCGGGTAGGGGTCTTTCCCGGGCGAAAACAGTTTCGCCATCACCTCGGCCGCGATCGCGGTCGCGGCGTTGTCGCCCTGTTCATCGAGAATCCGCGAAAGCAGGGTGTCGCCGGCATATTCCAAGAGCATACTGTGACCATCGCGGCCAAGCAGGCGCACCGCGCCTTCGCCCCGCCGCCAAGCCAGGAAATGCTCGCCGCGCAACTCGTCGGCGACATCGTCGAAAGGCTTGAGCGCCTTGACGACGGCCGGCGAGCCATCTTCGCGAACAACCTTCCAGATGCGGCTCGAAAAGGTTTCGGCAATGAGTTCCGGCGCGCTGACTTTCCAGCGCGCCGGGAAGGCTGGTGCGTCCATCAAAGCCCGAGCATCAGGTCCATGTTCTGGACGGCTGCACCCGAGGCACCCTTGCCGAGATTGTCGTAGACCGCCAAAAGCAGCGCCTGCGCGCGTTTGTCGTTGGCGAAGACATAGACCTTCATCCGGTTGGTGCCGTTGTAGATCTCCGGATCGATCTCCGGCATCCGCTCCAGATGGGCGTAGGGGGCCACCTCGACCACACCGCCCTTGATCGCGGCGAAATGGTCGGCAATGGCCGCATGAAGCTCCGCACCCGTCGGCACGCGGTCGAGGCCGCCGAGCTGCAGCGGCACCACGGTGATCATGCCTTGCGCGAAATTGCCGACCGCCGGCTGCATGATCGGATCATGCGACAGCTTCGCATAGGCCCGCAGTTCGGGCACGTGCTTGTGCTGCAGGCTGAGGCCATAGGGTAGGAACTCCGAGGCGTCCTCCCCCTTGGCGACATAATCCTCGATCATCGGGCGACCGCCGCCCGAATAGCCCGAAATACCGTTGACGGTAATCGGGAAATCGGCGGGCAGCAGGCCGGCGGCGACCAGTGGCCGCAGCGTTGCGATCGGTCCTTGCGGCCAGCAACCGGGGTTGGCAACGCGCTTGGCCACGGCGATTGCCTTCGCCTGATCCTTGTCCATTTCCGCGAAGCCGTAGGCCCAGCCTTCGGCCACGCGATGCGCGGTCGATGCATCGATGACCTTGGTGGTGTCGTTGGCAATCAGCGAAACGCTCTCCTTCGCCGCATCGTCCGGCAGGCAGAGGATCGCGACATCGGCTGCGTTGAGGAATTCGGCGCGCGCCGCGGTTTCCTTGCGACGCTCGGTCGGGATCGAAATGATCTCCAGGTCGCCGCGCTCGGCAAGCAGCGCCCGAATCTGCAGACCGGTGGTGCCGTGCTCGCCGTCGATGAAGATTTTCGGTTTCATGACCTGATCAAATTCCCTGATATTCCAAGACTATATGCCGTGACCGTGATTCACCGCGGCACCGTTGTGATGGCCGTTGTTCATCTCTTCCTGCCGAGCCTTTCGCTCCGCCAGCAGGCCGAGATACTGCATGGCCACCATCGAGCCAGCAATCGCCGTTATATCGGCGTGATCATAGGCCGGCGCAACCTCCACGACATCGGCGCCGACAATATCGACCTGGGTGAGCTGGCGCAGCGTCGACAGGATCTTCGCCGAGGACGGCCCACCGGCAACCGGCGTACCGGTTCCCGGCGCATAGGCCGGGTCGAGGCAGTCGATGTCGAAAGTGAGGTACGTCTTCTTGCCGCCGGTGCGATCGACGATGGCGTAGGCGATGTCGGACGCACGCATTTCCTCGATTTCGTGGCCGTAGAGGATCTTGATGCCGAACGTGTCAGGCGCGTGCGTCCGGATGCCGATCTGGATCGAACGCTCGGGATCGATGATGCCTTCGTTCACGGCGCGGCCGACGAAGGAGCCGTGGTCGATGCGTTTGCCGTCGTCAGGCCAGGTATCCTGATGCGCGTCGAACTGCACCAAGGCAAGCGGCCCGTGAATGGCGGCATGCGCCTTGAGCAGCGGCCAGGTGACGAAATGGTCGCCGCCAAGCGTCAGCAGAAAGGCACCCGATTTCAGGATCTTCGCCGCTTCGCGCTCGATCGTGCCGGGCGTCTTCTGGTGGTTGCCTGAGTCGAGCAGACAGTCGCCATAGTCGACCACCGCGAGGTGTTCGAACAGATCGCGCGAGAACGGGTATTGCGGATCATTGTCGAGGATCGCCGAGGCGCGGCGTATAGCCTGCGGCCCGAAGCGAGCGCCGGGCCGGTTGGTGACAGCGGCGTCGAAGGGAATGCCCCACACCACGGCGTCCGCGCCCTTCACGTCCTTGGTGTATTTGCGCCGCATGAAAGACAGCGCGCCGGAATAGGTCGGCTCAAGGGCGCCGCCGGTTTTGGAGCGGGCGGTGAAGGCATGGTCGATGTTCTTGGTCGCCATTACTGGTCCTCGGTTTTCATCGGGGTGCAACAACTACAGAACCGGCACGGAAGATGCCAGTCACAGCTTGGCGAGACGAAATCGCGCCATCCGGGTGCCACGGCAAGACAGGATTTGTATCATCATGACGCAGACCGCGTTTCTTAATCCGTCCCATGCCGTGGTGTCGACCCACAGCGGCACGATCGCCGGCGAACGCTTCCAGGTTCTCGATTCGTGGCGCGGCATCTGCGCTCTTTTGGTTGCGCTGTTTCATTTCCCGACCGCTTCCGCGATCTCGCAAAGCAGCTTCATCGGCTCGTCCTATCTGTTCGTCGACTTCTTCTTCGTCCTTTCCGGCTTCGTCATCGCCAGCAGCTACGGCAGTCGGCTGAGCCAGCCGGAAGAGGTCAGCCGCTTCGCGCTGGTGCGTTTTGGCCGCATCTATCCGCTGCATCTTTTGATGCTTGCAGCCTTCGCCGGGTTCGAACTGCTGCGGCTGGTGCTGCCGCAATTGCATGGCACCGGCGCCGCCCCCTTTACCGGCGGTTTCGAGCTGAAGAGCCTGCTCGTCAATCTTCTGTTGTTGCAAGGTGTCGGCTTCGAGGATCATCTGACCTGGAATGCGCCAAGCTGGAGCATTTCGGCGGAGTTTTTCGTCTATCTTCTGTTCGCCGGTGTGGTCTTCATTGCCGGCGCGCGGGCCTGGGTATGGTACGTCGCCGCCGCCGTCACCGCGCCGCTGTTCCTGCTCGGCTTCTCCACGCATCATATGGATGTGTCCTACGATTTCGGCTTCATCCGCTGCCTCTACGGCTTCTCGCTCGGTGCCCTGCTTGCGTGGTTTCAACATGATTCCATTGCAGGGGCGCGACAGCTCCTTGCCAGGAGCGGCCCACGGCTGAGCTGGACGCTTGCCGAAATCGTCATGGTGGCGGTCATCGTGCTGTTCGTCTCGCTGGCGGGCAGCAATGATTTCGGCATCGCCGCACCCCTGGTGTTCGCGCTGGCGTTGTTTCTCTTTGCCCATGAAGGCGGCTGGATCAGCGCCTTGTTGAGGACGCCGTTCATGCTGACACTCGGCGCGCTGTCTTATTCGATCTACATGGTCCACATCTTCGTCCAGGCGCGCCTGATCAACGTCGCCAGGCTCGTCGAGCGCAAGCTCGGCCTCGGCTTGATCGGCGACTTCGTGCTGCGCGGCCAGCCCGCGACCGGCTTCGGCGCCGGCTGGACCGGGACCGTGGCGATCATCCTGATGCTCGTTGCCACCATCGCCGCCTCGTGGATCACCTGGCGCCTGGTCGAAATGCCTGCAATGGCCTGGTTCCGCCGGCTCTCGAAACGCATCTGACGATCGCTTCTGCGACCGACCACTAGCCGGCTTCGTTCATGTGGCCGTCACGGGGGTCGCCTATTCCGGCCCAATCCGGAACGGAGCGATTCTTGATGCGGACCCCTTGGCTGAGCCTCCTGCTTTGCGCGGCACTCCCGGCCGTCTCCAGTCAGGCCATCGCCGGTGAGACCCGCGCCAGGCAGATTCTCAATCGCTTCGAGCATGCCAACCAGTGGCGCGACCATGTCATGGTGGCCGCGCATCGCGCCGGCAGCATGCAGGCTGGCAAGACGCTTTACGCGGAAAATTCGCTTACCGCCGTCGAAGGCTCGATCGCCATGGGCGCCGAGATCGTCGAGGTCGATATCAGGCGCTCGAAGGACGGCGAATTCGTCGTCATGCATGACAGCTGGCTCGACCGCACCACGACCTGCAAGGGCGAGGTGGTGAAGTACACGCTGGCCGAACTGAGGACATGCCGGCTGGTGATCGAGGGCACCCACGCCGTCACCAATGAGAGGGTCTCGACGCTGCGCGAAATGCTGATGGCGACAAGGGACAGGATCCTCATCAATCTCGACAACAAGCTCGAAGTCGGCGACCTCCCGGGCATGATCGTGGTGGCGCGTGATCTCGGCATGGCCGACCAGGTCATCGTCAAGGAGAACCTGTGGAACCAGACCAGGATCACCACGGTGAAGGCCGCCATGGCCGCGATCGGCGGCGGTGTCCAGTTCATGCCGATCCTCGCCGATGACGCGGTTCATGATGCCGGTTTCGCCGAGACGGTCGACCACGCTTTTACGCCGCGCGCGATCGAGCTGATCAACTGGCGGGCGGGCGCCGAGACGCTGACCGAAACCGGCGGACCGCTGTTCAGCACACGCATGCGCGCGGCGGCGGTGCGCGGCAACTGGCACATCTGGGCCGACACCTACGCCATCGTCAACAAGCCCGGCGGTTTCCTGGCCGGCGGCCGTGGCGACGAACTCGCGGTCCAGGCCAGCCTGCCGCGCGAAGCCTGGGGTTTCTGGGTCGATCGTGGCGCCACCATCATCCAGACCGACGAACCGAAGGCGGCAATCGACTGGCTGGCGGCGAACGGTTTTCGCGTGCCTTATGCCGGGACCGGCGAACGCCTCGAGCCTGCCGCGACCGCCAGCATCAATTGATTTGCGGCCACTGCAGGCTTCGGCACATTGTCGCGGGGCAGTGTCTCCTGACGGAACGGTGTCAGGGTGAACCCGTTACCCATGGGCATGTCCAACACCTTGGTTTTCAACCGCCCCGCCAACATCGCCTATGCCGCTACCGTCGCCGCGACCAGTCTCGGTTTCGTTGTGGTGCAACTCGACGTCTCCATCGTCAATGTCGCGCTGAACAGGATCGGCGCCGCACTCGCGATGGGCATTGGCGGCCTGCAATGGGTGGTGGACGCCTACACGCTTGCCTTCGCCTCGCTGCTGCTTGCCGGCGGCGCGCTCGGTGACAGGGTCGGCGCCCGCCGCGTTTTCGTCGGCGGCATGGCATTGTTCAGCATCGCCTCGCTGGTCTGTGGCCTGGCTGGGAGTGCCTGGGTGCTGATCGCGGCGCGTTCCGTGCAGGGCGCGGGTGCCGCATTGCTGATGCCGTGTTCGCTGGCGCTGCTCAACCGCGCCTATGCGTCGGACAAGCCGCGCCGGGCGCGTGCCGTCGGCCTGTGGACTGCGGCGGGCGGCATCGCGCTTTCGGCCGGGCCGGTGCTTGGCGGTTTCATGGTCGCGTCGCTCGGCTGGGCCAGCATTTTTCTGGTCAACCTGCCCATCGGCGTTCTCGCCATCTGGATGGCCTACCGGTTTCTGGAGGAGACGCCGCCCAAGGCCGAGAAACCGCCGATCGACTGGGCGGGGCAGGGGCTTGTCGTGCTGACACTGTTTTCGCTGACCGGCGCCTTCATCGAAACCGGCTCGTCGGGCTGGACTTCATTGCCGGTCATTGGCGGATTGATCCTGGCGGTGGTGGCTGGAAGCCTGTTCTTGCTGGTCGAGAGCCGGAGCAAGGCGCCGATGTTTCCGCTAAAGCTGTTTGCCAGCCGCATCCCGGCGGTGACGAGCCTCGTCGGGCTGGCGGTCAACCTGACGCTCTATGGCACGATCTTCATGCTGAGCCTCTACTTCCAGAAGGAGAGGCATTTTTCGCCCGAGATGACCGGGCTCGCCTTCCTGCCGTTCATGGCGGCGGTCACCGTGTCGAATGTCGCGGCCGGCCGCATCGCGGCGACCTATGGCTCACGCTTGCCGATGGCGATCGGCCTGCTTCTCGGTGCAGTCGGTTTCGGCCTGATGGCGCTGATCCAGGCCGACACGACCTATCTGTCGCTGCTGTGGCGGCTGCTGTTCCTGCCGATAGGCATCGGTCTCGCCGTACCCGCCATGACCACGGCGCTGTTGTCGTCCGTGCCGACGGCGATGTCGGGAACGGCTTCGGGCGTGCTCAACACCGTGCGCCAGTCGGGTGGTGCGATCGGCGTCGCGTTGTTCGGCTCCGCCTTGGCGCTGGGCACGATCCAGGGCATGCAGATTGCTTTCCTCGCCTCAGCGCTCGCGGTGGCGTTCGCGGCAGTCTGCGCGTTCCTGTTCATACGCGACGCCGACCATTCCGCCGGATAAGGATGCCAAATGCAAAAAGGCCGCCCGGAGCCGGCCTTTTTGATTGTCCGAAACTGCGGGCACGCCGGAAGCGCCGGTTGCACCGAAGCTGCCCAAGCCGAAGACGAAGAAGAAAGCGGCGACGTAAAGCGCCGCACGCATTAGGCGGCCTTTCGCCCCTTGATCGCCGTCGACCAGGCGTGAACCGTGATCGCTCCCATGGCGCTTGCCGGCAGTCTGTCCTTTAGTCGGCGTTTCAGCTCCGCGTTCTCCGCATCCGACAGCTTCCCGACGATTCCGCTCGGGCTGCTCACGACCATGGATAGCCAATAATCGTCGAAGTCAGCGAAGGTGCGTTCAACAACAAGCTCGCGCGTCTCGACATCGCGGATGCCGAGCTCCGCCCAAAGCGCCTTCAGCGCCGCGAAACGCGAGACCTCGGCGCTCGGCGGACGTGCGGGCGGTTTGCCCATCGCGTCCATCTCCTCCCACAAATGCTGCGTAGGGGTGCCGCCGCGCATGACGTCCCAGGTGTAGGACGCGACAATGCCGCCGGGCTTGGTGACGCGGAGCATTTCCGAGGCGCCCTTGCGCGGGTCGGGGACGAAGAACAGCACCAGCGCCATCACCGCGATGTCGAAGCGGTTGGCGTCGTAGGGAAGGGCCATCGCATCGCCAATCGACAGCTCGACCTGCTTTGCCGAGATTTTTTGCCGAGCAGTCGCAATCTGCGCGTCGGAGGGATCGATCGCGCAAACGGACGAAGGGGCGGACTTCGCTAGAATGAGCTCAGTGAACGCGCCGTTGCCGGCACCGACATCAACCCAGGCCCGTCCGGAGTCCGGCGCCAGCCAGTCGAGGAACAAAGCTCCGGCGGATCGGCTCCAGGAGCCATGAAGCGCTCGTAAGCCGCGCCGTCGGTGAATTTGATCGGTTCGGGTGACGACATCTGAGATCTCCCCTAAGAATTACCTATCCAAATGTCCTTTGGGCCGAAAAGGCCGGTCCCTGTTTCGTAGCATGGTGCCGCGCCGCCCGCGACGAGCCGCAGCAAATTTGCCGAGCCTGACATTTCCCAGATGTGCTTGCCGGTGGCGATCGGCCCGCTTCTCGCCCGTCGGACGGGGCGATCGGCGTCGCGTTATCAGGCTCTGCCTTGGCGCTGGGCACGATCCACGGCATGCAGATTGCTTTCCTCGCCTCCGCGCTTGCGGTGGCGTTCGCGGCGCTCTGCGCCTTCCTGTTCATCCGCGATGTGGACCATTCCGCCGGATGAGGATGCGCGATGCAAAAAGGCCGCCCGGAGGCGGCCTTTTCGATTTCTGAAGTCTCGTAGCGCTTAGCGTTTCGAGAACTGGAAGCTGCGGCGGGCCTTCGCCTTGCCGTACTTCTTGCGCTCGACGACGCGGCTGTCGCGGGTCAGGAAGCCGCCCTTCTTGAGCACGGCGCGCAGCGCCGGCTCGTAGTAGGTCAGCGCCTTGGAGATGCCGTGGCGAACGGCACCGGCCTGGCCGGAGAGGCCGCCGCCGACGACAGTGGCGACGATGTCGTACTGACCCGAACGGTTGGAGGCGATGATCGGCTGGTTGAGGATCATCTGCAGGACAGGACGCGCGAAATAGGTCGCGAATTCCTTATCATTGACGACGATCTTGCCGGAACCCGGCTTTACCCAGACGCGCGCAATAGCGTTCTTGCGCTTGCCGGTGGCGTAGGCGCGGCCCGACTTGTCGAGCTTCTGGACGTGGACGGGGGCTGCCGGCTGGGTATTTGTGTTGCCGGTGGCGGCGCCCAGTTCTGCGAGCGAGGAAAGCTCAGCCATCTTATGCGACCTTCTTGTTCTTGGAATTCAGCTTGGCCACGTCGAGGACTTCTGGCTGCTGGGCGACATGCGGATGCTCGGCACCTGCATAGACGCGCAGGTTCTTCATCTGGCGACGGCCGAGCGGACCACGCGGGACCATGCGCTCAACGGCCTTCTCGACGACACGCTCGGGGAAACGGCCCTCGAGCAGCTGGCGCGCGGTGCGCTCCTTGATGCCGCCGGGGTGACCGGTGTGCCAGTAATAGACCTTGTCGGTGAACTTCTTGCCGGTGAACACCACCTTGTCGGCATTGATGACAATGACATTGTCGCCGTCGTCGACATGCGGGGTGAAGGTCGGCTTGTGCTTGCCGCGAAGATGATTGGCGATGACAGTGGCCAGACGACCAACGACGAGACCTTCGGCGTCGATCAGGATCCACTTCTTCACCACATCCGCAGGCTTCTGCGAAAAGGTTGTCATGTTTTCTGCTCTCGGTTTGGACCTTCCCCAATCCACAAACGATAAGGAAGGCGTTTCTTGTTGCTTGGATTGGCGATAGACGCTTGCCCGTCGCCAATAACAAAACGGCGGCCTTTGCGGGCCGCTGCTTCGTGAGGGCTTATAGGCGAGGGCCGGGACCGCGTCAAGGCGATGGAAAAGTCTTGTAGTACGTAAAAAATAGTAGAAACAATGGGTTAGTTAAAAGGTATTATTTTACCACATTGTCGCTGCGCTTCGGCGGGATCGAATAAGTCCCCGTGGCGTGCGCGATCGTGTGCCCGTCCGGGCCGGCGACGATGTCGATGTCGAAGACCATCAGGCTCTTTCCGAGCTTCAGGATGCGGCAGTGGCCATCGATCGGCCCGGCCTCGGCCTTGCGGACGAAATTGATATCGAGGTTGACGGTCACCGAAAGCGCGTCCGGCCCGGCATGGCTGAGCACGCAGACATAGCCGCCGATGTCGGCCAGCGTGAACAGGGCAGGGCCGGAGACCGTCCCGCCGGGGCGCAGATGCCGCTCGCTGGCATTAAGTCGCACGGTGCAGCCGCCGGGAAAGACGTCGATCGCCTCATAGGCGGTTGTTTTCTCGTTGAGCTGCGGAAAGACAGTTTCCATCAGTTGATTGATTTGCGCTGCGGTCAGCACCGGCTTGAGGTTGGTCTGGGCGGGCATGTCGGTCTCTTGTTCTGCGGTAAGCCTGTATGAGCGCAGCCGGGCGTTTCTGGCAACACCTTCACTCTCCTGGCGCAAGCGATGGGTGTTGGATGAAACACGATCCGATATTAGATACTCTGCCAGCCGACCGGAATCGTGGAGACCTTAGCCATGGCCGAAATCCTTGCCATCAAGCCTGCTGCTGTTGAAGGTCCCGTTGTCGTACGACTGGACAGGGGCGTGCTGCGCCTGACGCTCGCCAATCCCCCCGCCAACGCCCTGTCGCTTGGGGTAATGGCGGCGCTGACGGCGGAACTCGAGCGCGCCAAGGCTGATAAGGCTGTTCGGGTCATCGTGCTGTCGGCCGCTGGAAAAGTGTTCTGCGCCGGCCATGATTTGAAGGAAATGACGGCACGCCGGGCCGATGCTGATCGCGGCAAGGCCTTCTTCGAAGAGACGTTTGCGGCCTGTGCTGCGCTGATGCAGGCGATCGTGCGCCATCCCTTGCCTGTCATCGCCGAAGTCGACGGCCTGGCGACCGCCGCCGGCCTGCAACTGGTCGCCAGCTGCGACCTCGCGATCGCCTCGCATGAGGCAACCTTCTGCACGCCCGGCGTCAACATTGGCCTGTTCTGCTCGACGCCGATGGTGGCGCTGTCGCGCAATGTTTCGCGCAAGCAGGCGATGGAGATGCTTTTGACCGGCGAGACCATCGACGCCGCGACCGCCAAGGACTTCGGCCTGGTCAACCGCGTCGTACCGCGCGAATACCTGAATCAGATCGTCACCAAATACGCGCAAACCATTGCTTCCAAATCATCTTTGGTGGTCAAGACCGGCAAGGAAGCTTTTTACGCCCAGGCTGAAATGGGGCTGGCGGACGCCTATGCCTATACCGGCCGCGTCATGGTCGAGAACATGCTGGCGCGCGACGCGGAGGAAGGCATCGGCGCCTTCATAGGCAAGCGCAAGCCAGAATGGACAGACGAGTAATCGTGGAACCCCGCGTCTCCATCATCACCATCGCCACGGACGATCTCGACCGTGCGGTGCGCTTCTACGAAGCGATGGGCCTGACCCGTCACGCCGGGATCACCGACGGTGTCGCCTTCTTCCAGATGGGCGGCGCCATTCTCGGCCTGTTTCCGCGCGCCAGCGCCGAGGAGGATGCGGGGTTCGCCTTCGCCAAGGCGCCTTCAGCCGTCTATCTCGCCTACAACACCCGCTCCGACGCCGAAGTCGACGAGGTCCTGGCTCAGGCAGAGAAGGCCGGCGGCCGCATCGTCAAGCCGGCCGGCCGCGCCTTCTGGGGCGGCTGGTACGGCTACTTCGCCGATGCCGACGGCCATGTCTGGGAAGTGGCGCACAATCCGGCCTTTCCAATCGCGGAAGACGGCACGATTTCACTGCCTGCGTGATGGCCTACCGCAAGCAGCTGACGCGGCTCAAGGCACCTTATCTCAAGCGCATCCTGCTCGATCCCGAGCGCGTGGCCGACTGGGGAAAATACCCCTGGAACCTGCCGCTGTTTCGCGGTCACGAATTCGAACTCGAATTCACCACGCCCATCACCATCATTGTCGGTGAGAACGGCACCGGCAAGTCCACGCTTCTCGAGGCGATCGGCGCACTGGCCGGTTATGACGAGGCCGGCGGTGGCAAGGGCTATCGCCCGGTCGACCATTCCATCGCCATCGACAAGAGCGGCGCCGCACTGGCGAACGCGTTTCGGGGCCACTGGCTGCCGAAAGTCACCGCCGGCTGGTTCTTTCGTGCCGAATCTTTCTATTCCGTCGCCCGCTACCTCGACCAGGTAGCGCTGGAGGATCCTTTCAAGCCACCGCCACCGGACTTCCTGTCCTGGTCGCATGGCGAGGGTTTTATTCGTTTTTTCGAGGAACGCTGCCGCCGGCAAGGCATCTACATCCTCGACGAGCCCGAGAGCGCGCTGTCGCCGTCGCGCCAGATCGAACTGCTGAAGATGCTGCGGCGCATGGACCAGTCGGGCACTGCGCAAGTGATCATGGCGACGCACTCGCCGCTGTTGATGGCTTGTCCCGGCGCGCGGCTGTTCCGGATCAGCCGGTTCGGGCTCGAGCCCGCGGACTTTCGTGATACCGACCACTTCCGGATGTTGCGCGATTTCAGCAATGACCCGGATGGTTTTCTCGCCGAGGCGTTGTATGAGGACGAGGCATGAACCACGATAGTTACGACAACACCTACATCGGCGGCATCCTCAATTCGGTGAAGACCATCGCCATGGTCGGTGCGTCCGCCAATGACGTCAGGCCAAGCTATTTCGTATTGAAATATCTTTTGGCCAAGGGCTTTTCCGTGGTTCCGATCAATCCTGGCCAAGCCGGCAAGGAAATCCTCGGCCAGATGACCTATGCCAGCCTCGCCGATGTTCCCGGGCCAATCGATATGGTGGACATCTTTCGCGCCGCGACGGCAGTGCCCGGCATTGTCGACGAGGTGTTGCGGCTCGATCCCTTGCCGAAAGTCATCTGGATGCAGCTTGGCGTGCGCCATGACGAGGCGGCCACGCGTGCCGAGGCAGCCGGCATCAAGGTGGTGATGAACCGCTGCCCAAAGATCGAATATGGCAAACTGTCCGGCGAGATCGGCTGGACCGGTGTCAATTCCGGCGTCCTGTCGTCAAAGAAGCCGCTGATGCGCCAGGGTTTTCAGAGTTTTGGCGTGCGGCAGAAATAGCCGAGACGCGAAGGCGCAAAATTATTCTGCTAAATGCCGCATTATCCTGCGGTGAGAGCGAAGGATTGGCGCCGAAAGGTATTTTCTTCTTTGCATTCATGCGCGGCCTTCGCCAAGAATGCCCGGCCAATTCGAGAAGGTTCAAAGGGAGGTTTCAGTGACCCGTTCGCCCGGTTTCAACACGCTCGCCGTCCATGCCGGCGCCAAGCCCGACCCGGCCACCGGCGCGCGCGCCACGCCGATCTATCAGACGACCTCCTTCGTCTTTGACGATGCCGATCACGCCGCCTCGTTGTTCGGGCTGAAGGCGTTCGGCAACATCTACACCCGTATCATGAACCCCACCCAGGCGGTGCTCGAAGAGCGCGTCGCGGCCCTCGAAGGCGGCACGGCTGCTCTTGCGGTCGCGTCCGGTCACGCGGCACAAGTGATCGTGTTCCACAATCTGATGCAGCCCGGCGACAATTTCGTCGCCGCCAACAAGCTCTATGGCGGTTCGATCAATCAGTTCGGCCACGCCTTCAAGAATTATGGCTGGGAGGTGCGCTGGGCCGACACCAACGATATCTCGACCTTCGAGAGCCAGATCGACGACAGGACCAAGGCAATCTTCATCGAGAGCCTTGCCAATCCGGGCGGCACCTTCGTTGACATCGAGAAGATCGGCGACATCGCCCGCAAACACGGCCTGCCGCTGATCGTCGACAACACGCTGGCCTCGCCCTACCTGATCCGGCCGATCGAGCATGGCGCCGACATCGTTGTCCACTCGCTGACCAAGTTCATCGGCGGCCACGGCAATTCAATCGGCGGAGTCCTTGTCGACGGCGGCACCTTCGACTGGTCGAAGTCGGGCAAATACCCGATGCTGTCGGAACCGCGCCCCGAATATGGCGGCTTGGTGCTTCACGAAACCTTCGGCAATTTCGCTTTCGCAATCGCCGCGCGCGTGCTCGGCCTGCGCGATCTCGGCCCGGCGATCTCGCCGTTCAACGCCTTCCTCATCCTGACCGGTCTCGAAACCTTGCCGCTGCGCATGCAGCGCCACTGCGACAACGCCGTGACAGTTGCCGCCTGGCTGTCCAACCATCCCAAGGTCGCCTCGGTGAACTACCCCGGACTGCCCAGCGACAAGAACAACGCATTGCAAAAGAAGTACTCGCCGCTAGGTGCAGGCGCGGTGTTCACCTTCGCTCTCAAGGGCGGCTACGACGCCGGCGTCAAGTTCGTCGAGGCGCTGGAGCTGTTCTCGCACCTGGCCAATGTCGGTGATACCAAGTCGCTGGTCATTCACCCGGCCTCGACCACGCATCGCCAGCTGTCCGACGAGCAGAAGGTCAAGGCTGGTGCAGGACCGGACACGGTACGGCTGTCCATCGGTATCGAGGATGTCAACGACATCGTCGCTGACCTCGAACAGGCACTCGCCAAGGTCTGATCCTTTACTCTCCCCCTTGTGGGGAGGGTCGGCGCGCAGCGCCGGGGTGGGGGTGAGCCGGCAGGAGGCCGGCTCTTTTCATGGAGGCAAGTCTTGTCCGCGTATTACCTGACAATATCCACGGACAGCGTCGAATCTGAAGCTGGCGCGCCGGCGCCGGATCGCCTGATCTCGGGCGATCCGAAATTCCGTACCTGGAACGTCGAGGAACGGGACGGCGGCCTCTATGCCGGCATCTGGGAGTCGACCCCCGGCAAGTGGCGCATCGTCTATGACGAATGGGAGTTCTGCCACATCCTGTCCGGTGTTTCGGTGATCGCGGAGGACGGTGGGCAAGCCCGCACCGTCAGGTCCGGTGACAGTTTCGTGCTGAGGCCGGGCTTCAAGGGCAGCTGGGAAGTGCTTGAAACGACTCGCAAGGAGTATGTGATCAAGCTGTAGGCATCCAGTTCCGGTCAGCGGCGCTATCAATCAATTCGTGCGTCCGCGGAACTATGGGTCACAGTTTTTCCCTTTTATGATGGTCTATGCGGACCTGCTTCGATGGTCACAATCGTGCGTCGCTCCCCAAAAGTTGACTGCCGTTTGGCAGGCCAGTATAGCACCTCGACAAGCGACAATGACTACCGGTGAAACTTCCTGCCCAAAGCGGAGACACGAAGTAGAGATCGCGAAGAGCTTTCATGCCTCGGGGACGACAGTGAAGTGTTTGGTGATCAATCTTGACCGATCGGTCGATCGGCTCGCTGACGTCACGGCAGAATTCTCCCGCATTGGCGTTCCTTTCGAACGTGTTGCGGGGATAGATGCGGTCACCGGGGCTCCTGTCATCGCTCCCCCGTTCTCCGAGGCAGAAGTCTGCTGCTTTCTCAGCCACCGTCTGTGCTGGCAAATCATCGCAGATGGCCCCGACCGGTATGGCGCCGTATTCGAGGATGATGTTGTTTTCAGCCACGACGCCGGACCCATGCTGGCCGATGACAGCTGGATTCCGCGAGACGCGGACGTGGTCAAGCTCGAGACATTCTTTGTCCCGGTGAGGGTTGGCGGCCGGCACGTTCCCGTCAAAAATGGATACTCCGCAACACTCTTGTTGGGACAGCACATGGGCGCGTGCGGCTATATCCTTTCGAAGAAGGCCGCACAAAAGCTGCTCAAGGGCACCAGGCGCATCAAGGCAACGGTCGATTTCGTGCTCTTCAGCCCAACCGAGATGACGACAGCGCGCAACACGACCTACCAGTTGATGCCGGCGCTCTGCGCCCAGGCCCAGTTCGTTGCGGACAACGGCGGCCCTTCGACCTTGATCCAGTTCGCTCCGCCGCCGCCCAGAAACAAGCGCATCATCGACAGGATCCAGGCAGAGGCAACGCGCGCCTTCGCGCATCTTCATAACAGAAGCTTTTTCGGGACTGAGAAGGTCGACGCCGTGCCGCTGCGTTTTCCGCTGGCGATACACGCCAACACAGATCCCAGCCCGATCCCGGCATTGGCATAGCTGCCTCTCGGAGGTTTTACGGCGATCTACTTCGCCGGAAACTGGCTGAGGCAGGCCTCTGACGCCTTGTCGTGCGACGTCAACAAATCGGCGTCCTGGGCTTCGAGATCTGCGTCTGAAAGCTCGTCGCGATAATATTGCGCCAGGAGATCGAGCCCTTCCTGGCTGACGCCATAGGTCGGGATTTCGCGGGCAAGACAGCCGCAAAGTGCCAGAGCCCGATCGGGCGACCCGGTCTTGTGGTTGGTCAGGATGAAATCCTGCGTCGTGCAAGCTCCGAGGAAGCCGTCGAAATTGAGTTTCTGCTGCGGCTGGTCGCCATGACTGAGAGAGGCCGAGGGCCATTGGCTTTTACCACTTGCGACATCGCAACCGGTTGCGACGTCGCTCCCGCTCGTGGCGACGACTTGCCAGGCCTTGTCCTTGCCGCCGCTGGGATATTCGAAATTCTCGCCCAGGGAGGCAGAATACTGGTCAAGTTCGGCCTGTGAGAAGCCGATCGCCTGAAATCGGTTGATCTGGCATTGGCACGCTTCGGCAATCTTCTCGGCCTCGCCTTCTTCGGGCTGTTCGCTTGATTTGCTCTTTTTGCAGGCCGCCATGAAGGCAGTTCCGTCAAGCAAAGTGGCTGGGAAGGTTGAGGCGTCCGCATAGCGATCTCCCGTCCAGCCAATCACCCTCTGGTCGAGTTGCAGATCGAAAAAGCCGTTACGCTTGAAAGTACCGAGGCTGACCTTGTCTGGAGCCGCCAGCCTGGCGCCCGGGACGTCGCCGAGAACCTCACGGTAGCCGTCGCCCTCCAGCACGAACAGGAAAAGCCCGCATTTCACGCCGTCGCAGGCGGGATCCGCGACATAGGCATAGATTTCGGACAAGCCGTCTAGGTTGAAGTCGACTTCATAGGCCCAGAACTTGTCCGCAGGCACAGCCGCGCCCGTCTGGCGTTCGAGCAGGCCGCCAGCCATGGCCCTGGCGATGGAATCGCTGTTTTCCTGCGGTATGTTTTCCGGCTGCTGTTGCTGAGCGTGTGCCACGCCCTGCCAGACGCATAGCAGCGCCAATGCGAACGCCGTCGCCGGTCTCCAAAACGATCTCATCGCGCAGCCCCAGGCCCGCGATCGTTCAAAAGCCGACAGCGAGCGTTTCCAGCCCATGGAAGTGGTAAGTGTCGCGGAAGCGTGGGCTTTCGGCAAGGTGCAGTTGCGGGTGCCGTTCGAACAAAGTCTTCAGCGACACCTGCAGTTCGAGCCGGGCAAGCGGCGCACCGATGCAGAAATGGATGCCGGCACCGAAAGACACCTTCTTCTGGTCGATACGCTCCGGCCGGAAGGCCTGCGGTTCGGCAAAGGCACGCGGATCATGATTGGCCATGCCGAGCAGCAGCCCGATCGTCTGGCCCGGCTGCACGACGATGCCTGGAGCGATCTCGATCTCCTGATAGGCATAGCGCGTGAACATATGCAGCGGTGCGTCGAAGCGCAGGCATTCCTCGACGGTTGCAGTGGTTGCTTCCGCAGATGTGAAGAAGCGGCCGGGGTCACCGCCTTGCGCCAGGATCGAGCGCACCGCATTGCCGGTCTGGTGCACGGTCGCCTCATGGCCGGCGTTGAGCAGCAGGATGGCGGAAGACACCATTTCGTCCTCCGACAGCTTTTGGCCGTCCTCCTGCGCCGAGATCAGCAGCGACAGCAGGTCGTCACCGGGATTCTTGCGCCGCTTTGTGACGTAACCGCGCAGGAAACCGGCAAATTCGTGTGCCGCGCGATTGGCTGTCTCCTCGGTCTCGCGCGTGCGGCCATGGATGTACATGGCGACCATTTGATGTGACCAGTCGAGCAGTTGCGGACCCATCTCGACCGGCACGCCAAGCATTTCGGCGATGATGGTGATCGGCAACGGTGCCGCGAAGGCGGGCAAAAGGTCGACGGGCCCGGTTGGATCAAAACGGTCGATCAGCTCATTGGCGAGGGCCTCGACACGCGGCCGCAGCCGTTCGACCTGGCGTGAGACGAAGGCCCGGTTGACCAGCGTTCTCAGCCGCGTGTGCACCGGCGGTTCCAGCTCGAGCATCGAATTGGCTTCGATGCCGTCGAATGCCTTGAGATGGCTGCGATCGCTGTCGATGCCGCGGCTGTCGGGAATGCCGGCCGGGTTCTGGCGGCCGAAGCGGCGGTCGCGCAGCAGCCGGTTGACATCGTCGAAGCCGCCAAAGCACCAGAAGCCGAATTCCTCCCAGAAGAAGGCATTCGAGACGTCGTGCAAGAAGGCATAGGCCTCGTACGGGTTCAGGAAAAAGGCAGGCTCGTGCGGATCGAGCCGCAACTGCCGGGTGACTGGATCAAGGGCGAGGTAAGGCAGCGTCAATTTGGTCATGCCAGACCCATAGCGCGGCTTGCCAGCCTCATTCCAGACCGTATGTTGGCGCGCGATAACCCATGAGTTGAGCCAGCCGGTGCGGCTGCGGAAGGTCTGAACGGATGAATGTGATTGTCGTCGGCGCGGGGATTGCCGGTCTCTCCACGGCGTGGTCGCTGGTCAAGGCGGGCCACAGCGTCTCGATCGTCGAGCAAGGGCCGATCCCCAATCCGCTGGCTGCGTCGGGCGACCATCACCGCATCATCCGCCGCGCCTACCGCGCGGGAACCGGCTACGGTCGGCTGATAACCGAGGCCTATCAGGCCTGGGATGAGATGTGGGCCGATCTCGGCGAAAGCCATCTCGATGCGCGCGGCTTTGTCTGCATTTCGCGCGAGCCGGGCGACGAGGCCGAGGAATACCGCGAGGGCCTGGAGGAAGGGAATTTTCCCTTCGAATTGCTTGAGCCGGATGCCGCGGTCAAGCGTTGGCCTTTCCTCGAACCGGGCTCGTTTCGCTACGCTTATTTTTCGCCCGAAGGCGGCGCCCTGCATTGCCGCAAGATCGCGGCGGGATTGGCAAAATGGCTGCGCGCCAACGGTGCCAATGTCTATGAACACAGCAAGGTGACGGAGATCGATGCCGAGGCAGGCCATATCGTGCTGGAAAGTGGCGAGACGATGCAGGCTGACCGCATTGTCGTCGCCGCCGGAGCCTGGGTGCTAAAGCTGTTTCCGGAACTGGGCGGCGAACTGAAGACGTATCGAACCGCGCTGGCTTATGTCGAACCGCCTGCAGACCTCAAGGCGGCCTGGGAAGCTGCGCCGGTCGTCCTCGATGTCGGCGGTGCTGTCGATGGCTACGTGATCCCGCCCTCCGGCGGCGCCGGCATGAAATTCGGGTCAGGTCTGCACAGGGTACCGACCAGCGACGCCGACTGGAACCGCGACCCGGTGGCGGGCGAGGGCGAGGCGATCCGCAACCTGTTTTCGCCGCCGATCGCCCGCATCGAGGAGTATGAGGTGACCGAAGTGGTCACCTGCGCTTACACCTTCACGGACGACGAGAAATTTTTCGCCTATGAGCGCGGAAAATGCCTCGTTGTCTCGGCCTGCTCCGGCCATGGCTACAAGTTCGGCGCGGCTGTTGGCAGGCGTGTTGCGGCGGCAGTAGGCGACGGCGATATCGCCGGCCTCAAGACATGGTTGCGGGCTGAAGTGGCGTGAACGCCTGCCTGAAACTAATCCTGGCAATGCCTTGGAATATGCACACGCCGCCATCCGGATGAGCCCTCGCGGACCACCACGCGCCGTGCGACGGTCTGATAGGAAGCCGGCACGTCGATGATGCGCCTTTGCTCCGGCTGTATCAGCACCTCTTCGGCGATCCTGTCATATTGCGCCGGAGTGACGACGCGCCGCGTCCGTTCCGGCTGGATCACCACCGTTTCTGCGACGCGTTCATAGCGCGCCTTGTGCCAGGTCTTGCACAGCACCCTGCGGCCATGGATGACGCGCCATTCCCAGGAATAGCCGCCATCGTCGACCTGGACCGTATGATAGACGGTGCGGGTGACAGCGGGCACGACCTCGTAGGTCACCTGCGCCGGAACGGTCATCACCACGCGTTCGCGCGTGCCGTAGATAGGCGGGGTGTAGTCGACCTGCTGGCCGGGAGGGCTGACCATCACGTCTTCATAGACCGTGTCGTAGACATCAGGTGTTCGCAGCGGCTCATAGCATTCGACGGCACGGCCGCCGGCTGCCGTTTGCGAAATCGTGCCGAGCATGGTGAGCCCGGCAATGGCGAAGGATGCGCTTCTCCCAGACATGACACTCCCCCTGTTTGAACTGTAGGCACGAGTTCAACGTTGAATTGTAGGGTAAGCTGCCGCGGAGAAAAGCTATTTCGGCGCATTTCGTTAAGTGACGCGGTTAAGAAACTGCTACTCTGCGTATCGATACCGGCCGCTCCAGGCCGGCGCGGGCGTCAGGCGATGCGAATCCTTGCCCGGAAACCTTGATTCGACTTACCCAGATGGCTAGGACGGGTCGGCCTTGCACAAGGATGAGCCGGCATCCTATCTACGGAATAACGATCCAGAACCGATTCTGACCGATTTGCCGGCATTCCCGGCGCCGGAATCCCACCGCGAGATAAGAGATAACTGATGAAGAACCCCGTCGAAACCTACATGAACCTCGTTCCGATGGTGGTCGAACAGACCAATCGCGGCGAGCGGGCCTACGACATCTTCTCCCGCCTCCTCAAGGAGCGCATCATTTTCATCACTGGTCCGGTCGAGGACGGCATGGCGACGCTGGTCTGCGCGCAGCTGCTGTTCCTCGAAGCCGAGAACCCGAAGAAGGAAATCAACCTCTACATCAACTCACCGGGTGGCGTCGTCACCTCCGGCATGGCGATCTACGACACCATGCAGTTCATCAAGCCGGCGGTGTCGACGCTCTGCATCGGCCAGGCCGCCTCGATGGGATCGCTGCTTTTGACCGCCGGCCACAAGGACATGCGCTTCGCCACCCCGAACGCCCGCATCATGGTTCACCAGCCGTCCGGCGGCTTCCAGGGCCAGGCCTCCGATATCGAGCGCCACGCCATGGATATCGTCAAGCTGAAGCGCCGCCTCAACGAGGTCTATGTCAAGCACACGGGCAAGACCTATGAGGAGATTGAGCGCACGCTCGACCGCGACCATTTCATGACCGCCGACGAAGCCAAGGATTTCGGCCTCATCGACAAGGTCATTTCGTCGCGCGAGCCGGCCGAAGGGGCGGTGGCATAAAGGCTTCCTGGCAGTTGGATCGCCGCATCACGCGCTTTTGGCGCGTCTTGCGGCATTTCGGCCACAATTGGCTGTTCCCTCGACGGTCAGGATTGCCTACGTTAAGGCTATGTTGATTTTCGACGGCTTAGCTTTGTGTAGGGTAGCTGCGAATCATTGCCACGTTTTCTGATTTGTGTTTCGTACGGAATACGTTGCGGGAGCCGGGACACTGGCGGCGGCGGATTCCCGCGATAGATAGAATATGCGCCCTTTCAGCCAGACCATCGGCGGGCGG
Source organism: Mesorhizobium subarcticum (assembly GCF_055456085.1). Lineage (NCBI taxonomy): Bacteria > Pseudomonadati > Pseudomonadota > Alphaproteobacteria > Hyphomicrobiales > Phyllobacteriaceae > Mesorhizobium > Mesorhizobium subarcticum. Next base: position 5,165,931 of record NZ_CM144237.1, on the reverse strand, counting down.
CCATGAAAGGACATGAAAATGAGCAAGGTCGGCAACAACAGCGGTGATTCCAAGAACACGCTTTATTGCTCGTTTTGCGGCAAGAGCCAGCACGAGGTGCGCAAGCTGATTGCTGGCCCGACGGTCTTCATCTGCGATGAATGCGTCGAGCTGTGCATGGACATCATCCGCGAGGAGAACAAGACCTCGATGGTGAAGTCGCGCGAAGGCGTGCCGACACCGCAGGAGATCCTCAAGGTTCTCGACGACTATGTCATCGGCCAGCCCTACGCCAAGCGCGTGCTGTCGGTGGCGGTTCACAACCATTACAAGCGGCTCGCGCATGCCGGCAAGAACAACGATGTCGAGCTGGCCAAGTCCAATATCCTGCTGATCGGCCCGACCGGTTGCGGCAAGACGCTGCTCGCGCAGACGCTGGCCCGCATCATCGACGTGCCCTTCACCATGGCTGATGCCACGACGCTGACCGAAGCCGGTTACGTCGGCGAGGACGTCGAAAACATCATCCTCAAGCTGTTGCAGTCGGCCGACTACAATGTGGAGCGTGCCCAGCGCGGCATCGTCTACATCGACGAAATCGACAAGATTTCGCGCAAGTCCGACAATCCCTCGATCACCCGTGACGTGTCGGGCGAGGGCGTGCAGCAGGCGCTGTTGAAGATCATGGAAGGCACGGTCGCCTCCGTGCCGCCGCAGGGCGGCCGGAAGCATCCGCAGCAGGAATTCCTTCAGGTCGATACCGCCAACATCCTGTTCATCTGCGGCGGCGCTTTTGCGGGCCTGGACAAGATCATCTCGGATCGCGGCAGGAAAACCTCGATCGGCTTCGGTGCCATCGTCGCTTCGCCGGAAGATCGCCGCACTGGCGATGTCTTCCGCCTGGTCGAGCCCGAGGATCTGCTGAAATTCGGCCTCATTCCGGAGTTTGTCGGCCGTCTGCCGGTTCTGGCGACGCTGGAGGATCTCGACGAGCCGGCGCTGATCCAGATCCTGACCGAGCCGAAGAACGCGCTGGTCAAGCAGTATCAGCGGCTGTTCGAGATGGAAAATGTCGACCTGACCTTCCACGAGAATGCGCTCTCGGCGATCGCTAAGCGCGCCATCGAGCGCAAGACCGGCGCCCGTGGCCTGCGCTCGATCATGGAAGCGATCCTGCTCGACACCATGTTCGAACTGCCCGCGCTCGAAGGCGTGCGCGAAGTGGTGATTTCGGAGGAAGTGGTGACAGGCAGCGCCCGGCCGCTCTACATCTACTCCGAACAGAAGGAAAAGAAGGGCAATGTCAGCGCCTGACATGAGCCCGCAGCGAAATTCTGAAACGGCGCCGCAAGGCGCCGTTTTGCTGTCACGCGGGGTTTTTGCGGCCAGGCTCGGGCTTGTCGTCGCAAATCTGTCACGCGCGGGCAACTTGGAGGGGCGGATTTGTGCTCGCCTCTTGATCTTTGGGGATCGTGCATCCAACTAATTGGAGAAGGCCGAGGTGCCCGATTTCTGTGCTGTAAAACTCCCGTCACAAACGGTGGTAGGCGGAACGATCCCCGGTCGTTAATATAGGATTCGCGGTTGGCTGAATGGCGGCCGCGACATGAAAGGTTGGACAATGGCCAAAATATCCAAGGCTCCCAGCGACGGCGTCTTCGCAGTCCTCCCGCTGCGTGACATCGTGGTGTTCCCACACATGATCGTTCCGCTCTTTGTCGGGCGCGAAAAGTCGATCAAGGCGCTGGAAGAGGTGATGGGTCAGGAAAAGCAGATCCTGCTCGCCACCCAGATGAATGCCGCCGATGACGATCCCGAGCCCGATGCGATCTTCGACATCGGCACGCTCGCCAATGTGCTGCAATTGCTGAAGCTGCCCGACGGCACCGTCAAGGTTCTGGTCGAGGGCGCCTCGCGTGCGAAGATCGTTTCCTTCACCGATCGTCCCGATTTCCACGAAGCCCGCGCCACGGCGCTGGTCGAGCCGGAAGAGGAAGAGGTCGAGGTTGAGGCGCTGGCCCGCTCGGTCGTCACCGACTTCGAGAACTACGTCAAGCTGAACAAGAAGATCTCGCCTGAAGTGGTGGGCGCTGCCAGCCAGATCGACGACTATTCCAAGCTCGCCGACACGGTTGCCTCGCACCTCGCCATCAAGATTCCTGAAAAGCAGGAAATGTTGGCCACGCTCTCGGTCAAGGAGCGGCTGGAAAAGGCGATGGGCTTCATGGAAGCCGAAATCTCGGTCCTGCAGGTGGAGAAGCGTATCCGCTCGCGCGTCAAGCGCCAGATGGAGAAGACGCAGCGCGAATACTACCTCAACGAGCAGATGAAGGCGATCCAGAAGGAGCTCGGCGAAGGCGAGGACGGCCGCGACGAGGCCGCCGAGATCGAGGCGCGCATCAAGAAGACCAAGCTCTCCAAGGAGGCCCGCGAAAAGGCGGACGCCGAACTGAAGAAGCTGCGGACGATGTCGCCGATGTCGGCTGAATCCACCGTCGTGCGCAACTATCTCGATTGGCTGCTGTCGATCCCGTGGGGCAAGAACTCCAAGGTCAAGCAGGACCTGGCTTACGCGCAGAACGTGCTCGACACCGACCATTTCGGCCTCGACAAGGTCAAGGACCGTATCGTCGAATACCTGGCCGTGCAGAGCCGTCAGAAGAAGCTGAAGGGGCCGATCCTGTGCCTCGTCGGCCCTCCCGGCGTCGGCAAGACCTCGCTCGGCAAGTCGATCGCCAAGGCGACCGGTCGCGAATTCATCCGCATGGCGCTGGGCGGCGTGCGTGACGAGGCCGAGATCCGTGGTCATCGGCGCACCTATATCGGCTCGATGCCCGGCAAGGTCATCCAGTCGATGAAGAAGGCGAAGAAGTCCAACCCGCTCTTCCTGCTCGATGAGATCGACAAGATGGGGCAGGACTTCCGTGGCGATCCGTCGTCGGCGCTGCTCGAGGTGCTCGATCCCGAGCAGAACTCGACGTTCATGGACCATTACCTCGAGGTCGAATACGACCTGTCGAGCGTGATGTTCGTGACGACGGCGAATACGCTGAACATCCCTGCGCCCTTGATGGACCGCATGGAGATCATCCGTATCGCCGGTTACACCGAGGACGAGAAGATCGAGATCGCCAAGCGGCACCTGATGCCGAAGGTGATCCGTGATCACGCGCTGCAGCCGAAGGAATTCTCCGTCGGCGAGGATGCGATCCGCGCTATCATCCAGACCTACACCCGTGAAGCGGGCGTCAGGAGCCTGGAGCGCGAGCTGATGAAGCTCGGGCGCAAGGCGGTGACCGAGATCCTGAAGACGAAGAAGAAGACGGTGAGCATTACGGCGGCAAACCTTGCCGACTACCTCGGTGTCCAGCGCTTCCGCTTCGGCCAGGTCGAGGCTGACGATCAGGTCGGTGTCGTTACCGGTCTTGCCTGGACGGAAGTCGGCGGCGAGCTGCTGACGGTCGAAGGCGTCATGATGCCCGGCAAGGGCCGCATGACAGTGACCGGCAATCTGCGCGACGTGATGAAGGAATCGATTTCGGCGGCGGCCTCCTATGTCCGCAGCAGAGCCATCGATTTCGGCATCGAGCCGCCGCTGTTCGACAAGCGCGACATTCACGTCCACTTGCCGGAAGGCGCAACGCCAAAGGACGGCCCGTCCGCGGGTGCTGCCATGGCGACCGCCATTGTGTCGGTAATGACCGGTATTCCGGTCCGGGCCGATGTGGCGATGACTGGCGAGATAACGCTTCGCGGCCGCATCTTGCCGATCGGTGGCCTCAAGGAAAAGTTGCTTGCCGCACTGCGCGGCGGCATCAAGAAGGTGCTGATCCCGGAAGACAACGCCAAGGATCTGGCGGAGATTCCGGACAACGTGAAGAACGGCATGGAGATCATTCCGGTCTCACGCGTCGGTGAGGTGTTGCGCCATGCACTGGTGCGTATGCCGGAGCCAATCGAATGGGTCGAGCCGGTCAATCCGCCGGCCTCGACCGACAGTGCCGACGACGCTGGAAAGTCGCTTGCGCATTAGCTTTTACTAAAGTTGCACTGCACAAACGGAAAGCCGGGCCTCGCGCCCGGCTTTTTCATGTGAAAAACCCCGGAATTCCGGGCTTTTTCCGCTTTTTTCCTGCCTTTTCGACTTGGTTGCGGGAACGCTTCTTTCTAAAGTCCGTTTCCTGCCGGATGAGTCGTTAGTTCCGGTGTTCTCATGGAAGGGAATTTTTATGAACAAGAACGAACTGGTGTCCGCTGTCGCCGACGCCGCGAGCATTTCGAAGGGTGACGCGCAGTCGGCGGTCGATGCGGTATTTTCCGTGATCACCGGCGAACTGAAGAAGGGCGGCGATGTCCGGCTTGTCGGCTTTGGCAATTTCACCGTGTCAAAGCGTGCGGCCTCGACCGGCCGCAACCCCCAGACCGGCGCCGAAGTGAAGATCCCGGCACGCACCGTGCCGAAGTTCTCGGCCGGCAAGGGCCTCAAGGACGCGGTCAACTAAGCGCCTTTTTATTTTCAGAGACAGAAAAGCCGGGCTTGCCCGGCTTTTCATTTTTATGCCATGCGTGGACGTGAGCGGTTGCCGGCTTAACCTGTTGGCGCGTCGTGACGCATCAGGCCTTCCTTCTTGAGGTCGGCCCAAAGCGCCACGGGCAGTTTCGCATCGAGCAGCGCGCGGTTGCTCTCGACTTCCGCGGGCCGTTGGCCGCCAGGGATCACCGACACGACCGACGGATGCAGCAGCGGAAATTGTAGCGCCGCCTCGATCAGGCGCACGCTGTGGCGCTTGCAGACCGCCTCGATGCGCGCCACGCGGTCGAGCACGTCCTGCGGTGCTTCGGAGTAATTGTAATAGGCGCCGGGCTTCGGTCCCGTTGCCAGGATGCCGGAATTGTAGGGGCCGCCCAGCACAATGCCGATGCCGCGTTTCTGGCAGAGCGGCAGGAAGGACGTCAGCGCCTCCTGTTCCAGCAGCGTATAGCGCCCGGCAAGCAGGAACAGGTCGAAATCGCCACGCTCGGCAAGCGTCTGGGCAACTTGCCATTCGTTGATGCCGCCGCCGAATGCCTTGATGACGCCCTGGTCGCGTAGCGACAGCAGCCCGTAATAGCCCGAGCGCATGAATTCCTCGATGCGCCGGTCGGACGCCTCCTTGCTGCCATGGGTGAAGATGTCGACATCGTGCACGAACAGGATGTCGATCCGGTCGACGCCAAGGCGCTCCAGCGAGGCTTCGAAGGAGCGCATGACGCCATCGTAGCTGTAGTCGTACACCTCGCGCCGCGACGGCGTGTCGAAGAACTTGCCGATGCCCGTGCGCTCCTCCGGCGGGCAGGCACGCATGAGACGGCCGACCTTGCTCGACAGCACATAGTCGTCGCGCTTCTTGGCGCGCAGGAACGGGTTGAGCCGTGTTTCCGACAGGCCGAGGCCATAGAGCGGCGCGGTGTCGTAGTAGCGGCAGCCGGTCGCCCAGGCGGCCTCCAGCGCGGCATTGGCATCCTCGCCCGACACGGCACGGTAGAGATTGCCGAGCGGCGCTGTGCCGAAGCCAAGTTCCGTGAATGTGATGCCGCCATTGCCGATGCGGTCGAAATGCCGTGTCTTCATGTCCTGCAATTTTCCAAGGGTTGATGTGTGTGGGCTGATTTGTCTGACATGACACTATCATGCCTGTAATCAGGCAAAAGCGCCGCGCAGCGTTGGACACGCATTTTCGCGGTTGCTAGCATGAACGAAATCAAGCTGTTCGTGGAAAAATCCCAGGACGAATTTCGAGGGCTGGTTGCCGTGAGCGAGAAGAACGAGAACCTGTTCAAGATCGCGCTCGACGAGCTCGGCGGCGTGCTGGGGCGCGTGGATGAAGGGCGCATCGACGCTGCCTGCAAGATGCTGGCCGATGCCGGGCGGATTGTTGTCTACGGCTGCGGCCGTGAAGCCCTGCAGGTCAAGGGCTTTGCCATGCGGCTCTATCATCTGGGTCTGCCGGTCTCCGTGGTCGGCGACATGAACACGCCACCTCTGGGACCGCACGATGTTTTCCTGGCCAGCTCCGGGCCGGGAGAAACCTCGACCGTGCTCACCCTGATGCAGGTCGCGCACGATGCCGGCGCCACCAATCTGCTGCTGACCGCTCAGCCCGAAAGCAGCGCTTCAAAGCGCGCGGATTTGACGCTGCTCATCCCGGCGCAGACCATGGCCAATGACCAAGGAGCGCAGAAAACGTCGGTGCTGCCAATGGGCTCGGTGTTCGAAGGGGCGCTGTTCCTGCTGTTCGAGGTGATGGTGCTGAAGCTCAAATCCCTGACCGGCGCGTCGCCTGAAGCCATGCGCGCCCGCCACACCAACATGGAATAGATCATGCGCTATGAATTGATGCTGCCGCATCAGATCCGCAAGGCGATCACCGAAAACTGGCCGGTCGCCCTGCCGCTCGGCGTGCTTGAATACCATGGCGAGCACATGGCCGTCGGTATGGACACGCTGGCGGTCATCAAGACGCTGGAGCTGTTGGAGAAGGAGAGGGACGTCGTGATCCTGCCGCCCTTCTACTATGGCGCGGCGAGCTACGCGGTGGCTGCGCCGGAAGGCACGGGTTCGGTGCAGGTCGGCGGCAATCAACTGGCGCCGTTCGGCGAGGAGCTGTTCTACAGCTTGCTGCGCATCGGCTTTCGCAACATCCACGCCATCATCCACCACCAGACCGAGAACTTTGCCGCCGGTATGCCGACCGATCTAGCCTTCAAGACGGCGGGCCGCCAGGCGATCTTCCGCTTCCTCGAGAAGCAGCGCGGCGAGGGCTGGTGGGGCTCGAAGGACATGGCCGACTACTATGCCGGACACGCAGAGGGGGAGAATTTCTTCAACTGGGTGCAGGTGCATCCGCTGATGCCGGCGACGATGAACGGTAAGTACCCGTTCGACCATGCCGGTGTTGGCGAGACATCGCTGATGCTGGCGCTATGCCCGGAAGCAGTCGATGCCGTTCGCTTCGCCGACAATACCGGCTGGTATACGGCCAGCGCGAAAGACGCATCAGCAGAACTGGGGCAACAGGGCGTCGCCATGATCATGGATCACCTGCGGGCGACCCTGAAAGCCTAAGCCCGGTTTTTCAGCCGCTCCGCCCGGTAGTCGGCGATCGATTTGTCCGGATCGCTCTTGGTTGCCACCGCCCAGATGAAGGTGCCGGCGCCGGCTATTGCCAGGATGACGAAAAGAGCGATGCCGACGGCAAAGAACCTGGTGTAGAGACCGGTCAAAAGCATGATCAGGCCACCACACAGCATCGCCAGCACAAAGCCCGCAGTGACGGCGCGGCCCTGCCAGGCGATTGGCATGACGCCCTTGCCGTAGCGGTCGCGGCCGACATAACCGACCCGGATATTGCGTGCGAACCAATATGGGCCGGCCATGACTACTTCACGGCTCCCGCGGTCATGCCCATGATGAGATAGCGTTCCAGCGCGATGCCGATGACCGCCAGCGGCGCGATCGCGGCCGTGGCAAGCGCTGCCATCGACCACCAGTTGATGCCTTGCGAGCCGGTCTGGCTCGCCACCATGACGGGGATGGTCTTGGCATCGGTCGAGGTCAAAAGCGCGGCGAAGAAATACTCGTTCCAGCACAGCACCATGGCCAGGATGAAGGCCGCGACCATGCCCGGCAGCGCGATCGGCATGACGATGCGGAAAAACGCGCCCCAGATCGACAGCCCATCGACGAGGGCTGCTTCCTCAAGCTCTACGGGGATCGAGTTGAACTGGTCGCGCATGATCCAGATGACGATCGGCAGCACCATCAACGTGTAGAGCAGGATCAGCCCGATGCGCGTGTCGAGCAGGCCAACCTCCCGGTAAAGCACCAGGAAGGGCAAGGCCAGCACCACGGGCGGCAGGATCAGCTGCGACAGGAAGAAGAACGAGATGTCCTCATTCTTGAACCAGGCGAAGTGATAGCGATAGCGTGTGAGGCCGTAGGCGGCGAGGCTGCCGATGATGATGGCGAGGCTCGACGCCCCAACCGAGGTGATGACCGAATTCATGAAGCGCTTGAAGAACTCGTCACGCACCGTGGAGGTCTGGAAGATCGAGTCCGGCGAGAGGCCGAGCGATCGCCAGCCCTTCCAATCCGGCTGGAAGTCGATGAAGGGGATGAGATGGCCCTGCGTGACGTCGACCGCCGACTTGAACGAGGTCGTTATCGTCCAGTAGATCGGGAACAGGCAGATGAAGGCCCAGAAGACAAGCGCGCCGTAGATGAAGATACGGCTGGTGATGAAGCTCGCCGGAGAGCGGATTTCGGAAACGGTGTATTCGGTGGTTTGAACGCTCATGATCCAGGCCGCTCTAACTCTTTACTTTAACGCAATTCCGGACGGAAAACCGTTTCACACTTTTCCTGGAATTGCTCAGTTGACGTTGCGCACGAAGCGGTTGGCGAATTTCAAGAGCCATGTCACGAACACGACGATGATGACGAGATAGGCCATCGCCAGCATGGTGCCGTAGCCGACATTCGAACGGTCGCGGTATTCGCGGTAGATGAAGCTCGACACGGAATCAGTGGCGCCGCCGGGGCCGCCCGAGGTCACCGTGATGATGATGTCGGCGAGCTTCAGCTTGAAGATGATGCGCAGGATCACCGCCGTCACCGAAACCGGCAGCATCAGCGGAAAGGTGACCTGCCAGAAGGTCTGCCAGGCATTGGCGCCGTCGACCCGCGCCGCCTCCAGCACCTCGCGCGACATCGCCTGCAGCCCTGCCAGCAGCATGATCATCATGAACGGGATGAAGGTCCAGGCATCCAGTATCATGACCGAGATGCGCGCGGTGATCGGATCCGAGAAGAACGCCGGATTTTCCCAGCCGAGATGGCGCGCCAGCGTTGCCGCCGGCCCGAACCGGTACTCCATCAGCGATTTGCCGATCATCCACGACACCGCGACCGGCGACAGCATCAGCGGCATCAGGAACACGACGCGGAAGAACTTTCGCGCCCGGATCTGCGCGTTGAGCAACAGCGCCAGGCCGAAGGCGATGACATATTCGACCAGCACCGCCAGCACATAGAGCACCATGTTGAACAGCGCATTGCGGTAGTAGGGATCGCCCAGCATCTGCCAGAAATTGTCGAGCCCGTTGAATTTGCGGCCCGAGAACGAACTCAGGTTCCAGTCGGTGAGCGCGATATAGAAGCCGAATAGCGTCGGGAAGATCACCATGGCGATGGTGAACAGCAGCGCCGGCAGCAGGAACAGCGCACGCTGGCCGTCCTCGCCGCGCGTCAGCACCTGGCCAATGCCGAGCGCCACGCCCCACAGTACATAGGCATAAACGACCGGACGCCAGGTCTCGAAGCCGATCGTGTCGGTATCGGTCTTGTACAGGATCTCGAGCACGATCGTCGCCAGCAGGCCGAGCGTTGCGACGGCCATCAGCGCCCAGCCGAGCCGCTTGCGGGCTGGAGAGATCAGATCGTAGGGGACGGCATCTGCCGGCCACTGGTTTGCGGTCGAAGTCTGGTCAGCCACAAATCTCGCCCGTTTGGAAGGCCCCTCTTGGAGCCGGAGCCGAAGGCTGTGGTCCGGCGTTGCCGCCGGACCACGGTTCATAGCGCAGCCTACACGCCGAGCGAGGCCTTGTAGAGCTTGACTTGCTTTTCGCGACCGATCTGGTCGGTCAGCTTTTCCCAGGCCGCGGCAATGGCGTCAGCGCCTTCCTGCGCCTTCATCTTGCCGGCGAAGGTGTTGGCCAGGATGTCCTCGGCAGCACTGTAATACTGGAAGATGCCGGGGATGCGCGGCTCGATCGCGCCGTTCGGATGGTTGTAGGAGTTGAACTGGGAATCGAGGTAATTCGTGATGAACGCCTTATCGTAACCGGCGGCCACCCATTCGTCGATGTCATGCTGGCTGTTGCGGTAGCACTGGAAGCCGGACGGATACATCGCCGTCCAGATCGCAAGATCCTTGCCGCCGAGATGCGCCGCGGCGCTCCAGGCAGCCTTTTGCTTCTTCGGATCGCTGTCGACGCGGGCCATGACATAGACGCCCCAACCGAGATAGGCGAGGTTCGGCGCGTAGTTCGGTCCGCTCGGCAGCTTGTCCCATTTGCCGGTCTTGGAATTGTAGACGTCATCCGAGCCCGGCAGGATGTCGAAGCCGCAAAGGTCACCAATGACAGAAGAGTCGTTGGTTTTGACGTTGGAGCCGATGTCGCCCCACCAGGGGATCATTGAACCGGTTCCGGCCAGGAACTGCTGGAAACCGGTGGTGTTCGGATCGGCATTGATCTGGTCGGCGGGTTCGGACGGCAAGGCGTCGATCACGTCCTGGATGGCGCGCACCCAAGCCGGGTTGTTGACGCGCGGCTTCATCGTGTCGGCGTCGAACAGCCATGCCTTGTCGTCAGGATGCTTGGCGTAGGCTGTGGCGCGGCTGCCAAGGAAGTAGAATCCGAAACCGCCCCAGGGCTTGGGTGCGTCGAGATAGCCGTAGACATCCTGGCCCTTGAATTTCTTGCCCTTGAGGAATTTTGTCACGGCCTGAACCTGCTGCCAGGTCTTCGGCACACCCCATTCGCCGGCACCGCCGCTGTCTTTCCACTGCTTGGCGAGATCCGCGTCGGCGAACACGTCGGTGCGGTAGTTGAAATTGTGCGTGTCGCCGTCAATCGTCACGCGATATTGCTTGCCATCCCAGGTGCCGACTGGAGGCTTCAGATAGTTGACGAGGTCGTCGATATCGATCTGTTTCTTGACCCAGTCCGGCATTTCCGAAGTGAGCCCCTTGCCGCAGACATCGCCTTCGAAAGGCGCGCCCATTTCGGCAATGTCGAAGTCCACGGTTCCGGTGGCGATCGATTGCTGCAGGCGGGCGTTATAGTCGGCCTGGGCGAGGTCGATCCAGCTGATCTTGGCGCCGGTATAGGCTTCCCACGGCTTCAGGAAGCCGCGGAACAGCACGTTGTGCAGGTTCTGGTTGTTGAGGCCCATGAACTTGAGCTCGACGCCGGCAAACTCGCCTTCCTTGACATTTGCCTTGGTCGCATCGAGGCAGAGCTCGCCGACCTTCTGGAAATCGGCATCGGTCGGCTGGCCCTTGCCAACGCCGGGTATCTGCAGGATTTTCGCACGAAGTTCACTTGCCGCGGAGGCAGGACGCGTGAAGGCGCCCAGGCCCGCGCCGGATGCCGCCGCGACGGCGGCCATGCTGGCCGCGCCTTTCAGGACGTCGCGCCTCGTAGCACCGAGACGAACCAGTTTCTCGTAAATATCTGCTCTCATCGACTATTCCTCCCAGAACATCAGTGTGAATGGATGTGACCAACCTGCCGGACGCTGGAGCGCCAGCGGTTCTCCCGGCTCGTAGACGAAATTATGCAGGACCCCACCTGCTCGATTTAAGTTCCGATTGCGGATTGGCTCCGACATTTGGACCAGCGCTGTCACTATTCTCACAACCGGATGCCGTGTCAACGAGAACGGGTTTTTATCTATAAGAGACCGGCTTGCCCTGACAGGTCGCGTTGGTTAGCTTCTGCGCCTACGGCATTGGGAGCCGGAAGGGGAGTACATGGCTCAAGTCGCGATCAGCAAGGTGGCCAAGGCGTTTGGAACCGTCAAGGTTCTGCACGAAGTCAGCGTCGATATCGCCGATGGGCAGTTCGTGGTGCTGGTCGGCCCGTCGGGCTGCGGCAAGTCCACGTTGCTGAGAATGGTGGCCGGGTTGGAGACCGTCTCCGGCGGCACGATCGCTATCGGCGACCGCGTCGTCAACCATCTGCCGCCCGCAAAACGCGACATCGCCATGGTGTTCCAGAACTACGCGCTCTACCCGCACAAGACGGTCGAGCAGAACATGGCATTCGCTCTGAAATTGCGAAAAACCGATCCGGCCGTGGTCGCCGAGCGGGTCAAGCGCGCCGCCGACATCCTCGACCTCAACCCCTATCTGAAGCGCTATCCCCGCCAGCTTTCGGGCGGTCAGCGCCAGCGCGTTGCCATGGGCCGCGCCATCGTGCGTAACCCGCAAGTGTTCCTGTTCGACGAGCCGCTCTCCAACCTGGATGCCAAGCTGCGCGTGCAGATGCGCACCGAGATCAAGGAGCTTCATCAGCGGCTGAAGACCACCACCATCTACGTCACCCACGACCAGATCGAGGCCATGACCATGGCCGACAAGATCGTCGTCATGCGCGATGGCCGCATCGAGCAGGTCGGCGCGCCGCTGGAACTGTTCGATCGGCCGGCCAATCTGTTCGTCGCCGGCTTCATCGGTTCGCCTTCGATGAACCTGCTCAAGGGTGTCGTGCGCAAGGGAGACAAGCCCGGCGTCGACATCGCGGGCACACTGTTCCCGATTGGCGACAATGCCGCGCAGGATGGGCAGGCCGTCGTCTACGGCATTCGCCCCGAACATCTCGAGATCCACCCCGATGGCGTGCCGGCGAAGATTTCGGTGGTCGAGCCGACCGGCTCGGAGACCTTGGTCTTCCTGCGCTTCGGCGAAGGCGAGATGGTGGCGCTGTTTCGCGAGCGTCACGACTTCAAGCCGGGCGACACGCTGACCCTGAAGCCGCGGCTCGACCAGATCCACCTGTTCGACGCCGAGACCGGCCAGCGTCTCTGATCTCAGCGTCTCCGATCTCAAACGACTTCACGAGGACCATCATGCTCAAAGGGATCCATCCGTTGCTCAATGCCGACGTGCTGCAGGCATTGCGGGCGATGGGACATGGCGACGATTTGATCATCGCCGACACCAACTTCCCGGCCGATTCGGTGGCGAAGCAGACCGTGCATGGCAAGCTGCTGCGCATCGATGCATCGGCCGCCGAGGTGGTGAAGGCGGTGCTGTCGCTTTACCCCTTGGACACATTCGTCGATGACTCGGCCGCGCGCATGGAAATCGTAGGCAAGCCGGACGAGATCCCGCCAGTGCAGAAGGAAGTGCAAAAGGAGATCGACAAGGCCGAAGGCAAGGCCTGGCCGATGATTTCCGTCGAGCGTTACGCCTTCTACAAGCGCGCCAAACAGGCCTATTGCGTCATCCAGACCGGCGAGCGCCGATTCTACGGCTGCTTCGCCTTCCGCAAGGGCGTCATCCCGCCGGATGCGGAGTAAGAACATGGCCTCCGGCAAGCCCGTCGTCATCCTGGGCGTCTTCGTCGCCGACACCGCCTATCGCGCCGATCGCCAGCCGCGCCTGGGCGAAACGATCCTCGGCAATTCTTTCAAGCTGGGGCCAGGCGGCAAGGGGTCGAACCAGGCGGTGGCGGCCGGCAAGCTCGGCGCCGACACCACCTTCCTGACCCGGCTTGGCGTCGATGCCTTCGCCGACATGGCCAAGCGGACCTGGAAGGATGCCGGCGTGAAAAGCGCCGTCATTGACACGCCGGACAGCTACACCGGCGCCGCCTACATCTTCGTCGAGGAGGCAAGCGGCAACAATGCCATCATCGTCAGCCCTGGTGCGGCCATGCTGATCTCGCCGGAGGATATCGAAGCCAACAGGGATCTGATCAGCGGTGCGGGCGTTTTTGTCACGCAGCTCGAACAGCCGATCGATGCAGCACTTCGGGCGCTGGAAATCGCGCGCGGGGCAGGGGTGACGACCATCCTCAACCCCGCGCCCGCGGCAAAGCTTCCCGACAGTATCTACACGCTCTGCGACTATCTCACGCCCAACGAGACAGAGACCGAGGAATTGACGGGACTGAAAGTCTCCTCGGTGGACGAGGCGCGCCGCGCCGCCGACAAGCTGCTCGAAAAGGGCGTCGGCACGGTCATCGTCACGCTGGGCGACAAGGGTGCACTGCTGCATTCGAAGGACCGCTCCGAACATGTCCCTGCCATCAGTGCCGGGCCGGTGGTTGAAACCACCGGTGCGGGGGATGCGTTCAACGGCGGCTTCGCCGCGGCACTGTCGCGAGGCGTGGAGCCGCTGCAAGCCGTGCGCTTTGCCTGCGCTGTGGCTGGTATTTCGGTGACGCGTCCGGGCACCGCGCCGTCGATGCCGACGCTGCAGGAGGTCGAGGCGCTGCTGGCAAGGGAATAATGACGTATCGGAAAGAGTGGGCCGCAGCCAATGCTCGAGGCGCGGCTTAGCGCGACAAGCTGTCTTTCGGCCTGCCGACGAGAAGGATCGCGGCTCGATTTATGAGGGATCGAATTCAGATCCGGATGGACCTGAATTGCTTCATTCAAAAGACTTTTGACATTTCAACGTCGACATTTCTCTAAAGCCAAGGGTTTGAAACCCTTGAGAGAAATGGCGCGAGTGACGGGGCTCGAACCCGCGACCTCCGGCGTGACAGGCCGGCACTCTAACCAACTGAGCTACACCCGCGCATTGACGAGCACGTGTCAGCCGTGTTCGTCGTTGGGCCGCTGGATAAGGGGTTCGCCACCGGGTGTCAAGCGCACCAAACCATCATAACAACAAACTGGAGAAGGTTTTTTGACAGCCGGCGTTTTGTTCGCAAATCCGGCTTGCGAAGAGGGCGTCGCCTGTTCATTTGGCCTTGCGAAGCCGGTCCCGACCGCTTAAAGGTCCCGCCCGGAGCGGGCGATTAGCTCAGTTGGTAGAGCGCTTCGTTTACACCGAAGATGTCGGCGGTTCGAGCCCGTCATCGCCCACCATTCCAGTCACATAATCAGGCTATCGCAGCGTCAATGACGAAGCGTAGTGTTGCTGTTGGGCCTTGCAGGAGACAGGACAATGGTTAGCCGTCCGGGATGCACGCTGCTGCTGATGATCATTCTGGCGACTTTTGGCCAGGGCCGCTTGGCATATGCGACAGATGCCGGTGACGGCGTGGACCAGCCGGCCGCCAAGGCCGCCTTGCTCAAGGCCTATCCCGGGCTGTTCACCATCTCGGGCAATGTCCTGACCTGGACCGACGGCACCACGATGGTGTGGGACGACGGCAAGACCCGTGACGCCGACGCGCTGCTGGAGACGCCCGACATCGAGGACATGTTTCGCTACGTCTATCCCAAGGCAAGTGCTGGCGCGCTGGTCCCGGCGGAGGATTTCGATCCCGGCCGTATCCGCAACGAGGCCTTCTTCGAGAAGCTCTACGGCGCAAGCGCCGCGGAAGTGGGCAAGCACATCGCCAACGTCAAATGGCTGCCGAAACTCGGCAAGAAGACTGTGCAGGTCACCAGGGTCTTTGGCATCAACGACCGGCTGGGCAAGGTCTCCGATGCCCTTGAGGTCATGCCCGCGGAGCTAAGCCGCTACGGGCTCAAGCCCGGAGGCGGCTTTGTCTGGCGGCCCATCGCCGGCACCGACCGGTTGAGCGTCCACTCTTTCGGGGCAGCCTTCGATATCAATGTCGGCTTCTCCGACTACTGGTACAACAACAGAAACAAAGCCAACCCCAAGGCACACATTCCCTTCAAGAATCGCATCCCGCTCGCGATCGTCGACCTGTTCGAGAAAAACGGCTTCATCTGGGGCGGCCGCTGGTATCACTACGACACCATGCATTTCGAATACCGGCCTGAATTGCTGTTGTACAAGAAATCCGGCTGATCAAGGCGTCGGCGGCGGGCAGCCGTGCGGCGCGTTTGGTCGGCCAAAAAAAGAAATGCCGAAACTCGCCGATGCCGCCGTATGAGCGTCAATAACGAAGCCCCAGATCTCTGGCGCATTGCTGGCCGCTGGCAGTTGCCGCACCACAAACCCTGCGAAGGTCGGCACGGATGTTTTCGGAGTTCAACAACTCGGCGGCTTCCGGATAACCCTCGGCCAGCAACGCTGCAACGATCTCGGCTGGAGACTGGTGAATACCACCCTCTGCCAAAGCATGAGCCCGCTGATAGATATGATCGGTTCTGAGTTTGTTGG
Source organism: Mesorhizobium subarcticum (assembly GCF_055456085.1). NCBI lineage: Bacteria > Pseudomonadati > Pseudomonadota > Alphaproteobacteria > Hyphomicrobiales > Phyllobacteriaceae > Mesorhizobium > Mesorhizobium subarcticum. Next base: position 5,150,095 of record NZ_CM144237.1, on the reverse strand, counting down.
GCATTCTCAAGTCCCTCCCTTGATTAGCACTTGATAAACAACCCTTGAGGGGCGCTTACGTTCCATGCAACCTATGAGGGAATGCTTGCCAGTCACTATGTGGAGCGCCGAATCAACCTGTTCGTGGCCGCGAGGCAAGGATCACGGCGGCACCATCCGGAAATCCTTGCCCTCCGGCAGCAATTGTCCGCCATCGACGACAATGGTCGTGCCGGTGATGTAGCTGGCGTCGTCGGAGGCGAGGTACAGGAAGGCATTGGCGACGTCGCGCGGGCTGCCGAGCCGGCCGAGCGGGATGGAATCCTCCATGTTCTTGATATAGGCGGCGCCGCGATGCTGCTGGATGGCTTCGGTCAGGATGTTGCCGGGCTCGACGCCATTGACGGTGATGCCGTAGCCGGAGAACTCGAGCGCCGCCGAGCGGATGAAGCCGTTGATGCCGGCCTTGGTCGCCGCGTAGTGACCATGGCCGGGGCTGGTGACATGCGGGCCGGTGATGGATGAGGTGTAGAGCATGCGCCCGGAGTGCTGCGCTTTCATCGGCACCAGTGCCGCGCGGGTGGCATTGAAAGTGCCGCGCAGATTGACCGCCATCACGCGATCCCAATCATCGACGCTGGTGTTCTCAATCAACTGCCAGGGATAGATGCCGGCATTCTGCACGATGATGTCGAGGCGACCATATCGTTCGAGCGTCAGCTTCACGGCCGCTTCGGCATCGGCCATCAATGAGATATCGGTGCGGATGAAGGGGACGCCGAGCTCGTCCGCGGTCGCTTGCCCGGCTTCGGCTTCGCTGTCGGCGAGCACCAGCTTTGCGCCTTCCTCGGCGAAGCGCAGCGCGATACCCTTGCCGATGCCGCGCGCGCTGCCGATGATCAGCGCCACCTTGTCTTTCAGTCGTCCGGTCATGCCCGCCTTCCTGTCATGCGAGTCCTCCTGTCACGCGAGTCTTTGGCGAATGGTTTGCTTGAATGCGTCGAGCAGCACGGCGGCCAGCACCAGCAGGCCATGGATGACCTGGGTGAAGTTGGCCGGCAGCCCCATCAGATTGATCGCCGTGTTGATGGCCGACAGCAGCAGCACGCCGGCATAGACGCCGGGCAGGGTGCCGACGCCGCCCTTCAGGCTGACGCCGCCGATGACGACCGCCGCGAAGGCGTTGAACAGCAGGCCGACGCCGAGATTGGCGGTGGCGCCGGAAGTGCGGATCGCCAGCAGCCAGCCGGCGAGGCCGGCAATGGCGCCGGCAAGCACGAAGGCGATGATGAGGTTGCGGTTCACCCGGATACCGGCGCGGAAGGTTGCCGTCTCGTTGCCGCCGATCATCACCAGGTGCCGGCCAAACGGCGTCTTGGCCATGATCAGCGAGAAGATCACGAAACAGGCGATGGCGATCCAGGCGGTGAGCGGCAGGCCGATCAGCCGCTGGATGCCGAACCAGCGGATTGCCGGTGCCAGATCCTGCGCCGAGCGGCCGCCTGAAATGACCAGCACCAAGCCGCGCACCCAGATGTAGGAGGCCAGCGTGATGATGAAGGCGCTCATCTTCACCTTGACCACCAGATAGCCGTTGAAGGCGCCAATCAGGCCGCCGACGGCCAGTGCCAGCAGCAGCGACACCGGAACCATCAGCCATTCCGGGTGCAATTGGACGCCCATGCCGATGCCCGACGAGCAGAACAGAATGCCGACCGCCATGGCGCTGAGCGCCGCCACCGATTCGACCGACAGGTCCATGTGACCAGCGATGATGACCAGCGCCAGGCCGATCGACATGACGCCGAGCACGCTCGACGCCTCGATGATGTTGGCGAAAATGCCGAGCTGGAAATAGTTCGGGATGAAGATGGAAAACACCACCAGCACGAACAGCAGCATGAACCAGACGAGGTTGTCGAGAACGAACTCCAGGGCTTGGCGGGTGCGGGGGTTCATGGGCTGATCCGGCTGGCGCATGACCGGAGAACGATTCTCACAGGGATCATGCGCGGATTGGAATTGCTGAGAGTTGGCTCCGGACCGAGATGGCCCGGAGCATTTCAGGCAGCGTGCCTATTCGACTGACTTGACGGTGTCCGTCGGCGGCTTCTGGTTGCCCCAGAAGGCCGGATTGCCGACGTTTTCCTTGGTGATGGCGGCGCCCGGGATCTTGATGTTCGGGCCCCAGGTTTCCTTGGTGACGGTCGATTTCAGGCCAAGCACGTCATATTCGCCAGGCTTGATTTCCTGCTTCTTGACCACCTTGTCCATGAACATGGCGACGGCCGCGGCCTGCGCGTAGAGCGGCTGCTCGACTTCGACGTTGAGCCAGCCCTTACGGATCAGGTCGAGGCCGACCGGAGCCCCGTTCGAGCTCATCAGCATGACGTCGCCCGGCTTCTTGCCGGCGGCCTCGAGCGAGGCGACGGCAGCGACCGAAAGGTGCGCGGCGTGGCTGAAGATCAGGTCGATGTCGGGGTTGGCCAGCATCTGGTCGGCGACGATGGTGCCGGCATTGCTGGCTTCCCACTGCATGGCTGGCAGCGAGATGATCTTGACGTCCGGAAACGCCTTCATCTTCTCCTCAAAACCCTTCTGGATGTCGAGCGTGTAGGGGTCGCCGGGGTCGCCCAGCACCTGCAGGACTTTGCCCTTCACCGAGCCGTTCTTGGCTTTCAGCAGTTTCTCGGCCTGGTCGGCCGCGACATAGCCGATCTCGACCGTTCCGGCGACCGAGGTGAAGTCGGACGGCGTCGAGGTGATCTGGCGGTCGAACTCGACCACCGGAATGCCGGCGGCACGTGCGGCCTCGATCGACGGTTTAAGCGCGTTGAAATCGACCGCGGCCAGGATGATCGCCGCCGGCTTGAGCGCGATGACGTCGTTCATCTGCGATTGCTGCGCGTCGGTCTTGTTGTCGGCGTTCAGCGTCTTCATCTCATAGCCGGTCTGCTTGAGGAACAGCTCCAGCGCGCTCACCGAGCCGGTCTGGAACTCGTCGAGCAGCGTCGGCACCATGTAATAGACGACACCCTTGGACTGGGCGAATGCCGGCGTGAGCGTGGCAAAGGCCAGTGCCAGGATGCCGAAGACAGCAAGAAGTATTCGCTTCATGTCGTTGGCTCCCTGTTAAGCCGGACCCCTCTTGTCCCTCAGCCCGCCGGTCCGGCACCGGCAAGCGTCTCTCCGGTGATCATGTTGATCACCGCATCGGGACTTGTTTTGTTGCGTGCGACATCGCCCGCCACGACGCCTTGCCGGATCACCACGATCCGGTCGGCGACCTGAAAGGCTTGCTGCATGATGTGGGTGATGATGACGACGCCGATGCCTTGGCTCGCCACCTGGCGGATCATGTCGAGACCGCGTCGGGTCTGCTCGACGCCAAGGGCGGCAAACGGCTCGTCGAGCAGCACCAGCTTGCCGCCCCAGTGCACGAAGCGGTTGAGCTCGATGGCCTGACGCTGGCCGCCCGAGAGGTGCTCGACATTGGTGCGCAGGGAAGGGATACGGGTGCCGGCGCTGGCCAGCGCCTTTTCGACGACCGCCTCCATGGCGCGCTCGTCGAGCACCGGAATGCCAAGAACCTTCCTGGTGATCTCGCGGCCCATGAAGAAATTGGCGACCACGTCGACATTGGTGCAAAGCGACAGGTCCTGGTAGACAGTCTCGATGCCAGCCGCCTTCGCTTCGGCGGGTGACCTCGCCAAAAACTCCTTGCCCTCGAACAGCATGCGGCCCGAGGTCGGCTCCAGTCCGCCTGATATGATCTTGACCAGCGTCGACTTGCCGGCGCCGTTGTCGCCCAGCAACGCCACCACCTCGCCCTTGCCGATCGAGAAGCTGATCCCTTTCAGCGCTTCGATCGCGCCGTAGTTCTTGGTGACGTTGTCGAGCACCAGCAGCGGTTCGCTCATGCGGCTATCTCCTTGGCCGCGAGGGGATCGCGGCCGCGTTCGCGCTCGGCAGCGAACATCTGGCCGAAGCGCGGCGACAGCACTCCGGAAACCGCAAGGGCGGCAGCACCGCGCAACACCGAATGCTGCCCGCCGCGTGCGACCATGACCCGGGGCGTCGTGCGGTCCTTGCGCGCCGAGACGGAGTTGTGCAGGCCGTTAGTCGAACCCGCCAGCCGTTCGAGCAGATCGGTGGACGCCAGCCCGCCAAGGATGACCGTTTCAGGGTCGAACAGGTTCTCGATGACGGCGATGGCATTGCGAAAGATCGGCGCGACGTCCGCGACCCAATCGGCCTCTGAGCCATTCCAGCGCCGGAGCGCTTCCAGCGAGAGGTATCTTTCGAGACAGCCGCTGTTGCCGCAAGGGCAAGCCTCGCCTCCGGGAACGACAGGGATATGCCCGACCTCACCGGCATTTCCCCAGGCGCCACGCTGCACGCTGCCATCATGCACCATGGCGCCACCGAGGCCGACGCCGAAGTAGAGATAGTAATAGTCAGAGAACTGGGCACCGAGGCCGTAGAGCCGTTCGCCCATGGCCGCCGCCGCCATATCGGTTTCGAAGAAGGCCGGCAGTCCGGTCGACGCCGCCAGCCGCTCGCGCAGCGCCACATCCTTCCAGCCGGTCATGGTGGTCGGGCCGACAAAACTCATGGATTCGACACCGAACGGACCGGGCAGCGCCAGGCCCACCCCAAGAACGCGTCCTCCAGCCCGCAACCTGGTCAATTCAATCACCATCGCGCCGATCAGGTCGAAGGCATGGTCAGGCGTCGCGTTCGGGGCCTCGCGATAGCTGCTCTCGATCACGTCGCCGCTCAAATTGATCAAGGCGGCATTGATGCCGAGAGGGGTGATGTGGATGCCGACAGCATAGCCGCCCTCGGGATTGATCCGCAGCGTCGCCGGCGGCAGGCCGCGCCCCTTCGGCTCCTCACGCACGGAGAGGATGTACCCCTGTTCTTCCAGTTCGCGAACGATGGTCGATACTGTCTGGACGGTAAGCCCGACGCGGCTGGCGATCTCGCCGCGGGCGATCGGTCCGTGCAGGCGGATGGACTCAAGCACGATGCGCCGGTTGTACGGCCGCCCGAACTCCTGATTGGTCCCTCGCAATGCCATGCCTTGCGCCCCCAGTTAACCCAAGGTTCGCATCAAAGATTTATTCAGTCAAATGGAATTCAAAAATAAATTGAAAGCTGCATCCCAGCCCGGGGAAGGCCACAGGTCGCACTCGGCCCAGGACCTGTTCACCTGTCGCCCTTGGCCGATTGCCGCCATGACAAAACCGCTTCAAGGGTGAGCAAACCTCGTAACCGTTGACCCACCAAGGCATGGAGTAGAGATGATCGAACTGCCGTTTGCCCGCGACGAATACCAGCAGCGGCTTCGCAAGATCCGCACCGAGATGGCGAAGCGCGGTCTCGAACTCCTCATCGTCAACGACGTTGCCAACCAGCACTACATCACCGGCTATGATGGCTGGTCATTCTACGCGCCGCAGGTGGTGCTGATTCCGATCGAGGAGGTCGAGCCGGTCTGGATCGGGCGGGCCATGGATGCGGCCGGCGGTCTTCTGACGGCCTGGATGAAGCCCGAAAACGTGGTCGGTTTCCCGGAAGATCATGTTCAGCGGGCCGATCGCCATCCCATGGATTGGATCGCGAGCTGGATCGTCGCCAAGGGCTGGGGTGTCAGGCACATCGGTATCGAACTCGAGGCCTATTATTTCTCGCCCAAGGCACATGCCAGGCTGGTCGCCGGACTTCCCAATGCGAAATGGCACGACGCCGATCTGCTGGTGAACTGGATCCGTGCGGTCAAATCGGCGCCCGAGATAGTCTATCTGCGCAAGGCGTCGACGCTGGCCGAGACTGCGGTCGCGCGCGCCTTCGAGGTGATCGCGCCGGGCGTGCGCGAGTGCGATGCGATTGCCGCCATCCAGGCGGCGCAGATCGCCGGCAGCCCGGATTTCGCCGGCGACATCACCGCTCTTCCACCGACCATTCTTGGCGGCGAGAATGCTTCCGCGCCGCACATCATGTGGAGCGACCGGCGGTTCGGAGATAACGAAACGATTGCACTCGAACTTGCCGGTGTCTGCCGCCGCTATGCGGCCGGGTTGGCGAGAACGATGCAGCTCGGCAAGACGCCGACGCGTGTCGCGGACACGGCAAAGGCGGTGATCGAGGGCATGGACGCGGTGCTCGACGCGGTAAGGCCGGGAACGACTGCCGAGGCGGTCGAAGGTGCATGGCGCAAAGTCATCCAGCGCTACGGACTGAAGAAGGAATCGCGCATCGGCTATTCCATCGGCGTCGCCTATCCGCCGGATTGGGGCGAACACACGATCAGCCTGCGGCCAGGCGACAAGACGGTGCTTCAGCCCGGCAATGTCGTTCATTCCATCCTCGGCATGTGGATGGATGGCTGGGGGATCGAGATCAGCGAGACCATCCTGGTCACCGAAACCGGCCATGAGACGCTGACCAGGTTTCCGCGAGAGATCCATGTCAAATCCTGAGGGGTCGGCCATGGCAGGCGGCGTTGCCAGTCTCGGTGCAGTCGATATCGACGCCGGCATCCTCAACCGGATGATCGAGATCCGCCGCCATTTGCACCGCAATCCGGAACTGTCGAACCGCGAAGCCAACACGCAGAATTATCTCAGGCAGATGCTGGCCGGCGAGGGGATATCAGACATTCGCGACGTCGCGGGCTTTGGCCTGGCCGTCGATATTGTCGGCACCGGCAAGCCGTCGAACCGAAAGATTGCCATTCGCGCCGACATCGATGCCTTGCCGATCGAGGAAGAATCCGGCGTCGATTATGCGTCAACCAATCCCGGCGTCATGCATGCCTGCGGTCATGACGCCCACGCATCCATGGGCTTCGCGGTCGCCGCGCATCTGCATCGATCAAGGGCCGATTTTGGCGGCACCGTGCGCCTCATCTTCCAGCCGGCCGAGGAGGACTTGCCCTCTGGCGGCAAGCGGGTGGTGGAAGAGGGGTTGCTCGACGATGTCGATGCAGCGATCTGCCTTCATGTCGATCCCTACACGCCATCCGGCAAGATCGCGGTCCGTTCAGGTCCCTACACGCTGGCGTGCGACACGTTCGATGCAATTGTCACCGGCGAGGCGGCGCATGCGGCAAAGCCCTATGAGGGCGTCGATGCGATTGCCGTGGCCTGCGCCATGGTAAGCGAGCTGCAGAAGATCGTGTCGCGCGAGATCGATCCTTACGATCCGCTGGTCATTTCAGTCACCGGCATCAATGGCGGCAGCGCCTACAATGTGATCGCCGGCAAGGTCGCTTTGAAAGGGACCATTCGCAGCGGCAGCGACGCAACCCGCGAGCGGGCATGGCGGCGCGTTCGCGAAATCCTGGAGGGCATAGCCGCAAGCCACGGCGCCAGCGTGCAGCTCGATATCCATAGGGGTGAACCTGGGGTCGTCAACGATCGCGAGATGGCGGAGCTGATTGTAGCCAGCGGCAAGGTCTGTATCGGCGCCGACAACGTCCTCAACACGCCCGGATGGACCATCGCCGACGACTTTGGCTACTTCAGCGAGAAGCGTCCATCGGTCTATTTCCGGCTCGGCATTCGCAACGAGGCGGTCGGCTCGGTCTTTCCGCTTCACCATCCCAAATTTCGCGTCGATGAGGCCGCTTTGAAGGTTGGCGCGGCGACCCTGGTTGTGGCGGCGACAAGATTTCTGTCGACGCAATCGGAAAGCACCGGCTGATCAAAGCAGTTCAGTATTTGATGACCCGGCGCTCGACCAGTACGACGGCGCAGAACAGGGCGATCGACAGGCAAGACGACAGCACGATCGCCGCATAGAGCCGGTCCGACTGGTAATTGAAACTCGCCTGGATGATCAGCGCGCCGAGGCCCTTGTCCGAGCCGATCCATTCGCCGACGATGCCGCCGATCACCGCCGTTGCCGATGCGATGCGGAGTGAGGAGAACAGCATCGGCAGCGCGCGCGGCAGGCGCAGGCCCCAGAAGATCTCCCAGCGCGTCGCCGACAGTACGCGAAACAGCTCGTGCTCATTATCGCTGGCCGAATCCAGGCCGCGGATCATGTTCACCAGCGTCGGGAAGAAGCAGATCACCGCCGCGATGACGATCTTGGGCGTCATGCCCAGCCCGAAGATCAGGATGATGATCGGCGACAGCGCCAGGATCGGAATGGTGTTGAAGAACAGCACGATCGGAAAATAGGTGGCCTGCAGGATACGGTTGTGCACGAACAGAACGGCCAGCAGCACGGCTGCCAGATTGCCGATGACGAACCCCGCCAGCGCCTCGATCAGCGTTGGTCTCAGATTGTCCATGAGCAGCGCGAAATTCTTCTGGAAGACCCCAAAGATCGCGGTCGGGGTCGGCACGATATAGGCCGGCACGCCGAGCAGCGGCAGCAAATATTGCCAGGCAAGCAGAAGCGAAGCCGCGCCGAGAACGGGCAGGGCTATTGCCAACTGCGGCGACAGCGCCGCCGGCCTCATGATGCCTGCTCCAGTGCGCTGCGCAACTCGGCCATGGCGGCGACGATTGCCGGGTCTTCGCGCGAACAGCGGTTGCCGTCCTGTTTGAGCGGCCGCAGATCCAAATCCCTAACCAGCCGCCCGGGATTGGCGGCAAGCACAATCACGCGCTCGCCGAGATAGGCGGCTTCGGCGATCGAATGGGTGACGAAAAGGATCGTCGTGCCGGTGCGCCGCCACAGATTGAGAAGCTCGTCGTTGAGGCGGTCGCGGGTGATCTCGTCGAGCGCTCCGAACGGTTCATCCATCAAAAGCAGCTTCGGCTGCCCCAGCAAGGCGCGGGCGATGGCCACACGCTGGCGCTGGCCGCCGGAGAGTTGATGCGGCAGGCGTTCGCCAAAGCCGGCAAGCCCCATCAGCTCCAGCAATTCCTCGCTGCGGTCTTCGATCTTGCGCGTTAGACTGCCTTGCCCGACGCCAAGTGGCAGGCGGACATTGTCGCGCACGGTACGCCAGGGCAGCAGGGTCGAATCCTGGAAGACGAAGCCGACATCGCGGCGTGAGCGCACCGCATGCGGCGTATCGCCCAGCACGCTGATCGCGCCGCCGAGCGGGTCAAGCAGGTCGGCGACCACACGCAGCAAGGTCGACTTGCCGCAGCCGGACGGGCCGAGGATCGACAGGAAGCAGCCGGCCTCGACGGTGAGGTCGAGACCAGACAGCACTTTGACGGCCGACTGGCGGCCGCCATAGCCGACGTCCAGCCTGCTGGCTTCAATCGCGTTCGCCATCAGGCGGCGGGCGCGTCGAGCTTCGGCCGATCGGCGGCCGAAAGTTCGAGGATCTTGGTGGTGTAGACGTCGGTCGCCTTCGGACGTCCGTTCGGGTATTGGCCGACCTTGTCGAGCAATGCCAACTGCTCTTCGATCGAGGCGGGATCGAACGTGCCCCAGCCGTCCTTGGCCGTTGCACCGTCGAAAGAGAGTTTCAGCACGAGGTTGACGGTCTTCTCTTCCCAGCCAAGGTCCATTTCGGGATAGGCGGCGACCATTTTCTTCACCGCCTCCTGCGGGTTGGCGTGCACCCAGCCCCAGCCCTTGGCGACCGCGCCTATGAACTTGGCCAGTGTATCCGGGTCCTTCTCGATCGCCGCATCGGTGGCGAAATAGACATCGGCATAGGAATTCAAGCCGAGATCACGCACCAGAAGGTCGATGCGGTCGTCGCCGACGACGCTCAGCGCCTGCGTGTTGGTGATCCAGCCGCCAATGGCGTCGACATCGCCGCGCACCAGTGGCCCCTTGTCGAAGCCGACATTGATGACCGTGAGGTCGGACGCACTCAAGCCGTTCTTGGCCAGGATTTCATCCATGACAAAACGCGCCGTCGGCTGGATGCCGATCTTCTTGCCCTTGAGGTCAGCCACATTGCGGATCGGGTTGGCGGCCTTGGAGGTTAGCGCATAGGGGCCGGTGCGGAAACCGCAGGCAATGATCTTCACCGGCACACCGCTGGCGCGTGCGGCATAGAGCTGCGGCGTTTCGGAGAATTGGCCAAGCTGTGCCGCGCCCGAGATGACCGGCGGCACGGTCGATGCGTTCGGGCCGCCCGGGCTGAATTCCACATCGAGCCCGGCGTCCTTGAAATAGCCATTGGCGACGGCGGCGATGTCGCCGATCTGGCCGTTGGACATCAGCCAGTCATATTGGATGACGACCTTTCCAGCGGCCTTCGCGCCCGGCGTCAGAACCAGCTGCATTCCGCCCGATGCCACGGCAACAGCCGCCAGGCCGGACTTCATGAAGCTGCGGCGGTTCATCTCGTAGTCATTGTTCCCATTCATTTTTCGCTCCTGTTGCAAGACTGTCTCGTCTCTTCATTACGCGCCGTTCCCTTGGCGCGGTGTCGTCTACGGCTGTTCGTCGTGGTAGTCGCCGGGGCCGCCGTCGAGCCAGGCATAGAGTTCCCAAAGCGTGTCGTCAGGGTCGGTGAAATAGGCGCAGCGCGCGTTCCAGACATAGTTTTCGGGCGGGCCATAGAACGGCACGCCCTTTGCGGTCAGCTCGGCATGCAGCCGGTCAATCTCGCCGGGTGCGCCGAGCTGGACGGCGACACAGACCTTGTGGGCATGGCGCGGCGACCGCAGTTTCGAAACGCCGGCATGCTGGCCGATATGGTCAATCTCCCAGGCCGCCAGTGTCACGCCCTCGCTGTGGAAGTCGGCAAAACCCTCGGCGCGGCGGCGCAAGCGGAAGCCGAGCTTGTCGACATAGAAATCCACCGTCCGCCCGATATCCTCGACGAGAAGGCAGACGTCGGAAATTCGATATGCGGTGCCCAGCGACATGATTATTTCCCTTCCTCGGCACGCTGGGTGCGCAACGGCAGCTTGACGCCGACGCGGTCGGCCGCGCCGATGATGTGCGCGCGCATCGCGGCTTCGGCTTCTGCCGGGTTGCCGGCGACCAGCGCCTCGTAGATGCGCACATGCTCGCCGACATTGACTTCCACCAGATCGTGCAAGGGGTTGGTCTGACGTGCGTAATAGATCGAGCGCCGGATCTGCTCGCAGACGAAGGAAATGAAGGTGTGGATGTAGCTGTTGCCAGTCGCCCGGGCGATTTCGCGATGAAACAGCAGGTCGGCGTCGATGCTGCCGTCCTCCCAGCGCTCCTCGCCGCTCATCCGGTCGAGTGCCGCCTTGATGGCATCGAGATGCTCCTGGTCCCGGCGTTCGGCGGCAAGTGCGGCGGACTCGGCCTCGAGGATGCAGCGCAGCTCGAACAGCCGCTCCATGTTCTGCCCCTCCTTCAGCGTCTCGCGGTCGATGCGGATCGACGCGCGCTGTTCCGGGGCGAGGACGAAGGAGCCGATGCCTTGCCGCGCCTCCACCATGCCGTCGGCGCGCAGTTGCGCGATCGCCTCGCGCACCACGTTGCGGCTGACGCCGAATTTCTCCGAAAGCTGCTGTTCCGTCGGCAGCAGGCTGCCCGGATTGAGATCGCCGGACTCGATCTCGCGGCTGAGGAAGGCGGCAACCCGGTGCGGCAGCGCCTCGACGGTGCCGATGGCGGCCAGTCGTTGTTTCATGACAAGGTCTCCGTCGCGGGAAAGAGGCAGCCGGGGTTCATAAGCCTGTTCGGATCGAGCGCATCTTTCAGCGTGCTGACCAGCCGGCGGTGGACAGGAGACATTCCCGCCCAATAGACGCGTCTACGGATGCGCCCGATGCCGTGCTCGGCGCTGATCGAGCCGCCAAGCGCATTGGTGATGTCGTACAGCCCGGTGGTAATGGCGGCGCCCGTGGTGCGCGCGTCGGGTTCGGCAAGGTCGAGCGGCGGCAGGACGCTGAAATGGATGTTGCCGTCGCCGGCGTGGCCGTAGGCAGCCGACAGCCAGCCCGGATGATCCCGCGCAACGAAGTCACGGGCCCGGGCGATGAGGGTGGGAATGTCGGAGATGCGCACCGAGAGATCGGTGCGCACGTGATAGCCACGCTTGGCCTGGCCCTCGACCAGCCCTTCGCGAATGGCCCAGAAAGCCCGTGCCTGCGCGCCGCTTTCGGCCAGCACTGCATCGGCGACAAGTTCGTGTTCCATCGCGTTGGCAAGAAAGTCGACCAGCAGCGTCCGGAGGTCGACCGCGGCACTTGACGAAAGTTCGATCAGCACATGAACAGGGGCAGTTACTGGAGCGACGGTGTTCAGATCGACAAGGCGTGCAAGCTCCATGCATTCCGCGCCGATGATCTCGAAGGCGGATATCTGGTCGGAGCATCCGCGCCGGGCTTGTCTGAACAGCGCGATCGCCGCCTCGAATGAGGGAAGGCCCAGATACGCCGTCTCGACCTTGCCGGGCTTCGGAAACAGCTTGACCTCGACACCTGTGATGATGCCCAGCGTGCCCTCCGCGCCGATGAAAAGCTGCTTCAGGTCGTAGCCGCGATTGTCCTTGCGCAGGCCGGAAAAGCCGCTCCACAATTCGCCGTCCGGCAGCACCACCTCTAGACCAACAATGAGATCGCGGGCCATGCCGTAGCGCAGGACATTGACGCCACCGGCATTGCTGGCGGCGTTGCCGCCGATCTGGCAGCTGCCCTGAGCGCCGAGCGCCAGCGGAAACAAACAGTCCTGGGCCTCGGCAGCATCCTTGACGTGTTGCAGGATGCAGCCGGCATCGGCTTGCAGGGTGAAATTGTCGGCGTCGACGACGCGGATCCTGTTCAGCCGCTCCAGGCTGATGATCACCGCGCCGTGGGCAGCTGTGCCGATGTCGATCGCGCCCGCGACAAGCCCGGTGTTGCCGCCCTGCGGGATCATCGCCAGTCCGAGCTCCCCGCACAGCCGAACCGCGGCCTGAACCTCGGCAACCGAAGCCGGTTTCAGCACCGCAAGTGCGCCGCCGTGGTGATCGCCGGACCAGTCCACGAGGTATTTCGCCATGTCGGCTGCGTCAGCGACCACGCCGCTTTGCCCCAGAAGATGCTCCAGGGCGGTAAGAACGTCAGATGAAATACCGTGGATGGTCATTACAGGGTCGGCGTTGGTGTTGTAGCGTATGGTTATACATATCATCCTACAACCTAAATTGTGTCAACACCGGCAGACCGAACGGCCGTAGACAAGTCGCCTTGCTTGCATGGGAAGCGAAGCGGCTGGCCGGCAGTCGTGGCCGACACGGATAGCGATTACCCGGCCCCGGATTGCTTCCAAAAAGGGGTAGATTCGGTTTGAGGGCTATTGGGTGCCATTCAGGTCAGGACTGGCGGGCCTCAGAGAAACTGGGCGACCTTCTTGCCGACGGTGAGGAAGCGCAACGGATCGATCGCTTCGCCATTGTGGCGGACTTCATAGTGCAGATGCGGGCCGGTCGAGCGGCCGCTGCTGCCGGTCTTGCCGATGATGGCGCCGGCATCCAGTTTTTCGCCCACGGTCACGTCGATTTCGCTGAGATGCCCGTAGCGGGTCGAAAACCCATTGCCGTGGTCGACCTCGACCATGCGGCCATAACCGCCGTTCCAGCCGGCCTTGATGACGATGCCAGGCGCCGTGACCTTGGCGCCCATACCGATCGGCGCTCTGAAATCCATCCCGGAATGCAGTGCGGCGGTACCGAGAATGGGATCGGTGCGCACGCCGAATGGGCTGGTGACGGAGTGGCCGGGAGCCGGATTGGCCAGCGGCAGCTGACGTGCTTCTTTCTTGAGATGGTCAAGCGTATCCAGCGCTTCGTCCAGTTCCTTGACCTTGCTATCGAAGATCATCGAGCTGTCGAGCGGGATCAGCGGTCCGCCGACATCGCTCTCATTCTTGCCGAAATCACTGTCGACCGGCAGGCCGGCAGCCTGGAGCGCCTGAGTGATCGCGTCGGCGCTCTTGTAGGCATTGTCGGCAAGCGTGTTGATGCGGGTAAGCTGCTCGTTCTCGATGGATTTCAGCGACTGGTTGATCGAAACGAACAGCTTGTCGGCGCGATCGGCGGCTGAATCGTTGGGCAGTGGATCGCTGCGGGTCGACCACAACGAGAATGGCCTGGTGTCGGCGGCGCCGAGATCGGCACTGAGACTGGCAACCGCGTAATTCTGCGCCGGCTGGTTGATGCTGCCGGTCACGTCGGCGTGCTTGTCGGGCTTGGCAGCCGCGGCCGGATTCTCAGTGGGCGCCGTTCCGACCTCATTCTCGGCACGTTCGAGCAGCGGGCCGAGACGGCCATGGCGCTGGCTCAACTGGCTCTGACGCTCGATCAGTTCGCTGACCTTGGTTTCCATCAATTGCTGGTCGAGCAACTGGCGGCTGGTGATGCGGTCGACCTGGGCACGAAGCGCTGAAATGCGGTCCTCGTAGGCCTGCTGCATGCGCGCCTGGCGCGCGGTGGTGGCGCCGATGAGGTCGTCGCGCAGCACGAGATAGGACGTGGCCAGGAGGTAACCGATGGCGATGGCGGCGAGTGCTGAACCGATGAATGCCGCGAGCCAGGGCCGGATCGTGAAGTGCCTGATCTCATTGCCCCGGGCGATGATGACCGTGTGGGGTTCCTTGCGCCTGCCGAAGATTGCGGACTGACCGGTTGCGTTCACGGGACCAAGCTTTCGTTTACGACATCACGACAAGCTTGATTACACATTATTAGGGTTAACAAAGGCTTGCCGGATTACATGAGCGGCAACGAATGCAAGCGGCGCGGGCAAACGGTTGCATGAAAATGCCGGGAATGGCCGCCACCCTGTAGCGAGATCATCGGCAATGAGCATCCATGTGCTCCCGGCAAAACGGCCCATCATTGTCGGGTCAAGTCCAGTTTCTTAACTGTCTTCGATTGCTTTTAATTGAGGGTTTTCGAGTAAAAGCCTGCCGGGATTTGGGATTCACTATGGCGGTAGGGATGCTGAGCGATCTGGTTGGCAAGATCCTCGACAAGATCTCGGGCACCAGTCTGCTGGCGACCGGGCTTTTGCTGTTGACTGCCCTTGTCAGCGCGCTCGTGGCCTATTGGCGCACGGTCGAACAGAAGAGCTGGAGGGAGTTTTTCGAGTTCGTCATCCCGCATGAGGTCATCACTCACCCCTCGGCCAAGGCCGACCTGATGTTCTGGGTGACGAAGAAGGCGCTGATGCCCTTCCTGATGCTGCCCGCCGGAATTGTCTTCGTCACGGCGGTGGGCTACGCGACCAACTGGCTGTTTTCGACACTGTTCCAGTTCCAGCCACCTCTGATCGAGGGGCCGGCAGGGCCGGTGACGGTGCTGATCTTCACCATCACCATGCTGCTCGCCTACGACATTTCCTACTATCTCTATCACGTCGCCCAGCATCGCTATCCCGTGCTCTGGGAGCTGCACAAGGTGCATCACTCGGCGGAGGTGATGGTCGGGATCACCAAGGACCGGGTCCATCCGCTCGACGAGCTGATGAACAGGGCCTGGGATGGCGTCGTCGTGGGCGTCTGCTTTGGCATCTGGTCGCTGATTTCGCTGAACCTTGTCGAACTGACCGTCTTTGGCGTCAACGTCTATGTCATGCGCAACATCCTGATGATGGATTTCGTCAGGCACACGCATTTCAACATCTCGTTCGGCCCGCTCAATCATGTGGTCCTTTGTCCTCATTGGCACCAGCTGCATCACAGCGTCGATCCGCTCCACTACGACAAGAACTTCGGGTTGCTGTTCTCGTTTTGGGATCGGCTCTTCGGGACATTGTGTGTGCCGAAGCCCGACGAGGAATTCAAATTCGGACTGGTCGACCGCGATGTGCGTGACTACCAGTCGCTCGCCGGCCTCTATGTCATGCCGCTTAAGCGGATGTGGGGGCATATTGCCAGGCGCATCCGGCCTGGAAAACCGCGGACCTCGCGACCATCGGAAGGGACACGGCCATGAACGCTCCCTTCGTGCTCGCGATCCCGCGGGCACGCACCTTCGAAGTCGTGACATCAGCGACGCGCCTGGCCGAGATCGCACCGGCCTGGAGCGCGCTCTGGCAGCGAGCCGGCGGGCTTGTCTTCCAGCACCCCGACTGGATCGCCGCCTGGTGGCGCACCACCCCGCATCAGGGGCGGCGCACGCTCAGGATCGGGCTTGCCTGGAACGGCGACCGGCTCGATGGCGTGATAGCACTCGCCACCTTCAAGCGCTCGGGCATCCGAATGCTCGAATGGGCGGCGAAGGATCACAGCGACTATGGCGATGCACTGGTTGCGCCCGACAGCGATCCGCAGGCGATCTCTCGCCTCTGGCAGTATGTTTTCGATCAGGGCGGCTTCGACCTCATCTATCTCAACCGTCTGCTGCCAAATGCCGGTGTTCATGCCCTGCTGGACCCCGCCGCGCGCCATGGCAAGGCGCTTTGGCCCAACCACCGCAGTGAGATCAGCTACCGTGTTGCGGGCCCCTGGCAGCGCGGGGAGGAGTGGTTCGAGACGCTGTCCAAGAAGGGCCGGCAGAACTACCGTCGTGGCCGCAAGTTCCTGGAAGAAGGCGGTGCATTGCGTTTCCGCCTGCTCGATGCGGACGAGCCGCGCGAGCCGGTACTCGCGCGGGTCGCGGTGCTGAAGCGCCTCTGGCTTGTCAGGCATGGCCGCGTCTCGGACCTGTTTGACAAGGGCTCGCCCGTTCTCGCCGCGCTTGTTTCGGTGTTGGCCGAGCTCGGGCTGTTGCGCATCTTCGTGCTGGAGCTTGACGGCACGATCATCGCCGTCTCGATCAATTTCGAGCAGCATGGCACGATGATGGCTTTCGTCACCACCTACGATCCCGAATACGAGCGCGCCTCGCCGGGCATGGTGCTGATGATGGACTATATCCAGTGGTCGCTCGACCGTGGCCTGGCCAAAGTCGATTTTCTCTGCGGCGGCGAGGATTTCAAGCGGCGCTTTGCCACGCAATCAGTCACGTTGTCGTCGGTCATGGGCGCGCGCGGTTTGCGCGGTCATCTCGCCGCTCTGGCCGATCGTGCGAACCATGTTTCGAAATCCTGGCGGGCGCGGCGGCAGCCGAAGGCGGAAACGCCAGACGATTAAGGGCGCTTCATTTCGGCACGATCAAAGCGCGCGAACAGCCTCCAGCACCTCTTCAGCGTGGCCCTTGACGCGGACCTTGCGCCAGATCCGGGCGATCCGACCGTCGCCGCCGATCAGGAACGTCGCCCGCTCGACGCCCATGTATTTGCGCCCATACATCGATTTCTCGACCCACAGATGGTAGGCCTCGATCACCTTGCGCTCCTCGTCGGCGGCGAGGTCGATGGTGAGGTTGTATTTCGATTTGAACTTGTCGTGCTTCTTGGCGTTATCAGGCGACAGGCCGATCACCACGGCGCCGGCTTTCTCGAATTCCGGTTTCAGTTGTGTAAAGCTGATCGCTTCCTGCGTGCAGCTTGTCGTGTCGTCCTGCGGGTAGAAATAGAGCACTACGGGCTTGCCGACGGATGCGGCAAGGCTAATTGACCCACCACCGTCCCGCGGTAAATCGAATTGCGGCGCTAGATCGCCCACGTCGAGGTCAGCCATATCGATGCCCTTGTTTGAGGTTACGCGCGAAGCCACACCGATATAGTGTCGACCGGGGATTCGTCCACGAGCGAATTTGTACAACGGAAGATTGCGTGGATCAGGAGCAACCGCAGCACGAGAAGATCAGATTCAGGCGTGACGAGATCACCGACCTGGGCGCTATGCCGTCCGCGTGCCGCGTCCCGCCGCTTGGTCAGGCATCGATCGGCCGCGGTTTCCGCATCCTTTCGCGCGTGTTTGCCGGCATGGTCGCGCTCATGCTGCTGGCTGCGGTGGCCGTCTATCTCATCGGCCTTTCCGGCATTGGGGCAAACCGGCTGCGCATCGAGGCGGAGGCCGCCATCGAGAAGCTCGCTGGCGTCAATGTGCATGTCGCCGTCGGGCCTGCTCGCTTCACGCTCGACAGTTCGAGCTTCGTCGCTCTCCAGGTCAGTGATGTCAGCCTGAAGACGTCGGACGGCAAACCCATGGCCGACGCCGGCCGCGTGCGCTTCGGTGTGCGCCTCGTCCCGCTGTTGTGGGGAGAGGTGCGGGTGACCAGCGCCAGGATTTCCGATGCACACATCGTCGTCGCGGCGATGCCGTCTGGCGGCGACTGGACCGCCGCGCTGCGCAATGAGGACGGCCTCGTCGATCCGGAGAAGTTGTCCGAGGCAGTGTTCGGCAACATCCATCGCGCGCTCGACGCCGTGCGGGAAGATTCGCTGCGCCGGATCGATCTCGACAATGTCGAATTCGTGCTGCCCGAAACCGGAGCGATCAAACTGGTTACCATCGCCGATGCCACGGTCGTCCAGTCGGGGCCGGGCGGCATGGCGTTTTCCTCCGAGGCGGATGTCGATGGCAGAAAGGTCACCGTTGCCGCTTCCGCCACCCGCGATATCGCGGCGCACCGGGTGACGGCGCTTAATGCGAGCATTGATCTGGCGGCTGCCGACGAAACCACGGCCGACGGCGGGAAGTTGGGTGCTGTCGCGTTGAAGCTGACAGGATCGGAGGGATCCGGCACGAACGGGTCACGCCTGACGACCGTCCTGTCGTCGACGGGTTCCGTCCTTGATCTCGGTGCACGCGGGCTGCTGCCGGCCGACGTCGATGTCGATGCCACGCTTGTCGATGGCAGCAACAAGATCCAGGTGGACAGACTGCTGCTGAAAACTGGCCGGTCTTCTTTCAATTTCGGCGGCTCGATAGGGCCAAAGCCCGCGACAGGGGCGGCAGGCGAGGAGCCTTCTTATCGTTACGACCTGACCAGCGACGGTTCGACCCTGGCGCCATCGGAATCGCCTGAGCCAGCGCTGACCTTCCTCGCCCGCATTGCCGGCGTCTATCAACCCACAAGTCACAAGCTGGTGGCCGAGGAGATCGCACTTCGTTCCGATTCCAGCGGCGAGGTGATGGGAACCGCGGCGGTCGAGTTCGTCGAGGGCAAGGCGCCCGGGATCAATGTGGCGTTGAACGTCCACAACATGCAGGTTTCGCATGTAAAGCAGCTATGGCCTTGGTTTTCAGCCCGCAACGCCCGGCTTTGGGTGCTGGCCAACCTGTTCGGTGGCCGGGTCGTCGACGCCAACCTCCAGTTCCACGTCGTGCCGGACCGTCTCGGCAATGGCGTGCCGCTTTCTGCCGATGAAGTGTTCGGGACTTTCAAGATCGAAGGATCGCGCTTCGATACGGCCGGCCGCATTCCGCCGATACGAGACGCGGTTGGCATGGTCGCATTTCACGCCAATGACGTCGACATTTCGCTGTCATCGGGCACCGTCTTCATGCCCAGCGGCCGCACTGTCGCGGCCAGCAATGGAACACTGACGATCAAGGCGGCGAACCATCCGCCAGTTATCGGTGCGCTCGATATCGACGTTGCCGGCGACGCGTCAGCCGTCGCCGAACTCGCATCCTACGAACCGATCAATGCCATGCGCCATGTCGGCTTCCTGCCGGAAGACCTGTCCGGCAGCGTTACTGGCCATGTCAGGGCCGATATCCCGCTGCAGTCCGGCGTCGACACCTCCAAGCTCGACTGGCTGGTGTCGCTCGACTACACCGGCCTGTCGCTGGCCAAGCCGTTCGAGGGGCAGACCGTGACCGATGCCGACGGTTCGATCACCGTCGATCCGCAAAAGGCAGTGATTTCCGCCAAGGCATCGCTGAATGGCATTCCAGCCGAACTCGACCTTGTCGAACCGTTGGCCGATGACGGACCGCCGCGCAGCCGCAAGGTGGCTTTGGTGCTGGACGACAAGATCCGCGCCGCCGCCATGCCCGGCCTCACTCCGTTGCTGGGCGGAACGGTGAAAGTCGCGATCGACAAGAGCGGCGATGGCAACCAGAACGTCTCGGCCGATCTGACCAATGCCAGGCTGGACGTTCCCTGGGCCGGCTGGAGCAAGGGGGCAGGGGTTCCCGCCAACGTCACCTTCGTCATGACCAAGTCCGGCGACACCACGACACTGTCCGACTTCGACCTCGAAGGCAAAACCTTCTCCGTCGGCGGCAGCATCGTGCTGGTCAATGGCGCCCTGTCTTCGGCGAAGTTCAGCAAGGTTACCTTGAACCGGGGGGACGATGTCGCGATTTCGGTAAAGCGGTCGGGCAAGGGCTATGCGGTGGACATCTCCGGCAACGCGCTTGATGCTCGTTCGCTGGTCAAGCAGTTCACGTCCGATGTGGACACTGCAACAAAGACGACCGGGACAGACAACATTTCCGTCAGCGCCGACGTCGAGCAGCTGACCGGTTTCCACGACGAGCAACTGTCCAATCTGAAGCTGGACTACAGTGCCGCCGGTTCGCGGGTGAACGGATTGAAGGTGAGTGCGACCGCGAGTTCCGGCGCCGCGATAACCATCAGCAACACCACCGGCGACGGCAGGCGCTCGCTTAATGTGCAATCGGCCGACGCCGGCGCCATATTGAGGTTCCTCAACGTTTACGAGCACATGGAAGGCGGCGCTATCACGCTGGCCTTGTCAGGAACCAGCGACGGGCCGATGAAGGGCAAAGTCGATACCAGCAACTTCTTCATCGTCAACGAACCGAAACTGGCTTCCATCGTCTCGACCACGCCGGCCGGCGACAGCCGCAGCCTCAACCAGGCGGTGAAGGGCAATCTCGACACCTCGCGGGTCAAGTTCGAGCGCGGTTACGCCGAGATCGACAAGGGCAGCGGCTATCTGAAGCTGGCCAATGGCGTGCTGCGCGGCCCGCGCATCGGCACGACGTTCCAGGGCATTCTCTACGACCAGAACAACAATATGGACATGACCGGCACCTTCATGCCGGTTTACGGCCTCAACCGCATCTTCGGCGAACTGCCCATCGTCGGCGCGCTGCTCGGCAATGGCCGCGACCGTGGCCTGATCGGCGTGACCTACCGGCTCAGGGGCAATGCCAACAAGCCGGTGCTCGACGTCAACCCGCTGTCGGTGATCGCACCGGGCATATTCCGGTCGATCTTCGAATATCGCTGAACCGCCTCAGGCCGGTCGCACCAGGACGTGTTTTTTCCTGCCAAGCGAAAGCTTTACGACGTGTTCCGGACTCAAATCCTGAAACGTTACCATGCGCCGATCATCGCTGACCGACTGGTCGTTGATGCGCACCGCGCCGCCCTGGATGTGCCGCCGCGCCTCGCCATTGGACGATGCCAGTCCGGCCGTCACCAGCAACGACAGGATACCGACGCCGGCCTCCAGCGCTGCCCGGTCGACCTCTACGGTCGGCAGGCTTTCGGCGGTCACGCCTTCCTCAAAGGTCTTGCGCGCGGTTTCCTCGGCCTGGTTCGCCGCGTCGCGACCATGGACGATCGCAGTTGTCTCTGTCGCCAGGATCTTCTTGGCTTCATTGATCTCGGAGCCGCCAAGTGCGGCCATGCGCGCGATCTCGTCGAGAGGCAGGCGGGTGAATATCTTCAGGAAGCGCTCGACATCGGCATCCTCGGTGTTGCGCCAGTACTGCCAGAAATCGTAGGGCGAGAAGAGGTCGCCATTGAGCCAGACCGCACCCTTCGCCGATTTGCCCATCTTGGCGCCGGACGATGTCGTGAGCAGCGGTGTGGTCAAGGCGTAAAGCTGCGGCGTGCCCATGCGATGGCCGAGATCGACACCGTTGATGATGTTGCCCCACTGGTCCGAGCCGCCCATCTGCAGGCGGCAGTTCTGGCGCCGGGCGAGTTCGACAAAGTCGTAACCCTGCAGGATCATGTAGTTGAATTCGAGGAACGACAGCGACTGCTCGCGGTCGAGCCGCAGCTTGACGCTGTCGAACGTCAGCATGCGGTTGACGGAAAAATGCCGGCCGACATCGCGCAGGAACTGGACATAGTTGAGCTTCATCAACCAGTCGGCATTGTTGACCATGACGGCGTCGTTCGGGCCGTCGCCGAAACGCAGGATGCGGCCGAAGATGCGCTTGATACCCTCGATGTTGGTGGCGATCGCCTCCGGCGTCAACAGGCTGCGCTGGTCGTCGCGGAAGGACGGGTCGCCGATCATCGACGTGCCGCCGCCCATCAGCGCGATCGGCCGGTGGCCGGTCTCCTGCAGCCAGTAGAGCATGGTGGCCGAGATCAAATTGCCGATATGCAGGCTGGTGGCGGTGGCGTCATAGCCGACATAGGCGGTGACCGTTTCCTTGGCGAAAAGCTGGTCGAGGCCGGTCTCATCCGAAATCTGGTGGATGAAGCCGCGCTCGCTCATCGTGCGCAGGAAATCGGATTTGAAGGCAGGCATGGTTTCTTCCCGAAAAGCGTCCGGCCGTCCGGCGCGGGCATATGTGAACGGGCGCGTTTAGCATCCAAGCGCGATTAGCAAAAGTGGAATCCGGTTTTGCGCAGGATCGCGCGCCGACCAAGAGTCCGCGATTAGCAAAAGTGGAATCCGGTTTGCGTCGGATGCCCATCCGCAGGGATTACAACATGTCCGGGTGATCATCCCCTCTCGAAACGGTGCGACGAGCCGTCCGGCACGAATGCTTGCGTCATTGTTTCGGCTGGCGTAATGAGGCGCCGCGCCAAAGGTTCTTGCAGCCCACGACCTCGAGCGGCACCGCACGGCATCCACAAAATGCCATATCCGACGACAGAGCCCCGACGCGACATGCCGGACGCATTGATATCCATCGTCATTCCTTGCAGGAACGAGGCGGCAAACCTGCCGCTGCTGATCGACGAGATCGAGGCGGCGATGACCGGGCGCGACTTCGAACTGATCATCGTCAATGACGGCTCGACCGACGAGACCGCTGCCGTGCTTGCCGAGCAGACGGCACTCCGCCCGTTTCCGGTGCGGGAATTGCGGCACCAGAAATCTGCCGGCCAGAGCCTTTCGGTGCGTTCGGGCGCCTGGGCGGCGCGCGGCAGCATCGTCGCCACGATCGACGGTGACGGCCAGAACGACCCCCAATACATTCCGGTGCTGGTCGATGCCTTGCGTCAGGCTGGCCCCGATTTCGGCGCGGCACAAGGGCAGCGCCTCAAGCGCCGCGACAGCAAGGTCAAGCAGCTCGCGTCGCGCTTCGCCAACTGGCTGAGAAACGCCATCCTGCATGATGAGACGCGCGATACCGGCTGCGGCCTGAAGGCCGTCCACACCGATATCCTGCGCAAACTGCCGTTTTTCGATGGCACCCATCGTTTCGTCCCGGCGCTGGTCATCCAGGAAGGCTATCGCGTCGTGCATTGCGACGTCGTCGATCGCTCGCGCCGCCATGGCAAGTCGAACTACGGCATTTTCGACCGCGGCCTGCAGGGTGCGCTCGATCTTGGTGGTGTCTGGTGGCTGCGGCGCAGGCGGCGCAGAATGCCAAAAGTAGAGGAAATCAGCCGTGGTTAACGTGCTTCAGGAATTGGGAACCTGGCTTCACCAGGTTTTTGTCAAGCAATTCGACGCATGGATCCTGCTGGGATTCATCGCCCAGTTCTTCTTCACCATGCGTTTCGTCGTGCAGTGGCTGGCCTCTGAAAAGGCCAAGCGCAGCGTGGTGCCCGTCGCCTTCTGGTTCTTTTCCCTGTTCGGCGGCGGCCTGCTGCTGATCTATGCCATCGTGCGTCAGGATCCGGTGTTCATCGCCGGCCAGGCCATGGGCATGTTCATCTATGTCAGAAATCTCTGGCTGATCGCCAATGAGCGCAAGGCGGCGGCGATGACCAAGGTCGATTGAGCGGCCCACCCGTCAAGCAATGATCAGAGAGGCTCAGAAATGGCTTTGAACAGGAACTACATTCTTCTCTTCCTGTTCAGCCTGGTGATGACGGTTTCGGGACTGGCATCCCTGCCGCCGATCGACCGCGACGAGTCGCGTTTCGTCCAGGCAACCAAGCAGATGACGGAGAGCGGCGACTATGTCGATATCCGCTTCCAGGACGCCTCGCGGTACCAGAAGCCGGTCGGCATCTACTGGCTGCAATCGGCGGCCGTGACGCTGAGCGGGCAAGGCGCCGAAGCGCCGATCTGGGTCTACCGCACGATCTCGGCGCTCGGCATTGCCATTGCGGTGC
This sequence comes from Mesorhizobium subarcticum, assembly GCF_055456085.1. Lineage (NCBI taxonomy): Bacteria > Pseudomonadati > Pseudomonadota > Alphaproteobacteria > Hyphomicrobiales > Phyllobacteriaceae > Mesorhizobium > Mesorhizobium subarcticum. The sequence continues at coordinate 5,126,154 of NZ_CM144237.1, read as the reverse complement.
TGGCGATCGCCTGGACGGGGACCAATCTTTTTGGCGCCAATGCGGGTATCGCTGCAGGCTTGGTGATGGCCGCTATCTTCGCCACCGCTTTCGAGGGACGCGACGCCAAGACCGATGCTATGCTGCTCGCCTGCTGCGTCGCGGCACAAGGTGCGCTGGCGCAGATCTATCTGGCATCGCGCCGCAGCGAACCGGTTGCCGGCCATCTCTGGTGGATCTTCTGGATCGCGCAAGGGGCGGCGATCCTCATCAAGGGACCGATTGCGCCGCTTTTGTCGGCGCTGACCATCGCTGTGCTGTTTGCTTTCGAGCGTGATGGGCGCTGGCTGTCGAAGCTCAGGATTGGACGCGGTCTGCTGTTGGTCGTGGTCATTGCGCTGCCGTGGCTCGCCGCGATCACCTGGAAGAGCCACGGCGCTTTCCTGCAGCAAGCCGTCGGCAAGGACATGCTCGGCAAGGTCGCCTCGGGTGAGGAATCGCACGGCCTGCCGCCTGGCTTTTACATGCTGACCTATTCGCTGTTCATGTGGCCATTCGGGCTGATCGCGGTCGGCGCCGGGCTCCAGGCTCTCAACCGTATGCGCGACGATGTCAGACTGCGCTTCTGCCTCGCCTGGTACATCCCGTTCTGGCTGGTGTTCGAACTGATCCCGACCAAGCTGCCACATTACGTCCTGCCGGCCTATCCCGGCATGGCGCTTTTGATCGGCTGGCTGCTCACATTGCAGCCGGAAGATGCCAATGCGCCGCTCAAGCGCTGGCAGCAATGGTTGTGGTGGTCGACCGCCTTCGGCCTGGTCGTGGTCAGCCTTGGCCTGGCGGCGGTCTGTATCGGGGCGCCGATCGACATCACGCACACCTTCTCGTGGTGGAGCATTCCGGCCGCCGCCGCCGCGCTCGGCACCGGCTACTTCGCTTTTTCGCGCCAGTTGCAGGTGCCGCTGCCCCGTATCGGAGCCACCGCCGCCTGTGCGGGCATCACCTATGCCTTGCTGTTCGGGGTCATCGCCCCGTCGCTGAAGCCGATCTGGCTGAGTCCGGCGATCAAGCAGGCGGTGCTTGCCAACAAGCCCTGCGAACTCGACGGTGCTGGCCTCGTCGCAGTATCAGGAACCGAGCCTTGTGTTCCTGGTCGGCACCAAAACGGTGCTGACCAATATCGGTGGCGTGGCGGAACATCTGCTTGCCGATCCCGCCTGCGCTTTGGGGCTGGCGCCGGTCGGGGACGAGCAGAAATTGAATGGCATGCTGTCCGTGCGAGGCAAATCGGTGAAGCGTCTCGCCGAGATCGATGGCCTCAACTATTCGTCGGGAGACAAGATGTCGCTCGGCCTTTATCGTGTGGCGCCATGACGGCTCGTCGATGCCCATGACGGCAACAATGGGGTCGAATTCCCAATGCTCGTGAAATCGCGTCCTTCTGTTTCCGGCGGGCTCCTGGGGGTGGGGCGCCGATCCCTGAGCAATTTTCGCGACACCATGCAGATCGTCAGAAATCGGTTTGCCCTTCGTCCCGCGCGCTACCCCAACGTCGCATGGCCGGTTTGGGTCGTGGTCTGGGTGCTGCTGACGGCGGCGGCGTTCGTTCGTCTCGACACGCCGGCAGGGGTGCTGCACGGCCAATGGTCGGGAGTCAGTTTTGCCGAGTTCCTGACCCAGTTCGCTCTCGGCGGCTGGTATCTGATCCCGTCAGCACTTTTGCTCGTCGCGGCCAATCTGATCGATTGGCGAAGCCTTTCACGGCGATCGCTGATGCTGGTCTACAACTGGACCTGCCTGGCTTTCCTGGTGCTGAGTTCCGTTGGCCTGTCCGGTCTGCTGGTCAATGTGCTGAAATATGCGATCGGCAGGGCTCGCCCGCTCTACTTCCAGGATTTTGGCGTCCTGGCGCTGCATCCTTTTGCCTTCGACGCGCGCTTTGCCGGTTTTCCATCCGGCCACGCCACGACGATGGGGGCGGTGTTCGGTGTGCTGCTGCTTCTGTTTCCGCGGCGCTGGTATATCGCCTTGGTCTTCACCGCCTGCTTCGCCTCGACCAGGGTTTTCGTCGGCGCGCACTACCCAAGTGACACGGTCGCCGGCTTCGGCCTCGGCTGCGCCTTCGCGCTGGCCTGCGGACTGGTGTTTGCCCGGCTCGGCTTCATTTTCCGCCCGACACCATCAGGATTGCCGGTCCGTAAAGCATCGTTCCGGCTGATTGCGCCGCGGAAATAAATCTCTGCTAATTGCTGTCCAATCCGCCGTAGGACCTGACCAGGCGGACCATGTCGGACGAATTGGCGGTCTCGCTTTCAAGTCCTTGCGCAACGCCGGCGCGGTCGGCGACAGGACGGTTCTGGCTGACCTTCCACTTGCCGTGGATCTCAGTGATTTCGATCTCCAGCCCGATAATGCCCTTGATCTGTGACTGGATAAAGTGCGCCGGCGCGTCGGTCACCGCCCATGGCGCTGCGCGAGGGCCTTCCTGGGAAACGGTCAGATCGGCGATCTGCTGCGCCAGCCAATCCTGATCGTCGATCACCTTTGCTGTGCCGCGCACCTGCACGATGGCATAGTTCCAGGTCGGCACCACCTTGCCGGTCTCGCGCTTGGTTTCGTACCAGGACGGCGTCACATAGGCATCGGTGCCCTGGAAGACGACAAGCACGGGCGATGACGGGTTTTCAGCGATGAGCTTCCATTGCGGATTGGCCTTGGCCATGTGAGCGCGCAACCTGCCATTCGCGGACACAGCCGCATCGAGCAGGAACGGGATTGCGTTGGCTTCCGGACCGTCAGGACCGTTCGAGATCAGCATGCCGAGCGGATGCGCCCGGATCAACCCGTGCAGGACATCCGGCCGCGTTTCCTGGAAATGGGGAGGCTCGTACATTTGCGCTCGCGCCTTGCGCTTATCTCAGCCGCTTCGGCCGCGGATCCGACAATTCGCCAGCCAGCCGGCGATCGAGATAGTCGGCGCATTCCTCAAGCAGCAGATCGGCGTCGTTGGCGAAAAAGTGGTTGGCGCCGGGCAAGGTCTTCTGCGTGATGGTGATGCCCTTCTGCGTGTGCAGCTTGTCGACCAGGCCTTGCACATCCTTCGGCGGCGCCACCTTGTCGGCATCGCCATGGATGATCAGGCCCGATGACGGACAAGGCGCCAGGAACGAGAAATCATAGGTGTTGGGCTGTGGCGCGATCGAGATGAAGCCCTCGATCTCCGGCCGGCGCATCAGGAGCTGCATGCCAATCCACGAGCCGAAGGAATAGCCGGCGACCCAGCAGCTCTTGGAATCCGGATGCAGCGACTGCACCCAGTCGAGAGCGGCGGCCGCGTCAGACAATTCGCCGGTGCCGTGGTCGAACTCGCCCTGGCTGCGGCCGATGCCGCGGAAATTGAAGCGCAGCGTGGTGAAATCGCGCTTCTGAAACATATAGAAGAGGTCATAGACGATCTTGTTGTTCATCGTGCCGCCGAACTGCGGATGCGGATGCAACACGATGGCAATCGGCGCGCTCTTTTCCTTCGAGGGCTGGTAGCGTCCCTCCAGGCGGCCGGCCGGACCGGTGAAAATGACCTCAGGCATGAAATACTCCACTTAGGTATACGAATGCGCGGCGCCCGGAACGAACATTCCTCTGGCCTTGACGCAGGGCGAGCGTCTTCTTAGAAGCTAGTTTAGAATTGTTCAAAACTGAGTGGCCAGACGTCGAGCCCGGCCACCCGCGCCGCAAGCCGCGTAAATAGGACGGCTCGCCTTGGAATTTCAAGGAAATAACGCCATACGACTGCGGAATGGCTTCTGACGGGACTGAACGGACGAAAATGGCCGCAAAACGCGCCTATCTCGACTACAATGCCAGTGCGCCGCTGCTTGCCGCGGCCCGCGAGGCTATGGTCGCGGCGCTTGATGTGACCGCCAACCCGTCTTCGGTCCATGCCGAGGGGCGTGTCGCGCGCCGCCTGATCGAGACCGCAAGGCGTGAGGTTGCGGCACTGGTCAATGCCAGGCCCGAACATGTCGTGTTCACCTCCGGCGCGACCGAGGCCGCCTCGACGCTCCTCTCACCCGACTGGCAGATGGGGCGCGGCAGCGTGCGGATGAGCCGGCTTTACGTGTCGGAGGCTGACCATCCGTGTCTGTTGAATGGCGGACGCTTCCCGGCAGCGCAGGTGACGCGGATCGGCGTCGACAACAACGGCATTGCCGATGTTGCTGCCTTGGCCGCGGCGCTTGGCAATCATGACAAGGCCGATGGCTTGCCGCTGGTGGCGATCCATGGTGCCAATAACGAGACCGGCGTCATCCAGCCGATCGATCGTATCGCCGAGATCGTCAAGGCTGCCGGCGGCATTCTTGTCGTCGATGCGGTCCAGGCCGCCGGCCGCGTTTCTATCGACATGTCAGCGGGTTACGCCGACTATTTGATTCTGTCTTCGCACAAGATCGGTGGTCCCAAGGGCGTTGGTGCCATCGTTGCTGCCGACGATCTGATGATGCCGAAGCCCCTGATCAATGGTGGTGGTCAGGAAAAGGGCCATCGCGGGGGCACGGAAAACCTCGCCGCCATTGCCGGTTTTGGTGCCGCCGCACGCGAGGCATTGGCCGGGCTGAAGGCCATGGAAGCGGTGCGGCATCGCCGCGACGAGATCGATGCGACCCTGAAAATGATGATGCCGGAGGTGGAAATCTTTGGAACCGGCGCGCCAAGGCTTGCCAACACGACATTCTTCGCTATTCCCGGCATCAAGGCAGAAACCGCGCAGATCGCCTTCGATCTCGCCGGCGTGGCGCTGTCGGCCGGCTCCGCCTGCTCGTCGGGCAAGGTCGGGCCGAGCCACGTGCTGAAAGCCATGGGCTACGGCGACAGTCTGGGTGCCTTGCGCGTGTCGATCGGTTTGGCAACCGGCGTCGAGGACATCGAGTTGTTCCGCACCGCGCTGGCGGGCATTGCCGCACGGCAAGCCGCCAGAGCGAAGGCGGATAGAGAAGAAGCCGCGTAGCGGTTGGACGATTTTGGGCCTTTTGGCCTGGTAGAGCCGTGCGTTTCATGCTGGCCGGGGTGAATTTCCGGTCGAAGCGCACTATATGGAACTTACGCTGCCGCGAATGCCCAAAGGCATTCATTTCGGCGGTGCCATAGTTTGAAAACTGTCGGGCCTTGACCCCGGCGTGGATGGAGAACGCATATGCCTGCTGTGCAGGACACGATCGATCGGGTCCGAAAGATCGACGTCGATCAATACAAATATGGATTCGAGACCGAGATCGCTGTCGACAAGGCCCCCAAAGGCCTCAGCGAAGACATCATCCGTTTCATTTCGGCCAAGAAGGACGAACCATCCTGGATGCTGGAATGGCGCCTGGAAGCCTATCGGCGATGGCTGACACTCGAAGAGCCGACCTGGGCGCGCGTCCACTATCCCAAGATCGATTTCCAGGAGATCTACTTCTACGCGGCCCCGAAGAGCACGCCTGGCCCGAGTTCGCTCAGTGACGTCGATCCTGAGCTCTTGAAGGTTTACGAGAAGCTCGGCATCCCGCTGCGGGAACAGGAAATCCTGGCCGGCGTACAGAAGACCGATGTTTCGGAGCTCGAGGAAGCCAGCGACAACGTCTACAAGTCTGGCCGTGTCGCTGTCGACGCGGTGTTCGATTCCGTCTCGGTCGTCACCACCTTCAAGAAGGAGCTGGCGCAGGCCGGCGTCATCTTCTGCTCGATCTCGGAAGCCATCCGCGAGCATCCGGAACTGGTGCAGAAATATCTCGGCTCGGTCGTGCCGACCTCCGACAACTACTATGCGACGCTGAATTCGGCTGTCTTTACCGACGGTTCCTTCGTCTTCGTGCCCAAGGGTGTGCGCTGCCCGATGGAGCTGTCGACCTATTTCCGCATGAACGAGAAGAACACCGGCCAGTTCGAGCGCACGTTGATCATCGCCGAGGAGGGGGCTTACGTTTCCTATCTCGAAGGCTGCACGGCGCCGCAACGCGACGAAAACCAGCTGCATGCCGCGGTCGTCGAACTGGTGGCGCTCGACGATGCCGAGATCAAATATTCGACCGTGCAGAACTGGTACCCCGGCGACGCCGAGGGCAAGGGCGGTATCTACAATTTCGTCACCAAGCGCGGCGACTGCCGTGGCGACCGTTCGAAGATCTCGTGGACGCAGGTCGAGACCGGCTCGGCCATAACTTGGAAGTACCCGAGCTGCATCCTGCGCGGCGACGATTCCCAAGGCGAGTTCTATTCGATCGCCGTCTCGAACGGCTACCAGCAGGTCGATAGCGGCACCAAGATGATCCATCTCGGCAAGAACACGTCGAGCCGCATCATCTCCAAGGGCATTGCCGCTGGCTTCTCGCAGAACACCTATCGTGGCCAGGTCTCGGCGCACCGCAAGGCGACCAACGCGCGCAACTTTACCAACTGTGACTCGCTTTTGATCGGCGACCAGTGCGGCGCGCACACCGTGCCCTACATGGAAGCCAAGAACTCGACGGCGCAGTTCGAGCACGAGGCGACGACGTCCAAGATTTCCGAGGACCAGAAGTTCTACGTCATGCAGCGCGGCATTCCCGAAGAAGAGGCGATCGCACTGATCGTCAATGGCTTCGTCAAGGACGTCATCCAGCAGCTGCCGATGGAATTCGCCGTCGAAGCGCAGAAGCTGATCGGCATCTCGCTGGAAGGCTCGGTGGGCTAGTGACCATGGCGAGCGGGCTGCCCAGAGAGGAAATCTGGTTTGCCGTCCGCTGGCGGCGGCTTTGGGCCGTCCGTCGCGAGGGCAACGTCGCCATGGCGAAGTACGCCGGCGCGACCGTCGTCTCCGCATTCGCCGGCATCCTCCTGGCCGCCTTCGTCAACCTCTATGTCGGCATCGCCGTCTTTGCAGTTTGCTGCGGCCTGTCCCTCTGGTGGTTTAAGGCGCTGCAGCGCCGGCACACCGACTATTCGATCACTTACGACGACTATTTCAGAGAAAAGAACAATGCTTGAGATCAAGAACCTGCATGCCCGCATCGTCGATGACGGCACCGAAATCATCCGTGGCCTGAACCTGACGGTGAAAGCCGGCGAGGTCGCCGCCATCATGGGCCCGAATGGCTCGGGCAAATCGACGCTGTCCTATATCCTCGCCGGCCGCGAGGACTATGAGGTCACCGAAGGCGACATCCTCTACAACGGCAAGTCGATCCTCGAAATGGATCCGGCCGAGCGCGCCACATCAGGCATCTTCCTCGCCTTCCAGTATCCGATGGAGATACCGGGCGTGGCGACCATGGAATTCCTGAAAGTTGCGATGAATGAGCAGCGCAAGGCGCGTGGCGAGGAACCGCTGAAAATCCCGGAATTCCTGAAGCGGGTGAAGGAGGCCGCCGCGTCGCTCAGCATGGACATGGCGATGCTGAAGCGGCCGCTCAATGTCGGCTTCTCCGGCGGCGAGAAGAAGCGCGCCGAGATCCTGCAGATGAAACTTCTGGAGCCGAAGCTGTGCGTGCTCGACGAGACCGATTCCGGCCTCGATATCGATGCGCTGAAGATCGTGTCCGACGGCGTCAACGCGCTGCGTGCGCCGGACCGGGCCTTCCTGGTGATCACTCACTACCAGCGGCTGCTCGAACACATCGTGCCCGACAGCGTGCACGTGCTCTACAAGGGCCAGGTCATCAAGTCCGGCGACAAGTCGCTGGCGCTCGACCTCGAAGCCAATGGCTATGCCGGCGTGATCGGCGAAGCCGCGTGATATGCCAGAGGCAAGACTGATGAATATGCACACACAACCGCAGCGGACACCCGCCGAAACCGCGTTGATCGACGCGTTCGGTGACCGGCTGTCGCTGCTGCCGGGCGATGGCGCTGTCGTGCTGAAGCGCGACGACGCCATCGAGGCGATCAAGCACGGACTGCCGACGCGGCGCATCGAATCCTGGCACTATACGGACCTGCGCCGGCTCCTGACTGTGGTGCCGGACTTTGATCCGGCCGCCGTCGCCAAGGCCGTCGCACCGATCGTCGAAGGGTCTGCCGTTCTGCCGATCCTGAACGGCAAGTCCAATGCGAAGACGCCTGATATCGACGGCGTCACCGTCCAGCGCTTCTCGGAAAAGCTGACCGACGGCAGCATCGCGCCGGGGCTCGATCCCTATGGCAGCGACGATGCGATCGGCGCGCTGAACACCGCTTTCGTCGCTGATGGCTATTTTGTCGACATCGCCGATGGCACAGAGCTGACAAAGCCACTCGAACTGCAGAACCTGCAAGCCGGCGGCCAGACCCATGTACGCCTGCCGGTGCGCGTCGGCGCGGGCGCCAAGGCGACCATCGTCGAGCGCCAGACGGGTGACGGGGCTGCTCTGGTCAGTTCGGTCAGCCAGCTCGTGCTCGGCGAAGGCGCCGAAGTGACGTGGCTGATCGTCCAGGAGCAGCCGGAAACGGCAACGCATCTGGCACAGTTCAAGGCAGATATCGGCAAGAATGCGAAACTGACGCTGTTCGTTATGAACGCTGGCGGCAAGCTCGTGCGCCAGGAGATCATGATCAGGACGACAGGCGAAGGCGCTGATTTCAAACTGCGCGGCATCAACCTCCTGGCCGGCGACACCCACACCGATGTGACCATGGTGCTCGACCACGCCGTGCCGCACACGACCTCGACGGAGATCATCCGCAACGTGGTGACGGGCAAGGCGCGCGGCGTCTTCCAGGGCCGTATCAACGTCCATCAGTACGCCCAGAAGACCAACGCCAAGATGGCTTGCAACACGCTGCTGCTTTCGGATGATGGTGAGTTCTCGACCAAGCCCGAGCTCGAAATCTTCGCTGACGACGTCGTCTGCGGCCATGGCGCGACGGTCACCGAGATCGATCACAACCATCTGTTCTATTTGATGGCGCGTGGCGTCGACGAGAAGAGCGCGCGGGGCCTGCTGGTCAAGGCGTTCGTCGCCGAGGTGATCGAGGAACTGGACGACGAGGTTATCGTCGAGGCGCTGGAAGCGAAGCTCGACGAATGGTTTGTAGTGCACGGGTGACATGATGAACGCTCCAGGCAAGATCGGAGATTTTTACGACGTCGAGGCGATCCGCCGCGACTTCCCGATCCTGTCGCGCGAAGTCTATGGCAAGCCACTGGTCTATCTCGACAATGGCGCCTCGGCACAGAAGCCGCAGGTGGTGCTCGACACCATCCAGCACGCCTATTCCCAGGAATACGCCAACGTTCATCGCGGGCTGCATTTCTTGTCCAATGCCGCGACCGACGCTTATGAAAAGTCGCGTGAGACGGTGCGCCGCTTCCTCAATGCGCCGAGCACCGACAACATCGTCTTCACCTCGAACACGACGTCGGCGATCAACACGGTGGCTTACGGCTACGGTATGCCCAATATCGGCGAGGGCGACGAGATCGTGCTGTCGATCATGGAGCACCACTCTAACATCGTGCCTTGGCATTTCATCCGTGAGCGCCAGGGCGCCAAGCTGGTCTGGGTGCCGGTCGACGATCTCGGCGTCTTCCACATCGAGGAATTCGAGAAGCGGCTGACTGACCGCACCAAGCTCGTCGCCATCACGCAGATGTCGAATGCGCTGGGCACGGTGACGCCGATCAAGGAGATCGTGCGCATCGCGCATGCGCGCGGAATTCCCGTGCTCGTCGACGGCAGCCAGAGCGCCGTGCACATGCCGATCGACGTCCAGGATCTCGACTGCGACTTCTTCGTCTTTACCGGCCACAAGGTCTACGGACCCTCGGGCATCGGCGTGCTCTATGGCAAGAAGGATATTCTCCAGGGCATGCGGCCCTTCATGGGCGGCGGCGAGATGATCGAAGAGGTGACGGAGGATATCGTCACCTACAACGAGCCGCCGCATCGTTTCGAGGCCGGCACGCCGCCGATCGTCCAGGCGATCGGGTTGGGCGCCGCGCTCGACTACATGGAAAAGATCGGCCGCGAGCGCATTGCCGCACATGAGGAAGACCTCAAGACTTATGCGCATGAGCGGCTGCGTGCCATCAACTCGCTGCGCATTTTCGGCGACGCGCCGGGCAAGGGCGCCATCATCTCTTTCGAACTGCAAGGCATTCATGCCCATGACGTGTCGATGGTGATAGACAGGCAGGGCGTGGCGGTTCGCGCCGGCACCCATTGTGCCCAGCCGCTGTTGAAACGCTTTGGCGTAACCTCCACATGCAGGGCATCGTTCGGCATGTATAATACCAGGGCCGAAGTCGACGCTTTGGCCGAGGCGCTCGAAAAAGCGCGCAAGTTCTTCGGGTGACGATCATGGATGACGCTAGCAACACCACCGAGGCCGCGCCGGAAACGGCCATCAATCCGCTGGTTTCCGCTTCGGCCATTCCCGCCGACGAACTGGCGCGCCTGACCGACGACATCGTCTCGGCGCTGAAGACGGTCTACGACCCGGAAATTCCGGCCGATATCTATGAGCTTGGCCTCATCTACAAGATCGACATCGAGGACAACCGCTCGGTCAAGATCGACATGACGCTGACAGCGCCGGGCTGCCCGGTTGCCGGCGAAATGCCCGGCTGGGTGGAAAATGCCGTCGGCGCCGTCGAAGGCGTGTCCGGCGTCGAAGTCAACATGACCTTCGATCCACCATGGTCAGCCGACCGCATGTCGGAAGAGGCGCAGGTGGCGGTGGGTTGGTACTGATGCATGTCGCCAAAAAGTGACCTCGGTTTTGGGACAACGACATGCATGAAGCAAAAGCCTAAAGCGTGTCACGCTTTAGGTAGGCAGAGGCTGGCGCACTTGCGCCAGGGGTAAAACTTCACCATTTTAGGTGAGGAATCATTCGGCAGGCCTTGAACCTGCATGGAATGGAGAAGGAAAGAGAATGGGACGCTTCGCCGTCATCACGATGACCGAAAAGGCCGCCGACCGGGTGCGCGAGATCGTTGCCACGCGTGACAACGCGCACGGCATTCGCCTTGGCATCAAGAAGGGCGGCTGCGCCGGCATGGAATACACGGTCGACCTGGTGACCGAGCCCAACACCAAGGACGACCATATCGAGCGCGACGGCGCCCATGTCTATGTCGCGCCGGAAGCCGCCCTTTTCCTGTTCGGTACCGAGATGGATTTCGAGCAGACGACGCTGCGCACCGGCTTCACCTTCCACAACCCGAACCAGAGTTCGGCCTGTGGCTGCGGCGAATCCGTCGAACTGAAGCCGGCCGATCTCAAGGCGCTGGCAGAGGCACGCGCCTCGGCCTGATCTTCCTTCGCCCCGTTTACGAGGAGAAGGCCCGAAGGGCCGGATGAGGGGCAGCGCCAGCCTCTCAAATGTTTGCCCTGCCCCGTAACGGGGCGAAGAGCGCTACTCCACCCACATTCCCGTCCGCTTGTGCCAGTCCGCGATGGATTCCTCGGGATAGACTTCAAACGTCTTGTCGCCCTTGCCGATATCGGGTTCGACCCAGTTCGCCTTGTACTTCAACATCAGATGCACCTTTTCCGGTGGTTTCGGCAGGTCGCTGTCGATCGCCGAGGCAAAGGGGTGGACCAGTTCCGGCCAGGTCGGGTCGTAAAGCCAGAGCGCCGAGCCGCATTTGCGGCAGAAATTCCGCTCGCCGGTCGAGACCTCGCAATGCGGATGCTCATCGTCCTCGATCTCGGCTCGAAAGACGCCGAGGCTACGCTTGCCCCTGATGTTCAGCGTTTCGTAGTCGGCGCCGAGATTGATGGCGAAGCCACCGCCGCCCTGCTGCTTGCGGCAGATCGAGCAGTAGCAGAGCATGAACGGCACCGGCGTGTGGCTTTCCACCTCGAAACGCACGGCGTTGCAGCGACAGGACCCCTTGAGTAGAAGCGGCATGTTGGGAAACTCCGATGTTTTCTCTCAACCCGTCAGCATGGCTTTGGTTGCGGCGATGACAAGTCCTGGGAGCGGTGACATGATCGCGGCATGGACAATGAACGCATCGCTGAACTGTTCGCCGGCCTCGGCCCGGTCTCGATCCGCAGACTGTTCGGCGGCAAGGGCATCTATTTCGACGGCGTCATCGTCGCCATCGTGCTGCGCGGCGAATTGCTGCTCAAGGCCGACGAGCAAAGCATACCCGACTTCGAAGCCGCCGCTTGCCGGCAATGGACCTATACCGGCACGCGTCACGGCAAGCTGGTCGCCATGCCGTATTGGAGCATTCCGGATGACGCGTTTGATGATCCTGATGAGATGACGGTCTGGGCACGACGGGCTTGTGAGGCGGGACGAAGGGCTGGGAAGTGATTTGACCTGGCGCTGATTGCTACCGAGGGGGCACGTCGAGGCCGCCCCCTCATCCGGCCGCTTCGCGGCCACCTTCTCCCCCTGGGGAGAAGGTGAAGCGCTGGCGCTGCAAGCTCCTCTCCCCTCGGGGAGAGGTCGGATTGCCCCGAATTGCTCTTTGCAATTCGGTCTTGGCAATCCGGGTGAGGGGCGCCTTGCCGCGTGGCCCTACAGCGCCTTCGCAATCTCCGCCGCCAGCCGAGCATTGTTCTCCACCAGCGCAATGTTGGTCTTCAGGCTGCGGCCGCCGGTGAGCTCCAGTATTTTTCCCAGCAGGAACGGTGTCACCGCCTTGCCGGTCACATTAAGCGCCTCGGCGGCCTTCTGCGCGGCCGCGATATAGCCTGCCATCTCTTCCGCCGGGATTTCGTGGTTCTCCGGCACCGGATTGGCAACCAGCACGCCGCCGCCGAGCCCCAGCGCAGCCCGAACCTGGTAGAAATGCGCGATGTCTTCCGGCGTGTGCAGGGTCAACGGTGCGCGAAAGGGTGACTGCCGCGACCAGAAGGCCGGCATCGTCTCGCAGCCATGGCCGACGACGGGTACGCCGCGCGTTTCCAGCACTTCGAGCGTTTTTTCGATATCAAGAATGGCCTTGGCGCCGGCCGAGACGACGATGACCGGCGTGCGCGCCAGTTCGTCGAGGTCGGCGGAGATGTCAAAGCTCTCTTCGGCGCCCTTGTGGACGCCGCCAATGCCGCCGGTGGCGAACACTTTTATGCCGACCATATGCGCCGCGATCATCGTGGCGGCGACCGTCGTGCCGCCGGTGCGGCCTTGCGCGACGGCAAAGCCGAGATCGGCGCGCGACAGCTTCATGGCGTCACCCGTCATGGCGAGCGATTCGCGTTCGCCGTCGGAGAGACCGATCTTGATGCGCCCGCCAACCACGGCGATCGTGGCCGGCACGGCACCGCCGTCGCCGATGATCTTTTCGACATTGGCTGCCATCGCGCCATTGTCGGGGTAGGGCATGCCATGGGTGATGATGGTGCTTTCCAGCGCCACCACCGGGCGTCCCGCGGCCAGGGCTTGCGCCACGGGTGCGTGGATGTCGATGAAGGGGCGGGCGGTCTCTGGCGTCATCTGAATCTCCAACACGCGTTGCGGCGCTTCCATCGGGACACCCGGCAACATCATGGCACTATAAATTCGCCGGTCTCATGCCACTTCCTGCGCCTCCGGCACAAGGGCCAGCGCTTCAGCAAAGCGCGCCGCGGTGAAATCGGGGACGGCGCTGGCGCTTTCGATGGCCAACGTCGCCGCGGCAACGCCTTCGCGCAAGGCCTGGCGCAGCGGTACGTCTCGCAGCAGGGCTGCGACCGTCGCACCCGCCAGTGCGTCGCCGGCGCCGGTGACGTCGGCAATTTTTCTGGGGGCAGGCGGCATGACCGAAAAGGCGCCAGATGCATCGAAGCCCAACACCGGCGCGCCGCCCGCCGTCACCAGGCCGCATTTCAGGCCGCTGCACCTCAAGCCGTCGACCATCTCGCGTGGCGTGGCATTCGCGTGGACGCCGGCCAGCGCCATCGCCTCTCGCCAGTTCATGAAGACCAGCGCCAGAGCGCCCAGCACCGGTATCAGTCGCACCACCTTGGCCGGCGAAATCGCAATGGCGTATACGGGCTTGCCTGCGGAAAGCGCAATCAGCCGCTCCAGCGCCGAGGATGGCAGATTGGCGTCGCACAGGATGGCATCGGCATCAGCGATCGCCTCGCGGACCTTGGACCGCCTGAGTTGTTTGGGAAACGCCAGGTCGTAGAGCGCCATGTCGGCAAAGCCGGTGATGAGTTCGCCCTCGCTGTCGATCAGCGCCGTGTAGCTCGGCGTCGTGCGGTCGAGGAACACCGCCGACAGATCGGCAATGCCGGCCTCGGCGATGGCGCGCGAAACCGTCTCGGCCGAGGCGTCGCCGCCGCGCATCGACATCAGCGAGCCCGAGACGCCGCGCCGCACGACGCTGCGCAACGCATTGAAGACGCCGCCGCCGACATCCTCGCGCATCGTGCCGGGATTGGAGGCAGCCGGCACGTAAGCACCGGACACCTGGCCTCGCCGGTCGATATGAGCGCCGCCCACGGCCAGTATTTTTACTGATTTCACCATCCCGGCGATATGACCTTTGTTATTCCCATCGCACAAGCGCTAGGGTCTGCGACGGAGCTTCGCATGCAGGGGAGGCGATTCGGCGGATCGAAACAACGAAGCCGTCTGGCCCAACGCAAGGGGCATCCTGCTCGATGTCCTGGTACGAAAAAAGAACAAATCGGGATATTACTTGTTTTTCAATTGGTTGGTGCCTCTTGCCAAATGAGAACAAAAAAGGTACAAAATGGCAGGGATTACGGATTGTCCGGCCTTCATTGACGACCAAGGGGTGATGTATCATGGCTCAGAATTCTTTGCGGCTTGTAGAGGACAAGGCAGTGGACAAATCAAAGGCTCTGGATGCGGCTCTGTCGCAAATCGAGCGGGCTTTCGGCAAGGGCTCGATCATGCGGCTCGGCGCCAACGAGCAGGTCGTCGAGATCGAAACGGTGCCGACCGGCTCGCTTGGCCTCGACATCGCGCTTGGCGTCGGTGGCCTGCCGCGTGGCCGTATCATCGAGATCTACGGGCCGGAAAGCTCGGGCAAGACGACGCTGGCCCTGCACACGGTGGCGGAAGCCCAGAAGAAGGGCGGCATCTGCGCCTTCGTCGATGCCGAGCACGCGCTTGATCCGGTCTATGCGCGCAAGCTTGGCGTCGACCTTGAAAACCTGCTGATCTCGCAGCCCGACACCGGCGAACAGGCGCTGGAAATCTGCGACACGCTGGTGCGCTCCGGTGCCATCGACGTGCTGGTGGTCGATTCGGTCGCGGCACTGACGCCGCGCGCCGAAATCGAGGGCGAGATGGGCGATTCGTTGCCTGGTCTTCAGGCCCGCCTGATGAGCCAGGCGCTGCGCAAGCTGACCGCCTCGATCTCGCGCTCCAACACCATGGTCATCTTCATCAACCAGATTCGCATGAAGATCGGCGTCATGTTCGGTTCGCCCGAAACCACGACCGGCGGCAATGCGCTGAAATTCTATGCTTCGGTGCGCCTCGACATCCGCCGCATCGGCTCGGTCAAGGACCGCGACGAGGTCGTCGGCAACCAGACCCGCGTCAAGGTGGTCAAGAACAAGCTGGCACCGCCCTTCAAGGTGGTCGAATTCGACATCATGTATGGCGAGGGCGTGTCCAAGACCGGCGAACTGGTCGATCTCGGCGTCAAGGCCGGCGTGGTCGAAAAGTCGGGCGCCTGGTTCTCCTACAATTCGCAGCGCCTCGGCCAGGGCCGCGAAAATGCAAAACTGTTCTTGCGCGACAATCCCGATACGGCACGCGAAATCGAACTGGCGCTCAGGCAGAATGCCGGTCTGATCGCCGAGAAATTCCTTGAAAATGGCGGCCCCGAGCGCGGTGAAAGCGATGATGGCTTCGAGGAAGAATCCGGCGCGATGTAAGGCAATGGCCAGAGTTCAGCCATAAATCCAGCCTATCATCTGACGCTTAAGTAACTGAGTTCCGTAGTATCGCGTTCCAAACCGCCGGCCTTTGAGCCGGCGGTTTTCGTTTTTGAGGACCGCAAGGCTCGTCGCGTCGAACGGATTCACACGACGCGCTTCAGGTCTTTGTTCTCATGCATGTCGTTCTCCCAAAACCAAGGTCACTGTTGGGCGACATGCATCGGATTGGCCCAATTCCGTGTTTCTGGACAGGGTGAAGCATGGCCGCTAAAAGGCCAAGTCTATCTCTGGAAAAGCAGAACCCAGTTCCGCCGGTTAGCCGGCGGTTTTCTTCGAAAAGGCAGCACTCATGAGTGGCGTGAACGAGATCCGGTCGACCTTTCTCGACTATTTCCGCAAGGAGGGCCACGAGGTCGTGGCCTCGAGCCCGCTCGTGCCGCGCAACGATCCGACATTGATGTTCACCAATGCCGGCATGGTGCAATTCAAGAACGTCTTCACCGGCCTGGAGAAGCGGCCCTATTCCCGTGCCACAACTGCCCAGAAAAGCGTTCGCGCCGGCGGCAAGCACAACGACCTCGACAATGTCGGCTACACCGCGCGTCACCTGACCTTCTTCGAGATGCTCGGCAATTTCTCCTTCGGCGACTATTTCAAGGAGCGCGCCATCGAGCTTGCCTGGAACCTGATCACCAAAGAGTTCGGGCTGAAGAAGGACAAGCTGCTGGTCACCGTTTACCACACCGACGACGAGGCTGCCGGCTTCTGGAAGAAAATCGCGGGCTTCTCCGACGACCGCATCATCCGCATCGCGACCTCGGACAATTTCTGGGCGATGGGCGACACCGGCCCTTGCGGGCCGTGCTCGGAGATCTTCATCGACCGTGGCGAGCACATTTGGGGTGGGCCTCCCGGCAGCCCGGAAGAGGATGGCGACCGCTTCCTCGAATTCTGGAACCTGGTGTTCATGCAGTATGAACAGGTGACGAAGGAAGAGCGCGTCGACCTGCCGCGCCCGTCCATCGACACCGGTATGGGCCTGGAGCGCATGGCGTCCATCCTGCAAGGGGTGGAAAGCGTATTCGAAACCGATCTGTTCCGCCACCTGATCGATGCCGCGTCCTCCGCGCTGGGGCGCGCTCCGGATGCGGAAACCGTGGCGTCCTACCGCGTCATGGCGGATCACCTGCGTTCGTCCTCCTTCCTGGTCGCTGACGGTGTCTTGCCGTCGAACGAAGGCCGCGGCTACGTGCTGCGTCGCATCATGCGCCGCGCCATGCGCCACGCGCAGTTGCTCGGCGCGAGCGAGCCGCTGATGTGGAAGCTGGTGCCGGCGCTGGTGCGCGAGATGGGCCAGGCCTATCCCGAACTGCTGCGCGGCGAACAGTTGATCACCGAGACGCTGAAGCTTGAGGAGACCAGGTTCCGCAAGACGCTGGTGCGCGGCCTCGGCCTGCTCTCCGAGGCGACGGAAACGCTTCATGCCGGCGACATGCTGGATGGCGAGACGGCCTTCAGGCTCTATGACACTTATGGTTTCCCGCTCGACCTGACACAGGATGCTTTGCGTCAGCGCAACATCTCGGTCGATCTTGCGGGCTTCACCAATGCGATGGAGCAGCAGAAGGCCGAGGCGCGCAAGCATTGGACGGGGTCCGGTGAGGCCGCTACCGAAACAGTCTGGTTCTCGGTGCGCGAAAAGGCTGGTGCCACCGAGTTCCTCGGTTACGAGACTGAAGCTGCGGAAGGCCTCGTCCAGGCGCTGGTCAAGGACGGCAAGACCGTCGACAGCGCCGGCAAGGGCGATGCGGTCGCGGTCGTCGTCAACCAGACACCGTTCTATGGCGAATCCGGCGGCCAGATGGGCGACACTGGTGTCATCTCGGGCGAAGGCTTCTCGATCGAGATTTCGGACACGCAAAAGAAGGCCGATGGGCTGTTCGTGCACCTCGGCAAGGTGACGAGCGGCACGGTCAAGACGGGCGCCGCTGTCGAACTGAAGGTCGATCACGCGCGCCGCGCGAGGCTACGTGCCAACCATTCCGCGACGCATCTGATCCACGAGGCGCTGCGCGAGGTGCTGGGCACCCATGTCGCGCAGAAGGGCTCGCTGGTCGCACCGGAGCGCCTGCGTTTCGACATCTCGCACAACAAGCCGATCTCTGCCGAGGAACTCGAAGAGGTCGAGCGCATGGCCAACGAAATCGTCGTGCAGAACAGCCCGGTGACCACGCGCCTGATGTCGGTCGACGATGCCATTGCCGAGGGCGCCATGGCGCTGTTCGGCGAGAAATATGGCGACGAGGTACGCGTCGTGTCGATGGGCACGGGGCTGCATGGCGCCAAGGCGAACCGGCCTTATTCGGTCGAACTCTGCGGCGGTACGCATGTCCGGGCGACCGGCGATATCGGCCTGGTACGCGTCGTCTCCGACAGCGCGGTCGCCGCCGGCGTGCGCCGCATTGAGGCGCTGACCGGCGAAGCCGCGCGAAAATATCTCGATGAGCAAGACAGGCGTCTGAAGGCGACGGCAGCCGTGCTGAAGATCTCGCCAGCCGACGTACCGGCGCGCGTCGAGACGCTGCTTGAGGAGCGCAAGAAGCTCGAAAAGGAATTGACCGAAGCGCGCAAGAAACTGGCGTTGGGCGGCGGTGCCGCTGCCGGCGCACCAGCCGAGAACGAGGTCGTCGCTGGTGTCGGTTTCCTCGGCAAGGCGGTATCGGGCGTCTCGCCAAAGGATTTGAAGCCGCTGGCCGATGCCGGCAAGACCTCGCTCGGCTCGGGCGTCGTCGTCTTCGTCGGCGCTGGCGAGGACAACAAGGCAAGCGTCGTCGTCGCCGTCACCGATGATCTCGTCGGCCGCTTCAGTGCGGTCGATCTGGTGCGTGTGGCGTCGGCCGCCCTGGGTGGGCAGGGCGGCGGTGGAAGGCCTGACATGGCGCAGGCCGGTGGCCCGGATGCCTCGAAGGCCAATGATGCGATCGCCGCGGTCAAGGCGGCGCTGGAGGCGGCTTGATAGCCATCCCATGCCCGAAAGTCTCGGCAAGAAAGTGCTTGTCCTTGGCGGCTATGGGCTGATCGGCGAAGCCGTCGTCGGCCGCCTGGTTCGCGACGGCCATCAGGTGAACGGCCTCGGCCGCGATATCAGAGATGCCAAGCGGCGCTGGCCGATGGTAGGCTGGATCGCGGCAGACATGGCGCGACTGTTGACCGCTGAAGACTGGCTGCCGATAGTCGCGGGCATGGACGCGGTGGTCAATGCGGCGGGCGCTCTGCAGGAGGGCCCGCGCGACCGCCTCGACGCCACCCACCGGGGCTCGGTAGTGGCGCTAGTCTCAGCCTGCGAACAGGCCGGGGTCGGCCGTTTGGTGCAGATCTCCGCCATCGGCGCCGATCCAGCCTCGACAAATGTCTTTTTCAGCACCAAGGCGCAAGGCGACAAGGCAGTCGCCCGCTCTTCGCTGGAGTGGACGATCCTGCGGCCGGGCCTGGTGGTCGCGCCTGCTGCCTATGGCGGGACAGCACTTCTGCGCGCGCTTGCGGCATTCCCCGGCTTTATCCCCGCCGTCATGGCACGCCAGCCGATCCAGACCGTGGCGGTCACTGACGTTGCAGAAGCCGTGTCACGCGCGGTCGCCGGATCCCTGCCGCCGCGTTCTGCCGTCGATCTCGTCGAAGCCGATGCCCGCTCACTCGGTGATGTCCTAATTGCCTTTCGCGCATGGCTTGGCCTGCCGCCGGCCCGCGTCGTGCCGATGCCGGCTATTCTCGGCCGGATCGCGGCTGTTGTTGCCGATGGCCTTGGCCTGCTTGGCTGGCGATCGCCTCTGCGTAGCGCGGCCCTTGCCGCGCTGGCACGCGGCGTCACCGGCAACGCCAGGTCCTGGAGCGAGATTTCGGATCACAAATTGATGCCGCTGGAGGCAACGCTGGCCGCCATGCCCGCTCATGTTCAGGAGCGCTGGTTCGCCCGCCTTTGGCTGTTGAAACCGGCGGTTTTGGGCATCCTGTCGTTGTTCTGGCTGGTCTCCGGCATCGTCGGTTTTATCAGACAGGGTGCGGCGGCCGATATTCTGGTCTCGCATGGCCTGTCGCCCACCTTGGCGCTCGGTATGGTCATTGCAGGAAGTGTTGCTGACATCATTGTCGGAGCCGCCGTTGTCGTGCGGTCACTCGCACGCATCGCGTTGCTGGGCATGATGGCCATCACATGGGTCTATCTTGGTGCGGCAACCGCACTTGCGCCCGACCTGTGGCTCGATCCCCTGGGAGCAATGGTCAAGGCCGTTCCGGCGCTTTGCCTTGCCCTGGTGGCTTTGGCGGTCCTGGACGAGCGATGAGCCTCTGGGGCGACTTGCTACGCTGGGTGCACATCATCGGCGCCACCGTTCTGTTCGGCACCGGCGCCGGCATCGCCTTCTTCATGCTGATGGCGCAACGCACTGGCCGCGCCGAACTCGTTGCCCATGTCGCCGGCACGGTCGTCATCGCCGACACGATCTTCACGGCAACGGCCGTCATCGTCCAGCCGATCACCGGTGTGCTGTTGGCGCGGGCAGTGGGTTGGCCGCTCTCCGAAGGCTGGATCGTACTGTCCTTGCTGCTCTATGTCGTGACCGGCCTGTTCTGGCTGCCGGTGGTCTGGATTCAAATTCGGATACGAAACTTGGCGCGACAGGCGGCCCTCGAAAACGCGCCGCTGCCCGCCGAGGAGAAGCGCCTGTTTCGCATCTGGTTTGCTTGCGGTTTTCCAGCCTTTGGCGCGGTGCTTGCGATCCTCTGGCTGATGGTGACCCGGCCGGAAATCAGTTTCTAATACGCGCCTGCCGCCTGGATGTTTCGAAGGCTGGTCCGGAGAAAGATATGCCGACACTGACCATGTATCAGGCCGACGCTTTTGCCGATCGGATTTTTCAAGGCAACCCGGCGGCCGTCCTCATCCTGGAGGATTGGCTGCCGGACGAGGTTATGCAGGCGGTTGCCAACGAGAACAATCTGGCCGAAACCGCCTTTGCAAGACCGAACGGCACGGGTTGGGACCTGCGCTGGTTCACGCCGGTGCATGAGGCCGATTTCTGCGGCCACGCGACGCTTGCCACGGCCCACGTGCTGGCCGAAGCCTACAACGTGTCGAACGACATGGCCTTCGCGACGCGGGTCGGCGAGATCAGGGTTTCGCAACATGACGGCGCCTATCGGCTTGACCTGCCATGCTTCCCGCCACAGCCACTCGATGCCGAATTGACGCGCATGCTTCAGGACAGCGTGTCGGCCCGGCCAGTCGCGTGCTTTCGCAATTTCGAGAACCTGTTCGTCGAGCTTGCCGATGAAGCGGCCGTGCGATCCTTCGTTCCGGACCTGTTCAGGATCGCGGCCTTCGACCCGCTGGGTGTCGTTGTCACCGCGCGCGGCGGCGGCCACGATTTCGTGTCGCGCTATTTCGCTCCGGCAGCGGGCATCCCCGAGGATCCGGTGACCGGCTCGATCCATGCGACACTGGTGCCGTACTGGTCGGAGAAACTGGGCAAGACCAGGCTTTCGGCGTTCCAGTGCTCGCAGCGCGGCGGCCATTTGCTATGCGAACGCGCCGATGACCGCGTGCTGATCAGCGGCCGCGCCAAAACCTTCATGAAGGCCGAGATCTATCTACCCGATTGATGCGCTAGTCAGCCTTCTCGGTGCGAGCAAAGCTCGCACGAGCAGCGATGCGCGTGTACCAGCCCTGGATTTCGGCGAACGCGGCCAGCAGCTTCTGCCCTTCGGCGACCTTGACGAAATAGCCGACGATCGGAGCCGCATGCAGGTCGGCGAGCGTTAACTGGTTGCCCAGCAACCACGCTCCCGGCGCCTTGAGTGAGGTGAGCACCCTGAGCACGGTCTCCGCCTGCCGCAGCCCACCGGCGATCAGGGTCTCATCCGGCTCAGCCTTTTCCAGCCGTTCGACGGCGACGTCCCAGACCATGGCGCGGTAGCCATAGGCGTCGAGCATGCCTGTCATCTGGCCCATCCTGGCGCGGCCGCGCACGTCGGCAGGCTGCAGCGCCGGACCGTCGAAGGCTTCGTCGACATAGCGTGCGATCGCATTTGTCTCGAACAACCGAAAACGATCATGCTCGAAGGCCGGGATACGCCCGAACGGGTGATGCTCCTGATACCAGGCCGGGATGCCGTCGGCGGCAAAGATGTCGAGCGGCACCAGCTCGTAGTCGATGCCTTTCTCCTCCAGCGCCATCCGCGCGATGCGCACGTAAACGCTGTAGTCCGCGCCGTAGAGAGTTGGCCTGTTCAAGTTGTTTCCTCGCCGAGCTGAAGCCAAATACGCAAGTTCCCGACCGATTCGAAGCCGGCTGTACGCGCCGCCCGCAAAGCGCACCGCGCTCATATCCCACGAGCGGAAGACCGTTGGCGTAGGTAAGGGCGGCATTCGCTGCATCTTGATAGACGGGTTCTGCGTCGTCACCTTTTGCAAAGACATTCGAGAGGCCCATCGCCTCCGACGAGCGGTTAACGATGCATCCGGCGTCAAAGCCAGCGGTGGTAGCACGCCCTAGAAATGCAACGTTTGGGTTATCGAGTATCGCCGGTGGGAACACCCCTCGGTCGGTTGGGTTGTCTGACGCCCATGCATCTTCCCAGGCATGGAGCGCGTCGGGATCACAGATGCGCCGCCATCCGGCAGCCCAGCCGCCGCCGGTCCTTCCGATTGCGCTGTCCGGATCGGCCCATATCCAGCTTGCGTCGAAAAGAACCTTGAACCCGATGTCGGCTAGGTCGAGACCACAAAATCCGTCCTTGACCGCAAAGGGACCGTCAAGCACAGAACTCAAGTGCTTGACCGCTTCGAGCTGAAGCACGATCGCATCAGGATCCAGCGTTGTCATATTTGAATAGTATGGTGGAGCCGGCGTATCGCTCCACCACAGGAACAAGTTTCGGTGTTCCCTCAACCCGTGGGCCCGAAACACCGCTTCGTAGAGATCGGCGTTGTTTGCCGCACAGATGCGGACCTTGTCTGCCAAGGTCCGCACTTTCAT
Source organism: Mesorhizobium subarcticum (assembly GCF_055456085.1). Classification (NCBI taxonomy): domain Bacteria; kingdom Pseudomonadati; phylum Pseudomonadota; class Alphaproteobacteria; order Hyphomicrobiales; family Phyllobacteriaceae; genus Mesorhizobium; species Mesorhizobium subarcticum. The sequence goes on along the minus strand of NZ_CM144237.1, from coordinate 5,103,344 downwards.
GTCACGCCATCGCCTTTTGCAGATTCTCGTCGATCTTGTCGAGGAAGCCGGTGGTCGAAAGCCAGGGCTGGTCCGGGCCGATCAGCAGCGATAGGTCCTTGGTCATGAAGCCGGATTCAACCGTCTGGATACAGACCTTCTCCAGCGTGTCGGCAAAGCGCTTCAATTCGGCATTGTCGTCGAGCTTGGCGCGGTGGGCGAGGCCACGGGTCCAGGCGAAGATCGAGGCGATCGAATTGGTCGAGGTTTCCTCGCCCTTCTGGTGCTGGCGATAGTGGCGGGTGACGGTGCCGTGCGCGGCTTCGGCTTCCACCGTCTTGCCGTCCGGCGTCATCAGCACCGAGGTCATCAGGCCGAGCGACCCGAAACCTTGCGCCACCGTGTCGGACTGGACGTCGCCGTCATAGTTCTTGCAGGCCCAGACATAGCCGCCCGACCATTTCAGGGCGGACGCCACCATGTCGTCGATGAGGCGGTGCTCATACCACAGCTTCTTCGCCTTGAACTCGGCTTCGAATTCACCCTCGTAGACCTCCTGGAAAATGTCCTTGAAGCGGCCGTCATAAGCCTTGAGGATGGTGTTCTTGGTCGACAGATAGACCGGATAGTTGCGCAGCAGGCCGTAGTTCAGCGAGGCGCGGGCGAATTCACGGATCGAGTTCGTCGAGATTGTACATGGCCATGGCGACACCGGCGCCGGGCGCGTCGTACACGTCATGCTCGATCACCTGGCCATCCTCGCCGACGAACTTGATCGTCAGCTTGCCCTTGCCGGGGAAGCGGAAATCGGTGGCGCGGTACTGGTCGCCGAAGGCGTGACGGCCAACGATGATCGGCTTTGTCCAGCCCGGCACCAGCCGCGGCACGTTCTTCATGATGATCGGCTCGCGGAAGATGGTGCCGCCCAGAATGTTGCGGATGGTGCCGTTCGGCGACTTCCACATCTTCTTCAGCTTGAACTCCTCGACGCGCTGCTCGTCGGGAGTGATCGTCGCGCATTTCACGCCGACGCCGTATTTCTTGATGGCGTTGGCCGAATCGATCGTCACCTGGTCGTTGGTGGCATCGCGATGCTCGACGCTGAGGTCGTAATATTCAAGCTTGAGGTCGAGATAAGGGTGGATCAGCTTGTCCTTGATGAACTGCCAGATGATGCGGGTCATCTCGTCGCCGTCGAGTTCGACGACCGGGTTCGCCACCTTGATCTTCGCCATGAAAGAATGCCTCGTTGCTGGGATATGGGACGGCCTTGCCCGTGTGGCGTTCGGCCGGGGATGCCGCCCGTATATCAAAGCGCTTTTGGCCGCGCAAACGGCGATCGGTCACGAATGTGAGGCTGTCGCCGCAATCATTTGCGAATGCTTCATTTTCGCGGCCGAATATGGCAGGGGACGCTGAAATGCCGCAAACAGCAGTTCATTGACAAACATGCCCATCACCAACGATCCCGACAACAGCACAGCCGCCGGCCCGGCCATCATTCTCGTCGAACCGCAGCTCGGCGAGAACATCGGCATGGTCGCCCGCGCCATGGCCAATTTCGGTCTGTCCGAGCTGCGCCTGGTCAATCCGCGCGACGGCTGGCCGAGCGAGAAGGCCCGCGCCGCCGCCAGCCGTGCCGACCATGTGATCGACGCGGTGAAAGTGTTCGATGATCTGGCCTCGGCGCTTGCCGATTTGAATTTCGTTTTCGCCACCACCGCCAGGCAGCGCGACGGCTTCAAATCCGTGCGTGGTCCGGTGGAAGCGGGCAGGGTGCTTCGTGCCCGCCACGGCATGGGTCAGCGCACCGGCATCCTGTTCGGCCGCGAACGCTTCGGCCTCTACAATGACGAGGTCGGTCTTGCCGACGAGATCGTCACCTTTCCCGTCGATCCCGATTTCTCCTCGCTCAACATCGCACAGGCCGCGCTGCTGATGTCCTATGAGTGGATGAAGTCAGGCCTCGAGGACGAAACCAAGACCAATTTTTCCGGCCCGGATATGAAGCCGGCAAGCAAGGAAGAATTGCACGGCCTGTTTGCCTATCTCGAGGGCGCATTGGAAGCGCGCGGTTATTTCCGGCCGGCGCCGAAGAAGCCGAAGATGGTCGACAATCTGCGCGCCGTGCTGACGCGCGCCGGCTTTGCCGAGCCGGAGCTCAAAGTGCTGCGCGGCATCATTTCCTCGCTCGACAGGTTTTCGCCGGCCATGCCGCGCGGCGATGGTTCGCCGGGCGATGATCCGAGGCGTCTGCCCGCGGCGGCCGCTCGCGCCCGCAAGGCGGATGCGACTGGCCATGTGCCTGACGCCAACGGCGACGATACCGACACGCCGCCGCTCGGCGGCAAGGGAACCGACAATGACTGAGCGGCCGATCCTGATGTTCGATTCCGGCGTCGGAGGGCTGACCGTGTTGCGCGAGGCGCGGGTGCTGATGCCGGATCGGCGCTTCATCTATGTCGCCGACGACGCGGCCTTTCCTTTCGGCGCCTGGGAGGAACCGGCGCTGCGGACCCATATACTGGAGCTGTTCGCCACGCTGCTCGACCGGTTTAGACCGGTCATATCGGTCATCGCCTGCAATACTGCATCGACGCTGGTGATCGACGCGCTGCGTGACACCTTTCCCGGCCATCCCTTTGTCGGCACGGTGCCGGCGGTCAAGCCGGCGGCGGAGCGCACCCGCTCGGGCCTGGTCTCGGTGCTGGCGACGCCGGGTACGGTGAAGCGGCAATACACGCGTGACCTGATCAGCAAATGGGCACAGAAATGCCATGTCCGGCTGGTTGGCAGCGACAGGCTGGCGCAACTTGCCGAAGCCTATATGCGCGAGGGCTTTGTCGACGAGGAAGCCGTGCGCGCCGAGATCGCGCCCTGCTTCATCGAGCGTGACGGAATGCGGACCGATATCGTGGTGCTGGCCTGCACGCATTATCCGTTCTTGGTCAACCGCATGCGCAAGACCGCGCCCTGGCCGGTCGACTGGATCGATCCGGCCGAGGCGATCGCCCGGCGTGCCCTGTCGCTGCTGCCGCCCGTCGACGGGGCGCTGCCGCAAGGCGAGCCCGATATCGCCGTCTTCACCTCGGGCAAGGCTGACTTTGCCGTCAGCCGGCTGATGCAGGGCTTTGGACTGGTCGTGAGCTAGACGGAGGCAGAAACATCTGCCGCTCAATCAGGTTCAAAGACGATGCTGCGCTGATCTGGATCGGCCGAGACCAGCTTCAGCTTCAGAGCATCACCCTGCTTGAGGCCGGAGGCCTTTACGGTGGCAACGACAGGCATGTCGGCAAGCTGTACGCGCACGCCATGGTCGACGACATCGGTCACGACGGCCTTGAACGTCTCACCTTCGCGTCCCCTGAGCATAACCGCCTCGGCAAGGTCGATCGCTGCATGGTTGATCTGCGAAGCGCGGCTATCCCCACGCCCCATCACCTTCGGCAATCGAGTGAACGCATCGGTGACGGCCTGCGGCACGGGTTGGCCGTTTGATATGGCCAGCGCGCAGCGCACGACGTAGCGATCGGCTAATCGCCTGAGCGGCGCGGTTGCATGGGCGTAGGTCGCAGCCATCGCCTCGTGCCAGGGCACGATGCCCTCCTGATAGGGCTGATAGGAAGCGCCGGAGCCGGCATGGCGGATTTCCAGCATCAGCGCCGCCTGTTGCCTGTTGCTCGAATCAAGGGTCCGCTGATAGTCGCGCAAGCTGGTCGAGGCCGGCCAGGACAGTCCAAGAGCCTGTGCCGCATTGCGCAGCCTTTGCACCTTGAACGCATCCGGTTCCGACATCACCCGGAACAACCCGGTCTTGTGCGCCAGCATGGCGTCGGCAATCGCCATGTTGGCGGCGAGCGAAAGCGCGGCGTTGTCTTGTTCGGATTGCAGCATCGGCCTGAACGCAAGCTGGAACGTGCCATCGGCGAGCTTTTCCACCTCCTGCTCGGGCGGGTCGACGCGCGAAGCGCCTCGACGCTCCTCGTTTGCCGCCACGCGCCGCGCCAGCTCCGCGAAGCTGGCCGGAACGTCGGAGGCCTGGACGCTGTCATAGGCGAGCTTCGCACGGCTTTGAATGATTGCCCGCTCCGCGCCGTCCAACTTTACCGCGCCGTCTGGAGCGGTTCGAACGGTGAAGATGATTGCCGGACGTGGTCCGTCCGGCAACAAACTGGCCGCACCCTCGGCAATGACCGGCGGGTAGAGCCCGGCCTTGCCGTCCGGTAGATAAAATGTCTCGCCCCGCGTCCAGGCCTCTAGATCGATCGCGTCGCCGTCCTCGACGAACCAGGCGACGTCGGCAATGGCATAATGCAACAGAAGATCGCCACCGCTGGCTTCGATCGAGAACGCCTGGTCAAGATCGGTGGAGCTTGCCGGATCGAGCGTAACGAAGGGCATCGCTGTCCGATCGGTGTGCTGGTTGGGCACACGTTTGGCCGCCGCTTCCGCTGCCGCCATGACGTCAGCCGGAAATCCATCCGGCACGTGGAATTCAGTGCGGATTTTCGCCAGGCCGGTGGAGAGAGCTTGTGAGGGATCTGTCAGAGACTTCATCCCGCTGTCCTACACCGGCGCTCCGGACACGGGAAGGCTGCCAACGAACTCGCCAAAGCTGGCCGCCGGAATGGCAGCAGTCGGATGAGGAACTGGCCGCTGGAACTGTCGCCGAAGCGCGGCGTTTCTCTTCACAGCAAAGGAGAAACGCCATGCCTGCCAAATCACAAGCTCAGCAAAAAGCCGCCGGCGCAGCACTTTCCGCCAAGCGCGGCGAGACCAGGAAGGGCGAACTCAAAGGCGCATCGCGCGAGATGTACGAATCGATGACCGAAAAGCAGCTTGAGGACTTCGCCGAGACCGAGCGCAAGGGCCTGCCCGACAAGAAATCATCAAGCCATCAATGATGGTTGTAGTCGCAGCGCTTCACTTTCTTTGTGACCCAGTGGGGATGCCCGTTGCTCCAGACACGCCGGGTGATCTTGACCCAATGGCAATTGTTTTTTCCACCGGCCACAGCGAGTTCCGGCGAAGCGAGTAGGGTCGGGCCTGCAAGCAGCGCGACCAGAAGCAAGGTTGCGGTCTTCATAGGGCTTCTCCATTGCCTGAAATTCGATTTGTACCGAATCGCGGCAATCATCCCCAATCACGAAGTCGGGAACGTTAGGAGGTTGGGCTACGGGAGGAGCCTCGGGCGTTCCCGGATTTGCCAGCCATTCAATGCGAAAGGGCCAGCGACGGATCGCTGGCCCTCCTCCGATTTCTTCCAAGCGAAACTTGTGTCTGGCCAAGCCGGTATCACCAGTGGTGGCAGCGCCTTACCTTTGTCACGATCACCTTGCGATGACCGTGCCGCCACACCACCTTCTTCTTGACGATGACGCGGCAGACCTGTTTGTGGCCGTGCCAATGACGCGCCATGGCCGGTTCCGGCGCCACCGCCATCGAACCTGCAAGCACCGCGGCGCCTGCCAAGGTAAGGAAGAACTTCTTCATGCTAATTGGACTCCTCTAGCTCCAGATCCCTTCCTAGTGCCGTTGGCGCAAAACCTCCCGCCACATCCGGCATCGCATAACGTCGGCGACGGTATATGGTTGCGCCATGCCGAGCCAGGCGAAAGCTTGACACCGGTTAAATCTCGGTTTAACCAGCCGCCAACGCCGGGCAGTGATGTCCGGTGTTTGTTTTGTATGCGCAAGACCGGTTGCCTTGGTTTCTGGTTTTGTTTGAACTGACGTGTCCCGTGGGTTTTCCGCCGCGTTGCGTGGGAAAACCCTGTCAGGTCTCGAAAACGGAGGCCAGAGGAGGGCGCGTTTCCTTCACCCGGACCATGAGGTGCCGGGTGTGTTGTTTTGAAAAGGGAATGCGATGAGCAAGCGCGAATCCGCGAAGTACAAGATCGACCGCCGTCTCGGCGAAAATATCTGGGGCCGCCCGAAGTCCCCGGTCAACAAGCGTGAATACGGTCCCGGCCAGCACGGCCAGCGCCGCAAGGGCAAGCTTTCAGATTTCGGCCTGCAGCTGCGCGCCAAGCAGAAGCTGAAGGGTCACTATGGCGACGTTTCGGAAAAGCAGTTCCGTAAGGTCTATGAAGAGGCTGACCGCCGCAAGGGTGACACCTCCGAGAACCTGATCGGTCTGCTCGAGTTCGCGTCTCGACGCGGTCGTCTACCGCTCCAAGTTCGTGCCGACCATTTTCGCGGCCCGTCAGTTCGTCAACCACGGCCACGTCAACGTCAACGGCAAGCGCGTCAACATCGGCTCGTACCGCTGCAAGCCGGGCGACGTCATCGAAGTGCGCGAAAAGTCGAAGCAGCTGGTCATCGTCCTGGAATCGGTCGGCCTCGCCGAGCGCGACGTGCCGGATTACATCGAAGCCGATCACAACAAGATGGTCGCGACCTTCTCGCGCATCCCCGGCCTGGCGGACGTTCCGTTCGCCGTTCAGATGGAACCGAACCTGGTCGTCGAATTCTATTCGCGCTAAGCGAACGCTTTTCTGCGATACCGAAAAGGCCGCCCTTCGAGGCGGCCTTTTTGTTTCGCGCATCCGCTTTGCGGTTTCGATTCTCCGGCCGATGCGCTAATCCGGGCGGACGTTACATCCCCGGGGCCACCGCGCCATGAATATGCTGCCAGACATAGAGACGCTTGAACCGATCGCCGAGGGTGGTTTCCATCCGCTGTTCGCCGATGTGCCGTCCTCGGTCGAGTTCAACAAGCTGCGCAAGCGGCTGCTGCAGCTGACCCGCCAGACGATCGAGGATTTTTCGATGGTGGAGCCGGGCCAGCGCTGGCTGGTCGCGCTCTCGGGCGGCAAGGATTCCTACGGTCTGCTTGCCGTGCTGCTGGACCTCAAATGGCGCGGGCTGCTGCCCGTCGAGCTGCTGGCCTGCAATCTCGACCAGGGCCAACCGAATTTCCCAAAACACATCCTGCCCGATTATCTCGACGCCAACGGCATTGCACACCGCATCGAATATCAGGACACCTATTCCATCGTTACCGACAAGCTGCCGCAGGGCAGCACCTACTGTTCGCTCTGCTCGCGGCTACGGCGCGGCCATCTCTACCGCATCGCGCGCGAGGAGGGGTGCTCGGCGCTGGTTCTCGGCCACCACCGCGAGGACATTCTCGAAACCTTCTTCATGAACCTGTTCCATGGCGGCCGTCTCGCGGCCATGCCGCCAAAGCTGCTCAACGACGAAGGCGATGTCATGGTGCTGCGGCCGCTGAGCTACTGCGCCGAAATCGACCTCGAAAAATTCGCCGCCGCGATGCGGTTTCCGATCATCCCTTGCGACCTCTGCGGCAGCCAGGAAGGCCTCCAGCGCAACGCCATGAAGGCGATGCTCGACGATCTGGAAAAGCGCATGCCTGGCCGCAAGGACACGATGCTGCGCGCGCTGTCCAACACCAGACCGTCGCATCTGCTCGACAGGAAGCTGTTCGATTTCGCCGCCCTGAACCAGACCCTCATCACAGGACAAGACGCTTCCAATGACATTTGACGACAATGCGATCGACTGGCTGGCCAGCTTGCTGGCCGAGGCGGCCGACACCGAAATCATGCCCCGCTTTCGCCGGCTGGGCGATGGCGACATCCGCCAGAAGACCTCCCCCGCCGATCTGGTGACGGAGGCCGATGTCAATGCCGAGCGGCTGATCACGGCGCGGTTGCGCGACCGCTATCCCACGGCGATGGTCGTCGGCGAGGAAGCCTGTTCCGACAATCCGGCACTGCTCGATGGTCTGGGCAACGCCGATCTTGCTTTCGTGATCGACCCGGTCGACGGCACCTTCAACTTCGCCTCCGGCGTGCCCCTGTTCGGCGTCATGCTGGCGGTCGTGGTCAAGGGCGAAACCGTTGCCGGCATCATTCACGATCCGGTCGGCAAGGATTGGCTGATCGGTGCCATAGGTGCCGGCAGCCATATCCGCCACGCTTATGGTACGCTGGAGAAAGTGCGGGTTGCCGCAGGCGCGCCGATTTCTCAGATGACCGGTGCGGTTTCCTGGCAATACATGGTCGAGCCCGACCGCACGCGGCTGGCCTGCAACCAGACCAAGACGCTGTCGCAGTTCAACTACCGCTGTGCCGCCCACGAATACCGCTTGCTGGCCAGCGGCCATGGCCATTTCGTCGTCTACAACAAGCTGATGCCATGGGATCATCTCGCCGGTGTGCTGATCCATGCCGAGGCCGGCGGCCATGCCGCGCGGTTCGACGGCACAGCCTACCTGCCGTCGCATGTCGGAGGTGGCTTGCTGGTCGCTCCCGACCGCGAAAGCTGGCAGGAGTTGCGCCGCGAACTGTGGGCAGAATAATTCCTGCGCGGAATTTAATGCGCCAGTCTGTCGGCCGACAAACAACAATCAGTGCAGGTCGGTGACGTGGCCTGAAACGGGTGGGTTGTGCGGCTGGAACATCCTGCCGCGCTCGGCGAGCAGGATCATCAGCAGGGTAGCGACCGAAACGCTGCAGAAGCCGGCGGCCAATGGTGTCACTGTGCCGTTGAATGCCTGGCCGATCAGCGTACCGAGGATGCCGCCAAGAAACGTCTGCATGAAACCCAGGATGGAAGAGGCCGTACCAGCCAGTTGGCCAAGCGGCTCCATGGCCAGCGCGTTGAAATTGGCGCCGAGTGCACCGAATGGAAGCATGGCGCTGGCGAAGAAGGTGACGAACAGCCAAAGCGGCATCTTCATTTCCAGCGAGACGACCAGCCAGGCGAGACTGATGGTCAAGAACAGCAGCAGCGCGCTCTGCGAGAGCCGGCGCATGCCGATGCGGCCGACGAGCCGTGAATTCAGAAAATTGGAGAAGGCGAGCACGCCAGCGACCCCGGCGAAGATGACCGGGAACATCTCACCAACGTTGAATATGTCGACATAGATCTGCTGCGCGGAGGCTATGAAGCCGAACATGGCGGCGAAGACGAAGGTGCTGGCGAAAGCATAGCAAATCGCAATGCGGTTGGTGAGCACGATGCGGAAACCGCCAAGGATGGAAGATACCGTCAGCGGCCGACGATGTTCGGGACGCAACGTTTCAGGCAGGCGCAGCAGCGACCATGCCGAGACAAGCAGCGCTCCGATGGCCATGGTGATGAAGATCCAATGCCAGGTCGCGAAAAGCATGATGAACTGACCGACACCGGGCGCGATGACCGGTATCGCCATGAACACCATGAAGATCAGCGACATCACCTCGGCCATACGCCGGCCTTCGAATGTATCACGCACGATCGAGACCGCGATGACACGCGTGGCGGCTGCCCCGATGCCTTGCACGGCTCGGCAAAGGAGAAGCGCTTCAAAACTCGGCGCGATGGCGGCGGCGGCGACGGCAGCCACGTAGATGATCAGACCGACGACGAGGGGTGCGCGGCGTCCGAACCGGTCGGAGATCGGCCCGAAGAACAGCTGGCCGCCACCAAAACCCAGAATGTAGGCGGTGACCACATATTGCCGGTGATTTTCATTTTCGACGCCGAGCGAGGCGCCGATCTGCTGCAGCGCCGGTAGCATGATGTCGATGGCCAGCGAGTTGAGCGCCATCAGCGCGGCACAGAGCGCAATGAATTCCCAGCGCGGAATGGGCAGTTTGCCTGCCAATTGCGGCGCTGTCGAATGCTGGTCCACGGCAAGTCCGATCTCTAAGAACGAAAACGCGCCGGCGGGCCGGCGCATTGGCTCGTCTTGGCCCCGATATCAGGGACACGTTAATTGCCGAGGTTGGGCCGCCCCCGGTGCTCGGCGCGTGTCGTCAGGCGGTGGCTTTTACGCTCACGCCTTTTTCGACGAGGAACGTCTGCAGTTCGCCTGCCTGGAACATCTCGCGGATGATGTCGCAGCCGCCGACGAACTCGCCCTTCACATAGAGTTGCGGGATCGTCGGCCAGTTGGAATATTCCTTGATGCCCTGGCGCAGTTCGGCCGAGTCCAGAACGTTCACGCCTTTGTAGTCGGCGCCGATATAGTCGAGGATCTGGACCACCTGGCCGGAAAATCCGCACTGCGGAAAACCGGGCGTGCCCTTCATGAAAAGGACGACGTCGTTGCCCTTCACTTCATTGTCGATGTAGTCGTTGATACCGCTCATGGAATATCCTTTCACGCCCGTGGGAGTCAGGCTCGAAGCATTCCTATCAAATAAACCCATAGATTGCCCGAAACAAGACATTAGCCGCGCCGGCGCTGAAATGGCGCAAAGGATGGGCCGGCTTGGGCCAAGCGGGTGCGGCTGGAACGGCCTCAGTCGGGCACGCTGGTCTGCAGCGCAAGCGCATGCAGCACGCCGCCCATATTGCCCTTCAGCGCGTCATAGACCATCTGGTGCTGCTGGACGCGGCTCTTTCCGCGAAAGCTCTCGGCCACCACTTCGGCGGCATAGTGGTCGCCGTCGCCGGCGAGGTCACGGATCGTCACCTTGGCGTCCGGAATGCCGTCCTTGATCAGTTTTTCGATGTCGTGGGCATCCATTGCCATGGCGGAATTCCTGTTTCGAGCGGCTAGGCAGCAAGGCTGCCCATGCGATGAGAGTCGCAATGAACCTAAAGCGTTTCTGGTCGCGATTGAAGCGCTTCCATCCGGTGTGCGGATGATTGAGCTTTAAGAAACGGTCCCGCCCGGACGAACCGCATTGTCCGTGGGATCATCCTCGCGCATCGAGAAGGCGCGGCCAAGGCTGAAGACCAGCACGTAGAGCGGGATGTTGACCGCCAGGTTGGCAATCGGCAGATAGCTGGTCATCTGCCAGACGGGCGAGAAGAACGGCTGGCCGTAGCCATCGCAGACCAGCGAAGAACCATATTCCCACACTGCCCCCAGAGTGGCCGCGACGGCGAAAAGCTTGATGCAGGTGACGATCCGCCTTGTCCGCGCCCGGTCCGGCACAAGCCGGCCCCAAAGCACCAGGCAGACGATGGAAACCGCGTAGATCAGGTTCTGCAGAACCAGCATCGGCAGCGTGCCATTGGCCGAGGCCAGGAACTGCTCACGCCTTTCCAACAGCGGACAAACCTCGCTCGAGGTCGTTGACAGCAAGAAGAAGACGAACGGGCCGAGGAACCAGAAGAAGAACAGCGACGGCCAGAAAACGACTGCAAGCAGCGCCCGCGCGGCCAGTTTCCTGTGATTGAGCATGATCTTTTCCGAAAAACCGGGGTCCACTTTTCGGGATCATGCTCCGGTCAACTGGCCTGGTCCATGAAGCGCGGGAACCAGCCTTCATGGGCTGCGGTCAAGTCGCTGACCGGGATTGCCCTGGCGTCGCCGAGCTTCAGCTCAGTTCCGCCGGTCGAGCCGATCCATGGCGCGAAGATGCCGAGCTTGCTCTGATTCTCGCGGATGGCGTCCCATTCCCTGCTTTGCGGATCGACCGACAGCGTCAGGAGATAGCGGCCCTGGTCCTCGCCGAACCAGACCGGGATCGGGTCGGTGCCGGCGAGACCCGGAACGGTGGCGCCAATGCCGGATGCCATCGCCATTTCGGCCAGGGCCACGGCAAGGCCGCCATCGGAAAGGTCATGCGCCGCCGTCACCACGCCCGACGCGATCAGCGCGCGCACATGGTCGCCGACGCGCTTTTCATGCGCGAGGTCGACCGGCGGCGGCGGGCCGTCGGTACGGCCATGAATGTCTCTGAGATAGGCGGACTGGCCGAGATGGCTGCCCCATGTCGCCGGAGCGCCGACCAGCAGGATCATCTGGTCTTCGGCGGCAAAGCCGATGCGCGCCATCTTCGACCAGTCTGATATCAGCCCGACGCCGCCGATGGTCGGCGTCGGCAGGATGCCCTGGCCATTGGTTTCGTTGTAGAGCGAGACATTGCCCGACACGATCGGGAAGCCGAGCGCCCGGCAGGCATCGCCGATGCCTTTCACCGCGCCGACCAACTGGCCCATGATCTCGGGCCGTTCCGGATTGCCGAAATTGAGGTTGTCGGTCGCCGCCAGCGGCAACGCGCCGGTGGCGGTCAAATTGCGCCAGCATTCGGCCACCGCCTGCTTGCCGCCCTCATACGGGTCGGCCTCGCAATAGCGCGGCGTCACGTCTGACGAGAAGGCGAGCGCCTTGGTCGCGTGGCCTTCGACGCGCACCACGCCGGCGTCGCCGCCGGGAAGCTGCAGCGAATTGCCCTGGATGAGGGTGTCATACTGCTCCCACACCCAGCGGCGCGAGGACAGGTCCGGCCCGCCGAGCAGTTTCAAGAGGGCATCGGCGACATCGGCCTTCGGTGCATCGCCGGCCGCCAGTGCCGCCGGCTTCTTCGGCTCGACCCAGGGGCGGTCATATTCCGGTGCCTTGTCGCCAAGGTCCTTGATCGGCAAATTGGCGACCTCGTCGCCCTGATGGATGACGCGGAAGCGCAGATCGTCGGTGGTCTTGCCGACGATGGCGAAGTCGAGGCCCCATTTGTGGAAGATCGCCTCGGCTTCCTTTTCTTTCTCCGGGCGCAGCACCATCAGCATGCGCTCCTGGCTTTCCGATAGCATCATCTCATAAGCGCTCATGCGCTCCTCGCGCACCGGCACTTTGTCGAGATCGAGCTCGATGCCGAGGTCGCCCTTGGCGCCCATCTCCACCGCCGAGCAGGTAAGGCCTGCCGCACCCATGTCCTGGATGGCGATGACGGCGCCTGAGGCCATCAGTTCGAGGCAAGCTTCCAGCAGGCACTTTTCGGTGAAGGGATCGCCGACCTGAACGGTCGGCCGTTTCTCGTCGATCTTGTCGTCGAACTCGGCCGAGGCCATGGTGGCGCCGCCGACGCCGTCGCGGCCGGTCTTGGCGCCGAGATAGACGACCGGCAGGCCAACGCCCTTGGCTTCGGACAGGAAGATCGCATCGGTCTTGGCAAGGCCCGCGGCAAAGGCATTGACCAGGATGTTGCCGTTGTAGCGAGCATCGAAATTGACCTCGCCGCCGACCGTCGGCACGCCGAAGGCGTTACCGTAACCGCCAACGCCGGAAACCACGCCTGATACGAGATGCCGCGTCTTGGGATGGTCCGGTGCGCCAAAGCGTAGTGCATTCATCGCCGCGATCGGCCGCGCGCCCATGGTGAAAACGTCGCGCAAGATGCCGCCGACGCCGGTTGCCGCACCCTGATAGGGCTCGATGAAGGAGGGATGGTTGTGGCTTTCCATCTTGAAGACGACGCAGTCGCCATCGCCGATGTCGACCACACCCGCATTCTCGCCGGGCCCCTGGATGACCTGCGGCCCGGTAGTCGGCAGCGTGCGCAGCCATTTCTTCGAGGATTTGTAAGAGCAGTGCTCGTTCCACATCGCCGAGAAGATGCCGAGCTCGGTGAAGCTCGGCTCGCGCCCGACCAGTTCGAGGATGCGCTGGTATTCGTCGGGCTTCAGCCCGTGCGCGGCAATGAGCTCTGGGGTGATCGGCACGGAATTGGAAATGGTCATGGGCGGCGATTTATGTCCATGGAAGCGGAGATTTTGAGTCCCCTCTTATCGCAAGCTTTGCACCCGATACACCCGTCGATCGATGAAAAAAGACAGAAAGCACAAGGTGACGACAATGATGGCCTTCGCAGCGAGGAACGCTAGGCCGAATGGAACGCTACGATGTGCCAGCCGTTAGGTCTCAACCACTCAGGAGACCGGACCATGGCTACCAAGCAAGGCAAGAACGATAACCGCCTCTCGGACAAGGAGGCCATTCATATCGCGGAAACGTCAGACGTTTCGCCTGGACAGGCCAAGGAACTGGCTGAAAAGCACGGCAAGGACGAGGCCAAAAAGGAAGCCCGGAACTTCAAGGCCGAAGGCTGATCCGGGCCTGGCTCTCTCAGGAAAAGCTGTCGTAGCCGGCGCGGCCCTCATCGAGGAGGCGCCGCAGAACCGCAACGCCGTCGGCGACATCCCCGCGCTGTCTGGGCTGCGAAACGCCGAAGCGGATACCGTGAAAGACCTGTTCGGAGCGGCCGGCCTTGAACTCGTCCTCATCGTCGATAAGCACGCCGTGTTCCAGGCAAGCGTTCTTGAAGGTGCCGGAAAGCCAGGGGTCGGGCAAAGTCAGCCAGACGAAGGGTACCCTGTCGTGAGACTTGAAGGCGAAACCGGCCAGAGTTTCACGCACGATCGCGATTCGGGCGCTGATTTCGGCGATGCTGCGCTTACGGATATCGCTGGCCTGGCCGGAAAGCACCAGCCGGGCATTCACCTCTGCCAACAGGAAGGGCATGCCGCCGGTCATCATCTTGTGGGCGACGCGGATACGGTGGCGATAGGCAGGCGGGCAGGAGAGCCAACCGCCGCGCATGCCGGCGGCGACCGACTTCGACAGGCCGCCGGCAACGATGGTTCTCTCCGGCGCATATTCGGCGAGCAACGGTGTCGGGTCATCGGTCAGGTGGCCGTAGAGATCGTCTTCGATGAGAATGACATTGTATTCACGCGCGACCCGCGCAATCGCCTCGCGACGCGCCGGCGACAAGGTCACCAGGGTGGGATTTTGCGCCGTCGGCATCAGGAAGATCATCCTGGGATGTTTTTGCGCGCAGACACGCTCGAAATCGGCCGGGTTGAGGCCTTCGTCATCCGATGCCACCAACGCCGTGCGCCGACCGATCAGACCGGCACTGCGCGAGATCTGTGAATAGGTGAGGTGCTCGAAGGCAACATAATCGCCGGGCGTGGTCAGTGCTGCGACCGCCGCCATCACCGCTGCATGAGTGCCGAGAGTAGGGACGATTGTATCGGCAGCAGGACGGAAGGAATTGCGCGACAGCCAGCGGGCGCCAGCCTCATACCAGCGGTCGGGGAAATCGCGCGTATAGCTTGAAATCTCGTGCGGATGGTCTTGTGCCACGCGCGACAGCGCATCCGCGACAATGGCGCCCTGGCCGATATCGGGTGCCGCAGTGCTGTCGAAACGCAATATGTCCTTGGGCGCATCGATATACCGCGTGCCTTCCACGCTGACGTCGGGAGCTTCCGTTTTCGTAACGCCGCCGCGCTGTCCCAGGACATAGGTTCCACGCCCGACTTCGCCGCTCACCAGCCCGCGCTCGCGCAGCAATTGATAGGCCCGGCCAACCGTGCCGACCGTGGCGCCGATATCGTAGGCGAGGTCCCGCTGCGGCGGCAGCTTTGCGCCGGCATCGATCACACCCCGATCGATATCCGTCTCAATGGAGTCAGCAAGGCGCTGATACAGCGGGCCGGAGCCGGTGAGGTCTGGAAGCCAATTTGTCATGGTGACAATTTTCTATATTGCACCGGATTGTGAGTCAATCCATATCAGTCGCGCACCAAAAAGGGTGCAATTGAGAGTTTTGGCAGAAAGAAAATGGATACAATCGCGACAATCAGTCATCCAAGAGCCGCGCTTCCCAGTCAAACACCCCGCCCGTCAGGTCGTCGCGGCTTTGTCAGCCGTCTGGTGTGGGTGGTGATCTCGCTGGCGAAATGGATCGACCATTTGCTTGATCGCCGGCGCAGTCGGCTGGCATTGCTTGAGATGACCGACGATCAACTGAAGGACATCGGCCTTTCCCGCTGCGACGCCCATCGCGAGGGCGTCAGGCCTTTCTGGGAATAGCGGCCAACCTAAGGCGGGTCGCGATATGCATTAGCGGACCCGTTTTGCCCCGCGATGGCCTATGCCGCGATCGATAAAAACGGCGACGACGCAGATCACCAGGAACAGCGCCGTGATGGACAATGCTGCCACGGCGACATTGGCTACACCGTTCTTGGCGACGTCGAGGAAGGGGTAGGGCACTTCGCCGGCAAACGGCGCCCGCGCCAGCGCATAGGCCAGATAGGCAATGGGGTAGAGCACCCACCAGGACACGTCCCGCAGACGTGTCCTGCCGTCGGCACCCGCGACCAGCCACCACAGCACGAACAGAACCGGCGTCACATAGTGCAGCAGCACATCGCAGAGCAGGAACAGGCCCCGCGGCTGCCAGAGCCGCGCCAGAACCGTGGCGTAGACGATGAATACCAGCGTGATCGAAACAGCGACCCCCGCGCGCATTCGCGGCCCGGCGAAGGCCGGCAGCCACGCATAGCCGCTGGATGATAGCAGCGAGGTGTAGACCAGCACGGCGCCGATGTTGGTCAGGATAGTGAAGAAACTGAAATAGAAGACAATCGAGCCGAGCAGGCTGCGGCCGGCTTCCATCGACGCTGGAATGCTGATGCAGAACTGCAGGACGAGCCCGGCCAGACCGATGACCAGACCCGCGACCTGCAGAAAGCGGCCCATGGCTATGCGGTTGCGGCGCAGGCCGGATTGCCGGCCTGCCAGCGGGCAATGTCGGAGCTGATGCGCGCGCCGATCGGATCGTTCATCAGAGGCCCGAACGCGTAGACGCGGTTCGAATTGCCTTGCGCCTGCACCACCAGCAACGGCTTGCCGCCATAATGCTTGGCCGGCACCAGCAGGAAGCGTGGCGTGCCGCTGAACGAGTTCAGTTCGTTGGCCATCTGATATTGCTTGAAGGCCGGGTCCTTGCTGGCGATCCAGCATTTGTGGGCGGATATCGCCACCTGTTCCATGGCCAGCAGCGACGCACTCTTGCCCGACGGGACAGGCGTGCTTTTCGGAGTCGATTGGCACGATGCCAGGGCAAAGCCTGCCGCGGCAACGAAGGCGATTGTCTTCACCTTGGTCAAGCGGCACCCATCTCAAGTTCGGACAGGAAGATCTTTTGGCCGTCGGTCATCTCGCCCCACACCCGCGACAGTGCCGGATGCTGCGAAGCGATCTGCTCATAGGCGTCGAATTTGGGATAGGCAGCGAGCAGGTCGTGATGTCCCGTCATGGCCCGGAAATTGTTGAAGATGAAGCGCGTCGGCGTCAGCCAGGCATCCGCGAAGCTGATGTCGTCGCCGAGCGCAAAGGGGCCTTGCGCCATGCGTGCCTCGATCGCCGCCAGCCCGTGATGCAAGCGGGCGAACTGGGCTTCGATCTCGGCATTGTTTCGCTTCTGGACGAAATGCAGCTCGAAAAGCTTCATTGTCGGCGTCAGCACGTCGAGGTCGGTGATGCGGGCGAACATGCGCACCAGCGCGCGGTCCTTGGAGTCAGGCGGCAGCAATGCCGGTTCCGGAAACCGCTCCTCGAGATATTCGGCGATGACTACCGATTCGACGATGGTTTCGCCAGAGCCGGTGATCAGCACCGGAATCCGGTTCATCGGCGAAATGGCGCGAAATTCTTCCGGGATCGGAAAACCCGGCGGCGGCGCAATGATCTTGAGCGGCACGTCCTTGATGTAGGCCAGCGCCCGCACGATCGATGAGTAGGGCGACAACGGCCGCGAATAGAGTTTCATGACCGTCTCTCTCCCATGTGACGCGGACTTGATGTCCAGCTGTTTTTCAAGGCATGCGCCTTGGTGATATCATGCGGCAATGCCGAGCGCACTTTCGAACAGTCCACGACCGTCGCTGCCGCCATGGGCGGCTTCGATCAGGTTTTCGGGATGAGGCATCAGGCCGAGCACATTGCCTTGTTCATTGATGATTCCGGCAATGTCGTTGATCGAGCCGTTGGGATTGGTACCCTCGGCATAACGGAACACCACCTGGCCTTCGCCTTCGAGGCGGGCAAGCGTGTCGGCGTCGGCAAAATAATTGCCGTCATGGTGCGCGACCGGCGTTCGGATGATCTGGCCGGGCTGATAGCGGCGGGTGAACATCGTGTTGGCATTGGTGATCTCAAGCTTCACCTGCCGGCAGACGAACTTTAGCGAAGTGTTGCGCATCAAGGCGCCGGGCAACAGGCCGGCCTCGACCAGGATCTGAAAACCGTTGCAGACGCCGATGACCGTGACGCCCTTGGCCGCCTTTTCGGCGACCGCCCGCATCACCGGCATGCGCGCGGCAATCGCGCCGCAGCGTAGGTAGTCGCCGAAGGAGAATCCGCCCGGAATGGCGATCAGGTCGACATCGGGGATTTCGGTGTCGGTCTGCCAGACCGTGATCGGCGGTTTTCCCGAAATCTTGGTCAGCGCCGCGATCATGTCGCGGTCGCGGTTGAGGCCAGGCAGGAGGACGACGGCGGATTTCATGGCAATTCCCGTTCGAGCATCTGAGTGAGATACCGGGGTGAAACGTGGTTGGTCAACCAGACACCGTTATCGGAGAGAAAGAATGACACCCCGTCTTTTGTCATGGATGCCGAGTTGATTTGCAGGATAGCACTTTTCCCGGCACGGCGCCGCGCCACGATCAGAGCCGTTTCCACATCCTTTGACAAGTGAACATGCTGGCGTGACTGGCTGGTCAGGCCTTCGCGCAGAATGCTGGGGAGAAATTCTTCCTTGGTGCCGTGATAGAGCAAATCAGGAGGCACCGACGGCGGCAGGCCGAGATCGACATCGACGCTGTGGCCCTGCACGGCACGGATGCGATTGCCATCGACGGCGAAGCGCTTTTTCGGATTCTCTTCGACGATGCGCAAAACGTCGGCGGCCGATGCGCCGAACTTCGTCCGGATGACCGCACAAAGCGCGCCAAAATCGGCCCAGCCGTTTTCGTCAAGCGACAATCCTGCCTCCTGCGGCGCGTGTCGCAGGACAAGGCTCATGAATTTGGAAATTTGCGTGTCGTTCGGCATTGCAAAGGTAGTTTCCAATGTCGGCTGTTGCGTAAAGTCCGGCCGATGCAGAGCGCAGGCCGTGTTTAGCGAGGTCGCACACATCGGTCAAACAGGCATGGGAGCCGGCGAACCCGCCGCACAGGTATGTCAATTCAGCTGCTTAGCAAACGGTTAGCCATACACTTGCTTCGGCCTTTTTCGTTGCCGGATATCCGCAATAGAAATCCACGTTGTTAACGACATTGCTGCACAAGAGAATACATCTTGTGGTAATATGAGGATTTCGTGGATTACGGCAAGAATAAAGAGCTGGAATACAGAACGCGGGCGATGTGGACGGCGACGACCATCGTGGCGGCGCTTGCCGCCTTCGCGGGAATATCGTTCTGGGACGCTCCCGCGTCCATGCGATCATCGTTTTCCACTTGGCTTTCGTTTAAGGTGGATCTGGCTGGCTGCGCCGCCTCTTTTGCAAACCTGCTATTGGCGGACACGGCTCTGTCGATCTGCCTGGGCATTGTTTCCGTAGGCTTGGTGGCGTCGAATGCGCTGGATATCTTCAGCTACAAGAGAAGCCTCCGGGTCTACCGGAAGCAACTGCTGATCGGAATGTTCCTTGCCGCGCTGCTGCTGTTCCCGCTCATCTCAGGAGATGGGGCCTGGTACACAGGTGGGCGCCGCGGTGTTTCGCGAATTGATCTCGCAAACGCCTGCGCGACCAGCTTTCACACTGTCTTCTATCGATTGCACTTACAGCTTCTGATTGCGCTCCTGCTGGGTTGGATGAACATCCTTGTTCTGCTGAATGTTCGATGGATGGTTGCCGAAAACCGCGACCCGAACCAGCTTTCTGACGATCCGCAGATGAGGGCAGTCCAACTGGCGGCAATGGAACGGTCGAAAAGGGGCCTGGGAGCCGGCCGTCTTGTGATCAAGATTGGCGTGACCGGGCTGGCGGCGTTTTTCTTTGTCCTCGGTGCATGGTCGATCGGCCCCGCAGTTACGCGGTTCGTCCATACCTTCACCTGGGAGCGACAAAAGGCAAATGTGGTCGACACCGGCCTGCAATGCGCGTTGGAGGTGAAAGTCAGGCGCAATTGGGTGGAGCGTTCCCGTGTCGACTGCTCTGCCGACTCAACCGAAATTCCGTCAGCTCCAGCGCCCGGCGGCGGTGCCTGGCGCATTACGAAAATTCCGACGGCGAAATTTGCCTACCGGGCTCCGGATGGCAACGAGTTCATGTTCGACGTGGATGACGATTTTTATGTGAGCATGCCGACATCGATCGGCACCGAGATCGAAGTGCTTCGCGACCCGACCAGATACGGATCGATCGACAAGATTTTCGATGCCGGTGACGTCGAGCGACTGACCTACAAGCTGCTTGTGACTCTGGCGGGTGCAGCGGTCATAGGTTTTCTCTGGCTGCGCAAGCCGCGGATCGCGCGCCCGACCTAGTCAGGCGATGGATACGCTGTAGTTCTCGATCACCGTGTTCGCTAGCAGCTTGTCGCACATGGCCTTGAGATCGGCCTCGGCCTTGGCCTTGTCGCTTTCCGCCAGTTCGACGTCGAACACCTTGCCCTGCCGCACCGCGCCGACACCATCAAAGCCCAGGCCTGACAATGCATGTTCGATCGCCTTGCCTTGGGGGTCGAGAACACCGTTCTTGAGGGTGACGGTAATGCGGGCCTTGATCACGCTGGACATGCTCCTGTTCTAAGTATCGGGTTGCAAGCCGCGATCAGTGCGGCTTGCCTTTGACGCCGTCAGTCGAGGCGACAAGCACCGGGCCGGTCGGGCGCGGCGGCTCGTTCTCGTTCATGATGCCGAGGCGACGGGCAACTTCCTGGTAGGCCTCGACGAGGCCGCCCATGTCGCGGCGGAAACGATCCTTGTCGAGCTTGTCCTGCGTTGCCACGTCCCACAGGCGGCAGGAATCCGGCGAAATCTCGTCGGCGACGACGATGCGCATCATGTCGCCCTCGAACAGGCGGCCGCACTCGATCTTGAAGTCGACGAGCTGGATGCCGACGCCCATGAACAGGCCGGAGAGGAAGTCGTTGACGCGAATGGCCAGCGCCATGACATCGTCGATTTCCTGCGGGCTCGCCCACCCGAACGCCGTGATGTGCTCTTCCGACACCATCGGATCGTCGAGCGCGTCGGCCTTGTAATAGAATTCGATGATCGAGCGCGGCAAAACGGTGCCTTCCTCGATGCCGAGGCGCTTGGACAGCGAGCCGGCGGCGACGTTGCGCACCACCACTTCAAGCGGGATGATCTCGACTTCCTTGATCAACTGCTCACGCATGTTGAGCCGGCGGATGAAGTGGGTCGGGATGCCCATGCGGTTCAAGTGGTTGAAGATGTACTCGGAAATGCGGTTGTTGAGCACACCCTTGCCGTCGATGACCTCGTGTTTCTTCTTGTTGAACGCGGTGGCGTCGTCCTTGAAGAACTGGATCAGCGTGCCGGGTTCCGGTCCCTCATAGAGGATCTTGGCCTTGCCTTCATAAATGCGGCGGCGATTTTTCATCTGAATTTTTCTCTGGATTTGCGGGCAGGCGGCAAGCGACCAGTTCCTGTCCGTCTGCCTATATTAGTGTGGCGACGGTTGGGTTCAATGCCGGGTCTATCCCAATCACATCGTTTGCTCAATCGGCAAATCCTTTCAACCAACCGCTTTCGGGACTGAAATGCCGCAGCGCAGCATGCGATGAAGCATATTGACCGGCCCGCGACCTTTTGGTTTGTGCTTTGGCAACACACATATCCTTTTTGCAAACGAATTGAATTTGACCCGGAGGGACGCCATGAGCAGCATGAAAGACCGCGAAGAAGGCTTCGAGCGCAAATTTGCTTTCGACGAGGAGCTTCGGTTCAAGGCCTCGGCGCGCCGCAACAAGGCGCTTGGCCTGTGGGCCGCCGAAAAGCTCGGAAAGTCGGGGGCGGATGCTGATGCCTATGCCAAGGAAGTTGTTGTTTCCGACATCGAGGAAGCTGGCGACCATGACGTGTTCCGCAAGATCCGCCGGGATTTCGATGCCGCTGGCGTCGAACAGTCGGACCACCAGATCCGCCGCACCATGGACGAACTGATGGCGCAGGCGATCGAGCAGATCAAGAACACCTGATCCGGGCCGGAGCAGGTTCCGCAAAAGTGTCCCACGGTTTTGCGACAGAACCAGCGACAGTTGGAAGGAAGCAGGTTCCGCAAAAGTGTCCCACGGTTTTGCGACAGAACCTGCGACAGACAAGAAATGACTGGACCAATCGACCGCTCGGCCAAGCCGGGCGGTTTTTCTTTGCCTTTGCCGCCGTTTCCGGCTGAAACTCCCGACAGTTAACGAGGAAAGAGATTTGATGTCCCTGAAGTCCCGCCTTGCCGCCGATGAAACGCTGATCACCGCCTGGTCGGGCGTGCCGGACGCCCTGACCGTCGAAATCCTCGCCAAGCAGGGCTTCGATGCGGTCACGCTCGACATGCAGCATGGCGGCCATCACGAAGACAGTGTGCTGCGCGGTCTCGTGCCGGTACTTGCGGCAAACAAGCCAGCGCTGGTGCGCATTCCCGTCGGCCGTTTCGACATGGCAAGCCGGGCACTCGATTTCGGCGCCGAAGCGGTCATCGCGCCGATGGTGAACTCGGTCGCCGATGCAAAGCTGTTTGCCGCGGCGATGAAATATCCGCCGCTCGGCGAGCGCTCCTGGGGCCCCACCTACGCCTTTCCACGCCATGGCAAGGGCGACTACGCCGAATGGCTGCGCGACACCAACCAGCGCACCATGGCCTTCGCCATGGTCGAGACGCGGGCCGCGCTTGACGCGCTCGACGGCATTCTCGACACGCCGGGCATTGACGGCATTTTCCTGGGACCGTCGGATTTCTCGATCGCCTGGAGCAACGGCACGACCGTCAATTCGACGCTGGAAAGCATGATGGAGACGATAGCATCGGTCGCCGAGCGCACCCGCAAGGCCGGAAAACATGCCGCCATCTATGTCGTCGAACCGGCAATTGCCGGCCGTGTCGTGTCGATGGGTTACCGCCTGCTGGCCACCGGGTCCGAGCATGCGGTGATTTCGCTGGGCGCAAAGACCCTGCTGAAGGGCATCAAGGATTCGATCGGCGGCTGACGAGGCGTCCGAAAAAACTACGCCTTCAGATCTGTGAGGAACTTGGCGAAGGTCATGGATCCTTCGGGCCACGGGCCGAAGCCTGAATCCGCATTGAGATGGCCGGTCTCGCCAGCGTCGATGAACAGTGAGCCCCAGGCTCCGGCAATGTCCTCGGCGACATCGAAAGTGCAGAACGGATCGTTACGGCTGGCGATCACGATCGACGGAAAAGGCAGCGGCTCGCGCGGATAGGGGCCAAAGGTCATCAGGTGCTTCGGCTTGATCGTGGGATTGGCGACATCCGGCGGTGCCACGAAGAAGGCTCCGGCAACCGGCTTCACGAATCGCGGAATGGCCTGCACCGCGGCGGCGACCCCCAGCGAATGCGCGACGATGACGACCGGTCTCTCGGCTTCGTTGACTGCCTTGGCCACGCTCGCCGTCCAGTCCTCGCGCACCGGTTTCGACCATTCCGCCTGTTCGACACGGCGCGCCGTCGACAGTTTCGACTGCCAGCGGCTCTGCCAATGCTCGGGTCCGGAATTGGTGTAGCCCGGAACGATCAGGATATCTGCGTCTTTGACTTTCATGGCGCTGAAATAGCGAGCCCCATTGCCTCATGCAACCGTTGAAGGGCGAGCTCCTGCTCGCAATGGTGAACACCATGTTCGCTTTTCGCTGTCTTGTGTGAACGATTGCGATAGACGATCTGTCGTCAGGAAAGAAACAGCCGTGGAGGACCGGGATTTTGGCGCTGACACGACGTACAATGATCGGCGGCGCAGGGCTCCTGGCTTTGGGAGCTTCATCACACGTTGCCGCAACGGAGACAATGATGAGCGAACTGCCATTTGCCGCCACCACGCCGGTGAGCGTTGCCCGCGTCGGGCTCAAGGCACGCGATGCGGAGAGCCTCGCCGCCTACTACCGCAAAGTCGTTGGGCTGCAGGAATTGAGCCGTGCCGATGGCGCCATCACGCTCGGCGCCGGCAGCCGCCCACTGCTGGTCATCGAGGCTGATCCTTCGGCCAAGCCGGACGATCCGCGCAGTGCTGGCCTTTTCCACACGGCCTTCCTGCTCCCCAGTCGCGCCGATCTCGGCCGCTGGATCAATCATGCCATATCAGACAAGATCGCCATCGAGGGTGCTTCGGACCATCTGGTCAGCGAAGCGCTGTACCTGACCGACCCCGAGGGCAATGGCATCGAAATCTATGCCGACCGCCGTCCGCAGGACTGGAAGTGGAACGGCGACAAGGTGGCGATGGCAACGGAACGCATGAACATTCCTGCGGTCGTTGGCAGCGTGCCTGCCGGCGATGCCGTTTGGCAAGGTGCGCCCGAAAACAGCATTGTCGGTCATGTCCATTTGCGCGTCGGCAGGCCGGAAGAGGCAGAGGCGTGGTGGAACAAGGAGTTCGGCTTCGACACGGTGGCCAAATATGGCAGCCAGGCGGTGTTCCTGTCGTCAGGCGGTTATCATCACCACATCGGCGCGAACGCCTGGCAGAGTCCCGGCGCCGGCCGCCGTGATCCGAGCCGGTCGGGGCTTGCCTGGGTCGAGATGCGTTCCGACAATGTGGCCAGCGAGAGCAGCCGTGAGGACCCGTGGGGCACGGTGATCAGGACGGTGCCTGGAAAGGCGTGATTGGACATCGGCGCAGCTTCTTTCTCCCGTAAACGGGGAGAAGGAAAAGCTCAGGCCTCTCCAAACACCCGCCTGAAAATCGTATCGACATGCTTGGTGTGGTAGCCCAGGTCGAATTTCTCGCGGATCTCCGCCTCAGGGAGCGCCGCAGTCACTTCCTTGTCAGCCAGAAGTTCCTCAAGAAAATCAGCACCTTGTTCCCACACCCTCATGGCGTTGCGCTGCACCAGCCGGTAGGAGTCCTCGCGCGACAGGCCGGCCTGCGTCAGCGCCAGCATCACGCGCTGTGAATGCACCAGGCCGCGGAACTTATTCATGTTCTTCAGCATGTTCTCGGGATAAACGACCAGCTTGTCGATGACGCCGGTCAGCCGCGACAGTGCGAAATCGAGCGTCACCGTGGCGTCCGGACCGATCATGCGCTCGACCGAGGAATGCGAGATATCGCGCTCGTGCCAGAGTGCGACATCCTCCATCGCGGGCAACGCCATGGAGCGCACCATGCGGGCAAGGCCGGTGAGGTTTTCCGTCAGCACCGGGTTGCGCTTGTGCGGCATTGCCGACGAGCCTTTCTGGCCCGGCGAAAAATACTCTTCCGCTTCCAGCACCTCGGTGCGCTGCAGATGGCGGATCTCGGTCGCCAGCCGCTCCATCGATGAGGCGATGACGCCGAGCGTGGCAAAGAACATGGCATGGCGATCGCGCGGGATGACCTGCGTCGACACCGGCTCCGGCTTCAGCCCTAGCTTTGCCGCGACGTGCTCTTCGACATAGGGCTCGATGTTGGCGAACGTGCCGACGGCGCCTGAAATCGCGCAGGTTGCGATGTCCTCGCGCGCGTGCACCAGCCGCTCGCGGCAGCGCGAGAACTCGGCATAGGCCTGTGCCAGCTTGATGCCGAAGGTTGTCGGCTCGGCATGGATGCCGTGGCTGCGGCCGATGGTGACGGTGTCCTTGTGTTCGAAGGCGCGGCGCTTGAGTGCGGCAAGCAGACCGTCGATATCAGCCAGCAGAATGTCGCTGGCGCGGGTGAGCTGGACGGCAAAACAGGTGTCCAGAACATCCGAAGACGTCATGCCCTGATGGATGAAGCGCGCGTCGGGTCCGACGAATTCGGCGAGATGCGTCAGGAAGGCGATGACGTCATGCTTCGTGACGCGCTCGATCTCGTCGATCTTCTCGACGTCGAATTTAGCCGCGCTGCCCTTTTCCCAGATGGTTTTCGCGGCCGCTTTAGGGATAACGCCGAGCTCGGCCAGCGCATCACAGGCATAGGCCTCGATTTCGAACCAGATGCGAAACCGGGTTTCGGGCGACCAGATGGCGACCATTTCCGGCCGGGAATAGCGAGGGATCATCGGTCAGTCCTGATGTGTCTAGAGCAATTCCAGGAAAAGTGTGCAGCGGTTTTCCGACGGGAATTGCCAGAATGAGGAAATAGAGCGGGTCGGCGGTTCTGCCGAACGCTGAACCACTCTGGGTTAGACCGCGTCCTAACAGAGGCGGACAAAATGCTCAACGATGCTGGTGCGCAAACCAGAGGCTCGCGGCAAACAAGGCGACGAAACCCAGTGGAAAATAAAGCCGGATACCCAGCACCACGAACTGGTAGAGCGCCACCGCCATCGTGAAGACGAGTTGGAACCCCCATTCGAGGGTGAGGGCGGGTGCATGCCATTCGGCGTAGTAGGACCGGTATTGCAGCGCATACAGACCTGAGGTCAGGCCGATCGTTGCGGCGGCGAGGCCCACCAATGTCGCCGCGAAGGCAACCTCCCAGCCCCTTCCGAGCGAAACCAGCCGTGCCGCGAACAGGCCAATCGGAAAGGCCAGGGCGCCGCCGCCCGCAAACAGCAGCGATACGATGCGGATTTTGTCCGGCGTCACCCAGTTGTCCAGCAACAGGTTGACGAACGCGCTGGCACCCATGGTGGCGGCCCACAGCACGGCACCGAGAAGCGCTTCGCGCAGCGTTGGCATCGCATGGCGCAGGCGGCGCAGGGCCCGATTGCGGCTGGCGGGTTGAACGAGCGATGTCACAGGCGGCCGGTCACGGCGATCCAACGATAGTCCGGCCCCTCGAAACCATATTGGCGCACCGTGATCAGCACCGCATAGGCGCTGAGGCTGTCCATGGAGAATATCTGGACCGCACCGATGCGATAGCCGTTCGGGCACCCCCGGCTCTTGGGGATCGACTTGTCCTCGTGCAGCAATTTGGTGGCACCGCCATCCTGCGCCTCGATGCGCAGCAACCGGAAGCCGTTGATCTCGCCCTGGCTCTCGCAGCCTTCGGTATTGTTCATGCCGATTTCGTCCAGCCGGAACTCGAGAGGCTGGTCGACAGGAGAAAAGATCGGCCGCGGATTGACCACCATGCGATGTGGATCGGCAGAAAGCTCGGTCACCGGGTTGAAGCCGGCGGTGATGCCACGGTTGGCGGTTAACGCGGCCTGGCTGACGATGGCCTCGCCTTTTTGTCGGGCCTGAAGGCGGGCAGCGTCCAGTTTGGCATTCTCGTCGTCGAGCCGGACCCTGATCGGCGTGCCCTTGAGAAAGCTGTCATTGCTCGTGTCAATGTAATAGCGGTTGGCATAGGGAAAACCCGACCCGTCCTGGACGCCATACTCCTCAAAGGCGAAGATGCCTCCGTCCTTGGTGAAGCCGAGGATTTCAAGCTCGGCGACATCGCCGGCCCGGGCGCCGATCGACGCCGCAAACTGTGCGGCCAGGGAAACGGCAAACAGGAAAAGCATTCGCATCGTTTTTCACTCCGGCAGCCGCAATCGTTCAATCCCTAGCACGGCCGAATCAAAACGTCGTGCGGGTCAAAAGCCGATGCATCCAATCGGCTCGTCATTTGTTATTGTCGGCAGTCCCCAATGGAGAACCACCATGACCGACACCAGCAAAATTCGTGAACATATGGAAGTCGTTGGCGCCGATGGCGTGCATGTCGGCACTGTCGACAAGGTTGACGGTGAGCGCATCAAGCTGACCAAGGCCGACAGCGGCGAGGGCGCCCACAAGGGTCATCACCACTACATTCCTCTGGCCCTGGTTGCCGAGGTCGATGGCAAGAAGGTGTGGCTGTCGGCGAATTCCGATGTCGCGGTGACGTTCGAAGAAGAAAAATCCGATCCGGTCTGATCGGCGGTTTGGCTAGCGACGCGACGACCAGACCGGAAACAGATCGTTGTCGGCTGGCGTCGCGGCAAACACGCCTCGACTGATAGCGCGCGCCATCGTGGCGCCAGCCGCGGCATAGAGGTCGATTGCCGCGTCGGCGGTGAGTTCGACACCACTCGTGCCAGTCGCCAGCGCAAACACCAAGTCGCCATCGGCCGGCGTGTGCGTTGGCCAGATGGCGCGCACGAAGCCGTCATGCGCCGATATCGCCAGGCGTTTGGCCGCAGCTTTGGTAAGAACCGCGTCCGTGGCGATGACGGCGATGGTTGTGTTGCCACCGGTCTCCGTCTTCGGGGTGACGCGCTTGTCGCGGTATTTCAACAGAATCCGCTTCGCGTCATCAGGCATTGGCGAGGGATAGCCGAGCCCGCCGAATTCGTCGCCGATTTCAAACGGCGCCGCCCAGAAATGGCGGGTTCGCCCCACGGTCACCGAGCCGGTCGGATTGACAGCTGCCAGCGCGCCGATGGTGACGCCACTGTCGAGCAGCGTCGAGGCCGAGCCGAGACCCCCTTTGAGCCCTGAGGTCAGTGCACCGGTGCCGGCGCCGATCGTGCCGAGCTGGAAATCGAGCCCGGCATCTTGCACTGCCTCATAGCCGAGGTCGCGGTAGGGCGGGTAGCGGCCCCATTCCTTGTCGCCACCATTGCGCAGGTCAAAGAGGATTGCTGTCGGCACGATCGGCACGCGAAAACCGCCCACCTCCAGCCCGATGCCGCGCTCGCGCAGCGCCGCCTGCACGCCGGATGCAGCATCGAGGCCGAAGGCCGAACCTCCCGAAAGCACTATGGCGTGCACCGCCTCGACGGAATTGTGCGGTTCGAGCAGGTCGGTCTCGCGGGTGCCGGGCGCGCCGCCCAGGATCTGGACCCCGGCTACAGCCGGCTCGTCGCACAGCACTGATGTCACGCCGGACTTCAGCCTGGCGTCGGAAGCATTGCCAACGCGCAGGCCGGCAACGTCAGTGATCAGGTTGCGCGGGCCGGTGCGGAACATCAATTGTTTTCTGCGGGCACGAAGCGCGTGCCGTCGAAGCGGAAGACGCGGTACGGGCTCTGGCTGAGGTCACCCTTGGCGTCGAAGCGGACCGGCCCGATCGCGGTGCTGAAATCCTGCCCGGTCAACGCCTCGGTCAACGGCTTGCCGGAACTCTCGGACAGCGCCGCCGCCTTGGCAATCTCGATCGCCGCATAGGCCGGCAGCGTGTAACCGTCCGGTGCGATCTTCTGCGCGGAGAAGCTTTCCAGCACTTTTGGATCGGCGATATCAGCCCATTCAGGCGGCGCGATCATCAGCGTGCCCAAGGCATAAGGTACGTCGCCGGGCGGCGTGCGCAGGTTCTCGCCGCCGGCAAAGACGATGCCGGCCTGGAGCTGCGCGGCATCACGGCCCATAATGGCGATGTCGTCGCCGTCGCCCCCGGCAAAGACATGTGTGGCGCCGGCCTTTTTCAGCCGACCGACCAGGCCGATCTGGTTGTCGAGCTGCGGCCTGAACGTGTCGACGAAAACGGGTTTCAGCGCTGCCTGCTCGGCCGCCGCGCGAAATGTCTCGGCCATCTCGCGGCCGTAGATGGTGCCGTCGTCGATGATGGCGAACAGTTCGTTCTGCCACAGGTGGGTGAGGCTGGCCGCCACTGCGTTGCGCTCGTCGTCGCCACGTGGCCCGAGCCGATAGATCGGCCAGCCTGTCTTGGCGCGGCGGTCGGTCAGGCTTTCGGTTCGCACGCCGACGGTGATGACCGGGATATTGGCGTCCTTGAGGATCGGCATCGCCGCCTCGATGGCGTCGGTGCAGAGGAAGCCGACCACGACATTGACCTTGGCTGCGGCAAAGTCCCTGGCTGCTGCCGCGCCGCCATCGGCGGTGCAGGCGTCGTCCACGGTCTTCAATTCGATGCCGTTGGCTTGCGCCGCCAGGCCGGTGCCAAGCTCGATCTGTTTGCCAAGGATGGCTGAAGGTCCAGACAAGGGCGCGGCGACGCCGACCAGCAGCGTCGCGGCATGCGCACCGCCGGCCGCAAACAGCCAGAACAGCGCCGTTATTGTTCTTGTCCCGGGTCGCATTCGAGCGATGGCGTCCTTTGTGCCGGTCTTATGCTCTTGGCACGATTTGCCGCCAAGACCTAAAGGCTGCCCGGCTTTGGCGCAACACGCGAATTTCGGGATACGCTTCAGCCACTTCGCTTGTGGCGTGTCATGTCTGGCCATATATGTCAGGAGATGCTGGCCATGGAATATTCCCGGTGCTGAAGAAGAACGATATTGGACCGCAGGCCTATCGCGACGCGATGAGCCATTTTGCCGGTCATGTACATGTGGTTACAACGGATGGGCCCGCCGGCAAGCGCGGCACGACGGTGATCGCCGCCTGTTCGGTGTCGGACACACCGCCGACCATTCTGGTCTGCCTCAACCGCGAAAATGCCAAGAACGAGCTGTTCGTGAAAAACGGCCGCTTTGCCCTCAACACGCTGGCTTCGCATCAACAGCCGCTGTCGGTTGGCTTTTCCGGCATCACCGGCCTGTCGGCGGATGAGCGTTTCGCGCTCGGCGAATGGGATGTGATTTCCACTGGCGCGCCGACGCTGAAGGGCGCGCTCGCTGTGTTCGACAGCGAATTGATCGACACCAAGGACCTGGCCACCCATCGTGTGCTTTTTGGCAAGGTGACAGGCCTGCGCATGGGCGATAATTTGCGGCCGCTGATCTACCACGCCCGCGACTACCATGTGCTGGAAAGCGGAGCGGCGGCGTCAACGGAGAAAGAATGACCGAGCTGAAACCGCGCCCCGTGCCGCGGACGATCGACGAGACGCTCGATCTCCTGACCGGCGCGGACTATGTGGCGGACCGGTCGCTGGCGACCGTGCTTTTCTTGTCGCTGCGCATGAACCGGCCATTGTTCCTTGAGGGCGAGGCCGGCGTCGGCAAGACCGAGATCGCCAAGGTGTTGGCGCAGGCGCTCGGCCGCCGGCTGATCCGCCTGCAATGCTATGAGGGGCTCGATGTCTCCTCGGCCGTCTATGAGTGGAATTACGCCGCGCAGATGATCGAAATCCGCATGGAGGAGGCCGCCGGCAAGGTCGACCGCTCCGCCATGGAGCGCAACGTCTTCTCCGAAAAATACCTGATCCGCCGCCCGGTGCTCGACGCGCTGACCGGAAAGGCGGGTGCGGCGCCTGTCTTCCTGATCGACGAGCTTGATCGCACGGACGAAGCCTTTGAGGCCTTCCTGCTTGAAATCCTGTCCGACTTTCAGGTGACGGTGCCCGAGCTCGGCACGATCAAGGCGGAAGAGCCGCCGATCGTCATCATCACCACCAACCGCACCCGCGAGATCCACGACGCGCTGAAGCGGCGCTGCCTCTATCACTGGGTCGACTATCCCAATGCCGAGCGCGAACTGGAGATCGTGCGCCGCAAGGTGCCGCGGGCCAACCAGCGGCTTTCGGCCGAAGTGGTCTCCTTCATCCAGAAGCTGCGCCAGATCGAGCTGTTCAAGGTGCCGGGCGTCGCCGAAACCATAGATTGGGCCGGTGCGTTGACCGAACTCGACAAGGTGGCGCTTGATCCGGAGACCGTGTCCGACACGATCGGCGTGCTGTTGAAATACCAGGACGACATTGCCCGCATCGGCGCGGGCGAGGGCCGGCGTATCCTCGACGAGGTCAAGGCCGAGCTCGCGGCGGCGGAGTAGCGGCCATGAACGCGCCGGGTGCTTACCCCAGAGAGGCCGACCCCAGAGAGGCGACGGCGGACGGGCGCATCGCCGACAACATCGTCTATTTTGCCCGCACCTTGCGCAAGGCCGGCATGCGGGTCGGGCCGGCCTCGGTCAAGGATGCGATCGAGGCGGTACTGGCCGCCGGCATCGGCTCGCGCGACGATTTCTACTGGACGCTGCACGCCGTGCTGGTGTCCAGGCACGAGGATCACCCGATCTTCGACGAAGCCTTCCGGCTGTTCTGGAAGTCGCACGAACTGATCGAGAAGATGCTGGCGATGTTTTCGCCGATGGCGCCTGACGTTAGGGAGAAGCAGAAGCCGCGCGCGGCCGAGAACCGCGTTAGCCAGGCGATGTTCGAAGGCCACCAGAAGAACCAGCCAGCGCAGGAAATCCCCGAGATCGAGGTCGATGCCCGTTTCACTTTTTCCGGCAATGAGGTGTTGAGGGCCAAGGATTTTGCCCAGATGAACGCCGCCGAGATCACTGACGCCAGGAAGGCGATCGCAGCGTTGCGGTTGCCTGTCGACATGGTGCGGACCCGGCGCTTCAAGGCCGATGCGCATGGCCGCCGCATCGACCCGCGCGCCATGATGCGCTCTGCCGCGCGCACCGGCGGTGAATTGATCCTGCCGAAATTCCGCTCGGCCCGCGAAGTCCACCCGCCGCTGGTGGTGCTGGCCGACATTTCAGGCTCGATGAGCCAGTACACGCGCATCTTCCTGCATTTCCTGCATGCGCTGACGGAAAAGCGCCGCCGCGTGCACACCTTCGTCTTCGGCACCCGGCTGACCAACCTGACCCGGCAGATGCGCCATCGTGATCCCGATGCCGCCCTTGCCGACTGTTCGGCGGCGGTCAAGGACTGGTCGGGCGGCACGCGCATCGGCGATACGCTGGCCGAGTTCAACAAGCTGTGGTCGCGGCGCGTGCTGGGGCAGGGCGCTGTCGTGCTTCTGATCACCGACGGGTTGGAGCGTGACGATGTCGCCGGCCTCTCGGAGGAAATGGAACGGCTGCACAAATCCTGCCGGCGGCTGATCTGGCTCAACCCGTTGCTACGCTTCGACGGTTTTCAGGCGCGCGCCCGCGGCGTCAAGGCGATGTTGCCGCATGTCGATGAATTCCGATCGGTGCACAATCTCGATGCGCTCGCCGACCTCTGCGCCTCGCTGGACAAGAAGTCGGCGCTTTCAGTCGATCCGCGGCGATGGATGGACGCTGGCGCGAGGCACGCCGCATAGCCATATGTTTCCCGGCTCCCTGGAAAAACAGACCCTGAGAGAAGCAACAATGAGCGACAACATTTATCTCGATGAAGCCCGTGATCCGCTGATCATCGCGGAAGGCTGGATGAAGGACGGCAAGGATGTCGCCATCGCGACCGTGGTCGAGACCTGGGGTTCGGCGCCACGCCCGGTGGGCAGCCACCTTGTCATCGACGCCGACGGCAATTTTCACGGTTCCGTTTCGGGCGGCTGCGTCGAAGGGGCTGTCGTGACCGAGGCGATCGACGTCATCGATACGGGCAAGGCGAAAATGTTGGAGTTCGGTGTCGCCGACGAGGCCGCCTGGCAGGTTGGCCTGTCCTGCGGCGGCCGCATCAAGGTTTATGTCGAGAGATTAGGCTGATCCAATGGATCCTTATGCGCTGAAAACGCTCAACGCCGAGCGCCGCGCCCGCCGCGCGGCGATCCTGGTCACCGACCTCGGTGACGGCCGTAATCGCATCGTGCGTGAGGGCGACCAGGTCGCCGGCGATCTCGGAGCCGCGATCGCCAGGGCGTTTCGATCAGGCAGTTCCGGCTCGGTCGAAGCCGAGGGGCGGACCTTCTTTCTCAACGCGCATCTGCCGCAGCCACGCCTCGTGGTGATCGGTGCCGTCCATATCAGCCAGGCGCTGGCGCCGATGGCGAAAATCGCCGGCTACCCCCTCGAAATCATCGATCCGCGCACTGCCTTTGCGACACCGGATCGCTTTCCCGATGTCGCGCTGCATGCCGAATGGCCGGAAGATGTGCTGAAGCGCCAGCCGCTCGACAGCTATACGGCGCTCGCCGCCGTCACCCATGACCCGAAGATCGACGATTTCGCGCTGAGGGCGGCGCTTGACGCCAATTGCTTCTATGTCGGGGCGCTTGGCAGCCGCAAGACGCACGCCAAGCGCGTCGAACGCCTGCTGGCGCTGGGCGCGAGTGCGGACCAGATCGCCCGTATTCACGCGCCGATCGGGCTCGACATCGGTGCCGCGAGCCCCGCCGAGATCGCTGTGGCGGTGCTGGCGCAAGTCATCCACGCCTTCCGCTCGCGCGGCCTCGATGCCAAGGGCGTAGCCGCGTGAAATTCGGCCCCATTCCGGTTGAAACGGCCGAAGGCGCGGTGCTGGCGCATGCTACGACCGCTGGCGAAAAGCGCTTTCGCAAGGCGCACCGACTGAGCGCCGAGGACGTCTCCATACTCAAGAGTGCCGGAATTTCGCAGGTCGTTGCAGCCGTGCTGGCCTCGGATGATCTCAGCGAGGATGCCGCGGCGCAAAAGATCGCGCAGAGCATGGTGTTTCGCGGCATCGAGGCCAGGCCGGCTGCGACCGGACGGGTCAATCTTCATGCTGGCGCGGCGGGCATCTTCACCGTCAACGCCGGGATGATCGACGCCATTAACGCCATCGATCCGGCCATCACCATCGCCACGCTGGCGCAACATGCGCCGGTCGAGAGAGGCCAAATGGTGGCGACGGTGAAGATCATTCCTTTCGCGGTCAGTTCCGAGCTGGTCGATGCCGCCATGAAAATCTGCGTCGGCGGCGAGATCTTTGCCGTCAACGCCTATCAACCGGTGCGCGTAGGCGTCATCCAGACGGTTCTGCCGGGCATCAAGCCCGGCGTGCTCGACAAGACCTTGCGCGTCACTGAAGCGCGGCTGGCGCGCTCGGGCGGCAGGCTGACGGCCGAGCGCCGCACGGCGCATGAGATCGCGCCGGTGGCGGAGGCTGCCGCCTCGCTGGCGCGCGACAACGACATGGTGGTGATTTTTGGCGCCTCGGCGATGAGCGATTTCGCCGATGTCGTTCCGGCGGCGATCGAAATGGCGGGGGGTACTGTCATCCGCGCGGGGATGCCGGTCGATCCCGGCAATCTGCTGGTGCTCGGCACACTTGCCGGCAAACGCATCATCGGTGCGCCCGGCTGTGCCCGTAGCCCCAAGGAAAACGGCTTTGACTGGGTGCTGGACCGGCTGGTCGCCGGGCTCGATGTCACCGCGAGCGACATCGCCGGCATGGGGGTCGGCGGGCTGTTGATGGAAATCCCGACGCGGCCGCAGCCGCGCGAACCGCTGCCGACCAAGAGCCAGTTGAAGGTCGGGATCGTGCTTCTGGCGGCTGGCCGGTCGAGCCGCATGGGCGGGCCGAACAAGCTGCTGGCGCTGTTTAACGGTCAATCGCTGGTGCGCCGCACGGCCGAGCGTGCACTCGCCTCGAAGGCTTCGGGTACGATCGTCGTCACCGGCCATCAGCGCGAGCGCGTGCGCGCGGCTTTGTCGGGCCTCGACGTCACCTTCGCCGACAATCCCGATTTTGCCGACGGCCTGTCGACCTCGCTGAAGGCCGGTATCGCCTATCTGCCTGAGGACATCGCCGGCGTGATGATCGTTCTGGGAGACATGCCGGGCGTCGCGTCCGCCGATCTCGACCGGCTGATCGATGCGTTCCGCAAAGCCGGAGGCAATTCGGTGGTCCGCGCTTCGCATGAGGGCAAGCGCGGCAACCCGGTGCTCCTGCCGCGCTCGCTGTTCCCGGCCATCGCCCATCTCGAAGGCGACACCGGCGCGCGCCATCTGGTCGAGACCGAGGGGCTCGATGTCGTCGATGTCGAGATTGGCGAGGGCGCGTCTGTCGATGTTGACACCCGCGAGGCGCTCGAAGGCGCCGGCGGCGTGCTGCAGGATTGACAAACCCAGGCTGAATTACGCAAAGCCTTGGCTATGGCTCTTCGTTTCCTTCCGTCAACCTTTGCGCTTCTACCCCCCTCTGGCCTGCCGGCCATCTCCCCCTCAAGGGGGGAGATCGGATATCACATCGACTTTCGCCAATCTCGAAGGCTGCAAGATGGGCGCCGCCACCGAAGCTGCCAATCTCCCCCCTTGAGGGGGAGATGGCCGGCAGGCCAGAGAGGGGCGTGCCGCGCTTTCCTCACCGCAGTGCTTTTTTTGTTTTCTGCGGCCGCAAACGCCAACACATTGTCCCTAAAACCCTTCAAAGACGATCTCTTCGCCTATCCGGCCACGCTGTCATCCGACGCCAACGGTGCCTACACGGTCCTCGATTACCGCGAGATGCGCGACATCAATCAGCGCGACGAGGTGCCGGAAAAGCGCGTGCATCCGCAATATACCGACACCAGCGTTCGCAAGGTTCAGCAGGACCTGCTGCTGAAGACCGATGCCGGCGATGTCAGGCACGTCGCCGTCGGCAAGACGCAAGGCGCCGGCATTATCGTGCTTTACCTGCATGGGCAGGGAGGCAGCCGCAAGCAGGGTGTTGACGACTTTACCTTCGGCGGCAATTTCAACCGCATCAAGAATTTGATGGCCGGCAATGGCGGCCTCTATCTCACCCCGGACTTTACCGATTTCGGCGACAAAGGTGCGGCTCAGGTCGCCGCCCTGGTCGATCACTACGCCGAACAGTCGCCGGGCGCTAAAATCTTCGTCGCCTGTGGCTCGATGGGCGGCGCGTTGTGCTGGAAGCTTGCCGGACGCAAGGACACCGGTGGCCGCATCAATGGGTTGCTGTTGCTCGGCTCACTTTGGGACGAGAGCTTTTTGGCCAGCCCTGCCTTCAAACGCCGCGTACCGGTTTTCTTCGGTCAGGGAAGCCACGATGTCGTCTTTCCCATAGCGAACCAGGAAGCCTTCTTCCGTTCGATCCTCGCCAGATCAAAGACGTATCCGACCCGTTTCGTCCGCTTCGAGACCGGCACACATGGCACGC
This sequence comes from Mesorhizobium subarcticum, assembly GCF_055456085.1. NCBI lineage: Bacteria > Pseudomonadati > Pseudomonadota > Alphaproteobacteria > Hyphomicrobiales > Phyllobacteriaceae > Mesorhizobium > Mesorhizobium subarcticum. Next base: position 5,067,113 of record NZ_CM144237.1, on the reverse strand, counting down.
CCATCCGCATGATCGACTGGCGCGGCACGCTCAACTGGATGCTGTCGAAGGCGCCTTGATACGGAAGGACAAAACCCTGAAGCGCATCGCGCTTCAGGGTGCGGTGTTGTAGTCGACAATCGTCTGCGGATTTTCTTCACCATCATAGGACGCGTCGACGTCATACTGAACCAGCGAAAAATCACCGTTACGGAACAAATATGTGCCGGAGTTGGAGGCATCGCCGATGCCTCGCCATTTGTTGAAAGTGGTGATCGTATGGGCGTCCGGGTCATAGTCGGAGTTGGTGGCCCATCCCGTGGTCTGGAAGCCGATCACCGTCACGCTCAACAGCTTGCCGTCACTGTCGTTGTTTTGGTAGCGGATATCGGTCTCCGGTTCGGCAAACTGCAATTGCCGCACGCCGTCGACCTCATCCGTCATGTAGTAGACCGAGCTTTCATTGTAGGCCGCAGCCGCACAGGAGAAATGGAACAGCCGCGTTTCCTTGTCCGGATCACCGGGCTGGCCATTCTTGTCCTTGTACTTGATCGAAAAGACATCCGGCTCAGTGGCCAGAAGGTCCTTGTCGCATTGGCCGCCATAGGTCGCCAGAAAGGCCTTCTTGGCCTGCTCAAGTGCCGTATCCTTCTTCGGCGGCGGTGGTCCGTCGCCACAGCTTGGCGGCACAGACTTCTCGAGATCGGCGGTCGAAGGTTTTAGTGCGCCTTTTTCGATGTGGATCGGATCGAAGGGCGGCGCCGCCTGGATTTGGGCGTTCACCTGGCGCAGTGTGTAGCAGCCTGCAAAGACTTTTGCGTCGCCGCTCTTGTCCGTGGCGCGGATGGCGACTGGGACGTTATAGAAGATGCTGCCGGCGGCACCCTCGTCTGAAACAGCGCCGGTTACGACTTCCACCTTGTCGGTACCGTCATAGCCTTTGACAAAGCTGTCGAAATCCTTAGCCGGCTTCGCATCGCCATAATACCCCCAGGCACGGGTGAATTCGTGGCGGTTGATGGCGCTGTAGAGCGAGCGGATGACCGCCTCGGCGCTCGACCGGTCGTCGACATAGGGTGCTTCGGGCGCGTCGTCGGCGGCACGTGCCGCATGGCCCATTGCGGCAAGGGAGAGAAAGGCAGTCGCTGCGAGAAGGGCGCGTCTCATCGGGAATCTCCGCTCGATGACGAAGATTCTACCACGGTGATTGCGGCGACGTGGTGACGCAGCGGTAGTGGTGCTTGAAGAATTGTGTGCGAAGGCGCACCTCCTGTGTGCCGGCGTTCAGGCCGGACAGGAGATTTGACGTGACGATATCGATGTATGAGGCATCCGTACCTGTGTTTTCAGCCAGGCTGAAAGCACTTTCCAGTGTGCTGGCGGCAGCCGAACAGAATGCGCTTGACCGCAAGATCGACCTGCAGGTGTTTCTGACCTCGAGACTGGCTCCCGACATGTACGCCCTGACCCGGCAGGTGCAGATCGCGACCGATCATGCCAAGGGGGCGCCATCGCGGCTGGCCGGCCGCGACGTGCCGAAATATGAAGACAACGAGGCTAGCTTTGCCGATCTGGAGGCGCGGACCGCCAAGACGCTCGCGCTTCTGGCGACTTTTTCGGCTGCCGATATCGACGGATCCGACGACAAGATGATCGAGTTGAAACTTGGCGGACGCGAAATCTCGATGGGCGGCATGCAGTATCTGCTGCATCTGGCCATGCCCAATTTCTACTTCCACCTCACCACAGCCTACGACATCCTTCGCCATAATGGCGTGCCGCTGGGCAAGGCGACATTCCTCGGAGCGCGCTGAGAAATCAGGCTTTGAGATGTCCCGGATCGATCCGGGACATCTCGCAACGACTTAGCCAATGGACATTTCGCGGGCGATGCGCGGAAAATCGGCGGGCTTGATACCGATGTCGGCACTGTCGGCATTGCTCATCGAATGAAGCAGTGCGAGCGCCGCGCGGTATCTCAGATGTTCTTTGGGGCGTGGCCGGGCGAACATTTCAGTGAAGAAACCCATGATTTAGGCTCCTGGTTGGTCCTCCACGCCAGCCAATATAGATGAATCGTGACAATTGTGCAGTGCAGCATTTGCATGCCTGCCATGTCCGGATGATTTTCATAAAATTTTTTTGCGGTCCGGTGAAACTTCTGCGCTGCACGGACCGTAGGCTTCGAAGCTAGCACATGGCTAGTTTTCCTCGCCACTCCTGGCGAATTTCCGGACTGCATGAAAGTGCGGTCCGGCTTTTTGTTCGAGGGCATTGATACCCGGGCGGCAATCCTCGCAACGGCTAAATTCGTTAAGATCGGTGGCATGTATTTTTAACGAGCCGGTTCTATGCTCTGTAGCCTGGACAGTCGAGCAAGGGGGAGGCTGACATCGCTACCAGCGCCAAGCGCGATTTCGCGTCGTTGCTCGACGACCTTTTCGTTGCCTCCGACAAGGTCGACGGCATCGAGGGCGACGAGGCGGGTGCGCGTCCGTCCATTCCGTTCGACTATCTCTCGGTCGCCGACGAGCTTCATTCCGGGCGCATCAAGGTATCCGCAGCCGAGTATCGCGAGGCAGGTACCGATCTGGCGAGCGAATTCGCTGCCTTGCTCGACCATGCCAAGCTGGCTCTGGCGGGCGAAGTGCCGAAGCCCGAGGAAAAACTGCCACCGATCGATCCTGACTTCGATCGCAGCCGAACTCGGCCTCGATCAGCCCAAGCTGATTGCCGATTTCAGTCGCATGCGCCGCAGCTTTGCCTTCGCAAATCATCCCGACCGCGTCGCTCCGCATCTGCGCCAGCGCGCCATGATCCGCATGCAGATCGCCAACATGCTGATCGACGAGGCCAAGCGCCGCGCTGTAGCCGGCGCTCGCCGCTAAACGCGCAGTAATTCACGCAAAAGTCGGTTCTCTGAGGCTTGGAGAGCGGCTCTGCTTTGCCTATAGATGCCACTTCCTCCCCGCGTTGCCGCGCACGCTTTCCCTCCGGAGCAGAATTCCCATGCACAAACGCCGTCTTGGTCGGACCGATCTTTTTGTTACCCAGATCTGCCTGGGTTCGATGACCTGGGGTCAGCAGAACACCGAGGACGAGGGTCACGCCCAGATGGACCTGGCCTTTTCACGCGGTGTCAATTTCATCGACACCGCCGAACTCTACCCGATCCCGCCCAAGGCAGAGACGCAAGGGCGGACCGAAAAGATCATTGGCAGCTGGATGAAGGCCAAGGGCAACCGCGACAAGGTGATCCTTGCCTCCAAGGTCGTCGGCCGCACCGCCAACACCTGGTTTCGCGGCGACAGGCCTTCGCAACTGGTGCGCGCCGATATCTTTGACGCCATCGACAAGTCGCTGGCCAAGCTCGGCACCGACTATCTCGACCTCTATCAGATCCACTGGCCGGAACGGGACATCCCCTGGGGCGCCAATCCGACGCGCGTCGGCGCCGTGGTGCCCCGTGCTGATGCAGTAGGCGCTCCGACGGACGAAACGCCGATCGCGGAGACACTTGCCGTGTTCGATGAGCTGGTGAAGGCAGGAAAGATCCGCCACTTCGGCCTGTCGAACGAAAGCTCCTGGGGCGTCATGCGGTTCGTTGCCGAGGCCGACAAAGGGATCGGCCCGCGCGTCGCTTCGATCCAGAACGCCTACAACCTCGTCAACCGCACCTTCGAGGTGAACCTCGCCGAGGTCTGCGAGCGCGAGCAGGTGTCGTTGCTGCCCTATTCGCCGCTGGCGCAGGGCTATTTGACCGGCAAATACGACCATGGCGCGCGCCCGCAGGGGTCACGCTCGCAGCTGTTCAATCGAGGCCAGCGTTATGAGACGCTCAATGCAGCTGAAGCGCAGCTCGAATACAATGAGCTGGCACGCTCCTTCGGCTTGTATCCGGCCCTGTTTGCCAATGCCTATGTATCGAGCCGGCCCTTCGTCACCTCGAATATCATCGGCGCGACAACCATTCCGCAGCTCGAAATGGCGCTGTCGTCGGTGGATGTCGTCTGGACCGAAGAGATGCAGAAGGCGGTGGATGCAATCCATCAGCGGGTCGGCAATCCCTGTCCTTGATCGACGCGGGGTACGGAATTATCGGAAATAGCAGAGGGGTGGAGACAATGGTGGGCTTTCCAATCGAGGCCGTGCGTGGAAAATTTCCGGCGCTTTCCCTGACCGACAAGGGGCGCCGCCGCATCTATCTCGACAATCCCGCCGGCACGCAGGTGCCGCAGGCTGTCGCCGATGCGGTGTCGCGCTGCCTGCTGACCACCAATGCCAATCTCGGCGGCTATTTCGAAACGACGATCGCTGCTCAATCCGTCGTCGACGAAGCGCATCAGGCGATGGCCGATTTTCTTGGGGCAGCGAGCCCCGGGGAAATCATCATCGGCGCCAACATGACGACGCTGACCTATCATATGTCGCGTACGCTCGGCCGCGGCTTCAAGCCCGGCGACGAGATCATCCTCACCCGCATGGACCATGAGGGCAATGTGTCGCCCTGGCTGCAACTGGCCGAGGATCTTGGTCTCGTCGTGCGCTGGCTGCCATTCGATGAAAAGAGCTGGCAGGTCGAAGAGGCGACGCTGGCCGCCTTGTTGTCAGACAGGACGCGGCTGGTCGCCTTGAACTATGCGAGCAACCTGACCGGTTCGATCAACCGGGTTAAGTCGCTGACCGCCATCGCAAAACAGGCCGGTGCGCTGGTTTTTGTCGACGCCGTCCAGTTTGCGCCGCATGGCCTGATCGACGTCAGCGATCTCGGCTGCGATTTCCTGATCTGCTCGGCCTACAAGTTCTTCGGCCCGCATATGGGCATTTTGTGGGGGCGGCGTGACGTTGTCGAAGGCCTGAAGCCCTACAAATGCCGATGCTCGTCCAATGGCCTGCCCGAGCGGTTCGAACTCGGCACGCCGCAGATCGAACTGATGGCCGGCCTGACGGCCGCGGTCGACTATTTTGCTGACCTTGGCGCTGCGGCAGGCGAGGGCGCTTCGCGCAGGCGGAAGATTGCCAAGGCGTTCGAAGTGTCCATCGCCTATGAAAACCCGTTGGCGCAAAGGCTGATCTACGGCCTGTCCGACATTTCGGGCCTGACCATCCATGGCATCACCGATCCGAACCGGCTCGTCGATCGTGTGCCGACTGTTTCCTTCACCGTCGATGGCATCGTACCGGAAACGATCGTCCGGCAGATGAATGCCGAAAACATCTTCCTGTGGTCGGGCCACAACTACGCTTGGGAGATCGTCCGCCAGCTCGGTATTCCGGCCGAACAAGGCGTCGTGCGCATCGGCATCGCGCATTACAACACGGCGGCTGAGATCGACGAGACACTTGAGAGTGTGCATCGGGTGATCGCTATGCTCAGGCAGCAGCGATCCTGACGTCAGGTTGAGCCTTCACCGCGCCTTGCCGCCGAATCCGGTGAGGAAGGCGCTAAGGTTGTCGCCGAGCGCGTCGCAGAGATAGCCGCCTTCCTGGACGATGACCGTCGGCAGGCCAAGCCTGGCGATCGCCTCGCCGATGCGCGAAAAGCCCGGCGTCGTCACCGAAAGCCCGCCGAACGGATCGCCCTCGAACGCGTCGAGACCGAGCGCAACGACCAACGCATCGGGCGAGAAGGACCGGATACGCTGGAATGCAACCTCCAGTGCTTCCAGAAACGCAGCGTCGGCGGATTTGCGCGGCAGTGGCAGGTTGAAATTATAACCGAGACCGGGGCCTTCGCCGCGTTCGTCGGCATAGCCCCAGAAGAACGGATAGAACCGCACCGGATCGGCGTGCAGAGAGACGGTGAGTACGTCAGGCCGCGCGTAAAAGATGCCTTGTGTGCCGTTGCCATGATGCAGGTCGACATCGAGGATCGCCACGCGCGCCGACTGCTTGCGCAGCACCTGCGCGGCGACAGCCGAATTGTTGATGAAGCAGAAGCCGCCGGCGACGTCGGCAAAAGCATGGTGGCCGGGCGGGCGGCACAGCGCATAGGCGCCTGGCGCGCCGGTCATCACCGTTTCGGCGGCCTCGACGGCGCTCCAGGCGCTCCACAGCGCGCTGTGCCAGGTTTCGCCCGAGATCGGGCACGCCGTATCGGCCATATGATAGCCGGCCTGGCCGACCGCCGATGCCGGATAAGAGCCGTTGCGGGCGATCGGGTGGATGTTGGGGATCACCTCTGCCGACGCGCCTTCGATGCGCTGCCAGCGTTCGAAGATGTGTTCGAGGAAGTCGAGATACTCCGGCGTATGGACCGCCGCTACCGGACCAAGTCCGTGGTTGCGTGGCCGTTCGATCGTGCAGCCGGCAGATTTTGCGCCGGCTAATAATCTGTCGACGCGTTCTGGTTTTTCCGGATTTGGCTGTGCGGCACCGCTCGAAAGAAAGGCCTTGGGATCGTGGCGCTTCTGCTCCTCGGCATAAAAGGCTTTCATCCCTGCTCCCCATTCTCTGGCGCGTCAGCGAAGGCAAAAAAGGCCTCGCCGAGGATCTTTTGCGTCTGTTCGTAACTCGACCAGGCAATGCCCAGCCTTTCATAAAAGGCCTTGGCGCCTTCATTGTCGGTGTCGACCGACAATCGGAGATAGACGCCGCCTTCTTTCCGGCATTCCGCAGCCACACGCCGCAGCAGCCGCTCGCCGATCTTGCGGCCACGGAAACGGTCCTCGACATAGAGGTCCTGCACATAGACGCCGGGCCGGCCCATCCAGGTCGAGAAGATCGGAAAATGCAGGCAAAGGCCGGCGAATTCGCCGCCGACTTCGGCGATCAGGGTGGAGAAGGCAGGCTTTTCGCCAAAGCCGTATGTTCTGAGATCATCTGCTGTCGAGATGATCTCCTCTGGGGCGCCGATGTGGCTGCCGAGCTTCAGGATCGCCGCATGGATCGTGTCGACGTCGTCGACCCGGCCAAGGCGGATTACAACGTCATTTGGTGCTGGATTGGTCACGGTCTTTTCTCAAAACGCCACCCGGTCGCCGCCCTTGAGCGCCAGCATCTCGCGCGCCTCCGACGGCGTGGCAACCTCCAGCGACAGTCCGTCGAGAATGCCACGGATGCGGCGCACCTGATCGGCGTTGGATTTTGCCAGCTGGCGGCCGTCGTAGAGACTGTCTTCCAGGCCGACGCGGACATTGCCGCCCATCGCGGCGGCGATTGAGATCAGCGGCATCTGCTGGCGGCCGGCGGCCAGCACCGAGAACTGGTAGCTGTCGCCGAACAGCTTGTCGGCGATCCTCTTCATATGGATGAGATTGTCCGGATCGGCGCCGATGCCGCCCAGAATGCCCAGCACGAACTGGATGAACAGCGGCCCCGACACCAGCCTGCGGTCGCGAAAATGCGCCAGCGAATAGAGATGGCCGACATCGTAGCACTCGAATTCGAAGCGCGTGCCGCAACCCTTGCCCAGTCTTTCGAGAACGCTCTCCATGTCGGCAAAAGTGTTCTTGAAGATGGTGTCGCGGGTGGCTTCGAGCAGCTTCGGCTCCCACTCGCGGTGCCATTCCCGTGGCTTGTCCAGCATCGGGAACAGCGCGAAATTCATCGAACCCATGTTGAGCGAGCACATTTCGGGCTCGGCCCGCAATGGTGCTGCCAGCCGCTGGTCCAGCGTCATCAGCGACGAGCCGCCCGTGGTGATGTTGATCACCGCATCGGTCGCCTGCTTGATGCGCGGCAGGAACTGCATGAACACGTCCGGATCGGCGGTCGGTCGGCCGTCCTTGGGATCGCGGGCGTGCAGATGCAGGATCGAGGCGCCGGCTTCCGCCGCCGCGATCGCATCGGCCGCGATCTGGTCCGGCGTCACCGGCAGATAGGGCGACATTGACGGCGTATGCACCGAGCCGGTGACGGCGCAGGTGATGATGACTTTTCTCGGCGCCATTCTTCTAACCCCGGCCTTCGACTGGCAGGTCGAGCTCGGTGGCCAGCACTTCCAGCGAGTCACCGATGATGGAGACGATCTCGCCGACCTGTTCGCTGGTGACGATCATCGGCGGCGCGACCATGAAATTGTCGCCGTCGACGCCGCCCTTGACCCGGCGGCCATAGATGATCAGCCCACGCTCATAGGCTAGATCGAGCAGCCGCTGCGTGGCTTTCTTGTTTTGGTCGATCGGACGCAGCGTCTCGGGATCGGCAACCATCTCGGCACCGGTGAGCAGGCCCTTGCCGCGCACATCGGCGATGAAGGGAAAGCGCCTCGCCAACCCCTTCAGCCCGTCCATCAGCACGTCGCCCATGGCGGCTGCATTGGCGATCAGGTCGAGCCGGTCCATTTCGCCGAGCACCGCAAGGCCGGCGGCGCAGGCCAGCGGATTGCCGGCATAGGTGTGGCCGTGCTGGAAACCGCCGGAAGCGAGCAGCGGCTGGACAAGCCGCATCGGGGCCGCCAGCGCGCCAAGCGGCGCGTAGCCGGAGCCCAGCCCCTTCGACAGCGCGACAATGTCGGGTTTGCAGTTCCAGTGGTCGCCGCCGAGGAATTTGCCGGTGCGACCGGCGCCGCTCATCACTTCGTCGTGGATCAGCAGGATGCCGTAGCGGTCGCAGATCTCGCGGATGCGCGCATAGTAGCTGTCTGGCGCCACCAGAGCCGCTGTCGCCGCACCGCCGATCGGCTCCATGATGAAGGCAACGACGCTTTCCGGACCTTCGGCGAGGATCTTGTCTTCCAGCATGTCGGCGTAGCGGACGCCGCGCTGCTCCAGCGAAAGATTGTCGCGGTCGCGCCAGGCGGTTGGTGCCGGCACGGTCGGCATCACCCGCATCATCGGCTCAAAGGTTTCGGCCAGAGCGTCGTCGCCGGTGATCGACAGCGAACCCAGCGTACCGCCATGATAGGAGGGGAAACGCGTGATCACCTTCCAGCGGCTGGCCTGGCCGGTGGCGACAGCCCATTGCCGCGCCAGCTTGATGCAGGATTCCGTCGCTTCCGAGCCGCCAGAGACGAAGAAGATGCGATCCATGCCCTCCGGTAGCTTGCCGGCCAGCTCACGCGCCAGTTCTTCCGCCGGCTCGTTCTCGAAATGCAGACGGTAGGCGAAGGTAGCGCGGTCCATCTGCCGCTTCATGGCATCGAGCACATTGCGGTTGGAATGGCCGATATTGGCGACCATCGGCCCGCTCGAGCCATCGATGAAACGCCGGCCATCCTGGGTCCACATGTAAATGCCTTCGGCACGGTCGATCAGCGGCCGGCGCAGGCTGGACAGATAGAACAGATGCGATTCTCGCCGGGCTTCGGTGTCTTGAGTGGCGGTCTGGGTCTTCGACATGTCAGGACTTTCCAAGGTAGCGATCAAGGACATTGCGGGTAACGCGTTCGACCATTGCGTCTTGTCTCAGCAGGCCCGCCACCCATTCGCAGCTTCCGGCGTGGAACACCTCGCCCTTGCCGCGCGGGAAATTGACGATCATGCCATTGCCGCGTTTGACTTTTTCCAGATTGGCGTCGCTCGCCTCGCCAAACAAGGTCTCGGCGGTGAAGCGGCCATCCTCGTCGGTGAGGAACTGGTCCTCGATCGGGATGTCGGCGCTTTCTTCCACCTGGCTGGCCATGCCGACAGCGAGAACCTGCAATCCATCCGGCGCACCGCTGTCTGGTGTGGGGTAGGGCAGGCCGCCGCGGATCTCGAAGTCGAGCCCATCGACCTCATAGCCATAGACATGGCTGTCAGCGCCGAGCAGGTCACCATAATAGATGCCGGTGCCGGCAAAGGCCCAGTGTTCGGGCCGGTAGACCGGGAAACCGCGCACGCCGCGCGGTGCGCAGCCGCCCCAACCGGCATAGACCCCGCGTGTCGCGTTGAGCCCGAAGGTCGCCGAACCGGGTCGGCCGATTTCCGGCGCTTCCCAGGAATTTGTGGCACGGGTAACGTCGCCGCCACCGAGATAGGCTGGGTCCTCGGCGCGCGCGCGGTATTTATAGCAGACCTGCCGGCGGCCTTCGTCTTCCAGCCGTGTCTGCCACATGAAATTGCCGGCAAATCGCGCCGCATGGCCGCCGCGCTCGACATAGGTGTCGACCGCGTCGCGCATTTCCCAGGTCCAATACTCGTCGTGCCCGACGAAGACGGCGCAATCGTAGCCGTCGAGAATGTCGGGCGAAAAATGCAGATCGTGCTGGCTGGCGAGGTCGACGCTGTAGCCGGCCCGTTCGGCAAAGCGGAAGAAGTGGCTGTCATAGCTCGCCCAGCCCGATGAGGCGTATTTCTTCGAATGGCCGGTGGCCAGCGCCCATTCCATGTGGGGATAGCGCGGTATTGTCTTCGGCGGTACGGCGACTTCCAGCGGCACGCGCGGCGCATCCTTGGGCAGCGTGACGAAGCCACGGCACCAGGGGCGCTGCGTCGACACAATGGGCGAGTACTGGTTGCGGTCCGGCCCGGTGATGCCCTGGTAGTGGTTGGAGCCGCCCCAAGTGTTGTAGGCAAGCCAGGTGCCCGTCGCCGCCACTTGCAGCACGCGGCCGGGCTTCTTGCCGGGCGGGGGGCTGACGATGAAGAGATGATGGGATTGGATCGGTTTGCCGTCATGGCCAGCGGCAGTCAGCGTTATCCGATAAGCACCGGACGGCCAGTCGTTGCCGACACGGAATTCGAAGGCGACTTCCCAGCCGCAACCCTCGGCGGAACATTGGTCTGAAGTGTCCTGCCAGACCGCCGCAATGCCGGACTTCTCGAACACTTTCGTTTCGGTGCTGCCGTCGCGAACGATGGCCATGTTGAATGCTGGGGCTGTCGAACTGACATGCAGCATCACCGTCTCACCGGCGCGATAGGAAAAGCGGTCGCTGTAGCACCAGATCTCGCCGCGCTCGCCGTCCATGCCTGGCCATTCGTAATAGTGGCCGCGCACCGCGTAGTGGCGCTGCTCGGGCGTCAACCCGAAATCGGGGAATTCGGTAGGCAGATGGGTCATGAACACCGGAAAGGATCGAAGGCCGCCATTTCGGCCATCTGCCCGCCAAGCGTCAAATGGAAACGATCGGGCCAGCATTTGCTTAGCCGCTCTTGGCCGCACCCGGCAAAGCGACTATCTCAGGCGAGGCGGTATTTTCCGCCTCGGGAGCCAGTATGCTCAGAGTGCAAAAGGTCAAGCTCGACGATATCTACGTGCCGACGGCGCGCAAGAAGACGCTGCACCCAGAGACCGTGCGCAGTCTCGCCGAGGACATTCTCGAGAATGGCATGAAGACGCCGATCCAGGTCCGCCACGACGGCAAGCGTCATGTCCTCGTCGAAGGCCTGCATCGGCTGGAGGCGGCAAGGTGGCTCGGCGAGACCGAAATCGACGCTTATCTGGTGCAAGCCAAGCGCCACTGACTCTGCCCGCCTCGTCGCAATACGAGCGGCTCCAGAATTTTTCACTGAAAGTGTCGGCTTGCGTTTGATCTGCTCGTCCTCGGGACGGAAGCCAAGATCAAACCTGAGGAGACCTCCGTGACCACAAAGCTCGACATCGCCCCCGCCAATGACCGTGAACTGGTTGTCGCCCGTATCATCGATGCGCCGCGCGAGAACGTCTTTCGTTGCTGGAGCGACCCGAAACTGGTCACGCAATGGTTCGCACCAAAGCCGTGGACGACACCACGCGCCGAAATGGATGTGCGCACCGGCGGTTCAAGCCTGGTCATCATGGCTGGCCCTGACGGCAATGAGTTTCCCAACCCGGGCGTCTTCCTGGAAGTCATTCCCGGCAAGAAGATCGTCTTCACCGATGCCTATACAAAGGCTTGGGAGCCATCGGAAAAGCCGTTCATGACCGGCGTGCTGACCTTCGAGGACGAAAGCGAGGGCAAGACCCGCTACATCGCACGCGTCCAGCACTGGAGTGTTGCCGACTGCGAACAGCACGAGGCGATGGGTTTTCACGTCGGCTGGGGCCAGTGCACCGATCAACTCGAGGAACTCGCCAGGACGCTCTGATACAGGGCTGCCTCGGCGACAACCGCGCCAGGCTCAGGAAGCCCTGGCGCGGCGTGGCTCACGCAAATGCTTGATGCCGCTCATCTCGACGAAGTTCGTCGCCGACTCCCAGAGATAGTCGCCATAGAGAAATGGCAGGAAAGGTTCGGTGCCGCTCAACGGCAAGGGCGCGATCTCGGCGTCGACACGCGGTTCATAGAAAAACGGGATCGAGAACCGCGCCGTCTTCGGCGCAATCACCCGGTGCCGCGTTGCCCGGACACGCCCGCCGGTCCAGCGTTCCAGCAACTGGCCGAAATTGACCGCCAGCGTGCCGTTGGCCGGCGGCACGTCGATCCATTCGCCGGCAAGGTTTTTTGCCTGCAAGCCCTCGACGCCGTCCTGCGCCAGCAAGGTGACGAAACCGGAATCGGCATGCTCGCGGCCGATAACGGTACGTTTCTCGCCTTTGTGGACCACCGAGAACTCAGGCCCGCTGGTGTCGACGCCGGCATTCGCGTCGCGAAAGGGATAGCGGATCAGGCGCAGCGTCGAGATGCCATTCTCGAAATAGGGATCGAAGATCGTTTCCGGCAAGCCAAGCCCGCGCGCGATCGACCGCATCAGCGCGTTGCCGACCGTCCCCATGGCTCGGTAGTAATCCGCCGCAGCCGTGCGCCAGCCGGGCAAGGTATCTTCGGCTGGCAGCGGCGTCGGTTCGCACAGCGGATCGTCGGAGGCCGAAACGCCTGCTGTGTCAGCGAGGTCCGGCCCCATGTCGATGCCTTCCTTGTAGGAAACGGCTGTCGGCTGCAGCGGGAACCAGCCGCGATAAACGTTTTTCTTTGTCGGGTCGAAATTCCAACGCAGCAATTTCTGCTTCTCGGTGTCTGGAAGAGCGAAGATGCGCAGCAATTGCGCTCGATTATTCGGCGTCAGCCAGGCGTCGCCGGGAAAATCGCGGACCGCCATGAAGCCTATTCCGGAGGCTGCGGCCATGATCCTGGCGTCAGCGCGGTCGCGGGCGGCCGAGGGCGGCCCGAACAGATCCGCGATGCCGATGGTTTCGATGTCTTGCGTCATGATGAGCCTCACCCGCATCACGGTTATCGATGGCTTTGTATCTAAGCTTTTCAATTGACCCTGTCGGTCGCGCGACTAACCTTGACGCCTATTCTCTCGATTTCTGGATCAAGGCCATGGCAAGATATCAGGGCGGATGTTTGTGTGGGGCGGTTCGCTATCGCGCTGACGTCGATCCCATCAACGAGCGCATCTGCCACTGCAGGCTTTGCCAGAAGGCGATCGGCGCCGCCTTTAACGCGCGCGTCCTGTTTCGCATCGACGAGGTGACGATCGAAGGGCCGTTGGCGACGGTGAACACATCGCCCGATCTTAAGCGCGGCTTTTGCCCCAGCTGCGGTACGACGATGTTTTCGCGTCGTGATTCCGCTGGCATCATCGGCGTCACAACCGGGTCGCTCGACGACCCCACACTCTTCAGGCCGCAGATGCACATTTTCACGGCGTCGAAGCAGCCCTGGGTGATGCTCGATGATGGGCTGCCGCAGTATGAGGGCGGCCCGCCGCCGGGCTAGGTCTGTCCTTCTGCTCGAGGAGAAGGACATGCGTGACCATGACCAAAATTTAATCCAAATCACCACGCGATAGCCGGCAAATCGTCATTGGCGGGCCATCATTGTCTTCCTATCTATGCAGCGCGGGCCGGCATTCGAGGAGACGACGGATGGACCACAGCATCAGCACCCTGGACGAGCTTTTGAGCGATCCGATGGTTCTGCTTGTCATGGAGCGCGATCGCGTGCGCCCCGAACAGGTACGCATGCTGCTCGAACGGGCGCGCCGCCCTTCGGCCGAAGAGCCTGTCGTTCCGCCGGCGCATGTGATTGCCAGGACTTGCCAGAAACTCTGGCTGTGCCCGTAATCGCTTTGCCATTTTCCACCATGAGGACACAGGCCGGCCGCTTGGGCCGGTTTTGAACCGTGCGCATTCGGCACGGCAGTGCCAGCTTACAAATCCGTAAAGTGCCAGCTTACAAATCCGTAAATTGATTATCCGCCCCATGACGGTATGGCTTGCCCGGGACTGACCGACACCGGTCCCATCAGCGCAAGTTCGATCTCTCACACACGGAACCCGACATGGCTGACATCTGCACCCAGGGCGTGGATACCGGCTTTGTCGGTCTGGGATATGCCAAGGTCGCCTTTCTCGGCCTGGTGCAAGGCATCACCGAATTGCTGCCGATTTCCTCGACCGCCCATATGCGCATCGTGCCGGCGGTGCTTGGCTGGCAGGATCCGGGTTCCGCCTTCTCCGCCGCCATGCAGCTTGCCGCCCTTGCCGCCGTGGTCAGCTATTTCTGGAGCGATGTCAGGGATCTCCTGTTCGGCTCGCTCGACGCTCTCGCGCGACGCGATTTTGCCGACCGGCATTTCCAGCTGGCTTCCTGGATCGTGCTGGCGACGATCCCGATCGTCATTGCCGGCGTCGCTCTGTCGGGCGTTCTCAACGCCTGCAATTCGCCGCTGCGCAGCCTGAGCGTGATCGGTTGGGCCTGCATTGCCATGGCGATCCTCCTGGCTCTCGCCGAGATTTTCGCCCGTCACAAGCGCACGATCGGCGAAGCCTCGCTGGCCGACGCGCTGCTCGTCGGCGTCGCCCAGATCGGTGCGCTGATTCCTGGCGTCTCGCGCTCCGGCTCGACCTTGACGGCAGCCCTTGGGCTCGGCTTCAAGCGGGCCGAGGCGGCGCGCTTCTCGTTCCTGCTCGGACTGCCCGCGATCGCGCTTGCCGGCCTCAAGGAGTTGTGGGAACTGCACAAGGTTCATCTCGACGCCCATGGCTGGTCGGTTCTGGCCACCGGGCTGGTCGTTGCGTCGATTTCCGCCTTCTTCGCCATCTGGGGACTGATGCGCGTGCTGGAACGCTTTTCCGCCTGGCCTTTCGTCATCTATCGTGGACTGCTCGGCATCGTCCTCCTGCTGGCCGTGGCGATGGGATGGCTGGCTTAAACCAGGCTAGTGTTGCGCGCGCGCAACCCCTTCGACTGATGAGTCGGCACTCGCAGATGTGATCAAACGCATTCATTGACTTCGGAATGTAACAGCCCTTAACGTTCTGTTAACAAAACAGATGGGTGGGGCCGGATGGCATCCTCGATGGGTTGGCGCCGCAAGGCGAAGGGGCTGGGGCTGGCGGTTGCACTGACCGCTTTCTGTGTGGTCGCGGGTTCCGCCTATGCCGCGCCTGTTTCCATGATTGTCGGCGGCTCGACCTCCCAGCCGATCGGCCACTATGATTTTTGCAAGGTCCATGCCGCCGAATGCTCGATCCGCTCGCCCAACAGCGTGCCTGAACATATGAGCAGCAAGCTGCTGCACGATATCTCGGCGGTAAATCTCTCGGTCAACAAGCGCGTCAAGCCGATGAGCGACATGGACAATTACGGCAAGGACGAGTGGTGGGCCTATCCCGACAACGGTTTTGGTGACTGCGAGGACTACGCGCTGGAAAAGCGGCGCGAACTCAACAGCCTGGGCATTGCCGTAGCCAATCTCTTGATGACGGTGGTTCGCAAGCCTGATGGCGAAGGCCATGCCGTGCTGACGGTACGCACCGACAAGGGCGACTTCATCCTCGACAATCTGACCGACAAGGTCCGCCTCTGGAACCAGACGAGCTATCGCTACCTGAAACGGCAGGCGAGCGACAACACCGGGCACTGGGTCTCCATCCTTGGTGGCGACGAACAGTTGGTCAGTTCGGTCAAATAGTCTCGTCGGCCTCCTGCCGGCCGCACATACTGATCCATCTTCCCCGAACGGCCTTCATAGTGCCGGTCGACGGTGCTATCCACGGCCGCTCGTTGGAGCTGACAATCGGATAGATGCATGGACTTTCTGACACTTCTCAACGCGGCGCCCGTGTTGCTGACCTTGGTCAAGGCCGCGCTGCCGCAGGCGGTCGCAGCGACGGTGGTATTCGGCCAATGGTTCGCCTCGGTGCCGCCGTGCCGCGACTTTGCCTTCGAAGCGACCAGCTATCTGGTCTGCGAGGTCGACCCGAAACTCTATTCGATCGAACTGTTCTGGAAGGATCCGGCCGGCAAGCCATACCAGTCTCTGCACAATCTCGATGATGCCCAGCGCGGGGCCGGCCGCACCATGCTGTTTGCCATCAACGCCGGCATGTATCATCCCGATCTCAGGCCGGTTGGGCTGTATGTCGAACGTGGCCAGGAAATGGCTGATGTGAAGACAGGATCGGGAACCGGCAATTTCTCGCTGCAGCCGAATGGCATATTCTACATGAGCGGTGGCAAGGCCGTCGTCCGGGCGACCAGGGATTTCGTCAGAAAGCGGCCGCACATCGACTATGCGACGCAATCCGGGCCGATGCTGGTGGTCGACGGCAAGCTGCATCCGAAATTCCAGGCCGATGGCACATCACGCAAGACCCGCGACGGGGTCGGGGTGCGCAAGGATGGGGTCGCTGTTTTCGCCATTTCAAATGGCACGGTGAATTTCCATGCATTCGCCCGGCTCTTCCGCGATGCGCTCGACTGCGACAATGCGCTGTTTCTCGATGGCTCGATTTCGAGCCTGCTCGCGCCCGCCATCGGCCGCAACGAGGATTACTGGAATCTGGGGCCGATGATCGGGGTGTTCAGGAGGCGCGGCTAGTGCATGTCGCCCAAAAGTGACCTCGGTTTTGGGAAGACGACATGCATAAGAACAAGGCCTAGAGCGCGTCGGATGAAACCGTTTCGACGCGACGCGCTTTAGGCTCGGGCGGTTCGCTTGCCGCGCAGCTTGAAAGCGATCACCGCTATGATGATCACGGCGATGGCGGCGATCGCCGCTATTCCGAACAGGCTGGTCACATCAAGCTCCGGGAAGCTGCCGGCGCCCTTGGCCAACAACCACCCAGGCGACAGCACGACCGGGGCCCAGATGATCGCCGACAGGATGTTGGCGATCTGGAAGCGGCGCCGGTGCATGCCCATCATGCCCGCGACCAGCGGCACGGTGGCACGGACCGGGCCGAAGAAGCGGCCGATGAAAACGGCCCAAAAACCGTAACGGTGGAAGAACAGCCGCGCACGGGCGACCTCGCGGCGGTAGCGGTTGAGCGGCCATTTGTGGACGACACCGCGGCCCAGCCATCTGCCGAGAAAATAGGAGACGGTATCGCCGAGCGCCGCCCCGATCATTGCCGCCAGAAGGACTGGCAAAGGCTGCACGATGCCGGCCCCCACCAGGCCGCCGACGATAATGAGCACCGTGGTGCCGGGCAACAGGATGCCGACCAGCACGAGCGACTCACCAAAAGCCAGCAGCCCGACCACCAGGCCGGCCCAGGCCTGATGGTTCTCGATGAAACAAACGCTCTGGTCGATGAACGACTGCACGCAGGCTCCTGATAAAAGGCGTTTCTCAGCTGCCGCTGTCGAGCAGGCTTCTGAGGTCGTCGAGCTTGTCGTTGACGAGCCAGCCGTAATAATTCTCGACCGGCAGCTTGCGGCCCTTGCCGTTGGCGAGGGCCGCCGCCCGCTGCCGGGGCTGGCCGACATTGTAGAGCGTGGCCGTGATCCCCGGATTGCCTGAAATGTCGAAGCCCTGTTCCTTGTAGGCGTCGATGGCGTCGCGCACGATGGCGGCGATGTAGACAATGCTGCGGTCCGGATCCATGACGTCGCGATAGATCGCCTGCGGGTGATCCGGCGTGAGCTTGTCGTAGCCGCTCACCCTGTTGACGAGGTCGGTCACTTCGAGCGCGGTCAGCGGGCTGATCTGGCCGAGGCCGAAGGTCTGGCCGGCGAAGAAGGGCTGGAAGAACGCCTGCTGGAAGGTCTGGGCTTGATAGGTGACGCCATCGACCGTCTTGCCACGAAAGTGCTCGACCCAGACCCTGTCGCGGCAGCTCCACAGGGCAGAACTGTCCCCGGCCTGCGCGCAGGCGGCGAATTCAGGTCGCTGGACAAAGGTCTGCACCGGCACGCCCTTGTAGCGGAAAGCAAAGTCGAGGCCGGAATAGGACAGCGCCTTCACATAGTAGGTCTGCACCGAGCCGACGGCTGTCACATTATAGGTATGTTCGCCGACCAGCGCGCCGACGATGTGGATGGGATCGATATCGTAAGCCGCGGCGACCTGCTTGATATGCGCCACCAGTTTCTTCTCGCGCTTCAAAAGCGCAATGATCTTCTCGTATTTTTCCGCATAGGTGGTCTTGAAGGCGCGGGTTCGCGTCGCGGACGCGTCCGGGATCGTCGGCTGTGTCTGCGAGCGATTGCCGGGGGGAACGACGATCAGCCCGCTGGCTTGCGCGGTCCCGGCCACCAGCGCGCCGCTCCAGGAGAGGGCGGCGAGCAGGGGGATGAGGAGAAGCCGCTGCAACGCAGTCATCGGGCGCCTTTTTGGAAATCGCGGAAATGTCGGTGGCCGTAGATTGTCTCAACAGCCACATCATGGCGCTGTCAAGGCTTGGCCGGACGTTGGCGGCCGATGTCTTAAACGAGCCACAGCTATGGTAAAAAACTTGATTCAAACTTTATTGGTAATTTCTCGTTCATAACTGGGCTGGTTGTCCGTCGGCCCGTCGCCTTCGGTCTGTTGTGTTATGAGTACAGGTCCAGATGCGGTTACCAGGCGTCGTCAGTTTCGTGATCGCATCGTTATGCCTTGCCGGCTGTTCGTCGACATCGGGCATGGACGCGCTTGATGTGCAAAAACCGTCGAACGAGACCACCAGCTCGGTGGTGCGGCCAAGCGCGCCGATCGCATCGGTCCCGGTAGCCAAGGCCAAGGCACGCAAGCGGGCCGAGGCAGCGCCCGTGGACGAGCCGGCCCGGCCTTTTGGCCTCGCGGAAGAAGAAACGGTGATGCTCGCGACACCTGAACCGTCCGACAGTGCCGAGCCGCCGGTCGGGGCGGCCGCGCTGGTCTCGACGTCGAAGCTGTTGAGCCGCAATTCGCCGCCCATGTTTGCCGGGTCGATCATGCGTTACGGCTTTCGCGACGCCAAGCCGATCAATTTCGGCAAAGCCTCACCCAGGCATCTCGCCGTCCACGGTGTCGACGTGTCGCGCTGGCAAGGCGACGTCAACTGGGGGAAGCTGCGCGCCCAAGGCGCCAACTTCGCTTACATAAAGGCAACCGATGGCGGCGACCATCTCGACCCGATGTTCATGAAAAACTGGCGTAATGCTGACGCCGCCGGGTTGAAGCGCGGCGCTTACCATTTCTTCTATTGGTGCCGAGTCGCCAGCGAGCAGGCCGACTGGTTCATCCGCAACGTGCCGAAGGTCGATGGCGCGCTGCCGCCGGTGATCGATGTCGAGTGGAACGGCAACTCCTCCTGCACGCGGCGCCCATCACGCGAAAAGGTGCTGGAGAAGATGCAGGTGTTCATGGACAGGCTGGAGCGTCACTACGGCCAGCGGCCCATTATCTATACATCGCCTGATTTCTACCGCGACAATCTCCAGGGCGCCTTCATGGATTACCCCTTCTGGGTGCGCGCGGTGGCGCGGCATCCGTCAAAGGTCTATCCCGACCGCAAATGGCTGTTCTGGCAATATTCCGGCTCCGGCCTGTCACATGGCGTCACCGGCCGCATCGACCTCAACGTCTTCCATGGCGATGAGCAGCAATGGCGCGTCTGGGCCGGCGGCGGTGGCCGGCAGATGATGGCTGACGTGGATTAGGCCAAGAGCAATTCCAGGAAAGTGTGAAACGGCTTTCCTAGGAAAAGTGTCGCCGACCGCTGATCCTCATTGGAGCTGGCGGCTGCCGCCATTGCGTTCCTCGCTCAGCCGCAACCTCGCCCTCAAGCCCATGATCTCGGCAAGTGCCGCATCGATCATGGTCAGAAGCGTCAGCGTGTCGTGCTGGGTTGGATCAGCCCTGACATAGGCTAGCTGGTTCACGATGTCGTTGTCGTCGTCGGCTTCGTCGCTCATGGCCAGTTTCCGGTTGCTATCTTCCAGATGTTCTCATTCGATCTGTTCAATCGTCAAATTGCACCTGTATCACTTCGTCGTATGGATGGTCGCCGGACCGTCCATCCATACCGTCGCAACGCCAAACTCTATCTTGGGTGACGACGACGCGATTCGTCGAAGGTGGCAAACGCCAATGCCCCGGAAAATGATGCGAAACTAAGCAGGACCGCGGTGATAACCATGAGGTCGTAAGTCGACATGTTCGCTCTCCTTGGAATGATAGCCGAGGAGACAGCACTGGCGACGCGTCTGCATTGATCTCGATCAACTGACTGGCCGATGCGGGCGCCGGCGCCCGATAGCGCGATTCGGTTGGAAGGCTTTATGTCCGCCTCATGCCGGTGAATAGCGCCCGCTGGTAAAAAGGTGAGATCAGGCCGAAGGCTCGTTGATCATCGCCTCGATGTTGTAGCCATCGGGGTCAAGCACGAAGCAGGCGTAGTAATTCTCCGTATAATCAGGACGCGGCCCAGGTGCGCCATTGTCCTTGGCGCCGGCCGCCAGCGCTGACTGATGGAATGCATCGACCTCTGCCTTGCTGCCGACGCGGAAAGCAACGTGCAGATGGGTGAGGGGCGGCGTCTCGCCGGATCGCTGGATCTCGAACAGGCAGCCATTGCCGACAACGAAGGCCCAGAACACGCCTTCCTTGCCGAAGGACAGGCGATATCCGAGCGGCGCGAAAGCGCGTTCATAGAAGAGCTTGCTCTTCTCCAGGTCACCCACTTCGATGGTTATGTGATCGATCATTCTGTCCTCGGTTGCGCGTGCGCCCTGGAAGCCTGCGTCTGGCGCGCTTCCTGTTCTCGAATATCGGCCGTCTGGGCAAGCACCCAATCCCGGAACACCTTGATTTTGGGTGTGTTGCGGCGGCTTTCCAGGTGCACCAGCCAGTAGCCGTCGCCGTCGGACCCGACAATGTCAAAAGGCTGTATCAGCTGTCCCTTCGCCAACAGCACGCTGTAGAGGTTTTGCGTGAGGATTGCGGCGCCCTGATCGGTCAGTGCCGCCATGGCGTCATAGGCCTGCCCGCCAAGCGCTGGACGCGCGATGACGCGAGCGGGATCGAAGGGCACGCCGGCTGCTTCGAACCAGACTTTCCACCAGGGGTCGTCAGGGCCGCAGAGCGGCACCTTGTAGAGGTCCTCGGGGTGGCGGATGCCGCCGACGCTCTCGGCCAATCTTGGGCTGAGCATCGGCGTGTAGTCCGCCTTGAACAGATAGTGGGCGGTCAGGCCAGGCCATTTGCCGGTGCCGGTCCGGATGCCGATATCCATGCCCTCGCGCCCGAAATCGACGAGCCGGGACGATGTATCCACCTTCACGGCGAGGTCGGGATGCATCAGCTGGAATGTTCCAAGCCACACGGCCAGCCAGTTCGATGCAAATGTTGCCATGGTCGTGACGGAAAGCACGCCGCTCGCTCCACCCTTGGTGGCGACCCAGGCATCCGCAAGCGCCGAGAACGCGCTTGTGGCGTGTGGCGCCAATTGCTGCCCGGCCTCGGTCAAGGCGATCTGTCTTGTTTTTCTTATGAAAAGCGGCGTCCCGGCGCGTTCCTCCAGAACCTTGATCTGATAGCTGGCCGCCGACTGGGTC
The DNA here is from genome assembly GCF_055456085.1 of Mesorhizobium subarcticum. Taxonomy (NCBI): domain Bacteria; kingdom Pseudomonadati; phylum Pseudomonadota; class Alphaproteobacteria; order Hyphomicrobiales; family Phyllobacteriaceae; genus Mesorhizobium; species Mesorhizobium subarcticum. Next base: position 5,045,593 of record NZ_CM144237.1, on the reverse strand, counting down.
ATGCCGAGCTCTTCGGCCGCCTTGGTGAAACTGCCAAGCCGCGCTGCGGCTTCAAACACCCTGATAGCGCCCAGTGGCGGTAGGTCCCAGCTCATGATGCATCAATCCTCCTGATGCATGCTACGCGACGTTCGATTGGAAACCAAGGCCGCAAACAGGCATTCTCTGGTCATCAACTCGAACCTGGAAGGACACGGCAATGACCCTCTACAACACGCTTCGTCGTCCGATGCTCGACCTCTTCACCGCGCCGTTCAGACCCCGCAGGCGCGGCCTGCTTGATCACCGTTCGTTGTCGGATCATTTTCTGCGTGACATCGGTGTGCTCGACGGACACGTGCCTCCTGGCACCAGCCGCTGAAGAAGCTTTGATGGATGCAAGGGAGGGAACGATGGACGCGTCATCGGAGGCATTGGCGAAGAGCCGTCAAACGATCAGTGCATACGAGGACTACGCGGAACGCTACGATGCGATCGTGCGGCATGTCCCCAACGAGAGAGAGCAGGCATCGCTCAAGCGCCTTGTGGCGATCGCCGGAACGAGCGGCCAGATTCTGGAAGTCGGATCCGGAGCGGGCTACGATGCGGACTTTCTGGAGGGGTTGGGCGTCAAAGTTCGCCGCACCGACGCGACAAAACGGTTTCTCGAGCTGCAGGCTGCGCGCGGCAAGCATGGTGAGCTTCTCGACCTCCTCACTGATGATCTCGGCGGCCCTTATGACGCCGTCCTGGCGCTCGCCGTCCTGATCCATGTGCCGCGCGACCAGACCGACCACGTGCTTGCCAAGATAGCCAGGTCACTGCGGCCAGGCGGCGCTTTCCTCGTATCAATGCGCAATGGCGATGGCGAGACATCAGGCGAATATCATACGGTCTATTGGCGCAGGGACGACTTCGCGGCCCGTCTCGAAGCCGCCGGGCTGGTCCTTCTCAGGGACGACTTCAACCTGGGCCGCAACAACGAAGAATGGAACACCTTCCTGGCTGTGAGACCGGCGTGATGGCCCGACGCCGGCTTGCGTTCGGGCATATTGCCTCCACAATGCCGGAAGACGATCTTGGCGCGCGAACGTCACCCGTGCGTCGGGTCATCTTTGGGGGAGCAATGCACAACGTTGGCGGAAAGCTCATCAGCGGAGCGCTGGCCTGCTTGTTGATGGCGCTGTCGCCGGTGCCCCTGTTGGCCTCGGGTCTGAAAGACCCCACGGCGGAGACACTCGACCGCTGCCTGAATGACCCAGATCATGGCTCGACCGCAGGCCAAACCGAGTTCGAGGCGACGGCGACTGACGATTACGATCACCGCATGAATACCGCCTATGCGACGCTGATGCACAAATTGCCGCGCGAGGCCGCGCAACAGCTGCGCCTGTCGCAGCGCGCCTGGCTGGCTTTTCGCGATGCCGAAGCGAAGGCGCGCGACGCGCTCTATGAAACGAGGCAAGGCACGATGTATGTGCCCATGCAGGCCGCCGACGCGACCAATGTTGTCCGGGATCGCGCGCTTCTGCTGGAAGGCTATGTCCGTGTCATGGAGATCGACGAGTAAAGCGCCGCTCGCAGCGTTGAGCCATCTGGATTTGCTGGGCCGCTCACTCCGGTGGCTTTGCGAATAAGCGAGACATTGCCACCGCGGTGCTGTCTAGTGCCGGTTCCTGCACTCCGGGGGGATCAGGGTGGAACTCAAGACTCTGCTTGTCGGCTTTGTCTGCGCGGTCGCGGGCATGTTATCGCTTATCACCATCGTGAAATGGCGAGAGGTCCGGGCACTCAGCCACTGGTTGCCGACGCCGGGAAAGATCATCTCGTCGCGTGTCGAGGCGCGTGAGGTCAGAAGCTCGGGCGTCGGCTCCGACAGCAGCGATACCACCGAGATGCGCAATTTTCCGGCCATCACCTTCGAGTACAAGGTGGGGGCCAAGAAATTTCAAAGTTCGCGCTACAGCGTGAAGGAGAATCTGGGGAATTTCGAAATCGCTGAGACCCTGGCGCAGTTTCCGCGTGGGGCGGAGGTGACTGTCTTCTACAATCCGGCCGATCCCAGCAAAGCCGTGATCGAGCGCACCATGCCCGATGGCGCCTTCAAGTTCATGTTCCAGCTTTCGGCCGGGTTGGTGATCGGCGCGCTGGTGCTGGTGTTTTCCGTCGGCGGCTTGCTTGAGGCGATCAGGCCGCATCTGCCCAAGCCACAGAACCTAGGTGCCGCGGCGCTGCTGTTGTTCATGGGCCTGATGATCCTGCGCATGGGTTTCGCCCAGAAGTCGCTCGCCGAGCAGGCGGCGAAATGGCCTGTTACCGCCGGCCGCATCGATAACTCCGGCCTGCAGGCGCTGCGAAACTATAGCGGCTCTCGACGCTGGCGCACCGTTTTCAAATCCCGCATCGTCTACAGCTATGGCGTCGCCGGTCAGCGCTACAGTGCCGACCGCGTCAGCTTCGGCGCCACGGTCACGGCTTCGCTGCCTGGCCTCGTCAGCGGTCAGGCGCGAAGCTATGCCGAGGGCAGCAAGGTCGATGTGCACTATGACCCCGCCAACCCCGGCTCAGCCGTGCTTGAATGCCGGGTGAGGGGTCTCTGGCTGCTGTGGGTCTGCTCGGCGGGCTTTCTCGGCGGCGCGGCTTTGCTCGTCGGGCTGGTCTGAGCGTGGGCGTTCATGGCGCTTTCCGGAGATTTCAGATGATCATCCGCACACGGGCCTTTGTTGTCCTGGCACTGCTCGGCTCGTTGCAGGTGGCAAGCGCCAGGGAATGCATGCTGAGCCACGCCACCTACCGTGAGCCGCGCTCGGGTGCGGTGATGCAATTCCGGCCGATCGACAATGAGCCGGCGGCGCTGACGGCGCAGGTGTTTTCGCTGAGCGTGCCCAACACCGGCACAAACCTGCCGGCCGACATCACCTGGACCAATGGCCGGAATTCGTTCCCGCTCGGCACCATCCGCCACACCTGCACCGACGATGACCGCGAGGCGGGCCTGCAGGATGGCAGCGGGCTGTGCAGTATATGGGATGGTCAGGTCTACGCCTTGACCGGAGGCGGCGCCGAGCAGTTGAACTCGCGCGAAGCGACACCGGCGCCGAAAGGGCTGCTACTGCCCGGTTTCGGCGTGGCTTTCACCGAGTGGGCCGATTTCGCCAACGCCAATCCGGATCGCTCGGCCTGGGACGCCTTCACCTTGACGGGATGCAGCGATGACTAGCGCCGTGAGATCAATCGCCTGGGCCTGCGCCTTGCTTGCGTCCGTAACGGTATCCGCCGTGACGCGCGCGGATGAGCCAGCGCCATCGCGCCCGCCGATCGACAAATGCGTCTGGGAAAGGCTGGCCGACAAGACGGTCGGTCTTGCCGCCTGGGTACAGCGCTGCGATTTCGGCTTCCGCCAGATCCATTTCGAATTCGCTGGCAATGCGCTCGTCATCAAATACAGTGATGGCGGCGCAGCCGACCCTGTGGTCGAGGTGTTCGACATCAAGCCGGGCGAAACCGCCGAGGCCGCATTGCAGCGGCTGTTCCTGGAAAAGACCGACAAGGCCGTCAGCGCCCGCTGCGAGCTGGCGCCCTACACGGAGGGAAGCGTACCCGCCGGCGTCAAACGCTATACATTCAGCCCCGACGCCGCCTACGCGAAAGAGCTGAAAGCGCTCGCCAATCCCAATGAGGTTCCCGAACCGCCCTGCGGCGATTGGGGCGAAATGCCTGACGGCATCCAGTATTTCGAGGTGCCGGCGGGTGACGGGCGGAAAGTGCTGTTTGTTCGTGTCGGCCAGGAAGAGCCGCTGTTTGACGAGCAGACGCTGCGGGTGTTGCCGGCAGGATAATTTAGATTGGCTGCGCGAGGTTGATTCCCGGGTAAGTTCGGGCCGCTACGAGCAAACCGCAAATGTGCAAGCGTGCATCTCGGTTTCTACACCAGGCATAGTTGCACTGGTCGCGAGGCAGCCGGTTATGTCTGGCACAAAAGCACCGAATTTTAAGCTACACGAGGAACCAAGATTCCGAGCGGTGCATCTGGCATCGATGGGATACGGCGGAACTGCCCACCCTTGGCTTGCAGCGGTTCATAAAGCGCGTTCTCAAGTGGTCGGAGCTCGATTATTCGGTCGGCAAGCTCAAGCCTCGCTACGTCTTCGACCCATTTCCAATCCGGCGTATCGGCTCGTACACGGGTGAGAGCGGCCGCTATATCTGCGGCATTCTTAAATCGCATGCCTAGGTCCGGATTGGTCATCGAACGAAGGGCATTTTTTGCGACACCGCGTATCCAAGGCGGTAAGCTTCTGAAGTCCATCAGTTGACCGGATGCCGCCAAACGATAGATCACACCGTCTTGGAATTGGGATTTTTGAAAATCGTCCGACAGCCCGACGTAATCCTTCAGGTCCTTTTTGCTGAAATATGCCAGTGGATCGTAAGGAAGGTGCCCGCCGAGAAGCTGATACGTAACCAGCCCAATCTGATAAACGTCTCCCATCAAGCTATATCGACTGGTCTCAAAAGATTCGGGCGGGCGGTAGAGGGCGCTATGTCCGGATGCTGGCAGGTCCGCTTCACCTTCTGCCAGGCGCCTGACGCTTCCAAAGTCAGCTATTAGTGGAACCCCTCCATCCCATACGATATTCGCGGGTTTGAAATCTCGATGGATCAATCCGTTGGCATGGATCGCACTTGCACCGTTGCAGACGCCACAGGCGATATCGATCGCACGGTGCGCCGAAGGTTGAGATTGAATCACAGTGTCGAGTGTGCCGCCTGCATGGCGCGGTGTTACGAAAAATGCCCAATCGTCAGATATGTTTTGTGCATTGTGTATCGGAATGACATTCGGTGATTTGATCTGAGCTAATAGGTTCGGTTCGTCGTGTCGTCGTTCTCCTGGCGCACCGAAATAGAATTTTATCGCAACTGGGACCGCGGTTAGTTTGTTAACCGCAAAGAACACATATCCGTTAGCTCCCTCCGGGTGCTCTTCGATATCTCGGTAGTGAGCCTGCAGCTGCTCAAGTGTTTCTGCAACCTCTTTTGGATGCATGTGACGCCTAATTCGTTTTGAATGAAGCTGCTGCCTTGTAGGCCGGTTCTAAGTATTTCTTAACTGACCCAGGAGGAATTTCAGCTTTGGCGATTTTATGTGGAGAGATGAATTCCACATCGCACGGGGCATTTGCCAAAGCTATTCCCTCCATCTTTAGAGAGGCTGCTCCTGCGCTCATGGCGCCTTTCTCCGGCTTCATTTTAATGGCTGCTCGATCAGGCATGGTCGAATTATACATTGACTGTACTGCTGCTTGAAAGGACCTAAGTGCGTCTTTTGATCTTGTCGCAGTGAGTGTTAGTCGATTCACGGTTACAATCGTCGTCTTCTCATCTGCGATGTCCAAAAGAACATAATTTAAAAAGCTGGCACTAAACTCAATCCCCAGCACACGCATTTCAAATCTCCAGCCTCACAGGTTTTAGCCTATTTCAAATTTCTATAAGAAAAAGCCGGGCACACTTGCACCCGGCTCTTACAGAAAAAGTGAAGAAATAGAGGCTCAGCTGCACCCGCTCGTCGAGCCGCACGTATCGCACTTCTCACAAGTCCCGTTGCGCACCATCGTGAAATTCTGGCACTCGGAGCAGGAATTGCCGGTGTAGCCTTGCAGCAATGACTTGGCGCGGCGGTCGTTGGCGAGTTTCTTCGCCTCGGCTGCTTCATTCGCTGCCGCGTCGGTGAACAATCCCGCCGTGGTGTCGGAAGCAGAGCCCGCCGCTTCCTCGAAGGCGATGTCTTCCGCCAATTCCTTGGCCCGCTCCTCATAATCACGCTTGTAGGCGACCGCTTCGTCACTGGCCGGCTTCAGTGCCAGCACGTTGGAGCCGGAGAAGGCAGTCGGCACTGAGCGGGCAGGGACACCCGGGGAGGCCGCAAAGCCTTTCGGCTCGTTGCCGATCGCGCGCGACACCAGCTTCACCGGCGAGGCGCCACGGGTCAGGCCCTTGGAGACGGCGTCGGTCTTGCCTTCGCTGATGTTGCGGCCAAGTGCGGTGTTGGAAAAGTCCGACTGGTCGACATGGGCGAGGTCGTTGCGGCCGAGATAGGAAATCGCAAGCTCACGGAACACGTAGTCGAGGATCGACGTCGCGCTCTTGATGGCGTCGTTGCCCTGCACCATGCCGGCCGGCTCGAACTTGGTGAAGGTGAAGGCGTGCACATATTCGTCGAGCGGCACGCCATATTGCAGGCCGAGCGAAATGGCGATGGCGAAGTTGTTGAGAAGGCCACGCAGCGTGGCACCTTCCTTGTTCATGTCGATGAAAATCTCGCCGAGGCGGCCATCATCATATTCGCCGGTGCGCAGGAAGATGGTGTTGCCACCGATCTTGGCCTTCTGCGTATAACCCTTGCGGCGGCCGGGCAGCTTTTCCTGCTCGCGCGACACGCGCTCGATGATGCGCTCGACGATGCGTTCGGTGATCTGCGCCGCGCGCGCCGCCGCCGGAGCCTGGATCAGCTGTTCGAGGGCTTCGTCCTCATCGTCCTCGCCATCGGCGAGCAGCGAGGAGTTCAGCGGCTGCGACAGCTTCGAGCCGTCGCGGTAGAGCGCGTTGGCCTTCAGCGCCAGCTTCCACGACAGCATGTAGGCGCCCTTGGCGTCTTCCACCGTCGCATCGTTGGGCATGTTGATGGTCTTGGAGATAGCGCCCGAGATGAAGGGCTGGGCCGCCGCCATCATCTGGATGTGGCTGTTGATCGAAAGCGAGCGCTTGCCGATCTTGCCGCACGGGCTGGCGCAGTCGAACACCGCGAGGTGTTCGGCCTTGAGGAAGGGCGCGCCTTCAAGCGTCATCGCACCGCAGACATGGATGTTGGCGGCTTCGATGTCCTTCCGGGAGAAGCCCAGCGCCGGCAGGATCTCGAACGAGAAGTCGTTGAGCTGTTCGTCGGTGAAGCCGAATGTCTCCTTCACCCAGTCGGCGCCGAGCGTCCACTGGTTGAAGACGAACTTGATGTCGAAGGCCGACTTCAGCGCCGCGTTGAGCGCCGTGATCTTCTCATCGGTGAAGCCTTTTGCCTTCAGCGAACCGGGGTTGATCGCCGGAGCCTGGTTGAGATTGCCGTGGCCGACCGCATAGGCCTCCATCTCGCCGATCTGGGCTTCGGAGTAGCCGAGCGTGCGCAGCGCTTCCGGCACGGCGCGGTTGATGATCTTGAAGTAGCCGCCACCGGCGAGCTTCTTGAACTTCACCAGCGCGAAGTCGGGCTCGATGCCCGTGGTGTCGCAATCCATGACAAGGCCGATCGTGCCGGTCGGCGCGATCACGGTCGCCTGCGCATTGCGGTAGCCATGCTCCTCGCCGAGCTCGATGGCGCGGTCCCATGCGGCTTTCGCATGCTCGGCAAGCGCCTGCTGCTTGAGGTCGGAAGCAACCAGCGGCACCGGATTGACGGCCAGCTTCTCATAGCCCTGCTTCTCGCCATAGGCGGCGCGGCGATGGTTGCGCATGACGCGCAGCATGTTCTGGGCGCTGCGGTCGTAATCGGCGAAGGCGCCGAGTTCACCGGCCATTTCGGCCGAAGTGGCATAGGCCATGCCGGTCATGATCGAGGTGAGCGCGGCGCAAATCGCGCGGCCTTCGTCGGAGTCATAGGGAATGCCCGACGTCATCAGCAGGCCGCCAATGTTGGCGTAGCCGAGGCCGAGCGTGCGGTATTCGTAGGACTGCTTGGCGATCTCCTTCGACGGGAACTGCGCCATCATGACCGAGATTTCGAGAACGATGGTCCACAGCCGCACCGTATGCTCGTAGGCAGCGATATCGATCGTGCCATCGGTGTTGCGGTAGGGCAGCAGGTTGATCGAAGCGAGGTTGCAGGCCGTGTCGTCGAGGAACATGTATTCCGAGCACGGGTTGGAGGCCCGGATCGCACCGGCGGAGGCGCAGGTGTGCCAGTCGTTCATCGTCGTGTTGAAATGCAGGCCGGGATCAGCCGACGCCCAGGCGGCGTAGCCGATCTTTTCCCAGAGGTCGCGCGCCTTCAGCGTCTTCAGTACTTTGCCGTCCTTGCGGGCGGTCAGGTGCCAGTCGGCATCGTCCTCGACGGCGCGCAGGAAATTGTCCTTCAGCGACACCGAATTGTTGGAGTTCTGGCCCGAAACGGTCAGATAGGCATCCGAATCCCAGTCGGTGTCGTAGGTCTTGAACGACATCGAGGTGTAGCCCTGCTTGGCGAACTGGATGACGCGGTAGATGTAGTTCTCCGGCACCGCGTCCTTCTTGGCCGCCTTGATCTCGCGCTTCAGCGCCGTGTTGATCGACGGGTCGAAACAGTCGTCGCCATTGCCTTCGCAATTGACGCAGGCCTTCATGATAGCTTCGAGATGCTTCTTGACGATCTTCGAGCCGGTCACCAGCGAGGCGACCTTCTGCTCTTCATTGACCTTCCAGTCGATGAATTCCTCGATATCGGGGTGGTCGGCGTCGACGATGACCATTTTCGCGGCGCGGCGCGTCGTGCCGCCCGACTTGATGGCGCCCGCGGCGCGGTCACCGATCTTCAGGAAGCTCATCAGGCCGGACGAGCGGCCGCCACCCGACAGCTTTTCGCCTTCGCCGCGCAGCAGCGAGAAGTTCGACCCGGTGCCGGAGCCATACTTGAACAGGCGCGCTTCACGCACCCACAGATCCATGATGCCGCCCTCGTTGACTAGGTCGTCCTGCACGCCCTGAATGAAGCAGGCATGCGGCTGCGGATGCTCGTAGGAAGATTTTGACTTGGTCAGCTTGCCGGTGAAGGGGTCGACATAGAAGTGACCCTGGCTCGGACCGTCGATGCCATAGGCCCAGTGCAACCCTGTGTTGAACCATTGCGGCGAGTTCGGCGCGACGCGCTGGGTGGCCAGCATATAGGCGAGCTCGTCGCGGAAGGCGCGCGCGTCTTCCTCCGACTTGAAGTAGCCGCCCTTGTAGCCCCAATAAGTCCAGGTGCCGGCCAGCCGGTCGAAGACCTGGCGGGCGTCGATTTCGGAACCATAGCGCTCGGCTTCCGGCAACTTGGCAAGTTCCGCCTCATCGGCAACGGAGCGCCACAGGAAGGAGGGGACGTCGTTCTCCTCGACCTTCTTCAGGCGCGCGGGAACGCCGGCCTTGCGGAAATACTTCTGTGCCAGGATGTCGGCAGCGACCTGGGAGAACTGCGCCGGCACATCGATATTGTCCAAGCGGAACACCACCGAGCCATCCGGATTCTTGATCTCGGAAAGTGCCTTGCGGAATTCGATCTCCGCATAAGCTGATTGCCCTGGCTTGGTGAAACGACGCTCGATGCGCATTGGTCCGGTCCCTTTTGTCTATATATAGCGCTTTCGTCGGGGGATTTCTGCCCCCTAAAGCGAAACGCGCATGTCCGCCGCTTGCCGGCGTTCGAAAACGGCCGGCTCTCCATTTCGCGGTATTTCCCGGCCCTTGCTGATGATGCTTCCCGAGAAGCCTCTGCCCAACACGCCGACGAAACCCGCGGGTCCCTCAAATCTGATTTTTTCGATTCCCTCGCTGGAGGGAAATTCACACTATCTAGCGTCGAACCTACCTGCAAACACTAAATATAGTATTAACAGACTATTTATTCCAGTCCGACAATTCTCCCTTTCGTCGCCCCACCACCCACAATCCCAACGCTTCCGCCGGCCTCGTAAACAGGCGGAAATGCGAGCAAAAACGCACATAATCCGGGAAAAAGACCGGGCTCAGAACTTTCCGGTCGCACTCTCAACAGGAGCGCATGACGTATAAAAGGCGACTCGGTTTGCGCCGTCAAGGATTCGTTTGCGTAGCTTTTGTGACCCCAACATCTTGTGTGTCACATATGTGGATAACGGGGATAGATCGCGCTGCTACGATTGCCGTTTGCGGCAGTGGGGTTGCGCGCTGCCGATGGTCAAGAGGCAATCCCGTCGGCGGCAAAAGCCTCTCAGACCGATACGCCCGATATCAGCCGTAATGCAACTTGGGCTTCGGCTCCGTGCCGGTGAACTGGACGCCGATCCGATCGTTGCGGCGCCAGCGGACCTCGCAGCGATAGGCGACCCCGTCGAGCGGCACATAGAGAAGGAAACGATCGGGAACCCTCGACTCGAGCGGAACCTTCAATTCGGCGCCACCCGCATGCTGGTTGCGCAGCGTGACGCCGACTTCCGAGTTTTGAATGCCGGTGATGACGGAACCGCCCTTGAGCACGCGTGGACGGTGCTCGCGCTTGGAGGTGTCGGAATCCTGCTTAAGTGGGTCTACAGAGTTTGCCATCGATCTATCGCCAGATTGGCCGATTCTTAGCGAAGAAAAATTAGCAAACCATTCATGCGGCACATCACATGGTTGTGAATCCGCCGTAAAACACGCAAAAGATGTCGCTTAGGCGAATTTATGCGGGTCGGCGCAGAAATAGGCGATGATCTGGCAAAGGTCCGGTTCATTGACCATGCGCACCGCTTCGCTGGAACTGACCCATTTGCGGGTGCGGGCGCGCTTTTCCTTCCAGCGGTCGGCGATCTTGTCGACATGCAGCGGAAACACCAGCACCTCGCAAGGCACTTCTTCGCCCGATGCCAGCACCTTGGCATAGAAGTAGCGGCCGGCCTCCAGATGGGAGATGCTTCCGCGCAATCCGGCTTCCTCGCCGGCCTCGCGCGCGGCTGCCTCGCACAGTGGCTCCCTGGCTTCCGGCCAGCCCTTTGGCAGCACCCAGCGGCCGGTATCACGGCTGGTGATCAGCATGATCTCGACGCTGTTCCCGGCATCGCGCCAGGGCAGGGCGGCAACCTGCAGACGGCACGGCGCGGTGCCGAAGAGTCGCCGGACCCTTTCAGCCAGATGGTTATGCGTCGTTGGCCTCGTCAACATCGGAGAAAGCTAGCCCCAGCCTCCAGAATCGTTTGCCGCCTCACGAATCTTACGGCTAATCGTGACCAATAAAAGTAAAAACTTTGATCAGGCTGGCCGAATCCCGTCACCAAAGGTCTGTTTTACAGGATATCTTGCCCCCGGACCGGTCCGCGGAAGCAGAATATTGCCGTCTGTGGCGACTTGTCTGGAAAAGCGGCCTGTTTCGAATCAGCCGGCGTGGTCGTCGGCGATCGGCTTCTGATAGGTGAAGCCCATGTCCCAGGGGAAATAGATCCAGGTGTCCTGGCTCACTTCGGTGACGAAAGTATCGACCAGCGGCCGGCCTTTGGGCTTGGCGTAGACGGTGGCGAAATGCGCCTTGGGCATCATCGCGCGCACGATCGCCGCAGTCTTGCCGGTGTCGGTCAGGTCATCGATGATCAGCACGCCGACGCCTTCGTCGACCAGCAATGCCGGCGTAATCTCCTTCAGCACCTGCATCTGCCCCTGGCTGGTGTAGTCGTGATAGGAGGCGACACACACCGTCTCGATGACACGGATGCCAAGCTCGCGTGAGATAATGGCAGCGGGAACCAGCCCGCCACGCGTGATGCAGACGATCGCTTTCCATTGCCCCTTGTTGGCGCCCGCAAGCCGCCAGGCGAGCGCGCGCGCATCGCGATGAAACTGGTCCCAGGAGACCGGGAAGGCTTTTTCGGGAAGGGACATTTTTCGCGCACTCCGCAGCACGCGAAGGCCGCGTGCACAAAAACAGGGGAATGCGCGCGGAATTAACTGGAAAACCTTGGACTTGGCAAGGGCGACCGGCTGCGATGGCTGTGGACTTATCGCGACAGGAAGGCCGCCACCTGGGTTGTGCGCAGCACCGTGCGTGTCACCCCGCCAAACAGCAGCTGGCGCAGCCAGGAGTGGCTGTAGGCGCCAAGCACCAGAAGGTCTGCGCCGGTCTCGGCGACCCGGTTCTGGATCATGTCGTCAACCGAGGTGCCGCCAGACTTCTGCACCGAGACACTGACGTTGGCGCCGTGGCGCGACAGGGCCGATGCGATTTCGGCGCCGGCGGCTTCCGGGCTTTCGTCGAGCGTATCAGGCGGATCGATGACCAGTATGTCGGTTTTCTCGGCCTCGATGATGAAGGGCAGGGCGTCGAAGGCGGCGCGCGCGGCTTCCTTGCTGCCGTTCCAGGCGAGCAGCACATGTTTGAAGGTGGTGACCAGCGGGCCCTCGCTCGGCACCACCAGCACCGGCCGGCCGGCATCATAGACCAGCGTGTCGACATCGGCGCTCGGATCGCCGCCGGTATCGCGCTGGGCGGCGACAATCAGATCGGCGGCGCGCACGCTTGAAATGCCGGTCAGCGCGCTGTCGCCGGAAAAACTTTCCAGGCTGCGCCACTCGAAGGAGAGGCCGGAATCCTCGATGCGCCGGAGGAAGACGGCCTGCAGCTTGTCGGCCCGCTCCCGGTTCATGTCGGCCGAAACCTGCAGGAATTCGGTATCGGGAAAGCCGGTCGCCGATGTGTAGGGCACCGGAAGCGCCTCGGCATGGATGCCGACCAGATGGCTCTCGAAGCGGCTGGCGAGCGGAATGGCGCAGTCGAGCACGCGCTCGGCGTCCTGCTCGTTCTGCAGAATGGCAACGATGGTCTTGAAGCGCATGATGATCCCTCAATCTTGCGAGCCTTCGAAGAACTCGCGTGCAGGGAAACGCCGGCGCGGCGTGCTTGGTTCCGGCTTTAAGCCGATCAACTCGCCGTGGCGGCGAAACCAGCCACCATCGCCTCGACATCGGCGCGCGCGGAGTCCAACGCCTCCTGGCTGCGGGCGCGCACGACCAGTTCGGTCCAGAACTTGCCGTCGCCATATTTCGGATAGGAGCCGATGATCGTGTCCGGGTGCGCCTTCTGGATGTCGCCCAATGGCCCGCCGATAAGGCCCTCCCCGAACGGACAGTGCACTGACGCCGACAGCATTTTCGTGCCGGTCTTCAGCGTCGGCACGACATTGTCGAGCATGGCCTGGAAGATCGACGGCACGCCGGCCATGACGTGGACGTTGCCGATGCGGAATCCGGGCGCAACCGATACCGGGTTGTCGATATGGTCAGCACCACGCGGCATCCGCGACATGCGCTTGCGCGCCTCGGTGTATTCGATGCCGCGCGCGGCGTAGCTCTCGCCCAGCATGGCATAGGCCTTGGCATCGTATTCGCAGGGAACGCCGAACGCCTTGGCAATCGAATCGGCGGTGATGTCGTCATGCGTCGGGCCGATGCCGCCGGTGGTGAACACATAGGTGAACCGTGCGCGCACCGCATTCACGGCAGCTATGATCTCGTCCTCCTCATCGGGAACGATGCGCACTTCCTTCAGGTCGATGCCTACAGCCGTCATGATGTCGGCGAGGTGGCCGATGTTCTTGTCCTTGGTGCGGCCGGACAGAATCTCATCGCCGATGACGAGCATGGCGGCGGTAACGATTTCAGGCATGGAAGGCTCCGGCAGGACGGGTCGCCTGAAATAGCGCGGCGCGAGGCCAGCGGCAATGCCACCTGATCGGTGAACAATCTGTACCCATATGAGAGATATCCAGTGAACACCCGGACCCGTAACACCTTCCGCGACGAGGCAGTGTCAGCCTCCGTTGCGCAATCAAGGAGATGGAAATGGCGAAGGTACTTGTTCTCTACTATTCGAGCTGGGGTCACATGGAGCAGATGGCCAAGGCAGCCGCCGAGGGTGCCCGCGAGGCCGGCGCCGAGGTGACCATCAAGCGTGTTGCCGAACTGGTGCCTGAGGCGGTCGCCAAGGCTGCCTACTACAAGCTCGACCAGGAAGCGGCGATCGCCGATCCGCTCGAGCTTGGCGACTATGACGCGATCATTGTCGGCGCCTCGACGCGCTTCGGCATGATGTGCTCGCAGCTGAAGAATTTCTTCGACCAGACCGGCCCACTCTGGGCCAAGGGCGCACTGGTCAACAAGATCGGCTCGGTCATGTCCTCGACCGCGACCCAGCATGGTGGCGCCGAACTCGCCCTGATCACCACACAGGCACTGCTGCAGCATCACGGGATGATCATCGTGCCGCTGTCCTATGCCTACCAGGCGCAGATGGGCAACGATGTCGTGCGCGGCGGCGCGCCCTACGGCATGACCACGACCAGCGACGGCGACGGTTCGCGCCAGCCTTCGGCCCAGGAACTCGAAGGCGCGAAATTCCAGGGCAAGCGCGTCGCCGAGATCGCCACCAAACTGCACGGCTGATTTTTCGCCATCGGCACGTTGTTTGGCGTCATCCACGCTAGGAAGCAAAAGCTCAGCGGGCGGTCCATTGGGTCGCCCGTTTCGATGGTTGCACCGCGATCGGATGCGGCTAAGCTGGCCCGGTTCTGATCCGGGTGAACAATGTTCCTGTCAATTCTGTTGTGGCTGCTGGCCGCGCTGTTTCTGCTGGCGGTCCTGGGGATCGGCTGTCTCGTGCTCGCAACACTGTGGATTGCGGCGAAGGCGCAAAGACTGGTGCCGCCGGTCGGAAAATTGGTCCAGATCGACGGCAACCGCATCCACTATGTCGATGTGGGTGAGGGCAGGCCGATCGTCTTCGTGCACGGGCTCGGTGCTCAACTCCATCACTTCCGGCACACACTGTTTGCGCATTTCGGCCAAGGCTACCGGCTGATCGCGCTCGATCGTCCGGGATCGGGCTATTCGGTGCGCGCCAACGGTGCCACGGGCCGGTTACTCGAACAGGCAGCCTTGGTGCGCCGCTTTATCGAAACGCTAGGTCTGGAAAGGCCGCTGGTGGTGGGCCATTCGCTGGGTGGCGCCATCACGTTGACGCTCGCCGTGGAGCATCCCGAGGCGATTTCGGGCATCGCCTTGCTGGCGCCGTTGACGCATCTGGAAGCCGGCATGCGCGAAAAGACCGGCTTGCTCAATATCCGGTCGCGTCTTTGGCGTTGGATCATGGCTTACACGCTGGCGATACCGACAAGCCTTCGATATGCGCGACCGACGATGGAATTCATATTCGCGCCGCAGGCGTTTCCGTCCGACTATATGGTCGAGGGCGGAGGATGGCTTGGACTGCGGCCTGCTCATTTCCACGCCACGTCGACCGATATCGATGCGGTCGAAGAGGATCTCGGCCGCATCGAGCAGCGCTACGGCGAGATCACCATGCCCGCCGGCATCCTCTTTGGAACCGCCGATCACGTCATCGACATCTGCATCCATGGCGAACCAATGCAAGGCAAGATCGCAGGACTCGATTTCGAAATTGCCGATGGCCTCGGCCACATGCCGCAATTCGTCGAGCCGGAACGCATCGTTGCTTTTATCGAGCGTATCGCTGCTCGCGCGTTTTCCGGTCGGCTATCACCTCAGCCTCACGACAATTTCAATGAACCATCCGGCTGACTGCCGGGTTTACCCCGTGTCGCACCCAAGGCGACCAAGACACGGAGTAATTCAATGTACAGGAAAATTCTCGCAGCATCCGTCCTGACGATCGGTCTCGCCACATCGGCGATGGCGCAATCGTCCGACGGCGCATACTCAAACCATCACAACTGGTGGCCGTTCGGCAACGAAAAGTCATCAAGCGTGGATCAGAACACGACTGGAAGCATCAACGGCGACCGGTCCGGGCTGGACACTCTTGGCAGTTCGGGCGCCGTCGGCCCTTGTGCCTACAGCACGGCTGGTCCTGACGCGAATGCTCAGGGAAACGTGAACGACCAGTATTGCGGTAAATAATCGGCCGCGAGGGCTCGCAACTGGCCACGAGACGTCCCTCTCTCCGGGCGTCCGTGGCCTGCGGCCTTTGGCGATAAAATTCAGTCGGAAACCTCGGTCTGCGGCCGGTCGCGGCCATCGGCCAGTTCCTCGTGCCATTTGCCGTCGGCATCCTCATACTGGATGCCGTCCGTCGCGCCCGCCACCTGTTGTTCGGCCGAAGCAATTTCGGCGGCGCGCAGCGCATCCTGATGGCTGGGAAATGTCTCTGAAAATGTCGAGCCGACCTTGTAGGCCCAGCCGCCGTCATGTTCGACGATCTTGTAAGTCAGCTTCGCCATGAAATCCTCCGGTTGAAAGGTCCGCCTGCTAATGCAAGCGGTCGTCGGGCAGCCTGTCGTCGGGCACCAGCACTTCCGATTCCCTGGCGGCCTCGATCAGTGCCCGGCGTGCATCCGCCGTCGAACGATAACCTTCCAGCACTTTGAGGCAAGTGTCGAGGGCATCACGATGACGCGGACCGCGATTGAGCGGCCACACCGTCATCAGACACTCCGCCGCCTCCTGGGTGCTGCGAATATGGCGATACTTGCCGACATGGCCGAGTTCGACCACGACGGGCGTTTCAAAGGGTTTGTTGTCCATCATCATGGCCGCAACGCAAAACAGCCAATTTGGTTGCAAAAGTGGCTGTCAGCCTGCGCCCAAAAGTCGCGTCGCGTTTACGACGCGCTCTCAGGTCTTTGTTTGATGTCCCAAAACCGGATCCATTTTGGGCGACATGCACGGGCGTCTCAGTAGCCGCAATCGTTGCGCAGCCACCGCGCGTTTGCCCAGCCGGTCGTGCCGCCGATCTCGACCTGGTACCAATTGCCGCGCCGGTCGAAGATTTCGGTGTGGTCGCCGTTGAACAACTGGCCGATCATCCGCGACGACGAGTTCGGCCGCGTCCGCACGGCGAGAAAGCCGCTGCCGGTTGCCAGATTGTAGCGCCCGGACAGGCCGTGCACCGTACCTTCGCAATATTGCGCGACGCTCGGCGTCGATGCACCGAGCCAGAACCCGGCCACAGCCACAAGCGCTGCTGCCGGCAAGAATGCCCTGAACGACATGATTTCCTCCCAAGCCCGGCCGCGCCCGCCGCAGCCTCACCCAACGTAACAGGTTGCGGCCAGAATTGAAGCGGGCTGTTGGGCAACGGGCTGGGCCGGATCGCGTCGGATCAGGAGGTCTCGGGTATTTAGAATATGGCCCGATCAGCCGGCGGCCTTCATCCAGTGTTCCATGGTCGTGACCGAGCGGGCGAGTTGTGGCGCCGGATGGATCTTTTCACTGAATGTCGCGGCCGCACGCCACCCCCAGCGCGGGTCGGCGAGGAAGGCGCGCGCCAGCGCCACCATGTCGGCGCGGCCTTCCGCGATAACAGCCTCGGCCTGCCGGGGATCGTCGATCAGGCCGACCGCGCGGGTCGGGATGCCGGCGCCCTTGCGCACGGCTTCCGCCAGGTGCACCTGATAGCCGGGGCCGGTGGGCAATTTCTGCAAGGGCGAGTTGCCGCCGCTGGAGCAGCAGAGATAGGCGACGCCTTCGGCCTTCAGTGCTTTCGCCACCTCGATCGCGTCCTCGACGTCGAAGCCGCCATCGACCCAATCCTTTACGGATAGCCGCGCACCAAGCATCAGCTTTGGTGCTGCCTTCTTCACCGCCCTGGCGATCTCGACGACAAGACGCATCCGGTATTCCAGCGAGCCGCCCCAGCGGTCGGTGCGCTGGTTGGACAGCGGCGAGAGGAACTGGAAGATCAGATAGCCGTGTGCTGCGTGCAGCTCGATGAAGTCGAAGCCGGCGCGTTCGGCCCGCCTTGCGGCCTCGGCGAACCGCTCGATGAGCTGCAGGATCTCCTCGTCCTCCAGCGCGTGTGGCACGTTCCAGCCGGTGTCATAGGCGATGGCCGAGGCCGAGACGGTTTGCCAGGGGTCCTCGCCTGGCCGCAGCGGCCCGCCGCCTTCCCACGGCTTGCGGTTCGAGGCCTTGCGGCCGGCATGCGCCAGCTGCGTACCGAATTTCGTACCCGGCGCGGCGACGCGCCGTGCGGCATCCAGGGTGCGGCGCGCCGCGGCTTCGTTGTCGTCGGAGTAAAGCCCCAGGCAGCCATGCGTGATGCGCCCGCGCCGCTCGACATCGGTCATCTCCACCGTGACCATGCCGGCGCCGGACATCGCCAGGTTCATCCAGTGGTACAGGTGCCAGTCGCTGGCCGAGCCGTCCTCGGCGGAATACTGGCACATCGGTGCCACGGCGATCCGATTGGTAAAGGTGAGCCCGTCGAGCGTGATCGGCTGGAAAAGCGATGCTGTCATGAAAAGGGGCTCCGGAAGGGGTAGACCGCTGTCTATGCAATGGATCGAGAGCGCGCCAGACACGAGACGGTGAAACGCGTTTTTGAACCATTCGCCTGCATTGCGCAAATACCTGTTGGCGGCTACGCCTCGACCAATAGCATGGAGACCATGATGGAAGATCGCATTCGCATCCGTTCGGAAGAGGTTCTGTCCGACGACTGGGCTGTTCTGAAGAAGACCGTCCTCGACTATCGCCGGCGTGACGGCCAGTGGGAGACGCAGATCCGCCAGACCTATGATCGCGGCGACGGCGCGGTGATTCTGCCCTATGATCCCCAGCGTTCGACCGTGCTCCTGGTCCGCCAGTTCCGCTATCCCGCCTATGTCACCGGCCACCGCGAGCCGCTGATCGAGGCCTGTGCCGGGCTGTTGGACGAGAATGATCCCGAGACCGCCATCCGCAAGGAAGCCGAGGAAGAACTCGGCTACCGGTTGGACAAGATCGAGCGGCTGTTTTCGCCTTACATGAGCCCGGGCAGCGTCACCGAGCGGCTCTGGTTCTTCGTTGCCCGCTACTCGCCGGCCGACCGCATCTCAGCCGGCGGCGGCGCGCCGGAGGAGGGCGAGGACATCGAGGTCCTGGAAATGCCGCTCGACGAAGCGCTGGCCGGCATCGCCGACGGCCGCATCATAGACGCCAAGACGATTATCCTGATCCAGCATTTGAAATTGTACCCGATGAAGGATTGAGCCAAGCCATTGGAGACGGTTGGCCGGGTGCGGAAGCGGAATCTCCGGTCCGTGCGAACAGATGAGTTCGCCGGTCCTCCTTCGCCAAGGCTTCGGAGGACACTCCTTCGTCTAACGAGCTCCAGGTGGCCTGCCACCCGAAGCTCGAAGAGCGAAGGGTGGTGCGGACGACGGGAATCGAACCCGTACGATCAGAGATCGAGGGATTTTAAGTCCCTTGCGTCTACCAATTCCGCCACGTCCGCAGGCCAGCCCTTTTCAGATGCCAGACACAAGCCGTCAAGTCGTGTTCTTGGGCCCGCCTGAACGCCCAGCCCAGAGGAGGGGGCTTGGGGATACTGGTGCGATCACGGAATTATCCACAGCGCTGGCACGGGTAAATATCGGCGCGGCGGATTTGATCCGCCAGGCCGGCGCCATCAGGCCCAACCCATTCCCCCGCCCCCTGCGGGCGTCGGCCGCCCCTCAATTTCCCGCCACGGCTGTCGCACGCCCAACCGGAGTCGGCAAGCCGAGGGTGGCTGGCATTGCCGGCGTGACCGTGCAAGATGGTCGTCTCCGCAGGGAAAATCCTGATGAACAGCCTAGCTCGTCTCATCGCTGGAGTGGCCATCGTGCTCGCCTGCGGCTTCGCCATGGCCGAACCACTGAAGCTCGCCATTGCCAAGGCCGCGGTCGTATCCGATGCAACGTCGGGACAACTGGTGCTTAACCTCAAGATGACACCGGACAGCGCAAAGGCTTTCGCCGACTTCACCAAGGCGAATGTCGGGAAGGTGATCGATCTCAGCGTCGACGGTGCCGTGGTGGCGTCGCCGCGCCTGGTCGAACCCATCCTCGGCGGCGAGGTGATGCTCAACGGCACCTTCGCCGTAGGCGAGCTCCAGCGCCTCGCGGAACGGATTTCGGCCGGGGGTGCGAAGGTCACCGTCGAGGTCAAGGCGGAACAGCCTTCGTGAGGCTTGGGTAGGCCTACCCTACGTTTGGCGCTGGCCAAAACCAGGCAGGCTTGGCACAGTCGCGCAAACAGGAGTCTCTTGATGGCAAAGAAGCCGGCGGCGCATGCGACGAAACCCAAGCCCTGGACCGAGATGGCGACGCATCTGGTCGACGTCGCCATGGGCCGCAAGCCCGCCGATCTTGTCATCCGCAACGGCCGCTGGGTGAACGTTCACTCAGGCGAGATCATCGCCGGCACCGATGTCGCCATATCAGGCGGCCGCTTTGCCTATTGCGGACCGAATGCCAGCCACGCGATCGGCCAGGGCACCAAGGTGGTCGATGCCGGCGGGCGTTATCTGGTGCCCGGCCTCTGCGATGCGCATATGCATGTCGAGAGCGGCATGGTGACGGTGACCGAATTCTGCCGCGCGGTCATCCCGCATGGCACCACGTCGATGTTCATCGATCCGCATGAGATCGCCAACGTGCTCGGACTGCCGGGCGTTCGCCTGATGCATGACGAGGCGGTGGCCATGCCCATCAACGTGCATGTGCAGATGCCATCTTGCGTGCCTTCGGCACCTGGGCTTGAACATGCCGGCGCCGAGCTGACGGTCGCCGACGTTGCCGAGGCGATGACCTGGGAAAACATCATCGGGCTCGGCGAAGTGATGAATTTCCCCGGTGTCATCGCCAACGATCCCGTCATGTCGGGCGAGATCGCCGCGACGGTGAAGGCAGGCAAGACCGTTGGCGGGCACTATGCCTCGCGCGATCTCGGCCTGCCGTTCCACGGCTATGTCGCCGGCGGACCCGAGGACGACCATGAAGGCACGCGCGCCGAGGATGCGATTGCCCGCGTGCGCCAGGGCATGAAGGCAATGCTGCGGCTGGGCTCCGCCTGGTATGACGTCGCCTCGCAGATCAAGGCTGTGACCGAAGGCGGCATCGATCCGCGCAACTTCATCCTGTGCACGGACGACAGCCATTCCGGCACGCTTGTCCATGAAGGCCACATGGACCGGGTGGTGCGTCACGCCATCAGCCAGGGGCTGAAGCCGGTGACGGCGATCCAGATGGCGACGATCAACACCGCCCAGCATTTCAGGCTGGAACGCGAGATCGGTTCGATCGCACCGGGACGATTGGGCGACCTGCTGATCGTCTCCGATCTCGCCGCAATGACCATCGATGAGGTCTATGCGCGCGGCGTCAGGCTGGCCAAGGGCGGCAAGCTCGACATCGACATTCCGGCCTATGACTATCCGGACACAGCGAAGAACACTGTCAAGTTGGGCAAGAAGCTAAAGGCCGGCGATTTCGACATCACGGCCCCCAAGGGCGCCAACGAAGTGCGGGTGCGGGTGATCGGCGTCATCGAGAACCAGGCACCGACGCGGGCGCTGGAGGCGGATCTTGCCGTCGAGGACGGGCTGGTCGCCATGGACCGCCGCAACGATGTCTGCCAGATCGCGCTGGTCGAGCGCCACAGGGGCACCGGTGGCGTCACCAACGCCTTCGTCTCCGGCTTCGGCTATATGGGCGATTGCGCCATGGCCTCGAGCGTGGCGCATGACGCCCACCACATCATCTGCGTTGGCACCAACAAGCAGGACATGGCGCTGGCGGTCAACCGGCTGGGCGAAGTCGGCGGCGGCGTCGTGCTGTTTTCCAAGGGCAAGGAATTGGCGCTGGTCGAAATGCCTATCGCCGGCCTGATGTCGGACGAGCGCGCCGAGATCGTCGCCGCCAAGGCCGAAAAGCTGACCGAGGCGATGCGCAAGATGGGCTGCTCCCTCAACAACGCCTACATGCAGCACTCGCTGCTGGCACTGGTGGTTATTCCTGAGCTCAGGATTTCCGATGTCGGCCTGATCGACGTGACGACCTTCCAGAAGGTCGACCTGTTCGTTTAGGGTGTGTCGATATCCTGACGAGGCCGGCCTGACCCGTATCTCGGCATATCCGGGCTGGTCATTGGTTGACGCTACTGCCCGCCGGTGACGATGGTCAGCACCTTGAACGGCGTGGTGATGACGACTTCGGCCACTGAGCCGACGGCCTTGCCGAGGCCCTGGCCGAGATTGTTGAGCTGTGCCGGATCGGGTTCGTCCGAGGCCAGGCCAGCCGGCGTGCGCAGACGGTTGCCGAGCAACTGCACCAGGATCGGATTGTCGGCGAATTTCGCGTGGTTGAGGCCACCGTCGCCGCCCTTGATCTTGGACAGGTCGACCACGGAGACGCCATAGCTGGCGAGATCGGCGGCATTGCCGTAGTCGCCGACACGGGGTTTGTCACCCGAGATGATGGATGACAGCTTGAGCGCCCGGTCATCGTTTGAAAGCAGCACGGCAAACGGCTTGTTAGGCTTGCCGTAACGCATCATCTGCTTCTTGAACACGTCGACATCGATGTCGGGCGAAGCCAGGACGACATAGCCGAGCTTGCCGCCGAGATCGCGATCGCCGGTGATGGCGAGTTGGCGCAGCGCCTCCATCGTCAGCCAGGTTCCCATCGAATGAGCGATGATGTCGATGCTCTTGACCCGGGTCTTGGCGAGCATCCTGAGCGTCGCCTCGAGATCGTCACGCGCGGCGTTGGCACTGTCCTTGTCGTAGATGTAGCCTGTCGTCTTGGCGCTCGACGCCCAGGAAAACAGCACCGGCGTGCCCGGATATTTCGTGTCGTGGGCAATCTGCGTCAGCCGGTAGATGCCGTCGTCGAAGCCATTGTTGAAGCCATGCACAAAAACCAGCGCGCGGTCGCCGCGCATGGCGATGTCGGCGCCGACCGCCTTGGCGAATTGCGGCGCGCCTTCGTAGTAGGTGACGTCCTTGGCGGTGAAATCCTTGGCCGGATTGCTGTTGGCGGATCCCTTGGCGCGCTCGATGGCGCCGACCTGATGGCTCTTTGGAACCGTGACATCGACCCGCGCAAAGCTGGTGGTCAGCGAACGATCGCCGTCGAACACTTGGCGTGGGTCCTTGGTCGCTTTCTGCCGGGTCGTGGCGACGAAAATCTCATGCGTGGCCGCGATGTCGGATGCGGGCACCGTGATTGTCGTCTTGTTGAGCAGATCGTGCGTATTTCCGGCGCAGCCAGCGACCAGCACAGCGAAGCTTATGGCGACGACACTCTTGAAACGCACGCTCACGCGCCGGCTCCCGCAAAGGGCAACGTCAAAAACAGGACGTCGCTTGGTATTCCGATAGAGCCAGAGCCGGGCGCGGTCCAGTTCAAAGTGGACCGGGGCGTCCGCAAGGGTGAATGGGCAACGCGACTGTCACCAAACCGCATCTACTGCCCGAGTTGGCTGATGCGGTCGGTCACATCTCGGTCGCTGGCAAAGCCGTCATCCTCGCGCAGCCGCTGGCCGATCATCTTCACCAGGGCCGGATTGTCGGCGAATTTCGTATGGTTGAAGCTGTCGCTGCCTTTGACCTTGGAGAGATCGACGACCGTCACGCCGTAGGAAGCAAGATCGGCGGCATCCTTGTAGTCGCCAACGCGTGGCCGCGAACCGGCGATCAGGCCGGAGAGCCTGAGCGCGCGGTCGTCGTCAGACAACAGCAGAATGAACGGCTTGTCGGGCTTGCCATAGCGGCGCATCTGGCTCTTGAACACGTCGACATCGATGTCGGGCGAGGCCAGAACCACGTCGCCGAGCTTGCCGCCGAGGTCGCGGTCGCCGCTGATGGCCATTTGGCGCAGCGTTTCCATCGTCACCCAGGTTCCCATCGAATGGGCGACAATGTCGATGCGTCGCGCGCCGGACTGCTCCAGCATCCGCAGCGTCACTTCGAGCTGGTCGCGCGCGGCACTGGCACTTTCCTTGTCATAGACATAGTCGGTGGTCCTGGCGCCCGAGGCCCAGGAGAACAGCACCGGCGTGCCCGGGTAGCCGGAATCATGGACGAGCTGGGTCAGGCGGTAGACGGCATCGTCGAAGCCGGTGTTGTAGCCATGCACGAAGACCATGACGCGGCCACCGCGCGCCGCGATGTCGGCGTTAAGCGCGCTGGAGAATTTCGGCTGCGTGTCGTAGCCGACGACCTCGGAAGCCATGAAATATTTGGCCGGATCATTCGACTTGCCCCGCGAGCGCCGCTCGATCTGGCCGGCCTGATGGACACCGGGAACGGTGACGTTGACGCGGGCATAGTTCAGCGTGGCCGAGCGCTCGCCGTCGAAAACCTTGTTGGGATCGTCGGATTTCTTGCGCGTCGTGGCGATGAAGATCGAATGGTTGCCGGCGATTTCCGTCACCGGCGCGGACATGACAGCGCTGCCAAGCAGTTCCTGGGTTTGCGTACCGGCGCAGCCGGCAACGAGCAAGGCAAGGACAAGAGCAAAAATCTTCTTCAAAGGCACTTCAGAAATTCCAACTCCGGCCAAAAGGCCCATCCACTCCCGCGATACCTCCCGGACAGGGAGAGTGCGGCGGAACTAAGTCGTGTCCAGCCGAAATGTGGTCAGCGGCTGGTTACAGCCATCGCACTGTTGCGCGAAAGCCAAAATGGCGGGAGAAACGCCGGAATGTTGGAGAAGGGCAGCACCTCCGGCTTGAGGCGGATGCCGAGCACATCCGCCATGAAGGCACGGCGCGCTTCAATGCGGCTCCAGGCCTCCGGATAGCGTTCCGCGATCTCCTCGCGCAGCACCTCGTCGGCGAGTGCGATGCCATCCTCGATGTTGGTGGTGAAATAGTCGCTGCCGGTCGCCGGGATGATGTCGACCTGCAACGCCATGCCGGATCTCAGTCTGATATCGGAGCCGGAAAACACCGGCGAATGCATCCACTCGTCGATATGGACGAGATGGCCGGGATTGAGGGAAACGCCAAAGAACGGGTCGCCGATGCGATCATGCACCGCCTTCCACAAAGCGCCGCCGGTCGTGCCGATGCCGATCGCCTCATACCAGTCGACGACGGCCGCGAAATAGGGTGCGACCAGCTTTTCGACGTAATTGCCGATGGCAGGAGGCAGTTCGGAGGCGTCTTCGGTCAGGAAGCCCGCGCGGGCGTTGAGCGCGCCCTGGATGCCGTAGGCCATGGTGATCGGGTCGCCACGCTTGATAACATCGAGGCGCGGGCTTGGCAGACCATAGACGGCACGCTTTCCCGCCGACAGCATCGGGTGACAACCATGCGGCAGGCCATTCATGCCCATCAGCCGCGCCGCCTGCAGTTCGGTCATCCCGGGCTCGATGCCTCCGAGGACATTGCGCAGCCCTTGCGAGGTGAAGGTCGCGGCGAACTCGAAGGCAGCCAGTTGGTCCGCCTCGTTGATCGCGCGCAGGCCGTCGGTAGGGTTCATCAGCAGATTGGCGGCATTCACGACCGCGCCCTTGTCGCCAACAAGCGTGCGCAGCGTATCGGCAATGAAGGAAGGCAGGTCGAGCGTCGTCTCATCGAAGCCGGCGTCGCCGGCGCCAAAAGGCTTCCAGCCGATGGCGCCGATCCTGTGGCCGTGCTTCAGGCCGCAGGCTGCAAGAATGTCGGGCAGCGCGTCCGAGCGGTCGCGCGGCTGCGCCGGCAATGAGAAGGTCTGGTAGAGCACGCGCTCGTAGGGCCCATCGCAGAGTTCGGCATAGCCCCAGCCCTCATTGCCGACGAGAAGTCTTGGCTGCCGGCCCGGAACGATGACCAGCAATGTCTCCTCGAAGCGCGGATCGTAGCCTGAGAGATAGGCGACATTGGCCGTGTGCTCGCGGTCGCCATAGATGGCGAAACCATCGAAGCCGGCCTTGGCGCCACGCGCGATCAGCGCCTCGATGCGCGCCTCATGGGTATTTCGGGCAACCAGCGGCATCACCGTCGGCTCGCCGAATTCCGGCAGCGCCATGGATTTCAGGCCGACCGATGCGACAGGCATGAACAAACGCCCCCAAGTGCTTGCAAGGATTCTGCGAATGCCCTTTGCGGGAGGGCATGGACGGCCGGACAATGGCGTTGCGGGGCCGGATATGCAATAGGCAGGATCGGCTGCGCGAGGTCAGGATGCAACAACAGCCTCTCCGTGCGTCAGGTTGATGACAGGGGTCCGCACATACATGCGGCACAAGGTGACTTCCGATGACCAATTTTTCCTCTCGCGTCGCTACCGCTGCCGCCGCGATCCGCCAGATCTTTCCGGAAACGCCGCTGCAGGAAAACGACTATCTGTCGAAGAAGACCGGCGCGCGGGTGCTTTTGAAACGCGAGGACCTGTCGCCGGTGCGGTCCTACAAGATCCGCGGCGCCTTCAATTTCTTCCGCAAGGCGCTTGCGGCCGGCAACCAGGCTGAACTGTTCGTCTGCGCCTCGGCCGGCAACCATGCGCAGGGTTTTGCCTTCGTCTGCCGCCATTTCGGCAAGAGGGGCGTGGTGTTCATGCCGGTGACGACGCCGCAGCAGAAGATCGACAAGACCAGGCTGTTTGGCGGCGAGTTCGTCGAGATCAGGCTGGTCGGCGACTTTTTCGACGACTGTTATCGCGCCGCCTTCGAATTCACCGAAAGCTCCGGTGCCCACATGGTGCCGCCCTTCGACCACAAGGACATTATCGAGGGGCAGGCGACAGTCGCCTATGAGATCGCGGACCAGATGCCTGGCGCGCGCATGCCCGACATCGTCATGCTGCCGGTTGGTGGCGGCGGGCTCGCCGCCGGCGTCACCCATTATTTCGCCGATCAGGGCCGGGATGCGCGTTTCGTCTTCTGCGAGCCGGCCGGGGCGCCCAGCCTGCATGACAGCCTTGCGGCGGGAAAACGGCTGAAGCTCGCCAAGGTCGACAACTTCGTCGATGGCGCGGCGGTCGCCGAGATCGGCCGCGAGCCCTTGCGATACCTCAAGGAATTCGCCGCCGACACGGTGCGGCTGATCCCGGAAAACCGGCTCTGCGCGACGATGATCGAGATGCTCAACGTAGAAGGCGTCGTGCTCGAGCCGGCCGGCGCGTTGGCCATCGACGCGCTGAAGGATTTTTCCAGGAAGGAGATCCGCGGCAAGACCATTGTCGCCGTGGTTTCAGGCGGCAATTTCGATTTCGAGCGGCTGCCGGATGTCAAGGAACGGGCGCTGCGCTTCGAGGGCCTGAAGAAATACTTCATCATCCGCTTTCCGCAGCGGCCCGGCGCCCTGCGCGATTTCCTCGAAATGCTCGGACCGGACGACGACATCGCCCGCTTCGAATATCTGAAGAAGTCGGCGCGCAATTTCGGCTCGGTGCTGATCGGCATCGAAACCAAGGACCGCCGCAATTTCGATTTGCTCAGGGCGAATTTCGAGGCCGAGGGTGTGCAGTATCAGGATATCACCGACAATGAGACATTGGCCGGGTTCATCATATGAGCGGGAAAGTGTTCATCGCCCTGTTCTCCGGCATCAATGTCGGCGGCAACCGCATCGTCAAGATGGCGGAGCTGCGCTCGTTCTTCGAGGATCTCGGCCTTTCCGATGTCGCCACCTATGTGCAGAGCGGCAATGTCGTGTTCAGGGTCGGCAAGGGCGATGCTGCCGCGCTGACCAAACAGATCGAAGCGGCCTTCGAGAAGAAATGGGGTTTTCATTCGCGCATCATGGTGCGCGACCTCTCTCGGTTCGAACGGCTGGTGCGCGAAAATCCCTATCCGGAAGCGGCCGCTGACCACACCAAGCTCCATGCCTATGCGCTGGAGCGCGAGCCGACCACCGATGAGGTGGCGCGGCTGACTGAGAAGTGCACCGGCCCCGAGCGCTTCGAGGTCAAGGGTGACGTGCTCTATCTCAGCGCGCCGGACGGGCTCGGCAAATCCGTGTTCGCCAACCTCATTCCGCGCGTCCTCAAGGTGCCAGGCACCGCGCGCAACTGGCGCTCGGTGCTGGCGTTGCTGGAGATGGCCAGTCAGTCCGATCAGAAATAGGCCGATTACGCCGCTGGCTTCCAGTCGAAGGTCAGTTCCTCGCGGAAAGCAAAGCGTTTGATGTGGTCGGCGACAACGCTTTCCAGCCGCTCGATCGAGCCGGCTTCGTCGGTCGAAACCGTGATATGCAGTGTGCTCGCATCGGCATCCATGACCGTGCGGCCAAGCGAGAGATCGATCGTGCCATGGGTGGGATCGAATTCGACCGGAAATTTGTGCGCCCAATGCTTGCACAGCTGCTGCAGGTAGCGGCTGGCATGTTCAGTGGCGACATCGGCACGGCTGGTCGGCATGAATGAATTCTCCTGGACGGGGCGCTGGCTTTGCCTGGCTGGCGCGTCAGGCAGGTAGATAGGTGCGGTCGCCCAAAACGGCAAAGGCGGCCGGCCTGTCCCGCGGCCGCCTTGCTCAAGATGGCGTGATCGCTACCAGGTGCCGGTGTTGGGCATCGACGCCCAGGGCTCGGCCTTGGGCTTGGCCGGCCCCTTCTGCAGCAGCTCGAACGAGATGCCGTCCGGCGACTTGACGAAGGCCATATTGCCGTCGCGCGGCGGCCGGTTGATGACGACGCCCTTGTCCATCAGATGCTGGCAGGTGGCGTAGATGTCGTCGACCTCATAGGCGAGGTGGCCGAAATTGCGGCCGCCCTTGTAGTCTTCCGGGTCCCAATTGTAGGTCAGTTCGATCAGCGGTGCCTTGTCGGCAATGCCGCTTTGCTCGTCTTCAGAAGCCGCGAGGAAGATCAGCGTGAAGCGGCCCTGTTCGTTTTCATAGCGGCGGACCTCCTTCAGCCCGAGCTTGTTGCAGTAGAAATCAAGCGAGGCATCGACATCGGCGACGCGGACCATGGTGTGCAGATAGCGCATGTGATTTTCCTGAGGTCGTTGGGCTGCGGCGCAACATAGGGTCGGCCCGCTCAAAGGGCAATCTCCGGCGGCAGGCGACGCCGGCAAAGAACAAATCCGGTATTCCCGTAATGAACCGTGAAAAAAGGCAGGGAAGGTCTTGCACACACCGGAAGCCGCAGTGTTAATCTGGTGTCAAGAATCAGTTGCGGTGTTCTTGAAAAAAGGGGGCATTCTTATGGGGGAAAAGGCCTCTTTGACGGGGCGGGCCGGAACCCTCGGCGACGCCTTGACGCGCGACGAAGGCGACGATGCCGACCTTGCAGAAATTGCCGGCGCCATCAAGTGGTTCGATGTAGCCAAGGGCTACGGGTTCATCCTTCCCGATGATGGTATCTCGGGCGATATCCTCCTCCATGTGACATGTCTTCGGCGGGACGGCTTCCAGACAGCCCTGGAAGGCGCGCGCGTGGTCTGTCTTGTCAAGCAGGGCGATCGCGGGCTGCAGGCCTTCCGTGTGCTTTCGATGGACATCACCACCGCCGTCCACCCCGCGGAAATGCAGGAACAACGCACCCACGTCGCGGTGACGCCGGAAAGCGGGCTCGAACGCGCTTTGGTCAAGTGGTTCAACCGCACCAAGGGCTTCGGCTTCCTGACGCGCGGCGAGGGCACCGAGGACATTTTCGTCCATATGGAGACCTTGCGCCGCTACGGCATCACCGAGCTTCGACCGGGGCAGGTTGTGCTTGTTCGGTTCGGGCGCGGTGACAAAGGCCTTATGGCCGCCGAAATTCACCCCGATATGGGCACCTTGCCGGTCTCGCATTAGGGCGACTCCGACCGAGGATTTTGCATGGCTCACAGGAACTGGCTGACGGCGGGCGCGATGTGCGCCGTTGCTGCCGTCATTATCGCCACAGGCGCTTTTTTCTATTTCCAGGTACCCAGCGCGGCCGATGACCGGGCGATGATTCTGCCGTCGACCCCGCACCGCTGGTCGCGGTGACGAAAAACGGTGAACGCTCCTTCTCGATCGAAGTCGCGGATACCGAAAACGAGCGTGAGGCCGGCCTGATGTATCGCGAGGACATGGCGGCCAATCATGGCATGCTGTTCGTCTTCGAGGAGACACGCGACGTCAATTTCTGGATGAAGAACACGCCGATGCCGCTGGATTTGATCTTCGTCGGCCAGGACGGCAGGATCCGGGCGATCAAGAAAGGCGAGCCGCAATCCGAGGCAATCATCTCACCCGGGGAGCCGGTTCGCTTCGTGCTCGAGCTGAAGGCCGGCACGGCTGCCAAAGATGGTATCGCCGACGGCGATCTGTTGCGCCATCCGGCAATCGGCACGGCGTCGGGCCCCGGCATGCCGCCGGCAGACAAGGGTGATTCCCCCAACGTCAAATCGAACTGATCGCAAGGATCGCCTTCTGATGCAGTTCTTTTCCCATGATGGCTTCGATCTCGCCTTCCTCGACCGCCAGCCGGCATCGGGCGTAGGCGATCCTGTGCTCATGATCCACGGCTTCGCCTCGAGCCACTACGTCAACTGGGTATCGCCCGGCTGGTTCAAGACGCTCAACGATGCCGGCTATCGCGCCATCGCCTTCGACAATCGCGGCCATGGCTCGTCGTCGAAGAGCTACGACGAGGCCGATTACACACCCGCGAAAATGGCTTCGGACGCCGCCGCCTTGCTCGACCATCTCGGCATCGAGCGCGCGCATGTCATGGGCTATTCCATGGGCGCGCGCATCGCGGCGTTCCTGGCATTGTCCGATCCCGACAAGGTGGCGACGTTGGTCTTTGGCGGCCTCGGCATCGGCATGATCGACGGTGTCGGCGATTGGGATCCGATCGCGGCGGCCCTCCTTGCCGACGATCCGACCACGACGACCCATCCGCGCGGGCGCTCTTTTCGCGCCTTTGCCGATCAGACCCGCAGTGATCGCCTGGCACTTGCCGCCTGCATTGCAAAATCGCGGGAGTTGCTTGATGAGGACGACATCGCTCGCATCGCTCAACCGACGCTCGTCGCCGTCGGCACGACGGACGATATCGGCGGCTCGCCCGACGAGCTTGCCGCCTTGATGCCCAACGCCAGGGCTTTTCACATCGAGGGCAGGGACCATATGCTGGCGGTCGGCGACAAGACCTTCAAGCAGCGCGTGCTGGAGTTTTATGCTGAATATCCGCTTGAGCGGTGATTTTATGGTGAATATCCGCTTTGAGCGGTGAGCCGGGGGGCAACAGTGGTGCAATGGGGAAGAGGCACGGCCGCCATGCCGGGCGCGCTGGCGCAAGGCAAGTTCGGTAAACGTTCGGTCATCCTGGCGTTGTCGGCGTTCGCGGCGGGGGCGCTTGCGATAACCATCATGGTGGCGATGCCGCGCGACACATCGCAGCTCATCCAGAACATCGCCACGGGCTTCTTCATGGTGGTGTTCCTGCTCGCCGCTCCGCTGGCGCATATCACCGGCGTGGTCTTCGGCATCATGGCGCTGGTGCGTTCGAACGAAAGTCGTTCGCTTGGCCTTCTCGGGATAATCCTCAATGGCCTGTCGGTGATGGCAGGGCTTGGTATTCTCGCGGCAATGGCGTCGACGATAGGCGCCTTTACCTGATCTTGCGCGCCCTCGCTGCTTGAACCGACTTCGCCAGCACGCACAGCAATTCGAACATCATCGTCGCGCCCGCCAACGACGTGATGCCGGCGAGATCGAACGGCGGCGCCACTTCCACGACATCGGCGCCGACAATGTTCAATCCGTCGAGCAGGCGGACCATTTCCTGCACCTCGCGTGTGGTGAAGCCGCCGAGCTCGGGCGTGCCGGTTCCCGGCGCCATCGACGGGTCGATGCAGTCGATGTCGAAGGTCACATAGGTCGGACCGGTTCCGGCAATAGTGCGCGCTTCCTCCATGACGCTGGCGGCACCACGCCTGACGAACTCCTCCATGTAGATGATGCGAATGCCCTGGCTGACCGCCCAGTCATGCTCACCGGGCTCGTAGATCGAGCCGCGAATGCCGATCTGCACGACCCGCCTGGGGTCGAGCAGGCCCTCTTCGATGGCGCGGCGGAAGGGTGTGCCGTGGGTGTAGGGATTGTCGCCGAAATAGCGGTCGTTGGTGTCGGAATGCGCATCGAAGTGGATCATGCCGACTGGTCTGTGCTTGGCGACAGCGCGCAGCACCGGCAGCGTCGTCAGATGATCGCCGCCGGCGGCCAGCGGAATGGCGCCTGCCGCCACGATTGCAGCAATGCCGTCCTCGATGCGTTTCAATCCGTCCATGAGGTTGATCGGATTGACCGAGAGATCGCCGACATCGGCGACATTGGCGATGCTGAACGGCTCGATGCCCGAGACGTGGTGGACACGCCGCATCAGGCTCGACTGGTTGCGGATCTCACGCGGGCCGTGGCGCGCGCCGGCACGGTTGGTGGTGCCGCCGTCCCAGGGTATGCCGACCAGCGCGATATCCAGCCCCTCGGCGCTCGCCACCGCCGGCAGCCGCATGAAGGTCGAGAGCCCAGCAAAGCGGGGAACGACCGAAGCGTCGACAGGTTGGAAGAAATTGCTGCTCATGATGTCGGCACCTCGGGAGAATACACGTTGTACGATTTCAGCGATCCGCGTCTCGCAGTCATCGGCCAGCCAATGGCCTTTTAGGGCCACATGCAAGTGCGCGGAGGAAATCTCCGGCGGAAAATCATGAGGGCTTTTGCAGGGCCGCCAGCGACCGCGCCAGGTTCAGCCTGGCCTGCGGCTCGAAACGTTGGCGAAATTCCTGCGTGTGGAAGATATGTGGGCGGGCGAGAAAACCCGTCAACACAGCACCCCGTCCGGCACGCCACATCGGTTCCTCCACCCAGCCATATTCGCGGCGGACGGCGCGCTCATAGGCGTCGAACGCATCCGGCGCGGCACCCAGGATCGACAGATCCATGTCGAGGAACAGGCTGGCGTCGCGCGTGGCTCTCGCCTCGTCAAACCGGGGCAACTCGTGCGTGGCGGTGGCGAGGATCATCGCGCTGATGCGGCCCAGGCGCCCGGCATCGGCGCTGCCCGCAAGCCTGGTCTCGGCAAGGGCGGCACTTCTGGCCTCATTGTCCTTGGCCTGGCTGTCGTAGATGGTGTCGTGGAACCAGATCGCCGCTTCGACGGCTTCGGGATCGCCGAGCGACGCTCGATACTCGCCGGCCAGCGCCAGCATTGCTTCGACATGGGCAAGGTTGTGGTAGTGGCGATCCTCGGCTTTGTAGAGAGCCGAAAGTTCGGTTTTCAGAGCCGTGTCGATCAAGGGTTCGTTTTCCATGGCTGCTTGAATTCCTGCGAACCAAATCCATTTGACGAAGCACTAAGGAAAATTGAGTTCAATCGTGCTATGATTTGGCCTATATAAGCGGCCGGATGACAGGCAAGCCAGCAGGATCCAGGACGAGACGTCGATGAACAGCATCAGCATTTCCCGCCACAGCGTGTTGCAGCCGGTCGATCCGATCTGGCGTTCGATCCGCGACGAGGCGATGGACGCGGTCAACCGCGATCCGCTTCTTGCCGCGTTCCTCTATTCAACGATCCTGAACCAGGAGAGCCTGGAAGAGGCCGTCATCCACCGGATCGCCGAGCGGCTTGCCCATCAGGACATTGGCTCCGATCTCATCCGCCAGACCTTCAAATCTATGCTGGCCGACGACAAGGACTGGCCGACGACCGTGCGCGTCGACATCCAGGCCTATTACGACCGCGACCCGGCCTGCGACCGCTTCATCATGCCGGTGCTTTATTTCAAGGGTTTTCATGCCATCCAGACCCACAGGCTGGCGCACTGGCTGTGGAACCAGGGCCGCAAGGATTTCGCCCTCTATCTGCAGAGCCGCTCCTCCTCGGTCTTCCAGACCGACATCAACCCCGCCGCGCGCATCGGCAAGGGCATTTTCATCGACCATGCCACCGGCCTCGTCGTCGGCGAGACCGCGGTCATCGAGGACGATGTGTCGATCCTGCACGGCGTGACGCTGGGCGGTACCGGCAAGGCCGGTGGCGACCGCCACCCCAAGATCCGCCGTGGCGTGCTGATCGGCGCCGGCGCCAAGATTCTCGGCAACATCGAGATCGGCCATTGCTCCAAGATCGCCGCCGGTTCGGTAGTTCTGTCGCCGGTGCCGCACAACAAGACCGTTGCCGGCGTGCCGGCCCGTGTCGTTGGCGAGACCGGTTGCGACCAGCCTTCGCGCCAGATGGACCAGCTTCTGCCGTCGCAGACGATGGACCAAGTGGTCAGTTTCGACATCTGATTTTTGGCGCCGGCGCGTTGTCCGGCATGATTGCGATTTTGCCCGGCGGCGTATCGCTTCCGGTGCAATACGGCCGGCTTGCCTTTACATCGCCATTGTCGACGTGCCAGAAGCGCCCTTCAAACCAGCAAGCCCGATGATCGGAGAAGACTGTTGAAGCCGGACGAAATCAGAAAGCTGGACGCCTATTTCAAGCGCGTCTTCCAGAACCCCAAGCTCGAGGTCAAGGCACGGCCGCGTAAGGAAGATTCGGCCGAGGTCTATGTCGGTGACGAGTTCCTCGGCATCGTCTTCAAGGACGAGGACGACGGCGACTACAATTTCTCGATGGCGATCCTCGACATCGATCTGGCTTGAGCCCACGATCCAACGGCAGGCCGCGTCGAGCGCGGCCGGCCTAAGCAATTCCAGGAAAAGTGTGAAACGGTTTTCCGTCCGGAATTGCGTCAAAACAAAGAGAAAGAGTAAGAGCGGGTTGCCGTTTCCGTGAAACGGCGAACTGCTCTGGGCGCCCTGTCAATGTCCGGTCTTCAGAATACGCCCGGCCTCGGCGGCCATCGCCGCATCGAGCGCTTGCCAGTCGCCAAGGAATTCCTTGGGAAAACGATAGATGAGGCTGAGATCATTGCCGACATGGATGTCCCGCTCGCAGGGCGCCAGCGATTCTCCAGCACTCGGCCCGCTCAGGCAGCGGGCCACGAAGGGGTCCTTGCCCTCGCGCTTGCCGACCACCAGCACCTCGTTCAGATAGCCTGATTTCTCGTTGAAAGCGTAGACCGTCGTGCCGCCAGGTCCGGGAATGCCGGGCTGGACGATCAGCGCACTGTAGATCGGCACGAACCGGCCGCTCATGTCGCGCGACATCATCTGCTGTTCCAAAGACAGGAAGATGATGTTCCTGTTGGCTTCCGAGTGATTGAAATCGTCGCGAGCCGCCTCGTTGTAGCCGTCCATCTGCGGATAGCGCAGATAGAGGTCGAGACGCGAGGCAATGCCGTCACGCCTGGCCTGGGCGAAGCGAATGGTGTTGGCCGGCACGGCGATGACATTGTTGCCGATCACGATTTGGCGGATGGTTGGATCGTCCGTGTATCCGGCCATGGCGATGGTATGGCCGAACCATTTGCCGCCAAGGCTGATCGCCATCGACAGCAGGGCAAGTGCGGCGAAGGCATAAAACACCCGCCTCATCAGCGTGGAATCGACCACGGTGAATTCAGGGCGGTCGGCGATTGCTGCCTGCTTCATCTCGGTCCTTATCCCAACCGCTAGTCCCGGTGTCCCTCGACGGCACACATCGCGCGGCACGGCTTTTGCAGCCTTCCTGAAACGACTGTGCGATTTCATGGTAAATGGAAGGTTAAGATGGCCCAGATGGAACTCTTCCTGTTTGCTTTTGTCGTCGGGCTGACGGTTGGCGGGCTGACGGGCTCGACGATGGAGCTGTTGTCAGGCCGCAAGGTCGCCTTCGCCGAACCCTATGTGTCGCCCTCGCATGTACTGCGCTCGCTGGCGGCCACGGCTGGTGCCGGGCCGTTCATGCTGGTCAACGCTGCTCTCGATGCCCGGCGCGAGAACCGCATTTCCACAATGGCGCTGATGTCGTGCGGCTGCACCGCGATTGCCTGGTCCGTGGCGCTGGGCATCGTCGTGCTTGCCATTGCCTCATGGGCGATCCGTCTCCTAGGGTCCGCCATCTGAGACGATTCGGGAGGCCGACAATGCCGCTTTATGCGATCGACGGAACAGAGCCCAGCTTCGCGGATTCTGATACAAACTGGATCGCGCCCGATGCGACGCTGATCGGCGACGTCAGGGTCGGCCGCAATGCCGGCTTCTGGTTCGGCGTCGTCATTCGCGGCGACAACGAGCCTATTGTCATCGGTGCCGACACCAATGTGCAGGAACATACGGTCATGCACACCGATCCCGGCTTTCCGCTGACCATTGGCGAAGGCTGCACGATTGGCCATCGAGCCATGCTGCATGGCTGCACGATCGGCGACAACAGCCTGATCGGCATGGGCGCCATCGTGCTGAACGGTGCGAAGATCGGCAAGAATTCGCTGGTCGGCGCCGGCGCGCTGGTCACCGAGGGCAAGGAATTTCCGGACAATTCGCTGATCGTCGGCTCGCCGGCCAAGGCGATGAGGGTGCTGGACGACGCGGCCATCTCCAAGCTGCGCGGGTCTGCGGCGCACTACGTCGCCAACGGCAAACGCTTCAAGGCGGGGCTGAAGAGGGTCTAAGCCACGATCCAACCGGCAAGTTACGGGGACGGCATCCCCGCGTGGATCAGGTGGATTTGCTTTTTCCCCTTCTCGCTGCCGGGGGCTTGATGCGTATACGCATGGCTCCCCCTTTGGGAGCCTCGATTTCGAATTCGGCTGTGCCCCTCACCAGGTCACTCAGTTTGCCGAAACCATAGGTGCGAGGGTCAAAATCGGAGAAGAGGTTCGAGAGTTGCTTGCCGAATGTGCCGAGCAGCACCCAACCATCTTCACTGTCCATCTGGCCAATGACTTTCTTGAGCATGGGCAGCGCGGCACTGGACGATCGAAGCGGCTTCGATGCGGGCGCGGTGTCCGGGATGTTCGCCGGGCCACGCAGAAGGTTCTCGGTGTAGATGAACCGGCGGCAAGCCTGCCGAAAACTCTCCGGGGTCTTCTGCTCTCCAAACCCGAACACATCGACACCCTGTTCACGTATGCGTGCAGCAAGCCGGGTGAAATCACTATCGGAAGAAACTAGACAGAAACCGTCGAAACGACCGCTATGGAGCAGATCCATCGCGTCTATCACCAGCGTGATATCTGAAGCATTCTTCCCGGTGGTATAGGCGAACTGCTGCTGCGGAATGATTGCGTGCTTCGCCAGGATGTCTGCCCAGCCCTTGGATCGAGGGCTGGAGAAGTCGCCATAAATCCGGCGCACACTGGCTTCGCCGATCTTTGCGATTTCCTCGAACAAGCCGTCGGCAATCTTGGCGGAGGTGTTGTCAGCATCGATAAGAACCGCAAGACGTGGCGATCGAGCTTCGGTCGGCATAGTACCTCCTGCGGCTGATATCTTCTGGAGATATGGTGACGCGAATAGGCACTATGCCATCGAAATTGGATCAATTTCAGCAGCCTTCGCCAGAAATGGCGGAGCCGGCCCGGGGACAGGGCCGGCTCCTTTGACCCGGTCGTTGGGGACGGGGAGGGTGGGGACTCGACCGGGTTTCTCGTTACGTCCTAGCGGACGCTGGCGACCGCGTCGGAGCGGCCGTCGTTGATCGTCACCCAAACGCCGGAATTCTCCGTCGACTGACGCTTGAGATAGGTGTAGTCGGTGTCCGTCCAGGACAGCACCTTGGTTTCCAGATTGTCGAGAATGAACTCGCCGAGGCTCGTGCGCACGGTCAGCACGGCGTGGCCGTCGCCATTCGGCTGGCGCGCAACCGTCATCAGGAGATCACCTTCCGGCACGCCCGCGCTCATCAGCTCGCGTCGCTTCTCCAGCGCGTAGTCCTCGCAATCGCCATAGCCATTGTCGGGATAGGACCAGTATTCTTCGACACCGTAGTTTTCCATGTCGGTGCGCGGCTTGATGCGGGTGTTGACCGAATTGTTGACGTTGACGATCGTCGCCCAGAGCTTGCGGGTCAGGTCGACCGGTTCGCCCTTCGGAGTCTTCTCGTTGCATTCGATCGGTATACGCTGGCAGAATTCATAGTGGCCAACAGGTTGCGTGGTACGTCCGCCGGTGTGCATATAGGCCGGTCCCGCGGCATATGCTGATCCCCAAGCGGAAAGCTGCATCGCCATTGCCAACAGCAACAGCTTGCCCCTCGTTTTTTTCATTTTTAGTCTCCCCGTTCGAAGGAGACATTGCCACAGCTGGATTTATTTGACGCAAAAGCGCGAAGCATACTTTAAGTA
Organism: Mesorhizobium subarcticum; assembly: GCF_055456085.1. Classification (NCBI taxonomy): domain Bacteria; kingdom Pseudomonadati; phylum Pseudomonadota; class Alphaproteobacteria; order Hyphomicrobiales; family Phyllobacteriaceae; genus Mesorhizobium; species Mesorhizobium subarcticum. The sequence continues at coordinate 5,007,981 of NZ_CM144237.1, read as the reverse complement.
AAACGCCAGTAGAATAAACATAAAATTTGAATCATTTGAGTATTGAATTGTTTGGATTGCCGGATCTGGCCTGCTGGGACGCGTGGCTTTGCGGCCCCCGCCCGCAGATAGTCGCCTCGGATCGCCGGAAGCGACGTCGATCGCTTCCAGGGGATGTCAGTCGCTGTTGCCGGAAATAAAAAACCGGCCGCGAAGGGCCGGTTTGATTGCCTGTCCTATCCGGTCAGGCGCGCGGCGTGTTGAATTCGGAATCGAGCGTTTCGGGGCGCTGGATGACCGCGAATTCGATGGCGACGCCATCCTCGAAATGGCGAACGATCTGCCCGCGCATGGTGCCAAGCATGACCTGGATGCCGATCGCCGGCTTGACGTCGATCTCGACCGCGGCGCCCGACAGCGACAGATCGATGATCCGGCACTGGTACTGACGGCCGTCGGTAAGTTGCAGCACGCTCGTCGGGTTGCGCGGCGCGACGCGCTCGTGGCGGCGGTCTTCCGGCAGGTCGAGCTCGTGCTTGTTGGCAAGCCAGGTCAATTGCGCCGCAAGCTTGTCCTTCTTGCGGTCGGACGCAATCACCGTCATGGCGAAGCCGTCCTGCAAGGTGCGTGTGACGACGCCTTCGATGCGGCCGATATGGTCGATATAGGCGATGACCTTTTCGCCGGGCATGCCGACCCGGTCGGTGCGGAACGCGACGTTGCCGGGCGACATGTCGACAACCTGGCAAGGATGCTCGGTGCGATCTTCCAGCATGAAGCGTCCGTATATCTTGACGCGGACGCGCTGAAAGTTACGCCTTTCAGCTTGGGACGGCGCGTAGTCGACCGCCGCTGACCTCATGACTGCCCACACCCCGTTGGCATTCCCGCGCGTCAATGCGAGGGACTTCATCAAAGAGGTACAACAAAGCGGGTTAACAAAGGGAAAAAACCGGCCTGCAAGACCGTGGGATCATCAACTATTCCTCGCGCCCGCCGTCGAAAACGACGAGATGGCGGATGCGGCGCGCCCGGCCGAGCGCCGAGATCGTTTCGGGCGCCTCGAGCTCGGCTGGAACAAGCGAGGGAACGTTGATCGCCGGACGGTTGTTGAGGAGTTCCTTCTCCGGATCGATGACACGGATCGAATCGATCATTGCGTCCGTGATCGGGTCGGCACCCAGCCAGAACGGCTTCTCTGCCGCGCTGATCACGCCGAGGCAGCGCGGATTTTCGATGCCGCCATCAAGCGGCAAGGCAAGCAGTTCGAACTTATTGGAGCGGCCGTTGCGGCTGAAGCCCTCGAAATTGATCAGCACGACGGATTTCTGGTCGAAGACACCATGAATCAGCCGGGAAACCAGGCGCTGATCCTTCTCGCGCCACAGCGACGGGAAGGAGAACCCCTTGAGTTCGCGGCCATAGCAGGCGCAGAGCCTGGTGCCGGCCAGACGGAACACGGGTTGCCCGCGCGTGTCCTTTTCCAGGATGAATGTATCAGCCAGCAGCGACTTGATGTCGGCCGGCTCGACTTCCGAACGCTTCGGAGCAGGGCGTCCGTCACGCAGGCGGTTCCAATAGTGGAACAGCGTGATCGATCCGTTTTGGTTCATAATATGCTGCTCCGCGCATTCTGTCGTCTGATGTCCCATCGGTGAACAGAAGGGCGCCCTCCGATGACTTACATGCGTTGCAGAGCAGGAAGCGTGCCAGCGTCGTTAACACTTGTTCACGGGTCGGGGCCGTTAAGGTTAACAACTGGTTTACGTTGCGCCGAAGCAGGCCCTGTGGCACACCAAAACCACTCCAGAAGCGGTCGTTTAGCGACGATCGGCAGCACTTCAGTCAAGAGTTTTAGGGGAGCAGGGGGCTCGACCGGCCGTTCAAGGGAAACCTTGAACGGCTTCTTTTTTGATTCGCGCCGCATGATTCGCGGTTAACGGTGGGCATGATTTTCGCCCTTCGCGGCATCGGCGGCGGTCCGATGATCAATGGTGCCGGCATAGCCTGATCCCCGCGCTGTGCGACAGGCGGCAGCAACATTTGCCAATCACGCACCGCGAAAGAGAAAAATCTGCGTTCCGAGCGGTTCTGTTGCCGCTGTACCCTTCGTGAATTCGCTTCTTGAGGCGCGACGGCGGCGATCCTGCGGTCCGGAGACGTGCCTCGTCAGCGTAATTCCCTGGGGAAACCTTCATGAAGACTTCTATCCTTGGACTGATCACCGCCGGTCTGCTCGCCGGTGCAATTCCAATCGGCGCCGCTCATGCTGCCGGAATCGCAGGCGCGCCCGCTCCTTTCGACAAGGGCGGCGTGAAAGTGGCGCTCGTCACCTTCATCTCGGCCGGCGACTTCTTTCAGGCCTATCAGGCCGGCGCGACGAAACAGGCCAAAGCGCTCGACATCGACCTGCAGATCTTTTCCGGCCGGCAGGATGCTGCCGCGCAGCGCGACCAGATCGAGCAGGCGATCAATCTCGGTGTCCAGGCCATCATCATCGACCATGGCCAACCCGAGGCGCTGAAGGACGTCGCGCAGAAGGCGCTCGATGCCGGCATCAAGGTCGTCGCCTTCGACGTCAATCTCGACAATCCGAAGATCCCGCAGGTCGAACAGTCCGATCACGACCTTGCCAAGGCGTCGCTCGGCCAGGCGCTCAAGGACAATGGCACCTCGTTCCAGGCAGGTTATGTCTATGTCGCCGGCTTTGCGCCGCTCGACCGCCGCAACGAAATCTGGGACGAGACCAGGATGGCCAATCCCGGCATCGTCGAGAAAGCGCGCTGGGGAACGGTCAACGACACGACCGCCGTATCGACCGCCGACCAGACCAAGGCGGCATTCCAGGCCAACCCCGACATCTCGGTCGTCTTTGCCCCCTATGACGAGTTCGCGCGCGGCGTGAAACTTGCCACTGACGAACTCGGCATCTCGAACAAGGTGAAGATCTATTCGGCCGACGTGTCGACCGCCGACATCACCGAGATCACCGCGGAAGGAAGCCCGTGGGTCGCCACCGCGGCCACCAATCCGGCCGTCGTCGGCGCGGTTTCGGTGCGTGCCGCGGCCAAGCTGATCGCCGGCGAGGATCCCGGTCACAACATCATCGTCAAGCCGGTGCTGCTGACGCAGGAAGAACTGCGCAAGAATGGCATCAAGACAGTCGAGGATCTCGACGCCAAGCTTCCAGCCTTCGGCCAGAGCGATGCGGCGGCGGCCAGCTGGATCCCGTCCAACTGACTTTCTTTTCCTCTCCCTCGTTTGCCGCGAGGGAGAGGAGATATCGGTTGAAGGTTGGGTTACCGCTTCTTTCCCAGGCCGAAGGTCAGCGCCAGCGCTCCAACCAGCACGACGCCCTTGACGAAATCCTGCGTGTAATAGGGCGCGTTGAGCATGGTGAGGCCGTTGAGGAGCACGCCGACGAAGATGGCGCCGACCACCGTGCCGATCACATGCGGGCGGCGCTTGTCGAGCACGGCATAGCCAATCAGCGAGGCTGCCACGGCATCGAGCAGCAGCGAATTGCCCGCCGAAACGTCGCCACGGCCGACACGCGAGGCCACGATCAGCCCTCCCAGCGACGCAAGCGTGCCTGACAGGATGTAGGCCCAGAGCCGGTATCTCTTGGTCGGCGCACCTGCAAGATGCGCGGCCGTTTCGTTGCCGCCGATCGCGTAGAAGACGCGGCCCCAGCGCGTGCGCTCCATTAGGAACCATGCCAGCAGGGCGACGATAGCCATGACCACGACAGATAGGGGAATTGTGTCGAAAAGCCGCGACCGGCCAAGGATCAGGAACGACGGATCGTAGGCGCCAGGGGCCGATGTGCCGTCGGGAAGCACCATGCCGGCGGTGATCGAGCGTCCACCCGTCGGGATCAGTTGCAGGCCGGCGAGCAGGAACATGGTCGCCAGCGTGGCGAGAAGATCGGGTACGCCGACGCGGACAATCAGCAGCCCGTTGACGAGGCCGATGAAGGCACCCATCGCCAAGACCAGCACCATGGTCTCAGCCGCGTCCAGCTGCCACACGACCATGGCGTAGCTCGCCGCCATCACAGACGACGCGGCGATGCTGCCGACCGACAGATCGAAGCCGTCCGCCGCCATGGTGATCGACACGCCGACGCCGAGGATCGCCACCACCGAAACCGCCTGCAGGATCGAGAACAGGTTGGCTGAGCGGATGAAGGCAGGCTGCGCGTGCCAGAACCCGACCACCATCAGTGCCAGCAGTACGAAGAGGGCATAGCGGCGGGTCTCGCGGAAAAGCGATGTGCGCGAGGCGGTCGGCTGTGTCGTTGTCGGATAGGTCATCGGTGGTCTCCAGCCTCGTCGCTCTCGACCTTGCCGATCTGGTCGGTCAGCGAGCCATGGCCGTCTCCGGCCTCATGAAATGAGTGGTTGCGCATGACGAGGATGCGGTCTGCTACCTCCAGTGCCTCTTCTGTGTCGCTGGTCGCGATCAGCGTGGCGGAGCCGCTTTGGCTGTTGCGGATGGCGGCGATCAGATCGGCACGCGCGCCGACATCGACGCCCTGGAACGGCTCGTCCAGCAGCAGCAGCCGGCAAGGCGCGGCCTGCCATCGGGCGAGCACGACCTTTTGCTGGTTGCCGCCGGAAAGCTCGTCGAGCGTGTCGTCGGGTCCGCGTGCCTTGATGCCGAGCCGCGAGATCGCCTCCGTGGCCACGTTGCGCTCGCGCCGGGTTCTGAGCAGACCGCCCGGAAACCAGCGTCTGAGATGCGGCAAGGCGATCGTGCCGGCGATCGAGGCGCCGGGAACTTCCGGTGGCAGCAATGACGATTGCCAGCGATCCTCGGCAACCATGAAGACGCCGCTTTCGATCGACTGTGCCGGCCCGCTCGAAAGCCACGGCTTTCCATTGAGAACGAAACCGCCTTGCGCCAGCGTTTCGAGTCCGAAAAGCGCGCGCAGCAACCGGCTCTTGCCCGATCCGAGCGTGCCGGTGATGGCGACAACCTCGCCGGAGCGCAGGTCGAGATCGAAAGGTTCCGCTCCGGGAACCAGCCGCGCGCCCCTGATGGAGGCGATGATCGGGGCGGCTGATGTCTTGCCGTCATGCGTGGCGGCTTCCAGTGTCCGGCCGATCATGGCCGCCACGGCCGCCGGGAAATCGATCGGCCTGGCAAAGGCACCGACGATGCGGCCGCCGCGCATGACGACGGCACGATCGGCGATTGCCGCAAGGTCGCCAAGCCTGTGCGAGATATAGAGGATTGCCATGCCGCTTGCGCGCAGCCGGCGGATGATGGCGAACAGCCGCTCGGCTTCCGTGGTCGACAGGCTCGACGTCGGCTCGTCTAGGATGAGCACCGAGGCCTTGGCCGCGACGGCGCGGGCGATGGCGATCAACTGGCGTTCCGCCGGGCGCAGATCGACGAAGTCGCGATCGAGCGGCAGATCGAGGTCGATCAGCGCCGCGATCGCGCGCGCCCGCCGGCGGATCGATGCCGCCGAGACGAGGAAACGTCCGCCCTGGCCACAAAGCTCGTCAAGCAGGAGGTTTTCGGCAACGCTCAATCCGGCAGCGCCGGCCTGGTCGGTCGCCTGATGCACCGTCGCGATGCCGGCGGCCTTGGCGGCGCTGGGCGAGGCGAAGGTGACCGCGTTGCCGCCCAGCGTGATGGTGCCCGCGTCGGGCGTATACGAGCCCGAAAGGATCTTCACCAAGGTCGACTTGCCGGCGCCATTGGCGCCCATCAGCGCCACGACCTCACCGGCTGCCACGGCAAGATCGGCGCCGGCGAGCGCGCGTGTTGGTCCGAAGGATTTCTCGATGCCGTTAACGGAGACGGCGATGGCTAAATTTGCTGAGGGCAAGATGCGTGAGCTTCGGGTTATGGCATTGCGCTTGGGGCGGCGAGTTTTGGCCGTCTTTCTCACCCGTTATGGCGCGGCATTCTAGGGAGGCGGCTCGTCGCTTCCGAGAACGCGCGTTGCGAGTTTTTCAAATCCCGGAGCAATTCCGCTTCGTTTCCTTTCTTTTCATAGCAAATGCGGGCGACGCCGTACGGCGCGGTTGCCGTTTGAGAAACAGAATTGTTCCAACCGGAGCATCCTTGCTCTAAAGCTCGCGCATCGAATCCCTGGACCAGATGCGCATGAGTGAACCGGTAAGCCCTTCGGAAACCGAACCCACCGAACCGACGCCGGAGCCCCGGCGCGAGCCGGTGTTCAATCTGCCGCCGGTCGTGCTGGCGGTGATCGGCATTTGCGCGGCCGTCTTTCTGCTGCAGCAATATGTGCTCAACGACGCCCAGCAGATAACGCTGCTCTACGACGGAGCCTTCATCCCTGTCCTCTACACCGGACAATACGGCTTCGACTGGTTCCTGTTCACGCGCCCCTTCACTTATGCCTTCATGCATGGCGGTTTTGCCCACATCGCCATCAATATGGTCTGGCTGGCCGCCTTTGGGTCACCACTGGCCAATCGCCTTGGCGCGCTCTGGTTCGCGCTGTTCTTCGCGGCCACCGGACTGGCCTCAGTGGTGCTCTTCTGGGCCATGCACCCATACGGTGAAGCGCCGCTGGTCGGCGCTTCCGGCGCAATATCGGGCATGATGGGTGCCGCGGCGCGTTTCGGTTTCCGCACCGACCGTTCGGCCGGCAAGGCGGCCTTCGCCGGCCCGGTGCTGCCGATCGCCATCGTCTTACGCTTGCGCGGTGTCGTGATCTTCCTCGCTGTGTGGATGATCATCAACCTTGCCACCGGCCTCCTCGGCTTTGCCCCAGGAGTGGACGGCCAGATCGCTTGGGAGGCCCACATTGGCGGCTTTGTCGCCGGCTTCTTCGGCCTGCGGTGGTTCGACCGGCAATGGCAGTCGCCGGAATGGGAGACCAGCGACCACCGCACTTGAAATGCAACCGATCACGGCGCACGATGTTCACTCTTATGTGAAGCCGGTCTGGGCAGGGGACCGGAAAGCAAGCGGAGGAGGAAGCCATGACTGTTAAGGCAATTCTCGAGAGAAAAGGCCACGACGTGATGACGCTCGGGCCGAACGAAAAGCTCAGCGAAGCCATCCGCATCCTGGCCGAACACAAGATCGGTGCGCTGGTCATCACCAATGGCGATCGCAAGATCGTCGGCATCCTGTCCGAGCGCGACATCGTGCGGGTTGTCGCCAAGGAAGGTGGCGCGGCACTCGATATCGCGGTGCGTTCGGCAATGACGCCGAAGGTGAAGATCTGCAATGAGAACCACACCGTCAACGAGGTCATGGAGATCATGACCAGGGGCCGGTTCCGCCATCTGCCGGTGGAAAAAGACGGCCTGCTCGACGGCATCGTCTCCATCGGCGACGTGGTCAAGCGCCGCATCGAGGATGTCGAGCGTGAGGCCGACGAGATCAGGGCCTACATCGCCACTGCCTGAGCGGCGAACGGAACCGCCGGCCGGAGTGCCGACCGGCGGACGCACAGTCTATCTGTTGTCGAGTTCGGAGCGCACGAGTTCGAGCCCGCGCCTTGTGATGCGGTAGGGACCGCCATCCGACGACGAAACCGCCTTCTTGCGTTTCAACTTGCGAAACAGGTCGAGATCGACGCCCGGATAGTGCCAGCCGTCGCGGGTCAGGCATTTGACGGAGGCGATCCGTTTTTTCTGGTTCTTTTCGATTTCAATGCGTCCGCCCTGCGCGAGCAAGTGCAGGATGCGCTGTTCAGTGCGCGAAATATCCATGTGAGAGTTTTTCCGGGAAAACAAAAAATGCCGCCGCCGCGAAGCTTCGCGGCACGGGGTTTCAGGTTTTCTGCCCTGCCTCGCTACGAGGTCAGGGCCCTACCGGGACTGAGCGTAAGTGGACATCCACTCTCCATTGGGATGGGCGTCCTATAGGCGAAAGCGGCCGAAAAGGCCAGCCCGCGGCTTTGCGCTTGTCTCTTTTGGCGGTTTGCACTAGCGAAGTTGCAAATCAGAATTTGCATTAATGCAACTTCCATCATTCCACTCTGCAGGCCGCCATGACACTCATCGATACCCGCACGCCCGACGCAAAACGCCTGATCCCTGGCGCCACCGGCGATTGGGAAATCATCATCGGTCTCGAGGTGCACGCGCAGGTCATCTCGGAAGCAAAACTGTTTTCCGGCGCTTCGACCGCTTTCGGTGCGGCCCCCAATGCCAATGTCAGCCTGGTCGATGCGGCCATGCCGGGCATGCTGCCTGTCATCAACGAGGAATGCGTCAAGCAGGCGATCCGCACCGGCCTCGGCCTGAAGGCGCAGATCAACCACAAGTCGGTCTTCGATCGGAAGAACTATTTCTATCCCGACCTGCCGCAGGGCTACCAGATCTCCCAGTTCAAGCAGCCGATCGTCGGCGAGGGCACTGTAATCGTCTCGGTCGGACCGGATCGGCAGGGCGAGTTCGAGGACATCGAGGTTGGCATCGAGCGGCTGCATCTGGAGCAGGATGCCGGCAAGTCGATGCACGACCAACATCCGACCATGTCCTATGTCGACCTTAACCGTTCTGGCGTGGCGCTGATGGAGATCGTCTCCAAGCCTGACATGCGCTCGGGCGATGAGGCCAAAGCCTATGTCACCAAGCTGCGCACCATCATGCGCTATCTCGGCACCTGCGACGGCAACATGGATGAAGGCTCGCTGCGCGCCGACGTCAACGTCTCGGTACGCCGGCCCGGTCGCGAGTTCGGCACACGCTGCGAGATCAAGAACATGAACTCGATCCGCTTCATCGGCCAGGCCATCGACTATGAGGCGCGCCGCCAGATCGCCATCCTGGAGGACGGCGGCAAGATCGATCAGGAAACGCGGCTGTACGATGCCGTCAAGGGCGAAACGCGCTCGATGCGCTCGAAGGAAGAAGCACACGACTACCGCTATTTCCCCGATCCCGATCTTCTGCCGCTGGAATTCGACCAGGCCTATGTTGATGCTTTGGCCATAGGACTGCCGGAACTGCCCGACGACAAGAAGGCACGGCTGATCTCCTCGCTGGGTCTCTCCACCTACGACGCTTCGATCCTGGTATCGGAAAAGTCGATCGCCGACTATTTCGAGAAGGTGGCCGCGGGTCGAGACGGCAAGCTTGCCGCCAACTGGGTCATCAACGATCTGCTCGGACAGCTGAACAAGGCGGGCAAGGACATTGAAAATGCTCCCGTTTCTCCCGATCAGCTCGGTGCGGTCATCGACCTGATCAAGGATGGCACCATCTCCGGCAAGATCGCCAAGGACCTGTTCGAGATCGTCTGGAACGAAGGCGGCGATCCGCGCCAGCTGGTCGAAAGCCGTGGCTTGAAGCAGGTCACCGACACCGGCGCCATCGAGAAGGCGGTCGACGAGGTGATCGCGGCCAATCCAGACAAGGTCGAACAGGCGCGCGCCAAGCCGACCATGGCTGGCTGGTTCGTCGGCCAGGTGATGAAGGCGACCGGCGGCAAGGCCAATCCGCAGGCCGTCAACGACCTCGTCAAGGCCAAGCTCGGCATCGAGTAAGGCCATGTTCGTCCGCACCGCAGGCGAACGCGACCTTGATGCCATTCGGGCAGTGCTGGTCGAAACCTGGCATGCGAAGTATGACGCCATATACGGCGCGGCCAAGGTCACCGAGATCACCGACGAATGGCATTCGATCGCTTCGCTGAAGGCCCGGCTGATCAAACCCAACAGCGACTTCCTCGTTGCCGATGACGGCAAGCGCATTGGCGGCGTGGCTTTTGCCGAAAGCATCGACGGCGGCAAGACGGTTGTCCTGAGACAGCTCTACGTGCTGCCCGGCCTGCAAGGGCGTGGAATCGGCGGCATGCTTCTCGATGAGATCATCGAAAGTTTTCCCGAGGCCAATGCCATCCGTCTGGAAGTGGAGGCGCAAAACACACGCGCCATCGCCTTCTACGAGGCCAACGGCTTCGTGCGATCCGGCGCGGCCGGTGATCGCACCGGTGCCTCTGGCGAGCCGACGCTGGTCTATCGCCGGCCTCTTGCCGGCTGATCGCTTCGACGCGCACCTGTCTGGATCACCTTCGCGCGAGCGGTGCGGTGGAGGGATGTTTTCGTTTGACGATCAGAGGGGCCGGCACCAAGCTTGTGCGGCTGACCGTGCGTAAGCCGGAATGGGCTGGCGCGCAAGGCGGCGAGGGGGGAACCATGCCAAGCTTGCCGGAACTGATGCCGACACAGGTGTCGGATGAGACTTTTGGTGGCGTCACCTATCACATAGCGGGTGAACTGGTGCCGGTGCTTTCGGTCGATGTGACGCGAATGCCGGTCTATTTCGAGCACCACATCCTTTTGTGGAAGAACTCCACCATTACCATCGGGCTGAAATCGCTGAAGGGAGCGTTGAAGCGCATGATGGCGGGCATGCAGATCTTCGTCACCGAGGCGTCGGGGGCGGGCATCATCGCCTTCAGCCGCGACGGGCCTGGCCACATCGTGCCGATCCATCTCAGACGCGGCGAGGAGATCCAGGTGCGCGAACACCAGTTTCTCGCTGCCACCGGCAACATTGATTATACATTCGAGCGGGTTCGCGGCCTGGCGACGATGCTGTTTGGCCAGAGCGGCTTCTTCATCGATCGGTTTCGCGGCGACACCGGTGACGGCATCGTCTGGCTGCACGGCTACGGCAATGTCTTCGAGAAAACGCTGGCTGCCGGCGAGACCATCGACATCGAGCCGGGCGGCTGGCTGTTCAAGGATGCGACGGTGCGGATGGAAACGAAGATCGACCGCCTGTCGAGCGGCTTCTTCGGCGCCAACATGAACTTCATCGTCAACCGCTTCACCGGCCCGGGCCGGGTCGGCATCCAGTCAATGTATCTGCATATGCCGACGGAGGAGTAGGCACTAGGAAGGCCAGGTCAGCGTGAGCGCAGCGGTGGCGACAGTTCGCGTATCAGCAATTCGAGTTCCCGCTGGTCGCCGGTTCCGGTCTTGTCGAAGATCGTCGCCAACTGCGATTTGATGGTGCCGTCGGAAACACCGCTGGCGCATGCGATCTCCTTGCGCGTCTTGCCGCTGGCGACATGGCCGGTGACGCGTTTTTCCGCTGCTGTCAGGCCAAACAGCGCGGCGATCGCGTCCAGTGCCGGGGTCGGCGTGGCGCCGGCGGCGGCAATGAAGATCGCGGCGGCGGCGCGCTGCGACATCCGCGCCGAAATCTCGCGCCGGGCCAGCGGCATCACATGCGCCACGGCCGGAACGCCGACCTTGGCGAGCGGAATGTTGATGCCGGAAGGTCCAAGTGCGAACTCATCGCGGGTGCCGAGTTCGACCGCGCGGCTGATCGCGGCATTGGCCTGCGGATAGGCAAACGCCAACTGGCCACGCACCGATGAGACGGCCGAGCTTTCCATCAGCAGGGCTTCGGCGGAGGAATTGGCAAAGATGATCTGCATGTCGTTGGAAACGATCATCACCGGGTGCGTGAGGTTTTCGATGATGGAGCGGAAAATCTCGGCCTTGCGCCGTTCAGCCTCGAACAGGTCGCCGATCGTGACCGCGCGCCGTACATGCGGTGCAAGCGACGAAACCAGGGCCACATCCTCCGTCGAGATTTGCCGCCTGTCCTTGTCCGTCACAACCATCAGCGTGCCGATGCGCGTTGGTCGCTTCATCAGCGCTACCCAGAAGAAGTCGTCCAGGCGGTTTGGCTCCACCCATTCGCGCACGATGCGGCTGTCGATCCAATTCTGCCGGGCGTCTGGTCCTTGCAGCGCATAGAAGGAATCGACCGTGAAGGGCATGTCGATATCCATCTTCGGCACGGCCGTGAAGAAGGGGACCTCCGACCGATAATCGCGTTGCAACGGCTCCAGGATCGCGGGATCGCCGCAGGACACGGAAAACCGAGCGGAATTGGTCGCTGTGTCGACAACCGCCAGCATGGCAAGCTGGCCAACCGCCAGCCGGCGAATGGCTTCGAGCGTCGACTGCCAGCGGTCAACGTCGGCAACCGAATCGTATATGGCCTCGACGACCTGCGGCAGTGCGCGGTCGATCGTATTCGCCGACAGTGACATGGGCCCTCTCGTGCCGCCCCGAGGTAAGCGCAGTGCCAGGTTCCACAATAACACTGCGCTAGGTTGCACACTAACGCCGCTGTGTAACTTGATCATGCCGCAGTAGTCAGGAATTGTTACGTCGGCGCGCAATGCCGTGCATGGCAGAATTGCTGCCTATGTTCGATATTTTAGTCATATCTAACATAATTCAAACAGCTCTGTGCATGCTGGGGCAAGCATCGCTAATCCAACTTAGGTGGTGGGAACTTCCACATTGTCTATGAGACGTGTCTTGCCGAGCCAGGCAGCGGCGAGCACGCGCCCCGCGCGGTTGCGGCGCCATGGCGCAAGCCTCAGGCTTTCGCGGGCCTCGACATAATCGACCTTCTGGAAGCCGGCGGCGATCAGGGCGCGGCTGGCTCCGCCGGTCGCGTCATCTCGATGTGCGCCGGACGCCAGCGCCTCTGCGGTCTGGCGCAGAATCAGGTTGAGCTGGCGCGCGGTTTGGAGTTCGGCTTCGCTGAGATAGGCGTTGCGCGACGACATGGCGAAACCTTGCGCGTCGCGTATGGTCGGCGCGCCGATGATCTCGACGGGCAGGTCGAGGTCATGGCAGAGCTGCCTGACGACGCAAAGCTGCTGGTAGTCCTTCTCGCCAAAGACCGCGTAGTCGGGTGTCGCCTGGAGAAGAAGCTTGGCCACCACCGTGGCGACGCCCTCGAAGAAGGTCGGGCGAAAGTCCGATTCGAGCCCCGCGGACGGGCCGCCGACCGAGATTTTGGTTGCAAAGCCGGCGGGATACATGGCGCCAACCGTCGGCGTGAAGGCAAGATCGGCCCTGACCGTCGCCAGCATATCCAGGTCGCGGGCGAGCTGGCGCGGGTACTTGTCGAGATCCTCGCTCGGCGCGAATTGCGTCGGGTTGACGAAGATCGACACCACGCAGCGCTCGGCTTTTTCGCGTGCGATCCTGATCAGCGAGAGATGTCCCTCATGCAACGCGCCCATGGTTGGCACCATGGCGACGCGCAGGCCATCACGCCGCCAGTCACGGACCCGCGCGCGAAGTGCTGCGACGCTGTCGACGACGTCGGGCTGGCTCATGCATCATCTCCGCCATGCGTGCCCGAAAAGACTTTTGAGTCGGCGAAGACTTTTGAGTTGGCAAAGACGTGGTCAGGGCCGGGAAATGTCCGGCTTCGCACTTCCGATGCGTAGCGCTCCGCGGCGTGCGCGATCACGCCGCGCAGATCGGCGTATTCCTTGACGAATTTCGGCACACGGTCGACGGTCAGCCCGACCATGTCGTCGATGACCAGGATCTGGCCATCGCACTCGCCGCTGGCGCCGATGCCGATGGTTGGAATGGCGATGCGGCGTGTGATGTCGGCGGCGACCGCCTCGATGGTACCTTCGATGACCACGGACAACGCGCCGGCTTTTTCGACGGCGAGCGCGTCGGCTAGCAGCGACGCGATAGTCTCGTCCGTGCGGCCCTTGATCTTGTAGCCGCCATCCTTTTCGACCGACTGCGGCAGCAGGCCGATATGGCCCATAACCGGAATGCCGGCGGCGACGATTGCCGCGATTTGCAAGGCCATGTCGACGCCACCTTCGAGTTTCACCGCCTGGCAGCCGGTCTCGTCAACGATGCGCCGCGCCGAGGCAACGGCCTGCGCCGCCGAACCCTCATAGCTGCCGGCCGGCATGTCGACGACCACACAGGCCCTGGCCGAGCCGCGCATCACGGCCTGCCCATGCGCGATCATCATCTCGAGCGTGGCACCCAGCGTCGTCTCATGGCCATGCAGCACCATGGCGACACTGTCGCCGACCAGAAGCAGGTCGACATGGGGATCGAGCAGGCGGGCGACGGGATAGGTGTAGGCCGTCAGGCAGACCAGGGGCGTGCCGCCCTTGCGGCGGCGAATCAGCTCGGTGCCGATGCGAATGTCGGTGGTCGGCAATTTTGTGGCCAATCGTCACCCCCTTCGGCCCATGGCCGGTTGATACCCGCATGGGCGCGCTGAGCTTTAGAAAGAGCCGAAAGGCTTGGCAAGCGTGCATCCTGCCGCCTCGCGCGATCACAGGCTCGTGTCGGATCCCAAGCGCGCCATTTGCGCGCTGCCTGCGGCAAAACCCTTGCCTTCCCGAAGGCCTGACGCCATAAGCAGGAAACAGGCGCCGCCAGCGCGAGGGTTTTGCGATGAAGACTTTCCTGACGCAGTTTTTCACCTGGTGGAACAGCCAGACGATAGGGACGCGCCTGCACACCTGGCGGTACGGCAAGCGGGTCGGCCAGGACGAGGTCGGCAATGTCTATTACGAGGGTGGCATCGATTCGGAAGGCCGCACGCGCCGCTGGGTGATCTATAGCAACTATTCGGAAGCTTCGGCCATTCCGCCCGGTTGGCACGGCTGGATGCATCATCGCGTCGATGTCGCGCCGCCGAGCGAAGACTACAAGCCGCGCGACTGGCAGAAGCCACACCAGCCCAACCTGACCGGCAGCCCGGCGGCCTATCGCCCGAAGGGCTCGGTGCTGACCAATCAGCATCGCCCGCAGGTCACGGGTGACTACGACGCCTGGACGCCCGGATCGTAACAGCCCCGACTGTAACGGCGCAAACTGCAGGCCGGTCCTTTATCGCCACAATTGGTGTTTAGCTGCTTGCTGATCAGAAAACGGCGACTAGCCTTGGCGATCGACGGAATCACCCGGGCACGAACCACCGGTACCCTTATATGAGCTTTTTCAACCTGATATCGACGGGCGGTCTGACGCTAGCCGCCGGCCTCGCCGTCAGCACCGCGGGTTTTGCGGCGTCGCCCGCACCCGCTGTACAGCCGGCAGCGCCTGCAGCGTCCGCCGGTTCGGACCGCATCACCAACCCGGTTGCCGAGTTCGCCGGCATCGACAAGATCACCGGCCGCATCATCACCTTCGATGTCTATATCGACGAGACGGTGCAGTTCGGCGCTTTGCAGGTGACGCCGCGCGTCTGCTATTCGCGGCCGCAGACCGAGGAGCCGAAGACCGATTCCTTCGTCGAGGTCGACGAGATCACGCTCGACCGCAAGATCCGCCGCATCTTCACCGGCTGGATGTTTGCAGAAAGCCCCGGCCTCAACGCCGTCGAACATGCCGTCTATGACGTCTGGCTGAAGGAATGCAAGCAGAAGTCGGATGTGCCCGCGCCTGGCGCCACCAAGGCCGACGCCACCAAGGCGGATGCTTCGAAGCCCGCGACGGCCAAGCCCAAGCCCGCTTCAGCCAAGCCAAAGCCCGCGACCACCCCGGATGTGGAACAGTCCGATCCCACGGAACCGGATACGTCAGACACCAACTGATCTCTGGGAACCGTCGTGGCCATCACACGTTGGGCCACGGACGACCGCGCATTGATGCGCCCGGAGGATATTCCGATGTCAGACAGCAAGCGGATCACGGCGAGCAAGAAAGAGCTTCTCGAACTCGAAAAGGGCTTCTGGACGGGCGACGAGGCCTACTATGCGGCTAATGTCGATACCGAATGCCTGGTAGCTTTCCCCGGAATGGCACAAGCGATGGACAATGCCGACCTGGCCAAGACCGCAACGAAGCCCAATCGCTGGCGCGACCTCGACATCGAGCTCAAGGGAATAATCGAACCGGGCAGTGACATTGTCATGCTGACCTACGAGGCGCATGCGACGCGGGACAATGGTGAACCCTACGCCGCGCTGGTCAGCACCGGCTATGTCCATCGCGTCAACGGCTGGAAGATGATGTTCCATTCGCAGACGCCGATCAAGGCTGCGGCCAAGTAGGGGCTCGACCCCTACGGAAAAAAGATCGCTTCGCCTTTCAGGGCTTCGGCCAGCATCTTTTCGTATTTGCCTCGGGGCACGTCGACCGCGCCGAAGCGCTTCAGATGCTCGGTGGTGAACTGCGTATCCAGCAGGGCGAAGCTTCGCGCCTTCAAGCGCTCGACCAGATGCACGAGGCAGATTTTCGATGCATCCGTCTCCTTGGAAAACATGCTTTCGCCGAAGAACACCCGTCCGAGCGACACGCCGTAGAGGCCGCCGACCAGCCGGTCCTCGCGCCAGGCCTCGACCGAATGGCAATGGCCCATGCGGTGCAACTGCACATAGGCCTCGCGAATTGGCCCATTGATCCAGGTCGAGCGCCGCTCCTCGCGTTTTTCCGCACAGCCCTCGATCGTGGCCTCGAAATCGAAGTCGAAGCGGATGTCGAACGGGCTTTTGCGGATCATCTTCTTCAGGCTTTTAGGCGTGTGAAAACCGTCAAGCGGGATGATGCCGCGCGTCTCCGGCCGCACCCAGAACACCTCCGGGTCGGCCGCACTTTCGGCCATCGGGAACACGCCCGAGGCATAGGCCTTGAGCAGAAGGTCGGTGGGGATGCGATAGCCAGGCGCGTAGGGGCGGGTCATCGCGTCCCCGGACTACTCTTCCTTGGCCAGGTATTTTTCCAGCCAGTGGATGTCATAGTCGCCATTGGCGATGTCGGCGTTGCCGACCAGATCGCGAAACAGCGGCAGTGTCGTCTTGATGCCGTCGACGACAAATTCATCGAGCGCCCGGCGCAGCCGCATCATGCATTCGACGCGGTTGCGCCCATGCACGATCAGCTTGCCGATCAGGCTGTCGTAATAGGGCGGGATCTTGTAGCCGGAATAGACGCCGGAATCGACGCGGATGCCGAGGCCGCCTGGCGTATGAAAATGCGTGATCGTGCCAGGCGAGGGGGTGAAGGTGCGCGGATCCTCGGCATTGATGCGGCATTCGATGGCGTGGCCATTGAACTTGATGTCTTCCTGCTTGACCGAAAGTCCGCCGCCGGAAGCGACGCGGATCTGCTCGTGGACGAGGTCGATGCCGGTGATTGCTTCCGTGACCGGATGCTCGACCTGCAAACGCGTGTTCATCTCGATGAAATAGAACTCGCCATTCTCGTACAGGAACTCGATCGTGCCGGCGCCGGAATAGCCGAGATCGGCAATGGCCTTGGCGCAAATGCCACCGATGCGGGCCCGCTCCTCGGCGTTGAGGGCCGGCGAGGGCGCCTCTTCCCAGACTTTTTGATGGCGGCGTTGCAGCGAACAGTCGCGTTCGCCGAAATGCACGCCGCGGCCGAAGCCGTCGCCGAACACCTGCACCTCGATGTGGCGCGGCTTTTGCAGGTATTTCTCGATGTAGACGGCATCGTCGCCGAAGGCAGCGCCGGCTTCCGTGCTCGCTGTCTGCAAGGCAATCTCGAGGTCGTCCTCGGTGAGCGCGACCTTCATACCGCGCCCGCCGCCGCCGGCCGATGCCTTGATGATCACGGGATAGCCTATCTCGGCGGCAATGCGCCTGGCTTCCTTTTGATCGGTGACAGCGCCGTCCGAACCGGGCACAACCGGGATACCAAGACGCTTGGCGGTGCGCTTGGCCTCGATCTTGTCGCCCATGATGCGGATGTGGTCGCCGGACGGGCCGATGAAGGTGATGTTGTGCGCGGCCAAGATGTCGGCGAACTTGGCGTTCTCCGACAGGAAGCCGTAGCCCGGATGCACGGCGTCGGCGCCGGTGATCTCGCAGGCCGCGACGATCTGATGGATGTTGAGATAGCTGTCGCGCGATGGCGGCGGGCCAATGCATACGCTCTCGTCGGCCAGCCGCACATGCATGGCGTCGGCGTCGGCGGTTGAATGCACCACCACCGTCTGGATGCCGAGTTCCTTGCAGGCGCGCAGCACCCGAAGGGCGATTTCGCCGCGATTGGCGATGAGGATTTTCTGGAACATCCGGCCCGCTCTACTCGACCACGACGAGCGGCATGCCGTATTCGACCGGTGAAGCATCCTCGAACAGGATCGCCGTCACCGTGCCGGCGCGCGGCGAGGGGATTTGATTCATCGTCTTCATCGCTTCGATGATCAGCAGCGTCTGGCCTTCCTTGACCTTTTGGCCCACCTCGATGAACGCCTTGGCATCGGGCGACGGCGCCAGATAGGCGGTGCCGACCATGGGCGAGGTGACCGCGTTCTTCGACACGTCCACCACCGCCGGGGCGGCCACCGCTGCGGGCTGAGCGCCTGCGGCAGGCGCATAGCTGGGCTGGGGTGCCGCGATTGCGTGGACGGCAGGTGCCTGCCGCGACACGCGCACCTTCAGGTCGCCCAGTTCAACCTCGATCTCGGTCAGGTTGGTGTCGTTCAGTATGCCCGCCAGATCGCGGATCAGCTGCTGGTCAACACCGGTCTTCTTTATCGACATTTTAGAGCCTTCTGTTTGTTGGCCGGTCATAGGCGTGCGGCCAGCGCCTGTAGCGCCAGCGTGTAGCCGAGCGGCCCAAAGCCACAGATCATGCCGACGGCGACCGGCGCGACCATGGAGACGTGGCGGAATGATTCCCGCGCGTGGATGTTGGAGAGGTGAACTTCGGCGACCGGCAGCGGCGCAACCGAACGAATGGCGTCGTGGATCGCGATCGAGGTATGGCTGTAGGCGCCCGGA
Source organism: Mesorhizobium subarcticum (assembly GCF_055456085.1). Classification (NCBI taxonomy): domain Bacteria; kingdom Pseudomonadati; phylum Pseudomonadota; class Alphaproteobacteria; order Hyphomicrobiales; family Phyllobacteriaceae; genus Mesorhizobium; species Mesorhizobium subarcticum. The sequence goes on along the minus strand of NZ_CM144237.1, from coordinate 4,989,498 downwards.
TTGATGACGATGCCGGCTGCCTTGTCGCCGGCCTCCTGGATCCAGTCGACGAGGTCACCCTCGTGGTTCGACTGGCGGAAATCGATCTCGAGCCCAAGCGATGCGCCTGCCTGCTTGCAGTCGTCGGCGATCGCGGCCAGCGTCTTGCCGCCATAGATGCCCGGCTCGCGCTTGCCGAGCGCGTTGAGGTTGGGACCGTTCAGGACGAAAACCGTTTTCAAAAAGCCAGACCTTTTCCTACGCCGGCATCAAGCCGGCGCGCTGGGCCTCTATACCGGGCATAGTCGTCCGCGAAAAGAGCGCAAGTGCGTTCTTTCACTGTCCACAACAGGCCGAAATGCGCCCGTGAAGAAAACCGGTAGCTGATCAAAGCGCGGCTTTCGCCGCCTCGATCTTTTCCGCCAGCACGTCCTGCCCGAGAGCCCCGAACACGACCTCGTTGCCGACGACGTAGGACGGCGTCCCGGTGATCGCCAACTTGTTGGCAAGATCGTAGGTCTTGGAGAAGGCCTCGGGGATCGACGGATCCTTCATCTTCTCGCGCAGCGTCGCCTCGTCGGCGCCCAGCGAAAGCGCGATCTTGATCGCGGTCGCCTCGGTGGCGCGCCCCTGGCCGCCGAGCAGCGCATTGTGGAACTCGCCGTATTTCTGCGGCATCATCAAGTGGAACGCCTTCGAGACGACGCTGGCTTTCTGAGAATCAGGGCCGAGGATCGGGAATTCCTTGAGCACGAAGCGCAGATCGGGGTCGGACTTGGTCAGCGCCTGCATGTCTTCGATGGCGCGTTTGCAGAAGCCGCAATTGTAGTCGTAGAACTCGACGATCGTCACCTTGCCGTTCGGGTTGCCGACGACGCCGTCGAAGGCGGAGTTGAAGATCTGGTCCTTGGCGTCCTTGATTACGCCGAGATGGGCGATGCGCTGCTCTTCCTTCTGCTTGGCCTCAAGTGCGTCCTGCACTTCGAGCAGCACTTCCGGGTTCTTCAACAGATAGTCGCGGATGATGCCTTCGACCTCGGTGCGATCGATCTTGGTATCAGCCACCGTCTGGACAGGCTGAGCCACCTGGGCAGGCTGCGTCGTACCGGCCTTGGCGATTTGCGGGCTGCCGGCCACGAAACCGAATGCCAGCATGGCAAGGGCTACAGCGATCCCAGTGGTGCCCAGCAGCAGTGCCTTTTTCATCGTTCTCGTTCCTTTTGCCTGTCTTCCGGTCTGGCTGTGTCGCAGCGCGGGGCCGGAGGGTTCATGAGAATTATCAGATCTTGCTCGACGATTTGTAGTTTATGATGTCCTGGGCGCGTATCCAGCGCGGCTCGCCGCGCTTCATCTGTTGCTGCGCGCGCATGGCGAAGATCTTCGCATCCTTGTAATTACCAGAATAGAAATGACCTTCGGCCGTGGCAAGCTCGGCGCCTGGTATGTCTCCCAACTCGCCATAAGCCTGCGCCAGGTAACGATACCCGACGGAATTTTCCTTGTCGCGCCCCAGGCCACTGTTGATCTGCACCACGGCCTTCTTCAGCGAGTTCGGGCGTGCCGACCGCCATCAGCGCCTGACCAAGCGAGACCGGCAGCAATCCGGACCGCGCCGGATCGAGGCTGACCGCCCTGGCGTAGGCTTCGGCCGCATCTCCAGGCTTGTTCGCCTTCATCAGGATGTCGCCACGCAACTCCTGGAAGTAGGCATTCCTGGGTTGCGCTTTGATAAGGGCGTTGGTCTTGGCGAGCGCAGCAGCGATATCTCCATAAAGGTAGGTCGATTGGGCATCTCCATATTGCCCTGCGAGGGTCCCTTGCATCTTCCGCATCAGCCGCGACGCGGTGGCCTGCCCTTCCATGTAGACGGCGATCTTCACACGCATCATGTCATGGCGCTGCTGCAGCGCAGGCGGGTCGACCCTGTCGACATCGGGGCTTTGCTTGACCAGCACTTCGAGATTGGAGATTCGATCCTGCGGCATCGGATGGCTGATCCGGTAGGGATCGATTTGCGTGCCCGACAGCGATAGCGCGGTCTGGAAGCGATGGAACGTCTTCAGCATGCCCATGCCGGACTGGCCGGTGGCGTTGAGATAGTTGATCGCCGAACGGTCGGCGGTTATTTCCTCGGTGCGCTGATAGGCGAGGATGCTGCGCTGCGCCATCTCGCCGCCACCGGCCGCCACGCCCATGCCGGCGCCGGCAAGGCCGCGGCTGTTGGTGGTCGCACCGGCAACGATGGCGCCGGCGCCAAGCAAGGTGGCGATGATGGCCATGGTCTTGGCGCGCTCGAGCTGGTCGCGCAGTTTCTGCTGGTGGCCGCCGGCGATATGACCGGCCTCATGCGCGATGACGCCGATGATCTCGTTGGGCGTTTCGGCCGTCATCAGGGCGCCTGTGTTGATGAACAGCCGGCGCCCGGTGACGAAGGCATTGAAGCTGGAATCGTTGACCAGCACGATGTCGATGCCGTCATTCGCCAGCCCGGCCGCCTTGAAAATCGGCCGTGCGTAGTCGCGCACCAGGGCCTCGATCTCGGCATCGCGTACCACCGGCACGTTTTGGGCGAAGGCAGTGACCGAGCTCGCCACGGCAACGGCTACGCCAAGCGAAAGCGTCGCGAAAACACGCGCAATCCGGGCAATCGTCGATCTGGGTCGGCTCAACATGACGTGTCCACTGGTAGACGAGCGGGCGAAAGATGAAAAGTCGGCACCGGGAAAACTTCCTCAACTTGTGATCCTCACACCAATCGGGCATTTGTGCGGCGCATGCATCAAGGGCATGGCGTGCTCAACTGTCGGGATAGGCATAAAATGGTCGTTTCGCTCTCACGTCGTGGCAATGTCGAGCCATTCCACGCCATGGATGTGCTGGCCGAAGCGAACCGGCTGAAAGCCCACGGCGTGCCGGTGATCTCCATGGCGGTCGGCCAGCCGTCTGATCCGGCACCCGCACGGGTTCGCGGCGCGGCGGCCAAGGCCTTGCAGGATGGTCGCATAGGCTACACCGACACGCTGGGGCTGGCGGGGCTGCGCAAGGCGATCGCCGAGCACTATGCGGATCACTACCGGCTTGAAATCGAGCCCGACCGGATCGCAGTGACCACCGGTTCGTCGGCGGCCTTCAATCTTGCTTTCCTGGCGATGTTTGATGTCGGTGACCGCGTCGCCATCGCAGCACCCGGCTACCCTGCCTATCGCAACATCATGGCGGCGCTCGGCATCGAGGTGGTCGAGATCGAGCTCGGCGACGCGGCCTATCTGCATGCCGGTCATCTGGAGGCCGCGCATCGCGACAAGCCGCTGAAAGGCGTCCTGTTTGCAAGTCCGGCCAATCCGACCGGCGCGATCATACCGGCCGGCGAACTGTCGGCGTTGGTCAATATGGCGGAAACACTGGGAGTGGCCGTCATCTCCGACGAGATCTACCACCGGTTGGCCTATAGCGGTCCAGACACCACGGCACTCGCCTTTGGCAACAGCGTGACGGTGATCAATTCGTTCTCGAAATACTATTGCATGACCGGTTGGCGCATCGGCTGGATGGTGTTGCCGGAAGAGCTGGTGAGGCCGGTCGAGCGCATCGCCCAGAGCCTCTACATCTCACCGCCGGAGCTGTCGCAGATCGCCGCGATCGAGGCCTTCGCCGCCACGGAGGAACTGGAGGCGGTCAAGGGCCGCTACGCCTGGAATCGCGAGCTTCTGATGAAGCGGCTGCCGGAACTCGGCTTTCCGCTGGCCGCACCCATGGACGGTGCCTTCTATGCCTATTGCGATGTCACCCGCCACACCAATGACAGCATGGCTTTTGCGCGCAAGATGCTGGCCGAGGCGCATGTGGCGGCTACGCCCGGCCGCGACTTCGACACCCGCGCGGGGCATCGCACGATGCGGTTTTCCTATGCCGGCAGCCACGACGACATGGTCGAGGCGATGGCGCGCATCGAACGCTGGTTGAGGTAGCACCATGCCCGAACTCGAACAGGCCCCCAAACTTGATCAAGCCCTCAAACTTGATCAAGCATTGGCCGAAGTCGCCGCCGAAATGGCCGAGCGTACCGATCGCGGCGATGTCGCCACCTACATTCCGCAACTGGGCAAGGTCGATCCGAGGAAATTCGGTATCGCCGCCGTCACCAATGACGGCCGTGTGCTGATGGCGGGCGATGCCGACCAGCCTTTCTCCATCCAGAGCATCTCGAAAGTGTTCACCTTGACGCTGGCGCTTGGCAATGTCGGCGACGCGTTGTGGAAGCGGGTCGGGCGCGAGCCATCAGGCAATCCGTTCAATTCTATCGTCCAACTCGAGCACGAGAACGGCATTCCGCGCAACCCATTCATCAATGCCGGCGCCATCGTTGTTTCCGACATCCTGCTTGCCGGCCACCAGCCGCGCGAGGCGATCGGCGAAATCCTGCGCTTCATCCAGTTCCTCGCCGACGACGAGAGCGTTATCATCGACCGTGAGGTCGCCGCGTCCGAGCGGGCCACCGGCTATCGTAATTTCGCGCTCGCCAACTACATGAAATCCTTCGGCAATCTCCATCATGCGCCGGAACTTGCGCTGGGCGTCTATTTCCACCACTGCGCCATTGCCATGAGCTGCCGGCAGCTGGCGATGGCGGGCCGCTTCCTCGCCAATGGCGGCAAGAACCCGGCGACCGGGCATTCCGTGGTGTCGGCCGAGCGGGCGCGACGCATTGGCGCCATGATGCTGACCTGTGGCCACTATGACGGCTCCGGCGATTTCGCTTTCCGTGTCGGCATTCCGGGAAAAAGCGGCGTCGGCGGTGGCATACTGGGCATCGTGCCGGGCGTCGCCTCGCTCGCCGTCTGGTCACCGGGTCTCAACGCCAACGGCAATTCCAAGCTGGGTTCGATCGCGCTGGAGAAGCTGGCCAGGATGATGAACTGGTCGATCTTCGCGCCATAGCGCAGCGCAACCTGTCAGACATGAAAAATCCCGCGCCGTCTTTCGACCGGCGCGGGATTCTTTTTGTCAGAATATCAACTCAACCAGTTGAAAAGCTTAGAAAAAGCCCTTCCGCTGCCACCAGCCGGCGCGCTTCGGTTTTTCTTCGGCCTTGGCTTCCGGTTCATCGGCGACGGTCGAGGAAACCACCGGCACGACAGGCGCATCGATGGCTGCCGGCTTGCGTCGTGACGGCCGGGCCTTGGCAGGCTCTTCCGCAACGGCCGCAGCCACTGTTTCCTCGGCGACGGCCACCGGAGCTTCGACCGGCGTTTCTGCAGCCGCTTCGACAACAGCCGTTTCGGCGACGGCCTCGGCGGCCGCCTTCTTCGGCTTGGCAGGGCGGCGCGCCCGCTTGGGCTTCTCGGTGCTCGGCACCTCTTCGCTCACCGCAACGACCGGCTCTTCCACGGCAGCAGCAACCAGCGGCTCGATCGACGCAGGTTCGCTTTCCGAAGCATCTGCCTGGGAAGGCTCGGTCGTTTCCTCGGCACCTGCCTCGGTCTCGCCTTCACCGTCCTCGCGACGATTGCGCTTGCCGCCGCGCTTGCCGCGACGGCGCTTCTTGCCCTGGCCATCATCCGAAGCCTGCACTGCTTCATCAGAACTCGCTGGCCGTGACCGGAGCGGCATCGTCCGTTTCGGTCTCGTCATTATCCGCGTCTTCCGCCGATTCGGCGAAATCGCCGGCCGGAGCGGAGATGGACGAGCCATCCGTCGGCGCGCCATGCTCGCGGTCACGGTCCTTGCCGCCGCGGCGTCTGCGACGCTTGCGGCGCTTGCGGTCACGGCCTTCGCCGTCCTCGCCACCGGCTGCGGGCCGCGGCTGTTGCTGCTGCGGCTGCTGGCGTGGCTGCTCGGCCTGTGCCGGCACCTCGTCATCTTCCTCGACGACGACAATCTCATCCTCGGGCTCTTCCGGCTCGACATAGGCCGGGAAGCTGCGCGCCTCGACAAAGCCTTCCGGCTTTTCAGCCAGCGCGCCGCGGAAGATGGCATAGTGCTGGGCACCAACCGTGTCGTCGGCCTCGATCGTGATGGTCAGGCCGAAGCGGCTTTCGAGTTCCACCAGCGTGCCGCGCTTGTGGTTGAGCACGTAGAGTGCGGTCGCTGCCGGGGTCCGCACCGTGATGTGGCTGCGCGAATCCTTGAGCAGAAATTCCTCGATCGCCCGCACCACCATCAGCGCGACCGACGAATCGGACCTGACATGGCCGGTGCCGCCGCAATGCGGGCACGGCTTCATGGTCGATTCCAGCACGCTGGCGCGGATGCGCTGGCGCGACATCTCCATCAGGCCGAAATGCGAGATGCGGCCGACCTGGATTCGCGCACGGTCGTTCTTGAGGTGATCCTTCAGCCGCTTCTCGACGGAGCGGTTGTTGCGGCTCTCCTCCATGTCGATGAAGTCGATGACGATCAGGCCGGCGAGATCGCGCAACCTGAGCTGACGCGCGACTTCTTCAGCTGCTTCCAGATTGGTGTGAAGCGCGGTGTCCTCGATCGAGTGCTCCTTGGTGGAGCGGCCCGAATTGACGTCGATGGCAACCAGTGCCTCGGTCTGGTTGATGATGATGTAGCCGCCGCTCTTGAGCGTCACTTGCGGCTGCAGCATGCGGTCGAGCTGTGCTTCGATGCCGTTGCGCACGAAGATCGGCGTCGTGTCGCGGAACGGCTGAACCACCTTGGCGTGGCTCGGCATCAGCATGCGCATGAAGTCCTTGGCCTCGCGGTAGCCTTCCTCGCCCGAGACAAGAATCTCGTCGATATCCTTGTTGTAGAGGTCGCGCACCGAACGCTTGATCAGGCTGCCTTCTTCATAGACGAGGGCAGGGGCCGTGGATTGAAGCGTGAGGTTGCGGACATTTTCCCACAACCGCATCAGATATTCGTAGTCGCGCTTGATCTCGGCCTTGGTGCGGCTCTCGCCGGCGGTGCGCAGAATGACGCCCATGCCTTGCGGCACTTCGAGATCGGCAACCACCTCCTTGAGGCGCTTGCGGTCGACCGCGCTGGTGATCTTGCGCGAAATACCGCCGCCGCGCGCCGTGTTGGGCATCAGCACCGAATAGCGGCCGGCAAGCGACAGATAGGTGGTCAGCGCGGCGCCCTTGTTGCCGCGCTCTTCCTTGACGACCTGCACCAGCAGGATTTGCCGGCGCTTGATCACTTCCTGGATCTTGTACTGGCGGCGCACCGGCTTGCGGCGATTGCGCACTTCTTCCAGCGCATCCTCGGCGCCGACCGATTCGACCTCGTGGTCATCGGGATGCGAGGACTGTACTTCCTCCAGCATCCCGCGATCATTGTCGCCGGACGTTGCTTCAGTGCCCTGTTCCGTCTGCGAGACGGGTTCGGAAATCACATCGCCTTCGACCGCGGCGGCGATCGATGTCGGGCCACCCTCGCGGGTTTCGGTTTCGTCCTGCTCGGCGGAACCTTCATCATGGCCGGATGTATCGGCATGTCCGGAGGTATCGGGATGTTCCGATGTATCGGCTGCGTGTTCGATGATCTCGGAGGTGTGGGAAATTTCCTCGACAACGATGTCGCCATTGTCGCTGCCTTCGCCTGGCTCGCCGGAGCCTTCGCCTGCATCGCGCTTGTGCTCGGCCCGGTCGCGGCTCTTGCCGCCGCGCCGGCGCCCGCGCCGTCCGCGATCGCGGCTCTGGCGGTCATCGCCGTCACCGTCCTCATCCTCTTCGTCCTCGGCTTCCTGCGCTTCCGCGCGCAGCAGCGCCTGACGGTCGGCGACCGGAATCTGGTAGTAGTCGGGGTGTATTTCACTGAAGGCGAGGAAACCGTGACGGTTGCCGCCATATTCGACAAAGGCTGCCTGAAGGGAAGGTTCGACGCGCGTTACGCGAGCGAGGTAGATGTTTCCTTTGAGCTGCTTCTTGTCCTGGGATTCAAAGTCGAATTCTTCGATACGATTACCGCGTACGACGACAACGCGTGTTTCCTCCGGGTGGGAGGCGTCTATCAGCATTTTGTTGGGCATTATTTCGTTTCCTCCCGGCAGCCGTCAGCCGCAGCTTGCAAGGCAATGAAGCCCGCCGCTGCGTGTCTGGAGTGTGGGTGCCGGATGTCTGAATGTCCGCCGGACGGTGCCTGCGCGCCATGGCGGTGCCGCCCGCAGCCATATTGGCGCGGTTTGATGCGGACCTTTCCATGATTGCGCTTGAAGCCATCGTCACCAGCAGAACCTTTTGAACCAAAGCCCGGAAACCGGACCAGCTTGTTTGCTCATACAGAGCCGGCGCGGGAACAAACCCGGCCGTTTTCCTCACGCAGGCGATTCCCCCGCCACGGGAGCACGCCTGCGAAATTCGTCGCAATCACCTGAACCCTTTTCGCGTGAAGCGAAAGGAGCCGCCTTTCATCTGACCCTGTAGCAGGAAGCTGCGGAGGAGGGCGGTTCCAGGATTGCAGTGATCCACTATCGCTTTTATGATTTGGCGGGTTGGAAGGCAACCCCGATTTCCGATGCCGGCAAAAAGCAGTTCCGCAGCGTAAGTCTGGGTTCCGATCCCTGTGAAAAGGCTTGGTTAACCTTCTCTGGATACCAATCGTTAATCGAGTTCGCGGCGTAACCGGCACTTCGACGAAACGAGCGGGCGCCTGGCGCCAAACCGGAGCGACTGGAAGAGAAATGGGACTGGCAGACTTCACAGACAAGGGATGTCGTGTTGGCGGCCGGATTCTTGGCGCTTTCTGCCTGCTGCTGCTGGTGGCGATTTCCCAGGCCTTTTCCCCTGTTGCCAACGCCGCCGACGCGCCGCTGGTGGCAAAAGACTACAAGATGGCGGGCGATGCCACCAAGATGCGCATCGTCCTGGATTTCGATCGCGAGCCTGACATCAAATGGTTCCTGCTGCGCGGGCCCAATCGTCTGGTTATCGACCTGGCGAATACGAGGCTGGCCATCGATGCCAAGGACTTGAAGCCGCGCGGCTTGGTCAAGGGCGTGCGCCTGGGCGAACTCGGCGAGGGCGTTTCGCGGCTGATCCTTACCGGCAAGGGGCCATTTGCTGTCGACAAGCTGGATGTGCTCAAGAATGAGGACGGAACCGGCTACCGCATTGCCATCGACATGTCGGCCGCCTCCGAGCGAGAGTTCGACGTGGCCCTTGCCAACCAGGCGCTGACCACGGGATCGACGGTTTCGACCGACAAGGGCGGGCGCGTTGGCACCGGGCCGGTCTCCAATCCGGGCCATCGCTTCACCGTCGTCATCGACCCCGGCCATGGCGGCATCGACGGCGGCGCCGAGGGCCTGAACGGCACCATCGAGAAGAATGTCACGCTGGCCTTCGCCACGGAGCTGCGCGACAAGCTCACGGCTATTGGCAAATACGATGTCTTCATGACCCGCGACACCGATGAGTATCTGCGCCTGGACGACCGGGTGCGCATCGCCCGCCAGCACGAGGCCGATCTGCTGATTTCGATCCATGCCGACACAATCAGCGTCAAGGGCATCCGCGGCGCCACCGTCTATACGGTCTCCGACAAGGCGTCGGATCCGCAGGCGCAGGCGCTTGCCGACCGTGAAAATCTCTCCGACCAGTTCGCCGGCATGGTCATCAAGGACGATAACAAGGAAGTCACCGACATCCTGATCGACCTGATCCGCCGCGAGACGCACACTTTCTCGATGAGTTTCGCCCACACGCTGGTCGGCCAGCTGTCGACCAGCGTCGGCCTCATCAACAATCCGCAACGTTCCGCGGGGTTCAAGGTGCTGAAGGCGCCGGACGTGCCATCCGTGCTGGTCGAACTCGGCTATCTCTCGAATGCCAAGGACGAGGCGCAGCTGCTCGACGCCGAATGGCGCGACAAGGCTGCGCAAAGCATAACCAACGCCGTCGCGCTGTTTGCTTTGGCCCGTGCCGGAACGGCAGCCGGGGGCTGACATGTCTGGCGACGCCTGCAACCAGGGGGCGGCGTTGCGCGTTGACAACACCCGGTGCCTTTATTTCTGGCGCATGGTCACGAAATCAGGCCTTGCCGTATTTTGTCCACATGGTGGCGACATGGGTTTTCGATTACGGATTGGGACCGGCTCGAAAGCTTGCGTGGAAGGCGGCTTCGTTTAGGAAACTCCCGAACCAAGGACTGGAGCGGGTATGATTCGTCTCATTGGCTATTTCTTCGGCGTCGGTACGACGCTGGCGCTGCTGGTCGCGGCGGGCGTTGCGCTTTACATCGGCCATGTAGCAAAGGATCTGCCTGACTACGAAGTGCTGGCCAAGTACGAGCCGCCGGTGACCACCCGCATCCATGCCTCGGATGGTTCGCTGATGGCGGAGTACGCGCGTGAACGGCGCCTGTATCTGCCGATCCAGGCGATCCCGGATCGCGTCAAGGCGGCCTTCCTGTCCGCCGAGGACAAGAACTTCTACAGCCATCCCGGCGTGGATATAACGGGTCTGGGCCGCGCGGTGCTCACCTATGTTTCGGGTGGGCCGATGCAGGGTGGTTCGACGATCACCCAACAGGTTGCCAAGAACTTCCTTCTCACCAACGAGCGCTCTCTGGAACGCAAGGTCAAGGAAGCCATTCTTTCGTTCCGCATTGAACAGGCCTATTCCAAGGATCGTATCCTGGAGCTCTACCTCAACGAAATCTTTTTCGGCTTCAACGCCTATGGCGTCGCCGGCGCCGCACTGACCTATTTCGACAAATCGGTGAACGAACTGACCGTGGCCGAGGCCGCTTATCTGGCGTCGCTGCCAAAAGGTCCGGCCAACTACAATCCCTTCAAGCATGCCGATCGCGCGATCGAGCGGCGAAACTGGGTCATCGGCCAGATGGTCGAGAACGGTTACGTGACCCCCGAAGAGGGTGCGAAGGCGAAGGCCGAGCCGCTTGGTGTCGCCCCACGTCGCACCGGCTCGTATCTGTTCGCGGGCGAGTACTTCACCGAAGAGGTCCGTCGCCAGATCATCGCCCGCTATGGCGAGAATGCGCTCTATGAGGGCGGTCTTTCCATTCGCACCACCCTTGATCCCAAGGTTCAGCTCATTGCCCGCAAGGCGATGCAGAACGGCCTGATGAAATACGACACGCTGCGCGGCTATCGCGGACCGGTGACGTCGATTGATGTGTCGAGCGACTGGGGCGTCCCGCTGGGGGCTGTCAAAGGCCTGGAAGACGTTCCCGAATGGTCGCTGGCCGTCGTGCTCGACAGTTCCGCGACCGGCCTCTCGATCGGCTTGCAGCCGGCGCGCCAGGCGTCGGGCGAGATCGTCAAGGAACGTGTCGAAGGCACTGTCAGCAAGGACGACATGGGCTTTGCCATGCGCCATCTGGTCGATGGCAAGACCGTCAAGGCCAAGTCGCCGGCCGAAGTGCTGAAGCCTGGCGACGTGATTTTCGTTCAGAAGAACGAAGGCTCCGAGAATGCCTACAGCCTGCGCCAGGTTCCCGAAGTGGAAGGCGGCCTGATCGCCATGGATCCGCATACAGGCCGTGTGCTCGCCATGGTCGGCGGCTTCTCCTATTCGCAGTCGGAATTCAACCGCGCCACCCAGGCGATGCGCCAGCCGGGTTCCTCGTTCAAGCCGATCGTCTATTCGGCCGCACTGGACAATGGCTATACGCCGGCCTCGGTGATCATGGACGGGCCGATCACCATCCAGAGCGGCAACACGACCTGGACGCCGAAGAACTATGACGGCACGGTCGCCGGACCGGCAACCCTGCGCTCCGGTATCGAAAAATCGCGCAACCTGATGACGGTGCGGCTTGCCAACGATATGGGCATGAAGCTGGTCGTCGAATATGCCGAGCGCTTCGGCGTCTACGATCATCTGGCGCCGTATCTGCCAATGGCGCTGGGCTCCGGCGAGACGACCGTCATGCGCATGGTTTCGGCCTATTCGATCATGGCTAATGGCGGCAAGTCCATCAAACCATCGCTGATCGACCGCATCCAGGACCGCTACGGCAAGACCGTGTTCAAGCAGGATGAGCGTGGCTGCGAAGGCTGCAACGCGCCGGAATGGAAGAACCAGCCGGAGCCGGAACTGGTCGACAATTCCGAGCAGGTGCTCGATCCGATGACCGCCTACCAGATCACATCGATGATGGAAGGCGTGGTGCAGCGCGGCACCGGCGCCACCATCGGTGAACTGGGCCGTCACATCGCCGGCAAGACCGGCACCACCAACGACGAGAAGGACGCCTGGTTCATCGGCTACACGCCGAACCTCGTGGTCGGCCTCTATATGGGCTACGACACGCCGCGCGGCCTTGGCCATGGCGCCACCGGCGGCGGTCTCGCCGCCCCGATCTTCAAGGATTTCATGCGCGTGGCGCTGGACGGTACGCCCAATGTCGACTTCAAGGTTCCCGACGGCATGAACCTGATAGCCATCAACCGCAAGACCGGCATGCGTGCTACGTCGGGTGATGCGGGCACCATCATCGAGGCCTTCAAGCCGGGCACCGGTCCCGCCGACAGCTATTGGGTGATCGGCATGGGCGCCGACGGCTCCAACGCATCGGGCGGTCCGCTGTCGCCGCAGGCCAACCAGGCCATTCAGGATGGCGGCGGCGGCCTCTACTGACGGGTCCAGATGCCGACCGCTGGGCTGGCCTCAGGCCGGCCCATTTCGCTTTACACGTGGCGGCGCCGTCCCTATGTATCGCGCCGACCGAAGTGTCACTTCAGCAACAGGACAAAATACCAGGCCATGCGCGCGGAAACGCAGAATATTGTCGACGAGATCAGGCAGGCGATAACCCTGCTGAGGAGGCATCTTTGACTGGGATCAGGCCATAAAGCGGCTTGAATACCTGAACGTCCGCGCCGAGGACGCCAGCCTCTGGAACGAACCGCTGGAAGCGCAGAAGCTGATGCGCGAACGCCAGGGTCTCGAAGATGGCATCACAGCGGTCAAGCGTTTCACCCAAGCGCTCGAAGACAATATCGGCCTGATAGAGCTTGGCGAGGAAGAAGGCGACGAAGGTATCGTGGCAGAGGCCGAAGCCGCGATACGCTCGATGCAGGGCGAGGCCAAGGCCCGCCAGGTCGAGACGCTGCTGTCGGGTGAAGCCGACGCCAACGACACCTATCTCGAAGTTCATGCCGGCGCCGGCGGCACCGAAAGCCAGGACTGGGCCTCGATGCTGTTGCGCATGTATACGCGCTGGGCCGAACGTCGCCGCTTCAAGGTCGAGGTGCTGGAAGTTCATGACGGCGAAGAGGCCGGCATCAAATCCGCCACGCTGCTGATCAAGGGCCACAATGCCTATGGCTGGCTGAAGACGGAATCGGGCGTCCACCGCCTGGTGCGCATTTCTCCCTATGACAGCAATGCGCGTCGCCATACGTCCTTCTCCAGCGTCTGGGTCTATCCAGTCGTCGATGACAGGATCGAGATCGATGTTTCGGAATCGGATGTGCGCATCGACACCTATCGCTCGTCCGGTTCGGGTGGCCAGCACGTCAACACCACCGATTCGGCTGTGCGCATCACCCATATCGCGACCGGCATTGCGGTCGCCTGCCAGGCTGAACGCTCGCAGCACAAGAACAAGGCGAAGGCCTGGGAGATGCTGCGTTCGCGCCTCTACGAGGAAGAGCTGAAGAAGCGCGAGGCCGTCGCCAACGCCACCGAGGCGTCGAAGAGCGACATCGGTTGGGGTCACCAGATCCGCTCCTATGTGCTGCAGCCCTATCAGCTGGTGAAGGATCTGCGCACCGGCGTTGAAAGCACCAGCCCGTCGAGCGTGCTCGATGGCGACCTCGACGATTTCATGGAAGCCTCGCTGTCGCAACGCATCGAGGGTGGCGCGGGCGAAGCCGTGGCCGATCTGGACTAAGACTGCCAGGCCCAGGCGGGTTGGCTTGGGCTGGATCCCGATGCACCGTCAAGCCTCGCGGAGAGGATCAGCGGATGACGAACCGGCAAACAACAACCGGCAACAAGCTCGCCGGGAAATGCCTTTGCGGCGCGGTTCAATACGCGGTGGCTGACGAGTTCGTCTATGCCGCCAATTGCCATTGTTCGAATTGCCGGCGTTCGACCGGTTCGGCCTTCAAGCCATTCGCCGGCATCGAACGCGCCAAGCTCAGCCTCACCAACGGCGCTCGCGACCTCATGATCTTTGGCGACGAGCGCGCCAACCACGATACCCACTGCAAGCTGTGCGGTTCATTACTCTATTCGATTGTACGCGAGGGCGCTTTCGCCCATGTCGCCATGGGAACGCTCGTCGATGCTCCGGCAATCCGACCGACAATGCACATCTTTGTCGGCTCCAAGGCACCGTGGTACACAATCAACGACGATCTCCCGCAGTTTGAAGGACACGCAACCTAGCCTGATCGATCCACCCGGCAGGCGTGGTGACCGGGATCTCGTCTTGCGCCAACTCATAAATCGGCTCACCATCGAAGGAGGAGGAGACAAAAGCATTTATGGCCGGTCGCGGCATATCTGCTGACGATCCGGCCACTGGGAAGACACGTTCCGGGAACGGGCAAGCAAAAACGCTTGAACCTCGTTTGAAAGGAACGTTCCCATGTTTGCTGCCAGTTCCAGATCGGCCATCGCCGTTCAGACGGTTGGCCAGCTTCTCCTACCGCTATGTGCTGCCTGTGTAATCGCGGTCGTGTCGGCGCCGGCCCTGGCGCATGACGCCAAGCCGACCGCGGCCAAGCCGCAAGGTTGGAGTTATCCATTCGCCTGCTGCGCCAATTACGATTGCCACGAGGTATCGCAGACCTCGATCAGCGAACGCCCCGAAGGCTATGTCATCAAGGACACCGGCGAGGTGCTGGCCTACAGCGACAGACGGATCAAGGACTTGCCCGACGGCGAGTTCCATTGGTGCGCGCACGAGGCCGGGCTCGATGCCGGCAAGACCATCTGCCTGTTCGTGCCGCCACAGTCCTATTAAGGCCTGGACTCATAATCAGGAGGAGACAGCGGCTGCGATGCCGATCGCAGCGAGCACAGTCTCGGCGTTTCGGTTGTCGTAAACGGATGCTAGACCATAACGGAATTGCCAGGAGACAGGATTCCCTGTGACTGAAAGAATCACCATGGCCGAGTCATTACCGGCAACCGCAGTCGTGCGCGTCTCGCGCGCCAGCTACGATCCGAGCCGGTTCGCCGAGGTCGACGCGGCGAGCAAGAAGACCTCGCAGTACATAATCCCGGCCATCAGACGGCTGCCGGGGCTCCTTCACTTCTATGCCGGCGTCTCGCCGAAGGGCTCGATCGTGCAAGTCAGTGTCTGGGACACCGACGAGCATGCAGCACAGTTGGACCGGCTGAAGGAGATGGTCGTCGACGGCCGCAGGGATATGGAGGCAGTCGGCGTGACGTTCACCCCGATTTTCAACTACCCGATCGACTGGACCTGGACCGTCTGACCTGAAGTCGCTGTTTGCCGACAAAGCCTGCTGACGGACAGTTGTCAGGATCGCCTCTTTATGGTGCCTTGCCGCTGGGTGGCGGACAATGGAGAGGTGATGTTGATGACCATCAAGGGAAGCTGCCACTGCAAGGCGACGACATTCGAGGTTTCTGAGGCGCCGCGGACGGTGACGCAATGCACCTGTTCGTTCTGCTCGAAGCGCGGCTCGCTCTGGGCCTATTACATCCCGTCGCAGTTCAAGCTCATCACGCCACTGAAGAACGTTTCCTTCTATCAATGGGGCTCGAAAACCGTAAAGCATGGTTTTTGCCCCACCTGCGGCTGCGGTACCTTCACCGAAACACCGGACTGGTCGACCGGCGAGCCGGATTTCGACAATCCCAAGATCAGTGTCAATTCGCGATTGTTCGATGATTTCGATCTCGACAAGCTGGAAGTGGTGGTCATCGACGGCAAGAATCTCTGGTAGGTGGCCAACGCGGTTCGTCACGCAACCGATCCTGGGAAAAGCCGTTGCAGGCGCCTTTCCTGTTCCGCTTTTCGCCGCAATTCATGGTACAAGTCGCGGGAAGGGCTGATTTGGCGCCGAAAAGGCGCGACTTGGAGAGGGACCATCTATGAAGAAGACCGTGCTCGTCGTCGTGGCGACGGCTCTGCTCGTGAGCGCTTGCACCACCACCGATCCGTATACGGGCGATCAGAAGATTTCGAACACGGCTGCGGGTGCCGGCCTTGGTGCCCTCGCGGGTGCCAGCCTTGGCCTTCTTGCCGGTGGCAATGACCGCCGCAACGCGCTGATCGGTGCCGGCATCGGCGCGCTGGCCGGCGGCGCCATCGGCGCCACCATGGATCAGAACGAGGCTGAGCTGCGCCGGCAGCTCCAGGGCACCGGCGTCAGCGTCACTCGCAGCGGCGACCAGATCATCCTCAACATGCCGTCGGATATCACCTTCAATATCGATCAGGATGCGGTGAAGCCCGGCTTCTATCCGGTCCTGAATTCCGTTGCACTGGTGCTGAAGAAGTTCCGCCAGACGACTGTCGACGTGTTCGGTCATACCGATTCGACCGGTGGCGAACAGCACAATTTTGATCTGTCGCAGCGTCGGGCATTGGCGGTCGCCAACTATCTGTCCGGTCAGGGCGTCGATCAGCGCCGCTTCGCCGTCACCGGCTTCGGCAAGACGCGGCCCATCGCATCCAATGCGACGGCCGCCGGCCGCGAGCAGAACCGCCGCGTCGAAATCCAGCTGTCGCCGCTCACCTGAGCGATATCGATCTGAAAAACGAAAACGGCCCCGCAAGGGGCCGTCTTTATTTGAGGGACGTCGACGCTCTACTCTTCAGACACGGCGCCAGAGAATTAGCGGGTTCTAAATAACGACTTTCCCGCAGTCATGGAAAGGAATAGCGTCGTCCCATTCCAGAGGGGATGAGGCGGTACAACTGGCTGCGCTATAAGCATTTTTTCGCCTCGGTCTTGCACGGCCAGATCAGAAAGTCTGGGAGGAATGCATGACAAGAACAGGCCTTGGGCGCGGCGGCGTCCTCGTTTTGACCGGTGTTGTGGGCGCATGGTTGGGGGTCGCTACGGCTTGGGCCGAGGACGCCAACAAGGCCGACATCGATGCCTTGAAAAAGTCGCTCGCCAAATATGAAGACTACACCGCCGCCGTTCGCGACCTCTATCTGTCGACCGTCGGCTGCGTCTACTATAGCGGAGAAAAGATAGCGGGCTCTATGGAATACCCGAAAGGCGCCATGGGCATCCATTTCGTCAACGTTCCCAGTGTCGGCCAGAAACTCGACCCGATGAAGCCGAACGTGCTGATCTACGAGCCGACCAAGAAAGGCTTGAAGTTGGTCGGTGTGGAATGGCTGGTGCCGCTGACGCCGGACGTCAAAGCGCCGCCGAAGCTGTTTGGCCAAACCTTCATGGGTCCAATGGAGGGACACTATCCGCTCATTCCGAGAGAGTTCGTCCACTACGATCTTCACGCATGGCTGTTCAGGGACAATCCGAACGGCATGTTCAGCCCGACGAACCCGAACGTGAAATGCACCAAGGCCGAGTTTCCGATGCTGGAGAAACCGACCAAGATGATGCCCGGTCCGATGTAACGGCCGAGCCGAGCCTGAAGCTTACTGCGAAGGCAAGCCGGATCGCTGGCTTGCCTTCCAAAGCGGACGGGGCTCAGACCTTGGCGACGATCTTCATGAAAGCCGGCATGTCGTCGCCGAAGCCGACCGTGGCGTCGTTGTCTTCCTGGTGATGGCGGGCAGGGCGGGCGTTGCTGCGCTGCGGCCTGGTGTCGCCACGCTCCGGTGCGCGCTGCTCGTTGCGATCGGACGTCTTGCGCTCGCCGTTTTCCGAACGAATCGCTTCCTTGCGCGCGCGCCGTTCGCCCATGTCGGCGACAGGCGCCTCGATCACATCGGCCTGCTGATCCTGCTGGGCGACGGCCGGGACGGCCTCTTCGCTATGCTTCGCGCGGCGTTCGCCGCTTCTCTTGCGCTCGCCCCGGTCCTTGCGGTCCTCGTCCTTGCGGCCGGCGCGACGCGGCGCGCCTTTGCCCCGGCGCGGAGCGTCGTCTTCACCACCTTCGCTGGCGACCACGGTCGACAGGTCGCCGTCATGCCATTCGATCTTGTTGCCGATCAGCCGTTCGATGGCGTCGATGTACTTGGTGTCGGACTTGGTTGCGATGGTGAAGGACTTGCCCGAGCGCCCGGCGCGGCCGGTGCGGCCGATGCGGTGGACATAGTCCTCGGCATGGATAGGCACGTCATAGTTGAAGACGTGGCTGACATCGGGGATGTCGAGGCCGCGCGCGGCGACGTCGGACGCCACGAGATAGCGAAGTTTGCCGTCGCGGAAATTGGCCAGCATTTGCATGCGCGCGCGCTGGTCCATGTCGCCATGCAGCGCACCGGCATCGAAATCATGCTTCAGCAGCGAGCGGAACAGTTCCGACACCTCGATCTTGCGGTTGCAGAAGATGATAGCGTTCTTCAGTTCCGCGTCTTCGGCCTTGATCAGGTTGCGCAGCGTCTCGCGCTTGTCCCAAGGCTTCGAGCCGGATTTCACCAGCCGCTGGATGATGTTGGTGGCAGCCGACGCAGCCTTGGAAACCTCGACGCGCACCGGCGCGTGCAGGAATTTTTCAGTGAGCTTGGTGATTTCCGGCGGCATCGTCGCCGAGAAGAACAATGTCTGCCGGGTGAACGGGATCATCTCGCAGATGCGCTCGATATCGGGGATGAAGCCCATGTCGAGCATGCGGTCGGCCTCGTCGATGACGAGGATCTCGACGCCGTTGAGCAAAAGCTTACCGCGCTCGCGGTGATCGAGCAGGCGGCCAGGGGTCGCGATCAGCACGTCGGCGCCGCGTTCCAGCTTCTTGTCCTGTTCATCGAAGGACACGCCGCCAATCAAAAGCGCGATGTTGAGCTTGTGGTTCTTGCCGTATCTGATGAAATTCTCTTCGACCTGTGCGGCGAGCTCGCGCGTCGGCTCCAGGATCAGTGTGCGCGGCATGCGGGCGCGAGCCCGGCCTTTTTCGAGGCGGGTCAGCATTGGCAGCACAAAGGAAGCTGTTTTGCCGGTGCCGGTCTGGGCGATGCCCAAAATATCCTTGCCGAGCAGAGCGTGCGGAATGGCACCGGCCTGGATCGGCGTCGGCTGCGTGTAGCCGGCGTCGGTGACTGCGGAAAGGACCTTCGGCGACAGGCCTAGGTCTGCGAAGGTCAACGCTTCTTGAGCGATCGTGGTGTCTGAGGACAAGTGTTGTTGTCTTTGGCTGGTTCGGGGAAGCGCAACGGCGTTTGTCGCGGCAAGCGCCACGCGCCTGCAAGATTGGCATTGCGATTAGGCGCAAGCCCGCGATTTGTCAACAGAAACGGGCGGCATTGGCACGATTGTGAAGTCGTAACCTTAATCGCGATGCTTAATCCGGCCGCCCGTCTTTGTGCCGGCTCAGTAACGGAACTGTTCGGCCAGGATGCGTTCGTTCCAGGAGTGATTGGGATCAAACAGCAAGGTCGCCGTTGCTGCCGGCGATTCCCGCACCGTTACAGAGGTCACCGCCTTGACCTCCGTGTGGTCGGCGGCGGCGTTCACCGGCCGCTTTTCCGGTTCCAGAATATCGAAGCGCACGGTCGCCTTGTTGGAAAGCAATGCGCCACGCCAACGGCGCGGGCGAAACGGGCTGACCGGTGTGAGCGCCAGTAACGGCGCGTCGAGGGGCAGGATCGGCCCGTGCGCGGAGAGATTGTAGGCGGTCGACCCGGCCGGCGTCGCGATCATGACGCCATCGCAGTTCAGCTCTTCGAGCCGTATCTGCTCATCGATGCTGATGCGAATCTTGGCCGTCTGGTAGGACTGGCGCCAAAGCGCCACCTCGTTGATCGCCAGCGCTGAAACCGTTTCCCCCTCCGAGGTGACGGCCAGCATCTCCAGCGGGCGGATCGTTTCGGCGACGGCGGCCGCGATGCGTTCGGTGAGCCCGCCGGAACGATACTCGTTCATCAGGAATCCGATTGTGCCCCGGTTCATGCCGTAGACCCACTTTCCTGTTCCCATCGTGTCGCGCAAGGTCTGCAGCAGGAAACCGTCGCCGCCAAGGGCGACCACGACCGCGGCCTCCGCGACCGGACATTGGCCGTAGCGTGCCGACAGGCTTTCCAGCGCCGCCTTGGCGTCTGCTGTGTCGGACGAAACGAAGGCGATGCTGTTGGCGGCTGTGCTCATGGCTCCCCGATCGCGACCGATTGGCGGTGGCAGGTCCGGCCGCGCCAGCGTCGGGGTAGCATGGGGCGGGCGGGTCTGCAAAGAGAGCCGTTGTGCGAGCCGACAAAGCGGCGACAGCGACGTCCGGGCAGGCGGATCGCTTTTCATGACAGGGCACGAATGAATGTGATGGTTAAGACGGAGCTTAAACTCTCGTAAAGCCGGATCGATCATGTTAGCCGGCATGAATGGCGTGGGGGCGCCCGCAGTACCGCCATATCCTTCGGGATGGCAAATGGGCGCTGTGGCACTTTTGACCTGTGCGCATGATCCCTGGGAACATCCTGATGTTCGGGGGCACGCACCAGCCAGATGAGGCCGAGATATTGCCGGTAACACGCCTGATCATCGTTTTTGTCATGCTGGGCGGCTTCGCGCTGATCTTCGCCGAGCTAGTGCGCCAGTCGGAAGAGATGAGCATCAGACCGCTGCCCACAGCGTCACGCTGCGGCGATGCCATCGGAATGCGTTGCCCGCAAAGGGCGCTGTAGAGCGCGAAATCCGCTCACTGAAGGCCATGCAAGTACCGCCGTCGCCCGGTCCTTCGCCTGCATGCAGTTCATCCCTTGGTAACCGATCACCGGCTGGCGCAACACAAGTTTGATCGTTGCAATTGCGGCATCGATGAAAGCACTGGTAGAAGACTGCTCGGATCTGGATAGGACCCTGTTCCCATCACCCTTGGGAAACAACCTTGCGGCGCGTTGATCGGCCGTGTTTCTGGAGGGGAGTGCACATGCAGCGCAGCGTGTTGGTTTCTGGTGGCTGCGGCTTCATCGGCTCTCATCTCGTCGATCGCCTGCTGCGGCGCAATGATATGGAAAAGCTGGTCGTTGTCGACAATCTATGGACCGGATTGCGCGACAACATAGCCCATGTCGCGGATCCGCGGTTCAACCTGCAGATCGCCGATGCCGAAAGCTTCACGGCCGGCCAGCATTTCGATGAGATCATCCATCTGGCGTCACCGGCTTCGCCCGTATGGTACATGCGCGAGCCGGCCCGCACGATCAGGGCCAACATAGGCGGCGCGCTCAATCTTCTGTCGCTGCTAAAGCCCGGCGGTCGCTTCTGCTTTGCCTCGACCTCGGAAGTCTATGGCGATCCCGTGGTGTCGCCGCAACCGGAAAGCTACCGGGGGTCCGTGGACTGCACCGGGCCAAGGGCTTCCTATGACGAGAGCAAGCGCTGCACCGAGGCGCTACTGTTTGAAGAACAGCGCGTCAGCGGGCTCGATGTCCGCATCGTCAGGCTGTTCAACACCTATGGCCCGCGAACGCGCGTCGATGACGGCCGCGCCGTTTCGAATTTTATCAGTCAGGCTCTGACGACGGGAATCCTCACCGTCTATGGCGACGGTTCCCAGTCGCGCAGCTGGGGTTATGTCGACGACATCGTCGATGGCCTGGAGCGGTTCTTCTGGCGCGACTTGATCTCGCACCGGGGTCCCCTGAACATCGGCAACAACCGCGAGATCTCGGTTCTCGAGACCGCGAAATTCGTCTGCTCGCTGGTTCCGGGCAGCCGCATCGAACACCATGCGCCTTTCCCGCAGGATCCGACAAACCGGTGCCCGGACCTGACCCTGGCAAGGCAGGTTCTTCCCGGATGGGAGGCAACGATCGGCTATCAGGACGGGATTCGGCGCACCTTCGAATGGTTCCGGCGGCAGATTGTGACTGGCAGCAAGTCGGCGGCATTAGCCTGAGGATTCAAAATCTTGCGGCCCGTCATGGCAACCGCGAAAGAGAATCAAGCCTGCCGGTGAAATAGGGTTCGAACACGGTTTCGAAAGCCTTCAGCGCCGCGCCGATCGCCTGATGCATGTCGAGGTACCGATAGGTGCCCAGCCGTCCTCCGAGATGCAGGTTTCTCTCTGCTGCGGCCCGTTCGAGATAGCGACGGTAAATCGCCTGATCCCGGCGTGTGTCGATCGGATAATAGGGTTCGTCGGTGCGGCCGGCAAAACGGGAATACTCGCGACCGATGAGCGTCTTGTCGCTCTTGTGCTGGCGTTCCGGATTGAAATGCCTGAATTCGACGACGCGGGTGTAGGGCACGGCTTCGTCGGCATAGTTCATGATCGCCGTGCCCTGATGGTCCGGCGTGTCCATGACCTGGAGATCGATATCGATGGTTCGCCAGCCGAGTTCGCCCTCCGAGTGGTCGAAATAGCGGTCGATTGGACCGGTGTAGACAACCGGCAGGTCCTTCGGCAGCGAGGGTTTGATATCGAAGAAATCGACGCCAAGCCGTGCTTCGATGAGCTCGTGTGCGAGCATCTTTTCGAAGATCGCCGTATAGCCGTCGACAGGCTGACCTTGGAAGCGGTCGTTGAAATAGCCATCCTCGAATGTGTAGCGGACCGGCAAGCGGGCGATGATCTGCGCCGGCAGGTCGCGCGGGTCCGTTTGCCATTGCTTGGCGGTGTAGCCCTTGATGAAAGCCTCGTAGAGGGGACGGCCAACGAGGGAGATCGCCTTCTCCTCGAGATTGGCCGGCTGGCGGTCGCCAAGCTCGGCTGCTTGCCCGGCAATCAGGCTACGTGCTTCGTTCGGGCTCAGCCGCTTGCCGAAGAACTGGCAGATCGTGGCGAGGTTGATCGGCAGCGGATAGACCTTGTCGCGATAGGTCGAGAACGCACGATGGCGATAGGCTGTAAAATCGGTGAAGCCGCGCAGGTAGTTCCAGACGTCCTCGTTGGATGTGTGGAAAAGGTGCGGTCCATAGCGATGAACCTCGACGCCGGTGGCGGGATCTTGTTCGGTATAGGCATTGCCGCCGATATGCCGGCGTCGGTCGATCACCAGCACGCGCCGGCCGAGTTGCGTGGCGATCCGCTCGGCAAGCGTTGCGCCATAGAAACCCGCGCCGACTATGAGGATGTCGGCTTCCCCGATAAAAGCCTTGTCTGTTCGCGGCGCTGTCGTCCTCATGCGTCGAGTACGATCTGCGACAGGTCGATCGGTTCGGCGCATTGCCTGCGCAGAAAGCGCCACAACAGCTTCTTCGGCCGAAAGGCCCTCCGGAAATCCTTTCGCTCCCCAAAGTAGTCGGCCATCATGCGCAGGCCGATCATGGATCGCGATCGCCAGCGTCTGCCTGCGTGGTCGACGGCGCCATAAGACAGTGGAAAGAACTCGCCGAAGCCATATCGCATCGCCAGCTGGCGGTATTCCGCCTCGGGCGTGCGGCCGGACTTGAGCATCGCTGCCGCCAGATGATTTCCAACTGGCCGCGTGTGGCGGATAGGCAAGGCGTCGAAGACAGCCGATTTTCCGAGATTCTGCTTGGCAAGTCTCGTCCACAAGAGGTCAAGACCGAACCCACTCATGGATTCCTTGAAAAGAGGTAGCATCTTGGACGCCACGTCCGCTCTCATGCACGGAGCCATGACCTCGACCTTGTCGATCAGACGAAATTCGAAACTCTTGGAACGCAGAAACGGCAGATGGCTGTAATAGCTGTCCGGCGTCAGCGCCGGCTGTGCAATGTGCAGGTCGAGCCGTCTCATGTTGGCGAACATCGCCTCGATCGTTGTCCGGTCTGCTTCCAGGTCATCATCCGGAAACCAGATATACTGGTAGCGATCAAGGAGTTCCGGCTTCTGAACGAGCAAGGCGTGGAGGCCATCCCACTTGCCGCCGGTGTAGTCGACCCTGTTTTCATGGGGCTGCCGAAATGCCGACGGGGCGGAGCCGTAGTAACTGACGATCAGATCAAACGCGCATCCTGGATCGCCCGCACCCCATCCGCGATGGAGAGAGTTGTCGCCGGCCCTTACGATGACGAGATTGCGGCCGGCCCCCGTCAAGGTTTTGCTTTCGCCACCGATGTTTTGGTCCAGGCCAGTCATGGCGAGCCCCTACACCAAAGCCGGATGAATGCGAAGAGCCACGGATGAGAGCAAATTGTTCGTCTGGCATTGTCAGGCGGATGTCCGGCGCTGCGATTTGCAATACAACGCGAACCTGGAGTCGCGACACGGTCGGGTCACGGCTGCCACGCTGACCAAGACACGCAACCATTTCGGGACGGGACGTTATGAAATTGATTGTTGTGACCCCGGCCGGCCGCGAGAAATATCTTCGCCTGCTCAGCCACTATATCCTTAAAAGTCCTGAGGTGTGCGAATGGCACCTGTGGGACAATTGCCGCAACGAGGCCGATCGGGCCTACCTTCAACGACTGGCCGCTTCCGATCCACGTTGCCGGATAAAGAAACTTCCGCATGCCGATGGCGGGACCAATGTCATCGGCGACTTCTACCGTTTTTGCGACGACCCCGATGCTCTCTACCTTCGCCTCGACGATGACGTTGTTTTTGTCGAGGACGGCTTCTTTCAAAAATTCATGGCAAGGGTCATGGCCGAAAGAGGATCGGCTATCTGGTACGCGCCGTTGATCATCAACAACGCAATCTGCAATTCACTGATCAAACAGCTTTCCAGGGTGGTAGTAGACGGGCCGCTGACATGCCAGGCTTGTTGCGAATTTTCCTGGGCCTTTGCCAGCTTTCCACAGGCGCTTCATCCGGTCTTCATCGAAGCAGTCCGCTCCAACCGGCTTGATGACTTTCGCGTGCCTGACCGGGAGATCAGGCTGTCGCGCTTCTCGATCAACGCAATCGGTTTCTTCGGATCGGATATTGTCGGTCTTGGAGAGGGTTTCCATCCGCCGTCAGGCAGCGATGAGGAAGAGTGGCTGTCGGCGACGCTGCCGGCAAAACTGGACCGGCCGGGCAAGATTCTTGGCGACCTGATCATTGCCCATTTCAGCTTCTACACCCAGGAGCGCGAATTGCTGCGCACCAACATTCTCGACGGCTACTATGAGCTCGCCGGCCTGGCTCCCCCGGTCTACGAGAAGCCTCCAGTCAGTTGGAGAGAGGGGCTGAGGCAGTGGAGGAGACGCCGGAGGGGATCGGTGCCACCGCGCTATGTGATCTCGCTTCCGACAGTCATTTCCGACTGATGCTTGGATTCCGGCCCTGTCAGGGCGCAAGCTGCCGCCTACTGCGTCACCACCTGAAGGTTGGCGTTGCCGTAGAAAGTGTAGGCAAGATAGGTCGGGTCGCCGGTTTCGTAAAAGCGCTTGCGGACGCCCTGGAGGACCTCGGCGAGGTAGACCGGTCCGTCCTTGAGCCGGGTGCTAATGCCGCCGTAAAAATCGCTTGAAAAGGCGGCGGCGGCGCGATCGGTCAAAGGCCACATGCCGCCGATGAAGCCGGACGCGCCGCCCGCCAGCACCGCGGGACCCCATCCCTGCACAAAGCCACCGAGCATCTGGGATTTGCCCGTGTCGCAGGCATTGAAGAAATAGAACGGGTTGCCCTTGCCGTGTGCGGCGGCAACCAGCGCACCCCACGTGTCGGGGTCGAGCGACTGGTCGGCGAGGTCAATGGCGAAAACCGGCCGGCCGCTGCTCGGCTGATTGACCTCGCCGTGACCCGAAAAATGGATGAAGCCCGTCGACACCTCGCCGACCAGTTTCTCGAAGGAGACGAAATCGCCACCGAAGCGGCGGTAGCCGGCGAGCTTGCTCAGAGCGTCGATCTCGACCTCCTGGAACGGCAGTGACTGCTTGTCGACATAGGAAGGAGCGACCGCGGCAACGCCGGTAAAAGCCATCCGGTCCAGTGGGTTGTCGACCTGTGAGGAGGTGCTGCGCGGTGCCCAGCGCGCCAGCCGGTAGTTTATGCCGAGGAAACCATCGCGGGTTGCGCCATCGGCGCTTTGCGGGCGGATCAACTCCCAGGGCAGGGTGGGACTGTTCGAGGTGATCTGGATCGAATGCAGTTCGCCCTTGTCGCGCAGCGACCAGAACACATCCTTGAATGCCTGCGGCACGTAATCCTTGTACAGCGCATCGCCGAAACCTTCGGCGGCCAGCGTGACGAAGCGCTTTTGCGCTTCGGGGTCGCTGCTTGCGGCAGGCTGTTGCAGCGACACTGCACTGCGCAGACCGAGGCCGAGTTGCAGCAAGCGGCGATATTCGGAATCAAGCCAGGTCGCCATTTGCGGCGGTGTTGAGAATGTATCGGTCACCGGTCCAGCCAGATGCGGCGAATGGATGATGATCTGGCCCGGGCCTAATCCGCTTGGATCGTCATAGAGGATGGTGACATCGAGGTCGGGCACCTCGTCGGCTGCGGCATTACCGAGTTGGACGCTGCCGGTCAGCGCCGGCTGGGGCGGGGCGGAGGCGAGCATCAACATGGCGGGCGCGGCCGCCTTTTGGGCCGTGGCACCTGGCGCGGCGGCCTCAACCGGCGCTCCTCGTTGCACTATAACGGGCCGCGACGCCGATCCCAGGAATTTTCCCGCACTGTAGATTCGGGCAATGAACTGGCTTGGCTTGCTGTCCTTTGCAATTGTCCGCGCCTTGAGGTCGAAGCGGACGAAGTCGCTGTCACCTTCACGATAGAGGGTGGTCTGCCGGCTCCATTTGCCGCCGTCGGCAAGGTCAAAGCCCGTAGCAAAGAGGTCTATGTCGATGGGCCATTGGTCGGCGCCCGCCGGCATCGCCATGGCCAGCGCGCCATCCGCCGTCACCGACGACCCCGGCGCCGCTTTCACCTTAACCTCCGGCGTCAGTTGCTCCTCGGTCAAGGCAATCGAAACCGTCACCGTCTCACCCGCCACCACTTCGTCTGGCGCGTCGATAGTCGGATGGCGGACCACTTCGACTTCCGCCCCACTCCCCGACGGCGAAGGGGCAGTTGCTGGAGGTGGGGCGGGCGAGCCGCCTGCGTCCCCGGGAGCATTTTCCACCTGATCGAGGGGTGGCGGAGGTGGTTCGACATCCGCTGGCGCCGCCGCCTCTTGCGGGCTTTCGGCGCCGGTTGCAGTCGGTGGTGGTGCGGGCAATGGCGCGTTATCGCCGCTTCCCGGCGCAGTCTCCGCCTGGTCGACGGGCGGCGGTGGCGGCTCGGTGCTTGACTGCGCATCGGGCGGCTGAGGAGGCTCTGCACCGGCTGTTGCGCCGCCCTTCGGATATGTATCGGCGAGATTGTTCTGAGCGGCCGCCGACGACTTGGCTGCATCTTCCTGATATTTCCTTTGCTCTTCGTACTGCTGCCGAGCCTGCTCCTCATAATGCTGGCGCTGCAACTCCTGGCGTTTGTATTCCTCGTATTGGGCTGCCTCATCGGCGCTGTTGCCCGTCATGGCATCGGGATTGCCGGAGCCCGGTGCAACATCCGCCGGAGGGACTTCCTGGCTGCCGCCATCGAAGTTGCCGGAGCCATAGTCACTGCTTCCGGCGCTCGAACCGTCATTTGCGGAATCGGGGCTGGCCGGTGGGCTATTGTCGCCGCCCTCATTGGCGCCACTCTGCATCGGTGGCGGTGCCGGTTCGGGAGCAACTGCTTCCGGGGCAGCCGCTTGTGGCGCCGCGCCGGCCGGCTCCGGCGGTGCTGGCTCGGCGGCAACTGGATCATCAGGCGTTGTCACGAAGTCTGCCGACAGGCCCGGGCTTGTCCATGGCCGCTGGGCGCCGAGCGTCTGGTCCGCCACGTTTTGGCTGACCGATGCGATCATGGCTTGGATGCTCACGCCTTTTCTGGCCAGTGCGGCTGCCAGTGCATCGGCAAACACCGTGACCGGTCCATCTCCATTCAGCGCAGCGCTTCCTGGTTGAGCGGAAAAGGCGACGATGCCGTTGGGCAGCGGACCAGCCGCAGCCAGACCCCGCGCCACACCTGGGGCGGAGGTGTCTCCGCCGCCGAGATTATCCAGCAAAACCACCTTGAATGTCGGTGTCGACTCAAGCGCCTTCGTGAACAGGTCGAGAGGCAATGCCGTCTGGTCGACCGCTTCCTTGGAATCGGTCCGTGAGCCGCGCGTAAGCAGATAGTTCCTGTCATTGGCCTGGGTCGTATGGCCGACATAATAGAAGATGCCGACGGCATCCGGGTCGGCCAGGGATTTGGCGAAATCATACATGGCGTGCGCGACATCGGCGCGGTCGCCGTCTGAGACCTGTCGCACGGTGAAGCCGAGTGACCGTAGGCTGGCCGCAACGAGTTCGGCGCTAGGTTCGGCGTTGGCGATCGCCGGCGAACCCTCATATCCCGGATTGGCCACAACTAATGCGAGCCGCTCTTCGCCGCGCGCGGCGGAAAAGAACGACATGGCTATCAGCAGCACGGTCGCCACAAGAAGGCGCATGACCCTGACCCAAGCCCACAAGCCGCTGCGAATACGCCAGAGCTTGCCCCAATCCATCAATCAATGGCCTCGTCTGCGACCAATAGCACGTTTGGGGAGCCAGCGCATCGGCCGCCCCGCCGGTGTCGCGGCATCTGCGCAATGACAAAAAGATATTGACTGTATATTTAGTCATAGTTATCCCTGAGGGTGGAACACCGAGTTGGCCAGTTGGCATCCGCCAGTGAATGGCCACTAAGGAGGGGAATATCTTGACAGCCATGCGGCCAGCCGTTGAGGCGAAGGGCGTCACTAGGATTTTCCAGGGGACAGGCCAGGACGCGGTCCGAGCCCTTGACAACGTTTCAGTTTCCATTCGCGAGAACGAGTTTTTCACACTGCTGGGACCATCCGGCTGCGGAAAGACGACGTTGTTGCGGCTGATAGCCGGCTTCGATTTTCCGAGTGCCGGCGAAATCCTGCTCTACGGCCAGGACATCGCGCCGCTGCCGCCGTTCAAGCGCCCGGTCAACACCGTCTTCCAGTCCTATGCGCTGTTTCCCCATATGACGGTGGCCGAGAATATCGGCTTCGGCCTGAAGATGCTGGGCAAGCCCAAGGCCGAGATCGAGGCGCGCGTTGATGCGATGCTGACGCTCGTCCACATGCAGAAATTGAAGAGCCGCCGCACCAGCCAGATTTCCGGCGGCCAACAGCAGCGCGTGGCGCTGGCGCGGGCGCTGGCGCCGCAGCCGAAGGTGCTCTTGCTCGACGAACCCTTGTCGGCGCTCGACTACAAGCTGCGCAAGGAGATGCAGATCGAGTTGAAGCGGCTGCAGCACGAAACCGGCATCACCTTCATCTTCGTCACCCATGATCAGGAAGAAGCACTGACCATGTCGGACCGCATCGCGGTGATGTCGTCAGGCAAGATCCTGCAGGTTGGTACCCCTTGGGACATCTACGATCACCCGGCGCAACGCTTCGTCGCCGACTTCATTGGCGAGACCAATTTCCTGGACGGCACGGTCGAAGGCGCCGCGGATGGCAAGGCACGGGTCACACTGCGCTCGGGAGCAAGGATCCTGGCGACCACCGCCAGCGATTTCCGGCCCGGCAGGCAGGCGACGCTGATGGTGCGGCCCGAGCATGCCAGGCTGGTCAAGGCCGCCGGCGACCTGAGCGGCACGGTCGAGACCGTCGTCTATTTCGGCACCGACACGCATATCCATGTCCGACTGGCGGACGGCGGTCCCTTCATCGTGCGCCAGCAGAATTCACGTTGTGCCGGCTGCGGCTTCGAAGCCGGCGACAAGGTCGGCATTCAGATCGGCGATGCCGCCGCGCAGCTGCTGAAGGATTAGGTCATGGCGACCGCGAAAGAGATCGCCGACAAGGCCGAACGCAACGATATCCGCTCGCGCTGGCTGCTTTCCGCGCCAGCGTTGCTGATCGTCTTCCTCGCGGCGCTCGGGCCGCTGCTGATCGTGGTCGTCTATTCCTTCCTCACCCCAGGCAATTACGGCGACGTGAAATGGCAGTTTTCGACCGACGCCTGGGTGAGCGTGCTGCTTCAGCGAGACGCCTTCGACGACACGCTGTCCTTCGCCAGTGCGCATCTGTCGATCTTCTGGCGCTCGGTGTCGCTGTCGGCCATGACCACGATCCTGACGCTGATCTTCGGCTTTCCGACCGCCTATTTCATCGCGACACGGCCGGAACACCGGCGCGATATCTGGCTGTTCCTGATCACCATCCCCTTCTGGACTAACCTTTTGATCCGAACCTTCGCCATGCAGGAAGTGCTGCGCAACGACGGCCTCATCAATTGGCTGCTGCAGCTGCTGCGGATCACTGATCATCCCATCCAGCTGATGTATACGAATTTCGCCGTCCTGCTCGGCATGGTCTATGTGTTCCTGCCGCTGATGGTGCTGCCGCTCTACGCCAGCATGGAGAAGATCGACTTCCGGCTGATCGAGGCGGGTTACGACCTGTACGCGACGCGGTTCCAGGTGTTGCGGCGCATCATCGTGCCGCTGGTCGCGCCGGGTATCGTCGCCGGCTCGATCCTGGTCTTCATTCCTTCGCTCGGCGCCTATGTGACGCCGCGTGTGCTGGGCGGCGGCACCAATCTGATGATCGGCAATCTGATCGAACTGCAATTCGGCCAAGGGCGCAACTGGCCGCTCGGTGCGGCGCTGTCGATCACGCTGATGGCGATCGTGATGGTGGCGCTGCTGTTCTACGTCCGCAACATGACAAGGTCGGATGGCAGCCATGGCTAAGCGCTTCGATGTCCGCCAGCAGAACGGCTTCGTCACCATGGCGATGGTGTGTTTCTTCCTCCTCTATCTGCCGATCGGCACGCTCGTCGTCTTCGCCTTCAACGACAACGAATCGCTGGCGATCTGGAAGGGCTTTTCGCTGCGCTGGTTCCATGTCGCCTGGAACAACACGCTGGTGATCGAATCCTCAATTCGCTCGTTCCAGATCGCAGCCGTCGCCGCCATCCTGGCGACGATCACGGCAACGATGGCGGCTCTGGCGACGACCCGGACCAAGCCATATCGCGGGCTGACTTTCAAATACGCCTTCATCAACCAGCCGCTGATGGTGCCGGAGATTGTCACGGCGGTGGCGCTGCTGATTGTGTTCTCGCGGATCAAGATCTGGACCGGCTATCCGGGCCTTGGATACTTGATCGCAGCCCACACCGCATTCTGCATCCCGTTCGCCTATCTGCCGATCCGTGCGCGGCTCGAAAGCATGGATCTATCGCTCGAAACGGCGGCGGCCGACCTCTATGCAGGCAAATGGCAGGCCTTCCGGCATGTGACGCTGCCGCTGCTTTGGCCGGGCATCCTGGCAGGGCTGATGCTCGCTTTCGTCGTCTCGCTGGATGACGTGGTCATCACCGAATTCGTCAAATCCGGCGGCCAGGACACGCTGCCGACCTTCATGCTGGGCCAGATTCGTCGCGGCGTGACGCCGGAAATCAATGCGATCTCGACAGTCTTCCTTGTCCTGTCGATCGGCATTGTCACGGCTTTCTTTTTCTTCAGCAGGAAACGGACCTGAGGCCGCGTCGCCGCCGGTCCCAACAATGGGAGCAACGAGCATGAACTGGAAACTGACCGCGACAGCCGTCGGGCTATCGCTGCTGGCTGTCACGGGTGTGGCGCGTGCCGATGGCGAGCTCAACATCTACAATTGGGGCAACTACACCAACCCCGACCTGATCAAGAAGTTCGAGGAGACCTACAAGGTCAAGGTCACCGTCACCGACTTCGATTCCAACGACACCGCGCTCGCCAAGATCCGCCAGGGCGGCGCCGGTTTCGACATCGTCGTGCCCTCGGCCAGCGTCGTCCCCATCTGGATCAGCGAGGGGCTGCTGCTGGAGACCGATCCCAACGCTATGGAGAATTTCAAGAATGTCGATCCCAAGTGGGTCGATGTACCGTTCGACCCAGGCCGCAAATACACGGTTCCGTGGCAGTGGGGCACGACAGGCATATCGGTGAACAAATCAGTCTACTCAGGCGATGTGAACACGTCGGCAATTTTCCTCGACCCGCCGCCCGAACTGGTCGGCAAAATCAACGTCGTGCCCGAGATGGGTGACATCATGTTCCTCGCCATTGCCTACGAAGGTGGCCAGTATTGCACCGACGACAAGGTGTTGTTGAAGAAGGTGCGCGACAAGCTGGTCGAGGCCAAGGCGAAATGGCTGTCCTTCGACTACGGTGCCGTCGACGGCCTGGGCAAGGGTGACATCGCCGCCGGCGTCAACTGGAACGGCATTTCGCTGCGCCAGCGGCTGCAGAACGACAAGATCGTCTACGGCTATCCCAAGGAGGGCTATCCGATCTGGATGGACAACGTCGCGGTTCTCAAGGACGCCAAGAACGTCGACAACGCCAAGCTGTTCCAGAACTTCATCATGGATCCGCAGAACGCCGCCCTGATCTCGGCCTTTGCCCGCTATTCGAACGGCATCAAGGGCTCGGAAGCCTTCATGCCGGCCGACATGAAGGACGCGCCGGAGGTGAACGTGCCGGCCGAATTCGCCACCAAGGGCCAGTTCATGGCGGCCTGTCCGCCGGATGTGCAGGCGCTCTACACGAAAATCTGGACCGACCTGCAGAAATAGCCTGATCCGTTGTTTTCCGCGCCGCGACATGCGGCGCGGCCACCTCTCGATCCATCAAGCCAAGGCGATCCGGCGATCGCAGGAGACTTTCATGACCGATCTCGACCTCTGCTACATGCCGGCGAGCGAAGCGCTGCGGCGGTTTAAGGCCAAGAGCCTTTCGCCCGTCGAACTGATGCAAGCCACCATCAGCCGCGCCGAGGCCACGAAGCCGACGATCAACTGCTTCACCTTCACTCATTTCGACGAGGCGATGGAACTGGCCAGGAAAGCCGAGGCGAAATACGCCAAGGGCGCCACAACCGGCGCACTCGAGGGCCTGCCGATCGGCATCAAGGACGAGAGCTACATCAAGGGCAAGCCGACCTCGCATGGCTCGCTGCTGACCAGGGACGCCATCGGCAGTCACACCTCGACGATGAACGAGCGCGTCATCAAGGCGGGCGGCATCGTGCATGCGCGTACGGCGACGCCGGAATTCAGCTGCGCCGGCTACACCTGGTCGAAGCGATGGGGTGTCACCCGCAATCCGTGGAATCGCGATTTCACGCCAGGCGGTTCGTCGGGCGGCGCGGCGGCAACGCTGGCTTCAGGCACATCGTCGATTGCCACCGGTTCGGACATTGCCGGGTCGATCCGCATTCCGGCATCGGCCTGCGGCCTTGTCGGCTTCAAGCCGCCTTACGGCCGCAATCCCGACGAGCCGCCCTTCAACCTCGACTTCTATTGCCACACCGGACCGCTGGCGCGAAATGTCAGGGATGCGATCCTGCTGCAGAACGTCATGGCCGGACCGAGCCCGCTCGACATCGCCACGCTACGCCCCAAGCTGCGCCTGCCGCTCGACTACAAGCCGATCAAGGGCTGGAAGATCGCTTTCTCCATGGACCTCGGTTCGTTTGAAGTCGATGCCGACGTGCGCAAGAACACGCTCGCCGCCTGCGATGTGTTCCGGTCGCTTGGCGCCACAGTCGAGGAGGTCGATCTTGGCTGGGGCGACGAGGTGCTGAAGGCGGGCATGGCCTATCTCGAACATCTGTTCGGCGCCTCGCTGTCGCAATTGTTGAAGAAGCACGGCAACGACATGACGAGCTATGCCAGGCAGTTCGCCGAGGATGGGCAGAAGTCGAAGGCTGCGGATTTTGTCGCCACACTGGAGGTGGCGGCCAGGATGTACCAGACGCTGGGTCCACTGCTGGAGACCTACGACGTGCTGATCTGCCCGACAAATGCGCTTCCCGCGGTGCCGGCGGAGTTCGATCAGACCAGGGACAAGGTTGAGATCAACGGCAGGGAGGTGAACCCATCGCTGGGTTGGGTGATGACGACGCCGTTCAACATGATGAGCCGTTGTCCGGTTCTCTCCATGCCCTCGGGCTGGGCTGCGAACGGTGTCCCGACGGGTATCCAGATCGTCGGCCGCACCTATTGCGACGCCGATGTGTTCCGGGCGGCACTCGCCTATGAAACGGCACAGGGCCAGTGGTACAGGAATGCCGAGACACGTCCGTCGCTTTGATCAACGGCAGCGTCTGCGACTGGTGCTTGATCTCGGGCGTCGGCTATGGTGAGCCGGGGATTCTTGCTGACAGTTCGAAAGGCCGGATGAAAATGGCACAACGCGAGGCAACCGCGGCCGAAAAACGCAGGGCTACGATGGCTGAGGGCAGGGGCTCGGCGAACGATGCCGTGTCGAAAGACCGTCGGCGCGAGCGCGGCGAAGCAAGCGTCCAGCGGATCATCGATGCCACCATCGATCTCATCGCGGAGGAGGGCCTGGCCAGCGTCACCATGCAGCGCATCGCCGAACATGTTGGCTCGTCCAATGCGCTTGTGGTTTTCCACTTTCGCAGCAAGGAAAACCTGTTCCGGGCTGTCCTGCAGTATCTCAGCGATCGATACGACGAGTTGTGGGTGACGCTGGTGCGAGCGCCGGGCTTGTCGCCGGCTGAAAGACTACTCGGCGCGGTCGAATGCGCGCAACGCTTCGCCAGGCAGCATCCGAAATGGGTTTCCGTTTTTGTCGTCTTCTCCAGCGACCGTAAGAGCATGCAGATCTACAATGAAATCGGCCTGCCGAGCGATCTCGCCTACACCGCCGAAGCGCGCGAGTTTCTGATCGAGATTTCGCACAGCGGCGGCTATGCCGACGTCGACATAAACACCTTGTCGGAGAGCCTGAACTATCTGGTTCACGGTGCCTGGTACTGGGACCATCTCAACCCTTCGAGCCGTGACACCAATGTGCTGCGCAAGACCATGCTGCTGCTGCTGCATCAGGCATTTCCGCGGCATTTCGAATTGATGCCGTAGCTGTTTCTCAGGGGCGCTGGCTCAGATGGCAGCCTGACTGCCGCTTCTGCGCCAGGTACTCGTCGATCAACTGGCGGTAGCGCACCTTGCCGAAGCTCGGAAAATGGCCGCCATGCACGACCGAGACATCGAGATCGCGCATGGCGAGCAGCGTCTCGACGTAGTCGGAAATGTCGGAGTGATAGACGTCGTCGATCAGCGGGCCGTCATAGATGACGTCGCCGGATAAAAGGATGCCGGTCTTTCTCTCGTAGAGCGCGATGCCGCCG
This sequence comes from Mesorhizobium subarcticum, assembly GCF_055456085.1. Classification (NCBI taxonomy): domain Bacteria; kingdom Pseudomonadati; phylum Pseudomonadota; class Alphaproteobacteria; order Hyphomicrobiales; family Phyllobacteriaceae; genus Mesorhizobium; species Mesorhizobium subarcticum. Next base: position 4,954,470 of record NZ_CM144237.1, on the reverse strand, counting down.
GGTGAATGGCCGGGCGTGTGGATCACCTCGAAGGCGCGGTCGCCAAGATCGATGATGTCGTCATGCTCGAGCAGGCGGTCCGCCGGCGCGGCCAGAATGCCGTAGCGCGCCGTGTCCCAGCCCTGTGGCTGGCGATCGAACATCTCCTCGGTGGCATAGGTGCCGGCGGCCGTCCATTCATTGCGCGGATCGGCGAGGATTTCCGCCTCGGCCCTGTGCACGCAACGGTCGGGAAATTCGTGATGGCAGCCGATGTGGTCGAAATGCGTGTGGCTGGCAACGCAAGTCAGCTTGCGCTCGCTGACCAAAGGCACATGTGTGCACAGGCTGAAATGGCCGAGACCGGTATCGAACAGGAGATCGCGGTCGCGACCACGCACATGCCACATGTTGCAGCGGAAGAACGGTTTGATCCATGGCTCGTGGATCAGCGTCACGCCATCGGCCATGCGGATGGTCTCGTACCAGTCTGGCGCGTCGATAACCGGAAGGCTTCCCATTTCAGTCCGTCAAAACGATGATCTGGTCGGTATCGCATGAAACGGCAACAGTGTCGCCGGGCTGGACGGTGGCTGACGCGGGCAGTTTTGCAATGAACTGCAACGAGGGGTCTTCGGCGGAAACCGCGAGCACGCGCTTGAAACTGCCCTGGAAGACGACGTCGCGTACCTCTGCCATCCCCAGCTTCACGGCCCGCGCTGCACCGAAAGCAAGGTGCTCCGGCCGAATGGCCAGCGCAACAGCCGAGCCCGCTGGCAAGGCGCTGGGCACCAAAACCGGTCCGACCGGCGTCGAGACCGTGCTCGTCCTGTCTCCGGCCTGCGTGACCGTGCCGGCAAGGATGGTGCTTTCACCCATGAAGGTCGCCGAAAAACGCGTCGCTGGCCTAGCATAGACGCGTTCTGGCGGGCCTTCGTCCTCGATGCGGCCGTCATTCATCACCACGCAGTGGTCGGCCAGTGCCATCGCTTCTTCCTGGTCGTGGGTGACATGGATGAAGGCTGTGCCGACGCGCTTCTGGATCGCCTTCAACTCGTCCTGCATCTGGCGGCGCAGTTTGAGGTCGAGCGCACCGAGCGGCTCGTCGAGCAACAGCACCGCCGGCTCGATCACCAGCGCGCGCGCCAGCGCCACGCGCTGCCGCTGGCCGCCGGAGAGCTGGTGTGGTTTCTTGTCGAACGCGGCAGCCAACCCGACAAGCGCCAGCGTCTCGCGCGCTTTCGCGGCTCGCGTTGCACCATCGACGCCCTGCATGCGCAGCCCGAAGCCGACATTGCCGCCGACGCTCATATGCGGAAACAGCGCATAGTCCTGGAACACCGTCGTCGTTGGGCGTTTGGCCGGCGGCACCGCGGTGCAGTCCTCGCCGCGAATGAACACCTTGCCTTCGCTAGGCGTGACGAAGCCGCCCAGTATGGACAGCAGCGTCGTCTTGCCGGACCCGGATGGCCCAAGCAGGATCGTGTAGCTGCCTGGCTCGATCCTGAGCGAGACGTTCTTCAGCACCGCCAGCTGCCCGAAACGGTGTGAGACGGCGCGGATATCGACCAGGGGCGCGGTCATGTTTTTCTCTTGCGCAGCAATGTCAGTTCGAACAGCACGACCAGCACGATGGAAACGGCGAAGACCAGCGAGCCGACCGCGTTGGTTTTCGGATTGAGGCCGGAGCGCAGCAGGTTTCAGATTTCCACCGGCAGCGTGGTGTCGAAGCGCGTCAGCAGGAAGGAGATCACGAACTCGTCCCAGGAGAAGGTCATCGACAGGAAGAAGCCGGCGAAGATAGCGGGCGCCATGACCGGCACGGTGATCAGCAGCAGCACCCTCCATTCCGGCGCGCCGAGATCGCGCGCGGCGCGTTCGATGTTGATCTGGTGGTCGCCCATCTGGCTGTAGATGATGGCGAAGCACAGCGGCAGGTTGATCACGACATGGCCGATGCCGGCGGCAAGCAGCGATTTCGGCACGCCGGCCCAGTTGAACAGCACCAGGAGCCCCATGCCGATGATGAGGTAGCTGACCGTCAGCGGCAGCGTGATCAGGCCGCGCAACAGGCCGGAGCCCGGCAGCACGAAGCGTGCAAAACCCCAGGCCGAGAGGAAGCCGAGCGTGACGGCGGTGGCTGAGGAGATTGACGCCACCAGCAATGAATTGACCAGCGCCGAGGTCAGCCTCGCGTCGGAGAGCACGGCGTCATACCAGCGCAGCGACGGGCCGGTGAAGGGCGGGATCGGAAACGAGGTTGCCTGCAGCGAAAACAGCACCAGCACAACCACCGGCAGGAAGATGAAGCCGTAGACGGCAAGCGCATAGGCCCAGGATGCGATGCGGACAAACGGGCGCATCTCAGGCCCGCTCGATCTTCAGCCAGCGCGCGCAGGCAAGGTAGGCGATCGTTACGACCGCCATCAGGATGATCGACAGCGCCGAGGCCAGCGGAAAATCGCCGCGCCGGCCGATCTGCATCATCACCAGCTGCGGCATCAGCAGCTCGTTGTTGCCGCCGAGGATCTGCGGCGTGATGTAGTCGCCGATGCACAGCACGAAGGTCAGGAAGGCGCCGACCATGATACCGGGCAAGGTCAGCGGCAAAACGACATGCAGGAAGGTGCGCACCGGCCCGGCGCCGAGATCGGCGGCTGCCTTGCGGTAGCTCGGGCTGAGCTGCTTGAGGTTGGCGAAAATGGTCAGCGTCAAAAGCATGACGAAGAAATGCACGAAGCCGGTGACGGTGGCTAGCCGAGTATTGGCGAGCTGCAGCGGCTCGGCGATCAGGCCGGAACCGGTGAGCGCGCGGTTGATGACGCCGTTCTGTGCCAGCACCAGCAGCCAGGAATAGGAACGCACGACGTAGGAAGTCCAGAACGGCAGCACGGCCAGCATCAGCGCCAGCCGCTGCCAGCGTTCCGGCACCTGTTCCGCCAGGATCCAGGCGAAGGGATAGGCAAGCAGCACCGAGACCACGGTGACGATCGCCGTCACTTGCAGCGAGTTGACCATCGCCTGCCAGTAGGAGGGGTTGGTGAAGAACTGGCTGTAGTTGCTGAGCGTGAAGCCGCCGCCCTCATGCGCCGTCAGGCTGGAAAACCCCATGGCGATGAAGGGCAGCACGAAGAACAGCAGCGTCCAGCCGAGCGCCGGCGTGACCAGCGCCCAGGGCAGAGCTTTGCTCGCCCGGGGCAGGGCGCGTCCGCTGTTCCCATTTGAACTCACGAGCGGCTACCGATCATTTCGCCTGCAGCATTTCGGTCCACATGTCCTGCATCTTCTTGTCGAGATCGGCATTCGGCGCCGGATACGCCTGCGCACGGGCAAGGAAGCCGGGCTGTTCGTCGAAGCGCAGCACCTTCTTCTGGTCGTCGGTGAGTGCGGCCTTGGTGTTGGACGGCATGCCCCAGTAGCAGGAGGAGGTTGCAAGCCGCGCCTGGCCTTCCGGGCTCATGATGTACTGGATGAACTTCAGCGCCATGTCCTTGTTCTTGGAATCCTTGAACATGGCCAGCGACTGCGACCACAGCACCGCGCCCTCCTTGGGGATGGAGAAGTCGAGAGCAGGATTCTCTTTGGCCAGTCCCGCCGTCACCCATTCGCCGCCGCCGACCAGGATGTCGACCTCGCCGGTGGCGAGCGCCGTCTGGCTGGCGGTGACTTCGCCGACCAGCTTGGCATTGGCCTTCATCTTGAGAAGCTCTGCCTTGAGGGCGGGCAGGTCGGCTTCGGTCAAATCCGCCGTCTTCTTGCCGATGGCGAGCGCCGCCATGCCGATGACCGGCAGGTAATAGTCGTAGATGGCGACCTTGCCCTTGTATTTGTCTGATGTCAGCGAAGCCAGGGACTGCATGTCGGCCGGATCGACCTTGGTTTTGTTGAAGCCGATCGTGTTGTAGCCGAATTTTTCGGTGATGCCGTAGCGCTTGCCGCCGACGACGGTGGAGCCGTCCATCTTCACCTGCGGGAAGAGGTCGGCGAAGGGCAACTTGTCTTCCGGTAACGGCTCGAACAGGCCCTTTTCGACCCCACGCGGCACGTCGATCGAGTCGATCACCATCACGTCCCAGTCGCCGGGCTGCGACTGTTCGACAATAGCCAGGCCGGCGCCGGTGCCCTCGAACTCCTTGACGTTGACCTTGACGTTGTTTGCTTCCTCGAAGGGCTGCAGAAGTGCGGGATCGGAATGATCGCACCAGATCAGCGCGTTAAGATCGGCGGCCTCGGCGAGGCTGCCTGCCCCGAGCAGCAGTGCTGTGGCGGCGCACGCGGCGTGCAGATGACGCTTCAGGACGGAATGAGGATTCCTGGATGCGGATTTGACGGACATCGAGTGTTCTCCCTTGCCTTTGTGGCTTCTTGCAAAAAATTGAACCAATTCTAAAATTGAGTCAATTCTGTTTTTGTGGCAAGAGGCTGATATGATCGGATTGCGGGCAAGGCAAAAGGCGGACCGGCACAGGCGCATCATCGAGGCGGCCGCAGAGCTTTTCCGCGAGGCCGGCTATGAGGGCGCCAAGATCGAGGCGATCGCGGCCCAGGCGGAAGTGTCGATCGGCACGATCTACAATTACTATGAGAACAAGGGCGACATCCTCGGCGCCATCGTCTCACTGGAAGTCAACGAGGTGCTCAACGCCGGACGCGGCGTCGTCGCCAGGCCGCCGGCCAATGTCGGCGACGCACTGGACACGCTGATCGGCATCTACATCGAGCACTCGCTGCACTATCTCAGCAAGGAGATGTGGCGGCAGGCGATGGCGATCTCGACGCAATTGCCCGACAGCCCGTTCGGCCAGGCCTACACGGCGCTCGACCGCTCACTGACCGAACAGATCCGCGCGCTGATCGCCCGGCTGCAGGAGATTGGCCTGGTGCGCCAGGACATAGACGGGGCAGCGCTGGGCGAACTGATTTTCAACAACATGAACATGATGTTCATCGAGTTCGTGAAGCGCGACGAGGCCAGGATACCGGAGCTGCGCGCGGCAATACGGAGGCAGAACCGGATTTTGGTGTCGGCGATCGGCGTGTGAGGGAGTCAGCAGCAGGCAGGAGAAATCTTCGCTTCGGCATAAACGTCGTTTTGCGCGAGGCTCACCTCTTGAGTTGAGCTTGAAATCTGATACAACCTATAGGGGCATTAGAAGGGGGAGGAAGGGTAAATGGGGGCGTTTTCAATCTGGCACTGGGCAATCGTGCTGCTTTTAATCGGCGTGCCTGCTTTCTTTGCGATTCGATCCGCCGCGAAGCCGTCACAGAATCCTGAGGCTCTTGTGGGCTTCGGCGGCTGGCTGATGCTGCTGGCTATCGGTCAGGCATTGTCACCGCTGCGCACACTCGCCGACTTCGCCAATTCGGCCGACGGCTACCAGCAACTCATGACCCTCTCAAATGGACCACTGGCGGTGTATGGCGAGGTTGCTCTCAATCTGGCATTTCTGGCGCTTCAACTCGTTGTGCTCGTTTCGATGCTGCGGCGGAGCCGCCGGTTCCCGCAATTGTTTCTGCTTCAGTGGCTTGCGATCCCTGTTGTTTTCGTCCTGGACACGATCTGGATCGCGTTAATTCTGGGTGTTCCGGTGAACCAGGTGCTCGCAGACGATGCGCTGGTAGCACCAATAGCCTCGTTTGTTGGGACCGGCATCTGGGTCGCTTATGTCTATAAGTCGATCAGGGTGAGGAACACGTTCAACAGGACGGGCGCATCTGGGCAAGTTGCCCGCGCCTCATAGCGGGCTGGGGCTGGCGATCGAGCCGCCCACCCTTGGCGCAGCCTGCGTGAACCACTCGAGAGTCGGTCATAGACGTGCCTAAGTTCAGTGCCCAACTTGCGCGTGCGGCATGGGAACGCGTGCAGGAGGGGCAATGCGAATCTTTTTCGGGGCTCTCTTGGCATCTGGGGTGTTTTCCGCGCCAGCCTTTAGCGGTGACATCGAAGGGCCTATGAAGCAATTTGGCCTCATTGGCGCGTGGTCGCCGGATTGCAGCAAGGACATTTCTCAGCCGACGATGGACAGAGTGACGTTTGCGGCACCGTCTGGTGGAGAGGCGACGGCGAGCATCCTGGACAAGCGCAGCGGCGTATTGGTTACCACTGTCGATCAAGTCACTGAATCTGCACTCGTTGCCAGCGACGAAATCGGGATAGGCCTCCACCCCGTCACGGTCACCCGATCAGATGGCCAAGCAGCATCCCAACACGACTACGACAACATGCATCTTGTCTTTCAGAAGGTCGGAGCAAGGATCGAAGTGGTTCGGGTTCAGTTTGAAGGCCTGCCGGAAATCCAACGATCGGCTTTTTTCGAGAAATGTCCGAACTAGGGGATGATGCCGAAAGCTCATCGATTATCTCATCGGCGAATGATGTGCCTTGCACCTTTATCACCGACCAAACCGAGCATGAGAATGGACTAGCGCCAGCCGTGTCGCGTGGCCTAAGTCTGAAGGAAACTGGTGCCCCCGGACGGAATCGAACCGCCGACCTTCGGTTTACAAAACCGCTGCTCTACCAGCTGAGCTACAAGGGCACGGCGCTCCGGTTAGCATATTTGTTGCGCCAGTAAAGACAAAACTCCGTTTTCGGTTACGTGCAGCGGTGGATGACGCGGTGCAGGCGGGTGCTGAAATCCACAAACCCGCTTCCTACATATTCGTCAGGTGCAATCGCTTCTGACTGGAGTGTCGCATGATCAGGCTTGTCATCATTCTCCCCATCGTCGTCATCGCCTGGATGCTGCTCGTGAGGCTCATCAGCGACGTAAAGAAGGCCAATGTCGACTGGACCGGGGTCACCACGATCATCGGCTTCATCGCGCTCGCCTTCTGGCTTCGCCATGTCACGGGCATGGGGTGAGGAATAGGGAATAGGGAACAGGCAGGAGGGAATAGAGATTGCAATGTGCGGTTGCGTAGAGTGAATTTCTTTACTGGCCGAAAAATCTCCTCCACCTTTCGAACCTTTTGCCGCACTCCGCCGACTGATCTCCAGAGGCGAATGGTCGCCTCGGTCAAGGATCCAGGAGATCATCATGTTCAAGCGCACGCTCACTTCCGCTCTCGCAGCTATTTTCGTCGCCACAGGCGCGCTGGCCGCCACGGTTCAGACGTCGTCGGCCCATGGCATGCACCATCATCACCACCACGGTTATTACGAGGATTACTCGGACTATCCGGATTATCCGGACTACTGGTGGCACCATCATCATCATCACCGCCACCACCATCATCATCACATCATCATCTACTGAACCTATCTGGCGACGCGATTGGAGAAGGGCGGCTTCGACCGCCCTTCTTCGCGTCTGCGTGTCGTCATGCGCGACCATTGTTGATGATTGGCGTCACATGCCACTTCGAATTGGGCGATCACCATCTATTCGAAAAAATATTCGAACCTTTTTCGTTGCCGCAGCGACACATGATCAAGAGGCGGATGAATCGCCTCGGTAACCAAACCAAGGAGATCGTCATGTTCAAGCGCACACTCGTTTCTGGCCTCATCGCCTCCACCGTCGCCGCCACCGCATTGGTCGGCACCGTCCAGCCTTCGGCGGCCCATTCGCATCACCACGACCTCGGCATCGGCATCGCCGCCGGCGTTGGCGGGTTTGTCCTGGGCAGCCTGCTCGCTCAGCAGCCGCCGCGCACCGTCTATGTCGACGAAGACGGCGGTTCCTGGCACGTCCGCCGCTGCTTCGACCGTTATTCGAGCTACGATCCGGACTCCGACACCTACATCGGCCATGACGGCTACAGCCACTACTGCCGGCTCTGAGAGGAGGACCATTTCCGCAACAAAAGAGGGGCTCGCGCGAGCCCCTCTTTCGTTCGTCTCACAGATAGTTACAGTTGCATATTCAGGTCGGAATCGGCGATCGGCAATCCGGCAGCGCTGCAGGTCCTGCCGACGAGACGCCGCGTTTCCGAAGCGCTGCCCATGGTGACGAGTTCGAAGCTGCTTCCCGAATCCGGGTAGATCTTGGCAATGAAGGCTTGGTCGCCGCCAGAGCCGCCGGGCGGATCCTTGCCGTTGACGAAGCCGCAGACCAAAATCTCCCTGCGGCCATTCAGCGTCCGCTCGCCGGCAAGCGTCCTGCCGAACCTGGCGGAAGCAGGATCTGGCAAGCGCTGACGAATGCCGGTGGTGACGATCTCCTCAAGCGCGAGCGAGAACGGAATAGGGTCGACGCGTTGATCGCCGGCATCGGGTCGAGGTGTCGTCGCCACGCATCCGTAAAGCGAAGCGACAAGCAAAAGCTGAAGCGTTTTCCTCATCCGCGCCCTTTCGCATGCATTCGAACGCCACGGCAAGGCGGTGAAATCCGATCTGGCGGGCGCTGTACAGCGATTTTCGCAGCGTCTAGTCTATCCCGATGGCCGACTGAGGGAGGGTGTCTTGGACGAGCAGGATCCCAGGGAAGACCTGATCGAGACGGTTTTCCGCAACGGCACCGTCACCACTGTCGGCATCCTGCTGGCATTTTCGCTTGGGTTCATCACTCATTGGGCCGCCAACCCGATCCCTTGGCGGGCCTACCATCTTGTCGCCGTTCTGCCGATCCTGGCCGGCATCGCCTTGCAGATGTGGGCGCTGTCGCTGCTGCTCGACATCAACTCCCTGCAGCGGCGCGTCTATGAACGCGCCAACCGCATCTTCATCGCCGGCCTCATCTTCACCGCCTGTGGTGTCGGCATGGCTATCCTGCTCGATTTCTTTGATATTGCGACGAGGAGTGCGCTGCCCGGGGCAGGCTGATCAGCCGGCGTGCATGCCGCCGATCATCCTGGTCACCTCAGCTGCGGCGCTGCGCACCATCGGTCCGATCTCGGCCAGCCGCTCCGGCGTCACCCGCACGGTTGGCCCCGACACGGAGACGCCGCCGATCGGCTCGCCGAATTCATTGAAGATGGCGGCCGCCACGCAACGCATGCCGGGATGCCGTTCCTCGTCATCGACAGACCAGCCGCGCTGCTTGATGACAGCCAGATCGTGGGCAAGGGCAGGGATCTCGGAAAGCGTCTTGTTAGTGAAACGCTGCAGTCCAGCCTTGCGCAAGATGGTGCCTACGCGCTCCGGTTCGAGATGGGCCAGCACCGCCTTGCCGATGCCCGACGCGTGAAAGGGGCTGCGCGTCCCCGGCCGGAAGAAGGCGCGGATCGCCTGGTGTGTCTCGACCTGGCTGACAAACACCACGCAATCATCCTCGGCGACGCCGAGATTGGCCGTCTCGCCGGTCTTTTCCATCAGCTCCTGCATGACGATGCGGGCGCGGTCGACCAGCTTGCGACGGCGCAGGAAGGCCGCGCCCATGCGGTAGGTCTCGACGCCGATCGACCACAGCTGGTCTGATGTGTCGAACTCAACCATGCCGTGGTTTTGCAAAGTCGTCAGCATGCGGTAGGCGGTGGAGGCGGCAAGGCCGCTCTGCGCTGATATCTCGCTCAGCGACAGGCCGCTGCCCTCAGCGACAATGGCCAGGATGCGCAAGGCCCGGTCGAGCGACTGCACCGAACTGGCCTCGGATGGCCCATTGAAAGCGCGCGGCCGGCCGCGCTGGCGTTTTTCGGTCGTGTCCATGGCGTCATCCTTGCTGATTTCACCAAACAAGCAATGAAAAAGTTTTTCACTCGGGCGGAAAGGCAAATTCTTGGAAAACAGAAAAGTCAATAAAATCAGCACTCAGTCGCCGTTTTCTAGAAATGAAAAAATATTCTGAAAAAATTGAAAAATAGCCGACGTGCTGACATTCTTGGCCATCCAACAATGACAAACCCTGTGGAGGGCCGGACAAATGGCCAGGATGCACGCTGTCGATGCGGCGGTTCTTGTTCTCGAAAAGGAAGGCATTTCCTGTGCTTTCGGCGTGCCGGGCGCGGCGATCAATCCGCTCTATTCGGCGCTGAAGGCGAGAGGCACGATCCGCCATGTGCTGGCTCGCCACGTCGAGGGCGCCTCGCACATGGCGGAAGGCTATACGCGAGCCAAGGCAGGCAATATCGGTCTCTGCATCGGCACTTCGGGGCCGGCCGGCACAGACATGATCACCGGACTTTACTCGGCGGCGGCGGATTCCATTCCGATCCTCTGCATCACCGGCCAGGCACCGCGTGCACGGTTGAACAAGGAGGATTTCCAGGCTGTCGATATCGCCGCCATCGCCACACCGGTCGCCAAATGGGCGGTCACCGTCATGGAGCCCTATCTGGTGCCGATGGCGCTGCAAAAGGCGTTTCACCTCATGCGCTCGTCGCGTCCGGGGCCGGTGCTGATTGATTTGCCGGTCGATGTCCAACTGGCCGAGATCGAATTCGACATCGAAACCTATGAGCCGCTGGTGCCGTTCAAACCAGCGATGACCCGCGCCCAGGCCGAAAAGGCGCTGGCGATGCTCAATGCGGCCGAAAAGCCGCTGATCGTCGCCGGCGGCGGCATCATCAGTGCCGATGCATCGGATCTGCTGATCGAGTTCGCCGAAATCTCCGGTGTGCCGGTCATCCCGACGCTGATGGGCTGGGGCGCGATCCCCGACGACCATCGGCTGATGGCCGGCATGTGCGGGCTGCAGACGTCGCACCGCTACGGCAACGCCACGATGCTCGAAGCCGACTTCGTCTTCGGCATCGGCAACCGCTGGGCCAACCGCCACACCGGCTCCGTCGATGTCTACACCAAGGGCAAGAAATTCATCCACGTCGACATCGAGCCGACGCAGATCGGCCGTGTCTTCGCGCCGGACCTCGGCGTCGTCTCGGATGCGGGTGCCGCGCTGAAGATGCTGCTCGACGTCGCCACCGAGTGGAAGACATCAGGCAAATTGCGCGATTGGTCGGGCTGGGCGAAGGAATGCCAGGCCCGCAAGAAGACGATGAAGCGCAAGACCCATTTCGACCAGGTGCCGCTGAAGCCGCAACGCGTCTACGAGGAGATGAACAAGGCCTTTGGCCGCGATGTCACCTATGTCACCACCATCGGCCTGTCGCAGATCGCCGGCGCGCAGTTCCTGCATGTCTACAAGCCGCGCAACTGGATCAATTGCGGTCAGGCCGGCCCACTCGGCTGGACGCTGCCGGCAGCGCTCGGCGTGCGTGCCGCCGATCCGGAGCGCACCATCGTGGCGCTGTCGGGCGACTATGATTTCCAGTTCATGATCGAGGAACTGGCGGTCGGCGCACAGCACAAGTTGCCCTACATCCATGTCGTCGTGAACAATGCCTATCTCGGCCTGATCCGCCAGGCGCAGCGGGGTTTTGCGATGGACTACGAGGTCAGCCTTGCCTTCGAGAACATCAACCGATCAGGAGATCCCGAGGCCGGTTATGGCGTCGACCATGTCGCCGTTGCCGAGGCGATGGGGTGCAAGGCGGTCCGGGTGCGCAAGCCGGAGGAGTTTGCCGGCGCCTTCAAGCAGGCGCAGCAACTGATGAAGGAGCACCAGGTTCCGGTCGTGCTCGAATTCATCCTGGAGCGCGTCACCAACATCTCGATGGGCACCGAGATCGACAAGATCACCGAATTCGAGGACCTTGCGGAAAGCCATGAGGATGCGCCGACCGCGATCGTCATGCTGGATTAGGAGAAAAAGTATGCCGCGTTTTTCAGCCAATCTGTCGATGCTCTTTGGCGAGCATGATTTCCTCGACCGCTTCGATGCCGCCGCGCGCGCGGGCTTCAAGGGCGTCGAATATATCGGTCCTTACGAGCATGCGCCGGAGGTGGTGGCCGCAAGGTTGAAGAAGAACGGCCTGACGCAAGTGCTGTTCAACCTTCCTGCCGGCGACTGGGGCAAGGGCGAGCGCGGCATTGCCGTGTTGCCGGACCGCGTGCCGGAATTCCGCCAGGGCATCGCCAAGGCGATCACCTACGCACAGGCGCTCGGCTGTCCGCAGGTCAATTGCCTGGCCGGCATCGCGCCCGTCGGCGCCGATCGCAAGGTGCTCGAGGATGTTTTCGCCGAAAATCTCGCCTTCGCGGCGGAGAAACTGGAGCAGGCCGGCATCAGGCTCTTGATCGAGCCGATCAACACCCGCGATATTCCCGGCTTCTTCCTCAATTACTCGGATCAGGCATTAGCGCTCATCGACCGCGTCGGCTCGAAAAATCTGTTCCTGCAATATGACATCTATCACATGCAGATCATGGAGGGGGATCTCGCCCGTAAGATCGAGGCAAACCTCGGCCGCATCGCGCATATCCAGCTTGCGGACAATCCCGGCCGTCACGAGCCGGGGACGGGCGAGATCAATTATCCCTTCCTCTACGACCACATTGACCGCATCGGCTATTCCGGCTGGATCGGGGCTGAGTACAAGCCAAAGGCGGGCACCGAGGCTGGACTGGGCTGGTTTCGGGAACTGGCCGGTCAGGGGAGTGCGGCGGCGTAGCGGCTAAGGCCCCCCTCATCCGGCCGCTACGCGGCCACCTTCTCCCCGGTGGGGAGAAGAGACGCGCACCAACGTCGGCAACCTCTTCTCCCCTCGGGGAGAAGGTGGCCCGAAGGGCCGGATGAGGGGGCGTTCACACAAGCATCGGGAGAACCAAAATGGAAACGATCGGCTTCATCGGCCTCGGCATCATGGGCGCGCCGATGGCGGGGCATCTGCTGGATGCCGGCTACAAGGTCATCGCCAGCGAGCACCGCTCGAAGCCACCGGCCGATCTCATCGCCAAGGGGCTGAAGACCGTTACCGGCCATGCCGCCGTGGCAAAAGCCGCCGACATCATCATCACCATGGTACCCGACACCCCGCAGGTCGCCGAGGTGCTGTTCGGCGACAACGGCGTCGCATCGGGCCTGACCAAGGGCAAGCTGGTCATCGACATGAGCTCGATCTCGCCGATCGAGACCAAGATATTTGCGAAGAAGATCAACGAACTGGGCTGCGATTACCTCGACGCGCCGGTTTCGGGCGGCGAGGTCGGCGCCAAGGCGGCATCTCTGACAATCATGGTCGGCGGCGAGGAAAAGGCCTTCGAGCGCGCCAAACCCGTGTTCGAGAAGATGGGCAAGAACATCACCCTGGTCGGCCCGAACGGTGTCGGCCAGACCACCAAGGTCGCCAACCAGATCGTCGTCGCGCTGACGATTGAAGCTGTCGCCGAAGCACTTGTTTTTGCTTCGAAAGCCGGCGCCGACCCGGCCAAGGTCAGGCAGGCGCTGATGGGCGGGCTGGCGGCCTCGCGCATTCTTGAGGTGCATGGCGAGCGCATGGTCAAGCGCACGTTTGCGCCGGGCTTCCGTATCGAGCTGCACCAAAAGGATCTCAACCTGGCGCTGGAAGGCGCCAAGGCGCTTGGTGTTTCGCTGCCCAACACCTCGACCACGCAGCAGCTGTTCAATTCCTGCGCGGCCAATGGCGGCGCAAAAGAAGATCATTCGGCGCTGGTCCGCGCGCTGGAGCGGATGGCCAATTTCGAGGTCGGCAGCGAGGCAGCCGACGTGAAAGGTAAAGCGGCATAGGTCAGGAGAGGGCGGCGCAACGTTCCCATGTCGTCATCTTCTGACCTACACAAGAACGGGTTCCAGCGCTGTCGCTGGAACCCGTTTCTCGCTTCGAGATATTTAGCAGGCGGCCCTGCCGCTTTCTGGTCAGCCGCGCTTCAAGAATGTCTGCGCGACATAGAGGCTGATCGCCGCGGCATTCGAGACGTTGAGCGAATGGATCGCGCCAGGCATGTCGAGCCGCGCCAGCGTCGTCACCGTCTCGCGCGTCTTCTGGCGCAGGCCCTTGCCTTCGGCGCCTAGCACCAGCGCGATCTTTTCTCCGGCAAAGCTCTTTTCGAGCTCCGCCGGGCCCTCCGAATCAAGCCCGATGGTGCGGAAGCCGGCCTCGTGCAACTGGGCGAGCGCGTCGGCGAGGTTCTTCACCTCGATCTGGTCGATATGCTCGAGCGCGCCGGAGGCGGCTTTCGCCAGCACGCCCGACTCCTGCGGGCTGTGGCGGGCCGTGGTGATCAGCGCGCCGGCGCCGAAGGCAACCGCCGAGCGCAGGATGGCGCCGACATTGTGCGGATCGGTGACCTGGTCGAGCACCAGCACCAGCTTTGCGTCGCCCAGCGCATCGAGGCGCTTGGGCTTCAGCGGCTCCGCCTCGATCAGCACGCCCTGGTGCACGGCATCCGACCCGGTGATCTTGTCGATGTCGCGGGGTTCGACCAGTTCCGCCTTGAAGGGCAGGGCGGCGAGGTCGGCGATCTCCAAACGCTCGGCCGCATTGCGCGTCACCAGCATTTTCCGGATCTTGCGCTTCGGATTGTCGAGCGCCGCCCGCACCGTGTGCAGGCCATAAAGCCGCACCAGGCCGTCGGCGGCGTTGTCGCCGGGCGGCACGGGCTGGCGTGGCTTGAATGCCGGCGCGCCACCGCTTTTCTCGTCGCGAAAAGCGCGGCGCAGCTTGGCGTAATGGGTGTCTTTGGGAGTGTTGGAATTGTTGCTCATGGCCGGCTTCTATAGCTGTCTCCTCCCGCCAAGGATATGCCCAGTCGCCGCAGTCGGCGAACAACATTGAAAAACCCTTCCTGCGCGGTTGACACCCAATGGCCTTGCCGCCATAAGGCGCTTCGCTGGTTTCGGAGAAGACACAACTCGGGTCCGAATTGGCGCGAATGCCTCGTTGCATGGCTCCGGCGGCAGACTGGAGAGGTGCCCGAGTGGTTAAAGGGGACGGACTGTAAATCCGTTAGCTTAGCTTACGTTGGTTCGAATCCAACCCTCTCCACCACTGCCGGCCCGGAAGCCCTGAAACGTAAAAACACGAAAAGCATCGGAGACGAAAAGCGCATGGCGCTTTTCCAGTGAATCCGGTACTTCAGTGCAAGGCGCGGGTATAGCTCAGTGGTAGAGCAGCAGCCTTCCAAGCTGAATATGCGGGTTCGATTCCCGCTACCCGCTCCAGATATCATCACATGACCAGCAAGCCGAAGCGCTGCGGCGATGCGCGCAACGCTTCAGTGCAGCCCTAGCTGTTGAACGCGGACGCCACCTGGTGCTGCTGCGGCACCTGGCCGTTCGGCGTCAGCTTGTCGACGATGCCGGGCAAAGCCGTGGACAACTGCTTGAGCAGTTCGCCCTCGTCCATTCCAGTGCGCTGCGCGATCTCGCGGATGACCTGCGGCCCGAGTGCGGCCCCGAGATCATTGGCGTTGATCGACTGGTTCTGGCCGGTGCCGACCCAGGAATCGGCGACATTGCCATGGCCGGCGTTCTTGAGCTTGTCGAGCAGGCCGCCCAGGCCACCGAGCAGGCCGCCATCGCCGGGATTGGCTTCGGTCGGAGCGGGAACAGGCGGCGCAGCGGCATCGGGCTGATCGGCACTTCTGCCGCTCAGCATCTTTCCCACCAGCAGCGCGCCGAGCGCGATCATCAGTGGTTTGGTGATGTTGCCGCCAGGAACGGCGTTGTCAAAAAGTCCCATAAGTGGATCCTCCATCTCTCAACCAAGCCCAGCCCGTCTCTGACAATGGCGCATTCGGGCGGGATTTCAAGCTCGCTTGTGGTTTTGACAATCATATGAAAATGTCGGGCTTGCGAGGGATGGAGAGGAAAAAATGGGTATCATCAGCTGGATCATTCTCGGCGCCATCGCCGGCTTCATCGGCAGCAAGATCGTCAACAAGACCGGTCAGGGTCTGCTCATGGATATCGTGCTCGGCATTGTCGGCGCCATCGTCGGCGGCGTGATCTGCAGCCAGATCTTTGGCGTGGGTGTCACCGGGCTCAACATCTCCAGCCTGATCGTCTCAGTGGTTGGCGCGATAGTTGTGCTGTGGGCTTACCACCAGTTCAGCGGAAGGCGGACGCTTTAGAGCAATTCCAGGAAAAGTGTGAAACGGTTTTCCGTCCGGAATTGCGTCAAGACAAAAGGCCTGGAGCAGTCGCCGTTTCCGTGAAACGGTCGACCGCTGCAGGTGCCAGCCGCAGCGTCTGAAGTTCCAAAAATATTGCCGAGGCAGGACCAGCTTCAGGCCGGTATTTGCGGCAGCTTGCCTATGGCATCAACACCGCATCGGCCGCGGCGAAGAAGATAAGCGTTCCGGCGATGAACACCGCCCAGCCTAGCAGCGACTTGCGAATGGCGGCCTTGTGCTCGGCGTCGGAGTTCTTGTTCTGGTCAAAATCGGTCATGGGGAAACTCCCTTGGCTGATTGATCGTGGCGTCGCCGGATAGACGATCAGTCTGGCCTCTGCAACAGTCAGAAACAGGCGCTCGGGTGTCGATGCTATGCGACGAGGGTCAGCCTGCGCTTGCGCTGATCCAGTGACACGATGGTCAGCCCGCTGACCACCACCAGCAGGATGCCGCAGACCGCCAACGTATTGGGGAACTGCCCGAACACCAGCAGGCCTGAAATGACCGCCCAGACGGTAAAACAGTAGTAGAATGGCGCCACCGCGCTGGTCGGTCCGACGCGGTAGGCCATGAAGATGAAGAAATGGCCGAAGATCAGGAAAAAACCGGCGCCGGCCATCAGCAGCAAATGGCGTGCCTCGGGCATGACCCAGCGCTCGGAAAGCAGATGCGCGGCACCGGCGCCGATCAGCACCACGACGACGGCGGAAATCGCCACGATCATCCCCGGCACCTCTGCCGGCACACGCCGGCCGGCAAGGTCGCGCGCGGCTGCCAGTGTGGCGTTGCCGAGCGCCAGCAGCGCGTAGACCGAAATGCCTTGCATGGTCGGCTGCGCCACCATCAGCGCGCCGACGAAGCCGATCCCGATCAGCGCCATGCGCTGGCCACCGATGCGCTCGCCAAACAGGATCGACGAGCCGACCAGCATGAGCAGCGGCGTGATTTGTCCGAGCGCCGTGGAATCGGCGATCTGCATGTTGGCGAGCGCCACGACGTAACAAAGGATCGCCGCCATCTCGAGCAGGTTCCTGCGCAGCACATGGCCGTCGAAGATCAGCGGGATCTGTTTGCCGTAGCCGAGCAGGAACAACAGCGGGAAGCCCCAAAGCGTTGCCGCGACCCCGCGCAGGAACAGCACTTCGTAGGACGGCAAGCCTGCGGTCGCGAGTTTCATCATCGTATCGTTGATCAGGTACGACCCGGTCGAAACGATCATGAACAGGGGGCCGCGGATTGAGGCGGGGATGAAATGCATCTGGTCAGGAGATCAGACCTCGATAGCGACCGCAATGGGCCATCAACTGGCCGTGAATTCAGACAGGGATTGGCCGATGGGTGCACTTGATGCGGGCCTCGGTCAATCGGCCTGTCGCCCATTTCATTTCACGCTTCGCCTTCCTATATCAGCGCCACATCCCCGCAATCGGATCCCAGGTTTGGACTGAGTGAGACGGCACCCGGCCAAAAGACGCTTGTGTTTTTTGGCCTTTGTCGTTAATCGCCCCGCATTCGACTGAACTGAAGGTCAAGGCCGTCCAAGGAAAGAGACTATGGCAAAAGGTAAATTCGAGCGTAACAAGCCTCATGTGAACATCGGCACGATTGGTCACGTCGATCACGGCAAGACGTCGCTGACGGCGGCAATCACGAAGTATTTTGGCGAGTACAAGCGCTACGACCAGATCGATGCGGCGCCCGAAGAGAAGGCCCGCGGCATCACCATCTCGACGGCTCACGTCGAATATGAGACGGCCAACCGCCACTACGCCCACGTCGACTGCCCCGGCCACGCCGACTATGTGAAGAACATGATCACCGGTGCCGCGCAGATGGACGGCGCGATCCTGGTCGTTTCGGCTGCCGACGGCCCGATGCCGCAGACCCGCGAGCACATCCTGCTTGCCCGTCAGGTCGGCGTGCCGTCGATCGTGGTGTTCCTCAACAAGGTCGACCAGGTCGACGACGCCGAGCTGCTCGAACTGGTCGAGCTCGAGGTTCGCGAGCTTCTGTCGAAGAACGAATTCCCCGGCGACGACATTCCGATCGTCAAGGGTTCGGCGCTGGCTGCTCTTGAAGATTCCAACAAGACGATCGGCGAAGACGCGATCCGCGAGCTGATGGCTGCGGTCGACGCCTACATCCCGACGCCGGTTCGTCCGCTCGACAAGCCGTTCCTGATGCCGATCGAAGACGTGTTCTCGATCTCGGGCCGTGGCACGGTCGTGACCGGCCGCGTCGAGCGCGGCATTGTCAAGGTTGGCGAGGAACTCGAGATCATCGGCATCCGTCCGACGACCAAGACGACCTGCACGGGCGTTGAAATGTTCCGCAAGCTGCTCGATCAGGGCCAGGCTGGCGACAACATCGGCGCGCTGCTGCGTGGCGTTGATCGTGAAGGTGTCGAGCGCGGCCAGGTTCTGGCGAAGCCCGGTACGGTGAAGCCGCACAAGAAGTTCGTGGCCGAAGCCTACATCCTGACCAAGGACGAAGGTGGCCGTCACACGCCGTTCTTCACCAACTACCGTCCGCAGTTCTACTTCCGCACGACCGACGTGACCGGCATCGTGTCGCTGCCGGAAGGCACCGAGATGGTTATGCCTGGCGACAACATCACGGTCGATGTCGAGCTGATCGTGCCGATCGCCATGGAAGAGAAGCTGCGCTTCGCCATCCGTGAAGGCGGCCGCACCGTCGGTGCCGGCATCGTCGTCACCATCAAGGAATAATCGATCCGGCAATAGCCGGATCGACGAGGAAAGGGCGGTCTTCGGGCCGCCCTTTTTCGTTTACTGGCGCTGCGTACGCCCATCCCTCAAAGCTGTTGCAAGCGCCATCGCGGCAACTAGTATAGGTTGCATTGAGGGAGCTTTGCGAAAGAGTGGTTCCGAGGCGCTGTTTCGATGCGAAGGCATGGCGGTTGCGGGCAATGGTCCGCCTCATGCTGTTGGTCGCCGCGATCCTGTCTGTCCAGCCGGCGCAGGCTCAGGAGCAGTCGCTGGACATCCCGTCGATGCGGTTCGCTGTCGTGCGCAGCAATGCGTCGGGCTGCGAGCCCAATTGTCCGGAATGGATATCGGCGGAAGGCACCATCGAGGCTGAGACGCCGTCGCTGTTCAAGCGCACGCTCAAGACGCTCAAAGGTCGGCAATTGCCGGTGGTCGTCAATTCCCCCGGCGGCAATGTCGATGCGGCGGTGGCGCTTGGCCAGCTGATCCGCAAGAACAAGCTCGACATCGCCGTCGGCACGACGGTGTTTTACGGCTGCGAGCCGGAGATGAAGAATTGCAGGGACAACAAAGGCAGGCGTGCCGACTATTTCGGCGTGGCCCATGACGACGGCGCCATGTGCAATTCCGCTTGCCCGCTGATGTTTTCCGGCGGTGTCCGCCGCGTTGTCGGGGATTTCGCCTATCTCGGCGTCCATCAGGTCACCACCACCTTCATGCGCGAGAAGCTGCTCTACCGGACCACCTACCGGATCGTGAACGGCAAGAAGAAGATCCTCAGCACCAAGGTCGTCAGCCGCAAGAACGCCGGCAGCTACAAGACCTATGAAATGAGCAAGGCGGTCGAGAAGAAGCTTTCGGCCTATCTGCAGGGAATGGGGATAGGCGATGGTGTGTTCCTGACGATGAAGAACACACCCGCCAGCGAAATCCATCAGCTGGTTCTCGCGAATATGCTCCGGATGAACCTCGTCACCTCCCTGGACACGGTCGAGCTTTTCACTGCCGGAACCATCTGCAAGGCAGATCCGATGCCGGCGAATTGCCGGGAGATCCAGGCGGGCAAAGATACGAAGCCGGCGGACCTCCCGACCGCCCAGGCAAACCCGGCTGAAGCGACGACGCCGAAGGGCGCGGACATGCGCTTCGTGCTTGTCCGCGGCAGCAACCCGCTCTGCAATCCCGATTGCCCGGAATGGATCTCGGCGGAGGGTACGATCACCGCGCAGACGCCGGAAAAGCTGCGCCAGGTGCTCGATGCCGTCGCCGGCCGGCGGCTGCCGATCGTCATCAGCTCGCAAGGAGGCGATGTAGAGGGCGCGCTTGCCGCCGGCAGACTGATCCGGGAGCACAAGCTCGACGTTGTCGTCGCCCACACCGATTTCGTGGATTGTGATCCCTCTGTCGATTGCCTGGCCAAGGATGGCGTGCACACTGGTCTCACCATCGAAGCTGAAGGCGAATGTGCTTCGGCCTGTCCGATCATGGTTGCCGGTGGCGTCAAACGCATCATCGGCCCGGCCGTTCGCCTCAGCGTGCGTTCCGTTGGGCCCGGGGACAAGGTCAAGGCTTATCTTGAGGAGATGGCGATCGGACCCGGCCTGTTCGCGGCCATACAGCTCTCCTCATCCAACCGGCAGCTCTATCCGCAGGCGATACTGAAATTCGGGCTTGCGACCGGGCCTCGGTCCGCCGACGAAATGACGGGCGCGACCATATGCAGGTCAGTTCCGAGGCCGGACAATTGCCGGGTCGTGCCGTCAGCCAACGCCGAAGCCGACATGCCGGCCAAACTGTAGCGCTCGCGTCTGTTGAACTGGCCATCGAGGCAGGTTGAGGCCGGCGGTGGCTTTCCGCTACCGTCTGTGGCAATCGAGGACAGGTGACCGCCATGCGCAAGGATGTTCCGACACTCTATGAATGGGCGGGCGGCGGCGACGCCCTGAACCGGCTGACACAGACCTTCTATGACAAGGTGGCGCAGGACCCGATCGTCGGGCCGGTGTTCAAGGCGATGTCGCCGGATCACCCCGCCCATGTCGCGGCCTTCATCGGCGAGGTGTTTGGTGGGCCTAAAACCTACAGCGAAAAATTTGGCGGCCACCGCGAGATGGTCATGCATCATCTGGGCAAGCATCTCACCGAAGAACAGCGCCGCCGCTGGATCAATCTCCTTGCCGACGCCGCCGATGCCGTCGGTCTGCCCGACGATCCTGAATTCCGTTCTGCTTTCATGGGCTATGTCGAATGGGGATCGCGGCTGGCCAAGATGAACTCGAATCTTGGTGAGACCTGCGATCCGGAAACCGAGCCGATGCCGGCCTGGGGCTGGGGCGTGCCTGGCGGCCCGTATACGCCGCTGGAAACAAAGTAGCTTCCTTGCCGCCCCGGAGTGCAGGATTGATGCCGGAAGATATGAAGATCGTGCGCTGGCGCGAATGGGACGGCCCCGGCATCGAGCATCTTGAACTGCGCGAGCGGGCAGGGGAGGTTCTGGCCGACTCCGTCGTCATTTGCTCCGGCCAAACGCCGTTTGCCGTTCGCTATCGCATAGAATGCGACGCGAACTGGCGCGCCAGGAGTGTCATGGTCGACATGATCGGCTCTGGTCAGACCCTTGTCCTTGTCTCCGATGGTGAAGGCCGCTGGATCCGGGACGGCTTGGCCGTGCCCGAGCTTGATGGTGTGCTCGACCCTGATCTCACCGTCATGCCGTTCACCAACACGCTGCCGATCCGGCGCTTGCGGCTTTCCTCCGGACAGAGCGCTGACATCATCACCGCCTTCATGAGACTCCCGGCGCTCACGGTCGTCGCCAACCCGCAACGCTACACCTGCCTCGAGGACGGCCGGCGATATCTCTATGAATCGCGTGCCAGCGACTTCAGGCGGGAACTCGAGATCGACGCTGACGGGCTGGTCGTCACCTATCCCGATTTCTGGCGAAGGGAATGAAGGCGCGTTTGCGTGCAAACCACTCTTTACACAGAGCGCGGAAGCTTTTAGGAAGCCCCTGCTGCGCCGAGGCGCGCGATACGGGCATAGCTCAGTTGGTAGAGCGGCGGTCTCCAAAACCGCAGGTCGTAGGTTCGAGCCCTGCTGCCCGTGCCATTTCCCGAAATGGCCATCAAAACGAGATTTTTGCGGGTTGACCTTTGAAAATTGGTGACCCGCTTGCCATATTAGGCCAGTTGAGGCATAAGGGCGCCATAGCCGGGACGGAACGACTGGATGGTTCCGAGGCGGTGTTTGGTCATAAAGCGGGCACTTGCCACTTGCGTGGATCAAGAATTGGTTTTATGTAGACAGAACAGACACGCGACGCGTGGAGCTGGGAAGCCGGCTTTACGCGTCTGATTTGCATGGGCGAAACGATTGCGCTGATTCGGCGCGAGGTTGGCTCAGGCGGCACGTCCCGGTCAGCGGGATCATCCAGGGGGCCCGGCCAACGGGTCTTGAAGACAGGCGGCATATGGCTTCGAAAACCACAAATCCTTTCGTCTTTCTCCAGCAGGTCCGCGCGGAGACAGCCAAGGTGACTTGGCCGTCGCGTCGCGAGACGATGATCTCGACGATCATGGTTCTGGCCTTTGCTGTGATCGCGATGATCTTTTTCTTCAGCGCCGATCAGCTGATGGGCCTCGCTGTCGAACAGCTTCTGGGAATTGGACGCTAAGTCCGGCGATTACGGAGAAGTCGAAAAATGACTGCGCGCTGGTACATCGTCCACGCTTATTCGAATTTTGAAAAGAAGGTCGCTGAAGACATCGTCAACAAGGCCAAGCAAAAGGGCCTGTCCGCCGATATCGAGCAGATCGTGGTGCCGACCGAGAAGGTCGTCGAGGTTCGTCGCGGCCGCAAGGTCGATGCCGAGCGCAAATTCTTCCCGGGCTACGTGCTCTTGAAGGCCAACCTGACCGACGCGGTGTTCTCGCTGGTCAAGAACACGCCGAAGGTCACCGGTTTTCTCGGAGACTCCAAGCCGGTGCCGATCACCGAGGCGGAAGCGCAGCGCATCCTGAACCAGGTGCAGGAAGGTGTCGAGCGGCCGAAGCCTTCCGTCACCTTCGAGATCGGCGAGGCGATCCGCGTTTCGGATGGTCCCTTCGCGTCGTTCAATGGCTTCGTCCAGGAAGTGGACGAGGAGCGGGCGCGGCTCAAGGTGGAAGTGTCGATCTTCGGGCGCGCCGTGCCTGTCGATCTGGAATTCGGACAGGTCGAAAAAGGCTGATCCGAAACTCCTGGCGCCGGTTCGGCGATCAGGGGAGGCGGCGCGGAAACGTGCAGCCTCGAGAACGGTGGGAGACGAGTGCGGCTTTAGCCGGCTGCATGGATCGAACCACCAGACTGCAACCGCCGGTGTTTCCCAGATGGTTGGGGCCGGCATAGACAAAGGCAGGAAAAGAGATGGCTAAGAAAATTGCAGGCCAGCTCAAGCTCCAGGTGAAAGCGGGATCGGCTACGCCGTCTCCCCCGATCGGCCCGGCGCTTGGTCAGCGTGGCATCAACATCATGGAATTCTGCAAGGCGTTCAACGCGCAGACCCAGGAAATGGAAAAGGGATCGCCGGTTCCGGTCGTCATCACCTATTATCAGGACAAGTCCTTCACCTTCGTCATGAAGACGGCACCGGTGAGCTACTTCCTGAAGAAGGCGGCGAACCTCACGTCAGGTTCGAAGGAGCCGGGCAAGGTCAAGGCTGGCACCGTTTCGCGCGACAAGGTTCGCGAGATCGCCACTGCCAAGATGAAGGATCTGAACGCAAACGACGTCGAGGCGGCCATGCGCATGGTCGAGGGCTCCGCCCGCTCGATGGGTCTGGAAGTGGTGGGCTGAGATCATGGCAAAGATTGCAAAGCGTGTATCGAAGACCCGCGAAGGCATTGATCCCAACAAGGCTTATGCCTTGGGCGATGCGTTGAAGCTTCTCAAGGACCGTTCCTCGGTCAAGTTCGACGAGACCGTCGAAGTGGCGATGAACCTCGGCGTCGACCCGCGCCATGCCGACCAGATGGTCCGCGGCGTGGTCAACCTGCCGAACGGCACTGGCCGCTCGGTTCGCGTTGCCGTGTTCGCCCGTGGCGACAAGGCGGAAGAGGCCAAGGCCGCCGGTGCCGACATCGTTGGTGCCGAGGATCTGGTCGAGATCGTCCAGAAGGGCACGATCGATTTCGATCGCTGCATCGCCACGCCGGACATGATGCCGCTGGTCGGCCGTCTCGGCAAGGTGCTCGGCCCGCGCGGCATGATGCCGAACCCGAAGGTCGGCACCGTCACCACCGACGTCGCCGCTGCCGTCAAGGCATCGAAGGGCGGCGCTGTCGAATTCCGCGTCGAGAAGGCCGGCATCGTTCATGCCGGCGTCGGCAAGGTCTCGTTCGACGTCAAGGCACTGGAAGAGAATATCCGCGCCTTCACCGATGCGGTGACCAAGGCAAAGCCGGCTGGCGCCAAGGGCAACTACGTCAAGAAGGTGTCGGTCACCTCGACGATGGGCCCGGGCCTCAAGCTCGACGTCTCGACGCTCACCGCGTCCTGATGCGAACATATTGGATTGGCCGCTAAACGGCTGATCCGCAACTGAATTCCGGGCCTACAACTTGTTGGTGGCCCGGTACCGGAAGCCGAGAGGCTTCCGGACATCCTGTCCGAGATTGCAGGCGGCCCAGAAGCCTTAATTCAATTGGGCCTGCATGAGACGGGTGAAAACCGGACAACGGAGCGACAAGCTCCAATGAAAGGTTCGAACCGTGTTTGCCTTTTGTCTGCGCATCGTCGGCCTGGCCGGTGGTGTGGCGAAAGGGGGCAGGATCCTCGAGCGTCGTTCGGGAGATCCGTTACTGGATGGCCCGACCGGCAAAAGGCAACCCGACGCCTGTCCTCGCGAATGGGATGTTCCCATTAACAGGATAGGGGTCAACTGGAGATAGGCAGTGGACAGAGCGGAAAAACGCGAACTCGTCACGGGCCTGAATGATGCGTTTTCGGGCGCAGGTTCAGTCGTAGTGGCCCACTATGCCGGTATCACCGTCGCGCAAATGAACGACCTTCGGTCGAAAATGCGCGCTGCCGGTGGCACCGTTAAAGTCGCGAAGAACCGTCTCGCCAAAATCGCTCTTCAGGGCACGGACTCCGCATCGATCATCGACCTGTTCAAGGGACAGACGCTGATTGCTTATTCGGAGGATCCGATTGCGGCGCCGAAGGTCGCGTCCGATTTCGCCAAGGGGAATGACAAGTTGATCATTCTCGGCGGTGCAATGGGCACAACCTCGCTCAATGCCGACGGTGTGAAGGCACTCGCCACACTTCCGTCGCTCAATGAGCTGCGCGCCAGGCTGGTTGGCATGATCGCCACGCCGGCAACCCGGATCGCCCAGATCGTCAATGCGCCAGCGGCTTCGGTCGCGCGCGTCATCGGCGCTTACGCCCGGAAGGACGAGGCGGCATGAGGCCGTTCCTCGCTATCACAAACACACGTTCGAACCTTATGAAGGAATACAACAATGGCTGATCTCGCAAAGATCGTAGACGACCTTTCGAAGCTGACCGTCCTCGAGGCGGCCGAGCTGTCGAAGCTTCTGGAAGAAAAGTGGGGCGTTTCGGCTGCTGCTCCGGTGGCTGTTGCCGCTGCTGGCGGTGGCGCTGCTGCCGCAGCTCCGGTTGAGGAAAAGACGGAATTCGACGTCGTCCTCACCGAAGCTGGCGCTCAGAAGATCAACGTCATCAAGGAAGTCCGCGCCATCACCGGTCTTGGCCTCAAGGAAGCCAAGGACCTGGTCGAAGCGGCTCCGAAGCCGGTCAAGGAAGGCGTTTCCAAGGCCGACGCTGACAAGTTCAAGGCCCAGCTGGAAGCAGCCGGCGCCAAGGTCGACCTGAAGTAAGCGTAAAAGCGGCGGGCGGCCTCGCGCCGTCCGCCACTCCCTTCATGCGATGGGAGGACGCGTAGCGCGAGATGTTCGAAAACCTCTTTCCTGAGGGCCGTGGACGGCCTTCAGGAAACGGGTTTTCTACCGTTTTAGCCGGTCGCCGCCAAGCAATTGGTTGGGGCTGCCGGAGAACAGACAGAGGGCCGCCGCCCAGGCGGCTCGGTATGCAAGGCGAGCCGCGGCGAGGTTCGTCCCGAGTTTAGAGCTAAGGAGCGACGATGGCCCAGACCCAGACTTTCAATGGCCGCAGACGCGTACGCAAATTCTTCGGAAAGATTCCGGAAGTTGCGGAGATGCCGAACCTAATCGAGGTTCAGAAGGCATCCTATGACCAGTTCCTGATGGTGGCGGAGCCCAAGGGTGGGCGTCCGGACGAGGGACTCCAGGCCGTTTTCAAGTCGGTCTTCCCGATTCAGGACTTTTCCGGCTCCTCCATGCTGGAGTTCGTGAAGTACGAGTTCGAAGGACCGAAATTCGACGTTGACGAATGCCGTCAGCGCGACCTGACCTATGCCGCGCCGCTGAAGGTGACGCTGCGCCTTATCGTGTTCGATATCGACGAAGATACCGGCGCCAAGTCGATCAAGGACATCAAGGAGCAGGACGTCTACATGGGCGACATGCCGCTCATGACCTTGAATGGCACCTTTATCGTCAACGGCACCGAGCGCGTCATCGTCTCGCAGATGCACCGCTCGCCGGGCGTCTTCTTTGACCATGACAAGGGCAAGTCGCATTCGTCGGGCAAGCTTTTGTTTGCCGCGCGCGTCATCCCTTATCGTGGTTCGTGGCTCGATATCGAGTTCGATTCCAAGGACGTCGTGCATGCCCGCATCGACCGTCGCCGCAAGATTCCGGCGACCTCGCTGCTGATGGCGCTCGGCATGGACGGCGAAGAGATCCTGTCGACCTTCTACAACAAGATCACCTACAAGCGTGCCGGCGACCACTGGCGCATCCCGTTCAACGTCGAGCGTTTCCGAGGCCTCAAGGCCGTCGGTGATCTGGTCGACGCCGATACGGGCGAGATCGTTGTCGAGCAAGGCAAGAAGATCACCGCCCGCCAGGCCAGGGCGCTTGGCGAAAAGGGTCTCAAGGCGATCAAGGCGACCGACGAGGATCTGCTCGGCAATTACCTCGCCGAGGACATCGTCAACTACGCCACCGGCGAGATCTTCCTCGAAGCCGGCGACGAGATCGACGAAAAGACGCTGAAAGTGCTGCTTGGCACTGGCGAGAACGAGATCAAGGTTCTCGACATCGACCACGTCAATGTCGGCGCCTATATCAGAAACACGCTCAACGTCGACAAGAACGAGAGCCGCCAGGACGCGCTGTTCGACATCTATCGTGTCATGCGCCCCGGCGAGCCGCCGACGCTCGAGACCGCCGAAGCCATGTTCAACTCGCTGTTTTTCGACAGCGAGCGCTACGATCTGTCGGCCGTTGGCCGCGTCAAGATGAACATGCGCCTCGAACTCAAGGCCGAGGACACCGTGCGCGTGCTGCGCAAGGACGACATCCTGGCCGTGGTCAAGACGCTGGTCGAACTGCGCGACGGCAAGGGCGAGATTGACGACATCGACAATCTCGGCAACCGCCGCGTGCGTTCGGTCGGCGAGCTGATGGAAAACCAGTACCGCGTCGGCCTGTTGCGCATGGAGCGCGCGATCAAGGAGCGTATGTCCTCGATCGAGATCGACACGGTCATGCCGCAGGACCTGATCAACGCCAAGCCGGCGGCTGCCGCCGTGCGCGAGTTCTTCGGTTCCTCGCAGCTGTCGCAGTTCATGGACCAGACCAACCCGCTGTCGGAGATCACCCACAAGCGTCGCCTGTCGGCACTTGGACCGGGCGGTCTGACCCGCGAGCGCGCCGGCTTCGAAGTGCGCGACGTGCATCCGACGCATTATGGCCGTATCTGCCCGATCGAGACGCCGGAAGGCCCGAATATCGGTCTGATCAACTCGCTGGCCACCTTCGCACGCGTCAACAAGTACGGCTTCATCGAGAGCCCGTACCGCAAGATCGTCGACGGCAAGCTGACCAATGACGTCGTCTATCTCTCGGCGATGGAAGAAGCCAAGCACCATGTCGCGCAGGCTAACGCCGAGCTCGACAAGAATGGCGGCTTCGTCGACGAGTTCGTCATTTGCCGCAGCGCCGGCGAAGTGATGATGGCGCCGCGTGAAAACGTCGACCTGATGGACGTGTCGCCCAAGCAGATGGTGTCGGTGGCCGCGGCCCTGATCCCGTTCCTCGAGAACGACGACGCCAACCGCGCGCTGATGGGCTCGAACATGCAGCGTCAGGCCGTGCCGCTGGTACGCGCCGAGGCGCCGTTCGTCGGCACCGGCATGGAGCCGATCGTTGCCCGTGACTCGGGCGCCGCCATCGGCGCCCGTCGTGGCGGCATCGTCGACCAGGTGGACGCGACGCGTATCGTTATCCGCGCGACGGAAGATCTCGATCCGGGCAAGTCCGGCGTCGACATCTACCGGCTGATGAAGTTCCAGCGTTCGAACCAGAACACCTGCATCAACCAGCGTCC
The DNA here is from genome assembly GCF_055456085.1 of Mesorhizobium subarcticum. Classification (NCBI taxonomy): domain Bacteria; kingdom Pseudomonadati; phylum Pseudomonadota; class Alphaproteobacteria; order Hyphomicrobiales; family Phyllobacteriaceae; genus Mesorhizobium; species Mesorhizobium subarcticum. Next base: position 4,926,424 of record NZ_CM144237.1, on the reverse strand, counting down.
GCTGGTGCGTATGGGTGACCGGGTCAACAAGGGCGACATCATTGCCGATGGTCCGTCGACCGAGCTCGGTGATCTGGCGCTCGGCCGCAACGTGCTGGTCGCGTTCATGCCTTGGAACGGCTACAACTACGAGGACTCGATCCTGCTCTCCGAGCGCATCGTGGCCGACGACGTCTTCACCTCGATCCATATCGAGGAGTTCGAGGTCATGGCGCGCGATACCAAGCTTGGACCGGAGGAAATCACGCGTGATATTCCCAACGTCTCGGAAGAAGCGCTGAAGAACCTCGACGAAGCCGGCATCGTCTATATCGGTGCGGAAGTTCAGCCGGGCGACATCCTGGTCGGCAAGATCACGCCGAAGGGCGAAAGCCCGATGACGCCGGAAGAAAAGCTTCTTCGCGCCATCTTCGGCGAAAAGGCTTCGGACGTGCGCGACACCTCGATGCGCATGCCTCCGGGCACCTTCGGCACCGTCGTCGAGGTGCGCGTGTTCAATCGCCACGGTGTGGAGAAGGACGAGCGCGCCATGGCGATCGAGCGCGAGGAGATCGAACGCCTCGCCAAGGACCGCGACGACGAGCAGGCCATCCTGGACCGTAACGTCTACGCGCGCCTTTCCGACGTGCTCGTCGGCAAGGAAGCGATCGCTGGACCGAAGGGCTTCAAGAAGGGCTCGACGCTGTCCAAGGATACGCTCGACGAGTATCCGCGTTCGCAGTGGTGGCAGTTTGCCGTGGAGAACGAAAAGCTCCAGAGCGAACTGGAAGCCCTGCGTGGTCAGTACGACGACTTCAAGAAGGCGCTTGAACAGCGCTTCATGGACAAGGTCGAGAAGGTGCAGCGCGGCGACGAAATGCCTCCGGGCGTCATGAAGATGGTCAAGGTCTTCGTGGCCGTGAAGCGCAAGATGCAGCCGGGCGACAAGATGGCCGGCCGTCACGGCAACAAGGGTGTCGTGTCGCGCATCGTTCCGGTCGAAGACATGCCTTTCCTCGAGGACGGCACGCATGCCGATATCGTGCTCAACCCGCTGGGTGTGCCGAGCCGCATGAATGTCGGCCAGATCCTGGAAACGCATCTGGGCTGGGCATGCGCTGGCATGGGCAAGAAGATCGGCGATCTGATCGACGCGTATAAGGTGGCGGGTGACATCAAGCCGCTGCGCAAGACGCTCGAGAGCTTCATTCCGGCCAACGATCGCAACGAGCCGGTCCGCGAATATGACGACGAGAGCATTGTTCGCCTCAGCGAGCAGATGCGCCGCGGCGTCTCGATCGCGACCCCGGTGTTCGACGGCGCGCATGAAGCTGACATCAACATCATGCTGGAGCAGGCGGGCCTGCACACATCAGGTCAGTCGCAGCTCTATGACGGACGCACGGGCGAACCGTTCGATCGCAAGGTGACGATGGGGTATATCTATATGCTCAAGCTTCACCACCTGGTGGACGACAAGATCCACGCGCGTTCGATCGGCCCGTACTCGCTCGTTACCCAGCAGCCGCTGGGCGGCAAGGCGCAGTTCGGTGGCCAGCGCTTCGGCGAGATGGAGGTCTGGGCGCTGGAAGCCTATGGCGCCGCCTACACGCTGCAGGAGATGCTGACGGTGAAGTCGGACGACGTCGCCGGCCGCACCAAGGTCTACGAGGCGATCGTGCGCGGCGACGACACCTTCGAGGCCGGCATCCCCGAGAGCTTCAACGTTCTCGTCAAGGAAATGCGGTCTCTCGGCCTCAATGTCGAGCTGGAGAACACCAAGCTCGACGACAACCCTGTCCGGCTGCCCGACGCAGCTGAGTAAGGCTACGGCGCGCCGCACAAGCTGCGGCGCGCCAACTAAATTCGACGGCCAGTGGCCGACACAAGACGGCGGGCGTTTGGCCCGCGCTAGATGCAAGGGGTTTTCGAGGACCCCGAAAAGGAGAACGGCATGAACCAAGAGGTCATGAATCTCTTCAATCCGCAGGCGCCTGCGCAGGTGTTCGATTCCATCCGGATCTCACTGGCCAGCCCTGAGAAGATTCTGTCCTGGTCGTTCGGCGAGATCAAGAAGCCGGAGACCATCAACTACCGCACCTTCAAGCCGGAGCGTGACGGTCTGTTCTGCGCGCGCATTTTCGGCCCGATCAAGGACTATGAGTGCCTGTGCGGCAAGTACAAGCGCATGAAGTACAAGGGCGTCATCTGCGAAAAGTGCGGCGTCGAAGTCACGCTGTCGCGCGTCCGTCGCGAGCGCATGGGCCATATCGAGCTCGCGGCACCCGTCGCCCACATCTGGTTCCTGAAGTCGCTGCCGTCGCGCATCGGCACGCTGCTCGACATGACCCTGAAGGACATCGAGCGCGTCCTCTACTTCGAGAACTACATCGTCACCGAGCCTGGCCTCACCGCGCTGAAGGAGCACCAGCTGCTCAGCGAGGAAGAGTACATGATCGCCGTCGACGAGTATGGCGAGGATTCGTTCACCGCCATGATCGGCGCCGAGGCAATTCATGACCTTCTGGCCGGCATGGACCTGGAGAAGATCGCGGGCGACCTGCGTTCGGAACTGGCTTCGACCACGTCCGAACTGAAGCAGAAGAAGTATCTCAAGCGGCTCAAGGTCGTCGAGAACTTCATGGAATCCGGCAACCGTCCGGAATGGATGATCATGAAGGTGGTTCCGGTAATACCGCCGGACCTGCGCCCGCTGGTTCCCCTGGATGGTGGACGTTTCGCCACGTCCGACCTGAACGACCTCTATCGTCGGGTCATCAACCGCAACAACCGTCTGAAGCGGCTGATCGAGCTGCGCGCTCCCGGCATCATCGTGCGCAATGAAAAGCGCATGCTGCAGGAAGCCGTCGATGCGCTGTTCGACAACGGCCGTCGCGGCCGCGTCATCACCGGCGCCAACAAGCGCCCGCTGAAGTCGCTGTCCGACATGCTGAAGGGCAAACAGGGCCGGTTCCGTCAGAACCTGCTCGGCAAGCGCGTCGACTATTCCGGCCGTTCGGTCATCGTCACCGGTCCGGAGCTCAAGCTGCACCAGTGCGGCCTGCCGAAGAAGATGGCGCTCGAACTGTTCAAGCCCTTCATCTACGCCCGCCTCGACGCCAAGGGTTACTCCTCGACCGTCAAGCAGGCCAAGAAGCTGGTCGAGAAGGAGCGTCCGGAAGTCTGGGATATCCTCGACGAGGTTATCCGTGAGCACCCGGTTCTGCTGAACCGCGCGCCGACGCTGCACCGCTTGGGCATCCAGGCGTTCGAGCCGATCCTGATCGAAGGCAAGGCGATCCAGCTGCATCCGCTGGTCTGCACGGCCTTCAACGCCGACTTCGACGGTGACCAGATGGCGGTTCACGTGCCGCTGTCGCTGGAAGCACAGCTTGAAGCCCGCGTGCTGATGATGTCGACCAACAACATCCTGCACCCGGCTTCCGGCGCGCCGATCATCGTGCCGTCGCAGGACATGGTTCTCGGTCTCTACTATCTCTCGATCGTCAACCAGAACGAGCCGGGCGAAGGCATGGTGTTTGCCGACATGGGCGAACTCCAGCATGCGCTCGAGACCAAGGCGGTGACGCTGCATTCCAAGATCAGGGGCCGCTTCCGCACGGTCGATGCCGAAGGCAAGGTCGTGTCGAAGATCCATGACACCACGCCTGGCCGCATGATCATCGGCGAACTTCTGCCGAAGAACGTCAACGTGCCTTACGAGACCGCTAACCAGGAGATGACCAAGAAGAACATCTCCAAGATGATCGACACCGTCTACCGCCATTGCGGTCAGAAGGAGACGGTCATTTTCTGCGATCGCATCATGGCTCTCGGCTTCAGCCATGCCTGCCGTGCCGGCATTTCGTTCGGCAAGGACGACATGCTGATCCCCGACAGCAAGATCAAGCTGGTGTCGGACACCGAGGCTTTGGCCAAGGAATACGAGCAGCAGTACAATGACGGCCTGATCACGCAGGGCGAGAAGTACAATAAGGTCGTCGACGCCTGGGCCAAGTGCTCGGAAAAGGTCGCCGACGAAATGATGGCCCGCATCAAGGCGGTCGAGTTCGAGGACAATGGCCGTCAGAAGCCGATGAACTCGATCTACATGATGTCGCACTCCGGTGCGCGTGGCTCGCCCACCCAGATGCGCCAGCTTGCCGGCATGCGCGGCCTGATGGCCAAGCCGTCGGGTGAAATCATTGAGACGCCGATCATCTCGAACTTCAAGGAAGGCCTGACCGTGCTCGAGTACTTCAACTCGACCCACGGCGCCCGCAAGGGTCTGGCCGACACCGCCTTGAAGACGGCGAACTCGGGCTACCTCACCCGTCGTCTGGTCGACGTGGCGCAGGACTGCATCGTCAACTCCGTGGATTGCGGCACCGACAAGGGCCTCACCATGCAGCCGATCGTCGATGCCGGTCAGGTCGTTGCTTCGGTCGGCCAGCGCGTGCTGGGCCGTACCTCGCTCGACGACATCACCCATCCGGTGTCGGGCGATGTTCTGGTCAAGGCCGGAACGCTGATGGACGAGCGTGACGTGGAGAAGATCGAAAAGGCCGGCGTGCAGTCGGTCCGCATTCGCTCGGCACTGACCTGCGAGGTCAGGATCGGCGTCTGCGCGGTCTGCTACGGACGCGATCTGGCTCGCGGTACCCCGGTCAACCAGGGTGAAGCGGTCGGCGTCATCGCGGCGCAGTCGATCGGCGAGCCGGGTACCCAGCTCACCATGCGTACCTTCCACATGGGCGGTACCGCGCAGGTGGTGGACTCTTCGTTCCTTGAAGCCTCCTATGAGGGCAAGGTCGAGATCCGCAACCGCAACGTGGTGCGCAACTCTGACGGCCAGCAGATGGTCATGGGCCGCAACATGGCGGTGCTGATCCTCGATGAAGCCGGCAAGGAGCGTGCCTCGCACCGCCTCACCTATGGTTCGCGCATCTTCGTGGACGATGGTGACAAGGTGAAGCGCGGCCAGCGTATCGCCGAGTGGGATCCCTATACCCGTCCGGTCCTCACCGAAATCGAGGGCAGGGTGTCGTACGAGGATCTGGTCGATGGCATTTCCGTTCAGGAAACGGCCGACGAGTCGACCGGCATCACCAAGCGTGAGGTCATCGACTGGCGGTCGACGCCGCGCGGCAACGACCTGAAGCCGGCAATCGCCATTCAGGACGCCAAGGGCAAGGTCGGCAAGCTGTCGAAGGGCGGCGACGCCCGCTTCCTGCTCTCGGTCGAGGCCATTCTCTCGGTCGAGCCGGGTTCGCAGGTTCGTCCCGGCGACGTGCTGGCGCGTATCCCGATGGAAAGCGCCAAGACCAAGGACATCACCGGCGGTCTGCCGCGTGTTGCCGAACTGTTCGAGGCACGTCGTCCGAAGGATCACGCCATCATCGCCGAGATCGATGGCACGATCCGCTTCGGCCGCGACTACAAGAACAAGCGCCGCATCATCATCGAGCCGCATGAACTCGACGCTTGAGCCGGTCGAATACCTGATCCCGAAGGGCAAGCCGTTCCATCTCCAGGACGGCGACGTCATCGAGAAGGGCGACTACATCCTCGACGGCAATCCGGCGCCGCACGACATCCTGGCGATCAAGGGCGTGGAGGCACTTGCTTCCTACCTCGTCAACGAAATCCAGGAAGTCTACCGCCTGCAGGGCGTGTCGATCAACGACAAGCACATCGAGGTGATCGTTCGCCAGATGCTGCAGAAAGTCGAGATCACGGTGCAGGGCGACTCGACCTACATTCCGGGCGACCACGTCGACGTGATCGAGCTGGAAGAGGTCAACGAGCGCCTGGTCGAGGACGGCAAGAAGCCGGCCGAAGGCCAGCCGGTGCTGCTGGGCATCACCAAGGCCTCGCTGCAGACGCCGTCCTTCATCTCGGCCGCCTCCTTCCAGGAGACGACCAGGGTGCTGACGGAAGCCGCGGTTGCCGGCAAGACCGACATGCTGCAGGGCTTGAAGGAAAACGTCATTGTCGGCCGGCTGATCCCGGCCGGTACGGGCGGCACGATGAGCCAGATCCGGCGCATCGCCACCTCGCGCGACGAACTGATCATCGACGAGCGCCGCAAGGCCTCCGGTGTGGAAGTTGCCGAGCCGATGCTGGCCGACATGACAACCGCCGCGCAGTAAGCGCGGCGGCCCAAAACTCAGGCAACAGGGCCGTCGGGGCAACCCGGCGGCCTTTTTGTTTTCCTGGGCATGGCGAAGTTGGTATCTATGGCGGAGAGAGGTCCACGCGTTCCTACTCATTCGCGTTTCGGCTCTCGATCGGAGAAGAGAACGATGAGCAAGAAGACCTGGGCTGCTGTCGACGACTACATCGTTGATGCCCTGTTCGAGGCGGATCCCGCCCTCGATGCCGTTCTGGCCGCTAACCGTGACCAAGGTTTGCCGCCGATCGACGTCTCGCCGGCGCAGGGCAAGCTGCTTTCGCTTCTGGCGCGCATTCAGGGAGCGAAGAAGGTTCTCGAAATAGGCACGCTGGGCGGCTATTCCACGATCTGGATGGCGCGAGCGTTGCCGATGGACGGCAAGATCGTGACGCTTGAACTCGATCCGCACCACGCCAGCGTCGCGCAGTCGAATTTCGAACGGGCAGGCGTGTCGGAGCGCGTGGACCTGCGGGTCGGTCCGGCCCTTCAATCGCTCGCTGCTTTAAGCGCTGAGAATGTCGGGCCGTTCGATCTCATCTTCATCGACGCCGACAAGCCGAACAACCCGAATTATCTGTCATGGGCGATGCGGCTTTCGCGGCCGGGAACAGTGATCATCTGCGACAATGTCATCCGCGATGGCGCAGTGCTCGACGGGGATGGCCATGACGCCAACGTCGTGGGCGCTCGGGCAGCGTTCTCGTTCGTCGGTGGCGACAAGCGCCTGGACGGCACCGCCATTCAGACAGTCGGCGCCAAGGGCTATGACGGCTTTGCGATTGCGATCGTCGAGTGATACCCGCTGCAATAGGCGCCCTTCCTCGACCCCGTCGATCGGAGGAGAGGTGGCTCGGCGTAGCCGAGCCGGAGTGGGAGTCAACCTAGCGCGAGCATGCATTCAAGCCAGGTTCTCGATCTCGCCAGGTTCTCGATCTCGTCGCGTGCACAACTCAGTCGAAAAACGCCTCGACCACATTACGTTTGCCGAGCATGAAGGCGTCGGCGACATGCTGCAGCGGCGCGAGATCGACATCTGAGGCACCGGCGCGCACGATCTCGGCGAAACGCTTGTAAAGCATCGGGTATTCCGCCTCCGGCTCCTCGTGCACGACCCGGCCGTCGACCGCGAGCTTCGAACCACCGCCCGACAGCACCATCTTGCCGGCATCCGTGTCGGCAAGGATGTCCCAGCTTTGCGGGCCGGTCTGCAGCCAGTCGAGGTCCATTGTCACCGGCAATCCGTTCGACGTGCGGAAGGTGACCTGCGCTGAGACCGGGGCGGCGCGATTTTCCGGAAAATCGAGCACGGCGGCGGTGATAAACATCGCCGGCAGGATGTGGGTCGCAATCGACAGCGCGTTGATGCCGGGATCGAAGACACCGAAGCCGCCAGGTGCCCAGATCCAGTCCTGGTTCGGATGCCAGCGGCGTACGTCCTCTTTCCAGACAATCGCAGCTGACCGGATTCGGGTCGATGCGAGGAAGTTGCGCGCGGCCTCCACAGCCGGCGCGTAGCGCGAATGCCAGCTGGCGAACAGCGAGACGCCACTGGCCGTCGCCAGTCTCTTCAGGTCCTCGACCTCGCTGACCGTGGCGCCGGGCGGCTTCTCCAGGAAGACATGCTTTTTTGCGATCAGCGCCGTGCGCGCCGCATCGTAGCGGAACTGCGGCGGCATGCAGAGCGAAACGGCGTCGAGTTCCGGCACCGCGTCGAGCATCGCCTCGATAGTCGGGAAATTCGGAATATTGTCGACCTTGCCGTGCCGGCTGGCGGCCGCGACCAGGAGATAGTCCTGGTCTTTCGCCAGGGCCGGCAGGTGCTGGTCGCGGACGATCTTGCCGACGCCGACAATACCTATCTTGATGGGGCCTATCTTGATGGGCTCGGACACGGCCGCTCCGTCTGTTTGATGATGGTGAGCGTTTCTAGCAGAAGACTTGTCTCGGGCAAGCCGAAGCCGCGGCGTGGGAGCCGAAAGCTCAGCCCCAGCTCTCCTCGAATTGCAGTGCGAGCTTTCCGCCCGCCAGAAAGGCCTCGATCGCCGGTTCGAAAGGCGAGGGGTCGAGGCCGTTGGCTGTCAGCCATTCATCCGAATAGTAGGTGTTGGCATAGCGGTCACCGGAATCGCAGATCAGCGTAACCAGCGAACCGGTTTTGCCATGCTCGACCATGCGTGCGGCCTGAAAGCACATGGCGATGAAGTTGGTGCCGGTCGAGCCGCCGACACGGCGGCCGAGCCGGCGCGACAAAACCCGCATCGCGGCCAGCGATACGGCATCCGGCACCCGCAGCATGTGATCGATCACGCCCGGCACGAAGGACGGCTCCATGCGCGGTCGGCCAATGCCCTCGATCCGCGACGGTTGTTCGCAGCGACAATCGCGATCGTGCGTGGCAAAGCCTTCGAAGAAGGCGGAGCGCTCTACGTCCGCAACCGACAGCCGCGTGGCGTGCCGCTTGTAGCGCAGGTATCGGCCAATCGTGGCTGACGTGCCGCCCGTGCCGGCGCTCATCACGATCCAGCTTGGGATGGGATGCCGCTCCTCGCGCATCTGTCCGAAGATGGAATCAGCAATGTTGTTGTTGCCCCGCCAGTCGGTGGCGCGTTCGGCATGGGTGAACTGGTCCATGAAATGGCCGCCGAGCCGTTCGGTGAGTTCGGCCAACTCGGCATAGATGCGCCTGCCGTCATCGATGAAATGGCAGTTGCCGCCATAATGCTCGATCGCGGCGATCTTTTCGCGCGACGTCGATCGGGGCATCACTGCATAGAAAGGCACGCCGATCATGCGGGCGAAATACGCTTCGGATACCGCTGTTGAGCCTGATGAGGCTTCGACCACTGGCGTGCCTTCGCGGACCAGGCCATTGCACAGCGCATAGAGAAACAGCGAACGCGCCAGCCGGTGCTTCAGGCTGCCGGTAGGATGGGTGGACTCATCCTTGAGATAGAAGTCGATTCTCATCAGCGCCGGCAGATCAAGCTTCCAAAGATGCGTGTCCGCGGAGCGGTGCTGGTCGGCCTCGATCGCGGCGACCGCCTTGTCGGCCCAGGCCCGGGATGCAGGTTCAACCATTCTCGATCCTGCCATCATCTGTGCCTTGGTTTCAGATCGGTACGTCGAAGGTGACGATCGAGACTTCGCCTTCGAGCGCGCCCTGGAAAGCCGACAGATGCGGCTCGTCATCCGGTACGCCTTCCATGTCGCCGATCTGGTCGAGTTCGGCCTCGGCGTAGCCCTCCGCGGCGAGCGATTCGAGCACGCGGCGAACCGCCGAATCGTCATCGGGCGCAACCAGCATCACATGCACGCCTTCCGGCTTGCCGCCCTTCTTCTTCCACACCCGGCCGGTGACGATGGTGACCGGGCGTTCCTCATTGTCGTTCACGGGTCAATTCCTCCGAATGAGGGGATTTGGGCTGTTCATGCGGACTTTTCGCATGAAGCATGGCTTTGCAACAGTCGAAAGCTGGTCACTTTCTTCTTCCTGATTGCAAAATGGCGAAAGAAAATTACATGCGGTTTTCGCATGGCTGCCAAGCCCCGGCTTCAATGCAATATTTGGCACTGCGGGGTTGACGGTTCGCGGGCTTACGAGTAGAAGCCGCCCAGTCAGAACCGATGTGAGGCTCTCCCTTCCGAAGCGACACGCTTTGGAGTTTGCCTCAAACAGGGTTCGTTTTACGAGCGAAAAGACATTTCCGGCGTGCACGAAGCGGGTTCCGCTTCCTCTGCCATTTGTTCGGGCAAGACCGCGAGGCGCGGTTTATGGCCCGAATTTGCGTATGGAAATGACGCTTTGAGCGGCCCTGACCGGGCGAGACACGGAATTGAGAGACAAGAGGGTTTAATGCCTACCGTCAACCAGCTGATCCGCAAGCCGCGCATTGCGCCGGTGAAGCGCAACAAGGTCCCGGCCATGCAGCAGAACCCGCAGAAGCGGGGCGTCTGCACGCGCGTCTATACAACGACGCCGAAGAAGCCGAACTCGGCGCTGCGCAAGGTTGCCAAGATCCGCCTGACCAATGGTTTTGAAGTGATCGGGTACATCCCCGGCGAAGGTCACAACCTTCAGGAACACTCCGTGGTCATGATCCGCGGCGGCCGCGTCAAGGATCTTCCGGGCGTTCGCTACCACATCATCCGCGGCGTGCTCGACACGCAGGGCGTGAAGAACCGCAAGCAGCGCCGTTCGAAGTACGGCGCCAAGCGTCCGAAGTAAGATTTTCCGGCCCTGGCGCTTGAATGCGTCGGGCTATGAGATTGAGAGACAAAAGCCATGTCGCGTCGTCACAGTGCAGAAAAGCGTGAGATCAATCCGGACCCGAAGTTCGGCGATCTGATCGTCACCAAGTTCATGAACGCCGTCATGTATGACGGCAAGAAGTCGGTTGCCGAGACCATCGTCTACGGCGCGCTCGACCAGGTTCAATCCAAGACCAAGCAGGAGCCGGTCACCGTCTTCCATCAGGCGCTCGACAATGTCGCGCCGCATGTGGAAGTGCGTTCGCGTCGTGTCGGCGGCGCCACCTATCAGGTTCCGGTCGATGTGCGCCCCGAGCGTCGTCAGGCATTGGCCATTCGCTGGCTGATCGCTGCCGCCCGCAACCGCAACGAGACCACCATGGTCGACCGCCTCTCCGGCGAGCTGATGGATGCGGCCAACAACCGCGGCACGGCCGTCAAGAAGCGTGAAGACACCCACAAGATGGCTGAAGCCAACCGCGCTTTCGCGCACTACCGCTGGTAAAGCGCGAACGAGACTGAGAGGCAGCTACGATGGCCCGCGAATACAAAATCGAAGACTACCGCAATTTCGGTATCATGGCGCATATTGACGCCGGCAAGACGACGACCACCGAGCGCGTCCTCTATTACACGGGCAAGTCGCACAAGATCGGCGAAGTGCACGACGGCGCTGCCACCATGGACTGGATGGAGCAGGAGCAGGAGCGCGGCATCACCATCACGTCCGCTGCCACCACGACCTTCTGGAAGGGTCGCAGCGGCAAGATGTACCGCTTCAACATCATCGACACCCCCGGACACGTCGACTTCACCATCGAAGTCGAGCGTTCGCTGCGTGTGCTCGACGGCGCTATCGCGCTGCTGGATGCCAATGCCGGTGTCGAGCCGCAGACGGAAACCGTCTGGCGCCAGGCTGACAAGTACCGCGTCCCGCGCATGATCTTCTGCAACAAGATGGACAAGATCGGTGCCGACTTCTACCGCTCGGTCGAGATGATCGGTTCGCGCCTTGGCGCGCATGCCGTTGTCATGCAGCTGCCGATTGGCGCCGAGACCGAGTTTAAGGGCGTTGTCGACCTCGTGGAGATGAACGCGCTGGTCTGGCGCGACGAGACGCTGGGCGCTGCCTGGGACGTCGTCGAGATCCCTGCCGACCTTCAGGCTCGTGCGGAAGAATACCGCGAGAAGATGATCGAGGCCGCCGTCGAAATGGACGAGACGGCGCTTGAGAATTACCTCGAAGGCAAGATGCCGTCGAACGACGAGATCCGCGCGCTGATCCGCAAGGGCACCATTGCGGTCAAGTTCTACCCGATGTTCTGCGGCTCGGCCTTCAAGAACAAGGGCGTGCAGCCGTTGCTCGACGCCGTCGTCGAATATCTGCCTTCACCGGCCGATGTTCCCGCCATCAAGGGCGTCGATGCCAAGACCGACGCTGATATCGAGCGTCATGCCGACGACAACGAGCCGCTTTCGATGCTCGCCTTCAAGATCATGAACGACCCGTTCGTCGGTTCGCTCACCTTTGCCCGCATCTACTCGGGCAAGCTGACCAAGGGCATTTCGGTCGACAACACCGTCAAGGGCAAGAAAGAGCGCATCGGCCGCATGCTGCAGATGCATGCGAATTCGCGCGCCGACGTCGAAGAGGCTTTTGCCGGCGACATCGTCGCTCTGGCTGGTCTCAAGGACACGACCACCGGCGACACGCTGAGCGATCCGCTGCACCCGGTCATCCTCGAGCGCATGGAATTCCCCGATCCGGTCATCCAGATCGCGATCGAGCCGAAGACCAAGAACGACCAGGAAAAGATGGGCCTCGCCCTTCACCGCCTGGCCGCCGAGGATCCGTCCTTCCGCGTGAAGACCGACGAGGAATCCGGCCAGACCATTATCTCCGGCATGGGCGAGTTGCACCTCGACATCATCGTCGACCGCATGCGCCGCGAGTTCAAGGTCGAAGCCAATGTCGGCGCGCCGCAGGTGGCCTATCGCGAGACGATCACCCGCAAGCACGAGCAGGACTACACGCACAAGAAGCAGACCGGCGGTACCGGTCAGTTCGCTCGCGTCAAGATCGTCTTCGAGCCGAATCCGGAAAGCAGCGAATTCGAGTTCGAGACCAAGATCGTCGGCGGCGCCGTGCCGAAGGAATACATCCCCGGTGTCGAAAAGGGCATCAACAGTGTCATGACTTCGGGTCCGTTCGCGGGCTTCCCGATGATCGGCGTGAAGGCAACCCTGATCGACGGCGCTTACCACGATGTGGACTCCAGCGTTCTGGCCTTCGAAATCGCCGGCCGCGCTTGCTTCCGTGAAGCCGCACCCAAGCTTGGCGTGCAGCTGCTCGAGCCGATCATGAAGGTCGAAGTCGTCACGCCGGAAGATTATGTCGGCAGCGTCATCGGTGACCTGAACGGCCGTCGCGGCCAGATCCAGGGCCAGGAAGCGCGCGGCGTGGCCGTCGTCATCAACGCGATGGTGCCGCTCGCCAACATGTTCAAGTACGTCGACAACCTGCGCTCGATGAGCCAGGGCCGCGCGGCTTACACGATGCAGTTCGATCACTATGAGCCTGTGCCGACCGCGGTCGCCCAGGAAGTCCAGAAGAAATACGCGTAACCCCGACGGGTTGCAGCAGTAACTTAATTCAAGGCCCGCACGGGCGAGCAGGATTGGAGACATCACATGGCAAAAGGTAAATTCGAGCGTAACAAGCCTCATGTGAACATCGGCACGATTGGTCACGTCGATCACGGCAAGACGTCGTTGACGGCGGCGATCACGAAGTATTTTGGCGAGTACAAGCGCTACGACCAGATCGATGCGGCGCCCGAAGAGAAGGCCCGCGGCATCACCATCTCGACGGCTCACGTCGAATACGAGACGGCTGCCCGCCACTACGCCCACGTCGACTGCCCCGGCCACGCCGACTATGTGAAGAACATGATCACCGGTGCCGCGCAGATGGACGGCGCGATCCTGGTCGTTTCGGCTGCCGACGGCCCGATGCCGCAGACCCGCGAGCACATCCTGCTTGCCCGTCAGGTCGGCGTGCCGTCGATCGTGGTGTTCCTCAACAAGGTCGACCAGGTCGACGACGCCGAGCTGCTCGAACTGGTCGAGCTCGAGGTTCGCGAGCTTCTGTCGAAGAACGAATTCCCCGGCGACGACATTCCGATCGTCAAGGGTTCGGCGCTGGCTGCTCTTGAAGATTCCAACAAGACGATCGGCGAAGACGCGATCCGCGAGCTGATGGCTGCGGTCGATGCCTACATCCCGACGCCGGTTCGTCCGCTCGACAAGCCGTTCCTGATGCCGATCGAAGACGTGTTCTCGATCTCGGGCCGTGGCACGGTTGTCACCGGCCGCGTCGAGCGCGGCATTGTCAAGGTTGGCGAGGAACTCGAGATCATCGGCATCCGTCCGACGACCAAGACGACCTGCACGGGCGTTGAAATGTTCCGCAAGCTGCTCGATCAGGGCCAGGCTGGCGACAACATCGGCGCGCTGCTGCGTGGCGTTGATCGTGAAGGTGTCGAGCGCGGCCAGGTTCTGGCGAAGCCCGGCACGGTGAAGCCGCACAAGAAGTTCGTGGCCGAAGCCTACATCCTGACCAAGGACGAAGGTGGCCGTCACACGCCGTTCTTCACCAACTACCGTCCGCAGTTCTACTTCCGCACGACCGACGTGACCGGCATCGTGTCGCTGCCGGAAGGCACCGAGATGGTTATGCCTGGCGACAACATCACGGTCGATGTCGAGCTGATCGTGCCGATCGCCATGGAAGAGAAGCTGCGCTTCGCCATCCGTGAAGGCGGCCGCACCGTCGGTGCCGGCATCGTCGTCACCATCAAAGAGTAATTTGGACTTAAACCGATCTGTCGCGGGCGCGGAAGTTGCCCGCGCCGCGCCAGAACAAGGAATTGACGCATGAACGGACAGAATATCCGCATCCGCCTGAAGGCGTTTGATCACCGCGTGCTTGACGCCTCGACGAAGGAAATCGTGTCGACGGCCAAGCGCACCGGGGCAAACGTCCGCGGCCCCATTCCGCTGCCGACGCGGATTGAAAAGTTCACGGTTAACCGGTCGCCTCACGTCGACAAGAAGAGCCGCGAGCAGTTCGAGATGCGCACGCACAAGCGTCTGCTCGACATCGTCGATCCGACCCCGCAGACCGTCGATGCTTTGATGAAGCTCGATTTGGCCGCCGGCGTCGACGTCGAGATCAAGCTCTAAGGGAATGAGAGCGCGGTAAGGGGCGGTGCCCCTGGCCCGGAACTCTAAAGGAATTGAACCGATGCGTTCAGGTGTGATTGCAAAGAAGGTGGGAATGACCCGCATCTATAACGATGCCGGGGAACATGTTCCCGTCACCGTTCTCCAGATGGAGAACTGCCAGGTCGTGGCGCAGCGCACGCAGGAGAAGAATGGCTACACCGCCGTTCAGCTCGGCGTTGGCCTCGCCAAGGTGAAGAACACGTCGAAGGCGCTGCGCGGCCATTTCGCGACCGCTTCCGTCGAGCCGAAGGCGAAAGTCGCAGAGTTCCGCGTCTCCGCCGACAACATGATCGACGTCGGCGCCGAGATCACCGTCGAGCACTTCGTCGCCGGCCAGAAGGTCGATGTGACGGGCACGACGATCGGCAAGGGTTTCCAGGGCGTCATCAAGCGCCACCACATGGGTGGTGGCCGCGCGACGCACGGTAACTCGGTCTCGCACCGTACGCACGGTTCGACCGGCCAGCGTCAGGACCCGGGCAAGGTGTTCAAGGGCAAGCATATGGCTGGCCACATGGGCGACACACGCGTCACCACACAGAATGTCGAGATCGTTTCGACCGACGCCGATCGCGGCCTGATCCTGATCCGCGGTGCGGTTCCCGGATCGAAGGGCGCCTGGATCCTGGTCCGCGATGCGGCCAAGGTGGCACTGCCGGCCAACGCGCCGAAGCCCGCCGCGATCCGTGTCGTCGCCAAGAACGAGGCTCCGGCCGCAGAGGGAGCAGAATAATGGATCTCAAGATCACAACGCTCGGCGGTAAAGACGCCGGCAAGGTGGAACTCTCCGAGGAGATTTTCGGCCTTGATCCGCGCGAGGATATTCTGCAGCGCGTCGTGCGCTGGCAGCTCGCCAAGAAGCAGCAGGGCACGCACAAGGCCAAGGGCCGCGCTGAAATCGCGCGCACCGGTGCCAAGATGTACAAGCAGAAGGGTACGGGCCGCGCCCGTCACCATTCGGCACGCGCTCCGCAGTTCCGCGGCGGCGGCAAGGCCCACGGCCCGGTCGTTCGCAGCCACGAGCATGAACTGCCCAAGAAGGTTCGTGCGCTTGGCCTCAAGCATGCTCTATCGGCCAAGGCCAAGAGCGCGTCGATCATCATCATTGACGAGCTGAAGCTGACCGAGGCCAAGACCAAGGCGCTGATCGCGAATTTCGCGACGCTGGGCCTGACCAACGCCCTGTTGATTGGCGGCGCCGAGCTTGACAAGAACTTCAAGCTGGCCGCGACCAACATTCCAAACATCGACGTGCTGCCCATCCAGGGCATCAACGTCTACGACATTCTGCGCCGCGGCACGCTGGTCCTTTCCAAGGCCGCCGTCGAGGCTCTCGAGGAGCGCTTTAAATGACCGACCTTCGTCATTATGACGTGATCGTCTCGCCGGCGATCACCGAAAAGTCGACCATGGCCTCCGAGAACAACCAGGTCGTCTTCAACGTCGCCAAGAAGGCGTCGAAGCCGGAAATCAAGGCTGCCGTCGAAGCGCTGTTTGGCGTCAAGGTGATGGCCGTGAACACGCTTGTCCGCAAGGGCAAGATCAAGCGCTTCCGTGGCACGGTTGGCCGCCAGAGCGACGTCAAGAAGGCGATTGTGACACTGGCCGATGGTCAGTCGATCGACGTCGCGACGGGTCTCTGAGCAAGGCCGCGAGGACAGAAACATGGCACTGAAAAAATTCAACCCGGTAACGCCGAGCACCCGCCAGCTGGTCATCGTCGACCGCTCGGGCCTCTACAAGGGCAAGCCTGTCAAAGGCTTGACCGAGGGCCTGACCAAGTCGGGCGGCCGCAACAATCACGGTCGCATCACGGCTCGCTTCATCGGCGGCGGTCACAAGCGTTCGTACCGTATCATCGACTTCAAGCGCCGAAAGTTCGACGTGGTCGGCACGGTCGAGCGTATCGAATACGATCCGAACCGCACCGCCTTCATCGCGCTGATCAAGTATGACGATGGCGAGCTGTCCTACATCATTGCTCCGCAGCGTCTTGCTCCCGGCGACAAGATCGTGGCTGGCGAAGCGGTCGACGTGAAGCCGGGCAATGCGATGCCCCTGGCCTCGATGCCGGTCGGCACGATCGTCCACAACATCGAGCTGAAGCCGGGCAAGGGTGCCCAGGTCGCTCGTTCGGCCGGTGGCTACGGCCAGCTGGTCGGCCGCGACCAGGGCATGGCGATCCTGCGCCTCAATTCGGGCGAGCAGCGTGTCGTTCACGGCTCCTGCATGGCGACCGTCGGTGCCGTGTCCAACCCGGACCACGGCAACATCAACGACGGCAAGGCCGGCCGCACGGTTTGGCGTGGCAAGCGCCCGCACAATCGCGGCGTGACCATGAACCCGGTCGACCATCCGCATGGCGGTGGTGAAGGCCGCACCTCCGGTGGCCGTCATCCGGTCAGCCCGTGGGGCAAGCCGACCAAGGGCAAGAAGACGCGGTCCAACAAGGCGACCGACAAGTTCATCCTGCGCTCGCGCCATCAGCGCAAGAGCTAAGAAGAGGTAACGCCAAGTGACTCGTTCTATTTGGAAAGGCCCCTTCATCGACGGCTACCTTCTCAAGAAGGTGGACAAGGTTCGTGAAGGTGGTCGCAATGAGGTGATCAAGATGTGGAGCCGTCGCTCCACCATCCTGCCGCAGTTCGTCGGCTTCACCTTCGGTGTCTACAACGGCCAGAAGCACGTTCCCGTCTCGGTGAACGAGGACATGGTCGGTCATAAGTTCGGTGAATTCGCTCCGACGCGGACCTATTACGGTCACGGCGCGGATAAGAAGGCGAAGAGGAAATAATCATGGGCAAGGCCAAAGCTCCGCGCAGGCTTGCTGATAACGAAGCGCGCGCCGTATTGCGCACGATCCGTATCAGCCCGCAGAAGCTGAACCTCGTTGCCGCGCTCATCCGCGGCAAGAAGGTCGCGACAGCGCTTTCCGACCTCGAATTCTCGGCCAAGCGGATTTCCGGCACGGTCAAGAAGACGCTGGAATCGGCGATCGCCAACGCGGAAAACAACCACGACCTCGATGTCGATGCGCTGGTCGTGGCGGAAGCCTATGTCGGCAAGTCGATCGTCATGAAGCGGTTCCACGCCCGTGGCCGTGGTCGCGCCAGCCGCATCGAGAAGCCGTTCTCGCACCTCACGATCGTCGTTCGTGAAGTCGAAGAAAAAGGGGAGGCCGCATAATGGGCCAGAAAGTCAATCCGATCGGTCTGCGCCTCGGCATCAACCGTACCTGGGATTCGCGCTGGTTCGCGAACACCGGCGAGTACGGCAAGCTGCTGCATGAGGACATCAAGATCCGCAAGTATCTTGAGAAGGAACTCAAGCAGGCCGCGATCTCGAAGGTCGTGATCGAGCGCCCGCACAAGAAGTGCCGCGTCACCATCCATGCCGCGCGCCCGGGTCTGATCATCGGCAAGAAGGGCGCCGACATCGAGAAGCTTCGCAAGAAGCTGATGGAGATGACGAAGTCCGAGACGCACCTCAACATCGTTGAAGTGCGCAAGCCGGAAATCGATGCGACCCTGGTCGCCCAGTCGATCGCCCAGCAGCTCGAGCGTCGTATCGCGTTCCGCCGTGCCATGAAGCGCGCCGTCCAGTCGGCGATGCGCCTCGGTGCCGAAGGCATCCGCATCAACTGCTCCGGCCGTCTCGGCGGCGCCGAGATCGCGCGCATGGAATGGTACCGCGAAGGTCGCGTGCCGCTGCACACGCTGCGCGCCGATGTCGACTACGGCACGGCTGAAGCGCATACGGCGTATGGCATCTGCGGCGTCAAGGTCTGGGTATTCAAGGGCGAGATCCTCGAGCACGATCCGATGGCTTCGGAACGCCGCGCGACCGAGGGTGATGCTGCGCATGGCGGTGGTGGTGATCGCGAACGCGGTCGTCGTCGCGAAAACGCCTGAGACATTTAGGAATTTGGAGTTAGAACGATGCTGCAGCCAAAGCGCACAAAGTTCCGCAAGCAGTTCAAGGGCCGTATCCATGGTACCGCAAAGGGCGGCACCAACCTGGATTTCGGTGGTTTCGGGCTGAAGGCGCTTGAGCCGAACCGCGTCACTGCACGTGAGATCGAGGCGGCCCGCCGAGCGATCACGCGTGAAATGAAGCGCGCTGGTCGCGTCTGGATCCGTATTTTCCCGGACGTGCCGGTCACTTCGAAGCCGACCGAAGTCCGCATGGGTAAGGGCAAGGGCGCGGTCGACTACTGGGCGGCGCGCGTCAAGCCGGGCCGCATCATGTTCGAGATCGACGGCGTCAATGAAGAAACCGCCCGTGAGGCGCTGCGTCTCGGCGCGGCCAAGCTCTCGGTCAAGACGCGCTTCGTACAGCGCATCGCAGAATAAGGACGGGCTGATCATGAAAGCCGAAGACATCCGGACCAAGACCCAGGATCAGCTGACCGACGATCTGGCCAGCCTGAAGAAGGAGCAGTTCAACCTGCGCTTCCAGAAGGCCACCGGCCAGCTCGAGAAGACCGCGCGCGTGAGACAGGTCCGTAAGGACATTGCGCGCATCAAGACCATCGCTGCGGAAAAGTCCGCGGCTAAGAAGGCTTAAGGACGAAAACCATGCCAAAGCGCATTCTGCAGGGCACCGTCGTCAGCGACAAGAACGAGAAGACGGTTGTCGTCAAGGTCGAACGGCGCTTCACGCATCCCGTGATGAAGAAGACCGTGCGCATGACCAAGAAGTACAAGGCGCACGACGAGAACAACGCCCACAAGGTTGGCGATCAGGTGTTCATCCAGGAATCGAAGCCGATTTCCAAGGATAAGCGCTGGATCGTTGTGTCTTCGGACCAGGCGTAAACAAACGAATTTTGGACAGACCGGGGAGGGGCTTCGAGCTCATCCCGTTAGAAAAGAAGAAGGCGGCCAGTCATGATTCAGATGCAAACAAACCTCGACGTGGCGGATAATTCCGGCGCGCGTCGTGTCATGTGCATCAAGGTGCTGGGCGGCTCGAAGCGGAAATACGCTTCCGTGGGCGACATCATCGTGGTGTCGATCAAGGAAGCCATTCCGCGCGGCCGCGTTAAGAAGGGCGATGTGATGAAGGCGGTCGTGGTTCGCACGGCCAAGGACATCCGCCGCCCGGACGGCAGCGTGATCCGTTTCGACAAGAACGCGGCCGTTCTCGTCGACAACAAGAAAGAGCCGATCGGCACGCGTATCTTCGGACCGGTTCCGCGCGAACTTCGCGCCAAGAACCACATGAAGATCATCTCGCTCGCGCCTGAAGTGCTGTAAGGAGCCGGACCAATGCAAAAGATTAGAAAAGGCGACAAGGTCGTCGTGCTGGCCGGCAAGGACAAGGGCCGTTCGGGCGAAGTCCTCTCGGTTCAGCCGAAGGAAGACACCGCGCTGGTGCGCGGCGTCAACATGATCCGTCGTCACCAGAAGCAGTCCCAGTCCCAAGAGGGCGGGATCATCACCAAGGAAGCGCCGATCCAGCTGTCGAACATCGCGCTGGCCGACCCCAAGGATGGCAAGCCGACCCGCGTCGGTTTCATCTTCCAGAAGGACGGCAAGAAGGTGCGCGTCGCCAAGCGCTCGGGAGAAGTCATCAATGGCTAAGGCTCAAACCAAGCAGGCGACTGCCACCAACACGCCGCGCCTCAAGCAGGTCTACAACGAGACCATCCGCAAGGCGCTGCAGGAGCAGTTCGGCTACGACAACGAAATGCAGGTTCCGCGCCTCGACAAGATCGTGCTGAACATGGGCGTTGGCGAAGCGACCGCCGATTCGAAGAAGCCTTCGGTTGCCGCCGAAGACCTGGCGATGATCGCCGGCCAGAAGGCCGTCGTCACCCGCGCCCGCAATTCGATCGCTGGCTTCAAGGTCCGCGAGAACATGCCGATCGGCGCCAAGGTCACGCTGCGCAAGGAACGCATGTACGAGTTCCTCGACCGCCTGGTGAACATCGCGCTGCCACGCGTCCGCGACTTTCGCGGACTGAATCCGAAGAGCTTCGATGGCCGTGGCAACTATGCCATGGGCATCAAGGAACACATCGTGTTCCCGGAGATCAACTACGACAAGGTTGATCAGATCTGGGGCATGGACGTCATCGTTTGTACGACTGCGAAGACGGACGACGAAGCCAGGGCATTGCTCAAGGCTTTCAACTTCCCCTTCCGCCAGTAACGGCAGCGAGAAAAGGAAAAATCTGAAATGGCAAAGACCAGCTCAGTCGAGAAGAACAACAGGCGCCGCAAGCTTGCCGACCAGTACGGTCCCAAGCGCGCTGCGCTCAAGGCGATCATCATGGATCAGTCCAAGCCGATGGAAGAGCGCTTCCGCGCTCAGCTAAAGCTTGCCGCCATGCCGCGCAACTCGGCCAAGATCCGCATCCGCAACCGCTGCGAAGTCACCGGTCGTCCGCGTGCCTACTATCGTAAGCTCAAAGTATCGCGTATCGCGCTTCGTGATCTCGGCAACAACGGCCAGATCCCGGGCCTGGTCAAGTCGAGCTGGTAAGGAGCACATAACATGTCATTGAGCGATCCTCTCGGCGATATGCTGACCCGCATCCGCAACGCCTACGGCCGCAAGAAGTCGAGCGTTTCGACCCCGGCTTCGCGTCTGCGCACCCGCGTCCTCGACGTGCTGAAGGCTGAAGGCTACATCCGCGACTACAGCCAGACCGACTTCGACAACGGCAAGTCCGAAATCGAAATCGAGCTGAAGTATTTCGACGGCGCGCCGGTCGTGCGTGAAATCGCCCGCGTTTCGAAGCCGGGCCGCCGCGTTTACGTCTCGGCTAAGTCGATCCCGCACGTCGCCAACGGCCTCGGCATCGCCATCCTTTCAACGCCGAAGGGCGTGATGGCCGACCACGAAGCGCGCGAACAGAACGTCGGTGGCGAGATCCTCTGCCAGATCTTCTGATCTGGCAGTTGACCCGCAAAGTGGAATCCGGTCTTCGGATCGTTTCCGAAGACAGAGACCTGAAACAAGAGAAGTGACGAGGACAACAAAATGTCTCGTATTGGAAAGAAACCCGTTTCGCTGCCGCAGGGCGTGACCGCGACCGTCAACGGCCAGACCGTGACGGCGAAGGGCCCCAAGGGCGAGCTGAAGTTCGTGGTGAACGACGAAGTCCTGGTCAAGATGGAAGGCAGCGAGATTGCTGTCCAGCCGCGCGACCAGACCAAGACGGCTCGTTCGAAGTGGGGCATGTCGCGCACGCAGATCGTCAACATCCTGCAGGGCGTGAAGGACGGCTTCGAAAAGAAGCTCGAGATCACCGGCGTCGGCTATCGCGCCGCGCTTCAGGGCAAGAACCTGCAGCTGGCACTTGGCTTCAGCCATGATGTCGTCTACGAGACGCCGGCCGGCATCACCATCACCGTGCCGAAGCCGACCGAGATCACCGTAACCGGCATCAACAAGCAGCAGGTTGGTCAGGTGGCTGCCGAGATCCGCGAATACCGGGGCCCCGAGCCTTACAAGGGCAAGGGCGTCCGTTACGCAGGCGAGAAGATCGTCCGCAAGGAAGGCAAGAAGAAGTAGCGGCTTGGCCCCGAGAAGTCGCAGACTTTTCGGAAAGGACCAGGCCAGAGAAACGTAACGCCGCGGGGAGCGGTCGCGGGAGGCGCTTTCGCCTACCGCATATGGCGGCCCCCGTTTTTGAAGGCAAGGAACTATCATGGCTACCAAGGAATCCATCCAGCGTCGCGCGCAGCGCGTCCGCCGTCAGATCAAGAAGGTCGCCGGCGAGCGTCCGCGTCTCTCGGTCCACCGCACGTCGAAGAACATCTACGTTCAGGTCATCGACGACGCCAAGGGTCACACCATCGCTGCTGCTTCGACGCTCGAGAAGGACCTCAAGGGTTCGCTCAAGACTGGCGCCGACACCGCAGCTGCTGCTGCGATCGGCAAGCTGATCGCCGAGCGCGCCACCAAGGCCGGCGTCAAGGAAGTCGTCTTCGATCGCGGCGCCTACATCTATCACGGCCGCGTCAAGGCGCTGGCCGAGGCTGCCCGCGAAGGCGGTCTCAGCTTCTAAAAGCTTTCGCCCCCGGTGACCCACAGAGGCGCCGGATCTTATCAGCAACCGTGCTTCCGGAAAAAAACAAGGAACAGGATATGGCACAGGAACGTAGGGATGGCGGCCGCGGCCGCGATCGTGAAGAACGCGATGACGGGATGGTGGACAAGCTTGTCCACATCAACCGCGTCGCCAAGGTCGTCAAGGGCGGCCGTCGCTTCGGTTTTGCGGCACTCGTCGTCGTCGGTGATCAGAAGGGCCGTGTCGGCTTTGGTCATGGCAAGGCGCGCGAAGTGCCTGAGGCTATCCGCAAGGCAACTGAATTGGCCAAGCGCGACATGATCTTCGTGCCGCTGCGTTCGGGCCGTACGCTGCATCATGACGTCGAAGGACGCTGGGGCGCCGGACGCGTGCTGCTGCGCGCTGCCAAGCAGGGTACCGGCATCATCGCCGGCGGCCCGATGCGCGCTGTCTTCGAGACGCTCGGCATGCATGACGTGGTCGCCAAGTCGATGGGTTCGTCGAACCCCTACAACATGGTTCGCGCCACCTTCGACGCGCTGAAGAGCCAGATGCATCCCAAGGATGTTGCTGCTGCTCGCGGCATCAAGTATTCGACCCTTCAGGCCCGCCGCGGCACCGCCGTTGCGGCTGAAGAATAGTCGATCTGACCAGGGATTTTGACCATGGCCAAGAAAGCAACCAAGACCATCACCGTTGAGCAGATCGGTTCGCCGATCCGCCGCCCGAAGGAACAGCGCGCGACGCTGGTCGGCCTCGGCCTCAACAAGATGCACAAGCAGCGCACCCTGGAAGATACGCCTTCCGTGCGCGGCATGATCGCCGCCGTTCAGCATCTCGTCCGCGTTGTGGACGAGGGTTGAGCCAAAGCGCAGGAGAACCCAGATGAAACTCAACGATCTGCGTGACAAGGACGGCGCGACGCACTCCAAGAAGCGTCTCGGCCGCGGCATCGGTTCCGGCTCGGGCAAGACCGCCGGTCGCGGCGTCAAGGGTCAGAAGGCGCGCTCCGGCGTCGCCATCAACGGCTTCGAGGGTGGCCAGATGCCACTCTATCGGCGCCTGCCGAAGCGTGGCTTCAACAACATCTTCGCCAAGAGCTTCACCGTCGTGTCGCTGGCCCGCATCCAGGTCGCCATCGACGCCAAGAAACTCGACGCCAAGGCAACCGTGACGGCTGAATCGCTCGTTGCCGCCGGCGTCATTCGCCGCGTCAAGGACGGCGTGCGCATCCTCTCGGACGGTGAGATCAAGGCGAAGCTCGCCTTCGACGTCGCCGGTGCCTCCAAGGCCGCGATCGAGAAGATCGAAAAGGCTGGCGGTTCGGTCAAGCTGCCGGAAAAGGCAGCTTCCGAGTAACAGCAATTTGAAGCGCGATCGGCAGGAATGGGATCCCGTTTTTGCTCACGATTGCGCTTTGATCTGCTCAATTAAGCGGCCGCGTCAACGCGGCCGCTTGCATGTTTAGAGCCCGGAGCTTATCTCGTGAGCTTCGGTGAAACGCACCGCCTGACCTCACGGGCCATCAAGCGTTACCAAGCGGAGAATCAGGCATGGCTTCGGCTGCTGAACAACTAGCCTCGAATCTGAATTTCTCGGCCTTCGCCAAGGCAGAGGACCTGAAGAAGCGCATCTGGTTCACCATCGGCGCGCTGCTCGTCTATCGCCTCGGCACCTATATCCCGCTTCCCGGCATCAATCCGGACGCCTTCGCCCAGGCCTTCTCCTCGCAGAGCAAGGGCGTGCTCGGCATGTTCAACATGTTCGCCGGCGGTGCCGTGCAGCGCATGGCGATCTTTGCGCTCGGCATCATGCCTTACATCTCCGCCTCCATCATCATGCAGCTGATGACATCCGTCATTCCCTCGCTGGAAGCGCTGAAGAAGGAAGGCGAGCAGGGCCGCAAGGTCATCAACCAGTACACACGCTACGGCACGGTGCTGCTGGCGTTGGTGCAGGCTTATGGCATTTCGGTGGGTCTGGAGAACGGCGCCGGCATCGTCAGTGATCCCGGCATGTTCTTCCGCATCTCCACCGTCGTCACGCTGGTTGGCGGCACCATGTTCCTGATGTGGCTCGGCGAGCAGATTACCGCGCGAGGCATCGGCAACGGCATTTCACTGATCATCTTCTCCGGCATCGTCGCCGGCCTGCCGCATGCCATTTCCGGCACGCTGGAGCTCGGCCGCACCGGCGCCTTGTCCACCGGCCTGATCCTGGCGATCATCGTTCTGGCCATTGTCGTCATCGCGCTCATCGTGTTCTTCGAGCGCGCCCAACG
This sequence comes from Mesorhizobium subarcticum, assembly GCF_055456085.1. Classification (NCBI taxonomy): domain Bacteria; kingdom Pseudomonadati; phylum Pseudomonadota; class Alphaproteobacteria; order Hyphomicrobiales; family Phyllobacteriaceae; genus Mesorhizobium; species Mesorhizobium subarcticum. Next base: position 4,901,431 of record NZ_CM144237.1, on the reverse strand, counting down.
CCGCCTGCTGATCCAGTATCCGAAGCGCCAGGTCGGCAACCGCATGTTCCAGGGCGACACCTCGCATTTGCCGCTGAAGCTCAACACGTCAGGCGTCATTCCGCCGATCTTCGCTTCGTCGCTGCTGCTGCTGCCGGCCACCATTGCCGGCTTCTCGCAGACGACCAACATGCCGGCCTGGGCGAGCACCATTCTCGCCTCGCTTGGCCACGGCCAGCCGCTCTACATGCTGTTTTATGCGGCGATGATCGTGTTCTTCGCCTTCTTCTACACTGCGATTGTCTTCAACCCGAAGGACACCGCCGACCAGCTCAAGAAGCATTCGGGCTTCATCCCGGGGTACCGTCCGGGCGAGCGTACCGCCGATTACATCGATTACGTTCTCACCCGCATCACCGTCGTCGGCGCCATCTATCTGGTGCTGGTGTGCCTGCTGCCGGAGTTCCTGATCTCGGCGACTGGCGTACCATTCTACCTTGGTGGCACATCGCTTCTGATCGTGGTCAGTGTAACGCTCGATACGGTTGCGCAGATTCAGGGCCACCTGATTGCGCACCAGTATGAAGGCCTGATCAAGAAGTCGAAGCTGCGCGGGGGGAAGAAAGCCAGATGAGGTTGATTTTGCTTGGGCCGCCAGGGGCGGGCAAGGGGACACAAGCACAAAGACTGGTAGACAAATACGGCATACCCCAGCTTTCGACGGGTGACATGCTGCGTGCCGCCGTTCAGGCCGGTACCGAAGTCGGCAAGCGCGCCAAGGCGGTGATGGATGCCGGTGAGCTGGTATCTGACGCCATCGTCAACGCCATTGTTGCCGAGCGGATCGACCAGGCCGACTGCGCCAAGGGATTTATCCTCGACGGCTATCCGCGTACGCTGGTCCAGGCTGATGCGGTTGAATCGATGCTTTCCGATCGTGGCATCAGCCTCGATACGGTCATCGAGCTGGTCGTCGACGACAGGGCCCTGGTCGGCCGGATCGTCAAGCGCGCCGAGGATGCCAAGGCCGCTGGCCAGCCAGTGCGCAAGGATGACAACCCCGCGGTGTTCGAAGAGCGCCTGCGCGAGTACTACAAGAAAACCGCGCCGCTGACCGGCTACTACTACGCCAAGGGCAGGCTTAAGACTGTCGACGGCATGGCCAGCATCGACGCGGTGACCGCCGAGATAGAAGCCGTGCTCGCTGCGGCCGCCAAGGCGCGTTAGGGGAAAATAAAGATTGCACTTGACGAAGGCGGTTCGCTGCGGTATGGCGGCCCGTCTTCCTATCAGATGCGCACTTTGCTTGTCCGCAAGGGCAAGGCGGTCGCTTTGAACTGGAAACTCCCGCAAGGGCCGGCCTCCACCGGACGCGGGGCAACTTTGACAGCGCCGGGCCTACCTCGTTTTGAGGGTTGGTCCGCCCAAATGGAGAAGAGAAGAATATGGCTCGTATAGCCGGCGTCAACATTCCGACCAACAAGCGCGTCGTCATTGCGCTTCAGTACATTCACGGCATTGGCAAGAAGTTCGCCCAGGAGATCGTCGACAAGGTCGGCATCCCGGCCGAGCGCCGCGTCAACCAGCTGACCGATGCGGAAGTGCTGCAGATCCGCGAGGCCATCGACCGCGACTATCAGGTCGAGGGCGACCTGCGCCGCGAAGTGTCGATGAACATCAAGCGTCTCATGGACCTCGGCTGCTACCGCGGCCTGCGTCACCGCCGCTCGCTGCCGGTTCGCGGCCAGCGCACGCACACCAATGCGCGTACCCGCAAGGGCCCGGCCAAGTCGATCGCCGGCAAGAAGAAGTAATTTGGGCAGTAAGTAAGTAGGGCAGTAAGGCAATAGGATCGGCAGACATACTGCCCTACTGCCATATTCCCCTACTGCCTTCTCCCCGGTGGAGCCGCTGGCATTACGGCGGTGTAGAGATCAACTGAAAGGACTATCATGGCCAAGGAAGCCGCTCGTGTTCGCCGTCGCGAACGCAAGAATATCTCGTCGGGCGTTGCCCACGTCAATTCGACCTTCAACAACACGATGATCACCATCACCGACGCGCAGGGCAATTCGATTGCCTGGTCGTCGGCCGGTGCCCAAGGCTTCAAGGGTTCGCGCAAGTCGACCCCGTTCGCTGCCCAGATGGCTGCCGAAGATGTTGCCAAGAAGGCCCAGGAACACGGCATGCGCATGCTCGAAGTCGAGGTCTGCGGACCTGGCTCGGGTCGTGAGTCTGCTCTGCGCGCCCTGCAGGCGGCCGGTTTCACCATCACCTCGATCCGTGATGTGACGCCGATCCCGCACAATGGCTGCCGCCCGCGCAAGAAGCGCCGCGTCTAAGCAATTTATCGAACGCCGCGTGAGTGCCCCAGGGCGCTCCTCCACGGCATTCCAGGTCGCCCGCCACGATTGGATGGTGGCGGGTCAACGGAAGGAAAGCATCATGATCCAGAAAAATTGGCAAGAACTGATCAAGCCGAACAAGATCGAGTTCTCGTCGAAGAAGAAGACGCTGACCACGCTGGTCGCCGAGCCGCTTGAGCGTGGCTTTGGCCTCACCTTGGGCAACGCGCTGCGCCGCGTGCTTCTGTCTTCGCTGCGCGGTGCGGCTGTCACCGCCGTGCAGATCGACGGTGTCCTGCATGAATTCTCGTCCATCGCCGGTGTGCGCGAGGACGTCACCGACATCGTCTTGAACATCAAGGAAATCGCCATCCGCATGGAAGGCGATGGCCCCAAGCGCATGGTCGTTCGCAAGCAGGGACCGGGAGCGGTTTTGGCTGGCGACATTCAGACGGTTGGCGATGTCGAGATTCTCAATCCCGACCACGTCATCTGCACGCTGGACGAAGGCGCTGAAATCCGGATGGAATTCACCGTCGACACCGGCAAGGGCTACGTTCCGGCAGAGCGCAACCGCGCCGAAGACGCGCCGATCGGCCTCATCCCGGTCGACAGCCTGTATTCGCCGGTCAAGAAGGTCTCCTACAAGGTCGAAAACACCCGCGAGGGCCAGGTTCTCGACTACGACAAGCTGACCATGACCATCGAGACCGATGGATCGATCACCGGCGAGGACGCGGTGGCATTCGCTGCCCGCATCCTGCAGGACCAGCTCGGACTGTTCGTCAACTTCGACGAGCCGCAGAAGGAAGTCGCTGCCGAAGCCGTCACCGAGCTCGCCTTCAACCCGGCGCTGCTCAAGAAGGTCGACGAGCTCGAGCTTTCGGTGCGTTCGGCCAACTGCTTGAAGAACGACAACATCGTCTATATCGGCGATCTCATCCAGAAGACCGAAGCCGAGATGCTGCGCACCCCGAACTTCGGCCGCAAGTCGCTGAACGAGATCAAGGAAGTGCTCGCTGCGATGGGCCTGCACCTCGGCATGGAAGTACCGGACTGGCCGCCGGAAAACATCGAAGATCTCGCCAAGCGTTACGAAGACCAATATTGAGCATGAATTCCAAGGATCGGCGGCGTCTGCCGCTCGATCCGACGGTCATGCGGAAAACCATCAGAGGCCGCGGCCTCTTGAACAACTGAAGAAGGAAAAGAGCCATGCGCCACGGTTTCAAAGGCCGCCGCTTCGCCCGAAGCATTAGCCATCGCAAGTCGATGTTCGCCAACCTCGCCGTGTCGCTGCTCGAGCACGAGCAGATCGTCACCACCTTGCCGAAGGCGAAGGACCTGCGTCCGATCGTCGAGAAGCTGGTGACACTCGGCAAGCGCGGCGACCTGCACGCCCGCCGCCAGGTCATTGCCCAGATCGGCAATGAAGGCGTCGTCAAGCGTCTGTTCGACACCATCGCGCCGCGCTACGCCAACCGCAATGGCGGCTACCTGCGCATCATGAAGGCGGGCTTCCGTCACGGCGACAATGCCGCGATGGCCGTCATAGAGTTCGTCGATCGCGACACCTCGGCGAAGGGCGCCGGCGACCGCGCCCGCATCGAAGCCGAAGGCACCGACGAGGCCGCAGCAGCATAAGACTTTGTCTTGCCAGTGAGAATTAAAGGGGCCTGCGGGCCCCTTTTTCGTGTTCTGTAGGTGCCGAGGCACGACCAAACAGTCTGCTCGCCTGAAAATAATCGGATTTCAGCGGCTTAGCCTTTCATTTTGCACAATCGTCGGGACAATGCGCCCGAACTTGCCTTGGAGGATTCGCGAATGCGCGCCAAAAGACTGTCCCTTGTTCTGCTCTGCGCCTTCATGGTGTTCGCAGCCGCGCCGGCAGCCAGGCAAGCGCTTGCCGAGGACGCCGTCGCCCCCAAGGCTGATCCGGGTCTCTCCGATGTGTTGACCGATCTGCTGCATGGCGTCGAGGGCGAAAACTCGACCTCCGGCCCGGACAAGCGGGTGCCGTTCGGTCGTGAGGAGGTGCAGCTTTCGTTCGCGCCGCTGGTCAAGCAGACGGCGCCGGCCGTGGTCAACGTCTATGCCTCGCAGACGGCAAAGGTCACGTCGCCCTTTGAAGGCGATCCGTTCTTCGAAGAGTTTTTCGGCCGCGCGCAGCCTCGTGCGCAGTCCTCGTTGGGTTCGGGCGTGCTTGTCGACCCAAGCGGTGTCATCGTCACCAATTTCCACGTCATCAAGGATGCCGACGAGGTCAAGGTCGCGACCGCCGACGGCCGCGAATTCACCAGCAAAGTGATGCTCAAGGATGAGACGCTCGATCTGGCCGTACTCAAGATCGAGTCCGACAAGCCGTTCCCGGTCATCGCCATCGGTGATTCCGACGCGCTCGAAGTCGGCGACCTGGTGCTGGCCATTGGCAACCCCTTCGGCGTCGGCCAGACCACCACCAGCGGCATTGTCTCGGCACTTGCCCGCAGCCATATCGGCATTTCGGATTCGGGCTACTTCATCCAGACCGACGCCGCCATCAACCCCGGCAATTCCGGCGGCGCTCTGATCAACATGGGCGGACAGCTGGTTGGCATCAATACGGCCATCTACAGCCGCAGCGGCGGCTCGATCGGCATCGGCTTTGCCATACCCGCCAACATGGTGCGGGCTTTCGCCGATGCCGCCAAGGCCGGCCTCGATTTCTTCGAGCGGCCCTATATCGGCGCAGAGTTTGAAGCGGTGACGCCGCAGATCGCCGAATCGCTTGCCATGGAAAAGCCGACCGGGGCTCTTGTCTCTTCTGTCGAAGCCACGGGACCCGCCGGCAAGGCAGGGCTGAAGCCGGGTGACGTCGTGCTGCAGATCAACGGCAAGCCGGTCGAGAGCATCGAGGCGCTGGACTATCGCATGGCGACGCTGTCGATCGGCACCAAGGCCAATTTCGCGATCCTGACCAAGGGCCAGCAGGCGGCGATGGACATCGCCCTGGAGCGCGCGCCGGAGGGTGCGAAGGCCGCGGAAGTGACACTGCATGGCCGCAGCCCGTTCTCGGGCGCCAAGGTTGCTGAACTGTCGCCGCGGCTTGCCCAGAAGCTTGGCCTGCGGACCGACCTCAAGGGCGTGACGGTGATCGACATCAATCGCGATTCGCCGGCCGCCGATTTCGGCTTCCTGCCGGGCGATATCGTGCGCGAGGTCAACGGCACCACCATCGACTCCGCCGCAACGCTGGCGCAGGTAGCCCAGCAGGATACGCGCTGGTGGCGCTTTACCGTCGAGCGCGGTGGGCAGATACTGCGCCAGGTATTGCGTTACTGAGCTTGATCCGGAAGGGCCGGGCTCCAACCTGAAGACTTGCCCCAACCTGAAGACATAAATGGCCGATCTGTTCAGCCTTGACGAACCGGAGAAGGTGCCGCCCGGGCGGCCGCTGGCCGACAGGCTACGACCGAAAAGCCTCGACGAAGTTGTCGGCCAGGAGCATCTGACAGGCCCCGATGGCGCACTGACGCGGCTGATCGGTTCGGGCTCGCTCGGTTCGATGATTTTCTGGGGTCCGCCTGGCACCGGCAAGACCACTGTCGCAAGGTTGCTTGCCGGCGAGACCAGCCTGGCCTTCGAGCAGATATCGGCGGTCTTTTCCGGCGTTGCCGACCTGAAGAAAGTGTTCGAGGGAGCCAAGTTGCGTCGTGCCAACGGCCGCCAGACGCTGCTTTTCGTCGATGAGATCCATCGCTTCAATCGGGCCCAGCAGGATTCCTTTCTCCCTGTCATGGAGGATGGGACGGTCGTCCTGGTTGGCGCCACGACCGAAAATCCGTCCTTCGAACTCAACGCGGCTCTGTTGTCTCGTGCGCGCGTCATGGTCTTTCATTCGCTGGGCGAGGAGAGCATCGCCAAGCTGATGACGCGGGCGGAGGAGACAGAGGGCAGGGCGCTGCCGCTCGACGACGAGGCGCGCACGATGCTCATTCGCATGAGCGATGGCGATGGACGCGCATCACTGACGCTCGCTGAGGAAGTCTGGCGTGCCGCCAAGCCTGGCGAGATCTTCGATCCCGAGGGGCTGCAGCGCATCGTCCAGCGCCGTGCGCCGATATATGACAAGGGCCAGGACGGGCACTACAATCTGATCTCCGCGCTGCACAAGTCTGTGCGCGGCTCCGATCCCGATGCCGCGCTCTACTATCTCTCCCGCATGTTCGATGCTGGCGAGGATCCGCTCTATCTCGGCCGCCGGCTGGTGCGCATGGCGATGGAGGATATCGGCCTTGCCGATCCGCAGGCGCTGGTCATCGCCAATGCCGCCAAGGACGCCTACGATTATCTCGGCTCGCCGGAGGGCGAACTCGCCTTTGCCGAGGCCACCGTCTATCTCGCCACCGCGCCCAAATCCAACGCCGTCTACACCGCCTTCAAGGCGGCCACGCGCGCTGCGAAGGAGCATGGCTCGCTGTTGCCGCCGAAGCATATCCTCAACGCGCCGACCAAGCTGATGAAGGAAGAGGACTATGGCGCTGGCTATCGCTATGATCACGATGAGCCGGACGCCTTTTCGGGCCAGGACTATTTTCCGGAGAAAATGGGCCGCCAGACTTTCTATGATCCGCCTGAGCGCGGTTTCGAGCGCGACATCCGAAAGCGGCTCGATTATTGGGCGAAGCTGCGCAAAGAGCGGGAATAACAGGCTTGCGCGGCCCGGTGGTCGTCACGCTGCGAAACGTGGCTTCTCCCTGGGGCATCTCCGCCTCGGTCGTTCTCCATACGCTGCTGGCCGCCACGCTGGCCCTGATGCCGCTGCCGAAGCGGCCGAAACGGCTGGAGGAGGAACGGGTATCGGTCGACATCCTGACGCCGCAGCAGTTCGAGGCTTCGACAAGGCCACGGCCAGCGCCAGCACCGCTTCCGGCGCCAGAGGCGCGAGCGCCGGCACCAACACCAACGCCACCGCCGAATGCCCCTCAAACTCAACTGCCCACTGCTCCGGCCATGATCCGGCCGACTGAAATGCTGTCGGCCAAGACGCTTGCCGATCCGCGCAGCCGGCAGGCGCGCGCCGATCTCGCGACCTTCGCGTCCGACGAACGCATGGTGCAATTGTGCAATCTTGAGGCCATGGACCAGATTCGCCGCTGGCGCGCGGACTTTCAGCCGGAGCGGGTCGTGCCCTATGCAATGGCGGAGGAAAAAATCACTGGAACCACGATTGCCGCAAATGGTGCGGCTTTCCGCAGTCGCAGAAACTGGTATGGTCTGAAATTCAAATGCCAGCTCGCACAGGACGGCGAAAGCGTCATCGGCTTTGAGTTCCTGGTCGGCGATCCCGTGGCCAGGGAAAAATGGGACGAGCTTGGCTTGCCGGCGGTGCATTGACCTGATGCCGGCGGGCTCCACCAGGCAGCCGCCTGGCCATAATGCCGTGGCCGTTGTGTGGTGACCCAAAAAACCTTATCAAGGCGCACGACCGGGCGGTGGTCGTTGCCGAGATTTTGGCACCTCATTCGCAACAGGATCGCGCTCCGCGCGTGGAAAAATGACAAAAACCCTTCGCAAATCGCTTCGCAAATTCGCCATTGCCATCCCGCTTCTCGCCCTTGGCTTCTATTTCATCCCCATCCTGACGACGATCTTCATCGTTTGCGGCCTGATCGACGTGCTGCGCAACGACAGGAAGGATCTGTCGCTGTTCTCAGGCTACTTCCTTGGCAACGGCCTGTTCACCTGGCTGCTGTCGCCGTTCAATCTGCTGGTCGATCTCCTCTGCTACAGAAATCCCGGCGTGTGGAAGCTGGAGCAGTTTCCCGCTGACTATCAGCGCGAGGTCAATGAGGTCCTGGACATCTTCAAAGCGCGCAAGGACGAGATCATCGCCGACATCGACGCCAATTTCGGCGCCGGCCGACGCGGCATGTATGTCTACCAGTGGTACGGCAAGCACAAAATCGACAACGTCGCCGAGTTCAACAAGGATTTCAAATACATCAAGACGATCGCCGTTTCCGTTTTCAGCAAGCGCGAATCGACCTCCTGGCATTTCGGACCGCTGCGGCTCAGTCTGCGCATCCTCTACAATCTGGTCCCGGTGAAGTCGGAAATCTTCGTCGAATGCGGCAGCGTCAAGAACTACTGGTACGAAAATCCGCTGTTCATTTTCGACGACACGCTGCTGCATCGCTCGGTCAATGAATATGATGGCCGCCGCTACTGCGTGTTCATGGACATTATCAGGCCGTCCCCGTTCCCGGGGCTGATCGCAGGCATGCTCGCTGTGGTCTCGGTCAGCGTCGAGCGTATCAATTCGATGTTCTACAAGAACTGGAAGATGATCGGCTCGACCAAGCCGAAGAAGGTCGAAACCACCTGAACTGAGAACCCGTCAACGCTGCCGGCAGCGCCGCTGCCGGCTGCTTCGTAGGCCCTTTATGGGCGTTCTCCATGCTTGCGACATGCGCGTTTCAAGCATCGGGCCCATTTGGGCTCTCAACAATTCACTATATGAATCTAGTCACAAGATTCGCTGGAGCGGCCCCTGGCGGTGTCAGGGGATGGCTTCGGTTCGATCCCGGCAGTTCTCTTCTCTTCCTTGGCGGCTTCGAGTGACAAAGAACAAGATCTTCGGATTCTGGACGGGCACCTACCTGTGCACCGTGTTGCTCGGGGTCGCACTCAGCGCTGTGTACGTAAATCTCGAAGAGTCCGTCTACTATTGGGACTACGCTGCCTATTTCAACATGTTCAACCAGCAGGGCGCTCTCCTGGTCGAGAGCCCTCTCAAATGGCTGAGCCAGTTGAGCACCTCTATCGCGACCGAAGATTACGGCGTGGCGATCCTGGTGCCGCTGATGCCGTTTCACATCGTCTTTGGCGGTTCAAGGCTTGCCTTCGTCGCCGGAATAGTCGCGGTTTATCTGGTCCCGGCGGTTCTTTTCATTGGCAGGACAAGCTATTTGGAGGCGATCTCCGAGACCCCTTCCCGAGCTTGGATCGCCGTCTGGATTGCGGCCTTTCTGTATACCCCGTTCTGGGCGCCGACGCTGCGCGGAATGCCTGATGTTGCCGGCTGTCTCGCCTTGACCGCGGCAACCTATTTTCTCTGGAAGTCGAAGTTCCTGACCCGCGAACCCGTCTTGAGTGGACTATCCGTCGGTGCGTGCTTGTGGTTGGCGTTCATGCTGCGCCGCTGGTACGCTTATGCTGCAATAGGGATCACTGTTTCCGCGGCATTGCTGGGTTTGCGGCAGATCGCAAGAGACCGCGATTTGCCGGCCTTCCGCAACGCGGCGCTGGGCGGCGCGTGTGTGTTTTTCCTGATTGTCGCGACGGCCCTGAACTTCCAGCTGCCGCTGATCGCCAAGATTCTGCAGGTCAGCTACGGCGACCTCTACAGCGGCTACAGGACAAACTTCGTCACCCAACTCGGTGAGATCGGATCCCGGATCAGCTATCTGAACTGGGCGCTGATCGCAGCGGGCCTTTATATCTCTGTTGTGCGCCGCAACGGGTTTGCCTTGTTCTGTGCGATAGCTTCGGTGGTCACTTTCTTGGTCTTTATCCGGACCCAGGATCCGGAACGGCATCACTCGCTGCCGATGTTTCTTTGGCTCTTTCCCGCCTATGCCCAGGCAATCGTCTCCATCGTCTCGGCGCCAGGCCTGAAGTCACGATGGTCAACGGTCGCCATGGCGGTGGTCGCCGGATTTGCCTTTCTGGGCACGTTTTTTCCGACCGGTCGTCAATTGTTGTCGCCGGTTGGCTTCGTCTTCGCTGGGGAAGCCACGCTTCCCCTGCACCTGGACAATCTTCCTGAATACAAGCGCCTGATCGATGACCTTGTCGGCAGGATGGGACCGGAGGACCGTTTTTCGGTGTTTGCCTCAGGTCCTGTCATGAGCGACGCGCTGTTGTTCGGCATGAAGCCGGACCTGTTTACGTATGTCGGGTGGATTTGCCAGGTGGACAGTCGTGATCGCTTCCAGCCGGACGCATTGAAGTCCAGGTATGTCGTCGTGACGGACCGGCCTGTTACGCATCTGCAACCGGGCGCGCAGATCTGTGTCACTATACCCAACCAGTATATCTTCGAGGGCAAGGGCATCGGTGCCGCATACAAGCGCATTGCGCAGTACCAATTGTCCGGCGGCGTCGCCGGTTATCTCTATGAGCAGATGCGCCCGGTCAGCAAAGCCGAGATCGATGCGCTCTACGCGGAGTTCAGGAAAAAATATCCGGACTGGACGGCGCCTGAATGGTGATGGTCATCGCCTATGTCGGTGGAGGGGTTCCCAGCCTGGCCGCGTCGGGCGGGGGGTCTTGCACCATCGTCCTATAGCGCCCTCGAGCCCCGGTCCTCTAAAACTTAATGCTGCGGATATATCTGAACGGATATAACGCTGCTTGAGTTGGAAGCGACAATCGCCTTGGGAGGATGAGGTGAGCGGACGGCAGCCGACGGGTCATCATGCGGATTTCATCCAGGCCTCAATCGCCAGCAACGATGCGGCTCGCTCTGCACTGGTTGCGTCCTGGCGGCGCTCGCTCACCCTGCACGGCCTCGATCCGACCGAACGCCAGGCGCCGCGACGTCTCACCGAAAGCGAGTTGAGCGAGGCCCGGCAACGCATCGAGCCATTGCTACGCGCCGCGGATGCAAGCCTTGATCGTCTTTACCTTGCCGTTGGCGGCGTTGGCTGCTGTGTGCTGCTTGCCGACCGTGACGGTATTCCGGTCCAACGCCGCGGCGCCGTCGCGGATGACGATACATTCGACGAGTGGGGGTTGTGGACGGGCACGGTATGGAGCGAGGACTCCGAGGGCACCAACGGCATCGGCACCTGTCTCGCCGAAAAACGCGCGCTCACTATCCACCGCGATCAGCATTTTTTCTCGCGCAACACGCTGCTAAGTTGCACCACCGCGCCGATCTACGATCACGAAGGCAATCTGGCCGCTGCGCTTGATGTGTCATCCTGCCGGTCGGACCTGACCGAAGGCTTCGTCAACCTGATCGCCATGGCCGTGGGCGACGCCGCGCGCCGCATCGAGGCGGAGAATTTTCGCCTGGCGTATTCCAATGCCCGCATATTGCTGGCGCCGGTCGCCGAGCGCAGCGCCAGCGCATTGATCGCCGTCGATGCCGACGATCTGGTGGTCGGCGCCACGCGTTCGGCGCGCCTCGGTCTTGGGATCACACAGCAGGCCTTGGCCAAGGGCCTGCCTGCCGCCGATATCCTCGGCGGCTTAGCCAAGGCGGCGGAAGACCTGGATGAAGCCGAGCGCGGCGTGGTGCAGCGCGCCATGGCGCGCGCCGAAGGCAATGTCTCGGCCGCCGCCAGCAGTCTCGGAATTTCGCGGGCAACTTTGCACCGCAAGCTTGCCCGTTTCGGCATTCGCCGGCAGCACTGAGCTTTCGGGCTCGCGACTGTCGCAGATCTGCGACAGTCGGCCACGGCGAGTGGTCGGCCAGGGCTGACAAGCCGGACATCATCAGCAACTCTTCACGATGACGCGTCACATTCCGTGGCGCTGCTTCTTGGGAGGAAGACGATGAACAAAGTTGAATTTTCCCGCACGGCCAAGGTTCCCTTCGCCAAGCGATACGACAACTATATTGGCGGCAAATGGGTCGCTCCGTCGTCGGGACAGTATTTCGAGAACATATCCCCGGTAAACGGCCGCCCGCTGGGCGAGATCGCCCGCGGCAATGCCGCCGATATTGAACTGGCACTTGATGCCGCCCATAAGGCCAAAGACGCCTTGGGCAGGACCAGCCCGGCTGCGCGCGCGTTGATCCTCAACCGGATCGCCGACCGCATGGAAGACAATCTCGACCTGCTGGCGCTGGCCGAGACCTGGGACAATGGCAAGCCGATCCGCGAGACGACCGCCGCCGATCTGCCGCTCGCCGTCGATCACTTCCGCTATTTCGCCGGTGCTTTGCGCGCTCAGGAAGGCAGCCTGTCGCAAATCGACGATGACACCGTCGCCTATCACTTCCATGAGCCGCTCGGCGTCGTCGGCCAGATCATTCCCTGGAATTTCCCGCTGCTGATGGCCGTGTGGAAACTGGCGCCGGCACTTGCCGCCGGTAACTGCGTCGTGCTGAAGCCCGCCGAACAGACACCCGCCACCATCATGCTGTGGGCGGACCTGATCGGCGACCTGTTGCCGGACGGCGTGCTCAACATCGTCAACGGCTTTGGCCTGGAGGCCGGCAAGCCGCTCGCTTCGTCGAACCGCATCGCCAAGATCGCTTTCACCGGCGAGACCACGACCGGCCGGCTGATTTCGCAATATGCCAGCCAGAACCTGATCCCGGTGACGCTGGAACTCGGTGGCAAGTCGCCCAACATCTTCTTCCAGGACGTGACATCGGAGGATGATGATTTCTTCGACAAGGCGATCGAAGGCTTCGTCATGTTCGCGCTCAACCAGGGCGAGGTCTGCACATGCCCCAGCCGGGCGCTGGTGCATGAGAAGATCTATGACAAGTTCATGGAGAAGGCGCTGAAGCGCGTCGAGGCGATCGTCCAGGGCGATCCGCTCGACCCGGCAACCATGGTCGGTGCGCAGGCATCGAGCGAACAGTTGGAGAAGATCCTGAGCTACTTCGACATCGGCAAGCAGGAAGGCGCCCAGGTGCTGATCGGTGGCGAGCAGAACCATCTGCCTGGCGATCTTGCCGGCGGCTATTACGTGAAGCCGACCGTGTTCAAGGGCCACAACAAGATGCGCGTCTTCCAGGAGGAGATTTTTGGGCCGGTGGTGTCCGTCACCACCTTCAAGGATGACGACGAGGCGCTGTCGATCGCCAATGACACGCTCTATGGCCTCGGTGCCGGCATCTGGAGCCGCGATGCGAACCGCTGCTACCGCTTCGGCCGCGCCATTCAGGCCGGACGTGTGTGGACCAACTGCTACCACGCCTATCCTGCACACGCGGCGTTTGGCGGCTACAAGCAATCCGGCATCGGCCGCGAGAACCACAAGATGATGCTCGACCACTATCAGCAGACCAAGAACATGCTGGTCAGCTACAGCCCGAAGAAGCTCGGCTTCTTCTGAGAGCCTCCCGAGGCAGCGCATGATCCTTTCCGAGGGATCATACGCGCTCTACTTGGAAGGCGAGGCTCACGGGCCTCGCCTCGATCCATTCACGAAGGAGGACGGCATGCTCGACAAGGCTTCCCTCGGAAAAGTCTCGGCGACGCCGCAGGCCAGGGCTTTTCTGGCAGAAATCATCGCCGATCACGGTCCGGTGCTGTTCCACCAGTCCGGTGGTTGCTGCGACAGCTCCTCGCCGATGTGCTATCCCCAGAACGATTTTATCGTCGGCGACAATGATGTGATGCTGGGTGAGATCGGCGAGACGCCGGTCTATATCAGTTCTTCTCAGTTTGAGGTCTGGAAGCACACCGACCTCATCATCGACGTGGTGCCGGGCCGGGGCGGCATGTTCTCGCTCGACAACGGTCGCGAGAGGCGATTCCTGACACGTTCAACCCTCTGTGCCATTCCGGAAGTATCAACTCAGGCTTGAAGGGATTGACGTTGCTGCCCCGGCAAGGGCAATAAACGACCATGTTGAACCTGCTTCTCGTAGTCGTTGGCGGCGGCATTGGCGCTGGCATCCGACATCTCACCAACATCGGCGCGCTGCGCTTTGTCGGGCCGAATTATCCCTGGGGCACGATCGTTATCAACATCGTCGGCTCCTTTGCCATGGGCCTGTTTATCGCCACCCTGATGCGACGTGGCGGGTCGAACGAACTAAGGCTTTTCGTCGCCACCGGCATCCTTGGCGGCTTCACCACCTTTTCAGCCTTTTCGCTTGATTTCGCGACATTGTGGGAGCGGGGAGCCACGCTGCCAGCGTTTGGATATGCGCTGGCCAGTGTTGTTGGCGCCATTATCGCCCTGTTTCTGGGACTTTGGCTCGCAAGAAGCCTGCCTTAGTGCTATTGCCGCGCCAAGTGCGGGCAAAACCCTGCTCGGAAACGGATAAGCGAAGACAAAATGGCAGGCGTTGAACAGATCACGGTGGAGGCCGGCGAGGCGGGCATGCGGCTCGATCGCTGGTTCAAGACCCATTTCCCGGGCCTTGGCTTTGGCCATCTGCAGAAGTTGCTGCGCTCCGGCCAGATCCGCGTCGATGGCGGCCGGGTCAAGGCCGACAGCCGTGTCGAGCCTGGCCAGGTGGTCCGTGTTCCGCCACTCGAGGTGGACAAGAAGGGCGAGAGCGCGCTGACCGGCCACTCGATTCGTAACCAGGGTGACGCCGACGTCCTGGCAAAAATGCTGATCCATGAGGACCCGAAGGTTTTCGTCTTCAACAAGCCGGCAGGCCTCGCGGTGCAGGGCGGTTCGGGCGTCACCCGCAATGTCGACGACATGCTGGAAGCCTGGCGCAGCCAGAAAGGCGAGAAGCCGCGGCTGGTCCACCGGCTCGATCGCGACACGTCGGGCGTGCTGGTTGTCGCGCGCACCCGGCTTGCCGCCATGAAGCTGTCGGAAGCGTTTCGCGCCCGCGAAACGAAGAAGACCTACTGGGCCCTGGTCAAAGGCGTGCCGCCGAAGCGCGAGGACAAGATCTCGACCTGGCTGATCAAGGAGCCGACTGAGGACGGCGACCGCGTTCGGGTGGCTGCGCATGGTGAAAAAGGCGCCGACCACGCCGTGTCCTACTACCGCATTATCGAGCAGGCCGCGCAGACCATGACCTGGCTGGAGATGGAGCCCTATACGGGCCGCACCCACCAGCTTCGCGTTCATGCCGCCTATATTGGCTGCCCGATCATCGGTGATCCGAAATATTTCGAAGCCGACACCAATTGGGATTTCCCTGGTGGCATTCAGAACCGCCTGCATCTGCATGCTCGCCGCATCATCATTCCGCATCCCGACAAGGGCGTCATCGATGTCACCGCGCCGATGCCGCCGCATATGCGCCAGAGCTGGAACCTGATCGGCTTCGACGACGCCAGCGCGGAGGATTGATCTTGAGTGGCGCCGCCGACGCGCTCGATCGGCGCGACTCAGTCGATATGGCCGCCGCCGCCATCATGGTCGGCCTGACCTTTTCCTGGGGCCTGAACTACGTCGCCGCGAAAATCTCTTACACCGGCTACGACCCGGTCTTCCTGTCGATTGCGCGCTCGGTCATCGGCGGCTTCTGCGTCTTCCTCTGGTGCCGCTGGCGCGGCATCGCGCTGTTTACACGCGATGGCACGTTGCTGGCCGGCATCCTGGTTGGCGTGCTGTTCGGCATCGAGTTCCTTTGCCTCTATGTCGGCCTGGAGCACACGACCGTTGCCCGCAACACGCTGCTGGTCAACACCATGCCGTTCTGGATGCTGGTGGGCGGCCACTTCCTGCTTGGCGAACAGATCACCTTGCGCAAGTTCCTTGGCCTGCTGCTGGCCTTCGCCGGCCTTGCCGCCGTCTTTTCCGACAAGCTCGGCGGCGGCGGAGACATGCTGTTCGGTGACCTGTTGAGTTCTGGGCTCCGGGTTTTTCTGGGCCTTGACCAATATCCTCATCAAGCGATCGAGACTGGTAGAGGCGAGTGCCGAAAAACTGCTGCTCTACCAGCTCGCGGGCGCGGCGGTCGTTGGTATGCTGGTGATGCCTCTTGCAGGTCCACCGGTGCGCGATCCCACGCTGTTGGCGACGTTGGCCCTGCTGTTTCAGGCGGTCTTTATCGTTGCCTTCACCTATGTCCTGTGGTTTTGGCTGCTGCGCCGCTATCCGGCCTCCGGCCTGTCCAGCTTCACGTTCCTGTCGCCGGTTTTCGGTGTTTTGTGCGGTGCGCTCATCTTGAACGAGCCGCTGACCGTTCGCATTTTCCTGGCACTTGGCTTGATTGCGGCAGGACTGATCATCGTCAACCGGCCGGCTCGCAAGCTGACCCCGGTGTGAGTGAGGTTCTTCATGCGTGACATCCTCAGTGACCTCGAAGCGGGCAAGTATCTTTCCGATCCGGATCCGGTGCGTCGCGCCCAGATCCAGATGAAGACGCCGCTGCCCAAGCGCTTCTACAAGACCGTTTCCGTTGCGCCGGTGGAGGGCGGTTTTGCCGTGCATCTCGACGGCAAGCCGGTGCGCACGCCGGGCAAGGCGCTGCTGGCGCTGCCGACCGAAGCAGCTGCAACGCTGGTTGCAAACGAGTTCGCCGAGCAGGGCGAGACGATCAATCCGGTGTCGATGCCGGTGATGCGCCTGGTCAATACCGCCATCGATGGCGTCGCCAGCGATCCGCAGGCGGTGCTGGAAGACATATTGCGCTTTGCCTCGTCCGATCTGCTCTGTTACCGCACGAATGCGCCGCAAGGGCTGGTCGAGCGGCAGAACGAGCACTGGGATCCGGTCATCGATTGGGCGCGTGCTGCACTAGGCGCACGCTTCAACCTTGCCGAGGGGATCATCCATGTCGAGCAGCCGCGCGAAACCATTGCGGTGCTGGGTGTCCATCTCAGCCAGCGCGCCGAGCCCCTGCGGCTGGCCGCCATCCACGTCATGACGTCGCTGACCGGTTCGGCGCTGCTGGCGCTCGCCGTCGATACCGGCGAACTGGACGCGGAAGCGGCCTGGGCCGCCGGCCATGTCGACGAGGACTGGCAGATTGAGCAGTGGGGACAGGACGCCGAAGCCGTCGCGCGCCGTGCATACCGCAAGCGCGACATGATGGCTGCCGTCAGCCTTCTGGAAGCGCTCAAGGTCTGACCGCAGGCCCTTGCCGCACTGCACCTAATACCAAAGTCATAATCCCATTGTCGCTCTGCCGTTGGCGGGCGCTTTCTGTCATTTCTTCCGTGATGGCTCGGCATTGTGCGAGTTCGCGTTCGGAGGAGAACGCGGATATCGCGCCCAGCATCGAGGACAGGGTCTCACGGGAGGACAACTCAATGGCAATTGCATCAACCGCCGGCGGAGCAAGCCGCGGCATGACGCGAGAGGAGAAGAAGGTCATCTTCGCTTCCTCGCTCGGCACCGTTTTCGAATGGTACGACTTCTATCTCTACGGCTCGCTGGCAGTATTCATTGGTTCGACCTTCTTCAGTCCGACCATCCCCGAAGCGACGCGAAACATCTTCGCCCTGCTGGCTTTCGCCGCCGGCTTCCTGGTGCGCCCGTTCGGCGCGCTGCTGTTCGGCCGCATCGGCGACCTTGTCGGTCGCAAATATACATTCCTCGTCACCATGTCGATCATGGGCCTGTCGACCTTCCTGGTCGGCCTGCTGCCTGGTTATGCAAGCTGGGGTATTGCCGCTCCAGTGATCCTGATCATCTTGCGCATGCTGCAGGGGTTGGCGCTCGGCGGTGAATATGGCGGTGCTGCGACCTATGTGGCCGAACATGCACCTAACGACCGCCGCGGTTTCTACACATCATGGATCCAGACGACGGCGACACTCGGCCTTTTCCTGTCGCTGATCGTCATCCTGATCGTGCAGGGGTCGCTGAGCAAGGAAACCTATGCCGCCTGGGGTTGGCGCATTCCCTTCATCGTTTCCTTCTTGCTGCTCGCCGTGTCAGTCTGGATTCGGCTGTCTCTCTCCGAGTCTCCGACGTTTCAGAAGATGAAGGACGAAGGCAAGGGTTCGAAGGCGCCGCTCTCGGAAGCGTTTGGCCAGTGGAAGAATGCCAAGATTGCGATCCTGGCGCTCCTCGGTCTCACCGCCGGTCAGGCCGTGGTCTGGTACAATGGCCAGTTCTACGCACTGTTCTTCTTGCAGAACGTGCTGAAGGTCGACGCGCAGTCGGTCAACATCATGATCGCGATCGCGCTCGCCCTCGGTTCGATCTTCTTCGTCGTCTTCGGTTGGCTTTCTGACAAGATCGGCCGCAAGCCGATCATCATGGCGGGTCTCGCATTGGCGATCGTCTGCACCTTCCCGCTGTTCAAGGCACTGACCTGGGCCGCCAACCCGGCGCTCGCCAACGCCCAGAAGAACACGCGTGCGACGGTGACCGCCGCGCCAGGTGACTGCAAGTTCCAGTTCAACCCGGTCGGCACCGCCAAGTTCACGACGTCCTGCGACATTGCGACCTCGTTTCTGACCAAGAATTCGGTTCCCTATGACGTGTTGTCGACGGCGGCCCCCGGAACGGCTGCGGCGGTCAAGATCGGCGGTGAGACGGTGGACTCCTACGACGCCATCGCAGCTGGCGATCAAGCGAAAGCCAAGGACGCGGCCTTCGTCAAGGCCGTCAACATGTCCCTGCAGGACGGTGGTTATCCGCTGAAGCGTGCGGCGATCAAGGTCGCGGACCAGAAGCTCGACGCGTTTGTCGCCGCCAATCCGGAACTGAAGCTCGATGCCGCCGCCATCCGTGCCGGTGAGAAGGCAACTGTTCCGGTCGACCAGGCAATCAAGGACAAGATCGTGACCAAGGAAGAGGCCGCGGGTGCGCCGGAGGTCACAGTCTACAACATACCGGGCGGTGGTGCCTTCGCCATGTTCGCTGACCCGGCCGGGATCAACTGGCCGATGACGATCGGCATCCTGTTTGTCCTGATCCTTTTCGTGACCATGGTCTACGGGCCGATCGCGGCGATCCTGGTCGAGATGTTCCCGACCCGTATCCGCTACACCGGTATGTCTCTGCCCTACCACATCGGCAATGGCTGGTTCGGTGGTTTGCTGCCGGCGACGGTGTTCGCGCTCAGTGCTTATAAGGGCGACATTTACTACGGCCTTTGGTACCCGGTGGTGATCGCGGCGTTCACGCTCGTCATCGGCATGATCTTCGTCAAGGATACGCTCGGCACGGATCTGCACGCCAAGGACTGAGGGATCATCGGCCAACAGAAAGCCCGGCGTGAGCAATCACGCCGGGCTTTTCGTGTCTGAGACCTGAAGAAGCGGATCAGCTCTTGCGCTGAATTTCTTCCTCGACCGCCGCTTCGTGATACCAGCCGTCAAAATCGGCGTGCGTATAACGCAACGAGGCCACCTCTGCCGCGAATTTGGCCTTGGCGCCTAAATTTGAGGCAGATTTGCGCCCTGCCAGAGGGAACATCAGGATTGTTGCCGACGGACGGGAGATGGTGGCTTCCATAAGCGGCCTCCTTTCTCTTTCAGGAGTTTTTTGACTCATCTTTCAATGAAGATAAGTCCTGCGATTCCTTTAGGCAATATGCCTACGAAAAGATCATTGTTTGCCTACTATTTGTGCATTTGATGCCTCTGATCGATCTCGATCCAGTGATGAGGCGGCTCAGCAAATTCGGCGCAATATCGCGGCCATTTTGCCGCACCCGATGATGCCGGAGTGGCACACGATTTGCATTTTAGGTATCGGCAGCGCCGGCTGCTGACGGCAGACGCATGTTGACGCCGTTTGGTGTTCGGTGAACAAGCAACGAGAGGCTAGAATGACGAAATACAAGCTCGAGTATATCTGGCTCGATGGATACACCCCGGTCCCCAACCTTCGCGGCAAAACGCAGGTCAAGGAATTCGCCGAATTCCCGACGTTGGAAGAGCTCCCGCTTTGGGGTTTCGATGGTTCCTCCACGATGCAGGCCGAGGGCCACAGCTCCGACTGCGTGCTGAAGCCGGTCGCGGCTTATCCGGACCCGACCCGCACCAATGGCGTGCTGGTCATGTGCGAAGTCATGATGCCCGACGGCGTCACGCCGCACGCATCCAACAAGCGCGCCACCATCCTCGACGACGAGGGTGCCTGGTTCGGCTTCGAGCAGGAGTATTTCTTCTATAAGGACGGCCGCCCGCTCGGCTTCCCGGAGACCGGCTATCCCGCGCCGCAGGGTCCGTACTACACCGGCGTCGGCTACAAGAACGTTGGCGATGTCGCACGCCAGATCGTCGAAGACCATCTCGATCTTTGCCTTGCCGCTGGCATCAACCATGAAGGCATCAATGCCGAAGTGGCCAAGGGCCAGTGGGAATTCCAGATCTTCGGCAAGGGCTCCAAGAAGGCCGCCGACCAGATGTGGATCGCCCGCTATCTGCTTCTGCGCCTCACGGAAAAATACCGCATCGACATCGAGTTCCACTGCAAGCCGCTCGGCGATACCGATTGGAACGGCTCGGGCATGCATGCCAACTTCTCGACCGCCTATATGCGCGAAGTCGGCGGCAAGGCGTATTTCGAATTGCTTATGGCGCAGTTTGACAAGAACCTGATGGATCACATCGCCGTCTACGGCCCCGACAACGACAAGCGTCTGACCGGCAAGCATGAGACCGCGCCGTGGAACAAGTTCAGCTACGGCATAGCCGACCGTGGCGCGTCGATCCGCGTGCCGCACTCCTTCGTCAAGAATGACTACAAGGGCTATCTCGAAGACCGCCGTCCGAACTCGCAAGGCGACCCCTACCAGATCGCTTCGCAGATCCTGAAGACGATCTCGGAAGTTGCGACCGACGCGAAGGTCTCGGCCGCCGCCTGATTCTTTTTCGCGGTGCGGGCCATGAGATGGCTCGCGACTGAAGAAACAAAAAAGCCCCGGTGGGAAAAACGCCGGGGCTTTTTGCATATGCTTGGGGGATTTGAATGCGCTGGCCGCTCTCAGGCGGCGACGGCTCCACGTGCCTTGAGTGCAGCCAGCACCTTCGCATGCGGCAAAGCAGGGCTGCGGTTGTCGTCACGGCCGACCATGTCGCTGTTGGCGACCAATGCGTTGAGCACTGCTTCCTCGGTCGCATGCACGACGGCTGCATAGAAATCGTCCATGCGCCCCCACGGGATGAAATCCATGTGGCTGTAGCTCTTGTCGGTGGCCGGACCCTTCGGGAAGCGGCCGTTGAGCGCATCGCGGTTGGCTGTGGAGAAGGCCAGAAAAATGTCACCGGAGAAATGCGAGCCGGTGGTGCCGGTCCGGGCCAGGCCGAGCGGTACGCGTCGGGCCAGCGCCTTGCATTGGCCGGGTAGCAATGGCGCGTCGGTGGCGACGACGCCGATGCAGGAGCCGGCGCCTGTCGGACCGCCCCGGAAATAGGCCTCCATCGGATTGTCATCGGCCAGTTCGCCACCGAGCGGCACGCCGGCAATGGTGAGTTCATGGCGCGAGCCGAAATTGGCCTGCAGAAAGACACCGACCGTGTAGGAGCGATGGCCGTAGTCGACAATCCGCGAGGCCGTACCCGAGCCGCCTTTGAAGGCATAGCAATTCATGCCCGTGCCGCCGCCGACCGAGCCTTCCTCGATGCGCCCGCTCGCAGCATTGTCGATCGCGGCAATGGCGTGATCGACGGTGACGTGCGAGCCGTTGATGTCGTTGAGATAGCCATCCCAGGTTTCGGCCACCACCGGCAGCAGCCACTGGTTGGCGACATCGGGCTTGTGGCGGGCCACCCAGTCGATGACGCCGCGATGGCAGGGGCCGACGGCATGGGTGTTGGTGATCAGGATCGGCAGGCTGATGCTGCCGGCCTCCTCGATCCACGATGCGCCGGTCATCTCGCCATTGCCGTTGAAGGAATGATAGCCGGCGGCGCAGGCCACGCCGACGCCGTCACGGCCGAGCGGCAGGATGGCCGTCACCCCGGTGCGCACCGGTCCCTGTCCGTTGAGCTTGCCTTCGCCCTTGATGATCGTGGAATAGCCGACCAGGACGCCGTCGACATCGGTGATGGCATTGGCGGGGCCGGGCGTGCCTTGCAAGGGAATGCCGAGCGCGCGGGCCCGCGCTGTGCCGTCTGGTGTGGCGGTGTGGGTCGGCAGTTGGTCCATGCTTGGGTCTCGCTCCGTTGATGTAAGCCGGCTCAGCGAAGGCTGCAGTTGGTCGCAAGCTCGGCATAGCTGGTCAGGATCGCCAGCGCCGAAGCCTGGTCGACCGCCGGCACGACATTGACGAGATGCAGCCCCAGCCCGTCCTCGAGCACCACCAGGCTGCGCGCGACCGTCTCGCTGGTCGCCTGCAGTTTGAAGATGCCGGTGGCGGCGCCCGCTTCCAGAATGCCGACATAGATCGACACCTGCCGCTCGAACAGAGTGATGTGACGTGCCGCATAACTCGCATCCGAGCGCGAATAAGCGCCGAGTTCGAGCAGCAGCCGGCAGAGCTGATCATCCGCGTCGGTCGGCAGCCCGTTCTCGATCATCGTCTTCAGCCGCAGCCTGGGATCGGCGATCTCGGCGACCGACGCCGCACGTATCGTGCAGAACCGCTCGACGGCCTTGCGCTGTACATCGTCCAGCAGGTCCTTCAGGCCGGGATAGTAATAGAGCAGGGCGCTCGAACTCATCCCTGCCTCATTGGCAACGTCGCGCAGCGTGACGCTGGCAAGGCCGCGCCTGGCGATCATCGATTCTGCCGCCGCAACGAGGGTGAGGCGGCGATCGGTTTGGGTTTTGGGTCGTCCCATTTCCGTTTCCTGAATTTGATTCAATTTAAGGCTGGCATGTGGATTTTTGCAAGCACCAATGAACCATATTTGTTGACGATATCTGACTCCATCGATAGGTTCCGCTGCGGAGGATAGTTTTTATCTGATTAAAAAAAGGGGAGGACGATGTCTACAAACGAAGCAACAACAGGGGCAGCCGACAAGGCCGCGCCAACCGCCAAGGGACTGGATCGGGCGCTCAATGCGCTGGGCACGCTGATGATCGTGCTGTCGGCCGTGACGCCGGCATCCTCGGTGTTCATCATCGTGCCCGGCGTCATCGCGCTCGCCGGCACAGGCTCATTTCTGAGTTTCGTCATTGCCGCCGTCATCGGGCTGTTCATGGCCTTCGTCTATGCCGAATTGTCGTCGGCCTATCCGATGGCCGGTGGCGAATACACCATGATCGGCCGCACGCTCGGCCGCTTCTGGGGCTTTGTCACATTGGTGCTGGTGTTCGTCTCGATCGTGCTGATCGTTGCCGTCATCGCGCTCGGTGTCGGCACCTATCTCGGTGTGCTTGTTCCCAACCTCAGCCCGCAATGGGTCGGCGTGGTGACGATCGGGCTGGCCGGCACGGTCGCGGCCATGCGCATCAAGCTCAACGCCTTCGTCACCGGCATCTTCCTCGGCATAGAAATGCTGGCTCTGCTGGTCCTGACCGGCCTCAGCTTTGCCCATGTCGAGCGGCCTCTGTCGAGCCTGTTCACGTCGCCGCAATTGCTCGATGCCACCAACACGCTGGTGCCGGCGTCGGCCGGGATCATCCTAGCGGCCACCGCCGTTTCGCTGTTTGCCTATAATGGCTATGGCGCGGCCGCCTATTTTGGTGAGGAGACGCAGGACGCCAAGCGCAACATCGGCAAGGTCGTGGTCTGGGCGCTTTTGATCACCGTCGCAGCGGAACTCATCCCGCTGACGGCCGTGTTGCTGGGGTCGCCGGATATCGCAGCATTGCTCGCCGCGCCCCAGAAAATAGAATATTTCCTCGAGGCGCGCGGCGGTCACGCGCTGACGGTGCTGATCAGCCTTGCCATCGCCGTCGCCATCTTCAACGCGGTCATCGCCATCATCCTGCAGGCGGCGCGGCTGCTGTTCAGCTCCGGCCGCGACAAGACCTGGTTCGGCCCGATCAATGCCGCGGTCGCGTCCGTCCATGGCAGCTACGCATCGCCATGGATCGCCACCATTGTTGTGTCGGTACTGGCGGCGATCGCCTGCTTCATCGACATCAACCTGCTGCTGGTGGTCAGCGGCACCTCGCTGGTGGTGATCTACGCGCTTCTGTGCGTGGCGGTGTTTGCCGGGCGCCGCAACGGCAGCACCTCTGGCGGACACTACCGCATGCCCTTGTTTCCGGTTCCGGCCATCCTTGCCTTCGTGGCACTGATCTATGTCGCCTACCAGAACCTGCTCGATGCCGCCTTCGGGCGCCCGAGCCTGATTGCGACGCTGCTGATCATGGCCGTGGCGGCGATCTACTATGTGCTGGTGCTGGCCAGGCGAACGGACTGGGATCTGCACGGCCCCGACGAACTTGCCGGATAGGCGCCGCCCTCCGACGCTCTGTCCGTGCGAGAACCCCGGCCCTTGCCGGGGTTCTTTTTGTCCTGCTGGCCTGGCGAAGCGAATTCCCCCAAAAAAAGTCAGGTTGAAAAGGATCGAGTAAATTCACCGGGCCGAGAGGCTTTTGGCTGACGCTGAATGCCACCAAGGGTGGCATGCTGTTCCGTCTTCCCGAAAAAAGCCCGGAAAACAGCCTGTTTCAGGTCGTCCGTACACCAATGATCAGTTATATAAGCCTCTGTTCAATAATCGAAATCCGCGATTTATGCCTGCGGCCGGCGGCGTTGACAGATTGCACCGCAGCATGCGTATTCGTGGCTTGGGTTACGCCAAAGCGATGCTGTTCGAACGGGGCGGGGTTTCTTGAACGACAGCATTGGCGGGGGCGCCGGACGAGCGGGCATTGTAGCCTGAGGCAGTGCGCCGCTCGCTCCTGGCGATCGATTGCGCTCGAAAAGGCGCCGGCCAGCCTTCATTTGCGGCTTCTGCCGATGGCGCGGGGGCCTAGGAAAATTCAGCTATAAAACGGAACCTTGAACCAAAAGAGCTTGCCCGCTGTTGCGTGGCCGGCCACGCGCGATCCATCGCCAGAGCCGATCTATCGCAGGAGCATTGGGGCAGCAAAAAGCCCTTGAAGGTGGATATCCTTCAAGGGCTTTGCAACGCTATCCGAACCGGTTCTTACACCGAGTAGTACATGTCGTATTCTACCGGATGCGGGGTCATTTCGAAGCGCATCACCTCGGCCATTTTCAGCTCGATGTAGCTGTCGATCTGGTCGTCGTCGAAGACGCCGCCGGCTTTCAGGAAGCCGCGGTCCTTGTCGAGACTTCTGGAGTGCTTCACGCAGCGAGCCGCAGACGGTCGGGATCTTCTTCAGTTCCTTCGGCGGCAGGTCGTAGAGGTCCTTGTCCATCGGCTGTCCCGGATGGATCTTGTTCTTGATGCCGTCGAGACCGGCCATCAGCAACGCGGAGAAGGCCAGGTAGGGGTTCGCGCCCGGATCGGGGAAGCGGACCTCGACACGCTTGGCCTTCGGCGACGAGCCGAACGGGATACGGCAGGAGGCCGAGCGGTTGCGTGCCGAATAGGCGAGCAGCACCGGCGCTTCGTAGCCGGGCACCAGGCGCTTGTAGGAGTTGGTCAGCGGGTTGGTGAAGGCGTTGACCGCCTTGGCGTGCTTGATGACACCGCCGATGAAGAACAGGCAGTTCTCCGACAGGCCGGCATATTCATTGCCGGCGAAGGTCGGCTTGCCACCCTTCCAGATCGACATGTGGACATGCATGCCCGAACCATTGTCGCCAAAGATCGGCTTCGGCATGAAGGTTGCCGTCTTGCCATAGGCGTTGGCGACCTGGTGCACGACGTATTTGTAGATCAGCATCTTGTCGGCGTTGCGCACCAGCGCATCGAACTTGATGCCAAGCTCATGCTGGGCGGCCGCCACCTCGTGGTGGTGCTTTTCGACGCGCACACCCATTTCGGCGAGCACCGTCAGCATTTCAGAGCGCATGTCCTGCGCGCTGTCGATCGGCGGCACCGGGAAATAGCCGCCCTTGACGCGTGGGCGGTGGCCGAGGTTGCCAGTCTCGTAGTCGGTGTCGTCATTCGACGGCAGTTCGGTGGAATTGAGCTGGAAGCCGGTGTTGTAGGGATCGGCCTTGTACTTGACGTCGTCGAAGACGAAGAATTCGGCTTCCGGGCCGACATAGATGGTGTCGCCGATGCCTTCGGCCTTCATGTAGGCTTCGGCCTTCTTGGCCGTGCCGCGCGGATCGCGGTTGTAGGATTCGCCCGAGACCGGGTCGAGAATGTCGCACAGGATGACCATGGTCGACTGCGCGAAGAACGGGTCCATGTGGACCGTGTCCGGATCCGGCATCAGCACCATGTCGGACTCGTTGATGGCCTTCCAGCCGGCGATCGACGAGCCGTCGAACATGACGCCGTCGGCGAACATGTCTTCCTCGACCTCGACGACATCCATCGTCACGTGCTGCAGCTTGCCCTTCGGGTCGGTGAAGCGCAGGTCGACGAATTTCACGTCGTTGTCCTTGATCTGCTTCATGATGTCTTTGGCTGTCGTCATGTCATGTATCCCTGTTTGATGACGTGTTTTTTGATGGATGACGTTTCTTCGGGGATGGCCGCGTCAGACCGCGTCCATTCCGGTTTCGCCGGTGCGGATGCGCACAACTTCCTCGATGTTGGAGACGAAGATCTTGCCGTCGCCGATGCGGCCGGTCTGGGCCGCCTTGCGGATGGCCTCGATCGCGCCTTCGACAGCATCGTCGCCGAGCACGACCTCGATTTTCACCTTGGGCAGGAAATCGACCACATATTCGGCTCCACGATAGAGTTCAGTGTGGCCCTTCTGGCGCCCGAAGCCCTTGGCCTCGGTCACCGTGATGCCTTGCAGTCCGGCCTCCTGAAGCGCTTCCTTCACTTCGTCGAGCTTGAATGGCTTGATGATCGCTTCGATCTTTTTCATGTAAAAAGTGGCCTCCACTGCCAAAAAACGGGTTTTGACCCCCCGCTTGCGCCTCTTTCAAGCACGAACTGTGCCAGATAGACGGATTCGAAGCGGTATCATATGATTTCAAAGCCGCACCACGCCGGAATGCACTTTCGCGTCATTCGCTGCACCGGATGCGGCATGCATGCTGAAGTCCAATCAGTTGCCGCCCTCCTGTCCGCATAAAAATTAGGCAGATCGCCCATATTGCGGGCAACTCTGCACCTGCGACATCCATCTGAACGGTATGGCGGCAGATCGTTGCAACTCCTCCTGTTTGCTTCGAACCACAAACTGGACAATGCTTGATCGAATGCGGATCGGCAATCCATGAGCAACGAACTTCTTTCTCCCGCCGAAATGAGCGAGGCGGACCGGCTGACGATTGCCGGCGGCGCGTTCGACGGGATCGGCCTGATGCGCCGTGCCGGAGAGGCGGTCGCGGACGTGGTGCTGGCGCGCTATCCCACAGCGATGCGCGTCCACGTACTGTGTGGCCCCGGCAACAATGGCGGCGATGGCTATGTCGTGGCCCGCATCTTGGCCGACAGTGGCGTTGCCACGACGGTCTGGGCAAGCGGCACGCCGAGGCGGGAAAGCGATGCGGCTCTCGCCGCGGCGGAATGTCCGATCAAACCGCGGCCATTGTCGGCATTTGTCGCCGAAGCTGGCTCCATCGTCGTCGACGCGCTTTATGGGGCAGGTTTGTCCAAGCCGATGTCCGGCGATGCCGCCAGGGCGGTCGATATCGCTACCGACCGGCATTTAGCCGTTGTCGCGGTCGACCTGCCTTCCGGTGTTTCTGGTGACAGCGGCAAAGTGCTCGGCAAGGCATTTCGCGCCGACACCACCGTAACCTTTGCGCGCAAGAAACCCGGTCACTTGCTGTTGCCGGGCCGGGAGCGATGCGGCGAGATCGTGCTCGCCGATATCGGCATCGGCGACGACATCATTGCACGCCTCCAACCCCGGACGTCAGAGAACAAGCCGGCAAACTGGCTGCACGGTTTCCCAGTGCCGGCTGTCGACGCGCACAAATACAAGCGTGGCCATGTCGGGATCTTTTCCGGCGGGCCGAGCGCCACCGGCGCGGCGCGCCTGTCGGCACTCGCCGCAGCCCGCAGCGGGGCAGGGGCGGTGACCGTGCTGTCTCCCGGCAACGCCATGCAGGTCAATGCCGCCCACCTGACCTCGATCATGCTGCGCAAGGCCGATGACGTCGCGGACATAGAGGCGTTCATCGGCGAACGCCGGCCTTCTGCCTTTGTCCTCGGGCCTGGCTTTGGTGTTGGTGAGAAAACGCGGACCTTCGCGCTCGCGCTCCTTGCCTCCGGCCAGCCACAGGATGCTTCCGCACGGATCGATGGCCTTGTATTCGACGCCGACGCGATCACCGCGTTTCGCGAGGCGCCAGGTGTCTTGTTCGAAGCCGCGCATCGGCAAGACGCGCCAGCCCTGGTGATGACGCCGCATGAAGGAGAATTCGCCAGGCTGTTTCCCGACATCGCGGGCGACATCGCCTCGTCCAAGCTGTACAAGGCGCGTGCGGCGGCCGCACGTGCCAATACCATTATTGTCTATAAGGGCGCCGACACGGTGATCGCAGCGCCGAACGGCCGGGGGGCGATCAACGCCAATGGCGCGGCCTGGCTTGCCACCGCAGGATCAGGTGACGTGTTGTCCGGCATCACCGCAGGGCTGCTGGCGCAAGGCATGCCGGCGTTCGAGGCGGCTTGCGCTGCGGTATGGATCCATGCCGAAGCCGGCAGCCGGTCCGGCCCGGGGCTGATTGCCGAGGACCTGCCGCTGGCGCTGGTGCCGGTGCTACGAGAACTGGTCGAAGCAAGGCAGAAAGTGCCTATCGGATGAATTGGTTCGCGCTCGCCGTTGCGGCCATCATCGCGCTGTTCGCGTCGAATGGCGTGCGCGCTGGGCAGCCGGTGACGATCGTCGATGACCCAGCGGTGCTCGCCACCCTCGATGCCAAGGGCTACGGCTTCGCCGCACTGTTTGGCGCGGCGGGCGAGGGCGATTTGAAAACCCTCTATGAGAAGGCGCCAGCCTATCATGCGATCGTCGATACCGTGGCATCAGACATTGCCACGCTGCGCGCCGAGATGAAGGCCGGCGGGCGCACGCTCTACGAAGTGACCGACGGCAATGTCGGCCGCGTCATGGACATGCGCTGGCTGAAGACCGATGCGGCACGCTTCCGGCTGGTCGGCGTCGTCAACCGGATCGACCGTCGCGATTTTGCTGTCGTGCTGGGTGAGAAGAGCTGCGGCGAGGTCCGTTTCATCTACCGCCTGGCCTACAGTTTCCGGAAGAACGGCAAGCAACTGGCGTCGCGTCTGCCGTTCAATTTCAATGCGGTCTACAGCGTGGCGCCCGATGCCGATCGCGGTTGCGTCGGCGTTGCCGGACGCTGGACGCCACAGCTTGATGAGACCGTCGATGCCGGCTGGCTGACCGGCGGACCGCTGGAGAGAGCCGGGCTCACCTTCAAGCAACTTGAACTCAACGCGCAGGTCGTGCGCTTTCCTTCGGGCCAGGAGACCGAATTCGGCGGGCAAGCCGCCTACCTCATGCGCATCTTCGCCATCGATGGCGCCACCGTCAGCGAGAGACCGCTGGAGAACACGCCGGATACCGCGCGGCTCTCGGACGATGCGGCGCTGAAGAAAAGGCTCGCCGACTATGTCAGCGCCAATGTCACGGCGGTCGATCTCGGCGTCTATGAAATCCCCGACGAATTCCTGGCGAAGAAGGTCATCTCGTGGTCGACCTTCGGCAGCGCGAGACAAGCCAACCATCCGTTCACGCCGCTGTTCAAGCCCACGGATTTCGCTGGTCTGGACTATGCGGCGCTGAAACTGGTGGGCACACCGGAGGCGCTGGTCGAGCGGCTGGACAATGGCGCCTGCCAGGGCTGTCATCAGGCAGGTTCCACCGCCGGTTTTCATTTCATCGGCCTCGACGACAAGACCACGTCGCCTTTGAACCACATCGAGGTCGGCATCTCGCCGCATCTTCACGCCGAAATCCTGCGGCGCGAAGCCTGGCTGCGTGCAACCGGACAAGGCAAGGAGCCGAACCGCTACCGGCCGCTGTCTTTCGCACCGCCCGCCACATGGACCGATGCCGGCGACATCAACTACGCACCGGCCGGGATGGCGATGCCGTGCCTGATGCCGCAAGATGCCGCCCGCTTCGGCGGGACCTGGCAATGCGGCGGCGGCACTGTCTGCACGCCGCTGGCGACCGCTTCAGGCGTGCATACCGCGCTGGCGCAATGTCTGTTGCCCAAGGACAGCGAAAAGATGTTCTCCGGCCATCCCTGCCTGACGGGGTCTATCGCCAGCAATGCGGCGCAGCCCTTCAACGACCGCTACAGCATCACCGGTCAGTTCGCGGCGTTCGCGCCGGATGTCTCCCGCACCGCCTACACCTGCCGGCCGCCGAAGATCGGCGTGCCGGCCGGCATCGCCTACCGTGCGTGCGACGACAAGGACCGTCCTTCGCAGCCTTCAAAGCCGGCAAACCGATTCCGAACGAGATCTGTGGGCTCGTCGGCGGCAAGAAATTCGACATCTGTGTGGCCACCAACAATTTCGACCAGTGCCTCGGCGGCGCGGTCAATCGCGGCAACCGGCCGGCCTGTGATGCCGAACATTTCTGCCGCGAGGACTATATGTGCCAGTCGCTGCCGCCGGACACGCCGGGCATTTCAAAAGTGAAAGGCATCGGCTTCTGCTCGCCGACCTATTTCATCTTCCAGATGCGCATCGACAACCACGCAACGCCATGGGCAAGTGCTACCAGCGCCACCACGGGAGCGGGGTTCGGCGCTGCTGAGGAGGAGTAGGCAACTCGGCCGTCAATACTACAACGGGATGTTGTCGTGCTTCTTCCAGGGGTTCTGCATGTCCTTGTTGCGCAGCATGCGCAGCGCCCGCGCGATGCGGCGGCGGGTCGAGTGCGGCATGATCACCTCATCGACATAACCGCGCTCGGCGGCGACAAAAGGCGACAGGAAGCGATCCTCGTAAGCCTTTGTATGGGCTGCGATCTTTTCCGCGTCGCCAATGTCCTTGCGGTAGATGATCTCGACCGCGCCCCTGGCTCCCATCACCGCGATCTGTGCAGTGGGCCATGCATAGTTCATGTCGCCGCGCAGATGTTTTGAGGCCATGACGTCATAGGCGCCGCCATAGGCTTTGCGGGTGATAACGGTGATCTTCGGCACGGTCGCCTCGGCATAGGCGAACAACAATTTCGCGCCGTGCTTGATCAGCCCGCCATATTCCTGCGCGGTGCCGGGCAGGAAGCCGGGGACATCGACAAAGGTGACGATGGGGATCGAAAAACAGTCGCAGAAACGCACGAAGCGGGCCGCCTTACGGCTGGCATCGGAATCGAGCACGCCGGCCAGCACCATCGGCTGGTTGGCGACGAAGCCGACCGTGCGGCCTTCGACGCGCCCGAAGCCGGTGACGATGTTTTTGGCGAAGTTCTGCTGGATTTCGAAGAAGTCGCCTTCATCGGCAACCTTCAGGATCAGTTCCTTGATGTCATAGGGTTTGTTGGCGTTGTCGGGGATCAGCCGGTCGAGCGACAGATCATGGTCGGTTACCGACTGGTAGCATTCGATCTCGGGAAGCTCTGATGTGTTGGAGGCGGGCAAGAGATCGACCAGCCGGCGCATCTGCAAGAGCGCCTCGACGTCATTGTCATAGGCGCCATCGGCGATCGAGGATTTCGTCGTGTGTACGGAGGCCCCGCCGAGGCTCTCGGCCGTGACCGTCTCGTTGGTGACGGTCTTCACCACATCCGGCCCGGTGACGAACATGTAGGAGGTGTCGCGCACCATGAAGATGAAGTCGGTCATGGCAGGCGAATAGACATCGCCGCCCGCGCACGGACCCATGATCACCGAAATCTGCGGAATGACGCCGGAGGCCAGCACATTGCGCTGAAAGATCTCGGCATAGCCGCCAAGGGCTGCCACGCCCTCCTGGATGCGCGCGCCGCCAGCATCGTAGAGGCCGATGATCGGCGCGCGGTTGCGCAGCGCCATTTCCTGAACCTTGATGACCTTTTCGGCATGGGCTTCCGACAGCGAGCCGCCGAACACGGTGAAGTCCTTGGCGAAGAGATAGACCGGGCGGCCGTTGACCGTGCCCCAGCCGGTGACGACGCCATCGCCGGCGATCTTGGTTTTCTCCATGCCGAAATCAGTCGAGCGATGCTCGACATACATGTCGAATTCCTCGAACGAGCCTTCATCGAGAAAAACCTCGATGCGTTCACGCGCGGTGAGCTTGCCCTTATTGTGCTGGGCGTCGATGCGCGCCTGACCACCACCCATGCGGGCGATCTCGCGGCGCCGCTCGAGTTCCTTCAGCACGTCCTTCATCGTTCGGTCCCCAGATGGAAGCTGCATTTGTGGTAATGATGCCCGTCGGGGAGCGCAAGCGTTGGCTTTGGTCGGTTTTTGCTGCGCTGCAGCATGACGCCCCTTGCATTCCGGGGCGAACTCAGCCATATGCAGCCCATAGGCGCTTGGGCCGGGAGATTCCGGCCTTCTCGACAAATGAGACTGGTTGCGTCTGTTTTCCCTCTTTCCGGCAAATCGGCCCCCGATTGGTTGGCAAGGCGGTGAAAAAGCCCCGTGGCATGATGCCTGCGGGCACGACAGCGCAGCCGAGTGGACGTTAGCGTCCGCCCGCCTTGTCGTTTCATATCAAATTTTTCGACGGCAGGTTGCGCCCTGCCGCCATCGATGTTTGCGGCCAAGAAGCCGCGTGAAAGAAGACTATTTTGACCAACGAAAACACATTGCCCGGCAACGACACCGCGGAACTCACCGGTTTCGCGGCGCTGGGAATTACGGGTGCGCTGCTCAAGGCCACCCACAATGCCGGCTTCGCCGAACCGAAACCGATCCAGATGCAGGCGATCCCGCCGCAGCTGGAAGGCCGTGACATTTTCGGCATCGCGCAGACGGGTTCCGGCAAGACCGCGGCCTTTGCACTGCCGATTCTGTCAAAGATCATCGCGCTCGGCACCAAGCGGCGCGCCAAGACGACCCGTGCGCTGATCCTGGCGCCGACCCGCGAACTCGCCGTGCAGATCGAAGACACCATCAAGATCCTCGCAAAAGGCCAGCATGTCTCGACCGCTCTGGTGCTGGGCGGCGTCTCGCGCTTCAGCCAGGTGAAGAAGGTTGCTCCCGGCGTCGACATCCTCATTGCCACGCCAGGCCGGTTGACCGACCTGGTGCGCGAGGGCGACCTCATCCTCTCCGACACCAAATGGCTGGTGCTGGACGAGGGCGACCGCATGCTCGACATGGGTTTCATCAACGACGTCAAGCGCATTGCCAAGGCGACCGCGCCTGATCGCCAGACGGCGCTGTTCTCGGCCACCATGCCCGACGAGATCGCCGAGCTGGCCAAGGGCCTCCTGAAGAACCCCGTGCGCATCGAAGTCTCGCCGCAGAGCACCGCGGCCGCCGAGATCGTGCAGGGCGTCGTCTTCGCCCGCACCAAGCAGAAGCGCCAGGTTCTGTCGACCATGCTCGCCGACGAGGCGATGAAGTCCGTCATCATCTTTTCGCGCACCAAGCATGGCGCCGACCGGGTGACCAAGGACCTCGAGCGCGACGGCTTCAAGGCCGCCGTCATTCATGGCAACAAGTCGCAGAACGCCCGTCAGAAGGCGCTCAACGACTTCCGTGAGGGCTCGGTGCGCATTCTGGTCGCGACCGATATCGCCGCGCGCGGCATCGACGTCCCCGGCATCAGCCATGTCGTGAATTTCGATCTGCCGGACGAAGCCGAAAGCTATGTCCACCGCATCGGCCGTACCGGCCGCAACGGTATGGACGGCATCGCGATCACGCTTTGCGATCCTTCCGAGAACAGCAAGCTGCGCCAGGTCGAGCGCATCATCCGCACCAAGCTGCCGATCGTTGCCGACCATCTCGGCAGCCCCGATCCGCAGCGCAATCCGGCTGAAAAGAACGAGCGCTTCGAGCCCGCCAATGATCGCAACGACCGTAACGGTCGCCGCGATGGCAGGCGCCCGGGCGGCGAGAACAAGGGCAACGGTTTTGGCAAGAAGCGCTTCGGCGACAAGCCGGCCTTTGCCGGTGAGCGCAAGCCGGAAGGCGCCAAGCCGGCCTTCAAGGGCAACAACAAGCGCCGCTTCGGCGGCAAGCGTCCGGCAGCGCGCGCTGCTTGACCCATCATCCGTTGGGACGGACCAGTCGGTCCGGCCTGACTGACGGTGACTGAAAGAAAGGGCGGCTGAAGCGATGCTTCAGCCGCCCTTTTTCGTCTGAGAACCTCACTTCGCCACCGCCTCGATCCAGACGGCAATCCGTTGTGCAAGGAAAGCCGTGGTCGACGACGACAGCGCGTCGCCGGCAATGACGTGATTGTCGGGATCGCCAGAGCTTTCGATAGGGACCAGCTCATGCGCGCCTCCCCAGCGGGCGGCGATCTCACGCGTGCGGTCGGGCCGCACCACTTTGTCCATGTCCGAGAAGATGAACAAGGCCGGGATATCCGCCTTCTCCACTGGCGCGCCATAGGCAAGTTCCGTCAGCGCCTGCATCGGCATCGTCGCGGCGATCGGATATTTTGGGGTCCAGAATTTCTCGTGCAGTGCGTTGCGCGGCACGAAGCTGCGTTCCTTGCCGGCAACGAGTTCGGCGATCCGTTTGCCCCATGGCATGGTCAGGATCTCGGCACCGGACGCCTTCACGCCGAAATTGGGCGAGATGAACGCAATGGCCGCCACCCCATCCGAAGCGCCGGGCTGTGTTGCCGCCCATGCCGCCAGCGAACCGCCGGTCGAGGTCGAGATGACGATCACCTTGTCGCCGATTGCCCGGCCGATGGCGAGCGCCTCCTCATAGTCGTTGATCCAGGCATTGACGCTGCCTTGCGTCATCGCCGCGCCGTCCTGCCCGTGTCCGGTAAGGCGGGTGTAGAACAGGTTGGCGTCGAGCTGGTCGGCCACATCGTCGGGCAGGGGGCGGACCTCGCCCTTCGAAGCGGAAAAGCCGTGGATATAGACGATCGACAGCGGCGTCCTGGCATGCACCATCGGATCGGCCCAGACGATCTCCTTCTCCAGCCCGTCGCGGATGCCGGGCACGGCGGCCTCCACCTTGGCCACATAGGCCTGCGGATCGTCACCGATGACGGAGGGATCGAAGCGGATCGTGGTGTCGACGGGAACGCGTGGGCCAAGCACGAAGGCCAGGGCAAGGATGGTGACGAGACCCAGCACAGCAAGCACGATCCGTCGCCCCATGGCAAACTCCACGCAAGATGATCTCAACGTATGGCGGCGGCCGCAATCAGGCAACGGCCGGCCGGTGCGCGGCACACAACAATTCGGCGGCGTACTATTTGCCTGGTGGCTTGCGCTCATAGTGCAGCGGCCGCGCCTTCCAGCTGGTCATCAAGCTGATCACGCCTCTGCACATCGGCCTGGGCAACAGGCTGAGAAATTTCAGCGGCCAGCTTGTCCGGTATGGAAAGGTGACTTCGAAGCCACCGGACTTGATGCCTTTCACCATACGGCGCGTCGCACGGCTGACCGGCATCAGGCCGGGCATCGGCAG
Source organism: Mesorhizobium subarcticum (assembly GCF_055456085.1). Taxonomy (NCBI): domain Bacteria; kingdom Pseudomonadati; phylum Pseudomonadota; class Alphaproteobacteria; order Hyphomicrobiales; family Phyllobacteriaceae; genus Mesorhizobium; species Mesorhizobium subarcticum. The sequence goes on along the minus strand of NZ_CM144237.1, from coordinate 4,866,028 downwards.
CATGTTCTTTTCGGTCAGCGGCGTGTCGACAAAACCGGGGTTTATCACCTGGACGCGGATGTTCATCTTGTCGAAATCGTACTTCAGCGACTCGGCCAGGATGTTGATCGCTGCCTTGGTCCCGCCATAGGCGGCCGTGGTCGGCCAGCCGAAATAGGCGGTGACCGATCCAACGAGCACGACATGGCCGCGCGACCGAACGCGCATATATTCCACGACCGGCACCAACCCGTTGATGATGCCGAAATAATTGACCTCGAAGGAGCGGCGAAAATCCTTGACGACGAGAGCCTCTCCAGGCGTCGAAATGTAGTTTCCAGCATTGAAGATGGCGAGCACGATCGGGCCGAGTTCGTTCTCGATCGCGGCAACCGTTCTTGCCATGCGCGGCTCGTCGCTGACGTCGCAGGGAAAAGCCGTGACGCTGCCCGGCATCTGCGCGGTCTCGACGATGAGCGTATCGATCGGATCGTCGTCGAGCGCCGTCACCGCCACCGCATAGCCCTGGGACGCTAGGTCCCTGGCCAGCGAGCGGCCAATGCCGCTTGAGCCGCCCGTGACCCAGGCGACGCCATGTTTCGGATCGGCCCGATAGAGTGTCATGCTGTGCCCTGTCACTTGTTGGTGTCTTGCTCTAGCGACGAAGGAATCGAATGAAAAGAGTGCTTTTCGACGCCAGGTGCAAATGAACTGTGCGATATCCACCCGGTCTTGGGGGTGTCCATGCACGGCTGTGCTGGAAATGCGACTGGACCAGACAAATTCTTGCCTTGAAACCGAAGCGTCGGGTTTCTAGGGTTTCGGCGCATGCACACAAGGAATCCTGAATGCCTCGTTCTGTGATCGACGCGATCGGCAACACGCCTCTGATCCGCCTCAACAAAGCGTCCGAAGAAACCGGCTGCGAGATACTGGGCAAGGCCGAGTTCATGAATCCGGGACAGTCGGTCAAGGATCGCGCAGGCCTGTTCATCATCCGCGACGCCCAACAGCGTGGCCTGTTGCAGCCGGGCGGCGTCATCGTCGAGGGCACGGCCGGCAACACCGGCATCGGGTTGACGCTGGTCGCCAAGGCGCTGGGATACCGCACCGTCATCGTCATTCCCGATACGCAGAGCCAGGAGAAGAAGGACACGATCAGGCTGCTTGGCGCCGAGCTGATCGAGGTGCCGGCTGTGGCGTACAAAAACCCCAACAACTACGTGAAGCTGTCGGGGCGGTTGGCTGAGCAACTTGCGCGGACCGAACCGAATGGTGCCATCTGGGCCAACCAGTTCGACAATGTCGCCAATCGCGACGGCCATATCCGCACCACCGCCGAGGAAATCTGGAACCAGACGGGTGGCAAGGTCGACGGTTTCGTCTCGGCGGTTGGGTCGGGGGCACGCTTGCCGGTGTCGCTTTCGGACTGAAGGCCAGGAGCAAGGACGTCAAGATAGCGCTCGCCGATCCGCTGGGTGCGTCACTCTACAATTTCTACACCAGCGGCGAATTGAAGGCCGAAGGCAGTTCGATCACCGAAGGCATCGGGCAGGGGCGCATTACCGCAAATCTCGAAGGATTCACCCCGGATTTCTCCTTCCAGATCACGGACGAGGACGCATTGCCGATCGTCTTCGACCTGATCCAGGAAGAAGGTCTTTGCGTCGGCGGCTCGACCGGCATCAACATTGCCGGCGCGATCCGGCTGGCCAGGGAATTGGGTCCCGGCCACACCATCGTGACCATTCTTTGCGACTACGGCACGCGCTACCAGTCGAAGCTGTTCAATCCGGAATTCCTGCGCGAGAAGAATTTGCCGGTGCCGGGCTGGATGGAACTGAAGAGCACCATTTCGGTGCCGTTCGAAAAGGTGGCTTGATGGCGCACAAGACGCAAGCGCTGTTTCGCGATGACGCCTATCTCAGCTCGACCGACGCCACGGTTGTCGCCATCAACGATCGCAACGGCATCATTCTCGACCGCACCATCTTCTACGCCACGTCGGGCGGCCAACCCGGCGATACCGGCTATCTCGAACGTGCCGATGGCAGCCGCATCGCCATTGCCGCCACGATCACGGGTGAGACCAAGGACGAGATCATCCACGTACCGGGGCCGGAGCAGGCAGTGCCAGGGGTTGGCGAGCGGGTGAAACTCGCCATCGACTGGGAACGTCGGCACCTGCTGATGCGCATGCACGCGGCTTGCCACCTGCTCACGGTCGTCTGCCCGTTCCCGATCACCGGTGCTTCCGTTTCAGAGGATGACAGCCGTGTCGATTTCGACATTCCGGACGCCAGCTTCAACAAGGAGGAGGTGACGGCGAGCCTGATGGATCTGGTGCACGCCGATCACCCGATTTTCACCAGGCTGATCAGTGACGAGGAACTCGCCGCGAACCCTGGCTTGGTGAAGTCGAAGAATGTCCGGCCGCCGGTCGGCACCGGCAGGATCCGCCTGGTCTGCATCGGCGAGAATGGCGCGGTCGACAGCCAGCCCTGCGGTGGCACACATGTGAAAAGCACCGGCGAAATCGGTGAAATCCACATCGGCAAGATCGAAAAGAAGGGCCGTGAGAACAGGCGCTTCCGCATCCGCTTTGGCCCGATGCCGGCGGCCTGACACGCAACGCTTTGCTTCACTCGAGATAGCGAGAACCAAAATGGCCGAAGACAGTCCCTTCACCGTCGATGCGGACTGGCTGCAGCAGCGCCTGGGCCAGCCTGGTCTGACGGTCATAGATGCGTCGTGGTACCTGCCGGCGCAAAAACGCGACGCGCGCGCCGAGTATGAAGCAGCCCACATTCCAGGCGCGCGATTCCTGGATCAGGATGCAGTTTCGGATCCGGAGGCCGCCTTGCCGCATACGCTGCCGTCACCGCAGCATTTTGCCCAGTATGTCGGTGCAATGGGCGTTTCGGCCGATGATACCATCGTCGTTTATGACGGCCCGGGCTTCTTCTCGGCCCCTCGCGCATGGTGGATGTTTCGTGTCATGGGCGTTTTTCAGGTCTACATACTGGACGGTGGTTTCGATGGCTGGAAGGCGGCCGGCCGGCCTGTAACGGCCGAACCCACGAAGATCGCGCCAAACGTGTTTCACGCCGATTTCGACGCTGGTCGTGTCGCCAGCCTTGCCGACATGCGCCGGATCGTCGATACCAGCGCCAGTCAGATCGCCGATGCCCGTGGACCGGGCCGCTTCACTGGGGCTGAGCCAGAGCCCCGAGCGGGTATCCGCTCCGGCCACATGCCAGGCGCGCGCAATGTGCCGTACTCCGCACTGTCGGAAAACGGCGTGTTGTTGTCGAAGGACCGTTTGCGCAAGGTGTTCGAGGAGGCCGGCATTGACCTCTCGAAGTCCGTCGTCACATCTTGCGGCTCCGGAGTCACCGCCGCGGTGATCACTCTGGCGCTGGAGACGCTTGGCCACACCGACAACAGGCTCTATGACGGCTCATGGACCGAGTGGGGCGGGCTCTCCGACACGCCTGTCGTGACCGGCAAGGAATAAACACGATGCAAAACGGCGTGCTGGAAGACATAGAAGTCACCGTTACATTTCTTGAGATGCATGTGCCGCCCACCTATACGCCGCCGGTGCCCTATAACAGGCAGGTCGCGCTGCTGAAGACCAAGGACATCCCCTTGCATTTCTACCGCTATTTGATGGACCGGGTCGGCCGCAAATGGCATTGGGTGAATGTTCTGAGGCTGGACGACGACGAGCTTTCGGCTGGCATCCACCGCGAGGACCGCGACATCCGGGTGCTCTACCTCGACGGTGCGCCAGCAGGGTTCTTTGACCTCAAGCCGCATCTGCCGGAAGAAGTGGAACTCGCCTATTTCGGCATGATGGAACATGCCACTGGCCTGGGCCTCGGCCGCTGGTTCCTCGGCTCGGCGATTGCCGCCGCATGGTCGTATGGGCCGAAGCGAGTGACGGTGCAGACCTGCACGCTCGATCATCCGGCGGCTCTGCCGCTCTACCAGAAGCTCGGTTTTGCACCGGTGGCGCAAAAGAAAGAGACTGTACATCCGCTGCCGTTCCTCGAGCGCTCGGCCAGCGTCATGCGGCCCTGATTTTAACCGGAATCCGACGCCAGCCGGGGATCCTGAACCCGTCGTTCATCGCCGCTTCAGCCTGCCTTTGGCATGTTGCCCGCACCATCAATGCGGCTGACGCCGAAGGAGAAGAGACATGCTGACCCGCCGTACACTTGCCGCCGCGCTGATCGCAGCGATTGCCCCGCCGAGCCTTGCTGCAGCCCAGGCGACAACGCCTTCGGCCGCGACGATCGAGCGCAAGCTCGAGGCAGCACCGCGGGTGAAGCTGCGGCCGAACGAACGTGTCACCATCCGCGAATTCAAGCGCCGGCCGGATCTGCGCCGCATGGCGCGCTCCATCGACATCCAGTCGATCAATTTCGCCTTCGGCTCGGCCGCCATTTCCAGTTCGCAATACGACAAGATCGAGAATATCGCAGACGCGCTGCAGCGCATCCTGCGTCGCGATCCCGGCGCCCGCGTGCTGATCGAGGGGCATACCGACGCCGTCGGCTCCTTCCAGTCGAACCAGGTGTTGTCGGAACAGCGCGCCGCTTCGCTGAAGCGCACGCTGGTGCGCGAATTCGGCGTGCCCGGCTATGCACTGGAGACAGTCGGCTACGGGGAGGAGTTTCTGCTCGTGCCGACGCAGAACGAAAACTGGCAGAATCGCCGCGTAACGCTGCGCCGCTTCGACGATTTTATCCGCTGATACGCAAGCGCTCCTATGAATTTATTAGTCGGCCTATCATTGATCATTCAGTCGAGCCAAGCGCGTCAGGATCGATTGTAGAACGCCGATCGGTCCTTCGTCACTTGGCAGGAATTGGGTGGGAAGTTTCGGTCTGAGTGAATAATTTCCGCCAGCCACACCGGAGATTTCACCATGACCATTCAGTTCAAAGCACTGCCGACCCAGGATGTCAGGGCCCTGCAGTTCGGCGGCCCGGATGCCTACGGCCACACGCCCGAGCGAAAGATTTCTGACGGTGACGGCATGCCTTGCCGGCACTGTCTGAAGAACATCGCCGCGGGCGACGCCTATCTCATTTTGGCTTACCGGCCATTTCCGGACCTTCAGCCCTATGCTGAAACCGGGCCGATTTTTCTGCATGCCGAGGAATGCGGCCGCGCCAACGAGACCGGGGCGCTTCCCGAGATTCTCGAAAGCCCGGACTACATTGTGCGCGGCTATGGCAGGGATGACCGCATCGTCTATGGCAGCGGCGGTGTCATCTCGACTGAGACGATTGCTGCGCGGGCCGAGACGCTGTTCGAACGCGACGATATTGCCTACCTGCATGTCCGCTCGGCGCGCAACAATTGTTATCAATGCCGTATCGAGCGCGCATGAGGGGTTGCCGGTAGGAGTTCTGTCGTACTCCCGTCGCATAGAGGCGATACAAGGCGAGTGTCGATCGATTGGCCGACCGCGGATGAACCGGCGGCAATCTCGATATCGAGGAAGCGGGGCTTTGGCTCCGCTTTTTTGTTGCCTGTCTCTTTTCAGCCATTTGCCGAACATCAAAAAAGCCCGCCGGCAATGCCGACGGGCCGAAACTTTTTGCCTGGAGGGCTTAGTTGAACTTGTACTTGGCGCCGATGCGAACGGTCTGGAACGAAGCCTTGTCGGTCAGCGTACCATCAGGCGCACCGAATTCGGACGAGAAGTCCTTCTTGCCGAACTGCGAATAGCGGTATTCGATGCCCACGGTCATGTTGCTGGAGACTGCCGTTTCGAGGCCGCCACCGATCGTGAACCCGCTCTTGCCCCAGTCGATTATGTCGCCGATCGGATCCGAGGCCTTCAGGTCGAAATGCTGGTAGCTGTAGCCGCCGATGACATAGGCCAGGGTCGATTCGTTGACCTTGGCGCCAACGCGGGCCAGAGCATCGAAGCCGTAATCGTTGTCGAGCTTGATCGATCCGCCAAGGATGTCGAGTTTCGAACGAATTCCGGAATAGCTGCCATCAAGCTGTACACCGGCAACCCAGCTGCCGAAATCGTAGTCGTAGCCAACGCTGGCTTCACCGAACACGCCTTCGCTGCCAATGCCATTGAGATCGAGAGTCCCGCCGCCAAGGTTGACGCCAAGGTCATGTACTGCGGTGCCCGCGCCAAGCGCGCCACCGACATAGAAGCCGGTCCAGTTGTATGCCGGTGCCGAGAAGGGAGCGCCACCGCCGTTCTGACCGCCAAAGCGATAGTTCGCGGCGATGTGGAAGGTGTGGGTGGACGGCTCGAGGTTCAGCGACGTGGGGCCCAAATCAAGCACCGACTTGTCGCCATAATTGGCATAGCGATATTCGGTCTTGAGGGTCCAGTTTCCACGCAACACGGTTTCCATGCCGGCACCGAGCACATAGCCGCTGCGGTTCTCGGTGAAGCTGAGCCCATCGAGACCGCCCGAACCATCAAGCTTGAAACGCTGCCAGCTGTAACCGCCAAGCACATAGCCGAGCGTGCTGGGGTTCAGTAGATAGCCAACGCGCACGCCAGCTTCGAAGCCGTAGGAATCAGTAAGGTCGATATCGGCGCCTGGAACGCTGAGCGACGGGCCGATATTGCCGAAATTGCCGTCGATGAAGCCGCCAAGCAGAAAACGTTCCGAGACCATGTAATCATAGCCGGCCGTCAATTCGCCAAAACCGCCATTGCCGCCAAGGCCGTTGAAGTCGACCAGAGGGTCTACGCTGATCTTGTGTACGCTGGAGCCAAAGCCGCCGCCAATGCCGATATAGGCGCCACTCCAGTTAAACCCCGATGCTTCCACTGGCTGAACCATGTCAGCCGCATGGGCAGCAGACATCAAAGCCACGGCAGAAACAGCACCCAACAGAAAAGATTTCGCAGAAACGCGAACGAACATAGCCCCATACCCCTTAGTCAATAAGCCCAAAACGTCTCTAGCGGGGCTCGACTAATTTAGGAATGACAAAAATGCAACAATGATAGGCAAAGTGCCTTGCTGCACATCTTGGGCGATCAATATGCCCGACAAACGGGCCTTGCGGCGGCCGATCCGGCTAACAAAAAACCCGCCGGAATGAACCGGCGGGTTGACGGGAGGAAACTCGTAAGTTGGATCAGGCGGCGAGAACTGCTTTCGGCTCGACCAGCTCGTAACCGAGCGCGTCTGCGACCGCGCGGTTGGTGATCTTGCCCTTGTGCACGTTGAGGCCGTTGCGCAGGTGGTGGTCGTCGATTAGCGCCTTCAGGCCCTTGTCGGCGAGTTGCAGGCCGTAGTGCAGCGTCGCGTTGTTGAGCGCATGGGCCGAGGTGACCGGCACAGCGCCTGGCATGTTGGCAACGCAATAGTGGATGACGCCATCGACTTCGTAGGTCGGCTCGGCGTGTGTCGTCGCATGCGAGGTCTCGAAGCAGCCGCCTTGGTCGATGGCGACGTCGACCAGCACCGAGCCCTTCTTCATGCCCGACAGCATTTCGCGGGTGACGAGCTTGGGTGCGGCAGCGCCGGGGATCAGCACGGCGCCAACGACGATGTCGGCCGAGAAGCATTCTTCCTCAAGCGCCTCGACGGTCGAATAACGGGTGTGCACACGGCCGGCAAAGAGGTCGTCGAGCTGGCGCAGGCGCGGGATCGAACGGTCGATGATGGTGACGTCGGCGCCAAGGCCGGCCGCCATGCGGGCCGCATGCAGGCCGACAACGCCGCCGCCGAGCACGGTGACCTTGCCGGGCAGCACGCCGGGCACGCCGCCGAGCAGCACACCGCGGCCGCCATTGGCCTTCTGCAGCGCCGTGGCGCCGGCCTGGATCGACAGACGGCCGGCGACTTCCGACATCGGCGCGAGCAGCGGCAGGCCGCCGCGGTCGTCGGTCACGGTCTCGTAGGCGATCGCGGTGACGCCGGAAGCGAGCAGGCCCTTGGTCTGCTCCGGATCCGGAGCCAGATGAAGATAGGTGTACAGAATCTGGCCGTCGCGCAACTGTGCCCATTCGTTGGGCTGTGGCTCCTTGACCTTGACGATCATGTCCGACTTGGCGAACACGTCGGCGGCGGTTTTCGCGATAGTGGCGCCGGCCGCGCGATAGGCATTGTCATCGGCGCCGATGCCGGCACCGGCGCCAGTCTCGACCAGCACTTCGTGGCCGTGCGCAACGTATTCACGCACCGAGCCGGGCGTAAGGCCGACGCGGTATTCGTGGTTCTTGATTTCCTTGGGGCAGCCGACGCGCATTTTCTTCTCCTGATCCGGGCCCTTTTGGGCTCACTCCCTGTATAGGTGAAGTGAACCATGAATCGGGCTGCAGGTGTTTGCGAATGCGCTTGCGCAGGAAGGCCTGTTTCGATAATCCTTGCGCGAAATCGCAGAATATCAGCAGGATTCACGAAAAATGCCGCTCGACAGGATCGATATCGCCATTCTGGAGACTTTGCAGAAGGATGGCCGGATACCCAATGCGGCGCTTGCCGAAAAGGTCGGCCTGTCGCAATCGGCCTGTTCGCGCCGGCTAGATAATCTCGAGAAATCCGGAACCATTCGCGGCTACCACGCCCGGCTTTCCAATGCGGCGCTCGGTCATCAGATGACGGCGATCGTGCATATATCGCTGTCGGGCCAGTTCGAGAAGACGCTGTCGGATTTCGAAGCGGCGATCAAGCGCTGCCCCAATGTGCTGTCCTGCCATCTGATGTCGGGCGAATACGATTATATCCTGCGCATCGCGGCGAAGGACCTGGTCGACTATGAGCGCATCCACAAGGAATGGCTGTCGGCCATGCCGCATGTAACGAAGATTAATTCGTCATTCGCCTTGCGTGAGATCGTCGACCGCACGGCGATGGGTATGAAGCCGGAAATGGCTTAACGCCAAAGGCCGATCCGGCACCCCAATTTTGACCGCTTAACTTTACGGCTCCGCTTATTGGTCGAGCGTCATATCTGCTCGGCCAGGGCAGAGGGCATTATATTGCTCAAGGGCCTCGCCATAACTAGAGACGGTAGACCCATTGAGTGGGCCATATTTGCTGCTTACTATGAGGTAATTAGCACCGTATTCTGCAGGATGCTTCCGCTTGCCAAGGAACCGAAGCCGACCCATTCCAATATATAGCATTGTGAACCATCCGCTCACACAATCACCTTCAATATGATCTGTAAGGTACTTTTCGTCTCCTTCGTCAAGTTTCACTTTTATGACCGCGTGGCGCGTGCCTATTCCAGAGCTGCTGAGAATATCGACCTCATCCCCGACGCGCGGTCCGGACACCAACTTGCCGCCCGCAAAAGCCGGAGTTGCAATGCTTAATGAAAGCGAAAAAACGAAGATAGTTCTACAGAGATATCGCATCGTATCCTCCTCCTAAAGAGCGACGCACACTGTTGGATCCGCCTAGAGCGAATGTCGAAACGGTCCTCCGCAGAGTGACATTTGCGCTGCTGCGCGGCGGAAATATGGGCAATTTTCCGAAACAGGCTCTTAGGCCTCGGTGACAATTCGGTCCATCGCAATGTCATGCGGCTGCGGATAGATGGTGGCGATGCGCTGCAGTTCGTAGCCGACGCCGATGACCAGCGGCTTGAACGGCATGGCCGCCAGCGTGCGATCGAAGAAGCCGCCGCCATAGCCCAGCCGGTAGTTTGCCGGGTCAATGCCGACGATCGGCGAGATGACGATGTCCGGCAACACCCAATCACCCCCGGCTGGGACCGGAATGTTCCAGATACCTTTTTCCAGCCGGTCGCCCGCTTTGTAGGCCCGGAAAATCAGCGGCTGTCCTTTCTCGATGACAATGGGCAGTGCGGTGCGGCCGCCGCGTTCATTGACGGATGTCATCCATGGCCGCAAATCCGGCTCGCCCCTAAACGGCCAGTAGAGGCTCACCATGCGGCCGGCGATCTCGCCGATGATCGCATCAAGGCCTTCGGCAATGCGTTGCGACATGGCGGTGCGTGCGTCCGCCGGCACTGCGAGACGCGCCGCGATCAGTCGCTCGCGCTCGGCCTTGCGCCAGCGCCTGACGTCGGCCCAGTCCTTGGCGTCGTCATGACCGTTGGCCATGCCTCACTCCCGTGATCTCGTTTCGGGGAGGCTATACCCCCTATGAGCCCGCGGACACGTGCATTCACGACATGGGAAGGCGAGCTCTGGGCAGCCCTTGGTGCAGGGCAGCCTTGCACGCCACGACGTTGTTGCAATGCACAAAAACCACTACATAACTGGCAGACAAACCGGGGTGAATGAGATGAGTGAAGCCAGCCATCATGTCGTCGTTGTCGGCGCGGGTTTCGGCGGTCTCGAATGCACCCGCGCGCTGTCAGGCACTCCGGTGCGCATCACCATGATCGACAAGCGCAACCATCATCTCTTCCAGCCGCTGCTTTACCAGGTAGCGACGACCGCGCTGGCAACCTCCGAGGTTGCCTGGCCAATCCGCCATCTCCTGCGCAAGCGCAAGGACGTGACGACACTGCTGGCCAACGTCACCGGCGTCGACCGTGCCGGTAAACGCGTGCTGCTCGATGATGGCAGCGCCGTCGCTTACGACACGCTGGTGCTCGCCACCGGCGCGCGCCACGCCTATTTCGGCCACGACGAATGGGAGCCTTTCGCGCCGGGCCTGAAGACGCTGGAGGACGCCACCACCATTCGGCGGCGCATTCTGCTGGCCTTCGAGCAGGCCGAGCGGGAAACCGATCCCGCCAAACGCCAGGCGCTGCTGACCATTGCGATCGTCGGCGGTGGGCCGACCGGCGTGGAACTGGCCGGCACCATCGCCGAGCTGGCGCATGAGACGCTGCGCGGCGAGTTCCGCAACATCGATACGCGGCAAACGCGCGTGGTGCTGATCGAGGCCGGCGACCGCATCCTTGCCAATTTCGCGCCAAAACGCTCCGACTATGCAAGCAAGGCGCTCGAACGCCTCGGCGTGACGGTCGAGCTCGGGCGGGCTGTCACGCGCTGCGATGCCGAGGGCGTCGTCTTCGGCGACAAGCAATTGGCGGCCCGAACGATCCTGTGGGCAGCCGGCGTTGCCGCTTCGCCCGCCGCCGAATGGCTGGGGGCGAAGGCGGACCGCGCGGGCAGGGTGCTCGTCGAGCCTGGCCTCAGCGTGCCCGGCAGTCCGGAGATTTTCGTCATCGGCGACGCCGCCCTCGTGCTGCGGCCGGATGGACGGCCGGTACCCGGTGTAGCGCCTTCCGCCAAGCAGGAGGGCCGACATGTTGCAGCCACCATCAAGGCCAGGCTCGGCGGTGACAATGCCGCGCGGCCATTTCGCTACAAACACGCCGGCGATCTGGCGACGATCGGCAAACGCGCCGCCGCGATCGATTTCGGCTGGATCAAGCTCACCGGCTGGCTCGCCTGGTGGCTGTGGGGAATTGCGCACATCTATTTTCTGATCGGCTTCCGCAACCGGCTTGCGGTTTCCCTGAGCTGGCTATGGATCTACGTTACGGGCCAGCGCAGCGCCCGGCTGATCACCCAGGGCGACGACGACAAGACCTGACTTCTTCACTGTCCCATTCATCCGCACGTCATCTCTGGCTGATGGACTGATGTCCGCACGCACGCGACCTGTTGAGTGGACTTGAGCCGATTTCGGCGCCAAGTTTGCTTCGGGGGCAGGGCGTCACGTCGTCGAAGAGGAGAAAACATGTCACAACTGCTCCATCCCGTCTCTCGCCGCAATTTCCTCGCTGGCGTCGCTGCCACAGGGGCGCTGATCGTGCTTCATCCCTTCTCTGCCCGCGCGCAGGCCAACCAGGCGCATCTTCGCATCATGGAGACCACGGATATCCATGTGAATGTGCTGCCTTATGATTATTACGCCGACAAAGCCAACGACACGATGGGCCTGTCGCGCACGGCATCACTGATCGATGCAGTGCGCAAGGAAGCCGCCAATTCGATGCTGATCGACAATGGCGACCTGCTGCAGGGTAACCCGATGGGCGACTACATCGCCTACGAAAAGGGCCTGAAGGACGGCGATCTCCATCCGATCATGAAGGGCATGAACCTGCTCGGCTACGAGTGCTCGACGCTCGGCAACCACGAGTTCAACTACGGCCTGTCCTTCCTGGACAAGGCGCTGGCCGGCGCCAATTTCCCGTTCGTCTGCGCCAATCTGATCCGCGGCACCGCGCTTGCCGCCAACCCACGCGACGACAAGCTCTATCTCAAGCCCTATGTGATCCTCGACAAGAAGATCAAGGATGGTTCGGGCTCCGAGCAGCCGATCAGGATCGGCATAATCGGCTTCGTACCGCCGCAGATCATGGTCTGGGATCTCAAGAATCTCGAAGGCAACGTCAAGACGCGCGACATTGTCGAGGCGGCCAGGGCATGGGTGCCGCAGATGAAGGAGGAGGGGGCTGACATCATCATTGCGCTCTCCCATTCCGGCATCGATGTGAAGCAGGGCGACATGATGGAGAACGCGTCGTTCTTCGTTGCCGGCGTCGATGGCATCGATGCCGTGTTCACCGGCCACCAGCATCTTGTCTTCCCAGGCAAGAAGGATTTCCAGTCGCTCGAGGGCGTCGACACGCAAAAAGGCACCTTGCAGGGCAAGCCCGCCGTCATGGGTGGTTTCTGGGGCTCGCATATGGGGCTGATCGACCTGATGCTGGAGCGCGACGGATCGAAATGGAGGGTCGTTTCCGCCACGTCCGAGGCGCGGCCGATCTTCGAGCGCGTCGACAACAAGAACAAGCCGACTGTTCCCGACGACAAGCGCATCATCGCAGCGCTCGAACAGGACCACCAGGCGACCTTGGCCTATGTGCGCCGTCCTGTCGGCAAGACCTCCGCGCCGCTCTACTCCTATTTCTCGCTGGTTGCCGACGATCCGTCGGTGCAAGTCGTCAACCAGGCACAGACCTGGTACTTGAAGGACATTCTCAAGAGCACGCAGTGGAAGGATGTCCCGCTGTTGTCGGCCGCCGCTCCCTTCAAAGCCGGCGGGCGCAACGGCGCCGACTACTATACCGACATGCCGGCCGGCGACATCGCCATCAAGAACGTCGCCGACCTCTATCTCTACCCCAACACCGTGCGGGCCGTCGAAATCAACGGTGCGCAGGTGAAGGAATGGCTGGAAATGTCGGCAGGCATCTTCAACAGGATCGAGGCAGGGAAGGCCGACCAGGTGCTCATCAACACCGATTTCCCATCCTACAATTTCGACGTCATTGATGGCGTCACTTACAAGATAGACCTGTCGCAGCCGCCGAAATACGATGCCAAGGGCGGCGTGGCGAATGCCGGTGCCAACCGCATCGTCGACCTGATGTTCGATGGCAAGCCGATTGATCCAAATCAGAAATTCGTCGTTGCGACCAACAATTACAGGGCCGGTGGTGGCGGCAATTTCCCCGACATCAATGCCTCGAAGATCATCTATGAGGCGCCGGACACCAACCGCGACGTTATCGTTCGCTATATCGTAAGCCAGGGCACCATCAATCCGTCGGCCGACGACAACTGGTCGTTCGCGCCGCTGCCAGGAACCAGCGTCGTGTTCGAGACAGGCGTCAAGGCAAAGGATTTTATTGCCCAGGTGAAGTCGCTGAAGATCGAATCGGCGGGCGAGGGCGAAGCGGGTTTCGCCAGATATCGCATCCTGCTCTGATACGGCCGTCCAGGACGGTTCACCGCAACGCCGAGCCGCTCTGTCTGTTTGTTTTGATGGCTCAGTTGGTCGCAGGCGTTAGCGGCAAGGCTGTCGCGGGAGCTTGCGGGCTGACTGGCTGCGTTGGCTCAAGCGACATGCCAGTCGGGTCGCTGGGCACGGTCAGTGGCGCCATCCCGGCTGGAGCATGAACCTCGTGGATGGTCGAGGTCGGTGTGTTGTCGATGAGATCACTGGCACCAGGCGTCATTGTCGGGCTGATGCTGTGGCCCAGCGGATCGTTCATGACAGTGGGTGGCGCTATGCGCCGTGCGTCGGCAGCGGATATGGCGGCAAGCAGGACGCTCGCCATGCAATGCCACTCCCCGGCGCATCCCCCGAAAAGCTGGCCACTGGCGACGCAATCGATGAGTGTGCCGGCTTACGCCTTGTAGACCACCTGGCGCACGTCGATATAGCTGGCGCGGAATCCGGCCTCGCAATAGTGCAGGTAGAATTCCCAGAGCTTCTTGAAGCGATCGTCGAAGCCGAGCGGCACTATCTTCTCCCACGACGCCCAGAAGCGATTGCGCCATTCGGCGAGCGTGCGCGCATAGTCGTCGGGAAAAACGCGCTCACGCAGATGCGCGAGGCCATGATCCCTCCCGAGCGCCTTCAGGATCGACGGTGTCGGCAGCATGCCGCCAGGAAACACGTAGCGCTGGATGAAATCCGGCCTGGCGCGATAGGTGTCGTAGGCGGCTTCGTTGATGGTGATGATCTGCAGGCCCGCGGTACCGCCGGGCTTCAGGCAGGCTTTCATCTTCGAGAAGAACACAGGCCAGTATTTCTCGCCCACGGCCTCGAACATCTCGATCGAGGCGATGCGATCGTAAGTCCCCGTTTCGTCCCGATAATCCTGCAGCTTGATGTCGACCTTGTCGGCAAGCCCGGCCTTGGCGATGCGCGCCTTGGCGAAGTCGTGCTGTTCGCGGCTGATCGTCAGCCCGGTAACGCGGCAGCCGATTTCGCGCGCCGCGAATTCAGCAAAGCCACCCCAGCCACAGCCGATCTCCAGCACATGGTCCTTCCTGCTGATCCCTGTATCCCGGGCCAGTGCCCGGTATTTGGCGGCCTGGGCGCTTTCGAGGTCGTTGGCGCCGTTCGCGTAGAGCGCCGAGGAATAGGTCATGCTCGGGTCGAGCCATTCCTTGTAGAAGGCATTGCCGAGATCGTAATGCGCCGAGATATTGCGTTTCGAACCCGACCGCGTGTTCTCGTTGAACCAGTGGCGTATGCGCTGGACCGTGTTGATCAGCCAGCTCGCTCCGCCGGCGATCTTCTCGCCAAAGGCGGAGTTGACGACGAAGAGTTCAAGGAAACTGGTGACATCGGGGCTCTCCCAATCGCCGTCCATGTAGGATTCGGCGACGCCGATCGTGCCGCCGGAAAAGGCACGGCCGGGCAGGCGCCAGTTCTTGAGCACCAACTCGGCATCGGGACCTGGTGCCTTGCCGCCGACAAGGACGGCGCGGCCGTCCGGCATCCTAACCTTGAGTGAACCGCGCGGCAGGTTCATCGCCATCGACAGCACCATGCGCGCCTTGGCCGGCAGGCCCTTGACGATCTCAGCGAAATTGAACTCGTCGAGCCTGACCGCTTCGCCCGGCGTCGTGCCAAAAAGTTCGTTGTGAGCCATGTCACGCCCTTGAATTTTCGCGCTGCCGGCGCAATTGCCAACCGTGCGTCTCACAGTTCATACGCCGGGTTCGAACGTCGTTGCCTATCCACGGTATTCGGCAGCAGCGGCAACGGGCAAACTCCAAAAACGCTAGCCCACTAACCAGAGTTTCAGCGTTTGCCGGTGAATCCCCACGACAATCTTCCACATCGTTATGGGGAACTTCAAGAGGCAAGCCGACAGCTGGGCTGTGCCACGTGGCGTTTGGCGGCTGGTCGCTTTGTATCGGCTTGCTGTTGCCATGGCGCCGGCATGACCGAGACATCCTCAAAAGTCCTGATGTTTCGGCGCGTTTGAAGGTGAGCCCAGTGGATGCCGGCATATTAAAAACGCCTATGGCCGTCGCAACGCATGTGCGATAGCGTTAGCCATGCGTTATGTAATCGTCATTGCCGCCATCGCGTTCTTCCTGATCTGGGACGGCCTCTACAATCAGGGCCGGTATCTCGACATGTCTGTCAGGGAACTCTCCCATGTCGTGCGCTACGTCACCGGCAAAGCCTAGAGATACGCTTCAAAGGTAGCGGCCAGGCGCCTCATCCAGGATGTTGTAGCCGCGAGACGAGGTCCCTGCTGTCCAGGGCGCGTCGCAAAGACGCGTGGCCCCATGGAAGGTTGACGCGAAGAGCCCATCGTCACAAAAGACCCCGGCATTCAGATCAGGAGGCGGGATTGATCCGGCATATCGTTTTCTTCAGCGCGAAGCGCAAGGAGGATGTGGAGGCAGTGCACACCGGGCTGTTAGCGCTCGGCAACATTCCTCATTCCAACCTCTTCGAGGTCACGTTGAACACGAAGGTCGATCCGCTGTCCGATGAAGTCGACGTCGTCGTCTATGCCGAATTCGCCGATGACGCAGCACTGGCCGCTTACAAGGCGCATCCGCTCTATGCGCAGACCACGGCCAAGGTCAAACCATTGCGCGAACTGCGTTATTCCGCCGATGTCGTGGCAGGCAGCGGATCCAGCGCCGGCGGCAACTGATCCAGCACCCGCGTTTGCTGACCCAGCGCTTGCTCCAGCAGGCGCCGTTGTCGACGTCCCATAAAATAGCCGGGCAGCACGTGGAAGCCGCTTGGCAGATGGCTGGCCTTGCGCCAGGCCTTCACTTCAGCCAGTGCATCACCGAAATGACCTTGCGCCATCGCCTTCAGCGGACCGCGCACCGTCAGATAGCTGACGATCAATTCATAGCCCTGCGATCGATAGTCGGGACAGCGGGCGACGAAATCATCCAGTCCCCTGATATAACCGGCATGGTTTCGTGAAATCGAGTTCCCGGACCGATATTTGAGAACGTCGGTGGCCGCGCCGAAGGCGATGCGATGTTGTCGCGCCAGGCGCAGCAGCAATTCTCTATCCTGATGGCGCCACAGGTCCGGATCATAGCCGCCGACCGCGGTGAAGGCCGCGCGGCGAACCGTGACGGTCGAATTGGTCAGCGGGATGCAGTGGCAGAGCAGGAGTTGCCGCAGTCTTTCGCTATCGGGCGTAATACGCGGCAGTCGGTGCACCCGTTCGCCGCTGTTCGAAATATCGCTGAAGCCGTCTATGCTGCAGGCGATGTCAGGGTTCTCGTCGAAGAAGGCGATCAGCCGATCCAACCGCCCGGGGCGAAAGGCGTCGTCCGAATCGAGAAAGGCGATGAGCGGTGCGCTGGACAGGGCGGCGCCCTCGTTGCGAGCCCTGTTGGCGCCGACCGGCGCTGGAAAGCGGCGCCATTTCAGTCTCGGATCTTCGAGCGATGCCAGGTAGTTCTCGGTCCCATCAGTCGATCCGTCGTCGATAACCGCGACCTCGATGTCTGTTCGGAGGCTGCCAAGTACGGACGCCAGCGTGCGCGGCAGGCTTTTGCGCCGGTTTCTGGCGGGGATCACGACAGCAAGGCGGGGCGTGACGGCGCTCGCGATTTCCTTGGGAAAGGATGTCGGAACGACCGTCATAGCCGAAACTCGTGCATGGTGGTGCGGGTGCAGCCGAAGTCGGCCTTGAAGGGTTCGTCGCCTATGGTGAAATCGAAGGCCTTGCCGCCCTCGGCGGCCCATGCCGCCATGACCAGGTCCAGCACCACGCGACCGGGAGAATGATGGGCGTGGGACGTATAGTTGCAGCCCAGCAGGATGTAGCGAAAGCAGTCACCATCGACCAAGCCGAAGACAAAGGCGATCGGATCATGCTTGGCGCCGAGGCGATAGGTTCGTGCAAGGCCGGAGCGCGCGCCGTTGGTGGCGAGATCGATGTAGAATTCGAGACCGTGCACTGTCTGCAGCGGATCGTCGGGAAAGCGTCCGGCGCGGAAGTCGCTCGTCGCAACCAGGGCTTGACGCGCGCCGTCTGGCTCGACCAGTTCCAGCTTCAGCCCGCCAGCTTCGGCAAGCCTGCGCGCCTTGCGGTCGAGGCCAGCCCTGCGACGGGAACCGAGATTGATCCTGCGCCACTGGGCGTAAGGAAAACCAAAGCGCACCGCATGCGCACCGAAGTCGAGGGTGGACGGCTCGACCCCAAGCAGCAGGCGCCACAGATGCAGATGGCTATGATGGACAGGGCCGATTCTCAAGCCTGCATGGGCACCAAGCACTTCACGAAAGAGCTGCGCGGTCTTTGCGCCAACGGTGATGCCCTTGGCGATGACAGGACACACATAGTCGGTGACACCGAGAAAGGCATATTCGATCGAAGGGGCCGCATCGCCGCTTTTGCGCCGGACGAGCGGGACGAGCAGCTGGAGTTCGCCGTCGCGATCCCGGCCGGTGACCACCAGCGGTTCGGCGTCATGCGCCGGAGCGATATTGCGGTAGAAAGCCGCGAGCCAGTCCGGGTGCTGGAAAGCTGATGCAGACGCACCTGAGTACAGCCGCCGGTACTCGTTCGAATCGAAATCGAAGCGATCGCTCGCGCCGAGGAGGATCGGCCGATCGGGACTTCGATGTTCTGGCGTGGCAAGGTCAAGCACGCTTCAGCCCCGTGAAAAGTCTTCTGAACGCCTGTTGCGGGACAAGCGCAGGATCGTCGAGGCTGATGCGGGGGCCAACCGGCAAGTCCACGGCGCGCAAGGCGGCGTACAGCCTGTCTTCCGAAAGTCTCTGGGTCTCAACGCGCTGAGGAGGCGTTTCCCGATAGATCGTGCTGTGGGAACCGTGCGCCGGATTGGTGTTGATCTCAAAGATCTGCGGACGTCCGTCGACCAGCGAGAAGTCGGCGCGTCCATAGTCGATGCCGGCAAGGTCGAATGCCCTGCGCAGCACTTCTTCATACAAATTGCCTTCGACGAACTGGCGCTCGTTTTCGAGGAATGTCTCGAACATCGGATGGGCGAGGAGACGTTTGGTATCCTGGACATCCTTGGCCACCCAGCGGAAGTCGACGGCATGGTGATGGGCGATCAGCCGATGGCCGACGCGATAGGTGGCAAAGCGCTGCCAGACGCCGGGGCTCACTTCCTGTCCGGCATATTCGATCACCATCTTGCCGACCAGCGGTATCCCGTTCGCTCTCATCCGGCTCAATGTCGCATCAAGCGCCGGCTGGTCAGCGATCAATTCGAGGTCGGCCGAAAGGTGATCAAACTCATTGCGGATGAACACGGGAAAGCTGTTCGGGCGTGGCTGGCATTCACAACGCCAGGCCGAGAAGCGGTTGATGCCGGCCACATTCAGGGCTTTCAACAGGTCGTGGCGGCTCAGCACATGGGCGGGATGGTTGAGAACGCGCGCACCTCCGCTCTCAAGCCGGTTGGCGACCCTGGCAGCCAGTGCGATCTCGAAGTTCGAAAGCCGCTCGTGATCGGTGAAGATCCATGTGCCGGAACGCAGTTCTTTCTGTCGGAACAGGCGCTCGTAGCTCCAATGGCGTGCGTTGCCCAACTGGCGGACCAGATGGCGAACGGTATAGGAGTGGCTGCGCGTGGTGACGAGATTGATCAAGCACCATCCGGCGAGCCGCCGTCCTCCTGCAGCGCCAGAATTCCCATCGTGGGTCGCGATCCGTTCTTCGAGCCTGCAAGAACCGAAGCATAAAGGGCAAGGTTGAGCGCGACTGCCGAATCCAGCGAAAAATCCTGCGCGCGCCGACGCCCTCGCGCCACCAACACATCCCTTGCGTCGCCGTTGGCAAGCAGCTGCAGCGTTCGCTCGGCGAGTTCTTCTCTCCGTCCTTCCGGCACCAGCGCCAATGCTTCGGGCCGACCGGCCACGTCAACCACCCCACCGACGGCATAGGCGACAACAGGCACGTCTGCCGCCATCGCTTCGAGCAGGACGCTGCCGAACACTTCGCGGCGTGAGGGCAGGATCATCACGTCGGAAATCTCAAGCCCTTTCTTGACCTCGGCCGGCGAGACAAACCCGGTGATGGTCCACCAGCCTGGTCGCGAGATCGCGGCGAGAGCGGTCTCGAGTTTGCGACGGTCGGGACCATCTCCGCAGACGAGCAGGAATATGCCTTCTTCGGACAGTCGCTCGACAAGTGCCGGTAAATCCTGCCAGCCCTTTTCGGCACTGACACGGCCGATAAAGCTGACGATCGGGCGCCCGTCCGCGATGCCATGCTCGTCGCGAAAGGCTTGAAGCGCCTCCGCGGCCGCTGGTTGGCGGAAAGCCTCGACGTCGACAGCATCGGGGATCACGTCGACGCGCGAGGCATCGAGCCCCAATTCGCCCGCCGCGCTCCGGCCATATGTGTCGGTCAGCGCAACGATCCGGTCCGCCGATTTCAAGGCCGCCCGCTCGATCCAGCGGGTGACATCGTATGGCTTGCCCCTGAGCCGAAGCGCGCTCTGAAATCCGGACCACAAAGGCGTGTTCATCGAAACGACAAGCGGTATCTTCAGCCTGCCGACAATGATGGCGATGATCCTGCACCAGATCGAATGGTTGAAATGGATATGAACGACATCGTAGCGGCGACGGGCGCGTAGAAGCTCCGGTATCGCGCCCATAAACCAGCTGAAGCACAGCATCGGGCCGGCCAGGAATTCGGGCAGCCAGAAGCCTGTACATTTTACCTGCATCGTCGCGGACAGTTGCACGTGCCTTGGGCTGCCAGGGATGTAGCTGGTCAGAACAGTCTGAGCCGTGCCGGCCTTGTCCATGCCTTGCGCGATCGTCCATGTCTGGTTCTGCAATCCGCCGACCGGATCGAACGCAACCGGCCAATTGCCGGGCCGGTAGAAATGCGGCGTGATCCGCAAGATCCTGAGCATGCAGTTGCCCGCCATTCGTGGTTCCAGCCGTGCAAGCAAGGCAATGGGCGCCATTCGACGTCGAATCGCGACGTCGTGACAATTGTCCAAGACGGAATTCGCAACATCCCCCATGCGGGGGATATCCTTACGTCAATTCCCCTGGTGGCAGAAGAAGAAATTGGGGCCTTTTCTGATGGCTGTTGGCACGTGGCTGACTGCGGTATCGCTATCAAGTCTTGAACCGATTTACGGAATGATGCACATCGCGCCTCCATGACCCAAACAACAGCAGCCGGTATTCACCCGCTCGATCATCTGGTGCTGCCGACGCAGAACCTCGATGTGGCGCGAGCGCGGCTCAGTTCACTTGGCTTCGTCGTCGCCCCGACCGGCATCCATCCGTTTGGAACGGAAAACTGCTGCGTTTTCCTCGCCGACGGCACCTATCTGGAACCGCTTGCCATCGGCGATGAGCAGGCTGCGATGAAAGCCATTGCTGATGGCAACGTCTTCGTCGCGCGCGACCGCGCCTATCGCGAAAGCCGCGGCGACGAGGGATTTTCCGCGGTGGTTCTGGGAACCGACCATGCCGATGCCGACCATGCGCGCTATGTCGAAGCCGGCCTGTCGGCAGGAGACACGCTGAGCTTTTCGCGCGCTTTCACCGATATATCAGGCAAAAGCGAGGTCGCGTCATTCAAACTGGCCTTCGCGTCGGCCAGCGAGGCAACCGACGCGTTCCTGTTTGCCTGCCAGCGGATCAACGCGCCAAAGGTGGACCGTACAGCCTTGCAGGCTCACGCCAATGGCGCCAGCGGGATCCTCGAGGTGGTGGCGATCAGCGACCAGCCCGCCGAGCAGATCAGGTTGATCTCCGTGGCGGTGAACGATCCCGCTGTCGACGGCGAGGTGTTCCGCCTGCCGAATGCAACCTTGAGCGTGCTTGACGGCAAATCTTTCACCGCTCGCTTTGGCATTCCGGCCGGATCCTCGACAAAACTTCGCTTCGCCGCGATCGTCTTTGCTGTCCCAAGCATCGATGTCACATCGCGGCTGCTTGCAGCCAATTCCATTCAGCACGATATAGCGGGCAATGACATTGTCGTGCAGCCGGCATCCGGACAGGGCGCGGCTTTCATCTTCCGGGAGATTCCATGAGCAAGTCCCAAGCGTCCAATTCGATGGCGCCCAATTCGACGGTAACGGTCGGCAACGTCGTTTTCGACAACAGCGCGGCTTTGGCGCTGATCGCCGGCCCGTGCCAGTTCGAATCGCGTCAGCATGCCTTCGACATGGCCGGCGCGCTGAAGGAAATGACAGGCAAGCTCGGCATCGGCCTCGTCTACAAGACCAGCTACGACAAGGCCAATCGCACCTCGCTGTCGGCGACGCGCGGCGCAGGCATGGACGCTGCACTTCCGGTCTTCGACGAACTGCGCAAGGAATTTTCGCTTCCCATTTTGACCGATGTCCACACCGAGGAGCAGTGCGCGATCGTCGCGCCGCATGTCGATGTGCTGCAGATTCCAGCTTTCCTGTCGCGCCAGACCGACATGCTGGTCGCCGCTGCCAGGACAGGCAAGGTCATCAATGTGAAGAAGGGGCAGTTCCTCGCCCCCTGGGACATGAAGAACGTGGTCGCCAAGATCACCGGCTCCGGCAACCCCAACGTCCTGACCACCGAGCGCGGCGCGTCATTCGGCTACAATACGCTGGTGTCTGACATGCGCGCGCTGCCGATCATGGCGGAAATCGGCGCGCCGGTGATCTTCGATGCCACGCATTCGGTGCAGCAGCCGGGCGGGCAGGGCGGCTCCTCCGGTGGCGAGCGCCGCTTTGTCGAAACCCTGGCTCGCGCGGCAGTTGCCGTCGGTGTTGCCGGCGTGTTCATCGAGACCCACCAGGATCCTGACAATTCGACGTCCTCCGATGGTCCCAACATGCTGCCGTTGAAGGATATGCCAGCGCTTCTTGAAAAGCTGATGGCATTCGACCGGATTGCGAAGGGTCGCTGAGCCAGGCGCCCGGCGCTTGTGGTCGGCAACAGCCGGTTGTACGGTTGGCCGGCAAATGAGCGTTTTGGCAGGAGGAAGCCATGTCTGTCGCCCGCGTCACCGAAATCACCTCGTCGTCGAAGAAGAGCTTTCAGGATGCCATCGAAAAGGGAGTCGCACGCGCATCGAAAACCCTTAAGAACGTCGAAGGCGCCTGGATCCAGGACCAGAAGATCGTCGTCGAGGATGGCAAGATCGCTGCCTATCGCGTCAACATGAAGGTGACTTTCATCCTCGCGGAGTGATTGGCCGCCGCCGAAAAAGTCGGGAACTTTCGCCCGCGCCCCTCATTGTCAAAGCATAGTTCAACGACAACGAGGAGCATGATCATGACAACCCAGACAGGCCACACCGAAGCCATCGCCGCTTCACGCGTCATCGGTACATCCGTCTACAATACCGAAGGCGACAAGATCGGCGGCATCGAGGACATCATGCTCGACAAGACGTCGAACGGCATCATGTTTGCGGTGATCGGTTTCGGCGGCTTCCTCGGCATTGGCGAGAAGTACCATGCCATTCCTTGGGCAAGTCTCGACTATGACGAGGACAAGGGCGGCTACATCGTGCCCTTCTCCAAGGATCAGCTGAAGGCGGCGCCCGCTTATTCGATCAACGAACTTGCCGGCGCCGATGGCGAGACAGCGCGCGATGCGTCCTATGACTACTACAAGGTCACGCCCTACTGGCATTGACGCGATGTGAATTAAAAAGGGCCTCGTTTCGACGAGGCCCTTTTGATTCAAGTCAGCGCTATTCGCTGACGTGCAGGGCCGGCAATGGCGCGAATGCCTTGGGTGGCGATTGCTGGCTGTCGCACGACGTCAGGAACGCCGCCGCGATCAGGAACAAACTCACGATACCGCTCAACTCGGACATGCTAGCTTAGTCATGGCGAAACTCCTCCTGTTTCGCCCCGCGCATAAAAACCATACCTCGAAATGCGCATCTGATGGCATGACTTATGATGACAGAAATTTGCGCTTCGTGAATTGGGCGGGCGGCACTATTCGGCGAGGGCCGGATTGCCTTTTGCGTCGCTTTGGCTAAGACGGGCGCGACCTTTCGTCAGATCAATCGGGGACATCGCAATGACCGCCATCATCGACATTGTCGGACGTGAAATCCTGGACAGCCGTGGAAACCCGACCGTCGAGGTCGATGTCGTGCTCGAAGACGGTTCGATGGGCCGCGCGGCGGTGCCGTCAGGCGCCTCGACCGGCGCCCACGAGGCGGTCGAGCTTCGCGACGGCGGCGCCCGCTATCTCGGCAAGGGCGTGCTCAAGGCCGTCGAGGCGGTCAATGGCGAGCTGTTCGAGGCGATCGGCGGCATGGAAGCCGAAAACCAGATCCACATCGATCAGACCATGATCGAACTCGATGGCACGCCCAACAAGAGCCGGCTCGGCGCCAATGCCATTCTCGGCGTTTCCCTGGCGGTGGCCAAGGCCGCGGCCGACGCCGCAGGCCTGCCGCTCTATCGCTATGTCGGTGGCACCAAGGCGCATATCCTGCCGGTGCCGATGATGAACATCATCAATGGCGGCGCCCATGCCGACAACCCGATCGACTTCCAGGAATTCATGATCCTGCCGGTCGGCGCACCGACGCTGCGCGAAGCCGTACGCTGGGGGTCGGAGATTTTCCACACGCTGCGCAAGAAGCTGAAGGATGCCGGCCACAACACCAATGTCGGCGACGAAGGCGGCTTTGCCCCGAACCTGAAGAGCGCTCCGGTCGCGCTCGATTTCATCATGGAATCAATCGAGAAGGCCGGTTTCAAGCCGGGCGAAGAGATCGCGCTCGGCCTTGATTGCGCCGCGACCGAGTTCTTCAAGGACGGCAACTACGTCTATGAAGGCGAGAAGAAGACGCGTGATCCCAAGGCGCAGGCCAAATACCTGGCCAAACTCGCCGCCGACTACCCGATCATTTCGATCGAGGACGGCCTGGCCGAGGACGACTGGGAAGGCTGGAAATACCTGACCGACCTGATCGGCAAGAAGACCCAGCTGGTCGGCGACGATCTGTTCGTCACCAACACGGCACGGCTGCGCGACGGTATCCGCATGGGCGTTGCCAATTCGATTCTGGTCAAGGTCAACCAGATCGGCTCGCTGACGGAAACGCTCGACGCCGTCGAGACCGCGCACAAGGCTGCTTACACCGCTGTCATGTCGCACCGTTCGGGTGAAACCGAGGATTCGACCATCGCCGATCTCGCCGTCGCCACCAATTGCGGGCAGATCAAGACCGGTTCGTTGTCACGCTCCGACCGCATGGCCAAGTACAACCAGCTGATCCGCATCGAGGAAGAGCTTGGCAAGCAGGCGCGCTACGCCGGCAAGTCGGTGATCAAGGGTTGATCCGAAAAGCCAATCCTGGATATTGTGCAAAGGGCGGGAGTATTCCCGCCCTTTTTCATTTCGCTGTCGCCGGGCCGGTCTCCGTAACTGTCCGTTAAGCACAATCAGGCGAAAAAGGGTCCGGGTCGTTTGAGTTTGCGGCCATGGGGAATCGGTTATGTGGACGCGTCAGCACAAGCAGAGAAATACCGGCCGGCTGATCATTCCCTCGCTTTGCGTCCTGTTCCTGGCCTATTTCGGCTTCCATGCCTATCACGGTGAATTCGGCATCAATTCGAAATATCAGCTGGAAGCGCAGACGGTTGCGCTGCAGGCTCAGCTCGATGCCGTCAAGGCGCGTCGGATAGAACTCGAACGGCGCGTTCGGCTCATGCATGACGGCACGCTTGAGAAGGACATGCTCGATGAGCAGGCGCGCAGGGCGCTTAACCTGTCCCAGGCTGATGAAATCACCATCATGTTGCCGGCTTCGTCGAAATAACTGTATTTCAGTTAATCACTAATATTTTCAATGATTTTAATCGCTTAGGCGCATGCCAGCTATGCAAATTCGTCATGGCGCAACGCTCTGACGCGTGTTAGCCTTGCATAAATCGGTGGGGAGAGCTGATCTTCCCAGGGCAGATTTCATCCTGCCCTAATGTCCGCAAAGAGACGCCAACAGGGAGTGATGCATGGCCACCGCAGCCAGAAAAGCGCCTGCCAAATCGAAATCCGACGGCAAATCAGGGCTTTCCGCGCCCAAGCCCGCTGAATTCACCAAGGACGAAGAGCTCGCTGCCTATCGGCACATGCTGCTCATCCGCCGCTTCGAGGAAAAGGCCGGCCAACTCTACGGCATGGGCTTCATTGGCGGCTTCTGCCATCTCTATATCGGCCAGGAAGCGGTCGTCACCGGCATGAAGATGGCGCTGATCGACGGCGACCAGATGATCACCGCTTATCGCGACCACGGCCACATGCTGGCGATGGAGCTTTCGCCGCGCGGCGTCATGGCCGAGCTGACCGGGCGCCGCGGTGGCCTGTCCAGGGGCAAGGGCGGCTCAATGCACATGTTCTCCAAGGAGAAGCATTTCTACGGCGGCCACGGCATTGTCGGCGCGCAGGTGTCGCTGGGCACCGGCTTGGCCTTCGCCAACCGTTATCGCGACAACAACAACGTCTCGCTGACCTATTTCGGCGACGGCGCGGCCAACCAGGGTCAGGTCTATGAAAGCTTCAACATGGCCTCGCTGTGGAAGCTGCCGGTGATCTACATTATCGAGAACAACCGCTACGCCATGGGCACCTCTGTCTCTCGTTCGTCGGCGGAGACCAATTTTTCGCATCGCGGCGCCTCGTTCAAAATTCCCGGCATCCAGGTCGACGGCATGGATGTGCGCGCGGTCAAATCCGCCGGCGATCAGGCGACCGAATGGTGCCGCGCGGGCAACGGGCCGATCATTCTCGAAATGCAGACTTACCGCTATCGCGGTCACTCGATGTCGGATCCGGCGAAATACCGCTCCAAGGAAGAAGTGCAGAAGATGCGCTCCGACCATGACCCGATCGAGCAGGTCAAGGCGCGGTTGACTGAGAAGAAGTGGGCGACCGAAGACGAGCTGAAGACCATCGACAAGGAGGTTCGCGACATCGTCGCCGACGCCGCCGAATTTGCCCAGAACGATGCAGAGCCGGATCCGTCCGAACTCTGGACCGATATCGTACTGTAAGGGAGGGCCAGGACATGCCGATCGAAATTCTCATGCCCGCTCTCTCGCCGACCATGGAAGAGGGCAATCTTTCCAAGTGGTTGAAGAACGAAGGCGACAAGGTCGTCGCCGGTGACGTCATCGCCGAGATAGAAACCGACAAGGCGACGATGGAAGTCGAAGCCGTCGATGAAGGCACGATTGGCAAGATCGTGGTTCCCGCTGGCACCGAAGGCGTCAAGGTCAATGCGGTGATCGCCATTTTGC
Source organism: Mesorhizobium subarcticum (assembly GCF_055456085.1). NCBI lineage: Bacteria > Pseudomonadati > Pseudomonadota > Alphaproteobacteria > Hyphomicrobiales > Phyllobacteriaceae > Mesorhizobium > Mesorhizobium subarcticum. Next base: position 4,839,114 of record NZ_CM144237.1, on the reverse strand, counting down.
TGCAGGACGGCGAAAGCGCTGCCGACGCTGGCAAGACTGCGGCGCCTGCCAAGGCGGAGGCGCCGGCAAAGGCTGAAGCACCGGCCGCCGCTGACGAGGCCGCTCCGGCAGCCAAGCCGGCACCTGTTGCCGCCGCCCCGAAAACCGAAATCGCCGCCGATCCGGACATTCCGGCCGGCACCGAGATGGTCTCGACCACGGTGCGCGAGGCGCTGCGCGATGCCATGGCCGAGGAGATGCGCCGTGACGGCGATGTCTTCGTCATGGGCGAGGAGGTTGCCGAATACCAGGGCGCCTACAAGATCACGCAAGGCCTGCTGCAGGAATTCGGACCGCGGCGCGTCGTCGACACGCCGATCACCGAGCACGGCTTCGCCGGCGTCGGTGTTGGTGCTGCGATGGCCGGGCTGAAGCCGATCGTCGAGTTCATGACTTTCAACTTCGCCATGCAGGCGATCGACCAGATCATCAACTCGGCCGCCAAGACGCTCTATATGTCGGGTGGCCAGATGGGCGCGCCGATCGTGTTCCGCGGACCGAACGGGGCTGCCGCTCGCGTCGCCGCCCAGCACTCGCAGTGTTATGCCGCCTGGTACAGCCACATTCCGGGCCTGAAAGTCGTGATGCCTTACACGGCCGCCGACGCCAAGGGCCTGCTCAAGGCGGCGATCCGCGATCCGAACCCGGTCATCTTCCTCGAGAACGAAATCCTCTACGGCCAGTCCTTCGACGTGCCGAAGCTGGATGATTTCGTGCTGCCCATCGGCAAGGCGCGCATCCACAAGGTGGGCAAGGACGTCACCATCGTCTCGTTCGGGATCGGCATGACATACGCGGTCAAGGCAGAAGCGGAACTGCGTGGCATGGGCATCGACGCGGAGATCATCGACCTGCGCACGATCCGCCCGCTGGACCTGGACACCATCATCGCCTCGGTCAAGAAGACCAACCGCCTGGTCGTGGTGGAGGAAGGTTATCCGCAGAGTTCGGTCGGCGACCACATCGCCAACCAGGTCTCGCAGCGCGCCTTCGATTTCCTCGACGCGCCGGTCATCACCATTGCCGGCAAGGACGTGCCGATGCCTTATGCGGCAAACCTCGAAAAGCTGGCATTGCCGAATGTCGGCGAGGTCATCGAGGCGGTCAAAGCCGTCGCGTATCGCTGAACCGGGCGGGAGGACAAGAAATGCCAATCAACATCACCATGCCGGCGCTCTCGCCCACGATGGAAGAGGGCAATCTTTCCAAATGGCTCGTGAAAGAGGGCGACAAGGTTTCGCCGGGCGATGTCATCGCCGAGATCGAGACCGACAAGGCGACGATGGAGGTCGAGGCCGTCGATGAGGGCACTGTTGCCAAGCTTGTCGTTCCCGCTGGCACCGAAGGCGTCAAGGTCAATGCGCTGATCGCCGTGCTCGCCGCCGAGGGCGAAGATGCAAGCGCTGCGGCGAAGAGCGGCGGCGACGCCGCACCGGCGAAAGCCGAGGCTGCGAAAACGGATGCCGCCAAGGCCGATGCGCCAAAGGCCGAGGCACCGAAGTCTGAACCTGTCACCCCTGCACCCAAGGCTGAGGCGGCTCCAGTAGCCAACGGCCATGCGGCTGGCGAACGCACCTTCGCCTCGCCGCTCGCACGCCGCATCGCCAAGGACGCTGGCGTCGATGTCTCCGCCGTAACCGGCACCGGTCCGCATGGCCGCGTGGTCAAGGCCGATGTCGATGCGGCGATTGCCGGTGTCGGTGCCAAGGCGGCGCCCGCAGCCAAGGCTCCGGCTGGCGCGCCTGCTGCTGCTGCTCCGGCAGTGAAGGCGATGTCGGACGATCAGGTGCTGAAGCTGTTCGAGCAGGGCTCCTACGACCTCGTCCCGCATGACAATATGCGCAAGACCATCGCGCGGCGGCTGGTCGAGGCCAAGACCACCATCCCGCATTTTTACCTGACGCTCGACTGCGAGCTCGATGCGCTGCTGGCGCTGCGCACGCAGATCAATGCGGCAGCGCCGATGAAGAAGACCGACAAAGGCGACGCTCCGGCCTACAAGCTGTCGGTCAACGACATGGTGATCAAGGCGATGGCGATGGCGCTGAAGGCGGTGCCGGATGCCAATGCCTCATGGACCGAAACCGCCATGGTCAAGCACAAGCACGCTGATGTCGGCGTTGCCGTGTCGATCCCCGGCGGCCTGATCACGCCGATCATTCGGCATGCGGACGAAAAGACGCTGTCGACCATTTCCAACGAGATGAAGGATCTGGCCAGTCGTGCCCGCAGCCGCAAGCTGAAGCCGGAAGAGTATCAGGGCGGCACCACGGCGGTGTCGAACCTCGGCATGTTCGGCATCAAGGACTTTGCCGCCGTCATCAACCCGCCGCATGCGACGATCCTGGCGGTCGGTGCCGGTGAGGAGCGGGCGGTGGTCAAGAACGGCGAGATCAAGATCGCCACGGTTATGTCTGTGACGCTGTCAACCGATCATCGCGCCGTTGACGGAGCGCTCGGTGCCGAACTGCTGGTCGCTTTCAAGCGGCTGATCGAAAACCCGATGGGCATGCTGGTTTAGGAAGGGAGAGGGCGGTGCGGAAATTCTTCACCAGCCTCTTCGCTTTCATCATCTCCGGATTCGTCGGCGGTCTGGTCGCCCAGCAACTGGCCGTCATCACGGATGCGCAAGAAGAATACATCATCGTCTTCATGTTCTCGGTGCTGGTGACGTTTGTCGTCACCTTCGTCTTCTTCGTGGCGCAGCTGATGAACGACCCGGTCGCGGCCGTGGCCCGAACGGGCAAGTGGACGCTGATTGTTTTTGTGGTGTTGCTTGCCCTGTTTGTCGCGCTGATCCTCTACAGCGACAGCAGCGCCGCGGTGGTGAGGAAAGACATGCCGATGGTTGCCGGGCTTGGTCTGCCGGGCTTGGTGACAATCATCGTGCACTGGCTGTTCGTACGCTGGCGGGTGAAACGCGGCGCGGCCGACATGAAGGCAGGCTGAACGCATGAAGACGGTGCTTTGCTATGGCAACTCGCTGACCTGGGGCTACAACGCCGAGGGTGGTCGCCACGCGTTTGAGGATCGCTGGTCAAGCGTGCTGCAGGCTGGGCTGGGCGAAGGCGTACAGGTCGTCGCCGACGGCCTCAATGGTCGCACCACCGCCTTCGACGATCACCTGGCTGGAGCCGATCGCAACGGCGCGAGGCTGCTGCCGACGGTGCTGACGACGCACGCGCCGATCGATCTGATCGTCATCATGCTTGGTGCCAACGACATGAAACCGTGGATCCACGGCAATCCGGTCGCGGCCAAGCAAGGCATATCGAGGTTGATCGACATCGTGCGTGGCCATGATTATCCGTTCGGCTGGCCGGCGCCACAGATCCTGATTGTTTCGCCGCCTCTTGTTACCCGCACCGAGAATGCCGATTTCAAGGAAATGTTCGCCGGCGGCGACGATGCCTCGAAGCAGCTGGCGCCGCAATACGCCGCGCTTGCCGACGAGGCTGGCTGCGGCTTTTTCGACGCCGGCAGCGTCGCCACCACGACACCGCTCGACGGCGTCCACCTCGACGCCGAAAACACGCGAAACATCGGCAAGGCGCTGACATCGACCGTGCGCGTCATGCTGGAATTGTGATCAAGGAGAAAACCGTGGCTGAGAACTACGACGTCATCATCATCGGCTCCGGCCCCGGCGGCTATGTCACGGCGGTGCGTTCCGCCCAGCTCGGCTTCAAGACGGCGATCGTCGAGCGCGAGCATCTCGGCGGCATCTGCCTCAACTGGGGCTGCATCCCGACCAAGGCGCTGCTGCGTTCGGCCGAGATCATGCACTATTCGGATCATTTGAAGGATTACGGGCTCAAGCTCGACGGCGGCAAGATCAGTGCCGATACCGCCGCCGTCGTCGACCGCTCGCGAAAAGTGTCGCTGAGGCTCAATGGCGGCGTTGCCTTCCTGATGAAGAAGAACAAGGTCGACGTCATCTGGGGCGAAGCCAAGCTGTCGAAGCCCGGTGAGATCGTCGTCTCCAAGACGGCCAAGAAGCCGATGGAGCCGCAGCCGCCGGTGCCGAAGGGCGTCAAGGGCGAGGGCACCTACACCGCCAAGCACATCATCCTGGCGACCGGTGCGCGGCCGCGTGCGTTGCCCGGCATCGAACCGGACGGCAAGCTGATCTGGACCTATTTTGAGGCCATGGTGCCGAAGGAGATGCCGAAGTCATTGCTGGTAATGGGCTCAGGCGCCATCGGCATCGAATTCGCTTCCTTCTACCGCACCATGGGCGCCGACGTGACAGTCGTCGAATTGCTGCCGGCGGTGATGCCGGTTGAGGATGCCGAGGTCTCGAAATTCGCGCAGAAGCAGTTCGAGAAGCAAGGCATGAAGATCATTCTCGAAGCCAAGGTGACCAAGGTCGAGAAGGGTGCGAACTCGGTTACTGCGCATGTCGAGATGAAGGACGGCAAGGTCGAGAGGATCACCGCCGACCGCATGATCTCGGCCGTCGGTGTCCAGGGCAACATCGAGAATCTCGGGCTTGAGGCGCTTGGCGTGAAGACGGAGCGTGGTTGCGTCGTCATCGACGGCTACGGCAAGACCAATGTGCCAGGCATCTACGCCATCGGCGATGTCGCCGGTCCACCGATGCTTGCTCACAAGGCCGAGCACGAGGGCGTGGTGTGCATCGAGAAGATCGCCAATTTTCCTGGTGTTCACGCAACGGACAAGCTCAAGATCCCCGGCTGCACCTATTGCAACCCGCAGGTTGCCTCTGTCGGCCTGACGGAAGCCAAGGCCAAGGCCGAAGGCAAGGATATCCGTGTCGGGCGCTTCCAGTTCGCCGCCAACGGCAAGGCGATTGCGCTTGGCGAGGACCAGGGCTTCATCAAGACCATCTTCGACAAGAAGACTGGTCAGCTGCTCGGCGCCCACATGGTCGGCGCCGAGGTGACTGAATTGATCCAGGGTTTTGTCGTCGCGATGAACCTGGAGACGACAGAAGAAGAGCTGATGCACACCATCTTCCCGCATCCGACGCTGTCGGAGATGATGAAGGAAAGCGTGCTCGACGCCTATGGCCGCGCATTGAACGCATGATAGATTCGCCGCAAGAGACTCAGCCGCGAAAGCCCTGGGAACTCGACGGCAACGGTGGTCGTTTCCGGATGCATTGTTACGCGCGCAAGGAGAAGGCATATGCACTTGAACGGCGTGGGCTGGATCGCAGCCATCATCATCGGCGGCTTGGCAGGCTGGTTCGCCGAAATGGTCATGAAGAGCAACACCGGCATTTTCATGAATATTATCATGGGCATCGTTGGCGCGGTGGTGTTGAACGCCATCCTGCAGGCTCTCAACATCGGCGTGTTCGGCGTCGGCTGGACCGCCTATCTGATCACCGGCTTCATCGGGGCCTGTCTGCTGATCTTTGTCGGTCGCCTGGTGCGCCGTTAGTCGATATTGCTGCCGGCTATGCGAAAACGGTTGTAGCGGCATGCGCGGCTGCAGCCTTTTTCTTTGTGCCGAAAAGTCCTAGATGACGTAAACGTGACGATCGCAGCCGACAGGCGGTCGTTAGGAAAAGCCAGGGTTTGAGATGGTCACTGTCCTCGACACGATCGCCAACGCGCCGCGGCTGCGGCACCCCGAGAAGGCGCACAAGCGCGACCAGGAAGTGCTGCGCAAGCCTGACTGGATCCGCGTCAAGGCGCCGGTCTCGAAGGGTTATGCCGAGACACGCGAAATCGTGAAGTCGCACAAGCTGGTGACGGTCTGTGAAGAGGCTGGCTGCCCCAACATTGGCGAGTGCTGGGAGAAGAAGCACGCCACCTTCATGATCATGGGCGAGATCTGCACGCGCGCCTGCGCCTTCTGCAATGTCGCTACCGGCATTCCGACCGCACTCGATGCCGATGAACCTGCGCGGGTCGCGCATGCCGTCAAGCAGATGGGCCTGACCCATGTCGTCATCACCTCGGTCGACCGCGATGATCTTGCCGATGGCGGCGCAGAGCATTTCGCCGAGGTCATCCGCGCCATCAGGGCGGCGACACCCCTGACCACGATCGAAATCCTGACGCCTGATTTCCTGCGCAAGGACGGCGCGCTGGAGATCGTGGTGGCGGCAAGGCCCGACGTCTTCAACCACAATCTCGAAACCGTGCCGTCGAATTATCTGAAAGTAAGGCCAGGCGCCCGCTATTTCCATTCGATCCGGCTGTTGCAGCGGGTCAAGGAACTCGATCCGTCGATCTTCACCAAGTCCGGCATCATGGTTGGCCTGGGCGAGGAGCGGAATGAAATCCTGCAGCTCATGGACGATTTGCGTTCGGCCAATGTCGACTTCATGACCATCGGTCAATATCTGCAGCCATCGAAGAAGCATCATCCGGTGATCCGCTTCGTCACACCGGAGGAGTTCAAATCCTTCGAGACGATCGGGCGGACCAAGGGCTTTCTTCTGGTGGCATCGAGCCCGCTGACGCGCTCGTCGCACCATGCCGGCGACGATTTCGCCCGGCTGCGCGCGGCGCGGGAAGCACAGCTCCAAAAGACGCTCTGATGCATGTCGCCCAAAAGTGACCTCGGTTTTGGGAGCACGACATGCATAGAAACAAAGACCCTAAAGCGCGTCGCATGAATCCGTTCCGACGCGATGCGCTTTAGAGCCGGTTCATGCCGAAATTCGAAGCCACCCGCCGCCTTGCCCATACGCCACAGCAGATGTTTGCACTGGTTGCCGATATCGAGGCCTATCCGCAATTCCTGCCGCTCTGCGAGGCGCTGACGGTGCGCTCACGCAAGGAGCGTGACGGACGCACCGTTCTCCTCGCCGACATGAGTGTCGGTTACAAGGCGATCCGCGAAACCTTTACGACGCAGGTGCTTTTGAAGCCCGACGACAGCACCATAGAGGTCAAATACATCGACGGGCCGTTCAAATATCTGAGCAATGTCTGGCGTTTCGAGCCTGATGGCGGCGGCTGCGCGGTCCGCTTCTTCATCGACTATGAGTTCAAGAGCCGCATCCTGGGCGCGCTGATGGGCACCATGTTCGACCGTGGCTTTCGCATGTTCGCCGAGGCTTTCGAAAAGCGCGCCGACGTCGTCTATGGTGTGGCACCGCAGGCCTAATTCCGGCTGAGCGCTTGCAGGCCCAGCTTCAGGGCGTGCCTCACTGTCTCGTGGCGGATGAATTCGCGGCCCTTGTGGCCAAACAGCTGGCGCTCGGCGACAACCGGCTGGCCAGCCAGGGCAAGGCCGAACCAGACGAGACCGACCGGCTTGTCGGCCGAACCTCCGCCTGGACCGGCAATGCCGGTAACGGCAAGAGAAAGGCTTGCGCGTGAATGTGTCAGCGCGCCGGCCGCCATCTCCAGCACCGTTTCGCGCGACACAGCTCCATGCGCGTCGAGCGTTTCGGCGGAAACGCCGAGCATCTCCATCTTGGCTTCGTTGGAATAGGTGATGAAGCCGCGGTCGACCACGGCGGAGGAGCCGGCGATGTCGGTGAGTGCTGCGATGATCAGGCCGCCGGTGCAGCTTTCCGCCGTTGCCAGCATGATGCTGCGTTGCTGGCAGGCAAGCAGCAGGGCGTTTGCGAGCTCGGCGTTGCTCATTCCGGCACCTCGCCTGGAAACACCACGCTGGCGGTGGCGATCGCCGCAATGCCTTCCTCGCGGCCGATGAAGCCGAGCTTCTCGTTGGTTGTCGCCTTGATCGAGATGCGGTCGGCGGAAATGCCCAGCATCTGCGACAGGGCCGATGTCATCGCCTCGCGGTGCGGCCCGACGCGCGGCGCTTCGCAGATCAGCGTGATGTCGGCATTGGCGATGCGCCCGCCGCGTTCGCGTACCACTTTCGCCGCGTGTTCGACGAATATCCGGGACGCAGCACCCTTCCACTGCGGGTCGGATGGCGGAAAATGCGTGCCGATGTCGCCCGCGCCGCAGGTGGCCAGCAGCGCATCGGTCAAAGCGTGCAGGCCGACATCGGCATCGGAATGGCCGGACAGTTTCTTGTCATGTGGAATGGCAACACCGCACAGGGTGACGTGGTCTCCCGGCTCGAAAGCATGGACGTCGTAACCGTTGCCGGTGCGGATGTCGGGGAAGTGTGTTCGTTCGCTGGAAAGCCGCTGGTGCGCCATGGCGATGTCCCGTGCCCAGGTGAGTTTGACATTGTCCGGAGAGCCGGGAACGAGCTTGACTGGAATATGCGCCCATTCGGCGATGGCCGCGTCGTCCGTGAAGTCCAGCCTGCCCAGCTGATGAGCCTTGTCGTGTGCCGCCAGGATCGGCCCGTAGGGAAAACCTTGCGGTGTTTGCGCGGCGTGAAGCCCGCTACGGGAAACGGTTTCCGCGACAACGCCCGACGCTGACTCGCGCTTCAACGTGTCGGCGACGGGCAGGGCCGGCAATGCCCCCTCGTTCTCGCCGATGGCGGCGATGGTGCGGTCGATCAACTCCGCGTCGACGAACGGGCGGACGGCATCGTGAATCAGAACATGGACGGGCGCGTGGTCTTTCAGCGCCAGCAGCCCTAGCCGGACGGATTCCTGCCTGGTTGGCCCGCCAATGACGGCAGTGACACGCTGGGCCTGGATGCCGGCCGCTTGCCGGAACAGGTCGTGGTCGTCGGCGTGGATGGCGACAACGATCTGGCCGGTTTGCGGATGCGCCAGAAACATCTCCAGCGTATGCGCAATGACGGCGCGCCCGCCGATGGTTTGGTACTGCTTGGGTCCGTTGGCCTGCCCTGCACGAGCGCCGCGGCCAGCGGCGACGATCACCACGGCAACCCCACCTCTCGCACTCGCGTTTTCGCTTGCGTCAGTCATGGCGATTGGCTTAGCGCACGATCCCCAAAAGTGTAATTGGTTTTCGGAAAAGATCGTGCGTCAAATATGAATTCCAAAGCGTCCTTCACACATACTGGACGATGCGCGGCAACCTCGTCGCGGCAAAAGCCGAACGCCCGCTTTTTCCCAATTGCGCCTTAATGTGGCGTCATTCCGCGTTGCACATTGCGGCTGACATGGCTAGAGAATGTGCAACGAATAGACGTGCTTGGTTTTTGTGCATGGTTAACTCAGCCAAATTGGCCGCGCCTCTCGACGTCGGCGGCGTGGAAATCCGCAATCGCGTATTCCTAGCGCCGATGTCGGGGATTACCGACGAGCCTTTCCGCAAGCGCGCCCATGCGCATGGCGCTGGCCTGGTCGTGTCCGAAATGGTGGCAAGCGGCGAACTCGCCAAGGGCAGGGCCGGTTTCGACCTGCGCATACGTCATTCCGGCCTGCCCGTCCATATGGTGCAGCTTGCTGGCCGCGAGGCTATCCATATGGCCGAGGGCGCGCGTATCGCCGCCGGCGAGGGCGCCGACATCATCGACATCAACATGGGCTGCCCGGCCAAGAAGGTGACCGGCGGCTATGCCGGCTCGGCATTGATGCTGGACCTCGATCATGCCCTGTCGCTGATTGAGGCCGTGGTTGGCGCAGTCGAGGTCCCGGTGACGGTCAAGATGCGGCTCGGCTGGGATGAAGGCGCGCTCAATGCGCCTATCCTGGCGCGCCGCGCCGAGCAGGCCGGCGTCAAGATGGTAACGGTGCATGGCCGCACGCGCTGCCAGTTCTATCAGGGCAAGGCCAACTGGCGCGCTATCGCCCGCGTCAAGGAAGCAGTATCGATTCCCGTCATTGCCAATGGCGACGTCTGTTGCCCGGCAGAGGCCGCCGACATTCTCGAACAATCCGGTGCCGATGCGGTGATGGTCGGCCGCGCGCATTATGGCGCGCCCTGGATCGCCGGTGGCATTGCAGCCGCGGCAGTTGGCGGAAGGGCGGCCAACGTGCCGCGCAATCCCGCGGCATTGGCCGATTATGTCGTCGCCCACTACGAGGACATGCTGGCGCTGTATGGCGTCGAGAGCGGCTTGCGCCAGGCGCGCAAGCATCTGGGCTGGTATCTCGATCGCCATGCCGCTGGCGTCGCCGACGACAGTCGAAAAGCCGTCCTGACCGCGTTCGAACCAGCCCGTGTCATTGCCTTGCTGCGCGATGTGTTTTCGCGCGATCCGCAATCCCTGAACCTGCGGAGTGCGGCATGAACGCCAACGCCACCCACGGCACCGATATGGCAGAGGCCGCCCATATCGTGCTCAACACCATCCGCCGTCCGGTGATCATGGTCGATATGGATGGGTTCATCACTTACGCCAATGCCGATGCCGAGGACTTCTTCCGCTCGAGCGCGAATATGCTCGCCCGCAACACACTGTCGAAACTCATTCCTTTCGGCAGCCCTTTGCTGACGCTGGTCGACCAGGTGCGCGAGCGTCGGGCTCCGGTCAACGAGTATCGCGTCGACGTGTCCTCGCCGCGTCTCGGCATCGAGAAAGTCGTCGATCTCTATGTCGCGCCAGTGCCGGAATTCCCGGGTTCCGTCGTCGTCATGTTCCAGGAGCGGTCGATGGCTGACAAGATCGACCGGCAAATGACGCATCGCGGTGCGGCGCGTTCGGTGACCGGCCTGGCGGCGATGCTTGCCCATGAGATCAAGAACCCACTCTCCGGCATCAGGGGAGCCGCGCAGTTGCTCGAACTGTCCGCATCCGACGAGGATCGCGCGCTGACCCGGCTGATCACCGATGAGACCGACCGTATTGTTTCGCTGGTCGATCGCATGGAGGTGTTTTCCGACGAGCGGCCGATCGATCGCTACCCTGTCAACATCCACGTCGTGCTGGATCATGTGAAAGCGATTGCAAAAAACGGTTTCGCCAAGAAAATCAAGATCTTGGAAGACTATGATCCATCATTGCCTCCGGTTTTTGCCAACCGGGACCAGCTGATCCAGGTCTTCCTCAACCTGGTCAAGAACGCCGCCGAGGCGATCGGCAGCGACCCTCAGGGCGAGATCGTGCTGTCAACCGCCTTCCGGCCGGGCATTCGCGTTTCCGTTCCGGGCACGCAGGATCGCGTCTCGCTGCCGCTGGAATTCTGCGTGCGCGACAACGGCTCCGGGGTCTCGGAGGATATCCTGCCGATCCTGTTTGATCCCTTCATCACCACCAAGCCGAACGGCTCGGGACTTGGGCTGGCGCTGGTCGCCAAGATCGTCGGCGAGCACGGTGGCATCATCGAATGCGATTCGACGCCGCGCGGAACCACATTCCGCATCCTGATGCCGGCCTGGAAGGAAACGCCGTTCGGCGCTGAAGAAGACGGTGAAGGAGACCGCAAATGACGGTTCGCGGCAATATTCTCGTCGCCGATGACGATGCGGCCATCCGCACGGTGCTCAATCAGGCCCTCTCGCGCGTCGGCCACGAGGTGCGCGTCACCTCCAACGCCTCGACCTTGTGGCGCTGGGTGGCGGCGGGCGAGGGTGACCTCGTCATCACCGATGTGGTGATGCCGGACGAGAACGCCTTCGACATGCTGCCCCGCATCAAGAAGGCTCGGCCGGAGCTGCCCGTCATCGTCATGAGCGCCCAGAACACCTTCATGACGGCGATCCGCGCATCCGAAACCGGCGCCTACGAATATCTGCCGAAACCGTTCGACCTGACTGAACTGCTCAGCATCGTCAACCGGGCGCTTTCTGAACCACGCCGGCCGAAGATCGATACGCACCCCGAAGAACAGCCAGACGCGATGCCGCTTGTCGGACGCTCGGCTGCCATGCAGGACATCTACCGCATGCTGGCCCGCATGATGCAGACCGACCTGACGGTGATGATCTCGGGCGAGTCCGGTACCGGCAAGGAATTGGTGGCGCGCGCGCTGCACGAATATGGCCGCCGTCGAGGCGGCCCGTTCGTTGCCATCAACATGGCGGCGATCCCGCGCGATCTGATCGAATCCGAACTGTTCGGTCACGAAAAGGGCGCTTTCACCGGCGCGCAGAACCGCTCCACTGGCCGCTTTGAGCAGGCCGAGGGCGGCACACTGTTCCTGGACGAGATCGGCGACATGCCGATGGAGGCACAAACGCGCCTGCTGCGCGTCCTGCAGCAGGGCGAATACACCACGGTCGGCGGCCGCACGCCGATCAAGACCGATGTGCGCATCGTCGCCGCCACCAACAAGGACCTGCGCACGCTGATCAACCAGGGAATGTTCCGCGAGGATCTGTTCTATCGTCTCAACGTCGTGCCGCTCCGCTTGCCCGCGCTGCGCGAGCGATCGGAGGATGTCCCTGATCTCGTTCGCCACTTCTTCAAGCTGGGCGAACTGGAAGGCCTGCAGACCAAGCGTATTTCTTCCGGCGGCATCGAACTGATGAAGCGCTATCCGTGGCCGGGCAATGTGCGCGAACTGGAAAACCTGGTTCGACGGCTCGCCGCGCTTTATTCACAAGATGAGATTTCCGCCGAGATCATCGAGGCGGAACTGAAGACTGGCGAGCGCCCCGTTGTGCCCGGCGGCGGCAACCTGATTCCCGACGATCTCTCCATCGGCCAGGCGGTCGAGCACTTCCTGCAGCGCTATTTCGCTTCTTTTGCCGGCGAATTGCCGCCCGCCGGCTTGTACCAGCGCATCCTGTCCGAGGTCGAATACCCGCTGGTCCTTGCCTCGATGACGGCAACCCGCGGCAACCAGATCAAGGCCGCGGAGCTGCTGGGATTGAACCGCAACACGTTGCGCAAGAAGATTCGCGAACTGGGCGTCAACGTCTACAAATCGTCGCGGCCGGGCTGAGCGCTGATCTGACGCCGGCTCTTTTCGGGGGACTGAGCGGCGAAAGATTACCGTCGCGGTCACACTTGTTGCATAATCGCCACAATGCGTTGCATAGATCGAACGCAATCATTGGCTCAATACGGCGACATGGCTCCGCAAGCACCTGCACTCAACCAACCGCTTTTCAGCGAACCCGGCGCACGCGACGGACGAAGGCTGCTGGCGTTGCCCGGCGTGGTGGCGGTCATCGGCGCGCTCGTCATGGCCGCCATTTCGTTCACCATTCTGGTCGGTGCGACACCCATCGTGCCGGACGCAAAGACAACCTGGGCGCTGATCGCGCTCAACGCGGCCTTCGTACTCTTCCTCATGGCACTGGTTGGACGCGAGGTGCATCGCATCGTCATGGCGCGCCGGCATGGCAAGGCGGCCTCGCGTTTGCATGTGCGCATCGTCGCCATGTTTGCTCTGGTTGCTGCCATTCCGGCCATCATGGTGGCGATCATCGCCTCGATCACGCTCGATATCGGTCTTGATCGCTGGTTCGAGATTCGTACCAAGACGATCGTCAATTCCTCACTCTCGATCGCCGATGCCTATGTTCAGGAAAATGCGCGCAATCTGCAGGGCACGACGCTATCGATGGCCTATGATCTCGACGCGTCGCGCACGCTTTATGGTCTTGATCGCACAGGCTTTCTCGACCTCCTCAACAAGGAGGCCGTTGGCAGGTCACTGGCCCACGCTGCGCTGATCAAGCCCGACGGTTCGTTCGTCATGAGCGCCCAGACCGATGCCGATTTCGCCATGCCGGAACCGCCACCAGGCTCAGTCAGCACCGCCACCGACGGCAAGCCGGTGCTGATAGAGCCACGTACCCGCAACATCATGGGCGCCATCGTCAAGCTGCGTGAGATCGAGGGCCTTTATCTCTACACAATTCGCCTCGTCGATCCCGAGGTCATCAAGGCGCGGCAGATCGTCAGGTCCAACACTGACGAATATCGCAATCTCGAAGACAACAGGCGCACCTCGCAAGTGGCCTTCGCGCTGCCCTATCTCTCGCTGACGCTGATCATCATCCTGTCGGCCATCTGGACCGGTATCGCCGTCGCTGATCGGCTGGTGCGGCCAATCCGCCAGCTCATAGGCGCTGCCGACGAGGTGGCGACCGGGAATCTCGACGTCGCGGTGCCGGTGCGGCCATCGGACGGGGATGTCGCCTCGCTCGGCGACACCTTCAACAAGATGCTGCTGGAACTGAAATCCCAGCGCAACGAGATTCTGTCGGCCAAGGACCTGATCGATGAACGGCGGCGCTTTTCGGAAGCCGTGCTGGCCGGCGTCACCGCCGGTGTCATCGGCGTCGACCCCTATGGCATCGTCACCATCGTCAACCGTTCGGCCGAATCGATGCTGGCCATCTCCGCCAGTGCGACACTCGGGCAGAACCTTTCCGCCATTCTGCCGCATGTCGGCCGTGTCTTCGAGATCGGCCGCCAGTCGGGCAAGCCAGTCTACCGCGAGCAGGTGACATTCTTCCGCGCCGGCACCGAGCGCACCTTCAACGTGCAGATCACCATCGAGGCCGGCGACGACGGTTCGGAGGAGAAATCCTACGTCGTGACCGTCGACGACATCACCGATCTGGTTCAGGCCCAGCGTTCCTCGGCCTGGGCCGATGTGGCGCGGCGCATCGCCCACGAGATCAAGAATCCGCTGACGCCGATCCAGCTTTCGGCCGAGCGCATCAAGCGCCGGTACGGCAAGGTCATCACCGAGGACCGCGAGGTTTTCGATCAGTGCACCGACACCATCATACGGCAGGTCGAGGACATCGGCCGCATGGTCGATGAATTCTCAGCTTTTGCCCGGATGCCCAAGCCCGAGATGAAGGCCATCGATTTGCGCGAATCGTTGCGCGAGGCTTCGTTCCTGGTCGAAGTCAGCCGCGCCGACATCACCTTCGAGCGCCTCTTCGGCAACGAACCGCTCAAGGGCACGTTCGACAGCCGGCTGATGGCGCAGGCTTTCGGCAATGTGATCAAGAATGCCGCCGAAGCGATCGACGGGTTGGAACAGAAGGACGGTTCGCACGGCATAATCCGGATTCAAGCCGGCCGCCAGAATGGCGCGATTCGAATCGACGTCATCGACAATGGCAAAGGCCTGCCGCGGGAGAATCGCCAACGGCTGCTGGAGCCCTATATGACCACACGCGAGAAGGGCACCGGGCTTGGTCTCGCCATCGTCAAGAAGATCGTGGAGGACCATGGTGGCAGGCTGGAACTACATGATGCACCTGCGGATTTCCATGGCGGGCGTGGTGCGATGATCTCGATCATCCTGCCGCTCGCGGCAGCCACGCCGTCGCGCGGCGAAGCCAAGACGGAACACGAAAGAGAAACTGAAAAGGTCGGTAATGGCGTCTGATATTCTCATCGTCGATGACGAGGAAGACATCCGTGAACTCGTCGCGGGTCTATTGAGCGACGAAGGTCACGAAACCCGTACGGCGTTCGATGCCGACAGCGCGCTGGCGGCAATAGCTGATCGTGCGCCGAGGTTGATTTTCCTCGACATCTGGCTGCAGGGCTCGCGTCTGGACGGCCTGGCCTTGCTGGATGAGATCAAGACCATGCATCCCACCTTGCCGGTGGTGATGATCTCCGGCCACGGCAACATCGAAACGGCGGTCTCCGCCATCCGTCGTGGCGCCTATGATTTCATCGAGAAGCCATTCAAGGCCGACCGGCTGATCCTCATTGCCGAGCGCGCGCTCGAGACCTCGAAATTGCGGCGCGAGGTTTCCGACCTCAAGCAGCGCAGCGGCGAAACCTTCGACCTGATCGGCATGTCGTCTGCGATGAGCCAGCTGCGCCAGACCATCGAGCGCGTCGCGCCGACCAACAGCCGTGTCATGATCATCGGCCCGTCCGGATCCGGCAAGGAACTGGCCGCCCGCGCCATCCACACGCTGTCGGCACGCAAGGGCGCACCATTCGTGACGCTGAGCGCCGCCAACATCACTCCCGAACGCATGGAGATCGAGCTGTTCGGCACCGAATCGAACGGTGTCGAACGCAAGGTCGGCGCGCTGGAAGAAGCCCATCGCGGCATCCTCTACATCGACGAAGTGGCCGACATGCCGCGCGAGACGCAAAACAAAATCCTGCGCGTGCTCGTCGAGCAGCAATTCGAGCGGGTAGGGGGCACCAAGCGGGTCAAGGTCGACGTCCGCATCATCTCCTCGATCTCGCAAAACCTGGAAGCGATGATCGCCGACGGTCGTTTTCGCGAGGATCTCTATCATCGCTTGGCGGTGGTTCCTGTGATGGTTCCGGGATTGGCCGAGCGGCGCGAGGACATTCCCTACCTCGTCGACAATTTCATGAAGCAGATTGCCCGCCAGGCCGGTATCAAGCCGCGCCGTATCGGCGACGATGCGCTGGCCGTGCTGCAGGCGCACAACTGGCCGGGCAACGTCCGCCAGCTGCGCAACAATGTCGAGCGGCTGATGATCTTGGCGCGTGGCGACGATGTCGATGCGCCGATCACCGCGGATCTGCTGCCGTCCGAGATCGGCGATGTCATGCCGCGCACGCCCAACCAGTCCGACCAGCACATCATGGCGCTGCCGCTGCGTGAGGCGCGCGAACAGTTCGAGAAGGACTATCTGATCGCCCAGATCAACCGCTTCGGCGGCAACATCTCGAAGACCGCCGAGTTCATCGGCATGGAACGTTCGGCCCTGCACCGCAAACTTAAATCGCTGGGCGTCTGACAGGCGCGACGTCTGTTCGGCCGCGCCTGGGCCAAGCATTTATCGGTTACGGTAGCGGCGGAATCGCATAAGAAAGCTGGGACTTTTCTGAGGGACCACCCATGCCGCGCATTGCCTATATCAACGGGCGCTACATCGCTCACGCGGACGCTTCCGTGCATATCGAGGATCGCGGCTATCAGTTCGCCGATGGTGTCTACGAGGTCTGCGAGGTGGCGCGTGGCTTCATCGTCGACATGCCGCGCCATCTTGCCCGGCTCAACCGCTCACTGAGCGAACTGTCGATCGCCTGGCCGGTGACCCCAAACGTGTTGCCGCTGATCCTGCGCGAAGTGGTCAACCGCAACCATGTCGTCAACGGCCTGGTCTATCTCCAGGTGACGCGCGGTGTCGCTAGCCGCGATTTCG
The DNA here is from genome assembly GCF_055456085.1 of Mesorhizobium subarcticum. Lineage (NCBI taxonomy): Bacteria > Pseudomonadati > Pseudomonadota > Alphaproteobacteria > Hyphomicrobiales > Phyllobacteriaceae > Mesorhizobium > Mesorhizobium subarcticum. Next base: position 4,822,240 of record NZ_CM144237.1, on the reverse strand, counting down.
TTTTCCCGTCGGCGGATACCAAGCCGGCTTTGGTGGTGACCGCCAGGAAGGCCGATCCTGCCGCCGGCGCGAAACGGGCCGAGACGGGTATCGCGGTCATCACTGTGCCTGAGAACCGTTGGGATCGTGTTGACATCAAGAGCACCGGGTTGCTGCCCAATGTACTGGCCAAGCAAAAGGCCAAGGAGGCCGGCGCGCAGGAGGCGTGGTTCGTCGACACCGACGGTAACGTCAAGGAAGGTGGCTCGTCGAATGCCTGGATCGTCACCCGGGACGGCGTCCTGGTCACCAGGCCGGCCGAGCACGGCATCCTGCGCGGCATCACCCGCACCACCATGTTCGAGGTCGCGTCGAAGCTCGGGTTAAAGATTGAGGAACGTGGCTTTTCCGTTGCCGAGGCCAAGGCTGCACGCGAGGCATTCATCAGTTCGGCGACGACGATTGCCATGCCGGTCGTGTCGATAGATGGCGATTCCGTCGCCAATGGGCACCCCGGCTCAATAACACTTTCGTTGCGGCAGGCCTTTTTTGACATTGCGGAAAAAAGTCCAGCCTGATAACCGCACAGGTGGAATGAACATCAATATATCTCGTTCTGCTTGTCGTTACTGACGACAAGACGGTGTTTGCGAGCTTGACATGCGCCCGACAATTTGGCGCATTGGTTTGCAAACCGAAGGGGATCGGCGAAAGACAAGAACAATGGCGGAACGATCGCAAAACCTTCAGGACCTGTTCCTGAATTCAGTTCGCAAGAGCAAGAACCCGCTCACCATCTTCCTCATCAACGGCGTGAAGCTGACCGGCGTGGTCACTTCGTTCGACAATTTCTGTGTCCTGCTGCGCCGCGACGGTCACTCCCAGCTCGTCTACAAGCACGCCATTTCCACGATCATGCCGAGCCAGCCGGTTCAGATGTTCGATGGCGAGGAAAGCCAGGGCGCCTGATTGGCACGTGACAAGGACGCGGACGGTACGGTTCGCGGAAAACCAGCACATCATCCCGGGACGGAAGCCAAGGGTCCGACCCGGGCTGTGGTCATCGTGCCTGTGCTTACCCGCCACCAGCGCAACGACGATGAGACGAACCGTCCAAGGCTGGTGCGTTCTCCCGAGGCCCGTCACGACGAAGCGGTCGGCCTTGCCCGCGCGATCAACCTTGATCTGATCCACACGGCGGTGGTGACCGTCAACGATCCGCGCCCTGCGACACTGCTTGGCAGCGGCAAGGTCGCCGAATTCGCCGAGATCGTCAAAGAGGGTCATGCGGAAGTGGTCATCGTCGACCATCCGCTGACGCCGGTGCAGCAGCGCAATCTTGAAAAAGAATTCAACGCCAAGGTGCTGGATCGCACCGGGCTGATCCTTGAAATCTTTGGTGAGCGCGCCCGCACCAAGGAAGGCACGTTGCAGGTTGAACTTGCCCATCTCAACTACCAGAAGGGGCGCCTCGTGCGCAGCTGGACCCACCTTGAACGCCAGCGCGGCGGCGCCGGCTTCCTCGGCGGCCCCGGCGAAACCCAGATCGAGTCCGACCGGCGGCAGCTGCAGGAAAAGATCATCAAGCTCAAGCACGAGCTGGAAACGGTGCGCCGCACCCGTGACCTGCACCGGGCCAAACGCAAGAAGGTGCCGTTCCCGGTGGTGGCGATCGTCGGCTACACCAATGCCGGCAAGTCGACGCTGTTCAACCGGCTGACCGGAGCCGATGTGCTGGCCGAAGACATGCTGTTTGCCACGCTCGACCCCACGCTTCGCCGGGTGCGGCTGCCGCACGGCACGCCGATCATCCTGTCGGACACGGTCGGCTTCATTTCCGACTTGCCGACGCATCTGGTCGCCGCCTTCCGCGCCACGCTGGAAGAGGTGGTCGAGGCTGACCTTGTCATCCATCTGCGTGATATCTCGGATCCCGACACCGCCGCGCAGGCCGAGGATGTCGAACGCATCCTCGCCGATCTCGGCGTCGATGCCGGTGATGCCAAGCGTGTCATCGAGGTGTGGAACAAGGTCGACCTGCTCGACGACGGCAATCGGGAGCGTCTGCTTGCCGATGGTGCCGACGCCAACAAGGCGCCGCCGATCGCCATCTCGGCCATCACAGGCGAAGGCATCGATGCGCTGAAAGCGCTGATCGAGACCAGGATGTCGGGCGAGCTGGAGGAACTGACGGTGACCATTGAGCCGGCGCAGTTCGGCCTCGTCGACTGGCTCTACCGCAATGGCGACATCGTTTCGCGCACCGACAATGAGGATGGCAGCGCGACCATCTCGCTCAAGGCAACGCACACGGCCCGGCAAGAGATCGAAAGCCGATTGCATCGCAAGAACAAGGACTAGATCGTTTCGCCGAAACGGTGAAACGATCGATTTCTTTTTTACGCAATTCCCAAGGGAAAGCGCTACGCGCTTTTCCCGGGAAAATCGCGCACACTTTTCCTGGAATTGCTCGAAGTCCGCTTACTTCTTGCCTTTGGCTTGCTGCCAGAGCGCTTCCATCTCATCCAGCGTGGCTTTTTCCAGCGTGCTTCCCGACGCTTCCAGTGCGCGTTCGACATAGTGAAAGCGTGAGCGGAACTTTTCATTTGTGCCGCTGAGCGCTGCTTCGGAATCGAGCTTGAGGTGACGACCCAGATTGACGACGGCAAACAGCATGTCGCCGAACTCGTCCTTGATCTCAGCCGTTTCGCCCTTGGCCAGAGCCTCGCGCAATTCGCCGATCTCTTCCTCGATCTTGTCGAGGATGGGCGCCGCCTCGCTCCAGTCGAAGCCGACGCGGGCAGCCTTCTCTTGAAGTTTCAGCGCCCGTGTCAGGGCGGGCAGGGCGACCGGCACACTGTCCAGGAACCCCTTGCCATTGTCTTCCGGGTCGAGGCCGCGAGCGAGGCGGGCGCTGCGTTTCTCCGCCTTCTCCTGCGCCTTGATCCTTTCCCACATGCCCTTGGCCATGCCGGCACTACGCGCCTTCTCGTCGCCAAAGACATGCGGGTGGCGGCGGATCATTTTCGTGGTGATCGCCTGAACCACATCCGGGAAGGCGAATTCGCCAGCTTCCTGCGCCATCTGGGCGTGGTAGACGACCTGCAGCAGCAGATCGCCGAGCTCGTCGCGCAGATCGTCAAGATCGCCGCGCGCGATGGCGTCGGCCACCTCATAGGCTTCCTCGATCGTATAGGGCGCGATGCTCGTGAAATCCTGCTCGATATCCCAGGGGCAACCGGTCTTGGGCTCACGCAGCGCCGCCATGATCTCGATCAGGCGCGAAATGTCTTTGGATGGCGTCATACGCGGGATGCTATCCTGCGGCCCGACGCGCGGCCAACGCTGTCAGCCGGCGAGGGGGCCTTGTCCACAGGTGAACCGCTTCAGTCGAGTACGGAAACGATCGCCTTGGCGAGGTCATCCATGCCGTCCTCGGGCAGTCCGGCGACGTTGATGCGGCTGTCGCCGACCATGTAGACGCCATGTTCAGCACGCAGCCGCTCGACCTGTGCTTCCGTGAGGCCAAGCCGCGAGAACATGCCGCGATGGCTGGCGACGAAATCGAAGCGGTCGGAGTTGGACTGCCGGCGCAGTGCCTCGGCGAAAGCCACGCGAAGCCTCAGCATGCGCAGGCGCATCTCTTCCAGCTCGGCTTCCCAGTCCGCACGCAAGACGTCGTCTTCCAGCACGATGCGCACGGCGGCAGCCCCATGGTCTGGCGGCATCGAATACATGGCGCGCGCCGCTGACAGCATCTGGCTCATCGCCACATCAGCTTGCGCGCCGTCCCTGGCCACGACCATCGCCGCACCGACACGATCGCGGTAGACAGCAAAATTTTTCGAGCAGCTCGACGCAACGACCATTTCCGGAACTTTGGCCGCCAGCAGCCGCAGGCCAAGGGCGTCGGCCTCGAGGCCGTCGCCAAAGCCTTGATAGGCGATGTCGACAAATGGCAGCAGGCCGCGCTCGACGACCAGATCGGTGACGGCCTCCCACTGAGCCGCATCCAGGTTCGCGCCGGTCGGGTTGTGGCAGCAGCCATGCAGCAGCACCACGTCGCCGCTGCTGGCCGTGCGCAACGCGGCCAGCATGTCGTCGAAACGAACCGCACCCGATGCCGCATCAAAATAGGGGTACTCGCGGATCTGCAGGCCGGCGGCGCGCATCACTGGCATGTGGTTCGGCCAGGTCGGGTCCGACAGCCAGACGACGGTCGCGTCCGAACGCGTCCGCTTCAGCAACTCCGCCACCAGCCGCAACGCGCCGGAGCCGCCGGGCGCTTGTGCTGCCCGGATGCGCGTCATATCAGCGCCGGGGCCGAAGGCGAGCTTGGCCATCACCGTGTTGAAGCCGGTGTCGCCGGCAAGTCCGAGATAGGTCTTGGTGTCCTGGCTATTGAGCAGCCGCTTTTCGGCTTCGCGCACGGCGCGCATGACCGGCGTCTTGCCGTCGCGATCCTTGTACACGCCGACGCCGAGATCGACCTTGTTGGGGCGTGGATCGGCGCGATAGAGACCGATCAATGCCAGAATCTTGTCGGCGGGAGCTGGCTGCAGGTCTTCAAACATCGCTATGGTTCCGTTGGCGCGGCGGAGTGATACGCAAATCGGACGTGATGCACCAGCGCTTTTAGTTGTGCGAAACAGAAGGCGGTGCCCAAGGCCTTTCGATCGAAACGATAGCCGCTATTCTAATCACAGCATATGCACCGCTTTGAAGGCGGCTTAGGGATGACTGCTTCATGCTGGTACGGCTGACGATGATCTGCAACGGTGCCACGGCCGCGACCCGGAAGGGTGCGTTCCCGGGGGACGAGCCGCTGGAGCCGCGATCGCTGGCACTGGCGAAGGCGATGCGCGGAACGCTGCGCCGCGCCGACCGCGTGTGGACAGCGCCAGCACTTCGCGCCCGCCAGACCTCCGAGGCGCTAGCGCTCGAAGCATCGGTCCAACCGCTTCTGGCGGACCAGGATCACGGCCGCTGGGCCGGCCGGAGTTTTGAGGAAGTCCAGGCGGAGCAGCCCGAGGGCATAGCCGCCTGGCTTACCGACCCCAATGCGGCCCCGCATGGCGGCGAGTCGCTGGCCGAGGTTGCTCGCCGGACCTCCGACTTGATGGACCGGTTAATGGCGGAGCGTGGTCACACAATCACCGTGACCCATGCCAGCATCATTCGCACAGCGATCCTGCACGTCCTCGGCGCGCCGCTTGCCGCCAGTTGGAAGATCGATATCGAACCGCTCAGCATCACCGATTTTCGCAGCGACGGCGGCAGATGGGTTCTGCGCGCCTGCGGCGTAACAACTCCCAAACCGTCGAAAACACTTCGCCCCTGAAAACCAAGCTTGGGGAGGGTACTGGCAAACCCGGCCCCTTCGGCGAACCCGCCAAAGAAAAAATCGCATCGCCGGGATTAAAATCCCCACATGCTCCGTAAACAGGACATGAAACGGTCGATGCCACGCTTTGACATCATAGGACAGCTCGGATCGCTGCGCCGCTACGCACAGTCGCTGACGCGCGACAGTGCGGACGCCGAGGATCTCGTGCATGATGCGCTGGTGCGCGCCTATGAGCGGCGCGGCACCTTCCGCTCGGGCGGAAACCTGCGGGCCTGGCTGCTGTCTATCGTTCACAACGCGTTTGTCGACCGCATGCGCTCGCGCCGCTCGGAAGCGGCGCGCGTCGAACAGGCCGGATACCTTGCCGATGCCAGCACGCCGGCGCCACAGGAGCATTCGGTGCGCCTGGCGCAGGTGCGGGACGCCTTCTTCAAACTGCCGGAAGAACAGCGTTCGGCGCTGCATCTGGTCGCCATCGAAGGGCTTTCCTATCAACAGGCGGCCAATGCCACCGGCGTGCCGCTGGGCACGCTGATGTCGCGCATCGGTAGGGCACGCGCCGCCTTGCGCCAGATGGAAGACGCCGCCCCGGGGCGCGGAAAAAATCATCTCAGGATTGTGGGAGGTGAGCCATGAGCGCTCTTGTCGACCCGGTGACCGACACCGACCTCGACGCCTATGTCGACGACCAGCTGGATGTCACCCGCCGCATCGAGGTCGAGGCATTCCTGTCGACCCGTCCAGAGACCGCCGCGCGCGTGATGTCGGATCTGCGGACCCGGGACGAACTGCGCGTGGCGCTTGCTGGCTCCAAAGGCATGGCGCGACCGGCGACCGCTGACGCGGCGCGACGGCTGGAGAGGGGGCTGGCGCGGGGCCGCATCTTCGGCGTGTTACAGCGCGCTGCCGCGGTTGCCGCCTTCGTTGCCGCCGGCTGGCTGGCGAATGGTATCATCGGGCCGATGTCGGTGACCAAGGTCGTCGCTTCACCGCAGCCGCCGGCCTATGTCGACGAGGCGGTGCGCGCGCACAGAACGACGTTGGTGCGCGAAACCATGCCCTCGCAGCCGGAAGCGCCCAATTACAATGCCAGCGAGATCCGTGCGGCGACCGCGATCGTCATGCCGTCGCTGCCCAAGGACTGGAAGGTGCGCGACGTGCAGATCTATCCCTCGCGCTTCGGCCCGAGCGTCGAGATGGCTGTCGACACCAAGGATATGGGGCTGGTGTCGCTGTTTGCGATCCGGCCGGGAACCTTCGATGTGGTCAAGCCGACCGTCGCACCCTCGGGCGATATTTCCTCTGCCTATTTCCAGATCGGCGAGGTCGCCTATGCGGTGGTCGGCAAGAGCGGGGTCCATGACCTCGACCGCGCCGCCGAGACACTCGCCAAGACGCTTTACTGACCGATCCATAAAGGAGACTGCAAATGAACACGCCCAATCTGGGATATCGCGTTGGCACCGGCGCCCAGACCGGAGCCGTCTTTGACGAGGGCCTGCGCCAGCACATGCTGCGCGTCTACAATTACATGGGCCTTGGCCTTGTGGTCACCGGCCTGGTCGCCTTCCTGGTGTCATCGACACCGGCGCTTTACGTGCCGATCTTCTCCAGCCCGCTGAAATATGTGGTGATGCTGGCGCCGCTCGCCTTCGTCCTGCTGTTCTCGTTCAAGATGCAGACCATGTCGGCGGCCAGCGCCCAGGCGATGTTCTGGGCCTTCTGCGCGGTGATGGGCCTGTCGCTCGCCTCCGTGTTCCTGGTCTTCACCGGCACCAGCATCGCGCGCACCTTCTTCATCGCGGCCACCATGTTCGGCGCCACCAGCCTCTATGGCTACACGACGAAGCGCGACCTGACGCAGTTTTCGTCGTTCCTGATCATGGGCCTGATCGGCGTGGTGATCGCCAGCATCGTCAACATCTTCCTCGGCTCGACGGCGCTGCAGTTCGCCATTTCGGTGATCGGCATTGCCGTCTTCATCGGCCTGACCGCCTGGGACACGCAGACGATCAAGGAACAGTATGCCGAGAATTTCGACGCGGAATCGCGGCAGAAACTGGCCGTCTTCGGCGCCTTCTCGCTCTATCTGAACTTCATCAACATCTTCCAGCTGCTGCTGAACTTCACCGGAGAGCGGGAGTAACGACTATCCGCTGTGGGCAAGGGTGGGGTTCTCGCCCTTGATGCGGAGAGGTGGCCGGAGGAGAGATCCTCCGGCCACAATTCGTTCCGCCAGGACCGACTACGGCTTGAGTTCCTCAAAAGCCTTTGCTAGTCTGCCTCGCAACAGCCTTCAAAACCGCGAGGACATATGGGTCAGGACAGCCAGACGCTCCATGGCGACGGCATTTCGGCTGTTATAGTCGGGCAGGGTGCCGAGCTGGTCTCGCTGCAGGATGCGCAAGGATTTGAGTACTTGTGGCAGGCCGGGCCGGAGTGGCGGCGCCATTCGCCGGTGCTGTTTCCAATCGTCGGCCGGCTGAAGGGCGACCAACTGCGCCATCGCGGCAAGACCTATCCAATGACGCAACACGGCTTCGCGCGCGACAAGCCTTTTGCCTGGGCGGAGAGGGGGCCTCGGTCCTGTACGCTGGTTCTGACCGATGATGCCGACACGCGCGCGCACTACCCCTTCGCCTTTCGCCTTGCCGCGACCTACACACTGGACCGTCAACAGCTCGGTGTGGCCCTGGAGGTCACCAACACCGGTGACGAGCCGTTACCGGCCTCGGTCGGCGCGCATCCGGCATTCAACTGGCCATTGCTGCCGGAATTGTCCAAGGAGGCCTATCGGCTGACCTTTGCCAATGATGAGCCGGCACCGATCCGCCGCTTGAAAGATGGCCTGTTGCTGCCAGCACCGCAGCCGACGCCGATCAAAGGCAAGACGCTTGCACTGTCCGAACGGCTGTTCGATGAGGACGCCGTCATCTTGGATCGACCCGCCAGCACCAGCGCGCGCTACGCCGCCGACCGTGGTCCGGCGATCGAAATGTCATGGCAGGGAGCAGAGGAGCTCGGCATCTGGTCCAAGCCGGGCGGCGCGCCGTTCCTGTGCCTCGAGCCCTGGCACGGCGTGGCAAGCCCGGCCGATTTCGACGGCGAATTCGCTGACAAACCTGGCGTGATGCTGATCGAACCGGGCGCGAAGCGGTCGCTGAGTTACCGGATCAGCTTGGAGCAGGGGCCGTTGTGACCAGCGGACGACCAGACGGAAAACCGTGGGACATCAAATGAAACTTGGCTTCATCGGCACAGGCGCGCTCACGGCCGCCATTGTCACCGGGCTCAAATCCGTTGCCGGCAACTCGGTCTCGGTGGTGTTGTCGCCGCGCAACGAAGAGATCGCAGCGGATCTCGCTTCCCGCTATCCGAATGTGGATGTTGCCGCCGACAATCAGGCGGTACTCGATGAATGCGACACCGTCATGCTGGCCGTCCGGCCGCAGATTGCCCACCAGGTGCTGCCCGAATTGCGGTTTCGGCACGACCATCATCTCATCAGCCTGATCGCCACCCTGTCGCGGGAGGAAATCGTCGGCCTGGCCGCACCCGCGAAACGCGTGACGAAAGCGCTACCTATGCCAATGATCGCCCAGCGGCTCGGGGCGACGATCGTTTACCCGCCCGATCCGGGCGTAGCGGCGTTGCTGGCCGGGCTGGGGAAGGTGATCGAGGTCGAGAGTTCCAGAGAATTTGACGCGTTGAGCGTCGTGACCGCAACCTATGCGACGTATTTCAAATACCTCGATACGATTCATCGCTGGCTGAAAGCGCATGACGTTCCGGATGCCAAGGGGCGCGATTATATCGCCGCGCTCTTCACGGCTCTTGGCCACGCTCCGGAGACGGCGCCCGATGCGGACTTCACCCATCTGGCGCAGGACTATGCGACCCGTGGCGGCATCAATGAGCAGGTCCTGAACGAACTCACGGCCCGTAACGTCTTCGATGCGTTGGCGGAAAGCCTGGACGGCGTCCATCGTCGCGTTTCAGCGGCCGGCACCACATAAAAGGCCAAGCGCAGACCTGACCGCCGAAAGAGAAGCCAGCTCTCAAACCTGCCGGACGATGGCGCCGATCACATTGACGAGAAGGCGCGCGGCGGTCAGCGCTGACAGGCCGTCAATGTCGGCGGGGGGATAGAGCTCGACAAGGTCGAATCCCGCGATCCTGGCCCGCTTGCCGAGGCCCGCGATCAGGTCGATCACCTGCGTGTAGGTGAGGCCGCCCGGCGTACGCGCGGCTACGCCCGGCATGATGCCGGGATCGAGACTGTCGCAGTCGAACGTGACGACGACTCGTGCGCCTTCCGGAATATGCCGAAGGGCGGCCTCCACACCTTGAGCATGAACCTCGCGCGCGGTCACGAAACGGCTGCCGTAGTGCTGCGCCGTTTCGATTTCAGCGCGGCGCGCGCTGCCGACGCTGCGCAGGCCGACCTGCACCATGCCGGCGACATGCGGCATCTCGCTCGCTCGCCGCATCGGGCTCGAATAGCCGTAACGTTCGCCGTGCACCTCGTCGCGCCAGTCGATATGGGCGTCGATCTGCAGGATCCAGACCGGTCCGTGATCGGCAAAGCCGGCAAGGAACGGAATGACGACGGAATCATCGCCGCCAAGCAGGATCGGCACGGCCGGTAAGGACAGGACTTCGCGCGTCTTCGCCTCGATCCGGTCGCGGTTGCCGGCATTGTCATGCAGGATGGTCAAGATGTCGCCGGCGTCGACACAGGAGATCGGCTTGCCGTCGAACAGCGGCCCGCCGAGATCGAAATCCCAATGCTCGACGAGCGAAGCCTCATCCTTGCTGGCTGCGCGGATCGCGTCGGCTGCCAAGGCATGGCCGCTGCTGTCCTTGCCGGGATAGGCGCTGCCGTGGCCGGCTCCGAAGATCACCGCACGAGGCGTGCGGCCATCGGCGAGGCGATCGGGAAAGCCGAGAAACGATGCGGTCATTAGCTTGATGGTCCTGATGATATTGGGTGGGAGGTTAGCACGCGTGACGACACATTTCGCTATCTCCGGACCCATGTCTGAAAGTCGCATAAGATAGATTATGGAACTATCATATTGATCGGCGGATGGAAATTGCCGCTGATTTTCATAGGCTTGGCACTATCGATGCGTGTTGCCTTGAGCGGATCGCCAACGCTACGCTGCGAGAATGACGACAACAAAGCGTGAGATCGAAGTGGCGATCGAGGTGTTCGTACATGGCCGTTCGGAGATCTCGGCTACCGGCTGCTTCGGAGATGTATGTTGAGCCTTCGCACCGGCGTCGCGGCACCAGTCGCTGATGTCCAAAATGCTGCATGACGATCTGGCGCTTGGATCGAGGTGCTGGGTGCTGGCGGCGACGCACGCCCCGCATGGGCTACGAGCGCATCGGCACACCGCTGATATTCCAACCAAAAAAGAGAAATGAAAAAACGTGTTTATGGCGCTGATTTATAAGGAATTTCGATGACCATGCCATCATAGGCTGGCACTACGTTGTCCGGCGTCTCGGCCATCACCGTAGCGTAGTCCAACGGCACGTGCATGTGCGTCAGGACAGAGTGTTTCGGCGCCAGCCGTTCGATCCATTCAAGCGCCTGGCCAAGCGATATGTGACTCGGGTGCGTCTTGTACTGCAGCGCGTCGATGATCAGGACATCAAGGTCACGCAGTCGCTCGGCGGTGGCGTCGGGGAAGTCGCTGATATCAGGGCAATAGGCCAGCTCGCCAATGCGGAAGCCGAGCGAAATGATGTCGCCATGGATCTGCGGCAAGGGCTCGAAGGTGAGGGCACCCCCCTCTCCTTCGATCACGACAGGCGTGGCGTGGTCGATGATATGGGCGCTGACGATCGGCGGATAGGAACTGCCTGGTGGCGTCTCGAAGCAGTAGCCGAACGCCTGGCGCAGCCGCAGCATTGTTGGCTCGTCGGCATGGACATCGATCCGGTGACGCTGATCATGGACGAAGCCGCGCAGATCATCGATGCCGTGAATGTGGTCGGCGTGCGGATGCGTGTAGACAGCAGCGTCAATGCGCCTGACCGATGCCATCAGCATCTGCTGACGAAAATCCGGTCCGGTATCGATGACGACTGTCGTCCGAGCGCCATTCGCCGTGATCCGCTCGACCAGCACAGCAGTGCGCATACGCCGGTTCTTTGGATTGCCCGGATCGCAATTGCCCCAGTCACCAGTGATGCGCGGTACGCCTGGCGACGAGCCGCAGCCGAGAATGGTGAGGCGCAGCCGGTCAGTCATGCTCTAGGCGCTCCGTAGATCCGGACGCGGCATTTTCTCAAACAGCCGGAAGAAATTGTTGGTCGTCAATGTTGCGATTTCCTGCTCGCTGACGCCGATCGTCTCCGCCAGCACCTTGGCGGTGTGCGCGACATAGGCAGGCTCGTTGCGCTTGCCGCGAAACGGGATCGGCGCGAGATAGGGCGCATCGGTTTCGACGAGCAGCCGGTCGTGCGGTAACTCGGCGGCGATGGCGCGCAGCTCCGGCGAGTTCTTGAACGTCAGGATGCCCGAAAACGAGACATAGCCGCCGAGCGCGACGCCGATTTCGGCCAGCCGGCGTCCCGAGGAGAAACAATGCAGGATGAAGGGGAAAGCGCCCTTCCCTGTCTCCTCCTCGAGAATGGCGGCCATGTCGTCATCGGCATCGCGTGAATGGATGACGAGCGGCAGCCCGGTCTCGCGAGCAGCGGCAATGTGGGTGCGAAAGCCCTGTGCCTGCGCCTCGCGCGGCGCCTTGTCGTAGAAATAGTCGAGCCCGGCCTCGCCGATCGCCACCACCTTGGGGTACGCCGACAGACGCACGAGCTCGGCAGTGGTGACGTCGAGCTCTTCGGCCGCATTGTGCGGATGGGTGCCGACGGAGCAATAGACCTCGTCGAAAGTCTCCGCGATTTCAAGGATTTGCTGAAAGCGCTTCACACGGGTAGAGATCGTCACCATGCGGCCGATGCCGGCCGCTTTGGCGCGGGCGACAATGGCCGCCCGCTCCTCGGCGAAATCTGGAAAATCCAGATGGCAGTGGCTGTCGACAAGCATCAGGCGTTCGCGCCCGGCTGTTCGACGTAGCGCGGAAAGACGCCTTCCGGCGCGGGCAACGCCGTGCCGGGAACCAACGCATGGTCGGCATGGACATGCACGAAATCGCGCTTGTCCGCCGGCACCGCCAGCAGGTCGAGCAGCTTCGTCGCCGAGCCCGGAATGTAGGGTTGGCTCAGAAGTGCGACGCGACGAACGATTTCGGCGGTGGTCCACAGCACCGTTTCCATCCGCGCCGGGTCGGTCTTCTTCAGCGCCCAGGGCTCCTGAGACGTGAAATAACGATCGGCTTCGGCGGCCACGCCAAAGATCGCCGCCAACGCCAGATGGATGCCCTGCTCCGCCATTGCCTTGCGCGCCGTGCCAAGCGCTTCCACCGCCTGGTCGAGGATCGCCCTGTCGGCTTCGGTTAGCCCGCCACGCTGCGGCACCACGCCACCGCAATTCGCAGCGATCATCTTCAGAGAGCGTTGCGTCAGATTGCCGAGACCATTAGCGAGGTCGGCATTGGTGCGGTTGACGATCGCTTCATGGCTGTAGCTGCCGTCCTGGCCGAACGGCACCTCGCGCAGGAAGAAATAGCGCACCTGGTCGAGACCGTAATGCTCGATCATGGTGAACGGGTCGATGACGTTGCCGACCGACTTCGACATCTTCTCGCCGCGGTTGAACAGAAAGCCGTGGCCGAAAACGCGCTTCGGCAGCGGGATGCCGGCCGACATCAGGAAGGCCGGCCAGTAAACCGCATGGAAGCGCACAATGTCCTTGCCGATGATGTGCGCATCGGCTGGCCAGAAACGCCATTTCTCATCATTTTCATTGGGATAGCCGACACCTGTGATGTAGTTTGTCAGCGCATCGACCCAGACATACATCACGTGCTTCTCGTCGCCCGGCACCGGCACACCCCAGTCGAAGGTGGTGCGCGAGATCGACAAATCCCTCAGTCCGGATTTGACGAAGCTCATCACCTCATTGCGGCGCTCGGCCGGACCGATGAAGTCAGGCTGGTTTTCATAAAGCGCAATCAGCTTGTCCTGATAGGCCGAGAGGCGAAAGAAATAGCTCTCTTCCTCGACCCATTCGACCGGCGTTCCCTGCGGCCCATAGCGAATATCGTCAGGACGGACCTCCGTCTCCTCCTCGCCGTAATAGGCTTCGTCGCGCACCGAGTACCAGCCGGCATAGCCGCCCTTGTAGATGTCGCCATTCGCGTCCATCGCCTTCCAGATCGCCTGCGAGGCCGCGTAATGCCGCTCTTCGGTGGTCCGGATGAAATCGTCGTTGGACGCGTTGAGCGCGGTCGCCATGCGCTTGAAATCGGCCGAGTTGCGATCGGCCAGCTCGCGCGCCGAAATGCCTTCGCGCTTGGCCGTCTGCAGCATCTTGATGCCGTGCTCGTCCGTACCGGTGAGGAAGAAGACCTGCTTGCCGTCGAGCCGCTGGAAGCGTGCGAGCGCGTCGGTGGCGATCAGCTCGTAGGCGTGGCCGATATGCGGCTTGCCGTTCGGGTAGGAAATCGCTGTCGTGATGTAGAATGTGTCGCGTGACATGAATGAACCATCATGAAAGTCTGAATGGAAGCCGTGGCGGTGGATATCGCATCGGAATGGCGATTGCCATCCCGGTGCTGATGCATGCCGCCCAAAAGTGGCCCCGGTCTTGGGGCGACGGCATGCACGACGAAACCGTCACATTCGCATTGCAGAATTCAGGCGGTCGATCATGGTCAGGGCGTGCTGCTTCTTGTCGAGATTGTAGGTGTCGGTCTCAGATATAGCGTCCAGCGCCTCATGCCAAGTGTCCGACAGCGTTTTGGCCCGTGCGAGATCCCCGGCGAGGGCAGCCTCGCTTGCCGCGTCCGACAGGAGGTCGAGAGCCCGGCGGTTGAAGATATCGAACTGGATCGCCTGGTCGCGCCCGGCAACGGCTTCCGCCAGCCGATAGGCTCCGTTGACGTCGCTCTTTCCCTTCGCCACCAGCGCATCGAGCGTCTGGGCGATCTCCAGCCCGCCATATTGCGTCAGCAGGATCGCGTTGCGGGCGCTGCCCCCTGCCCGCTCGACCAGGGCTGCCCGCGCGGCCGGATCGTCCGGTGGCGGCGGGTCGGCGGTTTTCAGCACCGCCAGCAAGTCGTCGGTATCGAGCGGCGTCAGGCGCACCACCTGGCAGCGTGAGCGGATCGTCGGCAGCAGGCTGCCCGGCGCATGGACGATGAGAATGAACAGCGTTCGCGCCGGCGGCTCCTCAAGGTTCTTCAGCAAGGCATTGGCGGCATTGGCATTCATGTCGTCGGCGGGATCGACGATGACAACCCGGTAGCTGCCGTCATGCGAGGTCAGCGACAGGAAGCGGTTGACCTTGCGGATCTCGTCGACGGTGACCACGGTCTTGAAGCTCTTGGTCTTGTCGTTCAGTGGGCGGGTCAGATGCAATACGCCCGGATGCGCTCCGGTTGCGATCTGGCGAGACAGCGGCGAGGCCGGATCGGGCATGGCAAGGCTTTCCGGCGCCTGTTCGAAGGCCGGGTGCTTCAGCAGGTGATGCGCCAGATGGAAAGCCAGCGTCGCCTTGCCGATGCCGACCGGTCCGGAAAAGATCAGCGCATGTGGCAGCTTTCCCGACCGATAGGCGGCGGCGAGCATGCCGGCTGCTTGCCCGTGCCCGACCAGACGCGGCGTTTCGGACGGTTCGGGCACGCCGTCCAGCGTGTCATGCTGTTCGGGCGCAATGCGTTCGAAGATCATACCGGTGCGGCCTGCCTATTGCGCGCGGGCGCCCTCGCCTCCAATGCCGCGAACACGGCCGCGGTGACGACGTGCTCCACCGTATCGGGATCGGCGGACGCGTTGATGACGATGCAGCGTTCCGGCTCGGCCGCGGCGATCGCCAGAAAGGCCTCGCGGCGGGCCTGATGGATGGCGAGCGTTTCCTTCTCGAAGCGGTCGGCGTCGGCGTCGTTGCCGCGCCGCAGCGTCGCGCGCCTGAGGCCCTCGGCCGGATCGATATCGAAGATCAGTGTCATGTCTGGCATCATGCCGTTGATGGCAACCTCTTCGAGCGCCGCCATGAATGCCGGATCGATGCCACCGGTGACGCCCTGATAGACACGTGAGGAATCCAGAAAACGGTCGCACAGCACGACGGAGCCGCGCTCGACCGCCGGCCGGATGACCTGCTCGACATGGTCGGAACGGGCGGCAGCGAAGAGCAGCGCCTCCATCTTCGGTCCGAATGGCTCCGCCGCGCCCGAGAGCAGCACATGCCTGACTGCCTCGGCGCCCGGCGAACCGCCGGGTTCGCGCGTCAGCAGGACATCATACTTCTTGGCGCGCATCTTCCTCGCCAGCCGCTCGATCTGCGTCGACTTGCCTGCGCCTTCGCCGCCTTCAAAGGTGATGAAAAATCCGCGCGCCAATCGAAAGGGCCTTTGTCCATGTGGATTGTTGCGCTCTAGATAGTCCGCGTTCGGGAAAACGTCCATGCCGTCGGCGCTATCGCAGCCAGCCGATCGCCAGTTCCTTGACGGCATCGAGCGCGCGCTGCGGCAGTGTGCCGACACCGATCGATTCAGCGGCGAAAAGCGGTGTCTCCTGGCTCAGTGTGTCGCCGATGAAGACGCGCAGCGCCCCCACCGGCTGGCCCTCCTCCACGGGTGCCGCAACCGGGCCAGTATAGACGATCCTGGCCGTCAGCTTGTCACGGTTGGTGATCGGCAGGAAGATGTCGATCGGCCCATTTGCCTTGAGCGTCACGCCGGATTTCGCACCGCCAAAAACCTGCGCCTCGCCGACCACCTCGTCCTTGGCGAAGATTTCGGTCTTCTGGAAGGAGCGCGCGCCCCAGTCGAGCAGCTTTCGGGCCTCCTCGGCACGCTCCTTATCGTTGGCCAACCCGCTCATCGCCATGATCACCCGCGTGCCGTCATGGCTGACCGAAGCGACGATGCCGAATCCCGACGCCTCGCTCGCGCCGACAGCCAGGCCATCGGCGCCGATATCCATCGCCAGCAGCGGGTTGCGGTTCTTCTGCGAGATCTTGTTCCAGGTGAAATCCTTCAGGCCGTAGTAGCGATAGAAGTCGGGATAATCGCGCCACAGATGCAGTGCCAGTTGCGCCAGTTCGCGCACGGTCGTCTGCTGGCCGTCGGCCGGCAGGCCGGTCGAATTGACGAAGGTCGATGTCTTGAGGCCGATCTGGTGCGCGCGCTCAGTCATCTCAGCGGCAAAATTGTCCTCGGACCCGGCCATCCCTTCGGCGATGACGATGCAGCCGTCATTGGCCGCCTGCACGGTCACGCCCTGGATCAGGTCCTCAAGGCGGATCGCCGATTTGAGCTTGGCAAACATCGTCGATGTTCCCGACGGGGCGCCGCCCTTGCGCCAGGCGTTTTCGCTCACCACGAACGTGTCGTCGAGTTTGAGGCGTCCGGATTTCAGCGCGTTGAAAACCACTTCCATGGTCATCAGTTTGGCCATCGAGGCCGGCGGGATCGGCTTGTCGGCATCTTTCGAGAACAGCACCGTGCCGGTGTCGGCATCGATCATGAAGGCCTGTGTGGCCTTGGTCTCGAAAAGCTGCGCTTGGGCTGGAGCGAGTGAAAGCAGAAAGCCGAGGAGCAAAAACCCGGCAAAAGGCTGTAGCAAGCGAAACTGCATGAAATTCAATCCGTTGGCCGGTCCCTCCGGCAAGCCCGCGAAACTATCGGGCTTTTTCCAAGACGGATCAACTGTGACGGATCAACTGTTCAGCGGAAATCGGGTTGGTAATTCAGTTGCGCACTGCCAGCGCATCGGGTGCGCCATGCGACCATGCGGCCTGCAGCAACTCGTCCAGGCCGCCATGGCCA
The DNA here is from genome assembly GCF_055456085.1 of Mesorhizobium subarcticum. Lineage (NCBI taxonomy): Bacteria > Pseudomonadati > Pseudomonadota > Alphaproteobacteria > Hyphomicrobiales > Phyllobacteriaceae > Mesorhizobium > Mesorhizobium subarcticum. The sequence goes on along the minus strand of NZ_CM144237.1, from coordinate 4,805,002 downwards.
TTGGGATAGAGGTTGACCGCATACCAGTCATTGCCGTCGAGATCGGTACGCTGGATCTCTGTTCTGCCAAAGGGCTCAAGTGCCGCGGCCACGCGCTTGGCTTCGGCGGCGTTGTCAAACGTACCAGCAGCAACATAGTCGGCGTTGGCGGGCGAGGCTTGCGGGCTGGACTTCTTCCACGACCGCAGGATGTCGGCGGGCGACATGCCGCTATCGTCCAGCGCGGCAAAAACATCGGCGCGCCGCACACGTTCATCCGCATAGTTCAGCGAGGCCATGGCGAAGGGCGACTGCGGCGGCAGGCCGATCGCCGGGCGCTCGGGTACGATCGGCCCGAAATTGGGCAGCGCCAGATTGCCGAATGCGGGTGTTTGCGCCGACAGGGACGGCTGCTCGTCGAACGCTTGCCCCGAATTCGTCAGTTGGCCTGGGAACGGTACGGCGGCGGCACCCACGGGCACGCTTGGCGACGGTCCGTTCATGGCCACCATGACGCCGGTTGGCAAGCCATCCGACGGATCCGGAATCCTGTTGCCTGGATGGTAGGAGGCCATCAGGTATTGATCGTCATTGCCGTCGAGCGGTGCGCGGCCGACATATTCGACCTTGACCTTTGCGGTGCCGACCTTGGCGTAGTCGAGCATCTGCGCGGCACGCTCGGAGACGTCGATGATGCGGCCCTCGTGATAGGGGCCGCGGTCGTTGACGCGCACGATAACCGAACTGCCGGTTTCGAGGTTGGTGACGCGGGCATAGCTTGGCAGCGGCATGGTCGGGTGCGCCGCCGTCAGATGCGTCATGTCGTAGACTTCGCCATTGGCGGTCAACCGGCCGTGAAAGGCGTCGCCATACCAGGAGGCCAGGCCGACCTTGGCGTAGCCCTTCTTGTCTTCCTTCGGATAGTACCACTTGCCGCGCACCTGGTAGGGCTTGCCGAGCTGGTCACGGCCGCCGCCGCGGCGCATGAATTGGACGCGCGGGCTGGCCTTCACCCCATATTCGGTTTCGGCGAAATATTCCTTGGAACGAGGCTTGGAATTTACCATGGCTTTCGGCTCAGGCTGCGACGCGCAAGCCGCCAGCAAGGCAGCCGACGCCGCAAGCAGCGTAAGCGTGGAAGCGCGACGAAGACGCTGATGCGTCGTAGCCTGCATTTTCCTGAAAATCCCCTACAGTCTCAATCAAAGACGCCGTCGTTTGAACAGCAGAGGAGCCAAAGCACTCACTCGACGATACCAACGGCGCCCTGAACCCCGATCCTTTGTGCGCAGGAATTGTTTATTACGGTATTAACCGATTGTGGCCGGAACCGGGCAAGATTGTGACGATGAGGGCCGCACGGTGGTCGGCCGCCAAACATGCGCGCTTCACGCATGCCGGTTGACAGGCCTTTGCCAGGCACACTAGAGCATTCGCACGTGACGAACAGTCACTGGAGGAATGGCCGAGCGGTTTAAGGCACCGGTCTTGAAAACCGGCGTGGGTGCAAGCTCACCGTGGGTTCGAATCCCACTTCCTCCGCCATACCATCAATAAAATCAAACAGTTAGGTTAAGTCTTTGGGGTTATCATAACCCCTGGCCTAACGCCGCGATTTACGCCAGCCAGCCGCCCTCGCCTCAGTCTCGCTGCAGAACCACTGCTCACCGAACTCCGGCCGGATGATCGTCTCGCTATAAAATCTCTGGCCAGGCACATGATAGATGCGCTCGCCGGTATTGATCGAGATGTTGCCACTGATATTGCAGCCAACGCCTGCCGACACGGCAGCTACGGCGCTGGTTGATCGACCATAATTGGAAATCACACACCCACTCGAAACTCTTGGCGACACTCTCGGCAAGCGAATCTGCGTGAGTTAGCAGGGTCGTCGTCGTCTTCGGCAGTTAGGCTAGACGTCACGCCTGTGAAGTGACACTTCGGGCACCAGCAGTCTCCATCTCGTACTGGCTGGTAGGTCGCCAGCCGCCACAACCGACCTGCTATTCTTGCGATCTTTTCGGCGATTTCGACCAGTCCACCGTGCAGTGGCAATGTTGAGCTCATCATTGAGGCTTCCCCTTTCCTGAAGCGGGCAGTGCCTGTACAGCGCTGCACCGAATCACACCATAGGAGGTGCCGCCATAGATTCCGTGCCAGGAAACCTTGCGGAAAAAGCCCGCCTAAGCGGGCATTCAAATCAAGGTGGCAGAACTCAAGCAAACTCTGCCGCGAATCGTGGTTCCACGTAGGTGTCGTACAAAGCGAACTGTTGGTCGGGTGCATCCACCTTCAGAGCCTGCGCCAGAGCAACTGCGCCCGCATGGTCGTCAGCCAACTGCCAGTCCACCGGTCCGCCTCTTTCGTCAATCCGAGCAACTTGCGACCCTCTATACAGGCCCCTAACCAGAACGGCATTCCCCTCAAAGTCGGTGATACTATTTCCTCTGAAAACAACTGGCCGCCAATTCGGCCACGCAAACCACGATGCGCCCAGGTTGAGATGGAGTCAAGTCATTGATTTTACTAGGCGTTTTCGTATCTTTTGCGGCGCCAGAATAGGCGTTTTCGCCTACTCTCAAGGCGTTTGCACAACTCGACATGACGTAACGGAAAGACTCAGCTATGTCTGAGGTGCGGCGGACCTGAAAAGGACCGTCTGGCCGGCGCCATTCAGGCAAGCTCCCAGCAGAAGCGCGCCGGCCTTCTTTCAGTGCCTTTAATATTTCATGGCTCGTTGATCAGCCGCTTGATCTTCTTACCTTGATATCCGTAGTCGTCGACCAGCTTCTGGCAGGCCGGCGAAAGCGGTTCCGGCTTGGGGCCGCCGGGAGGCGGTGTGCCGGCAAAGGCCATGGCTATGTCGCCGTTAGATTTAAGCGCGGCGCTGATGTTGCCTTGATTGTCCAGTTCCGTCTGCAGCATCTGCAGTCTCGGAAGATTGATAGATAGCGTCGGGCAGCCATTCAGCCCTTCCATCGCCTCCGAAATCTGCTTCCTTACTTTATCGGCTTTGGTTGCGGCCAGGCATGGCGTCACAGTCATGCAGGCTATCAAGGTGGCAGCAAGTACAGCTTTCATCGCATTTCCCCCTGTCCCGGAAACGATAGTGTCGTAAACTGCCGGGTCACGTCAACGGGGGGCAGCCTCACCCTTGGGATGACTGGCTAACTCCTGCGCTACCGGCCGTAGGAGGCCGCACCGGCCGTTGCGCGTGAAGGTGCGGACATCATGGTCGATGATGATCTGGGAGCGATAGCCGTCGAACTTGATCTCGTGAATCCATTCGTCGCCTTCGGGAGGCTTGTCGACAAGGGTCGGCAGCAGAGGCTCGACGAACTTCAGACGCATGCAGGTCCTCAAACACGAAACCGCGATTCAATCAGCATGCGCTAAAATAATTCCGGAACATTTTAGGCGAATTGAAAGTTCGATGGGAATGACGAAGCTCTCAGACCTTGGCCCACCCATCCCCGGCAAACTGCACGGTGGCGACCTGATCCGAGAGGAAGGTCATTTCTACAACTACCCGAACTGTGGCCAGCGGGTCGATCAGCGCGATTTGCGCGAAGTGTTTGGAATGAAGAGCCCGGGCACGAGCCGCTTGAGCCCGAGACCGAGCGGAACGTTCCGGAATTCCGTAAGCGCAAATAAAAAGCCCGCCGGCCGATGCCAGCGGGCTGATCGTCGGTGGAAACTTTGGACTTCAGGTGGCGGTGGGAGCCGACGGGCCGGCAACCACCCTGGACAGCCGATCTCGCTTGATCAGAACCGGCTTTTCGTATGTCTTCTTCATATAACTGTCCTCGCTTTTCCCTCACCGGAAGAAGTGACCTGCAACGGGGAACCTTGTCAAGGCGCCCGGACCGCCGCAAAACTGGGACATGGCTCCAGAAGTTGACACCGGCGAGCTAATGCTCTCGGATATCGCAGACCCGGTTGCCGCTGCAAAGCCCGCGCGAGATGTCTACGGTCCTGATGCCACGACGGCGGCTGCTTACTGCGCGATGGAAGCGCATTTCGCGGGTCGGACGGCCGACTTTCAATACTGGTGAAGTTCGCGTTCGTGTCGCCATCGCCATGGACCGCATCGCGATCCCAATCGTTCGTCTTGTCGGTGGCCGTTCAGTCAGTGACGGGCGAGGAAAGTTTCTACCGGCCCGACCAGAGCGTCGCCTTCAGCCATGATCTTGTCGTCATCCCAATCCCACCAGCGCAACGATATCAGGTGCTCGATTGTTTCCGGCGGAAATCGGTACCGCAAAATCTTCGCTGGCATCCCGACAACTATCGCGTAGGGCGGAACGTCTTTCGTCACAAGCGCATTCGTCCCGATGACAGCGCCGTCGCCAATCTTTACCCCAGGCAGGACAACGGCGCCGAAGCCGATCCAGACATCGTTGCCAATCTTGACACCGCGCGGCCTTCCCGCGTTTGGCACAGCCGGCGGCCTATCTAGCAGGCGGTTTTCAATCGGAAAGGTCGTCGCCGAATTGGTGGCGTGCTGGCCGGCACACAAGATCCTGACACCGGGCGCGATCGAGCAAAAGGCGCCAAGGCTCAAAGGCGCATCTTTTTCGGCAAACAGTACGTTTTCCGGGTGGATTCCGTATGAGTGGCGACCAATGGTGACGTGCGGCGGCAATCGCTTCTTTTTCTTCGGCAACATTCCCTTAGCGCGCAGCCAAATCTTCCATGTCTTCAAAGTTTTGTTTTGCATAGATGGGAACCCTTTACGAACCGAACTAAGCAAAGCTTACTGCTCTGTCAAACCAGCGCGGCAGCGGAGGTTGCCCGTGCCCGTCATCTCTATGATTCTGGGTAGGGTGGGGTGGGATCGGATTGGCAAAGTCAAAGTATAATTTGGGGAGCCCTCCCCCTATGATGCGGCCGCCCTCTCCTGCCGCATCCGCTCGATCTCATTCTTCATGTCCTGGATCACGTCACGCGTGCCGTACACGGCACCGAAGTCCTGCCGCAACTCGTCGTGTCGGCGGTTGAAATTAGCCGTTTGTGAACGTGCGATGGCAGGCAGTTCAGCAAGATGCCATCCGACTGGAGGGCTTTTTGCCTCGAATCGGCTAGACCTTGAGGCATGAACGAGACCTCCCTTTATGCGCCGGTGAAGCGGTTCCTCGAAAATCTCGACTTCGTCGTGAAGGGGGAAATTGGCGGCTGCGACATCGTTGCGCTGCGCGAGGGTGAGCCGCCGGTGGTCGTCATCTGTGAATTAAAGCTGCAGTTCAATCTCGAACTGGTGCTGCAAGGCGTCGACCGTGCGGCTGTTTGCGACGAGGTCTGGCTGGCGGCGCGCATGTCGGCGCGGGGCAAGGGCCGCGAAAGCGACGCCCGGTTCCGCAACCTCTGCCGCCGGCTTGGCTTCGGCCTGCTTGGCGTGACAGCCAATGACAAGGTCGAAGTGCTTGTCAGCCCCGCCGCACTGCCGCCGCGCAAGAATGCGCGGCGGCGCTCTCGTCTCGTTGACGAGCACCAGCGCCGCCGCGGCGATCCTGTCGCGGGCGGAGGATCGCGCAATCCAATCATGACCGCCTACCGCCAAAGCGCCCTCACCTGCGCCGCGGCGATGGTCGACGGACCCAAACGGCCGCGTGACCTGAAGGCCTTGACACCGATCGCGCCGAAAATTCTGCAGCACAATGTCTATGGCTGGTTCGCGCGCGTCGACCGTGGCCTCTACGATCTCACGGATGCTGGCCGCGCCTCGCTGGTCCGTTGGCCGCAGGCCTCGCACGATGCGCCGCAACACGAGATTTTGATTGCGCCGACCCCCTGAATGCTGGGGGCTGCCGAGCATGAAGCGCCCCTCTTGGTTGATTTTTCAGACAAAATATGCTGCTTGTCCCGCCCATGAAGACACTCTGCATGACGGCCATTGCGTCCCTGACGCTGGCATTCCCGGCCAGCGCAATGGACAACGCCTTGCGCAACGGACTGATGAAACTTGATCCGCAAACACGCCTTGAGCAGCGTTGCGATGCAGAAATCCTGGACCGGATCACCCACGACGATCGCAAGTTCAAGGCCGACCGTGTCGTCGCTTATGCCTTCGCCACACCCGAGATGAGCGCCGATGCGATCAGGAGCACGGGCGCGGCATTCCGCAGCAAGGGACAATGGTATCGGCTGAGATTCAAATGCCAGACGGGGCCGGACCATATGGAAGTCCTGCAGCTCCGCTACCGGATCGGTGACGAGATCCCTGAAGCCGACTGGGCCAAGTACAATCTCTACGACTAATTTTTATAGACTTGCCTTGGCGCAAGCTTGCCTGCAGCGAGTGCTGAGAATCCCCCTGTAATGCCGCTGTAACAAAGTGGTTTTCTAACGTTGTCCGATGCAGCGTCTTGACGTCAGCGGACCATCCCATTAGGCCCGTCTGGATAGTCGACGACCAACACTCGGCGAACAGGCAAGGGGCTTCCAGATCGATGGAAATATTCACTGCCGCGGGCTTATCGGCTCTTCTTCAGGTCATTGCTATCGACCTTGCGCTGGCAGGCGACAACGCCATCGTCATAGGCCTCGCCGCAGCCGGCCTGCCGGCCAGCCAACGCCAGCGGGCCATTCTCGTCGGCATTGCCGCGGCCACCGTTCTTCGCATCTTCTTCGCCCTGATCACGCAATGGCTGCTCACCATCGGCCCCATGCTGCTTATCGGCGGCGGCCTGCTGTTGTTGTGGGTCTGCTGGAAGATGTGGCGCGAATTGCGTGTCAGCCATGAGCAGGAGCGCGATGCCACCGAATCGCTGTCGAACGGCGACTTCGACAAGGACGGCGTCGTTGGCGGCAAGGGTCCGAGCAAGACCTTTTCGCAGGCCGCCTGGCAGATCGTCATCGCCGACGTTTCGATGTCGCTCGACAACGTTCTTGCCGTAGCGGGAGCGGCGATGAACCATCCGACGGTGTTGATTGTCGGACTGGCCCTGTCGATCGCCCTGATGGGCTTTGCCGCTTCGTTCGTCGCGCGACTGCTGCACAAATATCGCTGGATCGCTTATCTCGGTTTGGCGATTATTCTCTACGTTGCGGTGAAAATGCTGCTCGACGGTGCGGTACAGCAGTACCCCGATCACTTCGCGTTCCTGGCGCCCTGGTTCGGTTCAGGGGGGCACTGAGACGCGTTCGGCGGCGCGCCGGTGCCGGTCTTGTTTGCTTGATTGCTGAACCCATGCTATTGCGCCGCCCAAATCGAGCTCCCGCGGGAGCCATGCAAACCGTCATATGTTGAGACTGCGGACCGGATCGATGTTTCCGGCGTCGCGTCCATTGGAAACTTGCCCATGTCCGCCCCTCGCGTCAGTTTCGTCAGCCTTGGATGTCCGAAGGCGCTCGTGGATTCCGAACGCATCATCACGCGCCTGCGCGCCGAAGGCTATGAGATCGCCCGCAAGCATGACGGCGCCGATCTCGTCGTCGTCAACACCTGCGGTTTCCTGGATTCCGCCCGCGACGAGTCGCTCAATGCCATCGGTTCCGCACTTTCGGAAAATGGCAGGGTCATCGTCACCGGCTGTCTCGGCGCCGAGCCGGACGTCATCCGCGAGAAACACCCCAACGTGCTGGCGATCACCGGCCCGCAGGCTTATGAGAGCGTGATGGCGGCCGTGCATGAGGCGGCGCCGCCTTCGCACGATCCCTACATCGATCTCCTGCCGCCGCAGGGCGTCAAGCTGACGCCGCGCCACTATGCCTATCTCAAGATTTCGGAAGGCTGCAACAATCGCTGCACCTTCTGCATCATTCCCGCACTGCGTGGCGACCTCGTCTCGCGGCCGGCGGCCGATGTGCTGCGTGAAGCCGAGAAGCTGGCCAAGGCCGGTGTCAAGGAGCTGCTGGTCATCTCGCAGGATACCAGCGCCTACGGCATCGACATCAAGTACCAGACGTCCATGTTCGGCGACCGCGAAGTGCGCGCGAAATTCCTCGATCTTTCAGAGGAACTGGGCAGGCTCGGCATCTGGGTGCGCATGCACTACGTCTACCCCTACCCGCATGTCGCCGACGTCATTCCGCTGATGGCCGAGGGCAAAATCCTTCCCTATCTGGACATCCCGTTCCAGCACGCTTCGCCGCAGGTGCTGAAGAACATGCGCCGGCCGGCGCATGGCGAAAAGACGCTGGAGCGCATTCGCGGCTGGCGCGAAGTCTGCCCGGATCTCGCCATCCGCTCGACCTTCATCGTCGGCTTCCCCGGCGAGACCGACGACGATTTCGAGATGCTGCTCGACTGGCTGGACGAGGCCAAGATCGACCGCGCCGGCTGCTTCAAATACGAGCCGGTCAAAGGCGCCCGCTCCAACGACCTCGGCCTTGAACAGGTGCCGCAGGAAATCAAGGAAGCGCGCTGGCACCGTTTCATGCAGCGCCAGCAGAAGATTTCGGCGACCCAGCTCGCGAAGAAAGTCGGCAAGCGCCTGCCGGTGCTGATCGACGAAGCGCACGGCACATCGGCAAAGGGACGCACCAAATACGACGCGCCCGAGATCGATGGCTCGGTCCACATCCAGTCGCGCCGTCCGCTGCGCCAAGGCGACATCGTCACCGTCAAGATCGACCGTGCCGATGCGTATGACCTCTACGGTTCCGCTGTCTGAGCCTTTGATCCGTTCTCTCGGCAAATGAAAAGGGCGCCTCGCGGCGCCCTCTCTATGTTCGGTATGTGATGTGCCTTACTGCGGCAGCTTGTCGTCGACGCCTTTGACGTAAAAGTTCATGCCGAGCAGCGTGCCGTCGTCGGCGACTTCGCCGTCCTTCAGCCATGCCGAGCCGTCCTGCTTGGCGATCGGTCCGGTGAAGGGGTTCCAGCCGCCGGCGATCTTCTTCTCGGTCGCCTCGGCCATCGCCTTCACGTCGTCGGGCATGTTGGTGTAGGGCGCAAGCTTGACCGCGCCATCCTTGATGCCGAGCCAGACATTGTCCGGCTTCCAGGTGCCGTCGATGGCGGCCTGGACCCGGCTGATGTAGTACGGACCCCATTCGTCGGTCAGCGAGGTCAGCTGCGCATTCGGCGCGAACTTGATCATGTCTGACGACTGGCCGAAGCCGTGCAGCTTGCGCTCCTCGGCCACCTGCAGGGCGGCGGTCGAATCGGTGTGCTGGACGATGATGTCGGCGCCCTGGTCGAACAGTGCCTTGGCGGCGTCGGCTTCCTTGCCCGGATCGAACCACGAGTTCACCCAGACGATCTTGGCCTTGAAGTTCGGGTTGATCGACTGCGCGCCGAGCATGAACGAGTTGATGCCCATCACCACTTCCGGGATCGGGAAGGAAACGATGTAGCCAGCGACGCCGGCCTTCGATTCCTTGGCGGCGATCTGGCCGAGCACGTATCGGCCTTCATAGAAGCGTGCATTGTAGATGCCGAGATTGTCGCCGGTCTTGTAGCCGGTCGCATGCTCGAACATCACCTTTGGAAACTTCTTCGCGACCTTCACTTCGGCGTCCATGAAGCCGAACGATGTGCCGAAGATAAGTTTGCAGCCCTCGCGCGCCAGGCGCTCGAAGGCACGGTCGGCATCGGGGCCTTCGGAGACGTTCTCCAGATAGGCGGTCTCGACCTTGTCGCCGAGCGCCTTTTCGACCTCAAGGCGGCCCTGGTCGTGCTGGTAGGAGTAGCCGAAATCGCCGATCGGGCCGGTGTAGACCCAGCAAGCTTTCAGTTTGTCGGCAGCCTGCGCGGACGCCGCCAGCGACAATGCCGCTGTCGTCGTCATCAGGGCAATAAGCAGTTTTTTCATCATGTTACCTCTCTGTGTTAAGCCTTGGAGCTTCCCGTCTTTTTATTGTTGTCAACGATCCGGAACGAATGGCTGCCCCAGGGATGCCGGCGTGTTCATCATCGTCAGACGCTTGTTGCGCGAGATTAGAACGAGAACCACGACGGTTGCCAGATAGGGCAGCGAAGAAAGCATCTGCGAGGGCACCGGAATGCCAAAAGCCTGTGCATGAAGTTGGCCGATCCACACCGCGCCGAAGATATAGGCGCCGGCCAGCACCCGCCACGGCCGCCACGATGCGAACACCACCAGCGCCAGCGCGATCCAGCCACGGCCCGCGCTCATGTTCTCGACCCATTGCGGCGTGTAGACCAGCGACAGATGCCCACCGGCAAGGCCGGCGCAGGCGCCGCCGAAGATCACCGAGAGATAGCGGTAACGGATGACCTTGATGCCGAGCGCGTGCGCCGAGGTATGGCTGTCGCCGATCGAGCGCAGCGTCAGGCCAGTGCGTGTCTTGAACAGGAACCACATCACGGCGGCGGTCAGCGCGATCGAGATGTAGAAGATCGGATCCTGGCCGAACAGCAACCTGCCGATCACAGGAATCTCGGTCAGCACCGGGATATCGAGATTGGGCAGCCTGACGCCTGGCTGGCCGACGAAGCTCGTTCCGATCATGCCGGAGAGACCGAGGCCGAGCAGCGTCAGCGACAGACCGGTTGCCACCTGGTTGGTGGCGAGCGACAGCGTCATCACGGCAAACAGCAGCGAGAACAAGGCTCCCATGGCGATCGCCGCAAGCAGGCCGATCCAGGGCGATCCGGTCAGATAGCCGGCGCCGAAGCCGCCGACCGCGCCCATGATCATCATGCCCTCGACGCCGAGATTGAGCACGCCGGAGCGCTCGACCACCAGTTCGCCGATCGCCGCGATCAACAGGGGCGTTGCTGCCGTGGCGATGGTCAGGAGGATGTTGACGGCGATATCCATCAGCGGGCTTCCTTCAGCTTGGGTGCGGCTTCGAGCTGTGCGGCACCCTTCGGCTTGGTCAGTGCGACGCCGATCAGCCGGATGCGGTAGTGGATGAGCGTGTCGCAGCCGAGCACGAAGAACAAAAGCATGCCCTGGAACACCCTCGCCACCTTGTCGGAAATGCCGAGCGCGCTTTGCACCGCCTCGCCGCCGAGATAGGTCAGCGCCAGAACCAGGCCGGCGGCGACGATGCCGAGCGGATTGAGGCGGCCAAGGAACGCAACGATGATGGCGGTGAAGCCATAGCCGGGCGAAATCACCGGCTGCAATTGTCCGATGGCGCCGGAGACTTCCGAGATGCCGGCCAGGCCAGCCAGTGCACCCGACAGCAGGAAGGCGAAGAACACCATCCGGTTGAGGCCGAAGCCGGCGAAGCGCCCTGCCCGCGGGCTCGAGCCCAGCACGCGGACCTCGAAGCCCTTGAGCATGCGGCTCATCAGGATCCAGACCAGCACAGCGGCAACCAATGCGAAGACAAAACCCCAATTGGCGCGTCCGGCATCCGGCATCAGTTCCGGCAGCACGGCGGAGTCGCCGAACTGGATCGTCTGGGGGAAGCCGTGGCCCTGCGGATCGCGCCATGGGCCGCGCACCAGCCAGTCGAGGAAGAGCTGGGCGACATAGACCAGCATCAGGCTGGTCAGGATCTCGTTGGTGTTGAACCGGGTCTTCAAAAATGCGGGTATCGCGGCGTAGGCCGCGCCGCCGACCATGCCGAGCAGAAGCATCAGCGGCAGCACCAGCGGGCCTTCGAACTGCGGGAACAGCACCGGAATGGCCGAGCCGAAGATGGCGCCGAAAACGAACTGGCCTTCGGCGCCGATGTTCCAGATGTTGGCCTTGTAGCAGACCGACAGGCCGACAGCGATCAGGATGAGCGGCGCTGCCTTGATCGCCAGCTCATGCAACTGCCAGACCTGGCTGATAGGCTCGATGAAGTAGATCCGGAACGCGGTCAGCGGATTGACGCCGAGCAGCGCGAACAGAACCGCACCTGCGATGATCGTCAGCGCGAAGGCGATGAATGGCGACAGGGCTGAAAACAGTGCGGAACGCTGCGGGCGTTTGACGAGTTCGAGGCGCATCATGCCGTCTCCAGCGTGTGTTCGGCGTGGCCGGGCTCGGCACCGCCCATCAGCAGGCCGACCTTCTCGAAGGTCGCTTCCGCGATTGGCATCGGCCTGGATAGTTCGCCATTGTGCATGACCGCGATCGCGTCCGATATCTCGAACAACTCGTCGAGATCCTGGCTGATCACCAGCACCGCCGAGCCGCTGCGCGACAGTTCGATCAGCGCTTGGCGGATATGGGCGGCGGCACCGGCATCGACGCCCCATGTCGGCTGGTTCACCACCATGACGCTTGGCCGGCGGTCGAGTTCGCGGCCGACAATGAATTTCTGCAGATTGCCGCCCGAAAGCGCTGCCGCTTCCGGATCCGGCGCGCTCTTGCGCACGTCCATCGCCACGATGATGCGCTGGGCGGCGGCGTAGATCGCTGCGGCCCTGACCATACCACCACTGCTGACGAAAACCTTCCCGTCGGTGGCATGGCGTGACAGCAACAGGTTTTCCGAGAGCTTCATGCGTGGCGCCGCACCATGGCCGAGACGCTCTTCGGGCACGAAGGCCGCACCCAGCAGGCGCCGTCCGGTGATGGTGAGGCTACCAGCGTCCTTGTCGCGGATGCGCACCGAGGCCGCATCCTGCTGCAAGACCTCGCCGGAGACGGATTCGAAGAACTCGCCCTGGCCATTGCCGGCGACACCGGCAATGCCGATCACCTCGCCGGCGCGGACATTGAGGCTGATGTTCTTGAGCGGAATGGAAAACGGCGTTGCCGGCTTGCGGCTGAGGCTGCGGATTTCGAGCAACGGCTGTGCGGTTTCGATCCCTTCGACCGGCGCACGCACCACGGCCTGCACTTCGTTACCCACCATCATGCGGGCCAGCGACGACGCGGTTTCCTCACGCGGGTTGCAGTGTCCAACTACCTTGCCATGCCGCAACACGGTGGCTTGGTCGCAGATGCGTTTGACCTCTTCCAGCCGGTGCGAAATGTAGAGGATCGATTTGCCTTCCGTGCGCAGCCGCTCCAGCGTCTCGAACAGCTTGTCGGCTTCCTGCGGCGTCAGCACCGAGGTCGGCTCGTCGAGAATGATGAGCTGCGGCGTCTGCAGCAGGCAGCGGATGATCTCGATGCGCTGGCGCTCGCCGACCGACAGGTCACCGACCAGCGAGTCCGGATCGAGCGGCAGGCCGTAGCTGAAGGAGAGCGCCCTCGCCTTGGCGGCGATCGAACTGATCGGCGAACCGTCATCCAGTGACAGCGCGATGTTTTCGGCTGCGGTCAGGGCCTCGAACAGCGAGAAATGCTGGAACACCATGCCGATGCCGAGCTTCTTCGCGGCACCCGGGCTGTTGATCCGCACTGCCTGGCCGTTCCAGAAAATCTCGCCGGAATTGGGCTCCAGCGAGCCGAACAGCATCTTGACGAGCGTCGACTTGCCGGCGCCGTTCTCGCCGAGCAACGCGTGGATTTCACCCTTGGCGATGTTGAGATCGATATGATCGCACGCCGTAAGCGTGCCGAATATCTTGGTCAGGCCACGAACCTCAAGCAGGTTCGCCCCGTCATGATCTGCACTCACAGTGCCTCCCATCTGGTTAGCCAGATATGTTCTGTGTTCCCGCAAGCATGGTAGGCGTCGCCGGCTCCCATCGGAAAGCGGCACGCGTCTTGAAAGAGCTTCAAGAATTTCAGCGGAAATTCAAGGGATAGCAAGCCTGGCGGGACTAAGGGATGAGAATGGTCGTCCCTGTTGTCCTGCGGCCCTCGAGGTCAGCATGCGCCTTGCCCGCATCCCTGAGCGCGTAGCGCTGGTTGATCTGGATCTTGACGGCGCCGCTGAGCACGACCTCGAACAGCGCAGCCGCGGAGGCATCGAGGTCCTCGCGTTTTGCGTTGTAGACGAACAGCGTCGGCCTTGTGGCGAACAACGAGCCCTTCTGGGCCAGCAGCGACATCGAAAACGGCGGGATCGGTCCTGAGGATTGGCCGAAGCTGACGAACATGCCGAGTGGCTTGAGACAATCGAGCGAAGCCGGAAATGTGTCGTTGCCGACTGAATCGTAGACGACGTCGCATTTCCTGCCGCCGGTGATGGCCGCGACGCCGGCGACGAAATCCTGCTCCTTGTAGTTGATGACGTGATCGAAACCATGTGCCCTGGCGAGCTCGATCTTGTCGGTTGTACTCGCCGTGCCGATGACGGTTGCGCCGAGATGTTTGGCCCATTGGCCGAGAATGAGCCCGACGCCGCCGGCCGCGGCATGAAACAGGATCGTATCGCCCGCCTTCACTTTGAAGGTCCGGCGTAGCAGATACTCCGCGGTCATGCCTTTCAGCATCATCGCGGCGGCCTGCTCGTCGCTGATGCCTTCGGGAATCTTCACCACGCGGTCGGCGGCGATGACACGTTGCTCGGCATAGGCACCGACATTCGTCGAATAGGCGATCCGGTCGCCCGGCTTCAGCCAGTCGACGCCCTCACCGACCTCCAGCACCACGCCAGCCGCTTCGCTGCCCGGAATCAGCGGAAAACCGCCAGGCGGCGGATAGAGACCGGTGCGGTGGTAGACATCGATAAAGTTGAGGCCGATGGCCGTATGCCTGATCAGGATTTGCCCCGAACCCGGCTGGCCGGGGTCGGTGTCCTCATAGGTCAGAACTTCCGGGCCACCATGGGCGTGGATGCGGATCGCCTTGGGCATGGATTGTGATTCCTCTGGCTGATCAGGCCTTTTTGGCGCCGAGATTTGGAAAGAACTGCATGATCCCACCGATAGAGGCGAGGTAGAGCCCGCTGATGGTGATGCCGATCTTGATGAAAGTGCTGACCTGCTCGCCCAGCACGCCGATCTGGTCGTAGAAGGCGGCAAGTGCCGCCTGCGCAAGCGCAAGCGCACCGAAAGCGCACCACAACAGGGTCATTGTGAGATTGATGCGCCGCAACCGCACCACCCGCACCGGATGAATGAAATTGATCGGCACGAAGGTGAGAATACCGGCCACCACCACAACAGCGAACGAAACCCATTGTCCCGGTTCGATGACAAACAGCGTGAACACCACCATGTTCCAGACCACCGGGAATCCCTTGAAGAAATTCTCCTTCGTCTTCATGCCGGTGTCGGCATAGTAGATCGCGCTGGAGACGACGATGATCGCCGCCGACAGGAACGACAGGCCCTCGCCCATGAAGCCGCGCTGATAGAGCGCGAAGGCCGGGATCAGCACGTAGGTCACGTAGTCGATGATGTTGTCGAGGAGTTCGCCCGACCAGGTCGGCAGGATTTCCTTGACCTCCAGCTTCCTGGCGATCGGCCCATCGATACCGTCGACGAACAGCGCCAGTCCAAGCCACCAGAACATCGCCGTCCAGCGCTCCTCGCTCGCCGCCACCAGCGACAGGAAGGCAAGGAACGAGCCTGACGCTGTCAGCAAATGGACGGAGAACGCCCTTGCCTGTGGCCAGGTGACTTTCTTTTTCGGTCGCGGAATCCGGTCCGTGATCTTCTTGGCGGCTTTGCGTGCCGCCATATTCCTGGCCGCCATGTTCCTGGGCGTTGTGTTTTTGCTCACGGGCCCCGCCAATCCAGCTTGCAGATTTCGGCCGAGCGGCCGGCAAAATTCCAGTTGCGGCCAAAGGCCCGCATCTTGCTCTTGTCGGACCTGGCCACGATGATCTCCGGCGCGATCCAGTATTCCGAATTCGTGATCACCGTATCCTTGTCGCGATCCTTGCCGGCGATTGGCGTGACCGCCCCGTCGATGATCTTCGGTATCTGGAAGATTCGCGTCTTGTCGCGCGTCTCATAGGTGATCGGCACCTGTTCGACACCAAGAGATTTTCCGACCAGGATCGACAGCAGCGACGTTGTCCCGCCGGCCTTGCCGGTGAAGATCTTCGTCAATGCCTTGACCGCGTAGACCGAGGCGCGTTTGTCGATGAAAAGGCCCGCGGTCCAGTTGCCGCGGCTCATGTAACCGGGAATTTCCATGATCAGACCAAGGTTGAGACCGGAGAGGTCGACCTCGCCGAAATGACCGGCATCGATACGGAAACCCGCCCAGGTCTGGCAATAGCCCTCGGTCGGAGGGTGATTGCCGAGCGACAGTACGCAAGGGCAAAAAACCGTGCAATTGCAGGAGAGTACGAGCTCTCCTTTCATTGCCCAGCCCTGATCTGTCATCGAATTTCCCCCACTCACAGCGAGACTACTAGCAGCGCGGCTGCCCAGACAAGCAGTATCGCACCGGCCAGCCGGGTTGGAAGACTGCCCGTCGTCTGTTTTTCAATCAGGGTGAACACGCCGATCAGCGCCATCCAGAAGATGTTCATCACGCCTACGGCAAACATCACCAGCATCAGCGCCCAGCAGCAGCCGACGCACCAGATGCCTTGCACGATGCCGAGCCGGAAGACGCGGATGGGTTTGGCGCTCCAGTTCGAAAACAGGATCGAGAACGGGTTGCGGCATTTCTTCAGGCAGGCTTCCTTGAGACCACTGAACTGGTAGAGGCCGCCAATCAGCAATGCCAGCGCGCCGGCAACGCCAAGCACCGGATCGAAGATCCCGCCGGGCGCAGCGACTGTATGCACAGCCAGCGTCAGAGCCGCAAACAGCATCGAGGCGGCCAACCAGACGCCGAGATAGCCGGCAACCAGCACCAGCGGATGAACGACAGGCTCGCCCTTGATCCGGGCTGTATCAGCGATCTCGCAATAGGTGCGGATCATTGGCGCCGCGGACGGCAGCATCGCCGCGATCGCCATCAGCAACCACATCAGGATGAGCGCCAGGGCACGCGGACCAATGCTGGCATCCAGCGGCGTCGGTGAGAGGCAGAGCGCGAAAAACCGTTCGAGGAAATTGGGCAGCGGCAGCTGTGGCAGACCACGCAGGAGAATGTCGCCAGGCGCGCTGCCTAGAGCCTCGGCGCCGCGAATCGCCATGGCGGCCAACAGCACCCAGGCAAGCGCAACGCCGGCACCGACAACGATATTGACCGTCAAGCGCGGATTGCGCGCGATATCAGCCGTGGCGCGGCCGGCGCGGTCGAGATGGCGGAAATCGTCCTGGTGGCCGGTCATGACACCCGAATGGGCCGAATCGCCGCGTTGATCAAGCCGCATGAACTGACCTATATGCTGCTTGACTGGCGGGCCCTGGTGGGCCGCCTCGCACAGCAAGCCGGAAGCCGACCTTGGAGCATCAGGAAACAGCGCGGATACTGATTGCCGGCACCGGGCCGGCGGGACTGATCGCGGCGCTCGCTTTCGCAGATGCCGGCTTCCCGGTGACGCTGGTCGGGCCCGAGGCGTCAGCACCCGATGGCCGGACAACGGCACTGATGAACCCTGCCCTGAAGGTGCTTGAGCGGCTTGATATCCTCGAAGACATCAAGCCCAAGGCCGCACCCTTGAAGGTGATGCGCATCGTCGATGCGACCAGCCGGCTGATCCGCAGCCCTGTCGTCACCTTCCGCGCCAGCGAGATCGACGAGGAACAGTTCGGGCTGAACCTCCCCAACAGCGTCTTTGGCCCAGCGCTTGCCGGAAAGGTGGCCGCCCATCCCGGGATCGAATGGCTGAGATCGATGGTCAAGACCTGGACTCTCGGCGCCGATAAGGCCGAAGCAATCCTCGCCGACGGCAGCGAGGTTGGCGCATCGCTGGCTGTCGCCGCTGATGGGCGCCAGTCGCCTGCCCGTGAGGCCGCGGACATCGCGACTGCCGCACGCTCCTACCCGCAGGCGGCTCTCGTGCTCAATTTCGGGCATAGCCGCGAGCATGCGTTCACTTCGACGGAGTTTCACACCGAGACGGGACCGTTCACGCAGGTTCCGCTGCCCGGCAATCGCTCAAGCCTCGTCTGGGTGGTGAAACCAGAGACCGCAAAGGCGCTTGCCGCATTGGATGACGCCACGCTCTCGCTGCGGGTCGAGCAGCAGATGCAATCGATGCTGGGCCGGGTGACGGTAGAGCCGGGCCGGCAGATCTATCCACTTTCGACGGTGACCCCCTTGCGCTTCGCGCGACAGCGCGTGGCACTTGTCGGCGAGGCCGCGCACGTATTCCCGCCAATCGGCGCGCAAGGCCTTAACCTTGGCATCAGGGATATTGACGATCTGGTTGGAATTGCAGGGGAAAATCGTGAAGATCCGGGCGCGGCCAAGGCGCTGGCCGCCTACGATTTCAGGCGTCGCCCCGACATTCTGGCACGCAGCAGCGCTGTTAATCTGCTCAACATGTCGCTACTCTCCGACATGCTGCCGGCGCAGATGGCGCGCGGCGCCGGTCTCGGCGTGCTCGGCGGCTTTGCACCGCTGCGCGCCTTCTTCATGCGCGAAGGGCTTCGCCCCGGCAGCGGCTTTGCAGCACTTGCAGGTAGCCTGCGAAAGCCGGTACGGCAACAGTAGCGATCTTGCCGAGTTTATCGCGACATCGCGACATCAATCAAAAACCTTTGCTCCGCATTCTGCGTAGCTTGAAGGCGCTCAAACGCTTCGGGATTGAATTGACTCGGAGTCTGCGCCAAATAAAGTCAAGGAATTCAGTGGTGAGTACGATGAAAACAGCCAAATTCGCTATCGGACAGGTGGTTCGCCACCGGCTGTTTCCGTTTCGGGGCATCATTTTCGACGTCGACCCGCAATTCGCCAACACCGACGAATGGTACGAAGCCATCCCCGCCGACGTGCGGCCGCGCAAGGATCAGCCCTTCTACCATCTGCTCGCCGAGAATTCGGAGACGGAATACATCGCTTATGTCTCGGAGCAGAACCTGCTCGAGGATCGGTCGGGCGAGCCTGTCCGCCACCCGCAGATCAAGGAGATGTTCGACAAGAAGCCGGACGGACGCTACGAGCCGAAACGGCAATCCAGGCACTGAGATCTCGAGCGCTCCTGGAACGAAAAAAGCGGGGCATTACCCCGCTTTTTCTTTAGGATTCGGTTTTGGCCGAGGCCGGTGATCAGTTGGCTGTCTTCGCCTTGTCCTGCTCTTCCTTGAGCTTCTTGGCGAAGTCCTGCTGATTTTTGGCCGCGTAATCCTGAAGCTTCTTCTGCCGGTCCTCGATATCGGACTGCTGCAGCGGCGGGCCGTCATAGGCACCGCTGAAGCCCTGCAACGCGACCTTGATCGGGTTCGGCTGGTTCTGGAAATTGATCGAGGTCAGGGTGATCGCCTGTCCCTTCTTGAAGGCGCCGACGAGCTGGTCGGTCAGCGGTACTTCCGCCACGCAACGGTCGGGGAAGCAAACCACGTATTCAAGCTTCTGCGCCTTGCCCGTGTCGATCTGCAGGCCGATGCCGGCACCGACCAGTCGGCCGGTCGGAACCGTTACCTGGAACACCTTGCGGTTCACCTTGCCCTTCAACTCGATCAGGCTGACGCCAGTGACCAGCTGCCCGTTCTGGGCGGTGGTGATGTTCTGGACGTTGCAGATATCGACGTCTTCCTGCTTGGTACAGGCCTTGAACCAACCCTGTGGAATCTGTTGCTGCTGCTGTGCGGAAGCAGAGGGAAGTCCTGCGCCCAGAAAGCCGATCACGCCAGCGGCCATGACCGACAGGCGGTACGCGTTGCTGTTCAGGCTCGTCATGTCGTGCACTTCCTCTCAAATGATCCCGGGACCGGCTTCTTCGTGCCGTGTGGTCCAGCTACCTGTTGCCGAAATGAGGCAACAGAATGACTTCGGACGGCGTGTTACACTGCAAGTGATGTCGAATCCAGCCCGCCCACTTGTAATTCTTGAAGACCCCATTGGCCGGCAGACGGCTGCCTCATGCTAGGGTGCGCACCGAATCATCAAGCCGACCTGTTAAGGAGACGGTCATGGGCCGCGTTCTTGTTTGGCTGATCACCGCGATATCGCTTCTCATCCTGTCGCCGCCCGCGCTGTCGGAGCCAAAATACGCGATTGCAATGCAGGGCGAACCCGCGCTGCCGCCCGACTACACGCATTTCAGCTACGTTAATCCCGATGCGCCGAAGGGCGGCAGCATTACTTATTGCGTTGTCGGCAGCTTCGATAACCTCAACCCGTTCATCCTGAAAAGCCTGCGTACGACGGCGCGGGGCATGATGGACACGATCTACGGCAATCTGGTCTTCGAGCCGCTGATGCAGCGCAACTATGACGAGCCCTTCGGCCTCTACGGCCTGCTTGCCGACAGCGCCGACATGGATTCTGAGCGCAAGTCGATCGAGTTCCATCTCAACCCAAATGCAAAATGGTCGGACGGCCAACCGGTAACGCCGGAGGATGTGCTGTTCACCTACGACGTCTTCACCGACAAGGGCCGCCCGCCCTACAGCGCTCGCATGAGCCTGATCGCCAAGCTTGAAAAGACCGGTGACCACAGCGTGCGCTTCACCTTCAACGACAAGGCCAATCGTGAAACGCCCCTGATCATCGCGCTGACGCCGATCATCCCGAAACATGCCTTCGACAAGGAGACTTTCGACAAGACAACGCTGAAGCCGGTGGTTGGCAGTGGACCTTACACCATTGCCCAGGTGGCCCCCGGCCAGCGCATCGTGTTCAAGCGCAACCCTGACTACTGGGGCAAGGATGTTCCGGCCAAGCGCGGCTTCGACAATTACGACCAGATCACCATCGAATATTTTCTCAACGCCAACGCCAAGCTCGAGGCCTTCAAAAAAGGTCTCTGCGCCATCGACGACGACAGCGATCCGGTCAAGCGTGAGCGCGATCTCGATTTCCCGGCCTTCCACAGGGGCGACGTGATTGCCGAGACCTTCGATACCGGCATTCCGCCTGTCGTGACCGGTTTCCTGTTCAACACCAGGCTGCCAAAGTTCTCCAACCCGGTCGTGCGGCGTGCACTTGGCATGCTCTACGACTTCGAATGGGCCAACAAGAACCTGTTCGGTGGCAAGTACGCGCGGGCAATGAGTTACTGGCAGAACTCCGAGCTTTCCGCGCTCGGTCACCCGGCCGACGACAGGGAAAAGGCGCTTCTGGCACCCTACCCCGGCCGCGTACCGGCCGATGTCATTGACGGTACATACCGACCACCCGTCACCGATGGTTCAGGTCAGGACCGCAAGGTGCTGAAAGCTGCCTTCGATCTGCTGAAAAGCATCGGCTATAATGTCAAGGACGGGACGATGCTCGATCCCGGCGGGCAACCCTTCGGTTTCGAGATGCTGGTTGCTTCGCAAGATGAGGAACGCTTGGCCGGCATCTATCAGCGTACGCTGGAGAAGATCGGTATCAATATCACCATTCGCAGTCTCGACGGTGATCAGATCCAATCGCGCAAGCAGCGCTTCGATTTCGAGACTTCTGATCGGATCGAGCGGCTTCAACAATTCACTCTCGCCCGGCTTCGAACAGCTCGGGCGCTGGGGATCCGAGGCGGCCAAGGCCGAAGGTTCCTTCAATCTTGCCGGGGTCGCCGACCCGGCGGTTGATGCGGCGATCGAGGCAATGCTGCGTGCTCGTTCGAAGGAAGACTATGTCGCGGCCGTGAGGGTCCTCGACCGGCTGCTGATCTCGGGCAACTACATGGTGCCGACCCAATACAACACCCAGCAATGGATCGCCTATTGGAGCTACTTGGAACATCCCAAGAAGACATCCATATTTGGCTATCAACTGCCGACCTGGTGGCGCAAGGCTAACTGAAGATTCGGGAGATCGAGATGAGCGAATTGAACGCCATCACCGTTGATGTGGTGTCCGACGTCGTTTGCCCCTGGTGTTTCATTGGTCAGAAACGGCTCGACAAAGCGATATCAGCTGTTGGCGACGCCGAGGTGCATATCCGCTGGCGGCCGTTCCAGCTCGATCCGACCATTCCGCCGCAAGGCAAGGACCGCCGGGAGTACATGCTGACCAAGTTCGGCAGCGAGGAGCGCATTCGCGAAATCCATGCCCGCATCGAACCGCTTGGCGAGGCAGAGGGCATTTCCTTCGCCTTCGATGCCATCAAGATAGCGCCAAACACGCTCGATGCGCACCGCCTGATCCGCTGGGCCGGCGCTGCTGGCGAAGCCGTGCAAAACAAGCTGGTCCGTCGCCTGTTCCAGCTGAATTTCGAGGAGGGCGCCGATATCGGCGACCATGCCGTGTTGGTCGAAGCCGCCCGCGAGGCCGGCATGGACGCGTCCGTGGTCGCCACGCTCTTGCCGACCGACGCCGATGTCGAAGCGGTGCGCACCGAGATCGCCACGGCGTCAAGCATGGGCATATCAGGCGTGCCGTGCTTCCTCCTCGAAGGCAAATATGCCGTGATGGGAGCACAGGACGTCGACACGCTGGCTGATGCCATCCGCCAGGTGGCGGCCGCCAAGGCACGCGGCGAACTGGAAAAGGTCGGCTAAGGTCCGTGGCCTCCGCGGGCACTGCAGCCTATCGCACCGTCACCTTGGCTTTGCTCACGAAGAACCCGTGACCATTGCTGCCCGTGCAGGTCAGCCCCTTTGTCGACGACTGGCAGGTGAACGGCCCCTGGCTCCAGCTGTTCCCATAGTCAAGCTTGTCTACGTCGCTGCAACAGCTCTGTTCACCGGGGTTCTTGATCAGGGTGGCCGGCCCTTTCGGGCCGAGGATTACGGTCACGTAGCTCGGTTCAACCCGGGAGCAGCTCAGCTCCGGACCGCCATCCAGTGGTGAATAGGTGCTGGTGCCGCCTTTCGGCGTGTAGATGCAGCCGATGTTGCCGGAGGGAGCATTGAACTCGACCTGTCCTTCCGAACTTGCCGGAATGGATTGATCGCCGGCATGCGCGAGAGGCAGCCAAGCGAAAAGCAAGAGGATTGCGGGTGCGGCTGCGCGTGCAAGCATCGGAAAGCTTCCTTGTTGGAGAACCTGATACGCATTGGTGCCGACAGCTCCGGAATAGGTTCAACCTCATGTGCATATTTTGTCAAACGGCACTCTTCGCATGACGATCTGGGCATGACGATCTGGTGAATCGCGTGGCGGCAGGCTCTGCGCTATTGTCCCAGTGCGGTTCATGGATGGGGGACTTCAATGCTCATGGAACTCCGAGGCGTTTCATTCTTGCTGCTTTGCCTCACGGCCCTGGCAAGCCCGCAGCTCATATCGGCAGCAAACGCCGAGGACGCGGTGATGACCGCCAGTTTTGACGGTAAACCGTGGACGGCATCCTTCGCTCAAGGCACGACCCTGGAGATGGCCGGCAAGCCGGTGCTGAACCTGTCGGGAACTCAACAGGGCTCGCCGACGATGACGTTCAATTCCATGCTCGTGCTCAAAACGCCTGGCGATTATGTCGGCATCTACAAATTCGGCGGCGGCTTTCCGGCCAATGGCGGCAACTTCAATATCCTCGATTCCGGCGCCATGGTCGGTCATCTCAGGTTCAAGAGCGGTGAAGTGGTGATCGAGACGTACGACCCCGCCGCGAAGACCATCTCGGGTCATTTCTCGGCCTCCGGCAAGGACGATGACGGCAAGCCTGGAGAGATCTCGGACGGCATTTTTTCGGGCGTTCAGGTCAGTCCGCAATAAAAAGTCGATCGGTTTGGAGGATTTTTGATTCACAAAACCGTGTGAATAGCTTCCCCTGGGGAAGCTTTTGAATACTTGCGTCGGCCATGTTCAACGCTCTGAAATCAATATAAAAAATCTGATTTTCATCTACCGTTTCAAAGGCAATTCAGCGCTGAATTTGTTGCCTCACGGCAACGGCTTCGGAGGCAATCCGGCCGACCGGGTTTAAAAATTAATGGAAAATGATCAATTGGTGTTACCATCCGTAACAAAACAAAAAAGGTTTGGGCGGGATCGTGATTCGGATCGGCAGACGATCGCAGGAGTCAGTACCGGATAGACTACAAAGCGATGCCCCAGGGCGGTCGCAACTAACGCCGGTATCCTCGATGCGCAGTTTCTGGGGCCTGATGAAGGCCTACTGGGTCTCGGACAGGTGGAAAGAAGCCTGGACGCTGACACTGGTGATTGCGCTGCTCACGGCGCTGTCCAGCAAGGCGGGCGTCTGGTTCGCCGAAGCCTCGGGTGAACTGGTCAACTCGATCGCCTTCTTCCATGACGCCGCCAACACCACGCCGCTGCGGACACTGCTGGTCAATGCCGGCATCCTTGTCCTGCTGGTCGTGCTCAAGGATGCCGGCTTCACGGGCATCCGCAATCTTGTCTCGGTGACCTTGCACCGCAAATGGCGCGGCTGGCTGGACAGCCGTTTCAACGAGGCGTTGCTGGACGGCAATCACACGCATTTCCACGCCCAGCATGCTTCGACCGGCGCCGGCACGTCGGCTCCCGACAACATCGACCAGCGCATGCAGGAATTGATCAAGGACATGACAGGTGGCGCTATCGGCCTCGCCATGGGTGTGCTTGGAGTTGCCACCTCACTCTATTTCGTCGGCCAGAAACTGCTCGAAACGTCGGTGGAGGTGAAGGGGCTGGAATTCCTTGGCAGCTACGGCAGTGCCGTCCTGGCCTTCCTGGCAGTCGCCACCTATGTGCCGCTGAACACCTGGATCGCGGTCAAGCTCGGCGGCCTGCTCGAGCGCCTGAATATCCGGATGCAGCAGGCCGAAGGCAGCTACCGCGGCGAACTGACGACCTTTCTGCGCCGCAGTTTCCATGTCGCGGCATCGCGCGGCGAAGGCGTGCAGAAGACCATGCATCGCCGGCTCTATGTTGATATCGACGGAACCTGGTCGCGACTGAACATCGTCAACACCGTCTACATGTCATTCGAGCTGATCTACAATTTCATCGGTGCCCGCATTGTCGCGTATGGGCCGGGGCTGGTGCCGTTCATCCACAATGGCCTTGATCTCAAAGGCTACATAACCGGCTCCGAACTGGTCAATTCGCTGATCGGCCAATGTTCGTGGTTCATCCATGTCATGCCTGCCATCGCTTCGCTGCGTGCCAACAGCCAGCGTGTCACCGAACTCGCCAACGCGATCGAGAATGTCCAGCATCCTCAGGACTTTTACAGCCAGACCGGTCAGTCGGACTTCCACTATGCCAGCCAGAATCCAGTTTTCGGCCTGACCATCCAGAAGCTCGAACTGGCGCATCAGGGCGAGGACGCAACGCCCTTCCTCAGTGCCGCCAATTTGCGCTTCCGGCGCGGCGAATGGACCTTCCTGAAAGGCGAATCCGGTTGCGGCAAAACCTCGCTGATCAAGGCGATCAACGGCCTCTGGCCTTATGGCCGCGGCACCATCGTCTTTCCCGACAGCGTGAAGAGTTTTTATGCCGCCCAGGAGGTCAAGCTGCAGCAAGTGTCGCTGAAACAGCTGGTCTGCCTGCCCGGCTCCGAATTCGACCATGGTGATGCTCAGGTCGCGTCCGCCCTGCACAAGGCCGGCCTCGGCGACTTCATCAAACACATGGCCAATGAGAACCGCGAAGGCAAAAGCTGGGACCAGGTCCTGTCGGGCGGCCAGAAGCAGAAGCTGGTGGTGGCTCGCATCATCCTGCAGCAGCCGGGACTGCTGTTCCTCGATGAGGCGACCGGTGCGCTCGACCCGGAGGGCAAGATTGCCTTTCATCAGGCGATCAAGGACAACTGCCCCGATGTCACAGTGATCAGCGTCATGCATGAGGCGGTGGCGCCGCGATCGGCCGCCGGCACCGAGTTCTACCACTCAATGGTCCTGATCGCCGACGGTGTCGCCAGCAAGAAGCCGCTGGCGCCGGCCTTGCCTGTCGAACTCACCACGATTCTGGCCCAGCCACGGCCGGTCGAGGACAAATGGCTGCGTTTCTCGCGCCGGCTGAAGCAGAAATAACGATGAATTCACCGTGGCTTGCCGCATCTGGCGGCAGCCGACGATCACAGTCTCGCGATCGGAGCCATCAGGCGCCGTTTTCCCTCCCCACCGCGATTGACTCGGCAAGGCGCGCTCCTATGTTGCGCCGGCTTGCTGACAGTCGAATCCGAACCCGCAAGCGGAAAGGTCACCGCGCCATGCCTGGCGACAGTATTAGTCGAACGCAACCGCCGTCCGCCTAGACGTGACCTGAATGGTTCATGTCCTGCCGGAAGGCAAGGAGTGAGCCATGAACGATTTTTCCCCTGTAGCGGACGACGAGGCCGTCGCCATCGCCCGCATCCTTGCCAACGACCACGTTGCCGACGTGGTCGAGGCGCTCAATCATGAATCGCGCGAGACCGCGACGGATCTGCTTTGCGCCGTACCCTTCGAGCGGCTGGTCGAGATTTTCGATCAGCCTGAACTCGAGGGCGCGCCCGAACTCGCGGAGGCCCTGCCCCGGCCCAAGGCAAGCAAGCTGCTCACCGCCATGTCGGTCGACCGGGCGGCCGACATCCTGCGCGAACTCGATGAGCCGGCACGCTCCGAACTGCTCGGTGCGTTGGCGCCGCCGCTGCGTGCGACCCTGCTTTCCATTCTGGGCTATCCCGAAGGCAGCGCCGCATCGATCATGACGACGGAGTTCGTCAGCGTTCCCTCGGACTGGACCGTCGGGCGCACACTCGACTACATCAAAAAGGTGGAGCGGACGCGCGAGACCGTCTACGCGATCTACATCGTCGATCCCGAGACGCACCTTCTGGTGCGGTCGACCGGCCTGCGCCGGCTCATCACCGGCGAGCCGGAAGACTCGATCATGTCGGTGGCGCCAGACCGCGTGCCGGTGACGGTCACCCCGTTGACCGATCGTGAAACCCTGGCGCAGACGATCTCCAAATATGATCTGCTCGCTGTGCCGGTCGTCGACCACGGCAAGATCCTTGGCATCGTCACCATCGACGACATCATCGATACGATGATCGAGGAGACGACGGAGGACGCGCATCGGTTCGGCGGTATGGAGGCGCTCGACGAGCCCTATATGAAGATGAGCTTCCTCGCCATGATCAAGAAGCGCGGCGGCTGGCTGTGCGCGCTGTTCATCTCGGAAATGCTGACCGCCAACGCCATGCAGAGCTATGAGGGGGAGCTGGAGAAGGCGATCGTGCTGACCCTGTTCATCCCGCTGATCATGAGCTCCGGCGGCAATTCCGGCTCGCAGGCGACCTCGCTTGTCATCCGGGCGCTGGCGCTGCGCGAGATCGGTCTTCGTGACTGGTGGCGGGTGGCATTGCGTGAATTGCCCACCGGTCTCGTGCTCGGCGCCATGCTTGGCGTGGTCGGCATCTGCCGCATCGCGCTCTGGCAGTATATGGGCTTCTACGATTACGGCCCGCATTGGCCGCTGATCGCCACCACGGTCGGTGCGGCACTGGTCGGCATCGTCACCTTCGGCTCTTTGTCTGGCTCGATGTTGCCGTTCGCGCTTAAAAGGATCGGTTTCGACCCGGCCAGCGCGTCGGCGCCATTTGTCGCAACGCTGGTCGATGTGACCGGGCTGGTGATCTATTTCTCGGTGGCGATGGTCATCTTGCGCGGCACGCTGCTGTAGCGGCGTCAACTGTCTCCGCTGCCGGCGACCTGCGGCGGCGGAGATTCTCCCTGCCTTCAGACCGGCTTGCCGTAAATCGCGTCGCGGAGCGCATCGGGAAATGCGCCCGTCATGCCGGCGATTGCCGTATTCGTCAGCGCCACCACCGTCAGCTCCAATGCCGGATCCACGAACCAGGAATGACCGTAGACGCCGCCCCAGCGCCATGTGCCGGCGGTTTGAGGCGTCGACGCGGCGAGCGGGTCGCGCAGGACGCCGAATCCGAGCCCCCAGCCCCAGCCAGGCATGGTGGTTTCGAGGCCCGGTGTTGCATCGCAGGTCATCGCTGCGACCGTTTCGGGGCGGATGACTGGCGCACCGCCCGAACGCAGCGCCTCGAGCAGCTTGAGGACATCGCCGGCGGTGCCGTTCATGCCGGTGCCGCCTGAGGCGAAGGAAGCAGGGGCGAAGACACGCCCGGGCGAAAATGAGATGGAACCGTTGCCGAACGGCACGCGGTGATGGTTTCCCATAAGAATGGCCTTGCCCGGCCCATCGGCGTAAGGCGTCACCAGCCGGGATCGATCGCCCACGGCAAACGCCGCGTCATGCATGCCGAGCGGCTGGACGACCAGCCGATCGACCAGCTCCGGCAGCGAGGCGCCAGTGGCTCTCGCCATGGCCTCACCCAGCACATCCATGGCCACCGAATAGCTCCATCCCGTTCCCGGCACGTAGGACAGCGGCACTGAAGCGATACGCTCGAGATTCTCGGCCATGGAGAGGCCGGGCTGGTCGAGACCGTCGGAGACATCGGCGCGATGGTAGGGTCCATCGGCTACCTGGCGAAAACCATAGTCCAGCCCAGCGGTATGGGTCAGCAACTGTCGGATGCTGATGGCCGGTTCGCTGCCATCTGCCAGTTTCGGCCGGAACTCCGGGATGAATTTTGCCACGGGATCATCGAGGTTGATGACGCTGGCCTCGACAAGGGCAAGTGCCGCGGTCGCGACAACAGGTTTGGTCACCGACGCGAGCCGGAAGATCGCATCCTCCCTCATCGATTTCCTGGCCTCACGGTCGGCAAGGCCGGCGGCGCGGCCGTAGATGATTTCGCCGCGCCGGGCGACAAGGATCACGGTGCCGACGATGCGTCCCGCCTCGATCGCCCTGTCGACGACCTGATCGACACGTCCGCCGAAGTCATGATCGAGCGGTTTGGAACCGGTTACGGACATGAATCACCCCATCGGCGGCAGGCGAATGTCAGACGCGCTCGCCGTTCTTCACCCGGTATGTCGGCTTGTACATGGTGACGAGCTCTTCCGCTGCCGTCGGGTGGACGGCCATTGTGCGGTCGAAATCATCCTTGGTCAGGCCGGCCTTCAACGGAATGCCGAGCAGTTGCGCCATCTCGCCGGCATCCGGGCCCAGGATGTGGGCGCCGAGCACTTTCTTCGAAGCGCCGTCGACCACCAGCTTCATCAGCATCTTTTCATCACGACCGGACAATGTGTGCCGCATCGGCCGGAATGTGGCGCGATAAATCTCGATATCGGGGAACCGCTTGACCGCATCATCTTCGGACAGGCCGACAGTGCCGATTTCCGGTTGCGAAAAAACGGCGGTCGCGATCGTATCGTGGTCGGGTGCCGTCGGATTATCCTTGAATGCCGTCTCGATGAAGCACATCGCTTCGTGGATCGCCACCGGCGTCAGCTGGACGCGGTTGGTGACGTCGCCGATCGCCCAGATATTGTCGATGTTGGTGCGGGAATAGTCGTCGACCTTGATCGCGCCGGCCGCGGTCATCTCGATGCCGATGCCCTCCAGGCCCATATTCTCGGTGTTGGGGATACGCCCGATGGCCAGCATGACCTGGTCGACCGTCAGCGTCTGGCCGCTGGACAGAAGGGCGTCGAGCCTGCCATCCGGCCGCTTGCGCACCGATTGGGACACCGAATGGCAGAGTATCTTGATGCCTTTCTTCTCCATGGTCTCGTGCAGCATGCGGCGCAGATCCATGTCGAAGCGGCTGAGGATTTCCTTGCCGCGATAGACCAGGGTGGTGTCGACGCCGAGGCCGTGAAAGATGTTGGCGAACTCGACCGCGATATAGCCGCCGCCTTCGATCATGATCGCCTTTGGCAGTTCCTTGAGGTCAAAAGCCTCGTTGGAGAAGATGCAGTGTTCGTGGCCGGGCAGCGCTGGATGCGCCGCCGGACGGCCGCCGGTGGCGATCAGGATCTGGTCGGCGGTGACGGTACGGTCCTCGCCCAGAAGATGCACCACATGCGGGTCGATGATCATCGCCCGCGAATGATAGGCCTCGCCGCCGGCGCCCTCGACATTCTTCTTGTAGATCGCCTCCAGCCGGCTGATCTCGCGATCCTTGTTGGCGACCAGCGTGCGCCAGTCGAAACTGGCCTCCGGCACCGTCCAGCCATAGCCCGCGGCATCGGCGAAATGCTCCGGAAATTGCGAGGCGTAGACATAGAGCTTCTTCGGCACGCAGCCCCTGATAACGCAGGTGCCGCCGAAGCGGTATTCCTCGGCGATGCCGACGCGCTTGCCGAGTGCAGCGGCGACGCGCGCCGCCCTCACCCCGCCCGAGCCGCCGCCGATGACGAAGAGATCATAGTCATAACCGGCCATGGCGCGGCTCCTTGAACGTCGGGAAATGTGAGTGACAGGTAGGCCGCCAACGGCCAAAAGAAAAGCCCGGACAAGCCGGGCTTCACAGATGGCCACAGAGGCCGATTTGAAAACGCAGGATCAGTTCTGCGTGTCGGCGGGAGCTGTGCCATCGGCGGGTGCGGCGGCGCCGCCATCCGCCGGTGCCGTATCGTCAGCCGGGGCGGCTCCGTCCGCCGGCGCGGTGGTAACAGGGGCAACCGGCGCATTTGCCTTGGCGGACGCGGCCAGCGTTTCGCCGACCTGCTGGGCGAGATCGCGGGCCACGCCGTTTTGCCAGATGTCTGCTGCCTTGATCAGATCACGCGTCACGGCCGGGCCGCTGTCGAGAAGCTTCTTGCCGGCGTCCGAGCTATAGAAGGCCGCGATGTCGGTGAGTTCCTTTTCGGAAAAAACCTTCGCATAGGCCAGAGCCGCTTCCTTCTCGAGATCCGCGCGGCGCGAGGCCAGCGCCAGTGCCTTCTCGCTGATCGTCTTGCCGATCAGTTCCTGCATGTCCGGATTCTTCTGGATGAGCTGCGATTCGAGCGCGGCCGCCGCTTGCGGCAGGATGTTATCGAACGGGTCCGTCGCATGGATCGCTGCAACCGCCGCCCGTGCCGCCTTCAGGTGCGAGTCCGTGACGTCCTGCGAAAACGCCGGCGAGGAGAAGGCGAAAACGGCCGAAGCCGCCAGAACGACGCAAAGGCCGCGAACCCGGTTATGCAACATCATGATTGGTAGAACTCCCTGGTTTTCGGGCGGCATGGACGGTTTGGATACCGTCGCCACCGGCGATGATGGCCGCTGACGCCAGCCCGATGAAAAGACCATGCTCGACCACGCCTGGAATGGCGTGGAGAGCATTCGAAAGCGCTCTTGTATCCGGAATGCGGCCAAAAGATGCATCGAGGATAAAATGGCCGCCGTCTGTAACAAAAGCCTGGCCTCCCGTCATCCTCAATGTAAGCGGGCCGGAAAGGCCGAGATTTTCAGCCGCGGCACCAATCGCAATGGTCGTTGCGCGCAGGCCGAACTGGTTGACTTCGATGGGCAGCGGAAAACGGCCGAGTGTCTCAACCATCTTCGAGCGGTCGGCAATGACGATCATGCGCTGCGAAGCCGCGGCCACGATCTTCTCGCGCAGCAGCGCGCCGCCGCCGCCCTTGATAAGGGTCAGGTCCGGGTCGACCTCATCGGTGCCGTCGATGGTGAGATCGAGTTCGGGCGTTTCCTCAAGCGTCGACAATGGCACGCCAAGCTCGCCGCACAGTGCAGCGGTGCGTTCCGAAGTCGGCACACCGATGACGGTCATGCCGGTGGCGACCTTATCGGCGAGCAGCCGCACGAACTCTTCCGCCGTGGTGCCGGTGCCGATGCCGAGCCGCATCCCGTCGGTGACATGGGCAAGCGCCGCTCGCGCGGCCTCGACCTTCAACTGTCTCGCATCCATGCTGCTTTGCCGCCCTGAAACCGTGTGTGCCGGCTCCTAGCATTTTTGCTCGTCTGGTCAAAGCCCTTGGCGCCTGCCCGCCGCAATGCTTGCCTTGACGCGCCGCAGCCGCTATCGCCTGCCAGTGTACAAACCTGCTCAGGATGGATCATGACTCGCCCGATTATCGTGTTCGACCTCGACGGAACGCTGATCGACACGGCGCCGGACCTGCTCGACAGTCTCAACCACAGCCTGGCCGCCAGCGAGCTTGCGGCCGTCGATGAGGCTGGCTTCAGGCGTTTCGTCGGCCATGGCGGCAGGGTCATGATAGAGCGCGCGCACGCCGCCCAGCAGCGCTCGCTTGATGTCGCCCAGCACGACCGGCTGCTAAAAGTGTTTCTGGATCACTACACCCTCAACATCCCCGGCAAATCCCGCCCCTACCCCGGTGTCATCGAGGCGATCGCGCGCTTCGAAAAGGCGGGCTATCTCCTGGCCATCTGCACCAACAAATACGAGGCCAACTCGCTGGCGCTGATAGAAGCCCTCGGCCTGACCAGCCATTTCGCGGCAATCGCCGGACAGGACACGTTCGCGTTCCGCAAGCCGGATCCGCGCCATCTGATCGAGACCATCAAGCTGGCCGGCGGCGACCCACACCACGCGCTGATGGTCGGCGATTCGCAAACCGACATCGACACGGCCAAGGCCGCCGGCATTCCGGTGGTGGCGGTCGATTTCGGCTATACAGACCGCCATGTGCGCGAATTCGAACCCTCGGCGATCATCTCGCATTTCGACGCGCTGACCGTGGATCTGGCGCAGAAGCTGATCAACGCTGCCGCCGGATACTGATCGGCGACCGGCTTTGCGCGGAAAAACAGGCTCCAAAGTGCGGCAATCCGATCCTTATCAGAACGCGTGACACCGCCTTGACTTAACCCGCAGGCCTCCCTTATATCGCGGCTCGCTTGGCCTTCGGGCAACGAGCGGGCGATTAGCTCAGCGGGAGAGCACACCCTTCACACGGGTGGGGTCGCAGGTTCAATCCCTGCATCGCCCACCATCTACCTTCCTGAAATCGCACTCACGGTTGGCAGCTAACAACTACAGTCCGCCCCTTCCCCGCCAAAGTTCTTCTGCGCGAAATTCAACGCACTGCTGTAGCTGGTATAGCTCTGGAACTGGCAGACGTCGGAGCCGTTCCGCACCTTCATCTGTTCGAGATCCCAGAACGACACCTCGATGTGGTCGTTGGCGCAGTAGACGGTGTACCGTTCCGGCTCCAGCGCCCTGGCTTTCTGCACGGGCATGGAAACGGCCGGGATGGAAAGCACTGACAGTGCAAGCATGACGATATGACGTGAGCGCATATGGATCCCCAGTGAAATGCCAGCACTATGGCTGGAAATATTGAAGCGGCGCATCATGGTTTTTTGGCGGACGTCTTTTTTCCCGCGCGCAGCCGCGAGTCGATGGGCTGAATAGTCCTGCATTCCAGCTACGGAACCAACCAGTATGCCAGCGAGTTTCTCTGCGT
The DNA here is from genome assembly GCF_055456085.1 of Mesorhizobium subarcticum. NCBI lineage: Bacteria > Pseudomonadati > Pseudomonadota > Alphaproteobacteria > Hyphomicrobiales > Phyllobacteriaceae > Mesorhizobium > Mesorhizobium subarcticum. The sequence continues at coordinate 4,772,151 of NZ_CM144237.1, read as the reverse complement.
CGAAACTTGAGGGAAAACCATGTCCAGATTTCTTGTGGCAACCAGCGTTGCCTTTGTTCTCATCGCCGGCCCGGCTCTGGCCGCGGACGACAACCCGTTGCCGCCGCCCAATGCCAAGAAGCTGTCGGAGATACTGGCCAAGGTGGAGCAGCGCGACGGCTTTCGCTACGTGAAAGAGGTCGACTGGGACAAGGATGCCTACACCGTCACCTACTACACATCTGATAAGGCCAAGGTCGAAATCACCTACGATCCGGTGACGGCCGAGCCCAAATAGGAATCTCGGTAGACATTTCCTCGGACGATCTCGATTGCGAGCCGCCGCAAAAAGTCCACTCTTGGCGTATGATGTGCATGCCAGGGCGCCGGGCAGCGCCTTGCGCTGTCTCTTGGCTTGGGGGTCGTCATGCGATTTTCCGTTCGAACAGATGTCTTGCTGGTCTTTGCCGTCATCCTGACGGGCGGCATGCTTGCGGCGCCTCCGGCGCGGGCCGAGGGGCCATCCTTCGACTGCGCCAAGGCAAGCCTGCCGGCGGAGAAGGCGATCTGCGCCGATCCGCAGCTGTCGGCGATCGATCTGCTGGTTGCCAAGGCCTACAAGGAATTCGAGCCGGCCTTCGGCGGCGACAAGCGCAAGATCGCGCGTGGCTTGATCGCCGACCGCAACGCCTGCAAGAGCGATACCGCCTGCATCGTCAACGCGCTCAACAACGCCTTGCAGACCTATGGCAATGCGCCGTCATGGGTGCAGGATTATAACATCGCCCTGATCGGCAAGAAGGCGCTGGATACTGCCGCACGCAACCCCGGCAACAACGACCAGCCCCTGCCCTCGGCCGTCGGGCAATGCGCGTCCACCCACATCAAGACGCTGACCGCGCGGCTTGGTGACGACCCGCTGGAAACAGCCACGCCCGACGCGGGCAGTGCTGCGACGTTCACCAACGGTGGTGGATCTGTCTCCTATGATCGCGAGCCGGGCCTGGCATCCTCGAAGGTCGGAGAACCCGTCGTAATGTGCCTGATCTCGATACCCAGGGACTGCCCCAAGGACGACGACCGCGGCCGGGTCTATTATTCCATCGACCTGGTCGCCAAGGGGAGCTGGGCCCTGCCGGACTCCGAGCATTTGTGTGGCGGCGCCTGATCACCCTGCTTCGTGATCCACGAAAGCCGCCAAAGCAGCCGCTTGCGCCTCCCCTTGCAACGGATCGTCTTTGATGGGCGACTGGACGGGTTGACTGCGCCGGACGGGGGAATGGGCATGGCGACGGCAAAACACGTGATCAAACGTATATTGATGATGTTAGCCGGCTATCTTGTGGCCGTGCTGATAGGGCTCATCGCCGTGGCGGTAATCTACGCCGCGCTCAGTTCCCTGCCCAACGCGCCCGAGTATTTCGGTTTCGCCGTCGTCACCCCGCTTGCGGCGCTGGTGGTGCCACCGCTGGGCATGTTCATCTACTTTGTGACAATCGTCATAACGGGTCTGCAGACCCTCATCTTCGCGCTGATTGCCGAATTCTTTTCATTGCGCAATGTCCTGCTGCACATGCTCTTCGGCGCAGCGGCTGCTGCCGGCGGCTTCTTTCTCATCTGGCCGACGCAGCCCGAGGACATGAATCCGGAGCGCTGGGCCGACATCGGCATCATCGCTGCTTCCGGCCTCGTTGCAGGGCTGATCTACTGGCTGATTGCAGGTCGGGACGCCGGTTTCCGGCGTCCGCTGTCGGAGCGGTAAAAAGCAGCTCAAGGAAAAAGCGGTTCAACGATCCGACGTTGAACCGCTCCTGGTGCGAAAAGGCCGCGCTCAGCTCGACGGTGAGCGCACAGCTTCAGTGGCGTCCAAGGCCTGCTTCAGCCTGGAGTTCGCGGTCATAGACGTCGCCGAAATACTCGACCTTGCCGGACATGTCGGGCCAGGCGGTGAAATAGGCGACATAGACCGGAATCTTGCGCGTCACGTCCTCGGTCGAATGTCCGTGCTTCAGCTTCTCAGCGATGTAGTCGACATCCGTGCCAAGCACGGCCGCCGCCATGCCGCGCGGGTCCTGCAGACGCACGCAGCCGTGGCTGAGCGCGCGCATATCCTGCTTGAAGAACGATTTCTGCGGCGTGTCATGCATGTAGATCGCATGCTTGTTGGGGAACAAGATCTTCAGCTCACCCAGCGCATTGGCCTCGCTCGGCTGCTGGCGCACATTGTAGGGAATGTTGGCGCCATAAGCGCCCCAGTTCACCGCCGACGACGGAATACGCTTGCCCTTCGCATCGGTCACTTCGTAGCCGGCACGGTCGAGATAGCCGGGGTCGCTGCGCAACCGGGGCAGCATCTCGTTGACGATGATCGACTGCGGCACGCCCCAATAGGGGTGGAAGTCGACTTGCTTGATCTGGTCGTAGAAGAATGCCGTCTGGTTGGTGACGCGGCCGATGACGGCGCGTGTCTTCAGCAGTTCCTGGCCGTTGTCGATGTAGCTCGCGGTAAAGGCCGGCTGATTGATGAACACACGCGGGCTGCCGAGATCGGAAGGCAGCCAGCGCAGTTCTTCCAGCGCCACTTGTACCTTGAGCAGCCTGTCGGCCTTCGACGAGCCCGCCAGCAAGGCAACGGTGCGCGGGCCGATGACGCCGTCGCCCTTCATACCTTCTTTCACTTGCACCGCCTTGATCAGCGGAACGAGCTCGGGCACGTAGACCTCGCTGCTCGCCAGCCGCGACAGGACCTCGCCATAGGTGCCGCCCATGTCGTCATCGAGACTGCGTGCGATCAGCGTCAGCAGCTTCGGCAGTTCGGGGCTGGTTTCGCCTGGCTTGAGCAGCAGCTTGGGATCGACGACGATCTCATTCTCGGCGCTGGCCTGCAGCGATTCCAGCTCGACGCGCAGCGCCTGATATTCCGCATTCTGCGGATGCCGCGATTCGAGGTATGTGCGAACTTCCTGCGTATGCGCCAGCGTCTTCAGCACGCCGCCCAGATCGAGCGGCTTGGCCGGGAAATCATAGTAGCCGGTCATCCGGTTGGGCTCGACACGGCCGTTCTGGGCGTCATGGGCGTAGCGCAACACGCGCGCCGACAGCGCCATCTCGAAGCGCACGAGGTCCTTCAACTTGGCCGCCTCATCCGTCGAGGCCGAATTCGCGGCCGGCACATCGACCGTATAGTCGGCGGGCGTCAGGCCATAGCTGGCTGCTTCGCCAAGCACCCGCACCGCATCCTGGGCGCGGCTGTTGAGGCTGGTTCCGCTTACCCAGATGAAATCCGGGTTGGCCTGGTAGTAGGCGATCAGGGCCTTGGCGATGTCGGGCTCAGCGTAAAGCTCGTAGTCGCTCAAACTGGCAATGGCGTCGTGAAAAGCAGCCCCCGTGGCAGACGGAACGAACGCGGCATCCTGCGGCGTTGCCGGCTGGGGCGCCGCCGACAGCGTCGAGAAGTCGACGCGCACCAGCTTGTCGGCCCTATAGGTGTAGTAGGATGGACTGCTGATCTTGACGCCGCCGCCCGCCGGGGCCTTGGGTCTGTGCTTTGGTGGCGGGGGTGGAAACTCGCCCTGCGGCTGGTGCTTGATGCCGCCGCCGAACAGCATGTCGAACAGCCCTTGCGCACCGGCCTGAGGCGCACCCAGGGCGAGCGTTGCCGCGATCGCCATCAGCGGCAGCGCGGTTGTATTTTTACCGAGGAGTTTCATGAATCACCCGCTCCGGCCGCAACCGGTTCCCGTTCCGCACGCTAGATCGTCTCGCTCACCGCATGGCGGATGTAAGGCGTGACTATACCGATTCATACCGATTTCGTTAAGCTTTCATAAATTTCGGAAAGCCTGTTGCAGAACGGTTTCACAACATCGTGACGGCGGGAGCGCGGGTGTTTTCGCTCCCGCCCGGGAAACTCCGAGAAAATCAGGCGTTGGCACCGCCATCGATGGTCAATGCCGCACCTGTCACGAAATTTCCTTCCGGTCCGGCAAGCCAGGCAACCATGCCGGCAATGTCATCGGCCTTGCCGAAGCGCTGCGTCGCCATCTTCTGGCGCTGGTGTTCGGCATGCGGTCCGTCCGCCGGGTTCATGTCGGTGTCGGTCGAACCGGGATGGACGACATTGGCGGTGATGCCACGTGCGCCGAGATCGCGTGCGAGCGCCTTGGTCAGGCCGACCAGAGCCGCCTTGCTGGTGGAATAGGCACCGAGGCTGGTGTCGGTGACACGTTCGGCGAGATTGCTGCCGATCGAGATGATCCTGCCGCCCTCGCCCATATGCGCCGCTGCCGCCTTCGAGGCGATGAACGGGGCCCTCAGATTGACCGACATGGTCTCGTCGAAATCGGCAAGCGACAGCGTATCGATGGGTGCCGCACGCCAGATTCCTGCACTGTTGACCAGGATGTCCAGCCGGCCGAATGCAGCCACGGTGTCATCGACGGCCCTGTCTATCGCCTCGGGGTCCCGGTTGTCGGCCTTGATCGCGATGGCGCGGCCGCCCTTGGCCTCGATGTCGGCGACGACCGAGCGGGCCTGTTCCTCGCCATGCACATAGGTCAATGCAACATTGGCGCCATCGGCCGCCAGTCTTCGCGCAATCGCTGCTCCGATGCCGCGGCTGCCGCCGGTGACGAGCGCCGCCTTGCCGTTCAAACTGCTGGAAGACATTGGTTTCTCCATTTATGTAGTGATCAATACATAAATACCTGGCAGGCTTGCCCGAGCGCGTCAACTGATTTATGTATCGATCAACACAGAAAAGAGCATCATGTCGGAAAGAGGCCGTCCCCGCACCTTCGATCGAACCGCAGCCTTGCGGCGCGCGATGGAGGTGTTTTGGGCCAAGGGTTATGAAGGCGCGTCGATAAGCGACCTCGCCACCGCGATGGGCATCAATTCGCCCAGCCTTTACGCCGCCTACGGCAGCAAGGAGGCGTTATTCCTTGAGGCTGCGGATTTCTATTCGCGCTTCGAAGGTCCGGATATCTGGCAGGCGCTGGATGAGGCGCCGACCGCGCGGCTGGCGATTGAACTTTTTCTAAGCCGCACTGCAAAGGCCTATTCGCAGACCGATCGTCCGCAAGGCTGTCTGATCACGCTTGGCGCGCTGCATCAGGATTCAACCAGCGGCCTGATCTGCGCCGATCTGCGCCGCCGCCGCGCCGAAAACCATTCTGCCTTGCGCAATCGTCTCGAGCGGGGCGTTGTCGACGGCGAATTGCCTGTCGGCTTCGACTGCGACGCCGTGGCGACCTTCTACGCCACGGTACAGCACGGCATGTCGATCCAGGCGCGCGACGGTGCTTCGTGCACCGCGCTGATGGCGACGGTTGCCGGAGCCATGGCTGCCTGGCAGACGTTGGCGGGCACCGACAGAGCGTGACAAACGCCTGACGTTGTGGTGGAGATTCACACAGCCAGCCCTAAGGCGCGGTCGGGAGGATAAGTCTGTGAAAAAGGGGTATCGCGAACTGCTGGATGAGGCGAACGCCGAGATCGAAGTGGTTTCACCGGAGGAAGCCGCGGGATTACTCGAGGACGAAAGCACGATCTTCGTCGACCTGCGCGATCCGCGCGAGGTGGAACGCGACGGAAAGATACCCGGCGCCAAACATGTCACCCGCGGCATGCTGGAATTCTGGATCGATCCCGAGAGCCCCTATCACAAGCCGTTCTTCGCTTCAGGAAAGAGTTTTGTTTTCTTCTGTGCCGGCGGCTGGCGCTCGGCGCTGGCCACCAAGACGGCGCAGGACATGGGACTTTCCCCCGTCAAGCACATCCTTGGCGGCTACACCGCCTGGAAGGCAGCAGGATTGCCTGTCGAGCCCGGCGAGAAGAAGAAATAGCCCAATGCATGTCGCTCAAAAGTGGTCCCGGTTTTGAGACAACGACATGCGTGGAAACGAGGATTGCCGCTCAGTGAAGCAGCGATGGCTCTCGGGCGACGAAGGCGACGGCGCGTTCGACAACGCCCTTGTCGGCAAGAATGCGGCGGTGGCCGAGCCCGTCAGCCCAGTGCAGCCGCACATGACCTCCGGCGCCGGCATAGCGTTTCGCATGTTCGGCTGGCACTTCACGGTCATCGGGCGCGTGGATGACCAGGGTCGGCACGGGCGCGTGGGCGAGCTGGCGGTCGCCGGTGAATTCATGCAACGGCCGGCCGGACAGGTGTTCGACACGGTCCGCCATGGCGACCTGCGAACGCGGCCCGACATTGAGCATGCGGCTGAAGTCGGCGAAGATCGCCGGCAAGGAACTCGGTGCGGCGATCAGCACAAGACGTCCGGCGGCCAGTGGCGGAATGTTCTTGACCGAACCGGCGATGGCATTGGCGGCAACGGCGCCACCGAAGGAATGTCCAACCGCCGCCACGAACGGACCGAACCATTCGCCGGCGACCCGTACGGCCTCGACAGCGTTGACCATGTTCAGGTGCCGGCCCTGCGAATGGCCATGGCCCGGCAGGTCCAGTGAAACGACCCTGTAGCCGGCCGCGCGATAGCCCTCGATCAACGCACGCATATATTCGGTGCGCGAACGCCAGCCATGGACGACAAGCACCGTGCCAAGGGCTGCCCTGCCCGGCTCCGGCCGGAATTCGTGCACCATGACGCAGCCGGTCTTGGTCTTCAGCCGATGATGGCGCGCCTCCGTCATGAAGTCAGCGGCGCGGCTGATGGCGCGGCGTTCGCCGTCGGTCAGGGCTTTGGCGCTCGGCGTGCGGCAGAACAGTTCGAACGCCGCGCGCCCGGTGATGCGCGGCGCAATATGTTCGGCCGCACCAAATACGCCCCGGATGACCTTCAGCCCGATTGATGCCATAGTGAGAATCCATCCATACGTTCAAGCATGAACATAATAGTTCAAAGATGAACAATAAACAAGAGTTACCTTGGGACAACCCGCGTTTTCGCAACTGGGTCGCGGTGGCGCGCGCCTGCCATGTGCTGGAGCGCACGCTGGCAGTGAAACTCGCGCCGCTGGACCTGAAGCCGGCGCAGCTCGACGTGCTGATGAACCTCTACCGCCATCCCGGCATGTCGCAGCACGACCTTGCCCGCAAGCTGCTGGTCGGCCGTTCCAACATCACCATGCTGTTGCCGCAGCTGGAGACGCGCGGCCTGCTGCGCCGCGAAGGCGACGAGAAGGACAAGCGCATCTTGCGGCTCGCTCTGACCGAAGCCGGCGAGGCCCTGCTGATGCAGGCGCTGAAAGTGCACATGGCGCTGATCGAGAAGGCGATGAGCCAGTCGACACCCGAACAATGCGACATGATCGGCGAACAGATGCGCAAGATCTACGATGTGCTAAAGGAGGCCTAGCACCAAGGTGTGCCGAGATTCAGGTCACCTGAACATCGGTGCACCGGCTACCACATCGTCTTCTTCGCCCGTTCCGGCCATTCCTTGTCATAGGCCTCACCGTCAATGTTCTTGCGGCTGGTGACTTCCAGGATTTTTCCGGGCGTCGGCAGCGATTTCGGATCGACATGCCTTGCCGGGTTCCAGAGCTCGGACCGCACAATGGCGCGGGCGCATTGGAAATAGACTAAATCGACATCGATGACGGTCACCGAGCGTGCCGCCTTGCCGTCGACCATGAAGGACGTGCAAAGCTCGGCGTCGGTGGTGATATGGGCTCGCCCGTTGATGCGCAGCGTGGTGCCGGAGCCCGGCACCAGGAACAGCAGCCCGACGCGCGGGTCGCGAATGATGTTCCGCAGCGAATCGGCGCGGTTGTTGCCGCGCCGATCCGGCATCATCAGCGTTTTCGGATCAACGATACGCACGAAGCCGGCGAGATCGCCGCGCGGCGAACAGTCCAGCCCCTCCGGCCCGCTGGTGGCCAGCGCGACAAAGGGCGAGGCCTCGATGAAGGCGGCATACTCGGGAATGACGTGATCGAGTTCCTTGACCAGCGAGGCTTCGCCTGGAACCCCATAGAGCGCTTCGAGCTGTTCGACCGTGGTGATGCGCGACATCTCTTCCGTCTCCGAACCTTTGCCGGCGCTACTCCACATCGATGACGTTTTCACGACAGCGGCGGGATCAGAGCATGATCCCGAAAAGTGGGAGCCGGTTTTCTCAGACAAACGGTTTCCGTTTGTCCAGAGATCATGCTCCAACAAAAAGCTAGATCAGGATGACGATTGAACCAATCGTCATCCTGATCTAGCGATCGCGGCTCAAGCCTTTTTCCGCAAGCTCCGCCAGATAGGAATTCCAGCGCCCATCCCTCTCGTGGCCGAGCGTGTGCAGGTAGTTCCAGGTGAAGATGCCGGTGTCATGGAAATCGTCAAAGGTGATGCGCACCGCATAGTTGCCGACCGGCTCGATCTTCAGGATCGCCACATTGCGCTTGCCGGGAACCGTCACCCGCTGCTCGGGCGAATGACCTTGCACCTCGGCCGATGGCGAGGCAACGCGCAACAGTTCCGCCGGCAATTCGAATGGCTGGTGATTGGGAAAGGTGACCGACAGCAGTTTGCGGTCCTTGGAGACCCTGAGTTCCTTTGGCGCGGTCATGCTGGTCGATCCCACATCATCCACCCTTCCCTACGCTGCTTCGCCAGTGCGGAAAAGACCGTTTGAGATGAGCCGACATGCGATGTCGGCCCGGGGATGTTACCAAAGATCGAGAAGCGGTATCTTGAATGGCGGGCCGCTTCGTATCACATAGCTGTATATAACGACGCCGGTACCGGCCACGGAAACGCTCAAACATGAACATGATCGACCCCTTCGGTCGCACGATCAGCTATCTCAGAGTGTCGGTCACCGACCGCTGCGATTTCCGTTGCACCTATTGCATGGCTGAGGACATGACCTTCCTGCCGAAGAAGGACCTGTTGTCGCTGGAAGAACTGGACCGGCTCTGCACCGTCTTCATCGAAAAGGGCGTCAGAAGACTGCGCCTCACCGGCGGTGAGCCGCTGGTGCGCAAGAACATCATGCATCTGGTGCGCCAGCTGTCTCGCCATCTCGCAAGCGGCGCGCTGGAAGAACTGACGCTGACCACCAACGGTTCGCAACTGTCGCGTTTCGCTTCCGAACTCGCCGATTGCGGCGTCAGGCGCATCAACGTGTCGCTCGACACGCTCGACGCCGACAAGTTCCACAAGATCACCCGCTGGGGCCATCTCGACAAGGTCATGGCGGGCATTGATGCGGCGCAGGCGGCGGGGCTGAAGGTCAAGCTCAACGCGGTGGCGCTGAAGGATTTCAACGACGCCGAACTGCCCGACATGATGCGCTGGGCACATGGCCGCGGCATGGATCTGACCGTCATCGAAACCATGCCGATGGGCGAGATCGACGCTGACCGCACTGACCAGTATCTGCCGTTGTCGCTGCTGCGCGCCTCGCTGGAGCGCCAGTTCACGCTGACCGACATTCCCTTCAAGACCGGCGGCCCTGCCCGCTATGTCCACGTCGCCGAGACCGGCGGCAAACTCGGCTTCATCACGCCGATGACGCATAATTTCTGCGAAAGCTGCAACCGCGTCCGGCTGACCTGCACCGGCACGCTCTATATGTGTCTCGGTCAGGAGGATGCGGCCGACCTGCGCTCGCCGTTGCGCGCATCCGAGGGCAATGAACTTGTCGCCGACGCGATCGACGAGGCGATCGGCCGCAAGCCGAAAGGTCATGACTTCATCATCGACCGCCGCACCAGCCGACCGTCGGTGTCCCGGCACATGAGTGTGACGGGCGGCTGACCTTCCCGCCGATCTGTGCAAGGATTGCCTTCCAGCATCGGCTTTGGGGCAACACATGCGGCGGGTTTCTCTGACAATGGCGGCTTTCGCGGCGATTGCAGGAAGCAGCGCATTCGCCGCGCCCTCCACCTATGTGAACGAGCGATTCGGAACCGTTTGCACCTTTCCCGACGAGATCTTCACCGATCGTCAGCCCGAGCCTGAAAATGGCGACGGACAGGTCTGGCTGAGCGCGGACGGCGCCAGCCTAACCTGCTCGGGCATCTACAACGTCAACGACGACACGCCGAAAGGCTTTGTCGCTGACGAGAGGGCCAGCAAGGAACCTGGCTACACGGTCACCTACAGCAAGATCGGCAAGGGTTGGGCGGTGCTGTCGGGCATGAAGGACGGAAAGATCTTTTACGAGCGGCGCCTGTTCGGCCGGGATGGCGTCATCCGCACGGTCTGGATCGATTACCCGCCTGCCCTGAAGTCGAAATACGATCCGCTGGTCGGCGCCATTGCCGGCAGCCTCAAGGGACAGTGAGTGTTTCGGATCACACCCCAGAAAAAGTCTTGTGCGCGAACCACCGCCGGATTTACGGCCAGCCTGTTCCGGCCTAGCCTTCGCCCGGAAGCGGCTCATCGCTCACAGGGGGAACACGTCATGCGCAAACTCATTCTTTCTCTTGCGTTGCTTGGCTTCACGGCCCTGCCCGCGGCGGCTCAGTCGATCGGCGGCACCTATACCGTGGCCGGCACGAATTTCGATGGATCGAAATATGGCGGCGAGGCAACGATCACGCTGACCAGCGAGACCACTTGCACGATCCATTGGGAGACTGGCGGCTCGTCCTCTGACGGCATCTGCATGCGCAACGACGACGCCTTTTCCGCTGGCTACGTCATGGGCAAGGATATAGGCCTCGTCGTCTACAAGGTCGGGGAAGACGGGTCGCTGCACGGCCTGTGGACGATCGCCGGCAAGGACGGCAACGGCACCGAGGTGCTGACGCCGAAGAAGTAGGCATCGTTGCTGCCGGATAACTTTCGGGAGGCGATGCGCCTTCCGACAGGATTCGTTCCTGATCCAGGATTGATTTCACACCAGCGGGATTGAATACCCGCCTGGCCCAGCCCTTTGCCATTGCTGTTTCGTGGCGGGCTGTTACAGGCTAGCTTGCCCAGGCAATCGGTAGATGTCTTGCCCCTTTCTCCAAATCTTCGCGGCGCGTTGTTCATGATGGTGGCGATGGTTGGCTTCACGCTCAACGACGCCATCACCAAATATTCTTCGCAATCGATGAACATGGCGCAGGTCATGCTGATCAGAGGGGCATTTGCCTCGCTCTTCGTCGGTCTGCTTGCCTGGCAACGTGGCGCGCTTTTGCGGCCGCGCCTGATGCTGCAGCCTTTGGTGGCAATCCGTGTCCTGGGCGAGGCTGGCGGCACGGTGTCATTTCTCGTAGCGCTTGCCCATTTGCCGATCGGCAGTGTCTCGGCCGTCCTTCAGGCGCTGCCGTTGGCGGTAACGATGGGCGCCGCGCTGTTTTTCGGCGAAGCGGTCGGCTGGCGGCGCTGGCTGGCGATCGCTGTCGGTTTTGTCGGTGTACTGGTCATCGTGCGGCCGGGCTTTGACGGCTTCAGCATCTATTCCCTTTGGGCGCTGGCCAGCGTCGCATGCTGCACCGTGCGCGATCTCGCCACCAAGCGCATCCCACAAGCCACACCGACAATGCTGGTCTCGACCGCCACCGCACTGGCGATGACCATCGTTGGCGCGGTGCTGTTGTCGCCGATGGGCGGCTGGACGTCGATGACCAGCAGAAGCACGGCGCTGCTGGCGCTGGCCGCGGTGCTCGTGCTCATCGGTTATCAAACCATCATCATGGCAATGCGCTCGGGCGAAATCTCCTTCATCGCGCCGTTCCGCTATACGGCGCTGCTCTGGTCCATCCTGCTTGGCTTGATCGTCTTCGGCGATTTCCCTGACATGCCGATGATCGTCGGCGCAGCAATCGTCGTCGGCTCGGGTCTCTATACGCTTTATCGCGAACGGGTGGTCGGCCGGCGAAGGATCGTCGCCGAGAGTACCGGACCGGCCATGGCGCCGGATGGGATCTAGGAAGGTGCTTGCGATTTCCGGCGGCCGGCGTAGAGGCTGGGTGGCATGAAACGGGATGTCGCGGGGATCATTCTGGCCGGCGGCCAGTCAAGGCGGATGGGCGGCGGCGACAAGAGCCTGTTGCCGCTTGGCGACGGCTGCGTGCTTGACCAGGTCCTGGCGCGCTTTGGCCCGCAGCTTGAAACCATGGCGCTGAGCGCCAATGGCGACCCCGCACGCTTCGCCCGTTTCGGCCTGCCGGTGCTTGCCGACACCGTCGGAGGCTTTGCTGGACCGCTCGCCGGAATTCTCACAGGCCTCGAATGGGCCGTTGCCAATACGCCTTGCAAGGCGATCGTCACCGCTGCCGGCGACACGCCTTTCCTGCCGCTTGATCTCGTCGACCGTCTGGCGGCGGCGGCCGGCCATTCCGATTCGATCGCCGTCGCATCGTCGGCCGGCCGGAAACATCCGACCTTCGCGCTGTGGCCGGTCGGATGCCGTGACGCCTTGCGGCATTTCCTGGTCGATGAGGACAACAGGCGGGTGTCGGCCTTCATCGAGCGCCACGGCCATGTCGAGGTGGAGTTCCCGGTCCTGCAATCCGCGAGGCTCGATCCTTTCTTCAACATCAATGTGCCGGACGATCTTGCCGAGGCCTTGCGCCTGTTGCAGAGCATGACGGCATGAACAGACGCGTCTTCGGCATCACCGGCTGGAAAAACTCCGGCAAGACCACACTGACCGAAAAGCTGGTCGCCGAGCTTGTGCGGCGCGGCTGGAAGGTCTCGACGGTCAAACATGCCCATCACGATTTCGACATCGACAAGCCGGGCGCGGACAGCTTCCGCCATCGCCAGGCTGGCGCCACCGAGGTCGCGATCGTGTCCGGCAATCGTTGGGCGCTGATGCACGAATTGCGCGGCGAGGATGAGCCGCCGCTGGACGAGGTCCTCTCGCGGCTCGCGCCCTGCGATATCGTGCTGGTGGAAGGCTACAAGCGCGAAGCCCACCGCAAGATCGAAACCAGGCGGCTGGAAGCCAAGGATCGGACTCCTCTTTCAGCGGGCGATCCCAATATTGTCGCTGTTGCCGCGGATTTCGCCGCCGCGGACAACAGCCTGCCGGTATTCGACCTCGACGACGCAAAATCCATAGTCGACTTCATCGAGCGGACAACCGGCCTCGTTGCTTGAGATGTAACGTAACGGCAGAACCCCATTACCGATTTTGGTGGTTTTGCAGTTGCTTTTTTCTTGGAAAGAGTGGGAGTATCGCGCCAGCGGGCGGTCAAAAGCACCGCCCCACAGAGCCGTTTCGGAACGACGGCCGGGACCATAAAGAGAGGACTATCATGCGTATTGCACTGCGTATCGCGCTCGCCGCATCGGCTGCGCTGCTGACGCTCGGCGTAGCCCAGGCCCAGGAAAAGACCCTGCGGATCGGCACCGAAGGCGCCTACCCCCCTTTCAACAACCTGACCTCCGACGGCAAGCTCGTCGGCTTCGACATCGACATCGCCCAGGCGCTTTGCGATCAGATGAAGGTCAAGTGCACCTTCGTCGCCCAGGATTGGGACGGCATCATCCCGGCGCTTCAGGCCGGCAAGTTCGACGCCATCGTCGCCTCGATGTCGATTACGCCGGAGCGCAAGGAGAAGGTCGACTTCTCGCACAAATACTACAACACGCCTTCGGCGCTTGCCGTGCCGAAGAACTCGACGCTGAAGGGCGTGACCAAGGCGGATCTCGCCGGCAAGACCGTCGGCGTCGCCACGACGACCACCCATTTCAACTACGCCTCGAAGACCTACACCGACAGCACCGTGAAGGGCTATCCAAGCAGCCCCGAGGAGCAGGCAGATCTTGCCAATGGTCGTCTCGACGCCATCGAGGACGATATCGTCGTGCTGCAGCAATGGCTGGATACGCCTGATGGTGCCTGCTGCAAGATTCTCGGCCAGCCGTCGCCGCAGCCTGTGGAGATCTTCGGACCCGGTGCCGGCATCGCGGTGCGCAAGGGTGAAACGGATCTTGTCAATCAGCTCAACTCGGCCATCGACGCCATCCGCGCCAATGGAAAATACAAGGAAATCAACGACAAGTATTTCAAGTTCGACGTCTACGGCGCCGAGTCCTGATAGACAGGATCAAGACGGCGGGGGGAATTCCCCGCCGTCTTTCTATTCATCCTGGGAACGCCGTGGAGATAAGATTCGTCAATGCCAGCCCAAAGCATATGGACACTGCTCAGTTGGGGACCTGATGGCTGGAGTGACGATATTGCGTATGGCGTCGCAGTAACGGTCCTGCTTGCGCTGGCGACGCTCCCCATTGGTTTGGCGATCGGCTTTTTTATCGCGCTGGCCAAGCAGTCTGAAGAGCCCTCGCTGCGCCTCGCCGCCAACATCTACACCACGGTCTTCCGTGGCCTGCCGGAGTTGGTGACACTTTTCCTGTTTTTCTTCGGCATGCCGATCCTGCTGCAGCATCTCGTCAGATTTTTCTGGCCAGACGCGACAATCGACGTCAACAGCTTCGTTGCGGGCATGATCGTGCTCTCGCTGATCTTTTCGTCCTATGCCAGCGAGGTTTTCCTTTCGGCATTCCGCGCCATACCGAAAGGCCAGTACGAAGGCGGCTACGCCATCGGTCTTTCGTACTGGCTGACAATGCGCAAGGTGATCCTGCCGCAGTTGTTACGGATCGCCTTCCCCGGCCTGGAGAATTGTTGGCTCAGCCTGTTGAAGGACACCTCGCTGGTGTCGGTCGTCGGTCTCGCCGAGACCTTGCGCAACGCCGGCGTGGCCGCTCGCGTGACCAAGCATTCCTTCCTGTTTTACGGCGTGGCGGCGCTGGTCTTTCTCTGCCTGGCAGTCGTGTCGTCTTTCGCCACCAGCGCCATTTTGCGCTCGCTCGGCCGACGTGAGGCGCAACGATGAGCGCCACGGCCGCCATGGTTGAACCGCCACCGCCGCAGCTGCGCGGCTGGCCGCGCAAGCGCCTCGTCGGCTATGCGCTGGTCGGTGTTTGGATAGCCTTTGGCCTTGGCATCGTCAGCTACCTGTTCTTTGCCTGGAATGCCGCCTTCTTCGCCAAATATGCGCCGGCCTATCTGCAGGGTCTGGGGGTCACCCTGTCGCTGGTGGCCATTTCGATGGTGCTCGGCGCCGCCTTGTCCGTGCCTGTTGCCTATGGGCGCATGTCCAGGAACGGTATCCTGTCCGGCCTTGCCTATTGCTACGTCTATTTCTTTCGGGGCACGCCGCTACTGGTTCAGACGTTCCTGGTCTATTACGGTCTGGGTTCGTTCCGGCCGGAGCTCCAGATGATTGGGCTCTGGGATTTTTTCAAAGACGCCTTTAATTGCGGCGTCTTCGCCTTTGCGCTCAACACCGCCGCCTACCAGGCGGAAATCCTGCGCGGCGCCATCGAGAGCGTATCAAGGGGCCAATGGGAAGGCGCTGCCTCGCTTGGCCTGCACAAATTGCAGACGCTGCGCAAGATCATCCTGCCGCAGGCGTTGATTGTCGCCTTGCGGCCTTATGGCAACGAGCTGATCCTGATGATCAAGGCGTCCGCCATCGTTGCCATCATCACCGTCTACGATCTGATGGGTAACGCGAAACTCGCCTTCGCCAACTCGTTCGACATCCAGGCCTATATCTGGGTCGCCCTGGTCTACCTTGTCATGGTCGAGTTGCTGCGCCATGGCGTCGAATGGATCGAGCGCCGGATCACCATCCACCTGAAACGCTGACCTTTTCCCACTCGGCTGTGCCAGTCGATCGGTCTGGACACGTCTTGACGAATTGAGCGCAGGGCCTAGAGCTTTCGCAGCAATTTCGTTTTTCCGTCTGAAGGGCAAGCTCATGGCATCTGTGGCATTTCTCGGTCTTGGCGTAATGGGTTATCCGATGGCCGGACACCTCCGCAACAAGGGCGGCCACGACGTCACCGTCTACAACCGCACCAGGGCGAAGGCCGAGCAATGGGTCGGCCAGCACGGTGGCAGCTTTGCCGAGACGCCGGTGGAGGCAGCAAGGGACAAGGACTTTGTCTTCTCCTGCGTCGGCAATGACGACGATCTGCGTTCGGTGACGACAGGTCCGCAAGGCGCCTTCCAATCGATGAAGAAAGGCTCGGTGTTCATCGACAACACCACGGCCTCGGCAGAAGTCGCGCGCGAACTGGCGGCAGCAGCGCAAGCAGGTGGGTTTTCATTCCTCGACGCACCGGTTTCCGGCGGCCAGGCCGGCGCCGAGAACGGCGTGCTGACCGTCATGGTCGGCGGCGACCAGGCTGCCTTCGACAAGGCGCGGCCGGTCATCGACGCCTTTGCCCGCATGGTCGGGCTGATGGGTCCGGCAGGCTCCGGCCAGCTTACCAAGATGATCAACCAGATCACGATTGCCGGCCTTGTACAGGGCCTGGCCGAAGGCATTCATTTCGGTAAGAAGGCCGGGCTCGACATCGAGAAGGTGATCGAGGTGATCTCCAAGGGTGCGGCCGGTTCCTGGCAGATGGAGAACCGGCACAAGACGATGAATGCAGGAAAATATGATTTCGGCTTTGCCGTCGACTGGATGCGCAAGGATCTCGGCATCTGCCTGGATGAAGCCGACCGCAACGGCGCCAGACTGCCGGTGACTGCGCTTGTCGACCAGTTCTACAAGGATGTGCAGGCGATGGGCGGCAAGCGCTGGGATACGTCCTCGCTGTTGGCGCGTCTGGAGAAGTAGGCGATCATGTCCCTGCCCGCTCCAGATTGGACCGCTCAGGACATTATCACTCATCTGCGCTCGATCGGCACCGCGGAAAACCGCGCCGGCATGGCGCGGTTCGGCATCAACACCGCGACCGCGCTCGGCGTCGGCAATACGGATTTGCGGCCATTGGCACGCAAGCTGAAGCGCAACCATGAGCGATCCCTGGCGCTGTGGGCCAGCGGCATTCGCGAAGCGCGGCTGATGGCGGCTTTCACCGGCGAGCCAAAGAAGATCACCATCGAGGAATGCCGCCGCTGGGCCGACGATTTCGATTCCTGGGAAGTCGTCGACACCGTCTCTGATCTGTTCGTCGATACGCCGTTTTGGCGGACGCTGATCGAGGTGTTTGCGGCCGACGAGCGCGAATTCGTCCGCCGCACGGCCTTTGCCATGCTGGCATGGGCAGCCGTGCATTTGAAAAAGGAACCGGACGGGACGTTCCTCTCCTATTTGCCTCTGATCGAAGCCCATGCCGGCGATGAGCGCAACTTCGTCAGGAAGGCGGTCAACTGGGCGCTGCGGCAGATCGGCAAGCGATCGATGAGCCTGCACGCCCCTGCCCTGGCCCTGGCGCAGCAACTTGCCGGCTCACAAGACAAGACGGCACGCTGGATCGGCAAGGACGCCGTGAAGGAACTGTCGGATGCCAAAACGCTAGAACGCCTCGCTGCCAGAGGGGTTTGAATGGCCCGGTCTCGCCGACATGTGATGCGGCTCGAGCATTGACGCCATTGGCTTCGGCGTCTTTACTCCCGGGCAAAGGAAGCGGCCATGGGCATCCACCTGAAATCAATCCTGGCGCTCGCGACCGCGCTAACCGCATCCGCTGCCGGTGCCTCGACCGAGACCATGCACATCCTCTGGAAGGATTTGCGCCCGGCGACCCAGGCTGTTGCCGAGGACCCCAATCTGCCGATGATCGCGGCAAAATTGCCCGATCATGGCGAGACGCTGTCCCTCATTTTGCAGGATAAGAGCATACAATTAGCCGGCTATGCATTGCCGGTCGATCGCGATGGCGATCTCGTCTATCAGTTCCTGCTGGTGCCATGGACGGGCGCGTGCAGCCACATGCCGACACCGCCGCCCAACCAGATCGTGCTGGTCACGCCTGCCCATCCCTACAAGATGTCGCAAGCCTACCAGCCGGTCGCCGTCACGGGTGCGTTGAAGGCGGACATGGAAAAGAGCCAGCTGTTCATTCTCGATGGCGTCAGCGTCATCCAGTCCGGTTACACCGTGCGCAAGGCGGAGGTGGTCGGCGTCGATACCGTGCCCGACACCGTCACCTTGCCGGTGAACTCGCCCTGGAGTTTCCTCAACAAGAAGAAAAATTGACCGCCCTCAAGCCGCGTTGGCCCCCAATTCCTTGTCCAGCACCATGTAGTCGAGCGGGATTTCCGTCGTGTACTTGATCTGCTCCATGGCGAAGGACGACGAGACGTCACGGATTTCGATCTTGGCGATCAACCGCTTGTAGAAGGCGTCGTAGGCGGCGATGTCGGGCACCACGACGCGCAGCAAATAGTCGACATCGCCGCTCATGCGGTAGAACTCGACCACCTCGGGAAACTCCTGGATGACTTCGGAAAACCGCCGCAGCCATTCGTGGCTGTGGGAATTGGTGCGAATCGAGACGAAGACGGTGACCCTTACATTGACCTTTTCATGGTCGAGAATGGCGACACGCCGCTTGATGACGCCCTCCTCCTCGAGCTTCTGGATGCGGCGCCAGCAAGGCGTCGTCGACAGGCCGACTTTCTTGGCGACATCGGCCACCGCGAGCGTCGCGTCCTCCTGCAGGAGGCGGAGAATTTTTCGGTCAAGGCGGTCCATGGGAGGCTCCTGGGGGAATAGTTTGTCTATAATCCCTCTTATTCGAGGCTTTCACAAGAAAGAAATTCTGCCAATCGCCATGAAAGCGAGTGATTTCTTGCTGAATGCCTAGCCGATGCGATAGCGGATTTCCGAGCGAAGGAAAGGCAGCAAATCCATTTCAAACCACGGATTCTGCTTCAGCCAGCCGCTGTTGCGCCATGACGGATGCGGCAACGGCAGCACTTTCGCACCGACGGAATTCTCCCAGATGGCGCGCCAGTCCATCACCGTTTCCGTCAGCGAGGGCCGGCGCGCGGCGCCCATATGCCAGGACTGTGCATAGATGCCGATCGTCAACACCAGGTCTATTCGTGGCATCAGCGCCATCAGTGGCGCGCGCCAGGCCGGCGCGCATTCGCGCCTCGGCGGCAGGTCACCGCCCTTGGCATCCTGGCCGGGAAAGCAGAAGCCCATCGGCACGATGGCGAACTTCTCGATGTCGTAGAATTCGTCGCTGGTCACACCAAGCCAGTTGCGCAAGCGGTCGCCGGAGGCATCGGTGAACGGCATGCCCGACAGGTGCACCTTGGTTCCCGGCGCCTGGCTCGCGATGAGGATGCGGGCACTGGACGAGGGCCGCAGAACCGGACGCGGCTCGTGCGGCAGCGGTTTGCCGATGGGGTTTTCGACGCAGATGCGGCAGGCCCGGATCGTCGCGGCAAAACTGTCCAGTTCCATACTCAAGCGGCGGCACTCGGCCGGCTGGAGATCGCCTGATACCAGCGCAGCACATTGGCGCAGTCCTCCGGCACCCTGATGCGCGCCGGCTTCATGAAGTCGATCGCGATCAGGCCAGTGATATCGGCGATCGAATAGCTGTCGCCGGCGGCGAATTCCCGGCTGGCCAACTCGTCGTCGAGAATTCTCAGGAATTCCACCGCCTTCGACTTGTTGGCCTCGCCCCATTCGGGGATCTGCGGGATTTCCCATTCCTTCATCGCTGGATGGATGTGGCGAAAGGCCTGCGCGACGCAACTGAGCAGGTTGAACTCCATCCGCCTCTGCCACATCTCGACCTGGGCCTTGCCGAGCGCGCGCTGCCCGAACAGGGCCGGCTCCGGATGCAACTCTTCGAAATAGCGGCAGATGGCGACGGATTCAGTGATGATGGTGCCGTCGTCAAGTTCCAGCACCGGCAGGCGTTGCAAAGGGTTGCGCTCACTCACCGTTTGGCTCTTGTGCTCCAGCGCCCCCATGTCGATGGACACCAGTGGAACCGTAATCCCCTTCTCGGCTAGGAAAACGCGAACCCGCCGCGGATTGGGTGCCCGGCCACCGTCAAAGAGCTTCATTTCGATCCTCCTCTTCCCTTACAGGCGATGCGCTTCACCAAAAGCGAAAAATCTCCCGCACAGCATCGCCGATCGACGCCAGCGTGCCGTGTTTTCGCTCCACGACGTCGCCATGATGGCTGTTGCGCCAGTCCTGCGGCTGGTCGAACGTGCCCGCCCAGATACCGATCTTTGCCGCGCGAGCAGTCGCTTCCTGGCTTTCGAAGTCGCCATAAGAAACGGCCCAGCCCGCTTCGACCTGGGCGCGGTTGAGGTCGGTGTCGCCGGCCTTGCAGTCGCCCAGCAACCGGCGATAGCGATCCCGCTGCCAGCCGCTGCAGGTGACCGGCCTGCCGGCGATCAGGCGCACCAGCGACTGGCGCGCCAGCGTGCCACAGGCATAATCGATGCCGTTCCTACTGCAGGTCTGGGTGTACTCGGGGGCGTCGATGCCGCGCATGCGGATGCGCTCGGTGCCGAGCGTGATCGAAATCGCCGTCATTGATGATGGCCGCGCCTTGCGTCTGGCGCGTCTCCACGCGGTCGAGGCGCGCCGCCAGCAGGATCAGCAGCCCCAGAATGATGGATGTAAGCCCATAATCCAGAAGTCGCCGCCACGGGCTCCTGGGCGTCGCCGCGTACCGTCGGCGCGATCTTGGCGACCAGGAACGGCTCATATGGCAAACGGTTGGTTAATCATTCGAACGTAGCTTAACACCTTGAAACCGCTGCACGTATAAACTGAAGTTTTTGATGCCCTTGCAACGCTCGAACACAGCGGACAAGTTCATTGTGGACCGCATGAAACGGCATCGCAACAGCGATGTCGCGCGTGCGGTGCGCAAGACGCGCGACCGTCTTTCGCAGCAGGCAGGCAATCCCGATTTCGACCGCGAACTGCTGAAACTCCACGCCCGCGCCATGACAAACGGCGCCGTGGTCATCCCGTTGCTCGTGCTGGCGATCGCCGCTGCCGGCCGGCTCGCCGGTGTCGGCAACGAGATCGGGCTTTGGGCGTTGTTCACGCTCACCTGCTATACGATCGTCACCTTCATGGCGCGGCGCATCGAGCGTACGGAAGCGTCCGAGCTCAACCCCTTGCAAACGCGACGGGAATTCCTGGTTGGCCATTTCCTGTGCGGCCTCGGCTGGGCCTGGTTCGTCTTGCTGGGCTGCGGCGCCTGCGAGGTCGACCAGTTCCAGGTGGTCAAGGCGGTGGTGCTGCTGTTTGCCATGGCCGGCACGGCCCTGATGGCCTCATCGCTCAGCGGAGCGCTGCTGGCAACCTTTGCCGTACCGGTGGCGCTCTGCGCCTATGTCGGCATCAGGCTGTGGATGCCGGTTGAGGCAATCATGGCAGGGCTGCTTGTCTTGTCGTTGCCCTTCTTCGCCTATGTCGCCCGTCACCTCAACCGCTCCTCGCTGATGCTGCTGTCGTTCCGCTCCGAAAAAGATGCGCTGATCGCTGAACTGGAGACGGCGAAATCGATGTCGGACGAGGCGCGGCGGCGCGCCGAGGACGCCAATCTGGCGAAGTCGCGTTTCCTCGCTTCGATGAGCCATGAACTGCGCACGCCGCTCAACGCCATTCTCGGCTTTTCCGAGGTGATGTCGAACGAGGTGCTGGGACCGATGAACAACCCCACCTATCGCGACTATGCGCACGACGTGCACGAATCCGGCCAGCATCTGCTCGACCTGATCAACGAGATCCTCGACCTCTCGCGCATTGAGGCCGGCCGCTACCAGCTCAACGAAGAGCCGGCTCTGTTGCTGAACATCGTCGAGGATTGCTGCCACATGATGGAACTGAAGGCACGCAACAAGGATATCCGCGTCGTCCAGGATTTCGAGCACGAATTGCCACGCCTGTTCGCCGACGAACGCGCCGTGCGGCAGATCACGCTCAACCTTTTGTCCAACGCCATCAAATTCACCGCCACCGGCGGCGAAATCCGCGTCCGCGTCGGCTGGACGGCGGGCGGCGGGCAATACATCTCGATCAAGGACAATGGCCCCGGCATTCCCGAGGACGAGATCCCGGTGGTGCTCTCGGCCTTCGGCCAGGGTTCGATCGCCATCAAGAGCGCAGAACAGGGCACCGGGCTTGGCCTGCCGATCGTGCAGGGGCTGCTCGCCATGCATGGCGGCGAGTTCGAGCTTCATTCCAAGCTACGCGAAGGCACCGAGGCGATCGCCATCTTCCCGCTGAGCCGGGTGATGGAAGAGCTGCCGGCACTGCCGACCGCAGCGGTGGCGGCGAGAAGGCGGTAACGGGACCTCGTCAGCTCCCTGTGTGCCTCGTGCCTAACCTCGAACAGCTGCCGCCATGCCTGAGCTGGTCAGCGCCGCTGCCTTAACCAGGCCTGCCGCTAGAGCAGCCCCTGCCCCTTCGCCATGGCTTATGCCGAGGTCGAGCAGCGGAAGCAAAGCGAGCAGCTCGGCGGCCCTTGCATGCGCCAGCTCCGGCGACAGGCTAGCCAGAAGGCAATGGTCTAGAGCCGAAGGGTTCGCGGCATAAAGCACTGCTGCGGCTGCCGTTGCCGCAAAGCCGTCGAGCAGCACGGGAATCTTCTGCATCCGCGCAGCGAGGATGGCGCCGGCGATCGCCGCGAACTCGCGGCCGCCGACCCGGCGCAGCACTTCCAGCGGGTCCTCGAGATGGCCGCGGTGAAACGCCAGCGCCGCATCGACCACATCAGCCTTGCGGGCTTGCATCGCACCGTCGGCGCCCGATCCCGGGCCGATCCAGTCGGCACCCCTGCCCCCGAACAGCGCCGCGAGCAGGGCTGCGGCCACGGTGGAATTGCCGACGCCGAGATCGCCGAGGCACAGCAGGTCGGTGCCGCCTGCAATCGCTTCCATGCCGAAGGCCATGGTGGCCGCGCACCCGCGCTCGTCCAGCGCGGCGTCCTCGGTGATGTCGCCGGTCGGGATATGCAGGGCAAGATCGAACACTTTCAGCCCGAGATCGTTGGCGATGCAGATCTGGTTGATCGCAGCACCTCCGGCCGCACAAAGCTCGACAGCGTTGGCGGTTGCCGCCACCGGCCGCGCCGAAATGCCATGACGGGTCGCCCCGTGATTGCCGGCAAAGACCGCCATTAGTGGTCTTGTCACGGCGGGTGGAGCACGTCCGCTCCAGCCGGCGAGCCAGGCGGCGATATCCTCGATACGACCGAGTGAATGCGCTGGCTTGTCGGCTTTGGCAAACAGCGTACGCACCCGCGCCTCGGCTGTCGTGTCGGCCGCCGGCAAATTGGCCAGCAGGTTGCGAAAATCATCGAAAGGCAGCGCGCTGGTCATGTCTAAGCAATCATTCCTGGAACAGGTGAGCGGCATAGCCGCGTTGTGCGATCGGCACAACCTCTGGGATGATGCTTCTTGCATTGCCGCAAAGGCGGCCTGGGACGGCGCAATCGCGAGGGCTTGCATTGGCTTTGCGGTTGCACCATGTGGAGATGGAATGCGGGATTCCGGATGGAGGCCCTGAAGAGAAAGTCATGACGGCCATCGAATCCCCGTGCATCCTGGTCTGTTCGATCGATATGAAAACCGGCTTCTGCTTCGGTTGTGGTCGCACGCGCGAGGAAATCGGCGCCTGGATGGGGATGACGCCGGAAACACGCCGCAATGTCATGGCTGAGTTGCCGGCCCGGCTGGAAACGGTCGAGCGCCGGCCGCGCCGGGAAACGCGCCGCACGCGCATGGCGCGCGAACGCGACGCGATCTAACTCTTTGTTTTAACGCAATTCCTGTGGGAAAACGGTTTCACACTTTCCTGGAATTGCTCTAGCGAGGCACGGATGAGCAGCCGGCTGTTCTGGATTGTGATGGCGATGATCGGCGTGGCAGCAGTCCTGCTCATGCTCAACGATTCCGCCGGCAGCACGCTTGGCATCGAGAATTACGATTTTGGCCGCCTGGTCTGGCTTGGCGCGTTCGGCGCCCTCATCGGCGCCGGCCTGCTGCGGTCAGCTCCGTTGGGTGTGATGGCCCGCAACCTCGGCGCCTGGGCCGCAATCGTGCTGGCGCTGATCGCCGGCTACCAGTATCGCTACGAGCTGCAGGACGTCGCCAGCCGGGTGACCGCGGGCCTTGTGCCCGGCAGTCCGCTGGCGCTTGGCGTCGAAGACGGCCACGCCACCGTGACCCTGGACAAGGCCGACAATGGCCATTTCGAAGCGCGCATCCTGGTCAACGGCAATCCAGTACGAGCCGTTGTCGACACCGGCGCGACCAGCACGGTGCTGACGTCGGAAGACGCGCAGGCAGCCGGGTTCAACCCAGCCGCGCTCAACTACACCATACCGGTCTCCACGGCCAACGGCATGGCACGTGCCGCAGCGGTCAAAACGGACGCGGTGGCGATCGGCGGCATCGTGCGCAAGGACATGTCGGTGATGGTTGCCGCCCCCGGCATGCTGAGCCAAAGCCTGCTTGGCATGAATTTCATCGGCTCGCTGTCGGGCTTCGACGTGCGCGGCGACCGGATGATCCTCAGAGACTGAGGTCAGGCCGCTTCGGCGGCCCTTCCGCCAAAATCGACGGCCGCGAAAGCCGTCTTCAGCACGTCAGGCCCGGCACCGGGCCGGTTTGCGTCGGTCGACAGGATCTGGCGGTAGCGGCGCGCCCCCGGCAATCCGTGGAACAGCCCGACCATATGGCGGGTGACATGGCCGAGCCGGCCACCCTGCTCGATATGGCGTGCCGCGTAATCCGCCATCGTGTCGATCAGCGCGGCGAAATCGAACGCTTCTGATGGGGCGCCGTAGAAGGCGGCATCCGCCCCCGCCAGAATACCGGGCGTGTGGTAGGCCGCGCGACCGAGCATCACGCCATCGACATGATCAAGATGCGCCCACGCCTCTTCAAGCGACTGAATGCCGCCATTGATGCCTATGAATTCGTTTTGTTTTCTGGCCTTCAACCGATAGACCCTGTCATAGTTGAGCGGCGGGATATCGCGGTTTTCCTTGGGGCTCAGCCCTTCCAGCCACGCCTTGCGCGCATGCACCCACAAGGCGTCGGCGCCGGCGTTGAAAACTCCGTCCGCCAGCGCATCGAGCGCCGGCTCGGGATCCTGTTCGTCGACGCCGATGCGGCATTTGACGGTGACGGGAATTGTCACCGACCTTTTCATTGCCGCGACGCAGCCAGCGACGAGGTCCGGCACTTTCATCAGGCAGGCGCCAAACGTGCCCGACTGGACGCGATCGGATGGACAGCCGACATTGAGGTTGATCTCGTCATAGCCGAACGCCTCGCCGATGCGCGCCGCCTCGGCAAGTTTTGCCGGATCGGAGCCGCCGAGCTGCAGGGCGACCGGATGCTCCGCGACGTCGAAACCAAGCAGCCGATCGCGCGCGCCGTGGATGACCGCGTCGGCAACCACCATCTCGGTATAGAGCAACGCACGGCTGGTCAGCTGGCGATGGAGGAACCGGCAATGCCGGTCCGTCCAGTCCATCATGGGTGCGATAGCCAGTCTATGATCTTGATTTTTCAGCATTTTTTCTTTAACATCAAATCGTTAGTACCTGCCGAGTGCACACGAATTTACGCCAGAATACGACCCTTTTCGCCACGTTTCGATCTCTCAGTGCACACAGAGCGCACACGAAAAAACGGCCACCTACACAAAACTCTCGTCCGGTTCCTGGCGTGTCCAAGTCCGTCGCAAGGGTCGCTACGTCAGCGAGACCTTCTTGCGCCGAGACGACGCACGGCGCTGGGCAACCGAAGTCGAGCGCCAAGTCGATCGTGGTGAGACGCCGACCAAGTCCCGTATAGCCCGCCTGAAAACTTTCGGTGAACTCATCGACCTTCATATCGACGACATGTGCGATGTAGGCAAGTCCCCTCGCCGCTCCAAGGCCGCAGCTCTCGATATGCTCCAAAGACATCTGGGGAAGTGCAACATCGCGGCTCTCGATCGCGAACGGCTCATTCGTTTTGGGCGCGACCGGGCCGCCCAAGGTGCCGGACCGATGACGCTCGGCATCGACATCGGCTTTGTAAAACTCATTCTGGCTCATGCCGCTGCGGTGCACGGCCTGCCCGTCAAGGTCGAACCGGTTGATCTCGCGCGTATTGCCCTAAAGAGGCTTGGCCTCGTTGGTAAGGGCAATCAGCGCGACAGGAGGCCGACCCAGGATGAACTCGACAGGCTCATCGCCCACTTCGATGCAAATCCTCGTCAAATAGCGCCGGTTGGTCAGATAATACGTTTCGCCGTCGCAACCGCAATGCGCCAGGAGGAAATCTGCAAGGCGCGGTGGTCCGACATGGACGCCCGCACGCGGATGCTTCTCATCCGTGACCGGAAAGACCCGCGAAACAAAAACGGAAACAATCAACGCATACCCTTGTTCGCGGCAACTGGGTACGACGCATGGGCGATTGTCGAGGACCGACTGGCCAAGCGAAGCAATGACGATGATCGAATTTTCCCATTCAATCATAGGTCAGTCGGCACCGCCTTCCGTCTAGGGTGCGCTGACCTGGACATCCACGACCTTCATTTTCATGATTTGCGGCATGAAGGAACGAGCCGCCTTTTCGAGGCTGGATTCACGATCGAACAAGTTGCGCTGGTAACTGGGCACAAGGACTCGAAAATGTTGAAGCGCTACACCCATCTCAAGCCCGAGGCTCTCCACGCGCTGTTGGCAGCGCGCGCCGCATAGATGTGAGTGTCAAAAGGTTCACGATAGAAGTTTCTAACCCACCTAGGTCATTGATCTAGCTGTGTTTGTTCTTGCCTGTGACGCACAGCCGACCCATGAGTCGTCAAGAAGTTACATTTCTGATTCTAAAAGGAAAATCGCCGAAAAATACTTTGAGATTTTCACCAACTATCGGGATCAATCGGGCGATTTTTCACTTTGCGGCGGTCGACGCCGCGCCCAGGCCGTCTCAAAAAGTACCGTCACCGCCAGCCAAAAAGAGCATTTA
This sequence comes from Mesorhizobium subarcticum, assembly GCF_055456085.1. Taxonomy (NCBI): domain Bacteria; kingdom Pseudomonadati; phylum Pseudomonadota; class Alphaproteobacteria; order Hyphomicrobiales; family Phyllobacteriaceae; genus Mesorhizobium; species Mesorhizobium subarcticum. Next base: position 4,745,494 of record NZ_CM144237.1, on the reverse strand, counting down.
CTCGACGAACTCGTTTGTTAGTCGATCCGGGTGCCTCGGCACAAATAAATGTGTTCGAGGTCTGCATAGCAACTTCGCCGGATATCTGCGAGGATGCTAGTTGATGCTTGTGGGGGCACTCGATGATTATCCGAAAAGACGCGATGCATTTACTACCGTCCGAGAAGAAGGCTTTCTCGGACGCTGTTCTCGCTTTGAAGAAACAACCGAGTAAACTACACCCCGCCGACAGAGCACGCGGACGCTACGATGACTTCGTAGAAGTCCATTACAACGCCATGATGGCGATGATGATGGGTCACATGCCGAATTGGGGGCACCTGTCAGCCGCCTTCGGACCATGGCATCGCGTCTATTTGTATCACTTCGAGTCCGAGCTACGCGCTACCAGCGCTGCGGCGGCGTCGGTGGCGTTGCCATACTGGGACTGGACGAACAAGGCGTCCACGCCGCCGTATTCGCCTCCGATCTGCTCGGCAGCAATGGTCGAGCCGCCGATGGTCAAGTCATGGACGGGCCATTCGCCCATGCCGCCGGCAATTGGAACGTTGTCGTGAAAGACAACGAGACGGATCCTGATTTTCTGGCGAGACAGTTCGGCGCCGATCCCAGTGCGCCAAAACTTCCGGGCAAAACAGCTCAGAACGCGGTAATGGCCCTCGGCATCTATGACGAAGCACCATGGTATGACGACAGAAGGAAGACAGCCGCGCAGCGCAACCGCGCCGATCAGTTATTTCGGTTTCGGCTGGAGTACGACCTACACAACCTGGTGCATCGATACATCGGCGGCGACATGGGACTGGCCTCCTCGCCGAACGATCCGGTGTTTTGGCTGCATCACTGCAATCTCGACCGGCTGTGGTCCTATTGGGAACAGACGAAGGGCGTCGATGCTCCATACGCTCCCGACACAGGTGGCCCCGACGGCCAAAGTGGCGACAAGCCACTCATCCACGCATTCTCGAATGGGACGCCACCATGGCTTGGGGCGACGAAACCCCAGGACGTCTACCATTCTAGAGCGCAGATTCAGGTTGGTTATGACACCGATCTAGAGGAGACACGTGTGCTGGCGGATCTTCGATCTGCCAAAGTCATGTTGGCGGACATGCACATGCCAATGCCGGCCAAGGACATGTATCCCCTGCGACGCGAGTTCCACGAAGCGTCAGCGTCGGCAATGAAAATGTTCCCACTCAGAAGCGAGTTTAAAACTACCAAATTGCTGTAGCGGAACTTCGTGAAGGCTGGCTGGCGAGAGGCCGTGGTCGAAGATTGATTCCGTGAAGAAAGCCAGGGTCACAGGTCGGCCGAAGTTTGTCAAAGTCCTTCGCTGGAGTCTTCTGGGAAGTTGTCTTAACTATTGCGTTGCATGGGAAACCGGCCATATTCAAGCACTGTGTCCAATATGCAAGATGCGCCTGCCACATATTTTTGTCCGCGTGCTGTTGGTAAAGTTTGATTTTCCGACAATATAAAGCAAGTTGTATTGACATGTAAAGGTTTCTCGGCTCCATTACTCTTATCTGTCCGGTTGGCGAGGCGGCAGGGGTGCACGCGACGCGGGGATCCGATAGCCGACGAAGGCGCCGAGCCGATGCTGCTCACCGCTACCTCATCTCAATAACTTTGAAGAGAACTTAAACGTAGCCCCCCCCACATAATTGTTGTGATCGCGTCAAAGAAAAGGGTCAAATATATGGTCCGTGCATCTTGACTGCCCAACGCGCCCCCAAATCTGTGTGGGACTTTGTCGTCCTTGGAGACGGGCCGGCTGCATCGCGTTTCGCAGCTCGGCTCGTGGCAGCAGGGCGCTCTGTCGCCGTCGTTGGACGCCGTTCCATCAAGAAACCCTTCCTCGAGACGCTATCGGGGTGTCTGACTCTAGAAATACCGCGATCTTCTCTCGAGCACGCATGCATGGAAAGAATATCCGCGTGGGGCGCTTCAAGTATTACCGAACGCCCGAGCATGCTGCAGCCGTGGGGTCCGGATTGGTTTGTTGATCGCGCTAATTTCGATGGCGCGCTAAAGGCGATGGCTGCGGGAATAGGGGCAGTATACTACCACGCCGCAGTCGTTAGACTACGTCGAGAAGCCGAATTATGGACCATCGACTTTAGCGATGTTCCAGGCATCAAGGCCAGTGTAGTTGTCGACGCGAGCGGCCGTGCGAGTTATTTTGGTCGTCGGCTGGGGGGGCGTAGGGTCTTTGCAGATCGGCTAGCTGGACTAGCGTGCTCGATGACGACAGCTGAACTCGAGCCCTATGCAATTGCTGTATCTTCATCTCCAGGGGGCTGGTGGTATGCTGGCCCCGCTGCGGATGGGACGCATAGTTGCATCTTCTTTACCGATGTTGACTTGCCCCAGTTTGGACGTGCGCGCTCATTGAGCGGCTTGGAGAATCTGTCTCGCGAGAGCGTTTTACGGAACGGCTGGCAAATTGCTGGAAAGCCTCGCGCGTTTGCAGCATTCTCCGGCTTTCTGTCACCATGCATAGGCGCTGGTTGGTTAGCTCTGGGCGATGCAGCCGCCAGCTTTGACCCGCTCTCGGCCAGCGGACTGGCCAATGCTTTTGAGACCGCCGACCTCGCTGCAGAGACATGTATCCAGGGCGACGATCTCCGAACCTATAGCGAAGCAATCGCCAGCAAATTCGTCGCCTACTTAGCAAATAGGGCCGCAGTGTACGGGAGGGAACGCCGCTGGCGCGGCCATCCGTTCTGGTCGCGCAGGACCATGGCGTACGACAACAGCTTAATGGATCATTGGGGGAACTGATATGACCAAAGGTAATATCGTGGCTTGTCGAAATCTATCCGGGTATTGGCATTGCCAGGCTCGGCGACAGTCCAGATAGCTATTTCATCGGCCCTGAGACTCCGGGCCTATCTCCCACGGCAGATGCCAAATTCAAAGACGCTCAGGGACGCATCCGTCGGCAGGCCGCGCGTTTTCGGATCTTCGGCGTAGATGCCAATGGCAACTTTGTTGAGGAAATCAACTCACAACTCGCTGGCGCTAAAGTGGAGTGGACAGTGGCCGTTGCGAATCGCAAGGCAGCGGGTGTGAAGTTCTCTGGCGTAAGCCATGATATGCGGCCGGGCGAGATATCCGATGACCCCTCGCAGCTGAGGAACCGCAATGTCACGGATCGTTCGACACTCGAAATAGTGCCCTCCCAGCGCAACATTGCCGGCACAAACCAAGGCGGAGACCAGTTCGCATTCGTTGATGGATCGTTCAATGGCAGAAGCGTGTACCTCGGCGAATTGAAGACGGACGCCCTGGGCCGGCTGGTCGTCTTGGGAGGTCATGGCGCGTCCGGAAGCATGCCTGGGTCCAGACCACTAACACAATATGCCGACAACGACGGATGGTTTGATGACACTTCCGACGGCCGCGTCTCCGCCAAGGTTCAGTTAGATGGCCGGGATATACCCCTTGTCGCTCCGTCTTGGGTGATCGTCGCGCCACCAAAGTTCGCTCCCTTTATCCGGAACGTCGTCCCACTTTATGACGTGATGGCCGAGGCTGCAGGTGTACCGGCGCCGGCGCAGCTTTCATTTACCGACCATATATATCCCCATTTTGCAGCATTTGCCGATATGCAGTGGGTGAATGGGATGTCTTTGCGGGGACATGGTCCGCAAAAGGCGGGAAACTTCCGAGACCCAGGTATAATACAAAAACTCAATGACAGTTCGAAGGAGCTCGCAGGCTGGCGCGCTCAAGTCTTTAAGCGTCTGCGTAAGCCATCGAGTACCGACGTAGCTGAGGCCTCGTACAATTTCATGCCCGCGCTTTCCGGAGACAATGGCGACGCCACCATTGGGAAACCTGCAACTTGGCTGTCATTGCCGCAATCCACCTACAAAATGCTGGAGCGCTGGGCAAAGGGTGATTTTGATAGTGACTGGCCTGGTGTACTTCCGATGCCCACTACCCTGGAAAACTTGCCTTTGGAGTTGCAACCGGCTGCGCTGAACAAGGCTGCGCTAGAACCATGTGTCGGCGGGCCATTTTATCCGGGAATTGAGATCACCTACTTCTGCCGTCTGCCCGATCTTTACTCTGAACCGTTTCGGTTCGAACTCAACCAAGCTTAAACCGGGCGACATCACTCAACGTATGGCGGTACCATGGCAAGCAGACTTCTACGAATGCCAAACTCATTGGTGGCCGGCCCAGAGGCCTGACGACGTTCTGAACGAGACCACATATTTACGCGCCCTCATCGACTTTCCAGCCGAAGCGACAGCAGGTGAGTTGGCCAAAACACTCAGCAATCGCATCCGTTGGGACCGAGGTGTCGGCGATCACTGGATCAACCCGGAGGCCGACCCTCCAAATGATGCGATGCCGGCCGCCGTCGGCGACAATGATATGGTGGAACAATGGAAGAAGATGGGCTTCGTTGTACCTGTCCGAACAGAAGCCGGGGAGACTCTTCATGTGGAAACAGGGCGGAGTTCCTACGACGGGTTGGGTGACCGAGACTACTTTTTCTATCTTTTGAATATTGATTCTTACCCAGATTTTGTCCCTCAGGCACGGGCTCTTGCGGAGCGTTTTCTAAGCAACGCTCGAGCGTTGTTGGATGACCCGACCCCGGGTGCAGTCGATGACATGTATCGATATTTTCGCTATTCAAAGGATGCGTTCCATCAGCGCCTAGATGAGATCTACTCAGCTCTGCAAGCTTATGCGGCCGAAGATCCATTGACCCCGGATAGCCCATTCCAGACGCGCGAAGATATGATTGAGCGTATCCGCCAGTTCGCCCCGCTCAACCAGCTCGATGGTGCTTGGCTTCGCAATGTGGCCCGTGCCGGGCCAATAGATGAAGTGGGTTCCCTTCTGTTTTCGGTCTGGATGGATGAAGTGGGGGATGGCAATCCGAGCCAGAACCATGCCAATCTTTACACGCGCTTCATGGAGGGGGTGGGCGTGCAACTCCCACCAATAAATACAGTAGACTATGCTTACGATCCAAGCCTGCTTAACTCGGCATTCACTGTCCCAATGTTTGAGCTGGCAATCTCAGAGTTCACGGACAGCTACTATCCCGAAATCCTTGGCATGACACTGCAACTCGAATGGGAAGTGCTTGCGCTCTGGCCCACAGTGAAATTGCTTCGAAATTTCGAAATTGATGCGCATTTCTATGAGCTCCATATCGGCATCGACAACGCGGCCGATGGACATGGCGCGAAGGCTCGCGATGCGGTGAACCGCTTTCTGGACGACGCATACAGACGCGGCGGTGACGCTGAGGTTCAGGCAGTTTGGCGTCGGATCTGGACTGGGTACGTGGCTTTCGCGACGACGGGCACCCTTGGAAGCGATTTGCGAGATCTCCTCGATCGCCGGCGGACGCAGCCCGACACGCCAGCTGACGGCGTTATGGCAATAATTCAGGAAAAGAAAAAATACGGCAGCCTCAATCACAGGGACAAACAGGCCGCCGGCAAACGGATAAATGATCTTTTCGAGGAGCCACAGGCCTTTATGAGCGCCCTCGTTGATGGCGGATACATAGTTCCTGGCCGACCAGATCAGAGCCCATTCTTCAAGCTAACGAGTTTTTCGGGCCCCATGTATAAGGTCTTCTCCGAGGATGAGCTCAAGACTATTGAGACCTGGGTGATCTCTCTTGGAACCGGCGAGGCGCCGCCCGAGAAGACCCCCCTGCAGAACTGATGGCCGCCTGCGTGGATCATTTCCGCGAACAACAGGTCGGGACGCCCACGCATCAGATTGTCCAACTTACGGGAGCAGATCCGTCAAATCCTGGCCAGACGATCACGCAACCCCTGGCGGCATGGTTCGAGGCTCCAACCAGAGTTCTGCTGGCAGCCTTGGCAGACCCTGTGAACAAGCTGATCGTTCCGAGTAATTCGGCCAAAAGCCCCTTTGTCGCCAAGTATCTAGATGGGAAAAACGCGATGAACCGAGCCTTTAGCGCCGTAGCTCCCAATACGGGCGGCAAGACGTGGCGGGACGTTGTGGTCGACTGGATCAATAACGGATGCCCATTGCCCGCTGCCAACGCTGCCAGGTCGTTGAACCCTGGAAGGGGACCCGCAACGCGTCTCCTTCTGACCAGTTCAAGAGCCGTCGAGGCAAATCACCCGCGGGGACGAGTACAGGGCATGGGTACTGTACATTAACCAGAAAGGACGCCTGACATGTCAGATACCCAATGCGCAAAATGTGGCGGACGCCACGAGTTTGACGCCGAGCTTGCACTGGCCCGTATGGGCAGGAAACACGAACAACTCGCCAGCGTCATGAATCGCTTCATGGCCGGGGTCGTAAACACAACGCCTCCTTCCGATCCCGCAATTTTAAGAAAACGCACGAACCTTGTATTGACCTTGTCAGATGAACTAGGTCGCATTGTAGGGGGCAATCCGACGACTGATTTTCCGGATTGTTGTCTAATTGGCCACCGCAACCCGAATGGAACAATAAGCTGGTTCTGCACAGGTGTCCTAATTCATCCTCAAGTCGCACTGACCGCAGGGCATTGCTTTGTTCCCGACGAACGCGCCAACGTCATCGCTCTCGGCGCATCGGATCAAAACGAACTTCAGCATGCGGAGTTGATAAACCTCCGTCGCTTGGTGGTTCATCCCCGATATCAACAGACACATCGCATATCTGATATGACTGTACTGATCCTTCGACAACCGGCAGTCACTCCCCCCGCTATCATAGCCACGACGGCTGAACTGGCCGCAGCGAAACAGACTACGCTTGTGGGATTCGGAAACGACGATATCAACAGCACAAAAGGGTTTGGCGTTAAACGTGAGGTCAAGGTCGATTTCATGGACCTTCGGCGAACGCCAGCGGACGATCTAAACTCTGATGAACAGCGATTGGGTTTCGAATCCGACTACGAGTTTGTAGCAGGTGGCGCGGGTTTTGATACTTGCAATGGCGATAGTGGCGGGCCGGCTTACATTCAGGTCGGGGCTAAGCAGAAAGTAGTTGGACTTACATCTCGCGCCACCGATACCGCGATTCATAAGTGCGGAGACGGCGGAATCTACACTCGCATCGATGTTCATATGGACTTTGTTCGACAAGTCGCAGCTGACGCCGGTATAGTCATTCCTTAGAGAAAATCCTTCAGAAGCCTGACATATTATGGTTCGTAAGCAAGCCCAGAGCGGGCGAGCTGCATTCATTCTGTCAGTAACGAGAACCCCGGGCTTAGCCCTCAGAACGGTCGGACCGTTCTGAGGTGCCGAGGTATCCGGCGCGAGGTTCTGGCTCGTCGTTGAAGGTGCTTCGAACCTCAGCGCGGCCTTGATGTCTCGTGTTAGCGCATCCTGAAGGCTGCAAATGTATAAAAGACCTTCCTTCAGGTCCGCTCGCCGAACGCTCCCAATGTTTGTCCAAGTTCCCCGACGGATCGGACTTGCTATGCGGTTGCACAGTGGGGGGCATTCTCCTTAGGCCTGCGGAGCAGGTGCCGTCTTCAGCGCGTGCAGGAGCTTGACCCCGTCCGGACTGCCAAAGCCGGTGCATGCATCCCAACCTGGACCCGCCAGATAGGACCCATTGTTCCCCTTGGTAATGTCATTAAGCACGCCTGTGGTGCAGCTTGCGTAGAGCGTGGGATTGAGGAAGCCGATGCGACTCCCAAGACCCTGGTTCAGTCGGATTAGAAGGCTAGCCCACAACGGCGCTGCCGCACTGGTCCCACCGATCGGCTCCAATGTTTTGCCATCAATACGCATGATGACCAGGCCGGTGATCGGATCGGCGACGGCAGCGACGTCGGGTACGCCGCGGCCGATCGTGTGCGGCGGATTAGCCGCAGGCGGCACGCCGGCGTTGTGCTGATACGCGGGGAGCGGGAAGATCGAACTCACGCCACCGCCACCAGCACCCATCGGATTCGGTAGGCTAAGGTCGTTCCACACAGTCTCGGAGGCGATTGATCGAGTGCTGCCCGCCGTCTCTTTGAGCGAGGTTCCTCCAACACCCAGGACCCACGGGCTCGAAGCGGGGAAGTCGGCGTGCGCACCGCTCGTCGCATCATCCCGGGAACCGTCGTCGCCCGAGGCGCAGCAGACGGTGATCCCTCGGCTGCCGGCCGCCTCCATCGCTTCATCGACGAGTTTAACACCGGCAAGCGTCCACGCTCCGTTGGGGTCGTCTTCAGGATTTCCATAGCTGATAGAGATCACCGAGACGGCGTTTTTGTCCGTAATGGCAGCATGAAGAGCCTCCACCCAACCCTGGTTCGTGAACTCGGTGAAATAGACGAATAGCTTCGCGCCTGGAGCGACCGACCCCACAACACACAGGTCGAGCATCACTTCGCCTGTCGTGTCGCCGTTGTTGCCAGAAAATGGAGTATCCGGTCCCGGATCATTGCCGGGGCCTTGAACGACGACATCCTGAATCATCGGCGTCTTGCCCTTCAAGACATGCTCAAAATAAGTCTTGAGTGCCGGCAGTTTGTACCCGCCGTGTGGATCGGGCGAGTTACCACCGTTGAACGCAAAGATGGCCAGATTTTCGCCAGTACCGTCGAACTCGGTCGGATAGTCGTAAAGAGTGGCGATCTCCGGCGGAAAGAAAGTGCCCCGCCACTTGTTTGGCCAACTCTTACCTTTTGTCGTCTTGGCCGGCAGGCCGGCGAAACGACTGCGCACCAACCTCGGCTTTCCGGCGGGCCGCGTGTCGAGCCCTTCAACGGCGGTAATGATGTTGAACAGGTCTCCCGGCAGGAAGATTTCACCGGTTCGCCCACGGAAGCTGCCGAGCGCGCTGCGTTCATATTCATTAAGCTCGACGCCAAAAGTCGTTTCGATGTCTCCCACGGTGCCTTCGACGAGAACGCGCCGCTTGACTGCGCTCGAATCAGCGATCTTGAACTTCGAGCTGATTGCGAATTTTTCGACCGCATCCAGGTCGTCGGCCGCGGCACCGTAGACTTTGGCGAACTCTTCGAGCGTCAAATACTCGCGTGACGCTATCGCCTGGCTGCTAATGGCGTTGGCCTTTGCGAGAAGCTCGGGCGGGGGTGCTGGATTTCGACGCGTGAAAATGCTGACCTTGATCAAAGCAGAAGTGTCAGATCGACCAATCAGGTTGGCCCCCGGAACTGACCGGCGCAGGCTGCCGGGCAGCGCAATACGACCTGTTTGGTTCGACATAGCTGACGTCCTTTTCTAGCACCACCAATTGAATGCTTTCAGGAACAATTCACACCCGTAATATCAATACCGTGGCTAATCGTATTCGCCCATAATATTCAGATTTGGGCACTTTTACGCCTACCGTGGAAGCACATTCTTGTTCACTTTTTTGTGATTGTAGTACAATGATAGGCTTAATAGTGCATCTTGTATGAGTTACGTGGATCGATTATAATATTGATGTTTGGCGCATTGCAATACACGGCGGGCGGAGGTATTTATCTAAATTGAACTAAAGAAGATTTCGGCAGCAAGAATACAATTCCCAGGGGTCAAATTTGGCTATGAACGCGGTGACGGCAGATGATTACTAAGCCAAGCGGCCTTGGGCTGGCGTGTTAATCGTGATGGCCTCTAGTCGCTGCGTCGCACCGTGTCCCGAACGAGCATCTGCGAGATTGCACAAAAGGAGCGAGCAATGACTGCTGGCAGAGCGTGGTTCGAACGCAACCTTGGATTTGACCCGCTTTCGGCACCTCTGCCCGAGCAGGCCGTCAGTCACAAGCCGGCGGCTCGCGCCTTAGCCAAACCTGAGGATTTTCAGCGAGAGATTATCGACTTCGATTCCGAGGCGGCAGAGGGTATCGCCTTTACCGCCTTCAGCAAGGCGACGAGCCTTTCGCGCTTTACAAACATCCAATGGCCTGAAGGCCTCGTGCCGCAGACGGCGACAGACCTCAATAATGGCGGGAGCAGGCCGCTGCCGACCGCCGATATCCTAGTTGTCACCTGGACGGTCGATGAAGGATACGCTCTCAGTCGGGTCCTTACGCCCGGAAAGGACTCGAAGCGCGACTACATCCACTACACTCACAATTTTGCAGCGATTTCGGCCTGCTCGCGGGCGGGATGTCCGGCCTTGGAAGAAGGGGCCGGCCAGAGTTTTCTCCTTGGGGACAAGAGATGACGCAGACCGTTGCCAACGCGAACCCGCTAAAATCCTGCCCGAAGTGCCAGAGCACGATAGCCAAGGCTGCGGTGGTCTGCCCGATCTGTCAGTCGGACATTGCGGAGCACAAACAGAATGGTTTCGTAGCTTTTGCGAGAATCCTCAAAGATTGGATCGGGTTCCCGACCGCCGTCGTCGCGGCGGTGGCGCTCATCGGACCGGCGACCAACGCTGTTCTCGCCTATCTCGGCAAAGACGGTGCCACGCTTACGCTGAAATATGTTGGGCCGAACATCGTCAACATCGGCCTTGACGACACCCCGGTTACAGAGCAGCCGAACGAAGTCTTCGCCTACATCCCCTACGTGCGGCACGTTCTGATCAACAACGGCCTGTCCCCAGCCACCATCCAGACCGCATTTACCTGCTACCGCAATGAGAACGGAGAGGGACAAGTCGTTGGGAACTTCTATTTCATAGATCTGCGAACGCAGAAGAGGCTCGCCAATGACCCTAAACTAGGCCCGGGAAAGTCGGTCCTAGTCGATGTCGTGGTACGAGACATTTCCCCGATCGACGCTACCGATATGACGTTTCCGGCTTCAGACACTTGTACGCTTCCGTATACGGACAAGTATGGCACCCATACATTCAACTTTCCTGCGGCGCTCGGGAGCGGGACCCCTTCCCTGTTCGGCATCGACGCCCCTGAAGACAGAAGGGTAGCTTTGCGAGAAAAATTCTGCCCGAACATGGTCAGAGGGCTGCAATTGGGAGCTGAGCCGGTCGACTGCGTCGACGACACCCATATCTTCGCGATAGAACCGGTCTACCTTTGGCAGGACGGCCTCCAGCGGGTACTCCGACAGTCCGGCAACTTTCACCAGATCACGCAAGGCGGGGCGGTACGCGCTCCGGGATTGGTGCTGACCGGCTGTTCTGCACCCAACTGCTCGCAGCAAGAACAACAGATGCGGCAGGCGCTCCGCAAATTCACGCCTCCAGTGGCTGTGTGGCTATGCCCTCCCGAAGTCGACGGCCCTAAAGCGCCCACGACAATCGATTTCAAAAAAGACTGTCCGCCCGTCGAGTTTTCTCCGGCACCGCCATGAACGGGGACGCCGCAGTCTTCATTCTCGGTGCCGATATCCGCCAAAGGTAAGGCTAGTTCCTTAGCCGGGTGTCCTGCTCTCACTAGCAGGGCGGCTTGGCGACACGGCTCGGCGTGCAACAACCTTCTGATAAGAAGCACGTTCGAAAGCGCCGGCATTGAGTTCATTGCAGAGAATGGCGGCGGCCCTGGCGTGCGTTTGTCTCGCAATCACTGATATTCTGTTCGCCATGCGACGGGATTTTCGATCCATCGATTGATATCGGATTCCCGCCAGCCGGCCCCGTTGACACTGATCTTGATCTGCGCCGGGAATGTGCCTTCGGCGATCTTGCGATTGATGGTCGAGCGGGACAGGCCCGTCCGGGCAAGGACGGTTTTGAGGCGTATGATACGATCCGGCTCGGGCATAGCTTGCCTGCACCTCGCTGGTTCTTCCTGATTTCTGCGGGAACACACACGACGAACGCATGCCGGAGGCAATCAGGTTTGTCGCCTCAGCCGGCCGCGGCGTGGAAACGGCGGCAAATCGGCATGCCTTAGATCCCAATGCCCCGCCCCTTACCGATGCCGTGGCTGAAGGCGAGTTCCGCACCAAGGCGCCGGCCGGAATCGATGTTGATGCCAAGCTCACGTTTACGGTTTGCCAGTAGGGATTCAAGTTGAGGGTCGCGTTCAAGGCTCTTGGCCATATCGGACATGGCCGAACGCGTTGACTTGTAGCCGGACATGTCGCCGGCCTGATATTGCTCCTGTCCCCTACTGTCGAGCTTTTGCCAACGTTCCACGAAACGGTAGGCGCGCCGGCCGAGATCTAAGTCCAGTCCGGTGCGGATTTCCGTCTCAAGTTGGAGAGCAAGCACGACGCGGCTGACGCGGCCGGCGCTCGCTTCGCGAACCAGTTCGGGATTTTTCACATAGGCCGCTTCCGCATCGCGCCAGCCATACGGCCGCGCCTTCTCGAAAGCGCTACGGGCATCCCTCAATTCGCGCATCTGGTCGGGACTGCCCTGCCCGTTAGCATTTCCAGTACTGAGGATCGCGTCGATAGCGCGCGCATGACGCACAAGCGCCTTGGTGCGAGCGCTGCGCAACGCCGCTTCCGCGTCCACCGGCACGTTCGTGTCGCGCGGCACTCCGGTGGCTAGATTTCCTCTGCCGGGCGTCGGGCCTGCATGTCCGATCCGCACCCCAACATTTTCCCTTCCCGGCCCGCGCCCACCTTCCTGGCTGGGCTCGCGGTCTCCGGGCGAACGCAACCCGTCCAGCAACCCGCCGATCCTGTCGCGCAGCTTCTCCGGAACGATCCGGCGCACGATCTCGACCACACGCTCGCGGAACGTGATGCCACGCCGCTCCGCATAGCTCTGCGCCGGGTCGATCTGCCCGTAATCCGACGCCATGTCCTTGGCGCGGTCCCGTGACAGCGTGCGTGCAAGTCGCTCACGGCTGGCGAAGTCGTCGCTGCCATAATGCAGATCCATCCTGTCTCGATGCCGCGACAGTGCGACGTAGCCGCCATGTGCATCCATGCCAGGCGTTGCGAGCAAATGGGTCCGGTCGACGGTCATGCCCTGCGCCTTGTGAATGGTTGCGGCATAGCCGTGGTCGATGTGGGAATAGTCTTTCAGGTCGAAGCGAACCGATCTGTCGTCATCGGTGCGAACCGTCATGTTTTGTGTGCTGACTTCCTCCACAATGCCAAGCGTGCCGTTCTTGACGCCAAGCCCGCGCTTGTTGCGCAGGAACATGACACGGTCGCCGCTGGCGAAGTCCCTTGCACCGCGTTCGACATTCACGTGAACCTCCGAGGTGCTCACGCATCTGGCATGGATCACGGGTCATGACCGCGATCAGGCAGAGGAGTATGTGCGGACGACGGCCCGCCAGATTGGGACGCCACACCGCGCGGCGATAGAGATGGCCCTGGGCTGGGCGCCGCAAGGGCTGGTCTAGGAGGAAAGATGGCGACTCTCACTGAGAGGGAAGTGCGATATAGCCAAGATATCCTGAAAAAGGATGGCGCGCTGCGCGACTTCCTCGCTCGTAGCATGTTGCCGCTGGACATCGATGAGCATACTTGGCTAATCCACCTAACCGGCATAAAGGCGATCCTAGGCAATCTCAGTAACGACGTCGGCTTCGTCGCAACCCTCCTTATCAAGCGCTATCTTGCGGAGCGCTTCGCCATCGTCGATTTCGACGCGGCGGCGAAGCCGCAAGGCGCTGCCGGCGCGGATATCGTCGCTGCCACCGCTGATGGCCGCAAGATTGTCGGCGAACTGAAAACCACTAGTGTACCGTCGCAGTGATTGTGACGGGTTAGTCTACGCCGAGAATGGGCAGGTCCTGTGGCGGGACGAGCAACTGGATGCTGCGAGCGACACCGGGCTGCTTGTCGATCAAGCCGAGTTGGTTGAGGGTCTTGAGCATCTGATGGACTGACGGTGCGGTGACCCTGAAGTAGCGCTGGAAGTCCGCCTCCGCCGGAGCGCGGCGATTGATCTGCGAATAGGCCCAGATGAAGGCGAGGTACTGGCCTTGTTTGGCGGTGAACCGTACTGTCGGCGCCGGCGTCTTTCGGTCAAGCAATTGATTCATTGTAGATTCACCTACGGCTCTTCCACCAAGAAGGGCTTTGGGAATGAACATACGATATCGGGTCGAACTCAGCCAATCCGAACGAGACGAGCTGCGTGCTTTGGTGAGCGGGGGTAAACTGCCGGTGCGGCGGCTCAAGCGGATGCAGATCCTGCTGGCCGCCGACGCCGGGGTCGCCGACGAGGCCATCGCCATCTCGGTGCAGACCAGCGACTCGACCATCTACCGCACCAAGAAGCGCTTTGTGGAGATCAGCCTGGAGGCCGCCCTCAGTGAAGGGCCGCGTCCGGGGGCGGCTCGCAAACTAAGCGGCAAGCAGGAGGTGCAACTGGTGGCGCTGGCCTGCTCTGATCCGCCGCAGGGATGCGCCCGGTGGACTTTGAAGCTTCTGGCCAACGCCCTGGTCGAAGTGATGGAACACCCGAGCGTCTCACGCGACACCGTCCGCCGGCGGTTGAACGACAACGATCTGAAGCCCTGGCAACAGAAGATGTGGTGCATCGCCAATATCGATGGGGAGTACATCGCCCGCATGGAGGATCTCCTCGATCTCTATGCCGAGCCGCATGATCCCAAGCGACCGGTGGTCTGCTTCGATGAAAGTCCGATCCAGCTCATCGGCGAGGTGCGCGTGCCCATCGTGCCGAAACCCGGAAAGCGATACCGCTACGACTCCGAGTACAAGCGTAACGGCACGGCCAACCTCTTTGTCATGGTCGACGCCAACCGGTCGTGGCGCAGGGTCAAGGTCACCGACCGGCGCGCAAACGAGGACTTCGCCGTCTGCATGCGCGACCTGGTCGACGTGGACTATCCCGGCGCCGACAAGGTCCGCGTCGTGATGGATAACCTATCAACCCACACGGCCTCCGCTGTCTATCAGACCTTTCCAGCAGTCGAGGCGCGTCGGATCTTGCGACGCCTGGAGTTCCACTACACACCCAGGCACGCCAGTTGGCTCAACATCGTCGAGATCGAAATCGGCGTTATGCGCCGCCAATGTCTTGATCGCCGCATCGCTAGCCGCGACCTCCTTGAAACAGAGATCCGGACCTGGGAACGCCGCCGCACCGAAAGTGGCGCCCGCATCCGCTGGATGTTCTCCACACAGCAGGCCCGAGCGAAGATGGCAAAATCCTATCCCACGCCATCTCTCAAAGAGTCATAATCACCGCGACGCGACACTAGTCCCTATCAGCCAGGGTTCGGCGCGCAGCAGCGAACGACGATCATCAAGGACCTTGCGCGGCTGGCGTCGTCGGGCGCCTATCACCGCTTCATGTTCGTCACTAACGCCGACACGTTCATGACTTTGTGCAAGCCGGTGTGGATGGCGCGCGCACCCGGCGTCGAGATCGTAGAGCTCGTTTCGGGCCGCTCCTACCTGTGCCCGCCCGCAAGCCCGGCTTGAGAAGCAGCATGATCACGCGACGGTATACTCCTCAGGAGCGAATTGGCATTAGCGCCGTCGAGCATATCGTAGCGGCGAAGATGGGCTGGATCTGGCGCAAGCAGCCGGTCGCCGACTATGGGATCGATGCGCACATCGAGGCTGTACGCCATGACGGGCGGCCGACCGGCCAGTTGTTTGCCGTGCAGGTGAAATCTGGCGTCTCTTACTTCCGCGGCGGGAGGGATACCGTCGCGTTCTATGTCGACGACGATCATATCCGCTATTGGGACCAACATGCGCTGTCAGCCATCCTTGTCCTCCATAATCCCGACGACGGAGCGACCATCTGGCAATGGGCCAATCTCAAGGCCGCGAAACCTACTCCAAAGGGTTGGCGAATCGATGTGCCACGCGCGAACCGAGGCAGGCACGGAGGGCCCCCGTCTTTTAAACAAAAACAATCAATTAGCGGGTGGTTCCGCGAGCATATCCGTCGTTTGTACTCAAGTTGTCTGGCGAACCCGAGGATAATACGGAGAAATGAGCCAGTCCATCAGCCTCTCGACAGCGTATGAAGCTGTTCTTTCGGCTCAAGAATATCTGTACCGTAATGTGATGAAATTTACCCAATTTACGGAGGGGCCAAGTAAGTATAACTTGGCCCTATAGTCGGAGCAGCAAGCGGACTGTGGGCTGACGGGGGCAGCTCTGTCGGTAGGCGGGCGATCTGCTCGAAGTGGAGAGTCAGCGCTTATCCGACACCTATCCCGAGGGGGCGGAGAATAGGTATGGACGCTCTGCGCGCGACCATGGAGGTGTTCCTCGCAGATTGGCGCGCCGATCTCTCGGCAGGCTGGACCGCCTTCTTCGCAGGTGTTGAGCCCGATTTCATCGCCGTCCCCGACGCCCTGACCTTTGACACAGCGCATCCCGTGATTCCGGGCCGCAAGGCGCATCCGATCCTGGGCGCCCCTGCCGGGTCCCATGTGTTTCGGGCTTTCGACAGGATAGCGCCTGAAGCGGTGCGGGTCGTCATAATCGGTCAGGATCCCTATCCAAGGGCGGATCGAGCGACAGGACGCGCGTTCGAGGATGGCGCACTTCAGAGTTGGGCAGACAATGTGGCGATCAGCCTTCAGCATCTCTTGCAGTCGGCGCTGGCTCTACGGCTTGGACGCCCGGAATTGATGCAAAGTGCCGGAGAATGGACGACGATCAAAAGTGAAATCGTCCAGGGTACGATCGTCCTCGAGCCACTTGCGACCTATTTTGACAGGTTGCAGGCAAGCGGCGTCCTGTTCGTCAATGCTGGATGGACGTTGACGCGGTTCCAGTCCGGTGGCTCGCCTGAGCAGAAGGCACATATCGGGCTGTGGCGCCCCCTGATGGTGAGATTGCTGAACGGTCTTGCGGAGCGAGCCAACGAAACCGTCGTCTATCTATTGCTGGGGTCGTTTGCGCAGAATTTGTTCGATGCCAGCGGGACCAGACAGGCAGCCGAGGCGGCGGGTACCTGGCAGGATGGAGTGGCAGTTGTTCGCCACGCGCACCCCAATTCCTCGCAATATTTTGCTGACAATCCGCTTGCGAAGGCGAATGACACCCTCGCTGCGATGGGGGGTGTCAAGATCGACTGGTAAACAACGGCAACAAAGGAGCACGGTATGGTGGGGGAACTCGATCGCAAGGCACTTGCTCGCTACATCATCGAATATGGCAGCGAGGACGATGAGCCGACAGGGCGCGAGATCGTCGCAGCCGACGACGAACCGATGGCGGATGGCGGGCTGGGCCTGAACTTCCCGGCGGGGACAAAACCCACCGTCATTCCCTGGCCCGACGATGTCCATCCAGACAATCCCCTGCCGACCGGTGATGTCCTGGTCGTAACCTGGACGGTCGCAGAGCATCAGGCTCTGGCCGACGTCCTGACACCCGGCGTCACCTCGCGCAACTGGGCGCCGTACCAGCGCAATTTCCAGGCGAACTTCAAGCCGCATATCCGGGCCGGGGCGCCCTCAATGAAGGTCAATCGGCTCGGGTCCTGGTGCGCCACGCAGATCGCTGGCAAGAAGCTCATCTGCGTTAAGTCCGAACTCCATCTGAACCAGGATGGCATCGCCACCGGCGAGGGCACAGCGACGCTTCCGGTCAAGGACTTCTTCAGGCAGATGATCGGTGAGGTTAAGCCCAAGCTGGTGATCACCGTCGGCACTGCCGGCGCGGTATTCCCGCCGGCGGCCACGACCAAGCTCGGCGCCATGATCTGCTCGCCCCATCAACTGGGCGACGTCGTGATCACGCGCGGTGCCAAGTTCAGGCTGAACGACGAGTTCCGCAAAGAGGCCTTCGCCAACAGCAGCTATCGCTGCGAGAGCTTCACGATTCCCGACAGCCGACTGGACGATGCCAAGGCGCTCTTGGCGGTAAATGCCGACAAGCTCCGCGAACCACCATTCGCACCGCCGCATACGGGCTACAAATGGCCGGCTGGCGGTCCGCTTCCGGGATTTGTGAACAGACCCGATCTCAAGATCGACGGCCGCGACATACCGGAATTCCACCCGATCCTGACCACGAACTCGTTCGAGTTCGGCACCTCTACGAACGGCCTTGAGCAACAGGGCGCTGCTGTCGAGATGGGCGACGCGGTTCTCGGCATGCTGATTGACGAGATGAAGAAGGCTGGCGAGGACGTTCCCAACTGGCTGGTGATCCGCAATGCCTCGGATCCTCAGATCAACGGCGCGCTGCCCGATCGTAATTCTCCCGGAGTGCCACCACAGATGCGTCGCGGCCTCGATATGCAGGCCCATTGGGCAGTCTGGTATTATGAGACCTACGGCTATTGGACGAGCGTCAACAGCGCTATCGCAGTATGGGCCATGGTCGCATGACAAACGCTGTCCAGATGCTGCCGGTCGAGGTCGAACTCGCGCTCGACGTCATGCCATGTCAAGCCATGCGCCGTAGCTATGATGGCGCACCAAAACCGCACCCATGCGCTCATTTCGCCGAGTGGGGCGTGCTGCACAGCTATGATTACGCGGCTGCGGGACCACCACCGGCACCCGGTATCGAGCAGCCCAGCGTCTATGCCGGGAAGCGGGCCGTGGTCCCCGAGATCCTTTCGGGATGTCGAAAGGCACCGATCCTGGCTGTTGGGATCAACCCGAACCTGCCGGGATGGGGCCCCCGGGATCGCAATGCCATCCATCCCTATTTCGAAGATTACCTGCAATATGCCCACTATTTTCGGTGGCGGGCGACGGACAAGCTGAGAATCCCCCTCGACACCTACAATCAGCTCCGAGCAGGCCGGGACGACGGCCCCGATGACGGCCAGCCACTTCTGCCCAAGGGCAGCCAGATGTCGCTCGAGCGCATGCCGGTGCTGATGTACGAGCAATATCAGACACTGCTCGACGGGCTTGCCGAACGCGAAGGATGGGCCGAGCATCGCCTCACGGTAGGCGAGGATCTCGCCTACGCCAATATGGTGGCCTGCGGCAGCGCGCGCTGGACCGTGCGCAATCGCCCTGGCGAAGAGACCATGCCCCTGATGGGACCCGAGCGTGCGGCCGGAATCGTCGATGAATGCTTCAACAAGCGCTTGCACTTCCCACGCCAGCTTCTCCAAAGCCTGCCGGCGGTCGTCATCGTGTTCAGCCAGACCACCGCCAATGCGTTCATTGCGCGGCTCGGGCAGCATTTCACCAAGGGCAATCCGGTCGTGGGCGAGTCTCTCGATGCCTTGCTCAAGCGCGAACATCGCATCAAGCTTGGGACGGCTAAGGACGGCAGCGCCATCGACGCCCGCGTGATCTTCTCGCCCCATGCATCCTCCAATCCCGACGATTTTGCCGCTGCACGCGACCAGATCATCGGTCATTTGTCGGCCGAGGTGCAGGATGGGCGCCTGGCGCTCAATCCCGCGACGGGCCGGCTTCAGCGAACGCGCGGTGGATGCCTGTTTTGCGAAAACGCGCTCTATTCGATTGGCGCGTGCGATTATCGGGACGAATTGCGGCCACTCGACGGTGAGCGGGTCGTCGCGCTTGATGGCGGGCTGACGCCGATTGATCCGATGAAGGAACGCGCGGCGCATCTGCGTCTGCTGGAAGACTTCATGCGCCCGCCCGCGAGCAGCGTCCCGGTGCAGGGCGAACTGTCGGCGGAGTTCGCCGTTCTGGATGATGCCGGCCCATCGTCGCCCCGCCTGCGGCTTCACGGCAAGATCGCCACCATGCGGGACGGCGAAGCGCCGATCCTCGACGGTGCACTTTACCTGGCCAAAGGCAAGATTGTCTCAGTCGCACGGCAAGGTGACCCGCCTCCCGCCGGATTCCAGGACGTGGCCGCGATCGAGACCGGCGGCGTGATCGTACCCGGGCTGGCTGATCTCCATAACCACCTCGCCTACAACGCGCTTAGCCTGTGGTGGCCTCGACAGCCACGGACGAACCGCGCGCAGTGGCTGCGCGATGCCGATTATAAATCGAAGGTCGGCATGGTGATGGATGTCGTCGCCAAGCGACAGGACCTGCTCAAGGCACTCATCCGCTACGTCAGCGCCAAGCTCCTGATGGGTGGCGTGACCGCCGGGCAAGGCATGACCACCAAATATGGCGGCAAGCCGCTGTTTCACGGGTCCATCCGCAACTTCGAGCAGCCGGACGATCCGGCGCTTACCCCGATCCGGCACAAGATCACGGACCTCAAATCGACCGAGATCGAGGATTTCAGGACCGCACTGGCAACCGGGGCGCGGATGTTCTTTCACCTTGCCGAGGGCACCGATGCGGCGGCCGAGAAGCAATTCGGCATGCTTGTCCAGAACAACCTGCTCAAGAACAATGTGGTTGGCATCCACAGCCTTGGTTTGACCGACCAGGACATGGCCGCGTTCAAGGCCGCGGGCGCGAGTGTGGTCTGGTCGCCGTTCAGCAATTCGCTGCTCTATGGCCGGTCGATCGATCCCAAATTGCTGCAATCAACGGCCATACGCTTCTCGCTCGGCAGCGACTGGACGCCTTCGGGAAGCCGCAACATCCTTTGCGAGATGAAGATCGCCTATCTCACCGCCAAGGCGGGCGGGGCGGCGATGTCGGCCGATGTCCTGACGCGCGCGGTGACGATCGGGGCGATGCGCGTCGCAGGATGGGACGCGCTTCTAGGATCCCTCGAAATCGGAAAATATGCCGATGTGACCGTGGTCACTGACCGCGGCGATCCCTTCGAGAGCGTGCTGAAGGCTACTGAAGCGGATGTGATGCTCGTCTGCGTTGCGGGCCATGCTCGCTATGGGAACCGAGCCCTCGTGGAGGCCGCGACCATGGGCAGTGCTGCCGTTCTCGAAGGCATCACGGTCAGCGGACAGGACAAGGCGCTTAATCTGCACCATCCGTCTTCGCCGCTAAACAATCTCAGTCTGGCGGACGCGGGACGGGCGCTGGCGGCAGCCTTCGCGGATCTACCCCAGGCACGTGCGGCGGCGGCCTTTGCGCCGCTCGACGATGGGCCACAGATCGAGATAGAGCTGGAGTTGAACGAACTGGAAGACGACATCGCTTCCGAGAACGGGGAATTTTCGACACTTGCTGATGCTGTCCTGCCCCAATCGGTTCCGCTCGATCCGCTGACGGTCATTGATGATCCGGGCTTCTGGGCGATGATCAACTCAATCCCTCATCTGCCTGACTTCCTGAAACATGATGGAGGCCTGAAAGGGTTTTACCACCCATGAGCACGCGGCACGTATCAGTCCTTTGTCTGAGCGAATCCCAGAAGGACGCGGTTCGGCGCATCCTTCTGGGAGGCAATTCCGAAGCCAATGGCGACTACCTGACCGGTCTCGTCGACGAACAGGGGCAAACGGAACTCGAAGCAGGCGGGTTCCTGTATGATCTTGAACCGGCTCGCGCGGCCGCCGGGATCCCAGGCGCAACTGCCGGAGATTCGTTCGCGGCGCGTGCTCTGAACGACACATCCGCCGATACGGCGAGCGGAGCCTCGGACAGCGTCGTGTTGGATCTTTCTGCCCCGCTCGGTCCCAACCTCGTCCATCGACTTCTGGACGCCGGTGCGAAGCTTCGTGAGCGCGTCGGCAGTTCGACCTACATCGCCGGTTATGTGGGCAATCTCGCTGATCTCCAGGTGATCGCCCAGGTCCGCGACGTTCGCTGGTTCGGTCAGTCGGCGACTTTGAGCTCGCCCGATCTCGTCGGCCTTGCCCGCGAAACGCCCTCCATACCGCTGACCGAACATGTTCCCGTTGCACCGACCCGAAGCGGCTTCCCAAAGACCTTGGGCTCAAAGCCTTCGACGCAATTCTCGATCAATGAAGATGGAGCGGAGGACCCTTCAGGCCCGACAGGCGCTTCGGATGGCACATTCGAAACAATCGAACCCACGCAGGAGCCAGCGGAAGCGGCAGATGCGACACCCTTGATAGCGTTCGACGTGCGATGCCATGCGCTCGATCAGATCGATGCCTGCGCAAGCGCGATCGCGGCGGTTCCCAACGTATCGCATGTCGAGAAGGGATCCCAGCGGATCCGTTTCTGGGCGCGGCCCGAGCAGGCCGAGATCGTTCAGAAAACGGTATCCAAGCTTACACAGACCGCAATTGTCGAGCCATATATCCATCCAGAGACGCTGCTCGACTATGCGCGCCGGACCCTGTGCGGTGGTGGTCCGCAGGCATCTACAGGTGTTTGGACAGGCGACGGCGAGTTGGTGGCGGTCGCGGACACCGGCATCGATCTGGAGCATCCGGATTTTGCCGACCGCGTCGACCTGATAGGGCCAACCATTCTCCCACCCGATCGCGATCCCCAAGGCCACGGCACGCATGTCTCATCGATCATTGCCGGCGACGGTAGCGCGAGCAACGGCACGCTTGCTGGCGTGGCACCCAAGGCGCGGCTCGTCGTGCAGCGCCTTGGTGCGGGGCTCACCGCGATGCCGCTCGAAATCTCCACCCTCTATGCGGGTGCCTATGATAGCGGTGCGCGCATTCAAAACCTGTCCTGGGGCTCGCAGGTCAAAAGCCACTATGTGCTCAATTCCGACGACCTCGACACGTTCGTGGCGTCGCACCCGGATTTTCTGATCGTCGTCGCCGCAGGCAATTGGGGCGTGCAGGATATTACCGAGCCAGGAAATCCGATCGGACTCTCCAGCCTCGGCGCGCCCGCCAGCGCCAAAAACTGCTTGACCGTGGGCGCCTGTTGCTCGCCGCGTAAAGATGGGCCGTACGCAGCGCTCGACTGGGCTCAATATGACGGCAGCAACCCGCCTGGCAGCCCGCCGATGGCGACGCTTCCTCTGACTGGGGACGACAATATCGTTGCGGCCAATTCGAGCCGCGGTCCCTCGGATGACAATCGGATCAAGCCCGACCTTGTCGCGGTAGGCGTCGGCGTCGCGGCTGCCCGCAGCGCAGATCGTGGCGCGCCGATCAAGCCGTGGGGCAATAATGGCCACTACATGTACCTGACCGGCACGAGCATGGCCGCCCCCGTGGTCAGTGGCGCGGCGGCATTGGTACGGCAATATCTGCGAGAGAAAAGGGATCACAGACCGTCGGCCGCGCTGTTGAAGGCGATCCTGATCAACGGTGCACGCTGGCTTGCGGGAGCACAGCAGGAAGGCCCCACAATTGGTCAGCCGAACTCCCATCAGGGATTTGGGCGCCTAGATCTTTCGCTCGCATTTCCGCTCGCCGAAGATGCGGGTTTCCGTCTCAATATCACTGACATAGCCGATACCGATACTTCCGCGGTTCGCATGGAGACGGTTGGCGGTGGACCGGCGGTGAACTGGCGCGGCACCTTCTCGGTATTTGCCTCGGACACGCCATTGGCGGTCACGCTGTGCTGGACAGATCCACCGGGTCGCTGGCTCCAGCACGATCTGGACCTCGCGTTGATCGGTCCCGACGGTAAGGCCTATGCAGGCAATAATATGCTGGCGCGGATGCCGGGGCAGAAGACCGACCGGCTCAACAATGTGGAGAAGATCCTCTTGCCTGAACCGGCCACGGGCGAATGGGTGGTTATGGTCAAGGCCTTCAACACCTTCCTCCATCCCCAAGGCTTCGCACTGGCGGTGACGGGCCATATCAGCGACTGGATAGAATGATCCTTCTCACACTAGGAAGTAACGCTCGTCTCTCACAAATATGAAGTTGAACGCACGATCTCCGTCGAGAAGTCACCGGCGGCGGCTCGTCCCGGCAGACCACCCGCTGATTTGCGATCACGACCGGCGCAACAACGATTTCACCCAGGCTATCGAGCGTAGGGGGTTGCTCGTCTGCTTCGCTGTGAAACCAGAGAATGCAGCAGGTGTCTGTCGTGGTAACGATGACTTGGTCGAACCCTCTTTCTATGAACTGTCTCGCGTTGATGCGCATCCATCCGTGAAGCGCCGTTCGGAAACCTGGACCATCGCTATAGGAGACCCCGCGTGCAGCAATCGCGACATGGGTTTGACCCTGCTGCCAGTCGATTGCCTTATCGAAGAGATAGAATGGTCCCGCGGCACCGTCGGTGATCTGTGCCAGCGGTTTTGGAAACACGGCGCCGGAGGTCGAAGCGTAGACCCCCCGTGGGTCTGGTTGTAGACCCGTCCGCGCAAGGTGTCGTGCATGCAGCGGTCCCACACGTCGACCGACGGGTAGCAGATGAGGGCGAACTCGTCGGGGATGCCGGTCGGCGCTGCGGCGAGCACAGCAGGTAGATACGCCGCAAGCCCGAGTGGCTGCAACATATAGGGGGTGCCAGGCATGAAGGTCTCTCCTACCCCCTTGAAGAAGGCGGCATGATCGAGATCAGCCTTGGCGTAGCCGCAAAAGACGCGGATCGCTTCGCAGGGTATCGGCAGGTTCTGCATGACTCAACTCTCCAGATCGGCAAGAAGCCGGCTTGCGGCACGGCGGGCGCACGCGATTATTGTCAGGTGGGGATTGGTGGGCGAAACGCTGGGCCAGGCGGCGGCATCCGCCACGACAAGGTTGCGCATCGCGTGCATCCTGCCCCAACGATCGGCGACGGACCTCGCCGGATCGTCGCCCATGGGAAGGCCTCCAGCCTCGTGGTGGCTGGCGCCCATCGGCATCGTCTGGACCTCGGCCAGGTCAGCGCCCATGGCGGCGCCGGCCGCTGTAATCGCGGCGATCATCTGCTCCCGAAGCGCGAAATCTGCATCCGAAAGGGTGAGCGTGACCTGAAACGCGCCCGGCCTGTCACCCTCCAACGGCGTTACGCGATTTTCGGGTCGGGGCACGACGGCGCCGAAGCTGCGTACCATGGCGGCATAGTCGATCGATTTGTCAGGCGCCCAGCGCATACCGTCCCGAGCGATGAACATATTGTCGTTGGGCAGATGCAACTCAAGTTGGTAGGCCCTGCCGTCAGTCGCTGGCGACCAGACGATCGCGATCTCCGGTGCAGTTTGATTGTAGTAGGTTGCAGGCAACGGGAAATAGGCTCGACAGAAAAGGTGGTCGGAGATGTTGCGACCAACCAACCCGGCGGCGTCGGGAATGGCCGAGACTTGGACAAGGCGCACCGATTCAAAACCGCCAGCCGCAAGAACGACCGAGCGTGCATGGAGAATGTGCGTATCCCCGCTATCGAGATCGACAGCCTCGACGCCTGTGGCGACGCCAGCGACCGACACTATCTGGCGGACAAAGGCGCGCACGCCGAGTTTCAGCAACTGCTCGGGCGCGGTTAGCAGGCCACTTCGCAGCAGTGGTGCCAGAGCATTCCCGACCATCCCAGCCAGAAAGCCGTCGCGAGATGGACGACAGTCGACCGCATAAGGGCCTGGCTCGGCGTCGATCGCCGCCGCGCGAAGCCTGCGGCAGATCATCTGCGCGAGCGGACCATCGGCGTAGGTACGATTAACGCTATATTCGCGCTCCGCCCAGGCATAGTGGTCGCCGAGCTCGTCGATTTCAAAGGGCCAACCCACGAAATCTCGAGGCGCGAAGCGCGGTGCCGCGCCGTTCCAGAACATTCCTCGCCCGCCGACACAACCAATCAACGCACCGAAGGTGGTGCCGTCGGGGCCAGCGGGTGAATATTGGAGCGCATTCTGAAGATTGCGTACAAGTTGCCGATCAAAGCGCAGATCGGTCGACTGGACATGGCTGAGCAGAGCGAGGGGTCCCGCTTCGAGGATCACGACGCGTTTGCCACCCTCGCAGAGGCGTCGCGCCGCACTGATCCCAGCACTACCGCCTCCGATCACGATCGCGTCAAAGGGCTCAGTGGCGGTCTCATGAGCCAGGTCTCCCAGGCCGGTGGTGAGCAAATTGGATATATGTTCTGCCATAACGCCCCTCCTCCAATGCGAACTCAGATCAGGATGATGTGGCCCTCACCATCCTTGCTGAAGCACTGCAGTGCCTTGGCGTTCGCGGGCCCGGCGAATTCAGCAACCTTCGTCCAGTCCTTGCAATCGGCGTGGATGCGGTAGACGACCGTGTGTCCGTCCGGCCTGTAGGCGACGAAATAGGGATCGCCTTGGCCAAGCGAGAGCGGAGCCACGCGGGTGATGTCATAGGCGTCAACGAGCGTCATGCGCGTCGCTACTTCGTTCGTCCCTAGAGCGTGGCTACCGTTGATGTGATCAATGTTGACGTTACGCCAAAGATCGTTGGTCTTGAGGAAAAACGTCTCGTCCCCAAGGGCGAAGAATGCAAAACGGGTCCATCCGGTCGCCCACATGTGCGACCAGGTCGGCTGAATTAAGATCGGTGGGCCGCCGTCGACACCACGCGCCGTAGCGGATATATCGAAGATCGCTACTCGCCCCGATTCATGGTCATATCCCATAAACGCCGCCCGGTTGCCTTCATCGAACACGCCAACCGTTGTGAAGGCGGCAGTGATGCCGGGTTCATGCGTGCGCCGAAAACCGAGCGCCTTGCCCAGGCTAAGGCCGTTTCGAAGCTCGCGCACCTGGAAAGCGCCCAAATCCTTCGTGTAGCTGATGAGATAGGTCCGGTCGGCGAGCGCAAAGCTGGTGATGATGTCCGCCGACCTTTCGATCTCGAGATGGTGGGTCGCGCCGATGCCGTCAACGGTCAGAAGCGCGATGACGCCAGACGTTGACGTATATTGAAGGATATAAGGTTGACCGTCGAAATGGATTGCGGTCCACGCAGTTGACATATCGTCCGTGTTAATATCCCCCAAAGGTGTTATGGTGACCTTATCGCGCCCTATGTCTTGGCCAATCTTGAAGATCTTCATTTTTAACCTCTCATAGTCCTCTATAAAGTCGGAACTCCTATGAAATATACTCCAACCGACGCACGCTGCATTCCACAAACCATCTCGGTGTGCGGCGCAACCGACATGGTCGCCAACATCTGAAGATAGACCCCCTCTTTGACGCAAGTTGCGGATCAAGAATCAACGCAACAAACTCCCCTCTGCTATGTAGTATACTAAGAAGGGCGCAGCATTTCTATGGCCAATTAAGTCCAGATTCTCTCTGGATGTTCGCATGCGCTGCGCCGTAGCCAAGCATGATAAACTCGGAGTCGGCGTTCAGGATGACCGATTCCCAGAAAAGCTCCTCCGGACATCCACAGCACCAAGGCCCAAAGGGCGGCAAGCGGCCTAGTAGTGTTCGGCACTAATTCTTCGACATCGTCGAACGCAGACGCGTTTGCAGATACACTGGAAGGTCTCTAGGAGATATCGGGCCTTAAGCCAGGCGATCGCCTTCACCAACTGCCAGATAGGCGCAGATGGCCAGCAACGCCCTCTCCTCAGGTCTGAACTTGACGCACACAACCGACCTTCGGCCACCGCGGCATCATCGAGCAGACTTCGACAGCATTTTTTCCACAAGAAGGTTTACGGCGAAATTGGTACGATTTCTTGTGCTTCCGTAGTGCTTCCGCGCACAAAGAGCGAAAACACTTGCCAAAACATCTTCGACTAACTATCTGATATTTATGTTTAAAATGGCGCACCCGACAGGATTCGAACCGGTGGCCTCTGCCTTCGGGGGGCAATGACTACACTCTGCCTCCAGATTGGAAAGTTTTGAATTCAGCGGCGGGCCTTCGATAGAAGAAGTACGCCTCGTCGATAGTGGGTCTCGCGATGTAGCGCTCTTCCGACTTGAACGCCGACATAAGGGCTTCGATCAAAGTCGCAACACTGCAGATCTAGACACGCCATTTTCCTTTATTAGCGCATGCAATTCGGCTGGAGGCTCAAGGGACAGAAAGATCGAAAGCTTCCAGTAACCCCAGGCGATCCTCAACTGTACAACTGACCGACTGGTTTTGGGCCGTCTCGCCCGCTGCAATTACCGACGAGTAGGATCACAGCCGAGGGCGATGTGCCGGCTTGGCACATCGCCTCGCGCACATGCGCTGTCATTACGGCCGAAGGCGTCTAGGCGTGCGACTGATCAGGGTGACTTCTCTGATGCTGGGAATGTTCAGGAGGCGCATCAAGATGCGGCCGAGGCCCACACCCATTCCACCATGCGGTGGGCAACCGAACCGAAAGAACTCGAGATAATCGGATAGGTTATCAAGGTTCAGGCCTCGTCCCTGAGCCTGTGCCATGAGGCGGTCATAGCGATGCTCGCGTTGCGCGCCGGTGGTGATCTCAAGGCCACGCCAGAGAAGATCAAAGCCCTTGGTGAGATCGGGCCGATCCTTCTGGCGCATATGATAGAAGGCTCGGTTGCTGGCCGGATAATCGGTGATGAACAGAAACTCGTGCCCCGTTTCACCTGCCATGTGTTGGGAAAGAATACGCTCGGCATCCGCATCAAGATCATCGTGCCGCGCCGCGACATGACCGACCTTTGCAATGATCTCTCGGGCGTCAGTGAAGGTGATCTTGGGAAACGGTAGCGTTGGCAGGGTAATTCTAATGCCCAAAAGTGCCTCGATCTGCGCGCCATGAACCTCCGCCACCGTGCGGATGGCATGGGACAACCAGCGCTCCTCGAAATCCATCAGGTCATGATGGTCATCGATCCAGCCGATCTCCATGTCGATCGAAGTGAATTCGGTTTCGTGCCGCGAGGTGAACGAGGGCTCGGCACGAAAGACCGGGCCGATTTCGAAGACCTTTTCCATCCCGCCTGCAATCGCCATCTGCTTGTAAAATTGGGGCGACTGCGCGAGAAAGGCCGTGGTGTCGAAATACTTGACGGGGAAGACTTCCGATCCGGACTCGCTGAACGTGCCCATAAGCTTGGGCGAGTGGATTTCGCGGAAGCCGTGCTGCTTCCAGAACGCGCGCATGGCCTCTTCCAG
The DNA here is from genome assembly GCF_055456085.1 of Mesorhizobium subarcticum. Taxonomy (NCBI): domain Bacteria; kingdom Pseudomonadati; phylum Pseudomonadota; class Alphaproteobacteria; order Hyphomicrobiales; family Phyllobacteriaceae; genus Mesorhizobium; species Mesorhizobium subarcticum. The sequence goes on along the minus strand of NZ_CM144237.1, from coordinate 4,716,961 downwards.
CGTCGTCTGAACAGCAAAGATCAGCTGCTGCTCGGGGTAACGCAGGCTTACCTGCCGGTGATCTATCCATTTTTCGAGGCCGGAATCGCGGGCGATCGGTAGATGGGCATCGGCCAATCCGCAGATTTCGACGCTATCGAGGATCACTTCCAGGCCGCAGAGCTTAACACCTGGGGCGGTGGTAACCGTGCCGGTGACGATCAAGGAGCTTTCGGGTGTCAGCACATCGAGCGCTGCATTCAGGGCAACATTTTCCTTGCTCTGCGTGAGTTGAACCTTTCCGGTTGAATCGCGCAGGATGATGAAGCGCATGCGCTTCTGATCGCGAATGGTTTCCGCGAAACCCTGGAGCTTTATGCGCTGCCCAATGTGCAGGGGCAAATCGCAGATATAGGAACGCATTATGGGTGGGGTATGGGACATGACTTTCTCCGGGAACAAAAGCCGAAACGGAGAAGCCAAAACCTGCAGCCCTTCCGAAACCGGCAGGGCTGTGGTGATCTGAGCTACGTTAGAACGTGCACAAGCCATCCACGACCCCGAAGGGGCCGTTATTATTGACAGTGTACGACGACGTGCTCATGGAACAATTTTGTTGCATCTGCGGGTGAATGTAAACCACAAATCGCACAACGTTGAATACCAGATCGATGAGTCGCATACTCTGCCTTTCATTATGAATGGCTGTTTCCGCAATATCGCCAAACCATTCACATTGTCTTGTTCATCCCAACGGCTTGGGCGAGCCAGCGCTTCATACATTACTCGACTGCTGCTGCAGTGCTGTCCCTAAGCGCCCGCATGACTTCGGCCTCGAATGCGCCAGGCAACTGACCGGCCTCGGTCAATTGTCGGGCATGCCAGTCGCGCGCCACGCGGCCATCGGCCAGTAGAATGGCGCGGTTGCACAGACCGGGCACCGATTCCACGACATGGGTGGAGATGATGACGGCATGGCGGCCACTCGAAACCAGAGCCAGGATGATGCGCTTCACCTCGAAGGCGGCTAGCGGATCGAGTCCGTTCAGGCTCTCGTCGAGGATCAGCAGCGGTGGCGCACCGAGCAGAGCTGCGGCAATGGCGATCTTGGCCCGCGTGCCGAGGGAATACTCGGCGATCGGCCGCTCGATCCAGCGCTTGAGCCCGAGCCGTTCGGTGACATCGGCACCAGGCCAATCGTCTTCGGCGCAGCCACGGATCGAGGCGACGAGCTCAAGATATTGCCGCCCGGTCAAAGCCGCCGGCAGATCCGATGGATCCATGGCGAGGCCGAAGCCGGACTTGGCGCGTTCCGGTGAACCGGCAAGGTCGGCGCCGTCGATCGCCACGGTCCCCCCGAGCGGCCGGATCTGGCCGGTGATCGCCCTGAGCACGGTGGACTTGCCCGAACCGTTGGCGCCGAGCAGGCCAAGGATGTCGCCCCGGGCGAGCGATAGTTCGATGCCGCTGACGACGGCGCGGCCCCCATAGCCGGCTCTGAGCCCGCGAACCCTGAGTATCTCGGCAGGATCGGCGCTGCTATCCATGGCGATATCTCCGTTGCGCCCGGTGCCACAGGAACAGGACAAGGGCGGCAAAACCGATCAGCACCGTGCGCCCATATTCGAGCGATTCGTAGCTGGTGTAGGCGATGGCACTGAGGAAGCTCAGCGCGGCGACGAACGGCGCCGTCATGAAATAGGCGGCGAACACCGCATAGGCGCCGTTCAGCGCCAGCAGCCAGAAGCCACTGGCGAGCGGCATCGCCCAGGCCGATGGCTCCGCCGCCAGGGCAGCACCTGCCGGCATGAGAAAGAAGGCGAGCGACAATTGCAGGGGCAGCCGCGCCAGGCGCAGCCATGCCCTGACGAAACCGATTGGAGCCGTGCGCAGTACCGGCGAGCCGAGCGGATGGAAGCGCGCGCTCAGCATGAAGACGAGGAGGCCGCCGGTCAGGCCGGCCATGGCCGCCGGCACGGCACTATGATGAACGAGGCTGATGGAGACGGCAACGACCGCCGCGAAACCGAGCAGGATGGCTGCCCCCATCAGCCGCCATGAAAGCACTATGCGGCCGGCGGGTTGGCCCCAGGCCCAGCTGGAGAGCCAGGCCGGCGTTGAACGATCGAAGGCGCCGAGCAAGGGTCGGCGCCCTCTTGAATCCATCGCCAGATCGGAATGTTCGACGCGGACGAGGTCGCGAGCGTTACGCAGATACAGCACGGCTGTCACACTGAAGCCGGCGCCGAACAGGATCGCGGCGCCAAGACCCCAGGCTGGTGCGAGTGGCTTTGCGATGACGAAACAGCCAAGGCCCACTGACGCTGCGACCATGAAGGCTATGGGAACGCCCAGCGCACATGCCGCCACCGCCGCCATGCGCCGGCGGTCCCGAAGCGACAGCGGCAATGCCTTCAAGAAAGGCGCGAAGGCACGCGACAGGCAAAGTCTCGCGATCGCGCTGCCAGCGAAACCTCCAAGGCCAAGAAGTGTCACCGGCAAGCCAAAGGTCCACAGCGCCTGCGCCTGCCGCAGCATGGCCGCCCCCGCCTGCAACGCGACAACGATGTCTGCGATGGCATAGGCAAGCAGAGCGCCGCCACCAAGCCCGATCCAGGCAAGGTCGCGGCGGCGCATCGAGCGCAAGCCAGCCAAGAGCTCGCGCCAAAGCAGGGTCAGGGCAAGTCTGTCGTGCGGCATTGTTGCATCTTCCAGGTTTCGACTTAGCTTGACGACGATTGCGCCGCCACTGGGGCGGTTGCGGTTTACTCGGCCATGAGGACTTCCGAGACACCGGATGGCATGCCCGGCATTTCGAGCTGGGCCTCGATGCCGTCAAGCAAGGCCTTGAGGCCGAACTCAAAGCTGTTGTCCGGCGCCGCGGCATAGCCGGCCGCAGCGGTTTCGAGGCGCACCCGCAACCGCGGGAACCCGGTCGCGATGTCGCGGGCTTTCGCTCTTGCGGCTCGCATAGTCTCCTGAGCGTTGCCACCGTTCTGGCTGAGCTTCCTGGTTAGCGAAGCCGACGCCGCGTGGCAGAGCGCGTTGCCTAGCACGAAGATGAAGACGCTCGCTGCGGCCTGGTCGGCCTTTGCGCCGGCGAGCCCCGCCTTCTCGTAGATGGCGAGGCTGTGGTCGTCGTGTCGGGCCTTGCCGGGGCCGTACACCATGTAGGAGCCGAAGGCCTGAACCAGCCATGGGTGACGCAGGAGCATGCTATGCAACTCGGCGGCCATAGTGGCGGCGGCTTTGCGCCAACCCACCCCGGAAAGATCGGGCAGTGCGATCTCCTTCCAAGCAACGTCCGCGGCAAGTGCGAGAAGGTTATCCTTGCTTCCTACGTGCCAGTAGAATGCGGTCGCCGCAAATTCTAGCCGTTTGCCGAGCACGCGCATGCTCAGCCCTTCGAGCCCCTCGCTGTCCAGCAGCTCGACTGCAGCCTCTATGATCTGATCTCGTGTCAGTGTGTCGCGGACCATGCCGACAAGTTAGCGCAGCACTTGCACACTGTGCAAGTGGCTTATAGGATGCTACTTGAACGCTGTGCAAGTGCACCAGATGGCACTACGCCGTCCCTACGGGATCCGCATCAACAGGACCCACGGCCACTGGCTGGAAATGGCGTGAAGCAACGTGGGAAGGAGTATGGAATGCATTGCGACGTGCTGTCCGATTTTGTCGCGGCAACGGCGGTAACGTTTGGCGTACCCGGCGTGGCCGTAGGTGTCTGGGGGGAGGGGCGGGAGAGTTACGCGTGCCATGGAATAACCAGTATCGAAAACCCCCTGCCCGTCGACGAACAGACCCTTTACATACTAGGTTCGGTCACCAAAACCTACACGGCCACGGCGATCATGCGCTTGGCTGCGCAAGGCCGCGTCGATCTCGATGCGCCGGTGCGCCTTTACATACCCGAGCTCATGCTCCCCGACAAAACTGCCGCCAATGCCGTCACGGTGCTCAACCTCCTGAACCACACAGCGGGACTGGACTGGAGGATCAACATCGACACTGGCGAGGGCGACGACGCCCTTGCGCGCGAGGTGGCGAGTTCTGGCGGCGATGAAGCTGATTGCGCCGCCCGGCAGCCGAGCCTCGTACAGCCAGGCCGGGTATGACTTGGCTGGGCGGATCGTCGAGAAAGTCACAGGTCTGACCTACGAAAACGCAATGGCCTCGCTTCTCTTCGGGCCGCTGGGGCTTTCGCACAGCTTGTTCGCGCGCGACGACGTCATGACGCGGCGGTTCGCCGTCGGGCACAATGTCGGCGACGACGGGAAGCTTCACGTCGCGAAGCCTTGGAGGCATTGGCGCAGCGACAATCCGGGCGCCGGGCTGGCTTCCTCCGTGACGGACCAGATCCGCTGGGCACGATTCCATCTCGGCGACGGACGCGGCGAAGGCGGAGAGCGAATTCTGCCGGCGCAAGCGCTGCATAGGATGAAGGAGCCCACGGTCGCCCTGCGCGGCAGTTCTCTGGGCGACGCCTTCGGCATTTGCTGGTTCCTGCGCGACGTGGGTGGGGTCCGCACGGTTGGCCATGGCGGTTCGGCAAACGGCCAGTTCGCCAACCTGCTGATCGTACCCGAAGGCAAGTTCGCCGTCGTCACTCTGTCCAACGCCGGCCCGGACAGCGGCCTCGCATTCAACCAGGCCGTCGTGCGCTGGGCGCTCGATCATTACCTCGGCGTGGTCGACCGGGATCCGGATCCGGTGCCGTACGACGAAGCGCGAGCCGCCGAAATCACCGGCAGCTACGAAAACGAGATGATGAGGCTCGACATCGCTAGCGACGGCGTCGGGCTGACGATTGAGTGCGGGATCAGGCCGGAGGTCCGCGCGGCAGCGAATGGGGAATTGCCGCCGAACGTTCCGCGGGCCGGGCTTGGACTGCTCCCTGGCAATGCGGACGACTTCATTGTTACAAGCGGCGGCTTGCGCGGGCAGCGCGGTTTTTTCACCCGCGACGGCCGTGGGGCGATCATAGGCGCCGATCTCGCCGGTAGATTTTTCAAGCGTGCCCCGACGCTTCATTCTAGCCGGGTTGGTGATTGAGACCAACATTTGGAGACCCGCTATCAGACAGGCGGACGGCCGTCGGTCGGGATGATCGCGCTTTTCCTTGAATCCGGACTTGCGCTACCAATCAAAGGAGTTCCAATGAAAGCCCTGATTACTGCATTTTGCCTTATGGTCGCAGCCATACTGCCAGAGCAGGCAGCCGCCGTCTCGAGCAGCGAGCCTCCCGACGTCGAAGCCTGCATCAAGCCGGAGCAGATGGACGTCCACCAGATCGAGGACTGCCTCGACAGGTTGGTGCTCTCATCCAATGCGGAACTCGACCGAGAGTACGCTGCGGCGATGGCCGGCTTGGATGCCAGGTCGCAGAGCTTGCTGGAGACGTCGCAGGACGCCTTCAACGCGTGGTGGAAACTTGAAGTCGAGGCCGCACACGGGCCTTGGCGCGAAAAGGACCCGGCGACGCGCCAGATCGAAGCGATGGTCAATGCCATTACGATCTGCCGTGAGCGCCGCGACGAACTGCATCGCCTCTATGTGGACAAGTGAGGCGACGACGATGACGGCAAAGGTCGTAGGACGCAGCCGCGACCATGCCCATGACTATCTACTCCTTTGCCAGTAAGGAAAACACGATGCGCGTATCATCTTCTGCCCAGAAGCGTTGGCCCTTTGTCGTGGTCTGCCTGGCCTCGCTTTTCGTGGAGACGCATATGGCGGGAGCCCAGTCTTCGAAGCTGCCGAAGCTGCCAGCAGAAACGACCGAGAAGCAAATCGAGGACGCTGCAGCGACCTGCTTGGCCGCGCCAGAAGGTCAGACCACCGCCGGGATGGAGGCTTGCTCCATCAAGGCCTACGCTGCCTACGACAAGCTGCTGAACGAAACTTACCATGCGGCGCTTGGCAGCGTGGACAAGTCGTCCGCCGATGCAATTCGCTCCAGCCAGAGGGCTTGGGTCATCTACAGGGATGCCAAGCGCGCGGCGGATCGAAGCCCTTGGTCTACAACTCGTGGGTCGATGGTCGGCCCTGATCTCCAAGCACTTGAAATCGACGGGATCAGGCAGAGGATCCGCGAACTGCGGTATTACGGCGAATGACGGGCCGCCAACGTCTGCGTCTGCACTCGACGGGCATCATGCTGGCGGCGCAGGTTCTCGCCACCCTTGCGTCCACCCTCATCATGACCGACGCCTTCCGGTTCAACTCGGGCTTCGAAATAGCAAGGGATTGGCTGGCCATCGCAACCTTGTCTTCCGTGCTGGCCGCACTGCTATTCGGTGATTGGCTGCGGACCCGATCATCCTGGACCTGCATTCTTGCTGGTCTTACGGGCCTGCTCTGCCTCGTCGTGGCCATCGTGCTGGCCTGGGAGGCCGCCGCAATCTTGGAAAACCTCCAAGGGCCGTTGTCGAACGGAGCGAGCATCGCCTCGAATGACTTCATCCTGGACGCCATCAACATGAAGAATCCCGGCGATGTGGTCAGCTCGCTGGAAGCCATTTTCATCCTCACATTCGGCTTCGCCGGGATACTCACCTTCTTCGTTCCCCACCTGGCCGCGATCGCCGCAGGCGTCGTTGTCTGGCGTTGCGCTGGGCGGAACTTGCACACCGAAACGAACTGAACTGAGGAGCCGCGCCGTCGCCGGACGGTTTGCGTAGCGCGAACGGGTTCGGTCGATCACCGGCAAGCTTGCCACTGCTGCTTACGACAGTCGAACAAGGCCCTCTCAGCTCTGCCGAATCCGCGCACGCGCCCGTGCAACCTGCGCCAGCACTCCTAGTCGCTTATCGGCCGGCTCAGTTCGGTACGCCAATTGACCGGATCGGGTGTGGATTCCGGGCCGACGACATAGCACTCGTACAGATCGCCCGTAGTCTTCAATCCATTTGCTTTTATCCACGCGTCGAACTCATTCCACGCGTCGCCTAGTCCCTCATAGGGGCCGTGATAGACTGTTCGTACCATCTTGAGCACAGGCCGCTGCCAAAACTTCACGCGGCCGACAGCCGTAACGGGCGCCGACACCGGCACGCAGATGTCGAAATCGAAAGCCTCCGGCGTCATCTTCAGGTGATGCGCAAACCACGGCCCGGCTGGGCCAACGCCTTGCGCTTTCACCGCGGCCATTGCCTCACCAATGCCCGGTCCCATGACGTGCTGCATTTTCGAGCGAGGCGTTTCGATGTGGATCATGGCAACCATTTGAGCGGCGGCCTCAATTGTTTTCGGTTCTTCGATCATGTGGGTTCTCCGGTTGAGGTTGGAACAAGTTTACAAGTCGGTTGTCGGCTAAAGAGCCGCGGCTTTTGAAGATCCGACGGCCTTCCCTCAAGCCCGCATCCACCTCGCGTCTGACCTGGAAATCAGGTCACAGCCGCTCGGCGCGGATTTGCAAGTTTGGCACCGAACAGGACGCAAGGAATTGCCTCGACAGGGATCGAGATCGCATACCAGGCAGGACCTAGTTTCCCATCGCCGATTGCGTAGTAAGCGACGACGCCGGCCAGCCCCGCGACCAGGCCGATTGCCGCCAGGATCATCGCGTGGCGCATCGGGCGGTCTGGAGCGAGGCGTGCGGTGGCGTATCCTCCTGCAACAGTGAAGACGGCCCGATAGGCTGCCGCCAAAGCGAACAGCGAACCGGTCATGTCTTGTGGCGAAGCCGGAAATATACCCAAGCCGTGCATAACCGCGTCAGCGGCTGTGGAGGCTATCGCAGTGACGGCGAAGCCGGTGATCACCGCGCCTGCGCTCACCAGTAGTGGTCTCAAGATCATAACTCCTCGACCTCAACAATAGAATGCGTGTCGAATTTCCGGATCAGGTTGGCCCTCAACCGGCAGGCCAGAGCGAATCGCGTAACGATCTCTCCACACGATGGAAGGTGGTAAGGTCGGCCCATTTTCATAAAAAGATTTCAGTTGGTGACGTGACGCTGATTTCGAACCACACTGGTCTCGACCATTCTTCCATTCCGAATCTCCAACACCGCGTAGCACCGAATTTGTCCCATCCACTCCTTGGAGAAGGCCAGGTGGGCGGAGGTCCAAAGTCAAGATATTTTTAGATCCATACATATACATAGATGTGTATATGTATGGAAGTCAACCTTTGCTGGCCCCCTGTCGGATAACCGCGTCATAAGCGGAATGGCAGGGGGTCAAACAGGCGACTCGACACCAAGCGGCTTCCCATGTCGTTTGTTCTTCGACAAAAATAGAAAATCGCGGCCGGCGCTGATGTGCGTGTTCGAGGCACCGATCAAGAGTAAGCGTCGCCCGGTTACGAGTCTCGTTGGGCAGGATCAGTGCGATTCAGAGCTGGTGTCCGGTGGACAGGCTTTGCCGGCAGCGAGCCGGAAGCATGATCAATTTGTGATCGGATATATACGGCCTCAGCAGCCGTCCTGGAAAGCGCGATTGCCCTGTCGAAAGCGGTGCAGGCTTCTTCAGCTCGTCCGAGCTTCAAAAGTAGCGATCCCCTCACGCCGAAATAGTTGAAATAGCCGGAGAGCGCATGCGCCAATGGGTCGATCAGATCAAGCGCCACCTGAGGTCCGGATATCTCCGAGACGGCGACCGCCCGGTTAAGTGCGATCACTGGAGATGGCTGTAATCTTTCGAGCGCGCCATAGAGGCGTTCAATCTGCACCCAGTCCGTTTTTCCGGCAGTGGCCTGGACATGAACGGCGGCAAGTGCAGCCTGAATTTGGTAGGGACCGGTCGAGCGGTGGCGCATGGCCTTGTCAATCAGCGCCACCCCCTCAGCAATGAGTTCTTGATCCCAAAGCTCGCGGTCTTGCTGGTCCATGGATACGAGACAGCCACTCTCGTCGAATCGGCTGACCCATCTGGACTGATGGATCAGTAGGAGTGCTGCAAGCCCCATCACTTCAGGCTCGGAAGGAAACAGACCGAGCAGAAGGCGCGCAAGCCTGATGGCCTCGGTACAGAGCGGCGAATGCCCGGCGTGATTGGGGCCCGCAGTGTATCCTTGGTTGAAGGTCAGATAGATGATCCCAAGCACGCTGGTCAGCCGCTCTTCCCGCTCGGCCAAGCTCGGCGGCTCGAAGGGAAGGCCTGAATTTGCGACAGCGGTCTTGGCGCGTGTGATGCGCTGCTGCATTGCGCGTTCGTTGACAAGAAAAGCATTTGCGATCTGCAGCGGGCTCATGCCGCAGACAACACGAATCGCAAGCGCAATCTGCTGCGTCAATGGAAGACCGGGCTGGCAGCACATGAACAGCAGGCGCAGTATGTCGTCGCGATAATGCGATCCGTCCAGACGTTCGGCGGCAAGTGCTTCGCCATCGTCTATCTCCTTCAACAGCCTGTCGACCGACGGAAGCGGTTCGGTGCGTTGGCGGCGGCGGACATCCTCGATTGCGGCATTGCGGCCAACAAGTATCAGCCATGCCGCAGCATCGCGCGGTCGGCCCTTCAGTGGCCAGCTTTGCAGAGCCCGCAGACAGCTGTTCTGGAAAGCCTCTTCAGCGAGGTCGAGATCCCGAAAGTAGCGCATCAGTCCGGCCATTACTTTCGGGCGGACGCATACCAGCAGCTGCCCGATCAGCGTGACATCCGAACTTGCGCTCATTCTTCGTGCCGCACCGAACGGATCGGCCTGATCTCGTATCCACTGCCCCATGGATTGGCGGCCAGCAGGCTCTTCGCAAAATCTACTGCCACGTCCAGCGACGCGCACTCGACGAAGTAAAACCCTATCAAATGTTCCTTCGACTCAATGAACGGGCCGTCGAAGACCGGAGTGTCGGTCCGGTTGTTGCGCACCGACACTGCGGAGGTCACCGGCTGTAGCCGAGCGGCTTGGGTCACCCGTCCTTCGAACGCCTCGCACACGAGTTCGAGGCGGTCGATGACCTGCCGGTCCTGGCCGGGCGTCCAGCTTGCACCGCTGAGCTCTTCGGGAGTGAAACAGAGGATGGCGTATTTCATCGAGCGAACTCCGATGTCTGCGGCGAACTCAAGATGTTTTCTGTCCGACCAGCGCAAACACGGCGCCTTGATTATCAAGACACTTCAAAGTGAAGCCGCCGTCTGGCACCTCGCGCGGGCCATCAAACACCTTGCCACCCTCGGCAAGGACGCGCCGCGAGGCCGCATCGATGTCGCCGACATGGAAGAAGGGGCTCCACAAGGGACCAAGCATACCTTGTGGTCTTCGCATGATTCCACCAGTTGGCCAGCCGCCGGACGAAAACACGAGGTATGGTCCAGCCGGACCCATATCGAAAGTCTGGCCGCCCTTCCATTTGAGGGCGTCATCATAAAATGAAAGAGCCGCGTGCGGGTCACTCGTGTAGAGTTCATGCCAAGCGACATGGCCGGCGGCTGCCGGATCGGCTTGAACCCGTTCTGCGTCACCGGGCCGTGGCGCGAACAGCCCAATCGGCGCACCTTGCGGATCGTCGACAATAGCAAACCGACCGATGCCCGCAACGTCGCATGGAGCTTGGCGCACGACCACGCCGAGCTCGGTCATCCTTGCGGCGGTCTCATCGACGTCATTCACCGCGACATAGCCGATCCATCCCGAAAGGGGCTGGCTAACCCCATCAACCGCCGACACATCCAGAACTGCGGCGGTCGGGCGGCCGCCCGAACTCAGAATCTTGTAGGCAATGCCCTCGACCAGCATCTTCTCGGCTGAGAAGCCGACCACGCTACAATAGAAAGCCGTCGCTGCCTCGACGTCGGGCGTGAGCAGTTCATACCAGATAAAAGTGCCTTCTGCGGCCATGTCGCTCGGTTCTCCTGTTCCTGAGACCAAGGACGTTCCAGCTCCGCGGTTTACGACATGCCAAACGAAATATTCCTGAAATTAGTGCGTCTTCTGTCGCTAGAGGCTACCGTAAAGGTCTTCACCATGGAAAGTGCCCGGAGACCTTGGGCGAGAAAACATGCGGCTGAGATGTCACTCCACTGCCCTACGCCTGGCGGCGTCAGACAGGGGTGAGGTCGGTTATTAGCATCGGTGACGGTTCCGCGGCCAACTTGACACTCAGCCCTGCATTTGAATAGGTGTATATACATGGAAGAGCAAATACGCCTATTCTCCGCTCTCGCCGACCCTGCCCGGCTCCGGATGGTCGAGGTCATGAAGACCGGCGAATGCGCTGTTGGCGACATCGTCGAGCGGATGCAGATTCAGCAGTCCGGCGTCTCAAGGCACTTAAGGATCTTGTCGGAGGCAGGCATCGTTACGATGCGCCCGGATGGACAGAGGCGTCTCTACTCTCTGCGGAAGGAAGCTTTCGACCAGCTTGAGGCGTGGGTGGCTGGCTACCGAAGCCAGTGGGAAGCCCGTCTCGATCGACTGGGCGCCGAGCTGAAACGACGCCGCGCAACGAACGCCGATCCCAAGGAATTGCCATGACAACCCGCGTACCCTCATCGGCCCGTGCCCATTTCATGATCGAACGCAGCTATGCCACCGCCACCTTGGACGACGTCTGGGCACTTTGGACAACCGTAGCCGGAATCGAAGCGTGGTGGGGGCCAGAAGGCTTCGACGTGGCTGTCACATCTCTCGATCTGAGGCCGGGGGGCGAACTGGTCTACACCATGACCGCCACGGCACCGCAACAAGTCGAGTTCATGAAGCGAGCGGGAATGCCTCAAACGACCGAGTGCACCGTGAGATACACTGCGGTGTCGCCGCCCCATCGCTTGGCCTATTCGACAATCGCCGATTTCATTCCCGGTGTAGTGCCGTACGAAGTTGCCACGGTCGTCGACTTCAATGCTACCGCGCAGGGGGTGACGATCGACATCAGGTTCGACGCCATGCACGACGACATCTGGACGGAGCGCGCCCGTGCTGGCCACGAGAGCCAGATGCGCAAGCTGGACCGACTGATTGCCGCCCGGCAACTGGCAGGGCTCGCATAAAGATATGGGCCTCGGTCTACGCCAAGCCGCAGCAGGCTTTCTCAATCATCAGCCCGCATCGATCGCGCAATATCCATTTGTCGAAGATCGTCCCGTGGGCAAAATCACAAAATGGCATCAGATTGGCGCTGTTATAGTCCGAGGAGGAACCAATGGCTTGCCTGGCAAAAACTTCGCTGAGCCAATTGCTTGACGCTGCATGCCCGTTCAACCGCCGTGGCCAGCTCGCATTGTTGGCCGAAGACGCCGTCTGGCGCTCCCGCTTTCGCCGCAGGAACGTTGCTCCCTGACCGTTGAAGAAGCGGCGATGGAAGCCAATACTCCACTTCTTGATGAAGACGTTCGACTCGCCGCACCGGATCCGGAATGGCCACATATGGCGCGGGACCTTAGGACCTTAGTCTCAGTGGTGACGGGAGTGCCGGAAGAACGCATCGAGCACATCGGCAGCACGGCCATCGCTGGCCTCGTCGCGAAGCCGATCATCGATCTGATGGCAGGAATGGTCGGTCCCGACGAGACGGAGTATACGGCGCGGCGTCTGAGCGACGCTGGGTGGCAGGATCTTGGGGAGGCTGGTGTGGCCGGTCGCCGATACCTCCGTTTCCGCATTGGCTTCCCAGTTAGTGTCCATCTTGTGATCCATAGCGGCGATCTTTGGCGCGATAATATCAACGTGCGTGACTATCTTCGGCTCAATCCAGACGAAGCAGCTACCTATGCCCAGTTAAAGCGCGATTTCGTGGCGCGAGGACATCGGCGCCTGATTGCTTACTCGGATGCCAAGTCGAAATGGCTGGCCGAACTCGCTCAACGCGCCCGCTCATGGAGCGAGGCCAAGGACAGCGATTGACACCAGTATCCATCAAAGAGCTGAGAACAGGTGCCGGGAGAACCGATCGACTGGCAACCAAAGGTACGGGACAGGCTTGGCAAGCGGTGTCAGTCCCTGACTATCGATAGAGCGGTAGCTTAGCCCGTGGCTCGGCAAGATGATGAACACAGTGGTGCTGCCGACGCTATGATGATGTCCTCCACCGCGTCCTCAATGGGCGTCAGCTTCTGACGCTAGATCTAGTACGACCTTGAGCGCGATTTCTGGCAAAGGAGGGCGCGAACCGCCCCTGTTGCCAGGTTAGCGTCGGAGCGCGGTATGCCTGATGGTTGCCGACAGCCTTTTCATTCTGGCCTAGTTGGTTGGCCGCAGCCGCTTGGCGCCTCCTCCCACGGCATCGCGGAAGGCGGCATCGAAGTTTACGCCAGCGATCTCCCAACTTGCATCTTTAGCATTGAGGGGCAGCCGCCAAATGGCATGCCAGCCCGGCTCATTGGTTTCCCAATCAAGCCGACCGACCAGGATCGCATCGGCGCCCAATCTGGATTTCAGCGTCATCAACTTCTCGGCCGGTATCGCATCAATGCTCCCGGGCGCGACCGCCGCCGCCGCCAGATCGGCCTCTTTCGCGAACATCACAGGGATCGAGAAGCGTGCCGAGGCATCCTCGAAGCTCGCGCGCAGGTCGGCGCCGTGGGCGCCATCCGTGGTGAGCATGTAGCTGCGCGCCATATCGGTAACTTCCAGGACGATTGCCAGCTTCGGGCGCGGACCCAGCCACGGCTTCTCGCCTAGCGCCGCCATCGCATCGTCCATCCGCTTTCGGTCAAACTGGAAGGTGAGGTCGAAGGGACGGTCGCGTGTTCCCTGCTCATCATGGATCGGAAAGCCGAACATGCGGTCATGATATGTATACGACCAGACGATGACGGTGGCCCGGATCGCCAACGCGGCGAAGGCTGGATTTTGCGCGATATCAGGATTTCCCGTCAGCTTTTGCGCCGCCAGTTCGAAGCCCTGTGGAACAGCGGGGACGCGTGTTTCCTCGCGATCTCCAGTGACAATCACGCTTGAGCGATAAAGCGCATCATCGTCCGCCTGCGCCAGATTGGCGAACGCGACCCACGCCGCGAGCGTCAACAAGGTGGCTTTCACGGGCATCTCCCTTCCCTCTTGAGTAACCGTATAAAAGGTTACATCTTGTGAGGATGGAATCAACCGAATTTGTCCGCACCTACGTCTCGCCGCTCGGTCCCATGCGCATGCTGGGCGGCGCGCCCGCGTTCGACCTTGCAAACACTTTGCACTGGCGCGACGGGAGCGAGTTCGATTTCATTCCGAGCTATCAAGATATGTTGGCCTTTTGCACCCCTGCCCGGTTGCTGTCTGACGACGAGGAGCGAGTGCTCAGGCGCATGGCCGGAAATCATGGAAGCGTGGCCAGCCATGTGCATCTCGAGGTGCTGAAGCTGCGCGCGGCCCTCAAATCGTGGCTCACTGTTTCGGCACGAAATCTGAACCATGGAACCGCGCCCAGGCAACCTGCCCTCCGCGGTATCCAGGACGCGATAGACCGGGCGGGAGGCAGAGCCGGCCTTGGCGAAATCATGAAGCTCACATCCGATTCCGCGCATGAAGCCATTCACCTGCCCCTGCGCCGGTCCGCGGCGGCGGCGGCCATGCTGGTGCTATTTCCGCCGGGAAACGACATCCGGCAATGCGAGGCCGACCAGTGCGGCGGCTTCTTCATCAATGACAGCCGCTCGAAACCGCGGCGCTGGTGCTCGATGGATGGTTGCGGCAACCGGGCCAAGGCAGCGCGCTATCGCCTGGCACACCGAAAATCCATTGCGTAGCATCCGCCCGATGCGCACTCTTCAAAGGCAGGGTGGCGACCGTGCTGCCCAAAGAAATGCTATCTCGCGGACCACCGAAACGACCTTTTCAGCCGACGACAAAGTCGTCTCCAAGTCCAGGCACAATGTTGATTCCACAGTTAAGCGGCTGACGTCTGCTTTTGGGCAGAGGGCAAGATATCCTAAGCGACCGAGATTGGGCGCAAAGCTGCAGTTCAAAAGGTATCAGCCTGGAAGTTCGTGCTGACGCGCTATCTGGCGCATATGCCAGAAGTCGCTACGTTCAAAGCTATCCAAAAACCGAATCTAGTGTCCCATTTTGTCCATTAGCAACCGCAATTCGGGCTGACGCGCGACGCAGAAAGTTCGAAAAGCTTCTAGGAACCCCAGGCAAATTGGACGCCGTATCGGACAACAAGGGGCACGGATATCGCAGCGAACGTCCACAATAGAACGGTCAATATCGTCGGCAAAAGAGCGTCAAAATAGGGTTGTCGGCTGCTCCGTCGCAGGAACGAAAAAAGAAGAGAAGCAGAACTTTCGTGTGCGATTTTTGCACACAGCGACTCGTAAATAGCTGATTTTATTTATCTATCCGCCCCATCCATCATGGGCGCCACGGCCACTCTATGATCTTCATTGTTCAGCATTTTTTCTTTAACATCAAATCGTTAGAACCTGCCGAGTGCACACGAATTTACGCCAGAATACGTCAGCGAGACCTTCCTTCGCCGGGACGACGCACGGCGCTGGGCAACCGAAACCGAGCGCCAAGTCGATCGCGGTGAGACGCCGATCAAGTCCCGTATAGCGCGCCTAAAACTTTCGGCGAACTCATCGACCTCCATATCGACGACATGTGCGATGTAGGCAAGTCCCCTCGCCAGTCCAAGGCCGCGGCCCTCGATATGCTCCAAGAACTCCCGTCGCTTCCCATGGCGTGCATGATCACCGCGAGCTTGGGCGCCACAGCGACACAGGCCTCGCGACGACAGGAGCGTTTGGCGATCTCTCGGCCCCAGATCTTGACCTTGTTCTTGCCCTTGAAGCGTCCCATCAGACAGGACGCCGCCTCGTAGAGCGCGCGCCGCACCTCCGCGTCGCCGGCCTTCGAGATGCGGCCCTGAAAGTCGATCGAGGTACCGGACCGGCAGCGCCGCGAGGTCAGCCTGAAGTAGGCGGCGACGTCACGCGAGCGGCGGAAGCGCGTGGGATCGTCAATGCCGTCATGAACAAAAGCGCCGTCACCGGGCCGACGCCAAGGATCGCCATGAAGCGCCGGCATGGTTCGCTGCGCGCCACCATTCTCAAGACAAGATCGTGCAGCCGGCAATACCGTTTCCATAGCGCCGCGCGCCCCGACAGCATGGCGTCCGCAGTTCGGCCGACTGCAGAGGATGTGCAACGGCTGCGCACCGCCTGCTCGAAAGAGCCGCGTCCGACTGTGCCGAGGCGGATGCCAAACGACTTCAGCGAATGGCGGACGGCATTCTCAAAGTCGAGGAACTTGGCCCCAGATTGCGCCGGAGGGTTAACAAAAGCCGGGTTCGGTAGCAGCTTCTAGATGGATATAGGCCTGGCGAGACCAGCCGGGGCGCATGATGTGGGCATAACCGAGCGCAACAGCCAAAGCGCTTCCCGATGCTGGCGAAAGTCCTATCCTTTCGCACCGTGCTGAAGATCTAGGCTCATGAGTTGTATTAAAGCGCCATGATCATTGCTTGGCAAAATCGTCCAAAGCGTGGGCCAGGCCTTTGAAAGAGATAGGTACCGTCGCGTCCTGTCCATTGCCGGTCTTGAAAGTCATCTCGCCCATGGCCGACAGCGCACGCCACTTCTCAAGCACTCCGTCAGTCATCTGCAAGCTGGCAAAGCACCCGGTTGGCAGGCAGCGCGTATAGGCAACCTCAACCGGTTGAGCGTTCGACTTCTCGGCGGAGATGCGAATTGTGCTGGGCAAAGAGATGCTCACAGGCACGACGGCCGTGAAATACAAGGGCGCATCTTGTGTCAGTTTGCCAAATGCGATCTGAGCGAAAGGCGCAGACTGGCCCTGTACCATAATGTTCTGCACGACTTCGCAGTTCTTCTTGCCAGGCTGGCCCTGAGCCGCTTCCGTCAGACCGCACCGCACCACCCAGTCGCCGAAGGTGGCGGTTGTCAGGTCAGGTGCGCCCGCAGCCGCGGTGGCGTCGGCGGGCGCTGGGGCCTGATCCGTAGTCTGGCCTGGCGTTGCTGCCTTGGCGTCGTGTGCCGCAGGCGTAGCCGCCAGCACCATCAGAGCCGGAACGAGCAACGCAAGTTTCTTGAGCATAAATCCAAACTCCAGACATCTCACCAGTTCACCTGCAGACCCAGCGTTCCGTTATAGGTCGGAGAAACACCCTTGCTCAGATCGCCGCTGAAATTGCCGAAGATCGCGGCACTGTCGCCGAGGGACAGTTTCGATCCGAGACTGAGGCGAAGCGAGTCTTTGGCAACTGACCCGCCATTCGTGACGAAGTCATACCCAGGTGCCGCCAGGAAGGCCGCATCAACCGAACGGTCGGGCAGGAATTCATGTCGCCAAGCGGCACGAGCCCAGCCTGCCCACTGTACGGAGTCAGTGAGATTGGCTTGCGATTTGACTTGCAGGCCAAGAAAGCCAGGCAAAGAGTTGATGGTACGGTCAGCGAAGCTGAGGCCAAGGGCGCTGGGCGCGCCGCCAACTGTCTCGCTGTAGGGATCGGAATGTATGGATTGGAATTGCATTCCGGCAAACGGCGTGAATTCAATCGCGCCCGAAGTCAGCTTGTAGCCGGTTTCGAGACTGGTGCTGAACAAGCGGCTGTTGAAGCTCCCATCCACCGTCTCCGACATTCCAGGGATCTGAACTGCGCCGCCCAGCTGTTGCAGGGTGACGCCCGGTATCGATACAGCGCGCTGCGTGGATATGTCATAGAACGCCAGGCCAAGGCTGCCAGTCGCATAGAAGGCATTATCCTGGTAGGTGGTGTAGACCGCGAAATGCCCGTCACCCTTGCTGCGGCCGGACGTTAAACGATCCGGTGTGTCAAAGCTGCTGTTGCCGTAACCCGCCGCCAACCCCATCAACCAGTTTTCATTCGGCTGATAGTCGAGGCCGACTGCAACGCCACCGGTACGGTCGGTCGATGCGGCTGAGCCTACACCGGCATCCGCCGCCGACTCACCATATCCGCCAAAGGCCGCCACCCAGGCGCGGTAGATGGGACTGCTGACCGGCATGCCGATATCAGCCGGCATGCCACTTTTGGCAGGCTTGGTCGGGAAGTAGCCAAGTGGGATCGAGGCGGTGTCCTGAAGGACCGTCGTGCCGGCATTGTCGTTCGATATCCAGCCCCTGGTGCGCTGAAACACCGTCGACAGGAAGGCATCGTTGGCATCGAAGGTCATCTGCTGGAAGCCGGACGTGCCCGAGCCCGACAGCGAATCATAGGCTTTGCCGAGCGCGGCCGTATCGGGCTGGAAGAACAGCAGGGTCGCGATCGGGGCGAAGGCCGGCGAGGTCTGATCCGTCTGGATCATGTTCACCGCATTGCCGACAGAATGCTGGTTGTCGGTCAATCCTTGCGGGGAATAGTCGATCCGGTAGCTGATATCGATGTCTGTATCCGGAACGGCCGGGTAGGTCAGCGCATACGTAGCAACCGCCGTGTTGGGCGCCACAAGATTGATGCCGTCATGCGTTTCGCCCAGGTCGGCCGAAACAATCGTGATGTCATGCGTGCCGGGCTTAGCCTTTGCCGCATTGATAGCCGGGTTCAGCAAATTGATCGAAATGTCGCCGGCAACAGAAGCAATGCCTGTGAGGTTCAGGCGGTCCGCGGTGACCAAAGCCAGATCGAGATCGACAGCGTGGATGCCCGTTGCCGATTGGGTAAAGTCGCCCGTCAGCTGCGTTGTCTGGACGAAGTTCAATCCGCCCAGGGAAGACAGGCCGTCATTGCTGTACAAGCCACCGGCCAGATCAACATTCACGCCTAGGTCGAAGACCCCCTTGGCCTGGTTGTGGAAGCTGTTGTCACCGTCTTGCAGGTCAACCGAGCCCATCACCAGGCCTGCGTTTTCGATCGCGTCATCGCCGCCTGTGCCGCGGATGGCATAGCCGTTGATGCCAGACACCGTTTGCGCCGTCGTCGCATTGGGCGCGAGATAGGACAGCGTGGCATTGATTGCATCCACCGAAACGAAATCGCCTGTAACCTTTTCGACCGCGGTGACGACGCCGTCATTGTTGACCGTGTTGGTCGCGCCGTCGAGGATCTGAAGGCCCGCGCCATTTCCAAGTCCGCCTACGATGAGGCTCGTTGTCGTTGCCGACGGATTGAAGATGTTGACGGTGATATCGCCATTGCCGTCGGCCGCGCTGCTTTGTGCCAGCATGGCAATGCTGTTGTTGCCGGTGGCAATCAGGTTGCCGGTCTGGTTGAAGATGGTGGCTGCCGCCAGGCCCGCGCCACCAGCGCTGCTGGAATAGCGCAATGCGCCAAACGTCTGGGGCTGCGCGAAGAGCCTGGCGAACATCTGCGGAGCCTGCGTTTCGCTCACGCCCACGGCGCCACCGCCGCCACCGACCGATTGCGAGTAGATCGCGATCGCGTTGTCGCCGTTCATGATGATAGAGCCCGCGGTGTTGGTCACCGTGACGATGCCGCCATTGCCGGTGCCGCCCGATTGGGACTCCACCGCTCCAGCGCCGCCGCCGGCTTTGACCAGGCCGCCGCCGCCGCCGACCGATTGGGCGAAAATGCCGATCGAGTTGTCGCCGTTGATGGTGATGGAGCCGGTGTTGGAGACTGTCACCGCGCCGCCCTTGCCCTCGGCGCCGGTGTCGCCGCCTATTGCAATCGGCACCTCCGAGATACCGAGTGCCGAGGCCGCCGTTCCGCCGCCGCCGCCCACCGACTGCGCCATGATGCCAAGCGAATTTTCGCCATTCAGCACAATCATGCCGTCATTGGTGACCTTGACGTCGCTGCCATCGCCGGCCGCACCGCCATTGCCACCCAGGGTCACGCTCACGCCCAGCGGATTGGTAAGAGGCGTTGCCACCGAAATGGCCGAGCCACCATTGCCGCCGCCACCGCCCACTGACTGCGCAAAGATCGCGGTCGAATTGGCTGCATTGGTCACGATCGACGCATCGGCATGATTGGTCACGGTGACCGTGCCGCCATTACCGCCGGCGCCGCCGCTGCCGCCCACCGTCACACCTTCCGCGGGCAGGACTGGCACAGCCTGAATGCTGAAGCTTCCAGCATTGGCGCCATTGCCACCGCCGCCGCCAACGGATTGAGCGAAGATGGCCTGCGAGGATGCGCCATCGGTCTGCAACATGTCATAATTGTCGACGATGACCGCGCCGCCATCACCGCCTGTAGCGCCCTTGCCGCCGACGCTGTTCGAGACGCCGATGGGCGAACCAGCATAGGCCGCGCCGCCATTGCCGCCGCCGCCGCCGATCGATTGCGCGAAGATTGCGTTGGACAGGATGCCCTTGGTCCAGATCTGGCCGCCCTTGTTGTTGGTGACCGTGACCGTACCGCCCGCCCCCGTCGAGCCACCGCCGCCGCCGACCGCGACCATGCCGTAGGCATTGCCGCCCTCACCGCCACCGCCGCCCACCGACTGGGCGTAAATGCCGTCGGCCTTGTCGCCCGAGGTAAGAAGGAGCCCCGAGTTAGTGACATTGACAGCACCACCGATACCAGCATTGCCGCCCGCACCGCCCACCGAGACAAGCAGCGAAGCCCCAACCGTCATGGCGCCCGTATCGGCGCCCTTGCCGCCAGCCGCGCCGCCGCCGCCGCCGATCGACTGGGCGCGGATCGCATCCGCTCCAGCGCCGGCCGTCTTGACCTGCGCCGTATTCGTGACGTCGACCTGGCCACCATCGCCGGAAGCGCCGCCAGCTCCGCCAACCGACACAGCCGACAGGAATGTGCTGCCGCCGGTGCCGCCGCTGCCGCCCACGCTTTGGGCATAGATGCCGATGGAGCCCAGAGCCTGCGTTTCGATCATGCCGTCATTGAGGACCGTGACATGGCCGCCCTTGCCCGACGATCCGCCGCCACCGCCGATAGCGACTGCTGCGGCCAGCGTGTTGCTGCCGCCATTGCCGCCGCCACCGCCGATCGACTGGGCAAGAATGCCGTAAGAGACTAGGCCCTTGGTGAGGATCGTTGAGCCCGTGGTGTTCTCGACCTTGACCTCGCCGCCTATACCGGCGGAACCGCCCCAGCCGCCGACCGTAATGCCGGTGAGCCCAACGGCGCCGCCATTGCCGCCGCCGCCGCCCAGCGATTGCGCGACGATGCCGTTGGAAAACAGGCCGTCGGTCTGGATGTGCGCAGCGTTGACGACATGCGTGTAGTCGCCGTTGCCTTTGACCTCTCCGCCAGACTTCGACAAGACATTGCCGCCGACCGCGATCAGGCCGCCGGCCGCGCCGCCATCGCCGCCGCCGCCGCCGATCGACTGGGCAAGAATGCCATCGGAAAACGCACCCTTGGTCCAGATATCCGCGCCGACCTTGTTTTCGACATCGACAGTGCCTCCGTCGCCGGCCGCATTGCCCATGCCGCCAAGGGACACGAGGCCGAACAGGCCGGCGGCCGACTTGCCGCCATCGCCGCCGCCACCGCCAATCGACTGCGCCATGATGCCGTGCGAGAAAAAGGCGCCCGACGTGGTGATCGCGCCTTCGTTGGTGACGCTCACGGCCTTGGCATCGCCTGCCGAACCGCCGGTGCCGCCGATGGCAACATTGCCCAGCGACTGCACGAAACCGGAAGTGCTGTTGAAAGTTGTGCCGGCAATGATGGCGATATCGGTCGGGTTCAGCGGGATCGGCAGGGGATTGGCGTAGAGGCCGTCGGTGCCAACGATCGCGTTACCGCCCGATCCGCCACCGCCGCCGATTGACTGCGCCACGATGCCGGAAGACATCATATCCATCGTCGTAATGAAGCTGTGGTTGATGACCGTGACGGTGTTTGCGTCATTGCCCGAGCCGCCGAAGCCGCCGACATTCACCTGTACGTTGACGCCCTCGGTGCCCTTTTCAGGCGATTTGCAGGATTTGATCAGATGAACGTCCACGATTGCCAGGGGATCGAACGTACAAGCGCTGCCTGCCTGGAGCGAGATGGTGTTGGCGTTGCCGCCATTGCCGCCGCCGCCGCCGATGGACTGCGCGAAGATGCCGTTTGAACCGACGCCATGGGTGATGATGCCGCCGGTCTGTTCGACGAATACCGCGCCGGAATAGTTGCCGTCGCCACCCAGGCCGCCGACAGATACGGCGACGTTGACCGGACGTCCGGTCTCGGCGTTTCCTGCTGTCAGAAGGCCGGTAACAGCGCCGCCACCATTGCCGCCGCCGCCGCCGATGGACTGCGCCAGAATGCCATGGGCCGCCGGTCCGTATGTCTCGATCGCGCCCTCATTGGTGACCGAGACCTTGTCGGAGAAACCACTGGAGCCGCCGAAGCCGCCCATGGTGAGACCCATGTTCAGGCTGGTCTTTTCGCTGATGAAGCCGACGGCGCCGGAGATCGCAAGGCCGCCATTGCCGCCGCCGCCGCCAATCGACTGGGCGAGGATGCCCGACGCATCGCGGCCGGTCACCACCTGCACGGTGGTTGGCAAGCCGAACGCGGTCAGTGTGTCGTCGGTCACGTGAAGACCTGTCAGGCCAGACAGTTGTTGCGCGAGGTTGACGGTCGTCCGCGAGCCGGTCGTGATGTTGCCGGTGTTGTTCACAACGACTTCGCCGGACTGGCTGCCGGCGCCGCCGAAGCCGCCCACGGAAGCCTTGATCTGCTTTCCGTCGGCCCCGGAGAACCCGCCAGTCACGGACAGGCCGCCATTGCCGCCGCTGCCGCCGATCGATTGCGCCATGATGCCGTCCGAGCCATCGCCCAGCGTTTTTATGTCGCCGACATGCGTCACATCCACTTTGGCAGCCTTGCCGCCGTTGCCACCCGCACCGCCCGATGACGCGCCGATGGCGACGCTTGTCTGGCAGTCGGTGCAAAGATCGAGGGTGGCGGCGACGCTGATCCCGCCATTGCCGCCGCCACTACCGATCGACTGTGCGAGAATGCCAACCGCGTGATTGCCTTCGGTCGTGATGTCACCTCTGGAATTCACCGTGACGGAGCCCGCGTCGTTGCCGCTGCCGCCGAAGCCACCCAGGGACGCTGCAAGTGAAAGACCCTTGGAATCACCGGTGATGGTGCCGGCGAAGCTGAAACCGCCGTCGCCGCCGCCGCCGCCGATCGACTGCGCCAGAATACCGTTCGAGCCGTCGCCATGGGTTAGGATATTGTCGACGCTGGTCACGTCGACACTGCTTGCCGTGTTGCCGGTGCCGCCGAAGCCGCCGACGCTCAGAGCCAGCGTCGCCTTGGATTCGATCGAGCCTGCCAAGCTTCCGGAGAAGCCGCCATTGCCGCCCTTGCCGCCGATCGATTGTGCCTCGATGCCGTTCGAGCTCTGGCCCTTGGTTTCGATGGAAACACCGGTGATCGTCTGGCCGACATTGTTGTTGACCACGACAGCGTTGCCCTTGCCGCCCTTGCCGCCGAACCCGCCGACGGAAGCCGAAATCCCGGCCGTGCCGATAGTGAAGGTGCCGCTCAGCGAAGCGCCGCCATTGCCGCCGCCGCCGCCGATCGACTGTGCCAGTATACCGTTGGACTGTGTGCCTTCGGTCAGGAACCGGCCCGTGCTGTTGACCGTAACCGTGCCGGCGTCGCCGCCGCCCGCACCGATGCCGCCGACACTGAAGGCACCGGCGAATTCACCGCCGGCAGCGGCGGCCAGGGAAAAGCCGCCATTGCCACCGCCACCGCCGATCGACTGGGCGGAGATGCCGTTCGAGAAATTGCCCTTAGTGTAGTAGTTCTGCACCGATGTGACGTCGACATTGCCGCCGGTACCGGCGCCACCGCCAAAACCGCCGACCGATGCGGAAATGCCCGCACTTGCATCAGCGAATGTAACGGCAGCTGAGAATCCGCCATTGCCGCCGCCGCCGCCGATCGATTGGGCGAGCAGGCCGTCGGAGCGGTCGCCGTGGGTTTCGATGCGGTAGCCGAAATTGGACAGCACGGAGGACGTATCGGGAGTGTCGTTGGTCGCTACACCGTATTCGGTGACCGAGACGTCGCCGCCATTGCCGCCGCCTGCGCCAAAGCCGCCGACCGACAGGCCAACCGCGGGAGCTTCGAGGCTACCGCCCGCGCTGATCGAGAAGCCGCCATTGCCGCCACCGCCGCCAAGCGACTGTGCCACGACACCACGGGAATCGTTACCCTCGGTCAGCATCTGGCCGAGGCTGTGGACAGTGACTTTCTCTGCCTTGCCGCCTGTCGAGCCGAAACCACCCACCGATGCGCTGCCGCCGATCTGGCTGCCGGCGCCGAGTGCACCCGAGAAGCCGCCATTGCCGCCGCCGCCGCCGATCGACTGCGCGAGGATCGCGTTCGCAAAACTGCCCTTGGTATGAATGTTCTGGTCCGAAAACACGTCCACAGTGGATGCATCGCCGCCACCGCTCAAAGCGAAGCCGCCGACCGAAACGCCGACGCCGCCATCGCCACCCACGCCACCTGCGACCGAGAAGCCGCCATTGCCGCCGCCGCCGCCAAGCGACTGTGCAAGGATGCCGTTCGAACGGTCGCCAAGCGTTTCATAAGTCCAACCCTGGACGGTATTGTAGGTTGTCTTGGTGATCGCGTTGTTGCTGTAGTCGTATCCGGTAGTGACTGTTACCTTGTCGGCGTTGCCACCGCCTGCGCCAAAGCCGCCGACGGAAACGCCAACTCCAACCGTGCCGCCAAAGGCGCCGGATACCGAAAACCCGCCATTGCCACCGCCGCCGCCAATCGACTGCGCCAAGATGCCGTTGGAATCGTTGCCATTTGTGAATGTTTCACCATAGGCATTGACCGTGGCGGACATCGCATCACCGCCCTCAGATCCGAAACCGCCCACCGACGCCGAGCCACCAAACTCGGCGCCGCCGGCGAAGCCCGCCGAGAAGCCGCCATTGCCGCCGCCGCCGCCGATCGATTGGGCGAGCACGCCGTTCGAATTGTTGCCCTTGGTCAGGATGTTGTGGGAGCTGTCTGCTTCCGCGGTTCCACCTTTGCCTCCTGCGTTGCCAAAGCCGCCAACAGAAACGCCGATACCGGCGCCCGTTGCGCCGACGCCGGCCGCTACAGAGAAGCCGCCATTGCCGCCGCCGCCGCCAATGGATTGGGCGAGCACGCCGTTCGAATTGTTGCCATCGGTCTCAAGCGTGATCTGGCCGCCGTCCTGAATTTTTTTGGGTGACGGATTCTTGACGTTGTTGTCTGAAACCAGGTGATCGATTGCATACGCTTCGGCCTTGACACTCGAGGCATCTCCGCCCGCTCCGCTGAAGCCGCCGACCGACACGCCAATGCCCGCTGGTCCCAGATTGACCGCCGCCGCTGCCGAGAAACCGCCATTGCCGCCGCCGCCGCCATCGACTGTGCGGCGACGCCATTCGAATTGCTGCCGGCGGTAAAGATTGTGCCGGTGTTCTTGGCATTCGCGATATCGGCTTTCTGACCGTTGCCACCTTTGCCGCCGACAGAGACGGCGGCAGCAGCACCAATGTCCTCAATCGAAGCGGAGAGCGCGGCAGATACGGCAAACCCGCCATTGCCGCCGCCGCCACCGATCGACTGGGCGAGAATGCCGGACGAGTTGTCGTAGAGCGTGCTGATGTTGCCGGCGTTCGTGACATCGACGCGGCCGGCCGTGCCGCCCTGCCCACCGGTGCCACCCACGGACACCCCGACGCCCAACGCGCCGCCGGCGGAAAGCGAACCGGCAAAGCCGCCATTGCCGCCGCCGCCGCCAATCGACTGAGCGAGAATGCCGTACGAATTGTTGCCGGTCAGGATCTTTTGGTTGATGTCGCGGTCGCCTGTCGAAATGTTGCCGATCGAATCCACTGTCACCGACGAGGCATTACCACCACCGGCGGCGCTACCTCCGACCGCGACCCCGACACTGCCACCGCCACCCGCCGCGATGCCGACCGTCGATCCGCCATTGCCGCCGCCGCCGCCAACCGATTGCGCGACAATGCCGGAAGACTGAGAACCGTAAGTCGTTATGTTGCCGTTGTTCGTGACCTTGACGATATCGCCATTGCCGCCACCGGCACCCTTGCCGCCGACCCCGACGGCCGCCGCCGCGGAAGATCCCAGCGCGCCCGATCCGGCAAAGCCGCCATTGCCGCCGCCGCCGCCAATCGACTGCGCGACGAGCGCGCTCGACTGTTGACCGTATGTGACGATGTTGCCAATGCTTTTGAGTTCGGCCTGGGCACCGTTGCTTGCAGCGCCGCCATTGCCGCCAACCGCGGCGGAACCCGAGAATCCAGCGGAGCCCGAGAGGGCGACGCTGACGCCTCCGTTGCCGCCGCCGCCGCCGACCGACTGGACGATGATAGCGTTCGAAAGGTTTCCGACGGTGGTGATGTTGCCATTGCTAAAGGCATGGGCATTCGCGGCAGCGCCGCCATATCCACCAGCACCACCCAGGGTGATGGCTAACGAGCCGGATCCCAGGGAGCCGGCAAGACTGCCGGAGAAGCCGCCATTACCGCCGCCGCCACCGATGGACTGCGCTACAATGCCTGACGAATTGTCGTTCAACGTGAAAATATTGTCGACGGGCCTGCCGTTCCAACCGCTTTCAACATAGGCCGTGCTGGCATCGCCGCCACCATTGCCACTGCCGCCAAGCGAGAGGCCGAAGGCTGCGCCACCACCCAGGCTCAAGGATCCCGCAAACCCACCATTGCCACCGCCGCCGCCGAGCGATTGGGCCACGATGCCGGCAGAGTTCTTGCCTGTCGTGACCGTGTTCCAGTCTCCGGCATAGCCGGAGACCGATAGATTGTGGCCGGCGCCATCGGTGGTGACCAGAACCGAGCCAGCATTCTGACCCTTTCCGCCCGTACCGCCGACGGCGACGCTAGCTGAGATGCTCGCGGACAGGCCACCGGCAACCGAATTGCCACCATTGCCACCGCCACCGCCGATGGATTGGCCCAGCACCGCGATAGAGTTGTCACCGGCCGTATGGACGCTGCCTGACGAATTCACCGTCACGACCGCGGCCGTGCCGCCTGTTGCACCCGAACCGCCAACGCCGACATTGATCGAGGCCGCGCCGACGCTGGCCGCGACTGCCAGGCCGCCATTGCCGCCGCCGCCACCGATCGACTGAGCCGAAATACCGAGCGAATTGTTTCCCGTGGTCGTTATGTCACTCAGACTGTCGACGTCGACGGTCGAAGCGTTGCCGCCCTTGCCGCCATTGCCGCCGACACCGACCGAAACCGCAATGCCCGTGCCAACGCCCGCCGCAACGGCCGTGCCACCGCTACCACCGCCGCCACCGATCGACTGGGCAAGGATGCCCGATGAACTTATACCACCGGTGTTGATCGAACCCTTGGTCTGCACCAAAACGTCGGCGGCATTACCGCCGGCGTTGCCGCCGCCGCCAACGCCCACCGAGAGATTGAACGGCAATCCGACACCGCCGCTGGCGGCGACGGCAAAACCGCCATTGCCGCCACCGCCGCCGACCGATTGCGCAATGATGGCGCTCGACGTGTCGCCGTGGGTGGTGATGTCATAGGATGATGCTTGCGAGGCATTGATGTTATCACGCAGGATCTTGACGCTTTTGCCGTCACCAGCCATGCCGCCATTGCCGCCAACCGCCACCGCGACCGGGCTTACGGCGACCGCATTGCCGCCATTGCCGCCGCCGCCGCCGATCGACTGTGCCAGGATGCCAACCGAGCTTTTGGAGCCTGCATTGATGCCGGTCTCGATGCTACCGCCGTTCGTCACCGTCACGGTGCCAGCATCGGCCGCATCACCGCCGCTGCCGCCATAGGCAAACAGGCCACCCGAATTGCCGCCATTGCCGCCGCCGCCGCCAATCGACTGCGCCAGGATACCGTTGGCCAGCGAAGAGTAGGATTTCAGCGTTCCCGTATTGGTCACGCTGACATTGCCGCCGGTCGTGGTGCCCGAACCATCGCCGCCGAGCGAAACCAGGCCGCCTGACGAACCACCATTGCCACCGCCGCCACCGATCGACTGCGCGATGATGACGTTGGCGCCGATACCGTGGGTCGTGATGTTGCCGGCATTGGTTACGGACACAGTGCCGCCGCCGCCGCCGCCCTGCCCGCTGCCGCCCAGGGCAACGGCACCGGCAGCCGTACCACCGTCGCCGCCGCCGCCGCCTATAGACTGCGCGATGATGCCATAGGCATTCGCGCCGAAAGTTTCGATGGTACCGTTGGTGTTGACAGTTGCCTGACCGCCCGCGCCGCCCGTGCTGCCATTGCTGGCGCCGGAGAAGAACAGGCCAAATCCGCCCTGCCCATTGCCGCCGCCGCCGCCAATGCTGCGCGCTGCAACACCAAAGGCATAGTCGTCCTGAGTGACGATTTTGGTATTTGCCCCGGTCTGAGCAAAGGCCGTGCCCGCCTGCGCGGCACCGCCACCATCACCGGTCACAAACACCAGACCGCCACCTTGGCCGGCGTTGCCGCCATTGCCACCCTGGCTGAATGCAGAAACGCCGATATTGCCTTGACCGGTTGTGGCGACCATGCCGCTGTTGAAGATCGCGGACGCCGAACCGCCATTGCCGCCCGTGCCACCATTGCCTGCATGGCCGCCCAGGCCTTTGAAGTCGCCGCCATTGCCGCCATTACCACCGAGCGATTGCGCAAGGATGCCGGGAGCATTGGCTCCGACAATGTTGCCGTCGAAATTTACTATTACTAAGCCGCCATTGGCGCCATCGCCGCCCTTGCCGCCATCGCCGAAGACATAGGCATTCGATCCATGGGCTCCGGCTGAGCCCGACGATGAGCCCAGTACAGCGGCCTGTCCGCGGTTTGTGCCGACGTCGTATGTTCCGGTATTGGCATTGATGGTGACCTTCGGACCATTGTTGCCGGTTGCACCGGCCGCGGCGGGGCCGGGAGCATTGCAGGTTCCATCAGGGACAGTGGTTGTACCGCCATTGCCGTCGGGAACCGTTTTCGTATTCGGCGTGCAAGTCTGGGCGCCATTTGAGTCCACTCCGAAGCTGCACGAGCCCGTGCAGGTAATGGCCTGGTCGGACGGGGCGGCGGGATTGCTGCCGGTGCCGGTCAGCGAAATGAACGTCGTTCCGTTGGTGACATTGTGCACCTCGATATCGTTGATTGCGGGCGAGGTTCGGGAAATGGAGGCCGGAATATCTGTGTCGCAGGTGGTGGTGGTTCCCGCATCCGTACAGGCGGCCCGCGCCTCGTCCCGTGGCCCGGCAATGAAAATCAGCGGCAGCGCAAGGAGAGCAGGCACACATAGCAGGATCAGCTGTCGGCGCCAGAATTGCAGCGCAACAAGCACGCAAGACACGAAAGCACCCATATCCACGCCCGCCAACTCACCGGATTTCGCCGGAGATCCCCCGTACAAACGTGACCCTGGCTTCCCCAAGCCGGCAGGGTCCGTTCCTTAACGCAAGGTTAAAGCAGGAAAGGCAATCTGAAAGATACCCCTCAAAATTGACTGTTTTCATGGCCAATTCGCATTGCGCGGTCGCAATATCCGCCACTAAAGTCGCAATATCCGACACTAAAAAGGGCCGACACGGCCCATTTCAGGCCGGGCAGGTGCTTGCCTTGGGGCGATCCGGGAGATCGCCACTTTTCATGGCATAAGCAATTGCCAGAGCCAGGCGCTCGCCCGCAACGGGTTTGTGCAAGACCGGCAGGCCGCTGGCCTGTGCTTCCAGCAAAGGTCCCGGCGCCGTTTCGCCTGTGATAATCAGGGCGGGAACTTCCTCGCCAATGTTATCCCGAATTTGCTTGATAGCCGCGATACCGTTGACCGGATCGCGCAAACGCAGATCGCTGATGATGAGATCGGGCTTTTTGCTGTTGCAGTAGGATTTGGCCTCCTCAACCGAACCAACTGCCGTGCAGACAAGTCCCCACTGTTCAAGCAGAATTGACATCCCCCGCCTCACCGATTCGTCATCATCGACCACCAGCACCTGGCTTCCCGGATACACAACGACGTCCACGACGTTGGAACCATCCTCCGCCGGTGGAGCAGAATCGACACCGGGAATGATCAGCCGAAACATGCTGCCTCGTCCCGAGACGGAATTCATGGTCAAGCTGGCGTTGATAGACTCGGCCAAGCGCCCCGCGATGGAAAGACCGAGGCCGAGGCCCTTGCGGCGATCACGCTCTGGATTTCCGACCTGATAGAACTCCTTGAAAATGTCCGAGTGATCCTTCTGGTCTATCCCGATGCCAGTGTCCCAAACTTCGATCGCCAAATCGTGATTTCGCTTGCGGCATGCGACAAGCACCCCGCCATCGTTCGTGTATCGAATGGCATTGGAAATAAGGTTTCGCAGGATCAGTTCGACGATGGCTGGATCCGAATAGCCGATCAATTCGGTATCTCTCGTCCGGTATGACAAATGTTTCTCATCAGCTTGCGGTGCGAGTTCGGTTTCAATGCCGCCGAAGATGTCCTGAACGGCGAATGCCTTGATCCGCGGCTTGACCACGCCCGCCTCGAGGCGCGAAAAATCCAGCAACGTGTCCAGCATCTCGGAGGTCGCCTTGGCTGCCGAGCGGGCATCGTCAATGGCCTGTCTCTGATCGGACCGTGGATTGCGAAGGTTCAAAACTTCCAGAAACAGCCCGAGTGCATGAATCGGTTGACGCAAATCGTGGCTCGCCGCGGCAATGAAGCGGGATTTTGCAATGTTTGCCTCAAGGACTTCGGAATAGGCAGTCTTCGATTTTTCGGCTTCGATGCGCAGGTCGCGCGTCAGTTCAAGGTTTTCAAACTTGAGATGAATGGATTGCATCGTTGCTATGCTGCTGTTGCGCGCCAGCAAAGTCATAGCCAGCAAATACGGCAGTGCGCACAGTGCCAGCGCCGCGAAGGAACGATCGTGCATAGTCAGGAATCGCGGAACGAGCACACTTAAGTCGACAAGCGCATAAGTCACAAAAACTGGCAGTACAGGCGACATGAGCGGCACCGCGCCTCCCACGATGCCCGTCAAAACCGCCACGATCAGGATGGCTTGCGTCGGCGTGGCGGAGTTCAGCGAAATCCATGACAGCAAGGTCCACGCCAGCGCGTCAAGCCCATGGATGAGCATCAGCCTTGCCACCTCGTAGTTGAGCCTCGAACGCTCGAAGACTTTTGTGCGCTGCCTGCCTGCATCGAACATCTGAAAAAGCTTGCAGGCCACGACACCCGTCAACCAAAAGCTCAAGGCAATTTCCACATCCGGCTTGCGAAGTGCGAAGAACAAGATGACCGCGACGCTGATAGCTGGAACGACGGTCAACCCAACAAGATCGTAGATCAGTTTGATCTGCTCGATACGAGTGCGCACATAAAGGTCGTCAGCCGAATCCGCGGTCACCTGATCAGGCCTGTCCTCTGCGCATTGAACACGGCTGCAGACCTGCTGTTCACGCCCAGGATCTTGAAAATCGACTGTACATGGCCGCGCACGGTGAATTCAGAGAGATTGACCTGCTTGGCGATGCGCTTGTTGGACAAACCTTGACGCATGAGGTTCAGCACTTGCAGTTGCCTGGCAGACAAGGGTTGTTTTGCTGACAAGCCGGTATTGGCAGGTTCTGCAGATACACCCAGTACTTCGGCGACGACGTCCAACAGGATGCGTCCGCCGCTGGATTTGCTCAAGTAGCCAGCGGCACCGAGGGCCAGCGCCCTGTCTTTTGTCTCAGCCCGGTCATCCGCCGAAACGACGATAACCGGACTGAGTGGCCACCTGGCTCGGAGCATCTGAAAAGAATCCAGACCGTTTGCATTGTTCAAAATGACATCGAGAAGGATGAGGTCAGGATCGCTGCCGGCAATCGCCAACGCGTCTTCCAGCGCGCCGGCTTCTGTCACGGAAAATCCTGCGAAATGACTTTCGAGGATCAGTCTCAAGCCGGAACGAAACAAGCCATGATCATCGACAACAAGGATATGACTCGCAAGGAGTGATGCGGAGAGACGGTCCGATCTGCTAGCCAATGCTTTTTCCCACATATCAATTGCAGGCCTGTCAGCAGACTACTTGTGCGCCCACGCACGGCAGAGTGGAATCGCACTTTTGGTCATGATCAAAGGTCACTGCGCACGACCCACCCGATCTGGAAGCCCATAGTTTTCCGGCATGAATTTGTTAGCGTCTGCCCGAATTTCGCGCACGTTGCCGGGTTCATTCGTCCGCAGGTTGAGGCTTCGCAAATTCTCTTATATCAGTCAAAGCTTAAGGAATTTGCACGGCGTGCGGCGCGAAAACAATGGCGAGATCCTCAGATCGGCCTCTCTTCACCGGCCAGATTGGCTGAGGCACAAAGCTTCTCGGCATGAACGCCGAACACGCATCGATCCAACCTCAGATCTCGCCAGGACAGGCTGGTGACATCGATAGGACAATTGGTCTCCGAGCCGCATGCCTCCGGTAGCAAAAGACTGCCTCTTCGATAGTGGGCCTCGCGATGTAGCGGTCTACCAACTCGAACCCCATAGATGCTTGGATCAAGGTTGCACCACAGCGGATCCAGACGCCCCACCTGCTTCAAAAGCGCGCGCAGCTCAACGGGAGCCGCAAGACAGAAAGTTCGAAAAGCTTTCAGGAACTCCAGGCGATTTGGCCGTATCGAACTGCCACCACGTCGTGGAATGGCAGGCGGCAAGGCTTGATTGACTGATTGTCGCCGCCGACAAATCTTGACCGGAAGGCGCTATTGCCGGCGTGTTTTGGTTAGCGAATCGTTCAAGGCACTGGAAATGAGCCAATCGCAGGTCCCAGCAGCACCGCCCGGATGGCTGCCGGACGCGTGGCTCCGCAACGCACGGCTGGTGTCCGGCCTCGTGCTGATGGCGTTCGTGACGCTGCATTTCCTGAACCATGCGTTGCTCCTGATCTCGCTTGAAGCAGCGGATAAGGGGCGCGCGGTGTTCCTGCTGATCTGGCGCAACCCGGCCGGGACGCTGCTCCTCTACGGCGCGGTCGCCACGCATCTCGTTCTGTCGCTGCTGGCGCTCTACCAACGCCGCACGCTGGCCATGCCGGTGCGGGAGTGGGCACAGATACTGCTCGGCCTCGCCATCCCGCTTCTAATTGCCGAGCACGTGGTCGGCACGCGTGCCATGCACGCCCTCTATGAGGCCAACGACACTTACGAGTTTGTGGTGCGCTCGCTATGGATCCTGACACCGCAGGTCGGGGTGCGGCAGGCGATCGCGGTGGTCGTCATCTGGGCGCATGGCTGCCTCGGCCTCTACTTCTGGCTGCGCTATCGTCGGTGGTATCCGCGCGTCGCCTCGGCTCTGCTGGTCTTGGCGGTGCTGGTCCCGGTGCTGGCGCTGCTCGGTTTCGCTAGCGCCGGAAAGGAGGTCTCGGCGATGGGACCGCCTCGGTCGCAGTCCATCGAGCCAGCCCTTTTCGACCGGGCGTTGGCGACCAAGGAGCGCATCGACAGCAGCATCTATGCCGGTTTTGCGGGACTGATCATCCTGGTGCTGGCGGCGCGCATCGTTCGCGACCGCATCGAGCGGCGCAACCTGATAGAGGTGCGCTATGCCGGCGGGCGCAAGGTGCGCATTCCCCGCGGCTACAGCGTGCTCGACGCCAGCCGGCTGGGCGGCATCGCGCATTATGCCGTCTGCGGCGGGCGCGGACGCTGCTCGACCTGCCGCATCCGCGTGCTCGACGGCCTGGCCGAGCAGCCGGAGTCCGGTTCGATCGAAGCGGCGACCCTGCGCCGCATCGCGGCCGACGGCGACGTGCGGCTCGCCTGCCAGCTCAGGCCGCGCGGCGATCTTCGCGTCGCGCCGCTGCTGTCGCCGCCGGTCACGGCGGAGAGCCCGCTCGCTGCAACCGCCAGCGATCCCGGCCACGAGAAGGTTGTGGTGGTGATGTTCTGCGACATGCGCGGCTTCACGGCGATGGCCGACCAGCGCCTGCCATTCGACGTGGTTTTCCTGCTCAACCGCTATTTCGGCGTGATCGGCCGAGCCGTCGAAAGCTCAGGCGGCCGCGTCGACAAGTTCGTCGGCGATGGCGCCATGGCGCTGTTCGGCCTGGAGACGACGCCCGGCGAGGCATGCCGCAACGCACTTTCTGCCGCCAGCGCCATCGTCGAAGGGGTTCGCGCCCTCAGCGACGACCTTGCCGAGGAACTGCGCGCCACCATCAAGGTCGCGATCGGCATCCATGTCGGCCAGGCGATCGTCGGCTCGATGGGCTACGGCGCGGTCATGAACGTGACCGCGATCGGCGACACTATCAACGTCGGCAGCCGGCTGGAGACCGCGGCGAAGGAATTCGAGGCGGAGATCGTCGTCTCCGAAGCGGCGGTGCGGCTTTCGGGCATGGACCTCCCCGGCGCGGAGGCGCGCGAGATCGACATCCGCGGCCGCGCGCGCCCGCTCGGCGTGCTCGTCGTGCCGCGCGGCGCGGCGGTGCCGATCGCCTTGCCGGCAAAATGAGATAAGGCGGGCTCGAAATGCCCGCCTCGCACACTCCCTACGATGCCGGAGGTCAGTCGGCGCGAACCGGATCGAGCGTCATCTGCTAAAGTTCGTTGTCGCGCAATTCATCAGGCGGATAGTGCCCTTCGCGCCAAAGGGTGGCGCGTTGGATCCGGCTTCGCCAGCGCCAACTCTTCTGGATCGAAGGTCCGACTGCAAGCGTGTCGACGTCGCGCTAGTTCGCTTGAGATCTCCGCATCCAATTCCCCTGGCAAACTGGACGCCGCGGCAGACAATGAGGTTCACGGATATCCCGGCGAACATTCGCAATGGCACGGTAAATATCGTCGGCAGAAGAGCGTCCGAAAAGGGCTGTCGGCGGCTCCGTCGTGGGAACGAAAAAAGAAGAGAAGCAGAACTTTCGTGTACGATTTTTGCACGCGGACTCCCGCAACTATCTGATATTATTCATCTAGCTCTCCCATCCATCATGGGCGCGACAGATAGCCTATGATTTTGATATTCCGTCATTCTTCCTAGGATGCCAGATCGATCATAGTGAGACGCCAAGCAAGTCCCGTGCAGCGCGCCTAGGACCTTCAGCCAACTTACCAGATCTTCATATCGACGACATGCGCTATGTAGGCAAGTCCCCTCGCCGCTCAAGGCCGCAGCCCTCGTTTCGGCAGCGCGCAAAATGGGCCGGTACAAACGGCCCATATCAAATCATTGCCCCTCAACGGGTTCCGGGATCACATCCGATAGGTTCTGCCGCCCAACCCGGTCGGCAACGAGCATCGAAAGCATCATCTCGACAAGGCCATTGGCAGCCCCCTTCTCGCCACCGGTAGCGCCGATCTGGATCTGCGGCACGAGCGGCAGCCTGCCATTCTCGATCGCCTCGGCGAAGCGCATGAGAACCTGCGAGTTGAGCTGATAGTCCGGGCCGCCGAAGGCCGCGACCTTCTTCTCGGTGGCCTCGGCCTCCGCCAGACCGACGGCGCGCACCCTCTCGGCATCCGCAAAGCCGGTCGCCTTGATGCGTTCGGCATCGGCAAGCGCGATCGCCTTGATCATATCGGCCTCGCCCTGGCCGCCGAGGCGCACCTTCTCGGCCTCTGCCTTGGCAGTGACCTGAATGGTTTCCGCCTGCTGACGGGTGCGGGCGAGTTGCGCCTTGCCCTCGTTCTCACTGATCTCGATGGTAAGTGCCGACGTCGTGATCTTGGCTTGCTGTTCAGCGAGCGCCTCCTTCTCACGCAACGTGCGTTCCTGAATGGCCGCCTTCTCCTGCAATTTATAGGTCTCGACCTTTTCGACCGCGATCTGGCGCTCGCGCAGCTGGATCAGGATCTGCTCTATGCTGTTCTGGCCATTGCCAGCACGGGGCGTACCAATCAGCACTTCCTGCAGCTCGAGGCTGTAGGTATTGAATTTTTCGCGCATCTCCTCGCCCGATTTGCGCTGGATATCGCTGCGCTCCTGCAAGAGCTGGATCAGCGTCTTTGTCTGG
Source organism: Mesorhizobium subarcticum (assembly GCF_055456085.1). Classification (NCBI taxonomy): domain Bacteria; kingdom Pseudomonadati; phylum Pseudomonadota; class Alphaproteobacteria; order Hyphomicrobiales; family Phyllobacteriaceae; genus Mesorhizobium; species Mesorhizobium subarcticum. The sequence continues at coordinate 4,681,217 of NZ_CM144237.1, read as the reverse complement.
GCAATATTCTTGAAGTAGGCAGAAACCATCGGGTCGAGCGTCTGTTCGACCAGCCGCTTGATGTCACCGAAACGCTGCACCACGAGCGGCGCCTTCATATAGTCGATATGCACGACGACGGAGAGCGGCAGCACAGGCTCGAACGCATCCTTGGTGATCAACGACACTTCAGACAGGTTCTCGTCCAGCCTGTGTTCGCCAAACTGCTCCTTCGTCCATTTGAGCACGAAGTTGGTGGTCGGCACGGTGATGATCTTGCCGGCATAGGTATTGAACGCATACTTGCCTGGCAGCAGCGGCGTTGACCAGACACCGCGCGCGCCGATTTCGACCAGCTCGCCGTGACGGTATGCCTGCCCGGATATATCCGTGCCGTGGCGGCCGTTATAGGAGACGACGACACCCACCGTGCCAACGTCAATGATCGTCTTCTCGACCAGTTCGACGGTCGCGAAAATGCGATTGAGGAAGTAGCTGCCGTCGGCCAGCACCTGCAGCTGCCGGCCACGGTAGCCACCGGCATTGAGAAACTTCTCCGGGTCCTGAAAATTGTTGTGGAAGTTGGGGTCGTTCGGGTCGTTGGCGACAGTCGGTGCGATGATTTCGCCGTCCGGCAAGGCCGGACCGTCATGGATGGTGACGATACCAATCATGTCCTCGGCATTATGGATGACGACTGGCTCAAAGCCGCCCCGCTCCGAGATCATGCTGGACATATTGCTGAAAAGGCTTTCTTCCGACGCGCCCAGATTGACGGCATAGATCGACTGGGCGGTCAGCACGATGAATTGCGCGAGATTGATGGCATAGGTGCCTTCACGCAAGATCTTGCGTTGCGGTCCTTTCTGTCCGCCTTTTTCGAGAAAGCCGCGCACATCCTGGAAATCATCGGCGTCGGTGTTGCAAGCAAGTGTCTGCGTCGGAGGCAACGGCTTGCCATCACGGGCAAAGACATAGCCGATCTGACCTTGCGGGATGGTGACAAGATTGGCGCGATGCATCGAATATTGGAACGGCATGAAGAAATGAAGGCCACCGCGCACGACTTCCGGCTGGTAGCCTGCCTCTCGGTTGAGCGCGATGAAGCCATTGCTCACCGAGCCGCGAAAACTCCATAGTTTTTCCAGGATGCCGAGCCTGTCGTTGGGGATGTAGCGGACCACGCCGCTCCGCCAGAACAAGATTGCCAGCACGATGAGCGGCACGGCTATCTCGATCGCCGGCCATTTCATCGGCTCGAGATATTGTAGGGCGTCCATTTCTTCTCTCCTATGGGCGCGCGGGTTCGTTCACCCGACGGCGACCCGGTTGGTGTTGATTGATCAGGCGGGGGATTGCGCAGCGACGCGCTCGACGCACTAAGAGTGTGTCGAACGTTTGGGCTGCTCATCGTATGGGAAAATGACCGCGCGTCCCGAGTTCCCAGTGAGGGGTGGCGTGGCCGTGAGCGATGTCACATCGGTTTTGCCTTGATAGACATAACGCAAAATGACGTAGGGATGGCGCCAACAGGTTTAAAGATATTCGGCGCGGAAATAGTATAAATATTTCCAGCGCTTTGGTTAAAGCTCCCGACACACCTCGACGCAGAAATCAACGAAGGCGCGTACCTTGGCGGGCGGATGTTTGCGCGACGGGTGAAAGGCAAACAGCGGGAAGAGCTCGCCGTGCCAGTCCGGAAAGAGATCGATCAGCATTCCATCCGCCAACAATTCCCCAACGCCCCAACTGATGACCTGGGTGACACCGGTTCCAGCGATGCATTCCTCCAGCATCGATTTGGGGTCGGTGAAGATCAGAGGTCCGCTGGTCGCAACCTCGATCGTTTCCTCGCCGCGCACGAACGCCCAGTCGAATGGCGTGCCGCTGTGCGGGTCCAGGAATTGCAGGCATCGATGCGCTGGGAGGTCCGTGGGATCGCGGGGCCGTCCATGGCGCTCGATGTAGCGCGGGGAAGCGACCGTCAGGATCGGCGCCTCGATCAACTTGCGCGCCACCAGGGTCGAGAAGCGCGGCTGCCCAAAACGAATTGCAAGGTCGATGCCATCCGACACCAGATCCCCGAACTGCTCTCTCGACACGAACTCGATCTTCAGCTCGGGATAGCGATCGCAGAAGGTGCCGAGCCGGCCTGCCAGAACCAGCGGCAGGAAGAAGGGGTCGATGTCCACCTTGAGGCGGCCTCGTACAGCCGAGGCCGTACCGGAGGCGATAACCGCCGCATCCTCGATCGCATTCAGATGGGGTTTTACGTCTTCGTAGAAGCGCCGGCCCTCGTCGGTCAGCGACAGAGATCGCGTGGTTCGATCGAGCAGCCGCACACCCAGACGCGCCTCGAGCCGTCCAATGGCCCGGCTTACGCCCGAATCGGTGATGCCGATGAGCGCGGCGGCTTTGACGAAAGTGCCGCCTTCGACCACCGCCGCCAGCACGCTTACCCCCGACAAGATCCTGCCGTCGAACGCCATGGTCATTCCTGATTTTTTGTCAGGGAGCATCGGACATATCAGCACTTAATTCAAGTTCGTCCTGGAGCGATAAGGCTGGTCATGCGACAGCACGCATCCGGAAAGGAACAGACCATGAGCACGCAGAAGAATCCCCACACCCTATTCAAAGGCGGCATCGTCATAACGATGGATGCCGCCGTCCCCAATCTCGCTACCGGCGATGTTCTGGTCGAGAACGATCGTATCGTCGCGATCGGTGCAAACATCCAGGCGGATGGCGCCGAGGTGATCGATGCCTCGGCAAGCATCGTCATGCCGGGGCTGATCGATGCGCACCATCACATGTGGCTCGGCGTGATGCGGCGTATGATGCCTGACGTCGACGACCTTTTCGCCTATATCGGTGTCGTCGCCGAAACGCTCGGCGCGCATTACCGCCCGCACGACATGTATGTCAGCACCAGCCTGACGGCCGCGGCCTCGCTCGATGCCGGCATAACGACTGTTATCGACGCTTGCCACAGTTCGCGCGGTCCCGATCACACCGATGCGGCGCTCGACGCGCTCAAGGGTTCCGGCATCCGCGCCCTGCACATGGTCGGCGCCGCCATGGACAAGAAGGCGTCCAGCGCGCATCTGCCTGCTGATCTCGAACGCCTCGCCCGCAATTGGAATGCAGGCGGCCTCGTGCAGGTTGGACTGTTCGGCCAGTTCAATCTCGACTGGTGGAAGGCCGCGCGCGACCTCGACATGCGGATCCTGACCGAGTTCATCGGCGATCTGGCAAAACTGCCCGAGGAAGTCACCGAAAAAGGCTCGTTAGGCCCGCACAACATCTTCAACCATTGCACGCGCCTGCCCGAGGATACCTGGCAGCGCTTTGCCGATGCCGGGGTCAACGTGACCGTCAATCCGCGTTCCGACGCGCTGTTTGGTTTTGATGACGACCGCTTCGCCTATCAGCAGGCCATCGACCACGGTCTCACGCCAGCGCTTGGCATCGACCTCGACACGGCCTTCGGCAGCGACCTGTTCGGCGAGATGCACGCACTGTTCGGACAGCAGCGTTCGGCGATGCGCTACCGCCGCTTCCGGGGCGAAACCGACGTGCCGGGGCCGATTTCCGTCGAAGCGGTGCTGCAAGCCGCCACCATCAATGGCGCCCGTGCCGCCGGCCTTGAAGACTCTATCGGCACGCTGACATCAGGCAAGCAGGCCGACATCATCATGGTGCGCACAAACGATGTCGCCGTGTTCCCGCTCTCCAACGCCATCGGCACCATCGTCCAGGCGGTCGAACGCTCCGACGTCGACACCGTGATGGTCGCCGGCAAAATCCGCAAACGCGCCGGCAAACTGGTCGACATCGATCTCGCCAAGCTGGCATCCGAGGCAACAGCCTCACGCGATTATCTGCTCGAAGCCAGCGGTTATCGCAGCAGCCTCTTCGGTGCCGCCGCGAAATAATCCGTCAGATCCGGCAGGTCGCCCACAAGCGGCGGCCTGCCGCCCCCCAACCATTCCATGGAGGCTGTCATGTCAGCACTCGCTGCGGTTAACCGGTCGAATGCCGCGCCGGCTCATCTTTCGCGTCCCGCGCCCGGCATCATCGCGGCGCTGTTCTGCGGCTATCTCTGCGTCGGCCTGCCGCTGCCGGTGCTGCCACTGTTTGTCCATGACAAACTGGGGTTCAGCAGCCTGATCGTCGGGCTGGTGATCGGCATCCAGTTCCTGGCTACCGTGCTGACGCGCGGCTATGCCGGGCGTGTCACGGATCAGCAAGGCGGCAAGCGCGCGGCAATTCAGGGTGCGGTCGTTTGCGCGTGTGCCGGGCTGCTCTATTTCGTCTCCGCGCTGCCTGGCCTGTCCCCTGCAACCAGCCTCGCCATCGTGGTTGTCGGCCGCCTGACGGCCGGGTTTGGCGAGAGCCAGTTCGTCACCGGTTGCGTCTCATGGTCGATCGCCTCGGTCGGCCCGCAGCGCGCCGGCATGTCGATGTCCTGGACCGGCATTGCGATGTTCGCGGCCCTCGCCGTCGGCGCGCCGGTCGGCATGGCACTCTATCAGGCTTACGGCCTGGACGCCGCCATGGTTGCCTGCATCGTGGCACCGCTTGTCGCCGCCGCCATCGCCTTCGGCTCGACCTCCTACATGACGCCTGGCGGCCAACGACTGCCCTTCTACCGCGTCATCGGTCAGATTTGGCGCGAAGGTCTAGGCCTCATGCTGCAAGGCGTCGGTCTTTCCGGCCTCACTGCCTTTGCCTCGCTCTATTTCGCTGCGCATGGCTGGAGCCATGCCGGTCTGGTGATGACCGCTTTCGGCATTGGCTTCATTCTCATGCGGGTCTTGTTTGGACATCTGCCCGACAGGATCGGCGGCTATCGCGTCGCCCTGTGGTCGATGGTCATAGAGGCGATCGGACAGGTGATGATCTGGAGTGCCCCGCATGAGAGCGTCGCGCTGGCCGGCGCCCTGGTCACCGGGCTGGGCTGCGCGCTGATCTTTCCTGCCCTTGGTGTCGAAGCCTTGAAGCGTGTCCTGCCGGCCAACAGGGGCAGTGCCATGGGTGCCTTTGTCGCTTTCCTCGATATCGCCTACGGGCTCGCAGGACCTGTCGCGGGCTTCGTCGCCGGCCAGTTCGGGTATGCTGCCGTCTACCTGCTTGGTGCGGCCAGCGCGTTGCTTGGCGTGGCGTTGGTCTCCACAGCACGCAGCCACGAAGATTGATCGTCGACCTATCCCCGCGCAACGACGCGGCCAGTTTCAAGGAGATTGCCATGTCGCGTATCTTCATTTCCGGCTCGTCCGCCGGCCTCGGCCTGATGGCGGGCGAACTGCTCATAAGCCAGGGCCACCAGGTCGTCCTTCATGCCCGCAACGCAGCCCGCGCCACTGACGCCCGTCAGGCGTTACCCCAAGCCGAGGCGATCGTGGAAGGCGACCTCGAGACAGTTGCCGGAGCCAGGCAACTTGCCGCGCGCGTCAATGAATTCGGCCGCTTCGATGCGGTGATCCATAATGCCGCCGTTGGCTATCGTGAAGCCCATCGCCTGACGGCCGATGGCCTGCCACATATCTTCGCCATCAACACTTTGTCAGCCTATGTCTTGACCGCCTTGATCGAGCGGCCACACCGGCTCGTCTATCTCAGCTCGGGCATGCATCATCACGCCGATGCCAATCTCGACGACATCCTTTGGCGCAAGCGCCGCTGGAACAGTTCGACCGCCTATGTCGAGAGCAAGTTGCACGATGCGATGCTGGCGTTCGCGGTAGCCCGTCGCTGGCCTGAAATCTTGTCGAATGCGCTCGAACCCGGCTGGGTGCCCACAAAAATGGGTGGCCCCGGGGCGCCCGACGACATGAAGCAGGCTCACGTGACGCAGGCCTGGCTGGCGGCCAGCGACGAGCCGCATGCCAAAACGACCGGCCGCTATTTTTATCACCTACGTCCGCTGGCCGCCAATCGTCAGGCCGACGACAAGGCGCTTCAGAATCGTCTGCTTGAAATCTGCGCCGAGCTTTCCCGCATCGCGCTGCCTGCCTGAGCCTGGGATTCAGAGGCCCCGCAGCTGATCCAGAACATTCCCTAAGCTGTCACGCATACGACAGGTCATCCTACGGTAGGATTGGTCGAAGCAGGAGCGGAGGTCAGCATGAACGATCCAGCCAGGGGAAAACCTGTCTACGATCCACAAAATCTGGAGCCGCTGCTGATTTCGCTGCAGCATGCTGGCGATGTCGATGGCATGACCGCTTTGTTCGAACCTGATGCGGTGATCGACTGTGGCGGCGGACGTTTTCTACGCGGCCGCGACGCCATTCGCGGCTACTATGCCGAGATCGTCGAGTCAGGCCGCAAGTTTGCCATGGGAGAACAGCGGCCAGCGCTCATTTGCGGTGACCTGGCGCTCACCTCCACCTGTCTTCCCGATGGCGACATAACCAGCGAAGTTGCCCGACGGCAAAGCGATGGCTCGTGGCTTTGGGTTATCGACCGCTATTCCGTCGCTTGGGCACACAGATAAAAACCCCTTGCGCCGTTGCGGACGTAGTCCGTAACGTTCAGCAATAACATCCAGCAATCCGGCCCGGCTATCGCCGCAGCGCGTATACGGCCGCCATGGTATCGCCGGCGACAGGCAGCGCCATATCATCGTCCAGAAGCCGCGTGATACGGGCAAAGCCCGTGAACGCCTTCCTGGCTTCCTCGGCCGACATCTGACCCGACAAAGCCGCCGAGCAGCAGTTCAGCGCACATTGAAACACGGGCCCACGTCGTCCCGTCGGCCATTTACGCAAGAAAACCATCGCCTCGGCGACACTATCCACTTCTTCTACAGGATGCCCCTGCCCGCGCGAGATCCGCACGGGCGAAAAGAAATGCAGGTAGTCCATCGTTTCCTCCCGGTCGATCGCGATGCGCTCGATCGAACCCTATGAAACGCGCTGTCCGGCGGTTGGTTCCATGCGGAAAACAAAATCTTCGGAAATCTTTTGGCCGGCAGCGATCAACGATGCGGCGGTGGCGTCGGCTATATCGTCGGGAAGTGGCAGGCCACTTTGCGGCCTGGTCGATATTCCCTCAGCTCCGGCCGTTCCGAGCGGCAACGCTCGACCGCGATCGGGCACCTTGGGTGAAAACGGCAGCCGGATGGAGGGTTGAGCGGGCTCGGCACGTCACCGGTCAGGATGATGCGCTTGCGCGTACCGCTGGGCGTCGTCTCGACGACGGGAACGGCCGAGATCAGCGCCTGGCTGTAAGGATGGGCCGGGGCCGCGAACACCTCTTCCGCCGGCCCCTCTTCGACAATCGAGCCGAGATACATGACCGCGATGCGGGTCGACACCTGACGCACCACCGACAGGTCGTGGGCGATGAAGATGTAGGTGAGGTTCAGCTTCTCCTGCAGGTCTGCAAGCAGGTTGACGATCTGCGCCTGCACCGACACGTCGAGCGCCGAGACCGGTTCGTCCAGCACGACGAGATCGGGATTCAACGCAATCGCCCGCGCAATGCCGACGCGCTGGCGTTGCCCGCCGGAGAATTCATGGGGATAGCGCATGACATGATCGGGCTGCAGCCCGACAAGGTCGAACAGTTCGGCTACCCGTGCGGTGATCTCGCGAGACGAAAGCTTGCCATGGATGCGCAACGGCTCGGCCACCAGATCGCCGACGCGCCGGCGCGGATTGAGCGAGGCCGACGGGTCCTGGAACACCATTTGCAGGCGGCGGCGCAGTGGCTTGAGTTCAGACAGCGACTTCGACGTGATGTCGTCGCCTTCGAACAGGAGTTGACCGTCTGATATCTCGTAGAGCCTCACCAGGCAGCGCGCCAGCGTGGACTTGCCGCACCCGGACTCCCCGACCAGCCCGACTGTTTCGCCGCGCCGCACGGTCAGCGAAACATTATCGACCGCATGGACGGTTCGCTTGCCTTCGGCGGAAAACCGGCTGCCGATCGAAAAACGCTTGCCCAGCGAACGCGTCTCGAGAATTGGGCTGTCGATCATCGGTCCGCTCATGCCTGCGCCACCCGATAGCATGCCGCGGCATGGGTGCCGCCCCTGAGGTCAGGCTTGTCGGCCACACAGGGCTCATATCGAACCGGGCATCGCGGACCGAAGGCACAGCCTTGCGGCAAGCGCAGCAGCGATGGCGGCGAGCCGGGAATGGCCGGCAGACGTCGCGGTTTCTCGCCGGTCAATGGCGGGATCGAACCGAGCAGCGCGCGTGTATAGGGATGTCTGGGATCGGAAAACAGCTCTGTGCGGCTGCCGCGTTCGACCACGCGGCCGGCATACATGACCATCACCCGGTCGGCGAGTTCGGAGACCACCCCCATGTCATGCGTGATGAACACAACCGCAGATTTATGCGTCGCGCGCAGCTTGCGCACGAGGTCGAGAATGCCGGCCTGCACCGTCACGTCGAGCGCCGTTGTCGGCTCGTCCGCCACCAGCAGCGCCGGATTGCACGACAAAGCCATTGCAATCACGGCCCGCTGGCGCATGCCGCCGGAAAGCTGGTGCGGATAGCGCGACATCGCCTCATGCGGGTTGGGAAAATTCACCTCGGCCAGCAGTTCTTCGACACGCTCCATCGCCTTGGCCTTGCTGATGTTGCGATGCGCGCGGATCTGTTCGGCGATCTGCCAGCCGATCGTGTAGACAGGCGTCAGTGCTGTCATCGGGTCCTGGAAAATCATCGCGATCTCGTTGCCACGCAGCCGCCTCAGTTCGCGCGCGGGCAACCCCACCAGTTCGCGGTCCTTGTAGCGGATCGAGCCTTCGATGATGGCGTTGGGATCGGTGATGAGGCCCATGACCGCCAGCAGCGACACCGTCTTGCCGGAACCGGATTCGCCGACGACACCGAGGATCTCGCTTTCCTCGAGGTCGAAGGAGACGCCGTCGATGGCCCGCACCAGGCCGCCATCGGTGCGGAAGGATACTTTGAGATCGCGCACCGACAGTATCATGATGTCCTCAGGCGCGGGTCGAGAAGGATATAGACGAAATCGACGACGGCATTGGCGATGACCACGAACATCGACGCGTACATCACCGTTGCCATGATCATCGGCAAGTCGAGATTCTGCAGCGCGTCATAGGTCAGCTTGCCGATGCCGTGCAATCCGAACACCACTTCGGTCAGAAGGGCTGAACCCCCCACCAGCGCGCCGAAGTCGAGACCAAACAAGGTGACGAAGGCGATCAGCGACGTTCGCAAGGCATGGCGCAGCAGGATGCGGGTCTCCGACAGGCCCTTGGCGCGGGCGGTGCGGATATAGTCTTCCTGCAGGGATTCGATGATGGCCGCGCGCAAGACGCGCCCGTAGATACCGATATAGAGGATGGCCAGCGTGATCCATGGAATGACCAGGGTCAGGAACCAGCCTTTCGGATCGTCGGAGAAATTCTTGTAGCCAAGCGGCGGCACCCAGGAGAACGCCCAGCTGTCGTGGTAGCGGCTCTGGGTGATCAGGTTCATCACCTCGCCCAGCCAGTAGACCGGCATGGAAATGCCGAGCAGCCCCAGCGCCATCAGAAGCTTGTCCAGCCAGCTGTCGCGGGTGGCGGCGGCGACGATGCCGATGATGATCGAGACAACCACCCACAGGATCGCCGCGCCGAACACCAGCGAGAGCGTGACGGGGATCGAATCCATGACCGCCGGCACCACCTTCCAGCCGCGATTGACGAAGGAGGTCAGGTCGCCGGTGACGAAGATCTTCTCCATCATCTTCACATACTGCACGTAGAGCGGCTGGTCGAAGCCAAAGGAGTGCCGGACCGCTTCCAGCACCTCCGGCGACGCGTTGCGGCCGGCGATGCGAGCCGCCGGGTCGGCGCCCGGCGTGGCGAAGAAGATCAGGAAGACGATGACCGAGATGCCGAACATCACGAACAGCATTTGGCCGAAACGGCGAAGAATGGCGTAAAACATCAGTCGCGCCCCAGCCGAACCTTGGAGCGCGGATCGAGCGCATCGCGCAGGCCGTCGCCGAAAACATTGAGAGTCATCACGGAAACGGCGATCGCCAGGCCAGGCACCAGCGCCACAAGCGGCCGCGTGTAAAGCAGCGCCTGCCCGTCCTGGATGATGGTGCCCCAGCTCGCGGCCGGCGGCTGCACGCCGATCGACAGGAAGGAGAGCGCCGATTCCGTCAGCATGTTCAGCGCCATCATCAACGGCACGAAGACGATCAGCGTGGTCGTGATATTAGGCAGGATGTCACGCCACAGGATGCGCCATCCCGGCACGCCCAGATTGATCGCGGCGTGCACGAATTCGCTGTGGCGCAGCGCCAGAACCTGGCCGCGTATCGGGCGCGCAACGTAAGGCACATAGACGATGCCGATGATGATGATCGGCAGCCACAGGCTGCCGGATTCGATATCGATCGGCCCGATCCTGATGCCTTGCGCGATGGTGACGATGGAAAGCGAAATCGCCAGCAGATAGATCGGGAACGCCCAGAGAATGTCGAGCAGGCGCGACAACACCGTGTCGGTGATGCCGCCGAAATAGCCGGCGATCAATCCGGCCAGCGTGCCGACGATCAGCGTGAACAGCGTGGCAGCACCGGCGATCAGCAGCGAGCTCAGCCCGCCATAGAGCATTCTCGCCATGACATCGCGGCCCTGGCTGTCGGCCCCGAGAAAATAGTTGCCGAGCTGCCAGGTTGGGCCGATCGGCGTATAGCCGAGGCCGAGCCCCTCAGTCGACGGCTCCATCACCGGGACGTCGGCGCCGTCGATCTGGATGACGGCGTCGAGCGTCGAGGCGAAGGGGTCCGTGCCCGCCCATTTCGCATAAAGAGGTGCGCTGAAACAGGCGATGACGATCAGCAGGAATACGGCCAGGCACGCCATGGCGGCCCTGTCCGTTGCCAGCTTCGCAAACGCGACGGCCCAGGGCCCTCGCGTCTTGCGCGGCATGGCTGCGACTTGGTTGGACACGGGTATGTGCCTTGCGTGGTTCGTTACTGCACCCAGGACTGGGTGACAATCCAGTTGAACTGCGGGTTGAACTTGAAGTTGCCGATGCGCTTGCTGACGAAGTCAAGCCGCTTCGGCGTGAAGAGGCCGACGGCCGGTGCCTTGTCCGTGACCTGCCTGTCGACTTCGGCCCACAATTTGTCGGCCGCCTTCTGGTCGGTCACTCCGAGGTCCAGCGCCTTCTGCATCTTGGCGTCGATGTCCTTGTCGCAGAAGCCGGCGATGTTGATCGAAGCGTCCGAACCTTCCCGGAAGGAAGCGCAGCTGAACAGGATGTTCAGGAAGTCCGAAGCCGCCGGATAATCCTTGTACCACTGGGTGACGGACATCTGCACCTTATTGTTGGTGTTCTGGATGTAGGTGAACTGCAGGTTGGACGAGATCGGCTTGACGTCGGCGACATAGCCGATGGTGGTCAGCACGCTCTGCAGATAGACGCCAATCGAGCGCGAGATGGCTGTATCCTCGACGATGATGGTCACCTTCTGGCCCTTGGTGCCGGATTCCTCGACGAGCTGCTTTGCCTTGTCCAGATCGGGTGCCGACCATTTGGCGCCTGGGTTCTTGGTGAAGGGGCAATAGTCTTCGTGGCCGGGGAAGTCCGGCGGCAGAACCTGGCAGACCGGCGAGGCCAGCACCTTGCCGCCGAACAGCTTGACCAGCGTGTTGCGGTCGATCGCATAGGCAACGGCCTGGCGTGCCTTTTCATTATCGAACGGCGCGAGACGGTTGTTCAGCGGCGCGTACCACCACGCCGAAAGCGGCGAGATGTGCAGCTGGTCCATGGACTTGCTGCCAAGTTCGCCCAAGCGGTCGCTCGGCAGCGCGTCGAACATCCAGTCCGCCTCGCCGTTCTGGATCGCGGTGACGGCTGCTTCCTCGGACAGGCCGAAATCATATTGTACGACATCCGGGTAACCGTCCGGCTGCGCTTCCTCGCTCCACTGCTTGAAGTTCGGGTTGCGCGATACCGTCATGCCCTTGTTGGGATCGAAGGCGGAGATCATGTACGCACCGGTGCTGGGAATGGGCTTGGAACCCATGTCCTCCGCCGGCGTGTCGGCCGGCAGGACCACGGCGTGCGGCAACGCAAGCTTGTAGAGGATCTCAGCGTCAGGCTTGGTGAGATTGATGGTGACGGTGCTGGCCGCTTCGTCGCCGACAACGCCGCCGTCCAGCGTGCAGCTTTTGGTGTCGGCCAGACATTTGTCGGCGCCGACGATGCCGGCATAGAAGGTGCCGGAGGTCGGCCCGGACACCTTGAAGATGCGCTGGAAGGAGGCAACGACGTCTTTTACGCCAAGCTCCTGGCCGCTGGAGAACTTGATGCCCTTGCGCAGCTTGAAGGTGAAGGTCTTGCCGTCATTGCTGACCTGCGGCAACGCTTCGGCCAGATCGGGAACGATGGTGAAGCCATCCTTGCCCTCGGCCTTGCGGAAAGCCACCAGGCCGTCATAGACCGGCTGGTACATCTGCCAGCCCTGATCGGTGTAGTTGATGTGCGGATCGAGCGTTCCCGCCGCCGAGCGGGCCAGAAGGCGAATGGTGCCGCCTCGGTGCTCCCTAAGATATTCGGCCTGTGCCGGGGCCAGCCATGTGCCGGCCAGTAAAGCCGCGGCTGATGCGGCCAAAAGCAGTTTCTTCATGTTTAGTTCCCCTTTTCTCAGTTGTCGTTGTCGTCCAGGAAGTCGCCCACCACCCGCATGCACGCATCTTGCTCTTCGACATGCGGCATGTGGCTGGAATGCTCGAATGTCTCCCAGTGCGATCCCTTGATGCCGTCCTTGAAGGGCTGCACGGTCGCGGGCGTCGCCTCGTCGTAGCGTCCGGAAATGATCAGCGTCGGAACATCGATGGCCGGCAGCCGGTCGATGATGCTCCAGTTCATCAGGGTTCCGATGACATGGAACTCGTTCGGCCCATTCATCACATTATAAACCGTCGGATTGCGCACGATCTGGGCGAAGGTCTCCGTCACCTCGGGCGGGAATGGCACGACCCGGCAGACATGCCGTTCGTAGAACCGTATCGTGGCTTCCTGGTACGCCGGATCGTCCGTCGTGCCAGCCTGTTCGTGCCGGGTCAGCGTCTCCTGCACATTCGCAGGCAGGTCGGCGCGCAATCTGTTCGCCTCTTCGACCCATAGCTTCATCGAAGCCGGCGAGTTGGCGATGGTCAGCGACTTCAGGCCTTCCGGCCGCGTCACGCCGTATTCGGCGCCCAGCATGCCGCCCCAACTCTGGCCGAGCACATGGAAGCCTCTGCGGATGCCGAGATGATCGACGAGGTTTTCTAGCTCGTCGATGAAAAGCCGGGGCGTCCAGAAGTCGGCGCCCTTCTGCGGCAGCAAGGTGGAATTGCCGCAGCCCAACTGGTCATAGTGGATGACCGCGCGGCCTCGTCGGGCAAGAAGCTTGTAGGCATCGACATAATTGTGGGCGGCGCCCGGCCCGCCATGCAGGATAACCACCGGGGCCTTGCCGGCGTCGAGGTCGCCAGAGATTCGATACCAGGTCTCGTAGTTGCCGAAGTTGGCCCGCCCCTCCTTGCTTGCGATCTCGGACGACATTTCGGTTCCTCGCGTGGCTGAAGACATGCTTGATCGCCTAGTTCGTTGTGCGCGTGGAGCGCACCCATTCTTCCAGCATCTGCACGCCGAAAGCCGTGGCGCCTTCGCGGCCGAGCGGCCGATCCGCGTCAGCCATTTCCTTGCCGGCGATGTCGAGATGCACCCAGGGCCGATCCTCGGTGAAATGGCGCAGGAACGCCGCCGCGTAAGGCGCGTCGCCGTCTTCCATATCCTTGGCGTGGTGGCGGATATCGGCGAAGGGCGATTGCAGCCCCTCGTCATAGGCTTTGTCGAGCGGCAGCTGCCAGAACCGCTCACCGGCCGTTTCGCCTGCAGCAATCATCTGCGACGCGATGGCGTCGTCGGTGCTGAACAGGCCGGCGAAGACCGATCCCAGACCACGCATCACTGAATAGGTCAGTGTCGCCAGATCGACGATCACCGAGGGATTGAAGCGCGAGGCGGCGTAATAGAGGCAGTCGGCAAGGATCAGGCGCCCTTCCGCATCCGTGTCGAACACTTCCACGGTCTGTCCCGAGGCCGTCGTGATGATGTCGCGCGGCTTGAGCGCGGTGCCGGACGGCATGTTCTCGGCAATGCCGAGAACACCGACGGCATGCACCGGGCTGCCTTGCCGGGCGAGCGCGATCAGCAGGCCGACGACAGCCGCCGCGCCGCCCATGTCGGCCTTCATGTCGAACATCTGCTCGCCGCGCTTGATGCAGAGGCCACCGGAATCGAAGCATACGCCCTTGCCGACGAAAGCCATCGGTTGCGAAGGAGCGCCCTTGCCGCGATAGCGCAGCACCGCCACGCGCGGCGGCCGTGCCGAGCCTGCGCCGACGGCCAGGATCGCGTTCATGCCGAGCTCCTTCAGCCGCGCCGTGTCGAGTATCTCGACATCGATTCCGGCTTCGCGCAGCGGCGCCAGATGATCGTGGAAATTGTCGGGGTGGAGATGGTTCGGCGGCAAGTTGACCAGGGTGCGCGCATACTCGACGCCATCGGCGATGGCATTGACCCGTGTCAGCGCCGTGGTCAGCTCTGGGCCAGCTGCTCCAACCATCCGCACCCGCAAGGTTCTGTCCGCCCCTGCCCCTTGCCGTTGGTTGCGCATGTCGAAGCGATAACGCCGCAGCCGCATGCCAAGCGCGACGCGCGACAGGATTTCCGCCCCCGGCAGCTCGACGCCGGCGATCGGGTCAAGGACAAGGGTGGCCGCACATTCGCACTTGCTCTCCAGATGCGCGGCAAGCAGACCGCCGGCGCGTGCCAGGGAGAGTTTGGTCACGGCTTCCGCCTTGCCCAAGGCCAGCACGATCACGCGCCGGGCCGATACCGATTGCGGAGCGATAAGATCGATACAGGCGCCGGATTCGGCCAAGGCAGCCGGGTCGGAGCAGGCACGAGACAGGATTCCGCTCATTTCAGCATCCAGCGCCGCTGCCCGGGGGCCCAAGCCTGTCTGGGCAGTTTGCAAGATCACGACGACCGGGGTTTCCGCGGAAACCTCGTCTGCCGTTTCAAAGATCGGCACTGGCGATTGAGGCATAGGCTGGCATTCTCCCCTTTTCGGGAAACTTTCGGCCCAGGCGGCTGATTGCGGCATGCGCAAAGCTTCGCCTGCCATCGGAAGAACCGGTCAATCCGGTCGCCGCCGTTGGTTGAATGGTGCCGAAGTTCCCCAAATAGTCGTTTTCTTAAGGCGACTTAATTGTTCCTGCCATTTGGGTAGCCCCGAACAGGGCAGGCGATCAAACGCCAATTTTGTCCATGTCGATTGACAAAAACTCAACTGACAATTCAAGATCGGCCAATGGCCCTACCCTCACTCAACGGCATGCGCGCTTTCGAGGCCGCGGCACGTCTTGGCAGCGTCAAGGATGCAGCCGAAGAATTGCACCTGACGCCCTCTGCCATCAGCCGCCACATCCGTGCACTCGAAAGAAATCTCGGCCAGGATCTGTTCGAGCGCGGCTTTCGCCAGATAACGCCGACTATCCGGGGCTCCTATTATGCGCGCAGCCTCTCCGAAGCGTTCGAAGCCATCTGGCGCGCTACCGACGATGTCAGTCTCTCCGATGGCCCGAGCCACGGCAGGACCCAGCGCGTCAGGGTACTCTGCGTCCCGGCGGTTCTGAATCTTTGGCTGGCGGACCGGTTGCCGAACTTTCGTCGGCTGCATCCGGCGGTGGAGTTGGAATATCGACCTCAGGCAAGCGCGCCAACTTCGATTTGGCGATCGTCGACGAGTTTGTCTACAAGGCCGGCCCGGCCTTGACGCTGCTGATCCCGCTGGTTCTAACGCCGGTCTGTGCGCCCTCGCTACTCGAAGGGCCGGTGCCGCTGGGATCGCCCGCCGATCTGGTCAATCACCACCTGATCCATGAATGCGAGACCATGAGATGGAAGCGCTGGCTGGAACAGGAAGGTGTTCTGGACACGACGCCGAAATCCAGCACGACCCTGGATGACTGCACGCTGATCATGCGCGAGGCGATCAATGGCGCTGGAATTGCGCTTGCCGACACGATGATGGCGCAGGATTTTCTGCAGCAAGGCAAACTTGTCGCCCCATTTCAGGCGCGCCACACCTACCCGGCCGGCATTTATCTGCACCAGCGCCGCAGCATCGGCAACAAGCCGGGCACCGGCCTGTTCCAGGATTGGCTGTTGTCCGAAGTCGAGGACCACAAGCGGGTGATGGCTATCGCATAGCCAGAAGTACGGTTGCCGAATTCAAATCACCTGACCGGTGGGTTCAGCGGCGATCCACCATTGCGGCGCCTCGATAATCGCGGTTCGCATTGAATATCTTTAAGGCCAAAGCCAGCAAATGGATTGCTTGTCGGTTCCCCTGCGTCAGGCTTACCTTGCGGGGCCAGCGCGTGAGGGCGCGCGGGCACTCAAGGGGAGGACATTGCAATGACGATACAAGGCGCATCGCCTGATCTCTACAACGAGGATCTGGCTCCGGCCAAGGTTCGAAACTGGGGGCCATTCTCGATCTTCAACGTCTGGACGTCGGACGTCCACAGCCTGTGGGGCTATTATCTCGCCGCCAGCCTGTTTCTGTTCTGCGGCGGCTTCGTCAATTTCATCATCGCCATCGGCATCGGTTCGCTGATCATCTATGCGCTGATGAACATGGTCGGCTATGCCGGCGTGAAGACCGGCGTGCCCTACCCCGTGCTCGCCCGCGCCTCCTTCGGCATCTGGGGCGCCAACATACCGGCCCTGGTGCGCGCCATCGTCGCCTGCTTCTGGTACGGCGCGCAAACGGCAGCAGCTTCTGGTGCGATCGTGGCGCTGCTGATCCGCTCGCAATGGTTCGCCGATTTCAATGCCAACACTCATTTCCTCGGCCATTCCGGCCTGGAAGTGATCTGCTTCGTCGTCATCTGGGCGCTGCAATTGCTGATCATCCAGCGCGGCATGGAGACCGTGCGCCGCTTCCAGGACTGGGCGGGGCCGACAGTCTGGGTGATGATGCTGATCCTGGCGGTCTATCTCTGCGTCAAATCCGGAACCTTCGCCTTCACCAGCGACATCCCGATGGATGTGCTCCTGGAAAAGACCAAGGATGCCGGCGTGCCGGGCACGCCGGGCTCGTGGACGGCACTGTTTGCAGTGGCCGCCATCTGGGTGACCTACTTCTCGGCGCTCTACCTCAACTTCTGCGATTTCGCCCGCTATGCGCCCGACCAGGCGTCGCTGCGCAAAGGCAACATCTGGGGTCTGCCGGTCAACCTGATCTTGTTTTCGCTGGTCGCCGGCGTCACCACCATTGCCGCCTATGACGTCTACCACGAAGTGCTGCTACACCCCGACCAGATCTCGGCCAAGTTCGACAGCTGGTTCCTGGCCGCACTGGCCGCCCTGACCTTCGCGGTTGCCACCCTTGGCATCAACGTCGTCGCCAACTTCGTCTCGCCGGCCTTCGACTTCTCCAATGTCTTTCCCAGGCAGATCGATTTCAAGAAGGGCGGTTACATCGCCGCCGTCATCGCCCTGGTGCTCTATCCCTTCGCACCATGGGAAGGCGGTGCCGCGCATTTCGTCAACATCATCGGCGCGACGATGGGACCGATCTTCGGTGTGATGATGGTCGACTACTATCTGATCCGCAAAAGCGAGGTCGACGTCGAGGCGCTGTATCGCGAGGACGGCGAGTTCCGCTTCCAGGGCGGCTGGCACGTCAATGCCTTCATCGCCGCCGGCATCGGCGCGGTCTTCTCATCGATCCTGCCCAACTTCACCAATTGGCTGCCCGAGTGGTGGGGTGTCTATGGCTGGTTCTTCGGCGTCGCCATCGCCGGCATCATCTACTACGTGCTGCGCACCGCTGCCGCGGGCGCTGGTGTAAAGACTGCTAAGGCCTGAAGATGAGGGAGTAGGCAGTAGGGGCTAGGGATACAGACTGCTTCCCTACTGCCTACTGCCTACTGCCTACTGCCTACTGCCTACTGCCTACTGCCTACCGCCTATCCGCCAACCATCTCGGCCAGCTTGCGGACCGTGTTCCAGTTGCGCGCGGTGCCGATGCCGAGACGCTTGTGGTTCATCGCCGCGAGCAGCCGTGAACTCGGCCTCTCGCGCGAAAAGACGACCCAGATGTCGCCGTCGACTGAAAACACCTTTTCGTCCTCGGCCGCATAGGCCTGGAGCCCGGCGACGACATCGGCGGGCGCAGGGTTGCGCATCACCCGCACCGCCACTTGGTCGCCCGCTGCGGCTGAGTCGACCGGGAATGGATTGCCGGCGGCAAGCCTCAGCCAATCTTCGGCGCCGCGAACGACGATGACGACATGGCGGCCGAACGTCTTTTCGAAGGCTGTTTCCAACTGCCGTTCCAGCTTGCCGACGTCGGTCGCTAGCGCTTCGAAGACCAGATTGCCGGTTGCGACCAGCGTGCGCGGGTTTTTCAGTCCGAGGCTTTCGGCCATCGCCTTGAGATCGGCCATGACCAGCCTGCGCCCTTCG
Source organism: Mesorhizobium subarcticum (assembly GCF_055456085.1). Taxonomy (NCBI): domain Bacteria; kingdom Pseudomonadati; phylum Pseudomonadota; class Alphaproteobacteria; order Hyphomicrobiales; family Phyllobacteriaceae; genus Mesorhizobium; species Mesorhizobium subarcticum. The sequence continues at coordinate 4,662,705 of NZ_CM144237.1, read as the reverse complement.
CCAAGGATGATGCTGTAGAGCAGCGCGACATAGGTCTGCATGGTAGCAGCGCGGCCGCCTTACACCAGCCGCGACTGTTCAACCGCCGCCTCGATGAAGCTGGCGAACAGCGGATGCGGATCGAGCGGCCGGCTCTTCAGTTCCGGATGGTACTGGACTCCGATGAACCAGGGATGGTCGGGATATTCGACCGTTTCCGGGAGGACGCCGTCAGGCGACATGCCGGCAAACACTAGACCGCACTGCTCAAGCCGCTCCTTGTAGTCGATATTGACCTCGTAGCGGTGGCGGTGGCGTTCGGAAATCTGAGTGTCGCCGTAGATGTCGGCGATCTTGGAGCCCTTGGCGAGTTCGGCCTGATAGGCACCGAGCCGCATCGTGCCGCCGAGATCGCCGGTTTCCCGACGCTTTTCCAGCATGTTGCCTTTCAGCCATTCGGTCATCAGGCCGACGACCGGCTCCTGGGTTGGGCCGAACTCGGTCGAAGACGCATGCTCGACACCGGCCAGCGAGCGCGCTGCCTCGATGCAAGCCATCTGCATGCCGAAGCAGATGCCGAAATACGGCACCTTGCGCTCACGCGCGAACTTTGCCGCCAGGATCTTGCCCTCGGAGCCACGCTCGCCAAAGCCGCCGGGAACCAGGATGCCATGCACCTTTTCCAGCCATGGCGTTGGATCTTCCTTTTCGAAGATTTCCAATTCGATCCAGTCGAGCTTGACCTTGACGTGGTTGGCGAGCCCGCCATGCGAAAGCGCCTCGATCAGCGATTTATAGGCGTCCTTGAGGCCGGTGTATTTGCCGACGATGGCAATGGTCACCTCGCCTTCCGGATTGTGGATGCGGTTGGACACCGCTTGCCAGGGCTCCATGCGCGGCTTCGGCGCCGGATCGATGCCGAAGGCGGCCAGCACTTCCGAATCAAGCCCTTCCTTGTGGTAGGCCATCGGCACGTCATAGATGTGCGGCACGTCGAGCGCCTGGATGACGGCGCTTTCCCGGACATTGCAGAACAGCGACAGTTTGCGGCGCTCTTCCTTGGGGATGGCCCGGTCAGCGCGGACCAGCAGGATGTCGGGAGCGATGCCGATGCCACGCAATTCCTTGACGGAATGCTGGGTCGGCTTGGTTTTCAGTTCACCCGCCGTCGGGATGTAGGGCATCAAAGTGAGATGCACATAGACGGCATTGTTGCGCGGCAGATCATTGCCAAGCTGGCGGATAGCCTCGAGGAACGGCATCGCCTCGATGTCGCCAACCGTGCCGCCGATCTCGCAGAGCACGAAATCATAGTCGTCATTGCCGTTGAGGACGAAATTCTTGATCTCGTCGGTGACGTGCGGAATGACCTGCACGGTGGCGCCGAGATAGTCGCCGCGCCGCTCGCGCTCGATGATGTTCTTGTAGATGCGGCCGGTGGTGATGTTGTCCTGTTGATTGGCCGAGCGGCCGGTGAAGCGCTCGTAGTGGCCAAGATCGAGATCGGTTTCGGCACCATCATCGGTGACGAACACCTCGCCATGCTGGTACGGCGACATCGTGCCGGGATCGACGTTGAGGTAAGGATCGAGTTTTTTGATGCGTGCGCGATAGCCTCGCGCCTGCAGGAGAGCCCCAAGGGCCGCTGCGGCAATGCCTTTTCCAAGTGAGGAAACCACGCCGCCTGTGATGAATACATATCGCGCCATGGGAGTCATCGCTTAACGCGGCCGGATTGATTCCGCCAGAGAAAAAACCACCGCGAAGGCTTTTTCCCAAGAAGGCGCGATGCCCCTGAGGGCAAGTCAAAACAAAAGGGCCGGCTGAGCCGGCCCTTTCGGCAGCATGATTGAAACGTCAGATGATAACGACTTTGGTGCCGACCCTGACGCGGCTGTAGAGATCCATGACGTGCTCGTTCATCATGCGGAAGCAGCCATTGGAGGCGCTGGTTCCGATCGACTGCGGCGCGATGGTGCCGTGGATACGCAGATGCGTGTCCTTCTTGCCGTCATAGAGGTAGATGGCGCGGGCGCCGAGCGGGTTCTGGCCGCCACCGGGCATGCCGTCCTTGAACCGGCCATAGTGGCTGGGCTCGCGCTTTTGCATGTCGAGCGTCGGGATCCAGCGCGGCCACTCCTGCTTGTCGCCGACGGCGACAGTGCCTTTGAACTGCAAGCCTTCGCGGCCGACCGCGATGGCATAGCGGCGGGCCGTCGTCGACAATTCGACGAGGTAGAGGCGGCGGGCGCTGGTGTCGATGACGATCGTGCCGGCATCGTAGCCGGTGAACTCCACGTCCTGCGGCACGAATTCCGGCTTCACCTTGAACGGCTTCCTGGCGTCTTTCTTGGCAAGAGCCTGGTCGAGGGCACGCGTCTCGGGGAGATATGAAATCGAGGAAGATGAGGACGTGCCGCCGAACAGGCCAGCGAACAGGCCGCCGCTTGGCTGATTCTGGCCGACGACCTCGCTGCGCAGCTCGCCATTGTTGCCGGTCAAGGCGACATTCATCGCCTCGGCCGGGATCGGCTCGGCCGACTGGATTGGCGCAATCGGTTCAACCGGCGCGATGACCTTGGTGGTCTTCTTGGCCGGCTTGGCGTCGGCCACTTCGGTTGCCTGTGCTTTCTGGCCCTTGCTGGCCAGGAACGCCTGCCGGTCCGCTTCGGCCTTGGCCTTGGCAGCTTCACGCATCGCCAGCTTCCTGGCTTCAAGCGCCTTGGCCTTGGCGTCTTCCTTGTCGGCAACGATCTTGGCTTCGATCTTCTTGATCTGGGCGAGATCGTCCGGTGTCGGGTTTTTCTTCCTCTTGAGAAGCTTCAACTGCGTCGCATCGCTCTTGACTGCGACGTTGATGGCGTCGGTTTTTTCTAGCGAAACCGACTGTTGCGCGGCCATGTTTGCCGGCATTCCGGCGAAGGCCGGGGAATTCAGGCCGAATGCGGCGCAAAGTCCCAGGAAAATGAAGCTGCGAAGCTGCATGGCGAAGATCCGATCGTTCAATGCTTGTTGCCCACGGCGTCGCCCGGCATCCCCCAAGGACACCGAAAATGCCGCGTGCAATCTATAGTCGAATAAGGGCGGGTGCCTCAAGCGCGAGACCGCGCTGTTACCCGTCGAATCTTCGTGATCGAGCAGCATTTGCCGCGACTGTGTTCAAACGATCACAGATCGCGGCTTTGGAAATGGTGAGGTTACTTGTTCGGAACCTGGGGGGCCGCCGGCGCGGTGTTGGTCGTGCCGTTGCTTGCCGGAGGTGTCGAGCCGGCCGCGGGAGCGGTGGCCGGAGCCGTTGCCGGAGTCTTCGCCGCGGCATCGTTGCCGGACGGCGGCGTCGGCGTGGTGGTGCCGGCCGGTGCCGGGGTGGTGGTGCCGGGCAATTGGTTGAGCACGCCCTTGCCGGCGCCGTCCGACGTCGCGGGAACGCGGTCGAGAATGTCGATCGGCTTCTCGCCGTAGCGAGCGATGACCGACAAGGTCAGCGATGTCACGAAGAAGGCGGCCGCCAGGATCGCCGTTGCGCGCGTCAGTGCATTAGCCGCACCACGCGCCGTCATGAAGCCCGATCCGCCACCAATGCCAAGGCCGCCGCCTTCGGAGCGTTGCAGCAGCACCACGCCGACAAGGGCGAGCACGACCATGAGATGGATGACGATCAGTACGGTTTGCATAGTTTATCCTGGCAAGGCCTTGCCCGGCCGCGGACACGACCGGTGAATTGGAGGCGGCTCAATACAATGCTTTCACGGCATTTCCAAGCCCGTGGCCGGAATATGGGAAGCAACGCACTCTTTGCAACGAATTTGGACGGGATGAGAGCCGTCCAGCATCGCGGATCTCAGCCTGCAATGCTGCGATAGGCTTCCGCGATACCCAGGAAATCAGCCGCTTTCAGGCTGGCGCCGCCGACCAGCGCGCCATCGACATTCCTGACGCCCAGCAGCTCCACCGCGTTGGACGGCTTGACCGAGCCGCCATAGAGAATGCGCATTTTGGCAGCGATGGCGCCGAGTTTTTCCGACAGCTGTTCGCGGATATGCGCATGCGCTTCGGCCACATCGGCTGCCGTCGGCGTCAACCCGGTGCCGATCGCCCATACCGGCTCATAAGCAATGACGGTGTTGGATGGCGTGGCACTTGGCGGCACCGAGCCTGCGACATGGCGCGACAGCACGTCCAGCGTAGCGCCCGCTTCGCGCTGCTGCTGCGTCTCGCCGATGCAAATGATCGCTACGAGCCCGGCGCGCCATGCGGCGGTGGCCTTGGCCTGGACCGTCGCATCGTCCTCGCCGCGTTGTTCGCGGCATTCGGAATGGCCGACAATGACATGGCTCGCGCCCGCGTCCTTCAGCATCTCCGCCGATATGCAGCCGGTGTAGGCGCCGCTCTCCTTGGTGTGGCAGTCCTCGCCGCCGGCGTGGACCGGCGTTCGCGACAGAATCTCCGCGGCATGGGAAAGCAGCGTCGCCGGAACGCAGACCAGCGCTTCGGTCTCCGCATCGAGCCCGCTCATGAACCCGTTGCCGATCATCCTGAGCTCGTTGAGCGAGGCGCTGGTGCCGTTCATTTTCCAGTTGCCGGCGACAAGCGGGCGAATTCCTGGCGTCATGGTCTGCTTCTCCGGGCAATATCAGGCTCTGGCCCTCACTACCAAAATCAGGCCACAAAGCAATCGACAGTAGGCCGGAAGGGCGCTATTGCGCTTGTTTCAGAACTCGGCGCATGCGAAAATGCGCATAAATCGGAAGTAACCATGCTTGGTATATTGAGAAGCGCGGCGGGTACCTGGGTCGCGAAGACATTGCTTTCGCTGCTGGTGGTCAGTTTTGCCGCCTGGGGCATCTCCGGGAAGTTGATGGGCGGCTTTGCCGGCCACGATTCGGTGATATCAGCGGGTGGCACCAAGGTATCGATCAACGAATATCGCCTTGCCTATGATCGCCAGCTCGCCGTCATGTCGCAGCAGTTCGGTCAGCGCCTCACTCACGAACAGGCAAAGGCACTTGGCATCGACAACACGGTGCTGGCGCAGCTCGTTTCCGGTGCTGTTCTCGACGAACAGGCGCGCAAGCTGGGCCTCGGCCTGTCCAAGGACCGGCTGGCCGAACTGACGCGTGAGGATCCGGCGTTCAAGGGCCCGAGTGGCCAGTTCGACAGGAAAACATTCGAATACATGCTGCGCCAGGTCGGCATGCGGCCTGAGGACTACCTGAAGAACCGAGCCCAGGTGGCGGTGCGCCAGCAGATCGTCGAGGCGGTCTCCGACGGCCTCAAGACGCCGGACACATTCTTCAAGGCGGTGGCGCTTTATCGGGGCGAGGACCGCACCATCGACTATCTGGCATTGCCGAAGACGCTCGTCCAGCCGATCGAGGCACCGAGCGACAGCATTCTGTCGGCCTATTTCGAGGCCAACAAGAAAACCTACGCCGCGCCCGAATACCGCAAATTCTCCTATGTCCGCCTCGAGCCGGCGGACATCGCGGATACAACCGCGGTTACCGACCAACAGGTCAGCGACGACTACAACAAGAACAAGGCGCGCTACACGACGCCCGAAATGCGCACCATCGAGCAACTTGTTTTCAAGACGCCGGATGCGGCCAAGGCCGCGCTCGATTCGCTCAAGGCCGGCGCTACTTTCGAAAAGCTGGTGACCGCCGAGGGCAAGACCCCGGCCGACACGCTGCTTGGCACACTCGCCAGGGACAAGATCGCTGACAAGGCGGTCGCCGATGCCGCCTTCGCGCTCAACGCCAACGAAGTCAGCCAGGTCGTTCAGGGCTCCTTCGGCCCGGTGCTGCTGCGCGTCACCGAGATCAAGCCCGCGGTGGTGAAGCCGCTCACTGAGGTCTCCGACCAGATCAAGAAGGACTTGGCGCTGGGCGAGGCAAGCCGCATCCTTTTGGATGTGCACGACAGCTACGAAGACACCCGTGCCTCCGGCGCTTCACTGGCAGCCGCTGCCGCCAAGCTGAAGCTGAAGGACGTCACCATCGACGCCATCGATCGCAGTGGCCTCCGGCCGGACGGCTCCATCGTCAAGGACCTGCCGGAATCGCCGGATTTGATCAAGGCCGTGTTTGACGCCGAACCCAACACCGAAAACGAAGCGCTGACCACGTCCGACAATGGTTTCGTCTTCTATGAGGTTGGTTCGATCACGGCGGCTCGCGACCGGACACTGGATGAAGTCCGTCAGAAAGTCGTCGCCGACTGGACGGCGGCAGAGACGACCAAGCGGCTCGCCGTCAAGGCGGGCGAACTCGAAAAGCGGCTGAAGGCAGGCACGACGCTCGACGTCATCGCCGGCGAGCTCAAGCTGGACAAACAGACCAAGCGCGGCCTGAAGCGCGAGGCCGACGATGCCGATTTCGGCAAGGAGGGCGCTGCCGTAATGTTCGGCGTCGGCGAAGGCGGCACCGGCTTGATCCCCTCGCCCACCGGCGACGGACAGATCCTGTTCAAGGTCGCCGAAGTCTTCGAACCCGCCGGGGCCGATGCCAGTTCGGTGCCGGAGGATGCGCAGAAATCCTTCACTTCCGGCATGTCGGACGATTTGCTCGACCAATTGGTGGCGCAGTTGCAGACGCAGTACGACGTCCGCATCGACCAGGCCGCAGTTGCCCAAGCCTCGACACGATGAGCGCGCTGAAAACCCACATCGCCAAGGTTGCGGGCGGCACCGCGCTTTCCTTCGAGGAAGCGCGCGAGGCCTTCGACATCATCATGTCTGGCGATGCGACCCCCGGCAGATCGGCGGCTTCCTGATGGCGCTGCGCGTGCGCGGTGAAACGGTGAGCGAGATTTCGGGCGCTGTCGCCACGATGCGGGCCAAGATGCTTCGCGTCGAGGCGCCCGCCGGCGCGATCGATATCGTCGGCACCGGCGGCGACAATTCCCACAGCGTCAACATTTCGACGGCATCGGCGTTCGTCATCGCCGGCAGTGGCGTTCCAGTCGCCAAGCACGGCAATCGCGGCCTGTCCTCGCTGACCGGTGCCGCAGACGTCCTGATCGCCCTTGGGCTCAAGATTGATATCTCACCGGAAACGATCAGCGGCTGCATCCGGGAGACCGGTCTCGGCTTCATGTTCGCCCCCGCGCACCATCCGGCGATGAAGCATGTCGGCCCGACCCGCGTCGAGCTCGGCACCCGAACCATTTTCAACCTGCTCGGGCCGCTCTCCAATCCGGCGGGCGTAAGGCGGCAGATGGTTGGTGTATTCCTGCCGGAATGGATCCTGCCGATCGCTGAGACATTGAAGGCGCTGGGCACAGAGCATGCCTGGGTCGTTCATGGCGACGGCTATGACGAAATCACCACCACCGGCGAGACGCAGGTGGCAGAACTGATCGGCGGCGAAATCCGCAGCTTCACGCTGACCCCGGAAGAGGTCGGGCTGAAGCGTCACACCAAGGACGAGCTGCGCGGCGGTGACGCCGCCTACAATGCCAAGGCATTGCGCGATATGCTGGGTGGCGCTGCCGGCGCCTATCGCGACACCGTGCTGATGAATGCCGGCGCGGGGCTGGTTATCGCGGGCAAGGCAACGACGCTTGGCGACGGCATCGCACTCGCCGCGCAGGCCATCGACAGCGGCCGTGCACTGCATGTGCTCGACCATCTGGTCGAAATTTCGAACGGGTGAACCGTGTCTGACATTCTGCGCAAGATCGAGGCCTACAAGCGCGACGAGATCGCTGCCGCCAAGGCACGCATACCGATGGCCGAGATCAAGGCGCGGGCCAAGGATGCCGATGCACCACGCGGCTTTCTCGCGGCACTTGAGGCGAAACGCAGGTCGGGCAACTTCGCCCTGATCGCCGAAATCAAGAAGGCTAGCCCCTCCAAAGGGTTGATCCGGGCCGACTTCGATCCGCCGGCATTGGCTCAAGCCTATGAGGCAGGCGGCGCCGCCTGTCTTTCGGTGTTGACCGATGCGCCGTCCTTCCAAGGCGCCCCGGAATTCCTCACCAAGGCACGGGCAGCCGTCACCCTGCCCGCGCTGCGCAAGGATTTCCTATTCGATCCCTACCAAGTCTATGAGGCTCGCGCCTGGGGCGCTGATGCCATCCTGATCATCATGGCCAGCGTCGACGACGCCTTGGCGAGCGAATTGGAAGCGACCGCATTCGAACTCGGCATGGATGCGCTGATCGAGGTGCATGACGAGGGCGAGACGCTGCGCGCGGTAAAACTCTCGTCGCAGCTGATCGGCATCAACAACCGCAATCTGAGAACGTTCGAAACCAGCCTCAAAACCTCGGAGCGGCTGGCACCGATGGTGCCGGGCGGCCGCCTGCTGGTCAGCGAGAGCGGTATTTTCACGCATGACGACTGCCTCAGAATGCAGAACAGCGGCATCGTCACCTTCCTTGTCGGCGAGAGCCTGATGCGGCAAGAGGACGTCACCGCGGCGACGCGCCTGCTTTTGACGGGCAAGGCCGTGGCTGAGGCCGTCTGAGGATGTCGCCCGCCCTCACCCATCTCGGCGCGCAGGGCGAGGCCAACATGGTCGATGTCGGCGACAAGGAAGAAACGACGCGAACCGCGATCGCCGAGGGCTTCGTTTCGATGCAGCCCGAGACGCTGAAGACCATTCTTGCCGGCAACGCCAAGAAGGGTGATGTGCTCGGCACCGCGCGCATCGCCGGCATCATGGCGGCGAAGAAGGCGCATGAGCTGATCCCGCTCTGCCATCCGCTGCTCCTGACCAAGGTTTCCGTCGACATCGAGCCTGATCATTCGCTGCCGGGCCTTAAGGTCACCGCGTTGGCGCGCGTCACCGGCAAGACCGGCGTCGAGATGGAAGCGCTGACCGCAGCGTCGGTCGCCTGCCTGACCATTTACGACATGGCCAAGGCGGTGGACCGCGCCATGGTCATCTCCGGCATCCGGCTGGTCGAAAAGACCGGCGGCAAGTCGGGCGACTACAAGGCTGGTGCCTGATGGCGCTGGTTCCGGTCGCGGAAGCACTCGAACGCCTGCTGGACGGTGCAGCACCTCTGGCCGGTGAAAGCGTTTCTCTCTTCGAGGCGGTCGATCGCGTATTGGCGGAGCCTGTCGTGGCGCTGCGCACCCAGCCGCCCTTCAATGCTTCGGCCATGGACGGCTATGCCACCCGCGCAGCCGATGTCGCGTCGGCGCCGTCGCGACTTTCGGTGATCGGCATGGCTCCAGCCGGGCGTGGCTTTGACGGCGTTGTCGGCGAGCTCCAGGCGGTGCGCATCTTCACCGGCGCACCGCTGCCTGAAGGCGCCGACACCATCGTCATCCAGGAAAACGTCCGGGATCTCGGCGACGGCCATATCGAAGTGACCGAACCGACGGCGGAGTGGCGCAACATCCGCCGCATCGGTCTCGACTTTTCCAAAGGCGACGTCTTGCTGGAGAAAGGCCGCTTGCTCGACCCGGCGGCGCTTTCATTGGCGGCATCGGCCAACCATCCCGCGGTCACCGTGGTCAGGCGGCCGCTGGTCGCCATCATCGCCACCGGCGACGAGTTGCTGCCGCCGGGCAGCGAGCTCGGGCCGGACCAGATCATCTCGTCCAACGCTTATGGCGTCGCCGCTGCCGCGCAATCGGTCGGCGCTCGCGCACTCGATCTCGGCATCGCCGCCGACCGCAAGGACGCCATCGCCGCACTGGTCAGGAAAGCGGTCGCGGCCGGTGCGGATGTCATCGTCACGCTTGGCGGCGCCTCGGTCGGCGACCACGATCTCATCCACGACGTGCTGACCGGCGAAGGCATGACGCTCGGCTTCTGGAAGATCGCCATGCGCCCCGGCAAGCCGCTGATGTTCGGCCGCCTCGGCGATATCAGGTGCATCGGCCTGCCCGGTAACCCGGTGGCCAGCCTGGTCTGCTCGCAATTGTTCATGAAGCCGCTCCTGGCAAGGCTCGGCGGCCGCAATCATCGCCAGGACATCCGTCCGGCACTGCTGGGCGCTGCAATGCCGGCCAATGATCTGCGCCAGGATTATGTGCGGGCGGTGGTCAGGGAAGACGATGGTGGGCTGGTGGCGACGCCGTTCAGCATCCAGGATTCCTCGATGCTGCGGATGCTAGCCGACGCCAACGGGTTGATCGTGCGGGCACCGTTTGCCTCCGCATCCGCGACCGGAGACCCTTGCAAGGTCCTGATGTTGCGCTAAAGTAGCGCTAGACAACCAACTGATAGAATTACGGAAAATGATCTCTTCTATTCCGAGATCAAGGTCCGCGTCAGCGCATGTGCCGGATCGGCAAGCCCGTCCACAATGTCGTAATGATGCCGGTCGGGTTCGACGATCGCACTGGTGGTGGCGCCAAGGCCGGTCCAGATGTTGGCCAGCAACGCATTCTGGCGCAGGAACTCGGAACGCTCACCGCCTCCCGCCCAGCAGGTGATGCGGGTACCTGCCAGGGGCCGCAGCAGCGCCGGGCTTTCCGCAAGGGCTTCGGCCTCATCGATTGCCAGCGCCGCATTATGCCCGATGAACATAAGTGGCCGCAGGTCATGCAGGCCTGAAATCGAGACGACGTGGCGTATGCGCCTTGCCACATCGGCCGCCAGAGGTGTGGTCATGGTGACCATCCGACTGGCGAGATGTCCGCCGGCTGAGTGTCCTGTCAGCATCAGCGGCCCCCCGACCATCGCCGCCGCCGTGCCGATCACCGCGCCGATTTCGCGGACAATACCGGCGATGCGTATGTCCGGGCACAGCGTGTAGGACGGCATTGCCACGGCAAAGCCGTTGCCGACCGCGCCCTTGGCGAGGTGCGACCAGTCGCTCTTGTCGGACTCCAGCCAGTAACCGCCATGGATGAACACGACGAGCCCCTTGGGCGCGGCATCGGGCAAGAAAAGATCGAACCGATTGCGCGGCCGGTCGCCATAGGCGATGTCGATGCGCGCCCGGCCCTGCGCCGACAGTGCGTCACGGAAGGCTTGCGCCGGTTCCGCCCACGCGGCCGGCCAACGGTTGCTGCCGGCGATATTCGCGCCATTGGCGTAGGCATTGTTCCAATCGGCAATGCGATGTCCAGGCATCGGCACCCTCCCCAAAGCGCATCCGTTTCAGCACCGGCAATGGCCGTCACCATGCCATGCCTCAACGCTCCAGGCAAAAACATTTTAGGCTTGAAACAAATTTCGACTGGTGCGATCCTGCCTGACGAACAGCCGACAATGGGAGGTCAGCTGTGCTGTCCAAAACTGCGGATCGCCACCTTTTTTGTCGGTGGCGTCGTCGAACACTGGCTGCACGAAGCCTCTCGCGAAAGATGGGAACTTCAGATCCACCGCCTCGGACAGATGCTTCGCGCACTGCCCAGGCAGCAGATGGGATGGCGGCGACATGCTTGGGCCTTCAGCGCATATCGACACGTTCACGCGCGATCATCTGCCGCCGCCGGATCAATGGCCTGATATCCTGCTCGACGGCTTCGACTATCCCGAACGCCTCAATGCCGGCGTCGAACTGACCGACAGGCTGGTCGAGAAGGGGCTCGGCGACCACACCGCGCTGATCGGCAATGGCCGCCGCCGCACCTACAAGGAATTGTCCGACTGGACGAACAGGCTGGCCCATGCGCTGGTCGAGAATTACGGCGTCAAGCCGGGCAACCGGGTGCTGATCCGCTCCGCCAACAACCCCGCAATGGTCGCCTGCTGGCTGGCCGCCACCAAGGTCGGCGCCGTGGTCGTCAACACCATGCCGATGCTGCGCGCCGGCGAACTCACCAAGATCGTCGACAAGGCGGAGATCAGCATTGCGCTTTGCGACACCAGGCTGATGGACGAGATGACCGCCTGTGCCAAGGACAGCGCGTTCCTCAAGCAGGTCATCGGCTTCGACGGCACCGCCAACCATGATGCCGAGCTCGACCGCGCCGCCCTCGACAAATCGGTCACCTTCACCGCCGTCAACACCGGCCGCGACGATGTCGCCCTGCTCGGCTTCACCTCGGGCACAACGGGCGTGCCGAAGGCGACGATGCATTTCCACCGTGACCTTCTGATCATCGCCGACGCCTACGCCCGCGAGATCCTCCAGGTGACGCCAGACGACATCTTCGTCGGCTCGCCGCCGCTCGCCTTCACCTTCGGCCTTGGCGGGCTCGCCATCTTTCCGCTGCGCTTCGGTGCCGCGGCAACGCTGCTGGAGCAGGCGACGCCGCCCAACATGATCCAGATCATCGAGACCTACAAAGCGACCATCTCCTTCACCGCACCGACCGCCTATCGCGCCATGCTGAAGGCCATGGACGAAGGCGCTGATTTGTCATCGCTGCGCGTTGCCGTTTCGGCGGGCGAAACATTGCCGGGTCCTGTCTTTGAAGAGTGGACTGAGAAGACTGGCAAGCCGATCCTCGACGGCATCGGCGCCACCGAAATGCTGCACATCTTCATCTCCAACCGCTTTGACGACATGAAGCCTGCTTCCACCGGCAAACCGGTCGGCGGCTACGAGGCGCGCATCGTCGACGATGCGATGCGCGAGGTGCCGCGTGGCGAGACAGGACGGCTGGCGGTACGCGGCCCGACCGGCTGCCGCTACATGGCCGACGACAGGCAGAAGGAGTATGTGCGCGACGGCTGGAACCTCACCGGCGACACGTTTACCCAGGACGAGGACGGCTTTTTCCACTTCGCCGCGCGTTCCGACGACATGATCGTCAGCGCCGGCTACAACATTGCCGGCCCCGAAGTCGAGGCAGCACTCCTGTCGCATCCCGATGTTGCCGAATGCGCTGTCATCGGTGCCAAGGATGCCGAACGTGGGGAGATTGTCGAGGCACACATCGTGCTGGTGCAAGGCGTTTCGCCCGACGCGCTGACCATCAAGCGCCTGCAGGACCACGTCAAGGCAACGATTGCGCCCTACAAATATCCGCGCTCGGTCAAATTCATCGCCGCCCTGCCCAAGACCCAGACCGGCAAGATTCAGCGCTTCCGGCTGCGCACGGAGAAAATCAATTGAGCGAGCCCTACGATCCGGCGTCCGAAGGCGCGCAGATGTCGTTCCAGGAGCGCATGTCCTACAGCGACTATCTGCATCTGGAAAAAGTGCTGGAGGCGCAGACGCCGCTGTCTTCGGCGCATGACGAAATGCTGTTCATCATCCAGCACCAGACCTCCGAACTCTGGATGAAGCTCGCTTTGCACGAGATCGGTGCCGCGATTCGCTCCATCCGCGCCGATCGGCTCGAGCCGAGCTTCAAGATGCTGTCGCGCGTCGCCCGCATTTTCGAGCAGCTGAACAATGCTTGGGACGTGCTGCGGACGATGACTCCCAGCGAATACACCGAATTCCGCGACGCGCTCGGCCAATCCTCCGGCTTCCAGTCATGGCAGTATCGCGCCATCGAATTCATGGCCGGCAACCGCAACCTAGCGATGCTCGGACCCCACAAGCACCGGCCGGACCTGAGCCAGAAGCTGGAGTCGATCCTGGCCGAGCCATCGCTCTACGACGAAGCGCTGCTGCTTCTGGCGCGCAACGGGTTCGACATCGGCGTCGACGCCAAGCGCACGGACTGGCGCGAAACCCGCACCGAGAATGAGGCGGTGATGGTCGCCTGGCAGACCGTTTACCGCGATCCGCAGCGCTATTGGATGTTTTATGAACTGGCCGAGAAGCTGGTCGATTTCGAGGACTATTTCCGTCGCTGGCGCTTCAACCACGTCACCACGGTCGAACGCATCATCGGCCTGAAGCGTGGCACCGGCGGCACATCAGGCGCGTCGTACCTGAAGAAAATGCTCGAGGTCGTGCTGTTTCCGGAACTGTGGACGGTCCGCACCCGGCTTTGACATAATCGATAGAGAACAGCCGCACTGGGCGAACGTCGTCGTGGCCGGGACCCGTCGCAAACAACCAAGGAATGACTGACCATGAGTGGAGTTCCTGATCTCGCTGCAATCGAAGCAATGGATGCCGCCGATCCGCTGCGTGCGATGCGCGATCGTTTCATTCTGCCCGATGGGGTGATCTATCTCGACGGCAATTCGCTCGGGCCGGCCTCCTCCGCCGTGTTCGGTGAACTGCAGAAAGCGGCAACCCAGGAATGGGCCCAGGATCTCATCCGAGCCTGGAACACAGCCGGATGGTTCGAGATGCCTCTGGAACTCGGCGATCAACTTGGACGCCTGATAGGAGCCGCCGCCGGCCAGACCGTGGTCTGCGACACGACGTCGATCAACATCTACAAGGTGCTGCATGCGGCGCTGAACATGCGGCCAGGCCGACCGGTTATCGTCGCCGAGGGCGACAGTTTTCCCACCGACCTGTACATCGCCGAAGGGGTCGCCTCGACCCGAGAGGGCATCGTACTGCGGCTCGCTGGCGTCGACGCGCCGACCATCGAAGAGCTGATCGACGAAAGCGTAGCTGTGGTGCTGGTCAATCACGTCAACTACAAATCGGGTGAATTGCGCGACATGGCGGCGCTGACGCGCAAGGCTCATGCAGCCGGAGCGCTGATCATATGGGATTTATGCCACACGGCAGGCGCTCTACCCGTCGAACTCGACCATGCGAATGCCGATTTCGCCATCGGCTGCACGTATAAATATCTCAACGGCGGTCCGGGCGCGCCGGCCTTCATCTACGCCGCGCAACGTCATCACGGCGACATCAGCCAACCACTCAGCGGCTGGTGGGGGCATGCCCGCCCCTTTGCGTTTGAACGCGGTTACGTCGCAGGAACCGGCATTCGCCGCTTTCTCTGCGGCACGCAGCCCGTCCTGTCGATGCGGGCGCTCAAGGGTGCGCTCGCCATCTGGGACGATGTCGACATGGCTGCGTTGCGAAAGAAGAGCGTCGCGCTGACCGAACTGTTCATCCAACTCGTCGAAGCAAAGTGCGGGGCCTATGGTCTCACGCTGGAAACCATCCGCGACCGGACCAAGCGTGGCAGCCAAGTGTCGTTCCTTCACGATCACGGCTATCAGGTCATGCGTGCCTTGATCGAGCGCGGTGTGATCGGTGACTTTCGCGCGCCGTCCACCATCCGCTTCGGGTTTACGCCGCTCTACGTCGCCTACAAGGATGTGTGGCTGGCGGTTGAGGTCCTACAAGAGATTTTGCACACCGGTGCCTGGAAGGCCCCGCGTTTCGCTGTCAAGGAGTCCGTCACCTGAAGCGACGATCTCAGCGATCGGCTGTCACCGGCGGTATAACGAGCAGCGAATTTCCAGCTCACAAATGGATCGCCTCTTGGTCGAGGAGCTAGTGGTCGTGAACAAGCCCGAGGTTGGCGTTTTGGCTTCGTTTCGTTCACGGCAAACGAGCGCTCTCAAAACTGGAAATGCTTGGCATGGAACTCTGTGGCCGACTGATGCCAAGCCAAGCCGCCGGATAGGCCACAAGCCATTAACCAAAACGATTTCAATGGTTGCCAACATGCGGCGACAGAGTTGACGCGTCGGTCGTTGCCGCAGCCGTATGCCAAATAATTTCAGACGCCTTAACAAATTCACTAAACTTTAAACGGTTGCAGAACACAACTGGAACAGATAGTGTTTGTTCTGGGTTTGTTTTTCGATTCTGGTTCAGACCCTTCGTTCAATGCCTTGGGGGCCGCCATGCTGACGCGCAAGCAACATGAACTTTTGATGTTCATCCATGAACGGCTGAAGGAAAGCGGTATCCCGCCGTCCTTCGACGAGATGAAGGAGGCGCTCGATCTCGCCTCCAAGTCAGGCATCCATCGTCTGATCACGGCACTGGAGGAACGCGGTTTTATCAGGCGGCTGCCCAACCGGGCACGCGCGCTGGAGGTGCTGCGGCTGCCGGATTCAATCGCGCCGGGTCTCAACGCTGCCAAGAAGTTCTCGCCAAGCGTCATCCAGGGCAGTCTTGGTCAGGGCGGCCTTGGCCGCCAGCTCAAGCCTGCAACACCATCGCGCCTGCCTGCTGCCGGCAATGATGACGACGTGGTTTCGGCGGTGTCGATCCCTGTGATGGGGCGTATCGCCGCCGGCGTGCCGATCGATGCCATTCAGCATCAGACGCATTCGATCTCGGTGCCGCCGGACATGATCATGGGTGGCGAACATTATGCGCTGGAGGTCAAGGGCGACTCGATGATCGAGGCCGGCATCTTCGACGGTGACACCGTCATCATCCGCAATGCCGATACCGCCCAGCCTGGCGAGATCATCGTGGCGCTGGTGGATGAGGAGGAAGCGACGCTGAAGCGGTTCCGCCGCAAGGGCGCCTCGATTGCGCTTGAAGCCGCCAATCCGGCCTATGAGACGCGCATCTTCGGGCCCGACAGGGTGAAGGTGCAAGGCAAGCTCGTCGGACTGATCAGGCGCTACTGAAGCGGCGGCGGTTTAACGGCTGGCTTTTCGGGTTTCTTGTAAGGTGGCAGACCCCTCGCCTCATGTGAGAATTTGCGTTGCGCGTGCCAGGGTCGGTACGGACTGTCCACGGCGAAGCTGACGATTGCCGGCGTGACCGCCGATTGGTTGTCGAAGAAGACGGCCGCACTGCCTTTGCGAGCAAGTTGCCGCTTGGTGATGACGAGAACCAGCGGGTTGTGACAGGAATCATAGCCCGTTGCGTCATTGACAACGATCAAATCGGCGAAGCCGCAGGCTTTCCAGGTGTCCTTGCGGTCTTCGACATAAGCAATGATCGCACCGGACGTGTGCTTGGCCACACAGACGCCGTCAGTGCAATAGAACGGCACTCCTGGCGGCAGTTCTGTAGCGTCCGCGATCTCGAATTGTCCGTCACCTCTGGTGAAGGTTTCCGGCACGACGATGGCTTCGGATCGCAACGCGCGTTTCCAATTGTCGACCATGAATTCGTTTGGACGCGCGCGGCTAACAGCGAGTTCGCCGCCTCCGATCGGCATTGCAACCAGCCTGGCGTCCTCCGAGATCAACACATCCGGTGTTCGCGTATCCGGGATGGTCAGCACACTGGCGAGAACGAAGGGAACCGCCGCCAGCCGAAGCCATGTCGTCGCCGTGGTCGCGATAACCAGGGCAATCGTCACCAGCAAGACGGACTGTTGGGAAATCAGGCCAACCCCATCGACTGGAGAGCGATCCGATATCCACGCCGATATGGCGATCATTGCGGTCAGGCCTTTGCCCATCAGATAAAGCGCAGGCCAATCCAGCCCAAATGGCATCAAGAGCGCGCTGGCCACGGCCAGAAACATCACGACCGATACAATCGGCATGATCGCCAAATTGGCGACCAGGCTGAGCGGCGACACGCGCTGGAAATGCCAGATGGCAAACAGCGCTGTGGCACTCCCGGCTATGATGGAGGTCATGGCCAATCCGCCTGTCGCCAGCAGAAATTTTCGCGCTAGGAAACCGGGCAAGGATCGCTTTGGGGGCGGTGGTCTGGACTTTCCCGCACGGTGATCCGCCCAGCCAGCATATGCGCCGACAAGTGCGGCCGTCGCTGCAAAGGACATCTGAAAACTTGGGCCGACCACCTCATGCGGCGACACCACAATGACGGCGATCGCCGAGATGGCCAGATTGCGCATGGTCAGCGCTGCCCGATCGAACAGCACTGCAATCAGCATCACCGCCAGCATGATGAAGCTACGCTCGGCAGCAACGACGACGCCCGAAATGACGAGATAGGCAGCGATCGAGACCAGCGCTGCGGTGGCCGCGTATTTTTTCACCGGCCGGCGCGCGGAAAAATCTGGAAACAGCGCGAAGGCGCCGCGCAACAGACCCATGATTGTGCCGGCGACCAGCGCCATGTGCAGACCCGAAATGGAGATGATGTGATAAATGCCGGTGCGCCGCATCGCTTCGTTGATTTCATCGGGAATGCCGGCACGCACGCCGACGATCAGCGCCGCCGCGATCTCGCCTTCGGCGCCGCTGACCGTGCCCCTGATATGATCGGCGATGGCTTCACGGGCATTTTCTATTCCTGAGGAAAGACGGGCCGAGATCGGCATGTCATCGTCGCTGGCCGACACAACTTTTGGATTGCCTAGAAAGAAGCCGCTGCCGCCGATGCCAGCGAAATAGCTGTCGAAGGAAAAGTCGTAGCTCTCCGGCCGCACCGGACCAGTTGGCGGCAACAGTTTGGCATAGCCGGTGATGAGTGAGCCGGCGGTCATCTCTGGCGGTATCTTGCGCGCCGAAAGCCGTACCCTTTCCGGCACGTAGCGCAGTTTCGGCCGGGCGGTCGCTGTCACGTCGATGGTCAGTCGGATGCGGCCAGTTTCCATTTGCTCGAGCGAGACCACACGCCCGGTCAGTTGTGTCGAGATTTCCGAACCCAGCATCTGCGTTCCGACCCGCCATGTCTCGACCTTGCCTGCGAGCAAACCCAGAGCGCACAGCAGCGCCGCCATGAAGCACAGATGGGTTTTCGGCCAGGAACGCGAGACAAGCGCACATATCCCCGTCAGCACGACGACCGCGATGAGCCTTGGGAAATCAGGCTCTGCGGCCAGCGAAAAATAGGCGATCGCCCCAACCGCCAGGCAGACCGGCACCAGCAGGAAGGCGATGCCCCGGTCAAGCTCCAACTCCGCCGCCTTGGCCACGCTATGGCGCAGGCGCGGCAATGAAGCTTGGCCAAGTTGCCGACGGACCAGCGCAATCCTGCCGTTAGCGGGCGAAACTGGCGCTGGAATATCCGCCTGCAAGGGTTGATTGCCAGCACCTGGAATGACAGGTGATGGCGACGGCGAGGTCGGCAAAGGCATCGCAAACAGGGACCGCTCGCTGACGCCGACACTGGCGTCCTCGCCCTGATCCAAGCCCCGGCCTCTTCCCGCCATCGGGTCTGCCCCTTGCACCCCTGACGCCCTATGCTACATGAACGCGCAACGCGCGAAAGTCCGTGCACCAGCACCCCGTTTAAGATGGTTTCCGAGAGTTCCATGCCCGACAAGGTCGTCACCCGTTTTGCCCCCTCGCCCACCGGCTACCTGCACATCGGTGGCGCGCGCACGGCGCTGTTCAATTGGCTGTTCGCAAAGCACACCGGCGGCACGATGGTGCTGCGCATCGAGGATACAGATCGCGAACGCTTCAACGAGGCGGCTACCCAGGCCATTCTGGATGGGCTGACCTGGCTTGGGCTTTCCTGGGACGGCGAGGCCATATCGCAGTTCGAGCGCGCACCGCGCCACCGTGAGGTGGCAGAGGAACTCGTGCGCATGGGCAAGGCCTATTACAGCTACGAGACGCCAGCCGAGCTCGAGGCGATGCGTGAGGCTGCCCGGGCCAAGGGCCTGCCGCCGCGCTACAACGGCCAGTGGCGCGATCGCGACCCGTCCGAGGCACCGGCCGGCGTCAAGGGCGCGATCCGCATCAAGGCGCCGACCGAGGGCGAGACGGTCGTGCACGACCGCGTCCAGGGCGAGGTGCGCTTCCCTAACAAGGATCTCGACGATTTCATCATCCTGCGCTCGGACGGCAACCCGACCTACATGCATGCCGTCGTCGTCGACGATCACGACATGGGTGTCACGCACATCATCCGTGGCGACGACCACCTGACCAATGCCGCCCGCCAGACCGTGATCTACAACGCCATGGGCTGGGACGTGCCGTCGATGTCGCACATCCCGCTGATCCACGGTGCCGATGGGGCGAAACTGTCGAAGCGGCATGGCGCGCTCGGCGTCGAGGCCTATCGCGCCATGGGCTATCTGCCGGAGGCGTTGCTCAACTACCTGGCGCGCCTGGGCTGGAGCCATGGCGACGACGAGATCATGTCGATCAAGGACATGATCTCCTGGTTCGACATCGGCGACGTCAACAAGGGCGCGGCCCGCTTCGACTTCGCCAAGCTGGAGGCGATCAACGGCGCGCATATGCGCAAGATGGCCGACGCCGAGCTGTTCGACATCTTCATCGCCACCTTGCCCTATCTCGAGGGCGGTCCGGCAATGGCCGCGCGTCTTGACGATCGCAACAAGGCGCAGCTTCTGGCAGCTCTTCCGGGCCTGAAGGAGCGCGCCAAGACACTGGTCGAGCTCGTCGACGGCGCTGCCTTCCTGTTTGCCACGCGGCCGCTGCCGATCGACGACAAGGCAACCCTCCTGCTCAATGACGATGCCCGCAAGATCCTGCGTGGCGCTCACGAAGCTTTGAACGCGCTTTCAGGTGACTGGACGGCTGCCGCGGCCGAGGCTGCGATCCGCGAGGTTGCACTGGCTGGCGGCCACAAGCTCGGTGCCGTGGCCCAACCTTTACGGGCCGCGCTGACCGGCAAGAGCACCTCGCCGGGTGTGTTCGACGTGCTTGCCGTGCTCGGGCGCGAGGAGAGCCTGGCGCGCATAGCGGATCAAATCGATTAGGAGCAAACTGGCCCAAGAAGATTGGCATTGAAAGGCGCGTTTCGCAGTGCAACATTAGGCCTTGGCCCAATCTGGCACGCACCTCCTGAAATGCGGTGGCGAATACGCGCATTGCGGTGATTTCGACGTGTCGCTCTGCAGAATTTGCCCTTGCCGGCATGAGGAAACAAGAAGGAGTTTGCAATGACCGAAGCTGCGAAAAAACTGGATGTGGGCGGCCAAGAGGCTACGGCAACGCTTGAGTTCGCCGGCAAGAACTCACGAGTTCAAGGTGCGAAGCGGCTCCGTCGGCCCCGACGTCATCGACATTGCCTCGCTCTACAGCACGACCGGCGCCTTCACCTACGATCCCGGCTTCACCTCGACCGCAAGCTGCGAGTCCGAAATCACCTTCATCGACGGCGATGCTGGTATTCTTCTCCATCGCGGCTACCCGATCGACCAGTTGGCCGAGCACGGCGACTTCCTCGAAGTCTGCTATCTCCTGCTCTATGGCGAATTGCCGACCAAGGCGCAGAAGGACGATTTCGACTACCGCGTGACGCGCCACACCATGGTGCACGAGCAGATGTCGCGTTTCTTCACCGGCTTCCGCCGCGACGCGCACCCGATGGCGGTGATGTGCGGCGTGGTCGGCGCGCTGTCGGCCTTCTATCACGACTCCACCGACATCTCCGATCCCTACCAGCGCATGGTCGCTTCCATGCGGCTGATCGCCAAGATGCCGACGATCGCCGCCATGGCCTACAAATACCACATCGGCCAGCCCTTCATTTACCCGAAGAACGAGCTGAACTTCGCCGCCAACTTCCTGCATATGTGCTTCGCCGTGCCGTGCGAGGAGTACAAGATCAACCCGGTGCTGGCGCGCGCCATGGAACGCATCTTCATCCTGCACGCCGATCACGAGCAGAACGCCTCAACCTCGACGGTTCGTCTTGCCGGCTCGTCGGGCGCCAACCCGTTCGCTTGCATCGCGGCCGGCATTGCTTGCCTGTGGGGCCCGGCCCATGGTGGCGCCAATGAAGCGGCACTGAACATGCTGGGCGAGATCGGTCATGTCGATCACATTCCGGAGTTCATCGCCCGTGCCAAGGACAAGAACGACCCGTTCCGGCTGATGGGCTTCGGTCACCGCGTCTACAAGAACTATGATCCGCGTGCGAAAATCATGCAGAAGACCGCGCATGAGGTTCTGGGCGAGCTCGGCATCAAGGACGACCCGCTGCTCGACATCGCCATGGAACTGGAAAAGATCGCGCTGACCGATCCCTACTTCATCGAGAAGAAGCTCTACCCGAACGTCGACTTCTACTCCGGCATCACGCTGAAGGCGCTGGGCTTCCCCACCACCATGTTCACCGTGCTGTTCGCGGTCGCGCGCACCGTCGGCTGGATCGCGCAGTGGAAGGAAATGATCGAGGATCCGCGCCAGAAGATCGGCCGCCCGCGCCAACTCTACACCGGCGCGCCGGAGCGTGACTACGTTCCGATCGCCAAGCGCTGATCTGGGCCTATTGAATTGAAAAAGGCGCCTCAGGGCGCCTTTTTTGCGTAGCGCAGCACAACGCCCGCCGCGATCTCGCCAGATGGCTTGTCGGTCGCCATGCGCCTGGCGATCTCGGCAAAGCCTTGCCTCTGCCAGGCTCGCATGCCGCTGTCGGCGAACAATGCTTCCATCTGCCGGGCCAGATTGTTCGGCTTGACGTACTCGTTGTAGAACTCCGGAATAAGCGCACGATCGGCGATCAAATTGGGCAGCAGCGCCGACCAGACCGAAACGAAATAGGGCGCAACGGCACGCGCGATGGGGTCGAGCCTGTAGCTTGAGACCATCGGGACGCCTGCCAGCGCGAGTTCCAGCGATACGGTCCCAGACGCGATCAGCGCGGCATCGGCCTTGCCGAAGGCCTGCCATTTGCGCTGGGGATCGACGATGATTTCGGGCTTTTCGTCCCATCGGGTGACGCCAGCGCGGACGAGCTCCGCGACATGCGGCACTGTCGGCAGCATCAGCCGCAGGCGATGCCCGCGAGCCTTCAGCATCGACACGGTCTCGCCAAATGGCTCGAGCAGCCTTCGCACCTCGCCGCGCCGTGAACCGGGCAGGACCAGCAATGTCTTGACGCGATCCGCGGACAGGTCGCGCGGCAGGTCTTGCGCCTTCGCCGCCGCCAGCACGCCCGCATCATGGGTGAGGCGATGCCCGACATAAGTGCCAGGCGGACCACCGAGCCGTTCCAGTTCCTTGACCTCGAACGGCAGGATGCAGAGGATATGGTCGACATAGGGTTTCATTGCCGCCGCCCTGCCCGGCCGCCACGCCCATACACTCGGGCAGACATAGTGGATGATCGGGATCGACGGATTGGCCGCGCGCACTTTCCTGGCCACGCGCAGCGAAAAATCCGGGCTGTCGATGGTGACCAGGCAGTCCGGCTTTTCCTGAGCAACGGTCTTGGCCAACTGATTGATCCGCCGCATCAGCCGAGGCAGGTCGCGCAGGACGGCGGTGAACCCCATGAGTGCGATCTCGCCGGCATCGAATGGCGATACCAGGCCCAGGGCCTGCAGATGGCGGCCACCAAGGCCGAGGAGTTGCACATCGCGACCGGTCGCCTGTTTCAGCGAACGCACGATGTCGGCGCCAAGTACGTCTCCGGACTCTTCGCCAGCGACAATGGCAATCCTGAGCGGCCTGTCATTAACCATTAGCCGGCTCCACAGCAGGCAAACCGACGATGAAGAGGCCAAGCGCATTGGCCCGGGCGATGGTCGCAGGGCCTTCCAGAACAAGCGAACGTCCTGCCTCGACGGCAATGCCGGCAAGCCCGGCCGCATGCGCGGCTTCAACTGATTGCGGGCCAATGGAAGGAAGATCCGCGCGCAGCTCCTGACCGGGCTTGGCGCATTTGACGAGAACGCCACGGGTCTTGCCCGCAATACGGCCGTGGCCGCGCAGCAGCTTCGCCCGGTCGAGCAATCCAGCCGTCCCCTCAATGCCTTCCAGCGCGATGACGCGGCCGCCGATCGCTATCGCCGCCTGGCCGATATCCAGCGCCCCGATGGCCTTCGCCGCGGCGAGCCCCGCTTCGATGTCGCGCCGATCCGAATCCCTGGGCGCTGCTTTCGTCAACACGCCCTCGGCGGCAACGAGGGTCGGAACGATTTCGTGGGCGCCGACGACCCTTATTCCACGCGCCTCCAGGCCTCGCGCCACGACCTTCAGCAGGCCGTCATCGCCGCGTGCGAGTGCCATCACGACAAGCGGTATGACCGCAAGCAGGCTGAGGCTTGGGCGCAGATGTGTCAGTCTCGGTCTGCGCCTGATCTCACCCGCGAGCACCAGGTGGGTGATCCCGTGGCGTCTGAGCAAGGGGAGCAGTGAGCCGATGGCCTCCAGGGCAAGGGTCTCATGCTCATACTGGCGCAATTCGGCCAGTCGGTCGGCCTCACCTTCCATGAGAATGATGAAGGGCGGGTAGCCCTGCCCGGCCGCACCGGCCGCGACTTCGACCGGCAGACTGCCGCCACCGGCGATGATGCCGACCCTGGCATCAGGCGAAAGATCGAGACCCCTCGCGACGACCTCAGTCTTCATCATCGACGTCGTCGCCATCGCCGCCCTTCAGCGACGGCACGGCATAGTGCCGCTTGCCGCGGCTGGAGATGAAATCGATGATCTTCATGGCTGTCGGCGACGAGGCGAATTCCGCCTTGGCCAGCTCGACATTCTCGGCAACCGTGCGGGAACGATCGAAAATCGTCCTGTAGGCTTTGCGCAGCAGGTAGATTTCCGCGCGCGGCAGGCCGGCCCGCTTCAGGCCAATGATATTCAGGCCGCGCAGGCTGGCGCGGTTGCCAACGGCAATGGCATAGGGGATGACATCGCCGACAAACGCCGAGCATCCGCCGAGGAAAGCGTTGTCGCCGACGCGCACGAATTGATGCACGGCGCTGAGGCCGCCAATATAGACGTTGTTGCCGATCTCGCAGTGGCCGCCCAGCGTTGCGCCATTGGCAAAGGTGGCATTGTTGCCGACAACGCAATCATGGGCGATGTGGGCGTAAGCGAGGAAATTGCCATTGTCGCCGACCGAGGTCTCGCCGCGGCTGGTATCGGTGCCGACATGCATGGTCACACCTTCGCGGATGGTGCAGTTGGCGCCGATGACCAGCGTGGTGCGACCGCCCTTGTGCTTGGTGTTCTGCGGCGGCGCGCCCAGTGTCGCCATCGGATAGACCTTGGTCGACGCCCCGATGGTCGTCGCGCCCATCACCGAGACATGGCTGACCAGTTCGACACCGTCGCCGATCACGGCATCGGCGCTGATGTGGCAAAACGGCCCTATACGGACACCTCCGCCAATTTGAGCGCCTTCTTCCACGACGGAGGATGGATGGATTGAAGTTTTGATTTTCATAAGCACCCGATCGTCAGTCGCCGGTGACCATCATGGCTGAAATCTCGGCCTCGGCCACCTTGGTACCTTCGACCATGGCTTCGCAGGCGAATTTGAGCAGGTTGCCGCGCTTCTTGATTTTCTTGACGTGGATTTTCAACTGGTCGCCAGGAACGACCGGTTTGCGGAATTTGGCGTTGTCGATGGTCAGGAAATAGACCAGCGACGGCTTCGATGCTCCAAGGCTGCGGATGCAGATGGCGCCGGCCGTCTGTGCCATGGCCTCGACGATCAGCACGCCTGGCATGACCGGCTGCTCAGGGAAATGGCCCTGAAAATGTGGCTCGTTGATGGTAACGTTCTTGATGCCGACGGCCGAGCTATCGCCATCGATGTCGACAATGCGGTCGATCATCAGAAAGGGATAGCGATGCGGCAGGAGCTTCATCAGCCCCATGATGTCGACCGCTTCCAGCGTTGTCGCCGCCACCATATCAGCCATTTCCGTTGCCCTGCTTGCGTGCCCTGGCCATCGTGCGCAACATGGCTATCTCCCGCATTGCTTCCGCCATCGGCTGTGCCGGGTAGCCACCCCAGATCTCGCCGGCAGGGACATTGCTCATAAATCCACTTCTGGCGGCAAGCTTGGCCCCAGACCCGATGGTCAGGTGATCCGCAAGCCCGACGCCGCCGCCCATGGTGACATTGTCACCCACGACGACCGAACCCGAAATACCCGAAAGTCCCGCGATAATGCAATTGCGCCCGATGCGGACGTTATGGGCGATCTGCACGAGATTGTCGATCTTGGTGCCCTGGCCGATGATCGTATCGGACATGGCGCCGCGATCGACCGTCGTGTTGGAGCCGATCTCGACATCGTCCTGGATGACAACTCGCCCGATCTGGGGAACGCGTTCCGGCCCCTTGGCGCCGCCGACAAAGCCAAAGCCATCCTGGCCGATCCTGGCACCGCCATGGATGATGACCCGGTTGCCGATCAAGGCATACTGGACGCTGACGCCCGGGCCGATATAGCCGTCACGGCCGATCTGGCAGGACTGTCCAATCACCGCGTTTGGCGCGACGACGGTGCCGCTGCCGATCGAGGCGCCGGGGCCGATGACCACGCCGGCCTCGATGATGGCGCCGGCTTCGACATGCGCGGTCGGATGGACATGGGCATGCGGCGAAACACCGGTCTCACCGGTCATTGGCCCCGGCGTGGCTGCCGCGGGGAACAGCAGCCGACCGATCAGCGCGAAGGCCTGTTGCGGCCGTGGATGGGTCAGGACGGCAACGCCGGCCGGAGCCTTGCTGGCGAATTCCGTCGGGCAAAGGACCGCGGCTGCCCGCAGCGACGGCATCAACGCGGAATTGCGCTTGCCATCAACGAAGACCAGCGCATTGGCACCGCCCTCGCTCGCCGGTGCGAGCGCCTCGATAAATATGTTGGAATGGCCGGAATCGACAAGCACCGAGCCGGTCAGATTCGCGACTTCGGCCGCCGTATACCGGCGTGATGGCGCGAAGAACACCGGATCGGTCATTCCAGAAGCTATATCCAGCTAGGTCGGAACATTTCTCCCGGATCCGTAAAATCCGGGAGCATCGTTGGCCGCCGATCAGAAGCGGGTCGATATGCCGAAGTTGAATTCCTGCACGTCGTCGTGAGCTTGCTTCTTGACCGGGATCGCATAGTCGATACGGATCGGCCCGAACGGCGAAGCCCACATCAGGCCAAGACCCACCGATGCGCGCAGTTCCAAATCAGTGGATTCCTGCGTGAAGGAGGTTTTGATGGCGCTACCATACAGGGTCGCAGCGTCCGCAAACACAGCCCCACGCAGGCCAAAGCTCTCGGGCACGACTGGCAACGGAAACTGAGCCTCCGCGGAAGCATTAAAATAGGTCGTACCGCCGAGATGGTCTCCGGTACTTGGGTCCACCGGGCCAATGCCGCCATAGGCAAAGCCGCGGATCATCCTGTCAGAGCTTTGGAACTGATCGAAAATGCGGAGGCCGTCGCTACCGTAACCTTCGACATGGCCTGCGCCGCCCGAAATGAGGCCGACAAGGTCAAGCGACTCGGACAGCGTCTGATAGACGCTGCCGCGTCCCGTGATCTTCACGAACTTCGCATCGCCGCCCAGACCCGCCACTTCGACGGTCGTGTTGGCATAGATACCTTCGTGCGGGTTCTTCATGTCGTCGATGGTGTTGTAGACCAACCCCAGGCTGACTGAAGATTTGATCCACGGGCTCTGCTCTATGCCGTTCAAGATGGCCGTGGAAATGTTGCAGGTGCCCTGCGGAATCGCATCGGTGGGATTGCAGCTGTCGTCCACCTTATATTTTTCTTGGGCGATATTATACGCCAGCTGGGTCGTGATGTTGTTGGTGATCGGCAGGCCGAAACGGATCGTCGCGCCTGTGGTATCGCTGTCATAGTTGTTGTTGTATTGCCGCGTCGACTTGTAGATGTCGAAGCCCGCCGCGATGCGCCGTCCGAGGAAATAGGGCTCGGTAAAGGACAGGCTATAGTCGCGCGAATTCTTGCCGCCGCCGGCTGAAATCTTGATGAACTGGCCACGGCCAAGGAAGTTGCGCTCGGTGATCGATCCTTCGACGGACGGACCCGCCGTATCGCCGCCGGTCGAATAGCCGGCGCCGATCGAGAACTCACCCGTAGACTTCTCGACCACGGTGACCACCAGAACGACCTGGTCGGGCGCCGATCCCGGGACTGTCGAAATATCGACCGACGTGAAGTAATCGAGGTTCTCCAGGCGCTTCTTGGCGCGCTGGATGAGCACCTGGTTGAATGCGTCGCCCTCGCTGACATCGAATTCGCGGCGGATGACGTAATCACGCGTACGATCGTTGCCGCGGATCTCGATGCGCTCGACATAGGCCTTGGTGCCCTGGTCGATGGTGTAGACCACCGAAATCGTATGGTTCTCGAAGTTGCGGTCGCCGCGCGGCGTCACCTGCGCGAAGGCATAGCCGGAACCGGCCACCTTCTCGGTAAGCGCGATGATCGAGTCCTCGACGTCCTTGGCGTTGTAGACATCGCCCTTGCGGGTCAGGACCACCGATTCCAGCGACTTCGAGTTCGACTTCCGGGATCGTGCTTTCGACGCTGATATCGCCGAAATTGTAACGAGTGCCTTCCTGGACGGTGATCGTCACCGTGTATTTGTTCGTCGCACTGTCGAGTTCGCCGACCGCGGACACGACCTGGAAGTCGGCATAGCCGTGATTGTAGTAGAAGCGGCGCAGCAGCTCCTGGTCGGCGCGCAGCTTGTCCTCGTCGTAGACGTCGTCGCGCAGGATGAACGAAACCCAGGAGGAGCGCTTGGTGTTGATCACGTCCGACAGGCGGCGGCTAGAATAGGCGCTGTTGCCGACAAAATTGATGGCCGCGATCTGCGTGCGGTCACCTTCGGTGATCTTGAAAAGCACATTCACGCGGTTGTCGCCGAGGTCCATGACCTGCGGGGTCACACCAGCATCGTCGCGGCCGATATGCTTGTAGGCGGCTTTGATCTGCTCGACGTCGGCATCGAGGGTCGCCTGCGAGAACGTGCCGCGCGGCTTCAGCTGGATAGCCATCTGCAGCGCGGGGTCCTTGATCTTCTTGTTGCCCTGGAAGAGCACCTGGTTGACGACCTTGTATTCGGCAACCTTGACCACCAGCGTCGAGCCGACCTGGTTGATCTGGACGTCCGAGAACAGGCCGGTGCCGAACAGCGCCTTGACGGCCGCGTCGATGTCGGAACTGGAGAAGGCCTTGCCCGGCTTGATGGTGATGTAATTGCGGATGGTTTCGGCGTCGACACGCTGGTTGCCGCTCACCTCAACCCTGCTGACGACAGCGGCTTCAGCCGTCGATGTGGCAACGAATTGCACTGCGAGCGCACCCGGCACAACCAGAGCCGCGGACAGTGCCGCCGCTGACGCGGCGTTCAGAAACTTGGAAGCTGCCTTCATCGGGCTTAATAACCTTTTCTCGTAGTCCCCACGGCGAGAAAACCGGACGTGCGGTAATTTCCCCTACCGTATTAACCGGATTTTCCCTACACGCAAGGCTTCTGGTTAATTTGTATTTACTTAACCCTGGTGCGTGGCTTTCGCGTCACTCATATCCCCGTGCATGGTAAACGGCGTCTCAACATCGACCATGCCCAGGCCAAATTCCTTCATGATTTCAGCATCCAAACAGATCGTTCCAGAACACGAACCCCATGAAGCACAAGACCAGAAGCAGACCGGCCCGATAGGCCATTTCCATCATCCGTTCCGACACCGGACGGCGGATGACGGCCTCCACCCCGTAGAACAAGAGATGGCCGCCGTCGAGGGGGGAATCGGCAAAAGGTTTAGAATGCCTATCCCCACGGACAGCAGTGCGACGAGTTGCACCAGCCACTCGAAACCCAGTTTGGCCGCCTTGCCGGCCATGTCGGCGATCTTGACCGGACCACCCAGCTGGCACTTGTCCTCGCGCCCGACGGCGAAGCGCTGCATGAACTGGCCGGTGCGCTCGATGACGTGGCCGGTTTCCTCGACAGCTGCCGCAACGGCGCCGACCGGTGAATAGGTGATGAGACGAGGCTGGCCGAGTTCCTTGTTGTTGACGACGCCGATCACCGCGACCTTGACCTTGTTGCCGAGCGCGTCTTCCTGCTCCATCAGCTGCGGGCTCGCGGTCACCGTGACTTCCTTGCCATCGCGCAGCATGACAAAGGTGATGACATCGCCGGCGCGGCCCGAGACCAGCCGCTGCACGTCACCGAAGGTTTCCACCTTGCTGCCGTCGACGCTGACGAATTGGTCGCCGGGCTGAATGCCGGCCTTTGCCGCCGGACTGTCTGTTGTAACCTCGGCCACCATGGGCTCTGCGACATAACGCCCATAGGTGGCAAACAGCACGGAAAAGACGACGATCGTCAGCAGGAAATTGAACAGAGGCCCGGCCGCCACCGTCGCAGCGCGCTTCCAGATCGCCTGGGTGTGGAAGGCAACCTTGCGCTCCTCGTCGGTCAGCGTTTCCAACTCGTCCGACGTCGGCTGGCTGGAGGTGGCGTTCATGTCGCCAACAAATTTGACATAACCGCCAAGCGGTATGGCGCACAGCTTCCAGCGCGTGCCATGGCTGTCATTGAAGCCGATGAGTTCGGGACCAAAGCCGATCGAGAAGGCCTTGACGCCGATGCCGCACCAGCGACCGACGAGGTAGTGGCCCATTTCATGGACAAACACCACCACGGTCAGCACGAAGAGAAACGGCACGAGCGTGCCGAGAAGCAAGCCGTCCGTGCTGAAAAGCGCGTGAAGAATCTCGTTCAAGACAAACCCTCAAATTCTTCCGCGGCACAGTAGCGCCGTGACTGTGACATCAATCCGGGCGAATCCAAGGCACGCCTGGTGCCGGATCACGAAATGACATCGTTCAAATGGGAAACAGGCCCTGCGCCGGATGATCGGCGCCCGCCGAAATCCAGCCGATGACGTATAGAGCCAGAGCCGCTGCGACAAGCCCGTCGACACGGTCCATGACCCCGCCATGGCCTGGAATGAGCATGCCCGAATCCTTGCAGCCGTGCCGCCGTTTGACCCATGATTCGAACAGGTCCCCGGCCTGGGCAACAATCGAGAGCACGAGCGCCACCAGACCGAGAAGCGCCAGATTGCCGGCACCGGCAACCGCGGCCAGAATCAGCCCGGCAACGACACCGCCAACCGCGCCACCGAGTGCGCCGCTGCGCGTCTTGCCGGGCGAAATCGACGGCGCCAGTTTGGGACCGCCCACAGTGCGCCCGACGAAATAGGCAAAAATGTCGGTCGCCCAGACGACCGCGAACAGGAACAGGATGGCGACGAGGCCCGAATGATCGCCGTCGCGCAGCAAGGCAAGCGACAGGCCGGACACGCTGGCATAGGCAAGGCCGCACGCGTCCCACTGCCCGCTGTTGCGAACCAAGGCGGCTATCGCTGTCACGACAATCAGGGTGACGACAAGCGGCAGCAGCCAGAATGCTGGAAGGCCGGCAATCAAGGCGCCAATGAAAACGACCATCAGCGCTTCTGGCAGGAAGCCCAGTCCATTGGTCGACATGGGCCGCGACATGCGCGTCCACTCGTAAAAGATCATCCCCGACATGGCCGCGCACAGCAATCGGAAAGGCAGGCCGCCAAGCCAGGTCAGGCCAAGGGCGACGATGGCAAGGACAACCGCTGAAATGACGCGAAGCTGGAGATTGCTCATCCCGCGGCCGGTCGCGACGCGACGTCCTGCGGCCCATGTCCGCCAAAGCGACGCTCGCGGCCGGCGAATTCGCGCAAGGCTTCAGCGAGATGCTCGCGACTGAAGTCTGGCCAATAGCAAGGCAGGAAGACGAGCTCGCTGTAGGCGGCCTGCCACAACAGGAAGTTGGACAGGCGAAGCTCGCCGCTGGTGCGTATGACCAGCTCCGGATCCGGAATCCCTTGTGTGTCGAGAGAGCCGGCAAAGCTTTCGGCGGTGATTGCCTCGCTGTCGATTTCGCCGCGCGCCACGGCCGAAGCAAGCTTGCGGGCCGCGCGGACGATCTCGTCACGTCCGCCATAGTTGAAGGCGATCACCAGCGTCAGCGCTTCGTTGCCTGATGTCAGCGATTCGGCCTCGTCGAGCAGCCCTCTGATGTCGGCCTGCAGCCCTGCCCTGTCGCCGATGATCCTGACCCGCACGCCGCTCTGGTGCAGTTCGGCCAGGTCACGGCGGATGAACAACTTCAACAGTCCCAACAGGTCGCTGACCTCGGACTTCGGCCGCGACCAGTTCTCCGATGAGAACGCATAGACGGTCAGGAAGGAGATGCCGAGACCGGGTGCCGCGCGCACCGTCTTGCGCAGCGCCTCGACGCCAGCGCGGTGACCCGCGAGCCTCGGCATGCCACGCGCCTTGGCCCAGCGTCCATTTCCATCCATGATGATCGCGACATGCGCGGGCGTTGTCATGATCTCGCT
Source organism: Mesorhizobium subarcticum (assembly GCF_055456085.1). Lineage (NCBI taxonomy): Bacteria > Pseudomonadati > Pseudomonadota > Alphaproteobacteria > Hyphomicrobiales > Phyllobacteriaceae > Mesorhizobium > Mesorhizobium subarcticum. The sequence goes on along the minus strand of NZ_CM144237.1, from coordinate 4,631,013 downwards.
TTCGGGTCGGCCTAAGGCCAACCCTAAACCTGCATGATTTCAGCTTCCTTGTCGGAAAGCAGATGATCGATGGTGCTGATTGTCTCGTCGGTAAGCTTTTGGACCTGGTCCGAACGCTTGCGCTGATCGTCCTCGCTGATGGTGCCGTCCTTCTCAGCCTTCTTCAGGAAGTCCATGCCGTCGCGGCGCACATGGCGCGCGGCGACACGGGCATTCTCGGCATAAGTGTGCGAGATCTTGACCAGTTCCTTACGGCGCTGCTCGTTGAGCTCCGGCAGCGGAATCCTGAGATTGGTGCCGTCGACGATTGGGTTGAAGCCCAGATTGGATTCGCGAATGGCGCGGTCGACCGCGCTGACCATCGCCTTGTCCCAGACAGACACCGAGATCATACGCGGCTCCGGCACCGAGACATTGGCCACCTGGTTGATGGGCATAGACGTGCCATAGGCCTGCACCTGGATCGCATCGAGCAGATTGCTGGAGGCGCGACCGGTCCGCAAAGAAGCCAGATCATGCTTGAATGCCGCGATTGCCCCATCCATGCGCCGCTTGAGATCGTCGTACTCACTCATTTTAGTCTCCTCGACCCGTCTGCCGCGGGTTCACTGCTTCGGGGCAAGGCCCCGTTCGAGCCTGATTTTCGAAAAGCCGGTTTCCCCTTTTTAGGGATCAGGCCCCGGATCAATCGTCCGCGACGACCGTACAGCGGCCGCCGCCCCTCAGAATATCGCCGAAACCACCTTTTTCGTGGATCGAATAGACGATTATCGGAATGTTGTTTTCGCGCGCAAGTGCAATTGCAGCCGTATCCATGATGGAGAGGCTGCGTTTTATGACTTCACCATGGCTGATGCGCTCGAAACGGGTCGCATTCGGGTCTTTCTTCGGATCGGCCGAGTAAACGCCGTCGACCTGTGTGCCCTTGAACAGCGCATCCGCGCCGATTTCGGCGGCGCGCAGTGCCGCGGCCGAATCAGTGGTGAAGAACGGATTGCCGGTACCGCCGGCAAAGATCACCACCTTGCCCTGGTTCATATACGCATCTGCCTGGCGCTGCGAGAAGCTCTCGCAAAGCTCGGGCATGGCGATCGCCGAAAGCACCACGGCGTCGACGCCGATCTTGTTCAGCGAGGTGCGCAGCGCCAGCGAATTGATGACCGTGGCGAGCATGCCCATGTGGTCGCCGGTGACGCGATCACCGCCCTTGGAGGCAACGGCGACGCCGCGAAAGATGTTGCCGCCGCCGATGACGACGCCGACCTCGATGCCCAGCGCGCGCGCTTCGGCAATATCGCTGGCGATACGATCGACGACTGAGACATCGATGCCGAAATGCTGTTCGCCCATCAATGCTTCGCCCGACGCTTTCAGCAAGACACGTCGGTAGAGGGGCTTCACCGTCATCTGGGCCTCGTCATTTTGCATGTGGCGTCCGGGCATGCATCCGCGCGGGCGCGATCCCAAAACACTGGGTTCCGATACACGAAGGGCGCCGCGATGTCACGCGGCGCCCTTCACCCAAATCTGCCTGCCCGTCGTCGTCTGTCAGCGGCTGGTAATGCTCACGGCGGCGCCCTCGACCAGCAGCGGCGGCGCATAACCCGCCGGCTTGTTGCCGGTCACCGCACCACCGGTAACACGGGCCTGAATTTCGGAACCGAAGTACGAATAGGGAAACGGCGGTGGCGTTTTGCTGACCGCATCGAGCCTGGCGCGATGTGCGTCTGGAAGCATGAAATCAAGCGCGGCAAGGTTGTCCCGCAGTTGCGCCAGCTTGGTCGCGCCGAGGATCACGCTGGCGACGCCCGGTTGCGTTGCTACCCAGTTGAGCGCGACCTCAGCCATGCTGCGCCCGAGCTCGGAGGCGATCTTTTCGAGCTCGGCCACGATCGCCCAGTTGCGCTCGGTGAATTTCTGGAACCCCGGATGTGTGGTGTTGCGAAAACCGTCGAGCCGACCGGCATTGCCGTCCTGGGTCGGACGGTACTTGCCGCTGAGCAGGCCGCTTGCCAGCGGGCTCCACACCATGATGCCGGCGCCGTAACGGGTTCCGAAAGGCACGAACTCGTGCTCGATCGAACGCTCGGCGAGCGAATATTCGAGCTGCAGCGCCGACACCGGTTCATAGCCGCGCAATTCGGCGATCGTTTGCGCGCGGGCGGCATACCAGGCCGGCACGTCGGACAGGCCGACATGGCGAATTTTGCCTGCCCGCACAAGATCGTCCATCGTGCGCATGACCTCTTCGACCGGTGTCAGCCCGTCCCATACATGCAGGAGGTAGAGATCAATGTAATCGGTGCCCAATCGCTTGAGCGATGCGTCGACGGCGCGCAAGATATTTTTGCGGCCGTTGCCGCCGGCGTTCGGATTGCCGGGTTCCGCGTTGAACGTGAATTTGGTGGCGATCACCGCCCTGTCGCGCAAGCCCCGCTCGGCAATGAATTCGCCGAGCCAAGTTTCGGCGGTGCCACCCGTATAGAGATCGGCGGTGTCAAAGAAACTGCCGCCCGCCTCGACATAGGCGTCAACCATGGCGCGAGCGGTTTCCCTGTCTGTGCCCCAGCCCCATTCCGTGCCGAAGGTCATCGTGCCCAGCGCCAGCCGGCTGACCCGGAGGCCGCTGTTGCCAAGAGTGTAATAGGTCATGGTCATGATCGTCTTCCAATGCTGGTGATGAATGCCGCCGGCTCACTGGCCAGGCGTCGCCTTGACCCAAGGGTTGCCGCGCTCATGCGTCATGCGGAACGCGAAGCCGTCGACCTTCCAGCCGCCAGCGGAGCGCGTCAGGTGATGCTCATAGGTGCCCCAGACTTCCCAAAGCGGGTCGCCATTGCCTTCCATCCGGTTCCAGGCATAGCCGTTGGAACGGACCGTCGCCGTATCCGCCTCGAGCACGATCTGGTGATTTGTGCGCAGATGCAGGCTTGTCTTGCCGGCCTTGAGGTTGCCGGCCCAGGCACCGATCAGGTCGTCGGAGGCGATGTTGGCCGCGGGCTGCCCGGACAGGCTGCTGAAATCGGCGGTAACCCGATCCGCGAAATAGCTGCGCGCCAGTCTCCAGTCCTGCGCGTCGACGGCACGGTCGATGGCATCGGCGATGCGGATGACCGCGCGTTCGTCCGTGAGCGCCCGCCAGTCGGATGGTTCGGCGCCTCCGGCATCGATCGGCGCCAGCGCCATGCCTGCCGCGAAAGTTACGTGCTTCAACGCGTTCATGTCTCTTCTCCTTGATGCCATCAGCGATTGCCGATGTGTGAGCACCGATGTCGTTGGCGACAATGTGGGCCACCGCATTGGCATCAATAAGATTGCATTGTTTGCAAAGACTATGCGATATCATGCATGAATGAACCGGGATCTGCTTACCCATCTGCCCGTTGTCATTGCCGTTGCCCGGCGCGGCGGCTTTGCGCTTGCCGCGGCCGAACTCGGTATGAGTCCGTCCGCCGTCAGCCATGCGGTGCGCCTTGTCGAAGAGCGTATTGGTCAGCCGCTGTTTGCGCGCACGACGCGCAGCGTTTCGCTGACGGAAGCTGGCAAGGCGCTGGTGGAGACGGCGGCCCCTGCCCTTCAGGACATTGCCGAGCGGATGGACCGCATCCGCGCCATCAAGGGCCGGCCGTCGGGCCTGCTCAGGCTCAATGTCCCCAACATCGCCATTCCGCTGGCCGTGACGCCCGTCGTCGCGGCGATGGCCGAGCGTTATCCGGATGTGACAGTTGAATTACTCACCGACCAGGGGCTGGTCGACATTGTCGGCGAGGGTTTCGACGCCGGCATCCGGCTGGGCGAAATGATTGCGCAAGACATGGTCACTGTCCGGCTCACGCCGCCGTTCAAGGCCGTGATGGTCGCATCGCCAGCCTATGTCGGAAAGCACGGCCGTCCGCGCGGCGTGGCCGATCTCGCCAACCACAATTGCATCGGTTACCGGCTGGTTCGCTCCGGTGCGCTCTATCGCTGGGATCTGACAGAAGACGGCAAGGATGTCGTTGTGGTGGCGAAGGGCACCGTCAACGTCACGGATTCGCTGGCCGCGATAGACCTGGCGCTCGCAGGCGTCGGCCTTGCCTATGTCTTCGAACCGCTGGTGCGGGCGGATCTTGGCGCCGGCCGGTTAGTGCAGGTCCTGCCGCAATCAGCGATCGAGGAACCTGGCCTGTTCCTCTACTTCCCGCGCCGGGCGGCGATGGCGCCGAAACTGCGGGCCTTCATCGACACCGCAAACGAAATCGGCCGGGCATACCTGCGGGCGCCCGGCCGAAAAACACAGTCGGAATAAAGCGTTAGGAATCTTACTTCTTAACCGCCGCCGCGACTTCCGCCGCGAAATCGGTCTCTTCCTTTTCGATGCCTTCGCCGAGCGCGAAGCGCAAATAGGCGGTGATCTTGGCCGGTGCGCCGATGTCCTTCTCGGCATCCTTCAGCGCCTTCTCGACGGTGATGTCGGGATTGAGCACGAAGGCCTGCTTCAGCAGCACGACTTCCTCGTAGAATTTACGCAGGCGGCCTTCGACCATCTTCTCGATGATCGCTTCCGGCTTGCCGGACTGGCGCGCCTGGTCGGAGAAGATCGCCTTCTCGCGCTCGACCGCCGCTGGATCAATCTGCTCCGCGGTCAGCGCCAGCGGGTTGGTGGCAGCGACATGCATGGCGACCTGGCGACCAAAGGCGTTGGCGGCATGCTCATTGCCCGTGGTTTCGATCGCGACCAGCACGCCGAGCTTGCCAAGGCCGTCGGCAACCGCGTTGTGGACGTAGGTGGCGACCGCGCCGTGCGGAACGGTCAGCTTGGCCGAGCGGCGGAAGCCCAGATTCTCGCCAATGGTGCCGACAGCGTCCTTGATCGTGTCGGTAACCGACTTGTCCGAACCCGGGTACTTTGCGGCAGCGACAGCCTCAGTCGTGCCATAGGCCAGCGCGACCTTGGCAACGTTGGCGACGATTTCCTGGAACGCGGCATTGCGGGCAACGAAGTCGGTCTCGGAGTTGACCTCAACGACGGCTGCCTCGCGCACGCCATTGTCGACGCCGATCAGGCCTTCGGCAGCAGTGCGGCCGGCCTTCTTGTCGGCCTTGGAAATACCCTTCTTGCGCAGCCAGTCAACGGCCTCTTCCATGTTGCCGTTGGTCTCGGTCAACGCCGCCTTGCAGTCCATCATGCCCGCGCCGGTCAAGTCGCGGAGTTCTTTGACCTGTGCAGCCGAAATGCTCATTGTCGCCTCTTTGTCTAGAATGCACCGACGCACCATCGGTATTCGATGGTGCGTCTGTTTAGCGTGCCAAAATATGAGAAAGATGAAGGCCGTTGCCGGCCTTCGATTATCAAGCCTCGGGGGCTTCCGATGCCGGAGCCGGATCGAGTGCCGGCTCGACCGGTGCTTCGACCGAAGCGCCGATGTCGACGCCGAGCGCGCCCTGCTGGCGGGCGATGCCGTCGATCGCAGCCTTGGCGATCAGGTCGCAATAGAGCTGGATGGCACGGGCCGCGTCGTCATTGCCGGGGATCGGGAAGTCGATCTTGTCCGGATCGCAGTTCGAATCGATGATGGCGACAACCGGAATGCCGAGACGCTTGGCCTCGAGGATGGCGATCGCTTCCTTGTTGGTGTCGATCACGAACATCAGGTCGGGCGTCGAGCCCATGTCCTTGATGCCGCCCAGCGCCTTGTCGAGCTTCTCGCGCTCGCGGTCGAGGTTCAGGCGCTCCTTCTTGGTGAGGCCCTGGGCCTCGCCGGCCAGCATCTCGTCGAGCTTGCGCAGGCGCTGGATCGAGTTCGAGATCGTCTTCCAGTTGGTCAGCATGCCGCCGAGCCAACGCGAGTTGACATAGTACTGGGCCGAACGCTGTGCCGCATCGGCAACGATGTCGGACGCCTGGCGCTTGGTGCCGACGAACAGCACGCGGCCGCCCTTGGCGACAGTGTCGGAAACCTGCTTCAGCGCCTGGTGCAGCAAAGGCACCGTCTGCGAGAGGTCGATGATGTGGATGTTGTTGCGGGCGCCATAGATGTAGGGCGCCATCTTCGGGTTCCAGCGGTGGGTCTGGTGGCCGAAGTGAATGCCAGCTTCCAAAAGCTGGCGCATGCTGAAATCAGGCAGTGCCATTCTCATTTTCCTTTCCGGTTAGCCTCCACGGACACAGGCATTTTTGGACGAAGTCCTCGAACGCCACCGGAGGTTTCAGCCGGATTTCTCCCGGGCAGACACCAAAGTCCGTGTGTGGAATGAGCGCGCATATAGAGGGGAAGCGCGACAAACGCAAGCACCGCAGCGCTTTACCGCTCAGCGTGCGGCAATCAGCGCTCCGGTGCCGATCATGGCGCTGCCGGCAAACCGGTTCATCAACCGCATGCGCTTGGGTGTCCTGAACCAGCCCGAAGCCCGGCCCGCCAGCGCAGCATAGACACCCATGGTGACGATGTTGACGGTGATGACCACAGCCACCACCAGCAGGCCATCGGCAAAGGTCATGGTGTCGAGGTTCAGGATGAGCGGCATGATCGAGGCGTGGAACAGGATCGCCTTCGGATTGCCGAGCGCAATGGACGCGCCGAGCAGGAACGACCGCGACAATCTCGTTTCAACAGCCTTCGGTTCAGTCGGTCCTGTGGCGGCAGCGCGCCACATCCGGATATCGAGATAGATCAGATAGGCAGCGCCTGCATATTTGAGCAGCAGGAAGACCCATTCGAATGTCTGGGCCAGGGCCACCAGTCCGAGCAGTGCGAGGGTGACCAGTACGGCATCGCCGGCGGCAACGCCGACGCCGGCCATGAAGGCGCGACGAAACCCGCGCGACACGCCATTGGTGATGACCGTGAACATCGCTGGCCCCGGTGTCGCGGCAGCGAGCGTGACGGCAGCGCAATACGCCAGAAATGCCGTTGGTGTCATCGCTTGGCCTTTCCGTTGGGCACCCGCACCCGGCGGAAGATCGCGACGATCTCCTCGCGGCTGCATTCGATGGCGCCGAGCCGCACCGCGCGGTCGCGCTCGAAACCGGTTATGTCATAATGAGGAGCGGATGTCTTGGGCGGTCCCTGGTAGGATGAACGCTTGACCCCAAGCTGGGCCGCGAAACGATGCAGCTCATCGGTGTCGTCGGCCATCAGGTGGCACCAGCGATGGCCGGCCCACTTCCAGATCGCCGCATCGACATAGACAGCCATCAAGCCCGCCGCGGCCAGCCCAATTGCACACTCCTGCTATTTCGAGACCGGGCAAGGCTTCGTCTGGTCGAACAGCGACAGGTTGACCAGCTTGCCGGTCATCGAGAAGTCGCCATAGTCCATGACGAGATCGCGGGTGATGCCGTTCTCGTGCAGCTTGAAGCTGATCCGGTATTCCGGCACCTCTTCGCCGTTCTGGGCGCTGTCGTCGAAATAGGCGATGTCGACCGGCCAGTATTTGTCGGTGGCAAGCTTCGCCAGCGCCGGTGCCTCCGGATCGGCCTTGTCGGCTTCGGTCTTCTTGCCGACGACGACGGTGGTGGTCATCACCTTGTTGGCGTCCTCCGAGCCGTCGAACAGGTTCGTCTGGTAGAAGTTTTCGCCCTTCTCGGCCTTGCCGATCAGTTCGACCAGATGCTGGGTCGGAAACTGGGTGGCGGCGAGTTCCAGACTGTTCTTCTCGGGCTTGTCGATATCGACCTTGAGGCCCTTGGCGTCTTTCGTGGCGATACCCTTGACCTCCTTGTCGAGGTTCTGGTCGACAAAGGATTTGGTCACGAACGAAAATGTCTTGCCTTCGGCATCCTCGAAAGTCGTCGTCTGCTGGTCCGTCAGCTTGGTGTTGTCGTTGGTCGCGATCTGCGTGACAAAACGAAATTTCACCGTATAGCCTTCGCAGGCAGAACCATTGAACTCGTAGACCATGCGGCCGGTGATACCGGTGATGCCGGAGCGATCGTCAGCCTTCTTGAGCGTGAGGTCGTACACGGCGCGATGCGCCTGCAGTGCGGGCGCTGCCAAAGCCGGGACTATCGGGAAGGCCGTCGACAACAGGACAGCGTGGAATGCAAGGCGCGTTGCGCGCATGTGGTACTCCGATCGTCGCGGCTGATGGCAGGCCGCAGGGAAAGATGGTCCAGCTTAAAAAAAGTCGTGGCGGAAGCGAGGCAAAAATAGCAATTTCGGCCCCGCCAGCGCAGCACCTTCCAGCAATAGGGAAAAGCAATGAGTGAAACAATCGAAAAGCGGCTAAGTGATCTCGGCGTGACGCTTCCCGCCGCCGCCGCACCCGCCGCCAACTACGTGCCCTATGCAAGGACCGGCAATCTGCTGTTCACCGCCGGACAATTGCCGCTCAAGGACGGCAAGCTGCAAGCGAGCGGCCTGCTCGGCCGCGACGTCGACACGGCAAGCGGCAAGGACGCGGCAAAATACTGCGCGATCAACATTCTGGCGCAGGCCAAGGCAGCACTTGGCGATCTCGAGAAGATCCGCAAGCTGGTGAAGATCACCGTCTTCGTCGCCTCCGCCGCCGACTTTGTCGAGCAGCATCTGGTTGCCAACGGCGCCTCCGATTTCCTGGTCGCGGCCCTTGGCGAGCGCGGCAAGCATGCCCGCTCAGCCGTCGGCACCGCCTCCCTGCCGCTTAATGCCGCAGTGGAAATCGAAGCGATCTTCGAAGTCGAATGAGCGAAGGCCTGACATGACCGACCTATCCTGGCTGACCGCCCGGCCCGTGGCCCATCGCGGCTTTCACGACATGAACAAGACGCGCTGGGAAAACACGCTTTCCGCCTTTGCCGCCGCCGCCGAACGGGGCTACGCCATCGAATGCGACGTGCATCTGTCGTCGGATGGCATTCCCATCATCATCCATGATGACGACCTGAAACGGCTGACCGGACAGGACGGTTTCGTCTGGCAACGCAGCGCGGCCGAACTGACCGCGCTCAGGGTTGGCGGCACATCAGACCACGTGCCGACGCTGCAGGAGGCGCTCGACCTCGTCGATGGCCGCGTGCCGATGATCGTCGAACTGAAAGGCATTCCCGGCCGCGACGAAGGCCTCGTGGCGCGCGTCGGCAAGATGCTCAAGCGCTACAAGGGCAAGGCAGCGATCATGTCGTTCGATCACTGGCTGATCCGCGACTTCCCCAAACATGCGCCCGGCATTCCCGCTGGATTGACTGCCTACGGCAAGGACCTCAAGCTGATCGAAGCGCATTTTTCGATGCTCGCCCACGAGCTCTCCTTCACCTCCTACGCCGCCGGCGACCTGCCCAATCCGTTCGTCAGCTTCGTGCGTGAAAAGCTCAAAATGCCCGTCATCACCTGGACGGTGCATGATCAGCCCGCGATCGACCTGACCTTCAAATATGCCGATCAGATGACATTCGAAGGGTTCGAACCCGATCTGGTGAAGGTCGCTTGAACGGGGTGTCTCAAACGTGACTTGTAGCGGCCCGGATGGAGCTTAAATAAGCCTCATGGATCAGGGCGACGATGGTGACGGGCAAACAGCAAATGCGGACTATTCGATCCGCATCGCCGCCGGCATCGGTGCTTTCACCTGCGATGAATGGAACGGCCTTGCCGGCACCACGCGCGGCGACGCGGAAAATGGCTATAACCCGCTCGTTTCATTCGCTTTTTTGAGCGCCCTGGAAGATTCCGGTTGCGCCGTGCGGCGCACCGGCTGGCAAGGACATCACCTGCGGCTGGAGACTGCGCAAGGCAGGCTGCTGGGTGCGGTCCCTTGTTATCTCAAATCGCACAGCCAAGGCGAATATGTGTTCGATCACGGCTGGTCGGATGCCTTCGAGCGCGCCGGTGGCAACTATTACCCAAAGCTGCAATGCGCCGTGCCTTTCACGCCTGTCACCGGCCCTCGCCTGATGGTCGGCAAGGGCGAGGATCCGGATGCTGTGAAGGCCGGGCTTGCAGCCGGTCTCAAAATGGTGACCGACAAGCTCGGCGTGTCCTCGGCGCATGTAACCTTTGCGCAGGAGAGCGACGTCGCGACCCTCGAGGCCGCGGGCTTCCTGCATCGCACCGATCAGCAGTTCCACTTCTTCAACGAAGGCTTTTCGACGTACGACGACTTCCTCGCCACGCTGGCCTCGCGCAAGCGCAAGGCGATGAAGAAGGAACGACGCGAGGCGCTTGCCCCAGGCATCACGATCGACTGGCTGACCGGCAAGGACCTGACCGAGCAGGCCTGGGACGACTTCTTCGCCTTCTACATGGATACCGGCAGCCGCAAATGGGGCCGCCCCTATCTGAACCGAAAGTTCTTCTCGCTGATCGGCGAACGCATGGCGGACGACATCCTGCTGGTGATGGCCAAACGCAACGGGCGCTACATTGCCGGAGCCATCAATTTCATCGGCTCGGATGCTCTCTATGGCCGCAACTGGGGCTGCATCGAGGATCATCCCTTCCTGCATTTCGAGGTCTGCTATCACCAGGCCATCGACTTCGCGATCGAACGCAAGCTGAAAGTGGTCGAGGCGGGCGCGCAGGGAGAGCACAAGCTGGCGCGCGGCTACCGGCCGGTGACCATGCATTCCGCCCACTACATTTCCCACCCTGGCTTGCGCAACGCCGTGGCCGACTATCTCAGGCGCGAGCGGCGCGAGGTGGAGCGGATGGGCGAATATCTGGAAGAACATACCCCGTTTCGCAAGGTTCTGGAGGAATAACAGGCCCTCCCGCTTGCCGCCGGCCGCTGTTTACCGCCCAGCCGGAATCCGCTAAGCCATGTCCTGGGACATGGGTGCGCAAGCACCCTGGGGGAAACATGCAGGGTTTGGCATCTCTGGGTGTCGGGCAATGGCTCGGTGCGGCGGGGCTGGTGGTCGCGCCGCCTTTGGTTGCCTGGCTCGAAGGCAAACGCTCGGCATGGCCGCTCGGCTTCGCAAGCCTCTTTCTTCTGTTCGGCTTCGCGCATCTCCTGTTTCCGGGTGATATCGTCGCCTTGTGGGCGGCACTGCTGCTGACGGCCATAATCGGCATCATCTCCAAACTGAAGTATCGCTATCTCGGCTTCAATTTCCTCGCCGGGGACATCTGTCATCTCGCGGCAAGCAGTTTTCGAAGCGTGCTGGCTGACCATGCGCGCATGACGGTCCCTGCCCTCACGGCCATGATCGCGATCGTCCTGGCGATAATTGTCCTGGCGCTGATGCTCGCCGAGCCGGCGATGCCGCTCCCGCAGCGTCTTGCCTTGTTCAGCGCGGCGGCCTTTGTGTATCTATGTGTCTTCTGGGCAAGTGGCGGCCCGAAGCGATTTCGCTTTCACCATCTGACCGGCGACCGGTTTCACCTTTCCGCCTTTGTCGCCTCATGGTTTGGCGCGGGGCCATCACGGCGACCCGGCTTTGTCGACATCGATCCGGAGCCGCTGCCGCTGCTGCCGCCAGTGCCGGCTAGCAGACCAGCCGGTGAGCGGGCGCCGCACATCGTGATGATCCTGCACGAATCGACATTCGACCCGAGGCGGCTCGGCATGGCGGCCAATGAAGCATTCGAACGGTTCTTCACGCCGCCGGACGCTCTCTCCGGCGCGCTGCATGTCGACGTCTTCGGCGGCAGCACGTTGCAGACTGAATTTTCGGTGCTGACGGGCCTTTCTTCGCTCTCCTTCGGCAATGACAGCCGCTACGTCTTTCACCTTCTGAGCGGACGCGTGCGGCATTCACTTCCATCCGTACTGAGCGGTATCGGCTACAACGTGTCCCATATCAGCTGCGACCGGCCTTCCTTCGTCAATTGTGGCCGGTTCTACCAATCGGTCGGGTTTGACGAGGTCAGCTATGCCGAAACCTTGCCGCCGCCTTTCGACGCCGACCGCTGGAAACGGGAAAAACACGACGAGCAACTCTACGATCACGCGCTGAATCAACTTTCGAACCGCGTCGCGGCCAGCAAGCCATGCTTCCTTTCGATCACGACCCTGATGAACCATGGCGACCACCGCCGCCGGATCTTTCCGATCGAGCGTCATGCGGAACTTCGCCGCGAGGCCGTCGCGGCAACCGGCATTTCCTACTATGGCGAATATACAGTGCGGCTGGCCGAGAGCGTTAAAGCCTATGCGGCCTTTCGCAGGCGGCTCGACATCATGCTGAGCGGCGAACCGGCCATTATCGTGCGCTACGGCGATCACCAGCCGTCATTCACCACCGGGCTTACCGGGTTGCCGCCTTCCCATATGGCCTTGCGCCAGACATTTTACGCCATCGAGGCCGTAAACTGCAGGCTGCCGGACGATTTTGTGGCTCCGCCAGTCCTCGATTGCGCTTTTCTGTCGACACTGACCTTGCTGGCGGCCGGACTTCCGCTCGATCCGGTATTCGCCACGCGGGCCGCCTTGTTGAACGACTGCGCCGCAGCTTATTTCGACGCCGCATCGCCGCGCAAAAGACGTTTCCATCGCGCGCTTGTCGAAACAGGCATGGTCGATCTCGCCTGAACGTCTTGCCGCTCAAGAGCGGCTTCGCTACACCGATGGCGAGCTGCAACCCGGAGCGCCCGCCATGGCCGACTATGATCCCGGCAATATCTTCGCAAAGATCCTGCGCGGCGAGATTCCATCACACCGCGTCTACGAAGATGACGCCGTCATCGCCTTCATGGATGTGATGCCGCAAGGACCGGGCCATACACTGGTGGTGCCAAAAGCCCCGTCGCGCAACCTGCTCGACGCCAACCCGTCGACCTTCGGCCCACTTTTCACGGTCGTTCAGAAAGTGGCGCTGGCAGTGAAGAAGGCGCTTGATGCCGACGGCGTCACCATCCTGCAGTTCAACGAGCCGGCCTCCGGGCAGACCGTCTATCACCTGCATGTCCATGTCATCCCGCGCTTTGACGGAGTCCCGTTGAAGCCGCACACGGGCAGCATGGAAAAGCCTGAGGTGCTGGCTGAGAACGCCGAAAAGATACGGACTGCGCTGGCCGGGCGATAACGCTTAGCCCTCGCCCGCCAATGCCTCCCCTTTGACCATCGGCAATGGCCGGCGCTGCTGCGCCTCGAAAGCCAGCAGGCCCAGTCGCCAGCAGGCTATTGTAATCACCGTACCACCCAGCACATCCATCAGATTGTGCCCGCCATGGATGAGAATTGCCGGCAGCAGTGCGGTGTTGGCCAGGATCAGCGCGAAACGCGCAAAGCGACACGGCCAGATCGCGATAAGGGACATCAGCGCCATCACCGTATGGAAGGAAGGGAATCCTATCAGCCCTGTCACCTTTATGGCTTTAATGTCGTTGATGCCTTCAACAAGCAGGCGATTCAATTCCGCTCCGTAGGTGGAATTGACCACGGGTCGAACAACGCGATCGATTTCAGGGTCCAAGGTCCAGTAGGCGGAAGCCCCGCTGGACGGAAACAGAGCCCAGCAAAAGATGGTGGCCAGTGCCGCAAACACCATGGCAAACATGGCAGCGTGCAGTTGCCGCCGATCATTGGCCATACCCAGAAACAGAAAGACAAACAGGACCTGAGCCAGCGTCAGGCTGTAGACCAGCCTTAGCGCATCCGACAGGGCTGGGTATTGAGAAATCCACGCACAGGCGTCTGGCCACGAGTAACCGAACCAGGAGTCGATCCACACCAGAGTGGCGTCGATCGGCACCGAGTACCGTGGCAGGAGCAGAAGGTTGAAAAGCGAGGCGACCACTGAAAAGAGGATGAACAACGCCAGAACATGCGTGGTAAGCGCGATCCGCTCGGCTTTGCGGACCCGGCGATAGAATTGGCCAAGGACGGCCATGACAATGGCAAAGCCGAAGGGAAAACCGTAGCCGTCAAGCGTAACGGCGATGCCCTTGTCCCAGGCAAGGAACAAGCAGACTGCGGCCAGCGCCAAAACGACGGCCAGTATTGTCCGTTCTGCAGGCAGTAAGACCATGTTTGTACCATGGCCAAGCGGCGTTAATTCGGAGTGAAAATTGGCTGTCGACAGTCAGGGAGGCCCATAACTCGCGGAGTCCGAAGCCAAGATCCTTTGAAACGCTGTCGGATGAAGACTATCTATTAGCAGTTGCTTACGGATTGCGTCTGCGCATTGCACAGGGTTCAGGAGTGACGTGTCGACTTCCAGATCGTAAACGCCCGGCCGGTGCACCTCCTCCTGCCACAGACGCACCGGCAGTGGCACAGGATCGTCTGAAGAGCCGGTGACATAGCCGCTGCCCGCCTCGCTGGCGGCTCGCCGCTCCATGATGATGTCAACCGGGCAACGGACACCGACAAGCAGCACCGGCAGGCCGGCAACCCGGCGCGCGCCATCGATCAGGCAGTCGAGAGGTTTCGAATACGCATCGTGATGGCCGACATCCGTCACGACGTTCAGGCCCAGCCGGCTGTGGGCCGCGATCAATTCGTAGAGGGCGGCGTATAAACGCGGCACGAACACTTCGAGATCGGGGCGTTCGCCGCCAGGGCGCAACCCTATTCCCGGACGAAGTCGCGGGGGCGTGATATGCTCATAGCCGTCGACGCCCAGATTCATCCACGGGCCGTCAAAGCTTTCCTGAATGGCCCGAGCGATGCTCGACTTACCCGATCGCGGCGCGCCGTTGAGGATGATGATCTGGCCCGGCATAGCCACCCCATTCTCCAAATGGAAAAAGCCCCGTTGCCGGGGCTTTCTTTGAGTGAGTGCTGATCAGCTCTTGCGAGGCAGTTGCGGCACCAGGCTGCGCTTGCCGCCATCCTTGCCCTTGGGCTCTGGCTTCTGCGCCACCAGCTTCTTTGCGGCAGGCTTCTTGGCCACGGCCTTGGGCGGCTTCGGCGCGTCTTCCGGCTCTTCCTTCTTCGGCGTGACGGGCGCTTCGTCGGCGAGCGATTCGAGCTTCAGGCCGGTCTCGCCGGTTTCCTTCTTCTCGACGGTGACGCGCACCGTGCCGCCCTTCTTGAGCTTGCCAAACAGCACCTCATCGGCCAGCGGCTTCTTGATGTGCTCCTGGATCACACGGCCGAGCGGCCGGGCACCCATGCGCTCATCATAGCCCTTGTCGGCGAGCCAGGCGATGGCGTCCGGCGACAGGTCGAAGGTGACGCCGCGTTCCGAGAGCTGCGCCTCGAGCTGCATGACGAACTTCTGCACGACCTGATGGATGACCGGCACCGGCAGCGAGCCGAACGGGATGATCGCATCGAGACGGTTGCGGAACTCCGGCGTGAACAGCCGGTTGATCGCCTCGACATCGTCGCCTTCGCGCTTGGTCGAACCGAATCCGATCGCCGCGCGCTGGGCATCGGATGCGCCCGCATTGGTGGTCATGATCAGGATGACATTGCGGAAGTCGATCTGCTTGCCGTTGTGGTCGGTCAGCTTGCCGTGGTCCATCACCTGCAACAGGATGTTGAACAGGTCCGGATGCGCCTTCTCGACTTCGTCCAGCAACAGCACGCAGTGCGGATGCTGGTCGACGCCGTCGGTCAAAAGGCCGCCCTGGTCGAAGCCGACATAGCCGGGAGGCGCGCCGATCAACCGCGAAACGGTGTGGCGTTCCATATATTCCGACATGTCGAAGCGGATCAGCTCGACGCCGAGCGAGGCGGCGAGTTGCTTGGCGACTTCCGTCTTGCCGACGCCCGTCGGACCCGAGAACAGGTAGGAGCCGATCGGCTTCTCCGGTTCGCGCAGGCCGGCACGGGCCAGCTTGATCGCCGAGGTCAGCGCGCTGATGGCGGTGTCCTGGCCATAGACGACGCGCTTCAGCTCGATATCGAGCCCCTGCAGCACCTTCTCGTCGTCGGCCGAAACCGTCTTCGGCGGAATACGCGCCATGGTGGCGATCGTCGCTTCGATCTCCTTGATGCCGATCGTCTTCTTGCGCTTGGCTTCCGGCACCAGCATCTGCGAGGCGCCGGTCTCGTCGATCACGTCGATCGCCTTGTCCGGCAGCTTGCGGTCGTTGATGTAGCGCGCCGACAGTTCCACCGAAGCCTTGATCGCCTCGTTGGTGAACTTCACCTTGTGGAACTCCTCATAATAGGGCTTGAGGCCCTTCATGATCTCGATGGCGTCCTCGATGGTCGGCTCGTTCACGTCGATCTTCTGGAAACGCCGCACCAGAGCGCGGTCCTTCTCGAAGAACTGGCGGAATTCCTTGTAGGTGGTCGAGCCGATGCAGCGGATCGCACCCGAAGACAGCGCCGGCTTCAACAGGTTCGATGCGTCCATGGCGCCGCCTGACGTGGCCCCGGCCCCGATCACCGTGTGGATCTCGTCGATGAACAGCACGGCACCCGGATAATCTTCGAGCTCCTTGACGACCTGCTTCAGCCGTTCCTCGAAATCGCCGCGATAGCGCGTGCCGGCCAGCAGCGTACCCATGTCGAGCGCGAAGATGGTGGCGTTGTGCAGCACTTCGGGGACGTCACCCTCGACGATGCGCTTGGCGAGGCCCTCGGCGATCGCCGTCTTGCCGACGCCGGGATCACCGACATAGAGCGGGTTGTTCTTGGAGCGGCGGCACAGCACCTGGATGGTACGGTTGATCTCGGTCTCGCGGCCGATCAGCGGATCGATCTTGCCGGCTTTGGCCTTGTTGTTGAGGTTAACGCAGTAAGCGGTCAGCGCATCCTGCTGCTGCTTCTTCTTGCCGCCCTCTTCTTGTGGCTCCGAGCCGTTCTGGCCATTGCCCTGCTCATCATCGGCGCCGCGCGGCGAGCGCGTCTCCGACGCGCCGGGGCGCTTGGCGATGCCGTGCGAGATGTAGTTGACCGCGTCGTAGCGGGTCATCTGCTGTTCCTGCAGGAAATAGGCGGCATGGCTTTCGCGTTCGGCGAAGATGGCGACGAGCACGTTGGCGCCCGACACTTCCTCGCGGCCGGAAGACTGCACATGGATCACCGCGCGCTGGATGACGCGCTGGAAGCCGGCGGTCGGCTTGGAATCCTCGTCGTAACCGGTGACGAGGTTGTCCAGCTCGGTGTCGATATAGGTGAGAACAGTGTGCTTCAGCTCGTCGAGATCGACGTTGCAGGCGCGCATGACGGCGGCCGCCTCGGTGTCGTCGATCAGCGCGAGCAGCAGATGTTCAAGGGTTGCGTATTCGTGGTGCCGCTCATTGGCGAGCGTCAGCGCCTGGTGAAGCGCCTTTTCCAGGCCTTGGGAGAAAGCCGGCATGTTACCTCACTTCTTCTCCATCACGCATTGCAGCGGATGCTGATTCTGTCGGGCGAAATCCATGACCTGAGACACTTTGGTCTCGGCCACCTCGAATGTATAGACCCCGCACTCGCCCACCCCATGATTGTGAACATGAAGCATGATGCGTGTGGCGGCTTCGCGGTCTTTCTGGAAAAAACGCTCCAGCACGTGAACCACGAACTCCATCGGAGTGTAGTCGTCGTTGAGGATGAGGACCCGGTAAAGGCTGGGCTTCTTGGTCTTGGTTTTGGTGCGCGTGATAACGGCGGTCCCGCGGCCGGCTTCATTGCCGTCGCCGCCGCCGTTTGCCATCCGCGCCACTTGTCTCGTGGCAGTCAAAGCGATCGTCACGTAATCCTGCCTCTTTCGAATCCTCATGCGAGTTCGACATGTAGGTGTTCGATGGACGATTTTAAGCCCTTCTGGTTAGCTGACAATATGGCTAGGTGACCAAACTTGGCGGATTTTCGCAATCGTGAAGCAGTACGCGGCTCCCAGGGGAAAATTCACATGAAAAAACCCGGCCGCGCTTCCGCGACCGGGTTTTTCCCGGATCCAAAGGGCCGGATTCGGAACTGTCAGGCGAAACTAGGTCGCCCGGGCGAAATTACTTCGCCTTGGCAACAATCGATTCGAACGGCTTGTAGGCTTCCTTGGCGAGTTCGGCATAGAGGTCGCCGATCTTGGTGGCCTCGGCGACGAACGCCTCGTAGGACTGCTTGGCATAGTCTGTGTGAATCTCGATTGCCTTGTCCAGCGACTTGGCCGAGAACAGCTTCTCGACAGTGGCGCTGCCGGCTTCGAAGCTCTTCTTGGTGTATTCACCGGCCTCGGTCGCGATCGCCTGCGCGCCCTTGGAGAGCGAAGCGAAGCTCTTCAATCCGGTGTCGGCAAATTCCTTGCCGTATTTGCTGAAGTCCTCATAGGTCTGGGTCATTTCACGATTCCCTTGACGGTTGTGGCGTCCTTCTTCGGGGCGCCCTTGTGCAATGCACGATAATATATTGTGCGCCGCACAAAAGTCAATATTTCGCAGGCGTGCGGGGCTTGCCTGCGCAGGCAATGGCTAAAAATCAAATAAAGTGAGTTTCAAGCCCGAAGAAAATGGTGAACGCGACGGTTACCATAAACGGATTGGTAACGCTGGCCCGATAGCTTGGCTGGAAGTGAGGCAGGACCCTTTGCCGCCTCCAACGCAACGAAGAATTCAAGGGAAGTATCAGTGCGTAAGGCGTTGTTGGGCATCGTTTCCAAATCCACCTCCCCCCTCAAGGCGGCCATGGTCTTCGCCTTGGCGTTGACATTCGTCTGCGCCGACGTTGCCTTGTCACTGGCAGCGCGGCCGGCGGCCATCGTCGTGGATGCCAAGACTGGCAAGGTGCTGTACTCGGCGGATGCCAACGGCAGGCGCTATCCGGCGTCACTGACCAAGATGATGACGCTTTATCTGACCTTCGAAGCGATGGCGAAGGGCAAGATCAGCAAAAACTCCCCAGTCGTGTTTTCGGCCCATGCATCTGCCGAGGCGCCAACGAAACTCGGCGTGAAGCCGGGCGGTTCTGTCACTGTCGAGACCGCCATCCTGTCGATCGTCACCAAGTCGGCGAACAACTCGGCCACCGCGCTGGGTGAAATGATCGGCGGCAACGAAACCACTTTTGCCCGCATGATGACCGCCAAGGCGCGGGCACTGGGCATGAACGGCACCGTCTTCCGCAATGCCAACGGCCTGCCCGATCCCGGCCAGTTCACCACCGCGCGCGACATGGCGACGCTCGGCATCGCGCTCAGGGAGCATTTCCCGCAGTACTACGGCTATTTCTCGCAGCGCTCGTTTCTCTACGGCCGTCAGCGCATCAATGGTCACAATCGCCTGCTGGGACGCATCAAGGGCGTCGACGGCATCAAGACCGGTTACACCCGCGCGTCCGGCTTCAACCTCGTCTCGTCGGTTAATGACGGCAACCGCCGTCTCGTCGCCGTTGTCATGGGCGGCACGTCGGGCGGTAGCCGCGATAACCAGATGGCAGGCCTGATCAACACCTACATGCCAAGGGCCTCGACCCGCGGCGGTGGTGCCCTGGTCGCCGATGCTGATGCTGATCGCGGAAATCCGATCAAGGCGCTTGCCAAGGTCCTCCTGCCCAAGCACGACGCGCCGACCCCGGATGACAAGCCGGTGGCGGTAGCCAGCGCCGACGACACGGCCGTTGCCGAAGACACGACTGTTGCGCAGGGCGATACCGTTGCGCAGGGCGACAGCGATGATGAAGAGAGCGCCGAGGCTGAAGCACCGAAGCTGGTTGTCCCGGCAAAGAAGGTGAAGACGGTCATCGTCTCCGCCCCCAAGGTCGCCACCGCGCAGGTCGTATCGGCCTATGCCGAGCCCGCGCCGGCTGTCGATCCGGTCAACACCGCTTCGGTTCCGTCGGGCTGGGCCATTCAGGTCGCCTCTTCGCCGAAGCAGTCCGAAGCCCAGGCCTTCCTCGACAAGACCAGCAAGCAGGCGCCCAAGGTGCTGGCCGATGCTGCCGGCTTCACCGTCGCCTTCGACAAGGACGGGGTCACCTATTACCGCGCCCGCTTCGGCGGCTTTGGTTCGAAGGACGCCGCCTGGAAGGCCTGCACCGCTTTGAAGAAGAAGAAAATCTCGTGCTACGCCGTCCAGCAATAGGACGGCGTGGAAGCGATCTCCCGGAAAAATTTTTGCGTCGAAGGAGACTAGTTGTGGTTGGAGAGCAAGACGTCCTTGGCTTCGTTGATTCGCGCCGCCAGGAAAGACGTACCGCCGATATCGGGGTGCAGGCGCTGCATCAGGCGGCGGTGCGCCTTGCGGACATCCGCCGCGGCGGCCCCCGCTTCAAGACCAAGGACCTTGTAGGCCTCCTCCTTAGTCATGGCGCCCGGACCTGGCGCAACACCCAGCCGTTCGCCACCGTTCGTCTCAGTGTTTTTGCGCCAGACGGGAAATCTGCCGTCAAGATACGTCTCTAGCAACTGGCGGCTCTCCGCGTCGCCAGAGAGCTCGCGGTAGAGATGCTGCAACTCCGCAAGGCCCATCGCTCCAAGCATCTTGCCGTCGTGGCGGCCGGCCAGAACCAACCCTTCGAGGCCGCCGGTATCGTGATCCAGCTCCATTTCGAGCGCTGCCGTCCGCACCGTTGAGCGTTTCCCCGGAGCCAGCCTGACATCAGGCCGGTTTGTGCGCGTGGCTGCATACCAGCCGATTGCCACGAACAGCATGACGCCGCCGATTCCGCTTCGGCCAACCAGAAGCACCGCACCGCCAACCAGGGCCATCAGGATCGGCCCAGCCGTCCTCGTCCCATTTGCGAGCCTTGCAGGATCGGCACGCAGAAACGCGGCGGCTACGCTCAGCAGCACCAACAGCAATGCAACCAGAACGATAATTGCGCCTAGCATTTCCCACCGCCTCGCGGATCCCCTGAACGTTTGGACAACCGCGTCATTTCATCAAACACTTTTTCTGCGCCGGAATCATGGCCTCCGGGATCGGAAGAGGACCGCCTTGCGATCCCGTTCGACCAACGCAGCAGCCCTTTGTCGATTTCGACAGCTTTTCATTGGGCATGAATTTCAAGATGTGGCGTTGTCTCGCCGCTTGCAAGTCCAGCGCGAAGCAAGATTGAGGGCCAGAGAAAGCCCGCGCACGAACATGCGACGTTACCGCGGGATGACCTACAGCAGACCGAGATCGGCAAGTTCGCGCCTGAGTTTCGGCGGCATTTCGATCAGCCCCGCCTTGCCCTTACCGAGATCGACCGGCGCATCCGACGGTTTCAGATAGCGCCAGCCCTGAAAAGCCCGGCGCGGCTGCCAATCGGTGCGCACGACCTGTGGGTCGAGCATCAGGTGGCAGCGACCAATGCCGTCGTCGTCGGTGAACGGCCGGATCTCGGTGATCAGCTGGCGACATTGCACATTGCCTTTGACCACCCAGTAGAGCGAACCGCCATCGATGATTTCGGCGCCCCGCGTCGGCACCATGCGCGTGGTATGCCAGTGCTCGACCGGTTCGCCGGCCCGGCGCCGTTCATCGAGACGAAACTCGATCCATTCCTCGAGGTCCTCGACGCTGTCGCAGCCGACGCACAGTTTTAGGAGATTGAGAGCCATTGGCTAAGGTTAGTCCGGAGCGCCGCGACGTCAACGGCCTGACGGACTTCTCCACAGTGCCGGTTTAGGCCAGCGCCTCAGCATTCCACGACGTTGACTGCAAGACCGCCAAGGCTGGTCTCCTTGTACTTCTCGTTCATGTCGAGGCCGGTCTGGCGCATGGTCTCGATCGCTGCGTCGAGCGGCACGAAATGGACGCCGTCGCCCTTGATCGCCAGTGACGCAGCCGTGACCGCCTTGACCGCGCCCAGCGCATTGCGCTCGATGCACGGCACCTGGACCAGCCCGCCGACCGGATCACAGGTCATGCCGAGATGGTGTTCGAGCGCGATTTCAGCGGCATTCTCGACTTGCATCGGCGTGCCGCCCATGACGGCGCACAGGCCGGCCGCGGCCATTGCCGAGGCGGACCCCACTTCGCCCTGGCAGCCGACTTCGGCACCGGAGATCGAGGCATTGGTCTTGATGATGCCGCCGACAGCGGCGGCCGTCAGCAGGAAGTCGCGGATGCTCGGCTGGTCGGCCTCGGGATGGAAATGCAGCCAGTAGCGCAGCACCGCCGGCAGCGTGCCGGCGGCCCCGTTGGTCGGCGCGGTGACGACACGACCGCCGGCCGCATTCTCCTCGTTGACCGCCATGGCGTAGATCGACAGCCAGTCATTGGCGAGCAACGGATTGGGTTTGTTCTGCTGCCACTGTTCCTGCAGCTTGTCGTGCAGCATGCGCGCACGGCGCCGGACCTTCAGCCCGCCCGGCATGATGCCGTCCTGCGACAGGCCGCGGTCGATGCAGCTCTGCATCGCACCCCAGATGGCGTCGAGGCCGGCATCGAGCTCCTCGCGCGTCATCTGCGTTTCCTCGTTGACGCGCTTCATCTCGGCTATGGAAAGGCCGCTTTTGGCCGCCATCTTCAGCATCTCGACCGCATTCTTGAAGGGATAGGGCACTCGTCTGCCTTCGGTCGTTACCGACCCCTTGGCCTTCATGCGCTGCAGTTCTTCTTCCGAAACCACGAAGCCGCCGCCGATCGAATAGTAGATGCGCTTGAGCAGCAGACGGTCGCCGGAATCGTAGGCGTAAAACGCCATGCCGTTGGCATGACCGGTGAGCTGTGTCTTGCGGTCGAGCACCAGATCGGTGGCCGGATCGAAGCGATAAGAGGGATGGCCGGGAGGCGAAATGCGCTTTTCAGCAGCGATTTGGCTGGCAATCCCGTCAGCCTGGTCGGGATCGACCGTCTGCGGCGTCAGGCCGGCAAGGCCGAGGACGACCGCGCGATCACTGCCGTGGCCGATGCCGGTATAAGCAAGCGAGCCGTGCAGGCTGGCGCCAAGCCGATCGACCTTGACGCCGGCCGGGCGCGGCCAGTCACCATTGAGGATTTCGTCGAGGAAACGCGACGCCGCCGTCATGGGTCCCATCGTGTGCGAACTCGAGGGGCCGATACCGATCTTGAACAGGTCGAAAACCGAAAGGAACACGAGGGCGTTGTCTCCACAGGTCACGTCGAGGACTGCATATAGGAATTCCAAGGATGTTTCCGCTCTTTTGGCAATCGCGGCGCAGCACCTGCCGACCTTGTTTGCTCCGGCAGCGACATTGCCGTCCTTCGCGGGAGCCGGCATCGAGGCGACCGCGCTGGATGTGGTAAATTCAGCCCATGGGTGATTCCTCTTATCTGTCTACGGCCGATCTCGGGGCGTTGGCCCTCTTCCTGATCGCGTGGCTGCTGCACACGCTCGCTTCCGACGGCAGGCTGGTCAGCCGGGTGTCGCTGACGACAGCGATGAATGCGCAGCGCGAGGCCTGGATGCGCACCATGGCCGAGCGCGAGATCCGCATCGTCGACACCGCCATTATGAGCGGCCTGCAGCAGGGAACCGCCTTCTTCGCCTCCAGTTCGCTGATCGCGCTCGGCGGCTGCTTTGCCTTGCTCGGAGCGTCCGACCGGGTGCTTGAAGTGCTGAGCAACCTGCCGCTTGGCGGCGCTCCATCGCGCCCGGCCTTCCAGATCAAGGTGCTGGGGCTAGTGTTGATTCTGGCCTTTTCTTTCTTCAAATTCGGCTGGGCCTACCGGCTGTTCAATTACTGCTCGATCCTGATCGGCGCCGTGCCGATCCCGCATGGCGAAGCCTCACGCAATCCGGTCACCGAAACGGCTGTGTGGCGCGCGGCGCAGATGAACATGCTGGCCGGCAAGCACTTCAACTCGGGCCTGCGCGGTGTATTCTTCTCGATCGGCTATCTCGGCTGGTTCGTCGATCCGGTGGTGTTCGTGCTGTCGACGCTTCTGCTGCTGGCTGTGCTGGTGCGGCGCCAGTTCTTCTCGGCGGCGCGGCGCGCCGTCATCGGTCAGCCGCCAGGCGCTGGAAAAGGCTGATCGATGCGGCCGGAAAGCCAATAGGCGAACAGCCCGATCCATTCGCGAACCGCTATGGTCGCATTCTGCACGGAATCGGCGGCATTGTCGCGAAACAAGCCGACACCCTCCTTGCCCGAAGTACGATAGTCGACCGGCCATGCGACGGTGGGAAACCCAGCCTTGTCGAACAGCGCCTTGGCCCGTGGCATATGGAAGGCGGAGGTCACCAGCAACCAGGTCTCGCCCGGCTTCGGTTCAACAAGTTTGCGGCTGAAGACGGCATTTTCATAGGTGTTGCGGGACTTGTCCTCGAGGACAAGACGATCGGCCGATACACCCAGCGGGACAAGCAGGCGGGGCGCGGTATCGGCGTCGCCCTCGCCGTCAAGGAAAAGCGAGCCGTTTCCGCCTGATACAACCACCTTGGCCTGTGGGAAGCGCCGGGCGAGGATTGCAGTCTCGACCATGCGATCGCCACCGCTGCTCAATTCGTAGCTGCCGCGAACCAGATTGATCCCGCCCTCGAACCCGCCACCGAGCACGACGATGCCGTCGACCTTTTCCGGCAGCGGCGGACGTGGAAAGCGTTCTTCCAGCGGGTTGAGCATCATGGCGCCGAGCGACGTCCAAGCCGACAATGCAAGAATCAGGAAGGCGAGCACGCTGCCGGTAACGGCCAGCCGCCGGCGACCGATCATTCCCGCAATCAGCCCCACCAGAAGCAGGAAAATCGTCAGGTTAAGCGGCTGGATGAAGAACCAGAAGATCTTGGAAAGATAGTAGAACATCGCTCACCCCTTCAGACGAGCGATATCCCTACCACCACTTCTCCGGCTGAAATGTGCCGGCCGCCTGTTCGATGACGGCGGCGGTCTGGAACAGCGTCTCTTCCTCGAACGGGCGGCCGATCAGCTGCAGGCCGAGCGGCAGCCCTTTGGGGTCAAGGCCGGCAGGCACGGCGATGCCCGGCAGGCCGGCCATGTTCACTGTGACAGTGAAAATGTCGTTGAGGTACATCTTGACCGGATCGGCGGCCATGTCCTCATCGGCGATGCCGAAGGCCGCGGACGGTGTCGCCGGGGTCAGGATGACATCGACGCCGGCGGCAAAGACATTCTCGAAGTCGCGCTTGATCAGGTTGCGCACCTTCTGCGCCTGCAGATAGTAGGCATCGTAATAGCCGGCCGACAGCACATAGGTGCCGATCATGATGCGGCGCTTGACCTCGCGGCCAAAGCCGGCGGCGCGGGTCTTCTCGTACATCTCTATGATGTCCTTGCCCGGCACGCGAAGCCCGTAGCGGACCCCGTCATAGCGCGCCAGGTTGGACGACGCCTCGGCGGGCGCCACGATGTAATAGGCCGGCAGCGCGTATTTGGTGTGCGGCAGGGAAATGTCGACGATCTCTGCGCCAGCATCCCTGAGCCAGGCAATGCCCTTCTGCCACAGCGCCTCGATCTCTTCGGGCATGCCGTCGACGCGGTACTCCTTGGGGATGCCGACCTTCATGCCCTTGATCGGCTTGCCGATCGCCGCCTCATAGTCCGGCACCGGCCGGTCGACGGAGGTGGTGTCCTTCGGGTCGACTGAAGCCATTGATTTCAAAAGGATCGCGGCATCGCGCACGTCGCGGGCGATCGGTCCGGCCTGGTCGAGCGACGAGGCGAAGGCGACAATGCCCCAGCGCGAGCAACGGCCATAGGTCGGCTTGATGCCGACCGTGCCGGTGAAGGCGGCGGGCTGGCGGATCGAGCCGCCCGTATCCGTCGCTGTCGCGCCGGCGCACAGGAAAGCCGAGACGGCGGTTGCCGAACCGCCGGAAGAGCCGCCCGGCACCAGCTGTGCATTGTCCAGGCTGCGCTGGGTTTTCGTGCCGCCGGCAGAGACGAAGCCGCCGTCGCCCTGATGCGTCGTCGGCATCACCACCGTGTCGACGCGCGAACGCCGCCACGGGTTGATGACCGGGCCATAATAGGACGTCTCGTTGGATGAGCCCATGGCGAACTCGTCCATGTTGAGCTTGCCGAGCATCACCGCGCCGTCGGCCCACAGATTGGCGGTGACGGTCGATTCGTAGCGCGGCTTGAAGCCGTCGAGCACATGGCTGCAGGCCTGGGTATGGACGCCTTCGGTGCCAAACAGGTCCTTGATGCCCAGCGGAATACCTTCCAGCGCACCGCCCTCGCCCTTGACCAGCCTGGCGTCGGACGCCTTTGCCATGTCGCGCGCTTTGTCGCCGGTGACCGCGACATAGGCATTGAGCGCCGGATTGGCGCGATCGATCGCCGAGAGATAGGCCTCGGTGATCTCGGTCGCGGTGATTTCCTTGCCGCGCAGCTTGGCGCGGGCCTGCGAAATCGTCAGTCGGGTCAGGTCGCTCATCAAAGGCTCTTTTCGTAAAACACCGACCACTCGGAATCGGGATAATCCAGCACCGGGCCGCAGCGCGAAAATCCGGCACGTTCGTAGACGGTCCAGGCGGCGGGATGACGATCGCCCGTCTCCAGCACCAGCCGTTTCAACCCTTCATCGCGGGCCAGCGCCTCGACCCGCTCGACGATCTTGGCGCCAATCTTGCGGCCGCGATGCGAAGGCCTGGTGTACATGCGCTTGACCTCGCCGATGGCGTCGCCATGGCGCTTCAACGCGCCGCAACCGATGGCGATGCCATTGTCACGGGCGATGAAAACGGTCGTATCCTGGCCTGCCATCTGTTCGACGGTCAAATGGTAGCAGTGCTCCGGCGGCGTCAGTTCGAGCAAGGTCTCGTTGAGTTCGTTGACCAGGCCGCGCACATCGTCCTGCAGCGGCGTCTCGATGGCGATCTCGATGACCATCGGCGCCTTACTCCACGACCTTTGGCACGAGGAAGAAATTCTCTTCGGTCGCCGGTGCATTGGCAACGATGTCGGCCGCCTTGTTGCCGTCGGTGACGACATCCCGGCGCTTCTTCATCTCCATCGGCGTCACCGAGGTCATCGGCTCGATGCCGGAAACATCGACTTCGTTCAGCTGCTCGACGAAGCCCAGTATCGCATTCAGCTCGCCGGTCATGCGTTCTGCATCTTCTTCGCTCACCGCGATGCGGGCGAGACGCGCGACGCGCTTCACTGTCTTGACATCAACAGACATATATTTGCCTCGGGGAAAACCAGTCCGGGCTATAGCGGCGCGGCGCGCAGCACGCAACATCCATCGTGTCGGACCCAGTGCTAGACCACAGCAGGGCTGAGCCGGTCCTTGGGGCGTCGCAGCGGGTTGGGCAACTCAAACAGTCGCCTCTTAGCCGAACACATGCTGCATGCGTGCTCGTCTTCCAGAGCCGCGAAGGCTCGCAATTGCGCGTTGGAACAGCCTGGCTCGAGCGGCCGATACGCCAGATAGGGATCCCATTTGCCGGAAAGGCGGTATTTTGCCTTCTGCATCGGCAGATAGGCGAGAGGCGCGCACTTCCAAATCTGCCCGGCGTGGAGTTGCTTGCAATGGCGAGCCGGGCAGATTTCCCAACTGACGCGAGCATCGCCATCCTCGAACGGCAACATGGTGTTGCCGAAGCCTTCGTAGCGACGGGTCCAGTTCTTGTCGGACGGGCGGATCTCGATATGCAGCCGGTGTTCCCGACGCCAAGCCTCCACGAGATCGAACACCGGTTTCAATCTCTCCTGGTACTCCTCCGAACCATGATGAACCGAGACGGTCAGCCGGGCGTTGCGATCGGCGGCAAGAATTGCCGGCAATGTCGGGTGACGGTGCAGGAAAAAGCCATTGCTGACGATTTCTATTATGGCCTCTGGCCAGTGCCGCCGCACCAGTCCAACGAAAGCGGGCAACTGCGGGTGTATGGTGGGCTCTCCACCCAGGATATTGAACCAGGTGACCGATACGCGCCGGCTCCAAAATCCCATCCAGCGGTCCGCCTCCTCGAGCGAAACGGTGCCGGAATGACCATGGTTGGAGTAGTGCGCGCAACTTTCGCAAGACAGATTGCAGCCATGCGCGACGTGGAGTTCCAGTTTTGGGAACACTGGCCGCTCGCGGCGAAAAAGCGACCTGACACGGTTCAGCATCGTCATGGCAGGGCAACGCCCTCGCACAGATAGTAGCTGCCGCTGTTGCCGCTCGCCTCGCTTTCGTCATCGATGGGCCGGACCGAGACGAGATCAACCTGCGTCGGGTTCATTTGCGTCACCGAAAGCACGTCGGGAAAGACATAGCCCGGCTCCTGGCAGATGGCCGTCACCGCCCAGCTTGGCGAGCGTGTCGCCCTGCTGATCTGAACGAATTCGCAATTGTATTCAACACCTTGCAGTCCGTGCGCCGACAACACGACATTGCCTGCGTCGATCAGCGTCTGCAGCGTATCCTTCTTGGCCTGTGCACAAAGCTCCTCGGACTGAAGGTAGACGGCTTCGATGAAATCATCAGCGGCAAGCGCCGGCGACGCCGCGGCAAACATCGAAACGAAAAGAGTTTGCCGCAACGCCATGGTTTTGTTCCGCTTTGGCTGTCTCTAGATCGTAATCGTCTCGCCAATCTTCGGCAACGCTATTTCAACGCCGGATCCTTCCAGGCCGGCCTGGAATTTCTCGGCCGTGGGATCGATCATGGGAAAGGTGCCGAAGTGGCAAGGGACCACCGTCTCGAACTTGAAGAAGCGGCGGCAGGCGAGCGCCGCCACAGCACCGCCCATGGTGAAACGGTCGCCGATCGGCACGATGCCGATCTTGGGCTCATGCAACTCGTTGATCAAAGCCATGTCGGAGAAGATATCGGTATCGCCCATGTGGTAGAGTGTCCGGTCTTCCGGGAAATGCAGGACGAGACCGCCCGGATTGCCGAGATAGATGTTCTTGCCGCCGTCTTCGCCAAACGAAGAGGAGTGCAGCGCCTGGACGAAGGTCGTGGTGAAGCCGCCGCAATCGACCGTGCCGCCAATGTTGCCGGGATTGATCTTGTTGCCGTCGGCACCCTTGCCGACCAGATACATGCAGATCTCGAAATTGGCGACCAACTGGGCGCCGCTATTGCCGAGGACTTCCAGCGCGCCGCTGATGTGGTCGCTGTGCCCGTGCGTCAACAAGACATGCGTGATCCCCTCCGCCGGTCCTTCCCAGCCGCCCGTCCAGGACGGATTGCCGATCAGGTAGGGGTCGATGAGAATCTTGGCGTCGCCAGCTTCGATGCGGAAGGCCGAGTGGCCGTACCAGGTCAGTTTCATGAATGCATTCCTCGATTTTTGCCTTGCCAAAGGATAGAACGCCGATGGCCCTGAGATCAAAGGGTTACTGTGTCCACCGCGCGCTTCACAAGACACGTGGTGGTGAAAGGGCGAAGGACCACCGTTGGGCATTGTCACGATCGAAGAATTGCCGGCCCGGCTTGCCGGCGGAAAAACTCTGGCGGGGCTCGATCTCGGCGACAAGACGATCGGCGTTGCGGTTTCCGACCGGGGATTCTCCTTCGCTCATCCGCGCCCGGTCATCATGCGAAGGAAGTTCTCGCTCGATGCCGCGGTCCTGCTGGCCTTGATGCAGAAGGAGAACGTTGGCGCGGTGGCGATCGGGCTGCCGATCAACATGGATGGGTCGGAAGGTCCGCGTGCGCAGAAGTCACGCGCCTTCGTGCGCAACATGGCGCAGCTGAGCGACCTGCCTTTCGTGTTCTGGGATGAGCGGCTGTCGACGGTCGCCGCCGAACGGACGCTGATCGAAATGGATTTCTCGCGCGCCAAACGCGCCGGCAAGATCGATTCGGCGGCCGCGGCCTTTATTCTGCAGGGAGTTTTGGACCGGCTTCAGTCACTCGATGCAGCCGATCGAACGGGACAGGACCCGCCCAGCGCCGTCTGACCCAGCCGGCGATTTCGCGGCGGCGGCGAAACGCCCATAACGCCATCAGCAGAAACCCATCGAAGATGCAGGCCTTGGCCACCATGCCGGGGATGATCGCCGGATCGATGCCGAGCATCTGGCCATAGAGCTGGAACACAAAATCATGCAGTTGCCGGGTCAGCATGACGTAGCCGAAATTCATGTCGTTGAGCGACAGGTAGAACCAGCCCCAGAACAGCGCCATCGGAGCCGCCCACAATGCGAAGATATAGCGCATCAGCGGTCTCCCTTGCCGTTCGGTCCGGTGCGGCCCGATATCAGGGAGAGCAGCGAATTATGGGCTGCCGCCTTCGCCATGCCGTGTGCCGTAGCGCGAAAATCGGCGTCATCCGACACGGCTGCAGAGCGCCGCTCGGCGAGCATCGCGACATAAGAGGCCAGAAGTGCGGCGAGTTGCACGGCCACCACCATGAACAACCCGTTGATGCCTTGGGCCGCGCCGCCGATCAGGATCATCGACATCACACCGGAAGCGGAAATGAAAGCGATGCGCACGACACTGTCGGCGCCGGGGCTCGCCGCATCGTTGATCAGCGTATCGATAAAGGCCCAGAAGAACAGCACCGACACGACCAGCAGTGCAACCGCCAGCGGCGCGACCACGACGATGTTTTCCAGATTGACGAAGCGGGCGCTCTCTACGGTCACGCCCAGCACGCCAAGCGCTGCCGCAACACCGCGGTTTCCATCGATGCAAATCAGCGCCAGCAGGGCGAAAACGATCGCCCAGTGCACAGACAAAAAGGAGGTCAATACGTGTCGCATCGTGGTTCCTGCTTCGGCAGGAATAACAGTGGGCTTTGCCGCTCGCCGCCGCAACGGAAACCATTTGTTAAGGTTAACGGCCATCCACAGGGCGCACGACGAT
This sequence comes from Mesorhizobium subarcticum, assembly GCF_055456085.1. Taxonomy (NCBI): domain Bacteria; kingdom Pseudomonadati; phylum Pseudomonadota; class Alphaproteobacteria; order Hyphomicrobiales; family Phyllobacteriaceae; genus Mesorhizobium; species Mesorhizobium subarcticum. Next base: position 4,600,630 of record NZ_CM144237.1, on the reverse strand, counting down.
GCCCTCAGACGTGTGCAAATCTAGCGACGAGCCGCTCGCGGCTCAGTTCACCGGCGGATAGAGCGTGTCGATGATCATGCGCGCGTCGTGGCGCGAATCGAGCATGCCGTAGGTGTTGCGCCACTGGCCGGCCAGGCGCGTTTCGACGAAGGCATCGGCAATCCGCCCTGCCCCAAGCCGGCGCAGCTCGGCCGCCGCGGCTGACAGCGCCAGCTGTTCCGTCAGCAACCTGGCCGAGCCCTCGTCGGTTGAAGCAACCTGCATCGCCGCCTTCAGGACGCCTACCGTGCCACGTCCGCCGGCACCGAGATCACGATCTATCCCCCCCAGCACCTCTTCAAACAGGCCGGGCGCGCGGCCAAGCACACGCAGCACATCGAGCGCCATGACATTGCCCGACCCTTCCCAGATCGCGTTGACCGGGGCCTCGCGATAGTAGCGGGCGAGCGGCGCTTCCTCGACATAGCCGTTACCGCCAAGGCACTCCATCGCTTCGTAAAGCAGTGCTGGCGCTATCTTGCAGACCCAGTATTTGACGACCGCCGTCATGGCGCGCGCAAAGGCCGCCTCACCGCGATCGCCCGCCGCCTCGTCGAAGGAGCGCGCCAGCCTAAACGACAGCGCCGTGGCGGCGGCGACATCCAGCGCCATGTCGGCCAGCACGCGCTGCATCAGCGGCTGCTCGATCAAGGCCGAGCCGAAAACCTGGCGATGGCGGGCATGATGAACCGCTTCCGCCAGCCCTGCCCGCATGATGGCCGAGGATGCCACCGCGCAGTCGAGCCGGGTCAAGGTCACCATGTCCATGATCGTCTTCACGCCGGCGCCGGGTTCGCCGACCATTTCGCCGATGGCGTTGACGAATTCGACCTCGGAAGACGCGTTGGAGCGGTTGCCGAGCTTGTCCTTCAGCCGCTGGAAGCGGAAGCCATTGCCCGATCCGTCGCCGAGAACACGCGGCACGAGGAAGCAGGACAGCCCTTCCGGCGCCTGCGCCAGCACCAGGAAGGCGTCCGACATCGGCGCCGACATGAACCATTTGTGCCCAGTCAGGCGATAAAAACCGCTGCCGGCACGCTCGGCCCTCGTCACATTGGCGCGCACATCGGTGCCGCCCTGCTTCTCCGTCATGCCCATGCCGAGCGTCAGCCCGGTCTTCTCCACCGGCGGCTTCTGGCTCTGGTCGTATTTGCGCGTCGTCACGCGCGGCGCCCATTCGCGAAACAGCTTTGGGCTGGCCATCAATGCCGCCAGCGAGGCGCTGGTCATGGTGATGGGACAGAGGTGCCCGGTTTCGAGTTCGGCGGTCAGATAGAAACGCGCGGCACGCACCTGATGGCGGCGGCCGATCTCGGCGTCACCATTCTCCCAGACCGAGGAATGCAACCCGTTCGCCACCGAACGACGCATGAGGGCGTGGTAAGCGGGATGGAACTCGACCAGGTCGAGGCGCCGCCCCTGGCGGTCATGTGTCCTCAGTTTCGGCGTCTCGACATTGGCGAGGCGGGCCAGTTCCTGGGCTTCCTGGGTCAGCACGAAACGGCCAAGCCCATCGAGTTCCCTGCGCACCGGATCGGAAAAGCGCTCGGCAAGCTGGATCAGCAACGGATCGCCTCGCCAGGCGTTGCCGCCCGTCAGCGGCGGCGGCTGGTTCGTTACGTCGTCGGTCACGCCCAATCCTTCAATCCGTAGAAAGGTCCCTGTCGTGCGAAAGCCACGAATCCGAGGCCATCGGCTAGATATAGCCAAGCGTTGCCGCGCGCGCGACGAAAATACCGGGGAGAACAGCGCCAATGTAAAGCTGGTGCTTGCAGGCGCAAAATCCGCACCCTATAGCACCCCCTTGAGATGACCGACGCTTCGTCCCTGCCACTCTACCCTCACCGCCATCTTTTGGGCATCAGCGATCTTTCGCCCGCCGACGTCGAGTTGTTGCTCGACCGGGCGGATCTGGCTGTCGCGATTTCGCGGCAGTCCGAGAAGAAAACCGCGACGCTGCGCGGCCGCACCCAGATCAACCTGTTCTACGAGGCATCGACCCGTACGCAGTCCTCGTTCGAGCTGGCCGGAAAGCGGCTCGGCGCCGATGTCATGAACATGTCGGTGGCGAGCTCTTCGGTGAAAAAGGGCGAAACCCTCATCGACACGGCGATGACCCTGAACGCCATGCGGCCCGATATATTGATCATCCGCCATCAGTCGGCGGGTGCCGCCGCCCTTCTGGCCCAGAAAGTCAGCTGCTCCGTGGTCAATGCCGGCGACGGCGCGCATGAGCACCCGACACAGGCGCTGCTCGACGCGCTGACCATCCGCCGCGCCAAGGGTCCGCTGTCGAAGCTGATCGTCGCGATCTGCGGCGACATCCTGCATTCGCGCGTGGCGCGCTCCAACATCATGCTGCTCAACGCGCTCGGCGCGCAGGTTCGGGTCGTCGCCCCTTCAACGCTGCTGCCCTCCGGCATCGAACGAATGGGGGTGATTGTCACGCGCTCGATGGCCGAAGGCCTGAAAGACGCCGACGTGGTGATGATGCTGCGTCTGCAGCGCGAGCGGATGGAAGGCGCCTTCGTGCCTTCGGTTCGCGAATATTTCCGCTATTTCGGCCTCGACGCCGAAAAGCTGAAGGCCGCCAAGGATGACGCGATGGTGATGCATCCCGGCCCGATGAACCGGGGCGTCGAGATCGCCTCGGAAATCGCCGACGGCCCGCAAAGCGTCATCCAGGAGCAGGTGGAGATGGGCGTTGCCGTGCGCATGGCGGTGATGGAAGCGCTGCTCGACCCCCGCCGTAATCAAGAGGGCCGCGGCGAATGAGCACGACGGTCTTTGAACGCGCCCGCATCGTCGACCCTTCGCGCGGTATCGACGAAGTCGGCTCCGTCATTGTCGATGGCGAGAAAATCGTTGCCGCCGGCAAGGCGGCACTGAATCAAGGCGCCCCTGAAGGCGCTGCAACAATCGACTGCGCCGGCAAGGCGATCATTCCCGGCCTGATCGATGGCCGCGTCTTCATCGGCGAGCCCGGCGGCGAGCATCGCGAAACCATCGCCTCGGCGAACGTCGCGGCGGCCGCCGGCGGCGTCACGTCGGTCGTCATGATGCCCGACACCGACCCGGTGATCGACAATGTCGCGCTGGTCGAGTTCGTGCTGCGCACCGCCAAGGACACGGCGATCGTCAACATCTTCCCGGCAGCGGCGATCACCAAAGGCCTCGATGGCCGCGAGATGACCGAGTTTGGCCTGTTGCGCGAGGCCGGCGCTGTCGCCTTCACCGATGGTCGTCACACCATAGCAAGCGCGCTGGTGATGCGCCGCGCACTGACCTACGCCCGCGATTTCGGCGCCACCATCGTGCATGAAACGCAGGATGCCGACCTCGGTTCATCAGGCGTCATGAACGAGGGCCTGTACGCCAGCTGGCTCGGCCTGTCCGGCATTCCGCGTGAAGCCGAATCGATCCCGCTGGAGCGCGATCTGGCTTTGGCGCGTCTGACGCGCGGTTCCTATCACGCGGCAAAAATCTCGACGGCGATGGCGGCAAGCGCTGTGACGCGCGCCAAAGCCGATGGTGCAGCCGTCACATCGGGCGTGTCGATCCACAATCTGTCGCTTAATGAAAATGATGTCGGCGAATACCGCACCTTCTTCCGCCTGACGCCGCCTCTGCGCGCCGAGGAAGACCGGCTGGCGATGATCGAGGCGGTCAGGGACGGTACGGTCGACATCATCGTCTCCTCGCACGATCCGCAGGATGTCGACACCAAGCGCCTGCCTTTTGCCGACGCGGCAGCCGGCGCCATCGGATTGGAGACGCTGCTTGGCGCGGCCTTGCGGCTCTACCACAATGGCGACGTGCCCCTGCTGCGGCTGATCGAAACGCTCTCCACCGCCCCGGCAAAGGTGTTTGGGCTGCCCGGCGGCACGTTGAAGCCGGGTGCTGTCGCCGACCTTGTGCTTGTCGATCTCGATGAACCCTGGATCGTCAGTGAAAGCGGCATTCGCTCGCGCTCGAAGAACACCTGCTTCGAAGGCGCCCGCCTGCAAGGCAAGGTCTTGCAAACGCTGGTGGCGGGCCGCACAGTGTTCTCGGTCTGATCCGGCAATCGCGCACTGAGCCTGACCTGACCGTTTGGGAGAACTGCGGGGGAAACAATGACTTACGGCCTCATCCCAGCGTTGGTGTTCGGCTATCTCTTAGGCTCGATTCCGTTCGGCCTGCTGCTCACCCGCGCGGCCGGCCTTGGTGACGTGCGCAAGATCGGCTCCGGCAACATCGGCGCCACCAACGTGCTGCGCACCGGCAACAAGGGACTGGCCGCCGCGACCTTGTTGCTCGATGCCCTGAAAGGGACGACCGCCGTGCTGATTGCTGGCCATTTCGCGCCGGAAACGGCGGTCTGGGCCGGCCTCGGCGCCTTTCTTGGTCACCTCTTTCCGGCTTGGCTCGGCTTCAAGGGCGGCAAGGGCGTCGCGACTTATCTCGGTGTGCTGATCGGCCTTGCCTGGCAGGTGGCGCTGATCTTCGCCGTCGTCTGGCTGGTGATGGCGTTCCTGTTCCGGTTCTCATCGCTTGCAGCGCTGACGGCAGCCGTCGTCGTGCCGATTGCCCTGTATTTCATGAGCACACCACAGATAGCCGTCCTGTTCGTTGTGATGAGCGTCATTGTCTTCATCAAGCATAGGGAAAACATTTCGCGCCTGCTTGCCGGCACCGAGGGCAAGATCGGAGCCAAGGGGTGAGCGAGCACGCCACCGCGGTGAGCGAGCCGGCCACCGGGCCGCGCCTCAGCGACCGGCAGCGGCTGAGCTGGCTGCGGCTGATCCGCACCCACAATGTCGGCCCTGCCTCCTTTCGCGACTTGATCAACCGCTTCGGGTCCGCCGAGGTGGCGCTGGAAATCTTGCCGGAACTGATGATTTCGGGTGGCGCCAGCCGGATCGCCCGCATTCCGTCGATCGCCGAAGCTGAGGCCGAACTGGAAGCAGCCCGCAAGGCTGGCGCGCGCTTTGTCGGCATCGGCGAGCCAGACTATCCGCCATTGCTGAGAAGCATGGACAATCCGCCGCCCTTGCTGGCGGTGAAAGGCAATGCCGCCGTGTTCCGGCTGCCGGGAGTTGCCATTGTCGGTGCCCGCAACGCATCGCTGGCCGGCATCAAGATGGCGCGTGTGCTGGCGGCCGATCTCGGCCGCGACGGCTATGGCATCGTCTCCGGCCTGGCGCGCGGCATCGACACGGCGGCGCATCAGGGCAGCCTGGCGACTGGCACGATCGGCGTCCTGGCCGGAGGCCTCGACCTGCCCTACCCGCCCGAAAATACTGGCCTTTGCGAGGAAATTGCCGAGCGTGGCGCCATAATCTCCGAAATGCCGTTCGGGTGGCAGCCGCGCGCCCAGGATTTTCCGCGCCGCAATCGCCTTGTCGCGGGCGCCGCCCTTGGGCTGGTGGTGGTCGAGGCGGCACAACGTTCGGGCTCGCTGATCAGCGCCAGGCTTGCCGGCGAAATGGGCCGGCTGGTGTTCGCCGTCCCGGGGTCGCCACTGGACCCACGCGCGGCCGGCACCAACGGCCTGCTCAAGGACGGCGCCACGCTGGTCACCGAAGCCTCCGACATTTCAAGGGCGATCGCGCCACTGACCGGCATGCGGGCGCCGGAAATGCCTCCGTTTGAAGACCCGCCGGATTTCTCGGCCACACCGCCACCCGGCGAGAGCGACCGCGCCCGCGTCATCGAGGCGCTCGGTCCGACACCTGTGTCGGTCGACGAGATCATCCGCCATACTGGCCTGCACCCGGCCCAGGTCTTCATGGTGTTGCTGGAACTAGACCTCGCCGGCCGGCTCGAACGCCATGCCGGCGGCAACGTCTCGATGGTTTTCGGAAACTAAAGCTGATCGTCAGTGGCGATTGGTCTTTTTGTTCTGGACATAGTCCTGCGTGTTTGCCCCAAAGAGATCCTTTTCGACGACCTTGCGCCACACCATGTCCGCATCCTGCGGCCGCGCTGGATCGAAGCTCGCTCCGGCCTCCTGCATTTTCGGGCGTGAGCGCCGGCGCAGCCAGGCAGGCATGATCTCGCGGATGAGGCTGGTAAACTGGGTCATTGCCGGCTCCATCGATTTATGTGGTGACAGTCAATCTCTCCGCATCGCTGTGGCTCACGCCATCAAGCCAGGCCAGCGCCTCGTCGACACCGGCAAGCGCATGGCGCGCGGCGGTCGGTCCGCGCGGTTTGATGCGTATCGAGACACCATCCATCTCATTGATGACGTCAAAGCCGTTTTCGTCCGAAGTATCGTCTCCAAGGAATACAGGGCTACGGCCTGCAAATGCCGGTTGCTGCATGAAGCGTCGGATAGCTGCTCCCTTCGCCGCTTCTAGCGGCATCAGTTCAACCCCTGCATTACCGGCCAGTACCCGATATCCCACAGGCAGTTTGTCCAGTGCCTGTTCGACAAGCTGTATGGAGCGCTGCAGCAAATGCGGCGCAGCGCGCGTATGAATGGCCAGGATCGGCCCCTTGCGCTCGATATAGACGTTGGCACTGTCGAGTTCCGCTTCGATTTCCTCGGCAAGCGCTGCAATGTCGGCCGGTTCGCCGGCCGCCTCGACCGGACCATCACGCACCAGCCTGTGTTCGAGGCCATAGAGCCCGGCGGCGCGCAATCTGAGGGGCTGGAAGAGATGGTCGACGGCGGCGATCGAGCGTCCCGTAATGAACGCCAAGGCTCCGTCCAATTGCGTTTCAAGCCGTGCCAACAGCATGCGCAGCTCCTCACTGACAGCCACCGCATCGGGATGCGCGGCATGTTCGAGAAGCGTGCCATCGATATCGAGGAACAGGCTCCATGGCCCTTGCGGGACGACGGGTTCCGGCAGGTTTGACGATATCGACATCACAGCGCCGCCACGCGTTTACGTTCGAGCAGCGATATCACGTTGGCAGGTACCGTGGGAGCAGCGCCGACGGCTCGGTCGACTGCATTGCGCTTGCGCAAATGCGCGGCATCCAGAAGCATGCTTCCCGCCCATTTATAAACGTTGTTCTCGCGCACGATCTCGCGCATGCGTCGCATGCGCTGGGTTTGCTCCTCCTGCGACATGGTCAATGCCTGCAGCAGGACGTCACCCATCATTGCCGCGTCGTAGGGATTGACAATCAGCGCCTCCAGCAGCTCCTTGGAGGCGCCGGCGAACATGCTCAGCAGCAGCACACCTTGTTCATCCTCGCGCGCCGCGACAAACTCCTTGGCAACCAGGTTCATACCGTCATGCAGGCTGGTCACCATGCAAACGTCGGCGGCCCGGTAGATTTCGTGGACCTGCTGCTGCGAGTGATGTTCCGTCACCATCAGGACGGGCGTATAGCCTTCGCGGCCATAGCGCTGGTTGAGATCCTCGGCATGGCGCATGCACTCTTCATACAATTGCTGGTAGGCGGGCAAGGTGCCGCGGCTGGGCGCCGCGATCTGCAGGAACGCCACCTTGCCGATCCATTCCGGATGAAGCGTCAGCAGTTCATCAAGTGCATTGAAGCGATCGAGGATGCCTTTGGTGTAGTCGAGACGCTCAACGCCCACGCACAGCCTGACATGGTCGGCCAGGCCGAATTTCTCGCGAACCTGCCGACGGCAGGTTGCCACGTCCGGCAGCTTGTCCAGTTGCGGCGGCGACCACTCGATTGAAATCGGATAGGCGTGAACCAGGCTGATCTGGCCGCCATAGGAGATGGCCGAATCCTCGCGCTCGATCCTGCTTTCCAGGAAACGGTCGACGCTGTCGATGAAGTTGTTGCAATGGAATTGGGTGTGAAAACCGACGATGGAACTGCCGAGCAGGCCCTCGAGAATCTTCTCGCGCCACGGGCAGATGCTGAACACTTCCGAATTCGGCCAAGGGATGTGCCAGAAGGTGATAATAATCGCCTCGGGCAGGCGCTCCCGGATCATTCGCGGCAGCAGCGCGAAATGGTAATCCTGGACCAGCACGATCGGCCGCTCGTTGCGGGCTTCGGCGATGACGGTGTCGGCGAATTTGCGGTTGACCGCTTCGTAGGCTTCCCAATCGGAGGCACGGAATATCGGCCGGGTGAAGGCGATATGGCACAGCGGCCAGAGGCCTTCATTGGCAAAGCCGAGATAATAGCCTTGCTGTTCTTCCTCGCTCAGCCAGACGCGGCGCAGCGTGTAGGAGGGATTGTCGGGCGGTACCTTGATCCGGTCGTTCTTGTCGACCACAAACGCGTCGGCCGAACCGCCGCCGTAGGCGATCCAGGTGCCTGCACAGGCGCGCGTTATCGGCTCCAGGGCGGACACGAGCCCGCTGGCGGGTACGACCAGCTCGATGTCGTCGCCCTCGCGGTTGTGGATGTACGGCTCACGATTCGAGACGACGATCACCTGGGCATCGGGAAGTTCCGTTGCCAGTATATGACGCAGCGTCTCGGGCGACCACTGCGCCAGCGCGGCAACGGTGGACTGCCCATTCTTCTCGAATTCCGGCACCGGGCTGGGAGCCGCATCTGCCTTCACAGCAGCAAGCCTGCGGCCCGTGCGCGATCGCCACATCATCGTCATCAGCACAATAAACAGGACGCCGACAGCTGCAAGAATGAAGAGCCACAATGCGAATAGGGGAATTACCAGGGACGAACTGTTGTCGGGCATTGAAATCGATTACCTTTCAATGGGATACCGAAGAAACTCCATCGGTCGGAACTCCGGCGCCCATAGTCTGGTTGTCCAACGCCCCAGCCCGCACGATGGTTCCGGTTTTTCAGCTTCGGACCACGAGAGGCACCAGCCCCTCATGCGGTTCCGCAAGGAAGGCGCCAACACGATCTCCGACGCGCTGGAACGTCAGATCCACCGCCGCCTGCCCGACCGAAAGATGACGAATGACGAGGCTGTCGATGCCGATCGGCAGGCGCGGCCGGGTAACATGGATCTCGCCTGCCCAGCCATCGATCTGAAGGCCGAGGCACGACTGCATGAGCATGAAGGCGGAGCCGGCGGACCAGGCTTGCGGCAGGCACGCCACCGGATAGGCAATCGGCGCTTCACCAGCCGCGCGCGTAAAACCGCAAAACAGTTCCGGCAACCGCATGTTGAAATGGACGGCGGATTCGAAGGTCCCACTCATCAGCCGCACCACGTCGTCGCGGATACCGTATCGCGCCAGTCCGGCGGCGCAGATCGCGGTGTCATGCGGCCAAATGGATCCGTTGTGATAGGACATCGGATTGAAGAATATCGCGTCGTCCGCCAGCGTTCTCAGCCCCCAGCCGGAATGGAACGAGGCTGACAGCAGCTGGTCGGCGACCATACGTGCGCGATCAGGGCTGGGAAGGCCGACGTAAAGCAGGTGACCGGCATTGGATGTGCGCACCTTGCAGGGGTGACCCTCGCCATCCAGTGCCAGCGCATAGTAGCTCAGGTCCTCGATCCAGAAATGGCGTTCGACTTGCTGGCGAAGTGTGTCGGCGCGTATTTCCCACCCCTCCGCCCGCTCCGTTTCGCCACGCAGCCGTGCCAGTTTCGCCAACCCCTGGAAGGCCGCGAAGACGTAGCCCTGCACCTCGACCAGTGCGATCGGCCCCTTCGGAATGCGGCCATCGGCGTGAAAGACGGAATCGAAACTGTCCTTCCATCCCTGGTTGGCCAGGCCGGATTCCGCGGCGCGCTGGTAGGTGAGGAATCCTGTCGAACGGCTCGCCGTTTCGATCCACTCGGCCGCGGCACACAGCGAGGGCCACAGCGTATCGATGAAGGCCGTGTCCCCCGTGCGATCCGCATAGGCGCAAGCAAGATGGATGTAGAGCGGCGTCGTGTCGACACCGCCATAGTAACGGCCGAAGGGCAGCTCGCTGAGCGCCACCATCTCGCCCTTGCGGGTCTCGTGCATGATCTTGCCGGGTTCGGAATCGCTGAAAGGAGAGGTCTCGGTCGCCTGGTGCTGGGCAAGAAACGCCAGAACGCCTCGCGCCAGCCCGGGATTCAGCCAAAGCATCTGCAGGGCTGAAATCACGCCGTCCCGGCCGAAGGCGGTGGAGAACCACGGTATACCGGCGTAGGGATAAGGCCCGGTCGGCAGTTCCGTCGTGAGCAGCGCGACATCCGCGCGAGCCCGCGCCATCCAGTCGTTGAAGACGCGGCCTGAACTGTGCAGTGTCGCGCCATGCCGGCGTTTGGCGCGCATGCCGAACCGAGCCCGGGCGGCCGCGGCGCGAAACCGGCGGCTTTCGGGGCGTTCGTCCGTCTCATTGCCCACTTCCAGGTAAAGCGTCTGGCTGCTGCGCTTGGTGACGGCGATGACGAAATCCGCCTGCTCGGCGGTCAGCTGATCGGGCGTCTGTGAAAATGATATCGCCGATGTCCGCACCACTTCGTCCAGGCCATCGTAGCGCAATACGACCGCGTTGCCGGCAATCTCGGCCGTATGCGCAGTTCCACGCTTCGCGCGGGTCGAGCCCCGGACCTCGAACATGTCGCGGAAATCGGCACCAAAGCGCAGCGACAGCAGGATCGTCGAATGCTCCCTGCTGTAGTTGGAGAGCGTTATGCGCTCATACAGCCTCTCCTCCCACAGCAGCCGGACGCGCTCGATATGGATCGCGCCTTGCGGAATCTGGCGGCCCGCGGCACTTTCGATCGGTAGATTGGTCAGATTGGTAGTGAACAGGACATTGTCCTGGCTAAGCGACGCGCCAAGCAACGACGTCGACCGCCCGCCGACGGTGAGGCGAAATTCCGAAAGCACGCGCGTGTCGTCGCGAAAGAAGCCGTCACCAACACCGCGTATGTCGCCATAGCCGTCGGCAACGACAAAGCAGTCGCCGTGCTTGAGCGCGAACAGCCTGTGCGGCTCCCTGGGCGCTGACTCATCAAGAGACGCCAGTGCTACCGCTGGATCGAGCGTGCGCTCGTCAAGTTGGCTGATGGTCAAAGTGGGTTGTCCCTGTTCATTCCAAAGACGCCGCTACGAGGCCTTGGCGTGACCGCCGGCGTCGACCAGCTCCGCGTAAGCAGCGGCGTAATCCTGACCCATCCTGCGGGCTGAAAAGCGCCGCTCGAACACGGCCCTGACACGCCGCCTGTCGAACTGCAGGAGAGCCGGCATTGCGGCAACGGCATCTTCTATGGTCTCGACGACGAAACCGGTGACCCCGTCGTCGACGATCTCTGGCATGGCACCGCAATTCCAGGCCATGACAGGTGTCCCGCAAGCCATCGCTTCGATCACGGCAAGGCCGAACGGCTCCGGCCAATCGATCGGGAAAAGCAGGGCGGCCGCGTTTCCGAGAAACGCCGTCTTCTGCTCCTCATTGATCTCGCCGACATATTCGATCTGGTCGCCATCGATCATCGGTTGGACGACCTCCTCGAAATAGGCGCGATCATCAGCACCGACCTTGGCCGCGAGCTTGAGCTTCAGCCCGGTACGGCGGGCGATCTCGATCGCCCGGTCCGGACGCTTGTCGCGCGACATTCTGCCAAGAAACGCAAGATAGGCGCCATCCGAACTTGTCTCGAAATCCGGTTCATAGAGATCGACGGGCAGCCCGTGGTGGATTGTCGCCAGCCAGTTCGCCGATGCAAACCGCGCCCGCTGGCTGCGGGATATCGAAATCATCGGGAACCGCGGGAACCGGTCATAGGCTTGCGCGAGGTCCGCGTAATCCAGCCTGCCATGCGGCGTCGTCACCGTACGCTGCGGCATGTCGCGGAAAAACGGAAAATGCAGGAAATGGCTGAGGTGGAAATGGATGACGTCGAAATCGTCGGCCCGTTTCCTCACCTCGTCGAGCATCGACAGATGCGCTGCGATCTCCGATTTCAAAGGACGGGGATCGAGACGAAGCGCCCGTTCACGGCATGGCACCAGCCTTGCGGAGGTCTTCGTGTCGCCGCTGGCAAACAACGTCACGTCATGGCCAAGGTCGACGAGAGCCTCGGTCAGGTAGGAGATGATGCGCTCGGTGCCACCATAGAGCCTTGGCGGCACCGATTCGTATAGTGGTGCGACATGAGCAATCTTCATGGCCCGGCCTTCCCTCAATGAGCTGGTCATGGAACCCAATGCTTCAGCAGCGGGATCGTTCCTCCATCAGTGGAAGATGCATCGGATGAGCGACGAGCGTTTGATATCAGATAGAGCCGCCCTATTTCCCGGTGACTGCCGAATTGCACGCACGGCAGTTCGCGGAGGCATAAGGTGCAGAACCCGAAGAGCGAGCCGGAACCCAGGGACATCGCGGCCCGGCGCCTGGGCATGATCATCGAGCAATATGTCGAGGCCAGAAAACGGCGTTTTGACTTTGTGTCGACGGATCAGGCTGCCAGGGTAATCCGCAGGATGCTGAAGCCCGCTCTTGCGGACCTGTCCGATCGCAAGCTCGACGATATGATCGCCACGCTCGCGGTCAAGAACGGCTTGGCGGTCATCTTCGATCGCGGCGTCCGAGGACCTGCTGACGGCACTGATGCGGACCTGAACAGAAGGGAACCGACCATGCGAGCACCAACGGAGACCCCGGATGTTGCCGGCGCGGTGGACGCCATTCTGGGCGCTCAGACCGCTCCGTTATCGATGAGCGCGGTGATTTCGCTGCTGCGCGAACGGACAGGCACCACGCGCTCCGACGCGGATCTGGAAGGCCTGATTGCCAAGAAGGCGGCGGTAATGGGCGTGCATCTGTCGCGAAGCGGCTGAACGGTCGAAGCGCGTTGTAAGCTTCACGAACCAAAGGCTGGTAAGTTCTTTGACAATGGTGAGCGCGATGGGATTCGAACCCATGACCTACTGATTAAAAGTCAGTTGCTCTACCGGCTGAGCTACGCGCTCCCTCGGGCTTGAAAAGGCGGCCCTCGAAATTGCGCGGAACATAGGGAGAGTGCCTCGACCGGTCAACCGGAAAAAACGGATCCGGGAGCGAAGCTTTTCCAGCCCCGTCGCCTTGCCCAAACGGCCACTTCGATCGAGGGAGGTACAAGCTCGGAGGGCCAGTGGCCGAGCATCTTGTAGTTTGGATGTCGGGCAAGAGAAACATTACAGATCAGTAACTTGGCGTTTTGGGAGGAACCATCCCGTGTATTGCTCGTTGTCTCGCCACAAGGGACGTCAATCACCCTTCGAAGGAGAAGACAATGAACAAGATCGTAACGGGTATACTGGCGACCACCCTGTCAGTTTCGTTTGGAGTAGCCGCAGCCATGCCGGCCAACGCGGCGCAAATGTTCGTGCCGCAGGCGGCCTCGACTTCGAGCGACGTGCAGAGCGTCGACTACAAGCCTTGGATGAAGAACCACCACGGCAATCGCAATTTCGGCAACCGCAATTTCGGAAATCGCAATTTCGGCGGTCGTAACTTTGCCCGCAACAATGATGGCGGCGGCTATTGGAATGGCCATCGTGGCTATCGCGACTATCATCAGGGTTATCGTCGTCACGGCGACTATTGGTTCCCGCTCGCGGCCTTCGCGACTGGCGCCCTGATCACCGGCGCGATCGTCAACAGCGAGAACAACCGATACGAAGGCAACTCGCACGTCCAGTGGTGCTATGACCACTATCGCAGCTACCGTTCTTCGGACAACACCTTCCAGCCGAATTACGGCCCGCGTCAGGAATGCCGTTCGCCTTACTGATCAAAGAATGAGTATCAGTAGCTGGTAATTGTGAGTACGAGGCCCGCGTCGGAAACGGCGCGGGTCTTTCTTATGCACTCAAGGTCCTGCGAACAGCATCGCGCCAGCCTGCCAGCTTGGCAGATCGCATCGAGGGCTCCATCTCCGGTTTGAAACGTCGCTCAAGCGCCCAGGTTTTGGCGAATTCCTTCGCCTGCGGCCACACACCTGCCTTTGAACCCGCAAGCCAGGCCGCACCCAGCGCCGTCGTCTCCAGGATGGTCGGGCGGTCGACCGGCGCGTCGAGAATGTCGGCCAAGCGCTGCATGGTCCAACCCGATGCCACCATGCCGCCATCGACCCGAAGCACAGTCCTGGCCGAAGCCCCTTTCCAATCCTTGCGCATGGCGTCGAGCAGGTCGCGTGTCTGGTAGGCGACTGCCTCCAGGGCGGCGCGGGCAAATTCGGCCGGTCCGGAATTGCGGGTCAGCCCAAAGATCGCGCCCCGCGCCTCCGCATCCCAATGCGGAGCGCCGAGACCGACAAAGGCTGGCACCAGATAGACGTTCTGCATCGGATCAGCCTCGGCAGCCAGTTTTCCGCTCTGCTCAGCCTTGCCGATCACCTTGATGCCGTCGCGCAGCCATTGCACGGCAGCCCCCGCGATAAAAATCGAGCCCTCCAGCGCATAAGTGGTTTTGCCGTTCAGCCGATAGGCAATGGTCGTCAGCAGCCGGTTCTTGGAGCGCACGAGATCCGTGCCGGTGTTGAGCAGCGCGAAGCAGCCTGTGCCATAGGTCGATTTCATCATCCCCGGCTCGAAGCAGGCCTGACCGATGGTGGCGGCATGTTGATCACCGGCAACGCCAAGGATCCTTATCTCCGCGCCAAACAGATTTTTCTCTGTGATCCCATAATCATCGGCGCAATCCTTTACCTCGGGAAGCATTCTCGCCGGGATGTTGAGAATGCCCAGAAGCTCGTCGTCCCAGGCGTTTTTCTCGATGTTGTAGACCAGCGTGCGTGAGGCGTTGGTGGCATCGGTGGCGTGAACCTTGCCGCCAGTCAGCCGCCAGATCAGAAAACTATCGATGGTGCCGGCGAGCAATTCGCCTTTCTCGGCGCGTTTCCTCGCGCCCTTCACCTTGTCGAGCATCCAGGCGATCTTGGTGCCGGAAAAATAAGGATCAAGCAACAAGCCCGTCTTGCGGTTGAATTTCTTTTCCAGGCCCTGCTTCTTCAGTTTCTGGCAGAGCGGCGCTGTGCGGCGGTCCTGCCAGACGATGGCGTTGTGGATCGGCCTGCCCGTCGCTCTGTCCCAGATGACGACGGTCTCGCGCTGATTCGTAATGCCGAGCGCCGCCACTTCGGAGGCTTCGCGCCCTGCCTTTTTCAAGGCGGCCTTCACGGTCGTCACCACGCTGGCCCAGATTTCTTCCGGATCATGTTCCACCCAGCCCGAGGCTGGATAGTGCTGGGTGAATTCCTGCTGTCCGCTACCGACGACTTTCATCTGGCCGTCAAACAGGATCGCCCGGGTCGATGTCGTTCCCTGGTCGATCGCCAGCACAAAACCGCTCATCCCAACATCCTCCACCTTGATACAAAGAAGGGAGACGGCAACGCGCCGCCTCCCCCGATCTCACACGGGCGCGAACGCCCGCATAGACAGTCCTACTTCTGCCAGCTCTTCACCAGTTCGTCGTAGTTGATGGTGATCGGCTTGTCCTTCTCCTGCTCGAGCTTCAGCTGAGGCGCGAGATTACCTGCCTTGACCGCGTCGGCGTTCCAGTAGGCAAGGTCATGCTCTTCGGCCATCTTTGGTCCGATGTCGCCTTGGACACCGGATTTCTCGATACGGGCCATGACTTTTTCCTGATCGGCGCAGAGCGAATCCATGGCTTCCTGCGGTGTCTTGGCACCCGAGGATGCGTCACCGATGTTCTGCCACCAGAGCTGCGCCAGCTTCGGATAGTCCGGCACGTTGGTACCGGTCGGCGTCCACTGCACACGGGCCGGCGAGCGGTAGAACTCGATCAGACCGCCGAGCTTGGGCGCACGTTCGGTAAAGCTCTTGTCATGGATGGTGGAGTCGCGAATGAAGGTCAGGCCAACCTGGCTCTTCTTCACGTCGACGGTCTTCGAGGTGACGAACTGCGCATAGAGCCAGGCGGCCTTGGCGCGGTCGGTCGGCGTCGACTTCATCAGCGTCCAGGAACCGACGTCCTGATAGCCGAGTTTCATGCCGTCCTTCCAGTATGAGCCGTGCGGAGACGGCGCCATGCGCCATTTCGGCGTACCGTCGTCGTTCATGACCGGCAGGCCGGGCTTGACCATGTCGGCGGTGAACGCGGTGTACCAGAAGATCTGCTGGGCAACATTGCCTTGCGACGGTACGGGGCCGGATTCAGAGAAGGTCATGCCCTGGGCTTCCGGCGGCGCATAGGCTTTCAGCCAATCAAGATACTTCTGGATGGCATAGACCGATGCCGGTCCATTGGTGTCGCCGCCGCGCGCGGTGCAAGAGCCGACAGGCCGCGAATTAGCATCGACCTTGATGCCCCATTCGTCGACCGGAAGGCCGTTCGGCAGGCCCTTGTCGCCGTTACCGGCCATCGACAGCCAGGCGTCGGTGAAGCGCCAGCCGAGCGACGGATCCTTCTTGCCGTAGTCCATGTGGCCATAGACCTTCTTGCCGTTGACGTCACGGCCGGTGAAGAATTCGGCAATGTCCTCATAGGCCGACCAGTTGACCGGCACGCCGAGATCGTAGCCGTACTTGGCCTTGAAGTCGGCCTTGTTCTTCTCGTCGTTGAACCAGTCGTAACGGAACCAGTAGAGGTTCGCGAACTGCTGGTCCGGCAGCTGGTAGAGCTTCTTGTCCGGCGCGGTGGTGAACTTGGTGCCGATAAAGTCGTCGACATCGAGCATCGGATCGGTAACGTCCTTGCCTTCGCCCGCCATCCAGTCGGTCAGGTTGCGCACCTGCTGGTAGCGCCAGTGGGTGCCGATCAGATCGGAATCGTTGACCCAGCCGTCATAGATGTTCTGGCCGGTCTGCATCTGGGTCTGGATCTTTTCGACGACGTCGCCTTCTTGGATGACATCATGCGTGACCTTGATGCCGGTGATGGCGGTAAAGGCCGGTGCCAGCACTTCTGATTCATACTTGTGGGTCGTCAGGGTTTCCGAGACCACCTTGATATCCATTCCGGCGAAGGGCTTGGCAGCGTCGATAAACCACTGCATCTGCTTTTCCTGGTCGGCGCGGGAAAGCGTCGACACGCCGCCTATCTCCTTGTCCAAAAAGGCTTTTGCCTCATCCATCCCTGCATAGGCATTGCCCACGCCGAGCAACAGGACAAGGGCCGTTGTTGATGTTAAAAATTGCCGTCGCATGTGTTTCCTCCACTGTTTCAGGTTTCAAGTGCGATCTGGAGCGGCGGCCGGCACGCTGCCGCTCCAACAGTTTCCCCCTCTATACGTAGCGGAACACGCCGATGGCGTAGACCACGGAGAGAGCGAGAGCCCACCAGAGGCTCGGTCCGACAAGACCCAGCCAAGCGAGATGGATAAAGGCGCTGCCGAGCAGCGAAAGGAACAGGCGGTCGCCGCGCGTCGTCTCGAAGCGCAGCACGCCAACGCGCGGATTGCCGCCCGGCGAGGCGTATTCCCAAGCACCCATGCCGACCAGCAGCAGGGCGATGACGGCAAAAAAAGCGGCCGTCGGCCAGGTCCATGCCATCCAGGAGAAGTCGAAGTTCATGATCACACCCTCCCTAGGGCGAAGCCCTTGGCGATGTAGTTGCGCACGAACCAGATCACGAGCGCGCCTGGGATCAGCGTCAGCACCCCTGCGGCGGCCAGCAGTCCCCAATCCATGCCGGAGGCCGAGACAGTGCGGGTCATGGTTGCGGCGATCGGCTTGGCATCGGTCGTGGTCAGCGTACGGGCGATCAGCAGTTCCACCCATGAAAACATGAAGCAGAAGAAGCAGGCGACGCCGATGCCGCTGGCGATCAGCGGCATGAAGATTTTCAGGAAGAAGCGCGGGAACGAATAGCCGTCGATATAGGCGGTCTCGTCGATCTCCTTCGGCACGCCCGACATGAAGCCTTCGAGGATCCACACTGCCAGCGGCACGTTGAACAGGCAGTGGGCGAGCGCCACCGCAATGTGCGTGTCGATCAGGCCGAAGGCCGAGTAGAGCTGGAAGAACGGCAGCGCGAACACCGCTGGCGGCGCCATGCGGTTGGTCAAAAGCCAGAAGAACAGATGCTTGTCACCAAGGAAGCGGTAGCGCGAGAAGGCGTAAGCCGCCGGCAGCGCCACGGACACCGAAATCACCATGTTCATGACCACATAGGTGATCGAATTGATGTAGCCGGAATACCAGACCTTCTCGGTGAAGATGGTGACATAGTTGGCGATCGTAGGCTGATGCGGGTAGAGCGTCAGCGAGTTGACGATCTCCGCATTGGTCTTGAAGCTCATGTTGATGAGCCAGTAGATCGGCAGCAAAAGCACGATGATGTAGAGCGTCGGTACGATCCACCACCAGCGAGATTCCTCGCCCCGCCGGCGCATCCGTCTGTCGAGATCGCTTTGCGACAACGTACTGGCGAGACCTTCCGAGGCGGTCCCGTTCATCGCATTGCGCTCGGTTCGTTCATTGGCGCCGGCCATTTCAGCGCTCCGCGTCGTAATTGGTCATCACGGTGTAGAACACCCATGACAACAACAGGATGATGAGGAAGTAGACCAGCGACATCGCCGCCGCCGGACCGAGGTCGAACTGGCCGAGGGCGGTCTTGACCAGGTCGATGGACAGGAACGTCGTCGAGTTACCAGGGCCACCACCGGTGACGACGAAGGGTTCGGTGTAGATCATGAATGAGTTCATGAAGCGCAGCAGCACGGCGATCAGAAGCACGCGCTGCATCTTCGGCAGCTGGATGTAGCGGAACACCGCCCAGCGCGAGGCACCGTCGATCTTGGCCGCTTGGTAGAAGGCATCCGGGATCGAAACCAGGCCGGCATAGCAGAGCAGCACGACGAGGCTGGTCCAGTGCCAGACGTCCATGACGATGATCGTCACCCAGGCGTCGAACGGGTCCTGCACATAGTTGTAGTCGATACCGATCGCGTTGAGGTAGTACCCCAAGAGCCCGATGTCGTTGCGGCCGAACACCTGCCAGATCGTGCCGACGACGTTCCACGGGATCAGCAGCGGCAGCGACATCAGGACGAGGCAAACCGGCACGCCCCAGCCTTTTTTCGGCATATTGAGCGCGATGAAGATGCCAAGTGGCACTTCGATCGCCAGGATGATGAAGGAGAAGGTCAGGTTGCGGACCATCGCTTCCCAGAAGCGGCTGGACGACAGCAACTCCTCGAACCATTCGGTGCCGGCCCAGGTGAAGACATTGTTGCCGAACGTGTCCTGCACCGAATAGTTGACGACCGTCATCAGCGGGATGACGGCGGTGAAGGCAACCAGCACCAGCACCGGCAGCACGAGGAACCAGGCCTTGTTGTTCCAGGTCTTGTCCATCTATGCCCCCATCTCGACACGCCAGGAATCGGCATAGATGTTGATGCCCGCCGGATCGAAGCGTACCTTCGGCTCAGCGGGGACGGTCTCGTCCTCGCCGATGACGGCCGCGATGTCGCGGCCTTCCAATTTGGCGCGCACCACCTTGTGGCGGCCGACATCCTCGACCTTGCTGATTGAAACGGCCATGCCCTCGCGGCCGAGCCTGATATATTCGGGGCGGATGCCGAGCTCGACAGCGCCGTTGGCCGTCTTCGGAGCGCCCGGCAACTCGATCCGCTGCGAGCCGAGCGTTGCCGTCTTGCCCTCGATCGCCACCGGCATGACGTTCATGCCTGGCGAACCGATGAAATAACCGACAAAGGTGTGGCGCGGCCGCTCGAACAGTTCCGCCGGCGTGCCGATCTGGACAATGCCGCCATCATACATCACCACAACCTGGTCGGCGAAGGTCAGCGCTTCGGTCTGGTCGTGCGTGACATAGACCATGGTGTAGCCGAAGCGACGGTGGAGCTGCTTCAATTGCGAACGCAGCACCCACTTCATATGCGGGTCGATGACGGTCAGCGGCTCGTCGAAGAGGATGGCGTTGACGTCGGAGCGCACCAGGCCGCGACCGAGCGAGATCTTCTGCTTCTGGTCGGCGGTCAGGCCCCTCGCCTTCTTCCTGGCCCAGGACGCCAGGTCGATCATCTCCAGCGTCTCGCGCACCTTGCGATCGACGTCGGCCTCCGGCACGCCGCGATTGCGCAGCGGGAAGGCCAGATTGTCGTAGACGGTCATGGTGTCATAGATGACCGGGAACTGGAACACCTGCGCGATGTTGCGTTCCTGCGTCGACAGATTGGTCACGTCCCTGCCGTTGAACAGCAGCTGGCCGTGCGAGGGGTGCAGCAGGCCGGAAATGATGTTGAGCAGCGTGGTCTTGCCGCAGCCAGACGGCCCGAGCAGCGCATAGGCGCCGCCATCCTCGAAAGTGTGATGCACTTCCCTGAGCGCGAAATCCGCATCCTTCTGCGGGTTCGGCAGATAGGAATGCCTGACATGATTGACGTCGATGCGCGCCATGGCTTGCTCCCTATGCCGCTAACTTCGGCGCGCTGACGGCGCGGCCTTGCCCGTCGAAGACCATGATGTGACGCGGATCGATGAACACCTCGATCACCTCGTCGGTCTCGAAATCGCGGATGCCATGGGTCAGCATGACCCAGCGGACGTCGGCGAAGTCGAGATGGATGAAACTCTCCGACCCCGTGATCTCGGTGATCGTGACCTTGGCCCGCACCGGCACGGCGGAGGCATTGGGCCGTTCGAGCGAGAGATGGTGCGGCTGGAAGCCGACCGTATAGTTACCGTCGGCTATGCCGACGAGTTCCGCGGGCACCGGCAGCTTGACCCCGCCCTCAAGCAGGAAGTCAGGCCCCTTCTTGGCTAGCACGATGGTGTTCAACGGAGGATCGGCGAAGGTTCTCGCCGTCACCAGATCGATCGGCTTGCGGAACACGTCGATGGTCGGCCCGAACTGGGTGATGCGGCCTTCCGACAGCGTTGCCGTGTTGCCGCCGAGCAGCAGCGCCTCGTGCGGTTCGGTGGTGGCGTAGACGAAAATGGTGCCGGCGGCGGCAAAGATCCTCGGCAGTTCGGCACGCAACTCCTCGCGCAATTTGTAGTCGAGATTGGCCAGCGGTTCGTCGAGCAGCACCAGGCTGGCATTCTTGACGATGGCGCGGGCAAGCGCGGTGCGCTGCTGCTGGCCGCCCGACAGGCTGAGCGGCGTGCGGTCAAGATAGGGCGTCAGCTTGAGCAGTGCCGCGGCCTCGCGCACCTGGCTGTCGATCCTGGCCTGCTCGACGCCGGCTACCCTCAGCGGCGAGGCTATGTTTTCATAAACGGTCATCGCCGGATAATTGATGAACTGCTGGTAGACCATCGCGATCTTGCGCTTCTGCACCGGCATGCCGGTGACATCCTGGCCGTCGAACCAGACCGAGCCGGAGGTCGGCACATCGAGACCGGCCATGAGCCGCATCAAGCTGGTCTTTCCGGACAGTGTCGGTCCAAGCAGAACGTTGAGCGAGCCGTGCTGAAGCGTCAGTGACACGTCGCTGATGTGCTCGACCGCACCAACTGTCTTGGTGACGTTCCTCAGTTCAAGCATGACGCCTCCTCCCAGGCTTGCTGCATCACCTCAAGACCCTCTTCATTCGGCCGCCGCCACATGCTGCCGGCTTATGCCGCGCATAAATTCATCAAGCGCCGCGACCTGCTCGCGGCTGAGATGCAAGCCGCGCTTGGTCCGGCGCCACAGCACATCTTCAGATGTCACAGCCCATTCGTTTTCAATGAGATAGCGCACCTCTGCCTCATAGAGGTGGCCGCCGAAGTCCCGGCCAAGATCGGCATTGGACTTGGCGAGACCGAGCAGAACCTGGGCACGCGTCCCATAGAGCCGCGTCAGTCGGCGGGCGAGCCGCGCGTCGAGAAACGGATAGGCCGCCTTGAGCTTTGCCACCTGCGCGTCGAAACCGGTAGCCGGGAAGTCGCCGCCCGGCAGCGGCGCATTGGAAGTCCATGGCTTGCCGCGCTTGCCGAGGAAACCTTCAATCTTTTCCAGCATCGATTCCGACAGCCGGCGATAGGTGGTGATCTTGCCGCCGAAAGCATTGACGATCGGGGCCGCGCCCTCGCCGCCCTCGGCCTTCAGCACATAGTCGCGCGTCGCTTCCTGTGCCTTGGAGGCGCCGTCATCGTAGAGCGGGCGCACGGCCGAATAGGTCCAGACGATGTCCGAGCGCTTGACGGGTTGCGCAAAGTATTCGCTGGCCGCGGCACAGAGATAGTCGATCTCGGTGTCGCTGATCTTCACGTCGTGCGGATCGCCGGGATAATCCTGGTCGGTGGTACCGATCAGCGTGAACTCATCCTCGTAGGGGATGGCGAAGATGATGCGGCCATCCTTGTTCTGAAAGAAATAGGCACGCGGATCGTCGAATTTCTTGGCGATGACGATATGGCTGCCCTGCACGAGGCGAACATTGTGCACATCGTTGAGGCCGACGACGCCGGAGAGTACATGATCGACCCACGGTCCGGCGGCATTGACCAGCAGCCGGGCCTTGACCTCTTCGGTCTCACCGCTCTGCAGGTTCTCGATCTTGATCGTCCAGATGCCGCCTTCGCGGCGCGCGCCAACAACCTTCGTGCGGGTCCGGATCGTCGCGCCCCGATCTGCGGCATCGCGTGCGTTAAGCGCGACCAGCCGCGCGTCATTGACCCAACCGTCCGAATACTCGAAAGCTTTTTTAAACAGCGGCTTCAGAGGCTTGCCCGCCGGGTCGCTGGTCATGTCCAGCGTCCTGGTCGCCGGCAGCAATTTGCGACCGCCAATATTGTCGTAGAGAAACAATCCGAGCCGGATCAGCCAGGCGGGACGCAGGCCCCTGGCATAGGGCAGCACAAAGCGCATCGGCCAGATGATGTGCGGCGCGTTCTTCCACAAAACCTCGCGCTCCATCAGCGCTTCGCGCACCAGGCGGAATTCGTAGAATTCGAGATAGCGCAGGCCGCCATGAATGAGCTTGGTCGAGCCTGAGGAAGTTCCGCTAGCGAGATCGTTCATCTCGGCCAGAAAGACAGAAAAACCGCGCCCAACGGCGTCACGGGCGATGCCGCAACCGTTGATTCCGCCCCCTATGACGAAAATGTCCCGGACTGAAGATGTGTCCACTGAACTCCTCCACGATTTCGCATTGCACCATTTTTGGCTTTTTACGAAACCGTGGCGGAATTATTTCGAAATGAGAACGAATGTCAAACGAAATGTCACAAACCCGTGAGAGGCCTGTGACGGCGCCTAAGCGAGCGATGTCTCGATCAGTTGAACCTCTGCTTCCTGGCAGATCTTGCGCACGGACGGGATGTCGCAACGGTCGGTGATGAAAGTGTTGACCTGGGAGAGGTGGCCGATGCGCACCGGTGCCGTCCGTTCGAATTTGGTCTGGTCGGAAACCAGAATCACATGCCTGGCGTTGGCAATGATCGCCTGCGCCACCTTGACCTCACGGAAATCGAAATCGAGCAGGGCGCCGTCATGGTCGATGGCCGAGGCACCGATCACGGCGTAGTCGACCTTGAACTGCCTGATGAAATCGACCGCCGCCTCGCCGACGACGCCACCGTCCGAACCGCGCACCACCCCACCGGCGATCACCACCTCGATCGAGGGATAGATCCGCATCCTATTGGCAACATTGATGTTATTGGTGATGACCATGAGGCCATTGTGGTCGAGCAACGCCTTGCTGACCGACTCCGTGGTGGTGCCGATGTTGATGAACAGCGAGGCATTGTCAGGGATAAGCCGGGCCGCCGCGCGCCCGATTGCTTCCTTCTCGTCCGCAGCGATCTTGCGTCTGGCCTCATACTCCATGTTCTCGATACCGGACGGGAACAACGCGCCACCATGGATGCGCGAAAGCAGCCGTTGATCGCAGAGATCGTTGAGGTCCTTGCGTATGGTCTGCGGCGTCACGTTGAAATGCGTGGCCAGATCATCAACCAGCACGCGGCCATGGTCCTTGGCCATCTGGATGATCTCGGCATGACGTGGCGACAGATACATTTAGAACCTCCCCGTTTTCGTTTTTCTTGTCTATAGCGGAAAACGAAAGCGATGGGAAGGTGTAAGCCGGCTAATTGAAATCGCCTGATCGCAAAGGCAAACCGCCGTGCAATGCCGACTGAGTGCGTCAGACCTGTTCGACGGTTTTTCGGGAAACGGAGACTGCCTTGCCAGGCGACCGTATCATCAGGAACGTGCCGGACCAGTAGCCCTTGATCCGCCACGTTCCCTCAATCTCCGTGGCATCACCATTCAGAACACCGTTATATTCAACCGGATGCGGGTTCCGTTTGACGTTGTCATATGTCTTGACGAAAGTGACGATGGCCCCTGCGCAATCTCCCAGTATAGTCGCGTAAACTATCGAACCATCCAGCGAAGACGCGGGTTCGTGGACTGCACCTGTGAGCCTTGTAGCGGTCTCGATCAGCGTCGCAACAAACGAGACCGGCTCCAGGCTGCGCGGATAAAAATATCGCCCGTGCCAAATGCCTGTCAGGCTTTCTGTTGTTTTCTCGCCATTCGCGCTCACATTGGCCCTCTAAGGCAGTGCGGTGACACTTGATCCCATTCTCATGTTTTGTTGTCAGGCGACGAGTGATCTTGCGCATTCGCAAATCACATCGAAGGCTGCATCGACATCTTGCGCCGTCGCCTCGAACTGGCCGACCTGGAAGCGGATTGCCACATGGCCATCGACCCTCGTCTGCGTCAGGTAGATACGGCCATCGTCGTTGATCGCATTGACCAGCCGCAAATTGTGCTCGTCGGCGCCAGCGCTTGGAGCCGCCTTGTGCCTGAACGAAAACAGCGACAGCATCGGTTCGCTGACGATCTCGAAATCCGTCTCCCTTGCCAGCCGTGCGGCAAGGCCCTCGCTCCAGGCGACATGGTTGCGGATCATGGTGCGCAGGTTTTCCAGTCCGTGCGCACGCAGCAGGAACCACAATTTCAAGGCGCGGAAGCGGCGGCCAAGCGGCACCGACCATTCAGAATAGTTGATGATCCCGTCATGGCCGTGAGTCCTGAGATAGTCCGGCTTGATGGCCAGCGTCCTGACATGGCTTTCAGGATCGCGCAAAAACTGGATCG
This sequence comes from Mesorhizobium subarcticum, assembly GCF_055456085.1. NCBI lineage: Bacteria > Pseudomonadati > Pseudomonadota > Alphaproteobacteria > Hyphomicrobiales > Phyllobacteriaceae > Mesorhizobium > Mesorhizobium subarcticum. Next base: position 4,575,736 of record NZ_CM144237.1, on the reverse strand, counting down.
AGCAGTCGAACTGTGCGCCCAGCCATTTATGGGGATTGAACACGATCGAATCGGCGCCTTCGACACCGGTCCAGAAGTGCCGGTATTCCGGGCAGATCATTGCCGACCCGGCCCAGGCCGCATCGACGTGGAGGTAGAGGCCGTACCGCTTGGCGATTTCAGAGACCGCCGCAATGTCGTCTGTACCGCCGGTGCTGGTGCCGCCAACGCAAGCAATGATGCCAGCCGGCAGCAGCCCGGCTTTCCGGTCAGCAATAATGGCTGCTTCCAGGGCTGCGGTATCCATGGCGCGAAAACGGCCGGAGACCGGAATGCGCACCAGATTGTCCTCGCCGATGCCCGAAACCCAGATCGCCCGGTCGATCGAGGTGTGCACCTGATCCGAGGAGTAGATGCGCAAGCGCCCCTGCCCGGCCAGTCCCTTTTTGTTGCCTTGCCAGTCGAGTGTACGCTCGCGCATGGTCAGTACGGCGTTGAGTGTCGCCGAAGACGCAGAATCCTGGATCGCCCCGGAAAAACCTTCGGGCAGGCCGAGCGCCTGACGCATCCAGTCGATGATGCGCGTTTCGAGTTCTGTTGCCGCCGGCGACGTCTGCCAAAGCATGCATTGCGCGGCCATTGCCGAGACCAGGTACTCGGCCACCACCGAGACGGGCGCCGCGTTGGCCGGGAAGTAAGCAAAGAAGCGCGGATGCTGCCAATGCGTCATCCCCGGCACGATCTTCTCCTCGAAGTCGGCGAAAATCCTGTCCATAGGCTCCGCCGTCTCCGGCGGAGAAGCTTCGATGCTCTTGAATATGTCTCCCGGCGTGATGGCAGGTCTTACAGGTCGATCGCGAAGGCCGGCGCGGTAATCGGCGCCCCAGTCGGCGGCGCGCCTTGACCAATCGCGGAATTGCTCGTTGTCCATGTGTCCTCCCGACGCGCCGATCGGTTCAGCCGTTTGAATTTTTGATTAACATGTTAAATACAATGAGGCAACTGCGACCCCGATTGTCCGCCCTACCCGGGGAAATCCGGCAGACTGGCAAAGGCCGTCTTCAACGCGTTCGACCAGCCGTCGGAGATCGTGCGGTAATACTGGTCGTCCTGGCCAATGCGTTTCTTCAGGCCGACTTTGAAAGCGTCCTTCTCCAGGAACAGCAGATCAAGCGGCAAGCCGACCGACAGGTTCGATTTAAGCGTCGAATCAAACGATACCAGCAGCAGCTTCACGGTCTCGGCGAGGCTCATCGTCTTTTCGTAGGCACGAATGATGATCGGCTTGCCGTATTTGGTCTCGCCAATCTGGAAGAACGGCGTGTCGTCGGTCGATTCGATGAAATTGCCCTCGGGATAGATCATGAACAGCCGTGGTGGGCTGCCCTTGATCTGGCCGCCCAGGATGAAGGAGGCGTTGAAATAGGAATCGGCCTTCTCGCCGGCGGGCGACGAATGCGCGATCACCTCTTTGACCGTGTCGCCGACCAGCCGCACCGTCTGATACATGGATGGCGTTTCAAGCAGTGTCGCGCGCCGGTCCGCCACGGCTTTCGTGCGCTCTTCGAGCAGGCTGACCACCGCCTGTGTCGTCGCCAGATTGCCGGCCGACATCAAGACGATGACGCGCTCACCCGGCTCTTCCCAGACATGCATCTTCTTGAAGGTCGAGATCGAATCCATGCCGGCATTGGTGCGCGTGTCCGACATGAACACGAGCCCGCGATCGATCTTGAGCCCGACGCAATAAGTCATGGAATCTCTTCTGGCGGCAATCCTTGCCGGATTACTGCTCTACAGTGACCGTGACCGCAAGCTGTTCTTCCGCCTGTCCCAGTCGAATTCCCGACACCGGCGTGGCGTCGCGATAGTCACGGCCAGTGGCCACCTTCACATAGCGCTCGTCGGGCGAGATGCCGTTGGCAGCGTCGAAGGCCACCCAGCCGAGCCCCGCAACATGTGCTTCGGCCCAGGCATGGCTTGCCGCCTGCTCGACCGTGGCATCCAGCATGAGATAGCCGCTGACGTAACGGGCCGGAAAGCCCATGCAGCGCGCCGCGGCGGCAAAGATATGAGTGTGGTCCTGGCAGACACCGGTCTTGAGCGCCAAGGCCTGCTCGGCCGGTGTCGTCGCATTGGTGGTACCGGGCGTGTAAATCACCCGCTCGCCGATGACAGCCATCAGCCGGTGAAGCCGTTCAATATCGGTTCCCTTGCCGATCGATGCGGCGAGTTCGCGAATCCCATCGCCGATCGCGGTCAATGGCGTTTCATGGCTGTAGAGCCAGAGCGGCGTGAAGCCTTGATGCGGCCCGGAAACGCCTGCCGTGTCGCGCGTCACCACTTCGCCGGCCGCCTCCACCGTGATGAAGTCGCGTTCGCCCTCGACACTCAACAGCCTGGTATCGTTACCAAAATGGTCGACAAAGCGAACCTCTTCGCGCGCGCCCTCGATCGTCAGCGCCCAGGACAGGACGGTCTGCGTCGATCCACTGACTGGAAGCAGCCGCAGCCGCTGCAGCAGATATTGCACCGGCGCATCGTAGCGGTATTCGGTCCGGTGGGTGATCTTGAGCCGCATATCAATTGAACCGGTAATCTTGCGCGATCTCGTCGCCGAGCTTGGTGTTGTCTTGAATGAAGTTGGCCAGGAATTCGTGCAGGCCGGTGTCGAATATGTTCTTGATCGACCCAGCCCTCAGCATCGCCTGTGTCCTTTCGACTGTAGCGTGGCAGGCGTGATGTTCGCCGTAGTCGTCGCTGAGGAATTTCAGATGTTCCGACAGGAAGCGATAACAGAAGGTCAGCGAGCGCGGCATACGGACATTGAGAATGAGATAGTCGGCAATGTTGGTCGGCTTGTAGTCGGCGTCGTAAACCCAGCGGTAGGAGCGATGCGCCGACACAGAGCGCAGGATCGATTCCCATTGATAGTTGTCGAGCGTCGAACCAACCCAGGAAATTGAAGGCAACAGCACGTAATATTTCACATCGAGGATGCGCGCGGTGTTGTCAGCGCGCTCGACATAGGTGCCGAGCTGCGAGAAATCAAAAATCTCGTTGCGCAGCATGGTGCCGTAGAACGAACCGCGGATCAGGGCCGTCTCGCGTTTGATCGCGTCGAGCACGCTTGGCAGGTCGCGCTCGTCGATCGGCTTTGCCAGCATCCGCTTCAACGACATCCAGGCTTCGTTGATGCTTTCCCATGTCTCGCGCGTCAGCGCGGTGCGCACCATGCGGGCGTTGTTGCGGGCCGTCTCGATCGACGACATCGTGCTCGACGGGTTCGATGTGTCGCGCAGCAAAAAGTCGGACACGTTGGCGGCCGTGTATTCCGAATGCTTCTGCTTGAAGGTGACATCGGAGCCGGCGCTGAGCAGCACCGAATTCCACTCTTCCGAAGCGCTCTGGGTGCGGGTCAGCGCCATGCGCAGCCCCGCGTCGACCAGCCGCGCCATGTTTTCCGCCCGCTCGATATAGCGGTTCATCCAGTAAAGCCCGTTGGCGGTCCGGCCTAAAAGCATCCAAACCCCTTCAAATGAAAATCAATCATCCAGCACCCATGTGTCCTTTGTGCCGCCGCCCTGCGACGAGTTCACCACCAGCGAGCCTTCCTTGAGCGCGACACGCGTCAGTCCGCCCGGCACGATCTGGATGCGGTCGGAGACCAGCACATAGGGCCTGAGGTCGACATGGCGCGGCGCCAGGCCCTTTTCCGTCAAGATTGGACAGGTCGACAGCGCCAGTGTCGGCTGGGCGATATAGTTCGAAGGCTTTGCCGCCAGCTTCTTGGCGAACGCCTCGCATTCCTTCTTGGTCGCTGCCGGGCCGACCAGCATGCCGTAGCCGCCGGAACCATGCACTTCCTTGATCACCAGTTCGTGGATGTGCTCGAGCACATATTTCAGACTGTCCGGCTCCGAGCAGCGCCAAGTCGGGATGTTGCCGAGGATCGCCTTGCGGCCGGTGTAGAACTCGATGATCTCGGGCATGTAGGAATAGATCGCCTTGTCGTCGGCGATGCCAGTGCCCGGCGCGTTGGCGATGGTGATGTTGCCGGCGCGGTAGACATCCATGATGCCCGGTATGCCAAGAGCCGAATCGGGCCTGAAGGTCAGCGGGTCGAGGTAGGAATCATCGACGCGGCGGTAAAGCACGTCGATCTGCTTGTAGCCTTCGGTCGTGCGCATCGCGACATGGCCGTCGACGACGCGCAAATCCTGGCCCTCGACCAGTTGAACGCCCATCTGGTCGGCCAGGAAGGCGTGTTCGAAATAGGCGGAGTTGAAACTGCCGGGCGTCAGCACGGCGATGGTCGGCGCGCCCTTGGTGCTCTGCGGACGAACCGCCGCCAGCGACTGGCGCAGCAGCTGCGGGTAGTTCTCCACCGGCCGCACCTTGATCTTCTGGAACAGCTCGGGGAACAGCTGCATCATCGTTTCGCGGTTCTCCAGCATGTAGGAGACACCGGACGGCGTGCGCGCATTGTCCTCCAGGACATAGAACTCGTCCTCTGAGATGCGCACGATATCGACGCCGATGATGTGGGTGTAGACGCCGGCCGGCGGCCGCACCCCGATCATCTCAGGCAGGAAAGCCTCGTTCTTGGCGATCAGGTCCCTGGGGACGCGGCCGGCGCGCAGAATCTCCTGGCGATGGTAGATATCGTCGAGGAAGGCATTCAGCGCCTGCACGCGCTGCTCGATGCCTTGCGTCAGGCGCCGCCACTCATTGCCTGAAATGATGCGTGGAACGATATCGAACGGGATCAGCCGTTCGGATGCTTCCTGCTCGCCATAGACGGCGAAGGTGATGCCGGTCTTGCGGAAGACGCGTTCGGCATCCTGCATCTTCTCGGTAAGCCTGGCTGGATCCTGCTCCTTCAGCCAGCGGTCATAAGCCGAATATGGTCTTCTCAATCCGGAGACTTCCGGAAGCATTTCATCAAACGCTGCCAATCGCATACTCCCCTGTGACACCATTTCAATGGCGTCGCCGGAGAAAATCAAGCGCAATCGGTGATTTGGGGGAAGCGGGCGATCAGTATGTTTCGGCTGCCTAAAATTTAGGCACGAGAAACATGACCTTGGTCAGGCTTTGCCCCGAGCCTGGGCAGGAGCGTTCAGCAGCTAAAAGGCACGGAACGTGACGACCGTAAACGTATCCTTGATGCCGGGGAGAATCTGCACCTTCTCGTTGACGAAGTGGCCGACATCTTCCTCGTCATCGACGTAGAATTTCGCGAGCAGGTCGTAGTTGCCGGCGGTGGAATAGATTTCCGAGGCGATCTCGGCATCGGCAAGCGCGCTGGCGACCTCATAGGATTTGCCCAGCTCGCATTTGATCTGCACGAAAAACGCCTTCATGGCTTCGTCCCGCTAAACGTCCAAGTCCAAGCGGCCCTTCTGGCAGACTGGAGGCGGGCTTTCAAGCGTTGGAATCCGCACTTAGCCGGCGCGGGCCTTGGCCACGGCCTCACGCAGCTCCGCAACCGGCATGCCGCGCTTGAACAGCCGGCCGCCAATCACCAGGGCCGGTGTGCCCTGCAGCTTGAAGGCTGCGGCCTGGGCATCGTTGCGCGACAGCAGTGCGTCGATCTCCGGCTGGCGGGTGGCAAGGCCGGCGCGGGCACCGGCGACATCGACACCGATCGCGCCAAGAATATCATCGGTGCGATGCTCGGAAAGCCCACGTTCATTGGCCATCAGCGCATCCACCGCGGCGGCATAATGTGGGCCGGCCGACAGTGCCATCCGTGCCGCGTCGCGCGAGACGTCACCGAAGATTGGCCAGTCCTTCATCACCAGCCGGATACCACTATCCCCGGCCATCAGCTTCTTCAGTTCAACAAAGACGAGCTTGCACACCGGGCACTGGTAGTCGACGAATTCGGCAATGGTGACATCGCCTGAGGGATTGCCGAGCGCCGGTATCGCCGGATCGAAGGCCACTTCGGTGACCGTCGGAGACATCTTCGCCCAGGCCGGCAGCGGTGCCAGGGCAACAAGGCTGCCGGCAGCTTTCAGCAAGAAGCGTCGATCAACCGACCGCGTGAAAATCATTCGTCCCATGGGTTTTGCACCCTCTCTCCCCCGGCACACGATGAGCGCGCTGCCTTAAAGGAAGCTTAAGCATACGAAATCCACCACGGCGAGACGAATATTGGCAGTCGCTGAAACCGTGGAGCGCTGTTGCGCGTATGTTAGGTTGTCGCCTGGAACAGCTTTCCGGAGGCATCTTTCGAGGGACAACGGAGACAGGCCATGCGCCGCCCCCTTTTCGCATTCGCGTTCGTTTCGATCATGCTGGCTTCATCGGCGTTCGCCGGCGATGCCGAGGTCAAGGCTGGCCAGGCTGTCATCGACGGTCAGTTGAAGGCCCTCATCGCCAATGACGGCGCCCGGGCCTACAGCTTCGCCGCTCCCAATGTGAAGCAGATCTTCCCGACCGTCGACGCTTTCATGAACATGGTGACCAATGGTTACCCGCCAGTGCGCAAGCCCCAGTCCTATTCTTTCGGCAAGGTCGAGCAGACAGGCCCGGGTTCGATTGTCCAGCAAGTGCTGATCGTCGGCCCCGACGGCAAGGATTACGAGGCGGTCTACACGCTGCAGCAGCAGCCAGACGGCACGTTCCAGATCACCGGCTGCAGCTTGCGGGCGTCCAACTCGCTGAGCACCTGATGTTTACAGGACGGGGACATCGCCCCTCGCCCAGCCTTCCGTGATCTCAGCCCCACGCGCCTCGAAGGTTTGGGTTTCGATTGCAGCGCGGATGTCCTGCATAAGCCTTTGATAATATGAAAGATTGTTCCAGGTCAGCAGCATCGCTCCGAGCGCCTCTTGCGAGCGCACCAGATGGTGCAGATAGGCGCGCGAATAATCGCGCGCCGCCGGGCAGTCGCTTTCCTCATCAAGGGGACGCGGGTCGTCGGCATGGCGGGCGTTGCGCAGATTGACCTTGCCGCGCCTTGTGTAGGCAAGGCCGTGGCGGCCGGCCCGCGTCGGCATCACGCAATCGAACATATCGATGCCGCGCGCCACGGATTTCAGGATATCGTCGGGCGTGCCGACGCCCATGAGATAGCGCGGCTTGTCATCAGGCAGTTCCGGACAGGTGATCTCGAGCATCTCGAGCATGACCGCTTGCGGCTCGCCGACGGCCAGCCCGCCGACAGCATAGCCCTTCAGTTCCATCGCGCTCAGCGCCTGCGCCGAGCGCACCCTCAAATCTGCATTGTCGCCACCTTGCACGATGCCGAACATCGCCTTGCCCGGTTGGTCGCCGAACGCCGTCTTGCAGCGTTCGGCCCAGCGCAGCGACAGCTCCATCGCCCGCTCGATCTCTTTGAATTCGGCCGGCAGCGCCGTGCACTCGTCGAGCTGCATCTGGATGTCGGAATCGAGCAGGCCCTGGATCTCGATCGAACGCTCCGGCGACATTTCGTAGGCGGCACCATCGATATGCGAGCGGAAGGTGACGCCCTTTTCGGTCAATTTCCGTAGCTTCGACAGCGACATCACCTGAAATCCGCCGCTGTCGGTCAGGATCGGATGCGGCCAGCGGGCGAACTCATGCAAGCCGCCAAGCCGCGCCACACGCTCGGCGCCCGGCCGCAGCATCAGATGATATGTGTTGCCCAGGATGATGTCGGCGCCGACACCGCGCACCTGGTCCATATACATCGCCTTGACGGTGCCGCCAGTGCCGACCGGCATGAAGGCAGGCGTGCGGATCTCGCCACGCGGCATGTCGATCAAACCGCGCCGCGCCTTGCCGTCTTTGGCCAGAACCTTGAAGCTGAACGGCTTAGCCATTGAATTCCTTGTCATGGACCGGCGCATCCGGCGCCTGCCTGTCGAGCGATTGGCGATATTGCACGCAGCCACGCATGAATTTGGGCCAGGGCGGCACAGCGATCGACGGCTCGGTCTTTTCCGGCAGCAGATCCCAGAGGTCTGGGTGATGCCAGCAGAGATCATGGCCCGATGTGTCGCGATGCGCACGAATACCAGCGCGCAGTTTTTTCACCTCGGCGATCAGGGCCTTGCGATCAAGGGTCTGAAGATCATCGTCCATCGCTCATCTCCGCTCGAAAAAGCAGGCTTGCGTCTCCATAGGAGTAAAACCTGTACCGGTTGTCGATGGCATGCGCATAGGCCGCACGCATCGTGTCGAGGCCGCTGAAGGCCGAAACCAGCATGAACAGCGTCGAACGCGGCAGATGGAAATTGGTCATCAGCATGTCTGCGGTGCGAAAGCGGTAGCCTGGCGTGATGAAGATGTTGGTCGGTCCCGACCAGGCCGGCAGCGTGCCGTCTTCACGCGCCGCACTCTCCAGCAGCCGCAGAGAGGTCGTGCCGACAGCGATCATGCGCCCGCCCCTCGCTTTGGCGGCGTTCAGCGCATCGGCGGTCGCCGAGCTGACCGAACCGATTTCGGCATGCATCTTGTGGTTGGCGGTGTCGTCAGCCTTCACCGGCAGGAACGTGCCGGCGCCGACATGCAAGGTGACGAAGTGGCGCTCGACCCCCCTGGCGTCGAGTGCCGCAAACAGCTCCGGCGTGAAATGCAGACCTGCCGTGGGCGCGGCAACCGCACCCTCCTCCCGGGCATAAATGGTCTGGTAGTCGGCCCGGTCGCGCTCATCATCATCGCGCTTTGAGGCGATATAGGGCGGCAGCGGAATATGCCCGACGGCGTGCAGCGCCTCGTCGAGGAACGGCCCCGACAAGTCGAAGCCGAGCAGCGCCTCGCCGCCCTCGCCCTTCTCGATCACCGTGGCGTCGAGCTGGCCGAGGAAACAGGAATTGCCGTCATGGCCGAAATGGATGCGATCGCCGGTGGCAATGCGCTTGCCCGGTCGCATGAAGGCCAGCCAGCGGTCCGGCGCCATCCGCATATGCAGCGTTGCTTCGACCTGCGCCGTGGCTTCCCCGCGCCGCCTTATGCCTTTGAGCTGGGCCGGAATGACCTTGGTGTCGTTGAACACCAGCACATCGCCGGCTCTGAGCATGGACGGCAGGTCGCCAACTGTCCGGTCATCGAGTGCCTCGCCCGGTTTTACCACCAGCAGCTTGGCGCTGTCGCGCGGCTCCGCCGGGCGAAGCGCGATGCGCTCCTCCGGCAGATCGAAGTCGAAGAGGTCGAACTCGCATCAGTAGAGCCGGACGAGCAGCGCTCCGGCCAAGAGCAGCACCGCACCGGCAATGCGGCCGAGCGAGATTTCCCGTACCGCGACGCCGAGGAAGCCGATACGGTCGATGAGCATGCCTGCCAGCAGCTGGCCGGCCACCAGGAACGCCATCAGCGCGGCGGCGCCGATGCGCGGCGTCAGGATTGTGGAGAGCGTGACATAGAAGCCGCCGAGCATGCCGCCGGCGACGAACAGCCAGGGCGCTGGCGCCTTCCAGTCGAGCGTGATGCCTTGCAGCTTCACCACCGTGACGGAGATGATGCCGAGCACGACTGCACCCGAAAGGAACGAAAACGCAGCCGCCGCGACCGGGAGACCCAGGCCGCGCGCCAGCTGCGAATTGATCGGGGCCTGAATGGCAATGAAGGCGCCGGACAGGATGCCGAGAAGCGACCAGACGACGCCCATCATTGTCGTTCTACCTTACTTGACGTCGGCCGCGACCTTCAGCGACACGATCTTGTCGGGATCGACCACCGGCTCGCCGCGCTTGATCTTGTCGACATTGTCCATGCCTTCGATGACCTGGCCCCAGACCGTGTACTGGCGGTTGAGGAAGGCTGCATCGTCGAAGCAGATGAAGAACTGCGAATTGGCCGAGTTCGGGTTCTGTGAACGGGCCATCGAGCAGGTGCCACGGCCATGGTTGGCGTTGGAGAACTCGGCTTTCAGGTCCGGCTTCTCCGAACCGCCCATGCCCGCGCGGGATGGAGCAAAGGTGGGCTTGCTCGAATTACCGAACTTGACGTCGCCGGTCTGCGCCATGAAGCCGTCGATGACGCGGTGGAAGACCACGCCGTCATAGGCGCCTTCCCTGGCCAGTTCCTTGATGCGGGCGACATGGCCGGGAGCCAGGTCGGGGAAAAGTTCGATGACGACCTTGCCCTTGGTCGTTTCCAGGATGAGCGCGTTCTCGCGGTCCTTGATCTCAGCCATGTCGGATATCCTTTTTTCTCAAAAACAGAATTATTTGACCAATTTACTTGTCTGCGGCGATGCGCACCTTGATCATCCGGTCGGGGTCGGAGACCGTACCGTTGTCGGCCTCGTCACCCTTCTTGATCTTGTCCACCAGTTCCATGCCGCTGACGACATTGCCAACGATGGTGTACTGGCCATCGAGCGGCGGCGCCGGCGCGAACATGATGAAGAACTGCGAATTGGCGGAGTTCGGATCCTGCGAGCGGGCCATGCCGACCACGCCACGCTTGTAGTGCTCGGTCTGCGAGAATTCAGCCGGCAGGTCGGGCAGGTCGGAACCACCAGTGCCGACGGCCTGGGCATTAAAGCCCTTTTTCATGTTGCCGAACTTGACGTCGCCGGTCTGCGCCATGAAGCCGTCGATGACGCGGTGGAAAGCGACATTGTCATAGGCATGGTCACGCACGAGCTTCTTGATCTGTGCGACATGCTTGGGCGCGAGATCAGGCCGCAACGCGATGGTGACGTCGCCATCTTTCAGCGTGATGATCATCGTGTTTTCCGGGTCGGCGGCGTAGGCCGAGACCGATGCGGTCACGACACCGGCAAGCACAACGAGGAACGAGGCAAGCTTTTTCAGCTGCATGAGGATTTTTCTCCGGACTTATTTCGCGAATTTGGCGGTGAGCGCGCCGGCAACAGCGGCCGGCACGAAGGGGCGGATGTCGCCTCCCATCGAGGCTATCTGGCGCACAAGTGTGGCGGTAATGGTGCGTACCGACGGGCTGGCGGGCAGAAAAACCGTCTGCAGCTCGGGCGCCATGGTTTCGTTCATGCCGGCCATCTGCATTTCGTAATCGAGATCGGTGCCATCGCGCAGGCCGCGGATCATGATCGAGGCACCCTCTCTCCTGGCGGCATCAATGACCAGCCCGTCAAAGGCGACCACCCTGATGCGGGCGCCATCCCTGCCGAATTCGGCTTTTGTGGCGGCTTCGATGAGTTGCACCCGCTCCTCGAAGGAGAACAGCGGCTTCTTGCCCGGATGAATGCCGATGGCGGCATAAACGACATCGGCAACCGCCAACGATGCCTTCAGCACGTCGAGATGGCCGTTGGTCAGCGGGTCGAAGGAGCCGGCATAAAGGGCGGTGCGTTCAGTCATGGCAGGTGCTTCTAATGCATGATCCCAAAAAGTGGAAACCGGTTTTTGCGGACAAACGGTTTTTCGCTTGTCCTGGAGATCATGCTCAAATGAAAGCTAGAGCCTGTTCCATCTTCAGTCCACCAGATGGAACAGGCTCTAGCGAGCCTCTCTCGCAAAGGCAAATCCGATTGGCGCAACGGCCGTGAACCTTTTCCGGCGCATGAACGACAGATGAACACGCTGATCACGAAGCCTTCACGCAGCGTTCACTAGATTGCACCTTAATAAGATGAAACCAAAATCCCATTTATCCGTTGTAAGGCGCAGGAGAACACGCAAATGCTGATCTACATGCTCGCCACCGCAATGACCGTCGCCATGCTGATCGCCACCGTATTTGGGCTGCATCAGGAGGCACAACGCGTCCGCGTCAAGGCAACCACCAAGCGCTTCGAAGGCTTCGGCCCGCGCAAGCCGTATAGTCACTACTAAACCAGTCTGAAACTTGCTGCCGCGCCGGCCAATGGGCCGGCGTTGCTATGTAGAACGCCGGTCCCCAGAATTTACTCAGCGCTATCCGGACCGGTATCGGTCTCCAGACCAGGCTCGATGCCACCCTCGACGGCCTCGTCGCTTTCCTCGTCCGCCTGCGGCTCCGAAATCCGCTCGACCGACACAACCTTCTCACCTTCAGCCGTGTTGAAGATGGTCACGCCCTTTGTGGCGCGGCTGGCAAAACGGATGCCGTTGACCGGAACCCGGATGACAGTGCCGCCGTCCGACACCAGCATGATCTGGTCATCATTGCCGACCGGGAAAGTCGCCACCAGCCTGCCGATTTCGGCCGTCTTCGACACGTCGGTGGCTCGGATACCCTTGCCGCCGCGGCCGGTCAGGCGGAAATCATAGGACGAAGAGCGCTTGCCGTAGCCATATTCGGTCACCGTCAGCACGTACTGCTCATGTGCCTTAAGGAACTCGTAGCGTTCGTCGGAAAGCTCTGTCTCCTCGCCGACCTCTTCATTGGTCAGCGCGATCTCTTCCTCTTCGCCGGCCGCGATACCGGCGGCATTCCGCCGTTCGGTCGCAGCCCGCTTGAGATAGGCGGCACGTTCGGCCGGCGGCGCGTCGACATGCTCGATCACCGACATAGAGATGATGCGATCGGTCTCGGCCATGGTGATGCCGCGCACGCCGACAGAATTGCGGCTCTGGAAGACGCGCACGTCGCCGACCGAGAAGCGGATGCACTGGCCGGAGCTGGCGGTCAAAAGCACATCGTCATTGTCGGTGCAGGTTTCGACGCCGAGAATCTCGTCGCCCTCCTCCTCCAGCTTCATGGCGATCTTGCCATTGCGGTTGACCTGGACGAAGTCGGACAGCTTGTTGCGGCGTACGGTGCCGCGCGTGGTGGCGAACATCACGTCGAGTTCGCCCCAACTGGTCTCGTCCTCGGGCAGCGGCATGATGGTGGTGATGCGCTCGCCCTGCTCCAGCGGCAGCATGTTGATCAGCGCCTTGCCACGTGACTGCGGATTGCCGATCGGCAGCCGCCAGACCTTTTCCTTGTAGACGATGCCGCGTGAGGAGAAGAACAGCACCGGCGTGTGGGTATTGGCCACGAACAGCCGGGTGACGAAATCCTCTTCCTTGGTCGACATGCCGGAGCGGCCCTTGCCGCCACGGCGCTGCGCCCGGTAGAGCGACAGTGGCACGCGCTTGATATAGCCGGAATGGCTCACCGTCACGACCATGTCCTCACGCTGGATCAGGTCTTCGTCTTCCATGTCCGCACCGCCGTCGGTGAGCTCGGTGCGGCGTGGCGTGCCGAACTCGTCGCGCACGGCGCCGAGTTCGTCCTTGACGATCTGCTGGACGCGCGCGCGCGACGACAGGATGTCGAGGTAGTCCTTGATCTCGTCGCCGATCGTGTTCAGCTCGTCGGCGATTTCGTCACGGCCGAGCGCGGTCAGGCGCTGCAGGCGCAGTTCGAGGATGGCGCGCGCCTGTTCCTCGGACAGATTGTAGGTGCCGTCCTCATTGATGCGGTGGCGCGGATCGTCGATCAGAAGGATCAGCGATTCGACATCGCCGGACGGCCAGCGCCGCTCCATCAACTGTTCGCGCGCCGTCTGCGGATCGGGCGCGGTGCGGATCAGCTTGATGACCTCGTCGATATTGGCGACGGCGATGGCGAGGCCCACCAGCACATGGGCGCGGTCGCGCGCCTTGCGCAGCAGGAATTTCGTCCGCCTTGTGATGACCTCCTCGCGGAAGGACACAAAAGCCTTCAGCATGTCGGTCAGGTTCATCACTTCCGGCTTGCCGCCGTTCAGCGCCACCATATTGGCGCCGAAGGAGGTCTGCAGCGGCGTGAAACGGTAAAGCTGGTTGAGGATGACGTCGGCAACCGCATCTCGCTTCAGCTCGATGACGACGCGATAGCCCTGGCGGTCACTCTCGTCGCGAATGTCGGAAATGCCCTCGATGCGCTTGTCGCGCACCAGCTCAGCCATCTTCTCGATCATCGACGACTTGTTCACCTGATAGGGAACTTCGGTGATGATGATCAACTCGCGGTCATTGCCGCGCGCCTCGATGTTGACCTTGCCGCGCATGACGATAGAGCCGCGGCCGGTCGAATAGGCACTGTAGATGCCGGAACGGCCAAGCACGATGCCGCCGGTCGGGAAATCAGGCCCCGGAATGATCTCCATCAGCGCCGGCAGGTCGATCGCCGGATTGTCGATGACAGCGATGGCGCCATTACAGACTTCGCCCAGATTGTGCGGCGGGATGTTGGTGGCCATGCCGACGGCGATGCCGCCGGAGCCGTTGACCAACAGGTTGGGAAAGCGCGCCGGCAGAACCTTGGGTTCGGTGTCCGAGGCATCATAAGTGTCCTGGAAATCGACGGTGTCCTTGTCGATATCCTCCAGAAGCTCATGCGCGACCTTGGTCAGCCGCGATTCGGTGTAGCGCATCGCCGCCGGCGGATCGCCGTCGATCGAACCGAAATTGCCCTGCCCGTCGATCAGCGGCACGCGCAGCGACCAATCCTGAGCCATACGCACCAAAGCGTCATAGATCGAGGCATCGCCGTGCGGATGGTATTTACCCATCACGTCGGCAACAGGGCGCGCCGACTTCACATATTTGCGGTTCCAGTGGTAGCCGCTCTCATGCGCCGCGTAGAGAATGCGGCGATGCACCGGCTTCAGGCCGTCGCGCACATCGGGTAGCGCACGGCTGACGATCACGCTCATGGCGTAAGAGAGATAGGAGTTCTGCATCTCCTCGATGATGGAGATGGGCTCGATCCCGGTGGGACCGCCGTCGGCGCCGCGCGGTGTTTTTTGGTCGGTCAAATTGGATCACAATCTAATCAGGAATCACTGACCGCTTATATAGGATGCACGGCCGAAACTCCAATATTCCCAGCACTTTTCCGGTGTCATTTTTGATGGTAATTTCAAAAGGATACCGCTGATTGCGACGATATGGCCATCCTGCTTTTCGCCGCCACCAAGGCAAAAGCCGGCAATGGACCAACTTCCCCGAACAAAAGCCGTGAGCACCATGAATTGGAGCCAGTGGCTGCCTTTGCGGGCGCTGAGCGGCTGGCAGCCCGCGGATATCAATGGTGATCTGATCGCGGGCCTGACGCTGGCCGCGATCGCCATTCCCGAGCAGATGGCAACGGCCCGGCTCGGTGGCTTTGCTCCCGAAGTCGGTTTCTTCGCATTTGTTGCCGGTTCGGTGGCGTTTGCCCTGTTCGGCGCCAATCGTCACCTCTCGGCCGGCGCGGATTCGACCATCACGCCGCTGTTTGCCGGCAGCCTGGCGCTGCTTGCCACCGCGGGTTCGCCGCATTACCTGGCGCTGGCGGCCATGCTGGCGCTGATGGTCGGGCTGATCGTGACCTTGAGCGGTGTCTTTCGCCTTGGCTGGATCGCCGACCTGTTGTCGGTACCGGTCACGACAGGTTTCCTGGCTGGCATCGCCGTCCACATCATCGTTTCGCAAATGCCCGGACTTCTCGGCCTGCCTTCCGAGAGCGGAGAAACGCTGCGACGAGTCGGCGAGATCGCCGGCAATCTCCACCTCACCAATCCCTGGAGCCTCGGGCTCGGCCTTGGCGTTTTCGCAATCGTGTTCGGCGCCGAGCGCATCAGCGCCCGCATCCCCGGCGCCTTGATCGGCATGGTGCTCGCCACGACAGCGGTCGCCGTCTTCGGCCTCAAGGGTCGCGGCGTCGAGGTGCTTGGCGCCTTGCCCAACGGCCTGCCGCAGCCGGGCCTGCCGCTTGCCAGCTTCGACGATGTGCAGGCACTGGTTCCACTGGCGCTGCTGATTTCAATCGTTGTCATGGTGCAGACGGCGGCCACCTCGCGTTCCTTTGTGCCGGAACAGGGCGACCCCGACGTCAATCGCGATTTCGTCGGTGTCGGCGCCGGCAGCATCGCGTCCGGCCTGTTCGGCGCCTTCGCCGTCAATGCCAGCCCGCCGCGCACGGCCATCGTCTCCCAGTCGGGCGGCCGCTCGCAGCTGTCAGGTCTCATTGCCGCGGCCATCGTGCTGGCGCTCGGCGCCTTTGGCGGCAGTCTGCTCGCCGATGTGCCGCAGGCCGCCCTTGCGGGTGTCTTGATGTTCGTTGCCCAGCACATATTGCGCTGGAAGGTGTTCGCCAATGTCTACCGGCAGGCGCCTGTCGAATTTGTGCTGATCCTGATCACCATGGCGGCGATCGTCGTGTTGCCGATCGAGACCGGCGTGGCGGTCGGCATCGGCCTGTCGCTGCTGCACGGGATCTGGAGCGCGACCCGGACGCTGCCGATCGAACTCGAACAGGTGCCGGGAACTTCAGTGTGGTGGCCACCGGGCAAGCCAGGTGCTGGTGAACAACTCTCCGGCGTGCTGGTGGCAGCCTTCCAGGCGCCGCTTTCCTTCGTCAACGCCGACCGCTTCAAGCGCGGCCTCTGCGATCTTGTCGACGCCCGGAACGAAACCGTGAAACTGGTCGTACTGGAGGCCAGCAACATCGTTGAAATCGATTACACCGCCGCGCAGGCCCTGAAAGACACCATCACCCATTGCCGCAAGGCAGGCGCGATTTTCGCTATCGCCCGGCTGGAATCGCTGCGCGCCCAGGCGGCTTTGGCGCGGTTCGGCATTGCCGAGCTCGTCGGCCCGCAGCGGATCTTCCACAGTGTCGATGCAGCGATCAAATCACTTGGTCCGGGGACACAGCAGCAGCAAGAGCAGGATGGAGCGCCATGATCGACCCCCGAGAACCCAGTGTCACGCCGGTTCCCGTCGCCGAACTGAGGCCGACGCAGATAACGGTCGGCATGCGGGAAGTTGCGCTGAAGCGCCAGATGATCCGGGCGCAGGA
The DNA here is from genome assembly GCF_055456085.1 of Mesorhizobium subarcticum. NCBI lineage: Bacteria > Pseudomonadati > Pseudomonadota > Alphaproteobacteria > Hyphomicrobiales > Phyllobacteriaceae > Mesorhizobium > Mesorhizobium subarcticum. Next base: position 4,559,098 of record NZ_CM144237.1, on the reverse strand, counting down.
CGCCAAGAAGAAGACCGGCGCTTTTCTCGGCAGACACATGGTGCCGGTCGTATTGGGTCCCAAAAACCGCAACTACGTCACCGATCACCATCACCTCGCTCGCGCCCTGCTCGAGGAAGGCGTCAAGGACGTGCTTGTGACCGTGATCAGCGACCTGTCCGCGCTCGACAAGGACGCGTTTCTTTTCGCGCTCGACAACAGAGGCTGGATGCACCCGTTCGACGAGAACGGCAAGCGCCGCGATTACGCGGCAATACCGAAGACAATCGGCGAGCTGCTCGACGATCCCTACCGGAGCATGGCGGGCGAATTGCGCAGAATGGGCGGTTTTGCCAAGGACACGACGCCGTTCAGCGAATTCATCTGGGCAGATTTTTTGCGCCGGCGCATCGCCAGGGATGTCGTGGTCAAGAGCTTCGACAAGGCGATGAAGCAAGCCTTGAGCCTCTCGAAGGGCAAGGATGCGGATTACCTGCCGGGTTGGTGCGGACCGACGTCGGACTGAACCTGCCCCAGCGGAGACGCACACATACCGGGACCGCTTGATCGGCGGACGCGATAGTCGCCTGGCGTCTCGCCCATGACGCGTCGAAACCGGCGGTTGAAAGTCGACAGGTCGTTGAAGCCGGCTTCGAAAGCGATGGCCGAGACCGCATCGTCCGACAGGCGCAGCCGCACTGCCGCCCGGTGTAGCCGGGTTTTCAGCAGGAACTGGTAGGGCGTCATCCCGGCAACCTGCCGGAAGATGCGCAGGAAATGGTAGGGACTGGTCGCCGTCTCATCCGCCAGTGCCGACAGCGAAATCGGACCGTCGGCATCCAGTTCGATCCGCCGCACTGCTTCCGCCACCCGTTTCTGGTCGCGGCGGCTCGGCGCGCGCCTGACCGGCGAGGCGCCGGAAGCCGTGGCCACGGCGGCGGCGGCAATGCGCAAGGAGAGTTCCTCGAAGGCACCCTTGTCGGCCGTTTCGCGCGCGGCTTCGAACTCGGCCAGCAGAGATGCCAGCGCCGGCAAAGGCGGCAGGCGCGGCGCCTCGAAGGTGAGCGTCCTGGCGCCCGGCACGCCAGCGACGATCCGCTCCATGTAGGCCGGCTCGAAATGGAATGAGAGGCAACGGTCGCCGCGGCCATGCTCGTGCCCGCACTCATAGCAGGTGCCGGAATTGCCGAGCAGCAGGCTGCCTGGCGCCAGCATCGCCGTGCCTTGCTGCGCGCGGTAACGGAACGTGCCGCTGGTCACGGCCGCGACGCAGAAATCCTGATGGGCTTCCTCGAATGGCCGGTCGCCCACGCCGGCCGTGCAGATCACATCCGCCACGTGCCAGCCGGGTCCCGATGCGAGCGTGCGGGTCGTCGCTGTCATCGCTGAAATATAGCAATTTTTCCCAAGCCCTGAACCCCATCAGCGCCTACTCCTCGCGGTCTCCTGACACGAAGAGACCGCAGCCATGTTCGACCCCTTTGCCGAAGCCCTGCACAGCCCTGGACCGATCGGCGGGCTTGTTGAAAAACTGAACCTTTACGGTCGTTTCGTCGGCGCCTGGACCTTCGATGCCTCGCGCCACCTCGAGGATGGCACCGTGCTGACCGGGCGTGGCGAGGTGCATTTCGGCTGGGTGCTGGAAGGCCGCGCCATCCAGGACGTCTGGATCCTGCCCGCTCGCGACGCCGGCCCCTCGCCGTCTCTGGGACCATGGACTTTCTATGGCACGACGTTGCGGGTGTACGATCCCGGCGCGGACGCCTGGCACATTTTCTGGAGCGATCCGCGCAACCAGTATTTCAGCCGCCAGCTCGGCCGCGCCGAGGGCGACACGATTGTGCAGGTTGGCGCCGACGGCACCGGCTCTTCGGTGCGCTGGAGCTTTTCGCGGATCACCGAAGACAGCTTCCGCTGGCTCGGCGAGCGCTCGCAGGACGGCGCGGACTGGCACCTCGAAGTCGAGTTCCTGGCGCGGCGTGTGAATGAAGCTCGATAAGTCGTCGAAAAGTCGCTTGAATGATAGGTAGCGATCCTTCGCGCGCCTGGCATTTCACGCCACAGCCTGTTTTCAGTGCTCCCGCTTTGCTCTACCAATATCAGAGTACGGGCCAGGCCCGGCGGGAGGGTCAGCGATGCCGAGTTTCGACAGCCTGTTCAATGCCTTCGTCACCATTCTCGTGACCATTGATCCGCCCGGGCTGGCGCCGCTGTTTCTCGCCGTGACACGCGGCATGAACCGCGAAGAGCGCCGGCAGGTCTCTGTTCGTGCCTCGATCATCGGCTTCCTGGTGATGGCGCTGTTTGCGGTTGCCGGCGCATCGATCCTGTCGGTGTTCGGCATTACCCTGCCGGCCTTCCGCGTCGCCGGCGGATTTCTGCTGTTCTTCATCGCCTTCGAAATGGTGTTCGAGCGCCGGCAGGACCGCAAGGAGAAGATCGGCGACGTCGCCATCACCAAGGACATGATCCACAACATCGCCGCCTTCCCGCTGGCGATCCCGCTGATTGCCGGTCCCGGCGCCATTTCGGCGACGGTACTGCTCTCCGGCTCGTTTCAGGGTTTTGCCGCGCAAGCGGCACTGGTCGGCATCATCTTCGTCTGCCTTGCCATCACCTATCTGGTGTTCGTGCTGTCAGAGCGCATCGACCGCATCCTCGGCCAGACCGGCCGCTCGATCCTGACCCGCCTGCTGGGTGTCATCCTGGCGGCCTTGGCCGTGCAGTTCGTCGCCGACGGCATCAAGGCGCTGATGGCTGGCTAGAAAGATTCTCCCTTGAATTGCATCACATTTAGTCTTTAGCTGATGTGATTTGGTAGCTGACGTGATAAGGTTCTTGGCGTCTGCCGGGATCAGTAACCAATGTCCAACCAGTCTGATGCTTCGTTCGCCACAGAACAGGCTAGGCATGCCATGCTCCTGGATGACAAACGGGTTAGTCTCGACTGGTGGCGATTCTTTTCCGAAATAATCAAATGGCTGATCATTGCCATCGGAGCTGTTATCTCCTTCTATGTCATTGACGAAGGCAAGCTGCAGCTGGAACAGTTCAAAGCCCGTTCGGAAGACCGGCGCGACCTGCTCAAATCCTACCTTGCCGCTACCACCACCGCGCAACCTGACGTGTGGGTGCGCGAGCTCAACATCATCCTCAACATGACGGACGACGATCAGCTGCGCCAATGGGCCAAAACTGAGTTGACCTATATCCAGTCTTCCGCAGCCCGTGATGCGCTCTATCGCGAAACACTGAAGGTCGCCTCGCAACTCGTCGAGCCGACGCAACTTGCTGATCCAGACCGCAAACAGCTGCGCGCCCGCTTCAACCAGCTCTACTGGGCTGATTTGCCCTTCGTCGATGAAAGCAACGACGTGGCCAGCGCCATGGTCGAATTTCGCAACAAGCTGCAAGCGGCCGAGAAGGTCGGCGCGGATGATGCTAAGGCGTGGGACAACACCAATCTGGCGTTAATCAGCCTTTCACGCGTTTTACGAAACTCCACAGCCGCCGTTTCTGTGCCGCAAGATTCCAAGACACCGGGATCTAACTAAAGCGCGTCCTACTTCGCCGCGGTATCGATGACTTCAAAATCATGCGTGATCGTAGCCGTCTTGGCCATCATGGCGGAGGCCGAGCAGTATTTTTCGATCGACAGGTCGATCGCCCGCTTGACCTTGTCGCGCGACAGCGCCCGGCCCTTGACGATGAAATGCATGTGGATGCGTGTGAACACCTTTGGATCGGTCTCGGCCCGGTCGGCGTCGAGCTCGACCACACAGTCTTCGACCGCCTCGCGGCCCTTCTCGAGGATATGGACGACATCATAGGCCGAACAGCTGCCGGTGCCGATCAGCACCAATTCCATCGGGCTTGGCCCCGGCGTCTTGCCATCAGGGCTTGAGGCTGTGCCCAGCACGATCTTGTGGCCGCTGCCGAACTCGCCGACGAAGGTGCGCTCTTCGACCCATTTCACCCGTGCCTTCATCGAACTCGTCCTTTCGGTCCTTTGATTCCAAATCAACAACGCAAAACCCCGAAAGTCCATGCAGGACCCTCGGGGCATATTGATCACTCGATGTCAGCCGTTGGTATTGCTTCGATCAGAACGGGATTTCGTCGTCCAGCTCGCGCGACGAACCGCCACCGCCGCCACCCCTGGGAGCGCTGCCGCCGCCACGGTTGAAGCTCTCGCTTGGGCTGGACTGGCCGAAATCGGAACCACGGCTGCTGCCGCCACCGGCATAGCCGCCGACCTGGCCGCCCTCGCCCTGGCCGCGCGCGTCGAGCATCTGCAGCTCGCCGCGGAATTTCTGCAGCACGACTTCCGTCGTGTACTTGTCGGCACCGGTCTGGTCCTGCCATTTGCGGGTCTGCAGCTGGCCCTCGACATAGACCTTCATGCCCTTCTTCAGATACTGCTCGGCCACCTTGGCGATGCCCTCATTGAAGATGACGACATTGTGCCACTCGGTCTTTTCCTTGCGCTCGCCGGAATTCTTGTCGCGCCAGCTTTCCGACGTGGCGATGCGGATGTTGACGACCGGCTCGCCCGAGTTCAGGCGGCGGATTTCAGGGTCGGCGCCGAGATTGCCGACCAGAATGACCTTGTTGACGCTACCCGCCATGATTTTTCTCCGCGCTCATCCGAAACAAAATTTTGTCGCAGCACCTTACAGCTTGCCGACAGCCGCCGCCTGCTAAGGCTGGCTTTTCCCACAAGGTTTTTGTTCCCTCTTCGTTCCTATATGCACAGCCACTGATTGTCAAGGAATGGCAGCAACGGCCTAGGCCATCATATGGGTTTCAAAACAGCACTTGCCAAATCGATAAGTATCGACTTATGCTTTTGTCATGATCGAAGCAGAGATTTTCCGCGCCCTTGCCGACCCGACGCGCCGCGCCGTCTTCGAGCGTCTCGCCACAGCCGAAATGAGCGTGTCGGAATTGCGCAGCGGCCTGACGGTATCGCAACCAGCTGTCTCGCAGCATCTGGCGGTGCTGCGTGGCGCCGGCCTGGTGGTCGAGCGGCGGGCCGGCCGCAACGCCTATTATCGCGCCGATCCGCAGGGACTTGCTCCCTTGCTCTCCTGGATCGACCGCTACCGGACCTTCTGGCCGGAGCGCATCGAAAGGCTGAAGACGGTTTTGAAGGACATGGATCAATGAACAGCAAAGACGAAATCGCCGAGGATGCGCTGGAGTTCGAATACGATCTCGCCGAACCACCGGAAAAGGTATGGCGGGCGCTGACCGTGCCGGAACTGCTTGCCGCCTGGATGATGCCGAACGACATAAAACCTCAGACCAGCAGCAATTTTACCTTTGCCGGGCCGGACACCGCGATCGAATGTGAAATCCTCGACGCCGAGCCGGAGCGCCTGCTGCGCTATTCCTGGCGCGAGCAGCCACGCGATGCCAAGGGGCAGGATCCGCTCGACAGCACCGTCACCTTCACACTCGCCCGCACCGTTTCCGGCGGCACGCATCTGCGCGTCGTCCATGACGGTTTTGCCAAGAAAGCGATGCCCGCCGTCGCCATGGCAGGCGCCGGCTGCCGGCTCTCGCTGGGTTTGAGCGGTACTGGAAAGCCCATCGCCGCCAACACACCGTGCCTTCTGCTGCGCGCGGCCTGAACACGGAATCGGAGACAAAACATGAGCGGTATTGCCAGTCTGGTGCCGATGGTGATCGAGCAATCGAGCCGCGGCGAACGCGCCTTCGACATTTTCTCGCGACTGCTGCGCGAGCGCATCATCTTCATCAATGGCGAGATCAATGATGACATCTCGGCGTTGGTCTGCGCGCAGCTCTTGTCGCTGGAGTCGGACAATCCCGAAAAGGAGATATCGCTCTACATCAACTCGCCGGGCGGCGTGGTGACCAGCGGCTTCGCCATCTACGACACGATGCAATATATCAGTTGCCCTGTGTCGACCGTGTGCATGGGGTTTGCCGCGTCGATGGGGTCGTTCCTGCTCATGGCCGGCACAGCGGGCCGCCGCATCGCGCTGCCCAACGCCACCATCCTGCTGCATCAGCCGCTCGGCGGCTTCCAGGGCCAAGCCTCCGACATTCAGCGCCACGCCGAGCGCATTGGCAAGACCAAACGCCATATGGCCGAACTCTACGCGCAGCATTGCGGCCGCAGCTATGAAGAGGTTGAACGCACGCTCGACCGCGACCATTTCATGACCGCCCGCGAGGCCCAGGCATGGGGCATTGTCGACCACGTCTTTGACACGCGCAAAAAGGCGGCCTAAGGCCAAACCCAGATCGGATTCCTGACTGCTGTCGAAGATTTGACGATATCGGTCTGGTTCCGGCCGCGGCTCGTCCCTATAATCCTGGAATGACCAACCCATCCAAAACATCGCACCGTGTTGTCGCTGTTGCAGTGCTTGCCATTGCCGGCCTCGTGTCCGGCACGGCACTTGCCGAGGACGCCTCGCCGTCGGCGCAGAAAGGCGCCCTGCCCGGCGTGACCGGCGACTACCGCATCGCCAAGCCGGCCCCAGTAGCGGAACCCGACGACGCATTCCCCAGCAACGGGGATGGCACGTTCAAGATAGGCAACACCGATGTCAGGATCGGCGGCAGCATCACCCTAGATGTCGCCACTGGCGGGATCAAACCACCAAGGTAGGCTAACCGCGTCACGGTTAGCCCGGGCTCCCCAAAAAAACGGCCCCGCCGTGCCTAGGCAAACGGACGGGGCTTTTTTGGATATCAAATCCATTTTTGCCGGGAGTGTACTGCCGGCGTTTGATTTCGGATGCTTCGCGGCGTCAGCCGACGATCCGACTAGCAGTCTCTGATTTTTTGGGGGATACGGCAGGTCACGGTTTGCCGGGCGGCGCAAACGCTCGGCCCTGGCACTTATGCCTGCCGCGGCTCCAGTGATACCTGGAACCTTGGGGGACTGTCAGGTGGCGTCATGGCTCCGCTCCTCTGTCCGTTGCGACATTGTCGTCCCGAAGCACAATTCGCAGATGCCTGCGGCGTCTCGCAGACCGCCCCCTGGGCGGCGAGGCCATCAAAAGACGGCCGGCTTCGATTGACTTCGGTAGACTGCTCCCCTCAGCCGGCGGCGTCAACCATCAATAGCCGGTTACTGAAAAACGTGATCTGCGGGAGGTTACGTACAAGTCAGTTTTTGCACAGCTTTGTCAGGAGCGCGTTCAGCCTTTGTTCTTTCCGCTTGCCCCCTCGCGCGAAAGACGGTTAAACGAATTCGTCGAGAATTGTGGCGTCTCTCGACGTGGCGGCAAAAACACCTACATAGGGGATGGCCGGGAAAAACCCGCCAATCCCACGAATCCAGATTTGAGGCGGCGACCGGCGATGGCCGACCATAAATATCTTTCCATTCGCGGGGCGCGCGAACACAATCTGAAGAACGTCGATCTCGACCTGCCGCGTGACAGCCTGATTGTCATGACCGGTCTGTCGGGCTCCGGCAAATCGTCGCTCGCCTTCGACACCATCTACGCCGAAGGCCAGCGTCGCTATGTCGAGAGCCTGTCGGCCTATGCGCGGCAATTCCTCGAAATGATGCAGAAGCCTGACGTCGACCAGATCGACGGCCTATCGCCTGCCATTTCCATCGAACAGAAGACGACATCGAAGAACCCGCGCTCGACGGTCGGCACCGTCACCGAGATCTACGACTATATGCGCCTGCTGTTCGCGCGCGTCGGCATCCCCTATTCGCCGGCCACCGGCCTGCCGATCGAGAGCCAAACGGTTTCGCAGATGGTCGACCGTGTGCTGGCAGTCGAGGAAGGCACGCGCCTGTTCATCCTGGCGCCGATGGTGCGCGGCCGTAAGGGCGAGTACCGCAAGGAATTGCTGGAACTGCAGAAGAAGGGTTTTCAGCGCGTCAAGGTCGATGGCGTCTTTTACGAGATCGCCGATGTTCCGGCGCTGGACAAGAAGTACAAACATGATCTCGACGTCGTCGTGGACCGCATCGTCGTGCGCGGCGATCTGGCGACAAGGCTTGCAGATTCCATCGAAACGGCGCTGAAGCTCGCCGACGGCCTTGCGGTGGCCGAGTTCGCCGACAAGCCGCTCGAACTCCAGCCAGACCGGCGAGGATTCCGTCAACAAGTCGAAGAACGAGACGCATGAGCGCATCCTGTTCTCGGAAAAATTTGCTTGCCCGGTGTCCGGCTTCACCATTCCCGAGATCGAACCGCGGCTGTTCTCCTTCAACAACCCGTTCGGCGCCTGCCCAACCTGCGACGGCCTCGGCAGCCAGCGCGCTATCGATCCCAACCTCGTCGTGCCCGACGAGAACGTGTCGTTGCGTGACGGCGCCGTCAGCCCGTGGGCGAAGTCGACTTCGCCCTATTACGTGCAGACCCTCGAAGCATTGGGCAAGGCTTACAACTTCAAGCTCGGCGACAAGTTCAAGGATTTGAGTACAGAGGCCCAGGACGCGATCCTGCGCGGCACCGGCGAGCGCGAAGTCACCTTCCAGTATGATGACGGGCTGCGCTCCTACAAGACGACCAAGACCTTCGAAGGCGTCATCCCCAATCTCGAGCGGCGCTGGAAGGAAACCGAATCCGCCTGGATGCGCGAAGAGATCGAGCGCTTCATGTCGGCGACGCCTTGCCCGGTGTGCAAGGGTTATAGGCTGAAGCCCGAAGCGCTGGCGGTGAAAATCGCGGGAAAACATATCGGCGAAGTCACCGAGCTTTCCATCCGCAAGGCCGACCAGTGGTTCACCGACCTGCCGCCACACCTGAACGCCCAGCAGAACGAGATCGCGGTGCGCGTGCTCAAGGAAATCCGCGAGCGCCTGCGCTTCCTCAACGATGTCGGGCTCGACTATCTGACGCTGTCGCGCAATTCCGGCACGCTGTCGGGCGGCGAAAGCCAGCGCATCCGGCTGGCATCGCAGATCGGCTCTGGCCTCACCGGCGTGCTCTATGTGCTGGACGAGCCGTCGATCGGCCTGCATCAGCGAGACAATGCGCGCCTGCTCGATACGCTCAAGCATTTGCGCGACATCGGCAACACGGTGATCGTCGTCGAACACGATGAGGACGCCATCCTGCACGCCGACTATGTCGTCGACATGGGCCCGGCCGCCGGCATCCATGGCGGCGAGATCATTGCCCAGGGCACGCCGCAGCAGGTGATGGCCAACCCCAATTCGATCACCGGCAAATATCTGTCGGGCGCGCTCGAAGTGGCCACACCTGGTGTTCGGCGTGAGGCGAAGAAGGGCCGGCGCCTGAAGGTCGTCGGCGCGCGCGGCAACAATCTGAAGAACGTCACCGCCGAAATCCCGCTTGGCACCTTCACCGCCGTCACCGGCGTGTCGGGCGGCGGCAAGTCGACCTTCCTGATCGAGACGCTGTTCAAGGCTGCCTCGCGCCGCATCATGGGTTCGCGCGAGCATCCGGCCGAGCATGACCGCATCGAGGGCCTCGAATTCCTCGACAAGGTGATCGACATCGACCAGTCGCCGATCGGCCGCACGCCGCGTTCGAACCCGGCCACCTACACCGGCGCCTTCACGCCGATCCGCGACTGGTTCGCGGGCCTGCCGGAAGCCAAGGCGCGCGGTTACCAGCCGGGACGCTTCTCGTTCAACGTCAAGGGCGGCCGCTGCGAAGCCTGCCAGGGCGACGGCGTCATCAAGATCGAGATGCACTTCCTGCCCGACGTCTACGTTACCTGCGATGTCTGCCACGGCAAGCGCTACAACAGAGAGACGCTCGACGTACTGTTCAAGGGCAAGTCGATCGCCGACGTGCTCGACATGACGGTCGAGGAAGGTGTTGATTTCTTCGCCGCCGTGCCCGGCGTGCGCGACAAGCTCGACACGCTGAAGCAGGTGGGCCTCGGCTACATCCATATCGGCCAGCAGGCGACGACACTGTCTGGCGGCGAAGCGCAGCGTATCAAGCTGGCGAAGGAACTGTCGCGCAAGGCGACCGGCAAGACGCTTTACATCCTGGACGAACCGACCACCGGCCTGCATTTCCACGACGTCGCCAAGCTCTTGGAAGTGCTGCACGAACTGGTCGACCAGGGCAACACGGTGGTCGTCATCGAGCACAATCTCGAAGTGATCAAGACTGCCGACTGGGTGCTCGATCTCGGCCCCGAAGGCGGTGACGGTGGTGGCGAACTGGTTGCCCAAGGCACGCCGGAAACGATCGTGCGCGAAAAGCGCAGCTATACCGGCCAGTTCCTCAAGGAGCTGCTGGAGCGCCGCCCCGGAGGTAAGCGCGAAGCGGCGGAGTGATGGCTGGCGATGGCCTCATCACGGTCGAAAGCCGCTTTGGCGTGACCGAAACCATCGATCGCCTGGCTGAGGCGGTCAAGCGCGCGGGGTTGCTTGTGTTTGCCCGCATCGATCATGCAGCCGGCGCGCGCGATGTCGGCGCGTCGCTGCGGCCGACCGAGCTGCTGCTCTTCGGCAACCCGAAAGGTGGTACGCCGCTGATGCAGGACAGGCAGCTTGCCGGCATCGACTTGCCGGTGAAGGCGCTGGCCTGGGAAGATGAGGAAGGCAAGGTCTGGCTTTCCTACAATGACGCGAATTGGATCGCCGAGCGCCATCGCCTGGGCGACGCCAGCCGTGCCGCAGTCGTGGCCATTGCCGCCGGCATGGAAAAGGTGATCGCCGCTGCTGCTGGAATGGGTCAGTCATGAGGCTTGCCCGCTCTGAAGATCTCGCCGCGATCGTCGCGCTGACCGAAGCGGCCTACGCTCCCTACAAAGCCATTCTTGACGCGCCGCCGATCCCGGTTACCGAGGACTATGCGCCGCGCATCGCGCGCGGCGAGGTCTGGCTGCTGGAGAGCGGCGGCGAACTTGCAGGAGCGCTGACACTGGAGCGGCATGAGGATCACGCCATGATCTTTTCCGTCGCGGTGTCGCCCGCCTTTCAGGGCAAGGGCTTTGGCGCAACGCTGCTCAATCACGCGGATCAACAGACGCTGTTGTGGAGCCTGCCGGAGATACGGCTCTACACCAATGCGAAGATGGAACGGAACATCGCGCTCTACCTCGCTTACGGTTATCGCGAGACGGGTCGCCGGCCCAATCCGTATCGGCCAGGCTGGGTGCTCGTCGACATGGCGAAGGCGGCCGACGAGACCACGGCAGCCTGATTTTTCTTTCAATTCGGGAGGACGACAATGAGCAAATCAGGAACAATCCGCTCCGGCATGGGCGGCTGGACCTTCGAGCCCTGGGACACGTCCTTCTATCCGGACAAGCTGTCGAAGGCCAAGCAGTTGCAATATGCCAGCCGGCAGGTGCCAAGCATTGAGGTCAACGGCACCTACTATTCCAGCTTCAAGGAGCCGACCTTCGTCAAATGGGCAGCTGAGTTCCCGGACGGTTTTGTCTATGCGCTGAAAGGCAACCGCTTCGTCACCAACCGGCGCGTGCTGGGTGAAGCCGGCAAATCGATGATGCGCTTCCTCGGCTCCGGCGTTGCGGCACTCGGCGACAAGCTCGGGCCGATCCTGTGGCAGTTTGCGCCGACCAAGAAATTCGATCCCGACGATTTCGAAGCTTTTTTGAAACTGCTGCCGGAAAAACAGGATGGTGTCCCCCTGCGCCACGCGCTCGAAGTGCGCAACGACAGTTTCATCGTGCCGGAATTCGCGGCACTCGCGCGCAAATACAAGGCGGCGATCGTCTATGCCGACCATGCCAAATATCCCGATATCGCCGACATCACCGGTGATTTCATCTACGCGCGGCTGCAGAGCGGCTCGGACGACAATCCCGATTGCTACACGCCGAAGGGTCTCGATGAATGGGCGGCGCGTGTGAAAATCTGGGCGGAAGGCAAGCAGCCGGCCGATCTGCGGCGCGCCGATCCCGCCACCGACGCGCCGGTACAGCCGCGCGACGTGTTCGTCTACTTCATCACCGAGGGCAAGGTGCGCGCGCCGTTTGGCGCCATGGCGCTGATGAAACGCGTGGCCGGCTGACGAGCACCGCTGGATCTGACCACACGCTATGCGCGAGACGCATACGCGTTATACGCGTAGCAGAGGCTCTATTCGTGGCATCTTCGCTACCATCGTAACCTTATCGACACTTCCTTCCTGCATGAATAAGGCGACGCCACGCCGCAGAGCTGGAGCCGCCGCCGGCAGGGAAAGAGGGGCATGTCGCTCGACTACACTTCACTTCTGCTGGCTGTCGGTTTCTCCGCCGCTTGCCTCAGCCTGACATTGTTCGGCATGTGGCTGACCGCCCGCTCGGAAAAATTCCTGCTGACATGGGCGATCAGCCTGGTGTTCGTGGTCGGCGATATCTTTGTCTATGACGCCTATATCGACATGCCCGGGCGCCTGCTCGGCATAACCACGCTGGCTCTGTTGCTGCTCGGTTTCTCGACCATGCTGGGTGCGGCCTACCAGTTCCGAACCGGCGGCTCGCCGCTGCCGCGGGCGATGCTGGGCTGCGTTTCGCTGGCGGTGGCGCTGCCTGCCATGGCTTTGGGCTATGATGGCCTCGGCTTCATGTTCGAGAACATGTTCGCTGCCTTGCTCCTGTTCGCGACGGCGCTCGAATACTGGAGAGGCCGCGACGAGGCTCCTGCCCTGACGATCGGCATCACCGCGCTCTATTCGGCCACGGCCACCTCTTTCGCGCTCTGCGCCATGGTTCTTGCCTGGGATGGAAAACTGATCCTCGGCCATGCACCAAGCAACTGGGCCGAGGAGCTGAGCCTCATCGTGGTTATCGCCAGCATGACGGGTATTGGCGCCCTGTCGCTGGCCCTCAACCAGGGGCGCCTGGCCAGGCACCACCGCCGCAACGCCTTGACCGATCCCCTGACCGGCTTGCTCAACCGGCGCGCGCTGTTCGACATGCATAGCAGTGTGCCGGTCGGTGCCTTCACCGCGGTGGTCGTCTTCGACCTCGACAATTTCAAAGCCATCAACGACGAATTCGGCCACGCGGCTGGCGATGAGGTGCTGAAGGTGTTTGCGAGCGAGCTCGCCGGCAATCTTCGCCAGACCGACGTCGCCGCGCGCATGGGCGGTGAGGAGTTCGCACTGGTGTTGAAGCGCACCCTGCCGCAAACGGTCGAGGAAGCAGCAGAACGCATCCGGACCGCTTTCGCGACGCGCCTGATAGAGACCGAAACCGGCTCCCTGACATGCACGGTCAGCGCCGGGTTTGCGTTTGGCAGCAACGAGGGCCTCAGCTTCGACAAGGTGCTCAGCGCCGCCGACAAGGCGCTCTACGACGCCAAGCGCGGCGGCCGCAACCGCGTCACCGCCTCTCCATTCCGACGCGCTGGCTGACCGCGCGTATCGATACCGTGCAAGTGATTGTTGGATAGCGCCTCTTATGCCGCCATGACGATCTCGTTGAAGGCATCAAGGTCGACATAAAACACCTTGGTGATCTCATCGATCAGATCATCGTAATCGCAGCCCTGCGACCTCAAGATGTTGATGGCAGCGATGATGTCGACGCGTTCTGTAAGCCGCCGCTTCTGGTAGTCTTCGACGTAACGTTCCATGGCTGTCCCTTAGCCTGTGTGCTCAAACGCGTTGAACGACAGAGATCGCAGGAGGGAAGCTAGGAAGCCTTGCTTGCGTGAAACTTGCCCAGGCCGCGCCTCGATCTGCGATAAACCAGACTGATACGGAAGCGGCCGACTCACAAAGCCAAGAAAAGACTAGCACGCGATATTGCACTTGCCAGAGACGCATATGACGGATGGAAGAAATATTGGACTTGCCAAGAGCCACGGACCGTCGTCGGAAGTCCAGCGCCAATTCTAGACAGTAAGGAACTTGCGAACATCAGCGCGGTCTAAATCTTCCGCAGGGCCGGTGTGGACGATCTGGCCACGGTCCATGATGTTGACCTCGTCGGCCAGCTCGCGGCAGAAGTCGAGATATTGTTCGACCAGCAGCACGGCAATGCCAGCCTGGTCGCGCAAATAGCGGATGGCCCGGCCGATATCCTTGATGATCGACGGCTGGATGCCTTCCGTCGGCTCATCCAGCACCAAAAGTTTCGGCCGCATCACCAGCGCCCTGCCGATCGCCAGTTGCTGCTGCTGGCCGCCGGAGAGATCGCCGCCGCGGCGACCAAGCATCTGCTTCAGCACCGGAAACAGCTCGAAGACATGCGCCGGCACGTTGCGGTCGGCACGCTTCAACGGCGCAAAGCCCGAACTCGAGGTTTTCGCGCACCGTGAGCAGGGGAAAGATCTCCCTGCCCTGCGGCACGAATGCGATGCCCGACCGGGCGCGATCATACGCCGCGCTCCGGTCGAGCGCCTTCCCCTCGAAGGCAACGCTTCCGCTCGTCAGCCGGTGGTGGCCAACGATCGATCTCATCAAACTGGTCTTGCCGACGCCGTTGCGGCCGAGCACACAGGTGATCTTGCCCGCGCCCGCCTTCAGCGACACGCCGCGCAGCGCCTGGGCCGCACCGTAATGGAGCGTGGCGTTGGAAACTTCGAGCATGTCAGCGCCTTTTCCAGAAGCGGAGGAAAGACAGATCGAAGCGATGGAACTGCACACGCCACATCATGCTCATCTCCCTAGATAGACTTCGACGACGCGCTCGTCGGCCGACACGAAATCGAGTGTGCCTTCGGAGAGCACCGAGCCCTCATGCAGGCAGGTGACCTTGACGCCGAGTTCACGCACGAAATGCATGTCGTGCTCGACGACGATGACCGAATGGTCGCGCGCGATGTCCTTGAGCAGCCGCGCGGTCTCCTCCGTCTCTGCATCGGTCATTCCGGCCACCGGCTCGTCGACCAGAAGCAGCTTCGGGTCCTGCGCGAGCAGCATGCCGATTTCGAGCCACTGTTTTTGGCCGTGGCTGAGATTGGCCGCCAGATCGTAACGCTTGCTGCCAAGCCTTATGATGCCGAGAATATCGTCGATCTGCCGCGCCTCGGCGGCCGCGCGGCGGTGGAACAGCGCCGGGAAGATCGAACGCGGTCCCTTGAGCGCCAGCATCAGATTTTCCTCGATCGTGTGGCTTTCGAAGACCGTCGGCTTCTGGAACTTGCGGCCGATGCCCATCATGGCGATCTCGGCCTCATCATGCTTGGTGAGATCGATCTGGCCGTCGAAGAACACCTCGCCCTGGTCCGGCCGGGTCTTGCCGGTAACGATGTCCATCATCGTCGTCTTACCGGCGCCGTTGGGGCCGATGATGGCGCGCATCTCGCCCTTGTCGAGCACCAGCGACAGATTGTTTATGGCGCGAAAACCGTCGAAGGAGACCGAGACGCCGTCGAGATAGAGGATGGTGTTCGACTTGCTCATGGTCGCTTACTCCGCCGCCTGCGGTTCAGGGTCGGACCAGGACCATTCGCCTGGATTTCTCGCCGGCGAGCGCGCGGGCTTCGAGGTCACGTGCGCCGCTCCAATCTCGGTGCCGGCTTCTTCAGCGACGGATGCCGCGCGCAACGCCTTGGCATTGCCGCGCCAGGAATCCCACATGCCGATAACGCCCTTCGGCAAGAACAGCGTGACGGCAACGAATAGGCCGCCGAGCGCAAAAAGCCATAGTTCAGGGAGCAAGCCGGTGAACCAGGATTTCCCGGCATTGACGAGCAGCGCGCCGATGATCGGCCCGACAATGGTGCCGCGCCCGCCTACGGCAGCCCAGATCACCACCTCTATCGAATTGGACGGTTCGAACTCGCCGGGATTGATGATGCCGACCTGCGGCACGTAGAGCGCGCCGGCAATGCCGGCCATGACGGCCGACACAGTGAAGGCAAACAATTTCACGTTCTCCGCGCGCCAGCCGAGGAAACGCGTGCGGCTCTCGGCGTCACGAACCGCCATCAGCAGCTTGCCGTATTTGGAACCGACGATCGCCCATGTGACGAACACGGCAAATGCGAGCATCACAGCGCTGGCGGCGAAAAGGGCCGAGCGCGTTGCGTCAGCCTGCACGTTGAAGCCCAGAATATCCTTGAAGTCGGTCAGGCCGTTATTGCCGCCGAAACCCATGTCGTTGCGGAAGAAGGCGAGCAGCAGCGCATAGGTCATCGCCTGGGTGATGATCGAGAGATAGACGCCGGTGACGCGGCTGCGGAAAGCGAACCAGCCGAAGACGAAAGCGAGCAGGCCGGGCACCGCGACCACCATGATCGCGGCGAACCAGAAATGGTCGAACCCGGTCCAGAACCAGGGCAATTCCTTGTAGTTCAGGAAAACCATGAAATCAGGCAGGATCGGATTGCCATAGACGCCGCGCGAGCCGATCTGG
Source organism: Mesorhizobium subarcticum (assembly GCF_055456085.1). Classification (NCBI taxonomy): domain Bacteria; kingdom Pseudomonadati; phylum Pseudomonadota; class Alphaproteobacteria; order Hyphomicrobiales; family Phyllobacteriaceae; genus Mesorhizobium; species Mesorhizobium subarcticum. The sequence goes on along the minus strand of NZ_CM144237.1, from coordinate 4,542,868 downwards.
CGCATCAGATACATGCCCATCGCATAGCCGCCGAGCGCGAAGAAGGCGCCATGGCCGAGCGAGAGGATGCCGCAATAGCCCCAGACAAGATCGAGCGCCAAGGCAAGCAGCGCGTAGCAGAGATATTTGCCGGTCAGCGCCACGATATAGGACGGGATGTAGAAGGTGCTGGTCGGCGCAACCGCCAGGTTGAGCACCGGCACGATGATGGCCACTGCCAGCAGGAGGAAGATGGTGATGGCGATGCGGCGGTCCGCGCCGGCGGCGAAGAAGCGTCCCGTGATCATGCTTCCACCGCCCTGCCCTTGAGCGCGAACAGGCCGCGCGGGCGTTTCTGGATGAACAGGATGATCAGCACCAGCACGACAATCTTGCCGAGCACGGCACCGGCATAGGGCTCGAGGACCTTGTTGACGATGCCGAGCGAAAAGGCGCCGACCAGCGTGCCCCAAAGATTGCCGACGCCGCCGAAGACGACGACCATGAAACTATCGATGATGTAGCCGCGGCCGAGATTGGGCGAGACGTTGTCGATCTGGCTGAGCGCCACACCTGCGATGCCTGCAATGCCGGATCCGAGCGCAAATGTGAGCGCATCGACCCATGGCGTCTTGATGCCCATCGAGGCGGCCATGCGCCGGTTGGCGGTGACGGCACGCATCTGCAGGCCCCAGGGCGTGCGTTTCATCACGTAGAGCAACACGCCGAAGACTGTGAGCGCGAAAACCAGGATCCACAGACGGTTCCAGGTAACAGCAAGCTGGCCGACATTGAACGAGCCCGACATCCACGACGGGTTGCCGACTTCCTGGTTGGTCGGACCGAAGATCGAGCGCACCGCTTGCTGCAGGATCAGCGAGACACCCCAGGTCGCCAGCAACGTCTCCAGCGGCCGCCCATAGAGGAAGCGGATGACGCCACGTTCGATGACGAGGCCGACAAGTGCGGCGACCAGGAAGGCGAGCGGCAGAGCAATGACCAGTGACCAGTCGAACAGGCCGGGATAGGAGGTGCGGATCACCTGCTGGACGACGAAGGTCGTGTAGGCGCCGAGCATGACCATCTCGCCATGCGCCATGTTGATGACACCCATGACGCCAAAGGTGATAGCAAGGCCAATTGCCGCCAACAACAGCACCGAGCCCAGCGAAATGCCGTACCAGATGTTCTGGCCGGCATCCCAGAAAGCCAGCGTCGAATTGATGCTCGCGATTGCGGCCGTCGCTGCTTCCTTGACTGCTCCGGAGGCGTTGGCCTCGACGGATGTGAGGAGCGAAACCGCGCTGCGATCGCCACGCGCACCGATCAGGGCGATCGCGGCGAGCTTGTCTGCTTCCGGCTTGTCTGAAACCAGCACGGAAGCGGCACGCGCCTGTTCCAGCAGAGCCTTGACGCTCGCCACGCTTTCACTGGCGATCGCCGCGTCGAGCGGCCCGATATTGGCGGCGTCCGGTGTCTTGAACATGGTGTCGGCGGCGGCGATGCGGACAGTCGGATCCTTGGAACCAAGCGTCAACGTGCCCAATGCATCGCGGATGGTGCGGCGCAAGGTGTTGTTGACACCGATCTGGGTTAAGTCATCCGCGGAAGCCTCGCCCGCTGCCTCGCCGCTCAGCGGGTCGAAAAGCTGGACGTTTTCGTCGCCTTCCTTGCCGACAAACACCATCGAGTCGGCCGTGCGAACGTAAAGATTGCCGTCCGCCAATGCAGCAAGCGGCCGTTCGACGGCCGGATCGCCCGTGGCTGTGAGCTCTTCAACGACAGCTCCCGTCTCGGAAAAGTCCGTCACTGTCGCGAATTTGGCGATGATGGCACGCAGATCGGCTTCCGCAGCCCCCGAAGACGACAGCGTCGCCAGCAGGAACAAGAGCGTCAGGCCGATCGCATGGAAAATCTTCATCGGTTTTTGGTGACCTTGAAGGTTGACGTGGGCGTCCGGACGGTGGAGGAAACCGTCCGGACGCACGCGGTCTTGGGCAGGGACCTCAAGGTCCAGCCCTGGGAGGATCAGTTGGTGCCCTTGCCGCCGCACTTGCCCGTTTTGACGTTGAAGTTGCCGCAGCTGAGCGGCGCGCGCCAATCGGAAATCAGGTCCTTGGAATCGGGCAGGTAGTCGGACCATTCATCGCCCATCACCAGACCCGGCGTCTTCGAGACCGTCTGGAACTGGCCGTTGGCCTGGATTTCACCGATCAGCACCGGCTTGGTGATGTGGTGGTTCGGCATCATCGTCGCATAGCCGCCGGTCAGGTTCGGCACCGAAACGCCGATCATGGCATCGATGACCTTGTCCGGATCGGTGGTCCCGGCCTTTTCAACCGCCTTCACCCACATGTTGAAGCCGATATAGTGGGCTTCCATCGGGTCGTTGGTGGTGCGCTTGTTGTTCTTGATGAACTTGTGCCAGTCGGCGATGAACTTCTTGTTCTCGGGCGTGTTGACACTCTCGAAATAGTTCCAGGCGGCGAGATGGCCGACCAGCGGCTTGGTGTCGAGACCTGCAAGCTCTTCCTCGCCAACGGAGAAGGCCATGACCGGGATGTCCTCGGCCTTGATGCCTTGGTTGCCGAGTTCCTTGTAGAACGGCACGTTGGCATCACCGTTGACGGTCGAGACGACAGCGGTCTTCTTGCCGGCCGAACCGAACTTCTTGATCGCCGAAACTTCGGTCTGCCAGTCGGAGAAGCCGAACGGCGTGTAGTTGGTCATGATGTCTTCAGCGGGAACCCCCTTCGACTTCAGATAGGCTTCGAGGATCTTGTTGGTGGTGCGCGGATAGACGTAGTCGGTGCCTTCCAGCACCCAACGCTTCACCGAGCCGCCGTCCTTGCTCATCAGATAGTCGACGGCCGGAATGGCCTGCTGGTTCGGAGCAGCACCGGTGTAGAACACGTTGCGTTCGCTTTCCTCGCCCTCATACTGGACGGGATAGAACAGGATGTTGTCGAGTTCGGAGAACACCGGCAGCACCGATTTGCGAGACACCGAGGTCCAGCAGCCGAACACCGCCGCCACCTTGTCCTTCGAAATGAGTTCGCGTGCCTTCTCGGCGAACAGCGGCCAGTTGGAAGCCGGATCGACGACGACGGCCTCCAGCTTCTTGCCGAGCAGGCCGCCCTTGGCGTTCTGCTGCTCGATGAGCATCAGCATGGCGTCCTTCAGCGTCGTCTCCGAAATCGCCATGGTCCCCGACAGCGAATGGAGAATGCCAACCTTGATCGTGTCCTCAGCCGCCCTGGCGGGTGCGGACATCAGCAGGCCGGCGGCGACCACGCTTGCCGAAAACATTGTTGTTATTGTAGAGAAACTACCCCTCATACCGAAGACTCCCAAGCTGGTTGATTGCACCGCAACGATACAATGCAACCCCCATGCCAACTGCTCGGGCGATGTTAGAAAAACAAAAATATCCTAACATTCTCAAATGGTTATTATATTAGTTTGCGTAAATGTAAGAAAGCCGGTTAACAATTGGTTGAGGGAAATTTGCGCAGCGCAAAAAGGCAATTGCCTAATTTTCGCCCAGATTTGCCATGTGCCTATATTTTGATCCCGGCAGCCAAATCGCAAACAGCGGATGTTGCGGCACAGCGCGTAAATAGGGCAAGCTCCCCCTCCAACCGGGCGACGTCATGGCTTCCCTGATTTCACGCATCCTTATCGGCATGGCGCTTCTGGCGGCAGCGACCGGCGCCGCACGGGCCGACTTCAGCGACGGCAAAATGCCAGACGGCACCTATCACTGCGAAGTCTACCTGCTCGGCATGTTCCTCAACCTTGGCGACATCACCATCAAGGGAAATGTCTACACCGGCCCAGTCACATTCGGGGCCGCCCTGCAAGCTTACAATTATCAGATGGATGCAAATGGCGTGATCTCGTGGCTCGGACCGCTCGGTGGCTACACCGCCGGTGGCAACGCGCTGTCGATGACCCAGGCAACGCTGGATGGCCAGAGCCCGCCCTCCTTCGACATCATCATGAAGCAGCCAGACGGCGCCTTCACCGCCTCGACCTGCACCAAGGGTATCGCTCAATAGACACTTGTCAGGCGGCAACTACCGGCTCTGTAAGCAGCAAGGACAGGCAGCCGATCGGCGCCTGCTGCCAACAAAAAAGGCGGAACGCGTTTTTCGCGTTCCGCCTGGAGTTTTTGGGAGGTGCGTTAGATGGTCTTTGCCGACATTTGCGACGCGATGTAGTCGGCCTGGCGGATCGCCAGCGATACGATGGTCAGGGTCGGGTTTTCGGCGGCACCCGTCGTGAACTGGCTGCCATCCGACACGAACAGGTTCTTGATGTCGTGCGTCTGGCCATGCTTGTTGACGACGCCGTCCTGCGCCTTCTCGCTCATCCGGTTGGTGCCGAGATTATGGGTCGAGGGATAGGGTGGCGTCGGGAAGGTGCGTGTGGCGCCAACCGCGTCGTAGAGCGCCGTGGCTTGGCTGTAGGCGTGGTTGCGCATCGCCGTGTCGTTGGGGTGGTCGTCGAAATGCACGTCGGCGATTGGCATGCCGTGCGCGTCCTTCTCATCCTTGTGCAAGGTGATGCGATTTTCCTCGCGCGGCATGTCCTCGCCGACGATCCACAGGCCGGCCATGTGGTCGTAGTGGTCGAGTGCGGTGGTGAAGGAGCGTCCCCAGCCGCCTGGGTTGAGGAAGGCCGCCATGAACGGCAGGCCGAGCGACAGCGTCTCGAACTCGTAGCCGCCGACAAAACCGCGAGATGGATCATGGCGCGCCTCGTCGCGGATGATGCCGGCCATGGTGGTGCCGCGGTACATGTGCACCGGCTTGTCGAAGATGGCATAGACCGAGCCGGTGGTGTGGCGCATGTAGTTCTTGCCCACCTGCCCCGACGAATTGGCGAGGCCGTGCGGGAACTTGGCCGACTGCGAATTCAGCAGCAGGCGCGGGCTTTCGATGGAGTTGCCGGCAACGGCGACTATGCGGGCTTTCTGTTCCTGCAGCTTGCCGTCCTTGTCGGCGTAGACGACACCGGTCACCTTGCCTGAGGCATCATGGTTGATCTTGATCACCATGGAGTTCGGCCGGACTTCGAGATGGCCTGTCGCTTCGCCCTTTGGGATTTCGGTGTAGAGCGTCGACCATTTGGCGCCCCATTTGCAGCCCTGGAAGCAGAACCCTGTCTGCTGGCAGGAATTGCGGTCGTCGCGCGCGACCGAGTTTATCGCCATGTTGCCGGTGTGGCATTCCTTGTAGCCGAGCTTGTCGGCGCCGGCCTTCAGCACCTTGAAATTGTTGTTGCCCGGCAATCGCGGCCAGCCATTGGTTCCGGTCACGCCCATCTTGGCTTCCGCTTTGGCGTAGTACGGCTCCATTTCGGCCAGCGTGACCGGCCAGTCCAGAAGGTTCGCGCCCTCCAGCTTGCCATAGGTCGACGCGGTCTTGAACTCATGCTCCTGGAAGCGCAGCGAGGCGCCGGCCCAGTGCGTGGTCGAACCGCCGACCGATTTGACGATCCAGGCCGGCAGGTTCGGGAAATCCTTGGCCACGCGCCAGTCGCCCGACGTCGTGCGTTTGTCCGTCCAGGCCAACTGGGCGAACGAACCCCACTCGTCGTTGATGAAGTCCTCATATTCGTGCCGCGCGCCGGCCTCGAGGATGACGACGTCGATGCCTTTCTGCGCCAGTTCGTTGCCGAGCGTGCCGCCGCCGGCGCCCGAGCCGATGATGACGACCACGCCATCGTTTTTCAGATCAAATGAAGCTGCCATGGTTTCCTCCCATGAATTCCTGTTTGCGGGTTACTGGAACGATCGAGGCTCAGAGCCACTCGATGTCGCTGAAACCGCGCGCGATATAGCCGCCCTTGGAGTAGGACTCGCCCTCGTAGCCGAAGATCGGCCACACCTCCTGCTGATTGTAGAGGCTGACCACCAGGCCGCCGCGAACTGTCTGGAAGAAGGGCGTCTTTTCTATCTCGGTGAGCAGCGCCACACGTTGCTCCTCCCAGCCGAGCCCTCGATAACCACCCTTGCCGGCCTTCTTGTCGAGTTCGGCAATTCCCTTCTCGATCAGCTCCTTGTGGGCCGGATCCTTGGCGGCTGTCTCGTCATGACCTTTGACGGCGATGGCGTAATATTTGTCCGGCACCTGGTCGTGCGGGTAGATATCGCGCGCCACCTGGATCAGAGTCGCCATCGTCTCGGGCTTCAGCGCCGAGGTTTCCAGCCCCCAGGCCTGTTCGGGGTTGATGACGGCGCTGCCGGAGATGACGAGCAGCGCACCGATGCTACCGCGCTTGAGAAGTTCACGACGCGAAAGTCCAGGCTTCCCGTCATAGATCGTGACCATTTGTTTCCTCCCTGCTTGCTATTTGCACCCCTAGGAGTGCCGTTGCTGGCGTCCGCGCCGATGGGCACGGCCGAATAAATCCCCTATTGGAAGCGTCCTCCACGCTGCAGGACCTCGATCTTGTAGCCGTCGGGGTCCTCGATGAAGAAAAAGCGGGCGATGAGCGTACCGTCGCGGTTGAACTCGACGATCTTCTTTGGGTTGAGGCCGAGCGCACCGATACGGTCGTGTTCACTGTCGAGGTCGGCGACCGAGACCGCGAGGTGGCCATAGCCGTCACCGAGCCCGTAAGGTTCGGTCCGGCCCTTGTTCACGGTCAGTTCGAGTTCGAACCCTGTCTCGGCGTTGCTGAGGTAGACAAGCGTGAAGGTCTCGAAGTCCAGCCTGTCGGCTATGTCGAGCCCAAAAGCTTTTTTGTAAAAATCAACGGATCGGCCCTCATCGAGGACCCGGATCATGGAATGAATCGCCTTCGCCAAATCAGTCTCCGCAGTGTTGTGTGGAACCGATTATGAGCGGCACGCGGAAAAGATGGTGGCAGCCGGTTACCACGCCCGAAAGCGTGAATTATTCCGCGAAATGCGATACGGACGAAAGTCCGATTGCCGTCACGGCTTTTTTGCCGGAAAGTGATACCGGGGATGAGATGCGCTGCAGCGATGCAACGCCCATCCACCCAAGACCAACAAGCATGGGAGGTTTGTCGGATGTGCAGGGTATTTGCGGGTCAGGATCCCGAAGGCTATCGTCAAATCAACCGGTCGATCCGCATCGATGGACACTCGACCAGCATCCAGCTCGAAGCCACGTTCTGGGCACTGCTCGACGAGATCGCGGAAAGCCAGGGTCTGACCACGCCCAAATTCATTTCGAAGCTCTACGACGAAGCGATCGAGATCAATGGCGCCATTCCGAACTTCGCGTCGATGCTGCGCACCACCTGCGCGCTCTACCTGCGCGGCCACCGGCCAGACATGGACGAGCAGATCGTGCCGAAGCGGCGGGCCGCTTGATTATCTGGAGAGCAATTCGCCGTTTCCGTGAAACGATGAACTGCTCTAGAGTAATTCCAGGAAAAGTGTGAAGCGGTTTTCCTGGGAAAAGCGCATGGCGCTTTCCCTTGGGAATTGCGTCAAAACAATGAGTTAGAGCATTTCGCCGTTTCCGTGAAACGGCGAAATGCTCTAGGACTCCAGCACATCCTTGACGATCGTCGCCAGTTGCTTGAGCGAGAACGGCTTCGGCAGGAAACCGAAATGCGCATCGGCCGGCAGGTTCCTGGCGAACGCGTCCTCGGCATAGCCTGATACGAAGACGAACTTGATGTCCGGCTGGCGCTTGCGCAACTCGCCAAGCAGGGTCGGCCCATCCATCTCCGGCATCACCACGTCGGAAACGACGATATCGACCTTGCCGCCAAGGGCTTCGAACACTTCCAGCGCTTCGACACCCGAGGACGCTTCATGCACGGTATAGCCGCGCGACACCAGCGCCCGCATGCCGCCCATACGCACGGCATCCTCATCCTCGACCAGCAGCACCGTTGCTGACCCGGACAGGTCCTTGGTGCTGTCGACCGGTTTGACCGGCGCGGCTGCCGGTGTTTCACCGGGTTCGGCCGCCTTTTTCGCTTCAGCGATATGACGTGGCAGGAAGATGCGGAAGGTCGATCCCTTGCCGACTTCGGAATCGCAGAAAATGAACCCGCCGGTCTGCTTGATGATGCCGTAGACCATGGACAGGCCAAGGCCCGTGCCTTTGCCGACCTCCTTGGTGGTGAAGAACGGCTCGAAGATCTTCTTCAGCACATCTGGCGCGATGCCGCTGCCGGTGTCCTCGACCTCGACCACGACATAGTCGGCCGCGGTGAGTTCGCGGTAGGGGAAGGTCTTGCATTCCTCGGCGGTCACGTTGCGGGTCCGCACGGTGATGTCCCCGCCGGTTGGCATCGCATCGCGCGCGTTGACGGCCAGGTTGACCACCACTTGCTCGAACTGGCCGATATCGACCTTGACCGGCCACAGGTCGCGGCCATGATCGACCTTCAGCTTGATGTCGTTGCCGACCAGGCGGGCGAGCAGCATCCTGAGATCGGCCAGCACGTCAGTCAGGTTGAGCACTTCCGGACGCAAGGTCTGCTTGCGCGAGAAGGCCAGCAACTGCCGCACCAGCGAGGCCGCCCGATTGGCATTCTGCTTGATGTTCATGATGTCGGGGAAGGATGGATCCGACGGTCGATGATTGGTCAAGAGCAAGTCCGAGGCCATGATGATGGCGGTCAGCACGTTGTTGAAGTCGTGGGCGATGCCGCCGGCAAGCTGGCCGACCGCCTGCATCTTCTGGCTTTGCGCCATTTGCCCTTCGAGCGCCTTCTGCTCGGTCGTCTCGACGGCATAGACAATGGCTGATTCCTCGGCGCCCTCGCCGCCGGTGCCATCGGCGACGGCGTTGACGTAGAAACGGATGTGCCGGTCGTCGTTGCCAGGCAGCAGCGTGTCGATCGGTTCGATGTCAGCCTGCCGCTGCCTCGCCTTTTCGAACGCAATTGCAAAGGTCGGTCGGTCGCGTTCATGAAGCACTGTATCGAGACGCACCCGGCGATCGACGGCGTCCCGGTCGACGACCGAGGAAAAGAGCGACAGGAACGGCGCGTTGGTGCGCAGGATACGCCCGCTGGCATCGACACCCGCGATCGCCATCGGCGTCGAATTGAAGAAGCGTGTGAAGCGCACTTCCGAAGCGCGCAGATCGGCCGAGGCGTCCTCGCCTTGCGTGCGGTTGAGCACGATCGTGCGTGTTGGGCCGCCGATACCTTCGCGGCTGGCCGAAACACGATGCATGAAGCGCACCGGCAGCGCTTCCCCCGTCATGGTGGTCAAGTCGAGATCGATGACCGCATTGCGTGTCGTGCCGGGATCGGCCTTGACCGAGCGCACCAGCGCCATGCCATCGCCGGCAACGATATCCGGCAAGGTCACGGCGCCAGGCGTGAAGGAAGCGAGATCGATGCCCAGCCATTCCGCCAGCGTGGCGTTGATGTAGGTGACACGGCCGTCCTGGTCGGCGGAAAAGAAACCGGCCGGGGCGTGGTCGAGGTGATCGATGGCCTTCTGCAGGTCGAGGAAGAAACGCTCCTGCTCGGCCCGTTCCTGCGAAATGTCTGAGAGCTGCCATGCCAGCATCGGCAGCCGTTGGGCCGGAACGCTGAAGGCACGGGCGCGCGCCCTGTACCAGCGGGCCCCCGGTTCGGCGCCGGGCCGGATCGATTGCGCCAGCCGAAACTCGCCATCGCCCGGCTGGCCGTCACGCAAGCCGGATGCCAGCCGATAGATGGTCACCGAGGCCTCGGGAACATCCGACAACAGCCCTTCGACCGTCTTGAGGTCGGCGGCCGAGGAGGCTCCGGTCATGTCGGCATAGGCCCGGTTGGCGTAGACAACGCGGCCCTTGGTGTCCGTGACCAGCAGGCCTTGCCCCATAGAATCGACGAATGCCTTGGACAGTTCATCGCCGGTCGAGCGCGGCGTGACCTGAACGAAGCCGATCGCGGTCGCGAACAGGAAGCCGACACCGATCATCGCCAGCACGCCGAGCATGCCGAGCAGGAAGGGATCGCCGAGGCGCTCGCGGAACAGGCCAAAGACGATCGCAGCGCCCGTCAGAACGACGATGAAGATGATGAGCCGGGTGACCGCGCCCGGTCGCGTATTCTGGTCGACGATCGGTACCGGATAGAAATCGCCGCGCGCTTCCTTGGCCATATGCCCCCTGCTCGTGAAGTCCGATGTCCCGACACCCGCCCCTAATGCATGTCGCCCAGAAGTGACTTCGGTTTTGGGAAAACGACATGCATGAAAACAAGGACCTAGAGCACGTCGCATGAATCGGCTTCAGTGCGACGCGCTTTAGCCGGTTGAATCACATTCTCCTGGTCCCGAAAAGGCCCGGGCGGCAAATGTCGGATAAAAATGATGCCGGCCGGCCCTCCCAGTGTTTCAAGCTGTTCACGATGCGTGAAGGCAACTTGCGGTCGCTAGTCCCAACGGTCTAGTGTCGCGTCACTTTCCAAACCGATCAGGGGAAACCAATGCAGTGGCTGGATAGCGTGGCGGGCCCTGGTTATGCGGCAGCACTCCTGTGGACCTTCGCGGCGCTGATCCTGCTGGTCATCGTGCTCGTCATCATCAGGCTCGTGCGCAACCTGACCTTCGGCACGTTTGTCGCCGGTGGCCGGAACCGCAAGACGCGGCTGGCCGTCATGGACGCCACCGCCGTCGACAGTCACCGCCGGCTGGTGCTGGTGCGCCGCGACGACATCGAACATCTGCTCCTGATCGGCGGCCCGACCGACGTCGTCGTCGAGCGCGACATACGCCTGGCTGCGCCGCGCCGTCCGGCGCTGACCGGAGATGGTGGCCTGCAGCCTGTACCGGCCACTGCTGCCCCGGCGGCAAAACCGCGGACGCCTCAGCCGGCTCCCGCTTCCGCTCCGGCACGACCCACACCGCAGCCGGCAACCGCGGCAGCGCCGCCTTCCCGCCCGCGCCCGGCAGCGCCACCACCGGCCCCGGTGCCCGCACCAAAACCGGTGGCGCAGACCTATCACTCGACCAATGTCACGCCGCTGCCTGCCTATGGCTCCGCCAACGCCAATGCCGTCAGGCACGCGCCACCGCCGCCGCCGAGGCAGGACAGCATCGATGATACGCTGATGAAGGATCTTGAAATTTCGCTCGACCAGCCCCGCTCCGGCGGCCCGGTGGGCAAACCGGTCGCCAAGGCGCCGCCGTCGCTCGACGATGAAATGACCAGGCTTCTGGGCGAACTTTCAAGCCAAAAGAGATGATGGGCCCCTGAACCCGCCTGGACGGCCGGCGACACTTGCCAAGGTTTCGAGTACGTCTCGCTATTGCGATGGATTGGCCTCGCACTAACAAAAAATGGCCGGGAAACCCGGCCATTTTTGGTATCAACTTCGTTGTGCGTCAGTCGTCGCGATAGACTTTTTCGCGGCGCTCGTGGCGTTCCTGCGCTTCGATCGACAAGGTGGCAATCGGACGTGCGTCAAGCCGCTTCAGAGCGATCGGCTCACCGGTTTCTTCGCAGTAGCCGTAAGTGCCTTCGTCGATGCGCTGCAGCGCCGAATCGATCTTTGAGATGAGTTTCCGCTGACGGTCGCGGGCCCTGAGCTCGATGGCGCGGTCGGTTTCCGAAGAGGCGCGGTCAGCGAGGTCGGGGTGGTTGGCGTTTTCCTGCTGCAGGATTTCGAGAGTTTCGCGCGCTTCGCGCAATATGTCGTTTTTCCAAGTGACGAGCTTAAGGCGGAAGTAGGATTTCTGCCGTTCATTCATGAACGGCTCGTCTTCGGAGGGTACGTAATCGGCGGTAACGATGTCGTTCATTCAACTCACCCAAACTGCCCCAAATTTCGGGCCTATATATTCGCCACCCGACGCCTGCACAAGCGCAATCGGCCACCAACTCACGCAATTGTTAAAGCGCGCCCCTGCACCCGCGTCGGCGCGAGATGCAGCAAATTCGCTGGCGAAAGTGCCTCAACCCTTTGCCACGCCGTCTCTTGCGTGATTCATTGCGCGGAAAATACGAACCATTGTGCACAACGCCCTTCTCATGGCTAATCGCGGTGTGGCTTCGGCTTCGGTAGCGTTGGAGGTTGGGTGAGCAGGCTCTATCTGTTGCGGCACGCTAAGGCCGGCTGGGCGCTGCCCGGCATGCGAGATTTCGATCGCCCGCTCGACGCATCCGGCCGCGCCGATGCCGAGGTGATGGGATCTGCCATGCGCTCGCGTGGCTATGTCCCCGACCTGACACTGTGCTCCAATGCCAGGCGCGCCAGGGAAACGCTCGAAGGCTTGGCCGGCCAGACCGACACCGGCAAGGTCTTGTTTTTCGACACGCTCTACAGCGAAGATGCGGCTGGCTATCTCCGCCTCATCCGGGAGCACGGCGGGCTTGGTTCCCTGCTGGTCATCGGCCACAACCCGATGACGGAGGATCTTGCCATGGCGGTCTCGGGCGACGGCGACGAGGCGGCGCGGGCCATGCTCAATCATGGGTTCCCGACCTCGGGCCTGGCGGTCGTGCGTTTCCTGGACGATCTGGCGAAAGCGACCCAGGAAGCTGGCTATCTCGAAGCATTCCTGACACCGGCTGATCTTTGATAGCGCTTCCCGAGCCATTTCAAAGCCGGGTTGCAGAGCCTATATCGCGCGGACGCAAGCCCTGAGAGATTACATTTTGGCATCATCGCTGACCACCTTCACCGACGAGGCAAGAATTGCCCTCGATACGCTGTCGGGACGCGCCACGGGGCTTTTTTCACCGTCGCTGCGGTTGGGCGTTACAGGGCTTTCGCGCGCCGGCAAGACGGTGTTCATCTCCTCCCTCGTCCACAATCTGATCCATGGCGGACGCCTTCCGCTGTTCGAGGCACAGAAATCCGGGCGCATCGCGCGCGCCTTCCTCGAAGAGCAGCCCGACGACGCCGTGCCGCGCTTCCAGTACGAGGACCACATCGCCGCATTGGTCAACGACCGTGTCTGGCCCAATTCGACGCGCGCCATTTCGGAACTGCGGCTGACCATCGAATATGAATCGGCCTCTGGCTGGAGCCGCATGTTCTCATCAGGCAAGCTGTCGGTCGACATCGTCGATTATCCCGGCGAATGGCTGCTCGACCTGCCGCTGCTCGGCAAATCCTTCGCCGATTTTTCACGCGAGGCCATCGAGATGGCTGCTCTGCCGGTGCGCGAGGATCTTTCGCAGTCCTGGCGGGCGATCTCCGCGGAAATCGACCCGAATGCCGGCGCTGACGAGATGACGGCACGGCGCCTGGCCGAAAGCTTCGCTGCCTATCTCAAGGCCTGCAAGCTCGACGAGCGAGCGCTTTCGACCTTGCCGCCCGGCCGCTTCCTGATGCCCGGCGATCTCGAAGGCTCGCCAGCGCTGACCTTCGCGCCGCTGGCCGGCCTCGGCGACAAGCGTCCGCGCCCAGGCTCGCTGCACGCCATGATGGAGAGGCGCTATGAGGCCTACAAGACGCACGTCGTGAAGCCCTTCTTCCGCGAACACATCACCCGCCTCGACCGCCAGATCGTGCTGATAGACGCCATGCAGGCGCTGAATGCAGGCCCGGGCGCCATGGCCGACCTCGAGCGCGCGGTGACCGAGATCCTCAGCTGTTTCCGTCCCGGCCGGGGCAGCTTCCTCACTGACCTGTTTTCGCGGCGCATCGACCGCATCCTGGTCGCCGCAACCAAGGCCGATCACCTGCACCATGAGAGCCATGACCGGTTGCAGGCGATCGTGCGGCGACTGGCCGACCGCGCCGTGGCGCGAGCAAACTTCACTGGCGCCGATGTTGATGTGGTCGCCATGGCAGCGGTGCGCGCCACCCGCGAAGGTACGGTCAAGCAGGGCCGCGAGACGCTGCCGGTCATCATCGGCACGCCTATCGCCGGCGAGAAGATCAACGGCGAAATATTTGATGGAAAGACGGAAACCGCCATATTTCCCGGTGACTTACCGGAGAAGATTGATGCGGTATTCGACGTCTCGGGACCCGACCACAGGCAAGATTCCACGGACCCGGCAATCCGCTTCGTCCGGTTCCGCCCGCCAAAACTCGAACGCACGGCCGAAGGCGTCACATTATCGTTGCCGCATATCAGGCTCGACCGTGCCTTGCAGTTCCTGATCGGAGACCATCTGGCATGACCGCGCCCCGCAAGCCGGCGGCATTCCGCATCGAGCCGGAAGCCGCGCCGAAACAAGCAGCGCCGGAGGCGCGCCAAGCCGAGCTTTCGCGCAAACCTCGGTCGCTTAAGACGGACGTCGCACTGGTCATACCGGCCGAGGTCGACGTGTTCGACGAGCCAGACATCGTTGCGGCCGAGCCGCCGCCGGCGATCGCCCCCGGAAAACGCTCGCTGTTCAGCAGCATTTTCTTTGGCGCGATCGGCGTGCTGGTTTCGCTGGCTGTCGGTCTGTGGACCGACCAGCTGATCCGCGATCTCTTCGCCAGGGCCGAATGGCTGGGCTGGCTGGCCGCCGGCATGGCAGCGATCGCCCTGCTGGCGCTTCTGGTGATCCTGATCCGCGAGTTCCTGGCGATCGCGCGCCTCGCCGAAGTCGAAAAACTGCAGAAGCGGGCACTCGATGCCATCGCGCGCGACGACCCCAAGGCGGCGCGATCGGTGGTCGACGAGCTTTCGGCCTTCGTTGCGGCCAAGCCAGAAACCGCGGCCGGCCGGCGCGCGCTGGCCGAACTGCGCGGCGAAATCATCGACGGCGGCAATCTGGTGCGTCTGGCGGAAGCGGAAATTCTCGGCCCCCTCGACGCCAGGGCAAAGGTGATGATTCTCGAGGCCGCCAAACGCGTCTCACTGGTGACGGCGGTCAGCCCGCGTGCGCTCGTCGATGTCGCCTATGTCGTGTTCGAGGCCGGGCGCCTCATTCGCCGGCTCTCGGAACTCTATGGCGGACGCCCGGGAACGCTCGGTTTCTTCCGCCTGGCGCGCAGCGTGCTGGCGCATCTGGCGGTTACCGGTTCGATCGCCGTCGGCGACAGTTTTGTCCAGCAGATCGTCGGCCATGGCTTGGCGGCGCGCCTCTCGGCAAAACTTGGCGAAGGGGTGGTCAACGGCATGATGACGGCGCGCATCGGCATAGCGGCGATGGAGACGGCGCGTCCCCTGCCCTTCAGCGCCGCGAAGCGCCCGGGACTGGGCGATTTCCTCTCGGCATTGACATCGTTCGCGACCAAGAAAGACACCGAACCAGCAGGCTCCGGCAAATAGAGTTCTGTTCTTCCCAGCGATGAGCGGATTGCGGTTTCGAAGGCCCGCAGTGACGAAGCATTAACCAATCTTCTTCATGGTCAAACCGGTTCCAAACAGCCACTTTGTTGCCGGGTGTCGTCGATGAAAAGCGTAATTCTGTCCAGCGTCCTGCCCCTGGCCGTCGCGATCACAGCAGTCGTCGGTGTCGCCTCGGGGGCTTCCGCTGCAGAGCCGGACAGGCAGTTCTTCCAATCGGCCGAAGGCAAATGGGTTGGCCCAGGCGAAATCGTCGCCGGCAAGTACAAGGGCACGAAATTCAACTGCAGCTTTACCGGCTCCACGCCGGACGGCAAGATGGGCATGACGCTCGACGGCGGCTGCCGGGTCGGCGTGTTCACCCAGCCGATGTCCGCCACGATCGAGCGCAAGGGCCGCGACTACAAGGGGTCCTTCATGGGGGGAGCTGCCGGTTCAGGCCTCGATATCATCGGCGGCAATGTCGTCGATGCCCGCAAGGTGATCTTCACCATCAACCGCAACCAGCTGCGCGGCGTCATGCAGGCCCGCATTCCCGACGACAATTCGATGACCGTGACGATTGCCGTGCGCGTGCAGGACCAGTTGGTGCCGGTGATCGGCATGAGCCTGAAGCGCGTCGACGCGGTCGAAGTCGGCTCCATCGCACCGAACTGAGCGCCTATCGCGCTACCCTCAGATACATCCCCAAAAAAAAGGCGGCGGCCCATCGCCACCGCCTCCTTGAACAGTCGAATCAGGCGTCAGCCCTTGATCGCTGCCGTCACTTCGTCATAGGCCTTGCAGGCGTCGGCCAGGGTCGTGGAGCCCTGGTACTTGGTTGTCACCGCCTGGACCTTGGCGGTCAGGTCGGCCGCCTTGGACGGATCCTTGGTGATCGCTTCCTGCAGCGCGGCAGCCATGTCCTGAGCCTTCTTGGTCGCGATCTCGGTCGTGCATTCCGGCGCCTTCGAACAGGCCGAACCAGCAAGCACCGCCAAGCCGACGGCAACAAGCAAAAACTTCTTCATGTCAGTCATCTCCTCAAAAGGGCGCGACTTGATCGTCGCTCACCCTCCAATGGCCGAAGCCGAACGTCCTTAGCCTTCGATTGTGGCAACAAGCAACGCACGCCCGGCGTAAACTTGTGTAACGCGCCTGCAACATCGCCGGCGGCCGGATTGAGGCTACTGTGTCAGCGGCAGCAAAGTTTAGCTGCGTGGCTGTAGCAGCGCCAAGAAGGCTGTCGAAGCGGCAAGGATAGCAGTCAGAGTCAAAGGCCCGGTAGCGCCATAGCTGTCCACGACATAGCCGCCAACAACCGCACCGATAGTGATGGCAACCTGGAAGGAGGTCACCATCAGGCTGCCTGCTGCTTCCAGCGCATCAGGCGCCGCGCGGGACATATTGGTCGGCAGAACCACAGGCGCCATGCCAAAGGCGAAGCCCCACAGCGTAACGAAGCCGAAGGCAACACCGATATGCGCGCCCCAAAGCACCAGAGCCAGCGCCGCAAACGCCATTAACGCAGCGGTGACCGCGAGGGCCACGTGGATGTTGGTGTCGGCCATGCGGCCACCGGCGATATTACCGATCACAGCGGCGATGCCAAACCCGAGCAGCGCCAGGGCAATTGGTCCGGTTGTAAGGAGCGTCACATGTTCAAGGAAGGGGCGCACATAGACCGAGCCGGCAAAATGCCCCGTCATCAGCAAAACAATAGCAAGCATGCCGAGTTGAATGCCACGCCGCCGTGTTAGCCGAAATACGTCTGCAAGACTGTTGCTGGCTGTTGCAGGCAGGGTCGGCAGGCTAAGCAACTGTAGCAGCATGGCGACCGCGGCCAATCCCGCTGTCATGGCCATGGCGCTGCGCCAGCCTATCCAGTCACTGATCAACGCGCCCATCGACGGCGCGGCAATGGTTGCGAGCGAGACGCCGAGGGTGACGATAGCCATGCCGCGACCTGTCGCATTGGCGCCAACCAGCCGCGCCACGACGGCAACTGAAAGTGCCCAGAAAGCGCTGAGCGCGATACCCAACCCGGCCCGGCCCAGCAACAACAGCCAGAAATTGGGCGCCAGCGCCGCAAGAATATTGGAACCGACTGCCAGGGCCATGAGGCCAATCAGCACCGTCTTGCGGTTCAGTCGGCCGATGAGAACATTGCTCAACATGGCCGTCACGGCGCCGACGGAAGCCGTGGCGGTGACGACCTGCCCGGCCGTTCCCTCGCTGATGCCGAGATCGCGCGCCATTGGCGTCAACAAGCCTGCCGGCAGGAATTCGGCTGACACCAGGGCAAAGCTGGTGGCAGCCAGTGAAATGACCGCGAACCAGGTGGCCGCGCTCCACGCGGCCGGGGCGTCGGCATCAAGGCCGATCGCGGCGTCTTCAAGCTGTAATGTTGTGTCAGTCACGGGAAGATCTCCAAAGTTTGGAGATCTTAGATAGGCGAGTCCCGTCGGATCATATGTACCTTAAAATCCGAAATTCATGTCTATTCGTCCGGGAATTGTGCGACGCACAACGCCCGGCGAGACATTCGTGATGCGCTTGAACGCGCGAGCGAAGGATGCCTCGGAATCATAGCCCAGGCGGGTAGCAACCTCGGCCACCGACAAGCCGTTTTGCCCCAGCAACTCGCGGGCTAGCTGCATGCGCAGACGGGCGAGATAGCGTGCAGCACCCTCTCCCAATACAGCGCTGAAGCGCTCGGCGAAAATCGAGCGCGATTGGCCTGCCAGCCCGGCGAGGCTTTCGAGCGTCCAGTTATGGCCGGGGTCTCGGTGCATGGCTGCCAGAGCGCGGCCAATATGGGGGTCGCGGATGGCAGCGAGCCAACCGGTGGTCGAGGCTCCATTGCAATTGACCCAGCAGCGGATGAGCCGGGCAGTCAGCAGGTCCGCCATACGCGACAGAATCGTGGCGCTGCCCATCTGCGGTTGCGCGGCCTCCGCCGTCATGGCCGCCAGCAGAGGGCCGACAATCGGGTCATTGCCGGCCACATCGCACCCCTTGATGATAGGCGGCATCAACGTGATCAATGGGTTAAGCGCACAAGAGCCCAGGGCCATGGAGCCACAGAAAAGAGTGCTCGTCGCCCCCGTTCCTTCCCGCACCACCTCGCAGAAATTGCCGCCCAATTTGATCACCTGGCAATCCCCGAGCGAGTTGCCTGCAACGTCCGGGGCACTCGCCAGCCGATGGGCGATGCCTTGCGGCAACAGCACCAGATCGCCATCGCGCAATTCCTGCCATCCCTGCGCTTCGGTATGGATCCAGCATGGACCCTGACCAACAAAGTGAAACCGAAGCAGCGATTGTTGCGGAAATTCTATGCTCCAGGGATGTCGGAGCTCGCAGCGGCCATAATTGACGCCACTCAAGCGAAAGTCCTGTAGAACTTCGCTGAGCGCGTCCATCGGGATATGTGGCCGCGGAGACGGCCGGGACGAATGGTCAGTCATTCCATAGATATAGATACCAATCGTCCGGCGAGCAAGCGGAGACCGTTGTTCAAACAGCGGAAACGCTTCAACGGCACCCTACCCGTCCTGGCAGGCTCCCCGCCCTTGCCTCCCGCTCCAACTGCATGCAAGGAGTTGCTGTCGGACACAGGGACAAGAGGCATGGCAGCGGAAGCATCGGGCAGCGATCTCATTCAGGTGGTGGCGCTGCTTGCCGCGGGGGTCATCGCCGTTCCCATCTTCAAACGCATGGGTCTCGGTTCGATCCTGGGCTATCTGGCCGCCGGCGTGGTGATCGGCCCGTTCGGTATCGGCGTCTTTTCCGAATCGGGAGCCATCCTGCATGTCGCCGAACTCGGCGTCGTCATGTTCCTGTTCATCATCGGGCTGGAAATGCAGCCGTCGCGGCTTTGGGGCCTGCGTCGGGAGATTTTTGGCCTCGGCGCGCTGCAAGTAGGCGTCTGCGCGGTTCTGCTGACCGGTGTCGGCATGGCCGGAGGCTTTCCGATTGCGCAATCCTTCGTTGCCGGCGCCGGTTTCGTGCTGACCTCGACGGCGATCGTCATGCAGCTCCTCGAGGAACGCGGCGAGATCGCCTCGCCGAAAGGCCAGCGCATCGTCTCCATCCTGTTGCTTGAAGACCTGGCCATCGTGCCGCTGCTGGCCCTCAACGCGTTCCTGGCGCCGGGCGGTGCCGACACCAGCCTGTCGGAACGGTTGACCGAGGTCGGCATCGGCCTTGCCGCGATCGTCGGACTGGTGCTGGCCGGACGCTACCTGCTCAACCCCTTCTTCCGCATCCTGGCGGATGCGCGTGCCCGCGAGGTTATGACGGCCGCCGCACTCCTGGTCGTGCTCGGATCGGCACTCGTCATGCAGCTCAGCGGCCTGTCGATGGCGATGGGCGCCTTCCTGGCCGGCGTGCTTCTGTCCGAATCGACCTTCCGCCATCAGCTTGAGGCAGACATCGAGCCATTCCGCGGCATCCTGCTCGGCCTGTTCTTCCTTGCGGTCGGCATGTCGCTCGACCTGCATGTGGTGGCCGCGAACTGGAAGCTGATTGCGATCTATGTCGTCGCCTACATGGTGATGAAGGCGTTTGGCATTTACATCGTCGCCCGCATCCTCAAAACAGGCCATCGCGAAGCGCTGGAACGCGCGGTCTTCATGGCGCAAGGCGGCGAGTTCGCCTTCGTCCTCTATTCGGCGGCCGCGGCGGTCGGCATCATCGACGGCAACGCCAACGCAACGCTGACGGCAATCGTCATCATCTCCATGGTGCTGACGCCGCTGGCGATCATCGCCTTGCGGTATATCACGCCGCGCGACGAGCAGTCGCTCGACGGGGTCGACGTCGCCGATGGCCTGACCGGCAGTGTGCTGGTCATCGGCTTCGGCCGCTTCGGCCAGATCGCCAGCCAGCCGCTGCTGCTGCGCGGCATCGACGTCTCGATCATCGACAATGATGTCGAGATGATCCAGGCGGCGGCCGATTTCGGCTTCAAGGTCTATTATGGCGACGGCACGCGGCTCGACATCCTGCGCGCCGCCGGCGCTGGCCAGGCGCGCGCCGTGCTGATCTGCGTCGACAAGGCCGATGCCGCCGTTCGCATCGCCGAGCTCGTCAAGGCCGAGTTTCCCTTGCTTACCGTGCTGGCCCGCGCTTTCGACCGTGGCACGGCGCTGCAGCTCATTCGTGCCGGCGTCGACTTCCAGCTGCGCGAGACCTTCGAATCGGCGCTGGTTTTCGGCGGCTCGGCGCTGGAATCGCTTGGTGTTGATCCCGAAGACGTGGCTGAAACGATCGAAGACGTCAGGCGCCGCGACACCGACCGTTTCGAAACCCAGCTCGCCGAAGGCATTCGTGCCGGACAACGCTTCTTGCGGGGCAATATCGGCACGCCAATCCCGACACCGCTCTCCACGCCGCGCCGCCCCGGTCGAGCCCTCAACGAGGAGACGGCCGGCGTTCTGCACAAATCCGAAACGACCGACTGAACAGGGAACCAGGCATGGAATTGGACAGCAGGGCCCTGTCGGTCACCAAATTCTGGCGTGACGCCGGCGAGGACGCATGGTTCGAGAAGAGCGATGCCTTCGATACCGATTTCCGTCAACGCTTTCTCGACCTGCACTATGCCGCCGCGCGGCGCGAATGCGACGACTGGTCGGAGCACGCCGAAGGATCGCTGGCGCTGATGATTCTCCTCGACCAGTTTCCGCGCAATTGCTTTCGCGGCACCGGCCACATGTACGCCACCGACTCCCTGGCAAAGCATTTCGCTCAAAAGGCGGTCACATCAGGGCATGATCTGGCGCTGGAACCGGAGCTCCGCGTCTTCCTCTATCTGCCGTTTGAACATGCGGAAGCCCTTTCCGACCAGGACATTTCGGTCGAACTGCACACCGCCAAGGCCGAATTCAACCTGAAATATGCGCTGGAGCATCGCGACATCATCCAGCGCTTCGGCAGGTTTCCGCACCGCAACAAGATGCTGGGCCGCGAGACGACACCGCAGGAACAGGCATTTCTCGACGGCGGCGGGTTCTCCGGCTGACCGCTACGACGCCCGGCAGCCACCCAGTCTAACGGAGAGCTCAGGTCAGCCACCAATCGCGGCCGGACGCCAGACGCTCGATCCCTGATGCATTGACTGCCGCCAATCGATCCGACACACTTCGTCCGCCGACGGCAAGATCCGGCGCGATCTCGGCCAGCGGCGCCAGCACGAAGGCGCGTTCCAGCATGCGCGGATGCGGCACTTCCAGCCCGGTCTCGTGGATGACGCGGTCGCCGAACACCAGAATGTCGATATCGATCAGGCGCGGCCCCCAACGCTCCTCGCGCACACGCTTCAGCTTGCGCTCCGCGTCGAGGCAGAGATCAAGCAGCGCCCGCGGCGGGAGCCGCGTCGACAGCTCGGCAGCGGCGTTGAGAAAATCCGGCTGGTCGAGCTTGCCCCAGGGCGGCGTGCGGTAGAGCGAGGAGACGGCAGCGACGCGCGTGTCCGCATCGGCATCGAGAATGCGCAGCGCAGCCGCCATCGAGGCCGCCGGATCGCCCAGATTGCCGCCAAGACTAAGGTAGACGGTGTTATTCTGGCCAGACAACGGTCACCTCGACATAATCGAGCACACCAGGCACCGGAGCGTTCGGCTTGCGCACGGTGATCTCGGCCTTGCGTATCTGCGGAAAGCGTGCCGTCAGCGCCTTTGCCACCTCCATCGCCAACGCCTCGATCAGGAAGCGGCGCTGCCCGGTGATGATCTTTTCGATCACCGTGAACGCAATACCGTAGTTTACGGTTTCCCCGATGGCGTCATCGACGAGCGCGCGACCGGGTTCCACGGTGAGTTCCGCGTCGACATAGAAGCGCTGGCCAAGCGCCTCCTCTTCGTCGAGCACACCGTGCCGGGCAAAGAAGGCGCAGTTCTTCATGCGGATGACATACATGGCTCAGCGTTCCGATCTGTGGTCCGACCTGGCGGTTTCCCGCGCCAGCATAGCATCCGCCACGGCCAGCGCGTCCACGTTGATTGCGACATCATGGACGCGAAACAGATGCGCGCCCTTGAGCCTGAGAATGACGCTGGTTGCCGCCGTCCCGGCAGCGCGACCGGCCGCATCGCGGCCGGTGACGGTGCCGAGGAAGCGTTTTCGCGAGGTGCCGGCCATCAATGGAAAACCGAGCGCATGAAGTTCGGAAAAGCGCGCCATCAGGTCGAGATTTTCCTGCGCCGTCTCCTTGGCAAAGCCGAATCCGGGATCAAGCACGATGCGGTCGTCCGCAACGCCATTGTGACGGGCGATCTCTAGCGATTTCTCCAGGAAAACAAACTGGTCGGCAATCACGTCGGGCAGTTTCTCGCGATCCCGCCCGGTATGCATGATGATCAGCCCTGCACCGGTTTCGGCGGCGATATGCGCAATATCGGGCTCGCGCTGCAGGCCCCAGACATCGTTGACGATATGGGCGCCGGCCGCTACCGCAAGCCGCGCGGTTTCGGCGCGATAGGTGTCGACGGAAATCAGCACCTCGCCGGCCTTCGCCAACGCCTCGATCACTGGCAGGATACGGTCCTGTTCCTCACTAGCCGATACAGCGGCGGCACCGGGCCGGGTCGACTCGCCACCAATATCGATGATCCGGGCTCCTTCCCCGACCATGCGACGCGCCTGGGCCAGCGCCGCTTCGGGAGCATCAAACAGGCCGCCGTCGGAAAAACTGTCGGGGGTGACGTTGAGGATGCCGACGATCACGGCCTTGCCGCCAAGGTCGAGATGGCGTCCATGCGCCAGCTGCCATCGCCTCGCCGTCATTGTTCATCAACCATGGGGCTCATCAACCAAGGGCTCATCAACGATGTGTGATCCGCAAAGGATCAATTCCGTTGCGCCGGCAACGGCCGTAAAGCAAGGTGGTCGAAGAGGCAATATGATGAAACGATCCCTGCTCTGCGCGCTGCTGCTTGCCGTAACCGCCGTCCCGGCGGGCGCTGCCAATCTGGTGAAAACATACAGCTATTTTTCCATTGGCGGCAGCACGCTCGAGGATATCGAGGCGCAACTTTCCAAACACGGGCCGCAGGTCAAAAGCACAGGCTCCCGCCACCCCGGCGCCACCCAGATGGCCTTCACCACCCGCATCAGCTACGCAAGGCAGGCTAGCTCCTGCCGGATCGCCGACGCCGCCGTAACGGTCAAGGTCAAGGTGATCCTTCCGGAATGGCGCCGTCCACGCAAGGCGGACCCCGATGTGAAGCTGTTCTGGGACACGCTGGCGGCCGACATCAAGCGCCACGAAGAACGCCATGTCGAGATCGCCAAGAACCACGCCCGCGAGCTGGAAGACGCGCTGAAGGCGGCCTATCCGCAGAAGGATTGCGATACGGCCAAGGCCAAGGCGGCCGAGATCACCGCCGCCGTCCTCGCCAGGCACGACCGTGCCCAGGTGCAGTTCGACCGCGTCGAAAGCGTCAATTTCGAAAGCCGTATCCTGCGGCTCATGCGCTATCGCATCGAGCGGATCCAGAACGGTCAGCTGCCCCCACCGGCCTGAATTTCGGCGACGCACTCAATGGCGCCGACGCAAGCCAAGCGGGCCGAAGCGTAGTGCCAGCTTCGAAAAATTTTCGAGCAGGGGTCGAAATCGGCTTATACGGAACGAGATATCACGGGGTTGGCAGGGCACAACCTTCGAAGCACGAGCACCACGATCGATCGCGCCGCGGATGCACCAGGCAAGCCCAATCGGTGAACGCGTAGCGCGCAAACACACGGACAAGACTATGGACCAGGCTGTCGATAAGCAGACCATCGCGGCTGCCGCAACGCCACTGACCGAACGCGAGAAGAACGCCATTATCGGCGGCGTGCTGTTGTCGATGCTGCTGGCCGCGCTCGATCAGACCATCGTCGCGCCCGCCATGCCGACCATCGGGCGCTCGCTTGGCCATGCCGAATACCTGCCATGGATCGTTACGGGCTACCTTTTGACCGCAACCGCCGTGGCGCCGCTTTACGGCAAGATTTCCGATGTTTATGGCCGCCGGCCGACCGTCTATGCGGCCATCCTTATCTTTCTCCTGGGATCGCTGGTTAGCGCGCTGGCCCCCAACATGTTCGTCCTTGTCCTGGGGCGCGCGATCCAGGGTGCCGGTGGCGGTGGCCTTTTCGCGCTGACGCAGACCGTGGTCGGAGACCTTGTACCGCCGCGCGAGCGCGCGCGCTACGCGGCGTGGTTCTCTGGTACGTGGGCGGTCGCCAGCGTCGCCGGGCCGCTGCTGGGCGGAACCTTCGCCCAACATCTGCACTGGTCGCTGATCTTCTGGATCAACATCCCGCTGGGCTTCGTTGCGATGGCAATCATCAACAAGCCACTCAAGAAACTGCCGATCGCCGCCAAGAACCACAGCATCGATGGTCTTGGCGCGTTGCTTCTCATCGTGGCCACGGCCCTGCTGCTGCTGGCGCTGAACTGGGGCGGCAGCGCCTATCCCTGGATCTCGCCGGAAGTCATTGGCGTCCTGGCCTGCTCCGCTGTTTTCTGGAGCGCCTTCGCCTTACGCCTTATGCGAGCCGCCGAACCGCTGATCTCGCTCGAGGTGCTGGGCAATCCGATCGTGCTCGCCGGCACCCTGTCAATGTTCCTTTTCCAGGCCTCCAGCGTCGGCGTTGCAGTCTACCTGCCTGTCTATCTGCAGTCGATACTTGGCCTGACGGCCAGCCAGTCGGGCATTGCAATGCTTGGCCTTCTGCTTGGAACCGTTGGCGGGGCCGCTTCCAGCGGCCGCCTGATACCCCGCTTCACCCACTACAAGCGCATCGCGATGACCGGCGTCGTCTTCGCCTCGCTGTGCATGGGCCTGCTGGCCTTTGTCGCCGGCCATGCATCGCTGATTGTCGTCGAAGTCCTGACAATCTGTATCGGACTGGGAACCGGAACGACATTCCCGGTAACCACCGTCTCCGTGCAGAACGCTGTCGATCGCATACACCTTGGCGTAGCAACGGGCGTGCTGACCTTCCTGCGTTCATTGGGCAGTGCGTTGGGTGTCGCGATACTCGGCGCCGTCGCTCTGGGCTACGGGTTGCCGCTGGCCGGCGAAGGCGTGCAGATGGCTGGACATGTCGCATCGGTCCAACCCTTCGTGATGATCTTTCTCGTCGCCGCCGCCACTATGGTGCTGGGGCTCATAACCCTGACGCTGATGCCCGAGAAAGAGCTTCGCGGCCATGTCGACAACCCGGCGCCGATCCTGGCGGAGTGAGAGCAATCCCAGGAAAAGCGTGAAGCGGTTTTCCCTTTGGGAATTGCGTCGCCAAAAAGCGCTAGCCGGAAACGCCGAGCTTCTTCTGCAGGCTGGTCGACGAGGTCGTGTACTGGAACACGATGCGTTCGCCAGGGCTGATGACGCGCTTGGCGGCCTGCGCCATCAGCGCCACCTCGTGGAAACCCGACAGGATCAGCTTCAGCTTGCCCGGGTACCAATTGATGTCGCCGACCGCGAAAATGCCGGGCACCGACGTCTGGAACTTCTCGGTGTCGACCGGAATCAGGTTCTCATGAAGATTGAGCCCCCATTCGGCAATCGGCCCGAGCTTCATGGTCAGGCCGAAAAACGGCAGCATGCGCGTGCATGGCACCTCGATATCGCCATCCGGGCCACCCTTGATGGTGGCCGATGACAGCTGGCCATCGGCGCCGGTGAGCCCGGTCACCTGGCCGACCCTGAATTCCAGCTGCTTCATCTCCTGCATGGCGTACATCTTGTTGACGCTGTCGGGAGCGGCGCGGAATTCAGGGCGCCGATGGACCAGCGTCACGCTCTTTGCCACCGGCTGGAGGTTCAGCGTCCAGTCGAGCGCCGAGTTGCCGCCGCCGACAATAACGAGATCATGGTTGCGAAAATCCTCCATCCGGCGCACCGAATAGAAGACGCTCTTGCCCTCATAGGGCTCAATGCCCGGGATCGGCGGACGCTTCGGCTGGAACGAGCCGCCACCGGCGGCGATGACCACCACCTTGGCCTCGAACACCTCGTTCTCGTCGGTGACGACGCGAAAGCTGCCGTCCTCCAGCTTTTCGAGGCTGGAGACCATGCGATTGTAGGTAAAGTCAGGCTTGAACGGCGCGATCTGCTCGAGCAATTTGTCGACCAGCCCCTGCGCCGAGATCGAAGGCCAGCCGGGAATGTCGTAGATTGGCTTCTCCGGATAGAGTTCCGCGCATTGGCCGCCGGGCTTGTCGAGGATGTCGATCAGGTGGCACTTCATGTCGAACAGGCCGAGTTCGAACACGGCAAACAGGCCGACCGGCCCTGCCCCGACAATGAGGACGTCTGTGCTGATGGTCCCGGTCATGCGCTGTGCCTCGCTGCTGGATTGGCGTGAGACTGCATGACCACTGGCCCGCTGCCAAGCAGCCAGTGTCAAAGAAATTGGTACGTGGGCCGAAGGCGTGTTGAGATTCAGGTCAGGCCGAGCGAAAATGGCTGATCCCGAGAACCGGAGCGGAGCGTACTGTTCGTACGTGAGCTCTGTTCTACTGCGACGCAGTAGAATGCGGAAGCGCAGGTATCAGCCGTTTGCAGGCCGGCATCACCTGAATATCGACGCGCCTTAGCCCTGGCGCTCCGGCACCCGCACCACCAGCCCGTCGAGCGCGTCGCGCACCTTGATCTGGCAGGACAGCCGCGAATTCGGCTGGACGTCGTAGGCGAAGTCCAGCATGTCCTCCTCCATCGCTTCCGGCTCGCCGACTTCCGCCGTCCATGCCTCATCGACATAGACGTGGCAGGTTGCGCAGGCGCAGGCGCCACCGCACTCCGCCTCGATCCCCGGCACGGCGTTGCGGATGGCGTTTTCCATCACCGTCGAGCCGTTTTCGGCATCCATGTCGAAATGTGTGCCGTCATGGGCGATGAAGGTCAGCTTGGTCATTTGTCACCTGAAGGGAGTTTCCGCCGAGATAATCACTCCGGCCGACAAGTCAACAGCCGCGCGAAAGCGCTGCTCCATGACGTTTTTCCGCAAACCGGCCTAGCGATTGATGGCGGCGATGAAATCGCGCACCTCGTCGATCAGCTTGCCAAGCCGCCTGAGCGTCTGGCTGTCCTCCGGCCGCAGCTCGATCTCGGTGGCGCAATCGGCGATGGCGAAGGCGCCGACACCACGAGCCGACCCCTTCAGCCCGTGCGCCAGCAGCAGTCGGCCCTTGATGTCGGCATCGACTATTTTGTCGCGCACCGACAGTGCCTGCTGTACAAACAGCGCCAGCACCTCTTGCTCAAGGGCTCGGTCACCCATCGTCTGTCGGGCAAGGTGTGCCAAATCGACTGGTCGGGGCTGCCTCGTTCCCGATACGTCGCCCCCGGGCATTGAAAAGGCAATGCCGCTTTCGCCACGCATGAACTCGAACTCCATTTTCTTCGATCGCCTGAAAAACTAGGCGAATCCAGTGGACAACGGGTTAATGAATGGCCTGGAAAAATGTTGCGAAAGCGGCGCCCAAATCACGCTTCCGTTAACCTTATATTTAAAGTTTTACGTATCTCGCGGAATGCATGTTTTCTTTACCCCCCTGTGTCATTACGATACGAGGGTCCATTTTCAGCCTCCTGCGCGGGGGTACGACAAAGACAATTATAAGCCCGCGGCAGCTAGTACAGGGTAGCGAAGGCATGGCAAAGAAACCAACGACGACGACGAGAACTCTCGACAGCGACGTGGCCAGGGAACTGGAAAAAGCGCTCGATCTCGATCTCAGCAGCGATGTCAACAACGGCGACCTCGACATCGCGGCTTCGATGGAAGATCTGGAAGCGCAGATATCGCAGGCCGCCGACGAGCTGGCACGCGAGGGACGCAGCCAGAAGCCAGCGCCCGCCGCCAATCAGCCCCCCATCACCAATCAGGCCGCGAAGCCCGCACCAAAGGCCAAGCCCGCCGAGCTGCGTCCTGTTGAAACACGCAATGCCGCCCAGCCAGCAGGTTTCGCGCCGGCCAACGACGATCGCCAGAAGGACTACAAGACGCTCCTGCACAGCCTCAACAGGCGTGCCTCGAACACCGTCTACTGGATTATTGCCTTTGTCTCGCTCGCCTGGATCGCAGGCGCCGGCGGGCTGGCCAACCTGCTGTTTGGACCGACCATCTGGCGGATCCGCACGCTTGACCAGCTCCTTGCCCGTCCCGAGCTGATTGGCCTCGCGATCGCGGCGATCGTACCGGTCATCCTGTTCTGGGCCTTCGCGGCCATGATTCGCCGCGCCCAGGACATGCGCATTGCCGCGCAGTCGATGACCGAGGTGGCTTTCCGTCTGACCGAACCGGAAAACATGGCGCAGGATCGCGTTATGATGATCGGCCAGGCCGTTCGCCGCGAGGTGGCGGCCATGGGCGAAGGCATCGAACGCACGCTTGCCCGCGCCGTGGAACTGGAAACGCTGGTCCACAGCGAAGTCAACCAGATCGAGCGCTCCTATTCGGAAAACGAAACCCGTATCCGTTCGCTCGTCGACGGGCTCGGCAGCGAGCGCGAGGCGGTCGTCACCCATGCCGAGCGGGTCCGCGCCTCGATTTCGGGGGCGCATGAGACGCTTCGGGATGAAATCGGCGCCGCCAGCGACATCATCCGCGACTCGATCCTCAACGCATCGACCAAGCTGTCGATGACGATCACCAATTCCGGCGACACGTTGATCGACCGCATCAATGAAAGCTCGATGTCGATCTTCGATTCGGTGGAAGGGCGCCTCGACAACATCACCGACCGGCTGTCGACCTCTGGCGAGGCCTTCGCCAGCCTGCTCGACACGCGCATTGCCAAACTGACGGATACGACGGACGGCCTGACCCGGTCGCTGACCGATCTGCTCGACGATCGCACCACCGGCATGGTGTCGCTGCTTGGCGGCGCCGCGCGCACCCTCAATTCGGAGTTCG
Organism: Mesorhizobium subarcticum; assembly: GCF_055456085.1. Taxonomy (NCBI): domain Bacteria; kingdom Pseudomonadati; phylum Pseudomonadota; class Alphaproteobacteria; order Hyphomicrobiales; family Phyllobacteriaceae; genus Mesorhizobium; species Mesorhizobium subarcticum. The sequence continues at coordinate 4,513,818 of NZ_CM144237.1, read as the reverse complement.
AAGCCAGCCTCAACGGCATCGAGCGCACGCTGGCCGAACGCGGCCAGGCGCTGATCAGCGAATTCCAGACCCGCGCCGAGGCGCTGGACACCGGCACACAGAAGCTCAACGCCGCCCTTGAGGCCCGCGCCCGCCAGATCAACGAGACGCTGGTCGAGCGCGCCCGCGAGATCGCCCACACTTTCGCCGAGAGCAAGGATACGCTTTCCGCGATGATCGATCAGGGCAAGACCCAGATCGGCGCCGACATGGCCGACATCGTCACCTCGACTTCGAGCATGCTCGAAGCCCGCGCCAGCGACTTCGCCGGCCGCATGGAAGCGGCGCGTCATGTCGTCTCGCGTTCCTTCGACAGCGATATCCAGCGGCTTGCCGACGCTCGCGTCGGCATCGAGGAAGCCGTCGAAAACCACAGCCGCAAGCTATCCGAAAGCCGCGAACGGATGGCCGCCGCCATGCAGGCGGACCTGGCGAAATTCGCCGAGGGCCGCGCCGGCATCGATGCCGCGGTGACCAACCAGGTGCAGAAGCTGGCCGAAGGCCGCACCCTGATCGCGCGTGCCCTCGAAGAGGATCTGCGCAAGGTCAACGAATCGCGCGCTGCCATCGATGCGTCGCTCGGCAGCCACCTCGAAAGGCTGGAAGAAGGCCGCAACCGGCTCTCGCTGGCTCTCAATGAAGACTCCGGGAAACTCGTGCAAGCCCGTACGATTATTGATGAAATGGTCGCCGGACATGTGGGAAAATTGGCCGAAGGCCGCAACATCCTGTCGCGCGCCCTCGAAGCAGACCTCGGCAAACTGTCCGACAGCCGCGCCAGCATCGATGGTCTTGTCGCCGGTCAGGTCGAGAAGATCGCCGAGGGCCGTGCGGTGCTCGCCAAGGCGCTGGAAAACGACATCGTCGGCATCAAGAGCCTGATCGAGACCCATTCGGCAAAGATTGCGGAAGACCGCACCCAGCTCGGCCGTTCGCTCGAAAATGACCTCTCGGGCATCAGGGGCCTGCTCGACGATCATTCGGGAAGGCTTGTCAACGACCGCAGCCTGCTGTCGCAGACACTCGAAGCCGACCTTGCCAAGCTGGCCGAAAGCCGATCGAGCATTGACGGCCTCGTCGCCGGCCAGGTCGAGAAGCTGGCCGAGGGCCGCGACATTCTCAAGCGCGCTCTGGAATCCGACCTCAACACAATCAAGACTGTCATATCCAGCCAGTCGGAAAGGCTGGCGGAGGATCGCGGGCAGCTTTCGCGGGTCCTGGAGGCTGACCTGCAGAATGTTAACAGCGTCATCGCCGACCACATGAACAGGCTGGTTCAGGATCGTTCCACCTTGTCGAAGGCTCTCGAGGACGACCTCGCCAAGCTGGCCGACAGCCGCTCCAGCATCGACGGACTGGTCGCCGGTCAGGTCGAGAAGCTGTCGGAAGGCCGTGACATCCTGCGGCGTGCCCTCGAATCCGACCTGAATACGATCAAAGGCACCATTGCCGACCAGTCGCAGAAACTGGTTGACGACCGCGCGCAGTTCGCCCGGGCGCTCGAAGCTGATCTTGAAAGCGTCAACAGCCTCGTCAACAGCCACTCCGAACGGATTGTTCAAGACCGTTCGACCTTGTCGAAAGCATTGGACGCTGACCTCGAAAACGTCAGCGGGCTGGTGAACAACCACGCCGAAAGGCTCGTCCAGGATCGTTCGGCGCTTTCCAAGGCGTTGGAAGACGACCTCGCCAAACTGGCGGAGAGCCGCTCGGGTATCGACGGGCTGGTTTCTGGCCAGGTCGAGAAGCTGGCCGAAGGCCGCGATATCCTCAAGCGCGCGCTGGAGGCCGATCTTAACACGATCAGGGGCACGGTTGCGGACCAGTCACAGAAGCTGCTCGATGACCGGGCACAGTTCGCACGGGCCCTGGAGGCCGATCTCGAAAATGTCAGTGGCTTGGTGAACAGCCACGCCGAAAGGCTCGTTCAGGATCGTTCGACCCTGTCAAAGGCGCTCGAGGATGATATGGCCAAGCTGGCCGAAAGCCGTTCGAGCATCGATGGGTTGGTTGCTGGCCAGGTGGAAAAGCTGGCCGAAGGCCGCGACGTTCTCAAGCGCGCGCTGGAAGCGGACCTCGCCAAGCTGGCCGAAAGCCGTTCCAGCATCGATGGTCTGGTCGCCGGCCAGGTCGAGAAACTGGCCGAAGGCCGCGACATTCTCAAGCGCGCGCTGGAAGCGGACCTGCAGAAGCTGACCGAAAGCCGCGGCGATATCGACGGTATTATCGCCGGCCATGTCGGCAAGCTGGCCGAAGGCCGCAATATGCTCACCCGCGCGCTGGAAGACGATCTCGTCAAGCTCGCCGATACCCGCAAGGACGTCGACCGCTCGCTGTCCGGCCACATCGACCAGATCGCAGCCAGGAGCACCGACATTTCCGCCGCGATCGCCGCCGATGTGGAGAAGATCGAGCAGGCGTTCAGCCGGCAGACCGGCATCATCGAGGAACGCTCCGGAACCATGGAACGCGCGCTCTCGACTGGCGTCGACAATGTTCGCAGCGTGCTCGAGAAGAGCGCGGTCTTCGTCGCTGGCGCCTTGCGCGAAAAGGTCCTGGAAGTCACCAGCACGCTGCATGAGCAGGCCGGTGCGGCCTTCAGTGACGCCGACCGCAAGATCGCCGAGCGCGCCGAACAGACGTCCGCCGCCCTTTTGGCGCGGGCCGAAGACATCGCCCGCACCTTCGAGGAGGCCGATCGTCGCCTCCACGCCCGTGCGGAAGATACCTCGAACGCCTTGCTTGCCCGCGCGGACGACACCTCCAGCACGCTGCTGGCCCGTGCCCACGAAACTGCAGATCAGCTGGCCGCACGCGCCGGCGAGATCGCCGGCACCTTCGATCTGGCGGACCAGAAGCTTGCCGCCCGCGCCCAGGCAACCACCGACCAGTTGGCCGCCCGGGCTCAGGATACCGCCGATCATCTGGCCACCCGTGCCAACGAGATTGCCGGGGCCTTTGATGCGGCCGACCAGAAACTGGTTGCCCGTGCTGTGGAAACCGCACAGTCGCTGGCCGCCCGCGCCGGTGACATCCTGCGCAACTTCGAAAGCGCCGACCAGCGGCTCGGCATGCGCATCGGCGAATCCGCCGAGGCGCTGGCCGCCCGTGCATCCGATCTCGGCCGCATCTTCGATGCCGCCGACCAGCAATTGGTCTCGCGCATCGCCGAAGGCTCGGACGCGCTATCCAGCCGTGCGTCGGAAATCGGCCGCATCTTCGACGACGCCGACCAGCGCCTGGTCGCGCGCATCGCCGACAGCTCTTCGACGATCGGCGAGCATGCACAGACCATCGTCGGTGCTTTCGCCAGCACCGAGCAGAGGGTTGCCGACCGTGCGCGCCAGACCGGCCAGGAGATGGCAGTGCATGCCCGCGAGATCGAGCAGGCACTTGCCGGCGCCGACGAGCGTCTTGCATCGAGCGCGGCGGCCGCGGCCGCCCGTGTCGAGGAGCAAATCGCCAGCGTCGAGAACCGGCTCGCCTACACGACCGAGGCGATGGGCCAGAGGCTCAACGAGCAGGTTTCGACCGCCGAGGCGCAACTGGTTTCGCGCGCCAACGTGATCGCCGAGACCTTCACCGCGGTTGGCCAGCATATCGGCCAGAGCACCAACGATGCCGCCAAGACGATCGGCGCCAACACTCGCGAACTCAACACCATGCTCGCGGCGCGGTCGGCCGAAATGGCGAAGATCCTCAACGAAACCGCACGGCCTCTGGTCGAGCGCTTCGCCCAGGGCGGCTCGGAACTGCAAAAAAGCATGGAAGAAGTCACCGAACGCGCCACCGAGAAGCTGCGCAGCGAGAATGCAGCCCTCGTCAACGCACTCGCCAGCCGCACCGCCGAGACCTTGTCGGCGGTCGAAGGCGCCCGCTCGTCGCTGTCCGACAGCGTTGCCGATCTCATCGGCCGCATGACCAAGTCGAGCTCGCAGCTCGGTCAGCTGATCGAGCAGGCTGCGGTCAATCTCGGCCAGGTCGACGAACGCCTCAGCGGCAGCACGCAAAGCTTCGCCGCCACCACGGAGAAGGCCGCGCAGACCTTCGCCAGCTCGGCGCGCCTGGTCGATTCGAACACGACAAGGCTGACGGAACTGTCATCGTCGACCCTGCGCGAGGTCGCTTCGATCGCCACCAAGTTCGACGAACACAGCCGCCTTCTGTCCAGTGCCTCCGACCTGCTGAGCTCGGCCCAGAGCAATCTGGAACATACGCTGGAGAGGCAGTCGTCGCTCGAAGACCTCGCCGTCGGCCTGGTCAAGAAGTCGGAAGATCTCGAAAGGGTCATGCGCTCGTTCGAAAACCTCGTCGGCCAGACGCTGCAGAACGCCGAAGGCAAGACGATGGAGTCGGCCGACAAGATCCGCATTGCCATCACCGACGTCGTCGATTCGGCAACCAAGCGCTTCGCCGATGCGACCGAGGAGATGCGGCGCACCGCAGGCTCGATCAAGAGCGAACTCGACCTCACCCGCGCCGAGCTCAAGAAAGGCGTCATCGAGATGCCGGAAGAGGCAAAGGAATCGACCTCCGCCATCCGCCGTGCCGTTTCCGAACAGATCAACGCCCTGAAGGAGCTTTCGGACATCGTCGCGAAGTCCGGTCGCGGCGGCGACACCTCGGAGCCGCGCAACCTGCGTCCGGCCCCGCAAGCGCCGGCTGCACGTCCCGCCGAGCCGCCGCGTCGCGCGCCGCCAGCACCGCAGCCGGAGCTTCGCACGCCTCAGGCGCCGCTAGGTGGTGCAGGGCTGCGCGGCACGCTCGACCTCGAGCGTCCGGCCGAGGCAGCACCGCGCCCGCGTCCAGACGCCAACACCCGCACGCCGCAGGGCGGCTGGGTGCGAGACCTCCTGAGCGCGGCATCGACCGATGCGGATCTGAGGCCCGCAGCACCTTCGGCGCCCGCGGAAGCACCGCGCGCGGCCCCTGCCCAGCGCTCGCCGGCGCATGTCGTGGAATCGCTGAACTCGCTCTCCGTCGACATCGCACGGGCCATCGACCATGATGCTTCGATCGAGTTGTGGAACCGCTATCGGCGCGGCGAGCGGGACGTGTTCACACGCCGGCTCTACACGCTGAAGGGCCAGCAGACATTCGACGAAATCCGCCGCAAGTATCAGGGAGAGGCCGAGTTCCGCGCCGCCGTCGACCGTTACTGCGACGACTTCGAAAAGCTGCTCAAGGACGTCTCGCGCAACGACCGCGACAACATCATGGCACAGACCTACCTGACCTCGGACACCGGCAAGGTCTACACCATGCTGGCCCACGCCAGCGGCCGTCTGCACTAAGCCAGGAATTGTACAGGCGGGGCCGACGCCCCGCCTGGTGCCTGCCTCCAGACTTTCGGCCCGTGCTGAGCCGCCCTCAGCGGTTTGTGTGATCCGGATGCGTTCGAAACTATCCCGAAGCCAAAGTCCAACAGCACGAAGGCTACGGCGAAACCGCTGCCCTGAGCCCGATACCAAGGGTGCTGACCGTGAAGACGGCGATCATATTCGACTGCGAATTTCTCTGCCTTGAGGGCTCGCAACGCAGGTTCTGGTGCGCGGCCCACGATCCTGACCCCGTCATCGCGCAGATCGGCGCGGTCAGGCTTGGGCTCGAAGGCGACTTTCCGCTGCTCGGTACACACAAGGCCTACGTCAGGCCGATCGACCGGTTTGGTGAGCGATACGCGCTCGACCCGTTCTTCACGAAACTGACCGGCATCACCGAGGAAAACATCGAGGCCGAGGGGGTCGCGCTGGGAGAAGCCCTTGCCGAGGTCGATCGGTTTTCCGGCGGTGCGCGGTTCTGGTCCTGGGGCAAGGACGAGCTGAACATGATCGCCATCAGCTGTTATATCGCAGGCATTCAGCCTTCCATCCCGGCCACCCGGTTTGACAACGCGGTAAAACTGCTGATCGCTGCCGGGATGCCGATCGAGGATTTGGCGAGGACGCCGAGCAACAAGCTCGCGGACTATTATGGCGTCGACCACCCGCCCTTGCAGGGGCACGACGCGCTCGACGACGCGTTGTCCGTGACCTACACCCTTCAGCACCTGATGAAGACTGGAAAGTTGCGGCCGGACGTCTTCGACCGCTTGTAGCTTGAAAGAGTTTGGCCGGATTGCAGCGCGCTGAAGTTCAGATCACCGAATCCGTCCAGCGAACGATCTGCTTGGCGGCATCCCCAAACGCGCTGTCGAGCGCGCGGACATAGGCAGGATTTCCACTGCCCGAAACGGTTGCGGAGGCGCTAAAGCTCTTGGAAGCGCGCACCTCACCGTTACGGTCGTTCAGGATGCGCACGAACAGATCGACCTCGGCGTGTTCGCCACCCTCGACGCGCACCTCGAAGGACCGGATCTCGACGATCACCTGGTAATCGATCGCCAAGCCTTCGCCCGGCTTGCCGACGCCGGCAAAGCTGCCGGAGCGCTGGAATGTCTCGGCCAGCCGTGCCTGCACGATCAACGGCAAACGGTCGGCCCATTGCGCGCCCTTGAGATACTGGATCGAGCGATCGGAGGGCTTGATCACTATGTTCTGGCTGTCCAGCGCCTTGAGCGCCGAAGGCTGGGCGATCAGGATTTGCTTGCGGCTGTGGCCATGCGCATCAACCGAAGGCGCAGACAGTTCGAACGTGTCGAGCGGCGCAGGCTTGCCGCCCAGTGCCGCGCAGCCGGCAAGCGATAGCGCAAGCAGCGCCGCTGCCGGTGTCAATCCAACCGTTCTTACCCACACCGACTTCACGCGCGATCCCCGTTGTCCCCGGATCGTAAGATCAACCCGCATCCGCAACTCATGTTCTTGGGGCGCGCCGACGCCGAAGTCAACGCCGCGCCCTGCCGTCAAACTGCCGAACCTCACCGTCCCCACCCGAAAGAATGCGCTGCGGATTGCGGCTGAGATCCGTGACCGCCTCCTCGATGCGGCTGATCGAGCGGCGGCTGTCCTGCACCAGCGCCTCGACATTCGACAGGCCCTGGCCCGAGAAGCGTGCCAGATTGTCGGTGATGACTCCAAGCCGCGCATTCAGCGTATCGGCAACCTGCTTGAACGATTTCAGCGTATCCCTGGCGTCGGCCATCACGCCATCGGCCTGACCCGATCCAAGCAAGGTATCGACCTTGGCGAGGATGCCGTCGACGCGCACCGAGGCATCGTTGAGCCGCTGCGTCAGTTGCCTGGCATCCTTGATCGTCTGGTCGATATCGTCGGCGCGGTTGGCGAACTTGTCGGTCACGACAGCGATATCGGCAGCGGCCTTGTTGGCGTTTTCGCTGGCCTTCTGGATATTGGCCAGAGCGACACGCACCTGCGCCGGATCGACACCGTCGAGCACGCCGTTGACCTTGGCCAGCGTGCCTTGCGTCTGCTTGGCGAAATCATTGACGGATCCGACCGCCGTATCGACGTTCTTGATCACGCCGTCGAGCTGCTGCGACGTTTCCTTGAGGTTCGCGGTCACCGTGTCGACATTGGCAACAATGCTCTTGATCTTGTCCTTGTCGACAGCATTGAGAATCCCTTCGGCGGCCTTCAGCGTGCCGTCCAGCTTGCCGGAAACGCCTTTCAGCTCATCGGACAGCGCACTGACGGCGGACAGGAACTTGTCGATGCCGTCGGCATTCTTGGCCAGCGCATCGGAGAATGTCTGCGCGTTCTGAACGGTCTGCGTCAGCGGCCCGCGAACATCCTTTGTGAAACCTTCGAGCTCCGAAAGCACCTTGTCGGCGCGCGTGAAGATGTTCTGCGCCGTCTGCAGCAGGTTGGTCACCGCAGATGGGTTGGCTATGATCTCCGCGACCTTGCCTTCCTTCTCAGCCTGGTCAAGCAGCTTGACCTCCTTGGGGTCGGCGCCCTTGAGTTCGATATTCGCCTGGCCGGTGAGGTTGGCAAGGCCGAGATCGGCCTGCGTCGACTTGGTGATCGGTGTCAGCCGGTCGACTTGAGCGTCGGCGATAGCGACCGTCGGATTGTCGAGATCGAGATAGACGCGCTTGACCACACCGACCTTGACGCCGTTGAACAGCACCAGACTGCCGGGGCCGAGGCCGGAAGCCGAACCCGGAATGCGTACGCGCAGCACCGCGGTCTCGCCCCTGTCACCGATCGCGGCCGTCCAGTAGACGAAGGCGAACGCCGCCAGGATCGCAACCAGCGTGAAAATGCCGACAATGACGTAGTTGGCTCTGGTTTCCATTACTTCACTTATGGCTATGCACGTGCGGCAAGATCAAGTTGCCGGGCGCGTTTTCCGCGGAAATAGGATTTTACCCACGGTTCTTCGCTCTTCATCATGTCGTCGATGGTGCCTTCGACCAGCACCTTCTTGTTGCCTAGCACGGCCACCCGGTCGCAAGCGGTGAAAAGCGTGTCGAGATCGTGCGTCACCATATAGACTGTCAGGTCCATCGTATCGCGCAGCTTGACCACCAGCTCGTCGAACTCCGCCGCACTGATCGGATCGAGACCCGAGGTCGGCTCATCCAGGAAGACGATGTCCGGGTCGAGCGCGAGCGCACGGGCCAGGGCCGCGCGTTTGATCATGCCGCCCGACAGTTCGGAGGGGAACTTCTGCGCCGCATCAGGCGGCAGGCCGACCAGTTCGATCTTGAGCAGCGCCAGCTCGTCCATCAGCTTCTTCGGCAGGTCGAGATATTCGCGCATCGGCACCTGGACGTTCTCCTGCACGGTCAGGGCCGAAAACAGCGCGCCATGCTGGAACAGCACGCCAAGCCGCATGTCGACGCGAACGCGTTCCATGTCGCTCGCTTTATCGACATCGACGCCGAACAACTTGATCGTGCCGGATTGCTTGCGCAGCAGGCCAAGAATGGTGCGCAAGAGCACCGATTTGCCGGCGCCCGAAGCGCCGACAAAGCCCAGGATCTCACCGCGCCTGATGTCGAGCGACAGCTTGTCGAGGATCAGCTTGTCGTCCAGGGACACCGTGATGTCGTGGGCGGAAAGCACGATGTCGCCCTCGTCGGCATTGTTGACCGGTGTGCTCGCCCGCTTCCTGTCCCGCAGCTTCATCTCAGAACTCGATCGCTGCGTAGAAGATGGCGAAAAGCCCATCCAGGATGATGACGATGAAGATCGACTTCACCACCGAGGCTGTCACATGCTGCCCGAGCGATTTGGCGCTGCCGCCGACCTTCATACCTTCGACCGAGGCGATCGTGCCGATGATCATGGCCATGAAAGGCGCCTTGATCAGCCCGGCAAAAATGGTGCTGAGGTCGATGGCGACGCGCAACCGGTCCAGAAATGCCGTTGGTGTGATGCCGGAATAAAGCCAGGCTGCAGCCATGCCGCCGCCAAGTGCGGCGAAATTGGCGATGATGGTCAGGCAAGGCAAGGCGATGACAAGCGCCACCAGCCGCGGAAACACCAGAACGCCGATCGGGTTGAGGCCGATAACCTTCAGTGCGTCGACCTCCTCACGCATCTTCATCGAGCCGATCTCGGCGGTGATCGCACTGCCGGAGCGGCCGGCGATCATGATCGCGGTCATCAGCACGCCAAGCTCGCGCAGGATCAGCACGCCGACGAGGTCAACGACAAGGAGGTCCGCGCCGAAATAGCTGAGCTGATAGGCGCCTTGCTGGGCAACGATGGCGCCGACGATGGCCGACATCAGCACCACCACCGGGATGGCGCCGACGCCCATGCGATCGATCTGGTTGAAGATCGCCGCCGGGTTGACGCCGTGGCCCCGGCCGAGCTTCATCTGCGCGCCGCGGATGGTGGCGCCAAGGATGTTCATGGAAGCAAGGAAGTCGTCGCGCATCTCATAGACGCGTCGCCCGACCAGCTCCAGCGCCCGCATGACGATGTTGGGCGGCCGCGCCGGCGCGGATTCGGGTTCGCGCCGGACAGCTTCCGCGACCGCGTCGAGCAGGATGGAAGCGATCTCGCTTTGGCCTTGCATCCGGACCTCGACGTTCTTCTTCTCGAAGACGCTGACCAGCCGGTCGATCAGCCACGCACCGGCCGTGTCGATCTTCTCGATATGGGAAAGATCGAGGGCCAAAGTCTTGAAACCGCTTCGTTTCTCGATCTTGCGCATTTCGGCGTCGATCAGCGCCACGGTCCGCGTCGTCCAAATTCCGGAGAAAGCGCAGCCGAGAACGCCACCTTCCTCGCCGACCGCCACGCGCGGTTGGTGGTCAGCCTCCGAGGCGGTCGTGCCGCTTGCGTCGCGCTTGCCGATGGTCAACATGGCGTCCTGTTTAGCCTGATGGGTCCGACCTTGTCGATTTGCCGACAACCCTTCTCGCATAGCGGGAGCAGAAAAATATGGCGCGTGTCATTTCGGTTGAGGCCGAGCGTTTTCCGATCGCCGGCACCTTCACCATTTCACGCGGTTCCAAGACCGAGGCCGAAGTCATCACCTGCACGATCAGCCAGGATGGTCATAACGGGCGCGGCGAATGCGTTCCCTATAAGCGCTACGGCGAGACCATGGACGGCGTGCATGCCGCGATAGAGGCCATGCGAGACCGGATCGCCGGTGGCATCGACCGGATCGCCCTGCTCGACGCAATGCCGGCGGGAGCCGCCCGCAACGCCGTTGACTGCGCTCTGTGGGATCTTGAAGCCAAGATCAGCGGCAATCCGGCGGCGCACGCAATCTGGCCGGCCCCGCTACTTCAGCTGGAAACCGCCTACACACTGTCGCTGGGCGAACCCGAAGCGATGGCGGCACAGGCCCGCGCCAACGCCAGCCGGCCGTTGCTGAAGGTCAAGATCGGCGGCGACAACGACATCGCCCGCATCCAGGCTGTCAGACAGGTGGCACCCCGGAGCCGAATCATCCTTGATGCCAATGAAGGCTGGACCGACGACAACATCGTCGCAAACCTCGCTTTTGCCGCGCAGCAAGGCATTGCGCTCGTCGAACAGCCCCTGCCCGCGGGCCACGACGAAATCCTGCGCCACATCGGGCATCCGGTGCCGATCTGTGCCGACGAAAGCGTTCATGAGGCGAAGAACCTGGAAACGCTGGTTGGTCTCTATGACGCCGTCAACATCAAGCTCGACAAGTCGGGCGGGCTGACGGCGGCGCTCGTGCTGCGCGACCGCGCCCGCGAATTGGGTTTTGGCATCATGGTCGGCTGCATGGTCGGCACGTCACTGGCGATGGCGCCGGCGGTCCTGCTTGCCCAGGACGCCGATTTCGTCGACCTTGACGGCCCGCTGCTGCTTGCCCGCGACCGTGTGCCGGGTCTCGTCTACCAGGGTTCGCTCGTCTCACCCCCGGACCGGGCGCTTTGGGGCTGAGCGCGCCGCAAGCCCGATCAGCACCAGTCCAACGATCGCAATCGGGATCATAACCAGGAACCCATCGACGCCGAGACGGTCATAAAGCGGGCCGGAAGCAAGCGTGACGGCGGCCATGAAGAAGCCGTTGAAGAAATAGGCGATGCCTTGCGCGGCACCGGTACGCTCTTCGGAGACGGTTTCAGCGATCATTCTCGGCAGGCCGATCAGCACCATGGCGACAGACACCGAATGCAGCGATTGCACGGCGAAGAAGCCGGCGATGCCTAGGCCGAGCGGCCATATCAGCGGGAAGATGATCCAGCGCACGATCGACCCGATGCCGGCGATAACCATCACCTTGACGACCGACACGGAGGCGAAAATGCGATTGAAAAACAAAAACATGCAGACTTCGGACACCACGCCCCACGCCCATAGGAGGCCGACGACCGAATCACTGATGCCGATCGATTTCCAGTAGATGGAAACGAAGCCGTAGAGGAAGGCGTGGCTGGCGGTAATGATGCCGACGCCAAAGGTGAAATAGAGGAAATAGGCATTGAACAGGCTGGGCGCCGCGTGCTGAATTTCCACGGCCGACAGCGGCGAGGCCTTGCGCGGCCGCCCCATGCGCGGCGCCAGAAGCCCGGCGATGAGTGCCGCGCCAAGGGCAAGAAATATGATCACCGGAACGGCTTGAGGGCCGGTGGCCGCCAGGATGAAGCCGCCCGCGACGTTGGCGCAGAGATAGCAGATCGAACCCCATTTGCGCATGCTGGCGTAATTCGAGCCAAAGCGGCGCACGCCCGAAAGCGCCAGCGAATCGGCAATCGGCGATTGTGGCGTCCAGACAATGGTCAGCGCCAGCGAGACCGCCAACACCATCGCGTAGGTCGGTGTGAGGAAATAACCCGCCGAGAGCAACAGTGAGGCTGCCACCAGCGCGACATAGACATTGGCGCGGTCACTCGCCCGATCGGCGAGCGTCGTCAGCAGCGGCGTCGCCACGACGCGCAGGAACATCGGCGCCGCCAGGATGACAGCTATCTGCTCGGCGTGAAACCCCTTGGCCTGCAGCCAGAGCGGGAAATAGGGCACATGCGTGCCGAGCGATATGAACAGCGTGCCGAAAATCAAACTCATGCGCAGTTCGAAATGGCGCGGCTTGACAAGCTGTTCTGGCGAAAGCGGCGGCAGGGACATGAATCGATCCAATTACGCCGCGCATGACTGGCCGGCGACGGTGATCGATCCCTTAACATGGCGGAAAACCGGACGAAACCGGCTGGACCAATCGATCAACGCTTAAAGTCGTCGCGACGTTCGCGTCAGGCCGCCTGTCCCACGCGATCTTCGAGGAGCATCGGGATGAAAGGCTCATCCAGCGACTCCGGCAACACCTGCGCCCAGGTCAGGATTTCCATCCGGCCATCAAAGTGCTCGACCACGGCGGTGCAGCTTTCCACCCAGTCGCCGGTGTTGATGTAGCGCACGTCATCGAAATTCTCGATCGCGGCATGGTGGATATGGCCGCAGATCACGCCGTCGACATGCGAGCGACGGGCTTCCTCGGTCAGCACCGTCTGGAACGAGCCGATGAAGTTGACCGCCTTCTTGACCTTGACCTTGGCCCAGGACGAGAACGACCAGTAAGGCAGGCCGAGCAATTGGCGCAGCCGCGTCACCACCCGGTTGACAATCATCGCCGCGTCATAGGCATGATCGCCGAGATAAGCGAGCCAGCGCTGATTGTGGACGACAGTGTCGAACTGGTCGCCATGGATGACGAGCAGGCGCTTGCCGTCGGCTGTTTCATGGATGGCGCGGTCGGCAACGACGATGCCACCGAAATGCACGCCCTGGAACTGGCGCGCGAACTCGTCATGGTTGCCGGCGATATAGGTGATGTTGGCGCCCTTGCGTGCCTTGCGCAGCAATTTCTGCACCACGTCATTGTGGCTTTGCGGCCAGTGCCAGCTGCGCCGCAACCGCCAGCCATCGACGATGTCACCGACCAGATAGATGATGTCGGCGTCGTGGTACCGCAGGAAATCGATCAGGAACTCGGCCTTGGCCGCCTTCGAGCCGAGATGGACGTCGGAAATGAACATGCTGCGGAAAGTGCGGGGCTCTTGGCCTGACATCGCGATTTCACCCTTGCTTTCCAGCAGCCTATGCCCCGATTCATGCAACAACCGTATGACGGTTGCGATTGGTCCAGCCTAGGGACTAGCTTGCCGTCCAAATCACAGGAGAAATCGTCATGGATCTCGGTATCCGCGGAAAGAAAGCCATCGTCTGCGCTTCGAGCAAGGGGCTTGGAAAGGGCTGCGCCATGGCGCTCGCCGAAGCCGGTTGCGATGTCGTCGTCAACGGCCGCAATGCCGAACTGGTCGCCAAAACCGCAGCGGAGCTGCGCCAGCGCTACGGTGTGACGGTCACGGAAGTCGTCGGCGACGTTTCAAAGCCGGAGGTGCAGAAGGCGCTGCTCGCCGCCTGTCCTGAACCCGATATCCTGGTCAACAACAATGGCGGCCCGCCGCTGCGCGATTTCCGCGAACTGGATCGCACCAAGATCCTTGAAGGCGTCACCCAGAACATGGTGACGCCGATCGAGCTGGTGCAGGCCGTCCTCGACGGCATGGCCAAGCGCGGCTTCGGCCGCATCGTCAACATCACCTCGCTGTCGGTCTACGTTCCCATCCCTGGCCTCGACCTGTCGTCGGGGGCACGCGCCGGACTGACCTCGTTCCTCGCCGGCGTGGCGCGAACGGTGATCGACCGCAACGTCACCATCAACAGCCTTCTGCCGGGCAAGCTCGACACCGACCGGCTGCGCGGCCCGCATGAGGCCGGCACGTCAGAAGATCCGGCCGCGGCCGCCGCGCGCAAGACCCGCATCAGTGCCGATGTGCCGGCCAAGCGGCTCGGTACGCCGGAGGAATTCGGCCAGATCTGCGCCTTCCTCTGCTCTGTCCATGCCGGCTATCTGACCGGGCAGAACATACCGGTCGACGGCGGTCTCTACGTCAGTGCTTTCTGATCAACTTGTCGATAAAACAGCTGGATCAAACAGCCATCAAGTTCTCTTAAGCATCTGATAAGCTGTGATTTTATGTGCGCCGGCAGGTAAAGCTGCCGGCGCGTCATTTAGCATCGTGAAAAACCTGGGCTGCGTGCTAAAAGGAATCTTCGGGCAGATTTCGAGGAGCGGCCGCATGGAAGGCGAGAACAAGAAAACGGCACGTTCGGACCTCGACGAAGCCGCGCTCTACTTCCACAAGTATCCGAGGCCGGGAAAGCTCGAAATCCAGGCAACCAAGCCGCTTGGCAACCAGCGCGACCTGGCGCTTGCCTATTCGCCGGGCGTCGCCGCGCCTTGCCTGGAAATCCGCGACGATCCAGCAACCGCCGCCGACTACACGGCGCGCGCCAATCTGGTTGGTGTCGTCTCCAACGGATCGGCCGTGCTCGGCCTCGGCAATATCGGCCCGCTGGCCTCCAAGCCGGTGATGGAAGGCAAGGCCGTCCTTTTCAAGAAATTCGCCGGCATCGACGTCTTCGACATCGAGATCGACGCCCCTGGGATCGAGCGCATGGTCGAGACGATCTCGGCACTGGAGCCGACCTTCGGCGGCATCAACCTCGAGGACATCAAGGCACCTGAATGCTTCGAGGTCGAGGAACAGCTCAAGGCGCGCATGAAGATACCGGTGTTCCACGACGACCAGCATGGCACCGCCATCATCGTCGCCGCCGCCGTCCTCAACGGTCTGGAATTCGCCGGCAAGACCATATCGGACATCAAGGTCGTCACATCAGGCGCGGGTGCGGCCGCCCTTGCCTGCCTCAACCTTTTGGTCTCGCTCGGCGTGCGGGTCGAAAACATCTGGGTCACCGACCGTTTCGGCGTCGCCTACAAAGGCCGCGTCGAAGAGATGGACCGCTGGAAAGATCCCTATGTGAAAGACACCGAGGCGCGCACGCTGGCCGATGTCATTCCGGGCGCCGACGTCTTTCTCGGCCTCTCGGCAGCCGGCGTGCTGAAGCCTGAACTGCTCCAGCACATGGCGCCAAAACCGTTGATCCTGGCGCTGGCCAACCCCAATCCGGAGATCATGCCGGAAGAGGCGCGCGCCGCCCGCCCCGATGCCATGATCTGCACGGGCCGCTCCGATTTTCCCAATCAGGTCAACAACGTCCTGTGCTTTCCCTACATCTTCCGCGGCGCGCTCGACTGCGGCGCCAGCGCCATCAACGAGGAGATGAAGATGGCGGCGGTGCGCGCCATCGCCGCCCTTGCCCGCGAAGAGCCTTCGGACGTCGCGGCCCGCGCCTATTCCGGCGAGACGCCGATCTTCGGACCCGAATTCCTGATCCCCTCGCCCTTCGATCCCAGGCTCATCCTGCGCATCGCACCGGCCGTCGCCAAGGCAGCCTGCGACACCGGTGTGGCGACACGGCCGATCACCGATTTCGCCGCCTATATCGACAAGCTCAACCGCTTCGTCTTCCGTTCCGGCCTGGTGATGAAGCCGGTGTTCTCATCCGCCAAGGCATCGAGCACCAAGCGTGTCATCTATGCCGATGGCGAGGATGAGCGCGTGCTGCGCGCTGCCCAGGTGGTGCTCGAGGAAGGCATCGCCGAGCCGATCCTGATCGGCCGTCCGCACGTCATCGAAGTCAGGCTGAAGCGCTACGGCCTGCGCATCAAGCCGGGTGTCGATTTCGGCCTGATCAACCCCGAGGACGATCCGCGCTACCGCCATTACGTCGACCTGCTGATCGAGCTCGCCGGCCGGCGCGGCGTGACGACGGAGGCAGCGCGCACCATGGTGCGCACCGACAACACGGTGATCGCCGCTCTGGCGCTGAAGCGTGGCGATGCCGACGCCATGATCTGCGGCCTCGAAGGTCGCTTTGAGCGGCATCTGCGTAATGTGACCCTGATCATTGGCCCTCGCGCCGGCATCAAGGACCATGACCTGTCGACGCTGTCGATGCTGATCTCGCAGCGCGGCATCATCTTCCTCACCGATACCCACGTCTCGGTCGACCCAACGGCTGAGGAGATCGCCGAGATGACCGTGCTGGCGGCCGAGGAGATCCAGCGCTTCGGCATTGAACCGAAGGCGGCGCTTCTGTCGCATTCGGATTTCGGCTCGCGCGACTCGCCAAGCGCGCTGAAGATGCGGCAGGCGGCGGCGATCCTGGCGCGCATCGCACCGGAGCTCGAATGCGATGGCGAAATGCATGCCGATACCGCCCTGTCCGAGCATCTGCGCCAGCGCGTCTATCCCCACTCCAGGCTGAAGGGCGAAGCCAATCTGCTGGTTTTCCCCAATCTGGACTCGGCCAACATCACCTTGACCGCGCTTAGAACCATGATGGACGCGTTGCATGTCGGGCCGATCCTGCTCGGCACCGATATGCCGGCGCACATACTGACGCCTTCGGTCACGTCTCGCGGCGTGGTCAACATGACGGCGCTGGCGGTGGTCGAGGCCGCACACAAGGCGCAGGCGGTCGTCAATCTCAGCTGAAACGGCTCCGGCAGATTTTCCGGCAACCACTTCGTTTCAAAAATCGGGTGTTGCGGTCCGGCAACTTGCGATTGCGGAAATTCGGCGCTGGCGGAAGCGGATTTTACAGGGAAGGCCGATCTGATATGGTTGCCCAACTGATTTGACGGCGAGGACGTCATGAAGGGCCTGTTGCTAGCATCCGCATTGCTGTCCCTGATCAGCGGACAAGCTCTGGCCGCGGACGCCATCAGTGCCGAGCCCGCAACCGTCCATGACTGGTCCGGCGTCTATGTCGGCGGGCAAATCGGCTATGGTTTCGGAAAGACCGACGCGGCTTACAATTTGCCGAACACTCCAACAATCCGAGGCTCGCAGGACTACGATACCGACGGTTTCCTGGGCGGCGTCCAGCTCGGCTACAACTACCAGATCAACGCCGTTGTTATCGGCGTCGAAGCCGATTTTTCCGGAGCCGACATCAAGGGGTACTCCGACGAGATACATGTCGGCGGAGGCGATACTTACGACACCAAGGTGGACTGGTATGGAACGCTTCGCGCGAGGGCTGGCTACGCGTTCGATCGTACGCTGATCTATGGAACCGGTGGTCTCGCTTACGGAAGTGTCGAAAACCAGTATCTCGACGGTCCCGCCAACAGCTTTTCCGAGAAGAACACCAAGGTCGGCTGGACCATTGGCGCCGGGCTGGAGCAAGCGATCACCGACCAATGGTCGGCAAAGGTCGAATATCAATATGTCGACCTGCGCGACCAGACCATCGACTATGGCGCCAACTCCAACACCACCTTCGACAACACGTTCAATACGGTCAAGATCGGCATGAACTACAAGTTCTGACAACCAACCGGACCGCATCCGAAATAGACGATTAACCGCGTACGGGGTAGCTTGGCGACCACAGGCAAGCGGGATTTGAGGCGGATGACAAGCGGAGGGTTGAAGCGGGCGCATGCTGCCATGCTGCTTGGCCTGCTGCTGTCCGGCGCCACCATCAGCGAACCACAGGCCGCCTCGCGAGCCTGCCGGCAGTTGGAGGCCGATCTTGCCGCGGCTTCGCGCGGCGGTGGCGGCGGGACGGCAATGATCCGGAAATTCGACGCCGCGATCGACCGGCAGCGCGAACAGATCTCAAAGGCGCGCGGCCAGGCGAATAGCTCCGGTTGCGGGTTTTCGCTGTTTTCCCGCAACATCAATCAATGCGCCGGGCTCAACGCCACCCTGGACCGCATGAACGCCAATCTCGACAGTCTCCAGGCCAAGCGCGCCCAGATCGCCGGCGGCGGCTCGCGCCGCGACCGCGGCCGCATCCTCGCCGCGCTCGACGCCAATGGCTGCCGTGACGACACGGTTGCGCCGCGCCGCGCACCGCTGGAGGAAACGGACCGTGGAGATGATGGCAGTACAAACCTGTTCGACCAGCTTTTCGGTGGCGACAGCCAGCGGAGCGACACACTTGACCAGCCAGATGACCCCGGCGAGGAACGCAACGTCCGCCGTGTCCTGAACCAGCCCCGCATTCCGGACTTTCCGAGCACCGGCGGCGAGTTCCACACCAGCTGCGTGCGCACCTGCGACGGCTATTTCTTCCCCATGTCGAACGCCGCCTCCGTCAGCGACTTCGAACGTGACCAGAAGAATTGCGAATCGAGCTGCCCCGGCACCGAGATGCAGGTCTTCTATTCGCGCGGGATGGACGACGATTCGGCATCGATGACGTCGTCCGTCACCGGCAGGCCCTACAGCGAATTGCCGACCGCCTATCTCTACAAGCAGTCCAACATGCCGCGACCGCCGGCCTGCGGCTGCAACGCCGCCACACAGAATTTCCAGATCATTGGCGGCAACCCGCCAAATCCGTCGCAATCGCAGCCCGAAACCGAGGCAGCGCCACTCATTCCCGTGCCGGCCTCGAAGCCCGATCCTGGCGCGGACCCGGAAACCTTGGCCAATATGGAAGGCGGGCTCGACCGCGAGGCCATCAAGCGGCTTTCCGCCAAGCCGGTCACGTCGCCCGTGTCCGCCTTGCCGCCGGAGCAGCGCAAGGTCAGGGTCGTCGGGCCAACGTTCCTTCCCGACCCATCAGCGGCAATAAATCTGCAAGCTCCGGCCCCGAAGGCAGTCCAGTAAGGGCAAGCCTCAGCGGCATGAACAGCCCCTTGCCCTTGCGGCCGGTCGCTTCCCTGATCTTGCCGGTCCAGTCCTTCCAGACCGTGCCATTCCAGGGCTCCTCCGGCAGCAGATCGAACGCCTGTCCGAGGAACTCACGATCATCGTCGGAGAACTCCGGCCTGTCCTGTGAACCCTCGCGCAGGATGCGCCACCAGCCCACGGCATCGGCAAGCCGGTCCAGATTGCCGCGCACCGCCAGCCAGAACGGCTCCGCCTGTTCGCCGGAGATGCCAAGCACCATCAGCCTGTCTCGCGCCTCGTCGAACGGCATATGGTGCAAGAGCACGCGGTTGAGCACGAAAAGCTCGTCCGGATCGAACTTGGCCGACGACTTCGAAGTTGCGGCCGGGTCAAAATGGCCGGCGAGTTCGGTGAGATCGTGCGCGGCCGCGACATCTTCCGAAGTGCCGACCAGCACGGCCAGCGACGCGACGGCCATGGGCTCGATGCCGTCCTCGCGTAGACTTTCGATCGAGAGCGCGCCGGTGCGCTTCGACAGCCCCTCGCCCGAGACGGTGGTCAAAAGGTTGTGGTGGCCGAAGACTGGCGGCTCGGCGCCCAACGCCTTGAACAAGGCGATCTGCACGCCGGTGTTGGTGACATGGTCGTCGCCGCGAATGACATGGCTGACGCCCATCTCGATATCGTCGACGACGGAAGGCAGCGTGTAGAGATAGGTGCCGTCCTCGCGCACCAGGACCGGGTCGGACAGCGAAGCCAGATCGACCGTTTCCTCGCCGCGCACCAGATCGTTCCAATGCACGTCCGTGCGCTCAGGTTGCAGCGCATCCCCAGTGAAATTGGGAAGCAAAAAGCGCCAGTGCGGCCGGCGGCCATCGGCCTGATACTCTGCCACCTGCTCTCGCGTCAGCGTCAATGCCTCGCGGCCATAGACCGGCGGCAGGCCGCGCGTGCGGCGCACTTTTCGCCGGAGATCGAGTTCCTCCGGAGTTTCGTAGCAGGCATAGAGCACACCCGCCGTCTTCAGCCGCTCGACAGCCGCGTCATAGACCTCGAAACGCCGGGACTGATATTCGGTGGCGTCGGGAAAAATGCCCAGCCAATGCAGGTCGTAGAGAATGGCGTCGGCGAATTCCTGCTTCGAGCGGGCGGTGTCGGTGTCGTCGAAGCGCTGGATGAAGCGGCCCTTGTTGTTGAGGGCAAACAGCCAGTTGAACAGGGCGGTGCGCGCATTGCCGATATGGATGCGGCCGGTCGGTGATGGGGCGAAACGAACGGTAACTGTCATGGGCGGGGCGTACCGGATGCCTTTGTGATTGACAAGATGCGCCCCCGCGCCGGTCGGCACACATAGAACATCATGCGCGCAATGAAAAGACTTAGGCCATGCGAGACGCGTGGCCTGTTCGATCAGTTCAGATCATTGAAGGCGATCAGCGGCCGAAGTCATCGGAACTGAGGCGGGTCCAGCGGTCGCCCGTCAACCCGCCTATGAAGATATCGCCCGAACGCACCGCTTCCACAACTTCGGGGATACGCGAGCGCACCATCGTTCCACCGGCATAGCGGAAGAAGACATTCTTGTAGCTGAACAGTTGCGGCATGAATCGGATCTGCGTCTGCCCGACGACGCCTGCGCAGCCCATAGTCCACGCATCCGCAATCAGAGCATCAAGTGTCGCGCCCCAGTGGGATCCGGAAGCCTGGATTTGCAACAGGTTGGCGATGCCGCCGGCTTGACCGTAGAAGGCGTAGCAACCGAGCATTTTACCGGCTTCGTCGTAAGTCCCGCCGAAATGAAGGGGGCCGTCCGCTCGCTTCTCGGCCGCCAGCGCGAGCAGCCGTGGCAGTTCGCCTTCCTGCCAACTCGGCCGAAGCGCGTAATCGGACACGACGGTTGGCAACCGCTCCGCAAATTGCGCGGCATCCATCGGCTCGCGATGGACCCGATGTGACGAGGAATGTTGGACGGGCGGCTCGAACCTTTTTCTCGTAAAAGGATCGAATGCCTTGGCGCAAGGATCGAATACGAAACGAGACAGGGCCGGCCATTTATCGCGCACCGCGGCGGAGGCCACCGCAGCCGGGCGGAAAATGCGGGTCCATCCCAGACAATGTGCCGGCAGGAGCTGGTATTTCATCGGGCGCGCAAAGGCCAGAGATACCCGGTTTGCCGAATCGGTCAGTTGCAGATCGAATTCGCCTTGATGCACGGCACGCAGCAATTGCGGTCCGGCCGAACCGTGATCGGTGCTGGGGTCGGACATAAGCGGCCCGATAATCGCCGCGTTCAATCCCGCTCCGTTGAGCTCATAGCGGGCTTTCAGGACGCCGAGGAAGCCACCCAGATCGCCCTGCGGAGTGATCTGGACAAGGGCGTTGCTCGCATCGCCGGCAGGGTCAAGATAGATCTTTCTCATATACTCGGCTGTCTCCGCGATCGCGCGATCGAGGAGGTGGCGCCGCCGCCGGCGAAACTTCGTCAGGAAGAGTGCGGCGACGCGCTCGAGATCTTCGGCAGCAAGCGGCCGAACCGAGCCGTGTTGAGAGTCCAATACAGCCGGCGCAAACACCTTCTCCACACCGGTAATTTTGGCAACAAGTTGCATCGTGAAACCTATGGAGGTCGTCTGGCGGAGGGCTAAATCCTGCGCTGATCAATCGAATCCCGGGATGCGCATCGGTCGTCCTTGGGTTGCTTGGAGTAAATGTATACTAATCAATGGTTGAAACAACATATCTCGCTCGGTATCGTAAACGAGCGTCTCAAAATTCAAGATCTGGAAAAGAATTGGATGCCGCTTGGTGTCGCGGATGTGCTCTGCCAGCAAACGCGGAGCGACAGGCATTCGGACATCTCATGCCTCGCCGACGTGCTCGCATCTGCTCGGCTCCGCCCTGCCATTGCGTCACCAACCGCCCGCCTGGCTGACAGCGCCTGATAGAGATGGCCTCCAGCCGAAGCCGGAGGCCATCTCGGGTCAGATGACAAGCCCCTTGGTCAGTTCAAGCGCCTGGCGTTCGAACAGGCGGCGGTAGATACCGCCCTTCAGCCGGATCAGCTCGTCATGCGAGCCTTCCTCGACGATCTTGCCGCGGTCGAAGACCAGCAACCTGTCGAGCGCGCGCACCGTCGACAGCCGGTGCGCGATGACCAGCGTGGTGCGGCCGACCATCAGCCGTTCCATAGCCTGCTGGATCAGCACCTCCGATTCCGAATCGAGACTCGATGTAGCCTCGTCCAGGATCAGGATGCGCGCATCGGCCAGGAAGGCGCGCGCGATCGCCACGCGCTGCCGCTCGCCGCCCGACAGTTTGACGCCACGCTCACCAACCAGCGTGCCGTAGCCCTTCGGCAGGCTGGTGATGAAATCATGCGCGCTCGCAAGCTTCGCGGCATGCTCGATCTCCTCTTGCGTGGCACTCGGCCTGGCATAGGCGATGTTCTCGGCCAATGACCGATGGAACAGGATCGGCTCCTGCTGGACGATGGCGATCTGCCCGCGCAGCGACGCCTGCGCCACCTGCGAGATGTCCTGGTCGTCGATCAGGATCTTTCCCGCATTCACGTCATAGAGCCGCTGGATGAGCTTGACGAAGGTCGTCTTGCCCGAACCGGAGTGACCGACGAGCCCGACACGTTCACCCGGGGCGATATCGACCGAAAAGTGGCGATAGAGCGCCGTGCGATGGCTGCCATAGTGGAAGGTGACGTTGTCGAAACCGATCGCCCCTTGCGTGATCCGGATCGGTTTGGCGCCCGGCCGGTCCTCGATGCCGAGCGGTTCGGACTGGAAATCGACCAGTTCCTCCATGTCGTTGACCGAACGCTGCAGATTGCGGATATGCGTGCCGATATCCCTGAGATAACCCTGCAACACAAAGAACGACGTCAGCACGAAGGCGACATCGCCGGCGCTCGCCTGCCCCCACGACCACAGCATCAGCGCCAGACCGATCACCGCGGCGCGCATCACCAGCAGCAGCACCCCTTGCGTGGTGCCGTTGATGGTGCCGCGAACCCAGGTGCGCCGCGTGCGCGCACGCCATTTGGCGACGACCTTGGCAAGGCGGCGCTCCTCGCGCTCCTCGGCGCCAAAGCCCTTGACCACGGCGTTGCAGCTCACCGCGTCGGCCAGCGAGCCGCCAAGGCGCGTGTCCCAGGTGTTGGCAAGCCTCGCCGCCGGCGCGACATAGCCAAGCGACAGCATCGCCGTCACCATGATGAACAGCACGGAGCCTGCGGCAACGACCGCGCCCATCAATGGCCAGAACCAGCCAAGCAGCAGCGTCGAGCCAACGAGCATGACGACCGACGGCAGCAGCGCGATCAGGATGGTGTCGTTGAGCAGGTCGAGCGCCCACATGCCGCGGGTCACCTTGCGCACGGTCGAGCCGGCAAACGAGTTGGCGTGCCAGTCGGTGGAAAAGCGCTGGACGCGATGGAAGGCGTCGGCGGCGATATCCGCCATCATCTTCAGCGTCAGCTCGACGATGCCCATGAAGGCAAGGTTGCGCAGGACGAGGCCGCCCAACGCCAGCGCCATCAGGATGGAAAACGCCGCCATCGCGGCATTCCAGGCAATGGCGTCCGCGCCGGCGCTGCTGGCAACGGCATCGACCAGCCGGCCGGAATAGAGCGGCGTCAAGACGTCGGCGAGCGTCGACAGCAGGAAACCGGCCATGATCAGCGAAAGCCGCCAGGGCTGGCGCCGCCAATGGGTGAGCGTGAAACCAAGAACGCTGCGAAAGGCGCTCGCGCGCAAATCGATCTTGAAACGAGCCATGATGTCATTCGGGCGCAAACGAGCCCGATCCCAGTAAGGTCGAAAATTGAAGAAGCCGCGCAAGGGCTAATGATTGCCCAGAAGCGGAGTGGCATATTTTGGCGTCACGCCCGCAATCGGGCGGCGACCGGCATCGGCATAAGCCTGTGCTCAAACCGGCTCCGACGCGAAGGATGGACCTTCGCGGAGCGCCGGTAGAGACCTAGGCTTCGCGGCCTCGCATTACCATTTCAAATACTGCCATTCGGACCTCCCGCAAATGAATCGCGGAACGGTCCTTATAGAGACGCCCCGATGCATCGCCAAGACGGGCTCACGCCCAAAAGCCTATCTGGTCCAAGTACTGAGGTTATTTTGCAACAACGCGTTCCACAGGCCACGATTACGGCACCACGAGATAAGCCTTTTGGTCGGCAATCGCGATCGTCACGTCGGTACCAGAATTGAACTCGACAAAATCGACCTCCATCCCGTCGCTGAAGATGACGCCGCCCTTGCTCTGCCGCGAAGAGACGACCAGTGGCCGGTCGCGGGTGATGACGCCATGGACGAGCGAAACGCCCGTAATGTTGCTCGGAAAAGGTTCGCGCACCGAGAAGAACAGCTGCTCGCCTTCACGGTCATAGCCCTGCGCAGGCACTGTCGGCACGGATGTCTCGCCATAGGCGGCCGCCAGTCCGGCGGCACCAGCCATGACCGAGCGCAGCCACCCGGTGGAGCCGGCGCCGGTCGAAATGATGATGCCGCTTGATGATTGCCGCTCGGTCCTGCCGCCATAGGTCAGTTCATAGCGGGCCGAGACATGGGTGCTTGCGCCGACGAACAGGTCGTTGAAGGCGATCAGCCGCCTTCCGTCATTGGAGCGCGCCTCGGCCATCACCACCGCCTGGCGCTTTGCCTTGCCGGAAAGTGTGAGCCCAAGAACAGTTTCGGTGTCGCCGGCAGTCCAGGGCAGCAGCGCGCCGTCGAAAAGCGCGGGGTTCGGGTTGATGCCGATCAATGGCTGGTAAGGAAGATACTTGGCCGTATTGGAGACCAGCCCGTCCTGGCCAATTGCGATTACCACATCGGAACCGAATTCGAACTGCGGCACCAGTTCCCGGTCGAGCCGCAATTGCTTGAGTCCTTGGGGAAGCGAGCCCATCACCCGGTCGAGCGCCTGATGATAAGTGTCGTGCGCCGCCTTGACCGGGTCGAAATCCATGCCGGCCTGCTTGAGATAAAAGCGCGCCTGTCCCTGCGTGTTGAAGCGCGCCGTCAACTCCTCGAGCTCGGTCTTGCGGGTGACGACAATCACCCGGTCGATCGGCGTGTCGCTCTGGTCACCGGCCACGTCGACTTCTAGCTTCCGGTCTTCGGCGCGGAAAGCTGGCTCAGCGCGCTGGTCAGCATATCAGGCGTAATCGACAGATTGCCGACCGAACCACCCTTTTCCGCCCAGGCCTTGAAGGCCATCGCCGTCAGCACGTGTGCCGGTGCCGACGAATAGACGGTCAGTTCCAGCTGCTGCGCCTTGGCTTCGGCCTCTGCCAGCGTCAGCTTGTTGCGCGCCTCGGTGTCGACCAGCAGCTTGTTGCGTTCGGCAAGCTCGATCTCGGTCGCGAGTTCGCTCTGCTTGATCTCGCGCTCCTTCTCGACGCCCCAGGCCCGGCGCCCATAGATCGCGGCATCGGCCTGTCGCTGCAGCGCCTCGCGATATTCGGTCTGCAATGCCTTGCGGATTTCCGGGGTCGGCTGGACCGAGGTGATGTGGACCTCCTCGATCGACAGGCCGGCCGT
This sequence comes from Mesorhizobium subarcticum, assembly GCF_055456085.1. Taxonomy (NCBI): domain Bacteria; kingdom Pseudomonadati; phylum Pseudomonadota; class Alphaproteobacteria; order Hyphomicrobiales; family Phyllobacteriaceae; genus Mesorhizobium; species Mesorhizobium subarcticum. Next base: position 4,488,273 of record NZ_CM144237.1, on the reverse strand, counting down.
CGCGGCGATCGGATCGCTGCGCAGCAATTCGGCCAGATTGCCGCCGAGTTTCGTCACTTCGGCGAGCGCCTGTTCCAGCGTCATGCTCGACACCATGGCCCGTGCCCGGCTCTGGATGGCCAGCACCAGGCGCTCGGCGATCTTCTCGCGGCCGTCGCCGGCAATATCGGAATTGCTGAGCTTGGCGCTGAAATCAAAACCTTCCGCCGCCTTCACCGGATCGACGATGCGGTAGCTGACCGACCCCTGGATCGCCAGATCCTGGAAATTGGCCGTGGTTTCGGTGAAGATGAACGGGTTGTCGAGCGACGTCACCGGCACCATGGCAATGGTGGTGCCCAATGTGCCGTACCAGAAGCTGATGCCGCGCCCCTGTCCGCGTATCTTGCCGTTCCTGAAGCGAACGATGTGATACTCAGGCGTTCCCTTGAAATAGCTGATGAACATGCACGCCCCCAAGGTTTCTCAAAGCAGTCGAGTATCTAGCCGCGATCCCTGAAACGGTTGGTGATGGGATAGCGGCGGTCGCGGCCGAAATTCTTCCGGGTGATCTTCACGCCCGGCGCCGCCTGCCGGCGTTTGTATTCGGCGATGTAGAGCAGATGTTCGATGCGTGTCACCGTCGCCCGGTCATGGCCGCGCGCCACGATGTCGTCGACACCCATCTCATTCTCGACCAGGCATTCCAGGATATCGTCCAGCACCGGATAGGGCGGCAGCGAATCCTGGTCGGTCTGGTTCTCGCGCAACTCCGCCGACGGCGCCTTGTCGATGATGTTCTTCGGGATCACCTCGCCCGAAGGCCCGAGCGCGCCCGGCGGCACATGGCTATTGCGCCAGCGAGACAGCGCGTAGACCTGCATCTTGTAGAGATCCTTGATCGGATTGAAGCCGCCATTCATGTCGCCGTACAGCGTGGCGTAGCCGACCGACATCTCGCTCTTGTTGCCTGTCGTGACCACCATCGAGCCGAATTTATTGGAGATCGCCATCAGGATGGTGCCGCGCGCGCGGCTCTGCAAATTTTCCTCCGTGATGCCTTCCTTGGTGCCTTCGAAAAGCTGCGTTAACGTATGCAGAAAGCCTTCAACCGGCTCGAAGATCGGCACGATGTCATAGCGGCAGCCGAGCGCGCGGGCGCAGTCCTCGGCATCCTTGAGCGAATCCTTCGAGGTGTAGCGGTAGGGCATCATCACCGCGCGCAGCCGCTCCTCGCCGAGCGCATCGACGGCAAGGGCCGCGCAGATCGCCGAATCGATGCCGCCGGACAGGCCAAGCACGACATTCTTGAAGCCGTTCTTGTTGACGTAGTCGCGCAGGCCCAGCATGCAGGCGCGATAGTCGGCCTCTTCCCGCTCCGGGATTTTCGACATCGGCCCTTCCGAGCAGACCCAGCCCTCCTCCGTACGCTTCCAGGTGGTGACATCGACCGCGTCCTCGAACTGGCTCATCTGGAAAGCCAATGTCTTGTCGGCGCCGATGGCGAAGGACGCGCCGTCGAAGATCAACTCGTCCTGGCCGCCGAGCTGGTTGGCGTAGATCAACGGCAGGCCGCATTCGATGACCTGCTTGATGACGACCTGGTGGCGCACGTCGATCTTGGCGCGATAATAGGGCGAGCCATTCGGCACGAGCAGGATTTCGGCGCCGCTTTCAGCCAGCGTTTCGCAGACCGCAACGTCGCCCCAGATGTCCTCGCAGATCGGGATACCCAGCCGCACGCCGCGGAAGTTGACAGGTCCCTGCAGTTCCAGCCCGGGCTGGAAGACGCGCTTTTCGTCGAATTCACCATAGTTCGGCAAATCGAGCTTGTAGCGCTCAGCCAGGATCTTGCCGCCATCGGCGACGATGATCGAATTGTGCGTGCCGCTCTTGCGCTTCAGCGGCGTGCCGATAATGACCCCCGGCCCGCCATCCGCGGTATCCGCGGCAAAGTCCTGAGCCGCCTTTTCGCAGGCTTTCAGGAAGGCCGGCTTCAGCACCAGATCTTCCGGCGGATAGCCGGCGAGGAAAAGCTCGGTATAGAGCACGAGATCGGCGCCCTGACGCGCGGCATCCGCCCTCGCCTCGCGGGCCTTGGCGAGATTGCCTGATATGTCGCCGACAGTCGGATTGAGCTGGGCGATTGCGATGCGCAGGATGTCGAGCTTCTTGATCATGGCTGCCGGTTTAGCGCGGCGGAATTTCCCGGGCAATGGCGTTCGTTTGGACCAATTCAGACCCAGACAGAATGACGAATGTCGATCGCGGCCGGGTGACCGACGATCAGTCGTCGCCCATATATTGGCGCAATGCCTCCGGCGAGCGGTTCTCGCCGATCGACATCGCCAGGATCCGCGAAATGTGCCGGCGCGACAGGCCGGTTTCCGCCGCCCATTGATTGATCTGGGCCTGGATCTTGTCGAGGTCCTTCTTCGATGTCGGGCTCTCGGCAATGTCGAGGCCGGCGTCGCGAAGGGCCGCCCCGACATCACCCGAGATGACGAAGGCATCCCAACCGATGAAGCGCAGAAAATACTGGCCGGTATTGCCCCCAAGGCGGCTGCCATGCTTGCCGAAATAAGCCATCAGTCCGATCTGGTCATCCGCGGGCCAGTCAGCAAGGAATTTGCCGAAGCCGCCATGCTCCTTTGATATCCGCTCGACGAAAGCCGCATTGTCACGCACCGACTTGATCTTCTGAGGGTTGCGCACGATGCGCTTGTCTGCAGTCAGTTCGTGCCAGAAATCGTCCGGCTGGAACAACAGCCGCTTCGGCTCGAAGTGGAGAAAGGCTTCTTCAAAGCCCGGCCATTTCTGCTCGATGACGCGCCAGACAAACCCGGCGGCAAAAACGCGCTCCGCCATCGCCGACAAAATGCGATCGTCGGTGACCGCGGCGATGGTGGCATTGTCGGGCGCTGGGCCTAAAAGCGCGGCAAGCTCCACCTCGCCGCCCTTGCGTTTTGCCGCGCGCAGGCGAATTTTCTTGAAATCGGCCATCGGTCCCTCGCTGTCGGCTTAAATGTAACACTTCCCGTGCGGGCCAGCAGCCTCTACGTCTTATGGCAAGGCAAGCCTTGGAGACGGCCATGAACAAGACAATCGACGAGCTGGCAAACCGCTGGTTCAAGCGGCGGCCGGACGGCCTGAGCGTGCTCGAAAGCCGGGTGCTGCAGTCGACCCTCGAACGCACCACCATCACTCGCGACACCAACAAGGCCGTCGCCTTTCACCAGACCTTCGGCGACCGGCTCGCCGACTCGATCGCCCGCATCGGCGGCTCATGGTCGTTCATCGTGACCTTCCTCGTCTTTCTGGTCCTGTGGACATCAGGCAATGTCTGGCTGCTGTCGCGCGACGCCTTCGATCCCTACCCGTTCATCTTCCTCAACCTGGTGCTGTCGATGGTCGCCGCCCTGCAGGCACCGGTGATCATGATGGCGCAGAACCGCCAGACCGAGCGCGACCGCATCGATGCCGCCCACGATTATGAGGTCAATCTGAAGGCCGAGATCGAGATCATGGCGCTGCACGAAAAGCTGGATGAACTGCGCCACGGCCAGATCATAGGCATGCGCGACGAAATCGTGCAGCTGACCGAGATGGTCAAACGGATCGATGAAAGGCTGTCGCAGCAGCAGTCCGCTTCATGACCGAAGGCATCCATCATTTCATCGAACAGTATGGGCTGCTTGCCGTCTTCCTGGGTTGCATCGCCGAAGGTGAAAGCATCGCCATCCTCGGCGGCTTCTTCGCCCACCAGCATGTCTTCGTGCTGTGGCAGGCCTTTGTCGCGGCCGCCCTCGGCGCTTTCCTCGGCGATACGTTCTTCTTCATCCTCGGCAGAAGTTTCGCCGACAACCGCTATGTCGTCAGGTTGCGCCGACGGCCCGGCTTCCGCCGCGCCTATCGCCTGCTCAACACCCATCCCAACATCTTCGTGCTGTCGAACCGCTACGTCTACGGCATGCGCCTGGTCGGCGGCATCGCGGCCGGCCTTTCGACCATACCGATGCCGCGCTTCATCATCCTCAACGCCATCTCATCGGTGATCTGGGCGGTGCTGTTCAGCTCAATCGGCTACGTTTTCGGCCTGGGCGCCGAGCACTTCGTCGGCCAGGCCTTGCTGCACCACGAGCGCTTGCTGATCGGGCTTGGCATCGGCCTGACGGTGGCGATCATTGCCTGGCTCATCGCCCGCCACGTCGCCAAGCGGGAGCGCGCCAAGGAGAGCTGATCGTCAGTCGATGCCGAGTGCCTGATCCCCCCGCTCGAGGATCAGCGGGATAATCAGATCCTCCTCGTCGGCAAGATGCCGGGTCAGCATGGCGATCAGACGGCTGTTTTCGTCGGCATAGGCATCCGCCGCGAAGCGCTGCTTGTCCTCACTCTCCTGAAGCGTCTTGATGAAAGCATTGGCCGCTTCGGCATTGCGCTCCAGTCCTTCATGGATGGTGTGGTGGTCGGCGTCGAGAATCTCGAAACCACGCTTCAGCCGTGCCTCCGCCTTGGCGAATACCGGAAAGTAATGATGGTCCTCGACATTGTGGTGACCGTCGAGATTGCCGAGAAAATGGTTGAGGCGCGGGGCGAACCATTGCGCGAAGCCAGGCGCTGTCAGCCTGCCCTCGCGATAATCGCCGATGCCTTTGGTCAGCATGCCGCCGAGTTCGCGGAACATGTCGTGCCGCTGCAGCCACATATTGGCGATGCCGTGGATGTTGGCATGGCTTTGCCAGTCTTCGCGCGGGTACTTTTGCACCAGCCAGCGGAGGTCTTCCGGTAGACCTGGGCGTTCGAGAAGCAGAAAATTGGCGGTTTCGGGCATGACAGTTTCCTTTGGTAACCGTCATGTAGGATCAGGGATGCTAAATCGGTAGGCCGGTGATCCGCTCGATGAGCGCGATGCCCCAGACGCCGGCGACGATGACCACCGAAATCAGCACTGCCAGCGAGCCGCAGTCCTTGGCCAGCTGGATGTCGACATTGAACTCGCGACTGAAGGCATCGCAGGCCGCCTCGATGCCGGTGTTCAGCACCTCGACCATGATCAGGAGCAGGACCGCGCCGATGAGCAGGGCATAGCCACGCCACGACACCGAAACGAACCACCCGGCCGGCAAGGCCAATGCGAGCAGCATCAGTTCCTGCTGGAATGCCTTCTCGCTGGCGGCCAGCTTGCGGAACGCCCGCACAGAATTGATAAAAGCATCGATCAGTCGCTGCATGCCCAAACCCCGTTCGGAATCACCGGCACGGGATAAAGCAATGACCCGGTCAATGGAATAAGGCGGCTCGTCCAAAATTCATTCCGCGACCGGAATTGATGGCGTTGATTTCTCAAACTGCGGCAGCCCGTCATCGATCGAATAATAATCGCCCTTGTCGCCGACGAAGATATGACAGTCGCCCTTGAGGCCTGTGGGATTGTCGAACGATCCGGCCATGACCGAAATATAGTCCTGATCCCCTGGCTTCCAGAACAGCACCGACCCGCATGTCTTGCAAAAGCCGCGCCTGGCGAACGCGGACGCTTCATACCAGGTGATGCTTTCCGCGCCTTCGATCACGATGTCGGCGTCGGCAACATTGGTCGCGGCATAGAAATGTCCGCTCTGCTTGCGGCATTGCGAGCAATGACAGTAGACGACGCCGCGCAGCGCCCCACTCGTTCGGAAGCGCACCGCTCCGCACAGACATGATCCCTGGCGACTGTCGCTCATTCCGGCTCTCCCTAGGCAATCCTGTCTAGCATCGTCGTCAGGATTCCAGCTTTGCGGTGGTTACGCGCAAGCAAATGCGACATCGACTGGCGTGACAAATTCGAAATTCAGTTTCATTTCCAGCAGCGCGATCCTGCAATTCGGATTCAAGGCCACCAAAACTGGATGTTGTCCCGCCGCGATGGTGAAAAAGTTTACGCTTCTACAGCCACAAGTAGAGAAAAACCTGTGGATGTCGTGCGAATTAAGGAAACTTTAGCGCTGCCGCAATTATGGTCTTTCAAGCGAAGGTCGTGGGTGGGGACGCGCCTCTTCGCAAATTGGTCTGGGATGTCGGTAGCCTTCCCCATGTCGGCGACAAGTGGAACCCGCAAACTCTGTCGGGATCCCAGGGGAAGAGTGAATTTGACATGCAGCCGGCAGCCGCCCCAACCGAAAAAGACACCGATATTGCATCCGCTGTTGTCGCCACCATGCGCCAACTGGGGGTACTCGGCCTGCCGCGCAACTACGAAATCTTCTACGAAGCCCTGAGCGGCACCAATCGCGAGCTCAGCCTTGCTGTCCTTGCGCTGAGCAGCCGGCCGACACAGGACGAGCTGGACAAGATCGGGCGCGCTTTCTTCGCCCAGAACCATGGTCCCAGCATCGTCGAGCATGCCCGAGACGTCATCGCCAAGGAGCTTGAGGACGTCGCTTCGTTGTTGAGAAGCGAGCGCAGCCACATCGAGAAATACGGCAGGATCCTCGACGAGACATCGAGCGGCCTGAGCAACCGCAGCCTCCTCTCCCAGGATCTTCTGCAGAAGATCGCCAACGCCATGGCGGTCGCCACCAATTCGACCATCGATCACGGCCGGCAGGTCGCCTCGACGCTCAACGACAAGACGGCCGAGCTTGAGAGCGTCAAGTCGAAGCTCGAGGAATACAAGCGGCTGGCCGACACCGACCCCTTGACCCACATCTGGAACCGTCGCGCCTTCGACAAGGAAATCACCAGGATCTACACCAGCAACAAGGGCATCCTGTTCAACGCCTTGATCCTTGCCGACATCGATCGCTTCAAGGACATCAACGATCGCTATGGCCATCCTGTCGGCGACAAGATCATCCAGATCATCGCCGAGATTTTCCAGACCAGCATCCGCGGCGACATGTTCGTTGCCCGCACCGGCGGCGAGGAGTTCGCGCTGATCATCGAAGGCGCCAGCGAAGACGCCACCTATGAGATCGCGGAGCGCATTCGCGCTCTGATCGAGCAGACGCCGTTCACCAGCAGCCAGACCGGCATGAATTATGGCACCGTGACGGTATCGATGGGCGTCTGCATGGCGTCGGAGGCCGAGGGGCCCGAAGACCTCTACACCAAGGCCGACCGGGCGCTCTACCGCTCGAAGGTGAGCGGGCGCAACCGCGTCACCAAGCATTCGACAATGGCCGGCCGCGCCGGCAAAAGCTGGCTGCTCTACAAGAAGGACTGACCCTCCGTCTTGCCGGTCCCCGTGTCGTCGGCGCCTCAGCCAATCTGGCGCTGACCAGCCACTAAAAAGCGCCGGATTTCTCCAGCGCTTTTCAATTCCGATAGAAGCTGAAATCAGCCGTTGACGGCCTGCTTGTGCTGTACCGGATGGCTCTTCTTCAAGAGATCCGACACCAGAAAGGCCAGTTCGATCGCCTGGTCGGCGTTGAGGCGCGGGTCGCAATGCGTGTGGTAGCGGTCCTGCAATTCCTCGGCCGTGATCGCACGCGCGCCGCCCGTGCATTCGGTGACGTTCTTGCCGGTCATCTCGACATGGATGCCGCCCGGATGCGTGCCTTCGGCGCGGTGCACCTCGAAGAAGGTCTGCACCTCCTTCAGGATGCGGTCGAACGGCCGGGTCTTGTAGCCGGCGGCCTCGATGGTGTTGCCATGCATCGGGTCGGATGACCATACAACACTGCGGCCTTCCTTCTGCACCGCACGCACCAGCTTGGGCAAATGGTCGGCGACCTTGTCCGAACCAAAGCGGGCGATCAGCGTCAGCCGGCCGGGCTCGTTCTCCGGATTGAGCAGGTCGATCAGCTCCAGCAAACCGTCCGGTGTCAGCGACGGGCCGCATTTCAGGCCGAGCGGGTTCTTGATGCCGCGGCAGTATTCGACGTGGGCATGGTCGGGCTGGCGGGTGCGGTCGCCGATCCAGATCATGTGGCCCGACGTGGCGTACCAGTCGCCGGAGGTCGAATCGACGCGGGTCAACGCTTCCTCATAACCCAGCAGCAGCGCCTCATGGCTGGTGTAGAAATCGGTCTCGCGCAGCGCATAATTGGTTTCCGAGGTAATGCCGACGGCCTTCATGAAGTCCATCGTCTCGGTGATGCGGTTGGCGAGCGCGCCGTATTTCTCGCCTTGCGGGCTGTCGGCGACGAAGCCGAGCATCCAGCGGTGCACATTCTCCAGGCTGGCATAGCCGCCCTGCGCGAACGCGCGCAGAAGGTTGAGCGTCGCCGCCGACTGGCGGTAGGCCATCTCCTGGCGTGCGGGATCGGGAATGCGCGATTTGGCGTCGAACTCGATGCCGTTGATGATGTCGCCGCGATAGCTCGGCAGCGTCACATCGCCCTTGGTCTCGTTGTCGGACGAGCGCGGCTTGGCGAACTGGCCGGCGACGCGGCCAACCTTCACCACCGGCTGTGCGCCGGCGAAGGTCAATACGACCGACATCTGCAGGAAGACGCGGAAGAAGTCGCGGATGTTGTCGGCACCGTGCTCGGCAAAACTCTCGGCGCAGTCGCCGCCCTGGAGGAGGAAGGCGTCACCGTTTGCGACAGCCGCCAGCTGTTTCTTCAGCTTGCGCGCCTCACCGGCAAAAACCAGCGGTGGAAAGGTGGCAAGCTGGGCCTCCGTGCTCTTGAGCGCGGCAAGGTCCGGATAGGCAGGAACCTGCTTGATCGGCTTTGCTCTCCACGAATTCGGCGACCATTTCGTCATCGCTGCACCCAAAACTCTTTCCGGCGAGCACCCTCGCCCGCCATTTCCGCCCCTATATGGGTTGGCGGCTCCATACACGAAGCCGATTTCCTATTCTAGACTGGAATTTCAGCACTGGCGAATGGGCCGGGTGGGCTAGGCCGCCTTCTCCACCAGCCGCGCCAGTTGCGTCATGACCACCGCCGAGCCTGCCAACCGCTTCTCGGCCGTTGGCCAGTCGCGGGTGAAGACGACGCTATGGTCCGGCCGGATCTTGGCCAGCGAGCCCTGCTCGCCGATAAACTTGACCAGACCGACCGGGTTGGAGAATTCGCGCTTGCGGAAATGGATGACGACGCCCTTGGGACCAGCATCGAGTTTTTCGACATTGGCCTTGCGGCAAAGCGCCTTGATGAACACGATCTTCAGGAGATGCTTGACCTCGTCCGGCAGCGGACCGAACCGGTCGATCAGTTCGGCGCCGAACGCGTCGATCTCCTCGGTGTTTTCGAGATCGCCAAGGCGGCGGTAGAGTGCCAGCCGCAGTTGCAGGTCCGGCACATAGCTTTCCGGGATCATAACAGCCGTACCGACGGCGATCTGCGGCGACCAGCCGCCATCCTGGACCTCGCCGGAATCCTTCACCTCGGCCACGGCCTCCTCCAGCATTTGCTGGTACAGCTCGAAGCCGACCTCCTTGATATGGCCGGACTGTTCTTCGCCCAGAAGATTGCCGGCGCCTCTGATATCGAGGTCGTGGCTGGCGAGCTGGAAGCCGGCGCCCAGCGTGTCGAGCGACTGCAGCACCTTCAGCCGGCGCTCGGCGGTGTCGGTCAGCTTGCGGTTGGCTGGCAGCGTGAACAGCGCATAGGCGCGCACCTTGGAGCGGCCGACGCGGCCGCGCAGCTGGTAGAGCTGCGACAGGCCGAACATGTCGGCGCGATGGATGATCAGCGTGTTGGCCGTTGGGATGTCGAGGCCGGATTCGACGATGGTGGTCGACAGCAGCACGTCGTACTGGCCGTCATAGAAGGCATTCATGATGTCGTCGAGTTCGCCCGGAGGCATCTGGCCATGGGCCACGGCGACTTTCAGTTCAGGAACCGATTCCCTCAAGAAATCATGGATGTCCGCGAGATCGCTGATGCGTGGTACCACATAGAAGGAATGGCCGCCGCGGTAGCGTTCACGCAGCAGCGTCTCGCGAATGACCAGCGGATCGAAGGGCGAGATGAAGGTGCGCACCGCCATGCGGTCAACTGGCGGCGTGGCGATCAGCGACAGTTCGCGCACGCCCGTCAGCGCCAGTTGCAGCGTGCGCGGGATCGGCGTCGCCGACAGTGTCAGCACATGCACATCGGCCTTCAGGTCCTTCAGCCGCTCCTTGTGCTTGACGCCAAAGTGCTGCTCCTCGTCGATGATCAGCAGGCCGAGATTCTTGAACGAGATCGCGGAGCCGAGCAGCGCATGGGTGCCGATGACAATGTCGACCTGGCCCTCGGCAATGCCTTTCTTGGTCTCGGCGAGTTCCTTGGCACCAACCAGCCGCGAGGCTTGGCCAACCCGGATCGGCAGGCCGGAGAAGCGCTGCGAAAACGTCTTGAAATGCTGGCGTGACAACAGCGTCGTCGGCACCACCACGGCGACCTGGAACCCTTCCATGGCCGCGATAAAGGCGGCGCGCAGCGCCACTTCGGTCTTGCCGAAGCCGACGTCACCGCAGATCAGCCGGTCCATCGGCTTGCCGGCGCCAAGATCGTCCCGCACCGAGTTCGATCGCGCTCTGCTGATCGTCGGTCTCCTCATAGGGGAAACGGGCGGAGAACTCGTCATAGAGGCCTTCGGCCGGCACCAGTGCTGGTGCGGCGCGCATCTGCCGCTCGGCGGCGATGCGGATCAACTGCCCGGCCATGTCGAGCAGGCGCTTCTTCAGTTTTGCCTTGCGTGACTGCCAGGCGCCGCCGCCCAGTTTATCCAGCGTCGCTTCGGCTGTATCGGAGCCGTAACGCGACAGAAGCTCGATGTTTTCCACCGGCAGGAACAGCCGGTCGTCGCCGGCATAGTGAATCTCAAGGCAATCATGCGGCGCACCGACCGCCTCGATGGTACGCAGGCCAATGAAACGGCCAATGCCATGGTCGGCGTGGACAACGATATCGCCAGCCGACAAGGCCGAGGCTTCGGCAATGAAGTCGGACGCGCGCTTCTTGCGCTTCGAACGCCGGATCAGCCGGTCGCCCAGAATGTCCTGTTCGGCGACAACGACCAGTTTTTCCGTTTCGAAACCGGATTCAAGCGGCAGCACGGCCAATGCCGCCTGCCCCGGCTCGAGCTGTTCGGCTTCGGCAAGGGTTTCGACCTGTTTGAGATTGCCAAGATGGTGCTCGGCGAGAATCTGGCCAAGCCGGTCGAGCGAGCCTTTGGTCCAGCCTGCGACGACCACACGGCGGCGCGCCGCGCGTTCATCGGCGATGTGCCTGACGACGACATCGAAGACATTGATGTTCGGATCGGCGCGCTCCTCGACGAAGCTGCGGCCATGGCGCGAGCCGGCGTGGTAGACCTTTTTGGCGCCGGCATCGGGCGCGTCGAAGGGCGTGAAGTCGATCGCTTCGCGCGGCCCGAGCGAGGCGATCAGGTTTTCCGGCGAGAGATAAAGCAGGTCCGGTGGCACCGGCTTGTAGGGCACGGCATCCTTCAATGAGGCGTCGGCCTGCTTTTTGCGCGCCTCATAGTGATCGAGGATCAGCGTATGGCGTTCGGCAAGCGCCTCATGCGCCAGATGGTCGAAAATGACAGGCGTGTCGGGCAGATAGTCGAAGACGGTCTCCAGCCGTTCGTAGAAGAACGGCAGCCAGTGTTCCATGCCGGCGAAGCGCCTGCCCTCGCTCACCGCCGCGTAGAGCCCGTCATCGCGCTGGGGAGCGCCGAAGGCTTCTATATAGGAGCGACGGAAGCGGCTGATGGTTTCCGGCGTCAACGCCACTTCGCTCATCGCCTGCAGCGCCATCGACTTGCGCTGACCGGTGGTGCGCTGCGTGCCGGCATCGAAGACGCGGATCGATTCCAGCGTATCGCCGAAGAAGTCGAGCCGAAGCGCCTCGGTCCAGCCCGGCGCAAAGAGGTCGAGAATGCCGCCGCGCACCGCGAATTCGCCGATGCCACGCACTGTCGGCACCCGCTCGAAACCGGATGTTTCCAGCCGCGACACCAGCGCGTTCATGTCGATCTGGTTGCCGGGCCTGGCATGAAACGTCTGTGCTTCGACCAAATCGGCCGGCGGAATGCGCTGCAGCAGCGCATTGGCGGTGGTGAGGATGACGGCGCGGTGCGGCTTCTTCGCCAATGCGATCATCGCGGTCAGCGCATCGAGGCGCTTGGCGGCCGCATCCGAACCGGGCGAGACGCGGTCATAGGGGAGGCAATCCCAGGCCGGCAGTTCCAGCACCGGCAGGCCGGGGGCGGCGAAGGACAGAGCTTCGATAATGGCCGGCAAGCGTTGGCCGTCACGCGCCACGAACAGCACCGGCTTGTCGGGCGCGATCTCGAGTGCCGCCTGCACCAGCGCGAAGGCTTCATAGCCGTCGGCGACGCCATCGACGATGAACTGGCCGGCGCGGCCTTTCGGCAAGCCAATGACGGGAATGAGGCTCATAAAATCACGGTCTTGTTTTGTCGCAATTCCGGACGGAAAACCGCTTCGCACTTTTCCTGGAATTGCTTGTGTTCAGAATGTCATGGTCCGGCGGGACGCCAGGATCTTTTGCAGGACGGCACAATCGATATCGGAAGGCACCAAGCGTTCGCCCGTGACCAGCGGCAGGAATTCGGTGTCGGTGATGTCGAGGAGCCTTTCATATTGGTCGATTTCCTCGTCGGTCAAGGCAGCGATCTCGGCGTCGGCGAAAGTGCCGAGGATGAGGTCCATCTCGCGCATGCCGCGATGCCACGAGCGGAACAAGAGCTTGCGGCGCCTGATATCCAGCCCCTCGCTTGATCGTTTCGTTCCGGTCATTGTGCCGCATCCTCACTTGCTGCGGCGCATATAGCGTGGATAGAGGGTGCTGTCAGCCTTGCGCTGAGGCCGTCGCGACATAAGCTGACATCATGCGTCCTTCCATCCTCGATCCGCTGTTTGTCCCGATCACTTCGCTTGCCGGCGTCGGGCCGAAGGTCGGCGCGCTGATCGAGAAGGTGGTCCCCGCCGATCTCGGTGATCGCGCCGCGCGCGCCGGCGACCTTCTGTTCGTACTGCCGCACACCGTCATCGACCGCCGCAGCAGGCCAGGCATTGCAGGGTCCGCGGAAGGCCAGATCGTCACGCTCGATGTGCGCATCGACCGCCACCAACCGCCGTCGCGCGGCAACAGATCGGTGCCCTACAGGGTCTATGCCCATGACGATACGGGTGAAATCGGCCTGACTTTCTTCCATGCGCACGCCGCCTATCTCGAAAAGGCAATGCCCGTGGGCGAGCATGTCGTGGTCTCGGGCCGCATGGAATGGTTCAACGGCCGCCCGACCATGGTCCACCCCGACCATATCGCGCTGGCCAGTGAGGCGGAAAACCTGCCGCTGGTCGAACCGGTCTATCCGCTCACCGCAGGCCTCTCGGGCAAGGTGCTGCGCCGGGCGATCGGCCAGGCGCTGGCGCGCTTGCCCGAACTGCCCGAATGGCAGGATGGCGCCTTCATGCGCCGGCACACTTTTCCCACCTTTGCCGACGCGCTCACCCGCATCCACAATCCGGCGGACCCAATCGACGTTTCCATCGATGGTGCGGCCTGGCGACGTCTCGCCTATGATGAATTGCTGGCCGGCCAGGTCTCGCTGGCGCTGGTGCGGGCAAAGGTCCACCGCCTGTCCGGCCGTCCGCTGGTCGGCGACGGCCGCATCGTTGAGAAACTGCGCGCCGCTCTTCCCTATTCGCTGACATCGAGCCAGGAATTCGCTCTCGCCGAAATCAATGCCGACCTCGCCGACCCCGAGCGCATGCTGCGGCTGCTGCAGGGCGATGTCGGCTCCGGCAAGACGGTGGTCGCGCTGCTGGCCATGGCACGCGCCGTCGAGGCCGGCGGCCAGGCGGCGTTGATGGCGCCGACCGAAATCCTGGCGCGCCAGCATCTGGCGACGATCGCGCCGCTTGCCGCCAAGGTCGGGCTGCGCATCGCCATCCTGACCGGCCGCGAGAAAGGCCGCGAACGCACCGACACACTGGCCGGTCTGGCCAGCGGCGAGATCGACATCGTCATCGGCACCCACGCGCTGTTTCAGGAGACGGTGACATTCCACGACCTCGTCTTCGCCGTCATCGACGAGCAGCATCGCTTCGGCGTCCATCAGCGGCTGGCCTTCACCGCCAAGGGCGATGCGCCCGACATGCTGGTGATGACCGCGACCCCGATCCCGCGCACGCTGGTGCTGACCGCTTTCGGCGATATGGATGTGTCGAAACTGACGGAGAAGCCGGCCGGCCGCCAGCCGATCCGCACCGTCACCCTGCCGCTGGAACGGCTCGACGAGCTGGTCGCCCGTATGGAGGACGCCATCGCCGGCGGCCAGAAAATTTATTGGATCTGCCCGCTGGTTGAGGAGTCCGAAGAGATCAAGCTGATGTCGGCCGAGGATCGCTTTGCTTCGCTGAAGCCGCTGTTCGGCGACCGCATCGGCCTTGTCCATGGCCGCATGAAGGGTGCCGAGAAGGACGAGGCGATGCGCGCCTTCAAAGAGGGCGAGACCCGCATCCTGATCGCCACCACGGTCATCGAGGTCGGCGTCGACGTGCCGGACGCCACCGTCATGGTCATCGAACATGCCGAGCGCTTTGGCCTTGCACAGTTGCACCAGTTGCGCGGCCGCGTCGGGCGCGGCGACAAGCCCTCCTCCTGCGTGCTGCTCTACAAGGATCCGCTCGGCGAGACGGCAAAACGCCGGCTTTCTGTAATGCGCGAAACCGAGGATGGTTTTTTGATTGCCGAGGAAGACCTCAAACTGCGCGGCGAAGGCGAGCTTTTGGGCACCCGCCAGTCCGGCACGCCGGGTTTTCAGGTGGCGCGCATCGAGGCGCATGCCGACCTGCTGGAGGCGGCCCGCGACGATGCGAGGCTGATCCTGTCACGCGACCCGGAACTGCAATCCGATCGGGGTGAAGCGCTGCGCCTGTTGCTCTATTTGTTCGGCCGCGACGAGGCCGTGCGGCTCTTGCGCGCCGGATGAGGCCCTAGCGGCGGATTGGCGACCGTTCCGTTGATCGGCTCGCCGTTCAGCGTCACCATCTTGCTTTTCACCTCGGGCGCCACCAGCCCAGCCGACACGATCAGCTTGGCGCCCTCCTCGATCGTCATGTCGAGCAGCACAATGTCGGATTTCAGCACATACATCAGGAAGCCGGTAGTCGGGTTTGGCGTGCAAGGCATGAACACGGCGATCAGCGGATCGCCTTCCTGGTCGAGCTTCTGGTTGATCTCGGTTTCCTTCTCGCTGGCGACGAACACCAGCGACCACACCCCCTTGCGCGGATACTCAACCAGCCCGACCTGGCGGAACATGTCACCCTTGTTCGACAGTACGGTCTCGAAAATCTGCTTCAGCGAGCCATAGATGCCGCGCACCAGCGGCATCCGGCCAAGCAGCCTATCGCCGAAACCGACAATGGCGCGACCGACAATGTTAGCGGTGAGAAAGCCGATCAGCGTGATCAGGATCAGCGCGACGATCAGCCCGAACCCCGGTACCGGAAACGGCAAATAGGTGTCTGGACTGTAACGTGCTGGAATGTATGGCTTTACCCAGGAATCGACCCAGCCGATGAACGACCAGGCGATATAGGCGGTGATCGCCAGCGGCGCGCAGACGATGAAGCCTGTGAGGAAATAGTTCCTCAGCCGGGTCATGCCGGAAGTCTTGGGGGCATCGGACATGGTTCACCGGGGGCGCGGGTTGCAGCGCAACATTAGTGAACTGGAAGGGGCTTTGAAACTGCGAAGTTTTTAAAGGGTCGATTATGCGCCATCGCCGGCGCGGTCATGCGGGCGGAATGGCCCACCGGACGGACCAGGACGAGCGGCCACCTGACCGGTTCGTCGTTCGGGCGTATCGGCGATCGTCCCCCTACTCCACCGTCACCGACTTCGCCAGATTGCGCGGTTGGTCGACGTCAGTGCCCATGAACACGGCGGCGAAATAGGCCAGCATCTGGATCGGCAACGCGTAGATGATCGGCGAAATGATTTCCGGCACATCCGGCAGGATGATCGTCTCCATCGTCTTCACGCTCACCTGTGCCGCGCCCTTGGCGTCGGTGATCAGGATTATCTTGCCGCCGCGCGCCGCCACTTCCTGCATGTTGGACACGGTTTTCTCGAAAATGCGGTCATGCGGCGCAATCACGATGACCGGCATGTTCTCATCGATCAGCGCGATCGGCCCGTGCTTCAATTCGCCCGCCGCATAGCCTTCGGCGTGGATATAGGAGATTTCCTTGAGTTTTAGCGCGCCTTCCATGGCCAGCGGAAAATTGGTGTCGCGGCCGAGATAGAGCACGTCCTTGTAGCGCGAGAGTTCGCGCGCGATCCGCTCGATCTGCTCTTCGAGCTTGAGCACCTGATTGGCATAGCGCGGCGCTTCCGAAAGCGCGCGAACCAGGGTCTTTTCCTGCTCCTTCGAGATCGTGCCGCGAGCCACGCCGGCGCGCACGGCGAGAGACGCCAGCACTGAGAGCTGGCAGGTAAATGCCTTGGTCGAGGCGACGCCGATCTCCGGGCCGGCCAGCGTCGGTAGCACCACATCGGATTCGCGCGCCATGGTCGATTCGCGCACATTGACGATGGCGCCGATCTTCATGCCCGCCTTGCGGCAGTAGCGTAGCGAGGCCAGCGTGTCGGCGGTCTCGCCCGATTGCGAGATGAAGAAAGCGGCATCGTTTGCCGAAAGCGGCATTTCGCGATAGCGGAACTCCGAGGCGACATCGATATCGACCGGCAGCCGCGCATAGCGCTCAAACCAGTATTTGCCGATCAGGCCGGCCAGATAGGCGGTGCCGCAGGCCGAGATTGCCAGCCGGCCGATCTTGGCGAAGTCGAATGGCAGGTCGAGCGGCTTCGAGACGCCTGAGACGAAATCCACATAATGCGCCAGCGTGTGCGAGATCACCTCGGGCTGTTCATGGATTTCCTTCTCCATGAAATGGCGGCGGTTGCCCTTGTCGACCATGAAACTGGTCGACAGCGACTGCTGGCGCTTGCGCTCGACCTTCTTGCCGTCGATGTCGAAGATGGCGACGCCGCCACGACGCACCACGGCCCAGTCGCCGTCTTCGAGATAGGTGATCGAATTGGTGAACGGGGCAAGCGCGATGGCGTCGGAGCCCAAAAACATCTCGCCGTCGCCATGGCCGACTGCCAGAGGCGGGCCGTTGCGGGCGCCGACGATCAGGTCTTCGTCGCCCTTGAACATAATGGCCAGCGCAAATGCGCCTTCCAGCCGCTTCAATGCCGCATGCGCCGCCTCGACCGGCTTCAGCCCCTTGCCCAGTTCGCGTGCCACCAGATGCGCCACGACCTCGGTGTCGGTCTGCGACGAGAAGGAATAGCCGTCGCGGATCAGCTCGTCGCGCAGTTCGGCGAAATTCTCGATGATGCCGTTGTGGACGATGGCGACGCCGTTGGAAAAATGCGGGTGTGCATTGGTCTCGTTCGGAACGCCATGCGTCGCCCAGCGCGTGTGGCCGATGCCGATCGTGCCGTCGAGCGGCTCGTCCTTGAGGCGGCGTTCGAGGTTGACCAGCTTGCCTTCAGCGCGGCGGCGGCCAAGTTCGCCATGCTCTATGGTGGCGACGCCGGCCGAGTCATAGCCACGATATTCGAGCCGCTTCAGCGCGTCGACGATGAGCGGCGCGACTTGCGAATTGCCGACGATTCCAACGATCCCGCACATGCAGACAGTCCCCGATTCCCCAGGCAAAACCAGCGCTTATTTAGGGATCGCCGGTTCGCCGTGAAAGTCACATTGCATTTCGTCCGCTGTAATGGACGCTTCTCAACGCATGCACCATGCCAGACCGCTCTTGCAATCCAGTTACTGCAATTGCTCTATTTTCGATTGCTTCGGTAAGGAAGAAAAACACCAAATAATTGCTAATGGTCGGCGCCAGCCGCCTTCTTTTTCGCCGCGGCGGCCGATGCAAAGCGCTCGCGCAACTCCTTGCCCTTGCCGGGGATAGTCTTCTGGCGGGCGCGGCCAAAGGCCAACGCGTCGTCAGGCACACTTTCGGTGATGACGCTGCCCGACGCGATGTAGCCGCCCTTGCCGATCGAAACCGGCGCCACCAGCGAGGAATTCGAGCCGATGAAGGCACCCTCGCCTATGTCAGTGAAGAATTTCGAATAGCCGTCATAGTTGCAGGTAATGGTGCCAGCGCCGATATTGGCGCCTGCGCCAACGCGAGCATCGCCGATATAGGTCAAATGGTTGACCTTGGCGCCCTCCTCGATGACCGCCTGCTTGACCTCGCAGAAATTACCGACCTTGGCTTTCTGCTTGAGGTCGGCGCCCGGGCGAAGCCGCGCGAACGGACCGACATCGCAATTGGACGCAATGGTTGCGCCTTCGATATGGCTGAAGGCGTGAACCTTGGCGCCTGTCGCGATCTTCACGCCCGGACCAAACCAGACATTCGGCTCGACGATCGTGTCGGCGCCGATTTCGGTGTCGTGCGAGAAATACACGGTTTCCGGCGCAATCAGCGTCACGCCCGACAGCATCGCCTCGTGCCGTCGGCGTGCCTGCCAGATGCCCTCGGCTTGCGCGAGTTCAGCGCGGTTGTTGATGCCGAGCGCGCTTTCGAAGCTGGCTTCGGTGGCAACGACATCGAGCCCCCGGGCGCTGGCGATCTCGACGATGTCGGTCAGATAATACTCGCCCTTGGCATTCTTGTTGCCGACGGCGTCGAGCAGCTTCAAGGCGTGTGCGCCGGCCACTGCCATCATGCCGGCATTGCAGAAGCCGATTTTCTTCTCCTCTTCGGAGCAGTCCTTTTCCTCGCGGATGGCAGTCAGCTTGCCGTCCTTTTCGATCAGCCGGCCATAGCCGGTTGGGTTGGGCGGGCGAAAGCCGATCACCACAACAGCCGCACCTTCCGCCAGTCTCAACCGCGCCACCGTCAGGGCATCCGCATCAATCAGCGGCGTGTCGCCGAACATAACAAGCACATCGTCGTAACCCTTTGATATTGCTTCACGCGCGGCCAACACGGCATGTGCAGTCCCAAGCCGCTTCTCCTGCACGAAGGTCTCGGCCTTCGGTGCGAACTTCGCGGCTGCCTTGCGCATCTCATCCGCGCCATGCCCGATCACCAGCGCCTGGCCGCTGGCACCGGCGGCCTCGGCCGCCTTCACCACATGGGCGACCATCGGCAGTCCGGCAATCTGGTGCAACACCTTCGGCAGCGCACTCTTCATGCGCGTGCCTTCGCCGGCGGCGAGGATGACGGACAGGCAGGATCTCTGGCTCATGGGAGGCAACCGTATAAAAGGGTTGGGAATCAAAGCATGCTAGCAGCGGCGCCATGCTGCACCAATGCGGTTAAATTCCGGTGAGATAGGACGAGCAACTTACTTTTAATCAGTGGTTCAAAGGGCAATTTGAACGCGAAATATGTTCGGCAGCGGCAACTAACCCAGCCGCCCCAGCACCGGAAAGTTCTCCAGCAGCCAATAAGACACCGTCTGCACGCCGCCGGTGAGGAAAAACACACCCGCTACCACCAGCAGCGCGCCGATCGCCTTTTCGACTCGGCCGAGATGGACGCGGAACCTGCCGAGGAAGCGCATGAAGGCGCCGGAAAACAGCGCCGCGATCAGGAACGGGATGCCAAGCCCGAGCGAATAGGCGGCGAGCAGCAGCGCGCCCTCGCCCACGGTTTCGCGGCCGCCGGCCAGCGTCAGGATCGGCCCCAGCACCGGGCCGATGCAGGGCGTCCAGCCGAAAGCGAAGGCCAGCCCCATGACATAGGCGGCAATCGCACTGGCCGGCTTGCCCTGCGACTGGAAGCGCGCCTCGCGCGACAGCAGCGGGATGCGCAATATGCCAAGGAAATTCAGGCCCATAAGAATGATCAGCACGCCGGCCCCCATCGCCAACGGCTCCTGCCAGACGCGCAGCAGCCGGCCGATGGTCGAGGCGCCGGCGCCAAGCGCTACAAAAACGGTCGAAAAGCCGAGCACGAAGGCGATCGAGGAATAGAGCAGTGCGCCGCGCGCGCCTTCACGCGCCGTCGCACCCGCATTGCCGCGGAAATCGTCGACCGACACGCCGGCCATATAACAGAGATAAGGTGGCACCAGCGGCAGCACGCATGGCGACAGGAACGAGATCGCCCCCGCTCCGACCGCGCTGACATAGCCGATGTCCAATGCCATTCCAAAGCTCCGACAGTTAGGCGACGATATAGCGGCGCTCTGGCCTGTGCGCCAATCACCAATGTGTGGCAACCGGTCGCTGTTCGGCAATCGCACTGGCCGGGAATCCCGCTGCGCCACCATCCAAGTACGAACGGAGCGGGAGAATTGTTACCGGCCTGCCGGCGATCGATTCCCAGTCCCCTCGGGAAGATACCGTGACCGCCAGGCGTTGACACTGCGAGGCCGCGATTTCCCGCGTGTCTCCAAGTATCAGCCAGGGAGATTTCCATGAAAACCATAACCATAGGGCTGGCAGCACTTTTGCTGAGCACCGCCGCTTCCTTCGCCGCCGAAGCGTGGAAGGAAGCCGAGGTCAATGGCACCAAGATCTACACCGACGCCAATGGCATGACGCTCTATACCTATGACAAGGACGAGAAGGGCAAGACCAATTGCTACGACAAATGCGCCGCCAACTGGCCGCCGCTGAAGGCCGAAGCCGGCGCCAAGGCCGACGACGAATGGAGCGTTGTCGACCGCACCGACGGTACTAAGATGTGGGCCTATGACGGCAAGCCGGTCTACACCTTCATCAAGGACAAGAAGGCCGGCGACGTGACGGGAGATGGCGTCGCCGACGTCTGGCACATCGTCAAGGCCAACTAGGCCTCAACACCCGTTCCCGCTCGCTGGCGGGGCATCAGTTGGTCGCCGGGCTCCCTCCATTCAGCCGGCGGCCAGCTTTTTGTGAACCGGGGCAGTTGCCTGGTGTCCTGCGTGTGATGGAACTCTTCGACTCGCCGAACATGAAACGGGCTGTTTCCGCCGGCTCCGTGCCATCCTCCCCCAAAGCAAAAATTCTGTGATTTTCTCCATACACTCTAAGAGTGTATTGCTCCGGACAGCCCCGCAATTTGGGCGCTTCCCCTTGACCGGATGCAAAAGCGCGGCCATGTGAGCGACATACAGAACCGAGATTTCGTCGCGCGCAGCGGAATTCTTCTGCCGCATCACAGCTGATAATGAGACCTCATGGACGTCGTCGTCGTCGAATCGCCGGCCAAGGCGAAGACAATCAATAAGTATCTCGGCAAGAACTATAAGGTTCTGGCCTCGTTTGGCCACGTCCGCGATTTGCCGGCCAAGGATGGCTCGGTGCGTCCTGACGAGGATTTCGCCATGTCCTGGGCGGTCGACACTGCCTCGGGCAAGCGCCTCTCCGATATCGCCAACGCGGTCAAGGATGCCGACGGGCTGATCCTCGCCACCGATCCGGATCGCGAAGGCGAAGCCATTTCCTGGCATGTACTGGAAGTGCTGAAGCAGAAGCGCGTGCTGAAGGACAAGCCGGTCAGCCGCGTCGTCTTCAATGCCATCACCAAATCGTCTGTGCTGGAAGCGATGGCCAATCCGCGCCAGATCGATGCGCCGCTGGTCGATGCCTATCTCGCCCGCC
Source organism: Mesorhizobium subarcticum (assembly GCF_055456085.1). NCBI lineage: Bacteria > Pseudomonadati > Pseudomonadota > Alphaproteobacteria > Hyphomicrobiales > Phyllobacteriaceae > Mesorhizobium > Mesorhizobium subarcticum. The sequence continues at coordinate 4,466,766 of NZ_CM144237.1, read as the reverse complement.
GCGCGCTCGACTATCTCGTCGGCTTCACGCTGTCGCCGGTGCTGTGGCGCAAACTGCCGGGCGCTCGTTCGGCCGGCCGCGTCCAGTCGGTGGCGCTGCGTCTTGTCTGCGACCGCGAATCCGAGATCGAACGCTTCATCCGCGAGGAATACTGGCAGATCGCTGCTCTGCTCGGCACCCCGCGCAACGACACTTTCGAGGCGCGGCTGACTGCGTTCGAGCGCAAGAAGCTGCAAAAGCTCGACATTGCCAACAAGGCGCAGGCCGACGACATCAAGGCGATGCTCGAGGGTGCCACCTTCAAGGCGCTGTCCGTCGAAGCCAAGCCGACCAAGCGCAATCCCGGTCCGCCCTTCACCACATCGACGCTGCAGCAGGCGGCCTCGTCGGGCCTCGGCTTCTCCGCCACGCGCACCATGCAGGTGGCGCAGCGGCTCTATGAAGGCATGGAGATCGGCGGCGAGACCACCGGCCTGATCACCTATATGCGGACCGACGGCGTGCAGATGGCGCCCGAGGCGATCGACGCTGCCCGTGACGCAATTGCCAAGGAGTTCGGCCCGAAATACCTGCCGGAGAAGCCGCGCCAGTACACTGCCAAAGCCAAGAATGCCCAGGAAGCGCACGAAGCCATCCGCCCGACGGATTTCATGCGCACCCCGGCATCGGTCCGCCAATATCTCGATTCCGACCAGATGCGGCTCTATGAGCTGATCTGGAAGCGGGCTATCGCCAGCCAGATGCAGCCGGCCGAAATCGAGCGTACCACGGTCGAGATCGAGGCGGTGAACGGTGCCCGCACGGCGGAGCTGCGCGCCGTTGGTTCCGTCGTTCGCTTCGACGGCTTCATCGCCGCCTACACCGACCAGAAGGACGACGACGCGGAAGACGAGGAAAACCGCCGTCTGCCGGAAATCCGGGCTGGCGAGCAGCTTGCCCGTCAGGCGATCAACGCCACCCAGCACACCACCGAGCCGCCGCCGCGCTATTCCGAGGCGTCGCTGATCAAGAAGCTGGAAGAGCTCGGCATTGGCCGGCCATCGACCTACACCGCGATCCTGAAGACGCTGGAAGACCGCGACTACGTCACCATCGACAAGCGCCGGCTGGTGCCGCAGGCCAAGGGGCGTCTGCTGTCCGCCTTCCTGGAAAGCTTCTTCGAGCGCTATGTCGAATATGACTTCACCGCCTCGCTCGAGGAAAAGCTCGACGAGATTTCCGACGGCAAACTCGCATGGAAGGACGTGCTGCGCGACTTCTGGAAGGATTTTTCCGGCGCTGTCGCCGACATCAAGGAACTGCGCGTTACAGACGTGCTCGATGCGCTGAACGAGGAACTGGCGCCGCTGGTGTTTCCGACGCGGGAAGACGGCTCGAACCCGCGCATCTGCCCGAAATGCGGGACCGGCAATCTGTCGCTGAAGCTCGGCAAGTTCGGCGCCTTTGTCGGCTGCTCGAACTATCCGGAATGCTCGTTTACCCGCCAACTCGGCGACGCCGCCAACCCGAATGGCGAGAATGGCGGCGGCGATGACGGCACCAAGGTACTTGGCAAGGATCCTTACACGGCCGAGGAAATCACCCTGCGCTCAGGCCGCTTCGGCCCCTATCTGCAGCGCGGCGACGGCAAGGAAGCCAAGCGCTCTAGCCTGCCCAAGGGCTGGACGCCAGAACTCCATCGACCATGAGAAGGCGCTGGCCCTGCTGGCGCTGCCGCGCGATATCGGCAAGCATCCCGAAACGGCCAAGATGATCTCGGCTGGGCTCGGCCGCTACGGCCCGTTCGTGCTGCATGATGGCACCTACGCCAATCTCGAAAGCATCGAGGATGTGTTCTCCATCGGCCTCAACCGCGCCGTCACGGTGATTGCCGAGAAGCAATCGAAGGGCAAGGGCGGCCGCAATGGCGGCACTGCCGCTGCGCTCAAGGAACTTGGCGACCATCCCGATGGCGGCGGCAAGATCGTCGTGCGCGACGGCAAATACGGGCCTTACGTCAATTTCGGCAAGGTCAACGCCACGCTGCCGAAAGGCAAGGATCCGCAATCGGTGACGATCGAGGACGCGCTGGCGCTGATTGCCGAGAAGGAAGCCAAGGGCGGCGGCGGCAAGAAGCCGTTCCGCAAGGCGGCAGCGGCAACCAAGGCGCCGGCAGCCAAGAAGACAGCCGCCAAAAAGCCGGCCGCGAAGAAAAAGGGTAGGACAGCGTGGCGCGCAGGATCACCGGAAGAAGCCACGGCGATCCACGCACCGCCGACACGAGAGCGAAGGTCAAGGATGACTATAAGCCCTCGCGTGACGAAATCCTGCGCTACATCGCTGAAAATCCCGACCGTGCCGGAAAGCGCGACATCGCCAAGGCGTTCGCGCTGCGCGGCGACGATCGCATCTGGCTGAAGGATATTTTGCGCGACCTGCAGGACGAAGGCGTCCTCACCAAGGAGCGCAAAAAACTGGCCCGCGTCGGCGCCCTGCCCCATGTCGCCGTGCTCGACATTTTTGGCCGCGACGGCGATGGCATCTTGCTGGCGCATCCGGCCGAGGCCGTCGGCCCCGGCGAACCGCCTGTTGTCTCGATCCGCGTGTCGCGCAGCGGCAACGGCCCGGCGCCCGGCATTGGCGATCGCGTGCTGGCCAAGACTTTCCCGACCGATGAGCCGACCGGCCCCGCCTATACCGGGCGGGTGATGAAGATCTTCGAGAAGCGCACCGATGCCGTGCTCGGCGTCTTTCGCGTGCTTCAGGACGGCACCTTCCGCATCGAACCGGTCGAACGGCGCCAGCCCGAGCTGATCGTCGACAAGGAATTCCAGAACGGCGCCAAAAATGGCGATCTGGTCGAAGTCGAGCCCGCGCGCGCCTCCCGCTTTGGGTTGCCGAGAGCCAAGGTGCTCAACGTGCTGGGTTCGCTGACCAGCGAAAAGGCGGTCTCGATGATCGCCATCCACGCCCACGACATCCCGCACATCTTCCCGACCGACGTCATCGCAGAATCCGAAGCCGTGAAGCCGGCAACGATGGATCATCGCGAGGACTGGCGCGACCTGCCGCTGGTCACCATCGATCCGGCCGATGCCAAGGATCATGACGACGCCGTCTTCGCTACGCCAGATCTCGACGAAAAGAACCCCGGCGGCGTGATAGCCACCGTGGCGATCGCCGATGTCGCCGCCTATGTGCGCTATGGCACGGCGCTCGACCGCGAGGCCTTGAAGCGCGGCAATTCGGTCTACTTCCCCGATCGTGTCGTGCCGATGCTGCCCGAGCGCATTTCCAACGATCTCTGCTCGCTACGCGAAGGCCAGGACCGCCCGGCGCTGGCGGTGCGCATGACCTTCTCCGCCGATGGCCGCAAGATCAGGCACTCCTTCCACCGCGTGATGATGAAATCCACGGCGAAGCTTGCTTACCAGCAGGCACAGGCGGCAATCGACGGCATGCCCGATGACAAGACCGGCCCGATCCTCGACACGGTGCTGAAGCCGCTCTGGGACGCCTATGCGATCCTGAAACGTGGTCGCGACGGCCGCCAGCCGCTCGAACTCGACCTTCCGGAGCGCAAGATCCTGCTCAAGCCGGATGGCACGGTCGATCGCGTCATCGTGCCGGAGCGGCTCGACGCTCACAAGCTGATCGAAGAATTCATGATCCAGGCCAATGTCGCCGCCGCCGAGACGCTGGAGGCAAAGAAGCAGGCGCTGGTCTACCGCGTCCACGATGCGCCGTCGCTCGCCAAGCAGGAATCGCTTCGCGAGTTCCTGCAGACGCTTGGCCTGTCGCTGGCGCGCGGCGCGCAGATGCGGCCTGCTCAGTTCAACGGCATCCTGGAACGCGTGCGTGGCGCCGACAATGAGGCGCTGGTCAACGAGGTGGTGCTGCGTTCGCAGAGCCAGGCTGAATACTCGCCGAAGAACATCGGCCATTTCGGCCTCAACCTGAGGCGCTACGCGCATTTCACCTCGCCGATCCGCCGCTACGCCGACCTGATCGTGCATCGCGGGCTTATCGCCGCACTCGGCCTCGGTCCGGGCGGTCTGACGCAGGATGAGGAGGCGCGGCTCGAAGACGTTGCGGTGCTGATCTCCGGCACGGAGCGGCGCGCCATGGCGGCCGAGCGCGACACGGTCGACCGGCTGATCGCGGCCTATCTTGCCGAGCGCATCGACGACCGGTTCGACGCCCGCATCTCCGGCGTCACCAAATCAGGACTTTTTGTCCAATTGCCGCAATTTGGCGCAGATGGCTTCATCCCGGTGTCAACTCTGGGCGGCGATTACTATATATACGATGAAACGGCCCGCTCCCTGTTCGGAGAACGCACGGGCAAAGGCTACCAGCTCGCGGACCGCGTCGAGGTCCGACTCATCGAGGTGGCGCCAATGGCTGGTGCGATGCGCTTCGAGATGTTGACCGACCCGAAGCCCCTGCCAGGCTCCAGCAAGTCGTTTCACAAGGCCAAGGGCCGCGCCCGTGCGTCGCAATCGCGACCGGGTTCGCGCGGCAGGAGACGATGATGCCAAAAGAATTAGGGATACAAGAACAGGTTTTCGGCGGCGAACATCACACCGGCAGGGTTGCCCGCCCCTTGTGGACGGCGATGAAGCGCGGCTTCCTGGGCCGCTGCCCGAACTGCGGCGAAGGCAAGCTGTTTCGCGGCTTCACCAAGACCGTCGAGACCTGCAGCGTCTGCGGCGAGGAAATCCACCACCATCGCGCCGACGACCTGCCGGCGTATCTGGTCATCGTCATCGTCGGCCACATCGTTCTCGGCGCTTTCATGGGCGTGGAGGCGACATCCGACCTGTCCACCTGGCAGCACATCCTGATCTGGGTGCCCTTGACCATTATCTTGTCGGTTGCCCTGCTGCAGCCTGTCAAAGGCGCCGTCATCGGACTGCAATGGGCGTTCTATATGCACGGCTTCGGTGACGAAAAGGATGGGATCGAGCCGCATCCCGGAACCTAGCGCGCCATCTGGCGCAACGTACCGACCGTGAAAGGCCACTTTCGTTTGCAAGAACTTTCCGCTAGGTCCAGCGCATGGAAGCAATGACCAAGGCGGACGTCGACAAGCTCGACAAGGGTCTTGCCGCACATGGCGGCCGGCCCCTGCGTCCGCGTGACGCCGCGACGCTGATTCTTCTCGACCGCAAGGGCGATGAGTTTCTGGTTCTTATGGGCCGCCGCCACGCCGGCCACGCCTTCATGCCTGGAAAGTTCGTGTTTCCCGGTGGCCGCACCGATCCGGCCGACAGCCGCATCGCCACAGCCACCGCATTGCACCGCGATGAGGAAGCGAAGCTGCTTGCGGGTCCCGGCCGCACCAGTGCGGCGCGAGCCCGCGCTGTCGCGCTGTCCGCAATTCGCGAGACTTACGAGGAAGCCGGGCTGCTGATCGGCCAGAAGGCCGCCTTTGCGACCGACAAGCGTGACTGGCAAGGTTTTGTCGAACACGGCGTAAGCCCTTCGCTCGAAACGCTGCGTTTCATCGCCCGTGCCATCACCCCGCCCAACCGGGTGCGCCGCTTCGACACGCGTTTCTTCAGCGCCTGGCGCAACGATGTCGCGGTTGAACTGCCAGGTGGCGGCCCAACCAACGAGCTCGAGGAACTGGTCTGGCTGCCGCTTGCCAAGGCCAGGGAAGCCGACATACCCGACATTACCCGAATGATCCTGGACGAGCTGGAAAAGCGCCTCGCCCATGATCCACTGCTGCGGCCGGGCGGTCCCGTGCCTTTCTACCGGCTTGTCCGCAACCGCTTCATCCGCGAACTTCTCTAGGGCAATTCCAGGAAAAGAGTGACGCGGTTTTCCGCCGGCAATTGCGTAAGATCAAACAGACAGAGTATTCAGCATCCCATGACGGTCGATACCCAACCACAGGGCGACGAACGCGTACACTGGCTGCCGATGGTGGCGGCGATCTCGTCGATCAGCGTCGTCGGCATCGCCATTGGCCTCGGCATGCCGGTGCTCAGCGTCATCCTGGAAACGCGCGGCCATTCGGCCTCGATGATCGGCCTCAACACGGCCGTCGCCGGCCTGGCCTCGATCGCCGGCGCACCGCTGGCGACCCCGCTCGCCATGCGCTTCGGCGTCGCCTGGACCATGGTCGCCATGATTGCCGCCGGCGTTCTGGCCTTTGTCGGCTTCCATTTCGCGCCCGATTTCTGGATGTGGTTCCCGCTGCGCATCGTCCTGCATATCGCGCTGACCGTGCTGTTCATCCTGTCGGAATTCTGGATCAGCACCTCGGCGCCGCCGCACCGACGCGGCCTTGTCCTTGGCATTTACGCCACCGTCCTGTCGCTCGGCTTCGCCGCCGGACCCTGGCTGTTTGCCCATCTCGGCAGTTCCGGCTTCAGGCCGTTCGGCGTCATCATCGGGCTGGTGACGCTGGCCGCGATACCGGTGCTGGCCGCGCGCAACGAAAGCCCGACCATTGTGGCCGATGGCGAAACCAGCAATTTCCTGCGCTACATCTGGCTGGTGCCGTCGGCGACCGCCGCCGTGCTGGTCTTCGGCGCGGTCGAAACCGGCGGTTTCGCGCTGTTCCCGATCTATGGCAACCGCATCGGCTATTCCGAAGCGGACGCGGCATTGCTGCTGACCATGATCGGTCTCGGCAACGTGCTGCTGCAGATCCCGATCGGCATGATCAGCGACCGCGTAAGCGATCGCCGCTATTTGTTGCTCGCCTGCGCCACCGTCGGCCTTGCCGGCACGATATTCATGCCCTTCTTTGCGTCGAACTGGCACTTGATGGCCGCCCTTCTGTTCGTCTGGGGCGGCGTGGTCGCGGCCATGTACACGATCGGCCTTGCCCATCTCGGCTCGCAGCTTTCCGGCCACGAACTGGCATCCGCCAACGCCGCCTTCGTGCTGTGTTACGGCGTCGGCATGGTGCTTGGTCCGCAGGCGATCGGCATCGGCATGGATGCGTTCGGGCCGTCCGGTTTCGGTTGGTCGCTCGGCCTGTTCTTCGCCGCCTATATGGCCCTGGTCGGGCTCAGGCTCGTCCGCAAGATTCTGCTTTGACCCTTCGACACAGAGACCGCTGCTGACAGAACCGTGTCAGGAGCGCTGGGTTAGAAGAGTGTCCCAAAAACATCGGAAGTTGAGGACACTCCCATGATCGACAGCGGTTTTGAAACGACATCCCTGCGAATGACGCTCCTGCTGCTTGTGACCTTCCAGGCCCCGGCTGCCGATATCGACCGCATCATGGACGCGGTGGTTGCGATCGCCCCGCTGGCCATGGGCAAATATGACCGCAATGCCTACCAGTCGGCACATGGCATCGAGCGCTACAGGCCGCTTGAAGGGGCAGCGGCAGGCGCCGAAACCGACTTGCGCCGCCGCCCGGGCACGGTCGAGGTTTCGTTCGAACTGCCTGACGACCAGGCGTTGGCGGGCCGTGTCGTCGAGGCGATTTTCCAGGCCCATTCCTACCAGGAGCCGGTGATCCGCATCCAGCCGATCCTCGCCAGCCGCTCCAAGGGGCTGGACGACCGCGCCAACCCGAATCGCTGGTGGAACACGACCGGAGACTGGAAGAAGGTTGCGGCGCATGAGGCGGAAACCGTCTAATTTATGCGTAATGCATAGCCCGGGCGGGCCGCATCAGGCCCACTGGGCTTGACTTTCCAGGCACGTTCTTTATGTGTCGCGCCAAGTTTCCCGCGTCCGGGTGTTTTCCCGTGCTCCAGCGGCCAAAACCCCACGAACATAACGGACTGAGATCATGGCCAAAGCCGCAAACATCAAGATCAAGCTTCTGTCGACCGCCGACACCGGTTTCTTCTACGTCACCAGCAAGAATAGCCGTACCAAGACCGACAAGCTGTCGTTCCGCAAGTACGATCCGGTCGCCAAGAAGCACGTCGAATTCAAGGAAACCAAGATCAAGTAATCTGGGGTTTCCCTCTGGAATGCCGAAACGCCGCCCACTGGGCGGTGTTTTAGTTTGCGAGGCAGAAGCTGCGGGCTGCGTTCTGGCAGCCCCGGCTGAATTTCGTCAGCCGATGCGATCGCCGCTTTTCGGGTCGAACAGATGCAGCGAGGCCGGATCAGCCGACAGCCGCACGATATCGCCAGGCTTCACGCCGGCACGGCCCATGGCAAAGACGCACAGCTGCTGATTGGCCAGTTTGACATAGAACTGCGTCGAAAGCCCAAGCGGCTCCACCACCCCCACCTCGCCCTGCAGGGCGCCGTCATCGGCCAGCCTTATATGCTCGGGCCGCAGACCGATGGTGATCGCGTCGCCATCCCCAAGCGGCAGGCCGTCCGGCAATTTCAGCGCCTGGCCGTCAGCCAGCACGGCTTCAGAAGTGGCACCCTTGCGAACCGTCGCCGGCAAAAAGTTCATGCCGGGGGAGCCGATGAAACCGGCCACGAACATGTTGGCCGGGCGGTCATAGAGATCGAGCGGCGCGCCGACCTGCTGGATCAGCCCGTCATGCATGACGACGATCCGGTCGGCCATGGTCATCGCCTCGATCTGGTCGTGGGTGACATAGACCGAGGTGGTCTTCAACTGCTGGTGCAGCGCCTTGATCTCGGCGCGCATATGCACGCGCAGCTTGGCGTCGAGGTTCGAAAGCGGCTCGTCGAACAAGAAGACCTTGGGATCGCGCACGATGGCGCGGCCCATGGCGACGCGCTGGCGCTGACCGCCGGATAGCTGGCGCGGTAGGCGCTGCAGGTACGTGTCCAGGCCCAGCCGCTTGGCCGCGCCGTCCACCCTGGCGTCGATCGTCGTCTTCTCCGCTTTCTTCAAAAGCAGGCTGAAGCCCATGTTTTTCGACACGTCCATATGCGGATAGAGCGCATAGGACTGGAACACCATCGCGATGTCGCGGTCCTTGGGTGCCACGTCATTGACCAACCGTTCGCCGATGCGGATCTCGCCGCCGGAGGCCTCCTCCAGCCCGGCTATCATGCGCAGCAGCGTCGATTTCCCGCAGCCGGACGGGCCAACCAGGACGACGAATTCGCCGTCGGCGATTTGAAGGTCGACCGCGTGCAGGACGCGGACCGCGCCATAATCCTTGCGGACCTTTTCGAGTGTGACAGAGGCCATTGGTCTATCCTTTGACGGCGCCGGCGGTCAGGCCGGTGACGAGATAGCGTTGCAGGAAAGCGAAGAAGATGCAGACCGGGATCAGCGCCAGGATCGACGCCGCCATCATCTGTCCCCAGTCGACGGCGAACTTGCCGATGAAGGTGAGCAGACCGACAGCAAAGGTCTTCTGGTCGTCGCTGGAAATCAGCATCAGGGCGAACAGAAGCTCGCTCCAGGCGGCGGTGAAGACGAAACCCAGCGTCGCCCCCATGCCGGGCAGTGTCAGCGGCACGATCACCTTGCGCATCGCCTGTGCACGCGTGCAACCGTCGATCATCGCCGCCTCTTCCAGATCCTTCGGGATGCCATCGAAGAAGGACTGCATCAGGAAGGTCGCGAAGGCAGTGTTGAAGGCGGTGTAGATGATGATCAGCCCGGTCAGGCTGTTGATCAGGCCGATCTCCCCCATCACCCGGTAGATCGGCGGAATGACCATCACCAGCGGGAACGTCTGGGTCAAAAGCAGCATCAGAGCCAGCGTCGCCTTGCCGCGAAAGGTGAAGCGCGACATGGCATAGCCGGCGAGCGTGGCGATGACCGTCACCAGGGCCGCCGTCGAAACAGAGACGATGACGCTGTTGAGGAAATAGCGTGGGAAATCGGTGGCTTCGAGCACGGTGACGAAATTCTGCAACGTCATGTGCGACGGCCAAAGCGTGACGCCTTCTGAGTAAAGCAGCCGCTCCGGCGTGACCGAGATCTTCAGGGTCCAGTAGATCGGAAACAGGGCGAAGATCAGGTAGACACCGATTGCCGCGTAGAGGCCGATGCCACCGAAGAAGCGTTGCGAGGCTGAGCGTCCTGCGATCATCAGACGTGCCTCACCAGGGAGCGGCGGATGGCGATCAGAGCAATCGCATAGACAATCAGCAGCGCGAGCAGCAGCACGGCCACCGCCGAGGCATAGCCCTTATCCAGCGATTTGAAGGCGCTGACATAGATGTAGACCGGCACCGTGTTGGTCGAGCCGGCCGGCCCGCCCTCGGTCATGACGAAGATCAGGTCGGCGAAGGTGGCGATCCAGATGGTGCGCAGCATCACCGTGATGGCGATGGTCGGGGCCAGGAACGGTAGCGTCACCTTGGTAAAGCGCTGCCAGGGCGAAGCGCCGTCGATCGCGGCCGCCTCATGCAGTTCGGACGGGATAGACTTCAGCGCCGCCAGAAGCGTGATGGCGAAGAACGGAATGCCGAACCAGACATTGGCGATGATCGGCCCCCACATCGCTGTGGCCGGATCGGACAGGATGCTGGTGGTCGGGTCGGCTCTGAGCCCCACGGCGAATAGCCAGTGCGGCAGCGGGCCGACGATCGGGTTGAACAGCCACGCCCAGGTCAGCCCCGACAGGAAGGATGGCACCGCCCAGGGCAGGAACACCAGTGCCTGCACCGCCTTGCGGCCCCAGAACGGCTTGTCGAGCAGCAGCGCCAGCCCAAGGCCGAGGAAGAACTGGAAGAACAGGCTGGCGACCGTCCACCACAGCGTGTTGATCAGCGCCTGCCCCAGCACCTGATCCGAAAACATCGCCTGATATTGGCCGAGCCCGACATATTCCGACTTGAAGGCCGAGAATTTGCGGAAGGAGTAGCTGATGCCGATGACCAGCGGCACCAATAGCACCACGACCAGCAGGATGATCGCCGGGCTGAGATAGAGCCAGGGCTCGATGGCGGCATGCGACAGCCGCTTGCGGCGCGGCTGGCCTGCGGATCGTATTTCGGACACGGCGTAGGTCATTGCTGAGGATCGGCTCCGTGGCGTCGGGGATAGCGTCCTTCTCCCGGTTCACGGGGAGAAGATGCCGGTCCACCCTCCGAAGTGGCAACGGAGCTGCTGCGGAGGACGGGCAGGCAGATGAGGGGCAGCGCGAACCTATCGAGGCATGGCGCGGCCCCTCATCTGTCACTTCGTGACACCCTCTCCCCGTGAACGGGGAGAGGGAAAGGGGCGCTGCGCTTACTTCTTGTTCTTGGCCAGCCAGTCCTGCTGTTCCTTGGTCAGGAATGCAGCCCATTGGTCGGCGACGTCCTTGGCCGTCTTCTGGCCAAGCAGCACTTCCTGGAAATTCTTGATCGCCACCTGGTCGACGAAATTGCCGAGATTTTCCAGATGCGTCGGCGGCGTCACCATTTCATATTTCGAGCTGTCGCTGAGCTCGGTGAACCAGCCCTTGAACTGCTCGGTCTTGAAATGGGGATCCTGGTCGGCGCCATTGTGGATCGGGACGACGCCGACTTCCTTGGCCCATTCCAGATTGTCCTTGGGCGAGAGCAGCGTCGACATCAGCTTCCAGGCATCGTCCTTGTGCTGCGAGTTGGCGAACATCGCCCAACCGGCATAGCCGAGCGTCGGATAGGACTTGCCGCTCGGACCAACCGGCAACGGCGCCACCGCGAAGTCGTCGGCGCTCATCTTGTCGGCGATGCCGAGCAATGCGTCCGGATCCTGGTTGAGCATGGCGCAGGTGCCGGAATAGAAGCCGGTCACGGTCTCGTTGAAACCCCAGCTTACGGCATCCTTCGGCGCAAGGCCGTTTTTGTACATGTCGGCCAGCATCTGCAGGCCCTTGATCGATCCCTCGTCATTGATGGTCGAGGTGCCATCCTCGTTGAAGTAGCCGCCCTTGCCGGCGGCAATGTTCATGAACATGTGCATGCCGTTGAAGGCGCCTGGTCCGCCGCGCAGGCAGTAGCCGTACTTGCCTGGAATGGCCGAGATCTTCTTGGAGTCGGCGATGAACTCGTCGAGCGTTGCCGGCGGGCCGTCGAGGCCGGCTTGCTTGAACAGTTTCTTGTTCCAGAACAGCGCGTTCACATAGTAGCCATAGGGGATCATGAACTGGGTGTTGTTGACGGTCGAGCCGAACTGCTTGGCGCGGTCGCCCAGCGTCTTGGCGTCATCCCATTTGGCCATGTAGGGACCGAGATCCTCGAGCTGGGCGTTGTTGGCATAGAGACCCATCCAGCGTTCCGGCATCTCGACAACGTCGGGCGTATCGCCGGCCTGCACCATGGTCAGGAACTTTTCGAAGGCCTGGCCCCAGGGCAGCGAGATCAGCTCGACCTTGACGCCGGGATTGGCGGCTTCGAAATCGGCGATCTGCTTCTTCAAGAATTCGGTGCGCGGCGGGCTGGTGATGACTTCGACCATTTTCAGGGTCGAATCGGCCAGCGCGCTCCCGGCGGAAATCGCCAGCCCCGCAACGGTGGCAAGCATGACGGTCAGTTTTTTCATGTTCAAGACTCCCATTTTGAACCCGCTTGTTATTTTCTGGCTTTTTCGAAGGCCTGGGCCACATCGGCCCAGAGGTCTTCGACACTCTCCAATCCGACATTGAAGCGGATGGTTCGGGGGCTGACGCCGAAGCGCGCCATCGAATTCAGTCCCGGCGTCTGCTCCAGCGACGCCTTGGCCGGCACGACCAGGCTCTCATGACCGCCCCAGCTTACGCCGATGCGGAAATAGTTCAGTGCGTCGACGAAGACGGGTATGTCGATATCGTCCGTCACTTCGAAGGAGAACAGCCCGGCATAACCGGCCAGTGTCGCCTTGCCAGGATGGTTCGAATAGGCGGGATGGTTGACCCGCTCGACACTGGCATGCGCCTTCAGCCGCTCGGCGATGACAAGCCCGCTCTTCATGTGGTGCGGCAGGCGCAGCGGCAGCGTGCGCAGGCCGCGCAGCAGCAGCCAGGCCTCGAAAGGCGACAGCTTGCCGCCGAGATAGGAATAGGTCTGCTCGTTGATATGCTTGATGTGGGCGGCCGAGCCCGCAACCACACCGGCGACCGTGTCGCTGTGGCCGCCGAGATATTTCGAGGCCGAATGCAGCACCAGGTCGACGCCATGCGAAATCGGCTTCTGGAACACCGGCGTTGCCCAGGAATTGTCGATCGTGGTGATGATGCCCTGCTCTTTCGCCAGCCGGGTCAGATGCGGCAGGTCCTGCAGCTCGAACATCATCGAAGTCGGGCTTTCCAGATAGAGTAGCTTGGCGCCGGGAAGAGCCGCGGCCACCGCATCCGGGTCGGAACCGTCGACATAGTCGACCTTGATGTTGAGCCGCGGCAAAAGCCGCTCGAACAGGCGGTAGGCATCGCCGTAGCAATTGCGCACCGCAACGATGCGCTCGCCTGCCCGGACAAAAGCAAGCACCGTGGCGCTGATTGCCGCCATGCCGCTGGAAAAGCCGCGCGCGGCCTCGGCGCCCTCCAGCGCGGCGACGCGCGCCTCGAACTCCATCACCGTCGGATTGTCGCCGCGCGAATAGATCGGCTGCTTTCGTTTGCCGGCAAAAGTGTCGGCCATCTCGGCATAATTGGCGAAGGTGAACAGCGAGGTCTGATAGATCGGCGGCACCACCGCGCCGCCGGGGAACGGTTCGTCATGCGCCAAAAGCGTTGCCGCCTCGGCGAGATAATCGTGGTCGAAACCTGAGGGATGCTCGTTCATGTCTGGCTCGAAAGTTTGAGTTTAGCGGCACCGCGCTTCAGGTCGTCCTCGACGGTGGCGATCAGCTTGAGCGCCTCGGCGCGGGCGCCTTGCGGGTCACGCGCCGCGATGCATTCATAGATCGTGCGGTGATAGGGAAAGCTGGCGTGGCCGAAGTCGCGCACGCCGAGCGGATGCTCCCAGAAGCGGTGGAACAGCTCGTGCATGGCGGCGATGATCTGTTCGAACAGCGGATTGCCGGAGACGCGGTAGATCGCCTGATGGAACTCCCAGTCCTCTTCCGACGACATGCCGTCGCGGGTGCGAAAAGCCTGCTCCATGATGTCGAGCTTGCGCTCGATCTCGGCGATATCGGCCGGGCTGGCGCGTTCGGCGCAAAGCGCGGCCGCCTCCGCCTCCAGCGCGCGGCGGATCTCCAGCGTCTGCATCAGGCTGGTGAAATCATTGCCGCCCGCCAGGGTCAGCGGCATGTGCAGCATGTCGGGTGACACGGCCGCCTTGAGATAGGTGCCGCTGCCTTGCCGGCGCTCGACGAGGCCGAGCCCTTCCCAGCGCGTCAGCGCCTCGCGCACCGTGTTGCGGCTGACCTTCAGCCGCTCCGCCAGGATACGCTCTGTTGGCAGTCGCTCGCCAGGCTGTAGGGCCTCGGCGCGAACAAAGCCCACCAACGCCTTCAGCACGGCGTCATCGCGCGCCGTCGTCTGAATGGGTGGCAGGCTGTTCTGATCCACAAATCCTCCCCGAAAGCAGAAGTGGTGCAATGGCCCAACCAATTCTGCATAGACGGAGAAACGTGTCAACAGCCGAAACGAGGACGGGCCGAACGGCACGCCATGGCGCCGTTCGGCCCGTCAGTTCAAGCTTGGCTTCGCGCCGGCGTGACGGCTGCGCGAGTGGCGCGCCAGCGCGCGAACATGTCCTCGCGAACCCGCCTAGAACCCGCGAGCCGCTTCTTTGCTTCCGCCAGCACGGAAGGCGAAGCCTGTGCGGGCGTGCCCGACTGGAACGGAGGAGCCGGGGCATATTCCAGCGAGAGCTGCACCGTTTCGGCCTCGGCCTGACCGAGAAGCCTGGCGACCAAGGCGAGACCGAAATCGATCCCCGAGGTGACGCCGCCGGCGGTTATCAGGTTTCCGTCCTCGACAATTCGCTCATCGACTGGAATGGCGCCGAACTCGGCAAGGAAATCATGCGCATACCAATGCGTCGTCGCCCGCTTGCCTTTGAGCAGGCCGGCGGCACCGAGCACCAGGGCGCCGCTGCATACCGAGGTGACATAGCGTGCCTGCGCAGCGCGCTCCCGAACGAAATCGAGCACGGCATGGTCCTCCAGCAGCACGTTGACGCCGCCGCCACCCGGAATACACAGCACATCGAGAGGCGGGCAATCGTCGAAGGTCGCCGTTGGGCTGAGCGACAGCCGCGTCGACGACATCACCGGATTGCGATCCTTCCAGATCAATTCTAACTCGGCGCCCTTTGCCGATGCCAGGACTTCATAAGGGCCGGTGAGGTCGAGTTGCTGGACATTGGGGAAGACGAGGATGCCGAAACGAAGCGTCATGGAACTCTCCATAGGTTGACTTCAGCCAATCTAAGGCATCATGGTTTGGCACGATCGCCAATCACCCCTCGTTTCAAGCCAAATCGCCATGCGCCGTATCGAAATTCTTGCTTATCCCGATATCCAGCTACTCGATGTCAGCGGACCGCTTCAGGTGTTCGCCAGCGCCAACGACTTCAAAACTCAGGCCGGCGAA
This sequence comes from Mesorhizobium subarcticum, assembly GCF_055456085.1. Lineage (NCBI taxonomy): Bacteria > Pseudomonadati > Pseudomonadota > Alphaproteobacteria > Hyphomicrobiales > Phyllobacteriaceae > Mesorhizobium > Mesorhizobium subarcticum. Next base: position 4,451,428 of record NZ_CM144237.1, on the reverse strand, counting down.
CCAGCTCCCTACGAGGTCGCGGTCGTCGCCGCCTCGCCGCAGATCAGGACCTCGGCCGGTCTCGTGCTGGAGACAGCGGCGCTGCCGATGCACGGGCTGGAGATCGACACGCTGATCGTGCCTGGCGGATGGGGCGTCAACGCGGCCTGCGAAAACCTCGAACTCGTCCAATGGATAATCGGCCGCTCGCACGACGCCACGCGAACGGCTTCCGTGTGCAGTGGTGCCATGCTTCTGGCGATGGCAGGCCTGCTCCACGGCAAGCGTGCGGTTACCCACTGGGGACGCTGCGCCGAGTTCGCGAAACGCTTTCCGGCGGTCCGCCTCGAACCCGATCCGATCTTCATCCGTGACGGCAATGTCTGGACGTCGGCAGGCGTGACGGCGGGCATAGATCTCGCCCTTTCCTTCGTCGAGGCCGACCTTGGCCGGCGCGTGGCGCTTGCGGTGGCGCGCGAGCTGGTGGTCTTCCTGAAACGCCCCGGTGGCCAGGCGCAGTTCAGCCAGACGCTCAAGCTGCAGCAAGGCGACGAACGCTTCGACCGGCTGCATGGCTGGATCCAGGACAATCTGGACGGAGACCTTTCACTACCGACCCTGGCCGAGCGCGCCAATATGAGCCCGCGCAGTTTCTCCAGGCACTATCGGGTGGCAACGGGCCGCACACCTGCGCGCGCGATCGAGCAGATCCGGATCGAGGCGGCGCGACGGATGCTGGAACGGGGCCAGGCCGTGAACCAGACGGCCCGCCGCTGCGGCTTCGGATCGGAAGAGACGATGCGGCGCGGCTTTCTACGCGTCCTCGGCACAAACCCGCGCGATTATCGCGAACGCTTCTGACGCAAAGGTTCGCGGCACCCATTCCTGGTCTGAAGCGTGTCGCTAACGCGCGGCGGGCGGCCCGAACCAGGTGGTCATCGGGTCAGCCAGCCCCTGCTGGGCTCCAACCCCGACCCAAGCCACATATCCATCAGGTCGGATCAAGACGGCTTCGGGCGCAGCGATCGTCCCGAGGATCGGGAGCTCCCAAACACCGGCGTACAAAGCGTCGATCTGCCGGACCCGATCCGCCCAAGGCGCAATGTCCAGCCTGCCAGGCTCACCAATGTTGAGAAGCACCGGCCGCGCATCATGCAACAAGCTGAAGACCCGCAAAGGCCCTTTTGCGGTGACCAGATCGAGATCGGGCATGCGCCGCCCAAGCAGGGGGTGCCCCTCGCCCAGGTCATAGTGAACGCCCAGACCGGACATCTCCGCGGCAATCCGCCTGCGGGGCTCGTCCAGGCCAAGCAGCTCGGTAACGGTGTCGCCCAAAGCCTTGGTACGATCATCGGTGCGACGAAGAGCGACCTGCGCCATCGTGTTGCGCAACACTCGGGCGGCGACCGGATGACGCTCCGTGTGATAGCTGTCGAGCAGGCTTTCCGGTGAGGTCCGCTTGACCACCTGGGCCAGCTTCCATCCCAGATTTACCGCGTCCTGCACGCCGATGTTGAGCCCCTGCCCGCCCATCGGAGGATGGATATGCGCGGCGTCGCCAGCCAGCAAGACGCGCCTGTCGCGGTAAGCGGCGGCCTGCCGTGTCATGTCGGTGAACCGGGAGAGCCAAGTCGGGCTGTGGACCCCGTAATCGGTGCCGTAGACAGCGACAAGCGCCTCGCTGAGATCGCGCAGCGTCGGTTCGCCGCCGATGGTCAGTTGCCTCTCGGTCAGCACGACACCCACCCGGTCGCCTTCCTCGAACTTGCCTATCGCATGAATTCCGTAGGCGTCGCTGCGAAAGCCCAATACCGGTTCCTGCGCCATCTCGACCTCGGCGATCATCCAGCTCATCGTCGGGTCCCATCCGGGGAACTCGATGCCCGCCACCTTGCGGATTGTGCTGCGTCCGCCGTCGCAGCCGACGAGGTACTGCGCCCTCAACCGTCGGCCAACGGACAGTTCCACGTCGACACTACTATCATCCTGGGCAAAACCCGTGACTTCTTCTCCGCGATAGATCGGCACCCCCAACTCATTGATCCAGTCAGCCATTATCCGCTCGATATGGTTTTGCCGCAGCGCCAGGAGATAGTTGTGCCGGCTGGGAAAGTCGCTGATGTCCAAACGGATCATATGGAAGCCAACGGTCGGGAAGCGCTGTCCCTGCGAGAGAAACCGGTCGGCAATTCCGCGCTGGTCGAGAACCTCGATGGTGCGGGCGTGCAGGCCACCCGCGCGCAAGCCGATGAGGTCCTGGTCAGGACGCCGCTCGACAATGGCGACATCGACGCCGGCTAACGCGAGCTCGCCTGCGAGCATCAATCCCGTCGGACCGCCCCCGGCGATCACCACCGCATGATCCCGACGCAATTCATCTGCTGGCGACACAATACCCATTCTCGTCATTCCCGTTTCCGCTGGCTTGGGGCCGCGGTTTTACGGGAACAACCGGGTCTTGCCGCAAGCCCCCTGTGCGCCATATGTATGGAATGGAGAGATAGCCGCGCTTCTTCCCCTTTTAAGTACCGCAATAAAAGTCACTGCGTTGCGAGGCGGCAGCGTATGTGCCGTCGAAGCCGTCACAATCCAGAAGCGCTATTTGGATTTTCGCACACAAAAAAGCCCCGGCACTTCCGGGGCTTGGTGCGGAATCCTGATGTCTCGTGGACAAAAGGGGGCCGGTCGGCGTTTGGCAGCGGTACGAGGAGGCCACTATGTGCCAGCGCCGGCCGGCCGACCCCACGGACCCAGGAGATGCGGCGGACCTGAGCATCATGGGGTATTCCTGAGATCGAGCCGGCTTATCTACCCTCGTGCCGGCTTCGTCTTGGCCTGCACATTTGCGCAAGAGCTTATAAAAATCAACAGTTTCTTAACCAAGGCTCGCGAATCGCTTGGATTAAGGTAAACGGGTAACCATTCCGGGTTGACTGGAAAATCCAGCCAGGAATGTCATGCAGCCTTTGCGACGACGCGGTTGCGGCCGCCGCTCTTGGCTTCGTAAAGCGCAAGATCCGCGCGCTTCATCAGCGCCGCGACCGTATCCACGCCCTTCAGCACCGACGACACGCCAACGCTGACCGTGACCTCGATCGTCTTGCCGTCGGCGCCGATGGCAAACGGCATTTGGGCGATTTCGGCACGGATGCGTTCGGCCACTTTTTCGGCCACCACGCCATCTGTATCCGGCATCACCACCACGAACTCCTCGCCACCGAACCGGCAGGCAAGGTCGATACCCCTGACATTCTTGCGCAGCCGCCGGGCGAATTCCCGCAGCACCTCGTCGCCGCCATCGTGGCCGTGCGCGTCATTGATCGACTTGAAGCGGTCGAGATCAGTGATCATCACCGACAGCGGCCTGCGCCGCGCGACGGCGCGGTCGAACAGCGTCTGCAGATGGCTGTCGAGATAGCGGCGGTTGTGCAGGCCGGTCAGCCCGTCGGTCACCGCCATCTCGATGGTCTGGGTGACACTGGCGCGCAGCTGGTCGTTATAGCGCTTGCGGCGCACCTGGGTGCGCAGCCTTGCGGTGAGTTCCTGCTGGTCGATCGGCCGCATCAGATAATCGTTGATGCCGAGTTCGAGGCCGCGGATGATGCGCTCCTCCTCGCCCTCTTCCGCCAAAAGGATGATCGGCACGAAACGGGTGCGGTCCAGCGAGCGCAATTGCGAGCAGAGCCGTAGCGGATCGAAATCGGCAAAGGCCGTCGAGATCATTACGCACTCGTAGGATGTCTCGGCCGCCTGAAAGAACCCTGCATGCGGGTCACCGGTGACGTCTAGGTCGGCGCGATCACGCAACATTTTCTGAATGCGCTCGACGGACGATTTGCGTTCGTCGATCAGCAGCACTTTCGGCATCGTGTCTTCCGACGCGTAATTGCGGCTGAGCAGTTCTTCGATACCGATGTTGCGCGTTGTCGAAGCCCGAAGCCGCAATTCGTCGGTCAACGACTTCAGCCGGACCAGGCTCTTGACGCGCGTCATCAGCTGCAGGTCGTTGACCGGCTTGGTCAGGAAATCGTCGGCGCCGGCCTCCAGCCCGCGCACGCGGTCGGACACCTGGTCAAGCGCGGTGATCATCACCACCGGAATATGCGCTGTCGCCGGGTCGCTCTTCAGCCTGCGGCAGACCTCGAACCCGTCCATGTCGGGCATCATCACGTCGAGCAGCACGACATCGACCTTGCCGTTCTCGCAGGTCTCGATCGCGTCAGGCCCGTTGCTGGCCGTCAGCACCTCGAAATATTCAGCCAGCAGCCGGACTTCCAGCAGCCTGACATTGGCAGGGATGTCGTCGACGACGAGGATCCGCGCGGTCATTTCACAAGGCTCCGGCTCGGCTGGAAAGGCACATCAGGCATCGCCCAGGTAGGATTTGATGGTTTCGATGAAACGCGGCACCGAGATCGGCTTCGAAATATAGGCCTCGCAGCCGCCCTGGCGGATGCGTTCCTCATCGCCCTTCATGGCGAAGGCGGTGACCGCGATGACCGGAATGACGTGGAGGTCGTCGTCCTCCTTCAGCCATTTGGTCACTTCCAGCCCCGACACTTCGGGCAGTTGGATGTCCATCAAGATGAGATCCGGACGGTGCTTTCGCGCCAGGTCGAGCGCCTCCAGACCGTTGCGGGTGCGCACTGTCTCGTAGCCGCTTGCTTCGATGAGGTCCCGAAAGAGCTTCATGTTGAGCTCATTGTCCTCGACGATCATGACCTTCTTCGGCATCGACATCCCGTCCCGACCGTCCTTCCGCTCGAAGGTGGCCGTCATGCGCCCTTCGTTGAACGCACCAAACCCTGCTTCACTATACGGCAATATGATTGACGAAACGGAAACCCTCGGGCTGCAAAGCAGCGCGAATTCCGTCTCGCCTGCCTGCGCGTCCAAAAGGCGCGCAGCGCTGTAGAGGCTTGCCGCAAGCAATTGTTGCCATTAATGCGGAAGAGACTCATTTCCACATGCCGAAGGTAGTGATGGCAAACGCGACGTCAATGCGCGAAGAGGCGGAAACCATTGCCGTGAAGGCGCTGGGCTTCGTCGCCTCCGATCCGGAGCTGTTGCCGCGTTTTCTGGCGATCACCGGAATAGAGGCGCATTCGATCCGCAAGGCTGCGGGCGAACCGGGTTTTCTGGCCGGCGTGCTGCAGTTCATTCTCGCCCACGAGCCGACCCTGATGCGCTTTGCCGAGGAAACCGGCACGCCGCCGGCAGCCGTCGGCAAGGCGTTGCGCGCCCTGCCGCTCGGCGACGACAACCATGAGCATTCCATATGAGCGATGATCCAGAAACCTTGCGCCAGATCGAGGAACTTTCGGCCGACGGCCGGCCGCTGCTGGTGCTCGACGTCGACGACGTGGTGCTCGAATTCATCCGCCCGTTCCCACATTTTCTCAAGTCGCGCGGCTATGGCCTGACCCTGGCGTCCTTTCGCCTGACCGGCAACATTGCCGAAACGGCCAGCGGTCGCCTGATCGAACAGCCAGAAGTCACGACACTCCTGGGCGATTTCTTCGACGCGCAAGCCGATTGGCAGAGCATCACCGACGGCGCCACGGAAGCCCTGGCAAGGCTTGGTGACCGCGCGGAAATCATATTGCTGACGGCCATGCCGCACAGGCATCGTGGCGTGCGTCGCGCGCATCTCGATGCCCTGGGTCTGAACTATCCGCTGCTGACCACGGAAATGGCCAAGGGACCCGCGGTCGCCAGGCTGCGCGGCGACAGCGGCAGGCCGGTGGTCTTCGTCGACGATCAGCCGCACAATCTGGCGTCGGTGCGTGAATCGGTCGCCGAGGCCAATCTTTTCCACCTGATGGCCGACAATTCGCTGCGCGCGTTCCTGCCGGCGGTCCCGGATGACGTCATCGTCGTCCAGGACTGGCACGAAGCCGCGCCGAAGATCGTGGCCGCGCTGGGGCTCTAGAGCCGAAGCCTCAAGGATTCAGCTTCGCGCCGGCCCCGCCATTATCGCTACCGCCATTATCGCTACCGCCATTGTCGTTACCGCCATTGTCGCTACCGCCATTGTCGCCGCCACCATTATCGCTACCGCTGTTGGCGCCGCCACCAGCGTTCCCATTGTCACCATCGTTGACGCTGTCGTCCACCGCCGGATCGGCGGCCTTCAGCATGACGCCATTGACGGTGACCGAGCCATCAGCCTTGGTGCTGACAGCCCATTCCAGCCGGCCATCCGGAAGTGTCTTGGCAAAACCCTTGGCCATGAGAACGACAGGCACGTACTGCCCCAACTCCGGCTCCGCCTTTGCCGCGTCCTGCAGATGCGCCATGATCTTGTCGAAGCCCGCGACATCGACGGTCAGATTTGCATCGGGCTTCTCGCCGAAGCTCGTCATCTCACCTTCCAGCGCGATCTCCATGTCCTTGTTCTTGATCGTGCTGTGGCCGACAACGACCTTCGGCGCCTTGGCCAGGAAGTCGGCTTTGAGCTGGTCGCCGAACTCGGCCGACAGCGGCGGATCCTGATTGAGATCAAAGGTTTCGATCGCCTTCTTCGCCATGCTGTCGAGATCGATATTGGCGCCGCCGAAATTCAGGTCGATATCGGTGGGCAGCAGCGCCACGCTCCAGCTCGGCAAAAGCTGCTGCGGAACGGTCAGCCCCGATGCCTTGATGCCATAGGTGATCTTGCCGCTCTGGGAAACGCCGTCGCTGCCGAACGCGGTGCTGAGCTGTGTGGCCCCGAAAGTGCCGATCGGGCTGTCAACGGCGAAATCCTTGAAGCCATAGGTACCTTCGATGCGCTCCCATACCGGAAGCGCGGCGAGCAGAAGCGACTTCAGCTGCGCCTGGTTTGCCTTCAGCGTCTTCTCGTCCTCATTGGCCACGGCAAATGCCAGGAGGTCGAGCAACGGCTTGGTCTGCACGCCCTTGCCGCTGGCTTCCACCGACAATTCCGGCGACTTCACGGTGACTGGAAAATTCAGCCCGTTCTCGGGATCATTGAATTTTACCGCTTCGACGAAATTCAAGACTTTCTGCGACGTGGTGAAATCAACACCGCCATTGGCGGCTTTCGTGGCAGCGATTGTCGCGGTGCCGGCACCAGCGCTCGCTTCGATCTGCTGCTTGCCATCCTTGGAAGCCATCGTCATGCCGGCGATCGAACTGGCGCCGCTGATGAAGGCCGCCAGCTTTGGGTCGTAGACCCCGGATCCCTTGCCGTCCTTGATCGAAAACTGCGTGCTTTGCAGCCCCTCCGGCCCATTGAACTCGAAGGACGCGCTTTGCGAAAAGTCCATCGAGACATCCCAGGTCCCGTCGCTGCGCGGCTTGACCAGCAAGGCGTAGGGGGCAAAGTCGAATTTCCCCAGCTTCTGGTCGGGAAAGGTCGCGGCCAGCGCCTTGAAATCGAAGATGATCTTGTATGCGTCGCCTTCGGCCGAAACCTTCAGGATGCCGTTGTCGAGCGCCTGTTTGCCCACATAGCGGGACAGGTCATCGGACAATTGCTTCGCGCCCTGGCTGTCGACGGTCTGGCCGAAAGCGGGCGCGCTGAGCAGAAGCGCGGTAAAGGCAACTGGCAACATACGGTTCACGCGAATTCTCCGTTTGGTCGAAAGGCAAAAATTGTCTCGTCCTTCTGGTAGGGAAATACCATCACAACTGCAAGACGATGATGTTCAGTCACCCGGTTCCAGCACCAGCCGCATTAGCGGCCGGCCGGCCTTGCGTTCCACAAGCCTTTCGAAACCGGCCTTCTCGAAAACCTGCGATGAGCCGACAAAGAGGCCGATCGAACGCGAATCGCGCGACAGGTCGATCGGGCAGGCCTCGACAAGCCGTGCCCCGTTCTGGCGGGCGAAATCGACGCCACCTTCGACTAGGCGATGCGTGATGCCCCTGCCGCGCGCCTTGGCCCGGATGAAAAAGCACGAGATCGCCCACACGGCCAGGTCGGAAGCGTCGGCGGCATCGATCGGCGCCGAGCCCCTGCCCCTGTTGTTCCACTCGGGCACGTCGGCGCGTGGCCCGATCTGCATCCAGCCGACCGCACTGCCATCCTCGAACGCCAGCACGCCGGGCGGCGGGCCGGCTTCGATACGCGCCTTGATATGGTCCTTGTTGCGTTCGCGACTGCTCTCGCGCCGCGCCGCCGGCGCCAGTCGGAAATGCGTGCACCAGCAGCCGTAGCAGGCGCCCTGCTTGCCAAAAAGGTCCTCGAATTCAGGCCAGAGCTCAGGCGCCAGCGGCACTATCGTCGTGCTCATGCGGTTCTCCCCAGGCCAAGCTTGTCGCTGGCCTTGCACTGTCGTACCATTGCGTTTGTTCTCTTTATGTTCGCAGCGATGGCGGCCCCTGTCAACAATCCCGATCACGGTTTTTGCCGCGACTGCCTGACGTTTCAGCGCGGTGAAACGCGCCGCTGCGAGCGCTGCGGCAGCCCTCGCCTTGCCCGCCATCCCGAGCTCTACCGGCTGCATCTGGCCCATATCGATTGCGACGCTTTCTACGCGGCGATCGAAAAACGCGACAACCCGGCGCTCAAGGACAAGCCACTGATCATTGGCGGCGGCAAGCGCGGGGTGGTCTCCACAGCATGTTACATCGCCCGCATCCGCGGCGTGCGCTCGGCCATGCCGATGTTCAAGGCGCTCGAGGCCTGCCCCGAAGCGGTCGTGATCCCACCCAACATGGAAAAATATGTGCGCGTCGGCCGCGAGGTGCGCGCCATGATGCAGGCGCTGACCCCACTGGTCGAGCCACTGTCTATCGATGAGGCGTTTCTCGACCTCGCCGGCACCGAACGGCTGCACGGCCTGCCGCCGGCGGTGGTGCTGGCGCGCTTTGCACAGGCGGTAGAGAAGGAGATCGGCATCACCGTTTCGGCCGGGCTTTCCTATTGCAAATTCCTCGCCAAGATCGCTTCGGACTTCCGCAAGCCGCGCGGCTTTTCGGTCATTGGCGAGGCCGAGGCGGTCGGTTTCCTGGCTGATCAGCCAGTGACCATGATCTGGGGCGTCGGCAAGGCGTTCAATGCCACGCTGGAGCGCGACGGCATCCGCACCATTGGTCAGCTTCAGAAGATGGAGCGCGCGGACCTGATGCGCCGCTACGGCGTGATGGGCGACCGGCTCTACCGCCTGTCACGCGGTGAGGATGTGCGCCGCGTCGACCCGGACCAGGATGCCAAGAGCGTATCGGCCGAAACCACCTTCGACACCGACATCGCGTCGCTGGAAGAGCTGATGGCCGTGCTGAGGGGTCTTTCGGAAAAGGTCTCGTCGCGGCTGAAGAAGTCAGGCATTGCCGGGCGCACGGTGGTGCTGAAGCTGAAGACCCAGGATTTCAAGCTGCGCACACGCAACCGCCAGCTCGGCGATCCAACCCGGCTCGCAGACCGCATCTTTCAGACTGGGGTGGAGCTTCTGCGCAAGGAGACCGACGGAACGAAATTTCGACTGCTGGGCATCGGCGTCAGCGATCTCTCGGACGACGACAAGGCTGACCCGCCCGATCTGGTCGACGTCCAGTCACGCAAGCGGGCCATGGCCGAAGGCGCCATCGATGCGCTGCGCGACAAGTTCGGCCGCAAGGCGGTGGAGACCGGCTACACGTTCGGCAGGGGCCACGCCCACCCGCCGGAGCCGCTGGAAGACTGAGCCCATCAGGTGCGCGTCAGATCGATCCTGCTCGTCACCACGCTCTTGCCGGTTTTAGGGTCGGTATCGATGACCGTCAGCCGGATCCCGTTCTCGCCGCGCTTCTCGACCGTCATCTTGGCCTTGCGATCACCGTTGACGTCCTTCGCCCAGAGGATGCCGAGATTGATCGCGTTGCCCGACCGGCTGCCATTCAGCTGCGCCGGCCCGGTGCGAGACCCGACATAGACGCCACTGTACTTCGCCCCTGTGACCTTCAGATCGGCGCTGATAGCCCGCGACACCACAACGAGACCACGGCAATTGCCATCCAGCGAGAGCGAGGTTGAGGTCGCGTTCGACTTGAAGCTGCAGGACACACTGACGTTCGGCACGTCCGTGGTGACCTGGACAGTGCCCTTGCCGGCGAAATTACCCTTGAACGACTGGAGAAATTTGGTCTCGTCGGCGTGAGCTGCGCCTGCGGCAATCACCAGGCAGCCAGCAAGCGCGACTTGCGCGTATCGTTTCATGAAACTCTCCTTGTCGATATGGAAAGGCAGCAGGGATAAAATATCGGGACTCAACGCCCGTGCCCGTGTCAGGTTCCGCCAGCATCGCAAGCAGGCCGCGGCAGCTGGCCCAGAAGAATACATCAGCTAGCGATTGCGGCAAAAGCCCCGGCCTGCGAGATAACAGCCATGGCGCCCACCCCCTCGATCCCCAAGGCTGCGTTCTGGATGGCGCTGTCAATCACCTCCTTCCTGGGGATGTCGATCGCCGGCCGCGCCACGACAGCCGAACTCAACGTCTTCCAGGTGCTGGAACTGCGCTCGGTCATCGGCTTCTTCATCCTTTTGCCGCTGGTGCTGACGAGCGGCGGCTTTGCGGCGATGCGCACGCAGCGCCCCCTCGCCCATATCGCCCGCAACGTCGTCCACTACAGCGGCCAGGCGGCATGGCTCTACGCGCTGACGCTGATCCCGCTGGCGGTGCTGATCTCGATCGAATTCACCACGCCGATCTGGACAGCAATCCTGGCGGTGACTTTTCTCGGCGAAAGGCTGAGCCGTCCCAAGCTTGCGGCGGTCGTGCTCGGCCTGATCGGTGTGGTGGTGATCGTCCGTCCCGGCGTCAACGCGGTCGATCCGGGGCATCTGATCGTGCTGGGCGCAGCGGTCTGCTTCGGCATCTCCTTGGTGCTGGTCAAATCGCTGACGCGGACTGACAGCGTCGTGCGCATCATCTTCTGGATGTTGATCATCCAGTCAGCGGTCGGCCTCATCCCGGCGCTCTACGTGTGGCGAACCCCATCGCTAGAACTCTGGCCGTGGATCCTGCTGATCGCCTTCACCGGCATGTCGTCGCATTTCTGCATGGCGCGCGCGCTCACCTATGCCGACGCGACCATCATTTCGCCCATGGATTTCCTGCGCGTGCCTCTATCGGCGCTGGTCGGCTGGCTGCTCTACAAGGAACAGATCGACGCCTTCACCGCGGGTGGCGCGCTGCTGATCCTGATGGGCAATCTGCTCAACCTGCAGCGCAAGCCGGCACAGCCGGCTGAAGTCGCGGCATCGTAGCGTCGCCGCCGGTCAGTTTCCATCGTCGGGTATGTTGAGAACATGCCCGCAGGCCTTGCAATGCACCGCATCCGGCTCATGCCGCTGCAATCCACATTGCGGACAGGGAAAGAACACCTTGGCCGGCCGGAAGATCGCCTGCGCCAGCCTGACAAACAGCGATATGCCTATGATCATGGTGACGATCGCTGTCAGCTTGCCGGCCATTCCCGGCAGCACGATGTCGCCAAAGCCGGTCGTCGTTACCGTAGCGACGGTGAAATACAGCGCGTCGATATAGTTCTCCAGCCCGGCTCCGTTGCGGAAGAAGAAGGTGTAGACAAAGCCGGTGATGACGAAAAGAAACGTCAAAAGGTTGATCACCGCGTGGCTCGCCTCGCGCCAGGGTCTCAGCCCACGCATCTCAAAATGCCGCCAGATCGAACCGTTGCGCGACAGCGACCATAGCCGCAGGATGCGCAAAAAGCCGAGATTGGCGAGCGCCGTCGGCATTAGCAGCGTCAACAGGATGAAGACATCCACCCAGGAGGTCGGCTGCTTCATCAGGCGCAGCATGTCGTTGGAGGCCAGCAGCCTGGCAATCAGATCGGCGCCGACGAGTGCCGCCACGGCATAATCCAGCCACAGGAACGAGGCCGATTGCTGGATGACCGGTGTGGCTATGAAGAAGGCGATGATTGCCAGATCGATGGCGATTGCAGCCACCTGAAACCGGAAAGCGGCGGGTGTGCGCCCATGGAAGAGCTTGCGCAGCCTTTGGCGCAGCCGCACCAATGCAGAATCGCCCTGCGGTGCTTCCTTCTCCGCGACCTTCATGCCGATCGCGATGACACGAGCGGCAGAGGCCGAAGCCTCCCAACAGCGGAGATCACACCAGCTCCACTTCGACCACGCCAGGCACGGCGCGCATCGCCGAGGCGATCTGCGGCGAGACGCGGTAGCCGCCCTGCAAGGCAATCTCGACCTCGCCCTGCGCCTCTTCCTTGATCACGATAATGCTCACCTGGCTTTCGCCGCGCTGGGTAAGCTGGGATTGGATGATCGAGGCTGGCCCATCGTTTCTGACGAAAATGCGCAGTGCTTTCTGGATGCGGCTTGCCTCGTCCTCCAGCGACTGGACCGAGTTGATGCGCAAATTGACGCCCTCGGGTCTGTCCTCCGCAGCGACCGTGATGACGACGGAGCGGCCGGCTTCCAGGAGGTCACGATATTGCGCCAGGCCTTCCGAAAACAGCACGGCCTCATACTGGCCAGACGTGTCGGAAAAGGCCACCACGCCCATCTTGTTGCCGGTGCGCGTCTTGCGCTCCTGCTTGCTGGTCACCGTACCGGCCAGACGGCCTGCGGAGGCGCCGCGTTTGACCGCTGCCGAGAACTCCGCCCAGTTTTGCACCCGCATCTTCTGCAGCGCTGCCTTGTATTCGTCGAGCGGATGGGCCGACAGATAAAAGCCGACGACCTGGAATTCGCGGTGCAGCCGGTCGGCGGCGAGCCATGGGTCCGTCGGCGGCAGATTGAGCGCCTGCGACTGAGCGCCCAGCGAGGCTCCGAAAATGTCAGCCTGGCCGGAAACGGCATTCTGCTGGGCAAGTGACGCCAGACCCATCATCCGTTCGACGCCAGCCAGCATCGCAGCGCGGTCGTGGCCGAAACAGTCAAGCGCGCCAGCCATGATCAGGCTTTCGAAGACCCGCTTGCCGACGATCTTGGGATCGACCCGCTCGCAGAAATCGGCGAGATTCTTGAACGGCTTTTCGCCACGGACAGTGACAATGTGCTCGACCGCCGCGTCGCCGACGCCCTTGAGCGCTGCCATCGAATAATAGATGCGGTTCTCGCCGACCTCGAAAGGCCGGAAACTCGTCATCACCGACGGTGCCAGAACCTCGATACCGAGGCGCAACGCATCCTGGCGGAAGTCGGCCAGCTTGTCGGTATTGCCCATGTCGAGCGTCATCGACGCCGCCAGGAACTCGACCGGATAATGCGCCTTGAGATAGGCGGTCTGGTAGGAGACGACAGCGTAGGCGGCGGCATGCGACTTGTTGAAACCATAGTCGGCGAACTTGGCCAGCAGGTCGAAAATGAAGTCGGCTTGCGGCTTGTTGACGCCGCGCTCCACAGCACCCGAGACGAAACGTTCGCGCTGCTTGTCCATCTCGGCGCGGATCTTCTTGCCCATGGCGCGACGCAAAAGATCGGCTTCGCCGAGCGAATAGCCGGACAGTTCCTGCGCGATCTGCATGACCTGTTCCTGGTAGACGATGACGCCTTGCGTCTCCTTCACCAGATGGTCGATCTTGGGATGGATCGAGGCCATCTCCTCCTCGCCATGCTTTCTGGCGTTGTAGGTCGGGATGTTCTCCATCGGGCCTGGCCGATAGAGCGCCACCAGCGCGATGATGTCCTCGATGCAGTCGGGCCGCATGCCGATCAGCGCCTTGCGCATGCCGGCACTTTCCACCTGGAACACGCCGACGACTTCGCCGCGCGACAGCATCGCGTAGGTGTCGGGATCGTCGAGCGGGATGGTCGCCAGATCGATGTCGATGCCGCGGCGGCGGATCAGCTTGACCGCCGTTTCCAGCACCGTCAGCGTCTTCAGGCCGAGGAAGTCGAACTTCACCAGCCCAGCCTGCTCGACATATTTCATGTTGAACTGGGTGACCGGCATGTCAGAGCGCGGATCGCGGTACATCGGCACCAGCTCCGACAACGGCCGGTCGCCAATGACGATGCCGGCGGCGTGCGTCGAGGCGTGGCGGTAGAGGCCTTCCAGCTTCTGCGCCATGTCGAGTAGCGTCTGGACGATCGGCTCCCTCTCGGCCTCTTCGGCAAAGCGCGGCTCATTGGCGATGGCATCCGCGAGCTTGACCGGATTGGCCGGGTTCTGCGGCACCATCTTGGACAGCTTGTCGACCTGGCCATAAGGCATCTGCAGCACACGGCCGACGTCGCGCAGCACGGCGCGCGCCTGCAGCGTACCGAAGGTGATGATCTGTCCGACCTGGTCGCGGCCGTATTTCTGCTGGACGTAGCGGATCACCTCTTCGCGGCGATCCTGGCAGAAGTCGATGTCGAAGTCGGGCATCGACACGCGATCCGGATTGAGGAAGCGCTCGAACAGCAGCGAGAAGCGCAACGGATCGATGTCGGTGATGGTCGTCGAATAGGCGACCAGCGATCCGGCACCTGAACCACGGCCCGGCCCGACCGGAATGCCTTGCGCCTTGGCCCATTTGATGAAGTCGGCAACGATCAGGAAGTAGCCGGGAAATTTCATCTTCTCGATGATGCCCAGCTCGAATTCGAGCCGCTCGCGATACTGCTCGACCGTGTAACCAGGGGTCGGCCCGTGCAGCGCAAGTCGAGCGTCCAGCCCCTCGCGCGCCTGGCGGGCGAGTTCCGCGGCCTCGGCCTTTTCGGCCGCGTCCTTGTCCGAGGCATCGCCGCCGGTGAAACGAGGCAGGATCGGGCTGCGGGTTTTTGGATAGTAGGAGCAGCGCAGTGCGATCTCGACCGTGTTGTCGATTGCTTCCGGAAGGTCGGCGAACAGCTTTGCCATGTCGGCCTGGCTGCGCAGGAAATTGTCCGGCGACAGCCGGCGCCTGTTATCGACGGCAACGACCGAACCCTCGGCGATGGCGATCAACGCGTCATGCGCGTCATAATCGTCGCGAGAGGAGAAAAACGCCTCATTGGTGGCAACAAGCGGAAGTTCGTGCGCGTAGGCGAGATCGATCGTCTGATGCTCGATGACCCGGTCGTAGCCCGCAACCCGGTCCAGTTCGACATAAAGCCGGTCGCCGAACAGCGCCTTGAGCGTCAGGAGCCGTGTCTCCGCCAGATCGCGGCGATCCTCCTTCAAGGCGTTGCCGATCGGGCCGCGCGGGCCGCCGCTGAGGCAGATCAGCCCATCTGCCCGCCCAACCAGCGTGTCGGTGGTCAGGTGCACCGCCTCGCCGGGGGGTGTTTCCAGATAGACGCCGCTGACAAGCCGAACCAAATTGGAATAGCCGGCCTCGGTCGCGGCGAGCAGGACCACCGGCCGCATTTCCGGCCCTTGGCGGCGCCGATCACGCTGGCCGTCGCTGTTTTCACCGGAAAAGGCGAGCGCGATCTGGCAGCCGATGATTGGCTGGATGCCGTCCTTCACCGCCTTCTGCGCGAACTCCAGCGCGCCGAACAGATTGTTTGTATCGGTAACGGCGATGGCCGGCGCCTCGTCCTTGACCGCATGGCCGACGACCTTGCTGAGTTGAAGCGCACCCTCGAGCAGCGAATAGGCCGAATGCACCCGCAGATGGACGAACGGCCGCGCAGGCACCTCCGGCCGCGCGGCCGCAATCGCGGCCTCGCGCTTCAGGGGGTCGCGTGGAAGTTTGTCATCCGCCATGGTTTCTCGCGCTGCCGAAGGCTCTGAGTCGATGGAGATGTATTGTCCGGGACCGGGCGATACCAGTCCAGCACAAACGACCGCCGACCACAGAGTTCCATTGCCTGCTCAGGCGAATTCCATGATCACGGCGTCAACCGCGAGGCTGTCACCCGGCTTCGCATTGAGCTTCGAGACGACCAGGTCGCGTTCGGCGCGCAGCACGTTTTCCATCTTCATCGCCTCGACCACGGCCAGCGTCTCACCGGCCTTGACCTCCTGGCCTTCGGTAACGGCGATCGACACGACGAGGCCGGGCATCGGGCAGAGCAGCAGGTTCGACGTGTCCGGCGCCACCTTCTCCGGCATCAGCCGTTCCAACTCGGCGGTGCGCGGCAGCATGGCGCGGGCGGTCACCGACATGCCCTTCCAGGCAATGCGAAGACCGTTGGCGACGGGCCGGATCTGGGCGGCAACCCTGCGCTTGCCGACCGTGCCGCGCCAGATCAGGTCGCCCGGCCGCCAGTCGGAGGATACAGTCAGCGCCTTGCCGCCGTCGATCGACAGGTCGATTTCCATCGGAATGGAAATCATGCCCTCGCGGATGGATACCTGCAGATAATCCTCGCCAATCTTCACCACCCAGTCGCGCTTGAGCGCTCCCGAATGCGGCGCCAGCCGCCCGCCCAGCCGGTCGAGCCGGTCGCGGCGCAAGAGCTCCACCGCGGTGGAGATCGACGCCAGCACGGCCTTTTCCTCGCTGTTGGGTACGATCGGCGCGAAACCGTCGGGATATTCCTGGGCGATAAATGCCGTCGATATCGCCCCTTCCCGCCAGCGCGGGTGCTGCATCAGCGCTGCAAGAAACGGAATGTTGTGCTCGATACCGTCGACCACAAAACTATCGAGCGCTTCCGACATGGCGTCGATGGCCTCGATGCGAGTCGGCGCCCAGGTGCACAGCTTCGCCAGCATCGGATCGTAGAACATCGAAATCTCCGACCCCTCGGTGACACCGGTGTCGTTGCGGATAACGATATCGCCGAATTTCCCTTCCTCCGGCGGCCGGTAGCGCGTCAGCCGGCCGATCGACGGCAGGAAGTTGCGATAGGGATCCTCGGCATAGAGCCGGCTTTCCACCGCCCAGCCATTCAGCTTGATGTCGCTTTGCTTCAAGGCGAGCTTCTCGCCTGCCGCTATGCGGATCATCTGTTCGACCAGATCGACGCCGGTGACGAGCTCAGTCACCGGATGCTCAACCTGCAATCGTGTATTCATTTCAAGGAAATAGAAGTTCTTGTCCTTGTCGACGATGAACTCGACCGTACCGGCGCTCTGGTAGTCGACGGCCCTGGCCAGCGCCACCGACTGTTCGCCCATGGCCTTTCGCGTCTTGGCATCGAGGAAGGACGACGGCGCTTCTTCCGCCACCTTCTGGTTGCGGCGCTGGATCGAGCATTCGCGCTCACCGAGATAGAGTGTGTTGCCATGCGCATCGGCCAGCACCTGGATCTCGATATGGCGCGGATCGACCACGAACTTCTCAATGAAGACACGGTCGTCGCCGAACGAGCTCTTGGCTTCCGAGCGCGCCCGGTCGAAGCCGTCGCGCACTTCCGACTGGTCCCAGGCGATGCGCATGCCCTTGCCGCCGCCGCCGGCCGAGGCCTTGATCATCACGGGATAGCCGATTTCGCCGGCGATCTTTTCGGCATGGTCGGCATTCTCGATGACGCCGAGCCACCCCGGAACCGTCGACACCTTGGCCGCGTTGGCGAATTTTTTCGATTCGATCTTGTCGCCCATCGCCTTGATCGCCTTGGGCTTCGGCCCGATGAAGACGATGCCTTCAGCTTCCAGCGCTTCGCAGAAGGCAGCCCGCTCCGACAGGAAGCCGTAGCCGGGGTGCACGGCCTGAGCTCCGGTTTCCTTGCAGGCGGCGATGATCTTTTCAGGGACGAGATAACTCTGCGCCGCAGGTGACGGCCCGATATGCACCGCCTCGTCGGCCATCTCGACATGCACGGCATCGCGATCGGCATCGGAATAGACCGCGACCGTGGCAATGCCCATCTTGCGCGCCGTCTTGATGACGCGGCAGGCGATCTCGCCACGATTGGCGATCAGGATCTTGGTGAACATGCAGATATCCCTCGGGTCGGCAGTTCCTTTTATGACCTGTGCCGGCGCGGTCAAGCTGGCTGGACAAATCGCGTTGCTTCAATCGGTATGGGATTAAAATTCTCCGCGCTGGCCCAAGCCTGGAACCAGCTAGCTGTTGATCGCCAGGGCAAAACCTGAAAGCTTGCGCAAAAATCGCCTTTTGGAGGAATTGCCTGATGAAGACCCGCGCCGCTGTTGCCGTCGCCGCTGGAAAGCCGCTGGAGATCATGGAGGTCGACCTCGACGGCCCGCGCGAGGGCGAAGTGCTGGTCGAGATCAAGGCGACCGGCATCTGCCACACCGACGAGTTCACCCTTTCGGGCGCCGATCCGGAAGGCCTGTTTCCCGCCATCCTCGGCCATGAAGGCGCCGGTATCGTCGTCGATGTCGGCAAGGGCGTCACTTCGGTCAAGAAGGGCGACCATGTCATCCCGCTCTACACGCCGGAATGCCGCCAGTGCCCGTCCTGCCTGTCGAGGAAAACCAATCTCTGCACCGCCATCCGCGCCACGCAGGGCCAGGGCTTGATGCCCGACGGTTCGTCGCGCTTCTCGATCGGCAAGGACAAGATCTTTCACTATATGGGCTGCTCGACCTTCTCGAATTTCACCGTGCTGCCCGAGATCGCGGTCGCCAAGGTCAACCCGGACGCCCCCTTCGACAAGATCTGCTACATCGGCTGCGGCGTCACCACCGGCATCGGCGCCGTCATCAACACCGCCAAGGTCGAGCAAGGCGCAACGGCGGTGGTCTTCGGTCTCGGCGGCATCGGCCTCAACGTCATCCAGGGCCTGAAGCTCGCCGGCGCCGACATGATCATCGGTGTCGACCTCAACAACGACAAGAAGGCATGGGGCGAGCGGTTCGGCATGACGCATTTTGTCAACCCGAAGGAGATCGACGGCGATGTCGTGCCTCATCTCGTCAACATGACCAAGCGCGGCGCCGACCAGATCGGCGGCGCCGATTACACCTTCGACTGCACCGGCAACACCAAGGTGATGCGTCAGGCGCTGGAAGCCTCGCATCGCGGCTGGGGCAAGTCGGTCGTCATCGGCGTCGCGGGTGCAGGGCAGGAGATTTCGACGCGGCCGTTCCAGCTGGTCACCGGACGCACCTGGATGGGCACCGCCTTCGGCGGCGCGCGCGGCCGCACGGACGTGCCCAAAATCGTCGACTGGTACATGGACGGCAAGATCCAGATCGACCCGATGATCACTCACACGCTCAAGCTCGAGGACATCAACAAGGGCTTCGACCTCATGCATGAGGGCAAGTCGATCAGGAGCGTCGTCGTTTACTGAAGAAAGCCACAAGCCGCCGACCGACCGGCCAGCGACCTCTGTGGTTCACAACTGGGAGGAGAAGAAAATGGCGGAGAAACTGCATCCGAAAATCGACAATGGCCTGCCCAAGGAGAGCGCGAGCTTTGCCGGCGGCACACTGGTCTGCGCCTGCACCAGCAAGCCGGTCAAGGTGAAGGTCAAGGGCCAGATCGCCCACAACCACGCCTGCGGCTGCACCAAATGCTGGAAGCCGGACGGCGCGGTGTTCTCGGTGGTTGCCGTTGCCGGCACCGGCGACGTGACCGTCACCGAGAACGGCGACAAGCTCAAGGTGGTTGACCCAAGTGCCCTCATCCAGCGCCATGCCTGTACCGGCTGTGGTGTCCACATGCACGGCCCGGTCGAGCGCGACCATCCGTTCAAGGGGCTGACCTTCATCCACCCCGAGCGCTTCCAGGAGGATGGCTGGTCGCCGCCCGGTTTCACTGCTTTCGTCTCGTCGATCATCGAATCCGGTGTCGACCCGAAGCGGATGGACGGCATCCGGGCACGGCTGAAGACGATCGGGCTGGAGCCCTATGACTGCCTCAATCCAGGCCTGATGGATTATATCGCCACCTGGACGGCGAAAAAGTCGGGCGCTTTGCCGGCCTGAACGCTGTAAGATTCCAGGCAGGGGCCGGACACGTTTCCGGCCCCTGTCCGTTTTGGAGAGACAATGCCCGCACCTGCCATCTATGTCGACGCCGACGCCTGTCCGGTGAAAGCCGAGGTCGAAAAAGTCGCCGAGCGTCTTGGCGTCGTCGTCACCTATGTCTCGAACGGCGGCTTGCGGCCGTCGCGTGACCCGATGGTCCGCAATGTCGTCGTCTCCAAGGGCGCCGACGCTGCCGACGACTGGATTGTTGAGAACGCAAAATCCAACGACATCGTGATCACCGCAGACATTCCCCTTGCCGCCCGCGCCGTAGCCCTCGGCGCGCATGTGCTTGGGCCTACCGGGCGCCCGTTCACGCCGGAAACCATCGGCATGGCGGTGGCCATGCGCGATCTCAAGCAGCATCTGCGCGAGACCGGCGAAAGCAAGGGTTACAATGCCAGCTTTGCACCACAGGACCGTTCACGATTCCTCGGCGAACTCGACCGCATCTTGCGACGCGCCCTGAAATCCGCCACACCCAATTAGAAACCGAGCGTCACCCAGGGTGGAGACCGCCATGGCCGCCGAACCTCCGATCAAGACCCCCTTTCAGCGCCACATGCTGTTCGCAATGTCGGCCTGTTTCGGGGCCATGGTGCTTGTTGTGGCGTTGCTGCTGCATGCCCCACTCGCCTATTCGATCGGCGCCAACGCGTTTTTTGCCGCTTACGTCATTCTTGTCGTCAGCCAGATGCCAACATTCACCGACAAGTATCTGAGCAAGAATGCGCGAGCCACCGACCTGCCCGTGCTGGTCATCTTCGCGGTGACGCTTGTTGTCGTCGGCGTTGCCGTTGTCTCCTTGTTCCTGCTGATCAATCAGAAGGACAAAGGCAATCCCGTCGAGCTCGGCTTCGCGCTGCTGTCGATCCCACTCGGCTGGTTCACCATTCATGCCATGGCGGCGCTCCATTATGCCCATGTCTACTGGATGGACGGCGACGAGGTCGACACCAAGACCAAGAAGAAAATCCCGGTCGGCGGATTGCTGTTCCCAGGCGACAAACGGCCGGAAGGCTGGGATTTCCTCTACTTCTCGGCGGTCATCGGCATGACCGCGCAGACCGCCGACACCAACATCTCGACGACGCATATGCGTTGCGTCGTGCTCGTCCATTCGATCCTGTCGTTTTTCTTCAACACGGTCATCGTCGCCGCCGCCGTCAACCTCGCCGTCAGCCTGGGCAGTCCATAATAAATCCGTGATCGGATGAAACATCGGTTTGGATCGCGACGTATCAGGAGGACAATGAGCGCGTATGTAGTGCTGCGATGCCGGGAGACGAGACAAGATGGAATCGGTTGCCAGAAGCCAATCCGCCACCGGACCAGGCAGTCCCGCATCAACGGAGAGGCCGTTGATCTACCGGCAGTCACGCTGGACGCGGCTGACGCATTGGCTCTGGGCCATCTCCCTGTTTTTCATGCTGCTTTCCGGCCTGCAGATCTTCAACGCCCGGCCGCAGCTCTATATCGGCAAGCAATCCGGTTTCGGCTACAACAACACCATCTTCGAGATCGGCGCCGAGAACACGAGCGTCGGCACGCGCGGCTACACCGAAATCTTTGGCCATCGCTTCGACACGACCGGCGTGCTCGGCTGGTCTGGCCCGGCAGGCAATGAGACGGCGCGCGGCTTCCCGTCCTGGGCGACCATCCCGTCCTACTATGATCTCGGCACCGCCCGCGTCATCCATTTCTTCTTCGCCTGGATCCTGACCACGACCTTGATCGTCTGGCTCGTCGCCAGCCTGGTCAACGGCCATATCAGGCGCGATCTGGCACCACGCCTCGACGACCTCAAGCGGCTGCCGCAGGACATCATCGACCACGCCAGGCTGAAATTCCATCACACCCGCGAATACAACACGCTGCAGAAGATGGCCTATGGCGGCGTGCTGTTCGTGCTGTTGCCACTGATGGTCATCACCGGGCTTGCCATGTCGCCCAGCATGAATTCGGTGCTGCCGTTCCTCAACGAGGTGCTCGGCGGCCGGCAGACGGCGCGCACCATCCATTTCACCGTCATGCTGCTGCTGGTCGGCTTCTTCATCATCCACATCCTGATGATCCTTGCCGCCGGCCCGATCAACGAACTGCGCTCGATCATCACCGGCTGGTACCGCACCGACCCTCCCGCGCATGACGAGAAAACGCCTGAGAGGAGTGCGTGACATGGCAAAATTCGAAATCAGCCGCCGCAAATTCCTGACCTCCGCCAGCCTCGGCGCCTCCGGCATCATGCTGTCGGGCTGCGACGCCTTCGACAGTCAGCTGAGCATTGGCAGCGGCCTGCGCGGTTTCCTCGAAAACGCCAATGGCCTGACCTACCGCGCGCAACGCCTGCTTGCCGGGCGCGACGCGCTGGCGCCGGAGTTCACCGAGGCCGACATCCGCCAACCGCAGCGGCCAAATGGCGTCACCTCGCCCGACGATGATGATTATAAGGCCCTGCTCGCCAACAATTTTACCGACTGGCGATTGGAAGTATCGGGCCTTGTCGAAAAGCCTTTGTCGCTGAGCCGCGAGCAGCTCATGAACATGCCGAGCCGCACCCAGATCACCCGTCACGACTGCGTCGAAGGCTGGAGCTGCATCGCCAAATGGACCGGCACGCCGCTGTCGCTGGTGCTCGACCAGGCGGTGGTCAAGCCTCAGGCGCGCTATGTCATGTTCCATTGCCTCGACACGATCGACCGCAGCCTGTCCGGCGACATCAAGTATTACGGCACGATCGACCTCATCGACGCCCGCCACCCGCAAACGATCCTGGCCTATGGCCTGAACGGCAAGCCGTTGCCTGTCGAAAACGGCGCACCGCTGCGCGTCCGCGTCGAGCGCCAGCTCGGCTACAAGATGCCGAAATATCTCTACAAGATCGAACTGGTCGACGGCTTCGCTGATGTCGGCGGTGGTCGCGGCGGTTATTGGGAAGACAATGGCTACGACTGGTATGGCGGCATCTAGCCTCATACGAACGTTGTGATCGGCCCGCCAATGAGACAACGGGCCGATCACCAACGCCATGCTATGTTTTGAGCCCCCCGGCTCTCTCAATAGCCGGCGTAGATCCACTGGCAGTTGTTGTAGGAATCGCAGCTGTAGTACCAGTAGCCGTCGCTGCGCGCCGTTTCGCCGTTCGACGTGGCCATGCTTGCAACAGCATCGGCCTTCTTGGCATCAGCGCCCATTTCCTTAGCCATTTTGGCCATCTTGGCGGTGTTCATGAGTGTCGGCTTGCCGTCCTTCATCTTGGCGCCTTGCTCGGCCACCGGACCGGCCTCCGCCAGCATTTTGGCAGCGACGAGCATGGCGTCGCCGTCCTTGTCAGCCTTGGCGATGTTGGCCAGCGCCACGGCGGTTTCAACCTTGGTGCGCGCATCGGCCTGTTTTTCCGGCGTCATCCCGCCGGCAAAAGCCAGCGTTGTCGAGCAAAGGCCAGCGGCAAATACCAGAGCAAGCATCTTACGAAATGCAGTCATGTGTTTTACTCCCCCTTAGAGTGGACGTCCCTGCCCAACCCTAAAGGAGTTTCGTGGCCGAAGAACCCTATCGAAACAGATAGGGTATTTTCCGGCCCGCCAGAATCCGGCTTCTCAGGCAACCTGATCGAGCAAAGGCCTCAGAGCCGGATGGATCTCCGGCGAAGCGTGCTTGATGAGCGTGAGCAGAGCACGCTCATTCTCATACAAAGGCCTGTCTACCCCGATATGCCCGACCAGCCATTTGGCTTCTCCGGCATCGATCGTATCGGCACGGCGGGCCAAGGCCTCGGCTGCCCTGTTCTTCGCCTCCCATTCGGCCTCGATGTCATCTGGGGACCGATAGGCCTCGATGATGCCGGCAAGGCCGCCGGAGACCATGCGGCTGAAGAAGCCGCCGATTTCCGGGTCTGCGCGTTCGAGGAAGCTTTCCTGGCGCAGCGCCACATCGCGGGTTGGGGCTTCATAGCCAGCCGAGCACATGACGAAATTGGCGATCGCCTTGACGAACAGATCATTCCAGGAGGGATCGTTCTTGGCCTGCGCGGTCCGTTCATTGATCCTGAACAGCACCTCGGCCTCGCCGCGGGTGATGGCGATGTTGCCGTCGCCGCCATGGGCGTGGAGGATGCGGCGCAGCAATTCGACTTCCGCCTTGGCGATCAGCCCGGGCACCAGTGCACCACCCAGCATCAGCGGACCCTTGCCGTCGATGACGGCGTGGGCGACCTGCTCCAGCGCATAGACGCAAAGCTGGCCCGGCGACGATCTTGCCTCTTCCAGCACGTGGACCAGCAATTCGAGTTCGGTACGGCTGTCGACCATGCCGTCGCGTGAGATGGTGCGGATCAGCCAGTCCGCATTGTCCTGCGAGATGTAGCCCGAGGGCTTTTCCTGATGGACAATGTAGTCGGTCACCGCCTCGACGAAGAAGGGCGCCCAATCCGCGCATTTGTCGCGCGCTGTCTGGTCGAGCGCGAACAGCGCCTCGGCTTCGCCGCGCGTCACCACGCCGTCGGCGAACACCTCGCGGCGCAGCATCGCCACATCTTCCGAGGCAATGCGATTCTTCGAGGTCAGCCCCGCCACCGGCGCGCTCATGATCAATTCGCCCATTTGCCGTCCCCGTCCGCCCCAAAGCGTTACATCGGCCTGTTCTATCAGCAGTGTCTTGAAAAACCGGCAAACGGCGTGGTTAGCGAAGACTTGTCAGCCAATGCATGTCGCCCAAAAGTGTGCAGCGGTTTTGGGAGAACGACATGCATCAAAACAAAGAGCTGACTCCGTTTCGGCACGACGCACCTTTGATGTCGCTGGGAGGTGACAAGGTGTCGCCGACGGGCTATGGATGGCGCGTCGAGGGCTCGGAAATGAGTCCTACC
Organism: Mesorhizobium subarcticum; assembly: GCF_055456085.1. NCBI lineage: Bacteria > Pseudomonadati > Pseudomonadota > Alphaproteobacteria > Hyphomicrobiales > Phyllobacteriaceae > Mesorhizobium > Mesorhizobium subarcticum. The sequence continues at coordinate 4,426,867 of NZ_CM144237.1, read as the reverse complement.
TGTTTGCGGGAGAGAACAGCGAGAGCTGTCGCCGAAGGGGAAATCGCCCGAAATCTCTCAGGCAAAAGAACCGTAGACGGGAAAGACACTCTGGAAAGTCGGGGCTTGCCCCCGCGCCGAAGGTGTAAGCGCCGCTGACAGAGTTCCGGCTGCGCGAGTCTCTCAGGCTTCAGACAGAGGGGCACGGACTGGTCGCCATCAGCGGCCGATTGCGTGCGACTCTGGAGACGACATGACGGGCGACGACAGCAAACACCTTCCCCTCGAAGATATTCACACCGCAGCCGGTGCGCGCTTTGGCGCCTTTGCCGGCTGGTCGATGCCGCTTACCTATCCGGCCGGCGTCATGAAAGAACATCTGCATACCCGCGAACATGCCGGCCTGTTCGACATCTCGCACATGAAACTGTTCGAGGTCAGCGGGCCGCAAGTGGTTGCGCTGCTCAACCGTGCCTGTCCGCTGGACGCCGGCGCGCTCGACATCTCGCAATCCAAACTGTCCTTCTTCCTCAATGAGGCCGGCGGCATCCTGGACGACCTGATCGTCACCCGCCTCGGCGAGAACAGGTTCATGGTGGTCGCCAATGCCGGCAACGCCGTCGCCGACGAAACGCATCTCCGCGCGCTGGCCGCTGATTTCGATGTGAAGGTCGAGCCGCTCGACCGCGTCTTCCTGGCGATCCAGGGTCCGGAAGCCTGGGCAGCACTCTCACGGGCCGGCATCGAAACGGGATCGCTGCTGTTCATGCACGGTGTCGAGCCGCGAAAAAACTGGTTCATGAGCCGGTCGGGCTATACCGGCGAGGACGGTTTCGAGATCGGCCTGCCGGAGGCGGACGCGCGCGATTTGGTCGCGAAATTACTTGCCGATGAGCGTGTGCTGTGGATCGGCCTTGCCGCGCGCAACTCACTAAGGCTGGAGGCCGGGCTGTGCCTGCACGGCCAGGACATCACGCCGGAGACCGACCCGGCCGCGGCCGCGCTGATGTGGGCAATCCCCAGGGAAATCCGCGCTTCCGGCGCCTTCATCGGCGCCGATGCCTTGCGTGACGCCGTGGAACGCGGACCGGCGCAAAAACGTGTCGGGCTGAAACCAGAGGGCCGCCAGCCAGTGCGCGCCGGTGCTGCCCTGTTCGACGCCAACGGTAACCCCGCCGGCCATGTCACGTCGGGTGGCTTCGGCCCCTCGGCAGGCCATCCGGTCGCCATGGGCTATGTCGCCACAGCGCTGGCAAAGCCTGGGACACGGGTTTTCGCCGATGTGCGCGGCACGAAAATCCCCGTCGAAATCAGTTCCCTGCCCTTCACCCCTCATCGCTACCGCAAAGGATGAATTCAATGGCAACGACCTATTTCACCACTGATCACGAATGGCTCCGTGTCGAGGGCAGCATCGCCACCGTCGGCATCACCGACTACGCGCAGGAGCAGCTCGGCGACCTCGTCTTCGTGGAATTGCCGGACGTGGGAAAGATGCTCTCCAAGGGCGACACCGCCGTCGTCGTCGAATCCGTCAAGGCAGCCTCGGATGTGTACGCGCCGGTCGATGGCGAGATCACCGAGGCCAACGGCACGCTGTCGTCCGACCCGTCGCTGGTCAACTCGGCGGCGACCGGCGCCGGCTGGCTGTGGAAGATGAAGCTTGCCGACGAAAGCCAGCTCGCCGGCCTCATGGATGAGGCCGCCTACAAAGCCCATATCGCCTGACAACAGGACTTAAAAACGATGAGCGCAGCACTTACCCCTTTCTCGGCCCGCCATATCGGCCCTGATGTTAGCGATGTCAGAGCCATGCTTGCGGTGATCGGCGTTCCCTCGGTCGAGACGCTGATCAGCCAGGCCGTGCCGCAATCGATTCGCCTTGACGCACCGCTAGCCCTGCCCGCACCGGCGAGCGAAGCCGAGGCGCTGGCCGAATTGTCGACGATCATGGCGAAGAACACGGTGCTGAAGAGCTTCATCGGCGCCGGCTATCATGGCGTCCACGTGCCGCCGGTCATCCAGCGCAATCTGTTCGAAAATCCGGCCTGGTACACGGCCTATACGCCCTATCAGGCCGAGATCAGCCAAGGACGGCTGGAAATGCTGTTCAATTTCCAGACGCTGGTCACCGAACTGACCGGCCTGCCGGTGGCTTCGGCCTCGCTGCTCGATGAGGCAACCGCGGTCGCCGAAGCGGTCGGCATTGCGCTGCGCCACCACCGCGACAAGCGCACCAAGGTAGCGCTGGCCGGCACGCCGCATCCGCAGACGCTGGATGTCGTGCGCACCCGCGCCGAACCGCTCGGCATCGAGATCGACGGCGAGACGATCGACGACAACACGGCCGCCCTGCTCGTCTCCTGGCCCGACACCTTTGGCGTCTATGGCGATCACAAGGCCGCGATCGACAAGGCTCGCGCCACCGGCGCCATCGTCGTCTTCATCGCCGACCCGCTTGGCCTGACGCTGACCGATGCGCCGGCGAAACTCGGCGCCGACATCGCCGTCGGTCCGATGCAGCGCTTTGGCGTGCCGATGGGTTTTGGCGGCCCGCATGCCGCCTATTGTGCAGTCTCCGACAGGCTAACGCGCCTGATGCCCGGCCGGCTGGTCGGCCAGTCGACCGACAGCAAGGGCCGGCCCGGCTACCGCCTCGCCTTGCAGACGCGCGAACAGCATATCCGCCGCGACAAGGCGACCTCCAACATCTGCACCGCGCAGGCATTGCTTGCCAATATGGCGACGGCCTATGCCATCTGGCACGGCCCCGCCGGACTGCAAGCGATTGCCGGGGGCATCCACGCGCTGGCCAATCGCCTGGCAAGCGGCCTCAAGGCGGCAGGCGTTTCGGTGCTCGGCGCCAGCCGCTTCGACACGGTGACGGTCGAGATGAAAGGCAAGGCGGCCCAGATCGCGGCCGCCGCCGAAAAGACCGGTCGGCTGTTGCGCGTCCTCGACGCCGACCATGTCGGCATCAGCTTTGACGAGACCTCGACCGACGCCGATCTCGACGCAATCGCGGCCCTGTTCGGCGCCAAGGCCGAGTCTTCAGCCGACCGCACAGTGCCCGGCAAGCCGCGTGGAAGGGAGTTCCTCACCCAGCCGGTCTTCCATGAGAACAAGTCGGAAACCGACATGATGCGCTTGCTGCGCCGGCTGGCCGACAAGGACCTGGCGCTCGACCGGTCAATGATTCCGCTCGGATCCTGCACCATGAAGCTCAACGCGGCGGCCGAAATGATACCGGTGAGCTGGCCAAGCATCGCCAATCTGCATCCCTTCGCGCCATCGGCGCACTCGGCCGGCTACCGTGCCATGATCGGCGAGCTTGAAGGCTGGCTGTCGGAAATCACCGGCTTCGATGCGGTCAGCCTGCAGCCCAATGCCGGCAGCCAGGGCGAATATGCCGGCCTGCTCGCCATCCGCGCCTATCACCGCGCGCGCGGCGAGGGCCACCGCACCGTCTGCCTGATCCCCTCCTCCGCGCATGGCACCAATCCGGCAAGTGCGGCGATGGCCGGCATGAGCGTTGTCGTCGTGCGCTGCCTTGAGGACGGCAATATCGACATGGACGATATGCGGGCCAAGGCCAACGAGCATTCGAAGAACCTTGCCGCGCTGATGTTCACTTACCCCTCGACGCACGGCGTCTACGAAGAAGGCGCCCGTCATCTCTGCGCCCTCATCCATGAGCATGGCGGCCAGGTCTATTTCGACGGTGCCAACCTCAACGCCCTGGTAGCACTTGCCCGCCCCGCCGATATCGGCGCCGATGTCTGTCATATGAACCTGCACAAGACCTTCTGCATCCCGCATGGCGGCGGCGGCCCCGGCGTTGGCCCGATCGGCGTCAAGGCGCACCTGAAACCCTATCTGCCGGGCCATGTCACCGAGGGCTCGGCGCATGCCGTGTCGGCGGCACCGTTCGGCAGCGCTTCCATCCTGCCGATCACCTGGATGTACATCCGCATGATGGGTGCTGCCGGCCTGAAGCAGGCGACGGAGACCGCCATCATCTCAGCCAACTACGTGGCGACACGGCTCGCGCCGCACTTCCCGTTGCTCTATAAGGGACGGAGCGGTCGCATCGCGCATGAATGCATCCTCGACACCCGCGTGCTCAAGGAAAGCGCCGGCATCAGTGTCGACGATATCGCCAAGCGCCTGATCGATTACGGTTTCCACGCGCCGACCATGTCGTTTCCGGTCGCCGGCACGCTGATGGTGGAGCCGACCGAATCCGAACCCAAGCGCGAGCTCGACCGTTTCTGCGAGGCAATGATTGCCATTGCGGGTGAAGCGGCGAAAGTCGCCAGGGGCGAGTGGCCGCTGACCGACAATCCGCTGGTCAACGCACCGCACACCGCCGCCGAGACGCTGGCCGGCCAGTGGACCCACCCCTACTCGCGCCTGGAAGCAGCCTATCCCGCCGGCGACGCCGACACGGCGGCAAAGTACTGGCCGCCCGTGTCGCGCATCGACAATGTTGCCGGCGACCGCAACCTGGTCTGCTCCTGCCCGCCACTGTCGGACTATCTGGGTGCGGCCGAATAGTCGCCTCTAGGCTTACGCTGAGCGCAAGGCCGGCCTATCCGGTTCGGCCTTGCCCATTCTTGTACGGCTGATGACGCGATTTCGGCCAGCCCGCTTGGCGGCGTAGAGTGCGGCATCCGCCTCGGTCAGCACCTCGTCGAGCGTGCTGCCATCGGTGCCGCCGACACCGATGCCGCCGCTCACCGTGCTGCGCAGGGGACCGAGCGGGGTGGCAACGATTTCGGTGCCGAAGGCAACGCCGACCTTACTGGCCAGATCATGGGCCCGCTCTTCCGTCATCCGCGACATGACGATGGCGAACTCCTCGCCGCCCAGGCGAAAGGCGTCGACGCCGGTCCTGGCATATTTCCGGATGACGGCAGCGAACCGGCAAAGGACCTGGTCCCCGACGGGATGTCCGTAGATGTCGTTGGTCCTCTTGAAATGATCGAGGTCGAACATGACGATCGCCATGAACGGACCAAACGTCCGTTCGCCATAGAGCGACGTCAGCCCGCGGCGGTTCATCAATCCGGTCAATGGATCGGTCATGGTCTCGGCCTTCAGCTCGATCTGCGCCTGCAGATGGTGCAGCGAGAGCGTCAAGGCGCCGAGACCGGTCATGCAGGCGACGGCCACGACGGAATTCAGGCGTTCGGCCCAGTTGTCTGGCGCCGCGCCGAGCGTCCATTGGCCCTTGGCCATCAGAACCACGCCGCAAAGGGCAAACGACACCGCACAGGTGCCGCTCAGGAACGAGACCACAAGCAGGATCCGGCGATCGTGACTGCCATTGATCCAGAACATGGCCCCGATGGTCGAGAGCAGCACGGTTACCACTGCGTAGGTGATGATGAAGCCGACACCGTCAAGGCCGAGGAAGGTCGCGGCCGCGCAAACAGCCATGGCGGCAAATGTCGGCAAAATTGCCCGCCTGTAGTCCGGCACGCCGAGATACTGCATGGCCGAAATGCAGATGGTGAGGAAGCCCAGGCTGAGCAACGCCAGCGCGATCTGGCAAAGCAGCGGATCGGGATCCCTTGTATATCGCCAGAACAGGATCACATGCGCGACGAGCACGAGAATGCCGCACGCCACCGTCAGCACGAAACCCGCGCGCGGCGCGGTGAACCAGATCGCAAACATGGTGGCGGCCAGGCAGGTACCCGACAGGGCGGCTGCAAGCAGGAGCGAACTGAAATCCAGCATGTCAGGCGGGGGCCTCTCGAGCGTCGGCGGTTAGGCCGCATTCTAGGTCAGCGGCAGCCCTCGAACATGGTTTTCAGCTGATCTTTCGACCCAAGCTGCGGTTAGGGTTTACAAAGCGTCGATACCACCTGTCTGGAAATCGCACCTTTTGCCGGGCGCGAAGACCAGACTGGCATCAGCCCTTGCTGAGCAAGGCGAGATTGGCGTTGACGACCGCGGAGTCGGCCATGCCGGCCTTGGCTTCGAGCAGCAGTGCCCGGGCTTTCTTCTTGTTGCCGCGCAACAGTTGCGAATAGCCCATATTGTTGACGATCTGCGGTTTGCGGCCGGCGACCTTCAAGAGCTGGCTGTAGGCGCGGTCGGCAAAATCGAAGCGGCCGAGCTCGTCATAGGAAGCGGCGAGCCCCATCCAGGCCTCCGCATTGTCGGCTTTCAGCTCGACGGCTTTGCGGAAATGCTGTTCGGCGAGGCCATAATTGGCATCGCGAAACTGCGCCTTGCCTTGCGCCAGATCGGACGTGTCGACATCCTTCGCCGCCGGTGGGATTGCGGTCGTCTTGGTGGTGTCGACGTTGCTGTTCGTCGTGCACCCGGTGATCACGAGAACGGCCGCCATCATGGCCACCGCCGCAAGTTTTGTCTGACGCATGCCCTGCCCCGTCGCCCGATTTGCCGGGTCGTTCTTCGGAAGTCACAGTACAGAAGAGCAATTAAACTTCGGTGCCGAAATGCACCTAAGATTTGGTTTCAGGAATACCGGCCATTAACCACCGCGCCGCAACGCCTCAAATCCCAGCGGACGCCAGCGGGATCTCAAGGCGTGTCCAGCACCTTGAGCGCCGCCGGAACCGGATAGCGGCTGCCGTCATAGTGCAGCCGGTAGGTCCGGCTCACGGACTTGCCGGGATGCGACTGGCACTCGCCATTCTTGTCGGGAAGTGGATTGTCGGTATCCGTCCGCCCGACCGCGATGATGTCATGATAGCCGTGGTGGCTTGCCGGGCTCATCGCCAGGCTGACCTGGCTGGAATGAAACGACCCCGCGCAATTGGTGTCGCCTTCGCCGCCAAAGCCGGCCACGACAAGGCCGTCGAGCACCATTTGCAGCGCATTGCCTGTTATGGCGTAGAGCCGCAGGTCGGTTTCACGGAAAGGATTGGGCTGAGAATGGTTCGCCATTTCGATGCGCAGGCCGAAGGCGGTGACACCGGGCGCCAGCCCATAGCGGCCGGTATCGAGTTCGACGCCGCTTATGGCTATGGCGTCGTCGTCCATCAGCCCGGGTTGAAGCAGGCGCTGGCGCACCTGCTGGGTCTTCCTGTCGACGACCAGAAGCTCGATAGCGCCAAAATGCTGGCCGTCGCCGGACTGGGCGCTGTCGATCAGCGGCACCGCGACGAGCAGCAGATCGTCATGGGCGGGCCAGACCTTGCAGACCAGGCCCGGCGCACCGTATTGCGGGTCCGCGAGCGCAATGCTGGTATGCGGTTCGAGCGTAAAGGAGCCGCCGTCGGCGCTTTTTTGAACCTTGGGATAAGCCTGCCGCAACAGCGCGGCAGCATCGCCGCAATCGTCGGCCGCGGCCTGGGCGGGCAACAGGCCGGCGGCTGCGAGAGCGAGGGCAAGAAACAGTATTCGCATGAGGTTCTCACATCGCGGGACCGCATTCAGTGCCGATGATGGGTTGTCGGCCCCTGCTCTGCCTTTGTCGACTCGCATTTGCTGATTTGCAGATGCCGATGCGCCGCGATCTGTCGATCCGCCAAGCAATCCTTTTCGACTATTTTTTCTTGGGCCATATTTTCATTGGCCAAATAAGAGTGGCTATATATAAGGCAGCTATCAATATGCCTGTCACAATCTCAAATACGTGTAGCCAATAAATTAAATTCATTTGCCAGGGAAATATATACACGACAACATTCTTTACGGAATAGGCCACGGTCCTTCCTGTCTCTGGATTGGGAAATCCGTGGGTAGCCGACAAAATCCATGTCAATGGCACCGCTTATAGCGAAGGCTATGCCAAAAATTATTCCCACTACTCCCATGACAACGTATCTGATCCTATCCCGCAAATTTCACCTTCCCTATACGGTGACAGAGCACTTTAATTCATCCCTTGGGAGCAGGCACTATTCCAGGCTCGTGGCTATCTAGGCGCGCTGCTAATGCGCGCCCGTCATCTTTACGATGATCGGAATGATCGCGATCATCAGCACCACCGGCAGGATGCACACCGTCACAGGGATCGACATCTTGGCCGGTAAAGCGTGCGCTTTTTCCTCAGCCAGCGACATGCGCTTGTGGCGCATTTCGTCGGAGAAGACACGCAGCGCGCCCGACAGGCTGGTGCCGAGTTCCTTCGACTGCTGCAACAGCGTGGCGAAGGAGCGCACCTCGTCCAGGCTCAGGCGCTCGGCGAGTGCCTTCAGCGCATCGTCGAGGCTGCGCCCGGCCCTCAGTTCCAGCGACACAAGCTGCAGGTTCTGGCTGAGCGCCGGATAGGTCCTGGCGAGTTCCCTCGAGACGCGCTCGATGCCGGCTTCCATGCTCATGCCGGCATCCGAGCAGACGATCATCAGGTCCATGAAATCGGGAAAACCGTTGCGGTATTCGCGCATCTTCTCGCGCGTCTTCTGGGTCAGCACCAGGCCGGGCAGGAAGTAGCCGGCCACGCCCGACAGGATGATGAACGCCCAGCGACTGGCCATCGTCGCGTCGGCACTGGCCATCAACTGGTTGAGGACAAAGGCGCCAAGCGCGCCGCCGACCAACGCCGAGAAGCGTATGATGAAGAACATGCCTACCGCGCGCGGCTCCATGTAGCCGGCCTGGATCAGCTTCATGCGCAACCGCGCGACATTTTCCGGATCGCTCTTGGCGTAGAACGCCTGCGCCCGCTTCACCGCCTTGTCGCGCACGACGTCGGCGTTCTTCTTCTGCACCGGCTCGGGTTTCGTCGCCACCGGGCCATGGTCGACCTTGAGACGGCGCTTCACGTCGTTGCGGTCGCCCTTCGCCGTCACCATCGGCCAGGCGACCGCGACGGTGCCCAGGGCCAACAGCAGGATGGCCACCGGCATCAATGAGGTCGGTGCAAGCGAGGCAAGGAATTCGACGAAGCCCTGCATGTCAGAACCTGAAATTCGACATCTTGAACATGATCAGATTGCCCAGCATCAGCCAGGTCACCGACCCGCCGATCAGGTACCAGGTTTTCGCCTCGCCCCAGACGTCGCGGTAGAAGCCCGGCATCAGCGCCATGATGGCGGCAAACAGCAGTGCCGGTATTGCCGTCAGGATGTAGGCCGACATGCGACCTTCGGTCGAGATGGCGCGCACCTTGCGGCGCAGCTTGCCGCGCTCGCGGATCGTCAACGCCAGCCCGTCGAGGATCTCGCGCAGATTGCCGCCCGAACTGGACTGGATCGAGACGGCGGTGATGAACAGCGGCAGATCCTCATGGCCGACCCTGTCGAATAGCGAATTCAACGCCGAGACCAGGTCGGAACCATAGGTGACCTCATCGGCGATGACGCCAAATTCGGTGCCAATCGGATCAGGCATCTCGCGCGACACCATGGCAATGGCCACAGGCACCGGGTGACCGGCCTTGAGACCGCGCGTGATCAGCTCCAGCGCCTCGGGCAGCTGGATGCCGAACCGCTTGAGCCGGCGCTTGCGCTTGAAGCGCATCACCATCACCGGCACCAACGGCACAAGCACGACGAACAGGAGAAGCCCCATCAGCGGCGGCAAGCCATACCACATGGCGACCAGGGCCATCGCCAGCGCTACGCCTGACGTGATCATCAGGAACTTCGACATCGGCATGATCATGCCTGACTGCGTCCGCAAGGCGCGCAACCGATCCGGCGAGAACAGCGATGTGCCCTCATCGAGGCCGCGCTCCTTGCGCAGCTGGATCAGTACCTGCTCCTGGCTGATCTTACTTTCCTGCAGCTTCATGCGCCGGTTGATAGCGGTGCGCTTGTCACTGCGGCCGGCATAGAGAAGATAACAGGCCTCGGCGATCATGATGCCGGTGAGCGCTGCCCCGGCATAGATGACATAGATCGCGCTGAACCCGTCGAACACCTTGGCTACTCCTGCGGTCGGCCGGGTTCGAAATAGCGTCCGGGAAACTCGATACCCATGGCGCGCAGATCCTCGAGGAAGCGCGGCCGAATGCCGGTCGCCTCGAAATAACCGAGAATCCCGCCGTCGGCGTCCATGCCGGTACGCACGAAGCGAAAAATCTCCTGCATCTGGATGACATCGCCTTCCATGCCGGTCACCTCGGCGACGCTCGTCACCTTGCGCTTGCCGTCGGAAAGCCGGGTCAGCTGGACGATCAGGTCGAGAGCGCTGGAGATCTGGCTGCGGATAGACTGCACCGTCATCGGCATGCCGGTCATGCCCAGCATCTGTTCGAGGCGCGAAATGGCATCGCGCGGCGTGTTGGCGTGGATGGTCGCCATCGACCCTTCATGGCCGGTGTTCATCGCCTGCAGCATGTCGAAAGCCTCCTCGCCGCGGCACTCGCCGAGGATGACACGGTCGGGTCGCATGCGCAGCGCGTTCTTGACGAGATCGCGTTGCTTCAGTTCGCCATGGCCCTCGATGTTGGCGGGGCGCGTCTCCATGCGCGCGACATGCGGCTGCTGCAGCTGAAGTTCGGCGGCATCCTCGATGGTGATCAGCCGCTCGTCTTCGGAAATGAAGGCCGACAGAGCGTTGAGCATCGTCGTCTTGCCGGTGCCGGTGCCGCCCGAAATGATCGTCGTCTTGCGGGCATGGACCGCCGCCGCCAGGACCTCGGCCATGTTCTGGGTGATGGCCCCGAACTCGACCAGCCTGTGCAGGCCAAGCTTGTTCTTGGAGAATTTGCGGATCGACACCAGCGGCCCGTCGACGGCCACCGGGCGGATGGCGGCGTTGAAGCGCGAACCGTCCATCATGCGCGCATCGACCATCGGCTGCGATTCATCGACCCGGCGGCCGACAGCGGCAACGATCTTGTTGATGATGCGCAACAGATGCGCCTCATCCTTGAACGGGATATGGACCTGCTGCAGCTTGCCCTTCTTTTCGACGAAGCAATTCTGGTGGCCATTGATCAGGATGTCGTTGATGTCGGGGTCCTTGAGCAGCGGCTCGAGCGGACCAAGGCCGACCATCTCGTCGACGATGTCGTCGACCAGCGCGTCGAGTTCGGCGGTGTTGATCGCCATCCGCTCCTGGCGGGTTTTTTCCGAAACGAAATCATGGACTTGCCGGCGCATCTCGTCCTTGGGCAGACGCTCCAGCGCGACGAGGTTAATCTCCTCGAGCAGCATGCGGTGAATGCGCACGCGGGCATCGAGCACCTTGTTGGCGTTTTTTCCCGGTGCGACGTCCGGTTTTGCCGGCAAAGCCTTTCGGTTGGATGGAATGACGACCGCATGATGGGCGACCGGCGCTGTGTCCGCCGGACGCTGCGGGCGCGCGTCGCGGTTCTGCAGGGTGGAAAAACGGCTGGTCATCCGGCCTTCCTCTTCAAGAGGCCCCTGCCAATGCTGAACAGAGACTTCGACTTGGCCCCGGTCGCGACTGCTTCTTCCGGAAGGATGATCTTTTTCAGGTCGTTGATGACATTGGCGTTGGGATCGATCTCATGCAGCGGCACGCCGCGATCGACCGCCTCGCGCACCAGCCGGTAGTTGTTGGCGATGCCGCCAACGAAATGCTCGCCGAGGATTTCCTGGACGTCCGCCTGCTTGATGCCGTTGTCGAACATCTTCTGCTCGAACCGGTTGACGATGACGTTGGGCTTCACTTCCTTGCCGGCGGTCTCGTAGACCGCCTGGATCAGCCTTTGCGTGTGGCGCAGGCACGGCACCGTCATCTCGGCGACGATATAGAGCTTGTTGGAGCCAAGCAGCACGGTCTCCGTCCATGGGAACCAGGTGCGCGGCATGTCGATGACGACATTGTCGAAATAGGCCGAGACGAGGTCCAGCATGCGCACCACGACATCGGTCTTGAACGAGCGCATCTCGGCCGGGTGCGTCGGCGCCGCCAGCACGCACAGGCCACTGGCATGCTTGGACAGCATCACGTCGAGCAGTTGCCGGTCGAGGCGTTCGGGTTGGTTCTCGATCTCGGTGATGTCGAAACGCGGCTCGAGGTCGAGATATTCGGAGCAGGCGCCCTGCTGGAAATTGAGGTCGACCACGCAGGTCGAAGCGCCGCGCGTCACCGAATGATGCAGCTGGAATGCTGTTTGCAGCGCCAGTGTCGTGGTGCCGACGCCGCCGGCGGCCGGCATGAAGGTGTAGATCTGCGACTCGGTGTTTTCCTCCCGCCCCGGCCCTTGCAGGGCCCGCACGACCGAGCGCACCAGATCGGCCGTGGTGATCGGCTTGACCAGGAAGTCCGCGACCTTGAGCTGCACCAGGATGCGCACGGCGGCGGCGTTGAACTCCTGGGTGACCACGACGACCGGCGTCTTGCCCTCCAGCCGGCGCATGATGCGCTGCAGCGACTCGACTTCCTCCAGCCTCGCCGCGTCCATGTCGACAATAATGGCGCCGAAGTCGGTCTCCTGCACCTCGCCGCGCAGTTCGGTGACGCTCTTCTCCACCGTCGAGAGCTGGATGATCTCGGAGGCGGTGAATGCGGTCTTCGTGTTCTGCACGAAGGTCCTGTCCGTCGACACGAGCAGGATCTTCTTGGTCTTGATGCCGTTTGCCATTCTCGCCGCCTGTCAGATCGCCTTGTGGATCAGTTTTCGGTGCTTGTCTGCGATGCCTTCGCGCCCGCCGCCTGATCGGGCGTGACAGGTCCGGCATTGCCAGACTTGGCCGGCACGAGAAGCCTGGTGTTCTGGACGCCGTATTTCCACGGGTCGACCATCTGCATGGCGGTGTTGGCGGCCTGGGCGTTGCCGGCGCCGGTCGTCACCCCTTCGCTGCGTGTGTAATCGTCGCTGGTGCAGCCGCCGGCGAAACCGGCAAGAAGCAGGGCGAGGCTCGATCTCAGGACCAGACGCATGGCTTCAGTCCTTCGGCAGGTCGAGGAAATGCCCGACCGTGGTGGTGGGAGCGGCCCGTGCGGCACTGCCATCGGCCAACGCCAGCGCGCGGCCGCTGTCCGACGCCTTCACTTCCTCGGTGTTGTTGAGGAAGTAATCGGCATTGCTGGGCGGCTGCGTGCCATCGGTGGGCTCGACCATTTTCTTCGACGGATCGACCGGCTTGACCAGATAGGGCGTGACGAGGATGACCAGGTCGGTCTCGCGCCGCTGGTAGGATTTCGACGAGAACAGCGGTCCAAGAACGGGCATCTTGCCGAGGCCGGGGATGCGCGACGTGGTGACGTCGTTTTGTGTCTGCAGCAGCCCTGCGATCATGAAGCTCTGGCCGTTCTTCAGGTCGACCGACGTCTTGGCACGCCGCACGATGAAGCCCGGCACGGAGATGTTACCGATGTTGTAAGACGCCGACGCGTCGATCGAAGAGACTTCCGGCGCGATGTCGAGGCTGACCAACCCGTCCTTGAGCACAGTCGGCGTGAAGTCCAGGCTGACGCCGTATTTCTTGTAGGTGACGGAGATCTTGCCGTTGTCCTCCGAAACCGGGATCGGGAATTCACCCCCGGCGAGGAAACTTGCCGTCTGGCCGGAGCGGGCGATCAGGTTGGGCTCGGCCAGCATACGGGCGAGGCCGCGTTCCTCCAGCGCCTTGACGGCGATATCGATGGACACGCCGTTCGACAGCAGGCTGCCAATGATCTCGCCTGTACCCACCGTCGGCACCGACGCCCCATCCGGGTTCAGCACGACACTACGCCCGCCGAGGCCATAGGCGAAATTGGCGCTGTATTTGGCGCCGAGGTCCTGCCCCGCCTGGCGGTTGATCTCGACGAAGCGAACATTGAGCTGGACCTGCTGCGACGACGAGATGTTGACCGAGTTGATCACGTCCTCTTTGCCGGAAAAGCGCGTGGCGATCTGGTTCGCCTTTTCGGCGGCAACCGCGTCATCCGCCTCGCCCGACAGCACGACACGGCCATTGGCCGAGCCGACCTTGATCTTGGCGTCCGGCACGCTGGCGCGGATGGTGCTGGCAAGTTGATCGGTGTCGAGCGTCACCTCAATGTCGACGGTGCCAACGAGCTGCTTTTTCTCGTCGAACAGCGCGATGCCGGTGGTGCCGAGATTGTTGCCCAGCACATAGAAGGATTTGTCGGTCAGCGGGTTGACGTTGGCGATATCCGGATCGCCGATGACGATCTGGTAGAAGGCAGCACTTGTCACGATCGTCTTGGGCTTGCCCTTGGCGACCTTGATCGACGCATTTTTGGTCGACGAGACATAGACGACGTCATTGTCCGCCCTGGCCGCGCTGGGCAAGGCGAGCGTGCCGCTCGCGGCCAGTGCAACCGCCATCGCCAAGGCGCGCGCGATGCACGACCGGTCCGTCATTCGATACTAGGCTACGCATCAGCATTGTCCCGTCCCGCCCGGTCCCCACCGGCCTTTACTTCTGGTTCTGGTCCCGCGCGGGAACCTGATATTCCTCGGCCTTCGTGCCGCGCGTCACGATGATTGTCTTGAATTTCGGCTTCTCCGGCTCCTTGGTCATGGCGCCGAACAGCGAGCCGGCCGCGGCCTCGGCCTTGGCCGCCACCGATCCGCCGAAGGAGGAGATGGTGGTGACGCCGTTCTTGCCATCGCCGCCTTCACTGGCGGAGCGAAGCGACAGCGACAGCGTGCCGACGGTGCGGGCAAGCGCCACTTTCTGCGCGCCTTCGGTCGTCACCTCGATGGTCACGGAATTGGTCACCTGCGGCGTCGTCTGGCGCTCGTCGGCGCCCTGGCCGACACTCAGCACCTTGGCATCGGCAACGACAATCTCGGAAGTGATGGTCGAACCGGCGGCGCCTTGCGCGTTCTTGGCGACTTCCTGGATTTCGCCGGCATCGCGCGTCAGCACGACATCGACGCGGTCGCCCGGCGTGACGAAGCCGCCGACACCGGCGATCTCGTCGGTGCGGATGGTGACCGCCCGCATTCCTGGCGTCATCATGTTGGAAAGCGTTGCGCGCCCGTTCGGCCCCGACAACTTGGTGAGCAGCACCGGTTCGTTGACGTCGATCGGCGACAGCACGACGCGGCTGCCTTCGCCGAGTAATCCATCGATGGTGGGAAAGGCACCTTGCGGCAGGGAATCCTGCGGCCATGGGATTTCAACCAGCTTGGCGCGGTCGAGTTCCATGCCGTAGCGCAATGGCGCGTTTGCCACCACGATGGTCTTGAACTCAATCTTGGGCGCGGCGGGAGCGGGTATCGACGCCGTTTTCTCGCCGGCATCAGCCTTGGCCTGGCTCTTGACCCAGAAATCCGCGGCAAAGATCGAGATCGCGCCGAAAACGGCGGCGATGCCGATCATCGTTATGGCCTTGCCCCTCACGCCGAAACCCCTGATGCCCGTCGTTTCTTGTTATGTTGGGCTCACGCTAGGCCGCTTTGTTAAAGAATCAGGAATGCGGAACGGCGGTCTCAGACCTATTTCCGCCCGCTTGGTTATCGAATGGTTTTAGGATATGAGGGGTCAAATCCCCGAACGTAACAGGAACCTCCGTCGCCTGGCGCCGCAAAGCGTGGCAGTATCGACGGGTGATTTGCAGCATCGGACCCGATGGCAGGCATGGACGACAACAACGATCTCTTCGGCAATCTGGGCAAGGAGCCGCAGCCGGCCCGCACGCTGGCACGTCCGGCGGATCCGCTGGTGCAGGCTGCCAAGCGTCCTGCCGCGACCAAGGATGGCAGCGAGGGTTATAGCGCCGCCGACATCGAGGTGCTGGAGGGGCTGGAGCCGGTGCGCCGCCGGCCAGGCATGTACATTGGCGGCACCGACGACAAGGCGATGCACCATCTGTTCGCCGAAGTCATCGACAATTCGATGGACGAGGCGGTCGCCGGCCATGCCACCTTCATCGACGTCGAGCTTTCGGCCGACGGCTATCTTGCCGTCACCGACAATGGCCGCGGCATTCCGGTCGACCCGCATCCGAAGTTCAAGAAGCCGGCCCTCGAAGTGATCATGACGACACTGCATTCGGGCGGCAAATTCGACTCCAAGGTCTACGAGACATCAGGCGGCCTGCATGGCGTCGGCGTGTCCGTGGTCAACGCGCTGTCGGACCATCTCGAGGTCGAGGTCGCCCGCGGCCGCCAGCTCTATCGCCAGCGTTTTTCGCGAGGTGTTCCGGTGACCGGCCTGGAGCAGCTTGGCGAGGTTCACAACCGCCGCGGCACAAAAATCCGCTTCCATCCCGACGAGCAGATCTTCGGCAAGGGTGCGGCGTTCGAGCCGGCCCGGCTCTACCGCATGACGCGGTCGAAAGCCTATCTGTTTGGTGGCGTCGAAATCCGCTGGACCTGCGATCCCTCTCTGATCAAGGAAAAGGACCAGACGCCGGCCAAGGCGGCGTTCCATTTTCCGGGCGGCCTCAAGGATTATCTGAAGGCATCACTCGGCGATGACTTCCAGGTTACCCGCGAAATCTTCGCCGGCAAGAGCGAGAAGCAGGGCGGCCATGGCTCGCTGGAATGGGCGGTGACCTGGTTCGGCGGCGACGGCTTCGTGAATTCCTACTGCAACACCATCCCGACCGGCGAAGGCGGCACGCATGAGGCCGGCTTCCGCAACGTGCTGACGCGCGGGCTTCGCGCCTATGCCGACCTGGTCGGCAACAAGCGCGCCTCGATCGTCACCTCGGAAGACGTCATGATCTCGGCCGCGGGCATGCTTTCGGTGTTCATCCGCGAGCCGGAATTCGTCGGCCAGACCAAGGACAGGCTGGCGACAATCGAAGCGATCCGCATTGTCGAAACGGCAATCCGCGATCCCTTCGACCACTGGCTGGCCGACAATCCGCAAGAGGCCTCGAAGCTGCTGGAGTGGGTGATCGCGCGCGCTGACGAGCGGGTGCGCCGACGCCAGGAAAAGGAAGTGTCGCGCAAAAGCGCGGTGCGCAAGCTGCGCCTGCCGGGCAAGCTCGCCGACTGCACGCAGAATGCCGCTGCCGGCGCCGAACTCTTCATCGTCGAAGGTGACTCGGCCGGCGGCTCGGCCAAGCAGGCGCGCGACCGTGCCAGCCAGGCCGTCTTGCCGTTGCGCGGAAAAATCCTCAACGTCGCCAGTGCCGGCAACGACAAGCTGGCCGCCAACCAGCAGATATCGGACCTGATCCAGGCGCTCGGCTGCGGCACCCGCTCAAAGTACCGCGACGAAGATTTGCGCTACGACCGGGTGATCATCATGACCGACGCCGACGTCGACGGCGCCCACATCGCCTCGCTTTTGATCACCTTCTTCTATCAGGAGATGCCGGCGCTGGTACGCGGCGGCCATCTCTATCTGGCGGTGCCGCCGCTTTACTCGATCCGGCAAGGCGGCAAGGTTGCCTATGCCCGTGACGATGCGCACAAGGACGAGCTGTTGCGCACCGAGTTCAGCGGACGCGGCAAGGTCGAGCTTGGCCGCTTCAAGGGACTGGGCGAGATGATGGCCGCGCAGCTCAAGGAGACTACCATGGATCCGAGGAAGCGCACGCTTCTGCGGGTCGATGTGATCGATGCCGAGGCGGCGACCAAGGACGCGGTCGACGCGCTGATGGGCACCAAGCCCGAGGCCCGCTTCCGCTTCATCCAGGAACGCGCCGAATTCGCCGCAACGGAAGTGCTGGATATCTAGCCGCTGGCCAGTTTAGCTTGCGCTTCCGATATGGAGACCAGCATGTGACCTGGGCGCGGCTGAAGGGCTATTTCGAGGCGAGTTTGGCGGGGCTGACGCAGCCGACGCGCTCGGACTGGATTTTCGCACTTCGCACGGTTTCGGCCGGCCTGATCGCACTTCTCGCCGCCTACGTCCTGAAACTTGATCACCCGCAATGGGCCATGATGACGGTGTTCATCGTCGCCCAGCCGGTCGCCGGTATGGTGCTGGCGAAAGGCTTCTACCGGCTGCTCGGCACGCTTGCCGGTGGCGTCGCGGCGATCGGCATCACCACGGTATTCGGCACCAACCCATGGGTGCTGGTAACCGTGCTTGCCGTCTGGATCGGCATTTGCACCTTCGTCTCGTCACTGCTGCGCAATCCCGAAGCCTATGGCGCGGCGCTCGCCGGCTACACCGCGATGATCATTGGCCTGCCCGCCTTCGGACAGCCGCATCTCGTCGCCGACCTCGCGGTCGCACGTTGTGCGGAGATCGTGCTCGGTATCGTCTGTGCCGGCCTGACCAGCCGGCTGATCCTGCCGAAGCTGGCGGCCGACGCCATTATCTCGCGGTTGAAGCGCAGCATCCTCGATCTTGCCACCTATGCCAGCGGCGCTTTTTCCGGCGGTGATCCGGCAACGCTCGCCGGCTTGCACCGAAAACTGGTCGCCGACACCCAGACGCTTGGCGAGATGCGCGCCTATGCCAGGCTGGAAGCCCCGAGTTTCGCTCCACGCGCCCATCCGGTCCGGCGCACCATCGGACAACTTCTCTCTGCGCTGTCGGCGGCACGCGCGCTGCATTCGCACGCAGCTCCCAAAAATGCAGCACTCATACCGGTGCGCTCGGAGTTGCATACCCTTGTCAGTGAACTGGCGGCGAAGCCGGGCGCGTTGGACGACACCGCCCCCTGGGTGACACGGCTCGACGCGATCTCGGCCAAGGCCCGGCAAATTCCCGATGCCTCGGTCGACCAGGGCGACGACAGGGTCGGAACCATCACCCGCCTCACCATCGCCGCCGATTTCGCCGAGGCCTTCAAGCAGGTGCTGCGTGGCCTCGACGCCTTGCGCGCTCCCATCACGCGCCCGGTCCGCGGCAGCAGGCAGCCTGCTCTGGTGGTGCACCGAGACTACCCCGGCGCATCGCGCAATGCCGTGCGCGCTGCCCTTGCCACCTTGCTGGTCGCGGCCTTCTGGTTGACGACGAAATGGTCCGAGGCGGCGGGCACGGTCATCATCGTTGCCGTCGTATCCAGCCTTTTCGCCGCTCGCCCCGATCCGGTGCAGGTGTCCTGGGGCTTCTTCAAGGGAACGCTGCTGGCTTTGCCCTTCGCCTTTCTTGTCGGCCAGATCGCGTTGCCCGCCCTGCCCGGCTTCGGCTGGTTCGTCCTGTTTGTCGTCCCGATCCTGGTGCCAACGGCGCTGGGCATGGCCAATCCGCGCTATGTCGGCGTGGCCACGGCCTTCGCCATCAACTTCCTCGCTTTCCTCAGCCCGCATCAGGCAATGACCTATGATCCCGGCCCGTTCTTCGCCGGCTCGGCATCGGTGCTGGTTGGTATTCTGCTGGCGATCGGCGTCTTCATCCTGGTGCTGCCCGCCGATCCGTGGCTGGCGGCCAATCGCATCGTACGCGCCATGCGCGAGGATCTGGCGCGGCTTTGCCTGCATGAGCGCGTGCCGAGACGTTCGGCCTTCGAGAGCCTCGCCTATGATCGGGTCAACCAGCTGATGCCGCTGGTGCAGAATTCCGGGAGCAAGGGCGATGCGGTCCTGGGCGGCGGCGTCGCCGCTGTCACAGTCGGCCTGGAAATCCTGCGGCTGCGCGAGGCGCAACAGGCGCATGCCGTTCCGTCCGAAACCGCGCTTTCGATCGCTACCTTTCTGAGGGGCCTGGCGCGCGAGCTGCTCTTCCGAGCCCCTGGCGATCCGCAGACAGCGACCGTCGCCGTCGCCCGCCAATATGCGGCGACCATCGCCCAGCGAAACGCCACCGGCGACGTGCTGCAGATCGCGGCATCATTGCGCATTATCGCCGCCGCGATCGAGGATTTTCCGGATTTTTTTGCGAGGGATAAAGGCTAGGCTGCCGCTATCGCCAGTGCGTGCCCACGCGCATTCTCGCGCAGCGCATCGAGATGGATCGACTTGATCAAGGCGGCAAGATCGCCTTCGGCGGATTGCCCGCCCACCTCTTTCAGCATCAGCCAGCTGACTTCCTGCACGCCGGCGACGCGCTTGCCGTTGGCGACCTCGCGCCAGATTTTCAGCGCGCGCAGGATGATGGCATGCGTGGCGGCAGCGAGGCCGGCGCTGCGGAACAGCGCCTGCAAGGCGACATCATGCCCGCCGGCCAGCAACGCCCTCACCCTTTGTTCGGATTGCTGGCTGAGCGCGACCAGCGCCGAGCCGAAGAAATCGACCTTGCCGTGCGCGATGGTGCGGATGAGGAAGCTGGCGGTCAGGTCGCCGCGTAGGCGCAGATGCTCGATCAGCGCGGCATGTTCTTCCTGGCGCGTGCCCTCGATCAGCGTCACCGAGGCCTTGACGCAGGCATCGCGCATGACGCGCTCGGCCCGTGCGGCGCCCATCAATGCCATGACCAGCGGCGATGTCTTCAAGGTCTCGCCAAGCTTGATAAGCAGCATATGCCGGCAGTCGGCAGGCAATCTAACGTCCGAGATCAGTGCCTCGCGCACCAGCGGCAGATGCCCGTGGCGTTCGGCCATGCGGCGGAAGCTCAGCGAAGCGATCGCGGCGCCGCTGTTGGCGAGCAGGACGGCGCAGGCTTCCGCCTCGCCGATCTCGGCGATCGCCGCCGACAGCGCCATCGAGACAACAGGACGGTCGGCGATCAGCTTCTGCGTCGCCTTCGGGCTTGCAGCCACGCGATTGATCAGGTCGGCATCGGTCAGCAGCGGCGAGCGCGCCAGCACGACGCCGGCAACCTCCGGCTGATCGGACGCCAGCGCACTGATGATCTGCAGTGGCGCGTGGTGGCTCATGGAGAGTGCTTCGGCCATCGCCAGCCGTACTTTCGACGAGGCATCGTCGAGCAGCAGCGTCAGCGCAGCCTCGGCGGCGCAGCGATCCTCGAACGGCAATTCGGAATTGACATAGGCCCGGGCCAGCGCATTGGCCGCGGCGGCGCGCTCGGACACTCTTGCCGTGTAGATCCATTTCAGGAAATGCGAAACAACAACCATGCCCGTCTGCTTACGCCCCTTGCCGGAAGGTTTCCGGCCCCGCTTAAGACGGTAGGCAGAAATGGTTTACGAACGGTTCACCATGTTCATTAACTGGCTTGCGAGCGCCGGATGCAGCGCCTATCAACCGACAAACAGCGCAGGAGACGGAAATGGCCGGGCTATATCTCGAAGAGTTCGTCGTTGGCCATGTCTTCCAGCACACGCTACGCAAGACCGTCACCGAGAGCGACAACATGCTGTTTTCGGTGATGACGCTGAACCCGCAACCGCTGCATATCGACTTCGATTTTGCCGCCAAAAGCGAATGGGGAAAGCCGCTGGTCAACTCGCTGTTCACGCTCGGGCTGATGATCGGCATTTCGGTCAACGACATCACCGTCGGCACGACGGTGGCCAATCTCGGCATGAAGGAAACCGTCTTTCCGCATCCGGTCTTCCACGGCGACACCCTCCGCGTCGAGACGACGGTCATCTCGGCGCGCGAATCCAAATCGAAATCGGATCGCGGCATCGTCGAATTCGAGCATCGCGCCTACAACCAGCATGGTGATCTGGTTGCGAAATGCACGCGCCAAGCGATGATGCTGAAGAAAGCCGCCTGATGCGCTCGCTGCTGTTCGTTCCCGGCGATTCCGAGCGCAAGCTGGAAAAAAGTTTTGGTGCCGGCGCCGACGTGGTCATCGTCGATCTCGAGGACTCCGTGGCACCGCAAAACAAGGCGCAGGCACGAGACGTTGCGGCGCGCTTCATCATCGAACGCAGGGCGCAAACCAGCCCAACCATCTATGTCAGGGTCAACGACCTGTCGACCGGGCTGACCGATGACGATCTGGCTGCGCTCGTGCCAACCAGGCCGGATGGCATTATGCTGCCCAAATCCAACAGCGGCCAGGACGTCCAGCACCTCTCGGCCAAGCTCAGGGTTCACGAGGCCCAGAGCGGCTTGGCCGATGGCGCGATCAAGATCCTGCCGATCATTACCGAAACCCCGGCCGGTGTGCTCGCCGCTGCGACCTATGCCGGGGCAAGCGCGCGGCTCGCCGGTCTCACCTGGGGCGCCGAAGACCTGTCGGCTACGATTGGCGCGCGCACAGCCCGCGACGAGTACGGCCGCTACACCGACCTCTTCCGCCACGCTCGCCTGACGACCATCCTTGCGGCAGGAGCCGCAGAGGTCGCGGCAATCGACACCGTGTTTCCGAATTTTCGCGACATGGCGGCCTTCGCCGTGGAATGCGCTGAAGCCGAGCGGGACGGATTCACCGGCAAGATGGCGATTCACCCTGATCAGGTGCCCGTCATCAATGCCGCCTTCACGCCCTCGGCGGAGGCGGTGAAACAGTCGTCGGCGATCGTCGCGGCGTTCGCGGCGGCGGGCAATCCCGGCGTCGTCGGCATCGACGGCAAGATGTTCGACCGCCCGCATCTGCGGCTGGCCGAGCGGCTGCTGGCCCGGGCCAAGACGGCAGGCGTTTGTCTCAGTCTCGCGCCAGCACGATGATTCGGTCCTCCGGCAGGTAGGCCAGCGCTTCCGACTTCAGCGGATTGACGGTGACGCCGCCCAGCGCACGCTGATCAGTGTCTCCGGCACGGATGCGCCGGTACCCTATGGCGATCTCGCCGCGCAACCGCGCCGATTCCGCGATCGTCCAGAAGGTCACAGGCTGATCGATGGCGACATAGTCGCCGACCGGTCGCATGTAGATTTCGGAGCCCTGCTCATCGAGCAGGTCATCGAAGATCGCGGCGAGGTACTGGTTCTCCGACGCCTGCGCCAGCATCAGGCTGACCAGCCTATTGCTGACGACGAAATCATCGGCCTTGGTCACCGCCGCAAGCTCACGGTTGCGCACGTCGATCATCTCGCTGACGATCGAGATGTGCGTGCCGGCATCGTCCGCGATCTTGCGCAAATGGAGCAGCGTCACCAGCGTGCGCGTGTCGGCGGGCTGCGCTGCCATGGTTTCGCTGTAGCCGAGAACGAGCACGTGGTCGTAGGACGGCACGTCCAGACTTGCCAGGGCGGTGCTGCTCGATGTGTCGGTGATGCGGCAGGAAACCGACAGATTGTCGCCGGCGACCGGCAGTTCGGCAACTTCCTGCTCGAGGCCGGGTGTGTCGGCGGCGATGGTCAGGATCGACCCAGGCGCGACGTAGCGCGACAGTTCATAGGTGATGATCGGGCCGCGCCGGTTCCAGCCGAGGATCAGGGTGCGCTCCGGCTTCGGCTCGATGGGCCGCGGCCCACGGATCGCCGCCGCATCGATCTTGATCCCGGTGCTTCCGAGCTTTATCGCGGCATCGTCCTCGGCGATGACGATGGCGCGCATGTCCTTGCCGATCACGAGGTCCGACGAAGGGTTGAGGTTGACACGCCCCTGCTGGTCGCAAAGCCCGATCAGCGCGCAGTGTTCATACGCCATGACCGCCTCGCCGAAGGTCTTGCCGGCGAGATCAGGCTGCTCGGTCGCGTAGATTTCGCAGCCGTCGAAATCAAGCAACTCCGAATAGACGCCGCTCAGACCCGACTGCCGGCTCGAATGCACGACGATGCGCGAGATCAGCTGGTCGGCCAGCACGAGCTGCACCTCGGCTCCGCCGACGACGCGGGCGACCTCGGCATTCCTGCCATCGCGGATCTCGGCGGCGATGTTGTAGGGGTCGGTGCGCCGGCCCGGGTCGTTGACCAGCGCCAGCACCGTCTTGATGACTTGCGAATCCGGATCGTCGCCTTGCGGCGACAGCACCACGACCGACCGCGAGGTCTGCGGGTTGACGATGGCCAGGTCATAGAGATCGGTTGGATCGCCGCTGCGGCAGATGACGCGCGTGTTGCCCAGTTTGCCGACCTTGGCCGCGATCTCGTCCTCCATCTCGACCTTGTCCATATTGGCCATGACGACGATGCGCGGGCGGCGGCGGCTGGCATTGGCAATCACGAGTTCGGAGATGACGTCGAAGATCGATGGCGACCAGTTGAGGATGATGGTGTGATCGGCCTCCAGCACGCGCGAGCGGCCCTTGCGCAATTCATCGAGCTTGCCGTCGACACCGGCGCTGAGCACGCCGATGAGGGCCGACACGACGAAGATGCCGGCAAGCGTGACGACGAGCATGACGAGACGGAAGGCCCAGCCGGTGTCCCCGCCCATCGTGCCGGAATCGAGCGTGCGCATCAGCGATTCCCAGAACGCTTCGAAGAAGCCCAGCGGCTCACCGCCCTCCGGCGCGATGCGGGTCACTGCAAGGAAAGCCGCTGCGGCAATGATGATCAGCAGGGAAACGATGGCGAGCCAGCCGATCAGCGCGATCGGCCCGGCGGCCATGCTCCTGTCGAACTGGTAGCGCAGCCGGGTTGCCAGCGAGTTCTCGTTTCTTCATGTCGCCGGTGCCCCCGCACTATCCCCAAGGTCGACGCGCCAACGCAACGCCGAAGCCGCTCTCTTAGCCTGTGTTCAGGTGAAGGGGAATCGCTATTCGCGTGTTCGCGGATAAGGAATCCGCTGCGATGGCTGGCGTGCGAGGGCGGCAGGCACTTCGCCTGACCGCTACCAGACCATCGGGATCAGGCGGTAGCGAACCTCATTTGCATAATCGTCATAGCCGCGCAGGCCGGCGCGAAGCGTTTTCTCTTCGATGAAGGTGCGAATGGCCAGGAGAACGACGAACAAGAGTACCGATGCCAGCCCCCACCAGGAGCCGAGCAGAAGTGCCGTGCCGACGAGGAACAGGATGGCGCCGGCATACATCGGATGGCGGACATGACTGTAAGGCCCCGTGGTGATGACGCGCTGTCCGCGCTCATCCTGGATCTTCACAACGGGTGCAGCAAAACTGTTCTCCAGCATTGTCAGGTAGCAGATCCAGATTCCCACCAGCAGGACCAGCGTGCCGACCACCTGTGCCCAGACTGGAACCGTCGACCAGCCGAAACGGAAGTCGAAGCCCATGAAAATCTGCCAGCCAAAGATGGCGAGCAGCAGTATGGACAGCAGGACCTTGTCGGCCGCCGTCTGGTTCTTCTGGATCGGTGGGCCTAGCCGCTCATTCATCAGGCCCGGATCGCGTCGCGCCAGCGCGATACCCAAAGTGAGACTGAGCCCGACCATCCCCACCAGATAAACCCAGGCCCCCGGCCAATGCAGCGTGCCGGCCGACAGGAACAGCAAGGCGCCCATGACGCCAAACCAGATGAATGTTTGAAGAAGCAATTTCGCGATCATGATCGACCTTCCACGGTATGCCCCCGCGGCATTGGCCGGATTAGACCAATGGTCTACCATACCGACCACTGGTCTATAATTCAAGTGGACTATCCGATATCCCGTGCTGGACGGGAACGCCCATCACGTGCAGAGGTTTGGTCATGCCCCGTGTCGTCAAGCATCCCGAACTCAGGCGAGAAGAACTTCTGGACCACGCCCAGGCCCTGTTCCTGACGCGGGGCTATGACAAGGCGAGCCTCAACGATGTGATTGCGTCCGCCGGCATCTCGAAGGGCGCCTTCTATCACTACTTCCCCTCCAAGGAGGCTCTTCTGGAAGCCTTGGCCAGCCGCTTCGCGCGACAGGCGCTGGCTGGGGTTCAGGGTATATTCGACGATCCCGGCCTCGACCCGCTTGGCCGCTTGAACGGCCTGCTCTCCCAGTCGCGGCGAGCCAAGATCGAGACCGCGACGGAAGCCTGGGCTCTTTTCGAGACGATGTTTCGGCCTGAGAACCTGGTGCTTTTCCACCGCATCAATCTGGCCGCCAGCGCGTCGTTTTCACCACTGCTGGTCAAGATCATCCGGCAAGGTGTCGAAGACGGCAGCTTCAGGACCTTCGATCCGGAGGGTGTCGCCGACATCGTCATGCAGTTCGGCATGGCCACGCATGACGTCGTTGGCAAGGCGATCGCCGGCGGCAGCGACGCCGATATGGAGGTCGCGATCGAAGTCCTGGAGAAACGCGTCAGGCTCTACGAGATTGCTCTCGACCGCATACTCGGCCTCGCCGATGGAAGCATTCGGATCGGTGAACCCGGCTATATCAGGGCCGTCATGACAGCCCGGCGGAAAGCCGATAAGGCGCGGTGATTTGCCAGGCCCCGGCCTATTCCTTGCCCCAGCGTGGCCGGCGCATCGAAAAGACCTCGCTGACGCTGGCATAATCCATGTAGCCGAGACGAGCGACATTGCCGGCCTTGGTGATGTCGAACAGGCCGTCTTTCAGAAAGGCATCGTCGATATGCACGCCGACCACTTCGCCGGCGACGACGACGGCGCTGGTCGGCGTTCCGTCCAGCGCCTTTGGACGAAAGACTTCCGTCACCTGGCATTCCAGCGCGGCGGGCGCTGCTGCCACGCGCGGTGGCTTGACGAGGCGCGAAGGCGCCATGGCGAGGTCGGCATAGACGAACTCGTTAACGCCGCGCGGCGCGTTGACGGAGGTGTAATTCATCTTCTCCGCCAGATCGCGGCTGACCAGATTGGCGACGAACTCGCCTGTCTCCAGGGCAAAGGAGGCGCTGTCCTTCTCGCCTTCCGAGGAGAACCAGACGATGAACGGCCGCGTCGAAACGGCGTTGAAGAAGGAGTATGGCGCGAGATTGACCTCGCCCGCCTCGTTCAGCGTGGATATCCAGCCGATCGGGCGTGGCGCGACGATCGCCTTGGCCGGATCGTGCGGCAGCCCGTGCCCCTTGGACGGTTTGTAGAACATTCAGCCCGCCCAGGGTCCTGAATAATCGGCATAGAGCTTGGCCGGATCAGGCCGTGGCCGTTCCGGCGCCGGGCCGGCATAGGAGCCGATATGGATGAAACCGACCACGCGCTCCTGCGGCGCCAGTCCAAGGATCGCCCTGCCCTCCGGCACGTCGGAATACCAGTTGCTGATCATGTTGGTGCCGTAGCCCAGCGCCTTGGCGGCAATCATCAGGTTCATCGCCGCCATGCCGCCGGACAGGAACATCTCCCATTGCGGGATCTTGGGATTGTCCTTCGGCACCGACACCACGCCGATCACCAGCGGAGCGCGCGAAAAGCGCGCCAGTTCCTGGTTGCGGCGGCCTTCCGGCAACGGCCCCTCGCGCTGTTCGGCAAGCGCCGCCAATTGTTTGCCGATCTCGATGCGGACGTCGCCGCGATAGAGGATGAAGCGCCAGGGTTCGAGCCGGCCGTGGTCGGGCACGCGCGTGGCGGCGGCGATCATGGTGGCGATATCGGCATCGCTCGGCGCCGGTTCCCTGAGCTCCGGAATCGGCGCTGAATTTCGGGTCAGCAGGAAGTCGATGATCGGCGACGCCATGGGCGCAAGTCTCCTAGACACTCTGTTTTGAGCTGAAGCGCACCATCGGGAATTCGGGCGGCTCGGGCAAAGGCGCGCAAGCGCCGGGCGGAAGAGCCATGGATTGGACTCTTAAGCCTTGAAATTGCCACTGCCATGGGCTTCAAAGCAAGGCATGTTTGAGGGGCGACTGCGTCTTTTCCTGGTCTGGCTCTGCACCGCGCTGTTCTTGGCGCCGGTTTCGCTGGCTGTCGCGCAGGAAAAGGACGGTGTCAGCGACCTGAAACTTCCGGGAATTTCGAGTTACGCGACGCCCAAAAGCGAAACCCCGCTGGCGCTCGGCGGCGGTGGCGCCCTCACCTTGTCGGCCCAGTTGACCGACAAAGGCACCGACATCACCCGCGGCCTGGTCTGGCGTGTCTTCAAGCCTGAAGCCGTCAACGGCAAATTGCCGATGGTCGCTTCCGCGCATGGCGGCAGCGCTGTCTTCCAGCTCGAGCCCGGCAGCTATCTGGTCCACGCCTCTTATGGCCGCGCCGGCGCCACCAAGCGCATCACAGTCGGCAAGGAAGCCAAGCGCGAAAGCCTGGTGCTCGATGCCGGCGGCTTGAAGCTTGACGCGGTTCTGTCCGGCGGCGTGCGCATTCCCCCGAAAAAACTGCGCTTCTCTATCTATGAGGGCACCGCCGAAGCCAATGGCGACCGCGCGCTGATCATTCCCGATGTCGAGCCCAACAGTGTCGTGCGGCTCAATGCCGGCATCTACCACGTCGTCTCGACCTACGGCGCGGTCAATGCGGTCATCCGCTCCGACATCCGCGTCGAGGCCGGCAAGCTGACTGAAGCCACCGTCGAGCACCACGCCGCCGAGATCACCATGAAGCTGGTGCGCGAGGCCGGTGGTGAAGCGATCGCCGACACGTCGTGGTCGCTGCTCAACGAATCCGGCGATCCGATCAAGGAAACCGTCGGCGCCTTCGCCTCGATGGTGCTGGCCGAGGGTGACTACACCATCATCGCCAAGAACCGCGATCGCATCTACCAGAAGGACTTTACGGTCGTTGCCGGACAGAACCTGGAGATCGAGGTTCTGGCGACGGAAGCCGCGGCGATGGATCCCGAAGAAGGCGCGGATTAGCCTTCCTTCGGCGGGATATTTCCAAGTTCAGGCAGCCAGCTTGGTCCGTGCCGGCAGGAAGGGAATCCGGCGGCGCGGCAGCTGCGGCGCCAGGTCGAACACGCCGCGGTAAAGCCGGTCGAGCAATGCCTTGCGATCGCGCAGCGGCTCGAGTTCGCTCCAGCTCAGCACCTCGCCGACGCGTACGTCGATCGCCTTGCCGGACAGCCGCGCGAACTCGTGGATGAGCATTGAAAGGCGCAATGTCAGCGATGCCTTGCCAACGAATTTGGCCACGCGGCCATCGCGCTCGGCCATATTCATCGGCCCGCTGATCAGATGGAACAGCCGGCCGTTCTGTCCGGAAAAATGCATCGGGATAACCGACGCCTTGGCATCCTGGACCAGGCGTGCCGGAAACATCTTCCATGGCAGGTCGCGCGCCCGGCCAAAGCCTTTCGGGGCGGTGGCGACGCCACCGGCGGGAAACACCACGATGGTGACGCCTTCCTTCAGCAGCCGCACCGCTTCATGGCGTACGGCCATGTTGTTCTTCAGCGCGTCCTTGGTCTCGGAAAAGTCGATCGGCAGCGAATAGGGCTCCATCTCGCGGATCTTGAGCAGATCCTTGTGGATCATCACCCGGAACGGCCGCCCAAGTTGCTCCACCAGCGACAGTACGGCAATCCCGTCGCCTATGCCGAACGGATGGTTGGCCACGATCACCAGCGGCGTCTCCGGCAATGGCGCGGGCGGCCATTGGTCGGCGGTCCGTATCCGCACGTCGATCAGGTCGAGCATGCGGCTGAATATGCGCTCGCCTGATGGCACCACCTGGCGGCGCCAGAAATCATAGAGCGCGGCATAGCGGTCGCGCCCCGACAGGCCTTCAATGGAATGAATGACCCAGCGCGTCAGCACCGGCTGATGCGGATTGGCATAGGAAAGTTCGGGAAATGGTTTTTCGCGTAATTTCAGCTTGAGCATGGGGCTCGTTACAAGACCGGCGTGACAGGGATATGAAAATGGCGGTGGACCGCTCCACCGCCATCACCAAAGGGCTGTTCAATCAGGCGGCGCGCTTGCGCCGGCGATCGGGCGTGATCGCTTCTTCGGTCAACCGTTCGATCGCCTGGGCAAGGCCGAGCGATTCCTGGTCGCGTGAGCCCAGCCGGCGAATGTTGACCGTTTGCTCTTCCGCCTCGCGCTTGCCGCAGACGAGGATGACCGGCACCTTGGCTAGGCTGTGTTCACGCACCTTGTAGTTGATCTTCTCGTTGCGCAGATCGGCTTCCGCCAGAAGCCCGGCGGCCTTCAGCTTTGCCACCACTTCGGTCGCATAGCTGTCCGCCTCGGAGGTGATCGTCGCCACCACCACCTGCAGCGGCGCGAACCACAGCGGGAAATGGCCGGAATAGTTCTCGATCAGGATGCCGAGGAAACGCTCCATGGAACCACAGATGGCGCGGTGCACCATGACAGGCTGCTTCTTCTCGGAATCCGAGCCGATGTAGAAGGCACCAAACCGTTCCGGCAGGTTGAAATCGACCTGCGTCGTGCCGCACTGCCATTCGCGGCCGATGGCGTCCTTCAGCACATATTCGAACTTCGGCCCGTAGAAGGCGCCCTCGCCCGGGTTGATCGAGGTCTTGATCCGGTTACCAGACCGTGTCCTGATCGTCTCCAGCACATTGCCCATGATCGCCTCGGCATGGTCCCAGGCCTCATCGGTGCCGACGCGCTTTTCCGGCCGCGTCGACAGCTTGACGCTGACTTCTTCAAAACCGAAATCGGCATAGGTCGACAGGATCAAATCGTTGATGCGCAGGCATTCGGCCGCGAGTTGCTCCTCGGTGCAGAAGATATGCGCGTCATCCTGCGTGAAGCCGCGCACGCGCATCAGCCCGTGCAGGGCACCGGATGGCTCGTAACGATGCACATTGCCGAATTCTGCAAGCTTTACGGGCAGATCGCGATAGGACTTCAACCCATGCTTGAAAATCTGCACGTGACCCGGGCAGTTCATAGGCTTCAGCGCGAAGACGCGGTCGTCGTCGGTATCGTCACCGGCGACCGTCACCTTGAACATGGCGTCGCGATACCAGCCCCAGTGGCCTGACGTCTCCCACAGGCTCTTGTCCAGCACCTGCGGCGCGTTGACCTCCTGATACCCCTGCTCGTCGAGGCGGCGGCGCATATAGTTGACCAGGTTCTGGAACATCTTCCAGCCCTTGGCATGCCAGAAGACGACGCCCGGTCCCTCTTCCTGGAAATGGAACAGGTCCATCTCGCGGCCGACCTTGCGGTGGTCGCGCTTCTCGGCCTCCTCCAGCATCGTCTGGTAGGCGTCGAGCTGCGCCTGGTCGGCCCAGGCCGTGCCGTAGATACGCGTCAGCATCGGGTTGTTCGAGTCGCCACGCCAATAGGCACCGGCCACCTTCATCAGCTTGAAGGCGTTGCCGATCTGGCCGGTCGAGGCCATGTGCGGACCACGGCAGAGATCGAACCAGTCGCCCTGGGCATAGATCTTGAGATCCTGGTCCTCGGGAATGGCGTCGATCAGCTCCAGCTTGTAACGTTCGCCCTTGTCGGCAAACACCTTCTTGGCCCTGTCACGCGACCAGACCTCCTTGGTGAACGGCTTGTTGCGCGCAATGATCTCGCGCATCTTCTTCTCGATCACCGGAAAATCATCGGGCGTGAACGGCTCGTTGCGGGCGAAGTCGTAATAGAATCCGTTCTCGATCACCGGTCCGATGGTCACCTGCGTTCCCGGCCATATCTCCTGCACAGCTTCCGCCAGCACGTGGGCGGTGTCGTGACGGATAAGCTCGAGAGCGCGCGCATCGTCGCGGGTGATGATCTCGACCTTGCCCGACTTGCCCAGCGGATCGCTGAGATCACGCACGGTGCCGTCGATGGCGTAGGCGACGGCCTTCTTGGCCAGCGACTTCGAGATCGATTCGGCAAGACCGGCACCGGTCATCGCCGCGTCGTAGTCGCGCACAGAGCCATCAGGAAATGTCAGGGAAACGGAATTCAGCATCATGGTTCTCCTATCCAGTCCCGCAAACGAGCGCGGGTGGTCGTGGGGTAAAGCCGCCAATCGCATGGACAAGCGGCAGCGGGCGGGTTTTAGAGGCAGTGCCGCGTCAGGTAAAGAGCGGCAATTGGCGCAGCTGTCAGGAAGTGTCGCCACAGATATCGAAGACACTTGCCAAAATGCACGACATCAACTGGAATCATCAGCATGGAAGACGCCGTACCCAGCCGAACTGCCCTTGGCGTCGCACGCATGAGGGCCTTGCATCAGTTTTCACCGCAGGCAGGGCTGTTTCGCGATCCCTACGCGATCGCGATCCTGGGTGGGGCTGCTCCCGCTGCACAGGAGCTTGAGGAGGAAGACGAGCGCCGCCGGCGCATGCGCCTGTTCGTGACCGCGCGGGCCCGGTTCGCCGAGGACTGGCTGGCGGCGGCGGTCCGTCGCGGCATCCGCCAACTCGTAGTGCTGGGCGCCGGCCTCGATACGTTTTCGCTGCGCAATCCGTATCCGGATCTCAGGATATTCGAAGTCGACCACTCGGCGACGCAAGCCTGGAAACGCAAATGCATTGCCGATAGCGGGCTTGCCGAGCCACCCGCCACCACATTCGTGCCGGTCAATTTCGAGCGGCAAAGTCTGTCCGTGGAACTGGCTGCGGCCGGTTTACAGTCGACAGAGCCCAGCTTCTTCATGTGGCTGGGGGTCGTACCCTACCTGACAAAAGAAGCGATCTTCAAAACGCTGTCCTGGATTGTCGGCATCCCCGGCTCGGAGGTCGTGTTCGACTATAGCGAGCCGGCAGAGAACCGTGATGCAGCGGGACAGGCCGCCCTTGCCTTCCATGCAGCGCGCGTCGCTTCTGTCGGGGAGCCATGGATCAGCTTCTTTGTCCCCGTCGAACTGGCGAAATCCCTGAATGACCTCGGGTTCGACGAGATCGAAGATCTCGAGAGCGGCGATATCGCCGCCCGCTTTTCCGGGGCCTCGAAGGGAACCACGAACAATTCCGGCGGCCACATCATCCGCGCGCGCCGAAGCGCCTGATCAGACTCATTTCACCAGCAGCGGCAGGTCCTTCAGGAACCCGGAACGCGTGCTCCAGCCCTTCGGCACATCGGTGCGCTTGGTGTCGACGATCAGCCGGGCAAAGACGATCTGCTGGCCGTCCTTTTTCGCCCACCCGACGAACCAGCCGAGCGAACGCTTGTCCCTGACCTTGTCGGCATCATTGGCCAGCCTGGTGCTGCCGGTCTTGCCTTGCACGGTCCAGCCTCCCGCCTGGAAGGTCGGGATGATAGCCGATGTCATGTCATAGGCCTTGGCCGAGACCGGCAGCTTGCGGGCAAGCAGCTTGCGCAGGAAATCGATCTGCTCGACCGGCGTAATCTTGAGCGAGGAATTCACCCAGGAATGGGTAAGGCCGTCATTCTTGCCGGGATTGCCGGAAACATCCCTGTTGCCGTAGTCGAGTTTCGAGACGTAGCCGGCAAACTTTTCGCCGCCGAGCCGTCGCGTGATCTCGCGGGAGAACCAGATAATTGAATCGCGTTCCCAGATTACCGGATCGACGGTCTTCTGATCCCGCTTCACGGCGTTGAATTCGGGTTTGTAATCCCAGGTCGGCGTGTGCTCGTCGCTCAGGATGCCCGCGTCATAGCCGATCAGCGAAAGCGGCACCTTGAACGTCGAAGCCGGGCTGAAGCGCTGGTCGCAGGTACCGTCCTGATAAAGCGTCTTGCCGCTCGCCGCATCGGCGATCAGCGTGCATTGCACATCCCCAAGCGACGCCGACTGCGCGCGCATCGGAAACCCCAGCAGCCAGGCGAGCAGGAACAGGACTCCAGCCAGGATAAAGGGAAGACGGTCGATGTTACGCATTGATGCTCGCTCCAGAAAGGGTGTTCGCGAGCGGGCTTAGCGGGGTCTCTTGTCTCGATTTTGTCTCAAATGCGCAGTCTTTGTGCAGGCTTGCGTTAACCCTACCGGATCGTAAACACGCACTGTCGCCCGAGGCGTGACCGGCGCAATCATGCCTTGGTTTCGGCGTGCTTGCGGCCGATCCGCCAATACCGCCACGGCATGAACCAGACATAACGATCGGCCAGCACTTCCGGCACTAGATCGATGCCATGCGTGCCGAACGGTCCGCAGCGCAGCACCCGGAAAAATCCCATCCAGCCGCCCGCCCACAAGCCATGCCGGGCAATGGCCTCATGCGCGTATTCCGAACAGGTCGGCAAATGCCGGCAGGAATTGCCGACAAAGCCAGACAAAGTCAGCTGGTAAAGGCGCACGAACGACGTGCCGAGGAGACGGCCAGGCGTCTTGCGCCACGGGCCGGGCCAGTTGCGGCCACGCCCCGGCGGTTTGGCAGTATGGGTATGCCCAAGCGGGTCGTGCACCGCATTCTCCGTATCGCGTTCCAACGCGATAGATGTGGGCTTCCGTGGGAGAACGCAATCCCATCCCTTGTCTGCCTGATATCATGGGCGAGAGCGGCGAAATGGCTGCCTGTCAACCGGAGCTGGCCACCGGCCAGAGCTGGCCGGCTCTTCGCTGCGCTTTGCACCATGCCTCTCGTCACGCCATTGGAACGTTGCAATCCGCATCACATCGCCGAAAATGTTTAGGAACTGGATCATGGTCGCCTCTCCTTTGACGCGATTAGACCGCCGCTGGCCTTCGCCTTCAAACGAGTATAATTTCCACTTCGGATAATCCTGGGTTATGCGAAATGAAGCGCGGACGCCTGCCGTTGACGGCATTGAGGAGTTTCGAGGCGGCGGGCCGGCATCTGAGTTTCAGTCGGGCCGCCGAGGAGCTGTTCGTCTCGCAGGCGGCGATCAGCCGGCAGATCCGCGAGCTCGAAACCTTCCTGCGCCAGCCCTTGTTTGAACGTCACCATCGCCGCGTCGAACTGACGGATGCCGGCCGCCGGCTGCTCGCCCAATTGGTCAGGAGTTTCGACGACATCGACAGACTGCTGTCAGAACTGGTTGCCGCCCCCGCGCAGTCCGTGGTTCGTGTCAGCGTCGAGCCGTCGCTTGCCTCAGTGTGGCTGGTACCGCGCCTCAACCGGTTTCGCCAATTGCGGCCTGACATCGACATATCCCTCGAAGTCGATCCCAGGCTGATCGAATTCCGCAGCGATCAGCCCGAGCTTGCCTTGCGCTTCAGTGCGAATGCAAACTCCTGGCCCCGCAGCCAGGCCGAGCGGCTTGCCTCGACGGTCGATTCACCTGTTCTGTCGCCGGCACTGCTCGCCTTGGGTCCTCCCCTTGAGAAGCCGATCGACCTTGCTCGCTACACGCTTTTGCATGAGGAGAATCGTCAGGGCTGGGCACGCTGGTTCGAGGCCGCCGGCGTGCCCGCCGATGCTGTGCCCGCGCGGGGTCCCATGCTGGCGGACGCATCGCTTTCAAAGCAGGCCGCCCTGCTCGGACATGGCGTGGCACTTGGCGATCTCTTGCAGATCGGCGGAGAAGTCGCATCCGGCGCGCTGATCAAGCCCTTCGATATCGACGTTGCGTCCGGCGCCTACTGGCTGGTGGCCAGAAGTCTGCGCGATCTTTCGGAACCGGCAGCCGCGTTCGCCGACTGGTTACGAGGCGAGTTTGCTGAAAGCAGACACGCGCTGGAGGAGCACGCCTAAGCCGCTTCTTCGGCGCGCTTCTTCTCGATCTGGCCGATGGCGTCGACCACAGCGTCGAAAGTCAGCATGGTCGAGGCATGGCGTGCCTTGTAGTCGCGCACCGGCTCCAGATATTTGAGGTCGGCGAAGCGTCCTTCGGGCGGCGCGCCATTGTCCTTCAGCATCTTCAGCATGGTGTCGCGCACCGCGCGCAATTCCTCGGCACTGGCGCCGACGACATGCTGCGCCATGATCGAGGACGACGCCTGGCCGAGCGCACAGGCCTTCACGTCATGGGCGAAGTCGGTGACAATGCCATTCGCCATCTTGAGGTCGACGGTAACGGTCGAACCGCACAGTTTGGAATGCGCCTTTGCGCTCGCATCCGGATGATCGAGCCGGCCGATGCGTGCGATGTTTCCGGCAAAACCGAGAATTTTCGCATTGTAGACGTCGTTGATCATATTTTTCCAATCCGTCGCCGCCAAGCGAACAGCGATTGCCGCTATAACGTCTTCCTTTCGCTGCGCCTGACCATATATAATGCTGGCAGTTGGGTATCGACAAGGCAACCGAAGCGGGTGCCTTCACCTGATCTGTTCACGCCACTTGCGGGGCTGGAAACCGGGCGGGTTCCGACACCGAAAGGTCGTGGTCCGTTCAACTCGTTCCTCCGCAGAGAGGAACTACGGGAGACGCCTTTATGGATGCCGTCATCAAGAAGCTCATGCCCCAGGCCGCCTATATGGAAAAGCCTGTCACGGACCGGCCAAGCGAGGCCGAAGTCGAGGCTGCCGTACGGACGTTGCTGCGCTGGACCGGCGACAACCCGGACCGCGAGGGACTGATCGATACGCCCAAGCGCGTGGCCAAGGCCTATCGCGAAATGTTCGGTGGCTACGATATGTGCCCGGCAGAGGAACTTGGTCGTACTTTCGAGGAGGTCGCCGGCTATGACGACCTCGTGATCGTCAAGGACATCACGTTCCATTCGCATTGCGAGCATCACATGGTGCCGATCATCGGCAAGGCGCATGTCGGCTACCTGCCGGACGGCAAGGTGGTCGGCCTGTCCAAGATCGCCCGTGTCGTCGATATCTTTGCCCATCGCCTCCAGACGCAGGAAGCGCTGACCGCGCAGATCGCGGGCGTCATCCAGGATGTGCTCAACCCGCGTGGCGTCGCCGTCATGATCGAGGCCGAGCACATGTGCATGGCCATGCGCGGCATCCGCAAGCAAGGCTCCACCACGCTGACCTCCACCTTCACCGGCGTCTTCAAGGATACGCCCGAAGAGCAGGTTCGTTTCGTCACCATGGTGCGCGGCGGGGCGTAAGCCCCTCGCCGGCGTCACGGTCAACAGGAAAATAGACCTGCAATGTCGGCACTGGAATTTCCCAAAGCTCCATCAGACAAGAAGGCTCTCGAAGAAGGCGCGGTGTTTTCACCGCGCTTCGACGCCGCCGGGCTCGTCACGGTTGTGGTCACCGATGTCAAGGATGGCATGCTGTTGATGGTGGCGCACATGAATGCGCAGGCATTGGCGCTGACGCTGGAAACGGGCATCGCCCACTATTGGTCGCGCTCGCGCAATGCGCTTTGGAAAAAGGGCGAAACCTCGGGCAATTTCCAGCACGTCGTCGAGATGCGCACCGACTGTGACCAGGACGCATTGTGGCTGCACGTCAAAGTGTTGGGCCACGACGCAACCTGCCACACCGGCCGGCGTTCATGCTTTTATCGGACGGTGGGGCTGGTCGACGGCAAGGGGACGCTTGCCGATGACGGCAGCAAGCCGCTGTTCGATGCGGAAAGCACGTATCGAAAGCCACGGTCTTGAACCTTCTGCCTCACACCAACCACATAGATTTATCATTTCGATACGGCCCGCCTGTACATTAGCCGTGGGACAAGGGAGATCATGATGCTCGAGTGGGCGTCATTGCGTGGCAGACCAGACGTGAGCGAGGCCAACGGCCTCTCCTCGCCCGGCGGCGCATCCGAAACGAAATCTTCCAGGAAAACAGGCATTTCGCTCGCCTTGGGCGGTGGTTGCGCCAGAGGCTGGGCTCATATCGGCGTGCTGCGCGCGCTCGATGAAGCCGGCATCGAAGTCTCGATGATCGCCGGCACCTCGATCGGTGCGCTGGTCGGCGGCTGTTATCTCGCAGGCAAACTGGATGAGCTGGAAGCGTTCGCCCGCAGCCTCACCAAGCGGCGCATTTTTGGGCTGCTCGATCTCAATCTGCGCGGCAGCGGCCTGTTCGGCGGCATGAAGCTCGATGCCCGGCTGCGTGAGCATGTGGCGGGCATTCGCTTCGAGGACCTGCCCAAGCCGTTCGTCTGCGTCGCATCGGAAATCCGCACCGGCCACGAGATCTGGCTGTCGAGCGGCTCGCTGATATCAGCCATGCGCGCATCCTACGCGTTGCCTGGCGTGTTCGAGCCAGTGAATTGCAACGGCCGCATCCTCGTCGACGGTGCGCTGGTCAATCCGGTGCCGGTGTCGGTCTGCCGCGCCTATGAGCAACCGCTCGTCGTGGCGGTCAACCTTCACTACGATCTGTTCGGCCGCGCCGCCGTGATCAAACACAGCGCCGGCGAACTGGTTATCGAAAAGGACGCGCCCCGCCCCGGCCACCTGGACCCGAACCACCAGTCGCATCAGACGCGCCTCGGCATCACCGGCGTCATGGTCGAGGCCTTCAACATCATCCAGGACCGCATTTCGCGTGCCAGGCTTGCCGGCGATCCACCCGACATGTCGCTGCAGCCCAAGCTCAGCCATATCGGCCTCACAGAATTCCATCGCGCCGACGAGGCGATCCAGCTCGGCTATCAGGCGACGATGGCGCAGATCGGTGAACTGACCCGGCTGCAGGCGGTTCTGGCCTGATCAAATCCGGATAGCTCTCACGCCTTTGCCGCATCGATGACGCGAAACTGCACCGTGCGGTTGCCGTTCCAGTAATTGCCCGACAGCGAGCCGGCGACATGCACCGTCTTGCCCCGGTTCTTGAACAGGAATTCGCCAAGCACCGTATCGACGGCGCGAAAGGCGATCGCCTGGATGCGGCCGCCGCTGTCCGACTGCAATTCGCAGCGGATATGGTTGGTGCCGACCGGCCTGGCGTCAGCCAGCCGATGGCGAGGCAGCACGAAGACGGGCGCGACATGGCCGGCGCCGAAGGGACCGGCCTTGTCGAGCGCGTCGAGCAGGCCAAGCGTCGCGCCCTCCGCGGCAAGCGCGCCGTCAATCGCCAGGCTTTCCTCGTCCTGCAGCCGAAACACCTCGGTGGCCGCCCGTTCCTCGAAGAACGCCCTGAGTTCCCCCAGCCTGGCGCGCTCCACGGTGATGCCGGCCGCCATGCCATGGCCGCCGCCCTTGACGATCAGCCCGGCATCGGCGGCTTCGCGCACCAATCGGCCAAGATCGAAGCCCGAAACAGAGCGGCCCGAACCGGTGCCAACGCCATTGGCATTGAAGGCAATGGCGAAAGCCGGCCGACGCGCGTGGTCCTTGAGCCTCGAGGCAAGCAGGCCGACAATGCCGGGGTGCCAATTGTTGCTGGCGGTGACGATGATCGCCGGACCGCTGCCGCCAGCAAGCTCGGCATCGGCCTCGGCACGCGCCGCGGCCAGCATCTCCTGCTCCATCAGCTGCCGCTCCTGGTTCAGCCGGTCGAGCGTCTCGGCGATGGTCCGTGCTTCGACCGGATCGTCCGTCGCAAGCAACCGGCTGCCGAGCGCCGCATCGCCGATGCGCCCGCCGGCATTGATGCGCGGCCCGATCAGATAGGAGAGATGAAAGGTGCTGATTGGCTCGCCGATGCGCGAAACCCGCGCCAACGCGGCCATCCCTTCATTCTTCTGCTGGCGGGCCACCTGCAGCCCTTTGACGACGAAGGCACGGTTGACGCCGGTGAGCGGCACCACGTCGCAAACGGTCGCCAATGCAACGAGATCAAGCAGGGAAAGCAGGTCGGGCGGCGCGACGTCGCTCAGGCCCCGCAGGACCTTTGCGGTCTGTACCAGGGCAAGGAACACGACACCGGCTGCGCACAGATGCCCCTGCCCGGAAAGATCGTCGTCGCGGTTCGGATTGACGACGGCAATCGCGGCTGGCAAGGCGCCGCCGACCTGATGGTGGTCGAGCACCACGACATCGGCGCCGGCTTGATTGGCCGCATCGACGGAAACGGCGCTGTTGGTACCGCAATCGACGGTGACGATCAGCGTCGCACCGCGCGAGACGAGTTCGCGCATGGCATCGGGATTGGGACCGTAACCTTCGAAGATACGATCCGGAATATAGATTTCCGACGGTATGGAGAAATGCGTCAGGAACCGCTTCAGCAAGGCCGACGAGGAGGCGCCATCGACATCGTAGTCGCCGAAGATCGCCACCTTCTCCCTGGCCATCACCGCAGCCGCGATGCGGTTGGCGGCTTTGTCCATATCGGTCAGCGAGGCTGGATTGGGCAACAGGTCGCGGATCGTCGGGTCGAGAAACCGCTCGGTCTCATCGGCGGTCACGCCACGTCCGGCAAGCACGCGCGCGACGATGTCAGGCACGCCATGGCCTTGCGCGATGGCAAGCGCGACCATGTCCTGCCGCTCGGTCAGCCGATGCTCCCAGGAGAGACCGGTCGCCGACTGCCTGACATCGAGGAAGAGGCGCTTGTCGCCCATCATGCGCTTTGCCAACTCATGGTTGGCAGCAGGATAATGCATACCGTCCAAAAATGCGCAGCGGTTTTGGGACAACGGCAGGCACAAGCAGCAGCCCAAAGGCGGGCAAAGCCAAGCGGTTCGCGATGATGCGCGGTCACGGAGGATTTCAACTAAAAACTACGCTTTCCGCTTTTCAGCCTGGCGCCGGACCCATTCGTCAGCTGCATCCCCCATCGTCTTTTCCTGGCCATCCTTGAGCCAGGCCATGAAAGTTCGATCGAACCTGAACGCATCGCCGCATTCGCGGATGAAAAAGCGGCGCACATTCTGGGTGTTACGGTAGGATTTCGTGATGGGCGTGGCACGCGAAACCGAATCCGCGTGCCAGTCGAACGCTTTCATCATCAATCCTTGCGCCGCCAGGTTCAGATGCAGCCAAGGGCTAGCAACTGCGGCGCGGCTTCGCAAGCAGCTCTAGAACTTATCCAGATCCTGGTGCCGGGCCTTGATCTCCCGCACGGTCCGCGATGAGGAACGCAAGACGATCGTGTGCGTGGTGATATAAGTGCGGCCGAACTTGACGCCAGCCAGCATGTTGCCATCGGTGACGCCGGTGGCCGCGAACAGCACGTCGCCGCGCGCCATGTCTTCCGCATAGTAGATCCGCTTCGGATCGGAAATTCCCATCTTGGCGGCGCGTGCGACCTTTGCCGGCGTATCGAGGATGAGCCGGCCCTGCATCTGGCCGCCGGTGCAACGCAGTGCGGCCGCGGCCAGCACGCCTTCCGGTGCGCCACCGGTACCGAGATAGATATCGATGCCGGTCTCGTCGGGATCGGTGGTGTGGATGACGCCGGCGACATCGCCGTCGCCAATCAGCCGGATGGCAGCACCCGTGGCGCGCACCGCATCGATCAGCTTGGCGTGGCGCGGCCGGTCGAGGATACAGGTGGTGATGTCGGACACAGCAACACCCTTGGCTCGGGCGAGGCTGGCGATGTTCTCGGCCGGCGAGGCATCGATATCGATGACGCCATCGGCATAGCCAGGACCAATGGCGATCTTGTCCATATAGACGTCGGGCGCGAACAGCAGGCTGCCCTTCTCGGCAATGGCGATGACAGCAAGCGCGTTGGGCAGGTTCTTGGCGCAGATCGTCGTGCCTTCGAGCGGATCGAGCGCGATATCGACCGCCGGGCCTTTGCCGGTGCCGACTTCCTCGCCGATATAGAGCATCGGCGCCTCGTCCCGCTCGCCCTCGCCGATCACCACCGTGCCCTTGATGGCAAGGCGGTTGAGCTCCTGGCGCATGGCATCGACCGCGACCTGATCAGCAGCCTTCTCGTCGCCGCGACCGCGTAGCCTGGCTGCCGCCACGGCCGCCCTTTCGGTGACGCGCACCAGTTCCATGGTGAGTATCCGGTCAAGGCCGGCAACTATGTTCTGGGCCACATTCATTGGGGGAAAATCCTCGTTCACAAGCGCCTCCCGCCGGAG
The DNA here is from genome assembly GCF_055456085.1 of Mesorhizobium subarcticum. Lineage (NCBI taxonomy): Bacteria > Pseudomonadati > Pseudomonadota > Alphaproteobacteria > Hyphomicrobiales > Phyllobacteriaceae > Mesorhizobium > Mesorhizobium subarcticum. The sequence goes on along the minus strand of NZ_CM144237.1, from coordinate 4,385,930 downwards.
GCGGGCCTGTTTTGTCAAACGAGCATGACAACGGCAAGACCTACCACGAGTTTTATCGAAAGCTAAGCAATATCAATCGATTGAACCATATTTCCAACAAGAAGGCGGCCCGATCGTAAACGACCGGGCCGCCTTGAAGACGTAAAAATAGCGCTGTCGGGACCTAGAAAACCGCGAGATATCTGAGCAGCGAAATGATGCCGATGATGATGACGATGACCTGCACGATCTGCCGCATCCTGGCGTCGAGCGGCAGGCGCTGCACCAGATAGAGAACGAGAATGATGACGAGGAATGTGATCAGGATGCTGATCAACATGGATGAAGCCACGGTGCCCTCCTTGAAATGATTGCCTGAAATGGAGAATCGAGCCGGCGACGCCGGCTCGATGCCGGCGCGCTCAATACCAGCGGCGCGACGTGTCGTTCGTCGATTGGCCGATGGCAAAACCGGCCAGGAAGCCGAGCAGGCCGATTACACCGACCACGGCTGTCGTCGTGCCCGGGTTTTCGCGAGCGACGTCCGAGACCGCCTGAGCCTGACTGCGCAGTTGCTGCGCGGTCCGCGATGCGCGCGCCGCGGCGCTATCGTAAAAATCCGAAGCCTGTTCGCCGGCGTCGTCGAGCAACTCAGCGCCCCTTGCCGAAATGCTCTTGTTGATCTTGGTGATCTCCTTGCGCAGTTCGGCGATCTGCTTTTCCATTGTCTTCTGGATATCGTCGATATTCGGCAGGTCGGATTTGTTGGTATCGGCCATAAAGTGGCTCCCTTGGTTGTTGACCAAGAGAACGGCGTCGACACGAATTCGTTCCGGCCAATTGGTGGCTATTTGCCATCAGCCAGGCAAAACGCTTGCAGGGTCCCGCGCTACAAGCGAATTGAGAGCTACCCTGCCCGCTCGATGCGGATGACCTGCGGCTTGTCGGTCAGGTGACCGTCCTTGGTGATGCCGTCGACGGCCTTGCGCACGGCGGCCTCGGTGGTCTCATGCGTGACGAGGATCACCGTCTTCTGCACGGCGGCCTCACCACTGACCGCGTGCTGGACGATCGATTCCAGCGAAATATCGTTGTCGGCCATGCGCTTGGCGATAGCAGCGAAGACGCCGATGCGGTCATGCACGGTCAGCCGGATGAAATAACCGCCGGCATGGCTGCGCATCTGCGCCTTCTTGTAAGGCCGCAACTCCTTCGCCGGCCGGCCAAAGACCGGGCCATGCTGGAAGCCGGGCCGGCTCTTGGCGATGTCGGCGACGTCGCCGATGACGGCCGAGGCGGTGGCATTGCCACCGGCACCGGGGCCTGAAAGCAGCAGTTCGCCAAGAATGTCGGTCTCGATCGCCACCGCATTGGTGACGCCATGCACCTGCGCGATGACCGAGGCGGTCGGCACCATGGTCGGATGCACGCGCTGCTCGATGCCGCTTTCGGTGCGCTGGGCGACGCCGAGCAGCTTGATCCGGTAGCCGAGGTCGCCGGCCGCGCGGATGTCGGCCTGCGTGATGTTGGAAATGCCTTCCATATAGATGTCGTTGGCCGCGATCTTCGTGCCGAAGGCAAGGCTGGTCAGGATCGACAGCTTGTGCGCGGTGTCATGCCCCTCGATGTCGAAGGTCGGATCGGCCTCGGCGTAACCCAGCCGCTGCGCATCCTTCAGGCAGGCATCGAACGAGATGCCTTCAGCCTCCATGCGGGTCAGGATGTAGTTGCACGTGCCATTGAGAATGCCGAACACGCGGGTGACCGAGTTGCCGGCCATCGCCTCGCGCATCGTCTTGATGACGGGAATGCCGCCCGCCACCGCCGCCTCGTAGTTGAGCAGCACGCCCTTCTTCTCGGCAATCTCGGCCAGCGCCACACCATGCTTGGCGAGCAGCGCCTTGTTGGCGGTGACGACGTGGCGGCCGGCTTCGAGCGCCGCCTTCACCGATAACCGCGCCGGCCCTTCATCGCCGCCGATCAACTCGATGAACACGTCGATATCGGCGCTCTGCGCCAGCTTGACCGGATCGTCGAACCATTTTGCCGAACTGACATCGACGCCACGGTCGCGTTTCGGATCGCGCGCCGAAACCGCTGACACGACAATGTCGCGCCCGCATTGCCGGGTCAGTTCCGGCGCCTTGTCGCGCAGCACCCGCGCCACCGACGCACCGACCGTGCCAAGTCCGGCAATTCCAACACGCAGTGCTTCAGCCATGGAAGGCGACGTCCCTCAAATCAGATCGATTTTTTTGCTTACCGGTGGGCGGACAGCGGCACCACATTGTTGGGCTGCTTGGCGCTGCTCGACAGGAAACGCTTGATATTGCGCGCCGCCTGGCGAATCCGGTGCTCGTTCTCGACCAGCGCTACGCGCACGAAATCGTCGCCATGTTCGCCGAAGCCGACACCAGGCGCCACCGCCACGTCGGCGTGCTCGATGAGCAGCTTGGAGAATTCGAGCGAGCCGAGATGCTTGAACGGCTCCGGGATTGGCGCCCAGGCGAACATCGAGGCGGCCGGCGCCGGAATGGTCCAGCCGGCGCGACCGAACGAATCGACCATGACGTCGCGGCGCTTGTGGTAGATGTCGCGCACCTCGGCGATATCGGCACCATCGCCGTTGAGCGCATGGGCGGCGGCCACCTGGATCGGCGTGAAAGCGCCGTAGTCGAGATAGGATTTCACCCGCGTCAACGCCGAGATCAGCCGTTCATTGCCGACAGCAAAACCCATGCGCCAGCCGGGCATGGAGAAGGTCTTCGACATCGAGGTGAACTCTACGCAGACATCCATGGCGCCCGGCACCTGCAGCACCGAAGGCGGCGGATTGCCGTCGAAATAGATCTCGGAATAGGCAAGGTCGGACAGGATGATGATGTCGTTCTTCTTCGCGAACGCCACCACGTCCTTGTAGAAATCGAGCGAAGCGACCAGCGCCGTCGGGTTCGACGGATAGTTGAGGATCAGCGCCAGCGGCTTCGGGATCGAGTGACGAACACCGCGCTCCAGCGCCGGAATGAAGCCGTCATCCGGCTCGACCTGCAGCGAGCGGATGACGCCGCCCGACATGATGAAGCCGAAGGCATGGATCGGATAGGTCGGGTTCGGACACAAGATGACATCGCCGGGCGCCGTGATCGCCTGCGCCATGTTGGCGAAGCCTTCCTTCGAGCCGAGCGTAGCCACCACTTGCGTGTCGGGGTTGAGCTTCACGCCAAAGCGGCGCTGGTAATAGGCGGCCTGGGCGCGGCGCAGGCCCGGAATTCCGCGCGAGGAGGAGTAACGATGCGTGCGCGGATCGCGCACCACTTCGCACAATTTGTCGACGATGGCCTTGGGCGTCGGCAGGTCCGGATTGCCCATGCCGAGGTCGATGATGTCGGCGCCGCGCGAACGGGCGCTGGCCTTGAGCCGGTTGACCTGCTCGAACACGTAGGGCGGAAGCCGGCGGACCTTGTGGAATTCTTCCATGGCAGTTCCAGACATCGAAAGACCCCGGACATAGGGGGCGTTGGGCGCGCGCTATATACTCATTTGCAGGTAGGGTCGAGGGCGGGATCGCATTTGCCTTCGATCTGCTTCAGCGTCTGCGGGCCATGCTTCTTGGCCAGATCCGTCAGCGCCGCCTGGTTGGAAACCGGTGGGCCGCCGCCTTTTTTGGCGCCTTGCCGGTTTTCGTCCGCCTTCAACTGGGCGAGCTTGGCATCCCGCTCCTCATTGGTGAACTGCTTGGCTGCCACCTTCGGCGGGATATTCAGGTTCGGAAAGGTGCCGGTATCCTTCGGGCCGGCAGTATCGGCCATCGGCACCGGAGCGCCGGTATTTGTGCTCGAACACCCGGCGATCCCCACGAGGACGATCGCCGCGCCGATGCGGCAAAAGCGTGCGGCACCGAAAAAAACAGTCTCGCCAAAATTAATCGTCATATTGTTTCCTTGGCAGCCGGGGTAGTGCGAGATTGGACCCTGTCGGATGTCCCATGTTAATATGTCAAGAAATCGCTTCGGGAGGAACCCCGCCAACAATGTCCAAAACACCCGATTCGAGCAAAACGGAAGATGACGAGCCTTCGACCGTCGAGCAATATCTGGTGAAGGATCCGGAACGCTTCGCCTTGAACATGGCGCGCATGATTGAGCAGGCCGGCAAGGCGGCTTCCGCCTGGGCCGAGCCGCGTGAGAAAGGCGAAGTGCGCGACCACGTCGCCGAACCGGTCGTCGACATGGTCAAGACCTTCTCCAAGCTCAGCGAATACTGGCTCGCCGACCCGCAGCGCGCGCTGGAAGCACAGACGCGGCTGTTCTCCGGCTATATGACCGTGTGGGCAAACGCCATACAGCGCGTCAGCCCCAACACCGAGGCTCCCGAAGATGCCGTCAAGCCGGAGCGCGGTGACAAGCGCTTCCAGGATCCGGAATGGGGCCGCAATGCCTTCTTTGATTTCCTCAAGCAGGCCTATCTCGTCACCTCGCGCTGGGCGTCCGAACTGGTCGATCACGCCGAAGGTCTGGACGAGCACACCCGCCACAAGGCGAGCTTCTACGTCAAGCAGGTGTCCAACGCCATCTCACCGTCGAATTTCATCCTGACCAACCCGGAACTGTTCCGCGAGACCGTCGCCTCCAATGGCGAGAACCTGGTGCGCGGCATGAAGATGCTGGCCGAGGACATCGCCGCCGGCAAGGGCGACCTGAAAATGCGCCAAGCTGATTACTCGCCCTTCGAGATCGGCAGGAACATCGCCATGACGCCCGGCAAGGTGGTCGGCCGCAGCGATGTCGCCGAGATCATCCAGTATGATCCGACGACCGAGATGGTGCTCAAGCGGCCGCTTCTGATCTGCCCGCCTTGGATCAACAAGTTCTACATCCTCGACCTCAACCCGCAGAAATCCTTCATCCGCTGGGCGATCGAACAGGGCCATACCGTGTTCGTCATCTCCTGGATCAATCCGGACGAACGGCACGGCGCCAAGGGTTGGGAGGCCTATATCCGCGAGGGCCTGCAGTACGGCCTCGACACGATCGAAAAGGCCACCGGCGAACGCGACGTCAACGCGATCGGTTATTGCGTTGGCGGCACATTGCTGGCGGCGGCATTGGCGCTGATGGCGCAGGAGGGCGACGACCGCATCCGATCGGCCACTTTCTTCACCACTCAGGTCGACTTCACCTATGCCGGCGACCTGAAAGTGTTCGTCGACGAGGACCAGGTCGCGGCGGTGGAAAAGTCGATGAACGAAAAGGGCTATCTCGACGGCACCAAGATGGCGACCGCCTTCAACATGCTGCGCTCCGGCGACCTGATCTGGCCCTATGTCGTCAACAACTACATGCGCGGCAAGGATCCCCTGCCCTTCGACCTGCTCTACTGGAACGCCAATTCGACCCGCATGGCCGCGGCCAATCACTCTTTCTACCTTCGCAACTGCTATCTTGAGAACAACCTCTCGCAAGGCAAGATGGAGCTGGCGGGCCACACGGTCTCGCTCGGCGATGTCACCATCCCGGTCTACAACCTCGCCTCCAAGGAAGACCACATCGCGCCGGCGCTTTCTGTGTTCCTCGGCTCGAAATATTTCGGCGGCAAGGTCGACTATGTCATGGCGGCATCGGGCCATATCGCAGGCGTCGTCAATCCGCCGGCATCCAACAAATACCAGTACTGGACCGGCGGCCCGCCGACAGGTGATTTCGGCCAGTGGTTTGCCCATGCCACCGACCATCCCGGATCCTGGTGGCCGCACTGGCAAAGCTGGATTGAGGCCAAGGACAACACCCGCGTGCCTGCCCGCAAACCCGGCAAGCATATGAAAACCTTGGGCGATGCTCCAGGCACCTATGTCAAGGTGCGTGTGTAACGGACTGTAATGTCTGGTGAGTTGACGGCCCGGTAAAAGCGGGCGAAATGGTGTCGTCAACCATCAAGCAGCCGTAATTCGGCAATCACGGCAAAAATACTTCAAGGCTTGCGGATTTGACACAGGTCTCGTTTCCGGATCGGAGACAAAGGTCACCTTGGACAGCGATGCTTCGGCGCCGCGCCAAGGACATACCGACCGGGCATCGAGGGGGAATTTGACTTTGAAATCAGCAGGGTGGAGCCTCGCAAAGGGAGAACGCCGCGCCATCGTGGCAGCGCTCTGCTCCGTGCTCCTGGCCTCCTGCACATCGGCCGGCGACCCGACACAGTCGGTTGGAATGCCTGGTTACAATGCCTCTTCCTCGGACATCAGTGCGGCCGCCACCGGCAAGCCCATCGCCACCGCCGATTCGACATCGCAGACGACGGCCACGCAGACAACCGTGATGAGCGAAGGCGATACGGCGCTGCCGGAAACGGTCGCCTACGTGCCGGTCGCCAAGCCCGAAGCCGCCTTTCCGCTGACAACGCCCGCCGGTGCTGAAACGATCGCGGGACAAACGCCGCAGGCCTTGCAGCAGCCTGTACAGACGGCGCAGCAGACCGACGCGGTCGCCCAGAAGATCGCCGCCGCCGATGCCGCCGTGACCGCGCCGAAGCCGGCCGCCGCACCGGTGATGAACAATCCGGTCTATGTGACAGCTGGCGAAGCGCCGCAAGCCGACGCGCCGAAGAAAAGAGGCTTCCTGGCCTCGATGTTTGGCGCCACGCCCGCTTCCGCGACGCCGGCACCGCTGATCAACACGCGATCGGGCGAACAGCCGATCGTACCGGCCAAGTCGGCGCCCGTGCCGGCGGCCGCAAAGCCGATCATCACTTTGGCCTCGGCCGACTCGACGGCAAAACCGATACAGTTGGCCTCGACCGGTGGCGACACCGGCCACATCACGGGCAGCGATGCCTTGCCCGGCGTGCGCCAGACGGCCCTGTTCGAAATCAAGCGCAAGTCCGGCCTCGACGACGAAAGCGACGTCGACCTCAACGAGGACGAAGGCTCGGGCGGGTCCTACCAGGTGGCGTCGGCCGCCGGCATGGCCAGGCTCGCGCCCAACGGGCTGCTGAAGCAGAACGAGACCGTCGACGTCGCCTGCCTGAAGCCGTCGCTGGTGCGCGTGCTGAAGACGATTGAAGGCCACTATGGCCGCAAGATGATGGTGACGTCGGGCTACCGCGACCCAGCCCGCAACCGCCGCGCCAACGGCGCCAAGAATTCGCTGCACATGTACTGCGCCGCCGCCGACATCCAGGTCCCCGGCGTCTCCAAATGGGAACTGGCGACCTACATCAGGACCATGCCTGGCCGTGGTGGCGTCGGCACCTATTGCCACACCGATTCGGTCCACGTCGATGTCGGCCCCGAGCGCGACTGGAACTGGCGCTGCCGCCGGCGTAGCGGCGGTGGTGACGGTGGTGGCGACGGCTAACTGATTGGCGGGCCGGAGCCTGTTAGCGACAAACATCGTTCCAGTGGGCCGTCCCAGACATTCGAGATTAGCCGAAGCGTCCACAACTTCGTCATCCGAGGACGGAGCAGGAGCGAAGCGATGGGGTGCCTCCGCTAATGATCCAGCCATGCAGTCGTGATGAACCACCTTTGTTTCCAAAGCCCCGGAAAAAAGTTGTCCAAGGCGGCAACTGACGGGTTGCCGGTTGCACACAACGTCAGTATAAGCCGCTTCGTCTGAGCGCGCCCATCGTCTAGCGGTTAGGACACCGCCCTTTCACGGCGGTAACAGGGGTTCGATTCCCCTTGGGCGTACCATCAAAATCAAGCACTTAGCACAACTCTGAGAAATATCGTTTAATATTCGTCTAATATCTGTCTCTTGGCGAGCGCTGGAGACGTATGGAATCATCCAGATTCTTGATTTCAAAAACGACCTCTGAACGGCGATCCAGCCGCCAGTTTATCGTGCCGGGGCTTCGGCGCGGACTGCCAGCAACTGACGGTGCGTCATGAACGACGGGCCTCGTTGCCTGTTGAACCGCTAGCCGAAAAGCATTCTCACCCCGAACAACACCGCCACGAAAATGAGAAAGGCGATTGCCAGCGGGATCAATCCCATAACAATTTCCGAGAAGGATTGAGTTCGGGATGCTTGTTGTGGCCGCATCCGGTACCGGGTGCTTCGAGGCAGCTCGTGCTTGGGATTTGGCGCCGCGATTGATGGCCATTACAAGATCGCCTTCTGGATTACGCGCATCCCCAGTGCAGCCGCAACCAGCCACAAGGCCTCGTCCCAGTGATTGAAGGATTTGGTGGGAAACCGCTGTCCCAGCAGCAGCGCGATCATGGCTGCGAAGACCGCATAGAGACCGAGCCATGTTGAGGTCACGGCGTACCCAGCCTTTCCGTGGGAAGCGATGAGCATGGATATGCGGAGCTTCAGGGTGAACCTGCCTACACTCTGCCGGGAGACCTGATCCAACCGAACAATCATTGCCACTCGCAGTCTGGGACACAGAAGAGGAATGGGCTGTCGGCTGCGCCGAAATCACCATCGAAGCGAAATGCTCGACTGGTTTCCTGACATGCGCCGCTCCTGAACTCAGTCCTTTCCAGGCAAATTCCCGTTCTGAAACGACATTCGCGCCAAACGAGAAACGATCTTACAGCCTGGCTGCATATGGATTCGAAACGGCCCGAAGCCCGGTTTCATAAGAAAGGCATATACTTTCGTGGTTCGGGCGCGCCAAGAAGTGGTATCAGTAGTGCATCTGCATATCCATCATGTCGGCAGGCATCATGCTGCCGTTCAGGTTAGCCATGATCGTCAGTGAACCCACCACGACCAGCGTCACGATCAGCACGCCAAACGCGAGTGCCAGCACGTTGTTGGTGTTGTCCGGGCCTGTTGTGATGTGCAGGAAGAACACCAGGTGGACTCCCATCTGGGCGATGGCAAGAACCGCGAGGCCAAGCGCGACTCCCGGTCCCCAGAGCAGCGTGGTGTTGGCGACCCAGAACGAGATCGCGGTGAGGATTACGGCGAGCAGCAGGCCGATCGAGTAGACGAGGATCCCGGAGGACGCCGCTTCCCGCTCGGTCGCAATCGACTGGTCGCCGGGGGCGCGATCGAAGCGTGCTTCAGTCATTGGGTCACTCCCATCAAATAGACGACCGTGAACAGCCCGACCCAGACGATGTCGAGCGCGTGCCAGAACAGCGAGAAGCACTGCAGCCGGCGCTGGACGGCAGGCCGAAACCCCTTCGATGTGACCTGCCCCATCATCACCACCAGCCAGATCAGGCCGGCGGTCACGTGCAACCCGTGGCAGCCGACAAGGGCGAAGAAAGCCGAGAGGAATGCGCTGCGTTGCGGGCCGGCACCGTGCGCGATCATGTCGGCGAACTCGCGTATCTCCAGGGAGAGAAACGCGACACCGAGCACGAATGTGAGCAAGGCGCCCAGATATGTGGCGAAACGGCGCCGCGAACCGACCGCCAGGCTCATCAGCCCGCATGTGTAGCTAGAGGCGAGAAGGCACGCGGTTTCGATGGCGACCCTCGACTGATTGAACAGCTGGGCACCCGTCGGGCCTCCCGCACTGGCATGCTGAAGCACCGCATAGGCAGCAAACAGCGCGGAGAACATCACGATGTCGCTCAACAGGAAAATCCAGAAGCCGTAGGCAACGACAATCCGTTTCGGCGCCGGACCGGCCTCGCTCGCGCTCTGCAGCGCTTCGCCAGACTCAACAGCAACACTGACGTTCATATCGCGGCCCCCGTCAGGTGAAGCCGGTCGAACTCCGCAATCTGTGCTGCCGGCACCTCGGTTTCGTCCCCCTCGCGAAATGCGAAGACGAGTATCGCCAAAAACGTCCCGATCAGGCCCGCCCCGGCCATCCACCAGATGTGCCAGATCAAGGCGAAACCGATGACGACGGCGAAGAAGGCGTTGACGACACCGACCGGACTGTTCTTCGGCACTTCGATCGGCTCGTACTGGCGCGCCGGCTCCGGCTGAGCTTGCCGTGCGCCGACCCGCTGCTTGGCGACCCAGAAGCTGTCGCGCCCGGCCACTTGCGGCAGGATCGCAAAATTCCACGCCGGCGGCGGCGACGCTGTCGACCATTCCAGCGTGCGGCCGTTCCACGGATCTCCGGTCACGCGAAGCCGGTCGCGGTTGCGGATCGAGACGACTAGCTGCACGATCTGGCAAACGATGCCGCCCAGAATGATGACGGTGCCGATCGCCGCCACGACCAGCCACGGCTGCCAGGCGACATTGTCGTAGTGCTGCATGCGCCGGGTCATGCCCATAAGGCCGAGCACATAGAGCGGCATGAAGGCCACGTAGAAGCCGACCAGCCAGCACCAGAACGATGCCCTGCCCCAGCGGTCGTCGAGCTTGAAGCCGAACGCCTTGGGGAACCAGTAATTGTAGCCGGCCATGACGCCGAATATGACACCGCCGATGATGACATTGTGGAAATGCGCGACCAGGAACAGGCTGTTGTGGAGCTGGAAATCGGCCGGAGGCACCGCCATCAGCACGCCTGTCATGCCACCGATGACAAAGGTCACCATGAACCCGATCGACCAAAGGATCGGCACCTCGAAGCGGACGCGTCCACCATACAGGGTGAACAGCCAGTTGAAGACTTTAACGCCTGTCGGCACGGCGATGATCATGGTCATGACACCGAAGAAGCCGTTGACGTCGGCGCTGGCACCCATGGTGAAGAAGTGGTGCAGCCAGACGAGGAAAGAGAGGATGCAGATCGCCATCGTCGCGGCCACCATGGAGCGGTAGCCGAACAGTGGTTTGCCCGAGAAGGTCGCGACAACCTCCGAAAAAATGCCGAATGGCGGAAGGATCAGGATGTAGACTTCTGGATGACCCCAGACCCAGAACAGGTTGACGTACATCATCGCGTTGCCCTGTCCGTCGACCGTGAAGAAATGAAAGCCGAGATAGCGGTCGAGCAGCAGCATCCCAAGGGTGGCGGTCAGGACCGGGAAGGCAGCGACGATGAGCAAATTGGCCGCAAGCGAGGTCCAGCAGAAGACGGGCATGCGCATATAACCCATTCCCGGCGCCCGCAATTTCAGGATCGTGGTCACGAAATTGATCCCGGTCAGCAGCGTACCGACGCCGGAGATCTGCAGCGACCACAGATAGTAATCGACGCCGACACCTGGGGAGAATTGCAGCTCGCTGAGCGGCGGATAAGCGATCCATCCCGTTTTGGCGAACTCACCAACGACCAGCGAGATGTTGATCAGCAGCACCCCCGAGGCCGTCAGCCAGAAGCTGACCGAGTTCAACGTCGGAAAGGCGACATCGCGGACGCCAAGTTGCAGCGGCAGGACGAAGTTCATCAAGCCGATGACGAACGGCATCGCCACGAAGAAGATCATGATGGTGCCGTGCGCCGAAAAGACCTGATCGAAATGCTCCGGCGGCAGATACCCCTGAGCACCGCCGGCAGCGACTGCCTGTTGCGCCCGCATCATGATGGCATCAGAAAATCCGCGCAGCAGCATGACCAGCGCCAGCAGAAAATACATGACGCCGATCCGCTTGTGGTCGACGGATGTGATCCATTCGCGCCACAGATACGGCACATAGCCTTTTAGCACGACCCAGGACAGGATACCGACGATGGCCAGCACCATGAAGGCCCCTGCCCCCATGATGATCGGTTGGTCGAAGGGGATGGCGCTCCAGTCGAGTTTGCCGAGCAGGGTCATTTGTCTGTCCTCTGTGACACCATGTCCGCGAGCCGTGTGGGATCGTTCGGCTGTACCGCCAGGCTCAGCACGTGGTTGAACAGGTCGGGAGCAACGTCTCCATAGGTGAACGGCGCTACCGTCTCGCTTGGCTTGGCAAGGTCGGCATAGGTCCGCGCGTCGAGCATCGGACCGACCTCGCGCGTCGCGCTCACCCACTGCGAGAAGGCATCGGCCGGCACTGCGTCTACGGCAAATTGCATATCGGCGAAGCCCTGGCCGCTATACTGGGCCGATAACCCACGGTACCGTCCGGCATGATCGGCCTGCAGATGAAGCCGCGTCGCCATGCCGGCCATGGTGTAGATTTGGCTGCCGAGCTGCGGCACGAAGAAGCTGTTCATCACGCCTGAGGACGTCAATTCGAAGCTGACCGGAGTGCCAATGGGGATGGTCAATCGATTGACGCTTGCGATGCCCTGGTCCGGATAGATGAACAGCCATTTCCAGTCGAGCGAGACCACCTGGACCCTGACAGGGTTGGTCGCGGAGGCAATCGGCTTGCGTGGGTCGAGGTCATGCGCGCCGACCCACGCAACGCCGCCAACCAGCAGCACCGTCATGGCGGGGATCGACCAGACCAACAGCTCGAGACGGCCCGAATACTCGAAATCCGGCCTGTAGCGGGCGCGCCCGTTCGACGAGCGAAACCAAAAGGCCACAGCCAGCGTAGCCACGATCGTCGGGATCACGATCGCCAGCATGATGCCCAGCGAGTTGAATAGAACCAGTCGTTCGGCCACCGCGATCGGTCCCTGCGGGCTAAGCACACCTTCTGAGCAGCCCGCCAGCATCACGGCGCCGGCCAAGCCAGCGGCGAGTAGTCCGTACCGCATCTTAGTCCTCATCTGCCTGCGTTGAAGGATTTTCGGGCGAGTTCAAAGGGCGGCAGCAGAACATCAAAACCAACGGGCCTTCAGCAATGGTCTTGACGCTCATCGTGCCGCTCCAGCTTCGTTTCACGGGAAGACGCTTCGGATTTATCATCACGATCTGCGTCTATTGCTTGAGCTTGCCTCGCCCGGTTGAGTTAAGCTTGTATGTCGCTGCTGAACCGGGCCCGAATGTGCTCAAAGAATTGGTTGCGACGGCGCTTTTTGCTTCAGCCACGAGGACGGCATCCGTCGATGGGACAGGCACACCAGCTCGGTTCGGTTGCCGGGCTGGCGATGCATCAAAGGAAATTTTCCTTCACCATTTCCCAGACATCCCCTCCGCGGCCGTGCAAAACCGCGCGCGCCGAGTAAAGCGCCATGCCAGCTGCCGCGCCCGCGGCCATAAACGGTGGCATGACCAGCTGCAGGGGACTGACATGCACATGCAGCAGTGCTGGCCCCGGTTGCGCAAGCCAGTCCTTGACACCAGCTTCAAGGTCGTCTGCCTTAGAAACCGTCTTGCCCCAGAGGCCGAGGGCTCGCGCGACGTCGCCAAAGTTCGGGTTTTTCAGCCGCGTGAACGTATCGAGCATCCCTTCGGCCTTCTGCTCGATTTCGACGAAGCCGAGCTTGCCATTGTCGTAAACGGCAATCTTGATCGGCAATTGCTCCTGGACGATCGTCATCAGGTCGCCGAAAAGCATCGAGAGGCCGCCGTCGCCAGCCAGGCAGACGACCTGGCGGCCCGGCTGCGACTTCTGCAACCCAATGGCCGACGGCATGCCACCAGCCATGGTTCCATGCAGGAGACTGGCGAACGTGCGGCGCTGACCGTTGGTTTCGATGTAGCGGACAAGCCAGGCGGCCGGTGTCCCGTCGTCCGCCGAAAATACTGCATCTTTCGCGGCATGCCGATTGATCGCTTCGGTCAGATAGGTTCCGGGAATGCAGCCGTCACGACCGGCAACAGCCTTTGTCTTTTCCGATTGCCTGGCCTTCGCGTAGCGCCGCAAATATTGGTCGCGGAAGGAGGCGTCGGTGCGTTCGACCAGCTTCGACAGCAAGGCTTCCAAGGTTGCTCTTACGTCGCCGACAACACCCTTTGTGACCGGATGCCGCCGTCCGAGATGGGTCGGGTCGATATCGATCTGAACAATCCTGGCCTTGCCGGGATAAAACTGCCTCCAGGCAAAATCGGCACCCAGAAGCAGCAGCGTGTCGCAGTCGAGCAAGGCGTGATAGCCGGCCTCGTTGCCGAGCATGCCGGTCATGCCGATATTGAAGGGATTGTCGAACTCGAGGAAATCTTTGCCGCGCGAGGTATGAGCGATCGGGGCCTTCAGCCTCTCTGCAACGGCGAGGATTTCCTTATGCGCACCTTGGCAGCCGGATCCGCCATAGATGGCAATGTTGCCGCTGTTGTTAAGTATCGCCGCGATGTCGTCTAGATCGCTGTCGCTCGGACGAACAACGGGCTGTGAAACGTGAACTGCGTACGGGATGTCATCGTGCACCGTTGAGGCGGAAACATCAGCCGGCACAATGAGAACGGCGACACCACGTTTCGCCAAGGCGGTCTGGCAGGCGATGACGGTTTTGCGCCGCGCCTGCTCCGGCGTATAGATCATATCGCAGAAGACGCTGCAGCTCTGGTAGATCTGCCTGAAATCGACTTCTTGGATGAAATCAAAGCCCAGTTCGTCGCGGATGATCTGGCTTGCAATGAGAATGACGGGCGCACGGTTTCGGTTTGCCTCAAAAATTCCGTTGATGAAATGCAGACTTCCGGGACCGCAACTTCCGGCGACAGCGGTCAGATGACCCGTCAGCTGTGCCTCAGCCTGAGCGGCGAAAGCACCGGCCTCCTCATGTCTCATTGACACCCACTCGATCTTGCTTCGCTCGAGCGAGCGCGCAATCAGATTGAGCGTGTCGCCCACGACGCCGTAGCAATGTTCTACGCCTGCGCTCTGGAGCGTTTCTACGATAATGTCTGCTACCTGCTTGCTCATAATGCCTAACCTGGTGAGATCCTTTTAGGGTCTCAATATGCGGCTTGCCCGATGGCCGATCTTGGCTGGGACTGCGAGGATTTGGAGCGGATTGCTGCGGCTGTCCGCCGTTGCTTTCAAGGCGCGGCAATAGGGGTCTTGTCGGGCCTATGCAATCAGCGGCGCCACAGGGGCTCGCGCTCGCGGCGCCAGTTGGCCGGACTTTCGCCAAAGGCATGCCTGAAAAGCTTGGACAAGTGTGCCTGGTCTGAAAAGCCGACGGTCAGCGCGATTTCGCTCAGCGAAGCTGCGCTCGTCAGCATCAGGTGACAGGCTTCCTCGAGCCGCCGCCTCACGATGTAGGCATGCGGCGGTTCTCCGAATGCCTGTTTGAACGAGCGTGAGAAGTGGGCCGTACTGCGCCGCGCAACTTCGCTGAGATCACTTGCGTGGATCGTTCGATGCAGGTTTCGGTCGATGAAGGAACGAACCCGGGCGATCTGCCAACCCGCCAGTCCACCCGTTCTCGAATTGTTGACGCCTGAACGACGCTCGATTTCCAGCTGGAGAATGGATGACGCGGCTGCCAGCGATGTCCTTGCCGCGTCATGGTCATGCTCGATCTCGCTTTGGGCGGCTTCAAGCAACAACACGAGGCTGTTTGCCAGGGAGCCAAACTCGAGATCCATTGGAGATGAAACATCCGCGGCATCGCTGTATGGCCGTTCCATATCGAACCCTCGACAAACACTTCGTCCCAGCGGGGGCGAACTTCATGCAGGCTCTTGAGAGAACCGAACATGAACTCGGCCGTGGTGACAGGCAGTTTGATGGTTTGGGCTGGCGCGATCTATTGCACGCGGGTGGCGCGGAATAAGCTCATGGTTTCACTGGACTGAACTTTGGCTTACACTGGGAATAACCGCAGACCGAATATCGTTGGAACCACCCGGTCGATGCGGCTGCGCATCAGGAGTACTGCGGTTCCTCATCAGGCACCAGTTGCAACTTTTCCGCCATTCGGCTGAGCGCGAGAAGCGAATTGGCCTTCATCTTTCGCATCAAACGGCTGCGGTGCACCTTCACAGTGGCCTCGGCGATGCCGATATCGCCGGCAATCTGTTTGCTGAGCCGACCGCGCGCGACCTCGATCATGATTTCGCGCTCCCTGGGACTCAGCGACGCGAACCGCTCCCTGAGGACGACCAGGGCCTCTTCATTCTCCCGTCGGGCACGATCTCGCGCGAGACCGAGCTGGATGGCGTCGAGGAGTTCCTGATCGCGGAACGGCTTTGTCAGGAACTCAATGGCGCCGCCCTTCATCGCCTGCACCGACATGGCGATGTCGCCATGGCCAGTGATGAAGATGATCGGGATCTCCCTGTTCACCGCGGCGAGCTGGCGTTGAAGATCAAGGCCGCTTCGTCCCGGCAATCTGACGTCGAGCACCAGGCAAGTGGGGCCATTCGGTGGGTCCGACTGAAGAAACTCCGAGATCGACGCAAACAGCCGAGCCTCGAGGTCGAGCGATCGCAACAGACGCCCGATAGAGGCTCGCAAGGCTGCGTCGTCGTCGATGACAAGGATGGTAGTGTTCGCGTCCGACATTGGTGCTGCTCGCGATCAAAGAGCGGGCAAATGAGCCTTTGTCTCAGTCTGCAAGGTTCGCGTGCTCCTTTGCTGCAAGCTTAGTCCCGACCGGCGGACGTGAACAGTCTCATTCTCCGTCAGGGGATGGCCGCGGGCGTAAACGAAAGTTTATGCGATCTGACACCGGTTCGACGGGTCGGCTGTCTTGCAGCTTCGGAATTCCCGGCCCGGCATAAGCCAAAGTTTACTTACACCAGTATTGCTCCTGCCTCACTCTTGGGCGCAGGCTGACCCATCGCATGGGGTGCGGAGGCGTTGTCGGGACGCCCGCACCGAAGGTCGTGCGCATTCCGGAGCACACCTATGCCGGTGGTGTCGTTGGTCTCGGTTGTCGAAGACGACCAGTTCTTTCGCGAATCCATGAAAAGGCTCATGAGATCGCTCGGTTACGACGTTGCGATCTTCCCTTCGGCAGCCGATTTCCTCGCATCGCCTCGTCTCGCCGAAACCACCTTCCTGATCGCCGACGTCAATATGCCAGGGATGACCGGGCTCGAACTCTACGAATACCTCATCAAGGCGGGTTACGCGATTCCGACGATCCTGGTTACGGCCTACCCCAGCGACCTAGACCACGCCCATGCCATGAAGGATGGGGTCGTTTGTTACCTTCGTAAGCCGTTTGATGAGCGGCATCTGATACGATATCTCAGCGAGGCGCTCCTGTCCCGCCAGCCGAGCGGCGAGAATTCGTGAGTTTCTCACGCTTCGCTGGGCAAGGAAAACCGAAACACAGCACCGCCTGATACATTCGTATCTGCCCACAGCCGGCCGCCATGGGCATCGATGATCGACCGGGAAATCGACAGTCCCATCCCGACGCCACTCGCCTTCGTGGTGTAGAAAGCCTGGAAAACTTGATCGAGATGGTCTGGATCGATGCCCGGCCCTGAATCGTGCACGGACACCAGGACGCCGCCGGTCTTAATTTGCTCGGTGCTGATCGACAGTTGACGAACTCGATCGTCGACCATGCTCATGGCTTCGACAGCGTTCAGGATCAGGTTGAGCACGACTTGCTGCAATTGGACCCGATCCCCCTCGACGAGAGCCAGCGCCTTGGTGAAGTGGGTTGCGACCGAGACTCCATTCGTGGCGATTGCGCTTTGTGCCAATCCAATCACTTCGCTGATCGCTTTGTTAAGAGCGAAACGAGCCTTTCGCGGGGGCGCTTTCTTGATGTGGTCACGAATACGGTCGATGATATCTCCAGCTCGATCGGCATCGTCGACGACACTGGCAATGGCCTCCCGGATTTCGTCCAGATCCGGCGCGTTTCTGTCCAGAAAGTGCATGGCCGCGCGGGCGTTATTGCGCGCCGCAGCGATCGGTTGTGTGATTTCGTGAGACAGGGAGGCGGCCAGTTCCCCCATCACGCTGACGCGGTTCATATGGGCGAGATCGGACTCTAATTGGCGCAATCTTTCATGCTCCTCCCGCGCTAGCACGAGTGCCGTCACATCGGTACCAGTGCCGCGATAGCCACGGAATTCTCCGTCGGCGTCAAACACTGGCTTGCCACTGGCGTTCACATGGATGGGAGAGCCGTTCCGGCGAGCAGAACAGTAAACGAAGTCACGGAACGGCTTACGGAACTCGAGAGTTTCTCGCATAAGCCGCCACTTCTCCCGCTCCGTTTCAAGGTCGAGAGCGTCACCCCAGCACGGCGTTCCAATTCGATCGACCGCCTGTGAACCAAATGCATTCTCGGTCAGCAGCGTGAATTTGTGGTCAGGCCCAGTTTCCCAGAACCAATCGGACGCGGTTTCGGCATAGTCCCGGAACTTCTCCTCGCTCGCTTGCAATACTTCCTCGGCGCGCTTGCGTTCCGTCACGTCGAGAACTGTGGCGACAACTTCAACAAGTTCTCCACTCTCGGAGAATTTAGGATGAGCTTTCCCTTCGATGTATTTGATGGTTCCATCCGCTATTTGGATTCTGTATTCAAGCTTGTAGTCCTTTTTGTCTTCCACCGCTCTGCGAGTTACTTCCCGCACTCGCTCTCGGTCATCCGGATGAAACCTATCCAGCACAGCTTTGTAGCTCGGAATACCATCGCGCGGGTCAAACTCGAAAATTCGATAATTCTCTTCTGACCAATGGAAGAGCGTTGTTTGATTGTACGCAGAGGAACCGGCGTGGCTTAGCGACTGCGCTTCGGACAGATATGCTTCGCTGCGACGTAACAGGACTTCGGTCTGCTTGCGTTCCTCGACGTCGACAGACAGGCCGTACCATTGGATGATGTTTCCCTCCCCATCGCGCAGGGGCTCACAACGAGCGTGGTGCCAACGATACTCGCCGTCGGCCCGGCGCAGACGCATTTCTCCTTCGTACGCGGTTCCGGCCTGCATTGCATGAAAGTAAGCCTTTTCGGTCTCCGAATAGTCGGCCGGATGCACGAACGCCTCCCAACCACGGAGCTTAAAATCCTCAAATCGCATCCCGCTGTAGTCCAACAGGCGCTGATTGATATGGGTCGGCTCACCGTCGGGCCCGCTTGACCAAATAAGGCTTGGAACCGTCTCGACGATCTGGCGGAGCTTGTATTCGCTCTCCCGGAGCGCGCGTTCTGAGCGCATAAAATCTTCGATTTCCAGATTCACCCCGACCCAATGCAATAGGGCTCCATCGCTTGCTCGGAGCGGTTCGGCGCGACTAAGGAACCAGTGGTAGTCTCCTTGAGCGTCAGGAACTCGTTGACGAAACTCAGCGGCCTCGCCCGTGCTTAGACACGCGGCCCAGACTTTGCGTGATTCTTCTTGGTCGGCTGGATGCAATAACGGGATATGGGCGTCCCACGGTGCGCCAACGTCGATTCCGAAACGGAGGGGATGATCTTCCGCAAGACCAAGGTAATCCGCAGTTCGCTTGTTCACGAAAATGAGCGCACCTGAAGGAGCTGTGTACCAAGTATACGCGGGAATCGCATTTAGACTTGCTTGCAGTTGCGACATGCGCCCGATCTGGCCCGTCGACCAGGTGAGGCCCGGAACCGTGTCGAGAATTTGACGAAGCTTGTCATCACTTTCCCGAAGGGCTTCCTCAGTCCTCTTTTGATCGTCAACGTCGATGAGAACGCCGCACCATCGTAGCACGCGGCCGTCGCTGGCCCGCAGTGGCTCTCCGCATACGTTGAACCATCGATATTGACCGCTGGGACCGCGAAACCTGCAGACCACATCGTGAGGATTTTCAGTCTCGAGGTTTGTGAGCCAGCTCTTCACTTTGAAGGCGACGTCTTCCGGATGGACTCTGTCCGCCCATCCCCAGCCAGTGATCTCGCCGAGCGCTGCGCCAAAATAGTCGAGCACACGCTTGTTGACGTACTCGATAAAGCCGTCAGGCCCGGCTCGCCATACCAGCGTCGGGATCATGTCCACCAGCAAAGGAGGATCGTCCTCACCGCTGATAAATGCCCCTTCGATTCCGTTACCGTCCTTTGACATAAGTCGCTCCACGGCCAGCTCACAGATTCGGACCTGCCTTTGCCGCAGGTGCTATGTCCCGGGCGATCTGAACGATCCGGCAAAGGTGGCGCGGTCATCTTATCCGCAGCGCCAAAGACAGGCCATATCCTCGGCTCATTCGACGATCAATGCGGCTTCCGGGAGACTCGCCTCCTCCGAGACGGACGCACTGCAAGGCTGATATTGGCAAAATCATGCGAATGAGATCAGCGCTGGCGAGTTCGCGTTGCCAATCCATGTACGCTTGTGATGAGGGCTTGTCCGATGGCAGCGAGCCGGTTCATCTGCTGCTGGCTTCTCATCCTAGGCTGAAAGACGGCCAGGAAAACGGCCTGTTCGCTGTCGGTATATTAGCCAGAAGCTTGGCAAGTACGACCTTTGCCTGTCTTTTGGATCGGCATGCTGCGATTTGGCTGTTTCTGCGTACTCTGTCGCACGCGCAAGGCGGTCCAAACACAGCCCTCGCCTACCCCGGATTGCGGTGCCATGCGGCGCGATCTGTGCTGCGGCGTCCATGGGCACGATTGTGAGCTAGCCTTCGCCGTATGTCTCTCTGAGCTTCTTCTTGTCGAACTTGCCGACGCTGGTCCTGGGGAGCACGTCGACAAACAGGATCTTGTCCGGGATTCCGAATTTCGACATCACGCCGGCGTCCGCGAAGGCTTTCAGATGCGCTTTGATCTGCGTGTCGCTGAGATCTTCGCCCGTGAGGGCATCCCGGATGACGAGCGCCAGCGGCCGCTCGCCCCATTTGTCGTCTCTGATGCCGATGACAGCGGCTTCCGATACACCCTCGCATCGCGAGATGAGATCTTCGAGCTGAAGCGATGAAACCCATTCGCCACCGGTCTTTATGACGTCCTTGATCCGGTCGACGATGCGGACGTATCCGCCGGGCTCTATGACGCCGATGTCGCCGGTGTGCATGTAGCCGCCAGCCCACAATTGCTCTGACGCTTCGGCATTGTCGACATAGCCCTGCGTGAGCCACGGCGCGCGCACGACGATTTCGCCCGGCGTTTTTCCGTCATGCGGCAGTTCGCTGCGATCCCTGTCGAGCAACCGGATGTCGACCAGCGGCGCGGCTATGCCGGCCTTGGTGCGGATATCGGTCTCCTTCTCAAGATCGCCTGTGAGATCCGCGGATTTCACCTGCGCCAGACAAAGCAGTGGTGCACTCTCAGACATGCCGTAGCCTGCATAGACGTCGACGCCCAGCGCCAGCGCCTGTCTGGCAAGGCCCTTCGGCAGTTCGGATCCGCCGATCACCATCTTCAGACCGGCGAGATCGGTGCCGGCCGCCGTGGCCGCGCCGAGCAGCATTTGCAGGATCGTTGGCACGCCGTGCGTGAAGGTTACGCCTTCGGTCTTGATCAGTCTGAGAAGTACGGCGGGATCGTAGTGTCCGGGATAGACCTGCTTGACGCCGGACAGCGTCGCCGTCCACGGAAACCCCCAGGCGTGGACATGAAACATCGGGGTGATCGGCATGTAGACGTCGTCGCGGCAGAACCGGCCTTGTTTCGCAGCGCTGCCCAGGAAGGCCATTTCGGCAAGTGAATGCAGCACCAACTGGCGATGGCTGAAATAGACACTTTCGGCGCACCCGTTGTCCCCGTCGTATAAAAGGTGGTGGCAATCCTGTTCTCGTCGAAGTCCGGAAAAGCATAGTCGGGCGAAGCGGCTCGTAGCAGTTCCTCATAGTCGCCGACGAAGGATAGGTTGCCTGTCTCAGGCACCGCCCGATCCGACATCAGGACCAGCGTCTTCACTTTGGGCAGTTGCTGCTTGATGCTTTCGAGAACCGGCACGAAGTCGTCATTAACGAGAAGCACCGATGAACCCGCGTGATCGATCGTGTAGGCGATCTGTTCCGGTGACAGACGCACGTTCACCGTCTGCAGTACCGCGCCCATCATGGGAACAGCAAAATAGGCCTCCAGGAACCGGTTGCTGTCCCAGTCGAGCACGCCGACGGTGTCGCCGGCGCGCACACCAAGCCTGTCGAGGCTGTATGCCAGCCGCCCGATGCGCTCGCGCAACTGGCGATAGGTGAAACGCGCCCTGTCGCGATAGACGATCTCCTGATCGGGCGACTGCAGGAGCGGCGTATGCCACAGCTGTTTGATGAGCAGTGGATACTGATATGCGGCGTATACGGGTCTCTCGGCCATGGCGGCGTCCTCGGGATATGTCGCGCGTCAGCGCTCGATGGCGAGGACGCCGGCCAAATGGCTTGATGATGGCGGGCCTCACATGCCCCGCCTCGGTTCTAGGCGACGCGATTGGCCTTTCTCGACCGCGCCGCTTCCGCATCCGCCTTGTTTCGCAATTCCAGAAGGCCAAGCAGGACCTCGTCGCGCTCCGCGGCAAGGTCGTCGATCGACCGCGAGCCGACCTCGGCGTGAACGCCATCGATCAGCTTCTTCTGCAGCTCCGGCGTCAGTTCCGGCGAACCCAGCACCTTCCACCAGGCCGACATCGGACCGGTGAATTGCTGCAGGAAATGTTCCATGCCGCCCTGTCCGCCGCCGAGATGATTGAGCAGGACCTGACCCATGATGCCCCACCGCAGCCCCGGTCCCCAGGAGACAGCGGTGTCAGCGTCGGCGACACTGACGACGCCTTCGCCAACCAGATAGTACACCTCGCGCGCAAGGGCAGCCTGCAGGCGATTGGCGACATGCCCGGGCACCTCCTTGTGCAGGCGGACCGTCTTCTTGCCGAGGCCAGTATAGAATTCCGAGGCACGCCGGATCGTCTCCTCGGATGTCTTGGCACCGCCGACGATCTCGACCAATGGCACCAGATGAGGCGGATTGAACGGATGCGCGATGACGCAGCGTTCGGGGTGGTTCGGGCAACCAGACTGGATCTCGCTCATTGTCAGGCCCGATGAGCTCGAAGCGATGATCACGTCGGGCGGCAGCAGTTCGTCGAGCTGGCCGTACAGCTTCTTCTTGAAGTCGATCCGCTCCGGTCCGTTCTCCTGGACGAGGTCGGCGCCCTTGACGGCCTCCGCCATGTCCGCACTAAAGGTCAGCCGCATCGGCGAGGCCCCGGGGGCAAGCCCCAGCCTGTCGAGCGCCGGCCAGGCCGCGTCGACGAAGCGCCGCAAAGACGCTTCCGCATTGGGGGCGATGTCGGTCGCCACGACATCGAGGCCCTTTGCCAGGAATTGTGCCGCCCAGCTCGCGCCGATGACACCCGTACCGATAATGGCGACCTGAGAGATCTGCTTGCTGCCAGCCATAGTCATTTCTCCTTAGAGGGGATTTCGGCGTAAGCGACGCCAGACAGATTGCCTTGGGCGAAAAGAAGCGGGCGCTTTTCGGAGCCATCAAGCTTTGCGGTGTAGACCGAGCCGCCGAGATCGGTGACGAACATCCGATCGTTGGCAGCGTCGAGAGCAATGCCGATGCCTTCCATCAGATCGCTCACGACGAGTTCGGGTCCATATCCATTTCTGGTCGGCGCATCGATTGAGCTGCGATTGACCGTATTTCCGGCCGGCGGATTTCCGCGATCCGTCCAGTAGAGAAAGCGGCTTTCGAGGTCGAGTTCGAGATCGATCGGCTCGGGCAGGTCGTCGAACAAAACTTCTATGTCCGTTCGACCAGCGGCGGCCTCGCCCCTAGGCAGATCTATGCCCGCCCGGAAGATACAGCCGACGCCGGCATTGTCCGGTCCCTTCTGCGTCCAGTAGATTTGTCCACGCACGGGATCTACCGTGATGCCGACGCACCATTTGGTGGCGTCGCGGCTGTCGTCTTCGCCCTCGCCCGTCCGAACCAGCGTCTCTACATTAGTACCATTGAGATTTGCGCGCATCACCCGCATACCCTCGCGGTCGCACCAGTAGAGCTTGCCGCTTCGCTTCTCGAGGTGGATCTGCTTTGGCGTATGCGTGATGCCTTGGGGAACGATGACCCTACGGTTGCTGCCATCGAGGTCGGCGCGCTCGATGGAACCGTCGTTGAGGTTGGGAACTCCCATATTCGTCCAGTAGATATGGCCGGCTCCGACGTCGACCACGATGCCATCGGGTAGATGGCAATCGGTGACGATTACCTCCCGGTCGGAGCCGTCGGGGTTCATCGAGTGGATACGGTTGCCGCTCAGTTCGAGAACGAACAGTCGGCCTACCGTGTCCTTGCTGCCCGATGTTGATTTCGATTTCGTCGCGGAAGCGTCGTTCATGGATTTCTCCTTTCGCGGCCTGAGGCCTCGATGCCAAAGTGCGGCATCACTCACATTCGATCATCGCCAACGGCTCTATGCGACCGCCGCGGGTTTCCTGGTTTTTGTGAAGTCAGGCGGGCGCTTTTCCAGAAAGGCTGTCAGCGCTTCCTATGCCTCATCGGAGCGGACATGCACGCTGAACGCCTCGTTCTCGGCCTGCATCGCCGCCTTGACCTGGTCACGGAAGGACCGCTTCAGAAGTCGCTTGGACGCTTGCAGCGCACCGGCTGGTTTGGCTGCCAGCTTCCGCGCTGTTTCGCTAGCCACCGGCAGCAGGTTCTCATCGAGCACGACCTGCGTGACCAATCCCAACTCCGCGGCGCGCTTTGCATCAAACGCGGAGCCGAGCAGGACGAGTTCGGCCGCGCGAATATGCCCGATCGCGGCCGGAACGGCGTAGCTCGAGCCAAATTCCGGCACCACGGCAAGGTTGATGAAAGGCATCTGAAACCTGGTGCTTTCGCCCGCATAGTCGAAATCGCAGTGCAGCAGCACGGTGGTTCCGCTGCCGACTGCGGCGCCGTGCACGGCCGCAACGATCGGTTTGCCCAAATCAGCCAATGCATTCATGAGCCGAGCTTGACGAGATTCTCCAGCGCCTGGTGGGTTTTTCAGGAGGTCCTGGATATCGTAGCCGGCGCTGAATGCATCTCCCGCGCCATACCAAAGCACAACACGGACGCTGTCGTTCTTGCCAGCATCGTTGAAGATATCCGCGAGCTTGGCATACATGCTCGAAGTCATCGCGTTCGTCTTTTCCGGCCGGTTGAGTTCAACGCGAAGTACGCCTTCGGACCGGTCCGTCACTATGTCATCCATGATCTTCAATTCCTGTTCGTCCAAGATTCCCTTGAGCTCGGCAAAAGCTCCAGCACTTCGTTCTATGCCGCACGTCCTGCGGCCTTCGGAACGGTGCCGCCTATGCGCAGAGCGTCGACCTCTGCAGAACTGAAGCCGAGCTGTTTGAGGATCTCTTCGCTGTGTTCGCCTAGCTCGGGCGCGCGCCGAGCCGGAACCTTGGCGACGCCATGCACCTGCAGCGGGCTGCCTATCGTAAGGTTGAGGCTGCCGCCGGCGCCCTCGAGCGGCACGACAATGTCGTTCGCCCTGAGCTGCGGATCCTTGATTACCTCGCTTGGCGCTTGCACCACGCCAAAGGTGAGATGTGCGTGTTCGAAGACTTCGATCCAGTGCGCCATCGGCTGCGCGGCGAAGGTCTGGTCCAAGATCACGGTGAGTTGCCCCGAATTCGCTGCCTGTTTTGCAGGGTCCACGAAACGGGCATCCGTCAGGAGATCCGGACGGCCAATCGCATTGGCCAGAGCCGCCCACTTGTCCGGTGTCAGCACGATCAGGAACCATTTGTCGTCAGCTGCCCGATAGACATTCAACGTCGCGTTCGGTGGGTTGGCGCGATCGTGCAAGGGATAGAACGTGGCTTCGGCAAGTGCTGCCTGTGCCATGACTCCGGAAGCCCAGACGCCTGCAGCGAGCAGCGAGGTGGTGACGTACGAGCCCTTTCCGGTGCGTTCGCGCCGATAGAGAGCGGTGACGATTGCCGAATAGAGGCTGACCGCCGTCGCATGATCACCGCTGCCGGTAACCGGGAATGTTGGCGGGGCGCCGGCATCGCGCGTCAGCGACAGCAAGCCACTTCGCGCCCAGTACGCCGTGAGGTCGAAGCCCGGGAGCTGTGCGTCAGGACCGTTGTCGCCATAGCCGGTGACGTCGGCATAGATCAGGCGCGGATTCCACGCCGCGACATCGTCATAGCCGAGCTTCAGTTTTTCGCGCGCCGGATGCGGTGTGTTGACGATCAGAACATCCGCCCACACGACCAGCCGCCGCAGGACTTCCTGCGCTTGCGGCGACTTCAGATCGAGCGCCAGTCCGCGCTTGTTGCGGTTGTTGAGATGCCATGGATAGTTGTCTTTTGACCGCGGCTGCGGCGGAACCTTGTAGCCAATCCGCCACGTGTCGCCCGTTGGCGGCTCGACCTTGATCACGTCGGCGCCGAAGTCGGACAGGATGACCGCGGCGGCCGGCCCCGCGATGAAGCTGGCCAGGTCGACCACCTTCAGTCCGGCGAAAATGTTGTCGGTTGCCATAGAGCTGTCCTTTCTGAATTGCCGTGTGCGTCGGGTTTCTTCAGCGCCCACGAAACTGTGGCGCACGCTTTTCCAGGAAGGCGGTCGTGCCTTCCTTCTTGTCCTCCGTTGCAGCGCACAGCCCGAAATAGGCGGCTTCGAGCAGCTGGCCTTCGCCCTGGCTCGTCTCCATCCCCTTGTTTGCCGCTTCGAGTGCGAACCTGATGGCTATCGGGGCGTTGGCAGCAATCTTGTGCAGGATCGCTTCGGCTCGTGCGATGAGATCGGCAACCGGGACGATCTCGTTGACCAGCCCGATGCGATACGCCTCCTGTGCAGTGATCATCTCGCCGGAAAGGATGAGCTGAAGGGCGCGGCCCTTGCCGACCAGTCGCGGCAGCCGCTGCGTTCCGCCACCGCCCGGCAGCAGGCCTAGTGCGACTTCCGGCTGGCCGAACCTGGCCGTTTCCACTGCGATCCTGATGGTGCACGCCATCGCCGTTTCACAGCCACCGCCAAGCGCGAAGCCGTTGACGGCTGCGACAACCGGCTTGCCGAGATTTTCGATGAGGTCGAGCACGCCTTGCCCAAAGCGGCTGGACTGCTCGGCCTCGAACGCCGATACCTGCGCCAACTCGCTAATGTCGGCGCCCGCGATGAACGCCTTGTCGCCGGCGCCGGTCAGAATGACGCCGCGTATCGCTGTATCGTCGCGGCCATCCTCGAACGCCTTTTTCAGATCCGACCACGTCGGCGTGTTAAGCGCGTTGAGCACCTTCGGGCGATTGACGGTGACGTAGGCGATTGCGCCTTTTTTCTCATAGAGAACGTTTGCGAGCGCCGGGCCCGCCGTTTCCACGTCCATGGATGATACTCCTGTTCAGGAAAGGGGGACGAGCCAGGGTGGGGGAGCGACCCCGGCTCGCCGCTGCTCACACGAATGCGCCAAGGCCAGTGATGGCTTTACCGACGATCAGATTCTGCATCTGATAAGTGCCTTCGTATGAGTAGAGCGCTTCGGCGTCGTTGAAGAAGCGCGCCACATTGTAATCAGCGACGATGCCGTTGCCTCCGAGCAGCTCGCGGCCCCACGAAACCGTCTCGCGCGATTTTGCCGTGCAGAACGCCTTGGCCAGCGAGGCGTGGTGGTCGGCCAGTTTGCCTTCGTCGTCCATCTCCGCCAGGCGAACCATCAGGCACTGGCACGCGGTCAAATTGGCAAGCATCTTGGCGAGGATATCCTGCACCATCTGGAACGACGCAATCGGCTTGCCGAACTGCAGGCGCTCCTGTGTGTACTTCAGTGTCGCCTCGAACGCGCCCATCTGGATGCCGGTCGACGCCCAGCCGACCATGTAGCGCGTCATCCGAAGCACCCGTGCGGTATCGCGAAACGAGTTGCCGCCCTGCAGGCGGTTGGCTTCCGACACGCGGACGTCCTTGAGCGTAATGACGCCATTCTGAACGACCTTGAGCGCGATCTTGTGCTCGATTTTCTCGACGCTGAATCCCGGCGTTGTCTTATTCTCGACGATGAAGCCCTTCACCTGATTGTCGGCGAGGTCTCGCGCCCAGATGATCGAAACGTCGCACCATGTCGCGTTGCCGATCCAGCGCTTCTGTCCGTTGAGGATCCAGGTGTCGCCATCACGCTTGGCCGTCGTGGTCAGCCCGCCGCTCGTGCCCGAACCGACCAATGGCTCGGTCAAGCCGAAACAGCCGATCTTGTCCCAGCGCGCCATCGGCGGCAGCCACTTCTGCTTTTGTTCCTCTGAGCCGTCGAGATAGATCGAGCCCATGGCCAGGCCGCTGTGCACACCGAAGAAGGTGCAAAACGAGGCGTCGACTCGCGCCAGTTCCATCGCGACGAAGCCGAATAGTTTCTGGCTGCCGCCGGCGCAGCCATAGCCCTCGTACCCGAGGCCACCGAGCCCAAGTTCCTTGAACGAAGGCAGCAATTCGAACGGAAACTCGTCGTCGGACCAGTACTTGTTGATGATCGGCTGGACCTTCGCCTCCATGTAGGCCCGCACCTTTTTGACAACCGCCAGTTCGTCGGGAGCAAGGAGATCGGCCAGCTGGTAGAAGTCGCTGTTCGGCGCTGGTAAAGGCTTCGCCTGCCGTTCGTCCCTCGTTGCGGTTGCCACTGCCATCCTCGTTCTCCTGCGCGGTTGTCCGATCTCTCGGAATGAAGTGCGTGAGCAGGACTATGGCTTCGGGCAGCGCTTTCTTCTTGGAGAACTCTGCGGCGGGTAGGACGCCTGTGCCCGATCATGCGCATCTGGATTCGTATATGGAGTGCGATGAATCGCGACCCGCGAACGGGGAGCCAAAACGGACGGCGAAGAGACCTCTCGCCTCTATCGAGGCGCCGACTGTTCCACGGCGAGACCGGAAACGGCAATGGTCATGTCACGCAGTTTGGCAGCAAGATCCACACTCACCAGCGTCAGCAGCTTGGCGCGGAGCGCCGGCCCGCTGGCCATGAATTCAACCAGTTGCCGCCAGTGGCCGCCGTCACGTCCGACGGCGACATTGCAACCTCGACAGATCTGCGCTGTCGGGCTGCAGACGGATCACGGCGCCGTGGTTGGCTTGCTCGCGACCACGGCGTTTGCGGGTTGCGGCGGTTCGGATATCAGCCGCGAACTGCGCTGGCCGGTCAGATAGGACCACAGCCACTGCGATTGGACCCGCCAACGATTCTGCAATTGGGGGAGCGCCAAGAGGTGAACGAAAGCCCATATGAACCAGGTCAGGAAGCCAGCCATTCTCAGACGACCGGACTCCAGAATGGCGTAGTTCTTGCCGACGACGGCCATGTTGCCCTTGTCGTGGTAGCGAAACGCGCGCTTTGCTTCGCGGCCTTTGATTTTATCGGAGATCAGACGGCCGACATAGCGCCCTTGCTGGATCGCCGCCTGCGCAACGCCGGGCACGGGTTGCCCGTTCTGCTGCTGTATGGACGCCGCGTCGCCGACGACGAATATGTCTGGTTGACCCGGCACATTGAGCGAAGGCTCGACCAGCGCCCTCCCCGAGCGATCGGCCTTGGCACCGAGCATGTGGACGACCGGCGATGCGGCCATGCCTGCCGTCCACAAAACAGTTGCACTTGGAATTCTTTCGCCTCCCGCGATCACGCCCTCGGCGTCGACACTGTCGACCTTGACGCCGAGCCAGACCTTGACGCCGAGTTTGGCAAGGTGTCTGGCGACCTTCTTTGACAGCGACGGCGCGAAGGTCGGGAGAACCCGATCTCCTCCCTCGATCAAGGTAATCGTGCTGGTTGCCGGATCGATCCGCCTGAAATTCCCACGCAGCGTCACCCTCACCATTTGTGCGATCGAGGCGGCGAGCTCGACACCGGTCGGTCCGGCGCCGACGAGGACGAAATTCATCTGGCGCGCGCGCTCATTGTCATCCTCGGTCGCCTCGGCCATCTCGAAGGCGCTCAGGATCTTGGTTCGGATCGCCTCCGCGTCGGCAAGAGTCTTGATCCCCGGCGCAAAGGCTGCGAACTCGTCATGACCGAAATAGCTCGGGCGCGTGCCCGTGGCGACGACGAGGAAATCGAAGCGCACCTTGCGGATACCGATCCCGGGATAGAGGGTATCGACGGTGCGATGGGGCAGATCGACGCCGACGACGTCGGCCAGCATCACATCCAGATTGGCCTGCTTTGCCTCCAACTGCCGGATCGGCGCGGCGATCTCGGACGGTGCCAGCACGGCGGTCGCCACCTGGTAGAGTAGCGGCTGGAAGATGTGATGATTGCGGCGATCGATCAGCACAACATCCGCATCGGTCTTCCTAAGGGCCCGCGCCGCGGCCACGCCGGCAAAACCGGCGCCGAGGATGAGGACCCGCGGCCGCATCGGTCGCGCAACGTCTGCGGCGTTTTCGGCGGGCACGGTCGCAGCCAACATCGCTCATCACCTCATGATTAGCTTGGGGTCCCTGCAGCAGGCCATACTGACGACCATGCAATGCGATAGCGTCCCTGCGTTCATCTCGCTTGTACTGCTCTGCCGCGAGCGGGACGTGCTTGCGACGTTCGGTCGGCAGCGGTCACATCATCGGCAGCCACAGATCGATGCTGGTGCCGCGATGCGGCGTGCTCGCAATCGACAACCCGCCACCCTGGCGCTCCATCAATTGCCTGACGCTCGCCAGGCCAAGGCCGGCTCCATTTGTCTTGGTCGAGAAATGCGGCTCACCCGCCATTCTCAGCGTCGTCTCATCCATGCCGCTGCCGGTGTCAGAGACCGTCAGGCGGATCATTGGGCTGGCTTTTCGCGAGCGGTCGGTGGAACAGTGGTCCTGGGCAACGGAAATCGTCACGCATCCGCCTTCCGGCATTGCATCACGGGCATTCAAAACGAGGTTGAGCAGTGCCCGGTCGACCAATTGCTGGTCAATGAAAGCCTTGGGGAGATCGTCGGCGACGTCGAGATCAAGACGAATGCGCGTCGATAGCAGGCTTGCAAGCGGTGCCTCGAGCCGTTCCACGAGCCGGCCAACGTCGATTGCGGCAAGATTCACCGGCCGGGGGCTGGCAAAATCGAGCAGTTGCCGCGCCAACGTCTTAGCGCGAAAGGCACAATAGATCGCTCCGTCGATTTTCTTCAGTTGTAGCGCCGTTCCAATCCCACGACCTTGCATCTCTTCCAAGATGGATACGATCGGCGTCAGCAACACGTTAAAATCGTGAACGATGGAGCCAAGCACGACGCGCGGATCGGGAACAGCTGGCAGGGCACTATTGTCGTCAGCAACGCGCCGCCCGGATGTCATGTCGAGATTGTCAGCCATGGCTTCTCTCCAGTGAGAGCGTCGGAAAATCTGATTTCCGTGAGTTGCATTTGAGCAGGGGAAGCGCTTGGGGGCTTGTAGGAAGCGTCCGTGCTTTGGACGCATCTCGCAAGATTGTGACGCTTCGTCGAAAGGCTCCCCGGATCAGAGTTTGAACAACTGCCTGATCCGCGCCCGCAGGGGCGGCATCTTCGCTGCGGCATCCGCTCCGTCACCTCGACCGATTCGCAGCTGTTCCGCCGAGCTGCGCCTCGACAGCAGCAAAGCCAAGTCGTCGGCGATTCCCGGGCGATCCTGCATCAGCGGCGCCAAGCCTTCTTGCGTGATTGCATAGACGACCACGAAGGTCAGAGCCTTGACGCTGCCCAACTCGCCGGCTTCTGTCAGGAGACCGCCTTCCCCAAGGAAATCGCCGGGCGCAAGGCGCCCCAGTTCCGTCTCGCGCGCGCCTTCGCGCCGATAGACCGCCACGACGCCGCTGCGCACGATCATCAGTGACTTTAATACCTCTCCCTGTTCTGCAAGGGTCTCGCCCTTTCGAAAACTCCGGCGCGTCATAGTCGACGCCAGCGCTTCCTTCTCGTCTTCCGTCAGCGAGGCAAACAGGGGTATCACGTCCAGCAGCCTGCGTGGCGTTGTGTGGAAGCCAAACGGCATCTCGACCGCGTTCGGCTCCGCCGAACCAGCGGTTTCCGTGGGCGCCGCAAGGGCGAGACCCGCCGCCTTTGCATGCCGGAAGATGAGGTCTAAGACTTCGCTCTTTGCCTTGCCGGCGAGCGCCCGGTCCGCGACCCTGAAAGCAAGCTCCAGCTCGACCGCGCCTCCGTCCAGCGACACTGTTTGCACACTCGGCTCCGGTTGCGCCAATATCGAATTGCTGCTGAGCAGAACCGAGTGCATGACGTCGACCATCGTCGACGGTGCTGTGGTCGGCCGGAACCGCACGTTGAGTGTCACGCCGTGGCTCCGCTCGGGACTGCTGAGATTGGTAAGCCTTGCTTTTGCCAGGTCGCTGTTGGGAACGACCACCATGTCGTTTGCGCCGGTCAGGAGATGGGTGGCCCGCCAATTAGTCTCGACCACCTTGCCTTCGATGCCGTTGCTCAGCACAAGCCAGTCACCAATCCCGTACGGCTTGGCGAGATTGAGGGCGATGCCCGAGAAGACGTCGCCCAGAGTGCTCTGCAGTGCAAGGCCAAGCACAATGGCCACCGCGCCGGATGTGGCGATCAGCGTTCCAACCGGGGCGTTGAAGACGTAGGCGATGATCGACAGGCCCGCCGCGACATAGATGATGCCGACAACAAGGTCCTGCAGCAGCCGCCCCTCGCGTGGCTTTTGTTCGAGGGTGACAAAGACCCGGACCACGCCGATCAGCGACCATGCGGCGTTGATCCACCAGATCGCCTTTATCATGCCCAGGAATGCTCGCTGCACCTCGGAGAGGTCAGCTGGACCGACCGCATACGGGATGATCCCGTGATACAAAAGCAGCGCGGTAAGCGCCAGGAAGAAGGCCAATTGGCCGATCAGCCGCAAGGTCGGGCGGCCGCGGAGCAGAATGCGCGTGATGACCGCGCCCAGCGCGGCAAGCACGCCGGTCTGAACGATGGGATCGGCGACGACGCCGGACAGGCTTGCATAGTTTTCCATGGGATTGGCAGCCACATATTGTTCAACGACGAGGGGACCGGGCGTGGAAGCCCTGCCGAGCGGACCTGCCTCGAGGTCGGCGGTGGCGGCCGAGACTGCCCGCTCGAACTGGGTTGGAATTGCGGGCAGTGAAAAGCTGCTTGCTGAAGAGGACGGTGACATGCGGCAACCGTCCGCGCCCGATGTCGCGCTCAAGATTTTCAGGAATGTAAACGGACGCGACAGCCTTGCCTGAACGCACCGCGGCCTCGGCCTCGCAGAGCCCGCAGGAGCGCATGGTTGTCCTGAGGCCGGGTGCCGAACAGATTGCATCGACAAAGCTGCGGGACACAGCCGATCTGTCCCGATCCACCACGTCTACGGGAAAGTCGCGCACGATTGCCCTTCCGACCATGGCGTCCACAGTCGATGGCCCCCTTTTGCGGATCGTCCTGCCGAGGCCACGACCAAGCTCATCCAATGGCCTTTCAGTCCTACGGTCGAGCTGCGAGCCAGACGGTCATGCCGGTCTCCAGCCCTTCGACACTGCCCTCCGGATCGAGGCGCAGACGAAAGGAATTGAGATCGTGGTCGCCGACGGCGCGGGCGGCGCGCCAGGTCGCGAACTCCCCCAATGGACGCAGTTCCGTCACCCGAGCATCGATCTGCCGCCCGCCTTGCGCTGTCAGCGCCACCGTCTTGCCGATTGCCAGTTCGTGCAGATCGTCTTCACGCAGTGTGAAAGCGAACCAGGCCTGGCCATCCGCTTCCAATGTCATCACCGGCTTTCCCGGACCGATGATCTCGCCGGGCTCAGCAACGCGGATGCCTATTGTGCCGTCCGCCGGCGCCGTCAATCTGGTCTTGTCCAGCTTTGCCTGCAGATCCGCGACTGTCGCCTCGGCCAATGCCACCTGGGCATCGGCCAGAGCGCGTTCCTCGTTGGTGGGGCCCGCACTGGCTGCCGCGGCTTGCGCCTGCTTGAGATCAAGGTCGGCCTTGGCCTTCGCAAGTGAGGCCGAACTCGTGTCGAGGGTTTGTTTGCTGGCAAAATCCTTGCCGGCAAGTTCTGAAGCGCGATCATACTGTTGCTGGGCGAGCAGAAGGTTGGCTTGCGACGTCTGGATGGCCTGGTTGGCGATTGCCACCTCTTCCGCTCGCGTGCCCGAATAGACATGATCCCGCTGTGCCTTGGCGCTCGCTGCGGCGGCTTTGGCTTCACCGACAGATGCCGTCAGTTCCGGGTTGTCGAGCACGGCAAGCAGATCGCCCTTGTGGACATGCTGGCCCGGATTGACGGCAACCGACGCCAGACGCCCGGTACCGTCCGGGGCGATGCGAATCTCGGTCTGCCGGACCATGCCGGCGATCGCGGGCATCTCCTGCTCCGCCAACGCTTGGCATGAAATACAGGTCACGACGCCGGCCGCGGCCGATGCGATTGCGAAACCAAGTTGCTGCCTAGCGAACATCTGACACCCTCCTGCCGGCAGTGATTGCGGCTGAGGCGACGGCAAGGATCGCGTAAACCCCTGTCAGCGCCCAAAGACCCAGCCAATCCTTCGAAACATCCGTCAAAGTCGCGCCCATCTGATTGACCCGCACCAGCCCGTCGATGCCGAAGGTACTGGGCAGGACAAAGCTGGCGGTGCGAAGCAGCGGCGGGATCGCTTCCACCGGCCACGCAACGCCGACCAGAAAGAACATCGGAAGGCTGATCGCCACAAACAGCAGAACAGCTGTTTCACGGCGCTTGAACCAGCTGCCGACGAGCTGGCCGAGCAGGCTGACCGAGAGGATGAAGGGAATGGCGAGCACCAAGAGGTCGAGGACCCGATTGCTTGCCGAGAACCCGTAAATCCTCGGCAGCACGATGAGGAACAGCGCGAGGCCGGGCAAGGCGAGCAGCAGATGCGCCAGGCCTTGGCCGATCACCGCCGACACGCTGCCCCGGCGGCGGCGGGCACTACGGCCACCTTGCTCGTAGGCCACCCCGGCCAGCGTCGCCGCGCCCATCAGCCTCGTCTGCTGCAGGATCAACATGAAGGCGGCCGGAACGACGTAACTGCCGTAACCGCCGGTGGGATTGAACAGAGGCTGGTTCAAAATCTCCACGGGCGAGCTTTGCGCTAGGGCCGCTTGGTAGAGGCTTCCGCCCGGACGGGCGCTACGCGCGGCAAGATCCGTCGTGACCGCGCCGACGCCTTCCTGAATACCTTGCAGCGTCCTGTTGTAGAGCAGGAAATAGGCGGAATCGACATAGGCTGGCAGTCGGGTCTTTTCGCCCTTCAGAATCTCGCGCTCGGTTCCCTCCGGAATGCTTAAGATGCCGAACACCTCCCGGCGCGCGAGCGCGGCCTCTGCGTCAACCAACGTCGCCGGCCGGAGCGTAACCTTGACCGCTTCGTCGGCATTGACCGCTTGGGTGATTGTTCGGCTGACGTCGGAGGAATCGTTGTCCACGACCGCGATGGGAATGTCCTTGATCAGTTCGCCCAGATAGGGTTGCGGGTAGAACAGGCCGTAGATGATCGGCGCCAGGACGATGAGGCCGAAGGCCATGCGATCGCTGACGACGCCGCGAAATTCGTCGGTGAATGCGCGAACAATGCCGATCCTGCCCGGTGCATCATGCCGGGGTGCTGCGGCCGGTTTTGGCAGCGGGTGAGGACCGATGGCGCGCAGCCTCATCCAGGCCAGGCCGAAATAGAGCACGGCCAGTCCGCCCAGCATCATGAAAGGCTCGGCGGAATCGCTTGCCGGCACACCGCGCGCCGCCTGGTCGAACAGGATCTGGATGTACCAGCGCAGCGGCAGCATCGTCCCCCAGACGCGGGAGAAGATGTTCATGGCAAGCACCGGAAAGCCGACGCCGGCGAAGCCGAAGGCCGGCGAACAGATGATGCCGGTCAGGCTGAGCCCTACCGGCAGGCTCCTGACGAGAAGCTGCAGCAGCGCGCCCAACGACAGATAGGCGATGATCAGCAGGCAGGCGCCGGCGCCGACCAGCACGGGGTCGCCGCGGAATGGTATTTCGAAATAGCCATGAATGATGCCGAGCCCGACCGCCATCATGAAAAGGAAAATGCCGAAATAGGGAGCGAGCTTGCCGACGAGCGCGATGAGCATGCTGTCGCCTGCCGTCGCCAGCCATTCGCGCATGTCACGCGAACCGAATTCGGAGCCGACCGAATAGCCTGCCGCAAGCGCGATCACAATGTGCAGCACCGTCGGCAGGATCGCGCGCAACAGGAACTGCGCATAGTTCAGCGCCGGGTTGGTCAGGACGTATTGCTCGACGACAAGCGGACCGGGCGTGTAGGCAGCGCTGCGCGGCCCCGCCGGCAGGTCGGCGACAGCGGCCGAGAGTGCAGCCTGCAGCGAAGCCGAGGCGACATTGCCCGGCGTGAAGAACTGCTTGTTGAAGAAGATCACGACCTGCGGACGGCGCCCCGCCACGATGTCGCGCTCGAGATTCTGCGGGATATAGACCGTGGCGATGGCGTCGCCGGAGCGGACGGCATGCATGGCTGCATCGAGATCGGAGGATCGTTTCGCCACCGTGACGCCCGGCGCCGCGCTGATCGCCTGGACGAAGGTTTCTGACGTCTTCGACCTGTCCTGATCGACCACATCGACCTTGAGATCGCGAATGACGGCATTGCTGAATGTGGCGGTCAGGAGTGCAAAGGCGATCAACGGGATGCCGACAACGAGCAGCAGGGCTACCTTGTCGCGGCAGACCCAGGCCACCTCGCGCAGGACGACCTCGAGAATCCCGAAACGGCGCGCGCTCGCCATTACTGCGCCCCCTTCCAATCGGCGTAGGCGCTCATGCCGGGCCTGAGGCCGGGGATCTTGTCGACCGGATAGGCCCGCACCTCGAAGGTCCTGAGGTCGAAGTCGCCCGTCGCGCGCGTCGCGCGCCACCCGGCATACTCGCCACGGGTGGCGATGGTCCGCACCTCGACGGTTACAGGCATGTCGCCGAATGCAGGGATTTTGACCGTGAACC
Organism: Mesorhizobium subarcticum; assembly: GCF_055456085.1. Lineage (NCBI taxonomy): Bacteria > Pseudomonadati > Pseudomonadota > Alphaproteobacteria > Hyphomicrobiales > Phyllobacteriaceae > Mesorhizobium > Mesorhizobium subarcticum. The sequence goes on along the minus strand of NZ_CM144237.1, from coordinate 4,349,506 downwards.
GGTCTCCAACCTTCAGGCCCTTGATCAGATCCTCGCGCAGATCGAACTGCACCCAGACATCGCTGAGATCGACCAGCGAGAGCAATGGCACGCCTGGCGACACATATTCGCCGACCTCAGCGCCGATCTGATAGACCTGTGCTGCAATCGGCGCCTTGACGGTCATCTCGTCGGCCTGTGCCTGCAATGTCACGATGGCGGCCTCGGCCTTGGCGACGGCAGCCTGTGCCACACCCCGCTCCTCGGCGGTATAGCCATTGACGGCTTCCTGATAGGCAAGCTGCGCCTGCTCCAGTGTTCGCTTCGCGACGTCAAGCGAAGCGGTCGCCTGATCGAGATTGGCGACCGACTCGAAGCCACCCTTCGTAACCTGCTTGACCCGGTCATAGGTCTGCTGGGCAAGCGTCAGACTGGCCTGCGCCGACGCGACCTCAGCCTTGCGCTCGGCAACCACTTCGGCGCGCGTGCCGACCTGGATGCGCGTGAAGTCGGCCTGGGCGACGACCCTTGCCGCGTGCGCCTCGCTGAGCTGCGTCAGCAATTCGGGATTGTCGATCGCCACCAGCGTCTGCCCGGCAGCGACGTTGTCGCCGCGCGAAACCGGCCGCTGTCCGACCCTGCCTTCGACCCGGGCCGCTATATCGATGCGCGTGGCATCGGCCTCGCCCTGCACCAGGAGCGGCTGCGGCCGAACAAGATACCACAAGGACAGACCAACGATCGTCAGCACGGTCAGCACGACGATGAGCGCCGCCGCCTTGGAGGTTCTGGGCGGCTCGGAGGCGGCGAGTTGGCCTGGGATGGGCGCGGGATAGGCCGGTTCAGCCTGAGAGCTTTCAAAGCTTCGATCCGGAGCGTCGAAACCTTGAGGATGGGCGACGGGCACGGCACGATTGGGCAACGGTCCGTCGGTCGAATCCGATGGCTTGGTCATCGGGTCACGCGACATGTCCGACACTGTATTTCTCCGCTTTGCTTAGACAACGCTTGACGGCGATTGTCATCCGTTTGTCTCGAAGTGCTTTCTCAAAAGAGCTTGTCCAGTCTTGGGAGGTTGACCTTGAGGGGCGCTCGGGCACAACCGACCCTCGACGGAAGGCTCATCGCAGAATCCAGGCGGTGTTTTGTTCCAAGGGACGCCATTGCGACCCATTTCGTAGCCTTTCGCGTAAAGCGCGCGCATGAAATTTTTGTCGAACGGGCTCTTGGCTTGCACGGTGAAGTCTGCCGGGATGTCTATGGCGTTGAAGTCGATCCCGTCACGTTTGGCGACGGCATAGAGCCGGTAGAGGTCACCGATGCCTTGCGTCTTGATCAGCGACGAGACCGCCTTCTCGGCGATGTCGGGCAAGGTGGCTTTGACCACGCTGTACTCCGGCGTGGTTTTGCCATTGCGGATTACATAGAGCCGCGCGGTCACCTTCGTGTGGAATGCCTTGTCGAGTGCGCTAAGCGTCAGCCCGGCCGGCATGAGGAAGACCTCGTTGGCGGTGCCGCCATCGACATGCATCTCGTGATAGGTCTTGCCGTCCGCCGCCACTTCCAGGTTGACCGAAGGGAAGATGCCGGGAATGGACGTCGAGGCGAGAATGACCTCGTTGAACAGCTTTCGGCGATCCGGCCGCCCGCTTGCGGCGATGGCCCCCATGTCCCAGATCACGGCCCGGTCGGCATCCAGATTGGTCGTGCCGATAAACAGGCGGCGACCCTTAGAATACTCGTTGGCGATCTTCGTCAGCACGTCCTCGGTGATGTGTTCGTCGAGCATCTTGGCAAGTGGCGCGTTGCTCGTGAACGAGCCGCTCGAGACCGCCCCGAGTAAACTGTGCCTGGTGTAGATGTTGGCGTCGGTGACCTCGGTGAATCCTGCCTTGAGTTCGTCGTCATAGGCCGGACCAAGAAAGGCAAAGGGTGCGATCAGCGCGCCGGCGCTGATCCCGGTGACGATATCGAATTTTGGTTTGGTCCCCGCCTTGGCCCAGCCTGCGAGAATGCCCGCTCCAAAGGCGCCGCTGCTGCCACCGCCCGACAGTGTAAGGGCGTTCAGTGCTCTGACATTTATGGACGGATCGGTCTTCGACGCCTTCAGCCTCTCATCGTGAAACCGGACAAGTCGCGCGGCCGGATAGCTGGCATAGGAATCGCCCCAGATCCGGATGTCGCTCTGATAGCCCGGCGGCTCAGCCGCCGACGCCAATTGCTGTGGGACACTGTCCCGGGGAAAGGCTGCGATGCATCCTGTGAGCTGGCATGCGCACAGGCCAAGCGCAATCGTTCTGGCCCCTGCCCTGCGGGAGCGACGGACGAGATTGCAGCCGCGCTGAAAGATTCGCAAGGCGGCGGGAGAATATGCAGTCGTGCGGCGAGAGAAGGACCGGGACCAGCTGCCTTCCGGTGACCATGAGGTCCGGACTGTCGTCATTGACCTTTCCTCATTCAAGCTAACGCGCAGCGAGAGATGGAGTAGATTACGCCTCCATCGTCTCGCACTTCTGCTCACGAAGCATCCTTCGACCACAGGCCGATGTCCGGCGCTTGTACAAAGCGCTGGGTTTTTTGACGTCTCATGCATGATCGTCGTTTAAGTTGCCGCACCACGCGATCGGGCTCAGCCGAGCGCGGCGAGCCGCCTTGCAATCCCGCGCGAAACGTCAAAGGGACGGATACTTCCTACAAGTCCTGAACCTCCACCCATGATTCAGTGCGCCTCACGGAAACTGAGACTTGCCGAAGCTCTCGATAGCGAGAACCGAAGCACGCTAGTCATTCTGAGGAGGAAAAAATGGCTAATACCCGCATGTCTCCCTCTTTCGCCTGACGCCAAGATCGCGCTGAAGCGACGCGGACAGATAGTCCTAATCGTTATCAATCGACCCCAAATGCTCAACCGCATCGACCCTGAGGCATTTTACGGGTTGGCCAAGGCCTACTACGACTTCGATAACGACCCCACGCTCCGGGCGGCGGTTCTCTACGGTCACGGTGACAATTTCTGCCGCGGGAATGACGTCGAGGCGTTTTCAGCTCTTGCTAAAAGCGGAAAGGCTTTCACATTGGGTGCGGGTCAAATCGATCCCCTCGGAAGGGCGCAAAAGCTCTCAAAGCCGCTCGTCGCCGTGGGGCACGGCGACACATGGAATATGGGTTATGAACTCCATCTTGCCGCCGATATCCGTGTCGCGAGTGCGGACGTCCGGTACCGCCAAACCGAAAACGCCTACGGCCGGGTCCCCGGCGTCGCACCGGTCCGCTGGCCAAGGGAGGTCGGTTGGGCAAATGCCATGCGATACCTGCTCACCGGCGATCCATGGCACGCGGAGACTGCGCACCGGATGGGTATTGTTCAGGAGATTGCATCCAACAAGGCCGCCGCGGTCGAGGTTGCGATTGGCATAGCAAACAGGATCGCCGCCTGCGGCCCGATCGGCATCAAGGCTACGTTGGAGGTGGCGCACGTCGCGCTCAATGAGGTTGCCGATCCATCCGCTTACGCAAAACTCGAAGCGAAGTATGTGTCCCTTTTCCGTTCGGAAGATTTCATCGAAGGGCGCAAAGCTGAAGCGGAAGACCGGCCTCCTAACTTCCATGGTCGATGAGCAGACGATCGTGGCGGCATGTCACACCGCGCGGTGCACCGTCCGAACCCGCCTCACGGAGGCGCCGTTTCCCGTTGAGGGGGACCGTGTTCAATTGCAGAAAGTGGTGCTGAACCTGGTCCTGAACGCGGTCGAAGCCCATGAGTACGGTTCACGGGAATTATCGACCAGCACCCAGCAAACACAAACCGATGGCGTTCTGTGTCTCGGTGCGCAATTCAGGGCCGGGCATTGATCCGGACCATCTCGAGCACGTTTTCCAGGCTTCTACACCACGAAGCCGAGCGGAGTGGGTATGGGCCTATCGATCATCGATGTCCACGGCTGCCGGCTATGGGTTGACGTGAATGTATCGGGTGGCGCCGCCTTTCGGTCCTCCTTGCCTGGCGCACGCAAGGAAGTCACAAACTGTGGTCAGTCGGCCGACAGGTTCGATTCCCTTGCTCCGATTTATGAGCACCTTGCTGCTCATGCGAGCGCCAGATACATTCGGGTAGGCTTCGATGTCCGATGCCTAATTTGCAGCCTTGCAGAACAACGATTTCACGACTGACCTGCGTCCAGGCGTTGCGCAAACCGGTCGATCGGAATCAGGATCGAGAGATTGGAATGCCGCGCCGTCCCCTTCAACGAGTTCAAGCAGCGCTTGCCGTTCGGCTCTATTTCGTCGAGCAGAAGACCAAGTCCGAAATCGCCGATTATCTCGGCGTTTCCCGCTTCAAGGTCGCGCGCCTTATCGATGCGGCCATTGAAGAGAAGATCATCGAATTCGTCATTTCCGAGCCCGAGGACTTGAACACCAAGCTGGGGGAAGCGGTTCGCCGCGCCTATGGGTTGAAGGCGGTCCTGGTTCTGGATGGCCCAGACTTGTCCACAAGTGCGCTCACCACGCCGCTCGGCAATCTGGCAGCTTCGTATCTGGATGAGACGCTTGTCGACGGCCAGTTGCTCGGCATTGCCTGGGGGCGGACACTGGCAGCCATGGCCAAGGCGTTGACCCACCTGCCCAAGGTCGACGTCGTCCAGGTCGCCGGGACCCCTGCTGGCCTCGACACCTCCCAGACACCTGTGGAGTTGGTCCACCGCCTTGCCGGCTTAAGCGGTGGCACCGCCTATCCTGTTTACAGTCCCATGTGGTCGGAAGACGCCAAACTGATCCAGAGCTTGCGCAACGAACCGTCGGTCGCAAACGCCATCGGCAAATATGACAGCCTTGATGTACTGGTCATCGGGTTGGGATCCTGGCTTCCCGAGGAATCCTGTCTTTCGGCCGGCTTTCCAAAGGCGTGGAGAGATAAGGCCATTGCGGCAGGCGTGCGAGCCGACGTCTGCGGTACACTGATCGCCGCGGACGGCCGCGAAGTGCCGAGCGAACTCGACGACCGCGGCCTCAGCATCACCAGCACACAGATACGCAATATTCCGGATGTCGTCGGCATTGGCGGTGGCCTCGAGAAGGCCGAGGCGATAGCAGCGGTCCTACACGGCCGGTGGATCAACACACTCATCACCGACGCAGGTGTTGCCCGACGTCTCGTCGCCTAGGGGCCACGCAATTCCAATCCAGCAGACTTCTTCCAAACGCAGCAGCTTCATTCAATCCAGCAACTTTCTTCCGGTCGAAATTTCGAGCGCTGAGACATGGATTTTATGTCTACCATGTCGCTCAAATGAGCGGATATTGGCTCTCTTGACGGATCTTAAATCGGTTGTTACCGTCACGTCTAAACTGGACGGACACGGACAAAACCACGATTTATGCGTGACCGTTCCCATGACAGCGAAGCTGTCGACCCACGGTGTGATCAACGCTAATCGGCGCGCGGACCCTGCATCGCTCGACGGATCGAGAGTGCCTTCGTTTAGGTAGCCAACGGATCGCAAAGGCGAGGTTGTGGTCACCGGCGGCGGTACTGCAGGTAAACGTCGCAGCGTATATGCTCACAGCCTGTGGAACCACCCGCTTTCTAGCCGTCGGCCACGGAGCGATCTATGTCAAGGGAAGGTGACGGAGCCGAGGAGGCCCTTCGGGAAAGCCGATTCGAGATCTGTCAGATTATCGAAACGGTGCCAGGCCTCATCTGGTCAAATAGGCCCGACGGTGAACCGACCCATGTCGGTCAGCGCATGTTGGACTATAGCGGAATGCAATTTGAGGACTTCCAATATCGTGGTTGGGAGCCATTCGTGCACCCGGATGAATATCCGCAAACCGCAGAGGCTTTCTACCACGCAATTCAGACCGGCACAGCGTACCAGGGTCTGATGCGTCTACGCCGGGCGGACGGCGAGTTTCGTTGGCACCACGCTCGTTGCGAGCCTCTGCGTGACCACCAGGGACGCATTGTCCAGTGGTACGGCTTGTGTGTCGATGTCGATGAATGCAAGAGGGCCGAAGACCTTCTACGCCGCAGCGAAGCCCATCTGGCCGAAGCACAGAGGCTGGGTCGCAGCGGCGCGTCCGCCTTCAACGAAACGGCGATTCTCTATTTTTCGGAGGAGGCTTACCGGATCTGGGGATTTGACCCGGCGCAGGGCACTCCGAGCCCTGAAGCCGCTTTCCAACTGATTCACCCCGACGACCGGGACCGGGCGCGCGCAGCGGCCAAGCGCGCGTTCACCGAGAAAAGAGAATACGCGCTCGGATTCAGAATCGTACTGCCCGATGGAACGGTCAAACACATCGAATCAATCAGTGAACCTGTGTTCTTACCAAGCGGGGAGTTTGTCGAAGTTGTCTCTACACACAGCGATGTGACGGAAAGCAAACGCGCCGAGGAGGCTCTTAGGGAAAGCGAACACAAGCTCCGCCAAATCTTCGAAACCGTACCGGGCCTGCTTTGGTCAGCGGACCCCGCCGGCGAACCGACCCAACTCAATCAACGCCTGTTGGACTATACCGGCATGCGATTTGAGGACTTCAAGCATGGCGGCTGGGAGGTTTTCCTGCACCCCGACGACTTTCCAGACACCGCAAGGGCGTTTCAGCACGCAATTCAGACCGGAACTTCGTACCAGACCGTGAACCGTCTCCGTCGGGCGGACGGCGAGTTTCGTTGGCACCATACCCGTGGTGAGCCTCTGCGTGACCAACAGGGACGCATCGTCCAGTGGTACGGCCTGTCTGTCGACATCGATGAGGGTAAGAAAGCCGAAGAGCGCCTGCGCCGTAGCGAAGCCTATTTGGCCGAAGCGCAAAGCCGTAGTCACACCGGTTCCGTCGCCTACAATGACACAAGAATCCTCTATTGGTCGGATGAGACTTATCGAATTTTTGGGTTTGATCCGCGTAACGGCCTTCCAAGCCGCGAAGCTGTTGAGCAAAGGATGCATCCCGATGATCTGGAACGAGTGCGCGAGGAGGCCCGGCAGGCGGTGCTGCAGAAGAGGGACTACAGACTCGAATCCAGAATTGTACTAGCGGCAGGAACCATAAAATATATCGAATTGACTGCCCATCCGAAGTTCTCAGCAAGCGGAGAACTTGTCGAGGTTGTCAGCACACTCCTCGATGTGACGGAACGCAGGCGCGCCGACGAAGCACTGCGGGAGAGCGAAGGGAGGTTCCGCGACTACGCCGAAAGTGCCTCCGATTGGTTTTGGGAAATCGGTCCAGACTACAAGTTCACGCTGCTGACCGAGAGCGCTTTTGGTTCAGACGCCGCCGGTCGAATCGGCACAGCGTGCTGGGATCGCGCTCTCGATCTTGCGACGGAGCCGGAGAAGTGGCGGCTTGTCTGGGCAGCCATCGATGCACGCTTACCGTTCCGCGACTTCGTATATCGCGTGCTGGGAGGCGACGGCTCGCCTATGCATGTTAAGGCAAGCGGAAAGCCTGTGTTTGGCGCAGATGGCGAATTCCGTGGCTATCGCGGCACGGGCTCCGACGTGACAGCACTCGCGCGCGCGCAAGAGGAGCATGAGAAGTTGCGCCGGCTGGAGTCGGACCTCGCGCATATGAATCGCCTGAGTGTCATGGGAGAACTGGCCGCCTCGCTGGCCCACGAAATCGCGCAACCAGTTGCCGCGGCGCGCAATAATGCCCGTGCGGCCATGCACTTTCTGAACAGAAATCCTCCTGCTCTGAGCGAAATCCGGGAGGCGCTCGCAAGTTCGCTCGACGATGCTGATCGAGCCCGGAATATAATCGACCGCATCCGTGATCAGGTCAAGAAAACGCCGCCGCGAAAGTTTCGTTTCGATCTGAACAAGGCGATCGACGAAGTGATTGGATTGGCGCAAAGCGCAATCACGATGAATGGGGTCTCAGTCGCAACCCGCCTCACGCAGGCGTTATTTCCCGTTGAGGGGGATCGTGTTCAATTGCAGCAAGTGGTGCTGAACCTGGTCCTGAACGCGGTCGAAGCCATGAGTACTGTCGAAGCAGGGTCACGGGAGTTGTCGATCAGCACCGAGCAAACACAAACCAATGGCGTTCTGGTCTCGGTGCGCGATTCAGGACCGGGCATTGATCCGGCCCACCTCGATCGCGTTTTCCAGGCTTTCTACACCACGAAGCCGAGCGGAGTGGGTATGGGCCTATCTATCTGCCGGTCGATCATCGATGCACATGGCGGCCGGCTGTGGGCAGACACCAATGCATCGGGTGGGGCCGTACTTCGGTTCTCGTTGCCAAGCGCGGCCAACGAGCTCAGGAACTCTCGTCGTTCGCGCTAATACCCCTTTCAGGTGCTCCTCGCCTGACCAAGGTCTTCGGGATAGGCGGGAATGAGGATCGTCCGAATTCGATCATCGGGCGTGGCGCACCCTGCACCTCGGCCCATGCCGGCAAGACACGTCCATTCTCCCGTCGGGCACGATCGCAAGAGAGACCGAGCTAAATGGCGTCAAGGAATTCCTGATCGTGAAACGGCTTAGTCAGGAACTCAACGGCGCCATCGTTCATCGCCTTCACCGACATGGCAGCGTTGCCATGGCCGGAAATGAAGATGATTGGGATTTCCTGGTTCGCTATGGCGAGCTGGCGTTGAAGATCGAAGCCGCTCTGTCCCGGCAATCTAACGTCGAGCACCTAGGCACGTGGGACCATTCGGCAGATCCGCCTCAAGAAACTCCGGGACTGAGGCACACAGCCGTGAATCCAGGTCGAGCGATCGCAGCAGGCGCCCGATCGAGGCTCGCAGGTCCGCATCATCATCGACGACCAGAATGGTGGCGTCCGCGTCCGACATTGTTGCTGTCCTGGATGGGGTGGCTGGACGACCGCGACGAAAAAGCTACCCGCTTTCGCACAGAAGCTGCCTTCACCGAGCCAACAGCAGTTTCATCCCCATCACGTCCTTTCTTCCGTTAATCCCGCAGTGAGAGATTTACCTTGGCAAGGTCGATAAGCTGCGTCGCCCGGCCGTCGAGAACGGCCTTCATCGTGTACATTCCAAAATGATAGGCCTGATCCAGCGTGGTTCTGGGGGGCATAGCGAGCTCCTGTCGTGCACTCACCACATCGACGAGAACCGGTCCCTTGTGCGCCAGTGCAGCCTCGATGGCGCCCTTCAACTCCTGCGGCTTTTCAACCCTGATGCCTCGGACGCCCGTGGCTTCCGCCATCAGGGTGCGTATTCCGATGAAGCCGGCCACCGATTCCGATTTGAAGCCGGCCAGTCATTCCGATTTCATTCCGGCCGGCGTTCCGATTTGAAGGCGGCCATTTCTCGGACTGATCCTGGGTCTGGTTGATGTTTGGATCGGGTTTTGTTTGAGGTCAAGCGTCGGTGTTTTCGGGTGCGATTGGCGGGCGCTGTTTTCGCATGCTTTCACCGGTGAGATCGATGCGATAGGCGTTGTGAACGAGGCGATCCAGTATGGCGTCGGCGAGTGTTGGGTTTGCAATAATCTCCCACCAGCGATCCACGGGCGCCTGACTGGTGACAATTGTCGACCGACGCTCGTAGCGATCTTCGATGATCTCGAGGAGGTCACGTCTCTGGTCATCGTTGAGTTTTTCCGGTCCCCAATCATCCAGAATAAGCAGATCGGTCTTGGCGAGGGATTTGAGGATCCTGCCGTATCGCCCGTCACCTCTGGCAAGGGCGAGCGTGGCGAACAGCCGGGGAACGCGGTGGTATGTGACGGAGAAATCCTCGCGGCAGGCCTTGTGGCCGAGCGCGCAGGCCAGCCAGCTCTTGCCGACGCCGGCTGGCCCGGTGACAAGAAGACCGTGATGCTTTCTGATCCAGTCGCAGCTGGCAAGCGCCATGAACAGATTGCGGTCGAGACCGCGTGCAGCACGAAAGTCGGCATTCTCGATCTGCGCGTCATGACGAAGTTTGGCAGCTCTGGCGCGGGCCTCGAAACGTTTCTGGCGGCGCATGGTCGCCTCGCGTTCGAGCAGCATGGCAAGCCATTCGCCGTGCTCGAGGCCGCGCGCTTCGGACTGTGCGTCGAGTTCCTGGAAAGCGGTTGCCATGCCGTAAAGGCCGAGCTCTCGCAGCATGTCGATGGTGGGATTGATCAGCATGGGTGTGTCTCCTCAATGAAAGTAATCAGGGCCACGCAGATTGGCGTGATCGACGATGGCGGTTGGTTCGGTGGAATGGCGTGCGGCTTTGTGGTTGGCGATGAGCGAAGCAATGCTCTTGCAGTTCAGGCCACCGATCTCGACGGCGCGGGCTGATACGGCTTCAGCCCGATTGCGCTCGATGTCGCGAAACAGGCGCAGGATGCCCAGGCATGTTCGGAAGCCCTGTTCGGGGTGCGGACGGCTGGCGAGAATTGCGATGACCAGACCTTCGGTCTGCGGCCCGATCGACGTGGCCCAACGCCGAAAGCGCTCCGGGGTCCACTCGGCATAGCGCCGGTGGGAACTGGGCATGTGATCCGGATCGGTTCCATGGCGAGGACCTCCATAGCGGCGCTGATGCACCGCGACGCGCTTGCCGCGGTGGAAGATCTCGATGGTGCGCGCCGTTGCTCTCAGATCCACCTGCTGACGAATGAGGCTGTGCGGCACGGAATAAAAGAAGGTCTTGAACTCGACGTGGTAATCCGTCGAGACGCGAGCCAAACGCCATTCGGCAAACTCGTAGTCTTCGCTCGCAAGGCTGGCGAGTGCGGCACGCTCGACACTCTCAAACAGTTGCCGGCGACTGACGCCCAGCCGGCGCATGACGTGGTCGTTGATGCGATCAAGTGCCTGACGAATGGCCGCATTGGCTTCTGCCAGCGAGAAGAAGGTCTGATTGCGCATCCGCCCCAGAATGCACGATTGGGCGAAGCGGACGCCGTTCTCGACTTTGGATTTGTCCTTCGGTCGCCGCGGCCGTGCCGGTAGGACACCGACACCATAGTGGGATGCCATCATGCCGTAGCTGCGGTTGATCTCGGGATCGTAGAAACTGGCGCGGCTGACGCCCGACTTCAGATTGTCGGGAACGATCAGCCGGGGAACGCCTCCGAAGAAACGAAACATCCGGACATGCGAGCCGATCCAGTCCGGGAGCGTTTGCGTCCAAGTCGCCTCCGCATAGGTGAAGCTGGATGCGCCGAGCACCGCCACGAAGATCTCCGCCTCGCGGATCTCACCGGTCTTGCGATCAACAATCGGGATCTTCTTGCCGGAATAATCGACGAAGACCTTGTCGCCGGCCGCATGCTCCTGACGCATCGTCGGCGAAAGCCGCTGCTCGAAACCGCGAAAGAGTTCGCAGAAGCGACTGTAGCCATATCCTTCGGGATGCGACCCACGATACTCCTCCCACAGGATAAGCAGGGTGACGCCGGGCTTCTTGAGCTCGACGGCAAGATCGGCCCAGTTCGGTTCTGTGCGTCTTCTCGTGCCCTGTTTGACGCCGTTGCGAGTGAAGAGTTTGTTCTCGAGCGCATCGTCGGTCAGTTCGCCCGGCAAGGGCCAGGTCAATCCAACCGCCGCTGCGCGCTGCAGATTATCCTGCACCGTACTGCGCGCTATTCCCAACACGACGGCAATCTCGCGGGAGCTGGTCCCGCTTCCGGCAAGCCGCAGCATTTGTCGTAACTGTCTCATGGTCAGCCTTCTCTTTGCCGGCATCAAAATCTCCCCGTTCATCGCGGGGCATTTGATGCCAAAGTTGCTGACCCAGGAGGTAATGTTCAGTGCCGAAAACTGGCTGACTTTTGATTGGAATGGTGGCCGGCTTCAAATCGGAATGGTGGCCGGTCTTTGATCGGAATGGCGGCCGGCTTCACGTCGGAATCCGCAATCAGGGCAAAGTTGGGATTTTTCAGATCGCAGCCCGTGTCGAGAAATCCACTCGCTTTCATCTCCATCTCAACAAAGCCGAGCGTTCCGTTGTTGAGAACGATGACCTTCACCGGAAGCCCCATCTGGGTCAGTGTGAGGAAGTCACCCATCATCATGCTGAAGCCCCCGTCGCCAGACATTGAAATGACCTGGCGATCCGGGAAGGTCGCCTGTGCGCCGATCGCTTGCAGCATCGCATTGGCCATCGACCCGTGATTGAATGAGCCGATAATGCGGCGCTTGCCATTCACCTGGAGATAGCGCGCCGTCCAGATGATCGGCGTTCCCACGTCGCAGGTGAAGATCGCGTCGTCCGCCGCCAATTCGCTGACAAGGCGGGTGACATATTGCGGATGTATGATGTTGCTGTTGGGGCCACTTTCCGCGAGAGCATCAAGGCTTTTGCGTGCTTTCCTGTAATCACGCAGCGCGGCGTCGAGATGACTTGAATCGGTCTTCGCTGTAATCGAAGGCAGCACGGCGTCGAGCGTGTCCTTTACATTGCCGAGCAGGCCTAAATGAAGCGAACAGCGATTGCCGAGGGCTTCAGGGCGCACATCCACCTGAGCAATTTTTGCGTACTCCGGATAGAACGCCCGATATGGAAAGTCGGTCCCGAGCATCAGGAGAGCATCGCAATTCTTCATGGCGTTATAGCCGGATGCAAAACCGACCAGGCCTGTCATGCCCACGTCGTAGGGGTTGTCGTATTCGACAAATTCCTTGCCGCGAAAGGCATGGACAATCGGGGCCTTCAGTTTGCGGGCGACTTCGACGACTTCTGCGTGGGCTCCTGCGCACCCGGCGCCGCAGAACAAGGTTACCTGTGATGCCTGGTTGAGAAAAGCAGCCAGGTGCCCGATGTCGGCGTCGCTTGGCCGCAAGACAGGCGCAGTAGGCACTATCCATTCCGGCACATCGGCATCAAGCTGCATCAACGCGACGTCGCCAGGCAGCACAACGACCGAAACACCTCGCTTCGCGATGGCGACCCGGATGGCGCGCTTCAAAATCTGCGGAATCTGCTTGGGGTTGGAAACCAGCTCGACATAGTGACTGCAATCCTTGAACAGTGCCTCCGGATGTGTTGCCTGAAAATAGTCGATCCCGATTTCGCTGCTGGGGATGTGGGACGCGATTGCCAGAACCGGCACGCCGTTGCGCTGGCAATCGAACAGGCCGTTGATGAGATGAAGATTGCCTGGACCACAGCTGCCGGCGCACACAGCAAGGCTTCCGGTCAGGTGAGCTTCAGCCCCAGCCGCAAAAGCAGCGGCCTCTTCATGGCGCATGTGAATCCAGTCGATCGACTTTCGCCGCCGCAACGCGTCGGAAACGCCGTTGAGGGAGTCTCCGACCACTCCGTAGATACGCTTCACGCCCGTCTTCTCTAGGGCTTCGACCAGATATTCGGATGCAGTTTTTTTGCTCATCAATTTCCTCACTTATCGCGAGAAAGCTCCCGGCTGAGGTCAACGCGCATGGGGTCTACTCCCATGTAACTCGGGTCGGCTTTTCTCTGACGGCTTTGGGCAACGATCTTGCTCTGTTTTCAGCGAATCGATTTGCCGGCTGCACGCGCTCTGCGGCGTGGACCACGACACCCCTAAGTTATCCGCCGTCGCGGGTGGACCGGTGTGGCGGCTGACATATCGCCCCATCCGCACTTTGCAGCTCCTTGGATTTGACGGCGACCAGCAGCCGACACAGATGGTTGTCTATCGTACGAGCATCATCAGGCAGTCCCGTTGAGACGCTCCCACAGTTGCTCAAGCAATTCTTGGACGGACTTGACGCCAATTGAACGCCTTTGCTCTTGAGGGTGCCTGACTTTCTCGTGTCGCATGCCATTAACTGCAATGGCCTGAGCACTAAATCTCCCAAAGTCGCACTGTCTTGGCAGGCAACTCGAACGTTGTAGGAAGTGCGCGAGCCTTGGCCCGCGTCTCGCAGGATCCCCGTTCGGCAAGCGGCAACCTGGGCAGTGCCGGCGACTCTTTTCTGCGTTCTGCCGACGGCCAGCACCGGAACGCTTCCCGGCAGGCATGGCGATCAGCGCAGGTATCTACAAACCACGCGTAGAACCGTAAAGAACCGCAAGCCGCGATTGCCTTAGGCTCCTTTCAACTAGGGTTTGTCGCCACCTCCGAGGATGCACAACAATGCTCAAGGGATACATGGTTCCACTCACGCCGCAGGGAAAATCCGCTGCGACACCGCCCCCGCCTTGGCATTATGCCAGCGATTGTCTGACTGTCGAATACTGGGCGGATCCGGCCGCTGTCGCCGCACTCCTACCGTCTGGAATGACGCCGGATCGCAATGCTAACGGACGCGCCTTCTTCTGGTTCCTCGACTGGCAGTTCACGGCTTCCAATGACGAGATCACGGATCCTGCGCGCTATCAATACAGGGAGGCCTTCGCGCTGGTCGAGGCACTCCTCGACGGCAAGCCGGTCACCTACTGTCCGTACATATTCGTGGACAACGAGGCAGCCATGGCCCGAGGCTGGACACAGGGCTATCCGAAGAAGTTGGGCAGCATCTTCCAGACGCGCAGCTTCGCTGCGTCCAACCCTGCGGCATCGCCGCTTGTCAGCGGAAGCCGCTTCGGCGCCAGCGTAACCGCGCATGGCGAGCGGATGGCGACCGCCCGCATCCAGTTAGAAGAAAAGGTCGCCGACCCCACTACTGTCTTCAACCGTCCGACGACGATGCGCCGGTACTTTCCTCAGCTGACGGCCGGCCGTCAAGACAAGCCGGCGGTCGATGAACTGACGCTGTCCCTGACGGACAATCTCACCTTTGCAGAGGTCTGGGCCGGTTCGGCCGAACTGGCAATTCCCGAAGTACGTGGCGAGGACATGCATATGATTGCGCCGTTGCGCGTCGGACGCGGCTATCGGGTCAGCATGGCCTATTCGGTCACGGATCTTTCCATAATCAAGAACTATCTCGCCTAGGGACGTCCTTGAGGGCAGACTGTTGGACCGTTCCGGCAAGCTGGATCTGCCGCGCTAGCGACCGGCGCCGCGTACAGTGGGACAATTCTTCGATCCAAGGCCGCGGATGGCGATCGGAAGAATTGGTCTCCAGCACGGTGTCAAGCGCTTCGCGAGCAACAACACATGGGTAGATTTCCATGCCGCTCTACACTGTGACCACCCAAGCTGGCGCAAAGGCCAATCTCGCGAGCAGGCTGACCGACCTGCATTCGCAATTCGCCTGTGTTCCGAAAAACTGGGTGCATGTCGTCTTTCATGACTATGCGCAGGGGAGTGGATTCACGGCCGGCAATCCGTCGGCAACTGCAGCGCTGACGCTCCTCATTCGAACCGGTAGATCCGAAGACTACAAACGAAGCCTGCTGGAACGCCTTTGGGAATTGCTCCAGACATCGACGGGTGCGCCCGACGCCGAGATCGTCATCGGTATTCAGGAAGTGCCGCCGAGCCAGGCGATGGAAATGGGCAAGGTCATGCCAGACGTCTCTGGCGCTTAGCCCAGTCTCCCTCGCCCGACCGTAAAGGCACTCCCAAAAAACGTCCTAATTGCGCACGGAGGAGTTGGCCTCGGCATCTTTTCCGAGCCGGCCATTGGGCGCGCATAGCAGCCATGTCATGTTTTGGGCCGGAGGCGGACTGGCAGCTTATGGCGTCCGCGAAGCGAATAGCGGACTTCAAACCGAGAGGGCAACGGTCTTGGATGGCCCTGAGCGGAAGTTCGTTCGCGCTCGCACAAATTGGTAATGATCCGATGCTGCCCTACCACGGAACGACCATCGCAGCTGGGGGTCGCGTGGAAGTCCGCGTTTGGCCCGTCTGCGCAAGTCCGCTGCGCCAAAAACGTGCGTTGGATAGAGGTCGAGCCGCAACGATTTTGGCAAAGTACTCATATCCCGTCCAAGTTGTGGACACTTCGGCAAGCCGGCCCTCAACGGCTTCACCTAACTCATAGAAGGCGCTCGCGGGATTGGGCTGGAGTATTCAATACCGTGGCCTTCTGTCAGCCACTACGATCAACCTCCCTCCAACGGTCTTGCATCGTTTGCACACGAGCTTCGATGCTAGCCGCGTCTTGCTGGTGAAATCGTAGTGAGTGCCGTAAACCTCAATCAAGTCATCCAGGTCGAGCGAGCGCAAGTGACCGCAGCGGGCATTGCTGCAGTACATGCTGAGGCCCATGCCCTGTTCGCGAAGCTCTCCAAGCCTTGGTGGCACCGCCTTTGGAGCTGCAATTTCATACTCGGGCATGGCAGGTTTTATCGCCACGACAGGGATGGGTGTTCGAAGCCCTACCCGGTCCATGCATCCGATCGCGTGGACTGCCCTATCTTCTGCAACGCCAATCAGGGAATTGATTTCTCCCATTGCTTCGATGTGTCCACGAAGAAAAAGAGACTTCCGGAGCCCGTGCAGCGCATCTCTGGTTTCGCAGAGCGTCGTCCGGAGAGTGCCATCACGTCTCTCGATCGGGTTGTCGAAAGATGTAGTCGGGATGTTTGTCACCGCATAGCTCCTGCCGCGGGCGGGAGAATGTTACGCGCTCTCAAGCACCGGCGCCCTTGCAATTGCTGGTGACGCATTTGTTTAAGCATATAAACAACTCCGCGTCCATTAACTATAAAAGATTGTTTTATTCAGGACTGGACTAGCGATATGGATGAAAATGTTTCTGCGCAGGATCAAGATGTTAGGCCCGATTGGGGGCAATTCTCAGCAATATACACACAAACGACTCGCATTCGACTGTACGAAAGCGTACACTTCGTGTGTCGCCCGCCTTCCTAGGCATACGGGTGCTTGGAAGCCAACTCAGGTGCTCCCGCCACGACGCGGAGGCCGAAATGGCAGCAGACCAATCGGAAAACAGAATGACGGCCTTCGTTTGCGAGGTTGTGCGCAACGCATCCGGAAAAACACATCTTCGAACGAAGCAGCCGCCAATACGCCAGACGTCCGGAGGCCGAACGTACCGAACGGGACGAAATCGACGCCGACATTCTGGATTGGATTGCAACGCGCTTGGCAAGGAGTAATGGGCTCATGGGCACGTTTGGTGACCCTTCAGCGGCGATAGACTCGACCCTTCAATCTTACATCCTAGGCAGCCTCGCACGCCGGCCGCGAGGAGCGGTGGTGTCGACTGATGCGATTGTCGCAGAGATCAGATCCGCGCATCCAGAGTGCCAGTTAGAAGATATGCAGATGGCAAAGCTTATATCAGAGGCGGCCATGCTGGTCGGCCTGATCCCTGTCTTCGACCCGGATTGGAGGGGCGATGTCAGATCAGAAGATCACCCGACGTACGGTTACGGCCACCCTGCGCATCGGCCGGACCCATCGGCGGTCTACGTCTTCCGCCCCGGGCAACCGCGGACATTGCCAGTTCAAGGGAATCGCCACCTGAGACTGACCAAATAGGCTGGACTGCCTGCCACATGCCGCCGGCATCGCGAGCCGACGGCCATGCACTTGCGCGCGATTTTGGTAGGTCAGTAACATCTGCGTAACCATTAGAGCCGATTGCTTACAACCATCCATGTTTTCGACCGTTTACAAATGCGGCAGCTCCAGAATAATAAAAACGGGGCTCACTATGTTCAAATCATCATCCGTTCGCACTCGTTTGATTTCGTATTATTTGCTTTCGGTTGCGCTGCTGATTAGCGTCAGTGTGTATGCACTTATTCAGATGGCGGCGCTCGATCGACTGACGGAATCGCTTGATCGCAAGTGGGTGGTGGGCACCCGGGTCCTTGGAGTGATGGCGGATCTCCTCTCCGAGACCCGACTGGCTGAAACGCGCCTGGCGCTCGCCACGGATCAGGAGCAGACCGACCGGGCATTGGCCGCGGCTGACGGGTACATGCTATCGATGGGCTACCAGAGAGGTGCGTATGGCTTGTTGGACAAAACCGAAGAGGAGTTCGAGCCTCCTGAAAACCTTCGATCAGGAATGGGGCACCTGGGCGGCCGAACATCGCGCATGGATAGCGCTCAGTCATGACCGACGCCTCGCCGCCTCGCCGGCCTTTCAGCTTCGTGCGCATGCTTACTATATGATCGCTGACAACGCCGTCGACGCGCTCAGTGCCGTCAACTCGGCGGGAGCGGACGCCGCCGGAACGCGCGCCGAAAACATTGTCAATACCTCAACCGTGTACTTCGCGATCGTCGTCGCCTGCGCCCTTCTCCTGGCGAGCTGGGTGACCTGGGTTATCCACGCCGGAATATCCCGGCCTCTCGCCTCCATCACAAAGGCCCTTTCCGAACTCGCCGCCGGAAATCGCGATATCGTCATTCCACAAGTCGACCGGCGGGACGAGATTGGCAGCATGGCAGCGGCCTTCGAGGTATTCCGACAAAACGCCGTCGCCCTGGATCTCGCCGAGCAGGAGGCGCGCAAGCTCGCACGGCACGATCCGCTGACCGGTTTGCTGAACCGCCGTAACTTCGAAGAAAGGCTCGATGAATGTCTGCTTCCCGCTAGCGCCGCTCATCGAGTGTCGGTGCTCCTCCTTGACCTTGATGGCCTTCAAACCGTCAACGATACATACGGCCACAGCACGGGAGACAAGGCGCTCGGCGAATTTTCCCGCCGGGTCTCGAAGGTTCTGCGTGCAGATTCCCACTTCGCCCGGATTGGCGGGGACAAATTCGCAATCATCAAGCCAAAAATCGCATCCATCGAAGACGCCGCCAATCTGGCGCGTCGTATTGGAGCAGCAATCGTCGAACCCTTTTCAATTGACAATGCAAGCATCGAAATAAGCGTTGGAATTGGTATTGCTATCGCGCCAGTGGACGGCGTCAGTTCCGACGAATTGTTGCGGCACGCCAATCGTGCCCTTCATCGCGCGAAGGCCGCTGGCAGATCGAGTGTTAAGTTTTTTGAGCCCGAGATGGACGTGCACTTCGAGCGTCGTATCTTGCTTGAGCGAGAACTCAAGGCCGCAATCGCAGCCGACGCCCTTAGGCCATACTACCAGCCGTTAGTCTCGCTCGCTGATGATCGCATTGTTGGATTCGAGGCTCTGGCGCGTTGGGAAAGCGGGCCGTTGGGGCACGTTCAGCCTGCCGAGTTTATTCCGATAGCGGAGGATACCGGGCTCATCGTAGCACTTGGAAATCAGCTTTTTCGCCGCGCATGCTTGGATGCCAAAGCCTGGCCCGAAACGCTGACGCTTGCTTTCAACGTCTCGCCGGTCCAGTTGCATGACCCCACGCTCGGACTGCGAATTCTATCTACCCTGTTGGAAACCGGATTCAGTCCACGGCGTCTGGAGATAGAAATTACCGAAAGCGCGCTTATCGAAAGTACCGGAGTCGCGCAGGCCGTGGTTGACGAGCTACGTCAGGCTGGGGTCCGCATCGCGCTCGATGATTTCGGAACAGGCTATGCCACGCTCAGCCAGTTATTTTCCTTCAACCTCGACAAGATCAAGATTGACCGGAGCTTCGTGTCGCGGATCGGCACAGGCAAAGATGGCCAGGTGATCGCTAACGCGGTTCTCGGCATCGCAAAGGGATTTGGTTTGACGACCACTGCGGAGGGTGTCGAAAACAAAGCGCAGCTGGCGTATCTGAAAGCCAAGGGGTGCAACCAGGGGCAGGGTTATCTATTCGGCAAAGCCGTCCCGGCTGCCGACATCCCGAAGTTACTAAACCTCGATACGTTCGTGTCTGCCGTAGCGTGAGTGGGTTTGCGGCGTAGTAGCCTCCGAATTCTAAGGTCTGCTCTTTGGCATTAACAATCCCTACGTGGGGTTGCCGTAGTGGTTTCCACGAATACGCAGACCAGCCGTTAATAGAAATCAAATGTTCAGGATAGTTTGGCATGCTTCTTCATTGCCTTCGACCGGATGGCTCGGATGGAAGGTCAAGAAGGCAGTGAAGGGCCCATCGATTGTGTCAGATGCGATGCACCTCGACGTGCAGGATGACCCTGCCATAGCTGCAGAAGTTGACCGACTTCTGGCGCGCCGCACGCGCGATATCCGCCTCAAGGGCGAGATCAAACGCCTCTTTCGGGCGCGTGTCTGGTCGCAAACGGCGAAGATCATCCGCGCCTGGATGATCTGGGTGGCATTTTTGGATGTACTGACCCTGGCGCTCAACATGATAATGCTTCCAAGGGCGATCGCGCTTTCCATGCTCCTGCCTGGCGCCATCATTCCGCCAGTCGTTATGGCCATTGTCTTTGTCTGGCGAAGACCGGAGGTGCCCTGGCTCCAAGGGGTGTCGCTGATCGCAGGCATGTTTCTCATCCTGTTGTCGATCGCATTGGTTGGTGTAAGCGCCGGTGGCGAGTTTTACGAACGGCACTTAAACATCATGCTGTTCGTGGCTATAACAGCCATCATCATCTTTGGCGTCCCACTGGCTTGGACGGGGACGATCGCAGCTCAAGCGCTTGGTCTATATCTCCTTTTTCAGCTGCAGAACCCGAGCATTGAATTTGGGAGCGCCTTGGCTGCAACGCTTTTTTTCGCTAGCGGTATCTTCGCGACGGTCGCCGCGCGGCGCATCATGACAATTCTCGCTCAGAAGACTTTCCTGTTTGAGCTTCGCGACCGGCGCAGGGTCGCCGAACTGGCGGAAGCGAACGATCGGTTGGAGGTCCTCGCCAGAACCGATCCGCTCACCGGCATCGCCAACCGGCGTTGGATGACGGAAACGCTCCACCACCTATGGGGCGGTGACAGAAAATGCCCTGGCGGTGCCGCCATGCTGATGTGCGACATTGACGACTTCAAGAAGTTGAACGATCATCTCGGCCATGCCGAGGGCGATCGCTGTCTGGTCGAGGTCGCCAGTATTATCCAGGAAAACGTGAGGCGCGAACGCGATCTCGTGGCCCGATACGGCGGGGAGGAATTCCTCGTACTCCTGCCCGGTGTGGACGAGGAAGAGGCCGTCTCTGTGGCTGAGCGAATTCGCAAGTCCGTTGAGGCCGCCGCTTTTCCCAACCCTACATCCCGGGTGTCGCGCCGTGTCACCCTCAGCATTGGGGTTGCAGTCCAGACAGCTGAGGAGGCCATCTCACCGGAGCAGTTACAGCGTCAGGCGGATGCGGCACTCTATCTTGCCAAGCAAAACGGCCGCAACCGAGTTCTGCTCGACAGGCCGAAGTCATCCGGGCGCGCTCGTGGACCAAGTCTACGAGCTTTATGAGGCGATGTTTATGAAGGGTACCGCCCGCATGGGGCTCAAAGCGGGTAAGTTACGTGGGTCCGCGACACAAAGGTTGCTGACAACGTAGGCTTGCCTTCCCGGCAAGGTTTCAAACACGCCGTCGGTCACCTCTGGCAAGGATCTGCTTGCGCCATGAGCAGATGACCGCAGTGGGGCCGCAAGCGGACTGTCCACTACTATATGGTAGCCTCGCCAAGCAGTCTTCGCGCCTGTGATCAAGCCAAAACTTGAGGAAAATTCAAGTCTCTCCCAGTGCGCCATTTGTGAGACTGAGCACTCCTGTCGGAGCCGCCCGCCGCCAGTTGCCAGACCTTCCAGATGCCAGCTTGATCGAGGTCAATCGGCGACTTCTGCTTCCAGAATGCCCCCTTGCCTTAGGCCACCGTCAGACCGGCGAACGGCTCGATAGCGGCCAGGCGACAGGCCATGATGTCGAAGGAACAGTTTCGAAAACGCGGCCGCGGTCTCGTAGCCGACACGGGTCGCAATCCGTGCAATCGCTTCGTCGCTTGTTTCGAGCAGAAATGCGGCCTCCGACATCCGCCGTGAGATCAGATATCGGTACATGGACTCGCCAACGAGCTTGGTGAAGCGGGCCGAAAACGTCGACCGACCAAGTCCCACGCTTTGCCCGAGGTCGCCAAGCGTCCAGGGCCGATCCGGTCGTTCGTGGATCAACTGAAGTGCCGGTCCTATGTGCGGGTCCGCCATCGCCCCCAGCCAGCCGCCTTCTCCGGGGCCGAGCGACTTGATCCAGCTCCGCAACACCTCGACGAAGAGCACTTCAGTCAGACGTGAGAGCGCGACGCCTTGTCCGGGACGCTCGAACGCCGCCTCGCTCACCATGCGTTGCAAAATCGCCTCGAGCCATCCTCCGTCTTCCGCTGGCTTCAGGAGAAGCAGGGGCGGAAGCAATTCCAAAACGCTGCCGCGCGAGGGCCGTGCCACAGTGAAGTTACCACAGATCATCGTCGCGACAGGCTGTTCGCCGCCTCCGTGACGAATGAGGCCAAGACGCCCTGCCAGTCGATCGATGTCGACAATCGGTAACGGCTCCGTCCGGCTATCCGAGTAGATCACATGGGGCTCGCCACGCGTGACGACGACAAAGTCGCCCTCGCTCATGTGGAGTTCTCGTCCCTCTTCGAGCGCGAGGGTAGCCGAGCCACGGCTGAGATAGTGGAACAGGGCGTAGGGGCGCTTTGGCAACGCGACATTCCAGGGATGGCCGAGCTCGAAATGGAACAGCAAGGTTCCGCCAAGGCGAACGCGATCGAGCACTTCAGCGAGGATGTCCATCGTCGCGATGTTAATACGACGGACGGTCAGACACAATATTCGGACGATTGAGGCCTAACGTCCAAATGCTCCCCGTACTAGTTGATCGCAAGTCGAGCCAACAGGTCGCGCGGCAACCATCACCCAAACGGCAGATGGGCGCGACTGTTGCCGACACGCCTGCCCTTCCCCGGACCCGCGTCGTCCGTCATCACAACAGGAGCAATCAATGCGAAATCTTCTACTTTCCGTCGCCACCATCCTCATGGCCGGAGCAGCAATTGCCGCCCCCGCCCAATCAGCTCAGCTGCCCAAGGGGGCGGCTCACAATATCGTGCTCGTTCATGGCGCTTTCGTCGACGAGACGAGCTGGAAGCCGGTTGCCGATATCCTCACGAAGAAGGGCTACAACGTAACGCTCGTCGAAAACCCGCTCACCTCCCTCGAAGCGGACGTCGATGCCACCAAACAGGCGCTCGCGAAACAGAACGGCAAGACGGTCCTCGTTGGCCACTCCTGGGGCGGCGTTGTCATCACGCAGGCAGGTAACGACCCGAAGGTCTCGGCGCTCGTCTATGTCTCGGCATTCGCGCCCGAAGTGGGAGAATCTCTAGCCACTCTGGCAAAGAGCGGTCCGGCAACCGAAGGCGGGGCGGCGATTCATCCCGACGAAAAGGGCAACCTCTACATCGATCCCAAAGTGTTTCCTTCGGCAGTCGCCGCCGACCTTCCTCCTGAGATCGCCGAATCCCTGGCAAATCATCAGCTGCCGTTGAACCACACTGCATTCGAAGCCCCGGTCGATACGGCAGCCTGGCACGACAAGCCGACATTCTACGTGATCAGCGCGAAGGACAAGGTCATAGCACCCGAGGTCCAGAAGATCTTCGCGACCAGGATGAAGGCGCAGACGACGGAAGTCGCCGGCAGCCATGCCTCGCTGGTCGTCCACGCTAAGGAAGTCGCCACGGTGATAGAAAAGGCCGCACTCGTGAAGTGACGATACCGCTCCCGGCCACTTTCGTGCCGGGAGCACCTACCGTGCTCGACGGACCACGGAATGCCTTGGACCGCGAGCGGCTCAAACCTGGCCAAAACCGCACCAGCTATTCGATTATTTTATGCCAAGCATCCGGAGGATGACATGACTGAGCTCGACACCGCGAACCAGGACGCCGCCACACTGGAAACGGCGCCCACCCGTTACATCGAAGGCGGCGGAATCCGCTTCGCCTATCGCCGCCTCGGCCCATCGACCGGAACGGCGCTGGTTCTCCTGCAGCATTTCTCAGGCAATATCGACGCGTGGGACCCCGCCGTCGTCAATGTCCTGGCCGCCGATCGACCGGTGATCGTTTTCGACAACGCCGGGGTCGGCCGCTCGACAGGCCAAACGCCCGACAACATCGCGGCGATGGCCCGCGACGCGGTCGTCTTTATCAACCTACTCGGCCTCTCCCAAGTCGACCTGCTGGGCTTTTCCCTCGGCGGCTTCATCGCGCAGCAGATCGCCGCCGAACACGCAACGCTGGTTCGCAAGCTCATCCTCGTCGGCACCGCTCCGAAGGGTGGAGAGGAACACCTGTTGGCGGTTCTGCAGGACGCGTTTTCCCAAACCGGGGCGCCGGACCCCCGCCTGCCGCTGTTCTTCACGAAGTCGTCCGCCAGCCAGTCCGCCGGCCTGGCGTTCCTGAAGCGGGCGAAAGTGCGTAAGAACGATCGGGACACCGACAACGGCGGCGCGGTGACGGATCCGCAGGCCAAGGCGCTGATTACCTGGTGCGCCACACCTGATCCCGAGCACGCCATTCTGCGTGCCATCCGCCAACCCGCCCTTGTGGTCAGCGGCAGCCACGACACCATGCTGCCGGCGGACAACGCCTACGCAATCTTCAAAGCTTTAAGCAACGCCCAGCTGGTGCTCTTTCCCGATTCCGGCCACGGCGCCCTGTTTCAGTACCACGAATTGTTCGTCAGCCACGTCCGTACCTTCCTGGAAGCTTAACCGGCGTGTTCATGATAGCTGTTGCGGAGAAAGAAATGACAATCGCAAAGGTCGAGGTTGAGCGTTTCAGCCTGACGTGTTCCAAACCATTCGACGCCGTTGTGGTCTCGCTCAAGTCAGCGGTTGGCCAACCTGACATG
This sequence comes from Mesorhizobium subarcticum, assembly GCF_055456085.1. Classification (NCBI taxonomy): domain Bacteria; kingdom Pseudomonadati; phylum Pseudomonadota; class Alphaproteobacteria; order Hyphomicrobiales; family Phyllobacteriaceae; genus Mesorhizobium; species Mesorhizobium subarcticum. Next base: position 4,325,051 of record NZ_CM144237.1, on the reverse strand, counting down.
ATAGAGTTTTTCAAGGCCACGAGCGCCGCGAGTTCCTTTCCAGAATTGGAGCGCGTCGTGCACAGCGGCCTCGGCCGCACAGGTCTCATGCTCTTCGCGGAATTCGAATTGGGCGCCATTCTGCGCCGCGAAACTGGAGCCGAGACTCCCAAGAGCATGCGGCTTTTGGTAGGCAATCCCCTCATTATGAAAGAAATGGTCAAGCACGTTCCCGATGCTGGATCTTACGCCCCAGTCACAATCCTCGTTGATCAACGTCCCGATGGGGTCCATGTCTCCTACGACAAAATGGAGAGCTATCTGCTCCCTTATTGCAGTTTGGAGGCTCTTGCTGTCGCCCGCGATCTTGATGCGAAAATCACAACCTTGTTACTCGAATGCACGAGCTAAACTCTTTTGATGACGCTTCAGACGGATGGAGTGAGCACCGAAAACGCATGATGCGGGGCAAAGAAACCATGGTAGCGACGGCTTTGAGGAGAGCGGTCGCCGAAGCAATTGTGGGCTCGGCATGCTAGCGGGTCGGTGCGGAGCGGCTCGGTACGATATGCTTAGCGAGCCGGTGACAGCCCCGCGACCAAGCGCGTTCAGTCGCGGCGGCACCACTTGCGTCATGACGCACCCTGCGATTCCCCTAGCGAGTTCGTCAAACTCACCCGCGGCGCATTAACGAACGGCTGCTTTTGGGTGCGGCGACAACCACTTCGAACGGCCGGCATGGGGCGCAAAGCTGTCGTTACTTCGATACAAGTTTTCAGTGTCACCATCCGCTCAAAATGCCACTCAAGCGACCGACCGCCATCATATGAAACGCGCTGTCCTCACAAGAACATCAATGCGTTATGTAGCGGTGCGTATTCGTGGCGCGTAGTGACGGTATGCTTTTCCGACTTTCTGACGCTAGCGCGAACGTGCGATGCAGCGCTCCCCTCACCATGCCACCCGGCCGGAAGGACCCGTGAATTTAGGATGACCCACCTCGAAGGCATAGCGAAGGGTAGACGGCGGCGCGGGCACAGCTAAATAATTGATTTCACTACGTTTCGAAGGCACGAAGGTAGATTTAAATATTACTCATCCGAGTTTTTGTCCTGAATGGATCTAACGATCCAATCCGTTGACCCCGCAACTTATGCTTGACACCTCGATCCCTTCGAAGCTGCTTGATTTCAACCACTTAGGTCCGAAGGGTTGTGCCCCTACCCTTCGCGTGCCTTCGCGACATTTGGGTTTATGAACAGTCGCCGACGTGTCTTTGGGTCTTTCGAGCCCTGCACCCATCCGTAGTTGGTGAGGATATTGACGATCCGGTTTTGTTCGATCCGGCCTATCTTTGAGGCATCCATCTCCAGAACATCTCGAGCAAAATCCAGGATCGTAGTGGAGGATCTGGTGTCCAGAAAGCCGACAGCCTTATCCTCCCACGCATCAAAGGCATACCGTTCGGACTGGACGGGAAGAATGTACTTGCGTTCAAATTCGTCGTCCGGCCACCATTTTGCGTTGCCGCTGCGATAAAGGTGTACTGCTTCCGCCCAGATCTGATCGCGGTCGCGTCGCAGATCATCAATGCGAATATTGTTTACGTTCACCGGCCAAAACCGCCGGGCACCGGTCGCATCGCGAAGATAGCCGCCGGAAGTAGGATTAATTGTACCAATCATGATCGACTGGCGCGGCTCCTCCACGACGAAACGACCGTATGGCGGTCTATAGCGTTCCGTCGTGCGCGTAATAAATGCCTTCAGAGCCCCTGCTTCGCCCTTGTTCATCGAATGCATCTCCGCGATCTCGATGATCCAACTTCCCTTCATCGCAATGGAAGAGTCCTTCCCACGTAAATCATCCGGAAGGTGATCGGTAAACCATTCTCCTCCCAAGATCTTACAGACGGTAGACTTCCTCGCGCCTTGCGGACCTTCCAAAACAAGCATGTGGTCTGCTTGACAACCCGGCCTCTCTATTCGAGCTACGCCGGAGATCAGCCAGAGCCGCCCAACACCCCCGGCATATTCAGGATTTGTAGCGCCTAGATATGTGCCGAGCCAACCATCGACGCGGGGGATGCCATCCCACTTCAAGCTATCAAAATAGGCGCGCACCGGATGATACCCGTTCTCGCGCGAGACCAAAGTTATCGCTTCCTGAACAGTCTTTATCTGGGCGCCGGGAAGGTCCTTCCCCTGAAGCCATTCGGTCAAGCTGATCACGTCGGCATCGTCTATGGCCCGGTCGGAAGACCTTGGTGGGCCTACAGCCGGCAACGGCTTTCGCACCACGATGTTGCCGCTCATTTGGTCAAGTGCGATTGCTCCGTGGAGTTCGGGCGCCCTGCGGAAAGCAAATGCCACATTGATGATTCCCGGTAAGACCTTGCCTTTGTCGTTGACGACAAGCCGTGACTTCCATTTTGGGTCTGGGCCGTCTGGCGGAGGGCTATTGCCTTTGACAGGCAACCGCGTGACTTGGTGGCTTGGTTCGTGTTCGGACAGGACGCCGTTGACACGCCTGACCACGACCGACTGCCCGGGCCGATTTGGCTTCGGGAACGAAGAGTCGCCTTTTGCTGGCCCCATCATCAAAGCTCACCCCGTCCTGCCGCCTTAAGGGCGGCATACAGCGCACGCCCGAAGCGGAGGCGCATCTTTCCTGGCCCGTACCTGTGAACGAACTGTGCGAGCGCCTGTCGCCGCGCGCTATACGTCCGGTGGGGCTCCGGGAGGGCTGAGCTTTCCGCGATAATGCAAATGCGCTCTTCCAGCACCTTCGACCTTATGATTGCCTCGAAAGCTATTTGGGTGTGATGGCGCTGCCAGCGAGTGGTTCGTTGATAGGTCGCCAAGCTGCGCAGATCGGAAACATCGCGCGCCAAGGCGGCGTAGCGGACTGGTACAGGCTCCCGTATTTCGAGCGCAAGTTTGCAGTAAGTCGCCAGGTCGGCAGTTGGGGCCTTCATTTCAAAAACGATTTCGTCCGGCAGAACGTCGAGGATGGGCACAACTCGAACTAAAGGAGGTTTCTCGCGACCGCCGTGGAACGGTGGGAAACCATAGCTACATTCCGGTACTCGCAACGGATCTGCGTTGAGCCCGGTAAAGTGCAGTCGCGTGCAGAGACTGCATTTCGTGATCCCGGTGATATGCAGGGCGCCCCCACGGAGGATCTCGACGGCCGTGGGCCAGGCATAGGTGATCGGGATGTTCGGATCAATGTCGGCGGACTGAGAGCACCGAATCGCTTTAACTTGTTCTTCGGATAGATTCACGCCGGACGCGGCGAGCCGACGCAGTCCACCATGGGGTTCGATGTTGGGCGTTTGCGTTTTGCAAACACTCGGGACGCCAGCGCCTTGCTCGGCGCGCGTAATTTGGGTATGTGTCATCTGCTGCCTGCCTGAATCTGATGTGAATGCAAGCCCGCCCTGCTAGGCGGGTTTTTGCGTTCAGGCGGCTGCGGCGCCAGACTGCGGAAGAGAGTTGATATAGGCCATCAATTCATCATGACTGATAATTGACCGCCTCCCCGATTTGCGGACCACAAGCCGGCCGCTCTTGATCTCATTGTAGATGTGGCCGTTCGAAAAGCCGTAGCCGATCAAATCGCTGATAGTATAGAAGGGCTTCTGGGCCTGCGTGTGCATTTTTGCTAGTCTCCATATCGATGTCGATGGAGACCGTTGTAGCGGTGTCGCTACGATTTGTTGCCGCAACATACCGCAAACCCGCCGACAAAATTCAGGACGCCACCGCCGCCAGCTTGAGGTGCGCCACATTGGCGGATCTAAGTGGGATAATGGCGCGAGCCGCTAGTTCGTCCAGAGCGCTCACGATGAAAGCAGAATAGTGTTTTTCAATCATGGCCGTGCTGGTGTCGTGCAGCGCCGCCACCAAACGCACCGGCAATCCAGCACGCAATCCCCGAACAATGCTCGAATGTCGAAGGGCATAAGGTGGAACGTCCACGCTAAGCCCTGCCCGTTCGGTCACGTCTTTCCATGGACGGGCAAGCTCGCTTGGTGTTTTCCAAGCGACACGGCCGATCATCGTCCATTTGGTAGGGGTAAGCTGTTTCCACCGTGGCCGCAAAAAGAGCGTTTCTCTTCCTCGCCGTCCAGCTATCGCCGGCCGCAACACTTCAAAGACTTCCTCGCCAACCGGCATTGCGACCAAAGAGGCGTTCTTAGTTCCCCTGCCCTTGAACGAAACCGGAATCATCAAGCGAGATTGCGCGGACTGCACATCAGCCACCGTCATGCGTATCACTTGAGAAAAGCGGGCGCCGGTTGCGGCCAAGACTAAGATCAGCCGTGTGAAATCGCCGCCCCAACCGTCGTCGCGGTCGAAGTTGTCCGCCGCCTCAACCAGTCGGCGAATATCTGCGTCGGGCAGGATGATTTTATCTCGGGCAACGGGGGAAACCGCATCCATTGCCGCCAGGCCGTTCTTGACGACCACGCCGATGTGAGAGGCGTTCAAGGCCTGAAGCCGCCGTGCGTGCTTGCTAACGCCCGCATTCAGCGCCGCTTTGAAATCGTTGTTGACGCGGAGCACGGTTGCTCGGGCGAAATCGACGGGTAGACGGCCGCGCCAATCCTGCAAGTCCGCCTCCGTCAAATGATGCAATTCTAGGTCCGCAATAGCGGCGTCCGACAGAATATGCTTTCGCATTCGGTTGCCAGCATCAAGGCGAGCGCCGCGAGCGCGCTCAACCTTCTCGCGTTCCAATATGTAGGCCTCAGTGACGGTGCGGACCGTCACAGGCTCCCCGGCGGCCTTTGAGACGGCCTCAACACGCTTTGCCTCGACCAGCCTGCGCGCCGCGCCGACTGCCTGCTGGAAAGAAAGGCACGTCACCCCGTCCGCTTCCATCGCATCGTCAGCAGTGGCAACGGTGTCTTGCCGGTACTTGCCGTCAACATACCAGCGAACCACCCAACGCCCGCCTCGCGGCGCCACTCGATAGCCTAGGTGCACGGTCGGGTCGATTGATCGCCAATGAGTTCCGGACGCCAATTTCGCACGCGCGGCCTTAGTCGTAACCTGCGACTCTTCCAGTGTTCTCGGCATCGCTTCCCCGCTAACTCGTCTAATATCCGTCTAATATCAGCCCGTGTAGACCTCTGGAGGTCAATGGAGAGAGACGCGCTAACTTATTGAATTATATGGAAAGGTGTGGAAATACGCAATGCGTGAAGCGGCACAAATGCAGCACTTTCACGGCGGTAACAGGGGTTCGATTCCCCTTGGGCGTACCAGTAACCCGCTGAAAACATCCATATGTTTTGACCAGCGATGACGGCGGTGGCTTCGTTGCTTCTAATCCGATGCAGATGAGAAAGCCTCGCAGGCAAGGCCGCGCGAGGAACCACTTGCATTTTAGCTAACTTGAATGTGAGAACGGTCATGGAATTCCGAGCGGGGGCTCATGACCACAGACCTGTTTCTCACTGCCGTCGCGGCATTCGCGATTCTCGTCCCGTTGTACTTCATCTTTAAGTAAGGCGCCCGGCGCGGGTCATACCGATGAGAACGCCGTCGGCGACCTTCTCGACCTTGCCGAAACTGATCGGGGCGACCAGTCGTCCGACCGTACGCAATCTCGCGATAGCCGGCTTGTCGAAGTCTCTAAACCATTCGTAAACCATGCAGACGCGGTAAACATTTTATGACGAACCGATCAGGTTGCAGGGGGTTGTAGACGGGTCTGCAACAAAGAGGACCAGCCCAGCCATGCACCGTTTATCCGTCGTGACCGCCCTGTTGATCTCTTTCGTGGCGGCGTACGGGACATGCGTCTGGGCATCGTCTAGTCACCCCTTCGACCTGTTCCAAGCTCAAGCGTCACCGTTGGACATACGCGGCTCCGAATAGGTGACAACCTCCTGCAAGCGAACAGCTATTACGGATTCTGCCGTGCGAGTATTCTCCAGATGTCCGGAATGAGCCGGCGTATCGTCACAGTGGAGGCGGGAATGAACTTGCTTCGCATAGCGCTCTTGTGCGCGACCATGACCTGCATGGCAGGCGTTCCTGCCGTTCGCGCTGAAGACCAGCCTGCCCAGCCGAATGCCCAGCCAGCGACGAAGCAGTCGCCGCCAGTTCATTGCGAGGGGCAAAATTGCCTGTCACACGCCAAAGACCCCGTCCTCGACTGCAAAGGCCAGGATTGCACACCGGCTCCAGCGACCGATCAGACGCCGGCTCCGGAGATCCAGGAGGTCAAGTAATGGCATCAGCCAGTTTTTGAGTATCTGTGAGGGTCAGGAAAGCGGCACTGGCCTCCGATCAATTCGGAACCATTGGCGAGGGCTCTTCGCAGCGATAGACCATGCATTGACCATCACTGGCCGGGACATAGTCAACCATCGGCACGTAAGGGGCATCGCACTCACTGCCGAACTGGCGGACATAGCGATCATAGGTCTTCGGTCCGGTGCTCAACACCGCGGCATGTTGGCTCTGAATGAGGGCCTGAGTCTGTGCACACGTCATCTTGCGCGTCTCGGGCCGAGCGTTGGCGAAGCTTATGCCGGCAATGCCGATTACTGCGGCGCAAAGCACAATCTTGCCTTTAGGCATGCTGGCGTCCTCGAAAAAATCATGTCATCAAATTCGCAGTTGTGACTCAGATCCGCAACTGTCGTGCTGTCACAATGCAGGGAGTGCGGAGACAGTGCGTGGAGCGCGTCTGCGGCTGCAACTACCCCCGTTCCCGCAAATCGGCGTCCTGCAACCAAGCACACTGCAGCAGCAGCGAGCGCTCCCGACAACAGACATGATCAGATCAGCTGGACAGAAATCCGCACAACGCCAGAGTTTACGTTCTATTCGCGTAAACAGCTCGATACGATAGACTGATCTTTGCTTCAAGCGGAAAGAATTGGTGCCGTCTCGGCGGCCATTCCAGCCAACAGCTCTCTCTGTACGGCCAGGAAAAACCTTCGTACTTCATCACTGGCTGTCGCTCTGTCCCTGCCCGACCCGACAACGAGCTCAAGCAGTTCCGCTGCTTTGGACCTCCAGAACGAGGCTGCGGTCTCGCCATGCAAATTGTCGAGCTTGGCGGCAACTTCTCTGACTAGGAATAGCTGACGATCGATCGGGAATGCACGGACTTTTTCTGGGGACATCTTCGCAACCATGAACTGACGCAACGAATCAACCATTGCTGAACAAGCAATGGCGTAGCCTCTGATATGGAAACGGAAGCTTAACGCCGCCGTCGATGCGTCGTCGTGGGAGAAGATGGAGGCGACGATCCGCACACGAGATGGTCAGTGCGTTCAAGCCAATTTGGTTCAAAAGCCGGGTGGTTGATCGGGAGGGGCAAACGGCCCTCAGGCCTGTAGCGCCTTCGCCTCGACGCCACGTTTGCCCGGCACCATCATGTCACTGGCCATCAGCCCGGTGACACGGCAAAACGCCATGAAAGCCCGGCACGCATCCTCGGTCTTGACCACGTCCACAGTGGCGCCGAAACAGGCGTTGAAGGCTTTCTGATAGACCGGCCCTTGCCGACGCACCGGCCAGTCCTGGAGAAAATCGAGCGCCTGCTCGACGCCGTAAATCTCCTCGACTGGCAGGCCGGGGGCTTGTGCAATGCGCACCGGCACCTCGAATTGCAATCTGTCCATCCTATATCTCCCGAACTGGCGTCGCCAAGTAACGCCGTTCGTCGTCAAAAGTTGCCTGACCGGTTTGTGCCACGAAAATGTGTCGTCACTGCGGAAGCGGTGATTTTTGCAGCAAATGGTTGAGGAAAGCCTGCCGGATACGAGTTAGTCTGGCAGAACTTTCCGAGTTGGCAGCGCGATTACTGGTTGGCTGGGTCGGTCTCCGCGTCGAAGGCCATGCGCACCGCGGCCAGCAGAACATAGGCTGACGGCAAGGCGAAGATGACGCCAAGGACGAGCGCTCCGGCTCCCGACAGATAGAGCGTCTCGGCGATCGCCCAGTAGATGGTTCCGATACAGATGACGGCCTGAACAGAGAGAAACGAAGCGGCTGAGGCCGCACGCGACAGGCTTTTGAATGTCTTGATACGTTGCTGCATTGCAATGATCCGGGAAATGACACGCCGCGCCACCAATGCGCGGCTCTCGGCCGCCGCACGGATCGCGACGCGAATGACTTGAAGGAGGTGAACGTGCGGTTCTGGACCGCTCAGGCCTGCGTGGAAGGGGGTGCACGCGGCTGGTTGCTGCTTGCGCTGGGAGCGGAGACCGCCCCATAGCAGGCAACAGACACTGCCGGCGAAGTCAGGTCGAGCCGAAGGAAAACAGCTTGCGGAGCCAGCAAGGCCGGATGGCCGCAGGCGAACTTGGCCAGCACTGGGCGGGCGGCGCGAACCTCCAGCGCCTGTGCCTTGTTGGTGACGCGCAGCAGCGCCGCGACCTCGCCCGACCGTTCCAGGCCGATGCTGGCGCCGCCCTGTGCGGGATCGGCAAACGCGGGCACATCAGGCCGGCCGAGGCACAGCATAGCCAGCAGCACCAGGCCCATCAGGCATGAGCAGGCTGCCGTCAGCGGCGCTTCAAACAATCTGGCCCGCTTGGTAGGCGATCTCCAAAACATACACCCGCCCTAGCGCACGATGGCCGGAAAGGAAAGCAAGCCATGCAAAACCGGCAAAAGATCGCCCTGGCGAGACGAATATCCCGGCGGCTCGGGCCGCATCAGGCAGTTCTTCCTTGAACCTTTTGCTCCCAAGTGCCAAATCTGATGGGATATTCACGCCCGCACTCCCGCAGCGCCACCCTTCTATACGGACAAAATGGTCACCTATCTCGACGCCGCCACGGCACCACTCCGAAACACCGGCCAGATCCGCCTCTATGGCGAGGACGGCTTTGCTGGCATGCGCAAGGCATGCGATCTCACCGCGCGTTGCCTGGACGAGCTGGTGCCGATGGTCGAGCCCGGCGTCACCACCGACACAATCGACCGTTTCGTCTTCGAGTTCGGCATGGACCACGGCGCGCTGCCGGCAACGCTCAACTATCGCGGCTACACGAAATCGTCCTGCACCTCGATCAACCACGTCGTCTGTCACGGCATTCCCGACAACAAGCCGCTGAAGGATGGCGACATCGTCAACATCGACGTGACCTACATCCTTGACGGCTGGCATGGCGATTCCTCGCGCATGTATCCGGTCGGCACGATCAAGCGCGCCGCCGAACGCCTGCTCGAGGTCACCCATGAATGCCTGATGCGCGGCATCGCCGCGGTCAGGCCGGGTGCGCGCACCGGCGCCATCGGCGCCGCCATCCAGACCTTTGCCGAAGCGGAGCGCTGCTCGGTGGTGCGCGACTTCTGCGGCCACGGCGTCGGCCAATTGTTCCACGACGCCCCCAACATCCTGCACTATGGCAGCGCCAATGAGGGCGTCGAGATGCGGCCCGGCATGATCTTCACCATCGAGCCGATGATCAACCTCGGCCGGCCGCATGTGAAAGTCCTGTCGGATGGTTGGACGGCAGTGACGCGCGATCGCTCGCTGTCTGCCCAGTACGAGCACACGATCGGCGTGACCGACACCGGCTGCGAGATTTTCACGCTGTCGCCCAAAAAGCTCGACCGGCCAGGCCTGCCAACCTAATACTTCATGCGTTGGGCGACCGCTTTGCCCGACTGATTGGCCGGATGCGGGGGCAGATGGGGAAAGCCAGCGACGAAGACGAGCGGAGTTTCTTCTCCGAGGTGCCGGTCCGACCAGCGGCGAAGGCCAAGCCGGCACCAGCCGAAAAACCGCACTATCTCGGCCATCGCGACCGCTTGCGTGAACGCTTTGCCGCAGCCGGCCCGGACGCCCTGCCCGATTATGAACTTCTGGAGCTCTTGCTCTTCCGGCTGATCCCGCGCGCCGACACCAAGCCAGCCGCCAAGGCGCTGCTGGCACGCTTCGGCACGTTCGCCGAAGTGCTTGGCGCCCCCATCGGTCTGCTGCAGGAGGTCAAGGGCATCGGCCCGACGGTGGCGCTCGACCTGAAAATCGTCGCGGCGACCGCGCAGCGCATGGCGCACGGCGAGGTGCATGGCCGCGAGGTCCTGTCGTCCTGGACGCAGCTTCTCGCCTATTGCCGCTCGGCCATGGCCTTCGAGGCGCGCGAGCAGTTCCGCATCCTGTTCCTCGACAAGAAGAATGCGCTGATCGCCGACGAAGTGCAGCAGACCGGCACCGTCGACCACACGCCCGTCTATCCCAGGGAAGTGGTCAAGCGCGCGCTCGAACTGTCGGCGACCGCGATCATCCTGGTCCACAACCATCCATCAGGCGACCCGACGCCGTCGCGCGCCGACATCGAGATGACGAAGGAAATCATCGACGCGGGCAAGCGGCTGGGCATCGGCGTGCACGACCACATCATCATCGGGCGCAAGGGATATGCCAGCATGAAGGGGCTGTTGCTGATCTGATCGGCACGGGTGTCGGCGCCGCCCAGTGGCACATCGGATTACCCGCTAAACCGCGGCTCGGGAACGCCGGTCACGCCAAGGCACCACGTCGAGCACGATCGCAGGGTCGGGGTTGTCGTAGTTGATGGTTGGGGGGATCGTACAATTGCGGAGGGTGAGTACCGAGAACACCGCTTCGTGTGCCCGATCATCGACTTGTTGGAGGATACCGGAAGCGACGGCATGCGATCCCCGAAAACCGTCGGCATGGCCAGATACTCCATCTTGTCATTCTCAGGAGCCGACGTGCCGTGGGCGTTGACGTAGTCTCTGGCCGCTGCCGCGATCCTCGCGTCAGTTAGGGCCGCACGCATAGCACCGATGGCAGGCGACGTATCCGGTTTTGATCGGGTGCGATCATCTGCCTTTTCCCCGCAACCTTGCATGATGGCGAGAACCCCGGCCCCTTGCCCCACCGCTGCGGCCAGTGGCTCCAAGACCATCGCCCCCGCGCCTTCCGCCGTGACAAAGCCGGCACGGTCCAGTGAAAACGGCTTGGCGGCCTTGTGGGGATCGTTGTTGCCGGTTGGTGCCGAGAGCAGGGAAAAGCGGATCAGGGCTTCGCCGCCGCCGATCATCAGCACTTCACGAACCTGTTTTGGATCAGCAGGCCGAAGATCGCGTGCACATACGGAACCACGCTAACGCCGTCCCTGTCACACTCGCTCTGGAAACATCCACCTTGGCGGTAAATGAACGAACCGGTATCCTTGGCTTGCAGGACCTCGATATTGCCAAAATCGGAGTGGTATTTCGCTATCCGGATCATGCCATTGCAGCTGGGCTCAGGGTCTCGCACGTTTGCCATTGCAGGCAATCAGCCTGCCGGCCCGATTTTGCCGACAGGGCCAAATCACCAAGCGGTACTTACATCAAAATCAATGTTTTATGCATCAGTTATTGACGATAGAACCCTTTAATATATGTTGCAACTTGCACGCATGATATCCAACATCTCACATCAAGAGGACCCGCCACGTGATCACGGCTCCCCAGCTACGCGCCGCCAGAGCGCTTCTCGGTATCGACCAGCGCAAGCTCGCGGACCTGTCCGGACTTTCCGTGCCAACGATCCAACGCATGGAGGCAAGCGAGTCCATGATAAGGGGCAATGTCGACTCGCTGATGAAGCTGATCGGCGCCCTGGAGCTGGCCGGCGTCGAATTGATCGGCGATGGCATACCGAGTCAGGTTGGAGGTCGCGGTGTCAGGCTAAAGGCCGACTTCGATCCGGCGAAGCTCTCCGGCGACGCTACTGGCAGAGCCAACGCCGGTCTGGCGACGGTCACGTGATCCGCGCTGTCGCATGTCTGCATCAACTACGCGTCCCGCATCGCCTTTTCGCAGGTCCTGCCCGACGAAAAAGGAAAGCGCCATCGCCTGTCTGGCTGCACAGATACAATTGGCATCCCCCGCACAGCAGCTTAAAGTCCAAACCATCTATCAGTCGCCTCGCCCTAACCGGGGACAACCTGTTGAGGCTCTACAACCAGGCGGTCAAATGCCGCAAATATCCTGGCGACGTGTTCCGGCAGGTATTCCCCCGTGTCAATCTCGTCGCCAAGTGAGACCAGGCCGGCATCAAGGATGGGCAGAGAGCCCAGGACCATGTTTAGTTTGCCGGGCGTTTCGGCGAGCCTGGAAAGATCATCCACCACTATGACGTCGCCCGAGTTGATCGCGCCAAGCAATTACGTCAGGCGAGGTTGGTGTTTGGACCGTTCGACATAAACCCGATCGCATCCTGCTTTCAGTAAGCGTGAGGTATAGCCCCGTCCTCGTCAGTTACATTCAGAAGGGCATACCCCAAGCGCATTGCGAGTCCTAAGCTGGTAGATGCAACTTCCGCAGTTGCTGTTGCGCCTCGTCGAGGGTGTTGGTGAAGTCAACCTGCGGTGAAGCCACGCCGCGAAGATTCAAGGCCTGGATGACGCCGGGCGACGCGCCTGCAATGAAAAACCGTAGACCGGCCTTATGTGCCTTATGAACGGCACTTTCGATGATGTTGGCGGCTGTCGAATCCAGAAACGGCACCGCTGAAAAATCAAGGATGAGATTCTTCCGTTCACTTGAAATGCGGTCAAGTACGGTGCCTACGGCCGAGGCCGCACCGAAAAAGAAAGCCCCGGTAATCCGGTACACGACCGTGTCCGGATCCGTAGCTGTGGCAACGTCGTAAGGCGGACGGTCATCGACGTCATCGGCCATGTCCTCAGGCACGAGGGGGGCGTGCTGCTCGATGCCAGTCGCTTGCGACATCCGATGGATGAACAGCAGCGCACCGAGGGCGAAGCCTACCACAATCGCTTCCGAAAGGCTCCGGAACACGGTGAGGCCGAACGTTGTTAGCAGGACCACGGCATCGCCCCACGAGGTCCGCACGAGCGTTGCGAACTCTTGCTTTTCCGCCATGCCCCATGACACTACGGCGAGCACCCCTGCAAGGCCGGCTAAGGGAATGAAGCTCGCGAGCGGGGCTGCCACCAACATGAACAGGAGGATGAAGCCTGCGTGGAATACGCCCGCCAAGGGGCTCCGAGCCCCGGCCCGCACATTGGTGGCGGTGCGGGCGACCGTGCCAGTGGCACAGATGCCCCCAAATATCGCAGACGCGATGTTGGCCATGCCTTGGGCGACAAGTTCCATGTTGGACCGGTGGCGACGCCCTGTCATGCCGTCTGCCACGATGGCCGACAGCAGCGATTCAATAGCGCCAAGGAGAGCGAACGAAAGGGCGTCGGGTAATACTGCCAATGCCTTGTCGAGCGAAAGAGGTGGCAGGGAAGGCCGAGGCAGGGAGCTGGGTATGCCTCCAAAGCGCGTGCCGATGGTTTCGACAGGGAGCTTAAGCACGACAACCAGGACGGAGCCAACGACAACCGCGATCAGGATCGCAGGCCAGCTGGGCCTCACACGCCTGACACCGACAATGAGGCCGATGGTGATCAGCGCTACAGCGACAGCCGCAGGGTTGATAGTCGAAATGGCTGCGGCAAGCACCTGAAGCTTGGAGACAAAGTCCGCCGGCTCCTTGACGGTTAGTGTCAGGCCCAGAAGGTCGTGCACCTGGCCGGCAAAGAGGATCACAGCAATACCGGAAATAAAGCCTACGGTAACCGGGAAAGGAATGAATTTGATGTAGCTGCCGAGGCGCAGGAACCCCAACAACATCAGGAAGATGCCCGCCATGATGGTGGCCAGCAGCAGCCCGTCGAAACCATGGTTGGCGACCGTGGTGGCGACGATCACGGTGAACGCGGCCGCCGGGCCGCCGATCTGGAACCGGCTCCCGCCAAAAAGTGAGATCAGGCATCCGCCCACCACCGCAGTAAACAAACCGCGCTCCGGCGTCGTGCCGGAGGCTATGGCAATCGCCATCGATAGCGGCAGGGCGACAATGGCGACGGTCAGTCCGGCCAGAAGATCCGCGCGGAGGCTGGCGACGCCATACCCCTCGCGCAGGACAGTGATGATTTTCGGAGTGAAAAGCTCGACGAACGTCGGCTGGGACGGACGCGAGACTGGTGGGGCCATATCCAAAGCATGAGCCTTCCTGAGTTGAAGGCGGCGGGATCGTCGGCGGGAGGGTCGGCGGTCACCGTCGCGGTGACGGTTGTTCAATGTGCCTTACCAAGAAGCGTGTCGGTGTGACGCAGCCGGACGCCACGCCCTCCCCGGTCACTGCGTTCGAGATCGTTGATGAAATCCACCCCCACGCTGTTGAGCGCGTGGACGACCTTGGTCAAAGAATCAACCACCCCGCGCACGTTGCCGTCGCTCGCTTCCATCCGCTGGATGGTAGCGATCGACACGCCCGACAACTCGGCCAGTTTGATCTGGTCGATGGCAAGCAGTGCCCGGGCGGCCCGCATTTGAGCAGAAGTGATCACGCCATCCCCTTCCAACATGCAATTGAGCCATCTGAAAATTGTATAATGATGTTTAAACCAGCAGTCAAGATATGTAAAACACGATAAATTGCATGTAGCGAGTGATCTATGGGGAAATCAGGCGGCTTGCGCGTGCGAGGGTGACCCACACCTCGGCAGGTCACGCTCGCCTGCATTGCATTCGTCGCCCGGAACTTAGGAGATGACGGAGCTTCGATGGCGCGAGGCCATCTCGGATCTGACTCCACCGCGCGCTTCAAGCGCCTGCGCCATCAACAGGCCAGCCTCGGCCTCGGCAAGGAACAGTTCGGCGTCGGTCTCTGTCGCGTCAGATCGTTGAAAGATGTCGTTACGTTGTCATGCCGCAAGCGCGCGGCCCTTGCAAACGTGGGATAAGCGAAATGAGTACTATCCGTGATGCCGGCCTTGGCTTCCGCAGCTCTGATCTGAATTTCGATCTCTCTGGCGACGCGCCCCAGATCCGCGATCATGGCATCGAGTTGCAGCTGCCGCCGCCCGCTCTGGCTGACCTGAAACTGCTTCAGGCGGACCAGATTGGCGGGCAGTTTCATGGCACAGCACTCCGGAAAGCAACCCTCGCTTTCGTCACCGCGCCCGGCGGCCCAAGGATCGTTCGGTTGACACACCGACGGTTTCCGGCGCGTGGGTAACATGCGCGCCGGGCAATCGCTCATGGAGGTGCCGGGTTTCCGCTGCCTCAGCTTATTTGCATTAAGCTCTCGTGGCGGGCGCATCCTTCAGAAAGGATTGACAACCGGCTGGTCGGGGCGCCGTGTCCCGGTTCAGTGTATTGGAATGAAGCAATGCCCCATTGGCCGCAATCCTCGCCGAAGTTCTATCTCACTGCACCCACGGTCTGCCCATACCTGGACAGTCAAGTCGAGCGGAAGATCTTCGCGCACCTGCTGGACGACAAGGCTAACGTGTTGCACGACCAACTGTCGCAAAGCGGGTTCCGCCGTTCGCAGAATATTGCTTACCGCCCGGCGTGCGATGCGTGCCATGCATGCGTATCGGTGCGAATCGTGGTCAGCGAATTCACGCGGACCCGATCAATGCAACGTGTCTGGCTGCGCAACTCCAACCTGAGCCGGTCCCGTTACCAGGCCAAGGCCTCCAATGAGCAGTTTGCACTGTTCCGGCGCTACGTCGCTGCGCGCCACCGCACAGGTGGCATGTCCGACATGGATGTGCTGGACTACGCGCGGATGATTGAGGATACCCACGTCAGGACCAAGGTGATCGAGTATCGACGCCCGACGCCGGGCGAGCCTGTTCCAGGCACAGGCGCAGGCACATTGGTCGCAGCAGCGCTCACCGACGTGATGGTTGACGGGCTGTCGATGGTCTATTCCTTTTATGAGCCTGATGATAAAGGCGCGTCCCTCGGCACGCTTATGGTTCTCGACCACATCGAACGGGCGCGCGCCCTCAAGCTCCCCTACGTGTATCTCGGCTACTGGGTCAGGGGCTCCCGCAAGATGCAGTATAAAACCCGGTTTTCACCGCAGGAGCATCTTGGTGCGAATGGGTGGGAGCGGCACGACCCCTCCCTGTAACACTCGGCATTGTGTCCGGAAAACGACCGTTTCCAGCACACTCGGCCGAGGTGGGTTCCAAATCGTTATTCGTAGGCCGGTTGTGTACGACAACTATGTGCGGAGTCCTATTGTCCGGAAAACGGCTACCTGCCACGACAGGGGTAACCCCGGAGATCTGCTAGGTTTGGCGGCCTCCAAATGCGACCATGCCTCAGCGGAAAAAATCACGAGTAGACACTTTCTACATACCCCAGCTAACGGTCCCATCCCTCGATCATATTTGATTAAGTATCTGATAAATATGACTATTATCGCCACAGCACATTGATCCACAACCATCCCTCTGGCGATCCGACACCGTCGCGCGCCGACATCGAGATGACGAAGGAAATCATCGACGCGGGCAAGCGGCTGGGCATCGCCGTGCACGACCACATCATCATCGAGCGCAACGGATACGCCAGCCTGAAGGGCCTGCTGCTGATCTGATCGGCACGGGTGTCGGTGCCGCCCAGTGGCACATCGGATTACCCGCCAAACCGCGGCTCGGGAACGCCGGTCACGCCGAGGCCTGTGATGGCGAACAGGCTGCCACGCAGGACACCGTCGCCGGGAAAGCGCGGCAGCGGCGGCTTGGCCATCGAGGTGACGTAGAGCGTGTCAAGCTTCGGCCCACCGAACATCACGCTGGTGATCTTCTTCACCGGCATGTCGATGATGCGATCGACGCTGCCGTCAGGCGCATATCGCACCAGGCGGCCGTCATAAACCAGCGCATTCCACAGATAGCCCTCGGCATCGACGGTCGAGCCATCGGCCGCACCGCCCTTGCTGGTGTCGACGCGCGCGAAGGTGCGGCGGTTGGTGGCAGTACCCGTGGCGATGTCGTAATCATAAGCCCAGATCTCGCCGGTCCAGGTATCGGCGAAGTAGAACGTGCGGTCGTCAGGGCTCCAGCACGGACCGTTGGAGCAGATGATGCCGGAATCGATCATGGTGACGGAGAAATCCGGATCGAGCCGATAGAGCCCGCCTGACGGCCCCTCCTCCATCGTGTCCATCGAGCCGGCGAAGAAACGGCCGCGCCGGTCGACCTTGCCGTCATTGAGCCGGTTCATCGGCCGGTCCGGCTCGGGATCATGGATCAAAGTCACATCGCCGGTGGCGAAATCGAGCAGATGGAAGCCGCGCTGCAGTGAGACGACCGCGCCGCTGCCATCCCTGCGCAGCGCCATCGAGCCGATCTTCATCGGCACGTCCCAGGAGCGGATCTCATGCCCGTCGGCGGTGGCGCGGAACACGCGCCCGTCGAAACTGTCGATCCAGTAAAGACGCTCCTGTTCGACGTCCCATAGCGGGCCTTCGCCAAGTGTCGTCTTCACGTCCACCACGACTTCGATCTTCATGCCATCCTCCTGTGTATAGGCATCCCGTGCTGCGATTATCGCCCCGCGTCAGAAGGCGACCTTGTCGCCACCCTTCAGCGACAGGATTTCGCGCGCCTCGTCCGGCGTCGCCACCTCCATGCCAAGCCCTTCGATGATCTTGCGCGCCAGGAGGACCTGCTCGGCATTCGACTTGGCGAGCTTGCCCTTGCCGGCCCACAGGCTGTCCTCCAGCCCGACGCGGATGTTGCCGCCGAGTGCGGCCGATTGCGCAGCGATGCGCAGCTGGCTGGCGCCGGCGCCGAGCACCGACCAGCGGAACTGGTCGCCGAACAGCCGGTCCGCGGTGCGCTTCATATGGGCGACGTCTTCGGGATCGGTGCCTATGCCGCCGAGCAGGCCGAACACCGACTGCACGAAGAACGGTGGCTTCACCAGGCCGCGATCGGCGAAATGCGCGAGGTTGTAGAGATGCGCAATATCGTAGCACTCGAATTCGAATCGCGTGCCATTGTCGTAGCAAGTCGCCAGAATGTACTCGATGTCCTTGAACGAGTTGCGGAAAACGAGGTCGCGCGTCGCCTCCAGATGCGGCTTTTCCCAGTCGAACTTGAAGGTCTCGTATTTGTCGGCGAGGTGATAGAGCCCGAAATTGATCGAGCCCATGTTGAGCGAGGCGACTTCCGGCTTGAACTGGGCGGCCGGGCGCACGCGCTCCTCGACCTTCATATAGGGGCTGCCGCCGGTGGTGATGTTGATGGCGGCATTGGTGCCCTGCTTGACGCGCGGCAGGAAGCGGGCGAAGGCTTCCGGCGTCTGGTCGGGCTTGCCGGTTTCCGGGTCTCGCGCATGAAGATGCAGGATCGCGGCACCGGCCTCCGCCGCGGCGATCGCCTCCGAGGCGATCTGATCCGGCGTGATCGGCAGATAGGGCGACATGGTCGGCGTATGGATCGCGCCCGTCACTGCGCAAGTGATGATGACTTTGCCTCTGGCTGCCGTGGCGCTGGGCTTGCGGCTGGTTTCTTTCATTGTCCGAACTCCTGATCCGATTTTATCTTGTGCGCCGCCAGCGCCATCAGCCGGCGATCCCGCCAGACCTGCCGCTCACCCAGGCCTTCCCTGGGCAAGCGCTTGCTGCGCTCGGCCTCGACGGTTTTCATGACCTCGCCCGCCCAGTCGACCCGGCGCAGCATCTGCGGGAAGATGTTGGAATAGATGCCCTGATAGCGCTCGACATAGTCGCGCACACCGCCGGGCGCGTTGAGGTCGATGGTCTCGAATGGTCCCATGAAGGACCAGCGCAGCGCCAACCCGTCACGGATGCCGATATCGACATCCTCGACGCTGGCGTAGCCGTCGGCGACAAGCCGGAAAGCTTCCTCCAGCAGCGCTCCTTGTAGGCGATTCATGATGAAGCCGTCGAGCTCACGCTTCATCACCAATGGCGCATGGCCTGCATCGATGAGGAAGGCGCGGGTCCTTTCCAGCGTCTCGGCGGAGGTCCACGGCGCAGGCACCACCTCGGCCGCCGGAATGAGATAGGGCGGGTTGATCGGATGCACGACCAGGCAGCGGTGCCGCCCTTGCAGATGGTCGGTGAATTTCGACGGCAACAGCGCCGAGGTGGAACTGGCGATGACCGTTTGCGGGCCGGCAAGGCTATCGATCAGCGAGAAAACCTGCCGCTTCACGTCGAGGTTTTCAGGTGTGTTCTCCTGGACATGGGTTGCATCGGCCAGCGCCTCCCCTAGCTCGCGGACGATGGCGATGCGGCCAAGCACTGTGCCGACGGATTGCCCGCGCAACAGGTCATTCGAAGCGAGATCGCCGAGTACGCCTTCTATGTACTCGCGCGCGCCGCCCGTCGCGGCGGGCGACTGGTCCCACATCCGTACATCATGGCCGGCGCGGGCGAAGCTGATCGCCCAGGCCCGACCGATGAACCCGCTTCCGACAATCGCGACATTGGCCATGGATTGCTCCTCAAAGTGTTTCGACGTTGCCGTCGACGCCGAGCGACTGGCCCGAGATGTTGATGCCTGCGTCGGAGAGCAGGAATGCGACCATGGAGGCGACGTCATAAGGGCTGGTCATGCGGCGCAGCGAAATGTTCTGCAGATAGCGCCCGGTCATCTCCTCATGGCTGATGCCGACCTGTTTGGCACGCGCTGAGATGACGCCTTCAATGCGTGGTCCCTCGATGATGCCGGGCAGGATGGCATTGACCCTGATGCCGTGCGGCCCAAGCTCCTTGGCGAGGCTCTGGGTGAAACCAATGACGCCGAACTTGGCCGCCGAATAGGGCGTGCGGAACGCGTAACCATGGCGGCCGGCCGCCGACGACATCGACACGATCGAGCCGCCGCCTGCCGCCTTGATCAGCGGCACGGCGCGCCGCGCGCACAGGAACTGGCCGGTCAGGCAGATATCGATGCAGCGCCGCCAGTCATCCGGTTCGATCTCGTCGACACCGCCGGTCGGCCCGGCAATGCCGGCATTGTTGATCAGCGCGTCGAGCCCGCCAAGTTTTTCCTGAACCGTCAAGAACAGCCGGTCGACGTCCTCGTCGCGCGAGACATCCGCCTTGACCGCAGCGACCAGGTCGATCTTGCCCGGAGCGGCAGCCAACGCCTCGTCGGAAACATCGCAGATGACAATGCGTGCTCCAAGCCGCGACAGCGTCTCGGCGATGGCAAAGCCTATGCCGCCTGCGCCTGCCGTCACCAGCACGCGCTGTCCTTTCAGCCCAGCCAGAAATTCGTCCGCCGATGCGGGTGCGTTAGCGCTCATCGTCCTGTCCTTTTCATTGCAGCCGCCGTTCACGCAGCGCCATGACGGCACCCAGAACGACCAGCCCGTAAAGAATTGCCCTTGTGGCATAGGGAAGCGTTGTGCCGGCCAGCAGCATCTGCAGCGCCGTCAAAAGCAGCACGCCGCCGAGCATGCCGAGATAGTGGCCACGCCCGCCAGTGATCAGCGCACCGCCAACCACCACCACCGCGATCGACGGCAAGAGATAATCGTCGCCCATGCCAAGGCTCGCCTGGCCGGAAAAACCGGTCAGCATGATGCCGACGACAGCAGCGCAAACGGCCGACAGCATGTAGACCAGGATCAGCGTGCGCTCGACACCGATGCCGGAAAGGCGCGCCGCGCGCAGCCCGTTGCCGATGCCATAGACCCTGCGCCCGAACGGCGTGCGTCCAAGCAGCAGCACCGCTGCCGCGACGAAGACGACCATCAGCAGGACGATCGGCGTCACCAAACCCAGCTTGGCCGTCATGAACCAGCGCAGCATCGGCGAGGAAAAACCGGCCGGGGTTCCCTGCGAATAGATCAGCGCGAAGCCCTGCAGGATGCCGTTGGTG
This sequence comes from Mesorhizobium subarcticum, assembly GCF_055456085.1. Classification (NCBI taxonomy): domain Bacteria; kingdom Pseudomonadati; phylum Pseudomonadota; class Alphaproteobacteria; order Hyphomicrobiales; family Phyllobacteriaceae; genus Mesorhizobium; species Mesorhizobium subarcticum. Next base: position 4,304,386 of record NZ_CM144237.1, on the reverse strand, counting down.
GCAAGCGTCATGACGATCGGCGAGATGCCGAGATAGGCGATGCCGAAGCCATTGGCGAAGCCGATGGCGCAGGCCATCACCAGCACGACCGGCAAGGCATGGACAAGGGCAGCATCGGAGCCATTGACCATGCCGGCCAGGACGATGCCGGAAATGCCGATCGTCCACGGCACGGAAAGATCGAGGCCACCGGTCAGGATGACGGTGCCCTGCCCCAGCGCCAGCACGGCAAGGAAGGACGACAGCACCAGCAGCGAATTCCAGTAACCCGGATTGAGGATAGCGCGGCCGAGCCAGACCTGGGTAACGACGACGATGATGAGCAGGCAGACATAGGCGGGCAGCGCATAGCGCAGTGTCTCGGCGTTGCGCAGGCGAAAAGCCGGGCGTGGCGATGCCGGACCGCGCTGGCCTTGCGAGGGCCCAGTGATCTTCAGCCGCCGGTCGACCGGCTCGAGCTGCGAGGGCAAGATGCCGGCGCGCCAGGCGGCGAGCCGGGCGCGCGCCGCGCGCAGCTGCACGGCAAGCACCGATGCGTGCGACAAGGACCCGGCAAGGGCCGCCAGCACTAGAATGGTGCCTTCCGCGATGGTCGCGTAGTAGGCCGACACATTGAGCACCAGCAGGATGTTCACCACCATCATCAGGATAAAGGCGCCGAAGACGGTGCCCACCGGACCACCTTGCCCACCGCCAAGGCGCGTGCCGCCGACCACGACCGCCGCGAACATCGACAGAAGCAGTGGATTGCCGACCAGCGGGTCGCCGCTGCCGGTCTGCGCGCTGATGAACACACCGGCAAGGCCGTAGCAGCCGCCAGCGATGACATAGACGGCAAAGCGCACCAGCACGACATTGATGCCGACGGCAGCCGCCGAATCCGGGTCGCTGCCGACGGCATAGAGTGCTGTGCCGAAACGAGTTCCCTTCAGCCAGAACCAGGCGAGCAGGACAACGCCGATCACCACCAGCGGCATCGGCAGCCAGCCGGTGATCGCGTCACCCAGATAGAAGCTGCCGAGATCGGGCGAGACGAAGCCGCCGGGCTTGTCCATCACCAGCAGCGTCACGCCTTGCAGGATGAACATGGTGGACAGCGTCACCACGATCGGCTGCATGCGCAGCACCGCGATGAAGAAGCCGTTGAAGGCGCCCACCGCCATGCCGACGCCGACGCCGACCGCGGTCCACAACAGGATGCTGGCGCCTGGCGCCATCGGGTCCATGCTCGATGCCAGCACGGCATTGACCAGCGATATGACCGCCCCGGCGGACAGGTCGAAACCGCCCGACAGGATCACGATGGTCTGGCCGATCGCCGCCAGCGCCGAGGTCGCGCCACCGCTCGACAGGAAAGACACGTCGAAATAGGTCAGCGGCCCGGCGCTGATCCAGTCAACGATGAAAAGCAGGATCGCCAGCACGGCTGCCGCGATCAGCGCGCCGCGATTGCGAATCAGCGCGCGGCGCAACCCGAAACCAGCGGGAGCAGGAGGTGAAACGCCGCTCATGCGGCGGCTTCCCCGGCATGGCCAAGCGCCGGGCGCATGATGGCGGGCTCGGTGATGGCATCACCTTCGAGCTCGGCAGCGATGCGTCCGTCGTAGAGGACCAGGACCCGGTCGCATTGGTGGACGAGTTCGGGAATCTCGGTCGAATGCAGCAGGATGGAGCCGCCGGCGGCGACGTAGTTTCGCATCATCACATAGAGCTCATGCTTGGTGCCGACATCAATGCCGCGTGTGGGATCGAACAGAAGCAGGATGCGGCTCTGCGCCACCAGCCATTTGGCAATGGCAATCTTCTGTTGGTTGCCGCCCGAAAACGCACCGGCCCGCGTCCACAGCGCGCGGCGGTCGACCTCGACAGTGGCGAACGCCTCCTCGACGGAGCGGGTCTCGGCCGCGGCATCGACAAGGCCGAAGCGGGTGAAGCGCGACACGACGGGCAACGTGGCGTTCTGGCTGCCCGATAGTTTCAGGAACAGGCCTTCGGATTTACGGTCTTCCGGCACCAGGCCGATGGCCATGTTGGGCCGCAAGGCGTCAGCCGGCGAGCCGAGCCAGACCTTGCGCCCATCGACCAGGACGTCGCCACGGGTGATCTCGGCCATGCCGAAGCAGGCCAGGAACAGGTCCTGCTGGCCCATCCCCTGCAGTCCGGCGACGCCGAGGATCTCGCCCTGGCGCAGGTCGAAGTTCGCGCCGTCCAGCTTGCGCCCGACCTTGAGGTTGCGCACGCCGAGGACCGGCGGACCGAAGGCCTGGGCGCTATCGGGCTTGGGCGGAAAGGTCTGCTCGATGGAGCGGCCGATGATCTTTTCGATGACGTCTGCATCCGAGACATCGGCGACCGGCGCGGTGACGATGTGGCGGCCGTTCCTCAGGATCGTCAGCGTGTCGCAAAAGGCGCGCACCTCGCGCATGCGATGGGTGATGAAGACGATGGTCGTGCCCGCAGCCTTCAGTCTGGCGATGATGTCGCCCAGCCAGTCGACGTCGCGGCCGGCGAGCGTCGAGGTCGGCTCGTCGAGCAAAAGGATGCGCGGCTTGCGATAGACGGCGCGCGCGATCTCGATCTTCTGGCGCACCGAAAGCTCGAGCTCGCTGACCTCGGCATCGAGATCGACGGAAAAGCCGAGTTCGTCGATATGGCGGCGGACAGCTTTGCGGGCGGCACCGCGGCGGATCAGGCCGGAGATGCCGACGGGAGCATAGGGCAAAAGCATGTTGTCGAGGACCGAGAGGTCGCGCACCAGGGTCATCTCCTGGAACGCCGTCTGCACGCCCAAAGCATGTGCCGTGCGCGGCGCGCCGTAGCCGATCTCCTTGTCGAAGACCCTGATATGGCCGCTACTCGGCCGCACCAGTCCGGACAACAATTTCACCAGCGTCGACTTGCCGGCTCCATTCTCCCCCAGCAGCGCATGGACGCTGCCGGGCGCGATGCGGAACGACACGCTGTCCAGCGCGACGGTCGGGCCGAACGCCTTGCCGATGCCGTCGATCTCGATGGCGGGGAGCTGTTCTGTCATGTCCTCGATCGCCGGGCTGCACAAGTTTTGGACGCCGCGCGTTGGCGCGGATCGACGATGCGCGGACAAGACGTCAGCGCATCGTCGCGGTTGGCCTTGAGAGGCTCAGTTCTCCGGCTGTCCGACGAGCGCGGCGTTGAGGCCGATCTCGGGCGTCTGGTCCGAAAAGATCGAAGCGAACCAGCCGGGGTTGGAAACCAGCGACGGCTTGAAGACGTTGCAACCGGCCTTCATCTCCGCCCAGGTGCCTTCATCGCACAGCTTGATCGTCTCATTGGTGACGATCGGTAGCGGCAGGATCGTGGTCTTGGGCACATCCTTGCCTTCGATCGCCTCGACGGCAAGTTTTAGCGCCAGAGCCCCGGAATAAGGCGGCGAGGCATAGGAAATGCGTTGCGCGCCCGCCGGTGCATAGGGGGGAGCCGCACCTTCGACGTTGGTGTCATCCGGCAGCATCTGGATGCGGCCGCCATTGGAGCCTTCGCCGGCGCAAGGCAGGAGTTCGCTCGCCTTCTTGCCGGCCTCGAGCTGCATCGAGTTGGCCGTGAAGCAGCCGACCTGCATCCACAGCCCGTTAATGTCGCCCCAACTGCGTGTGGCGAGGATCTTGGAGAGTTCGGTGCGGGCGACCGCCTGGCTCCACATGCCGACAGCCTCGCCGACAATCTTGATGTCGGGATATTTGGCAAAGACTTCCTTGGCGGCCTTTGTGCGCTGATCGTCGACGGAAGTTCCGGGAACACCGGTGATGGCGATGATGTTGCCCTTGCCGTTGAGCTTCTTGACCAGCCATTCGGCGGTCACCCTGCCCGCTTCGAGTTGATCAATATGGACATTGTAGGCACAAGGTTCGGTGATCTCGGCGTCGTAGGCAAAGACCTTCACGCCCTTGTCGCAGGCATTTTTCACCACCTGATTGAGCGCGGTGGGCGAAATCGGATAGACGACGATCGCCTCGGCGCCGCTTTGCACCATGGCGTTGATCTGCTGGATCTGGCGCTGCGCGTTGGGCCCGGCGACCTGGACCTGCAGGTCGACCTTGTCGGCAAGGCTCTTGTGGGCGGCCATGGCCTTGACCATGTTTGCCGCCTCGGCCTGCCAATCATTGCCGATATAGCTCATGCTGAGAAAGATCTTGTGCTTTTCGGCGGCTTGCGCGGCCGAGATGCCAAAGGCGCAAGCGGCCATGCCGGCCAGCAGCGCGAGCCGCCGGACTTTCAATCCGATACCCATGTAAATTCCTCCCGATACGAACGACCGAATGCCTCCCAAGGGCACGAAACGTAGCCCTCGCCATCCGATGTCGATAACCCTAACATCATTTGATCAAAGATCAATGATGAAATAGCTTTATATCAAGGTGACTGTCACCTACGCTTGACGCGACAGCCGGAACCCTGCATTCCGGAACGGGTTGTGGCGCGGCCTTTGCGCGGGAAGGTTGATGGGAGATGGCCGGAGCGGCGTTTAGGAAGCCTGGTGTCGAGATCGTGCCCCTGTCCAGGGAGACCCTGCAGGACAGGGTCTATCGCCATGTCACCGAATTAATCCTCGACGGCAGCATCGTGCCGGGCGAGATGGTGACAGTGCAAAGCCTGGCCGACGCCTTCGGCGTCAGCCCGATGCCGGTCCGGGAAGCATTGCGGCGGCTGACCGCGGCCAATGCCTTGATGGTTGTTTCAGGCCGCTCGATCGGCATTCCCGCACTCAGCCGGGCGCGACTCGTCGATCTCAGGAATGTCCGCTTCGAGATCGAGGCGATCGCCGCAGCCTGGGCGGCCGAGCGCATCGACGACCAGGGCATCGTGCAGCTCGGCCTGCATTTGGCAGCACTCGAACAGGCCAATGCGGCGGGAGACGTCAAATCCTATCTGCGCGCCAACTACGCTTTTCATTTCTCCATCTACCGGGCGGCGGGCTCCGAAAACATCCTCAACATCATCGAGAATCTGTGGCTGCAGATCAGCCCCTATTTCAACATGCTGCATGATTCAGGGAACTATTCGACCGCCAACGAACACCACCAGGAGATGTTCGCCGCACTGCGAAATCGCGATGCTGAAGCGGTGCGGATCGCGGTCCGCGCCGACATCGACGCGGCTTTCGACGTGCTGGTCGACCTGCTGAAATAGGGTTACAAAGCCGGCTAAAATAACCGCGCATTTTTGCTCTCTATTGAAGTGAGCCAACTGCCTCCCCAGCATGCGATAGTCGCTACAAAGTATCCAGGATGGACCCGATACATGACCACACAGGCCACCGCGGCTGAAATCGTGATCGTCGGAGGCGGTATCTATGGTGCGAGCCTCGCCTACGAACTGGCGTGTGCCGGCAAGACCGTTGCGCTGCTTGAGGCCGACGACATCGCGGCCGGCGCATCGGGCGGCCCCGGTGAACGGGGCGTGCGTGCAAACAGCCGCGATTTGCGGGAGTTGCCGATGGCGACTGTCAGCTTTCCGCGCTGGGAGAAGTATCAGGAACAATTCGAAGACGGCGTTGGCTACCGCCGGATCGGCGGGCTTCATCTCTTCAACATCCCTCACGGCGCCCATGAGCATGAGGTGCGCGGCAGTATGGAAGCGATGGCCATGGTGCAGAACGCGCTTGGCGTTTCTTCTGAGCTTCTCAGCCGCGACGAAACGCTGGAACGCGAGCCGGAACTGTCGGGGGATATTATCGGTTCCGTCTATTGCCCGAATGACGGCGTGTGCGATCACACCTTCGCCACGCTGGCATTCGCCAAACAGGCGCGCAAGGCTGGAGCGAACCTGCGGGCCGGCGCACGCGTCACCGAAATCCTCCACGACAAAGGGAGGGCAACGGCGGCCAGGCTGGCGAGTGGTGAAATCGTGCCGGTTGGCGAGAAACTCGTTCTCCTGGCCAACAACGGTGTGCTGCCGCTGCTCAAACCGATCCTCCAGCCGCAGGAAATCATGCCCGTCATCAGCCAGATGCCGCAGATGATGTTCGTCACCAACCCACGCGGCAAAAAGATCAATCATCTCCTGGGTCATGCCTACCGCACGCTGTCGGTGAAGCAGCTCCAGGATGGAACGCTGATGCTTTCAGGCGGTCAGAGTGTCGCCCATACGCCGGAGGGCCATTGGAAGGGATCGCTCAGTTCGACAGCGCTCGGCCTCACCAATGCCATCGCGACCTTGCCCTTCATCGACGAGTCCTCCTTCCTCAAGGTCAATGCTTCCCGTATCGAGAGTTGCGCGGTTGACGGCATCCCGATCGTCGACACGCCGGCTGCCTTGCACAACACCATCTATGGGTTTGCCTGGACCGGCCATGGCTTTGCCATCGCCCTTGGCTTCACCAAATACCTTACCGACTGGATCGTCGGCGGGGAGAAGCCGCAAGCGCTTGAGGTCTTTTCGGGAAAACGGTTTCAGGGGCCACTTGCCCACTGATGCATGCCGCCTGAAGCGCCACGAAATCCGGTCAGGGTGGATTCGTCCGGCACGTTCCGGCAATCTGCGTGACCGCCCCTTCAAGCCCGGCAAGGTCGAAATCCGCCTGGCCGCGCCCTGACAACAATCCGAACCGCCAGGAAAGTGACAGCTCGCTTGCGGAGACAAGACGCTTGATGCCGTCGCCGCCGTCGCGCACCAGAACCCTGCCGCGCGGACCGACAGACCAGCTTTCATCAAACTTGCCGCCACCGTTGACAGTGACCGACATGGTGATCTTGCGGCTGGCCGAAACCGCGTCATTCAATTCCAGCCATTCGGTCCAGCGCGGTTCGCCAGCGGCCCGGCAGGCAATGGTCAGCACAGGGCTGTAGCTCAACGCCCCGCCGCCGGTGATCAGTTTGTTGGTGGCATGAAGCGACGCGGTGACGAGGCCGCCATCGTCCGTCCCGAAGCGCCAGTCGCCAGCGATCGCGTCGGCGTGGGCAATGTCACAGGAAAAGGCCAGAACGAGCGCCAGGGCGACAGCACGCCCCGTTTCGAAGAATAAGCTCAACGCCCCCTCCAGGAACCATACGGTTTGCAGCACCAGCGCAGATAATGATCAACGCATGGTGTCGCCAAGTGCCGCCTCCCGCAAAGGCAACCGGCTGTTGCAGTTTCGCAACGAAAAAGGCCGCCTTAAGGGCGGCCTTCGTCGATTCCATCAAATGGGGAGCTTATTCGGCGTCCTTGGCGGCCTTCTTCTTCGGCGCAGCCTTTTTCTTCGGCTCTTCCGTCTCGTCGCCAGCCTCACCAGCCTTGGCCTCAGCCTTCTTGGCCGCGGCCTTCTTCGCCGGCTTGGCCTTGGTCGTGGTTTCGGCTTCCTCGTCGTCGGCCATCAGCTCTTCCTTGCTGACCTTGACGTCGGTGACCGAAATCTGGCCGAGCAGGTGGTCGACCACCTTCTCCTCGAACATCGGCGCCCGCAGCGCATTCAGCGCCTCGGGGTTGCTGCGGTAGAACTCGAAAGCTTCCTGCTGCTGGTTGGCCGGGAAGCGGCGAACCTGCTCGAACAGGCCGCGCTGCAGTTCCTCATCCGATACGGTGACACCGGCCTTCTCGCCGATCTCTGCCAGCACCAGGCCAAGGCGCACGCGGCGCTCGGCAAGACGCAGATATTCGGCGCGGGCTTCTTCTTCCGTCGTCTCTTCGTCAGCGAAGGTACGGCCGGCTGCTTCCAGGTCGCGATTGACCTGTGCCCAGATGTTGTTGAACTCGGCCTCGATCAGCTTCGACGGCGCTTCGAACGAATAGGCCGCGTCGAGCTGGTCGAGCAGCTGGCGCTTGACCTTCTGGCGCGTCATCGAGCCGAACTGGTTCTCGATCTGGCCGCGCACCACGTCACGCAGGCGCTCCAGCGATTCCAGGCCGAGGTTCTTGGCGGTCTCGTCGTTGATTTCAAGCGCGCCGGGCTGGGACACTTCCTTGACGGTGACGTCGAAGGTCGCTTCCTTGCCGGCCAGATGCGCTGCCTGGTAGTTTTCCGGGAAGGTCACGGTGACCTGCTTTTCGTCACCGGCCTTGCTGCCGATGAGCTGATCCTCGAAGCCGGGGATGAACTCCTTGGAGCCCAGCACCAGCGGTTGGTCGGTGCCGGCGCCGCCGGCAAAGGCCTCGCCGTCGATCTTGCCGACATAGTCGATGCTGACGCGGTCGCCTTCAGCGGCCTTGCCGGTCTTCGGCTCGTAGCTGCGCGCCGATTCGGCAACGCGCTTGACCTGGTCGTCGATCTCGGTGTCCGGCACCTCGAACACCTGGCGCGTCACCTTGATGTCGGAGAAATCCTTGATCTCGATCGCCGGAATGACCTCGTAGTTGAGGCGGAACTCGAAGTCGGTGCCGCCGGCCAGGATCTTCTCGGCTTCCTTCTCGTCCTCGGTCATGATGACTTCGGGCTGCATGGCGGCTTTCTCGCCGCGACCCGTGATGATCGAACGGGTCGAATCGTTGAGGATCTCGTTGACCACTTCGGCCATGAACGACTTGCCATAAACCTTGCGCAGGTGCTGCACCGGCACCTTGCCGGGGCGGAAGCCGTTGATGCGGACCTTGTTCCTGGCGTCTGACAGACGCGCCATCAGCTTGGCTTCCATGTCACCCGCCGGCACGGTGATCTTGATCTCGCGCTTGAGACCGGAGTTGAGCGTTTCGGTGACCTGCATCGTAAAACCTTTGTTTTAACCAATGAGACTGCCACGGCCTCTGCCGTTTACAGCCTGCCGGTATATTCTTGCCGGGAATGGCTTTTGGTACGGAACCTGGCGATTTGACCGAAATTACGGCTCAAACTCTCCCAAACTGCGTTCCAAAATGTGAATAAGTTCTTGTTTTTCCTACTTCTTATCACATCTTGTAGAAGCGGATCGTCGCGTCCCGTCACATTTGACACGCCTTTTGTCACAGGCGAGGCTAATTTTCAACAGTCTTCGCGTTTAGGCGAATAACCAACATTTTGGCCATCACCCGACATTTTGGACCTGACCCGACATCTTGAACCTGACATTGACAGAATGATGGCTACATGGGATTGCCGGGCAACGCGGGTATGGCGGAACTGGTAGACGCACCAGATTTAGGTTCTGGCGAGAGATCGTGGGGGTTCGAGTCCCTCTACCCGCACCATCCTTCGCTCTTCGAGCTTCGGGTGGCAGGCCACCTTAGAGCCGACTCCCTGACCTAGTACAGCGGCTCCTCGAACAGCGTCTTGTCGCCGTCGACCAGCGCCTTGATCTGCGCGGTGCCGTCGCTGGCGAGCGCAAGCCGTATCCCGAACGGGCGCACGCGCATGTCGTTCTGGATCGCCATGCCCTGGCCTTCCGGCAGATAAAAGCGCTCGATACCGTAGTCCGGTGCGATCGACGCTCCCTCGCTGCGAAGGTCCCAGCCCTCCGCGACATGGCCTGATATGTCCGCCTCGTCGGCAGCCGCCGGCGCGGACGCCTTGCCGAACCAGGCAGTGGTTGGCGTCCAGTAGCCGTCGGCGCCCTTTTTCAGCCTGACGACAATCGAGGTGTCGTCGCTGGAGAGTTTATCGGCGGGAATGTTGGCGATCATCTTAACCGGTATGCGCGAAATGTCGTAGCCGAGGGTGATGTAATCGCCGCGCAGCAGGTCGCGCGGATCGACGGGTTCGATCTTCAGCAGCACTTCCTTGCCGTCGCGCAGGATCGCCGCCCGGCCGGCGATGATCCAGCTGAGGAAACCTATCTGGACGATCGCCAGCACCAGCGCCGAGATAACAAGCCTCTTTCCGGTCATCATGCCGTGGCTCCCGTGCTGGCTGGACCCTTCATGCGTTTTTCGACGCGGATGATGACGACCGCAAGAATGCCGAGCAGCACCGCGGCGGCAAGGAAGAAGCCGGCCGTGTCGAGCATCGATTGCAGGGTCACGACATAGATGATGGCGAGTTCGAAGGCGAAGCCAAGATAGGCAAGCCAGCGCAGGCCTCGACTTTCTCGCCCCGCGAGCACGATAGCGGCAACGATGCCGGCAAGTGCAGCAACCGAGGCGATGGTGAAACCGCTGTCGTAGGTGCTGTTGTCGGCCAGCTCGAGCTGGATGATGGCGAGGCCGGTGAGGAAGCCGAGTAGCGCGTGCAGGGGTAAGCGCCCGCCAAGCTGCAAGATCCCGTCGACCGGCTCCGGCGCAAAGACGCCAGCCGCGAAGAGCACGATGGAGACAATGACCAGGGGGATCGCCACCGGCAGCGTGGCGTGATTCATCGCCAACAGCACGAGATAGAAGAGCAGCGACAGGATAATCAGGTGTCGCGCAGGCTGGCTGCGGGTCCAGAATGACACGGCAAACAGCACAACCGCCATGACGACGAAGGCATGCGGAAACGCGCTCCGGCTGTAATAATCGAACCCTTTCAGAAACAGCCAGGCATCGGCGATGCCGACCGCTGCGATGGTCAGCGGGTTCGACCGCAGTGCGACCGCCGCCAGCGCCGTGCCGGCGCCCCAGGTGACGAGCGCCGAAGCCTCGTCGCCGGACAAATGATACATCTGGCCGATCAGCGCGATCGAACCGCCGAAAGCAGCCGCCGCCACGATCCACAGCGCCTCGCCAATCGCGGCATGGTCGCGTGTCTTCAAGACCGCGCCGCCGACATAGCCGCCAAGGATGACAATAAAGAGTGCCGCCACGCGCGCCAGGCGCGGGATCGCGTCCCAGTTGGCGGCGACGAAGATCAGGATGGCCGCGCCAAACAGCAGGGCCGCCATCATCGCCAGGATGGAACCGAAGCTGAGCGATTGACGCGCGTTGGCCTCGACGTCACGCCTCAGGGAATCGGCTGTCGCGGCGTCGATCAGGCCTGCCTGCAGCCAGCGCGCAATATCCGACCTCACTCGTGACGAATAGCCCGCCATTCCGCGTCTCCCCCAGTCTGGTCTTTTTTCAGCCGAACCAGCCAAACCGTTGACGTCACGGCACTTTCTGATTCTGGCTTCTTTATGTCAGGTCCGTGAAGCCGCGTTAATGTTGCATTGCACAATTTGCATTGCTGCCATGCAGCCATAGCGCTTTTAAATCGATATAGGCCCGCCTATTTATGGTTCGTACACAAACGGAATGATCCGCAAGAAAGACGAAACGAGAACTACCATGAACCTGATCCGCAACTACCGCAACTGGCGCCGCTACAGGGACACCGTGTCCGAGCTGAGCCGCCTGAGCAACCGTGAACTGACCGACCTCGGCATCAGCCGCAGCGACATTCCTTACGTCGCTCGCAAGGCGGTCTAATTCTTCGGGCCGCGAATGGTCCGAACAAGATTTGAAAAAGAGAACGACAATGAACCTGATCCGCAACTATCGTAACTGGCGCGTTTATCGCGAGACGGTTACCGAGCTGGGTCGCCTTTCGAACCGTCAGCTGCATGATCTCGGTATCGTCCGCGACGAAATCAAGATCATCGCCCGGCAAGCCCTCTAATCAGGATGGCGATCTAACTGAATTTCGCTGGGGTCGACCTCCTCCCCGACCTCCAGCGAACGGTCAGCCCTTATCCTCCTCCCGAGGGTTGACCACCAAAACGGCGCCCGCCGCACCTCCTCCCGCGGCGGGCGCTGTTTCTCCGGAGCAAATTCGATTTGCCCAAAAGGGTTTCGCCCCTTTTCAAAACGCGAAAGAGATTTCGTCGAAGCCGACCTCCTCCCCGGCGATGACGAATAGGCCTAACCTTCACCTCCTCCCGAGGGTTGGCCACCAAAACGGCGCCCGCCGCACCTCCTCCCGCGGCGGGCGCTGTTTCCCCGAGCAAAATGAATTTGCTCAAAAGGGTTTCGCCCCTTTTCAAAACGCGAAAGAGATTTCGTCAAAGCCGACCTCCTCCCCGGCGATGACGAATACGGTCGGCCTTCACCTCCTCCCGAGGGTCGACCCCAAAAACGACACCCGCCGGACCTCCTCCCCCGGCGGGTGTTGTTGTTTTCAGGGCAGGCTTTCCAGATCAGACGTTCCGGTTAACGCCGCGCGACAATTGCAATCGCGGCGGCAAGCGATTATTCCGGCGCTCATGAGCAAAAACCCCATCCACATTATCGGCGGCGGTCTCGCCGGTTCCGAAGCCGCATGGCAGGCGGCGCAAGCCGGCGTTGCCGTTGTGCTGCATGAAATGCGCCCGGTTCGCGGCACCGACGCCCACAAGACCGATAGTCTGGCCGAGCTGGTCTGTTCCAACTCCTTCCGCTCCGATGACGCCGAAAACAATGCGGTCGGCCTGCTTCACGCCGAAATGCGGCTGGCCGGCTCCTTGATCATGAGCGCCGGCGACGCCAACCAGGTGCCGGCCGGCGGCGCGCTGGCCGTCGACCGCGACGGTTTCTCCGAAGCGGTGACGAAAAAGCTCGAAGCGCATCCGCTGATCACCATCCAGCGCGAGGAAGTGCCGGGCCTGCCGCCGGCGGAGTGGGACCAGGCGATCATCGCCACCGGTCCGCTGACCGCGCCTTCGCTTGCCCAGTCGATCGCCGAGACGACCGGTGCCGATGCTCTCGCCTTCTTCGACGCCATCGCGCCGATCATCCATTTCGACACGATCGACATGGACATTTGCTGGTTCCAGTCGCGCTACGACAAGGTTGGTCCCGGGGGCACCGGCAAGGACTACATCAACTGTCCGATGGACAAGGAGCAGTATCTGGCCTTCGTGCAGGCGCTGGTCGACGGCCAGAAGACCGAGTTCAAGCAGTGGGAAGGCACGCCCTATTTCGACGGCTGCCTGCCGATCGAGATCATGGCCGAACGCGGCGTCGAAACGCTGCGCTACGGGCCGATGAAGCCGATGGGCCTGACCAATGCGCACAATCCGACGGTCAAGGCCTATGCCGTTGTCCAGCTGCGGCAGGACAATGCGCTGGGTACGCTCTACAACATGGTGGGCTTCCAGACCAAGCTGAAGCACGCCGAGCAGGTGCGCGTTTTCCGCACCATTCCGGGCCTGGAAAACGCCGACTTCGCCCGCTTGGGCGGCCTGCACCGCAACACCTACATTAATTCGCCGACCTTGCTCGACGCCTCGCTGCAGCTGAAGTCGCGCCCCGGCCTGCGCTTTGCCGGGCAGATCACCGGCTGCGAGGGCTACGTCGAAAGTGCTGCGATCGGCTTGCTCGCCGGCCGCTTCGCCGCCGCCGAGCGGCTCGGCCATGCGCTGTCGCTGCCGCCGCTCACCACCGCCTTTGGCGCGCTGCTCAATCACATCACCGGCGGCCACATCGTTTCCGACGACGAACCGGGCAAGCGCTCGTTCCAGCCGATGAATGTCAATTTCGGCCTGTTCCCGCCAGTGGAAGCGGTAAAGATCGAAGGCAAGCGCCTGCGCGGCAAGGACAAGACGGTTGCCAAGCGGCACGCCATCACATCGCGCGCGCTGGACGATTGCCGGCAATGGCTAGGCTTGCCGGCGCCGGCAGCGCAAGCCGCCGAGTAGAATCCAGCTCAATGCGGCCGCACGTCCGCGACCGTTGGCTGCGGTAGATTGAGCATCGTGCTCGCCGTCGCGAACACTGCATCGGCGATGTGGGAATGGCCTTCCGCGGTCGGATGGAACGGGCCCCCCAAGCAAACCTCGATCAGATCGAGCAAGGCCCATTGCGACGGCGGCGGTGGCGTGCCGCTGGCCTTGGATTGCACGAACAGACAGATGTCGTTGATGGTGCGGAACCAGCGCTCGCGAGGCGCGTATGCACGTGTGTCGCGGGATGCTTTGAAGTCGGTGTCGCGATAGGCGGAAAACGGTTCGAAATCAAACCAGGTCTCCCGTCCCGACCCGTCGAGATAGTAGTAGGGCAGCATCAGACTCTCGGCGGCTGTAACGCCTCCTGACTGCCGCTTTTGCGCACATATGCCGTGCTTCGCGAAGACGTCACGCTGTGCATCGACAAAATGCCAGTTCCCGGCACGAGCAGCATCGCGTGTTGCGGGGTAGAGAACATTGTTGGCAAAATCGCTGACCGGACGCAGCGTCGGCACGTCGATCGACAGCACGCCACCGGCGTTGAAGCCTTCCAGCCTTGCACGCGGAGTGGCTTCGCCGCAGAGCCTTCCATTCTCGTCGAACTCTATCTTCGGGAACGCGGTCAGCACGATGTTGGGCATTCCACCATTGGTCGCGATCGGAAGCGGCGCCAGAGCTTTGCGCAGGGCGGCAAAGCGGGCGGGCAGCTCCAACGCCCGCTGACGCGCAGTGGCAACATCATGGGCCTTTGCCACCCGCGCGACAGTCCGGATGACCGAAGCACCAAGCGCCTCTGCCCGGATCTTGGTATTGAGGTTCGCGTATGGCGGCCTCGTCTTGGTCAAAACGTCCACGATCAGTGGTGTAAAGCCGACATCGTTTCCGCCGATAGATACGATCAACATGTCTATCGGTCGCAAGAACCGGCCGGACTTGCAGTCCAAGAGCTTGGCGCTGCGCAATGTACGTCCCTGCTCATCGGTCAGCGGCGTATCAAAGTTGACAGTGCGCGTTGCCTGGGTGCGTAGAAGATCATCCCGGCACAACTCGACCATCAAACGGTCGATCTGCGGCAAATCCCGACGCTGTCGGCCGCCTGGAGAAAAGTAGGAGCTATTGACCGTCTCAACGCCGGCATAAGGAAACAACAGCCCTTCCGTCACTTCGGCGCCGGAGCACGCGAAGCCCAGAAATGTGACCGCGCTGTGCTTGGGATCAGCAAGCGCGACCTGCAGCGCCGTGCGCAGATGGTAGCTATAGGCCGAACGATGACATTTGCGGTCGGCCGGGACGGATTTGATCGCCTGAGTATCGGGGTCGTAGACGAAAGAGAGGTTGAGGTGCTTTCGCTTCGACAAGGGATCGATCTCGACCGGCGTATCGGGATTGCCCTCCCCCGACGAAAAACTGTCGCCTATGCCGGCAATGAGCCGGTCGCGAACCCAGATGGCGGGTTGTGACAGCTTTGTACCGTCGGGCAGATTTACCGAGACATCGACACCACGTGCCGCTTCCGGGATGTCTGGTTCGAAGGGAACGCGCGCTTTCACGTTCGCGGCGCAGGGTTGCTCCGCTGTCGCCGAAAGCTGCCCGCGCCCAGCGATGAAGATCGGCCGCGCTGCCTCCCATCGGCACATGCCCGAAGGCGCGTCGGTCACCGTGAAGAGCACTGTATGGCCTTGCGGGCGCACATAGTCGGTGCGAAGAGCTGTTCCGAAGCTGTCGCTGGTGCAGGACGAATGCCACTGTTCGCGACTGTCCCAGCAGGTGGAGCGGCGAAGATTGATCGGATTGGCCCAGCCACGCTCGGGCCGGCCCGAGCCCTTTGGATTTGGATAAAGCCCTGTGTCCTGCTTGTACCATTCACGAAGCCAGCGCGGATCGTTGAGCAGCCGCTCAAGATCGGAAACCGCCGTCGCCGTGAAGGCGCCGCCATGCGTCGTCATGACCTCGGCCATGGCCTCGCGCTGCATGTCGAAATCGGTGGTTTCGGTGAAATACCGGAATGGATGCTCCACCCTCCAATCGATAGCTGGTGTCGCGTAAGCCAAAGTCGATATCAATAAAAACAGGCAAGTGATTACAAGACGAAGCATGATCACCACCATAAAATATGACGGCAAATTTTAGTACTTGGACTTCATCGTGTCAAACCAACAAAGGATGGACTTTTACTTTAATCCGCCACTTACCCACTCGGTGCAAGCGGCAACCCTGGCTTGCCTGCCTCACCGGGATTTCGCCTGACATACGCCGCCTTCAGGCTCTCCGAGGTTTCGCGCGAGCCGTCATGGCTCCAGCCGGGCGGCTTGATCAGGTAGTTGACGCGATCGCTGAGCGAAAGGCCCGGCGCGAAAGCGTCCCTGAACATGCCGATCCATTCGTGAAACGCCACTTTCAGCGGGTTGAACGTGCCGAGATTCTTGACGATGCCGTAGCGCGGCCGGTCCTCTTCCAGCTCCGCGACGAAGGTGCCGAACATGCGGTCCCAGATGATCAGCGTGCCGGCATAGTTGGCGTCGAGATAGCGCGGATTGGTGGCGTGGTGGACACGGTGGTGGGAGGGCGTGTTGAAGATGAATTCGAACCAGCCCCACATCTTGCCGATAGTCTCAGTGTGGATCCAGAACTGCCAGACCAGGTTGAAGCCGAAGGTGAAGGCAATCACCGCCGGATGGAAGCCGAGCAGCACCAGCGGCGCCTGCAGCACGAACATGAAAGTGAACAGTCCGGTCCAGCTTTGCCGCAGTGCCGTCGAGAGATTGTAGTGCTGGCTGGAATGATGGTTGACGTGCTCGGCCCACACCCAGCGCACCCGGTGCGCGATACGGTGATAGACATAGTAGCGCAGATCATCGAGCAGGAAGGCGGCCAGAAATACCCAGACCGACAGGCCGAGGTTGAAGACGCGGAACTGCCAGAGCCACAGCAGCGCCCAGTAGGACACGACGCCGAGCAGCAGGCCGGCAACGACATTGCCGGTGCCCATCATCAGGCTGGTCAAGGTATCGCGGGTTTCGAACGAACCCCTTGCGCGACCGGTGCGCACCAGCCAGAGCTCGATCAGGATCGCCGCGACGAAGAACGGAATGGCCAGCTGGGTGACCTGCGGAAAATCATAGCTGTCCATCAGGCGGCCTCCCTGGCGGCATCTGAGTGGCGTGCTTCAAGAGCCTTCAGCAAGGCTTGCGCGTCGGCAGCATTGGCAAGGCGGAAGCGGCCGCCCTTCCAGGTGAAGTCCGTGAGCCGCATCAGAATTGTATTCTTGTCGTCAGAATTGGACACCGAGGCGTCCGCAGCGGTGACGATACGCGTCAAGAAACAGTCACCGACGCTGTGAACGATGCCGATCCGCCCTGATCCAAGGTCCAGAAATGCCGTTTTGGCGTCTGCCGTCAGGCGGACTGTCGCAGCTGCCTCGTCAGGGTAATCCTCGGCGAAGCGGCTCAGAGCCTGATCGCGATCGGCCAGCGTCGCCGTCTTGCTGCCACCGGTGAAATGCACGGCAGCGACAGACAACGCTATGCCAAGGGCGACGATCGCGACCAGTAAAGGCAAGCTCATGGACGGGTATCTCCTCCGATCGGCCTGTCATCTTCGGCGACAGTTCCGGCTCGAGGACTCCTTAACACGATTGACGTTTACGTCAAAGTGCCGGCCAACCCTTGCTCGCGCGACGCAACAGCAGCCAATGCCGGCGCAAGGCCGACAGCCGAACGACGCCGTCGAGCGGTGAATGGCGCGAGCCTTCCATCCTGTCGAGATAGGCGCGCGACAGGGCCAGCGGCAGGAATGCCGGACGCAACGACGCCGGTAGCCCTGCAGCACCCTGCTCGAAAGCGGATAGGTGTTCGCGTGCCAGCGCGATCATCGCCGCCACCGCGCGCTGTGCCCCAGGCCCGCCATCGCCGGCAACAAACTCTTCCGGCGACGAGCCAGCCGCCGCCAGGATGTCGGCCGGGATAAAACACTGCCCGCGCCTGCGGTGCAGCGGCAACAGAAGCAAGAGGCCGGTCATGGCCTGCGCACAGCCCGCCCTGCCCGCCAGTTCGGCAAAGCGCGGCGCCTCGACGGGATCGAGCACCATTGCCGCAAGCTGGATAAGTGCCGCCGCCGTCTCGCCGCAATAGCCTTCCAGATCGGTGCGCGACGGCATCGGATCGTCGTAGAGATCGAAGATGCGCGCTTCGAGCATGTTGTCGAAGGCCAGCTTGGGCAGGCGGTAGGCGGAAATTGTCGCCTTCAGCGCGTCGGCGACCGGATGGCCAATAGCTGCGCCATCATTGTCGGCGGCGATCAGGTCGCGCCACCATTGCAGCCGCACCTCGCCCGGCAACGCTTCATGGATGCGATCGCGAATGCCCGCGATTTCGGCATTGAAAGCATAGAGCGAAAATAGCGGAGCGCGCCTGTCGGCCGGCGCATAGAGCGCCGTCAGATACCGGTCATGGTCGGCGGCGCGCACCGCATCCATGACGATTTCAGCATTCTGCGACATATCAATCGACGGCGATGAGAGCGGCAGCCACTGCGCGATCTTCCGCCAGAAGGACATTGTAGGTGCGCACCGCCGCACCCGTCGACATCGGGTCGGAGGCTATGCCTGCTTCTTTCAGCGCAGCCCGCAGCGCCGCCGGCAACGGCCTCAAATCCCTACCCATGCCCACCAACAGTATTTCGACCTTGTCGGCCTCGGCCAGCAGCCTGTCAAAATCTGCCACAGTAAGCGCCAAGGGATTTGCCGGCTCCCAGCCATGGATGCCGGAGGGCAGGCACAGCAGCGAGCCGCGATGCGACATGTCGGCAAAGCGGAAGCCGCCGTTGCCATAGGCCTCGATCGGCGCGCGGCCGGGAAAATGCGCCTCGCGGATGACGATGCCTTTGCCGGCCATCAAATTGTCACCCCTTCGGGACCGCGCGTCAGGTCGCGACCGCCTTGCCGCCGCTGACCGGCTTCTCCTCGCCGGCCGTGGCCTGCGGCCGCAGCTTGAACAGGATCAGCAGCGGGGCAGCGATGAAGATCGACGAATAGGTGCCGAAGACAACACCGAACAGCATCGCCAGCGTGAAGGAGCGGATCACCTCGCCGCCGAACAGCACAAGCGCCAACAGCGCCAAGCTGGTCGTCACGGAGGTCAGCGTCGTTCTCGACAGCGTCTCGTTGATGGCGTTGTTCAACAGCTGCGGCAGCGGCATTCGCTTGTATTTTCGCAAATCCTCTCGAACGCGGTCATAGACGACGATCGTATCGTTCAGCGAGTAGCCGATGATGGTCAGGATTGCCGCCAGCGATGACTGGTTGAATTCGAGCCCGGTGATGACAAAGAAACCGAGCGTCATGACCACATCGTGCACCGTGGCCACGATGGCGCCGACCGCAAACTGCCATTCGAAGCGGAACCAGACATAGACCAGGATGCCGATCAGCGCGACAATCATGGCGATAGTGCCTTGCTTGGCCAGTTCGCCGGAGACCGTCGGTCCCACCACTTCGACGCGGCGGAAATCATACTGGTCCTGCAACTCGCCGCGTACCTTGTCGATGACGGTCTGCTCGGCATTTTCACCCGCGTCTTGCGTGCCGACGCGGATCAACACGTCGTTAGGTGCACCGAACTGCTGCACCTGCACTTCGCCGATGTTGAGTTCCGTCAATCGGTTACGGATGTTGCCAAGGTCGGCATTACCGGACTTGGCCTGCACCTCGATCAGCGAACCGCCCTTGAAATCGATGCCGTAGTTGATGCCGACGCTCAAGAACAGGACGACGGACAGAATGGACAATCCGCTCGATAGCGCGAACGTCCACCGCCGGATTCCCATGAACGGAATTTTCGTGCCAGGCGGAACGAACGTCACCGGTGCGCGCGGTAATTCCTTCGGACGCGCGCGCCGCAGCCAGATCGAGACCAGCAAACGGGTGAAGGTGAAAGCGGTGAAGACCGTAGTCAGAATGCCGATGGCATAGGTGATGGCAAAGCCCTTCACCGGGCCGGTGCCGAGATAGAACAGCACCACGGTGGCGATCAGCGAGGTCACGTTGGAATCGACGATGGTCGCCAGCGCCTTGGTGAAGCCGGTGTCGATCGCCTGGATCACGGAGCGGCCGGCACGTCGTTCCTCGCGTATTCGTTCGTAGATCAGCACGTTGGAATCCACCGCCATGCCGATGGTCAGCACGATACCGGCGATGCCGGGCAAGGTCAGCGTCGCGCCAAGCAGGGACAGCACACCGACGATCATCGCCACGTGCACCGCCAGCGCGATGTTGGCGAGGAAGCCGAGGAAGCCGTAGGCGACGAACATGAAGGCAACGACGAGAACCGAGCCGATGATGCCCGCGACCTTGCCGGCATGGATCGAATCCTGGCCAAGGCCCGGGCCCACCGTACGTTCCTCGATCACCGTCAGCGTCGCCGGCAGCGCGCCGGCGCGCAAAAGCACGGCGAGATCGTTGGCGCTCTGGGCAGTGAAATTGCCTGATATCTGGCCGGTACCGCCGAGGATCGGTTCACGGATCTGCGGCGCCGAAATCACCTGGTTGTCGAGGATGATGGCGAACAGCTTGCCGACATTCTGCGAAGTCGCCTGGCCAAAGCGCGCGGCCCCCTTCGAATCGAAGCGGAATGAAACCACCGGCTCGTTGTTCTGCGAATTGTACGTTGCTTGCGCGTCGACGAGGTTCTCGCCCGAAACAATGACACGGTTTTCGATCAGGTACGGAACCGGCGGATCGTCCTGGGAATAGAGCACCGACGAACCGGCGGGCGGCCGCCCCTTCATCGCGTCCTGCACCGGCATCGACTGGTCGACCATCTGGAAGGTCAGCTTCGCCGTCTGGCCGAGGATTTCCTTCAGCCGCTGCGGATCCTGCAGGCCAGGCACCTGGACAAGGATGCGGTCGTCGCCTTGCCGCTGCACAATGGGCTCGGTGGTGCCGAGTTCGTTGACGCGGCGCTCGACCACTTCGATCGACTGCGCCAAAGCCGTCGATGTGCGGTATTTGATACCGGCATCGGTGACGGTGAATTTGAGCAGGCCCGGCTCGGATTCGTCCAGCGACATTTCCTGGATCGAGCCGCCGGTGAACAGGCCGGCAGCAACAGGATCGGTCAAGGTCTTCAACGCCGTCTTGGCGGCATCGAGTTGCGTCGGATCCGTGATGCGGACCTGCAAAGTCCTGCCCGTGCCGCCAAGGCCGGTATAGCCGATCTTGGCGTCACGTAGCAGCGTGCGGATTTCGTCGCGCGTCGTCTCCAGCCGATCCTTGATCAGATCGTTCTGGTTCATCTCGAGCAGGATGTGCGAGCCGCCCTGCAGATCGAGGCCGAGCGTCATCTGCCGCTTCGGCACCCAACTGGGCAACTGGGCCAGCACGCTGGCGGGGAACAGGTTGGGCGCGGCGAGGATCACTGTGATGGCCACGGCCACCCAGATCAGGATCATCTTGAAGCGCGAGAAATACAGCATATGGCGTCGTCCGTCAGAGCGTGTCCGCGGATCGCTCCGCCTGGAATTTGGTTATTTCTTGGCGTTCTGGTTGGCCACCGGTTCGCCCTTGACGCGCACATCGGCGATCGTCGAGCGCAATGCCGTCACCTTGGTGCCACCGCCGAGGTCGATCTCGAGCTCGTTGTCGTCGATCACCTTGGTCACCTTGCCGACGAAACCACCGCCGGTGACGACCGTGTCGCCGCGACGGACCGCCGCCAGCATCTCACCGCGCTTCTTCAGCTGCGTGCGCTGCGGGCGGATGATCAGAAAATACATGATCACAAAAATCAGGACAAACGGCAAAATGCTGATGAACATATCGGGAGAGGCGCCGGGCATTGAGGTACTCCTGAATCTTGAAAACGGCCGCGAGCGGCCCCCTTGAAATTTGGCCGGAATATAGTCGGTAAAGTTGTCAATGCAACTGCGCGGCCGGGCAAATCGGCTGCTTTTCCGGCCTGTTGAGGCGTGTTAGAGCATCATCGCGAAAAGCGCGAGCCGGTTTTCCGAAAAGATCACGCTCGAACAAAAGGTTGGAACCGGTTTCGAAGCCGACGGATTCGACCGAGTCCTACTTGCCCACCCCAGGAAACGAACCAAAAGACCTGAAATGACCGACAGCACCATCGACGCCCTCAACAAGAAACTCGACCGCCTGATCGAGGCGGTCGGCCGCCTCGCCCCGCCGGCGGTGCCCACAACCGACCTCACCGAGGCCGACTGCTTCGCCTGGCAGGCCGATCCCGGCTATCTGGAGCCGGTGCGCAAGGTCAACCGCGTCGACATCGGCCTGATCCGCGGCGTCGACCGTGTCCGCGACATCCTCGTCGACAACACCGAGCGCTTCGCGGCCGGCTTTGCTGCCAACAACGTGCTGCTATGGGGCGCGCGTGGCATGGGCAAATCGTCGCTGGTCAAGGCCGTGCATGCAGAGATCAACGCCAAGGCCCAATCACAAAAGGCCAAATCCGACCTGCCGCTGAAGCTCATCGAGATCCACCGCGAGGACATCGACACGCTGCCGAAACTGATGGGCTTGCTGAAGGCAGCCCCCTTCCGCTTCATCCTGTTCTGCGATGATTTGTCCTTCGATCATGACGACACGTCCTACAAGTCGCTGAAGGCAGCGCTCGAAGGCGGCGTCGAAGGCCGCCCGGCCAACGTCATCTTCTACGCCACCTCGAACCGCCGCCATCTGCTGCCCCGCGACATGATCGACAATGAGCGCTCGACCGCCATCAACCCATCGGAAGCGGTCGAGGAAAAGGTCTCTCTGTCCGATCGTTTCGGGCTTTGGCTTGGCTTCCACAAATGTTCGCAGGACGAATATCTCGAGATGATCAACGGTTATGCCAGCCATCATGGCCTCGACATCGACCCCGAGCAGCTGCGCGCGGAGGCGCTGGAATGGGCGACGACACGTGGCGCCCGTTCGGGCCGCGTCGCCTGGCAGTTCACGCAGGACCTGGCCGGCCGGCTCGGCAAGCCGCTGAAGGATTGATGCATTGCCCCAAGGCGTGGTCTCAGTCTTGCGACCACGCCTTTGGGAACAAAGACTTCGGTGAAGAACTGAAAAAGCCCGCTCCTTGCGGAACGGGCTGAGCCGACGGGCCGGACTGGAGGTCAGACGGCCCGCAAATCGCTTTTTTTATTCTATTCGAGATAGCCCCCGACTATTCGAGATAGCCGGAGGGATCGACCGGAGCCGAATTCTTGCGCACTTCGAAGTGCAGCTTCGGCGAGTCTGTCGTGCCGCTCATGCCCGACAGCGCGATTTCCTGGCCGCGCTTGACCTTCTGGCCGCGCTGCACCTCGATCGAGCTGGCGTGGCCGTAGACGGTGACCAGGCCGTTCTCGTGGCGCACCAGCACCGTGTTGCCGAATTCCTTGAGCCCGTCGCCGGCGTAGATGACGACGCCATTCTCCGCCGCCTTGACTGGCGTGCCCGTGGGCACCGCGATGTCGACGCCGTCCTTGCCAGCTCCGAAACTCGAAATCACCCGGCCACGCACCGGCCAGCGCATCTTGCCGATACCCGTTGCATCGGGCGCTACCGCATCATCATCCTCGGCCTGCTGAATGACCTTCGAATCTTTCTTCGGCGGCGTGTACGATGCCAGCGTCTCCGCAGGCGTCGCCTTCGCGGCCGGTTGCGTAGTGGCAGTGGTCACCGGGTCGACCTTCGCCGGCTTGGCGCTGGCGACTGTCGCCGTTCCGCCGGCCGGCACTTTCAGGGTCTGGCCGATCTTGAGCGAGCCATCCTTCATGCCGTTGGCCTGCTTCAGCGCAACGACGCCGACGCCGGTCTTCCTGGCGATCGAGGACATCGTGTCACCCGACTGGACCGTATAGGTGCCGGCAGCACCCGTTGCCTTGGCCACCTGTACGGGCTTGGGCTCCTTGGGCTGGCTTGCTGCGGCCGACGCATCGACCTGAGCGGCGGCCTTGCCCTCCTTGAGCTTCGGCTGCTGCGGCAGGACGGCGACCTTGTCCGGCGCGGTGGCCGGCAGGTCGTGCTTGCCATCCTTCGCCGGCTTGGCATCGGCAACCTTGGGCTCTGCCTTGCTCGAATAGGCATAGGCAGGGATGACCAGCTTCTGGCCGGTCTTCAGCCCTTTGGTTGCGCTCAGGCCGTTCACTTTCATGATGACGTCGGCCGGCACCTTGTAGTGCTGCGCGATGCCATTGATCGTTTCACCGTCCCTGACGACGATTTCGGTCGCATGCGGCCTGCCCGCCTCGGCCATCTTCGGCGCGTCGGGCTGGGCATTTTTGAACGGCTTCGCGGCCGGTTCGACAGTGCCGGTTGCCGTCCTGTCGAGATGGGGAGCGGGCCGAACCATGGCTGGCGCCGACGCGACGCGCACCGGATTGGCGGCCGCGGATTGCGCCTGGGCTGAAACTGGCGGCGGCAACGGCCGGCTCGAAACCGGCTCCAGGCTGGAGCGGCTCACCGACTGCGTGTGGGCGCCGTCAAGCGGAGCAGCGGAGACATCGCCCGGATAGGGCTGCACGGCATCCTGCTTGTTGATGATGGCGCGCTGATTGTTGGTCGAGGACGTGAAGACATCATCGACGCTGTTGAACCGCGAAGCCTGGGAACTGCACCCGGCGGCCGCGCCTGCAATCATGAGAACAGCGCAGCCCCGCGCCAGATTGCGACTGTTTGTCTTCAAAACACTGAGTTGCATCGCACTAACCCGCACAAACTCTCACCAACTGAGACAGGATTAAAGCGCGTTAATGTTACTGGGCGGTTAACCCATTAGAATCCGACGCAAATTTTCTTAAAATATTAGAGGGCCGGCCTAGATGACTGCCGCGACGCTGTGCAGAATCGGCTGCAGCCGGACCATGCCGATGTCCTCACGCTCGAAACGGCTGCCGACCTTGGTCAACTTGGCCAGCACCTGCTCGCCCTCCTCCGGTCCGATCGGCGCGATGACGATGCCGCCGCTCGACAGTTGATCGAGCAGGAAGCGTGGCAGGCTGTCGAAGGCCGCCCAGGCGACGATGCGATCGAACGGTCCTTCGGCAGGCAGTCCGCCGGAACCGTCGGCCTGGCGCGCGATGGCGTTGCCGATACCGAGCGCTTCGAAGCGGTGTTTCGCCTGCTCGGTCAAGGTCTTGTAGCGGTCTATGGTAACGATGCGCGCGGCGAGCCGCGACATCACCGCGGCCGTGTAACCCGAGCCGGTGCCGATCTCGAGCACGCGATTGCCGGGCTCGATGGCAAGGGCGGCGATCACCGCCGCTTGCATGTCGGCACCTTCGATCGCCTCGCCACATTCGATCGGCAGCATGCGATCCGACCAGGCGATCTGGTGGAAGTGGGGCGCCAGGAAGCCGCGCCGTGGTGTCGCCTCGAAAGCCGCGATCAGCGCTTTCGGCACGGTTCCCCTGCCGCGCAGGCGCAAAAGGAAAGCGGCAAATCCCTCGCGATCATCGACTGGGTGGTTCATGCAAGCGCCTTGCTCAGCTGGTCACGGATCTCATGGGCGGTGAGGTCGAGCTGCAACGGCGTCACCGACACCAGACGGTTGCGCAGCGCATAGAGATCGGTGCCTTGCTTGCCTTCGACCGGCTCGCGGCCGAAGCGCAGCCAGTAGTAAGGCAGGCCGCGTCCGTCACGGCGCTCGTCGACCCAAAGGCTGTGCACGAGCTTGCCTTGCGAGGTGACCACCGTGCCGGCGACCTCTTCGGCAAGGCAGTTCGGAAAATTGACGTTGAGCAGCACGCCGTCCGGCAGCGGCGCGGCGACAAGCTTCTTCAGCAGTCCCGGCGCCAGCGCTTCGGTGGTCTCATAGGGAACAACGCGATCCTCGCCGACGTAAGAGTAGCCCTGGCTGAGCGCGATCGAACGGATGCCGAGCAGCGCGCCTTCCATGGCGCCGGCGACGGTGCCGGAATAGGTCACATCATCGGCGATGTTGGCGCCGGAATTGATGCCGGACAGGATCAGGTCGGGCGCGCCAGGCAGAATCTTCTTCACGCCCATGATAACGCAATCGGTCGGCGTGCCGCGCACGGCAAAATGTTTCTCGCCGATCTTGCGCAGCCGCAGCGGCTCGGAGATCGACAGCGAATGCGCATAGCCGGACTGGTCCTGCTCCGGCGCCACCACCCAGACATCGTCGGACAGCGTGCGGGCGACGCGTTCGAGCGACGCTAGGCCCTCGGCATGAATGCCGTCGTCATTGGTCAGAAGAATGCGCATTATTTCGCTTCGATCTTTTCCAGACCGCCCATGTAAGGCCGCAGCACTTCAGGAATGGTTACGCTGCCATCCTCATTCTGGTAGTTTTCGATGACAGCTATGAGTGCGCGCCCGACAGCGGTGCCCGAACCGTTGAGCGTATGGACGAAGCGGTTGCCCTTGCCATCCCTGTCCTTGTAGCGGGCGTCCATGCGACGCGCCTGGAAATCGCCGCAGACCGAGCAGGACGAAATCTCGCGATAGGCGTTCTGGCCTGGCAGCCAAACCTCGATGTCGTAGGTCTTGCGCGCGCCAAAACCCATGTCGCCGGTGCACAGCACCATGGTGCGGAACGGCAGTTCCAGCCGCTTCAGCACTTCCTCGGCGCATTGCGTCATCCGCTCATGCTCGGCTAGCGAGGACTCCTGGTCGGTGATCGACACCAGCTCGACCTTGTAGAACTGATGCTGGCGCAGCATGCCGCGCGTGTCGCGGCCGGCCGAGCCGGCTTCAGAGCGGAAGCACGGCGTCAGCGCGGTAAAGCGCAGCGGCAGTTTCTCATGCGCCGTGATCTCCTCGCGCACGAGATTGGTGAGAGGCACTTCAGCGGTCGGGATCAGGCCAAGCCTACCCTCCCCGTGCTGCACAAAGAACAGGTCGTCCTCGAATTTCGGCAGCTGGTTGGTGCCGAACAACACTTCGTCGCGCACCATCAGCGGCGGGATCACTTCCTCATAGCCGTGCTCGGTCGTGTGCAGGTCGAGCATGAACTGGCCGATCGCGCGTTCCATCCGCGCCAGACCGCTTCGCAGCACGGTGAAGCGCGCGCCTGACAGCTTTGCCGCCCGCTCGAAATCCATCATGCCGAGCGCTTCGCCGATCTCGAAATGCTCCTTCACCCAGTTCGGCCGCGTCGGCACCTTGCCGACAATGTGTTTGACCACATTGTCGTGCTCGTCCTTGCCGACCGGCACATCCTCGAGTGGCACGTTGGGCAGCACCGCCAGCGCATCGTTCAGCGCCTTGTCGAGCTCGCGCTCACGCGCCTCGCCATTCTGGATGAAGGTTTTTATCTCGCCGACTTCGCCTTTCAGCTTTTCGGCAAGGGCGGCATCACCAGAACGCATGGCGTTGCCGATCTCCTTCGAGGCGGCGTTGCGGCGCTCCTGCTTGGTCTGCAGCTCGGTGACATGTTCGCGCCGCGCCTCGTCCCTGGCGATCAAATCATCGACCGTGGACTGCGCCTCGTCAGCCGACCACGAGCGCTTGACCAGCGCCTCGACAAGGGCCTTCGGGTTGTCGCGAATCCATTTGATGTCAAGCATGGTTTATCCGTCCTCAAGCTAGGCCAGAGGGCGTAAACCGCATCCTTGATTGATGCAAGATAGGCTGGGCAGCGACTGTCTTTTTCCGTAGCTGCCCGTTGCCTTACGAAGCAGCCGGCGGTGGAGGCTCGTCCGGCGTTTTATCCGCCACGGTCTCCCCGGCTTCTTCCTTCTCGCGCGCCACCCGCTGTTTTTCCTGATCCCGCTCGATCCACCGCGCGGCCCAGATCGAGACCTCGTAGAGAAGGATGGTTGGAATGGCCAGACCGATCTGGCTCATCGGATCCGGCGGCGTCAGCACCGCGGCAACGATGAAGGCAATGACGATCGCCCATTTGCGTTTTTCCGCCAGCGCCTTGGACGACAGCATGCCGACACGCGTCATCAGGCTGGTCACCACCGGCAGCTGGAACACCAGGCCGAAGGAGAAGATCAGCGTC
Source organism: Mesorhizobium subarcticum (assembly GCF_055456085.1). NCBI lineage: Bacteria > Pseudomonadati > Pseudomonadota > Alphaproteobacteria > Hyphomicrobiales > Phyllobacteriaceae > Mesorhizobium > Mesorhizobium subarcticum. Next base: position 4,276,974 of record NZ_CM144237.1, on the reverse strand, counting down.
ATGATCAGGCTGAGATACTCGGACACCTTCGGCAGCAGCGAAATCTGCACCTGATCGTCGGTGCCGACCTGCTGCATGGCGAGGAAGAACCACATCACCATCGGCGTGAAGAAGAAATAGACCAGCGAGGCGCCCATCAGGAACAGGACCGGCGACGCAATCAGGAATGGCAGGAAAGCGTTGCGCTCGTTCTTGTAGAGGCCCGGCGCGATAAACTTGTAGATCTGCGTCGCGATCAGCGGAAAGGCGATGACCATACCGCCGAACATGGCGAGCTTGACCTGCGTAAAGAAGAATTCCTGCGGCGCGGTGTAGATCAGCTCGACCTTGTGCGGATCGAGCCCCGCCCATTTCGTCGCCCATTTGAACGGAACGACCAGAAGGTTGAACAGCCGCTTGGCGAAGAAGAAGCAGACCAGGAAGGCAACGAAGAAGCCTCCCAGCGACCAGATCAACCGCCGGCGCAGCTCGATCAGATGCTCCATCAGCGGAGCGGACGATTTTTCGATCTCGTCCTTGTCCTTGTCCGAAACGCTCACTTGGCGGCTCCCGCCGTCTTCTTGGACGCCGGCTTCTTCACTGGCGCGGGTTTCGGTTCGGCTTTCGCCACGGCCTTTGTAGCCGCTGTCTTGGCCGCAGGCTTCGTCACAGCGGCTGGTTCAGGCTTTGCTGCTGCCAGGACCTTTGTCGATGCCTTGGGCGCGGGTGCGGCCTTTGCCGTCACCACGGGCGCGGCTTTTGCCGTCACGATCTTCGCGGAAGTCGCAGCCTTGGGCAGTGCCTTTGCCGCCGGAGCCGTCTTGGCACCCTTCTTGGCGGCCTTTGGCGCCACGGCAGGTTCCTTGGATGCCATCACCACCGATTCATCGGTCATCGCCGGGAAAATCGGCGTTGCGGGCGCGGTTTGCGGCCCGCTGACGCCAGGCATTTCCGTCGCGCCGTTCTTCAGCGGCTCGGCCGCCTGTGGGGTCGACGCAGCGGGCGTTGACGGATCGGCGGCCGGCTTCGGCTTCATCGCAGCATCCACACCGGCACGCACATCGGCTGCCGCCTGCTGGAACGGATCAAGCTGCTTCTTGATCTCGGCAACCGGGCTGAGACCCCTGAGCTCATCGACCGACTTCTTGACGTCGTCGAGCTCGGCTTCCTTCAACGCTTCATTGAACTGTTTCTGGAAATCGGCCGCCATGGCGCGCAGCTTCGCCGTCGTGCGACCGAAGGTGCGCAGCATATTGGGCAAATCCTTCGGCCCGACGACCACGATCATGACGATCGCAATCACCAGCATTTCGGTCCAGCCGACTTCAAACATGGCAATCTGTTCCGACTAGAACTTTTTTAGCTCAGCTCTTGCTGGCTTTTTCCTTCACGGCCGAAACGGTCTCGTCGGCACGGTGTTCGACGGTGCGCTTGTCCTCGGCGACGTCGTCGTCCGCCATGCCCTTCTTGAAGCTCTTGATGCCCTTGGCCATGTCGCCCATCAGCTCCGGAATCTTGCCGCGGCCGAACACCAGCAGCACGATCACCAGCACGATCATCCAGTGCCAAATCGAAAATGAACCCATAGCAAAATCTCTCTCGAATGTTTTCCCTGGCGATGATCTATGCGTTTTCGCGTTGGGATTCAAACACAACAGCGACAGAGTTTCTGAAAGGGTGACGGATGTCACGCTTTTTCGAACTCGCTGGCCCGCTACCAATCGGCGCATCTACGACCTATCGGCGCTCTTGGACAGAGGCCGACGGGTCAATCTTCCGTGACGCGCGGCGTCAGCAGGCCAAGTTCCTCAAGATCGATGTCGGTCAGCGGATCTTCGTCCTCGGTCAATGCATCCGGGTCGGCCGGCGGCTGCGGAATGGAGAAGTTCGACGGCATGCGGCCCGATAGCAGGCCGGCGCCCTTCAGCTCCTCCATGCCGGGAAGATCACGGATTTCCTCGAGCGCAAAATGGTCGAGGAAGGTTTCGGTGGTGCCATAGGTAACCGGACGGCCGGGCGTTTTGCGGCGGCCGCGCATGCGCACCCATTCGGTCTCAAGCAGCGTGTCCAGCGTGCCCTTCGAGGTCTCGACACCTCTGATGTCCTCGATCTCTGCGCGCGTCACCGGCTGGTGATAGGCGATGATCGCCAGCACTTCCAGCGCTGCCCGCGACAGCTTGCGCTGCTGCACCGTGTCGCGGCTCATCAGGAAGGCAAGATCACCAGCGGTGCGGAACGCCCAGGCATCGCCGACCCGCACAAGATTGACGCCGCGCCGCGCATAGATCTGCTGCAAATCAGCCATCGCCGCCGCGATGTTGATGCCGTCGGGAAGGCGCGCCGCAAGCTGCTTTTCGCTCACGGGCTCAGTACTGGCGAACACGATCGCCTCGGCCATGCGCACGGCTTCGGCCATGTGCAGCCGCTCACCAGGGTTCTGCACCTGCTCGGCCGGCTCCTCGGAAAACAGCTCCTGATCCGGCTCGTCCTCGACCTTGAACGGGATCACGGACGCGTTGGCGCGTTCGCTCATGATGCCACCTCGACTGCCTTGATTGCCTGCGTGCGGCCGCGCAGATAGATCGGCGCAAACGTCTGATCCTGCCGCACGTCCATCGTGCCGTCGCGCACCAGTTCCAACGTTGCCGCGAAGGAACTGGCGATAGCCGTGCGCCTCTCCTCGGGACTGGTCATGTAGACGATCAGGAAACTTTCCAGCGTCGTCCAGTCGCTTACGGCCCCAACCAGCCGGGTCAGGATGTCGCGCGCGTCCTTGAGCGACCAGACACCGCGCCTGGCGATCGTCACATTGTTGATCGCCTGCTTCTGCCGCTGCTGGGCATAGGCGGTCAGCAAATCATAGAGCGACGCCGAATAGGCGTTGCGCTTCTCGATGATGACCATTTCGGGCATGCCACGCGCGAAGACGTCGCGGCCGAGCCGGTTGCGGTTGACCAGCCGCGCCGACGCATCGCGCATGGCCTCCAGCCGCTTCAGCCGGAACTGCAGCACCGCCGCCAGTTCCTCGCCGCTTTCGCCCTCTTCGCCCGGCTGCTTGGGGATCAGGAGCTTCGACTTCAGGAAGGCCAGCCACGCCGCCATCACCAGATAGTCGGCGGCGAGTTCGAGCCTGAGCGCCCTCGCCGTCTCGACAAAGGTCAAATACTGCTCGACCAGCGCCAGGATCGAAATGCGCGCCAGATCGACCTTCTGGGTGCGGGCAAGATGCAAGAGAAGATCGAGCGGGCCTTCGAAGCCGGCCACGTCGACGACCAGCGACGGATCGCCGGTGACGCGTGAATCGTCATTCTCGGCCCACAGACGGTCCATCGGTGCGGCCTTCGCGGCCTTGCTTTCCAATGTTTCCGCCACGGCCCTGTTACTTCCTCTGGTTAGGCCACCGCATCGAAATAGGTGGCAAATTCAGCGCGTATCTCGGTTTCTTCAACCGCATCATGTTTCTTTATATAGGTCAGTGCCCGCTTTGCGCGCTCCAGTGACTTGCCTTCAAGCCCCTTGGTGTGCGACGCAATGCCCGCCATCTCCTCGAAAACGCCATTGCAGTGAAGGACCAGATCGCAGCCCGCCGCAAGGATCGAGGCCGCCTTTGTCGGGAAATCCCCAGAAAGTGCCTTCATCGAGGTGTCGTCGCTCATCAGCAGCCCATCGAACCCGATCTCGCGACGGATGATCTCATCGATGACCTTCCCAGAGGTGGTCGCCGGATTGTTGGGGTCGATGGCGCTATAGACGACATGCGCCGTCATTGCCATCGGCAGATGGTTGAGCTCGCGGAACGGGGCAAAATCATGCCGCTGCAGATCGCTCAGCGAGGCGTTGACCACCGGCAGCTCGAAATGCGTGTCGGCAAAAGCCCTGCCATGGCCGGGAATGTGCTTCATCACAGGCAGCACACCACCCGCCATCAGGCCCTCGGCCGCCGCCCGGCCGAGTTCGATCACCGGTCTCGGCTCCTTGCCATAGGCGCGCGCGCCGATGACGTCGCTGGCACCTTCGATCGGCACGTCGAGCACCGGCAGGCAATCCGCCGTGATGCCATAGCGCAAGAGGTCGAAGGCGTGCAGCCGCGCCATCAGCCATGCGGCACGGGCGCCGGCGTCATGATCGTCGCGCCACAGCGCGCCAAGCGCCCCGCCCGCCGGATAGTTTGGCGCCAAGGGCGGCCGCAGGCGTTGTACCCTGCCGCCTTCCTGGTCGATGAAGACGAGAGCGTCCGGACGCCCGATACAATCACGCATCTCTGCCACTAGGTCCCGGATCTGCTCGGTCTCGCTGATGTTGCGGGCAAACAGGATGAACGCCCACGGGCATTCATTGCGATAGAAATTGATTTCCTCGCGGGTGAGCGATTTCCCGGCACAGCCTAGGATCATGGATTTTGATTCGGTCATACTTGGAGTCTAGAGCTTCGCGCGATCAAAGGGAATCGTCTCGGACCCAGACTGTCCAGTGCCAGAATTGCTTCCACATGAAAAACTTCAGGCACATGAAAAACGCTGGGCACATGAAAAAGCCGGCGCGGTCCAGGACCACGCCGGCTTGATTGGTTGAACCGCGTCTAGCGCGAGACGAAGCAGTTACCGCCGGCAGCCTTGTAGCTGGTGCACAGATTGATGGCATCGTTGCGCGACTGGGCCACGACGCGGACGCGATAGAACGTGCCCTTGCCGGCGATCTCGGCCTTGACGATGTTAGCGGTGCGGCCAGCAAGCACGCTGCCATAGCGGCGCTGCAGATCCTGGTAGCTCGACTGGGCGCTTTCGATCGTCGGCTGCGACGCAACCTGCATCGACCACGAACCGCCACCGGCGGCGGCCGGATCGATGGAAGCGACCTGATCGGGCTTGACCTCGCCGACGACGTCGACCGGCTGGTCTGACGGACGCTGCGGCGCGACCGCAACCTTGGCCGGCGTGTTGGCGGATTGTGCCTTGGCGGTGGCTTTGGGCGCGGCAGCGGGTTTGGCCGCCGGCTTTAGGGCCGGCTCGTCATCCGCCTGGACGGCAGCGGTCGGTACCGTGCCGGTCTGGTCGGCATCGGCCTGCGCCGACGGAGCGACATGCTGCGGTGCCGGATCGGTCGGCTCGGTGGCGGCCGCTTGCGGGGCGGCAGGTGCCGGATCCTCGCGTGGCACCAGCGAACCGTCCGACTTGACCACCATGGTCCTCACCTTGCGCGGCGCAACGGCGACGACATCAGTGCCGTTACCTTTATCGGTGTCCTGAAGGACCTGCGCAATGCGATCCTCGGATTTCGGCGCGGGTGCTGCATTGTCGGCGGGCGCGACGCCAGCGGTCGACACGGCATTGCCGTCATCCGTTCCGCCTGCGGCAGCGCTCTGGTCAGCGGAAAGATCGATGGCACGGGCCGGGTCCTTTGCCTGCACATCCACCGGCTGTTCGCTGCTGGTGACCAGCTTTTGCTGAACCGGCTCGGCGGGCTTGGCGCCCTTGATCACCGCGTCGTAGACCTTGTTGTCCTGGTTCGGCACCACCGTGCCGCCCGGATTTTCCGGCTTGACCTTGATCGGCGAATTGTCGGCCTTGACGATGACAGGAGCTTCGCTGCCGTGCTTGCCGCCGAAGGACAGGGCGAAGGCACCGAGGCCACCGGCAACAACGACAGCGCCAACAATCCCGGCCATCAAAAGATCACGCCGTCGCGCGGGCTTGGCCGCCTCGCGTTCGCCGAGCCCCGGAACGGACATTGCCTCGTCCAGTTCGGGATCATAGTCGAGCTCGTCGACAGTGAAGTCATCCGCCTGCGAAACCGGCTGGCTGCCGGGCAGATTATCGAGATCGAAGCCGTCGGAGGCATCGGCATAGCCCGTGTTCGCAGCAGCACGGGCAGGCATTTCCGCCGGCCGTGCCGCATAGGTCCGCGCTTCCGGCTGATAGGCCGGTTTGACCCCGTCATAACCCGGTTTGGGCGCTTCATATGCCTGTGTCTCATAGCCCGGATTGACCGCGTCATATCCCGGATTGACCCTGTCATATCCCGGAATGAATCCGGCATTGTAGAAGTCGTCGGCATAAGCAGCATTGCTCGCGGGAGCAGCAGGCGCGACTTCCACCGAATTCATCTCCGTCAGCAGGCTGGCGAATTCGGCGTCGAGATCGTCATAGCCTGATGCGGCTGGCTCATCTTCCTCGAAATGCAGTTCGGGAATGTCGAGATCGTCCGCCAGCGCCACGACACGCTCCGGCACATCGACCGTCTCGACATCGGGCACCTCTTCGTAGCGCGAGGACTGTCGCGGCTGCGGTGCGGATACGGGGGCTGCATAGGGGACGGCCGCAACCGGCTCGGGCGCACGGTAGGGCGGCACCACAGCGACTGCCGAGGCGACCGCTGGAGCCATTGCCGGCTCGACGGTCCTGGCCGCCATCGAAGAGGCCGGCTGCGCGGCAAATGCCGGCTGCTGGGGAACCGGCGTCACGCGGCTCCACGAACGGGTCGGCTCCGTCGGCGCGGAGCGTTCCGCCAGCCAATCTAGAGAATCAGCCTGGTCCTGCCGGGAGGCTGCCGCGTCGCGCGGATCGAGGCTCCTGGCCAAGGCCGCATCGAATGCGTCATTGTCGAAATCGACATCAGCGGTATCGGCGCTAAGATCATGGCCCTGGAGCTCATCAAGCAGCAGATTGTCGAGATCGACATCTGTGTGAGCGGTGCTGGAGGCATGCAGATCCCCGGGCGCATGCTCATCGAGATCCCAGTCGAGATCGCCAACAAGATCGGCAGGTTCCTCGGCAGCCCTTGCAGGCACGGCGACAGGCGCCTGGACAGGAGCAGCAGCCGGCTGAGCCACAACGGGTTGAACCATGGCTGGCTGAGCAACGGCAGGCTCCTTGGCCGACGGCAGCGTGCGCGCGGTCATGGCGCCCAGAAGCGCATTCAACTCGTCCTCGAGGCTCCGCTCGTTGGCCACGGGCGCCCGCACCGGCTCGGCCATGAATGCTGCCGGAGCCTCTGGTGCCACCGGCTGGACCTCGGCGGCGGCAATTTCGGCGACCGGCTCTTCGGCGAACGCGTCGTCGAGGTGCAGATCGAAGGCATCATCCAACACGGCTTCAGGGTCTGAAATCGCGGCCTTCGCGTCCACGGCATCGGCGAGCACTTCGTGCATTTGCGCCCCGTCAAAAGCCACCGGCTCGTCCGCCTGAACGTCGAAATCCATATCGACATCCGCCAGGGCGTCGTCGAAGTGACCCGCGAAATCCTCGTCGGAAATTGCCTGAGCCTCATTCGTGGCGGCCGGCGCCGGCTCCGGATAGTCGACCGCGGTCGCCGCCGCATGGCGCTGATCCGCTGAGTGGTGGTCAAGTGAATGGTCGTCAAGCATCAGCTCGTCTTCGAGCGAAATCGCGACCGCGTCGTCGAATTCATGATCCGAGGCGGCAGCCACCGGCACTTCGGCGCCAGCCTGCTGGGGCTCTTCGGCCTCGACCTCGATATGGAAATCGTGGTCGAGCGACGCGGCAAGCTCGTCCTCCATCGGCAGATCGTCTTCGAAGGGCGACACGTCTTCGAGCGAACTGGCGACGGCATTGTCGAAATCGACGTCGAAGGCAGGTTCGACAACTGGCGCGGTTTCTACCGCATCAGGGCTCGCATGGCGGGCGTCGGCCGCATGGCCGTCGGCACCCGTGAAGTCCAGATGATGAAAATCGTCGTCGAGCGACACGGCAAAATCATCGTCCGATGCGGTGGCGGCCGCTTCGAATGCCGGCTCATCAGCCTCGACAAGCGGAGCGGCGGCGCTGTCACCAGCGTCGAACTCGCCCATCATTTCCTTTTCGAGGTCGATGTCGAAATCGCCCTCTTGTGCCAACTGATCGGCTTTCGGCTGAGCGGGCAACTGCGGCTTGACCGGCTGGCGTGGGTCGAAGCCCATGATCCTGGTCAGTTCCGCAAACGGATCATCGGCGGCGATGTCGTTGTTGTCGGCTATTCTCAGCTGGGTTCTGTCTGCCATTATTGTTCCCGAACTCGCACTCATTCGGACGCCATGGACGTCGCGCAGGGTTGGCCCATACCAGCGCAATGTGGGCAAAAGGTGACAGGTTTTTTAGTCAAACCTAACGCATTTCGGTGGGCGCAGCGGCTCCGATCAGCGTCAGGCCGGACGTGAGAACGTCCGAAACAGCCTGCACCAGCCCTAGTCTGGCATGCGTCAATTTACGATCGTTAACCTTAACAAAACGTAAGTCCGGATTTTCCGTGCCACGGTTCCAGTGTCCGTGGAGACTGGAAGCCAGATCATAGAGGTAAAATGCCAGCCTATGCGGCTCCAGCGCAAGAGCGGCGGACTCGATTAGGCGTGGATATTCGGCGAGTTTGCGGATCAGGCCAAGCTCGCCTTCGTCAGTCAGCAAATCCACCGCGGCCGCCAGGCTGCTGCGATCGAAATTTGCCTCGCCCAGCTGCTCGCTCGCCTGCCGAAACACCGAATGGCAGCGCGCCGAGGCGTACTGCACATAAAACACCGGATTGTCCTTGGACTGCTCGGTCACCTTGGCAAAGTCGAAGTCCAGTGGCGCATCGCTCTTGCGATAGAGCATCATGAAGCGGATCGCGTCGCGACCCACCTCCTCCACCACTTCGCGCAACGTGACGAAATCACCGGACCGCTTCGACATGCGGACCGGCTCGCCATCGCGAAACAGCTTAACCAGATTGCACAACAGGACGGTGAGCTTGACCTCGTCGCCGGCAATTGCCCGCGCCAGCGCTTCCAGCCGTTTGACGTAGCCGCCATGGTCGGCGCCAAGCACATAGATCAGGTCGACGAAGCCGCGATCCACCTTATCCTTCAGATACGCCACGTCGGCCGCAAAATAGGTGAAGGCACCATCGGACTTGACCAGCGCCCGGTCCATGTCGTCGCCGACCGCGGTCGAGCGGAACAGCGTCTGCTCGCGGTCTTCCCAATCGTCCGGCTTCTCACCCTTGGGCGGCGGCAGCTTGCCCTTGTAGATATGGCCCTTGAGCGTCAGATCGTTGATCGCCGAGCGGATCTTCCTGGCATTGTCGGCATGCAACGTGCGCTCGGAGAAGAACACGTCGTGGTGCACGTTGAGCAGCGCCAGATCCTCGCGGATCATCGCCATCATCGCGTCGATGGTCCGGTCCTTGACGATGGCCATCGCCTCGTCATCGGGCATTTGCAGCAATTTGCGGCCAAATTCCGCGACCAGCGCCTGGCCGACCGGCATCAGGTAATCGCCCGGATAGAGACCGGCCGGTATTTCGCCAATGTCGTCGCCCAGCGCTTCGCGGTAGCGCAGAAAGGCCGAGCGCCCGAGCACATCAATCTGCGAGCCGGCGTCGTTGATCACGTATTCCTTGGTCACGTCGTAGCCGGCAAACGCCATCAGATTGGCGAGTGCATCGCCAACCACGGCACCCCGGCAATGGCCGACATGCATCGGCCCCGTCGGGTTGGCCGAAACATATTCGACATTGGTTTTCCTGCCGGCGCCAACAGTCGAGCGGCCATAATTGCGCCCTTCGCCCAGAAGAGCCGACAGATGGGCGTGCCAGAAGCCGTCCTTGAGCCTGAGATTGACGAAGCCGGGACCGGCGACGTCGGCACCAGCGACATCTTCGTCATCCCGCAGCGCCAGCGCCAGCCTTTCGGCCAGCGCGCGCGGGTTCTGCCCGGTGGGCTTGGCCAGCACCATCGCCGCGTTGGTCGCGAGATCGCCATGGCTGGCGTCGCGCGGCGGTTCGACGGCAATACGCGACAGATCGGGCGAAACGCCGTCCTTGTCTTTCAGATCAAGCGCTTCGACAGCCTTTATGACTCGCGCGGTGAAATCGGCGAAGATGTTCATGGGTATTGCTCTGGCGGCTTTATGGCGAATCCGGCTCGTTGGCCGGCAAAATCGCGCCCGCCCTAGCTCAAATCCGGCGTATGGTCAAACAAACGCCGGTGTTCCTTGAGCGCGTAGGTGTCGGTCATCCCTGCCAGGAAGTCCGCAACGCTGCGCGCCTTGATGCGGTCCTCGGCCCGATCCAGCCCCTCGCGCCAACCGTCCGGCATGGCGCGCGGGTCGGCGAAATAGACCTCGAACAGGTCCTGGACAATCCGCTCGGCGTCGGCGCGCACGCGCATGACCTCTTTGTGCCGGTAGAGGTGCTTGTAGAGGAACGCCTTCAGTTCCTTCTCGGCTGCAGCCATCTTGGCGGAAAAGGTCACCATCGTCTCGCCCGCCGCCCTCACCGCATCGGCGCTCCGCGGCCCGACGCGCTCCAGATTGGCAGTCGTGGAGACGATGACGTCCTCGACCATGGCGGTGATCTGCCGCCGCATCAGCTCATGCCCGGTGCGCACATCATCGAGCGCGGGATAGCGCTCGCGCACGCCGGCCAGGATCGTTCCCGGCAGCGAAACCGTCTCCAGCATGTCGAGCGTCAGCAGTCCCGCCCGCAAGCCATCGTCGATGTCATGCGTGTTGTAGGCAATGTCGTCGGCGATCGCCGCACACTGCGCCTCGATGCCGGCAAACCGGTCGAGCTCGAGATCCTGCAACTCCGAATAATCGCGGATCGCCTGCGGCACCGGCCCTTTCAGACCCTTGCCGCCAGCGTCCGTCAGGGGCCCATTGTGCTTGACCAGGCCCTCCAGTGTTTCCCAGGCCAGATTCAACCCATCGAATTCGGCATAGCGGCGCTCCAGCCGCGTCACGATGCGCAGCGACTGCGCATTGTGGTCAAAGCCACCCCAGGCGGCCATCCTCTCGTTCAGCGCGTCCTCGCCGGTATGGCCAAAGGGCGTGTGGCCGAAATCATGCACAAGCGCCACCGCCTCGGCGAGATCCTCGTCGCCGCGCAGCGCTCGCGCCAAGGCACGCGCGATCTGCGCCACCTCAATCGAATGGGTCAGCCTTGTGCGATAATGGTCGCCTTCATGGGCGATGAAGACCTGCGTCTTGTGCTTCAGCCGCCGGAACGCGGTCGAATGGATGATGCGGTCACGGTCGCGCTGGAACGGCGTGCGGGTTGGGCTTTCGACCTCATCGAACAGCCGCCCGCGCGAGCGCGCCGGATCGGTGGCATAGGCCGCGCGCGGCCGGTAGCCGAATCCGATGTCGCCCAACTCATTGGTCATGGCTGATGCTGCCGCAGTTGACTTGGCCCCTTGCGCTTCATACCTATCATGTGAAACCGAAAGCAAGGTGACGCCCATGGGCGCTGATGCCAAGACCGCCATGAAAGTCGAAATGACCAACTCCGCCGCCAAGCGGATCGCGAAAATCGTGTCGGGCGAAGCCGGCAAGACGGCGCTGCGCGTTTCCGTCGAAGGTGGCGGCTGCTCCGGCTTTTCCTACAAGTTCGATCTGGTCGATGCGCGCAACGACGATGACGTCGCCATCGAGAAGGACGGCGCCACGGTGCTGATCGACGATTTGTCGCTGGTCTATATGGGCGGCTCGGTGATCGACTTCGTCGACGACCTGATGGGCCAGTCGTTCCAGATCCGCAATCCCAATGCGGTCGCCTCCTGCGGCTGCGGCACCAGTTTCTCCATCTAGTGGCATGCCTGCCATCGGCGCGGTCCGTCAGGTCGCGCTGTCGGCCGGACGCAACCTTGATTCGACGCTGGCCTTCTGGCGCGATGTGCTCGGCATGGGCGTTGACGCCCGCTACGATCCCCCCGGTATTGCCTTCATCATGGCGGGCGACGTGCGCCTGCTATTCACCGACGGCGTTCCGGCCGGCACGGTCTATCTCGACATTACAGGCCTCGAAGCCTTCCACGCCGACGCCAAGGCATCGGGCGTCCCCTTCACGGCGCCGCCTGCACTTGTCCATCGCGACACCGAAGGCACATTCGGTCCGGCGGGGGAAAGCGAATGGATGGCCTTCCTAAAGGACCCGGCAGGCAATACGATCGGCTTGGTCGAACGCCACCCGCCGCAGGAAGAATAGGCCGTCATGAAAATCGTCACCTGGAACATCAACGGCGTGCGCGCCCGCATCGGCAACCTCACCCACTGGCTGACCGAAAGCGCGCCCGACATCGTCTGCCTTCAGGAGATCAAGACGGTCGACGAGCAGTTCCCGCGCGCCGAGATCGAGGCGCTTGGCTACAATGTCGAAACCCACGGCCAGAAGGGTTTTAACGGCGTGGCCATCCTGTCGAAGCTGCGCTTTGATGAAGTGAACCGCGGCTTGCCGGGTGACGACACCGACGAACAGGCGCGTTTCATTGAAGGCGTGTTCTCGACCGACAAGGGCGCGCTGCGCGTCGTCTCACTCTATCTGCCCAACGGCAACCCGATCGATGACGAGAAAAAATTCCCCTACAAGCTGTCGTGGATGGCGCGGCTGGAGCGCTGGGCCGAAGAGCGGCTGAGGCTGGAAGAGGCGCTGGTGCTGGCCGGCGACTACAATGTCATTCCCGAGCCGATCGACGCGCGTTTTCCGGAGAACTGGCTGGGCGATGCGCTGTTCCAACCGCAGACGCGGCAGGCGTTCCGTAGGCTGCTCAACCTTGGTTTTACCGAAGCGGTGCGCGCGGTCACCGATGCGCCGGACACCTATACGTTCTGGGACTATCAGGCCGGCGCCTGGCAGAAGAACAACGGCATCCGCATCGACCATCTGCTGTTGTCGCCGGAAGCCGCCAACCGATTCTCGTCGGCCTCGATCGAAAAGCATGTGCGTGCCTGGGAAAAACCATCAGACCATGTGCCAGTGGCGATCGACCTCACCCTGCAGCCGGCCTGACGGAAATCCTTCTGCCGGCGAATCGCCCGGACCCTGTATCGCCACAACGACCTTGTATCGCCACAAATCGGGCGCATGATGGGCAATCATCATGGCGGCCGGGGTTCCCATGACCATTCGATTTGCTCTTTGTCCGGTCGGCGTGGCACTTGCCGTGGCCGCGATCGTGCCGGCCTTTGCCGCCCAGGAATGTCTCGCCAATGGAAAATCCTATCCCGTTGGTCAAGTTGCATGCCTGACGATCGCCGATCAGAGCCATCTGGCCCGCTGCGAGATGGTGCTCAACAACACCTCATGGACGAAGGTCGGCGACAGCTGCCCTGGAAACACGATGGCGCCGCACCTGCACGTCACCCCGATCTCAACGCCCGCGCCCAGCATGGTGCCGACGGAGCCGACCGAGAACTGATTTATCTGATCAGCTGATTTCTCTGAAGAAATGTCCGGCGCACAGAGACGCGCGAAGGATCGCTTGCCCGTTTTCGCCAGGAACCAGCAGCGGGACGTTAGCGCCTACTGGTCCGTGTTGGCGGTGCCCTTGGTCAGGATGTCGTCCGCCAGCGATATCGCGGTACGGCGGTCGGCTTCGCCGGCGGCAGCGAAGGCCTCTTCCTGCATGCCGCGGATCCAGGGCTGGTCCGCCGGCGACGCACGTTCGAGCGCCGCGGTCATCATCGCCAGTCCACGAACGATCTTGCCGCTCTGGAACAAGAGATGACCAAGCGTCGCCTGCGCGCCGGCATGGCCTTTTTCGGCGGCGAGCTGGAACCAGCGCCCGGCCTGCTTGACGCTGGCCTTCACGCCGCCCTCGCCCTTCAGGAACATCTGGCCCATCTCGAACTGGGCGTTCGGATTGCGGTAGTTGGCGGCGGCGCGCATGTAGTATTCCTGGGCCGCCACCTCGTTTTCGGTGACCGGGCTGCCGGGGATGCCGGTGCGCAGATAATCGCCGAGCGCCACCAGCGCGTCGGAGACGTAACTTTCTTCCGGCGAACCCGGCTCGACATCCTGGTCGACGATCTCGGAGAAGAACTTGAACGCCTCGTAGTCGTCGCGGGCCACGCCGTCGCCCTCGGCATACATGCGGGCAAGCTTCCAGGTGGCGCCGATCTGGCCGTTTTCGGCGGCGTACTTGTAGGCTTCGGCGGCCTGTTCCTTGTGGCCGCTCTTGTAGGCGGAGAAGCCAAACTGGAACACCGCCCACGGGCTCGACTGCGGCTTCACGCCGGTCTTGTCGTCAAACACCTTGTCGTCGAAGGCCATGGCTTGGCCCACGGCGCCAAAGATCGCAACAGCGACCAGTGCCGAAAGGACAGATGACCTCAACAACTCTGGTGTTGACTTCAACAACTCAGATATCCGCATAGCAGTGTGTTTCTTTCGCACCGCCCGGATGGGTGACCGCGCCGTCGCGGGCAGACCCGACCGTCTGTGCGTATTTCCATATCGCGCCCGACTGGTAATCGGTCGTGCGCGCCTTCCATGTCTTTGCCCTCGCCGCCAGTTCTTCATCGGACAACGCCACCTCGATCGTGCCGTTCACGGCGTCGATCGAGATCACGTCACCATCCCTCAGCAAACCGATCGGACCGCCCACGGCTGCTTCCGGCCCGACATGGCCGATGCAGAAGCCGCGTGTCGCGCCCGAGAAGCGGCCATCGGTGATAAGCGCCACCTTGCCGCCCATGCCCTGGCCATAGAGAGCCGCCGTCGTCGACAGCATCTCGCGCATGCCCGGACCGCCGCGCGGTCCTTCGTAGCGAATGACGAGAACCTCGCCTTCCCGGTAGTTGCGATGCGTCACCGCCTCGAAACATTCCTCTTCCGAATCGAAGCAGCGCGCCGGGCCGGAGAATTTCAACTCCGTCATGCCCGCGACCTTCACGATCGCGCCTTCGGGGGCGAGGTTTCCCTTCAACCCCACGACACCGCCGGTTTGGGTAATTGGTCTGTTGGCCGGGCGGACCACGTCTTGCTGTTCATTCCAGGCAACGTGTTCCATGTTTTCGGCCAAAGTGCGGCCAGTGACCGTCAGGCAGTCGCCATGCAGGTAGCCGTGGTCGAGCAAGGTCTTCATCAACAGCGGAATGCCGCCGGCCTCGAACATGTCCTTGGCGACATACTTCCCGCCCGGCTTGAGGTCGGCGATGTAGGGCGTCTTCTCGAAGATTTTCGCCACGTCGAAGAGGTCGAACTTGATGCCGGCTTCATGCGCGATCGCCGGCAGGTGCAGCGCTGCGTTGGTCGAGCCGCCGGTGGCCGAAACCACGGTCGCCGCGTTCTCCAGCGCCTTCAGCGTGACGATGTCGCGCGGCCGGATGCTCTTGGCGATCAGCTCCATGATTTTTTCGCCGGAAGCGAAATTGAAGCGGTCGCGCATCTCGTAAGGCGCCGGCGCACCGCAGGAATAGGGCAGCGCCAGACCAATCGCCTCGGCGACCGTGGCCATGGTGTTGGCTGTGAACTGGGCGCCGCAGGAGCCGGCCGACGGACACGCGACCTGTTCGATTTCAAGCAGTTCGGCATCACTGATCGCGCCGACAGAATGCTGGCCGACCGCCTCGAACACATCCTGCACGGTGATCTGGCGGCCGCGATAGCTGCCGGGCAGGATCGAACCGCCATAGATGAAGATCGACGGCACGTTGAGGCGCACCATGGCCATCATCATGCCCGGCAGCGACTTGTCGCAGCCGGCGAGGCCGACCAGCGCGTCGTAGCAATGGCCACGCATGGTGAGTTCGACCGAATCGGCGATCACCTCGCGCGACACCAGCGACGACTTCATGCCCTGGTGACCCATGGCGATGCCGTCGGTGACGGTGATGGTGCAGAATTCGCGCGGCGTGCCGTTGGCGGCAGCGACCCCCTTCTTGACCACCTGCGCCTGGCGCATCAGCGAGATGTTGCAAGGGGCCGCTTCATTCCAGCAGGAGGCAACGCCGACCAGCGGCTGCGCGATCTCGGCGGCGGAAAGCCCCATGGCATAGAGATAGGACCGGTGCGGCGCACGTGCCGGACCGACAGTCACATGGCGGCTAGGGAGCTTAGCCTTGGAAATGACTTTGGCGTCCATTCTCTTCCTTGCCGCGGGCGGTGCGGCCTGCCCCATCGCCGAGCCTTTTGGCGCGTGTCCCGAGACAGGTTCGAGGTGCGCCGGGTTTATGGCGGGAAATGGGCAATTTCCCCGGCCTGACTGCTAGCGCAGGGGTTGTTCAGAAAGTGTTGCCAAAACGTCACAATCGCAGGAGGCGACCACAGTGCGGCTTATATGCAACGCAGCTTGTATGACGGGAGCATCGGCGACGCTGGCGCAAACGAAAAAGGCCGGGCAATGCCCGGCCTTTTATTAGCACTTTCAAAAGCTTAGAACTTGATCTTGACGCCGCCCGATATTGCCGTGACCAGATCGTTGCCGAAGTCGTAAGCGACGTCAGTGCCGGCCGTATAGCCATTCTGGTCGGTCAGCGTACCCGAATGGCCGCTGGTCAGTACACCGATAGCGCCGGCAAGACGAAGTTCGATATTGGGAGTTGGCGTGTAGGCAACACCACCGCCCAGCGTCCAGGTATCGGTCTGATCGCCATAGCCATGCGAGGTGCCACGATCCCACGATATCTGCGCGGCGCCGCTCCACTGCTCGTTGAACTTGTGGCCGAGGCCCGCGGTGACCGTCCAGCCGTCACGATACATCAGATCAAGCGAAGTCGGCCTGATAAGCGGATTCGTAACTCCACTTGAGCACGGAAACGGTTGGGACGCTGTCGTGCAAATCGGAACGCTCTGCAGCACACTCCAATTGACCCATTTGATCGAACCGAAGGCGAGCCAGCCGGGCGCAATGCCGGACTGGAGTTTCAGTTCCAGTGAATCCGGCATCGACTGTGTCGGAGCGTAGATGTTGTTGACGACACCGCCGACGTTCAGGGTGCCCGCAATATTGTCGAGCTTCACCTGCGAATTGTAGACGAGGCTGGCACGCAGCGCGATGTCGGGGATTTCGTAGGCGATACCGGCGCGCCAGCCCCAGCCACTGCTGGTCAGGTCCACACGGCCAATTGTGGTGCCAAGGAACGGGCTGGCGTAGCTTTCCTTGAAGCCATAGACCTCCTGGTAGAAAACGCCGCCAATAAAGCGGAGCTGCCCTTTGCCGGCATCCATCTTGTAGGAGCAGGTGCCGGCGTAATTGTTGCTTTTGATTTGGGTGTTGATGTTGGAATAGGAGCCGTTCCAGATGCCGGGGTTTGAACTCGCGCCCCATGGCTGCGAATAATCCAGCATACAGTCCACGCCATAACCAATCGTCGCCTTGACGCCGACGTACGGCACCCAATAGCCCTCTGTGTTACGGGCAGTGCTCTTGCCTGTCAGTCCGCCGCCGGACGTATCCACCGCGTTCTTGAGATCGCGCTGAGGCATGACATAAGTCCCGCTGACGTCCGAAGCGAATGGGGCCGGATCGAACAACAGGTCGATGTCGTAGCCACCACGTTCCAGGCCGCCGGCATGCGCCGCGTTCATCGCCGTCCCGAGCAAAGTCAGCGAAAAGCACCCCGCCCCCAGCAGCGCTTTAAGACGCAGATTGTTCATGAGTCTCTCCCCGAATTCGAATACAACCCAAGCAAGAACCAATTGCCTGGGTAGTGCAACAACGATTTCAAGAGGCGTACATGTACGTATTTGGGGAAAATGAATTCTGAGGCGGCGAGCATCGACGCGGCCGCACTCGAGACGCCTTCCAGTGTGCAAGGCAGCCGCGAAAACCCTACAAAACCGGCCCAAATGGCCAAATAACACCATCGCCGAAGGCAATGGGCTCACTGTTACATTACGGCAACAATGCGGCAAAAAACTTCCGTTTACGTCAACGTGACGCAGCGGAATTCTTGTCATGAGAGGCGGCAAAAAAAGGCCGGGCAATGCCCGGCCTTTCGCGCAGACTTTTCTAGACGCTTAGAATTTCACTTTGACGGAAGCCGAGCCCGCCAAGAGTAGATCGTTGCCATAAGTATACCTTATGGCATTTGCCGTGTCGCCCACACCAGTGAAGGTCGACGAACCGCTGGTCAGCACGCCGATCGATCCGCCAAGCCTGACTTCCACTTTGTCGTTCGGCGAATAGGAAATGCCCGTCGCCACCGCATATGTGTCCGATTGAAAACCGGATGTCGTCGAAGTCCCACGATCCCATGTCAGCGAAACAAGGCCCGATAGCTGGTCAGTAAACTTGTGACCAATGCCACCCGAAATCGTCCATCCATCGCGATAGAGCAGATCGAACGAAACGGGTGAAGGAGCACCTGTCACGGGACTGCGAACGCCAGTAATTGGGATAATGCCCAGCTTGCTCCACTGCTGCCAACGCACCGAGCCAAAGGCAAGCCAACCTGGAGCGATACCGGTCTGCAGCTTGAATTCGAGAGCTTGGGGTATCTCGGCGGAGGCGGACACCGGATATATTCCGGTCGAGCCCGGTACGAGGTTCGCGGGAAACGTTCCGCTGAAACCTGTCGTATCGACAGTGCCGGAAAGTCCGTCATATTTATAGCTCGAATAATACATCAGGCTCGCACGCAGAGCGATGTCCGGGATTTCATACGCGGCGCCCGCACGCCATCCCCATGCTGAGTCCGTAAGGTGGAATTTCCCGAGGCCTGTATTGCCAAAAGCCAACAGCGTCTGACGAGACAAGAATGCATCGACATCCTGGTAAGAAACGCCGCCGATAAATCTAAAGGCGCCTTTCCCGACGTTGAACTTGTACGAGCAAGTGAGGCCGTAATCGTTCGTTTTGACGGAGTATTTGGTTGCGGTCGGCGAATAAGCGTTGTTCGTTCCATAGTCCGCGTCAGCGCCATAGGGCTGAGAATAACTCGCGAGACAGTCGACAGGCTCGAAAATGTTGGCCTTTATCCCGATACGCGGAACTGCATAGTCGCCGCCAACATCCACAGACGAAGATGACAGAGCGACCGGGTTCGGTGGTGAATCCAGGCGCTGCACATTTTTGAGCTTGCGCTGTGGCGACACGTACGTGACGCCGGCGTCGAACGAATAGGGCGAAGCATCAAACAGCTGGTCGATGTTGACACCCCCACGATCGAAGCCACCAGCGCTCGCCGCCGATACCACCAGTGAAAAGCAGCCTGCCCCCACCAATGCTTTCAGTCGCAAATTGTTCATGAAAATCCTCCCCGAACATCAGTGCACCAACCTAGAACCAATTCAGGTTAACGGTGCAACAACGAATTCAAGAGGCGTACACGTACAGGTTATCTGAACGTATTTTCGACAAAGTGCAGGCGCTCGCTATAGGCCTAAAAACCGGCTTTTGAGCGCAAATCGACAGATTAAATCAGCGAGAACTGCCCAAAACAGGCCAGGAAAAGGCTGTTTTGGCAGATAT
The DNA here is from genome assembly GCF_055456085.1 of Mesorhizobium subarcticum. NCBI lineage: Bacteria > Pseudomonadati > Pseudomonadota > Alphaproteobacteria > Hyphomicrobiales > Phyllobacteriaceae > Mesorhizobium > Mesorhizobium subarcticum. The sequence goes on along the minus strand of NZ_CM144237.1, from coordinate 4,257,833 downwards.
AACGCCCCATTGTTACATTATGGCAACAATGGGGCGCAAACTTCCTTTTACGTCAAGATTACCGTAACGGAATGCCTGTTTTGAAGGCAGAAACAGCCTGTCTCGAAGGCAGGCTGAAAGCTCCGAATCTGCCCGTTCAACCGGCGTCGCGAACCCTGGTCGAAGCCACCGAGAGCTTCTCCTGGGCGTCGCGGTATTCGGCGAGCTTTTCACGCTCGGCGTCGACGATCTCGGCCGGCGCGCTGGCGACGAACCTTTCGTTGGAGAGCTTCTTGTGCAGGCGCGCGATTTCCTCGGTGACCTTGGCCAGCTCCTTCTGCAGCCGGGCCGCCTCGGCGGCGAGGTCGATCAGGCTGCCGAGCGGCAGGCAGATCGTCGCCTCGTTGAGCACGATCTGCGCCGAGCCCTTGGGTGCCGCGTCAGCCAATGAGATGTCGCCGACGCGCGCCAGCCGCTTGATCGCGGACTCCTCGCGGATCAGCCGCTCGCGCGTCAAATCGTTGGCGCCAACCACGACAAGCGGCGCGATTGCCGCCGGCGGCACGTTCATCTCCGAGCGCACCGAACGGATGCCGGAGACGAGATCGACCAGCCAGTTGATATCGGCGGCCGCTTGCGCGTCCTCGAAGTCCGGCGACGGCCAGGCGGCATGGCAGAGCAGCGAGGAGCGCTCCTTGCCCTCGCCCGCCGTCTGCGCCCACAGTTCTTCCGTCATGAACGGCATCATCGGATGCAAGAGCTTGTAGATCTCGTCGAGCACGAAGGCGACGCAGGCACGGCTTTCGGCCTTGGCCGCCTCGTCCGTACCCATGAAAACCGGCTTCAAGAGTTCCAGGTACCAGTCGCAGAACAGGTTCCAGACGAAGCGGTAGGCAGCCCCTGCCGCCTCGTTGAAGCGGTATGAGGTGATGCCGTCGGTGATCTCGCGCGCGGCGCGTGTCAGCTCGGTCAGGATCCAGCGGTTGACCGCCAGCTTGGCGTCGTTCAGCCAGAAATCGTCATTGCGGGCAACTTCGTTCATCTCGGCAAAGCGCGTGGCGTTCCAGAGCTTGGTGCCGAAATTGCGGTAGCCGGCGATGCGCGCCGGATCGAGCTTCACGTCGCGCCCCTGGGCCGCCATCACCGTCAGTGTGAAGCGCAGCGCATCGGCGCCGAACTCGTCGATCAGATCGAGCGGGTCGATGACGTTGCCTTTCGACTTCGACATTTTCTGCCCGTTCTTGTCGCGCACCAGCGCATGCACATAGACGGTGTGAAACGGTTCCTCGTCCATGAAGTGCAGGCCCATCATCATCATGCGGGCAACCCAGAAGAAGATGATGTCGAAGCCGGTCACCAGCACGTCGGTCTGGTAGTAGGTCTTCAACTCCGGCGTCTGATCCGGCCAGCCCAGCGTCGAGAATGGCCACAGCGCCGAGGAGAACCAGGTGTCGAGCACGTCCTCGTCACGGGTCAGGATCTCGCCCGGCTTGAAGTTCTCCAGCTTGTCCTCGACCCAAGCCTTCCAGGGGCCTTCGAGCGCCAGATAATATTCGATCGCCGCGCCCAGAGCCTCTTCCTCGGTCTTCTCGACGAAGACACGACCGTCCGGCCCGTACCAGGCCGGTATCTGATGCCCCCACCACAGCTGGCGCGAGATGCACCAGGGCTGGATGTTCTCCATCCAGTCGAAATAGGTCTTCTCCCAATTCTTCGGCACGAAATTGGTGCGGCCCTCGCGCACCGAGGCGATCGCCGGCTTGGCGAGTTCGGCGGCATTGGCATACCACTGCTCGGTCAGGAACGGTTCAATCGGCACGCCGCCGCGGTCGCCATGCGGCACGGCGTGGCGATGCGGTTCGATCTTGTCGAGGAAGCCGCCGGCCTCCATCAGCGCGACGATCTTCTTGCGCGCGACGAAACGGTCGAGCCCATCGAGTTCGTCCCAAATGGCCTGGCGCTCCGGCGTCACATCGAGGCCAGCGAGGAAGTCCTCATTGTCCTTCAACTTGATGGCGGCTTCGATGGTGAGGATGTTGATCGCCGGCAGCTTGTGGCGCTTGCCGACCTCGAAGTCGTTGAAGTCATGCGCCGGCGTGATCTTGACCGCGCCAGAACCTTTTTCAGGATCGGAATACGCGTCCGCCACGACCGGGATTTTCCGACCGACGATCGGCAGGACGATGTTCTTGCCGACCAGATGCCGGTATCGTTCGTCGTCCGGATTCACCGCGACCGCCGTATCGCCGAGCATCGTTTCAGGACGCGTCGTCGCCACGATGATGAAGGTTTTCGGATTTTCCGGGTCGAAGGCCTCGCCTTCGATTGGATAGCGGAAGTGCCAGAGATTGCCGTTGACCTCCTGCTGCTCGACCTCGAGATCGGAGATCGCGGTCAACAGTTTCGGGTCCCAGTTCACCAGGCGCTTGTCCTTGTAGATCAGGCCTTCCTTGTAGAGGGTGACGAACACTTCGAGCACGGCCTTGGACAGGCCTTCATCCATGGTGAAGCGTTCGCGCGACCAATCGGCCGAGGCGCCGAGCCGCTTCAGCTGGTTGAAGATGGCGCCGCCGGATTCGGCCTTCCACTCCCACACCTTCTCGATGAACTGCTCTCGCGTCAGATCGCGGCGGTGGATCTGCTTTTCCATCAGCTGGCGCTCGACCACCATTTGCGTGGCAATGCCGGCATGGTCCATGCCGGGCTGCCACAGCACGTTCTTGCCGCGCATGCGCTCGAAGCGGACCAATATGTCCTGCAGCGTGTTGTTGAGCGCATGGCCCATATGCAGCGAGCCGGTGACGTTGGGCGGCGGGATGACGATGGTGAAGGCCTCGGCCCCCTCCTCGGCACCGGCACCGGCGCGAAACGCGTCGGCCTCTTCCCAGACTTTGGCGATCTTCGGCTCGACGGTCTTTGCGTCGTAGGTCTTTTCAAGCATGGGGAAACGGTCCGCGCTGTCGGGATTTTTGCTGGTTCGGTGTAAATCGGAAGGTCTTGGCCAAGTCAACCGCAAGGGCCGCCCCGGGGCATGAGAAGCAGATAGGCGTGGCCTTGGTCATTTCAACGGCAGGCCGTGCCCGCATTCGGCGCAGAACCTCGCCCTTGGCGTTCGGTAGGGCTTTCCGCAGGAGGGGCAGTCGGGGCCGTAATCGGAGCGGCGAACGTAGAACACGTCATATACGGTCCAAAGTTTGAAGCCCGTGAGTTCTGAAATATCTATCTGCCGACGGGTTGGGTAGAGCCGTCCGAGCTTCGTCCAGAGATGCACCGGTTTTGGCTCGATAAGCCATGACCGCGTCTATCGTGGCATGCGCATCGCGCACGACGTCGGCATGCTCCTCATCTGTGAGCATAGGAACCTCTACTCCGAGCCTGTAACTATAGGTCCGCTGGCGATCCATCGATAAACGATAGCAGGACCTTGTTGCCGAGAAAAAGGCGTGGCGCTCGCGCCTTGACCCAAAGGCGTCACGACAATACTCTGCTCACGCTGCTGTAGGGCGCATCGGCTTCCGGCCGGAGGGGCATTGCCCGCCTACGCCATCTCAACTCGCAATGCGCCCATGACGACACTCGAACACCACAAGAAACAGGCCAAGCTCTATCTCAAATGGCACCGCGAGCGGTATTATCCGGTCGCCGCCGTGATTGGATGGCTCTTGCCGCGTTTTCACCATCTCAGCGACAGCCAAATCCTCGATCACGGCTTCAAGCTTGTCGATGCCCAGGAACTCGTTGCCAAGAAGTCAGGTTTCGAGAGCTGGCAGGCGCTGAAGGAAGGCCTTCAAACCGTGACTGACCGCGCAGCACCAGATCTTACAAAACCGCACCTAGCCTTTGCCGAACCGCAGCTCTTTGTCTCCGACATCGAAGCGGCCTGCGATTTCTACCGGCAAAAGCTCGGCTTCCAGACGCGCTTCACCTACGGCGAACCGCCCTTCTACGCACAGATCATCCGCGATGGCGCGCGGCTCAATCTGCGCCATGTCGACAAGCCGCCATTCGCCGGCAGTTCGACCGATGACCTGCTGGCGGCGACGATCATTGTCAACAACATCAAGGCGCTGTTTCTGGAGTATCAGGCGGCCAACACCCCGCTCCATCAGACGTTGCGAACCGAACCGTGGGGTGCCCGCACGTTCATCGTCGGGGATCCCGACGGCAACCTCGTTTGCTTCGCGACCAGCGCCAGCTGACTTCCGCATGAAAAACGCCGCCTCGTGAGCGGCGTTTCGTCGGGTGATCGGGTCCGGAAATTACTGTGCGCCGCGCGCCACGCGCTCGATTTCCTCGCGCACCAGCCTTTCGACCAGCGTCGGCAGATTGTTGTCCAGCCAGTCCTGCAGCATCGGCCGCAGCATTTCCTCGGCCATCTCGTCGAATGTCTTCTTGCTGCGGCTGGCGAAGGCGTCGGACAGCTCGCCGAAGGCCGCGGCAACTTGCCGACCCGTGTGCTCGGAAAGGATTGCCGGACGCGCCACGGGCGCCTCGCTTGCCGCCGCGCGCGCCTGCGAGGTGCTTTCTGGAGCGTCGCTTGAAGAAGGCCGCTCGAATGCAGCCTCCACAACCGGTTGGCTCGCCGGCGCCTCGGGCTGGGCGACCGGCTTGCGGATGTTCCGGTCCGGTATCGCTTTCGCCTGCTCTCCGACCGCCGCGATCTCGCGCCGCCAATCGGCAACGATGGTATCGCTTGTCGCGCTGGCCTGTGGCGCACTGGCCTGCGGCGCCTCAGCCTGCGGGATCATTGGCGCCGCGGTCCTGGCGGCAGGCGCCGGCTCGGCGGCGATCCTGGCGCTGACCTCGGCAAGCGTCATCGACGGCTTGACCGGCGCAGGATCGATGCGCGGCTGCGATTCCATGCGCGCTGGCTCGGGCGACGGCGCCTGGACTTCGGCAAGAACGACCGGTTTCCGGACTTCGGAGGCTGCATGCAGTTCGGCGCGAAAAGCGTCGACGTCAGCGCCTTGAGCGGCGCCCAACGCCGGCTCCAGATCCTGCCGCAGTTCATCGGTCTCATCAGGCTGCTTGCGGCCGTTGTCGCTGTCCTCGATGATCCTCCGGATGGAAGCCAGTATCTCTTCCATGGAAGGTTCGCGCTGTGCGCTGCTTGCCGTTGCCATCGTCACATCCGCCGCCCTTGTGACCTCTGTAGTCTTCCGCTCCGGCAAAAGCCGGATTCGAATCATGGCGACAGCGTAGCCGACGGATCGCCGCGCGAGAATCCCCAATCTGGGGACTTGTGGGATTTCAACAGATTAGAGCAATTTCAGCATAGGCGTGTGACAGGTTTCTGTCCGCGATTGCGTAAAAACACGCAATTGGCCGGGCTAGCCTTTTCTATCAAATGCCGAGCCGCTTGCGACGATGCGATCCGCGCCGTCGCCTACCTGCGGTCAGCGGCCATCCGGTGTGCGCAGGCCGATCCACTTGTCCTTGACGGCGTTATAGTGCTCTTCAGGCTTGTACTTCGTCACCTGCAAGGCGAGCCGTTCGACCGACAAGCGTCCCATCGCCGACAGGATGGCATAGCTCGCCACCACCACATCGTGCTCGGAATTGGCAGAACTGATCTTGGCGGTGATGACAGTGGCCTGCGCGTTGAGCACGTCGAGCGTGGTGCGCTGGCCGACATTGCGCTCTTCGATGACGCCGTTCAACGCCAGCTGCGCGGCGTCGACCACCTGCCTGTTGGCGGAGACGCTCTCTTGCGCAGCGGTGTATTGCGACCATGCCGTGGCAACGGCCTGGCGAACCTGGTCACGGCTGACATCGACCTGGATACGGGCTTCGCCCAGCGATTCCTTGTTCTGCCGCACGACCGCGGAGGTGCGGCCGCCCGAATAGATCGGAATGGTCAGCGTCGCGCCGATATTGGCCGAAGTCGAATTGCCGTTGGAACCGGTGGAGTTCTGGGATTGCGTTGCGATAATTCTCCGAAACACCAGCCGATGCCGACAGCTGCGGCAACAGCGCGCCTTCGGCAGATTTCACAGAAAACGCGGCGGCGTCGACAAGATGCTGGGTGGCGAGAATGGCCGGATGTTCCCTCGATCCGATCTCGATCGCAGCATTGAGGCTCGACGGCAACAACCTGCCCAAGGGCGAAGCCGGCTTGAGCTTGCCCGGCTCGTCGCCGACGACCTGGTGATAGGTTGCCGCACTGGCCAAGGCTTGCGCGCGGGCGGCGCTCAGCGAGGCTACAGCCGAAGCGCGCGACGCATCGGCCTGGGCCACGTCGGTGCGCGTGCCTTCGCCAACCTCGAAACGCGAGCGCGCGGCGCGCGCCTGCTCGGTCAGGAACTGCAGGTTCTGCTCGGTCAAGACAGCGATCTGGCGGTCGCGAATCACGTCCATATAGGCCGTAGCCGCGTTGAACAGCGTGTTCTCTTCAGTGTTGCGCAGGCTTTCCACCGACGCTTTGACCTGCGATTCGGCGGCCGCCACGTTGTTCCTGGTCTGGAAGCCGTCGAACAACGATTGATTAATCTGAATGCCGTAGCTTCCGCTCGTCAGCTTCGAGCTGCCGCCGCCATTTGCCTGGCGGGTGTTGGTATAGTCGATGTTGGCCGATCCCGTTATCGTCGGGCGCCAGCCCGACTTGGCGATGGCGACGCCCTCGTCGGTGACACGCACGCCGGCGCGGGATGAATTCAGCGTGGAATTGTACTGGTAGGCCTTTGCAAGCGCGCCGGAGATGGTTTCGGCTGAGGCGGCCAGGGGCGACAGCGCGGTCGCGGAAACGAGGACGGCGGCAAAGAGACTCTTGGATACAGACGGCACGGGTATATCCCTCATTCGTTTTCCATGAGAACCGCGCCGCGCCAGCTTCTCCCTGGGAGCAGCCGGCGTGGCGTGTTTTAATGTTCCCTGTCGCTCGGTCCCAAAGTGCCCCCAGTCTGGGATGAGCAACGATTGTTCAAATGCAAGCGACCATGACAAAGCCTTCGCTGCAAGGCCAAATCATTCAGAATTCGAAAGCATGCTCACGTTCGAACCCGGGTAGTGGCTTAATTGCCGCATTAAACGCCCGTCTCCCGGTTACAACCCCCCCAGCCTTGAAAAAGAGTCGCGCGACGCCGGAATTGCCCTGCCCTTCGACCGCGACCAGGCGGCCGCCTTCGGCGAGCTGATCGAGCAGCGGCACCGGCACTCTCTCGACGCTGCCGCCGATGAAGATCACGTCATAAGGTGCCTTGGCCGGGTGACCATGCGCCAGTGGGCCCTGGACAACGGTCACATTGCCGTAGCCAAGGCCGGAAAGGGTCGCGGCCGCGGTCTGCGCCAGTGCAGAATCGCTTTCGAGCGCCACGACGGACTTTGCCAACCGCGACAGGATGGCCGACGCGTAGCCGGTGCCGCAGCCGACATCGAGCGCCGAATCGGTTGGGTTGATCTCGGCCAGTTGCATCAGCTTGGCCAGCGGCGATGCTTCCATGAGGTAGCGTGCGCCGTCGGCGCTGTCGGCAATGCGGATGTCTTCGTCGATATAGGCAAGTTCGCGCTGGCGATCGCCGACGAAGAGCTCACGGGGCACGGACAGCATGGCGTCCAGCAGGGGCGCGCTGGTCACGTCGGTGGTGCGGACCTGGCCATCGACCATTTTGACGCGAAGCTCGGAGAAATCAGCGCTCATGTCCCAACCAATCCGCTTGCCGCGTCAACAACGCGGTACACTTCGACCGGAACTTCAAGCTCCAGCGCGGCTGCGCGGGAGCTCGGGTATTGGAGGCCTCGCCCGGAATCGAACCGGGGTGCAAGGATTTGCAGTCCTCTGCGTAACCACTCCGCCACGAGGCCTCGTTGCTCCCGGCGTTCCACCCGGTTCCAATAGGTTGCGGCGAAAATGGCGTCAAGCGGCCACCACGCATTCCCAGCGGTTTCCTCAGCATGATTTCGACCCTCCGCATCGAGCGTCGCGAACCTTACGGCCACGAAGCATATTAGCAGAACGTTAGGTATAGCCGGAGATCGCGAGAAACTCCACGCCGCTGCCGCCGTTGGAAGCGGAAAGGAGTGCGCGATGCGGCCGGCAAGCCCGAACAACGGAACCAACGCCTGGAACGGCTTGTCGCGATCGGCATGCGAGGCGTTGTTGCGCTACGCCATCGACTGCCTTGCAATAGAAGGCAAGCTCTCGCCGCGCGACCGCGCGCGACTTGCCTCGGCTGCCGCCATTCTCAAGGAAATCCGCGAGGATCTGGAAAAAGACACCGGCCGGAAAGCGGATTCGCGAAAATCAGAAACCCGAACAAGGGCATAACACGGGGGGCATAACACGGGGAAGGACAGTGCGGTCGATGTGGATTGGCGTTCAATCCGACCGTCGCCGCCGCTCCCACCAGACGACAAAGCGGCGGCGGTGGCGGCGCACCATGGCGAATTCGTAGGAGAGCACCAGCAACCCGATTGGAACCATCCAGAAGCCAAGAATTGGCAGGAATCCGAGAATGCCGCCGATGGTCAAAAGAATACCGATCGTGATTCTGAGGCCGCGCGATTGCGGCATGGTAAACTCGCGCCCGAAAATCGAGAGCTTTCGTGCCGGTATCCGGTTTTCGTCTGCTGCCGTCATCGCCAATAGCTGCCCGTATGGTCGCTCGAAAATACCTCTTTACGAAATCCGCAACCGCCGTTTCGGTTCCGCGCCCGTCGCCAAGACGGCTAATATGAGGGCGGACCCCGCCGATTGCGAGAAACGCCTGAGCGAAAAAGTCTCGGAAAAATACGAAATGGTTCTTTGCAAAGCCGAAAGGTGTTTGCTATAGGCTGCGCCACTTGCTCAAAGAGCCTCCGTTCCCCGGTAGCTCAGTGGTAGAGCAACCGGCTGTTAACCGGTTGGTCGCTGGTTCGAATCCGGCCCGGGGAGCCAAATATTTTCAAAGACTTACGACTTCTCTGCAATCCCCTTGAATTGCCGTGCCTGCCGTCCAGGGCAATGCCTGGGCAACATCAGGCCGATTCAGATCCTGTGATCCGCAATCAAAGTTTCAGAAGCCGAACTGTTCCTTGCGAAGCGCGTCTTCGTATTTTCTCTTCAATTCCAGAACCTTGCCGCGCACCTCATCCTCGTTGAAATGCGCTGCTTCCCATTTGTCGATCTCGGCCAGCGAATGATTGACCGAGGCAAGTTCTTCTTCCTGCCTGATCGCCGCTATCCATTCCTCCACAGCAGCCTTGTAGGCGCTCTGGAGCTGATCGAGATCTGACGTATCGACTGACATGGCACGCTCCACCGTTGCTGCCACTTTGTAGGTCACCCCAATGAACAAACGAAGACAGCCGCCAGCACCAGTGTGCGGGGGCCGGCGTCTTCCGGTTGATATTTCGGCCCTGTATAGCTGTTGCCGGCAACCGCTCGCCGGCCGCTTGCTCGTGACAAATAGCCGGGCAATGCTGCGCCTCTGGAGGAATCATGCGGAAAATCCTGGTATCGGCGCTGCTGCTTGCAACCGCGCTTTACGCAAACTGCGCTCTGGCACTCGACAGCAGCGGCACGCCTGTCGTCGTCACGCCGCTTGCATCACGCACGACCACTGCCTCCGGCCAGCCGATCACGCTGCCACAGAAGAACGTGCAGGTGCTGGTGTCGACCTACGACATCGCGGTCGGCGCAACCTTGCCGGTGCATAGGCACCCCTTCCCGCGCTACGCCTATGTCGAGGCCGGAACGCTGAAGGTCACCAATGTCGAGACCGGCAACAGCAACACCTACAAGACCGGCGATTTCATCATCGAAATGATCGGCCAGTGGCATCAGGCCACCAACATCGGTGATATCGAGGTCAAGCTCCTGGTGATCGATCAGGTCGAGGAAGGCGCCAAGAACACGGAATTGCGCCAGTAGCCACCAAGCCTATGCCCGCAACGAAGGCGGCGGGAAGGCACTGCACCTCCTGCTTTCCCGGGCTGCTGCCTGGCCCAATGGCGGTGCACCGTTCATGCTTTCCTGGCAACCGGTCCGATGCTAGGGCTTTGCGCAACCATCATGAACAGGATCGCCCCTTGACCGCAGAAACCCGCCCGCCGCTGATCGAAATCTGTGTCGAAGGCATTGATGGCCTGCTCGCCGCGCAGGCCGCCGGTGCCGACCGGGTCGAACTGTGCGCCAGCTTGATCGAAGGCGGCATCACGCCGAGCCTTGGCACGGTGCGCGCCGCGCTCGACCAGGCGACCGTGCCGTTTCACGTCATGGTGCGGCCGCGTGGCGGTGATTTTCTTTACAGCGAGTCCGAATACCGTTCGATGCTGGCCGACGTCGAAGCACTTCGCGATCTGGGCGTACCCGGCGTCGTGTTCGGCTGCCTGAACGCCGACGGAACCATCGACGAGAAGCGCATGGGCGAGTTGACGCAAGCGGCAGGGCTTTTGAATGTTACCTGCCATCGCGCTTTCGACATGACGCGCGATCCGGCCGAGGCGCTGGAAGCGCTGATCCGCTGCAAGGTCGGTCGTGTGCTGACCAGCGGCCAGCGCGACACCGCGATCGAAGGTTTGCTGTTGCTGGCGGCTCTGGTGCAGCAGGCCGGCGACCGCATCATCATCCTCGGTTGCGGCGGGCTCGATCTCGCCAACATCGCCGAGGTGCGCGGAAAGACCGGGCTGGCCGAAATGCATTTCGCGGCGCTGAAGGACGTGCCGAGCGCCATGCGCTACCGCAATGCCAAGGTCGGCATGGGCGGCTCCGATCTCGACCGCGAATACCGCAACACATTGACGGACACACCGCTGGTGGCAGCGACGATCGCGGCGGCCAAGGCATGACCTCCGGGATAGAGCGCATAGCGCCAGGCGACGAAGCAGCCATTCTGGCGCTCAACAATGAGCATGCCGCCGAACTGTCCTGGCTCGAGGCCGAGCGGCTGTCGTTCCTGCTCGGCGAGGTGTTCTATGCGCGCCGCATCGGCGATCTCGAAGCCTTCATCATGACCTTCGACCAGGAGGCGAACTACGACAGCCCGAATTTCATCTGGTTCCGCGAACGGTACGAAGGCTTCATCTATGTCGATCGAGTCGTCGTGGCGGCGCATGCAAGGGGTCGCGGCCATGCACGGCGGCTCTATCAGGACCTTTTCGAGCATGCGAAGCGCGCCGGCCACACGCTGGTCACCTGCGAGGTCAACGCCGATCCGCCCAACCCCGGCTCGGATGCCTTCCACGCCGCCCTTGGTTTCGCCGAAGTCGGTGACGCGGTGATCCATGGCGGCAAGAAAGCGGTGCGCTATTACGCCAGGCAGATCACTGCCTGACCGCTAGAAACATAAAGAAGCTCCACCTAATATAAGGGTTCCGCCAACAGGAGGAACCGCGATGCCAAGCAACGTCTTCCGCTTCGACGAAAGCTGGCACATTCCCGAAGGTACGCCCCAGCAAGTGTGGGACGTGCTCTCCGACGCCGAATTGCTGCCGCTGTGGTGGGGCGACGTCTACAAGGAGGTCGTGCCGCTCGACAAAAAGGGCAAGGCGTCGGTCGGCTCACGGGCAAGGGCACGAGCACGTGGCGCCCTGCCCTATGAATTGAACTTCATCATCGAGGCGGCTGAACTCGACCCTGGCCGGTTGGTCGTCGTGAAAACCTTTGGCGATTTCGACGGAGTGTGGCGGGCGGAATTGTCGCCGTCGGGCGCCGGCACCCATGTTCAGCTGACCTGGCAGGTCACGGTCGAGAGGCCGATCCTAAGATTTCTCGCACCGCTGCTGTGGCCGGCCTTCGCTTGGAACCATCGCTGGACAACACCGCGCGGCGAAGCCGGCCTGCGGCGCTATCTCAGGCTCGGAACAACAGTGCCACGGCGCGATGAGGCCTGAATCACCAGTTGCGGTTGAGCCATTCACGCGCCGGGCGCTCGATGAGGTAGTAGCTGCAGAACGCGCAGGCAAAGACCCCGGCCAGCATCGGCCATGGGTTGCTGCCTTGCTCGTAGACGAATTTGTAGAACGGCTGCTGCCATAGGTAGAGCGAATACGACCACAGGCCCAATGTCGCCATCGGCCAGGACGACAGCAGACCGGAAAAAACCGGAGTGCTGAAATCGAGCGCGTTGACGGCCAGCGCCAGCAGCGGCACCGCCAGGAGATAGTGGATCGGCGTCGGCACCGGGTCCATAAACAGCAGCACCGCGCCAGCCGCCGCTGCCAGGGCGACATAGGGCCCCTTCAGCACCGCCGGCAGTTTGCCTTCGGCCTTGAGCAGGCAGATCGAAGCCGACAGCAGGATCGAGGCGATGTGCACATCGGTGCGCCAGTAAGTGGCCTCATAGTCCAGCTTGAACACCCAGTACGAAATCGCGCCGTTGGCCATGGCGAGCAAGGCCAGCGCCACCAGCAACGGGATGATGCGGTTGCGGCTGGTCACGGTGGCGCTGATCAGCGCCAGGATCACATAGGCATGCTCCTCGACGCAGAGCGACCAGATATGGTCCAGCGCCCCGGCACGGGTGACCAGGATTCCGGCGTAGTTGTAGGTGAAGGTCAGCGCCGTCAGCGCCGCCTTCCATTTGAAGGCGATGAAGGTGCCGGATAGCGCGACCATGGCGATGACGACGAAGACCAGAAGTGCTGGATAGATGCGCGAGAAACGGCGTTTGAAGAATTTCTTCAGCGGATAGCGTTCGATGAACAGGATCTCGCCCATCAGCCGGCCGCTGAGCACGAAGAAGAATTCGACGCCAAGCACGCCGAGATTGATTCCGGGAACCGGAAAAAAGTGCCCGATCAGCACCAGGGCGATCGACAGACCGCGCCAGCCATCGAGATAGGCCAGTCTTGTCCTGGCCGGTCTTTCAGCGACGGACCGGGACGGAACCATATGGGTCGCGGAAATTTCGGACATGCCGATCCCTTCGCATTGGCATGCGAAAGGGCACGGCGATACGCATCCGAACCCGGCTCGCATTCCCGCCCCAGTCCATACTGCAGTGCAATATAAATTTGTGCAAGTGCGAGATTACTGCCAAGGCAGTTCCTTGGGCAGCAAGCCGCCGGATTTGCTTCAAGCAAACGGATGGTGCGCTGACGCAATTCTGGGCAGTACAGGCCGCCGCATGCGAAAAAGGGGCCACGATGGCCCCTTTCCTTGTCGATAACTGCTCGTCGCGTCAGGCGTTGGCTGCCGCGACGGCACGCTTGGCCATGACCGCGATCAAATTGGCGCGGTAGTCGGCGGAAGCGTGGATGTCGCTCATCAGGTTCTTCGCCGGCACCTTGACGCCGGCCAGTGACGCAGCGTCAAAATTCTTTGCCAGTGCTGCTTCGATTTCTTGGGAGCGGAAGACACCGTCGTCGCCGGCGCCGGTTACGGCAACGCTGACACCGTCCTTGCCCTTGGCCACGAACACGCCGACGATCGCGTAGCGCGAGGCCGGATTGCGGAATTTCTCGTAAGCCGCCTTTGCCGGCGCGGTGAAGGTAACCGCCGTGACGATCTCGCCATCCTTCAATGCCGTTTCGAACAGGCCCTTGAAGAATTTGTCGGCCGGTATCTCGCGCTTGTTGGTGACGATGGTGGCACCGAGCGCCAGCAGTGCGGCCGGATAGTCCGCCGCCGGATCGTTGTTGGCGATCGAGCCGCCGATCGTGCCCTTGTGACGCACCGCCGGATCGCCGATCAGCGATGCCAGATGGGCAACCGCCGGACAGGCCTTACGCAGCTTCTCGTCATTGGCGACATCGAAATGCGTGGTGGCAGCGCCGATGGTGACCGTCTTGCCCGACACTTTTATCCCCTGCAAATCCCTTATGCGTGACAGATCGACAAGGTCGGAGGGTGCCGCCAACCGCGTCTTCATGGCTGGGATCAAGGTCATGCCGCCGGAGAGCAGCTTGGCGTCGCCACTCTTCACGAGCTTGGCGGCGTCAGCGACCGAGGCGGCGCGGTGATAGTTGACCGAGTACATGGTTGTTCCTCCTCAGTGCTTCGTCGCGGCGCGGATCGCTGCCCACACGGTGGACGGCGAAGCAGGCATGGCGAGTTCATTGCTGCCGATGGCATCGGTGATGGCGTTGATCACCGCCGGCGGCGAGCCGATGGCACCCGCCTCGCCGCAGCCCTTGATCCCCAACGGATTGCCCGGGCATGGCGTGTTCGAAGTCGAGACCTTGAATGACGGCAGATCGCCGGCGCGCGGCATTGTGTAGTCCATGTAGCTGGCCGTCAGCAGCTGTCCGCCGGCGTCATAGTGAGCCCCTTCCAGCAGCGCCTGGCCGATGCCTTGGGCAATACCGCCATGCACCTGGCCCTCGACGATCATCGGGTTGATAATGTTGCCGAAATCATCGGCGGCCACGAACTGTATGATCTCCGTCGTGCCGGTCTCCGGATCGACCTCGACCTCGCAGATGTAGCAGCCCGCCGGAAAGGTGAAGTTCGACGGGTCGTAGAACGCCGTCTCCTTCAAGCCGGGTTCCATGCCGCCCGGCAGATTGTGAGCAGTGTAGGCGGCAAGCGCCATCTGGAACCACGGCACATTCTTGTCTGTGCCGGCGACCTTCAGCGCACCATTCTCGATGATGATGTCGCCCTCATCGGCCTCGAGCAGGTGGGCGGCGATCTTCTTGGCCTTGGCCTCGACCTTGTCGAGCGCCTTGACGATGGCCGACATGCCGACCGCGCCCGAGCGCGAACCATAGGTGCCCATGCCCATCTGCACCTTGTCGGTATCGCCATGGACGATCGAAACCGAATCGATCGGTACGCCAAAGCGCTCGTTGACCAGTTGCGCGAACGTTGTCTCGTGGCCCTGGCCATGGCTGTGCGAGCCGGTCAGCACCTCGATCGTGCCAACGGCGTTGACGCGCACCTCCGCCGATTCCCACAGGCCGACACCGGCGCCAAGGCTGCCTACCGCCGCCGAGGGCGCGATGCCGCAGGCCTCGATGTAGCAGCTCATGCCGATGCCGCGCAGCAGTCCCTTTTTGGCGGCGGCTGCCTTGCGCTTGGCAAAGCCGGCGTAGTCCGAAGCCTTCATGGCCGCATCGAGCGAAGCCGCATAGTCACCGGCGTCGTAGCACATGATGACCGGCGTCTGGTGCGGAAACGAGGTGACGAAGTTCTTGCGTCGTAAATCCGCCGGCGAAACGCCGAACTGGCGTGCGGCAGTCTCCATCAGGCGTTCCATGACGAACGTCGCTTCCGGCCGCCCTGCCCCGCGATAGGCATCGACGGGTGCGGTGTTGGTGTAGATCGCCTTCACATTGGCGTGGATCGCCGGGATGTTGTACTGGCCCGACAGCAGCGTCGCGTAGAGATAGGTCGGTGTTGCCGACGAGAACAGCGACATGTAGGCGCCGAGATTGGCCTGCGTCTCGACCTTGAGACCAAGGATCTTGTGATCCTTATCGAAGGCCATTTCGGCATGGGTGTGATGGTCGCGGCCATGCGCGTCGGTGAGGAAGCTTTCAGTGCGGTCGGCCACCCATTTCACCGGAACGCCGGTCTTCTTCGAGGCCCACAGGCAGACCAGCTCTTCCGGGTAGATATAGATCTTCGAGCCGAAGCCGCCGCCGACATCCGGCGCGATGACGCGCAACTTGTTTTCCGGCGCGACATTGTAGAAGGCGCTCATCACGAGCCGCGCGACATGCGGGTTCTGCGACGTCGTCCAGCAGGTGTAGTGGTCCTCGGCCTTGTCGTAATGGCCAAGTGCGGCGCGCGGCTCCATGGCATTGGGAACCAACCGGTTGTTGATGATGTCCATCTTGACGACATGGGCTGCCTTCTTGAAGGCGGCGGCGGTGTCGTCGGCATTGCCGATGTCCCAGTCGAAGATCAGGTTGTTTTCGGCCTCCGGATGGATCTGCGGCGCGCCCTTGTCCATGGCCTTCGAGGCATCGACGACAGCCTTCAGTTCCTTGTAGGTGATCTCGACCGCCTCGGCCGCGTCGCGGGCCTGGCCCTTGGTCTCGGCGACCACGATGACCACCGCGTCGCCGACATAGCGGACCTTGTCGAAAGCGAGCGGCGACCACGCCCCCATCTTCATCGGCGAACCGTCCTTGGAATGGATCATCCAGCCGCAGATCAAATTGCCGATGCCGTCGGCCTTGAGCTCCTTGCCGGTCAGCACGCCGATGACGCCGGGCATGGCTTGCGCCTTCTTCACGTCGATCTTCTTGATCTGCGCATGCGCGTGCGGGCTGCGCACGAAGGCCGCATGCTTCATGCCGGGAACCACCATGTCGTCGACATAGCGGCCGGCGCCGGTGATGAACCTTTTGTCTTCTTTGCGCGCGACCCGAGCGCCAACACCTTCAATACCCATAGAAATTCCTCCCGAGATTGTAGGGGAGTAGGTGGGTAGGGCAGTACCGCAGAGGGAAAGATTGGCTCCGGTTCCCTGCTGCCCTACTGCCTTACTGCCCTACTGCCTCGTTCACGCTGCTTGTTTCGCCTTGCTCTTCGACACCTTCGCCATCGTCTTCGATGCGGCGAGGATCGCCTTGACGATGTTGTGGTAGCCGGTGCAGCGGCAGATGTTGCCCTCCAGCTCGGCGCGCACCGTGGCCTCGTCGAGGCCTTCGGGATGGCGGTTGATCATGTCGGTCGCCGTCATGATCATGCCTGGCGTGCAGAAGCCGCATTGCAGGCCGTGATGTTCCTTGAAGGCTGCCTGCACTGCATGCAGGTCGGCACCGTTGGCGAGGCCTTCGATCGTCACAATGGTCGACCCGGAGGCCTGTGCAGCGAGCATGGTGCAGGACTTCACCGCTTTGCCGTCGACATGGACGACGCAGGCCCCGCATTGCGAGGTGTCGCAACCGACATGCGTGCCTGTCAGGCCGAGATTCTCGCGCAGGAAATGAACCAGAAGCGTTCGATCCTCGGCGGCGCCGCTGATTCGCCTTCCGTTCACAACAAACGAAATATCAGACATGAATCCTCCCTGGGTATCAACCTTGGTCGTCACGCTGCCAACGCGCCGCTGGCACTTCGGCCATGCGTTATTCGTACACTGCATAACGGGCAAAAAACAGCGCGCCGAAAACGCTGAACCTTGTACTTTCGGTCATGGCCAAGCCCAAAGTTGCATTGCCAGTCGACCCATTGCCAAAGCACGGATTGGGGGCAACAATGCCGACCGACGCTGGCGCGCCCGACGCGCACAAAAATGCGTCGGAGGAATTTCGGAGAACGCCGCTGGCCAGTTCACGGACACGCTACGCATGCGGCTTGTCGGCGCTGACCACGGACGAGCCCGACCCGGATGTTTTCGCACGCGCGGTGGCCATCGAGGCCGCCGCAATCAACGCCGGCTTTGCCCTCGTCTTCTTTTCCCAGAGCCTTGTCGAGGCCGGGGCCCTGTCGCGGGCACTCATGGCCCACGCGCCAGGACTCCATCATGCCGGCTGTTCCACCGCCGGCGAGATCACGCCGCAAGGGCTCGAGGAAGGCCATATGCTGGCGATGCTGCTTCCCTCGGTCGCATTTACCGCGGTCAGCACCATGGTCGACAATTTGTCCTCGTCGGGCATGGACAGGATCACGGGCGAGGTCGAGGCCTTGCGGCGCACGCTGCGCGGCCGGGTTGACGTGGAGCAGACCAGCAACACCTTCGCGCTCTGCTTCATCGACGGGCTGTCCTATGCCGAGGAAGCGGTCAGCTCCGCCATCCATTGGGGGCTCGACGACATACCGCTGCTCGGCGGCTCGGCCGGCGACGATCTGAAATTCGAGACGACGCGCCTGATCTCCAACGGCAGGGTCACCTCGGATAGTGCCATCATCGTGCTGATATCAACGGAAATTCCGTTCCACGTCTTCAAGACCGACAATTTCGTTCCCACCGACGAAAAGCTGGTGGTGACGGCGTCCGACGCCGATCACCGCATCGTGCGCGAGTTCAACGCCACCAATGCGGCGGAGGAGTATGCCGCTTCCGTCGGCATCATGCCGCAGACCCTGACGCCGTTGAGCTTCGCCTCGCATCCGGTGGTGGTGAAGGTGGGCGGCGAATATTACTGCCGCTCGATCCAGAGGATGCATCCGGACGGCTCGCTGTCGTTCTTCTGCGCCATCGATGACGGTGTCGTGCTGTCGATCGCCCAGCCCAAGGACATGGTCGAATCGACACGCGCGGCCCTGCGCGAAGTCGAGGAGAGGCTGGGCGGGATCGACATGATCCTCGGCTTCGACTGCGTGCTGCGCCGGCTCGATGCGCGCAACCGGCAGGTCTTTCGCGACATTTCGGAGCTCTACCGGGTCAACAAGGTCATCGGCTTTGGCACCTATGGCGAACAGTACCGGTCGATGCATTTGAACCAGACCTTCACCGGCATTGCCTTCGGCGAACGGCAAGCAGCGGAATGACAAGATGCCGCTCAAGGACATAAACGACCTCGAAAAGCTGAAGAAGATCAACGCCGCCCTGGTCAGCCGCGTCGAGCGCTCGATGGACCAGCAAGGCAATGCCTTTTCGCTGTTCCAGACCGCGATCTCGCTGGAAAACCGCGTGCGTACGCGCACGGAAGAGCTGCACTCGACGCTGCGCCGGCTGGAACAATCCAACATCGATCTCAGCGCCGCCAAGGAAAATGCCGAGCTGGCGAACCTCTCCAAGACGAGGTTCCTCGCCGCCGCCAGCCATGACGTGCTGCAGCCGCTGAACGCGGCCCACCTGTCCGTGTCGGCACTCGCCGAGGTCCAGACCAGCGACGAAGGCCGGAAGCTGGTGCGCCAGGTCGAACGCTCGCTGGAAACGATGGAGGACCTGCTGCGCACCTTGCTCGACATCTCCAAGCTCGACGCCGGCGTGGTGCAGCCCGATATCGGTGATGTCAGCCTGGAGGCGCTGTTCTCGTCGCTGCGCTCTGATTTCCAGCCGGTCGCGGAAATGAAAGGCCTGTCGTTGAAGTTCCGGCCGGTCGGTGCCGTCGTCCGTTCCGACCGCACGCTGCTGCGCCGCATCCTGCAGAACATCCTCTCCAACGCGCTGGGCTATACACGTTCGGGCGGCGTCCTGGTCGGCACGCGCCATCGCGGCGACACGATCCGCATCGATGTCGCCGATACCGGCTGCGGCATTCCCGAGGACCAGCGCGAGGCGGTGTTCGAGGAATTCCATCGCGGCACCTCACCGGCCGGTTCGGAACGTGACGGCAACGGTCTCGGGCTCGGGCTTGCCATCGTGCGCCGCATGGCCGGCGCGCTCGGCCATCCCGTGACCTTCTCGTCGAAGGTCGGGCGCGGTACGATCTTCCACATCGATGTCCCCGTCGGAATCGGCGCGCCCGCCGACGCCATCGCCAGCGCCACCAGCCTGGAGCGGTCGCGCGGCTACGGCCTGTTCGGCACCAAGGTGCTGCTGGTCGAGAACGACATCGAGGTGCTGGAGGCCATGACCTTCCTGCTCGAGCGCTGGCAGTGCCTGGTGCGGTCCGCGACCTCGACCGACGATGCAATGGACCTGCTCGGCGACACCGACTGGGTGCCCGACATCGTCATTGCCGACCAGCATCTCGACGGCGGCGATCTCGGCACCGCCACCATATCGGAAGTCCGCGACTACCTCGGCCGCGCCGTGCCGGCGCTGATCGTCACCGCCGACAGTTCCGAGGAAGTCGCCAAGGCAGCCCGCGCCGGCGGCATCGAACTGATGCGCAAGCCGCTGAAGCCGGCGCAGCTAAGGGCGCTGCTGGCGCATCTGCTGGCTTAGGGGCTTACCCTGCCCTTGATGGGGAGGGTCGGCGCGGCGCGCGGGGGTGGGGTGCAGCGCTAAGCTCCCCCACCCCGCTCCGCTTCGCAGATCGACCCTCCCCACAAGGGGGAGGGTAAAAGATTAAAACCCCGCCTGATCCCGAAACAGCTCGGCATTATCCAGCTTCGAAACCTCGATCACCGCCTGCGTGCGGCTGTACACATTGAGCTTGCGCAATATCTCCGAGACATGCGCCTTCACAGTGGTCTCGCCGACCTGCAGCTCATAGGCGATCTGTTTGTTGAGCAGGCCCTGCCGCAGCATCTGCAGCACCCGCAATTGCTGCGGCGTCAGCTTGGACAGGCGCTGGACCATGTCGGCTCGGTCGACGCTGTCGGCGTCCGCCGGCTGGCCTTCATAGGTTTCCGGCACATAGATCGCGCCGTCCATCACCGAGCGGATGGCGGCGGCCAGATCGCTCTTGCGCGCCGATTTCGGGATGAAACCGGCAGCACCATAGGACAAGGCCTCGGAAATGATCTTGGGCTCCTCATAGCCCGACACGATGACCACCGGCAGGCGCGGATAGCGGGTCCTGAGCTGCAGCAGCCCGTCGAAGCCGTGCACGTCGGGCATTGAGAGATCGAGCAGCGCAAGGTCGAACGGCTTGGCATCGGCCAGAAGTTCAAACGCCTCGGTGATCGAACGCGCCTCCACCGTGTCGACCTCCGGATAGGCCATCTGCACGGCGCTGTGCAGCGCCTCGCGAAACAGCGGATGGTCGTCGATGATCAGGAACCGGGCGCGATCGTTGGCTGCTGTCATGTGGCTCGTTCCGGTTTACCCGCCACACCATAGTCCCGTGACCATGGCCGGATTATTGCCAAATAGTATACCGCCGCCATCCGGATTCCTTGCACGATCTTTTGCTAATCGCTGCTGCGCCAAATGCGACGCTTGCCCGGCCCCCGAAATCGGTCAAAGGTGCCCGTGACCTTCCTGCAGAGACAGACCATGACCGACTTTGTTCTTCCCGCCCCGCCAACGCCTTCGGTCGCCATTGCGGGCTCCCGCGAACGTTTCGCCGTCCGTCGAATTTTTTGTGTCGGCCGCAACTATGCGGCGCATGCCCGCGAGTTCGGCAATGATGAACGCGATCCGCCCTTCTTCTTTACCAAGCCGGCCGACGCGGTCGCCGATTCCGGCAGCGAGATCCCCTACCCGCCGCTGACCGAAAACCTGCATTTCGAAATCGAACTCGTGGTGGCGATCGGTACGGCAGGTTTTCGCATTGCCCGCGACCAGGCGCTTGATCATGTCTGGGGCTATGGCGTCGGCATCGACCTCACCCGCCGCGACCTTCAGGATATTGCCAAGAAGACGGCACGGCCATGGGATTGGTCGAAGGCCTTCGACCGCTCCGCGCCCTGCGGCCCGCTCGTTCCCGCGCAGAAATCCGGGCACCCCGCGAAAGGCCGCATCTGGCTCGCCGTCGACGGCGCGGTGAAACAGGACGCCGACCTCGCTGAGCTGATCTGGCCAATCGCCGACATCGTCTCGATCTGCAGCGAGGGCGTCGAATTGCAGGCCGGCGACCTGATCTTCACCGGCACGCCGGCCGGTGTCGGCGCGGTCAAACCGGGCGAGACGATGACCGGCGGTGTCGACGGCATCGGCACGATTGAAGTGACGATCGGCCAGCCCCGGTTATGAGCGACATGCCATGAACGACATCGTCCTGCACAATTACTATCGCTCCTCCACCTCCTATCGGGTTCGGATCGCTCTGGAGATGAAGGGGCTGAGCTATGACTACGTCCCGCATCATCTGCGCCATGGCGAGCACCTGGAACCATCCTATCTCGCGGTCAATCCGCAAGGGCTGGTGCCGGCATTGGTGCTCGACGGCGGCACGCTTCTGACGCAGTCGCTGGCGATCATCGAATATCTCGACGAGATCCAGCCCAAACCGCCCTTGCTGCCCAGGGATGCACTCGGCCGGGCGCGTGTGAGGATGCTGGCGCAGATGATCGCCTGCGACATCCACCCGGTGAACAATCTGCGTGTGCTGACCTCGCTGCGCACCCTGTTCGGCGCCGGCGACCAGGACGTCATCAACTGGTTCCGCCACTGGGTGAACGAAGGTTTTCAGCCGCTTGAAAAGATCCTGGCTTCCTCGCCGCAGACCGGAACGTTCTGCCACGGCGAGGCACCGGGTCTCGCCGATATCTGCCTGGCAGCACAGATCACCAGCAACGCCCGCTTCGGCGTCGACCTCGCGCCCTACCCGACGATCACGCGCATCAACGCCGCCTGCATGGCGCTGCCGGCCTTCCAGAAAGCCGCGCCGCAGAACCAGATCGATGCCGAGTAAGCTCATTGGTCCACGTAGCATCAGCATCCAGAGCAGCATGTCTGGCGGAATCGATTTCCGCTTGACCAGCCAAGGAATCGGCTATCGTTTCCGGCAATGCGTGCCGTCTAAAGGGTGGAGTGACCAATGAAAGCCGTCGTCTTCGAAAAGTTCGGCGAAGCGCCGACGATCCAGACCGTCCCCGATCCGAAGCCGGCTGCCGATGGCGTCGTCATCAAGGTCGAGGCGACGGGGCTGTGCCGTAGCGACTGGCATGGCTGGATGGGCCATGATGACGGCATCACGCTGCCGCATGTTCCTGGCCATGAACTGGCCGGCATCGTGGTTGCAGCCGGCAAGCAGGTCACCCGCTGGAAAGCCGGCGACCGCGTGACAGTGCCGTTCGCCGTCGGCTGCGGCCGCTGCTTCGAATGCACCTCGGGCAACCATCAGGTCTGCGAGCACCAGACGCAGCCGGGCTTCACCGGCTGGGGCTCGTTCGCCGAATATGTCGGCATCGAGCATGCCGACACCAACCTCGTGCGCTTGCCTGATGAGATGGAATACGCCACCGCCGCCAGCCTCGGCTGCCGTTTCGTCACCTCGTTTCGCGCCATCGTTGACCAGGGCCGGGTCAAGCCGGGCGAATGGGTGGCGGTACATGGCTGCGGCGGTGTCGGCCTGTCGGCCATCATGATCGCCAGCTCGATGGGCGCCAATGTCATCGCCATCGACCTCACCGTCGAGAAACTGGAGTTTGCCAAAAAGATCGGCGCCGTCGCCACCATCAATGCATCGACGACGCCCAATGTGGTCAAGGCGGTCAAGCAGATCACCAATGGCGGCGCGCATATGTCGATGGACGCGCTCGGCCACCCGACCACCTCGTTCAACTCGATTGCCAATCTGCGCCGGCGTGGCCGCCATGTGCAGGTCGGGCTGATGCTGGGCGAGCACGCCCGCCCGCAGGTGCCGATGGACAAGGTCATCGCCTTCGAGCTCGAAATCCTCGGCAGCCACGGCATGCAGGCCTACCGCTACCAGGCGATGATGGACATGATCCGAAACGGCAAGCTGAAGCCCGAACTGCTGGTCGGCAAGAAGATCAGCCTCGACGAAGCGCCCGCGGCCTTGATGGCGATGGGTGGTTTTGAGGGGATTGGTATTGGGGTCGTAACGAAGTTCTAGGCGCGGCAGTCCCTCCCGAACTACCGCGCGAACTTCTTCGCCCCGAACACACACGTCACCACACCCAGCGTAACGACCACCATCATGGGGCTGACCTGCTCATGCAGCAGTGTCGCCGCCAGCGCCAGACCGAAGAAGGGCTGCAGCAACTGCAACTGGCCAACGGCAGCGATCCCGCCTTGCGCCAGGCCACGGTACCAGAACACGAAGCCGATCAGCATGCTGAACAGCGAGACGTAGGCGAGCCCGATCCAGGCGTGGGAGCCGACGGCGGCAAAGGATGGCGGCAGGGTCGCAAAAGTCAGCACCAGCATGATCGGCAGCGACAGCGTCAGCGCCCAGCAAATCACTTGCCAGCCGCCGAGCTTGCGCGACAGCGCGGCGCCCTCGGCGTAGCCCAGGCCGCAGACGACGATGGCGGCGAGCATCAGGCTGTCGCCAACCGGCGAGGCCGTCACCCCTTGCATCAGCGCGAAGCCCGCGACCAGCGCGCTGCCTATGCAGGAAAACAGCCAGAACGCCGGTCGCGGACGCTCACCGCCGCGCAGCACGCCGAAGATCGCGGTTGCCAGCGGCAGCAGGCCGACGAAGATGATCGAGTGAGCCGAGGTGACGTGCTTGAGCGCAAGCGCTGTGAGCAAGGGGAAACCGACCACCACGCCAAGTGCGACGATCACCAGTGACACCAGGTCCCCGCGCTGCGGTCGCTTCTGGCGAAACAAAAGCAGCATCGCCAACCCAAGCAGTCCGGCAATCGCGGCGCGGGCCGACGTCACGAATGTCGGATCGAAATCCATCACGGCCACGCGTGTCGCCGGCAGCGAGCCTGAGAAGATCAGCACGCCGATAAATCCGTTCAGCCAGCCGCTCGCGGTCTTGTCCATCCCAGGTTCCCTATCTTTCGTCCTGTATCGGGCAGATGCCATGGCGCAGCCAGAGACAATGGGGTACAATTCAGGGAAACTGTAATGGCCTGATGAGCAGTACGGATGACGGACTTCGCTTTGAAAAAGGACGATGCGCGGCCCCTGGGCGCCGCCACCCTCGTCGAAAGCGTCATGGCGACCATCCGCCAGCGGATCGCCGCACGCAGCCTGACACCGGGAGCCCGACTGCCTTCGATCCGCGCCTTCGCCCAATCCATGCAGGTGTCCAAATCGACGGTGGTCGAAGCCTATGAGCGGCTCGCCGCCGAGGGCACGATCCGTTCCCGGCCGGGTTCGGGTTTCTATGCCGCCGGCACGCTGGCGCCGTTGTCGCTGGCTGAGATCGGTCCCCGGCTCGACCGCGCCGTCGATCCGCTCTGGGTCTCGCGGCAGTCGCTGGACGCCGGCGACGAGACCCTGAAACCCGGCTGCGGCTGGCTGCCGGCGTCCTGGATGCCGCAGGCCGGCTTACGTCGCTCACTGCGCACGGTCGCCCGCGCCGACGATGTCGCGCTTGCCGATTACGGCACGCCGCTTGGCCTGCCGGCGCTGCGGCAATTGCTGGCGCGGCGTATGGCTGGGCATGGCATCGAAGCCTCCCCCGAACAGATCATGCTGACGGAATCGGGCACCCAGGCCATCGACCTCCTATGCCGGTTCCTGATCGAGCCCGGCGACACCGTGCTGGTCGACGACCCCTGCTATTTCAATTTCCACGCTTTGCTGCGCGCCCACCGCGCCAAGGTCGTCAGTGTGCCCTATACGCCGTCGGGGCCTGATATCGAGCTGTTCGCGCAAGCGCTGGCCGAGCACCGGCCGCGCCTCTACATCACCAACTCGGCCATCCACAACCCGACCGGCGCGATCCTCTCGCCGGTGACCGCGCACCGTTTGCTCAAGCTCGCCGACCAGTCGGACCTGACCATTGTCGAGGACGATATCTTCGCCGATTTCGAGCACACCCCTGCCCCAAGGCTGGCGGCGTTCGATGGTCTCAGCCGCGTCGTCCAGATCGGCAGCTTCTCCAAGACGCTGTCGGCGTCGGTGCGCTGCGGTTTCATCGCCGCGCCCCGCGACTGGATCGAGGGCCTGACCGACCTCAAGATCGCCACCACCTTCGGCGGCGGACGGCTGGCGGCCGAGCTGGTGCTGACGCTGCTGAAGGACGGCAGTTACCGCAAGCACATGGATTTGCTGCGCGCGAGGCTCGCGCGCGCCATGGTCGAGACCAGCACCCGGCTGAAAGCAATCGGCATCACGCCCTGGATCGACCAGCCGGCCGGCCTGTTCCTGTGGTGCGGCCTGCCGGATGGCATCGACGCAGCCGAAGTCGCACGCCGGGCTCTTACCGACAATGTCGTGCTGGCGCCCGGCAATGCGTTCAGCCTGTCGCAATCTGCCAGCCGCTTCCTGCGCTTCAACGTCGCCCAGTGCGAAGACGCGCGAATTTTCAAGGTAGTCGAGGCGGCAATGGCGCCTTGATCTCAGCGGCTCGCACAGACCTCCCGCACGCAGTCGCGCAGCCAGCGTTGCGCCGGGTCGGCATCGAGGCGCGGATGCCAGAGCATCGAGATGGTGACTTCCACTGTGGCGACCGGCAGCGGAAAACTGTGCATGCCTGCGCGCGCACCGGCCGTATGCCGCTCGGGCACGCTGGCGACCAAGTCCGAGGCGCGCGCCATGGCGAGCGCGGCCGAGAAACCCGAGACCATGCACACGACCGTCCGCTGCAAGCCAAGTCCGCTCAAGGCCTCATCGATCGGCCCTCTCTCGCGACCACGCCGCGAAACACTGATATGCCGGCCCGCCGCGTAGCGCTCGGGCGTCACCGTGCCTTCGCTTAAGGGATGGCGCGCTCCAACGGCACCGATGAAACGGTCGCGAAACAGCGCCTGGATGCGCACTTCGGGCCCGGTTTCGCCGGCCACGCCGATCTCCAGGTCGATCGCCGCTTCGCGCAGCGACATTACATCCTTGTCGGACTTCGGCGCGAAACGCAGCCGCACCCCTGGTGCATCGGCCCCGATGCGGGCGACGAGGCGAGGCCCGAATTCCTCGACGAAGCCTTCGTTGGTGCGCAGCGTGAAGACCCTGTCCAGGCCTGAGAGATCAAGCAGCTCAGCAGGGCGCAGCAGCACCTCCGCGTCCTGAACGGCGCGGCCGACTTGCCGCCGCAATTCCTCAGCGCGTGGCGTCGCCACCAGGCCGCGCCCGGCGCGGACCAGCAGGGGATCGCCCGTTGCCTCGCGCAGCCGCGCCAGCGTCCGGCTCATCGCCGAAGGGCTGAGCCGCAGACGGCGCGCGGCGCGTGCCACACTGCCTTCCGCCAGCAACGCGTCGAGGGCGAAAAGCAGATTGAGATCGGGCGATGTCATCCGCGGATCATAACATGATGTGGCGTCTGATGCACTGATATGATGCAAATGCTGCGCCTTTCGCCACACCAAGCGCAGGATTAGATCTCCGAGAGCTCCGTTACGGGCCAACGAAAAGGAGATCGCCATGACAGTCGCCGAGCAAAATCTGGATGGGCTGGTGTCAGCCCCGCAACAGAACCGATCGGTCGGCTGGGCGCTGGCAAGCCTGTCGCTCGCCACGCTGCTGTCGTCGCTCGGAACCAGCATAGCCAGCGTCGGGCTGCCGTCGCTGATGCAGGCGTTCGGGGCGTCGTTCCAGGCTGTGCAATGGGTGGTTCTGGCCTATCTCCTTGCCATCACCACGCTGATCGTCAGCGCCGGGCGGCTAGCCGACATGTTCGGGCGCCGGCCGTTGCTGCTCGGCGGCATAGCGCTCTTCACCTCGGCATCGGTGCTCTGTGGCCTCGCGCCGACGCTATGGCTGCTGATCGCCGTGCGTGCCGTGCAAGGGCTTGGCGCGGCGTTGATGATGGCGCTGACGCTGGCCTTTGTCGCCGAAACGGTAAGCAAAGAGCGGACCGGGAGCGCCATGGGCCTGCTCGGCGCCATGTCGGCGATCGGCACGACACTCGGCCCATCACTCGGCGGCCTGCTGATCGCCGGCCTCGGCTGGCGGGCGATCTTCCTGGTCAATGTCCCGCTCGGCCTCCTGACCTTCGCCCTCGCCTGGTATGCCTTGCCCGCTCGCAGCAAGGCGGCACAGGCCGCTCAAGGCAAGTTCGACGCGATGGGCACTGGCCTGCTGGCGCTGACGCTGGCGGCCTATGCACTGGCCATGACGCTTGGCCGAGGCAATTTCGGCGCGCTCAACGTCAGCCTGCTGGCCGCGACCGGCACAGGCGTTGTTCTCTTCGCCGCCACGCAGGCGAGAGTGAAAAACCCTTTGGTTCATCTCGCCAGCTTCCGGGATCCACGGCTCAGCGCCAGTCTGGCCATGAACCTCATCGTCGCCACGGTGATGATGGCGACCCTGGTGGTTGCCCCGTTCTATTTGTCGCGAGGGCTGGGACTCGATGCCGCGATGGTTGGCTTGGTGCTTTCGACCGGGCCGCTCGTCTCGGCCCTGTCGGCGCTGCTGGCCGGACGACTTGCCGATCGCTTCGGAGCCAACAGGATAATGGTCGCCGGCCTCACCAGCCTTGCAACAGGCACATTCCTGCTCTCGCTGGCCATGACAAGCCTCGGCATTGCCAGCTATGTCGTTCCGATAGCCGTCACCTGCTTCGGCTATGGATTGTTCCAGACGTCCAACAATGCGGCCGTCATGAGCGGTGTAGGTGCCGGCGAGCGCGGCGTCATATCGGGCCTGCTCAACCTGTCGCGCAATCTCGGCCTCATCACCGGCGCATCCTTGATGGGGGCGGTATTCGCGATCGCATCAGGTGAAGGGCATCAAGGCTTTGGCCAGCAGCTTCTGAGTTCCGCGGACACCGCCCACGGGATGCAGACCACTTTTCAGACGGCAACAGCACTGGCGCTTACTGCACTGGTCCTCGCGCTACGCTCAGCACGCGCCGTGAGCAGAGGCCGATGATCAAAACAACCGTCGCGAAATTCCTTGCGACTGCCGGGAAACGGAACGCCCGCTTAGGCCCCTGCCCGTTTGCGGCGCTCATAAAGCATGACCAGCGTTTCCGCCACGAGCGCCGGCTTTTCCTCGCCTTCGATCTCGACTGTGTTGGCCGCTTTCATCAGATATTGGCCAGGCCCCCTGACCTCCATGGAAAGCAGGACCGTGCGCAGCCGGATGCGCGCGCCGACCTTGACTGGCGCCAGGAAACGCACCTTGTCGAAGCCATAGTTGAAGGCGGCCTGCGTGTTTTCCGGCACGATCCCCATGCCGAGCGCCAGCGCGCCGATGATCGACAGCGTCAGGTACCCATGCGCGATCGTCGTGCGAAACGGGCTTTGCCGCCGCGCCCGTTCGGGATCGACGTGGATCCATTGATGGTCGCCAGTGCACTCGGCGAACTGGTTGATACGGTCCTGGTCGACCGTGGTCCACTCCGAGACGCCAAGCTCCTGCCCGGACATCGTCCCCAACTGCTCGTAGGTCGGCGGCGTTTTAGGCCGTACTTCAGTCATTCCTGCTTTCCCGATACTTGCAGCGCCTCCGGACCACGAACGCACGGCCCCTGTCAATTCGCCTTGCTAGAATCCGTTCCGCCGAATTCCGGCCGAATCGTGCCATGCCGCCTATCGCGTGGCGCGGATGCAACTATGCTGGGGTAACGAGTATCGGCCAAATTGTGTGGGGGAATGCGGGACAACGGGCCACGCAGACCTATCTCTTCTCGTAGCCGGCGCGGACTTCCTCCATCGCGTCCTTGATCCGCGCGCGCAGGATATCAATCGATTCGGTGCCGGATTTCCGTGCCAGTTCAGCCACTTCACCGGCATTTTTAAGTGCGGCCTCGAAGGATTTCCTGGCGAACTCCGTCTGCTTGGTCAGGAGTTCTTGCGGATTGCCGGGCGCCCGGTAGCTCTGCGCCACTTCGGCAACCTCGCGCAGCGTGTCCTGCAGCATTTCGCGTTGCCTTGATAACAGCGAGGTTGCGCCAGTGGCACTGGCTCGCGCCGCCTTCTCCAGCGCTTCGAGGTTCTTGCGATGATGGGCGAGGATTGCCTCGACATCGACATTGGGCACCTTCAGGTCGCGGCCAAACTTGCCGAACATGTCCATGAAGGAATCGGATTCCGGTTGTTTTGCCATGGTGTCTTCTCCCCTGTCGCCGCGGATGCGGGTGCCCTCATGGCGAGGATAGCACTCGGGTGGCGTATGTCCATTTCGAACCTGGCGATCGATCCGCATCAATTGACCGGGAGCAGCAGCTCGACCGTATAGAGCACGATACCCGCCAGCCCGCCGATGATCATGCCGTTGAAGCGGATGTATTGCAGGTCCCTGCCGATGTTCATCTCGATCAGCCGGGTCAGTTGCGCAAGGTCCCAGCGCTTGACCTGATCGGCGATGAACTTCGACACCCCGCTCTTCTGGCTCTCGACGAAGGAGGCCAGCGCCAAGACGAATCCCCCGTTCATGTCGGCCCTGATCTGCGGATCGCCGGCGAGATGGCGGCCGACCTCGACGAACATGTTGGCAAGATGCGTGCGGATGATCGACTCGGGTGCCTTGGCGTCCTGCTCTATAAACTGCCTAAGGCTCGCCCACATGTCGCCGGCCAGCGCCCTGACTTCGGGCCTGGCCAGAAAATCGTGCTTCAGCTTCTCGGCGCGCTTGGCATATTGCTTCGATGTCCTGAGCTTTTCGATGAAGGCCAGGGCGAAACTGTCGAACTCGGCACGCATCGGGTGGTCGGGATCGGCCCGCACCTCGTCAAGCAGAGAACCGGCCGAGGCGACGATCTTCTTCAGGAGATAGGCGTCGGCTCGAAACAGGTTGAACAGCGACGGCAGCTCCTCGCGGATTTTTTCGCGCATTGTCGCCAGCGCCTGCTCGTCGTTGAGAAACCGGCCGATCACCTTGATGAACTCGTCGAACAGTTTCTGGTGACGGCGGTCATCGGTGAGCGCCGACAACAGTTCCGCGGCCAGCGGCGCCAATGGCACCTTTTCGACCTGCTCCAGCATGCGGCTCGTGACGAAACCGCGCAGGCCGGATTGTTCGACCGCGGCCAGTGTCTGCGGCACCAGCCGCACGACGAAGCGCGACAGGCCGGCGGCGCGTTCGGCATCAGTCAGCCAATCCGCGACGAGCGCCGCAAAATCGACCTCGGCCAGTTTTTCCCGCACCGGCTCCGGTGCCAGGAAATTGGCCTCGATGAAACGGCCGAGATTGTCGGCGATGCGGTTCTGGTTTTCCGGGATGATGGCGGTGTGCGGGATCGGCAGGCCAAGCGGCCGCCTGAACAGCGCAACCACCGCGTACCAGTCGGCAAGGCCGCCAATGGTCGCCGCCTCGGCGAAGGCAGCAACGAACCCCAGCCATGGATGGGACTTCTCGAACGACTTGGCCAAGGCGAACACCAGCACGCAAAGCGCCAGCGCGGCCATGGCGATGACTTTGGTGCGGCGCAGCGCCGAGAGCTTGGCGGCCGCATCGGCATCGAAACGGACAGGCGCCAGGTACGGAGCCGATTGGGACATGGATGAGCCGCTCCTCGCCAATCTCTGGTCGACCTCTGGTCGATCTCTGATCGATCCCCGATCGATGCCTGGCCGATCTCTGGGTCGATCTCGGACCTATCTAGTGTTCCGACCGCCGAAATGCCCGTGATATCAGGTTCTCCCAGCGCTTTGCCCGGTTGCGCACATAAAGTTGACGAGAATATTCATCTATTATGCGAAGCTAGTCTGGAATTATTCCAAGGTATAGGCCATATTCGGCCAAGGCCAGTGTGGCGAATCCGAAATTCCGGATGAGCGCCGCGCCAACAAAGTTCTGGAATCTGGCGTGTTGCACCGCGTCAGCGCCTAGTGAGGACAATATGCGGCTTACCCGCCAGACCAATTACGCCATGCGCATCCTGATGTACTGTGCCGCCAACAATGACCGGTTGAGCCGCATTCCCGAAATCGCGGCCGCTTATTCGGTGTCGGAACTGTTTCTGTTCAAAATCCTGCAGCCGCTGGTCGAGCATGGTCTGGTCGAGACCGTGCGCGGCAGAAATGGCGGCGTCCGGCTTGGCCGCGCCGCGGAATCCATCAACCTGTTCGACGTAGTGCGCGTGACGGAAGAGAGCTTCGCCATGGCCGAATGCTTCGAGAACGATGCCGCCGAGTGCCCGCTGGTCGACAGCTGCGCGCTGAATTCGGCGCTGCGTGAGGCACTCAACGCCTTCTTCGCCGTGCTTGCCCGCTACACGATCGCCGATATGGTCGCGGCACGGCCCAGTGTGCGCAACCTGCTTGGCATCGACATGCTGGTCGAACGCCGCGCTCCGGCTGCCTAACCGCACCGATTAAAGCCTCACCTGAATATCAGCTGACCGATGATTGCGGCAGCACGAACGGAATATTCCCGGCCGGCAGCACGCCGACGCGGAGCCGGCAATCGAAGACCTTTTCGATCAGATCATCACTCAACACGTCCTGCGGTGACCCCGTTGCGGCCAGCCGCCCACGATGCATGACGAAAATCCGGTCGGCATATATGGCCGTCAGGTTGAGGTCGTGCAGGATGGCGACCACTCCACCGCCCCTTCTGGCGAAATCGCGGGCGATGTTCATGATGATCAGCTGGTGCTTGATGTCGAGGCTGGAAACAGGTTCGTCGAGGAACAGGTAGCGCGGCTTGCCATCCAGCATCGGCGCCCAGACCTGGCACAGGATGCGCGCAAGCTGGACGCGCTGCTGCTCGCCGCCTGAAAGCTCCTGGTAGAAACGCCCGGCAAAGCCATCGAGGTCGACGCGGGCCAGCGCCCGTTCCGGCAGCCGCGCATCCTCGCCCGGCAAGGCACCCGAGCGGCCGCCGACAAGGCCGAGCTTGACCACCTCGCGCACGGTGAACGGGAACGACAGCGTCGTCGCCTGCGGCAGCACCGCCCGCTGGACGGCAATCTCCACCGGCTTCATCGAAGACAGGTCACGGCCATTGAGAGCTACGTGCCCAGTATAGGCGAGTTCGCCCGACAGGGCCTTCAGAAAGGTCGTCTTGCCGGAGCCGTTGGGGCCGACGATGGCCGCGATCTCGCCGGGTCGTGCATCGAAATCGACGCCGCCAACGATACGCTTGCCGGAAATCGCCACGGAAACGTCCCTTGCCTCGATCATCCCAGCCTCACAGAAGTCTTACAGATCAACCACGCCGCGTTTGCGCAGCAGGATCCACAGGAAGAACGGCGCGCCTGATATCGCGGTGACGATGCCGATCGGCAGTTCGGCCGGCGCCACGATGGTGCGGGCGACCGCATCCGCCAGAAGCAGCAGCGAGGCCCCGAGCAGCGCCGAGGCCGGCAGCAGATAACGGTTGTCCGGACCGATCAGCAGGCGCAGCAGATGCGGCACGACGATGCCGACGAAGCCGATGCCGCCGCTGACGGCGACGGATGCACCGACCGCGGCCGAGACACCGATGATGGCCGTGTACTTCAGCCGCTGAACCGGAATGCCGAGATGGCTGGCGGTGGCCTCGCCCAGCGCCAGCGCGTTGAGGCCCCGCGACAGGAACGGCATCGCCGCCAGTGCCATTATGATGATCGGCCCGACAGAACCGATCTTCTGCCAGGTCGCGCCACCGAGCGACCCCAATTGCCAGAAGGTCAGGTCGCGCAATTGGCGATCATCCGCCATGAAGATGAGGACGCCGGTCAGCGCGATGGCAAGTGCTGCCAGCGCGATGCCGGCGAGCAGCATGGTGGCAACCGAGGTTTGCCCGCGTCGCGTGGCGACCTGATAGAGCACCATTGTCGTGGCAAAGCCGCCAAAGAAGGCGGCCAACGGCAGTGCAAGCGCGCCGAACAAGGCCGTTACCGGAGCCAGCACCGTGGTGCCGAGCACGATGACGGCCACCGCGCCAAGGCTGGAGCCGGCGGAAACGCCGATCAGGCCGGGATCGGCCAGCGGATTGCGGAACAATCCCTGCATGACGGCGCCCGATACCGCGAGCGCAGCGCCGACCAGCATGCCGAGGATGACGCGCGGCAAGCGGATGTCGTAGACGATCAGGCTGTCACGGGCGCTCAGCGCTGCATCACGGGGAACGGCTCCAAGCAGCCAGTCCTTGAGAACGTTGGCGGCCGAGGCATCCGAGGCCCCTGAGGTGAGCGAGAAGAGCACGGCGGCGGCAAGCCCCAGGCACAGAAAAAGGATGACGATGCGGGCGCGACCCGAGCGGTCGCCTTCGGATGCACTCGCCATCACCTTCACCGGGCCGGCGATCGATTGGTCGACCATGATGCTCAGTCCGTGACTTCAGCGCCATAGAGCGAGACAGCGAGGTCGTGGATCGCTTCAGCCGTGCGCGGCCCGAAGCCGAGCAGGTAACTGCCATCAATGCGGATCACCTTGCGCGCGGTTCCGGCCGGCGTCGAGGCGACGGACGGAATGCCGAACAATTCATCGTCCGACACCGGCTGTCCCGCATTGCTCATCATCAGGATCACATCAGGCCTGGCGGTGATAACAGCCTCGTCGGACAACTGCTTGTAGCCGGAGAAGCCTTCGACGGCATTGACCCCACCCGCCAGCTTGACCATGCCGGCGGCGGCGGTATCGCTGCCAGCTGCAAGAATCTTGCCGCCCTGTATCGACAGCACGAACAGGATGCGCTTGCGCTCCTTGATCGAGGCGGTCTGCTTTTCGGCTGATATCAGCTTGGCATCGAGCTCCTTCGCCAGCACCTCGGCCTTGGCGTCGACGCCGAGCGCCTTGCCGACGACACGGACCTTCTCGAGGATACCCTCGCGGGTATAGTGCTCGGGCACTTCGATGAACGGAACGCTGCTCTTCTTCAGCACGTCGAGGGCTTCCTTGGGACCGCTGCCATGCAGCGCCAGAATGCCGGTCGGATTGACCGACAGCACGCCTTCCGGCGACAGCGCGCGCATATAGCCGACATCAGGCAGGTCGAGCGCCGCTTTTGGATAATTGCTGGTGGAATCGCGCGCCACCAGATGTTTCTCCTCGCCAAGCGCATAGACGATTTCGGTGATCGAACCGCCTATGGCCGCGATCTTCGACGGATCGGCGAAGACGGAGATGCCTTCGGTGGCGCCGGCCGGCTGCAGCGCCGCAAAAGCAAGGGACAGGCCGATCATCGGCCCAAGCATCGATCCGCGCATGGCCGATCGTGTCGGGAAGAAACGCATTGCACTGTTCCTCAGGCTGCCGTCGGGTTCGGGATTCGCGGCAGGTTCTCGGCCAGGAAGCGCCAGTCGTCGCGCTCGCTTTCGCCTTCGTGGCGTTTGCCGAAGAACTGGATGATCATCTCGCCGTTCGCGGCGTAGACCTCGAGCGAGGTGACATGGCCGTCCTTGGTCGGCTTGCGCACCGCCCAGACTTCATGGATGTGGTCGATCCGCAGGTGCAGATGGAAGGTCTCATCCAGCACATTGATCCAGGGCCCCATCGGCTTGATCGATTTGATCGGGCCGGAATGGATCTGGATGCAGCCGCGGTTGCCCACAAAGCACATGATCGGCATCTCGCCTTCGGCTGCGTGATGGAACATGGCCCGGACCGCGTCATTGTCGAGCAGCCAGGCATAGTCGGTGCCGACCATGCGCACCGCCTGGCGGCGGCTGAGCTTCAGCGTCTTCAGCATGCCGAAGAACTGGTGCACGTCGGTCAGCCGACTCCAGCGGTCGCGCAGATCGTCAAGGTTGGCGGTCGTGCCCGTGGCCTCGCCCTCATAGTCGAAGCCTAGCCCTGAAATGTCGACCGTCGATTCCTGGTTGGACGATTCTAGCGACGCGACCAGCTTCTGGTAGGCATAGAGGCTGGAGGCCGGCCGCAGATGCACCTTGTGCACGGCCTCGCCGGCCGCATCGAAGAACTGCAGGCTGCGGCGGATCTCGTCGCCATCGCGCTTTTCCACGGCAAAGCCATGTGCCCAAACTTTTGGGAAGATGCGCAGGTCGATATTCTCGCCAAGCACCATGGCATTGTGGTTACCGGTGACGACCTTGTCGTAAACGCCGATCTTTTCGTGCACGGCGCTTTCATTGCGGGTCAGCGCCATCACCTCACCGACGGCTTCGAGGCCGGTCAGAAGATCGTTGACGCGCGGTTCGACGCGCACGACGCCGTCGCCGCAATGCGCGGCGACCAGCTCGGCTTCCGAAATGCCGAGTTGGGCAGCCATGTCACGCTCGCGCGTTTTCGGATTTTCCGTCCGTGCCCGCCGGATTTCATGCGGGGCGGGTTTTACGCGCTGGTCCATGTCTCGTCCCTACTGCCTTGCCTTACTTGTTGAGAATGAGCTTGCCCTGGCGGGTGATCTTCAGCCGGTAGAGCGCGCCATGATGTTCGATGCCGATCTCGTGCTCGCCCTGGAACAGCGTGTTGCTGGACAATGTTCTGACCGCCAGCGGAACCCGATCGAAACGGGTGACGGGGGCTTCGTCGGAACGGCGGACGCGGTAGCGAAAGTCATTGGGATTGTGCGTGTTCATCTGGGTCGATCCCTTTCCTGTGCCGGGCGTCTGGCTAGGCGTTGCGAAGATCCGATTCATTTCTTGACTTGAATAATCATGTTTATTAGTCAGTGCAATACCGGATTAAATGAGTCAACATTTAACACGCCGGACACCATCAAAAATGCCAGCGAGCCCCGGGCCAGCCAGCACGAAACCTGGAATTCTGGAGTTGGGGCATGGGGTTGATGATTTGGGAACGGCGCGGCCAGTCGATGGCGAGCGGCGTGGCAGCTTTGTTGGCAAGCGTGGCGGCAATCGCCTTGTCCGCGCCATCAGCCCACGCACAGCAGGCAACGCAGCCGGCAGGCCAGCAGACGGATCAATCGAAGAAGGCTAATGAGAAGAAAGCCGCCCCGGCAGGTGCGACGCTGCTCGACAAGATTCTCGTCATCAGCCGCACCGGCGAGACGGCGATCGAATCACTGGCGTCGGCCAGCCATCTCGACAAGGAACAGCTCGACCGCCGCATGGCGACAACGCCCAACGAGATGCTGTTCGGTGTACCCGGCGTCGCGGCACAAGCCGATGCCAGGCGCGTCAGCACCAGCATCAACATTCGCGGCCTGCAGGATTTCGGCCGCGTCGCGGTCATCGTCGACGGCGCGCGCCAGGATTTCCAGCGTTCCGACCACGGCACCCAGTCGACCTTCTACATCGACCCCGAGCTCATCAAATCCGTTGACGTGATCCGGGGTCCTGTCGCCAACACCTACGGCTCGGGCGCCATCGGCGGCGTTGTCTTCTTCGACACCAAGGACGCCGCGGACTTCCTCAAGCCGGAAGAAACATGGGGCGCTTCGCTAACCGGACGCTATGAGAGCAATGGCAAGGGTTGGACCACGAGCGCAACCGGCGCGTACCGCGTCAACGAGAACTGGGATGTGCTCGGCAACATCGTCTACCGCAACTATGACGACTACAAGGACGGCGGCCGCGACACCGTCAAAGGCACCGGCTTCGACGTGCTGAGCGGCATGCTCAAGACCAGCATTCGCCCAACCGAGAACAGCGAATTGAAGCTTGGCTGGGTCGGTTCAAGCGATGGCTGGAATGAAATCAGCGGCGGCATCCCGGTCAATGACGTCGACCTGAAGTCGAACACCTTCACAGCCCGCTACAACATCACGGACGAAGACAAGAGCTGGCTCGATCTTCATATCAACACCTCGTACAACAAGACCAATCTCGATCTGACCACGCTTGTCCCCCAGTCCCGGTTTAATCCTTCGACCGGTCTGCCGGTGATCCTGCCGGCGGGTTCGCAGTCGACGTTCGATGTCGGCACGACCTCAATCGACATCTGGAACACATCGCGATTCGAGACCGCCGGCATCGCGCACGAGCTGACCTATGGCGGCGACTGGGTGGGTGATGACGTCGAGACCGGCGGCGCCGCCGGTGGCGACAGTTTCTACACGCCTTCCGGCAAGCGCAACGTTTCCGGCGCCTATGTCCAGGACAAGCTCAGCTGGGAGTGGCTCGAAGTCATCGCCGGGCTGCGCTACGACAATTACAGCCTCAAGGACAGCAACCACGAGACATCGGGCGACCGGCTGTCGCCGCGCATCACCGTCGGTGTCACGCCGTTCGAAAGCGCCGGCCTCGATGGGTTGCAATTCTACGGCACCTACGCCGAGGGCTATCGCTCTCCCTCGCTGACGGAAACGCTGATCAGCGGCCGCCACCCGGCAGGCGTCACCTTCCCGTTCCTGCCCAATCCGAACCTCAAGCCCGAGACCGGCAAAACGGTCGAGGCTGGCATCAACTACAAGCAGAACGATATTTTCGAGGCCGGCGACGCGCTTCGTATCAAGGCGGCCTATTTCAATAATGACGTGGATGACTACATCCAGGGCGTGTCTTTCCCCGCGTCATTCACGAACCCCGCAAGCGCCTGCCCGGTTGACTTCAGCCAACTGGGAACCAATCCCGGCTACATCCCGATCTGCTTCCAGTATCAGAACTTCGCCAAGGCCAAGATCAACGGCATTGAGATCGAAAGCGTCTACGATGCCGGATGGGGCTATGCCGGGCTCTCGGCGTCGATCACCAATGGTCACACCATTTCCTATGCCGGAGTGCGCGGTGAACTGCTCACCACCCCCTCCTCGCAGGTCACCGCTCAGCTCGGCCTGCGCTTCCTCGAGGACAAGCTGACCGTCGGCGGCGAAGTGCAGTACAACGGCAAGCCGAAGGGCAATCCGATCGCCGAGGACTACACGCTGGTCAATGCCTTCGCCAGTTACCAGGCGACCGACAATCTGAAGATCGATTTCCGCGCCGACAATCTGTTCGACGTCAAATATGCCAACCCACTCAACGTCGTCCCGGCCACGACGCCCGGCGCCCTGTCGACATTCGCGGCCTACGAGCCCGGCATAACGTTGAAGCTGGCGGCAACAATGCGATTTGGAGGCTGATAACCATGAAGAGCTTGACGACATCCCTTCGTCTGCTGACCTCGACGTTTGCGATGTCGCTGGCGATGGTTCCGGCGTGGGCACAACAGTCCACGCCGGTCCCCGCACTGACCCTCGAACTCAACGCGGCACAGCCATCCGACAAGGGTTGCCGGTTGACCTTCCTGGTCAACAACAACCTTGGCGCCGACCTCTCCAAGGCGGCGTTCGAGATCGCGCTGTTCAACGAGGCCGGCGTTGTCGACCGGCTGACCGTGCTCGACTTCAAGGACCTGCCAGCGGGCAAGACCAAGGTGAAGCGCTTTGATCTCGCCGGTACCGACTGCACCAAGGTCAGCCGCTTGCTGATCAACAGCGCCACCGAATGCGCCGGCACCGGTGTCGAACCGACCGCCTGCATGCGCAAGCTGAAGACCGACACCAAGACTGGTATCGCTTTCGGCGTCTGAAGTGGGACTGCATCGCGCATTCCCGGGAAGGACCGTGGCAGGACCGCTGGCCGGCTTCGATTTGTCGCCGTTTGAGGCAACCGATCTTGATTTGACAAGTCTACGCGCCTCGCTGCAGTTTCCCGCCCGCGACATGCAGGAAATCAGTCCCCTCCCCGACGCTGGCAGCGAGCTGGCAATAGCGCCGGCCGAGCGGCTCGCGCCGGCGCGGCCGCCTGCCTGGAGTGGCAAGTGGACGACGGCGATCGCTATCTCCTGCGTGCTCCATGCCGCGGTGGCGGCGGCCTTTCTGATCTCGCCCGCCGGCAGATCCGCTTTCCAGGACACCACGCAGTCGGAAGGCAGCGATCAAACCGGCGACAAGGTCGCCGGCAGCGCGCTGGACAAGGACCCGGCGGCAGTGAATGTCCGGCTGGTGCCCAATCCGCAGCCGGCCAAACCGGAGCTTGCAAAAGCAGTGCCGCTGACAAAACCGTCGCAGCCCACACAGGAAGCCGTGAACCAGACTCCCGAGCCCGAAGCAGCGAAGCCGCTGCCCAAGCCCTTGCCGGAAGTCGTCAAACAGCAAGCGGTCGCGCCAGACATATTGGTGGCGGCGACCCCGCGCCCCGATGACCAAAGCGTGGCTGCCAAAGCCGAAACGCCGACACAGCCGAGCGCCCAGGCCGAAACTGTCGAAAAGCCTGTCGCCGTTCCAGAGCAACCGCCGATCCCAAGCGCCAGGCCAACGTCGGCGGCCGTCCCTTCAAAAGCTGTGGACGAGAAGCGCGGCACCGCTGACGGCCAGGACCGGCTGGCTCAGGCGGTCAGCAGGGGCAAAAAACAAGAAGAGCCAGGCAGCGCCGCGGAAGACAACTACCGCGGCGACGTGATCAGAAAGCTCGGTCGTGTCAATCGAGCCGTCCCGCCTTCCCTGCAACTGACCGCGCGCAACAATGCCGTTGTGACCTTCGTTATCAGCAGCAAAGGCGGCATTGATGACCTGCGTATCCTGGAAAGCTCCGGGTCGCAGACCTTCGACCAGATCGTGCTTGGCATCGTTCGCAAGGCAGCGCCTTTCCCGCCTATCCCACCCAAAATCGGCAGCAGCCTGGAGTTCACCG
Organism: Mesorhizobium subarcticum; assembly: GCF_055456085.1. Classification (NCBI taxonomy): domain Bacteria; kingdom Pseudomonadati; phylum Pseudomonadota; class Alphaproteobacteria; order Hyphomicrobiales; family Phyllobacteriaceae; genus Mesorhizobium; species Mesorhizobium subarcticum. Next base: position 4,218,269 of record NZ_CM144237.1, on the reverse strand, counting down.
GCGCCATCGGACCGTTTTGAATGTCCCCCTTCGAGCCATTAGAAATCCCTGCAATCCATTGATTTGAAAAGGAAAGCCCAATGTACATCGCCATGAACCGCTTCAAGGTGCAGACCGGCTCGGAGGCCGATTTCGAAGCCGTCTGGAAAAACCGCGATTCCAGCCTTGCCGAGATGAAGGGTTTTCGCGAATTCCACCTGCTGCGTGGCCCGGTCAACGCGACCGAGGGCTATACGCTGTATGCCTCGCACACGGTGTGGGCGAGCCACGATGATTTCGTCGCCTGGACCAAGTCGGAGAATTTCCGTGCCGCCCACAGGAATGTCGGCACGACCAAGGTCCACTATCTCGGCCACCCGCAATTCGAGGGCTTTTCCGTCGTCGAGGGCGCGTAGAGCCGATCAGGCACTGGCGAGCAGGCTCGCATTGCCGCCGGCCGCCGTGGTGTCGACGCAGACGGCGCGTTCATGCGCATAGGCCGCCGGATTGAGAACCTCGCTGACCAGGGGCACGATCGCTCCGCTACGGTCGGCGATGACCTTGCGCACGACACGCGCTGCTTCGGGCGTGCCCGAAAAAGCAACGACATCGACGCGCAGCGAGCGCGCTTCCACCGGATCAGGGCGACCATCTATTGCCGCAAGCGGCAGTCCCTTGCCTGTCAGCGCCAACAATGCAGCCGGTGCACCTGGAGCCACAGCCAGCACCGCATTGCCTGCGGCAAGCGCCTGGATCGTCTGGGCGAGCAGCGTGTCAGCGTCGGGACCGAGGCACAGCACCCGCCCACGCGGCGACAGCGACAGCGTGTTGGCTTCGCCGGTTGGTCCGGGCAGATCGACCTGGCCGAAATCGATTGCAGCGGCGGCGCCAATGGCCGCCGCCCCCTTGCCGCGCAGATGTTTTCTCAGGATCGCAATTCGATCCGGCCGCGTCGACCAGCCGCCAAGCGCTGGATCGGGCAGATTGTCGGCAAGTTCGGTCGCGGTCACCTTGTGGCCTTCTCCGACATGCGTGCCGGCCTCCGGCCCCTTGCGGAAGCGCCTGAGATAATGCGGGCCGCCGGCCTTTGGTCCAGTGCCGGACAGTCCTTCGCCGCCAAATGGCTGCGAGCCGACGACGGCGCCGATCTGGTTGCGGTTGACATAGATGTTGCCGGCATGGATGCCGTCGACAAAATGCTGCACCCGGCCCTCGATGCGGGTGTGCAATCCGAAGGTCAGGCCATAGCCCTTGCGGTTGATCTCAGCGATCACCGTATCAATCTTGTCGGCATCGAAGCTGGCGACATGCAGCACCGGCCCGAACACCTCGCGCTCCATCTCCTCGATGCCTTTGACGCGGAAGACATGTGGCGCGACGAAGCGGCCATCTTTCGGCGCCTCGAGCTTGGCGATCAGCCGGCCCTGCAGGCCCATTCTAGTGCAATAGTCCCGGATCGAGCTTTGGGCCTCATCGTCGATGACCGGACCGACATCGGTCGAGATTTGCCAGGGATCACCGATGTTGAGCGCCTCCATGGCGCCTTTCAGCATCTCCAGCATCTTTTTCTCGACATCCTTTTGCACGTAGAGCACGCGCAGCGCCGAGCAGCGCTGGCCGGCACTCTGGAAGGCCGAGGCGAGGATATCGCGCACCGCCTGTTCGGGCAGCGCCGTGGAATCGACGATCATCGCATTCAAGCCGCCGGTCTCGGCGATCAGCATCGCATCGGGCGCGGCGGTCTCGGCCAATTGCTTTTCGATCAGCTTGGCAACCTCGGTCGAGCCGGTGAAGCAGACACCGGCAATGCGTGGATCAGCGGTCAGCGGACCGCCGACCGAAGGGCCGTCACCGGGCAGAAGCTGGATGACGTCTTCCGGCACGCCGGCCTCACGCAAAAGTTCGACGGCGCGGAAGGCGATCAGCGGCGTCTGCTCGGCCGGCTTGGCGATCACCGAATTGCCGGTGACGAGTGCGGCAGCGATCTGGCCGGTGAAGATGGCGAGCGGGAAATTCCACGGCGAAATGCAGACAATGGCGCCGCGCGCCTCGGTGCCGGCTTCGTTGTTGGCCGCCTCGGCGGCGTAGTAGCGCAGGAAGTCGACGGCCTCACGCACCTCGGCAACGCCGTCGGCCAGCGACTTGCCGGCCTCGCGGGTGGCGAGCGCAAAGAACTCGACCGCATTGGCTTCATAGAGGTCGGCCGCGCGGTTGAGGATGGCGGCACGCTCGGTGACGGGTCGCTTGGCCCAGGCCGGCTGGGCCTCCACGGCAAAGCGCACGGCGGTCGCAACCTGCTTGGCGGCGGCCTCGTGAACCGTGCCGACCACTTCGTCGGGCTTGGCCGGATTGACGACCGGGCGCTGTTGGCCATAGCCGGCAGCCCGCGTGATCGGCTTGGCATGCCAGCGATCCGACCCCGCGAATGCCGCCTTGGCCTTGTCAATCGCCGCCAGCGTCACCGTGTCGGTGATGTCGAATCCCTTCGAATTATGGCGGCCGGCGCCAAAGATCTGGGAAGGCCGGGCAATCGCCGGATTGGCGGCAGGGCCCTGGCGCTCGACCGTCTCCAGCGGATCGCGGGCAATGTCCTCCGGCTCGACATCCTCATCGGTCAGTTGGTGCACGAAGGAGGAATTGGCGCCGTTCTCCAGCAGCCGGCGGACCAGATAGGCCAGCAGGTCGGAATGCGCGCCGACCGGCGCATAGATGCGGCAGCGCGTGCCTTCGGCCCGGCGCACCGTCTCGTGCAGAGCCTCGCCCATACCGTGCAGGCGCTGGAACTCGAAGGAGTCGCGATTTCCGGCCATCGACAGGATGGCGGCGACGGTGTGGGCGTTGTGGGTTGCGAATTGCGGATAGATGCGGTCGGTCATGCCAAGCAGTTTTTTGGCGCAGGCCATGTAGGAAACGTCGGTGTTGGCCTTGCGGGTGAAGACCGGGTAACCGCTAAGCCCCAGCGTCTGCGCCCGCTTGATCTCGGTGTCCCAATAGGCGCCCTTGACCAACCGCACCATGATGTTGCGGTCATACTTCTTCGCCAGCGCGTAGAGCCAGTCGATGGTGAAAGCCGCGCGCGGGCCATAGGCCTGGACGACGACGCCAAAACCGTTCCAGCCGGCGAGCTCAGGATCAGCCAGAACCCGCTCGATCACGTCGAGCGACAGATCAAGCCGGTCGGCCTCCTCGGCGTCGATGTTGAGGCCCATGCGCGAATGGCGCGCTGCCAGCGCCAGCGACAGCAATCGTTCGGCCATCACAGGCAACATCTCTTCCTTCTGCGCCACCTCGTAGCGCGGATGCAGCGCCGAGAGCTTGACCGAGATGCCGTGGTTCTGGCGGATGTCAGGGCCGTTGGAGCCGGAATCGAGCGAGGAGATCGCATCGGCATAGGCCTTGAGGTAGCGCAGGGCGTCAGCCTCGGTCCGAGCCGCCTCGCCCAGCATATCGAAGGAATAGAGATAGCCCTTCTGAATCATCGGCCGGCCGCGCTTGACGGCTTCCGCGATGGTCCGGCCAAGCACGAACTGTTCGCCCATCTCGCGCATGGCGGCGGCCACCGCCTTGCGGATGACCGGTTCGCCCAGCCGCCGCACCATCGAGCGCAGCGTGCCTTCAATACCGCCCTCGCCCTCATCCAGCACACGGCCGGTCAGCATCAGCGCCCAGGTCGAGGCATTGACGAAGATCGAGCTCGAACCGCCGGAATGCGCCGACCAGTCGTGCGGCGCGATCTTGTCGGCGATGAGGTCGTCCATTGTTTCGGTGTCCGGCACGCGCAGCAGCGCCTCAGCCAGGCACATCAGCGCCACGCCTTCCTTGGTCGAAAGACCGTAGGCCGAGAGAAACACCTCCATCAGCCGGGGATCGGACGAGCCACGCACCGCCCGCACCAGGTCGGCGGCACGCGCCGAGATCGCATTGCGGTCTTTCGTCGAAAGCCCTGTCGCCTCGGCCAGTCGCTTCACGGCCTCATCTTCGTCACGCAAATAGTTGGCGCGGATCTGCTGGCGGATGGCATCGAGCGGCATGGCGGTCCCGTGGATCGAGCAAAGGGGAGCGGGCCGGCGGTCACCGGACCGAATGGCGCAAGCTAGCACAGCTCCGAATTTTCAGCCGGTCCAAAGAAATCGACATGGCAGGTCATTCGAACTATCGTGGAGGCCTGAGATAAGCATATGGACTGCAATTTAGATGACAGAAGACCAATTGGACCGCATCGACCGGAACATCCTGTCGGCGCTGGCAAGCGATGGCCGGCTTTCGATGTCGGAACTCGCGGCAAAGGTCGGTCTGTCCAAGACACCGGTGCAGGCGCGGGTGAAGCGGCTGGAGAAGGATGGCTATATCAGGGGCTATCAGGCGATCATCGACCGCGAGCGCATGGGTGAAGGCCACGTCGCCTTCGTCCAGGTGAAATTGTCCGACACCAGGTCGGCAGCGCTCGACGCTTTCAACCGGTCGGTGCAGGCCGTGCCGGAGATCGAGCAATGCCACATGATGGCGTCGAGCTTCGATTATCTGCTGAAAGTCCGCACCCGGGACATTGCCGCCTATCGCCGCGTGCTCGGCGAGCGCATCTCCGCCCTCCCCCATGTCGCCCAGACTTCGACCTTCGTGGCGATGGAGACGGTCAAGGATCGCTGACTTACTCCGACAGCGTCTTCAAAAACGCCACCAGCGCAGCGCGCTCGCGGTCCGACAGCTCCAGCGGATGGATTTCGGAAATCCCCTCCACACTCGGCGCCGCCTTGGCGTAGTGCGCCACCACCTCGTTGAGCGACGAAAACTGCCCTGCATGCATGTAAGGCGGCCGCGTTGCCGCGCCGCGGAGCGACGGCGTCTTGTAGGCGCGGATCAGTTGCGGCGCATCCTTGACCATGAAACGCAGTTCGCCGCATGCGCTGGCATCGCCATCGCGATAGGCGCCAAAACAGTTGAATGGATCGGCTTCGACCTGAGCCACCGCATCGATCCGCCCACGATCCGGCGGCAAGTCCGCTACGGGGGGCACGCCGGTGTTGTGAAAACTGTTGTCGGTGAAGCGCGGGCCGTTGTGGCAGGTCACGCAGTTGGCCTTGCCGATGAACAGTTTCAGCCCGAGGATTTCTTCCCGCGTAAAGACCGCATCGTCCTTCGGCTCGGCGCCTGTAGCAAGGTCCAGCGCAAAGCGGTCGAAGCGCGTCTGCGCCGGCTCGATCGAGCGTTCGAAAGCCGCGATCGCCTTGCCGATATTGGCAAAGACGCGGTTTATCGCGTCGCGTTGCGTCTCGCTCATCGCATTCCAGGCAGCCCTTTCGGCATCGTTTCCAAGCGGGCTGGCATTCAACGGCATGCCGGAAAAATCGGGCAACGGCCCAAAAATGCGCTCATAGCGCTCGCCGAAGCGCGTCTTGATGTAGTGCGCGTAGGCGGTGCGGTTTCCCGCCTGCTCCAGCGGGTTTTCCAACGGCGTCACCGCTTGCGCCCACAGGCTGTCGCGGCGGCCATCCCAGAAGAACCAGGGGTCGCGTGCCACGCCGGCCAGCGCCATGGTGCGCCGGTTGGTGCGACCGACGCCGACAGCTTGCGGCAGATCGTCCTGAAACTGGCGGTCGATTTTGTGGCAGGTCGAGCATGACACCGTGCCGTCGCGGCTCATGCCCAGATCGAAGAACAGCGTCGAGCCAAGGGCGGCAGCCGCCGGCACGTCTGCAAAGCGGTTGGTGGTGTCAGGCTTCAGCGCCGGCAATGTGTTGAGCGCCAGCGAAGCGATGGTTTTCTTCTCGGCGTCGGAAAAATCCGGCTTGCCGCAGCCGACGAGGATGACGGCCACCGTCAGCGCCAGAAAGCAGAAAAGGCGCTTCATCGGCCGCTCACAACAGCACGTTGAACAGCACCGTGTCGGAGCCGGCAGAGGCCGAGATGGCGAAATGCAGCTGCCACAAACCACTCATGGTGAACTTCACCCCTTCGATCCGGTAGCGTCCGTCGCCGAGATAGTCCGTCGCCTGCGGGCTGGTCGGCAGGCCGTGATTGTGCTGCGGCATGCCGCCGGAGATCGCGATCGCGGCTCCTTCCACCGGCGCGCCGGCCTTTGTCTTCAAGGTGAGCAGCCAGGATTCCAATTCGCCCTGCCGCACGACGCCTTGCTCCGGCGAAAAACTTGCCACGAACAACCCGTTGTCGCTGTTCCTGGTGCGCGAGACATCCGGGCCGACGGTCTGCGCCGATTGCGGCGCCGTCAGATAGACGACCGCCAGAATGCCGACCAGCAACGCAGCCAGACCAAGACCCGCCAGGAGATAACGCCATAATGATGCCAAACCGGTTCCTCTTCTGCGGACAACGTTCCGCCGGGCGGATCGCGTCCCGTCGGCCTGTGGGAAAACGCTGTGGCGCAAAAATGCCTGCTTGCCAAGCATGGCGCTGCCGCTGGCAAAAAGCTACAGCACCGAAATCACTGGAGGATTGCAGATGGCGGGAAACGGCGTCGCCTCGATCGGCGAATGCATGCTCGAACTGTCGGGCCAGACTGGCCCGAACTGGCGCATGGGTTTTGCCGGCGACACGTTCAACACGCTGTGGGCGCTGCATGCGTTGAGCGGCGACCGCCCTGCAACCTATGTCTCGGCCTTCGGCGACGACCCCTTCTCGCAGGGCCAGATCGGATTCTTCGCCGAAAACGGCATCGGCGTCGGCTCCAGTCCGGTGATAGCGGGTGCAAGGCCTGGCCTCTACGCGATCACGCTGACCGGCGCCGAGCGTTCGTTCACCTACTGGCGCGGCGACGCCGCCGCGCGGCAGCTCGCCTCAGATCCCGCTGCACTGTCAAAGAACCTGGAAAATCAGGCGCTTGTGTACTTTTCCGGAATCACTTTGGCAATTCTGGACGATGCCGCACGGGCCACGTTGCTGGTGGCTATCGCCAAGGCACGCGTGGCAGGCTCGAAGATCGCCTTCGATCCCAACTACCGGCCACGGCTGTGGCGCAACCGCGAGGACGCGCAAGCCGCGATCGTCGAAGCGCTTGCCGTCACCGACATCGCACTGCCGACCTTCCCCGACGAGCAGATGTTGTTTGGTGATGCAACGCCGCAGGTGACCGCCGAGCGGCTCCGGCAACGGGTCGGCGAGGTCATCGTCAAGAACGGCGAACAGCCGGCGCTGATTGCCGAAAACGGCACACTGCACGACGTGCCGGCGATCTATGTCGCGGCCCCCGTCGACACGACCGGCGCTGGCGACTCCTTCAATGGCGCCTATCTCGCGGCTCGACTTGCCGGCCATGGCCCGCGGGAAGCGGCAAGCAGAGCCCATCGCGTCGCCGCCGCCGTGGTGCAGGTTCGCGGTGCGCTGGCGCCGTTCGAGACGCTACGGGCAGCGTTCGCGGGATAACATCAAGGAAGGCGGAACCGATATTCCGTCACATGGTGATAGATCGCGCCAGGCCACAGCGTCGCCTGTGGAAAATACGGCCGATTCGGTGCATCCGGCCAAATCTGCGGCTCAAGGCAGAAGCCGGAAAAAGCCTTGTAGTCCCGCCCTTCCAGCCCCTTGCGCGGCGTCACATACTGGCCGGTATAGAGCTGAACGCCGGGCTCCGTGGTCCAGACCTCCATCTCGACGCCGGAACTGGCTCCTTGCGCCCATGCCGCTTGCCGCAACGGTCCGCGCGTCGAAGCAAGGCAGAAATTCTGGTCGTAGGGCAGTTGCTCGCCCTCGGTCTCCATGCGCAGCGGCCGCGCCTGGCGAAAGTCGAAAGGCGTGCCGTCGACCGGCTTGACCACCCCGGTCGGGATCATGTCGCTGTCAACAGGCAGGTAGGCGCCGGCATTCAGCATCATCCGGTGATCGAGAATGTCGCCTTCGCCGCCATCATCGAGGTTGAAATAGGAATGCTGGCTGAGATTGCACAGCGTCGGCTCCTCGCAGGTCGCCGTCAGTTCGACACTGAGCGTGCCGGGGATCTTCAGCCGGTAGGTGCAGGTGACGTCGAGCGCGCCAGGAAAGCCCATCGTGCCGTCGGGATCATGGAGCGTCAGAGTGACGAAATCCCTGTCGTGCAAGGAAACTGTCCACGGCCGGTGCGAATAGCCTTGCGAGCCGCCATGCAGCGTATGCTTGCCGAGGAAATTTGGTTCGGTCTGGTAGCGGTTGCCGGCGATGGTGAAGCGGCCGTCGCGGATGCGGTTGGCATAACGACCGACCACCGCGCCAAAGAAGGTGTTGTTGGTCTCATAGGCTTGCAGATTGTCGTAGCCGAGCACCAGCGGCGCATCGTGCCCAGTCAGGCGCAAATCCTGGATGACAGCACCGAGCCCGATGATGTTGGCGGTGATACCGCCGCCCCTGATGGTGAAGCGGCGCACCGCCTCGCCCGCCTGCGTCGTGCCGAAAACCTCGCCGTCCTTCATCGCCATGCCCGCAAATGCCAGTAGATCCAGAGGACTTCGGCTGGTTTCTCATGAGAGATGGGCAGGCCAGTGGCCTCCCCACCTCAGGAGCAGTCTATCAGACGCCGAGGCCGCCGATGCACACATATTTGGTATCGAGATAGTCCTCGATGCCCTGATGTCCGCCTTCCTTGCCAAGACCCGATTCCTTGACGCCGCCGAACGGCGCTTCGGGCGTGGTGATGAGGCCTTCATTGACGCCGACCATGCCGTATTTCAGGCCTTCCATGACGCGGAAAGCGCGGCCGAGATCGCCGGTGTAGAAATAGGCGGCAAGGCCGAACTCGGTGTCATTGGCGAGCGCGATGGCTTCTTCCTCGGTCTCGAATTTGAACACCGGGGCGATCGGGCCAAAAATCTCTTCCTTCATGAAGCGCATGTCAGGCTTCGCATTGGCGATCACGGTCGGCTGGAAGAACGAGCCGCCCAGCGCGTGGCGCTTGCCGCCGGCAACGACCTTGCCGCCCTTGGAGGTGGCGTCAGCGATGAATTCCTCGACCTTCTCGACGGCCTTCTCGTCGATCAGCGGTCCCTGCTGCACGCCCTCTTCCAGGCCCGAGCCAACCTTCAAGGCATTGCTGGCGGCGACCAGCTTCTCGACAAACTTGTCGTAGATGCCGGCCTGCACGAGGAAGCGGTTGGTGCACACGCAGGTCTGGCCTGAATTGCGGTATTTGGCCGTCATGGCGCCGGCGACGGCGCGATCGAGATCGGCGTCGTCGAAAACCAGGAACGGCGCGTTGCCGCCGAGTTCCATCGACACTTTCTTGACGGTCACAGACGATTTCTGGATCAGAAGCTTGCCCACCTCCGTCGAGCCGGTGAAAGTGATCTTCGATATCAGCGGATTGGCGCAGATTTCGTCGCCAATCTCGCTGGCCGAACCGGTCAGGATGTTGACGACACCCTTGGGAAAGCCGACTTCCTCGGCCAGCGCGCCCCAGGCGAGCCCGGAATAAGGCGTCTGCGAGGCAGGCTTCACCACGGCCGTGCAGCCTGCGGCGAGTGCGGGACCAAGCTTGCGGGCCAGCATCGAGGATGGGAAATTCCACGGCGTGATGGCGGCGATGACGCCGACCGGTTCCTTGGTCACCAGGATGCGGCGGTCCGCCCATGGCGACGGCACAACGTCGCCATAAGTGCGGCGGCCCTCTTCGGCGAACCACATGATGTAAGCCGCGGCCGAGCCGATCTCGCCCTTCGATTCGAACAGCGACTTGCCCTGCTCGATGGTCAAGAGTTCGGCCAGCACGTCCTGATTGTCCATCATCGCGTCATGCAGCTTGCGCAGCAGCTTCGAGCGTTCGAGCGCGGTCGTCTTGCGCCAGGTCTTGAACGCTTCGGCGGCGGCTTCGATGGCGCGGCGGGTCTCGGCCTTGCCCGACTTTGGCACGGTGCCGATCTTGAGGCCGGTGGCCGGGTTGTTGACGTCGACCGTCTGGCCGCTGTCGGCCTGCACCCATTCGCCGTTGATGAGATTGGCCTGCCGCATGAAATGGCTGGTTTTCTGAAGCATGGTCTAGCCTCCGCTCGGCGCACTGACGGGCCGGTATCTGGATTTTCTTCGATGAACGTGCCCGATGGTAACGAGGCCGGGACACTGGAGCCAGTGCTCTTTACCTAGGGCAAGCCACGCAATCAATTGCAAGATGGCATATAGGCTTTGGGCCAGCGCGAAACCAGTCGAGGACGAACTAGCCGTAGACAAACTAACCGTAGACATGGAGAACCACGGTCAGCCAGAAAGCCGTGGTGACGGCGGCACACGCCGTGGCGATGGTCATCTGGTTCGATGCGAGCGCCTGGCCGGTGTTGAACTGCACGGCGATCAGATAGGAATTGATGCCGGAGGGCAGTGCCGCGACCACGACCGCCACCTTGGCCGTCATCGGCGGCAGGCCGAGCAGCCAGACGAAGGCGAGAACCAGCGCCGGCATCAAAAACAGCTTCAGCGCCGAAAGCGCCAATGCCGGCCGGACATTGCCTGATATGCCGAAGCGGCGCAGGCTGAGCCCCATGGCAAACAGCGCCACCGGCCCGGCGGTATCGGCCAGCGCATCGACCAGCCGCATGACGAGATCCGGCAGGGGCACACCGGTCAGACGCCATGCAAGCCCCAGCAGAATGCCAATGATCAGCGGATTGAGGAAAAGCCGCCTCAGGAAACTGCGGACAACACGCAAGGGATGCACGGGTTCGCTACCGCTGCGGCCGAACATCTCGAACAGCACGATCGAGGCCATCATCATGATTGGCAGGTGCACGGAAACCAGCAGAGACAGCACTTCGAAGCCGCTCGGGCCAAATATGCCAAGGATGAACGGGGCGCCGAGCAGAACCACGTTGGAATAGGCGGACGAGACGCCGCCGACTACCCCGGCGCGCGCGTCGCGCCCGAATATCCGCGTGGTGACGACATGGCCGGCGGCCCAGGTGATGGCCACTGCCGCGAAATAGGCGCCCCACAGCGGCCATGGCGCGACGCCGTGGAAGTCGGAATTCACCATGGTCTGGAACAGAAGCAGCGGCATCGCCACCGAGACCGCGAAATCGGATATCCCCTCGCCGCTTGACGGTTTCAGGTAGCCCGTGAATCCGGCGAGATAGCCGAGCGCGACGAGGCTGAAGACGAAGAGGACCGTTTCGGTAAGCGGCGACATTGTTCAGGGATAGGCGAGCCACGGTCGCGGCGCAATCACGCCCGAATTTGATCATGGTCCACTGGCAGCGTTATAGAGGGTTTGGAGCATCAGGGCGGAAACGAACGACAAATGACCTTTGTCGAAACCTCAGGATCCAATTTTTTTGCACGGATGTGGCTGACGGCTTTCGTCGCCGCACTGTTTTGTCTTGCCGCGACGGAGCTTGCATCAGCTGAAACGAAAAGCCTCAAGGGCGTGGCGCTGATCATCGGCCAGTCGCACTACCTGCACGTTGCTGCCCTCTCCAACCCGGCCAACGATGCCCGCGACATGGCCAAGATGCTGACCGATCTCGGCTTCGACGCCCGCAACGTCGCCGATCGCGATGCCGCGAAGCTGAAACGCGACCTCGAACGCTTCGTCGAGGATGCTGAAGGCGCCGACGTCGCGTTCATCTACTATTCCGGCCACGGCATCGAGGCCGGCGGCGAGAATTATCTGGTTCCGGTCGATGCCGACGTCTCCTCGCTGAAAGACGCCGACAATACATTGGTGCCTATTTCCGCCGTGATGGACGAGCTGAAAAAGACCGTACCGGTGACAATCGTGCTGCTCGATGCCTGCCGCACCAATCCGTTTCCGCCGGATGCGGTCGTGCGCCAGGCGCCCACCGCTTCCGCCGAGCCGATCGGCGCTGGCGGGCTGGAGCCGGTGCGCGGCGCAAAGGCGCTCGCCAATGCCTCGGCGGAAGATGCGAGCCTCGGCACCGTAATCGGCTTTGCTGCCGAGCCGGGCCGCCCGGCGCTTGATGGTGCTGCCGGCCAGAACAGTCCCTATGCGGCCGCGCTGCTGCGCCACCTCGCGGCCATGAAAGGCACGGAGTTCGGCTCGGTCATGCGCATGGTGACCGAAGAGGTCTATCTCGACACCAAGGCAAAGCAGCGCCCCTGGGTGAATGAGAGCCTGCGCCGGCTGCTTTATTTTGGCGTCGCACCGCCCGAGCCGACCGGCGATGACGCGCTGATCACCGGCGAACGGCGGCAGCTGCTGTTGACCATTTCCGACTTGCCGGACCCCAAGAGGGCACAGGTGGAACTGGCATCGTTGCAAGAGGGCGTGCCGCTCGACGCGCTCTATGGCGTGCTGAGAGCGCTCGGCACGGAAAAAATCCCGGAAAATCCAACCGAGCTGCAAAAGGTGCTCAACGCCCAGGCCGAGCGCCTGAAGAAGATGATGGCGGAACGCAATGCGCTGCGCACCGACGATCCGGAGATCACCCGCCTCGTCTCCTCGGCCGACAAGGCCATCGGCCAGGGCGCCATGGTGACGGCGCGCAAATTCCTTGATGACGCGGTCGGCAGGGTTGAGCAGAGCAGCGGCGCTGTCGATCAGGCCGAGGAACTGGTCAAGCAGAAACGCATCGCCGACGCCGCCATCTATGCCAAACGCGGCGACGCCTCGGCGCTGATCTTCGATTACAAATCCGCCGCCAGCGACTACGCCAAGGCATTCTCGCTGGCCGAAAAATGGGACGAGAAGCTGCGCTGGAACTACAAGAACCAGGAAGCCGAAGCCCTCAACGCTTACGGCTATGCCAGCGGCGATCTCGATTCGCTGCAGCAGGCGATCGAAGCCTACCGCATCATCCTGAACTTTATTCCCAACGGCGAACAGAACCGCGACTGGGCGATCACCCGCAACAACATGGCGGTGGTGCTGCAAAACATCGGCGAGCGCGAGACCGAGACCGCGCATCTCGAAGAGGCCGCACAGATCTTTCGCGATTTGCTTGTCGTCTTCGAGCGCGAGAAAGACGATCGCAACTGGGCCGCGGCACAGAACAACCTTGGCAATGTTCTGCTGAAGCTCGGCGAGCGCGAGAGCGATCCCAAGCACTTGAATGAAGCGGTGGCGGCGATGCGCGCCACACTCGACAAGCGTCCGCGTGACAAGCTTCCGCTCGACTGGGCATCCTCACAGAACAATCTCGGGCTCGCCCTCTATGCGCTCGCCGAGCGTGAACCCGTCGGCGAGCACCTGAAGCAGGCCGAAGCCGCCTACCGGCTGGCGCTTGAGGAATACACGCGCGAGAAAGCCCCGGTAGAATGGGCGATGGTCGAGAACAATCTCGGCAACACGCTGGTGACGCTTGGCATTCAGCTCAACGACAAGGCGAGGATCAACGAGGCAGCCGATGCGTTCCGATCCGCGCTCGAGGTGCGAACCCGTGAAACCTTTCCGGTGTCCTGGGCGACCAGCCGGCTCAACCTCGGCAACGCCCTGAGCGGCGTCGCCCGCTTCGACATGGGCACAAGCACGCTCGACGAGGCAGCGACGGCCTATGATGATGCGCTGACGGTGTTTACCCGGCAGCGCTTCCCGTTGGACTGGGCGTCGGTGCAGAACAATCTCGGCTCGATCTATCAGACGCTCGGCCAGCGCACCCGTGATGCGGCCAAGTTGGAGCAGTCGGCGGCAGCCTTCCAGGCGGCCCGACAGGTCTATGTCAGGCGGAAATTCCCGCAGGACTGGGCGATGAGCTACTACAATCTCGGCAACACGCTGCAGCTTCTCGGCGGCGTGACGGACAAGCCCGAGCACTACAGCGAGGCCGAAGACGCCTACCGCAATGCATTGCGCGAATACAAGCGCGAGACGAATCCACGGCAATGGGCGCTGACCGAGGCTGGCCTGGGCTCGACGCTGCACTGGCTGAGCATGAGCAACGCCGATCCCAAGATCCTGCAGGATTCGATCGCCGCGCGCAGGGCGGCACTCGAAGTGCTGACCATCGAAGCGGCCCCGATCGACTGGGCCAACGCCCAGAACGGCATCGGCATGAGCCTGCTCAACCTCGGCAACCTCCAGCGCACTGGCAAATACCTCGACGAGGCCGAGGCGGCTTTCACGGCGACGCTGAAGGTGTTCACCAGGGAAACCCAGCCCCTGCAGTGGGCCTTCGAACAGAACAACCTTGGCGACGTCTACTGGAGCCGCGCCAACTATGGTGGCGGCAAGCCGGAATACCTGAAAGCGATCGCCTTTTTCGAGAATGCCAAGCAGGGCTTTACTGAAGCCGGCTACACCATCCCCATCCCGCTTACCGACCAGAAGATCGATCTGGTGAAAAAGCAGATCGCCAAAAAGTGAGCCTTGAGACGCGGCCGGCTGCCGGCTTGTCTTTGTGCCCGCTTTCCAATCCCTATATGCGATATGCGAATGGTCGGCGCCTGATGCCAGGCTCCTGGAAGGACTGCGATGATCCGATTTGCCCTGGCCTTGTTCCTGCTCGTCGTTCCCGTGGCCGCCCATGCCACGGATGCCGGTTGGGCGCTGCTGCGCGATGGTGGCCATGTAGTGCTGCTGCGCCATGCCATGGTCACCGGCACCACCGATCCGGCCAATTTCGACATCGACAGCTGTGCCACCCAGATCAACCTGTCGGCGCGTGGCAAGCAGCAGGCGAGCAAGATCGGCGCCTTGTTTGCCGCACGCGCGGCCCCCATCGAGCGCGTCCTGTCCAGCCGCTATTGCCGTTGCCTCGACACCGCGCGCATCGCCTTCGAGGCCGAGCCGGAGCTTTTTGCGCCGCTCGATTTGCTGAAGGGCGACGAGACGCAGAAGGCAGCACAGATCGCCGCCATCATGAAAGAAATCCGCGCCTATTCCGGCTCCGATAATCTGGTCATGGTCACCCATCTGGAAGACATCGTGGCGCTGACCGGCGTTTCGCCGCGCGAGGGCGAAGCCGTGGTCGTCGAGCCGCAGGGCGATGGCCTGCGCGTCCTCGGCCGGGTCACTTTTTGAGAACACGCAAGAGGTTGGCGAATAGCTATTGAAGGCAGCTTACGTAACGGTAACGGGAAGGGCCGCCGGGTTGACCGGTAGCCCTTCTTGCGTTTCTTGGGCACGCTTCCCATCTGCGCCCGGACTATCAGGCCTTTTCCTGCCGGGAAAAACCGATTAGACAGCGCCCAAACAAGATGCGGACAGATTCCGCCCGCAAAGAAGGAAAAGCCCGTTGTCCACCACGAATTCCACCACGTTCGACAAAGTCGCGAAGATCATTGCCGACACCAGCGAGATCGATATCGACACCATCACGCCCGAGAGCCACACGATCGACGATCTCGGCATCGACAGCCTCGATTTCCTCGACATCGTCTTTGCCATCGACAAGGAATTCGGCATCAAGGTGCCGCTGGAAAAGTGGACCCAGGAAGTCAATGACGGCAAGGCTTCGACCGACGATTACTTCGTCATGAAGAACCTGTGCGCCAAGATCGACGCGCTGGTCGCCGCCAAGACCGCCTGATATCGGCCGGCGTGCGGCCTTGACGGGCTGCGCTGCCTGACCCACAAAGCCGCTCATGAGCAGCCCCCGCGACGTCGTCATCACTGGTATCGGCCTTGTCTCCTCCTTGGGAGAAGGCCCTGACGCCCACTGGCAGAAGCTCGCGCAACCGGGCCTGCAGCCGGTGCTCGAAACCGCGCGCTTCGCGCCCTACACCGTCCATCCGCTGCCGGAAATCGACTGGAACCTGCAGATCGCCAAGCGCGGCGACCAGCGGCAGATGGAGACATGGCAGCGGCTCGGCACCTATGCCGCCGGACTTGCGCTCGACGACGCCGGCATCAAGGGCAATGACGAGCTCTGCACAACCATGGACATGGTGGTGGCCGCCGGCGGTGGCGAGCGTGACGAGGCGGTTGACGCGGCCATCCTCGCCGCTTCGGAAAGCCGCAACGACCGCGACGTGCTGCTGAACGAGAAACTGACCACCGAACTGCGCCCGACGTTGTTCCTCGCCCAGCTCTCCAACCTGCTCGCTGGCAACATCTCCATTGTCCACAAGGTGACCGGCTCGTCGCGGACCTTCATGGGCGAGGAAGGCGCTGGTGTTTCCGCCGTCGAAACGGCCGCCGCGCGCATCCGCTCCGGCCAGTCGACGCACATCCTAGTCGGCGGCGCCTTCCAGACCGAACATTCCGACATGCTGCTTGGTTACGAGCTTGCCGGCTATTTGCATCGCGGCCCCTGGAGACCTGTGTGGCAAAGACAGGGTGCCGAGGGCGGCGGCATCGTCACTGGATCCGGTGGTGCGTTCCTGGTGCTGGAGCAGCGCGAACACGCGACAAGCCGCGGGCGCAAGATTTATGCCGAGCTCGGACCGGTGGTCTCCGGCCGCGCCAGACGGTCGCGCGGAGAGCTCGACGCCGAGATCGCCACGCTGCTCGGCCAGGCGGCGCTGCCGAACGGCAAGCTTCTTGCCCTGTCGGGCGCTTCGGGAGCGCATGCCGCAACATCAGCCGAGAAAACAGCGCTCGACGCCAATCCGGCGATTGCCACACGCGGCTTCTCGACGCTGACCGGGCATATGAAGGAAGCGCAGTTTCCGTTCGCGGTAGCGCTGGCGGCACTCGCCGTCGACCGCAAGGCCGCCTACCCTGTTTTCGATGCCGCAGCCGAGAAGCCGTTCGAAGGCGTTCCCGCGACCGTCCTTGCAACGGCGATCGGCTATCACCAATTCGAGGGCATGGCGCTGGTCAACGCCGCGTAAGGCGGCGCTGCGCGATCCATGCCGCAACGATAAACGCTCGAGGGCTCCAGATGGCCAATCTGAACGATCACATGGGCAGGCCAATCGTCGCCGTCACCGGCATCGGCGTGGTCACCTCGCTTGGCGTCGGCAAATCAGACAATTGGACGGCGTTGACCTCCGGCAAGTCGGGTATTCACCCGATCACCCGCTTTCCCGTCGATCAACTGAACACCCGCATCTCCGGCATGGTCGATTTCCTGCCGTCGAGTTCGAAAGGTGCCAGCCCGCTCACCTATGAGCTAGCCGAGCTTGCCGGCCTCGAAGCGGTGACTGAAGCCGGTCTTAATTCCAGCGATTTCGGCGGACCTCTCTTCCTTGCATCGCCGCCGGTCGAACTCGACTGGGCCGAGCGCTTCTCGCTCTACAATTCTGATAAGGACAAGGATGACACCGCCGCCGAAAGACTGCTTCGGGTGGCGCGTAGCTTGAAAGAGCTGGATATTTTCGAGACCACCCAGTTCGGTTCGATCGCCGACCGCCTTGCCGATCGCCTTGGCACACGCGGTCTGCCGATCACCCTGTCGACGGCTTGCGCTTCGGGAGCCACCGCGATCCAGCTCGGTGTCGAGGCGATCCGGCGCGGCGAATGCGACCGTGCGCTATCGATCGGCGCGGACGGTTCCGCCACCGCCGAGGCATTGATCCGTTTCTCGTTGCTTTCGGCGCTCTCCACGCACAACGACATTCCCGAAAAGGCATCGAAGCCTTTCTCCAGGGATCGCGACGGCTTCGTGTTGGCCGAGGGATCCGGGGCGCTGGTGTTGGAATCGCTTGAAGCGGCATTGGCTCGCGGCGCGACTATTCTCGGCGTCCTGGGCGGCTGCGGCGAGAAGGCCGACGACTTCCACCGCACACGCTCGAAGCCGGACGCTTCGCCGGCCATTGCCGCGGTTCGCGCCGCCCTCACCGATGCCGGCCTGAGTGAAGACGAGATCGACTATGTCAACGCCCATGGCACGTCGACCCCCGAGAACGACAAGATGGAGCATCTGGCGCTGTCGACGGTGTTCGGCGAGCGGATCGGCTCGATGCCGGTCTCGTCGAACAAGTCGATGATCGGCCACACACTGTCGGCCGCAGGCGCCGTCGAGGCGGCGTTCTCGCTGATGACGATGCGCGAAAGCGTCATTCCGCCGACCATCAACTACGATAACCCCGACCCGGCAATCGTGCTCGATGTGGTGCCCAACAAGAAGCGCAATGCCGAGGTTCGCAGCGTTTTGTCGAACTCCTTCGGCTTCGGCGGCCAGAACACTTGCCTTGTCATGGCGCGGGAACCGGTCTAAGCGACCTTTTTCAGCCCCACTGAACCGACAGGCCCAATGCGCGCATTGCAACTCATCGAGGACCGCCGTCTTGAAACGGTGGACCTGCCGCCCCCCCACCGCCCGCACTCGGCGAAGTCACGCTGCGCATCAAGGCGGTGGCACTTAACCACATCGACGTCTGGGGCTGGCGCGGCATGGCCTTCGCCAAGCGCAAGCTGCCGCTGGTCGTCGGCGCTGAAGCTTCAGGCGAGGTCGACGCTGTCGGCCCCGGCGTCTCCAGCCTGCAGCCTGGACAATTGGTGTCGATCTATGGCGCGCGCACCTGCGGCCTTTGCCGGGCCTGCCGCGAAGGCCGCGACAATCTCTGCGAACATGTTTCGGGCGTTCACGGCTTCCACCTCGACGGCTTCGCGCAGGAAAAGATCAACCTGCCGGCGCGCCTGCTGGTCCCCGCCCCGCCCGGCGTGACCGACATCGGCGCAGCTGTCGCGCCCGTCACCTTTGGCACCGTCGAGCACATGCTGTTCGACAATGCCAAACTGCAACCCGGCGAGACAATCCTCGTCCATGCCGGCGGCTCCGGCATCGGCTCGGCGGCGATCCAGCTGGCCAAGCGCATGGGCTGCACCATCATCACCACGGTGGGCTCGAACGAGAAGATCGACAGGGCCAAGGCGCTCGGCGCAGACCACGTTATCAACTACCGCGAAGACCGTTTCGAAGGCGTCGTGCGCAAGCTGACCAAGAAGAAGGGCGTCGATGTCGTCTTCGAACATGTCGGAGCCGACACCTTTGCCGGCTCGATGCTGTGCCTGAAGCGCGGCGGCCGCCTGGTGACCTGCGGCTCGACATCCGGCGTGTCGACGCAGATCAATCTAATGCAACTGTTCCAGCAGCAGTTGAAGCTGCTCGGCTCCTTCGGCTGCCGTATGGAGAACATGGCCAATGCCATGCAGAAGATGGCCGCCGGACAGGTCGCGCCGGTCATCGACACCGAAGTCGGCTTCGACGATATCGATGCCGCGCTGAAGCGCATGGAAGGCCGCGACGTCTTCGGCAAGATCATCCTGCGCGTCGGCTAAAGCCTGTGTTCAAGAAGTTTCGCCGGGACTTGAGGTATCGCTACGGCAGGCAGCTGCGCCAGCTGAACTACTGGCTGGTTGCCCGCGCGGCGATGATCATCATCTCGATACTGCGCCTGCTGCCTGCCGACAGCGCGTTGAATTTCGCCGACCGCATCGCACGCCTCATTGGTCCCAGGGTCGGACGCCACCAGGTCGCCATCGACAATCTGCGCAAGGCCTATCCGGACAAGAGCGAGGACGAAATCCAGGCCATCGCTTCCGACATGTGGGGCAACATGGCTCGCCTCGCCGCCGAATACATCTTCCTCGACGCCCTGTTCGACTATGACCCGGCTGCCAGCAAACCCGGCCGCGTCGAGGTCAAGGGAATAGAGCATTTCGTCGAGATCGCCGCCGAAAAGCAGCCGCACATCGTCTTTACCGGCCATCTCGGCAATTTCGAGCTGCTGCCGGTGGCGGCAGCCACCTTCGGCATGAACATCACGGCGCTGTTTCGCCCGCCCAACAACCCCTACCTCGCCGACTACATCCTTTCGACGCGCCGCTCGACCATGGGCTCGCTGCTGCCGTCGATGGCCGGAGCCTCATTCGCCCTGGCAGGTGTCCTGGAGAATGGCGGCAATATCGGCGTCCTTGTCGACCAGAAATTCTCCAACGGCCTCGACACGATCTTCTTCGGTCGTCCCTGCCAGAGCAACCGGGTGCTCGGCACCCTTGCTCGCCACTACGACTGCGACGTCTATCCCGCGCGTTGCATCAGGCTGCCGGGCAACCGTTTCCGGCTCGAGATCGAGGATAAGCTGGTCTTGCCACGCACGGCTGACGGCAGCGTCGACGTCCACGCGACCACCCAGATGCTGAACGACGTGGTCGAACGCTGGGTGCGCGAGGATCCCGGCCAGTGGATGTGGTTCCACAAAAGGTGGGAGATCAGCAACTGGCGGCGCAAGAAGCGGGCGCCGGCGAAGGCGCCTGCCGCGACCAGCTGACCAGCTTCATTGCAGTGCGTGTAAGCGCGCCTTCCCAGAGCCCGCGAAGCTCGTGATCCAGACATTCTTAACGTTGCTGGTCAGGGAATCTTAAACGACCGGGGTACACATACCCCGGAAGACGTTCATCGACTGGGATGGAGCCCGTGGCATGACGAATATCGAGATGCCGCGCCTGGATCGGGATGGCCTCGAAGATCGTTCGTTCGGCCGTTTTGGCCGGGCGTGGTCCCATATCCGTCAGCATGGCCTGCTGGAACCAGTCAGGCTCATTCGCCGGCATGGGCTGGGCACAAGCCTTGGCTTTGTCCAGCGCAACATCAGGCATATCGTCGCCGACCGTCTCGCCCGGAAATGGGATCGCCGGCACGGTGTCGATACGGCAGGCTCGATCCAGCTCGACGCCCTGGATGTCGTCGGCCCGCACCGCGCCAAGGGCAACGAAGCCGTCGGCACCTCGCCCAGAACTTTCGACTTCATCATGAAGTCGCTGCCCCGCGATCTCCATGGCCATACATTTATCGACATCGGCTCTGGAAAGTCGCGAACGCTGTTGCTGGCGTCGCGATATCCATTCGCCGAGATCATCGGCGTAGAGTTTGCACGCGAACTCGTTGATATCGCCCGAAGCAACATCGAGCGTTTCCGGGATCCGTCGCGAAAATGCCAGTCACTCAGCATCGTCGAGGCCGATGCGGCGGCTTACGATTTTCCCGAAGCGCCCCTGGTGGTCTATTTCTACAATCCCTTTTCGAAGGACGTTTTCGATATCGTCCTGAAAAATCTCGTGTCGTCGCTCAAACGCCGCCCACGGGATTGCTTCATCGTCTATGGAAGCTCAAGCCACCGTGCCATCGATTGGGCGCGGCCTGCCATCCGCGAAACCGGCATTTTTACCGAGCTTGCCGTGCCAGAAATGCCCGGCTTCCTCGATGCGATCCGCACGATCGAGTACGCGGTCTTTCAGGTTCAGGCCGCCGCGTAACTTCTGTCTCTGGCCTTCTGAACGAAACGCGCCACGGTGCGCGCGGCAAACGGCGTGCCGGCGGTGAACCGCATCAGCGGGCCAAAACTGCCGACCGCGCTCGCGCCAACGAAATGCAGGCCTGGGATGCTCGATTCGAACCCTGCGGAAAGCACGGGCAATCCCTCCCGGCGCGCAATCGCGGCAAGCATGTCGGGCGTGAACAGGCCGAGCCTGGCGATATCGATCCGGTAGCCCGTGCCGAGCAGGACGTGATCGAAGGTCGCGGCATCCCTCTCGAATCGCAGTTCGATGGCGCTGTCCTTGGCGGACGCACCGATGATCCTGTTGCCGGCATTGACCTTTATGCCGTCGAAATCGGGCTTCAGCCAACCCGTCGCGCCGGCGCCAAGGCTGCGCCTGTTGAGCCCGGCCCGGGCTGCCTCCGGAAACCGGTGCACGAGGCCTGGGACTTCGACCAGCCAGGAAATCGGGAACGGGCCGACCCTGGAAGGCGATGCGAGCCGCTCCGAAACGAAGTCGCGCAAGCTCCAGCTCTGCTTGCCCGACAGCGCCCGATAGCCCAGCCAATGGATGTCGCCATGGCAGACGAGCTCGACATCGGCCCCGCTGCGTTTGAGCAGCACGGCGGATTCGCAGGCGCTTTGCCCACGCCCGATGACAGCGACGCGCTTGCCGCGGAATGCCTCATAGCCAGTATGCTCACTGGCATGGCTGACCAGCTCGCGCGGAATCCCGTCAACCACTGCGGGGATCAATTGCTGGTTCATCAGGCCGGTGGCAACGACGACGCGGCGCGCCTTGACTGCATCGCCGTCGGCCAGGGCCAGACGAAATCCGCCATTTGCCTTCTCGACATTGTCTACCCTGCGCGTATCCAGATCCGGAACCGCTTGCGCCTGGATCCACAATCCATAGTCGACGAAGTTTTCGAGCCGCAGCGGTTCGCTCGACGAGATTCCAAGGACTTTCGCGTAAGAATCAAGCGACAGCGGACCTGTCGTGTGGCCGATATAGGTCGCGTGCCACGGCGAGCGCAGCCTCATGCCTCTCGGCATATGGTCGCGCCAGAAGGACATCGCGCCGCCGAGTGTGAGCGTATCGACGCCTGCTGCCTTGAGCGCGGAAGCGACGGCCAGCCCGAACGGCCCAGCGCCGATCACGGCCACCTCGCAATCGGATCTGGGCATGGAACCGGTCATGTCATCGGTCTCGCGGGTCTGTTTCTCGACGTCCGGTCCCAGGTGGGAACTCGATCGGACGCATCGCCGTCCTAGACGCGCCTGAGTTAAGAATGCGGAAAATATCCGCACCCTGCTGCCTCGATGGCAGATCGACCGGTGCTGTCAGTTAATTGTTTTCATCGGAGACGAAGTATCCGCCTCGTCAGCACTCTCCACACCGTTAATGGTATGTCGATCAGAGCTGGCACGGGGTCACTTGCCGTGAAGTCAGCCCATGCCTTGACGGTGGCGAATGAGCCGAGATAGGCCCGCTTCGTCAGCCGGCCGCTTGAGATCAGCTTGCCGGCCGCCACCATGTCCCGAACCAGATACATCCAGGATGTGTTGGGCCGCGCTGAAGCTGCCTGCACCGTTTGGCCCGACCTGATAGCCCAAAGCATGGCGCCGAGGTCGACGCCGGCGGCGGCGCCCAACCCAAACCATGTCCAGGGCCGTGGATTGACATCGAGCACCTTCATCGAGCCATCGCGCGCGTCGCGCTTGAATTCGACCTCCACCAGTCCGTGATGCGCGATTGATCCAAGCAGCCGGCGCGCGGCGTCGATCAGTTGCGGTTCGTCAATGACTTCCACGAAGGTGCTGGTGAAGCCGAAGTCGACCGGATATTGCCGCGTGCGGCGGGCAGTGAATTCCGCCACTGGCGCGCCCTGGTTCCAAAGCGCCGCGTAGGAGAACTGGCTCTCGCCTCCTCCCGGTATCATTTCCTGGACGACGACATTCCCGCTGCCGATCTCTTCGGCAGCCCATCTGAAGGCTGTCAAAAACGATGTCCGGTCACTGGTGAGAACGGCCTTGGCGCGCGCGAAACGGCTGCGCCCGCCCATGTTCGGCTTCAGGATAACCGGGAAGCGAAGTTCGGCTGTCCTTGCCTGCTCAAGCGACGTGATCTCATAGGTCAGCGGAACGGCAAGCGCCAGTTCGCGCGCCCGGCGGTAGAGAAGCGGCTTTTCACAAACCCATTTCAGCTGCTGCCAGGGTGGCAGCACCACGTCGAATACGGCGGACAGCTGGTCGATCGATTGCGAGACGAAACGAACTTCGGGGTCGCCGCCAGCGATCAGCAGAAAACCACCTAGACCTTCGACCTTGGCCAGATTGAGCAAAAAAGCGACGGCACCATCATCATCGGGGCCGGGCCACGTCATTATCCGATGCGCATGTCGCGAAAAGCTGGGCAATGGGGTGTCGTTGCTCACCAGCCAGACAGGCACTTTCTGAATGCCAAAGCTCCTGGTCAGCGCCAACGTCCCGTGCGCCCCACCGAGAATGACCACCCCTGCGGGCCGACTGGGAACACGATCGTCCATCTCTGGCTCGGGAGGCATCTGTCAATTCCGGCAAACGGCGCGCAATGGCAAGTTTCCCGGCGAACCGATTGACCGCCTGCAATATTTAAGCGAACTCTAATAATTCAAACCGCCCGGTACTGCTGATTGTCCTCAGTCAGGCAATGGCATGGAAAGCATACCCCTTATCCCTCGGCAATAGCCATCCATACCGGAACAGGTAAAACCTTGGCCGATTGTTGTTGCCGTCAGTGGAAAGTCTCGCGCCGGGCTCCGGCCCGGCAACGAGAATTCGCGCTTGCTGCTAGTTCGTCACGACAATGCGCGTGTTGCCGAAGCCGACTTCCTGCACCATCGAGTAGAAGGTCGCGGCATTGGCCGTGTGCAGCCGCACGCAACCATGCGAGGCCGGGCGGCCGAGTTGCCTGACGGCGCCCGTGCCATGGATGGCATAGCCGCCATGGAAGAACACGGAATAAGGCATCGGCGACATATGGTACTTTTTCGAATACCACATCCGCGCCGTGCGCTGCGGCCGGTACGTGCCGCGCGGCGTGAAATAGCCGGGACGCGCGGTGGACACGGTCCACCGATAGACCTCCAGGCCATATCTGACCGTCATCGTCTGCGACGACACGTCGATATTTGCTTCCAACATGGCCGCGTAACTTGCGGCCGGCGCACCAAACAGCGCGGTTGCCAACATCGCAGCTGCGACTAGAAAAGACTTCTTCATGCGACCAAACCCCTTTGATTGCCCTTGCCTGTCTGCCCTCACGATGTTTTTCATCTTTTTAATGGCAGGTGAACTGGATACCACACACTCCTTGATCAATTTGCCAATCCGATGCAGCGAATTTGAACGATTTCCCGCAATAGTTGCCGCAACGACACGTCGCACGGACTTGATTGCTGGCGGGCTTGCAATGCAACGTCGTTCTTTGCTCAACTCTCCTGATGAACGAACGACTCCTTCAAGCAATCGATGACAGGCGCGACGATGTCGTCGCGCTGACCGCCGACCTCATCCGGTTTCCGACCATCAATCCGCCCGGCGAAGCCTACCGGCCATGCGCCGAATATCTTGGCGCGCGGTTGAACAAGAGCGGCTTCGAGACCGAATTCATCCGCGCCGAAGGCACGCCCGGTGACAGCGATCGCTACCCACGCGTCAACGTCGTGGCCCGATTCGACGGCCGATCACCCGGCGCCTGCGTCCACTTCAACTCGCATATCGACGTGGTCGAGGCCGGCGACGGCTGGACCGTCGATCCCTTTGCCGGCGTTGTCAAAGACGGCAAAGTCTACGGCCGCGGCGCCTGTGACATGAAGGGCGGCCTGGCGGCGTCCATCATCGCGGCCGAGGCCTTCATGGAAGTCTATCCCGATTTTCCCGGTGCCATCGAGATATCGGGGACGGTGGACGAAGAATCCGGTGGCTTCGGCGGCGTCGCCCATCTGGCCGAGCTCGGCTATTTCTCGAAACCCAGGGTCGACCACGTCATCATCCCGGAGCCTCTCAACAAGGACCGCATCTGCCTTGGCCATCGCGGCGTCTGGTGGGCCGAAATCGAGACTAAGGGCGAGATCGCGCACGGCTCGATGCCGTTTTTGGGTGACAATGCGGTGCGCCATATGGGCGCCGTGCTCAGGGCTTTCGAGGAAGAACTGTTCCCGGCGCTCGACCGCAAGATGACGCGCATGCCCGTCGTGCCCGAAGGTGCAAAACGCTCGACCATGAACATCAACTCCATCCATGGCGGCCAGACCGAGGATTTCCGGCCCGGCCTGCCCTCGCCCAACGTGCCCGATTCCTGCCGGCTGACCATCGACCGCCGCTTCCTGCTCGAGGAAGATCTCGCCACGGTCAAAGGCGAGGTGACCGGCATTCTCGAGCGGCTGAAGCGCGAGCGCAAAAAGTTCGACTACGAGATCCGTGACCTGATGGAAGTCCTGCCGCTGATGACAGAGCGCGACGCGCCAGTGGTCAAGGCTGTTGCGCAAGGCATTCATGCGATCTTCGACCGCGAGCCCGACTATGTCATCTCGCCCGGCACCTACGACCAGAAGCACATTGCCCGCATCGGCCATATCTACGACTGCATCGCCTATGGACCCGGCATTCTCGACCTTGCCCACCGGCCGGACGAATGGGTCGGGATTTCGGACATGGTGGAATCGGCCAAGGTGATGGCGATCGGGCTCAACGTGCTGCTGCGCGGCACAACCGGATGAGTGGCCCGCGGCGCAAAAACATTTCTCCTGGCGCGGCGCGACAGCACGAAACACAATTTACTCCCACGCGAAATCACGCTTCTATCCCAAGGCTTGAGCATTTGAGCACATGGGGAGTTCAGCGATGAAACTGTGGAAGACCCTTCTGGCCGCTGCCGTGCTGGCGGTCGCAACCGCGACCTCGGCGTTTGCCGCCCGGACCGAGCTCGTCATCGGCATTCCGCTTGAACCCCCGCATCTCGACCCGACGGCGGGAGCGGCCGCGGCCATCAGGGAGGTCACCTACGCCAATGTCTTCGAGGGCCTTACCCGCATCGGCCCCAGCAGCGAAGTCCTGCCGGATTTGGCCGAGAGCTGGACCATTTCCGATGACGGCAAGGTCTACACCTTCAAGCTGCACACCGGCGTGAAATTCCACGACGGCGCCGATTTCAGCGCCGACGACGTGAAGTTCTCGCTCGACCGTGCCCGCGCGGAAAACTCCCTCAGCGCGCAAAAGCAGC
This sequence comes from Mesorhizobium subarcticum, assembly GCF_055456085.1. Classification (NCBI taxonomy): domain Bacteria; kingdom Pseudomonadati; phylum Pseudomonadota; class Alphaproteobacteria; order Hyphomicrobiales; family Phyllobacteriaceae; genus Mesorhizobium; species Mesorhizobium subarcticum. The sequence continues at coordinate 4,192,015 of NZ_CM144237.1, read as the reverse complement.
TGTTTGCCGCCATCGACAAGGTCGAAGTGGTCGACCCCGCCACCGTGAAGGTGACGCTCACCCACCCGCAGGGCTCGTTCCTCTACAATTTGGGCTGGGGCGACGCGGTGATCGTGTCGCCGAAAACCGCCGATACCAACAAGGAAAAGCCTGTTGGCACCGGCCCCTTCAAGTTTGACAGCTGGGCCAAGGGTTCATCAATCACCCTGGTGAAAGCTGAGCATTACTGGGGCGCCCCTGTTTTCCTTGAAAAGGTCGAGTTCCGCGTCGTTCCCGATGCAGCAGCGGCGGTGCCGGCACTGCTTTCCGGCGACATACAGGCTTTCCCCTTCTTCGATCCCGACAGCGTCGCTCAGGTCAAGGACGATCCGCGCTTCAAGGTCGTGGTCGGCGCGACCGAAGGCGAGACCATCCTGTCCATCAACAACAAGAAGGCGCCTTTCGACAAGCTGCAGGTGCGGCAGGCGATCTCCTACGCGCTCGATCGCAAGGCCATCATCGACGGTGCCTCGGCCGGCCTCGGCCTGCCGATCGGCTCGCATATGTCACCGGCCAACAAATATTATGTCGACCTCACCGGCCGCTATCCGCACGACGTGGCCAAGGCCAAGGAACTGCTGAAGGAGGCGGGACTGGAAAACGGCTTCAAGGCCACGTTGAAGCTGCCACCGACGTCCTATGCCCGGCTAGGCGGCGAGATCATCGCCTCGCAGCTCCGCGATGTCGGCATCAACCTCGAGATTATCCCCGTCGAGTGGGCCCAGTGGCTGGACCAGGTGTTCACGAAGAAGGACTACGACCTGACCATCGTGTCCCATACCGAGCCGAACGACATCGATATCTATTCGCGCAAGGACTACTACTTCAATTACGACAACCCCACCTTCAACAAGGTCATTGCCGATCTGGACCTGACGTCCGACGAGGCCAAGCGCAAGGAATTGTATGCGCAAGCGCAAAAGATCCTGGCCGACGATGCCGTGGTCGGCTTCCTCTACGAACTGCCCAAGGTCGGTGTCTGGGACGCCAAGCTGCAAGGGCTGTGGGAAAACGCGCCGATCCCCGCCAACGACCTGACCAAGGTGAAGTGGAGCGAGTGAGGCTCCCTCGGTTTCGTCATCCTAGGGCGAAGCAGGCGCGCAGCGACTGCGTAGACCCTAGGATCCATTCCGTGACTTGCGAGCGCCGCTGCGGTGCAGAATCGGGAGACGTAGTAGTGAAGACAGAAAGAGGCGACGCTGGTTTTGAACCGTCGCACTCTTCGAATTCCGTCACGGCATGGATCCTGGGGTCTTCGCGACGGAGCTTCGCTCCTGCTTCGCCCCAGGATGACGAAGAGCATCCATGACCGCCTATCTCCTCAAGCGCCTGGCCATCTCGCTTGCCACGCTGGTGCTGGCTTCCATCGTGGTGTTCGCCGTGCTCGAAATCCTGCCCGGCGATCCGGCGCGGCTGATGCTGGGCATGAACGCCAGCGCCGACCAGGTCGAACTCTTGCGCAATCAGATGGGCCTCAACGCGCCGCTGGTCTGGCGTTATCTGCACTGGGTCGGCGGCCTGCTCAGCCTCGATTTCGGCCGCTCCTACACCTATTCGGTGCCGGTCATCGATCTCGTGCGCGAACGGCTGGCCGTGTCGCTGCCGCTCGCGCTGATCGCGCTTGCGCTCTCCACCCTCATCGCCATTCCCGTCGGCCTGTTTTCAGCCAGCCGGCGCGGCCGGGCCGGCGACACGATTTCCATGGGCGCGGCGCAGCTTGGCGTCGCCGTCCCCAATTTCTGGTTCGCGCTGATGCTGATCTATGTCTTCGCCGTCTGGCTGCGGCTGGTCCCGGCCGGCGGCTTTCCCGGCTGGGGAGCCGGCGCCTGGCAAGCCTTGAAATCTCTGCTTCTTCCTGCGGTGGCTCTAGCCTTACCGCAAGCAGCCATCCTGGCGCGCGTCACCCGCTCGGCGCTGATCGAGGTGCTGAACGAGGATTATATCCGCACCGCCCGCGCCAAGGGCCTGCCCTACCGCACTGTCCTGTGGCGGCACGCGTTGCGCAACGCCATGATCCCGGTGCTGACCATTCTCGGCCTGCAATTCGCCTTCCTGCTCGCCGGCACCATCATCATCGAGAATGTCTTTTATCTCCCCGGCCTCGGCCGGCTGGTGTTCCAGGCGATCACCCAGCGCGACCTGATCGTCGTCGAAAGTGTCGTCATGCTGCTGGTCGCCGCCGTCATTGCCGTCAACCTCATCGTCGACCTTTCCTATGCTGTCGTCGATCCGCGCCTTAGAAGCCGGCAATGACCCTCCACATCGACATCCCCGAAGAGACATTCAGCTCCATCCTGGCCAAGGCATTCAGGAACACAGCTTTCGTCACCGGCTTCGTCATCAGCTTGCTGATCCTGGCGATGGCGGTCGTGTCCTACATCTGGACGCCTTACGACGTGACGAAGCTGGTCATAGCGGACAAGACGCAAGGCCCTTCGCTGGCGCATTGGTTCGGCACCGACCATTTCGGCCGTGACATCCTGTCGATGATCATGGTCGGCGCCCGCAATTCGATCGCCGTGGCGCTGGTCGCGGTCGGCATCGGCATGGGCGTGGGCGTGCCCCTCGGCGCCTTTGCCGCCGCACGCGGCGGCTTGGTCGACGAAGCGCTGATGCGCATCAACGATCTCGTCTTCGCCTTCCCCGCGCTGCTGTCGGCCATCATGATAACGGCCATCTTCGGGCCGGGCGCCGTCAACGCCATCATCGCTATCGGCATTTTCAACATTCCGGTCTTTGCCCGTGTCGCCCGCGCCGGCGCGCTGGCGATCTGGCCGCGCGAGTTCATCCTTGCCGCGCGCGCCGCGGGAAAAAGCAGCACGCAGATATCGATCGAACATGTACTGCCCAACATCGCCACGCTGCTGCTGGTGCAAGGCACCATCCAGTTCGCGCTCGGCATCCTGGCCGAAGCCGGGCTTTCCTACCTCGGCCTCGGCGCGCAGCCGCCAATGCCGAGCTGGGGCCGCATGCTGTTCGACGCGCAGACCCGCATGGTGGTGGCCCCGTGGATGGCGATCTTTCCCGGCATGGCGATCGTCATCACAGTGCTCGGCCTGAACCTGCTCGGAGACGGTATTGCCGACATTCTCGATCCGAAATCGCGGCGGCAGCGATGAGCCTGCTGGAGATCGAGAACCTGTCGCTGACGATCGGCGGCACGCAAATCCTGAAAGACATGGAGCTCTCCGTCGCATCAGGCGAAGTCATGGGGCTGGTCGGCGAATCTGGCTCCGGCAAATCGATGACCGCGCTGACGGTGATGCGGCTTCTGCCGCACGCCGCGCGCGCCACCGGTCGCGTCACCTTCGACGGCATCGACATCCTTGCCGCAACCGAGGACCAGATGTGTGCGCTGCGCGGCGACGATATCGGCATGGTGTTCCAGGAGCCGATGACGGCACTCAATCCGGTCAAGACGATCGGCGAACAGGTGGCTGAGGGCATACGCTGGCACACCAAGGCCACGCGGGCGGCGGCCGAAGAGCGGGCGCGACAAATCCTAGACCGCGTTGGCCTTCCCGAAGCGAAATTCCCGCTGTCGCGCTATCCGCACGAACTCTCCGGCGGCCAGCGCCAGCGCGTCGTCATCGCCATTGCCTGCGCGCTGAAACCCAAGCTCTTGATCGCTGACGAGCCGACGACGGCGCTTGACGTGGTGCTGCAGGCGCAGATCCTCGACCTCTTGCGCGATCTCGTCGCGGAGAGCCGCATGGGCCTGCTGCTGATTTCGCACGATCTCGCCGTGGTGACCGAGATGGCCGACCGCATCACCATCCTGCGGCGCGGCGAGGTGATGGAGGCCGGAGACACGGTACGCACGCTGTCGGAACAGCTTCACCCCTACACACGCCAGTTGGCGCAGGCTTCGATGCATGTGCCGACGCGCGGCCGGCCGCATGGCGCTGGCCAGGGCCAACCCTTGCTTCAAGTCGAAGGCGTGACGCGCGATTATCCGGGCCGGCGCATCTCTCTGTTCCAGCGCCCCCCCGCTATCCGCGCCGTCGACGATGTCTCCCTGTCGATGGCGCCGGGCCAGTCAGTGGCGCTGGTCGGCCGCTCCGGCTGCGGAAAATCGACACTCGCGCGCATGATCCTGGCACTGGACCGGCCGAGTTCGGGCACCATCCGGTTTCGTGGAGAAACCATCAGCGGCAAGAGCGAAGCCGAGTTGAAGCCGGCCAGGCGCGACATGCAGGTCGTCTTCCAGGACCCCTACGGCTCCTTCGACCCGCGCCAGAAGGTCGAAAAGCTGGTCGCCGAGCCCTTGCATGTGCTGGAGAAGAAACCGACGCGCGCCGAGCGTCGCGAAATGGTGGCGCATGCGCTGCACGAAGTCGGTCTCGATCAGCGCGACATGGACAAGTACCCACACGAGTTTTCCGGCGGCCAGCGCCAGCGCCTGTCGATCGCCCGCGCCATCATCACCCGACCGAAACTGGTCGTCGCCGACGAGCCGGTCTCGGCGCTCGATGTCTCGATCCGCGCGCAAATCCTCGATCTGTTCGCCGAGCTCAACCAGAAGCTCGGCATCGCCTATCTCTTCATCACCCATGACCTGACCGTCGCCCGCGCGATCACCGACGAGGTCTTGGTCATGCATGACGGCAAGATTGTCGAGCGCGGCAAGACGAACGAGGTGCTCGACCATCCGCAATCCGAGGCCGCCAAGGCACTGGTAAATGCCGCGCCTGACCTGCACCGGGCGATCGCCCGAAAGATTCAAGAGCAAGGGTGAGTGAGGTGTTAGGCTCTATTCTTCCGGCTTCACCACATCGACGGGACTGATATCGAGCAGGTCGAGCGTGCGGCGCAGCAGGCGCACCTCGCTCTCGGCCAGTTGCGAATCCGCCTTGGCGATCTCCGCCATATGCTGCGCCAATTGCTTGCGGCGTTCGATGTCGAGATCGCGAAACAGCGCAATCGCCTGCGAGCCATTGGTCTCGTAGCCGAACTCGTTGAGATATTCGATGACCGCATCGATGCTGGTTTCCGGAATGTCGAACGCATCCTTGCAGATGCGCCGAAAGGCAATCATCTCGCTCTCGCTGACCGTTCCGTCGGCCAGGATCATGCGAAACAGCATCAGCAGTTCCGCCGAGAGCACCGGATCGTCCGCGACCTTGCGCACGCCGGGGTCGCCGTCGAAGATCGAGCGTATCTGGTCCAGTAATGCGAATGCCATCAGGGCCTCTTTCCGGGCTAATACAAATCCAGGCGCGACGCGCTGGAATAGAAGTAGCGCGGAATCGGCCTTGCGCAAACAGGGCGGTCGTGGTCGAACGCCACTATCCAGCCGACCGGACGTCTCCGCATATCAGATGATCGACCTCACCACCCAGACAATCGCCATGCTCGCCTTCGCCGCCTTTGCCGCGGGCTTTGTCGATTCGATTGCCGGTGGCGGCGGGCTGATCACCATTCCCGCACTGCTGCTGGCTGGGTTCTCACCGGTCGAGGCGCTTGGGACCAACAAGCTGCAAGGCATGTTCGGCGCGGGGTCGGCGACCATCCACTATGCCTCCAAGGGTCATGTCGATTTGCGCCGGCAATTGCCGTCGGCGCTGCTGGCACTGGTCGGGAGTGCTATCGGCGCCTTGCTGGCAACCATCGTGCCGGGCGACGTCCTGCGTGCGCTCCTGCCCCTGGTGCTGATCGCCATTGCGCTCTATTTCGCGCTCAAGCCGAACATGAATGTCGACCGGGCCGAGCGCCTGTCGCCATTCCTGTTTGGACTGACCCTGGTGCCGGCGATCGGCTTCTATGATGGCCTGTTCGGCCCCGGCGCCGGCTCCTTCTATATGCTGGCCTTCGTCGCCCTTGCCGGCTACGGCGTGCTCAAGGCGACGGCGCACACCAAACTGCTCAACTTCGCCTCCAACATCGGCGGCTTCATCGTCTTTGCCGCCGTCGGCGTCATCTCCTGGAAGATCGGGCTGATGATGGGCGTTGCCCAGTTCCTCGGCGCCCGCCTCGGCGCCAGCCTTGCCATGCGCATCGGCGCCAAACTGATCAAGCCGCTGCTGGTGGTCGTCTGCCTGGCTCTGGCGGTGAAGCTGCTGGCCGATCCCGCCAACCCCCTGCGTGTCATGATTGGTGTGTGATCACGCGCCTGTTACAGTGCCGCTGTTCGAATCATGTTGAGGAGGAGCCAAACATGAATCTCAGCGCACCCACACAGATCGTTTTCATCATTGCAGTTGTTATCGCCATCATCGGCGTTCTGGCAGCTCTCGGCATTGTGGCGTTCATTCCCCTGGCCTCGGTCTGGATCGTGACCATCGCATTCGTCGTCCTGGCCATCGGCTGCTTGATGCGCGGCGCCTGACAAATTTCCCTTGGAGTGGGGACGGAGAGCGCCCGGCCAAAAGCCGGGCGCTTTTGATTCTGGTCAGCGGTCTGCTAGATTTATCTCGGCGGAAGGATGATCAATGCCGATCGAGATGCAGCGCCGGAAGGAACAGGACCGCTCGATAGCAGGGCGGTTCGAGATGCGCCGGCGCCTTCCTGATCCTGGACTTGAGGGCATCGTGTCAGACATTTGCGGCTATCGCGAAACGGCACCTGGCCATTTCCGTAATGTCGAATACGCATCGCTGACCGTGCCGCTGGTGATCAGCTTCGCCGAACCCTTCGCCATCGGCCTCGGCAAGGCGCCCGGCGACAATGACCGCTTCGCCAGTTTCGCCGCCGGCCTCTTTGCCGGGCCGGTGATGATAGAATCCTTCGGCGCCGCCTGCTGCGTGCAGATCAACTTCACGCCGCTTGGCGCGCGCCGCTTCTTCCGCTTGCCGATGAGCGAATTGACCGACAGCATGGTCGTGCTCGATGACGTGCTGGGCACTGAAGGCGTGGCGCTGCGCGAACAGCTTGGCAACGCGCCGGACTGGACGGCGCGTTTCGACCTTGCCGAAGCTTTCGTCGCTGCCCGTCTTGCGAGCGCCGTCGAAACGCCGCTGGAAATCGCCTGGGCCTATGACCGCATCATTACCTCAGGTGGCCGCACCCGCATTGCATCGATCGCCGAGAGGCTGGGCTGGAGCCGCAAACATCTCGCCGAAAAATTCACTGACGCGACCGGCATCGGCCCCAAGACGCTGTCGCGCATCGTCCGCTTCAACCGGGCGCTCGGTCTGTCGCGGCAGCCGACGGTCGACTGGGCCGATATCGCCGCCGATTGCGGTTATGCCGACCAAGCGCATCTGGTGCGCGACTTCCGCGACTTGGCCGGAGAGACGCCAACGGCACTTGTCAGCAGGTAACATTTCTTCAAGACGCCGGCATGGCCTTCGAACAGATTGGGTTATCGACCAACCCAGATGAAGGAGTTTCTTATGCCCACCACTGAAGCCCCCCGCCTCTACCCTGCTTTGCGTTACAAGAACGCGGCGAAAATGATCGACTGGCTCTGCGAAGCTTTCGGCTTCAGCGTTCGTGCTCGCTATGGCGAAGTCGATGTCGTGCACCATGCCGAACTGGTCTTCGGCTCCTCGATGATCATGCTGGGCACGGTGCGCGATGACGATTATGGCAAGATGGTTGGTGAGCCCGGCACAGGCGGCGGCAAATCGATCTATATCGCCGTCGAAGATGCCGATGCGGCGTATGCCAAGGCCAGGCAAGCCGGCGCCACGATCATCCAGGAACTGACCAACCGCGACTATGGCAGCCGCGAATTCATCTGCCGCGATCCGGAAGGCGGTGTCTGGTCGTTCGGGACGTATTGGCCGAAGGCGGGCGAAAGCGCATGACACCGGCCTGAGGCGTGTTGAGATTCAGGTCAGGCCGAGCCGAAAACGGTGGTTTCCGAGAACCAAAGCGGAGCGTACTTTCCGTACGTGAGCACCGGAAGCGCAGGAAGCCGCCGTTTGCAGGCCGGCCTCACCTCACCTGAATATCAGCGCGCCTCAACGCGCCAGCCCAAAAATCGCGTTACAGTCGAGGTGGCTCTCCAGCTCGTCGGCGATCTCGTCGAGCGCCCGCTCGACCTCGGCGCGATAGTCGATGCCGCCGCCTTTGATGCCGAGGCTTTCGAGGAATTTCCCGCGAAAGGCGTCGGCGCCGAACAGGCCGTGCATATAGGTGCCGATCACCTTGCCATCGGCCGAGATCGCGCCGTCATCGATGCCATTGATGACGGCGGATGGCCGCAGCGTATCCGGTCCGGTGGTGCGGCCGAGATGGATTTCGTAGCCCACGAGCGGCAGGTCGAACGGCACCGAGCGCGCGCTGACATTGCGCACCGTCTTCTCCGGCTCCATCACCGTTTCGATATCGAGCAGCCCGAGGCCCTCAGCCTCGGTGACACTGCCTTCGATCCCGTCGGGATCGCGCACGCTACGGCCAAGCATCTGAAAACCGCCGCAAATGCCGACGACATGGCCGCCCCGCTTGCGATGCGCGGCAAGGTCCCGGTCCCAGCCATTCTCGCGGAATTTCAGGAGATCGCCGATCGTCGACTTGGAGCCGGGGATAACCACCAGCCCGGCATCCAATGGCAGCGGCTTGCCGGGCGGCACGAACACCACTTCAACCTGCGGTTCGGCCTTGAGCGGGTCGAGATCATCGAAATTGGCGATGCGGCCAAGCATCGGCACCGCCACCTTCAGTGCGCGCGCCTCGCCGGATGCCAGCCGTTCCAGCACCACCGAATCCTCCGAAGGCAGCCGCGCCGCCGCCTTCAGCCACGGAACGACACCGAAACAGCGCCATCCCGTGAATCTCTCGATCGCCTTCAGGCCGTCATCGAACAGCGAGACATCGCCCCGGAACTTGTTGATGAGATAGCCGACGATCATGCGCCGGTCCTCTTCCGGCAGGATCAGATGCGTGCCGGCGACAGAGGCGATGACGCCACCTCGATCGATGTCGCCGACCAGCACCACCGGCACATTGGCGCGCGTGGCAAAACCCATATTGGCGATGTCACGGCTTCTGAGGTTGATTTCAGCCGGCGAACCGGCGCCTTCGACAATGACGAGATCCGCGCCCTCCCCAACCTTAGCCCAGGAGTCCAGCACGGCATCCATCAGCCGGCCCTTCAGCGCCTGGTAATCGCGTGCTCGCGCCTCGCCGAACACTTTGCCCTGGACGATGACCTGCGCACCGACATCGGTCTGAGGCTTGAGCAACACCGGGTTCATGTGGACCGACGGCGCAACGCCACAAGCGATGGCCTGCAGCCACTGCGCGCGGCCGATCTCGCCGCCGCCATGATGGTTGTCACCGGGAATATCGGCGACGGCGGCGTTGTTCGACATGTTCTGCGGCTTGAACGGCCGCACCTTCAGTCCACGGTTCCTGGCCGCCCTGCACAGCCCCGCGACCAGCACCGTCTTGCCGACATCCGAACCCGTGCCTTGCAGCATGATCGCCCTGGCCATGGCTCAGCCCCTGCCCTGCGTCGCGCTTCCGGTGATGGTGGATTTCGCCGCCAGCGGGCCGCCGCGCCAGATGTAAAGTGCCAAAAGCGGTTCCTTGCCTGTGCGCATGGCATGGTTGACGTTGGAAGCGTGGTGGACGACCTCGCCGGCCTCCCGCTTGCGAAAATCGCCCTCGCCCATCCGCCATTCCGTGCCGCCGGTCAGCGGAATATAGATCTCCTCGGCGACATGGTGGTGATCGGGATAGACGATCTCGGGTCCAAGGATCAGCAAGCCGGCTGCCACTTCGTCATTGGCAAAGTGGCCGCGCGACCCAAACACTTCCAGCCAGCCGTAATTGTCGATGAATGCCTTGCCGAAATCCGCCTCGGTGTAGGTCTGCCCCCAGCGCAATCCATTGCGATTCTCCGCCAGCCATTGCACCACTGGTTTCGCATCCGCTGGCGCCAGCTCGGCTGCACGATCAAGATGGCGCAGGCAGCCTAGCGGATACGGCCCCAGTGCACGGGCAGTCATCTCCCAGCCGATCCGCGCCACGGCGTCGCGCACCAGGGCGTTGTCCACGCAAGCGAGATAGGCGTGGAACAGTCCCAGTAGTTCATTGAATTTTGTCGTCACGTCTCGCTCCGGACATACATTGATGCACAGCCGCTCTGCGGAGGGTCGGGTTGCGCAGCGGCATCATTGGTCTAGATTGGTGCGCGCGCAAAGCCAAAAACAACAGGCCAGCAAGCCAACCCCCAGCCGGGGAAACACAGGGAGCACGCCATGGACGCCGCGGTCGATGCGAGCACCAACCAGTTCGAACTCAATGAGGAACAGCGCGCCATCCAGGAGATGGCGCAGGCCTTCGCCGCCGACCGTGTCGCGCCAAATGCGCTCGACTGGGACCGCAGAAAGCATTTCCCCGCCGACGTGATCCGCGAAACCGGCCCGCTCGGTCTCGGCGGCATCTATATCAGGGACGATGTCGGCGGCTCAGCGCTTGGGCGCCTTGATGCCGTGCTGATCTTCGAGGCCCTGTCGCATGCCGATCCGGCCTTTTCGTCCTTCATCTCGATCCACAACATGGTGGCGTCGATGATCGACCGTTTCGGCAATGACGAGCAGCGCCAACGCTTCCTGCCGAAGCTCACCTCGATGGAATGGCTGGCGAGTTATTGCCTGACCGAGCCGGGCTCCGGCTCCGATGCGGCGGCCCTGAAAACCCGCGCGGTTAAGAGCGGTGGCGACTATGTCCTCAACGGCGCCAAGCAATTCATCTCCGGCGCCGGCGACAGCGATGTCTATGCCGTCATGGTGCGCACCGGTGCCGACGGGCCAAAAGGCATTTCCACCATCGTCGTGCCGAAAGATGCTCCCGGCCTCTCGTTTGGCGCCAACGAGCACAAGATGGGCTGGCACATGCAGTCGACCCGCCAGGTCATCTTCGAGGACTGCAAGGTGCCGGCGGAAAATCTCTTGTCCGGCGAAGGCGCCGGCTTCGGCATCGCCATGGCCGGGCTCGATGGCGGCCGGCTGAACATTGCCGCCTGTTCGCTGGGCGGCGCCCAGTCGGCGCTCGACAAGGCATTGTCCTACACCGCCGAGCGCAAGGCCTTCGGCTCGAAGATCAATCAGTTCCAGGCGCTGCAGTTCAGGCTGGCCGACATGGAGACCGAGCTGCAGGCGGCGCGCATCTTCCTCTATGCCGCCGCATCCAAGCTCGACCGCAAGGCACCGGACGCCGGCAAATGGTCGGCGATGGCCAAGCGCTTCGTCACCGACACCGGCTTCACCGTCGCCAACGATGCGCTGCAGCTGCTTGGCGGCTACGGCTATCTGCACGATTACGGCATCGAGAAACTGGTGCGCGACCTCAGGGTGCATCAGATCCTCGAAGGCACCAACGAGATCATGCGCGTCATCATTGCGCGTGCGTTGATCGGCCGCTGAAGCCAGCAAACTTCGGGAGAGAGACAGTGACAACGATCGCCTTCATCGGCCTCGGCAATATGGGCAATCCGATGGCTGCCAATCTGGTTAAAGCCGGGCATCAAGTGCACGGTTTCGATCTAATTCCAGAGAATTTGACGATCGCTCGCGAGCATGGCGTCGTCATCATGGCCAATGCGCCTGCTGCGGTGAAGGACGCTGATGTCGTCATCACCATGTTGCCGGCAGGTAAGCATGTCGTGTCGGTCTATGAAGATATCGCGCCCAAGGCAAAGACAGGGGCACTGTTCATCGATTCCTCGACGATCGACGTGGAGTCCGCGCGCAAGGCGCATGCGACAGCAGCCAAACATGGCCTCAAGTCGGTCGATGCGCCGGTTTCGGGCGGTACCGGTGGCGCCACCGCCGGCACGCTGACCTTCATGGCGGGCGGTTCCGACGATGCTTTCGCGGCCGCCGAGCCGATCCTGAAGCCGATGGCAGGGCGCATTGTCCATTGCGGCGGCGACGGCGCCGGCCAGGCGGCCAAGATCTGCAACAACATGATCCTTGGCATTTCCATGATCGGCGTCGCCGAGGCCTTCGTGCTGGCGGAAAAGCTTGGCCTGTCGCATCAGGCGCTGTTCGACGTCGCCTCGACCTCGTCGGGCCAATGCTGGTCGCTGACCACCTATTGCCCGGTGCCCGGCCCGGTGCCGACTTCGCCCGCCAACCGCGACTACAAGCCCGGCTTTGCCGCCGCGCTGATGCTGAAGGATTTGAAACTGGCGCAGGAAGCAGCCCAGGGTTCTGGCGCGGTAACACCGCTGGGCGCCGAGGCGGCTCAACTCTATGCCTTGTTCAACGCGCAGGGCCATGCCGGGGCCGATTTTTCCGGGATCATCAATTTTCTGCGCGGCGCCAATCCATAAGTTGCTAATATAATTGGATTTTTTGCGCCTATCTTGCGAGAAAATCGCCAAATTTAGATTTGCTTAAGCTCTCGATAACCCGGCGGTAACGATGTCCCTATAAAACGGACTGCGAGGCGGACATATCGCATCCGCCCGGCGCTCCGGATCAGGTCTCGCGTACCGGAGCCCGTTAGTTTCGCAAAGTGTTCGAGTAGCGAAGCGCCTGCGTATCTGGCAAAGCCGCGTTCCCGATGGAGCGCGGTTTTTGCATTTTCGCCCCGCCGCACGTTTAACCCGCTCCGGGATGTTCTTACATGCGCCCGCGCGCACCTTCCGGATCATAGGGCGAGTCGGCGATCACCTTTGCCGCACGGCGCTCGCCGAGGATCGAAACCTCGAGCTCGGTGCCTGGCGATACAAGGTCAAGCGGCAGCAGCGCGAGTGCGATGTCGTGACCAAAAGTATAGGAGTAGCCCGCCGACGCGATGTGGCCGACGAGCTTGCCTTGGCGGTAGACGCCCTCGAAGGCGAACGCGCTCGCACCATCCGTATCGATCGACAGCGTGGCGATCCGGCGTGCCCCTTGCTTCTGTTTCGCGACCAGTGCCGGCCGGCCGATGAAGTCGCCCTTGTCCAGGCTGATGAAGCGGTCGAGACCGCTTTCCCAGGCTGATATCTCGATATTCATGTCGCGATACATCGCCCGGTAGGATTTATCGAGACGCAGCGATTCCAGCGCTTGAAGTCCGACCAGCCTCAGCCCGTGCGCTTCTCCCGATGCCAGCAGTGCGTCCAGCAGATGCCGCTGATAGCAGAGCGGGTGATAGAGTTCCCATCCGAGTTCGCCGGAGTAGTTGACGCGCAGCAACCGGACGTCGCTGGCCATGCCGACGGTGCCGGTCTGCACGCTGAACCATGGGAACGCTTCGTTGGAGAGGTCGATCTCCGTCAGCGGCTGCAATATGTCGCGCGCTTTCGGCCCAACGATTGTGAAGCTGCCGCGATCCTCCGTGACATTACGCAGTTGCACACTGCCGTCCTTCGGCAGCAGCCGGCTCAGATCGTCAAGATTCCAGCGCTCGGCGCGCGGCGTCGATATGAGATAGAGCAGGTCGTTCTGCAGCCGTGCCACCACATACTCTGCCTGCACGCCGCCGGTCGGCGTCAAATGATGGGCAAGGGCGACGCGACCGGGACGCGGCAGTTTGTTAGCCAGGATCCCGTCGAGCCAATCCCCGGCGCCCGGCCCGCTGACCTCGAACTTGGTCATTGGCGTCATCTCGACCAGCCCAGCGGCATGGCGGACAGCCTGGACCTCCTCGCCGACGTAATTCCCTTTGGCAGTCCAGCGCCAGCTATAGACGTTGCGCGCCTCGACACCTTTGGGCGCGAACCAGCTCGGCATCTCCCAGCCGTTCAACACGTCCCACACCGCGCCGAGCTGGCTCAGGCGGTCATAGGACGGAGCCGTCTTCTGCGGTCGCGCCGCCGGCATGTCCTGGCCTGGATAGTGCTGTGCGGCATGAGTGCCCCAGGCTTCCCTGACCTTTGCCCGGGTCCAGTTCTTGTTGGCATACTCACCGAACCGGCGGGGATCGAGCTCCGCCGTGTCGATGCTGTTGCCGCCCTCCACAATCCTCTCGGAGAGGTAATAGCCAATCGCTCCGCCCCAAAGGATGCCCCCGGCACCCCTTCGGCGAGCCAGACATTCTCCACGCCCCAGGCCTGCCCCATCAACGGCAGCTCGTCGGCCGTCATCTGGAAAGGTCCCCGCACATTACGCTTGATGCCGGCGCGCCCGAGTGCCGGGACCAGTTCGGTCGCACGCTCCCAATTCCAGGACACGGCATCGAAATCTTCCTCGAGCAGATCGGCGCCGAACCATTCCGGGACGCCGTTTTCGGCGAACAGCTTCAGCTGTTCGGTCCGCTCATAGGGACCGAACATCAGCCCGTCGCCTTCTTCGCGCAGATAGCCCTCGTAACCCTCGTCCCGGAGGATCGGCATCTCCGGAAGACCAAGCCGCTTGCGTGCCACAACCTCCGGAACCGCCTCGGTGATCCAGTACTGATGCAGGATCGGGATCGCCGGAATGTCCAGACCCAGCATGGCGCCTGTCTGGCGTGCGTAGTTGCCGGTTGCAAGGATGACGTGCTCGCAGACGAAGTCGCCGCGGGTGGTCTTGACCTTCCACTCGCCGCTAGCCATCCGCTCGAAACCCACGACTTCAGTGCCAAGATGGACCTTCGCGCCGAGGTCGCGCGCGCCCTTGGCCATGGCCTGGGTAACGTCCGCCGGTGCAATGTGGCCGTCATCGGGATGATAGAGGGCGCCCAGCATGCTGTTGTTGTCGAGCAGCGGCCAGATCTGGCGCGCCTCAGCGGGCGATACGATCCGGGCGCGCACACCCTGGGCCTCGGCGACGTCCATATAGCTTCGGTACTCGTCGAGCCGGTCGCGCGTGTTGGCAATGCGCAATTGGCCGCATTTGTGCCAGCCGACCTTCTGGCCCGTCTCGGCTTCCAGGCCCTCGTAGATTTCGATCGACCGGGCGATCATGCGGCCGACATTGCGGCTGCGCGCGTAAGAGGGAATGAGCCCCGCGGCATGCCATGTCGAGCCGGCCGTAAGCTGCGTCCGCTCCAGCAACGCCACATCGGTCCAGCCACGCTTTGCCAGGCCGTAGAGAATGCCGGCACCCACGCAACCGCCACCGACCACGACCGCACGGACGGAACTCACCATATGCGCATGCCCTCGTTTGAAATGTCCCGGATTCAACTGGACGCGTGTGTATAGTGCCAGACAGCGCCTGGCTTTTCAGCACATTTCCTTGGCTGGAGCGCGGCAGCGGTCATTTGGTCGTTGGGCCACCCGGCTCGCCAGGCAGCAACGCTCACCCGGCCTGTCGGCCCACGCGTCTTGCCCTGCTATATCCCGATCGCCGCATTCGGGATCGGAACGTGATCCTCGTTGAGCAAAACAATCGGTGCGTCGACCCCATCCACCTTGACGACAAGCATGCGCAGGCTCCACGTCCCCGCCGTCCTGATCGCGGTCGAGTACGCGGTGCCCTTGGCCTTGGCACCGTGAACCGGGATGCTGAACTGCGCGCTACCCGCTCCATTGGCATTGACGTTGAGACTGCCACCGACCCAGAAACCGTCGGTTACGTCATCGCCGAGAGCAGCCTTGATACGATCGTCGGCGCGCAGCTTGTCCATCGTCATGTGGTAGGCATCGCTGCCTTTCAGGACATAAGGTATGCTGCCGACTGTCGCCGCACAGCCGCCGATCCCGACCACCCAGACGACCAGCCCGGCGATCGCCCAATTGCGTTGCGTCTTGCGAAAATGTTCCGCATCGCGCCAGGCACGGTTCTGCCAGGCCCAGCGGCTGCCGCGCGCGCCCAGCACGAAGATCATGATGAGGTTGACGACGGGGATCAGCGCCAGCAACGCGATGAAGGTGCTGTTGCCGATGCCCCAGATCCAGTTGAGGAAAAAGGCGCCCCAGTTCCAGCGGTCGAGTTCGGCTGGAATTTCAGCCGGTTGGTTGAGCGGTTGTCCGGCCATGATGTCCCCCATCGGTGCGCATACCGATCGGTTCTAGCGTATGAATTCGACAATACGCAAAATCAAAATTCCGCCGCGTTCCTGCATCGGCACAATGCAGTGCCTGCAAACCTCATCAGGCCTTGTTTGAAAGCCGGCGAAAATTCGCCTTCACCGCGCGGCTGGCAGGCTTCAGCGCGGCGCTGACCGACCGTTCCGCCGCAACGCCGTTGAACAGCGACGGTGTGCGGCCGGAGAGAACCTCCGGCCAGAAGCGCGACGCCGATTGCAGCAGCGACATCTGCGCCGCAAATGCCCCTTCCGCCATGGCCGCGGTCTTCTCGTTGACCGCGCGCGCCGTCTCCGTCCCCCAAGGCTCTCCGCTGCCGGCATCCATCGCCATCAACGGCAGGCGCATCATCGCCACCAGCGGCGCCAGCATCAAATCCGCGCCGATGCTGGCCGCGTCTTGCACGCGTCGGCTCTTGACGATCTTTTTCATGGAAACAAACCCCTTGTGGCGGCCGACGCGGCCGCTGCCTGACACACTACGCGCCGTGAGTGGAATTCGTTCCCCATAAGGACAGCATCTTTCCCAAGCTGGGCGTTTCCGCAGAGGAAACGCCCAGCCGAGGTTCTTACCGCTTGCGCAGATCGGCCTGTGCCAGATCCAGCGCTTTGCCGATGCGCTCGCAGGCCATGTCGATCGTGTCGCGGGTCCAGATCAGCGGCGGCGACAGGATCATCGTGTCACCGGTGGCGCGCAGCATCATGCCATTGGCGATCGCATGGTCGCGCACAACAACCGCCGCACTTCCCGACGGCAGGAACCGCTCCTTGGTCGCCTTGTCCTTGACGATCTCGATCGCGCCCATCAAGCCGATCGAACGCACCTCGCCAACCAGATCATGCCCGGCGATGCGCTCCTGCAGGGCCTTGGCGAAATAAGGCCCGGTGTCATTCCTGACGCGGTCGACCAGACCCTCCTGCTCGATGATCTCCAGGTTCTTCAACGCCACGGCGCAGGCGACCGGATGGCCGGAATAGGTGTAGCCATGGTTGAACTCGCCGCCCTTCTCGACCAGCGTCGAGGCGATACGGTCGCCGACCAGCAAGGCAGACAGGGGCTGATAACCCGAGGTCAGCGCCTTGGCCGTGGTGATCGTGTCCGGCTCGATGCCGAGCGTCTGCGCGGCGAACCACTCGCCGGTTCGGCCATAGCCGGTGATGACCTCGTCGAGCATCAGAAGCACATCATATTTGCGGCAGATGCGCTGTACCTCCGGCCAATAGCTGGCCGGCGGTATCTTCACCCCGCCCGCCCCCATCACCGGTTCGCCGATGAAGGCCGCAACCTTGTCGGCACCGGCTTCGAGGATGGCATCCTCGACAGCCTTGGCCGCGCGCAGGCCGAAATCGTGATCGCTTTCGCCGGGCAGCGCCAGCTCATAGGCATAGGGCATCATCACATGGACGATGTTGGGCACCGCGCCGTTGAGCTGCTTGTGCATGCCATCCATGCCGCCGAGCGATGTGCCGGCGATGGTCGAGCCGTGATAGGCCATCTTCCGCGAGATGATGCGGTTCTTCTCCGGCTTGCCTTCCAGCACCCAGTAATGCCGTACCAGGCGCAGCGCCGTGTCGTTGGCTTCCGAACCGGAGGAGCCATAGAACACCTGGTTGACGTGCTTCGGCGCGATCTCGGCCAGCTTCTTGGACAGCAGCACAGGCGTCGGCGTCGAGCATTTGAAGAAGGAATTGTAGTAAGGCAGTTCCTTCATCTGGGCGTAAGCGGCCTCGGCCAGTTCGTCGCGGCCATAGCCGATGTTGACGCACCACAGCCCGGCCATGCCGTCTAGGATTTCAGCCCCTTCGGAATCGTAGATGAACGGGCCGTTGGCGTGGGTGATGATGCGCGAACCGGCCTCGCGCAGTTCCTTGTGGTCGGTGAAAGGATGGAGATGGTGCGCGGCGTCGATCTGCTGAAGCTGCTTCAGCGAATAATTCTGATAGGTCATTTCTCTGATCTTTCCTCTGAAATCATTCCGGCGATGCCGGGGCGAATTCGTCAGAGGCAGGCAGGTGGCGAATAGCCAATGCGGGCGCACAGCCGCAAAAGCTCCGCGCGCAGCGTACGCGGTGACGGTGTCACCGCGACCCCGAACGTGCAGACAAAGGTCATAGCAGGAGCCATGGCCGGCACCTTAGAGCAAAGGCTGGCCAAGGTGAACCACCCTTTGCTTGGCACATGACGGAATAGGTCTATGCCTTGGCGGCCAGCGCCCGCTGCAGGAACACATACTTCATCGCCGTCTGCGCCGCTTGCGGGCGGCGGTCGCCGCGGCCGCCATGTCCGCCTTCCGTCTCCTCGAAGAACAGCGTCTTTTCATGCCCTGCCTCCTGCAGGCGTGCCGCCATCTTGCGCGCGTGGCCGGGATGAACCCGGTCATCGGCGGTCGACGTTGTCAGCAGCACCGATGGATAGGCGACATCGGCCTCGACATGCTGATAGGGCGAATAAGCGGAAAGCCATTTGGCGTCTTCCGGCTTTGAAGGGTCGCCATATTCGGCCATCCAGGAGGCGCCGGGCGGCAATTGCGTGTAGCGCAGCATGTCGAGCAGCGGCACCTCGATGATGGCGGCGCCGAAAAGCTCCGGATGCTGCGTCAGCGAAACGCCGGTCAGCAACCCGCCATTCGAGCCGCCCTGGATGCCGAGCGATTGAGCCGTTGCAATGCCGCGCCTGACGACGTCCTCAGCCACCGCGGCAAAATCGTCAAAACCGTTCTGGCGATTATCCTTCAACGCCGCCTGATGCCAAGCCGGGCCGAACTCGCCGCCGCCGCGGATACAGGCCTGCACATAGGCATTGCCCTTCTCCAGCCACAGCCTGCCGCGCACGCCGGCATAGCCGGGCAGCAGCGGCACTTCGAAGCCGCCATAGCCATAAAGCAGCGTCGGCACCGGCCCTTTCTGGTCGCGCCGCCTGACAACGAAATAAGGGATCATCGTGCCGTCCTTCGAGCGTGCCTCGAACTGCTCGGAGATCAGCGGCGCGGCATCGAAACGCGCCGGCTGCGACTTCACGGTGGCGAGTGTCTCGCCATCATCATCCGACCAGATGATCGAGCTCGGCGTCAGGAAATCTGTGAAGGAGAACGACACGCTGGAACCAAAGTGCTCGGCATGGCTGATGCCGACAGTGCCGTTTTCAGGCAACGCTACCGGTTTCATCGACCAGGCGCCGTCCTTGCGCTCGCAGACAATGACCTTGCCGCGCACATTGTCCATCAGGCTGATGAACAGCCGGTCCTGCGTACGGGCCAGTCCTGCGATCGAGACGCGATACGCCGGCGCGAACAGGGTTTCGACGGTACCGAAACTGCCTGTTTCGATCCAGTGCGCGAAATCGAGCGAATAGAGCCCGTCCGGCTGGCACGCCGTACCGTCCGGCGCTGTCCAGGGCGTGCGCACCCCGAACACCAGCTGGTCCTTGAAAAGCGCCGTATCGGTGACGTCGTCTGGCAAGGGAATGCGCCTGTTTTCACCCGACGCGAGATGCAGGAAACTATGCGATGCGAAGAAATTGAGCGTTCGCGCCAGGAACAGATGGCGTTTGTCGCCGTCGAACTCGACGCCCGCTCCGACAGCGAGATCCTGCTTTTCGGCCTCGAAGATCGGCGTCGCCTCTTCCAGCTTCGTGCCACGCTTCCACAGCTTGATCACGCGAGGATAACCGGACTCGGTCTTGTCAGCGTCCTCGAAGGCCGCCGAGACGATGACGGTGTCCTTGTCCAGCCAGCTAAAACCCGACTTCGAGGCCGGTGCACGGAACCCGCCCTCGATAAATGATTTGGTTTCGATGTCGAATTCCCGCATTTCGCTGGCATCGCCGCCATCGGGCGACATCGACAGCAGGCAGCGGCTGAAATCCGGATAGAGCCGGCTGGCGCCGCTGAACACCCATTTTATCCCCTCCTTCGCCGCTAACTGGTCGAAGTCGATGATCGTTTCCCACACCGGCTTCTCGGTCTTGTAGGAAGCGACCGTCGTGCGGCGCCACAGGCCGAGCGCATTGGTCTTGTCCTGCCAGAAATTATAGACGTGTCCGCCAATGGCATTCCCGACGGCGATGTTGTCCTCGGCCGTCATCAAATCGAGCGCGGTCTGGAACGACGCCTGATAGGACGGATCGCCCTGCAATTGCCCAACCGTGATTTCGTTCTGACCATGCACCCAGTCGAGCGACTGTTTGCTGGTCCGGTCTTCCAGCCACAGGAACGGGTCTTCAGAGCTGGATTCTGGCTTGGCGATGGGCTTGGTCATGGAATCTCCGATAGGCAACACTTCGGCATGCAACATCGACATGCCGCGTCCGATATTCAATAGGGAGGAACTCAGGCCAGGGATTCAGGGCTTCCCCAACAACCGAACCGGCCACAGTCATGCCTTGCTGCTCCGGCGGACCGACGAGCGATAGAGCGCGAAGATCACCAGCAAGGCGTCGAGGCCGATGATCACGATCGGCAGGCCCAGTGGACCAATCCCCTGCATGAGCAGGCCGGCACCCGGTGGGCCGACAATGCCGCCAACACCCCAAAGCAAGGCGAACGCCGCATTGCCGGTGACGAGCAGCGTGCCCTTGAACCGGCTGCCGAGTTCGACCAGCGCCATCGTATAGACGCCGTAGCCGACCGCGCCCATCACCAGCAGCACGCCCCAGATCAGCGGTGTCATGATCAGCAACGGCAGCAGAACAGCGCAGACGGCCGTCGCTCTCGCGCAGGCCAGCATCATGGGGCGGGCACCGAACCGCTCCGCCAGCAGGCCGAGCGGGATCTGCAGCAGGATGTTGCCCAGGGAAAGCGACATCACCAGCGCTGCGAGGATCGCTTCCGGCAAGCCATAGCCGGCGCCGAAGACCGGAACCAGCGCATAGGTGCTCAGCTGGACGGCGCCCGAGACCAGCACGGCCAGCAGCAGCGCCGGCGCCAGCCTGGCAAAACCGACAAAGCTGCCGGCTGGCTGGCCGTCATCCTCGAAACCGGTGAGTTTTGAAGAAACAAGATGCAAAATAACCGCACATAGCAAGAAACCGCCGACACCGACGCTGAACGGAGCCCAGCCCGACGTGCCGACCAGCGTCAGGGTAAAGGGGCCGGCCGAATAGCCGGCACCCATCAGCGTGTTGAAAACGCCCATCACCCGGCCGCGCCGCGAGGGTGACGCCAGCGACAGTGCCCAGACCTCGCCAAGGATGTAGAGCGGGTTGATGACGACGCCGACGATGAAGCGGATGAGGTACCAGGCCACCCAGTTCTGCAAATAGCCAATGCCCAGGAAGCACAGTGCACCGATCAGCGAACAACCGATAGCCAGGTTGCGCGCGCCGACCAGCCGCACCGCCGCCGGCACGAAGGATGCCGACAGGATCAGCCCGAGCGGCATCATCGCCGCCGACAGGCCGATCAGCCCGGGCGATATGCCTTGCTTCTGCATCAGAAGCGTGAACAGCGGGGAGCTCAGCCCTTGCGCGGCGCCGAACATGGCAAGGGCAGCAGTGACGCCGGCAAGCGCCGCCCACTGCGTTCCCGCTTCGCCTTCGCTCGAGCCGGTCGCGACCATGCTGTCATCCATGTGAGGTGCTGGCCATCAGGCCAGCAGGCCGCCTAGCTACTGGCTCGCTTGCGGGAATGGAAGGGCTGGTGGGGAAATCCGCTTGCACCAACAACCCTACCGATCGGCTGATGCCGACCGGTCCGGGGTTGGATGAAGGTTTGGCGCGGTGACCGCTTGCGCTTAAGGAAAATACCGGGCGATCGCGCCTTTCTTGCCATCCGCGTAGGGCTTCAGCCACTTGTCGTCGATGGAAATCCCGTCGTCGTCCGATGGTCCCTTGCCGATCGTTCGGCGCCAGGCGCGGAATTTGTAGTGGTCGTAGACGTCGAGCATGTGCACGGCGTAGGCTGCGGCAAACGTCTTGTCGCCTTCCACGATCACCAGATTCTCGTCGTTTTCGTAGGACGCCTTGTAACCGAGATTGTGGCTGCCGGTGATGACGGTGGCGTTGTCCTCCATCGGATCGATGATGACGATCTTGTCGTGCACGATCGCGTGGCCGACGGTCAGCACCTCGGCCTGGAAGTCGCGCGCGATGGTGGCGCCGGTCAGGTTCGCTGCCCGCACAATGGAGACGTTCGGCGCCTCCCAGACCTTTTCCGGATAGACGAAGGGCGACTTGCCGTCCTTGTTCGACTTGTGGGTGACCGGATCCTTGGTCGGCGCGACATAGTTGGGCATAGCGGTCTCGTCGCTGATGGCGCCCTGCACGATCAGATTTGGATCGGCCTTTGCGGCGGCGACGGCCTGATCGACGATCGAGTTGTCGCCGAGCAATGAAGGGTTGAACACGAGGAACAGAACGGCGCGCTTGGCCGCCTTGATGCGCGCGAAGACATCCTCGAGGTCCACCGGTCGCACAGAAATGTCTTTCTTGCTGCGGTTCGGGTCGTTCGGGGAGAACCAGACCGTCATACCGTCCAGCACCGAGGTCGCGCCGTTCAGCGGATTGGGCAAATGGTTGTCCCTGCGGAACGGCACACCTTGCGTCTGTGCGACGTGCCCGGCAGCGGTTTCGCTCACTGGTGGCGGAAACACGTCTGCCTTCATGCGTTGCCAATAGTCATTGAAGACCTCGGCCATCGCGGGATCGTCACGGACAAAGGCATTGTTGGACTGTCCGCAAATGCCCGTCGAGGTCCAGTTGGTGCTGCCGGTCATCACCGCCAGCGGCTTGCCCTGGGGATCGCGGTAGACAGCGAATTTGTTGTGGCCAATATGGTTGTTGTTGAACAGCCGGTCCGTCACCACCACGCCCGCATCGCGCAGGCGCTGCCTGTAGCGAACGTTGCCGGCATCCCAAACCTCGGTCTTGTCGTCTTCGGCCGCGTCTGCAAGCTTGCCCTTGCCAGAATTGGAAAGGATGACCTCGACGACATCCTTCGCGGCGATGATAGCGTCGCACAATTCGTCATCACCAAGCTCATAGAGCGCAAGCCTGACCGTGCCGCCCTCGGTCTTGGCCCGTTTCAGGAGACTGGTCAGCACATCGGGCACATCGCCATGCAGATAGGCGCGTATCTTGCTGGTCGGGTTCTGCAGGATCGCAGCAATCTTCTCGCGCTGCCCAACCTTGATGCCGGCCTCCTGCAACGCGTGCGACATCCATTGCGTCGACAGCACGCCATTGGTGAAGGCGACGCGCGCCTTGCCGAACATCTGTCCTAGGAAGATCGGCGGGCTGACGGCACCCTGGCCGAGATAGCCGAGCGGCCGCGCCGGCCCGGTATAGGCGGGCTTGCCGTCGACGACCTGGTCGGGGCGTACCGGCACGGGATCGAGGCCTGGCTTCATGTCGCCGACCGGACGCACCCGGTAGGCGATCATCTCGCCGTCCGGCCTGACGTCGATGCTGTCGCGCCGGCGCCGCACGGTCAGATCGCGCCAGAATGTCTTCTGCACTGGCCACACGCCGGTGTCCTGGGGAATCCACCTCGGATTGCGCTGCCCCTTGAACGGCACCCAGGACGCCAGGCAGCGTTCCTCGCCAGTAGCGGGATAGAGGCGAACGATCTCGAAACCGAGGCAGTCAGGGATCATCCCGTCAATATCCCAGGCAAGGAAGGCGACTTCGTTATTTGTCGCGGCACGCACTTTGATGACATCAGGCATGGCTGTCCCTCCAGAAAAGTTCAATGAGCAAGTATGTCAGAAGTAAAAGACAGTACTATAACGCACTTCAAATTGGCATCCAACTGACCGGCTGCACTCCGGCCCCTGCCGATGCACCGGTGCGGCCAGGACGAATGTCGCGGCCACACAGCTGCCGTGCCGGCATGTCGCTTCCCTCGCCCTAGTGGTCGCCGCCTCCGCAATGGCCGGCGGGCCGCCGGTCCATTATGCCGGCCGCTATCGCCATCGTACGAGGACCATCATGACCGCCGCCCTACAACCCCTAGAACCGGCCCAGGCACCTGACCGTGCCCGCCGTGGCGGTCGCGCCGGAAAGCGCGCCGGAGGCTCGGCCGCGTTCGAGCAGCCGGCTTACCGTCAGCTGAGAAATCCGCTCACGCCGACCAAGCTGGTCTCCGATGACGAGCTCGAATCGATCCACCTCGCCTCCTTGCGCGTGCTCAGGGAAATCGGCGTCGACGTTCTGCACGACGAAGCCCGCCGCATCATGAAGGCGCATGGCGCCGACGTTCGCGAAGGCTCGGAGCGGGTGCGCTTCGACAGCGACATGATCCTCGACCTGGTTTCGAACTGCCCGTCCGAATTCACCATCCATTCCCGCAATCCGGCGCACAATGTGCGCTTCGGCGGCGACAATCTGATCATCTCGATGATGGCCTCGGCGCCCAATTGCTCCGACATCGATCGCGGCCGCCGGCCGGGCAACCAGGCCGACTACCGCAACTTCCTGCGTCTGGCACAGATGCACAACATCCTGAACTGCACCGGCGGCTACCCGGTCGAGCCGACCGACATCCATCCGTCGATCCGCCACCTCGAATGCGTCCGCGACCTCGCCACGCTGACCGACAAGGTGTTCCACATCTATTCGCTCGGCAAGGAGCGCAATGTCGACGGCATCGAGATCACCCGCATCGCCCGCGGCATCAGCCACGAGCAGTTGCTGGAAGAGCCGTCCGTCTTCACCATCATCAACACCAATTCGCCGCTCAAGCTCGACGTGCCGATGATGGAAGGCATCATCCAGATGTCGAGCAAGGGTCAGGTCGTCATCGTCACCCCGTTCACTTTGTCGGGCGCCATGGCGCCGGTGACCATCGCAGGCGCGCTGGTGCAGCAGAATGCCGAGGCGCTGTCCGGCATCGCCTTTGCCCAGATGGTGCGCAAGGGCGCGCCGGTCGGCTATGGTGGCTTCACCTCCAATGTCGACATGAAGTCCGGTTCACCGGCCTTCGGAACGCCGGAATACATGAAGGCGCAGCTTGTCGGCGGCCAGCTTGCCCGCCGCTACAAGATCCCCTACCGCACCTCCAACACCTGCGCCGCCAACACGGTCGACGCGCAGGCGGCTTACGAGAGTGTGTTCTCGCTGTGGGGCGCCGTGCAAGGCGGCGGCAATCTGATGATGCATGCCGCCGGCTGGCTCGAGGGGGGCCTGCGCTGCTCCTATGAGAAGACCATTCTGGACATCGACCTGCTGCAGATGGTGGCCGAATTCCTCACCCCACTCGACATGTCCGACGAGGCGCTCGGCTTCGACGCCATCCAGTCGGTCGGCCCCGGCGGCCATTTCTTCGGCACCCAGCACACTCAGGACCGCTACAAGAACGCCTTCTATTCACCGATCCTGTCCGACTGGCGCAATTTCGAGACCTGGGCGGAAGCCGGCTCGCCGACGGCGATGGAAAAGGCCAACCGGGTGTGGAAGGAACGGCTGGCGTCCTACGAAGAACCCTACATGGACCCGGCCATCCGCGAGGAACTCAACGCCTTCGTCGAAAAGCGCATAGCCGAAGGCGGCGCTCCGACCGATTTCTGAGCGGCAAGCCCCGTCGCCACGCCCGCTCACCAAAACCTGATTCAATTTACGCAAAAACGGACCTATCTTCATGAAATCCCACGTTAAAGCGGTTGTCATTGGCGGCGGCGTCGTCGGCTGCTCGGTTCTCTACCATCTGGCCAAGGCCGGCTGGACCGACATCATGCTGATCGAGCGCTCGGAACTGACCTCCGGCTCGTCCTGGCACGCGGCCGGCGGCTTCCACACACTCAACGGCGATCCCAACGTCGCCAAGCTGCAGGCCTATACGGTGCAGCTCTACAAGGAGATCGAGGAAATCTCCGGCCAGTCCTGCTCGCTGCATCTGACCGGCGGCGTGATGATGGCCGATACGCCCGAACGCATGGACTTTCTGCGGCTGGCCCACGCCAAGGGCCGCTATCTCGGCATGGACACCGAGCTGATCACGCCTTCGGAAGCCAAGGCGATGTTCCCGCTGATGGATGAGACCAATTTCGTCGGCGCCATGTGGGACCCGGTCGAAGGCCATCTCGATCCCTCCGGCACCACCATCGCCTACTCCAAGGCGGCCAAGAAACTCGGCGCCGAGATCGTGCTGCGCAACCGCGTCGTCGACCTGACGCAGCAGCCGGACGGCACCTGGAACGTCGTCACCGAACAAGGCACGGTCCACGCCGAGCATGTCGTCAATTGCGGTGGCCTGTGGGCGCGCGAGATTGGTCGCATGGTCGGCGTCGAGCTGCCGGTGCTGGCCATGGAACACATGTACCTGCTCACCGAGCCGATGCCGGAGGTCGAGGAGTTCAACAAGTCGACCGGCCGCGAGATGATCGGTGTGCTCGACTTCAAGGGCGAGATCTACACCCGCCAGGAGCGCAACGGCATCCTGCTGGGCACTTATGAAAAGGCCTGCAAGCCGTGGTCACCGGTCAACACCCCTTGGGATTTCGGC
This sequence comes from Mesorhizobium subarcticum, assembly GCF_055456085.1. Taxonomy (NCBI): domain Bacteria; kingdom Pseudomonadati; phylum Pseudomonadota; class Alphaproteobacteria; order Hyphomicrobiales; family Phyllobacteriaceae; genus Mesorhizobium; species Mesorhizobium subarcticum. The sequence continues at coordinate 4,165,706 of NZ_CM144237.1, read as the reverse complement.
CACGAATTGCTGCCGCCCGATCTCGACCGCATCGCGCCGTCGCTGGAAATCGGCTTCAAGCATTTCCCCGGCATCGAGAAGGCCGGCATCAAGCAGATCATCAACGGCCCGTTCACCTTCGCGCTCGACGGCAACCCGCTGGTCGGCCCGGTGCAGGGCCTGACCAATTTCTGGTGCGCCTGCGCCGTCATGGCCGGCTTCAGCCAGGGCGGTGGCGTCGGCCTCGCTTTGTCGAACTGGATGGTGCATGGCGATCCGGGCTTCGACGTCTGGGGCATGGATGTCGCCCGCTTCGGCGAATGGGCCGGTCTGCGCTACACCAACGCCAAGGTGCGCGAAAACTATTCGCGCCGCTTCTCCATCCGCTTCCCCAATGAAGAACTGCCGGCGGCACGCCCGGCGCAGACGACGCCGCTCTACGACACCATGCTCGCCAACAATGCCGTCATGGGCGACAGCTGGGGTCTGGAAACCCCGCTGTGGTTCGCGCCAAAGGGCAAAGAACCCAAGGACATCGTCTCCTTCCACCGCTCCAACGATTTCGGCCCGATCGGCGAGGAAGTGCGCGCCACGCGCGAGCGTGTCGGCGTCACCGAGATCGCCAACTTCGCCAAATACGAAGTGTCAGGCCCCGGCGCGGAAGAGTTCCTCAACCGGCTGATGACCAACCGCATGCCGAAGACCGGCCGCATCGTGCTGACGCCGATGATCAACGAATTCGGCAAGCTGATCGGCGACTTTACCATCGCCAAGGCCGGCGAAGACCGCTTCATGATCTGGGGTTCTTCCGCCGCGCAGAAATACCATATGCGCTGGTTCGAAAAGCATCTGCCGAAGGATGGATCGGTGCGCATCCACCGCTTCGACCAGACGCTTGTTGGCCTGTCGATCGCCGGGCCGAAATCGCGTGACCTCTTGCAGAAGCTCGTCGACGTCGACATCTCGACGAAAGCCTTCCGCTTCATGGACTTCCGCGAGATGGCGGTCGGTGGAGCGCCCTGTCTGGTCAACCGCATCACCTACACCGGCGATCTCGGCTATGAGATCTGGATGGCGCCGGCCTATGAGCGGCTGGTGTACAAGGCGATCAAGGACGCCGGCGAGGAGTTCGGCCTGGTCGATTTCGGCATGCGCGCTTTGCTGTCGATGCGCCTGGAAAAAAACTTCCCGACCTGGTTCCGCGAGCTCAGGCCGATCTATGGACCGTTCGAAGGTTCGATGGACCGCTTCATCAAGCTCGAGAAGAACGACTTTATTGGCCGCGAGGCGGCTGCCAAGGAACAGGCGGAAGGCCCGAAACTGCGCCGCGTCTCCTTCATCGTCGACGCTGCCGATGCCGATGTGATGGGCGACGAGCCGATCTGGGCCAAGGTCAGCAAGGATTACGGCACGGTGGAAAAGCCGCATGGCTACGGCGCGCCGCGTTTCGATACATCCGGCAAGGAAATCCGCGGTTCCAAGGCTGCTGAAGGCGCGTCCGCCGTGCGCGGAATCGTCGATGGCGACTGGCGCGTGGTCGGCTGGGTCACATCGGGCGGTTATGCCCACTACGTCCAGAAGTCGATGGCGCAAGGCTATGTGCCGGCGGCACTCGCCGAGGACGAAAGTGCTGGCCTGTTCGAGATCGAAATTCTCGGACACCGGCGCCCGGCGCGCATCAATGTCGAGGCGCCGTTCGACCCGAGCGGCGAGAAGATGCGGACCTGAGGTTACGGTGTGAGCCAGACATCGGGCTTTGGCCGCCATCGCAAGATCATGCCGTTTGTATCAGGCTCGATCGAGGCTTTGCGCGACGCCTCCCGCCAGAAGGCGGCGTCGCTCAACCAGCATGTGCTGGGCTATGGCGTTCAGGCTGAGACAGAATGGGCAGCGGCGGGCATTGCCGCTCCCGATCTGCCAGCGATGCGCAAATACCGGCTTGAGCGCATCCGCGCCGAGCTGAAGCGCCGCGGCTATGCCGGCGCCCTGCTCTACGACCCCGTCAACATCCGCTATGCCACCGACAGCACCAACATGCAGTTATGGGTGGCGCACAACCCGACGCGGCATTGTTTCGTCGCCACCGAAGGTCCGGTGGTCCTGTTCGACTATTTCTCCTGCGAGCACCTATCCGACCATTCCGGCGTCGTCGACGAGGTCCGGCCGGCCGTGTCATGGATGTATCTCTATGGCGGCGAGTTGACCGAGCAGAAGGTCCGCCGCTGGGCCGCCGGTATTGCCGATCTGGTCAGGGAACATGGCGCCGGCAACAGCCGCATCGCCGTCGACCATCTCAATCCGGAAGGTGTCGAGGAACTCGCCCGCCTCGGCATCTCGATCGGCAACGGCGAAGCGGTGATGGAAAATGCACGGCTGATCAAATCGCCTGACGAAATCCTCGCAATGCGCCGCGCCATCGTCGCCTGCGAGGCGGCAATGGGCGAGATGGAACAGGCGCTGAAGCCGGGCATCTCCGAAAACGAACTGTGGGCGGAGCTACACCGCGGCAACATCGCGCGCGGCGGTGAGTGGATCGAGACGCGACTGCTGGCCTCAGGGCCGCGCACCAATCCATGGTTCCAGGAATGCTCCTCGCGCATCATCGAGGCAGGCGACCTTGTCGCCTTCGACACCGACCTGATCGGTCCCTATGGCTTCTGCGCCGACCTCTCGCGCACCTGGCTGTGCGGTGACACAAAGCCGACCAACGAGCAGCGCGACCTGTTCCGCATCGCCGCCGACCAGATCGTGCACAACACTGAAATGATGCAGCCCGGCATCTCGTTCCGCGACCTTGTCGAGCGCTCGGTGGTGCCACCTGGAGACTGCTTCCCGACCCGCTACGGCGTGCTCTATCATGGCGTCGGCCTGGCCGACGAATACCCGACCTTGCCACATGCCAGCGACTGGACGTCAGATACGCCGGACGGCGTGCTCGAACCCGGCATGGTGCTGTGCGTGGAAAGCTATATCGGCAGGCTTGGCGGCCGCGAGGGCGTCAAGATCGAGGAGCAGATCCTGATCACAGGGACCGGCAACGAGCAGCTTTCAACCTACCCGCTGGATGCGAGGCTGCTCGGATAACCCGGCAAGGGCCTCGCGCATGGCCCGGACTGTCTTTTCCGGCGTCGTTGCGGCGGTGATGAAGGGCAGGCCCTTGCGCCGTGCCGTCCAGCCGACAACAGCCACTTTCCGCGCCGCCGGCTCGAAACGCTGGGCCAGCGCCCAGCTTTCGCAGTCGATCGCCGCAACATCCGCCCTGCCTTCGGCAACGGCGACGATCGAGGCGCGATGGCCACCGCTTGCGCTGCGCGAGGAAAAGATGTCGAGGCTTTCGCCGGCCGCCTGCAAATCGCGCGTCAGCCCGATGATGCCCGACATCGAATCGGTGCCATTGAAAGTGAAGCGTTTGCCGCGGATGAGATCGAACGGCAGCAACACCTTGCCGTCGGCGGGTGAGCGGAGCTCCGGCCCCTCGCCCGTCCGCATGACCAGCGCGCTGGAATAGAGTTCGCCCCGCCCGCCTTCATAGGCGTCGTAGCTCGGTTGGCCAACCACTTGCACATGGCTCGACAAACCAAGTTCCATAGGCCCCCAGCAGGTCTGTGCAAACAACAGCGCCGGGTGCAGCCAAAGCTTGTGATAATCGATTTCGTCCGGGGGCAATGTGGCCGGATCGGGTGCGATCAGCTTGCCCTCGGCATCGCTGACACCGCCCGGCACCGGCGGCAGATCGCCATTGCGGCGCACGATTGCCTGCGGCGCATCAATCCCTTTTTGCCGGAACGCGTCGCGCAACAGTGCCCATTGGGCGTCGACCTCGCCGCGCACTTCAGGCCAATCATACATCGGCAGTGCCGCAATCAATTCGCTCATGCCGATATCAAATCATCATGTCCGGAGAAGTGATCGCAAAAACGCGGCGCCGAAGCAGAATTCGACGACACGGGTTCGGGCTTGGCGTTATTCCTTTGGCGGCTCGGCAGGAACCGGTGCACTGCCAAGCCCATTGATGCTGCGCGCCCGGATGCGTGGCTTGAACGCCCGGCCATGCTCAGCCGCACGCCGCAGCACCGGATGCACGATCGGCTCCTTCGCCTTGAAGGCATAGGCTTTGATCAGTGCGAAATAGTTCGGATAGGCATAGCCATTGTTCATCCGCAGCCACTCGTCGCGGCGGTCGCGAAACAGCTTGGGCAGCTTGTACCAGGCCACAGTAGGCGTCTTGTGGTGCACGAAGTGCAGATTGTTGTTGAGGAACAGGAACGACAGCGGCGAGCGCTCGATGATCACCGTGCGGCCTTCCGGATGCTCCGACCATTGATGCTCGGCAAAGGTGCGGATCGCAATCAGCGACTGGCCGAGCCAGACCGGCGCCAGAATGTAGAGCCACAGCGGAATGCCGAAGCCGAACTGCACGATCGGGGCCACGACGGCGAGGCCGATCGCATGCAGCAGCCAGGCTTTGCGGATCGCCTTGTCGCCGGCCATGATCTGCTTGGCGTCGTCGATGAAGAAGCCGATGCAGGACAGCCAGGGGCCGAGGAAGAAACGACCGGCCATGGTGTTGTTGATCTTGAGCAGGAATTTCATCGTCGGCGGCAGATCGTCGTGATGCCACAGCGCCTTGTAATAGCTCTCGGGATCGTCGAGGGGATCGGTCAGCCGCTCATCGGCATGGTGGCGCAAGTGCAGCGTCTTGAAGCGGCGGAACGGCCAGACGAGGCCGATCGGCAGGAAGACGAAGGCTTCGTTGATCAACGCGCTGCGCGTCGGATGGCCATGCAGCACTTCGTGCATGATCGACGACTGCAGTGCCAGTACAAAGCCGAGAATGAGGAGAGCCAGGATCGGGTAGGACGGCCAGAGCAGGAAACCGGCGGCGAGCCACGTTCCGTAACAGAAGACTGCGAGGACCACGGTCGGCCACTCGATGGCCGCTGCGCTGCGTCGCTTGATGCTCTTGCCTGCCATGCTATCGACCACTGTCCCTCAGTCGCCGGAACCCCAATTGGTTCCTGACAGCATAGTGTCAGGAGAAATGATTCCACTCAACGCGACAAAGTGCACAAAATGTTGCCATTGCGCATTTTTGGCTGCATATGTTGCACATTGTAAACAACCTTAGGGATTCATTTACGCCTGGGGAGCCTGATCGGCGGACCTCGGCGCAAATTTTTCCTAAGAGCAGGTGGAGAACGAACGGTGGACAAACGAGACCTGTCAGCAATCTTTAGGGAGCGTCTGAAGCTTCTCCTGACACGATCCGATCTCAACCAGTCGGCATTCGCGTCGGCAGTGGGCATAGATCGGTCGGCGCTGTCGCAGCTGATGTCCGGTGCCTCGACGCGCCTGCCACGCGCCGAAACGCTGCTCAACATCGCCGCTGAATTCAAGGTGTCGCTGGACTGGCTGCTTGGCCTCAGCCAGGACGAAGGCGTCACCGGTGAAATCCGCGAAAGCCTGGAGATCGAGGAAGCACGCGACGGTTTCGACCGCACGCTGCTCGCCAAATGGTTCGCCGAAGCGGCGGGCACCAAGATCCGCTATGTACCGGCCGGCATCCCCGATCTTCTGCGAACGCACGCGCTCGTCGACTACGAAGCCAACATCACCAACCGGAGCCGTCTGACGCAAGCTAACGAAACCCAATACCGCATCGAATACAACCGGCGTCCGGAGACCGACATGGAGGTCTGCATGCCGCGCCACACGCTGGAGATTTTTGCGCGCGGCCTCGGCGTCTGGGACCGCTTTCCGGAGGCTGATCGCCGGCAGCAGCTCGCCCATATGGCAACGCTGCTTGATGATCTCTACCCGACCTTCCGCCTGTTTCTCTATGACGGCCGCATGCGCTATTCGATCCCGCTTACCATCTTCGGACCCTACCGGGCCGCCATCTATGTCGGAGACATGTATGTGGTGCTGAACGCCACGCAGCCGGTCCAGGCGCTGACCCAGCATTTCGACAATCTGATCCGCGTTGCCGACATCAACCCGCACGAGGCCGCAGCTTTCGCGCGCAATCTGGCCGGCATGTCGTTCCCATCAGGCTCTGTCTGATCGACCGCAATGGTGGTTATTGGAGTCCCCGCCCCCTACATGGTCGGGGCCAGAAACCATTGCCGAATGACAATCCATGCCAGAGCCGCGCCGTATCGTCGTCCCTCCCCAGTCGGGTCGCTCCATCCGTGTCAAACGGGGCGATCTCGTGCGCATCATCGACCCGCAGGGTCAGCAGGTCGCCGATCTCTGGGCGTTTGCAACCGGGGATCAGCTCGACTGGCTGAGCACGTCGCAGACCCGCGACATCACCGAGCGCCTTTTCCCCGGCATCGGCGACCATTTCTACAGTGCCGCCGCCAAGCCGATGCTGACACTGGTCGAGAACGCATCGCCCGGCCCGCATGACATGCTCTACCCCGCCTGCAACTCGGCCCTCTACGAACGCGCCGGCTTTCCCAACCACCCCAATTGCCGGGACAATCTGATGCAGGCGTTGGCCACCGAGGGCATATTGCTGCCCTTTGCCCCCGATCCCGTCGACCTCTTCCAGAATTCCTTGCCGCAGCCGGACGGACGGCTGGTGGTCGAGGCCTCGATCAATCCGCCTGGCGGCAATGTGACGTTGCGCGCCGAACAGGATTTGCTGCTGGTGGTTACCGCCTGTTCGGTCGATTATTACCCGACCAATGGCGGGGTCTGCACCGAAATCGCCGTCGAGATCACATCCGGATCGTGAGCAACGGCTTCAGCCGGAAGGTTGCGACAAAACATTGACTAGACATAAAGACTTCTTTATATCCTTATTCGAATTCGAAACACGAAAGCCAATCCGATGACGACGACCAACCCGATCGATGCTCTGCTGGCTGAAAAGGGTGTGCTGCTGGCCGATGGCGCCACCGGCACCAATCTGTTCGCCATGGGCCTGGAGGCCGGCGAGGCGCCGGAGCTGCTCAACGAAACCGCGCCCGACACCATCACCAGCCTGCATCAGAATTTCGTCGATGCCGGCGCCGACATTATCTTGACCAACTCCTTCGGCGGCACCAGTCACCGGCTGAAGCTCCACCATGCGCAAGACCGTGTGCATGCGCTGAACAAGCGCGCCGCCGAGATTGCGCGCGCCGTTGCCGACAAGGCCGGCCGCAAGGTGATCGTTGCCGGCTCGGTCGGCCCGACCGGCGAATTGCTGGTGCCGCTCGGCGCCATGACCTATGACGAGGCGGTCGACGCCTTTGCCGAACAGATCGAGGGGCTCAAGGAAGGCGGTGCCGAAGTCGCCTGGATCGAGACAATGTCGGCTCCGGATGAAATCCGCGCCGCCGCCGAAGCCGCGATCCGTGTCGGCCTGCCCTACACCTATACCGGGTCGTTCGACACGGCTGGCCGCACCATGATGGGCCTATTGCCGAAAGATATTCACGGTGTTGTCGATGGGCTGTCGCAAGCGCCGCTGGGCGTTGGCGCCAATTGCGGCGTCGGCGCCTCGGACATCCTGGCCTCGCTGCTCGACATGACCGAGGCGAAGCCGGAGGCGACCGTGATCGTCAAGGGCAATTGCGGCATTCCCGAATTCCGCGGCACCGAGATCCACTATTCCGGCACGCCCGAGTTGATGGCCGACTATGTCCGCCTTGCGGTCGATAGCGGCGCGAAAATCATCGGCGGCTGCTGCGGCACCTCGTTCCAGCATCTTGCTGCCATGCGCACGGCGCTCGACGGCCACACCAAGGCGGATCGTCCGACTGTTGCGGCAATTGTCGAGCGCATTGGCCCGATGCGCAACAAGGTGGCGACGGAAAACACCGCCGAGACCAGCGAAGCCCGCCGCGAACGGCGCCGCCGGGCCTGAAGCTTTTTTATTATTCGCTGTTGTCGGCGTAGCTCGACTGCGCCGACTTGAAATCGACGACGTTGTCGCCGCGCATCGTCACCAGCGCGCCCGAGGCGCCTGGATCGGTGATCTGTTCCAGCATGGCGCGGAAGCGGTCGTTGGTTAGCGCCGACATGGCGGTGTGGCGCGCCTGCGCGACGTCGTCGCTGATACGCCTGGATTCTAATGATTGGGCTGGTGAAACCGCCGAAGCGTCCCGTGCCGGTGGTATCGAGCTGGCTATAGTCCTGATCTGCAATTCCGGCTCCCTCAAGCCCCGTAGACATGTCCGGTGTAACAAGAGGACATTGCGATCCGGTACCGGAAATGCCGCGCAATTTAACGATCATGCGGGTAATCGCTGCCCTGAGGATCCGTTGAGATTCAGGTAAGGCCGGTCTGAAAACGGCAGGTTCCGAGAACCGGCCTTCGCAGGCCGCAGCCTTCATAGAGCGGAGGCATTTCTGAGGGCTTCGGCCGGCGAAGGCCGGAGCGGAGCGTACTTTTCGTATGTGAGCTCAGTTCTATTGCGACGCAGTAGAACGGGGAAGCACAGGAAGCCGTCGTTTGCAGGCCGGCCTCACCTGAATATCAACGGATCCGAAAAAAAGGCCGGCAAGGGAATGAACCCCTCGCCGGCCTGCCTCACCCGCCCGTAGGCCGGTTTCCCGTATCAGAACGATCCCATCTGAAAGAAACCGGCCGTCATCGCCACTACCGGTTACCGCCCAGCGCCGAGGCAAGGCGCACGAGTGAGAGGAACTCTGACCTGTACCCAAACGGGTCGGCTCCTCGGGCGGCAGTGGCAATCTCCATGATCTTGTCGTAACCGAATTTGGCGGTCGCATCCTCGTCGCGCAGCTTCTGGCCGAAGGCGGCAACCGCGACGGAGAAACGCTGGTCGGTGCTGGCCTGGTCGAAGGACGCCACCTCGTTGGCTGATGTCACCGGCGTGGTGATCAGCTTCGAGATGTCCTCATTCGGCAGCTTGTAGCGGATCTTGACGAAGGCATATTCGTCCGCATTGGCAACGCCGCCATTGTTCACCGTCGCCTGGCCATAGCGCAGCGGATCGATCTGCTCGCCACCGCTGCCTTTCGGCGTGATCTCGTAGATCGCGGTGACGGAATGGCCCGAGCCGATATCGCCGGCATCGACACGGTCATTGTTGAAATCCTCGCGGTTCAGCGCCCGGGTCTCGTAGCCGATCAGCCGGTATTCGGAGACCTTGTTCGGGTTGAACTCGACCTGGATCTTCACGTCCTTGGCGATCGGGAACAGCGTCGAGGAGGCATCCTCGACCAGCACCTTCTCCGCCTCGGCCAGCGTGTCGATATAGGCCGCAGTGCCGTTGCCGTTCTGGGCGATGGTCTGCATCATCTGGTCGTTCAGATTGTCGTGGCCGAAGCCGAACACCGACAGGAAGACGCCGGACTTGCGCTCCTGTTCGATCAGGCGCTTCAGATCATCATCGTCGCTCTGGCCGACATTGAAGTCGCCATCGGTGGCCAGCATCACCCGGTTGACACCGTCCTTGATGAAGGATTGCTGGGCAAGCTTGTAGGCTTCCTTGATGCCGGCCTCACCGGCCGTCGAACCGCCGGGCGTCAGATTGTCGATGGCATTGAGAATCTTGTCCTTTTCGGCAGCCTTGGTCGGCATCAGCACGGTGCCGGCCTCTCCGGCATAGGTGACGATGGAGATCGTGTCGTCAGCCTTCAGCTTGCTGACCAGCAGGCGGAATGCCGATTTGAGCAGCGGCAGCTTGTCCGGCTCGTCCATCGAACCCGAGACATCGATCAGGAACACCAGATTGGCCTTCGGCTGCTCGGTCGGCTTGATGTCGAAGCCCTTGATGGCGACATGCATCAGCTTGGTGTGCTCGTTCCACGGCGTCGGCATGACGCTGACGGTCGAGTTGAACGGCGTTGACGCCGAGTCCGGCCCCTTCCAGTCATAGGGGAAGTAATTGATCATCTCCTCGACACGCACCGTGTCGGCCTGCGGCACGGACCCTTCCTTCAGCGAACGGCGCACGAAGGAATAGGACGCGGTGTCGACATCGATCGAGAAGGTCGAGACCGGGTCTGCGAGTGCGGCATGCACCGGATTGGTCTTGAAGTCCTCGACGCGGTTGCGATTTTCCTCTTGCGGCGCGATCTGGTCCGCGGGTGCGGTAGGCTGCGGCGCCATCAGTTTGGATTCAGCAGCCGGCATGCGGGCAACCCGCGACGTGCTGGGCGCGCTTGCTGCTCCATCCAATGCGAATTCACCAGTCGGCGCCGGCGGTGCCGGCTCGGCAACTATGCCACGCTCCGCGGCAGTCTGCTGAGCGGTGCCACCGGCCTGGGGCGCTTCCGGTTTTGCCGGGTCTGACGGCGCAACCAGAACCTCGCGGACATCGCGGCTTTCCACATCCGCGTCGGCCTTCTTGTCCTTCGCCAGTTCCGTCGGAGCCTGCTTCGGCTCGGCGGCGATCGGCTTCAAGGTCGCCGGCTTGTCGGCCAGCGTCTCGGTGATCTTCTGGTCGCCGCCGAATTTGGGCGGCTGCTCCCTCAGCAGATGGAAGGTGGCGTATCCGGCGATCGGCAGGGCGACAAGCCCGGCAAGCGCCGGCGTGGCAATGAGTTTCTTTTGCATGATCTCGCTCCAGAGCTTTTGTGCTCGCTCTGTGAGACGAAGGCCGCCGACCGATCCTTGGGTGACGGCGGAAATATTTTCCTGATCATATGCGCGCAGGGCGGCTTCGAAGGCGCGCGCCTTCGCGCTCTCGCCCGGTGCCGGTACGGCTGCGTCGCGCAGCCTGTTGAGTTCGTTGTCGTCGACCATGGTCACACTTCCCCGGCCGAGCGCATCAGCGTCTTCAGCCGTTTCTTCGCTTCATGGATGTGCCAGGAAACCGTCGTCTCCGAGATCGCCATCGCCTCGGCGGCAGCCGCGTGGCTCCAGCCTTCGCCATAGACCAGCAGCACCGCGTCGCGCTGCTTGTCCGGCAATTGCCGCACCGCCGCCCATAGTGCCTCGACCGGATCCTCGCTCTCGGCCGGCGTCTCTCCTGAAATCAGGGCGTGGACGCCGTAAGCCTCGGTCTTGACCGTCTCGCGCGCGGTCTTGCGCATCATGTCGCGCGCGGCGTTCATCGTCACGGAATAGAGCCATGTCGTGAACGCGCCGCCGCCGCGATAGTCGCGGATAGCCTTGCCAAGCCGGACGCAGACTTCCTGGGCGATGTCTTCGGCATCGGCCTTCTTGCCGCACCAGCGATAGGCGGCGCGATAGACGAAGTCGTAGTGACGCTCCAGCAATTTGCCGAAGGCCCCTCTGTCTCCGCCCTTCGCCCGCCCGATCAGTTCGGCGTCGGAGGCTTCGCTCTCATCCAGCATCATCGCCATCATTTGTCAGTTGGACGAAGGCTAATGGCCAATCCTTGGGGTTATGGAAAGATTTTTTTCTGGCCAGTGCCTTGACGCGAGATCGCCCGTTGGGGCGGCTTCACATCAGGCGCAAGAAAGCGTGACCTGTCGTCATCGGCCATGGCGCTGGCAATTCCATCTCGACTCGGGTCTCTGGTTCTCTTGCTCATGCTCCAACAAAGAGATGGCTGCCGCCAGAACGTTGAACATGTCGAACCCAGAAACACCATCCAGCCCCAGTTGCTCGCAGCTGTTCTGGATTTTCACCCGCATCGCCTTGACGAGTTTCGGCGGTGGACTGAGCGGCTGGCTGCTGCGGGAGTTTGTTCAAAACCGCAAGTGGATGACGCAGGAAGAATTTCTCAACGGCCTGTCGATTTCCCAGGCGCTGCCGGGCGTGAACGTGAAGAACATGGCGGTCTGGATCGGCTACCGGCTGCTTGGCTGGCGCGGCGCAATCATTGGTTTTGTCGGCATCATCGTCCCGCCTGCCATCGTCATCGTCCTGTTGGGAACGCTGTTCTCCTCGCTGTCGCGCTATCCGCTGACGCATGTGGCGTTGACGGGAGCCGCGGCGGCCGCTGTCGGTCTTTCGCTGTCGATGGGCATCACAGCCGCGCGCGCGGTGCCTCGAAACGCGTTTCCCATTGCGATCATGGCCGCCACATTCGTTGCCGTCGCACTTCTGCACTGGCCGCTTTTCTGGGTTGTCCTCGCCGCCGGTTTCGTCAGCGTGGCCTATGCCTACACCAGGGCAGGTCGATGAGCGACAACCCACACACTTCGTTGTTGCTTAGCCTGCTGGCGGTATTTGCTCCGCTTTCCGTGGTTACGATCGGCGGCGGACAGAGCGCCATTGCCGACATCAATCGGCAGGTCGTTGATGTCCATCAATGGATGACCCAGGCCCAGTTCGTCGACGCCTTCGCCATCTCGCGCATGGCCCCGGGGCCGGGGTCCCTGCTGGTGACGCTGATTGGCTGGCAAGTCGCGGGGTTCTGGGGTGCTGTCGTTTCAACGGTGGCGATTTTCGGCCCGACCACCTTTCTTATCTACGCGGTCGCTCATATGTGGTCTCGCAACAGCGGCGCGCGCTGGAAGCGAGCGCTGGAGACGGGGCTCCGGCCCGTCGCCGCGGGCATGATCCTTGCCGCGACCTATGTGTTGCTGCAAGCCATCGATGGCGGCTGGTTCGCACGCGCCGTGGCATTTGCATCGACGGGCACCCTGCTTTGGACCAGGGTCAATCCGCTTCTCCTGATCGGCGCCGGCGTGGCTATCTTCATCGCACTTCATACGATGAGCCTGGTCTAGGCAAGCTGTGGCACATAGCCTATGCAGCCTGCCCCGCCGCCCAGCCCGATGACCATGCCCATTGGAAATTGTAACCGCCAAGCCAGCCGGTGACATCGACGACTTCGCCGATGAAGAACAGTCCAGGCACCGATTTCGCCTGCATCGTCTTCTGGTCGAGCGCGCTGGTGTCGACCCCGCCCAGCGTCACTTCGGCGGTACGGTACCCCTCCGAACCCGCCGGCTTGATGCGCCAGTCATTGACCGCAGCGGTAACGGTTTTGATCTGCGCGTCCGACAGGTCGGCGAGGTTGCCATCGATGCCGGTCCGCTCGGCGATCGATTGCGCCAGCCGCTTCGGCAGATGATTTGCCAGCACTGTCTGTACCGCTTGCCGCCCATTGCCGCGTCTGGCGGTGCGAATGATTTCTCCCACATCCATGCCCGGCAGCATGGCGATGCGGATTTCGTCGCCCTCACGCCAATAGGACGAAATCTGCAGGATGGATGGTCCACTGACACCGCGATGCGTGAACAGCATCGCTTCTGAAAACCGCACCTTGCCGCAGGCAACTTCCGCGTCGACGGCGTTGCCCGCCAACGGCGCCAGCCGCTCAAGCGTCTTTGCGTCGAAGGTCAGCGGCACCAGCGCCGGCCGTGTTTCGACAATGGCAAGGCCAAACCGTTCGGCAAGCTCATAGCCGAAACCCGTCGCGCCCATTTTGGGGATCGACTTGCCCCCGCAGGCAACAACAACGGACTGACAGGTGACCGTGCCGGTGGAGAGGGTGAGCCCGAACCCTTCCAAGGTTTTACGGACATCCTTGACCTCGGCAGAGAGTGCCAGCTCGACGCCCCTGCCCTGCATTTCGCCGACCAGCATGTCGATGATCTGGCGCGCGGAACCATCACAAAAGAGCTGCCCCAGCGTCTTCTCGTGATAGGCAATCTTGTGCCGCTCGACGAGCGCGATGAAGTCGCGCTGCGTGTAGCGGCTGAGCGCCGAGATACAGAAATGCGGATTGCCCGAGAGAAAGTTCTTCGGGCTGGCGTGGATGTTGGTGAAATTGCACCGGCCCCCGCCGGAGATGCGGATCTTCTCGCCAGGCATCGCCGCGTGGTCGAGGATCAGCACCGAACGGCCACGCTTGGCCGCCTCCATGGCGCACATCATTCCGGCGGCACCGGCGCCAATGATCACGACATCGTAGGATTGCATCAGGCGAACCGTTCCCGCTCGGCCCCCGCTCATTCAGGGAGCCGCCGCTGCCTGATACCGCGAACGGTTCGGGCAGCCAACAGGCAAGAACAGCCGCGCGAAAACTCAGATCAGCGTTTCGGCGAACAGCGACGTCAATCGCTTCCAATGGCGCTCAGCGCCAGCTTCGTCATAGACGCTGTGATCCGGCACGCACCAGCCATGCGCCATGCCGACATAATTCTCCAGCAGATGATCGACTTCCGCATCCCTGAACGCCTCGGCGAGGCGCGTCGACTGCTCCGGCGGGAAACTCCTGTCGACGCCCGCCATGCCGACATAGACGCGCGCCTTGATGGCGGCGGCCTTGCGGTGCGGGCTGTCCGCCGCATCGCTGGCGAGATTGCCGCCGTGAAAACTGGCGGCGGCCTTGATCCTCTCTGGGTAGGTCGCGGCGGCGTTCAGCGCCCGCGCGCCGCCCATGCAATATCCGACGGTGCCGATCGGCCCGGTGACGCCCTCGGCGGCGAGCGCATCCAGGAACGCAGCGCTGTCGCTGATGGTCATCGCCTGCGACGTGCCGGTGACCAGCGCCATCAGCGCTGCCTTGGTCTTTTCCTCAGTGAAGGCTGTCTTGGCATCGAACGGCCCGTAAGGGGCGTTGCGATGGAACAGATCGGGCACCAGCACCGCATAGCCTTCATGGGCCAGTCGCTCTGCCATGCCGTCGAGCGCCGGGCGCGGACCAAAGGCGTCCTGGTAGAGAATGACACCGGCCTTGGCCGAGGAAGCCTTGGCCGAGCGGAACAGGCCCGCCTTCGCCACGCCGTCACGGGTCTTGATCTGAAGGTCCTGCTTCGTCATTGACTGCTCCGATTGTCAGTTGTGCGATACATATCCGCACATGCGACAACGGCAAGACATTGCCTGAACGCGGAGGTCAACATTTCGTGCAGGCTGGCGTGCGGATCAACCTTGACCGTCGACACGCACGGTTCTTGCACCGACATGCAGTGCACGTCCGGCACCGAGCCCCATAATGGCAGCCCCGAACCCGAGTGCGACGAACAGGAAAGCCGATTCCGAAAAACTGCCGGTCCAGCCGCGGATCAGGCCCACCAGCAGCGGGCCGGTTGCAGCAAGCACGTAGCCGACGCCTTGGGCCATGCCCGAAAGATGCGCCGCGACATGCGAATCCGGCGAGCGCAGCACAATCAGGGTCATGGCGGCGGCGATCAGGCCACCTTGCCCGATGCCTTGCAGGATCGCCCAGAACAGCACGGTCGAGGTCGGTGCAAACAGGATGCCGAGCAGCGCAACCACCGCGATGCCGACGAGCACCACGTTGATGCCGCGCTGGTCCTTGAGCCGCACCGCGACGGATGGCACGGCAAGGCAGGTGATGACCTGCGCCATCACAGACACCGAAGCGATGGCGCCGGCGGTTGGTCCGTCGAAACCGCGCTCACGCAGGATCGGTGCCAGCCAGCCGAAGATGCAATAGGCAAGTGCTGACTGCAGCCCCATGAACAAAGTCACCTGCCAGGCCAGGCGGTCGCGCCACAGGCCGACGACGCGAAAGCCGCGATGGCTGACCTGACGCCGGCTGCCCAGCGCCTGCGGGATCCAGATCAGCAGCATGAGCAATGTCGGCACCGCCCAGGCCCCGAGAGCGCCGGACCATGAACCCGTGACAAGATGCTCGATCGGCAGGGTGAGGCCGGCGGCGGCGGCCGAACCGGCGCACAGCGCCATGGTGTAAAGTCCGGTCATGACGGCGGCCTTGTCGGCGAAATCGCGCTTGACCAGCCCCGGCAGCAGCACGTTGCCGATGGCAATTGCGCCACCGGCAAGGAAGGTGGCGACAAACAGCAGCGGCACCGAGCCGAACCAGCGCAGCCCGGTTCCCAGCGCCAGCAGCATCAGCGCGCCGAGCAAGGTGCGCTCCGCCCCGTAGCGCTGTGCAAGTTTTGGCGCAAAGGGTGCGAACAGGCCAAGGCACAAGACCGGCAGCGTGGTCAGCAGGCTGGCGCCGGTCGTCGAAAGACCGGTCGCCTGCATCACTTCGGGCAGCAGCACCGACAGGCTGGAAAACAGCGGCCGCAGGTTGAAGGCGATCAGCACGAGGCTCGCGCCAAGCACGATGCGCGCGGCGCGGCTGCGCAATTCGGGCGGCTGCGGCGGCGGCAGACTGTCGGCTTCGGCGTCGATGAGGTCCAGGCCCTCGACGGCATCGGCCTTCGGGTCGGACTGGCGAAATGTCTGGTTCATTGGGAAAGCAGTCTTTCAAGTTGGGCAAGCACCGGCGCCATGAAAGCGTGGACAGCGGCAACGGCGCGGTCAGGATCGTTCGCGGCGATGGCGTCGACGATTGCCGCATGGGCCTGCTGGTCCGGTTCGGGCAGCTCGCCGTCGATGGTGGCATGGATGGTTTCGGTGATGGCGGCCGTGAAGAAGTCGTAGAGCTCCATCATCGCTCTGTTGCCGGACGCAGCGACAACCGATTTGTGCAAGGCGAGGTCACGCCGGATGAAGGCTTCGCTGCCACCGTCGGCAACAGTGCCGCGCTCGGCAAGCAATTGGCGCATCCGCTCAAGATCAGCCGGCGTATGGCGCAAGGCGGCAAGCCGTGCCGCCTCTAGGTCAAGTGCGGCCCGCGCTTCCCATTGGTCACGCAAGCCGGTGCGCTTGACGCGATCGAGCGCGGCTGAAGAATCGACGGTCGAGCGCACATAGGTGCCCGAACCCTGGCGTGTATCCAGCAATCCTTGCGAGACGAGCACCCTCACCGCCTCACGCACCGTGCCGCGGCTGACCGACAGGAGGTCGGCAAGAGCCGCTTCATTGGGAATACGCGCGCCAACGCCCCAGCGGCCGCCGACGATTTCAGCACGCAGGCTGCCGGTCGCGCTGTCGGTAAGATTGGTTCGGATGGCGGGTTGCATCGGCCTATTCATCAGGTCATCGGATGATTTGATCAATAGGCCGTCTTCTGGCAACCGTCAAGCCAAGATCGAGACAGAAGCTCACCAGGCGGTGGCGTAGATCAGTTGGCGACCCAGGCAAAGCTCGCCATGTGGAAGGCCTGGATATCAGGCGGATAGCGATATTCCGTGCCATAGGGACAGGCATTGCGGTCGAGGCAGCCGCCGCTCCGGCACGGCTCGCCATTCGCTCCCCGCACATGCGCCAGGCAGGCCTGGTAGGCGAAGCCTTCGCTGGAATAGGCATCGACCGGACAGGATTTCAGGCAGGGTTTCTCGACACAGGTGTCGCAGAGGTGGATCGCCTCGCGAGGCTCCGGAAGCGCGACCTCCTCCTCGAACAACAGCGCGCCACGATAGGCATGCCAGAGCCCGTATCGCGGATGCATGAGGATGCCGAGTGGCGACGGTTTCAGCCCCTCGGCCCGCATCGCCCATTGCTGGAACGGCAGATAGGGTTTGTCCGACGGCGAAACGGCTCGCGCGCCGAATGCCTCCGCTACAGCGCCAATCACCTGCCGTGACCAGCTGTCGAGCGGATTGGCGATTGTCTGTGGTTGCCTTTCGCGCCAGCGCAGAAAATGCGGCCAGGGTTCCGCCCCCGCCTGCCCGATCAAAAGCACGGATTTGGTTGAACCGCCCGACAAGCCGGAGAGTGCTTCCTCACCTGCGGCGAACGCGACCCCACCGCGCAGAATGAGGCCATTGGCGGAAAGCGCGGCGGCTATCTCCTCAGCCATGCCTCCGCGCGCAGTCATCCCTTCTTGTCCGGATCGGAGAAGGCGCTCCGCCAGACTTCCTTGTGGATGATGTTGGCGACTTTAGCCCCGCCTGATTCGGGCTCCTTTCAAGTGAAGGCGTCGGGCATCGACCCCTTCTTCTTGGCGATGAAGTCCTTCAGGGCCTCGTCGATGCTCGGGTCGAGATACGGCGCCTCATAGCTTTCCAGCCAGCGGCGGACGAGATCGTTTGCGCGCTGCGGCGCGGTCTTCTCGCCTTCGGCCAGCCATTGCTCGTAGGAATTGTTGTCGGCGATGTTGGAGCGGTAGAAGGCGGTCTGGAAATTCGCCTGTGTGTGGTCGCAGCCGAGATAGTGGCTGCCCGGTCCGACCTGGCGGATGGCGTCCATCGCCTGGCCGTTCTCCGACAGATCGACGCCTTCGGAGAATTTCTGCGTCATGCCGAGCTGGTCGATGTCCATCATGAATTTTTCGTAGCAGGACGCCAGCCCGCCTTCGAGCCAGCCGGCCGAGTGGAGGACAAAGTTGGTGCCGGCCAGAATGGTCGAGTTCAGCGTGTTGGCGCTTTCATAGGCGGCCTGCGCATCTGGAACCTTGGACGCGCAGAGCGAACCGCCGGTGCGGAACGGCAGGCCGAGGCGGCGTGCGAGCTGTGCGGCGCCATAGGACACAAGCGACGGCTCCGGCGTGCCGAAGGTCGGCGCTCCCGACTGCATCGAGATCGACGAGGCGAAGGTGCCGAACAGCACCGGCGCGCCGGGACGGATCAGCTGCGTGAACGAAGCACCGGCCAGCACCTCGGCCAGAACCTGCGTCAGCGTGCCGGCGACCGTCACCGGGCTCATCGCGCCGGCCAGGATGAACGGCGTGACGATGCAAGCCTGGTTGTGGCGCGAATAAACCTTCAGCGCGCCAAGCATGGTCTCGTCGAACACCATCGGCGAGTTGGCATTGATCAGGCTGGTCAGCACCGTGTTGTTCTCGACGAAATCGTCACCGAAAACGAGCTTGGCCATGGCAACAGTGTCTTCGGCGCGCTCCGGCGCGGTCACTGAGCCCATGAACGGCTTGTCGGAATATTTGATGTGGCTGTAGATCATGTCGAGGTGGCGCTTGTTGACCGGCACGTCGACCGGCTCGCACACCGTGCCGCCCGAATGGTGGATCGACGGCGCCATATAGGCGAGCTTCACGAAATTCTGGAAATCCTCGATCGTCGCATAGCGCCTGACACCATCGAGGTCGCGCACGAAGGGCGGACCATAGACCGGCGCGAAGACGGTGGCGTTGCCGCCGATCTGCACCGAGCGCTCGGCATTGCGCGCATGCTGGGTGTAGATGGACGGTGCGGTCTTGAGCAGCGAACGGCACAGCCCCTTCGGGAAATGCACGCGCTCGCCCTTGACGTCGGCGCCGGCCTCTTTCCACAGCTGCAGCGCTTCCGCGTCATCGCGAAAAATGATGCCGATCTCTTCGAGCACCGTATCGGTGTTCTTCTCGATCAGCGCCAGCCCTTCCTCGTTCAGCACCTCATAAACATTGATCTTGCGCTTGATATAGGTGAGCTGCGTGCCGGGCCCGCCGCCCGAACGTGCCGCGCGCCTTGCCGCCGCGCCACCGCTGGCAGCGCGTCCACGCCGCGCGTTTGACGCTTCCTGGTCGACTGCCGCGTGTTCGCTCATGATCGCTCTTCCCTGAATATGGCCTGGCCTGACGATGGCTGGTCCGTAACCGTTGTGGCCGCATGGCGCGGCTTTGCCCGGATCGTAGCCATGCACCCTATTCGAAACGGCCCGTCCGCGCCAACGCCTGTCGCAAAATCGACAAGAAAACCAATAGATTTTCCAGTCGCTTTCCTTTTGCGGGAAGTCGCAAATCAGCTATGGATACACGCCCCTAGCGGGTTAGGTATGAACGCGAATATTTTGTGCCTTGCGACGCAGTCGCGATGCCGGCAGGAGCTCGATACATATGTCCGACGACGAGATCATCCTTTCCGAACTTTCCGACGATGAGTTGGTGCAGCAGATGCACGACGATCTCTATGACGGGCTGAAGGAAGAAATCGAGGAGGGCACCAACATCCTGCTGGAGCGCGGCTGGGTACCCTACAAGGTGCTGACCGAAGCGCTGGTCGAAGGCATGCGCATCGTCGGCGAGGATTTCCGCGACGGCATCCTGTTCGTTCCAGAAGTGCTGTTGTCGGCCAATGCCATGAAGGCCGGCATGTTCATCCTGCGTCCGCTTCTCGCCGCCACCGGCGCGCCGAAGCAGGGCAAGATGGTGATCGGCACCGTCAAGGGCGACATCCACGACATCGGCAAGAACCTCGTCGGCATGATGATGGAAGGCGCCGGCTTCGACGTCATCGATCTCGGCATCAACAACGCGGTCGAGAAATATCTCGATGCGATCGAACAGCACCAGCCCGACATCATCGGCATGTCGGCGCTGCTCACCACCACCATGCCCTACATGAAGGTCGTCATCGACACGATGAAGGAAAAGGGCATCCGCGACGACTATGTCGTGCTGGTGGGCGGCGCGCCGCTCAACGAGGAATTCGGCAAGGCGGTCGGCGCCGACGCCTATTGCCGCGATGCCGCAGTGGCGGTCGAGACCGCCAAGGACTTCATGAAGCGCAAGCACAACGTGCGCGCTTCGGCCTGATCTGTTCAGCAAGGCGACTGGCCAACCATCAAAGCCGCGCCTTGCAGCGCGGCTTTTTCGTTACCAGATGAAAGGGGACTGCGGCAAAGAAAGCCGGTTCAGCTGAAATCATGGCCAAGGTTCAACAAACGCAATCGAATCAGGCAGACAGGCTTCTGGTGATTGCCTGCGGCATGATTGCGCGTGAAGTTCTGGCCGTGAAGGAGCAGCTCAAGCTCGACCATCTGGAACTGACCTGTCTTCCCGCGGAATTCCATTTTCATCCCGACCGCATCGCACCCGCCATGGACAAGGCGATCGAGAAGGCCAGGGCCGAGGGCTACGAGCACATCTTCGTCGGCTATGCCGATTGCGGCACTGGTGGCCTGCTTGATCGCGTCCTGGAGAAGCACCACGTCGAACGCATGGCCGGCCCGCATTGCTTCGCCTTCTATCAGGGCATGGAGGCCTATGCGAAAATCGCCGACGACGACATGATGTCCTTCTACATGACCGACTTCCTGTGCCGCCAGTTCGATGCCTTCTTCATGAAGCCGCTCGGCCTCGACAAGCACCCGGAGCTGATCAAGGACTATTTCGGCAATTACGAGAAGCTGATCTATCTCGCCCAGACCGACGACCCGGAGCTCGACAAGGTCGCTGAAAAGGCAGCAACCTTGCTTGGCCTCGTCTACGAGCGTCGCGCAACCGGCTATGGCGGTCTGACAGCCGAACTCGCGCGGGTCGCAGCTGTCGCCTGAGCGCCATTTGCCCTAGGCTGGCCCATTCTCCGACCGTAGCCCCGCCAGCACATCGACAAAACTCGTCTTGCAGACAAAGCCCAGCCTGTCCCGCGCCCGCGACGCGTCATAGACACGGTCGATGGAGGCAAACATCGTCCAGCCCTTTCGCGCATAGAGGGCCGGAAAGTCCGGAAAATAGCGCGCGACGACAGACGGCGCATCGGCGATAAGCGCCGGGCAATCCTCGGGCCGAAACGGTGTTGGCGCGCAGACGATAAAAGTGTCGAAGCCCAGCTGCGGCGCCCTTTCCAGCGCGGCGATATGCGCTTGCGCCGCATCTTCCACTGTCAGCCTGCGAAACAGCAACTCATTGGCCTTGGTGTTGGCATCAGACTGTTCGATCGCGTGCGCCATGTCATCGGCTTCGGGAAAGAAGCGGGCCGTACGCAGCACGACCACCGGCAGGCCATGCTGAAGGTGATAGAGACGGCAGAGATGTTCGGCAGAAAGCTTGGTGACGCCATAGATGTTGCGCGGCTCGGGCGACATCTCTTCCGTCAGCCAGGCTGCCTTGCGCGCGCCGCCACTGAACCCGTCGCGTATCGCTTGCGAGATCATCAGCGAGGTCGTCGAGGTGAAGACGAAGCGCTGCACGCCGTTCGCCACCGCCGCGTCCAGCAGGTTGAGCGTACCTCGCACGTTGGTGGCGACGAAATCGCTGTTGTCGCGGCTCTCTATGTTGGGCTTGTGCAGCGCGCCGCTGTGAATGATGGCTTCGAGTCGGTTGTCACGAACGGTTCGCATGACAAGCTCACGATCCGCGATCGAGCCGACAATTTGGGTCTCCATCGATGGGACAGGGTTAAGACCGATCACCTCATGGCCAAGGCCGCGCAGCAGCGGCGCCAGCGCGCTGCCCAGCCAACCCGACGACCCCGTGAGTAAGATTCGCATGTGCCACACCATGATTTTTGACGGTGACGCTGTTAAGCATGGATGACAGGCGCGAGCGACCCGATTAACTCAGGCAGCAGCCGGCGGGGCGCCGCTCCAGACATCAACTGCCATTTCCATGATACGGGAGTTCCTGATGATCCTTCGCCCACTGCTTGCCGCCATCGGCCTGTTCTGCTTCGCTCTCCCTGCCCTGGCCGACGGCCAGGTGCAGAAAATCATCACCCCTGCCGACAAGGCGCGGCTCGACAAATATGGTGACACGCGCAAGGCGGCGTTGGCCGAAGCGAAAGCAGGCGACCCCGCCGATGTCCAGCAGCTCGATGCCTTGCTGGCCAAGCCGCTGGTGACCTTCTCCGACAAGGACCTGACCGGCAACTGGCAATGCCGCACCATAAAGGCCGGCGAGACCAGCCCGCTCGTCATCTACGGCTGGTTCAAGTGCAAGGTGACCGACGATGGTTCGGGCTGGCGGCTGGAAAAGATCAGCGGCTCGCAGCGCACCAAAGGGCGCTTCTTCGACGATGGCGAGAAACGCGCGATCTATCTCGGCGTGGGCTACGTCAACAGCGATCCGGCAAAACCCTATGGCAGCGGCCCGCAGACCGACCAGGTCGGCTATGCCTTCCGCACCGGCGCCAAGGAATGGCGCATCGAATTTCCCGCGCCCTACTACGAATTGAAGCTCGACATCATCGAATTCAAGCGTTGAGCCGTATCAACCGCCGATCACCAAGGATTAACCCGGGCGCTCTAGCATAACGGGCGCCGGGATCCGGCATCGGTTGCATCTTTCCGGCGCGCACCATGGAACCCCAGAAGTCGAACATCGTCGTCGTCACCGAAGGTGGCCCGCACATCTGGGCGGTCATCAACGCCATCGTCGACAGTCTGGGTCCTGTCAACGTTATCCTCGAAACGCCTGAATCCAAAAAGCAATTACTGGTCAGGCGTGCCCGGCGGCAGGGCTGGGTCTCGGTCATCGGCCAGTTGGGCACGATGGTGCTGACGCGCTTGGGAAAGCGCTTCTTCGCCAGCCATGCCGATGAGATGATCACTGAGCAGAAAATGCAGACCGAACCGAAACCGGGGCAGTCGATCATCAATGTCCCTTCCGCCAATGCGCCGGAATGCCTGGACGCCATCGCAAGGCTGCAGCCGGGCGTCGTGTTTCTTGCCGGCTGCCGGATGCTGGGCCGCGAGACGCTGTCGAAAATCGCCTGTCCGATCATCAACTACCACGCCGGCATCACGCCCAAATACCGGGGCATGAACGGCGGCTACTGGGCGCTGGTATCAGGCGATACGCAAAATTTCGGCACCACCGTGCTGTTGGTCGATGCCGGCGTCGACACCGGCGGTGCGCTGCGGCAAGCGCGCGGCAAACCCGGACGCGGAGATAGCATTTCAAGCTATGCGCTGCGGCAAGCCTCGTTCTCGCGCGACATCTGCGTGGAGGCGGTGCGCGACGTTCTGGCTGGAAAAGTCGCCACCATCGATCCCGGCCTGCCGTCACGGCAATGGTATCACCCGACGATCTGGTTCTACCTCTGGACGGGCCTCCGAACCGGCATCTGGTAGGGTCTTGTCGGCCCGGAACAGGGCAAGGCGCGACGGCTTTTTTGGCGCGCCGGACCCGCCGCCAGCCCACGTCGCAAACGAATAAACCCACCTTTCATTTTACGACATTGAAATGCGTCGCTTTTGAATGCGCGCGCGTCGTCCCATAACAAGCGGCCCCATTGCGCATGCGGCAATGCTCGATAGTTCGAGGAGCGAGAATTCATGGCCGATCTTATCGTCGTCTACTGGCGCGACATCCCTGCCCAAATCATCGTCAAGAAGGGCCGGCAGAACGCCAAGCGCGAACTGCCTTTACGCTTCACCGAGGCCATCGACATGTGCGCCATGCGCACCGGCGCCGGCGGCACCGACGACTATCTGGCCGAATGGCGCAAGGCTGATCCGATCCCGGTCGGTGACGATCTTGAAGCCGAAGTCGAAAAGGCTTTTCAGGACATCGACACGAAATATGACCGCGAGCGGCTGGTCGCTCTGGTCAAGGCGGGCGGCAAAGAAAATGTCTGACACGAATCCGGCGGTTACCCAGGCCACACAGGTCAAGAAGGCAGCGCCGAAATCCGACTACAAGCCGGCCGATGTATCGCCGCAGCGGCGCGTGCAGCGCTCGTTTGCGATCAGGCTGTGGTCGATCCGCCATTCGCGCTTGCTCGAATGGTTCTATGCGCGTTTTGCCGACACCTTCCTGCTGCTCCATCCCTTGTGGAAGGGCCTTGGTTACGGGCGCGTCGAGGCGCCGATCAAGTTCGTCGAAAAACGCGTCAAGGGCTTCATGTTCGATTGCCGCATGTGCGGCCAGTGCATCCTGTCCTCGACCGGCATGTCGTGCCCGATGAACTGCCCCAAGCAGCTGCGAAACGGTCCCTGTGGCGGTGTACGCGCCAACGGCAATTGCGAGGTCGAGCCCGATATGCCGTGTGTCTGGGTCAAGGCCTGGGAAGGCTCGCAGAACATGGTCAACAACGAGAAGATCCTCACCGTGCAGAAGCCGGTTGACCAGTCGTTGCGCGAAACCTCCGCCTGGCTGCGTGTCACCGCGCAGGCGGCCGCTGCTCGTGAAGCCGCCGCCGCATCCAAGACTGGAGCCGCGGCATGATCGGCCACCAGCGCGACGAGAACCCCGCCGGCATCCACCTGCCGCTCGATCCCCTGCCCGGCCACACCTCGCGTGGCCGGCTGGAGCGTGTGCTGCGGCGCGGCGAGTTCGCTGTCACCACCGAGCTCAATCCGCCTGATAGCGCCGATCCGGAAGACGTCTACAACAGGGCAAAGATCTTCGATGGCTGGGTCGACGCCATCAACGCCGTTGATGCCTCCGGCGCCAACTGCCACATGTCCTCTGTCGGCATTTGCGCACTGCTCACCCGCATGGGCTATGCCCCGATCATGCAGATCGCCTGCCGCGACAAGAACCGCATCGCCATCCAGGGTGACGTGCTGGGCGGGGCGGCGATGGGCGTCGCCAACATGCTGTGCCTCACCGGCGACGGTGTGCAGGCGGGCGACCAGCCCGGCGCCAAGCCGGTGTTCGACCTCGATTCCATGTCGCTGCTCGAGACCTGCCGCATCATGCGCGACAATGGCAAGTTCCTGTCCGGCCGCAAGCTCACCACGCCGCCGCAGCTGTTCCTGGGTGCCGCCGTCAATCCGTTCGCGCCGCCCTTCGACTTCCGCCCGATCCATCTCGGCAAGAAGATCGCCGCCGGCGCGCAGTTCGTGCAGACGCAGTATTGTTTCGACGTGCCGATGTTCAGGACCTTCATGCAGAAGGCGCGCGACCTCGGCCACACCGAGAAGGTGTTCGTGCTCTGCGGCGTCGGCCCCCTCGCCTCGGCCAAGACAGCCAAATGGATCCGCTCCAACGTGCCGGGCATCCACATCCCGGACGCCATCATCAAGCGGCTCGAAGGAGCGCAGGACCAGAAGAAAGAAGGCAAGCAGCTCTGCACCGACATCATCAATGAGGTGAAGGAAATCCCGGGCGTCGCCGGCATCCATGTGATGGCCTACCGCCAGGAGGAATATGTCGCCGAGATCGTCGATGAATCGGGCGTGCTGAAGGGCCGCCAGCCTTGGAAACGCGAGATCCGTCGCGACGACCAGATGGTCGCCGACCGGCTCGACCACATATTGCATGACGACATTACCGAAACGCAGGTGGACATGGTAAAGACCGCGCACTGAAAACGCGGCCGATCACCAGACCCTGGAACGAAACCAGAGACGATATAAAGAGCACTTTATATCAAGGCGGAGAGACTTCATGACCCGGACCATCGTCGCCTCGGCGACACGCGAGATCATCATTGGCTTCGACCAGCCCTTCTGCGTCATTGGCGAGCGCATCAACCCGACCGGCCGCAAGAAGCTTGCCGCCGAGATGATCGCCGGCAATTTCGAAACCGTGATCAGGGACGCGCTGGAACAGGCCGCCTGCGGCGCCACCATGCTCGACGTCAACGCCGGCGTCACCTCGGTCAATCCGAATGAAACCGAACCTGGCCTGCTCGTTCAGACGCTGGAGATCGTGCAGGGCCTCGTCGATCTGCCGCTGTCGATCGACAGCTCGGTCACCGCCGCGATCGAGGCCGCTCTGAAGGTCGCCAAGGGCCGTCCGCTGGTCAACTCCGTCACCGGCGAGGAAGAAAAGCTCGAAGCCATCCTGCCGCTGGTCAAGAAGTACAACGTCCCGGTCGTCGCCATCTCCAATGACGAGACCGGCATTTCGATGGATCCGGACGTGCGCTTCGCCGTCGCCAAGAAGATCGTGCAGCGCTGCGCCGATTTCGGCATTCCCGCGCACGATGTCGTCGTCGACCCGCTCGTCATGCCGATCGGCGCACTGGGCGATGCCGGCCGTCAGGTCTTCGCGCTGCTGCGGCGCCTGCGCGAAGAGCTCAAGGTCAACACCACTTGCGGCCTCTCCAACATCTCGTTCGGCCTGCCCCATCGCCACGGCATCAATGCCGCCTTCATCCCGATGGTGATCGGCGCCGGCATGACCTCGGCGATCATGAACCCGGTGCGGCCGCAGGAAATGGAAGCGGTGCGCGGTGCCAATGTTCTCAACGGCACCGACGAGAACTGCACCAACTGGATCCGCACCTACAAGGACTATAAGCCGGCCGAAGGTGGCCAGGCAGTGGCAGCGCCAACGCAGGTCAATGCGCCGGGTGATGGCGCTGCCGGCGGTCGCCGTCGCGGTGGCCGTGAAGCCCGGATGGGTCGGGGATAAGCGCGCAATCGTGAGCCGAGCTGCAAACCACGCTGGACCGATCGCATCGCTGATGCGGCCGGACAGGTCTGCTTTGCGCTCAGGCCATGCCCAATATGGCATCGAACACTGCCATGCCCGCCCACGATCCGAATATGCCGGTCACGCCGCCTATGATGAAATCATCGTCATAGGCGGGCCAGACTCCTTGCAGCACCAGCACCGCGACGATCGCGCCGAGAATTCCGGTGGCCAGATATTGCGGATTGCGCAGCCATGGGCCCTTCAACAGGCGCACCATGGTAAAAGCAGTGAATATGCTGGACAGCAGGAGCTCGGACATGATTGGCCTCTGGACCATCAGACACTCCGCCCAATACTGAAACGATCCGTTAAACGGTATCGACAATCCCTACCGAGATACGTGTACGCATGAACTCGCCTGCCAACATAACCGATCCACTCGTGCTGTTCATGCCGTCAGGCAAGCGCGGGCGGTTTCCTGTCGGCACGCCGGTGCTCGATGCCGCGCGCCAGCTCGGCGTCTATGTCGAAAGCGTGTGCGGCGGCCGCGCCACCTGCGGACGCTGCCAGATCGAGGTGCAGGAAGGCAATTTCGCCAAGCACAAGATCGTGTCGTCCAACGACCACATCTCGCCCAAGGGCCCGAAGGAAGAGCGCTACGAGCGCGTGCGCGGCCTGCCCGAACGGCGGCGCCTGTCCTGCTCGGCGCAGATCCTCGGCGACCTCGTCATCGACGTGCCGCAGGACACGGTCATCAATGCGCAGACCATCCGCAAGGATGCAGACACCAGGGTGATTGCCCGCGATACCGCGATCCGCATGTGCTATGTCGAGATCGAAGAGCCCGACATGCACAAGCCGCTCGGCGACCTCGACCGGCTCAAGATCGCGCTGATGAAGGACTGGGGCTTTAAAAACCTCGAATTCGACTTCTACCTGCTGCCGCAGGTGCAAGGCATCCTGCGCAAGGGCAACTGGACCGCCACCGCCGCCATCCACAAGGATGCCGACAGCGACATAGCGCGCGTCATCGCTTTGTGGCCGGGCCTCAAGAACGAGGCCTATGGGCTGGCTTGCGATATCGGCTCGACGACCATTGCCATGCATCTGGTGTCGCTGCTGTCGGGCCGCGTCGCTGCGTCCTCCGGCACGTCGAACCCGCAGATCCGCTTCGGCGAGGATCTGATGAGCCGCGTCTCCTATGTGATGATGAACCCGGACGGCCGCGAAGGCATGACGGTGGCCGTGCGCGAGGCGATCTCCAGCCTTGTCGACAAGGTCTGCGCGGAAGGCAATGTCCAGCGCAACGACATCCTGGACTCGGTCTTCGTCGGCAATCCGATCATGCACCATCTCTTCCTCGGCATCGATCCGACAGAGCTTGGCGGCGCCCCCTTCGCGCTGGCGGTATCGGGTGCTGTGCGCATCAAGGCCTCCGACATCGGCCTCAAGCTCAACCAGGGCGCGCGGCTCTATATGCTGCCTTGCATCGCCGGCCATGTTGGCGCTGACGCGGCGGCGGTGACGCTTTCGGAAGGGCCGCATCGCCAGGACGAGATGATGCTGATCGTCGACGTCGGCACCAATGCCGAGATCGTGCTCGGCAACCGGACGCGGGTCGTGGCGGCCTCCTCGCCCACCGGCCCGGCCTTCGAGGGCGCCGAAATCTCCGGCGGCCAGCGAGCGGCGCCCGGCGCCATCGAGCGCGTGCGCATCGACCCTGAGACGCTGGAGCCAAAATACCGTGTCATCGGCTCGGAGCTGTGGTCCGACGAGCCGGGTTTCCTCGACAGCGTGCAGGCGACCGGCGTCACCGGCATTTGCGGCTCCGGCATCATCGAGATCGTCGCCGAGATGTATCTCGCCGGCATCATCTCGGAGGACGGCGTCGTCGACGGCTCGCTGGCCGCGCGTTCGCCGCGCGTCATCGCCAATGGCCGCACCTTCTCCTACGTGCTGAAGGAAGGCTCCGACGCATCGAAGGAAGATGGGCCGAAGATCACCATCACGCAGACCGATGTGCGCGCCATCCAGCTCGCCAAGGCAGCGCTTTATGCCGGCACCAAGCTGCTGATGGAAAAGCAGAACACCGAGCATGTCGACCGCATCCATTTCGCCGGCGCCTTCGGCTCCTTCATCGATCCGAAGTACGCCATGGTGCTGGGCCTGATCCCCGATTGCGACCTCGACAAGGTCTCGGCCGTCGGCAACGCCGCCGGTGCGGGCGCGCGGATGGCGCTCTTGAACCGCGGCTATCGCCGCGAGATCGAGGAGACGGTAAGCCAGATCGAAAAGATCGAGACCGCGCTGGAACCGAAATTCCAGGAGCATTTCGTCTACGCCATGGCGCTGCCCAACAAGGTCGATCCGTTCCCGAAACTGTCGGCGGCGGTGAAACTGCCGCCGCGCAAGACGGTCAGCGAGGACGGCGTCGCCGGCGATGCCGCCCCGCGCCGGCGCTCGCGCGAAGGCCACGCGGCAAGGCGCAGCCGCGAATAAAGGCGGTCTTCGCGGGCCGCTACGAACTCCAAATTCATTTGCATGCAAATGTTTCCGGATCGCCCGATCCGGAAACCAAAACTCTGTTTTCGCGAAATCCACCCGATACATCGCAGGCGCATTTACCCCGCATCGAACGGCGGCCGAAGATAATCCTCGGCCGTGGCCGTTCTTCAAGGGAGATGAAAATGTCGATGTTCGGAAATCTCGGCCGCTTCGGTGCGACCATAAGGCAGACCCATGCCCGGAACAAAGCGATCCGCGCGCTGAACAGCTTGCCGGCGCATGTCCAGAAGGACATCGGCTGGCCGGCATCGCCGCCCAGCGACCCACAGGCCGCGCTCACCTCGCTGCTTCTGGGTACGGCGCGCTGATGACCTTCGCCGAAAAATGCAAACTGCTCGGCATCCGCCGGGGATCTAGCACATCCCCAGCGGCAACCAGCAACCGGCTGCGCGCGGCACTTCTGCCGCGCCGCAGAGCACGACGAGGATCACAGCGCCGTGTGGACACTGCGTAAATCTTGACTTTCTCGGCCAAGGTACGATCTTCGGAATTAGTGGAGGTTTCTCTTAGTCGGCTGCAGCCGAAGTTCGTGTATCCGCATGCCAAGTTTGAAAAGCCATTTCGTGTCGTTCGTGCTCAGGCACAGCCGCAAGCAGGCATTTTCCAGCCCGGAAAACCTGCAGCGCTGGATCGCGGCCGCGCGCAAGACCGAGGACCATCGCCCGCCGGCCTCTTTGCACCAGCGTTTCGACATCGAGACACGCACCGTCGACGGCTTTCCAGTCTACGAGATCGCCCCCCGGGCCGGTGAGCGCAAGCGGATTCTCTACCTGCACGGCGGCGCCTATGTCTTTGAGATCACGCCCTATCACTGGCACCTGATCGCCGACATGGCCGACCGGCTGGGCTACGGCATAACCGTGCCGATCTATCCCATCGCCCCCGAACACGATTTCCACGCCATGTTCGGCATGGTCGGCGATGTCTATCGCGAGATGATCGAGGAGACAGAGGCGGAAGACATCATCTTCATGGGCGATTCCGCCGGCGGCAACATGGCCGTGGTGCTGACCATGATGGCCGCGGAAGAGGCCCTGCCGCTGCCGTCGCGCCATGTGCTGATTTCACCCGGCCTCGACATGTCGCTCTCCAACCCCAAGCTGTTCGAGGCGGAGCGCAATGATCCCTGGCTGGGCATCCCCGGCGGCCTGGAAGCGATCCGCATGTACAGCGCCGGCATCGACCGCAGCGATTGGCACATCAGCCCGCTCTATGGCGACCTCTCAGTGCTGCCGAAAACGCTGCTCCTGACCGGCTCGCACGACTTGCTCAGCCCCGACAATCTGATCTTCGCCGAAAAGGCGCGTGCCGCCGGCGTCGAAATCGATGTCATCTATGAGCAAGGCATGTTCCACGTCTGGCCGCTGATCGACATGCCGGAATCGCGCCGCGCCCGCCAGCACATCGTCGCGTTCCTCAGCGAGAGCCGCGAGCCGATCGGGCAAAACATAAGAACAAGGTACGAGGCGCCGTCCGCGGAGGCTGCGGAGTAGCGCTTCCCGATCAGAACTTGCCGGTTTCCCGGAACACTTCGAACGTGTCGCGGATGTGGTCGGCGACAGCCTTGACCGGCGCGCTGGCGTCGGGCGCCACCACCATGGCCAGATTGTAGGTGCCGATATCGGGCATGCCGTCCTTCGGGCACAGCTCGACCATGTCATTGCCGAGGAAAGATCGCGGCAGCGGCGCGACCGCCAGGTCGGCCATGATCGCGGCGCGCTGGCCGGCTGTATGCGCGCTCATGTAAGCAACGCGATAGTTGCGACCCTCACGACCCAGCGCGTCAAGCGCACCGGCTCGCCAAGCGCAACCCTCTTCCCACAATGACACCGGCAGCGGTTCGCGCAGATGCGCGCAGCCGCCCTTGGCGCCGGCCCACACGATCGGCTCGGTCAAAAGCACCTCGGCGCCAAGCGCGCTGGTCTTGTAGGAGTTGGTCAGAAGCGTGATGTCGAGCGCCCGGTCATCCATGCGGCGGCGCAGGTTGCTGCTCTGGTCGATGGTGACGTCGACGGCGATGGACGGATGCGACTGCGCGAAGCGCTTCAGCACGTGCGGCAGCACGCGCTCGCCATAATCATCCGGCGAGCCTAGTCGAACGACACCGACAATCTCGGGAATGATGAACTTCGACACCACCTCGCGGTTGATCGACAGCAGCCGGCGGGCATAGCCAAGCAGCACCTCCCCATCCGTGGTCAGCGACACCGAGCGCGCGTCACGCGCGAACACCGAGCGGCCGAGAATGTCCTCCAGCTTCTTGATCTGCATGGAGACAGCCGAGGGTGTGCGGAACACCGCATTGGCGGCGGTGGTGAAGCTGCCGGTCTCGGCAATCGCCACAAAAGTGCGCAAAACGTCGAGATCGAGCAGCGGCAGTGGATGATTGAGCGGGGCGTTCATGGGAGCCGACCTTCAATTTTTCTGATACAAAGCATCATTCCATTTCGTTTGATTGAACATCAGTTTGGGACGATAGTCAATCTTGTCGAGACAGGATGCTGCCAGATGCAGCCACGACACAGACCTGTAATCGACATGAAATGAAGCTGAAACAGACCTGACGTAACCAACCGCTGCCCGGCATCCCTGCCCGGCGCACTAGGAGAAATGAAATGTCTATCCTGTCGTCCCTCGGTCGCATCGCGACTGAATTCAGCGCGGCACGCGCCCGCTACCAGACCGAACGCGCCATCCGTTCCCTGCCGATCGAACTGCAGAAGGATATTGGCTGGCCTGAAGCTTCCGACACCAAGACCGGCATGCGCAATGGCATCGGATCGTGGGCTGGAGCGAAGTAAACCGTGTGTAGCAAATGCTGAAGGCCTGCCGCGCTGACCCAGCCCGGCAGGCCTTCTCGATTTTAGCCCGCAGGCCTTCACCATTTTATTTGTATTCAAATGAGTTTTCGAGCCATGTTGCCAGCGCATGGCGCATATGAGCAAGCCGCATAGCGGCGCGGACTTCGAATTAGTGCCTTGTAAATAATCACAAAATTTAAGCGCGATGCCCAAATCCGTCGCATTCGGTGTCGCATTTCATATCAAGCGCTTCGCTTTTGCGATTTAGTTTTCACTTACCCAAGCCTATATCAGCGCCAGCAAACGAGCTGCCCCACTCCATCAAGCGAAGGCGACCCGTCTGAGCAACCGATAGGAGATGATGATGAAGCTTTTTGCCCGCCTCTTTGCCCGCCGCGAAATGAACCTGACCACCGCTCTTGAGCGTCAGCGCCTTGCAAACACCATGCCCGGCCAGACCGGCGCCATGGCTGCGGCACGCCTCGGCTTCGTCGCCTGAGCATTTTTCCAGGCAGCGCCTCCCTGCCGCTGCTTTAAAACTGCAACGCCGCCTGGCTCCAGCCAAGCGGCGTTTTTGTTTGTTTTGCGCACTTTGCCCGCGCCTTGAACAGTTACTGCCGCTTTCCCAGCATCGCTGCACGCCTATTGCCCATTTGCGACCCATGTCGCAAATTTAATCTCGTCCAGACGGCGTAGCCGATTGACAACCAAGGTTTTTCCTGATGTCGCTATGCTATTCGCGACATCCTGTTCGCGTCATGGCCAGATGAGGTTCCCTTGAACGCCGTCAAGCATCCGATCAAGCGGTCGTTTGTGTTCTTCCTTGTTCCCGATTTCACCATGATCGCTTTTGCGACCGCGCTCGACCCGCTGCGCTCCGCCAACCGCATGCTGGGCTACGAGGCCTACCGGTGGCGGCTCGCCAGCATCGACGGCAAGCCGGTGCGTGCCTCCAATGGTGTCGAATGCGCGGTCAACACCTCGCTCGAAGAAGAACGCAAGAAGATGGCAGGCCCCGATCGGCCCAACATGGCCATCGTCTGCAGCGGCATCAATGTCGAACGCTATCAGAACAAGTCGGCCTTCGCCTGGCTGCGCGAGGAGTATAATCGCGGCGTTGCCGTCGGTGGCCTCTGCACCGGCGCCCATATCCTGGCCGCCGCCGGGCTCTTGTCCAACAAGCGCTGCGCCATCCATTGGGAAAACCTGCCCGGCTTTTCCGAGGCGTTCCCGAAGGCCAATGTCTTTGCCGACTTGTTCGAGATCGACCAGAACATCTACACCTGCGCCGGCGGCACCGCGGCGCTCGACATGATGCTGAAGCTGATCGGCGACGATTTCGACGACAACCTCGTCAACCGCGTCTGCGAGCAAGTACTGACCGACCGCGTGCGCAGCCCCACCGACCGCCAGCGCCTGCCGCTGCGCGCCCGGCTCGGCGTGCAGAACTCGAAAGTGCTGACCATCATCGAGCTGATGGAAGGCAATCTGTCCGAGCCGCTGTCGCTGATCGAGATCGCCGACCATGTCGACCTGTCGCGCCGCCAGATCGAGCGACTGTTCCGCACCGAGATGGGCCGCTCACCTGCCCGCTACTATCTGGAAATCCGGCTCGATCGCGCCAGGCACCTGCTGATCCAGTCATCGATGCCGGTGGTCGAGGTGGCGGTCGCCTGCGGCTTCGTCTCGGCCTCGCACTTCTCCAAATGCTACCGCGAGCTCTACGCCCGTTCGCCGCAGCAGGAGCGTGTCGACCGCAAGCAGCTTCTGGCGGCCTGATCCCAGGATCAAGCCTTGATCCGCGATCAAGCCTCGGCCGGCTGCGCCTGTGCCGTGCGCATCGCCTCGACGCGGATGTCCTCTGTCAGCCGCGCTTTAAGCGCGGAGAATTCCGGACTGGTCTTCAGCGTGTAGTGGCGCGGATGCGGCAGGTCGATGGCGACGTCCGACTTGATGCGGCCCGGACGCGCCGTCATCACGATGACGCGCGAGGCCATGAAGATCGCCTCCTCGATATCGTGGGTGACGAACAGCACCGTCTTCTTGCGCCGTTCCCATATGCCGAGCAGCAGCTCCTGCATCAGCCCGCGTGTCTGGTTGTCGAGCGCGCCGAATGGCTCGTCCAGCAACAGGATCTCGGGATCGTTGGCCAGCGCGCGGGCAATCGCCGTACGCTGCTGCATGCCGCCGGACAGCTGCTTTGGCCAATGGTTCTCGAACCCCTTCAGCCCGACGAGGTCGACATAGGAAGCGACGATCCCGTCCCGCTCCTTTTGCGCCATGCCGCGTTCACGCAGGCCGAAGGCGATGTTCTCGGCCACCGTCAGCCACGGGAACAATGTGTAGGACTGGAAGACCATGCCGCGATCCGGTCCCGGCCGCGTCACCGCCTTGCCGTCGAGCAGCACGCGGCCTTCACTCGGCGCCTCGAGGCCGGCGACGATCCTGAGCAGCGTCGACTTTCCGCAGCCTGACGGCCCAAGAATGGTGATGAAATCGTTGGCGGCGACCGCCAGATCGACCGGCATCAGCGCCTTGACCGGCTGTCCGCCGCGCACGCCGGCAAAAGTGCGCGACACGCCTTCTATGAGAAGCTTGCTCATGCCAGGCTCCATGGAAAGAGCCAGCGGTTGAACGCCTTGAAGGCGAAATCGGACAACAGCCCGATCAGCCCGATGACGATGATGCCGAAGATGATCTGTCCGGTCGCCAGCCGTGACTGGCTGTTGATGATCATGTAGCCGATGCCGGAGGACGAGCCGATCAGCTCGGCGACGATGACATAGGTCCAGGCCCAGCCGAGCACGAGGCGCAGCGTCTCGGCGATCTCCGGCGCATTGGCCGGCATGATCACACGGCGAACGATGCCGTTGTTGGTGGAGCCCAGCGTGTAGGCCGCCTCGACCAGATCGCGTCGCGTGGAGCCAACCGTGACGGCGACGATCAGGATGATCTGGAACACCGAGCCGACGAAGATGACCAGCAGCTTTTCCAGCTCGCCGATGCCGGCCCACAGGATGAGCAGCGGAATGAATGCCGAGGCCGGCAGATAGCGGGCGAAGGAGACAAAGGGCTCCAGGAACGCCTCCACCGGCTTCCAGGCGCCCATCGCAATGCCGATCGGCACGGCGACGACCGAGGCAAGCACAAAGCCGCCGAAGACGCGCCAGATGGTGATCAATATGTCGAGCCAGAAACGGTCCTCGACCAGCAGCCGCCAGCCGTCCTTGAGCATCGACAGCGGATCGGCGAGGAAGATGCGGTTGACGTGGCCGCCAAGCGTGATCCAGGCCCAGAAGGCAATGAACAACACGAAGAAGGAAATGCCGAGCACGGTTCGCAGACCCGGCGAGACTGGATGCAAGGGGCGCATCTTTATCCTTTGTCAGCGGGAAGCGGCGGCGCCAGGCGGCGCCGCTTGATGGGCAAAGGTGAGGCTATCAGTTCGCCACCGCGCTGGTGTCGGCCAGCGTGGTGACATCTGGTGCTTCCTTGATCAGCCCCATCTGCAGCAGCAGATCGCCGGCGGTCTTGGAGAAATCCTGGAATTCCTTGGTGAAGAACTGCTTGTTGTCGGCCTTATCAGCCCATTTCAGGTACTTGGCAGAATCCTCGAATTCCTTGGCCGACTGTTTCACGTCGGCGCCCATGATCTCGTAGGATTTCTGCGGATCCTTCTTGATCAGGTCGAGCGCTTCGAAATAGCTGTCGGCCAGCGCCTTGGCGGCGTCGGGATTGGCCTTGAGGAATTCGGGCGTGCAGCCGACCGTGTCGAGCACCATCGGGTAGTCGAGCGTGGTGGCCAGGATGTGCCCCTGATCGGACTTGTCGCGCACCGCCGAAATGAATGGCTCATAGGTGACCGCTGCATCGTTCTGCCCGGCAAGGAAGGCCTGCGCCGCCGCGTCCGGCTCAAGGTTGACGACGGTCACATCCTTCGTCGACATGCCGGCCTTGTTCAGCACCCAGGCCAGCATGAAATAGGGCGATGTGCCCGGTGCCGAGGAGGCGACATTCTTGCCCTTGAGATCGGCGACGGTCTTGATGTCGTTGCGGGCGACAATACCGTCGGCGCCATAGGATTTGTCGAGCTGGAAGATCTGCTTGGTGGTCACCCCGCTGGCGTTCCACACCAGCCAGGTTTCGACCGTGGTAGCGGCGCATTGCAGGTCGCCGCTGGCAATGGCAAGCGGACGGCTCGCCTGCGGCACCTTCTTCAAGGTCACGTCGAGCCCGTGCTTCTCGAAGAGGCCTGCCTGCTTGGCAAGTGTCAGTGGCGCGAAGCCGGTCCAGCCGCTGATGCCGATGGTGACCGATGTGGCGGCCATCACCGGCACGGACAGACCGGCGGCAAGCGCTAAAGTTGTGGCGAAGACGGTGATCCTGTTCATGTGAGTTCCCCTTTTGTTTTCTCTGGGGAAATTGTTCACAGACGCCAATGGGCTTGTCAATCAACAGGAACGTGTTTGGCGGCGGGAAGCACGCTCACCTCGTCGCCGGCACTCGGCAGGGCCAGCGCCCCGCCTCGTCAATACCCGTCGCAGACGCACTCGGCCGATGAGATGCGGTCGTTCCAGTAGTCTCCGAGCTCACGGGCCCTGCGCCGGATTTCGATCGAACGGCCGCCCATTCGCGTATCCTCATAGGCAACGAGGCTGCAGCCGCGGCGAACGAAGACCGACGACACGCGGTCATTCCAGAACTGGCCGCCGCGAAAACTGACCGAATCGTCGGCCTGCATCTCGATCGAGCGCCCGCGAAAATTCACGTGCTCGAACATGACGCAGGCGGGCTGATCATTGTATTGGGCGCTGGCGCCGTCGGCAAAAAGCACGGACGCGACAGCCGTCAGGATGGCAAGGCGTTTCATCTGATGTTTCCTCGGTTGGACCGCGGCCCCCAGCGGCTGGATAGCGCGATCCAGCCAATTTGCCAATGCTGCGATCGCAAGAAGAGCCTAGCGGCTGTCGCGCATCCAGCTGCGGTTGCGCCACATCTTCTCGCCGATCTGGCAGTCGCTGGCGGGCTTGTCCTGCGCCAGCACCACTGGCGGATGATCAGCCTCTTCCGCCTCCGCCGCCCATTGCGGCGACGCCGAGCCGGCGAGTTCAAGCACCAGCTTGCGGCGTATGGCTTCGGGAAATTGCGTCCAGTCGTTGACCGGGATCATGAAGGCTCCGGGGCCGCCAATGACGCAGTCGCTGTAGTAGCGGTCGAGATTGTTGACGTCGTAGGCGCCGGAAAATCCGCCTCGCGTCATCAGCGGCAGGCCGTTGATGATGATGCCTTGCCTGACCACGCCGTCGCGGACGAGATTGACCGGCGAGCCCTGGTTGTTGGGTCCGTCGCCGGAAATATCGATGACCCGCTTGGTCCCCTGGTAGCCGCTTTCGGCGAACAGATCGGCGCCGAACTCCATCGCTCCGGAGATCGAGGTGCGCCGCGCGCTGTCGGGAGGATGGGCATCGAGCTGCGCCACCACTTTTTCCGCATCGGCCCGGCTGGCAATCACCGTCCAAGGCACGATGACCTTCTGCCAGCCGGTGCCGGCCCATTCGACATAGGTGACGGCGATCTTGCCATAGGCGCCATCGGCGATCGCCTGCAGCACATTGTCATGCGTCAGTGCCGCCGCGTAGCCATGCCGCTGGATCTCGAGCTCATCCGCCGACATCGACAGCGAAACATCGACCGCCAGCACCAGCTCGACATCAACCGGCTCGTCGGCGCGTGATCCCGACGCCAGCCAGAGCATCAGCGCCAGCGCGGCACAGCCGAAAAGGAGATGTCTTGCGCGGGCGAAAGCAGACATGCCGCGAGGGTAAGCGAAAACAGCCCGGTTAAAAAGACAAAAGCCCGGCTCGAAGCCAGGCTTTTGCGATCAGTCCGTTACTCCGCTCGTTGCTCAACTGCGCGGCTTGAGGTTCTCCGGGTCGTAGAGCGGCTTGTAGCCGACGCCGGCGACTTCGACCGGATAGGTCTCGCCGAAATACTCGACATTGAGCTTGCGGCCTTCCTGCGCATAGGCGTGCGGCAGATAGGCAAGCGCGATGTTCTTGCCGATGGTCGGGCCATAGGCGACCGATGTGGTGAAGGAGCGCCGGCCGAGCTCGTCGACCAGCGTCTCGCCGGTGGCGGGATCCAGCACCGGCATGATGCCGACCGGATAACGCGCCACGCCCTTTGAATCGGTGTTTTCGGTCATCACCAGCGTGCACAGGGTCGCCGGCTGGTGCTCGCGGGCACGGTATTCCGTGTGCTTGGCCTTGCCGCAGAAATCGTTCTCCTTGACCTTCGGACGCGCGAGATCGGCTTCCAGCAGATTGTACTCAGTCAGAAGGTCGGCGTTCTGCAACCGCAGGCTCTTTTCCATACGACGCGTATTGGCATAGGTCTCGACGCCGAACGGCATCACGCCAGTCGAGCGCAGCGCATCCCAGACGGCAAGCCCGTCCTCGTAACGCATATGCAGTTCCCAGCCCTGCTCGCCGACATAGGAAATGCGGAAAGCGGTGACGTCCTTGCCGCCGATCCTGACCGGTTTGATTGCCGCGAACGGGAAGTTCTCCAGCGACAGGCCATCCGGATTCTCGACCACCTTCTGCAGCGTCGTGCGAGCGTTCGGCCCCCAGATGCCGATGGTGACGTATTTCTCCGTCACATCGGTGATGGTGACGTTAAAACCTTTGTCCTGCGCGGTGCGTTGCATGTAGCGGAAGTCGCGCGGACCGGCATCGGCGCCGTCGATCAGGCGACAGCGGTCAGCCATGCGGATGACGGTGAAGTCGGCGCGCACCATGCCCTCCTCGTCGAGGAAGTGGGTGTAGATGCCCTTGCCGATGTTGTTGTCGCCGCCGACCTTGGCCGCGCACAGCCATTCCAGCAGCGCGACATGGTCAGGCCCCTCGATGTCATACATCGAGAAGTGCGAGAGATTGACGATGCCGCAATCCTCGCTCATCGCCAGATGCTCGGCATTGGAGACGCGCCAGAAATGGCGGTTGTCCCATTCGTTCTCGCGTACGGGAACCCGGTTGCCATACTTCTCCAGCAGGTGCTCGTTGGCGGCATAGCCATGCGCGCGCTCCCAGCCGCCCAGCTCCATGAAATAGCCGCCAAGTTCCTTCTCGCGCTCCCAGAACGGCGAGCGCCTGATGTTACGGCCCTTGGAGAACGGCTCGCGCGGATGCACAGCCGGATTGTAGACCTTCATCGCCGTCTCGGTGCAGCGATCCCAGATGAACCGCTCCTTGGTCTGGTGCGGATAGAAACGCGCATAGTCGATGGCGTGGTGGTCGATCGCTGTGCGGCCGTCCGTCATCCAGTCGGCGATCAGCTTGCCCATGCCGGGGCCGTCCTTGACCCAGATGGCCACGGCGTACCAGAGGCCCCTCACCTTCTGGCTTTCGCCCATCGACGGGCCGCCATCGGCGGTCACCTGCAGCAAGCCGTTGAAGGAATGGCTCTCATTATAGCCGAGTTCGCCCAGGATCGGCGTCAGTTCCATGGCGCGTTCGAGCGGCGCCAGGATCTGTTCCATGTCGAGGTCGCGTTGCGAGGGCGACAGCCGCGCCTCATGCTTTTCCAAGAGGTCGCGCGGATGGCAAAGCCGCGGGTTGTTTTCTTCGTAATAGCCCCATTCGATCTGGCCACCCTCGGCGGTCTTGGGATCGCCAGTGTCGCGCATATAGGCCGAATTGCCCTGGTCGCGCAGCAGCGGCCAGCCGATCTCCTTGCCGGTGCCGGCAAACTCGTTGTAGGGGCCGAAGAAGGTCAGCGGATGGTCGATCGGCATCACCGGCAGGTCCTCACCCACCATTTCGGCGATCAGCCGGCCCCAGATACCGGCGCAGACGATGACGTAGTCGGCCTCGATCGTGCCGCGATCGGTCACGACACCCGTGATACGGCCGTCCTTGACGACCAACGACCTGGCCGACGTGTTGGCGAAGGGCTTCAGCTTGCCCGACGCTTCCGCCTGGTCGACCAGCTTGCCGGCAACGGTCTGCGAGCGCGGGATGACCAGGCCTGCATCCGGATCCCACAGGCCGCCCTGCACCATCCCCTCTTCGATGAGCGGGAATTTCTCCTTGATCTCGGCCGGCTCGATCAGACGCGCGCGTGTGCCAAAAGCCTTCGCCGACGCGATCTTGCGCTTGATCTCGTCCATGCGGCCGTCGTCGCCGACACGGGCGACTTCGAGGCCGCCGATGCGGGCATAATGGCCCATCTTCTCGTAGAAATCGATGGAATAGAGCGTCGTCCAGCAGGACAGAAAATCATGGCTGGTCGTGTAGCAGAAGTCGGAAGCGTGCGCGGTCGAGCCGATGTCGGTCGGGATGCCCGACTTGTCGATGCCGACGATGTCATCCCATCCGCGTTCGATCAGATGATGGGCGATCGATGCGCCGACGATACCGCCGAGGCCAATGATGACGACCTTCGCCTTTTTCGGAAACTCTGCCATTGCCCGCGACTCCAAAGCGTTTTGCGGGCGGACTATAGGGCGGAGCGACAGGCCTGATGAAGCCTGTTTGCGACATTGGTAAAAAGCCGAGCGACCAGACGGCGGAATGCTTCATGTCCCTGGCCTTGGCTGATGCGGATCTAGCTGGAACACGAGCAGTCTCAGGCGAAGGCCCAGATATCCTCGGCCTGGAAGCCGACCTGGTAGCCCGCCGTCTTCAACTTGACCACGACCTGGCCGATCTCGGCTGCCGGCAGCGCGCCAACCTCGACCTTGATCATGCCCGGACGGTAGCGTTTCAGATCGAGCTGTTCGAAGACGATCCAGTCGGCCCCCTCGCAATCGACGAGGAAGGCATCGATATGGGTGATGCCGTTGCGGTCGAGCAATGATTGCAGCGTCTCCGACGGCACCTCGATGTCTTTCAGGTGCGGCGCGAATTTGTTGAAGTTGGCGTCGGCCTCGCCCCAGGCATTCTTGCCCGACATCAGATTGGTGTCGGTGACCGAGGAGCAGCCGATGAACTCGATCGGCAGCGTGCCGGCCTCAAGTGCTGCGGCGTCGAACGTGTGGACGGTGATCGTGCCCTTGGCCCTGGTCACTGCCACCGGCTCGATGACGAAGCGGTCCGTGTCGGGATAGTTGGCGCGCAGCCGCTTCTGATTGTACGGGATCGGCTCGACCAGCATGGCGCGGGCACCGGGGATTTTATGCAGCCATGGCGTAACGTCGTCGAACAGCGCGCCATCGCAGGCGCCGACATTGACCATCTGGAACCGCTGCCCTGATCCACCGAAGCGCGCTTTCAGCGCCGCCTTGGCCAGGAATTTCGTGCCGCGCAGCGACGGCCCGCGATCGAGCAAGCCTGAGGGAAGACCGAGCGACAAGGCGATGCGCGCCAAGTTGGATAGCGAACTCATGGCTTGTCTCCGGGAATGATATGAAAGGCGGCGCGATGCTGACCGCGCGCCACGGCTGTCCACAGCGCCATGAAGGGCGTCGCCAACAGCAGGAAGAGCGGGATCAGGTGTGGGAAATAAATGCGCGTGTCGTGGATAGGGAAGACCGTGAACTTCGCCAGGGCGCCGAGCACCAGTGCGGCGAACAATATGCCGGCACGGCGGTCGAGGCGGAAGCCGGCCCGGCCAGCCGCAAACCAGCCGGCCAGCGCCAGCACCGAAACGCCGATCCAGCTGTTCAGATTGACGGCGCGCAGCAGCGAGACGGCAAACGCCCTGAGATAGGCGGCGGCCGAAAACGCCGGTTCGAACCCGTCCATATTGTAGTGCTGCTCGATGCTGGAGAACCAAAGATGCGGCCACCAGCCGGGATGATGGGCCCAGTGCGAAATGGCGAAATAGGCGACGAAGGACGCGGCAAAGCCGGCCAGCGCACCCCAGGCCTTCTGCCGGAAAGTGACCAGCAGCACGGCGAAAGCCGCAAGGAAAACAATATTGTCCGGCCGCACCATGAAGGCAAGGAAGAGCAGGATCGCCGTCGCC
Source organism: Mesorhizobium subarcticum (assembly GCF_055456085.1). Classification (NCBI taxonomy): domain Bacteria; kingdom Pseudomonadati; phylum Pseudomonadota; class Alphaproteobacteria; order Hyphomicrobiales; family Phyllobacteriaceae; genus Mesorhizobium; species Mesorhizobium subarcticum. The sequence continues at coordinate 4,123,720 of NZ_CM144237.1, read as the reverse complement.
ACCTCGCGGCCTCTGATATAGGCGTAGAGCCCGCCGAGCAGCAGTGCCGACGTCAGCAGATCCGGCGTCGACGCACGCGCCGCATCGCCGAAATCAGCCATGATCAGCAACGCGCCGACCACTGGCGCCAGCGCCAACGCCTTTTCCCTGCGCAGCCAGAGCAAAGTGATCGCGCCAAACAGCAGCACCGAGAACACCTGCACCAGCCGCATCGCCTCCACCGGCGACATCACCGCGCTCAGCGTCGACAGGATCTCGGCATAAAGGAACTTGATTCGGTACATGCCGAGCAGCGAATGGAAATCAGCGGCATTCTCCGTCATGTGGCTGCGGAAGCCGCCGCTATCGTCGGTCAGCGTCTTGTAGTCACGGGCCGAAACGCCCGATTTGACGGTGCTGTAGGCATAGTCATGCAACGCCTGCGCATCGGGATAGGTGCCTTCCTCCGCTATTGCGAGATAGGGCAGCATGTCCCAGTTGGCATCAGGCATCACCCAGGCCGTAAACGCCGTCAGCAGAATGTAGAGCGCGAAGGCCGCGGCACCGATCGGTGCCGCCAGCCGCGCATAGGTCCCCTCGCCCCACGCGAGGCCGGCCTCGGTGAGCCGGTCGAGCGGGTTTTTCGCAGCGGGAGACTTGGTCAGCATCGTGGTGCTCAACGAACTTTCGTTTTAACTTTGCGTTTTAACGAACCTGGCTTTTGACGAAATCCTTGACGATCGACACGATGCCCCGCGACAGCAGGCTGTCGAAGGCATCGACGAAGCGGTCGACATGCTCGCGCTGGCAGATCAGCGGCGGCTCGAGCCGGATGACGTTGCGATTGTATTCGGTGAAGGCGACGAGCACATCATAGTCGCGCAGCAACAACGCGCCGACGAAGCCGGACAGCGAGCCCTTCAGCTTGTCGTCGAGAACGCTGACGATCGGGCGTAGCACCATCGGCAAGGTCTGCGAGAAGTCGTGAAACTCCAGCCCGACCATGAAGCCCTTGCCGCGCACATCCTTGATGATCTTGGGGTACTTGTCCTTGAGCGCCTGCAGACGCGCGAGCAAATAGTCGCCCGTGACGGCGGCGTTGTCGATCAGCCCCTCGTCATAGAGCACGTTGATACCCTCGATCGCGGTGACGCAGGCCTCGCCCATTCCGCCGAAGGTTGCCATGGCATGGATCATCGCCGTTTTCGGCGTGCCATAGGCCTTCATGTAAACCTCGCGGCGCGCAATCATCGCGCCGACCGCCGCCTTGCCGGCGCCAAGCGACTTGGCCAGCGCGGTCACATCAGGCACGACGCCGTAATGCTCGAAGGCATAGAAACGGCCCGAGCGGCCATAACCGCACTGCACTTCGTCGGCCACCCACAGCACCCCAAACTGGTCGCACAGTGCGCGCAGCTTCTGCCAGTATTGCGCTGGAGCCTGGATGATGCCGCCGCCGCCCTGAATGGTTTCGAGCACGATGACGCCGACCTCCGGGTCGGAACGGAACAGGCGCTCGACCGCCTCGATGTCGCCAAAGGGGATGCGCACCGTATTGTCCGCCATCTTGAAGTCGGCGCGGTAGAGCTGGCCGTCGGTGATGCCGAGCACGCCCTTGGTCTTGCCGTGGAAGGAATTCTCGGCATAGACGATTTTCGGCCGCTTCGGGCCGGCGGCGCGCTCCGCAAGCTTCACCGCCGCTTCCATCGCTTCCGAACCGGATGAGCCCAGGAATACCATGTCGAGATCGCCGGGCGAACACTTGGCGATGTTGTGCGCAAGCGCTGCCGCATATTGCGACATGAAGGCGATGGCGATTTCCTGGCGCTTCTCCTCCTGGAACTTTTTGCGCGCTTCGAGGATGCGCGGATGGTTGTGGCCGAAGGCCAGCGAACCGAAACCGCCGAAGAAGTCGAGGATCTTGCGGCCGTTCTGGTCGATATAGAACATGCCTTCGGCGCGCTCGATCTTGATCTTGTGGAAGCCAAGCAGCTTCATGAAATGCAGCTGGCCGGGGTTGAGATGCGCCTTGAACAAATCGGTCATCACAGCGACATCCATCGACTTGGCCTGCTCGACGCTGATCAGATCGGGTTTGGCGATGGTGGCGGGCGACAGCGCCGGCGCGCTGACCATGGTGCGCGCATTCGTCTGTTCGGGCTTGGCCATGACGGTCATTTCAAATCTCCTGTCCGCGCTTACGACCAACGTCGTGCGCCATAAAACTGTTTGGCAGGCCCGCTATTCGGCAGGCACATGTTTGGTGGCCACAGCGGGACCGGCCTTCTTGGCGCAGTACTCGCTGTAGGCGGCGATCAGCATGTCCTCGTCGCGATATTGCGGCACCCAGCCGAGCTGACGCTCGGCCTTGGAGACGTCGAGCACACACTCCTCGTCGGCGATCAGATATTGTTCCGGATCCATAATCGGCATGTTCAAGAGGTCGAGCAGGTCGAGCGTGCGCTTGACAGCCCATCCGGGTGTCGGGATCAGCAGCGATTTCGAACCGGCATGCCGGATCAAGTCGCCGAGCAATTTCTTCACCGGCGGCGGATTGAGCGAGCCGAGATTATAGGCTTCGTTGGGCACGCCGGCTTTCCAGGCGGCGCGGGCAGCTTCTGCACAATCAAAAACAGAGATGAACTGATAGGGGTTGCGGCCCGAACCGATCATCGGCACCGGAAGATTCCAGTCGATCAGCTTGAACAGCTTTTCGAGAATGCCGAGCCGGCCCGGTCCGATGATCAGGCGCGGGCGAAACAGCGAGATCGACATGCCGCGCTTGCGCCATTGCGCGGCCAATTCCTCGGTCTTCTGCTTCGACCAGCCATACTCGCCAAGCGGTGCGACCGGGTGCTCTTCGGTCATCGGCTGGGTGACCGTGTGGCCGTAGATCATGTCGGTCGTGTAATGGACGAGTTTTGGCGCGCCAGCCTTGTCCATGGCCTGCATGATGTGCTCGGTACCGTGGAAATTGACCGGAAAGAAGAAGTCGTGCCGCTTGGCCCGGACCTGGATCGGCGACAGCATCTTGGCCGACAGATTGTAGACCATGTCGTCGGCCTTGAGCCCGACCGCAGCGACCGACGCCGGATCGGTGACGTCGCACTTGATAAAGCGGACGTTGCGATAGTGCGCAAGGTCGCTCTTGACGACGTCGGCAACGACAATGTCTTCGCCATCGGCCACAAGCTTCGGGGCAAGATGACGGCCGACGAAGCCGTCACCGCCGAAAATCACATGTCTCATCGAACGGTCTCGTTTGCAGGGATCTTGTCGGGCGTGATGGAAGCGGTCTGGTCTTCATGCACCCGCCCACTTTGCGCGATCAGCACGGTGCCGACGCAGATGAAGGCGATACCGGCGATGCGCCAGCCATTGAGGTCCTCGCGGAAGACGAAATAGGCGAAGATGGCGACGGCGACATAGGCGAGGCTGAGGAACGGATAGGCAAAGGAAAGCTCGACCTTGGACAGCACATAGAGGTGCGAGGCCATGGAAATCACGAAGGTGCAGAGCCCAAGGAACACCCAGGGGCTGAAGATGATCTGCAGCAGCTTGAGGAGCGGATTGACGCCCTCGAACGAGATCGGTCCAAGCGACATCATGCCTTGCTTCAGCATCAGCTGCGCTGCGGCATTGGTCATGACCGTAAAGAGAATGAAGACGATATATTTCATGCCTGCTCACCCACCCCGTGTCATCAAGTAATACAAACCTGAAAAGATTTCGTGAACTCACAAGAATGTTTTGAGTAAAACTTACGATTAGTCATTTACTAACCACGATTAATTCCAATTTCATCTATTCGCCCTATTTCATCTATTCGGCAGCCTCGGCGCCGCGCCGCCTCAGGTCGATGCTGCTAGCCGTGCGGGCCCAGAAATCGGACATGAATGAGGGGTCGCGCAGCGCCTCCAGCCGCGGCCAGTCGCCAAAGGAGGCGGCGAAGGTCGCAGCACTCATGCGCGCATCCTTGTAAGGGTTGACCGCCCCGCCGGCCGCGACGGTGATGCGGTCGAGCTCACCAAGCAGGGCAAGCGTCGCCGCTCCCCTGTTGGGAAAATCCAGCGTCAGCGTATAGCCCGGGCGCGGGAACGACAGCAGCGCCGGCGAGCGGATTGAACCGAAGCGTTTCAGCACGGTGAGGAAGGACCCCTGCCCGGCCCGCCGGGCCGCCGCGAGCAACTCGGGCACAGCGATGCGCGCAGCCTCTTCCGGCACCACGCTCTGGTGTTGGAAGAGCCCATTGGGGCCATAAAGCCGGTTCCAGTCACGCACGCCGTCGAGCGGGAAGAAAAAACCGAGGTAGCCGGTGTGACGCGGCACGGTCGCACGGCCTTTCTTCCACCGGTAGGCTGCATTGAAAGCGGTCAGGAACGGCCGGTTGAGCACATTGAACGGCGGTTGGAACGGCACCGCGAAATTGCCGCCGGTACGCGAAGCCGCATGCGAGCCATGTTCGGCATGGTTGCCGGTGAACAGCAGCCCTCGCCCGCTGTTGCGGCCGCCGGCGAGTTGGTCGATCCAGGCGACGGCATATTCATTGGCCTCGTCGGCCGTTTCGGCGAGGTCAAAGAATTCGCCGAGGTCGCGAAACGGCGTCGTCTTCTCGACGATGTCAAGCGAATGCACGCGCATCAGCCGGATCGAGGCCGACAGGATCAGGCCGGTCAGCCCCATGCCGCCGATGGTCGCCGCAAACAGGCGTGGATTGTCTGATGCCGAGCAGCGATAGGTCTTTCCATCGGAACGCAGCAGCGTGAAGCTTTCGACATGGCAGCCAAACGTGCCGCGCCGGTGATGGTTCTTGCCGTGCACATCGTTGGCGATGGCGCCGCCAAGCGTGACGAATTGCGTGCCCGGAACCACCGCCGGGAAGAAGCCGTAGGGTGCCGCATGGGCGATGATATCGGACAGCAGCACGCCGGCATCCGCTTCGCACACACCGGTCTCGGCGTTGAAGGCGCGGATATGGTTCAGGGTTCGCATATTCACGACCGCGCCGGCCTGGTTCTGGCAGGAATCGCCATAGGAACGCCCGTTGCCATAGGCCAGCAGCGACGCTTCCTTTGCCCGACCGCCTTTCAGCAGCGCAATGGCATCGTCGGCGTGGATCACCCGTGGCGCAGGCGGCGTGGCAAGGCCAAAGCTCTGGAATCGTCCAGCCATGCCTACCAGCCTCCGATGACCAGCAGCACAGCGCCGATCAGCACCACGATCTGGCTGCGCCAGTCGCGGATGATGAAGACAACCGGGTCGTCATGCATCTCGTCGCGGCGCGCCAGGATCCAGACGCGCATGGTGAGGTAGAGCACGATCGGCGGCAGTGGCCAGATCAGCCATGGATGCGGATAGAGTTCGCGCACCGCGACACTGTCCATGTAGAGCGCCAGCACCAGCGCCGAGGAGAAGGCAGACGCCATGCCGGCCTGGGCGACGATCTCCTGGTCCTCGGTGCGATAGCCGCGGCCGGCAATGCGTTCACCGGGCGGAATGGCAGTAGTGCGCAGTTCGACAAAGCGCTTCACCAGCGCCAGCGACAGGAAGAAGAAGATCGAAAAGGCGAGCAGCCAGAACGACACGGCGACGCCGGTCGCAGCAGCACCGGCGATCACGCGGATCGTGTAAAGGCCGGCAAGCGTCAGCACGTCGACCAGCAGCATGCGTTTGAACGACAGCGAATAGGCCGTCGTGACAACCATGTAGCCGCCGAGGACGGCCAGGAATTCGGGCGAGAGAAAGAGCGCTGTGCAGACACCGATCGCCAGCAGCATCACAATCGCGCCAAGCCCGAACGGGATCGACAGCGCACCGCTGGCGAACGCCCTGTTGCGCTTGGTGGCGTGTTTGCGGTCGAGCGCGAGGTCGAAGAAGTCGTTGAGGATGTAGATCGCCGACGCAACCGCGCTGAACGAGATGAACGCCAGCAGGCATTCCCAGATCATGTCCGAATTGAAATATTCGTGCGACAGCACCATCGGCACGGCGATCAGCGAGTTCTTCAGCCACTGGTGCACGCGCAGCATCTTGACGATGGTCCGCAAGGTCGGCTTCGGCGCCGGCATGGTTTCGGCGCCATGCGCCGCTTGCCAGCGCGCGGCATGACGGTCGGGCGCAACGACAATTGCATTGCGCGCGGCGTCGAAGACCTGGAGGTCATGGCGGCTGTTGCCAGCATAGTCGAAGCCGCCATCGCCATAGGCCGCGACCAGCGAGGCACGCTTCTTGCCGGAGGTGAGATTGTCGAGGCCGTCGGTTGCCAGCACCCGATCGAAAATGCCGAGATGGGCTGATATGGCTTCGGCAAACTTCCGCGGCGTACCCGTCGCCAGCACGATCTTGCGGCCTTCGGCGTGTTCAGCACGGAGCCGGTCGAGCAACGGCGCTCGATAGGGCAGCGTCGCAGGGTCGATGTCGATGCGCTGCGCGATCGCTTGCTTCAGCCGCGCCGGCCCGCCGGCCGCCCAGAAAGGCACCAGGAAAATGTAGAGCGGGTTCTTCTTGAGGAGGAGGAACAAGCCTTCCCACAAAAGGTCGGTCGCGATGAGCGTACCGTCGAGATCGACCGCAAGCGGTATTGCGTTCCTGTCCGACCGCGCATCCATACTCGTCCTGCCCTGCCGCTGTTCAATCCGGGAAACCGGAATCCTGTTGCGCCGTGTTGTCGGCGTCTTGAACGCAGGTATAGCGGGGGATGGCGTAGCGAACGTTAAAACGCCCGGTTGTGGGCGGCTGCCGCAGTGGTATTTCCGGCGTCATTGTTAAGCAACCGCTACCGGAAACGATAAAAGGCCGAGCAAATGCCCGGCCTTTGCAATCATGCCGTCGAGGTTACTTGATGCGGGCGACGCCGCCTGAAATCTCGACGATTTCCGAACCGGTCAGGGCTTCGAGGTCACCGTTGGGCAAGGTGACGAAGCAGCCATTCTGGCAGAACTCGACGGTTTCACCGCCGGCCAGCGCAAGCTCGGTCTTGCTGCCGCCTTCCGTCACGACCAGCGTGCGGGTCTCGGCATCCTTGTTGACCGCGCTGGCGGCATGGGCCGAACCGCTCACGGCAAGCAAGGCCACGGCAGCGACGAGAGACTTCCACATTTTGCAATATCGGTGTTCCCACCGCCTCTGTTGCATTTCGCAAGGCATTTTCGCCTTTGCATGGAGCTTATATGAGATGGAAGCTGAACCGCAACTGAATGCCGCATTCATGCCGCAATTGGCTTTGGGTTCTCCGGTGGCGGCCGCGGGCGCACTCCTTGGCCGCTGTTAATTTCACCGAACGGCACAATATGATGCCGTAGACGGCAAACGCGAAGAATGACCATGCACGACAACTGGCTGGAAACGATCGGCGTTGGGGTTGAGTCGCGAAGGATTACCGCCGGGCTGACCCATTATGTGCCGGCATCGATCAACCATCGGCTCGGCATCCATGTTGGAGCCCCGGTCAACGCGTCGTGCCATTGCGATGGAAAACATCACCGGCGGGTCCAGTCGGACGGCGACATCGATATCGTGCCCGCCGGGCTTGACGGCAACTGGCAGGATGACGCGGACTGCACCATCCTGCGGGTATGGGTCAGTCCGGCTCTCGTTCGGCGTGCCGCCGAGGATCTCGACATTGATCCGGACCGGGTCGTCGTCAATCCGCAGTTCCAGCGCCGCGATCCGAGGATCGAACATATCGCCCATGCACTGGCGACCGGGCTGAGCCCGGACGTGCCATCCGACCGACTGTATTTCGAAAGCCTGGCCAAGGCGCTGGCGGTGCGGATCATCCAGGGTGCTGCGTCAAAGCCGCAGGCTCCAGCCAGGCAAACGCTTTCCTTCGGCCAGAAGCGCCGACTGGCCGATTTCATCGAAGCCAATCTCGACCAGGACCTTTCGCTGGATGAGTTGGCGCAGGTGGCCACCATCAGCGTTTCACACCTGAAAGTGCTGTTTCGCCGCACCTTCGGCATGCCGCCCCATCAATATGTCATCCATCGCCGCGTCGAGCGGGCCAAGGCCTTGTTGCATCAGGCGAAAATGCCGCTCAGCCAGATAGCACTGGAAGCAGGCTTCGCCCATCAGAGCCATATGGCGCAAAGCATGAAGCGCATCCTTGGTGTCACACCTGCCGCACTGATCCGCATGGAGCGATAACGCGTCGAACCCCAATCTAATCATCCGTTCTTGCGCTCCACCGTCCATATCTGAGCGACCTGAGCACACCGATCCGGCACTCCTGGCATTCATCGGTCAGACTGAAGGATACAGCCATGTTTGTTGTCTTGGGCGCTGCTGGAAAGATCGGACGGGCCACCATTGGCGCGCTGCGTAAACGCGATGCTCCGGTCAGAGCCGTGGTGCGAAATTCGTCGCACGCCGAAGAATTCCGAGCGCTCGGCTGCGAGGTAGATGTTGCAGACCTGCGCGACACGCCATCTCTGACACGGGCAACAAAGGGTGCGACTGCTGTGCAAGTCATCTCCCCGACCGGCGCCCGCGCCGACGATGCTTCGGCTGAGATGGAGGCCACCATCCGCTCCATAGTCGACGCACTCGATCAAGTCAGGCCGCAAAGCATTCTGGCGATCTCGGACTATGGTGCCCAGCTTGCCGCCGGAACCGGCATCACGCTGACTTTCCACCATCTGGAATCGCAATTGAAGACGATCCCGGCAGCATTGACGGTGTTGCGCTCCGCCGAGCACATGCAGAACTGGAATCGCCTGGTTGGCCGGGCGATCGACACCGGCGTGCTGCCGAGCCTGCATCATCCCGTCTCCAAATCCTTCCCGACCGTGTCGGCCGGCGATGTCGGCCTGATGGCCGCGGATCTCCTGCTTTCGGGCAATGGCGATGCGCTGCGCGTGATCCATGCCGAAGGGCCTGATCGTTACAGCGCCACCGATGTAGCTCAGACGCTTGGGGAGATTGCCGGCCGCGATATATCAGCCCGCGAACTGCCGAGGCAGGACTGGGTTCCCGCCCTCGTGGGCGGCGGCATCAGCTCGAGTTACGCCGAACTGGTGGCGACGATGTTCGACGCTCACAATGCCGGCCGCATCGATGCGGAACAAGGCGTCGGCGAGATCAGGCGCGGCAAGACCGATCTGCGCGCGGTGCTGACCGCGCTGATCGAGAAGCGCGAAAAGGTCTAGTCGGGATCGGGCTTGCGTATCTTGCGGCCCGATTTGGCGAGCTTCTTCGCCTCGGCCGCGGCATCTGCCTTCGCTTGCTCTTGTTCGACGAAATCGGCCTCGATCTTGTCATCGTCGGTCGGCCAGGCCTTGGGCTTGGACACCTCGACCACGGCGCGCGGCGTCGAGGGGATCTCGATGTGCTCGCCGTTGAATTTTTCCAGCACGGCAAAACGAATGTCGTTCTGCACTGCGCTGCCATTCATGATATCGGCCAGAAACACGCGGATTTCGAATTCCAGCGCAGCGGCACCGAAATTGGAAAACAGCACGAAGGGCTCGGGATTCTTCAGCACCAGCGGATGGCTGCGCGCGATTTCCAGCAGGATGCCATGCACCTGCTTGACGTCGCTGCCATAGGCGACGCCGACCTTGACCTCGATACGGCCGAGCTTGTTGCGATGAGTCCAGTTGCCGACGGCGTTGTTGATCAGGTTCGAATTGGGCAGGATCACCGACTGCCGCTGGAAGGTCTCGATCTCGGTGGCGCGCACGCTGATCTTCTTGACCGTGCCGCTAACGTCGCCGGCCACGATCCAGTCGCCGACCTTGAACGGCCGCTCGGCCAGAAGGATCAGGCCGGAGACGAAATTGGACACCACATTCTGCAGGCCAAAACCGATACCGAGGGAGAGCGCACCGGCGACCAGCGCCAGGCTGGAAAGGTCAATGCCCGCAGCCGATATGCCGACCAGCCCCGCCAACGCCACGCCGGCATAGCCGACCGCCAGCCGGATCGAGTTGCGCACGCCAGTGTCGACCTTGCCGCGCGCCATGACAGAGCCGTCGAGCCAACCCTGGAACCAGCGCGTCAGGAAATAGCCGATGATGAAGACGACGATGCCGGACAGGATACCAGTGACTGAAATCGTCACCGAACCGATATTGATCCCCGTCGCCAGCTTGTAGGCCCAAGCCTCAATGTCGCCGGGCTGAAACCCCCAGGTCAACAGAATCAACGGCAGGAAGACCAGCACGATCATCAGATTGATGGCGACGCTGACGACGAGGCCGAGCTGGTCGAGTGCCGTATCCTCGTAGCTGGAATTGGCCGACAGCCAGCGCCCGACCGAGGTGTCGGCAAAAGCCCCCTCCTCGCCGATCGCCCGCGCCGACAGGAATCCGATATAAGCGGTGATCAACACGGTGCCGGTAACGACGACCTGCGACGAGACGAACAGGCCAAGGCCGATATAGCCGAGCAGCGCCGCGACGATGGTGAACAGGCCAAGTGCAAGCGCTGTATAACGCAGCCATGCCGGCCACCGCCGCCAGCTCCCGTCACGCGCCTTGAACGGCCTCAGCATCGCCATCAGGATCAGGATAACGCCGACAATGATGGTGGCGACAAAACTGCGGGCAATGGTCAGCGACAGCGGCGAGCCCATCTTGTCGTTGACGATCGACAGGAAATAGTTGAAGCCGATGACCACGGCCATAGCGGTCGTCAGCCGCACCAGCCAGCGCGCCGGCCCCGTCTCGACCGGGATGAGTCGCCAGTTCGGCAGGCGCGGCGAGAGTGCCGCATTGGTCAGCCGGTTGACGCAGAACACCACCCCGACGACCCCCGCCAGCGCGTTAAGAAAAAGACCAATGTCACCGCGCAGCACATTGTAATAATTGAAAAAGAAGATCGTCGAGCCGAGGAAGGCGCCGACCGCCAAGGTCGGCAGCAATGTCGACCAGAAGGCCACCGACAGGCGGCTGAGATAGGATGGATCTTCATTTTTGGCCTCGGCTTCGAACACCTTTCCAAACAGCCTTCTGCCGCCGACAAGCAGTACTAGCGCCAGCCCGAGCGCAACGAAGGTTGCCGCCAGAATGGCTTGGAACTTGAACTTGATGGCGAAGCTCAGCCAGGACGACACCGCCTTGTAAAAGTTGGCGTATTCCTCCTGTGCGTCGGAAAACACCTGCGGGCTCAGTGCGTCGGAGAGCACGTAGCGCTTGGTCAAGAAATTGCGGAACAAATCGCTGCGCATCTTGCCGATCTTGTCGATCAGCCCGTTGATACGGATCGACAAGGCCTGCGCCTGCAAGATGACCGCGTTGATCTCAGCTTTTTCCGATGTCAGCCCTTCGCGCTCGCCGCTGACGATGTCGGGTTCCGGCGGCTGGCCGGCGGCTGGTGCCGGCCCGATCTGCTCAAGCCGGCTGTTGATCTCGCCAAGACGTGTGCGGAAGGCCAGAGCGCTGTTCAGCGATTGCCGTGACAATTCCTCGAGCTGCAGGCGGACATCGACGAGGCTGCTGTCGTCATCGGCATTCTGCTGAACCTGTTTCTCGAAATTGTCGGTTTTGGTCGTCAGGGCCTGGATGATCTTCTGCTGGTCGGCGACCAGTCCGGCGGGCGCCTGGCCGACGCCCTGCGCTGCCGCTTCGAACGACAACGGGGCCGACACGACCAGTGAAAGAACAACAATGAGGCGAAGCAATCGAAAAAGCATGACGTATCGGCAACTCACGAACGGAAAAGGCATTCCAAGAGCCTGTCCTTGATAAAGACGGCCATATCATGGGGCAAGTGATCGCTGGCCTATCCGATCACGGGCGTCGGCCAGTCGAAAGGCCATGGCGCAATATTGGCTTTGCCGGTGCGGCCTGCTCTATACCATGCGGCATCGCCCGAACCGGATGACATCAATGGCAGAGTACTCGGCCTTTTCGCTGCTTGCGAACGCGCTCAAGGGAAACAAGGACTGGAAGCCGGCCTGGCGCAAGCCCGACCCGAAGGCATCCTATGACGTCATCATCATCGGCGGCGGCGGTCACGGTCTGGCGACCGCTTACTACCTGGCCAAGGAACACGGCATCGCCAATGTCGCAGTGCTGGAAAAGGGCTGGCTCGGCTCCGGTAATGTCGGCCGCAACACCACGGCCGTGCGCTCGAACTATCTGCTGCCGGCCAACACCCGCTTCTACGAACATTCGATGAAGCTGTGGGAGGGCCTGTCGCACGAGCTCAACTACAACGTCATGTTCTCGCAGCGCGGCTGCCTGAACCTGGCGCACACGCCGGCCCAGTTCGACGACTATGCCAGGCGCGGCAACGCGATGCGCCATCTCGGCGTCGACGCGGAGCTGATGACGCCAGCCCAAATCAAGCGCCTGATCCCGGCGCTCGATATCTCCAGCGATGCACGTTTTCCCGTCCTCGGCGGCCTGATGCAACGCCGCGCCGGCACCGCCCGCCACGATGCGGTGGCCTGGGGCTATGCGCGCGGCGCCGACCGGCGCGGCGTCGACATCATCGAGAACTGCGAAGTCACCGGCTTCCTGCGCGATGGCGACCGCGTCACCGGCGTCAGCACGTCGCGCGGCGATATCAGGGCCAAGAAGGTGGCGGTCGCGGTGGCCGGCAGCACCGGGCGCGTCATGCAGCTGGCAGGCATCGAGACGATGCCGATCGAGAGCCATGTGCTGCAGGCCTTCGTGACGGAATCGCTGAAACCCTTCATCGACACCGTCGTGACCTTCGGCATGGGCCATTTCTACATGTCGCAGTCCGACAAGGGCGGCCTTGTCTATGGCGGCGACATCGACGGCTACAATTCCTACGCCCAGCGCGGCAATCTGCCCATCGTCGACGAGGTGATGAGCGAGATGCTGGCGCTGTTTCCGGGCCTGGCGCGTGTGCGCATGCTGCGCTCCTGGGGCGGCGTCTGCGACATGTCGATGGACGGCTCGCCGATCATCACCACCGGCCCCTTGCCCGGCATGTATCTCAACTGCGGCTGGTGCTATGGCGGCTTCAAGGCGACGCCGGCCTCCGGCTGGACCTTTGCCTGGACCATCGCCAAGGACGAGCCGCACGACTTCAACGCGCCCTTCACGCTCGACCGTTTCCACCGTGGCCTCGTCATCGACGACAAGGGCCAGGGCGCGAACCCCCGACTTCACTAACCAAGGCTTCATTAGGAACATCCTGTGCTCATCACTTGCCCCTATTGCGGCCCGCGCGACGTCATCGAGTTCACCTATCAGGGTGATGGCAATCGTGAGCGTCCCGACCCTGCCTCGCAGAATTTCGAGGCTTGGAACGCCTATGTCTATGACCGGCTGAACCCGGCCGGCGACCATAACGAGATCTGGCAGCATTCCGGCGGTTGCCGCGCGCATCTCAGGGTCGTGCGCAACACGCTGACGCATGAGATTTCCAGTGTCGCTTTCGTGCGCGGCGACCATAGCTCAACCGAGCGCCGCAAGGCGGAGGACAAGGCATGAGCCCGCGCCGCACCGAAAGCGGTGGCCGCGTCGACCGGCTGAAGACGATCCGCTTCACCTTTGATGGCGTTGCCTATACCGGCCATGCCGGCGACACGCTGGCGTCCGCACTGCTGGCCAAGGGTATCACCCTTTTCGGGCGCTCGTTCAAATACCACCGCCCGCGCGGCGTGCTCACCGCTGGCGTCGAAGAGCCCAATGCGCTGGTGACAGTGCTGAAGGGCGAGGTGCGCGAGCCCAACATCCCGGCAACCATGGTCGAGATCCATGACGGGCTGGTGGCCATCAGCCAGAACCGCTTCCCCTCGCTGGCCTGGGACATCAATGCCATCAACCAGCTCGGCGGCAAGATCCTGTCGGCCGGCTTCTATTACAAGACCTTTATGGGGCCGGTGATCGGTCCGCTGAAGGGCACACGTTTCTGGATGTTTTGCGAGCATTTCATCCGCCGCGCCGCCGGCCTCGGCAGCGCCGGATCGGCAAAAGACCCGGCCCGCTACGAGCGCATGAACGCCTTTTGCGACGTGCTGGTGGTGGGCTCCGGTCCGGCCGGCCTGATGGCCGCCAAGGCGGCAGCCGATCAGGGCGCCCGCGTCATGCTGGCCGATCTCGAACCGCGTTTCGGTGGTTCGACCAACTGGTCCGATGAAACCATCGATGGCGCGCCGGCCGCCGATTGGGCGCGCCGCACCGTCGCCCAGCTTGAAGGCCGCGACAATGTCCGGCTTTTGCCGCGCACCACGGTCTGGGGTTACTACGACAACAACACGCTTGCAGCACTCGAACGGGTCAGCGATCACAAGGAACAGCCCGCCAAGGGCGAGCCGCGCCATCGCTACTGGGCGATCCGCGCCAGATCCGTGGTGCTGGCCACAGGCGCCTTCGAGCGGCCGCTGGTCTTTCCGGGCAATGACAGGCCAGGCGTGATGCTGGCGCATGCGGCGAAACGCTACGCCAACGAGTTCGGCGTGCTGCCGGGCGAGCGGATCGCGCTGTTCACCAACAATGACAGCGCCTATCGCGCGGCAGTCGCCTTGAAGAAGGCCGGTGCGGCAATCGTCGCCATCGCCGATGTCAGGTCCGAGCCGTCAGCCGAAATGCGCAAACTGGCGACGGAGGCCGAAGCCGAACTGTTGGCCGGCCACGCGGTCATCGCCACCGAGGGCGGCAAGGCGGTCTCCGGCGTCAAGGTCCAGCGTTTCGACATGGTCACCGGTACGCTGAGCGGCGATGAACGCAGCATCCATGCCGACTGCCTGCTGATGTCGGGCGGCTGGTCGCCGACCATCCATCTCGCCAGCCAGGCCGGCGCCAAGGCGGAATGGAGTGCTGCACGGCAAGCTTTCCTGCCGCCAAAGACAACGCATCACTGGATCGGCGCTGGCGCCTTCACTGGCAGTTTTTCGACGGCCGAAGCTATCGCCGAAGGCCGCGCCGCCGGACTTTCCGCGGCTGGCGGGACGAGCACGCCGGCAGCGCTGCCAACAGTCGAGGCAGTCCCGGGCGATCCCGATCCGGCGCCTGTCTTCGAAATCAGGGCCAAGGGCAAGAGCTTTGTAGATTTCCAGCATGACGTGACGGCCGAGGATGTGCGGCTGGCGCACCGCGAAGGCTTTGTTTCGGTCGAGCATCTGAAGCGCTACACCACGCTTGGCATGGCGACCGACCAGGGCAAGAGCTCTAACGTCCCCGGCCTTGCCATCATGGCCGAAGCCCTGGGCAAGCCGATTCCCGAGGTCGGCACGACGCGCTTCCGCCCGCCTTTCGCGCCGGTGTCGATCGGCTCGCTGGCGGCGGAGCGTTTTGGCGACCTTAAGCCCGAACGGCTGACGCCGATGCACGACTGGCACCTCGCCAATGGCGCGACCATGTATTCCGCCGGCCTTTGGTATCGGCCGATGATCTACGGGCATTCAGGTGAAACCATCGAGCAGGCCTATGTCCGCGAGGCCAAAGCGACGCGCGAAAGCGCCGGCATTGTCGATGTCTCGACGCTGGGCAAGATTGCCGTGCAAGGCCCGGACGCAGCCGCGTTCCTCGACCGTGTATACACCAACATGTTCTCGACGCTCGCCGTCGGCAAGGCACGTTACGGGTTGATGCTGCGCGAGGACGGCCTTGCCTTCGATGACGGCACCACCTGGCGGCTCGGCGAGCAGGATTTCCTGATGACCACCACCACCGCCAATGCCGGCAAGGTGATGCAGCATCTGGAATATTTCCTCGAAGTGATCTGGCCGGAGTTGAAAGTCCATGTCACTTCGGTGACCGACGAATGGGCGGGTGCCGCGATCGGCGGGCCGAAAGCCCGGCAGATCCTGGCTGCTTGCGTCATTGGCACTGCCGTCGACAACGCCACCTTGCCCTTCATGGGCATTGTGCGTGGTGAGATAGCAGGCGTTCCGGTGATGATTTGCCGGCTGTCGTTTTCCGGTGAGATGGCCTTCGAGGTCTATTCCGGCGCCGGCCATGGCACCCATGTCTGGGAAGCGCTTGTGGAAGCCGGCAAGCCGTTCGGGCTGGTCACCTACGGGCTCGAGGCGCTGGGCACGATGCGCATCGAGAAGGGCCATGTCACCGGCGCCGAGATCGACGGGCGCACCACGGCGCGCGACCTGCATCTCGACTGGATGCTGTCGAAGAAAAAGCCGTTCATCGGCTCGGCAATGATGGATCGCGAAGGCCTGATCGCATCCGACCGGCTGGAACTGGTCGGCCTGATCGCGCTCGACAACCGGCCGCTCAATGGCGGCGCGCACATTGTCGAGGCGTTGGACGAGGCCAATCCGCATGATTCGATCGGCCACATCACTGCCTGCTGCTATTCGCCGGCGCTGGGCAAGCACATAGCGCTGGCGCTGGTCGAGGGCGGCAAGGCACGGCACGGCACCCGCGCCCACGTCTCCGATCCGCTGCGCAACCGCTTCGGGCCGGTCGAGATCGTCTCCAACCATTTCTACGATCCGGAAGGGACCCGCATGCATGGTTGAGCGCCAATCACCGCTGGAGCCGGAGTTCCACGTCGGCTCGCATGGCAATTTCGAGCATGGCGTCGAGATTCTTCTCACCGAAACCAGGCCGGGCTCGATCGTCCAGGTCGCCGCCTGGCCGGGCGAGGAGAAGACGCTGATCGCAGCCATCCGCACCGTCACCGGCCTTGCGCTGCCCGATGGCGCCGGCGGCGGCCTGAGCGACGGGGCGAAGTCGGTGTTCGGCTTCGCGCCGGGAAAATTCACCGTGGCTGACGAAGCCGAAGGGTTGGCCGCAGCCTTCGCCAAGGTGGTGACGCCGGCCATCGGCACCGTGACCGACCTTTCGCATGGCCGCACCGCCATCCACATTGCCGGACCGAAGGCCGAATGGGTGCTGGCTAAATTCTTTGCCATCGACTTCGCGTTGCCGGCCTTCCCCATCGGCGCCGGCCGCTCGACCACCCATCACGACGTCTTCGCCCAGATTCAGCGTACAGGCTCCGACCAGTTCGACATTTATGTCTTCCGTTCGTTCGCACGCTCGTTCTGGAAAGCGCTTTGCCATGCCAGCGAGGAAGTCGGCTACGAGGTGCAGTAAGCCCACCTCGCCCGGTGCCGACTATGATTGCTGCGCGACCGCGTGCCAGTCTGCGTTCTGCAGCACAACGCGATAGCCGTCGCAATCCTCGAAGGTGACGCCCTGCCTGTCCCAATAGGGATTGAAGGACGGCACCGTGGCATAGCCGTGTTGCTTCATGCGCTGGATGGCTGCCTCCCAGGCGTCGCGATCCGGCATGTAGAAGACGACCAGATTGTCTGCTGTAGGTGCCCTGCCGGCATCGTGGCCATGCGCGTGGGTGAATTCGAAATGATAGGCGTCACCGGGCCGCCCGAGCATGACACCGTCGAAGCCCTCATGCTCATTGAAGCGAAACAGTTCCTCAAGACCGAGGCCGTCCCGGTAGAAGCGGATGACCGCGGCGAGATCGTTCGTCGGCCGCGCCACGCGCAAGATGAGATGAGGTGTCATTTGCTGTCTCCATTCTGGGCCGGATTCAAGTCGGATTGGGCCGGCTGCGGCGCAGTCGTGCTTGCCCATTGCGTCACGACGAGCCCGGCGATGATGAACGCAAGTCCGGCGAAACGAGCGACGTTTACCGGTCGATGAGCAAAGCTCATCAAGGCGAAATGATCGATGACCAGCGACGCCATGATCTGGCCTGCAATGACGGCGACGATAAAGCTCGCTGCGCCGAGCTTCGGCGCCAGAAGCAGTGCGGCGGTGATGTCGACCACGCCGGCCGCGCCGCCGATCCAGATCCACCACGGGCCTTTCAGTGCCGCCCCGACGGCTGGAACCGGCGCCCTGAAGGCGATCATGACCGGGACGATCAGCACGACGCTGACCCCCAGCGAAACAAAGGTTGCCCAGAGCGGATGACCGAGCAGGCGGCCAAGCATGGCGTTCGCCCCAGCCTGGAAAGGGACGGCGGCCCCCGCCAGCAAGGCGGCGACCAAAAAGGAAAAGGCGCTGGGCATGAGATTGTCTCCATATCGGTCATGACGAATTAGCTCATCAGCTTTTCGTATGGAAATTCCATCTTCATACACGCAGTATGCATGCAATGAATAATCTCGCTGGTATCGATCTGAACCTGCTCGTTGTCCTGGAGGCCTTGCTGACCGAACGCCACGTCTCGCGGGCGGCAATCCGGCTGAACAGAAGCCAGCCCGCCGTCAGCCATGCGCTTGCCAGGCTGCGCCACCTTCTCGATGACCCGCTGCTGGTCAGGCGGCAAGGTGGCCTCGAGCCGACGGCGCGCGCCATGGAAATCGCTCCGGCGCTCACCGAGGCGCTCGATCGCATGCGGCACCTTCTGGCACCGGCCGGCTTCGACCCTGCGACGGAGCGCCGGACGTTTCGGCTCGCCATGTCGGACTATGGCTCTGCGGTCCTCCTGCCTGACCTGTTGCCGCTCTTGCGGACGCGGGCGCCGCATGTCGATCTCGTGGTCAGCCAGGCGAGCCGCGAGGTGATGGTTTCGCAAATCGTGGACGGCGAGATCGATCTGGCCTTTGGCGTCTTTCCCGGCCTGGATCGATCCGTGCGCTCGCATCGGCTGTTCGATGAGCGCTTTGCCTGCCTCGCCGACGCGGCAAGCCTTGGTGGCGGACAGACGATGGATCTTGCTACCTATCTGGAGCGGCCGCACGCGCTGGTCGATTTGCGGCCCGAGCGTCAGAGCGAGGTCGACAAGGCCCTGGCCGAATTGGGCCACAAGCGGCGGCTCTGCCTCACCATCCCGCATTGGGGCGTGGCGCCGCGCGTGATCGCCGGCACCGACCTAGTGCTTACCGTCGCCAGCCGCATACTGCCGCCGCCCGGCGATGGGCTTTGCGTCTTCGCTCCACCTTTCGAAATTCCGGCCTTTCAGTTCACGCAGATCTGGCACAAGCGACGCGATGGCGACCCGGCGCACCAATGGCTGCTGTCGCAGCTTCAGCATCTGCTTGACGGTTGAACAGTCGAGCGGCGCAAAAAGCGTTCTGGCATCAACGCCAAGCTATTCTGCCGCTAGAGAATCCCGCCACAGGCGCCCATCATGGCAAAATGTGGCCACGAAACCGGCCCAAGGGGTGTAAAAATCCCGTCTTTAGAGTCGGCACATTCGTTTGGTTCGAACATCCCCATGACCGCAGAACTATCCGCCGGCGCCACGGATCGCGCCGATGTGTCGGCCAGAGCCTTGCTCCTGCTGCCGCTGACCGTCGCCTGTGGTGTGTTCATGACCAGCCTCGACCAGAATGTCGTGGTGACGGCGCTGCCTGGCATCGGCCAAAGCCTTGGCCGTCCACCCAGCCAGCTCGGCTTGCTGATCACCGTCTATGTCGCCAGCCTGATCATTTCGATGCCGCTCGGCGGCTGGGCCGCTGACCGCTTCGGTCTGCGCAACGTCTACTGCTTTGCCTTGCTGGTGTTTGCCGCCTCGTCGGCGCTGTGCGGGCTGTCCACCGATATCTGGATGCTGGTTGGTGCCCGCGCCCTGCAAGGCTTCGGCGGTGCCCTGATGGGCACGCTTGGCCAGGTCGTGATCCTGTCGACCTTTCCGCGCAACCGCACGCTGAAGGTCAACATGTATATTTCGGTGGCCAGCCAGACCGGCCCGCTGGTCGGCCCGCTCGTCGGCGGCGCGCTGACTACCTACATTTCCTGGCGCTGGATCTTCTTCATCAATGTGCCGTTCGCGCTGGCGGCGGCAATTCTTGCCGCCTCGCTGTTCCCGACTGTGACCAAGCCCGTGCGCACGCGCTTCGATTTTCCCGGCTTCGTGCTGGTTGGCAGCGGCATGGTGCTGCTGGTCTTCGGCATGGATTCGCTTGCGGCCAAAGACGCCGCCGGCGGCATGGTCGCCGGTGAACTGGCAATAGCCGTCATCATCCTGTCGATTGCTTCGCTCTACTGCCTGCGCGTGCCCAATCCCCTGCTCGACCTCAAGCTGCTGCGCATCCGCACCTTCCGCATCTCGTTCCTCACCGGCGGCGGGCTGGACACGATCGGCCTCAGCTCCGTCGCCTTCCTGCTGCCGCTGATGTTCCAGCTCGGCTTTGGCTTGAGCGCCGTGCAGGCGGGATCGCTGACCTTCGTTGCCGCGCTTGGCTCGGTGGTCATGCGCTTCTTCATGCCGCGCGTCCTCAACCGCTTCGGCTTCCGCCGCGTGCTGGTCTTCAACACGCCGTTCGTAGCCGCCATGGTTGCCGGTTTTGCCTTGATGCAGGCGACCACGCCGATCTGGATCGTGCTTGGCTATATCTTCGTTTTCGGTGTTTTCCGTTCCATACAATGGGCTTCGACCGGCAACCTCGCCTATTCCGACATCGCGCCGGAACAGCTCGCCCGCTTCAGCGCGCTCTATTATATCCTTTGGCAACTGGCGGTGGCGATCAGCGTCGGCCTCGCTGCGGCGATGCTTTCGTTCCTGGCCGGTGGTGGGCCGGCCGTGACCAGCGACTTCCGCATCCTGTTCGCAATCGAGGGCGTCATCACGCTCTGCGCGCTGCTAGCCTATCTCAAGCTGACGCCGCAGGACGGCGCCCATGTCAGCGGCCACGGCGCGCAGATCAACATGGACTAGGCCGGCAAGTCGGCCTGTTCGTCTGGCTTATTCGCTGAACGTCACCCACTCTTCCAGCGGCACACGGTCGGTGCGGAAGGCGTTCTCCGGCTTCGACGTGTCTTCATAGCCAAGCGCCATGCCGCAAACGACGATCTCCTCGTCGGGAATGTTGAGCACCGGCCGGATCTGCCGGTGATACGGCGCGAAGGCCGCCTGCGGGCAAGTGTGCAGGCCCCTGCCCCGCGCCGCGACCATGATGTTCTGCAGGAACATGCCGTAGTCGATCCACGAGCCCTGGTTGAGGCGGCGGTCGATGGTGAAGATCATGCCAACCGGCGCGTCGAAGAAGACGAAGTTACGGTCGTGCTGGGCGCGCATCTTGTCGACCTCCCGGCGGCCGATGCCGAGCGCGCCATAGAGACCAAAGCCATTGGCACGGCGGCGGGTGAGATACGGTTCGAAGAACTGGGTCGGATAATATTTGTATTCATCCCAGTCGGCCTTTTCAGCCCGGATACCGGAATTCAGAACAGCATCCGTGATCTGTTGCTTGGTCTCGCCCTTGGTGACGTAGACCCGCCATGGCTGCATGTTGGTGCCGGACGGAGCGCGCGCCGCAACCGCCAGAATGTCGCGGATCGTCGCGTCGTCGATCATGTCGGGCAGAAATGCGCGCACCGAACGGCGCGACATGATCGCCTCGTCGACGATCTCGGCATCGTCAGCGATTCGAGCCTTCTTTTCCAGCATGGGCCGTCCCTTAGCCTTTGTGTCGATCGGACGTCCCCACTCGCCGGTCAAGGCGGAGCCTTTGCATGAACCATCAAAATCCTGCAAGCAAATCTTGAGCATCGGTGAAAATCCACTTGATTTTTTCACGAGCTTGACCTCTCATGAAATTAGGCCGGAAATTTTCACGAAGTGACCGTTTTGTCCTCCACTACCGCACGAACATTGCAGGGACCTGACGAACGGGTGCTTGCCGGCGATATCAGGGCGCTGCGCCGGGCGCGCGGGCTGACGCTGGCCGAGATCGCGCTGAAACTCGGCCGCTCGGTCGGCTGGGTAAGCCAGGTCGAGCGCGGCCTGTCGACGCCATCGCTCAGCGACCTCAGGGCCTTCGCCGAACTGTTCGGCGTGCCGATCAGCCTGTTCTTCAGCCATGACGTGCCGATCGAGAGCGAGCGTGGCGTGGTGGTGCGCGCCGGCAGGCGCCGCACGCTGGGCACCAGCGAAACCGGCCTGGTGGAAGAACTCCTGTCGCCCGATCTTGGAGGTAGCTTCGAGATGGTGCGCTCGATCTTTGCGGCAGGCGCGGAGATGAAGACCGAGCAGCTGCGGCCGACCGAGGAAGCCGGCTATATCGCCTCGGGTATTTTCGAGATCGAGATCGCTGGTATCTGGCACCGGCTCGGCGAAGGAGATTCCTTCCGCTTCGAAGGCAAGCCTTACCGCTGGCGCAATCCCGGCACCGAGCCGGCAGTCATCATCTGGGTGGTTTCACCACCGGTGTATTAAGTTTCAGATTGGGAGAACGATATGGCGGGTTTGCCGAGCACGGCGCACGTGGTGATCATCGGAGGTGGCGTTGTCGGCACCTCCTCGCTCTATCATCTCGCCAAGGCGGGCTGGACCGACTGCGTGCTTTTGGAAAAGAACGAGCTCACCTCAGGCTCGACCTGGCATGCCGCCGGCAATGTGCCGACCTTCTCCTCGTCATGGTCGCTGATGAACATGCAGCGCTATTCGACCGAGCTTTATCGCGGCCTGGGCGCCGAAGTCGACTATCCCATGAACTACCACGTCACCGGTTCGCTGCGGCTCGCCCACTCCTGGGAGCGCATGCAGGAGTTCCAGCGCGCCAAGGGCATGGGCCGCTACCAGGGCATGGACATCGACGTGGTCGGCGTCGACGAGATCAAGCGTCGCTATCCCTTCATCGAAACGCACGACCTGGAAGGCGCGCTCTACGACCCGAGCGACGGCGACATCGACCCGGCCCAGCTCACCCAGGCGCTGGCCAAGGGCGCGCGCGACTTGGGTGCGAAAATCATCCGCTTCTGCCCGGTGACTGGCGTGCGCCGTGAAAAGGACGAATGGGTGGTCGCCACGCCGCAGGGCGAGATCCGCTGCGAAATCGTCGTCAACGCCGCCGGCTACCGCGCCGCTGAAGTGGGCCGGATGTTCGGCCGCGAGGTGCCGATGATGGTGATGAGCCACCAATACATCCTGTTCGAGGAAATCCCCGAACTCGCCGCCTGGTCGAAGGAACAGGGCAAGAAGCTGCCGCTGCTGCGTGATGTCGACACCTCCTACTACCTGCGCCAGGAAAAGGCCGGCATGAATCTTGGCCCCTATGAGCGCAATTGCCGCGCGCATTGGGCCACCCCTGGCGATCCGATGCCGGAGGACTTTTCCTTCCAGCTCTTCCCCGACGATCTCGATCGTCTTGAACATTATCTGGCCGACGCCGTGGCCCGCGTGCCGATCCTCAGCACCGCCGGCCTCTCCAAGGTCATCAATGGCCCGATCCCTTATGCGCCGGACGGCAATCCGTTGATCGGTCCGATGCCAGGTGTGCCCAACGCCTTCGAGGCCTGCGTCTTCACCTTCGGCATCGCCCAGGGCGGCGGCGCCGGCAAGGTGCTGGCCGAATGGGTGACGCAAGGCCAGACCGAATGGGACATGTGGTCGTGCGATCCACGCCGCTTCACGTCCTTTGCCTCGGCGCCGGACTATTGCGTCGCCAAGGGCCTGGAGATCTACGGCAATGAATACGCCATCCAGTTTCCCCGCCATGCCTGGCCGGAAGGGCGTGACCGCAAACTGTCGCCGATCCACGATCGCACCAAGGCGCTCGGCGGCCGCTTCGACGCCTATAATGGCTGGGAGCGCGCCACCTGGTACGCGCAGCCCGGCGACGATGTCTCCGAGGAAGCCACGCTGACCTTCCGCCGGGACGGGCCCTGGCAGCACCGTGTGCGCCAGGAATGTCTGGCCGTCCGCGACGCCGCCGGCATTCTCGACCTGCCCGGCTTCTCGCGCTTCAATCTCGAAGGCCCCGGCGCCGCCGAATGGCTGAGCCTGCAGGTCACCGGGCTGGTGCCGAAGCCCGGCCGCATCGGCCTCATCTATTTCGCCGACGACAAGGGCCGCATCGTTACCGAAATGTCCGTCGTGCGCCATGGCGAGGATCAGATGACGCTGATCACCGCGGCGGTGGCGCAATGGCATGATTTCGAATGGCTGAAGTCACGCATGCCTGCGGATGCGGCATTCTCGCTGACCGACCGCACCGAGGACTATTCCACCCAGATCCTCGCCGGCCCCAACTCGCGAAAAATCCTCGCCGATGTCTGCGGTGCCGACCTCACCCTGCCTTGGCTGACGCATCAGGAAACCGAGATAGCCGATCGCTGGGCGAAGCTCGTTCGCGTTTCCTTCGCCGGCGAACTCGGTTGGGAAATCCACACCAAGATCGAGGACACTGCCGCTATCTTCGACGCCATCTGGGCGGCCGGGCAGAAGCATGGCCTGAAGCCGTTCGGCATGTACGCGCTGGATTCGCTCAGGCTGGAGAAGGGCTACCGTACCTGGAAGGGTGATCTCTCGACCGACTATTCCATCCTGCAGGGCGGGCTCGAGCGCTTCGTCAAATGGGAGAAGCCCGATTTCCGCGGCAAGGCCGCACTGCAGAACGAAAAGCAGCAGGGCGTGAAGAAGCGCTTCGTCACGCTGGTCGTCGAAAACCCCGGCGATTGCGACGCGCCCTACATGTCGACGCTGTGGCATGGCGGCCAGATCGTTGGCGAGACAACGTCAGGCGGCTGGGGTCATCGCATCGACAAGTCGATCGCGCTCGGCATGCTGCGCGTCGATTTGAGCGAGCCCGGCACCTCCGTCGAGGTCGAAATCTTCGGCGACCGTTTCAAGGCAATCGTGCAGAACGACGAACCTTTGTGGGATCCGAAGAACGAAAGACTGAGAGCATGAAGAAAGTCATCCTCACCGATGGAGGCATGGGCCAGGAACTGGTCCGCCGCAGCAAGTCCGAGCCGACGCCGTTGTGGTCGGCCCGGGTGCTGATCGACGAGCCGGATCTGGTGCGCGGCCTGCATGCCGAATTCATCCGCGCCGGCGCTCGCGTCATCACCATCAACACCTATTCGGCGACACCCGAGCGCCTGGCGCGCGAGGGCGCCGAGGACCTGTTCAAGCCGTTGCAGAAGCGTGGCATCGAGCTTGCCCGGCAAGCCTGCGAGCAAGCCGGCGATGCCGCGATCGCTGGCTGCCTGTCGCCACTCTTCGGCAGCTACGCGCCGACGTTGACCATTTCCTACCAGGAGACGCTCGACATCTATCGCCGCATCGTTGCCGAGCAGGCGGATGGGGTCGATCTCTTCCTGTGCGAGACCATGGCCTCGGCCGATGAAGCGCGCGCGGCCGTCACCGCGGCTTCGGAGAGTGGCAAGCCCGTCTGGGTGTCGTGGACGCTCGCCGATCACGGTGCGCCACGGCTGCGCAGCGGCGAAACAATAGCCGCCGCGGCCAGCGCGCTTGATGGCTTGCCGATAGCGGCGCGGCTGCTCAATTGCTGCCGGCCGGAAGCGATCGCCGCCGCCTTGCCTGAACTGATCGATCTTGGCGGCCCGGTCGGCGCCTATGCCAATGGCTTCACCTCCAC
The DNA here is from genome assembly GCF_055456085.1 of Mesorhizobium subarcticum. Lineage (NCBI taxonomy): Bacteria > Pseudomonadati > Pseudomonadota > Alphaproteobacteria > Hyphomicrobiales > Phyllobacteriaceae > Mesorhizobium > Mesorhizobium subarcticum. Next base: position 4,098,561 of record NZ_CM144237.1, on the reverse strand, counting down.
GGAGGCGCTCAAGCACGGCGGCACCGTCGATGTGCTGCATGCCCGTCACGATCTAGGCCCGGACGCCTACGCCGAGCAGGCGATCGGCTGGGTGGAGGCAGGTGCCGACATCGTCGGCGGCTGCTGCGAAGTCGGACCGCCGCACATTGCCGCGCTGCGCGATCGACTGCAGCAGGATGGTTACGAAATTACGGGAGTTTTGCATGCCTAGACCATCGTCGCGCATTTCCGGCATCGTCCCGTCGGGCAAGGATGGCTGGGAAGTCCATTCCGCCGCCTGGGCCCGCAAGGCGGCTGGCGAGGACATCATCATGCTGTCGGTCGGCGACCATGATTTCGACACGCCTTCGCAAACGATCGAGGCCTGCGTGGCCGCGGTTCGCGGCAGCAATCACCATTACACCCCGCTGCCCGGCCTGCCGCGCCTGCGCCAGGCGATGGCGGCAGCCTCCAGCGCCTGCACCGGCGTCGAGACGACACCGGATCAGGTCATCGCCACGCCGGGCGGCCAGGCCGCCCTTTACGCGGCAGTGCAGGCCGTGCTCGACCAGGGCGACCACGCCATCGTCGTTGCCCCCTATTACGCCACCTACCCCAACACGTTCAGCGCTGCAGGTGCCAGTTTCACCGTCGTCGAGACGCCGGCCGAGGATGGCTTCCAGCCGCACGCCGACATGATCCGCGCCGCACTCAAGCCCAACACACGCGCCATCCTGATCAACACGCCGAACAACCCGACCGGTGCCGTCTATTCGCGCGAGCATCTGGAACAGCTCGCCGAAATCTGCCGCGAGCATGACCTCTGGCTGCTGTCAGACGAGGTCTACTGGACGCTGGGCGGCGGCGAGCATGTCTCGCCACGCTCGCTGCCCGGCATGGCCGAGCGCACGCTTGTCATCAATTCCATGTCCAAGAGCCACGGCATGACCGGCTGGCGCATGGGCTGGCTGACCGGCCCCGAAGCGATGATCACACTGCTCATCAATCTCAATCTGGTGACGACCTACGGCTTGCCGGCCTTCATCTCGGTCGCCTGCGCCGAGGCGCTGGAGAACCATTATGGCGTGAAGGACATCGCCGAGCGCTACGCGGCACGCCGTACCGTCTTTCTCGATGCCGTGCGCGGCATGAACGATGTCAGCGTGCACGGCTCCGAGGGCGGCATGTATGTCATGCTCGACATATCTGCGGTCGAACCCGACGACGAGAAATTCGCCTTTGCCTTCCTCGACAGGGAGAATGTCGGCGTGATGCCCGGCTCCAGCTTCGGCGAAGCCGCCGCCGGCCACATCCGCATCAGCCTCTGCCAGCCGGAGCCCGTGCTGCAAGAAGCAGCACTTCGGCTGCGCCGTTTTGCTTCCACCTATCGCCGCGAGGCCGCATGACCAAGACCATCCCCACCAAAGCCATTCCTACCAAAGCGAGGGCCGTCATCATCGGCGGCGGTGTCTCCGGCTGTTCAGTCGCGTATCACCTGGCCAAGCTCGGCTGGACCGACATCGTGCTGCTGGAACGCAAGCAGTTGACCTCGGGCACGACATGGCACGCCGCCGGCCTGATCGGCCAGTTGCGCGGCTCGCAGAACATGACGCGGCTGGCGAAATATTCGGCCGACCTCTACGTCAAGCTGGAAGCCGAGACCGAAGTCGGCACCGGCATGCGCCAGGTCGGCTCGATCACGGTGGCGCTGACCGAGGAGCGCAAGCACGAAATCTACCGGCAGGCGTCGCTGGCGCGTGCGTTCGATGTCGATGTCCGCGAGATTTCGCCCAATGAAGTCAAGCAGATGTATCCACATCTCAACGTGTCCGACGTCGTCGGCGCCGTGCACCTGCCGCTCGACGGCCAGTGCGACCCAGCCAACATCGCCATGGCGCTGGCCAAGGGCGCCCGCCTGCGCGGCGCCACCATCGTCGAGAATGTGAAGGTGACGAAGGTTCACACCAAGGCCGGCCGCGTCACCGGCGTGTCCTGGGCACAGGGCGAAGACCAAGGCACGATCGAGGCCGACATCGTCGTCAACTGCGCCGGCATGTGGGCGCGTGAACTCGGCGCACAGAACGGTGTCACCATCCCGCTGCATGCCTGCGAGCATTTTTATCTCGTCACCGAGCCGATCGCCGGTCTCGGCCGGCTGCCGGTGCTGCGCGTGCCGGACGAGTGCGCCTACTACAAGGAAGACGCCGGCAAGATGATGCTCGGCGCCTTCGAGCCGGTGGCCAAGCCGTGGGGCATGGACGGCATCCGCGAGGATTTCTGCTTCGATCAATTGCCGGAGGATATGGATCATTTCGAGCCTATCCTCGAAATGGGCGTCAACCGCATGCCGATGCTGGCCACCGCCGGCATCCATACTTTCTTCAATGGACCCGAAAGTTTTACCCCAGACGACCGCTACTACCTCGGCGAGGCGCCGGAACTCCGTGGCTACTGGATGGCAACCGGCTACAATTCGATCGGCATCGTCTCCTCCGGCGGCGCGGGCATGGCGCTGGCGCAATGGATCAACGATGGCGAAGCGCCCTTCGACCTGTGGGAAGTCGACATCCGTCGCGCCCAGCCGTTCCAGAAGAACCGCCGTTATCTCAAGGAGCGCGTCTCGGAAACGCTCGGCCTGCTCTACGCCGACCATTTCCCCTACCGACAGATGGCAACGTCGAGGAATGTCCGCCGCTCGCCTCTGCATGAGCATCTGAAGGCGCGCGGCGCCGTATTCGGCGAGGTCGCCGGCTGGGAGCGCGCCAACTGGTTCGCTCGCGAAGGACAGGAGCGCGAATACCGCTATTCCTGGAAGCGACAGAACTGGTTCGACAACCAGCGCGAGGAACATCTGGCGGTCCGCAACAAGGTCGGCCTGTTCGACATGACCTCGTTCGGCAAGATCCGCGTCGAGGGCCGCGACGCCTGCGCCTTCCTGCAGAAACTGTGCGCCAACGATATGGACGTGGCGCCGGGCAAGATCGTCTACACGCAGATGCTCAACCAGCGCGGCGGCATAGAGAGCGACCTCACCGTGTCCAGGCTCTCGGACACGGCCTACTTCCTCGTCGTACCGGGCGCCACGCTGCAGCGCGATCTCGCCTGGCTGCGCCGGCATGTCGGCGAGGAGTTCGTTGTCGTCACCGACGTCACTGCGGCCGAAAGCGTGCTTTGCCTGATGGGCCCGGATGCGCGAAAGCTGATCCAGAAGGTCAGCCCCAACGACTTCTCCAACGAGAACAACCCGTTCGGCACGTTCCAGGAGATCGAGATCGGCATGGGTCTCGCCCGCGCCCACCGCGTCACCTATGTCGGCGAACTCGGCTGGGAGCTCTATGTCTCGACCGATCAGGCAGCCCATGTCTTCGAGGCGATCGACGAGGCCGGCATTGACGTCGGCCTGAAACTCTGCGGCTTGCATACGCTGGATTCCTGCCGCATCGAAAAAGCCTTCCGGCATTTCGGCCACGACATCACCGACGAGGACAATGTGCTGGAAGCCGGCCTCGGCTTTGCGGTGAAGACGGCCAAGGGCGACTTCATCGGCCGCGATGCGGTGCTGAAGAAGAAGGAGGCTGGATTGAGCCGCCGGCTTGTGCAATTCCGCCTGAAAGATCCGCAGCCCCTGCTCTTCCACAACGAAGCGATCCTGCGCGACGGCAAGATCGTCGGCCCGATCACCTCAGGCAATTACGGCCACCATCTCGGTGGCGCGATCGGGCTGGGCTATGTGCCGTGCCAGGGCGAGAGCGAGGCGGATGTGCTGGCCTCGTCCTACGAGATCGAAATCGCCGGCGAGCGTTTCGCGGCGGAGGCGTCGCTGAAGCCGATGTACGATCCGAAGGCCGAGCGGGTGAAGATGTAGCGCCCTCTTCTTCTCCCCGTTTACGCGGAGAAGGTGCCCGAAGGGCGGATGAGGGGCGGCGCCAGCGCCTCAGAATAAGGCAAACGTTAGCGCTGCCCCTCATCTGGCTGCCGCCATCTTCTCCCCGTAAACGGGGCGAAGAAAGCTAAAACCTTTCCAGCTTCACCCGCACCTTCGCCAAAAACGCCGCTCTCGTCTTTGGCGTCGAGGCGTCCATCAGATAATGCGCCAGGAAGAACGTCTTGCAGCGTGTTGCGCACAGCGCTCGCATGCCGCGCAGCAGCGTCTTGCGTCCGGGCTGGCCGACAACAACGCTCCACCAGGTCGGCGCGCCGCAGGTGGTGATGACGCCGACCTTGGTGACGTGCGTCATCAGCGACTTGATCCGCCCCTTGCCGGCCGGCAACTTGAAGGCAACGTCCGTCGCCCACACCCGGTCGAGCCAGCCCTTCAGCATCGCCGGCAGCCCGTACCACCAGGTCGGATAGACAAACAGGATCGCCTCGGCCCAGCTGAGCAATTCGAAATGCGGCTTCAGCGCCGGGTCCTGCGGCGCCTGGTCATTGTAGCTGCGCCGTTCCTCGCAGCCCATCACCGGATCGAATTTTTCCGCATAAAGGTCGAGCAGCCGCACTTGCCAGCCCCTCGCCTTCAGAACCTCCATGGCGGTGTCGCGGATCGACGCACAGAAGCTTTCGGGCACGGGATGGCAATAGACCACGAGGACCCGCATCAGAACACATCCATACTGGCCGCAACCTTCGTCATGAAGGCCTTGCGTGTTTCGTCGGTCGACAGATTCATCGCGTAATGCGCGAGGTAAGTCACCGGTGCGCCCGGCTTTACCGTGGCGCGCAGCATGCGCTTGATCAGTTTGCGCGGCGGATCGCCCATCACCATGGCGCGGAACCGGCTGCCGCCATAGGTGGTGACCGCCGCGACCTTCCTGATGTTGTGCAGCGACGGCTGCACCTTGCCGTCAACCAGCTTGAACGACACGCCGGGCAGGAAGACGCGATCGAAAAAACCTTTCAGGATCGCCGGGAAGCCGTAGTTCCAGACCGGATAGGAAAGCACCAGCGCATCGGCGCGCAACAGGCGCTCGACATACGGTGCCGCGGGATCGGCGCAGCCGCGCGGGTTGTGATAGTTCAGCCTCTCCTCGCGCGTCAGCCTGGGATCGAAACCCTCGGCGTAGAGGTCGCAGTCATCGACCATATGCCCCGCCGCCGTCAGCCGCTCGACGATCAACCGGTGCAGGCCGGCATTGAAGCTGGTCTCGACCGGATGCGCGTAGAGGATGAGGATGTTCATCAGCCTGCCTTTTGCAGCCCGTTGAACAGAAAAGTCCGGCCAGAGCGAAAGTCGTAGTCCGGATTTTCCCACGCGATCATCTTGCCGGGGTTGAGCAGCCCCTGCGGATCGGTCTCGCGCTTGAAGGCAAGCTGCACGGCATCCGTCTGCTTCATGCCGCCTTCTTCCAGCGTGTAGCGGTGCGGGTTGAAGATCGGGCAGCCATTCTCCTCATGCAGGCGCACGATCTCGTCGAGCCGCGCCTCGCTGGTGAATTTTACCAGCGGCAGGCCAAAGCAGGTGATGTTGCCGTCCAGCCGCACGAATTCGAGATGCGAGAAGACCTCGCCCGGAAACATCGCGTCCATCTTCTCGACCAAAGCCAGCTGGTTGGGAAAGGGATAGAGCGATTGCAGATAGGTGATCGAAGGGTCCACGCGCAGCGCTCTCAGCGTCGTGTGGTTCCAGGCCAGCTCATAGGCCGGCGGCAGGCCCTTTTTCTCGTCCGGCGTCGCTGTAGCAGCGTTGAAAATGACTTCACCGCCGGCACGCCGGGTGAACGCTAGAAAGGCATCCAGCCCATGCTGCGCGACCATGACGACGCAGATGCTTTGCCCTTCCCTGAAAAACTTCTGGTGCCGCTTGAAGTAGAGCTGCGGCACGGGCGCGGCAATCGGCGTGATCAGCTTGGTCAGGATGCCGTCCTGGCAGGCCAGCGCATTGCCGTAGCGCGCTGCATCCATGAAGGCATCGAAGCCGACGATGACATCGACCCATTCATAGGCCGCGGTCAGCGGCATCTCGACTTCCGAAATGATGCCGTTGGTGCCGTAGGCATGGGTGACCTTGTGCAGATCCTCGCCGGTGAGTTCGAGCACTTTCGGCTCGGCTTCCATCGTCACCACGCGCAGGCGCAGTACATTGCCGAAGTCGCGCAACCCGCCGAAATTGATCGAGCCGACGCCGCCCGAGCCGCCGGCAATGAAGCCGCCGATCGAAGCGGTGTTGTAGGTGGACGGCGACAGCCGCAGCTCCTGACCGGAATGCGCCCGCGTTGCCTTGTCGATATCGGCCAGAACCGCGCCCGGCCCAGTCACCACGCGCCCCGGCGCGATCAACTTGACCTCGTTCATTTCGGCCAGATTGAGCACGACGCCACCCGAAAGCGGCATCGCCTGGCCATAATTGCCGGTGCCGCTGCCGCGCGGGGTCACCGGCACTCCATGCCGATGGCAAGCGGCAAGCACACGGATCAGTTCAGCTTCGTCCTTCGGTGTCACGATCAAATCGCCGGTGACATGGTCGAGCTGCTTTTTCAGCACTGGGCTGTACCAGTAGAAATCACGGCTCTTCTGCTGGACGATGGCCGGATTGTCGTCGAGTTTTATCCCGTCGAGATCGCGTTTGAGCGCCGAAACATCCATCATTCCACCATCAGTTCATCGAGTTCGGCGTAGTCGGGCAATTGCCGGTCGATGGCACGGCCGGCGCGCACGACGATGCGATCCGATTCGGGCCGCGACAGCAATTCGGTCCAGCTTCGACCTTTGAATAGGATGAAATCGGCATCCCCGCCGGCGGCAAGCGTGCCGAAACCATCGAGCCGCATCACCTTGGCCGGCGTCGCGGTGACCGCTTGCGGCCAGTCGGCGACCGGATGGTCGAAATGCAGGATGCGCGTCGCCATGCGGTAGACCTCCAGCATGTCGAGATCGCCATAGGCATAAAAGGGATCGCGCGTGTTGTCGGAAGCGACAGCGACCGGAATGCCCCTCGCCTTCATCTCGTGCAGCAACGTCACGCCGCGCCAGCGCGGCGTGGTCTGGTTCCCGCGCCGATCCTGCAGATAGAGATTGCACATCGGCAGTGACACCACCGCCAGTCCTGCCTTAGCCACCTTGTCCAGCGTGTCCAACACCTCGAGGTCGGGCTGGCGCGCCAGCGAGCAACAATGGCCGACGAAGATGTTGCCCTCGAAGCCGCTCCACAGGGCCGCCTCGGCGATCTTCTTCAGCGAGATCGCGGCAATATCGTCGGTCTCGTCGGCATGGAAATCGAGGTCGAGCCCATGCTTGATCGCCTGCGCAAAGACGTGGTCGAGCAGTTCTTCCAGGTCCGGCACCATATAGGTGACGACGCCAAGCACGCCCTTGGCGGCGGCGACCCGTTTCGCCAGCCTGTCGAACCATTTCTTGTCGCGCACGCCCTCGATGCCGAGCAGGCAGGCGCCCTGCAATTCGATGCGGCCGCGCCATGTCTCGCGCATCGTTTCGAACACCGGCCAGGAGATTTCCTCCTGCGGCGCGACGCTGTCGAGATGGGTGCGCAGCGCCCTGGTGCCATGCGCATAGGCCGAGCGCAGCGAGAAATCCATGCGTTTGGCAAGATCCTCAGCGCTCCAGCGCGCGACGCGGTCGGCGCCCGCGGCGTTAAGCGCCCCCATGAAAGTGCCGTCGGGATTGGGTTTTCGCGGCCAGATGTGGCCCTTGTCGATATGGGTGTGGCAGTCGACGAAACAGGGCAAGATTACGCGGCCGGCGAGATCGATAACATCGCTGGATACGACTGCACGACCATGCCCTGCGATGGCGGAAATCTTGCCATCTGCGACAGAGATATCAGCGAGTGCAAACCCGTCGCCGTCATAGGTCGCGGCGAGCTCCGGCGTCAGGGACGCGTGAAGCCGAGCGTTGGCGAGCCAATATGAACCTGCCTTGGGTATCAAGGGCCTAGCGCTCCTGCTTCAGCGCGCTTTCATGCCAGCGCCTGAGAATGAGATGCGAAATCAGCGACAGCACGAGGAAGATCAGGATGCCGGTGAGCGAGATCAGGAACAGCGCCGCGAACAGCCGCGGCGCGTTGAGCCGGTAGCCGGCCTCGATGATGCGCGAGGCAAGTCCCGACGACTGGCCGGTGGTGCCGGCAACGAACTCGGCCACCACTGCACCGATCAGCGACAGGCCGCCGGCGATCTTCAAGCCGCCGAGGAAATACGGCATCGCCGCCGGCAGCCTGAGATAGCGCAGCTGTTGCCAGCGCGTCGCGCCATTGAGTTTGAACAGGTCGCGCAGATTGCGGTCGACCGAGTTCAGGCCAAGCGTCGTGTTGGACAGGATCGGAAAGAAGGCGACGATCCAGGCGCAGAGCAGAAGCTTGGTCGTCTGGTTGTTCACATAGATGTTGATCAGCGGAAAGATCGCCACGATCGGCGTCACCTGCAGCACGATCGCGAACGGGAAGAACGACATCTCGACCCATTTCGACTGCGCAAACAGCACCGACAGGCCAACGCCGCCGATGACAGCCAAAGCCAAGCTGAGGAAAGTGATGCGCAAGGTGACCAGCAGCGAGGAGAACAGCAGCCCGGCATCGTTGTAGAGCGTCTGCAAGACCACGCCGGGGCGTGGCAGGATGTATTGCGGAATCTCGTTCCACACGCAGATGCGGTCCCAGAGCCAGATCGCCAGGATCATGATCGCCATCGGCAGCACCCAGCGGCCAATCCGCTCGAACCGCTCCTGGCGCACCCGGCGCGCTTCCTCGGGATCGAGTTTGAGCGTGGGCTCGTCAATGGCCGTCATGATGCGCGCCTGCTGTTGAATTGATGGCATTGACCAGCACGTCGGAAGCTTGCCGGCAAAGCGCCGCATAGTCGGGCGAGGTGCGAAACACCTCGTCGCGCGGATAAGAGGCCCCGATGGCGAGTTCATCGAACACCCTGCCCGGCCGCGCCGCCATGACGACGACGCGGTTGGAGAGAAAGACGCTTTCAAAGACGCTGTGCGTGACGAAGACCACGGTGAAGCGTTCGTCCTGCCACAGCTCCAGAAGGTCATTGTTGAGCTTGAAGCGGGTGATCTCGTCGAGCGCTGCGAACGGCTCGTCCATCAACAGCACGCGCGGCTTGGTTACCATGGCGCGCGCGATCGAGACGCGCATCTTCATGCCGCCCGACAGTTCACGCGGCACTGCGTCCTCGAAGCCGGTCAGGTGGACCCGCGCCAGCATCTCCGTGATCGCCGGTGCCGCCTTGGCGCGCGAAATGCCTTTCAGCCTGAGCGGCAGCCACACATTGTCGAAGACGCTGGCCCAGGGCAGCAGCGTCGGCTCCTGGAAGACGAAGCCGATATTGGCGCGGTCGAGCGAGCCGCCGCCGCGCCAGTCGAGCACGCCGGAGGTCGGCGTCGACAGGCCCGCAATCAGCCGCAGCGCCGTCGACTTGCCGCAGCCGGACGGCCCGAGCAGGCTGAGGAAATCGGCTTCCCGGATCGTCAGGTCGACGTCGCTCAGCGCCGTCACGCCATTGGAAAACACCTTGCCAACGCCACGCAACGCCAGCAAGGCCGGAGTGACGTCCGGCGCTTGCGCCACCTTTTCTCTCATCATGCCGGGCTGGCCTATTTCTTCAGGTCGAGCCCGACGCCCTTGTTGACGAAGGCCAGCGTGTAGCCCTTGGTGATGTCGATGCCGGCGGGTGTGACCTTGGCCTTGACCATCTTGTCGTAAAAACTCTTGATCCGCGCGTCGGTCATGGCGCCGATGCCGAGTTTTTCGGTGTCGCCCGAATCGGCAAGGCCGAACTTCTTCATCTGCTCGATCGAGAAGGCGATCTGGTCGTCCGTCATGTCAGGATTGTCTTTCTTGATCATGTCGTTAGCCGCCTTGTTGTCGCCGTAGAGGTACTTGTACCAGCCCTTGGCCGAGCCATCGACGAAGCACTGGACCACCTCCGGCTTCTTGTCGATCGTGTCCTGCATCACCTCGACCGTCGTCGAGTAAGTATCCCAGCCATAGTCGGCGAGCAGGAACTGGTTGGGCACGAAGCCGCCTTCCTTCTTGACCGCGAACGGCTCCGAGGTGACGTAGCCCTGCTGGATCGACTTCTTGTTGGCGAGGAAAGGAGCGGTGTTGTAGGTGTAGGGCGCGCGCTTGGCGGCGTCGAAGCCGAGCGCCGTGACCATCCACTGGAAGAAGGTCTGCACGCCCTCGTCACCCAGAATGTACTGGTCGGCGTTCTTCAGGTCTTCCCACTTGTCCAGCCCCTCGCCGGGGTGGGACATGATGACCTGCGGGTCCTTCTGGAAGTCAGCCGCCACCACGCGCATCGGAATGCCTTGCTGGACTGCGTCGAAAGCCGACAGCAGATTGCCGCCCATGTAGAAATCGATCTTGCCGGCCAGCAACATCGGCCGGCCGCTTACCTGCGGGCCGCCCTGCATAATGGTGACGTCGAGGCCGCAGGCGGCATAGGTGCCGTCAGCCACGGCCTGGTAATAGCCGCCATGCTCCGGCTCGGCCAACCAGTTGGTGCCGAAAGTGACTTTTTCATTCGCCGCGGCACCCAGCGTGCTGGCGGCAAGCAAGGCCACCATCGCCACCGAGATCTTCTGTTTTACGTACATCGACACCACCCTTTGTTTGCTCCGGCGCGTCACGCGCCAGGCTCGACACCAAAGATTCAAGAAGCAAGACACATGCCACCGGCGTCTCGCGCCGGGACCCGCCCGCCTGCACCACAGCCATCTGCGAAAGCCGGAAAGGTCGTGCTGCACCGGAGGCATCGTGCCTATTTTTTAAACGCCTGTCCACAATCGCACCGGGAACTTGCACCGCCATCTTGAAGCTGCAACACATACCGCCCTAGGCTGGCGGCATCCAGGAGACTGTCATGTTTAAATTCCTCACCCCCAAGTCGATCAAGCCGCCCTTTGCCCGTTACAGCCATGGTGTCGAGGTGGCCCCAGGCAAGCGGCTGGTGCTGTGCTCAGGCCAGGTCGCCATCACGGCGGACGACCAGATACCCGAAGACGCTGGTGCCCAGGCCGAGCTCTGTTTCCGCAACATCGAGGCAGTGCTTGGCGAGGCCGGGCTGGCACTTGGGGATATCGTGCGCATAAACGCCTATGTCACCGACCGCGCGCATCTGCGCCCCTATATGGACGTTCGCGACCGGCTGTTTTCGAGCCCGGCGCCCGCCTCGACGTTGATGATCGTTTCCGGCTTTGCCCGGCCCGAATTCAAGGTCGAGGTCGAGGCCATCGCAGCCGGATGATCGACAGACAAGTTCTGTCGCGCTAGGTCTGGCTCATCCATTCAAGAGGCATGACATGACCGTAGCCAAAAGACGCGTGTGGTGGGGCGACTACCGAACCACCGAATATGCCTCGATCGATCCCGAGGCGACGATCGCCGTGCTGCCGGTGGCGGCGATCGAGCAGCATGGGCCGCATTTGCCGGTCTCGACCGATACCTCGATCATGAACGGCATGCTCGATACGGTCATTTCGCGCCTGCCCGACGATCTCGACATCCGCATCCTGCCGGTACAGGCGGTGGGCAAGTCCAACGAGCATCTGCACGCGCCGGGCACCCTCACCTTGCCGGCAACGACGCTGGTCGAAGCCTGGACCGAGCTTGGCGTGTCGATCGCGCGCGCTGGCGTGCGCAAGCTCATCGTCGTCAACTCACATGGCGGCAATGAGGAGATCATGGGCATCATCACGCGCGAATTGCGCGTGCGCGAAAAGATGCTGGCCGTGAAAACCAGTTGGCAGCGCTTCGGCCGCCAGGCCGGCATGTACACCGAGATCGAGGACCGCCACGGCATCCATGGCGGCGATGTCGAGACGTCGCTGATGCTGCATTTCCGGCCCGACCTAGTGGACATGGGCAAGGCCGACAATTTCGTTTCCAACGTCGACAAGGCCGAGAAGGAATTTTCGCTGCTGCGCCACACCGGCACCCACGCCTTCGCCTGGATCGCCAGCGATCTCAACCCCAACGGCGTGGTCGGCGACGCCAGCATCGCAACGGCCGAAAAGGGCCGGCTGACGGCGGAATATCAGGCCGACGGGTTCATCAGCCTGCTCAGGGATGTGCGCAAGGCAAAGCTTGCCGAGTGGCTTAAGTAAGTAGCCGTCTAGCCACAATCGTACCTTCGCAAAAAACCCCCGCGTATGAGATTTTGACAAACTTTGCCAAAATGGAGAATATTGGACGGGATATGGAGGCCGATATGGCAACAATGAACGTGTCATTGCCCAATGCGATGAAGGATTGGGTTGAGGCGCAGACCGAGACGGGTCGCTACGCCAACGCGAGCGACTATGTGCGTGATTTGATCCGTCGAGATCAGGAGCGAAACGACAACATTGCCGCCATGCAGCGCTTTGTCGATGACGGCTTGAAGAGTGGCATCGGCAATCGATCCAGGGACGCGCTTTTTACGGAGGCGGTCAAGCGCGCTGGAAAGTCACCCGGCAACGGGTAATGGGATTTCGCCTTTCTTTAGCCGCGGAAGAGGACATCGTCGGTATTGCCGAGCAAGGGGTACGCCTGTTCGGCGCTGTGCAGGCCAGACAGTATCATGAGGAGTTGTTCGCGATCTTTGACCTGATCGCTGCCAGTCCCCGAATGGCGCGGGAGCGGCTTGAATTGTCGCCACCAATGCGTATCCATCCCTTCAAGGCCCATCTTGTCGTCTACCGGATCGAAGCCGACGGCGACGTGTTGATTGTCCGGATACGCCACGGGCACGAAGATTGGGCGCATGAAGGCACTCGATAGTTCAGCAACGATGGATGGGCGCGGCTAGCTGTCGATCTTCAGCCCAAACGGCGTCCCCTCGAACGCATCGGCGCCGCGCCCGATCGACTGGATAGCCTCGATCATGCGGCCATTGCGCTCAAGCAGCGCGTCGGCCACCGCGATCAGCCGCGGATTGGGTGTCGCCGATGGCGACAGCGCCCGCAATGTCCGGGCCAGCTCTGCTTCGTCGCGATTCGGCGCCAGTGCGGCAGCGATGATGTAGGCCGAAGCGGTCGAACGGCTGATGCCGGCATAACAATGCACGACCATCGGCTTGGCTCGGTCCCAGCGGCGCGAGAAATCGAGCAGATTGCGCACATGCTCCTCGCCCGGCATGGTCATGCCGTCCTGCGCCACCGCGATATCATGCATGACGAGATGCAGATGGTTTTCCCTCGGTATCGAGGCAGGACGCGTCACATCGGTGCCGACGGAAAGCAGCGACAGCATGCGGTCGGCGCCGGTCCTGGCCACCGTTTCCTCAATTCTAGCCAGCGAGCAGACATGGATCATTGTTTGGAACCCTTCGATCGATCCTCGCGCCGCCCCGCCCATTCGGCAAGGCCGGAGTCCAGCCGCTGCCATTCCTCCTGACTCCCCGGCAGACCGGCGCGCAAGACATCAGGTCGATCGTTGAAATGCCGAAGCAGGATGCCGCGCTCGCCAAGGGCGGAAAACAGGCCGGCGGCATCCGGTAGGCTGAGATAGCGAAACAGCGTGGTGCCGCCCGCGACAGGCACGCCAAAGCATCCGAACAGCGCGTCGAGCCGCGCCGCCGCCTCAGCAAGGGATGCCCGCATGGCGTTCTGCCAGCCGATATCGCCTAGCGCCCGAATACCATATTCCAGCGCCGGACCGGCGACGGCCCATGGCCCGAACTGCGTTTCCAGCTGTTGAACCGTCGGTGCATCGGAAAGCGCGAAGCCAAGCCGCAGGCCAGCCAGCCCAAAGAACTTGCCAAACGAGCGCAGCACGACGATGCCACCCAGACCGACTTCACCGGCGAGGCTGTGCTCGCGCGGGCCGACATCCATGAATGCCTCGTCGACGACCAGCAGCCCGCCCTTGGCGCGCAGCCTTGCGGCCAGCGCCAGCAGCCGGTCGCGCGCGATGACGCGCCCATCGGGGTTGTTAGGATTGACGATGATGGCGAGGTCAGCGTCAGCCAGCGCCGTGAAATCGCTGACTTCGCTCACCTCGTGCCCGGCGATCGCCGCTGCGCGGGCATGTTCGGCATAGGTCGGCCCCAGCACCAGTGCCTTGCCGGGCCTCACCAGCGAGGCCACGCGCGGCAGCAGGATTTGTGTGCCCGGAGCCGCCACGACGTTGGCAGGCGACGGCGCGCCGTAGGTTCTGGCTGCGATTTCTGTCAGCTCACGCCCGCGTCCCGCTTCCGGCAATCGCGATAGCGAGGTGGCGGGCAGGTCGAAAAGCGGGTAGGAGTGCGGATTGATACCAGTCGAGAGGTCGACGAAAGGCAGCACGGCGTTGGGGAAAAGCACCCTCGCCCGGCCAAGACTTCCACCATGGTCCACCGCTCCATCAAGAAGCTTCATGTCAGTCCTGATCGCTTTCCTGTCTTTGGCCGTCGAATTCGTCCTGGGTTATCCGGACTGGCTGTTCCGCGCCATCGGCCATCCCGTAACATGGTTCGGCAGGCTGATATCCTTTCTCGACATCAGGCTCAACCGCGCCACTGATCCCGACGCGCTGCGTCGCCAAAATGGTGTCCAGGCGCTGCTGGTCATCGTGCTGGTGCCGGCGGTGATTGGTCTCTGCGTGCAGCTTGTTCTGCTCTGGTTCGTTCCGTTCGGGCTGTTCATTGCCGCCCTTCTGGCGACATCGCTGCTGTCGCAGAAAAGCCTCTACGACCATGTCGAGGCCGTGGCTGACGCGCTTGACTCGGGCGGCCTGGCCATGGGCCGCGTCGCCGTCTCGCGCATCGTCGGCCGCGATCCCGAAGCGCTTGACCGTGCTGCCGTCTGCCGCGCGGCGATCGAAAGCCTGGCCGAGAATTTTTCCGACGGCATCGTCGCCCCAGCCTTCTGGACCGGTGTCGGCGGTCTGGCCGGCGGCGCTGCCTACAAGGCCGCCAACACCGCCGATTCGATGATCGGCCACCGCACCCCGCGCCACGAGGCCTTCGGCTGGGCCGCGGCGCGCTTCGACGATTGGATCAACCTGCCGGCCTCGCGGCTGACCGCGCTGCTGATCGTGCTGGCGGCTTTCCTCGTCAAGGGAGCCGATCCCCGCAGCGCCCAGCAAGCGGTGTGGCGCGACGCGAAGAAGCACCGCTCGCCCAATGCCGGCTGGCCGGAAGCGGCGATGGCCGGTGCGCTTGGCCTGGCACTCGCCGGACCACGCAGCTATGGCGGCATCGTGGTCGACGATGTCTTCATGGGCGAAGGCGGCCGGCGTGACGTCGACAGCGGAGACATCAGGCGGGCGCTGAAACTCTACCGCGTCGCCGACTATCTGCTGATCGTGCTGTTCGGTTTGGTCTCGGCGATCACGGTTCTGGTGTTCTAGAACTCAATCCCCTGCTGCGCTTTCACGCCTGCCGAAAAGTGGTGTTTGGTCACGCCCATCTCGGTGACCAGGTCGGCCGCCTCGACCAGCGCCGGCTTGGCGCTGCGGCCGGTGACGACGACATGCAGCCCTTCGCGACGCGCCTTGAGCGCGCCAACCACCTTGTCAAGATCGAGATAATCGTAGCGCAGCGCGATGTTGAGTTCGTCGAGCACGACAAGGCTGATCAATGGATCGGCGATCAACTCCAATGCCTTGGCCCAGGCAGCTTCCGCCGCCGCGATGTCGCGCTTCAAATCCTGTGTCTCCCAGGTAAAACCCTCGCCCATCGCGTGCCAGACGACGCGGTCGCCGAAGGCGGCGAAAGCATCCTTCTCGCCAGTGTGCCATTTGCCCTTGATGAACTGGACGACGCCGACGCGCTTGCCATAGCCGAGCATCCGCAACGCCAGGCCAAAGGCGGCCGTCGTCTTGCCTTTGCCCGGACCGGTGTTGACGATCAGCAGCCCCTTCTCGACCGTCTTGCTCGCCACCTCGGCATCCTGCACCGCCTTGCGCTTGGCCATCTTGGCGCGATGGCGTTCTTCGTCCTTGCCGTCGATGTCGGTCATCTCATTTCACCTTGAGCGGCAGCCCCGCCACCATCAGCAGCACCGTATCGGCGATCGCCGCGACCTGCTGGTTGAGCCGTCCGGCGTCGTCGCGAAACCGGCGCGCCAGGGCATTGTCGGGCACGATGCCTTGGCCGACTTCATTCGACACCACGAACCACGGCCCGCGCGGCCGCGACAGCACGTTCGTCAGCCGCCGGCATTCGAGCTCAAGATCGTGATCGGCCAGCATGTGATTGGTCAGCCACAGCGTCAGGCAGTCGACAAGCACCGGCTGGTTGTCGGGCAAGGCCTCGAGCGCGCCGGCGAGATCGAGCGGTGCGTCGACGGTTATCCAGCCCTCGCCGCGCCGCGAGCGATGCAGTGCGATGCGCTCGCGCATCTCGTCGTCATAGGCTTGCGCTGTGGCTATATAGGCCCATGGTGAGCGCGAGGCCGTCACAAGAATTTCGGCGTGCGCGCTCTTTCCGGAGCGCGCGCCACCGATGATGAAGGTCAGCTTGCCGCGATCAGGCAAAGCTGTCGCGCAGGCTGCTCGCGGTGCCGGTGAAGCGTCCACGCACCACGCCGACGACAGCGCCGAGCACCAGCCAGAAAACCAGATTGGTCAATGTCACCGCCACCACGAACTGGTGGTGCAGGCCTTCCGGGATCGGCGTTTCGAAGCTGTCGGGCTGTGGTGCGCCGACGATGTGCGGTGCGATGATCAACGCCACTGCCAGGATCACCAGCGGCAGCGATCTGCGGAAAGCAATCAAAGCGAGACCGATCGCTGTCGCCGCTGCCGTTGCCGTCCACCAGATCTGGCGCGGCAAGAGATCGGCCGCAGGCATCGCCGGCAGTTCGGGCTGCAGCCCAAGACCGGGCGCCAGCGTGAACACGGCGAAACCAGCCAACCCCCAGAACACGCCCTGGCGCCAATTGCCGATGCCGCCAGCAAATTCGGAAACCGCAACCAGGATCAGCGCAAAGCCGATGCCGGTGGCGACATTGAAAACCGCACTGTATGCGTGACGCTCGAAGCCGTCGGCAGGCTCCCAGCCCTCATCCTCATGTTCGGGCGCAGTCGCGGCGGCTGGCGCCATGCTCATGGTGTTTGCGGCGGGCGCGGTGCTGCTGGCGGCATTGGTGCCAGCCGCGTTCTCGGCCGGTGCCGCGGCATGGTCGTGCTGATGGCCGGCGCCGGCCTTTTCGTAAACTTCGGCCTGGAGGATGAGAGGGTCGGTTGCGAAGGCCTGCATGCAGGCGAGAACAACCCCGGCCACGAGCCCTGCGATCGCCGCGATGAACACGACGTTGCGAAACAGATTCATGATGTCCGATCCTCGTCAGTGGCAGGGAAACGCCATCGAATGGCGGTTGTCATGACCGGCATTGTGGACCGCATCGATATGCGAGAAGCCGACAAACCCGATGATGAACGTGCCGAGCAGCGCGGCGAGCGCCAGCTGCATGAAGCGCGACTGCGAGGAGACGGAGGCGCCGAGGGAGACCGAAGCAGTAGTCATATCTTGTCCTTTCGCCCTCCACCCGAGGGCCTGTCAGTTTTGCCGTCGTCGGCAGGTCTCCTGGCTCGCGGATCAGCGCCCTTCTCCACCTTCCCGAAGACGAATCTTCAGTGGCATATGGAGAGGACTACCGCACACAGTTGCGGGGGCAGCCACGGCATTGGGCAACAATTCAGCCCGCACCGCATTCCCTCTTGGCTCCAAAACGGAACCGACGACTGTGTGACTATAGGGAAAATCACGACACGCGGCAAACCAAATTCCGCCGGCAATCAGCGCGATTGCGCCATGCCAGAGGGATCATCGGCGCGACAATTGACAATTGTCATGGCCGGGTGTCGGCTGGCCTCTTCACAGGAAGCCAGCCATGCAGCCCAATGCCAGCGAGCGCGATCCCTATAACGGCCTGACCCGGGCCGAAGCGACGCTGCCTTCCTCGGCATATTGGGATGCAGCGGCCTATCAGCGCGACCTCGATGCCATCTGGTACAAAAACTGGCTGCTGGTCTGTCGCGAGGCCGATCTCGCCCAGCCGCTGGCCTTCCGCCGATTCCGCATCGGCACGCAGGACATCGTCGTGCTGCGCGATGACACTGGCGAGCTGCGCGCCTTCCACAACACCTGCCGGCATCGCGGCTCGCAGCTGTGCCAGGAGAGCGAAGGCCGCCTGAAGGCACGATTGATCACCTGCCCCTACCATGCCTGGTCCTATTCGCTGCGCGGCGACCTCGTGCGCGTACCGTCGAAATCGCTGCCTGATGGTTTCGACAAGGCCGACCATCCGCTCTATCGCGTCGCCCTTTCGGTGTGGCGGGGCTTCGTCTTCATCAATTTGCAGGAAGACGCGGCAGGCTCCGCGCAGGCATCCTTCGACCCTGCCTCCGGCAATCTCGGCAACTGGCCGCTGGAAGCGCTGGTCTCAGGCCATGTGCTGCGCAAGGTGATGAACTGCAACTGGAAGATTTTTTGGGAAAACTTCAACGAGTGCCTGCATTGCCCGGGCGTCCACAAGGACCTTTCGCGGCTGGTGCCGATCTATGGCCGCGGCCTGATGAGCCGGCATGATGATCCTGAATGGGTGCGCCATGCCGACAATGACGCGCCGGAGTTTTCCGGCGGCCTGCGCACCGGCGCCGAGACCTGGTCGCGCGATGGCCAGGCCCATGGACCGGTTTTCCCGGGGCTGACACCAGCCGAACGTGCCGCCGGCCAGACCTACGCCACCAGCCTGCCCTCGATGTTCATTGTCGGTCATGTCGATTATGTCAGGACCGTGCGGCTGGTGCCGCTCGGTCCCGAACAGACGGAGCTTGTCGCCGAATGGCTGTTCACGCCCGAGGCGCTCAGCGACCCGGCAACCGACATCGACAACATCGTCGCCTTCGGCACGCAGGTGCTGGAAGAGGATGCCGGTATCTGCGAGGTCAACCAGAGGGGCCTGCGCTCGATGCGCCACGAAGCCGGCGTGCTGATGCCCGAGGAGTATGAGTTGCACCGCTTCCACAACTGGGTGCGTGAGCGGCACGCAGCGCTTTCTGCCTGATCCTCACAGGGACTTCGGCAGATAGCGCCACGTCACGAAGCCGCACACCGCCGCGAGCAGGCTGAGCGTGATGAACACCGAGCCCAGCCCGAAGAAGATCAGCACGACGGAATAGACCAGCGGCGGCGTCAGCTCGGAAAAATCGAGATAGGTGCGGTAGACCGCCGCCATCTGCGCCCGCTCATAGGAGCGCACCGAGCGCATGAAGGCGGTCGAACCCAATGCGTCCAGCGCGATGGTAAAGAACGCGCCACCAAGCAGGAAAGCCCCGGTCAACAACGGCGCAGTCGCTCCCACCGTGCCCGCGGCCAGCAGCATGGCCGACATGGCGAAATAGGCAAAGGTCATGGTGCGCCGGCCGCCAAACCGTTTTCCGGCCTTGCCCCAGAAGATGGCCATGAACAACAGTGCGTTGCCGGCCGAGACCAAGAGGCCGCCGACAATAGCGCCCTGCCCGGTGATGACCATGAACAGCGGCCCATAGACGAAGAACGTCGACCAGAAACAGGAGCGGCCGAAGGCGATCAGCCACGCCAGCCTCAGCCTCGGCTGTGCGACGAAACGGCCGATATTGGCGAGCGGATTGGCCGGTCGTGTCTTGCCAGGCTGGATCGACTGGTTGTCGCTCAGCCTATAGAACCAGAACAGCGCCAGCAAAGCCATCGCAAACACGGCCACCGCGCCATGCGCGGCATAGATGCCGAAATGCGCGTAGAGAAAAATGCCGAGCGTCGGCCCCCCGGTCCAGGCAAACATCGACCACGCCATGCGCAGCGATTCGGCCTGCATGAAGTCGGTCTTGCGGATGTGATCCATGATGTAGAGGTTGAGCGTGATCGAGAGCGCGCTGGCGCCCATGACACGGCACAGCATGCCGGCGATTTGCCCGGCAAGCGTGTGGGTGACGAAGAACAGCGAGCCGATGGCGAGCAGGCAGGCGCCTGCCGTATAGA
The DNA here is from genome assembly GCF_055456085.1 of Mesorhizobium subarcticum. NCBI lineage: Bacteria > Pseudomonadati > Pseudomonadota > Alphaproteobacteria > Hyphomicrobiales > Phyllobacteriaceae > Mesorhizobium > Mesorhizobium subarcticum. Next base: position 4,078,693 of record NZ_CM144237.1, on the reverse strand, counting down.
CCCAACGCCGGGCGAAACGGCGGATCAGCATCGGCATGAACAAGGTCACCGACAGGCCCATCATCGCCACAACCGTGTAGAGGATCGAGACGATCTGCTCGTTGTGGAGGATTTCGTAGGCCTGAATCGGGATGACGCTCGACACCGTGGCGCGGGCAAAGGATTCGACCGCGTAGAGCGAGGCGAAGGTGCGCGCATCCGCGGCCTTGAGGGCCGGGAGCCAGATCGGATGGCGCACATGGGTGGACATTGCTTCCCCAAAGCAGAATCACCGGTCAAATCTGCCGTGGCCATTCCCCGGCGATTAAGAGGAAACCGACGCGTAACCGGCAAAAAGCGAAACCGGTCAAAGGCTTCCCGGCTCTGGCCCAAAGTGTCGTTTGATCCGATGCCCCGGCCTTCTTCTGTCCCGCCCAACCGTGATAGTCCTCAGGCAGGGCTGAATCAGATCGCGAGACCATGACCATCCATACGCCGACCCCACCCGTTCCGGAGCCATCCAGGCGCATCGTCGCCATCGACATCGTGCGCGGCATCGCACTGCTGGCCATGGCGAGCTACCATTTCACCTGGGACCTGGAGAATTTTCACTACACCGATCCCGGCCTGACCGCTTTCGGCGGGTGGAAGATCTACGCGCGCTGCATCGCCTCAACCTTCCTGTTCCTGGTCGGCGTCAGCCTGTTCCTCGCTCACGGCAGACAGATCCGCTGGACCGGCTTCTGGAAACGCTTCGCCATGGTCGCCGTGGCGGCGATTGCCATATCTGCAGTCACCTGGTTCGTTACGCCGGGCGGTTTCATCTTCTTCGGCATCCTGCACGAGATAGCGCTGGCAAGCCTGCTCGGCCTCGCCTTCCTGCGCCTGCCGGCACTGCTCACCTTGCTGGTAGCGGCGGCGATTATCGTGGTGCCCTTCTATGTCAGCCTGGAATCCTTCGATCATCCCTGGCTGTGGTGGGTCGGCCTCTCGGCCATCAATCCGCGCTCCAACGACTACGTGCCGCTGTTCCCGTGGTTCGGCGTGGTGCTTGCCGGCCTCGCAGTGGCCGAGCTTGCCTCCACCTCGGGTCTGCTGGAGCGGCTGGCGAGCCTTAAGCCCGGCCGCTGGGCCAATCCATTGCTCTTCATCGGCCGGCACAGCCTTGCCTTCTACCTGATCCACCAACCGATACTGTTCGGCTGCGTCTGGCTGTTTTCGCAGGTGATGCCCGCCCCCGCCGAAACCCCGCAGGTGGAGTTTCTGAAAACCTGCCAAGTGTCGTGCGAACAGACGCGCAACGCGACCTTCTGTTCGAGCTATTGCGGCTGCATGCTGACGACGCTGCAGGGCGAAGGCTCTCTTGATCGGCTCTACAACAACGACCAGACTGCGGAATTCCGGGCGCATCTGGGCGATCTGGCCGCCAGTTGCACGGCCCAGACCGAAGACAAGGTGGACGAGGGAGGAACGCAATGACCGAAACCCAGCCGAAGCCCGGGGTAATACCTTGGCCACCGGTGATCTACGCCGCGGCAATCGCCATCAGCGTCATCCTCGGCATGCTCTATCCCCTGCCCTGGATCGGCGACCTGCTGGGCGACCTGCTGTTCGCCGCCGGCTGGGTGGTGCTGTTCGGCGCAGCGGCACTCTGGGTCACCGCCATCCGCACCATGATGCGGGCAAAGACCACGCTCAGTCCGACCGCCTTGCCCGACCACCTCGTCACCTCAGGCCCATTCGGCATCACCCGCAACCCGATCTATCTGGGGTTGACGCTGATGCTGATCGGTGTCGCCTTTGTCTCGGGGATAGCCTGGTTCTTCCTGTTTGCCTTCATTGCCGCCTTCGTCACGCAGAAGGTCGCCATCGAGGGCGAGGAAAAGATCCTGGCGGCGAAGTTCGGCAAGAAATACCGGGACTACGCCAAACGGGTGCGGCGCTGGATTTGAACAGCGGCTCAGGTGTTGACGCCGAGCTCCACCAGCCGCTCGACGCAGGATTCCTCGGCCTGGTCGAGTTCGGCCAGCGTCTCCTCGAGGTCGCGACGCTTTTGCCTTAAATCCTCACGCTTTTCCTCGATGCGCTTGATCATCAGCTTGAGTTGACCGACCTCGCCGGGCGGTTCCTTGTACATCTGGATGATTTCGCGGATCTCGTTGATCGAGAAGCCGAGCCTCTTTCCCCGCATGATCTGCCGGATGAGATGGCGGTCGGACGGGCGAAACAGCCGCGTGCGGCCACGCCGCACCGGCTGCACCAGCCCCTCGTCCTCATAGAAACGCAGCGTCCGCGTCGACACGTCGAATTCGCGGGTCAGCTCGGTGATCGAATAATATTCCCGCATTGTCACTCCCGCACGCCGGAATTCAAGGCGATCGCCAATGCGGCGCGCCCTTCCGTCCCGAACCAAACCCGTGCCATGGCGGAATTGACATGGCACCCCCCGCAAGCCTCGCACGGCATTTACGTAAAAGTCAATCGAGGTGCTACCGCGCCTTCACGGCACGGCGAACCACCATGTGGCGAGACCGAGGAAGGCAAAGAAGCCGACGACATCGGTGACCGTGGTGACGAAGACAGCCGAAGCAACCGCCGGATCGATCTTGAACCGGTCGAGCAGCAGCGGGATCAGGATGCCGGCAAGTGCTGCCACGAACATGTTGATGATCATCGCCACCGCGATGATGCCGCCCAGATTGCGATCTTGGAACCAGGCCGCCGCGACGATGCCGATCAGGACAGCGAAGATGATGCCGTTGATGAAGCCGACGCCCATTTCGCGGCGGATGATGCGGCCGACATTGTAGATGTCGATATTCCTGGTCGCCAGCGCCCGCACGGTGACGGTCATGGTCTGCGAGCCGGCATTGCCGCCCATGCCGGCGACGATCGGCATCAGCACGGCAAGCGCCACGATGTGCTCGATCGTGCGGTCGAACAGGCTGATCACCGAAGCCGCCAGGAATGCCGTCAACAGATTGATCAGCAGCCAGGGAACGCGCGAGCGCGAGGTCGAAAAAATGCTGTCGGAAAGCTCTTCGTCGCCGACGCCGCCCATGCGCAGCAGATCCTCTTCGGCCTCCTGCTGGATGACGTCGACGACATCGTCGATGGTCAGCACGCCGACGAGCCGCTCATTCTCGTCGACGACGGCAGCGGAGAGAAGATCGTACTGTTCGAATTCGCGCGCCGCCTCTTCCTGGTCCATGGTGGCCGGAATGAGATGGCGCGTCTCGTGCATGACCTCTCCAACCTTGACCGTGCGCTTGGTGCGCAGGATCTGGTCAAGGTCGATCGCCCCGAGCAGCTTGAAGGTCGGATCGATGACGAAGATCTGGCTGAAGCGCTCAGGCAGGTTCTTGTCCTCGCGCATATAGTCGATGGTCTGGCCGATGGTCCAGAACGGCGGCACCGCGACGAACTCCGTCTGCATGCGCCGCCCGGCGGTCTCTTCGGGATAGTCAAGCGAACGGCGCAGCCTGATCCGTTCGGTGAACGGCAGCTGCGACAGGATCTCGTCCTGGTCTTCCTTTTCAAGGTCTTCGAGAATGTAGACCGCGTCGTCGGTATCGAGCTCCTGCACGCCCTGGGCGATCTGCGCGTTGGGCAGATGATCGACGATGTCGCGGCGGATCGCCTCGTCGACCTCGGTGAGCGCCGAAAAGTCGAAATCGGCGCCCAGAAGCTCGACCAGGGCGCGACGCTGTTCGGGATGTAGCGCCTCGATGAGATCGCCGAGTTCCGACTGGTGCAGATCGTCGACTTCGCGCTTCAGCGCCAGCGTGTCGCGATCGGCAATGGCCGCGCCGATCTGCGCCAGGAAGGACGACAGGAGCGCACCGTCCTCGCCATAGATGTCGGCGTGGGCGTCGTCAGCCGCCTTGGCGGAGGTCGTCTGCTTGTCCTCCACCAGCGCCTCCCGCCGTCAGAATTCCGAAAAGGTACCTGTCTGGTCTAGACCATGATCCCGAAAAGGGGAAACCGGTTTTGGGTCCGGTGCGCAAAACAGAAGAAAGATAGAGACAGGGGACGATTCGACTTCGCAGCCCGCCGCTACAACTCAATGGTTTCCCGAGCAAAAAGCGCCCTCACCCATCGGTGCCGGTTCCGCCGCCGCTGCGTTGCCTGACGATCCCGAAACGAGTCGATTTCGTCAAAAGATGATGCAACGCCAGCCTCAGGCGGCGCGACAGCTGATGTCGCTGGGGAAAGAGCACCCCTGCACGGTTGAGGCAGAATTGTCATGATGCAGGTCCAGGCAGTTGTTGGACCCGCCTAACCGTAAACCAGAACAGCCGGAAAGCCTTGAAGATCAGGTCGCAGACAGCGAACAAGGACATCGAGGAGCGGCGCGTTCGCGTGGTCGTCGCCGAACGCAATCCGCTCGTCATATCGGCTCTGCGCGAAATGCTGGAATGTGACGGGCGCTTCGAACTGCTGGCTTCGGTGCAAAGTGGCAGGCATTTCCTGGAACTGGCAATGGCGGGCGAATTCGACGTCGCCGTGATCGGCTGGAAGCTCGCCGACATGGATGGCGCGGACGTCCTGGCCGAGGTCCATAGCCGCAAGCTCAATGTGCGCATCGCGGTGTTTTCAAACGATCATGACATCGGCATCCTGAAACAGTGCGTGCGGCTTGGAGCCCAGGGTTACTGCTTCCAGTTCGACGACCCGTCGATCATCTTCGAGACGATCCTGGCGGTCGCGCACGGACGCATCTGCATCCCCTACATCGACATCAACAAGGTCAATGACACGCCCCTGGCGCTGCTCACGGTGCGCGAGCGCGAGTTGCTGGCGGTGCTTTCCGACGGCTGGACCAATCTGCAGATCGCGACGCGGACCGGCATTTCCGAGAACACGGTGAAGTACCATCTCAAGAATCTCTACGACAAGCTCGACGTCCGCAACCGGGCGATGGCCGTCGCGCTCTATTCGCGGGAGCGGCGTACCCAAAAGCAGCCTTTCGGGTAGGGCAACCGGGTAGGACTGCCCCACCCGCGCGCGGCGAGATGTTACCCGGCAAGGTGTTGTTGGCGTTAGCCGTCGAAACGAAACTCCCCACCACCGCTTTGCTGGATCAGGAGGAGTTCGCACCATGGCCGGTTTCACCCATCTTTTCATTCCCGGGCCGACCAACATCCCCGAACAAGTCCGGCAGGCGATGAACCTGCCTATGGAGGACATGCGCGCCGCATCCTTCCCCGATCTCACTTTGCCGCTGTTCGAAGACATCAAACGGGTCTTCAAGAACGAGACCGGCCGCGTCTTCATCTACCCGTCCTCCGGCACCGGCGCCTGGGAAGCGGCGATGACCAATGTGCTGAGCCCCGGCGACCGCGTGCTGATGTCGCGCTTCGGCCAGTTCTCGCATCTATGGGTCGACATGGCCGAGCGGCTTGGCTTCGAGGTCGATGTCATCGACTGCGAATGGGGTACCGGCGTCCCGCTCGAGCTCTACGCCGAGCGGCTGAAGGCCGACAAGGCGCACCGCATCAAGGCAATCTTCTGCACCCAGAACGAGACGGCGACCGGCGTGACCAGCGACGTCGCTGGCTGCCGCGCCGCACTCGACGACGCCAACCACCCTGCCCTGCTGTTCGTCGACGGCGTGTCGTCGATCGGCTCGATCGACTTCCGCCAGGAGGAATGGGGCGTCGACTGCGCTGTCAGCGGCTCGCAGAAGGGCTTCATGCTGCCCGCCGGCCTCGGCTTCCTCTCGGTCAGCAAAAAGGCGGTTGTCGCGTCGCGGAGTGCCAGCCACCGGCGCTGCTTCTTCTCCTTCGAGGATATGATCCGCGCCAACGATGCCGGCTATTTTCCTTATACGCCGGCTACACAGCTGTTGCGCGGCCTGCGCGCCTCGCTCGACCTGATCGCCGAGGAAGGACTGGAGAACATCTTCGCCCGCCACCATCGCCTCGCCGAAGGCGTGCGCAAGGCGGTCGATGCCTGGGGCCTGAAGCTGTGCGCCAAGGCGCCGAAGTGGCACTCCGATACGGTCAGCGCCATCCTGGTGCCTGATGGCATCGACAGCGGCGACGTCGTCAAGCGCGCCTACGGCACCTACCAGACATCGCTCGGCGGCGGCCTCAACAAGGTGTTCGGCAAGGTGTTCCGCATCGGCCATCTCGGCTGGCTGAACGAGGTGATGGTTCTGGCCTCGCTGTCGGCGGCCGAACTGGCGCTGCTCGATTGTGGCGTGCGGCTGGCGCCGGGCTCCGGCGTCGGCGCCGCCATCCAGCATTTCCGCGCTTCGGCCGCCGTGCCGGTCGCCGAAGCGGCCTGAGGGGGAGCCGACGATGAGCCACACCATCAACCATTTGAAAAAACTGAGGCTGCAGCGCAGCGAACTGGCGGTTCCAGGCTCCAGCCCGGAGATGATCGACAAGGCGGCCAACAGCGCCGCCGACTTCGTCTTCCTCGACATCGAGGACGCGGTCGCCCCACCCGACAAGGAACGCGCCCGCAAGAACATTATCCAGGCGCTGAACGACATCGACTGGCGCGCCAAGGGCAAGACCGTCTCGGTGCGCATCAACGGGCTGGACACCCATTACATGTACCGCGACGTGGTCGACGTGATGGAACAGGCCGGCGACCGGCTGGACACCATCCTCGTGCCGAAGGTCGGCGTGCCGGCCGATCTCTATATGGTCGAAGCCATGGTCAACCAGATCGAGATGGCCAAGGCTTTCAAGACCCGTGTCGGCCTGGAGGCGCTGATCGAGACCGCGCTCGGCATGGCCAATGTCGAGGCCATTGCCGCCACATCAGGACGGCTGGAAGCCATGCATTTCGGCGTCGCCGACTATGCCGCGAGCTGCAAGGCGCGCACTGTCAACATTGGCGGCCTCAACCCCGATTATCCCGGTGACCAGTGGCATTTCGCGCTGTCGCGCATGACCGTCGCCTGCCGCGCCTATGGTCTGCGCGCCATCGACGGGCCGTTCGGCGATTTCTCCGACCCGGAAGGCTACAAGGCAGCCGCAAGGCGCGCCGCGGCGCTTGGCATCGAAGGCAAATGGGCAATCCACCCCTCGCAGATTGCGCTCGCCAACGACGTGTTCTCGCCGCCGGAAAAGGAGGTCACCCGCGCCAGACGCATTCTCGAAGTGCTGAAGGAGGCCGAGGCGCAGGGCAAGGGAGCGGCCGCGCTCGACGGCAAGATGATCGACGCCGCGTCGGAGCGCATGGCGAGGAATGTCTTGGTGGTCAACGAGGCCATCGAACGCGCCGGCCAGCCGCACGCCACGCACTGACGGATTTTGGGAGGACAAAATGGACATCCACGAATATCAGGCCAAGGAACTGCTTGCCCGCCACGGCGTGCATGTGCCGCGCGGCGGACTGGCCTACAGCCCCGAGCAGGCGACTTACCGGGCGCGCGAGATCGGCGGCAGCAAATGGGTCTTGAAGGCGCAGGTGCACTCCGGCGCCCGTGGCAAGGCCGGCGGCATAAAACTGTGCGCCAATGACGAGGAGATCTCGAATGCCGCCGAAGCGATGCTCGGCCGCAAGCTGGTGACGCAGCAGACCGGTCCGCGCGGCAAGCTGATCTCCAGGCTCTATCTCGAGGAAGCCGTCGACATTGCGCAGGAGCTCTATGTCGGCTTCGTCCTCGACCGCAAGGAAGAGCGCGTGATGATCGTGGCGTCGGCCGCCGGCGGCATGGAAATCGAGGACATTGTCGAAAAGGCGCCCGATTCCATCCTGCGCACATCGGTCGATCCCGGCGTCGGCATGCAACGTTTCCAGGCACGCGAGATCGCCTTCGGGCTTGGCCTCGACCACAATCTGATCGGCAAGGCGACCGAAACCATCTTCAGCTGCTACCAGGTGTTCCGCGATTACGACGCCTCGATGCTGGAGATCAATCCGCTGGTGGTGACCCGCGACGGCAGCCTGATCGCGCTCGACGCCAAAATGTCGTTCGATGAGAACGCCCTGTTCCGCCGCCCGGAAATCTCCGAGCTGCGCGACAAGAGCCAGGAGGATCCGCGCGAAACCTTCGCTAGCGACAGAGGCCTCTCCTATGTCGGCCTCGACGGCAACATCGGCTGCATCATCAACGGCGCCGGGCTCGCCATGGCGACGATGGACATGATCAAGATCGCCGGCGGCGAGCCGGCCAATTTCCTCGACATTGGCGGCGGCGCGTCGCCCGAGCGGGTGGCGAAATCCTTCCGTGCCGTGCTCGGCGACAAGAATGTCGAGACTATCCTGGTCAACATCTTCGCCGGCATCAACCGCTGCGACTGGGTCGCCGAAGGCGTCATCAAGGCGATCCGCGAGGTCGGCGTCAACGTGCCGCTGGTGGTGCGACTGTCCGGCACCAAGGCCGAGGAAGGGCGCCGCATCCTGGCCGATTCCGGCGAGGCGGTGATCGTCGCCGACACGCTGGCCGAAGCCGCCGAAAAAGCCGTCGCCGCCTGGCGTGCGGCCACCAAGAAAAAAGCAGCCTGAGGGAGGTCGAAAAAATGGCAATCCTGCTCAATCGCAGCACCCGGGTCATCGTCCAGGGTTTTACCGGTAAGATCGGCAGCTTCCATGCCGAGGACATGAAACGTTATGGCACCAAGCTCGTCGGCGGCGTCACGCCCGGCAAGGGCGGCCAGAAGCATCTCGGCCTGCCCGTCTTCAACACGGTGAAGGGCGCGGTGCGCGAGACCCGCGCCGAGGCCAGCATCGTCTTCGTGCCGCCGCCCTTTGCTGCGGATTCGATCATGGAGGCGGCGGATGCGGGGATAAAGCTCTGCGTCTGCATCACCGACGGCATCCCCTCGCAGGACATGATGCAGGTCAAGCGCTACATGCTGCGCTATCGCTACGAAGACCGCATGCGGCTGATCGGCCCGAACTGCGCCGGCGTCATCACGCCCGGACAGGCGCTGATGGGCATCATGCCCGGCAGCATCTATCTGCCCGGCCGCGTCGGCATCGTCGGCCGCTCGGGCACGCTCGGCTACGAGGCCGCCTCGCAGATGAAGGCGCTCGGCATCGGCGTGTCGACCAGCGTCGGCATCGGCGGCGATCCGATCAACGGCTCCTCCTTCAAGGACATGCTGAAGCTGTTCGAGCAGGACGACGACACCGACGCCGTGGTGATGATCGGCGAGATCGGCGGGCCGCAGGAAGCCGAAGCCGCGATCTGGGCGCGCGACAACATGCGCAAGCCCCTGATCGCCTATATCGCCGGCCTTTCCGCTCCGAAAGGCCGCCGCATGGGCCACGCCGGCGCCATCATTTCGGCCTTCGGCGAGTCGGCACAGGAAAAGGTCGAGATCCTGAAGGAGGCCGGGGTGATCATCGTGCCGACGCCGTCGTCTTTTGGCGAGGTCGTGGCGGATACGTTGTCGCGGATGAAGAAGGCGGCGTGATTTCCGCGCCTCTCCACTCTGGAGGCCTCACATACGCCCGCGTGAGCCTTCCGGGTCATAGGAGAAGTCGGCGATCGGCGATCACCCTTGCCGGGCGCCGCTCGCCAGAACTGAAACCTCCAGCGCCGTGCCGGGCGCACCAAGCACCAGCGCCAATGCTATGTCATGGCCAAACCTACCGCCTGAAGCGTCATCATGCGTTTAGTGCGCATTCGCGTAACAAGGTTGTGATTTTCGCATCAAGATCGCGAGCGACGCTAAGAGCCTCCAAACTGCAATAAGGGAGCAGACAACTCTCCATTTTGTCGTAGGAGACATGCACGCCATCGGGACGTTCATCAACGAGGACTGTGACCGGAGCGTAAGATCCAGCATCCGGAACGTGCTTGACCATTTCTTTCATGATGAGTGGATTGCCCACCAGAAACCGCATGCTCTTGCGAGTCTCGGTTCCAGTTTCGCGGCGCAGAATGGCGCCCAGGTCGAATTCCGCGAAAAGCATGAGACCTGTGCGGCCAAGGCCGCTTTGCACAACGCGCTCCAATTCCGGAAAGGAGCTTGCAGCCCTCGTCGCCTTGAAAAATTCAACCATGTCAGGTTGCCCAACCGCTGACTTGAGCGCGGCCACAACGGCGTCAAATGGCTTGGAACACGTCAGGCTGAAACGCTCAACCTCGACTTTTGCGACTGTCATTTCTTTCTCCGCAACAGCTCTTGTGAATAAAGGCGCGGCCGATTGCGCCGGGATGAGGCAACGCCGGTTAAGCTTCCAGGAAGGTACGGACGTGGTTGGCAAACAATTCGTGATACTGAAACAGGGCGCCGTGGCCGGAATCGGGATAGAGGACCAGCTGGGCGTTGCTTAGAGCCTTGAACATTACGTAGGCGTTGTCCGCCGGCAGCATGGTGTCGTGGCTGCCGCTGACCACAAGGGCGGGCTGGTGGATGGCGCGCAGAATGGCGTGCTCGGGATCAGGTGTGGCGCACCAGGTAATTAGCGCCTTGGCCTGCGGATCTGTCACCGTGCTGCCGTTATCGGTATCCCTATCTTCCTTACGCACCGTCGCCCGCTTCAGAAACGCCAGGCCGGCCGACTGGCTGGCGGACGACTTCGTGAAGAACAGCGGAAGGCGGGGGTCAGGCGCTTCGGTTTGTGAGAACGCGTCCTGGAGCACCGTCAACAGATGTTCCTCTCCGCCTTTCGGAGCGGTGCCGACGAGGATTAACTTTCGGACCAAACGTCCGTGCTTGGCAGCGATCTGCTGGGCGACGCATCCGCCGAGAGAAAAGCCCAGAAGGTCGACTTCGGAGAGGTCGAGCAGATTAATAAAGGCGACGGCGTCTCGGGCCATCGCCTCGATACTGTCCGGCGTTTGTCCTGTCGAGCGGCCGACCCCGGCGTTGTCAAAAGCGATCACCGGGCGATCGGCGGCCAGGACATTCACGACGGCGGGGTCCCACGCGTCGATGTTGCCCGAGAAATGCTGCAGGAGAACCAGCGGCGTTCCGGTCGATGGGCCGAGGCGGCGATAGGCAAAGCGGATTCCGCTGCCTTCAATGTAACGTGTGCGCGCTGTTTCTAGCATGGCGTCGTCCTGTCGCGCGGTGTCGAACTCAGTCATGTCATCCTCCGGATGCTTGGCATAAAATAATTGAGTGAGAGTAGCTGGTGCGGTTCTGGCCAGGTCTGAACCGCTCGCGGTCAAGGCATTCCGTAGTCCGCCGAGAACACGCGGTGCTCCCGGCACGAAAGTGCCGGGAGCACCATCGTCACTTCACGAGTGCGGCCTTTTCTATCACCGTGGCGACTTCCTTAGCGTGGACGACCAGCGACGCATGGCTGCCGGCGACCTCCGTCGTCTGTGCCTTCATCCTGTTGGCGAAGATCTTTTGGACCTCGGGTGCGATGACCTTGTCCTTCGTGCTGATGACATAGAACGTCGGCTTGTCGTGCCAAGCTGCCGTGTCGACGGGAGCCTCGAACGCCGTGTGGTTTAACGGCAGCTGATGGTTTGCCAAGGATTCGGCGATCTCCCGAGGAAGGTCAGCCGCGACTGCCGAAGGAAATACTTTGGGATCGATGTAGAGATCGCCCTTTTCGTCGGGACGAATCGCCGCACCGCCTTCGGTTACCGGGCCGCTCTTTGCCAGAGTGGCTAGAGATTCTCCCACTTCGGGCGCGAATGCCGAGACATAGACGAGCGCCGAGACCTTCGGGTCGTTACCTGCCTGCGTGATGACAACGCCGCCCCAGGAGTGGCCAACGAGGACGGTCTTGCCGTTCTGTTTCGCGAGCGCCTGTTTGGTGGCATCGACGTCCGCTTCGAGGGAGGTGAGCGGGTTTTCGACGAGCGTTACGTTGTAGCCCTTCTTCGTGAGGATATCGGCAACCGGCTTCCAGCTCGTCTGGTCGACGAAAGCGCCATGGACGAGCACGATATTATGAGCCGCTCCCTTGGGCAGTTGAGCTGATTGGGCGGGGGCGCCAATTGTTGCTCCGGCCATGAGGACGGTGGCGACTGAGAGTAGAAGATTTCGCATTGGTTGCTCCTGTTGAGATGACGGACGACGCGGGTCCGAGGAAAGGCAGGCGTGTCGGCAACAGTCGCGGTTCTCCCATCTGCCGTTCGGGTGATGGTTGCCGCGCGCCCTGTTGGCTCGACTTGCGATCAATTAGTACGTGTAGCGGTTGGACGTTAGGCCTCAATCGTCCGAATATTGTGTCTGACCGTCCGCCGTATTAACATCGGGAAGATGGACATCCTCGCTGAAGTGCTCGATCGCGTTCGCCTTGGCGGAACCTTGCTGTTCCACTTCGAGCTCGGCCATCCCTGGAATCTCGCGTTGCCAAAGCGCCCCTACGCTCTGTTCCACTATCTCAGCCGTGGTTCGGCTACCCTCGCGCTCGAACAGGGACGAGAGCTCCACATGACCGAGGGCGACTTTGTTGTCGTCACGCGTGGCGAGCCCCATGTGATCTACTCGGATAGCCAGACGGAGCCGGTACCGATTGTCGACATCGATCGATTAGCCGGGCGTCTTGGCCTTGTTCGTCACGGAGGCGGCGAGCAGCCGCTCGCGACGATGATCTGCGGCAATTTCACCGTGGCGCGGCCCTCGCGCGGTAGCTTGTTGGAATTGCTTCCGCCCCTGCTTCTCCTGAAGCCGACGGAAGACGGAGGATGGCTCGAGGCGATTCTGCAACGCATGGTGAGCGAGGCGGCGTTCGAGCGTCCCGGACAAGGCGTCGCGCTCTCACGTCTGACTGAAGTGCTCTTCGTCGAGGTGTTGCGGAGCTGGATCAAGTCGCTCGGCCCCGGAGAAGGCGGCTGGCTAGGGGCGATGGCAGACCCGCACATAGGACCAGCCCTTCAGTTAATCCACGAACGACCGGATCGGCCTTGGACGCTTGGTGACCTCGGGCAAAGCGTGGGACTTGGTCGTTCGGCGTTTTCGGCTCGCTTCACCAAGCTCGTTGGCGAGTCCATGTACCGCTATCTGATCGCACGCCGGATGTCGGAGGCCGCGTTTCTGCTCGAAACAAGCGACGAAGGGATTGCACGGATTGCGACCCGTGTCGGCTACGAGACCGCGACCGCGTTTTCGAAGCTGTTCCATCGACATCATGGCCTATCGCCTGGCCGCTATCGAGCAGTTCGCCTGTCTGACGGTGGCCGAAGGCCAGGGGGCGTCTTGGAAGCAGAAGTCGCCGATTGACCTCCGCCCTTGTCGCCAGGCGGTGATCGACAACGACGTGGAGGGCACGGAAATCTGTACCCTTCCTAAGGCGGACAGTTCTGAAAATCTGGTGATGGCAGCGGAGCGGCTCCGGCAGGGAGTGCCCAGTTTTGTACCGAAATGGCGCGGTCGAGAAGAATCGACTTCCACGTATTGCCCCACAGCGACCTAAACGCCGCGCTTTGCCAGCTCCAAAAGGTTGCAACAGGCCGGCGGCTACTCGACCTCAAGATACGGCTGGACGTCGAGGCCTAATCTCTGTTTGGGCTTCGGATGGCGGCAATCACAATGCCTACGGATCGAGAGTTGGTGCGGTCGAGAAGACTCGATTTTCGAACGCGACCAGCGGAAGTTCACCATAACATATTGATTCAGAACGAAAAATTGACCCATTAACCGAACTGCAAATTAGGTCACCAAACCCCGCTTTTAGGTCACCTTTTAGGTCACTGTTTAGGTCACCTGACACGTACTTCTCTGCTCTCAACCCTGTGATCCCGCGCGGATCGGAAGGTTACTGCACCGAAGCCGCGACCAATATGTCAAGCACGGCCATGTGGGCGATTGCCCGCGCGCCGACGTTGGCCCCGATGACGTACCTGTCCAGAAGCAGGGTGATCTCCTTGTCAACGCGGGTGTTGATCATTCGCTCGCGAATCTTCTTGCGCACGTTAATTGGGCGGCGGTTGAACGGCATTGTAGACTCCTGTGGTTGGGAAGGCGGGGGTTAGAGAAGGGTTGAGTGCAGAAATTTAGCCGTTTCGCATCGCCGATCGGTGCATCGCGCCCAGCATCTGAGACTGAATTTGCTGCTTCGACTGCCGGAAAGAGTTGGCGTCCTTGACCCCGTTGAAGATGAAGTTATTCGTGGCTGCACCGCCGCGCGCGCGCCCCGCGCCCGTACCATGCATCGGTTCCCGGTTGTCGTTGTTCATCTCAACCGGAATCTTCCGACCGCGAGACAGCGGGATCACTGCTTCATTATCGTGCAAAACCGCAGGCATGCCACCGCCAGAGGTGTTTGCAGTACCCTCACGAAAATGTGGTGCGCTAGCCCATGCAGAGATCGGCAGCGCAGCCCGAGCAACCGGGGAATTGGCGTAGCCGCCTTCGGAGAACAACCCGCCAAGCAGCCCGCCTCCCATGCCGCCGCCCGAGAGCAGCGAAGAAGCAAGCTGCATGATCATGCCACCGAACTGACCAAGGCCGGGGATCGCCGACGCCAACGGGCCAAGCAACTGAGAGATGCCCGAGCCGAAGCCGCCGACGCCTGCCGTGGCCGTCTGTGCCGTCTGGCCGGCCGTAGCCGCCGACTGGCCAGCGGAGGCCAGCGCCTGCCCTGCCGTCTGGAAATTTGGAGCGGCCGTGGTTGCCATTGCTCCCGCCGACGCGACGTTAGTGCCTGCCAAGGTGGATGCCGTGGCGAGGTTCTGATTGGCCGCGCGGAACTGGTCGAGCGGCGCGCTTGCCGCCTGTGCCACCTGCCCGATGCTGGACATCTTGGCGTTCAGCGCGTCGATCGAGTTGGTCGTCGTCGGATCGATGCCGGCTGGAATCGTCTGCTTAGGACGGCCAACCCCGAAGTCAGCATTCGGCCCGGAGATCAGAGTTTCCCTGCCAGCGCGGAAGCCTTCGACGGACTCCTGTTTCATCATCAAGGCGCGGCGCTGCTGCTCGGTCATGGTCGACATGATCGTGTCCTTCGACACGCCAGCGGCAGCGGCAAGCTGATCCGTGTAACTCTTGGTGTTGTTTTCGAACGGCGGGGCGTATCGCTTGATCGCCTGCTCCAAGGTCTTGTCCTTGTACGCAGGAGAATTGAAAAGAAGGTTCTCACGAGCCTGACGACCATGCTCCAATGTGTCGAACGCGGCGAAGCGTCCACCGCCCGGCAGATAGCCCGGCTGCGATGCGGTATACCGGCCAGCCTCCAGATTCCCCGGATTCTGGTTTCGCCACGCGAATGTACCGGTGCGCTTGACGATCGAACCGTCAGAGTTCTGGAACGAGGTGAAACCAGCGCCAGCGGCAATGACCTTCTGGAAGCCAGTGCCCATGGCCTCACCTGCCTTGGTCATGGCAGCGGCCGGTGCGATCGTCCCCCGCAAGCCAAGATCACCCATTGCGCCAAAACTACCGCGAAGCCCCATACCGGCCGGCGAAGTCTCGAAAGCGGCCTTGTTGGCGGCTTCCTGTGCCGCTCGTGCAGCAAGGGAGTTCTGAGTCTGCGCAGCACTAGCCGCAATGGTGGCGTCAAGGCTCGGGCGAGCCGTGGGAGCCGCAACGCTAGTGCCAGGAATGTCAGCGAGAGGCGAGCGGGTAACCTTGTCCAGCGGGCCAAGGCCTGCGCTGGTCGCGCCGAGACCGTCGATCGTCAGACCGTTGGTGTACACGCTGGTCATCTGCGTGGTGATCGTCTTGCCGATCTCACTGAGGTTAGCCAGAGCGCTCTCAGCCTGAGACTGGCCATTCTTAGCGCCGTCCATGCCGATCGATCCGAACATGTCTTTGAGCATGCTATCAAGGCTGATCTTGACGAACGACGCGAGGATCGAGCGCGCCAGTCCGGCGAAGTCGGCATTGGCACCCGTCACGAAGTTAGCGATCTGGTCAGACAAACCGCCAATGCCGTCCGAAATTGCATTCTGGATATTTTCGTTGAAGTCGCCAACCTTGGCGGACCAGCGCTCGATGCCGTTTCCGACCTCCCCATTCATCTTGGCGAGTCCGACCTGATAATCTGTCAGTGCCTTGGCCTGTGCATTGGTTAGGTCGATGCCCTGCTTAAGCAGGTCGTTACGCGCGGCTACGGCGGCGTTGACGGCCTTCTCATAGCCAGTGCGCGCCGAAGCGGCGTTGAGTTCCTGTTGGTAATCGCGGACCAGAGCGCCAACCGGATTGCGCTTGTCGAGCGACTGGGCGTCCAACACCTTCTTGTACGGCGTTGCGTCGATGCCCTTCTTCGCGGCGATGGCGTCCAAAAGAGCGAGCTGTTTCTTGAACTCGTCGTTTGCCTTTCCGATGCCGTTGACCTGATCCCAGACCTTCTGCTGTTCATCGGTCAGGGCAGAGAGCTTCGCGGCCGAATTGGCAGCCTCACGCGCTGCATTGGCCGTGAGCAGGTTTTCGTTGAGCAGGCTGGCATCCTGAATGGCCTTGGCGTAGTCATCGGTCTGCCGCATCGCCGAAGCGAACGCTTTCTCCACGCCATCACTGAGCCCCGCGCCAAAGCCTACGAGCTTATCTGACAGGGCTTGGAAAACGGACCCAACGCCGTCGATGAGAGCCTTAGTGGCGCGGCTGTTATTGAACACGGCATCAAGACCAGCCGCAAACAAAGTGATCGCGGCAACCCCCAACATGATTTTTCCGGTCAGCGAACCGAAAGCCTTCCCGATGTCAGCAATGGCGCTGAACGCCTTGCCCGTGGCAAGGAATACCAAGGCCGTCTTCAAGGCACCGAACGCACCGGCAGCGCCGTTTGCCAGCGGTGCCAAGAGCCCGAGCGGAAGAAGGAGCAGACGGAACGCGCCGGCAGCGGCGGCTACCACCGCGTAGCCGGCAAATGCTTTGAAGAACATCGAAACGGTCGCGGTATTGTCAGACAGGATGCGAACCGTGGCACCGATGACTCGGAAAGCCTGCCCGAGATAATTGCCAACATCGGCGGCGAACTTCTTTACCGGATCGCTGTTCATCGCGTCGGCCAACTGCCGGGCGAGCGCGCCAAGGCCTGCATTGAAACCCGAATTGAAGACGATCTTTTGGAGGTTAGTCCAAGCGTTTTGGAAGCCCACAATCTGAGCCTGAGACGAGTTCATAGCCGATGCTACGGCGGGTCCGAACTGGCTCTGGAGGCGATCGGCCATCTTGATCAGGGCATCGCTGCCCACGGCTCCAGCCTGCATAAGCTTTTGCAATTTAGCCGTGCTGACTCCAAGGCTGTCAGCAAGAATCTGTGTCGCTCCGGGGAGAGCTTCCGCCAACTGCTGGCGCAATTCCTCTGCGCTGATCTTGCCTTTCGACATCATCTGGGTAAGCGCCAGAAAGCCGTTCTTCTGCTGTTCGGTGCCGACACCCATGGCTGCGAAAGCGGTGGAAAAGCCTTCAAAAACCTTTTGAGTGTCAGCGACTGAGACGCCGGAAAGACGTGCCGCCGTTGCGAACTGGCCATAGCTGGAGGCGACCGCGTCAAGGGACACGGGCATGCGCTGAGTCAGGTTTTGAAGGAAACCCATCTGCGCTTTGACTTCGTCAGACGACGACGCCACGGAACCGAGCGTGCGCTCCAGATTCATGAACGCGGAACCGGTCTGATAGACTCCGCGCGCAAGGGCAACAGCAGAGATGCCAGCCAAGGCGCTGCGCAATAGATTAGCCATCGACGAGGTCGACGCCATCTGATCGGACAGGCCTTTCAGGGAAGACGTTGTTTTGGAGAAGTTGGGAAGAGAGCCGCGACCGACTTTGAGGCTAAGGCCATTCAGGCGCTGGAGCGCAGCAGCGGCGGCATTTACGTGGGACGGGTTGACAGTATTCAGGCTGGCAGAAATTGCGGCCAAGTTGCGTGCGGCAGCGGCCGGAGGCGACTTGAATCCGACCATCGCGGCCTTCAGCATCTGAAGCTGAGTTACAACTCGGCCGTCGATTTTTACCTGCGAAAGCGCTGCCATTGCCAGCGGCACCTTCTTTAGAGCGTCCGCGTTGAAGCGGAAGCTCGCGAGCGTGCGCTGGAGCATCTGAAGGTTGTTAACGAGGGTCTTCGAAAGCTTGACCCGGTTCAAGACTTCGATCGCCTGCGCGGTTCCGCGCAGCGAACGGCTAAGGCTGCCGGAGTCAAGGGAGGTAAGTTTCTTGAGGCTGTCGAACGTCGAACGGGAACGCTGGTCGAACGCCTTAAGCGCCTTCATCGAGTCCGTAAGCGAGCCGGTGAACTGCTTGACGCCCTTCTCGGCTGCGGAGCCGTCGACGGCAATCTTAATCTGATACTGGTCTGCCATTGCGGCGTGCTCCTACGCGATTATCGCGCGGCTTGAGTCAAGGGCGTCGGGGTTTTGGAGAAAGGGGCCGATCGGCGTGTCGGGCGCGCGATCGGTAAAGGTCAGCCCCGGCCGTCTAGCAGTCGGAGTGCAGCGACATGGTCGCGTTCAGCCTTGGCCAGCATGTTGGCCAACCGGGCGTGATCGAGGCTACCGGCCGGAAGGTTCTCGACTTGAAATCGAAGCCGACGAATCTCTATTTCGATGAGAGCGGCTAAGCTACTCAGTCCCATGGAAAGGCACCTGCCGTTTTTGCGGCACGCTCGCGTTCAAGTACGCGGATCGAGTCCACAAGACTCGCCCTTTGGGCCGGGTCGCGCGATTTTTCGAAGCTGGAATGCAGCACTCGAAGCCGCGACTCGATATAGGCGAGTTCACGCTCGGATCGTTCGTCCAGCAAAGTCACTTCGCTGCCTCCAGCGGCAGTTCGGACAGTTCACGCCGCAACTGTTTAATCACCGTCGACAGGTTGGCGCGGACATAGGGATCGCGGGTCGTGTCAAATCTGAATTGCAGAGCTTCGATGCGTCTTTCGAGCCCAGAACGGATGGAGGTCAGCATTGATGTTTTCTCTCGAAAAAGCCCGCCAGCGCTCGCTGCCCGTGAGTGTCGAAGCGCTGGCGGGGATCGCCTCGGAGAGGCGTTTTCGGCGGGGCCTGAAACCGCCGAAATTCGGGATAGTTAAATGAGGTAAGGGCTAACCAGATCGGACGCGCGAACGATTTCGTGGCGAGACCCCCGAAGTTCGGGCGATACGCCGGCCGCCGCTTCTTTGCGATCCTGCAAAACAGTGTCCCAAGCGTAGGCAATCGTGAGGCGCTGGGTCGGGCTGTTCGGATAGGCAGCATTGAGCTTTTCATGGTCGAGGTTTCGAGGGCCGGCGCTGGCGTGCGAGGCTCCCGCAGCGGTTTCGGTCGGAGTTCCCATGCGGTTGAAGATTTCCCGCTGGATATCGTCGAGGCCATCGACCGACCCGCCGCCCGCACCCGCCGCAAGATACAGCCGCTGGCCTTCGGTCAAAGTCGGTTCAGTATGCTCCGGCGCAGCGTCGGGCTCATCATGAAGATTGGCCCAATTGAGTCGAAGCATGGGGTCGAGCAGTTCCGAAGGGTGCTTCACGTTGTGCTGACGAAGGAAGTCGGCCTGTGCCTGATTCATGACGATTACGCCTCTGCCTTCGCGTTGAAGGTAGTCGGCTGGCGCAAGCGGGCGCGATCGGCCGAAATGGCAACAAGGGCTGCGTCGGCGCTGACCCACGAAGCACCGTAGAGGCGAACCTGTTCTTCTGCGTTCTGGTAGTCGAGATGGTCCACGATAGTGCCATCGGGTCGTTTGATTGCGAAGGCTGTCATTCTGAGTTTTCTTTTTGAAGTTCAAGTGTGGCCCGCCGTTGGATTACCGACAGGCGAATTAGTTCCGAAACCGTGCGGCCTGTTCGCTCTTGCTCTCCGCAGAGAAAGGCGAATAGTTCATCCGAGAGCGATGTACTTACGCGAGGCATCGCTCAATCTCGCTGCGAACCTCATCGGCGCGCATTTCAGCATCAAGAATCGCCCGAATCTCCGACGATACGGAGGTCTCATTGGCGCGTGCGCGCCGTTGCAGCCAGTCGACCTGCTTAAGGGAGACGTAGGATGACAGTTGTGTGCCCTGCTTGATGCGCATTTCGGATGTCCAATCTGCGCTCTTCTTAACATAGGAATCCGTTCCTAGTCAATATAACGGGCGGCTCACTCTGACATAACATACTGAAATCATTATATAATTTAGTTAGGAACGTTTGGCCAGCAATGGCTCTGCACTCATCTCTAGCACCCGGAATGCGGGGCAGCGGCTGGAATACTGGGCTGGCTTGCCCCGATGGAATGACTTGTTGGGGATGAGTGCAGATTAGGTAACCCTTTGAAAAAGTTCAGACTCTATAGTTTTACACCGTACGTCACAACTATGGCGGGTATACAATACCCCGTTTGGGTCCACGGTTGTATTGCTGGTGGGAACATCGAAGGGGGGTGGGGCATGCCGAACGGGCGCGCCTTCAGAACTCAACCGCGAGGCCTGCTCTATCTAATAACGTGACGCGCATCGTCACGCGCTGCCCCGCAAATAGAGAAGGCCCGGCGACATGGCCGGGCCTTCTGCACTCAACCCCAATCGATCGGCTGGCTACGCGGCGCGCCTCAGTATCCGCGCCACGGTCACGTCGTTCCACTTGCCGCCGCGCGCAGTCGGTATGTTCATCGTGGTCATAGCTTCCGCGATCTCTGCCAGCGTTTTGCCTGCACCGCGCATCGGTCCAATGACGGTGATGCACTTGACCGCAAAGGCGTCGGCAACAGCCTTCAACGCTTCGTTGCGCTGCTCGGTCTTCGGGCGGACGCCGCCTAGCTTCGTACCGCGTGCCTTGGCAGCGCCAAGGGCTGCGATCGTGCGACGGGAAATGAACTCACGTTCCTGCTCTGCCAAGGCCGCATAGATATGCAGTTGAAAGGCATCCGCATGGGGCATGGATGCAACGCGAAACCGTGCGCGCTTGTCTTCCAAGAGCTTCGCAATGAAGCTCACGCGGCGCGACAGGCGGTCCAGTTTGGCCACCAATAGTTCGCAGTCGGGAGTGCTGCGGACCAGCGCCAGCGCCTTTGCAAGCTCTGGGCGGTCATCATCGGCACCGGACTGAACTTCGGTGAACGAGGCGATCAGTTCGGGATCATTCGCATAGGTCGACAGGAAGATGTCGATGTCGCGTTGCTGGGCTTCGATACCAAGGCCGGACTTACCCTGACTTCTGGCGCGAGACGCGAAGGTAAACCACAAACTTTGTCATGACCGACTTACTCCGAACTCTGATCCGGAGAATAGCACGGAATCTGCAAATGGCAACGGCCGTTGTGCCTGTAAGGCATTGAATGGACTCGGTTTTTATCCGCACAAGGTTAACGAAATTTGGCTTGGATTTACCTTACTGAGAAGGGTTAAGGGTTGAGTGCAGACGCGCTGGTGCCTTTTTCATCGGAGGCTTTCCAGTGATACACGGCGGACCGCATTCAGCGGCGCACTGGCGCGCGCTTTTTGTTGGTCGAGGTTGCATTGATACAGCCCGTGCCGCCACCAGAGTTGCAGGATCGTGAAGGAACGCCCGATATACAGGCGCATCGACTTTTCTGTGTGCAGAAAAATTTTGTAAAGCGCGACCTTTTCCCTCCGTCGATGAGGGCGGGCGTGATAGGCTGTAATGCTGCGAGAGACCACTTTTTCGATGGGAAAAATATCGAAAAGCCGCGCATGGTCATGTTTCTGATGAAGAGAACCATCGCTTTCTGAACGCAGCAATCTCAGCGTTGTAGTAGTCGATAAATGACCGCGTTCGCTTGAGCATCGATTCAGCGGCACGTTCTTTTTCTAGATGGGACAATCGTTGCTCCCAGGTCTCACTTGCCTTGATCATCTCCGTCAAGATTTGGACAGGAGCCTTTTTGGACCCAAACCGAAAGCGCTGGCTGTAGACACCACTCACGACATAGGGGCGTCGCGGACTGTCCTTGTAGACAGTGTTCAGAGCCGACCAGATCGCGTGCGGAAGGTCCTTTTCAAACTGCTTTTCGATTGTTGCCATGATAACAGCATCAGCTTCAACCGGGACTATCGGATATAGTGTTCCAATGTATGCTCGGCAGTTGGCGAACATGAAGCGTTTGGCCAGTTCATGCCACGAGACGCAAGCGTTGTTGATGATAATGGGCGTAGCTTGGTTTCCTAATTCGCGCGGCATCGCCAAATAATTATGGTCAAACATTTTCATTGCTGCTGATCCGGTTACACGATCTATCTCTTCTTTTTTCACCGGCTCTATTTTGTCTTGAGCGCGCATATCGACAAAATATCGTACGGCGCTCCCTATGTTGATCTTCTCGGTCTTTTTTGGGTCGGTCCAACTTACACCGTCGAGTGAATGAAACCGCATGTATTGCATAACATCGAGCATCTCTTCTTCGTCGGTCTGACCAACACCCAAGGCAATATCGACGACAAAGGTTCGAGGAACACCTTCATAGTCTTTGTACTCGTAGGTCCACCGAAAGCCGTCAGCGTCGCCGCAATGCGTTGCGAATATGAGCAGATCATACGGGAAAAGCTCGACCGCCTCAGTGATCGAGCGGACGGTTGCCTTACGACCGCTGTAACCGCGAACGAATACGCTTCGCTTGGCAAGGACCTTCGCGGACGCCTCAATTTCGGGAGCCGGAGTGGTCTCCGGATCGACCAGAACCGCAATCTCGACGCCGGGATTTCGAGGTTGTTCGGCAGCAAAGCCGTTAATGACAGAAATGCCTAGATCAGGGTACGTAAACAAATGGGTCGTCGGAACTTGCCGAAAGGCAACGCCAAAAGGCAGCTGTCTGGTTACAAAGGTGATGGAACCGCCATTTGGAACTACCACGTCCGGGCAAAGTTCCGAGACGCGACGTGTAAGACCTTCAAGGCGTTCGGTTGGGGACAAGTCGCCGGGGTCTTGCAGGCCGTAGAAACCCTCAAGAATTTCGTCGGCTGCTTCCCTAGGAACAGGGGGAATGAGGGCTAAGCCCGCGCCGAGAGCAAACGCGTAGTTTGCAGCAATCACTTCCGAAAGCGGTTCATGTATTTCGCAGACGACGAGATGATCGGAGGCGGGCACGTTCTCAACGGGGGATGCCTCATTCACAAATTCGATGCGGCGTCCTTCCTTCAAGGCCTTAAGCGTACCGATCCCGATCCGGTCCCGACCCCAAACGAGTGGTTCCCGTTCAAGTCTCTGAAAGCCGCCGACCTGATCTCGGGCATCAGCCCAACTATCTACGGTACGACAAAATCCCTTGGGTAACGTGGCCAACATTGCATCCATCGCCTCGGGAGCGACGCCGCCCATTAGCGCAGACTTGGCCTTGGAGCGAGCAAGAGCATTTTGGCGACGTGTAACCTCTGCTTGGCGATCATCGCGTCCCATCCGAGGCGCATCCATGACAGCAACGTATGCGCCACGCGTTGCGACCAGACACGACAGTTGAGCCGCAAATTGTGCGTCATCTGAGACAATAGCGATCGGATGAATTGAGGGGACTTTCAGGGGCATGTGGAGAGCTTTGCCCAATCCGGGCACCGTTGGCTAGTCCCGCCACTTTCTGCACTCATCCCGGCCGTCCTCTGCACTCAACCGTCGATCTATTCACCTTTCGTGTGTCGGCATGCGGGACAATCGTGCGGTACTGGGCGCGCGATGGCTGATCGGACGCCGGACGCCACCGGCAGGGATCAAATCGGTCGAGTGCAGACGGGGAGACGGGGAGTGATTCCACCCTACCCACCATTCAGAAAAAAAAAGAATGGTGGAAATCCAGTCGAGTTCCAGAGAAGCGTACTCATTATTTTTTTTTCCGTACACGCGGGGTAAGGAAAAGTCTCCCCGTCTCCCCGTTTCACGGTGTTTCACACGCTTCGGCGGGCGTGGCGGACGCACTCGCCGCTCGGATCAGGGCAAAGCGATAGGTATTCGACCCGTCACGCATGCCGGCCTTCTCAAAACGGTAGTCTCCGGCTGCGAGCCGATAGGAGTTCAGGCGCTTTTCCAGACGCGTGCCAAGGACGCGGTTCTGTAGATGCTCATCATCTCGATCGGCTGTGATATTCAATCCAGCGAACATGCAAACGCCAGACGACTCAAACACTGCACTGTGCGCCTCAGCTGCCGTGAATGCTCCCCTGCCTTCCTTTGCGGGACCATCGAAAAGTGCCTGCATGAGGTCGCTGTCTTCAAGGTTCTCGGTCTTCTTCGATGCTCGGAAAGAGTTGACGTTCTGCATGAACCCTTCGATACCTGCCGCGTCGAGAATGCCGCCCATGACCTTGGCGAAGCTCTCATAGCTCTTGAAACCCTGTCGGGCCGGATGCCGGCCCTTCGCGATCCAGTTCTGGATCATCGTGAGACAGGCCCAGACCAGTTCCCCACGATTCTCCATCACCCATCCGCTAAGATCGGGCTTGCTGAATGTACGATCTTCAAGTGCCGCTTCCGGGATTCGCGCATCCAGACGGATCGGCAGCAAACGCCGCACAAGCTCATCGGAGATCGATGCATTGTTGGCAGTTACGACCATGACGCCAAGGTTCGGATACTCTGCAATCCGCGTCTCACCAAGAATGCGGTCCCGCCACGTTTCAGCGGTCAGAAGGGCTGCTACGGCGCTGCCGCCGAACTTGCGCCGCACGTTGTCGTAGAAGATCATACTGACCCCCGCTCGCAGCTTGGCAGTAGTGCCCTTGCGAACCTCATCCTCGGTCTCGGGGAACGCTTCGGCAGCAGCAGACCGGCCGTGAGCGACGCGGTGAATCATGTCGACCAGATAGGTAGCGCCCGTGCCCGGCGCGGGCTTGTCGATGAGAAAGCCCGGCGTGCAGCCAGTATAGAGTTCGCGAGCGAAATGCTGGAGCAGAAGGGCGACCGCATGCGCCTTCGACGCGATGCCATCGCGTGGTTCGCCGCCGAAGTCGTCGGCAAAGCACCAGTCCCCCAAGAGGTCGATCAGGATCAGGTTCTTGGCGCGGTCCAGTTCCTCGGGCGTCGGACAATCGCTGACCGGAGGAATGGGAAGGTCGCCGATATCCACCAATGCACAAACGTCGCGTGCATAGCCGGCCGTCTGGCAAAGCGACCCATTGGCGGCATGAATGGGCGTGGCAACGATCCGGCGAAGGGGGAGTAGATAATCGCGGATCGCCATATTCCAAGTCTTCTTTACAACGACAAGCGGGAGAGCTTCCTTTCGCTCTTCGCCTTCCTTGAGGTCGAAGACAAAGGTGAGCGTGTCGTTGCACTCGCTTTCAAATTCGTCGCGGTTCATGGGAGCCAGGACCATTCGCGGTCCCTTGTCGTCTACCGTATCAATCAGCCGTGATGCCGCCCCACCAAAATTATAGTGCGAAGGGTCATGCTCGTTTCGCTGCAACAGCGCAGACTCCAGAGCCTCGCACTGCACGTCGAAATCGTCGCTCGCATAAATCGTGCCCTTGGCGCGATCGTTCTTACGCTCCTTGCGGAGTACCTTTTTGCGATCGGCAACCTTTTTGCCGAACTCGGTTGCGCCAATCTTTGCTCGCGCCTTCAACAAATCCATCGCATTGGAGGGCGCGCGCCCCGAAGCGCAGCATTCGATAAGCGCATCCTTGGTTGCCGCCGCAATAACACCGTCGCCCTCCCTTTCCGCGACGGCGCGCTGCAACAAGGCATCGAAGTTGAAAAGGGCAGTGCCGCCGTCCTCGTCGTCGATGCCGGCGAGATCGTAGGTCGGGTCGGTCAGGATCGAGTCAGGGAACCAGCCATCCTGCATCGCCTTCTGCATGTGCGTGAGGCGGTCGCGGCCGGAGCAGCCAGCGTGCGAGCAATGAAAGGAAAAGGTCTCAGCGTCAGCGCCGGCCGACTGGATGAAGCAGCCCTGATCGTCAGGATCGCCGGGGTTGCTATGGTCGTCATCGAAGGGGCACTCGATGGTGTATTTGGTATCAGACTGCTCGGTGCGAATCTTGTCTTCGCAATGATCCTTGAAGACCTGCGTGATGTCGAAGCCATGGCTACGATCGCGCGCCCACTGACGCAGTTCGACACCCAGCGTCGGCGACACGATCTGGCCGCGCGCCGTCGCGCCCATGATGTAGGCTGCCTGATCAAATGGATCGGACGAGACCTTGGTCGACGTGCTGGCGCTGGGAATGTCCTCGAACTTAAGCAGCCGGCCGCAGGTCAGCATGACCCGATAGTTCTGATGGTCCTTCGAGTGGCGCGGCAGATAGAACAGACGCGACGGATCACGCGCGGCCGGGTCTGGATCGACGCCGAACGACCGGCCGAGTTCGAGCACCTTCTGCGACCAAGAATTAATCACGTCTTTGTGGGCACCATCCTGCTCCATGTACACGAACGGGACGGCAAGCGGGAACAACATGCGGAACTTGTCGATGGGCCGCGTCTGGATGATCAGCTTCATGCCGTCTTCCTGACGCTTCTCAATGAACTCGGCTGCTTCGATCACGTCTTCGACGTATTTCTTTTCTTCCTCGCGCATGTAGCGGCGAATCGATTCAGTCGTAGGCGTGGTGTCGATCTGGTTCTTCTCGGCCCAGCGGTGGAAACGATCCTGAGCGATCTCGATGCCGGTCGATTCGTGGGAGTGGGTCGTGTAGAAGATGCACGTCAGCCCGGCCGCGCGAACGCGCTGGAAGCAATCCTCCAGAGACGCGCCCGAGTCCACGTCGATGCCCATCATGTAGTTGTGGGTGACGTTGTTCTTGGTCCGGCGCTTGGACTTGCCGAGGGTGCCAGTGACGAAGCAGCGACCTTCCTTCTTGCCGATATTGTGCTGAGAGAACAAGCGCTCGAACACCGCCTTGAACGGTGCCTCTGGGACCGACTTCCATTCCTTCTCGAAACGATTCTCGGCGACCGAAATAGCGATCGGCAGCGCGGCGACTTCCGGCGACATTTCGCCCCAAATCTCGGCATCGTTGAAGCAACTGGTCGGTTCATCCGGAGCCGCGTCGGGTGCAATCACAGACTCATCATCGGCAATCCGATTCAGGGCAGCAGCGGCTTCTTCGAAGTTGATGATTTCAGCCGTGATCTGGTCAGCGCCAGAGGGCTTGCGGGCGGGTTTCGCCATTTGAAAATCTCCAGAATTTGGGTGCACGAAGCACCCGCAAGCAACTGTGTTGCTTGCGTCAAAAATTCAGCGGATTTCGGGAGATTTTGTGGGACTTCCCAAAAGTCAGCGCTGGTGAAGTGATGTCTGCGCCGGCCCCGCCATGCGCCCATCTGGTGGGTGGTAAGTGACCGTCACCCCGTGGGGCAACGGCCACTCGCTTCTTTTGGAAGACCCACGGGCGCACCGTTGCACGGCTGGCGGGACGGGTCCAGAAATTCGAAAAAACGGCCCAAAGTTAGGGACGATGGCAGGGCGCGCCATCCTTCTCTCGCGCGAGACTCACCCTGCCGCCATTGCTGCGGCTTCCTCGCGAAGCTCGATTTCATCCAGCACGAGGCCTGCCAGTCGGCAGGGATTCCCCACGAGGAACAGGACGCGGCCAAAGGTGGATTCCGTGTCGGTCGCATCCAGTCGGAAGCACTTGTCGCGAGGGCGCATTACCGAGATTTCGTAGTCGATCGCACATTCGACCGTCTCGCCAGACGTGTCCTCGCGAACGTCGAAAAGGGTCATGTCAAGGACGACGTTTCGTCCGCGCGAGCGCAAATCGGCGGCGGCAGTCTTGCATGCGGCAGACCACTGGAAATGATGGTCGATCCACGCCCGCTTAATCTCAGGCGAGGCATGAAACAGTTCTCGCCACGCTACCGTGCCGAAAGGATCGTTGGCGGGATCGTAGAGGCCAAGGACGGCCTTTGAAATCTTCGGAGCATCAAACACATTGTCTCTCTTCGCGCGGCGGCCGGCTGCGCTGACTGGCGTTTCGGGAATGGGGATTGCCGCGCACCGCGCGTTGGATGCTGGCCCCGCCAGCATGTAAATCGGGGGAGTTGACGCGGCCATGCCACCGTCAATTTCGCATTATGGTCAAACCGCGATGGCTTTTTAATGGCAACCGACCACTCCGGCTCAAGTATCGGAGTGATTCAGCACTCCGCCCAGAGTTACATTCGTCCAGAACTACTTAACAAAAACAATGACTTGACTCTTATAGTTGTTCTGCCAACATTAATGCTGTCGAAAACATGGAGAAAGTTTAATGTTGAACATGTGGGAAGAGACATCGGCGTCGGCTTTGGCGCTTGCCGATACCATCCGCGATCTGGCGTCCGCACCGATCGAATGCGAGGACGATGCAGAAGAAATCGGCCGCGCGCTACAGGCTGCCGCCGCTGTTGTCTCGGCAAAAGGCGCGAGTCTGATCCGATTGAACGAACACCCGGCGATGAGGCGCGGGCGTGCGCCCTTCGGCCGTCGTTGCATCTCTGGAGAACGCTAATGCAGATCGAGAATTTCGAGGACTTCGAAGACATCATGGCAACGGCCCTCCGCCTTCGCGATGTTCTGGACGATCTGGGGTCGCGAAGGGTCGAGACCGTTGAAGATAGTCGGGCCTCTGGCTTGCAATTCAAGCTGCTGGCATCGTGCCTTGATGATGTCGGCAACGCCCTGTGCGAGGGCGTCTTTCTCGCTGCCAATTAATCTCTGCACTCAACCTGCACTGTCAAATCCGGCACGCCCGATCTCTCGCGGCGTGCCGCAACATTCGATCTATTATGCAGCAACCGCGTCGACAGACTCGCCCTGATCGGACGCCTTCTCTCGCGCGGGCTGCACAGTGGTTTTCAGCGGGTCTACCCTTGCAAGGTGCTCCAGAAGAACGTCCATGCTGTAGCCGTCTCCGTAGCCCTTTTCAGAGCTTCGCAGGGCCTCGTCGGACTTCCCGTCCCCTTCCGTCTCCCGCCCCGCCAGCGCTGCTCTAATTTCAAACTGCACACCTGCATTGCGTGCGGCGTCGGTCCACGTGTGGCGGAAGGAATGGAAGACAAGCCTCTCGTCGGTGATTTCTGCCTTCTCCCGCAGAATGCGCGCGAACCTCTTGCCGTAGGGGCCTCCGAAACGGCCTCGCTGGTCGGGCTGGCAAGAGGTAAAGAGCTTCGGTCCCTTGGACTGGCGTCTGGCAAGTTGGACAAATTTCAAGAAGCCCATTGCGATCAAAGCAGGATGAATTGGAATGGTCCTAACGCTTGCCTTGTTCTTAAGCTTCTTGC
The DNA here is from genome assembly GCF_055456085.1 of Mesorhizobium subarcticum. Classification (NCBI taxonomy): domain Bacteria; kingdom Pseudomonadati; phylum Pseudomonadota; class Alphaproteobacteria; order Hyphomicrobiales; family Phyllobacteriaceae; genus Mesorhizobium; species Mesorhizobium subarcticum. The sequence continues at coordinate 4,049,777 of NZ_CM144237.1, read as the reverse complement.
CGGTGTCGCCATGAGTTCTCGTTTATCGCGTCGGTGATGCGAATAGAGGGAATGCCCGCCTCATCCCGAATGTCGTTCTCATCAAGTTGACAGATTTCCTCCAAACGCGCGCCCTGATAGAGGGCGATATGCGGAATCCAGAAGTCATCATCCTTTGGCGACTTTTCCGTTTCGAGGGCGGCAAGGAGAGTCTGTAGCTGGACGACTGAAAACGGCTTGCGTCCGTCTTCTTTTGCGTCTGATTTCTTGCCCTTGACCTTTAGATTCCTGAACCCGTCGAAGGGGTTTGAATCGAGGAAGCCGCGCGCCACAGCGTGATTAACGATCACGCGCATTCCTTGCAGGTGCTTGGCGACCGTGGCCTCAGATACGGTCTTCCAATCCTTCCGTTGCCCAAGGAACACGATCTGGTCAAAGGTGAGTTCAAGCTTTGCGACTGGAATGTTGGCAGGGAGTTCGGGAAGGCGATCAGCAAAGATTCGAAGGTGATCTTTTGTCAGCGACTTCACCGGGAGGTCGCCGTTGATCTCGCAGAACCGACGAGCGGCGTAACTGAACTGGCGGACAGTCTGGTCGGGCTGTTTCGTCTTCTCTGCCCAATCCGCAACGATCTCATGCAGACCGGGGTCGGTGATGACGCTGGTCATGCCCTTCATCTCATCGACCACGACGCCCAGCTTATGCAAGCTGCGAGCCTTCTCGCGGATGATCTGTGCCAGTTCGGCAAGCTGGGCAGCGTCGGCCTTTCCTTCGAGTCGCTGGAGTTGTGCGGCAATGCGATCGACGAGCATGTCGTCGGGAACGATGGCAGACATGATTGAACCGGTATCGAGGAACCGGTGCTGAGAAACGTCGCTCACGATCTCTCGGCGAAGAGACGGGACGCCTCCCGCATTCTCCAATTCGCGGCTCTCGGCAGGTGTCAGGCGGGTCGAGTAGTCCGGCACGTTCGTCAGCGCCTTGGCGCGGTCGATCGCATCGTCTGTTTTGACGATATAGGGCCTGACCAGCTTCTCCGCGACTTTCTCGTCTGTCGTTTCTAGCGACCTATCGAGAAAGAGCGTTGGGTCGATCTTGCCTTTTAGTTCGGGAGGAATTGCACGCTGGAAATACCAGATGCCACGTTTGCCACGCTTCTTGAGATATTTTGCCATGGCCGGGCAATTTGGCCGGATTTGATGGCGAGTCAACAAGAGGTTAGGAACGTTTTAGGTCAGTTTTTAGGGCACCTGTCAGGTCAGGTGGGGTAAGAAACCTTGCATTTACAAGGGATTTAAGGGTTTGGCTAAGAGAGCCATTGGTGCGGTCGAGAAGACTCGAACTTCCACGGGTTGCCCCACAGCGACCTCAACGCTGCGCGTCTACCAATTCCGCCACGACCGCACGTGGTAGGAGCCGGAACCGACCGGCTCGCGGCGTGTAGCAAATCGTTTCCGGCGAAACAAGTGCGCGGCAAGCAATAATCTCAGGCAATTGGCATAACGCTCCACAGGATTGGAATACGGGGCCGGAACTGGACGTTTTGGGCGATTGACGCCATATGGGAGGCGTTGCATGTCGCCCAAAAGTGCAAGGCGGTTTTGGGGCCATGACATGCATGAGCAAAAAGCGACAAATCATGCCAGAACGCAGCCAGATCGCCACGTCGTTCCTGCCGCTCCCCGGTTCAGCGCCGGTCGAATGGCGCGTCGAGCCGGGCCTTACCGCCTATCCCGATGCGATCGCCTTCATGGAGGCGCGCGCCGAGGCGGTCCGCAGCGGGGCTGCCGGCGAAATGGTCTGGCTGGTCGAACATCCGCCGCTCTACACCGCCGGCACCAGCGCCCGCATCGAGGATTTGATCGAGCCTGACCGGTTTCCGGTCTTCGCGGCCGGTCGCGGCGGCGAATACACCTACCATGGGCCTGGCCAGCGGGTCGCCTATGTCATGCTCGACCTGAAGCGAAGACGCGAGGATGTGCGCGCCTTCGTCGCCGCGCTCGAACAGTGGATCATCGGCACGCTCGCCGCCTTCAACGTCCATGGCGAACGCCGCGAGGACCGGGTTGGCGTGTGGGTGGTGCGGCCCGACCGCCCTGCTTTGCCGGACGGTTCGCCGGCCGAGGACAAGATTGCGGCAATAGGCATAAGACTGCGGCGCTGGGTAAGCTTTCACGGCATCGCCATTAATGTAGAGCCAAATCTCAGCCATTTCGGCGGCATCGTGCCGTGCGGCGTGCAGGATCACGGCGTCACCAGCCTCGTCGACCTTGGCTTGCCCGTTGGCATGGCCGACCTTGATCTGGCGCTGAAATCCGCTTTCGAGGATGTGTTCGGCCCCGCCACGGCTTTGCCAGCCGAAGCGGCCCGCAAGGCCGGCTGAACCTTTTGGGACGAAGGCCAGCTCAGATCAGTTGCGCCGCCGCCCACAACACACCGCAGCCATGGATGGCGAACACCGCAAGCAGCGCGCCGGCCATGGCGAAGCGGTCGACGGTGCGGATCGGCTTCAGCTCGTAACGTGGCTTTACCCCGCTGCCCATGGTCAGCAGGCTGAGGATTGAAAAGACCGCGCCCGTCGCGAGCAGAAAGCCGGAGGAGAAGCCGGCCTGCCAGCCCACGGCCAGGAAAGCCGAGAGCAGGAAGAATGAGGCCAGCGCCAGCGCGATCGGCCCCGGACAGATCTGGCGCAGCACCTGGCCGCCGTCGAACTTCCACACCGGCACCAGATTGGCGATGTTGAACAGGGCGACAAACCCTGCCAGCGTCGCCAGCAGCACCGCCGCCAGCCGGTGTCCCTCCGCGCCCGCAAACGTGCTGGCGGCGATGGCGATCGGCACCAGGAAGGCGGAGAAACCTGCCCCCATCAGCGCCACGAAGGCCACTTCGAAACGGCTGTTGTAGGGCCGGCCGCCAATGGCGATGCCGCCAAGCAGCGGGATGAAGATCATCCGCGCCTTGCGGTGGCCCATCAAGCGGAATGCCGCCATGTGGCCAAGCTCGTGCAGGGCCACGACCGAGGTCAGGATCGAGGCCAGCGCCAGCCCGCCGAGGTGGAGGCCGAAGAACGGCCACAGGATCAAGGCCGACAGCGCGGCAAAGCCGACCTGGCTCAGCGGATGCTCGAACCAACCGCCCTTGCGGTACTGCCCGGTTACAGCCCAACGCTGCAGCTTGGAGAGCTCGCGGCGCATGGCAAAGTACCGGAACACCAGGAAGGCAACGCCACGATAGCGGTCAGTCCGGCTGAGCGCTACGCGCGTGCCGCTGCCTTCGGAGACCAGTTCTGTGGTTTCGCGATAGTCTTTCCAGAACGAGGCATCGAGCGCGGTATCCTCGATGACGCGCATCGCGAAGCGGCTGCCCTCGACAATGTCCTCGAACCGCGCCCGACGCTCGATCGGCTTGCCGTCGCGGCCTTCCCACGAAAGCATGATGCGGGCCACGCCCTCCCCGTCCAGCGGCTGCGCCGACAGGATCTCGCCCGACCAGCCGGCATCGCTGCCAAGCGGCCACAGCGCCTGCCAGAGGCGCTGACGGTCCGCGGGAATCACGCGGCTGGAGCTGACCGTGCGCAAACCGAGCGGCACGGTCATCAAGAGAAAGATCAGCCCGAGATTGCTGGCCACCAGAATGGCCGTGACGATGGGCGACACCTGGACGTTGCTCCTGCCTTGGAGACGCACCCTAGCGTCGCTGCGGCAAGAAAGGCTTAACGGCAATACGGTCTCTTTGACCGCCGGAAGCGAAGGCGGCGAGAGCCGCCAGATCACATGGCGCCGATCCAGATCGCCATGGAAATGAGGAATGTGCTCATGCAAACCAGCGAGATGACATCCTGAACCAGATCGGTCATAACTCTCTCCTGTTGTTGGTATGTTCTTAATTTGTTCTAATTTTGTTTCAATGTCAACGGACAGAATCCGGCCGTGGCCGGAATCTTCGAGCGATCAAATCGGCAGGGTTAAGAAAAGGTTGACGGCCCGGGCCTATCAACAGGTCAGGAAGATTTCGGGCGACGCCATCTTCCCGTAGGGTAATGGATGAGCCTTTTGCTGCTCTTGGCGCGCTTCAAGCCATTGCGATTGCTCGCCTGGGGTAAGCTATATTAACGCCCGCTTAATCTCAGTCGAGACAATAGTGGGTAAGCTGAACGACTAGCGAGTGATGGACGTGGGGCAACACCAAGGCGCCAATCAAGCTGATCGTTGGCGAAAGCGCATGAGGCAAGGCCGCCGGTGGCGCCTCCCGCGCAACTTTGTAACCTGGCTGCTCATCCTGGTGATGATCACGATCTCTTCCACACTGATCGCACTGAAGGCTCATTGGCGGTTCTGAGCCTGAGCGACTCTCGGAGAGACCAGAACCCCTGTAAGCAACCTACATTCGCGGAAATCTCGCTGGAGGTCCATGTTGGCCCTACTCCTGCGGCGAACATCGTCGTTCCCTACAGCGGCACGACTTTGCCGTCGGCGAGCGTGATGCGGCGATCCATGCGCGATGCCAGTTCGTGATTGTGGGTGGCGATCAGCGCCGCGAGGCCCGATTGCTTGACCAGTGCTCCCAGCGCGTCGAACACATAGGAAGCGGTGACCGGGTCGAGATTGCCGGTCGGCTCGTCGGCCAGAAGCACCAGCGGCGCATTGGCGACCGCGCGCGCGATGGCGACGCGCTGCTGCTCACCACCGGAGAGTTCGGATGGCCGGTGCGACGCCCGCTTGCCGATCTGCATGTAGTCGAGCAGCTGCGCCGCGCGCTCGGATGCCTCCTTGCGGCTCAACCCTTTGATGAGCTGCGGCATCATGATGTTTTCCAGCGCCGTGAATTCCGGCAAGAGGTGATGGAACTGATAGACGAAGCCGATATCGTTGCGGCGGATCGACGTGCGCTCGTCGTCGGACAGCCGGCCGCAGGCACGACCCGCCAGAATGACATCGCCGGCGTCGGGACGCTCCAGCAGGCCGGCGGTATGCAGGAGCGTCGACTTGCCGGTGCCGGATGGCGCCACCAGCGCCACCATCTCGCCTCGCTTCAGCGCAAAATCGGCGCCGTTGAGGATGGTGAGCTTGCGCGGCCCCTGGACATAGTGCCGCTCGACGCTCTTCAGCTCGATAATGACCTCAGCCACTATTCGTACCTCAAGGCTTCGACGGGATCGAGCCGAGCCGCCCGCCATGCCGGAAACACCGTCGCCAGGAAGGACAGGCCGAGCGCCATGATGATGACATAGGTGGTCTCGCGCGGATCCATCTTCGCCGGCAGCTGGCTGAGGAAATAGAGTTCGGGGTTGAACAGCACCTTGCCGGTCATCCACGAGAAGAACTGGCGGATCGATTCGATGTTGGTGCAGATGACGACGCCGAGCAGCACGCCGGCCAGCGTGCCGGTGACGCCGATCGCCGCCCCCGTCATCAGGAAGATGCGCAGGATGGCGCCGCGCGAGGCGCCCATGGTGCGCAGGATGGCGATGTCGTGCCCCTTGTCCTTCACCAGCATGATCAGTCCCGAAATGATGTTGAGCGCCGCCACCAGCACGATCAGCGTCAGGATCATGAACATGACGTTGCGCTCGACCTGCAGCGCCGAAAAGAAGGTCTCGTTGCGCTGTCGCCAGTCGACCATGTCGATCGGCCGCTGCGCCGCCTCTTCGACTTTCGATTTCAGCGCGTCGACATCGTCGGGATTGTCGACATAGATCTCGATGGTCTGCGCACGCCCGTCCATGTTGAAATAGAGCTGGGCTTCAGAGAACGGCATGTAGACGATGGAGGTGTCGTATTCCGACATGCCGACTTCGAAGATCGCCGCGATCTTGTAGCCCTTCATGCGTGGCGTCGTGCCAATCGGCGTTACGTCGCCATCGGGCGAGATCAGCGTAATGGTGTCGCCCAGCGTCAGCCCGAGATTTTCGGCCATGCGCTTGCCGATGGCGACGCCCTCGCCCGTATCGAAATTGGCGAGCGTGCCTTGCTTGATGTTGTTGGCGACGATGGAAATCTTGCCGAGATCATCGCCCCTGATACCGCGCACCAGCGCGCCGGTGCCGCCGCCGACATTGCCTTGCGCCAGCACCTGGCCGTCGATCAGCGGAATGGCGTATTTGACGCCGGGCACGCCGTTGATGCGGCCGGCGACCTGGGCGTAGTCCTCAAGCGGCGAATCGAGCGGCTGCACGATCAGATGGCCGTTGACGCCGAGGATGCGCGTCAACAACTCGGCGCGGAACCCGTTCATCACAGCCATGACCACGATCAGCGTCGCCACCCCCAGCATGATGCCGAGGAACGAGATCGAGGCGATGACGGAAATCACCGTCTCCTTGCGCCGCGAGCGCAGATAGCGCCACGCCACCATGCGTTCGAAGATGGAGAACGGGCCGGCGCCCGCCGATCTTGTCGCCGCCGCCTCGGTCATGCAGCAGCACCGAAGCGCTTTTTCGCGTCGGCCAGCGGCAGCGTCTCACGCTCGCCGGTCTTGCGATTCTTGATCTCGATTTCACCGGCGGCGACGCCGCGCGGCCCCACGATCACTTGCCAGGGCAGACCGATCAGGTCGGCGGTGGCGAACTTGCCACCCGGCCGCTGGTCGGTGTCGTCGTAAAGCACATCCTTGCCTGCGGCTGCGAAGGCGGCATAGAGCTCGTCGCAGACGCGGTCGCACTCGGCGTCGCCCACCTTCATGTTGATCAGGCCGATGTCGAACGGCGCCACGCTGTCCGGCCAGATGATGCCGTTCTCGTCATGGCTGGCTTCGATGATCGCCGCGACAAGCCGCGACGGGCCGATGCCGTAGGAGCCACCGGAGACGAAATGATCCTTGCCGTCGGGCCCGGTCACCTTGGCGCCCATGGGCTTGGAATATTTGTCACCGAAATGGAAGATGTGGCCAACCTCGATGCCCCGCGCGGAGACACGGTCCGCTTCGCCGAGCTTCTCCCACGCCGCCTCGTCATGCATCTCGTCGGTGGCGGCGTAAGGCGTCGTCCACGTTTTGACGATGTCCGATATCTCGGCGTCATTGGCGAAGTCGGTGTTCTCGCCGGGCACCTGGAGCGACAGATAATCGCGATCGCAATAGACCTGGCTTTCGCCGGTTTCGGCCAGGATGATGAATTCATGGCTGAGGTCGCCGCCGATCGGCCCGGTGTCGGCCCGCATTGGGATCGCCTGCAGGCCCATGCGCGTAAACGTCCGGAGATAGGAGACGAACATCCTGTTATAGGCGGCTCTCGCACCTTCGAAATCGAGGTCGAAGGAATAGGCATCCTTCATCAGGAATTCGCGTGAACGCATCACGCCGAAGCGCGGCCGAACCTCGTCACGGAATTTCCACTGGATGTGGTAGAGGTTGAGCGGCAAATCCTTGTAGGACCTGACGTAAGCGCGGACGATTTCGGTGACCACTTCCTCATTGGTCGGACCGTAGAGCATGTCGCGGTCCTGGCGGTCCTTGATGCGCAGCATCTCCTTGCCGTAGTCGTCATAGCGGCCGCTTTCGCGCCACAGGTCGGCCGACTGGATGGTCGGCATCAGGATTTCCAGCGCGCCGGCGCGGTTCTGCTCCTCGCGAATGATCTGGCAGACCTTGTCCAGCACCCGCTTGCCGAGTGGCAACCAGGAAAAACTGCCCTGCCCTTGCTGGCGGATCATGCCGGCTCGCAGCATCAGCCGGTGCGAGACGATCTCGGCCTCGCGCGGATTTTCTTTGAGGATGGGCAGGAAATAGCGCGACAAACGCATGGACTGGTCCGTGAATGAGGAACGGCCACGCCAGAATCGGCGCGACGCAGGCTTGCTTGACCCGGCTTCATAGCCATTTCAAGGCGCAATGGAAACCCGGCCATGGCGGCACATTGACGCCGTGGTGCCCGCAATCCTCCGGTTTCCGGGTCACTTCGCGCCGGCTTGCCTGAACCGTAAAGCCGTGGGACGCTGTCGGCTTGGGGCGGATTGGGGCATTGCGCTTTTTCCTGGCAGTCATGGTGGCGCTCTTTTTCGTCTCGGCGGCACACGCCGAGCGGCGGGTTGCGCTGATTATTGCGGCCGACGAGTACCGCAACGTACGTCCGCTGAAGAATGCGGTGAACGACAGCCGCACGATCGAAAACGCGCTGAAAAAACTCGGCTTCGACGTCACCACCGAAGCGAACCGCGACCTGAAGCGCATGCGCCGCGCGCTGGAGGATTTTCGCGATGATGCGGCCGGCGCCGATGTCGCGCTGATCTATTTCTCCGGCCATGGCGTCGAGATCGCGGGCGACAACCGCCTTCTGCCGGTCGATGCCGATCCGTCTTCGCTGGACCGATTGAAGGCCACAACCCTTCCACTCGAAGAGGTGCGCGAGACGGTGACCGCGGTCGGCAAGATCGGCCTAGTGGTGCTCGACGCTTGCCGCAACGATCCCTTTGGCCAGTCCGGGGGCAGCGAATCCGGAGACAGCCAGTCTGGTGAAGGACGCGGCGTGGTGTCCATCGCGCCCGACGTGAAAGCCGAGGCCAAGCCGGGGCTCGGACGCATGGGCGCAGCGGAAAACGTGTTGTTCGCCTTCTCCGCGGCGCCCGGACACACGGCGTCCGACGGCGCATCCGGCAACTCCGAATTCTCCGCCGCATTGGCCAGGTTCCTGCCCACGGACGGGCTGGAAATACGCTCGGTGCTGACCCTGGTGCAGCAGCAGGTTTACGATCTGTCGCGCGGCAAACAGCTTCCCTATGTCGAGAGCGGTTTGCCCCGACTTTTCTTCGCCGCGCAGGCCAGCAAGGATGCCCTGCCCGAGCGCGATCGGCTGCTGCTTGCCATGGCCGATGTCACGCCGGACCTGCGTGTCGAGGTCGAGACTGCGGCGGCCAATGCCGACATGCCGCTGGCGCCGCTATACGCCGCGCTCATCACCTCTGATGGCAAGGCGATGGCGCCAGGGCAGCGCCAGCAGAAACTCAGGGAAGCAGCCGAAGCCTTTATCAAGGTGCGGGCCGATTTGCGCAACTTCGCCTCCTCTGATCCGCAGGTCACGGCGCTGCGTCAACAGGCCGAGGTGCAATTGGCCCTCGGCTCCTTCGACGAGGCACGGGCGCTGCTTGGCAAGGCCGCTGACATCGACGGCAAATCTCGCGACGATCTGAAAACCCGTTTCATCGAGCGCACGCTGTCGGAGGCAACGACACACTATTTAGCCGGCGGCGCCTCGCGGGCGCAATTGCGCTACGACCTCGCCATCGAGGACTACCGCAAGGCTGTGGCGCTCTATGCCGATGTCGAGGGTTTCCCGATACCGGACGACGCGCGCTACCAGCAGACACTGTCATGGGAACTGATCGGCACACTGGAAACGACCGTCGGCCATTTGCAGGAAGCCGGCAAAGCCTACGATTCGATGGTCCGGTCCGCTGAGAAACGTGCGGCCGCGGAGCCCGACAAGATCGATCACCAGCGCGACCTTGCCGTGGCGCAGAACAAGGTGGCCGACGTCAAGGAGGCGATGGGCGATAGCGCCGGCGCGATCGCGCTTTACCAGCAGGCTCTCGCGACGATGAAGGCGATCCTCGAAAAGGAGCCTACCTTTGGCTATCTGCGCGACTACGCCATCTGCTTCAACCGCATCGGCGACGCCATGCGGACTGCGGGCGACGGACCCGGCGCGCTGGCCAATTACCGTTCAGCGCTCAAGGTTGCCGAGTTCCTGGTCGAGCAAGCGCCGGATGATGACGGCTTCCGGCGCGACCTTGCCGTCAGCCATTCCAAGATCGGGCTCGCGCTCCGGCTGACCAACGATTTGGAAGGCTCGATCGCGGAATATGATGTATCCCTGCAGATTACCGAGGCGCTGGCGAAGAAGCTGCTTGACGACACCGAACTGCAGCGTGACATCACCGTCAGCCTCACCGCTATCGGCGACCTGCAGCGGCTGACGGGGCACAACGAAAAGGCTTTCGAACCCTACAAGCGCAGCGTCGATATCGCGCAAAAGCTGGTGGCGCGGGATCCCGGCAACACACTATGGCGGCGTGACCTCGAGCTTGCGCTGGGCAAGATATCCGACGCCCGCGCCGAGGCCGGAGATATTGATGGAGCGCTTGCCGACCGCCGTTCGTCGCAAGCCATTGCGGAATATCTGGCCGAGCTCGACCACGACAATGCCGAATGGCAGCGCGACCTTGCGGTCGGCCACAACCGCATCGGCGATATGCTGATGAGCAAGGGCGACAAGACCGGCGCGGCTGCGCAATACCTGGCTGGTTTCGTCATCGCCAAGGCGCAGTTGCAAGCCGACCCGGGCAATGTACAGCGCACGGTCGATGCCGCCTTCAGCCGCTACAAGCTTGCCGTGGCTGGCGTCGACCCTTCGACAAATTTCAAGGCCGCGCTGGCCATGCTGACGGACCTGAAATCGCAAGGACGGCTGCCGGGTGCCAACGAGGTCTGGATCGGCATGGTCGAAAAGGCAATGGCGGAAGCCGGCGTCGCCAAATAGCATTCAGCCGATTGTGTGGAGGAGGCCGAATGTCTTCTGATTTGGCCGCGAATTCTTTGCGCGCGTCAATTCAGGACATGCCGTAAAAGCCTGCTGGTTGTTTCGAAAGCAAAGCATGCCATTCTATTGTGCAGTGCAGCACGAGAATGCCTGTTTCGAGGCAAAATTCTTCGTGACATTTTCATTCGGCTTAGGCTAGTGTGCCGCGATAACCGAGAGGGTTGAGAAAAATCAGCTCTCCTACGCGGTCAAAGTCTTGGGAGGATGCGATCTAGGCGCGGTTACTCGCTGCCGCCGGAAAACGGAAACAGATCGGACGCGTTTAATTGCAAGGCCTTGTGCCTTGCATTTTTTTTGTGCAATCACCTGGTTAGCGCGGCGAGTTCACGGACTACATGACCTTGCGTCAGCAAGCTTACGGCCGCGCGATCTGACGGCATCGCGATCCCCACCCGCATTGCACCGATGGCGTCGGAGCGCCCTTGCCGAGAGGTCTATTTCGCGGGGCCGAAATCCGGCATGATGCGCGCGAGGTCGTCGACGCTGTATCCCAGCCCGTGCGTCAGGCCATAGAAAATGCCCATCAGGATCGCCGTGACGATGGTGGTCCGGATCACGGCGCGCAACATATGCGGGCCACGCGGCGCGCTCGCGACCGTGCCCAACGTCACGTCATGATCGTCATCCTGCGTCCTGACGCTGAACGGCAGCACGACAAACAGCACCACCCACCAGGTCGCGAAAAACAGGGCGGTGAACGAAATCCAGCTCATGATTGTTCCAGTTCGATCAGCGTGCCGAAGAAATCCTTCGGATGCAGGAACAGCACCGGCTTGCCATGCGCGCCAATCTTCGGGTTGCCGTCGCCCAGCACGCGGGCACCGGCAGCCTTGAGCTGATCGCGCGCGGCGACGATGTCGTCGACCTCATAACAGAGGTGATGCATGCCGCCGGACGGGTTTTTCGCAAGGAACGCTGCGATCGGCGAGCCCTCGCCCAAAGGCTCCAGCAATTCGATCTTGGTGTTGCCGACATTGACGAACACCACGGTGACACCATGCTCCGGCAAAGCCTGCGGCTCCGTCACTTCGGCGCCGAGCGTGCCGCGATAGGTAGCAATGGCCGCCGCCAGATCCGGCACGGCAAGCGCGACATGGTTCAGCCGTCCAAGCATGGGTTTTCCTCAGGGGAGTATGGCAATAGGGCAGTATGGCAGTAGGGGAAAAGTTGAAGTGTACTCGTATCGAAACCCTACTGCCCTACCCCCTTACTGCCCTACTCCCCTCATCTCGTAACAAACACCGTCACCAGCGGCTTCTTGCCCCAGGCTTCGTTGGCCGCACCGCGCACCGCGCGCCGCACCGCCTCCTGCACCAGGTCGAGGTCTTTGCGGCGCTGACGGGGGATCGAGTCCACAGCACCGACGGCCGCGTCGATCATCAAATCTTCCAGCGCCTCGCCGCTGGCATCGGCCTCGGCAACGCCGATCGCGACCAGGTCGGGGTCGCCGGCCAACTCATATTTGTCGTCGAGCACGACATTGACCGCGACATGGCCGGCAAAGGACAATTTGCGCCGGTCGCGAATGCCCATCGCCTGGTCGGTGCCGATCAGCCTGCCGTCCTTGTAGATGCGGCCGAACGGCACCTGGTCGATGATGGTGGCCGGGCCGGGCGCGAGCCTCAGCATGTCACCGTCGCGCACCTGCGCCACCTGGCCGATGCCGGAGGTCGACATCAGCGAGCCCTGCGCCACCAGATGCGCCGCCTCGCCATGCACGGGAACGCCGATCTGCGGGCGCACCCATTCATACATCTTGCGCAATTCGCTGCGCCGGGGATGGCCGGAGACATGCACCAGCGCATCGCCGTCCTCGATGATCTTGATGCCGAGATCGATCAGGCGGTTCTTGATCTCGAGGATCGCCTTCTCGTTGCCGGGAATGGTGCGCGAGGAAAACACCACCGTGTCGCCCGCCGTCAGCGACACCGATTTCATCTCGTCGCGGGACAGTTTGGCCAGTGCCGCCAGTGGCTCGCCCTGGCTGCCGGTGCAGATGATGACGAGGTTTTCGCGCGGGATGAAGCCGAAATCTTCCTCGGCGATGAATTCCGGCAGTCCGTCCATGTAGCCGAGTTCGCCGGCGACATCGATGACGCGCTTCAGCGAGCGTCCCAGCACCAGGCACTGGCGGCCGGCATCGCGTGCCGCCCTGGCGATGGAGACGATGCGTCCGACATTGGAGGAGAAAGTGGTGACGGCGACGCGGCCGACGGCACTCTGGATGACGCCCCTCAGGCCCTCGCCGACGGCGACTTCCGAAGGCGACTCGCCTTCGCGCAGCGCATTGGTCGAATCGCAGATCAGCGCCAGCACGCCCTTGTCGCCATAGGCACGAAAGCGCGCCTCGTCGGTCTTGGGTCCGATCGTCGGCTCCGGATCGATCTTCCAGTCGCCGGTGTGGATGACGGTGCCGGCCGGCGTGGTGATGGCCAGCGACATCGGCTCGGGAATGGAATGCGCCACCGGAATGGCTTCGATCTCGAACGGGCCGACGGTGAATTTTTCGCCGGCCCGATAGATTGTCACCGGGATTTTCGGCGCGCCTTGTTCGCCCTGCCGCTTGGCATCCAGCAGTCCGGCGCTGAACGGCGTCATCCAGACCGGTGCTTTCAGCCTCGGCCAGGTGTCGAGCAGCGCGCCGTAATGATCTTCATGCGCATGGGTGATGATGACACCGCGCAGATTGGCGAGGTTCTCCTCGATGAAGCGCGTGTCGGGCAGCACCAGGTCGACGCCGGGCAGGCTGGCATCTGGAAAGGTGACGCCGACATCGATGACGATCCATTCGCGCGCACTCGGCGGGCCGTAGCCATAGAGAGCGAAGTTCATACCGATCTCGCCAACGCCGCCAAGCGGCACGAAGACGAGTTCAGCGTTTTCGGCTTTCGCCATGATTTTTTCCTTCCTGGCCCTCAGGCCAAGCCGTTGGAGCAATTCCAGGAAAAGCGTGTAATGGCTTCCCCACAGGAATTGCGCATAAACAAACAGTTATAGCCGTCATTGTTCATATCGAACAATGAGCCGCTCTAGACCCGGGCGGATGCAACCGCGCCGAAATGCACGTCGCCGGCTGCGACTATCACAACAGATCCCTCATCGTCGCGGATCACGAAACGACAGTCTTCGTCAATGGTCTCGAACACCCCACGCACGACATTACCGTCAATTCTGACAGCAACCTCGCCGCCAAGCCCCGCCGCGTGCGCCAGCCAGCGCCGCCTGACGGCGGCAAGACCGCGCCCTTCATCCCACAGGCGGGCATTCTCGCTCCAGGCATCCGACAGCGCCAGGAACAGGGTCTCCGCATCGCAGGTGGCGCCGAGTGCTTGAAGCGACGTCGCGGGATACGGCAAATCCGGTGGGTGCGCCACCACATTGACGCCGATGCCGACGGCGACCGCGAAGCGGCCGCCATCCAGTATCGCGGACTCCAGCAGGATGCCGGCGAGCTTTGCACCGGAAGCAAGCACATCGTTCGGCCATTTCAGTTCGAAACGGTTTTGCCCCTGGCTTGCACCATCGAGCCCGATGGCGATGCGGCCCTTCGGCACCACCGCATCGAGCGCGTCGGCAAGCGAGAGGCCAGCGACGAAACCGAGCGTCGCGGCAAGGCGAAGTTCACCGCCGGTGAGGACGAGCAAGGTCGCCGCCAGATTGCCTTCGGGCGATACCCAAGCGCGGCCGCGCCGGCCACGCCCGCTTTCCTGCTTCTTGGAAACGACCCACAATTTACCAAGGTCGCCTGCCCTTGCGTGGTCCAGCGCCACCGTATTGGTCGAGCCGACGCTGTCATGGGCCTCGAGCCGGAACCCTTCCGACGCCGAGGTTGGGGCCAGCCGAAATGCCATTCCGTCTAGAAAAACGTCTTGGCGGCGGCTTCGGCATAGGTGCCGATCGGACCGCCGATCAGCACATAGAACAGCACGAAGGCGCCGCTGACGCCGAGCACGACACGCAATTCGCTGGCCATCGGCACGAAGCCACCGACCGGTTCGTCGAACCACATGATCTTGATGATGCGCAGGTAGTAGTAAGCACCCACCACGGAGGCCAGCACGCCAATGATCGCCAGCGCGTAGAGGTGGGCGTTGATGGCGGCCAGGAAGACGTACCACTTCCCCCAGAAGCCGGCGAGCGGCGGAATGCCGGCCAGCGAGAACATCAGGATGGTGAGGATCGTCGCCATGATCGGGTTGGTCGAGGAAAGCCCGGCCAGATCGCTGATCTGCTCGACATTGCCTTCCTTGCGCCGCATGGCGAGGATGAAGGCGAAGGTGCCGAGCGTCATCACCAGGTAGATCAGCATGTAGATTGCGACGCCGCGCACGCCGGCCTGGCTGTTGGCGGCAAGGCCGACCAGTGCGTAGCCCATGTGGCCGATCGAGGAATAAGCCATCAGGCGCTTGATGTTGGTCTGGCCGATCGCGGCGAAGGCACCGAGCGCCATCGAGGCGATCGAGATGAAGACGATGATCTGCTGCCAGTCGGCGGCAATCGGCTTGAACGCGCCCATCGTGACGCGCACGATCAGCGCCATCGCCGCCATCTTGGGGGCCGCCGCCAGGAAGGCCGTCACCGGCGTCGGCGCGCCTTCATAGACGTCGGGTGTCCACATGTGGAACGGCACCGCCGAGATCTTGAAGGCAAGGCCGGCCAGCACGAAAACCAGACCGAAGACGAGGCCAAGCTGGCGCTCGCCGCTGCCAAGCGCGGTCGCGATCTCCTGGAAGCCGGTGTTGCCGGTGTAGCCGTAGACCAGGCTGATGCCATAGAGCAGCATGCCCGACGACAGCGCGCCGAGGACGAAATATTTCAGGCCCGCTTCCGTCGAACGCAGATTGTCGCGGTTGATCGCGCACAGCACATAGATCGCCAGCGACTGCAGTTCGAGGCCGAGATAGAGCCCGATCATGCTGTTGGCCGAGATCATCAGCATCATGCCCAGCGTGCAAAGCAGGATCAGCACCGGATATTCAAACTTGTCGAAATGTTCCGCCTTGGCAAAGCGCCCCGACATGATCAGCGTCACCGCCGAGCCGACCAGCGCCAGCACCTTCATGAAGCGGGAAAACGAATCCTGGATAAAGGCGTGCCCATAGGCGTTGCCGTCCCCGGTATGGAAGATCAGCCATGCGCCCGCGACGACCAGCACGGCCACGGCGAGGCCGGTCACCAGCGTGCTGGTATTGGCGCGCGAATAGGCGCCGACCATGAGCAGCACCAAGGCGCCGATGGCAAGGATCAGCTCGGGCGTCGAGAGCGACAGGCTGGAGAGAAGGTCCGGCGTCATGGTTCGCAAAACCTCTGGTCAGTTCGCCGCCGCGGTCTGCGCGGCGCCGATGGATGCGGTGACATTGGTGACGAGCGACTTGACCGATTGGGCCGTCGCGTCGAAGACGGGAGCGGGATAGACGCCGAAGAAGATGACCAGCACCACCAGCGGGTAGATGATGACCTTCTCGCGCGCCGAAAGATCGAGCAACCCCTTCAGGCTGTCCTTGGTCAGCGCGCCGAAGATCACCCGGCGGTAGAGCCAGAGCGCATAGGCCGCTGACAGGATGACGCCGGTGGCGGCGAAGAACGCCACCCAGGTGTTGACCCGGAACACGCCGAGCATGGTCAGGAACTCGCCGATGAAGCCTGAGGTGCCGGGCAGGCCGACATTGGCCATGGTGAAGATCAGGAACACGGTGGCGTATTTCGGCATGTTGTTGACCAGGCCACCATAGGCATCGATCTCACGTGTGTGCATGCGGTCGTAGATGACGCCGACGCACAGGAACAGCGCGCCCGAGACCAGGCCGTGGCTGAGCATCTGGAAGATCGCGCCCTGCACGCCTTCCTGGTTCATGGCGAAGATGCCCATGGTGACGAAGCCCATATGGGCGACCGACGAATAGGCGATCAGCTTCTTCATGTCCTGCTGCATCAGCGCCACCAGCGAGGTGTAGATGATGGCGACGACCGAGAGCGTGAACACCAGCGGCGCGAACATTTCGGATGCCAGCGGGAACATCGGCAACGAGAAGCGCAGGAAGCCGTACCCGCCCATCTTCAGGAGAATGCCGGCCAGGATGACCGAGCCTGCCGTTGGCGCTTCGACGTGAGCATCGGGGAGCCAGGTGTGCACCGGCCACATCGGCATCTTCACCGCGAAAGAGGCGAAGAACGCGAGGAATAGCCACGTCTGCATGTTGGCCGGGAAGCTGTGGGTCAACAGCGTCGGGATGTCGGTCGTGCCGGACTGATAGAACATCGCCATGATGGCAAGTAGCATCAGCACCGAGCCGGCCAGCGTGTAGAGGAAGAACTTGAACGAGGCGTAGACGCGCCGCTTGCCGCCCCAGACGCCGATGATGATGAACATCGGGATCAGGCCGGCCTCGAAGAAGACGTAGAACAGCACGATGTCCAGCGCGCAGAACACGCCGATCATCAGCGTCTCGAGCAGCAGGAAGGCGATCATGTAGGCCTTGACGCGCTTCTCGATCAATTCCCACGAGGCCAGGATGCAGAGCGGCATCAGGAAGGTCGTCAGGATGACGAACAGCATGGAAATGCCGTCGACCCCCATATGGTAGGAGATGCCGGAGTCGAGCCAGGCCACCTTTTCGACGAACTGGAAGCCGGCCTGCGAATTGTCGAAGCCGGTCCAGATGAACAGCGAGATGATGAAGGTGAAGGTCGTCGTCAGCAGCGCGATGGCGCGGATGTTGCGGCGTGCGTTTTCGCTGTCATCGTTGATGAACAGGATCAGCAGCACACCAACCAGCGGCAGGAAGGTGACCAGCGAGAGGATTGGCCAGGCGGTCATCAGAGCATCATCCAGGTGACGAGTGCGGCAACGCCGATCAGCATGGCGAAGGCATAGTGGTAGAGGTAGCCGGTCTGCAGCTTGACGACGCGGTTGGTGACATCGACGACGCGCGCCGAAATGCCATCCGGCCCGAGCCCGTCGATGATGGTGCCATCACCGGTCTTCCACAGGAAGTAGCCGAGACGCTTGGCCGGCCGCACGAACAGGAAGTCGTAGAGCTCGTCGAAATACCACTTGTTGAGCAGGAAGGCGTAGAGCCCGCGATTCTGCTTGGCCAGGTTCACCGGCATTTCCGGCGAGCGGATGTAGAATTTCCACGCCAGCGCGAAGCCGATCAGCATGGCGATGAAGGGCGACAGCTCGACCCACAGCGGCAGTTCTTCGATCTGGTGCAGAATGTGGTTGTCCGGCAGCGTGAACAGCGATGCCTTCCAGAACTCGGCATAGCCTTCGCCGATGAAGGAATTGTGGAAGATGATGCCCGCAAACAGCGCGCCGGCAGCCAGAATGAACAGCGGCACCAGCATCACCGGCGGCGATTCATGGACATGGTGCATCACCTCATGGCTCGCCCGCGGCTTGCCGTGGAAAGTCATGAAGATCAGGCGCCAGGAGTAGAAGGAGGTGAAGCAGGCCGCGATCACGAGCAGCACGAAGGCGAAGCCGGCGACCGAGTTATGGCCGGCAAAGGCGCTCTCGATGATGGCATCCTTGGAGAAGAAGCCGGCGGTGCCGATGACGGTCACCGGAATGCCGACGCCGGTCAGCGCCAGCGTGCCGATCACCATCATCCAGTAGGTGGTCGGGATCAGCTTCCGCAGGCCGCCCATCTTGCGCATGTCCTGCTCGTCGGAGACGGCATGGATGACCGAGCCGGAGCCGAGGAACAGCAGCGCCTTGAAGAAGGCGTGCGTGAACAGATGGAAGATCGCGGCACCATAGGCGCCGACGCCGAGCGCCACGAACATGTAGCCGAGCTGTGAGCAGGTCGAATAGGCGATGACGCGCTTGATGTCGTTCTGGACGAGGCCGACGGTCGCCGCGAAGAAGGCGGTGAAGGCGCCGATGAAGGTGACCACCGTCAGCGCCGAATGCGACAGTTCGAACAGCGGCGAAAGCCGTGCCAGCATGAACACGCCGGCCGTCACCATGGTGGCGGCATGGATGAGCGCGGAAACGGGCGTCGGGCCTTCCATGGCGTCCGGCAACCATGTGTGCAGCGGCACCTGTGCCGACTTGCCCATGGCGCCCATGAAGAGCAGCAGGCAGACGATGGTCATCGCCGACTGTTTGTCCAGCGCATGGCTAAGGAAAGTCAGCACGGCGGGACCTTGCGGTGCGCCTTCAGCGGGAATGAACGTTGCTGCGTTGGCGAAGATGGTGCCGAGATTGACCGAGCCGAACAGCACGAACAAGCCGAAGATGCCAAGCGCGAAGCCGAAATCGCCGACGCGGTTGACGACGAAGGCCTTGATGGCCGCGGCATTGGCCGAGGGCTTCTTGTACCAGAAGCCGATCAGCAGATAGGACGCGAGACCGACCCCTTCCCAGCCAAAGAACATCTGCACAAGATTGTCGGCTGTCACCAGCATCAGCATGGCGAAGGTAAACAGCGACAGGTAGGCGAAGAAACGCGGCCGGATCGGATCGTGGTGCATGTAGCCGATCGAATAGATGTGAACCAGCGCCGACACCGTGTTGACCACCACCAGCATCACCACCGTCAGCGTATCGATGCGCAGCGCCCAGGAGACGTCGAGGCCGCCGGACTGGATCCAGTGCAGCACCGGCACGACGAACACCTCGCCATGGCCGAAGCCGACGCTGAAGAAGGCAACCCACGACAAAACAGCCGAAATCACCAGGAAACCGGACGTGATGTATTCGGACGCCTTGGCTCCAAGCGAATTGCCGAACAGGCCGACGATCAGGAAGCCGAGCAGGGGAAGGAAGACGATGGCCTGATACATGGTGGTTCCGTCAACCCTTCATCATGTTCACGTCTTCGACCGCGATCGAGCCGCGGTTGCGGAAGAAGACGACGAGAATGGCAAGTCCGATGGCGGCCTCGGCCGCGGCGACCGTCAGCACGAACAGCGCGAACACCTGGCCGACGAGATCGCCGAGCGCCGCCGAAAAGGCGACGAAATTGATGTTGACCGCCAGCAGGATCAGCTCGACCGACATCAGGATGACGATGACGTTCTTGCGGTTCAGGAAGATGCCGAACACGCCGAGCGTGAACAGGATCGCCGATACGGTCAGATAATGTGCGATGCCGACGACCATCTCGAACTCCTTCGCCCGACTTGACCTTGCGGATTTCCATGCCGGTGGCCGGCGTGCGGCCGACCTGGGCTGCGATCGACTGCCGCTTGACCCCTTCCTTGTGGCGCAGCGTCAACACGATGGCGCCGATCATCGCAACCAGCAGGATGAGGCCCGAAACCTGGAAGTAGTAGAGGTAGTCGGTATAGAGGATGTCGCCGAGCGCAGCCGTGTTCGAGCGCGCCGCGAGATCGGGAATAGGCTTCGAAACAGTCGCGGCCAGTTTTGGCGCGAAGGTGTAGCCGCCGAGCACCACGATCAGCTCCGCCGCCAGGATCAGCCCGACCAGCGCGCCGATCGGCGCGTATTGCAGGGCGCCGCTCTTCAGTTCGGCGAAGTCGACGTCGAGCATCATGACGACGAACAGGAACAGCACCATGACCGCGCCGACATAGACGACGAGCAGGATCATCGCCAGGAACTCGGCGCCGGTCAGCATGAAGAGGCCCGCGGCGTTGAAGAAGGTCAGGATCAGGAACAGCACCGAATGCACGGGGTTGCGCGACGAAATGACCATGAACGCCGACGCCACCGCGACAAAGGCGAAGAGGTAGAAAAAGGCCGCCTCTAGTCCACTCAACATTGGGGATCCCCCGGGTTTCCTGTCCGGACACGACGCCTGCGCCTTGCCCGATCTCGCTTGCCACCGCCTCCGGTCAGCAAGTTTCGTTGTGTCCTTAGACGAGGCCCCTCGCCCCGTCCATGCGTCAAATATCAGCGGTAGGGCGAGTCCAGCGAGATGTTGCGCGCCAGTTCGCGCTCCCACCGGTCGCCATTCGCCAACAGCCTGTCCTTGTCGTAGTAGAGTTCCTCGCGCGTCTCCGTCGCGAACTCGAAATTCGGCCCTTCGACGATGGCGTCGACCGGGCACGCTTCCTGGCAGAAGCCGCAATAGATGCACTTCACCATGTCGATGTCATAACGCACCGTGCGGCGCGTGCCGTCATTGCGGCGCGGGCCGGCCTCGATGGTGATGGCCTGCGCCGGGCAGATCGCCTCGCACAATTTGCAGGCAATGCAGCGTTCCTCGCCATTGGGATAGCGGCGCAGCGCATGCTCGCCCCGGAAGCGCGGGCTGGTCGGCCCCTTCTCGTGCGGATAGTTGATCGTCTCCTTCGGCGCGAAGAACTGGCGCATCGACAGGAAGAAGGCGCTGACGAAATCCTGCAGCAGCAGCGATTTGGCGGCTTGGCCGAGAGCGGACATCACGCAAACCCCGTGATCTTGAGGAAGGCTGCGGTGGCGACCACCATGAACAGCGAGATCGGCAGGAACACTTTCCAGCCAAGACGCATCAGCTGGTCGTAGCGGTAGCGCGGCACGAAGGCCTTCACCATCGAGATGCCGAAGAACACGAAGCAGACCTTCAGCACGAACCAGATGACGCCGGGCACCCAGGTGAAGGGGGCGAAGTCGAAGGGTGGCAGCCAGCCGCCAAGGAACAGGATGGTGGCCAGCGCGCACATCAGCACGATGGCGACATACTCGCCGAGGAAGAACAGCAGGAACGGCGTCGACGAATATTCGACCATGTGGCCGGCGACCAATTCCGATTCGGCCTCGACCAGGTCGAAGGGCGGCCGGTTCGTCTCGGCCAGCGCCGAGATGAAGAAGATGATGAACATCGGGAACAGGCACAGCCAGTTCCAGTCGAGGAAGGTGTTGGGCAGGCCAAGCCGCGTGCCAATCCCGTCATGCTGCGACAGCACGATATCGGTCAAATTGAGCGAGCCGGCGGTGAGCAGCACGGTGACGATGACGAAACCGATCGAGACTTCGTAGGACACCATCTGCGCCGCCGAGCGCAGCGCGCCGAGGAACGGATATTTCGAATTGGACGCCCAGCCGCCCATGATCACGCCATAGACCTCGAGCGAGGAGATGGCGAAGACATAGAGGATGCCGACATTGACGTTGGCGATCGCCCAGCCCTGGTTGACCGGAATGACCGCCCATGCCGAGATCGCCAGCACGGCCGACACCAGCGGCGCCAAAAGGAAGACGCCCTTGTTGGCGCCTGACGGGATCACCGGCTCCTTGAAGACGAACTTCAACAGATCGGCGAAGGCCTGCAGCGTGCCCCAGGGGCCGACCACGTTCGGCCCACGGCGCAGTTGCACCGCCGCCCAGATCTTGCGGTCGGCATAGAGGATATACGCCACAAAAATCAGCAGGATAACGATCAGCACGACCGATTTCAGCAGGATGATCAGCGCCGGCAGCACGTAGAAGGAGAAGAAGGTTTCCATGCTTATTCCGCCGCCTGCTTGAAGCCGCTCTTGGCCAGTGCCGAGCATTCCGCCATCACGGCGGACGCCCGCGCGATCGGGTTCGTCAGGTAGAAATCGTGAACCGGCGAGGTGAAGGTGCCCTTGTTCAGCTGCCCGCCGAGCTTCGCCACGTTGGCGATATCCTCGGCATTGCCCGGCTCAACGTGGTCGATGCGGGCCAGATGCGGGTATTCGCCATAGAGCTTGGCACGCAGTTGCGGCAGCGAATCGAACGGCAGCTTCTTGCCCAGCACATCGGACAGTGCCCTGAGAATCGCCCAGTCTTCGCGGGCATCGCCCGGCGCGAAGCCGGCGCGGTTGGTCTGCTGCACGCGGCCTTCCGTGTTGACGTAGGTGGCCGACTTTTCGGTGTAGGCGGCTGCCGGCAGGATGACATTGGCGCGGTGCGCGCCCTGGTCGCCATGGGTGCCGATATAGACGACGAAGGCGCCGCCGGTCCTGCCCATGTCAATCTCGTCGGCGCCGAGCAGGAACAGCACATCCGTCTCGCCCAGCATGCCGGCAACGTCCTTGCCGCCCTCACCCGGCACGAAGCCGAGATCGAGGCCGCCGACGCGGCCGGCTGCAGTGTGCAGCACGGCAAAGCCGTTCCAATCCGCGCGAGCGGCATTCACGGCAGCCGCGATCTTCGCTGCCTGACCGAGCACCGCCGCACCGTCGGCACGCGCCAGCGCGCCCTGGCCAACGATAATCAGCGGGTGCGTCGCCTTCTGCAGCACCTGGAAGAACTTGCCCTTGCCGTCGGCCAAATCTTTCAGCGAATCCGGTCCGGCGCCGAGCAATTCATACTCGTAGCGCGTGTCGCCGACATCGCCGATGACGCCGACCGGCAGATTACCGACCCGCCAGCGCTTGCGGATGCGGGCATTGAGCACCGAGGCTTCGTAGCGAGGATTGGCGCCGATGATCAGCACCGCGTCGGCCTGCTCGATGCCTTCGATGGTCGGGTTGAAGATGTAGCTGGCACGGCCGAGCGCCGGATCGAGTGCGGCGCCATCCTGGCGGCAGTCGGTGTTCTTCGAACCGAGTGACGCCATCAGCTGCTTCAGCGCGTAGATTTCCTCGACAGCGGCGAGATCGCCTGCAATGGCGCCGATCTTCTCGGGCGCCGCCTTCGACACCGCGTCCTTGATCGCGGCAAACGCCTCGGCCCAGCTTGCTGGAACCAGCTTGCCATCCTTGCGCACATAGGGGCGATCGAGGCGCTGCGTGCGCAGGCCGTCCCAGATGAAGCGGGTCTTGTCGGAGATCCACTCCTCGTTCACCTGCTCGTTGACGCGCGGCAGGATGCGCATCACCTCGCGGCCACGGCTATCGACGCGGATCGCCGAGCCGACGGCGTCCATCACGTCGATCAATTCGGTCTTGGTCAGCTCCCACGGCCGCGCCTGGAAGGCGAAGGGCTTGGAGGTCAGCGCGCCGACCGGGCACAGGTCAATGACATTGCCCTGCAATTCCGAGGTCATGGCGCTTTCGAGATAGGTGGTGATCTCGGCATCCTCGCCACGGCCGATCAGGCCGAGTTCGGAAATGCCGGCGACTTCGGTGGTGAAGCGGACGCAACGCGTGCAGTGGATGCAGCGGTTCATCACCGTCTTGACCAGCGGGCCGATATACTTGTCTTCGACGGCGCGCTTGTTCTCGTGATAGCGCGAGGAATCGACGCCGAAGGCCATCGCCTGGTCCTGCAGGTCGCATTCGCCGCCCTGGTCGCAGATCGGGCAGTCCAGCGGATGGTTGATCAGCAGGAATTCCATCACGCCTTCCCTGGCCTTCTTGACCATCGGCGTGTTGGTGAAGATTTCAGGCGCCTCGCCATTGGGACCCGGGCGAAGGTCACGCACATTCATGGCGCAGGAGGCCTGCGGCTTGGGCGGTCCGCCCTTCACCTCGATCAGGCACATGCGGCAATTGCCGGCGATCGACAGCCGCTCATGGAAGCAGAAGCGCGGCACTTCCGCGCCCGCGTCTTCCGCCGCCTGCAGCAGCGTATAGTGGTCGGGTACAGTGATCTCTTTCCCGTCGACCTTGAGCTTTGCCATTCGCCTCAAACCTCTGCGGATTTCCCGCAATCTCATTTCCCGGGCGCGACTTCAGCCGCGCCCGACAGTTCATTCACTTCTTCGCGGCCAAAGCCGCCGCCTGGGCAGTCCAGTCGTCACGGCCGATGCGGCCCTTGAACGACAGATAGTCGTCAACCCAGGCGATCTCTTGCGGCGACCATGCGGCGATCTGGGCATATGTCCAGATACCCAGCCCGTTGAGAACCTTCTCCAGCTTCGGGCCTATGCCCGATATCGCCTTGAAGTCCGACGGTTTCGCCGGCCTGTCCATCGCCTTGGGCTGCCTGAAATCCTCGGGCAGCAGCACATCGGCGGTCTCACCCGTTGCCGGGGCGGCATTTGCGGCCGGCGCAATGACGGCGCTTTCCTTGGCGGCGATATCGGTGACTTCCTGCGCAAAGGACTGCGCCTCGGCGATCACGGTTTTGGCCGTCGCCCGCGCCTTGGTGGCGGAGACGCTCGTGTCGTCGAAGGTCGCGACGCGCGCCTCGAAATCATCCACGATCGGCTGCATGAGCCGCTGCGAGGCTTCGGCCGCGCCCGAAATCGCGCCAAGCCAGACGCCGAACGCATGGTTGGCGAGCCCGATGCCAAGCGCCGACATCGCCGCCGCACCCGCGACAGGGTGCACGAAAAGGTTGACGGCGCTGGCCATCTCCTTCGGCATCATCCTGGTCAGGTCCTGGTTCATCTTCTCGAGCTGGTCCAAATTGGGCATCATTGGGTAGGGTGTCGAATACGGCGCCATAGAGTTCTCCTGGTCGTTTTTTTCGTTCGCCCCGCCCCGCACTTCTCACTTCGGGCTTTCGCCCGCATTCACAACTTTCTCTATTCCGCCGCCACCATCACCGGTTCGGCCCGGTGCGCGTTGCGCGAAAACTCGTCGATGCGCCGCTCCACCTCGCCGCGGAAATGCCGCATCAGACCCTGGATCGGCCATGCCGCCGCATCGCCCAGCGCGCAGATCGTGTGGCCTTCGATCTGCTTGGTGACGTCGAGCAACATGTCGATCTCGCGCTTCTGCGCCTCGCCACGCACCAGCCGCTCCATCACCCGCCACATCCAGCCGGTGCCTTCGCGGCACGGCGTGCACTGGCCGCAGCTCTCATGCTTGTAGAAATAGGACAGCCGCGCGATCGCCTTCACGACATCGGTCGACTTGTCCATGACGATGACGGCCGCCGTGCCAAGGCCCGATTTGAGGTCGCGCAGCGCATCGAAATCCATCGGCGCGTCGATGATCTGCTCCGCCGGCACCAGCGGCACCGAAGCGCCGCCCGGAATGACCGCGAGCAGATTGTCCCAGCCGCCGCGAATACCGCCGCAATGCGTTTCGATCAGCTCGCGGAACGGGATCGACATCGCCTCTTCGACGGTGCACGGATTGTTGACGTGGCCAGAGATGCAGAACAGCTTGGTGCCGACATTGTTGGGCCGCCCGAAGGACGAGAACCAGGCCGCGCCCCGACGCAGGATGGTCGGCGCCACCGCGATGGACTCGACATTGTTGACCGTTGTCGGACAACCGTACAAGCCGACATTGGCCGGGAATGGCGGCTTCAGCCGCGGCTGGCCCTTTTTGCCTTCAAGGCTTTCGAGCAGCGCCGTCTCCTCGCCGCAAATATAGGCGCCGGCGCCGTGATGCATGTAGACGTCGAAATCATAGCCTGATGTGTTGCCCTTACCGATCAGCTTGGCCTCATAGGCCTCCTCGATGGCCCGCTGCAGCGCCTCGCGCTCGCGGATGAACTCGCCGCGCACATAGATATAGGCGGCGACCGCGCCCATCGCGAAGCCGGCGAGCAAGGCGCCCTCGACCAGCGTGTGCGGGTCGTTGCGCAGGATGTCGCGGTCCTTGCAAGTGCCGGGCTCGGATTCGTCGGCATTGATGACCAGGTAGCTCGGTCGGCCGTCGCTCTGCTTGGGCATGAACGACCATTTGAGGCCCGTCGGGAAGCCGGCGCCGCCACGGCCACGCAGGCCCGACGCCTTCATCTCGTTGACGATCCAGTCACGCCCCTTGGCGACGATGCCGGGCGTGTTGTCCCAGGCGCCGCGCGCCATGGCGCCGGCCAGCGACTTGTCGAAGAGGCCGTAGATGTTGGTGAAGATGCGGTCTTTGTCCTGAAGCATTTTTCGTCCCTCAGACCGGCTTCTTGCCGAAAACGCGGATGTATTCGGCGACACCGCCCTTGGCGAGCGCCTTGGCCTGCTTGACCCAGTCATCGCGATCGATGCGGCCGTTGAAGGAGAGATAGCCGTCCACCCACTCGCGCTCGGCCTTCTTCCACGAAGCGACCTGCGCGAAGGTGAAAATACCAAGCGTATGCAGGATGCCCTCGATCTTCGGGCCGACGCCGGAGATCAGCTTGAGGTCGTCGACCGCGGCCGGCCTGTCGATACCGGCCGGACGGTTCTTGTCGTCCAACGACGGCTTTGCCGACTTTGCACTTGCCGTGACCGAAGCTTTCGCCGCCGGCGCGGTTGCGGCCGGGGCCTGGGCTTCCGGCGCCTTGAACGCAGCGGCCGGTTCGGCCTTGGCCGTCGGCCCATTGCGCTGCTTGGCGACCTTCTCGACTTCGGGCGCCGCCGTATTGGCGTTGGCGGCCGAAAGCGGCGGTGCCGAAACGCTCGCCGCCGTCTCAGCTGCCGGCGCCACCTTGGTCGCCGAAGGCGTCTTCAGGGCCGGGCTGGTTTCAGGCGCGTCGGTTTTCGGCTTGCTGGCATTGGACGGCGCTACAGAGGCAGCCGGCGCCACAGGGGCGGCCGGCGCGGCTGCGACTGGCGCGGCGGCAGCGGTCGGCGCCGCATTCTGGGCGGCCTTGGTCGCCGCCTTGGCTTCCTTGTCGCGCGTGGTCTTGAGGATCGCCTTTTCGCTCTTCAGCGTCGTCAGGCCAGAGGCCGGCTCCGAGCCGGTGCGACCGTTCTGCGGTCCCGGCGCCACCGAGGCACCCTTGCCCGCGTCATAAAGATCGATGATTTCGGCCAGCCGTTCCGGCGTCAGATCCTCGAACGTGTCCTTGAACACCATCACCATCGGCGCGTTGACGCAGGCGCCAAGGCACTCGACCTCTTCCCACGACAAAGTGCCCTTGTCATTGGTGTGGAACTGGTCGTGGTGGATTTTCGAGCGGCAGACATCCATCAGCGCTTCCGAGCCGCGCAGCATGCAAGGCGTGGTGCCGCAAACCTGGATATGCGCGCGGGTGCCGACCGGATTGAGCTGGTACTGCGTGTAGAAGGTCGCGACCTCGAGCCCGCGGATACGCGGCATGCCCAGCATGTCCGAAATCGTCTCGATCGCGGCCTTGGTGACCCAGCCTTCCTGCTCCTGCGCAATCATCAGCAACGGGATGATCGCCGACTGCTCGCGGCCCTTCGGGTATTTCTTGATCCATTGCTTCGCCGCTGCCGCGTTCGCCCGGTTGAAGGCGAAGGATGCTGGCTGGACGCTGGCTTCTGCGAGACGGCGGACTGACATTTAGCGATCGACCTCACCAAACACGATGTCGAGGGAGCCGAGAACGGCGGTGACGTCGGCCAGCATGTGGCCGCGGCAGAGGAAATCCATCGCCTGCAGATGCGCGAAACCGGGCGCGCGCAGCTTGCAACGGTAAGGCTTGTTGGAGCCGTCGGAGACGAGATAGACGCCGAACTCGCCTTTCGGCGCCTCGACGGCCGCATAGACCTCGCCGGCCGGCACGCGATAGCCCTCGGTGTAGAGCTTGAAGTGATGGATCAGCGCTTCCATCGAGCGTTTCATCGCCTGGCGCTTCGGCGGCACGATCTTGCCGTCGAGGTTCGAGACCGGGCCGGTGCTTTCCTTGCCGAGCAGCAGATCAATGCACTGGCGCATGATCCTGGCCGACTGGCGCATTTCTTCCATGCGCACGAGGTAACGGTCGTAGCAGTCGCCGTTCTTGCCGATCGGGATGTCGAAATCCATTTCCGAATAGCATTCATAAGGCTGCGACTTGCGCAGGTCCCACGGCGCGCCCGAACCGCGCACCATGACGCCGGAAAAGCCCCAGGCCCAAGCATCGGCCAATGAGACGATGCCGATATCGACATTGCGCTGCTTGAAGATGCGGTTGCCGGTCAGCAGACGATCGAGGTCGTCGATCGACTTCAGGAACGGGTCGATCCACTTGCCGATATCCTCGACCAGCTGGCGCGGCAGGTCCTGGTGGACGCCGCCGGGACGGAAATAAGCGGCATGCATGCGCGAACCGGAGGCACGCTCATAGAACACCATCAGCTTTTCGCGTTCGACGAAGCCCCACAGCGGCGGCGTCAGCGCGCCGACGTCCATGGCCTGCGTCGTCACATTGAGGATGTGCGACATGATGCGGCCGATCTCGCAATAAAGCACGCGGATCAGCTGGCCGCGCCTCGGCACCTCGATGCCGAGTAAGCGCTCGACGGCCAGAGCAAAGGCATGCTCCTGGTTCATCGGCGCGCAATAATCGAGCCGGTCGAGATAAGGCACCGCCTGCAGATAGGTTTTTGCCTCGATCAGCTTTTCCGTGCCGCGATGCAGCAGGCCAATATGCGGATCGACGCGATCGACGACTTCGCCGTCGAGTTCCAGAACCAACCTCAAAACACCATGCGCCGCAGGGTGTTGCGGCCCGAAATTGATGTTGAAATTGCGGACGGAGGTTTCAGCCATTCTGGCGCCTCAATTCGTCTTGGCTTTTTCGTCCCCGGGCAGCACGTAGTCCGTGCCTTCCCAAGGCGAGAGAAAATCGAAATTGCGGAATTCCTGCTTCAGTTCCACAGGCTCGTAGATGACGCGCTTGGCTTCGTCGTCGTAACGCACCTCGACGAAGCCGGTCAGCGGGAAATCCTTGCGCAGCGGATGGCCTTCGAAGCCGTAATCGGTCAGCAGGCGGCGCAAATCGGGATGGCCCGAAAACAGCACGCCATAGAGATCGTAGGTCTCGCGCTCGAACCAGTCGGCACCCGGGAACACGCCGGTGATCGACGGCACCATCGTCTCCTCGTCGGCCAGAACCTTGACGCGGATGCGCACATTCTGTTTCGGCGAGAGCAGGTGATAGACGACGTCGAAGCGCTTGGCCCGCGATGGATAATCGGCGCCGCAGACATCGATGATGGAGATGAACTGGCAACGCGCATCGTCGCGCAGGAAGGTCATCACTTCGACCAGGTCGCGCGGCTCGACATGAACGGTGAGTTCGCCAAAGGCGATCGCCGCGTCGTTGACGCGGCCGATCAGCTTCTCGCCGAGATAGGTCGACAGTTCGCTAAGGGATGCGGCCATGGATTTACCGTTCGATCGTGCCGGTGCGGCGGATCTTCTTCTGCAAGAGAAGAATGCCGTAGAGCAGGGCTTCGGCGCTCGGCGGGCAGCCGGGCACATAGATGTCGACCGGCACCACACGGTCGCAGCCGCGCACCACCGAATAGGAATAGTGGTAGTAGCCGCCGCCATTGGCGCACGAGCCCATCGAGATGACGTAGCGCGGCTCCGGCATCTGGTCGTAGACCTTGCGCAGCGCCGGGGCCATCTTGTTGGTGAGCGTGCCGGCGACGATCATGATATCGGACTGGCGCGGTGACGCGCGCGGCGCGACACCGAACCGCTCCGAATCGTAGCGCGGCATCGAGGTGTGGATCATCTCGACCGCGCAGCAGGCCAGACCAAAGGTCATGAACATCAGCGAACCGCTGCGTGCCCAGGTGATCAGCGCCTCGGTCGAGGTGACCAGAAAGCCCTTGTCGGCAAGCTCATTGTTGATTTCGAGGAAGAAGGGATCGTCCTCCCCCACCGGCCTGCCGGTGTTGGGATCGATGAGGCCCTTGGGCTTCGGCGCGACCAGGGTACCTGAACTGTCGTTCAATCCCATTCCAGCGCTCCTTTTTTCCATTCATAGGCAAAGCCGATGGTCAGCACTGCCAAAAACACCATCATCGACCAGAAGCCGAGCATGCCGATCTTCGAGAAGGACACGGCCCAGGGAAACAGGAAGGCCACTTCCAGATCGAAGATGATGAACAGGATCGACACCAGGTAGAAGCGGATGTCGAATTTCATGCGGGCGTCGTCGAACGAGTTGAAACCGCACTCGTAGGCGGACAGCTTTTCGGGATCGGGATTGCGGTACGCCACCAGGAACGGTGCGGCCAGCAGCGCCAAGCCGACGACCAGCGCCACGCCGATGAACAAGACAATGGGCAGGTACGAACTGAGAAGTGCGTTCATGCTCGGCTTTCCGTTGGAGCCAATCCACTTTGATTACAGCACCGGACCTTAATGCGGAAGCGTGACAGTTTAACCGCTGAACCGTTTTAAGGGGCCTATGTTGCAACGCGGCGAGGGTTAGCGCAGCACTTCCAGCGAAGCAAGTCAAACCTTGTTCAAAACACCGTCCTGGACGGCATGTCGCGCTAAACTGGTCCGATCGGCTCCTGTTTGATTTCCTTCATTTTTTACTCCACTTTTGTCTCCTGACACGGTTGCCGCCAAAACCCTGCTAGCATGGCTTGGAATCATCCGTCAGAACCGCCTCAGAGTCGCATCCGAATGAAGGAAAAGATCTCGCTCCCCATGGCTCGGCGCATCGCGCTCGCCGCGCAAGGGTTTCTCGATCCCCGGCCAAGTGGCACGCCCGACCGCCGCCACTTCGCCCGCGTGCTCTCCCGCACCGGCCTGCTGCAGATCGATTCCGTAAGCGCGGTGGTACGCGCTCACTACATGCCGCTCTATTCGCGGCTTGGCCCCTACCCGCTCGCTCTGCTCGACAATGCCGCCATCACCCGCAAGCGCACAATCTTCGAATACTGGGCGCATGAGGCTTCGTTCCTGCCGGTCGAGACCTACCCGCTGATGCGCTGGCGCATGCAGCGCGCCGAACAAGGCGATGAAATGTATCTCGGCCTGGCCAAATGGGGTCGCGAGCACGCCGCCTATATAGAAGAGATCTACCGCGAGGTTGTCGCGCGCGGCCCGATTGCCGCTTCGGCGCTGGAAGGCCAGAAGGGTTCGGGCGGCTGGTGGGGCTGGAGCCACGCCAAGCACGCCTTCGAATGGCTGTTCTGGGCCGGTCGTATCACCACGGCGCACCGCCGCGGCTTCGAGCGCTTCTATGACCTGCCGGAACGCGTGCTGCCGCAGGCGATCCTCGATCTGCCGGTGCCGGCTGCCGAGGACGCGCATCGCGAATTGCTGCGCATCTCGGCCCGCGCCCACGGCATCGCGACATCAGGCGATTTGCGCGACTATTTCCGCCTGTCGCCGGCCGACATGAAGGGCCGGCTGGAGGAACTGGTCGAGTTGGGCGAACTGCTGCCGGTGCGTGTCGAGGGCTGGGACAAGCCGGCTTACCTTGACAAGGACGCCCGCCTGCCCCGGAAAATCGAGGCCCGCGCCTTGCTGGCGCCGTTCGACCCGGTGGTCTTCGAACGGTCGCGCTCTGAACGCCTCTTCAATTTCCACTACCGCATCGAAATCTACACGCCCGCCGAAAAGCGCCAATACGGCTATTACGTCCTGCCCTTCCTGCTCGGCGACAAGATCGTGGCGCGCGTCGACCTGAGGGCTGACCGGCCGGGCAGCGTCCTGCGCGTCCATGCCGCCTACCCCGAACCCGGCGCACCGCCTGAAACCGCTGCGCAACTGTTCGAGGAATTGAAGCAGATGCAGGGCTGGCTTGGCCTTGAACGCATGGACGTGACGCCGGCCGGTGGTCTGGGTCCGGCGCTGGCCGACATCGCCATGTCGTAACCCCGCGTTGACACCGCCACCCGCAAAAGCCTAAATCCGATCCAGACGGTCCCCTGCCCGCAACGGCAAGGGCTAAGAGGGAATGCGGTGCGGGACGAAATCCCAAATCCGCGGCTGTCCCCGCAACTGTAAGCGAAGAGCCAAGGCCGAAAGCCACTGGGAGTTCCCGGGAAGGCGGCTATCCAAGGCGATGACCCGCGAGCCAGGAGACCTGCCGTCTGCGACAGAAGAATCCGATCGCCCGGCGGGTTTCCGGGCAAGGAGCCCGGCTTTTTGGACCAGAACAGCAGTTTTTCGGCTGGCACAGCGGATATCTCGTCCGCCGACAACGATGCCTTGGCGGGCGTCACCGTCATCGTCTGTGCTTCCTGCCGCAATGAGGCCGGCTCCGACGCGCATCCCCGCGCCGGCGAACTTTTGGCCGAAGATACGCGCCGCGCCGCAGCGGCCGACAATATCCGCGTCCGCACGGTCGAATGCCTTGGCAATTGCAAGCGCCGTCTCAGCGCCGCGATCCTGCGCGATGGCTGCTGGAGCTATGTCTTCGGCGACCTGACCCCGACCAGCGGCCCCGACCTCATCACCTGCGCAAAACTCTTCGCCACCTCGACCGATGGCCTCATCCCATGGCGCGGCCGGCCTGATTCCCTCAAGCGCGGCCTCGTGGCCCGTATTCCACCTCTCGACATGCTGAAGGACCAACCATGAGCGCTCCAAATCCGGCCGGCAATCTCTCCCGTGTACCCTGCACCGTTGTCACCGGCTTCCTCGGCGCCGGCAAGACAACGCTGGTCCGCCATCTCCTCGAAAACGCCGGCGGCAAGCGCATAGCGATCATCGTCAACGAATTTGGCGACATCGGCATCGACGGCGAAATCCTCAAAGGCTGCGGCATCGACACCTGCCCGGAGGAAAACATCGTCGAACTGGCCAATGGCTGCATCTGCTGCACCGTGGCCGACGATTTCGTTCCGGCGCTGGACAAGATCCTGTCGCTGACGCCGAAAGTCGACCACATCCTGATCGAAACCTCGGGCCTCGCTTTGCCCAAGCCGCTGGTCCAGGCCTTCCAATGGCCGAGCGTAAAGAGCCGGGTGACGGTCGATGGCGTCATCGCCGTGGTCGACGGCCCGGCGCTGGCCGAGGGCCGTGTCGCCAACGACATGGACGCCCTGCAGGCGCAGCGTGCTCAGGACGACAGCCTCGACCATGACGACCCGGTCGAGGAAGTGTTCGAGGATCAGATCGCCTGCGCCGACCTGATCATCCTGTCGAAGAGCGACCTGATGGACGCCGCCGGTTCGGCCCGCGCCAACGCCATCATCAATGAACATTCCGCCCGCGCGGTAAAAATCGTGCCGACGTCGCATGGCAAGGTCGATCCCTCCGTGCTGCTCGGCCTCGGGCTCGCCGTCGAGGACGACATCGAGAACCGCAAGTCCCATCATGACGGCGCCTTCGACCACGAGCATGACGACTTCGACACCTTCATCGTCGACATTCCCTCGATCGCCAATCCCGATGATCTGGCAAAGCGCGTCGCCACCGCCGCCGAACAGGAAAATGTGCTGCGCGTGAAGGGTTTCGTCGAAGTCGGCGGCAAGCCGATGCGGCTTTTGCTGCAGGCCGTCGGGCCGCGCGTCAATCATTACTATGACCGCGCCTGGACGGCGCAAGACGATCGCCGCTCGCGCCTCGTCGTCATTGGCCTGAAGGGGCTGAACCGCCCGGCAATCGAAGCTATACTCGCCGGCTGACGCCAACCGCCCTAGCAATTCCAGGAAAAGTGTTTCACGGGCTTCCCACAGGAATTGCGTAAAAACAAGGAGATAGAGCGGTTCGCCGTTTCCGTGAAACGGATAACCGCGCTAGACCGCGATGCATATCCTCACCACGACCTCCGCCTCGCTCGACGATCTCGCCGAGCCGGTCGATCTGCGGCAGACGCCGGCGGATATCGTGGCCCTGTCCTTTACAGACAGCGACCTTGCTGGCCTTGCGGCCGCATGGAAGGCGGATGCCGCCCGCCTGCCCTCGATGCGGCTGGCGGCGCTGCGCGACCTGCGCCATCCCATGTCGGTCGACCTCTGGATCGACCGTGTGGCGCGCCACGCCAAAATCATCCTTGTCCGCATCCTCGGCGGCTACGACTGGTGGCGCTACGGCTGCGACCAGCTTGCCTCGACAGCCCGCGAACGCGGCATCAAGCTGGCTTTGCTTCCGGGTGAAAGCCACGACGAGGACCTCAGACTGATCGAAGCCTCAACGCTGCCGCGTGAGGAATTGGACGCGCTGCTCGGCTATTTCCGCGAGGGTGGCCCGGCCAATATGAGCGCGCTGGTTCAGCGATTGGCAGGCTTGGCTGGAGGGGAAGCAACGGTTTCGGCGCCGGTTGCAGTGCCGAAGGCCGGATTTTACGAGCCTGGGCGCGGAGTTGTGGAACGACTGGATCTTTCAAACGCCGGCGTTGACAACGTCAACGCTCGTGTTATCCCCATCCTGTTCTATCGCTCGATGCTGCTCGCCGCCGACGTCGCGCCCATCGACGCGCTTTTTGAAGCGCTCCGCCAGCGCGGCATCGCCCCGATCCCCATCTTCGTCTCCAGCCTGAAAGACCCGACCTCCCTCGCCTTCGTCGAAACCGCGCTGGCCACGCTAAACCCCGCCGCCATCATCACCGCGACCGCCTTCGCCTCCGGCGCCGAGCCCGGCGTCGAAACCCTGTTCGACCGCGCCGGCGTGCCCGTCTTCCAGGTCATCGTCGCCACCACCCGCCGCGATGTCTGGGAAAACAATCAGCGCGGCCTGGCACCCGCCGACCTTGCCATGCATGTCGTGCTGCCCGAACTTGATGGCCGCATCCTCGCCGGAGCGATTTCCTTCAAGGGCGAGAGCGAGGTTGATCCCGCGCTCGGCCATCGCGCTTTCTCCAACCGGCCCGAACCGGATCGTGTGGCGCAGGTGGCAGACCGTGTCGCTGCGTTCATTCGCCTGCAGGAGACGCCCCGCGCCGGGCGCAAGCTCGCCATCCTGATCCCGGATTATCCAAGCGCGCCTGGCCGCACCGGCTATGCCGTCGGTCTCGACGTGCCGTCCAGTGTGCTTGCCATGCTGCATGACCTCAGCGAACAGGGCTATGTGGTTGAGGGGATTCCGCAATCGCCGCGCGAGTTGTTGGATTTACTGGAGCGGGGCGATGGTGGGTTGGGGCTGGACGACTATCTGAGCTTCTCGAAGGAATTGCCGGTTGAGGCAATGACTGCCGTCGAAGCTGCGTGGGGGAAGGCAAAAGACGAGACAGGGTTGCGCGAGGCCCCCCTCTCTGTCCTGCCGGACTCGGCCCTTCGCTGTCGCTCCGGGCGTTCGTCGCTCGGAAAGCCAAGCAATTGGCTTTCCGTCCGCTGCGCGGACCGTTCCTCACCCCCCTCAAGGGGGGAGATTGGCAGTTCCGCTGCAGGCTCTCTTCTTACAACGCTTGAGATTGGCGAAGGCGCAGATAACAGCTCAATCTCCCCCCTTGTGGGGGGTGAGGAACGGTCCGCGCAGCGGACGGAAAGCCAATTGCTTGGCTTTCCGAGCGACGAACGCCCGGAGCGACAGCGAAGGGCCGAGTCCGGCAGGACAGAGGGGGGCGCCTCGCGCCAGCCTTCGCTATCATGCAAGAAACACTTCCCCTTCCGCGCCGCCACCTTCGGCAACATCACCGTCGCCCTCGCCCCCGATCGCGGCCGCTCCGCCGACCGCCGCGCGGACTACCACGACCCGACGCTCCCCCCGCGCCATGCCCTGCTCGCTTTCGGCCTGTGGCTGCGCAAGTCCCTCGGCATCCACGCCCTGATCCATGTCGGTGCGCACGGCACACTGGAATGGCTGCCTGGCAAGACGGTTGCCCTCTCGCAAAGCTGCTTCCCCGAGATCGTCACCGGTGGATTACCCGTCATCTATCCCTTCATCGTCTCCAATCCTGGCGAGGCCGCGCAGGCCAAGCGGCGCATCGCCGCCGTCACGCTTGGCCATCTGCCACCACCGCTGACCGGCGCTGGGCTGGACGAAAACCAGCACAAACTTGAACGCCTGGTCGACGAATACGCCCAGGCCGACGGCCTCGACCGCCGCCGCCGCGACCGACTGGCGAAACTGATTGTCGAGACTGCGCAAAAGACAGGCCTCGCTTCTGAAGCCGGCGTCGCCACGACCGACGCGCCCGACGAAGCGCTGCGCCGCATCGATGCCTGGCTCTGCGACCTCAAGGATTTCGCCGTCAAGGATGGGCTGCACATCTATGGCCGGGCGCCCGATGACGAACCCGACGCAATGCGTCGGCAAAGCGCCGAGGCTGAAAAGTCGGCCCTGCTGGCCGCGCTCGATGGACGCCACGTCAAGGCCGGTCCGGCCGGCGCGCCGGCGCGTGGCCGCTCCGATGTGCTGCCCACCGGCCGCAATCTATTCACCTCGGACCCGCGCACCATGCCGACGCCGACCGCCTATGATCTGGGCAAGGCAGCGGCGGAAGAAGTGGTGCGCGGCTATATGCAATCGCATGGCGACTGGCCACGCTCGCTGGTCATCGACCTCTGGGGCTCGGCCTCGCTGCGCACCGGCGGCGAGGAGATCGCGCAAGGCTTGGCGCTGATGGGGTGCCGGCCGCAATGGGATGCCGCCACCGGCCGCATCACCGGCATCGAGGTGCTACCGCCGGCCACGCTCGGCCGCCCGCGCGTCGATGTCACCTGGCGCATTTCGGGCCTGTTCCGCGATATGTTCCCGACCCAGATCGCGCTGATCGATACCGCCGCCAACGCCGTTGCCGCGCGCGACGAGGAGGATTCGGAAAACCCGCTCGCGGCCAAAACCCGCGCCGACGGCAAGATCAGCCCGCGCATCTTCGGCACCTCGCCCGGCACTTACGGCGCCGGCGTCGAGGATCTTTTGTCGAGCGGCGACTGGGCCGCGCGCGAAGAGATCGGCCGCGCCTATCTCGACGCCACCTCGCACGCCTATGGCGGTGCTGGCGGCGAAGGAATCGCCTCCCCCGGCGCCTTTGAAACCCGCATCGCCGAGGCCGATCTGCTCGTCCACACCGGCGACGATCCTGGCCGCGATATCCTGGAAGGCTCCGCCGACGTCGCTTTCATAGGCGGCTTTTCGGCCGCTCTTGCGGCGCTGGGCCGGAATGCCGACGTCATCGTGCTCGACACGACGGACCCGCAAAAGCCCAAGCCACGCTCGGTCAGCGAAGCCGTATCGCGGGTGGTGCGGGCGCGCGCGGTCAATGCCCGCTTCATATCTGGCCAGATGCGGCACGGCCCGCGCGGCGCCTCTGAATTCGCCGAAACGGTCGACCGGCTCATCGGCTTCGCCGAAACCACCCATGCCATATCGGGCACACTGATCGAGGCCGTGCACGACGCCTATGTCGGCGATCCCCTGGTCCGCGCCTTCATCCTGCGCGAGAATCCTGCCGCGGCGAAAGTCATTGCCGAGCGTTTCCTGTCGGCGCGCCGACGCGGCCTGTGGCATCCCCTACGCAATTCCATCGACGACGATCTTGCCGCGCTGATTGCCGAAGCCGAGGCGCTCGGGGTCGCGGCATGAACGCCGTTTCAAGGCGCGGCGCCTGCCCGGCTTTGTCGGCGCCGATGCAGACGGGCGATGGCCTGCTGGTGCGGCTCAACCCGGTCGCCGGAGGCTTATCGCCCAAGCTTTTGATCGGACTGGCCGAATCCGCCTTGCGCCATGGCAACGGCATCATGGAGGTGACCGCACGTGGCAGCCTGCAGATACGCGGGCTGACCGGGGAAAGTGCCCCGCTGCTGGCCGCGGAGGTCGATGCGCTGGGCATTGCCGTGCGCACCGGCGTGCCGGTCGAGACCGGGCCGCTGGCGGGCATTGACCCGCAGGAGATCGCCGATCCGCGGCCGCTGGCTGAGCGGATCAGGGTGGCGGTCGAGGAAGGCGGGCTGGTGCAACGGCTCGGGCCGAAGGTTTCGGTTGTTGTGGATGGTGGCGGGCAGCTGACGCTGGATGCGGTGACGGCCGATATCAGGCTGAAGGCGGCGCAGAGCGACGAAGGCGTTCTGTGGATTGTATCTGTCGCCGGTGACGGCCAAAGCGCGAAACGGCTTACGACGGTTGAGGACGATGCAGCGCGCGATATCACTGTCGCTGCTCTTCGAATGGTTGCCGAGAAGGGCCGCGATGCCCATGCGCGTGATTTGCCCGAGAGGCAACTGGCGTCTCTCGCAGGATGGCTTTTGACAGGTTTGCGCGAGGCGCCCCCCTCTGTCCTGCCGGACATCTCCCCCACTTGGGGGGAGATTGCTCATTCACGCTCGGCCTCGCCAATTTCCACTGCTGAAGAGAGAAAGCTGAGGCCAGAACTGCCAATCTCCCCCCTTGTGGGGGAGATGTCCGGCAGGACAGAGGGGGGCGCCTCGCGCAACCCTATCGGCCTTTTCCCCTTAGCCGGCGACACTTTCACCCTCGGCATCGCTCTCCCCTACGGTAGCATGCCGGCCGAA
Organism: Mesorhizobium subarcticum; assembly: GCF_055456085.1. NCBI lineage: Bacteria > Pseudomonadati > Pseudomonadota > Alphaproteobacteria > Hyphomicrobiales > Phyllobacteriaceae > Mesorhizobium > Mesorhizobium subarcticum. Next base: position 4,011,494 of record NZ_CM144237.1, on the reverse strand, counting down.
AACATCATCGGCCTCGCGCAGAGCGCCCTCACCCTTGGCACAACTGAAATCCGCCTCGCCCCAGGTCGCGCCCTGCTTTTCCTTGGCCAACCTGCCTCCGCAAACTACCCCCTCCAACACACCGCCACCACCCTCGGCTTCGTCACCTCCCCCGCCGACCCGCGCACCCGCATTGCCGCCTGCCCCGGCACCCCTGCCTGCGCCTCCGGCCACATCGCCACGCGCGACGTCGCCGAAACGATCGCTGTCGAAAACGCCGACATTCTCGACTTCACCCTGCACATTTCCGGCTGTGCCAAGGGCTGCGCACACCCCGGCCCGGCAGCGCTCACAATCGTCGGCGGCGAAAATGGAGCCGGACTTGTCGTGAACGCGACGGCAAAGGCCCTTCCTGCCGGCTACAGGCCGGGCTATGACGCCGCGCGCGGTGTCAGTCGCGTCGCGGCGGTGATCCGCAGCGCACGATATCAAGGCGAGACCGCAGCCCACTGCCTGACAAGGCTCGGGCCGGAGGCCATCGCCGAGGCTTACCGACAGGCCCAAACCGAAAAACGGAAATGAGCATGGCCGCCTACGACTACATCCACGACGGCACGGCGATCTACGAGCGCTCCTTCGCCATCATCCGCGCCGAGGCCGACCTCTCGCGTTTCTCGGAAGCCGAAGCCGATGTCGCCATCCGCATGATCCATGCTTGCGGCCAGGTCGAAGCATCAAGCCATTTCGTGTTCTCCCCCGATTTCGTTGCTGCCGCCCGCACCGCTTTGGCGGCCGGCGCGCCGATCTTCTGCGACGCCGAAATGGTCTCGCATGGCGTCACCCGCGCCCGCCTGACGGCCGGCAACGAGGTGATCTGCACCTTACGCGACCCGCGCACGTCTGAAATCGCCAAAGCGATCGGCAACACCCGCTCCGCCGCAGCGATCGACCTGTGGGGCGAGCGCATGGCTGGCTCCGTCGTCGCCATTGGCAACGCGCCGACAGCACTGTTCTATCTCTTGGAAAAGCTGCGTGACGGCGCGCCGAAACCGGCGGCCATCATCGGCATGCCGGTCGGGTTCGTCGGCGCTGCCGAATCCAAGGATGCGCTGGCCGAGAATTCCTACGGCGTGCCCTATGCCATCGTGCGTGGCCGGCTTGGCGGCAGCGCGATGACCGCCGCCGCGCTCAATTCCCTGGCGAGGCCGGGCCTGTGAACGCGCTTCCGAAAGGCCGCCTCGTCGGCGTCGGCACTGGTCCCGGCGACCCCGAACTGTTGACGCTGAAGGCCGCACGGGCCCTGGCCGAGGCCGATGTCGTTGCCTATTTCGCCAAGCGCGGCAACAACAGCAATGCGCGCGCCATCGTCGAAGCACGCTTCCGGTCGGACATGCTGGAATTGCCGCTGCTCTACCCCGTCACGACCGAAATCGACAAGGATCACGACGACTACCGCTCGCAGATAACCGGTTTCTATGAAGAGTCGGCCGAGAGGGTGGCCGAACACCTCGAAGCCGGCAGGATGGTTGCCGTCCTGTCCGAGGGCGACCCGCTTTTCTATGGCTCCTACATGCATCTGCATGTCCGCCTCGCCCATCGTTTCCCGACCGAAGTCATTCCCGGCGTCACCGCCATGTCGGGCTGCTGGTCGCAGACCGGTGTGCCGATCGTCCAGGGCGACGACGTGCTGACGGTTTTGCCCGGCACGATGAGCGAGTTCGAGCTGACGCGGCGGCTCGCCGATACCGATGCCGCCGTCATCATGAAGGTCGGCCGCAACCTGCCCAAGATCAGGCGGGCCTTGGAGGCCACCGGCAAGCTGGCGCGCGCCGTCTATGTCGAGCGCGGCACCATGGCCGGCAGCGTCTCGATGAAGCTCGCCGACAAGCCGGACGACAAGGCGCCCTACTTCGCCATCGTGCTGGTCGCCGGCTGGTCCGGCCGGCCGGGCGTGCTGGGAGCGCCGGCATGAGCGGCCGCCTCACAGTCATTGGGCTTGGGCCTGGCAATGCCGATCAGGTCACGCCGGAAGCCAGCCGGGCTGTTGCGGAAGCAAAGTTCTTCTATGGCTACAAGCCCTATCTTGACCGGCTTGAACTGCGTCCAGACCAGACTCGCGTCGCCTCGGACAATCGCGAGGAACTCGCCCGTTCCAAGGACGCGCTGACAAAGGCAGCCGAGGGCCATGACGTCGCCGTCGTCTCCGGTGGTGATCCCGGTGTCTTCGCCATGGCGGCGGCGGTTTGTGAGGCAATCGAGGCCGGTCCGGCCGAATGGCGCGCGGTCGATGTCGCTGTTGTGCCCGGCATCACCGCCATGCTGGCAGTCGCTGCCCGCATCGGCGCGCCGCTCGGCCATGATTTCTGCGCCATCTCGCTGTCCGACAATCTGAAGCCGTGGGATTTGATCGAGTTGCGCCTCTTGGCAGCGGCCGGTGCCGGCTTCGTCATCGCGCTCTACAACCCGATCAGCAAGGCACGGCCCTGGCAGCTTGGCCGTGCCTTCGAATGCCTGACCGCGATCCTGCCCGGCACCACGCCGGTCATCTTCGGCCGCGCCGCCGGCCGTCCGGACGAACGCATCGAAATCTATCTGCTGGCCGATGTCGATGCTGAAAAGGCCGACATGGCGACCTGCATCATCATCGGTTCTCCGGAAACCCGGATCATCAAGCGTGGCGACAGACCGGCACTGGTCTACACGCCGCGCTCGGCGGCGGGCTCGGCGAAATGATCGACCATCGCGGCCAGCGCATCGACGGTTTCAGCCGAGGGCACGTCCGGCAGATCGGGCCTGCGGACCATGATCAGGTCGATGCCAAGCGCCCGCGCAGCTGCAATCTTGCCGTAGGTCGCCGCGCCGCCGCTGTTCTTGGACACGACGACATCGATGCGGTGGTTTTCGAGCAGCGTGCGTTCGTCGTCCTCGCGAAACGGCCCGCGCGACAGCAGATAGTCGGCATCGGGCACCGCCACCTTCGGCTCGACAGGATCGACGCTGCGAATGAGATAATGGTGCTGCGGTGCGGCTTCGAACGCGGCGACCTCTTGCCGTCCCAGTGCCAGGAAAACGCGGCGCGGCACCGCTCCAAGCGCCTGCACGGCCTCGCCTGTTGTGTCGACTTCAGTCCAGCGATCCCCTTCGACGGGCTCCCAGCCGGGGCGCCGCAAGGCGAAAATCGGCGCGCCCGCCATGCGCGCGGCTTGCGCCGCATTGGCCGATATTCGCGCCGCATAGGGATGCGTGGCGTCGATCAGCAGGTCGATGCGCATGTCGTTGAGATAGGCCGCCAGCCCGCCAGCACCGCCAAAGCCGCCGACCCTTGTCGGCACGTTCTGGGCGATCGGGTTTTCCGTACGACCGGCCAGCGACAGCGTAACCGAGCAATCGGCACGCGCGGCCAACCTTCCAGCAAGTTGCCGGGCTTCCGTGGTGCCGCCGAGGATCAGAATGCGGTGGGTCATCATGCCTGCTGAGGGTCCGCGCAGCGCCAACCAGAGATGGCTCACCATCGTCGGCATCGGCGAGGACGGTTTAGCCGGTCTCGGCGACGAGGCCAAGCAACGGATCGCCGAAGCGGAGTTCATCTTCGGTGGCAAGCGGCATCTGGCGCTCGTCGCGTCCTTCGCCAAGGGTAAGCCCTGTCCCTGGCCGGTCCCTTTCGATGCCGAGATGCGCGGTGTATTGGCGCTTGCCGGCAGCAAAGTCTGCGTGCTCGCCTCCGGCGATCCCTTCTTCCACGGCGTCGGCACCACCCTCGCCCGCAAGGTCAAGCCGCGGGACATGCATGTCATCCCGGCACCATCAGCCGTCTCGCTGGCGGCGGCCCGCCTGGGTTGGGCGCTACAGGATATCGAGATCGTCTCGCTGCATGGCCGTCCGCTCGATCTGATCCGGCCCCTGCTGCAGCCGAATGCGCGCATCCTGGCCCTGACATCCGATGCTGAAGCACCCGCAGCAATTGCCCACCTGCTCACCGAACTCGACTTTGGCGCGTCGCGGCTGACGATCCTTGAGGCCCTTGGCGGCCCAAAAGAGAACCAGCGCTCCGCCCGCGCCGACGCCTTCGATTTCGAAAACATCAATCCGCTCAACGTGCTGGCGATAGAAATTGATTCTAGCCCGCAGGCACGGGTGCTGCCGCTCACGGCAGGACTTGCCGACCACCTCTTCGACCATGACGGCCAGATCACCAAGCGCGAAATACGCGCCGTCACGCTTTCGGCGCTGGCCCCGAGGCGCGGCGAGTTGCTGTGGGATATCGGCGCCGGCTCCGGCTCCATCGGCATCGAATGGATGCTCGCCCACCCCTCGATGCGCACGATTGCCATCGAGGCCGATCCAACCCGTGCTACCCGCATCAGTCACAACGCTTCAACCTGTGGCGTTCCCGGCCTTGTGGTGGTGGAAGGCAGCGCGCCCAAGGCGCTCGCCGGGTTGGACACGCCGGATGCGATCTTCATCGGCGGCGGCGGCGGCGACACCGGCGTGTTGAAGGCCGCCATCAAGGCGCTGCGCCCTGGTGGCCGTCTCGTCGCCAATGCGGTGACGCTGGAGATGGAAGGCCTGCTTCTCGCCCAGCATACGAAACTGGGCGGTGATCTCACGCGGATAAACATCTCCCGCGCTTCGCCGGTTGGTTCGATGCAGGCCTGGCGGCCTGCTATGCCGATCACCCAATGGACATGGGTGAAGCCATGATGGTGGCTGGCATCGGCAGCCGAAAGGGTGTGAGCGTTGAAGACGTGCTCGTGGCAATAGAAACCGCGCTCGAAGCGCATGGGCTGGCGATGACGGCGCTTTCAGCCCTGGCTACCGCCACGCTCAAGAAGGATGAGGAAGCGATCGCCGCGGCTGGCCGCACGCTGAACCTTCCCGTCATCATCGTCGATGACGCAGCGCTTCAGGCCGCCTCGCCGCGCACGCTCAGCAGCTCCAACCTCTCACAGAAACGGGCAGGCACACCATCGGTTTCCGAAGCATCCGCCCTTGCAGTCGCTGGCGCCGGTGCAAAACTGCTTGGCCCGCGCACCGTACTCGGTCCGGTCACCTGCGCCATCGCCATCAGCGGAGATGCCGAATGACTGTCCATTTCATCGGCGCCGGTCCGGGCGCCGCCGACCTCATCACGCTGCGCGGCGCCAGGCTTCTGGCAAGCTGCCCGGTCTGTCTCCATGCCGGTTCGATCGTCGCGCCCGAATTGCTGCAACATTGCGCGCCGGGAACAAAATTGATTGACACCGCGCCGATGTCGCTCGACGAGATCGAAGCCGCATATCTGGACGCTCATAAGGCTGGCCATGATGTCGCGCGCCTGCATTCCGGCGACCTGTCGGTGTGGAGCGCGGTTGCCGAGCAGATCCGCCGGCTGGAAAAGCATGGGATTCCCTACACGCTGACGCCGGGCGTGCCTTCTTTTGCCGCCGCGGCCGCAGCCCTTCGCCGCGAACTGACCATTCCCGAGGTCGCTCAGAGCCTGGTGCTGACCCGAATCTCCGGACGTGCTTCAAAAATGCCGCCCGGCGAAACGCTGGCCGGCTTCGGCCGCACCGGCGCCACGCTTGCCATTCATCTGGCCATCCACGCCATCGACCGCGTCGTTGCCGAGCTGACGCCGCACTATGGCAGCGATTGCCCAGTGGCGATCGTCTTCCGCGCCTCCTGGCCGGATGAGCGCGTGCTGACCGGCACGCTGGCGACCATCGAGGCGTTGTTGGCCGCCGACCCGATGGAGCGCACGGCGATCATCTTCGTCGGCCGTTCGCTGGCCGCGGAAGATTTTGGCGAGAGTTCATTGTACGACGCCCACTATCAGCGGCGTTTTCGCGGACGGGACGGATTGTGAGCGGCAGCACCACAAACAAAGGCGAAAACGCCACGCTCGAACGGGCTCTGTCGCGGCTGAACTTCAAACCGCGCCGGCTTGAGTCGGGCCATGTCTGGCTGGCCGGCGCCGGTCCCGGCGACCCCGGCTGCCTGACGCTCGAAGTACTGGCGGCGCTGACTGAGGCGGACGCGCTGGTCTACGACGCGCTGGTCTCGCCGGATGTCGTCGCCGTTGCCGAAAATGCCGAGCTGTTCTTTGCCGGCAAGCGCGGCGGAAAGCCGTCGATGAAGCAGGACGACATCACCGCGCTGCTGGTCCGGCTGGCGCGAGACGGCCGCCGCGTCATCAGGCTGAAGGGCGGCGACCCCTATATTTTCGGCCGTGGCGGTGAAGAGGCCTTGGCGCTGGCGCGTGAAGCTATTCCGTTTCGCGTGCTGCCCGGCCTGACCTCGGGGCTCAGCGCGCTCGCCGCCACCGGTATCCCGGCTACCATGCGCGGCATCAACAAAGCGGTGATCCTGGCGACCGGCCATGCCGCCGGCACCGATGACGACATCGACTGGGGCGCGATCGCCCGCACAGGCCAGCCCGTCGTGGTCTATATGGGCATGGCCAACCTTCCCCTGATTGCCACGGCATTGCTCGACGGCGGGCTGGCGTCATCGACGCCTGCAGCGGTCATCGTCGCCGCGACCACGCCGCAGGAACGAATCGTCGTCGCCACGCTCGCCACTATTGCCGGGGAGGCTGCAGCAGCAGGCCTCGCCTCACCAGCACTGATCGTCGTCGGCGGCATTGTGGCCATGCGCGCGGCACTGGCGGGGGAGGCATGACCGCCCGCGCGATCATCATCGGCGCGCCGCGCTCCGGCTCGGGCAAGACCAGCGTCACCATCGGCATTTTGCGCGCGCTCACCCGGCGCGGGTTAAAGGTGCGCGGCGCCAAATCGGGTCCCGACTATATCGATCCCGGCTTCCACACCGCCGCCACCGGCCTGTCCGGCGTCAATCTCGACAGCTGGGCGATGCCGCCATCGCTGCTCAACGCACTCGCCGCCCAACAGGCAGACGACACCGATTTCGTCATCCTCGAAAGCGCCATGGGCCTGTTCGACGGCATTCCCTCGGCTCCCGGCCGCACAGGCTCTGCCGCCGACCTCGCCCGGCTCTACGGCCTGCCGGTGCTGCTGGTGCTCGACGTATCAGGCCAATCGACCACGGCGGCCGCCGTCGCCAAGGGTTTTGCCACTTACGATCCGGATGTGCGCATGGCCGGCGTCGTGCTCAACCGGCTGGGCAGCGAGCGCCACCGCCGGCTGTCTGGCGACGCCATCGAGGCGATCGGCCTGCCCGTCGTCGGCGCCATCCTGCGTGACCCCACCCTGAACCTGCCCGAGCGCCATCTCGGCCTTGTCCAGGCCGGCGAATATGATGACCTCATGGCGCATCTCGACCGGCTGGCCGACATGGCGGAAAAGTCGCTCGACCTCGATGCCATCATGGCACTGGGGACGCCCCTCGCTCCGGCGGCAGGCGGCTTCGCCGACGCGCTGCAACCACCGGGTCAACGCATCGCATTGGCCGAGGATGCCGCCTTCACCTTCCTCTACCCGCATGTCACCGCTTACTGGCGCAAGGCCGGCGCGGAACTTGTCCCGTTCTCACCCATCGCCGATGAAACGCCCGACCAGGATTGCGATGTCTGCTGGCTGCCCGGCGGCTATCCCGAGCTTCACGCCGGCAAGCTCGCCGCCGCTGCGAATTTCCATGCCGGAATGGGGAATTTCGCCGCGACGAAACCGATCCATGGCGAGTGCGGCGGCTTCATGGTGCTTGGCGAAGCGTTGGAGGATGCCTCTGGCGAAACGCATCGCATGCTCGGCCTGCTCGGTCATTCCACAAGCTTTGCCAAGCGCAAGATGAATCTCGGCTATCGCGAGGCACGGCTGCGCGCCGACTGCCCGCTGGGCCTGCAGGGCGCGCTCATTCGCGGCCATGAATTCCACTATGCGCAGATGACAGCCACCGGCAATGACGAGCCGCTGGCCGACCTCGCCGATGGCCAGGGCAATCCGATCGGCGCTTCCGGCTACCGGCGCGGCCATGTTAGTGGCACTTTCTTCCATGCCATTGCGAGGGGCTAGAGCTAGATGCCGAAAACTGGCAATCGATTTTCGGAGATCATGCTCAAGCTCCGGAGCTTGACCCTTTCGCCTCGCCAAATCCTCGACGATGTGGCGCTCTGCCTCGTGTTCTTCACCACGCTGCCGCTCCCCGTCTTCGATTTTCGCGGCCGCAGCCTCGCCGCCGCGATCTGGGCGGCACCCATCGCCGGTCTTCTCGTCGGCCTGATCGGCGCCATCGTCTTTGCCACGGCGGAACGGTTTGGCCTTGCCATGGCGCCGGCCGCCGCCCTTGCCCTTGTGGCAACCGTGCTCACCACCGGCTGCCTGCATGAGGACGGACTGTCCGATGTCGCCGACGGTTTTGGCGGCGGCAAATCACGTGGCCGCAAGCTAGACATCATGCGCGACAGCCGCATCGGCGCCTATGGCGCCATGGCGCTGGCGCTGTCGCTGCTGATCCGCTGGAGCGCGCTGTCGCAACTGGTCGACCCGACGCAAGCCCTTTTCGCTCTCGTAGCCGCCCACACGGCTTCGCGTGGCGCGCTCGGCGCCTTCATGCATCTCTTGCCTCCGGCGCGCGACGACGGCCTCTCGGCCGGCGCCGGCACCGTCTCGCTTGAAACGGCAATCGCCGGCGCCGTGCTTGGCGCGATACCGCTCCTCCTGCTTGGGCCCGGCGGCGCAATCGCCGCGCTCATCCTGCTTGGCCTGCTGTTTGCCGCCTACCATGCCCTTTGCCTCAACCAGATCGGTGGCCAGACTGGCGACACGATCGGCGCCTTGCAGCAAGTGAGCGAAATCGCCGTGCTGCTCGTCGCTACAGTCGCGCTTTCCTAACCCACTTGACCTGATTCCCTTCCGGAGACCTTGCCCCCATGCCCTTCAAATCCCTTGATGAACTGCGCGCCGCGTGCCTCGATCTGCCCGCCGGCAGCGATACCGCTGCAAAGGCGGTTGCCAACCGCCAGGACACGTTGACCAAGCCGCAAGGCAGCCTCGGCCGGCTGGAGACCATCGCCGCCTGGCTGGCGCGCTGGCAGGGCCGCGACATGCCCAAACTCGACCGGGTGAAAGTGTTCGTCTTCGCCGGTAACCACGGCGTCACCGCGCAAGGCGTGTCGGCCTTCCCCTCCGAAGTCACCGTGCAGATGGTGGCGAATTTCGCCGGTGGCGGTGCGGCCATCAACCAGCTCGCCCGCATCGCCGGCGCCGAACTGGACGTTATCCCGCTCGACCTCGACCATCCCACGGGCGATTTCACCCAAGTGCCGGCGATGGATGAAAAGGCCTTCCTCGCCGCTGTCTCGGCCGGCTATGACGCCGTGACTGATGATCTCGACCTGATCTGCTTTGGCGAAATGGGCATCGGCAACACCACGCCGGCTGCGGCCATTTCAGCAGCGCTGTTTGGCGGTGGCGCGGAAAAATGGACCGGCCGCGGCACCGGCGTCGACGATGCCGGCCTGAAGCGCAAGGTGGTCGCCATTGAAGCCGGTCTCAAGCGCCATGCCGCTGCCCTTGCCGATCCGCTGGGCATTGCCGCTGCCCTCGGCGGCCGCGAACTCGCCGCCATTTTCGGCGCGACGCTCGCCGCCCGTCATCTTGGGATACCCGTGCTGCTCGACGGCTTCGTCTGCACCGCCGCCGCCGCACCGCTGGCCAAGCTGCACCCGACCGGCCTCGCCCACACCATCGCGGCCCATGTCTCGGCCGAATCGGGCCATCGCGGCCTGCTCGAAGCGCTTGGCATGCCGCCGCTGCTCGATCTCGGCATGCGGCTCGGCGAAGGCTCCGGCGCCTGCCTCGCCGTCAACATCGTCCGCTCGGCGCTGGAGTGCCACACACGTATGGCAAGTTTTGCCGAGGCTGGGGTGTCGGATAAGTAATCAGGGGATTTTCCGGCGGTGCAGTGGAAAAAGACTGCCCCTCAAAGACGATAGCTATTGTTTCCCCCGATCCTCCAATAGACTTGCGGGATGAGAAAGCTTCAGCCAGTCGCTGCTGCCGTAAGTATAGCTACAATATGTGCCGGTGCACTCTGGCGCAGCGGATACTCCACCTACGGGCCGATCGACACCGGGATCCTGGTCCTTTTCCTGATTTTCTTCTGGTGGCTCATCAGCGATTTTTCAGCAGGAAAGGCCGGCGGCGACGTCGACGGACGCCGCAGCGCAAACGATGGCATCGCTTTTCGATTCGGCAGGTTTCTGGGCCGCGTTTTTGGGCGCGGAAACAGCCGCCTTTGAACGCCGATGGCTCACCTCGAATGAGCCGCATCGGTTTCCCGATTTCAGGGTCTTTCCACCAATTTTCGAAGAATTTGGTGGGTGCGCACAGGATTGAACTGTGGACCCGCTGATTAAGAGTCAGCTGCTCTACCAACTGAGCTACGCACCCACTCGGCCGGCAAAAACCGGCGTTGGCGGGCATATAGCCGCCACCATCCGTCATGTCTAGCCCTGCCAGAGTCATTTCCCGACAAATCGCTTTCAGCCCATCGCGATCAGACGAAAAGCTTGCCTTCCGCCACCTTCACCGCGTGGCCGCCAATGCGCGCCGAGGCCAGTTTTCCGCCCTGAACGGTCAGTTCGAGGCGAATGCGCGACGGCCGGCCCATCTCCAGGCCCTGTTCGATCCACAGCTGTGAAATGCCATCGGTCGGGCCATCGAAATGCATGATGGCGCCGGCAAAGGCGGCCGCAGCCGAACCCGTCGCCGGATCCTCATAGGACGGCGTGCCGGGCACGATCATGCGGACATGGAACGCGCTTTCGTGGTTCACTGTCTCGCGGCAATAGACATAGGGGCTGGCGAAGGCCCATTCGCTCTTGCGCGGCGCCAATTCCGACCACGCCTGGTTGTCCAGCCGGATGCGGCTTGCTGCTTCAAGATTGGCGACCGGAATCGTCACATAGGGCACGCCGGCCGACCAGAATGACACGCGGTGATTCTCGAAACCGATTTCGTGTGGCGCCAGGCCAAGGGCTGCACCGATTGCCTGCGGATCGGCCTCCAGCTTCAGCGGCTCCGGCAGTTTCGCCAGATCGAATTCGGCGAAGGTGGCGCCATCGTGTTTGCTGACGGCGCAACGCACAGGCCCGATGTTTTCCTCCAGCACGAAGATGCCGGCGGCGCCCTCTTCCGCAAGCTCGGCCAGCGCAATAGCCGCGCCGACGGTCGGATGGCCAGCGAACGGCATTTCATAGTCGGGCGTGAAGATGCGGATGCGGTTTTTATGCTTGGGATTGTCCGGCGGCAGCACAAAGACCGATTCGGACAGGTTGAATTCGCGTGCAATGGCTTGCATCGCGGCCGTGTCCAATCCATCGCAATCCAACACCACGGCCAGTGGGTTTCCGGCCAGTCGCTCGGTCGTAAACACATCGTAAAGCAAGTAATTCCGGGTTTTCATTCCTGCCTCAATCTCAACATGGGCGAAATTTAATTTGATATTCGAACCATCAAGCCTGATCTGTGCACAGATAGGGACATTGCGCATCATAGGGGTCTGGCGTGGACCAGATTGTCAATCTGCCAAAGACGGAATCGGATTCCGCCATCGAGACGGCGCTCGGCCTCGATAAACAGGGGCGGAGCAAGACGCGCCGCCGTGGCTGGTTCTATGCATTGCTGACCCTGATCGTGCTTGCTACCGGTCTAGGCCTCTATCAGTGGTATGCGGGCACGCCCGCCAGGATCGATTACACCACAACGCCGGCCGCCAAGGCCGACCTCACCGTCCAGGTCTCGGCGACCGGCACGCTGCAGCCGCTCACCCAGGTCGACATATCAAGCGAACTGTCCGGCATCATCCGCTCGGTCTCCGCCGAAGAGAACCAGCAGGTCAAGAAGGGCGACGTGCTGGCGACGCTTGATACGGTGAAACTCGAGGTCCAGATCGAACGCGCCGAGGCATCCGCCAAGGGCGCCGCTGCCAATGTCGAAGACGCGACGGTGACGCTGGCCGAGAACGAAAGCGCGCTGGTACGCGCGGCGGCCCTGACCAAGCGCGGCATGGCGACTGACCAGTCGCTCGAAGCGGCGACCGCGACGCGTGACCGCGCCAAGGCGGCGCTCGACAGTGCGCAGGCCAATCTCGCCATCGCCCAGGCCGACCTCAAGGCGCAGCAGACCGACCTTGCCAAGAGCACGATCTATGCACCGATCGACGGCATCGTTTTGACCCGTTCGGTCGACCCCGGCCAGACGGTCGCCTCCTCGCTGCAGGCGCCGGTGCTGTTCATCATCGCGGCGGATCTGAGGAACATGGAACTGGTGGCGGCGGTCGACGAAGCCGACATCGGTGCGGTCAAATCAGGCCAGCACGCCCGCTTCACCGTCGACGCCTTCCCGGAGCGGCCGTTCGATGCCGAGATCCGCGACATCTCCTATGCCTCGGTCACGACAGACGGCGTCGTCACCTACAATGCGCGGCTGGAGGTCGACAACAACGAGCTCTTGCTGCGGCCCGGTATGACCGCGACGGTTGCGGTCGTCACGAGGGAAGCCAAGGGCGTGCTCACGGTCCCCTCCTCCGCCTTCCGCTACCGCCCGGCACAGCAGGCGGCGCGCGGCTGGAGCTTGAGCGACCTGTTCACGGGCCGCATGGGCCGTCCCAATCGCCAGCGCCCGGTCGCGCCACCAACCGATGGCTCGCGCACGCTCTATGTGCTGGAGAACGGCCGGCCGCATCCGGTCAACGTCAAGGTCGGCTCGACCGATGGCGAGCTGACCGAGATCACCTCCGGTCTCGACGAAGGCGCACAGGTCATCACGGCCTCGCAGCTGCGGAGCTGAGGCCGTGGCTGCGGGCGCGCCTCTCATTACCTTCGACAAGGTCTGGAAGAGCTACGGCCAGGGCGAGGCCCGGGTTCATGCTCTGGCCGGCGTCGACCTTACCATCAAGCGCGGCGAATTCGTCGCCATCATGGGCCCGTCCGGCTCGGGAAAATCGACGGCGATGAACATCATCGGCTGCCTCGACACGCCGACGGCCGGAACCTATTCCTTCATGGGCATCGATGCCGGCAGGCTCGACCGCAACCGCCGCGCAATGCTGCGCAATCTCTATGTCGGCTTCGTCTTCCAGGGCTACAATCTGCTGGCACGCACCACGGCGGCCGAAAATGTCGAACTGCCGCTGATCTATCGTGGCGTGGCGAGCCGCGAGCGCCGCGACCTCGCCATGCAGGCGCTCGCCCAGGTCGGTCTTGTCGGCCGCGAGCATCATACGCCCGCAGAACTCTCCGGCGGCCAGCAGCAGCGCGTGGCGATCGCGCGCGCCATCGTCACCCGGCCGACGCTGCTTGTTGCCGACGAGCCGACCGGTAATCTCGACACTGCCCGGACCCACGAGATCATGGAGTTGCTGACAAAGCTCAACACCGAGCTTGGCCTGACCATCGCCATGGTCACGCATGAGGCCGACGTCGCCTTCTATGCCGAGCGCACCATTCGCTTCCTCGACGGCCACGTCGCCTCGGACACCATGAAGGTAGAGCTGGCATGATCTGGGAAACCGTCCGCCTTTCTCTGCGTTCCATCCGCCGCAACGTGCTGCGCTCGTTCCTGACGCTGCTCGGCATCGTCATCGGCGTTGCCGCCGTCATTGCCATGCTCACCATCGGCTCCGGCACGACAGAAAAGGTCAAGGCCGACATTTCCAAGCTTGGCAGCAATTTGCTGGTTGTCAGGTCAGGCCGCCCGGCCGGCCCCGGTGGTCCAGGCGGACTTGATCAGGTGGTGCGGCCGCTGGCCGAAAAAGACCTCGAAGCCCTGGTTGCGCATCTGACCGGGGCGCGCGCCATTTCGCCGGCTTCGCAAAAGCAGGTGCGCGTCATCTTCGGCACCGAGAGCCTGACCTCGGGCGTCACCGGCACCGACAGCGCCTATCTCGACGCGCGCGACTGGAAGCTGGTTTCGGGCCGCCCGTTCAGCGATTCCGAAACCCGCTCGGGCACCGGCGTGTGCCTGATCGGCGAGACGGTGCGCCAGCAATTCTTCGGTGCCGGCGATCCCGAAGGCGAAATCATCCGCGTCAACCGCACCTCCTGCAAGATCATCGGTCTGCTCGAGCCCAAGGGCTATACCGGCTTCGGCCAGGACCAGGACAATGTCGTCTTGATGCCGCTGCACGCCTATCAGCGGCGCATCGCCGGCAACCGCGACATCGACAACATCTACATCGCCGCCGACGACCGCACGCCGACCAGCGAATTGCAGCCACGCGTCGAGGACATTTTGCGCGATGCACGCCGTATAACGCCGGACCGCGAGAGCGATTTCGGCATCCGCGACATGACCCAGATCGCCGACGCCATGGCCAGCGCCACCACCACCATGACCGGCATGCTGGGCGCGGTCGCCGGCGTCAGCCTTTTGGTCGGCGGCATCGGCATCATGAACATCATGCTGGTCTCGGTCACCGAGCGCACCCGCGAGATCGGCATCCGGCTCGCCATCGGCGCGCATGAAAAGCACATCCTTATCCAGTTCCTGGTCGAGGCGACGGTGCTGTCGCTGCTCGGCGGCATCATCGGCATCCTGATCGGTCTGGCGCTGGCCGGCCTCGCCTCGCTGACGCTGACGATACCCTTTGCGCCGAGCCCGGCCGTCATTCTGCTGGCCGTCGGCTTCTCCGCGCTGATCGGCATGGTGTTCGGCTTCTTCCCGGCAATGCGTGGCGCCAGGCTCAACCCGATCGACGCGCTGCGGCACGAGTGATGCCAGCAAAGCTAGCGACTGGACAAACAGACGTGTGAGCTCACGTGATTGATCATACGTCACCCCTGGTGGACTCGAGATTGAAAAGAACCCGCTCGAGTACAAATTCATCGTTTTCGACGACGAAATTTGCGCTATCAGATCCAAAACCCCAGTGCTCTGGTGCGCCAGCTACCAACTCTTGGCCATCGACGGTCGTGAACGCCGGTAAAGCCCACACCGTGTCCCTCGGCATGCCTCTGAGAGCTTCGCCACTGTAGCAATAGGCGAAGCCGCGGTTTCGTCCGTCATCAATATCGATATTTGTTGTGTTTATTGACCGAAGAGCCTCATAAGCCGCCAGCCTCGCGGTCTGCTCCAACGGCCATTTGTCCTGCCTTAAAGACGTGTCCGCCGGATAGAAAGCGGCCGCCCCCTCAATACTGCCTCTCAGCCCTACCAATTGTGTCCCGTCGCGGCGCAGTGCGCCGAAATCTGGCTGCCAAAAGCCACCATTCAACCCTAGTGTCAGTCCGTCGTCGCGCGTCTGCTTCTGCGCCTTTTTCCGCGCTTCGCGGATTTCGCTCGCGTAGGCGGCTTGGGTGGTCTCGTCCAGGAGAGTCTGGGAGATAGTCCAGTATTGGACAGCGTTCGCTGGGCGGTATTTGCGCACAATCTCCCGCTCCGGCTCGGTCAGTTTCCAGCGGGAAAAAGCGTAACAGCTTCGTCCAAACGCCGGATAGGTCCTTGTGAGGCCAAGAAGTGCGAGCTGATGGTCATTCTGCACCGAATGATACTGGCTGCGCGTGATGATGTTCTGCGGACCAGTGGCACGGAAGGTGTCGAACTCGGCGCGCGTCGCTCGCTCGACCGTCGCTTTGTCGAAGCGCAGCACCGATTTCGGACTGCGATAGGCGTCGTCCGTCATATAGCCAATACCGAACGCCACGGTGTCGGCATTGTCATAAACAACCATCACCGGCAGGAAATCCGCGGGCACGCCTCCATTCTCCGTCGTGTCACCGCGGCAGGCGTCGGGGGCACGCACCACTACTGCCTTGCCGTCGCTCATGCGCTGACCCCACACAGTCGGGATCAGTCCAGCCTCATAGGTTGAGGAATTGTCCTTGTAGTGAACGTTGAGGACGTTGCAGCCGACGACGACGTCGTAGTGCTGCTGTTCGCCCTCATAGGCAAAGTCTACCTTCAGCCGGAAATAGGTGCCTCGATCGACAATGACCTTGTCCGTGTTGGACGGGAGGCGACCGGTCAGAAGCTGACCACTCGTCGTCAAGGTCGCCCAGAGGACGCCAAGCACCACAAGACCACCAAAGACTAAGGCAAGCTTTCGCAACGCACCCCTCGCAACCGCCGCATGGTTCGCGATAGTTCGCCTCTTCTCGTTAATTCCCTGTGAGCAGCACTGCCAAAAGTGGCAAGCCGTATCTGTGGCAGTCATTCTGCAGGCCGTCGGCTTATGCGCGCTTTATCCTGGCGGGGATCAGGGACCCTTGCCACCGGCCCCGGCGGGGAAGGATTTGTCCGCCAGGCAACCACTCATCCAATCGGCATCGGCAACGGTTTCCGACGCCTCCGGGTCAAGTTTCAGCTCCGGCTTGCCGGGCGCTTCGCCCTTGGTGGCATCCTGCGTCATGTCCCAGCCTCCATCGGCGGCTGTCTTGTCGATAGTCTCGTCGGGGCATGTTTTGACTCCGTCATTGCCGAAGCCACATTTTGCGCGCGTCTGCGCCCGGCCGTCGACGATATCGACCACGGTGCGGGTGGTCTGCGACGTGTAGGAGGCAAAATCGTTGGTCTCGGTGCAGACCCTGTCGCCATTTTGCCGGCTCATGCTGCCGAAGCAGTTGTAGGTATAGTCGTTCGGGTGCTGCCGGTCGGGAATGAAAGTGCAACTGGACGAGAACCCAGCCAAAGGTCCCGTCCCGCTGGCGCCGAGCGCCTTGCGCTGCGCGAGCGCGCCGGCGACGAAGGCGGGCTTACCCTCAGACGTCTTCTTGAGGAAGGCTGTGCGGTCCTGCGTCACGCCGGTCAGCACTTTGGCCCAGCTCGGCGGGGCGGAATCGTCATCGGTGCCTCCGCCTTCGAGAGTGGCCGGATCATTGATGCCGCTGTCCCGCGCCTTGATCCAGCGGCGCTGGCTCTCGATCAGCGCGGCGTGGATTTCCGGATCGTCGACGGCACGCAACAGTTTCGCATAGGCCGCGCTCATGTCGTCATCGGCCCGGCGCAAGGCCTTGCTGCCGCAGATCTGGTGTTCGACCCGCCGTGGTTGCCTTGGTGCAGTCGAACGCAAAGGCCGGTGCCGTCAGGGCACACAGAGCGGCGGTCGCAAGCAGAAGCAATCTCATGGGCGATATCCAGCAATCAACGGGGTGGCTGGCGGTGTTTCACATGGCCGGTGCAGGCCCTGCAAGGCCAGCGGGTTTACCTTGGGAATACAACCGTCATTTTTGTGGTAGAGCAGGCGAAACCACGCGCGTTGAAACGGGACCGAACCGCCAGCCCAGATTCACGGCAAGTCCCGCAAAGACGATCAGCACCAGCCCGCGCCTGGCCCGCAACGTCAGGCAATCAAGTCACCGTAGCCGGGATTATTCCATTCCCGCAAAATGCCACTCGACCAGCGGCTTCATATGCGGCGCCAGACCGTCCGGCAGGTCTGTGACATGGCGGATGATCACAGGCGCCTCGATCTCCGGATCGACCTCCGCCGCGACGAAGGCGATGATGCGTTGCGCAATCTCATCGGCCGTTCCATCGACTTGATAGCGGCGGAAGATGACGGTGCCGGTCGTGGTCGAGAGCGCATGCCAGTGCGGGCCGCGCCTGACCGCGGACAGGTCAAGGCCTGTCTCTTCGCGCACCTCGCGGATCATGTTGAAATCGACATCGACCAGACCGTCGCGGAAATCGATCGGTTCGAAGGAGCCGGCGGCGAAATAGACGCTGCCGGCACCCACCGTGTGGGAGCCCATGCGGATCGCCACCAGCGCGTTGTCGCCAGCCACCAGCATGGCATGGCCATAGGCATGTTCGGCGCCTGAATTTGCGCGCTGCTTACGCCACAGCATGAAGGTGGAGTAGCTAACGGCGTGGCAGCGACCAACCAGGCGCCGGTCGCGCCAGGCAAGTGCGGACAACAGCACCACGGTACCGTCAAACAGCGCCGGATTGACTGCGATCTCCTGCCGCCAGTTCTCGGCGATCGCTTCCGCATTATCTAGCGCGAAAGGATGCGGGCCGGGATCGAGCCGGACGTCGATGGCATCGACCGGCAGGATGACATTGCGCGGCAGGTCGAAGCTCATGCGCGTCAAGCCATGTCCAGCGTGATCGCCACCGGGCAATGGTCGGATGCCTTCGGCCGGTCCCAGCCGGCGCGCGGGAAACGCTCGACCTCCTGGCCCGGCGGAAAGATCGTCCGCCAGGGCTGGCCGTTGCGGATGATGTCGGGAACGGCGGTGGCATTCCTGGCCGCCAGCCCCTTGGACAACAGGATGTAGTCGAGCTGGCACAGATGCCGCTCTTGCGGCCCGCGCGTGTGATAAAAACTCCAGCGGTTCATTTCCGGTCGCCGCTCGACGACGTTTTCGCAGAAGCCGCCCGCCGTCAGCACGTTGATGCAGGACTGGGCTTCGTCGACCACCTCGAAACGGTAACCATCGAATTCGTCGCCGGCGACCTTCACGCGCTGCCGGTAATCGTTCATGTCGCCGCAGATCGCCCAGCTTTTGTCGGCGGCATGCTCCCCGCCGAAGCGCTCCTCGATGATGCGGCGCACGGCCTGTGCCTCGGCGTTGCGGACCGGCATCGTCGCCTCGCGTCCGTCGAGCCCGTTGCGGGGAGAACCCATCGACTTGAAATGCACGAGGTAAAGCGTCAGCGGCACGCCGCCGACGGTGATGTCGACTTCCAGGCAGTCGCGCCGGAAGATGCGTTCATTGGACTGGTTGCCGAGCGCCTCGAGTTCCGGCGTGTGCAGCCCTAACTGCTCGTAGGTGACGTAGGCATGGCTGGTCATGCGCACGAATTCGATCGGCTGTCCCTGCGCCGTCTCGTTGCGCATCATCACGGCAACGTCGATGCCGCGCGAATCATTGCCTGACGTGGTGTATTTCTGCCGGTAGCCCTGCCCCACCATCTTGAACAGATAGCCGTACTCGAAGGCCTTCAGGGCCTCGATGTTGTCGACCTCCTGCATGCAGATGATGTCGGCCCGGGTGGCGGCGATCGCCAGCGCCGTCAATTGCCGCGTGTCGTCGGACTGCGCGATGGCGCGGGCCTGCTCCAGCATCTTGTACTCGGCCTCGCTCTGGATATCGAACAGCGCCAGCGTGCGATCCTCGTTGAGCTGGTTGCGATAGCCAGAAAAATCGAACCTGTTCATCAGGTTCTCGACATTGAAGGTGGCAAGGCGCAGCGACATGTCCCGACCTTTGCCCGCATGCGCGTGAGAACACAAGATCGCAGGACCACACGCTGAGATCAACTGGTCCTGACGGTGTTCGCGTCATGGTTGACGGAACCTTTCCGTTCATCCGTCGTTCAGATGCAAACCCCCACAGTGAGCCCATTCCAGGGTAGGCGTGGGGCCCGTAACTCTTGGAGAGTGCAAATGAACTCGCTCTTTTCTTCCACTATAAAGTCCGGGCTGATAGCGCTTGGCATCGTCTCCGGGATCACGGCACCGTCCGCCGCCGGGCCGATCATGCAGCCAAACCTGTCGGTTCCCGCCAGCACTGCGGCACTAACGGTCACGCCGGTGCGCGATGGATGGGCTGGTGGCAATAACCGCCCGGCCAACAATGACGACTGGAGATGGCGCCGGTCAGGCAACTGGAACGGTGGTCGGCACTGGAATGGTGGGGGCAACTGGAACGGCGGGGGAGACAACTGGCGCTGGCGCCATGGCCGCCGCCACTATCACGGTGGCTATGACGATGGTGCCGCCGCAGTCCTGGGCCTTGGGCTGGGGCTCGGTCTTGGCAGCATGTACAATAACAACTACTACAATGACGGCTACTATGCGCCGCCGCCGCGCCGCTATTATCGCGCCGGGCGCATTTCGAGCGCCCATGTTCAGTGGTGCTACAATCGTTACCGGTCGTATCGGTCCTGGGACAACACGTTCCAGCCTTACAACGGTCCGCGTCAGCAGTGCTATTCGCCTTACAGCTGAGCGATGGCCGACTGATCGAAATGAAAACGGCGCCACGTGGCGCCGTTTTTGTTGCTGGTTGTCGAGAGCGAACTTCGCTTAGTTCTTGGCCTTGTCGACCAGCTTGTTCTTGGAAATCCACGGCATCATGGCGCGCAGCTTGGCGCCGACTTCCTCGATCTGGTGGCTGTCATTGTTGCGCCGGATGCCCTTGAAGCGCGACATGCCGGCGCGGTATTCCTGCATCCATTCCGAGGTGAACTTGCCCGTCTGGATGTCCTTCAGCACGCGCTTCATCTCGGCCTTGGTCTCGGCGGTGATAATGCGCGGGCCCGAGACATACTCGCCCCATTCGGCGGTGTTCGAGATCGAGTAGTTCATGTTGGCGATGCCGCCTTCATAGATCAGGTCGACGATCAGCTTGACCTCGTGCAGGCACTCGAAATAGGCCATTTCGGGCGCGTAGCCGGCTTCCACCAGCGTCTCGAAACCGGCGCGGATCAGTTCGACCAGGCCGCCGCACAGCACGACCTGCTCGCCGAACAGGTCGGTCTCGCATTCCTCACGGAAATTGGTCTCGATGATGCCCGAACGACCGCCGCCGACGCCGCAGGCGTAGGACAGCGCCAGATCGAGCGCATTGCCCGAGGCGTCCTGGTTGACGGCGACCAGGCACGGCACGCCGCCGCCCTTCTGGTATTCGCCGCGCACCGTGTGGCCCGGGCCCTTCGGCGCGATCATGACGACGTCGACCGTCGACTTCGGCTCGATCAGGCCGAAATGCACGTTGAGGCCGTGCGCGAAGGCAATCGCTGCACCATCGCGAATGTTCGGCGCGATTTCATTCTTGTAGATGTCGGCCTGCAATTCGTCGGGCGTCGCCATCATCATCAGGTCGGCCCATTTGGCGGCATCCGCCACGCTCATCACCTTGAGGCCGTCAGCCTCGACCTTCTTGGCGGTCGCCGAGCCGGCCTTGAGACCGATGGCGATCTCCTTGGCGCCGGAATCCTTGAGGTTGAGCGCATGCGCCCTGCCCTGGCTGCCATAGCCGATGATGGCGACCTTCTTGCCCTTGATCAGGTTGAGATCGGCATCACGATCGTAATAGACGCGCATTTTACTTCCTTCCCGTTTTATGAATCAGAGGCCTTGCGGCCGGTTTTTGCTCCGTAAAGAGCGAGAAACTGCTGCGTCGCGCGGACGGCATCGCCGCCGATCGTCGCCTCAGTCAATTCCAGCCGGTCACCCAACAGCAGACGGATCTGCACGTCGCGGGCGACCAGCCCGAAAAAGCTACGGAACGCCGTCTCGGCATCCGTAAAGTCCAGGAGCCCGGCATGGCGTCCGGCCTCGAGCACCGGCTTCAGCCGCCTCGCCAGCGCGAAACGGCCATTCTCCAGCACGACGGCGCCAAGGTTGTCCTTGCCCGATCCGGCATGGCCGATCGCTACCCGGTTCAGCGCGATCGAGGTGTCGCTCGAAATCACTTTCAGCCAGTCGGAAGCGAAGCCTTCAAGGCTGGCCGTCAGTGAGGCAAGATCGAGGCCCTTGCCATCGACAGGCACCACACGAACCTTGGAGGCCTGCCACTGCACCGTGGCCGTCAGCAGCCCGTCGCGGTCGCCGAACCATTTGTAGAGCGTTTCCTTCGAGCAGCTGGCCCGACGCGCCACGGCGGTCATGGTCAGCTGATCGCCCTCCTCGACCAGCAGTCGCAGCACTGCGTCCAGAACGGCCTTCTGCCGCTCCGTAAGCGCTTCGCTGTTGTCGATATCGGCGTTGGCCTGCAACACGCTCGGTTCCTGTTCGATGGATACAGTCGCCGTCCATTGGAAGCGTACCGTACGTTACGGTTCGGCATATTGCGCAATCTGACAACCGGCGCAAGGGGAAAAGTAGAAATATGTGGCGGCAGAAGGCGACGGTGCGCAACAGACGCTCAGTGCTGATCAGCCTCAATCGCCCGCAGGCGGATGGCGCAGCCGGCCGAGCAGCGCCGACACCGTGTTCAGCTCAGCCGTTGAAAGTTTGGCGCCAACCAATTCCGCGATCGACCTTCCATAGACGGCCCACATCCGGCGGCGAGTCTCTCGTCCCTTGGCCGAGATGCGGATGGTCTGGCCGCGACCGTCATCGGCCACCCGCAATTTTTCGACCAGTCCGTCGGCCTCGAGCCGGGCCAGCAGCCGCGAGATGTTGTATTGCGCAAACAAGGTGCGCTCGGTCAGTTGAAACGGGCGCAACCCGCCCTCGCCCGCCTCGGCAAGCTCGTGCAGCACATCATACCAGGCAAGCGGCGGCAGGCCGCCCTGCTTCAATGCATCTTCGGCACTCTCCACCATTTGGCGCGACACGCGCATCAGGCGGGCCCAGGCCTTGATGGCTTCCGGCGAAGGCGTGGCTTTTTCGGTCATGGCTTACCCTAGGCGATAGATGCAGATGCATCAAGCTTGACGATCAATGCACATGCATCTACATAGATGCAATTGCATCAATAACCGAAAGGCAAAACCATGAAACATGAAATCTGCAAGGTTGCCGATATCCCGCAAACGGGCAGCCTGATCGCCCCGTTCTTCGGCCGAGAGATCCATGTCTATCGCAGTGGCGAGCGCATCCGCGCCGCCGCCAATGTCTGCCTGCATTTCGGTGGGCCGCTCGACTGCAAGGACGGCAGACTGGTCTGCCAATGGCACGGCGCCGCTTTCGACATGGCATCGGGCGATCGTCTCGACGGCCCGGCTCCCAAGGGTTCTCGCCTGATGTTCCTGTCGACGCGCGTCGATGACGGCGCGTTGAACTATGTCTGGGGAGAGTGAGATGACCGACAAGCTCATCCTCGTCAGCCATCCGCTCTGCCCCTATGTCCAGCGCGCGGCGATCTCGCTGACCGAGAAAGGCGTGCCGTTCGAGCGCGTCGACATCGACCTCGCCAACAAGCCTGTGTGGTTCAAGGCCATTTCGCCGCTTGGCAAGGTGCCGCTGCTGCGCGTCCAGCGAGACGGCGAGGAAACGACGATCTTTGAATCCGCGGTCATCCTCGAATTCCTTGAAGAGACACAGGCCAATCCGCTCCATCCTGCCGATCCCTATGCCCGCGCCCGGCATCGCGCCTGGATCGAGTTCGGCTCGGCCACCCTCAATGCCATCGGCCGCTTCTATTCGGCGTCGTCGGAGGCGGCCTTCCTCGCCGAGTCCAGCGCGCTGGCGGACATGTTTGGCCGCCTTGAGGCGCAACTGGCGGACGATGCCCTGCCGGGCGGTCCATGGTTCGGCGGCGACAGCTTCTCGCTCGTCGATGCGGTGTTCGGGCCTGTTTTCAGATATCTCGACGCCTTCGACAAGATCGGCGATTTCTCCATCCTGGACGGCAAGCCGCGCGTCCAGGCCTGGCGGAAAGCGTTGAATGATCGTGCGTCGATCAGTGATGCCGTGCGGCCCGATTATCCGCAGCGCCTGCATGCTTTCCTGCAAGCGAAGGCATCATTTGTGTCGAGCCTCATCCGCGATCAAGCAGGACCATCTGCATTGGCACGAACAGCTTGAACTCAGATAGCGGGCGAACACCCGCTTTGAGGGGTCTCAGTTCTCGAACATGACAAAGGCTGCCCAGACCCGCGGGTCCTGGGCGCCTGATATCTTGCCGTCACGAGCATCGCGGCGGGTCTGGCGCAACGCCTCCGGATAGGTCTGGCCGGCGGCAAGACGCCTGTAGAAGCCGACCATGAAGGCTGCGGTTCCGGCATCGTCCACCGGCCATAATGTCAGCAGCGAGCGCTTCGCGCCGGCAATGTCGATGGCCGTCGGCAGGCCGCGCAAACCACCGACGAATGTCTCCTGGCCGCGGGCTGTCTCGCAGGCGGACAGGACAAGCAGGTCGAGGCCCGACAGCTTCCAGCTCATCAGTTCCATGCCGTAGAGCCGGCCGTCATCATCATCGCGTTTCATCGACTGCCGGTCTCCCGACTGCGACAGCACGACCTGGCTCTGCCAAAGCGCATTCACCGCGCCCACACCACCCTCTTTCTCATCACGGTAGGCGCCATGGGTGGCCAGATGCGCAATCGTCGCCTGCTCCATATCCATTCGCAGCGTTCGCTCGCTGGCCGCCTTTCCGGTCAGCATTTCGACCGAATAGTCATCGCCGCGCAGGATCGAGGCGATGGCGTCGACCTCCTTGGCTGTGCCCGGCAGCGGCTCCGCCCCCTTTTCCGAACCTCGCGCATAGTCCAGGCCGCCGGCCAGCAAGGCTTTGCCGGTCTTGGGAAAACTCTGATCGACGCCCGCATTCAACAGCGATTCCGGCCGCGTCAGCATACGCACGACGAAACGGTCATCGAGCGTCGCGCCCTTGTCGTCCTGCAGCAAAGGGAATGGCACTGAAAACAATTTGCCGTCCGGCACCACGAACAGCGTGTCGGCGCCACCAAGCGACGGTTCCAGCGGTGCGATCAGACCGGCATAAAGCCCGGAGAATGTGGCGTTCAGATCGATCAATGTCACGGCGCCGCGTTCCTGCGCGGAACGCGTCGACCTCAGATTTGCCATGCGTGTTTCGTGCGCAGCCGGGATGAGCCGGCGCGGATCGCCGAGATCGTAGAGACGCGGCTCCTGGTCCTTGCGTGTGACGGTCGCATAGAGCCGTTCGTCTTCCAGCGGATCGTCACTCTCGCGGTCCGCGCGCCATTTGCGGGTGATGAAGTAGTCGATCAGCGCCTCGTTGGGCTTCAGCAGCAGGCTGGCCGAGGGCAGCGGCTTGTCCACCACGCTCTGGCTGAAACTGTATTTGGCCATGACTCTGGCGGTCGCCTTTTCGTATGCCGCCTGAACCTGTTCCGGCTGCACCACACCTGGATCATCGGAACTGTCACCGCTGGAAGCCGCCTCCTGATAGGCCAATGACAGCCGGATCCCGGTCTGGATCAAATTCCGTGTCTCCGTGTCGTTCGGAGCGATCAGGCGGGACAGTCTGCGCAACAGATCGCGTTTCTCATTCTCAAGCGTCGGCCAGCGGCGCACGGCTTCGGCAAACGCCGGCACCACCGAAGCATTGTCTTTTGCGAGGCGCGCATAGTCGTACAGCATGTCGTCTGCCAGGGCGCGGCTGGCCTCGGCGACAACAGGGTTACCGGCCGTGCTGACCTGGAACCAATTCCAGCGCAGCATGTCATCGTCGAGAGCCACGAAATCGGCGGCCGCTGCCGCCGGATTTGTCTTCGCCTTGAGATTGGCCATTGCCTGACGTGCTGCAAAGGTCAGCGGGTGCACCACGCCGTATGTTGTTTCGGCGATGCTCTGGGCTCGCTCGAGTTGGCTCATGCTATTTTTGGTGTCGCCTCCGGCTGCGAAATGCGCGGCGAGCACGTTGGCGATCTTGATTGCCAGTATTTCGGGATAGCTGGGATCGTTGGTCAGTTGTTGCAGCCGTGCCAACGTCGGGTCGTCGAGGGGTTGAGAACCGGAGACAACCTTCGTGTAGAGCAGCCAAGCGTCTGCTTGCTCGACCAGATTGCCTTCCTGTTTCAGGACAACGGCAATGTCGCGGTTCTGTTGGAAGTGGCGCAAGGCCTCATCATATTTCCCCAGGTCCAGATAGTCCTGCGCCGTGTTGTTGGCGCTGACCAAAACGTTGAAGTGGTTTGGCCCGTAATAGCCGATCCGCTTTTCCAGAACGGCCAGATCATACTGCAAGGCGCGTGTCGGAGCCCCCATCTGGCGCAGCATGTCGGCCAGATTGTTCTGCAGCTTCCAGATGAAACGATCGTCGGCACCGGTTACCTGCCCGGCCAATTTCAGATTGCGCTGCTCGATATTGATAGCCGAAGCGATTTGACCGAATGCGGCGACCCCGGTCGCCAGCACATCGTTGGCATACATGAGTTCGTGGGAATCCTTGCCATGGTAATGGGCGTACAGATTGGTTGCTGTCGCACACATGGACACGAAGCCCTGATAGTCCTTCTCGGCCTGCTTCAGCATCGCGTAGTTGAGGTAGAAATCGCCGCGCTTCTCGATATCCTGCTGCATCGCCCTGGTTTTCAGGCCTTCGGCAAAAATCTCCTCGGCGTTGTCGAGGATTTGATTGTTGAGGAAAGTTGCGCCGGCGTTCGAGTAGCTTTCCACGGTAAACTCGTAGAGGTCGCTTCTGGCGGCGTCGAGCAGCGTTGCCCGCAATTGCGCGTAGCCTTCATCGAAGCGTCCGGCATCCATCATCAGCTTGTAGGCCGCATCGATGCGAGCTTTCAGCGCTGCTTCACTTTCCACCGGCTGCTGCTGTCCTGCCCGGCTGGTCGTCTGGGCCTGTGCCTTCGCCAGGGGAAGGGCGACAACCAAGGTCGCCAGCGCCAAAGCCGCGACGCGCGTCAGGCCTCGCGGTCTTCTGGCTATGGGCATAACTGCGTTCACGCGGATGGGTCCAAGACGAATGCTCTACGATGCGGTCGTATCATGACCCTGATCTTGTCCGAAATCCCACCGCGCTTCCCGAAGTCCTGCTCGTCTGAACGGATCGATCACCGTGCCGGCGACCATCGAGGCGAGAAACTGCGGGGTTGGCGGAATTTTCGCGATGGTCGCCACCAGCCTGTCGCGCATGAAGGGTAGTGCCACCGAATCCGACTGGTAGAACGGCGTGAACGCCAGCGACAGCGTCTGGAAGACACGCACGTGCCACCGCCGTGCCTTCGCATAGGTTTCAAGCGCTGCCTCGACACTTTGCGTGCGCGCCAGCGCATGGCTGAGCGCCGCGGCGTCGAGCAGCGCCATATTCGCCCCTTGCCCGAGCTGCGGGCTGGTCGAATGCGCGGCATCGCCGATGACGGCCAGTCTCCGGCCAATTGGCAGCTTCATCGTATGGTGACCGTAACGCGCCAGCGAAAGCTGGTCGAAACTGTCGATCTGGTTGACGAACGCCTCGCTTTGCGGCCACAGCCGGACAACGCGCGCCTTCCAGGCGTCGATACGTTGGGCGCGAACCGCCTCGGCATCATCAGGCTTGAGGCTCCAGAAGAAGGCCGCCATTTTCTCGGCACCGGGCTCCGGCCGGCCGATCGGCAGCACGCCGATCATCACGCTGGCCTTGTCGTAGCGCTGCGAAAGCGCGTGCTCGTCAAAGCCCTCGCCGCGCCAATCGAGCGATGCCCAGAACGCGCCATAGGTGAGCGGGCGCGGTGCACCAGCGCCGATCACACATTGCCGCAGTTTCGAGCGCGAACCGCTGGCGTCGACGACCAGATCGAACGGCCCTGCCCTTCGTCCGTTGCCACAAATCAGCGTCGCGCGCTCGCCGGCCTCCATGGTCTCGATCTCGACGCCGGTCTCGATGGCGATCGCCTCACGTTGCGCGGCGCGAAAGAGCACACCGAACAGAGCCGCCCGGTGCACCGCCAGGCCAAAGCGGTTGCCGCGTTGCGCATCATAGCGGACGTCGAGCACGGTGCGCCCGGTCGAGGCATCGGCGCCATGCAGGCGATCGATGCGCGCGCCCAGCGCCAGTATGTCGGCGAGCAGGCCGAGATCGGCCAGCACCGTCAGCCCGGTCGGTTGCAGGATCAGCCCTGAGCCGACCGGCTTGGGCTCCTCGAAACGTTCGAACACGGTGACGTTGTGCCCGGCGCGCTTGAGATAAAGCGCCATGGCCAAGCCCGCCGGGCCAGCGCCAGCAATCGCGATGTCGTAGGAAATGCGCATGCCCCCAAAGCCGAACTGGCCGGGACAATCCTTCAGCACTGGGACAAAATCAAGCCGTGGCCATAGCCGCGTCCGGCCTATGCCTGCACGGCGTCAAAACTGGCTCTTGCGGCGCGTACCGAGGCATGGTTGTTCTCCGCCCATTGCAGGAGATGCTGCAAGGCGCTGAACATCGAGCGCCCGAGGTCGGTCAGGCTGTATTCGACGCTCGGCGGCTTGGTCGGGAACACTTCGCGATGCACATAGCCGTCGCGCTGCAGGTCGTAGAGCGTCTGGGTCAGCATGCGTTGTGAGATGTCGGGGACCAGCCGACGCAATTCGCCGAAGCGATAGGGCTGCTCGGCCAGCGCCGCCATCAGCAGCGAACTCCATTTGCCGCTGAAGCCTTGGATGACATCGCGGACCGGACAATCGGAAAGGTTGCCGCCATCGGTCATGGCTTTGTAGACCTCAAGCTTGGATCTCAGTTTGACGATCGAGCTGTCCATGGCTGGTTCCCTGCCTGTGCCTACCTCCCGAAAAACTGCCTCCTTTACGGCATCGGGTCAATTCCTATTTTAGTGCTGGTCTCTTTTTGAGACCGCCGCCCGAACCGCCTTTCCCCGTAACGTCAGGATCTTCCATGACCGCAACTCTTCTCGTCACCGGTGCATCCGGCCAGCTCGGCCGCAGCGTCATCAACCATTTGCTGGACACCTTCAAAGTGCCGGCCGCGAAGATCATCGCCACCACCCGCACGCCGGCCAACCTGGCCGACCTCGCGGCGCGCGGCGTCACCGTCCGCGAGGCCGATTTCGACGACCAGGCTTCACTTGCCAAAGCCTTCGCCGGCGCCGAGCGCGTGCTGATCATCTCGACCAATGAACTGGCGATCCAGGGCAAGCGGCGCCAGCAGCAGCTGGCCGCGGTCGCGGCTGCCAAGCAGGCGGGTGTTGGCCATATCCACTACACTTCGATGCCCAACACCGAGCCGGGTTCGGCGGTTGCCTTCGCTCCCGATCACTACGACACCGAACAGGCGATCAAGGCGAGCGGCATTCCCTACACGATCTTCCGCAATGGCTGGTACGACGAGAACCTGTTCATGGCCGTGCCGCAGATCCTCGCATCGGGCCATTGGTATACGTCGGCGGGCGACGGCGCCATTTCGTATGGCGCGCGTGACGACTACGCAGCGGCCATAGCCGCGGGGCTGGCCTCGGACGCCAGCGACAGTACGACCTACACGCTGACTGGCCCCAAGGCCTACACGACAGCCGAAGTCGCGGCACTCATCACCGAGGTCACCGGCAAGTCGATCCAGATCGTCCAGCTTTCCGACGAAGCTCTGACTGAAGGGATCAAGGCAGCTGGGCTTCCCGAGCCGATCGCCAAGGTTCTGGTATCCTTCGATGCCGCAACGCGCGCCGGCGACCTTGGCATGGTGACGGATTCTGTCGAAAAGCTCTCCGGCCGCAAGTCGGTGCAGTTGAAGCAGTTCCTCGAAACCAACAAGGCGGCCCTGCTGGGCTGAAATCCGCGCGGCGGGCAGTCTTCTTCCCGCCGCGCTACTTCTTGAGCAGGCCGAGCCTCACCAGGCTTTCGCCGGTGGCAGCCAGCGCATCTTCGCGCGATCGCGGCGCCCAGCCGAGCATGCGCACCGCCTTGGCGTTGGTGGCGTTCTTGACCTTGCCCAGTTCCGGCACGAGCTGCGCGACTTCCGGGTTGAACAATCCGACGATCCGCACCAGCCAATCGGGAAGCTGCCGCAGCTTGACGCGCGCCGCCGCATCGCCGAGCCGCGTTTTCAAGGCCTGGGCGATCTCCCGCACCGTCATGAAATCACCTGACACCGCCAGGAAACGCTCGCCTTTGGCGGCCGGATTGGTCATGGCGCGCACATGCAAATCGGCCACGTCGCGTGCATCGACGACGCCGAAGGACAGGCGCGGCAGGCCCGGCATGGCGCCATTCATCATGCGCTGGACAAATTCGGTGGAGGTCGAATGGTCGGACCCGAGCACCGGCCCGAAGATGCCGACCGGATTGACGACCGCCAACTCCAGCGCACCGCCTTCGGCGGCAATGAAGTCCCAGGCGGCGCGCTCGGCAAGCGTCTTCGACTTGACGTACGCACTGACCCTGGCCGTCGGATCGGTCCAGCTCTCCTCGGTGAACGGCCGTCCGTCCGGCGGCATCTTGCCATAGCCGATGGCCGCGAAGGACGAGGTCAGCACGACGCGCTTGACCTTGGCGTCTCGTGCGGCTCGAAGCACCCGCAACGCACCCTCACGGGCCGGGACGATCAGGTCGTCCTCATGCTTGGGCACGCCGGGCGGAAATGGCGAGGCGACATGCAGGACATAGTCACAGCCGGCGACCGCTTGCGGCCAGCCGGCGTCGCTCATCAGATCGGCGATGGCAAAGGACAGCCTGTCGCCAGGTTCCACACCGCCGGCCTTCAGCATGGCCAGGACATCGGCTTCACGTTTGGCCGAGCGCACCGTCGTGCGCACCCGAAAACCCGCCTTCAAGAGCTCGAGGATACAGTGGGCGCCGAGGAAGCCCGATCCGCCAGTGACAAGCACCAATTCGCTGCTCATGCCCGCCTCCTGCTAAGTCGAGGCGATCAAGCCGATCAAATCGCCACCTGCGTGCCGATTTCTACCACACGCCCGGTCGGTATCTGGAAATATTCGGTCGCGTCCGACGCGGTACGCGCCAGGCCGATGAACAGCTTGTCCTGCCACACTGGCATGCCTGAATTGGGCGATGCCTTGAGCGAGCGCCGCGACAGGAAGAACGATGTCGTCATGATGTCGAACTTCCAGCCCTGCTTGCGGCAGATCGCCAGCGCACGCGGTATGTTGGGCTGTTCCATGTAGCCGAAGGTCAGCGTCACCCGCATGAACAGCTCGTTGACCGTCTCCATCTTGACCCGTTCGCTGTCCGGCACCACCGGCTGCGGCGCCGTCACCACGGAGAGGATGACGTTCTGCTCGTGCAGCACCTTGTAGTGCTTCAGGCTGTGCATCAGCGCGGTTGGTGCACTCAAGGGATCGCTGGTCAGGAACACCGCGGTGCCGGACACCAGCTGCGGCTTCTTCTTCAACAGATTGGCGGCGAGGAAATCGAGCGGGATCTCGTTGCGGCGGGTCTTGTCAAAGAGGTAGCGGCTGCCGCGCACCCAGGTCCACATGCCGAGCACGATGGTGAAGGCCACCGCCAGCGACGCCCAGCCGCCTTCGAACACCTTGACGATGTTGGAGGCGAAGAAGCCGATATCGATGAACGTGAATAGCGCGGTGAGCGGGATCGCCACCGACAGCTTCCATTTCCAGATACGTGTCATGACGACATAGAGCAGTACCGTGGTCACCAGCATGTTGCCGGTCACCGAGATCCCGTAGGCGGAGGCGAGCTTGCTGGACTCTCCGAAGCCGACCACCAGCATCATCACCACCAGCGCCAGCAACAGGTTGACGCGTGGCATGTAGATCTGGCCGGACTGTTTTTCGGACGTATGCAGAATCTCAAGCCGCGGCAGCATGTTGAGCTGCACCGCCTGGCGGGTCAGCGAAAAGGCACCCGAGATCACCGCCTGGCTGGCGATGACGGTCGCCGCGGTCGCCAGCACGACCATCGGGATCAGCGCCCAGCCCTCGTTCATCTCGAAGAACGGATGGCCGACCACGCCGTTCTTGGCCAGAACGAAGGCACCTTGTCCGGCATAGTTCAAAAGCAGACAGGGAAACACGATCGACAGCCAGGCCAGCACGATCGGCTTGCGGCCGAAATGGCCGAGGTCGGCATAGAGCGCCTCCGCACCGGTCACTGCAAGGAAGATGGCGCCGATGGTGACGAAGGCGACGTCGGGCGAATGGATCAGGAATGCGACGATATAGTGCGGGCTGATCGCCCACAGGATTTCCGGATCAGCGATGATGTGCTTGAGACCGGAGAGGCCGATGGCCAGGAACCAGATCGCGGTCACCGGACCGAAGACCAGCCCCACCCCGCCCGTGCCGAAGCGCTGCACAGCAAACACCATGGCGAGAATGACCAGGGTCAGCGGCACGACATAGGGCTGGAAGGCAGGGGTGACGACATTCATGCCCTCGACCGCCGACAACACCGAAATCGCCGGCGTGATGACCGCATCGCCGAAAAACAGCGAAGCGCCGACGATGCCGATGCCCAGGATGATCGCCGAGCGCTTTGGGAAACTGCCCCGCGCCAACGCCATCAGCGACAGCACGCCGCCCTCGCCACGGTTGTCGGCGCGCAACACGAACATGATGTATTTAATGGTGACGATGATCGTCAGCGACCAGATGATCAGCGACAGCACGCCGAGGATATCGCCGCGATCCGCGACGGTGCCATGGGACGACGCCACCAGCGCCTCGCGAAAGGCATAGATCGGGCTGGTGCCGATATCCCCATAGACCACACCGAGCGCGCCCAGCATCAGCACCTTGGTGCTATGCTGTTCGATTTCCGGATGGCTCGATTGTTCGACGGGTTCTGCCTCACTACCAGCATTGGCAAGGGCCATGGACGACACTCCGATAAGCGCGCGGTGCTCTACGCTTGCTGCAATGCAATATCAAGTGCCGTCGCGTGATGGCTCCCATGCCGGCAACGCTAGGCTCCTTGGGAAATGGCCTTTATCCAACGGCTGCAGGGCTGAATTAACCGCTACGGCAGCCTGACAACACCCGTGAGACTGCCGTATCCACCTTAAATAGCAACTTGCGTACCGATTTCCACGACACGCCCGGTCGGGATCTGGAAATATTCTGTCGCGTCGGCCGCGGTGCGGGCCAGGCCGATGAACAGCCGATCCTGCCACACCGGCATGCCGGAATTGGGCGATGCCTTGAGCGAGCGCCGCGACAGGAAGAACGATGTCGTCATGATGTCGAACTTCCAGCCCTGCTTGCGGCAGATCGCCAGCGCGCGCGGTATGTTGGGCTGCTCCATGTAGCCGAAGGTCAGCGTCACCCGCATGAACAGCTCGTTGACCGTCTCCATCTTGACCCGCTCGCTGTCCGGCACCACCGGCTGCGGCGCGGTCACAACGGAGAGGATGACGTTCTGCTCGTGCAGCACCTTGTAGTGCTTGAGGCTGTGCATCAGCGCAGTCGGCGCGCTCAAGGGATCGCTGGTCAGGAACACCGCGGTGCCGGAAACCAAATGCGGCTTCTTCTTCAGCAGATTGGCGGCGAGGAAATCGAGCGGGATCTCGTTGCGGCGGGTCTTGTCGAAGAGATAGCGGGTGCCGCGTATCCAGGTTCCCATGATCAGCCCCATAAGGCAGGCAACGGTGATCGATACCCAGCCGCCTTCGAAGATCTTCACGATGTTTGCCAGGAAGAAGCCGCTGTCGATGACGCCAAACAGCAAGGTCAGCGGCAGAGCGAGCGCCAGGCTCCATTTCCACAATTTGCGCATGACCACGAACAGCAGGATGGTGGTCATCAGCATCTCGCCCGTCACCGAGATGCCATAAGCGGACGCCAGCGAGCTCGAACTGCCGAAACCGACGACCAGCAGCATCACCCCCAGGGCGATGAGCAGGTTGACGCGCGGCATGTAGATCTGGCCGAGTTGCATTTCGGACGTATGCTGCACTTCGATGCGTGGCAGAAGGTTCAGCTGCACCGCCTGGCGGGTCAGCGAAAAAGCGCCCGAGATGACCGCCTGGCTGGCGATGACGGTCGCGGCCGTTGCCAGTCCCACCATCGGCATCAGCGCCCAGTCGGGCAGCATCTGGAAGAATGGATTGGTTGGCCTGCCGTCATTGGCGAGCACAAAGGCGCCCTGCCCGAAATAGTTGAGCAACAGGCAGGGAAACACCACTGAAAACCAGGCCAGCACGATCGGCTTGCGTCCAAAATGGCCGAGATCGACATAGAGCGCCTCGGCACCGGTCACCGCCAGAAACACAGCGCCGACAGTGACAAAAGCGGCCGTGGGTGTGCTGGCGAGATAGGCGACCGCGTAATAGGGGTTGATGGCAGCAGGATCGATGGGTCGTCCATCAGGTGGTAGAGCCCCGCGACGCCGATGGCCAGGAACCAAAGCGCCGTCACCGGCCCGAACACCGCCGCCACCTTTCCCGTACCGAAGCGTTGCACCGAAAACAGGACGGCCAGGATGATCAGCGTGATCGGCACGACATAGGCGTCCAGTGTCGGGGTCACCACCTTGAGGCCTTCGACCGCCGACAGCACCGAGATGGCCGGTGTTATGATCGAATCACCGAAAAAAAGGGCCGCGCCGCAAAGGCCGATCGCCAGGATGAGGCGCGCGCCTCTGGGATAGGCGCTGCGCGCCAGCGACATCAGCGACAGCGTACCGCCTTCGCCCTTGTTGTCAGCACGAAGCACGAAGGCGACATATTTTACGGTCACGATGATCGTCAGCGCCCAGACAATCAGCGACAGCACGCCAAGCACGTGAATGCGCGTATCGATGCCGGGCGAAGCATGAAGCGCTTCGCGGAAGGCATAGATCGGGCTGGTGCCGATGTCGCCATAAACGACACCGAGCGCGCCCAGCATCAGAACCTTGGTGCTCTGTTGTTCGGCTCTGGAATGGCTTGATTGCTCGACGGTTTCTGCCTCGCTAACGCGACTGGCAAGGTCCATGGACCACTCCCCGGCAAGCGCGCGGTGCTTCATGCATGCTGCGATGCGGTATCAATTGCACGCTATGGCCGCCATACCTGCAAAGCGAAGCTATACCCCCTACCAGCCGCACGCCTTGAGAAACCGACGCACCGTGCCGGCCATGCCATACTCCAACGCGTCGGCTGTCAACCCATGTCCGATCGACACTTCGGCCAATGCCGGAATGCGCTTCGCCAGATCGGGCAGATTGCCCACCGTCAGATCGTGCCCGGCATTGACCTGGAGGCCGAAGGCAAATGCCGCATCGGCCGTTTTCCCCAATCTTTCCAGTTCCTTGGCGGCTTTTGCGGAATCGGAATGATAGCTCCCATAAGGGCCGGTATAGAGTTCGATCCGGTCGGCCCCTGTGTCGCGCGCGGCCGCCATGCCGGCAGGATCGGCATCGGAAAACAGTGACACGCGAAAACCACCCTTCTTCAGACGCTTGACGATCGGTGTCAGGAACGCCGCGTCAGTGATGAAGTTCCAGCCATGGTCGGAGGTTGCCTGTGCCGGATCATCTGGCACCAGCGTCACCTGCTCGGGCTGATGCCTTTCCACAAGCGCCAGAAAATCCTCGCTTGGGTAGCCCTCGATGTTGAATTCCGCCTGCGGAAATTCATCGTCGATCAGCGCCCGGATCAAGGGCAGGTCGGAATGCCGGGTGTGACGCTCATCGGGGCGCGGATGGACGGTCAGCCCATGCGCTCCGGCGGCAAGTGCAAGGCGGCCGACACCGATCACATCGGGCCATGGCAGGTCACGCCGGTTACGCAACATGGCAATGGCGTTGAGGTTGACGGAAAGCTTTGCGGGCATGGGCTGGTGTCCGTGAAACAGGCGGGTTAACGGCGCGCCACAGCCATCCGTTCAGCCGCGGCGCGCTTGAGATCGGGCATCTATAGCGCCTTTGATGGGAACAGATAGCGCTTTCCAGTGTTCCAGAAGGGCAACGCTATTTCGCGACAAGGAGGCCCCGCCGTGAATTTCCTGCAATCCGTGCCAGCGATCCGTCGCCTCGACACCGCGCGCGACGACCTGTTCGCCATCGATGTCGTCGGGCATGTCTCGGCGGCCGATGCAGAAAACCTGTTTGGCCTGTTGGAGGCGGCCTATGCGCTCCACCAGCGAATCGACGTGGCGGTACGCATGGTCGATCACGATGGCGTCGACTGGACCGACATCTCCGACGAAACCCTCAAACAGGGCGCCGTCCACGCACTGGAACATGTTGGCCGGTGCGCGGCGATCGGCACGCCGGACTGGACGCCGGACGTGCGACACGCCCTGCCCGCGTCGTCGCCCATCGAATTCAGGCATTTCAAGGCCGAGGACGAAGACGAGGCCTGGAAGTGGCTCGGCGTCCAGCAAGTCGGCGCGCGCGAAAAGCCATCGTCATAACTCTACCTCACGATCGTCAGCCGCTCGGCGGCCCGGGTGATGGCGGTATAAAGCCAGCGCTGGCGGGTTTCCTTGAAGGCCCAGCTTTCGTCGAACAGCACGATCTCGTTCCACTGCGAACCCTGCGCCTTGTGCACTGTCAAGGCATAGCCGTAGTCGAAATCGTCGAAGCGCTTCTTCTGCTGCCAGGGGATATCGGCGTCCGGATCCTCGAACGCCGCCTTGAGCAGCTTGATCTTGGCGACGCCGCGGTCCGGATCATCCTCTTCGGGCGAAACCAGCAGGTTGATGCCGGGCTTCACCGTTTCGCGCGATGATGTCATCACCTTCCACAGCGAACCATTGAGCAGCCCCTTGGCCGCGTCGTTGCGCAGACAAACCAGCTTGTCGCCGGCCTGCGGATAGTCGGCATTGAAGCCTTTGAGCTCGCGCAGGCGCTGGTTGTAGCGTCGGCGCGTGCGGTTGGTGCCGACCAGAACCTGGTCCGCCTTCAGCACCAACTCCTGGGTGACGTCTTCCTTGCCGATCACCTGCGCCGTGCCATAGTCGCCGCGCATGAATTCGCGGCCCTCGCGCACATCCAGCGCCAGCCGCAGGATCGGATTGTCGCGCGCCTGCCGGTGGATTTCGGTTAGGAGATAGTCCGGCTCATGGTCGGTGAAAAAGCCGCCGCCCGAAATCGGCGGCAACTGGCCGGGATCGCCCAGCACCAGGATCGGCGTGCCGAAACTCATCAGGTCGCGGCCAAGCTGCTCGTCGACCATCGAGCATTCGTCGATGACGACCAGCTTGGCCCGCGAGATCGGGCTTTGCCGGTTGAGCGAGAAGGTCGGCGACATCGAGGTCTTGCCGGTCACCTCGTCCTCGACCGACTCCTCGCCCTTGGCTCTGTAGATCAGCGAATGGATGGTGCGGGCATTGACCGCACCCTTGGAGCGCAGCACTTGTGCGGCCTTGCCGGTGAAGGCGGCGAACTGCACCTGGCCATCGACATGTTCTGCGAAATAGCGCGCCAGCGTCGTCTTGCCAGTGCCGGCATAGCCGAACAGCCGGAACAACTGCGGCTGGCCGGCCTTCAGCCAGCGGGCAACCGCCTGCAGCGCCTCGTCCTGTTGGGGGGAGAATTCCATCAGTGCGACAGACCGGATTCGCAAGGGAAAGACAAGACAGCCGCCATATCGACTGCCGTCGTGACGCACCGAGCGCCTTCGACGGTTCAGGCTATCAGGCCACGAAAAGAACGTAAAGAGAACAAAGACGCGCGCGCCCGGTTGATCGCTGCTATCAGCCGGCCGCGATGAGAGATGTGCCGGCAAAGGCGAGCACCGCGCCGGCCCAGGCCGGTGCCGATGGTCTGTAGCCGGTGCGCAGCCACACCAGGGGCAACACCAGAACCGGCGACAGCGACGACAATGTTGAGACGATGCCGACCTTTCCACCGGCCAGCGCGGCCATGATCAGCGACATGCCCATGCCCGTGCCGATCAACGCGCCACAGATGCCGATGCCCAGCGTTCGTGCCGACGGCCGGAGACGCCTGGCAGCGCTGCGCCGGGGAACCAGCAAGAGCAAAAGGAAGAGCACCGCCGACACACCGGTCCGGATCGCCATTGCCGTGAACGGATTGACGCCCGATGCCATCACGGGGCGCGCCACCAACGCGCCGGCAGCCTGCCCGAGTGCAGCGATCAGCCCGAAGGCGAGACCGACAGGCAATGTCATTTGCTTTGCTGGCAGCACCGCCACCTCGATCGGCGGGGTCGGAAAAATGCCTTCCGGCTGGACCTTGGCGGGGCGTCCAAACAGGATGGCCAGGACAATGCCGGTGATGACCAGCGCCACACCAGCCAGCTTGACCGGGCCGACCGTCTCTCCCAGAAACAAATAGCCCATGATCAGGGCAAAGGGCGAGGTCAGCGAGAACACCAGCAGCGCCAGGCGCGGCCCGAGCGCGAATATCGACGAGATATAGGCCGACGAGGCAATGAAGATCCCGAACACGCCAGAGGCCGAGAGATAGCCCACCTGCCAAGGCAGCAGCCCGGCCCAGCCGCCCAGCAGCGTGGCTGCGATGGTGGTGGCAATTGTCACCGCGAGTGTTTGCAGCCGGGTCAGGGTCAACGCATCGATGCGGCCGACCAGTTCACCAGCCAGCATGCCACTGGTGGCGATGCACAATGCGGCGCCGATCG
The DNA here is from genome assembly GCF_055456085.1 of Mesorhizobium subarcticum. Taxonomy (NCBI): domain Bacteria; kingdom Pseudomonadati; phylum Pseudomonadota; class Alphaproteobacteria; order Hyphomicrobiales; family Phyllobacteriaceae; genus Mesorhizobium; species Mesorhizobium subarcticum. The sequence goes on along the minus strand of NZ_CM144237.1, from coordinate 3,973,741 downwards.
AGAGAATTTCCGACAGATACATTCATTCTCTCTTGGGTAGAGGGCCGGCTTTTCGCGCGAGATGGTTGCCAGCATTCTGGCGGGCGTAGGGATTTGGACGGTCCGAAGGATATCCGCCTTATCAGGTGGAGTGGGACTCCGGATCGTTTTCCAGCAGGATCGGCTTGCCGTGTGGGGTCGCATGCGCGGCGCGTTCCCAGGCTTGCGCCATCGCGTCGACATCGGGCTTTTCGGCCAGGCCCTTGGCGGCAAGCAGGCTTTCCAGTGCCGCCAACCAGTGCTCGTAATAGTCATGACCGTCAGCTGCGGCGCCCGGCTTCTTCACCTGTGCCGACAGGGCTTGCGCCCATTCGCCCCACGAGAACAGGCCCTTGTCATGCAGCGCCACCGTCATAGCGAATGCTTCGGCCTGCCATGGCTCGGCAAACACCGGCGCATCCAGGCTGTCAGGCAAATCGACCGCCGGTCCGTTCGCCTCAAGCCGGCTCAAGATAGCTCTCCCAGGCATCAATCGAGACCGTCAGTGTCGGGTCGGCGCCCTCGCCCCAGATCTCGGTGCCGTCGAAGACCACCGTATAGACCCATTGTGGGTTCTCGCCTTGCCCATGCGCGTTGCTGTCGGGAAAGACGTAGCCGTCATGCACCGCCTCGATCGTGCCACGCTTGTCACGCGCATAGCGCGGCAGCCTGGTGTGGCCGGTCGGGTTGAAATTCTTCGTCTGTACGGCGTCGCCGGCCTTGAAGCGCGGCGCTGTTGCGACCGGCCGGTCGCAAGGACCGCCCTTGGCAAGCACGGCCGGAACGTTTTCCGCCTTCAGCACCCGCTTCGGCGTCGCCGCCGCATCGATCGCCTCACCCGCCTTGAGATCGCGCTCGCTGACGAAGCCATGCCGCTTGAGCAAGGTCTCCAACGCCTTGATCCAGATCTGGTAGTAGCTGGAGCTATAATAGTCGGCCGGATGCAGCGATTCCCGCGCGTGCCGGCTCTCGTCGATGGTCCAGGCGCCCATGGCGCTGGCGCAAAGCGTCACGCCGAGCGCCCGCCTCTCCCAGGCAGCATGGAAATAGGGTTCATCCTTTTCGGGCGCGACGGGCCCGAATCCCATCTGTCCGCCAAGATCCTGGGGGCCATTCATGCTGGCTGCCCCGTCTGTTGCGGTTCCTGGGCGAGTGCCGTGCCGATCATCGCATCGCGGCTCACCAGATCGGCCAGCCGCTCCTCGCTCCAGCCATCGGTGCCATCAGGCCGCATCGGCACGACGAGATAGCGCAGCTCGGCGGTCGAATCCCAGACCCTGATCTTCTTGGTCATCGGCAGCGTCAGCCCGAATTCTTCCAGCACCCCGCGCGGATCGATGACGGCGCGCGATCTGTAGGGCGGCGCCTTGTACCAGACCGGCGGCAGGCCGAGCACCGACCACGGATAGCAGGAGCACAGCGTGCAGACGACGAGATTGTGGGTGTCCCCAGTGTTGAAGACGGCCTGCATGTGCTCGCCTTGTCGGCCGGTATAGCTCAGCGATTCGATCGCCGCCGTCGCATCGCGTTTGAGCCAGTCCGCATAGGCTGGATCGCTCCAGGCCTTGGCCACCACCCTGGCGCCGTTGCGCGGGCCGATCTTGGTCTCGTAGGTGTCGACGATGACGTCGATCGCCGCCGGATCGATCAGCCCCTTGCGGGTCAGGATGGTTTCCAGCGCCCGCACGCGCGTGGCAAACGGATCGAGTTCATTGTCGTGGTCATGATCATGGGACATGGCCGCAAATTACGGCTCTGATCTGCCGGCCGCAAGCACGACGGCTTGGGCCAGTTCCTATCCTTGCCGTGTCAGCCTGTCATTCGGCGGCTGTCTTTTGCGCGTCCGCCGGGATGTCGTCATTGGTGCCGAACAGCGAAGGCTGATCACCACTCTCCTTGACCACCTGCGGTTTGGCCTTGCCCCTCGACCAGAGTCCGACCAGCCAGCCCGAGAAATTCTCCATGTAGACGTAGATCACCGGTGTCACGAACAGGGTCAGCGCCTGCGAAGCCAAGAGGCCGCCGACAACGGCAACGCCCAGCGGCTGGCGCAGTTCCGCGCTGGCGCCGGTGCCGAGCGCGATCGGGAACGTGCCCATCAATGCCGCCAAAGTCGTCATCATGATCGGCCTGAAACGCATCAGGCAGGCCTTGTGGATGGAGTCCTTGGCGGACATGCCTTCTCGTCGCAGTTCGAGCGCGACGTCGACCATCATGATGCCGTTCTTCTTGACGATGCCGATCAGCATCAGGATGCCGATCACCGCAATGACAGACAGATCCATGCCGGCAAAACGCAAGGCAACGACCGCGCCCAGCACCGCCGACGGCAGGCCGGTGAGGATGGTGAGCGGGTGGATGAAGCTCTCGTAGAGAATGCCGAGCACGATATAGATGGTCAGGATCGCGCCGCCGACCAGAAGCCCCTGGTTGGCAAGGGAATCCTGGAAGGTCTTGGCTGTGCCGGCGAAGGTCGTCGAGATCACCGTCGGCATGCCGATCTGTTCTTTGAGTGCATTGATGCGCGTGACGCTGTCGCCCAGCGCGACACCTTGCGGCAGATTGTAGGAGATGGTCACGGCTGGAAGCTGGCCGAGCTGGTTGACGGTCAGGGCGCCGGCCGTGCGGTCGACCCGGGCGAAGGCGCCGAGCGGAACCAGGGAGCCGCTCGCCGTCCTCATCTGGATGGCGAGCATCCGCTCAGGCGACCATTCGATCTTGGGGTCTAGTTCGGTGATGACCTCATAGCTGTCAGCCGAACCGAAGATCGTTGAAACCTGGTCGGTACCAAATCCGCCGTAGAGGGCGGAGCGCAGCGTGTCGGTATCGATGCCGAGCTGGGCGGCCTTGTCGCGATCAATGACCAGCGATGCCTGCAGAGCGTTGTTCTGCAGGTCGCTGGTGACGTCGGTGAAGGTCGTATGGTCGGCCGCCATCGCGTCATTCAGTTTCTGCGCCCACTGGTCGGTCAGGCCGGTATCGAGGCCCTGAACCACGAGCTGGTAGGCACTGGCCGATGAGCGCGAACCGAGCCGCAGGTTCTGCACCGGCTGCATGTAGGTCTCAATGCCCGCGACCCCGGCCAGTTGCTTTCGCAGATCCGCCTGCACCTTCTCGATGTCGGGTCGCAGGCTCTTGTCCTTCAACTGCACATAGAGCTGGCCCTGGTTCAATGCATTGTTACCGCTGCCTGCCGACCATGCCACATGCGAAACATAGGGCGAATGGGAAAACACACTTGCCACCTGCCCCTGCAGCTTCACCATGGCGTCAAAAGAAATGTCCTGGCGCGCGATGGTCGTCACCGAGATCTGGCTGATATCCTCCTGCGGGAAGAAGCCCTTCGGCGAGATCTCGATCAGCCACACCGACGCTGCCGCAGTGCCGACAAAGACGAGGAACACCAGGAAGGTGTGCCGCAGGCAGAAGGTCAGGACCCGGTCGTAGCCACGTGTGACGAGGTCCTGATTATGGCCAGGGCCATGCTTGTCGCGATCGGCCGTGGTCACCGACAGCAATCGCGAACACAGCATCGGCGTCAGCGTCAGCGACACGAACATCGAGGCCAGGATGGCGACCGTCACCACGACGGCGAACTCGTTGAAGATGCGCCCGATGACGCCACCCATCAGAAGCACGGGGATGAACACCGCCACCAGCGAGATCGAGATCGAGATGATGGTGAAGCCGATCTCGCGCGCGCCCTTCAGCGATGCATCGAAGGCCGACAACCCGTCCTCTTCCATGTGGCGGAAGATGTTTTCGAGCATGACGATGGCATCGTCGACGACGAGGCCGACGGCGAGCGTAAGGCCCATCAGCGATATGTTGTCGATGGAAAAACCGAACAGGAACATCGCGCCAAGCGTGGCGATCAGCGAGATCGGCACCGCCACGGCCGGGATGATGGTCGCCGTCACACGGCGCAGGAACACGAAGATCACCAGGATCACCAGGGCAATGGTGAGCAGCAGGGTGAACTGTACGTCGCTGACGGCCTGGCGGATCGAGCTGGAGCGGTCGTTGAGCAGCTTGATGTCGGCGGCGGCCGGCATTTGGTCCTTGAACGACGGCAGCATAGCCTTGACCTTGTCGACGACGTCGACAGTGTTGGCATCGGGCTGCCGCTGCACGGCCATGATGATCGCGCGCGTACCGTCGTACCAGCTTGCGGTCGTGGTCGTCTGTACAGAATCGACGACGCGGGTCACCTCGCCCAGCCGTACCGGGTGGCCGTTCTTGGTGGCGATGATGATGTTGGAGAAACCGGCGGCGTCGGTCAGCTGGGTGTTGGCGGTGATGGTCAGCTGCTGCTTGTTGTTCTGGAGCACGCCGAGCGGCGTGTTGCTGTTGGCCGATGCGACCGCCGCCTGCAACTGATCGATCGAGATGCCGCGTGCGGCAAGCGCTGTCGGATCGATCTGTATGCGCACGGCATATTTCTGCTGGCCGAAGATCGAGACCTGCGCCACCCCGTCGATCGTCGACAGCGACGGCGAGATGACGTTTTCCGCGAAAGCATCGAGGTCGGTCAGCGGAACCGTATCGCTGACCAGCGACATCAAGAGGATCGGCGCGTCGGCCGGATTGACCTTGCGGTAGCTCGGCGGTGACGTCATCTGCGGCGGCAGCGATTTCTGCGTGCGCGCGATCGCCGCCTGAACGTCGGCCGCTGCCGCGTCGATGTCGCGGTTGAGCACGAACTGGATGGCGATCGAGGTCTGGCCAAGCGAGTTGGTGGTCGAAATGGAATCGATGCCGGCGATGGTGGCGAACTGCTTGATCAGCGGCGTCGCCACCGATGTCGCCATGGTTTCCGGCGAGGCGCCCGGCAGCGAGGCCGAGACGTTGACCACCGGGAATTCGGCGCTGGGCAGCGCCGCCACCGGCAGGAACTTGTAGGCAAACAGTCCGCCCAGCACGAGGGCGAACGACATCAGAAGGGTGGCGACAGGCCTGCGAATACAGAATTCGGAGATCATTGGGCCGCCTCGCCCGTGTTTGTCGCCTGAGCTACCTTGGGCGCAGCCGCGGCGCCCTCATGCACGGCGGCGCCGTTCTTCAGCCTCGTCTGCCCTTCCGTGACCACTTTCTCACCCGCCTTCACACCCTGGCTGATGGCGCTGTTTTGGCCCTCGGTCAGGGCTACCTGGACGGGCCGCAGCTCGACCGTGCTGTCTGACTTGACCACATAGACGAAAGGCCCTTTCTGGCTGGGCTGCACCGCCACGGTGGGGACGGAAGTCATCTGCGGCATGACGCCGGCGTCGAGCACAACATTCACATACTGGCCGGGCCACAACGAAAGATCGGCATTCGGAATGCTTGCTCGCGTGGCGATGGTACCCGACGCGGTGTCGACACTGGAATCGACGAAATCGAGCGTGCCCTTGCCGATCGGCGTTGGGTCGCCATCCTTGGTCAACGTCACCGCCCCTTGCTGCGGATTGGCAAGCGCCTTGTGCAGCAGCGCCAAATTGCTTTCCGGCAGATTGAAGTTGACCTGCAACGGGTCCATCTGGGTGATGGTCACCAGCGGGGTCGACGTGCTGCTGTTGCCATTGCTGACGGTGACGAGGTCGCCCATGGCAACACTGACGGCACCCAGCCTGCCGGCAATCGGCGCCGTGATGGTGGCAAAGCCAAGCTGGACATTGTCGGCGTCGATCGTCGCCTTGTCGGCATCGACGGTCGCCGCCGCTGCCTTCTGCGCGGCAACGGCCTGGTCGTAGGTCTGCTGCGTGCCGGCCTGCTTGGCGACCAGATCCTTGGCCCGCTGAAGATCGGAGCTTGAGCTGGCAAGCATCGCCTGGTCCTTGGCGAGTGTCGCCTGATCCTTGGCGAGCTGCGCCTTGAGCGCCCGGTCGTCGAGCGAGAACAGCGTGTCGCCGGCCTTCACCGTCTGCCCGTCCTTGACGTCGATCGAGACGATCTGGCTGGAGACCCGCGCATTGATGTTGACCACTGCCGGAGAGGAGACGAAGCCGATGGCATAGCGCCGGATCGGAAAATCAGCCGTCGTTGCCGTCGCCGACACAATCGAGGCCGAGCGAGCGCCGTTGCCTCCGGCTGCTTGCTTGTCTCCTGCCGCCTTGTCACCGGCTGGTTTGTCCGTCGCCGCGACCTGCTTCATGCCGACGAGCTGCTGAGCCTTGCTCCGTGCATCAGGCGAAAGGTAAAGGTACAGCCAGGCCGCGCCCGCACAGGCAACTGCCAGCAATGAAAGAATGAGTTTTCCACGTATCGTCAAAGTACCCTCTCCGTCCGACACGCCGTTGCCTTGGTGGTCGTATTCTAGCGCAATTCACGGCTGATTGCCGCGATTTAGCCGAATAGATAGGACAGGCGTTTGTTGGAAAAGGGCCAAAACACGGCATTACGAAGATTTAATGTGCACTGCACAATGGATGGGCAGCCGGCTATGGTCGCTGGCGGAAGCCCGTCATAGGCCTCAAAAGCTGGGCTCTAAGCCTTGCCCAGATGCTTCGGCCAGAACTCCTGATGGACTTCGGCCGCTTCGTCTTCGAGGGTCGGGCCAACCACGGTGACGATGCGCGCGCCGGTCTGCAGCACCGCCCGGCTCGGCACGTTCAACCCGATCCCGGCGATCTCGCCTAGCCGCGCTTCGGAGCACGCAAACACCATGCGCCCGATGCCTGACCAGTAAATCGCCCCGGAGCACATCGCGCATGGCTCCGTGCTGGTGTAGAGCGTGCAGTCGGCGAGAAAGGTGGTGTCGTAGTGCTGCGCCGCCAGTTTAACCAGGTTCATCTCGGCGTGGTTCGTCATATCGTGGCCGGTGAAGACGCTGTTTTCGGCGCGCAGGATGACTTCATCGTCCTTCACCAGCACCGAGCCAAAAGGTTCGTCGCCGCGTTCCACTGCGGATTTCGAGAGCGCAATCGCCTCGCGCAAAAACGGCTCGTGGCTTTCCATCAGAGTTTCCCCAAGAGGCTAGAGTCGGATGATCTTGTCTTGAAGCGCAGGGATTTCCAAGAGCCGCAGATTCAAGTCGGCGATCTGCATCGCTGCAACCGAGTCCTGGTCCTAGCGCAGCATCGGCCACAGCGTCGCCGCCAGCAGCACGCCCATGGCGATGTTGAACCATTTGAGCCGCGCCGGATCCGACAGGAATCCACGCAGCGCGGTGCCGAAGCCGGCCCAGACTGACACGCTCGGCAGATTGACGACGGTGAAGGCGACGGCAATCAGCACCACCGACAGAAAGGGATGCTCGGGATTGGCATAGACCGCCATAGCGGTGATCGCCATCACCCAAGCCTTGGGATTAACCCACTGGAATGCCGCCGCGTCGATGAAACGCATTGGCCGCCCTTCGGTATCGCCCTTGCCGCTGAGCGAGCGCGACATCGCAATCTTCCAGGCAAGATAGAGCAGATAGGCACCACCCGCGATCTTCAATCCCGTGTGCAATGCCGGAAACGCTGTCAAAACCGCACCCAGGCCGAGACCGACGGCGAGCAGCAGCACCAGGAATCCCATGCTGATGCCGAACATGTGGGGAATCGTTCTGACGATGCCGAAATTGACGCCGGAGGCCAGCAGCATGAGGTTGTTCGGCCCCGGCGTGATCGAGGTCACGAAGGCATAGACAAGCAGTGCGAGGAATGCGTCGAGTGACATGATATCCTCCCGGATACGCCAGCACTATTGGCTCTTTCCGCCCACCGCAAAGGCCAGCGTCGGCAGTTGGCCACGCCAGTCCTTACGCTCTTGGAAAATTCGGATTGTAGACCGGCCTACATCGCCTGCGGGCCGCGGTTCAACGCCGCCACGCCGGTGCGGCAGATTTCAACGAGGCCGAGCGGCTTCATGATGGCGATGAACTGGTCGATCTTGGTGCCCTTGCCGGTGATCTCGAAGATGAAATGCTCGGTGTTGGCGTCGATGACACTGGCGCGGAACGCGTCGGCCAGCCGCAGCGCCTCGACGCGAGCTTCGCCGGTGCCGGCAACCTTGACCAGCGCCAGTTCCCGCTCCAGCGCCCGCTCCTGGCCGGATTCCTGCGAACGCACCGTGAGATCGACCACGCGATGCACCGGCACGATACGCTCCAGCTGATGTTTGATCTGCTCCAGCACATGCGGCGTGCCGCGCGTCACGATGGTGATGCGCGACAGATGCTTTTCGTGCTCGGTCTCGGAAACGGTAAGGCTCTCGATGTTGTAGCCGCGCCCTGAAAACAGGCCGATGACCCGGGCAAGCACGCCCGGCTCGTTGTCGACCAGCACGGAAAGCGTGTGGTTCTCCGGCTTCTCGGTTTCCTTGGCGATGAAATAGGCCGAACCGGTCGGTTGTAGCTGTGCGTTCATGACATGAATCTCGATTTCAAACTCTTGATCTAACTCTCTGTTCCCGCACGGCTTCTCGCGAAAACCCTGCCTCGGTCTGTCTGCTAGACCAGTTCCCTGCCCTTGGCGTCGATGGCGTTGGCCACGGCTTCATCGGTGGCTTCGTCCGGCAGCAGCATCTCGTTATGTGCCTTGCCCGACGGGATCATCGGGAAGCAGTTGGCGAGGTTCGCCACGCGGCAATCGAACAGCACCGGCTTCCTGACCGAGATCATCTCCTTGATCGCGTCATCCAGCTCGTCCGGCTTCTCGCAGCGTATGCCGTGGCCGCCATAGGCCTCGGCCAGCTTGACGAAGTCCGGCATCGCTTCGGTGTAGGAATGCGACAGCCGGTTGCCGTGCAGCAGCTGCTGCCACTGGCGCACCATGCCCATATACTGGTTGTTGAGGATGAAGATCTTGATCGGCGCATTGTGCTGCACCGCCGCGCTCATCTCCTGCATCGTCATCTGCACCGAGGCGTCGCCGGCGATGTCGATGACCAGCGCATCGGGGTGCGCGATCTGCACGCCGAGTGCGGCCGGCAGGCCATAGCCCATCGTGCCCAGCCCGCCCGATGTCATCCAGCGGTTCGGCTTCTCGAAATGATAATGCTGCGCCGCCCACATCTGGTGCTGGCCGACCTCGGTGGTGATGTAGGTGTCCATGCCCTTGGTCAGTTCGTAGAGCCGCTGGATAGCGTATTGCGGCATGATCACGTCGTGGTTCATCTTGTAGGCGAGTGAATCGCGACCGCGCCACTTGGCGATCTGCTCCCACCAGGGGTAGAGCGCCTTCTTGTCGGCCTTGGCGGTTGCCCGCCACAGCCGCACCATATCCTCCAGGACGCGGCCGACATCGCCGATGATCGGCACTTCGGTGTGCACGTTCTTGTTGATCGACGACGGATCGATGTCGATGTGGATCTTGCGCGAGTTTGGCGAGAACGCCGTCAGCCGGCCGGTGATGCGGTCGTCGAAGCGCGCGCCGATGCAGATCATCACGTCGCAATCATGCATGGCCATGTTGGCTTCATAGGTGCCATGCATGCCCAACATGCCCATCCAGTTCTTGCCCGATGCCGGATAGGCGCCGAGACCCATCAGCGTCGAGGTGATCGGGAAGCCGGTGAGGTCGACCAGTTCGCGCAGCAGATGGCTCGCTTCCGGGCCGGAATTGATGACACCGCCACCCGAATAGATGATCGGCCTCTTGGCGCCGGCCATCAGCTCGACGGCTGCCTTGATCTTCTCGAGGTCACCCTGGACCTTGGGCTGATAGCTGGTGCGCGGCGCAATCTGCGGCGGCACATAAAATCCCTTGGCGAACTGCACGTCCTTGGGGATGTCGACCACCACCGGACCGGGACGACCGGTCGTCGCGACATGGAAGGCTTCGTGGATGGTCGCGGCGAGCTCGTTGACGTCCTTCACCAGCCAGTTGTGCTTGGTGCAGGGGCGCGTGATGCCAACGGTGTCGCATTCCTGGAACGCGTCGGAGCCAATCAGCGAGGTCGGCACTTGCCCGGTGAGACACACCAGCGGGATCGAATCCATCAGCGCGTCCTGCAGCGGCGTCACCGCATTGGTGGCGCCGGGGCCTGATGTCACCAGCATGACGCCGGCCTTGCCGGTCGAGCGGGCATAGCCCTCGGCCGCGTGGCCGGCGCCCTGCTCGTGCCGCACCAAAATGTGCTCGACCTCGTCCTGCTGGAAGATCTCGTCATAGATCGGAAGGACGGCACCGCCGGGATAACCGAAGACATGCTTGACGCCATTGTCCTTCAGCGCCTGCACCACCATTTCGGCGCCCGTCATCTCGCGCCGCTCACTCTGTCCGTTGCTCATCGGTCTGGTCCCGTACTGTCCGCCATCTGGCGTTTGCTGGTCGTTTAGTCGTGTTTCAGGCAATAAAAAAGGCCCCCGAGGGAGCCTGTGTGTTGCGCATGGGAGGTTTTCGCCCGGCGGTTACACCGCCTTGCCCACGCGCCTTCCTACGAGAATGAGTGCCGTTTTCATGGTCACGGACACTAAGGGCGGGCAAGGCAGCCTGTCAACGGCAAAAATCGCGCCGGCGCTGAAGGTATTTCTCAATTCGACAAATGGCCGTCACGATTTCGCGACCGACGCCATATCGTACCGACATCACGCAAACCGCAACGTCCCTTCCATCGCCCTCCGCAAAGCACTCCCAGACCAGTTCCGGAGCGTCGTTGCCCGGATAAGTCCTTGAAGCCACGCGAAACTATGGTGGGGCGTGACGAACGCCGTGCTCTCTGCCGATACTTGATCGTCCGGCTCGGGAGGAGCCACCATGACGGCCTGGATTTCACGGAGGAAGACTTATGCTCGACAAGGCCCCAAGCAAGAAACTGTCCGACCTGCTCGACCTATTCGGCGGCGCGCTCGCCGCCAATGACATCGAGAAGGCGGTTGGTTGTTTCCAGGAGGACTGCTACTGGCGCGACCTCGTCACCTTCACCTGGAACATCAAGACCATGGAAGGCAAGGACCAGATCCGCGACATGCTGAAAAGCCAGTTGTCGCGGACAAAGCCGTCACATTTTGCCATCGCCAAGGGTGAGGACGCCACCGAGAGCGGCGGGCTGATCGAGGGCTGGATCAGTTTCGAGACCGAACTGGCGCGCGGCTTTGGCCACATCAGGCTGAAGGACGGCAAGATCTGGACGCTGCTGACCACCATGGCCGAATTGAAAGGTCATGAGGAGAAGGCCGGCTTCGCGCGGCCGATGGGCGCCAGACATGGCTCGGGCAAGAACCGTCCGACATGGAAGGAAGAGCGCGAGAAGGAAGCAGCCGAACTCGGCTTCAAGACGCAGCCAGACACGCTCATCATCGGCGGAGGCCAGGGTGGCATCGCGCTCGGCGCAAGGCTGCGGCAGCTCGGCGTACCGACCATCATCATCGAGAAGAACGAGCGGGCCGGCGACAGCTGGCGCAAACGCTACAAGTCACTCTGCCTGCATGATCCAGTCTGGTACGACCATCTGCCCTATATCGATTTCCCGAAGAACTGGCCGGTCTTCTCGCCCAAGGACAAGATCGGCGACTGGCTGGAAATGTACACCAAGGTGATGGAGCTCAACTACTGGTCGTCGACCGAGGCCAAGAGCGCTTCCTATGACGACAAGAAGAAGGAATGGACCGTCGTCGTCCACCGCGACGGCAAGGATATCACCCTGAAGCCAAAGCAATTGGTGCTGGCCACCGGACAGTCCGGCAAGGCCAATCTGCCGAAATTCAAGGGCATGGAAAACTTCAAGGGCGACCAGCATCACTCCTCGAAGCATCCCGGCCCCGACGCCTATGCCGGCAAGAAGGCCGTCGTCATCGGCTCCAACAATTCCGCCCACGACATCGCGGCCGCACTTTGGGAAGCCGGTGCCGACGTCACCATGGTGCAGCGGTCGAGCACCCATATCTCCAGATCCGACACGTTGATGGAAATCGGACTTGGTTCGCTCTATTCGGAGCAGGCGCTGCAGAACGGCATCACCACGGCCAAGGCCGATCTCATCTTTGCGTCCCTGCCCTACAAGATCCTGCACGAGTTCCAGATCCCGGCCTATGCCGAGATGAAGAAACGCGACGCGGCGTTCTACAAGGGGCTGGAAAAGGCCGGTTTCATGCTCGACTGGGGCGACGACGAGTCCGGCCTGTTCATGAAATACCTCAGGCGTGGCTCCGGCTATTATATCGATGTCGGCGCCTCCCAACTGGTCATCGATGGTTCGATCAAGCTGAAGAGCGGCGTCGACGTCGACGAGATCAAGCAGCATTCGGTTCTGCTCAGCGACGGGTCGGAACTTCCTGCGGACCTCATCGTCTACGCCACCGGCTATGGCTCGATGAACGGCTGGGCCGCCGATCTGATCTCTCGCGAGATCGCTGACAAGGTCGGCAAATGCTGGGGCCTCGGCTCCAACACCACCAAGGATCCCGGCCCTTGGGAAGGCGAGTTGCGCAACATGTGGAAGCCGACGCAACAGGAAGCGCTGTGGTTCCATGGCGGCAACCTCCACCAGTCGCGCCACTATTCGCAGTTCCTGGCGCTGCAATTGAAGGCGAGACAGGCAGGTCTGCCGACGCCGGTCTACGGACTTCAGCAAGTCCATCACAAGGGATAGCCAGCCCCGACAAGGAAACCCATGGTGCGGCGAATGCCGCACCAGAGCTACACCGTCGTCAACTGCTCAAGCGCGAGGCTCGACCGGTTCGGACTTACCGGCCACGTCGAGACGCCCCGTCAGGTCAAGAGGAGTGTCTCGCCAAGAGGAGCGCGCGGCGGCCCCTCAGGGGTGTCTGCAGCACGTTCCCGACACTTGTCGGGCCTGTCTGACCTCACAGCACCTTCACCATCGAAGCAGAAACACATGGCTGTCCCTCCCGGTGATGAATCGGTGTCAGAGGCGATTGGCGAAATCGCGCACGACCCGCTGCAGCAAAGGCACATAATCGCGAAACGCCCGCGTCTTCATGTTGGCGATCTTGCCGGCTTCGTCCCATCTGCGGACCCGCACCGCTTCCTCATGGAACGGGTTCTCGCGGAACTCGGCCACTTCCTCGGCGGTCATCGGCCCGCCCTGCAGCGACAGCGTATGCACCGAGGCCTGCGAAAGCTTGCCGAAATAGGTCGGGTCGGTGGCGCAGAGGTAGCGTTTTGCCGAAACATGCAGCCGGACGCATTCGACGATGACCGGCGGAAAGAACGGCGCCAGCACCTCACCGCCGGCTTCGTCGTGATGCTTGTCCTCGACATCATCGGGCGAATAGGTGCCGAACTCGCTGGTGTAATGGCCGATGTCGTGCAGCAGGGCCGCCGCCACCAGCACCTCCGGCGCGCCATCCTGCTCGGCGAACCAGGCGCCCTGCAGCATGTGCTCCGACATGGTGACGGGTTCGCCGAGATAGGATTCGGCGCCCCGGCGCTCAAAGATGTCGGCGATGAACTCGACGACGTTGTCCGCGTTCAGATCCTGGCCGCTCATTCCGCGGCCTCTTTGAACTGGTGTTCGATCACCGCAAGCGTCGACAGCAGGCCGTCTTTGTCGGCATAGCAACCCTGCAGCCAGCGCTTGCCGGTGCCTGAAAATTCCTTGCGCGCATGCATGACGCGGGTGTTGTCGACGATGAAGGCCTGCCCTGCTTCGAGCTTGAAGGTCACCTCGAAGGAGGGATCCTCGATCAGTTCGGCGAACCGGCGATAGGCCGCATAATATTTGCCCATCTCGGCGAACGGCACGTCCACCGTCGGCGCCAGCGAGCGGTTGTTGAAGCGGATTGAGATCAACTCGCCATCGGGGCCAAGCTCGATCATCGGCCGCTTGGCCTGCAGCCGCACCCCCGAGGAGCCGGCATATTCGAACCGAGCCGGGTAGGAACTCAACAGCCGGAAACCTTCGGGGTTTTCGGCCTGCAGCGCGGCGGCGACGGCAAAACCGTCGACGACGCTGGATTCGCCGCCGTCCACGGTGTTCTCGATGCAGGACAGGATCTGCAGCGTCGGCACCGGATCGCGATAGGGATTGTCTGTATGCGCCTGGAGGCCGAGATTGGTGTAGGCGAGATTGGTCGGATTGACCTCGGCGCGGACTTCGAACCAGCGGCCGTAATTGGTCTCCCTGATATAGCCAAACAGGTCGGACACCTTGCATAGCGCTCCGGATTCGGTTGGCAGGTCGTCCATCACCGCAAAACCGTAGGTTTTCACCGCCGCCAGCCACTGCCCCAAGACGGCGCGGTCGCGGCTGGCGACTATATAGCCGGCGCGCGGTACCGAATCCTGCATCGTGGCCTTGGTCCATCGAACGGTGTCGTTGCCGGTCCATCCAGCCTGGCGATCGGTGTCGAGGTCATAGGCGTTCGCGCTCAGCCATGCCGAGGGAAAACTGACCGTCTTTCCTTCCGGCACGAAGGTGAGTTCGAGGGCATCGTCCTTGACCGAGGCTGCATCGATCTTCGTATCGGCCGGAATGTCGAGAATGGTGATCAGCCGTTGGCCATTGCCGGCACTGCGCGTCTTGTCGTCGAGTGCGTTATCGCGCAGCCATATGGCGTGAAAGCGGGTGCGCGTCCCGTCCTTCCAGCCAAGTTCTATTGTCCTGCCTTCGTCGCCGATCAGCGCGTGGGTGAGCATGGGATCCGTTCCTGTCCGCTTGGTGCCCACGGCTCTGTCCGTGGGTTTCGATTGCATGCTGATCCCACAGAAGGCATAATTCAAATTATCATTTTTTGGTCAATGGCATTAAATTACTAATGGCTCAAAGAACCATCACGACATTGCCTCCCCTCGACTGGCTGCGCAGTTTCGAGGCCGCGGCGCGGCTGTCGAATTTTACGGCCGCGGCAGCCGAACTCGGCCTGACCCAGGCGGCCGTCAGCCAGCATATCCGGCTTCTCGAGGGGCGGCTGAAGACGCGTCTGTTCACCCGGCTGGCGCGCGGGGTCGCACTATCGCCGGAAGGCGCTGCCTATCTGCCCCACATCCAGTCGGCCTTCGCCACCATTGGCAGCAGCACGGCGCAACTGTTCGAGCCGCGCGCCGTCCAGACGGTGACCATCCGCGTACCGATTTCGTTTGCCTTGCTGATGCTCGTTCCAGCACTGCCCGATCTTGCCAGGGCGCTGCCTCGCATCCAACTCGACCTGGTGACGATCCATCGCCCCGCCGACTACGATTTGCCAGGCTCGGCGCTCGACATCCGCTTCGGCAACGGATCCTTCCCCGGCCGCGAAGCAGACAGGCTGACCACCGAGCGGCTGGTGCCGGTAGCAAGTCCGGCCCTGGCGAGAGCTGCCGACTGGACATCGCTGCCACTGCTTCTGGTCGCGGGCGCGCGCGAAATGTGGGCGGAATGGTTTGTCGCCGCCGGATTGGCCGGCCACCCGCAACGGTCACATCGCTTCGACAGCTTCGTCGCGGCGATGGAAGCGGCAAGCGCCGGAGCCGGTGTGCTTCTGGGTTCGCGGCCGCTGGTCGACTCAGCACTCAGGAGCAGGACCCTCGTGCCGCTTTCCGATTTCGAGCTCTCCAGCACCTCGGGCCATTTTCTGACCAGGCCGCCGACCGCGCGGCTGACCAGTGCCGAGCAGGATTTCCGCCAATGGCTGCTGAGGCGCCTCTCGGGGATCGACTCGGCCTGACCGGCGCGGCCTATTTCGGCGAGGCGCCGATACGCTTCCAGTAGATCAGCGTGCCGGTCAGGCCGCCATGCGGCTTCAGGGCGTAGTCCGGCACTTCTCCGGCCAAGGTGAAGCCGAGTTTTTCGTAGAGGCCTGAAGCGCCCTCTTCCGTCGCCGTATCCAGAACCAGCAATGTGCGACCCTTCTCGACAGCGAGACGCTCGGCTGCCCGCATCAGGCGCGTTCCGACACCCCTGCCCCGGTATTCGACAGATGTCATCAGTTTAGCGATCTCGGCCCGGTGCGGCTGGTTGGGCGGGAAGCCGAGCAGCAGCGTGACAGTGCCGACAAGGGCCTTGCCGTCCCATGCGCCAAGCACCACTCGTTCCCCTCTTGCCGCTGCGGCCAGCGACTTCTCCCAGAACGCGCTTGCCGATTTCGGTGCCAGCGGATGCATGAAACTGACCGATCCGCCTGCGGCAACTGTTTCGACCAGCAGATCAGCCAGGACTGCCAGTGTTTCCGCACTGGCGCTCAGGGCTTCGATATCAATGGAATTCATGACCAGTCCTCTGGAAACGATGAAATGGGGCCGACAGCGTGCCGGCATCAGTCGAGACGGGTCACGCGGCGTCGCTTGCGTGCGGCCTTGATGGCGCTGATGCGCTCGGTGTCTTCTTCCCTGAGATGCCGCCCGCGCTCGAGGATTTCGAGCGTGTACTCCTCATAGGTCAGGCCCAGCCGTTCGGCCTTGTCCATGCGCATCAGCATGATTTCGCGGCTCGGCGCCTTCCATGCCTTGGCGTGCGCGGCCTGCCAGGCGAGGAAGATGTAGGGATCGCCCTTGCCCCATGGCGGCCCCTTGTACTCATCAAGCGGCGGCCCCCCATTGTGGGAGCGTTTGGGACGTCTCGCCATGATGTCAGCCCCTGACCAGCGCGACGAGATAGTCGGCGCCCGCCTCCGGGGCGTGGAAGATGCAGTCCGACGGCGCGCCCAGCGCCAGGCAGTCGCCGGGCTCCAGCCTGTGCACCACATCGCCCTCGCTGAAGTCGAGCCGCCCCGAAATCAGCCAGATCTGCTGCTTGATGAAGGCATAGGAGGCCGCCGGCAAGCTGACGCTGGCGCCCGCCGGCAGATGCACCTTGATCAGTTCGAGCGGCATGTCGGTGGCCGGCGACAAATGTCGCCTGACATAGCCCGTATCGGGATCGCGCCACACCGGCTGGTGGGCCTCGCGCAGCAATCCGCCGCCTTGCAGTTCCGCCCGCGCGATGAGGGTCGACAGCGTCATGCCGAAGGCCGCCGCGATGCGCACCAGAAGGGCCGCCGTCGGGCTGGTCATGCCGCGCTCGATCGTGCTCAGCATCGCCTTGGAAACGCCGGACCGCTCGGCGAGATCGGCCAGCGACCAGTCCCGCATGCCTCTTTCAGTGTGGATCCGCTTGCCGATGGTCGAGGAAATATCGTTCGCTATATCATCCATTCGTCCATTATAACGAAAGGACACCATTCGAAAAGAGCCATCTTGTGACAATTTTCGCCGGGCTTTTAATCTTCTCTACACCATCCGACCTCATCCGACCTTAACCCCATTCCTGTAGGGTCTGACTTCAGGGAAATGGGGATTGGCCTGTCCATGTATGTCGAACGCGAAGCTTCCGTCGGAGAACCGACATCGCAGGAGCGCCGCAACGCAGAACAGAACGACCGGCGCATCCTGGGCAATGTCGTGCAATGCGACGGCGCGCGCGCCACAATCGCCGCCTATGCCGACGACATCGACGGGTCTGTCACCGGCCTGTGGACGGTCGGCAAGATGATCTCGATCAATCTGGGCACGACGCGGACCGTGGGTCTCGTTTACGCGATCGGCAAATCGAACCGCGCCTGGAGCAATGAGGGCCAGAACCCCATCGAGGTCAGCATCGAGTTGGTCGGTGAAGTGCGCGACGGCGCCGAGCCCGGTGCCAGGCCTATGTTCGACCGCGGCATCACCACCTATCCGCATATCGGTGCGGTCGCGCACCGCATCCGTACCCGCGACCTGCAGGCAGTCTATGATCTCGCCGGCCGCCATTCCATTACCATCGGCTCGCTGGCACAGGACGAGACGATCGCCGCCAACATCGCCATTGACGACACGCTGGCGCGCCATTTCGCCGTTGTCGGCACCACCGGCGTCGGCAAGTCCACCGCCGTGTCGCTGCTGCTGCGCAAATCGATCGCAGCGCGGCCAGATCTGCGCATCCTGATCCTCGACCCGCACAATGAATTCGCGGCCTCGCTGCCGGAATACTGCGTCAGGGTCGATTCCAAGACGCTCGACCTGCCGTTCTGGATGTTCAAGCTCGAGGAATTCGCCGAGGTGCTGTTTCGCGGCCGTGAAACGGTCCCTGAAGAGATCGACGCCCTGCGCGACCTCATTCCGCTCGCCAAGAACCTCTACCGCAACCCGAATTCAGGCGCTTATCTCAGGCGCGGCAATGATGCGCTGACCGCCGATACGCCGGTTCCTTACCGCGTCGCCGACCTGCTCAAGCAGATCGACGAGCGCATGGGCATGCTCGAAAGCAAGAACGAGCGCCCGACCCTCAAATCGCTGAAGACACGCATCGAATCGGCCGCCGCCGATCCGCGCTACCGCTTCATGTTCAATTCGCGCCTGATCGAGGACACCATCCACGAGACGATCGGCAATATTTTCCGCGTACCGCATCACGGCCGCCCGGTGACCTGCTTCGAGATGGCCGGTATGCCTTCCGAAGTGGTCAATTCCGTCTGTTCGGTGCTGGCGCGCCTGGCCTTCGACCTCGCGCTGTGGAGCGAGGGCAAGCTGCAACTCCTGTTGCTGTGCGAGGAAGCGCATCGCTACATGCCGGCCGATCCGCGTCTCGGCTTCGCGCCGACGAGGCATGCGCTGTCGCGCATCGCCAAGGAAGGCCGCAAATATGGCTGCTATCTCGGCGTTGTCACCCAGCGTCCGGGCGAGCTTGACCCGACCATCCTGTCGCAATGCTCGACCTTCTTTGCCATGCGGCTCGCCAACGAGCAGGACCAGGCGATCATCCGTTCGGCCATCGCCGACTCGTCCGCCTCGAGCCTTGCCTTCCTGTCGTCCATGGGCCAGCGCGAAGCGATAGCCTTCGGCGAAGGCGTGGCGACGACCATGCGGCTGAAATTCGAGAGACTGCCCAGCCACCTGCTTCCCGGCACGGCCAAGCGCGAAGAGACCGAGGCGCCAAAGGCCAACGACGATGTCGACCTGGTGGCGATCGTCGAGCGGCTGCGCAACGTGCCGAAACCGACGCAGCAGGCGATGGCCTTCGCCGAAGTGGTCGATTCCGGCCGCCAGGCCGGCGACCCCGACTACCGCAAGCCGGCAGCCGGCCGCGCGCAACCCGAAGACGATTTCGACATGCGCTACGGCCTGAAGCCCGCCACCTTCGGCATGCGCCCCCAGAACGATTGAGGCTGGGCGCTACGCCAATCTGCCAACAGTTCTCAGAATCCCGCACAAGCGGACTTTGTCCCTGTCTTCGTTGGCCAGCCTGGGTAAATCCCGTCAGGGAATTCGTCAGGCTGGGTCGGCTGGTGCTGTTTTCGAGAACCGGAGCGGAGCGGACTTTTGGTCCGTGAGCACCGGAAGCGCAGAAAACAGCGGCAGACGGCCAGCCTGACGAATTCAATGATGGGATTTTAGGCGCAGACGCGGTTGCGGCCCTGCCGTTTGGCTTCATAGAGCTGGCGGTCGGCGCGGCGATAGAACTCTTCCGCCGTTTCCTTGCGGTCCCAGACGGCAAGGCCGACGCTGGTGGTGATCTTGAGCCGGACATTGCCTGAAAGGACCGACATGTTGGCGATCGCCTTGCGGATGCGCTCGGCGAATTTGGCCAGCAACTCCGCTTCCATATTGGGCGTGACGACCGCAAACTCCTCGCCGCCCAGCCGCGCCACCACATCGTGGAAACGTGTCATGTCCTTGAGGCAGTTGGCGACAGCCTTGAGCACCTCGTCGCCGACATCATGGCCGTGCGTGTCGTTGACCTGCTTGAAATGATCGAGATCGAGGATCATCAGCCCAACCGGCTTCTCGATGCGCCGGAACTCCTCAAGATATTCCTTCAGCGCATCGTCGAAATAGCGCCGGTTCTGCATGCCGGTCAGGCCATCGGTCAGGGCGGCGTGCTCAAGCGTTTCGGAGCGGGCGCTGAGCGAAACCGTCATGGCGCGCAGCTTGCCTTCTTCCGTCGCCTGTCTGCGGATCAGCGGGTAGATGAAGAAGATGCCGAAAAACAGCGCGGTCGCCAGCAGCACGCCGGTCGCGAACAACAGCTTGTTGAGATAGATGACCTTGTCCATGCCGGACTGCGTGGTGAGTTCCGTGGCGAAGGATTGCAAGAGCCCATAGGCATGCAGTGTCACCAGGCCAGCGGCAAGGATCACGAAAATAAAGACGAAAAAAGCGGATTCCGCCTTATGGAAACGCATCTGCTCCCCGATCGAAAGTGCCCACCGATCTTATGGCACGGACCGCCTTACGGAGCGTTAATTACAACAACTTCGGCGCGAACCCTTCCCTCAAGGTCAACTTTTTAAGTTGCATTAGCAGCAAGTGTTTGGATCGTGGTTTCGAGATCGTCACCGGGGCGCAATCTTTGCCATTCCGGCCCCAGTTGATGGCGAAACCAGGTCGCTTGCCGCTTGGCATATTGCCGGGTCGCGATCTTGGCGCGCTCGATCGCTTCGGGAAAGCTGGATTCTCCAGCCATCGCCGCCTGCAGTTCGCGAACACCGATCGCCTTCATCGCCGGCAGGTCCGGATCGAGGTGAAGGGCCGCAATTTGCCGGACTTCCTCCAGCGCGCCCTTGTCCAGCATCTGGTCGAAGCGCCTTTCAATGCGATCAACAAGCGCCGCCCGGTCCGGCTCGATGACGAGGAAGTGCGCGGTCTGCCTGTCGATGAGCGGCCGGCCTCGCTCTGCCTGCCATTCCAGGATCGATCGGCCGGAGGCGTCGAGCACTTCGAGCGCCCGCACCACGCGCTGGCTGTCGGTCGGCTTCAACTGCATGGCGGCTTTCGAATCCTCACGCAGCAGCAGCGCGTGCAGCTTGACCGCGCCTTGCTCCTTCAGCTCATAGCGCCAGCGATCGCGGATGCGCGGCGGAATATCAGGCATTTCCGAAATGCCCTCGGCCAGCGCCCGAAAATAAAGCCCGGTGCCGCCGACGAAGACTGGCCGCCGCGACAGCATTCCGTCGTCGATGAGTTTCATCACATCGCGCAGCCACGCACCCGTCGAATAGGCGGTACCGGGGTGGACATGGCCGTAGAGAAAATGCTGCGCCCGTGCGAGGTCGGCCGGCTCCGGCCTGGCGGTCAGCACGTCGAGAACCGAATAGCCTTGCATGGAATCGGTGTTGACGATGACGCCGCCCGTGCGTTCGGCCAAATCGAGCGCCAGTGCCGACTTGCCGCTGGCGGTCGGCCCGGCTATCAGGATCGCGTTCTTCACGCGGCCTTCGCCCGCATCCGTGCCGGAATTCTCGATGCCGCTCATTGCCACGCTTGTTTCCCGTCCCGCCGACCGCGCTCTGTCGCCGTCGCTTGCGAATATGGCCTCACGGTCGGTGGGCGCAAGCGCTGTCTCCTGGCTGGCCGAAGGCATTGCCTGCGATCTTGCCTTGCCGCAAGAGGCTGACCGTGCCGATATCACTGACGCCCTGCGCGCCGCGCTGGCCGCGGAACCGGTCGATGTGATCGTCCAGCAGGCCGAGACGCGCCGCAAGCAAATCCTCATCGCCGACATGGATTCGACCATGATCGACCAGGAATGCATCGACGAACTGGCCGACGAGATCGGCGTCAAGGAGCGCGTTGCCACTATTACCGCGCGGTCGATGAACGGTGAGATCGCCTTCGAGCCGGCGCTGCGCGAGCGCGTTGCGTTGCTGAAGGGTCTCGATGCCGCCGTCGTCGACCGTATCGTCGCCAATCGGCTGACATTGGCCTCTGGCGGCGGCGCGCTGGTCCAGACCATGCGCGCCAATGGCGCCTGGACGGCACTTGTCTCGGGCGGCTTCGAAGTGTTCACGACGCGCATCGCTTCCATGCTCGGCTTCCAGGAAAACCGTGCCAACCGCCTGCTCGAACAGGACGGACACTTCACCGGTCTGGTCGGTGAACCGATCCTCGGCCGCGCCGCCAAGGCCGACGCCCTGATCGAAATCTCGGCGCGCCTTGGACTGACGCCGGCCGACGCCATCGCCGTCGGTGATGGCGCCAATGATCTCGACATGATCCGCCTGGCCGGCACCGGTGTGGCGCTGCATGCCAAACCGACAGTGGCTGCGCAGGCGAAGGTTCGCATCGACCACGGCGACCTGACCGCACTGCTCTATCTGCAGGGTTATCGCCAGGAAGAGTTCGCTAGATGAAACCAATGCGCACCGAGCGCCTGATCCTGCGCAATTGGGGAGAGCGTGACCATGAGCTCTTCCATCGCATCAACTCCGACGAGCGCGTCATGGAATTCTTCCCGTTTCGCCGGGACCGTGCGCAGGCCGACGCCAAGATGGATGAATTGCGGGCCGCCATCGAGCGGGACGGCTACGGCTTCGCCGCGGCCGAGATTGCCGCGACTGGCGAATGCATCGGTTTCGTCGGCCTCCTCGCTACCGATCATGTCCCATCGCTGCCGGCCGACACAATCGAGATCGGCTGGCGGCTAGCCCCCGAATTCTGGGGCAAGGGCTATGTCACCGAGGCCTCCGAAGCATGGCTGGCCTACGGTTTTGAGACATTGGCCGTCGACGAGATCGTTTCCTTCGCCGTAGCCGGAAACCACCGCTCGACCGCCGTCATGAAACGCCTCGGCATGACAGCCGATCCCATAGCCGATTTCGATCTCCCCAGCATTCCCGACAGCCATCCCGCGCTGAAGCGGCATGTGCTCTACCGGCTGTCGCACCGGGACTGGCAGGCAAGAAAAAAGGCGGCTGGATAGCCGCCCTTTTCTAAATTGCGGGATTGAAACCTCAATCCATCCGGATCGTCACGAAGCGCAATTCGCCGGTCTTGGACGCCAGCATCAGGAGCGCGTTCTTGCGCCCCTGCTCTTTCAGCGCGCCGATCCGGTCCATGACGTCCTTGGGCGTGGCGACCGATTCCTGCGCGATCTCGGTGATCACTTCGCCGGGCTGGATGCCGCGCTCGGCCGCGGCCGAGTCCCTGGCCACATCGGTTATGACGACGCCGGAAACATCGGCCGCGATGCCGAACTTCTTGCGCGTTTCGTCATTGATCTCGCCGACGGTCATGCCGAGCACCGAGGCGGTCGAAACGGCCGGAGCCTTGTCGCCCTTGTCCTGGTCGGTGTTACCATTCTCACCACTGGCGAGCTTCTCGCCATCCTCGAGCCGGCCGAGCGTCACCTTCACCGTCTGCTCGACGCCCTTGCGCACGATCAGCACGTCGACCGCCTTGCCGACCGGGCTTTCGGCGACGACGCGCGGCAGGTCACGCATTTCATGGATGTCCTTGCCGTCGAACTTGATGATGACGTCGCCAGCCTGGATGGTGCCGTTGTCGACAGGTCCGCCCTTGATGACGCCGGCCACCAGCGCACCCTTGGCTGTCGCCATGCCGAGGCTTTCGGCGATATCGTCCGTCACCGGCTGGATACGTACGCCGAGCCAGCCGCGCCGTGTCTCGCCATACTGACGCAGTTGATCGACGACGCCCGAGGCAAGCTGCGAGGGAATCGAGAAACCGATGCCGATCGAACCGCCGGACGGCGAAATGATCGCGGTGTTCATGCCGATGACCTCGCCGGCGCTGTTGAACAGCGGGCCGCCCGAATTGCCGCGATTGATCGCGGCATCGGTCTGGATGAAGTCGTCATAGGGGCCGGAATTGATGTCGCGGTTGCGGGCCGAGACGATGCCGACCGTGACCGTTCCGCCGAGGCCGAAGGGATTGCCGACCGCCATCACCCAATCGCCGACGCGCATCTTGGTGGAATCGCCGAACTTCACCGCGGTCAGCTTGTGACCCTTGGGATCGACCTTGAGCACCGCGACATCGGTCTTGGTGTCGGTGCCGACCAGCGTCGCCTTCAAAGTGATGCCATCGGAGAAATTGACCTCGATGTCGTCGGCATCGGCGATCACGTGGTTGTTGGTGACGACGATGCCTTGCTCGGCGTCGATGACGAAGCCGGAGCCCAGCGACTGGACCTTCTGCGAGCCCGCGTCCTTGTCACCGCCTTTGTTTTTGAAAAAATCGTCGAAGAAATCCTGGAAAGGCGAACCTTCAGGCAGCTGCGGCATCGGCACCACGCCCGGACCTTCCGTGCCCTTCACCGTCTGCGAGGTCGAGATGTTGACCACCGCGCCGAGAACACGGTCCGCCAGATCGGCCACCGAAGCAGGCCCATCTGCGGCGAAGGCCGGCGGCGTGAAGGAAGGAACAGCTACCGCACCGACAAGAAGCGCCGCCGTGCCGGCGATGAGCGTGCGCCGTGCTGCGCGCAAAAGGGATGTGGATGTCATCGAGAAGCCTCCCGGAATTCTAAAAAGAGAAAAGCGCTTCGACGAAAACGCCGCGTCGCGCCATGATGGCAAGAAATACGGCACGTTTGCGGCTGTGGCTATCGGCAGAGTGCAAATCGCGCGTTATTCCGCGACCACGTGCGCCTCATCCGCCCCGCACCAGCCAGACGATGCCGACACCGATGGCGATCGCCGCCAGCCCGGCGATGCGCAAGGCATTTTCCGGCAGCGACAGCACTTCGGTGGCAAGTTTCCTGGCAAGGCCGGGAAAGCCGCCATAGACCAGCCCTTCAATCACGAGGACGAGGCCCATGGCGGCGAGAAAATCCTGCACCGGCTATTGCTGGCCGGTGCTGGGTTGTGTCGCCGGCGCGGCAGGTGCCGTCGCCGGTGCGGCGGGAGCCGCCGGTGTCGGTTTCGCCGGCCCTTCCTTGCCGTCCGGATCCCGGAAGAAGCGGAAGAACTCAGAGCTCGGCGACAGCACCATGGTGGTCCCGGTGTTGTCCAGCGCCGTGCCATAGGCATTCATCGACCGGTAGAAGTCGAAGAAGGCGGGATCGCGCTGATAGGCTCCGGCGAAGGTGGCGCTGCGCTGGGCTTCGCCCTCGCCGCGCAGGATCTCCAACTCCTTTTGCGCTTCGGCAACGATCTCGACCACTTCACGGTCGGCGCGCGCCGTGATGCGCTGTGCCGCTTCGTTGCCGCGTGCCCTAAGCCGCGCCGCTTCCGCCAGGCGTTCCGCCTTCATGCGGTCGTAGGTCTGCTGTGAAACCTCGGCCGTGAGGTCGGTACGGCGGATGCGGACATCCTCGATCTGCAACCCAAGCGAGGTGGCGTCGGGCCGGAGCTGATCGCGCACTTCGCGCATCATCACCGCACGCTCTTCCGAGAGCGCCGCCTCGAAGTCGCGCAGACCGTAGACGCGGCGCAAGGCAGCGTCGAGACGGGTCCGCAGCCGCGCTTCGGCCAGTTCGATCTGACCGGACACGGCGGCACGGAAGACGCGCGGATCCGAGATGCGATAGGCGATGAAGGCATCGACCTCATAGAACTTGCCGCCCGACACCTGGACGCGGATGTTGTCGAGATCGAAGCGCAGCACCCGGTTCTCGATCAGCTGCACGGTGTCGGCGTCGAAGAACGAGAACGGCGCCTTGAAATAGATGCCGGGCTCGCTCTTGACGTCGACGATCTCGCCGAAGCGAAGCACAAGCGCCTGCTGGCGGGCATTGACCACGAAGACCGAGGAATAGATCAGGAACAGGATGACCGCCGCCACGACGACGAAGATGGGAAGACGGTTGCTCATCATTGGGAAGCTCCCGTGTTCGCGGCGGGCGCGGCCGGTGCCGGCGGTTTCGGCTGCAATGCCGGCAGCGGCAGATAAGGCACGACACCTTGTCCGTTGCCCTGCTCGACGATGACCTTGCTCGAATCCTTCAGAACCTTCTCCATGGTTTCCAGATAGAGGCGCTTGCGCGTGACATCGGGTGCTTTGACGTATTCGTCATAGACCGAGATGAAGCGCTGGGCCTCACCTTCGGCTTCCTGCACCACACGGTTCTTGTAGGCGGCCGCGTCTTCGCGGACCTGTGCCGCCTCGCCGCGCGCCTGGCCGAGCTTCTGGTTGGAATATTGGTTGGCCTGCTCGACGAACTTGTCCTCGTCCTGCTCGGCGCGCTGCACTTCGTCGAACGCATCGGCCACTTCGCGTGGCGGTGCCGCATCCTCGATGGAGACGGCGTTGACGTTGAGACCAGCCTTGTAGCCGTCCAGCGTCGTCTGGATGATTTCGCGCACCGACGCCGCTATGCCCTGGCGGTCATCGCGAAAGATGTCCTGTGCCGGCCGGCGGCCGACGGCTTCGCGCATGGCGCTTTCGGCGACCTGCCGCAGCATGCCGTCAGGATCGGAGACGTCGAACAGGTAGGCGCGGGGATCGGACACCTGATAAGCGACCGAAAACTGCACGTTGACGATGTTCTGGTCGCCCGACAGCATCAGCCCGTTGCCGCTGGTGTTGCCGCCGCCAATGTCGACGAGCTGCTCGGAAATCTTGGCCGTCTCGACGGTTTCTAGCGGCCACCAATGGAAATGCAGGCCGGGCTGGGAGAGTTCGGGCTTCGGCTTGCCGAAGCGCAGTTCGACCGCGACCTCATCGGGCTGCACCGTATAGACCGCCTGGAAGGCCCACAGAACGACCAGCACCGCGGCGATCAAGCCGAACACGGCCGGACTGGCACCGCCGCCACCGGGCAGCGCGCGGCGCAACCGGTCCTGGCCACGGCGGATGATGTCTTCGAGATCAGGAGGCGACCCCTGCGGGCCACTTGGCCCCTTCGGCCCCTGTCCCCAGGGCCCTTGATTGTTACCGCCGCCGCCGCCGCCCCATGGGCCGCCGCCACCGCCGCTCTTGTCGTTCCAGGGCATGAATGTCCTTTCGCTTGGAATTCCCTCAAGCGCCGGAGTTACGGCGCAAAATCCAGTGTTGTTCTTCTATAGGGATGTGGCAGCACGCTTTCAACGCGATGCCCCGCCGACATCATCCGTTTTGGGCCGGTCGCGACCCTTTGTCGTCTTTCAATACCTTTTTTGTCTTTCAATGTATCTCGCGGCGGGCCTCATAAACCGAATAGCGCGTCGCGTGGCTGTCCTTTTCCCCGGCCGGAACCTCCTGCGAACTGACCAGGCGCCATGTCTGAGGGTCGATCGGCGGGAAATGCGCGTCGCCATCGACGGCTGCCAGCACATGGGTGACGTGCAGCCGGTCGGCCAGCGGCAGCGCCTGGGCATAGATCTCGCCGCCGCCGATGACGCAGACCTCGTCCACGCCAGCCATGCAGCGTCCGCGCACCGTTGCCAGCTGGATGGCGGCCTCCAGCGTATGCGCCACCTCGACGCCCTCGGCGCGCCAGGCCTTGTCGCGGGTGACGACGATGTTCAGCCTTCCCGGCAGCGGCCGGCCGATGCCTTCATAGGTCTTGCGGCCCATGATGATGGGCTTGCCCATCGTATCGGCCTTGAAACGCTTGAGATCGGTGGAGAGCCGCCAAGGCAATCCGCCGTCGCGCCCGATCACGCCATTCTCGGCAATGGCGACATAGATCGCGACATGCATCAGTTCGCGTCCCCGCCATTGCTGTCCGACGGTTCGAGCAAGAGGATGTCGATGTTGTGCTCGGGATAGAAATCGTCCGCAGTCATCTGAAAGGTTGTCGGCCCGACCTTTTTGACGTTGTCGCCGCAGAACGAAACCATGGCTTTCGGATTGCCCTTGTCGATGGTCAGCTTGAACTTGCCGATGGTGCCGGCTGCCCAATTGCCGCCGGTGGTCAGGATATAGGCGATGCGGTTTTCGTAGAATTTCGGATAGCCGTCGGCCTTCGCAGCCTGGCGCACCGCATTTTCGAACGTATCGTCTAGGCAGTAGCGTGTCTTGTATGATGCATATTGTCCCTGGAACTTGCCGTCGTAGAAGAAACTGACCGAGGACGTGCCGCCGACGCTCGGTTTGTAGCGGTGCGAAACATGGACGTCCTTGTTGGCCGGAAAGGTCGAGCGCCACCAATAGGTAGAGCGAAGCTGCCACCATGGCGCATAGGACGGTGTGGCGCTTTGGTCGCCTTCCGGATCCTCGATGATGATGCCGCGGTTCACCCAGTCATCGGCCACTGCCTTTGGCAGCTTCGCCAATGCCGCCTTGGCCGCATCGCCGAAGGGGTTGAACGGCACATTCTGGGCCTTGAGGTCGGCGCTGATGTCGATGCCGAGCGCGAACACCTTCTGTTCGAGCTGCGGCTTTGCCGGCGCGCCGTCGATCGTCACCTCGAAGCCGAGGAAATTGTCGCTCTGGTTTTCGGGGATCGCCGGCATCTCCTCGGGGTCGCCCGAAATGTCGGGCATTGGGAAAGCGACGATCGCGCTGACGTCCTTGTCTGTGTTGTTGTGGAAGACGTAGTCGACCGTCACTTTCTCGGGCGAAATGAAGAGGTCCTCACTCTGCATCGCCACCGCATCGTTACGCGACAGAATGAGGCCACCGGTGCCGAGTTCGGCAGTCGAAGTCATTGGCCAGTGCCGGCGCGGCCGAAAGCGCCAACGCCACAGTCAGAACATATCGCAACATCGAAGCCCCCTCGGCTGGAATGCCTGAATGACCCTAGCCGTTTCAATGTGGCGTTTCAAAGCCCTTCCGCATGCACAGGCGCGGTCTGGACACGCGAGCGGTCTGGACTAACAAGTTCCGATCGGGCAGGAGTTCGCCCATGCGCAAGCTTCTCGTCATCGGCATCGGCGCCGGCAATCCCGACCACATTACGGTTCAGGCCATATCAGGCTTGAACCGCGCCGATGTGCTGTTCATCCCCGACAAAGGTGCTGGGAAAAACGACCTTGCCGAATTGCGGCGCGAGATCTGCGACCGCTTCGTCACCAACCCGAAGTCGCGCCGCGTCGAGTTCGACGTGCCGGTGCGCGCCGAACCAGCGCCCTCCTATCGCTCGACCGTCGACGACTGGCACGAAGCCATCGCCGCCATTTACGAAGGCCTGATCCGCGACGAGATTGCGGAAGACGGTTGCGGCGCTTTCCTGATCTGGGGCGACCCCTCGCTCTACGACAGCGCGCTGCGCATCCTCGAGCGGGTGCGGCTGAGGGGCAATGTTGGCTTCGAGCTCGAGGTCATCCCCGGCATCACAGCCATCCAGGCGTTGGCCGCCGGCCATAAAATGGCGCTGAACCGCATTGGCGATTCCATCCTGGTCACCACGGGCCGCAGGCTGACCGAGGAAGGTTTGGCCGAGAATGCCGGCAGCACGGTCGTCATGCTGGACGGCAAATGCGCCTTCAACACGCTGGATGACAAGGATGTCACCATCCATTGGGGCGCCTATCTCGGCACGCCGGACGAGATCCTTGTCTCGGGCCGCATCAGTGATGTCGGTGCAGAGATTGAAAAGGTCCGCGAGGAAGCCCGCCGAAAAAAGGGCTGGATCATGGACACCTACCTGCTGCGCAAACATGGCGAGCCGGAGGAGAATTAATCCCTTGTGGCGCCAACGCTGAGATGGGCTCGAAACTCGTCGCGCTAGTCGCCCGTCGGGATAGAGTTTCCAGTCGATCTCATCCCGCATCGATCTCCGCCTGCAGTGCATCCATATGTGTTGTGGCGGCAGCGCTCGCCGCCCGCTCGATGGCACGAAAGCGGCTGACCACGGCCAGGCCGACCGTCGTCAACTGCGCGCCACCGCCCTTGCGGCCTCCGGTCTGCGCCGCGACCAGCGGCTTGCCGAACACCCGGTTCATGTCCTCGACCAGATCCCAGGCGTGCTTGTAGGACATCTCCATGCCGCGCGCTGCGGCGGAGATCGAGCCGAAGGTGGCGATGTGCTCCAGCAGCTCGATCTTGCCCGGACCTATGCGCCCGTCGGGATCGAGATTTATCCGCAAGCTCAGCGACGGCATTTTTGCTCCTCCGCGGTCACGCCCGATCTCATACTAGAAGCTCTTCGGCAAAACCGCTATTCCAAAAAGACATAGCGATTGTCATCCATCCGCCTCGACGGGCAGGCCGGCGCCGGTGTTCGCCCGGTCAAAGCTCACAGTCTTGATGACCGCGAAAACCTTGCCGCCAAGCTGAAGCTTCAGCACCTGTCGCGATTGTTCGGTGATGCGAGCCAGCACGGTTGCGCCATTGCAACTGATGCCAACCTCGACCGCCGGCCCCTCGCCCGGGCTGATCGCGACGATCGTGCCGGGCAGGATGTTGAGCGCGCTGAGCCCCGTGGGCTTCACGGTGGCGATCATCACATCGCGGGCACGGATGCGGATGCGCACGGGAGCGCCGGTCGCGATTGCAAGGCGCGGCACGCGGATTTCGCCGGCGGCCGAGGCGAGCACGGTCATGCCATACACCTCGTCGTGGCGCAGCACCTTGGTGTCGAGCACCGCACCACCCTCGCCGCGCTCTTCGGCCGGCAAGAGATCGAGCCTTTGCATCACCGCCTTGGTCGGACCGCTGGCGACGACCTTGCCTTGCGCCAGCGTCACCACGTCGCTCGCCAGCCGCGCCACCTCGGCGACCGAATGGCTGACATAGACGATCGGAATCTTCGTCTCGTCGCGCAGCCGCTCGATATAGGGCAGGATCTCGGCCTTTCGCGCTTCGTCGAGCGAGGCCAGCGGCTCGTCCATGAGCAGCAATCTCGGGCTGGCCAGCAGTGCCCGGCCGATCGCCACGCGCTGCTTCTCGCCACCCGAGAGCTTTGCCGGGCGCCGCCCGAGCAGCGGAGCGATGCCGAGCAAGTCGACAACAGCATCCATGTCGGAATAGCGCTCGGCGGCCGGAGTGAAGAAGCGGCCGTAGCGCAGATTGCTGGCGACACTCATATGCGGAAACAGCCGCGCGTCCTGGAACACCATGCCGATGCGGCGCTTGTGCTTCGGTATGAAAACCCCGGCGTCGGTATCGACCAGCACGCGACCATCGACCTCGATGCGGCCCTTGTCGGGCCGGATCAGGCCGGCGATCATGTTGATCAGCGTCGTCTTGCCAGAACCTGACGGCCCGAACAGTGCCGTCAGCCGTCCAGCACTCTCGAAGCGGACGTCGATGGCAAAATCGCCGAGCCGATGGCTGATGTCGACGAGGACGCTCATTCGATGTCCATCCGCCGCCCGACCCGCCGCGCCAGCACTTCCGAGGCGACCAGTGCCGCCATCGAAATGATGATGGAAATCAGCGTCAGCCGCAGCGCACCCTCATCGCCGCCCGGCACCTGCGTAAAGGTGTAGATCGCCGAGGGCAGCGTCTGAGTCTCGCCGGGAATGTTGGAGACGAAGGTGATGGTGGCGCCGAATTCCCCCATTGCCTTGGCGAAAGCCAGGATGGCGCCGGCGATCAGCCCGGGCAGGATCAACGGCAGCGTGATGGTCGCAAACACCCACAAAGGATTGGCGCCAAGCGTTCCCGCCGCCGCCTCCATCTTGCGGTCCACCACCTCGATCGACAGCCGGATCGCCCGCACCATGAGGGGAAAGCCCATGATGCCGCAGGCAAGTGCCGCACCTGTCCAGCGAAACGAGAAGACAATGCCGAAATGCTCGGCCAGGAAGGCGCCGGCCAAGCCCCGCTTGCCGAAGGTCAAAAGCAAGAGATATCCGGTCACGACAGGCGGCAGGATCAACGGCAGATGAACCAAGCCGTTGAGCAGCGTCTTGCCCCAGAACTGGCCTCGGGCCAGCAGCAGCGCGATCAGGATGCCCGGTGGCAGGCTGAAAAGCATCGCCACCGTCGCCACCTTGATGGACAGCCGGACCGCATTCCATTCGTCGGGACTGAGGTCCAGCAGCCAGTTCATAGTGCGAGGTAAAGCCCCTTGGACCTCAGTTGCTCGGCGTCAGCACCGTGAAGCCCTGATCCTTGAAAAGTGCCCCGGCCTTTACCGACTGCAGGCATTTCAGGAAAGCCGCCGTATCCTTGTCCTTCGAATCGGCGGTTTGGGCAACCGGGTAGATGATCGGCGGATGCGAATCCTCCGGGAAGGTGCCGACCACCTTGACGCCCTTTTCGGCATGCGCGTCGGTGGCATAAACGATGCCGAGCGCTGCCTCGCCTGTCGAAACCAGTTTCAGTGCCGCGCGAACATTCTCGGACTGCGCCACCTTGCCTTCGACAGACGACCAGACGCCGAGCGATTCAAGCGCCGCCTTTCCGTATTTGCCGGCCGGTACTGCCTTGAAATCGCCCATGGCGAGCCTGCCGTCGCCGATCAGCTTGGCGAGGTCAAAACCCTTCTCGATCTTGGTCTCGACTTTCGAATCTTTCGGCGCCACCAGCACGATCTCGTTGCCGAGCAGCTTCACTTCAGTGTCCGGCTTGGTCAGCTTCTTGTCGGAGAGATATTTCATCCAGTCGAGGTCGGCCGAGATGAAGACATCAGCCGGTGCCCCGCCCTCGATCTGTTTGGCCAGCGCGGAGCTGGCGGCATAGGAGACGGTCGCGGCCTCACCGACATCGGCCTCGCATACCTTGTTCACGGCATCGAGCGCGTCTTTCAGGCTGGCCGCGGCAAAAACGACGACCTTGTCCTCAGCGCGAGCGACCGGCGCCGCGGCCATCAAGGCTGCCGCAAAACCGCCAAGGGCGATCGCCCTCAATCCGAACCCTTTTCGCGTCATGAAAATTCTCCCTGGGTTTAAAATCCGACCGGCTCGAGCCTACCAACCGATATATCCATATGAACATAACAAGGGAAGACTTTTTGCCCGACGCCGGCATTGTATCTGGAAGTCATCGCGGCCTACGATGAACCAGGCTGGCTACAGCGAAAGATAAAAGGAGACGTACAATGAAGATCAGCGCCCGCAACATCCTCAAGGGAACGGTCACCGAGATCGTCAAGGGAGCCACCACTTCGCATGTCAGGATCGACATCGGTGGCGGCACCGTCGTCACCGCCTCGATCACCAACGAGGCCGTCGCCGACCTGAAGCTCGAAAAGGGCAAACAGGCCTATGCCGTGGTCAAGGCTTCGGACGTGATGATCGGCATCGACTGAAGCTTGCCGCTCTAGACGGCAATAGGCGCCTTGATCGAAGCATCGGCGACGTAGTTTTCCAGCCGGAAATCGTCGAAGCGGAACGCAAAGAGGTCTTTGACCTCCGGATTGATCCACATCGTCGGCAGCGCCCTTGGCGTGCGCTTCAGCTGCTCGCGGGCCTGCTCGAAATGATTTGAGTAGAGATGCGCGTCGCCCAGCGTGTGGACGAAATCGCCCGGCTTCAGCCCGGTCACCTGCGCCACCATCAGCGTCAGCAGCGCGTAGGACGCGATGTTGAACGGCACGCCAAGGAAGATGTCGGCCGAACGCTGATAGAGCTGGCAGGAAAGCTTGCCTTCCGACACGTAGAACTGGAACAGGCAGTGGCAAGGCGGCAGCGCCATCGCCTCCACCTCGGCTGGATTCCACGCCGAAACGATCAGCCGCCGCGATTGAGGATTGCGGCGTATCTCCTTGAGAAGGCCAGCGATCTGGTCGATCGAGCCGCCATGACCATCCGGCCAGGAGCGCCACTGCTTGCCATAGACCGGGCCGAGGTCACCATTCTCGTCGGCCCATTCGTCCCAGATCGAAACGCCGTGGTCGGTCAGGTACTTGATGTTGGTGTCGCCGGCCAGGAACCACAGCAATTCATGGATGATCGACTTCAGGTGGAGCTTCTTGGTGGTGGTGACCGGAAAGCCGCGCGCCAGATCAAAACGCATCTGGTAGCCGAAGACAGAGCGCGTGCCGGTGCCGGTGCGGTCACCGCGATCGGCGCCGTTGTCCAGTACATGCTGCAAGAGGTCGAGATATTGGCGCATCGGCTCCGGCTCGATTCGAGATTTCACCGATCATAGCGCATGTACGCGCTGACGCCATGCCTGTCTGAAGTCTTCCCCACCCGGATAGGGAGCGGGCCCCTCGTCACAACTCGCTCCAGCAAGCCGAAGGCGCGGAAAACCGCGCTAGTCGACCGCCAGAGTAGAAATTATGAGGGGTCTCAGAGGGAGCCGAGTTTGCCCAGATCCTTGGCCACCAGGTAATAGAAGGTCACGCGGCTCTTGGTATTGTCGGCGTGCATCGCCTTGCAGGTCTTCTGGATCGAGGCATCGGCTTTCGCCCCGTCGCTGACGCCGAGCTTCTTGGCGACCCAACTCTCCTTGACCCGCTCCAGTTCCTTCGGGTCCGTGCAGGACACCAGCGAGGAGTCGCGGTTCCTGAGCGCGATGCCCAGATGCTTGACGATCTTTTCGACTACGCCGGCACTTGCCGAGGCATCGTACTTCTTCACGTCTGCAAGATAGTCGGCCATCAAAATTCCCCTCGTCGGCGCCACGGATCCGGTCGATGAGGGTTGTGGCGCGCTGCTGCAACTTGTGCGCTAGTCGGTAACTCCTCACCGCACGCAAAGCTTCGGTTGAGACCGCGCCCAAGTCAACCCTTTGGCGTCGCGATTTGACACGGGGACAAAGCCCGATTGCGGCCTTTCAATTTCCATGATCGCCCCCTATATTCGTTTTGTCGGCTTGACCGACTATGGCGATAAATGGGCGATGAAATAAGCCGTTCGGACCCGGGGGCGGTACCCGGCGCCTCCACCAAAAGCCGCTGTTGACGACAGAGCGGTTTTTGATGGGGGCGAAATAGGATCGACGAAGGTGTAAAGATCGTACTTTTGCCCGGCATGGTACCACCGTCATCGGGCTAAACCTGTAGTTGCAAATGACAACTATGCGGAAGCACGTCTCGCCGCGTAAGCGGTGCGATAGCTTCAAATCAAGCCCTAGAGGTTCGCACTTCTAGGCGGGGTTCGGAGGTACCTGGCAACAGAAACCTCCACTTCTCCCCCTTTTCAATATTCGTCACGCGCAACGGCAGTCCTCTGCCAGATTTCGCACGGCCGGCAGGCCGCGAAACCCCTGCGCCGCGAACCTCCCTTTCCATGGATAAAAATGCAAAACGATTCCGATCGATTCTTCGTGCTGACCGGCGGTCCCGGTTCCGGCAAGACCACCCTAATCGAGGCGTTGAAACAGGCAGGCTTCGCAACGGCGCCGGAGGCCGGACGCGGCATCATCCGCGACCAGATGGCGATCGGCGGCCCTGCCCTTCCCTGGCAGGACCGAGCGCTCTTCGCCGAACTGATGCTGTCCTGGGAGCTTCGCTCCTGGCACGCGGCCCAAGCTGAGTCCGGTCCAGTCTTCTTCGATCGCGGCGTGCCGGACACGATCGGCTACCTCAAGCTTTGCGGCCTGCCGGTGCCGGATCACGCCGCCAACGCAGCGGAGAAATTCCGCTATGCGCGTCGGGTCTTCATCGCGCCGCCCTGGCCGAAAATCTTTGCACAGGATGAAGAACGCAAGCAGACGCTTGACGAAGCCAGACGCACCCATGGTGCGGTGGCCGGCGTCTATGTTGAGCTCGACTACGAGCTGGTGCCCCTGCCACTGGCGCCAGTCGAGGAGCGCGTCCGGTTCATCCTCGAAGAGACCGGCCTGCGCGCATGAAATATCTGCGGGCATGAAAAAGACCGGGAAAACCCGGCCTTTATCACATATTGGTCGTGCTTATTCCGCTGGCGCCTCGACGGCTTCACGCGAGCGGCCGAGCGTGAACTTGGCCAGCGTGAACGAGATCACAGCGCACAGCGTGATGCCGGCGACCATCGGCAGCGGCGTGCCGTCGAAGAACACGCCGGCGACGCCCATGGCGAGCGCGCCGATGGCGAAGTGCAGCGTGCCCATCAGCGCCGAGGCGGTGCCGGCGATTTCGCCATGCTCTTCCATGGCCAGCACCGAAGTGGTCGGGATAACCAGGCCAAGGAAGCCGTAGCCGACGAACAGCAGGGCCGCCATCACGTCCAGCCGGTCGACGCCCGTCGCCATGATCGCGAACAGCACCACCATCGTGGTCGCATAGCCTGTCACCGCCACCCAGACGACACGCTTCAGCCCGAAGCGCCCGGCCAGCAGTCCCGTCAACTGCGACATGCCGATGAAGGCCACCGCGTTGATCGAGAAGAACACGCTGTAGACCGAAGGCGACAGCCCATAATGGTCGATCAGGATGAAGGACGAGCTCGACAGATAGACGAAGAAGCTCGCAATGCCGAAGCCGGCGATCGCCACCAGGCCGAGGAAGTTGCGGTCACCCATAAGCAAGCGATAGGCCGACAGGGCGGTGCCGAACGAGGAACCAACGCGTTCTTCCGCCGGCCGCGTCTCCTTGAGCGCGGTCGCAAGCAGAATGCTGGCAAGGGCTGCCGCACCGGTCACCGTCCAGAACACAGCGCGCCAGCCGAAAGCCTCGATAATCTGGCTGCCGGTCAGCGGCGCCAGGATCGGCGACACCGAAAACACCAGCATCAGCAAGGACATCAGCTTGGCCGCCTCATTGCCGGTGTGCAAGTCGCGCACGATGGCGCGCGGCACAGCCATGCCGGCGCTGGCGCCAAGGCCCTGCAGGAAGCGGAAGGCGATCAGCCACTCGATGGTCGGCGCCATTGCCGAGCCGATGCCACCGACCATGAACAGCGCAAGGCCGCCATAGAGCGGCAGCTTGCGGCCGACCATGTCGGAGATCGGCCCGACGACGATCTGGCCAAAACCCATCGACAGGAAGAATATCAGCAGGCTCATCTGCACAGCCGCCGTGCCGGCGTGCAGATCCGCGCCGATCGACGGCAAAGCGGGAAGATACATGTCGATGGCAAACGGGCCGATGGCGGACAACAGGCCGAGCACGACCGCGATGCGGAGGAATTTGGGACTCATGATAGTGGCTTCTTTCGAATTCTGGTTGCCGCCGCCAGGCGACGTCTAACCCTAGGACGTTCCATCCCGCGAGATCCCGACTCCCCAAGAGCGAATTCTATTCGTCTCTCCAGCGCGAAATCTCTTTGTATCGTGTCCACAAATTTAGACACTCTTGTCTAAATCGTCAATCACCTCTATATGGATTTTCATGAGACCGGGCTTTTCTCCTGACATTTTTCCGCCACGCGGCCATGAGGCCAAACGTCTGTCGATCGTTGACGCCGCAGCCGGCGTTTTCTGCCGGGAAGGTTTTGCCGGCGCCAATATCGACCTGATATCGGCGGAGGCCGGTGTCTCGCGCCAAACCGTCTATAATCATCATGGCGACAAGGAAAAGCTCTTTATCGCCGTCGTGCGCGACCTCACCGAGCGCTGCAATGTAGGCATCTTCGCCACCATTGCCACCTTTCCGGACCAGCCAGGCGATCTCGAAGCCGACCTGATCGGCTTTGCCGTGCGCCTCAACCAGAACTGCATCTGCAACCGCGATGGAAAATTCCTGCGCACGCTGATCCAGACCGAGGGCGAACGCTATCCCGAACTGTTTGCCGAATGGCGCGAACAGGGCCCGGGCAGGACATGGCCGGCAATCGCCGCCCGCTTCGCCCGCCTCGCCTATGGCGGCCACCTCACCATAGATGATCCCGACGTCGCGGCCCGCCAGTTCCTCAGCCTGGTCAACGCCGACCTGCAGACGACTTTTATGCTCGGCGGTACGCCGAGCGAGGACGAAGTCCTGCAATCGGCAACCAATGGTGTGCGCACCTTCCTGCGCGCCTTCGGCAAGCACCCTTCCCCCGGCAGCGTCAAAAAGCACGTTGCGCTGGCTAACGCATAAAATTTGCGCTTGCCCGAAGCCGGCTTGGCGATCAAATCATTCGCAATAGTCCTCGTCTCAGTGCGGCGGCGGCCTATATCAGGTTTACGCCGCCCTCAAGCTTGATTACAGCTATGCGGACGATTCAACGGAACCCGACCAGCACATGGCCGACGACCACATCCGCTACGACATTCTGGCCCAGGAGGCATTGCGCGGCGTCATGCGCAAGGTCCTGGCCGAGGTCGCACGCACCGGCCTCCCCGGCAACCATCACTTCTTCATCACCTTCCTGACCGGCGCGCCCGGCGTGCGCGTCTCGTCGCGGCTGCGCGAACGCTACCCCGAGCAGATGACCATCGTCATCCAGTTCCAGTATTGGGACCTGAAAGTGACCGACACCGGCTTCGAAGTCGGCCTGTCCTTCTCCGACGTGCCGGAGAAACTGGAAATCCCGTTCTCGGCCGTGCGTGGTTTCTATGACCCATCGGTCAATTTCGAGCTCGAGTTCGACGTCAAGACCGACGCGCCGGCCGAAGAGGAACCGGCCCAGTCGGCGCCCGAGCCTCTGACCATCGTCTCCGAAAAGAAGCCGAAGGCCGAAAAGAAAGCCGCGGCCGCCGAAGCCGAGAAAAAGCCCGCTGCGGCCGAGGCCGGCGCCAAGGGCGCCGAAGTGGTCTCGCTCGACGCCTTCCGCAAGAAATAAGCCAGGCGGTCCGCGCCATGGCCGATATCGTCAATCTCCGCCAGGCTCGCAAGCAGAAGGCGCGGGACGAGAAGGCGCGCGCCGCCGACCAGAACTGGGCCCTGCACGGCCGTTCCAAGGCTGAGAAGCAACGCGACCAGCTGATCGCCGACAAGGCCGAGAACTTTGTCGCCGGCCATCGCCTTGAGCCGTCCAGCAAGCCCGGCAAGGACAAGCAATGAGTGTTCGGCAATGAGCGTTTGGCCGTGAGCGCCGTCGAAAAGCGCTCGGTGACCATTCGCGGCCATCGCACCAGCTATTCCCTCGAAAAGCCCTTCTATGACGATCTCGTCGCCATCGCGGCGGTGAGAAAACTGACGCTCGCCGCACTCGTGGCCGAAGTCGACGAGACGCGGCCCCGCGACACCAACCTGTCCTCGGCGCTGCGGCTGCATGTGCTGGAGTGGGCGAAGCGCGGGGCATACGTTTAAGCCCGGCGCTCCGGCTCGTCCGACCACCCTACTGCAACGACTTCAAGAGATTGTCGATCGTGAACGGATTGGCCTTTGGCTTTGCTGGCGGGTTGTCGCTGGCTTCGGGCAGCGGGGCGCGCTCGACCTTCGGCTCGGCGGCCTTGCGCTCAGCCTCTAGTCGCGCTTTTTCCTGCGAAGCGATACGCTTCGCCTCCTCGGCCTTCTGCCGCTGGTCTTCATCGGCCTGCGCCTTGGCTGCGTCGTCGGCGGCCTGCTGCTCGGCCGCAGCCTTTGCATCGGCATCAGCCTTGGCCTTCGCGTCGGCATCAGCCTTGGCTTTGGCCTCGGCATCGGCCTTGGCTTTGGCGTCCGCGTCGGCCTGAGCCTTGGAGTCGGCTTCGGCCTTTGCCTGCGCGTCTGCCTCGGCTTTCGCCTTGGCGTCGGCTTCAGCTTTCAGCCGCGCCGCTTCCTCCTGCTGGCGCAATTCTTCCGCCGCCTTCTCGCGCGCATCCTGCAGCGCCGCGTAGTAGCGCACCTCACGCCGCAGCCGCTGCTTTTCGAGCAGCGCCGCCTGCATCGCCTCGACGCGCTGCTGCTCTTTTTCCAGCGCGCGCTGGGTCAGGAACTGCGCCAGCGGTTCGCTGTCGAACTGCCGCTTGACAGCGCCGAACGGCCCTGCGGCGGTGAAATTGACGACCGGCTCGGAGCCGACCAGCGCCTCGTCGCCGGGCTTGTAGGTGATCGCGCCCTTGGCGGAAACCGTGCTGGTGTTGAGGTCCGCCGTGATATCCGCCAACAAGGTCGCCGCCGGATTTTCAAGGCTGACTGGCGGCGCTCGCAGCGTACCGCCAGCAATCGTGAAGGCGATGTCGGCATCCTTGGCGGCGAAATTGCCGGCGGCGGCGATCTCAGGCGCAAAGCCCGCGGTCTTGGCCGCGTCGATGTCGCGCCCGATCGCGTCCGCCTT
Organism: Mesorhizobium subarcticum; assembly: GCF_055456085.1. Classification (NCBI taxonomy): domain Bacteria; kingdom Pseudomonadati; phylum Pseudomonadota; class Alphaproteobacteria; order Hyphomicrobiales; family Phyllobacteriaceae; genus Mesorhizobium; species Mesorhizobium subarcticum. Next base: position 3,934,377 of record NZ_CM144237.1, on the reverse strand, counting down.
GGCGAGGAGCGCGCTGAATGCGTCGGGGTTGACGCCGGCGACCTGCAACCCCTTGAGCGTCGCTGTACCGGAACCGGACAGGGCAGCCACCATCGCATCGACCGACTTGCCGCTGGTCGACAGCGTCGTCGAGAAATCGCCGCTGCCGGTGATGCCTGCATCCGGCAACACATTGGCGAGATCCGCACCCGCCAGTTTCATCTGGCCAGTGAAGAGCCCTGTGCCCTCATTGTTCTTCAACTCGAACAGGCCGGTCAGCGCCCCGCCAAGGAGTTTCGCCTTGAGGTCCGAAACCCGGATGCCCTCCTTGTCGAGCTTGAGCGAAAAGGCAGCACCATAGGCGGTGGCGAACGGGCCGGCGGCAAGGGCTGCCGTCGTCAGGTCGAGATCGGCGGTGAACGGCAGGCTGGATTTCTGGCTGAAGGGTGCCGCCGGCCAGGCGCCGCCCTTGTCAGCCCCATTTTTGTCCGCAAGGAACGCGGAATCGCCGAAAAGCGCTACGGCCATCGGATCGAGGTCGAGCTCGTCGAGCGCCAGCGCGCCGGCCAGATGCGGCACGCCGTCCTTGGCGTCGACATTGATGTCGCCGGAAACGGCCGCCTCGTTGATGGCGCCGCTGACATTGTCCAGCACCAGCAGGCCGTTGCCATAGTCGCCTTGTGCCGAGAGCGACGTCGACATGCCCGCCCCCATGCCGGGCAGACCGATGCCCGATGTCATCAGCCAGGGTTCGATGTCGGCGGCATCGAGGTTGATCTTGCCCTTGGCAGTAGGCCCTTGCGGCGTGTCCGCAACGGTTCCGTCGAAGCTCGCCTTGAAGTCGGCGCCTGTGAGATTGAAACTTGTCGCCAGGCCACCGCCAAATGTGCCCTTGGCCGAAATATCCGTCGTTGCCTCGCCCAGCATGCCGAGCGGCAGCGCCGGCAGGCCGTAAAGTGCCAAAAGGGCGGTGGCGTCCGCATTTTTGGCATTGAAGGTCAGCGTCACCGGCGCGTCGAGCAGCCTGTCCGGCGCCCCCTTCCCCGACAGCGACGCCGAAAAGGCCGAGCCGCCGGCCTTGCCCTGGCCGCTCACCGCCAGCCCGGTCGTGCCATCCCCATTGTCGGCGGCACTTGCCACAAGGTCGACGCGTGCATCCTGGAACAGGTCGGGATAGGCGGCGGCACGGCTCGCCAGCCCTTTCAGCACCGCACTGTCTGGATAATGCTGCGCGGCAACGTCGATCAGCGGCTTCAGGTCGACAGCGACGACCGAGGCGTCGAGCTTGCCGGTCGGGCTCGCCGGGAAATCCTTGATCCGGCCCGTAGCGCTGATCGAGGCGCCGGCCAGCCCGCCGACCGAGAGCCGGTCGACTTCGAGCAACCCGTCACGCAGCCTGAGCGCGGTATCGACCGTGTCGGCGGTCAGGCCGCCTGCGCTCACCGGACCGGCCTTGATCTGGAAATCGAGGTCGCTGTTGGCAAAGCGGTTGGCGCCCTTGTCGCTGACGAAAATCGAGGCAAACGCGGCCAGCCCATCGACATCGAGCTCGCCGCCTTCCAGCCGCATCAGCACCGACGGTCTGGCGTCGGCGGGTTGGCTGGAATCGATGCGGCCGGAGAACTTGGCCTTGCCCAGGATCAATTCGAGATCGCTGAACGCCTGGTGGTTTTCCGAAAGGTCGACCTTGGCCTTGAAGCCGGCGGCCGGCAGACGGCGGATCGCCTCGTCGACATCCTTCGACAGCCAGGCGGCAAAGCCCGAGGGTTGCGCCACGGCCAGCAGCAACGAGCCGGTGAAGCCGAAATGGCCCTGCACATTGAGCGCAAGCATGCCATCGGCTTCCAGCGTCGTCCGGCCCGGCAAGGTCGCGGCTAGGGACTTCACCTTCCATCCGCTTTCAACCGGTTCGGCCGACAGATGCACGTCGCGCACGGTGGTGTCACCGGCCACCACCGCCGGAAGTTTGACCTCGACGGTGCCGGGGATGGCCGGCTTCGGCAGGTCGAGCAATGCCTGCTCCAGCCCGGCAATGCGCTGGTCCAGCGTCAGGCCGGTGCCGGCCTGAGCTCCCACCGCCTCGTCGAGCTTCACCTGCGCGCCATTGGCCTCAATGGCGAAGCTCGGCTTCAGGCCGAGATCGACCGAAGCCTTGCCGTCGGCGGTGTAGGGATTGTCCAGCGGTCCCGTCTCGAAACGGAATTCGTCGACGCCAAGCTTCTGGTGGTCGAGCGCGAACTTGCCGTTCAGCCGGAAGCCCGGGTCGGGCTTGCCGGCGCTGACGTTCACCGTCTCGCCATCGGTGCCGCGCAGTTCAGCGCTGTTCTTGTCGGCACCTGAGATCTTGAAGTCGCCGGAATAGACGGCGGCGCCATTGACGATGCCGGCATTGCCGTCGGTCTCGATGACCAGCGGATAGGCATCCGGATCGGCTTTCACCCGCAATCGCATCTGCCCGGAGCCTTCAGCCTTGCCGGTCGACGCTGCGACCGTGGTACGAAGCCCGTCAAGCCGCAGCGTGCCGTCCATGCGCCAAGGGCCGGCCAGCGACTTGGCCGAAATGGTCGAATTGATCTCGGAGATGAAATGGCTGCGACCGCCGGCGGCATGGCGCAGCTCGATCTGCCCCTCCGTCACCGTCAGCTTCTCGATCGAGATCTGGTTGAGGTCGAAGGGCGAGGATGGTCGCATCGCCCAGTCGACAGTGCCATCATTGGCGATGTCGATGGTCGCCTTCGGCCGCACCAGCCGCATGTCGAAGATCAGCACCTCGCCGCGCAGGAACGGCGCCAACTCCGCATCCATCGAAAACGTCTCGACGGTCATGGCCGGCTGGCCATTCGGGCCGCCGGCGACGGCGACATTGGAAAAGGTGACCGAGGGGAACGGCAACAGCCTTGCCGTTGCGTCGCCCTGCACGGTCACCTTGCGGCCGAGGATGGCGCTCGCCTCGCGCTCGAATTCAGCGCGGTAGCCGGTCCAGTCGACAAAATACGGCACCACCAGCGCCGCACACAGCACCAGCACAAACAAACCACCGAAGATCACGAACAGGCGTGCGAGCATCAGCTCCGAACAGGTTGATTGAAATCTGCCGCACTCTACCCGCATCCGCGTGTCGATAAAGAGGCAATTCATCCAGTATTGCGTCATCCCAAGCGATCTGAAACAAATCCGGGAAAAGCGGAGATTTTCGGATGTCGGGCAAGAACTGGGACCGCGTGCCAATCGACGCGCAGAGCATCGATGCGCCGCTTTCGCAGTCGGCGATTTTCCTCGTCGTCACCGTCGCCGGCGACCAACCGGCGCTGGCCAAGGTCTGCTCGGTGCTCGGCGAACTTGACGACCTGGTCAAGAATGTCGGGTTCCGCGACCTTGGCGGCCGCCTGTCGTGCATCGCCGGCATCGGCCGCGATCTCTGGGACCGGCTCAGCCCGGATCGGCGGCCGCTGGAGCTGAAACCATTCGCGCCGATCAAGGGAGCGGTCCATTCGGCGCCATCGACGCCGGGCGACCTTCTCTTCCACATCCGGGCCGAACGATCAGACATGTGCTTCGAGTTCGAGCGTATCCTGCTTGACCGACTCGGTTCCGGCGTCACGGTCGTCGACGAAGTGACGGGCTTTCGCTATTTCGATGCCCGTGACCTGCTCGGCTTTGTCGACGGCACCGCCAACCCGACCGGCCTCGACCTGCCCGCCTCGGCGCTGGTCGGCGATGAGGATGCCGACTTTGGCGGCGGCTCCTATGTCGTCGTCCAGAAATATCTGCACGACATGCAGGCCTGGGCGCGCATTCCAACGCCCGAGCAAGAGGCGATCATCGGACGGACCAAGATCGACAACATCGAAATCGACGATGACGACGCGCCGCGCAAATCGCACAAGTCGCTGGCCACCATCGAGGATGCCGACGGCAACGAGTATAATATTTTGCGCGACAACATGCCGTTCGGCAGGCCCGGGCAGAATGAATTCGGCACCTACTTCATCGGCTATTCCAGGTATCTCTGGGTCACCGAGAAAATGCTGCAGCGCATGTATGTCGGCGACCCGCCGGGCGCTTACGACCGGCTGCTCGATTTCTCCACGCCGCACACGGGCACGACATTCTTCGCACCGACCCGGCCCATGCTGCAGGCCCTTGTCGAGGGCGCGCAACAGCAAGGTCCAGCCGCACGGTAAAGCGGCGGGCTGACAGTTACAGATCCGCGAGGATCAGCGTGCGTCGCGCTTGGCTTGTGCCACCTTGCCCGCCTTGCGCTGCCGGCCGAGTTCCGCCGGCCGCACCAGCTTCGGCGCCCGCTCGTTGGCCACGGCCCGCATCCCCTTGCGGGCCGTCCGCGAATTGAGCGCGGGACCGTCCGCCGGCGCACTTTGCTTCATGGCCAGCGCCTTGCGTGCATTCCCGACCAGCGAAACGCGAGCCGCCAGTTGGCGCCGCCGTTCGGCCTCGCCATTCAGCCGCCGCATTGCGTTCGCCAGAACCGCCAGCTTCACCTGAGAGCCGCCATCGACCTTCGAGGGCGTCGCCCCTTTAGGCGCGCCCTTGCCGCGTATTTCACGCCGACGACGGTGCGCTTCGGTCTGCGCTTTGTCGCGCCGCTCCCGCAGCAGCTTGACCAGGCCGGAAAGGTCGGCATCGGAGAGATCCTGCACCGCCGGATGGTGCGACTTCTCCACCAGGTCCTTTTCATCGGCGCTCAGCGCGCGCGCTTCTTCCTTGCGTGAAATGGCCATGACAATCCTCCTCGGTTGGCGCGCCTGTGCTTTCAGGCGTGCCGCTCAAGGAGACTCGACCCGAATGGTGGCACGGTCAAGACGACTGTTTCCGTTGCCTCTTCAGTCGGAAAATTGTCTGCTGGCGATCCATGACGACGGGTGGACTAGCTCTATAGCGGTCAAGTGACTGGGGGGAGGATCGAAGTTGGCGAAACGGTTGCCATATCGCGAGGGCTCGGTCTTTCGGATTCCCCTGCCCGATGGAGGCTTTGCGAAGGGAGTGGTGGCAAGAATGGCTCCGGGAGGACGAATAGTTCTGGGCTATTTTTTCGGGCCGAGGATGTTTTCAGCTGGTATCAGCGCGAGCGATCTTCTTCCTACCGAAGCCATTCTCGTCGGGCGATTTGGCGATCTGCATCTCATAGACGGCAAGTGGGAGATATTTGGAGTGATTGAAGCCTGGAACCGGGCCGATTGGCCTATCCCAGAATTCATCCATCACGACGCGCTAGGCATCTTGCCAGACACGATCGTCCGATATTCAGACGACGATATCGTCCGGGGAACCAGAGAACGGAGACCTGCGACTCTAGCAGACCTTGCGGAAGACGGACTGATGGGTGCTGAGTTGGTCGAAATCAGATTGAGCAGGCGGCTGGCGGAAAGACCATAAATGCGAGCAGTTGGCTTGCACATCTACCGCCCTCAATCCTCACCTGATCTATCCTACAGCCGGCAATATCTTGCCAGGATTCATGATGTTTTGCGGGTCGAGCGCCTGCTTGATGGAACGCATGATGTCGACGCCGTGGCCGAGTTCGCGGCGCATGAAGCCGATCTTGCCCTGGCCGATGCCATGCTCACCCGTGCAGGTGCCGTCCATGGCGATTGCCCGCATGTTGAGCCGCGCGACGAACTTTTCCGACAGCGCGATCTCCTTGGGATCATTCACATCCATCAGCACCAGCACGTGGAAATTGCCGTCGCCGGCATGGCCGACGATCGGCGCGATCAGCCCCATTTCGGCGATGTCCGCCTCGGTTTCCATGACGCATTCGGCGAAGCGCGAGATCGGCACGCAGACATCGGTCGACAGCCCCTTGGCGCCGGGCCGCAGCGTCAGCGAGGCCCAATAGGCGTCGTGCCTGGCTTTCCATAATTTGGTGCGTTCCTCGGCGACGCTGGTCCACAGGAACGGCCCGCCGCCATTTTCTTCCGCGATCATGCCAAAGGTCTCGGCCTGCTCGGCCACGCCGGCATCGCTCCCATGGAATTCGACGAACAGGCACGGGCTCTCGGGATAGTCGAGCTTGGAATAGGTCTTCATCGCCCGCATCTGCAGCGCATTGACCAGTTCGATGCGCGCCACCGGGATGCCCATCTGGATCGTGGCGATGACGGCGTTGCAGGCCGCCTCGACGCTCGGAAACGGACAGACGCCGCCGGAGATTGCCTGCGGAATGCCTTGCAGCTTCAATGTCAGCGAGGTGATGATGCCGAGCGTGCCTTCCGAGCCGACCAGCAGCCGCGTAAGGTCGTAGCCGGCCGAACTCTTCTTCGCCCGCGCGCCTGTCGTCACCGTCTCGCCATCGGCCATGACGGCGGTCAAAGACAGCACGTTCTCGCGCATCGTGCCATAGCGCACCGCATTGGTGCCGGACGCCCGCGTCGCCGCCATGCCGCCGAGCGAGGCATTGGCGCCGGGGTCGATCGGGAAGAACAGGCCGGTGTCGCGCAGGTGACGGTTCAAATCCTCGCGCGTCACGCCGGGCTCGACCGTGCAGTCGAGATCCTGCGGATTGACCGCAAGGATGCGGTTCATCCGCGACGTATCGACCGAAATGCCGCCGCCCGGTGCATTGGTGTGCCCCTCCAGCGAGGAACCGACGCCAAAGGCGATCACCGGCACGCGGTGCGCGGCGCAGGCGCGCACGATCTCCTGCACCTCGGCCGCCGTCTCCGGAAAAGCGACGCCATCGGGCGCCTGTGTCGGGATATAGGTGGTCGTGTGCGCGTGCTGCGAACGGATAGCCTGGCCCGTCTGAAAACGCTCGCCCAGCTGTTGCTTGAGGATGCCAAGCACCGCGGCGATGCCCTCCTCGTTGCGTTCGACCGGATTGAGGTCGCTCAGAGCCATGAATTCCTCCGCGAATGGACCAGCGTCCACGCTTGTTCTGCGATTATGGATGCTTAGTCTCCGCAGCTAGGCTCTGTCCAGCACCAGCACAAGGAAGTTTCGATGCCCATCCCCGCCCCCTTCGTCTCCAGGCCCATGGACATCGAGAAGGACTGGATCGATTACAACGGCCATCTCAACATGGCCTATTACAACGTGCTGTTCGATCGCTGCTCGGACGAGGCCTTCAAGGCGATGGGCATGGGGCTGGATTATGTGAAGGACCGCCGCCTCACCATCTACACCGCCGAGGTCCATGTCTGCTACGTCCAGGAACTGCATCTCGACCACAAGGTCACGGTCTCCTTCCAGCTCATCGACCATGACGCGAAGCGACTGCGGGCGTACCAGGAAATCCGCCATGTCGACGGCTGGCTCGCGGCCACCTCCGAGACGCTGTCGCTGCATGTCGACATGTCCGGGCCGAAGGTCGCGCCCTTCCCGGCCGATGTGCTGGCCAAGGTCGAAGCCATGCGCGCCGCTCATTCGGTGCTGCCGATGCCGGAGCGCGCCGGCCGCTCGATCGGCATCAAACGCAAATAGATCGAGCTGGCACCGTTCCCCCAACAGCCCACCGGACTTCAAAGCCACACCGGCAATCCAAAATCGCGAAACCCTAGAATCGGCTTGCACCAGTGCTTGAAGCAGCCTCGCGCCCGCGTTAACCTTACCAAGGTTTTAACGGGAACAAGCCATTTGAGCCGTTGAACAACTCAGCGGAGCGGTCGAAAACGCTCCGCACAGGGTTGCTATACGGGCGGCGGGGCGAAGCCGGTTCGAGGGACGTGCATGAAAACCGACATCAAGGTCGAGGTGGACAGGCTGGCCGCTGATCCGCGCATATCGGACTATGATTTCTGGCGTTCGCTCAAGAACGTCGACAATGAGATCTTCCACATCGCCAACAACAACGAACCGATCCCGTTCGACATGATCCGCTGGCGCAGCATCTTGAAACGCGCCCGCCTGAAGCGCGGCCACGCCTGACGAGACGGCCTGCGAAACCATCGAGCAACCAATCAAATCAAGGCGATCGCCTGATCGCCGCCAGCGGCGAGCGCGCCGCCACCGGTGACGACTGGATGATGGCCGTGTTGGTCATCGCATAGGGAATGATCCGGTCGATCACCCGTTCGAGGTCGGTCACCGACCCGACATGCGCCAGCGCAATGAAGCAATCCTCGCCGGTCACCCGGTCGCATTGCGCGATCTCCGGCAGGTCACGGATGATATCGGCGACGACAGCCAGTTGCCCCGGCACCGGCCGGATGCGCAGCCATGCCGACAGCTTCAGGCCAAGCGCGGCCGGATTGATCCTGACCGAATAGGCTTCGATCACGCCATTCTCCTGCAGCCGCTTGATGCGCTCGGCGACACTCGGCGCCGACAGGCCGACGGAGCGCGCAAGCTCGGCCATGCTGACGCGAGCGTCCTCTTCCAGCAGGCGCAGGATCTTCATATCCGCGACGTCGAGATCCACATTTTCGGTTCGAAGGCGTTTCATGGAGAACTCCTTGCTTCCGGGAAGCACATCGACCAACAGACCGATCATCACCCATATATCCAACCAAAATCGCCTGCGATACTGATCCCATGGATGATCAAGCGCAAGCTCCCGCTGCCCGCCCTGCCCTCGCCAGCCTGGCGACAAAACTGCCGCCGCATGTCTGGTTCGGCATCAGCGCCGTCTTCCACTATCTCGGGCCCGCCTTCGCCGTGCTGCTGTTCCCGGATGTCGGCGTGCTCGGCATGGCGTGGCTGCGCATCGCCACCGCAGCGCTGATCTTCGCGCCGCTGACTCGCCCCTGGCGAACCTTTGCCGGCGCCGATCGCTCGACACGGCTGCTGTTGCTGGCCTTCGGCGCCTGCCTGGCGGTGATGAACTGTTCGTTCTACCTGGCGCTCGACCGTTTGCCGATCTCGCTGGTGGCGGCGATCGAATTCGTCGGCACCATCGGTGTCGCGGTGATCGGGCTCAGAAGCCAGCGCAATCTTGCTGCCCTTGCCGTGGCCGTCACCGGCACCTTGCTGCTCATCGACGTCAAATGGTCCAGCGATCCGGTCGGGCTGTTCTGGGCTTTCCTCAACGGCGCACTCTTTGTCGGCTACATCGTGCTCGGCCACCGCGTCGCACGCACCAGTGCGGGTGGCGGCATCGCCGGGCTGGGCGCGGCCATGACGATCGCCTTCATTGTCGTGCTGCCGATCGGCTTCGCACAGGCGCTTCCGGCGTTCTCGGCACCGCAATTGTTGCTCGCCGCCATCGGCGTCGGCATCTGCTCCTCGGTCATTCCCTACGTCTGCGACCAACTAGCCATGTCGCGGTTGCCGCGCTCGAGCTTCGCCCTGATGCTGTCGTTACTGCCGGTCACCGCAACGCTGATCGGCGTCATCGTGCTGCGCCAGATTCCAAACCTCAGCGATTGCCTGGGGATCGCGCTGGTGGTCGCCGGTGTCGCTTTCCACAAGCCGGCATCGGCATCCTAGACGCCAGGAAAACCTTTATCATCAATTACTTGCAGGAATGCCGAGTCGGTTCCAGATCTCGCGCAACTGCGACAACACGTCCAGGATTGAACCAATTCCTCCCTTGAGCCGTTGTCCCCCACGAAAAAAGCTTGGAGTGACAGCATGGACTGGAAACGGACCAGGGAGTCCGCCGACGCTTGGCACATGACGGACGACCTTCATGCCGAGCACGGCAAGGGCGACCCGTTCGCGGCGGCCATCCGCGCCACCCGCATGTCGATGATCATCACCGATCCCCGGCGGCCCGACAATCCGATCGTCTTTGCCAATGACGCCTTCCTGCGGTTGTCCGGCTATGGGCGCGACGAGGTCATCGGCAAGAATTGCCGATTCCTGCAAGGGCCGAAGACCGACAAGGACGCAATTGCGGAGATCCGCACGGCGATCGCCGATAAAACCGACATCGCCGTCGACATCCTGAACTATCGCAAGGATGGGTCGACCTTCTGGAACGCGCTCTACATCAGCCCCGTCTCCAATGACAAAGGCGAAGTGCAGTTCTTCTTCGCCTCGCAGCTCGATGTCTCTGATCGCAAGCAATCGGAGCATCGCATCACCGCCGACAAGGACCGTTTCGAGAAGGCGGTGAAGGAGCGCACGGCGGAACTGGAAGCAGCCCTTGAGGCGCAGACCACCTTGCTGCACGAGGTCGATCATCGGGTGAAAAACAATCTGCAGATGATCTCGTCGCTCATCATCATGCAGAGCCGCGCCATAAAGTGCGAGGCAACCAAACATTCCCTGAAGACTATGCTGGAGCGCATCGAGGCGCTGAGCACCGTGCACCGCCGGCTCTACCAGTCGAAGGATGTCAGCCGGTTCGACGTCTCGGATTTCGCCAAGGACCTGGTGACCGATCTGCTGACGGCGTCGGGGCGCTCCGGGATCGAGTCGAAACTCGAACTCGAACCCGTTGTCATATCAGCCGAAAAGGCGACGCCTGTCGCGCTGATGGTCAATGAACTCGTCACCAATGCCTTGAAGCACGCCTTCAAGGAAGGACCCGACGGGACGACGGCGGGGCGCATCGGCATCAAGATGAGCCAGCCCGACGGCCACTTCAACATCGAGGTCTCCGACGATGGTGTCGGCATGGCCGATGCCGGTGGCGACGCGTCCTTCGGCATGCGGCTCATCAAGTCGCTCGCCCGCCAGTTGCGCGCCAACATCGAATGGCACGACGCCGGCCCCGGAACCAAGGTCGTGATCTCGATGCCGAACGAACCGCAGCAAAAAGGGAATGTGTCATGATTGAACCGCTCAAGGTCCTGATCATCGAGGACGAAGCGCTGCTGGCCATGGAACTGGAGAGCCTTGTCGAAGAGGCGGGCCACAGCGTCGTCGGCTGGGCGACGTCCTCGTCTGAAGCAAAAAACATGGTTGAGTCCACAGACGCCGACATCGCCTTTGTCGACATCCACCTTACAGACGGTCCGACTGGCGTCGAAGTCGCCGAATATATCGGCCAGAAGAAGACTTCGGTGGTGGTGTTCATGACCGCCAACCCGAAGCGCATTCCCGATCATTTCGCCGGTGCGATCGGCGTCATTGCCAAGCCCTATACGATGAACGGGCTGACGTCTGCTTTGCGATACCTGCAAGAGGGTGTGCGACGCCCGCCGCCCGTCTCCACACGGCCGGCCGGCTTCACCCTGTCGCCGGCTTTCGAGGCCGTCTGGGCGCCCTCGGTCGCCTGACCGCCTATTTCAGTCTGTCCTTCAGGAAAGCGATCGTCCTGCCCCAGGCGAGATCGGCCGCCTTCTTGTCGTAGCGCGCCGCCGAGGTATCATTGTTGAAGGCATGGTTGGCGCCTTCATAGATGTAGACGGTGTATTCGACATGGTCGGCGTCGAGTTCCTTCTTGAAGGCGTCGATGCCGGCATTGGTGCGATCGTCGAGCCCGGCATAGTGCAGCAGCAGCGCGGCCTTGATCTTCGATACATCGGCGCCCTTTGGCTGCATGCCGTAATAGGCGACGCTGGCAGCGAGATCGGGCGCGTTGACGGCCAGCATGTTGGCCGTGCCGCCGCCCCAGCAGAAGCCGACGGCGCCGACCTTGCCGTTGCCGTCCTTGTCACCTCTGAGGAACGCGACGGTCGCCACGCCGTTGGCGATTGTCTGCGCCGGGTCCAGCTTGGTGAACATGTCGCGCGCCTTGTCCTCGTCATCGGGCGTGCCACCGAGCGGCGACAGGAAATCCGGCGCAAGCGCCACAAACCCTTCCAACGCCACACGCCGGGCAACGTCGCGGATATGCGGGTTGAGCCCCCGGTTTTCATGGATGACGATGACGGTGCCGAGCTTGCCGGCCTGGTTTGCCGGCTTGACCACATAGCCCTTCATCTCGCCGCTGCCGCCGGGATAGGTGATGTCCTCGCCTTTCACGCGGGCATCGTTTTCGGCGACGATCGCCGCCTGGGCGGAATTCGCCGCCAGCATTGGCGCGATCGCGGCCGCCGCCGCACCTGTTCCGGCGAGCCTGGTCAATTGTTCCATGAAGCGGCGACGATCGAGCGTCAGATGCGTGTATTCGTCATAGACGTCGATCATTGCCTGGGTGATGACAGGCTTTTCAGTGGATTTCGACATGGCGCACTCCTCGATCTCGGTATCTCGACTTCTGTATCCTTGCCCGCTCGCAAGATAGGGGCGAGCCTCGCATCGTCCAGTCACAGGCCGGTGACGTTCCCGGTTCGCGCAGCGACGTGCGAGCAATGCAGTGATCATCACAATTTGGTCATCGGTGACAAATCTTGATGGCGCTGCCACAATAGTGGGAGAAACTGAAGTCCGGTCGCCCCATGGCGCGGCCACGGTCCTGAAGGGCTCGATCTGAAAGGAAAACTGATGACGATGACCTCGCCGATCCTGGCAACCGCCTTCATGATTGCCGCAGCCGCCATTATGGCGATGCGCGCAACCGTTGTCGCGGCGAGCCGAAAGTCCATGGTCAAGGTTCCCAGGCGCCAGCAGCGCCATCCGGGAAACACGAAAACTCAGGGTTGAGGTGAAGTCATGGACGTACAGGACATCGTGAACACCGTTTCGCAGAAGGCCGGCCTCGATCAGGCCACGACCGAAAAAGTCGTCGGCACCATTTTCTCGGTGCTCGAGCATGAAGCCGACGGCACCAGCGCCTCAGCCTTCTTCGCCAAGATTCCGGGCGCCGATGCGCTGGCGCAGAAATATGACGTCATGGCCGCCGCCCCTGCCGGAGGCGGTGGCGGTTTCCTGTCCTCGCTTCAGGGCGCGCTTGGCGGCGTTCTGGGCGAGAAGGCCGGCGCGCTGGTCAACGGCCTCGCCGCGCTGAAGGCATCCGGCCTCGACCTGGCGCAGATCGAGAAGGCTGGTCAGACACTGGTTCAGCAAGCCCAAGCCGCGGCCGGTCCGGATCTGACCAACCAAGTGCTCGGCCAGGTGCCCAGCCTGAAGAGCCACCTCGGACTGGGCTGACGTCTATTCGCCAAGCCTGATTCCAGGCAGCGCCGCCTCTACTTCGGCAGCGCGTAAGCCATCACATAGTCGCCCGGCTTGGTGCCGACCGAGCCATGGCCGCCGGCAACGATGACCACGAACTGGCGCCCGTCGGCGACCGTATAGGTCATCGGCGTCGATTGTCCGCCAGCCGGCAACCGCGCCTGCCAGAGCTGCTTGCCCGATGTCAGATCGTAGGCGCGCAGATAGTCGTCGACCGCGGCACCAAGGAAGGCGACCCCGCCGGCGGTGATCATCGGTCCGCCAATGCCCGGCACCCCGACCTTCAGCGGCAGCGGCAGCGGCGTCATGTCGTAGATGGTGCCGTTGCGATGCTTGTAGGCGACATTACCGGTCCTGAGATCGACGCCTGCGACATAGCCCCAGGGCGGCGCCTGGCAGGGAATGCCGAGCGGCGACAGGAACGGTCCCATCACCACCGCATAGGGCGCACCGTCATTGCGGTTCAGCCCCTGTTCACTGCCCTTGGTGTTGTCGCCGGGCGCCGGCACATCCGCGCGCGGAATGAGTTTCGACGTGAAGGCAAGATAGGTCGGCATGCCGAACATCACCTGCCGCACAGGATCGACCGCCACCCCACCCCAGTTGAAGGTGCCGAAATTGCCGGGATAGATCAGCGATCCCTGCAGCGAGGGCGGTGTATAGCGGCCCTCATAGCGCAATTTGTGGAAGGCGATCCGGCAAGCCAGCTGGTCGAACATGGTGATGCCCCACATATCGGCATCGGTCAGCGGCTTCGGGTTGAACGAGAGATCGGACGAAGGCTGCGTCGGCGAGGCCTTGTCGCCCTCGATAGCGCCACCGGGCGCCGGCACTTCCTTGACCGCGATCACCGGTTCTCCGGTGCGCCGGTCAAGCACATAGAGGTCGCCCTGCTTGGTCGGCCCGACCAGCGCCGGCACGATCGTGCCGTCGGCCTTGGTGATGTCGATCAGGCTCGGCTGCGCCGGCACGTCCATGTCCCAGAGGTCGTGATGCACGGTCTGGCGCACCCATTTCAACTGCCCGGTGTTGAGGTCGAGCGCGGTGATGGAGGAGGAGAATTTCTCGACATTGGCGCTGCGCCCGGCGCCGAGCTGATCCGGAGTCTTGTTGCCGAGCGGCACATAGAGCAGGCCAAGCTTCTCGTCGGCGCTCGGTGTCGACCACATGTTTGGCGAGTTAGCGGTATAGGTCTGACCGGCCGGCAGCGGCGTCGTTTGGTCCGGATTGCCGGAATCCCAGTTCCAAACGAGTTTACCGGTGGCCGCATCAAAAGCGCGGATGACGCCGGACGGCTCCTGGGTCGAATAATTGTCGTTGACCGCGCCGCCGACGATGATTTTTCCGCCCGCGATCAGCGGCGCCGAGGTCGAGTAATAATAGCCCGACTTCGGATAGGGCATGCCAGTCAAAAGGCTCAGCGTGCCGGCCTCGGCAAAGGCAGGACAGACCTGGCCATTGGCGGCATCGAGCGCGATCAGCCGCGCATCCGAGGTCGGCAAATAGACGCGGGTGGCGCAGGGCTGGCCTACGGTGCCGGCGGCATCGGCATAATAGGCCACGCCACGGCAGGTCTGGTGCTGGCGGTCCTTGTCGAGCTTGATCTTGGGGTCGTAGCGCCACTTTTCCTTGCCGGTCGCGGCGTCGACCGCGATGGCGAAATTGTGCGGCGTGCAGATGTACAGCGTGTCGCCAACTTTAAGCGGCGTCACCTGATAGGTAGTCTCGGTGATGTCATCAGGCCCCTTCACATCACCGGTGCGGTAGGTCCAGGCCGGCTGCAGATTGGCGACATTGTCCGGCGTGATCTGGTCGAGCGGCGAATAGCGCTGGCCGAATTGCGTGCGGCCATAGAAGTGCCATTCGCCCGCCGGCACATCGTTGCCGAGATTGGCATTGGGGATCACCTTGTCGGTATCAAGCGCGCCGGAAATGTCCTTGGGGTCCGTTGTCATCGAATAGCCGGCCACGGCCAGCGAAGCCAGCACGGCCAGGATCAGCGGCGCACGAGCGTCAGGACCGGCGAGGCCCCGCCGCGCCCATGGCGTCAGCAGCCACACCGCGAGCAGCACGATGATGCCGCCGCGCGGGCCGAGCTCCCACCAGTCGAAGCCGGTTTCCCACACCGCCCAGGCCAGCGTTCCCAGCACGATCGCCGCGTAGAGCCAGAGTGCAGTGGAGCGGCGCCGATGGAGCAGCCAGGCGGCGATCAGGAAGGCCAGACCGACAATGATGTAGTACCAACTGCCGCCCAGCGAGGCCAACCAGATGCCACCCGCGCCGAGCGCCAGGCCGATGAGGAAGAGAATGAGGGAGGTGATGGTGACAGCCAAGATGATACTCCTTCGACTGTTGCGCGCTCATGAAGCGGCCATGGCGACAGGATACCTCCCTGCCTTGCCCCAGCTTTCTCCCGACCGCATCGCCTGTCAAGCTGGTGTACACGCCAAGGTGGCAACCCATCTTGCCTGTATGCCGGTTTTCCAGCAGTCTCAATCATCTCTCCGCAGGAGCAAGCAAATGACGTCATTCGTTCGGTCACTGACGCGGTTGGCGCTTGCGCTCTGCTGCCTCGTCTCCCTCACCCTGGCCGCGCCGGCGCAGACCATCAGCGACATCAACAAGGCGAACGGCTTTCATGAGATGCTGATGGGCATTGGCCCGGGTTTCACCGCAGCGGTGAAATCGGCGCCGGGAATGCCGCCGCAAAAAGTCAGGGATGCGCTTGCCGCTGCCATGGAAGGCGCCTTTGATCCGGCCAAGATGGAGGCGGCCATCGAAACGCGGATGGCCGACAAGCTCACCGCCAAGGAGCTGTCCGACCTGGCCTCGTTCTATGCTTCGCCCTTGGGCAAACAGGTCACGGCGCTCGAGATCCAGGCTGCGGCGCCGCAGGCCAGGGAGGCCAAGAAGATCGAGGGGGCCAAAATCCTCGGCGAACTTCCCTCCAGGGATCCGGCCCGGCTAGCACTGTACAAAAAGATCATGGACGATCTCAGTGCCGTCGATACCGGCGAAGCCGTCGCCTTGAACATGGGCTATGCGATGCTTTCCGAAATGCTGGGGGCCGCGGGAAAACCGCTGCCCGACGACCAGATCATGGCCTTGCTGCGCAAGCAGACCGAAGGGCTTCGCCGCAACATTGATAAGGACGTCATGGAATCGGCAGCCTATATCTACCGGGATCTGCCTTTGGCCGATCTCAAGCTTTACGAGGCCTTCCTCGCCTCACCCGCCGGCAACCATTATTACGACCAGATGCAGGTCGCGCTGGGCGCCGTGATGACGGACGAGGCGCGCTCGTTCGGGCATCGATTCTTCGTTGCCCTCGGTTACCGCAAGGCCTGAACCCCGGCAGTCGCTTCTGCCAGATATCAGGTGATGCTATGCTTTGCTGATGAAAGCTGATGCCGCCTCGTTGCTCGAAAAAGCCCGCCATGCCTATGCGCAGAGGGCATGGGCGGATGCGTTCGAGCTTCTGCAGGCGACCGACGAAATCACAGCGCTCGCCCCGGAAGACCTTGAGCGGCTGATGTGGTCGGCTGGCATGCTCGACCGCGACCCCGACATCTTCGCCGCCGCCGAACGTCTCTTCAACACACACGCCGAGGCCGGCCGCGACGACCAGGCGGCGTACTGGGCGTTCTTCCATGGCTTCCGGCTGATGGCTTTGCGTGAGGAAGGCCGTGGCATGGCCTGGCTGCAAAGGGCTCAGCGCCATGCCGAAGGCTTTGGCCGCGAATGCGCGGCGCAAGGCTTCCTGATCATGCTTTCGGCGCACAAGGAACTCAGGGGTGGCAACAATCAGGCTGCCGCAGCGCTGGCGGCGCAGTCGCTGGCGATCGGCGAACGCTGTTGCGACCTCGACCTGATCGCCTTCTCCCGCTGCTATCTCGGCCGCGCGCTGCTGCGCCAGGGCCGGATCGAGGAAGGCATAGTCTCGCTCGACGAAGCCATGCTGCCCGTCGTCGACGGCAAGCTTTCGCCTGTTGTCACCGGCCTCATCTATTGCAATCTCATCGATGCCTGCCGGCAAATCTACGCCTTCGATCGTTCGCGCGAATGGACCGACGCGATGTCGAACTGGTGCGGATCGCAGCCACAACTGGTTCAGTTCAACGGCCTATGCCGGCTGCACCGGGCAGAGATCATGGAGGTGAACGGCGCCTGGCAGGATGCTGTTGCCGAAGCGCGGCGCGCGACATCATCATTGGCCCGTAATGTCAGCAACGAGACGACCGCAGGTGCGGCCTATCAGGAAGCCGAAATCCATCGGCTGCGAGGCGAATTCGCTGCCGCCGAAGAGCTCTACCGCACCGCCAGCCGTCTTGGGCTCGAACCGCAGCCCGGCATGGCGCTGCTGCGTCTCATGCAAGGCCGCGCCGAGCAAGCGGCCGCAACAATGCGCCGCGTGCTTGCCACGACCACGACCCCGCTCGGCCGCGCCCGCCTGCTGCCGGCGCTGGTCGAGATCATGATCGCGGCGGGCGCAATCGACGAGGCGCGCGAAGCGGCCCTGGAATTGCAGGCGACAGCCGACCGTTTCGCGACCGACATTCTTGTTGCGATGGCTTCGCAGGCGCGAGGCGAAATCGAACTGAACGACGGCGACGCCGCGGTGGCACTCGGCCATTTCCGCGCTGCACTGGCGACATGGCAGCGCGCCGGCGCCCCCTATCTCGAAGCGCGCCTGCGCGTGCTGGCCGGGCGGGCCTGCCGCGCGCTTGGCGACGAGGACAGCGCCGAGCTTGAATTCGATGCCGCCCGGGCGGTTTTCACGGCCCTGGGCGCTGCGCCCGAACGCGCGCGGGTCTCGGCGCTGACCGCGTCGGACAAGGCGCGTCCGCACGGCTTGACGCGGCGCGAGATCGAAGTTCTCGGCCTTGTCGCCACCGGCAAGACGAACCGGCTGATCGCCACCGACCTAGGTCTCAGCGAAAAGACCGTCGACCGGCATCTCAGCAACATATTCGACAAGCTGGCGGTCAATTCGCGCGCTGCTGCGACTGCCTATGCCTTCCAGAACGGGCTGCTCTGAACCGACGACCCCAAAAGACCCGGGGTATGGGGGAAAATCCCCATCGCATTTTCCGGGTCTCGTGAGGTGTCTCCCCGAAGCGGCGCCGCGCCGGATCGCTATTTCTGGCTCCAGGCTGACGAAACCGGATGGAGCGATCATGAACCCGACCTCGACACTTCGCCCGACCTCTGGGCACGCAATGCGACGGCGCGGCCGCCGCGTCGGCATCACCGAGACCAAGGCGCGCGCCGGCGCATTGCTGGAACAGGGAGCGGCTTTCATGCAATTGGAGGCCAACGCACTGCTAGCAACCGGCGGCCCATCAAGCCAGGCATCATCAGCCGACGAAAAGCGGCCCGCGCTGGGGGAAGAGCATTTCGATGTCATCGTCATCGGCGCCGGCCAGAGCGGCTTGTCCGTCGGTTATCGCCTCGCCCGCAAGGGCATGAAATATGTCATCCTTGAAGGGCGCGAACGTGTCGGCGACGCCTGGCGTTCGCGCTGGGATTCGCTGCGCCTGTTCACGCCGGCGCGCTATGACGGGCTGGCTGGCATGCCCTTCCCCGCCGGCCGCCATGCCTTCCCGACCAAGGACGAGATGGCCGACTACCTCGAGGCCTATGCCAGGAAATTTTCCTTGCCGGTGCGCACCGGCGTCAAGGTCGACGAGGTAACCCGCATCGACGGCCGCTATGTCGTGACAGCTGGCCGGACGCGCTATAGCGCCGATCATGTCGTCATCGCCTCGGCGAGCTACCAGAAACCAAAAGCTCCGGATTTCGCTGCCTTGCTCGATCCGTCGATCGGGCAATTCCATTCGAGTGCCTACCAGAACCCGGCGCAGCTCAATCCGGGTGGCGTGCTTTTGGTCGGCGCCGGCAATTCCGGCGCCGAAATCGCCATGGATCTCGCGCCCACGCACCAGACCTGGCTGGCCGGGCGGCATCCCGGCAACATTCCGGTCGCCTATAACGGCTATTTCGCCATGCGCCTGGTGCTGCCGGTCGTGTTCCGCTTCGTCTTCCACCGGTTGTTGACGGTAGACACGCCGATGGGCCGCAAGGCCAAACTGGGGCAGCTGTCCCACGGCCTGCCGTTGATCCGGGTCAAGCCGCGCGATCTCGACGCTGCCGGCGTCCGCCGGGTCTCCCGCGTAGCCGGCGTGCGTGACGGCAAACCGCTGCTCGACGACGGCCGGACCCTCGACATCACGAACGTCATCTGGTGCACCGGCTTCATGGCCGGGCTGGATTGGATCAAGCTGCCGATCTTCGACGACAATGGCCGGGTAAAGCAGTATCGCGGCACAGTCGAGGGTGAACCCGGCCTCTATGTCTGCGGCCTGCACTTCCAGCACTCGCCCTCTTCGACCATGATCCACGGTGCGGCACGCGATGCCGGCTATGTGGCCGAAAAGATCGGCGAGCGGATGCGGGCGGCAGCCAGGTAAGCCTGATCGGAGCTTTGGAGAAGGATGTCGGCCGCTGGGAGCACAACAGTTGCACGGCGACCGCCAATCGTGCGTTAAAACCGGAACAAAACGTAGACAGTTCTGGTCTTTCCCTCCCGAATCACTACATTCGGGGGGAAGATGTCCGGCTTTTCCGAAGACATGCCCTTTTTCGATGAACCCAATGCGCGGCCCACGGCCCCGTCGGGCATTGCCGCGCGCGCCATGGCTGCCCGCAGCGGCCAGAACAACGCACCCGACTATCTCCGGGGCCTCAACCCGGAACAAAGGCTGGCGGTGGAAACCACCGAAGGCCCGGTTCTGGTGCTGGCCGGCGCCGGCACCGGCAAGACCCGCGTCTTGACCACCCGCATCGCCCACATCCTTGCCACCGGCAAGGCCTTCCCGTCGCAGATCCTCGCCGTCACCTTCACCAACAAGGCCGCGCGCGAGATGAAGATCCGCATCGGCGTGCTGATCGGCGAAGGCAATGTCGAAGGAATGCCCTGGCTCGGCACCTTCCACTCGATTGGCGTCAAGCTTCTGCGCCGGCACGCCGAGCTTGCCGGCCTGCGCTCCGATTTCACCATCCTCGACACCGACGACGTCGTGCGGCTGATCAAGCAGTTGATCCAGGCCGAGGGCCTGGACGACAAGCGCTGGCCGGCCAAGCAGTTCGCGCAGATGATCGACGGCTGGAAGAACAAGGGCCTGGGCCCCGCCGAAATCCCCGAAGGCGACGCGCGCAGCTTCGCCAACGGCAAGGGCCGCGAACTCTACAAGGCCTATCAGGAGCGGCTGAAGACGCTGAACGCCTGCGACTTCGGCGATCTCTTGTGCCACCCCATCCGCATCTTCCGCGCCAATCCGGATGTGCTGAAGGAATATCACAGGCGCTTCAAATACATCCTCGTCGACGAATATCAGGACACCAACACCGCCCAATACATGTGGCTGCGCCTGCTGGCGCAGCGGCCGGATAGCGGGCGCGTGTCAACATCGACGGATCTGCGAACGGCCGAAGGCCGCAAGCCCGACCGGGCGTCGGCCGGCCAGGCCGCCCCCGCGGAGGCCAGCGAGCGAAGCTCGCGTGCGGCCGTGAGCGACAACAAAGTCAACATCTGCTGCGTCGGCGACGACGACCAGTCGATCTATGGCTGGCGCGGCGCCGAGGTCGACAACATCCTGCGCTTCGACAAGGATTTTCCCGGCGCCACCATCATCAGGCTGGAGCGCAACTACCGCTCCACCGCGCACATCCTTGGCGCTGCCTCCCATCTCATCGCCCACAATGAAGGCCGCTTCGGCAAGACGCTGTTCACCGACCGCGACGAGCCGGACGACGGCAAGGTGCATGTCCACGCCGCCTGGGATTCCGAAGAGGAAGCCCGCGCCGTCGGCGAGACCATCGAGGCCTATCAGAGGCAAAAACACAAGCTCAACGACATGGCCATCCTTGTCCGCGCCTCCTTCCAGATGCGCGAATTCGAGGACCGTTTCGTCACGCTCGGCCTCAACTATCGCGTCATCGGCGGCCCACGCTTTTACGAGCGCATGGAAATCCGCGATGCGCTGGCCTTCTTCCGCGTCGTCGCGCAAGGCGCCGACGACCTCGCCTTCGAGCGCATCGTCAATGTGCCCAAGCGCGGCCTCGGCGAAACCACCATCCGCCAGATCCACGACACGGCGCGCGCACTGCGAGTGCCGATGCTGGAAGCCGCCGCCAAGCTCGCCGAAAGCGACGAGTTGAAGCCGAAGCCGCGCGCGTCCTTGCGCGAGGTCGCCGCCAATTTCGAGCGCTGGCAGAAGGCGCTGGAAACCACGCCGCACACCGAACTCGCCGAGACCATTCTCGAGGAGAGCGGCTACACCGACATGTGGAAGAACGACCGCTCGGTCGAGGCTCCCGGCCGGCTGGAAAACCTGAAAGAGTTGATCCGCTCGATGGAGGAGTACGAGTCGCTGCGCTCCTTCCTCGAACATGTCGCACTGGTCATGGATGCCGAGCAGAATGCCACGCTCGATGCCGTCAACATCATGACGCTGCATTCGGCCAAGGGCCTCGAATTCGAGACCGTTTTTCTGCCAGGCTGGGAAGAAGGCCTGTTTCCGCACCAGCGCGCGCTGGATGAAGGCGGCCGCTCCGGGCTGGAGGAAGAACGGCGCCTCGCCTATGTCGGCCTGACTCGCGCCAAGAAGAACCTGCATCTGTGGTTCGTCTCCAACCGCCGCATCCACGGCCTCTGGCAATCGACCATCCCGTCACGCTTCCTCGAGGAACTGCCGGAAGCTCATATCGAGGTCGCCGAAAGCGGCGGCAACAGCTATGGCGGCTATGGAAATTCCTATGGCGGCGGCTCTTTTGCATCGGGTCGCGGCGGCCGCCAGAACCCCTATGGCGCCTCGCGCTTCGACAATGTCGGCGCCGACACCGAAAAATCCGGCGCCTTCTCCAACACCTATGCGACGCCGGGCTGGCAGCGCGCACAAGCCAACCGAACCGAAGCGACCGACCGCAACTGGGGCTCGCGCTCAGGCCACCAGGTCGAGCGCATCGGCTATGGCGAGACCGACTCTGGCTACGGCGCCGGCCGCACCTCGGTCAAAGGCCGCACCATCGACGGCGAACTGGTCGCCAAATCCGTCTCCGACACGCCATCCGCCTTCAGCGTCGGCGACCGCGTCTTCCACCAGAAATTCGGCAACGGCAACATCTCCGCCATCGAAGGCAACAAGCTGACCATCGACTTCGACAAGGCCGGCCAGAAACGCGTGCTGGATGGGTTTGTCGCGGCGGTTTGAGCTGGACCCGACGGGCAGTTCAGCCCCTCACCTATACCTCGCCTGGTTCCACTTATGCCCGAGCAGCGAAAGGATGATGATCAGGCCGTTGAAGAACTGCACGTAGAAGCCGCTCAGGCCCGCCGCCACCACGCCGGTCTGGATGAACGACACGGTGACCGCGCCGATCGCGCCGCCGGCAACCGTGCCGATGCCGCCCCAGGTCGGGGTGCCGCCGACGAAGACCGAGGCCAGCACCGGCAGCAGATAGCCGTCGCCGGCCGTCGGCCACCAGGTGAAATTGATCATCACCGAAAACGTGCCGGCGATAGCGGCGCCGATGCCGACGAAGACGAACACTTTCACCCGCACGCGTTTGACGTCGATGCCCATCTGCTGGGCGCTGTCGGGATTGTCGCCGACCACCTTCACCTGCGCGCCGAAGCGGTGCCTGTTATAGAGCATCGCCGACAGCACGACGAAGGCGATGGCCCAGAAGATCTGCACCGGGATCCCAAAAACCTGGCTGGAGAAGATCTTGTAGGCCGGGGTGTCGGCAAGACCGGTCAGTGCCATCGACTTGCCTTCGTTGATGATCTGGATCAGCCCGCGCAGCAAAAAGTTCATGCCGAGCGTGGCGATCAGCGACGACAGCCCGCCATAGACCACCAGCGACCCGACGAGGAAGCCGAGCAGCATGCCGGTGACGAGTGCCGCCGCAATGCCGAGGAACGGATCGTAGCCAGCTTGCACCACCAGCGCGAAGACCCAGGAGGCAAACCCCATCGTCGCCGGAAACGACAGGTCGATCTCGCCGCAGGTGACGACGAAGACCAGCGGCACCACCACGAACAGCGCCACGGGAAGCGTCGTCAGCACCGAACTGTAGAGATACCAGGTGGTGAACACGGTCGGGTTGGCGACCATGAACACCGCCATCATGACTATGAACACGCCGAGCGTGCCGAGCGAGGCGCGATTGTCGAGGACGAAGCCGCGCAGCCAGTGGTCGGATGGGTGTTTCCACTCTTTGGGGGCGGATCCGGCATGCGCGCCGAGAGGACTTTCGAGATCGGGTTCCATGGTCTTACTCATCGCACTCGCTGCTCCGCTTCGCCGGCCTCGTGCAGTCCGGGCAATCCGCCGGGATGCGCGACGTCTTCCATGAAATTGATCAGCTCTTCCGCCGACTTGACCTGGCTGCGGTCCGCGGTCAGCGCCACCTTGCCGCGGTCCATCACCACGAAGCGGTCGGCAATGTCGAAGACGTGGTGGATGTTGTGGCCGATGAACAGGATCGAGCGCCCGCCCGCCCGCACCTGGCGCACGAAGTGGAAGACCTTGGCGGTCTCGGTCAGCGACAGCGCCGTGGTCGGCTCGTCGAGGATGATCAGCTCGGCCTGTTTGTAGATGGCGCGTGCGATCGCCACGCCCTGGCGTTCGCCACCCGACAGCTGGCCGACGATCGAATGCGGTGTGAACACTTTCGAGGTGAAGCCTATCTCGCGCATCAGCCGGCTTGCCTCCTCGATCTCCTTGTTGACCTTCAGCCAGCCCATGAAGCCGGTCAGCTCACGCCCCATGAAGATGTTGCGCACGATGGTCTGCTGCACCGCCAAAGCGCGGTCCTGGAACACTGTCTCGATGCCGGCGTCGCGCGAACGCGCCGCGCTCCAGCCGCTCACCGCTTTGTCGCGCACGAGGATCTCGCCGCTGGTCGGCCTGACGACGCCGGAGAGGATCTTGATCAGCGTCGACTTGCCGGCTCCATTGTCGCCGATCAGGCCGACCACCTCGCCGCGGTCGACGCTGAGATTGACGCCGCCCAGCGCATAGACCTGGCCGTAAGATTTCTTGATATCGCGCAGTTCGATGATGCGTTCGGCCATCGGATCCTCGCTTGTCATTGTCGCTTGCCGGCCTTCTCAACCGGCGGTCCTGCCGGCCGGGTCAACCCGGCCGGCAGCCTTGGGAGGTCAGCGCAGCGCCTGCTTGGCGAGCTCTGAGACGATCTCATAGTTCTGCGGCGTGACGAAGCCCGCGCCTGTGTCGACGTTCAGCGGCGCGAGACCCAGCACCACTTGCTGGCAGAGGCTGAGGATCGGCAGATAGCCCTGCAGGAATGGCTGCTGGTCCGCCGTCAGCTGCACCCAGCCGCCCTTGAAGCCCTCGACGATCTGCGGGCTGGTGTCGAAGCCGAAGTTGAAGACATCGCCGGGCTTCCGCCCCGCGGCCTGCATGTAGGTAGGCACATTGCCGAGCATCTGCCCGCCGGGGTAGCCGACCGCCTTGACGGTGGGATTGTTGAGCAACGCCGCGGTGATCACCGGGATGGCCAGATTTGGATCGGCTGCCCACTCGGGTACAGAATTGATTTGAACGACATCGACGCCCGCCTCTTTCAATGCGGCGACCGTCCCACGCTCGCGTGCGCCCCGGCTCTCATTGTCAAACGGGCCGATCATGATTGCCTTGTCGCCGGATTTCAGCCCGGCCAGCTTGAACGCCTCGGCACCGAGCGCGCGGCCCTGCTGCTCCTGCTGCGCGCCGACATAGCCACCGCCGAACGCCGCCGTCACCTTCGGCACCGGCACGTTCTGGTACATCATCTTGATGCCGTCCTTATGCGCCTGCTCGGCCAGCGGCATGATCGCGTCGTCGCCGGGATGGCCCATCATGGCGATGCCGCCGGGCTTGACGGCAACCGCCTCACGCAATTGCTGCACCATCTTCTCGACGTCCCAGCCGGAGAAGATGTAGTCGACCTTCGGCCCGAGATCGGCCGCAGCCTGCTTGGCGCCATTATAGACGATGGTGCCGAAAGCGTCGCCCTCGGCACCGCCGACGAAGAAGCGGATATGGACATCCTTGCACCACTGGGCGTCCAGCGCCCGCGCCGGCAAGGTCGAGATGGCGGCGCAGAGCGCCGTGGTGGCTGCCACGACGGTCGTGCGCAGAAATGTCGTTCTGATCGCGATGCTCATGCACTTGTCCTCCCATTGTTCCCCTCGGTAGCCGAGGGGCTTTGACGATTGCTACGGCAGTACGACTTGCTGGCCGGCTCCTCCCGCCGGCAAATCCTCACGCTGGATTTGGCAGGTAGTTCGCGCCTCCCCGGCATTGCTTGAGGTACTCCAGCGCCCGCACCTGCCCCGTGATTTCGAGATCGCCGCGATAGACCGGGTCGTGCCAGCCCTCAATGTCGATGGCGCCCTTGTAGCCGGCCAGCCGCAATTCGCTGATCACCCGCGTCCAGTCGCTGTCGCCAAAACCCGGCGTGCGCATCTGCACGAAGGGCAGCCGGCCGAACACGCCATGCTCACGGATGACATCCCAGCGCACCGTGGCGTCCTTGCCGTGGACATGGAAGATGCGCGGCGCCCATTTGCGGATCTGCGGGATCGGGTCGATGAGATAGACGAGCTGATGGCAGGGCTCCCATTCCAGCCCCAGATTGCCGTCGGGCACTTCGTTGAACATCAGCTCCCAGGCATCGGGATTGTGGGCGATGTTCCAGTCGCCGGCGGCCCAATTGCCGTCCATGGAGCAATTCTCGAAGGCGATGCGCACGCCCTTGTCGGCGGCACGCTTGGCGAGCGGTCCCCACACCTCGCGAAAGCGCGGCAGGCTGTCGGTCAGCTTCTTGCCGCGCAGGCGCCCGGTGAAGCCACTGACCATCGAGGCACCGAAAAGATGCGCATTGTCGATGACGGTCTCCCAGGCGGCGAGCACGCCACGGTCAACATCGCCATCCTCCAGCGGATTGCCGAACACGCCGATGGAGGAGATGGTGACATCGGCGTCGCCGATCGCCTCGCGGATCTGGCCGGCGAGCCGTGCCAGGTCCTTGCCACCCAGGGTCTGCCAGAAGAAGGGCTGGATGCTTTCGAAGCCGAGCGGCAGGATCTGCTCGATGTAGGCTGCCGGGTCGTCGAGATTGGCCCGCACCATGGTGCCGATGCGGATGTCGAGAAGTGGGTTTGGCATCACTGTGCTTCCTGCGCAATTGCCACGCGGCGTCCGGTCTCGGCGCTTTCGATGGCGCCGAAAACCATGGCCAGGCTTTTGATGTTGTCGGCGCCGCGCGTTTCCGGCTCGGTGCCGGTTTCGATCGCGTGCATGAAATCCCTGATGATGCCGAGATGACCGCCGATACGGTCCGACCCGTCGAGCGGCGGCACATCGATCGACTCGGTTTTGGCGAACAGGCCATCGCGGCCTGGCGCCACCACTTCCGCCTTCAAGCCGTCGTTGCCGTCCCAGATCAGGCTGCCGCGCTGGGCAACGATGCGCCAGCTGCCTTCCCAACTGGTGCGAAAACCGTCGGCGCACCAGGAGCCGGCATAGGTGAAGACCTTGCCGCCACCGAGATCGAAGACAGCGCTGGCCGACGAACCCTGCCGGTACCAGGAATTGGCCGGCTCCCATTCCTGGCAATAGACGCCGGCCGGCTCGCCGCCGACCATGTAGCGGGCGGCGTCGAAGGTGTGGATCGCCATGTCGAGCAGCAGCACATGCGCCATTTCCTCGCGAAAGCCGCCGAAATGCGGCGCGACGAAGAAGTCGGCATGAATCGAGGTCGGCGTCCCAATGGCGCCGGAGTCGAGAAAGCGGCGGATGCGCCTGACATTGGCGACATAGCGGCGGTTCTGCACCACGGCATGGATACGCCCTGCCCGACGTGCCGCCTCGATGATGGCGCGCGCATTCTCAGGACTGTCGGCCAGTGGCTTTTCGGTCAGGAGATGACAATTGTGCGCGAATGCGGTGAGCGCAACCTCGCGCCGGGCGGCGGGAACCACGACATCGAACACGGCTTGCGGCTTGGTCTGGTTGAGCACCGCGTCGAGGCTGGTGCCGATGACGGCACTGGTGAGGCCATATTCATGCGCCCTCGCCTTCGCCCGCTCGGCGTCGAGATCGACAAGGCCGACAATGGCGAGCCCGTCGATCTGCCTCGCAGCATCGAGCCACTGCCTGCTCATCGCACCACAGCCGACGAGGACGACATTCATCATCCGGCACTCCTCCCGTCCGGTCCCTCCAGACCGAATGTCACGGCATCCACGGCATCACCGTAAACGTTTTCCCGTAAACGTTTACGAGAACACACCCGATGGCGTAGAATGTCAATCGGCTGCCTGCGAAAATCATCCCGAAGCCTTGGCCTGAGCGGCAGCCGGTGCTAGCCAAGGCAGGGGGAGAATGATCTTTGGCGTCCAGCATCCACGACCTTGCGCGTCACCTGAACATTTCGATCGGCACCGTGTCGCGGGCGCTGAACGGCCGCGCCGACGTCAAGGCCGACACCCGCCAGCGCGTGCTCGAAGCGGCCAAAAAGCTCAACTATTCGCCGAACCAATCCGGCCGCAGCCTGCGCCAGGGCGCCACCCGTTCGATCGCCTTCATGCTGCAGCCGCATCCCGGCGACCAGCAATATGGCGAACCGTTCTTCATCCCGTTCCTGACCGGTCTGCAGGCGCGGCTCGCCGACTATGATCTGGATCTGATGGTCGTCATGGGTGAGCCCGGCCAATATCAGCAGGAGAGGCTGCGCCGTGTGGTTGAGACGCGCCGGGCCGACGCGGTCGTGTTGGCCAATACGCGGCGGGAAGACGATCGGATCGACTATCTCAGCAAGGCCGGCTTTCCCTTTGCCACGCTTGGCCGAAGTCAATCCGGCGGCGACACCTATCCTTCGCTCGATATCGATTTCGAGAGGGCGGGTGATGAAGCCGTCGACCGGCTGGTCGCGCGCGGCCATCGCCGCATCGCTGCCATCCGCCCTTCGCATGATCTCAACTTCGGCTACCTGTTCCTGGACGGCTATCGCAAGGCGCTGGAGCGGCACGGCATTGAAGTCGACCCCGGCCTGATCGCCGACGGCTTCATCAACGAGGCCGGCGGCTATCAGGTGACGGCGGACGTGATGCTCTCCAAGGATCGGCCCACCGCCATCATCTTCAACAACGACGCCATGGCGCTCGGCGGCGGCAAGGCGCTGGCCGAGATGGGCATCCGGCCCGGCCATGATATTGCAGTGATCGTCATCGTCGACACGCCGCTTTGCCGCTATTTTTCCCCGGCGCTGACCGCCTTCCGTCCGGCGCTGGAGCCGATGGGCCGGCGGCTGGCCGAAATGCTGCTGGCCTCGCTACCGGCCTTCGCCGGCCCCGAAGGCCCGCGCATCATCCGCGAAGTCTGGCCGCTGGAACTGATCGCGCGCGACAGCGATTGATGAGAGAGCCGGCTAAGGCGCTCAATCCACCTTCTTCTCGCCCCGCTCGCCGGCCTTGACGATGTCGCCCGTGGTGAACAGGATTTCCTTCAATTCCGCGCGCCAGTCCTTCTTCTGGCGCAGCAGAAATTCAAGATCCATGCCGAAATGCTTGAACTCCTCGGCTTGCGCATTCTTCATGATCGCCTTGGCTTGCGGGTCTTTCTCCACCGAGATGCGCTGTTCGTACCAACCGATCGCTTCCGCCTCCTCGATCAGCGAGGTGATCATGCGGGCAAAGGTACGCACCTTCTGCGTCAGTTCCTCAGGCGGTTCGTGATACTGGTCGAAACCCATGTCGTCCTCCCTCAACGGCCGGCAAACCTGGCCGTATCCATGAATGCGCTGGACCGCCGCCGGTTCCGTCTCATTGCTGCAATTCAGCCAAGGCCCTCTGCAGGGGTGCCGGCGAGATCTGGATCGGGCCGGAGAACGGCACGTCCATGTCGAGGATCAGGTAGAGTGCGCCAGCAATTAGCACCGCCGAGACAACGAAGGTCGAGACGGTGATCGCATTGCGCGGCGCTCTGAACCCGAAACTGGCGAAGATCAGAGCCAACCAAGCAACCAGCATGGCGATCAGCGGTCCGGGAATAGCGCCCTCGGACTGTTCGATCAGCACCCAGCGCAGTTCCAACACTTTCTGCAGGCGCTGACGGGCATCCTGCAACAGCAGGCCATGCGCCGCATCTGGCGGCGCCAGCGCGTTCAGCTGAATGCGGATCTCCGTCAACAGATGTTCGGACAAGCGGTTGGCAACGACTGGTTTTTCCTCGGTTTGCGACCAGTTGCCTGCCACCCTCTGCACATAGGCAACCAGCGGTTGGCGGGCTGCGTCGGCTTCAGGGCCATATTGGCGCAGTGTCCTGTCGAGGAGGATCATCTCCGTCGCATAGGCATGCACATTGTGGTCGATCGATTCGAAGGTGTTCTTGGCCGAGTTGATCATCAAGCCGAGCACCAGCGAGGTCATGACGCCAAACAGATTGGCGGCGAGCCGCACGACGTTGTTGGTATCGTCGTCGCGGTGTCTGGCCGGCAGCCTCGGCCAGATTGCCATGCTGGCCAGCGGTGCCGCCGCAAGGCACAGGAAAATCACCACTGCGATCAAGGTTTCGCGCATGCAGCTCATTTCTGCACAGCATGCGCAAATTGCCAATGGCAAGGCGTAGCTCTCGCGTCAGCAATCCGGATCATGCCGCCTTGCCCGGCCAAAAGGCCGCGCGGTATATCTTCGGCGTTTTGCCATTGAAGAGGGTCGGCTTGTCCCCAAGATCATTTCTGCCGTTGCTTGGGCGCCGGCCGCTACTGCCGGCCCTGCTCGTGCTGCTGGCGGCAGCGATCTTCCTTGCCGACACAATCACGAATCTCGAGATCGCGGTCGCCGTCTTCTATGTCGCCATCGTCCTGATTTCGGTCCGCTATCTCGACAGGCGGCGCGTGACCATGGTGGCCGCCGCCTGCATGGCGCTTACCGTGCTGAGTTTTTTCCTGACGCGGGCCGGCTCGATGCCAGCCGGCCTGATCAACTGCGCCATCAGCCTGGTGGCGATCGCCGTCACGACCTATCTGGCGCAGCGCGCCGCCGCTGCCGAGGCGTCCGCGCGCGAGGCGCAGGCGCAGCTCGCCCATATCACGCGGGTGACGATGCTGGGCGAATTGACGGCCTCGATCGCCCACGAGCTTAACCAGCCGCTGGCGGCGATCGTGCTCAACGGCAATGCCGCACAGCACTGGCTGGCTGGCGGCAACCCGGATGAGGCCGGCAAGGCCGCCGAGCGCATCGTCAGGGATGCCGAACGTGCAAGCGCGCTGATCAAGCGCCTGCGCGGCCTCACCCGCAAGGCGGCCGGCAAAGTCGTCTGGCTGGATGTCAATCAGCTGATATCCGATACGCTGACCCTGGTGGAGAACGAAGCCGGCAGAACCCATGTCGCCTTGCGGACCGAACTCTCCGGCAAGCTGCCTCCGGTCCAGGCCGACCCGGTGCAGATCCAGCAGGTCATCCTCAATCTCATCCTCAACGCGCTTGAAGCGGTCAGCGGCAAGCAGGAGCGCGATGTGACAATCGTGACCGGCTCCGGCAAGCCAGGTGAGATCGTCGTCGAGGTCCGCGATACCGGCCGTGGCCTGGACGGCGTTCAGCTCGATCACCCCTTCGACGCCTTCTACACCACCAAGTCAGAAGGGTTGGGCATGGGGCTTGCCATCAGCCGCTCGATCGTCGAGAGCCATGGCGGGCGCATCTGGGCGGAGCCAACCGTTTCCGGAGGCGCCGTCTTCTCCTTCTCGCTGCCGGCCGGCAAGGAGCGCCGATGAACGAGCCAAAGCCAGTCGTTTTCGTCATCGATGACGATCCCGCCATCCGCGAGGCGCTCGACAGCCTGCTGCGATCGGTTGGGCTGGAGGTGCGCTGCTTCGGTTCGGTCGCCGAATTCCTTTGCACGCCGAGGCCGGATATCCCCTCTTGCCTGGTGCTGGACGTGCGCCTGCCCGGCAAGAGCGGTATGGATTTCCACAAGGAGCTCGCTCATTCCCATGCCTCGCTGCCAGTCATCATCATGACCGGCCATGGCGACATCGCCATGTCGGTGCAGGCGATGAAGACCGGCGCCGTCGATTTTCTGCCAAAACCGTTCCGCGAGCAGGACCTGCTCGACGCCATCGCCGCCGCCCTGGACAAGGACCGGCTGCGGCGGACGCAATCCGCCGAGATCGACACCTTGCGCGAACGCCTTGCAACGCTGAGTGAAGGCGAACGCAGTGTCGTCGCGCTGGTGGTGCAGGGACGCCTCAACAAGCAGATCGCCGACGACCTCGGCGTCAGTGAGATCACCGTCAAGGTCCGCCGGGCGCGCGCCATGCGCAAGATGCAGGCCGGCTCGCTGGCCGAGCTGATAAAAATGGCCGGCAAGCTCGGAATCTGATCGCTTTAAGACGGCGAATAAAGCTATATTTTCAATTGATTACCGCCAGGCCTCCAGCCTCCCTATCCCTGGGTATCAGCCCATATACTTAAGATTCCCGCGCCCGTGTTGACACTGCGTGAGCGGCGGGCGTAAGGCGGCGTGGCTTCGGCTGATCGAAGCATCAACTCGAGATCGAACAGGTTATGGACAGCTACTCTAGTCGCTGTCCGGATACGGCCCCAGGCACGGTCCGGACACTGGCCCCGTCAACAGATTTGGTTTCCGGCATGTGGCGCCGGTCGGGCCTCGGCAGGGCATAACCCGCCTCCGGCTCGCCTTGCCGTCCGCGCTGGACCGCAAGAGGTGAGCCATGAACACCAACATCATCCCCTTCCGCACGCGCCCTGTGACGCGCTCCGCTTCACCTGCACGGCCGTCCGTTGCAACAACGCGCGGCCTGGCGGGCAAAGCCGGCTTCACCACGCCGCCGACCCGGCTCATTTGCGTCTGGCGCCGCGGACCGGTGAGCGGCCGGCTGGAGTGCCGCTGGACGCGGGAACCGAAGTCCGTTTCCGAAGAGGGCGTCAGTCGTCGAGCGGCCTTCCCAAGGCTTGCTGCCTGAGCCCCTCTTCAACGCAGCCCAAATTTCCGCCCAGATTTCCACATTGACGACCAAACCTCGACGCTCGCCGCGACCGCCTCCCGGTCGCGCCCTTTCGCATGCCCGCAATCACCCTCTCCCAAGCCAAACTGCAATCGGCCCATCATCCGGAGGCCCGCCATGATCTTCCTGCCGCACAACCGCAATTCCCTCGGCGAGGCCGCGGCGCTTGCCCGCGGACGCGTCGCACCCAACATCTACGACACCATCGCCTTTGCCATGCTGGTGGCCTTGCTGGTGCTTTTGGCGCATGGCGCCGCCGGCATGCGTGCGCCGAGCGCGTTGCTCGACACGTCGCCGGTGACGCTCGATCTCGCCAATTTGCCGGAATACGCGCT
The DNA here is from genome assembly GCF_055456085.1 of Mesorhizobium subarcticum. Classification (NCBI taxonomy): domain Bacteria; kingdom Pseudomonadati; phylum Pseudomonadota; class Alphaproteobacteria; order Hyphomicrobiales; family Phyllobacteriaceae; genus Mesorhizobium; species Mesorhizobium subarcticum. The sequence goes on along the minus strand of NZ_CM144237.1, from coordinate 3,902,059 downwards.
GCGCACCACGCTGCGCATGTTCGCGGCCATCATCGCATCGCTGATCTTCACCTTCACGGTGGCGACGCTTGCCGCCAAAAGCCGCCGTGCCGAGTTGATCATCATCCCGGCGCTCGACATTCTGCAGTCGGTGCCTGTGCTGGGCTTCCTGACCTTCACCGTAACTTTCTTCATGGGCCTGTTTCCCGGCAGCCAGCTCGGCGCCGAGTGTGCTGCGATCTTCGCCATCTTCACCAGCCAAGCCTGGAACATGGCGTTCTCGTTCTACCAGTCGCTGCGCACCGTGCCGCACGACCTCGACGAGGTCAGCCGCGGCTTCGGCCTTTCGGCCTGGCAAAGGTTCTGGCGGCTGGAGGCACCGTTCGCGGCCCCCGGCCTGGTCTGGAACACCATGATGTCGATGTCCGGCGGCTGGTTCTTCGTCGTCGCCTCCGAGGCCATCACCGTCGGCAACACCACCGTGCAACTGCCCGGCATCGGCTCGTGGCTGGCACTGGCCATCGACAAGCAGGATTTCAAGGCCGTGGCTTGGGCCGTGCTGGCGATGGGCATCCTCATCCTGCTCTATGACCAGCTGCTGTTCCGGCCCATCGTTGCCTGGGCCGACAAGTTCCGCTTCGAACAGACCGCCGGCCAGGAAAAGCCTCGCTCCTGGGTCTACGACATGCTGCGCCGGGCCCGGTTGCTGCAAACAATAGGGCTGCCGCTCGCCTGGCTCTGGCAGCGCGCCATGCTGCTTCGCATCGGCAAGCGGGCCATGCCGGCGGCGTCCACCGCCGCATCGCGCCGCCTGTCGCGAGCGCTCGACATCGTCTGGCTGGGCCTGGTGCTGCTTGTCGCGGTGTGGGGCGTCGTCGAGACGGTCCTGTATCTGCGGCAGACCCTTGGCTGGAGCGATGCCGTCGAAGCCTTCGAAGGCGGCCTTCTCACTCTGCTTCGCGTGATCGTGCTGATCGCCGTCGCCAGCGTGATCTGGGTGCCGATCGGCGTCTGGATCGGGTTGCGACCCAAGGTCGCCCAACGCGTGCAGCCGCTGGCGCAGTTCCTCGCCGCCTTCCCCGCCAACGTGCTGTTTCCGTTCGCGGTGGTCGCCATCGTCGCCACCGGCGCCAACCCCAGCATCTGGCTGTCGCCGCTGATGGTGCTGGGCACGCAATGGTACATCCTGTTCAACGTCATCGCCGGCGCCAGCGCCTTCCCTTCCGATCTGAAGGAAGCAGCCGGGGTCTTCAAGATACGGTCCTGGTCATGGTGGAAGAACGTCATGTTGCCGGGGATCTTCCCCTATTACGTCACCGGCGCGCTGACCGCCTCCGGTGGCTCGTGGAACGCCTCGATCGTCGCCGAACTGGCGAGCTGGGGCAACACCAAGCTCGAGGCCTTCGGGCTTGGCTCCTACATCGCCAAGGCCACCGAAGCCGGCGATTTCCCGCGCGTCATTCTCGGCATCGCCGTGATGTCGCTTTTCGTCACCCTGTTCAACCGCACCCTCTGGCGCCCGCTCTATGTCTTTGCCGAACGCCGCATGCGCCTCGACTGACCCCCATTCTTCAGGAGACTGATCATGAACCAAGCTGTCATCACCCAAGCTGTCACCACCAAGAACCGCCCGCTCGTCGAAGTCCACGGCGTTTGCCAGACCTATGACAAGGGAAGCGCGGGCAAGCTCATCGTCCTCGACCAGGTCGGGCTGACGCTCGCCTCCGGCGAGATCGTCGGCCTGCTCGGCCGCTCGGGATCCGGCAAGTCCACTTTGCTGCGCTCGATCGCCGGCCTGATCCGGCCGAGCGAGGGCGCCATCACTTTCGAGGGCAAGGCTGTCTCCGGCACGCCGGACGGTATCGCCATGGTCTTCCAGAGTTTCGCGCTGTTCCCCTGGTTGACCGTGCTGCAGAATGTCGAACTTGGGCTCGAGGCGCAGGGCGTCTCGCCGGCCGAGCGCCGCAAGCGCGCTTTGTCGGCCATCGACCTGATCGGCCTCGACGGTTTCGAGAACGCCTATCCGAAGGAACTCTCGGGCGGCATGCGCCAGCGCGTCGGGCTCGCCCGCGCCCTGGTGGTGCACCCGAAAGTGCTGTTGATGGATGAGCCGTTCTCGGCGCTCGACGTACTGACGGCCGAGACGCTGCGCACCGATTTGCTCGACCTCTGGTCGGAAGGCCGCATGCCGATCGAGTCGATCCTGATGGTGACGCACAACATCGAGGAGGCGGTGCTGATGTGTGACCGCGTGCTCATTTTCTCGTCCAATCCAGGCCGCGTCGTCGCCGAGATCAGGATCGATCTGCCGCAGCCGCGCAACCGGCTGGACCCCGCCTTCCGCGCGCTGGTCGAGGACATCTATGCCCGCATGACCGCCCGCAAGGAACCGGGCACCCCTGCCCGCGACGGTGTTTTCCCGGGTTCCGGCATCGCCATGGTGCTGCCGCGCGTCTCGACCAACCTGCTCGCCGGCCTGATCGAGGCCGTCGCCGCCCCGCCTTACAACGGGCATGCCGACCTGCCGCCGCTGGCCGCCAGCCTGCAGCTCGAGGTCGACGATCTGTTCCCGATCGCCGAAACGCTGCAGCTGCTGCGCTTTGCCGAATTTGCCGAGGGCGATATCCAGCTGACGCCGGCCGGCAAACGCTTCGCCGAAAGCGAGGTCGACGCGCGCAAGCAATTGTTCGCGCAGCAGCTCGCGACCTATGTGCCGCTGGCCGGCCATATCCGCCATGTGCTGGACGAACGCGCCAACCACAAGGCGCCGGCCCGCCGTTTTCGCGACGAGCTGGAGGACCACATGTCCGAGGACTATGCCGACCAGACCGTGCGGGCCGTCATCAGTTGGGCCCGCTACGCCGAGTACTTTGCCTATGACGAGGAGAGCGACCTGTTCACGCTCGACAACCCGACCTAATCGGTCCGGCTGCTGCGGCTGCCGCTCACGACACCGGCAGCGCGCCGCCCTCTTCGGTACGCTTCGCAATGAATTCGTCGAGCACGCCTGATGTCGCGGCAGCCGAGGCGGGTGGCTCGAAATCGGCAACGGCGCGCCGCCAGACACCGGTGGCGCGCTCACTCGCCGTCTTCGAGCCGCTTTGCGTCCAGTTGCCGAAATTCGACCAGTCGGCCACCAGCGGTTCGTAGAAAGCGGTGCGGTAGCGCGACATGGTGTGGCCGGCCGAGAAGAAATGACCACCCGGCTGCACTTCGGCGATCGCATCGAAGCCGATGGAATCGTCGTCGCCGGGCGTCGCGGCACAGAGTTCCGCGACCGTCTGCAGCGCCTCGATATCGGTGATCAGCTTTTCGAAGGAGACGCTCAAGCCCCCTTCCAGCCAGCCGGCGGCATGGATGCACATCGTGGCCCCAGCCAATACCGAGCCCCACAGCGCGAACTGCGTTTCGTGTGCAGCCTGCGCGTCCGAGATGTTGGCCGCACTGCCGCCGCCCGACCGCCAGGGCAGCCCGGTGAAGCGCGCGAGCTGGCCGGCGCCCAGCGTCGCCTTGACATGCTCCGGCGTGCCGAAGGCCGGCGCGCCCGACTTCATGTCGACATTGGAGGAGAAGGAACCGTAGACGATCGGCGCGCCGGGCCGCACGATCTGCGCCAGCGTCAGGCCCGCCAGCGCCTCGGCATGCTGCAGCGCCAGCGCGCCGGCCACCGTGATCGGCGCCATAGCGCCCGCCAGGCAGAACGGCGTGATGACGGAGACCTGCCCGGCCCTGGCGAAATCGATGATGCCTTGCGCCATCGGAATGTCGAGCTGGCGCGGCGAGTTGGTGTTGATGACGGTGTAGCAATGCGCGCCGGCGCTGAACTCGTCCTGCGACAGTCCGCGCGCCAGCCGGATCATCTCAAAACCGTCCTCGACCTGCGGCGTGCCGCGCGCGAAGACGAAGGGGAATTTGTCGGACAGCGTCAGTTGCGCGCGGTTGACGGCATAGTGGCGAAAGCGGTTGTCGACATCCTGCGGCTCGATGCAGGGGCCAAGCATGTGCAGCACGTCGAAATGCTGCACCAGCCGCATCAGGTCCTCGAAATCCGCCAGCGTGCCAGGCCTGCGGCCGCGCTCGAGATCGGTGACGTTCGGCGCGCCGCATCCGGCCAGGAAGGTCATCGACCCGAGTTCCAATGTCAGGTCGCGGGAACGGTCACCGGCTTGCGCTTGGATCGACTTCGGCGCCGAGGCGAGTGCCGCCGCCACCATGTCGCGGCCGATGCGCACCATGTCGGTGTCCGGATCGACCAGCGCGCCGGCGCGGGCGAAATAGTCTCGCGCTTGCGGCAGCAGCACCTTGATGCCGAGTTCCTCCAGCACGCGCAGCGCCGTGTCGTGGATCGCGGCGACCCGATCGTCGGAAAAGATCGGCTGCGGCAGGAACGGGTTCTTCAGCGACCGGTAATTGGGCCGGCGGCTGCTCTCGCTGCCGGCATCGCCTGTCCGTCCACGCCGGCGTTCGCGCCTGCTGTCCCGTGCTGCGTCATCGACCATCGAAAATCCTCTTCATTGCCGCATCGCCTTGCCCGAGGGATCGTAGGGCGAGACAGCGATAACCCGTGCCGGCCGCTCGACGCCGACAATGTGCACCGAAAGCGCGGCCCCCTCCTCGGCAAAATCGTCGTCCACCAACGCCAGCGCGACGCTCTTGCCGATCGTGTAGCCAAATCCACCGGAGGTGACGAAGCCGACGCGCCGGTCCTCATGCCAGACCGGTTCGAAGCCGCTGGCGTCGGCGTCGACGGCGTCGATCTCCAGTGTCACGATCCGCTGCGCGGCACCGGCTTCGCGCTCCTTCAGCGCCGCCTCGCGGCCGACGAAGTCGCCCTTGTCGAAGGCGATGAAGCGGTCGAGGCCGGTCTGGCCTGGCGTGTAGCCCTGCGTGAATTCGCGCGACCAGATGCCGAAGCTTTTCTCCAGCCTGAGCGCATTGAGCGCGTAGTAGCCGATCTCGGCCAGGCCAAGATCCTCACCGGCGGCAAGCAACGTGTCGCGCAGCGTGGCATGCATGGTCGCCGGGCAACTGATCTCGAAGCCGAGTTCACCTGCGATGGAGAGGCGGGCAACGCGGGCACGCACCATGCCGATGTCGAACGCGCCGCAGGCCATGAACGGCAGTGCCGTGGCGGATACGTCCTGATGTGTCGTGCGCTCGAGGATTTTCCGCGCATTCGGCCCGGTCAGCAGGAAGCCGCTCATCGCGTCGGAAATGTCAGTGACGGCAACACCTTCCGCCGCCTGGCTCTCGAACCAGCGCATGTGGAATTCCCGGAGATAGTAGGAGCCCATCAGCCAAGTGTCACTGCTGCCCCAGTTGATCACGGTGAGGTCGCCCTTCAGCCGTCCGTCTGGCCCGAGCATCGGCGCCAGCCGCGCCTGTCCGGCTTTCGGCAGCTTGCAGGCAAGCAGGCGGTCGAGCCATGCCTCGGCGCCTGGCCCCGACACCGCGTAGCGTGAATAGGCCGAGATATCGACAAGACCAGCAGCGCGCCGAACCTGCAACGCCTCATCGCCGACGATATCGAAGGCGTTGGAACGCTTGAGCGTGGTGTTCTCGCGAAATCCCATCGGCGCGAAATAGGCCGGGATTTCCAGCCCCCACGACGCCGTCCATTCGCAGCCCGCGGCAGTCATGCCGTCATAGGCGCCGGGGCGTTTCAAGGGCCTGCCCGCGGGCAGCCGCTCATTGGGGAAGGTCATGACGAAACGGCGCGAATAGAATTGCCGCGTCGTCTGCTTGAGATATTCACGGTTGGCGGCGAAGGCGCCGTAGCGGGCAATATCCATGCCGAAAATGTCGGCCTGTGGCTCGCCAAAAATCATCCATTCGGCCAGCGATTTTCCAACGCCGCCGCCCTGGCTGAAACCGGCCATGACGCCGCAGGCAACCCAGTAGTTTTTCAAGCCGCGCACCGGCCCGACGATCGGGTTGCCGTCAGGGGTAAAGGTGAAGGCGCCGTTGACCCATTTGCGGATGCCGGCCGTCGCCAGGCAGGGAAAGCGCTCATGTGCCTTGGCGAGTTCCGGGCTGATGCGGTCGATGTCTTCCGGGATCAGCTCGATGCCATAATCCCATGGCGCGCCGTCCATGTTCCAGTGCTTCGGGTTCTGCTCGTAGACGCCGAGCAGCACCCCCTTGCGCTCTTGCCGCAGGTACGAAAAGCCGTCGAGATCGACGGCGATGCCGATCTCCCGGTCGAGTGCCGCGATCTCCGGAATGTCCTCGGTGATGAAATAATGGTGCTCCATCGGCGTCACCGGCAGGTCGATGCCAGCCATGCGGCCGAGCTGCTTTGCCCACAACCCGCCGGCGTTGACGACATGCTCGGCGACGATGGCGCCCTGTTCGGTGACGACGTCCCAATGGCCGTCCGCGCGCGCCTTCAGCTCGACCACGCGATTGCGCAGGATGATCTCGGCGCCGCGCTTTTTTGCAGCACCGGCATAGGCGTGCGTGGTGCCGTAGGGGTCGAGATGGCCTTCGTTGGAATCATGCAGGCCACCGAGCACGCCAGTAACGTCGACGATTGGGCAGATTTCCTTGATCTCGTCTGATGTCACCAGCCGGGCGGTCTCGATGCCGACTGACTGGAACACCGCCCAGGCAGATTTCAGCCACTCCCAGCGCGCGGGATCGCTGGCGATGTTGACGCCACCAGTCATGTGCAGGCCGATGTTCTGGCCGGATTCGGCCTCGATCTCGCGGTAGAGGTTGATGGTGTAATCCTGCAGCGCCGCGACATTGGGATCGGCGTTGAGCGCATGGAAGCCAGCCGCCGCATGCCAGGTCGAACCGGCGGTCAGTTCGGCGCGCTCGATCAGCGCCACATCGGACCAGCCGAACCGCGTCAAGTGGTAGAGCACCGAGGCGCCGACCACCCCACCCCCGATAACCACTGCGCGGTAGTGCGACTTCAAGGCTTCCCTCCCCGGTCTGTCAGAAGCCGGACCATATACGCACTGGACATAAGTGTCTAGTGGTGTTCAAATACACCCCGCCTGGCCGTACCGATACGCGGCGGGATGATCAGTTCTTCGTGCGGGCACACGTTTTTGCCGGCGCGCGAAGAAGCCCGAGGCGATGTACCACGCACTGTCACGCAAGCATCATGTTCTCGCCTTAGACCGCTTTTTGGGGGGGTGGCGCGCGGCATCATCGATGTGACGCCTCTTTCAGTTTTTCATCCTTCGGCCGTTCCGGCCCGCTTTGTCAGGAAGAGGATTGCCCATGAAACACCTGTACCGAACCGCCTCGCTCGGCGTCGCACTCGCCTTGTTCACCGCCTTGACACCCGCGCTCGCCGACAGCACCGCCCCCGTCAACAAGGGTTTGGTCGGCGTCGGCCGCATCCCGGCCGCGCAGCGCGACAAGTTCGGCGAGACCTTCGGCTCGGGCTCCGGCATGGCGATCGACACATCCGGCTGGACGCATGATGCCGGCACCTACAAGGGGTCGCTCTGGCTGCTGCCGGATCGCGGCTACAATGTCGCCGGCACCACCGACTACCGGGCGCGCGTCAACACGATAGGCATCGAGTTCACCCCGGCGGCACCAGGCGCCGCCGGCCAGGAGCAAACCGGCGTCAAGGCGACGCTTGCCGATACCTTGCTGCTTACCGACGACAAGGGCGCCGATACGACCGGCCTCGATCCGCTGTCGGATGTGCGTCCAGCCGCCGGCGACATGCCGATGCTGCCGGTCGCCACCAACGGCAAGCTCGCCCTCGACAATGAAGCGATCGTGCGCCTGCCCGACGCCTCGATGTTCATCTCCGACGAATATGGCCCCAACATCTATCACTTCTCCGCCGAGGGCCGCCTGCTGTCGGCGACCCAGCCGCCGGCGGCCTTGGTGCCGATGCGCAAGGGCAAGCCGAACTTCTCGTCGGACAACCCTGGCCCGGGTGCCGCCGAGCCCGATCCGAAGGATCCCGATACCGGCCGCCAGAACAACCAGGGCCTGGAAGGCATGGCGATGACGCCGGACGGCAAGTTCCTGATCGCCGTGCTGCAGTCGGCGACAAGGCAGGATGGCGGCGATTCCGGTTCGACGCGGCAGAACACACGGGCTCTGGTCTATGACGCCTCCGACCTCGCCCATCTCAAGCTCGCGCATGAATATGTCGTGCCGCTGCCGGTGTTCAAGGATGCCAAGGGCAAGACCAAGATCGCCGCGCAAAGCGAGATCGTGGCGCTGTCGGAGACGTCGTTCCTGATGCTGGCGCGCGACAGCGGCAACGGCCAGGGCCTGAAGGGCGACACCTCGCTGCTGCGCCAGATCTTCGTCGTCGACGTTTCGGCCGCGACCGACATTGCCGGCGGCGCATTCGATACCGCCGACAAGCCGGTCGCTGCCAAGGGCGTGCTCGATCCGTCGGTGACGCCGGCCAAGCTGACGCCGTTCATCGACATCAACGACAATGCGCAGCTCAACCGTTTCGGCCTGCACAATGGCGCGCCGAACGACCACAACAATCTCTCGGAGAAGTGGGAAGCGATGTCGCTGGCCAGCGTGCTCGATCCGAAGCTGCCCGACGACTATTTCCTGTTCGTCGCCAATGACAACGACTTCCTTGCCCAGGACGGTTTCCAGGTCGGCGCCCCTTACAAGGCCGATGACGGCGCCAATGTCGACACCATGTTCCTGGTCTATCAGGTCACGCTTCCCGGCCTCGCCAAGAAGTAATGATCATCAAAGGGCGGGCGCGCATCGCGCGTCCGCCTGAGTTATCCCCGATCGTGAAAGCCTACTTCAAGAACTCCGCGTCCTTTGGCACGCCGGCATCGATCGGCTCCGCCGTCCTGCTCGACACGGCCATGATCTTGCCGGCAGCCGACAAATTGGGCCGCACGAAGACTGGCGCGGGGCCGTTGACGCGGCTGTAGAGGTCGATGATGTCCTGGTTCATGAAGCGCACACAGCCCGACGAGGCGTTCTTGCCGATGGAATCCCACTCTGGCGTGCCGTGCAGCCGGTACATCGTGTCCTTGCCGTCGCGGAACAGATAGAGCGCGCGGGCACCGAGCGGGCTCTGCGGGCCGGGCGGCATGCCGTCCTTGAATTTCGCCAGCTCCGGCCGGCGCTTGATCATTTCCGGCGGCGGCGTCCACACCGGCCACTTCTTCCGCGCCTGGATCACGGCGCTGCCGGTCCATCCGAAGCCGGCCTTGCCCAGGCTGACGCCGTAACGGATGGCCTTGCCGCCATCGCGCACCAGATAGAGGAAGTGCTCGGAGACATCGACGACGATGGTGCCTGGTTTTTCACCGGTCGGGTCGGCCACGATCTGGCGTACGTACTTCGGATCGAGCTTGGCGACCGGAATGGCCGGCAGCTGAAAGCCCTCGTCGGTGCGCGCGGTATACATTGTTGCGGTATCGCCGAGCGCCGGCTCGGGCGGCGCCGCAGCCACTGGCGGCGCTGGCGTCACGTCGGTCGTGGTGCACCCCGAAACAGCCAGTGCGGCCGCACCCAAAGCGGATGCGCCCAGAAACACGCGCCGGTTCAGGCGCTCGGAAAACAACGGAATATCGGACATGAACCCCCCGGTCTATTTGTCATATCTGGTACGGAATGCGGCCCCAAGCGGACGATCAATATCCCATTCCGGACGCTTTGAGAACATGGCTGGATCAATACAGGCCGCAAGGCCTTGGTGATCTTCACCTCGCCGCATCGACCTGTCCCGCTGAATAGGCGATGATGGCGAACCGGATCCAAATCACTTTTGCCGAGTTGCCTGTAATGACTGAAAAAATGCCGGCGCGCCGGCGCACCGCCGACCTGACCAGCGGCCCAATCCCGCGCACGCTTCTCCTGTTTGCCTTGCCGGTGCTCGGCTCCAACGTGCTGCAGTCGCTCAATGGGTCGATCAACGCCGTCTGGGTCGGCCGCTTCCTCGGCGAATCGGCGCTGACCGCCACCTCCAACGCCAATCTGGTGCTGTTCCTGATCCTCGGCACCGTGTTCGGCATCGGCATGGCGGCCACCATCCTGGTGGCGCAATCGGTCGGCGCCCGCGACCTGCCCGAGGCGCGCCGCATCGTCGGCACCAGCGCCACCTTCTTCTTCCTGGTCTCGATCATTTTCGCCGTCTGTGGGTGGATCTGGGTCGACGCGATCCTGAACACGCTCGGCACTCCGGCCGATGCCTTGCCGCTGGCGCGTTCCTATCTGCGCATCATCTTCATCGCCGTGCCGATGATGAACCTTCTGTCCTTCGTCATGACCGTTCTGCGCGGTGCCGGCGATTCACGCACGCCCTTCATCTTCATGGCGCTTGCGGTCGTCCTCGACATCGTCCTCAACCCCCTGCTCATCCGCGGCATCGGGCCCTTCCCGGAACTCGGCATCGCCGGATCGGCCACCTCGACGCTGATCGGCCAGACAGTAAGCGTCATCGCCATCCTGATCGTGCTCTATGTCAGCAAACATCCGCTGCGGCTGGCCGGCGCCAACCTCGCATTGCTGCGTCCCGATCCGGCATTGCTGCGCATCATCGTCTTCAAGGGCGTGCCGATGGGCCTGCAGATGATCGTCATTTCGGCGGCGGCCCTGACAGTGATGGGCATCGTGAACGCCTACGGCTCCCAGGTCGCGGCGGCCTACGGCATTGCCGCGCAATTGTGGACCTACATCCAGATGCCGGCACTCGCCATTGGCGCGGCGGTGTCGTCGATGGCGGCGCAGAATGTCGGGGCCAAGCGCTGGGACCGGATCGGCCGCATCGCAGCTTCCGGCGTCGGCTTCAACCTTGTCCTGACGGGCGCCCTGGTCGCGCTGCTGTGGCTCTTCGACCGCTCGATCCTCAGCCTGTTCCTGAGCAGCGACAGCGCGGCAATCAACATCGCGGCCCACATCAACAGCGTGGCATCGTGGTCGTTCATACTGTTCGGCATCACCATCGTGCTGTTTGCCACCGTGCGTGCCACCGGGGCAGTGATGCCGCCGCTGATCATCCTGGTGATCTCGGTGCTGGTCGTGCGCACCGGCTTTGCCTATTTCATGCGCGGCGTATTGGGCGTCGAGGCGCTGTGGTGGAGTTTTCCGGCCGGTTCGATCACCTCGCTTGTGCTGGCCGCGGCCTATTTCCGCTTCGGCCACTGGCGCACCATGCACATGATAGAGGACAGGCCGGCCGCCGGCGAGCCACCTGACACCGGGCTTGGCGTGCCGCGTGGGCGCGCCAACATGGCGCCGCAAACGCCGAACGGCTGAGAACCAACCTCGAGGCCTTTCCCGATGCCATTCAGCTCATCTAGACTGGCAGCCTAACGGCAGGGGGCTCCATGGGCAAAGGCAGGGTCGAGGCATTTACCGACGGCGTGGCGGCCATCATCATCACCATCATGGTGCTGGACCTGAAGGTGCCGGAGGGCGAGGACTTTTCGGCGCTGCTGCCGCAGTGGCCGATCTTCCTCTGCTACGTACTTTCATTCATCAATGTCGGCATCTACTGGAACAACCTGCACAACATGTTCCACACGGTGCAACGGGTTGACGGCCGCGTCCTTTGGGCGAACCTGCATATGCTGTTCTGGCTATCCTTGATGCCAGTGACGACCGCTTTCATGGGCGAGAACCATTTCGCCACGGTTCCCGTGGCGGTCTACGGTTTTGACCTGGCAATGTGCGCGACCGCTTACGGCATCCTGGTGATCGCCCTGCATCGCCTGCACGGACAGGATACCGCCTTTGCCAAGGCAATCGGCAACGATCGCAAGGGCAGGCTTTCGCTCGTCGTCTACATAGCTGCTATCGCGCTGACCTTCCTAAATCGCTGGATTGGTGTCGGTATCTATGTGGCTCTCGCTCTGGTCTGGCTGATCCCCGACACCCGCTTTTCGCGGGTTCTCGAAAAATAGCTGTTCGTCCGGTGCAATTCCCAAGGGAAAGCGCTTTGCGCCTTTCCCGGGAAAACCGCTTCACACTTTTCCTGAATTGCTTTGATTGCGTATCGCTTTCAGCTTTTCCGCCACCGAAGCGGCAAGGTCGGCGTAGCGTTCTTCCAGCCGTTCGGCTGTCTTGATGATCGGGAAATCATGGCCGAACTTCTCAAGCGCCATGCGCAGTTTCTCGACGAACTCGGCCTGTTTTTCCAGCGCGGAGAACAGCGTCTTCACCTGGGCTTCACTGATATCGGGGTTGGCCAGCATCTGCGGCACCTCGCGCCCCATCTGGTCGCCGGTGGCGGTCTGCTCCTTCAGAATTGCTACCCAGTCCGTCAATCGAAAATCTCCATTTGCCTCGGCAAAAATCTCCTTTTGCCCCAGGCTAAAATCTCGTTTGCCTCGGCAAAAATCTCTTTTGCCAGGGGCAACATGCGCAGTCGCGGCCCGATGGGTCAACCCGAACGCGTGCTGACGCGGGCTTGCGCAAGCCCGTTCCAGCGCTAAGTTCGGCGCCATCGAGAAAAGGATCCCGTAGCCCATGATCACCGACGCCGAAATTCAGACCGCCCTGCCCGCGCTTGTTAAGGGCAACACCGCCGTCATCACCGGCGCCGCCAGCGGCATTGGTTTGGCGGCCGCCAAGCGGCTTGCGCTGATGGGCATGAAGATCGTGCTCGCCGACATTGGCGGCACCCGCCTTGACGATGCCTCCCGCGCCGTCTCGGCCATTGCCGGCGACGACGCCGTGCTTGCCGTTGCATCGGATGTGTCGAAGGCCGACGAGGTCGATCGTCTCGCCGATCGGGCATTCGGCGCCTTCGGCGAGGTCTCGCTCTTGATGAACAACGCCGGCGTCGGCGACAATCCCGGCAAGCCCTGGGAAAACCGTGATGCCTGGAAGCGACTGCTCAACATCAATTTCTGGGGTGTCGTGCATGGCGTCGAAGCCTTCGCACCACGCATGCTGGCGTCGGCGAAGCCGGGCCTGATCGTCAACACCGGTTCCAAGCAAGGCATCACCACGCCACCCGGCAATCTTGCCTACAATGTCTCCAAGGCCGGGGTTAAGACATTCACCGAGGGCCTGGCGCATGCACTGCGCAACGAGCCCGGCGCCCACCTGTCGGCACATCTGCTCATCCCCGGCTTCACCTATACCGGTCTCACCGAAGGCGCGACCGAGAAACCCGCCGGCGCCTGGACTGGCGAACAGGTCGTTGATTTCATGCTGGAATCGCTGATCAGGGGCGACTTCTACATCCTGTGCCCGGACAATGATGTGGCGCGGCCGTTGGACGAGAAACGCATGGCCTGGGCGATCGGCGACATCATCGAAAACCGTCCCGCTCTGTCGCGCTGGCATCCGGACTACAAGGAACCTTTCGCGGCCTTCATAGGACAGTGAGCATCACCTCGAAAACTTCGAGCCTGCCTTGAGGATAGGAACGTTTTTCGGATCAGGTCATGTTCAAACAAGAACAGGCAAGGCCCTGAGGTTGATTCCTCATTCAATCTGAGGCGCTTACGCCGCGTTCTTTTTGAGGGACGCTTCTGCGCCACGGCCTTTTTCGCGGCCATCGTGGCGATCTTCTCATCATGCCGCTGGTCATGCCGCTTCGCCGCCCGCTCGCACTTGTCGCGGATTTCCTCGACCTCGGATTCGGTCAGGTGCTCGATGCCGATGAAATGGTTGTGGCCCTCGCTGACCCGGATCAGCTCATCGAGCTTGGCCTGGATCGCGGCGCCGTCGCGGTTCTGGGTGTTCTGGATGAGGAACACCATCAGGAAAGTAATGATGGTCGTGCCGGTGTTGATCACCAGTTGCCAGGTGTCGGAGAAGGAGAAGAGCGGCCCGCTCAGCCCCCAGACGACGACGATCAGACAGCAGGCGGCAAATGTCAGCGGCAGGCCGGTTATATGGGCGACCCAGTTGGCGATCCTGGTGAAAACCTTTTCCATCTGTCGAGATCCTCAATGGCTGCCGCGATGAGAAACAAACAGCACCCATTCCAGGTTCCCGCCGGCAACAAATTCAACAGGCACAATTGAATACACGCAGGACGCGTATCTGACAGAAAACACACCTTATCGGTTTAATGGCACGGTAACCGTGCAGGCAAGAGAGCCTGTTCCTTCCGCTTCACAGCGGTTTACCTCCAGCCCCTTCCGCTGCGCCACCCCCGCATGGCGGAAGGGGTTTCAGTCCGGAGTGCGCGGAGCATGGTTCCCCGAAAGCGCCGACCGGCACACGGACAGACGGTCGCTCCACTTTCCCGCAGCTTGCTCGCCAGCGCCGCTCTCGGCCTGCTGATGGCCTGCGCGGCGGTGACGGCCAGGGCGGAGTCAACAACCGTACCGGCAGCCGAGCCGACAACCGACCCGGCGGCGGCACCCTCAACCGATCCCACGATCACCGGCAGTCTCGAACGGCACTTTACCAACAACGCGCTGGACAGCGACCGCAATGTCTCCGACTGGTACACGCAGCTGCGCGGCACGCTGCAGAAGCAGTGGGGCGACAACGACGCCTACGCGAAGGTCAACGCGGACTTCCAGGTCTCGCATTACGACAAGACCTCAATCGAAGACGACCGCACCCTGGGAGTGTCGGGCGAGGCCTTTCGCCGGCTGGCGCCGGGTCTCGAACTGAAGGGAACGCTGAGCTACCGCGTCTCCAGCACCGGCGACAATCTGGACATCGGTCCGCTGACGCTGGGAACGCGCGAGGCCAAGCAGGTCTTCGCCGCCCAGACGCAGCTCGGCATCGATCTCGGCAATGCGACATCGCTGATCCTGGAAGCCGCCGACAGCTTCGAGAAGCTCGGCGCGACGCATTTCCAGGAAGACCTGATCCTGCCGGCAAAGCTGCATGCCAACCGCAACCTCTTCCAACTCGCGTCGAGGATCACCCAGACTGTCGGCCAGTTCGCCTTCGGCGCATCTGCATCGGCGCTTTTCGCCAGCGTCGAACAGATCGGCTTTCCGCCGCTGTTCCTGTCGTTCAATGCCTATACGCTGCGCGCCGAAGCCGCCTATAAAGCGGCTGACGGCTCGACGCTCGGCGTGGCGCTGGGTGCGGAGTTCCTGCGCGGCGCCAACGACATCTACCAGCGCTGGCGCCCGACCTGGCAGGTGACTTTCGGCAAGCCGCTGCCGCTCGGCTTCGAATTGCGCGGAACCTACTTCGGCCGCTACGAGACGTCCAACACCGACGACCCGCTGGCCTCGTGGCTGCAGCGCGCGGAGCTGGAGCTCGGTATGAAGGTGCGCGAAAATCTCGGCGTCGCATCCGGCATCTTCTACGAGATCAAGGACAATCTGCTCTACGAGAACCAGGAGCGTCGAGACGGCATTTATGCCGAGGCGACATATGACGCGACCAAGTCGCTGAGCTTCGTGTTTCGGGTCGACGTTTCCCGCACCATCAAGACGGTGATCGACGACCGCGAGCACACCGTTGATGCATTCATCGCGGTGCGCGCCAAGATCTGACATCGTTCCGCGCGCAAAACCGGATTTCTGGCTTGTTTTCTTCTCGGGAACAAACCAGCGAGGCAGGAGGGTGTGCGAGACCCTCCTGCCCCCGACAGGGGGTTACCCCTGACTTTGCTGCTTAGTGATGGCCGCCCAGCTTGTAGCTGTTCCCGCCCAGGACGTTGACGCCGATACCGGAGAGAACGCCGGTAAGGACGTTGGTCTTGTTGCCGTCGAGAATGCCCGAAACGACATTGCCGCTCAGGATGTTGTTGCCATTCAGGACGCCATTCAATGCGTTCACCTGGCCGAGGCCGATGGACGGCGACACGTTGATCAGGCTACCACCACCTCCCCAGCCGCCGGCATAGGCGCCGACAGTCGAGAAAGAAACCATAGCAGCCGTGAGTACAAGTGCGAACTTCTTCATGACTTCTCTCCATTGTTGCTTGCAGTGTTTCCTTCGACTTCTTACGACTTACCCCTATGTCGATTAGTGCATTTCGCGAAAAATCTTGCAACCATGGAGTGTTTAATTTGGTCGTTGCAATCCGTTTTCCAATTTTTAACTTTAATATTTTACGTTAAAAAAATTGGTTACCGTCAGAGCCTCTCGCCCAACGGAATGCGCGCCGCTTCGAACGACGGGAAGCGAGTGCAACGAGTGTGGATGCGGGCTTAAACGGCGTCGTTTTCCCAGCGATCGAGGAAGGCCTCGATCGGCATCGCCTGGATGTCGGGAACCGCCCTGGCGAGTTTCTCGACCGACCAGTCCCACCAGGCGAGTGCTTCGATCCGCGCCGCGATGTCAGGCGCAAAGCGAGGCCTGAGCGGCTTTGCCGGCACGCCGGCGACGATCGTGTAGGATGGTACATCCTGCGTCACCACCGCGTTGGCGCCGACGACCGCGCCATTGCCGATCGTTATGCCAGGCATGATCACCGCGCCGTGGCCGACCCAGACGTCATGGCCGATGGTCACGGCGTTCGACTGCCGCCGCGCGCGGAACGCCGCATCGACACCCAGCCAGCGGAAATACTCGTTCGGCCGATAGCTGACCTTGTGCTGGGTCAGCCTTTCGATCGGATGCTCCAGCGCGTTGATGCGGCTGTTGGCGGCGATCGAGCAGAATTTGCCGATGCTCGTATAGATCGCCTCTGAATGGCGCTCGAAATAGGAGAAGTCGCCAACGCTCACCTCGCGAAGCACCACCCTCTCGCCGATCGAGGCATAGCGGCCGAGCTTGCACGCCTTCAGCTCCGCGGTCGGATGGATGCGCGGCTCGGGATCTTTCAGGACGAGGTTTTCGGAACGGTCCATGAGGCGCTTTACCTCCGAGGGATTGGTCCCGCAAGCGGGACTAATCGTCCGTCAGCTCAGTTCCAGGAAAGAGTTGGCCCGCTCATTTCGGCTTGCCCTTGCTCCACACCACGTTCTGGCCGTAGAGCGGCACGGTCGTGACCGACATTTTGGCCGAGCCGTTCTGCACCTGGCGTGAATGCGAGAGATAGATCAGCGTTTCGTTGGTCTTGTCGTAGATGCGGTTCACCACCTGCTTCTTCCAGATCAGGCTGATGCCTTGCTTGAACATTTCCTCGCCGCCCTCGCTCATGTCGATGTCGCCGATGGTGATCGGTCCGGTCTGACGGCAGGAGATCGACGAATCGGAGGGATCCTCGAACCAGTTGCCCTTGTGCAGGCGATCGATGACGCTGCGGTCGAAATAGGAGACATGGCAGGTCACGCCATCCACCTTCGGATCCTTGATCGCTTCGACAATGATATCATTGCCGACCCAGTCGACGCCAACCTTGCCGACTTCCTCGGCGACGGCGCCACCGGCGCCAAGCACGACACACGCGGCCAGCGCGCCACCCATAAATTTCAGCAAGGGAGCCTCCTGCGGTTCGAATTGCCGGTCTCAGGTGGGGGGCGTTGTGCGGCTTTGCAAGCATATGCGTCAACACCGCCGCGGTTGCGGCAACGCGGCACTTTGCCTGGGCAGGGCCAAACCGCTAAGAGACTGTTTCGAAATTCGCTCTGGCGAGTCATATGGTGGTGGTTTCGAGAACCGGAGCGGAGCGGACATTTGGGTCCGTGAGCACCGGAAGCGCAGAAAACGCCATCAGATGGCCGCCAGAGAAAAATTTCCAAACAGGCTCTAAGACTGTCGCACCGGCGCGGTATCGAGCGGCGCGATGATTTCTGCAGACGGACTTTTCTGATGATGCGTTCAATCCTGGTCGGCATTCTTGTCCTGATGGTGGCCGGCATCGGCTGGCTGACCTTCGACTGGTATCGCGGCCATTATGGCGGCGAACCGTTCGGCGCTCCCTTTACCCTGGTCGACCAGAAAGGCGCGCCGATCACCGAAGCCGCCTTCAGGGGACAGCCCAGCATCGTCTTCTTCGGCTTCACCCATTGCCCCGAAGTCTGCCCGACCACGCTGTTCGAACTGTCCGGATGGCTGAAGACGCTCGGCGACGACGGCAAGAACTTGCACGCCTATTTCGTCTCCGTTGACCCGGAGCGCGACACGCCGCAGGTGATGAACGCCTATGTCAGCTATTTTTCCGACCGCATCATCGGAATTACGGGCGATCCGGACAAGGTTCACGCCATGGCCAAGGCGTTCGGCATCTACTGGAAGAAGGTCGACACCGGCGACGGCGACTACACGATGGACCACACCGCCTCGGTGCTGCTGCTCAACGGCAAGGGCGACTTTGCCGGCACGATCGCCTATGGCGAAAGCGCGGATACGGCGGTCGCCAAACTGAAGCGGTTGGCGGCGAAGAGCTGACACACAAGCCATGACCCAGACGCGGCTCCATTTCACCACCGGAAAGACCGAGGCTGAGCTCGTCTTCGAGGCGCTCGAAACGGCCTTCGAGGATGAAGGCCTGCCGATCGCCGTGATCGAGGTCGATGAGGACCAGGATATCCACGAAGTCTCGGTTTACACCGACGGCGACGTCGATGCTGTCGAGGCGCGGATGAAGGACATTCTGGCCGGCCTCGCTTTGGCGAAGCCGGTCGAGCGCGAGGCGCTGCCCGACATCGACTGGGTGGTGCACTCGCTGGAAGGGTTGAAGCCGGTGCGCGCCGGCCGCTTCTTCGTCCACGGCGCGCATGACCGCAGGAAGCGCCACAGCGGCGAACTCGCCATCGAGATCGAGGCTGGCCTTGCCTTCGGCACCGGCCATCACGGCACCACATCAGGCTGCCTGGAAATGCTCGAGAAAGTGGTGCGGCGCGAGCAGCCGCGCAATGCGCTCGACCTCGGCACCGGCAGCGCCGTGCTGGCCATCGCCGTCGCCAAGCTCGCACATATCCCGGTGCTCGCTACCGACATCGATCCGGTGGCGGTGCGGGTCGCCGCCGCCAATGCGCGGCTCAACCACGTCAAGGCGCTGATCGAAACAGTGACAGCGCCAGGCTTTCACCACCCGATCTTTGGCAAGCGCGCGCCCTTCGATCTCATCGTCGCCAACATATTGGCGCGGCCGCTGATGCGGCTGGCGCCGCAAATGGCTGGACACATCGCACTTGGCGGCTCGATCGTGCTGTCAGGCATTCTCGAGCGCCAGCGCGACGCCGTCATCTCGGCCTATGTCGGCCAGAATTTTCGGCACGTGCGCACGCTGCACCGCGAAGGCTGGGTGACGATCCACCTCAAGCACTGAGACAGAGCGAGCCTTCGCGCCGCAGCTGGACCAGCCCGATGTGGTTGTCAGCCAAGCGGCGCTGTAGCAGGTTGCGCCGGCCGGAAATCGATTCCGATTTTCGCACCCATAGGCTACGGTCGCGGCAATATCAGGAGGCCCATCATGTTCCAGACCTTCGATTCCGCTGGCGACCCGGCTGTCGGCAAGCCGCGCGTGGTACTGCTGCGCCAATGGCTGGCCGCCAATGGCCTCGATGGCTTCATCGTTCCTCGCGCCGACGAACACCAGGGCGAATATGTCGCCGATCGTTCGGCACGGCTGAAATGGCTGACCGGCTTCAGCGGTTCGGCCGGCGTCGCCATCGTGCTGCGCGACCGCGCCTTCGTCTTTGTCGACGGGCGCTACACGCTGCAGGTGCGAAACGAGGTCGATCTCGACATCTTTTCGATCGAAAGCCTGGTCGACAACCCGCCCGCTGTCTGGCTGAAGGACAATATCGGCAAGGGCGCGCGGCTCGGCTTCGATCCCTGGCTGCACACGCTCAGCGAGGTCAAGGCGCTGCAGGCCGCGGCCGACAAGACCGGCGCCGTGCTGGTGCCACTCGACAGGAATCCGATCGACATCATCTGGAAGGATCAACCGGAGGCGCCGGTGGCTCCAGTCGAGTTGCACCCGATCGGCTTTGCCGGCGAGCTCGCCAAGGACAAGCTGGCGCGGCTGGCGGCAGCGATCGGCAAGGACGGCGCCACCCATGCGGTGCTGACCGACCCCTCCTCCATCGCCTGGGCCTTCAACATCCGTGGCGGCGACGTGCCGCACACCCCGCTGGCGCTTGGCTTTGCCATCCTCGCCGCCGACGGATCGCACCAGCTGTTCATGGACAAGCGCAAATTCTCGCGCCAGGTCGCGGCCTATCTCACCCAGCTTGCCGATCTGCACGAGCCCGGCGAATTCGAAGCCGCGATCGCAGCCCTAGCCAAGGGCGGCGCGAAGATCGCGCTCGACCCGGTGCTGGCGGCCGACAGGCTGCGCATGCTGGTCGAGGACAATGGCGGCACGGTGATTGCCGCGCCAGATCCTGCCCGCATCCCGCGCGCCACCAAGAACCAGGCCGAAATCAACGGCTCTCGCGCCGCGCATCGTCGGGACGGTGCGGCGGTGGCCAAGCTTTTGTGCTGGCTGGAGCGCCAGAAACCCGGCTCGCTCGACGAGATCGCGGTCGTCACCAGGCTGGAAGAGAGCCGCCGGCAGACCGGCGAGGAAACGCAGATGCCGCTGCGCGACGTCTCCTTCGACACCATTTCCGGCGCCGGCCCGAACGGCGCCATCATGCATTACCGCGTGTCGCGCGCCACCAGCCGCAAGCTGCAGGCCGGCGAGCTGTTCCTGCTCGATTCCGGCGCGCAGTATCAGGATGGCACCACCGACATCACCCGCACCGTGCCGATCGGCCAGCCGACGCAGGAGATGCGCGAGCGATTCACACTGGTGCTGAAAGGCATGATCGGCATTTCCACGCTGCGCTTTCCCGCCGGCACGCGCGGCTCGGAAATCGACGCCGTCGCCCGCATGGCGCTGTGGAAGCATGGCTGCGACTTCGCCCATGGCACCGGCCACGGCGTCGGCTCCTATCTTGCCGTGCATGAAGGCCCGCAACGCATCGCCCGCACCGGCACCGAAAAGCTGCTCGAAGGCATGATGCTGTCCAACGAGCCCGGCTACTACAAGGAAGGCTCCTACGGCATCCGCATCGAGAACCTGATCCTGGTGACGCCAGCCGAACAGATCGAAGGCGGCGACATCGCCATGCACGGCTTCGAGACGCTGACGCTGGCGCCAATCGACATCAGGCTGGTGCAGTCGGACCTGCTGACGCGCGAGGAGCTGCATTGGCTCGACGCCTATCATGCCCGCGTGCTGGCCGAGATCGGACCGATGCTTGATGGCGAAACGCTGGCCTGGCTGGAAAAGGCGACGGCGCCATTGCCGCACGACGCGAAGATTTAGATTTTCTGAGACGCGAGGGCGGGCCGAGATTCAGGTCAGGACGAGCCGAAAACGGTGGATTCCGAGAACCGGAGCGGAGCGTACTTTTGGGTACGTGAGCTCAGTTCCACTGCGACGCAGTGGAACGGGGAAGCGCAGGAAGCCGCCGTTTGCAGGCCGTCATCACCTGAATATCGACCCGCCCTACCCGACGAACTGCCGTGCCACGATCAACACCGCTGCCCCGGCCAAGAACATCGCCATCAGCCCGCCGCGCAGCGACACCACCGCAGTCACCACCAGCGCCGCCCATTCCGCTGGCCCCGCATTCAGCAGTTCCGGCGCCACCAGCGTCGTCAGCACCGCCGCCGGCACGGCATTGAGGCCGGCCTCGACGCGCGGGTGGATGTTGTCGAAGCGCGAGATCACCAGGTGTCCACCGATGCGCGTCAGATAGGTCGCGATCGCGCCGGCGATGATGATCCAGAATGTCGTGCTCATGGCCTTGTCTCCACGCCGCTATGATGCGGCGGCAGGATGACGGCGAGCAGCACGCCGGCGATGGCGCCGATCGAGACATGCCAGGGCGAACCCACCGTCTTATAGGCGACGATGGAGGCAGCGGCGCTGGCAAGGACCACCGGCAGCCACAAAGGCCGCTTGCGGAAGCCAAGGACCAGGCCAAGAAAATAGATCGGCAGCAGGAAGTCGATGCCCAGCGCATGCGTGTCGGGGATGAGCTTGCCGAACACCGCGCCAAGCGCGCTTTCGATCACCCAGAATATGTAGACCGGCAGGCCGAGCCCCAGATACCAGGCGAAGCCGACCGTCTGGCCGGTGTTCGCCCTCGCCTCCGCAACCGCGAATTGCGGATCGGTGAGGATGAAATAGCCAAGTGCCTGCTGGATGACAGGCCAGTGCGCGATACGCCGGCCGATGCCGGCGGAATAGAGCACGTGGCGGAAATTGACGGCGAAGATCGACAGCACGATCAGCCAGGGCGCGACGTGCTGGCCGAACAGCTGGATGCCGACCATCTGGCTGGCGCCGCCATAGATCAGAGCGCTCATCAGGAAGGCTTCGAGAACCGAGAAGCCATTGTCGACGGCGAGCGCGCCGAACAGCACCGCGAACGGCGCCGACGCCACGACGACAGGCATGGAGAGCCGCACACCCTGCCAGAAATCGCTGGCCAAAGAATTTTCGGTCAAGGTCTCAGCAGACATATCCCGTTCCCAAGTTGCGCTGATATGTAGGAGCGAGCGGTTGGAAAGTCAGACGAATTCGCTTGAGCCAGCAAATCAACGAAACTGATGTCTTGGGGCACGAAAGCACAGAGAGGTTGCAGATGATCGTTTACGATTTCACCGGCAGGCACGCGGTCGTCGCCGGCGCTGGCGGCGGCATGGGCGAAGCAATCGCGCTCGCGCTGCTCGAAGCCGGCGCGTCGGTTACCGCCATCGACGTCAAGGCCGTTCCGGCTTCGCTCTCCAAGTTTGGAGACAGGCTCACCTTTGCACAGGGCGATCTCACCGACGCTGCCTTTGTCGAGCAGGTCGTGAGCACGGCAGGCCGCGAACGCGGCGGCATCGACTATCTCGCCAATGTCGCCGGCGTGCTCTGGTTCGGCCGCGACAGATCGGCACTGGAGATGGACCTTGATGTCTGGGACCAGGTCTTCAACATCAATCTGAAATCCTTCGTGCACACGGCGCGCTCCGTCGTTCCCGTCATGCGCGCGGGCGGACGCGGCGGGGCCATGGTGCATTTCTCGACGATCCAGTGGTACCGGGGTGATCCGAAACCGCAGGACGCCTACCAGGCATCCAAGGCCGGCGTCTGCGCGCTTTCGAAGTCGCTGGCGATGCAGCTTGCGAGCGAGGGCATCCGTTCGAATGCGATCTGTCCGGGCATGGCGCTTACCCCCTTGCAGGCCCGCTGGGACACCGAGGAGAAGCGCGCCGCCGTCGCCGACTACACGCCGCTCGGCCGCATCGGCACGCCGCAGGACATGGCCAACGCCGCGCTCTTTCTGCTCTCCGACGCGGCAAGCTACATCACCGGAATTGAACTGGCCGTCGACGGCGGTCTTCTGATGCGGATGTAGCCGTCATACCCAACGGGCCGGAAAACTAATTGCCCGGCACCTTGCCCTCGATCGCCCTGCCCCAATCGAGCAGCGGCTTGGCGCGCAAGGTGAAATCGACGAGTTCCTCGACCAGCGCCGCGTCATGGATTCCAGCCGGATCGATGACGTGGCGAACGACAAAATGCCGGTTGCGGATAGCAGCGACAAGCTCCTCGTCCGTGACGTGCTCGAAGCCGCGCGGCGTGCGTTTCATGGCGTCTTCGGCATCAAGCTTGAGGCCGTTCTTCTTCAACGCCTTCACCATGGCGCGAAACCTGTCGGGCCACGTCTCGATGGCCCGCCGCATTGCCAGCAGCAATGCTGCTTCCGGCTGCCACCAGGCGACGCCGGCAAAGCATCCCTCTAGCCCGATATGAATGTAGAACACGCCCTGCACGGCCTTGCTGCCATCAGGCGACAGGATCGCCGAGACATGCCGGTTGTAGGGCCGCTTGTCCTTGGCGAAGCGCACATCGCGATTGATGCGGAACAGCGACTTCTTGCGGTCACCGCGCAGGCCGAGCCCTGCTTCCGCGAACCGTTGCGTCAGCGTGTCGACGAGATCGCCAAGGGGATCGCGCAATTCCTGTTCGAACAGATCGCGATTCTCCAAAAACCATTCCCGGCTCTGGTGGAAATCCAGCGCCTTCAGGAACGGAAGGGCTTTTGGGCCAAAGCCTTTGAACGTGCCGTCCATCACGCCTTGCCGACCCGCTGCAGCCAGGTGTCTTCGTCGATGACTTCGACGCCGAGTTCACTGGCGAGCTTGAGCTTGGAGCCGGCACCCGGCCCGGCGACCAGCAGGTCGGTCTTGGCCGAAACCGAACCGGCGACCTTGGCGCCGAGGCGCTCGGCCATCGCCTTGGCCTCGGAACGCGTCATCTTTTCCAGCGAACCGGTGAAGACGATGGTCTTGCCGGCGACTTCGCTGTCGGCCGAGACGGTGACGATGTAGGGCTTTGGCTTGACCTCGCCGAGCAGCTTCTCAAGCACGTCGTCATTGCGTTCATTGCCGAAGAAGTCGCGCAGCGCATCGATCACCGTGTCGCCAATGCCGTTGACCGACGGGAAGACCGTGTGCGGATCTTCCGCGGCCGCTGTCTCCTTGCCGACGCGGATCAGTTCCTCGATGGTCGAGAAGGTCTTGGCGAGCACCGCGGCCGTGGTCTCGCCGATATGGCGGATGCCGAGCGCGAAGATGAAGCGATCGAGTTCAGGCTCACGGCGCGAATCGATTGCCGAAAACAGCTTGTCGAGCCCCTCATAGTTGCGGTCCTCGACGCTGCGCACATTCTTGCGCGTCTTGCCGGATGCGGCCTCGCGCTGCCTGGCCTGCTCCTCGCGCCGCTCGGCCAGTGCCTTGGTCACGGCCGGACGACGATCCCTGAGCGTGAAGATATCGGCGGCTGTCTTGATCAGTCCGGCATTGAAGAAGGTGTCGATGTTTTCGGCGCCGAGGCCCTCGATATCGAGCGCGCCGCGCGAAACGAAATGGCGCAATCGTTCCACGGCTTGTGCTGCGCAGATCAGCTCGCCGGTGCAGCGACGACGGGAATCTTCCTTGCCGGTTTTTTCGTTGATCTCGCGCGTCGCCGGCGACCCGCAAACCGGACAGGTATGCGGGAACTCGTAAGGCACCGCACTGGCCGGGCGCTTGTCGATGACGACGCTGACGATCTGCGGAATGACGTCGCCTGCCCGCTGGATCACCACCGTGTCGCCGATGCGCACGTCGATACCGTCGCGGATAGGCAAGCCGTTGCTGTCAAAACCCTTGATATAGTCTTCATTGTGGAGCGTGACGTTCTCGACCACCACGCCGCCGACGGTGACAGGCGCCAGCCGTGCCACCGGCGCCAGCGTGCCCGTGCGGCCGACCTGGATGTCGATCTTCTCGACCGTCGTCATCGCCTGTTCGGCCGGGAATTTATGCGCAACCGCCCAGCGCGGTTCGCCGGTGACGAAACCCCAGCGGCGCTGCAGCTCCAGCTGGTCTACCTTGTAGACGACGCCGTCTATGTCATAGCCAAGCGACGAGCGTTGCTCCTCGATCAGATGGTAGTGTGCGACTAGCTCCTCGACCGACTTCGCCCGCACCATCAAGGGGCTGATCTTGAACCCCCAATCAGCAAATTTTTGCACCGATTCGTACTGGGTCGGCGCAGGATCCGCTGTGGTGAAGCCCCAGGCATAGGCGAAGAATTTGAGATTGCGGCTGGCCGTGACGGAGGCGTCCTTCTGGCGCAGCGACCCCGCCGCCGTGTTGCGCGGATTGACGTAATCCTGGCCGCCGGCCGCGGCTGAGCGCTGCTTCAGCGCTTCGAACTCGGCGTAGGTCATGTAGACCTCGCCGCGTATCTCGATGGTCTCGGGCCAGCCCGAGCCTTTCAGCTTCGCTGGGATATCGGCGATGGTCCTGAGATTGGCGGTGATATCCTCGCCGACGGCACCGTCGCCGCGCGTCGCGCCCTGCACGAACACACCCTTCTCGTAGCGCAGCGAAGCCGACAACCCGTCGATCTTCGGTTCGGCCGTGAAGGCGATATCGAGATCCTTGTCGCGGTCGAAGAACCGCTTGCCGCGCTCGATGAAGTCAGTGACATCCTCGTCGGTATAGGCCTTGGCGAGGCTGAGCATTGGCACGGCATGGCGCACCTTGGCAAAGCCATCCGCCGGCGCGGCACCCACCCTGCGCGATGGCGAATCCTCGCGCACCAGGCCGGGAAAGCGCTCCTCTATCGCAAGGTTGCGGCGCCGCAGCGCATCATATTCAGCGTCGGTGATCGTTGGCGCGTCTTCGGTGTGATAGCGCACATCGTGGCCGGCAATCTCTTCGGCCAGCCGCTTCAACTCGGCTTCGGCTTCGCTTTCGCTGAGCACATCGACTGGTTTTTCGGCCATGCTTTTCTCCCCCGAACGGTGGCGCGTCACAATAGATCAGGATTCTCTCGCAAGGGAGAGCGGCCTTGGGAAAATCATTCCCGAACAGCAACATGGAGCCATATCCTGACTAGGGCCATATCCTGACTCGGGGATGACGCGGACAGTCTTAAGCCGCGTTTGTATTCTCACGCAGCAGCCTCTCGGCGGCGGCGCGTGCCTCGTCGGTGATGGTGGCGCCGGCCAGCATGCGGGCGATCTCCTCCTGCCTAGCCGTCCTGTCCATCTCGGCGATGCCGGTCGCCACGCGGTCGGTGCCGCCCGATTTGGAGATCAGGAAATGCGTTGCCGCGCGCGCCGCCACCTGCGGCGCATGCGTGACCGAAAGCACCTGCACGCGCTTCGACAGCCGCGCCAGCCTCTGGCCGATGGCGTCGGCGACGGCGCCACCCACGCCGGTGTCGATCTCGTCGAAAACCAGCGTCGGCGCCGAGCCGCGGTCGGCCAGCGCCACCTTCAGCGCCAGCAGGAAGCGCGACAGCTCGCCGCCGGATGCAACCTTCATCATCGGTCCGGGCCGCGTGCCGGGATTGGTGCGCACCCAGAACTCGATCTGGTCGATGCCCTCTTCCATGCGGTTTTCCGCCTCGCTCTTCATCTCAACGATGAAAGCGGCGCGTTCGAGCTTCAGCGCCGGCAGTTCGGCCATCACCGCCTTGGTCAGGCCGACCGCCGCCGCATGGCGAAGTGACGATAGCTGCACGGCGCCGCTATCATAGGCCTCGCGCGCGGCGACGGCCTGCTTTTCCAACCCATGCAGGCGCCCCTCGCCGGCATCGAGATCGGCGAGATCAGCAACCATCGTGTCGCGCAGTTGCGCCAGATCGTCGACGGCGACACTGTGCTTGCGTGACGCCGCGCGCAGCGAAAACAGCCGCTCTTCCGCCTTCTCCAGCCGCTGCGGATCATACTCGGTGGCGCGAAGTGCTGACTCGACGCCCGACTGCGCCGCGTCGAGCGACAGCATCGCTTCGTCCAGCGACTTGACGACATCCTCGAGCAGGCCCGGCGCCTCCGTTGCCTTGCGCTGCAGGCGCCTCAGCAAACTGGCCAGTTGCGGCAAGGGTGAAGACGGGCCGGACAGCACATCCTGCGCATCATGGATTTCGGAAGCGATCTTTTCGGCGCGCATCATGTGGGCGCGCAGTTCCGCCAGTTCCGTCTCCTCGCCGGGCTGGGGATCGAGTTTGGTCAGTTCGGTGACCGCGGCGCGTAGATAATCGGCCTCGCGCGCGGCCGCCGCCACCTTGGCACGGTGGCGCGTCAGTTCCTGCTCGCAGGCGCGCCAGTGCCGCCATGCTTCGCCCGTCGAGCGGACGGCGCCGAGATGGCCGCCGAAAGCATCGAGCACGTCGCGGTGAGCACCGGGATCGACCAAAGCGCGTTCATCATGCTGGCCATGGATCTCGACAAGTGCGTGGCCGACATCGCGCATCAGGGTCACGCTGGATGGCTGGTCGTTGACGAACACGCGGGTGCGGCCATCCGCGGTCTGCACGCGGCGCAGGATGATGTCGCCGTCATCCTCGATGGCGTTTTCAGCGAGCAGCGCGCGCACCGGATGGTTGCGCGGCACATCGAACACGGCAATGACCTGACCTTGCGCCGCGCCATGGCGCACCAGCGAGGCGTCGCCGCGCGCTCCGAGCGCCAGCGACAGGGCATCGAGCAGGATGGATTTGCCAGCGCCGGTTTCGCCGGTCAGCACGGAAAGGCCCGGCTGGAAGTCGATATCCAGCTTCTCGATCAGGACGATATCGCGGATCGACAGTCTGGAAAGCATCAGAACCCGGACCTCAGGCAATTCCAGGAAAAGTGCGTAACGGTTTTCCCATGGGAATTGCGTAGAATAAAAAGCCAGAGCAATTCCAGGAAAAGTGTGAACGGTTTTCCGACCGGAATTGCGTCAACAACGAGATAGGACGGTTCAGCGGCTCAATCAAACCAGTGAACCGCTGTGGAGCGGCACGCGACCGATTGGAGTCGCAGCGCCGCACTATCTTTTTGTTTCAGCATCGGATCAATCCGAAAAAGCGCGCCATGCGCGCTTCAGCCCGAGATCAGGCGCCGGTGATCAGCTTGCCGGCCTTGGATATCCACGATCCGGAATTTTCGCGCGGCGACAGCCCATTGCTTTGCAGCAGCTTGTAGGAATCCTTGTACCATGGGCTGTCGGGATAATTGGTGCCAAGCACCGCTGCTGCCGTCTGGGCTTCCGAAGTCAGGCCCAGCGCGTAGTAGCTTTCGGTGAGGCGGGCGAGCGCTTCCTCGACATGGCGGGTGTTGGAATAACTCTCCACCACGGTGCGGAAGCGCTTGACGGCGGCGATGTATTCGCGGCGCTCCAGATAATAGCGGCCGATCTGCATTTCCTTGCCGGCGAGCTGGTCGTTGGCGAAGCGGATCTTCTCCTTGGCGTCGTCGACATATTCCGACGTCGGCCAGCGCGTAACCAGTTCCTGCATCGTCTGCACGGTCTGGCGTGCTTCCTTCTGATCCTGCGTCACGTCCTTGATCTGCTTGTAGTAGCTCAGGCCGATAATGTACTGGGCATAGGGCGCGTCGTCCGTCGACGGATAAAGCGCCAGGTAGCGCTTGGCCGCCGAGATCGCGTCGTCGTAGCTGCCCTTCCGGTAGTCGGTGAACGCGCCCATCACCATCGATTTACGCGCCCATTCCGAATAGGGGTGCTGGCGGTCAACGGCGTCGAACTTCTTGCTCGCTTCGTCGAGGCGTCCGGCGTTCAAATTGGCCAGGGCCTGATTGTAGAGCACGTCGCCCGGCTCCGTCTGGTCGACATACTTCGACAGGTCGATGTCTTTCTCCGGCGACGACATGCAAGCAGAAAGGAAGAGCGAAGGAACAACCAACGACAGCGCCAGGAGAACGGACCGCTGGGGCGCCTTCGATTGACCGACTCGCTTGAAAAACATGATTGGATTGCGCCCTTTCGGCGTTATTTTAATGCCTCTTGCATGCTGTTGTCCCAAAACTGGTCCCCACTTTTGAGCGACATGCACTAATCGACGGCAGCAGCCATAAACCATAACCGCCTTGCCCGGCAACGCTATCTCCGGGCAATCGCACATTTTTGTGGCGGTGAAGCGGCGTAGGAATATGGCTGTGATTTCGTCGGTTGGTGGTGCATTCCTGCCACACCCGCCATCCCGCCACAGGGTCCAAAAAATTACGGGACTCAGATCATCCAGGGCGCGTAGAGCGGCGCATTGACGGCACTCATCTCAGCCGCGCGGCCACGCTCGCGGCGTGTCGTCTCGACGATCTCGAAAGCCGTACGGTCCGACAGCAGGCGCCGCAGCGCCGCTGCGTTCAGCCTGTGGCCGCCGCGATAGGAGCGGAAACAGCCGATGAAGCGGGCTCCGGCCAGCGCCAGATCACCCATGGCGTCGAGTGTCTTGTGGCGCACGAATTCATTGGGATAACGCAAGCCGCCCATGTTGATGACGCGGTTGTCGTCGCCGATCACCAGCGAGTTCTCAAGCGACGATCCCAGCGCATAGCCGGCGGCCCACAGCCGCTCCACATCCTTCATAAAGCCGAAGGTGCGGGCCCGCGCGATGTCGCGGCGGAAAATATCGGCATTGAGGTCGGAGGCAAACAGCTGACGTCCGATCGCCGGGCTTTCAAAGTCGATCTCCACCTCGAAACGTGTGCCGTCATAGGGTCTGAACTCCGCCCAGGACGCACCGTTCTCGATGCGAACCGGCTTGACGACCCTGATGTAGCGCCGCTTGATCGGCAATTTCTCGATGCCCGCCTGGTCGATGGCTTCCACGAAGGCCATGGCGCTGCCGTCGAGGATCGGAACCTCGTGGCCGTCAACCTCGATGAGAACATTGTCGATACCGAGCCCGAACAGCGCGGCCATGATGTGCTCGACGGTGGCGATGTGCTCACCCGAGGGATCACCAAGCATGGTGCACAGATCAGTGGCGCCGATTTCGGAAAACAGGGCTCGGAACTCGCGGCCCTGCCCGTCTCCATTGACAAGCTGGAACACGATGCCGGTATCGGCATCCGCGGGCACGAAACTGATAGAGACTTCTTTGCCACTGTGGACGCCGGTGCCCGTAAGCGACGCGCGCGTCTTCACTGTCGTCTGGTAGTCGTGCAAGACAAACCCCATAAGCCCGAATGCCTAAGTCCGCTTCTCCAGCCCGAGGGCGCGGCTCTTGTTAAATCGGCAGGCAGGGCCACTTCCCCGAAATCCCGGCAGACCGACTATGGTAGGCAGCGAAGATAATGTTCCGGCAGGGAGACTCCAAATCACGGTTTCTTACTCTTTGTAACCGCGAGCTGGAACAGGTACGGCATCATAACCGTTTGATTTTGCACCATTTAAAACGTTAACAGGCAAGCAATTCCTTGCTTACCTGTTAACAATTGTTACGATCCGTAAACCGCTCAGTTGGCCTGGCGGCGCAGGAACGCCGGAATCTCCAGCTGATCGTCGTCCTGAGTCGCCCTGGTCTGCGGCGTCAGGCGGCCCTGGTCATCCAGCTGGCCACGGCGCGGCGCATAAAGCTGTGCGTCCTGGCTGGCGAGACGACGCACTTCGGGTGCGGCCTGGCGCAGCTTGGGTTCACGCGGCTGCGCGGGCTGGAGCCGTGCCGGCTCTTCCTCGCGGCGGGTCAGGCCGTTGGTCAGGCGCTTCAGCAGGCCCATCGGACCGCTGTTCTCGTGGTCATGCGGACGGCTCTTGGCATCCACCTCGGCCTTGACGACCGGCGGAAAGTCCTCGACACGCGGCATTCGCTGCGGTGCCATCGCCACCGGCTGCTGGACCTCACGCAGCATTTCGCGCGGCTGCGGGGCCGGCTGCATCATCTGCTGGACGACCGGCTGCGGCATTGGCTGCGGCTGTGCAGGCGGCGCCTGGAAGATCTTGCTCTGCGGGCGGAAATCGTCCGCATGCGCGACCGGAGCCGGGCGAACCTGCGCCATTGCCGCGGCATTGGCTTCAGCAAGCTGGATGGCCTCGGCGACCGGATCGACGGCACGCGGCTCATACACTGCCTGCTGCACCGGCGCCTGTCGGCTTTCCACCGGGGCAACGGCCGGACGGGTGGCCTGCTTGGGTGGAGCCGTACGGATCGAGATCGGCGCGGACGCGATTTCAGCCGCGGTCTTGTCGATGCCGGTGGCAACCACGGAGACGCGGATGACCCCTTCGAGCTCTTCGTCGAACGTAGCACCCAGGATGATGTTGGCGTCCTGGTCGACTTCCTCGCGGATGCGGGTCGCCGCTTCGTCGACTTCGAACAGGGTCAGGTCGCGACCGCCGGTGATCGAGATCAGCAGGCCCTTGGCGCCCTTCATCGAGGTCTCGTCGAGCAGCGGGTTGGCGATGGCGGCTTCCGCTGCGGCCATCGCGCGGCCCTCGCCCGAAGCCTCGCCGGTGCCCATCATCGCCTTACCCATCTCGCGCATCACCGAACGCACGTCGGCGAAGTCGAGGTTGATCAGGCCTTCCTTGACCATCAGGTCGGTAATGCAGGCGACGCCGGAATAAAGCACCTGGTCGGCCATGGCAAAGGCATCGGCGAAGGTGGTCTTGTCATTGGCCAACCGGAACAGGTTCTGGTTGGGGATGACGATCAGCGTGTCGACGCATTTCTGCAGTTCCTCGATGCCCATGTCCGCAGTCTTCATGCGGCGCTGGCCTTCGAAATGGAACGGCTTGGTGACGACGCCGACGGTGAGGATGCCCTTCTCGCGGGCTGCACGGGCAACCACCGGAGCGGCACCCGTACCGGTGCCGCCGCCCATGCCGGCGGTGACGAAGCACATATGGGTGTTGGTGAGATGGTCGAGTATCTCGTCGATGCATTCTTCAGCGGCGGCGCGGCCGACTTCCGGCTGCGATCCGGCACCGAGCCCCTCGGTGACATGCGCGCCAAGCTGGATCAGCCGACCGGCCTTCGACATGGTCAGCGCCTGCGCGTCGGTGTTGGCCACGACGAACTCGACACCGCGCAGACCGGCGGTGATCATGTTGTTCACGGCATTGCCGCCGCCGCCGCCGACACCGAACACGGTGATGCGCGGCTTAAGCTCGGTGATGTCCGGCTTCTGCAGATTGATGGTCATTGTCTCCGTCCTTTGCCTTTCACGCCGCTTCGCCGCCGCGGCCGCCTATGGGGCTGTCCCCGTCAATTAGAAACTGTCTCTCAACCACTGACTCATGCGATGCAGTTTTCCACCCGTTCCGGTCATTCTGAGCCCGGAAATGCCTTTCGCCGGATGGCTCTCGAAATTCGCCATCTGCGGATAGATCAAAAGTCCGACGGCGGCCGAGAAGGCCGGCCCCTTCGCCGCTTCGGGCAGGCCCGCCACGCCAAGCGGGCGGCCGATGCGCACATTGCGTCCCAGGATCCGGCGCGCTGCCTCCGGCAGACCGGCCAGCTGGCTGGCGCCACCGGTCAACACCACGCGCTTGCCGACCGCATTGCCGTAACCGGACTTGTTCAGCCGGTCGCGCAGCAGTTCGAGCGTCTCGTCGATGCGGGCGCGCACGATGCGTGTCATAACCGAACGCGGAATTTGCAATGGCACGTCGCCATCGTCGCCGATCGGCTGGATCGAAACCAGGTCGCGATCGTCGGCGCTGCCCGGCAGCGCCGAACCATGCATGACCTTGAGCCGCTCAGCAGCGTCGAGCGAGGTCGAAAGCCCCTTGGCCATATCAAGCGTGACATGGTTGCCGCCAATGGCGATGGCGTCGCCATGGACGAACTTGCCTTCCGAAAACACCGAAATGGTCGTCGTGCCGCCGCCCATGTCGATGCAGGCAGCGCCCATTTCCAATTCGTCGTCGACCAGGGCCGCAAGCCCGCTGGCATAGGGCGTCGCCACCATGCGCTCGACCGACAGATGCGAGCGATTGATGGAAAGCTCCAGATTGCGCATCGGGGCCGCGTCACCGGTCAGCACATGCATGTCGACGCCGAGCGCGTCGCCGACCATGCCGCGCGGATCGCGAACGCCGCGCTCGGCATCTAGTGAGAACCCGACGGGCAGCGAATGGATGACCTCGCGCTCGGCCTTCAGGGCCTGCTTTGCGCCGGCGCCGAGCACGCGCTTGATGTCGGCCTCGTCGGCCTCGTGGCCGCCGAGATTGATGGTCGCCGAGAAGCTTTCGCTCTTCAGCCGGCCGGCGGTCATGTTGACGATGAGCGAATCGACCGTCAGCCCCGCCATGCGCTCGGCGGCGTCGACGGACAGCCGGATGGCATGTTCGGCGCGGTCGAGATCGACGACGACGCCCGATTTCACGCCCTGCGACTTCTGATGGCCGATACCGATCACCTGGATGCGGTGCGAGCGGCCGCGCAGAAGCTTGCCGTCATCGTTCGGCTTCAGCTTCGCCACCATGCAGCAAACCTTGTTCGAGCCAACGTCCAGCACCGTCAAAGTGCCGGACCGGCGCGACGCGGCATCGCCAGAACCGCCAAGCCAGCTCATATCTTCGTCTCCGGCTTGCGCTTGAGGGTCTTCGGTTTCTCGTTGAGAGCGGCCTCGCGCTGCGTCGCCGCCTCGGGCGTCAGTTCCACGACCAGGCGGTCTGTCAGGCGCATGTCGACAGCGGCGATATCGCGCGACAGCAGCCCCTTGTCCTTGTCCATCTTGACGAGTTCGGCGAGCGCCTGATCCTCGTCGTCCTCGGGCAGCTTGACGGTGATGCCGTTGTCCAGCTTCAGGTCCCAGCGCCGATCGCCAACGCGGATATAGCCTTTGACCCGGCTGGCGAGATCAGGATATTTTTCGATCTTGGCCAGGAAGTCCGGCGCCTTGGCCGGCGCGCCGTCGCCGATCAGCAGCGGCAACAGCACCTGCTTGCCACCCGAGAAAGGCGCGATGACAGCGCCATCCTTCTCGATGACCGAGAGATCATTGCCCTGCTGCCAGAGCGCGAAGGCGTCGCGCTCCTCGACGCGCACTTCCAGCGTGTGCGGATAGACCTTGCGCACCGCCGCCACCTCGATCCACGGCAGGCCGGAGATGCGCTCGCGCGCGGCCTCTGCGTCGAAACCAATCAGCGACGTCCAACCGTCGAGCTCGAGCCTGTCCAGAATGTCGATCTCGGAGGTCTGCCGGTTGCCAACCACCTTGACCTGATCAACGGCAAAACCCGTACGGGCGGTAATACTTTGAACGATGCCATCGGCATGACCGCCGAGATAGGCACCATAGGCGCCGCTCGAAGCAAGCAGCACCGCCGACATGATCGCAGCGGAAAAGCGCGGCGCCTCGAAGTCGCCATCGCCCAGGCGCGCCAGGATGCGCACCGGGCGGCGAAGCACGCGCGGCAGCACGAAATGGCCTGATGACAACGGCAGGCCGAACAGCGACGGACCAGCCGCGCCCTTCCCCTTGCCTTGTCCCCATTTCAACGCAGACACGAAGCGTCCTCCACCATCCAACTCAACAATTCGCCAAACGAGTGCCCGGAATGGGCGGCGATTTCAGGCACCAGAGACGTCGGCGTCATACCCGGTTGGGTGTTGACCTCGAGCCATACAACCTCGCCATTTTCGGAGTGACGATCGTCATAACGGAAGTCCGACCGGGAAACGCCCCGACAGCCGACAGCTTGATGAGCCTTGAGCGCCAGTGTCTGTATTTTTTGGTAAATATTTGATGAAACTTTTGCGGGGCATTCGTGTTTTGACCCGCCCGCGACATATTTTAAATCGTAATCGTAGAAGGAATGGCCCGTCGGGATGATCTCGCAGACGCCCAGCGCCACATCGCCCATGACGGCGCAGGTCAACTCGCGCCCATGGATGTAGCGCTCGACCATGACGGTATCGCCATATTTCCACTCGGACGACCCGACGACCTGCGGCGGATGCGACTGGCCCTCGGAGACGATGACGACGCCGAAGCTCGACCCCTCATTGACCGGCTTGATCACATAGGGCGGCTTCATCGGGTGCTTGTTCTGGATGGCGAAGCGGTTGGTCACTTTCGATTCGGCGACGGGAACGCCGACCGATTTGACGATCTTCTTCGCCTGCTCCTTGTTCATGGCGAGCGCCGAGGCGAGCACGCCGGAATGGGTATAGGGAATGCCGAGATATTCGAGGATGCCCTGGATGGTGCCGTCCTCGCCGAACGGGCCATGCAGCGCATTGAAGGCGACGTCGGGCTTAAGCTCGGTAAGCACGGACCCGACGTCGCGACCGACATCCACGCGGGTGACTTGATAGCCTTCCTTCTCGAGCTCATCGGCACAGGCCTTTCCCGAAGAAAGAGACACGGGCCGCTCGGACGAAAAACCACCCAGCAGGACGGCCACATGCTTGCTTTTCATTCCCCGTCATCCCCTCTCACGGCGGACCAAAAACCAAGATTTTCCGCAACATTGAGTCCGAAGTCTCCCGGCAGGTTGCCCCCCAGACGGAAAACGCGGGTAACGCGTCGAACAACTCAAATCAGGAAACGCTTTAGGGCAGAGAATCAGAGAGTTGATTCACTGGCAAGTGCTTATGATTCCGAGAGATTCACTTTGTGAGAAAATGCCTGCGAAAACCGCTTGGCTGAGTCTTTGGAGCAACGGTTTCGCGCGTTTTGAGAGCGCGTTGAAGTTCATCCGTTACGTGAACTTAATCACGCGCTACAGCAACTGTCCAAGAAACTCCTGCACGGCATGGCCGGGCCGGAAATTGCCGATGCGCTTGATCTCCCAGTGCAGCCGGATGCCGGAATGTTCGAGCACGCGCGCGCGCACCGTCTCGCCGAGATATTCGAGGTCGTAGCCAGTTGCCGTTCCGGTGTTGATCATGAAGTTGCAGTGCATCGGCGACATCTGCGCGCCACCGATCATCAGGCCGCGGCAGCCCGCCTTGTCGATCTCCTTCCAGGCCGACGTGCCTTCGGGATTCTTGAAGGTCGAGCCGCCGGTCTTCTCGCGGATCGGCTGCACAGTCTCGCGGTGATTCTGCACCGCATCCATCGCCGCCTTGATCGTGGCCTTGTCCTCGGCATAGCCTTCGAACACGGCGGAGGTGAAGATCAGTCCGGCTGGTGCGGCCGAATGACGATAGGCGTAACCCATCTCGGCATTGCTCAACGTGCGGACATTGCCCTTGCGGTCAAGGGCCCTCACCTCGACGACGCGCTCGCGCGTCTCGACGCCATTGGCGCCGGCGTTCATCCTGAGCGCACCGCCAATAGCGCCCGGAATACCGTGGTAGAAATGGAAGCCGCCAATGCCGGCTTCCAGCGCCAAAGCCGCGACACGCTTGTCGGGCGTCGCGGCACCCGCCTTGATCCTGATCGGCGAAACGACTTCGGCCTCGCCAAAACCTTTTGCCGAAAGCCTGATTACGAAGCCCGGAATGCCGCCGTCGCGGACCAGAAGGTTCGAACCGACACCGACGATCGTCAGGGGGATCTCTTCGGGAACCGCCCGCAGGAAGGCGGCAAGGTCCTCCTCGTCCGCCGGCTGGAACAGGGCTTCAGCCAGGCCACCGGCGCGGAACCAGGTTATCTTGTCCATCTCGGCATTCGGCGTGAGACGGCCGCGCAGGCCGGCAAGCCGGTCGCCGAGTTTGTCGATCAGGGCCTGGCCGTGCATCATGAGGCGGCAAGCTCCTTGGGCAGAGCATAGGCCCACTGGGTGATGTTGCCGGCGCCGAGGAAGACGACGAAATCGCCGGGTTTGGCCAAGTCGCGAATGATCGGTGCGATTGCCGCCGGCCCTTCAATGTAGCGCGCATCGCGATGGCCGCCGGCGCGAATGCGCGACACCAGTTCGTCCGACGTGACACCGTCGATCGGGTCTTCGCCAGCAGCGTAGACCGGCGCCACCATCACCGTGTCGGCGTCGTTGAAGCAGGCGGAGAATTCGTTGAACAGATCGTGCAGACGGGTGAAGCGGTGCGGCTGGGCAATGGCGATCACGCGGCCCTTGGTGGCACTGCGCGCCGCCTTCAGCACCGCCGAGATTTCCACCGGATGATGGCCATAGTCATCGAACACGTCGACGCCGTTCCACGAACCTGTGTGAGTGAAGCGGCGCTTGACGCCGGCGAAGGACGACAGGCCCTTCTTGATCGCCTCGGCGGACAGTCCGAGCTCATGCGCGACCGCGATCGCGGCGGTGGCGTTGGAGACATTGTGGCGGCCGGGCATCGGCAGACGCAGATCGGCGATCGTCTTCTGGCTACCTGTCTTGCGGTCGCGGATCACCACGTCGAATTCGGATGTCGCACCCTCCATGCGGTGGTTGGTGAAGCGCACATCGGCCTGCGCGTTCTCGCCATAGGTGATCACACGGCGATCCTCGATGCGGCTGACCAGCGCCTGCACTTCCGGATGATCGGTGCACATCACGCCGAAGCCATAGAACGGCACGTTCTCGACGAACTGGCGGAATGCCTCGCGCACCTTGTCGAAGCTGCCATAATGGTCGAGATGCTCGGGATCGATGTTGGTGACCACGGCGATCTCTGCGGGCAGCTTGAGGAAGGTGCCGTCGCTCTCGTCGGCCTCGACCACCATCCATTCGCCATCGCCCATGCGGGCATTGGTGCCATAGGCATTGATGATGCCGCCATTGATGACGGTCGGATCGAGCCCGCCGGCTTCGAGCAGCGTCGCCACCATCGAGGTCGTCGTCGTCTTGCCATGCGTGCCGCCGATCGCCACCGCCTGGCGGAAGCGCATCAACTCGGCCAGCATCTCGGCGCGGCGCACGATCGGCAGCAGCTTTTCACGCGCGGCCTTCAGCTCCGGATTGGTTTTCTTGATCGCCGTCGAGACGACCACCACCTCGGCGCCACCAAGGTTTTCAGCCTTGTGGCCGACGAAGCATTCGATGCCCTTGTCGCGCAGCCGCTGCACGTTGGCGCTGTCAGCCTGGTCGGACCCTTGCACCTTGTAGCCGAGATTGTGCAGCACCTCGGCAATGCCGCTCATGCCGATGCCGCCAATACCGATGAAATGCACAAGGCCGATGGTCTGCGGCATCTTCATGCTTGCGTCCCCTTCCTGAAATCCGAAACGGTTTTTTTGGACGCAATAGCCTCTGTGAGATCGGCGAGCAACCGTGCGGCGTCCGGCCTGCCGGCCGATTTCGCGCCCGCCGCCATCGCCGCCAGCCGCTCGGGATTATCCATCAGCCCGCCAATGAGGCCGGCAATGCTCTCCGGCGACAGTGAGGATTGCAGATGCACTTCGCCGCCGCCGGCTGCGGCAAGGGCGGCCGCATTCGCCGCCTGGTCGTGGTCGAGCGCATAGGGATAGGGCACCAGCAGCGCCGGCCGACCGATGACTGCGATCTCCGAGACGGTCGAGGCGCCGGAGCGCGAGATCACCAGATGCGCCGCCGCGAGGCGCGCCGCCATGTCAGTGAAGAAAGGCGAGACCTCGACGGCAACGCCAAGGGCGGCATAGGCCGCCTTCACCCGCGCCACGTCATCCGCGCGCGCTTGTTGGGTAATGACCAGCCGTTTGCGCTGGGCATCGGAAAGCATCGCGATGGCCCCCGGCACGGCATCGGAAAAGAACTGGGCGCCCTGGCTGCCGCCGAACACCAGCAGGCGGAACGGATCTTCTCCACTCGATGCCGCATAGGGCGTCTTGGCCGCTTCCAGCACAGCCGGCCTGACCGGATTGCCTGTCGTTACCGTCTTCTCACCGGTGGCGCTCGTATCCTGCGGCAGGAAGCCGCCGGCAATGGCGTCCACGCGGCGGGCCAGCGCCCGGTTGGCGCGCCCCATCACCGCGTTCTGCTCATGGATCAGCGTCGGCACCTTGCGCCGTGTCGCCGCATAGAGCGGCGGCAAGGTCGGATAGCCACCGAAGCCGACCACCGCATCAGGCTTGATCCTGCCGATAATGGCGGAGGCCTGGCGCACGCCGCGCCAGATCTTCCAGAAGGCGCCAAGCACGGCAATTGGATTTTTCGAGCCCATCGTCGCCGACTGGATGGGATGGATAGCCGCGGCAGGAAAATGGCCGGCAAACCGCTCGGCGCGGTCGTCGGTCGCCAGATGCACGGCCCAGCCGCGCTCGATCAGCTCATGCGCCAGCGCCTCGGCTGGAAACAGATGTCCGCCGGTTCCGCCCGCCGCAAGAAGGATGACACCCCTCGCCATGTCACTCCGCCGGCATGGCGCGCTGCGGCAGCGTGAAGCCCATCTGCTTGCGTTTTTCCGGCCGCTTGCGCGTCAGTGCCAGCACCATGCCCATCGAGATAGCAATGGCGATCTGCGAGGAGCCGCCATAGGAGATGAAGGGCAGAGTCATGCCTTTCGCCGGCACCAGTTGCAGGTTGACGCACATGTTGATGACGGCCTGCAGGCCGAACACGGTGACGAGGCCGCCGACCGCATAGCGGGTGAAATCGTCATGTTCCTTCAGCGCCGTGTTGAGGCCGCGCAGCACGATGAAGGCGAAGATCGACATGATGAAGAAGCACATGATCAGCCCGAACTCCTCGCCCGCGACCGAGAACACGAAATCGGCATGGCTGTCGGGGATGACCCGCTTGACCGTGCCCTCGCCCGGCCCGACGCCGAACCAGCCGCCATTGATCAGCGCGTCGCGCCCCATGTCGACCTGGAACGTGTCGCCTTCGCCGGTGAGGAACTTGTCGATGCGCAGGGCAACGTGCGGAAACACCGTATAGGCGGCGAAGACACCGCCGACGCCGGCGGCGCCCAGCACGATGATCCACAGCCAGGGCAGCCCCGCCATGAAGAACATGATGCCCCAGGTGCCGGTCGTCAGCATGGTCTGGCCAAGGTCCGGCTGCGCCACCAGCAGCGACACGACCAGCACCAGGAGCAGCATGGCGAACAGATTGCCCGGAATATCGGGCTGACGCTTGTGCTCGGCAAACAGCCAGGCGCACATGATGACGAAGGCCGGCTTCAGGAATTCCGAGGGCTGGATTGACAGGCCGGCAAGCGAGACCCAGCGCCGCGCGCCCTTCACCTCGACGCCGATGTAGAGCACCGCCACCATCAGCACCAGCATCAGGCACAGCATGATCAGCGACATGCGCCGGATCTGCCTGGAATCGAGGAAGGACACCGCCAGCATCACGCCGAGCGCCGGCACGGTGAAGATGATCTGCCTGGTGGCGAAGTGGAAACTGTCGAGGCCGATGCGTTCGGCCACCGCCGGGCTGGCGGCGAAGGACAAGATGATGCCGAGCCCCATCAGCGATAGGAACGCCGCCAGGAACCAGCGATCGATCGTCCACCACCAGGTTGCAACCGGACTTTTGTCGAGACGGCTCTGCATTATCGTGCCCCTCCGATGGGTTTCACACCCTCGATAGCATTCGCAGCTTGCCTGAAGGCTTCGCCGCGAACTTCGAAATTCTTGAACTGGTCGAAACTGGCGCAGGCCGGCGACAACAGCACCACCACCTCGCCGCTGTCGTCCTTGGCCGCGTCATGCGCGGCGTGTTCGACCGCCGCGGCCAGCGTGCCCGAGATCTCGTAAGGCACCGCCTCGCCCAGCGTCGCCGAAAAGGCAGGGGCGGCCTCGCCGATCAGATAAGCCTTGGCAATGCGCGGGAAGAAGCCGCGAAGCGGCTCGATGCCGCCTTCCTTGGGCAGGCCGCCGGCGATCCAGTAGATGCGGTTGAAGCTCGACAGCGCAGGTGCCGCCGCATCGGCATTGGTCGCTTTGGAATCGTTGACGAACAGCACATGGTCCTTGCGGCCGACCTGCTCCATGCGATGCGCAAGACCGGGGAAACTTTCCAGCCCCGACTGGATCTCGCCGAGGTCGAGCCCGACCCTCAGGCAGGCCGTGACCGCGGCAAGCGCGTTCTGCGCATTGTGCTGGCCGCGCAGCGAGCCGATACCTTCAAGGAAGGCGACCCGGCTGTAGCGGCCATGCACGGCCTCCATCAGATTGGTGCCATCGGCGAAATAGCCGTCGGTCAGCGGCAGCCGTTTGGAAATGCGGATGACCTGCCGCCCTGCCCGCTCCAGCCGCTCGGCGATCTGCGCGCACCAGGAATCGTCGATGCCGATAATCGCCGTCTCGCTGCCGGCCACCAGCCGCTCCTTGATCGAGGCGTAGTGCTGCATGGTGCCGTGGCGGTCGAGATGGTCGGGCGTCAGATTGAGCAGGATGCCGGCCGTCGGGTTGATCGAAGGCGCAAGGTCGATCTGGTAGGACGAGCATTCGACGACATAGTGGCGATCGGGCGTCGGCGGATCGAGCGTCATCACCGCGCGGCCGATATTGCCGCCCATCTGTGTGTCGCGGCCCGCCGATTTGAGGATATGCGCCGTCAGCGCCGTGGTCGTCGACTTGCCATTGGTGCCGGTTATCCCGATGAAGGGCGCTGTCGGCGCACTAAGTGTCCGCTCGCGGCAGAACAGTTCGATGTCGCCGATCACCTCGACGCCGGCGCCGCGCGCCAGCTCCACCGTCCAGTGCGGCTTGGGATGCGTCAGCGGCACGCCGGGCGACAGCACGAAGGCCGAGAATTTTGCCCAGTCGGCACCGCGCAGATCGGCAGTCGCAATACCGGTGGCGGCCGCCTTGGCGACGCTGTCGGGATTGTCATCCCAGGCCAGCACCTGCGCACCGCCCTCGATCAGCGCTCGCGCGGTCGCGATCCCCGAGCCACCGAGCCCGAAGAGCGAAACGTGCTTGCCTGCGAAGGATGCGGCGGGAATCAAGGAGGTTTCCTATCTGAGCTTCAGGGTGGACAGGCCGACCAGCGCCAGGATGACGGCGATGATCCAGAAGCGGATCACCACCTGGCTTTCGGTCCAGCCTAGTTTTTCGAAATGATGGTGGATCGGCGCCATCAGGAACACCCGCTTGCCGGTCATCTTGAAGTAGCCGACCTGGATGATGACCGACAGGATTTCGACCACGAACAGGCCACCGACAATGACCAGCACGATCTCGTGCTTGGTGGCGACCGCCACCGTGCCGATCAGGCCGCCCATGGCCAGCGAACCGGTGTCGCCCATGAAGATCGCCGCCGGCGGCGCGTTGAACCAGAGGAAGCCGAGGCCAGCGCCGATGACGGAGCCCAGCACGACAGCCAGTTCGCCGGTGCCGGGCACGAAATGGATCTGCAGATATTCGGCGAACACCGCGTTGCCGGAGAGGTAGGCGATGACGCCGAAGGACGCCGCCGCGATCATGATCGGCACGATCGCCAGCCCGTCGAGGCCGTCGGTCAGGTTCACCGCATTGCCGGCGCCGACAATGACAAAGCAGGAGAACGGAATGAAGAACCAGCCGAGATTGATGATGAATTCCTTGGCGAAGGGGAATGTCAGCGACGACGAGAACGGCGCCTGGCCATTGTGCATGATCGCCCAGGCGGCGATGCCGGCGATGACGAATTCAAGCGCCAGCCGCGCCTTGCCGGAGAAGCCCAGATGCGACTGCTTGGTCACCTTCAGGTAATCGTCGTAGAAGCCGATCGAGCCGAAGCCCAGCGTCACCAGCAGCACCACCCAGACATAGATGCTCGACAGGTTCGCCCACAAAAGCGATGAACCGATGATGCCAGACAGGATCATCAGCCCGCCCATGGTCGGCGTGCCGGCCTTCTTGAAATGGGTCTGCGGACCATCGGCGCGGATCGGCTGACCCTTGCCTTGCCTGAGCCTCAGCGAATTGATGATCGTCGGCCCGAAGATGAAGACGATCAGCGCCGAGGTGATCAACGCCCCGCCGGTGCGGAACGTGATGTAGCGGAAGACATTGAAGACCGAGATCTTGTCCGCGAAATCGACCAGCAGTGTAAACATGCGCTTTCGTCCCCCGACCCTACGACCGACTGTTGGCTGTTGATTGAGCCGGGAACTTGCCCAGCAGCGCATCGACCAGTTTTGCAAAACCGATGCCCTTCGACGATTTGATCATCACCACGTCGCCCGGCTTCAACGCGGCGAGCAGCACCGGCTTCAGTTCCTCGACGCCGGCGCGGTATTCCGTTTTGATGTCGTCGGGCAGTGCTTCCGCCAGCGCCCGCATTTCCGGACCGCCGAGAAAGACGGTCTGCGTACCGGTGCCAATGATGAGATCGGCAAGGGCGGCATGCAGCTTGGCCGAATGGTCTCCGAGTTCGAGCATGTCGCCGAGCACGGCGATGCGGCGGCCCTCGCCCGTCACCGGCGTCGCGTTGAGCAGCGCCATGGCCGCCCCCATCGAGGCCGGATTGGCGTTGTAGCTCTCGTCGATCAGCGTGATCGAGCCACCGGAATGCCGCAGCACATGGCGCTTGCCGCGTCCGCGCTCGGCCGAGAGATCGGCCAGCGCGAGTGCCACCTTGCCGAGATCAGCGCCGACCAGTTGCGCCGCACCCAGCACCGCCAGCACGTTCTGCACCATATGCCGGCCGGGCGCACCGATACGAGCGATCATATCATGGCCGTTGATCCTGGCGGCGATGTCGGAATGGTCGGCATGCAATTCGCATTTGGTGAGCTTGAAGGTCGAGCGCGCATTCTCGCCGAAGCCATAGACATGCTCGACGCCGGCGGCATGCGCCATCTTGTCGAGAAGCTTGAAACGCGCGTCATCGCGGTTGAGGACGGCAGCACCGTCGGGTTCCAACCCTTCGAAAATCTCGGCCTTGGCCTTGGCGATCTCGTCCAGGTTGCGGAAGAAGCCCAGATGCGCGGCCGCGATCATGGTGACGATGGCGACATGCGGCCGCACCATCTTCACCAGCGGCCGGATCTCATCGGGATGGTTCATCCCGATCTCGAACACGGCATAGTCGCAATCGTCCGGCATGCGCGCCAGGGTCAGCGGCACGCCCCAATGATTGTTGAAGGACTGCGCCGAGGCGTGCACCTTGCCGACGGCCGACAGCACATGGCGCAGCGCTTCCTTGGTGGTGGTCTTGCCGGCCGACCCGGTGACAGCGATGATTTTTGCTTGCGAACGGGTCCGTGCGGCCACACCGAGCTTTTCCAGTGCGGCCAGCACGTCCTCGACGACGATGATCGGCGCCGTAAGCCGGCCAAGCGACGGCAACTTGCCTTCCGCCACCACCAGCACGCCAGCGCCGGCCTTGATGGCAGCGGTGGCAAAGTCATGCCCATCCATCGCCTCGCCCTTGATGGCGAAGAAGGCGTCACCCGGCTGCAGGCTGCGGCTGTCGATCGAAATACCCGAAAT
The DNA here is from genome assembly GCF_055456085.1 of Mesorhizobium subarcticum. Taxonomy (NCBI): domain Bacteria; kingdom Pseudomonadati; phylum Pseudomonadota; class Alphaproteobacteria; order Hyphomicrobiales; family Phyllobacteriaceae; genus Mesorhizobium; species Mesorhizobium subarcticum. Next base: position 3,857,837 of record NZ_CM144237.1, on the reverse strand, counting down.
ACCTTCCGGCATTGGGCCGAGCGGCCGCCCATCCATGGCGGCAACCAGCGCCTCGGATGTCCACAGCAGGCTCATGCGGCACGCTCCCGCAGCGCTTCGCGGACTTCCTCGTGGTCGGAAAAGTGCAGGGTTTGCGAACCGATCGTCTGGCCTTCCTCGTGGCCCTTGCCGGCGACGATCAGCGTGTCACCGGCATGAAGCATGGCGACCGCCTCGTGGATCGCCTTGCGCCGGTCGCCGATCTCGATGGCGCCGGGAGCGGCGGCAAGAATGGCGGCGCGGATGGTTTCGGGCACTTCGGAGCGCGGATTGTCGTCGGTGACGATGACGACATCGGCAAGCCGGCTGGCGATCTCGCCCATGATCGGCCGTTTGCCCCGGTCGCGGTCGCCGCCGCAGCCGAACACCACCATGACGCGGCCCGTCGTGAACGGCCTTACCGAGGCCAGCACGTTCTCCAGCGCATCGGGCTTGTGGGCATAGTCGACATAGACCGGCGCGCCGCTGGCGGTGGTGCCGACGAGGTCAAGCCGACCCGGCGCGCCCTTAAGTTTCTCAAGTGCTATCAGGGCCTTGGCGATGGGTGTTCCCGTGGAAATGGCAAGCCCCGCCGAAACCAGCGCGTTCGAAATCTGGAAATCGCCGGCCAGCGGCAGGTCGATTTCGTAAAGCACGCCATCGGCGTCGACCTCGGCGCGCTGGCGATGGCGCTCATGCTCGACCCGCTTCAGCTTGAGGAAATCGCCGTGGCGGCCAACCGTCAGCACCTTGAGCCCGGCGGCCCGAGCCGATTTGATTGTCGGTTCCGACCATGGATCGTCGGCGAAAATCACCGCCGGCGCGCCTTTTGGCAACAGCGTGTCGAACAGGCGCAGTTTGGCGCGGTGATAATCCTCGACCGTCGGATGGTAATCCATATGGTCGCGGCCGAGATTGGTGAAGCCGCCGGCAGCGAGCTTCACGCCATCGAGGCGGCGCTGGTCGAGCCCGTGGCTGGAAGCCTCCATCGAGGCATGCGTGACGCCGGCATCCGCCAATTCTCGAAGCAGCTGGTGCAAGGCGACCGGATCGGGCGTCGTCAACGAGCCGTATTCGTTGCGGCCTGGCGCGACCACGCCGGTGGTGCCGATAGAAGCCGCGGCATAGCCCGCCTGCTCCCAGATCTGCCTGGTGAAGGCGGCGACCGAGGTCTTGCCGCTGGTGCCGGTCACCGCGACCATGATCTCAGGCTGCTTGCCGAAAAAGCTGGAAGCACTCAGCGCCAGCGCCAGGCGCGGATCGTCGACCGCCAACACCGGAACCTGCAACCCGGCGACAGAGCTGCCCTTGTTTGTCACGATCGCGGCAGCGCCTCGCTTGGCCGCATCGGCAGCGTAAGCCGAGCCGTCCGCCTTGGTGCCGGCAAGCGCAAAGAAGACCACGCCGGGTTTTACCTGCCGGGAATCGGACGAAATCCCGGTAACCTCCAGATCGGCGGAAGCTGTTCCTTCGACTGGCAAGATACCGGCTAAATCTCTGAGCTTCATCGAGTCCCGTTCACCGCAACAAAATAGCGCGCAGTTGCCGGCGCGCCCTAAGAATCACTGATAGGAAACCAGCGTTGCACCATTTTCATGGCTGAAATCTGGCTTCACGCCAAGCATGGCCGCCGACCGCCTGATGATATTGCCGGCCATGACCCCGGCATTATTAGCGGCGACGTCCGTCATCCCGGGCTTTTCAGGGTGCGGGGCGTCGGCGATCGTAAACACCAGGTATTGCGGATCGTCCATCGGGAAGGCGGCGACGAAGGTGTTGAAATTCAGCTCCTTCGAGTAGCGGCCATTGATGACCTTCTCTGCCGTTCCGGTTTTGCCGCCAACACGGTAGCCGGGGACCCTGGCGTTCCTGGCCGAGCCCTTCTCGGCGTTGAGCGAATAGAGGTAGCGCATGCCCTCGACGGTCTTGTCGCTCACCACTTTCTTGGCGATGGCCATAGCCTGCTCCTGCGTCCGCACCAGGAAAGTTGGGTTCATCAGGAAGCCGCCATTCATCAGCGCCGCGCAGCCGACAGCCGCCTGCAGCGGTGTCGTCGACACGCCATGGCCGAAGGCGATGGTGAACGAATTGACCTGTTTCCAGACCTTCGGCTCAGTCGGGCGGGCGATTTCCGGCAACTCGGTCTGCATCCGCTCCAAAATACCAAGGCGATGCAGGAATTCCCGGTGACCCGCGATGCCGACCAGTTCAGCCTCCCTGGCCGACCCGATATTGGACGAATAAAGGAACACCTCCGGCAGGGACAGCACGCGGTTCTTGCCGTGGAAATCGTGGATGGCCTGATGGCCGACACGGATTGGATGCGAGGCGTCGAAGCGGCTGTTCATCGTCGCCTTGCCGGAATCGAGCGCCATGGCCGAGGTGAAGCTCTTGAAGGTCGAGCCCATCTCATAGAGGCCGGCCGACATCCGGTTCAGCCGGTCCTTTTCCTGGGCATTGTAAGGATTGTTGGGATCGAAATCCGGCACCGAGGCCATGGCCACCACTTCGCCGGTCTTGACGTTGAGCACGACAGCGCCGGCGCCGATGGCGCGGTAGCGCTCCAGGCCGGCGGCGATCTCGTCGCGCACCACATGCTGGATGCGCAGATCGATCGAAAGCCTGACCGGCTGGAGGTCCTTGGCCACCGCCAGGCCCGACGCCTGCAGGTCGCTCAGGCCCTGCTCGTCGATGTACTTCTCCATGCCGGAGATGCCTTGATTGTCGATGTTGGTCAGGCCGACAACGTAGGACGAGGTTTCGCCGCTCGGATAGAAGCGGCGCTTCTCCGTGCGAAAGCCGAAGCCGGGAATGCCGAGCTGCATGATGTCGGCCTGCTGCTTGGGCGTCAGCTGGCGCTGCAGCCAGACGAAGCCGGCGCCGCTCTTGAGCTTGTGATAGGTCTGCTCGTAATCGATCTCGGGCAGCACGGTCGACAGCTTCTCGATCGCCTCGTCGGCATCGACGATGCGGCGCGGCTCGGCGAACAGCGACGCTGTCTTGATGTCGGTCGCCAGCACCTCGCCATTGCGGTCGACAATGTCAGGCCGCGAGGCGGTGATCCGGCTCTGCGGGCCGCCTGACAGGTCTGGCGACTGGAAGCCGAGATAGACCAGCCGCCCCGAAATGGTCGAGAAGATGCCGAAAAACACCGCCATCGTCATCACGATACGCGCCCTGCCCTTGCCACCGGTGGCCTTGCGGGCACCCTCGACGACGATCGATCCGTCGCCACCCGTCCTGGCACGGCGCTTCAGCAGTTTGCCGATCATTGGGCGATGTCTCCGGTCACGACGGGATCCTTGTCGCCAGACGGCGCCTTGTCGGAATTGTCAGCCATGCTGTCCTGGCGTCCTTTCAGGATGTCCTGAATGTCCAGGGCCTTGGCCGGCAGGTCGCTCAAGCCCACGATCTGGCGGGCGCTGACCGGCTCGAGGGCGAGCTGCGTCTTGTAGAGTTCGGTGAGCTTCTGCAGCCGCGACGGCTGGGTGAGCAGGCTCCAGTCGGCCTTGAGCAGGTCGATCGTCTCCTCCTCATAGCGTATCTGGGTATGGATCTTCTGCACCGCCGCCAACTGGTCTTCGGCCTCGCGCTTGGTCTTGTAGGTCAGGGCCGCCGCCGAAACCATGACGGCGATCAGGACAATGTCGCTGGTACGGAACACGTGCTTACCTCTCCCCCGGCAGGTTGATGCCGGGAAGCTTTGGAAGACCGAAAATCGAGAAATCACCTGCACGCGCCGGCGCTTCGGTGCGGATCGCGGCGCGCAGCCTGGCCGAGCGGGCACGCGGATTGGCAGCGACCTCGGCATCGCCTGCCGTCACGCCGCCGCCAGCCTTGCGGAACGTCGCGGTGCGCGCGTGCGCCTCGGGCAGATGGCGCGAGCCGGTGGCGACGTCGGCACGGTCGGCGATGAAGCGCTTGACGATGCGGTCTTCCAGCGAATGGAACGTCACCACGGCGAGCCGCCCACCGGGCTTCAGCGCACGTTCGGCTGCAAACAGCGCCTTGGCCAGTTCGCCGAGCTCGTCATTGACGAAGATGCGCAACGCCTGGAAGACGCGGGTCGCCGGATGGATCTTGTCCTTCGGCGCGCGGCCGATATGCGTCTCGATCGCGTCGGCCAGTTCCAGCGTGCGTTCGAACGGTCTCTTTTCGCGGCGGGCCTCGATCATGCGGGCAATACGGCCGGCGTGACGTTCCTCGCCGAGGAAGCCGAAGATGCGGGCAAGATCGCCCGGCTTGAAGTTGTTGACGACGTCGGCGGCGCTCAAGCCCGCCTGCGCCATGCGCATATCGAGCGGCCCGTCATTGCGGAACGAGAATCCGCGCTCGGCCTGGTCGAGCTGCATGGAGGAGACGCCAATGTCGAGCACGACGCCGTCGGCGCTCTCGACATGCTCGTCCAGCGTCGAGAACGGCGCCTGCACCAGCTTCAGCCGGCCGCCCGACTGCGCTTCCAGATCGCGCCCGGCCGCGATGGCATCGGGATCGCGGTCGATGGCGATGACGGAAGCCCCGGTCGCCAGGATGGCCCTGGTATAACCACCGGCGCCGAACGTGCCGTCGATGATGATGTCGCCCTCCGCCGGCGCCAGTGCCTCAAGCACTTCGCCAAGGAGGACCGGAATGTGGCGGACCGATCCGCCAACGGCGTGCCCACCTACAGCGTGAGGAAGGTCATCGCCGTGGCCCACCGTCATTCCGGTCGCTCCCCAGGCTTCGTCCCCTGCCGAAGCTGCAAAAGCCGAGCCCGTGCCTGCGCCCCATAGGCAGCCAGCCGTCCCGGCTCCCAGATCTGAAAGAAATTGCCGCGCCCGACAAAGGCCACCTCCGCCGAGATGCCGGTATGCTCGCGAATGAAATCGCTCATCGTGATGCGGCCGTCCTGGTCGAGCTTCAGGAACGTTCCATCGCCATGGCAGAAGAACGACATGTCGTCCGCCGTCTGCAGGAAGGGATCTTCCTGCGCGATGCGCTGCTCGTAACGGTCGAGAAGGTCCAGCCCGCCGACATCCATCGCCGGCAGGTCCAGGCAGCGTAGTGCATAGAGTTCCGAATAGCCGCGTTTCTGCACGACGGCGCGGAAATGCGCCGGAACGGAAACCCGCCCTTTCGCATCGATCCTGCTCACCGTGTTCGACAGAAACCGGTCCATTAAACGCTACAGCCGCTTGCGCCGCCGCACCCCTCTTCATCGTCTTGCACGCGCCACCGCAGCACGTTCCCTGCCCCGCACCCATCCCGTCCACGTGGGCAAGAAACGGCAAACGCGCACCCGCCGCGGCTGCCCGATTGGCGTACGCTTTACCCTGACACGGAACGAAAGCTTGAGTGTTCGAATGGGATATCATGGGGTGCTATGGGCGTCAACGGGAATAGGCTTCACAAACACGCGCACCACGACCAATCCGAGCAGCCGTTTCGGCACGTCTCGTCTTTATGGATCATTAAGCCTAACGAAGCGTTTAGAGCGCTTTGGCCCAACCGGAGGCGGCTTGCCGCGCAGCGCTGCCACGCATAGCGTCAACCGTCTCTTTCGCTTAGCAACAAGGTTTGAAATCCATGTCCGAAACAGCCAGGTCACGCGCCGCGTCCCTCGCCCATCTGCGCCGCGACAACCTTGCCAAAGGCGACCCCATTCCGCTGCCCCTGAGCATGGCCGCCATCTTCCACAACCCGGGAGATGATACCAGCTACAGTCAATATGGCCGTTACAGCAACGCGACCTGGGATGCAGTCGAGCACATGCTGGCACATCTGGAAGACGCGCAATGTGTCGGTTTCCCCTCAGGAATGGCGGCAATCTCGGCTGTGTTTTTCGGGCTGCTGAAATCCGGTGATCGCATCCTTTTGCCTTCGGACGGCTATCACGCCACACGGGCACTGGCCGAGCGCTTCCTGAAACCGTTCGGCATCGACTTCGATCTGCGACCGACATCGACTTTCCTTGATGGCGGCTTCGACGGCTATCGCCTCGCCTACGTTGAAACCCCTTCAAATCCTCGACTGGACATCTGCGACATCACCGCCGTCGCCGAGGCTGCTCACCGGGCCGGCGCGATTGTCGTTGTCGACAACACCACGATGACGCCTTTCGGCCAGCGTCCCCTCGACCACGGCGCCGACATCGTCGTTGCCGCCGACACCAAGGCACCCAACGGCCATTCCGACGTGCTGTTCGGCCATGTCGCCAGCCGTGACGATGCGATCATTTCGGCCGTGAGAGGCTGGCGCGAGACCGCCGGTGGCATTCCGGGGCCGTTCGAAGCCTGGCTGGTGCATCGCGGCCTGGAAACGCTCGACGTGCGCTTCGACCGCATGTGTTCCTCGGCGGAAGTGATCGCGCGTAGGCTGCAAGGCCACGAGGCGGTCAGCGGCTTGCGTTTCCCCGGCCTCGAAAACGATCCGTCGCACAACCTCGCTTGCGCCCAGATGGAACGCTTCGGCTTCCTCATCTCCTTCGAACTCGCCTCGGAACAGAAGGCCGAGGATTTCATCAACAACTGCGCGCTGCTGCAGGCCGCGACATCCTTCGGCGGCGTTCACTCTTCGGCGGAACGGCGCTTGAAACGAGGCGATGCGGTTCCCGCCGGCTTTGTGCGCCTGTCAATAGGCTGCGAACCCGTGGAAGAACTTTGGGCGGCGATCGAGGCGTCGTTGGACAGGGTCGGCGGCTGATCGAATCCAGGACGACCCTCATCGGCTTCGGATGGCCAGACGAGCATGAATCAACAGGCGCGCCCGAAGGCGCAACCTGCTGATCTCAAAGTATTTCTCTTCGGGAAAACTGCCAGCTGGCCTGTAAGCCGGGTTCTGTATGGCCCTCGCCCCTTGCGGGACGAGAACGTGGCGGCCATTCATCTTGGGCACATGTTGCCATGCGCCTCACGCAACCTACCCGGACGGTGAGCCGGAAACAGCCCTCGAGGGTTTCCCCTCGCACCGCCCCTATTCGGTTTTGCTCCCGGTGGGGTTTACCGTGCCGCTCCTGTTGCCAGTCGCGCGGTGGGCTCTTACCCCACCCTTTCACCCTTACCCCGACAAAGTCGTGGCGGTTTGCTTTCTGTGGCACTTTCCCTGGGGTCGCCCCCGCCGGCCATTAACCGGCACCGTGTCTCCATGGAGCCCGGACTTTCCTCACTCGCGGCCTTTCGGCGTTTGCGAGTGCGGCCGCCCAGCCAGCTGGCAAGGCGTATAAAGGGGTTCAGCCGGGAAAACGCAAATGAAAAAGCCAGCTCATCCGCCGGCTCTCGCAACTTGCAATCAAAGCGCCGCCATCTGGACCTTGACCTTGCTGCAATAGGCGGCCGAGATCGGGTTCATCCGCGTCGCGGCATGGCCGGCATTGTATTTCAGGATCGTGCCACAGGTCGTGCCACCACCAAGGTTCTGCGCCAAAGCGAGATACTTCATGCCGTATTTGATGTTGGTGTCCGGATCGAACAGTCCCTTGGCCGAGCCGTTATACCCCATCATCCGGGCTGTCGCCGGCTTGATCTGCATCAGGCCGATTTCACCGGCGCTGCCGACCATGTTCGGCCGATAGTTGCTCTCAATGGTGATGACGGCATGAGCCAGCGAGACCGGAACGCCGTAGCTTGCCGCATAGCGGGCAACGATCGCGGAATACTGGCCGCTGCTGGCCACTGCTGCCGTCGACGCCGCGACATTCCTGAGCCCGATCGATGCCGTTGTCGTCATGTCGACGGTTTTGCGGCCGCGCTTCTTCTGCCTCGCGGATTTCTTCGCCTTGGTCCAGCTTACCTTTTCCACCTTGGCGGAAGCCTGCTTCGTCGCCTTTGCACTCCTGCTGCTTTTGGCCGGAATGGCCTTGCCCTTGGCGGTCGCCGCGACGAGCCCCTGATCGGCCCGTGGGCTTACCGGCGCGGCGTCAGCCGCACTGAAGGCAAAAGTCATTACGCCGGCAGCGAGAGCTGCCGTTAAAACGGTCAATTTCTGCATGTGATCCTGTTCTGTCTGGGTCGCGCGAAGGTTTTCGCGCGGCGCTGCTTGATCAATATCGGAACATACGGGGCTAGACGTCCGACAAACTGTACGGATTGCCCTTTGAAGGCCGAATTGGCGCCAATGAAGGCGCGGCAAGTCACTTTGAGTGACAGTTTGTAACTTAACGAAGGGAAGAGATTACTTTGGGTGGGTCTTGACCCAGGGTCAATCCCTGGCCGAAGCAAGCAGTCTCTGCAGCGTACGCATCGTCGAGCCGTCGGCCACGCCATCCACAAGGCGAGGCCGGAAATGCCGCTGGAAAGCCTCGACGACGATCAATGTCTGATGGTCGAAAATGCCCGAGATCTCGACACCATAGCCGTAAAGCGCCAGCATCGACTGCAGCGCCTCGACATCGGCACCGCTGTCCCCGGACTTCAGCGCTGCTCCGCGCCTCACCGGGGAGGCCGGCACAAAATGGCCGACACCGGCGCCAGACAGCACTGCCCAAGGGAACTTCTCGCCCGGATCGATCTTGCGCCCCGGCGCCACGTCGGAATGCGCCAGCACCCGTTTGGCAGGAATTGCATGCCGTGCGGCAATCCCCTTGCACAGGCCGATCACACCATCGATCTGGCGCCGGGGGAACCCGGGATAGCCTAGCGAATGGCCTGGATTGGCGATTTCGATGCCGACCGAGCAGGAGTTTATGTCGGTGCGTCCGAACCAGGAACTCTTGCCGGCATGCCAGGCGCGGTCGCTTTCCCTGACCATCTGCACGATGTGGCCATTCTCATGGACGAGATAGTGTGACGAGACCTCGCTCGCCGGATCGCACAGCCACGCCTCCGCCCCGGCACCCGTCGCCATGCCGGTATAGTGCAGCACGATCATGTCGGGCTTCAGCGTGTCGCGCCTTGGCCCGAAATTCGGCGATACCCTGACCTCGGCGCTCGGCTCGTCGGGCGGGAAGCCGCTCATGCGTGCCGCAGGCCCCGCTCGATCATCTCATAGGCTGCGTTGATCGCGGCAACCCTGGTGGTCGCGATCTTGATGAATTCCTGTGGCAGGCCGCGTCCGATCAGCCGGTCCGGATGGTTGTCCGACACCAGCTTGCGATACCGCTTCTTGACCTCTTCAAACGGCTTGCCGCGCTCGATACCGAGCACGACATAGGGATCGCCAGCGCCAAGATTGACGTGCCGCGCCATGATGGCTTCGTAATGCACCTCATCGATGCGGAAGATTTCGGCAATACGGTGCAGGAAGATGCCCTCGCCCTCATGCACCACCCCGTCGGCCTTGGCGATGTGGAACAGGCCGTCCAGTATGTCTTCCAGCATCACGCAGTTCGAATGGCCAGAGCCGCACATCTGCGCCATGCGCTCTGCATAGATCTCGAAACCCGCCACGTCTTGCTGAGCAAGTTCGAACAGCCGCGCAACGTTGCGCGTCTCCTTCGGCGGCACCTCGAATATTTCCTGGAAGGCACGCACCTCGTCCTGGGTGACGATGCCGTCGGCCTTGGCCATCTTGGCCGAAAGCGCGATCATCGCCACCGAGAAGGCGACGCGGCGGCGCAGATCGGCATCGCCGGAGAAAACTGTGCGCACGGCCTCGACAACATCGGCAACGCCCGATGTCGCTGAAGACGATACCCGTGTGATAAACTCGCCGAGGCGGTCCCAAATCGACATGGTCCGCTTCATAAAGCCAACCGGTCACCGCTATCAAGCCAATAACGGCGCATGACTGCGATGTGAAGATAAGCAGCCTTGTTGGGTCGGCTGGTCGCCTCCACGAGAAAGGCCGGCATGACGCCGGCCTTCCTCCCAAGACACGCTCTACAGGTACGAGCTACTGCGCGGGCGCAGGAGCAGGTGTTGCCGGAGCCAGCTCGGCGGGCTTGGTCGAATTGTCGGCCGGGGCCGCAGGCTTCATCGGCTGCTCGGCGGCCGGCGGATTGGTGCTCTGGGTTGTGGTTTTGTCAGTGCCGCTATCGCTGCAGGCAGCAACGCCCAGAAGGGCAATGGCGGACAACGAAGCTAGAATGAGCTTTTTCATAACATCTCTCCTTCAATACACGCTCAAATTGCAGTGAGCGCTCCCAGAGACAATGCATCACCGGGCCATGAGTTTCGTAACGTTGCGTTTCCACATGTAACATCGACCGGCGCTTTTGCGATTGCCGGCCTGACAGTGGCGAACTAACACGAAGCATTGAATGGATTGATAGTGCCGGGAGCCGTCATGACCGCGAAATGGGATTTCTGGATCGATCGCGGCGGCACCTTCACAGATGTCATCGGCCGTGACCCGCAAGGCGGGCTGCATCCGCGCAAGCTGTTGTCGGAAAACCCCGAGGCCTATGCCGATGCTGCCATCCAGGGCATACGCGACCTGCTCGGCCTTGAACCCGGCGCCGCGATACCGTCCGGCCTGATCGGCGACATCAAGATGGGCACCACGGTCGCCACCAACGCGCTTCTGGAGCGCAAGGGCGATCGCGTGCTCCTGCTCATCACCAAGGGGTTTCGCGATGCGCTGAGGATCGCCTATCAGGCGCGTCCGGACATTTTCGCCAAGGAGATCATCCTTCCCGAACAGCTCTATGAGCGCGTCATCGAGATCAACGAGCGCGTCCTTGCCGATGGTTGCGTCGAGCGACTGCTCGATATCGCCGCTTGTCGGCCGGCAATCGAACAGGCGAAGGCAGACGGCATCGACGCGGTAGCCATCGTCTTCATGCACGCCTGGAAATACCCCGATCATGAAAAGGCCGTGGCAAAAGTCTGCCGCAAGATCGGTTTCGCCCAAGTTTCTGTCAGCCACGAGGTTTCGCCGCTGATCAAGCTGGTCGGCCGCAGCGACACCGCAGTGGTCGACGCGTATCTGTCGCCGATCCTGTCGCGGTATGTGCAAAGGGTGGCGGGAGAACTGGGGGCGGCGCCAATCTCCCCAGTCGTCGGAGAGAGCGACCAGTCGCCTCACCTCATGTTCATGATGTCCTCCGGCGGCCTCACCGCCGCCGACATGTTCCAGGGCAAGGACGCGCTGCTCTCAGGCCCGGCCGGCGGTGTCGTCGGCATGGTCGAGACGGCGAAGCTTGCCGGTTTCGAAAAAGTCATCGGCTTCGACATGGGCGGCACATCAACCGATGTCGCCCACTATGACGGCGAATATGAGCGCGCCTTCGATACCGAAGTCGCCGGCGTACGCGTCCGCGCCCCGATGATGCGCATCCACACGGTCGCCGCCGGTGGCGGTTCGATCCTGCACTACGAGGCAGGCCGTTTTCGCGCCGGACCGGACTCCGCCGGTGCCAATCCCGGCCCCGCCGCCTACCGGCGCGGCGGGCCGCTCGCCGTCACCGATGCCAACGTCATGCTGGGCAAGCTGCAGCCCGATTTCTTCCCGGCGATCTTCGGCCGTGGCCAGGACCAGCCGCTCGACGTCGAGACCGTGCGCGCAAAATTCGCGGCACTAGCCGCCGAGATCGGCGACGGCCGCTCACCGGAAGCGGTTGCCGAAGGTTTTATCACCATCGCCGTCGAGAACATGACCAACGCCATCAAGAAGATTTCGGTGCAGCGCGGCTACGACGTCACCGAATACCTGCTCAACTGCTTCGGTGGCGCCGGCGGCCAGCACGCGTGCCTGGTCGCCGATGCGCTTGGCATGGAGGCGGTGCTGATCCACCCCTTCTCCGGACTGCTTTCCGCCTATGGCATCGGCCTGGCGTCGGTGTTCGCCTCGCGCCAGCAGGCGCTGCTCAAGCCGCTTGCCGAGGAATCCAGAACGGAGATCGGCAACCTCATCGCCACCTTGAAAAAAGCAGTCATCGCGGAGCTGGCGGCGCAAGGCATTGCCGAGGATAGGGTTGCCACCAAGCCGGTGCTGCACATCCGCTATGACGGCACCGACACGACACTGCCGGTGAATTTCGAAAGTGACTCGATTTTCCAGGCCAGGCGCGATTTCGAAATTGCCCACAAGGCGCAATTCGGCTTCGTCTATGACGCCAAGCCGATGATCGTCGAGACGGTCGGCGTCGAGGGCATCGAAATCGGCGAGAGCAGCGCCGAGGCCTATGCGCCCGCCGGACCTGCAAGGGTTGAAGCTGGCGCTTCTGGAACGCGGCGCATCTACACCGAAGGTGGGTGGCATGAAGCTGGCATCCATCGTCGCGAAAACCTGCGCCCGTCCAATCTGGTCGCAGGCCCTGCGCTGATCATCGAACCGAACCAGACCATCGTCGTAGAGCCGGGCTGGCAGGCCGAAATCACCAATCTCGATCACGTCGTGATCCGTCGCACGCAAAGGAAAGCGCGCGCTGCTGCCCTCGGCACATCAGCCGACCCGGTTATGCTGGAGGTCTTCAACAACCTCTTCATGTCGATCGCCGAGCAGATGGGCGTGACGCTGCAGAACACCGCCTACTCCGTCAACATCAAGGAAAGGCTGGATTTTTCCTGCGCCGTCTTCGACCACACTGGAGCGCTGGTCGCCAACGCGCCGCACATGCCGGTGCACCTCGGCTCGATGGACCGCTCGGTTGAAACCATCATCCGGCTGAACTCCGGCGACATCCATCCCGGCGACGTCTTTGCCCTCAACGCGCCCTATAATGGCGGCACGCATCTGCCTGATATCACCGTGGTCACGCCCGTCTTCGACGATGCCCAGGAAAACATCCTGTTCTGGGCGGCGTCGCGCGGCCATCACGCCGATATCGGCGGCACCGCCCCTGGCTCGATGACCCCGCTCGCCACCACGGTCGACGAGGAAGGTGTCCTGTTCGACAATTTCCGCATCGTCGATCGCGGAAAATTCCGCGAGACCGAGCTGCACACGCTGCTCACCGACCACCGCTACCCTGCCCGCAACCCGCACCAGAACATCGCCGACCTCAAGGCGCAGATTGCCGCCAACGAGAAAGGCGTCGCCGAGCTGCGCAAGATGGTCGCGCATTTCGGCCTCGATGTCGTCGAGGCCTATATGGGTCACGTCCAGGACAACGCCGCCGAAAGCGTGCGCCGCGTGCTGGAACGGCTGCCGGATAGCTCGCATTACGAATACCCGACCGATACCGGCCAGGTCATCAAGGTCAAGATCACGGTCGACCGGCAAAAGCGCGAGGCAACGGTCGACTTCACCGGCACCTCACCAGTGATGAAGAACAATTTCAACGCGCCGGAGCCAGTCGCTCGCGCCGCCGTGCTCTATGCCTTCCGCGTCATGGTCGAGGACATGATCCCGATGAATGCCGGATGCCTGCGGCCGATCAACATCATCATCCCCGACGGCTGCATGCTGAAGCCCGTCTACCCCGCCGCCGTCGTCGCCGGCAATGTCGAGACCTCGCAGCATGTCACCAATGCGCTGTTCGGCGCCATGGGCGCCATGGCCAATGCGCAGGGAACGATGAACAACCTGACCTTCGGCAACAAGCAGTACCAGTATTACGAGACGATCTGCTCGGGATCACCGGCCGGCCAGATGAATTCCGGCCGTGGCTTTGCCGGCACATCAGGCGTCCACACCCACATGACCAATTCGCGCCTCACCGATCCGGAGGTGCTGGAACTGCGCTTCCCCGTCGTGCTCGAGGATTTTCACATCCGCAAGGGCTCCGGCGGCAAGGGCAAATGGAGCGCCGGCGATGGCACCAAACGCACCATCCGCTTCCTCGAAAAGATGGAATGCGCCATCCTGTCCTCGCACCGCAACCGCCCGCCGCAGGGTCTGGACGGTGGCGGCGACGGCGAGGTCGGCTCGACCAAGGTCCGCCGCAAGGATGGCTCGATCGATGTGCTGAAGGCCTGCGACCAGACAGTGCTCGATGCAGGCGAGGCCGTCATCCTGACGACGCCGACGCCCGGAGGGTTTGGCAAGCTGTAAAGAACGCGTCAACAGGCTGTCACCGGCCTGTCATGACTTTGGGGTACCCGCTTGCGGCAAAGCAAATGGGGAATCACTTTGTCATGACAGACGTCTCCTCGGATCTGGTTTTTCGCCGCGGCAAGGAAGTTGGAAAAGCGGTCTACCAGAACCGCGCACTTTCGAAAGCAGGCATCTCCGAGCGGCTGTTCGCTCTCCTGTTTTCTGGGCTCGTCTACCCACAGATCTGGGAAGACCCGGATGTCGACATGGAGGCGATGCAGCTTGGCCAGGGTCACCGCGTCGTCACCATTGCTTCGGGCGGCTGCAACATCCTGGCTTACCTCACCCGTTCGCCGGCACAGATCGACGCGGTCGATCTCAACGCCGCGCACATCGCGCTGAACCGCATGAAGCTGGAGGCGGTGCGCCGTCTGCCCTCTCAGGGCGACCTGTTCCGCTTCTTCGGCGCCGCCGACACCAGTCACAATTCGGAAGCCTACGACCGTTTCATCGCGCCGCATCTCGATCCGGTCAGCCGCCACTATTGGGAGCACCGCAGCTGGCGTGGCCGCCGGCGCATCGGTGTCTTCGACCGCAATTTCTACCAGACCGGCCTGCTTGGCCTGTTCATCGCCATGGGCCACCGCACGGCGAAGTTCTTCGGCGTCAACCCGGCCCGCATGATGGAGGCCAGGAACATTGGCGAGCAGCGCCGCTTCTTCAACGAGGAGCTGGCGCCTGTTTTTGACAAACCGCTGCTGAAATGGGCAACTTCGCGCAAGGCTTCGCTGTTTGGCCTCGGCATTCCGCCGGCGCAGTATGATTCGCTGATCACATCAGGCGATGGCACCATGGCCAGCGTGCTCAAGGCCCGGCTGGAAAAGCTCGCCTGCGATTTTCCCCTAGAGAATAATTACTTCGCCTGGCAGGCGTTTGCCCGGCGCTACCCCGAGCCGGGTAAGGCCGCCTTGCCCGCTTATCTGGAAAAGCAGAACTACGACACCATCCGCGGCAATATCGACCGCGTCGCCATCCACCATGCCAATCTGATCGAATTCCTGGCCCGCAAGGATGCGGGCGCTGTCGATCGCATCATCCTGCTCGACGCGCAGGACTGGATGACCGATGAGCAGCTCAATGCGCTGTGGTCGGAAATCACCCGCACCGCCTCCGCGGGCGCCCGCGTGATCTTCCGCACCGCCGCGGAGCCCAGCCTGCTGCCCGGCCGTGTCTCCACCTCGCTGCTCGACCAGTGGGACTATCAGGACGAAGCGTCGCGCGAATTCTCGGCCCGCGACCGCTCGGCCATCTATGGCGGCTTCCACCTCTATGTGAAGCGCGCGGCATGAGCACGACGGAGCTGCCGGCCAGCCATGCCGAACTGATGGACGGCGTCTACCGCTGGCAGCGCCACATCTACGACCTGACCCGCAAATACTATCTTCTCGGCCGCGACCGGCTGATCGAGGGGCTCGACGCGCCGGCGGGCGGCACGGTGCTCGAACTCGGCTGCGGCACCGGCCGCAACATCATCCTTGCCGCCCGCCGCTATCCCGACGCCCGCTTCTTCGGCCTCGATATTTCGGCCGAAATGCTGGAGACGGCCGACAAGGCGATCGACCGCGAAGGCCTGTCCAGCTGCGTCACGCTGGCAAGGGGCGACGCCACCGATTTCGATGCCAAGGCTCTCTATGGCATCGAACGGTTCGACCGCGTCTTCGTGTCCTACTCGCTGTCGATGATCCCCGGCTGGGAGAAGACGGTGTCGGCGGCACTGGCCGCGCTGGCCTCTAGCGGCTCGCTGCATGTCGTCGATTTCGGCCAGCAGGAAGGCCTGCCGGGCTGGTTCCGCACCTTACTGCGCGGCTGGCTCAGAAAATTCCACGTCTCGCCGCGTGAATCGCTGCGCAAAGTTCTGGAATCGGAATCTGGGCGAACCGGCGCAACCTTCCGTTTCCGCACGCTTTATCGCGGCTATGCCTGGCTGGCGGTGATCGCGCGGCCCATCAATGCGTCTTGAGTTGTACCAACCGCGCATCAACGAGGCTTAGAAGCTCCTGCATCAACTCCTCGCAGTCTTTAAGCCCTTCGCGCTTACAGTGAACGTTTCGCGCATAGCTTGCTGCAGCCTGCCGAAATTCGCTTAACTCATCTCGGGTCAATACGGCCAAGTCAGCGTGATTGTATCCGTGGTCGAAGCTCTCCTTGAGTGCGGCCAAGTAAGGTTTTTCTCCGATCGAGCCGATCGCGTACTCAATGATCGAATAAATTATTCGTCTGCCGCCTCCCCATACCGGCAGATCATCGCCGACACTTATAACGCCCAACCGAGCCCTCCCTTCGCCAAGCTAATGTAGCGCCTTCACCAGCGCGCCTACCAGCGCCTGCGGACGGTAGCCGAGCTTGCCCGGCGTCAGCCCCAACCGTACGATCACCAATTGCTCCGACGGAATGATTGTGACCGTCTGTCCGTCATGCCCTTCCATCCAATAGGTATCCTTGGGCAGGCCGGCGGCGGCGCCTGCACCGGGGTTCTCTTCGTCGCCAGGCGCTTCGATCCACAACTGGCCTTTGCCGTAGACTTTCGAGGCCGGCGCCGGCTCCCGCATCCACTCGACGAAGCCGACGGGCAGCACCTGGTTGCTGTTCCACACCCCGCCTTGCAGCAGGAACTGGCCGAAGCGGGCCCAGTCATGCGCCGTGGCGTAGAGATAGGACGAGCCGACGAACGTGCCCTGTTCGTCGGTTTCAAGCACCGCGCTGTGCATGCCGAGCGGCTCGAACAGCGCGCTGCGCGGCCATGTCAGCGCCTTGGCCTTGTCGCCGATTGCATCCTGCCACAGCCGCGACAGCATCACGGCCGTGCCGCTCGAATAGGAGAACACCTTGCCGACCTCGGCCGCCAGCGGCTTGGATTCGGCAAAGCCCGCCATGTCGGGTTCGAGATAGAGCATGCGCGTGACGTCGGCGACGTCGCCATAATCCTCGTTGAACTCCAGCCCGCTCGACATCGCCATCATGTCGGCAAGGCTGATGGCGGCGCGGCCGTCGGCCTTCCACGGCGCGAACAGGCCCTTGTTGTCGACCGCCATCTTGCCGTCCTTGACCAGCGTGCCGATGATGGCGGCATTCACCGTCTTGGTCATCGACCAGCCGAGCAGCGGCGTCTTGTCGGAAAAACCGTCGCCATAGCGCTCGGCGACGACGCGGCCGTTCTTGACCACCACGATCGCGCGCATGCCCGTGCCGGCCATCGCGGCATCGCCGAGGACCTTTGTGATTTCGGGATTTTGCGAAGCATCGACCCGATCTCCCTCCGGCCACAGATCGCCCTTGGTGGCCACCGACGCTTCGGCAGGCATGGTCGTGCGCCGTGCCTTGCCGACATCGCCGTCGGGCACCGAGGCGCAGCCCAGCCCTTCGCGAGCAACGGCAACGCTCTTGCCGAGGAAGCCAAGCAGGCCGGCCGAAACGGTGCCCCGGTTCTTGTCCACCGAGACCCGCATCAGCCGCAGCAGCGGGTGCCCAGGCGCCTGAACATCGACGGCAAGCACCTCGTTGGGGTCGCGCCCGGCGATGAAGACATTGGAGCAGACGATCTTGGCCGAATAGCCGGAACCGACGCGGATCAATTCGGGCGGCGCGATATAAAGCCAGGCAAACAAAGCGGCGACCGCCAGCACGATCAGGCCAAGCAGCCATTTGACGATCTTGACGATGATCCGCATCTTTTCCGTCCCTGCTTTTCGGCTGCCGGTCGTTTTCGGCTCGATTTATGTCATCGATTTGCCGCCATTGCTTCCGCAAAATCGTGGCTGTTGTCGAGCGCCATCAACGGATTATCAACCATGATCGGCGATCACTAAAAATGGTATATTGAGTGATGCGTGGGGCGATCGCTCGAAGAGGCCAGATCGGCCATCAGTTCACAGACCCATCAGTGACCGGCTGATTCCGGCTTGGAAGTTGTGATGCGCCGTCTTGCGGCTCTTTTCATGCTGACGCTGCTCGGCGCCTGCTCGACCGTGGATGATCTGTCACTGTCGCCATCCGCGTCCAGCAGTCCGACAGTCGCCGTGCGCGCGCCGCGCTTTGCCGATTCCAAGCCGCATGAATGGGACAGCGGCGCGCCTTGGAACTACGCCGTCCACGGCACCGACGTGTCAAAGTACCAGACCTCGGTCGACTGGCCGACGGCCAAGGCGAGCGGCATTTCCTTTGCCTTCATCAAGGCGACGGAAGGCGGCGATCGTTTCGACGAGTATTTCAATGAGCATTGGGCACGCACGAAAGCCTCTGGCGTTCCGCGCGCGGCCTATCATTTCTTCTATTTCTGCACCCCGGCCGCCCAGCAGGCGCGCTGGTTCATCCAGAATGTCCCCGTCGACCGCTCGGCGATGCCGCCAGTGCTCGACATGGAATGGAACCCGCAATCGCCGACCTGCAGGCTGCGCCCCGACGCAGCCACGGTACGCGCGGAAATGACCACCTTCCTCGAAATCGTCGAGCGGCACTACGGCAAGAAACCGATCATCTACACATCGGTCGATTTCTTCGACGACAACGAGCTGTCGACCTTCCGCGGCTATCCCTACTGGCTGCGTTCCGTCGCCGGCCACCCGCGAGAGAAGTATGGCAGCCACCCCTTCACCTTCTGGCAATACACCGGAACCGGCATTGTTCCCGGCATGACCGGCAAGTCCGACATCAACGTCTTCAACGGCAGCGAAGCTGCCTGGAATAAGTGGCTGCGGCAGAACACCCGTTGACACCGGGCCTGCCGCCTGCTTTTCGACACAGCCAGCGGTAAAAGAGTGCAACCGCCGGTAATCCAGGGCGTTGGGCTTCCAGGCGAAGCACGGTAGATTGCCCCTGTTCGTTTCGAAAGGAAGCTGATGCGACTGCGTTCCCAAGCCCTCGCGGCGCTGTTCTTGTGCGCCACGGCCTTGCCGGCGATGGCGCAGGAATGCGGCGGCGATTTCGAAACCTGGAAACAGGGTGTGGCGGCGGAGGCCAAGGCGGCCGGCGTCGGTGCTGTCGGCCTCGATGCGCTGGAAGACGCCAAGATCGATGAAAGAGCCTTGGCGCGCGACCGCGCCCAGGGCGTCTTCACCCAGACCTTTGTCGAATTCTCCAACCGCATGATCTCGGCCTACCGGCTGAAGCAAGGCGCGGCGAACATGAAGAAATACGCCGAAATCTTCGCCCGTGCCGACCAGCAGTTCGGCGTTCAGGCGCCGGTCATTACCGCCTTCTGGGCGCTGGAAACCGATTTCGGCGCCGTGCAGGGCGATTTCCACACGCTGAGCGCGCTGGTGACGCTGTCGCATGATTGCCGCCGCCCGCAGCTGTTCCGCCAGCAGCTGGTGCCGCTTCTGGAGCTGATCGACCATGGCGTGCTGCCGGCCGACGTCCAGGGCGCCTGGGCCGGTGAGATCGGCCAGACGCAGATCCTCCCTTCCGACTATTTGGCCCGCGGCGTCGACGGTGACGGCGACGGCAAGATCGACCTGCGCAAAAGCGTGCCGGACGTGATCATGACCACGGCCAACAAGGTGCTGTCGCGCGGCTGGAAGCGCGACGAACCCTGGATCCAGGAAGTGCGCGTGCCAGACCAGATGCCCTGGGACCAGACCGGGCGCACCAACAAACTGCCGCTGACACAGTGGGCGCAATGGGGTGTCACCAATCCCGACGGCTCGCCGCTGGTCGACAAGGGCCTCACGGCTGGCCTGGCGCTGCCCATGGGCCGCAAGGGGCCGGCCTTCCTTACCTATGAGAATTTCGACGTCTATCTCGAATGGAACCAGTCCTTCACCTACGCGCTGACCGCGGCCAACCTCGCCGCACGGCTCGCCGGCGCACCGCCGCTTGATCCGCGCAACCCCGAGCCCGGCCTCAACAACGACCAGATGAAGGCGCTGCAAACCAAGCTGGAAGCCCGCGGCTACGATGTCGGCACGGTCGACGGCATTCTGGGCACCAACACCCGCGAAGCCATCCGCAAGGAGCAGATGCGGCTGGGATTGCCCGTGGATGGCTGGCCAACGACGGAGCTGTTGGGGAAATTGTAGGCGGTAGGGCAGTAAGGCAGTAGGGCAGTAGGGCAGTAGGGCAACGAGCCCGAAATCAGTGACTGACGCCACCCCTATTCCCTTACTGCCTTACTGCCTTACTGCCTTACTGCCTTACTGCCCTATTCCCCTCAGTCCGCCATTGTCTCCAGACTGGCAAACCCCTGCGGCGCATCGCCCTCGTCGAAGGGTGTCGTCACCTCGACGAAGGTGTCGGGGTAAAAGCCGTTGAAGCGGGTCCGCAGCGACAGCGAATAGGCGCCGATATGGCCGATCTCGATCCAGTCGCCGGTGTCGACGGTTTCCGGCAGCCAGAATGGCCGGGACAGGATGTCGACGGAATCGCAGGTCGCGCCACAGACCTTGAACGGCACAATCTTGTTCTCATCGCCATTGCGGGTCCTGATCGCGGGATCCGGAATGAAACGCGCCGGCAGCGTGATCTTGCCGGTCCATGAATCCGACAGCGATGCCCAGATGCCGTCATTGATGTAGAGCCGCTTGCCCTTGCGCAGCAGCACCCGCACGATCAGCGACAGGCAGCGCGCCACGATCACCCTGCCCGGCTCGGCCACCAACGGCATCTGGTCGAACTGGTATTCCTTGAGGTCACCGGAAAGCCGCGACATGATCTGGCCGAGCGACGGCATCTCGACCTGCTTGCGGTTCGGATCATTGCCGTACTCGGCCGGAAAGCCGCCACCCACGTCGAGCCCGGCAATGTCGAAGGTCAGCCGGTTGCGCACCCAGTCGGCCGAGGCCAGTGCCCGCTCATAGGTGTCGGGATCCTCGATCTGGCTGCCGACGTGGAAACACAGGCCAACCTTGTAGCCGGTGCGGTTCAGCCGCTCCGCCAATTCCACGGCATAGGCAGGCCCGGCGCCGAATTTCTTCGACAGCTCGTATGCCGCATGGCCCTTGGTCTGCACCCGCACGAACACGCTGATCGTGCCCGGGTCGATGTCCAGCGCCCGCACTACCCGCGTCACCTTGGTGATCTCATCCTCATGGTCGAGCGAAATGACGCGGATGCCGTATTTTTCCAGCGCCAGCTTGATATCAGACTGCGCCTTGACGGGATGCATGTAGAGCATCTCGGCATCGGGCGAGACCGCGCGCACGGCGGCGAACTCGCCAGGCGAAGCCACGTCGAAGGCGGTGACGCCGGCCTCGACCAAGGCCTTCAGCACGATCGGCTCGCCATTGGTCTTGACCGCATAGGCGGTCTTGCCGGGAAACATGCCCATGAACTGCCTGGCATCGGCCTTCAGCACCTGCGGGCGGAAGCAATAGACCGGATCGTCCGGACGAAGCGCCAGTGCCGCCTCGCGGGCATTCTCGAATCGCTGCATTGACGAATCCTCGACCTCGGCTGCGCACAATTAATCCAAGCTAGCGGCTAATGAAAACAATTCTGTGTCTCGCAGTGCTGACGCAGCGGCGATAGGTCTCTGGCAGCATTGTTTGCCAGCGATCATGTTTCGGGTGGCCCTTGTCGCCAGACCCGGTATGCCGTGTGTCTGACCGGCTGACATTCAGCGCGTCTTGGGGAGGACGATTCGCATGGCAGTGGCTGCGACATCAACACCACGCGGACCGATGACGCTCACCGACTGGGGGCAATTGCTGCTGCTTGGCGCGATCTGGGGCGGCTCGTTCTTCTTCGCCCGCATCGCGGTGGCGGAACTTCATCCGCTGGTGCTGGTGCTGTTTCGCGTCGGCATCGCTGCAATCGCGCTGCAGATCTATCTCGGCCTGCGCGGCCCGTCCTTCCGCCTCGCCCTGCCGCATGCCGGCCTGTTCTTCCTGCTGGCGCTCGCCAACAACGTCGTGCCGTTCTCGCTGATCTTTGCCGGCCAGACGGAGCTTGGCGCCGGCGTCGCCTCGGTGCTCAATGCGACAACGCCATTCTGGACGCTGATCCTCGCCAATGCGCTGACATCGGACGAAAAGCTGTCCTGGAACAAGCTCGCCGGCATCGGGCTCGGCGTCGCCGGCACAGCTGTCATGATCGGTCCCGGCCTGCTTGCCGGGCTTGGCGGACCGGTCTGGGCCAAATTCGCGCTGATCGGCGCCTCCCTGTCCTATGGCATTGCGCTGATGATCGCCCGCCGCTTCAAGGGCGTGCCCTCGCCGGTCCTCGCCACCGGACAAATGACCGCCTCGACCATCATCATGATCCCGATCGTGCTCTTCGTGCATGGTCCGGCCGGCCTGTTCTCCGCCTCGCCGCCGGTCTGGGCGGCGGTGCTGGCGCTGGCGCTGCTGTCGACCGCCTTTGCCTACATCCTCTATTTCAACCTCGTCGCCTCGGCCGGTGTCACCAACGCTTCGCTGGTCACGCTGATCGTGCCGGCCAGCGCCCTTCTGCTCGGCTTCCTGTTCCTGGGCGAGCGGCTGGAACTGTTCGAGATCGGCGGCGTGGTGCTGATCGCGCTCGGTCTTCTCACGATCGACGGACGTATCCTTGGAAGTCGGTAGCCTGAACCAGGTGGCGCGAAAGTCGAAGTCGACTTTCGCTGTGGTAGCGCTGCCATGACACGATACCGACACCGTCCCGCCATATTTTATTCACAGGTCTGAAGCCGGTTTTTGCCGAGAAGTTTCAACGGCTAACGTCAAAACCTGGGTCGCAAATTTCACAATCACGTCGCAATGCAGCACATTTTCCGCTTGCCTGTGGCACAAATGAACCTAGACTCCTAGGCATAGCTCTTTAAGAGGAGGCTATGTCATGGGACTTACGAGGCCTATCAACGCATTGATGATTTGTGCTGCGTTCGCCTTCATCGGGGCCCTTATTATGGGCTTTCTTCCCTGAACCCGCCAAGACGGGGAAGACCAGCAGCAAAATAGTCTAACCAATTCAAAAGGCCGGGTTTTTACCCGGCCTTTTTGCATTTCAGAGGCCTTTCCGGACCTATGCAGCGGCAGAGCCCGCCACTTCCGTCTCGTGCGAGCGGATACCGATCATGTGGCAGACGGCGAAGACGAGGTCGGCGCGGTTCATCGTGTAGAAGTGGAAATCCCCCACCCCGCGCTCGACCAGGTCGAGAACCTGTTCGGCGGCCACCGCGGACGCCACAAGCGCATGCGTCTGTGGATCGTTCTGCAGGCCGTCGAACCGCTCGGCCAGCCATGCCGGCACCAGCGCGCCGCAGCGTGCCGAGAAATTCGCGACCTGGGTGATATTGTGTACCGGCAAAATGCCGGGAACGATCGGGATGTAGATGCCGGCGCGGCGCGCGCGCTCGACATAGCGCTCGTAGAGATCATTGTCGAAGAAGAACTGGGTGATCGCCCGCGTCGCGCCATTGTCGACCTTGCGCTTCAGCATGTCGATATCGGTGGCAAAGTCCGGGCTTTCCGGATGCTTCTCGGGATAGGCCGAGACTGAAATGTCGAAATCGCCGGCCTCCTTCAGTGCGCCGACCAACTCGGCACCATTGGCGTAGCCGTCCGCATGTGGGCGATAGGCGGTTCCCACACCGGCGGCCGGGTCGCCGCGCAAGGCGACAAAGCGCTTCACGCCCATGTCGGCGAATTCCTTGATCACCGCGTCGACTTGATGACGCGCGGCGTCGACGCAGGTCATGTGCGCCGCAGGCGTCAGGCTGGTCTCCTTGAGGATGCGGTTGATTGTGCGCGCGGTGCGCTCACGCGTCGAGCCGCCGGCGCCATAGGTCACCGAGACGAATTTCGGCTTCAGCGGCTCCAGCCGCGTGACCGTGTCCCACAGCCTTGCCTCCATCTCGTCATTCTTGGGCGGGAAGAATTCGAAGGAAACCTTGACCTTGTCGCCAATGTCGGGCCGGCGGGAAAAGCGGAACTGGTTCATCAGGCGATTTCCCCTATCGAGTTCACTTTGGTCTGCTCATTGGCGGGATCGGCGATCAGCAGGCGCCGGTCACGGCCAAGCCACAGTTTTACCGTGAGCCTGGCCTCATTGCCGCCGCGCGGTTCGAACTCCTGGGCATCCTCGAGATCGAGGCCGGCTTCAGTGAACCACTCGCCGATCTGCCGGTCGGAAAAGCCGAGCCGCATATGCGCATGCTCATCACGCAGGAATTCCAGCGTATGCGGCGCGAAATCGACGATGACCAGCCGGCCCGCCGGGCGCAACAGTCGCGCCGCCTCGTGGATGGCGCGGGACGGATCGTCGAGATAGTGCAGCACCTGGTGGATGGTGACGAGATCGAAGGCATCGCGCTCGACAGGCGGCGAGAAGATATCGCCCTGCCGCACCTGCGCGTTCGAAATGCCGGCCTTGTCGAGATTGGCGCGCGCCACGGTCAGCATCTCGCGCGACATGTCGATGCCGACGCCGCGCCGGTAGAGCGGCGAGAAGATTTCGAGCAGGCGGCCCGTCCCGGTGCCGAGATCGAGCATCGACTGGAATGGCCGCTTGCCGACCAGCTTCAGCATCGCGGCTTCGACGGCGCGATCCGGCACGTGCAGGGAGCGGATATGATCCCAACTTGCCGCGTTCACGGAAAAATACTCCGTCGCCCGGTCCTGCCGCTTTCGCTTGACCGAAGCCAGCCGCTCGAGGTCGCGCTCGACCTGCGGATCGGCGCCGCGAATGCTGGAAACCAGCCCTATGACGAAATCGCGCGCCGAATCGGTATCCGACAGGCGGAAGAACGCCCATGACCCTTCCTGGTAGCGGCCGATCAGCCCGGCCTCGAGCAAAAGCTTCAGGTGCCGCGAGACACGCGGCTGCGACTGGCCGAGAATTTCGGTAAGATCGGAAACGGTGAGGTCGCCGCGCGACAACAGTGCCAATATGCGCAAGCGGCTGGATTCGGCCGCAGCCTTCAGCGTTTCCACCATGGTGTCGAGCGAGACATGCATCAGCGTATTCTCATTTCAGCGCATTCACTTTGAAAAAGATATAAACATATGTTTATGTCGATTTTCAAAACCTTGCAAGCGCTATGTCGCTCCCGGACAAGAAAATGCCGCATGCGTGATTTCCCGCTGCATATCGCCCAAAAATGTGTAGTGGGGTTGGGACAATGACAGGCACCAAGCTAGAGATGGCTGGAATCACCGAGCCCCGCGAAATGTTCGAGGCGCGCGAAGGCGAGCAGAGGCTGGACCAGGATCCGGCAGCAATGCCGGCGGACGGAAGCATCGTCTTCATCGGCCGCATTGCCTCGCCTTGGGTGACGCGCGAAAGCTGCCCGAAAAACATGCGCGCGGCCCGCGAGACCGGGCAACCGGCGGTGCTGACCATCGACCCGCCTTATCGCAGCGGTCTGCAAGGCCTGGAGCGCGCCAGCCACGTCATCATCCTGTCCTGGCTGCACCACGCGCCGCGGAATCTCATTGTGCAGAAACCCCGCCATGCGGCTGAGGCAAAAGGCGTATTCGGCCTGCGCTCCCCTGCCCGGCCGAACCCGGTCGGCCTGCATGTGGCCAGGCTCGTCGGATTGGACATCGCCACCGGACGCATCGATCTCGATGCCATCGACGTGCTTGACGGCACGCCGGTCATCGACATCAAGCCTTATTTCGCCTCGACCGATGCTTTTGCCGAGGCGACCATCGAAGGGCGCGATGAGCCCAACCGGGTCCTGCCATGACGGCGCCGACCGGCCGCCGCCGCGCCATCGCCAAGGCACTGACAGCCCTGCTGCCGCTGGCGCCTTACGCCGACATGGAGAAGATCCGTGCGGACGCCGGCGCCGTGCATATGAAGACCTTGCCGCCGGGCATTGCCGTCTGGCTGGCCGCCATTGCCCATATCCGCCACATGCACACTGATTACGAAAAACTGCTGGCCGAGGGCTATGACCGCGACTCCGCCCGCTTCTTCGTTATCGAGCAGACCAACATCGTGCTAACCCGCTGGCGTGCGACACGCCTGCTCGACGCCGACGATGAAGAGGAATGAACAGTCTACTGCCGCGTCAGCACGGCGATCGCATTATAGGGCTGCCCATCGGCCTGGCCGACCCATGTCCAGGACAGATTCCCCTTGAAGAACCTGACAGTGATGTCGCCGCCATCGATGCATTTGTCCTGGCCGTAGGTGATGCTCTCATGGAATTGCGCCGACGTCTCATCCCTCGACGTCTGCGACAGCGAGCCGCCGCAGCCAAGTGAGGGATAGTCGATCGACGAGCTGCCATCCCCAATCGTCATGGCGATCGACCAGTCGGCGCCGGCATCACCCGCCGGGCTCTGGTGGCCGCTGCCGACCCAGGTGCCGGTCAGCGTCTGCGCCGGCGCATTCACCGCGCAAGGCACATTCTGGAAGATCGGCGTCAGTTCGCTGCCGGTCTTTTCGCAGCGATAGGTCTGGCCCTTCTGGCAAAGTTCGTCGCCCTCTTTCGTGCATTGCGCGCCGGCTTCGCCGGCAGCCGCAAAGATCATGACGGTTGCCACGACAGCCCCAAGCCTGCCCATATCCCCCTCCTCTTCCGAGTGGCCGGATTATAAGGCAACTCCAATCCAATGTATCAGCAGTTCGTTCTGGAGGACGAACGGCGTCGAGAAGGTGGCTCTATGCCCTCCGTCCTGGGCCGATAGGCTGCTGATCCGCGACAGGAGGCTTCGATGGACCAGACGACGGTAACACAGACTTCAAAGCCGCTGCCCGCGGTGAGCGACCACCATCTCGACCTGCATTCCTATCCCGACGGCATAGCCTTCCTCGACGGCCAGTACCTGCCGATGTCGCAAGCCAAGGTGTCGGTGCTGGATTGGGGTTTTCTGCATTCCGATGCCACCTACGACACCGTGCATGTTTGGAACGGCCGCTTCTTCCGGCTCGATCTGCATCTCGACCGCTTCTTCGGCGGTCTTGAAAAGCTGCGCATGACAATTCCCTTCGACAGGGATGGCGTGGCTGAAATCCTGCACAATTGTGTCGCGCTGTCGGGACATCGCGGCGCCTATGTCGAAATGCTGTGCACGCGCGGCGCTTCGCCGACCTTCAGCCGCGACCCGCGCCAGGCGATCAACCGCTTCATGGCGTTTGCCGTGCCGTTCGGCTCGGTCGCCAATGCAGAACAATTGCAGCGCGGCCTGCACGTGGCCATCAGCGACAAGATGCGTATCCCGCCGGCCTCGATCGATCCGGCGATCAAGAACTACCACTGGCTCGACCTGGTGCGCGGCCTCTACGATGCCTATGACCGCGGCGCCGAGACGGCGCTCATTCTCGACTTCAACGGCAATGTCGCCGAAGGTCCTGGCTTCAACGTCTTCTGCGTAAAGGACGGCAAACTGTCGACGCCGGCCATCGGCGTGCTGCCCGGCATCACAAGACGCACCGTCTTCGATCTCTGTGGCGAGGAAGGGCTCATCGCAAAGGCGGCCGATGTCAGCGTCGCCGCGCTCAAGGCGGCCGACGAGGTCTTCATCACCTCGACCGCCGGCGGCATCATGCCGGTGACTGAGATCGATGGCGCGGCGATCGCCGAAGGCAAGGTCGGGCCGATCACCGGCCGGCTGATGGCGCTCTATTGGCAAAAGCATGATCACCCGGCGTGGTCGAGCCAGGTGAATTACCCCTGATCAGAGGACGGCTTGTTCAAAAAGATTTCCCCTCGCCTCTGGAAAATCACGTGACAGGCCGTATATGCCCGGAAGCGGAGAAGCCTCCGCTTTCACCCGAAAATCACGCCCGCAGGGGCAAGGATTCCACATCATGACATCAAAGGTTTGGTTCATCACCGGATCGTCGAAGGGTTTTGGCCGCGTCTGGGCCGAAGCCGCATTGGCGCGTGGCGACCGCGTTGCCGCGACCGCCCGTGACGCCGGCACGCTCGCCGATCTCGTCGAAAAATATGGCGACAACATCGCCGCGATAAAGCTCGACGTGAACGACAAGAAGGCCGTCGACGCCGCTGTCGCTGAAGCCCACAAACGCTTTGGCCGCCTCGACGTCGTCATCAACAATGCCGGCTACGGCCATTTCGGCGCCATCGAGGAAGTCAGCGAACAGGAAGCCCGCGACCAGATCGAAACCAATGTGTTCGGCGCGCTGTGGGTCACGCAGGCCGCTCTGCCGATCATGCGGGCGCAGCGCTCAGGCCACATCATCCAGATCTCCTCGATCGGCGGTGTCAACGCCTTTGCCTCGCTCGGCCTCTACCACGCCTCGAAATGGGCGCTGGAAGCCTTCAGCCAGTCGCTCAGCATCGAGGTCGCGGAATTCGGCATCCATGTCACGCTGGTCGAGCCGGGCGGCTTCTCCACCGACTGGTCCGGCGCCTCCGCCAAGGTCTCGAAGCCGATCGAGGCCTATGCGCCTGCCCGCGCCAAGATGGCCGAGCGCCGCGCCAATTCGGTCGCCGGCGATCCAGAAGCCACCGGTCCGGCGATGCTGGCCATCGTCGACGCGGCCGAGCCGCCGCTGCGGGTGTTCTTCGGCGATGGCGGCCTGCCGATGATTCGCCAGGAATACGCCAACCGCCTCGCCACCTGGGACAAATGGGACCACGTGTCCGTCATGGCGCAAGGCGCGAAGAAGAACCGCAAGGACTGAGCCCCGGCGCTGATGCTACGCCGCCCAGTGTGCGGCGTAGCTCACCCCTGGGTTTGATAAATCCACTGCTCCGGCACCCGCGCCGAAATCTCTTCGCCGGCCCTGATCGTTCCGGGTTTCTCTACCCAGGCGACGAGACCGCGCAGCCGTTTTGCGACTTTGGGAAAGAGCAGCGCGCCGGCTTCAATGTCGGCCATTCCGGCATTCTCAGCGATCGATCGCCCGGCGAGACGGCATGGTCCGTTCTGTGCGTCGACCTTGAGGGTTACCCCGTCCTTGAAGAACAGCAGCGTGCCGGCGGGCAGCATCGACAGATGCGGCACGCCTTCGATCACCAGATTGGCGCCGATCCATTCTGGCTTGATCTCAGCCAGTCCCATCCGCTCGGCGACGATGGCCAGTTCATCGATTGCCACGATCGAAAGCTGCCGCTCATTGCGCATTTCGGTGCCGCGTGGATACCAGGGCTCGCGCCCGCCCGAGCGGCGCGTCGGCCCGGCATGGAAGTCTCCCGAAATGCCGTCGAAGTCGAGCCGCAATTCTTCCACCGGTCTTGTCTGGAAATGATCCGCTGCCGCGAGATAGAGCGCTGCGGCGCGAGCGGAAAGCTTCTTGGCCGGGATGATTTCAACCGGCTTCTCGGCCTCGGGGAAGAGATCCAGCATGAGGTTCTTTCCTTCAATCACGCGCCCCGGTTTGCCCTTCGGCCGGCAAGGCCGCAAGGGCGGTTTGGGCCAAAATACGCAACTCTTCGACCGAGGCGCCGTCCCGCGCCTGGATCGACATGCCGTTCATGACGCCGGCCAGGTATTTGGCGAAGCCTTCGACCGAGAGGTTTTCGGGGAGATCGCCCGCCGCCCTGCCCTTGGCCAACCGCTCCGCGATCGCCGCTTCACTCGCCTTGCGATAGGCCTTGAGCTCATCGGCAATGGCTTGCGCCTGCGGTGATGCTGCCAGCGCACCGCTGACGAACAGGCAGCCGCCGGGCTTACCGGGTCTGGAATAGGCCTCCGCGGCGCCCATCAGCAACCGCCGGATTGCCTCCCGCGTCGATACCGGCGCGCCCAGCGCGTCCAGGGCAAAGCCGATCTCCGTCTCGTGGTAGCGCGTCAGCGCCTTGCGAAACAAAGTCTCCTTGTCGGTGAAGGCGTTGTAGATCTGCGGCGGCGTCAGTCCCATCGCCTCGCGCAGCATGGCCAGCGACGTCGCCTCATAGCCATGCTCCCAGAACAGGTGCATCGCCGCATCCAGCGCCTGGTCGGGGTCGAACGCACGGGGACGACCCCCCCTTGGCTTTTCCAAATTATCCATAGTGATCGATACGAAACCTGTTGACTCGCTCGTTTCGCATAACGTAACAATTGATACGAAATATGACAAGCCGGAAGACAATCGGGCCGGCAAGGCCATGCAACCCAAGGACAAGGAGCCCCCACATGCCAATCACTGTGACCGCGCCGGAAGGCGTACTGACCCCGACCGGAGAGCGTGAGATCCTGCCGCGCCTGAGTGCCGCCCTCATCGAAGCCTCCGGCGCGTCAGGCAATTCCTTTTTCACCGCGATCGTCGGCGGCACGGTCCATGTCCTGCCGTCCCGACACATCTATGCCGGCGGCGCCAATCGGCCTGTCGTCATGGTCGAGTTGAAATTGCCCAATATCGGCCTTGGCTCGGTCGAAGCCCGCAACGCCTTCATCACCAATGCCGCCGGAATTGTCGCCGAACTCTGCGTGCCCGGGCACAAGCCTGAAAACACCTGGATCAACATCGTCAACGCGCCCGATGGCGGCTGGGGCATCGGCGACAGGCAATATACCGGCGACGCGCTGATCGCTGCCGCCACCGCCGCCGCGCACTGATCTGATAGGGAAAGATAGAATGCGGCTCTCCCCTTCGCTATTCTTCACCACCAACTGCGAGCCGGCACTGGCCTTCTACGAACAGTGCGGCCTTGGCCGGGGAACGATCCTGCTGCGCTGGGGCGACAACAACATGCCGGTGAGAACCGAAGCCATGCGCGGAAAAATCCTGCATGCGCGTTTCGAGGGTCCGGGCGTGCTGTTCCACGCCTCCGACAATGACGATGCGGAGCCCATGAAAGGCTCAGCCATGATGCTGGAATTCGACGAGCTGGCTGCGATGCGGGAGCTTTTCGCCCGTATGGGCGTGGGAGGCAGGATCACCGTGCCTCTTGCGCAGAAATATTGGGGAAGCAGCTTCGGCATGCTGGTCGACGCCTTCGGCGTGCAGTGGATGTTCAACTGCTCGAGCGAATGAGATCACGATCTTCTTACCGAAACAGCAGACGGTTCCGGATACCGCCGCATTGCTGCCGTGCTGCACCAGCTTCATGGTGTTGTCCAGACAGTCGGCGGAGGTTCTCATGCGACCGGTGACGGCAATCACGCTGCTTTGGTTGATCTGGGCGGTGAGCTGGGCCGCCGCCGCTTTGTGGGCCGACCCGGCCCAGAAGCGCGCCGGTTTCAAAGCGGAGGCTCGCTATCGAATTCTGTGGCTGGTCGGCGCGGCGCTGTTGTTCATTCCCGCGCACGGCTATGAGGGCCGGCTAAGACTGTGGATGCCTGATCTCGCGGAAGCCTGGATCTGCGTCGCCCTGATTGCCGTCGGTATTGCCTTCGCCTGGTGGGCGCGCCTGCATCTCGGCAGGCTCTGGTCGGGCACGGTCACCGCCAAGGCCGACCACCATGTCATCGACACCGGTCCTTACGGCCTTGTCCGCCACCCGATCTACACCGGACTGCTACTCGCCATCCTCGCCACCATGGCGGCCAAGGGCACGGTATGGGGCATTGCGGGCACCGTGCTGCTCATCATCGGCATCGTCGTCAAGGCAAGGCTCGAGGAGAGCTTCCTGCGTGGCGAACTCGGCAGCACCTACGACGATTATGCCGGGCGAGTGCCGATGCTGGTCCCCTTCACGCCGGCCTGACCGGCAAGAGATGGCGAACGCCAGCTCAGCTCGATTTCCCCGCCACGCTGCTTTGCCAAAAATGGTCGGCAGCACCGTCGATCTGAACCCAATCATGTTTCGACTGCTCGAAAATCGACCTGACGGGAGGTAGGTATTTCGGGTCTGCCAGGGCGCCGACCGCGACGCCGATCATCGACGGCAGCCTGTCAGCCTTCCAATAGACCGTCGAGCCACAGTTTGGGCAAAAGTAGCTGTGGACCTTGCCACCGCTTGCCGCATCGCGGGTGAATTCTTTCGGCGTTCCGGAAATGGCAACGGCGTCGGCCGCATAGAAGGAGCCGACGCCGAAGGGAGCGCCGGTTCTGCGCTGGCACTCAAGGCAATGACAGGCCACGACCAGTCTTGAAGGTCCAGGCAGCGTCAGCGTGAGAGCGCCGCAACTGCATCGGGCATCGATCATCGGAAAACCTCCTTTGTGAAACGGATCGCGCTGGTTCAAGCTGAAATACCCCCGACACAGGCTGTGCGAGGGTCAGGTCAGGCTGAACGGGAGTGGAAAGACGGGCGCGAAGCGGTTGGGCTGGACGGATTTCGAAAGTCCGGGTGGCCTTTTCAGGCCGGCATCGCCTGAATATCAGCACACGTCAAAGCATGCGGATGAGCGCGCCACCTATCGAATACCCCGCGCCGAAGGCGCAGATCAAGCCGAAATCACCGGGCTTCATGTCGGCGTGGTTCTCCGACAGCGCAACGATAGCGCCGGCGCCCGCCGTGTTGCCGAGCCGTTCCAGCACCATTGGCGCACGATCGTGATCGACATCGTGGCCGAAGGACAGTTTAAGGATCATAGCATTCATGCGCGCATTTGCCTGGTGCAGCCAGAAGCGCCGGACCGCCTGCGGCGTCAGACCGTGCTCGGCCAGGAATTCGACGATGAATTTTTGCCCGGCAACGGTGACTTCCTTGAACACCTTGTTGCCGACCTGCTTGATGAGATTGCCTTCCAGGTTGATCATGTAGGGATCATCCTGGGCGGTGCGGGTGTGATAGCCCAGATTGGTGCGGATGTTGTTCGACATCTGCGTCCAGATGCGCGTGTCCAGCACCTCGAAACGCCCAGGCCGTTTGTCGCCCTGGGCAAGGCCTTCCACCACCATCGACACCGAGGCGTCGCCGAAGATGAAATGTGTCTGGCGGTCGCGGAAATTGAGATGGCCGGTGATGATTTCCGGCGTGGTCACCAAGATGCGCTTGTGCGCGCCCGACCGCACCAGATTGACCGCCATATGCAGGGCAGCCGCCGCGGACGAACAGCCAAGCCCCATGTCAAAGCCGGCGCCCGTCGTGCCCAGCGCCTCCTGCATTTCGATGGCGATCGCCGGATAGGGCCGCTGGTGGTGCGAGGCCGAGCAGATGATCAGGTCGATCTGCGACGGTTTTAGGCCCGCATGGTCGAGCGCCTTCCTGGCCGAAGCGACGCCGAACTCGGCCTCCAGCGACAGCGCATCGTCGGGCCGCGCCGGAATGCGCGGCGTCATGCGGGTCGGGTCGAGAATGCCTTCGCGCTCGATGACATGACGGGATTTTACACCCGAGGCATGGACGATGAAGTCAGCGTCGGACTTCTGCAGGAGCGGCTCGCCGGTGCCCTGGCGCCGCGCATTCTCCGTGTCGACCCAGCTGTTAAAACTCTCGACCAGCTCTTCATTGGTGATGACAGGTTCAGGAATTTCAGCGCCGATGCCGCTGATGATGACGCGATGCATGTTTCAGTCTGTCCATCCGCGGGCGTTGCGGCTTCATGTGGGCGCCGAAACGCTTCGGCGCAACACTTTTCTCATCGCGCCGGTTTACACCAGCTTAAGCCGAGTTCACCAGGCGCACAGCTTGGTGTTGGTCTGCGGGTTGTTCCAGCAGGCGCCGTCGTCGCGGCTGCGCACATACTGTCCCGGCAACGGGACGTTGCGGCGGCCAAGATTGACATAGCCATAGGCAAAGCCCGGCCCGTCGATCTCCAGCACATAGGTCGGATAACCCGGCGCCGAGATTCGGAAACTGCCGGCATCGTCGATCGCGCGATAGCTGCACGCGAAATAGCCGTCATCCGTGGTGAAGCAGCGCGCCCGCTTGGCCTCGGCTGAAACCGAGAACGCCAGAAGTGCAGCCGCGCAGACGCCGCCGCCGTAAAGCAATCTTTTCAAAGTCATCATTACCCCCCTGCCCACGCGGACCGCCATGACCCGCGTGAGGAGTTGGCCATGGCCGCGAAACCGGGTCAAGCGGCCGCAGCCCGGCCGAGGTGAGTTGGATAATTCTTTCCTAGCCGGCCCGCTTGGCGACAATGAAAATTCGCGGGAAACGCAGCAGCACCTTGCCATTGGCGGTCTTCGGATAGGCCTTGGCGATCTTGGCTGTGTAGCTGTCGAGGAACATCTTGCGCTCCTCCGCATCGAGCGGATCAAGGAACGGCTTCAGCCCCGTCGACTTCACCCATTCGACGATCGCCTCGGCATTGGCCAGCGGATGATTGTAGGCCGTATGCCAGATATCGAGCCGGTCGGAGAGTGGCGATAGCAGGTCATAGTAGAACGACACCGGCGGCAACGGACCGCGCGCGGCACCTTCCATCTTTGCGGCGAACGGCATTTCGGCCGCGGTCTCGCGCATCACCTTATGCGAAGGCTCAAGCAGATTGTCAGGCATCTGGACGGCCAGCGCGCCTCCGGGCGCCAGAAAACCCATTAGCCGCTGGAAGACAGCCGGATGTGTGGGCAGCCACTGGAACACCGCATTGGCGAAGATCACATTGACCGGCTCGGCCGGCTGCCATGTCGACGCATCCGCGAGGTCGAAGCTGACATTGGGCAGCCGCGCCCTCGCCTTTTCGATCATGTCGGGAGAGCTGTCGAAGCCGCTTACCTGCGCATCCGGCCAGCGCTCGACCAGCAGCTCGGTCGAATTGCCCGGCCCGCAGCCGATGTCGACGACCCGGCGCGGAAAGTCGACTGGCACTTGCGCGACGAGGTCACGCGCGGGCCGCGTGCGCTCATCCTCGAATTTCAGATATTGGGCGGCGGACCAATCAGCCATGTGAGCTCCTCATATCACCTTGAGAATTCGCCGCCCCGGCTTGTCCCTTACCGCGTCAGCCTCTTGTAGGTCATGCGATGCGGGTTGACGGCTTCGGGGCCGAGCCGGCGGATCTTGTCCTGCTCGTAGTCCTCGAAATTGCCCTCGAACCATTCGACATGGCTGTCGCCTTCGAAGGCGAGGATGTGCGTCGCCAGGCGATCGAGGAACATGCGATCGTGCGAGATGATGACGGCGCAGCCACCGAAATTTTCCAGCGCGTCTTCGAGTGCTGCCAGCGTTTCCGTATCCAGATCGTTGGTCGGTTCGTCGAGCAGCAGCACATTGCCGCCGGTCTTCAGCATCTTGGCGAGATGCACGCGATTGCGCTGGCCACCGGAGAGATTGCCGACCTTCTGCTGCTGGTCGCCACCACGGAAGTTGAACGATGCGCAGTAGGCCCGCGTGTTGGCCTCGAACTTGCCGAGCTTGACCACTTCGGCGCCGCCCGAGATTTCTTCCCACACGGTCTTTGACGGATCGAGTGCGTCGCGGCTCTGGTCGACATAGCCGAGCTTGACCGTTTCGCCGATGCGCACAGAACCGGCATCCGGCTTTTCCTGGCCGGTGATCATGCGAAACAGCGTCGTCTTGCCGGCGCCGTTCGGGCCGATGACACCGACAATGCCGCCCGGCGGCAGCTTGAATTCCAGTCCGTCGATCAGCAGCGTGTCGCCAAAGCCCTTCGACAGGCCTTCCGCCTCGATCACCACATTGCCGAGCCGCTCACCATGCGGGATGACGATCTGCGTATCGCTCGGACGCCGCTTGTCGGCTGCATCCAAAAGATCCTGGAAGGCCTGGATACGCGCCTTGGACTTGGTCTGCCGGGCCTTCGGGCTCGACTGGATCCACTCGCGCTCGCGGCCGATGGCGCGCTGGCGGGCATCGTCCTCGCGGCCTTCCTGCTTGAGCCGCTTGGCCTTGGCTTCGAGATATTTGGTGTAGTTGCCCTCATAAGGAATGCCGCGGCCGCGATCGAGTTCGAGGATCCAGCCCGTGACATTGTCGAGGAAGTAGCGATCGTGGGTGATGATCATCACCGCGCCCGGATAGGCGCGCAGATGCTTTTCCAGCCACGCCGTGGTTTCGGCGTCGAGATGGTTGGTCGGTTCGTCGAGCAGCAGAAGGTCAGGCTGGCGCAGCAGCAACTGGCAAAGTGCGACGCGGCGGCGCTCACCGCCCGACAGCTTGGTGACTTCCGAATCCTTGGGCGGGCAGCCCAGCGCTTCCATCGCCATCTCGACCTGCTGTTCGAGGTCCCACAGGTTCAGCCGGTCCATCTCGTCCTGGAGCTTGGCCGACTCGTCGGCCGTCTCGTCGGAATAGTTCATCATCAATTCGTTGTAGCGTTCGATGATGGCGGTCTTGGCGGCGACGCCTTCCATGATGTTTTCGAACACGGTTTTTTCGGGGTCGAGCGCCGGCTCCTGCGCCAGGTAGCCGACGGTGGCGCCTTCGGCCAGCCACG
This sequence comes from Mesorhizobium subarcticum, assembly GCF_055456085.1. Classification (NCBI taxonomy): domain Bacteria; kingdom Pseudomonadati; phylum Pseudomonadota; class Alphaproteobacteria; order Hyphomicrobiales; family Phyllobacteriaceae; genus Mesorhizobium; species Mesorhizobium subarcticum. The sequence continues at coordinate 3,821,880 of NZ_CM144237.1, read as the reverse complement.
CCTCGCCGCTCCACTCCTTGTCGAGCCCGGCCATGATCTTGAGGATCGTCGACTTGCCCGAGCCGTTGGGGCCGAGGATGCCGATCTTGGCGTCGGGGTAGAAGGACAGATGAACGTTTTCGAGCACCTTCTTGGTGCCATAGGCCTTGTTGAGGCCGGCCATGTGATAGATGAACTGGCGTGCCACGCGCGCTTTTCCCTGAAAAATGACTGGATTTGTCGGATTGAATGGAGGTTGGCCGCTATGTAGGCGATGCGGGGCCGAACGGCAATCGCTTTTGCCGCTTCAGTTCGGGCACACGGGGAAGTGTTTGCTGAACAGCGAAGTTTTCCACCGGTCCCAAGGCGCGCTGAAATCTCTGGTTAACCCTTGCGCGTCAAAACAGGATCGGGGTGAAATCGCTGGATTATCGCGATTTCGAGCGAGAGATCGGATCGACGGCAGTGCTGAACAGTTTCCTGCTCCTTGCCGAAGCGGTCGTCTACTTCAGTGTCATGGTGACGCTTTTCCGGTTCCGCAAGCGCATTGGTCTCGGCGTCTTCATCTGCGCGCTCGGCGCGATGCACTTCCTGGAAACCTATCTCGCCAGCGTCTTCTATGTCGCCCTGCCGTTCGGCCTGGTCTCGCCCGGCTCGGCCGTGCTGTTTTCCGGCAAGCTGGTGATGTTGCTCCTGCTCTACATCAAGGAAGACGCCGCCACCGTGCGCCAGCCGATCTATGGCCTGCTGCTCGGCAATGCGCTGATGATCGGTCTGGGGCTGCTCTTGCGCATGCATGCCATCGCGCCCCTGCCCGACGGCAAGATGCCCGACATCGGCTTCATCGACGAGATGGGCTGGCTGATGGTGTGGGGCACGACGCTGCTGTTCATCGACGCCATCCTGGTCATCCTGCTCTATGAAAAGCTTGGCCGGCATCTGCGCCAGGCGCAGTTCACGCGCATCCTGATTTGCGTCGCCTGCGTGCTCACCTTCGACCAGGCGGGCTTCTTCACCGCGCTGCATTTCGTCGCCGGCGCGCCTATCGCCGTCTTCTTCGGCGGCTGGTTCGCCAAGATGGTGGCGGCGCTGACCTTCAGCGCCATGCTTGTCGCCTATCTCAGATGGTTCGAGGCCCGCGACGTCCCGCTGCCGCGCGGCCTGACCGACATTTTCGAGACCCTGACCTATCGCGAGCGCTACGAAGCGCTGATCGAGCATGTCGGCCGCGACGGCCTGACCGGCCTTTTGCATCGCGGCCGCTTCGACGCCGACGGTGAGGCAGCCGTCGAGGTCAGCCTGCGCACCGCCAGGCCGCTCAGCCTGCTGATCATCGATGTCGACCATTTCAAGTCGATCAACGACCGCTTCGGCCATGCCGAGGGCGACAAGGTGCTGAAAGCTGTTGCGGCCTTGCTTAGGGAAGTGGCGAGCGCCGAGGATCAGGTGTTCCGGATCGGCGGCGAGGAATTCGCCATCCTCAGTTCGCGCCCGCATTCGGTGGCCAGGCTGTTTGGCGAAAGCATCCGCTACGCGGTCAAGGCATCGACCGTCACCAGCCGCTTCGAGCTGACCGTCAGCGCCGGCGTCTCAACCGTCAGCGAAACGACAACCTGCCTTGGCGACCTGTTCGCGCTGGCCGACCAGCGCCTCTACAAGGCGAAATCGACAGGACGCGACCGGATCGTCGGCGAGCCGGGCAGCCATGAGCCCGACACGGCGATCGCGTGGACCAAGTCTGCGCAGTTCTAGAGCAATTCCAGGAAAAGTGTGAGCGGTTTTCCGTCCAGAATTGCGTCAAAACAAAGAGTTAAAGAGTTGGAGTGGTTCACCGTTTCCATGAAACGGTGAACCACTCCAACTCTCTAGGATTTTCTCTGCCGCGCAACGCCGGTCAGCGTCGAGACCGCCATCAGCACGATTGCCACCCATTTCAGCGCGGTGATGATCGGTCCGGCCTGGATGTCGTAGGCGATGAACAGCAGGATGCCCGGCACCAGCAGGCCGCACATGATCAGCATGATGCGGTTGATCTGCCAGGACACTTTTGAGGCCAGCGCCTGGTCGCCCGCTGCAGGCACCAGTGCCTCGCGTACCTTCTTGCCACCCACCAGCATGGCGGAGAGACGCATCGAGATCGGCAGGCCGAGGCCGATGATGAGAAAGGCGCAGGCTGCCAGCAGCATGGAGAATTTCAGGGCGCTGGTTTGCGCCGGTATGGGAAACAACAGCGTCGCCAGCGGCAGGAAGACGCCAAAAATGCCGATCGCCGCGATGGCGATGAAGATCACCGCATTGACGACGGTGAAGAACTGATAGGTGACGGCATCGATCGGCTCCGACAGCGTTCGCATCCGCGCCCACTCGGCGTCATTGTAGGAAAAACCCGGCCATTCCATGCGGGCATTGTTGATCGCCACCATGCCCTTGGCCCAGAAAGCCAACCGCGCCAGCGCGCTGCCCGTCAAACCATCCATTGCCCGCCCCCGCTGAATGATGTTCGATCCAGCATAACACCGCTCGACGACCGAGCGACAGCCCGCCGGCCAACCTTCAAGATTTATTGAAAACCGATCGCATCGACGGTCCCGGTCGGGCAGCCGGCCTTGTTGGTCGGCACCGAAGCCAGCAGCAGATCCTTGAGCGAGCTGCCCGGACCGATCGGGCCGGCAAGGCCGAGCGTCAATTCGCCGATCAGCCGCCTGCCGCTCGACGGGTCGATGACGCAGGAGACGCGCACGCGGTCCCCTGCTCCAGCGCCGAAGGCCTGGTCGAAGGCGCCTCGAATCTGGTCGGCCGTCAGCTTGCCGCCAATGTTCTTGGCGAAGAGATCGCGCACCGGCGAGCCGTTGACCTGCCGCATCAGGCCGAGCGCGTCGGAAAAATACTCCTGCTGGCTCTTGCCGTAGCAGGTGCCGTGCTTGATCCATTCATGCCTCTCGAGCTGGGAAGCCGTGCCCGGCATCACCTGATCGAGCTCCTTGCGGGTCCCTGCGTCCAGATTGACCGGCGGCAGGTCATTCCAGTGGGCCGGATTGTCATTGGCTTTGTCGCTTGCCGGCACCTGGCAATAGAAATTGCCGTTCGGCTGCGGCCACAGGCCGTGCAAGGTGAAATTGGTGGCATCGAACTCGTTCGGGCTCTGCGCCCTGCATTCGGTCTTGTTGGACTTGGTCTCGCAGAAAGCCGGCTGCCAGCTCAGCGCGAAGACATATTCAGGTTTGCCCGACGCAGCCGGCTTGCCTTGCCCGGCCGGCGCTGCTGGGGGCGTCGCTGCACTGCTGCCCGAGAGATGGCCGCAGCTGACCTTCACCCAGCGGCGCTCGGGATCAGCACCTGGCACCAGGATGAGGTAATGCGTCGGCGTGTCCTTGTTGCCGGCCAGCAGCTGATAACTCTGCCCGGCGTCGGTCGAGACATTGCCAGGGTTCTTGCCGTTCTTGATGGCTTGCGTTGCCGGACAGGCAGCATCGGAAACGAAGGTTCCGCTCAGCTTGACCTCGGCATGCGCGGCATCGGCAAGCGATGCCGCCAACATGGCCAATCCGAAAACAACAGCAATACGCATGAGCAAATCCCCGGCTGAAGAAAGTGGGTGACAGAGTGAAGCTGTCTCCATGTCAGAATTGCGATACTTTTCCGACCAAACGCAAGAAACATCGTTGCGCAAAAAGCAGGCAAAGCGGATTGACGCAAAATCGGCAGCAGCGCAAACCACATCAGAACAAGGGGGAGATCAAGCGGCCATGCCTTTCAGCCAGCAGCGCACGGTCCGCTCACCGACCGGCGCCGACCTCAATCTCTTCGTCAAACAGGCCGATGGCCAGCCACGCGCCGTCGTCCAGATCAACCATGGACTGGCCGAGCACGCCGCGCGCTATGCCCGCTTTGCCGATTTCCTGGCCACGCGTGGTTTTCACGTCTATGTCCACGACCATCGCGGCCACGGCGCGACCAAGGCGCCCGACGCGCCACTCGGCAAGTTCGCCGACAAGGATGGCCCGGCCAAGGTGATCGCCGACGTCGACGCCATCCACGATCTCATCGCCACCGAACAACCGGGCCTGCCGGTTATCCTCTTTGGCCATTCGATGGGCGCGTCCGTGGCGCTGAACTACCTTTTGAGCCATTCGCCACGTGTCCATGCCGCCGCGATATGGAACGGCAATTTTTCTCAAGGCCTGCTTGGACAGGTGGCGCTCGGCATCCTCGCCTGGGAACGGATGCGATTGGGCTCCGATGTCCCGTCGCGCCTGTTGCCGAAACTCACCTTCCAGGCCTGGGGCAAGGCCGTGCCCAACCACCGCACGCTGTTCGACTGGCTGTCGCGCGACGAGGCCGAGGTGGCGAAATACATCGCCGATCCGCTGTGCGGCTGGGATGCCTCTGTCTCGATGTGGCGCGACGTGGTCTCGATGGCGCTCAACGGCGGCAAGGATGCCGGCTTCGCCGGCGTCCGGCGCGATCTTCCTGTCGCCATCGTCGGCGGTGAGAAAGACCCGGCGTCCGACTACGGCAAGGGCATCACCCACCTCGCCAATCGCATGCGCAAGATGGGTTTTTCGAATCTCGTTTCAAAGGTTTATGCCGAGACCCGCCACGAAAGCCTGAACGAGGTGAACCGTGACATCATCATGAATGATTTCGCCGCCTGGGCCGACGGCGTGCTGAAGTAACGACCCGTATCTATTGCAAACCGGCCCTTTGGCCCATCGCAAGGGCCGTGACAGCGGCACGAGGTGTTGATAGAGGCTGCGGTTCCGACCAATTCTGGTGATTTATGGCCGAACCTCCCCTGAAAGGCGTCCGCGTCGTCGAACTCGCCCGCATCCTTGCCGGGCCTTGGGCCGGGCAATTGCTTGCTGATCTCGGCGCCGATGTCATCAAGGTCGAGAGCCCCGATGGCGGCGACGACACGCGCAAATGGGGCCCGCCCTTCGTCATGAGCCATGACGGCGAAAACCTGTCGGCTGCCTATTACCATTCCTGCAACCGCGGCAAACGCTCCATCGCCATCGATTTTTCGATGCCGGAGGGTGCGGAAACCATCCGCCGGCTGGTCGCCACATCCGATGTGCTGATCGAGAACTTCAAGCTCGGCGGGCTGAAGAAATATGGGCTCGACTACGAGAGCCTGCGCCAGATCAACCCGCGTCTCGTCTACTGCTCGATCACCGGTTTCGGCCAGGACGGTCCTTACGCGCCACGTGCCGGTTACGACTTCATCATCCAGGCCATGGCCGGCATGATGTCGATCACGGGCGAGGTCGGCCGCGAACCGCAAAAGGCTGGCGTCGCCATCTCCGACATCTTCACCGGCCTCTATTCCGTCATCGCCATCCAGGCAGCCCTTCGCCATGCCGACCAGACCGGCGAAGGCCAGCATATCGACATGGCGCTCTTCGACACGCAAATCTCGGCGCTCGGCAACCAGAACCTCAACTATCTGGTCTCCGGCAAGTCACCGGTACAGATGGGCAATGCGCATATGAACATCGCCCCTTACGAAGTGGTGCCGGTCCGGGACGGCCACCTCATTCTGGCGGTCGGCAATGACGGCCAGTTTGCCAAATTCTGCGCTGCCGTCGGGCTGGATGAGCTGTCGACCAATCCCGACTTTGCCACCAACCCTGCCCGGGTCGCCAACCGGGCCAAGCTGCGCGAGCGCATGATCGAGGCGCTGAAGACGTGGGATCGCGACCCGCTGCTGGCAAAGCTCGAAGCGGCAAGCGTGCCGGCGAGCCCGATCAACACGATCGGCCAGATGTTCGCCGACCCGCAGACGATCGCGCGCGGCATGCGGCTCGACCTCGACGACGGCCATGGCAATCTTCTGCCTTCGGTGCGCGCGCCGATGGTCATGTCGGGCACACCGCTCGTCTATGAACGCCCCTCGCCACGCCTTGGCGAACACACCGAAGAAATCCTTGCCGAACTGGAGAGAGCAAAATGAAGACCGGCGGACAACTGATCGTCGACGCGCTCGAAGCCAACGGCACCGACCGCATCTTTTGCGTGCCCGGCGAATCCTACCTCGCGGTGCTTGACGCGCTGCATGACTCGCCGATCCGCACCATCGTCTGCCGCCAGGAAGGCGGTGCGGCGATGATGGCCGACTGCCAGGGTCGGCTGACCGGCAAGCCCGGCATCTGCTTCGTCACCCGCGGCCCCGGCGCCACCAATGCGTCGGCCGGCATCCACATCGCCATGCAGGATGCGATCCCGCTCATCCTGTTCATCGGCCAGGTCGCCAGCCACGCCAAGGAGCGCGAAGCGTTCCAGGAAGTTGATTACGTCAGGTTCTTTGGCGACATCGCCAAATGGGTGGTCGAAATCGACGACGCCTCGCGCATCCCCGAATTCGTCACCCGCGCCTTCGCCGTGGCGACATCCGGCCGCCCCGGCCCGGTTGTCATCTCGCTGCCCGAAGACATGCTGACAAGCATTGTCGAAGCGCCGGCTGCCTTGCCACACACGCCGGTCGAGACATATCCCGGCGAGGCCGAACTTGACGCGCTGGAAAAGCTGCTCAACGGCGCGAAACGCCCCTTTGTCATCCTCGGCGGCACGCGCTGGGACGAGCAAGCGGTGGCTCGGATGCGCGCCATATCCGAAACGTGGTCGCTTCCCGTCGGCTGCTCCTTCCGCCGCCAGATGCTGTTCGATCATCTTCATGCGAACTATGCCGGCGACGTCGGCATCGGCATCAACCCGAAGCTGGCGGCACGGATCAAGGCGGCTGACGTCGTGCTGCTGATCGGCGGCCGCATGGGCGAGATGCCCTCATCCGACTACACGCTGCTGAAGAGCCCCTACCCCGACCAGACGCTGGTCCATGTCCACGCCGACGCCGGCGAGCTCGGCCGCGTCTACCGGCCGACACTGGCGATCAACGCCTCGCCCTCGGCCTTCGTCGAGGCTTTTGCCAAGCGCAAGCCGGCTGGCCCACCGTCCTGGGCAGATGAGACAGCGAAAGCACACGCCTCCTATCTCGAATGGTCGACGCCGCCCGAGACCGGGCCTGGCGCCGTCCAGATGGGGCCGATCATGAACTATCTGGAAAAGGTGCTGCCAGACGACGCTATCCTCACCAATGGTGCGGGCAACTACGCCACCTGGGTGCATCGCTTCCACCGCTCCCGCCGCTTCGCCACGCAGGCAGCGCCGACCTCCGGCTCGATGGGCTACGGCACGCCGGCAGCGGTCGCAGCCAAGGCGCTTTATCCGGATCGCACCGTGGTCGCCTTTGCCGGCGACGGCTGCTTCCTGATGAACGGCCAGGAGTTCGCCACCGCCGTCCAGTACGACCTGCCGATCATCGTCATCGTCGTCAACAACGGCATTTACGGCACCATCCGCATGCATCAGGAGCGTGAATATCCCGGCCGCGTCGTCGCTACGGACCTCAGGAATCCCGATTTCGCGTCGCTGGCCCGCGCCTATGGCGGCCATGGCGAAACGGTGGAAAAGACAGCCGACTTCGCCCCGGCCTTCGAGCGGGCCCGCGCCAGCGGCAAGCCGGCGATCGTCGAAATCAGGCTCGATCCGGAAGCGATCACGCCGACCCGGACGATGACCCAAATCCGCGACAAGGCCTGACGAAAAAAGGGGCGGTCACCCGCCCCTTTTGTGTAGGCGCGGCTTGCGCTACTTCGCTGCCTCGATCTGGCCGCGGATTTCGCCATCCTTGTTGGCGGCGGTGTGGACGTTGACGTAGTAGTTGCCGGCCGCCAGGTCAGCGGCCTGCGCGTCCGTCAGTGTTTCCGAACCCTTGAGAGGGCTCTTGAGCTTGCCTTTGAACGGGATGACGGGCGCTGCGTTCGCACCCATCGCCGCCGGCCCGTGAATGTGCGCGGCGATCGCCGGCCCGCTGAGGCCGGAATATTTGACGTTCCAGCTGAGCTTCTTCTTGGTCGTGTCGAAGGTGAACGTGGCGGTGCCTTTGCCCTTGGTGGTGACGGGTGGGTTCTGCTGGCTTCCATCGAGCGTCGCCTTGTATTTCACCACCTCGGCCATGGCCGGTGAGCCAAACATAAAAGCGGTCGAAATGGCCAGCGCCGAAAGCACTGGCAGGAAAGAGTGTGTGCGCATGAAGTCCTCCGATTAGATTTTCACATACGTCACGCCCCAACCGAGGCGCGCGCATGCTTTAAGCGCAACGGTTGGGCGGGGTAATGTATCCCGGCACACGTTTTTGTGATTGCCCGCACGATAAGGGCGATTCACCCGGCTTCCTGGGCCGAGAGCTCAGACCGCCGCCAGTGCCTGCGTCAGGTCGGCGATCAGATCATCGGGATGCTCGACGCCGATCGACAGCCTGACCGTGGTCTCAAGCACACCAATGCGCTGGCGCACGTCGAAGGGAATGCCCGAATGGGTCATCGCCGCCGGATGGCTGGCAAGCGACTCCGTACCGCCGAGGCTCACCGCCAGCTTGAAGATCTGCAAATTGTTCAGAAAGGCGAAAGCCGCCTTCTGTCCACCCCTGATGTCGAAGGAGAAGGTCGAGCCGGCGCCGCTGCATTGCGCGCGATAGGCGTGCGCCGAAGGTGTATCCTCGCCGAGGAACGGCAGATAATGCACCTTCTCGACCTTGGCATGGTCGCGTAGGAATTCCGCGATCACACGCGCATTGTCGTTGGCCCGTTCCATGCGGATCGACAGCGTCTCCAGCGAGCGGCCGAGCATCCAGCAGGAATGCGGGTCGAGCTGGGTGCCGATGGCGCCGCGCAACGCCTTGATTGGCTTGGTGACCGCCTTGCTGCCCATGGCCGCACCCGCGATCAGGTCGGAATGGCCGCCGACATATTTGGTCAGCGAATAGACTGAGACATCAGCGCCATGTTCGATCGGCCGCTGGAACACCGGACCAAGCAGCGTGTTGTCGCAGACGATGATCGGCGTCGAGCCTTGGATGGCGCCAATCTCGTCGGCGATCCTGCGCATCAGCGCGATGTCGACCAGGCTGTTGGTCGGGTTCGACGGCGTCTCGATCAGGATGACCGAAACACGCCCCTTCGCGACCGCGGCATCGGCTGCCACCCGCACCGCCGTCTCGTCGACACCATCGGCAAAGCCGACAGCGCCGATGCCGAAGCCGGAAAGCGTGCGCGTCAGCAGCGTCTCGGTGCCGCCATAGAGCGGCTGCGAATGCAGGATGACGTCGCCCGGGCGGGCATAGGCGAGCAGTGTCGTTGCGATCGCCGACATGCCCGAGGAAAACAGGATGCAGGCATCCGTCCCCTCATAGATCGCCAGCCGGTCCTCGACGATCTCGCTGTTGGGATGGTTGAAGCGTGAATAGACCAGACCCGACGCGGTGCCGCTCGGCGGCTCCTTGCGGCCGGACGTGTAGTCGAAGAAGTCGCGCCCCTCCTCCGCCGATTTGAACACGAAGGTCGAGGTCAGGAACACCGGCGGCTTGACAGCGCCCTCGGAAAGCTGCGGATCGAAACCATAGCTCAGCATCAGCGTCTCCGGATGGAGCTTGTGGTTGCCGATATGGGTTTTCGACGGACGTGGCGCGGTCATGGCTTTTCCTGCTTCTGAAAGGTTTCGTGCCGCAATTTATGCGATCCCGATCGGCCAGTCCTTGCTATTTTCGGCCTTGCATGGCTGCATCCAAGCAACAAATGGCCGGGAGCGATAAAAAGTGCAGCAGAAGATAGCCGACGATTTCGACCTCAGGATTCTCAGGGAATTGCGAGCCGACGCGCGCATCACCAACAATGAGCTTGCCGAGCGCATTGGCCTTTCGCCATCCCCTTGCCTGAGGCGCGTGCGGCGGCTGGAGGAGACCGGTGTCATCAGAGGCTACACGACGCTGGTCGATCCCGCCGCCTTCGGCTGGAGCATGGTCGCCATCGCCACCATCCGCCTCAGCCGCCAGAACGAGGACGAGATCGTCATGTTCGAAGACGCGATCCGCGGCTGGGAAGAAGTGCTGGAATGCCACCTCGTCACCGGTTCGCGCGACTATGTGCTGAAGGTGGTGACCGGCAGCCTCGAACAATATGAACGCTTCATCAAGGAGAAGATCGCACGGCTGAAATGCGTCGCCTCTATCGAGACCAGCTTCGTCATGAACACCATAAAGGAACGGCGCCTCTGACATTTTGTCAAAGGCGCCGCTTTCGAAATCAGGATGACTGGTAGGCTTACTTCACGGCCTTGTCGGTGATGGCGGTGGTGTAGGCGCCTTTCGGCTCCTTGGTGATGATCTTCTGGTCGAGCAGCGCCTTGGCGGTGCGCTCGTAGGTCGCCGGATCGAGCTTGCCGTCGGCATTGTCGATCAGCTTGGCGACTTCGCTCATCATGCGCTTCTGGTGGTTCTCGTCCTGGCCGCCGCCGTCCATGACAATGCTTGCCGCTTCGTCATTGTTGTCGACGGCGTATTTCCAGCCCTTCATCGAAGCGCGCACGAAACGCACCATCTTGTCCTCGAAGGCCGGATCCTTGAGCTTGTCTTCCGAGGCATAGAGGCCGTCCTCGAGCAGGTCGTTGCCCATCGCCGAGTAGTTGAACACGGTCAGCTGTTCCGGCTTGTAGCCGGCGTCGATCAGCTGCCAGTACTCGTTGTAGGTCATGACCGAGATGCAATCCGCTTGCTTCTGGATCAGCGGCTGCACGTCGAAGCTCTGCTTGAGCACGGTGACGCCGTCCGGGCCGCCTTCGGTCTTCAGGCCGAGCTTGTTCATCCAGGCGTAGAACGGATATTCGTTGCCGAAGAACCAGACGCCGAGCGTATGGCCCTTGAAGTCGGCTTCGGTCTTGATCGGGCCATCCTTCGGGCAGACCAGTTCCATGCCGGCCTTCTTGAACGGCTGGGCGATGTTGACAAGCGGCACGCCTTTTTCGCGTGCGGCCAGCGCACCGCCCATCCAGTCGACGATGACATCGGCGCCACCGCCGGCAATCACCTGCTCGGGCGCGATATCAGGGCCGCCCGGCTTGATGTCGACATCGAGGCCCTCGGCCTCATAGAAACCCTTGGCCTTGGCGACATAGTAGCCGGCAAACTGGGCCTGCGTGACCCATTTCAGCTGCAACGTCACCTTGTCGGCGGCAATTGCCTGGAACGCGGCCAGCGACATCACACCGGCCAGAACCGGAATAATCAGTTTTTTCATTCTTTTACCCTCTGAAGTTAGTGCCCTTAAACCCACCGCCCCTATCCACCACGGACAGAGGGATGCCAAAACGTGACGGCTCTTTCGACAAGAGCGACCACGCCATAAAAGACCGAACCCGCAAGAGCTGCAACTGCGATTTCGGCCCAGACCATGTCGATGTTCATCCGCCCGACCTCGGTGGAGATGCGGAAGCCCATGCCGACCACGGGCGTACCGAAGAACTCGGCGACGATGGCGCCGATCAGCGCCAGCGTCGAATTGATCTTCAGCGCGTTGAAAATGAAGGGCGCCGCAGCCGGCAGCCTGAGCTTGATCAGCGTTGGCCAATAGCCCGACGCATAGGTGCGCATCAGGTCGCGCTCCATATGGCCGGAAGCGGCAAGCCCGGCGACCGTGTTCACCAGCATCGGAAAGAAGGTCATGATGATGACGACAGCCGCCTTGGACTGCCAGTCGAAGCCGAACCACATGACCATGATAGGTGCGACGCCGATGATCGGCAGCGCCGAAACCATGTTGCCGATCGGCAGCAATCCGCGCCGCAGGAAAGGCACGCGGTCGGCGAGGATCGCGGTGATGAAACCAGCGCCGCTGCCCACGACATAGCCGAACAGCACCGCCTTGAAGATGGTCTGCCGCACATCGGCGCCGAGCACCGGCAGGGAGTTGGCGATCCGCACCCCAATCGCACTCGGCGGCGGCAACAGGATGAAGGGAATGCCGGCACCGCGGGTGACGGCTTCCCAGATGATCAGGATCCAGGCGCCGAAGATAGCCGGGATGATCAGGCGCAACGCCGTCCGCTCAGAGCTGCCAAGAGGCCGCAGTGATGAAAGCACCGCTACGCAACGCCAACCGAGCAACCACGCTGTCGCCAGCAGCAGGAAATATGGCGCCAGTGCCGTGCCTTCGAAACCGGCAATGCCCGAGATCAGCAGCCAGGCGACGAGATGGGCGCCGATGAACAGCACCACGGCCTCCGCAAGCGGCGCAATCCTGACCATCGAGATCAGTGCCGCCAGCACGGCCAAGCCGAGCATTAAGCCCTCCGTTCCGAGATAGGGGTAGTTGATAGCAGCCGTCGGGTCGGCAAGGGCTGCCGCTTCCGGTTTCGACATTGCGCCGAGCGCGATTGCAATCACGCACAGCACAATGGTCAGCACCGCTTGCCAGGAGGGCTTCAGCCAGTTCATGCCGGCCTCCCGCCCATGGCGCGGTCGACGAGGCGGCCAGCAATGCCGACCACCATGACCAGCAGAGCCGCCACGATCGAGCCGGCGACCAGCGCCGACCAGATGTCGATGGATTGGCTGTAATAGGCGCCGGCGAGCAGCTTGGCGCCGATGCCGGCGACCGCACCGGTCGGCAGTTCGCCGACAATGGCGCCGACCAGGCTTGCCGCCACCGCCACCTTCATCGAGGTGAACAGGAATGGCACAGAGGCCGGTACACGCAGCTTCCAAAAGGTCTGCATACGACTGGTATTATAGGTGTGCATCAGGTCGAGATGCATGATCTCGGGCGAGCGAAGCCCCTTCACCATGCCCACCGTCACCGGGAAGAACGACAGATAGGTCGAGATCATCGCTTTCGGAATCAGGCCACTGATGCCGATCGCCCCCAGCACGACGATGATCATCGGTGCCACCGCCAGGATGGGAATCGTCTGCGAGGCGATGATCCACGGCATCAGGCTGCGGTCGAGCGTTGCCACATGCACGATGCCGACCGCGATGATGATGCCGAGCGCCGTGCCGAAGGCGAAGCCGAGCAGCGTCGAGGACAGCGTCACCCAGGCATTGTAGGCGAGGCTGCGGTTCGAGTTGATCGGCCGCAGAAACGTGTTCTCGAAGAAATTCACCGCCACCTGATGCGGCGCCGGCAGCGTCGGCTTCGGCTGCGACAGCGTCTTGCCGATGAGCTCGCTGAAGGTGGAAGTCTCATTGGCGCGGCGGTCAAGATCGCGCTGGAACGGGGCGTTGAGGATGACGGCGAAAACGTACCAGAGGATGACGACGCCCAACAGGATGGAGGTGACGGGCACGAGCTTGTCGCGGAAGGTGTCCATTTAGCGGGCCCTTCCCAACCGCAACTGCAGAAAGCGGCGCTGCCGGTCTTTCGTCATCCTGGGGCGGAGCGACGCGAAGCGTCGCGCAGACCCTAGGATCCATTCCGTGACGTTGGCCGAGGGGTATAAGCGGTCGAGAATGTTCGCCTTCCAACGCACTGCGTAGGGAGCACCGTTTTGCACCGCTGTGGAGCGTCGAGGTAACGGCATGAATCCTAGGGTCTGCGCCGCGTCGCTTCGCTCCTTGCTCCGCCCTAGGATGACGAAGGCGCGGGTGGCCGCCCCCTCACCCGACCTCCGCTTCGCTCCGGCCACCCTCTCCCCGGTGGGGAGAGGAGGAACCCCATCCTGCCCGCCCTCAATCATCATAGCTATGCCCTGCCCTCAAGCCATCGCGCACCCGCGCGGCGATCGCCAGAAACTCCGGTGTCTCTCGGATGTCGAGCGGCCGCTCCTTCGGTAGCGTCGATTCGATGATGTCGCTGACCCGGCCAGGTCGCGGCGACATGACGACGATCCGCGTCGACAGATACACAGCTTCCGGAATGGAGTGGGTGACGAAGCAGATGGTCTTGTTGGTCCGCCCCCACAATTCCAGCAATTGCTCGTTGAGGTGGTCGCGCACGATCTCGTCCAGCGCGCCGAACGGCTCGTCCATCAACAGAAGGTCGGCATCGAAGGCCAGCGCGCGCGCGATCGAGGCCCGCTGCTGCATGCCGCCCGACAATTGCCAGGGATATTTCTTCTCGAAGCCCGAGAGGTTGACGAGGTCGAGCGTGCGCTTGATGCGCTCTCCCTGCTCGGCCCTGGACAGGCCCATGATCTCCAGCGGCAGGCCGACATTGCGTTCGATGGTGCGCCAGGGAAACAGGGCTGCGGCCTGGAAGACATAGCCATAGGCGCGTTTCTGGCGTGCCTGTTCGGGTGTCATGCCGTTGACCGAGATCGTCCCCGAGGTCGGTTTCTCCAGGTCGGCGATGACGCGCAGCAAGGTGGTCTTGCCGCAGCCAGAGGGCCCGATGAAGGAGACGAACTCCCCCTTGCCAATCGTCAGGTCGACATTGGACAGCGCCTGCACCGGCCCGTCATTGGTCTGGAAGGTGAGGCCCAGTTTGCTTGCCGCGACGACGGCTGGCGAAGTCCCGGTCATCGGCTACAGCCTGCCTGTTCCCGCCCCTGCGCCGGCTGGAATCCGATTGCTTTTATCGCGATGTTGTTTTCCACTCGCCCGGTCCCATTGGTCTTTGTTCCACTCAATCGACGCCCGGAGTTTCCCCGATGTCGCCCAAACCCACTTGTCATCTTATCCGTCCTGAAAGCACTTATGAAGGCAAGCAGGGGTTGACCTATTTCGCCGGCATTGCCAAGGAGTTGGTCGGCTCGTCGGGCATCTGCATGCATGTGCTCACCTTGCCGCCCGGCGCGCGCGCCAAGGCGCATCTGCATGAGAACCACGAAACGGCGATCTACGTGCTCACCGGCGAGGTCCATACCTGGTATGGCGACCGGCTCGAACACCACATCGTCGTCAAGGCCGGCGACCTCTTCTACATCCCGGCCGGCGTGCCGCATCTGCCGGCCAATCTGAGCAATGCTGCCTCTTCGGCCGTCATTGCCCGCACCGACCCCAACGAACAGGAAAGCGTCGTCCTGCTGCCGGAACTGGATGCGCTGGTCGCCTGACGCTGACGGGACCGCCGTCATTTGCACCGCGCGACTTCCCCCATGACGTTGCCGTCCGCATCGGTGATCGTCAGCTTCTTGGCGTTCTTGGCGCTGTGTTTGATGGTGAACGTGGTTGGCTCCTGTCCGTCTTCGCCTTCCGCCTCACATGTCGCCGTCACCACCAACGATCCATCAGCCTGCGCTTGCGTCTTCGTGAAGGTGCAGGCGCTGGCGGCGGTGATCAGTTCCTTGTCGGTCAACAGCAGCATCTGATCGGCGGCGACTTCCTGGCCGTTGCGGTTGATGCAGCCATATTTGTCGCCGTAGGGCTTGGACAGATCAATATTTGCCGCGAAAGCCTGGCCAGCAGCCAAAACCACAACCATCGCAACACACAGGCTAACACCACGCATGCTCATTCCCCCATTGCCCAAATTTAGGAACATGATTGCAGCGGCCCCAGTTCCTCAAGGCCGGGAATGGTGACGAAGAAGCCATCCTCTCCCTTGTTGGTGACCACGATGGTTTCGGTCGTCGTCCCCGCCTCACCCTCGGCGGAACAGGTAGAATTCATGGATTGCGCACCCAGCACCACCGTCAATTGCTGCGCGAAGCGGCAGCCGCTGCCATAGGTCTCGATGCCTTCCGCCGTCAGCAGGATGTACGCGTCGCTATCCTGGTGGCCGGCCTTCACGCCGGCACAGCCTTCATCATTGCCCCAGAAGCCGGCCAGCACGCCAGCCGCGGTCGCCGGACCACCGGCAACCGTCGCCAGGACCAAGGCGATGAGCGCGGCGGATCGCGCCAAGCTCAGACGCCTGTCGCCGGAATGCCTGACCGTTCCACCTTGCGCGGCGCGGTGATGTCCTTCCACGTCGACAGCGCCCGGTTGACCGCCGCATTCGGCTCGCGGCCGACGAACTGGCCGTGGCCCGGCTTTGCCTTGACTTCGGCCTCCTCGATCGACAGTTCACCGCGCGAAAACACAAAGCGCGGCAAGCCGGTCACCTCGACACCTTCGAAGACGTTATAGTCGATGACCGACTGCTGCTTCTTTGACGAGATCGTCTTCTTGCGCAGGGGATCCCAGACGACGATGTCGGCATCCGCGCCTTCGACGATAGCGCCCTTTTTCGGATACATGTTGAGGATCTTGGCGATGTTGGTCGAGGTCACCGCGACGAACTCGTTCATCGTCAGCCGCCCGGTGTTGACGCCCGTCGTCCACAGCACCGGCATACGGTCTTCGAGACCGCCGGTGCCATTGGGGATCTTGGTGAAATCACCGATCCCGTTGCGCTTCTGCTTGGTGGTAAAGGCGCAATGGTCGGTCGCCACCACTTGCAGCGATCCGGCCTGCAGGCCGGCCCACAGCGAATCCTGGTGCAATTTGTTGCGGAAGGGCGGGCTCATCACGCGCCGCGCCGCATGGTCCCAGTCCTTGTTGAAATACTCCGTCTCGTCGAGTGTGAGGTGCTGGACCAGCGGTTCGCCGAACACCCGCATGCCCTTCTGGCGCGCCCGCCGAATGGCCTCATGTGCCTGCTCGCAGGAGACGTGCACGACATAGAGTGGCACGCCCGCCATGTCGGCGATCATGATGGCGCGATTGGTCGCCTCGCCCTCCACTTCCGGCGGGCGTGAATAGGCGTGGCCTTCCGGACCGTTGTTGCCTGAGGCAAGCAGCTTCTGCGAGAGTGCCGCAACCACGTCGCCATTCTCCGCATGCACCAGGGGCAGCGCGCCAAGGTCGGCGCAGCGCTGGAACGACGCGTACATCTCGTCGTCATCCACCATCAGCGCGCCCTTGTAGGCCATGAAATGCTTGAACGAGGTGATGCCCTTGTCGACGACAGTTGCCATCTCGTCGAACACCTGCTTGCCCCACCAAGTGATGGCCATGTGGAAGGAATAGTCGCAGGCAGCCTTGGACGTCTTGTTGTCCCACATCTGCAGGGCTTCAAGCAGTGATTGCTGCGGCGCAGGCAGGCAGAAATCGACCACCATCGTGGTGCCGCCGGCAAGGGCTGCCCGCGTGCCGGATTCGAAATCATCCGCCGAATAAGTACCCATGAACGGCATTTCGAGATGGGTGTGCGGATCGATGCCGCCCGGCATGACATAGCAGCTGGTGGCGTCGAATTCATGGTCGCCATGCAGGTCCGAGCCGATGGCGACAATCTTGCCGTGCTGCATCAGCACATCGGCTTTCCACGTGCGGTCGGCGGTGACGACCGTGCCGTTCTTGATGACTTTGGTCATTGTCTTGTTCCCTTGTTCTCTTCGCGCTTCTTTATGAGCGCTTCAGTTGATCCACATGTCAGGACAGCCACATGCCTGCGCAAGATTTCCGATCATTTTCGCGATTGTGATTTACCACCGCGAATTTTGTCGACAACCAATCTAAGGTGATCGGGACCGGCCATGACCCGAGGGCCTCGCCAGACCGGCCCAATGTGCCATTTCTCATTATTATCCATTGTCATTTCAAAGCCAGATTCCAGCTCTGCTGCGTGGTTCGGAAGAAACTGCTGCCGAAGCTCACCAACTTGAACCTGCACCTGATCTTTACCCCAGTCATCATGATCCGGCTCATGACAGCTTAGCGACACGTCATTCGAAAAAGCTACGTACTTTACTTGTCGAATACCCTCGAACACATGTTTGCAGACGAAGGCGCGCGCGTTATCAGGGAGGTCAGAGAGCTTCACTCCACGATTCCCGCCGTCTCCACCACCGCGTGGAACAGCACGTCGGCCCCGGCACTCGCCCATTCCTTTGTGATCTCTTCAGCCTCGTTGTGTGACAACCCGTCAACGCAAGGGCACATCACCATGGCGGTCGGCGCGACGCGATTGATCCAGCAGGCGTCGTGGCCCGCACCCGAGACGAGGTTGCGGTGCGAATAACCGAGCCGTTCGGCGGCGTCACGGATCGCCTTGACGCAGCCAGGATCGAAGGTCACCGGGTCGAACGCGCCGACCTGTTCGACCTTGTACTGGATGTCGAGCGCCTCGCAGATCGTGTCGATGCCTTCCCGGATGCGGCCGTCCATCGCGTCCAGCACTTCCTTCTCGGGCGAGCGGATGTCGATGGTGAAGACGGTGCGACCGGCGATGATGTTGCGCGAATTGGGGAAGACCTCCATGTGGCCAACCGCGCCGACGGCGTCCGGTTGGTAGTCCATGGCGATCTCGTGCACCAGTTCGATGACACGCGCCATGCCGAGCCCGGCATTGCGGCGCCTCGGCATCGGCGTCGAGCCGGTATGCGCCTCCTTGCCGGTCAGCGTCACCTGCAGCCATTTCAGACCCTGGCCGTGGGTGACGACACCGATGTCGATGTTTTCGTCCTCGAGGATCGGCCCCTGCTCGATATGCAATTCGAAGAAGGCGTGGATTTTTCTGTCCCCGACTTTCTCGGTGCCCTTCCAGCCGATGCGTTCCAGCTCCTCGCCGAATTTCTTGCCGGCCTTGTCGGTGTGCGCATAGACATCTGCCTGATCGAGCACGCCGGCGAAAACGCCGGACGCCATCATCGCCGGGGCAAAGCGCGAGCCTTCCTCGTTGGTCCAGTTGGTGACGACGATCGGATGTTTGGTGTTGATGCCGAGATCGTTGAGCGAACGCACCACTTCCAGCCCGCCGAGCACGCCGAGCACGCCATCATACTTGCCGCCGGTCGGCTGCGTATCGAGATGGCTGCCGACATAGACCGGCGGCAGGCTGGGGTCGGTGCCTTCGCGGCGGGCAAACATGGTGCCCATCTCGTCGAGGCCCATTTCCAGCCCGGCGGCCTCGCACCAGCGCTTGAACAGATGCCGGCCCTCGCCGTCCTCGTCAGTCACGGTCTGGCGGTTGTTGCCGCCGGCAATGCCGGGGCCGATCTTCGCCATGTCCATCAGCGAATCCCACAAACGGTCTGAATTGATTCGCAGATTCTCGCCGGGTGCGGCCATTCAACATCCTCTCGCTCATGCACTCATGACATCGGCCGGGCGGCGGTACCCGCCGCCCGGCCGATGGAAACAGGTTAGTCTATCGACCTCAGCACTTCACGGACATGGTCGATCAATTCGTTGATCTGGCCCTTGGTGATGATCAGCGGCGGCGACAGCGCGATGATGTCGCCGGTGGTGCGGATCAGCGCGCCGCGCTCGAACGCCTTGACGAAGGCAGAAAAGGCCCGCTTGGTCGGGCTGCCGGCGATTGGCGCCAGTTCGATCGCCCCGATCAGGCCGATGTTCCTGATGTCGATGACATGCGGCTCATCCTTCAGCGAATGCAGCGCGTCTTCCCAATAGGGCGCCAGTTCCTCACCACGGGTGAGCAGGCCCTCTTCCTTGTAGGTGTCGAGCGTGCCGAGTGCCGCCGCACACGCGATCGGATTGCCCGAATAGGTGTAGCCGTGGAAGAACTCGATCATGTGCTCGGGGCCGGTCATGAAGGCGTCGTGGATTTCCTTCTTCACGAACACCGCGCCCATCGGGATGACGCCGTTGGAAACGCCCTTGGCGGTAGTCATGATGTCGGGTGTGACGCCGAAATAATCGGCGGCGAACGGCGCGCCGAGACGGCCGAAACCGGTGATGACCTCGTCGAAAATCAGCAGGATGCCATGCTTGGTGCAGATTTCACGCAGCTTCTGCAGATAACCCTTGGGCGGCAGGATGACGCCGGTCGAACCGGCGACCGGCTCGACGATGACGGCGGCGATGGTCGAGGCATCATGCAGGGCAACGATGCGCTCCAGCTCGTTGGCGAGCTCGGCGCCATATTCCGGCACGCCCTTCGAGAAGGCGTTCTTCTCCGGCAGATGCGTGTGCGGCATGTGGTCGACGCCGCCGAGCAGCGTGCCGAACATCTTGCGGTTGGTGACGATGCCGCCGACCGAGATGCCGCCAAAATTGACGCCGTGATAGCCGCGCTCGCGGCCGATCAGGCGGGTGCGCGAGCCCTCGCCCTTCACACGGTGGTAGGCGATCGCCATTTTCAGCGCGGTTTCGACCGATTCCGAACCCGAATTGGTGAAGAACACATGGTCCATGCCCTTGGGCGCGAGGTCGACCAGGCGGTTGGCCAGCTCGAATACGATCGGATGGCCCATCTGGAAGGCCGGCGCATAATCGAGCTCGGCGGCCTGGTGCTGGATCGCCTCGGTGATCTTCGGCCGGCAGTGGCCGGCATTGACGCACCAGAGACCGGCGGTGCCGTCCAACACCTTGCGGCCGTCGCTGGTGGTGTAATGCATGTCCTTGGCGGACACGAACATGCGTGGCGCCTGCTTGAACTGCCGGTTTGCCGTGAACGGCATCCAGAATGCACTGAGATCGTTCGGCGTGACTTTCAGCCGGTTGGACATGAGCAGGACTTCCCCTTGTGAACTGTTTCGGTGCGTCCAACGCTTGGTCTTTGCCGCGCTTTCATGCTACGCAAATTTTTGACCGATTGGACAAACGTTAGCACCGCCCTGTCGGCGGTCAAGGGATTACTAGCGGAAATGCGGCTCCTGAAGTGCGTTCCACAGGCTAGGGAAAAACTGGTCCAGAGAATTGGTCCAGATGACCCTCAATGCGAGGGCTTGCAACGGTGAACACCGGCACTGACGCCCCTCGCCGCACCCGCATTCAGCAGGAAAAGCGCGAGCTCATCCTGGAGGCGGCGCTCGAAGTGTTCTCCACCAACGGTTTTCGCGGCTCGACCATCGACCAGATCGCCGAAGCAGCCGGCATGTCGAAGCCCAACCTGCTCTATTACTTCCGCCGCAAGGAAGACATTCACGAGACATTGATGCAACGCCTGCTCGACACCTGGCTGGCGCCGCTCAGGGAACTCGACGATGTCGGCGACCCCATGACCGAACTCAGGAGCTACATCAGGCGCAAGCTCGAAATGGCGCGCGATTTTCCGCGCGAGAGCCGGCTGTTCGCCAACGAGATCCTGCAAGGCGCGCCGCGCATCATGCCTCTGCTGGCCGGTGAGTTGAAGACGCTGGTCGACGAGAAAGCCGCCGTCATCAGGGGCTGGATGCGCGCCGGCAAGATCGCCCGCACCGACCCGTGGCACCTGATCTTCTCGATCTGGGCCACGACGCAGCATTATGCCGATTTCGACGTCCAGGTCCGCGCTGTGCTGGGGCCAAACCGCGGCGGCGACGGCCGCTTCGAGGATGCCGCGAGGTTCCTGGAGCAATTGTTCCTGGATGGGCTGAAACCGAAGACCTGACCTCCGCCAGGATGGCTCAAGCGCTGCGCCGCTCGGCCGGCAGCGCGTCCAGCAAGGACTGCAGCTTGGCGATCGAGTTCTGCTCGGCAAGCGGCGTGTAGACGATCAGCTTCATGTCCGAGCCATCATCGATCGACAGGCTCATATGCTCGAACACCATCGCCCCGGCGATCGGGTGGCGCAGATGCTTCAAGCCGGACAGGCGGTGCACGACATCGCGCTGCGGCCACCATTCGCGGAATTCCGGACTTGAGCGCATCATCAGCGCGATCAGCCGCTCGAAATCCGGGTCGCCGACATATTTGGCGCTCTCGGCGCGGAACGCGGCGAGCGTTGCGCGCGCCAATTGTTCCCAGTCCACCAGCAGGTGCCGCCGGTGCGGATCGGTGAACACGCCGTGGATGATGTTGCGGGCGTCACCCTCCAGTTGCCCATAATCGCCGAAAATGGCGACGGCCCCGTCATTCCACGCCAGAACGTCCCAGCGCGGACCGACGACATAGGCGGGCTGCAGGACAAGGCTTTGCAGCATATGCAACAAGGGACCTTCGAGCTTTACCGGCCCAATGCGCCGCCGCTCGGGCTGCTGGCGGCCGGCGAGCGTGAACAGATGCCGCTTCTCGGCGGCGTCGAGGCGCAGCGCCCCGCACAGTGCCGTCAGCACCTCCACGGAAGGCCTGACATCCCTGCCCTGTTCCAGCCAGGTGTACCAGGTGGTGCCGACGCCGGCGATCATCGCCACCTCTTCGCGGCGCAGGCCCGGCGTGCGCCGCCTCAGGCCGGTCGCCATGCCGGTTGCCGAGGGTGTCAGCCTTTCGCGGCGCGAGCGCAGGAAGGCGCCGAGTTCGCGCCGGCGGCTGTCTTCAGCGGAATGAGAGGGAGCATCCATGCGGCTATTATAGCAGTACTGATACCAGGATAAAGTTTGAACTGTTTGAGCTCCGTCAGACACCCCATCTTGCGTCGGGAGCAACAGACAGGAGGCTCCGGACATGGACCTGAAAGACAAGACAATCCTCATCACCGGCTCGACCGACGGCGTCGGCCGCGTCGTGGCGCAAAGGCTGGGTGCCGCCGGCGCCCGGGTGTTGGTGCACGGCCGCAATGCGGCTCGCGGCAAGGCAGCGGTTACCGAAATCGAAGCCGCCGGCGGCAAGGCCGAGTTCCTCGCAGCCGACCTCGCCTCGCTGGCCGACGTACGTCGCCTCGCCGAGGCCGTGCGCGCCAGGACGAACCGGCTCGATATCCTCATCAACAATGCCGGCATCGGCACGGCTGGCGTCAAGAGACAGATCAGCGCCGACGGCTACGAACTGCGTTTCGCGGTCAACTATCTCGCCGGTTTCCTGCTGACCTCGGAACTTCTGCCCTTGCTGAAGGCGAGCGCTCCGGCCCGCATCGTCAACGTAGCCTCGGCCGGCCAGCAGGCGATCGACTTCGGCGATGTCATGCTGACCCACGGCCATAGCGGCGTGCGCGCCTACTGCCAGAGCAAGCTGGCGCAGATCCTGTTTACCGTCGATCTGGCGGGAGAGCTGAAAGGCACCGGCGTCACCGTCAACGCGCTGCATCCGGCAAGCTACATGAACACCACCATGGTCCGGCAGGCCGGGGTGACGCCATGGAGTTCAGTGGAGACCGGTGCCGAGGCCATCGTCAACCTTGCCACCGCACCCGCGCTCGAAGGACGCAGCGGCCTGTATTTCGACGGCCTGCGCGAATCCCGCGCTGACGCCCAGGCCTATGACGCCAAGGCAAGACAACAATTGCGAAGCCTGAGCCTCGACCTTGTCGGGCTGGCTTCCCCGGAAAAGAAGGAACAGAATTCATGACCGATAGAACCGAACACACAGTCATCATCGGCGGCTCGTCCGGCATCGGCCTGGCAACCGCGCGCAAGCTGATTGGACCGGGCATGAAAGTGACGATCACCGGGCGCAACCAGGACAAGCTCAACAGCGCCTGGAAAAGCCTCGACGGCGCCACCGATAAGGCGGCGTTCGATGCTTCGAAGCCGGATGAGGTCCGCCAGTTCTTCGAGCGCCTCGGCCCGTTCGACCACCTCGTCCTGGCCGCGAGCGGCGGCAAGGGCCTTGGCCCGTTCGCGACGCTCGATCTCGCTGATATCGGCAGCGGCGTCGAGGAGAAAGTGCGGCCGCAACTGTCCTGCCTGCAGGCGGCACTGCCGACACTCAACAAATCGGGCTCGGTCACCTTCATATCGGCGGTGTCGGCTCAGGTCACCATGCCCGGCGTCGCCGGTATCGGCGCCGTCAACGGCATGCTGCTGACCGTGACGCCGATCCTGGCGGTCGAGTTGAAGCCGCTGCGCGTCAACGTCGTGGCGCCCGGCGTCATCGACACGCCGTGGTGGGATTTTTTGCCCGACGACCAACGCCAGGCGGTCTTCGCTGAATATGCCGGCAAAACGCCCGTGGGCAGGATCGGCCACGCCGAGGACGTCGCCTCGGCGATAGCCTTCCTCGTCTCCAACAGCTTCATGACCGGCCAGGTGCTGACCTGCGATGGCGGCTTGCGATTTGCCGCGTGACTTCGGCTTCAGAGTGACTGTGCGATCAGTGTCAGAAAACCTCCGCCCAGCGCGACATTGCCGA
The DNA here is from genome assembly GCF_055456085.1 of Mesorhizobium subarcticum. Lineage (NCBI taxonomy): Bacteria > Pseudomonadati > Pseudomonadota > Alphaproteobacteria > Hyphomicrobiales > Phyllobacteriaceae > Mesorhizobium > Mesorhizobium subarcticum. The sequence continues at coordinate 3,798,197 of NZ_CM144237.1, read as the reverse complement.
CGAAGCCGTTGATGCGCGCCGCGCGATCTGGACCCTGATGGTCCCAGAAATTGTGGAACATCGGCGTGGCAGCGATCAGGAACAGCACCAGCACCGCACAGGCGATCGCGGTCCACAGGCCTGCCATCACCAGCGCGCCGGCGATGATCTGCAGGACGATGCCCGCCCACAGCGCCAGCCGCGCCTGCGGCACGCCGCGCGCGGCCATCAGCCCGGTCAGGAAGGCCACGTTCTGGATGTTGCGCAGGCCGGCGAAGACGAAGGCGCCGCCAAGCAACAGGCGGCCGAGAAACAACACGATTGAAGGCAAATCGGCAGGCATAAAACACTCCCTTTGAAAACAGTCGGAGCGCCGCCTCCTCGGCGGCGCTCCGAACACATCAGGACAATCAGGCCGCCTTGGCCGCCGGCATCGGATGGATGGCGTGGAACGGAATGCACAGCCGGTTCCAGGTGTTGATCATGCCGAGCGCGACGGACAGCTTGACCAGCTCCTCTTCCGAGAAATGCTCCAGTGTGCGGCCATAAAGCTCGTCCGACACGTCATTGTTGGCGATCAGGGTTACCGCCTCGGTCCAGGCGAAGGCGGCGCGCTCGCGTTCGGAAAACAGCGGTGATTCTTTCCACGCCGCGACCAGATAGAGCCGCTGCTCGGTTTCGCCATCGCGCCGCGCTTCGCGGCTGTGCATCTCGACACAGAAAGAACAGCCATTGATCTGCGAGGCCCTGAGCTTGATCAGGTGCAGCAGGCTGACCTCCAGCCCGCATTCGTCGACCGCCTTGTTGAGCACCGACACCGCCTTCATGATCTCGGGCGCTTTGGCGAAGAATTGCATCCTTTGTTTCATCATCTTTCCTTTTACATCTGCTTTGGGTTTTGCGGGTTGGAACTGGATTTCTGCGGCCGCTGATGGCGCGCGACGAAGGCGCAGCTCGCGGCAAAGGATCTCGGGTCGCCCTCTGCCGCGTAGTCCGCCACGATGTCGGACAGCTTCACTTCGGCGAGTGCCGCCCGATAGGCGCGCTCTGCCTTCAGCATCGCGGCGTTGATGCCGCAGGGTTTGACATAGGCCGAGGCATCGATCTTGACCGGGCCGTTGCGGCGGATCTCGCCGCAGCGAAATGCCGGTTCCCGCCCTTCGACGGCCAGCACGATGTCGAGCAGCGTGATGCGTTCGGCCGGCCGCGCCAGCCGGTAGCCGCCCGCCGGACCCGGCACCGACTCCAGGATGCGCGCGGCGGTCAGCATGTTGAGATGCTTCAGGAGATAGCTCGGCGACAGGCCGAATGACTCGGCAAGAGCAGCACCCGGCATGGTGCTGTTGCCCTCGACGCTGGCCAGCGTCGCCGCGCAGTGGATAGCCGCTTCAACGCCCTCGCCCAACTTCATGGTGTCGATCTCCTATTCATGGATATCTTTTATCGTGGATAATTATTATCTGCAATAAGAAAATGAAAACGGCGCCCGGAGGCGCCGCTTTTTTTTGAAGGGCTCCGCCCCTACTCCGCAGCCACCTTGGCCATCGGATTGTTCGGATGCGTCGTCCAGTTCGCGTAGATCGGCGACACCGGCTTGCCGGTGCGCTGATCGATCGCGCCGACCGCCAGCGGCTCCATGGTGATGCAATTGTCGACCGGGCAGACGTTGACGCAGAGATTGCAGCCGACACACTCGGCTTCGATCACCTCGAAATGCCGGACGCCGTCGACCATGTTGGTGATCGCCTGGTGCGAGGTGTCCTCGCAGGCAATGTGGCAGCGGCCGCATTTGATGCAGGCGTCCTGGTCGATACGCGCCTTGGCGATGTAGTTGAGGTTGAGATACTGCCAGTCGGTGACGTTGGGCGTGGCGCGGCCGATCACATCGTCAAGCGTGGCATGGCCCTTCTCGTCCATCCAGTTTTCGAGACCGGCGATCATCTCCTGGACGATCTTGAAGCCATAGGTCATCGCCGCCGTGCAGACCTGAACATTGCCGGCGCCGAGCGCCAGGAACTCGGCCGCATCGCGCCATGTGGTGATGCCGCCAATGCCCGAGATCGGCAGACCACGCGTTTCCGGATCGCGTGCGATCTCGGCCACCATGTTCATGGCGATCGGCTTGACCGCCGGGCCGCAATAGCCGCCATGCGATCCCTTGCCGTCGATGGTCGGCATCGGCGCGAAGCTGTCGAGGTCGACGCCGGTGATCGAGTTGATGGTGTTGATCAGCGACACCGCATCCGTTCCACCCGCGTGCGCTGCCCGCGCGGGCTTGCGGATATCGGTGATGTTGGGCGTCAGCTTGGTGATGACCGGCATGCGCGTGTACTGCTTGCACCAGCGCACCACCATCTCGATATATTCCGGCACCTGGCCGACAGCGGCGCCCATGCCGCGCTCCGACATGCCATGCGGACAGCCGAAATTGAGCTCGATGCCGTCGGCGTTGGTTTCCTCGACGAGCGGCAGGATGGCTTTCCAGCTCGCCTCCTCGCAGGGAACCATGATCGAGGCGATCAGCGCCCGGTCCGGCCAATCCATCTTGACCTGCTTCATCTCGCGCAGATTGGTCTGCAGGTCGCGGTCGGTGATCAGCTCGATGTTGTTGAGACCGAGCAGGCGCCGGTCGGCACCCCAGATCGCGCCGTAACGCGGGCCGTTGACGTTGACGACAGGCGGGCCTTCCTCGCCCAGCGTCTTCCACACCACACCACCCCACCCTGCCTTGAAGGCGCGGATGACGTTGTAGGCCTTGTCGGTCGGCGGCGCCGAGGCCAACCAGAACGGATTGGGCGATTTGATGCCGACGAAATTGTTGCGGATGTCTGCCATGACAGGTCCCTTTCAGCCGAAACGAAGGATCAATTCGACGGGTGCAAGAATGCCGCCTTCAAGCGCGGCGGTGAGATTGGCGATCTTGGTGCGGGCGTTCTCGCCCATGATGAGCCCGACATTGGGCGGCGTCCTGCCTTCTGCCTGCGCGGCGGCCATGCCGGCGCGGACAGAGGCGAAGAAATCAATGGCAAAGGCACCACGAGGGCGTTCTTCGATGACGGAAAAGCCCGCAGCCGTGGCAGCCGAACGATACGTGTCCGGCGTCGAGACGAACGACATGCTGTCGTTCGATGCCCATGGCAGCGGATAGGTCAGCGCCCCGTCTTTCAGGCGCATGACGTCATAGACGGCAAAGACGCCGCCCAGCTTGAGCACACGTGCCGCCTCGCTCATCAGCTTTGCCTTGTCGGGAAGGTTCATGCCGACATGCAGGATCATGGCCGCATCGAAGCTGGCATTGTCGAACGGCATGTCCAGCGCGCTGCCCTGCACGAAGTGCGTCGTGCCGGTCATACCGGTTCGGTTCGACAGGCTGGTCGCGATGTCGACATAGCTTTGCGTAAGATCGATGCCGGTGACGTCCACATCGCCGGTCGAGGCGACGAAACGTGCCGGACCGCCGACGCCGGATCCGACATCGAGCAGCCTGGACCCTGGCTTCAGCCCCATCTGATTGACGAGTTCCCTCGTGGCGACTACACCGCCAATGTGGAATTCGTCGACAGCTTCGAGATCGCTGGCACGCAGATTGGCAATGTCCACGCCCCTGTCGGCAAGCACGGAAAGGATCCGCTGCTCCAGGTCCGATACCTCGTAGTGACGGGCGATGCCCGGTTCCACCGTGGCCATGGTCCCTATCCCTGCATCAGACTCCTGTTGATGCTTTCCGCGGCATCGCGGCCTTGCGCGACAGCCGAGACGGTCAGGTCGTCGCCACCGAAGATGCAGTCGCCGCCAGCCCAGACTTTGGCCAGCGAAGTGCGCCCTTCCGCGTCGACCTTGATGCGGCCGGCTTCGAGGTCGATCGATGCACCGCTGCCGTTGAGGGCGGCCGGCACAAAGCTCTGGCCGATCGCCTTGAAAACCTGGTCGGCGACAAGCGTTAGCGTCTCGCCGGTGCCGGCAAGCTTGTCGCCGCTCATCGCAGTGTATTCGAGCTCGATGGCGCTGACCTTGCCGCCTTCGGCGACAACCCGCTTCGGCTGCAGCCAGTGACGGATGGTGACGCCGTTGGCGGCTGCCAGATCCTGCTCGAACCCCGAAGCGTTCATGTGCTCCTGGCCGCGCCGGTAGCAGATCGTCACCTCTTCGGCGCCAAGCAGTTTCGATTGCACGGCAGCATCGATCGCCGTCATGCCGCCGCCGATGACGACGACGCGGCGGCCGACCGGCAGGCCGGAGAGATCGCTGGCCTGGCGCAGTTCGGCAATGAACTCCACCGCATTGGTGACGCCGTCGGCATCCTCGCCATCGGCGCGCAGCGCGTTGACGCCGCCAAGCCCCATGCCGAGGAACACCGCATCATAATTGCGGATCAGGTCGGAGAGCTGGTAGTCGCGGCCGAGCGCCTTGCCGTTCTGGATGTCGATGCCGCCGATCGCGGTGACATAGTCGACTTCGGCCTGGGCGAAATTGTCGACGCTCTTGTAGGCGGCGATGCCGTATTCGTTGAGACCGCCGGCCTTCGGCCGCGCTTCCAGGATGGTGACGTCATGGCCGTGACGGGCGAGCCGGTGCGCGGCGGCGAGACCGGCCGGGCCGGCGCCGACCACGGCAACCGTCTTGCCGGTTGGCTCCGGGCGCGGATAAAACTGCTTGTTCTCGGCCATCGCGACATCGGTGGCGTAGCGCTGCAGGCGGCCGATCTGCACCGGCTTGCCTTCCGCCACCTCGCGCACGCAGACCTCTTCGCATAGCGTCTCGGTCGGGCAGACGCGGGCGCACATGCCGCCCAGGATGTTCTGGTCGAAGATGGTCTTGGCCGAGCCGATCGGATTGCCGGTCGAGATCTGGCGGATGAACAGCGGAATGTCGATCGAGGTCGGGCATGCATTCATGCATGGCGCGTCGTAGCAGAAATAGCAGCGGTCGGATTCAACCAGCGCCTCGTGATGATCGAGCGGCGGATGCAGGTCGGAAAAATTGTCCGCGTATTGGTCGGCCGCGAGCCGCCCGCCGACAATACCCTCTTTGAACTGGCCTTCTGGCATCATCAGTTCCCCATGTTTTCGTTTTGGGGAAGGCTAGCACGTTTTATTTTTTTATCAATTGGTCAATTTTCGGCGCAAGTTACTGAAAAGGTTGATTAAAAACATGATTTTTTTACTCATGTTATGCGATGGACGGCCGCTCTTGCCGGGATGGGAAGCCCTTATCGACCGACGCACCATGGATTGCTTTGACCTCGTCCGCCACCAGTTCCTGCAGCCGCCACAGATTGCGGTCATGGATGCCGAACGCTTCGAGATGACTGACCGTGTTGTAGAGATATTCCGCGCCCGACCCGATATGGCCGCAGGCCCTGGCCAATATGCTTGCCACCTTGTCCAGCGGCTGGTTCGGTGATGTCCCCCTGCCCTTCACGCCGACCCAGAAACCGAGCGCCCGCAGCGCGCCTTGCGCCGTATGCACCGGCAGCCACCTGACCGAGCTGATACTCTCATGGTCGCTGATCTCGCGCCTCAACAACCTTTCGATCTGGGCCGGTTTTTCGCCCGCCGGCAAACGGTAGATCACCCCGTTGCAGCGCCCGCCCCGTTCAAGGGCCATCATCAGCCCCGGCTGCGCCGCACTGCCGCGCCAGCGCACCATGTCGAGGCAGAAGGAGCGGTGCCAGCCGAAGGCCGTGGCGAGCTGTTGCTCGACCGATTCGAATTCCGGCTTCCAGATCAGCGACCCGTAAGCGAACACCCAGAGCGGCCCCGAATCCGCCTCAACGGCAAGCCGCATCGCAAGGCTCCGGAAATCCTCGTCGGTCAGTTCGGTCCAGCTCGGGTCCGGGCCGGGATCCGCCTCTTGCCGATGGCACAGTGCAACAAGCTCAGGCGTGAGCGACATCTGGCGCATGAACAACCCCCTTGTCGTACAGAAATCGAAAACCGCAAGACACGCAACCGGGGAACGCATGTCGTGGGCAGAGATTATTGTTTTGGGGCGATTGTCGGATTTCCATCGCCAGGATCGTCCTTGGACGGATCGGACAACGATCGATGCTGAACGGTGAGGAGACCGACCATGCCGAAATCCCCGATGCCCTTCTTCTGGTACGAACTGATGACATCAGACCTCAATGCCGCCGAAGCCTTCTACACCAAGGTTGTCGGCTGGACGGCCGAACCTTTCGACAAGGCGCCGGGCATGCCGCGCTATATCGTTGTTAATTCCGCCGAACGTGGCGTCGGCGGGCTGATGACGATGCCCGATGACGCCGCCAAGATGGGTATGCCGCCGGCCTGGGTCGGCTATATCCACACGAGGGATGTCGATGCCTCAACTAAGGCGGTGCAGGCCGCCGGCGGGGCTGTGCACCGCCAGCCCGACGATATCCCTGGTGTCGGCCGCTTCTCCGTCGTGGCGGACCCGCAAGGTGCGACCTTCATGTTCCTGCAGCCCAATCTCGCCGATCAGCCGACCCTGCCGGCCACGACGCCAGGCCATGTCGGTTGGCACGAGCTCTATGCCTCGGACCGACAGGCAGCCTTCGACTTCTATTCCAGCCAGTTCGGCTGGACCAGCGCAGGCGATTTCGACATCGGCGAAATGGGTGTCTACCAGACCTTCAAGGCGGGTCCTGAATCAGGCGGCGGCATCATGAACAAACCGCCGCAGCTCGCCGTTCCCGTCTGGCTGTTCTACTTCAACGTCGCCGCCATCGACGCCGCGGCCAAACGCGTCACCGACAATGGCGGCAAGCTCGTCATGGGTCCGATGGCGGTACCGACCGGCCAATGGATCGTGCAATGCCAGGATCCGCAAGGCGCGTATTTCGCGCTTCTGGCGCCAGTGCGATAAAGGTTCGCGCCACTCGCAAATGTCACGCTTGCTGGCGTCGGATCACTCCGGCGTCAGCACCGCAACCTTCAGCTCAGCCTTTTTCGCGCCACTGAACTGGACCGTGGCCAGGCCCGCCGCGAGCTTGAAGCGCACGCTCTTGCGGATCCCCGGGCAAGTTTTCACGCCGCTATAGCCGGCCGACTTGATGGCCTTGCCGTCCTGGATGACATCGATCCAGGCCTCACCGGACAGGCTGATCTGGATGGTGCCCTCGGGCGGCACCTGCACGCTGGCGATGGCGCCAAATGTGCCCTCTGCGGGGGCACGTTCGGGCGGCAGCGTAAAACCGGCTTTCTCCGCCGGGACCAGCGCCAGATCCGCGGCGGCACCCACCGCCAGCGTCGCTCCGGACGGCGTCGCGGGCGGTGCGGCAAACAGCGCCTGCTCTCGCGTGACCGGCCATTTGAAGGCCTCGCAGCCGGCGTCCTCCGCCATGGCGAAACTGGTACCTGCAAGGAGTGCGAACAGGCTGATGACGATTTTTTTCATGGCAAGGGAAACTTTCATGGCAGCGAACCCACATGTTTAGAGCGCTCATGTCAATACAACCACAGCGATACAAATACAACCCTAGCGAGAATGCTATGAGAGGTCAAACCGGGGAACGTTTCCAATCACCGATTGTTGATAGCATGCCATGGGAAGTGAATGGTCCATGGCCCGGCGATAATCTATGGCCGGGCCGGGAGGGTGAAAATGGAGTTTCAGATGAAGCTTTTTGAAGGCCTTTCCAGATACCAGCCGCAGGCGCTCGGGGTGCTGCGCATCATGACCGCGCTGCAGTTCATCGAGCATGGCAGCCAGAAACTGTTCAACTTCCCCGTCAGCGCCGAGCCTCACGCCCTCACCGGGCTGACGACGGCTGCCGGCATCCTCGAATTCGCTGGCGGAATCCTGCTGGCGCTCGGCTTGTTCACACGTCCGGTTGCGTTCCTGCTCGCTGGCGAGATGGCGATCGCCTATTTCATGGCGCACATGCCGCGCGACTTCTTCCCGGCCAACAATGGCGGCGACGCGGCGATCTCCTTCTGCTTCATCTTCCTCTATCTGGTCTTCGCCGGCGCCGGCGCTTTTGCGCTGGACAACCGCAGCAAGGCTTGAGGTCCCATGCGGGGATGAGCCCTCACCCCCGCATCCGCTCGAAATTCGCATCGAACAGCGGCGCCGCCTGGATCCGCGCCGCATAGCGCTTGCCCAGCAACTCGATTTCGAAGCCGTCGCTCTGGTCGGCGATCTCCTTCGGCACATAACCGACGGCGACCGACTTTTTCGAATGATGCGCATAGCCGCCCGACGTCACCCAGCCGCGCACGGCGCCGCCGAACCAGATCGGCTCGTCGCCGATGACATCTGCGTCGTCGGCATCCAGGATGAAGGCGCGCAACCGCAATTTGCCGCCCTGCTTGCGCTCGGCCAGTGCCGCCGCCTTGCCGATGAAGTCCGCCTCCTTGCCATAAGCGACGAAGCGGTCGAGCCCGGCCTCCAGCGGCCCATAGATTGGCCGGTATTCGCGTCCCCATGAGCCGTAGTTCTTCTCCAGCCTGAGCGCATTCAGCGCACGCGAACCGAACAGGCCGATGCCGAACTTCTCGCCCGCCGCCATCAGCGCATTGAACGCGGCGCGCTGGTATTCCGGCGCCACCCAGATCTCGTAGCCGAGATCGCCGGTGTAGCTGACACGGCCGACCAGGCACGGCGCCATGCCGATATCCATCCTGGCAACCGCCATGAACGGAAATGCAGCATTGGAGACATCCGCGCGGCTGACCTTGGCCAGCACCTCCCTTGCCTTCGGCCCGGCAATCGCAAGGCCGGTGAGTTTCGCGCCCATCGCCTCGATATGGACCGAGCCATCGCCAGGCAGATGCGCTTCGAACCAGCGCATGTGGTATTGCTCGGCAATGCCGGAGCCGGCGAGGAACCAGCCATCGGGACCCAGATTGGCAAGCGTGAAATCGCCGATCAGCCTGCCGTCTTCCTTCAGCATCGGCGCCAGCGTCATGCGGTCGGGTTTCGGCAGCTTGCACGCAAGCATGCGGTCGAGCCACGCAGCCGCCCCCTCGCCCGTCACCTTGTATTTGGCGAAGCTCGAAATCTCCGACAGGCCGACGCCGTTGCGAACCGTCGCAACTTCCGTGCCGACATGGGCAAAATCGCTGGAACGCCGCCACGAGAACTCGTCCCTGATGCCTTCCGGCGCGTACCACAACGGAACTTCCAGCCCATAGGCGACACCAAACTGCGCGCCCTTGGCCGACAAAAGGTCATAGACCGGCGTGGTCTTGAGCGGGCGACCGGCGGGCAGTTCCTCATTGGGAAAGCGGATCGAGAAGCGCCTGGAGTAATTCTCCCGCACCTTGGCGTTGGTGTAGGCCATGCCAGCCCAGTCGCCATAGCGCGCCACGTCCATCGCCCAGATGTCGGCGCCGGGATCGCCCTCGATCATCCAGTTGGACAGCGCGAGACCAACCCCGCCGCCCTGTGAGAAACCGGCCATGACGCCGCAGGCGACCCAGAAACCCGGCAGGCCGCGCACCGGCCCGACAAGCGGGTTGCCGTCTGGCGCGAAGGTGAAGGGGCCATTGATGATCTGCTTGATGCCGGTGTTCTGGAAGGCCGGGAAGTGGCGGAAGCCGACCTCCAGCGAAGGCGCGATGCGGTCGATGTCCGGCGCTAGCAGTTCATGACCGAAATTCCACGGAGTCTGAAACTCCGACCACGGCTTGTTGGCTTTCTCATAGGTGCCCATCAGCATGCCGCCGCGCTCCTGGCGCAGATAGAGCTCGCCGTCGAAATCGACCGCGTGCATGATCTCTTCGCCGGTCCTGGCGTTCCAGGCGGCGACCTCCGGCATGTCCTCGGTGATCAGGTACATGTGCTCCATGGCCAGCACCGGCAATTCGAGCCCGACCATGCGGCCGACCTCGCGCGCCCACAGCCCGCCGGCATTGACGACATGCTCGGCCACCACCTCGCCCTTGTTGGTGATGACGCGCCACATCCCGTCGGGCCGCCGCACGATGTCCTCGACCTTGGTAAAGCGTTCTATATCAGCCCCAAGCTTTCGCGCGGCCTTGGCATAGGCATGGGTGACGCCAGAGGGGTCGAGATGGCCGTCCTCCTTGTTTCTGACAGCACCGACGAACTGCTTGGGGTCGAGCAGCGGCATCAGCTCGGCCGCTTCCCTGGGCGAGATTTCTTCCAGCTCGATGCCGAGATAACGCCCCTTGGCGACGACACCGCGCAGCCAGTCCAGCCGCGCCTCGGTTGCGGCGAGCAGCACGCCGCCGGTCAGGTGCACGCCGGTCGCCTGTCCCGATAGCTCTTCGATCTCCTTGTAGAGATTGATGGTGTATTTCTGCAGCTTGGCGACATTGGGGTCGCCATTGATCGTGTGCATGCCGCCGGCCGCATGCCAGGTCGAGCCCGAGGTGAGCTCATCACGCTCCAAAAGCACAACGTCGGTCCAGCCGTGGCGCGCGAGATGGAACAGCACGGAGCACCCGACGACACCGCCGCCAATGACCACGACCTTTGCATGCGATTTCATGGATTTTTCTCTGATATCAGTGAGTTGGATGGGTGAGTGGATTCAAGATGGGAGGCTTCACGGCTCGTCCTGCCCGATCGCTTCCTTGCGCCTTGCCACATAGGCTTCGAGCGCCTCGCGCACGGCGATATCCATCACCGGCTCGACATAGTCTTCCAGCGCCTTCTTCCACAGCCGCGTCGCGCGTGCCGTGGCGTCGAGGCTGCCGGCCTCCTGCCAGGCTTCGAAATTCTGCCAGTTGGACAGCATCGGCTGGTAGAAGGCGGTGGCGTAGCGCTCCAGCGTGTGCGGCTCGCCGAAGAAATGCCCGCCGGTCGGCACCGCTCCCAGCGCCTCGACGGCAAGCTCGGCCTCGTCGACCACGATCGGGCGCAAAAACTCCATCATGTGCTGGATCATCTCGACATCGATGATGAATTTTTCGAACGAGGCCGTCAGCCCGCCCTCCTGCCAGCCGGCGGCGTGGTAGACGAGGTTGCCATGGCCGAGCACCGCGCCCCACAGCGCCATCAGCGTCTCGTAGGCGCCTTGCGCGTCGGCGGCGTTGGAGGCAGAGCCCGGCGTCGTGCGGTATGGCAGCGAATAGCGCCGCGCCAATTGCCCCGAAGCAATGTTGGCCTTGGTGTTCTCCGGCGTGCCGAAGGCCGGCGCGCCCGACTTCATGTCGACATTGGAGGTGAAGGCGCCATACATGACCGGCGCACCCGGCCGCACCAACTGCGTCAGCACCACGCCGAACAGCGCCTCGGCATTTTGCTGCGCCAGTGCGCCGGCCAGCGTCACCGGGCTCATCGCCCCCATCAGCGTGAACGGCGTCACCGCCACCGACTGGCCGAACTCGGCCATCGTCATCAGCCCCTCGGCCATCATCTCGTCGAAGCGGCGCGGCGAGTTGACCGAGATGATGGTGGCGATGCCGGGGTCGTCGCGCATCTCATCCAGCGTCAGCCCGCGCGCGATCGCCATCATCTTGATGCCGTCCAGCGCCCTGCCCCTGCCGATCGCCGAGACATGGAAACTCTTGTCGGTCAGCGTCAGATTGGTGAAGTAGGTGTCGAGATGGCGCGAGTTGGCCGGCAGTTCCACCGGCGCGCAAACCTGGTTGCCGAGCATATGGACGCAGTTGAAATGCTGCGCCAGCCGGGTCAGATCGGCATAGTCGCCCAGATTGCCGGCACGGCGGCCGCGCTCCATGTCGTGCACATTCGGTGGCCCGGCAACGAGCGTGAAATTGATGGTGTTGCCGCCGAGGTGAATGGCGTTGGCCGGGTTGCGCGGCGTCAGCGTATAATTGGACTGCGTCGTCTCCAGCGCCTCGTCGATCATGCCGCGATCGATGCGGACATTCGCGGTTGCGTGATCGACTTTTGCACCCGCCTTCTCGAACAGCGACAGCGCCCGCGGGCTCATCACCTCGATGCCGAAATTTTCCAATATGTGCATCGACGCCTGATGGATCGCCTCGATCTGGTCTGATGACAGCAACGCCATCGGCGGATAGGGATTTATCACGCGCCTCGGCGGCAGCTGCGCGATGGGCACTGGCCCCCTGTTGCTGGTGCGCTCGGCGCCGCGCTTGCGTCTTGGCTCGTTCATGTGAGGCATCAAAGCCTCGGCAAACAAAGCGAGCTGTCAGAAATACGCCGTTTACAGGCGTGATTTTAGCCAAGGCGGCATTTCGGCAGCACCATTTTATAAGGAGCGACAAGAAGCGTCGGAATATCAACATGGCCTTTTCCTGGGCGCTCGGGCCGAGGAAGCGTTAACGGAGACAGCAAGATTCCTTTTATGATTTCGGCCTATTGCTCATCCAATGCGTAGGTCGAGTTTTAGTAAAATTGTAGCGGTTGGTGTGCTGTTGGCTCTTTCGGCCTGCGCGACCGCGCCCAGCCACATCAACAATGTCTGTGCCGTCTTCGACCAGAATGACGGCTGGTTCGACAATTGGCAGTCGGCCGCCGAACGCGCCTCTCGGACATACGGCATCCCCGTGCCCGTGCTGATGGCGACGGTGCGCAAGGAATCCGGCTTCAAGAGCAATGCCCGGCCGCCGCGCACCAAGCTGCTCGGTTTCATTCCCTGGAAGCACGTCTCGACGGCCACCGGCTTCTCGCAGGCGCTGGACGGCACCTGGTCGCAATATCAGCGCGAAACCGGCAACTGGGCGGCGCGGCGCACCAAATTCGCCGACGCTGTCGACTTCGTCGGCTGGTATCACTCCAAGACGGCAGATACGTACGGCGTCGCCCGCACCGACACCTACAATCTCTATCTCGCCTACTATCTCGGCTGGACCGCCTATGGCCGCGGCAACCGTGGCGACGCCGGCGTTCAGGGCTATGCCCGGGCGACGGAGAAAATGGCCCGCGACTATGACGCTCAGCTAAGGCAGTGCGGCAACTGACACACTGCCTTAGCTCCGTTTCGGTGAAACGGAGAACTGCTCTAACTCATTGTTTTGACGCAATTCCGGACGGAAGCCGTTTCACACCTTTCCTGGAATTGCTCTAATGCCGCCTTGTCGTATCTTTCGGCTTTGAAACCCCGGTTTCCGAAACATCGTCGCGGACTTCATGACGACGGGCTCGCATGACGGCCTCGCTCTCCTCGGTGGCCTCGCCGATTTGGTCAGCCCCCGAACTCGCCGTCTTGCCATGCGGCCGATTGGGCGGCGTTCCGACGAGTCCCGGACCTTCGCCATGCGCCGCGTCTTCCGGTAAACCCTCATGCGCGGCGTGGTCCTTGTCGAACTTGATCACCGGCTCCATCGTCGAAAGCACCTCATCCGACAGCCAGCACAGGCTCATATGGCCATCGCCGAGATGCTTGACCGGCGGCACCTTGGTCTCGCACAGATTGTCCGGCACCAGCTTCTTGTAGCCGCAGCGCGTCTGGAACGGACAGCCGGATGGCGGGTTCATCGCCGACGGGATGTCGCCCTCCAGCACGATGTGCTTCTTGACCACGCTGGTGTCGGCGATCGGGATCGCCGACAGCAGTGCTTCGGTATAGGGGTGATAGGGCGGCGCGAAGATCTGGTCGGTCGTGCCTTGCTCGACGATGTAGCCGAGATACATGACGACGACGCGGTCGGCGATGTAGCGCACGACAGACAGATCGTGGCTGATGAACAGCATCGTCGTCTTGTTCTTGCGCTGGATGTCCATCAACAGCTCGGTCACCGCCGCCTGCACCGACACGTCGAGCGCGGAAACCGGCTCGTCGGCCACAACCACCTTGGCATCGCCGGCAAAGGCGCGCGCCACGCCGATGCGCTGCTTCTGGCCGCCCGATAGCTGGCGCGGCTTGCGCGTCTCGAAGGCGCGCGGCAGCTTCACCAGGTCGAGCAGTTCCAGCATACGCTTGCGGCGGTCGGCGACCGTCTTGCCGACATTGAACTTCTCCAGCGTGCGGATGATCTGCGAACCGACCGAATGGCTGGGGTTCAGCGTATCGAACGGGTTCTGGAACACCATCTGGATCGACGACACCGTGTCGACGCTGCGCTTCTCGATGCCGGTCGACTGGATCTCCTTGTTGCCCAGCGTGACCTTGCCCGAGCTCGCCGTCTCCAGCCCGAGCAGCACCTTGGCCAATGTCGACTTTCCGCAGCCGGATTCGCCGACAATGGCGACGGTCTCGGATTCGCGCGCCATGAACGAGATCGTCTCGTTGGCCTTGACGACGCGGCCTTCGCTTGAGCCGAACACCTCGCCGCCACCGACCTTGTAGTATTTCCTGAGGTCCTCGATCTTGAGCACCGGCGCGCCGGGCACAACGCGCTCATTGACCTTCTTGGCGCCGGGCGGCAGCGCCTCCCAGTCGATCTCGTTGAAGCGCACGCAGCGCGAGAAATGGCCGTCATGGCCGGCGACCTCGATCATCGGGATTTCGGCTGCGTTGCAGACGCCCTCGACGAAATGGTGGCAGCGCGGGCCGAAATTGCAGCCCTTGGGCCGCTCATGCGGCAGCGGCAATTGCCCGGGGATGGCAATCAGCGGCCGCGAATTCTTGTCGGCGCCCGGCAGCGGGATCGAACGGAACAGGCCTTGCGTGTAGGGATGGCGCATCCGGTCGAACACGTCCTTGATCTTGCCGGTCTCCACCGCCTCGCCCGAATACATCACCGTGATGCGGTCGCAGGTCTCGAGGATGAGGCCCAGATTGTGCGACACGAAGATCATCGAGGTGCCGAACTTCTCGCCCAGCCCCTTGACCAGTTCGACGATGCCCGCTTCCACCGTCACGTCGAGCGCCGTCGTCGGCTCGTCAAGCAGAAGCAGTGCCGGCTTCGACAGCAGCGCCATGGCAATGACGATGCGCTGCTGCTGGCCGCCGGAGAGCTGGTGCGGATAGGAGCGCATCATGCGCTCGGGGTCAGGCAGCTTGACCGAGCGCACCATTTCGACCGCGCGTTTATAGGCTTCTTCCTTCGACACCTTGTCGTGGATCAGCGGCACTTCCATCAGCTGCTGGCCGATCTTCATCGCCGGATTGAGGCTGGCCATCGGCTCCTGGTAGATCATGGCGATCTTGTTGCCACGGATGGCGCGCAGCTCCTCATCGGAGAGTTCGCCCATGTCCTTGCCCTGGAACTTGATCTTGCCGCCGACGATTTTTCCGATATTGGAGAGGTCGCGCATGATGCCGAGCGACACAGTCGACTTGCCGCAGCCGGATTCACCGACAATGCCCATCGCCTCGCCCGGCATGACCGTGCAGGAAAAGTCCATGACCGCCGGTATCTCGCCCTTGCGGGTGAAGAAGGAGATCGACAGGTTTTCGATCTCGATGATGGGATCCGCGGGATTTCGAACTGCCTCGTTCATGGGTCGCTCCAATCCAAATTTACCAGACGCGGGCCGGAGCCCGGCGATCAGTCCTTCATCGATTGCTCACGCAGCGAGTTGGCCAGCAGGTTCAGTCCCAGCACGAACGACATCAGCGCGAATGTCGGCGGCAGCGCCGGGTGGATGAAGGAGCGCAGCAAGCGGCTGGCATCCTTGATCGCGGTGCCCCAGTCGGGGCTTTCCGGCGCCAGGCCAAGGCCAAAATAACCCAGCGTGCCGAGCAGGATCGTTGTGTAGCCGATGCGCAGGCAGGCATCGACGATCAGCGGGCCGCGCGCATTGGGCAGGATTTCCCACAGCATGATGTACCAGGGCGATTCACCGCGCGTCTGCGCCGCCGCCACATAGTCGCGTGTCTTGATGTCCATCACCAGGCCGCGCACGATGCGGAACACGCCGGGGCTGGAGGCGAACACCACCGCCACGAAGATGTTGAGCTGGTTGGGGTCGATGTGCACGATGTGCAGCGGGTCCCTGTCGAAGACCAGGCCGAGATAGATCCAGCCGCCAATGATCAGCGTCAGGCCAAGCAGGATGTAGATCCGGTCGGGCCGGTTCTTGTAGCGTGTCCAGAACAGCACGCTAAAGAAGATGATCGGAAACAGGAAAAAGACGCCGGCCAGCGCATAGGGGATCGGCGTGTCCATGATCCCCGGCGTCACCAGCAGGTAGAACAGCAGGATCACCGGGAAGGCCAGCACGAGGTTGGCCAGGAACGACAGGATGGAATCGATCTTGCCGCCGTAATAGCCCGCCGGCAGGCCGAGCGTGATGCCCACCATCAGCGCGAAGCCGGTCGCCGCCGGTGCAATGATCAGCACGATCTGGCTGCCATAGACCATGCGCGAAAAGACGTCGCGTGCCAGCTTGTCGCCGCCGAAGAGGTAAACGAGCCCCGATTGCGGTTCGATGGCGCCGGGCAGCGTGTCTTTCATGATCGGGATCTGGCCGAGCGGATCGAAGGGCGAGATGGTCGAGGCAAAGATCGCCGTGAACAGCCAGAACAGGCAGATGAAGACACCCGCTATGCCGACGCCGCTGTCGAACAGCTGGCCGTAGAGCGCCAGCTTCTTCTTGTAGAGGAAGCTCGCGCCCATGACGATGGCGAGCGCGACCCAGACCGGCCAGAAGCGCCAGAGCACTTCGAGGATGATGGTGGAGGCGCC
Source organism: Mesorhizobium subarcticum (assembly GCF_055456085.1). NCBI lineage: Bacteria > Pseudomonadati > Pseudomonadota > Alphaproteobacteria > Hyphomicrobiales > Phyllobacteriaceae > Mesorhizobium > Mesorhizobium subarcticum. The sequence continues at coordinate 3,781,761 of NZ_CM144237.1, read as the reverse complement.
GATATATTGAGCTTGCATGCGCCTTCTCCCCTACTGAACACGAATGCGTGGATTGAGGAACGCGTAGCCGACATCGGAAATGAGCTGCGTGATCAGGACGATGAACACCGAGACCAGCGAACAGCCGAGCAAGAGATCGATGTCGTTGTTGCCGGCGGCTTCGACCAGCGTGTAGCCGAACCCTTGGTAGCGGAACATCACCTCGACGATGACGACGCCGGTGAGCAGCCAGGGAAACTGCAGCATGATGACGGTGAACGGCGCGATCAGCGCGTTGCGCAGCGCATGCTTGACCACCACGCTCTTGAAGGAGAGGCCTTTCAAGCGCGCGGTGCGGATATATTGCTGCGTCATCACCTCGACCATCGAGGCGCGTGTCATACGGGCGATGTAGCCGATGCCGTAGATGGCCAACGTGATCACCGGCAGCGTGAAATTGTAGAAGGTGATGCCTTGGCTGGCCGATGCGGCCGACCCGTTCAGCCAGCCTAGCCACGAAGCAAATATGACGGTGAAGATGACGCCCGACACATATTCAGGCGTGGCCGTCGAGGCGATCGAGGCCACCGACAGGACGCGATCCGTGCGCGAGCCCTCGCGCATGCCGGCGAGAATCCCGATCAAAAGCGAAACCGGTACCATCACCCCCAACACGCACAACATCAGGATGCCGGTAGCGCCGAGCGCCGGAAACAGCTTGGCCGCGACCGTGGTCTTGAACTTGGTCGAACAGCCGAAATCGCCCTCGAGAACGCCGGAGAATGTCGGCACGGTCGGATCGTTGCAGAAGGAGAAACGCTGCGTCGTCTTGCCGGTCGCCGGATCGGTGATCGGCTGCTCGGGCAGGACGCCAAGCCACTGGCCATAGCGCAGGAAGAAGTTCTGCCGATAGCCGTGGTCGACCAGCCAGCTTTCGAGCTGCTCGGCCGATGTGTGCATTTCGGTCTGGCTGATCGCCAGCTTCTTCAGATTGGGTTCTAGATTGACGAGAAAGAAGACGACCAGCGTCAGGCACAGCATCGTGAGCACAATCGTGCCGATGCGTCTGATGATGAATGAGAACATTGTACCCCCTGCCGGTCGGGTTGGGGTCAGATATGGTCAACCCTGTTTCGAAAACCTTGCGACGTCACGCCGCCGCTGCATCTCGTGCAACGGCGACGATCCCGAGAATATGAGGGGCTCACACCCCTCATATTCTTCAAGCTGTGGATCACGCCTGATCGAGCCAGACCTTGCCGAAATCGTGCTCGTAGGTGGGGTGCATCGAGTGGTTCTTCACCTCGGGCTTGATGTTGATGTAGAGCTTGCGCCAGTAAGGCTGGATGATGATGCCGGAATCCTGCAGGATCTGCTCGACATCCTTCATCACCACCTTGCGCTTCTCCGCATCGGCGATCCCGAGGGCTTCGTTGACCTTCTTGTCGAAGTCCGGATTGGCGTAGGCCGTCTCGTTCCAGGCTTCACCCGAGCGGTACGCAATGGCGATGACCTGGATGCCCAATGGACGCATGTTCCAGTTGGTTTCCGAGAACGGATATTTCGTCCAGTCATTCCAGAAGGTCGAGCTCGGCAGCACGGTGCGCTTCACCTTGATGCCGGCTTCGCGCAGCTGGGCCGCGATCGCGTCCGTGGTGTTCTTGTGGTAGTCTTCGTCATTGCTGATCAGCTCGTGTTCGAAATCGATCACGCCGGCTTCCGTCAGCATCTGCTTGGCCTTGGCGATGTCGCGGGGGATCTTCGGCAGAGCGACATATTCCGGATGGATCGGCGCGACATGGTGGTTTTCCGCCGGCGTGCCGGCATTGCCGTAGCCGAGCTGCAGCACCACCGAATTGTCGACCGCCAGGCACATCGCCTGACGCACCTTCTGATCGCCATAAGGCTTGGCGTTGATGTTGAAGCGCGAAACCACTGTGGCCGCGGTCACAACTTCCGAAGCCGGCGCGCCGACGCCTTCGATGATCTTCACATAGTCGGCGGTCGTTTCGTGGTTGGTCTGCACTTCGCCCGATTCGAAGGCCGAGACAGTCGCGGCCGGATCGGTGCCGTAATCGATGAACTGGACGCCATCAAGGAAGACGTCGCCCTGCCACCACTTGCCGGTCTCGCGGCGCTTGTAGACAACCTTCTGGCCAACGTCATAGGACACGAGTTCGAACGGACCGGTGCCGATCGGGCAGTTCTTGAAGTTTGCTCCCTTCTCGTCGAAGGTCTTGTGCACGACCAGCGCCGGATAATCGGTAAGGTTGGCGATAAGCGCGATGTCGGGCTTGGTGAGCTTCAGCTTGACCGTCATGTCGTCGACCTTGGTGATCGAGCCTTCGCTCAACTTCTTGGTCTTCTCGTCGACGAGGCTGCCGAGGCGGCCAGGCATCGAATTGCCTGCCGCGTTCTTGTCGGCCCAGCGGGTGAAATTGTAAATCACGTCGTCGGCGGTGAACTTGTCGCCATTGTTCCATTCGACGCCTGGCCGCACATGCAGCGTGTACTCGGTGGCGTCGTCGTTGATGTCCCAGCTCGCCAGGAGGTACGGCGCGAACGTGTACTGGTGGGTGTACTTCACCAGCGGCTCGAGCGATTGACGTTCGGCGTTGGAAATCTCCGACCAGTCGGCTGTGCGCGGATCCTTGGGATCCTTGACCGACATGGCGACCTTCAGCACGCCGCCCTTCTTGCCCTGCACGTCCTCGGCCTTGGCCGGGGTCGGAGCGGCGAGGCCGAGCAGGCCATAGGCCATCGCCGTCGAAGCGCCAAAGATGCTGGCGAGTGCCAGGAATTCGCGACGATCCACCGTTCCTGCCTTGGCTTCTTCGGCCATGGCCAGGATGTGATCCGGAACGCTGTCGCCACCGCTCTTATATATTGTCATGACTAACTCCCATTGTTGGCTTTCCGCCGATTAACATTCCGCATCCAGGCCATGATGTCAAAGACGGCATGAATTGGGAACATGTTAGCGAATGTGCAACTTTGAAAAGGGAGCGGTACGCGCGATAGCGACAGTCTTGACGCAAAATTGCTAGTGCGCCCAGATTCCGCCAAAATCTCCTTGGGCGATTAAACTGAGACATTTGCTCAGGTCTGGACAGCGCAAACCCACGCTGTCAAGAGGCCAAAGCCGACCTGAAGCGTCAATATTCCTTCTCGTAGAAGATGCCGCCCTTGGCTTCGCCGGCGTCAGTCGCCTCGCCGCGCAGCTTGACGCCGCGCCCAACATTGAGGTCGATGGTCGCCTTGCCCGAACCCGGCTTGTCGCCCTTCTGGATCGTCACATAAGTGCGGTCGTTCAGGTACTTACCGGCCGAGACCGCCGTGCCGCCCTGGCTGTCCGTGGTCACGTCGAGATCGTCGACGCCGATCGCGCTGCGCAGGTTCTCCAGCAGTGACGTCGATCCTCCGACGCCGGCCAGTTGCGCGGCGGCTTCTGCGAGCTGCGCGATCTGCAGCGGCGACAGGTTCGACATCGACCGCCCGAAGATCAGTTGCGCCAGCACCTCGTCCTCCGGCAGCGCCGGCACCGAGGAGAAGGTGAATTTCGGATTGGTCGCCTCGCCCGAAACCACGATGGTGACGGTGGCGCCGGTCGTCGTCGTTGTCGCGGTCAAGTTGAGGTAGGGCACCAGCGAGCCGGAAAAACCAACCGTACCCTCGGTGAAGGTCAGCCGCTTGCCAAGGATCGACAGCCGGCCGCGCTGCAGGGTGAAGGTGCCGACCGCTTGCGGCGACGAGGCCGGGCCGGTCAGCTTGAGCGAGCCGCCGAGTTCGGCATCGACACCCCTGCCTTGGATGAAGATCTGGTTCGGCGCGTTGACGGTGACATCGAGCGCGAGGCCACTGCCGCCGCTCTTGCCTGACGTCGTCGCCGGGCGCAGCGCCTTGTCCTGCGCCTTGACCGCACCCGGCGCGTTCTTGTGCTTGACGTCGAGCGCCGCGAGCGAGCCCGGCAATTTGTCTGGAACGGTGACCACGGTCTTGGCGAGATTGACGGTGCCGGCGATGACCGGCGCGGAGACGAGCGGCCCCTTGATCGTCAGGTCGCCGCCGAGATTGGCGGTCACCACGCGCCCGTCCGTATAGCGGCCATCGGTAAGCTTGATCGACAGGTCGGCCGGGAAACCTTGTGCCGGGCTGATGCCGACCGTGCCGCTGGCCGACAGGCTGCCGCGCGTCGACAATGTTCCCGTCAGCCGGTTGATCCTGGCGACGCCGCTGCCGATCGCGACATCGAGGGCGATGTTGTTGACCGCAAGGCCCGAATTGGCATCCAGCAGCCTTGCGCCGGACGCGCTCACAGTGCCGCCAATGACGGGCGAGGTCGCCGGACCGCGCACCTGAACGTTGACGTTGGCGGTTCCGGTCAGCGACAGGCCCTGCGCGGCCAGCTTCTCGCTGAGGATGCCGAACGGTACGGCGCCGTTGAAGTCGAGCACCAGCGCCGGCGTTCCCGCCGTCGTCACCGTGCCGCCGCCCTTGAGGCCGAGACCGGCGCCGTCGCTGACATTGGCGTTGAAGGTCAGCTTGTTGCCGGCAAAGGTGCCCGACGAAGAAATACCCACCGCGCCGACACCGGCACCTCGGGTCTGCGATGTCTGCACCCCGGCTGCATCGATGTTGAAGGCAACGGCGGGGTTCGCCGGTGCGCCGGACACCTTGACCGTGCCCGAAATCGAGCCGGCGGCGTCGAGACCCGGCGAGAAACTGTTGGCGAGCGACATCGGCACTTTCGCGAGCGTCGCATTGATGTCGAGCGCCTGCCCGACCTTGCCAGTCACCGTCGCGGTGCCGCCGCCAAGGTTGAGCACCAGCCGGTCAAGCGTCGTCGTGCCATTGGCGATGCTGACGGTCGAAGCCTGGGCGATGGCCGCCTTGATGCCCTGGACGGTCGCCTGGCCGGAAGCGAGCTCGATGGTGGTGGTGCCATTGGCCACCTTCACCCGGCCTGCCGCGCTGGCGGGGATGCCCTTGACGGTGGCGCCGCCGGAAAAGCCGGTCCAATCGCCGTCGCGCTTCAAATCGACGTCGATGCCGCTGATGACAGTGCCGCCCGAGATGACAGTATCAGCGCGAATCTTGCCGGAAATGACTGGAGCAGCGAGATAGTTCGCGATCAGCGCATCAATGGAAACGGCCTTCGCCTGGAGATCGCCGCGCGTGATCGAAGCGGTCGTCGCCTTGACGGCGACCTGCGGTGCCGCGCCGTTCTTCGAGAAGGCGATCGTGCCGCGCACATCGCCTTCGGCTTTTTCCAGCGCCAGTGCGGCGAGTGGTCCGATATCGGGGAGGTCGAGCGAGATGGTGCCTTCCGGCACGAATTTGTCGTCCAGCGCCAGATCGCCGGAGATCCGGTTCTTGCCCAGCGACAGGAGCAGGCCGTTGATGGCGCTCTTCCCGTCCGCTGTTGCCAGCACCGCGCTGCCTTGCAAGGCTTGTCCCGCGACATTGCCGGTCAGTTGCACATTCGCCGCCGGGTTGGCCGCATCCGCCTTGCCGGTGGCGACGAGCTTCAGGCCGGTGATCTCGCGCGACGCCACCAGCAGCCGATCGCTGTTGACTGTCAGCGACAGATCAGGCGCGATGGCCGGCCCTTGAGCGGTCAGCGCAAAAGAAATGGCGCCCTTGGCGTCTTTCGACAACAGCGAGATGTCGGCGAGAGCGCCGGTGATGTCGGCAGCCACTTTGTTGTCAGCAAGGCTCGCCTGCCCCTGTGCACTCAGCGGGCCGGAGACAAGCTTCAGCCCCTCGACATTTATGCCGCCATTGGCATCACGCTTCAGCGTGCCGCTGATCTGCGCGCGTTCGCCGAGCATGCCGCGGGCCCCCGCCGGCAAGGCCGATGATGGGGCATCCGCACTCAGCTTGAGGTCGATGGTCCCGTCGCTGAGCGAAACCATGCCGGCGACCTGGCTGTTCAACGCATCGCTTTTGAGCGAGCCGCTGTCGATGGAGACGGCATCTGATGTCAGCCGGGCATTGAGCGCGGCCGTCACCTTTCCGGCGATCAGCGGTGCGATCGCGGCATTGTCGAGACCGACCTTGTCCACCGACACCGTGCCGGACACCGGTCCGGCGCGGTTCTTCAGGTCGAACGCGTCCGAATGCAAGGCCAGGACGAGCCCGTCCACTTTAGCCGGGCTGGTGGTGACCGAAGGCAGGATCGCGGAGACATCCAGGCGTGCCCGCGTGCTCTCGCCCGCCACCTTTGCCGATAGAGACTGGATCTCGATCTTCACCGGGCTCGCAGCGCTTCCGAACGTCAGCGGCAGGCTCGGCCCAGATGAGGTGAGATCAAGCGCAAAATCGCTGGCGCCGTTCGGATTGATGGTGCCGGTAGCCTTGCCGGAAATCTTGTCGCCGGACAGCGTCGCATGGTCGAGGGCGACGCCGTCGGCCAAGGTGTAGGTGCCGGCCGCATCTATAGCGAGCGGTCCGAGCCCGGCCTGGCGGGTCTGGCTGGTTTCGGCGCCGGTCAGTTGCGCGTTGAAGCGAACCTCGGGAACGGCCGGCGTTCCCGTCACTTGAGCGGTGCCACCGAGCGTACCCACGGCATCGAGGCCGGGCGCAAAATCATTGGCAATGGCCGCAGGGAGCGCGGAGAATTGTGCAGCGAGATCAAGCGTCTGGCCTGATGTGCCCGACAGCGTCACCGCGCCGCCACCGACATCCAAAGCCAGCTTCTCGATGCTGGTCGTGCCATTGGCGATGGTCAGGGCAGAGGGTTCGGCGATTGCCGCCTTGATGCCGCGAACCGTGGCTTCGCCCGAGGCGATCTCGACGCTGGTGGTGCCCTGGGCGATCTTCACCCGGCCGGCCGCTGTCGCCGGGATGCCCGCTATGGTGGCGCCGCCGGTGAAACTGGTCCAGTCGCCATCGCGCTTCAGGTCGACGCCGATGCTGCTGATTTCGGTGGCGCCGGAAGTGACGCTGTCGGCCTTGATTGAACCAGCGATGGCGGGCGCCTTGAGATAGTTGGCGATCAGCGCATTGACCGCGATCGTTTTGGCCGTCACCTCGCCGCGCGCGATCGATGTGCTCTTGGCATCGATGGCAACGGAGGGCGCGTCGCCCTCCTTGGCAAAGTTGATGGTGCCGTTGATGTCGCCGGTCACCACCTGGCCGGCGAGTGCCGCCAGCTGGTCGATAGCGGGTGCTGCCAGCGTCAGCGTACCGAGCGGCATGAACTTGTCATCCAGCGCCAGGTCGCCTGAAACCTTGTTGTCACCAAGCGAGACAAGGAAGCCGTTGATCGAGCGCTTGCCCTCGCTCGTCACCAGTGCCGCCTTGATGTTCAGCGGCTGATCGTTGGCGGTGCCGGTCAGCGACACGTTGGCCGAAGGGCTTGCTATGTCGGCCTTGCCGCTCGCCGTCAGCTTGATCGCCTTCACCGTGCGACCCGAGGCCGTCAGGCTGTCGCTGTCGGCGGTAACAGTGAAATCCGGTGCCGACCTGGCGCCGCTCGCCGAGAGCGCGAAATCGACGCCACCGGCAACCGGCACGCCGACCATCGGAGACAGCACCGAAACATCGCCCAGCGTGCCCTTGATGTCGGCCTGGATGTCGTTCCCTTGCGCGCTGGCAGTGCCGCTGGCGCTGAGCGAGCCGGAGGTGAAGGAGATCGAATTGGCGGCAAACGACCCCTGCGGATCGCGCGTCGCGGCGGCCGAGAATTTCACCCGCTCGCCCAGCACCGAGCTGATCTGCGGCGGCAAGGCGGTGGACACGGCATCGGCATTCATCTTGAGCTGCATCGACAGATCCGCAAGCGCCACCGTCATGGTCAGCGAGGCATTGAGCGCATCGGAGCGCAACGTGCCCTGGTCGATGGTGATGGCGTCCTTGCTCAGCGATCCCCCGAGGTCGACATCGACCTTGCCGGTGATCAGCGGCGCCAGTGTCGCCACGTCGGTCTTCAGCCCGCCTGCCGTCAGCTTGACGGCGAACGGCCCGGCGCGGTTCTGGATATCGAAGCCGTCCGAATGGATCTGCGTCGAAAGGTCGTTCAGTTGCGTGCCGCCAGCCACCACCGAAACCAGCGAGGCGCCGATGTCGATGATCGGCGCCCTGCCGTCGCCAAAGGCGCGGGCGGTGACATTCCTGACGACCACCGTAATCGGCTGTGCCGCGCTGCCCACGGTGATCGGAACAGGCGCACCCTTGGCGGCAATTTCAATCGAGAGATCACTGGCGCCGGCAGGGTCGGCGATGCCGGTTGCGGTGCCATGGATCGCATCGCTTTCGATGTTGGCGCGGTCAACGCTGATGCCGCCGGCCGATGTCGCGGTGCCCGCGACATCGAAGCTGGTCTTGCCGGCAAACAAAGGCCTCAGATTGTCCGGCAGGAAGGGCGCGAACTCGCCATCGCCCTTGGCCTCAACGTGATTGCCCTTGTCCGTCGATTGGTGGCGGCCGGTCAGCTGGGTGACGATCTTGCCGTCGACCGTGAACGTGGCGATGCCATTCCAGTTGGCGATCGGCCCCGTGCCTGAGACGGCTATGTCGACCGGCGGCGCATCGGGCAGCTTGAGCAGGTTGGCGATGATGCCGCCTGACGGTTCCGACGCCTTGAGGTCGAGATCGAGCCTGTTGTCATCAGGCGCAAAGTGGATCTTGGCGTCGACATTGCCTTGCTTGCCGTCACGGCGGGTGACGTTGAGCACTGTCTCGACCGCCAGCGGCGCGGCATCGGCCTTGAGCATTCCCTTGGCGGCAAGCTCGGCGATGCCGCTGCCCGCCAGTTGCTGGCCAAGCGCGATTTCCGGCAGGTCGATCTGCTTGATATCGATGGAAACAGGCAGCGTCGTTGTGCCGCTCTGAGTTGGCTGTGGTTGGCCGGCGACCGGCAGGCGTGCCAGCTCTATCCGCTCGGCCGCGATACGGTCGGCACTGAAGCTTTTCGACAGCAACGCTAGCGGCGACCAGTCGACGGCCACCTTTCGCGCGACCAGCCATGCGCCTTGGCGGTCTTCCAGCACGACATGGTCGAAGCTGAGCGCGCCCGACCAGATGCCGTCAATGCCGCTGACGGTGATCTTGCGGTCGTCGGTGGAGGCCATCTGCGAAATGATGCCGGCGAGATTGTCGCGTCCGCGCTCGGTCTTGGTCAGCACGACCAACGCGCCGATGGCGCCCGCGACGACGATCAGCAGCGTGTACAGGACAATGCGAAGGATGCGCCAGACCGTTTTCATCGTCAGAATGCCTGTCCGATGCCGGCATAGATGCCGAAATTCGGATCGCTGGGATCGCGGTTGAGCGGAATGGCGGCGTCGATGCGCAGCGGCCCGAACGGTGTGACGTAGCGCAGCCCAACGCCGGCACCAACCTTGACGTCGGAGAAATTGGGCACCGACTTGGTCGACACCGTGCCGGCATCGACGAACGGCACGATGCCGATCGTATCGGTAATGGCGATGCGCATTTCCACCGAGGTCTCGAAGAAGGACAGGCCGCCGATTGGCTGGCCGTTGAAATCCTTGGGGCCGATGCCCTGATAGGCGTAGCCGCGCACCGAGCCGCCGCCGCCGGAATAGAAGCGCCGGTCGGCCGGAACGTTCTGCAGGGTGGTGCCGACGATCGAGCCGGCGGCAACGCGTTCGGCCAGAACGAATTTCGAGGCCGTATCCAGCGACTGATAGGCCGATCCCTCGCCCTTCACCTTTAGGAAGGCCGCACCGCTCAATATGTCGTAGCTCGGCTCGGCATAGGCCAGCACCCGGAAGCCGCTGGTCGGGTTCAGCCGGTTGTCGCGGTTGTCGTAGACATATTGCAGCGGAATGCTGGCGATCAGGTATTTGTGCTTGCCGAAGGCGTCATGGATGCGTGAGTAGTCGAGCGCGACCTCGGCCGAGACGGTCTGCTTCTTGTCGAGCTCATAGGACAGGCCGGTGCTGCCCTTGACCGAGAAATGGTCATACGCGTCCGGATGCTCCAGCACGGTCTTCACGCTGGCAAAGAACTTCGACGCCGGCCCGATCACGCCGGGCTTCTCGAACATGATGCCGGCATTGTAGTTCAGCTCGGACAGGTTGTTGCTGCCGATACCGCTGATGGCGCCATCGATGCGCAGCTTTTCGGCGTGACCGAACAGGTTGCGGTGCCCCCAATAGCCTTCCAGGCCAAGCCCCTCGGTGTTCGAGAAGGTGCCGCCCAGGCCGAAATAGCGCGGCTTACGCTCGCTGACCTGGACGCCGATCGGAATGTTGCCGTCGGCATCAAGCTTGTCGGCTTCCTTGAAAGTCACGCTGTTGAAGACCTCGAGCGCCAGCAGCCTGTCGCGCGCATCGCTGATCTCCTGTGGCGAGTACTGTTTGCCGCGCTTCAGCCCGGTCATGTATTCGGTGAAGTCGCGGTCGACCTTCTCGGTGCCTTCTACCGTCGTCGCGCCATAGCCGGCTACCGGCCCGGCCGCGACCGTCAGCGTCACGTCGAGCGTCGAGGTGGCATGGTCGGCGACGATCTGGCGGCCGGTCACCTTGGCCAGCGGCCTGCCCTGCTCCTTCAGCGTCCGCACGATCAGCGCCTCGGCCTTGAGCACCGCGCCGGACCCCGCGTCGCCGCCTGATATCAGGCCGTAATCGGCACTCATCAGCCCTGCCGCATCGCCTTCCAGCCGGATGGTGCCCAGGGTGAATTTGGGGCCGGCGGCGATAGTGACCGCCACCGGAATCGGCTGCGGACCCTTGAATTCGGCGTCCGGCGGCAAGTCGTCGATCGGTTTGCCGTCAATGGTGATGGTGACTACGCCTTCATAGCGGGCATCGGCGTAAAGGGCCGCGACGAGTTGTTCACGGTCGCTGCGCGCCTTGGCCATCAGCCCGAGCGAGCCGGACACCGGGCGATCCACATCACTTTTCAGGGCCGAGGCGTTTTCGAGCTTCTTGATCAGACCCTTGTCGGCGTCGGGCGCCGTGATGGTTACGGCATAGCGCAGCGGATCGACGATATCGGCGTCCTCGTCGCTGGAAGAGCCCCACAGCTTGATACCAAAGATCGAGAAGGCAGCCGCCGGCTGTGATTCGGCGGCCAACGCGGCCCAGCAGATCGCAGCCAAAAGCAGGGCGCGCGGAAGGGCGCGCCCTGGCGCGGTCCTTCCTGACATCTGCTTTTCATGCGCCGGCATTAAGACAACCTAGGTTACAAAACTAAAATTGGAATGAAGTTCTGAAGCGCTCGTAAAGGAGCCACAATCCAATTGTCTGAAATAGGACGGGCTTGGAATTCACACCTTCTGCGTTTCCGCAAGAAAGCGTGATCCCCTGTCCCGTGGAGGTTACTGTTCGCATACCGGTCCTTGGCCGGGAAATAAACCGTTGGCAGGCGGAACCTGCCTCGTTCGCGCGTTGACAAGCTTGGCTGAAGCTTGAACATGCCCGCACGATTGCAGTTGTCTGGAGGGTGTTATGGCAATGCGCGCGGCTCGTGGTCTGTCGATCCTTATCCTTCTTTTCTTCGCCTTGGCCAATGTCTTAACCTGGAACAGTGTCGCGCAAGCGGCCGAGGCCCGGCGAATCGCAACATCAGACAATTCCGATTATTTCGGCTTTGATCTCAGATCCGACCAGAATGTCACGCTCGACCAGTGCAAGACGACATGCCTTGGCGATCCGGCCTGCCGCGCCTTCACCTACAACACCAAGGCCAAATGGTGTTTCCTCAAATCCGACTACAACCAGCTGAAGCCGTTCAACGGCGCGGTCGCCGGCAAGATCGTCAACATTGACGGCGATCCCGATATCGGCGCCCCGCCGGAACTGGCCTTCTTCCCCAACTGGATGGCCGATCAGGCCCAGCAATACCGCAACGCGCTGCTCGGTCCGGCCTACAACAAGCCGACCGAAGGCATGGCGGCCCTGATCGGCTCCGCCGAACAGGCGGTGCAGACCGGCGACCATCGCTCCGCCATGCAGAAATACGAGGCCGCGGTCTCGGTGATGCCCGACGATGGCCAGCTCTGGCTCAATCTGGCACGCGAAACGCTGGCCGTGCAGCCCACAGCCAGCACTGCCGAAGTATCGACTTTGCCGATGAACGGCACCTCGGCTGCCTTCAACGCCTACAAGCTGCTGCGCACCACCAAGACCCGCGCCGACGTGCTGGCCCTGCTCGGCGCCGGCCTCGACAAGCGCGACCTCTACCGCCCCGCCCTTCAGGCCTATGAGGCGAGCCTTGCGCTGGTGACGTCGCCGGCCGTCCAGGCCGACTATGCCGATTTGAAGGCCCGCAAGGGTTTCCGTGTCATCGACCACAGCGTCGATGCCGACACCAGCGCGCCGCGCATCTGCGCGCAATTCTCCGAGGAACTGGTCAAGACCGGCGTCGACTATGCGCAGTTCGTCACCGTCGACAATGCGCCGCCCAAGGGCGTCGAGGCCAAGGACAAGCAGATCTGCGTCGAGGGACTGGAACACGGCCAGCATTACGACGTCACCTTCCGCGCCGGCCTGCCGGCGGCAATCGGCGAAGTGACCGCTGCTCCGGTGGTGCTGTCGATCTACGTGCAGGACCGCGCGCCGTCCGCCCGTTTCACCGGCGACAGCTTCGTGCTGCCGGCCGGCGCACGCCGTGGCATCCCGATCGTCACCGTCAACATGAACGCCGCCGAGATGAAGCTCTACCGCATCGGCGACCGTTCGCTGGCGCAGCTTCTGTCGGGCTACCAGTTCCTGCACCAGCTCGACAGCTATGACATCTCCAATATTACCGAACAGATGGGCGCGCCGGTCTGGCAGGGCCAGCTCGACATCGTCAACGACCTCAACAAGGAGGTCACCACCTCCTTTCCGGTCGACCAGGCGCTGCCGCAGCGCAAGCCCGGCGTCTATGTGCTGACCGCCAAGGCCGTCAACGACAAGAGTGACGATTCCGGTCAGATGGCCACGCAGTGGTTCGTCGTCTCCGACATCGGCCTGTCGACCTATACCGGCCAGGACGGGCTCAATGTCTTTGCCCGTTCGCTGGGCAGCGCCAAGCCGATCGCCGGCGCCGAACTGACGCTGGTTGCCAGGAACAACGAGGTTCTGGGCACCGCGACCTCGGATGCCGACGGCCACGCCGTCTTCAACCCCGGCCTGACGCGCGGTGACGGCGGCATGGTACCGGCCGTGCTGATGGCCAAGCAGGGCGACAATGATTTCGTCTTCCTCGACATGTCCAAGGCCGGCTTCGACCTGTCCGACCGTGGCGTCACCGGACGCGCGGCACCTGGCGCGCTCGACGTCTATGCCTGGACCGAGCGCGGCATCTACCGTGCCGGCGAGGATGTTCATGTCGCGGCCCTTGCCCGCGACGGTGCGGCCAAGGCGGTCGAAAACCTCCCGCTGACCTTCATCTTCTCGCGCCCGGACGGTGTCGAGAACCGTCGCATAATCAGCGACGGCGTCTCGGCCGGCGGCTATGCCGTCGACCTGCCGCTCGAAGCCAACGCCATGCGCGGCACCTGGTCGGTGTCGATCTACACCGATCCCAAGCAGCCCGCCGTGGCCACCCAGATGTTCCTGGTCGAGGACTTCGTACCGGATCGCATCGAATTCGACATGAAGGCCGACAAGCAGGAAATCGAGCGGGGCGAAACCGCCAACATCAATATTGACGGGCGCTTCCTCTATGGCGCGCCGGCAGCGGGCCTGGCACTGGAAGGCGAGCTGACGCTGTCGACGGCGCGCGACTGGGACCGCTTCCCCAACTTTTCCTTCGGCCTCGCCGACGAGCAGTCGGCGCAGCCAACGGTCACGCCGCTGACCAACCTGCCGGTGGTTGGCGATGACGGCAAGGCGACCTTCCCGATTTCCGTCGACCAGTTGCCCTCGACCACCAAGCTGGTCAACGGCAAGGTGACGGTGCGCATGCGCGAAACCGGTGGCCGCGCCATCGAGCGCTCGCTCAACATCGGCATCCGCCCGCAAGGCCATATGATCGGCATCCGTCCGGACTTCGCCGACGGCGAAGTGCCGCAGGGCGGCACGGCCAAGTTCAGCCTGATCGCGGTCGATCCGGCCGGCAAGCGTGAAGCGCTGAAGGGCGCGCAGTGGTCGCTGGTCAAGGTCGAACGCAATTACCAGTGGTACCGCTCCAACAACTCCTGGAACTACGAGGCGGTTGACCTCACAAAGTCGATCGCCAACGGCCAGATCGACCTCAGCGCCGATGGCGACGCCACCGTCTCCGTGCCGGTCGATTGGGGCCAGTATAGGCTCGAGGTCGAGACATCTGATCCCGAGGGGCCTGCCACCAGCTACGAATTCGACGCCGGTTGGTATGTCGCCTCGACCACCACCGAAACGCCTGACGGCCTGGAGATCGCCCTCGACAAGGACAATTATGCCGCGGGCGAAGTGGCCAAGCTGAAAATCTCGCCGCATTTTGCCGGCGAACTTCTGATCAATATCGGTTCCGACAAGCTGCTGAAGACCATCACGGCAACCGTGCCGGTCGGCGGCAGCACCGTCGACATTCCGGTCGGTGACGACTGGGGTGCCGGCGCCTATGTCACGGCAACCCTGTTCCGGCCGGGCGATGCGCAGGAAACGCGCATGCCGGCCCGCGCCATCGGCGTGAAATGGCTGACGGTCGATCCGGGCTCGAAGAAGCTCGCCGTCACCTTGACTCCGCCGGACAAGACGATGCCGCGCCAGCAGCTGTCGATCCCGGTTTCCGTGGCCGGCGTGCAGCCGGGCACCAACGCCTACGTCATGGTCGCCGCGGTCGATGTCGGCATCCTCAACCTGACCAACTACAAGGCACCGGATCCGGAGAACTGGTTCTTCGGCCAGCGCATGCTGGGCATGGAGATCCGCGACATCTATGGCCGCCTGATCGACGACTCGCTGGGCACCACCGGCAAGCTCAGGACCGGCGGTGACGGCGCCAACATGCAGACGCAAGGAAGCCCGCCCACCGAAAAGCTGGTCGCCTTCTTCTCCGGCCCGGTCCAGCTCGACGCTGACGGCAAGGCGCGGGTCGACTTCGACATCCCGCAGTTCAACGGCACCGTGCGCGTCATGGCCGTCGCCTGGACCAAGGAAGCGGTCGGCCATGCCCAGTCGGATGTGATCGTGCGCGATCCGGTCGTCATCACCGCCGGCCTGCCACGCTTCCTGGCACCTGGCGACAACGCCGTGATGCGGCTCGACGTGGCCGACACCGACGGCCCTGCCGGCGACTATACCTTCTCGATCGACACGACGGGTGACCTGTCGACCGGCGACAAGCCCCTGCCCCAGAAGCTGACACTCGCCCAGGGCAAGCGCCAGACACTGACCGTGCCGTTGATCGCAAAGACGGCGGGCAATGCCTCGCTCACCATAAAGCTGGCGCACGCCGACGGCACCAAGGTCGAACAGACACTCTACGTGCCGGTGCGCCCGGCGCAATTGCCGGTCACCACGCGCCTTGTGGTCGACCTCAAGGGCAATGGCGGCGCATTGCGCGTCGACAAGGAACTCCTGGCGGCAAGTCTGCTTGAAGGCGCTTCCGTCAGTGTCGGCGTTTCGCAGGCCGCGGCCTTCGACGTGCCGTCATTGCTGATGACGCTCGACCGCTACCCCTATGGTTGCGCCGAGCAGACCACCAGCCGCGCCATGCCGCTCCTCTATGTCAATGACATGGCTTCCGGCATCGGCATGGAAAGCGACCCCGACCTGCACGGCCGCATCCAGGATGCCATCTACAAGGTGCTGAGCTACCAGTCTTCGTCCGGTAGCTTTGGCCTGTGGGGCCCGGGTTCGGGCGATCTGTGGCTCGACGCCTATGTCAGCGAATTCCTGACCAGGGCGCGCGAGCAGAAATACGATGTGCCGGCTCTCGCCATGAACCAGGCGCTGAGCAATCTGCAGAACTCGCTAGGCTACGACCAGAGCGTCCAGGACCGCGGCAGCGAGATCGCCTACGCCCTCTATGTTCTGGCTCGCAACAAGAAGGCCTCGATCGGCGATCTGCGCTACTATGCAGACACCCAGCTCGAAGCCTTCTCGAGCCCGATGGCCGTTGCCCAGCTGGCGGCGAGCCTTGCGCTCTATGGCGACACCCAGCGCTCGGAAGCCACGTTCAAGACCGCGCTGCAGCTCGCCAAGTCGCAGACCGACTATGACTACTACCGCTCCGACTATGGCTCGCCGCTGCGTGACGGCGCGGCAATGCTGTCACTGGCGGCGGAATCGAAGCCGGTATCGACGATCGTGCCCGAATTGATCAAGCTGGTTACCAGGGAACGCGCCGAAGTCCGCTGGACCAGCACCCAGGACGATTCCTGGATGCTGCTGGCGGCCCGCGCGCTGAGGGAAGGCAACGACTCGATCACGCTGACGGTCAATGGCGCGCCGCATTCGGGCGGCTATTCCAACCAGGTCAACGGCTCCGAGCTGGTCGACAGCCCGCTCGAAATCGCCAACACCGGCAAGACCCCGCTGCAGGCCGTCGTCACCACTGTGGCGTCGCCGATCCAGCCCTTGCCGGCTGGCGGTGACGGCTTCACCATCGACCGCACCTACTACAAGCTCGATGGCACCGAAGCCAATGTGACGGAGGCAACCCAGAACGAACGCTATGTCGTCGTGCTCAAGGTCACGGAACAGAACAGCTGGCCCTCGCGCCTGCTGGTCACCGACCTGTTGCCAGCCGGCTTCGAGATCGACAATCCGGGCCTGGTCTCCAGCGCCCAATTGACGAATTTCTCCTGGCTGGCACAGACCGATGCCGCGCACCTCGAATTCCGCGACGACCGTTTCGTCGCGGCATTCAATCCGGCCGATGGCGATCACGATCACAATCTGACGCTTGCCTATGTCGTGCGCGCCGTGACGCCTGGCACCTATGCGCACCCGGCGGCAACGGTGGAAGACATGTACCGGCCGCAATATTCGGCCCGCACCGCCACCGGCGTGATGGAGATCAAGGCACCTTAAGGCGCCGATGGTGGCGATCATGCAAATGGCGATTGCGCTCATGACAGCTTCCTTCTCCCCGTCCAAGGACGGGGAGAAGGTGCCGACAGGCGGATGAGGGGCGGCGCCATGCTCTCCAGAAAATTCTTTCGCCGGGCAGCCATAACGCTAGGCTCCTGCGCCGGCATCCTCGCAGTTTTCGCGGCCTCCCTCTGGGAGCTCGACCGCGCCTTCCCGCCGCCGCTGCCGGCGACTTTGACAGTCTCCACCGAAGTCCAGGACCGCGACGGCCAGTTGCTGCGTGCCTTCGCCACGCCGGACGGCTACTGGCGGCTCGAGACCCATCTCGACCAGGTCGACAAGCAGTTCGTCGACATGCTGGTCACCTACGAAGACAAGCGTTTCTGGGACCATGAGGGTATCGACGTGCTGGCGCTTGGCCGCGCCGCCGGCCAGCTCATCGCCAGCGGCCACATCGTCTCCGGCGGCTCGACCCTGTCGATGCAGCTCGCACGCCTGATCGAGCCGCGCGAAAGCCGCAGCCTCGGCTCCAAGATCAAGCAGATGCTGCGCGCCATCCAGATCGAGCGGCGGCTGTCGAAGCGCGAGATCCTCGAACGCTACCTGACGCTGGCGCCCTATGGCGGCAATCTCGAAGGGGTGCGGGCCGCCTCGCTCGCCTATTTCGGCAAGGAGCCAAAGCGGCTCACCGTCTCGGAAGCCGCCTTGCTCGTCGCCCTGCCCCAATTGCCGGAAAAGCGCCGCCCCGACCGCAACCTGGAGATCGCGCATGCCGCCCGCGACCGGGTGCTGACCCGCATGGTCTCATCAGGCATGATCGGCGAACGCGAGGCCGCGCGCGCGGCACTTGACGACGTGTCGGGCCTGCGCCGCACCTTGCCGGCACTCGCCGCGCATGCCGCCTATGCGATGCTGCCCAGGGCCGTTCCCGGCCAGCCGCTCAAGCTGACAATCCGCAAAAGTGTCCAGCAAGGGCTGGAACAGGTGGCGCGCGACGCCGCCACCAAGCTTGGACCGCGTCTGTCCGTCGCCATGGTGCTGGCCGATTCCCGCACCGGCGACATTTTGGGCGAAGTCGGCTCCGCTAATTTCTTCGATGCCAGCCGTTCCGGCTGGATCGACATGACCAAGATCGTGCGCTCGCCCGGATCGACGCTGAAGCCGTTCATCTATGGCCTCGCCTTCGAACAGGGGCTGGTGGCGCAGGAAACGCTGATCGAGGACAGCCCGGTCGATTTCGGCGGCTACAGGCCCAAGAATTTCGACATGGGTTACCAGGGTGATGTCAGCATCCGCCAGGCGCTGCAGCTGTCGCTCAACGTGCCCGCGATCCGCGTGCTCGACGCGGTCGGACCGGCGCGGCTGACGGCGCGCTTCCGCCAAGCCGGCGTCAACCCGATCCTGCCGGTCAACGAAGCACCGGGCCTGGCCATCGGCCTCGGCGGCGTTGGCGTCACGCTGCGCGACCTGGTCCAGCTCTATACGGGGCTCGCCAATGGCGGCAAGACGCACACGTTGCATGACGGCACCGAGCCGGCCAATGCCGAACGCACCACCGCCACCATTCTCAACGACCAGGCGAACTGGCAGATCATCGACATCTTGTCGGGGGTCAAACCGCCGGAAGGCGCCTTGCAGCGCGGCATCGCCTACAAGACCGGCACCTCCTACGGCTACCGCGACGCCTGGTCGGTCGGTTTCGACGGCCGCTATGTGCTGGGCGTCTGGGTCGGCCGCCCCGATGCCGGCGCGGTGCCGGGCCTTTCCGGCTATGTCTCGGCCGCCCCCATCCTGTTCGAAGGCTTTGTCCGCTCCGGCCTTGCCACCGTGCCGCTGCCGGGCAAGCCGCCCGGCGCCTTCACCCCCAAGCGCGAAGACCTGCCGGTGACGCTCGCTCGCTTCGGCGCCGGCGCCGACGGCCTGGTGCAGGCCACACCGACCGAACCCGCCCCAACCATCATCTTCCCGCCGGACGGCGCCCGCGTCGACCTCGCCACGAATTCGGCCGATGCCTCGCCGCTGGTGCTCAAACTGCAAGGCGGCCGCGCGCCGTTCCGCTGGCTGGCCAATGGCAAGCCGCTCGCTGGTATCGACCGCCGCCGCACCGCGACCTGGCTGCCCGACGGCGCAGGCTACTCGACGCTGACCGTGATCGACGCGGCCGGGCGGGCGGCGAGCGTGAAAGTGTTTGTTGAATGAAAGCCTTCCTTGAATAGAATGCGCCAGGCGATTCAACGCATTGGCTTTTGCGCGCTGGCTGTTGCGGCTTTCGTTCTGCCCGCGCATGCCAACCCCCTCCCCGCCGGCTTCGTTCGCCTCACCGATATCGACCCCTCGATCCGTCAGGACATCCGCTACGCCGGATCTGATGATTTCCTGCACCGCAAGGTGAGCGGCTATGACGCGCCGGTCTGCATTCTCACCTTGCAGGCGGCGCAAGCTCTCGCCAGTGTCCAGAAGTCGATCGCCGTGAAGGGCCTGACGCTGGTCGTGTTCGACTGCTACCGCCCTGCCCGTGCGGTGACCGACATGGGCGAATGGACGCGTGAAGGTGGCCCGCCCGATCCGCAATGGTATCCGAAGGTCAAGCGCGGCGACCTCATCGCCAAAGGCTATGTCGGCGAACTGTCAACCCATTCCCGCGGCTCGACAGTCGATGTCGCCATCGCGCCGGTCGGCAGCACGGCTGCGCCGAAACCGGCCTGCGGCGCTATCGATGCCGCCACGCTCGATTTCGGCACCGGCTTCGACTGTTTCGACCCGATCAGCGAAACAGCACACCGCCCGCTCGGCGACGTAGCAGCGGCAAACCGCAAGTCGCTCGTCGATGTCATGCGTGCCGGCGGTTTCAAGAACTATGCGCGCGAATGGTGGCACTTCACGCTGACAAACGAACCGTTCGCCAAGGAGCGTTTCGACTTTCCCATTTCCGCAGAGTGATCCGCCCCATCAGTCCCCTACGACCTTGCCTCGACACCTAGGATTTGTAGATAGGTCAGGTGGCGGCGTGGATTTGCCGTCGTCGCGCACAAGGGAAAATATTTCCCCAAAGAGCGAAATCTCATCGAAGATTTTCTTCAAGAGGGCAAAAAAGGCAACATTCGATGCATCTAATTTCTATCAATTCGGTAGATTTGGCGCGGGTTCAACGGAGGCAGAAATGACCAAACCTCATTTCAGGAAACTGCTCGGCGCACTGGTCGTCACGTCGGTTCTATCAGGCACGCTCGGTTTCGCGTTTGCCGACACCACCATCCTCAACGTGTCCTACGATCCGACACGCGAGCTCTACAAAGCCTATGACGAGGCCTTTGCCGCCCACTGGAAGGCCGAGACCGGCGAGACGGTCACCATCCAGCAGTCACATGGCGGATCGGGCGCCCAGGCCCGCGCCGTGATCGACGGCCTCGACGCCGATGTGGTGACGCTGGCGCTTGAGGGCGACATCAACGCCATCGTCTCCAAGTCGAAGAAGATCAATCCCGACTGGCGCAAGAAATTCGAAAACAATTCAGCGCCTTACACCTCGACCATCATCTTCCTGGTCCGCAAGGGCAACCCCAAGGGCATTCACGACTGGAGCGATCTGGTCAAGGACGGCGTCCAGGTGATCACGCCGAACCCGAAGACCTCGGGCGGCGCGCGCTGGAACTACCTCGCCGCCTGGGCCTACGCCAACGCCCATGATGGCGGCGACGAAGCCAAGAACAAGGAATTCGTCGGCAAGCTCTACGCCAACGCCCCGGTGCTCGACACCGGCGCGCGCGGCTCGACCGTGACCTTCGCGCAAAAGGGCATTGGCGACGTGCTGATCGGCTGGGAAAACGATGCCTATCTGGCGCTCGACGAGTTTGGCGCCGACAATTTCGAGATCGTCTATCCGCCAACCTCGATCCTGGCCGAGCCGCCGGTGGCGATTGTCGATGCCAATGTCGATGCCAAGGGCACGCGCAAAGTAGCCGAAGCCTATCTCGGCTGGCTCTATTCCAAGGAAGCGCAGACGATCATCGCCAAGAACCACTATCGTCCGGCTAAGCCCGAACTGGTGGCGCCGGCGGATATTCCGAAGACGCCTGATATCAAGCTGATCTCCATCGACGATCCGCTTTTCGGCGGCTGGAAGAAGGCACAGCCTTATCATTTCGGCGACGGTGGTATATTCGACCAGATCTACAAGCCGGCCCAGTGAGCTAAATCTAGATCAGGACGACATGACCACAGCACCCGCGCAGGCGGGGTGGCGTTTCAAGCAGCCGAGTGTCATTCCGGGTTTCGGATTGACGCTCGGCTTCTCGCTTGCCTACCTCACCCTCATCATTCTCATCCCGCTGTCCGGGCTGGTCTGGCGCTCGGCCTCACTCGGCTGGACCGAGTTCTGGGCCATCGCCACCGACCGCCGTACGCGGAATGCGCTTGAAATCAGCTTCGGCACCGCCTTCATCGCGGCGGCCGTCAATGTCGTCTTCGGCACGCTGGTCGCCTGGGTGCTGGTACGCTACCGCTTCCCTGGCCGCCGCATCGTCGACGCCATGGTCGACCTGCCCTTCGCGCTGCCGACGGCGGTGGCCGGCATCGCGCTCACCACGCTCTACGCACCAAACGGCTGGATCGGCAAATTGCTGATGCCGCTCGGCATCAAGGTAGCCTATACGCCGCTCGGCATCGTCATCGCGCTGATTTTCATCGGCCTGCCTTTTGTCGTGCGCACCGTGCAGCCGATCATGGAGGAAATCGACAAGGAGGTGGAGGAGGCAGCCGCCACGCTTGGCGCCAGCCGCTTCCAGATCATCACCCGCGTGCTGTTCCCGGGCCTGGCGCCGGCCATTATAACCGGCTTTTCGCTGGCCTTTGCCCGCGGCGTCGGCGAATACGGCTCGGTCATCTTCATCGCCGGCAACCTGCCCTACAAATCCGAGATCGCGCCGCTTCTGATCGTCATCCGGCTGGAGGAATACAACTACCCGGCGGCGACCGCGATCGCAGCAATCATGCTTGCTCTGTCGTTCGTCATGCTTCTGATTGTCAATCTCGTGCAGACATGGAGCCGCAAGCGCTATGGCTGACCCCGAGATCAAATCCTACGAACCCTACCATGAGAGCCGCTCGGCGGCGGTGACCGAAAGCCGTCCGGCGCAAGCCGTGCTGATGGCCATCGCCTTTGCCTTCCTCGGCATCTTTCTGCTCTTGCCGCTGATCATCGTCTTCCATGAGGCGCTGGCGAAAGGCATCGGTGCCTATACGCAAGCGCTGGTCGAACCAGACGCACGCTCGGCCATCCACCTGACACTGCTAGTCGCTGCGATCTCGGTGCCGCTCAACGTCGTCTTCGGCATCTCCGCTGCCTGGGCCATCGCCAAATTCGAATTCAAGGGCAAGGCCTTCCTGACCACCCTGATCGACCTGCCCTTCTCGGTTTCGCCGGTCATTTCCGGCCTGGTCTATGTGCTTTTGTTTGGCGCGCAGGGGCTGCTTGGCGGCTGGCTGAAAATGCACGGCATCCAGATCTTGTTCGCCGTGCCCGGCATCGTGCTCGCCACCGTCTTCGTCACCTTCCCCTTCGTCGCCCGCGAACTGATCCCGCTGATGCAGGAACAGGGCAATGGCGACGAGGAGGCAGCCCTTTCGCTTGGCGCCAATGGCTGGCAGACCTTCTGGTACGTG
Organism: Mesorhizobium subarcticum; assembly: GCF_055456085.1. Lineage (NCBI taxonomy): Bacteria > Pseudomonadati > Pseudomonadota > Alphaproteobacteria > Hyphomicrobiales > Phyllobacteriaceae > Mesorhizobium > Mesorhizobium subarcticum. Next base: position 3,759,202 of record NZ_CM144237.1, on the reverse strand, counting down.
ACGCTGCCCAACATCAAATGGGGGCTGCTCTACGGCGTGCTGTTGTGCAACGCCCGCGCCATGGGCGAGTTCGGCGCGGTGTCGGTGGTATCGGGCCATATCAGGGGCCTGACCAACACCATGCCCCTGCATGTCGAAATCCTCTACAACGAGTACAACGCGGTTGGCGCGTTTGCCGTCGCCTCATTGCTGGCCGGGCTGGCGCTGGTCACACTGGTCTTGAAAACACTGCTCGAGATGCGCTACGGCGCCGAGCTTGCCGCGACGCGCGGACACTAGCAGAGGGATTTGTATGGAAGTTCGCGTTGCCAATGTGCGCAAGGAGTTTGAGCGGTTTCCCGCGCTCCACGACGTGTCGCTCGACATCAAGTCGGGCGAACTGATCGCGCTGCTCGGACCATCCGGCTCCGGCAAGACGACGCTGCTGCGGCTGATCGCCGGGCTCGAGCGGCCGACGCGCGGCAAGATCTTCTTCGGCGACGAGGATGCTTCGCAGAAATCGATCCAGGAGCGCAATGTCGGCTTCGTCTTCCAGCATTACGCGCTGTTCCGGCACATGACCGTGGCCGACAATATCGGGTTCGGCCTGAAAGTCCGGCACGGACCGTCGCGGCCGCCGGCGCAGGAAATCCGCCGCCGCGCCTCCGAGCTTCTCGACCTTGTCCAGCTTTCCGGTCTCGAGAAGCGCTACCCCGCGCAACTCTCCGGCGGCCAGCGCCAGCGTGTGGCACTTGCCCGCGCCATGGCGATCGAACCCAAGGTGCTGCTGCTCGACGAGCCGTTCGGCGCGCTCGATGCGCAGGTGCGCCGCGAATTGCGCCGCTGGCTGCGCGAAATCCATGATCGCACCGGCCACACCACCGTCTTCGTCACCCACGACCAAGAAGAGGCGCTGGAACTTGCCGACCGCGTCGTGGTGATGAGCCAGGGCCGCATCGAGCAGGTCGGCACCGCCGATGACATCTACGACACCCCGAACTCCCCCTTCGTCTACGGCTTCATCGGCGAATCGAACGCGCTTCCCGTCAAGGTCGAGAATGGCGAAATCTGGCTTGCCGACCGTCCGATCGGACTGGCAGCGCCGCATGCGCCCGAGGGCGACGCAACGCTCTATTTCCGCCCGCACGACGTCGAACTGCTCGACGGCTGCAGCGGCTGCATCGCCGGCACGGTCGCCGCCAGCCGCCGCGTCGCCGGCACGCGGCGTGTCGAACTCGAGATCGGCGGCCAGCGCCAGCGGGTCGAGATCGAACTTCCGGTCGGCCATCCCGCGGCGCAGAAGAGCCGGGTGGCGTTCCGTCCGGGGCGCTGGAAGCTGTTTCCGGCCGCTTGATCCTCGGCCAACGGCTATTCCAGCCAGTTCTCGACCTTCAGCTTCCGTATCCGGGTGAACTCCCCCATGTTGGCCGTCACCAAAATGATACCCAGCACGCAGGCGTGAGCGGCAATAAAAAGGTCATTATGGCCAATAGGTTGGCCAATGGCCTCCAGCTCTGCGCGAAGTGTGCCATACTCTGCATCCACCGGCACATCGAGCGGCAGAACAGGGATTTCGGCCAGCAATTCCTCGACCTTCCTGAGCAGCTTGGCCGAGCCTTTCCTGGCGCAGCCATATCGCAACTCAGAGGCGACGACGATGCTTGTGCAGACGGCTGCGTCTCCCTCGCGCACCATAGCGCCGGCAGCCTTGCCGGCCGGGTTTCGGATCATGTCGCTGATGATGTTCGTATCCAGCATGAACCGCATCAGAAAAAATCCTCGGACTGGACCGGCGCATCGTTGATCTCGGGAAAGTCGTCTTCAGGACCAAGTGGCGCCTCTTTCGCCCATTGGGCGAGCAACGCGCTGAGGCCAGGTTTGCGAACCGGCTCGATGACAAGGCGATCACCTTCGCGGCTGATCAGCACCTTGTCACCCGGCAGCTCGAACTCCACAGGAATGCGCACCGCCTGGCTGCGGTTGTTGCGGAAGAGCTTTGCCTCCTTCGGTGGCGTCGTTGGATGACGGTGTTGGGGCATGACGGCGCCTCGCTTTGTATATGCCATATGTATATGCCAAATACCGTAACCGTTCAAGGCGCAGAAAGAATTGGGCTCTGGGAACCGCCCGCTGGAACAGAATTCCAGGCACTCGCTGTTTCGGCGATGTCTTTTCTCGCGACAAAGCGATGATGCTGCGCTGTGTACCTCGCCGCCTATCGTCCCGCACGGCTATGCTCAACCCATAAACGCATTGCATCGGAGCCCTATTTTCATGAAGCGATTTTTCCTTGGCCTTGCCACCGTTGCCGGGCTGCTCCTCGCATCCTCCCAAGCCTGGTCGGCCGACAAGCTGCTCAACGCCTCTTATGACGTCGGCCGCGAACTGTTCGTCCAGGTCAACAAGGCCTTCATCGCAGCGCATCCGGGCGTGACCATCGACCAGTCGCATGCCGGCACATCAGCTCAGGCACGCGCCATCGCCGAGGGCCTCGGCGCCGATGTCGTCACCTTCAACCAGGTCACCGACATCGACTTCCTGGTCAAGAAGTGCTTTGTCTCGGCTGACTGGCAGAAGGATTTCGCCAACAACGCCTCGCCCTTCTATTCGCTGCCTTCGTTCCTCGTGCGCGCCGGCAACCCCAAGCACATCAAGGACTGGAACGATCTGGTGCGCGACGACGTGCAGGTGATCTTCCCCAACCCGAAAACCTCGGGCAATGCGCGCTACACCTATCTGGCGGCCACCGCTTACGCCAAGGAAGCCTTCAAGGGCGACGACGCCAAGGTGAAGGAGTTCATCACCAAGCTGTTCAACAATGTGCCGATCTTCGACACGGGCGGGCGCGCCGCGACCACCACTTTCGTGCAGCGTGAGATCGGCGACGTGCTGATCACCTTCGAGTCCGAGACGCGCGGCATCCGCAAGGAATATGGCGACGACAAGTTCGAGCAGGTCACGCCTTCGGTCAGCCTGCTCGCCGAATTCCCGGTGGCGATCGTCGACAAAGTCGCCGACGAGCATGGCACGCGCGATCTGGCCAAGACCTATCTCGATTTCCTCTACACGCCCGAAGGCCAGGACATCCTCGCCCAGAATGGCAACCGGGTGAGTGATGCGGCCGTCGCCGCCAAATACAAGGCCGATTTCCCGCAGGTGCGCCTGCTGACGGTGGAAGACGTCTTCGGCGGCTGGGACAAGATCCAGAAACAACATTTCGCCGCCGGTGGCCTGCTTGACCAGGCCTATGGCAGCCGCTGACGGTTTCAGCGTTTGAATTCACGAGAAGGCCGGCGCTTTGCCGGCCTTCTTTCGTTTCAGGCCTGTTATCCCTGGATATCAGCGTCATTCCTGCAAAACGTTACAAAGAATCAACGCGTTTGTGCCTAATGTGCCAATCGGCCGGCTTGTTTTGGCGAAACATCATCGTGTGATCAAAACGTCATTATTTGCACACAAACAGTCGCCAGATGCGGGTGGTTGGGGTTTTCATGGGTTGACTCGGGCATGCTGACGAAAAAAGGCAAATACGGCCTCAAGGCCCTCGTGCATCTTTCCAGTCTGCCGATTGGCCAACTGGCCTTCGTCAACGACATCGCGGTCGCCAACAACATCCCGAAGAAATTCCTCGATGCCATCCTGGGCGAATTGCGCAATGCCGGCTTTGTCCAGAGCCGCAAGGGCAAGGAAGGCGGCTATCGCCTCGCCCGCCCGGCCTCCGAGATCAAGATCGGCCATGTCGTGCGCGTGCTGGACGGGCCGCTGGCGCCGATACCTTGCGCCAGCCGCACGCAGTACCAGCGCTGCGAGGATTGCGACGAAGCCACCTGCCAAGTCCGGCACATGATGCTGGAAGTGCGCCAGGCGATCGCCGAGGTGCTTGATAACAGAAGCCTCGCAGCCATGCGCGATGCCGACAACGACGATTTCCCGGTCGAACTGTCTTCGCAAATCTAGATCGACCACTGGCGCGCGGCGTTCACCATCGTAAGATGCGCTCAGGCGCAGAAAGCGGTTTTGCAACAGGAACGGATGGACGCCCGTCGGATGAGGCTGTCAAGGTTCGCGAAATCCCGCAGGCCGACCGCCACGGCAAGGTTCCGGACCGAAATCATCGCCGATGTCCCTGTACCGGAAAGGGCTGAGTACGTCCGCTTCTTCAGCCGCAAGGTGGTCCACCCCGGCAGGGTGCGCCGGTTCTCGAACCGGGACCTGCGCGAAAGCCTGCTCGCCATCTTCTATCTCGTGGTCGCGGCCGCAGTGCCGGTGCGCTGGTGGGCGTCGATCTGCGATCGGATCTCCAGGCTTCGCCTGAAACGCCATATGCGCAAGCAATTTCCAGCCTATGCCGACGCCACGCGCGCGGTGCTTGGCAGCAACATCGACGCGCGCAGGCTGTTCGAGGCCTTGCTCGCGGCGCGCCACCGCCGCCGGCTGCAGCTTGCCGCGCACGTCGCCGGCTTCCGATGGTCCCCGACCATCCGGCTGGAGGGACAGGAAGGACTGCAGGCAGCCTTGCTGCGGGGCCACGGCGCCATCGTCTGGTGCGATCAGTTCACCTCCCAGACCATCTTCGGCAAGCGCGCTTTGCACGAGGCTGATATCGAGGCGCATCAGGTCAGCGTCAATTCCCACGGTGTCTCGGAATCGATGTTCGGCCTGCGTTTCCTGAACCCGCCGCTGGTCAAGGTCGAGAACCGCTACCTGAAGAGCCGCATCGTCTTCGAGCGCGACGATGCCTATCAGGTCACCGTCCGCATCCAGAAGATCCTCAGAGGCAATGGCGTGGTGCTGATGACCAACACCATCCACGCAGGCTCGACCTTCACCGAGGTCGCGATCGGCAAAGGCGGCTGGACGCATCTGGCTTCGGCACCGGCGAATTTCGCCGCAAGGGGCAAGGCGGCGCTGTTTGCCATGTCGACCTTCGAGACCATTCCCTTCCGCGAATACCGGGCCGTCATCAGCCCGGAACTGCTGCCGGCTGAAGCGGAGATGGGACGGGACGGAGCCAAGGATATGGTGCTGCAGGCACGCTATATCCTGCTCAAGCGCGACCGGCTGCTCGAGGCGCTGAAACTGTTTCCCGAACAGATGCTGATCTGGTCCCGCAGCGGGCGGCTGACGGAAGCCTCCGACGATACCATGACAGGCGATGATACCGGCTTATGAGTTAGAGCAGTTCACCGTTTCGCAGAAGCGGCGAACCGCTCTAACTCTTTGTTTTGACGCAATTCCCAAGGGAAAGCGCTATGCGCTTTTCCCGGGAAAACCGCGTCACACTTTTCCTGGAATTGCTCTAGCCAGCAGCCGGATCGCGTCTGCAACGACATCGGCAACGGGACGCGTCGCGTCGATTGTCAATGCCCGTTCATCCGTCCCCGGTGGTTCCAGAATGGCGAACTGACTGTCGACCAGGCTTGCCGGCATAAAATGCCCTTTGCGGCTGGCGACCCGCTTACTCGCCGTCGCCTGGTCGATCTCCAGATAGAGGAAGACGATGTCAGGGCAAAAACCGCGCAGGCGCGCGCGGTAGCTGCGCTTCAGCGCCGAGCAGGCCGCGACCACGCCTTGCCCTTTGCCAGCCGATGCCGCGATGCGCTCGCCAATCGCATCGAGCCAGCCTTCGCGCAACTGGTCGGTGAGCGGCTCGCCGCTTGCCATGCGAGCGACATTTTCGGGTGGATGCAGTCTGTCGCCTTCGATGAAGACGGCGCCGAGCGCGGCTGCCAGCGCGATGCCGACAGCCGACTTGCCGCAGCCCGCGACGCCCATCACCACGATGGCCGGCGGCGCCGAGCCGGGAGCGCCCGTCGGCGCCTGCGCTGCTTCTTCGTCCACGGCTAGAGCATGATGCCGAAAAGTGTGAAGCGGTTTTCGGACGACATCATGCTCTATCTCCTTGATTTAGAGGCGGATTCAGATTTCAGGTCGAGTTCGACCTGAAATCTGAATCTAGCGGCTTGCCGGCGCGCGGCCGTAGAGCAACAGCATGGCGACGATGACGACGCCATAGATGATCTGCCGCCCCGCCTCCGGCATCTGCATGACCGACAGGATGGATTGCAAGAGCGTGATCAGGATGACGCCGGCGACGGTGCCGAGATAGGAACCGCGCCCGCCGAGGATCGAGGTGCCGCCCAGCACCACCGCGGCGATCGACGGCAAGAGATAGGCGTCGCCCATCGACTGCGCCGCCTTGGAGGCATAGCCGGCCAGAAGCACGCCGCCGAAGGCCGAGAGCCCACCGGAGACGGCGAACGCGATCATCACCACGCGCCTTGTGTCGATGCCTGAGAGATAGGCGGCGCGCTCGCGGTTGCCGATGCCGTAGACCGTGCGGCCGAAGCCGGTGCGGGTCAGCACGAGCACCATCGCGGCACCGATGACAGCCCAGATGATGACCGCGTTGGGCACGCCCGGAATTGTAAAACCCGTCGCGAGGTAGCGCATGGCGCGGGTCGCCGAATCCTGTGGCGAGAAGCCGCCGGTGTAGACCACCATCAGCCCTTGCGCGACGGCGTTGGTGGCCAGCGTGATGATCATCGACGGAATGCGCAGATAGGCGACACCGATGCCGTTGACGATGCCGATCAGTACGCCGCAGAAGATGCCGAACGGAATGGCCAGCGCCACGCCGACCGGACCGTAGGCGGCCGCGGCGCAGGCCATCATTGCGCCGGCCGCCACCGACCACGGCACCGACAGGTCGATCTGGCCGAGCAGCACGACCAGCATCATGCCGGTGGCGATGACGCCGAGGAACGAGGCGACCTTGAGCTGCTGCAGCAGATATTCAGGTGACAGGAAGCTTCTGGAATAGAGGCTGCCGAGGAGCAGCAGCAGCACGATGCAGGCGAACGCCGTCAGCACCGCGGGATCGGCACGGCGGATGAATTTCGGCATGCGGCCGGCAATGCCGCCGTCGCTCTTCCCAACCATCGGCGTCGTTTCGCTCACAGGAACCACTCCAGCCGGTTGCGGACCCGAAACAGGGCGAAGGCGCCGAGGCTGACGGCGATCAGCAGGATAATGCCCTGGAACAGCGGCTGCCAGAGCGGATCGAAATCGAACACGAACAACAAATCGCCGATGGTGCGGAAGGCGAGCGCACCGAAGATGGCGCCGATGGCGCTGCCCTTGCCGCCGAACAGCGAGACGCCGCCAAGCACCACGGCGGCGATCGAGAACAGCGTGTAGGCGTTGCCGCTGGCATAGGCCGCGTCGCCCGTATAGGTGAAGAAGGTCAGGAACAGCCCGCCGATCGCGGCCAGCAGCCCGGCCAGCGTGTAGGCGGCGAACTTGCCGCGCCTTATCGGCACGCCGGACATGTAGGCCGCCGTCTCCGACGAACCCGCCGCGTAGGCTGCCCGGCCAAGCACCGAGCGGCTGAACGGCACCCAGATCACCAGCACGATGGCGAGCAGCACGACGAGGCTCGCCGGCACCACATCGAAGACGCGACCGGTCAGCGCATCGGCCAGGTCCTCATTGACCGAACCGCCAGGGAATGGCCGCAGCAAAAGGCCGATGCCGTAATAGACGGCCCCGGTAGCGATGGTGGCGACGATCGGCTGCAGCCGTCCGTAGATAACGATGGCGCCGTTGATGGCGCCACAGAGAAGGCCAACCGCCAGCACAGCGATAACGCCGAGCGTCGTCTGCATCGGCGTGCCCACCACCAGCCAGGACGCCAGGCAGTTGGTGAGCAGGAAAATCATGCCGACGGACAGGTCGATGCCGGCGGTGATCACCACCAGTGTCTGCGCCATGGCGACGAAGGCGAGCAGCACGCCCTTGTTCGCCGCTGTCTGCACGACATTGGCGGTGAAGCCGGCCGGATGGTTCGATGTGTAGATGACGAACATGACGATGAAGATGCCGAGCGCCAGCAGCGTTCCGCGCTGCTCGGCCAGCCAATAGCGCCAATCTTTCACGCGCTTGCTCCCAGGCCCACCGGGCTCTCCTCGCCATGGATGTTGAGCGCGCTCGCTATCAGCGCCCGTTCGGTAATCTCGGCGCCGACCAGCTCGCGCTTGATGGCGCCGTCATAGAGCACCAGCACCCGGTCGCAGCAGCCGATTAGCTCGTCATAGTCAGTCGAATAGAACAGGATCGCCGCCCCGGCATCCGCCAGCTTGCGCATCAGTTGGTAGAGCTCTTGCTTGGTGCCGACATCGATGCCGCGTGTCGGATCGTTGAGCAGGATGATGCGCGGCTGGCGCATTAGCCATTTGGCGATGACCACCTTTTGCTGGTTGCCGCCCGACAGCGCGCCGACCGGAATGTCGAGGCCCGCCGTCTTGATCGCCAGAAGGGAGACCATGTCGTCGATCAGCCGCTGTTCGGCGGCGCGGTCGATGATGCCGCCCCTGGACAGCCGGTCGAGCGCGGCGAAGGACAGGTTTTCGCGCACTGTCATCGGCAGCATCAACCCTTCGGTCTTGCGGTCCTCCGGGATCAGCGCCATGCCGATACCATCCTGCCGCGCCTTGGCCGGACTGCCAATCGTCACCGGCTTGCCGTCGATCAGCACCTCGCCTGAAAGACCGCGCAGCACGCCGAAGAAAGCGAGCAGCAATTCGCGCTGGCCCTGGCCGTCGAGACCGCCGAGACCGACCACCTCGCCTGCCCTGACGGTCAGCGAGATGTTGTCCAGCCGGTCGGTCCACGACAGCTTGCGGGCTTCAAGCCTGGGTGCGGCTGTGGCTGGCACGGTCGCCGGCTTTGGCGGGAAGATATGACTGTATTCGCGGCCGATCATCAGTTCGACCACCTCATTGTCGCTCTTCGAGCCGGCCTTGTAGCTGGCGACGTTGCGGCCGTTGCGGAACACCGTGCACTGATCGGCGAGTTCGGCGATCTCGTTCATGCGGTGCGAGATGTAGAGCAGCGCAAGCCCTTCCGAACGCAACCGCTTCAGCACGCCAAAAATGTTTGAGACATCCGCCGCGGTGAGCGCGGACGTCGCCTCGTCGAGGATCAGGATGCGCGGCTTCCTGGCCAGCGCCTTGGCGATCTCGACCATCTGCCGGCGCGACAAGGGCAAGTCCTTGACCAGCGCCAGCGGATGGATGTCGGCAGCACCCGCGCGGGCAAGGGCTTCCTCCGCGATGCGGCGCTGCGCCTTGCGGTCGATCATGCCGAAGCGTTTGGGCGGATCTGATATGAGGATGTTGTCGGCGACGCTGAGTTCGGGAACCAGTGATAGCTCCTGGAAGATACAGACGATGCCGGCCTTGTTGGCGGCAGCCGGCGAAGCGAAGGTCACCTCTCGGCCATCCAGCATCATGCGGCCTTCGTCGGCCGCGACGACGCCCGCCATCACCTTGATCAGCGTCGATTTGCCTGCGCCGTTTTCGCCAAGGATGGCGTGGATGCTGCCGGACGTGACGACAAGCTCCGCCTTTTCCAGCGCTCGCACGCCGCCATAGCGTTTGGATATGCCTTCCATCTGGAAGAGCGGAACCGCAGCGTCCATCGGCCCTCCCGAGGCACTTTGACGACCAAGGATATCGAGTGGTCGGCGCCGCAGGAGATCCCGCGGCGCCGGGTGTGCAGCCTACTGGTCAGCCTTGGTCTGACCCATGATTTCCTGCGCCGTGAAATTGATGCCGCAGGTCGGGAAGGAATTGCCGACGAAGAAATTGTCGGACTGGTCGGGGAAGAAGTCCTGACCGGCCTTGAAGTTGGGATCCTCGACGATCGCCAGCGGCAGCTTGACCGACTGCGGGACGACATTGCCTTCAAGCGCTGCGATCGCCGTCTTGATGGCAACCGCCACCTGCGCCGGGCCGGTACCGGCCGACGAGCATTTCAACCCGTCGGCTGCGTGGGCCGCGCAGAACTTGCGGAAGCCGTTCTCGGTCTCGCCGCCGAACGGCACGAACGGATGCTTGGCATCGATCATCGCCTGCACGATGCCGGTGTCGCCGCCCTGTCCCGTGACGCCGTCGAAGGGGCCGTTGGTGGCGATTGCATCGGCCGAAGCCTTTTGCGCAACGCCGTCATCCCACTTGCCGACGACTTCGGTGACGTCCCACTTCTTGCCGGAGGCATCGAGAACCTCGTGGATGCCGGTGTGGCGGTCGGTGTCGACCGATGTGCCGGCAACGCCGCGCACCTCGAGCACCTTGCCGCCGTTCGGCACATGCGAGACCAGCCATTTGCCCCACAGCTCGCCAAGACCCTTCTGGTCGACGTTGACGTTGATGGCATCCTTGGTGTCGAGAATGTTGTCGAAGGCAACCAGCACGACGCCGGCTTCCTTGGCTCGCTTGATCACCGGCCCGAAGGCGGTCGGGTTCTGTGCGTTGACGACGATGGCGTCATAGCCGGAATCGATGAAGTTGTTGATCGCCGAAATCTGCGCCGGCACGTCTTCGCCGGTCGAGACGACTTTGAATTCCTTCAGCTTCGCGGCGACGTCCTTCTGCGCCGCATAGGCCTTCGCGGTCTGCACCATCTGGATACGCCAGGTGTTGGCGATATAGCCGTTGGCGAGCGCAATGCGGTATGGGCCGGCCATCTTGGGGAACTTGAAGAACAGCGTGTCCGCGGCCCAGGGTGAGAAGCAATCCGGCTCGGCCGCCGGGCCCTTGACGATTTCAGGGCCTGCGGCAATCGCAGACGAGCTCAACATGACGAATGCAGTGGCGGCAACGATGCCACCAACAAGTGACTTGATCATCGATAATCCTCCCGATTGCAGTTCTGATTTGTCTGTTCAGTTTTATGGAATTTTCGCGCTTCCGGCTGGCCCCTCCGCCTTGCCCAGTCACGCCTACCAGGTGCCGAAGGCCTCCGCGATCCCTCCCCTTGCCGCCCCCCTTCAGCGGGGTGAAATCTATCATATTATACATAATAAACAAGCATGAGCTGTTGCTTATGTATAATAAACAGGCTCAGCATCTAAGTGGTTATACCCGCTCAGTAAAAATGGTAGCGCTACCATGACGTTGTGTAAAGCGCCATTTGCGGGCGGTCTCGAAGCGTGTTCAGCGTGCGGTGCTCTCGCGGCGTTTGAGCTCGTAGCCGAGGTCGACGATCCGCTCCTGCGGCCTGTCGCCAGAGATTGCCGCCAGTGCCATGGCGACGGCGCGCCTGCCGATTTCGTAGCGGTAGGTGCGGATGCTGGTGATCGAGGGAAAGGCCACCTGCATCATGTCGAGATCGTTGAAGCCGACGATGCCGATCGTCTTCGGCACGTCGATCGAGGCCCGATGGCACTCGAACAGCACGCCGAGCGCGATGTCGTCATTGTTGCAGAACACGCCGTCGAGTGTCGGCATCTTGGCCAGCGCATCGCGGAAGAGTTCGCGCCCGAGCGACACGCTGGACAGCACCGGCGTGGTGGTGACCAGGCGCGGGTCGAACAGGCCGGCTTTTTCCATCGCCGCGCGGTAACCGGCCAGGCGCCGCTGCGAACGCGGGTCCATGCGCGCGCCGATGAAGCCGATGCGCCGATATCCCGCCTCGATCAGATGCTCGGTCGCCGCCCTGCCGCCGTCGAGATGCGAGAAGCCGACCATCATGTCGACGGGTTCGGGTCCGGTCTCCATCACCTGCACCACCGGGCAGCCGGCATTTTCCAGCAGTTTTCGCGAGGTCGGCGTCTGGTCGATGCCGGCCACGATCAGTGCTGCCGGCCGCTGCGAGCCGAACACCTGCAAGAGCCGCTCTTCCTCCAGTCCCGAATAGTGGGTGTTGCCGAGCTGGATGCGGAACGGACTGTCCGACAGGCTGTCATAGATGCCGCGCACCACTTCGGCGAAGACGTTGTTGGTGAGTGACGGCACCAGCACGCCGAACACTTCGGCGCGCGCCGAGGCCAGCGCCCGCGCATTGGGGTCCGGCACATAGCCGAGCTCGTCGACGGCGGCCTGGATCTGCCGGCGCAATTCCTCGGACACACGCTCCGGTTCGCGCAGCGCGCGCGACACGGTGATGGCGCCGACGCCGGCTTTGCGCGCAACGTCTGATATGGTCGGGCGGCCGCCGCCCCGGCGCGAGCGTGGCTTGATCAAGGCCACGGCCCGCAGCCGCCGAAGCGCGCCCGCAATACAATCATCCCAGCTGTCGCCATCTCACCGGCCCATTGCCGCACCCCTTGGCCTCTGGCGTCGCGCAGTTGCGTGTCCGTTGTCAAGCGGAGGGTGTCCAGGAGCCGTGCCCGCCCCTTGCCTCAGGTGGCCATGACGGCCCTGTTCTTTGCCTTCCACATGAACAGGCCGATGGCCAGTATGTTCAGCAGATTCCACGCGATGCCGTTGAGGAACGCGGCTGCGTAGGAACCGGTCAGGTCGTAGATCCAGCCCGACATCCAGCCGCCGATCGCCATGCCGAAGATGGTCGCCATCATGACGATGCCGATACGCTGCCCGGCCTCCTTGGCGGGCAGGTATTCGCGCACGATGATCGCGTAGCAAGGCACGATGCCGCCTTGCGACAGGCCGAACACCAGTGACACGACATAGAGCGAGGCGAGCCCGTCGAACGGGATGTAAAACAGCAGCGACAGGCATTGCAGCACGGAACCGATGATCAAGGTTTTCGCCCCGCCGATGCGGTCGGCGATAAAACCCGAAGCAAGCCGACTGACCACGCCCGCCGCCATCATGATCGACAGCATGTCGGCGCCATGTGCGATGCCGTAGCCTAGATCCATGCAATAGGCGACGATGTGGACCTGCGGCATCGACATAGCCACGCAGCAGCCGAGGCCAGCGACGACCAGCAGCCCCTGCAGCGCCGCCGGCGACATCGGAATAGGCTGCACCGGCCGGCTTCCGGGCGAGCCTGCGGCGGCCGCATCCGGAGCGCCGCGCCGCAGCAGCAGCACCAGCGGCACCATGGTGACCAGGCAGAAGACGCCGATGGCGGCATAAGTGAAGCGCCAGCCTTCCGCCTTGATCAGCGTCGGCATGATGGTTGGCCAGAGCGCCCCCGCGAGGTAGTTGCCGGCCGCCGCCGCCGTGACGGCGACGCCGCGCCGGCGGTTGAACCAGTGCGAGATGTCGGCGATCAGCGGCCCGAAGATCACCGACGTGCCGACACCGATCAGCACGCCTTGCGCAAGGGTGAATTGCAGGATCGAGGTCGACAGCGCCGCGAGCAGCAGGCCGGCGGAGAGCGCCACGGAAGAGATCAGCGCCGGGATCCAATAGCCCATGCGATCGATGGCGCGGCCAACCAGCACGTTGCCGGCAGCAAAGCCCACCATGGTCGCGGTGTAGGGCATGGATGCCGCGGCGCGGTCGACGCCGAATTCGGCCTGCACGGCTGGCAGCACGACGACGACGGCCCACATGCCGACCGCGCCGATCGTCGCCAGCACCATCGAGATGGCCAGCCGCGTCCAGGCGTAGGAGCTGTCAATGCCGGGGCTTGGCCGGCTCAGATCGGTTCGGGTCAAAGGCGTTTCCTGCCGGCGGTCTCGAAAACCGGCTGCCGTTTGCACCACTATCGGCGCATTCTCGGCGCGCAGCAGCGCCACGGCGGGCAAATCCGTGGCTCCAGAGCGAATGTGGAGGCGGAACCGACGCCAATCTCTGGAGTTCTCCGACCAGCAACCGGCAAAGGAGTGCCTGCCATGACCGCTGCCAAACAAAAATGGTCAGCCGACGTAACCGAGCACAGCGATGCGATGGATCTCGAGGATCACATCTTCGAATCCGACGATGCCAGGAAGATCGCCGCCTCGCTCAAGCGATCGGCTGAACACAGCCATCGCCGCAAGGCCGAACCCTTTCAATCCGCCATGTCGATGCTGAATTTCTACATCAACCGCGCCGGCAAGAACCTTCCCGCCGCGCGCAAACAAGTGTTGGAACGAGCCAAGGACGAGTTGCGGGTGGCATTCGGTCGCGAGAAGGAAGATTAGTTACGGCCTAGCGCGACTTGATCACGTGGTCGGTGTTGGCGAGGAGTTTGCGCACAGCCGCCCGCGCCGCGTCCGGCCGCTGCAGGCGGATGTTCTTCTCGATCGCCTCATGCAGCTTCTGCGCATGATTGAGGTCGTCCACGGCCCGCGTCGTAAAGGTAAACAGATGGTCGAAGGCGGATTCGATCAGCACACCGAGCGGCACGAGCAGGTCGTTGCCCGAGGCACGCAGGATGGCCAAATGAAAGCGCGTGTCGGCGCGGGTGCGCTCCTGCAGGCTGGTCGCCGCCCCCATCTCGCGGCAGGCCTGGCTGATCTCGGCCATCTGCTCTTCGGTGCGCCGCATGGCGGCAAAGGCAGTCGCCTCGGGCTCGATGATGTGGCGGAATTCCTGCACGGTCTTCAGGAACACCTCGCGGTCGGGCGATGTCGCGTACCAGGCCAGCACATCGCGATCGAGCAGGTTCCAACGCTCCTTGGGCTCGACCCAGCTGCCGATCTTGGGGCGTGAGGCAAGCAGGCTCTTGGCCATCAGCATCTTGATCGCCTCGCGCACCGCCGAGCGGCTGACGCTGAAGGTCTCCGACCATTTCGCTTCATTGGGCAGGATGGTGCCGGGCGGATAGTCGCCGCGCACGATCCTCAGGCCAATTTCACTGGCCAGCGAGCCGTGCACGCTGGCGCCCGGAATGCGCGCCGCGTCGGGCCGGCGAACACCGGCCGGGCGCTCGGCGGCTGCCGGCTTTTTCGGCGATTTTTCCTTGTTCGGCTTCGCGTCCCGCATATGCTTCAGAAAGGCCGGTTTACGGAAGCTGTCAAGCGCCGCAAGCGGGTTCGCCCCCAAAGCGGGCCGCTGTGCACAGATCAGGCCACGCCTGACGCTCTCGGTCCTACTTCACATATTTGCGCCAGCTGTGCTCCGGCCGAAAACCGAGCATGTCGCGCGCCTTGCGGTTCGACAGCAGCGTCTCGTATTCACCAAGTTCAGCCTTGACCGGCACGTTGGGATAAAACCGCTTCAGGAGTTCGGCCGTCGGCAGGTCGGACGAGGTGTCGTCATTGGCGGCGTTGAACACCTGGTAGCCGAGGCCATCCTTTTCGATGGCGCGCAGCGTGATCTGGCCAAGGTCGCGCGCGTCGATATAGCTCCAGGCGATGCGCTTGCGGAAACCCGGATCGGCGAACCATTTCGGGAACAGCGAATATTCATGCGGCTCGATGACATTGCCGATGCGAAGAGCGTAGATGTCGGTGCCATTGCGCAGCGCAAATGCCCGCGCGGTCTTCTCGTTGACGATCTTGGAGAGCGCGTAGCTGTCCATCGGATCGACGTCATACTCCTCGTCGAGCGGGAAATATTGGGGATCGCGCGGCTCGTTGGCGAACACCAGGCCGTAGGTCGTCTCGCTGGAGGCGATGATCACCTTGCGGATGCCGAGCTTCACCGCCGCCTCAATGACATTGTAGGTCCCCATCGCGTTGATGCGGAACACCTCATTGTCGGGCGTGATCATGATGCGCGGGATGGCGGCGAAATGCACCACAGCATCGACCGGCTGCGGACGCAGCGACGGGTCGAATTCGTGCAGGCCCATATAGCTCGACAGCGCATTGAACACCTGCCCGCTGTCAGTGATGTCGGTGATCAGCGTGCGCACCTTGGGATTGTCGAGCGGCTTGGTGTCGATGTTGAGCACCTGATGGCCTTGTTCGACAAGGTATTGCACGACATGACGCCCAGCCTTGCCGCTGCCGCCGGTGAACATGATCCGCTTCGTCATTCTGGTCTCCATGACAGGCTCTGGAATTGACGTGTATTGTCAGACAATATTGCGTTCTGCAACCACATATGGCTAAAACGGCTACATCATTATCGATAATCCGGGATAGGACCGACGACATGAGCACCACCACCGCGCGCGAAAATATCGGCTTCATCGGCCTAGGCCTGATGGGACACGGCATCGCCAAGAACATCGTCGACAAGGGCTATCCCCTGACATTCCTTGGCCGCAAGAACCGCAAGCCGGCGGAGGACCTGTTGGGCCGTGGTGCCAAGGAAGCGGCGACCTCCCGCGATGTGGCGGCGGCATCCGACATCGTCTTCATCTGCGTCACTGGTTCGCGCGAGGTGGAAGCCATCATCCGCGGCCCCGGCGGCCTCAAGGAAGGCTTGAAGAAGGGCTCGGTTGTCGTCGACTGTTCGACCTCCGACCCGGTCTCGACCGTGGCCCTTGCAGCCGAGCTCAAGGCGTTGGGCATCGACTATGTCGATGCGCCGCTGAGCCGCACGCCGAAGGAAGCCTGGGAAGGCACGCTCGACGCCATGGTCGGCGCGCCCGACGCACTTTTTGCCAGGGTCAAGCCGGTGATCGAAACCTGGGCGGGGCGCATCGTCCATATCGGCGACACCGGCGACGGCCACCGCATGAAGCTGCTCAACAATTTCATCTCGCTGGGCTACGCCGCCCTCTATTCCGAGGCGCTGGCCCTGGCGGAAAAGGTCGGTATCTCACCGCCGCGTTTCGACAGCGTCATCCGCAACGGTCGCATGGATTGCGGATTCTACCAGACCTTCATGCGCTGGACGCTGGAAGGCGACCGCGACGCCCACAAATTCACCATCGCCAACGCCTTCAAGGACCTGACCTATCTCGAGTCCATGGCCGGTGCCGCCGGCATCGCCAACCCGCTCGGCAATGCCACCAAGAACTCCTTCGCGGGCGCCCATGCCAGTGGCCCGGCCGAACAGTTCGTGCCGATGCTGGCAACGCACATCGCCAAAGTGAACGGCGTCGACCTGATGCCGACGAAGGATGGCAAGAAGCAGACGATCTGAGGTGAGAAGTGGTCCGCGCAGCGGACGAAAAGCCAATTGCTTGGCTTTTAGAACTTCGAACGCCCTGAGCATGCGAAGGGCCGGCGCAAGCCAGCATCACCGCCGCCTGCTTCCGATCCCCTCATCGGTGTCGGCGAGCAGCTTGTGCACGGCGTTGCGCGCCGCCGCGGGACGCTGGAGGCGAATGGCCTTCTCGATCGCCTCGTGCAGCATTTGCGCCCGCCGCTGATCGCCGACCTGGCGCGTCGTGAAGACGAAGAGATGGTCGAGCGCGGACTCGATCAGCACACCGAGCGGCACCAGAAGGTCGTTGCCCGAGGCCCGCAGGATGGCGAGGTGAAAGCGCGTGTCGGCGCGGATGCGTTCCGGCAGGTTTGCCGCCTCGCCCATCTCGCGGCAGGCCAGGCTGATCTCGGCCATTTGCTCGTCGCTGCGCCGCATGGCGGCGAAGGCGGACGCTTCCGGTTCGATGATGTGGCGGAACTCCTGCACGGTGCGCAGGAACGCTTCGCGGTCGGGTGCGGTCGCGTACCAGGCAAGCACATCGCGGTCGAGCAAGTTCCAGCGCTCCCTGGGCTCGACCCAGCTGCCGATCTTGGGACGTGATGCCAACAGGCTCTTGGCCATCAGCATCTTGATCGCTTCGCGCACCGCCGAGCGGCTGACATTGAAGGTTTCGGCCCATTTGGCCTCGTTGGGCAGGATGCTGCCGGGCGGATAGTCGCCGCGCACGATCCGCAGACCAATCTCGCTGGCGAGCGAGGCGTGAACGCTCGATCCAGGAAAGTGCGCCGCATCCGCCCTGCGCACGACCACCGGATCGCGGTTGGCTTGCGCCCTGGCCCGGTTGGCTTTTTTCTTTGACGTCTCGTCCGGCATCCACGTTCCAATGCGTCGGCCGTCTGTCGTCCGGAAGGATCCGAACCCGCTCGGCGCGCCGATCCTGTTGCCGAAAATCCTAACTATGGACGCGTCAAAGCCGGAGCCTCTGGCCCCGCCACAGCGTCTCATCAGGGAATTGACGGGGCGCCCGGCAGCCGGGCGCCCCGTCATCGCAAACTACTTCTGGATGCAGGTGTCGACCGTGTCCTTGGTGCATTCGTCAAGGCCGGTGAACACCGGATCGGCGACCTTGGTGCCCTTGATGAGATCGATCATCACCGAAGGCGCCTTATAGCCCATTTCGAACGGCCGCTGGCCGACGAGAGCGGTCACAAGCCCATCCCGGGCGATCGCCACTTCGTCGCCGATCGTGTCGGCGGCGCCAATGACGAAGTCGTTCTTGGCCAGACGGTCCTTCAGCGGTCCGACCAGGTCGCGATAGGGCTGCGGCGCGCCGAACAGCGGCCAGCCGCCCATGATGCCGAAGGCATCGAGCTTGGGGTTGGCGGCGAGGATGTCGGTCATCGCCTGCACGCCCTTGGCGCCATCGTCATTGGTGAACACCGGGCAGCCGGCGACTTCGGTCCAGCCGCCTTCGCCGGCAAGTGCCGCGAGGCCTTCCTTGCCCGACAGCGCGTCACGCATGCCTTGCGCGCGGCGCAGGATGTTGTCAGCCGCAGGATTGCCTTCGATGGTGCAGATCGTACCGCCGTTCGGCTTGCCCTTCTTGATGTACTCGCCGATCTTCTTGCCCATCAGATAGTTGTCGGTGCCGAGATAGGTCTTGCGAAGGGCTGCATCCTCCTTGGCGAGGTCGGCGTCGATTGTCATGATCGGGATCGTCGGATTGGCGGTCTTGATCGTCTGCGCGATCAGCGGCGCATTGGACGGCGAAATCGCCATCGCTACCGTGTCGGCCTTGCTCAGCATATCCTGGACGATCTGCGCCTCGCCGGCCTCGTCGGAAGTCGATGCCGGTCCGGTGTAGAAGCATTCATATTCCGAGCTGGCGTTTTCCTTGTTCCACTTCTCACAACCCTGGTGGATGGCTTCGAAGAATGGATTGTCGAGACCTTTCACCACGATGACGAGTTGCTTCTTGGCCAAAGCCGGCCCGGCGCCCAGCGCCATGGCGGCGACGGCGGCAAGCAAAACTGTTTTCCTCATATCAGTCCTCCCTTGGAAACAGACGGACACGGCGTGCCCGCCACACAGACCAACCCGGAAGCGATGACAGAGGATCGTTATGCGAGCGCTCGTATCATCAAGCCAGGTCGATAAGCATTTTTTAGTTCGGTCAGCCAGATCCAGAGTGGGCTGGCAAGGACCGACAATTTCCACCAGACCTCGCGCGGCAAACCGGCAACAGGGTCGGCAGAGTACTCCTCCAGCACTCAGCTAATAACGGCGCGAAGCCAACGTCAATGCCATTTGTCCTACAAAACTGATTTTTCGAAATGGCAGAACCCGCGTCGCGGAAGTCGTCGACCTTATTTCCCCGACAATTGCCGGTTCTTATTCGTCTGACAATTGACGCCCGCGCGGGCATTTGCGTAGATGGACGTCAGCGCTGCTTCCGGGAGGAGCTGGGAGAGCGCCGCGAAAGCCGCGCCCGGTCGACCGGGAAAGCAGGCAGGCATAGGGAGGCAACAGGCTGGTGGCGGTTCTCGAACTCACCAATATTTCGAAGCATTTCGGCGCCATCCAGGCGGTCAACGACGTGTCGCTGTCGATCGAGCCCGGCCAGGTCGTCGGCCTGATGGGCGACAACGGCGCCGGCAAGTCGACGCTGGTCAAGATGATCGCCGGCAATTTCCGGCCGAGCCACGGCTCAATGCGCATGGACGACAAGGAACTGATCCTGCACAAGCCGGTCGAGGCGCGCCAGCACGGCATCGAGATCGTCCACCAGGACCTCGCGCTCTGCAACAATCTGACCGCGGCGGCGAACGTCTATCTCGGCCGCGAGTTGCGGCGCGGCGTCGGTCCGTTCCGCATTCTCGACTATGCCGCGATGTACAAGCGCGCCGGCCAGATCTTCGCCGAGCTGAAGTCCGAGACCCGGCCGCGCGACCTCGTCAAGCAGATGTCCGGCGGCCAGCGCCAGGCGGTGGCGATCGCCCGCACCAGGTTGTCGCAGGCCAAGATCGTGCTGATGGACGAGCCGACCGCGGCAATTTCCGTCAGGCAGGTGGCCGAAGTCCTGAACCTGATCCGCCGGCTACGCGACCAGGGTATATCAGTCGTGCTGATCAGCCACCGCATGCCCGACGTCTTCGACGTCGCCGACCGGGTCATCGTCATGCGGCGCGGTCGCAAGGTGGCCGACAAGACGATCGCGTCGAGCTCGCCCGAGGAAGTCACCGGGCTGATCACCGGCGCCATCGAACAGGTTTGATTTTCAAGCGTTTTCTCTATGGGGTAAAGGTCGACGATGGCACTGACAATTGACCAGCCGATCGTGCAAAAGCAGCAATCCTTGCTGACAAGGATGTTCGCCAGCCAGACCTTCTGGGTGGTGATAGCCGTGATCCTCGCCTGCCTGTTCCTGTCGTTTGCCACCGACGCCTTCGCCACCTCGAAGAACCTCTACAACATCACCCGTAATGTCACCTTCGTCGCTATCATCGCGCTCGGCATGACGTTCGTCATCATCACCGGCGGCATCGACCTGTCGGTTGGTTCGGTGCTGTGCCTGTCGTCAATGGTGCTGGCCGTCACCATGCATGCCGGCTACTCGATCGAAATCGGCATCCTCGCCTCGATCGCCACCGCGCTCGCCATCGGCGCCTTCAACGGCATTCTGATCGCCTATATCGGATTTCCACCCTTTGTGGTCACACTTGGCATGCTGTCCATCGCCCGCAGCCTGGCCATGGTTGCCTCCAACAACACCGTCGTC
Source organism: Mesorhizobium subarcticum (assembly GCF_055456085.1). NCBI lineage: Bacteria > Pseudomonadati > Pseudomonadota > Alphaproteobacteria > Hyphomicrobiales > Phyllobacteriaceae > Mesorhizobium > Mesorhizobium subarcticum. The sequence continues at coordinate 3,738,718 of NZ_CM144237.1, read as the reverse complement.
TTCCAGTTCGGGCCCGACCACGCCAAGCTGCTGGCACTCGGCGGTGGGGCCTGGGTGTTCGGCATTGCCAATCCGGTGCTCTACACCATCGTTCTGGCGCTGATCACCGGCTTCGTGCTGCGCTGGACAAAATTTGGCCGCCACATCTTCGCCATTGGCGGCAACGAGCACGCAGCAACGCTGACCGGCGTCCCGGTGAAGCCGATCAAGGTCGCGGTCTACATGATCTCGGCGCTGGCGGCCGGCATTGCCGGCATCATCCAGACCGGTTGGCTGGGTGCGGTCACCACCAATCTCGGCACCGGCATGGAGCTGCAGGTCATCGCCGCCACCGTCATCGGCGGCGCCAACCTCGCCGGCGGCGTCGGCACCGCCTTCGGCGCCATTGTCGGTGCTGCCCTCATCGAGGTGATCCGCAACAGCCTGGGCCTGCTTGGCATCAACGCCTTCTGGCAAGGCGTCTTCATCGGTGGCGCCATCCTGCTTGCAGTGCTGTTCGACCGCATCCGCAACTTCAGGCGCAGCGACTGATCCATCAATGCGTGGAGCCAAAGCGTTATTCTCTTTGGTACCTATCGTTCAGTCTGAAAATCCGTCGGCAGGCGGCACCAGACAAGCCAGCCAGGGACCCACGCCTTGACGCATGCCCGAACTCAGCCGCACAATCCTCGATGCAGGCGAAGGGAGGCCAGTCGTCTGCGGGAGGATAAGCCCATGACGGACGCGATCAGGCTCTACTGGGGCCGGTTCGGACATGTTTCTGTCCTGAATGTCGCAAGCGACTTCGTCACCCATGCCCATGTCGAGGCACATCTGATCATCTGGCTCGAAGGCACTGCCGGCGAGATGACCATTGGCCGCGAAACGGTCAAGCTTGGACCACACACCGCCGCCGGCATCAATTCCTTCCAGCCGCACAGCCACATCCTGTCGCAGAACGGCAGGCCGGGCCTGTTCCTCGCCTTCTACATCGACCCGGACTGGGCGCGGCGGCGACGCGACCTGCCCTCTTCCGCGCCGCTTTTTTCGCAGGCTGCCATCACGCTGGAGCCCTGGCTGCACCAGGCCGCCGCCAGCCTGCTCGACCATCTGACCGACAATGAAAGCGTCGACGACATCGCCAACTACGAGATCGAGCGCTTCATCGACTCAGTGCTTGACGCCGCCGACGCGTCGGCGCCGCCGGAGGCACGCGCACGCATCAACACCATGCAGGATTTTCGCGTCCGCAAGGCGATCCAGCTGATGCGGGCCAATGTCTGCGAGCGCATCTCCTTCGACGATGTGGCGCGCAGTGTCGGCCTGTCGCGGCCGCATTTCTTCGCTTTGTTCAAGGAACAGACCAATCTGACGCCCAACGTCTACTGGAACACGCTGCGCATGGAAGAAGCGGTGCGGCAGCTGCAGTGGTCGCAGGAGCCGCTGATCTCGGTCGCCTGCAATCTCGGCTTCACCACGCAAGGCAATTTCTCGCGCTTCTTCCGCGACCATGTCGGCGTGCCACCGACGCTTTACCGTGAGGCGGCGCGGGCAACGGCCTGAACCTTCAGTCCCTTTTTCAGACTGGTTGATACGCGACCAAGACGCATTGATAAGCGGCGCCGCGAACATCGCCCTACCCTTGCCCCAGACGAAAATTCGCAAGGGAACGTCTTATGGCAAAAGTCACCATTTCCAGCGTCATCGACGCGCCGGTCGAAAAGGTCTGGGCGCGCATACGCGACTTCAATGGCCTGCCGGGCTGGCATCCGCGCATGGTCGAGAGCCATATCGAGGACGGCAAGGACGCCTCAACGATCGGCTGCGTGCGCAATTTCGAGCTCGCCAGCGGCGCGCGCATCCGTGAAAAGCTGCTCGACTTCTCCGATGAGAACTTCCTCGTCAGCTATTCCATCCTGGAAACGCCGCAGCCGCTCACCAACCACAAGGCAACGCTGCAATTGCGCCGCGTCACCGATGGCGATCGTACCTATGCCGAATGGACCGCCAGCTTCGATGCGGCCCCCGAAGAAGCCGACAAGATCGCCGCGGGCATGGGCGCCAACGTCTTTCAGGGCGGGTTCAATGCACTGAAAACCCATTTTGCCGGCCAGAGCTGAATTGGGCTGAGAACAGGAGCGTTCCATGGCGCTTGCACTCCAGACTTTCGCATCGGTGAAGGATGCCAACGCGGCGCTGAAGGCGGCTGGCACGCGCTATCTCGGCGGCGGGACGCTCGTGGTCCGCGCGACCAATGAAGGCGATGTTTCGGTCTCCGGCCTTGTCAGGTCGACCGACCCGGCTTTGTCGGCCATCGTGGTCTCCGGCGGCATGGCCCGCATCGGTGCCTCGGTGACGATGGCGGCCATCGCCCTCCATCCGGAGCTCGGCGCGCTCGCCAAGGCTGCACGCGCCGTCGGCGGCCCGGCGATCCGCAACATGGCGACGATCGGCGGCAATCTATTCGCGCCGGCGCCCTATGGCGACTTCGCCGTTGCCTTGCTGGCGCTCGACGCCACGGTCAGCACTGATGATGGCGAATTGCCCATCGAGGCTTTTCTGGCCGGGCGGGACGGCACCCGTGCCATCGTCACGTCAGTCAGCTTCATCCTGCCGAAGGCTGACGGCTTCCGCTTCCTGAAAGTGTCGCGGGTCAAGCCCAAGGGCGTTTCGGTGCTCAGCATAGCCGCCGTTCTGGAACAGTCTGCCGACGGCACCATCTCCTCGGCGCGGATCGCGCTTGGCTGCATGGCTGACAGGCCGATGCGCGCCAAGGCCACGGAAAAGGCGCTCGAGGGAAAGACGCTTGACCGGGACGGCATCGCAGCAGCGCTGGCCGCCGCCACCGAAGGCACCGCGCCGATTACCGATCCGATCGCCAGCGCCTGGTATCGCGCTGAAGTCCTGCCGGTCCATCTCGGCCGGCTGCTGCTGACCTGAAAACACCCCGTTGGGGGGCGCGCGTCTGTCCGATCCGTCGGGCAGGCGCGCAAGGAGGAAACATGGCGAAGGTCCCGGTCCAGTTCACGCTCAACGGCTCCGAAAAGGCCGAATTCATCGATGGCGGCACGACGCTGCTCAACGCGTTGCGCGACAAGATCGGCGACACCTCACCGAAAGGCGGCTGTCACCAAGGCACTTGCGGCGCCTGCTCTGTCATCATCGACGGCGAACTGAGGCTCTCCTGCCTGACACTGGCTGAAGCTTGCAACGGGACGACAATCATCACGACATCGGGACTATCGGAAAGTGGCGTCTTGCATCCGCTGCAGCGCGCCTTCCTCGACACCTTCGCCACGCAATGCGGTTTCTGCACGCCGGGCATGATCATGGCCGCCAAGGTGCTGCTCGACCACACACCCAATCCCAGCCGCGAAGAGGTTGTCGAGGCACTGTCCGGCAACATCTGCCGCTGCACCGGCTACGAGCCGATCATCCAGGCGGTGCTCACCGCCGCCCGCGCCAATTCGCAGAACGCGGCCTAGAGCCGGATGATTTCAGGTCGAATCGACCTGAAATCTGAATCCGCCTCTAAATCAAAGAGAAAGAGCATGATGTCGTCCGAAAACCGCTTCACACTTTTCGGCATCATGCTCTGAGGGGAGCAAACATGGAACTGCGCAAGAGCTATTTCGCCGATGTCCGCAAGGACGATCTGCACGAGATCGGCCAGCCCCGGCCACGCTCGGATTCGCCCGGCCATGTCACCGGCAAAACCGCCTATTTCGCCGACCGCAACTTTCCCGGCATGCTGCATTTGAAGATGGTGCGCAGCCCGCATCACCATGCGCGCATCCGCTCGATCGACACGTCCGAAGCCGAAAAGCATCCGGGCGTGGTCAAGGTGCTGACCGCCAAGGATGTGCCGCACAACGTCTACACCATCCTGATCCTGATCCAAGTTGGGCCGGAGGACGAGACGGTGCTGGCCGACGGCAAGGTGCGCTGGAAGGGCGAGGCCGTGGTGGCGGTGCTGGCCGAAACCGACCGCGCCGCCCAGGAAGCCGCGGCCAAGGTCAAGGTCGACTACGAAGTGCTGCCGGCCGTCTTCGACATGGAGGAAGCGCTGAAACTGGGCGCGCCGCTGGTCAATGAATATCACGGCCAGAACTATTACCTCTATGACAGCGGCGCGTGCCGCAAGGTGCGCTTCGGCGATGTCGAGGCGGGCTTTGCCGGCGCCGATCATATTCTCGAACAGAGTTACCAGTCCTCTCCGATCGAGCACGCACCGACCGAGACCACCGGCTGCGTCGTGGCGCCCGAAGGCAATGACCGCTTCACCTGCTACACCAACACCCAAGCAATGTTCTTCACGCTCGACAACGCCTCGATCATCCTGCAGATGCCCGGCAGCAAATTGCATTTCGTCGGCGGCACCGTCGGCGGCGGTTTTGGCGGCAAGGTCGACGTCATCGTCGAGCCGATAGCCATCCTCGGCGCCAAACTGACCGGCAGGCCAGTATCCTTCATCTACAGCCGTGAGGAGGAGATGCAGATCTCGTCGCCGCGCGCGGCCGAAAAGGTCGTCATCAAGGACGGCGTCATGAAGGACGGCCGCATCATCGCCCGAAAGGTCACCGGTTATACCGATGCCGGCGCCTATTCGCGTCATTCGCCCTATGGCGCGCAGAAGGGTGCCGGCCACTACCCCGGCCCCTACACCATCCCCAATGTCTGGATCGACACCTATTGCGTCTACACCAACCGCACGCCGTCATCGGCCATGCGCGGCTTCGGTGTCACCATCGGCGACTTCGCGCTGGAGGTGCAGATGGACAAGCTGGCGCGGCTGATCGGCATGGACCCGCTCGAATTCCGCTTCATCAATGCTTATCGCGACGGCGACATGAAGGCGCATCGCCAGCCGACCGAGGGCGCGGCGCTGATCGAATGCATGCAGGAAGCCTCGCGCGCCGCCAACTGGCCGGTGGCGGAGAAGTACATGGCGATGTCCTCCTACAAGAACGGAGCTTGAGATGGCGATCCGGCGCGGACGCGGCGTTGCCGCGATCAACTATCCCACGGGCATGAACCTCGGCGGCGACCCAACACAGGCGCTGGTCCATTCGACGCCGACTGGCAATTTCATGGTGACGCTGTCGTCGGTCGATCTCGGCCAGGGCATGAAGCAGATCATGGCGCAGATCTGCGCCGAGACGATCGGCGTGCCGACCGACCGCGTCGTCGTCGACACCGCCGACACCGACACCGGCCCGCACTGCATGGGCACGTTTGCTTCGCGCGGCACGCACCGTGCCGGCAACGCCGTCATCCAGGCGGCGAAGGAAGCCCGCCAGGTGATGCTGGAAGTGGCGGCGGAAGAGTTGGAGGTCAACGCCTCTGACCTCGAGACCGACGGCCAGGGAAACATTCTGGTCAAGGGTGCGCCGCAAAAATCGATCTCGATCTTCGATGTCGCGCTGTCGGCGCATTTCAAACGCGGCCGCTCCATCTCCGGCCGCGGCATGTTCCTGATCCCGCGCTCCTATCCGGAGAAGGAAACCGGCGCGATGAAGCCGTCGACCTGCTACGCGCATGCCTGCACCGTGGCCGAGGTCGAGGTCGATGACGAGACCGGCGAAGTGACTGTGCTGACGGTGAAGAACGTCTTCGAGATCGGCCGTGCGCTGAACCCGAAAATGGTCGAGCAGCAACTGGTCGGTGGTTCCTGGATGGGCATCAGCCATGCGCTCTACGAAACGACCGAGCCCTACTATCCCAACCGCGATCATGGCGGCACCGACTTCAACCAGTATTTGATGCCGGGTCCCGGTGACCTTGCCCAAACGGAGATCATCGTGTTGGAGCGGCCATCGGCCGACGGGCCTTACGGCGCCAAGGGCCCGGGCGAAATGTGCGCCAATCCGCAGATACCCGCCGTCGCCAACGCCGTCTTCGATGCCGTTGGCGTGCGCATCGACACGCTGCCGATCACGCCGGAGCGCATCTTGCGTGCGCTCAAGGCGCAAGCGGCGAACTGAGGATCGAAATGAACGGGACAAGCGCCGAGACCGTCGCGACCTCGCCGGAGGCGGTGGCGCAGCATCTCGCCGCCTCGCGCTATCTGGCCGATGACAGCCTGGCCACCGCCATCTTCCTGGCGATCCGGCTGGGCAAGCCGCTGCTGCTCGAAGGCGCGCCCGGCGTCGGCAAGACGGAAGCGGCCAAGGCAATCGCCGAACTGCTCGGCCGCGATCTGGTGCGTCTGCAATGCTATGAAGGCATCGACGCCGCACATGCGCTCTACGAATGGAACTACCAGCGCCAGTTGCTCGCCATCCGCCATGCCGGCGAGCACGAAATCGACATCTATGACGACCGTTTCCTGATCGCCCGGCCTCTGCTGCAGGTGCTACGCGCACCGGAACAGCGCGTGCTGCTGGTCGACGAGATCGACCGTTCCGACCATGAGTTCGAAGCGCTGCTGTTGGAATTCCTCTCCGACTTCCAGATCAGCATTCCCGAGCGCGGCACGATCCGCGCTGCCGCCCAGCCGATCGTCATCCTGACCTCGAACCGCACCCGCGAACTCGCCGAGGCGCTGCGCCGGCGCTGCGTCTACCACTGGATCGGCTATCCCAATGCCGAACGCGAGGCCGCCATCATCATGCTGCGCGCCGGCGATGTGGCCGGGGCCACCGCGCGCGCTGTCGCCACAGCGGTGCAAACCATCCGCGCTCGACCACTGGCCAAGCCGCCCGGCATCGCCGAGGCGGTCGAATGGGCCAACGCCGCCACCATCCTCGAAAAAGGCGGCAGCCCCTGGCCGGAAGCCTTCCGCCGCGCCATTGGTGTGCTGATCAAGGACGAGGAGGATTTGTCCTACATCGCGCCGGAGCTTGGCCGGATCGTCGAGGAGGCGATGGGGTGAGCCGCGTCCTGATTTCGCAACGCTGGCGGGACAGCGCCCCTCTCTGTCCTGCCGGACATCTCCCCCTCAAGGGGGGAGATCATCTGTCATTCCGGTTTTCGCCAATCACCAACGTCGCAGAACCAGACGGCGCGTCGAAACTGCCAATCTCCCCCCTTGAGGGGGAGACGTCCGGCAGGACAGAGGGGGGCCACACGGAATGATGCGGGAAACAAGCTTGCCCCGTCCCGCCCAACCCTTCCTCGGTTTCGGCCGCCTGCTCCGCCGCTATGGCTTCGCCATCGCCCCCGAACAAATCACCAGCTTCATGCAGGCGGTGACCCTGCTCGGCCCCCGCTCGATGGCCGACATCCGCGAGGCCGCCCTTGCCACGCTAGCACCACCGCCCGACCGCCGCGACGAATTCGAAGCGCATTTCCAGAGCCATTTCTACGGCAACACTTCAGCCGTGGTCGAAGGCGATGCCGACGAGGAAACCCGCATCAAGGACGATGGCGGCGCCGACGACGAGCGGATCGAGGCCGAGCACAGCCAGGAAGGCGGCGAGCTGTCTTCGGCGCTGGAGCAGCTGAGCACCCGCGATTTCCAGCGTGATGACGACAGGCTGACCGCCTTCCGCCGCAAGCTCGCTTCCGCCCTGCCCGCGCGCCGCTCCTTCCGCACAGTGCGCACGCATTCGCGCGGCAAGCTCGACCTGCGCCGTTCGCTCAGGGAAATCGTCAGCGCCGACGGCGACGTGCCCTCGCCGCTGCTGCGCCGACGCCAGAGCGTGCCGCGCAAGCTGCTGCTGCTGATCGACGTCTCCGGCTCGATGAAGCTGCACACGGCGGACTACCTCAAGCTGGCGCATGCCGCCGCGCAAGGCGCCGACCGCGCCGAGATCTTCACCTTCGGAACGCGACTGACCCGGATCACCACCGCGCTGCGCATCCGCGACCGCGATCAGGCGCTGGCACGCGCGGCTGCCCAGGTCGACGACTGGGACGGCGGCACCCGCATGGGACCAACACTGCTCGCCTTCCTCTCGGTTCCCCGCTTCTCGTCCTTCGCGCGCGGCGCCGCTGTCGTCATCCTGTCGGACGCCCTGGAGCGCGGCGACCATGCCGAACTGGAAACAGCGATACGACGGCTGAGCGCCCGCGCCTTCCGGCTGTCGCTGGCGACTCCCTTGGCCGGCGACCCGCGCTTCCGGCCGGCCACGGCTGCACTCGCCGCCATCCTGCCTGACCTCGACGACCTCATCGACGGCTCGTCGGTAAAAAGCCTCACCGATTTCATCCTGTCGCTCGCCCGCCCTGCCCCCGCGGCATCGACAATCTGGAAAAGGGTATCGTGATGCAAAAGGCCATCGACGCGCATTTCCACATCTGGCGCCAAAAGGACCAGCCCTGGCTGGTCGGACCGATGGTGCCGCGCATCTTCGGCCCGTACGAACCGATCCGACGCGACTACCCGATTGGCGAATTCCTCGAAGATCAGAAAGGCTCGGGCGTCGAAAAGGCGGTCTATGTCCAGACCAACTGGGCCAAGGAGAATTTCGAGAAGGAGGTCGCCTTCCTGCAGAAGACCGCTGATGAGACCGGCTGGCCGCACGCCATCGTCGGCTATGCCGACATGACGGTCGACGATGTCAGGCCGCAGATCGACCGGCTGACGAAATACAAGCTGTTGTGCGGCGTGCGCATGCAACTCCACTGGCACGAAACGCCGGCTTTCCGCTTCGCCGCCTCTGCCGACCAGGTCATCGATCCGAAGGTGCGAGCCAACGTGGCGAGGCTGAAGGATTACGGACTATCGTTCGACCTGCAGCTTTTCCCCGCCCAGATGAAGGACGGGCTGGCGCTGGTCGGCGAAAACCCGCAGACCAATTTCATTCTCACCCATGCCGGCATGCTGACCGGCATGGAGCCGGAAACCACAGAGGCTTGGAAAGCCGGCCTGCGCACGCTGTCGGCAGCACCCAATTTCTACGCAAAGCTGTCCGGTCTCGGCACCTTCGTCCACCGCAACGAGCCGGCCCTGATCGCCTATATCGTCGATAACGCGATCGACATTCTGGGCGCGGACCACCTGATGTTCGGCTCGAACTTCCCGATCGAAAAGCTCTGGACCAGCCACGCCGAGCTGATCAAGGCACACCGCGCCGCGGTGGCGAAACACGGCGCGGCGGCCGAGGCCGATATCTTCTGGAACACGGCGGAGAAGGTTTACAGGCCCGTCTGACACAGAGCAGCCGCCGCGCTGGCGCGGCGGCTGCTCTGGAAAACCCTTACTGCGTCGGCAGCATGCCTTCGACGTCGCTGGCCGCGTCGGTGAGCGCTTCTTTGGGTGAGGCCGACTGGTCGACGATGCGCGACAGATTGTCGACGATCGTCTGCGTCACCTTCACCCCATTGGTGCCCGGGAAGGCATACCACGGAACCATCAGCGGCATCTGGCTGAGCCCGGCCTGGAACAGCGGGTTCTTCTTGTAGAAATCGCCAAGATAGTCTGATGATTTCGCAGCCAGCTCATTGTTGGGAACATAGCCTGTGCCGGGCACGACGACGGAAGCTCCATAGGGGCCGGCGGCGAATTTCGCGAACTTCCAGGCGGCTTCCTGCTTGGCCGCGTCCTTGGTCAGGATGACCACGGCATTGCCGCCGGTCGGCAGATGGCCGTTGACCGGATCGATCAGCGGGATCTTGGCGGTGCGCAGCGTGAACTTGTCACCGACATTCTTGATCGTGTTGACCAGAGCACCGGTGGTCTGGAATTCGAAGCCGACCTTGCCGGCCGCGAAGGCCTGTTCGCCCGCCGGCTTGGTGAAGACCGGCATGCCGCCCTCCTTCACCATGCGCTCGAGTATCTCCACCGCCTTCTCGCCTTCCGGCCCGTTGAAGGCGACCTTGCTTTCGTCCTCGTTCAGCATCTTGCCGCCGGCGCCGAACAGCAGCGCCGAGAACATCCAGTCGTCGCCCTGCCAGCGGAAGTCGATGCCGTCGACGCCATTGCCGAGCGCCTTGATCTTGCCACCGAGCGCGATGACCTCGTCCCAGGTCTTGGGCGGATTGTCCGGATCGCCACCGGCTGCCTTCACCAGGTCTGCATTGTAATACATGATCGGGTTGGACGTCGCGAAGGCCAGGCCAACCTGCTTGCCGTTGACCTGTGCCAGCTTCAGGATCGTGTCGGAGAAGCCGAGCTCCGCCATGTTGCCTTCCTTCTTGACCAGCGGGCCGAGATCGACGGCAACGTCCCGCTCGTTGAGCATGCGCAGGCGGTTGAGGCCGATAAAGGTGATGTCGGGCATCTCGTCGGTGCCGGCCTGGCGAAGAATGGTCTGGATGCCTTCTTCATAGGTCGCCGACGGGCTGGCGAACTGGATCTTGATATCGGGATTTTCCTCCATGAACTTCTTCGAGATCGTGTCCATGACGTTCTTGAAGAAGCCGGGCATCGGGTAGTGGACCGTCAGCGTCGTTTCGGCATGGGCCGGAAGGGCCGCCGCCAGCGACACCGCCGCCGCGGCGAAAATCCTGGAAATATGCTTCATTGCTCGTGCTCCTTGTTGGCGCAATTGGTTGTAGGCAGATCAGCCTTTGAGACCGGTCATGGTGATACCCTCGACGAAGCGCTTCTGCGCGAGCAGGAAGGCGGCGACGAGAGGGAGGGTGATGATCAGCGTGGCTGCCATCAGCGCGCCGTAGTCGTCGCCGGCTTCCGCGGCGCGGAAATACATCAGGCCGAGCGGCGGCGTGGCGTAGGCCTGCTTGCTGACGACGATCAGCGGCCAGTAGAGATCGTTCCAGTGCGCGACGACGGAAAAGATGGCGAAGGCGGTGACCGCCGGCCACGCATTGGGGACGATGACGCGCGCAATGATACCAAGTTCGGACATGCCGTCGAGCCGTGCCGCGTGCAGCAGATCGTCGGGCATGGCGCGGAAGAACTGCAGGAACATGAAGATCGCGAACACCGATATGGTGAAGGGCGCAACCAGCGAGGTATAGCTGTTCAAGAGCGACATCTTGTCGAAGGCGACATAGAGCGGCAACGCCGTGGCATGGATCGGCACCAGCAGGCCGAGCATGACCAGCACCATCATCAGCCGCGCGGCGCGGAACTTCAGCTTGGCCATCGCATAGGCGCACGGGATCGCGACCACGACCTGGAAGAAGAAGATCAAGCCGCAGACGACGACGCCGTTCCACAGCAGCGTCGTCATCGGCACCTTGGCAAACGCCTTGGCGAAATTCTCGGCGAAGTAGAAATGCTGCGGGATGAGCGTCAGCGACGAGGTGAAGATGTCGCTCTGCGTCTTGCCCGCCGTCGAGATCATGAAGATGTAGGGCGCAAGGATCATCAACGCACCGAGCGAGAGCAGCGCGAAGCGGATGATGCGGCCGAAGGGAAAGGCGGTGCTCGTCATGTGTAGTGCACCCGCCGGTCGAGCACGCGGTATTGCAGAAGCATCAGCACGACCAGGATCGCCAGGAACACGACCGTCATCGCCGAGGCGTAGCCGACGCGCAGATAGACGAAGCCTTCCTGGTAGATGGTGAAAAGCAGCACTTCCGACGCCTTGTTGGGGCCGCCATCGGTCAGCATCTTCACCGTTTCGAAAACCTTCACCGCATTGGTGATGCTGATGGTGACGACGAACAGCGTCGTTGGTCCCAGCATCGGCCAGGTGACCAGGAAGAACCGGTCGAGCGCCGATTTCGCGCCGTCGACATGGGCGGCGGCATAGAGCTCGCGCGGGATCGCCGTCAGGCCGGCCAGGAACAGCACCATGTTGAAGCCGACCGACTGCCAGATGCCGATGATCGACAGGCTGTAAAGCACGGTGTTCGAAGCGCCGAGCCAGTTCGGCCCGGGAATGCCGGCCAGCGAGAGCAGCGCGTTGAGTGGCCCGATCGTCGGGTGGAAGATGTATTGCCAGACGGTGGCCATGGCGACGATCAGTGAGGCGACGGGCAGGAAATAGACAGTACGGAAAAAGCCGCGCGCCCGCCCCTCGCCTTCGATAAGGATGGCAACGCCGAGGCCAAGGACGATCGAGACCGGCGCGACGATCGCCGTGTAGACGGACGTGTTCCACAGCGATCTGCGGAAGGTGCGGTCGTTCAGGAGATGCGCATAATTCTCGAAGCCGACGAAGCGGAACTTGCCGTAGCCGAGCTCGAAATCGGTGAAACCGAGAAAGATGACGGCCGCCACCGGCAACAGCACGAACAGCAGCAACAGCACGATGGCCGGCGCCGCGAGCAGCCATGCGGTCCGGTTCTCGCTACGCTGGCGCAGTGCTGCGGCGCTCGGGATGTGACCCGCCAGCGCGACGCTAGACATGGGCCGGCTCCTGCCGCGCGCCTGCCACATCCGCTATGCGTAGCCGCTTTCCCTCCGGGCCGAAGAGCATCGCTTGTTCAGGGGCAGAAGGATGCCAACCGGCATTCCGGCGATCAGGCCCCTCGCCTCATGCGGCGCCAGCTTGGCGATGACGCTGTCACCGGACGCGCCGAGCCGGCAATGGACAATGACTTCCGAGCCGAGGAATTCGAGGCGCTCGATCCGCCCGGCCAGGCCGCTGCGTCCGCTGGGCGACAATTTGACGAATTCGGGCCGGATGCCGAGACTGACCGGGCCGTTCGCCACCTTCTCCAGCAGGGCCAGCCGGATGCCTTCGAAGCCGACACGGCCGTTTTCGGCCTGCGCCGGGATAATGTTGATCCTCGGCTGGCCGACGAAACGCGCGACCTCGATATGGGCGGGATCGTTGTAGACCACCTCGGGCGCGGCGAGCTGCAGCAGATTGCCGCCGATCATCACCGCCACACGGTCGGCCATCGAAAGCGCCTCGGCCTGGTCGTGCGTCACATAGAGCGTCGGCACGCCGGCGCGGCGATGCAGTTCGACGATCTCGCCGCGTGCATGGACGCGCAGATTGGCATCGAGATTGGAGAGCGGCTCGTCCATCAGGAAGATGCTGGGCTGGCGCACCATGGCGCGCGCCAGCGCCACGCGTTGCCGCTGGCCGCCCGACATCTGTCCCGGCTTGCGATCGAGCAGATGGTCGATCTTGAGCAAGGCAGCCATTTCGCGGACATCGCGCGCGATGCCGGTGCGGATCTCTCTCTGGCCGGGCAGCAGGGAGCCGACCAACGGCACGCGCTGCGAGCGGTTCAGCCGCTTCATGGCAAGCGGAACGGCAATGTTCTGGCCAGCCGTCAGATGCGGATAGAGGGCGTAGGACTGGAACACCATGGCGATGTTGCGGTCGGCCGCGGCAACCGGCGACATGTCCCGGCCGTCGACGAAGATTTCGCCACTGTCGGCGTGATCGAGACCGGCCAGGATGCGCAGCAAGGTGCTCTTGCCGCATCCGGACGGACCGACGAGCGCAATGAACTCACCGGCTTCGGCATCGAGGCTCACGCCATTCAGGATGGCATTGCCGCCGAAGGATTTTTTGAGGCCGCGAAGCGACAGCGCGCTCATGACGCGACCCGCTTTCGGACCTTGTGCGCCTCGTGCGGATAGACTTCGGCAACCACATCATCGAGAACGTAAGTGGTCATGCCGGGGATGGCGACGATCTCGTTGGCGGGCGTGTCGCCGAATTGGTGCCCGAACTGATGGATGACGGCGCCAAGCAGCCGCTCGCCCGGCATGTCGCGTTCCATGTCGCCGACCACGAAGGCGGCCGACGGGCCCCATATCAGCGAGGTGTTTTCGTAATGGCCTTGCCATGCCCGGTGCAGGTGGCCGCTTGCAAACAGCGCGACATCGTGAGCCGCTATCAGATCGTAGAGCCGCTGGCGCTGGGCCGGCCTGACGCTCCAGTAGCCGGTATCGCCCTCGCCGGGCTCATCGATGAACAGCGGCTTGTGGGCGAACATCGCGACGCGCCGGCCGCCCCGACTTTCCAGCACGGTCCGCAGCCATGCGAACTGTGCCTCGTCCTCGGCATCGTCAAAACCCATCAGTAGGCTGTCGAGCCCGATAAAACGCCAGTTGCCAGTGTCCTCCATCCAGTAATCCGGGCCGACCAGCCGGCGCCAGCGCTCGAGGCGTCCGGCATTGACCGGCTGCAGGGAACCCGGGAGATGGCCCACATCATGGTTGCCGGGCACCAGCAGCATTGGCGTGGTGATTTCCCGCATCAGATCCATGCAGAAGGTAATGTCGTCGTCCTTGTCGGCACCGTCGACGCTGAGGTCGCCGGTGTGGATGACAAGGTCCGCGCCGCTCTGCTCGATCCAGGCGGCCAGCGGCTGCCAATTGCCGTTGAAATGCGGCTTGGTCGGGCTGAAATGGGTGTCTGTGATCTGAACGATTTTCATGCCGGCTCCACCATGCGAGCCGCGCCCCCAGGCGAGCGGCATCGCATGGGGCTTCCTTAGTGCCGTTCCATGTCACTTCCTTAACAGCGGCTGGGATAAATTGCGCAATTGCGAACAGCTGCCGACGAAGAGGCTCAGCGAAGATCGCCGCAGCGCGGGAAACTGAATAGATTTCAGGCGTTTGCCGCAGTTCGATTACACGTCGGCCGCACTCGCAATCTTGTCACGACGCAGCGGCAGGTCACGCTCACATCACCTCGAATTGCGGATCGACCGGGATCTGCATCGCCGTCACCAGATGGTTGGTCTGGCCGGCGAGCCCGATGATCGACACCAGCTCGCCATGCTGCGCATCGGTCATACCTTTCGCGCGTGCCGCCGCCGTGTGCGAATGGACGCAGTAGGAGCAGCCATTGGCCGTCGACACGGCTATGTAGATCATCTCCTTGGTCAGCGGATCGATAGCGCTGTCCGCCACCATCACCACCTTGAGCTGTTCCCACACCCGCTTCAGGGAGGCCGGATCATTGGCCAGCCCGCGCCAGAAATTGTTGACGAAATCAGATTTGCGCGTCGCACGGATATCGTCGAACACCGCCTTCACCGCGGGGATCGCATCGACCTCGGCATCGCTGAGGAGTTTTGTGGTGGCCATGGTGTTTCTCCCTCGTTGAATTGTAGTGTGAATTGAATCAGGTCTTGAGCAATCGCGGCCAATCCACTCGCCCGATTCACTTTTCCAGCGCTGGCGTGGAGATTCAGGTCAGGCCGAGTCGAAAATGGTGGGTTCCGAGAACCGGAGCGGAGCGTACTTTTCGTACGTGAGCACAGTTCTACTGCAACGCAGTAGAACGGGGAAGCGCGGAAGCCGCCATTTGCAGGCCGGCCTAACCTGAATCTAATGCACCGCCGCGTACATGATCTTCTCCTCCGTTGCCTCCGCCGGCGAAAACTCCTCGACGATGCGGCCCTGGCGGCAGACCAGAATGCGATCAGACAGGTTCATGATCTCCGGCAGGTAGGACGAGATGACGACCACGGCGAGCCCCTCGTCGGCCAGCCGGTTGATGATCTGGTGGATCTCGGCAATCGCCCCGACATCCACACCGCGCGTCGGCTCGTCGAAGATGACGATGCGCGGCTTTTGCACCAGCCCCTTGCCGATCACCACCTTCTGCTGGTTGCCACCCGACAACTCGACGACGCGGGCATTGTCGTTGATCGCCTTGATGTTCAGTGTCTTCGTCCATTCCGCCGAAAGCGTGCGCATTTCCTGCTGGTTGATCACCCAGGCCTTTTCGCGACCCGCCGCCAGAAGCCCGCCGAACAGGTTCTCGGCGATGCCCATCGTCTCGAAAATGCCTTCGCTCTTGCGATCCTCGGTGACGTAGACAATGCCGTCGGCCACCGCTTCGCTCGGCACGAGATACCGCACCGGCTTGTCGTCCAGTTCTATCGCCCCACCGCGCAAAAAGTCGCGCTTGTAGATACCGGAGACGATCTTGAAGGTCTCGGTGCGGCCGGAGCCGATCAGCCCGAACACGCCGGTGATCTGACCCTCGAAAATAGAAAAGGACGTGTTGCGCACGACATTGCTCATCGAAATGTCCTGCACCGACAGCACCTTCTTGCCGGCCTTGCGCAGCTTGGCCTCGTCGCGCTGGCGATAGATCTGCCCCGAAAGCGTGCGCCCGACCATGGCGGCGACGATCCTGTCGCGGTCGAAGGCCGACGTGTCGTCGGTGATGACCAGCTCGCCATCGCGCAGGATGGTGATGCGGTCGGCAATGGCAAGCGCCTCTTCCAGCGCATGGCTGATGAAGACGATGGACACACCGCTCGCCTTCAGCCGCCGGATCAGCGCGAAGAAGTGGCGCTTCTCCTCCGGCGTCAGCGTCGCCGTCGGCTCGTCGAAGATGATGATCTCGGCATTGTGGTGCACGGCGCGCGCGATCTCGACCATCTGCCGCTTGGCCGCGCCCAGCGTCGCCACCATCGCGTTCGGATCGACCGGGAAATTCAGCGACTGCAGGAATTGCTGTGCGGAGATGTAGGTGCCGCGCAGCCGGTTCAGAAACTTTTCCGTGCCGAGATAGAGGTTCTGCGCCACCGTCATCGACGGCACCAGACTGGTCTCCTGGAACACCATGGCGATGCCGGCTTCGAGCGCCGCATGCGGCGAGGCGTAGGCGATCTCCCGGCCCTTGTGGAACATCTTGCCTGAGGTGGCGTCGACCACACCGGCGATGATCTTGGTCAGCGTCGATTTACCCGCGCCATTTTCGCCGAGCAGCGCGTGGATTTCGCCCTTGCGCAGCTCGAAGCTGACGTTCTTCACTGCCGGCACGCCGCGATAGTTCTTGGTGACGTTTTCCAGACGAACGATCGGTTCCATCAGAAACCTCCCGGAGCAATGTCGACAGCCAGCACGCAATCACCGCCCCTGGAAGCGATGAACAAGCGACCGTCCTTCTCCGCCACGCTGCAGATGCCGTGGCGCGTGCCATTGGCGCGGCTGTGCAGGCTGAATTGCGGTTGCATCTTCTGATCGAGCCTGACCACCAGCCCGTAGGAGCGGCTGGGCGACCACGGCTTGTGGATGCCCATGGTTTTGATACCGCCGCATTGCAGCGGCTCAAGGAAGCTGCGGCTGGAGGCCAGCGCCGGCGCGATCCAGTAAGCCGGCGGCACCTGGTCGATCATGTCCTGACGGTAGTGCGTTTCCTGCAGCACGAATTCGATCAGCCGGTTGCGCGGCGCAAACAGCGCCAGCCACGCGCCGCCATCGCCAACCGGCGAAAGCCGCGCGGGATAGCCGGGCAGATGCGTCAGCACGGTCGAACGGTTGCCGGTCGCACCATCGAAGCGGACAAGCTGGTGACGCCAACTCTCGCTGACCAGCACATCACCGCCGATGGGGTGGAGCCCATAGGGAAAAGCGATGTCGCCGGCCACCTTGCGAAACTCGCCACTTGCCGCATCCCGCTTCCACAGCGAACCGGACGCGCCCTTTTTCATCAAATCGGCAGCCCATTGCGACGGCGCATGCTGAGCCGAACCATTGGCCAGCCACAGCGTGCCATCCTCGGCATAGGCAAGTGCGGTGATGCACCTGATATCAGCCGGCAGCGAAATCTCCTTGCCTGATACCAGCAGCTTGCCGCTTTCGAGGCTCACCGTCAGTTCACCCGATGGCGACAGAGCCAATGCGGTGATGGGGGACGTAAAGGTTTCGACCACGACAGGCGCAACGCCGGCGGCAATCGAATAGAGGGCGTTGCCACTGGAGGCGAGCAACTCGTTCCCTGAAACAACCAGATTATCCGGCTCGATCAGCCCGGCAAACGCCGGCGCATCATCGAGGCGCGTGTTGGGCCGGAAAGCGCCATCGAGCGGCGGGATGGTCACCGCCTTGCCGCGAAACATGTCCAGGATCGGATCGAGGATCATGATCTCGCTCCCCAATAGGAAGCCGGGCTGGTCCAGTTCGGATCGGCGCCCGCAATCTTGTAGCGGCCGATGCGGTTGTTAAGGATGCCGCCGACGAACAGAAATCCCTTGTGCTCGCGCATCGAGGTGACCATTGGATGCGCGCCGCCCGAAAGGTCGCCCATCGCCTCGACGATGCCGCCCTTCTCCGTGAATTTCACCACGCCGCCGGTGTTAATGTTGGGAAAAAGCCATTCGTCCTGCGGCAGCCGGCGCGTCATGCGCTTGCGCATGTCGGGATGGCGCAACGACAGGTCGAAGCTCGGCGTGCGCATGCCGAGCCACGCCATCCAGTAATTGCCGTCCGATGCCCGGTTGATGTTGTCGGGATAGCCCGGCATGTCGCGGATGACGCATTCGGCGGTGCCGGCCTTTGGCCCCTCCAGCCAGTAACGATGCACGCGGCAGGCCCAGCTTTCGGCGAAGAACAGCGACTTGCCGTCATGCGCCATGCAGACACCATTGGTGTAGCGATAGCCGTCGAGCAGCGTCTTCGTCGAACCGTCCTTGGGGTCATAGACCAGCAGCCGTCCGGTGGCGCGGTTCTCGATCGAGTCCAGTGCCCAGTCATGGGCATCATAGCGCTTGGTCGAGTCCGTGAAATAGATGCGGCCGTCCGGCGCGATGTCGCAATCATTGGGATCGCGCAGCCGCGCATCGTCGACGATCGAGGTCCAGGAGCGCGAGGTCTCGGCGGACAGGCGTTTCACCTCGCGTTGCGGCGAGACGGAATAGAGCCCCATGGCGCCAACGCAGCTGATCAGATTGCCTGCCTTGTCGAAGGCCAATCCGAGCGGGAAGCCGCCAATGTGGGCAAAGACTTCCGATTTGACATAGTCTGGCGCGAAGAAGCGGACGATCTCGCCATGGCGGGTGCCGCAATAGAGATTGTCGTCGCGGTCGAGGATGACATCCTCCGGCCCCTCCAGTTCGCCAAGCCCAATATGGTCGGCCGCCGACAACCGGTTGTCGAGCGCGTAAGGCGTGCCGGAGCCTGGCACCGCCGACTGTGTCTCGCCCATCTTGAGATAGACCGGCGCGACATAGACTTCGTTCAGTACCTTGTGACGGTTCTTCAGCCAGCGGATGTCGATGGTCACCGCCACCGCCAGCATGATGCCGAGCACCATCTGGTTGGTGCCGGTGCCATAGCCCAGCCGGATCAGTCCGTTGGTCATGGTCAAGACGATGATGGCGCCCATCAGCCCCTTGATCACCGAGCCGCGCCCGCCGCCAAGGCTGACGCCGCCGACCACCGCCGCCGTCAGCGCCATGATCTCGAGGTTGAGGCCGGTGCCCGGCCCTGCCCCGCTCAAACGGCATGCAATGAGAAAGCCGCCGATCGAGGCGCAAAACCCGGAGAAGACATAGGTCATGAACACGGTGCGGCGCACGCGGATGCCGGCATTGTGCGCCGAACGCCTGGAGCCGCCGACCGCCAGCACGTGCCAGCCGGGCCGCGACCGGGTCAGCGCGATATGGGTGACGATGGCCAGGATGATCGCCAGCCACACCGAAACGGACAGGCCCCAGAAGGTGCTGTCGCCAATGAAGTCGAGCACATCCGATGTGGCGGTCGAAAGCTGCACGTCGGCGGCATAGGTGGTGACGAGGATGTCGAACAGCGCCCGGCCGAAGATGAAGGTGACCAGCGTGGTGAGAAAGGCGCGCAGCCTGAGATAGCCGACGAGATAGCCGTTGACCGCACCGAAGATTAGGCCGGTGGCGAGCGAGGCCGCCAGCGCCAGCCAGATAGACTGTTCGAGGATGAAGAAGACGTAGACGGCGGAGAAGCAGGACAGCGCGAAGATCGAGCCGACCGAGAGATCGATGCCGCCGCCCAGCATCACCACCGTCATGCCGGTGACGACCATCGAGAACTCGCCGAGCTGGCGGGTCGATTCCTGCAGCGAGGTCAGCTTGAAGAAGCCCGGAATGACCGAGCCGAAGGTCGCCAATGTCACCACCAGCGCCAGGAATGGAATGGCGTTGTCGGTCCAGCGTTTGGTCAGGATCTCGCCGACCAGATGGTCGGGCACAAGATTGTAGCGCCAGGACTGAAGGCGTTCGCGAAAGGACATCAGCTCACTGCAGCAAGAGAAAGAGGCGGCCGGGGCAATCCGGCCACCTCGTTGATATTGATCGGCGGGGATCGGCTTATTTTGCCGCCGCCGCTTCGGCCTGCAGCGCCTTCAGGTCCCAGCAGCTGTCCGGCTTGAGATCGGCCTTCGTCGTCGCCTTCTCCAGCGTGTAGATGTAGGTGTGCGAGGTGCCGGCCGGCTGGCCGCTCTGCAGCAGGAACTTGATGATGGCGTTCATGTCGCCCGACTGGCGGGCAAGATCGGTCATCACCACGGCGCCATAGGTGCCGTCCTGTAGCTTGTCGCAATCGGCGGCCTTCTCACCGCCGCCGGTGGTGACCAGGAACACCTTGCCGTCGAGCTTGGCGTCGCGGATCGCAGCCGATGCACCGGTGGCGTCACCATCCCAGAAATCGATGATCGAGCAGATATCCGGATTCTGCTGCAGCATCGTCGTCGTCACATTGCGCGAGGTCGTCGCATCCCAGTTGGAGTCGGGCTTGGCGACCACCTTGAAGTCGGGATGCTTGTCCAACACCTTCATGATGCCGGCATATTGATAAAGGCTGGAAGAGTTCGCCTGGTCGCCCTGCACCAGACCGATCTTCTTGGAAGAATTCTCGCCGCAGCCCTTGATCGCCGCTTCGGCCTCGAGCTGGCCGAGCCGGTCCCAGTCGCTGCCGACGAACGCATCGGCCGGGAAGTTGGCGGGGTTGTCGACCAGTATGACATAGGTGCCGGCGGCCTGCGCCTTCTTCATCAGCTTGGAATAGGAGTTGAGATCCGGTGCGTGGATGATCAGCACGTCAGGCCTCGTGTCCGACGAGATCGCGTCGGTGATCGCCTGCGCACCGGCATCGACGACCCAGTTCGGGTCGCGCGTCTCGAACGTGCCGCCCCAGGCGTCGACTTCCTTCTTCAGGTAATGCGCCCAGCCCTGCGCCAGGTCGAAGCCCATCGCCAGCGGCACCAGCATGACGCGCTTGCCCTTGAGCGCCTGTGCGTACGCAGCCGGGCCAGGATCGTCGGCGGCGAAGGTCGGCGCCACGAAGGCGGTAACGGCGAGCGCCGTGGCGGCTGCCATGAGTGTTCTGATCAGTTTCATGTCACATCCTCTGTTTTCACTTATTGCCGGCCGGTCGGCATGACCCGGTCGGGTACCCCTAAATGTCGCCTTGTTGCGCGGTCTGCTCGTCGCGCGGATTGATGATGCCATCGACGATGATGGCGCCGAGCAGGATCGCCGCCTTGATCAGGTTCTGGTAGAGCAGCGGAATGTCGATGATGGTCATGGCGTTGAGCAGGATGCCGATCAGCGCGGCGCCCACCAGCACATTGCGCACCCCGCCCCGCCCGCCCGACAGGCCGATGCCGCCGATCACCGCCACCAGCACGATGTCGTAAAGCAGCGTGGAGTTGACGATGCGGGTGTTGATCGAGTGCAGGCTGGCCGCCGTCAGCAGGCCGGCGACCAGCGCCACGAAAGCCGAGAGCACATAGCGCAGCACCAGCATCGGCCGCACCGGAATGCCGATGTTGCGCGCTGCGACCGGATTGTCGCCGGCGAAATAGATGTAGCGGCCCCATTTGGTGTAGCGCAGGAACAGGAAGAACAGGAAGGCGAGCCCCGCGAAGACGAAGACCTCGATGGGGATGTCGAGGAAGCGCAGGCCGCCGATCAGTTCGACCCAATGGCCCTGCGGCACCGGCACGGCGTCCTGCGTGATCAGTTGCGAGCGCACATAGCCGAAGACGAAGGAGCCGGTCGCCAGCGTGACGAAGATAGCCGGCACATCGGCATAGGCGACGAGAAAGCCATTGAGCAGGCCGATGGCAAGCACGCCGGCCAGTACATAGGCGAAGGCCAGCCCATCGGGAGTTCCGGTGTTGAGCAGTTGCAGGTACCAGGCAACCGACATCGCCATGATCGCGACGGCCGACAGATCGATGCCGCGGCCGATAATGACGACGGCCATGCCGAGCGCCAATATGCCCAGCACCGACACGGATCTGACGATGGCGACGAGATTGTTGGGGTCGATGAAGCCCGGCAAGCCAATGGCAGCGGCAACGAACAGCACCACCGCGATGGCAAAGACAATGCCTTCCTGATTCAGGCTCTTGAGGTTTGGCCAGCCAATCGTGTTCATGTCTGCATTTGCCCCGATGGCAGCGCTGCCATCCCGAAAGCAGAGCTAATCGGCTCGGCGCCGGTTCGTCAACTGAATCCACGTTCAGAAAGAGGCTTCATGTCGATATTCGCCGAGTGGACGCATCGATTGCCGAAGCTGGCGCAATGCGCGGAAACTGCTGCATTTTTGGCAGTCGATTGCGCCATCCCAGCACTTCGCGGAAGGGCTGCATCAAGACGAATGGATGTGGCGGAATTTACATCCGCCAAGGCCGAAAAAATTCGATTTCAGTTCCCCGGCGCATGACCGGAAACCTCGGCTCCGGCACTTGCCGGCAGCACCAGAAAACGCAGCGCCGCCACCAGCCCGATGGCACCGATCACCACGAAGGCGATTCGAAAATCGATGAGGTCGAGCGCCGGCTGTGCCCTCACGATCTGCGACAGATTGAGGATCGCCGCGGCCACGGCAACGCCGAACAGCATCGCTACCTGCTGCAGCATCGAGGACAGCGTCGCCGCCGAGCTACGCTGCGTCGCATCGATATCGGCGAAGGCCAGCGTGTTGAGCGCGGTGAACTGCATCGAGCGCGACAGGCCGGCAATCAGCATCAATGCCACCACCAGAGCTTGCGGCGTCTGCGGCGAGATCGCCCCGCAAGCCATGATCGAGGCCGAGGCGATGATGCCGTTGACCACCATCACCGAGCGGAAACCGAAACGTCGCAGCGTTGGCGTGGTCACCGTCTTCATGCCGAGATTGCCGAGGAAATAGGCAAGGATCATCAAGCCGGCATCGACGGGCGAGAGGCCGAAGCCGACCTGGAACAAAAGCGGCAGCAGGAACGGCGTGGCGTTGATTGCCACCCGGAAAATGGTGCCGGCAGCAAGTGTAGAAATGGCGAAGGTCAGCACCTTGAACGAAGAGAGGTCGAGCAGCGGGTGCACCGCGCGGCTCAGGTGACTTATCGCCAGCCAGCCGATGACGATGCCACCCGCGATCAGCAGCACCGTCAGCAGCACGCCGTCCTCGGGATGCGCGATGCGCTCGAGGCCGTAGAGCAGGCAGGCGAGCCCGAGCGAGGTCAGGAAAAATCCCGGCCAGTCAAGCGGCTTAGGATCGGCCTCGCGATCGCCCGGAATGAAGCGGGCGACCAGCGCCAGACCGATGGCGCCGAGCGGTATGTTGATGAAGAAGTTCCAGTGCCAGGAGAGATATGTGGTGATGAAGCCTCCGAGCACCGGCCCGACCACGGGCGCGAACAGCGCTGGCCAGGTGATCAGCGCCGTGGCGTTGAGCAGCTCGGACTTCGAAGCGTTGCGCAGCACGAGGATCCGGCCGACCGGCGTCATCAGCGCACTGCCTAGCCCTTGCACGATGCGGGCAACGACGAACTGCGTCAGATTTTGCGAGAAACCGCAGGCGAGCGAAGCCAGCGTGAACAGGACAATCGCCAGCAGGAAGATGTTGCGCGCGCCAAAGCGGTCGGCGAGCCAACCCGACAGCGGCACGAACACCGCCATGGTCAGCATATAGACGGTGATGCCGATGCTCATGGCCACCGCCGGCACGCCGAAGGAGGCGCCCATCTGCGGCAGCGAGGTCGAGATGATGGTCGAATCCAGCAGCTGCATGAAGAAGGCGATGGCCACGATCAGCGCCACGCGCCGCGCATTGGTGGCCGTTTCGTGTAAGGCTTCAGTCTCGGGAATGGCAGTCATGACGGGTCCGGTTTGAACAGTATATGGCCGGCCGCGTCCAGACACAGCGCAACAAACTTCCGTGTCGCGTCGTGGCCTGCTATGGGAGGGACGGGGCGACCGAGGAAAGTGCGCGCGTAAAATGAAGCCCATCTATATCGACTATCTCAATGCCCTCGACATCGAAGCGCTTGCCATGACCGATGGTGAAATCATTGCCGCCGTCGAAGCTGGCCTTGTCGCCCAGGGCAAGGGCCAGACGGTGATCGAGCCGCGTGTCCATCTCGAACCGGATCCTTCCTTCCACGGCCATTTCAATGTCTTGCGCGGCTATGTGGCGCCGCTCGATACGGCGGGCGTGAAAATCGTCGGCGACTATGTCGACAACTATCTGCACGGCCTGCCCTCGGAATTCGGCATCCTCAATTTGTTCGATCCGCGCACCGGCACGCCGCGCGCCATTCTCGACGCCACCGTCATCACCGACATGCGCACCGGCGCCGTCACCGCCATCGGCGCGAAGCATCTGGCACGCAAGAATTCCAAGGTGCTCGCCCATATCGGCGCGCGTGGCACGGCCTACTGGAACGTGCGCCTGCTCGACCATCTCTTCAACTTCGACGAGATCCGCGTCCATTCGCGCCGCCCGGAAAGCCGCGACGGTTTTGCCGCCAGGCTCTCCGCCGATCTCGGCAAGAAAGTCACGGCGGTCGCCGATTGGGAGAGTTGCGTCAGGGGTGCCGACATTGTCGTCGAGGCCTCGCGGCTGCCGGAGCCGCAACCGCTGCTCAAGACCGAATGGATCAAACCTGGTGCGCTGGTCGTGCCCTATGGCACGATGAGCGCGGTGGAGCTGTCGCTGACCGACATCATGCAGAAGATGGTCGTCGACGACTGGGGCCAGTGCAAGGGCGGCAAGTTCGGCTCGCTGCGCGCCCATGTCGAAACCGGAAGGCTCAGCGAAAAGACGCTGCATGCCGAGCTTGGCCAGATCGCCGCCGGTCTCAAGTCCGGGCGTGAAAGCGACGACGAAACCATCCTGTTCTGGCATCGCGGCCTGTCGCTCTCCGACATTGCGCTGGGCAAGGCGATGCTCGCCAAGGCCGGAGAAAACGGCATCGGCCAGAGGCTGCGTTTCGCATGAGCGCGCTCGTCCTCACCGGAGCCGGCGTCCGTGTCGGCGATGTCGCCAGCGTCGCCCGCGAAGCGCGCAAGGTCGAGATCGGACCCGGAATCATCGGCAGGCTGGAAAAAGCTCGGAAGGTGCTCGACCAGGCCGCCGCCTCCGGCCAGCAGATCTATGGCCTGAACACCGGTCTCGGTGCCAATCTCGGCACCTCCGTGGAAGGCGACGCCAGCGCCTTCCAGCGCCAGTTGCTTGAGGGCCGCAGTGGCGCTGTTGGCGAAGCCTTGCCGGTCGAGACTGTCCGCGCCACCATGCTCGCTCGCGCATCGATGCTGTCGGCCGGCGGCTCCGGCCTGTCGCCCGGCGTGTTTGTCGCTTTGATCGATACGCTCAATGCAGGCGTTCATCCGGTGATGCCATCGCTCGGCTCGATCGGCGCCGGCGACCTCGTGCTGATGACCGCACTGGCCCGTGTGCTGATCGGCGAAGGCGAGGCCGACTATCAGGGTCGCCGCATGCCGGCCGCCAAGGCGCTGATGATGGCCCGCCTTGCGCCGATCAGCCTGGCGCCGAAAGACGGACTGTCGCTGATCAACGCCTCGGCGGTCTCTTCCGGCAGCGGTGCGCTTGCCGTGACGGATGCGTTGTCGGCGCTGGCCCAGCAGCAGCAGGCCGGCGCGCTGACCATGGAAGGTTTTGGCGCCAACCGCACCATCCTCGATCCTCGCCTGCATATGGCGCGCCCGGCCGTCGGCCAACAGGAGGCAGCCAAGGCCCTGCATGATCTGCTCGCTCGCGACGAGGCGCCGGTGCCGACCACGATACAGGATCCGCTGTCGATCCGCTGCATGCCGTCGATCCATGGCGCGCTGATCGAGGCGATCGGCCAGGCCAAGCGTGCCGTCGAGATCGAGCTCAACGCCGCCGCCGACAACCCGCTGGTGCTGGGGGATGACGACCTGGTGCTGTCGACCGGCAATTTCCACACGGCGTCGCTGTCGCTCGCCTTCGAGACGCTTGGTCTTGCGGTTGCCCAGGCAGCGGCCGCGAGCGTCGCCCGCTTCATCCAGCTCACCGGCTCGGGCCGCAACGGCTTGCCAAAATATCTGTCGCCCATCGGCGGCGCGTCGGCCGGTTTCGTGCCGCTGCAGAAGACGGCGACATCGATCCTGGCCGCTATCCGCCACAAGGCCAATCCGGTGATGCTCGACTTTCTGCCCGTTTCGGAAGGCGTCGAGGATCACGCAACGCAGACGCCGCTCGCCGTTTCGAAATGCGCCGGCATGATCGCGCTGTGGCGGCGGCTGATCAGCTTCGAACTGATGGCTGCGGCGCAGGCCGTCGACCTGCGTGAAGGGTTGACGCTGGCGCCACGCACCGGCGCGATCTATGCGGCGGTGCGCGCGCATGTGTCGATGCTGAAAGACGACCGGCCGCTGGGGGCCGACGCCGAGGTGCTCCACGCCATGCTCGCCGATGGAACATGGCAAGGCGCTGCGACGGTCGGCAGAGACCCCGAGTAATCAGCTCTTTGCGTCTGCCCTTTTCAGGAACAGGCTGAGCTCGGCTGGGTCCATGTGCACGATGTGCCTGTCCTCGGGATAGGCGCCGCTGTTGACGTCGGCGACATATTCGGAGAATGCTGCCACCCGCTCCTCCTGCAGCCGGTCATACTCGGCGGCGAAATTGCGATAGACCTTGGAGTGGCGCGGCATGTGGCCACGGTTCTGGCCGAGAATATCGTCGGCGAACAGATATTGCGCGTCGCAGCCGGTGCCCGCCCCCATCGACAGCATGATCAACGAGGTCCGCTCCGAGATCGCCTTGGCCACCTCGACCGGCACGACCTCGATTTCGGCGCCGATGGCGCCAGCAGCTTCCAGCTGCTTCACTGCTTCGAAGACCTGGATGGCCGTGTCGGCGGTCTTGCCGACCGCCTTGAAGCCGCCGGTCCAGGTGGCGCGGGAAGGAATGAGGCCGACATGGCCGATGACGGGAATGGCGTCGTCGGCCATGCGCTTGATCGTGGCATAGCCGGCGCTGCAATAGACCGCGTCGGCGCTTGCCTTGTAGAGCCGGAAGGCCCAGCGGACGAAATCATCCGCCGTACCGACCTCGAAGAAATTCTCGCCCGGCATGGTGAAAAGGCTGGGCGCCGCATCGCGGTATTGCGGGTTGAGCACCAGCTCGGGCGGCACCGAGACGATGTCGACCCCTGCCCGTTCGGCGGCCTCCGCCTCG
The DNA here is from genome assembly GCF_055456085.1 of Mesorhizobium subarcticum. NCBI lineage: Bacteria > Pseudomonadati > Pseudomonadota > Alphaproteobacteria > Hyphomicrobiales > Phyllobacteriaceae > Mesorhizobium > Mesorhizobium subarcticum. Next base: position 3,711,771 of record NZ_CM144237.1, on the reverse strand, counting down.
TCCAAGTTGAGCACGCGCAGCATGGTCAGCTGGCGCTTGCCCTTCATCGCCCGCAAATCGGCGACGGTCGGTCTCTTTCGGCTCATCGGATATCCTTGTTTGGTAGGCATTCAGTTGATTTCATCACCTTACCGGCCAAGAGGCTAACCGGATAGCTGACAGGACGGCTACTCGGCGGCCCTCGACATATCGACCTCGTGCAACTCGCCGCGAAAGGGCCTGGCCGTCGGCGGCAATTCGCGCTTGAGGTAATAGTCTTCGTATTTCAGCTGCCTGAGCAGGATCGGCCAGACCTCGCGATAGGCATGCCACATTGACGGATTCGGCTCCGGCAGGTCGTGCTTGATCAGGTCGTGCAGCCTGGGCAGCGCGTGATACGGCACCATCGGGAACATGTGGTGCTCAACGTGATAATTCATATTCCAGTAGATGAACCGGCTGATCGGATTCATGTAGACGGTGCGGGTGTTGAGCCGGTGATCGATCACATTGTCGGCGAGGCCGATATGCTGCAGCAGGCCTGTCGTCACCATGTGCCAGGTGCCATAGAGGCGCGGCAGGCCGATCAGCACTAGCGGTATCCATGACCCCAGCGCGATCGCAAGCGCGATCGTCGCAACGTACACGGCCATATGCCAGCGGGCAGCGGCCACGGCCTTGTGCTGCTCCATCTCGGGGATATAGCTCTTCTCGTCATCCGACAGCGTGCCAAAGGCCTGGCGCACCAGCGTCGGCAGGGAATAGCGGAAGTCCAGAATGCCGGTGAAGGCCAGCCCCGCCTTCAACAGGTCCGGCGGGCGCATGACGGCGATCTCGGCGTCGCGGCCGACGATGATGGTGTCGGTGTGGTGGCGGGCATGGCTCCAGCGCCATTGCACGGGATTGCGCATCAGCATGAAGGAGGCGATGTGGTAGACCACATCGTTCATCCAGCGCGTGCGGAACGCCGTGCCGTGGCCGCATTCGTGCCAGCGCGAGTCGCTCGACGAGCCGTAGAGTACGCCATAGACGAACAGGAACGGCACCACCCACCATGAACCCCAGAACCAAATGATGCCGGCCGCGGAGCCCAGGATAGCGGCGATCCAGATGATGGTGTCGCGGATCGCCGGGCCGTCGGAGCGCTGCATCAGCTCCTTCATCGCCTTGCGCGGCACGTCGGTGTGGTACCACTCGGCCGAGGCCAGGCCGGTCTCGATCGCGGCCCGCGTGCTTTCGCCGACCAGGCTATAGTCGCGTTTTGTGTTGGCGGCCATCGTCACTTCCAGCCTGATCCTTACAGACCGTTGACGCGGAATTTCCCGTCGAGGAATTTCTTCGCGCGCGGCACGTCATCCTCTGTCAGATGCTCGATGATGACGGGGATGTTCGGGTGCTTCTCGCTGAGCCGCTTGAGGTAAAGGTCATAGTTGAGCGAGCCGAGACCGGGCGCCGGCAATTCGATCTCGCCGACGCCGCGGAATGTCAGCCCCTCATGAGCGTCCGCATCGCCGATATCGGCATGCTTCTCCGTCTTGTCGCTGCCCGATCGTTTGACGTCCTTGGCGTGTGCGATCCGGATCTTGTCGGTCAGCGTGTCGAAGACCTGGTTCAGCACCTGGTCCATGCGGTCGATGTTGTGGGCCTCGAAATAATTGGTCGGATCCATCAGCAGGCCAAGGCCGGGATGGTCGACCTGTGCGAACATCCTGACCGTCTCCTCGACCGAACCGACGACATTGTTGACATAAGTTTCGAGCAGGAACACCGCGCCGTGGTCATAGGCGGTCTGGGCTAGATCGGAGATCACCTTGCGGCATTCCTCGAACCCTTCCTCGGTCTTGTTCTTGGGGTGATAAACCCAATCGGACTCGGTATTGTAGGTGCCGGTTTCCGAGATCACATAAGGCGAGCCGAAGTCGCGCGCGTTTCGGATGATCTCCTTGAGGTAATCGACACGCTTCTCGCGCTCGGATTTGTCAGGATGGATGATGTTGGTGTAGCCGGAAATGCAGCAGACCGGCAGATTGTGATCGCGCAACGTGTCACGCACCTTTCTCGCCTTGTCCTTGGTGATCTGTCCGGCGGAGAGATCAATATCCCTGAAATGGAGGTCGAGCTGCACCGTGTTGAAACCGAGCGCGCGGATGCGCCTAGCCACCTCCTCGAGCGCGTACGGGAAATAGCCGGTAAAGATACCTGCCTGCATCATGATGTGAACTCCTCCCGGTAAGCAATTCAGCCGCCACGCTATTCGGCGGCACTATGTTCAGTCGGTCGATATTTCGGACAGCTTGACGGTGCGGCCTTCCGCCATCGAGCGGTACCCCGCCTCGACCAGCGCCATGGTCTTGACGTTGTCGGCGACGGACAGCGCCGGCGGCGTATTCGTCCTCACGGCGTGCTGCAGCTGCTCCATGACGCCGATGAAGGCATGCGGGAACCACATCGTGTCCCAACTCGGGCTGACCCATTCGCCGCCCGTCGTCTGCGTGGACGCAAAGGTCAGGGTCGAAGCGACGCCCGTCGGCCAGCCGATCGTGCCCTTGGCAACGCCCTTGGTACCGTCGACGCGCCAGTTGATGTGCTGGTCGTCCTTGTAGCCATCCTGGCGCGGACCGGACCAGACATCCTCCAGCGACACGGCCAGCACCCCGGACGGGAACCGCAATGTAGAGACGGTGATTCCATCGGAATGGTCGAATGTCGTGCGCGGGTCCTTTCGCGTCAGCGTGGTGATCTCCGAGGGATCGCCGAACAGGAAGCGTAGCACGTCGAGGTGGTGCACACTCATATTGGCAAGCGTCAACCGGTCGTAATCGGCAAGGAATGCCTGCCAATGCGGGATGGCGTGCATATCGATTTGCGCGAAGACAATCTCGCCCAGCGCACCGCTGTCGATGATCTGCTTCAGCACGCGCATCGACTGGTCGTAGCGCATGTTCTGGTTGACGGAGAGGATCTTGCCGGACCTTGCCGCCTCATCACGCAGCTTGACGGCCTCCTCAACCGACAGCGCCAGCGGTTTCTGCGCCAGGATCGCTTTGATGTGTGGCTGCTTCAGCGCGTGGCGGATCAGCGCCGGCTGCTGGTCTGGCGGAAACGCCAGGTCGACGATCTCGATCTGGCTGTCCTCGATCAGTTGTTCCGGCGTGTCGTGAACGGTCGCAATATTCCAGCGCCTGGCGACTTTCTCGGCGCTGGCTTTCGTCCGTGACGCGATCGCCACCACCGGAAACCCGGCCTGCGCATAAGCTGCCAGATGGCATTCGGCCATGATCATGCCGGCGCCGATGCAGCCAATGCGGTATTCCCTAGTGCAAACCGTCACATCCGGTTCGAAATCAGTGCCTGCCATCCATTCCTCCCTGGAGGACAGCATATAGCGCCATGGCTTACCGATCAGCCAAGGCCCGCACCATCATTTCCCATCACCGCCATCAGCGGCGACACTGATCACTGGGGAGCTTTCGACAGAACGAAGGTCGCGCCAGTTTGCGCGCTCCCCTGCGACTGGCTGGCATTGGACTTTATGAATGATCGCTTCGCCCGCCTCGCCAGCACGAACCGCGATCCGGTCGCCAGAAACGATCTCCGCAATGTTGCAGACCACCAACGGCATGCGAATCTCGTAGAGAAACTCGGCGACGATGGCGCCCACCGCCAGGATCGGGTCCGGCCGTTCCAGAAGAATACCTGCCGGCGCCGTGCCCCTACGGATCGCTTCAGCCAAAACCGAGGAGGACGACGACGACCCTCGCCCGCTCGGCATGACCAGGATCTTGCCGGCGACATTCTGGCCGAGCCCCGGATGAGAGTGGTCGATGATCTCGCCAGTCTCGGCATCGACACCGCCCCAGAAGCTGAGCGGCTGCGAAAACACCAGCGCCTCGCCATCGGCGTTGCCCGCTAGCTGGAAGATGCCGGATCGCTCCACCGGGTGCGTCATGATGCACCCCGCACGACATGCCCGACCGCAGCGGAGCGGATGCAATCCTTCATGTCGGCGAAGGCGACGGTGACGCCGATATTGCCCGGCGCGTAATGCGCCCATTTGCCGGAATTGGTCATCACCACGCCGTCGAGCCGCTCGAGAATCGAGGTGACATAGGTGCAGGTGTCGGCAACCGGGATCAGGCTGAACGCCTCCATGCCTGTGAGCATGCCTTCTTCCTGGAGCCGCGTCAGCGTCGCGCGGCCGGTGTTGACATAGATCGGGATGCCCCGGCCAGGGGCCGCCTCGCGCAGCAGCGGCAACAGGCGCATCCATTCCTCATGCGAGAAATGCGGCGTGCCCAGTGACACGGCGGCGAGCGGCGCCCCGTCCGGCACCATTGAAAGCCTGGCCAGCGCGTGATCGACATCGGCGCGGGTGATACGGATCGTCTCTTCCGGCGCTTGGCCGTGGAACGCCTTATCAGGCGTGCTGGCTTCCGGCGTGATGCCGACCGCATGGAACAGCGCCACGGCGCCGGTCGTCGCGGCCGCCGCGCCCAAAGCCTTCAGCTGGTCCTCGTCACGGGGCCGAGGCAGGCCTGATATGACCGGAATGCGGTCACCGCTGGCTTGCCCGATGATCAGTCCGACGCCGACAAACAGGCTGTCGCTCGGCACCGGATCAGGAATGGCCAGATCGAACAGGATGCGGCCGCGCCGGTTCTCGCTCAGATGCAGGCCCCAGGCTGGCGCGCGGCCAGTCATGGCGCAGCACAGGTCGATGAAATCGCCGTAGCGGTTGGTGCGCGCGCCGATCACCGAATTGGCAAACACGATGGCGTTGGATTCGCCCCAGGCGATCTGCTGGCCGAATTCAGGCCGGAAGCGTGTCTGGTAGGGCGCGCAGGTGAAGGTCGCCTGGCAGCCCAGCTCCAGATGCGCCTTCATCAGCCGCCGCGCCAGCACCTCCTCGGCCGCCGGCATTTTCACCATGCCGGGATGGATGAGGTCGAACGAACCGACATTTAGCGTCGTCGGCACTTGCACGCGCCCGCCGCCCTCGACCAGCCTTTCGACAAAATCGAGGCCGGCTTTGCCGTGGTAGAGGCAACCATCGATATGAGCGCCTGATATGTCGAGCAGACTGCCTGCGCCGATCGCGTTGGAAAAGGCAACGAGAATTTTCATCGCGGCGGCGGTCGCAAGACCTTGCTCGCCGTCGAGCATGAATTGGTCGTGCGTGCTTAGTTCCAACGTCATTGGCACTCTAGCTCGTTATCCGACGGGACGGCCGGACAGCGCCCCCCCTCTGCCCTGCCGGGCATCTCCCCCTCAAGGGGGGAGATTAGCTATCATTGCCGCTTTCGCAAATTAGCTGCGTTGAAGAAAGAGCGGCGGCGTTGAGGCTGCCAATCTCCCCACTTGAGGGGGAGATGTCCGGCAGGACAGAGGGGGCGACAAGGAATGAAACCGGTCCCAGCCGGCGACAGCGCCACCTACCCCGCAGCGATCAACACCGTACTTTCCGGCGACCAACGCAGCACCACATCCTGCCCTTCGGCCAGCCTGTCGGCACCGGTGTTCTGCACGATGACCTTCAGCGTCTGGCCGGCACGCTCGACAAAATACGTGCTGTTGTTGCCAGCGAAGATGCGCTTGGAGACCTGGCCCTTCAGCGTATTGTCATGGCCGTCTGAAGTCCCGGCATCCGTCGCAATCCGAATGCGCTCCGGCCGAACGGCACAGCTCGCCTTGGCACCAGCTGCAAGCGTAGCGCCCACCCCAGCGGCAATTGCCGTACCGTCCGGCAACCGGATGCCATTGCCGGTCGAGTCGCCGCGAAAGATGTTGGCGTCGCCGAGGAAGGTGGCTGCAAACTCGCTTTTCGGCCGGTCGTAGATCTCCTCCGGCGGCCCTTCCTGCACCACCCGCCCGTCGCGCAGAATGCCGATGCGGTCGCTCATCGTCAGCGCTTCTTCCTGGTCGTGAGTGACGAAGATGGTGGTGATGCCGATCTCGCGCTGGATGCGCTTGAGCTCGATCTGCATGTCGACGCGTAGCGCCTTGTCGAGCGCGCCGAGCGGCTCGTCGAGCAACAGCACGCGCGGCTTGGTGACGATGGCGCGGGCAAGTGCGACGCGCTGCCGCTGGCCGCCGGACAGCTGGTGCGGACGGCGGCCGCCGAGCTTGCCCAACTGCACGAGATCGAGCGCACGCTGCACTTCCGTCGCAATCACGGCCTTGGCCTCGCCGCGCACCGACAGGCCAAAGGCGACATTGTCGGCGACGCTCATATTGGGAAACAGCGCATAGTTCTGGAACACCATGCCAATGCGCCGCTTTTCGACCGGCACCCGTTCCACGCTTTCGCCACCGATGGCGATGCGGCCAGAGTCCGGAAAGTCGAAACCTGCGATCTGGCGCAGCAGCGTGGTCTTGCCGCTGCCCGATGGCCCGAGCAGCGCATAGAAGCCGCCATCGGCGAAATCGATGGAGACGTCGTCCAGCGCCTTGTGCGCGCCAAAGCTGCGCGAGACGTTCGATACCTGCACGCCGGCCATTATTTCTCTCCGCCGAATTTGAAGAACCGCGCCGTGAGCAGCATGAGCGCCATCGACACGACAATGATGATGGTCGAAACCGCATTGATCTCGGGCGTGAAACCCTTGCGGATCGCGGCATAGATCTCGACCGGCAGCGTCGTCTGTCCCGGCGTCGCCAGGAAATAGGAGACGACGAACTGGTCGAACGACACCGCAAAGGCAAACAGCCCGCCGGCAATCACGCCCGGCATAATCCAGGGCAACGTGACGCGCCTCGTTACCTGCCATTGGTTGGCACCGAGCGAGCGCGCCGCCTCTTCGAGTTCCGGCGCGAAAGTCTGCAGCCGGGCGGAGACGACGACGATGACATAGGGGAGCGCCAGCGCGACATGGCCGAGCAGGATGGCGAACAGGCCGCGCCCGATGCCGACGCCGAAGAAGAAGATCAGCATCGCCGTGCCGGTGATCAGCCACGGAATGGCGATCGGCGGGAACAGCAGCGCCTGCAGGAACTTCTTGCCGCGAAACTCATAACGAAAAAGCGCCAGCGATGCCGCCGAGCCGAGCACCACGCAGATGATCGTGGTGATGACCGCGATTTCGAGGCTGTTCCATGTCGCGGCGATGATCTGATTGTCCTGCCACAGCGACGTGTACCATTCCGTCGTCCATTCGAACGGCAACTGGTAGAAGGGCGAGACGTTGAACGACATCAGCGCCATGATGATGATGGGCAGATAGAGGAAGGCGAGCAGCAGTCCGACGTAGAGGCGGCCAAGCCCTTCCAGGATACGCGTGGTCATCATCACGCAGCCCTCCGCAGCACCGGCGAGGCAACAGCCAGGATGACCAGCACGACGGCAAGCAGGATGAAGGACAGTGCGGCTCCGAGCGGCCAGTTGAACACGGCGACGAACTGGTCCTCGATGACAGTGCCGTAGAAGGTGCCGGTGCGGCCACCGAGGATGCGCGGCTCCATGAACGAACCGACGACGGGGACGAAGATAAGTGCCGCACCCGCCACCAGGCCGGGCATCGACAGCGGTATGATCACCCGCTTCAGCACCTGCAGCCGCGAGGCGCCGAGCGAGCGCCCAGCCTCGATCAGCGAGTCGTCGATCGCCTGCAAGGTGAGATAGCAGGTCAGCACCATGTAGGGCACGTAGGAGTGCACCAGGCCGATAATGACGGCCGGGTAGGAATACATGAGATCAATGTTGATCTTGAACGGCAGCACGGCATTGAGCGCCGTGTCGAGAATGCCACCTTCGCGCAACACCATCGCCCAGGAGAAGATGCGTACCAGCCCGTTCGACCAGAACGGCAGGATGACGAGCAGGAAGATCGCCTCGCGGCTGCGCCCTTTCAGCACCTTGGCCAGCACATAGGCTGCGGGATAGCCGATGACGACACACCACAGCGTCACTTCGAGGCCGAGCCGCAACGAGGCGAGCAGCAGTGTCAGATAGAGGCTCTGCGAGAAGAAGGCGGCGTAGTTGCCAAGCGTGAAGGCCCAAGGCTTTCCCGACAGCGGCAGCTCTGTCATGAAGGAGAAGAAGACCATGGCCGACAGCGGCAGGAAGATCGCCACCGTCAGCCAGAGATAGGCTGGCGCCAACAACGGCAGAGCCGATCTCAGCCCGCTTCGCGACGCAATCGCTCCCTCTACTGCCATGGCACCCTCCTCCCCAGGATTGCAAGAGCCAGCCGGCGCGAACCGCCGGCTGGTCCGGACGCGAACTTTACTTCACGTCGACCTTGAGCTGCTGCCAGAGCGCCAGATAGGCCTCGCGCTGGGCGTCGGTGATCGGCGCCTGGAACTGGATGCGCTTGGCGACCTCGGGATCACCCATCACCTTGCGGTTGAAGGCATCTTCAGGCAGCGCTTCCACCGCCTTTGTGTTGGCCGAGACAGGGGCGCCGACCTTGGTGACCCATTCGACATAGAATTTCGGGTCGATCATGTAGTTGATGAAGGCCTGCGCGCCTTCGACATTCTTGGAACCGGCCGGAATGGAGAAGGCGTCGAGCCAGGCGACGGCGCCTTCCTTTGGAATGACCAGCGAGACCGGCAGCTTGAAGTGGGTCTTGGCGCGGTCAGCCGATCCGCTCCAATAGGTGCCGATGTCGATCTGGTTGGAGGCGACCATCTGGTTCCAGTCGTTTTCCGAACTCCAGAACGTCTTGATCTGCGGCATCAGCGAAGTGAGCTTCGTCTTGACCGCATCCATATCCTTGATGTCGTTGATGTTCTGGCCGGTGGCGATGGCGCCGAACTGGACCGCCTCGACGGCGTCGTCGCGAATGACGACACGGCCCTTGTGGGCGGCATCCCACATTTCGGCGATCGACGTCGGCGGCTTGTCGAAGGACTTTTCGTTGATGGCGAGCGCCGTCAGGCCCCACACCCACGGCACGCCATAGACCTTGCCGTCATGGTCGAGCATCGGCGAACCGGCCTTGTCCTTGCTGATGTCGGCATAGTTCGGCAGTTTCGACACATCAATCGGCTGGATCAGCTTTTCCGCCATCGCCTGGTCGTTGAAGGCGGCGTTGATCATGACGACGTCGTAGAGGCCGGGATTGGTCCGGATCTTGGTCAGCATTTCCTGTTCGGAATTGAAGAAATCGTTGACGACCTTGTTGCCGGTCGCTTTTTCGAAGGCCTCAACGGCCCATGGCTCGTCGGCGCCGTAGCCTTTCCAGTTGAGCACATGCACTTCGGCGGCACTGGCGGCCAGCGTGAGTGCAGTGGTGAAGACGGCAGTCGCCGTCAAGAGAGCAGTCAGTCTTGGCATGCGCATGGTTGGTTCCTCTCTTTGTTTGCCCGCTTCCCGGGCTTGTCAGGCTGTCTGATGGGCCTTCTTTGTCTGGCCCTGCACGCCGGTCGCGGCGGCCTGGCACAGGAAAGTCTGGATTTCCACGTCGGTTGGCGCCGATGAACCGCCATGGCGGGTAACCGAAATCGCCGCTGCCGCATTGGCGTAGCGCGCAGCCTCGAAGGGCGTGATCCCGCGCGCCAATGCGCTGACGAAAGCGCCGATATGGGTGTCGCCGGCGCCATTGGTGTCGATGGCGGCAACCTTGAATCCGCCGATGGTCTGCGCCGTGCCGTCGGCCAGCCTGACATGGCAGCCCTTGGCGGCGGAGCGGATGACGACACCGGTAGCCTGCGGGCAATGCTCGGCAAGCAGCCAAATAGCCAGGGCCTCGACATCACCGTCACCGGCGATTTCGGCGGCTTCCGTGGCGTTGCAGCTGAGCCACGTCGTGCGCGCAAGCACCCGCGACAGGACAGGACGCGGAATGTCTGAAATGACCGGCGTCGGGTCGAAGACAAAGGGAATGTTTGCCGGCAGCGCCTCGATCCAGTCGGTGAGCACTTCGCGGCTGTCGGGATAGCTCAGCGTATAGCCCGAGGTGAACACCCAATCGTCAGGCGCGACCACCACCGGCGCCATCATGTCGAGGCTGAGCACACTCTCCGCGCCGGGCCACGAGACAAAGGTGCGTTCGGCATCGCTTGAGATCATGGCAACGCAATTGCCGCTGTCCATGACGGACGATGGCGGCGTCAGCGTCTCGATGCCTTCCGCAGTGAAAGCAGCGCGCAAAAAATCGCCGTTCGGTCCACGGCCGAGCTGGCCGCCGAACACCACCGTCATGCCGGTGCGGGTGGCAGCGACCATCATATTGAAGCCGCCACCGGCGACCTGGGCAAAGCTCGATGCCGTTTTCTCGGTGCCTGGCGCCGGCAAGGCGTCGATACGGTAGACATAGTCGACCACAGCACTGCCGACATGGACGAGACGCCCGCTCATGCCGCCGCGTCCTTGCCGGAACCGGCTTTCACCACCCTTGCCGCCACGAGGTCGCCCGCAAGCGCACGAACCTCCGACATGTCGATGCCGACGAGCCGGGCGACATGCTGCTGCGGCAACCGTGAAAAACCGGTGCAGGCGCCAGCCATGCCGGCCGCGATGGCACCGATCGTGTCGGTGTCGCCGCCGAGATTGGCGCTGATGACCGCGGCTTGCCAGGGATCGCCGCCGGCGACTTCCAGCACCGCGAAGGCCGCCGGAACGGATTCCTGACTGGCAACGCCGGTACCGACCAGATCGGTGATCAGCCTTATCGCGTCCTTCTTCACCTTGCCGCGCACCAGGTCCTGCGCCCAGACGATGCGCGCGGCGATGTCGCCACCGGTCACCCAATGGCCAAGCGTCGCCCCTCGTCTGGCCGCGGCGACGGCGCTGTCGGAGGCAGCGCGCCAGTCACCACCGGAGACGCCACGGCTGACGGCGGCCGCGACGGCGGCGGCAGAAGCTATGGCGATCGACGTGTTGTGGGTGGCCCGGCAGGTCTCGGCCACCTTGGCAACGAATGCCTCGAGCGGCTCCAGCGGCATCAGGATGCCGACCGGCGCAATGCGCATGGCCGCGCCATTGGTGTCGCCGCTGCGCCCTGCTTCTTCCGCCGGCACGCCATTGTTGATGGCGTCGATGGCACGCTTGGTCGACGGCCCCAAGAGATCGTAGCTGCCGCGCGCCTTGACCTGGCGCTCCCAGTCAAGCAGCGCGTTGACCCAGCGCGCGTGGTCGAAGCGCTCGCCCGATTCGACCAGAATGCGGCCGAGCAGCAGCGCCTGTTCGGTATCGTCGGTGATGGTGCCGGCCAGCAGTCCCTTCGACACCGGATGGCCGGCGAAGGGCGCGATGAAATTCTCGACATGGCCGTAGAGCTCGGCAATCCGGGCCGGCGACAAAAGCTGCGTCGGCATGCCGAGCGCATCTCCCAGCGCCCCACCGACAAGCGCGCCGATAGCGCGATCGAGCATGGTGTTGTCCGGCATCGCTCAAAACCTCATATGCAGCGCGAAATGCGCAGGGTTGAGCAGGCTGGTGACATATTCGATCGGCCGGTCATCAGCGGCGCGGGTCAGCCGCCGTCCGCGCAGGAAGGGCGTGCCTTGCGGGCAGCCGAGTATGGCCGCATCCTCGGCATTGAGCATCTCGATGCCGACCCATTCCTCGCCATGGTCGGGAATGAGGCCGGCGCCGCGCAGCGTCTGGTGCAGCGACCCTTCGCGCAGGCCGCGCAGCGGCACATCCTCCAGCTCCGGCGACAGCGGCAGGCGGCTGCGCTCGATGGAGATCGCATGGCCGTCGCTGGCATTGGTTCGTACGCGGTCGACAGCGATGAAGAACGGGCTTTCGATCCCCAGCAAGGCAGCCAGATCGGGGTCTTCGATGACCTCCAGCCGCAGCGTCCGCGTCTCGGCATTGGCGCCGGCATTGGCCAGCGCCCGCGACCAGCCGATCGAATCGTCGACCGGCTTGCCGTCGAAGGTGACGAAGGAGCCGATGCCGACCTTGGTGGTGATAAGCCCGCGGCTGGACAGTTCCTCGAGGCCCTTGCGGACGGTGTTGCGGCTGACGGAAAAGCGCTGGACGAGCTCGTTCTCGCTTTGCAGGCGGTCGCCGAAACCGAGCACGCCGGAGCGGATTTCATGTTCCAGAACGGTCGCGATCTGCTCGGGCTTGCCCGTGCCGGGAGACAGTTGAACTACGCGCCGCTTCATATGCGTACCTGTTCAGTGAACCTGTATAGTCCTGTTCAATATACGGCGACAAAACGCGAGTCAATCAGATGCGGAAGACGGCTCAAGCAGGCAGCGAGCTCCAGAGATCCCCGCAAAATACGGTGGCAAGCCAGACAGCCGACCCCTTGGTCCGGTAGTGTGATAGGTTCCGCCTTGAAGGAGCACCATGTCCCATTCAACAGAGCATAAAAACCCCAAGCTGATCGTCGTGGTCGCGTTCGATCGCGGCGATGACGGTGAATTGTTTCCGGCCTTCGGGCCCGCCGACCAGCAGAGCGAAGACCGCGCCATACGCACCGCCCGAGGACTGGCGGCGAAACATGTCGGTGTCATCGCCTGGAGCCGCGATGCCGACCCGACAGTCGGGGACTACGGCCCGCCAACCACGCTGTTTGTCAGCGGCGACGTCCCGGACATGGAGTGATCTATTGGCGCCAGGATCTGGCACGCACCCATTGTCGGCGACCAGGCTATAAACATCGCCACAGCCCAATTACTCGACGGCATCCCAAGCAGAGTCGAAAAAATAAAATGTGGTTTTAATATATATTCATCCAAAGGAACTGTTTTCTCTCGACTCCGTTTGTCTGCAGGTCGTTTATTCCAATGACCTCTACAGAGAGGAATTTCCAGATGAACTTCAAGATGCTCACGATGGGCGCTATGGCGCTTGCAATGATGACTGGCTCGGCGCTCGCAGGCACCAGCACGGGCACGTCAGCGCTCGATGATCCGGCAAAGATGTCGCCGTTCTTCACCGATGCCGGCATGAAGACCATGAAGTCGGAGGCGGAATTCAAGACTGCCTGGATGGCCATGAAGGAAGAAGACCGCGCAGGCATGATGAAGGAATGCGGCGACAAGGCCATTGCCAAGTCGCATGACAATTTCTGTAAGATGACCAAGCAGCTCGGCGGCGCGAACTGACGCATCGGTTTGGGCACATGCCTGAACAGAACAGCTGGAAGAAGGCGGGCTAGGTGCTCGCCTTTTTCTATTCGATGGCAGCAAAAAACCCGCCGCCTCCCCCCGAAGGCAACGGGTTCCTCGCGCGACCGGTGAGGGCATCCGAAAGACCGGCCGCCACGAACGGATCATCGATCGCACCACTAACGATGCGCCGTCATTCAAATTTGACATAGCAAACTGCAATCAGCTGAGACGGGACGGATCATCACACCGCCGTGCCCTCGGATTCAATTCGCGACAACGGTCAAGCAAAGGTATAGGGCTGGTGCTTGGAGTGGCAAAACGCTGCTCGTCTGGCTTTGCGCCCATGTTTCAACCCATCGCGAATATCGAGGATGCGCAGACGCTGGCGCAGGCGATCGTCAATACGATCACCGAGCCGTTTCTCGTGCTTGATGAGAAGTTCCGCGTGCTGGCCGCCAGCCGTTCCTTCTACAAGACATTTGAAGTCGATCCGGAGCAGACCCAGGGCACGCTGCTCTACGCGCTCGGCGACGGTCAATGGGACATTCCCGCCCTTCGTGTGTTGCTGGAGACAATCATTCCCGAGAAGACCGCGATGGACGGTTTCGAGGTCGAGCATGATTTCCCGCGGATCGGCCGCCGCACCATGCTGCTCAACGCCCGCAAGGTGCTTTACGATCACAGCTCGGCGATCACCATCCTTCTCGCCTTTAACGACATTACGGTTCGCCGTGTCATCGAGCGCGAAAAGGAAGAATTGCTGCGCCGCACCGAGGATCTGCTTCAGCAGAAGGACGTGCTGTTGCGCGAAATGGAGCACCGGGTCGCCAACAGCCTGCAGATCATCGCCAGCATCCTGTTGCTAAAGGCACGCTCCGTCACCTCGGAAGAGACGCGCCAGCATCTCAAGGACGCCCACCAGCGTGTTCTGTCCGTGGCCGAGGTGCAACGCCACCTCCACACCTCTGTCGGCATCGACGAGATCGATGTCGGCTCCTACCTGCCGAAACTGTGCAGCAGCCTCGCCTCATCCATGATCGGCGAAGCCCAGCCGATCACGGTCAATGTCACGGCCGAAGGCGGCAGAATGGATTCGCAAAGGGCGGTTAGCCTGGGGCTGATCGTCACCGAACTCGTCCTCAACGCCATCAAATATGCCTTCCCCAGGGAGAAGGCCGGCGCCTGTATCCAGGTGACGTTCGAGACCGCGGGCAGTGACTGGAAACTGACGGTATCGGACAATGGCGTCGGCAAGATCGCCAACGACTTGCCGAGCACCGGTCTTGGAACAGCCATCGTCGAGGCACTGGTCAGACAGCTGGAGGCCAAGGTGGAAACGATCAGCGACACCGACGGCACCAGCGTGTCGGTGACCCGCGCGACTTTCACCTCGCGGGTACCGCGCGCTGCGTAAAACCGCTACCACGAGGCCTGCCTTCCGGATATCGCCTCGATCCTGATCTGATAAAAGAGATGGCTGCCTGTAACTGTCGGGGCATGGTCCGGTTTCAGCGCGCCTGGTTCCCACCAGTTCGCGTGCGCGGCAAGAAGCGACCAGGCAAATCTGCGGTCGACGTCTACCGGGGCAATCATCCTTTCAACACCGGCGGCACTGTCATCCAGATCAGGCCCTTTGGGCAGTTCCTCGAAGAGTCCGTCCACGACGACACTCTTCCAGCCATTGATACCGCCCACATCATCGACCTGAAGGCAGACATGGGGATTGGCCTGCATCCACTCGACCTTCCTGCCGGGAAGCGAGAAACTAAAAATGGAATCATCTCCGAAGGCAAAATGAATTGGCACCACATAGGGGCTGAGGTCGCGCACACAGGCCAGCCGGCCAAGGCGTTGCGTCTTCAACAGGGCAATGCAGTCCTGCCGCGTCATCTCCGTGACGTTCATCCGGTCCTCTTTCCCTTCAGATGCGGCGATCAATACGGCTGATGCCCTTGATGGCCTCGGCTTCCGCGATGCCGATCAGCGCGTCGATACCCTGGATGGTCTCTATATGGCCGCGAGCCGCCACCATCCGCCGCAGGAGGTGAAGGTCATCGCGAATTTCGCACAGTGTCATTCTGAGTGTTGCGGGCATTGGGAAGCCTTCCGCAACTCAACTGTCTCGAAGGCGGTTCCCTGGCTCAAAGCAAAGCCCGCTCCGGTAAGCCGGGGCGGGCCTTGGAGGAGGATGAAGGGGTGGGACCCTCTCCTCTTGTTTCCACGGGGGGTGTGGACCGCAATAACCATACGAGAGTCGCGAAGAATTTTGGATCACAAGCCGGCTTGCTTCCATCACAATCCGGTGCATTCCCTTCGTTCAGCGGTCACGTGATCGCGATTGTCCCATGGCTTGAGAGCCGCTAGATCCGCCCTAACACGACAAGGACGATAATGATCAGCAGCACAAGCCCGAGGCCGCCGCCGCCGTAATAGCCGGTGCCATAGAACGGCCCGCCGCCGAGACCGCTGAAGCCGCCCAGCAGCGCGATGACAAGAATGATGATGAGGATGGTGCCGATGCTCATGGTGTTTTTCCCGCTCCTGTAGGCGCTGACACGCCGGTTTGAACATCGTCGCATGCGATGTTTCGAAGACGAGAACGTTCGAACAGCCTTACCGTTCCGCGTGATTATGAAGAGGCGCGCGCACGCAGACCGTTCGCCGGCAAAATGAAGGCCCGCCACCTTGCGGCAGCGGGCCTCATGACGTTTACCGCCTTAGCGGCGCGCGATCAGCAGGCAAAGCTGCCGCAGGTCGCGGTCGTAGCCGCCTGAACTGGCCAGCACGTCGACGCAGCGCTTCTTCATCCGCGCCACTTGGCTGTCCGACATCTCGGCGACGACGCCTGGCAGGCCAGGCTTGCTGGGGTTGGACGGGTTGCTTGGCGTGCTCGGATTTGTTCCGCTCACACCAATGCCGACACCGGCACCGACGCCTTTGCCGATACCGACACCCGCGCCGACGCCAACACCGTTTTGGCCCCCCACTGACGCACCGAGGCCTGCGTTGACCCCGTTGTTGCCACCGATGCTGGCTCCTGCGCCCGCATTGACGCCATTGCCGCCACCGACCGATGCACCGGCGCCGGCATTGATACCACCGCCGCCGCCAACTGAAGCACCAGCACCGGCATTAACGCCGCCACCACCGCCGACCGAAGCGCCGGCGCCAACGCCAATTCCGGCGGCGTGCGCCGGCATGCATAGAACGGCCACGACAGCACTGCCCGCGAGGATCTTGGAAAGTCTTTTTGCGATACCAAACATGAGTCTCTCCCTGGGTTGTTTCGAACAAACCGGACTTGAAAACCGGCTGTATGACCAACCTTCGGTCTCTATCATTGGTTGCTAAAATACATTTGACAACCTGTGGTACAGTTACCCGCATACCGGCCAATTCGAGACAATTGGACCCATCGAGAGGTATCAGCGAATAGGCACCAAATCCGCAACCTTCAAACGGATCGACAGCCTGGCAACAGCGTCCGGTTTGCTAGAATATCGACAACAGAAAGCCCGCCGAAATGGCGGGCTTTCCGACCGGCCGGAGGCCAGGAGAGTGCCGTCAAAGCCTCACGGCTGGTTGTGCACTTCCGATCCCGGCACTCTTAGCCTCAGCGGCTTGCGATCAGCAGGCAAAGCTGACGCAGGTCGCGATCATAGGTGCCGCTATCGCTGAGCACGTCGGCACAGCGCTTCTTCATCCGCGCGATCTTGCCATCCGACATCTGAGCCACCACGCCTGGCAGGTTAGGATGGCTGGGATTGCTCGGGTTGCTGGGATTGGACGGATTGCTCGGGTTCGACGGATTGCTGGGATTGGTTCCGCCGCCGATGCCGAGGCCGACACCAACACCGATCCCGCCCGTGCCGCCAACATTGGCGCCGAGCCCAGCGGTGACGCCGCCTGCCCCACCGACATTGGCGCCAGCCCCGGCATTGATGCCATTGCTGCCGCCAACCGAAGCGCCGAGCCCGGCGCTGACGCCGTTCGAGCCACCGACATTGGCGCCGGCTCCGGCGTTGACGCCACCGCTGCCACCGACGGAAGCACCGGCACCGGCACTAATGCCGCCGCTGCCACCGACCGAGGCACCGAGGCCGGCATTGACGCCGCCGCTGCCGCCAACCGAGGCACCGACCCCAACACCGAGCCCTGCGGCATTTGCCGGCAAGGATAGAACGACGACTATTGCACTACCTGCCAACACACTGGCGACTGTTCTGATGGTAAAAGCCATAACACTCTCCTGTTGTCGTTGCGCTAAGGCAGTCGGCACACGGCCGATTGCAAATCCAGCTACGCAGAAGAAGAGATTGAGTTTCGCATCGGCCAATGCAGAATAATCTGATGGTATTAATTGTAGAAACTCGCAAACGACAATAATAATAAATGTATACTTCAATTGTAAAAAATATTATTTGGAAAATAGCCGAATAATCGATATATCATATTCATGTCGAAGAAAAACGATTTTTCGTCCTCAGGCGCCTTTGAACGGGCCGGTCGTCGGCTGTGACTCTTTGTGGTGAGGTGTCGATAGGGATGGGACCACTCAGCGGTGGCCTGGAGATGCTCCAAGGGCGTGATGGAACGGCAATCGCTCTCGTCAGGGGCGCGATATCATCAATGCCGCGGTAATCGGCACAGGGCTTGGAAGGGTAACTGCCTAAATCGGTCGAAGCCACGGCCGCCTTGTTTCTGCCGGCCGTGCTGTTTTCAGAAAACCCGGAACAACAGCCTGTAGGGCACGCGCTTCATATAGTCGCGATATTCGGGCAGCGCGGACAGCAAAGCCTCCTCGCGCAGGATACGATACAGCTGCATATAGGTGATGACGGCATAGACCGCGAAATTGTGGAAGGAAAAGGCCGACAGCAGGAAGAGAATGTGTCCGGCAAGATAGCCGGCATAGATCGGGTGCCGCACAATCCGGTATGCGCCGCCGGTCATCACACCACGATTGGCAGGCAGGATAGCAAAGGAGCGGCCCAGAGAAGCCTTGCCCCAGATGACGAACAACAGCGCCAGGATCTGCAGCGGCGCGGCAATATCGACGGGAACAAATGCTGTGCCGGGCTCCAGGCTGATCAGCACAACTCCGAAACTGGCGGTGATGGAGACGATGACCGTGAGCGGATTCCAGTCACGCGTGACCGGGCGCCGCGACAACAGCAGCCAGGTGAAGGTAAGGATCTCGGACATCGCCGCCAGCGCTGCATTGAGCCGCGTGGGATCCTCCAACAGCTGGTGTACGCCGCGATAGACAAACAGCCCCGCGCACGCCAGGGCGCAGGCGCGAAAGAAACCTTCGCGAAGATCGACCAGGATCTCGCGCTTGCGCGCTTCGGATATCGCGACCTGATCGGAGCGCGACAGCGTTTCACTTTTTGGCATGAGCAAGGCAAACACCCCGGTGGTCCTCAGAGGAGGACCATTGCATGCAAGCATTGCCGGGCGGTTAACCGGCAAGATCGGAATGATGCCAATCGGAATCTGCGTCGGGTATGCGATCATGCTCGGACATTGTCGGGCGCGGGCCTGCAAGACACGAAGCCGGACCGGGGAAGCCAAGGTCAAACACAAATGGGCAGCGGCTACCACAAGAACGCCGCGGCCCTGGGCGCGAGCGACCTCGCAGCTTGCCTGGACGTCGGAGCACCATGCCTAGCCTAGAGTTGAATTGCTGAAATACTTCGCGAAATCCGGGCGCTGCGTCAGCACTTTGCCGTCAGCATCGCGCAAAATGCCGGCGGTGAAGAGATAGTCGCCGATCGCGTCCATCTTGGCCGAATCCATCGTGCCGATGGCGCCGTTTTTCCCGCGCAGATATTGCCCGTCGATCAGCGCCCTCAGCGACGCCTCGATCAATGCCGGATTGGTCAAGGCATCCTTGTTGGCGGCGATCAGCAGCGCGGCGGCTTCCCCGGGATGATCGACGGTGAACTGATAGCCGCGGCGCGTTGCCTGGACGAAGGCCGACGCCAGTTCCGGGTTTGCCTGGAGATATGCTTCGCTCGACGAGATCAGCGTCGTGTGCTCGTCGGGCACGCCATAGTCGGCATAGACGAAGCTGCGCTGCATGATGCCTTTGAGTTCGGCCTCCACACCCTCCCAGGTCGAGACCTCGAGCGTGAAGTCGACCGAGCCATTGGCCAGCGCCTCGTAGGCGGAGGTGCCGAGCGTCACGGTCTCGAAATTGCCCTTGCCGCCGTCGTGACGGATGATTGTCGAGATCAGCGCGTTTTCCCAGGCACCGCCGAAACCGCCATAGGTCAGGCCGTCAAGATCCCTGGGGCTTTTGATTTCGCTGCGCGCGGCATTGAACACCACCCTGCCGGTTTCGGACTGCACCACCGCATACACGCCCTTCAAATCGGCCCCGGCGGTTTTCTGGGTGAACAGGCTGATGGTGCCGTTGATGCCGAAGTCGGCAACGCGGTTGGCGACCAGCGTGCCGGCACCGGTATCGCTGTAGGGCAGGATATCCACCTCGAGGCCGGCCTCGCCATAGAACCCTTTGTCACGGGCGACGAACAACCCGATGTGGTTGGTGTTGACAGTCCAGTCGAGAGCGACGGTGACTTTTTGCGTTGCCGCCAAGGAGCGGCTTGATCCGGTAACCAGCGGAAGGCCGCTGGCAAGGGTAAGCAGCAAGGCCTGCCGGCGCGTCAGGTCAGTCATGGTCATGTCCTTTGGATGGTTGAGGGTTGAGCAAAATGTCGAGGATTTCGGCCTCGAGCGCGGCGGCGCCCGTCGGATCGTGCGGGCGCGGCAGCGGCACCCGGATCTCACGCAGTACACGGGCCGGGCGTGCCGACAGCACATAGATGCGGTCGGACAGGAACACCGCCTCGCGCACATCATGGGTGATCAGCAGTGCCGTCCAGCGATGCTCCCGCCACATCTGTTCGAGCCAGCGCTGCATGGCTGTGCGCGTCAGTGCATCGAGCGCGCCGAATGGCTCGTCGAGCAAAAGCATGTCGCGCTGCTGCACGACGGTGCGCAAAAGCGCCGCGCGCTGGCGCATGCCGCCCGAAAGCTGCGCCGGGAAATGCCGCTCGAAGCCGGCAAGCCCGAACTCGGCAAACAACGGCGCAACACGTGCCCGCGCTGCGTTGCGTTTGACGCCTTGCACCTCGAGCCCGAGCGTCGCGTTGTCGAGGATGCGCCGCCACGGCATCAGTGCATCGCGCTGCGGCATGAAGGCGAAATGCCTGCCATGGTCGTCGAGCGGCGCACCGTCGAAGAGCATTTCGCCCCCGCCGTGCTCCGCACCCGTCAGAAGCTGGAAAAGCGTCGACTTGCCGGCGCCCGAAGGCCCAAGGATCGAGACGAATTCGCCGGCACCGACGTTGAGCGAAATGTCGGCGAGCACATCGAGCCCGCCAAACGCCTTGCGCACGTGCCGCAATTCGAGCCGGCTCATCGCCGCGTCCCCTTTCGCGTAGGCTGCCGGCCGGCCCGCTCCCAGGGCATGGCGAGGCGCTGCAAAAACACCGTCAGCCCAAACAGGATGAGGGTGAGCGCGGCACTGACACCGACGGCGGCCAGCACCAGATCGGGGCGGAAATTGTTCTTGGCGTTGAGCATGTAGATGCCGAGCCCTTTGGCCGCGCCCGCATATTCGGCGAAGATCGCGCCGACCACGGCATATGTGATGGAGATCCGCAGGCCGGCGAAGAAATAGGGCAGCGCCGAAGGCAGCCGCGCCAGCATGAAGACGCGCCAGCGCTCTGCCCCCATGGCGCGCAGCATCTGGCCGATCTCGGCCTCCGTCGCCTCGTAACCCTGAACCAGAGCCACCAGCATCGGAAAGAAGGTAACCAGCGCCACCAGCAGGATCTTCGGCATCAGCCCGAAGCCGAACCATAGCACCACCAGCGGCGCGATCGCCACCAGCGGCAAGGTCTGGCTGACGATGAAGACCGGAAACAGCGCGCGCCGCAACGGCCGGAAAAAATCGACCAGCATTGACAGAACGAAGGCGGCGCTCAGCGAACACGCAAAGCCGATCAGCGTTGCGCTGATGGTGGGAATGGCGTTGTCGATCAGCGCTTCACGATTGAGCATCGCCTGTTGGAAGACGCGTGACGGCGCCGGCAGGATCGTCGGCTTGATGCCGGAATAGGTGGCGTAGAGCTCCCACGCCGCAAGGAGCAATCCAACCGAGAGGACAGCGGGTATTGCCTTGGCAAGGGAACCCGCGAACGAGCGCAACGCGACTGATGATGAGACCACGGGAATAACCTTTGACGGGTCGCGCAGAAGCGCCGCCGGCTAGACAGCCGACGGGCTATTGGCCGAGACCGTGACGTCGAGGGTTACGTGGCCGGCCCCCGGCCCGAAGCGGCAGAAGGCCTCATTCAGCGCCGAAAAGATCGCGCCCGTATCGCCGCGCAGTTTGGTGCAAAAATTCTTGGAGCGATCATAGACGCCGGACTGCTTCAGGAAATCGATGCAACCATAGATCTCGTCCATGTGGTCGCCGATACCCATCACATAGAGCGAGAACTGCGCCGCCGCCGGCTGGCCGGTGGCGGCAGCATTGCGCACGGCAGTGATGGCGGCTTCCTTGCGGGGGCCAAGCGGCCCGACAGGCCCGCCAAGAGTATCGGTGCGGCAGATCGGATCGTCCGGCTCGCCCGGGCAGCCGCGCGAAATGGTTGCCGACAGCACGCAATGCTTGCCGCTGCGCGCCGCCGCCACGAACAGGTCGCGCAAAGCCGGGAACAACACTTCGGGTGGCCCGACCAGCAAGGTCGAGATGTCGTCGGTCTCGATCCTGAGCCTGTCCCGCCAGGGATCGAGCGCACCGAGCGCGCCAAGGATGACGCCGACGAAATCGTCGGCCATGGGATATAGGGAAATCTGTGCGCCTGAAAACATCGCCCGCCTCGCTCCGCTGGTATTACCCAGATCAGCTTCTAGGGTCTGTGGGCTTGCCGCCCCCGTCTCAGCCCCGACCGTACGGAGCACCCCTGTGGATGGGCGCGTTAAAGCACCATTCGGTCGATCGGGAAAGCATTTTTTTCGAGCCTCTATGCCGAAAGCATTTCGCCAAGTCTGACGTTGGATGCGAACCGGGCACCGCCTCAGGACGTCGAATTTTATCGGGAACTTTCATCGGCCCGAGAGGTTGTCTCACCAGTCGCGAAGCGACGAATTCACAGAAATGGAGACAGACCATGTTCATGAAAATCCTCGCAGCTTCGGCTTTCACCGTTGCTCTTGCCACGTCCGCCATGGCGCAAAGCACAGGCGCGAATGGCGCTGATGGAAGCGGCAGCGGCAAGTCCGTGACGGTAGACCCGGCCACCCCTGCTTCGCCCAACACAGTTGACCCCAACAACGTTGACTCGTCGGCGACCAACAGCACGACCACTGCCCCCGGTGATATGAATTCCAACGCGGACAAGAATTGTCCGACCAACCCGCAGGGCGCGCAGTCCGATGCCAACGGCAATGCGACGGCGCCAACCGTGAATGACAACAACTGCGGCAAGTAAGCTCACTACCAAGCACTGAAAAAGCCGCGGAGCATTTGCTCCGCGGCTCTTTGTTAATAGGACAGCTGCGGGCACGGTCCCGCGACCAGTGTGGATGTTACGAAACCGCCTTCTCGCGAACCGGCAACTTCCAGCCCGGCCTGACAAAATGGCAGGTGTAGCCGTTGGGATATTTCTCCAGATAGTCCTGGTGCTCGGGCTCGGCCTCCCAGAAGGCACCGGCCGGCGCGACTTCGGTGACGACCTTGCCGGGCCACAGGCCGGAGGCATCGACATCGGCGATGGTGTCTTCCGCGACGCGCTTTTGCTCGTCGCTGGTGTAGTAGATCGCCGAACGATAGCTCATCCCGACATCGTTGCCCTGGCGATTGCGCGTCGTCGGATCGTGGATCTGGAAAAAGCGCTCCAGCAGCGTGCGGAAGCTGATCACCGCCGGATCGAAATTGATCTCGATGGCTTCGGCGTGGCTGCCGTGGTTGCGGTAGGTGGCGTTGGGTACATCGCCGCCGCTATAACCGACACGAGTGGAGATGACGCCGGGATAGCGCCGTATCAGATCCTGCATGCCCCAGAAACAGCCACCGGCAAGCACTGCGCGTTCGGTCGAAGTCGCCATGTCACGTCTCCTCACAAAGCAATTCCAGCTGTGTAACGGTTTCCCGTCGGGAATTGCGCAAACAAAATTGGATCTCCCCATAAATGGGCATTGTCGCCGGTTTCGTCCAGTCGCCCGGAAGCCCGCAGCAGCCCAACTGGCCATGAGCGAACGAAATACCGCGACGCGAAGCGAGATTGGACCGCGCGGCTGACTTCAGCTGCGCGGATGCCGGGTCCGGCTATCGATCGCAACCGGCAAGCTGCGCGTACCAGGCAAAATGGCGGCAAAACTGATTGGCACAGGCGGCGCTTCACGCGACCAGTTGAAAAGAACGGTCTTGACCGGAACGTTGCCCAGCCATGCCCGCAGCCGCGGCGGCACGCCGTGCCCCGACCAGACCATAAGCATGCCGTGATCAAGCAGCCGCTGCCTGGTTATCCAAGGTGCGAACCGCATGTTGAGGTCGGTGAAGATCGACGGCTTGTCATAGGCATCGAGGCCGGCCAGCATGGCGAGATTGGTATCGCCGCCGACAATGTCGAGCCGGCCGGGCGCCGCCGCGTGCCAGACCGCTTCGGCCTCGTCCGAGATCGGCTGCGCCGGCCAGCAGACGGCGTCCATGCGCCCCCGCACATTGCAGTCCGTCCAGCGGATGGCCGCATAGGCGCCCGACATGGTGACGATGCAGATGAAGGCGCAGATCGCCAGCCTTCGCATCTCGATGGTGCCGAGCCGGTGGCCAGCAAAGGCCAGCA
This sequence comes from Mesorhizobium subarcticum, assembly GCF_055456085.1. NCBI lineage: Bacteria > Pseudomonadati > Pseudomonadota > Alphaproteobacteria > Hyphomicrobiales > Phyllobacteriaceae > Mesorhizobium > Mesorhizobium subarcticum. The sequence continues at coordinate 3,687,916 of NZ_CM144237.1, read as the reverse complement.
CCACGACACCGACAAGGTTGTACATCGGCGCGCCCCAGGCCTCGCCGGTGCCGGTGATCAACGAGGCCGCCATGACGAGCACCGCCGGCCCAAGTCCCATCCACAGGAGGTAGACGAGCGTGCCGCGCTCGACCGGCCTTTCAGGGGCCGGCGAGCGTCGCAGCAGCCCTGATATTGCCAGCACCAGGAGAAAGCCGGAGAGCCCGGCCAGTTGGACACCGATATAATAAAGGCGTGCACGGTGCTCGATAACCCATGCGTCGCGGTCGGCGAAATAAGTCAGTGGCAGGAAATCGAGGCGGTAGAGCGCGATGGCCAGCGGCGCGGCGACCGCGAGAAAAACGGCAAGGCCGAGCCATGGCCACGGCGTCGCCAGCCGGCTGCGCGCCCGCGCGTCGGACAGCAGCCAGAGAGCGCCGAACACAAGCAGCAGGCCGGTGGAGAACTTGGCATAGAGCCCGACGCCCGACACCAGCCCGAGCGCCAGCCACCAACCAGGCCCGCCGCCACGGCCAGCGCGCCACAGCAGCCAGCAGATGGCGGCCCAGAACGGCATCTGCGCATAATCATGATTGAATTGCGGCGTCGGCCAGCCGAAGAAATAGACCGACGGCATCAACAGCACGGCGGCCAGCGCGCGATTTTGCCCGAGCATGTCGCGGGCCAGCAGATAAACCAGGATGAAAGTTGAGGAGATCGTCAACTGGGCGAGCAGATATTGCGGCCAGCGAAACGATCCCGTCAGGAGATGGCTGATCTCGAGCAGCCAGCCGGGGAGCTGCGGATGCTTGTAGGTCAAAAGCACCCATTCGCGGCCCCACATGAAGCCTTCCACGACATCGCCGGGGGGTGCCGGATCGACCAGCGCCGGCACCAGCGTCCAGCAAAGGATCTGCATCAGGCATAAAAGCGCCAGCAAATACCAGGGATGGCGAAGCAGACCTGGCCAGACCGATGACGAGCGCAGGCCCGCAGCAGTCAGCCCCGCCGGCGCCCAACCATCCATGGAGTCATCGATTCCGACCATGCGGCGCTTAAACCACATCGTCCGGTTTTCCGAATAGCCCCAACCTCAAAGCTTACGAAAAAGTATACTTGCCGGCCATTGCAAGACCAAGATTGAGCGGGAATTTCGACGCTCCGTTGCCCTCCCCGGCAGAACAACCCGCACATTTTGATCCTGTCTGAACATCCCGGATATTCGATGCGTCACCACCATGCCGTCATCCACCACCGCGCGCTCGACTTCTGGCTGGCGCGTGCGGCTGTCCTCGTCATCATCTGTCTGCAGCTCCTGGTGATCAACGATCTTTCGTTTGGCCCGCGCTGGCTGGCGCCGGCGCTGGAGGCCACCTTGCTCGTGCCGCTGTCCATCGCCACCGCCTGGACACAGGTTGCCACCCAGAAGGCGATCGAGGACGAGCACTGGTATCTGATCGGCCGGTTTCGCATCATGATCCGCAGGACGGCGCTGGTGATGACCGGCGTCGTCAGCGTCATGAATTGCGGGGCGCTGGTGTTCCTGGTGCGCGCCTTGCTGGCGGGCCATGCCGGCTCCAGCGGCGAGACGCTGCTGATCGACGCGCTCAACATCTGGGTCACAAATGTCATCGTCTTTGCCTTGTGGTTCTGGAGCACCGACCGCGGTGGGCCGCCAACCTGCGGCCTCGTCAAGCGCGCCCATTCCGATTTCCTGTTCCCGCAAATGACCTTGAACGACCGCGAGATCCGCGACTGGCTGCCGGGTTTCGTCGACTATTTCTTCCTCGCCTTCACCAATGCCACGGCGTTTTCGCCGACCGACACCTTGCCGCTCTCCCAGCGCGCCAAGCTGCTGATGATGGCGGAAGCGATGATCTCGCTGCTGACGATCGCGCTGGTCGCAGCCCGCGCCGTCAACATCCTGGCTTAGTGCATGTCACCCAAAAGTGGCCCCGGGTTTGGCAGAACAGCATGCATAAAAACAAAGACCTAAAGCGTGTCACATGAATCCGTTCAGACGCGGCGCGCTTTAGGGTCAAAACGCAAAATAGCCCGTCCGGCGAACCGGAGCGGGCTATTGGTTTGTCTGCGACTGCCTCGAAGCCGGAGCGCGGGGTCGGAGATTCCTCAGACCGCGCCGAGATCGCGTTCGAAGACCACCTGGTCGCGCAGCGGAATGCCGTTCACGAGCAGGCCTTCGGGGTAACCGGTCGATGGCCCGAAAGCATCCTGCACGATGCGGCACATGCGAAAGCCCTGCCGCTGGTAAAACCGCAGATTGCCGATATCGGCCGTTGCCGTGGAAACAATCAGGCGCCGGCCGCCGCACTCGCGGCAGCGGGTGATCGCCGCCGCGACAAGGGCACGCCCCAACCCCTCGCTCTGCCTCGCCGGACGAACCGCAAGGCTCTTGAGTTCGAACACACCGCCCTCGTCTGCCTCGATGACCTGCACATGGCCGACGATCCTGCCGCCGTCCCGCGCGACCAGCACCTCGCCCCGATCAATATATCCCGAGATCTGCATGGGGGAGTCATCGGCAAGGGCAAACAGCGGCCGTAAAGCCTCTCGGTTTCCGTCATATCGTTCAATAAGCATTCACAAGCCCGGACTGGATCAACGCCACCGCGCGTTCGGCAGCCTCGCGTCGGATATAGCAGTGGCCCATCCGGAGCCACAAACGCAAAAAGGCCCGCCCCGGCGTGAGCCGAGGCGGGCTTTAACTCGATCGAGCCGTCAGGCGCAGATCTTCGACGCCGGGCAAGGCCTGGAACTACTCCTCCGGTGCCGGCCTGAACTTGCGCACGATCACCTCGAACAGAATATCCGAGAAGGCGTCCAGTTGATTGATGGTGACATCGAAATCCTTGGGCAGCACCGAAAGCACGATCTTCAGATACTGGTCCGGCTTGTCGGCCCGCACCTCGGCGATGACGCCAGCGCCATGCGCGCGGAAGTCGGCCCGCACGGCAGCCATGAAATCATCAGCCAGCGTTTTCTTCGTCCGCTTCGGGCGGGGTTTCTGCGCAACCGGCTCACGGGCAGCGGGCTTACGCCTTGCCGGCCTTGTCTGGCGGCGCGCCGGCCTGGCCTCGGCTTCGTCAGCCATTGTCGCGACCCGTGGCGTCGGCGTGGCCAGGCGCCGCCTTCGGCGACGCCGATCTGACCGGCTTCTTCGAGCGGACGGCTTTTTTCTTCACCCTCTTGGCGCGCTTTGGCTTCGTTACCCCCGCCGGCTTCGCCGCATCGGCGGGCCTTGCTGCGCTGACCCGCGCTCTGAGGCGCGCCATGACGAGGCCGACGGATTGGCTGTCGATGGTTGGCTGCGGGAAATAGAAGCCTCCATCCGCATCCCTCACCATGCCGATCAGCACCCCGGGTGCGACCTGCTCGATGCGGCCCAGACGCGCCTGCGGCGCGGCGCCCTCGAACTCGCCGATGGCGCTGACGACCTCGCGGCCGTCATCGTCGGTGATGATGGTAGCGTAGCGTTGGGTCATGGGAGTCTCGCAAAGGTCGCGTTCTGTGGCGCCCCCCTCTGTCCTGCCGGACATCTCCCCCACAGGTGGGGAGATTGGCTGCCATCCCGGCTTTCGCCAATCGCCGACGTTGCAGGAAAGGTACCGCGCAAAAGCTGCCGATCTCCCCCCAAGTGGGGGAGATGTCCGGCAGGACAGAGGGGGGCGCTGTCCCGCCGACATTTCAATGTTGGCCCAAAGCCGCTTCGCTTGAGAAGATCGCCAAAAAACACAAAACCCGCCTCGGCGGCGGGTCGTTGGCGCAAATCAGCACCATGGACAAGAAGATAGCATGGTTGCCCTCACCCCGTCAATCACTTTAAGGAAAAAATTCCTATTTCGTTTTTTGCCACCGCTGCAGCGTTTGCCCGCAACGCCCTTCGATGCCCGCGCGTTGCCTAATGCATCCATTGATGGGAAGCTGCGCCTGAGGATGGAGGACGCGCCATGAGCAACGTCACCACGCATTACGGCAGCGACGGCATCGTCGAGCGCATATTGGCCGCCATCCCCGATGCCAAAATCGATAGCTTGAGTGCCGCGCAACTCTATCCGTTCGACCAGCTTCACGGCCGCGAACTCATCGCAACGCAGGAGCATGCCGCCCGTCTTGCGCCCTCGCCCACCGACCGGATCCTGGATATCGGCAGCGGCATTGGCGGCCCGGCGCGTTTCCTTGCCGCCACCTATGGCTGCGACGTTGACGGGGTCGACCTGACACCGGCCTTCGTCGAGGCGTCCAGCCGGCTGACCAGGCTGAGCGGCCTCAGCGACAAGGTTTGTTTCCAAGAAGTCGACGCAACAAAACTGCCCTTTGCCGACAGCACCTTTGACGCCGCGATCTGTTTCTATGTCGGCATGAACATCGCGGACAAGGCCGCCGTCATCAGACAGGCCCTTCGCGTGCTGAAGCCTGGGGCCAAGCTGATCTGGACCGAAGCAGTACTGGCCGGCGGCGAGCCTTACTACCCATTGCCCTGGGCGGTCGCGCCGGCGACCAGTCAACTCGTTGATGGCAACACCCTGAAAACCCTGTTCGTCGACGCCGGCTTCCAGATCGACGAAATCATCGACGAAACCGGCGAGCATGTCGAACTGGCGCTAAGAAGAGCCAGCGCCGGCATTGTGCCCTCGCCTGCGCAGCAGCAAGCCAATGAAATCGTGCTGGGCGCTGAATTCGTGCAGCGCCGCAAGAACTACATTCGCAGCCTGAGCGATGGCAAGCTGGCTTCGCTCGCCATCATCGCCTCGAAGATGGGCTGACCAGGGAGGCTGACTTCAAGTAGGCAGAAAAAACAAAACCCGCCTCGCGGCGGGTCGTCGGCGCAAATCAGCACCATAGATGAAATCATAGCACAACTGCCCTCATCCGACAACCGGACCGGTGCCGCCTCACCGCCGAAACCTCGCTTTGCCCATCCGGCTTTTCATCAGCCGCCACCTGTGAAATCATTAGCCAGCACTCATGGAATGATTCCCGTCGCACGGCCTTGTGGAGAGGACGATGGACAGACCAGCCATGGCATCCGTGTTCAGGATGCGGCACGCTCCGGCCACGGTTTCCGGCGTGCGCAGCACCGGCCAGGGTCAGGCCGATCCGGTGATCCGCGTGCACTCACTCGGCGAAGCGATCCGCTTCGTCGCCAACGCCTATCCCAGTTATGACATCAGCGCCGTCACCATCGTCTGCGGCGATCCCTCGATCCCACGCCTTGGCGGCCTGGACGTCAAGTCGCTGTGGCGCGAATATGGCGAGCGGCTGACGCAGGAATAGGCTATTTCCTGGTCAACCGTCTCCCGACATCTGGACAGAGGATGACCGTCCCCGGCGCCTTCACCATCATCACAATCATGCTGGTCCTGGTCGCCGTGGTGCCGATCTGGCCGTGGTCGCGCGGCTGGGCGTGGCGGCCGGCCGGGATCGTGGCGGCGATCCTGCTGGCGCTGCTGGTCCTGCTGTTCGCCAACAGGATCTGAGGCCTACCTTCGGATCGGAAACGCCGCTGGCGCGTTTCCTCTTTGGTCAACCGAGGGAAAGCACCATGAACGTCGCCAATCTGCAACTCGAAGGCCTGCTGATGGCCGTCGCATCGATCAACCATGTCCTGGTCCGTAAGGGCGTGCTGACATCGCAGGAGATCGACATTGCCTTGCGCAAGGCCGAGGCCGGCGAAACCGGCGAGGAGCGATCCGGCGGCATGTCGGCATCGAGCCGCGACGCCGTCAATTTTCCGATCCGGCTGCTGGAGCTCGCCAATCAATGCCAGCCGGAGGCGGACATGCCGTCATTCTCAAAGCTCGCCCGCATGGTCGGCCAGATGAAGGAGCCCTACAACGACCAGCTGTAGGGTCAGGACGCTGATTCCGCGCGCTTGACGCCGGCCTGCCCGAGCATGGCGTTTTCGCGCCTATCCATTTTCACGCGCCTTCGCCTATAACAGCCGGATGCCAGGGCCATCCCACCTCCCCCGCAACCGCCTGGACGCGCTGGTCGACGGCATTCTCGCCATCACCATGACGCTGCTCGTCTTCGGGCTCAAGCTGCCCGACGATATCCATGGCAATCTGTTCGGAGCGCTTGGCGAACTCAGGCCCAAGATCGTCTCCTGGGTGGTCTCCTTCCTCATCCTGGCGCTGTGCTGGCAGCGCCATGTCGTCGACTTCCGCCAGGTCGGGCATGTCGACGGTCGGCTGTTCCGGCTGGTCGTGCTCTGGCTGTTGGTCACCAGCGTCGTGCCGTTCACCACCACACTGATCGGCGAGCATGACGAGCTCGTGCAATCGCACATCGTCTACGCCATCAACATCACCGCCATCCAGCTTGTCGCCGTGCTGCGTGACCTGCACCTGAAGGCGCATCCAGACCTGTTCCTCAACGGCAAAGCCGAAGGCCACGAGGTCGGCTGGCGGCCGGCCATGATCATCGGCCTGAGTTCACTGGCCAGCGTAGGCGTCGCCTTCTGGCGCCCGACCGAGGCGTCCCTTGCCTATCTCTTGATCTGGCCGCTGACCCTGCTCGCCAACTGGCTGAGGCCACGCTAGGACGGCCTTGCGGCCTCGCCTCAAGCCCTGCCGGGCCAGCCCAGGTTCACTGCCAACACCCTTCCCGGCCCGTGCACCGCGGCGAACAGCAGTCCGGCCATGAACGAAAAATGGTCGACGAAGAAGCCGAACTCGTTCTGGTTGGCGGCCCAGTGGCTGGGACCGTGGAAGCTGAAGCCGAGGAACAGCACATAGGCGGCCGCGACCAGCGCCGCCTGGGTGAAGAAGGCGCCGCTCAGGAAGCACAGCACCAGCGCGACCTCCAGGATCGCCGCGCACCAGGCGAGGAACAGCGGGAAGGGAAAGCCGGCGGCGGCGATGTAGCCGGCGGTGGCCTCCATGCCCATGAACTTGAACGTCACCGCCATCAGGAAGACGGCGGCAAAGATCAGGCGGGCAATGAGAAGGGCCGCGGTCTGCCACGGCGATTGAGTGATGTCCGGCATGCTGTCTCTCCAGGGTTTGCAATGGCTTTCGACCCAAGGACGAGCGACGCCGTGCAGTTCCGACACCGGCCCCGAAATTTTTTGTCCGCAAGCGCTGCCACGCCGGATATCGGCACCGGTCTGGAGACCGCCGACACGATGTTGTCCCCGGGCTCGAGCCTTGCAGCGTCTGGCTCCGGAGGCTATTCCTCGCAAGGAGTGCTTGATCCATTTGTGAGGAGAGCCAGCGAATGGCGACGGTCCGGTATCTCGTCAGCGATGTCGAGTTGGCGATAGCATTTTACACCAGCCATCTGGATTTCGTGCTGCAGCAGCAGTTTGGTCCGGCGATGGCCATCCTGAAACGCGACGACCTGACGTTCTGGCTTGCCGGCCCGATGGCGTCGGCGGCGAGACCGATGCCCGATGGCCGCACGCCCGAACCAGGCGGCTGGAACCGCATTGTGCTGCAGGTCCAGGACCTGCCGGCGCTCGCCGCCCGGATGCACGAGGGCGGCGTGCGGTTCCGCAATGAGATTGTCGACGGCCCGGGCGGGAGCCAGATCCTTTGCGAAGACCCGTCCGGTAACGTCGTCGAGCTTTTTGAACCAAGGGCATGATCCCTCCCGAAGTCCGCTCGGGATCATTCCTTGGCTCTTCCTTGCCTCACTGCGCGCTCAGTTCGCCACCGGCGCAGGCGTGCTGAGTTCGAGGAATGGCACCGTCGAGCCGGGGATGATCGATTTCGGCAATTGCCCATCCCACTTCCGCGCCAGTGAAATCGGATATTTCGGTTTGCCGGCTGATGGTATGATCGTCCTCGCCCAAGGGGAGGGAATCAAGCATGGCCAAGGCCTTGACCATCGGCGCGCCGCAGCATCCGGCACTGAGCGCCGCCTATGAACAGGACTGTAGGGAGATGCTGATCCCCCATCTCGACGCGCTGCTCGACAAAGTCGAGGCCGCCGGCTGGGATCGTGGCCAGGCCGCCTCGGCGCTCATGTATCTCGCCGCCAGGCGGCTGAAGCCGGCCTGATCAATCCGACACCCACCTGGCTTCTGGCCGTTTACGAACAGTCAATGATCTTGAAACTTGTTCGTAACCACGATCGTGCTATTCTTAGCTGGGGCTAATGCACAGACATGTCTGTTGCAGTGTTGGGTAGGGTAAAAAATTGGGCGCGAGCGTCAAGTTAGGGGCGAGATCCTATCTCGTCCGGTCATCGGTGCTTGAGTGCGAAGGCTGCGGCGGCACCGGGCAGGTTTTCCAATGCCCGCGCTGGACAAGCTCCAACGGCGTTTGCTGTCCCGCCGGCACGCACCAGCGCGGCTGTCCTGGCGCCAGCGCGCCTTGCGCCGAGTGCGGCGACACCGACCATCACGGCACCGACGCGGCCCATCCCTCGGCCTGACCAGGCAGCTCTTGGGTTTCCGCCCGGCAGGCCTGCGCGGCCGGCCATGGAACCACCAGCGCCGCCCGCTGTTATGTCTGACCGCGGCATCCTATATACCGGTGTCCGCGCGATCATGCGGCTGACAGAAAGCGAGGCCTGACATGCCCGACGACAAATCCAAGACCAAACAGGACCGCAAGCTGGTTTCGAGCGAGGAGACCTACGAGGTTGCCGCCTTCGCGCGCAAATACGGCATCCCGCAGAGCGAAGCCCAGACCATCATCAAGCGCTACGGCCCCTCGCGCAAGAAGCTCGACAACCACATGGCCGCGCGCGGATAGAAGGCGGCGTCGGCTGCCGCCAACCATCTCGTCGGCATGCCGACGAAGCCAGACTGGCGAGAACGGAGGGCCGCGATCATGTCCGACACCATACGCAGGACCGGCAGTTGCCTGTGCGGCGGCGTCCACTTCGTCGTCACCGGCCAGCCGATACGGGTCGGGCTGTGCCATTGCAAGGATTGCCGCAAGGCTGGCGGCTCGGTGTACTCGGCCTTTGCCATCTGGCCGCGCGACGCCTTCGAGGCATCGGGCGAAGTCGCCACCTACGGCACGCGCAGCTTCTGCCCGACCTGCGGCGGTCGTGTATCCTTTGTCGGTGACGACGAGGTCGAGGTGATGCTCGGCAGCCTCGATGTCGCGCCGACCGACCTCGCCCCCGAATACGAATTGTGGATCACCCGGCGCGAGACCTGGCTGCATGCTCTGCCCCGCACCGAGCAGTTCGAGCATGACCGGCCCCATGATCGGACAATGCCGAATGACGCCGATTCGCCGGCGCCAAGACCTTTGTCGGACGCCGTCGCGCACGATTGAAAATTCATCTTTCGGGCCCGGAACCCTCCCCTGTCGGCGACGTTATCCGGCGGCTCTTCAGTGCACCGTTCTCCCGAACAGGCAGCTCGCTCAGGGGCCAACCTCTATCCGTTACGGAGACGACCGTTGAACGACAAGATGTTTCCCCACCCCGTCCGCCTGAAATTCGCCGCCGAGCGCGAGCGCGTCGTGCGCAGCGCTTGGGAAGGTCTGGAATGCCTCGGCGACTGGCCGGCCGGCCAAAGCCGCCAATACCGGGCGGCGCTGCGCTGCTGCCGCGACGCGCTGGATGGCTGGACGCCGCCGAGAAAGGCGATGCGGGCGATGATCGACGCCGCACGCGAAGCACACATCCTCCAATAGCGGGAAAGCGAATGGCCGATTTGATGCTGTCGACGCCAATGCGGATCAGGCCGCACGGCTCGGACACAATCCGGGACCTCGTCACGCTCAGGGACGCCGGCGAAATCCTGATCGATTGGCCGCATGCAAAGCGTGGTCCCTTCTATCAGGCAGCGCGCGAGCAGATAGAAGCGGCGCTGAATGGCGATGGCGGCGCGGCGCAGGCACAGGAAGCCTTCGCCGCCCTTTGCAACCATGCCGGCGTGTTGGTTCGCTAGGTCTCCGATTGCAATGGACACCGACCAAAAAAGAAGGGCAAGGCGCGTGGCGCCTTGCCCTTCTTTTTTACGTGGACGGCTGCTTATTGCGCGGGCTGCTCGCCATGGACCAATGGGCTTTCGTTTCCCATGCCAAAATTCTTCGGGGCCATCAGCATCAGCACGATGACAATGGCGATCGAGGCGAGAAATGTGGCGGTGCTGGCGATATCTCTCACGGTGCCGTCCTTTCAGAATTCGAAGTCCCGACAGAAACGCCCTCGACAAATCGAAGTTCCGGCGAATTAATCTCTATTAATCTTTATTGAGCCGGCGGCTGAACCGGCACCTCACCCGGCTTGATCACGGGCGTCTTGCCTTCGCCGGGCGCCGGCGCGGCGATGCCCTGGTCGCCGGTGGCCGGCGGCTTCAGCACCCCGCCGCAATCGCTGAGCTTGTCGGTCAGATTGCCGCCGCCTGGCTGCTTTGCGCCGTCTTTCGTTTGAGCCTGGCACTTCTGCGTTGGCTGCGCCTGACTGTCCGATCCCTGTTGATCGGTCTGCGCCGATGCCGGCATTGCAACAGCCAACACCAGGCTGAACGGCACGATGGCGAGGATTTTCATCTCGGCCTCCTTCTTCCTGGCCGTCCGCGACGGCCTTCGTTTCGGAGGGACAACGCCTGTCGTCCAAAAAGGTTGGCGGCAACCAAATCCGGCCCGCGCCGTTGCGCGGTGCGGAGGTACGATCATGTTCGATGGTTTTCAAAGCGCGACGATCGACACCGGCGATGCCAGCCTGTTTGTCTGCCGCGCCGGCAATGGCCCTGCGGTGCTCCTGCTGCACGGCTTTCCGCAAACCCACCTGATGTGGCGCGACGTGGCACCAAGGCTGATGGATCGCTACACCGTCGTGTGTGCCGATCTACGCGGCTATGGCGCCAGCTCCTGCCCGGCTTCGGCCCCGGACCATGCCCCCTATGCCAAGCGCGCCATGGCCGCCGACATGATGGCCATGATGGCGAAGCTCGGCTTTGACGCATTCATGGTCGCCGGCCACGACCGCGGCGGGCGCGTCGCCTATCGCATGGCGCTCGATCATCCCGCAAGCGTCAGGAAACTGGCCGTGCTCGATATCATTCCGACGGTCGATGCATGGGATCGCGCCGATTCGAGGTTGGCGCTCGGCTACTGGCCGTGGTCGTTGCTGGCGCAGCCCGAGCCTCTGCCGGAAAAGATCCTGGCGAGTGCCGCCGAAGCGATCGTCGACAATGCGCTGAGCGGCTGGGGGTCGACGCCCCAGGCGTTTCCAGACAACGTGCGACAGGCCTATGTTGACGCCTTGCGTGAAACCGCCCATATCCATGCGATCTGCGAGGAATACCGTGCGGCGGCCACGCTCGATCGCGAGCATGACCATACCGATAGGGCTGCCGGGCGAATGATCCGCTGCCCCGTGTTGGCACTGTGGAGCGGACAAGGCGCGCTTGCGGAGTGGTATTCGACGGAAGGCGGGCCGCTGTCCCTATGGCGCGGCTGGGCCGATGACGTGCGCGGCCAGGCGATGCCTGGTGGCCACTTCTTTCCAGAGGAGAGGCCGGCTCAAACCGCGCGGGCGTTGGCCTGCTTCTTCGGCGCGGAAGGCTAGTCTAGCCGCGCCGCTTTGCCGGAGACGGTGCCTTTGTCGGAGCCGTTTTAGCCCGGTCATTGGCAGCCAGGTCCGTTCCGGGCTGGAACCGATGCAGCAACCCGGCAACGATCAGCACGATCAGCGTGCCAAGCCCGGCCACTTGCCACAGGCCGAGCCCGCAGGCGACGCCGATCGCGCCAGCGAGCCACATGCCGGCACCTGTCGTCAGCCCGTGCACCTCGCCTCGCGAAAACATGATCGAGCCGGCCGCCAGGAAGGCAACGCCGGCGGTCACGGCTTCGACCACGCGGATCGGATCGACCTTGACCGAGTCCTGCGCGAACATCGGCGCATGGATGATCTCGATTGTCAGGATGCCGAAAGTGGCGGCGGCGACGCAGACGAGAATATGCGTACGCAGTCCGGCGGGGCGGTTGCGCCATTCGCGCTCGAAGCCGATGACCGCACCGTAAAGCGTTGCCAGCAACAGGCGCGCGGCGATGACCGGAAACGAGGTGTAGGTGGGGTGGCCGAATTCCTCGACGAGCTGTTCCATGATTTTCCTTTGAATGCCAGAAGCCCACAACGTGAACGGCGTGCGGGAGTTCCGTCCAACAGGGGCACCTGAAACATCCCGGATTTTCGACCTGCGACAGGGAACCTTGCCAAGGGGTCGGAGTTGCGACCTTGACCTCTAGAACAGGAGCAACTGATGACCAGCGACAAAAACGATCTCGACCGCGTCTGGAAGCTGATGGACAAGATAGGCTTCTGCATGCTGGCCACCCGCCAAGGCGAGGACATTCGCTCACGGCCCATGGCAGCGCACAATGTGCGCGAAGAGAACACCATCTATTTCCTGACCGACGCAGACAGCCACAAGGATGATGAGATCGAGGCTGAACCGAATGTCGCCCTGGCCTTTGCCGATTCCAGTGGCCAGAAATATGTGTCCGTCAGCGGCGTGGCTGAGGTTTCCAATGACCGCGCGAAGATCAAGGAATTGTGGTCGACCCCGGCGAAAGCCTGGTGGGACAGCGCCGACGATCCGTCGATCCGCGTGCTCAAGGTGACGCCGAAGGACGCCCAGTTCTGGGATAGCCCAGGCACCGTCGTCAGCTACGTTAAAATGCTGGCAGCCGCGGTCAGCGATATCAGGCCGGACATTGGCGATACCGGCAAAGTGCGGATGTAGTGGAGATCGGCCGGTCCGCCCCCTCATAGGGCACAGAACTCAATCTCAGCGAGATGGATCGGGCTCATCGAAATGAAACGGGGCTGGCGCCGCCCTTGCCGTGCCAGCCGCTTCGCCCTTGGGAGCTTTCCTCACGAAACTCCTGGCCGCGCGACAACGGGGTCAGCGAGGCGTCTCTGCCTCGCCCTCGGACGGGACATCTGGCGGATCGGCCCTTTGCGGGCAATCCTCATAGCGGTGGTCGCGTCCACCACAGAAAGAACAGCACATGGCCTCGCGGCCCCCGTCTCCGGGCCACCATTGCGGTGTTTCATAGGGTTTCCTGCTGTCCATGCCCAGCAATGCGCGACGCGCGATTTGGTTGCGCGGCCCCGCGCCGCGTCTCGCCACGCACACGGCACAGCCTGTCGCGGAACCGGCGGACCGATTGTGAGTTTTGTAGAATCACGCCCGGGAGCAATTCCAGAAAAAGTGAATCGGTTTTTATCCGCAATTGCGCCAAGACAGAGAAACAAGACAGAGAGAAACCGCCATGTCCGCTCGTGTTCGCATCCTGTTGATGACCCTTGGCGCCGTGCTCGCGGCGACCGGTCTGGCCGAGGCGCGGCCTGACAGCCGCAGCATGAGCTGCGCCGCGATCCAGGCCGCGATCCAGAGCCACCGCGCCGTGGTGCTGACCACCGGCCCGAACACCTATGACCGCTATGTCAGGCAGTTCGGCAATGAATGCGACTGGCCCGAAGTGCCGATGTCGGCCTACATCCCGGCCCGCGACGGACACTGCCCGGTTTACCGGTGCGACGAACCGGTCAGCGACTTCCCGGATTGACGGCAGCGGCCTGCGCCAAATTTGCCTTTGGATGCGGACCACGTTGATCCTGCCGCCCGAACCGGCTAGGGGTGATGCGCCCTGCCCGCTTCTCCCGCTTCGTCTAATGGTAGGACAGCGCCCTTTGAAGGCGTGAATCGTGGTTCGAGCCCATGAGCGGGAACCAGCCCTTCGACAGGGAATCTGCCGGTTTTTGAGCCGGCCCTCCTGAAACCATTTCATCGACCCTGCGTTGACGACCGGGGCATGGCCAGACACAGGAGATATTTCATGACCGTCAACTGCCGCATATCCATCGACAATCGCCCCGACGCCGCCGACGCCATTTTCCAGGCAGTGCCGCGGATCGGAGAAAGCGTTTCGCTGTCGGTCGACGGAAGTCAACAGGACCTGCGGGTCTCACGCGTGGTGCATGTTCCCGGCGGCGCACCGGAAGGTGCCGCCATCATCGTTGAGGTGACGACCAATATTCTCTAGGTCGTCGGTTTCGCACTTTCACCGAATTTGCTCTAAATGCCGAAGCCCAACGCGTCGTCGTCTACCTCGACGCCGGCTTGCGGCACGATGATCGACGCCAGCGGCGCGTTGAGGCTCCAGCTGAGATGGCCGGGCGACCTTTCCAGGACGGCGGTCCCGCCCATCGACTGCGGCGCCACCCGCTGCAGGACGACGGTGCCGAACCCCTTGCGCGTGGCCTCGTCGCGCCTGTCGTCAGGACGAGGCGTGGATGTCTCGTTCCAGAGCAGCTGGAATTCGCGCCCGCCCGAAGCAGCAGAGCTCAAACCACCTGATTCCTGGGTGCCGGGATTTATCGTCCAGGTGACCTCGACACGGCCGTCTTCGCTGCCCAGTGCGCCATATTTGGACGAGTTGGTGCCAAGTTCGTGGAAAGCCATGCCGAGGTTTTGCACCGCATTCGACTGCAGCGTCAGCACCGGGCCGGAGAGCAGGATCTGCTCCTCGCGGCCGAATGGCTTCAAATGTTCCTGGATCAGGTCGAACAGGCTGGCGCCCGCCCATTCCGAGGTGACCAGCAGATCGTGCGAACGCGACAGCGCCATGATGCGGGCGCGGATCAGCTCCTCGAACTCGCGCGGATCGCTCGAACGCTTGCTGGTCTCCCTGACCATCGACAGGATGACCGCGAACTGGTTCTTGACGCGATGGTTGACCTCGCGCATCAACAGCCTGATGCGGCGCTCGCTTTCCTTGGCGGCGGAAATGTCGCGGGCGATCTTCGACGCGCCGACGATCTCGCCGTGGGCGTTCTTGATCGGCGACACCGTCAGCGAGACGGAGATCAGCGTGCCGTCCTTGCGCTTTCGGATCGTCTCATAGCTCGCCACCCGCTCACCGGCGCGGACCCTGCCGATGATCTCGGTCTCCTCGCTCTTGAGGTGATCGGGAATGAGCATGAGTATCGATTGGCCGACTGCCTCCTCGGCGCTGTAGCCGAACATGCGTTCGGCCGCCAGGTTCCAGCTCATGACGATGCTGTTCAAATCCTTGCTGATGATGGCATCGAAAGAGGAATCGACGATCGCGGCGAGCCGCCCATCGGCGAGTGTCTCCAGCCTGTCGCTGCCCTTGCTGTCGGCCATCACCGTCTGAAATTCCGCCATCCCCGCTAGGTAGCGCGCTTGCGGCGCAAGGCAATTGCCCGGGAAAGAATTGCTGCAGGCAAAGCGCCGCTCAGCGAACGCCTCATCAACCTGTCGGCTTCGCGCCCTCGCCGTCAGGCAGCACGCCGAAATCCTGGGACTTGACGCCTTGCTCTGCCGTCAGGAACCCATCCGAGGCGAGGCCGCGCCGCAACAGCTCCCTGACCGCGGCCGAGCGGCTTGGCATGCGTTTTTCGAAGCGCCAGTTTTCCAGAGCCGCCAATTCGTCGGCGGTCAGCATGATCTGCAGCCGTTCCGGGCGTTCCAGTTCAGCCATCGCGCTTCCTCGCCCAAGACCAAAATGCGCTAAGTTAGTATTTTACTCACTCGTCTTATAGTTAGGACAACCCTCATAAAGCGTCAAGGTCGGCCATTACGTGGTCCACACATCACGCTCATGATGAGGATCAAGCGTCGGCCGCGCATTTGTGTAATTCTGCTAACTAATTGATTTATTTATGTATTTAACAGATGTTTACTTGTCGTTGATCGACATCGGGCGCATGGTGCAGCCTGAACAGAAAACCGTTCCCCCGGGAGGTTTCTATGCGGTACGAATACTCCGCGCAGCTGCGCGACGACGTCAATTCAGCGGTTCTGGACGCCTTCAACAAGACCGGTATCGTCAACATTGCGGTCGTGGCAGAGCGTGTCCGGATCAGCAATCTGGCCGAGAATGTCGCCCTCGAGGATATTGAATATCTGGTCCTCCAGGCCGCCCAATTGCTTGGCGCGGCAATCGAATTCGACGGTCTGAACAGTGGGCTGGCTTTGCCTGGAGACGGCGACTGCGAAGATGACGACAGCACGATCGCCTCGTTCGATCTTCGTCAGCCGGCCTCGCTGCAATAGACACCCTCGCGCCGCGCCGGCCAGCCGCCGAAGGCATCCGCGCGCGAAGCGGTCCGCAAAGACGGCGCCGAACGCTATGGGAATCGAGCCGGCGCCCTATATAGTTCCGGAAGCCCCAACCGGAGACCAGCAGCCATGACCCTCGCCACACGAAAACTCGGCAGCCAGGGACTGCAGGTCTCGGCCATTGGTCTCGGCTGCATGGGCATGAGCCAGTCCTACGGCCACGCCGACGAGGCCGAATCCATCGCCACGCTGCACCGCGCCATCGAGCTTGGCTGCACCTTCCTCGATACGGCGGAAGTCTACGGCCCGCACACCAACGAGGCCCTGCTCGGCCGGGCGCTTAAGGGCAAGCGCGACAAGGTGACCATCGCCACCAAATTCGGCTTCCGCATCGAAAACGACAAGCAGGTCGGGGTCGACAGCCGGCCGCAACACATCCGTGAGGTTGTCGAAGCCTCGCTCGGCCGGCTCGCCACCGACCATATCGACCTGCTCTACCAGCACCGTGTCGACCCTGAGGTGCCGATGGAGGATGTCGCCGGCGCTGTCGGCAAACTGGTCGCCGAAGGCAAGGTCCGCTTCTTCGGCCTGTCGGAGGCAGGTAGCACCAACATCCGCCGGGCGCATGCCGTCTTTCCCGTCTCGGCGGTGCAGAGTGAATATTCGCTGTGGGAGCGCAATCTGGAGCCGCAGATCATTCCGCTGCTGAAGCAACTCGGCATCGGCCTGGTGCCGTTCTCACCGCTCGGCCGCGGCTTTCTCACCGGCGACGTCAAGCGCGCCGAGGACTATCCCGAGGGCGACTACCGCCGCCACGACCCGCGCTACCAGGGCGAGAATTACGACGCCAATGTCGAAGCGGCCGCCACGGTGCGCGCCATCGCGGCCGCCCGGGGCGTCAAATCGGGCCAGGTCGCACTGGCCTGGCTGCTCGGCAAAGGCAGCGATTTCGGCATCGACATCGTACCGATCCCCGGCACCAAGCGCAGACAATATCTGGAAGAAAACGTCGCCGCCGCCTCGCTGAAACTCGACGCCGCCGAAATGGCAGCACTCGACGAGGCGCTCGCGCCAGGAAAAATCGCCGGCCCCCGCTATAATGAGCGCGGCATGGCGATGGTGGATCGGTAGCGCGCTCCCGTTCGTTCGATCCATGGGAACGAGCAGGGCAAGCCTCGAATGCAAAAGCCCGCCGGCCAAAGCCGGCGAGCTCTTAAAGATTGCCTTGGGAGACGATCAGGCTTGGTTGTTCGTCGGAGACACAGGGATGAGCTGCGCCGTGATTGACGGGAGTTTCTGACGCTTGGTCAGGACCGGCTTTTCGTAAGTCTTCTTCACATTGTCCTCGCTTTTCCCTCGACTGGAATTTGTTGAAGCTACTGTTTTTTGTCAACCCAGCGATTTCGTTAGTCGCCGGCACCCGACGCCGCAGAGATGGCGACGCTGGACGAGGCGCTCGCGCCAGGAAATCTCCGCCCCCCGCTATGACGAGCACGGCGTGGCGATGGTCGGCCAGCAGATGCCGGAGCTTGATCCCGGAGCCCGATCCCGCCGGTCAGTCGCGGGATCAAGCAGGGACGTAGGTCAACCTGATCACGTCCCCACCCATCCGATCATGGGCCACGAGGCGGAGCGGCGGCCGGGGTCCGGCGAAATATGGCTTGCCGCCACCAAGCACGACCGGGTGCAGGTAGATTCGATATTCATCGATCAGGCCAAGGTCTGTGAGGCTTCGCGCCAGGTTCGGGCCGGCAACTTCGACCTCCCCGTCGCGCTCGGCCTTGATCGCACGGATCGCGCGCTCCAGATCACCCTCGACAAGCCGCGCGTTGGGGCCGACCGATTTCAACGTGCGCGAGACGACCCATTTCGGCTGCTTGCGCCACGCCGCTGCGAAGGCGCGTTCATCCGCCTTCCATTCAGCATGATCATCGTCCCAGTAACGCATGACCTCATACATCTGGCGGCCGTACACACTGCCCGCCAGCCCCTGAGCTTCCTTGACGAAGTGGCGAAACAGCGCAGGGCCTGGCGCGAATCCCGTATGGTCGACGTAGCCGTCCAGCGACTGGTTCATCCCGAACACAAGCTTGGCCATGCTCACTCCGTTTCCCTGCCGCGAAATCCGATTGCATTATGCAATCAGTTATAAGCTATTTCATTGGATGTTCGCAATCGGTTTTGGCGCGCACAGACGCTCAGGATCCGGAGACCTCCCTGCCCCCAAAATCCGCCCGCAGTTCCTGCTCGATGAAGCTCGCGAACGCCCGCGCCTTCATGCTGGCATTGCGACCGGTCGGGAACACGATCCAGAGGTCGACCGGCGGAAGCTCCCAGTCCGCGATCACGCGCCGGACCCTGCCGGACGCGAGCTCCGGAGTGAACATCCACTCCGACGCGACGGCCAATCCTATTCCTGCAAACACCCCTTCGCGAACGCCTTCGGCCGCGTTGCTGCGCATGCGGCCCTTGATCGTCACCGAACTCTCCGATGTGCCTTTCGTAAATAGCCACACCGTGCCACCAGCCCGTTGATCGTAGATAACGGCCTCGTGGTCGACCAGCTCGGCAGGTGTCAGCGGCTCCCCCCTCGCCTCGAAATAGCGCGGCGCGCCCACGACGATGCGCCGACCTCGTCCAATCTTGCGTGCGGTCAGCGAGGAGTCCTGCAGATCGCCCATGCGCAGCGCTATGTCGATTCCGGCCTCGATCAGATCGACGTTGCCGTCATCGAGGAACATTTCGACTTCGAGCCCGGGATGCAGCTCCATGAACTTCGGCAGTCGGGGCACTATGTGGAGCCTCGCAAACGTCACCGCGCCTGAGATGCGCAACCTGCCGGTCAGCGCGGCCCCGATCCCGCGTGCCTGCAACTCGGCTTCGTCAGCCTCCTCCACCGCACGCTTTGCGTGTTCGTAGAAGTTCTCGCCCGCCTCCGTTGGCTTGAGACCCAGCGTCGTGCGCAGGAGAAGCTTTACCCCGACGCGTTCCTCGAGCTGCGCGATCATCTTCGAGACCGCCGGCTGACCGACACGGAGTTGGCGTGACGCAGCCGTGAAGGAACCGGTGTCGACGACGCGAACAAACGCATCCATGGCGACAAGGCGATTCATTCTCATTCCCTCGTGGAATACTTATTTGACGACGCGACAGTTTTCGCTGTCAAGACTTAGCTGCCACGCTTGGCGGTATTCCGAACGGGAATATGGCTTAGTCCAATCCTCCGTCTACTGCACGCCCGGCCATCCTTCTACCTCTGGCGTTGCAAGCCGCTACCAGCCGTTGGGCGGCACAACCAGAATCGAAGGACTGAAATGAGCAAGAAGCTTGAAGGCAAGATCGCTGTCGTGACCGGCGGCAGCGCGGGTATCGGCCTTGGTATAGCCAAGGCCTTTGCCGCCGATGGCGCGAAAGTGGTCATCACCGGCCGCCGCCAGGAAGAACTGGACAAGGCCGTCGTCGAGATCGGCAAAGGCGCCATCGGCGTCCAGGCCGACGCGTCGAACCTCGCGGACCTCGATGGCGTCTACGACGCCGTCAAGGCGCAGCACGGTCGCATCGACGTGCTGGCGCTGAACGCGGGCTTCTACGAATTCATGAAGCTTGGCGAGATCACCGAAGCCCACTTCGACAACAGCTACGACACCAACGTGAAGGGACTGTTGTTTGCATTCCAGAAGGCCCTGCCGCTGCTGCCGAAAGGCGCTTCTGTCATCCTGACCGGCTCGATCGCCGGGTTCCGGGGCATTCCCGCGATGTCGGTATACTCCTCGACCAAAGCGGCAATCCGCAGCCTGGTGCGTGCCTGGATCCTCGACACCAAGGGCCTCGGCATCCGGATCAACGTCCTCAACCCCGGCCATACCTCGACACCCGGCTTCAACAACCTGCTGCCTGCAGCGGCGCATCCCGGCGTCATCGAGACGATCCCGCTCAGCCGCCTCGGTACCCCAGAGGACCTTGGCAAGGCAGCTCTGTTCCTGGCATCCGACGAAAGCGCCTACATTACCGGCATCGAACTGGACGTTGACGGGGGCGCGGCGCAGTTCTGACCGATTTTCCGTCCGGAATTGCGTTAAGTCAAAGAGATAGAGCGGTTTCCGTTTCTGTGGACGGTGAACGCTTCAGACCGCGCTCACGCAACGCTCGCCTGTATCCGGCGAGCGTTGCCCCGCGCCAACCGTCCAGACCCAGGAAGCAACCCATGATCGAAGTCTACGCCTTCGCGACGCCCAACAGCCTCAGGGTCCCGATCGTGTTGGAGGAGCTGAACCTCCCCTACGAGTTGAGGCCGGTCAACGTCCGAAAGGGCGAACAAAAACTCCCGGAATACCTGGCCCTCAACCCCAACGGCAAGGTGCCGGTGCTTGTCGACCCGGACGGTCCTCGCGGCGAGCGTCTGGTGCTGATCGAATCGGGAGCAATACTCGTTTATCTCGCCGAGAAGACACGCCGCCTGCTGCCGGCCGAGGGCATCGAGCGCGCGCGGGTCTTCGAACAGCTGTTCTTCCACATGACCGGGATCGGTCCGATGTTCGGGCAGGCCGGCTACTTCCAGAAGCAGGCGCCCGAGCAGATCCCACTTGCCCTCACACGTTTCAACACCGAGGTGGCGCGGGTCATGAAGGTGTTCGACGGCGTGCTGGGCGAGCATCCTTTCGCCGCTGGCCACAATTTCACGATCGCCGACATCGCCCATTTCGGCTGGATTTGGCGTCGCTCGTTCGCCGACGTCGACCTTGAGCGCTATGCCAACGTCAATACTTGGTACGAGGGGGTCGCGAGCCGCCCCGCGGTCGAGCGGGCGATCGAGCGCGTAACCGCGCTCATCCCGCCGGACTAGCGGCCGAGCGCAACCGAGCTTTGGCTTTAGGCTCGAACGGTGAACTCGGTATCTCCGGCCCGCGCTGTCGCGAGCGCGGCATAGCGAGATATGGCTCGGACCATGATCCCCGAAACCCGACATCCGGCCCCGCCGGCCAGTAACGGAATCAAACAGGAACGTAGGTCAACCTGATCACGTCCCGCCCATCCGATCATGAGCCACGAGGCGGAGTGGCGGGCGGGGTCCGATTGCATTATGCAATCAGTTGTAAGCCATATCGCCTGAGCTTCGCAATTGGTTTTTGGCGTGCATGGAGCTGCGCCCCGTGGTGGCAGCCGCAGTCGAACCTTTGCAGTTGCAATCAGCGACAACGTCCAGCTTTCCCTCGCAAGAGCAACCCGGACTTGTGCTACTCGCCAAGAACCATGTGCAAGAGGTGGACCGTGCTTCGTGCGTTGGTTTTCTTGAGAAGATTGGCCCTATGAAACTCGACCGTTCGCGGGGCAATTTTCAAGGTGCGGGCAATCTCCTTGCTCGAATAACCCCTGACGATCTGGGCGAGCACGACACGCTCGCGAGCCGTGAATGCGGCATGGCCGGTGTCCGCTAGGATATCCAGTGCGCCATTCAGCTTCCTGATTTCCTGCTTGGCGGCCTGGAGTTCCGGGGTCTCTAGAAATTCCCATTCCCCCTTTCGCCGGGTGATGGTGAATTGATGGGCACGCGCGACATCGAGCAAATCCACCGCCCTGCTTTTCGACAGGGAATACGTGCACAACACGAGCATCTTCTGACCCGCAAGCGAGCGGTCGAGTTCATGCTCATATTGGCAAAACTCCTTCCAGTGACTGGTCCCGATCCAGAAGGCGTTACCGCTGATCCTGATCCCGGCATAGCCCCGTTCCAATGCCGCGCGCAGCTTCTCATTCCAGCCGCCAGTGATGTGCTGCATGTCGAACTCGCCGCCCGGAAGGTACCAATCCGTGGCAGCGATCATCTCCATCTGGCCGGCCAACACGCGTGCATCGATGTCGGGGATGGATTGCCGCAGTGCATCCTTCGCCGCCTCTGCGTCGATCGGATCGGAGACCGCCCAGATGCAGAATTCGTTGTCGTCCAGGCCGGCCGCGAAATAGGAAGCGTTTGTGGCAAGCAGGTCCTGTTCCGCTTCATAGAAGACGCAGATATGCGTGCCCCAGGATATCTCGCCCATGACGCGGATGCCGGACTTGCGGGGCGCGTGGGCAGGCTCATCGTTCATGTCGATGCCGCTTTCCGGATGCACGAGTCCTTCACTGAGCCACTAAGTCAGTCGCAGTCGATGGCGGCGTACGCTACGTCGACCATTCCGTTACGGAACCTGTTGATCGTGCCAGTAGAATGTGCGCGATAGCTGGCCATTTATGGGGCTTGCATCTCCGGAGACTATCAGCCGTGGCCCCAACATGACAGAGGTTTTCAAGGCCGGGTTCGGTAATCTGATCCGCACCACTGCGGTCGCCAATCCGCGCCGCTCAGGTGTGCCCGAAGCGATCGCGGCCCGGCTGCCCGATCTATCGAGGGATGGCCTGGCCATCAGCGACCTGCGCGAAAAAGGTATGGCGCTAGTCTACGTCAACAGCGCTTTCCAGGACATCACCGGCTATTCCAGTGACGAACTGATCGGGAGAAACTGCCGTTTCCTGCAAGGCAGCGATCGCCTTCAACCCGAAATCCAGTCCATTCGCGACGCCATCGCCCGGCGTGCGGATGTTGCCGTCACGCTGAAGAACTACCGCAAGGACGGTAGCTGGTTCTGGAACGAACTCCGTCTCTCGGCCATAAGCATCGCTGGTGGCGAGCCAACGCACTATATCGGACTGATCCGGGACGTGACGGCGAGCAGGTCCGCCGCAGCCCAAATTGCCAAGAGCACCCGCGCCGACATGCTGACCGGTGTGCTCAACAGATATGCCTTCGTCGAGGACGTCGACATCCTGCTAGGCAAAAAGGAACGGCCGATCCTGATCGCGAAGGTCGACATGGCCCGGTTCCATGACATCAACGAAGGTTACGGATATGACGTTGGCGACCAGGTGCTGATGCAGATTGCCCGACGCCTGACCAAAACTGGCGCAGCTTTGGTCTGCCGCACGGGATCCAACGAGTTTGCCCTTGCCAAGCCTCTAAGCCATGTCGACGAGGCTCGAGCAACAATCGAAAGGATCCGGCAGTCCCTGGCGCCGCAATATCTCCTTGCGGGCGCAACGATCAGGATACGTTTCGCGATGGGCTATGTCGTTGGCAACGAAACGACAGACGCCATAACGCTGGTTCGTCGTGCCGGTGCCGCCTTGCATCGGTCGAAGGCATCTGCGTTCCTCGATGTTTGCGCATTCAGCTCCGAGGACGATAGGCGCGCCCGAAACCGACTGCGCATGACCAGCGAAATGCAGCAGGCCCTGGAACATGACGAGTTCGATTTTCACTACCAGCCTCAAGTCGACCTCGCCACGGGAACTATTGTGGGCGCCGAGGCCCTGTTGCGATGGCACCATGGCCTGTTTGGGGTGCAGTCGCCGGACAAGTTCGTGGGCCATGCCGAAGACACGGGGCTCATACTCGACATTGGCGCCCGCGGTCTTCGCACCGTCGCCGACTTTGCCTCGCGTGTGAACAGGGACCGACAAGTCCCGATACGCTTCTCGTTCAATGTTTCGCCGCTCGAATTCAAGCTTCGTGACATGCCGAAATTTGTCGCCGACGTTCTCGCGGCCAGCGGCGCTGATGCAGCATGGATCAAGCTGGAGCTGACCGAGAGCTTGATGGTCGAGAGTTCCACGGAAATGCTGTCGATCATGAGACACCTGCGCGAACTGGGTGTGGGCCTATCCATCGATGACTTCGGAACCGGCTACGCCAATCTGCGCTATCTCGAGGATTTCCCCCTCACAGAGATCAAGATCGATCGCGGTTTTGTCAAAGGGTTGGCGCAAAGCCGATCCAAGCGGGTCATCATTGAGTTGATCATCAGGATTTCCAGAGAACTGGGCTTTCACGTCGTCGCCGAAGGAATAGAGACAGAGGTGGAACGCACGCTGTTGCGCGACATGGATTGTAATTTCGGGCAAGGATTTCTGTTCGGTCGGCCTGTTGACGCAGCAACATTTGAATCGCTGGTTTGAGGGCTCGTACGACCACATCAGGGCGGTACCCTCGCGTGGGTTTGAGGTCGTGCGACGCGGCTGAAGAAGGCATATGGTCAAGCTGGCGTAGTCGCCTCGCTGCTCTCCGTCGGCAGCGGGTTTTTTCGTGCCATCAAGAGGCTCGAATTTTTTTGCGCAGGGGTCTTGAAGCCGTTTGCGAAGCTTCCCAAATCGTTCGCCGTCGAGGCTGTATGGCTCGACGACGGGCGACGCCGTTGGGCGGCGCACCTTGTACCCATGTTGCTTCAAGGAGAATGTGGCTATGAGAACCTTTGACTCGCTTTATCGAACCACCGTCGGATTCGATCGTCTTTTCGACATGCTCGAAAACAGCGCCAGGACCGACTGGCCGCCTTACAATATCGAGAAGACCGGTGAAAACGACTACCGTATCGCCATGGCTATAGCCGGCTTCAGTTCCGAAGAGGTGGAGTTGACGCAGAATGGCCCCGATCTTGTGGTTGTCGGCCAGAAATCAACCGACACGGAGGGGCGTCAAGTGCTGCACCAGGGCCTTGCCTTGCGCAACTTCAGACACGTTTTCAAGCTGGCCGATCACATGAAGGTGGTGGCTGCGTCCCTGCAGAATGGCTTGCTCAGCGTCGAGATCGTGCGGGAAATCCCCGAGGAACTGAAGCCTCGCCGCATCAACATCGGCCCTGGCGACGCTATGGCGGTCAGCAAGCAGATCATTCAGGACGTCGAGAAACCGCGCAAGGTTGCCTGACGCGATACTTCAACACGAACACTGCGGTCGCCTCCCGGCTTCGGTCGGGAGGCCTTGATTGCGGAGATTGGAGATGAATCAGCAGATTGAAACAGTCCGCGCCGCAACCCGGCGCACCGGACGTTTCGAGGGTCTTTTTTGCCTTCTCGACAGTCCGAGCGATGTGCTCAAGCATCCACGCATGGGTTTGGACGAAAAGCGGGCCTTGCTCGCATCATGGGCATCGGATTCGCATGCCGTCGAAAATCACCCCACCTTACGAAAACTGGACAATGGCAAGATCGTCCCTGTCGACGATATCTTGCGATGCCTGAAGGCGCTGGATCAAGTCGGCTCCGCCGGCCAGGGTCTTTCGCGCTGGGCAATGCCATGGATGATGGCATTTGATCGTCGCGGCCGGCGCATCAATGGATCGCCGCGCAGACGGCGCTTTACCGGTAGGGACGACGACGATGATCCGCCGCCTTGCCCGGCGGCGGTATCGCCACGTGTACCTGGCGGGGGCCAAAGTGGCGCGTATATGATGGTTGAGCGCGAGCCCGCTTATGCCTGACGGATCGCCTCGATTGCGTTATGCAATCAGTTGCAAGCTATTTCATTGGATGTTCGCAATCGGTTTTGGCGCGCATGAACACCTCACGGGCTCAGGTCACCGTGTTGGCCGTATCCTGAAGATTGGCAGTTCCCAGCCGCCGGTGCACCGGCGTCATCGAGACGATCCGCTCAGCCGCCTCGGTACCCCAGAGGACCTTGGCAAGGCAGCTCTCTTCCTGGCATCCGACGAAAGCGCCTACATTACCGGCATCGAACTGGACGTTGACGGGGGCGCGGCGCAGTTCTGATCCCGCACCGCGATAACGGCACGCTCGCCTGGATCCCAGGGACAGTCCGACGACCTGGCGAGCGTTGCCCTCGGGCGTGGTCGCTGTTACGGTCCCGTGTCGGGGTTCGGCACGGCGACGACATACAGCAAGGCAGCATGACCACGCTCGAAAGAACCTTTACGCGGCGCGAGCCGAAGCAGCAACGCTCGCGGCAGACCGTGGACGCCGTGCTCGAGGCAGTCCAACTCGTGGTGAAGCGCCACGGGACCCAGGCCATTACCACGAACCGCATCGCGGAGGCCGCCGGCGTCAGCGTCGGGTCGCTGTATCAGTACTTCCCCGACAAGCGCGCAATCTTCACCGCCCTTCATGACCGACACGTCGACGATGTACGGCAGGTCATCGGGCGGACGACGGCTGCTTGCGCCTCGGCTCCGCTGGAGGAATTCACGCGCGAACTCGTCCGAGGTCTGGTGAATGTGCACGCGGAAGCTGGCGAACTGCACGAGATTGTTTCGTCCGCTGTTCCGGAGGGCGCTCTCGGCTTCAAGAACGCGCTGCATCACACCTTCGGGCGGGTGCTGTCACAAGCCGACCAGAAGCGATACAGCCTCGACCAGACGCAGCGAATGCTTTTTGTCCTTCCGCGCATGGTGGAATCGCTCGTGCACGGAGCGGTCCACCCGGCGCGCGCGCTCTCGCGTGATGGCGCCATGAGCGAGACGATCCGTACCGTAATGGTCTACGTGAATTCTTTTTAGGGCACCGCACCGAAACACGACTGAAACGACGATGTTTCCCATCGCGCCGATGACGAGATGTTTCACTTGAGCCTGCTCCAGCCACGGATCACCTCGAGTGCCATTCGCTTCTGGCCCTCCAGAGTGAAATGCAGACCATCGCCCATCAGCAGGTTAAAGGGCGGCGGGCTCCCCAGCGTTGAGTAGGCGTCGACAACCGCCCCGTCGCTCTCGCGGACGATCTTGGCCACTCGCTCCAGGTCTTCGTTGCGGAACCGAACCCCGAACCTGGCCAGGCCTGGATGCGCCGCCACCTGCGCTTCATTGACCGCGGGCGGCGTAATCCAGACGCAGTTCGCCGTGGTCTCTCCGGAAACGCGCTGACGCAGCTCGGCAATGTTGCGCGCGGTCTCCTCATGATGGACGAGTGTCTTGGTGGGGCGCGGGCCCTGCGTGCGGGCGTCATTCGTACCGACGAGGAAGAGGATCCAGTCGGGCCGGGAATTGATCATAACCGCGACCCGCACGAGACCGTGCGTGGTCGTCTCGCCTGCGACTGCGCTGATGGTCAACGAAATCCCGTCGGCGCCGCGGCGCCTCGCCAGCACTTCCCTCAGGATTACCGCCCAAGATTGGGGATCGGACGTCAAGCTGTCGCCGAACGCCACGACCTTGGCCCCTTTGCGCAGGGGAAGGCGATCGACCATCGATGCCACGGCCTGGTCGGCAAGCAATGCGCCGGCCGCTTCCGAGGCCTCCTGTTGCATGCGGCCAAGTTCGGTCGCGTAGATCTCAACCGGGAGGCCGAGGAGCCCGGCATGGACTTCCGGGCCAAGGCTGGCGCCTCCGGGAAGAGAGGCCAAGCTTCGCTCGGGCTGGATGACCTTCAAAAGCCAGCGCACTTGCTCGTCCGACATGGTTCACCTCGTATCCGTCTGAAGGAGGCGAAGGATAGTCGCACCTTGGGAACGTCGCTACTCGCGTTTCCGATTCATTAAATTATTGAAATCGCTTTGAAATTTGGCATGATCCAGAACCTTCATCAGATTCAGGGACCGCCTGGGAAAGCACCTCTCACGGCTCGGCGCCTGGTTCGATACGATCTCCGCCGAGAGTGAAAAACTGGCGAAGCTCGACGCCGCCAAAATGGCTGCGCTGGCCGAGATGCCCGCACCGGGAAAAGTCTCTGGCCCAGCTGCGAGCGCGGCATGGCAATGGTCGACCAAGCGGGGCCGCGTTCTACGGCTTGTCTTTTGCTGGAAGCGGAATAGGTTTTGTCGGCGTCAGCAGAAATCCGTGCGCCTCTCCCGACGGCGCGCGGCCAAATCCAACGATCTGGCCGCTCGAATTGATGTCTCGCGCTTCGAAGAGCGTCCAGCCGCGACCACTGGAGTCCAACAGATCGTTGAGGTCGTAGATCGCCGTCCCGATCCACAAGGCGGCGTGAGTTGGGGAGTTGCCCTTGAGCGCCGCGTTTCCGACCACAAGGCCCGCTTCGTTGATCCCGAGCGCCATGCTGAACTCGCCGCCAAGCGTACGCAGATCGACGATTTTCGAATCGACCCACACGGTCGCATGGGTTTCCGTATTGGCGTAGAGCATGGAATAGCCGGCGACCATGCCGCGATTGTTGATGGCCATGGCAAAGCTATAGTCGCCACCGGAGAGAGTGCCGAGGTCGGTTGGAACCCCTCCCTTCCAGAGCGCCGCATGGATCTTAAAGTCGCCGGTCATGTCAGCAAACCCGACCACCCACCCGCTGTCGTTGATCCCAGTGGCTGAGCTGGTGCGTCCACCGAGGGTGCCGAGGTCGGTCGCGGTGCCGCCGCTCCAGAGCGCGGCGTGTTCGATGTGAGTGTCACCGATCGTCGAATCTCCGGCCACCTCACCCTTGGCATTGATGCCCACGGCGATGCTGCTGTCGCCGGCGACAGTGCCGAGGTCGGTCGGGGCCGTGCCGTTCCAAAGCGTTGCATGGACCTCGGATGTGCCCGCGATAAGCGAATAGCCGGCCACCTGCCCGGCATCGTTGATCCCCTGGGAACAACCGGGGGCTCCTCCTATCGCACCGAGGTCCACGGCCGCCTTCCCCACCCACTTGACGGTGTGGGCGTTTCCCGCCGAGTCCGAACCATTGTCCTTCGTGGTGGCGTAGCCGGCGACCTGGCCGCCGTCGTTGACCGCGCAGGCATAGCTTTCGGTTCCGTCGAGCGTGCCAAGGTCCGTCAGCGTGAAAGTGACGGGGGGCGGCGGTCCGCCCGAACAGCCCGACATTGCGCCCGCGAGCCCGAGGGCGAAAAACAGCAGTATCGGTGCGCAATGGTCGGTCATCCGCATCCCGGCTCCCGGAATGAAAAGTATCAGCCGCGGGGTGTTGCGGCCGCCCTGCAGCATACGCCGCTGGCGCTCGAGCGGCTAGTGAGCCGCGCCGGCGCGTCTGCTAACCCGCCGCCGCTTTCCTTGGCGCAGCCCGTGGCCGGCGCCGTTTGGCGACAAGCTTCAGCGCCACCGCCTTCTCCTTCGACAACGCGCCCGTCACGGCGTCGACCATGCCATGCGCGACGAAGTCCGCGTTGATGTCATGGGCGAGGCTGGCGGCCGCTTCCGTGTCATCATTGCCGGTCTCCGACCAGAACACGATGCCCACCCGCAGTGCGGCCTTCGCCCGCTTCAGCCGCCGCACCAGGAAGCGGGCGTGCTTGACGGAATCGCGGTTCAGGAAACCGACCACCACGGTGTCGACGGTTCCGAGATCAAGGCCGCGGATGCTTGACGGCTCCATGTCGGCAAAGCCTGCCTTCGACGCGGTCGCGCCCTGGACGTGCAGCACCTGCGCCAGCATCGCGGCGGCGGCATCGTCGAGTTCGCCTCGTCCGCCGGCGCAAAGCACCGATATACCGGTGCCGTCGGGCAGGTCGACCTCGTCCTCGCCGGTCGCGTCGGCTTGATCGCCGGCTTCGGCCACATCAGGTGCATCGTCCTCGTCGGCTTCTTCCTGCGCATCGTCGTCGAGGTTGGCCACCAGCGCGAGTGCACTGGCCGCCACCTGTCGTCTCTGCAGGTCGCCCATGACGCCGCGCACACGGTCCCGCTCGCCCAGAAGAAGGGCCGGAATGGCGACCTTGTCGTAGAATTCGACCAGATATTTTTCTTCCAGCATCTCCTCGGCATGGTCGGTGGCCTCGTCCGGATCGCCGGCCAGCAGCCGCTGGTAGAGCCGCGCATGCGGTTCGAGCACCGGCTCGTTGCCGAACAGCACGTCGAGGAACTCGAACTGCGGCACGTGCCTGCCCAGCACCACCAGGCACACAGTGAGCGGCGTCGACAGCACCAGCCCGAGCGGCCCCCACAGCCAGGTCCAGAAGATTGCCGCGACGATGATCGCCAGCGGCGACAGCCCGGTTCGCGACCCGTAAAGCCAGGGTTCGATGACGTTGCCGGTGACCAGTTCCATCACCACAAACAAGGCGGCTGTCCACAGCACAAGCGACCAGCCGGGCGCCACCGCCAGCGCCAGGAACAGTGGCAAAAGCATGCCTATGGCCGGGCCGATATAGGGGACAAAACGCAGCGCCAGCGCCAGCAGCCCCCACAGCAGCGCATTGGGAATGCCGAGGACCCACAGCCCGATTGCAATCGGTATGGCATAGACGATGTTGACCACCAATTGCATGAGCAGGTAGCGGCCGACCCTTTTTCCCGCATCGCGAAGCGCCTCGGTGGTGCGGTGGAGGTCGCCGTAGCCGACAAGCCTGATGAAGCGGTCGCGCAAATCCTCGCGCTCGAGCAGCATGAAGATGACGACGATGATGATCAGCCCTGCCGATCCGAGCGGGCTGATCAGCGGCCCGACTATGTTCTGCAGGACTTCGAGCGGCCTCTCTCGCGACACGATCTCGACCGGCACCGGCTCGCGCGGCGGCTTGTCGGGCGTGGCGGCCGGCACCGTGGCGTCTTGCTTGTCGATCTCCTGGCCGACACGCTCGACCACGCTGCTCAATCTGGCAATGAACCCGCCGCCGACCCCGGTTTCCTTCAGCGAGCGGATCTTGGCCAGGATGTTGGTCTGGTAGGTCGGTATGTTCTGCGCCAGTTCGCTGACCTGCGAGGCGACGATGAAGCTGAACAGGGCAAGGGCCGCGAAAGCCGCCAGCACGCTAGCGATGACGGCGGCAATCCGAGGAATGCCGATCCGCTTGAGCGCTGACACAAGCGGCGCCAGCGCGAAAGTCAAAAGCAGCGCGATAGCGATCGGCAGGAAAACCTCACGCCCGAAATACAGCGCCGCCACCGTCGTGACGATGGTTGCCACATTGGGCAATGACGTTCGCGGGTGGGAGGAGGCGGAAAGAATGACCTCCAGCCCGGACGACGCTGTGCCGCTTCGACGATTGACCACTATTTGCTGTCTCCCCCTGCCGACGGCCATGGTCTGATATATTGAGCCGGCGTGCAACCTTCGCTGACGACCCGCCGGTTACCATTCAATACCGGGCGGGGCGGTATGTTCCGCGACCAGGGGTAATGGAGAGAAATGACTTTATCCGCTCATGCGGATCCGCGTTCCAGGGCCGCAGAAACCCTGGCATGACGAGTTATGGAGCGGATCACCGCGCCCCATGCCTCGCGAGTGCGTGCTCGATCAGCACGTCAATGACCTGGCTGTAGCCGATGCCGATCGCCGCCAGCGCCTTGGCGTACATCGAAATGTCGGTGAAGCCGGGCAGCGTGTTGACCTCGTTGACGAGCAGCGAACCGTCGGCGCGCAGGAAGAAGTCGACGCGCGCCATGGCCTCGCAGCCGAGCGCCCGGAAAGCCTGCGTGGCCATCGCCTTGGTCTCGGCAACGATTTCAGCTGGAACATCGGCGGGCACCTTCACCAACGCGCCGTCGGCATCGATATACTTGGCTTCATAGGTGTAGAAGCCATGCTTGCCGGCCGGGATGATCTCGCCCGGCGGCGACACCGTCAGCGAGCCATCGGCCCGCTCCAGCACCGAGCACTCGATCTCGCGGCCGGCGACGAACTCCTCTACCAGAAGCTTGCTGTCGTGCCGGAACGCCGCCTCGATGGCCGTGGTGAAGCCGGCGCTGTCGGCCGCCTTGCTCACCCCGAACGACGAGCCCTGGCGCGCCGGCTTGACGAAGACAGGCAGGCCGAGCCTTGCCGCGATATCCTCGAAGACCACGGGCTCGCCGCGCCGCACGGTGACCGAGCGGGAAACGGCAAGGCCGGCCTCGCGCATCAGCCGCTTGGCGGCATCCTTGTCCATGGCGGCAGCGGAGGCCAGGATGCCGCAGCCGACATAGGCGACATCGGCGACTTCGGCATAGCCCTGCACCGAACCATCCTCGCCGAACGGCCCGTGCAGCACGGGAAAGACGACATCGACGGGGTCAGGCTGTTGCCCCCCCTTGGTGACAGCCACCAACCGGCCCTTGCCGCCGGGCAGCAGGGCGACCTCGATGCCATCTCCGGACACCGGCGCCCCTGCCCCGTCGCCGCCAGCCTCGGACGACTTTTGCAGCAGCCATCTGCCATCCCTGGTGATGGCGATCGGAACCACCTCGTAGCGCGTCCGGTCGATCGCCTTCAGCACATTGGCGGCCGACAGCCGCGACACGTCATGCTCGGCCGAGCGCCCGCCATAGAGGATGGCAACCCTTGTCTTTTCAGTCATTGAAATCCCTCTAAATCAAATGGCGACGGCAATACCGCGATTGGCAAAGAAACGATCGAAATCAGCTGGCGCCAACACTGCGTTGGCCTGTGTGGCGCTGTTGTGGCCGGAGGGATTGTGGAAGCGGAAATGCTCGTGCGACGCCGCTGTGACCAGCACCAGATGGCCGCCCTTCGACGGCGGCTCACGCTCGGGCCAGCGGATCGCGCTGCTGACCGAAGCGATGAAGAAACGCGACCGCTCCAGGATCGCCGGAATGTCGGATGTCGCGACATTGGTCATCACCTGCGCCTGCAAGCCGAAATCCTCTTTCACGAAGGTGGCGAAGGGAGCGTAGATCAGGCCCTTGATCGCGCCTTCATTGACGACATAGCCGCCATGGCCAGTGCAGCGCCTTGCCAGCTCGATCGTCGGCACGATCTCGCCACGGCTCGCCAGGACCATTTTCAGGCACGCCATGCCGCAGATGTTGGCGGCCCAGACCGCGTATTCGTCCAGCGTTTCCGCGCCCGACCCTCGCCACAAGGGGTCTCGCCGGAGCGCGACATCGGCGCCGTCGGCGAGCACGGCCAGCGTCATGTCGGGCGTCTCCCACTGGCTGAAAAACGGCACGGTTTCAGTCAACGGGTCCATAGAACGCCTCGGGCTGCTCACATCAATCTCGTATACGAGAATACGAGATTGATGAAAAGTGGCTTAAGACCGTCGAAATTTGATGGCGCCGTGGCCCCGCCTACTCGGCCTTCGTCCAGCCGAAGACCTGCCAGGCGTATTTCGATTTTTCGTAGGATTCGACCGTGTAGGTCATCTGCATATCGCCGTCCTTGGCGTAGATGTCGAGCCTCGGCGCCGTATCGAGCTCGAGCCATAGCGAGCTCTTTTTGAAGGACCACGTTCCGCACCAGACGCAAGGCCCCGATGTCGGGTCGCCCGGCTGATGGAAATTGTAGCGGCCGTCCGCGGTGATCTCAAGATAGTCGAACGCTCCGTAAAACGCCGTCAGCGTCTGCTGGAATTCATTGGCCGCCGCTTCCTGTTCCGGCGTCGGCGCATCCGTCATGTCGCGCGGCGGCCGGATGGCCGAGCCGCTGAGTGTCCATTTGCCGACGAAATCCTTCTCGGTCGGGAGGTATTCCTCTTGAGCTTGCACTGGGCGGACATAAGAAACTGATAATATATTAGCCAGACCAATGGTCCCGATCGCAAGGAACAGCGTGGTGGCGCAGATCGCCCTGGTAGATCTCTGCATAAAGTGTATTTCTCCGCGACGGGGTAAAGATATTCTGTTTGGGAGTTACATTGAAAAACCGCGGCGCGCTTTGCCTCGATGCCGATTCCCGCCCGCCACATGCACGGTTAACATTGAGGCGACCAATCTGGCAACGCAGGGCAACAGGCCTTGAGACTTGCAAACGAAAGCCCGCCGGGAGGGGGATCCGACGGGCTTTGGGAAAGCTTGGAGCTTTCAGATGTCTGACGGGGGATCAGACGTGGGAAAACCCTTGCGGGCCGAGAAGGTTCCGGCGCAACGAAAAAAATCTAGCGGCAGAACCCCGAACTTGCGCGATTCGACGGTGGAGCGATTTGTTTGCGTTGGCGACTGGCTCGAAGTGGAACCTTCCGCGTCCAACGAGGTTTTGTGGCGCGGCCGGGAGGAATGGCGATTGGACCTTTTTCAAAAGCTCGAGGCGCTCATCGATAGCGCCGGCGTCGACGATGTCGAGAAAGCAAATGCCTTGCTGCGCCGCTTCAAGGGCAAGTCGCAGCCTGTCGCGACGGCCATCGACGAGTTCATGCTCGACTTCATGACATTGGTCTTCGTCGTCGAAACCGGCGAGGACGAGTTTGAAAAGCCGATGCGACAGCTGGCGCGCACCAGGCTTTCGAACATTCGGCAATTGGTCAACGTGCCGGCGTAGCAGGTTTAAGTCCGGTCACCCATCCGCGAACGTGGTTCCCAGGAGCCTCCATATCGCTGCAATCGCGGCCTTCTGCTCGAAGCGTCGCTGGATAGACGGAGGCCGCATTACCGAATTGTATGGACCGCCCGATTGTCAAACCGTCGGATCGGGATGAAGCTTGGCGGAGCCTGTCAGCCGCAGGATACGCTGCCATGAAGGATCGACCCATACGCATCGAAGTCAGGCGCAAACGCTTGCGCATGGACCGCCGGCAAGTCCTGCTCGGCATCGCCGGCACGCTGCTGACCAGGCCCGCCATGGCCAATGTGCCGACAGCCTATGATCCCAACGCGATGCCGGCGATGGACAGCCGAGCCGGCTTCATCGACTGGATGAAGAAGAACCGGGGCGAGGATGCCGGCTTCCTTGGCCAGCGCTGGGACCGCTTCCAGGCCCTGCTCGCCCACAAGGATGTCTGGGACCAGGGCGACAAGCGCGCCTATCTGATGACGCCGCGCGAGGAGTTCGTCACCAAGGCCAATCTCGACCGCGCCTATGAATGGCACTATCTCGATATCGGCTATGGCGTGACGATCACCGGTCCCCACAGCGTCGCGCGCATGACCAATTCACTGGAGATAAAGCCCGGCGACAAGGTGCTCGAGATCGGCACCGGCTCGGGCTACCAGTCGGCCTATCTGTCGAACCTCACCGACAAGGTGTTCTCGATCGAGATCATCAAGCCGCTGGCGGCAAGGACGCGCGCGCTTTACGACGCGCTGATCGCCAAGGGCTATTCCGAATACAAGGCGATCCACACCCGCAACGCCGACGGCTATTATGGCTGGCAGGAAGAAGCGCCGTTCGACAAGATCATCGTCACCTGCGGCATCGACCACATCCCGCCGCCGCTGCTGCAGCAGCTGAAGCCGAACGGCATGATGGTCATCCCGGTCGGCCCGCCTGGCGCCCAGCATGTGCTGAAAGTCACCAAGCATCAGGAAGCGGATGGGACGTTCCAGGTTACGCGCGCCGACATCTACAATGGCGGCACGCTAT
Source organism: Mesorhizobium subarcticum (assembly GCF_055456085.1). NCBI lineage: Bacteria > Pseudomonadati > Pseudomonadota > Alphaproteobacteria > Hyphomicrobiales > Phyllobacteriaceae > Mesorhizobium > Mesorhizobium subarcticum. The sequence continues at coordinate 3,652,968 of NZ_CM144237.1, read as the reverse complement.
CCTTCGTGCCGTTCACCAAGCTTGAAGGCGACGCCATCAAGGGCACGCATAACGGCCCTTGAGTTCATGGACGGGCCTTACCCCTTCAGCAACGCCGCCAGCCGCGGAATGCCCTCGGTCACCGCGCGGCGGTCGGCCAGCGTGAAGGACAGCCGCAGCGTGTTGCGCCCGGTGCCGTCGGCGTAGAAGGCATTGCCGGGCACGAAGGCGACACGCGCCTCCTTCACCGACCGCGCCAGGAGTTCGGTGGCGTCAACCCCTTCCGGCAGCGTCGCCCAGACGAACATGCCCCCTTCCGGGCGGCTCCAGGTCACACCCTCCGGCATGTTTGCCTCAAGTGCCGCGAGCAGGCCATCGCGGCGCTCGCGATAGGCGCCGATGAGTTTTTCGACCTGGCCGTCGAACACCGCTTCGGCGACGCGGTGCATGACGAGCTGGTTGATCGACGGGCTGTGCAGGTCGGAGGCCTGCTTCATCAGCACCAGTTTTTCCACCACGTGGCGCGGCGCACAGACCCAGCCGACGCGCATGCCTGGCGACACGATTTTCGAGAACGAGCCGCAATAGAGCGTGCGTGCCTTGTCGATGCCGCCGGACCGCGCACAGTCGAGCGCCAGGATCGGCGGCACGCCTTCGCCGTCATAGCGCAGCGCCCGATAGGCGGCGTCCTCGATAACGGCGATGTCAAGTTCGCCGGCAAGGTCGAGCACCGCTTCGCGCTGTTTTTTATCCAGCGTGTTGCCGGTCGGGTTGGCGAAATCGGGCACCAGATAGGCGAACTTGACCTTGCCGCCATTTGCGGCAGCCGCCGCGCGATAGGCATCGGGCGTCATGTTGCCGCCTTCGGGCCGCAGCCGGTCGTAGCGCGGCTCATAGGCGTTGAAGGCCTGCAGCGCGCCCAGATACGTGGGCCAAGTGACCAACGCCGTGTCACCCGGCGACAGGAACAGTTTGCCCAGATAATCCAGCGCTTGCTGCGAGCCGGAAGTGATGAAGATATTGCCTTCGTCGCAGGCGACGCCCAGCTTGCCCATCTGCCCGGCCAGCCACCGCCGCAGCGGCAGATAGCCTTCCGAAACCTGATACTGCAGCGCCGCGCCGGCCTCCGCGCCACCCAGCACCTCGGCATAGGCATCGCGGATCGCCTCGGCCGGAAACAGCGCCGGATCGGGAATACCACCTGCAAACGAGATGATATCAGGCTGGTCGAGCAGCTTCAGCAGCTCGCGGATTTCGGAGGCCTTCATGCGCGACGAGCGCGAAGCCAAGAGGTTCAAAAGGGTCAAGTCACGCCTCCCCAGACGATTTATATAGGTCAACCTGGCTGACCTATATCCGCTTTGTCAGGCAATTTGAATAGTGCCTGAAAGTCTTCGGCTATACGCCAGTTGCCACCGGCCGGGAACGGAGTTGTGTCTAGAGGCTCTTCTTGTAACCGAGATGGCTGCCGGTAAAGCCAAGGTTCTCATAGAAACGGTGCGCATCCGCCCGCCCCTTGTCGGTGGTGAGCTGAACGAGGCTACAGCCACGTGCGCGGCATTGATCGATAGCCCATTCGAACATCAGCCGACCGATACCGCCCGAGCGCCGATGGCTGGCGACCCGAACCGCTTCGATCTGCCCGCGCCAGGCACCCTTGCGCGACAGGCCGGCAAGGAAAGTGATCTGCAAGGTGCCGATCACCTCCGCACCATCCACGGCTACCGCCAGCAACTGGTTGGGGTCGGCATCGATGGCGTTGAAGGCATCGAGATAGCCTTGCGCCAGCGGCAAAGAGGCGTCCTCGCGGGCGGCACCTAGCGGATCGTCGGCCAGCATGGCGACGATGGCAGGCAGGTCGGCGGCTTGCGCCTTGCGGAAGGTGATCATGATGCCGGGATAGCGCGAGGCGGTGGGTGGCGGCAAGGTGAGCCCTTCCTTCCCCCTTGTGGGGGAAGGTGGATCGGCGCGCAGCGCCGAGACGGTTGAGGGGTGTTCCAGCGGAGTGAGGCGTTGGCGTTCCCTGGAGCACCCCTCATCCGGCCTCGCTTCGCGAGGCCACCTTCTCCCCCAGGGGGAGAAGGAAGAGGCGCTACTTATCCTCGCCCTCATACACCGCCTGCGCCTGCGTCAGCGCCCGATCTAACCTTTCACCCTCGGCATACCCAGCCAGGTTCTGCGGCCGCTCGATGCCGGGCATTAGCCTCGGGCACGGTTCGGCCGCACCGATCACCGTCCGCACCGGGATGACACCGGCCCAGACCGGGTGCCCATAATCTTCCTCATCGTCGGCGACGCCCTTGGCGCGCACTTTCGCCGATGCCTCCTCGATGCGCATGCCGATGACCGTCGTCGCCTTGGCTTCCTGCCCCGAGATCGGCCGCAAGGTCTCGCTGCGGCCGGGATAGAAGCGATCGACCACACCGGCCAGCGCCTTCATCTTCTCGTCCAGGTCATCGACGATCCGCGCCGTGCCGAAACACATCGCCGAGCGGTAGTTCGCCGAATGGTTGAAGCCGGTGCGCGCCAGTACCAGCCCGTCGAGATGCGACACGGTGAGACAGGCCGGCGTGCCGCCGCGCAACTGCCGCAGCATGCGGCTTGCGGACGAGCCGTGCCAGTAAAGCATGTCGCCCTCGCGCCAGTGGATGGTCGGCGTGCAATAGGGCTGGCGGTCGAATGTATAGGCGACATGGCAGAGCAACCCGGCATCCAGCACCGCGAAGACGGCCGCGTGGTCGTAGCTGCCGCGCTCATGCAGGCGCTTGACCCGGTTGCGGCTGGTGGTCGGAAAGCTGGCGGCGACGTCGTTCACGGCTTGCATCCTTGTTGCTTGTCCGCCAACCATGCACTGTGATATTGGTTGACAAAAGAACCAATCCCATGGATAAAATTCAGACCAATTCTCCTGACTGGTCGGCGCTGATCCCGGTCCTGCCGGGCGACGGCCCACGCAGCCGCGAGCTTTACGCGGCGCTGCGGCGGCTGATCGAGACCGGCGCGCTCCCCGCCGGCGCCAAGCTGCCGACCACCCGCGATCTCGCCAAGCGTTTCGGTCTGTCGCGCTCGGCCGCCGTCGCCTGTTTCGAAATGCTGATCTCGGAAGGCTTTGCAACAGCCAAGGTCGGCGCCGGCACCTTCGTCGCACCGGATGTGCCCTATCTGCCGACAACACTCACCAAGCCGCGCCCGCCGGAGATCGATGTCGTCGCCGCCCTGCCTTGCGGCCTTGGGGTGGCGGTGTCGGACCCGCGCACGCTTGATGTGTTCCGCATCCTGTTGTCGCGCCACCTCGCCCGCCCCGGACCGGAGCATTTCCGCTATGGCGATCCGCGCGGCGGCATCGGCTTGCGCACCGCGATTGCCACGTACTTGCGAACGGCGCGCGGCGTGCGCTGCGATGCCGGGCAGATCGTGCTGACCTCGGGCACGCAGCAGGGGCTGGACCTTCTGGTGCGCGCCGCCATCCGGCCCGGTGACGCCGTGTGGATCGAGAATCCCTGCTATCCGATGGCGCATGCAGCACTTGCCGGCAGCGGCGCCGGTATTGTCGCCGTGCCGGTCGATGCCGAAGGGCTCGATCCCGAGATCGGCGAGCGTCTCTGTCCAAGGGCACGCGCGGCCTATGTCACGCCCTCGCACCAATATCCGCTCGGCGTGACGATGACGATGCGGCGGCGCCTTGCCTTGCTCGACTGGGCACGGCGCAACGATGCCTGGATCATCGAGGACGATTACGACAGCGAGTTCCGCTATGCCGGCCCGCCGCTGACCTCGCTGCAAGGCATGGATGGCGCCGGCCGCGTTGCCTATCTCGGTACCTTCTCCAAAGTGCTCTTCCCCGGCCTGCGCATCGGCTACGTCGTGGTGCCCGAAGCGCTGCTCGACGCCGTCATCGCGGTCCGGGCGCGCTCCGACCGCTACCCCTCGACACTGGCCGAAGGCGCGCTGACCGACCTCCTCAACGAAGGTCACTTCGCCGCGCATCTCAGGCGCGTGCGCCGCCGCGTGCAAGCTGCGCGCGATGTGCTGGTGGCGGGTCTCGAGGCGCATTGTGGCGATGCGCTTGATGTGACGGTGCCCGAACAGGGCCTGCATTTGATGGCGATGCTGAAGCGCGCGGGACCCGACACGGCGATTGTCGAAGCGGCAAGGGCTGCAGGCGTCGGCGCACGGGCACTGTCCTCGATGTTCATCGACGGTCCGCCTCGCCATGGCCTGGTGCTGGGTTTCTCCGGGTTCTCGGGCGAGGAATTGATGGCCGCGACGGTGCGGTTGGGTGAGGTGATGGGCATTGAGTGACAATGGCGAGCGCGGCGCCGCCCCTCATCCGCCTGCCGGAACCTTCTCCCTGTATAGTGACGGGGGGCAGAATGCTGCCGCAACCCTCGGCGCGTTTTCTACAACGCCGACATCAGGCGAAATCATTGGTCGGGGCGTCTTTCTCCCCGTCACTATACGGGGAGAAATGTCCGGCAGGACAATGAGGGCAGCGCAACCCTCAGAGGTCAATCCCCGTCAGCAGCGGGCTTCGCCTTGCCGCACTGCGCCAGCACCTTGCCGATGGCGCCGCTCGAGCCCTTCAGCGGAAAACTGATCGCGCCAAATTTGGCAGCGCTGACCGTCACATCGCCCTTCGAGCGCAACAGGTCCAAAAGCGGATCAGCCTTCGCCAGATTGACCACGAAATAACCGTACATTTCCTCGAGCTGCAGCGTCTTGGTCACTGTCTTGCCGTCGGCCTTGAAGTCGAACGCGCCGCTCATGCCGGGCTCCGTCTGCTGGCCGCTGGCGCCCAGATCGTAGCTCAGCACCGGCGTGTCGAAACAGGTCAGCATCAGTTGCGCATCGCCCTTCGGTCCGCCGCAGACCGAGGCGGTCAGCACCTTGCCGCCTTCGTCTTCCTCCATCTTCGCGCTCCAGCCGCTGCACGACGCGGCAAAAGCCGGCTGCGCGGCCTGCAAGACCGCCACGGCACCGGCGACGACGAGATATCTTCTCATGACTTCCCCCATTGTCTCTCTCTAAGACCCATTTGCAGCACCGGCCGGCAGCATATAGGAAAAGCCTTCCGCTGGCATTGCCTGTTCGGTTCCGGTCTGGAGAGAGTGGTGTTGAGAACCTGTGTTCGTCTGTTTCTTTTGACGGTCGCGCTGATAGCCTTGCCGCTCACCGCCCATGCCGAATGGAAGCCGGTCGAGAAGGTCGAGACCTACGCCATATCAGGCCAGTCCGGGCTGGAACTCTACCGGTCGATCGGCGAGAACGGGCCGAATGTCGGCATTACCCGCGCCATCGCCTACACCAACTTCAAGCTCACCTGGGGGGTCAGGGACTACAAGCCCAGGGGCAAGGACTGCGTGCTGACGGCGAGGAATCCGAAACTGGTCATCACCTACACCTTGCCAAGCCCTTCCGCGCCGCTGCCGCCGGCCGTCCAGAAGAAATGGGAAGTGTTCATCGCCGGCGTCAGCGCCCATGAGAAGGTGCATGGCGCCAGCATGATACAGATGGTCCATGACATCGAAGCCGTGACAGACGGCCTGACCGTCACCGATGATCCCAAATGCAGCAAGACCAGGGCCGAGGTGGTCCGCCAACTCGACGCGATATCGAAGGCGCGCATACAGGGCAGCCGCGATTTCGACCGTGTCGAACTCGGCCAGGGCGGCAATTTGCAGAAGCTTGTCCTCGCTTTGGTGAATGGCGGCTGAGCGCCACCACCTTCAGGCCTCGGACCCCAGCCCCTCGAGCAGCGCAAGGCCTTCCGGCCAGTCGCCCAGACCGCTCGCGGCATTGATGTGTCCGAACGGGCCGATGACGGCAAGGCGGCTGCCCCACTGCGTCGCTCTCGCTTGCGCATAGTCCGCCGAGCCATAGGGGTCGTCGGTGCTGGTCACCACCAGCGAGGCAAAGCGCAGCCGTCCTTGCGGAATCTTGGCGAAAGCCATGCCATATCCGGGAAAAACAACGGATGTCGGATCGGGGACGCCGACCAGCAGGGCAGCCTTGACAGGCCTTTGCGAAATCTTCTGCCAATGCGCGATCAGCAGGCAGGACAGGCTGTGCGCCACCAGCACCGGCGGCTCCGGCGCCGCGATCACCGCGCCCTCCAGCGCCGCCAGCCAGTCGGTGAAATCGGGCAGGTCCCAGCTTGACGGCTGGAAGCGCCGCATCGCGGGATTGCCGCTTTCCCAGCGCGATTGCCAATGGCCGGGACCTGAACCGCCGCTGCCCGGCAGGATGATGAAATGCGTCATGTCGCCTTGCTCCTATCGATCGATGGTGCATGGTGGCGTCTTGCAATGGCGTCGAGAATGGGAAATCATCGGAAAAATCACCGCCTTGCCGATGGATTCAAGGTCGCCGTGAAAAACAGCGAGGAGCGCGCGTCGCTCGACCCGACCGATATCGCCATTATCGAGGTCATGCAGGAGAACGGCCGCATCGGCATATCGGAGCTCGGCCGGCGGGTCGGCCTGTCGCAGCCAGCCACCTCCGAACGGGTCAAGCGGCTGGAGGAGCGCGGTGTCATTGCCGGCTACACCGCCGTGATCGATCCCGCCGCCCTTGGCCTTGGCATGATGGCGATCATCCGCGTGCGCACCACGCACGAGCATATCCGTCCGTGCCTGAAGCAGTTCGCCGAAATGCCCGAGATCACCGAGGTGCACCGGCTGACCGGCGAGGATTGCTTCGTCCTGAAAGTGGTCGTGCCCTCGCCCGCCCACCTTGAAACCATCGTCGACGCGGTGGCGCGCCATGGTGCTGTCACCACGGCGCTGGTGCTGCGCAGCGAGACACCGAAGCCGATCGGCCGCGACCTCATCCGCAGATCAGGCGGTTAGCGGCCCAAGCCTACCGGCTGAGATCAAGCGCGGCGCTCAGATCGCCCATCGGCGGCTCGCCATTGCCGGCAAGCGCCTTGTCGCGGGCGACGATGCCGGAGAGCACAGGCAAATCGTAGCGCGCGGTGATGAAGCGCAGGATCGACGTCGTGTCGTATTGCGTGTGGTCGACCGTGCCCGCCTTCGCATAGGGCGAGATGATGAAGGCCGGGACGCGGTTGCCCGGCCCCCAGCGGTCGGCCTTCGGCGGCGCGACATGGTCCCAGAAGCCGCCGTTTTCGTCATAGGTGACGACCACCAGCATGTGACCCCATTGCGGGCTCTTCTCCAAATGCCCGACGAGGTCGGCCAGATGCTGGTCGCCGCTCGCCACATCGGTATAGCCGCCGTGCTCGTTGAGATTGCCTTGCGGCTTGTAGAAAGTGACGGCCGGCAGCTTGCCGTCGTCGATCGCCTTGATGAATTCGGTGCCTTCCAGGCCGCCATCCCTGAGATGCGCGGTCCGCGCGGCCGTGCCGGGTGCGTAAGCAGCGAAATAGTTGAACGGCTGGTGATGGAACTGGAAGTTCGGCACCGGCGTGGCGTTCTTGCCGTCGAGCGTGGCCTGCCAGGCGCCGGCATACCAGGCCCAGTCGATCCCCTTCAGCGACAGCAGGTCGCCGATGGTGATGTCATGCTGCGGCGGCAGCGTGCTGGCCACGGACGGATCGGCCAAGGCCGGGTCGCCGCCCGCGGCCGGCTTGTTGTTGCTCGGCTGATAGGGCGGCTGCATGGTGTTGACGGCGTAGAAATCGGGCGTGATGGCGCCGTCATTGACGAATTTCGGCGCGCCGCCAAGGGCCGAGGCCGGCGAGTTGTCGGCCACTTTCAGCGTCTTGCCATCGGCCTCGACGACGGCGATCTGCCCCTTCACCGGGCTGGTGTCGGCGTTGGGATAGGCCGGCACGCAGGCGCAGGCGAGCTGGAAGTGGTTGAGGAAAGAGCCGCCAAAGGCACCCTGGAAGAAATTGTCGGCCAGCACGTATTTCTTCGCCACCGCCCACATCGGCAGGCCGGAGCCGTCATAATGGCCCATGACAAGACCGCCGGAATCGGCCCAGGCGACGAACTTGTCGTTCTTGCCACCATCGATCTGCATCTGTTCCTGGTAGAAGCGATGCCAGAGGTCGCGCGTGACGACCGAGGTCTTCTCGTTGAAGCCGCTGGCATCGTCGATGGCGAAGCTGGCATTGGCGAGATGCGCCGACTGCGCCTCGGTCACCGGTGGCGTCACTCCTTTAGCGGTCAGTCCGCCCCAGGCCGGCGGCAGTTCTGTGAGTGGGTTGCCGTCACGGTCGAGCTGGCGCACCTGGTCGGCCGAGACATTGGCCAGCCCATTGGCGCCGGGAAAGCCGCCATAGAGATTATCGAAGCTGCGGTTCTCGGCATAGATGACGACGACGGTGTCGATCTTGTCGTAGCCGGGAGGAGCGGCGTGGGCCGCGCCGACGAACGATGCCAGCGCCGTCGAGGCGAGGCAAAGCGAGAGAAAGGACCTTGTCATGGGGATGCCTCGTGGCTGGCTGGAGGACGGCACGCATGGGCAACGAAAATACAGCAATGGAGCTACTTCCATGCCTTGTCACCTTTGTGACATTTGCCGACCCCTCGAACACGGTTTCGTGAACGTCAGGCTGAGTCATGGATCCGTTGCACAGGATACTTAGTTGCGGGATCGAAAACGGACTGCAGCTATGGCAATGGGACGATGGAAAAGGCGGGCGGCAGTGGTCGCCGCGGCATCGATGGTAAGCTTCGTCGCGCCCGCAAACACGGCGGAACCCGATGGCGTCCACCCCGGCCCGATGTCACGCGTGCAGGCCTATGCACGCGCCGAGGCGCTGACCGCGCTTGGCAAAGAAATGTTCTTCGACCCGGCGCTGTCGGCCTCGGGCAAGCAGGCCTGCTCGTCCTGCCATGATCCGCATCATGCCTTCGGCCCGGCCTCGGCCTCACCCGTCGAAATGGGCGGTCCTAACCTCGACCAGCCCGGCATGCGCGCCGTCCCCTCGCTGCGCTACCTCCAGGCAGCGCCCGCCTTCACCGAGCATTTCTACGATTCAGACGACGAGGGTGACGAGAGCGTCGACAATGGCCCGACCGGCGGCCTGACCTGGGATGGCCGCGCCGACCATGGCAAGGACCAGGCGAAGATCCCCCTGCTCTCGCCCTTCGAGATGGCCAACAAGGATGAGGCCGCCGTCGCAGCCGCCTTGCGCAAATCAGCCTATGCCGGTGAGTTCAAGGCAGTCTTCGGCAACAACGTGTTCGACCACCCAACCGATGCCTTCGACGCCGCCGCCGAAGCGCTCGGCACCTTCGAGCAGAGTGCCGCCGACTTCTACCCCTACTCCAGCCGCTACGACGCCTTCCTCGCCGGCAAGGCGCAGTTGTCAGCGCAGGAAATGCGCGGCCGCGCGCTGTTCAAGGACGAGACCAAGGGCAATTGCGCCAGCTGTCATCTGAGCGAACCCGCCAATGACGGCGAGCCGCCGCAATTCACCGATTTCGGCCTGATCGCCATCGCCGTGCCACGCAATGCTTCCATTCCGGCCAATGCCGATCCCGCCTATATCGATCTCGGCCTGTGTGGCCCACTGCGCACCGATTTTCGTGGCCGGACCGAATATTGCGGCCTGTTCAAGACGCCGACGCTGCGCAATGTCGCGCTGCGCAAGAGCTTCTTCCACAATGGCACTTTCCACACGCTGCGCGACGCCGTCGCCTTCTACGCCAGCCGCGACACGGATCCAGGCCACTGGTATTCCAGAAATGCCGATGGCACGGTCAGAAAATATGACGATCTGCCAAAGGCTTACTGGCCGAACTTGAATCAGGACCCGCCCTTCAACGGCAAAAAACCCGGCGACAGGCCGGCGCTGAACGATGCCGAGATCGACGACATCGTCACCTTCCTCGGCACGCTGACCGATGCGGACCAGCAGTCTGGGGCGGCACCGGTGAATTGAACCCTGGGTGCAGGCCTCGGTCTCGGCTCGCCCGCACCCGCGAACGCAGGTTTCTGGATCACGCCCGACGTGGTGCTCGGCAGCGTCGGGGCAGTAAAGAAGACGTTCTCATTCGTGCTTCCTCATTAGCGCTTCCTAAACCGCTCTGGAGTATCCCTCACCAATTGATGGTGGGAGCCGATGAACGCATTCAGGCGAGCAGTCGGATTTGCTGTGATCCTTGTGACCGGCGCGGTGATGCTGGTGGCGCTGCGCATCGACAGCCAGCGCGACTACGCGCTGGCCAGGCAACGCTATATCGAAAACTCCCAGGCGGCGGCCAGGACGACAGCCAAAACGGTGGAAGACGCCTTGCGGGCCGTCTACGAGAATGTGCGCACGCTGAGCTACCTGCCAAGCGTCCGCAACCTCGACCGGCATGGCACGAACCTTGGCGACGAAGGCCGCGCGACGATCCAGCAGATCTACAACAACCTCGCCAACAACGTCTCGATTTCCGAGGTCTACTTCCTGCCGCTGGATTTCGATCCGGATCGCTTCGATACCGCGACCGGCAAGCTCGAGGAGCCGATCCTTCAGTTCGACCAGCTGATCGTGAATGCCAAGGCGCGATCCGATGCCGCCGGCGGCGCCAAGCACGCGAAGCTCGACGACAATGCGCTGACCCGGCCCCCAGAAGAGGTCGAAACCTATGAGTACCATGAACTGGCCAAGCAGCTTGCCTGGCTGAAGGCGAACTATCCGAATTCAAGCGCCATCGACGGGCTCAACGTGCCGATCATCGGCACCAAGGAGCTCATCACCTGCGACAACACCGATTTCATCCATACCGGCAATGATGCCGATCGCTCCGGCTTCATCCTCTCGGTTCCGGTGTTCGGCCAAGACGGCAGCCTGCGCGGCTCCGTCTCGGCGATCATGCTCACCTCGGCGCTGCGCAAACTCTTGCCGAGCACCGACTACGTCATCGCCAATTCGGGCTACGGCTTTGAATCCGACCAGCACAAGATGTCGACGGCGCTTGCGGCCAATTCCCGTGCCTTCACGGCGGCCGACCCCAATCTGATCTATTCCGAAGTCATCCCGCTCTCGCTCAACGATCCCAGAAGCGCATGGCGTCTTTGGGCCGGTTTTCCCAACAGCCGGTTCGACACCAACATGGACGCCCAGTCCGTGCGGGGATTCGAGCTGGCCGGCTATGCGGCGGTAGCCGTGGTCACGTTGCTGGCGCTGGCCTGCTGGTATGCGATCGGGCGTGCAATGATGATGCAGGCGAATGCCGCCGAGACGTTGGAACTGCGGGTCGAGGAACGCACCGCCGAGATCCAGCACCTCGCCACGCATGACATTCTCACCGGCCTGCCCAACCGGGGCCTCCTGGCCGACACCATGGACGAGGCGCTGAGAAGCCTCAGGGATGGCGAGAAGCTGGCGGTCCATTGCGTCGACCTCGACCGTTTCAAGCCGGTCAATGACACGCTTGGCCATCCGGTTGGCGACGAGCTTCTCGGGGCTGTGGCGAAGCGGTTGAAACAGCATGCCGGCGAAACCGCCATGGTGGCGCGAATAGGCGGCGACGAGTTCGTCATCCTTCAGCTCCTGCTCGACGGCAACGACGAGGCCGGCGTGCTGGCAAGCCGCGTCATTCATGCCCTGTCCGACGAATTCTCCATCCAGGGCCACAAGATCAACATCGGCGGCAGCATCGGCATCGCCGTCTTCCCCGACGACGGGCAACGTTCGGAAACCCTTATCCGCAATGCCGACCTTGCACTGTACAAGGCCAAGATGGAGGGTCGTGGTACCTGCAGGTCGTTCGAGCCGGGAATGGATGCAAGGCTGCAGGAGCGGCGCCTGCTGGAATCCGAACTGGCTCTCGGCGTGACCAGAGAGCAGTTCGTGCTGCACTATCAACCGCTGCACGACGCAAAAACCTCCAAACTCACCGGCTTCGAAGCGCTGGTGCGATGGAACCATCCGCGCCTCGGTCTGCTGGCGCCGTCCGAGTTCATCCAGTTGGCCGAGGAAACGGCTGTCATCGACGCGCTTGGCGAGTGGATCCTGCGGCGTGCCTGTGCCGACGCCGCGAAATGGCCCCTGCACGTCAAGGTCGCGGTCAATCTCTCGCCGGCCCAGTTCAAGCAGCAGGGGCTATCGCTTCAGGTTGCCTCGGCGCTCGCGGCTTCGGGCCTGCTGCCGTCGCGCCTAGAACTGGAGATCACCGAGTCGGTGCTGCTGGCGAACAACGAAAACACGGTGAGAACGCTGCACAGCCTGCGTGACCTCGGCATCTCCATAGCCATGGACGATTTCGGCACTGGCTATTCCTCGCTGAGCTATCTCAGGTCGTTCCCGTTCAACCGCATCAAGATCGACCGCAGCTTCGTCAGCCTGATGTGCGAGAGCAGCGAAAGCCGGGCGATCGTCAAGGCCGTCGCCGAACTCGGCACCACGCTCGGCATGACGACGACCGCCGAAGGCGTCGAGATAGAGGATCAGTATCGCCTGGTCCGGGAGAATGGCTGCACGGATGTGCAGGGCTGGTTGTTTGGGCGCCCAATGCCGGTCTCCGAGCTTCATGCGCTTTTTGACCAGCCAGAGGCCTTGACGGCTTAAGCTCGGTCCTTCCTCGCCTGCCTCACAGCGCCCGGATAACACCCCCATCGACACGGATGTTCTGCCCGGTGATATAGCCAGCGCCTTCCGAAGCCAGAAAAGCAATCGTCGCCGCCACTTCCTCGCTCGTGCCGTAGCGCTGCATCGGCACGTTGTCGCGGCGCTCCTCGGTCGCCGGCAAGCTGTCGATCCAGCCGGGCAGCACATTGTTCATACGCACATTGTCGGCGGCATAAGTGTTGGAGAAGATCTTGGTGTAGGCTTGAAGGCCGGCGCGGAACACGGCCGAGGTCGGGAACATCGCGTTCGGCTCGGCGACCCAGGCGGTCGAGATGTTGATGATGGCGCCGCCCTTCTGCTTGACCATCTGCGGCGCGACAATGCGCACCGGCCTGACGACGTTGAGCAGGTAGACATCCATGCCGGTGTGCCACTGCTCGTCTGATATCTCGAGGATCGGCGCGCGCGGGCCGTGGCCGCCGCTGTTGACCAGCACGTCGATGCGGCCCCACTTTTCGAGCGTCTGGTCGACGAGCCGCTGCAGATCGTCGTTCGACTGGTTGGAGCCGGTGACGCCGAGCCCGCCCAACTCCTTGGCCAGCGCCTCGCCCTTGCCCGAGGAGGACAGGATGGCGACCTGAAAGCCGTCCGCCGCCAGCCGCTTGGCAGCCGCCGCGCCCATGCCGCTGCCACCGGCCACGACAACGGCTACTTTTTCTACACTCATCGGATTTTCCTTTTCGAGTTGGCGGGCACCGCAAGCGGCGTTTTCGGGATCTGAGCAGTGATATAGCTGGTTTTTTCAACCGGTTCGAACCAGAATGCCTGAAATCAACCAGTAGAAAAACTCCTGCATGCCCGAAGCCTTCCTCAGCCTGCCGCCGTTGAATGCGCTGCGCGCCTTCGAGGCCTCGGCGCGCCATCTCAACTTCCGCATCGCCGCCGAGGAGCTGAACGTCACGCAAGGGGCGGTCGCCCAGCACATTCGCGGGCTGGAGGCCGATCTCGGCACAAAACTGTTCGAGCGGCTGCCGCGCGGCCTGGCGCTGACCGACGAGGGCCGCGCCTATGTACCCAACATCCGCCGCGCCTTCGACCTCATCTCGGAGGCGACGCTGCTGCTGTGCCCCGAGCCGGCGCGGCTGACGATCAGCGTGACGCCGAGCTTCGCCACCAAATGGCTGATCCCCAGGCTGCAGGATTTCGTGGCGCACAATCCACTTGTCGACCTGCGCGTGCTGGCCAGCGAGAGCCTGTCGAGTTTCCAGGCCGATGGCGTCGACATCGCCGTGCGCCAGGGCCGCCCGCCCTTCGGCGCCGGCCTGATCGTCGATCTTCTGTTTCCCCAGCAGATCATCGCCATCTGCAGCCCGGCCCTGCTGCCGGCCGGCACAGGCGAAATCGCCGCGGCCGAAATCCACCATCATGTCCTGCTGCACGATGCGCACAATCTGTGGCCGGAATTCATGGAAAGGGCTGTCGGCCTGAAGATGACGACCGAACTGAAACGCATGCGCTTCAACCAGACCAGCCTCGCCATCGACGCCGCCATCGCCGGCCAGGGCATCGCACTGGCCAGCCGCTTCCTCGTAGCCGCCGATCTCGCCGCCGGCCGGCTGGTCCAGCCGGTCAGCGGTGAAATGCGCGGCACGCAGGACTTTTATGTCGTGATGCCGAGAAAGCAGCGCCATCCCGAACCGACGCAAGCCGTGCGGCAATGGCTGCTCGATGCGGGGGAAAGGCCGCCGGTCTAGACCGGCGGCAACGCGTCCGGCTTCACATTGGCGATTGAGGCGCAGACAATCACCAAGGTTCGGTTGCTCCGACATTGTCAGCTCCATGGCGCGGCGATACGAGAGATGGATGCAGTCGAATCCCTCCAAAAGAATCATCGTCATCGGCGGCGGCATTGCCGGGCTTTCCCTGGCCGCGGCCTTGCGCGACTGGGGTGATGTCACCGTCATCGAGCGCGAGCCGCATCTCGGCTATCATGCCAGCGGCCGCTCCGCCGCCTTGTTCACCGAGACCTATGGCAACCGGCTGGTGCGCGGGCTGACGCTGGCCAGCCGGCAGCAAATATTCGAGGGCGGGTTTGTCGCTCATCGGCGCGGCGCGCTGCATGTCGGCTGGCGCGGCGACGACGCGGCAATAGACAGACTGGCCGGCGAATTGCAGGCGCTGGTGCCCAGCGTGCGCCGCCTGTCGGCGGCCGAGCTGCACGCGCTGGTTCCGGTCATTGCCACTGAGGCCACCTGCGGCGGCGTCTATGAGCCCGACGCGGTGGATGTCGACACCGGCAAGATGCTGGCCGCCAGCGCCTCGGCGCTGAAGGCCAGCGGCGGCTTGATCCGCACCGGCGAGGAAGTCCGCGAGATCGCTCGTACCGGAAACGGCTTCCGCGTCATCACCAATGCCGGCACCCATCAGGCCAACATCGTCGTCAACGCCGCCGGCGCCTGGGTCGATGTCGTCGCCGGCCTGGCCGGGCTCTCCGGCCTCGGCTTTCAGCCCAAACGCCGCACCGCCTTCCTGTTCGATCCGCCTGGAGGCACGGACATATCCAACTGGCCGCTGGTGGTCGATTTGCACGAACAATTCTACTTCAAGCCCGATGCCGGCAGGCTGATCGGCTCGCTTGCCGACGAAACGGACTCCGAGCCTTGCGACGCATATCCCGAAGACATCGACGTCGCCATCGCCGTCGACCGCATCGAACAGGCGACGTCGATGCGCATCGGCCGTCCCTCGACGCCATGGGCGGGCCTGCGCACCTTCGCGCCCGACCGCACGCCGGTCGCCGGCTTCGACCCGCGCCTGCCCGGTTTCTTCTGGCTCGGCGGCCAGGGCGGCTACGGTTTTCAGGTCTCGCTGACACTGGCACGTCTCAGCGCGGCGTTGATGCGCGGCGAGCCCCTGCCCGGCGATGTCACGGCGCTCGGGGTCACCGCCGCGGCACTGGCGCCCGACCGCTTCCTGGCCCTTGCGGCGGCGTGAATTTTGGGCCCTTCGCTCGACGTCGTCCATGCCGCGCTCGTGACCAGCTTCCGACAGCTATTTCACGTTCTCAGGCGGTTTCTGAAATAAGCAGCACGCTTGTTTCAGAAACTTTCCACACCACGGCTTTCCGCTGACGGAAGATACCCTCAGTCTTCGTCCGTCCAGATCAGGCGCAGCATGCGCAGCAGCGTCGCCCGCTCCTTTTTCGTCAGCCGGTGCAGGAACCGGTCCTCGTGCCTGCGAACCTGTCGCCGCCATCCGGGCATCGCTTGTCTGGCTGCCTGCGTCAGCGTCAGCACCCGCACACGCTTGTCCTGCGCATGGTCGTCGCGCTCGACCAGCCCGCGCTCTTCCAGCTCGGCCAGCAGCGGCGCCATGTTGGCGCTCTTCATGCCAAGCAGGCGGCAGAGTTCGGCGGCGCGGATCCCGGGCTTCTCGTCGATCAGTGCCAGCATGCCGTAGGTCACCGGGCGCAGCGCCGCATCGGCCAGTTCGATCGCGAAATCATTCAAGGCACAGGCTGAGGCGCGCCTCAGATTGTAGCCGATCTGCGCGTCGAGCGCGTCCTCAGTCATCGCACCTTGGGCGACAGTACTGGCGTGAACCTTTGTATCATCCATGTTGCAACCGATCGCCGCGATCACCCCCTCTTGTCAAGCGAAAAAGACTATGCGACATAGCAATCACTATAGCTATGCACCATAGCGATTTCACCAACACCAATACGGAACGGGAGGACGCCGACCATGACCGAAGAGACAGTTGCCTTCGATGTCGAGAACGGCATCGCCTGGGTGCGCTTCAACCGGCCGGACAAGCGCAATTGCATGAACCCGGCGCTCAACCGGCGCATGATGGAGGTTCTCGACGAGCTCGAGTTCCGCGACGATGTCGGCGTGCTGGTGCTGTCCGGCGAAGGCAGCGCCTGGTCGGCGGGCATGGACCTCAAGGAATATTTCCGCGAAACCGAGGCCAAGGGGCTGGGCGCCATCCGCAAGGCCCAGTCCGAAGCCTATGGCTGGTGGCGGCGGCTGCGCTGGTACGGCAAGCCGACCATCGCCATGGTCAATGGCTGGTGCTTTGGTGGCGGCTATGGTCCGCTCTTCGCTTGCGACCTCGCCTTCGCCGCCGACGAGGCACAGTTCGCTTTGTCCGAGATCAACTGGGGCATCCTGCCCGGCGGCGGCGCCACCAAGGTGGTGGTCGACCTCCTGTCGATGCGCGACGCCATGTACCACGCGCTGACCGGCGAACTCATCGACGGCCGGAAGGCCGCCGCCTGGAAACTGGTCAATGAAAGCTTGCCGCTGGCGGAGTTGAAGGCGCGCGTCACCGAGGTCGCCAACATCCTTTTGAAGAAGAATCCGATTGCGCTGAAGGCGACCAAGGACGCCATCCGGCGCGTCGCCGAGATGACCTACGACAATGCCGAGGACTATCTCGTGCGGGCGCAGGAGGCGGCGAACTTCCACGACAATTCGGGCCGCAAGGAAGGCATCCGCCAGTTCATCGACGAAAAGAGCTACAAGCCCGGTCTCGGGGCTTACGACAAGGCAAGGTGACGCGAGCCACCGACGCAATCTGGGAGGAGATGCGAATGCCGGACTGGACAACACCTGATCCAGTGGTCCTGCATGCCGGCGCGCAGCCGGATCGCCTCGCTTGTGTCGACCTTGCATCCGGCCGGCGCTGGACCTATCGCGCCTTCGACGAGGCCATCCAGCGCACGGTGGGCGTTCTCGAAAGCGGCCACGGCGTCGAACCGGGACAGCGGATCGCCACGCTTGCCCGCAACAGCGCCGATCTGCTGATCCTGCAGCAGGCGGCGATGCGGCTCGGCGCCATCTTCGTGCCGCTCAACTGGCGGCTCGCCGGCGCCGAACAGCAGGCGATCCTGGAGGACTGCGACCCGGTGTTCCTGCTGCATGACGCCGCCATCGACCTGACGCTGACCAGGCGCTGCATCCCTGTTGAAGTCGCCAGTTTCACGAAAGCGGTTGAGGCGCAGGCACCGGCACCGCGTCGTCCCCTGCCCGCCGGCGATGCGCCCTCGATCATCCTCTACACATCGGGCACGTCGGGCCGGCCGAAAGGCGTCATCGTCACCGAGCGCAATGCCTTCGCCACGGCGGTCAATTTCGGCGTGCTGGGCCGGGTCGGCAATGCCAGCATCTTCCTCTGCGACGCACCGATGTTCCATGTCATCGGCCTCATCACCAATCTGCGTCCGCCGCTGCTTCAGGGCGGCACGGTGCTGATCTCACCCGGCTTTGACGCCGGCGCCACCAATCGCCGCCTCGCCGATCCCGCGCTCGGCGTCACCCACTATTTCTGCGTACCGCAGATGGCTGGGATGCTGCGCGACCACCCGGATTTTGCCCCGGCACGCTGGAGCTCGCTGACCGCCATCTTCACCGGCGGCGCGCCAAATCCGGCCGCCGATATCAACTGGTGGCTGGCGCAGGGCGTCCGCATGGTCGACGGCTTCGGCATGACGGAGGCCGGCACCGTGCTTGGCATGCCGGTTCAGGCCGACCGGATCGCAGGCAAGGCCGGCTCGGCCGGCCTGCCGGCACCGATGATCGGTCTGCGCATTGTCGACGAGGACGGCCGTGACGTCGCGGCCGGCGTGCCTGGCGAGATCTGGCTGTCCGGTCCCTCGATCACATCAGGCTACTGGAACCGGCCGGAAGAGACGGAGCGGGCCTTCACCGCCGATGGCTGGTTCCGCACCGGCGACATCGCGCGGCAGGATGAAGAAGGCTTCGTCACCCTCGTCGACCGCCGCAAGGACATGTTCATCTCCGGTGGCGAGAATGTCTATCCGGCCGAAATCGAGACAGCGCTGCTCGATCATCCCGACATCACAGAGGCAGCCGTGATCGGCATCGCCGACGAGCGCTGGGGCGAAGTCGGGCGCGCCTTTGTCGTGGTCAAACCCGGTTGCGTTGTCGAGCCGGCCGATCTGGCAAACCATTGCCGCGCCCGCATCGCCCGCTACAAGGTGCCAAAGGAGTTCCTGCTCACTGATGCGCTGCCGCGCACCGCGTCCGGCAAGATCCAGAAACACATCCTTCGCACATGGACAGCACCAGCCGGCGGGCAGGACTGAGCCGTTCAGCCGGCCGACCGGAACACCGAAACAGCCGCCGCAACGATTTCCGCATTGTCCTTCGCCGCTGTACCATCGGCCAGCGTCTTGCCGTCTTCCAACCCGACGCGCGTTGACCAGCGTTTGTTGTGGGCAAGCTCCACGAACGGCCAGACGGTGGCATCGACGCCATGCAGCAGGATCGGCCGCCGCACTCCGGTGCGTTCGAGCACGGCGGCGATGCCTTGCGCTTCCTCAAGTGCGGCGGACAAATCCTGGATGTCGATCTCGATCAGGATGCGTAGAACTCGGTCGTGGTCGGCAAGCGCCACGAAGCGCTCGGCGTCGGCGATTGTGGCAAGCCCCGCCTCGATGCCGACGCCACGCTGGCGCAGCAGCTCCATCACGGCAGGCGCATCGGCCTCCGACAGATTGACCGAGGCATAGTCGGGCAGTTCGCGCCAGCCGGCGATCGCCGCACGGGTCCGCGCGACATCGCTCTCGATCCAGGCGCCGGTCGAGACGCCGACGAATGTGCCGGGGCAAGCCCGGCGCACGGCAAGCACGGTTCCGTCGACCGCAGCCAGGCTTTCGCGTCCGTCCGCGCCGCGCGGATGGATGTGCAGTTCGGCCGCACCAGCCGCCAAGCACGCCGCCGCGTCGCCGGCCATCGCCTGCGCCGTCAGCGGCAGCCTTGGGTGGAAATCGCGCGGGCGCGCGCCATTGATGCAGGCCTGGACGATCATGATCCCTCCTTCGGCTGGTGAACGGGCAGCCTAGCCGTGCCGCAAGCCACGGCAAAGCCTCGGCCGCGTCACTCCTGACAGGTCCGGCGGCATTTGAATAAAACCCGACTGTGGATATTTACCCCGCGTTCCGCCAGGCAGGCCAAGATACATTAGGGCGGGATCATGGAGGGACCATTGACCAGCGATTTTTCAGCTGCCCGCATCCATCTTGAGCGCGCCTATCACTATCTGCGCGGCAATGACGAGGCCAGCCGCTCTGCGTGCGAGGTCCTCGACCAGTTGATCGAAACCGTGGTGGAGGCCCAGCACAGGCGGCCCGAGACCGGGGTGCTGGAATTTCCGCGCTCGGCAGCGCGGCAATGATGACGATGCCTTGATTACGATGCCTTGCGGACCGCGCCAGCCGTTGCGGTGGCGCGGGTGACAACCTGCTCCAGCGGTTCCGGCCGATGCAGCAGGAACCCCTGGCCGAAGGCGACGCCCATGTCGCTGAGCATGCCAAGCGTGTCCTGACGCTCGATCTTCTCGCCGACCACATCGCAGCCGAGGCTGCGGCCGATGCTCGTGATGGCCAGCACGATTTCGCGGTCGAAGCGGCTTTCGGTGATGTGCTCGATGAAGGAACCATCGATCTTGATGGCGTCGACCGGAAAGCGCCTGAGATATTCGAACGAGCTCATGCCGGCGCCGAAATCGTCGAGACTGACCCGGCAGCGCCGCTCGCGCGCCTTGCGCACGAACGTCTCGGCGGCGTCGAAATTGGTGACGGCGGCGGTTTCGGTGATCTCGAAGCCGATGCCGGAATGCGGCGCTCCGGTTTCCTCGATGATGCTGTCGACGAAGTCCCACAGCCCCGGATCGCTCAGCGTCTGCGCCGACAGGTTGAAGCCGAGCGTGATCACGCCGGACTTCATCGCCGCGCCGTGCAGCGAGAGCGCGGTGCGGATGATCCAGCGATCGAGCCTGGCGGCAATGCCGAAGCGCTCCGCGGCCGGGATGAATTCGCCCGGCGGGATCAGCCGGCCGCTGCGCCCGACAAGCCGCGCCAGCACCTCGACATGGCGGCTTTCCTGCCAGGGCCGGCCCAAGCGGTGGATCTCCTGGCCGAACAGTTTCAGCCTTCCGTCCTCCAAGGCGTCGACCGTGTCGGCGGCGAGCCGCGCCGCATTGAGGCCGCCGGAATTGGCCTCGGCCGAGAATACCGCGAAACGGTCGCGCCCCGCGGCCTTGGCCGCGTAGCAGGCGTCGTCGGCGCAGGCGAGCGCGTCGGCGACCGTGGTGGTGTGGTCATGGACCATGGCAATGCCGATGCTTGCCGCCAGCCGCCGCGAGGTCGCGGCAAGGCCGAGATCCGCACCGCGCACGGCCGCCAGGATTGCACCGGCCAGCCGCTCGGCCTGCTCCGCGTCGCAATGCGGCACCAGCAGGGCAAACTCGTCGCCACCCAGGCGCGCCGCATGCGCCGATGGCGGCAGGCAGCGGCCAATGCCCGTGGCCACGCTCTTCAGCGCCAGATCGCCGGCGGCATGGCCGGCGAAATCGTTGAGCGCCTTGAAGTAGTCGAGATCGACATAGAACACGGCCAGCGGCACGCCCGTGGCGATATGCTCGGCAAGCAGCCTGTCGAAGGCGGAGCGGTTCCACAGGCCGGTCAGCGCGTCGTGGCGGGCGGCGAAGGCCAGTTCCTGTTCGCGCAGCTTGTCCTCGGTGATGTCGCGCACCGTGCCGAGGATCTGGCCGGCGGCACCCGCGGCGGCGACGAAACGCACCAGCGATTCGACATGGCGGATCTCGCCGTCGCGCTTGACGATGCGGTATTGCGAGGCGGTAACCGCATCCGATCCGGGTGTCGGCTGGTGCGCGCGCTCGGTGGCTTCCTTGTCATCGGGATGCAGAAAACTGTGCCAGAGGTCGCCCGTCACCTCGTCGGTGTCGGCAACGAGGCCGAATATGTCCCTGGTACGGGCGTCCCAATAGCTCTTGTTGGTGGCCATGTCATAGTGCCAGATGCCGGTGCCGCTCGCGGCGAGCGCCAGGCCGAAGCGCACATTCACCTGTTCAAGCGCGGCTTCGGCCGCCTTCTGCTTCGAAATGTCCGTCTGCACGCCCATCAGCCGCAGCGGCTTCCCGTCCGCACCACGCTCGACGATGCCGCCGCGGTCGAGCACCCACACCCAATGGCCATCCTTGTGCTTCAGCCGCAGTTCGGTCTCGATGGTATCGGTCAGGCCGGCAATGTGGCGGTCGCCGCTGGCCAGCGCCCGCTCGCGGTCGTCGGGATGCGTCAGTTGCAGCCAGAGATCGGCCGTGTCGGCAAGCTCGCCCTCCTCATAGCCGAGCATGCGCCACCATGTCGGCGAATAGAAGCAGCTGCCGTTGGCAATATCCCAGTCCCAGACGCCAAGATGAGCGCGTTCGAGCGCCAGCGCCCAAAACTCTCCATTGCGACTTTTCTTGCCCTGACGCGCCATCTTCTGTTTCGCTCATCCCCGCCAGGGGGCAATCTGCAGCAAAACCAGAGAAGAAACAGTTACCGGACGCGGCATGGGCGGCGTCCCTGCCTTCTCGTCCACAACCCCGTCTTTCGATTGGCCGGCAAGAACCGGAGTTTTGCGACCGCCGGATCCTCCTAGTGCTTGCCCAGGTCATCGGCGAAGACCGGTGATCCCAGGTCATCGGCAGTTCCGATGATCCCAGGTCATCGGCAGTTCCGATGATCCCAGGTCATCGGCAGTTCCGATGATCCCGGGTCATCGGCAGCGCCGATGACCCCTAGCAAACAGGAAGAGGACCTCCCAATGACCAAGCAAGAAGACAACAAGGCCGTCGTCGTCAGATGGTTCACCGACTTCTGGGGTGAAACCTGCGATCTCAGCGTCGTCGACGACATTGCCGCGCCCGACATGCTGCTCAAATATTCCTTGCACGAACCGCGCAACGGCCGCGACGACATCAAGGCCTTCATGACCGACTTCCGCGCCGCCTTCACGGATCTCAACTTCTGGGCGACCGCCGATCTCATCGCCGAAGGCGACTATGTCGTCGGTCAGTGGGAAGGCGGCGGCACCCACACCGGCCCGGCCTTCAGCGATTTCCTGGCCGGTTCGCTGCCCGCCGCCACCGGCCGCACGATGCGCTTCACCGGCACCACGGTGCTGAAAGTGATCGACGGCCGGATCGTCGAGGAGATCGGCCTCGACGACGGCGTCGCGGCATTGACCCAGCTCGGCTTGATCAAGGCCACCTGAAGGCAGGTCACGCGAAACGACGTCAGGGCCAGGCGGCATAGGCACCGCCTGGCTTCAGTGCTTGCTGAGCTTACTGGCTCGGCGCCATCGCGTGTTCGCATGACACTTTCGGGTTCATGTCGGCGAAAGCGCCCGTCGGGTTGCCCTTCCAGGCCCAGACATGCAGTTCGTAGAATTCACCCAGGCCGTAGCGGTTGGGGGCGCTGTTAAAGTTGAACAGTTGCCCCTCGAGCGAGGCCGGGCCCTTCGAGGTGATGTACTCGACCGCCACCAGCTTAAGCCGGCCGTCGGCCATCGGCTCGTACATCACGGCTTCAGGCCGGGCGATGTCGATCTTGTCGTCCTTCAGATACTGGCCGTTGACGTAGTGGATGCCCATGGCGCCACCGGTGATGCCGCTGGCGCAGGGAATGGGCGCATAGCCCTCGGCGGTCGCCGCCTTGACGTCAAGGAACCGGCTGTTCGCGGCTCGTACCTTGTCGGCCAGCGGGTTGGGGCCGGATGCGGCTTCAGCCGCTTCCTGATGCGCCCATGCGACGCTGGTGCAGACAGCCAGCATGGCCCCTGCCATGACGAGCCTGTTGCGAAGATTTGATCTCATATCCATTCCATTCTTCTTGAAAAAGCACGGCTGGCCGGCCGCCGAAAATACGGAGGCCCGGCAGGCAAGCGCCGTGACTGTTGTTGCTTGGCGACCCCGAATTCGATGTGTCGGGGAAGGATCATCCCTTCGGCAGATACGGGATCGTTCCCGCCAGATCGGTGTCGTCGATCAGCTGGAAGCGGCTGTCACTGCCACCCTGACGCGCCGAAACGAAAGGCGCATAGGCCGGATCGTTGGTGAAGGCGCGCGCCGCCGCTTCCGACGGGAACGCCATCAAGGCGATCAGCGTGGTATCGAGCGGCTTGCCTTCAAGCGTCTTCACATTGCCGCTGCGCGACAGATATTTGCCGCCATGCTTGTGGACGATGTCGTGCACCGAGGCGGCGTAGGCCGGCACCCATTTCGGGTCGTTCATCTTGATGTCCGCGATTACGTAAGCAGTCATGGGTAGTCTCCTGGTTGCGGCGCACAGGGGTATCCCGTGCACCGGCCAAAGGGCTCGCATGGCAGGGCTCCCGCCAACCAGTCCGCGATCTGTACTGGGCCGGTACAGTTTCTGTACTCGCCGCTTCAATCATGAAGGGCTAATGTTCATCCCAGCTTCGAGGGAGGAACACCAATCATGACCCAGCACGGATACAAGCAGTTCTGCCCGCTATCGATGGCCGCCGAGGTGCTGTGCACCCGCTGGACGATGGTGTTGCTGCGCGAATTGGTGGCGGGCTCGACCCGCTTTAACGACCTGCGCCGCGGCGTGCCAAAGATGTCGCCAACCCTTCTGTCGCAACGGCTGAAGGAGCTGGAGCTGGCGGGGATCGTCGAACGCAAGGAGATCCAGGGCGAGAAGGGAATTTTCGACTATCGGCTGACTGAAGCCGGCCGCGATTTGCGCCCGGTCGTCGAGGCGATGGGTTTTTGGGGGCAGAAATGGGTCGAGTCCCGGCTGTCGCTCAAAAACCTCGATCCGTCGTTGCTGATGTGGGACATGCGGCGCAATTTGAACCCCTCGCCGCTGCACGAGGGACGCACGGTGATACAATTTCTGTATCAGGATCTCCCGGCATCCAAACGGTCCTGGTGGCTGATCGTCGAGAAGCATGGCGAGGTCGATCTGTGCTGGTACGATCCGGGCTTCGACGTCGATCTCTACGTCTCGACCGACCTGCACACGATGACGGCGATCTGGATGGGATTGCTCACGGTCGAGAAGGCCGGCACGAAGGTTTCCCTGACCGGCGACCAGGCCATCGGAAAAAAGATGCAGACCTGGCTTGGGCTCAGCCCGTTTGCGGTAGAGCCTAAGCGCGCGGCTTAGGGGCTCTCCTGACAGTTGGCAGGAAACGGGTGGCGGAGCAGACCCGAGACAGCTTCAATACGGCCATGTTCATCACTCTCGCCAAAGATCTGAAATCGACGCCGCTGCCGGTGGCTGACGACCCGCGCTGGGCGCGCATCGTCGCGCGCGACAAGGAGGCCGACGGGCAATTCTGGTATTCGGTGGCGACGACCGGCGTCTATTGCCGGCCCTCCTGCCCGTCGCGGCGCGCCAATCCCGGCAATGTGCAACTGCACGACACGCTGGCTCAGGCGAAGGCGACCGGCTTTCGCGCCTGCCGGCGCTGCAACCCGGATGGCCCCTCGCTCGAGGCCGGCAATGCGGCAATGGTCGCCGAGGCCTGCCGGTTCATCGAGCAGAGCGAGGCGGAACCCTCGCTCGCCGAATTGGCCGCCGCCGCCGGCCGCAGCGCCGGCTATTTCCACCGCGTCTTCAAGGCGATCACCGGCCTGACGCCGAAGGACTATGCCGCCGCACACCGCGCCGCCCGGGTCCGCCAGGGCCTGGAGGACGGCGCCAGCGTGACCGTGGCGATCTACGATGCCGGCTTCAATTCGAGCGGACGCTTCTACGAAAAGTCCACCGGCATGCTGGGCATGACACCGACGCGCTACAGAGCCGGCGGCGCGCATGAAGACATCCGCTTCGCCGTCGGCGAGACCTCGCTCGGCGCCATCCTGGTCGCGTCGAGCCGCAAGGGCGTCGCCTCGATCCTGCTCGGCGACGATCCGGACGTGCTGGTGCGCGACCTGCAGGACCGCTTCCCCAGGGCGCGGCTGATCGGCGGCGACCGCGACTACGAGGCGCTGGTCGCCCGCGTCGTCGGCCTCGTCGAGGCGCCCCGGCTTGGTCTCGACCTGCCGCTCGACGTGCGCGGCACCGCCTTCCAGCAGCGCGTCTGGCAGGCCTTGCGCGACATCCCGGCTGGCAGCACGGTTTCCTACGCCGAGATCGCCGAGCGCATCGGCGCGCCCAGAGCAACCCGCGCCATCGCCGCTGCCTGCGCCGCCAACGCGCATGCGATCGCAATTCCCTGCCACCGCGTGATCCGGAAAGACGGCGCCCTGTCCGGCTATGCCTGGGGCGCCGAGCGCAAGCGCGCGCTGCTCGACCGTGAAGTGGTATCCGGCGAGGCCAACCGGTCTTCGCGGACCTGACGAGGACCGGCGATGCGCACCATGGCAAGGTCCTCCACCGCCGGTGCGAATGTCCAGAACGCCGTCAACGGTGCCGTCAGCCTAGAGGACGCGAAGTCGATGGTGATGGCTGCCATTGGCGAGTTGGTCGATGCCGGTCGAGCCGAGTTGGGCCGCACCGTGACCGGCGAGGTTGAGCTACGGCTGTTGAGCGGCGAGGTTTTTTTGCTGGGCGAGATCTCTGTTACCCGTGTTGCATGACATCCTTGGGCAGTGCGAATGATCCAAATCAGCGCTCTATGTCACCCCTCTCTGTCCTGCCGGACATCTCCCCCTCAAGGGGGGAGATCGGCAGCTTCACCGCCCCACGCATTCCTGCAACGTTGAAGATTGGCGAAAGCCGTGATGACAGCCAATCTCCCCCCTTGAGGGGGAGATGTCCGGCAGGACAGAGGGGGGCGCCGTAGAGCGCTACCTTGGCATCGTTCACCGTCGGAAGCGGCAATTTGAATTTGAAAGCAAGCACCGGAGTGAGCGCCAACCGGCACCTGCCTATGGTTCAGGCACACACAAGGAGTGAAGGCAATGAACCTCATGCAAACTCAAATGACCGCACCGACGGCGCACAACGACACCATCGCCTACGCCATCGGCCAATCCGCGATCGGCAACATCCTGGCGGCGCGCAGCCATATCGGCGTCTGCGCCATCCTGATCGGCGCCGACACCGACGCGTTGGCGCAGGACCTCGCCAACCGTTTCCCCGACAAGGTGCTGGTCGAAGACGACGCTGCCTTGCGCGACGATCTCGCCGCCATAGCGCGCTTCATCGAAATGCCCGGCATCGGTCTCGACCTGGCGCTCGACATGCGCCACGGCACACCGTTCCAGCAGCGTGTGTGGGACGTGCTGCGCACCATCCCGTGCGGCGCCACCATCACCTATACCGCGCTTGCCTGCCGCCTCGGTGAACCGAACGGCGCCCGCGCCGTGGCGACGGCTTGCGCCGCCAATGCGATTGCACTCGGCATTCCCTGCCATCGCGTTGTCAGGGCCGACGGCACGCTGTCGGGCTACCGCTGGGGCGTCGAACGCAAGCGCGCGCTGCTGGACCGAGAGGCCGCGATATGAACGCCCACGCCAAGGTTGCCACGGCGGCGGTGGGAGCCGCCGAGACACGCGTCGCCGCTTACGACTGGCCGGCCCTTGCCGCCGAGCTTGACGGCTTCGGCTGCGCGGTCATGCAAAAGCTGCTCTCGCCTGAAGAATGCCGGCAGATCGCCGGCCTCTACCCCGAGGAAAAACATTTCCGCAGTCACATCCACATGGCCAGGCACGGTTTCGGCAAGGGCGAATACCGCTATTTCCGCTATCCCTTGCCCGACCTGCTTGGCGGGTTGCGCAGCGCGCTCTATCCGAGGCTTGCCGAGGTGGCCAACCATTGGAACGAACGCATGGGGATCGCCCTGCGCTATCCCGGCACGCATGCGGAGTTTCTCGACCAGTGCCATGGCGCCGGCCAGGTCAGGCCGACGCCGCTTCTGCTGCAATATGTGCCGGGCGACTTCAACTGCCTGCATCAGGATCTCTATGGCGACCTCGCCTTCCCGCTGCAGGTGGCGATCCTGCTCTCCGAGCCGGGCAAGGATTTCAACGGCGGCGAATTCGCGCTGACCGAGCAGCGGCCGCGCATGCAGAGCCGGGTCGAGGTGGTGCCGCTGCGCCAGGGCGATGCCGTCGCCTTCGCCGTCCACAACCGGCCGGTGCAGGGGACCAAGGGCAATTACCGCGTCAATCTGCGCCACGGCGTCAGCCGCCTGCGCTCAGGCATGCGCCACACGGTCGGCATTATTTTTCACGATGCGAAGTGAGGCGCCTCTTCCTTCTCCCCTTGCGGGAGAAGGTGGATCGCCGCGTAGCGGCGAGACGGTTGAGGGGTGTTCCAGCGGAGTGAGACATCGGTGTTCCCTGGAGCACCCCTCATCCGACCTCGCTTCGCGAGGCCACCTTCTCCCACAAGGGGGAGAAGGGAAGAGCGCGCTTCATCCTGCGTCGGCAGCCACCATCTCCAATATCCACGGGCACGCATAATAGTCGGCGATGCGGTCGATGACGCCGCCATCGGCATGGACGCGCACCAGATAGGCCGGCCGCCAGACCGCGTCTTGCCGCCTGTCGACAACCAGAACGCCCTCCCCTTCGACCATTTCTGGCCGTATGCGCCAGGGCTCGCCGCGCTCATATTCGACGAAGTAGGGCGAGGCCGACAGCAGGCCATTGTAGCAGTCCGAAACCCGCAGCCGCGCATCGGCGCTGGTCAGCGCCCGCACCCCGTCCCAGTCCCTGGCATTGAACAGTTCGACATAGCGGCCGAGCAGCCGCGCCAGCTCGGGGTCGTGTGCGGGCGCCCCGACAGGTTGCGCCGGCAGGGCGGCTAGCTTGGCGCGACCACGATTGAGCGCCGATTTGACACCGCCCGATGTCGAGCCGACCAGGTCGGCGATCTCCTCCAGCGAATGGTCGAATACATCCTTGAGCAGCACGCAGGCGCGCTCCTTCGGCGGCAGGTGCACCACAAGCCGCTCGATGGCGCGACCGGCGCCGGAACCGGCGGGCTCAATGGGCAGCACGATCTCGTCGCTGGCATAGCCTGCTTCGGCCTTGAGCCGCGTGCGACGGTTGCGGATGAAGTCGATGCACCTGTTATGCGCGATGCGAAACAGCCACGGCCGCAGCGCCTGCGCATCGTCGAGCAGCCCGATCTTGCGATAGGCCTCGAACAGCGCCTCCTGCATGATGTCCTCGCCGTCGAGGGCCGAGCCGGTCATGCGCGCGCAATAGCGGTGCAGCCGGACGCGCAGATGCGAGACCGTCTCCAGGAACGCCCTGTAGCGCAGGTCGAACAGGCCTTCGGGATCGAGGCGCGGCTCTATGCCTTGCCTCGTTTCATGGGGGTTGCGGATCTGCTGGTTCATCGCGGCACGTCGCTTAGAGCAATTCCAGGAAAAGTGTGTAGCGGTTTTCCGTTCGGAATTGCGTCAAAACAAAGAGCTAGAGCAGTTCGCCGTTTCCGTGAAACGGTGAACTGTTCAAGCGTCATCCCAGCATCGCGCAAGTGCCGCACATCCACAAGCACGAAGCTCGCCACGAAAAGCCGGCGCAAAGTCAGGCCGCCCTGTTGTCGGCAATTTTGCCGCCGGCATCCGGAAGCCCAAGCTTCGGCCGCACCCAGGCGGCGAGACGGCCGATCGCATCGTCGGCCTCCGGCGCCCGGCCGGCCATCATCTGGAAGGAGTGCAGCATGCCGTCGAAGACGTCGAGCCGCGTCTCGACACCAGCCTTTCTGGCACGCTCGGCGAACATGCGGCTTTCATCGACCAGCGCTTCGTCGGCGCCGGCCTGCAGGAAGACCGGTGGAAAGCCGCTCAAATCGGCATAGAGCGCGCTGACTTCCGGATCGAGCCGGTCGGCATCGCCGATGAAATTGGTCACCAGCCAGTCGACGGACTCCCTGGCGAAAGCCGGGTCCTTCTCGCGGTTGGTCTCGTAGCTGGCGCCGGTCAGCGCCATGTCGAACCAGCCGGAGATGATCAGCGTGCCGGCCGGCAGCGGCCGGCCTTGTGCGCGCAGCCGCTGCAGCACGCCATAGGTCAGCACCGCGCCGCAGGAATCGCCGGCAAGCGCGATCGCCTTGGCGTCAAAACCCTGGTCGACGAGCCAGTTCCAGGCCGCCATCGCCGCCTCGGTCTGGGCCGGGTGCTTCGCCTGGTGCGCCAGCGGATAGTTATAGAGCAAGGCCCGGCAACCGACGGCCTTGGCCAGATGGCCGACCAGCTTGCGGTGGGTGTAGATCGAGCCGCCGAGGAAGCCGCCGCCATGCGCGTAAAGCAGCACCCGCTGTTCATCCGCGCCCTTCGGCACGACCCACAGCGCCGGAACGCCGCCGGCATCCACCTCGATATAGTCGACGCCGCCGGGTTCGCCGGTCAGCGCCGTCCAGCTGGTGTCGCTGAAATCGATCATCGCCTGCGGGCTGGCAAACGTGCCGGTATTGGCGGTGATCGCCGCGTAATGGTTCCTGTTTGCCTCGCTCTCGATGCTCGCCATGATGCTCTCCTGGGTTTGCGGATCGCGGTTGCGCGACCTTCAAAAGCCAAGGACGGACGGGCTGAGAAAAAGGATACGTCAGACCAGGATTTTTCTCTCCCTCAACCCGCCGGCGCGTAGCGGTTGACCACCATGCCGCAGGCATAGGCCTTCGAGCCCAGCAGCCGCAGTTTGCCAAAACCGCCCTGGTCGAAGATACGGCGCCCCGCGCCCAGCACAGCCGGGTTGACGAACAGCTGGAATTCATCCACCAGCCCGGCGGCGATCAGCGCCGAGGCAAAGCCGGCGCCGCCGAAGACGACCATGTCAGCGCCCTCGCCCGCTTTCAGCGCGGCGACCTCACGCGGCAGGTCGCCGCTCACCACCGTCGTGCGCTCCCAGCGCGAGGTTTTCAGCCTGTCGCTTAGCACCACTTTCGTCGCGTCGACGATGCGCTGGGCAAAGGCATAGAACGGATCGCGCGGAAACTTCTTCGCCGCATTGCCCCAGTGGGTCAGATACCCCTCCTCAGCCATCTTGCGGCTGAGCAGGATGGTGTCGATGCCGGCGAAGACGGTGTTGAAATCCCGCTTCAGTTCCTCGTCCCAGCCGATGTCGTCGCCCCATTCCCAGAGCTGCCAGGAATGGTCCTCATCGGCGCCGACAAAGCCGTCGACCGACATCTGCATCTGAAGGATCAGCTTTTTCATGCGGTTCCTCGTTTCCCTGGCTCAAAGAAAATTGGTTTACTTTTGGAACCGTTGACGCAAGGGGAAAACGATGTCAATAGTAAAGTGATTTAAAAATGGAACCATAGACATGTCGACACGCGAGAGATCCGGCTGCCCGATCAGCATGTCGCTGGAACTGCTCGGCGACCGCTGGACGCTGCTCATCATCCGCGACCTGGTCTTCGCCGAAAAAAAGCATTTTCGCGAATTTCTGCAGTCCGACGAAGGCATCTCCTCGCGTACCCTGGCCGAGCGGCTGCAGACGCTGCAGGACGAAGGCATCCTTACCCGCAGCGACGACCCAACCCACGGGCTGAAAGCGATCTACCGGCTGACCGAGGCCGGCATCGACCTGTTGCCGGTGCTGGCCACGCTCGGCGCCTGGGGCAGCAAGCACCGCAAGGCCGACGACAAGCTCGCGCGCATCGCCGACGAACTGGCCGCCGGCGGCGAGCCGGCACTGGAACGGATGACGGCGGCGCTGCGGGCCGAGCATGTTATTCAGGCGACTGCGCCTGCTTGACAACAATCACTCTTTGTTCTCTATTTGTTCCCATCTATCAGCAACTGCGGATGAGCGGTCGGGATGGAAACGACAGCCACCATCCTGCATGCCGATCTCGACGCCTTCTATGCCTCGGTCGAGCAGCTTCTCGACCCGTCGCTGCGCGGCAAGCCGATCGCCGTCGGCGGCGGTGTGGTGCTGGCGGCCTCCTATGAAGCGCGCGCCTTCGGCGTGCGCGGCGGCATGCCGGGGCGCAAGGCGCGCGAGCTTTGCCCGCAATTGATTTTCGTCGGCGGCAATTTCAGCCACTATCAGCGGCTGGGCGACGCTGCGATCAAGGTGCTCGACGATTTCACGCCGGTGGTCGAGCGCATTTCCATCGACGAAGCCTTCGCCGATGTCGCCGGCTGCACGCATCTGTTCGGGCAACCGGAAGAGATCGCCACGACAATCCGCCGCCGCGTGCGGGCCGAACTCGGCCTGCCGATCTCGATCGGCGTTGCCCGTACCAAGCATCTGGCCAAGATCGCCTCGCAGGTCGCCAAGCCCGACGGGCTGGTGGTGGTCGAACCCGGAACCGAGCTTGCCTTCCTGCACGACCTGCCGGTCGGCCTGATGTGGGGCGTCGGCCCGGTAACCCGGGCGCGGCTGGCCGAAATCGGCATCGAGACCATCGGCCAGTTGGCCAGGACACACAGTGGCGCGCTGACCCGTCTGCTTGGCCCCGCCGCCGGCGAAAAGCTGTCGGCGCTGTCGTGGAATCGCGACCCGCGCAAACTGGAGACCAAGCGCCGGGCGCACTCGGCCGGCGCCCAGTCGGCGCTCGGCCAGAAACCGGCCGTGGCTGATGTCATCGTGCCGACGCTCCTGCATCTGGCCGACCGCGTCGCCAGCCGTCTGCGCGCCAAGGCACGGCCAGGCCGCACGGTGACGGTGCGCGTTCGCTTTGCCGATCTCAGCGCCGTCACCCGTTCCATCACCCTCGACCAGCCGATCTCGGCAACCACCATGCTGGCCGAAATCGCGCAAGACCTGGTGCGCGGCGTGCTTGCCGATAACCCGCATGAGAGAACCATCTCGCTGCTGGCGATCTCGGTCTCGCATCTCGAGGAAAGCGCCGAACTGCAGCTCGACCTGCCGCTCGGCCTCGCCGACGAGAAACACCGGCCCGGCAGCCAGAAAGGCCTCGCCCGCTTTGGCGCCGACCGCGCCATCGACAAGATCCGTGAGCGCTTCGGCAAACAGGCGGTCGGTTACGGCACGGTTGCGCTGGAAGCGGCCCGCTCGGTGCCCGACGAATTCAGAGAACTGGCGGAAAAAGAGTTGTAGGGCTGGTTCGTTCAACCCAAAACGGCATCGCTCTGTCCGGCGTGAGGTGGGGCATAGAGATCAGGAGCCGAGATCAGCGGCGCGCAATATGGCGTTGAGCTTCACCGAGGCAGAGGCGAAGTCTCGCCAAGGAGCCGCATCCGTGATGCGGCTTCACTCGCTCGGCAGACTGCACCTGGCAACCACAGTCTGGATCTCTGGCGTCGACAACAGGAGGAACCATTCTGCTTCCGTGAAGAATGTGCCGGAGTTTCCCGTTTCGTGCGAAATTACAAAACACAGCCCTTTGACATGCGGGGCATTGCCCGGGATGGTCGCGCTGACGGTGTGATCCTCTTCGGATATTTGGCAATTCGTGCCGCCGCCAGCCTCAATCGCGCGGCACAACTTCTCCGCTGACGCCATGTCGTCCGCATAGGCCGATGTGAGAGAGCAAAGCACCAGCAAGCCGGCGATCGCAAGAAGCCGCATAATCAAACCCCCATTCCTGTAACCCCGCTTCGAGGGAACCACAGATGACGCCTGGCTACAAGCAAACCAGCCATCCCTGCCGTATGCAGCCGCAAATGCTTGCCAAAGCCCGCTGTGCCGCCCATACAGCGGCTTGGGCTGATCGCCTGTCCGTGCGCCGAGAGGCCTCAGCTCACACTTCTTGTCAGGGACATTGTCCATGTCCGCGACGCCACACCCTTGGTCAAAGCCATGACGTCCCTTGCACCGACAATATCCCTCGCAAGCCTTGGCTGGACGGATTTCTTTGGTGATCAGCTTGAGCCCGATGACGCAGGCCTGATCCCGACGCGCATTGCCATGGTGCATCGCGATCGCCTGAGTGGCCTGTCCCAGTCCGGCCAGATCGACCTGACATTGCCGCCGAATGCCAACACCGGTGACTACGCCGTCGGCGACTGGGTGCTGGTCGAGCCGCAGGATCAGCTTGTGAAGCGCCGCCTGACCCGCAAGACGGTGCTGGAACGCCGCACCCAGGGCGGCAGGGTGCCACAACTGGCCGCGGCCAATGTCGACACGCTGTTCATCGTCACCTCCTGCAATGCCGACTTCAACATCGCCCGGCTCGAGCGCTATCTGGCGCTGGCCAACGAAGCCGGCACGACACCGGTTATCCTGCTGACCAAGGCCGACACGGCTGAAGACGCCGAGACATACCTGAAGCAGGCCACCGCCCTGCAGCGCGGACTGGCCGTGGTGATGCTGAACCCGCGCACATCAGATGCGGCGACCATGCTCGCCGCCTGGTGCGGTGCTGGCCAGACGGTGGCGCTGATCGGTTCCTCCGGCGTCGGCAAATCGACGCTGGTCAACACGCTTGCCGGGTCAGGCCAGCAAGCGCCACAGCAGACCGGCGCTATTCGCGAACACGACGCCAAGGGGCGCCACACCACCACGGCGCGCTCGCTGCATGCCATTGCCGGCGGCGGTTGGGTGATCGACACGCCGGGCATGCGCACTTTGCAGGTCAGCGATGTCGGCTATGGCATCGACACGCTGTTTGCCGAGATCACCGAGCTTGCGCCGCTGTGCAAATTCCGCGACTGCACGCATGTGCACGAACCGGGCTGCGCGGTGCAGGCTGCCATCAAGGCCGGCACGCTCGACCCCGAGCGCCTTGCCCGCTGGCGCAAACTGTCCGACGAAAACCAGCACAACACGCCGGTGGTGAGCGGGCCGCGCGGTAGCAAATCACCCGGCGGCCGCGGCAAGCGGCGCTGAACCGCTGCCCTACTGCCCTACTGCCCTACTGCCCTACTGCCCTACTGCCCTCAAAGCCGCGCCGTGCGGAAAACCCTATCCCAGAATATCGACGTCACGCCGAAATTGGCGTCGTCGTCGATATGGTGGTGCACTGCGTGGCGGCGCTTGAGCGTGTAGAGATAGCTGGGATGGCTGGGGTGCCAGTGGTGGATCATGTGGTGGACGCTGACGTACCAGAGATATCCCAGCATCAGGCCGCAGCCGACCGCGCTCGCGATCGCGAAATCCGAGATCAGCCAAACGGATACCGCGATCAGCGCATGCACGCCCAGGCTAAGCCAGGTCGGCGTACCCACCGGACTGCGCTCCTCGACATGGTGGCGATCGTGCAGATCCTTGATGTAGGGAACGTGATGAAGGACGTAGCGGTGCAGGACGTATTCGATCAACGTCCACAGGCCGAGACAGACAAGCACGGTGCCGATCCAGCCCGGCGAACCCTCTTCACCGGCTTCGATCAGCCCGGCTACCCCCAATATGGCAATCACCAGCGGATAGACCACGAAGTCGCTGTAGTAGCCGATCAGACTGAGTTGCATTCGGACGCCCCAACTGGCTTTCGACGCCGCCCCAAAACGATTCTATCAGATTGCCGAACTCTGCGGTGAGGTGCAATGCAGATGCATCAGACATAGCGTCGCAATTTTTTGGTGCAAGATCGGCGCTTGTTATCCCTGAAGAATCAGGTGCGGTCGACTTCGCATCAACGCCGCAAATGGACATGCAAAAATGGCAAAACGCAGTGTGGGCTTGCTGATTTATCGTCGAAGCGACAGGGAAATCAGGGTGCTTCTGGTTCATCCCGGCGGCCCGTTCTGGGCGAAGAAGGACGACGGCGCCTGGTCGATCCCGAAGGGCCTCGTCGAGGAAAACGAGGACGAACTGGCGGCCGCACGGCGCGAGACCGGGGAAGAGCTCGGCGTCACGGTCGACGGCCCTTTCGCGCGCCTCGGCGACTACAAACAGCCGGGCGGCAAGATCGTCATCGCCTGGTCCGTCGAGGCGCGAGCCGAGATCGATGTCGCCAACATCAAAAGCAACAGCTTCACCATGGAGTGGCCGCCACGCTCCGGGTCGATGAAGGAATTTCCGGAAGTCGACAGGGCCGGCTGGTTCACCTTGGCCGAGGCAGAGGTGAAGATCCTGATTGGGCAGCGGCCGATGCTGGCGGATTTGGCGGAGCGGCTGGATATTAAGTGATCTCCCTCCTCGTGGGGGAGATCGGCTCATCCTGCAAACCGCGCAGCCGTCCAAGCCCCTCCGGCCGCATTCGACTCCACCGCCGCCGCGACAAACTTCACACCCCGCGCGCCATCGACAACATCCGGCACCTGCGCAGCGCGTTCCGGATCGACCACGCCACCTGACCGATGCGCGCGGATGATGTCGGCGGCGTCGCGGTAGAAATTGGCGAAGGCCTCGATGTAACCCTCGGGGTGGGCCGCCGGCATGCGTGACACACGCTGGGCTTCCGCCGTCGAACCACGGCCGCCGCGCACCAGCGTGCGGGTTTCCTCGCCATAGGGCGAAAAGCGCAGTTCCTCCGGCCGCCCGCCCGACCATTCGAGGCCGGCCTTGTCGCCATAGAGGCGCACGGACAGATCATTGTAGTGGCCGGGCGAGGTCTGGCTGGCCAGGATCGTGCCACGCGCGCCGCCTGTCCAGCGCACCATCACATGCGCATTGTCGTCCAGCCGCCGCCCGGGCACGGCGGTGAACAGGTCGGCCGACACCGCCTCGGCCTCGCGGCCCGAAATGTAGCTCGCCAGATTGAAGGCATGCACGCCGATATCGGCCAGCACCGCCGACTGCCCTGCCCTGGCCGGATCGGTGCGCCATTCCGCCTGCTTCTGGCCCTCGGCGTCAATCGGTTTGGTGAGCCAGTCCTGGATGTAGGCGCCATGCACCGACACGATGCGCCCGAGCGCGCCCGCGGCCACCATCTCGCGCGCCTGGCGCACCATGGCATAGCCGGTGTTGTTGAGGGTGACGACGAAGCGGCGCTTCTTCGCCTTGGCCAGTGCCACCAATGCCTCGGCGTCGCTGAGCGTCGTCGACAGCGGCTTGTCGCAGATCACGTCGATGCCGGCTTCGAGAAAAGCGGTGGCGATCGGCGCGTGCAGATGGTTGGGGGTGACGATGACGACGGCCTCGATGCCATCCGGCCGCGCGGCCTCGGCCAGCGCCATGGCATGGTAATCGGCATAGCTGCGCTCGGGCGCGATGCCGATCTCGGCGGCGGAAGCCGCTGCGTTCTCCGGATCGGACGACAGCGCGCCGGCGACCAGCGCGATCTGGTCGTCAAGGCGCATGGCCAGGCGATGCACGGCGCCGATAAAGGCATTGCGGCCGCCGCCAACCATGCCGACCCTCAGCCGCTTGCCCGCCGACCCGTCCGATGTTGCGTAGACCATGTTTTCTCCTCCAACCACGTGCGAGCGCCAGTGCCAGGACGCGGCTAGCACTTTCGAACAAGATTTCCAATTTTCATATTGTAATACAATTGTGCCACGCTAGCCTGAGGCTCATGAGTGGGGCAAGCAAATCATCCGGACGATCCCGTGCCGACGAGGCGGCGACGCGCAAGCGCGGGCGCTCTCTTGCCGCGCTCGGCTACATCCAGCCGCAGACCTATGAGGAGCTGCGCGCCGTGCTGTCATCGGGCACCGTGCATTTCCCCAAGCGGCTTCGGCAGGTCGCGATCTTCCTGTGGCAGCATCCGAGCGACGTCGCGCTCGGCACCATCGCCCAGGTGGCGGCACAGGCGGGCGTGCAGCCCTCGACGCTGGTGCGCTTCGCCCAGATTTTCGGCTATTCCGGCTTTTCGGATTTCCAGGGCCTGTTCAAGGAACACATCAAGGGATCGTGGCCGGACGGGCGCGGCGAGCCGCGTGCCGAGGCCGAGCCCAACGCCGCCACGCATTTCCTGCACGGCATGGTCGGCGCCTCGCAGGCCTCGCTCGGCCGCATCGAGGCGGGCTTCGATGTCGAGAGCTTCGAGACGATGGTGGCGCTTCTGGCCGACGCGGACCTGATCTATGTCATCGGCTCCAAGCGTGCCTTCCCCGTCACAGCCTACCTGTCGCTGACACTGTCGCAGCAGGGCGTGCGCAACGTGCTGGTGGACAATGTCGGCTCGTCAGCACTCGACCAGGTCGGCTGCATCGGCGCGCGCGACACCGTGCTGGCGGTTTCCTTCAGCCCCTACAATTCAATCACGCCCGACCTGGTCGCCGTGGCGCATGAGCGCAAGGCACGCATCGTCACCCTGACCGACAGCACCTTCAGCCCGCTCATCCCTTTGTCGGACAGCTGGCTGGAAGTGGTTGAATCGGACTTCGGCGGCTTCCGCTCGCTCGCCGCGTCGCTGGCGGTCGGCATGGCGCTGGTCCAAGGCGTAGCGGCAAAGCGTGGCGCATGAGGTGTTGCTGGCACAATTGACTATCGGGAATTGCCGTTCCATATTTTAGAAAATAGAAACTTTGTTCCGGGAGGAGGAATGGAGATCAGGCTCGACGGCAAGGTGGTGCTGGTCACCGGCTCGACGCAAGGCATCGGCCGCGCCATTGCCGAGACCTTGGCGCGCTCCGGCTGCGCTGGCCTGCTGGTGACCGGCCGCGATAAGACGCGCGGCGACGCGGTGGCAGCGGAGCTTTCCGCCATCGGCACGCCGACCATCTTCGTTGCCGCTGATCTCGGAGACCCGGCCGCCCCTGCCCTTTTGGCGCAGGCCTGCATCGAGCGCTTCGGCCACATCGATGGCCTGGTCAACGCCGCCGGACTGACCGACCGCGCCTCCTTCCTCGATGCCGGCCTCGACGACTGGGCCTCGCTGTTCGCCGTCAACGCACGCGCGCCGTTCTTCCTGATGCAGGCGGCGATTGCCGACATGCGGAAGCGCGGACAACCCGGCGCCATCGTCAACATCCTGTCGATCAACGCCCATTGCGGCTCGCCGGAGCTCGCCGTCTACTCCGCCACCAAGGGGGCGCTGGCGACGCTGACCAAGAACGCCGCCAACGCCCACCGCTTCGACCGCATCCGCGTCAACGGCATCAATGTCGGCTGGACAGACACGCCGGCCGAACGCGTGATGCAGGCCGAGACGCTGGGTCATGGCCCCGGCTGGCTCGACGCCGCGAACGCCGCGCAGCCATTCGGCAGGCTGCTGACGCCACAGGACATCGCCAACCTCGCCGTCTTCCTGCTGTCCGACGCAGCCGGCCCGATGACGGGTGCGGTGATCGACCAGGAACAGTCGGTGATCGGAGCAAACCGGTGAACGCTGGTTCGACATCGCTGGAGACACTCGGGCCAGCCTTGCTTGGCCGGCTTCCGGCCCTTGTCCAGACACCGGCCTATGAACGCGCAGCCCTTCAGCCCGGCATGGCGCATCTCGGCGTCGGCGCCTTCCACCGCTGCCACCAGGCCGAATACACGGATGATCTGCTGGCGCTCCGGCTCGACCGTTGGGGCATTGTCGGCATCAACATCCGCCCGCCTGCCCTCGCCGATACGCTTGGCCGGCAGGGCGGCCTCTACACCAGGCTGATCCGCGAAAACAGCCATGTCGACGCGCGCGTCATCGGCAGCATCGTCAAAGTGGTCGACAGCCAGGAAAGTGCCGCACCCGCGCTCGATGTGCTCTCGTCACCTGACATCGAACTGGTGACGATGACGGTGACCGAAAAGGGCTATTGCCACATCCCGTCCAGCGGCGCGCTTGATCTCGATCATCCCGACATCGTCCATGACCTTGCCAACCCGGAAACACCGCGCAGCGTGCCCGGTATTCTCACACGGGCGCTGGAGTCGCGCCGGGCGAGCCATGGCCAAGCGCTGACGCTGCTCTCCTGCGACAACATCCCGACCAACGGCGCCATCCTCGGAACTGTCGTGCGGACGTTCGCCGAACGGCGCGGCAATGGTCTTGCCGACTGGATCGCAGCCAACGCCGCCTTTCCCTCCGCCATGGTCGACCGCATCGCGCCGGCGGTGACGCAAGATGATTTCGACAGCGTCGAGCAATGGTTCGGCTACCGCGATGGCGCCGTTGCCGTCTGCGAACCGTTCCGGCAATGGGTTATTGAGAAAAAGTTCGCTGGCCGCATGCCGCGCTGGGACCTCGTCGGCGCGACCTTCGTCGACGATGTCACGCCGTTCGAGCATCTCAAGATGCGGGTGCTGAATGGCGCCCAGACGACGCTCGCCAAGCTGGGCGTGCTGGCCGGGCTGGAGCACACATCGGATGCCATCGCCGACCCGCTGCTGTCGGCCTTCGTCAGGCGCATGCTGGTCGAGGAAACGCTGCCGACGCTGATGCCGGTGCCCGGCATGGATCCATTAGCCTATGTCGAACAAAGCCTTGGCCGGCTGAAGAACACCGCGATCCGCCACCGCAACCACCAGATCGCCACCGATGGCTCGCAGAAGATCGTCCAGCGCCTGCTCAACCCGATCCGCGACCGCTTGAGCCAGGGCGCCAGTATCGGCCTGCTGTCGGTGCCGGTCGCCGGCTGGATGGCCTACCTCATCCAGGCCTCGGCCCGCTTCGGCAAGCGCTGGCCGGTATCCGATCCCTATGCCGCCAAGGTCGCCGCAATCGCCGACGCGACTGGCCACGATGCGCGGGCGCTGGCTTCGGGCATCCTCGCCATCGATACGATTTTCGAGGGCGGCCTCGCCGCGAACGCTGCATTTCGCGCGGCCGTCACATCAGCGCTTGATGAGTTGCTTTCGGGCGATCCGATGGCGGCTATCAGGCACAGTCTCGAACAAGATGAGGTCGCGCGGTTGAAGCGATCCAAACAATCGGCATTATAGACATTGGGAGGCACTATGAAACTTGGACTGCTCACCGCGCCGTTCGCGGAGACGCCGCTTGCCGATGTCGCCGGCTGGGCAAGCTCTGCCGGCTTCGAGGCGCTGGAAATCGCTTGCTGGCCGAAAACGTCCGGCGCGACCCGCCGCTATGCCGGCACCAGCCATATCGACGCCGACGGCACCTCCACCGCGCAGGCCAAGGAGATCGTTGCCTCGCTGGCGGAAAAGAACCTCAGCGTTTCCGGCCTCGGCTACTATCCCAACCCGCTGCATCCCGATGCCGCGCATCGCGAGGCGGTCATCGGCCATCTGAAGAAGGTGATCGTGCTGGCCGCCAATATGGGCGTGTCCGTCGTCAACACCTTCTGCGGCGGCGATGCCTCGAAGACGGTCGACGTCAATTGGCAGGACGCGCTGAAAGTCTGGCCCGAGATCGTCGCTTATGCACGCGGCCACGGGGTGAAACTCGCCTTCGAGAATTGCCCGATGATCTTCAGCTATGACGAATGGCCGGGCGGGCACAACATCGCCTATTCGCCGCAGGTCTGGCGCCGCATCCTGGAAGCCTGGGGCGGCGAGGTCGGCATGAATTTCGACCCCTCGCATCTGGTCTGGCAGATGATCGACCAGGCCCGCTTCATCAGGGAATTCGGCCCCTACATGCTGCATGTCCACGCCAAGGACCTGATGATTGATCATGATGGTTTGTACGAGCGCGGAGTCCTCTCTTCTGGGATAGGCTGGCAGGTGCCGCGCATGCCGGGGCTGGGCGATGTCGACTGGAGCGGCTTCTTCTCCGGCCTCTACCGCGCCGGCTATGACGGTTCCGTCATCATCGAACACGAGGACAGGCGATTTGAAGGCAGCGACGATCAGGTCAAGCGCGGTTTCCTGCTCGCCCGCGACGTGCTGCGCCCCTTCGTCAAGTGAATTAGAGCGCGCCGTTGACTCACCTTGTCAGCGACGCGCTTTAACGGGTTGGAACTGAAACTGAAAAACAATGTGGAGGAAGTCTGAAATGAAGAAAATACTGACCATGGTCCCGCTGCTTGCGGGTTCTGCCTTGCTGGCCTCTGTGGGCGTATCGGCCGCCGCCGGCAAATACACGATCGGCATTTCCAACACCGTCCAGGGCAATGGCTGGCGCGAGGAGATGGTGTGCGCCATGAAAGCGCAGGCGCTGGCTTCCGGCGAAGTGACAAAACTCAACATCGCCCATCGCAACACCGATGCCGCCGGCCAGCTCGAAGACATCCGCAACCTGATCAGCGCCAAGGTCGACGCCATCGTCGTCAACCCCGCTGATCCGGCCGGCATCAAGGCGGGTCTCGAGGAAGCCACCAAGGCCGGCATTGTCGTCGTCGCCGTCGACCAGGCGGTCACCGAGCCGTCGGCCTACATCATCTCCAACAACCAGGAACAATATGCTTATCTCGGCGCCAAGTGGCTGTTCGGCCAGATGGGCGGCAAGGGCGAGGTCTTCTACATGCGCGGTGCCGCCGGCGCTTCGGCCGATAGCGATCGCGACAAAGGCTTCAAGAAGGCGTTGGCCGAATTCCCCAATGTGAAGGTCGCGCAGGAAGTCTTCACCGGCTGGCAGCAGGACCAGGCCAAGCAGCAGATGCTGTCGTTCCTGGCCACCGGCACGCCGTTCAACGGCGTCTGGACGTCGGGCATCGACAACGTCATCGTCGACGCGCTGACGGAATCGCAGGCCCCGCTGGTGCCGGTGGTGGGTGCC
Source organism: Mesorhizobium subarcticum (assembly GCF_055456085.1). NCBI lineage: Bacteria > Pseudomonadati > Pseudomonadota > Alphaproteobacteria > Hyphomicrobiales > Phyllobacteriaceae > Mesorhizobium > Mesorhizobium subarcticum. Next base: position 3,611,368 of record NZ_CM144237.1, on the reverse strand, counting down.
GACAATGCCGGCTTCGTCGGCCAGCTGAGCTCGGTCAAGGGCCTCGTCGGAGCCGCCGTCACCAACCCCGGCTCGATCGGCGGTGCCGGCGTAACGCTGGCACTGCAGATCCTCGACGGCAAGAAGCCGGCCCAGCAGACCGTGCTGGTCGACCCGCAGCTGTGGGACAACGCAACCGACGAAGGCAAGGCCAAGCTGAAGGCCGCCGCGGACCCGTCGCTGAGCCCCGAATGGCCGGTCTCGATCTCGATCCCCGGCTGGACGACGTATACGAAGGACCAGATCGTGGCGTGCAAGGGTCCGGGGGAGTAAGTTGGACTTTCGCTGACCACCATTGGTCGGCGCCGCCCCTCACCTGCCTGCCGGCATCCTCTCCCCGTATAGTGACGGGGAGAGGGACGCTGTCGTCTCCGGTTTCGCCAATCTTCAACGTGGCAGGAAGGGCACCGGCGCCGCAACAGCTTCTCTCTCCCCGTTTACGGGGAGAGATGTCCGGCAGGACAGTGAGGGGCGGCGCCGACATTCGAAATGATTTGAGCACACAAACCGAGACCCAAACCATTTGACCACCAGCCCCCTCCTGGACGCCACCGGCGTCGCCAAAAACTACGGCGCGGTCGCGGCCCTGCGCAGCGCGTCGCTGTCCGTCCTGCCTGGTGAAGTGCACGCGTTGATGGGCGCCAATGGTGCCGGCAAATCGACGCTGGTGAAGATCCTGACCGGGGCGATATCAGCCAATGCCGGACGCATCCTGATCCGGGGCGAGGCCCGCGACATACGCTCGCCCGCCGCCGCCCGCCGCGCCGGGCTGCTGCCCGTCTACCAGGAGCCGTCGCTGATCCCCGATCTCGACATTCTGTCCAATCTTCGGCTCACCGGCACGCCGGTCGAGCCGTTCCGCGCCTGGGTGCGCGAGCTCGGCATTCCCGACCTCGATATCCGCGACACCGCGCGCGACATTCCGCTGGCCGTGCTGCGCGTGCTCGACCTGGCGCGCGCGCTGGCCGTCGAGCCCGACGTGCTGCTGCTCGACGAGATGACCGCCGCATTGCCCGCCAACCTCGCCGAAAAAGTGCTGGAAGTGGTGCGCCGCCAGGGCGATGCCGGCCGCGCGGTGATCTTCATCTCGCACCGCTTCGTCGAAATATCGGCACTGTGCGACCGCGCCACCGTGCTGCGCGACGGCGAGACCGTCGGCGTCGTCGACATCGTGCCCGGCGTCGAGGAGAAGATCGTCGAGCTGATGCTCGGCACCCGCATCGTCAAGACCCATGTCGCCGCCCGCAGCGCTGCGGAGAAGGCCACGCCCGCATCCACACGGCCGCGGCTTTCCGTGCGGAACCTGCGCGTCGGTACCAAGCTCAGCGACGTCTCCTTCGATCTCGCCGATGGCGAAGTCGCCGGCGTCGTGGCGCTCGAAGGCCAGGGCCAGGATGAGCTGTTCGCGGCCCTTGCCGGCTCGATCAAGCCGTCCGGCGGTACGATCGAGGTCGACGGCCAGCCAGTAAAATTCTCGCACCCGATCGACGCCATCAGGTCAGGCATTGCCTATGTGCCGGGCGACCGTTCCGAGGCGCTCGCCATGCAGCGCTCGGTGCGCGAAAACATCGCGCTGCCCTTCAGTGCCGCGCTGCGCAACTGGGGCCCTATTCCCATGCGCCGGGAACGCGCCAAGGTGCTTAGCGCCATCGAGCGGCTGCAGATCGACACCCGCGCGCAAGGCGAGGTGCAGCGCCTGTCCGGCGGCAACCAGCAGAAGGTCACCATTGCCCGCTGGATCGCGGCCGACGCCCGCACCATCCTGTGCTTCGACCCGACGCGCGGCATCGATGTCGGCACCAAGCAGGAGATCTATAAATTGCTGCGCGAGCTCGCCGGCAACGGCAAGTCGGTGCTGTTCTACACCTCCGAGCTTGAAGAGGTGCAGCGTGTCTGCGACCGCGTCATCGTCATCTTCGGCGGCAGACTGGTCGACATCTTTCCGGTCGAGGAAGCCGATGAGCCGGCCCTGATGCGCGCCGCCTATGGCCTGCCGCGCGGCGCCAAGGCTGATATCGGTATTCTGGCCGACCCCACGGCCAACGCTTCCGATGCGCCGGAGGCGACGCCATGAACCACTTCCTGCGCCGCCAGGGCTGGGTATCAGGCCTGCTCGCACTACTGGTCGTGCTGTTCATCGTGACAAAACTGATCCAGCCGGCCTATGGCAGCAATGATTTCGGCTCGCTCGCGCGCGCCGTTCTGCCCTACGCTTTCGCCGTCGCCGCGCAGACAGTGGTGGTCATCGCCGGCGGCATCGACCTGTCGGTCGCCGCCATGATGGCGCTGACCAGCGTCACCGCCGCCTCGATGATGGCGGGTGCCTCCGAGGAATACGCGCTGTTCGTCGTCCCCTTCGTGCTGGCCATGGGTTTTGCCCTGGGCGCGCTCAATGGCCTCTTGATCGTCGTGACCCGCGTGCCCGACATCGTTGTCACGCTGGCCATGCTGTTCGTGCTGCAGGGGGCTGCCCTGCTGGTGCTCGACGCGCCGGGCGGTGGTGCGGCCGAATGGCTGAAGGCGCTGATCTCGGGCACGGTGCCCATTCCCGGCCTGCCGGACGCCATCGATGCCTGGCTGCCCAAAGCGCTGCTGGTGTTGGTCGTCTGCCTCTGCATCATCTGGATACCGCTCAGGCGCTCACGCCTCGGCCTCTCCATCTACGCCATCGGCTCGAGCGAACTGGCGGCGTTCCGCTCAGGCGTGCCGGTCAAGCGCACCCGCATCATCGCCTATGCGCTGTCTGGCCTGTTCGCCGCCTTTGGCGGACTGGCGCTGACGCTCAGCACCGGCATCGGCGCCCCCATCCCCGGCCCCTACCTGCTGGCCAGCGTCGCCGCAGTGGTACTGGGCGGCGTGGCGCTCGGCGGCGGCAAGGGCGGCCTGCTCGGCCCCATCGTCGCCGTCTTCGTGCTGCGCCTGGTGCGCACGGACCTGACCCTGCTCGCCATCGACCCCAACGTCACCGCCATCATCGAGGGCCTGATCATGGTGGCGGTGGTGATGTTGGGCGCGTTTATTACGATGCGGGGGCGGCAGTGATGGGGGAGAGTAGCGCTCTACGAGGCCCCCCTCTGTCCTGCCGGACATCTCCCCCTCAAGGGGGGAGATTGGCAGCTTCGGCGCCTCGCGCATTCTTGCAACGCCGACAATTGGCGAAAGCCGTCGCGCCATCCGATCTCCCCCCTAGAGGGGGAGATGGCCGGCAGGCCAGAGGGGGGCGCCGTAGGGCGCAATCCTCAGAGAACATCGGACCCACCCCATGAGCACTACCGCGATCACCCCCTCGCCCATCCCCCTCGGCCGTCGCGTAAAACGCTTCATGGCCGACCGGCCGCTCGTCCCGCTGATCATCCTGCTCATCATCCTGGTGGTGATCCTGCAGATCCTGCGCCCCGGCATCGTCAACGAGCGCTGGATCGGCAACACGATCAAATTCGCCATTCCGCTAGCGATCCTCGCCGGCTGCCAGACCATGACCATGCTGACCGGCGGCATCGACCTGTCGGTCGGCACGGTGGCGACGATGAGCGCCTTCATCATGGCGACGCAAGTGGTCAACCAGGACCCGGCGGTGGCTTTCCTGCTGGCGATGATGCCGGCTGTGCTGATCGGCCTCGTCAACGGCATCGGCGTCGGCGTCTTTCGCGTCCACCCGCTGATCATGACGCTCGGCACCAGCCTGATCGGCACCGGCTGCCTGCAGGTCTACCAGCGTACGGTGATCGCATCGGGCGCCAAAATCCCCGACTTCCTCGCCTGGCTCGGCACCGGCGTCACCTCAGGCTTCCCAAACGCTTTGCTGCTGTTCGTGCCGCTGGCTGCCCTCATCGTCTTCACGCTGGCCCGCACCGGCTTCGGCCGCCTGCTCTACGCCGTCGGCGACAACGAACGCGCAACGCGCCTCTCCGGCGTGCAATACTGGCAGGTCATCACTGCGCTATACATCACCTCAAGCGTGCTCGCCGGCATCACCGGCCTGCTCTATATCGGCCTGATCAAGGCCCCGTCGCTCTCGCTGGCCGAACCCCTGGTGCTGCCCTCGGTCGCCGCCGCCGTCATCGGCGGCACCTCCATCTTCGGCGGCCGCGGCGGCTACACCGGCACCATCATCGGCGCCCTGATCCTGACCGTGCTGACGACACTGCTGACGATTTTGCAGATGCCGGAGGGAGCGAGGCGGATATTGTTCGGGCTGATCGTGCTGTTCGTGACGGCGGCTTATTTGCGGATTGTGGAGGAAAGGTAAGTCGCCGAAAAGGGGCGAGCCATGCGCCCGGCCATTGCGGTAAACGTACGGCCTTTCGTTTCGGGTCGGAACGTCGACCCTTAAGCCGGCCGCTGCGGCGGCTAATCCGGAACCATCACAAACGCACACGAAATGAAGAGAGTGCGCTAGGCCAGTTGCGCTTGCTTCTGGTCTCTCCATCGTGCCGGAGGGAGGCCGAATTCCCGCTTGAAGGCCCGACTGAAGGCCTCTTCCGAATCGTAACCAATCGAATAAGCCACTTGGCCGATTGTCTTCTGGCTCTCCCGCAGCTGCGATTTCGCCGCCTGGAGACGCCAAATCGTCAGATAGCGGATCGGCGGCATGCCCATCAGATTGGTAAAGCGCTGAACGAAAGCACTACGTGACATTGAGACTTCCCTCGCAAGTGCTTCGGCGGACCAGGAAGTGCCCATGTCTCCGTGCATCAGTGCCAGCGCTCGCCCAATGCGAGGGTCTGCGAGACCCCTCAACCATCCTGCATCGAGATTGTTTGGCGCCGCAGCATAATGGCGTACGGCCTCGACAAAGAGCAGTTCCGACAACCGTGACATGACGCTCGACGAGGCAAACTTGCCACGCGTCAACTCGTTGGCTGCGAACCTCACCGAAGCATCGATCCACTCACCTGACGCCCCTTCGCGGACGTCCAGTTTGAGGATGCTCGGCAAGGCTGCGATGACAGGATTGTAGAGGTCCTGGCTGCCGAGGAAGCCACATACGATGTGCGTCGTTTCACCGCCGCCGCCATGCGATACCCGCGCTAGGCCGCCGTCATCCGATGGCTGGATAAGAGCGTGCGCGCTGACCGGATCCAGTCCGTCTTCACTGCCCAGCACGTGCAGGTCATTGCGCGGCAGGAGCACCACCTCACCGGCCCGCACCTCGATCGCCGGCTCACCTTCGACGCTTACAAGCAGCCTGCCCTCGACGACGAAGTGATAGGCGATCAGTAGCGACGGATCCGTCATGTACTGTCCGCAATCCTCGGCGGAAAGCCTGGTGACAACGCACCATGGGGCCGTGAAGCGAGCCTCCAGAAACACGCCGCCTGCCAGTCGAAATGACCTCAGAACGTCCGAGAGTGGGTCCATGGCGGTCTTCCTGATTTGGACGATTGGTCAGTTGTTTCGGCCGCGCGATCATACGCACCGGCAGCGTCGGCTTCTATACACCCCCACCAAGACGGCCGCCATTCACACCTCATGGCCAGGCTCTCGTCATCTGGTGATCCAACTCTGAAAGGTAACACTATGCTTGATACAAGCAAAACCACTTCCCCGACCGTCATGCCCGACCTTCCTGCGATCAAGGCACGCCAGCAGGCTACCTGGGCCGCCGGCGACTATGCCGTGGTCGGCACCACTCTGCAGATCGTGGGCGAGCGCCTATGCGAAGCCGTCGACCTGTGCGCGGACGAGCGGGTGATCGACGTTGCTGCCGGAAACGGCAATGCCACACTTGCCGCCGCGCGGCGCTTTGGACAGGTGACCTCGACCGATTACGTCGACGCCCTTCTGCAACGAGGCAAGGAACGCGCCGAAGCCGAACGCCTTTCGGTCACTTTCAAGGAGGCCGACGCCGAGGCGCTGCCCTATGCGGATGCTTCTTTCGACGTCGCACTGTCGACCTTCGGTGTCATGTTCACCCCAAACCAGGAAAAAGCGGCCGCCGAGCTCACGCGTGTGGTTCGCCAGGGCGGGCGCGTCGGCATCGCCAACTGGACACCCAACGGCTTCATCGGTCAGCTGTTCAAGGTCATAGGCAAGCATCTTCCTCCGCCGGCCGGCGTCAAATCGCCAGCGCTTTGGGGAACGCAGGCGCGGCTCGCCGAGCTCTTCTCCGGGCATCATGTCAGAAGCTCCAGCCAGATCTTCAACTTTCGGTACAAATCCGCCGATCACTTCTTCGCTGTCTTCAAGACCTACTACGGCCCGACGAACCGTGCCTTTGCGGCTCTCGATACGGATGGGCAAGCTGCTCTGAAAACCGACATCTTTGAGCTTCTGGACCGCATGAATCGCGGCGGAAGAGGCACGCTCATCGTGCCAAGCGAATACCTCGAAGCCGTCATCACGAAGCGCTGACGATCAACGGCGCCAAAGTTTCATCACCTTTCGCGAGGCCGCAACCAGGCTCGCGGAAGGCTGGCGGCATAGCGCCTTGAGTTCGGACAATCTGGAGTCAGGAAAATGAACGTTCAAACTGCAATCCCTCACAGGAGCCAATATGTCGATTTCTGGAATACGGTCCTGGTTCCCAAGTTCAACGCATGGCGACACATTCTCGTCGGAGGGTTGGGCCAGCACAGTGCGAAGGTCTTTCCTGCACTGCAGCTGCAAAGGGGTGACAACGTACTGGATGTCGGATGTGGATGGGGTGAAGCGACGCTCGAGATAGGCAAACGGGTCGGGCCAACTGGTCGTGTCGTTGGGCTGGATTGTTGCGATGATTTTCTCGAAGCCGGCCGCGCCGATGCCAAGGCGGCGGGGTTGACGAATGTGTTGTTCTTCGAGGCCGACGCGGAGACCTGCGCCTTCAGACCGTACTACGATGTCTGCTTCTCCCGGTTTGGAACGCAGTTCTTCGAAAATCCTGTCGCGGGGCTTCGCAACATGCGGCGGGCGCTTCGGCCCGGCGGCGCCATGACAATGATCGTTTGGCGCGGGCGGGCGGACAATCCCTGGCTTACGCTCTCCAGGGAAGTCGTGCTGCGCTATCTGCCGCCGGTGAAAGAACGCGCGGCAACATGCGGTCCGGGGCCATTCTCCATGGCCGACACCGAGGTGGTCGCCAAGCAGTTGGAGATCGCCGGTTACACAGACATCAATTTCGAGCGCATCGATGCCGACGTACTGGTCGGCCGCGACATTGACGAAGCCGTGGCCTTCCAGCTGGCGATAGGGCCAGCGGGCGAGGTCGTGCGTGAGGCCGGCGAGGAGGCCAAGCGGCGATACCCGGAATTGGTCACCGGCCTGAAGGACGCTTTGGCTGAATTCGTCCGCCCGGAGGGTGTGATGATGAAGTCGAGTTCCTGGCTCATCACCGCGCGAAACCTCCCAGACGTCCCCTCGCACTGAAACTGCGCCTCGACGAGCGGGGATCAAACCCGCGGCAAAGCTTGAGGTCTGACGACCTTTCGGCCGTAGGGGATATTTCACATCACGCGATCTGGATACCAAGCGTCCGCTTTGGTGGAACCTTCCAGATACAAATGTGGGGCATTCAACATTCGCCGAACGGCTGCCAGTGCACACCCAAGGCGTCCCAGAGTTCTAAAGGAGAACAAAATGTCGATGTTTGAAACGCTCGCCCGTTATGGGGCGGCCTTCAAAAACGCCCGCGAAGCACGAAAGTCGGAACGCGTTCTGAACAGCCTGCCTATGGAAATTCAAAAAGACATTGGCTGGCCGGTCACCCACCGCGCGAAAAGGCTCTCGTCAAACACCTGGGGCAGGATCCTCTAAACGGCCCAGCGCCGATTGCATCCACAATCCCCGTGCTTCGGCCTTAACGGACAAGAGCTAGGCATAACCTCCTTGTGAGCGATTCCACGCCCACTCCCATGCTGCGTACAACACGCCCGTGCCAAGGCAGTCCGGTTGCTGAAAGATTTGAACCCGTAACCTTCAACAGGAGTACGACATATGACCAAACATACCGAAACCGCCACCAATGGCGTCAACGTAGCCGCCCTGCTTGGGGCGCGCGAGGCTTTGAAGGACGCCCCGGAAGCCGCGCGCTTCAAATGGCGAGCCACCAGTGAATGGGTAAAAGGAACCCACAACCAAACCACGGTTGACGGATTTTTCGGCCTGGGAGCGGAACAGCAGCATCGCCAGACCTACAAATTCGAGTCCGATCACCCTGAAATCTTCGCATCGGAAGACAAGGGGGCGACGCCGGTGGAGTTTGTGCTGGTCGGCCTGGCTGGCTGCCTGACGGCTGGCATCGCGGCTGTCGCGCAAAACCGCAACATTCAGCTCCACTCGGTCAAGGCGACACTTGAGGCCGGCATGAACATCCAGGGCATCCTGGGCATCGATCCGGATGTGCGCAACGGGTTCGACGGGATCAAGGTGCACTACGATATCGACGCCGACGCTAGCGCGGAGGACATAGCCGCACTCGTCGCGCAGTCGCAAAAACGTTCGGCCGTCTTTGACGTTATCGCCAACCCGACCGATGTCACGGTTACGTCGAAAAAGTGCTGATGAGCGAAAGAACATCGCGCGGGATCGCCGGCACCGTTGACGTCGTCGTCATCGGTGCCGGTCACTCAGGCCTGGCGCTGAGCTATCTGCTCGGCCAGCGCTCGCTTAGCCATGTTGTTCTGGAACGAGGTGAGATCGCGAACAGCTGGCGCACGGAGCGCTGGGATTCGCTGCGCCTGCTCACGCCCAACTGGATGGCACGGCTCCCCGGCTATCCATACCAGGGTGACGACCGGGACGGCTACATGAGCGCCGGCCAGCTTGCTGATTTCATTTCCCGCTATGCCACATACATCTCCGCACCGGTTCTGACGAACACCCCTGTCAACAGAGTTGCGCCGAGCACCCACGGCTTTCGGGTGGAGACCCCAAATGGCGACTGGCTTTGCCAGACCGTCGTGCTGGCGACGGGCGCCTTCAGCAAGCCGGTCATACCGAAATTGGCCGAGGCGATGCCGGCCACGATCGAACAGCTGTCGGCCCACACCTACCGCAATCCGCGTCAACTTGCTCCCGGCGGCGTGTTGGTGGTCGGCGCATCGGCGACTGGCCTGCAGTTGGCGCAGGAGATCCAGCTAAGCGGCCGGCCTGCAACGCTGGCGGTCGGAGAACACGTTCGGCTACCGCGCGTCTATCGAGGTCGCGATATCCAATGGTGGATGCTCGCGACCGGCGTGCTCGACCAGCGTGTCGAAGACACGGATGACCCCGACCGCGCCCGAAGAGTGCCCTCGCCGCAGCTTGTCGGCACACCCGAGCGCGCCACGCTCGACCTCAATGTCTTGCAGCGACAGGGCGTGAAAGTGGTGGGGCGACTGATGGGCCTTCGCGGCTCCATGGCCCAGTTTTCCGGATCGCTGCGCAATGTGTGCGCGCTTGCCGACCTGAAGATGAACCGGCTGCTTGCGTCGATCGACGAATGGGCGGAGGCGAATGCACCGTCCGGCATCGGCCCCATCGAGCGCTTTGCCCCCACCGCAATCGGCGAGCCGCCACAACTGGAGCTTGAACTTGGCGAAGACATTCGCACGGTGCTATGGGCCACCGGTTTTCGGCCGGACTTTTCATGGCTGGACTTGCCGGTCTTCGATCGCAAGGGCGAGCTCAAGCACGACCGCGGTGTTGCCGACGTTCCCGGGATCTATGTGTTGGGCCTGCCATATCTGCGTCGCCGGAAATCGAGCTTCATCCACGGCGCCGAGGACGACGCCAGGGAACTCGTCACGCATTTGACCGGCTATCTCGACAGGACGGCCAGGCGTGACCCGCCACTGCGCGCCGCGATGCGGAGGTTGCCAGGCTGAACGTACTGCAGCAGGCCTGCGACCGCGCCGGGGCTGGAGGCGGCCCGGAGCAGGCCGGCCGACCAGGCGCGCGCCTGGCGGTGGTTGGCGACGCTGGGCGCGAAGGTTTCGAATGGCCGCCTTGCCAGTCCTGCCAATTCGAAAGTCCGCCCCCGCTAGGTCTTGACGAAAATCGGTGCGCCTGACACGAGGTCAAATAGGGCGTTCGCGCCATGGACGACGAGCAGACGGTGGGCAAGCTGTGAAGCGCTTTTTTCGATTGCTTGCCGCTGTGGTAATGGCGTCCGGCGTAGCCGGCTGCACCAGCGTTTCCTACTATGCGCAGTCGCTGGAGGGCCATGTGCAGATCATGGCCGCGCGGAAAGATGTCGGAAAGCTCATCCACGATCCCTCGACGCCTGTGGCATTGCGCACGAAGTTGACGTCGGCGAGCGCCATACGCCGCTTTGCCACGGATGAGCTGGCGCTGCCCGACAACAGCAGCTACCGCAGCTATGTCGACATCGGTCGAGATAACGTGACCTTGGCCGTTTTTGCCGCGCCGCGGTTCTCGCTCACGCCGATAACATGGTGCTTTCCGGTCTTCGGCTGCGTTCCGTACAAGGGTTACTTTTCCCAGAAATCCGCGGTTGAAAGTGCTGCCGAACTGCAGCGACAAGGGCTGGACGTCTACATCTCGGGCGTCACCGCCTATTCCACGCTGGGCTGGTTCAGCGACCCGCTGCTCAGCACCATGCTGCGTCAGGACGCCATGTATCTCGCAGGCCTCATCTTCCATGAACTGGCGCATCAGGAAATCTATGTGAACGGCGACTCCGCGTTCAACGAGGCTTTCGCGGTCGCCGTCGAAACCTCCGGGGTGAGGAAATGGCTGCGCGCCACCGGCAATCGCGCCGGATTGCGCCGCTACGAAGCCGATCGCAAACGCAGTGCCGACTTTCTCGGACTGATCGCGAAAACGCGCGACGAGCTGACGCAGATCTATGGCAGTCCCCGCGCCTCGCAGCAGATGGCTGCCGCCAAAACAGCCGCGATCGACAGGCTGCGGGTGCGCTACCGGCAAATGCGCGACAGGCGCTGGGCCGGATATCGCGGATACGATGCCTGGTTCAACAGCCCCATCAACAACGCAAAGCTCGCCGCGACGTCCGTCTACGGCGAACAGGTTCCGGCGTTCCTTCGGCTGTATGATTTGTGTTCGGGCGACTCTCCACGGTTCTATGCTTCCGTTCGGCGGATCGCGGCATTGCCACAGGCTTCCCGAGCGGAGGCACTGAGGAACGCGACGACTTGTGATTGACGATGACCAGCACGGCTTCCCCGCAAGCTCGGCCACGACCAACGCCGGTTCTGGCCGACAAGCGGGCGAGCGGCCAGCCTCACCGTCCGCTCGTCATCCCCCCAATCGCCTCCAGCAACACCCCCTGCTCGCCCACCCAGAACCAGTGATCCTCCCCCTCCACCTCGACAAACCGCGCGCCCGCAATCTTCGCCGCCAGGTACCGCCCGGCCTCGACGCGAACCGCCCGGTCATCCCTGCGGTGCAACACCAACGTCCTGGCCGAGACTTTTGACAGCAGTGGCCGCACATCGGTATCGCGCAGCGCCTGCAGCAGGCCGGCGACCGCGCCGGGGCTGGAGGCGGCCCTGAGCAGCCCGGCCCACCAGGCGCGGGCCTGGCGGTCGGCGGCGACGCTGGGCGCAAAGGTTTCGATTTCGGCCGGGCCGCCCCAGCCGGCGAGCAGGCGCTGCTGCCAGAGATCGTATTGCGCCGATGTCAGCGCGAAGGGATAGTCGTGCGCGTGGCTGCCTTTGGCCAGCGAACCCCACAGCACCAGGCCGGTCAGGCGGTCGGGGTGGTCGACGGCAAAGCGGATGCAGCCAGGCCCGCCCTCCGAGGCGCCAACCAGCACGGCGCGGCGGCTGCCGGCGGCGTCCATCACCGCCAGTATATCCCGCGCGGTGGCTTCGACGGTCGGGCGGGCGCCGACGCGGTCGGACAAGCCCATGCCGCGCCGGTCGAACAGGATCAGCCGGCCAAGCCGCGATACGGCATTGAGCCAAGCGCGGCAGCTCCTGTCTTCCCAGATGCGCTCGACATGCGAGATGAAGCCGGGCACCAGCACGATGTCGGCCGGACCGCTGCCTATGGTCTGGTAGGCGATATGGATGCCGTCCACCGCGACGTAGCGGGTTCTCGGCACCTCGGCATCGCTCGCGCGCAGCAGAGCGAGCGTGGCGGGGTCCGGCGCCACGCCGAGCTCGTCGCGCAGCAGCCGCGCAGATGTTTCGCCCTGGCGCTCGGCCGCCGCCCGGTCGCCAGCCGCCAGATGGGCGCGGATCAGATGGCGATGCGCGCTTTCGCTCAACGGGTCGAGCGCCGCAAGGCGCGTGGCATGCAGCACAGCGCCGCGCGGTTCGCCCCCGGCGATCCTGGCTTCCACCAGCCGCTCCAGCGCTTGCACCAACCGGCTGCGCAAGGCCTCGCGGCGGAAGAACACCCATTCCTCGAATTCGGGACAATCGTGCAGGGAGAAGCCGGCGAGATAATCGCTGGTGTAGAGGTCGGCGGCCTCGTCGAGACGACCGGAATCGCAGGCATGTTCGAAGGCGCTTGCGTCGGCCTCGACCGACAGCGCTGGATGCAGGCTGAGCGATGCCGCGCTGGCCGATATGATCTCCTCGCCGAACGCGACGTGGATCTTGTAGAGCGTGCGCCGCAGGCGGGCGCGGGCGGCTTGCGTGTCGGCCTCGGGCCACAGCAGCGTGGCGGCGATGTCACGCGCCACCGGCCCGCCGGCCTCGGCGAGGTAGATGACGAGCGCTGCCGCTTTGCGCAAGGCAAGCTCTATCGGCCGACCGTCCAGCCGGAATTCCGGAAAACCCAGAAGTCTGAGTTGTATCAGCTCCATCGATCCGCACGCGGCCGCGCAGCGAGAGGACGTTGAGGGGACGCCGGCCTTCTATCCATCCCCGCGAAGTCGAGCCGATCCGGCCCGATCAACTCCCTTGGAGCGAGAAATGTCACCGGTCAATACATCAAGCCATCGCACATCAGCGCCGCTTGCCAGCGCCCCTGTCGCCAGGCATGGAGGCTGAGCCATGTGCCAGACCTGTCTCTCCTGGTATGCGCGCTGCGTCGCCCCCTATTTCGTCCACGCCGGCTGTTCGGCTGGCGCTTTTTCGCGGATGCGCAGGCGCGTCATCCCGCTGGCGGAAGGTGTCGTCGTCGAGGTCGGTTTCGGCTCGGGCCTCAACCTTCCCTATTACAATGCCGCGAGGGTCAAGCAATTGATCGGCGTCGACCCCGACGGCACGATGCTTGGCCTCGCCGCACCGAAGAGCAGCACCTCGCCCTTCCCGGTCGAATGCATCCGGGCCGGCGGCGAAAGCCTGCCGCTGGCCGATGGCTGCGCCGACACAGTCGTCGTCACCTACGCCTTCTGCACCATTCCGGACCCTCAAGCAGCACTCAGCGAAATCCGGCGCATCCTGAAACCGACGGGCCGGCTGATCTTCATCGAGCACGGCCAAGCCGAAGGGCCGCGATGCCGCCGCTGGCAGGAGCGCCTCAACCGGCTGTGGGGATCGCTCGCCGGCGGCTGCCACCTCAACCGCGATCCGTTGCGCCTGATCGGCGGGGCGGGCTTCCGCTTGCTGGAGGTGCAGCACGGGCGGTTTCCCCTGCCCCTCTGGCAATTGGGCAGCCACCATGCCGGCATCGCGGCGGCAGGCTGACCGGCCTTCGCCGGCTCACCAAAACCCGACCAGCGACCTCAGCATCGCCTTGGCGCCAACAGCCTCCCGGCACGTCCGGCGAAACCCGGCCCGGCCCGTGGCATCGAGCACATCGTCGTCGATGCCGCGCAGGATGGTGTTCGCGTTGCGCCATCCGATCCTGGCCAGCGCCGATGCTAGTTCGGCGCGGGCGGGATCGAAGGTCTTTTCATCGCTGAGGCTCGTGGCCTGGTCGATGTCATTGCTCGCGTCGAGCGTTTGCCTGGGAATTTCGACCTGGCAGCGGACATCGAAAGGTCTGACACGGCCGAGGAAATGCGAGAGCATGTGCAGCGACAGGGCCGGTTCTGAAACAAGCGCCTCATAGCGCATGAAATGCACCGGAGCGCCGGAGCGGCGAAGTGCATCCATGGCGAAATAGAACTGGTTCCAGTAATCGGCCGGCGAGTGGAACCTGTATTCCATGCGCTTGGGCGCGGTGAAATCCTGCCTGACGTCGAAGGGCTGCTTGAGAAACGAGCCGAGATTGCCGTTCGGCTTGAAAATCGTGTCGTTCCTCGCCAGGCGGAACCACGACAGGATCTGGCTGACGGGATCCTTGCTCAGGACGACGATGGGCAAGCCGCCATGGTCGATCTCGCGCCCGTTCATGAGCGCCGGAAAGATGCCGTGCTTCCAGAAGCCGTGATCGAAGACGACCTGTACGCCGAGATAGCGTTCGAGGAGATACTTCGCCAGGTTGGTGCCGGATCGCGGCGTCCCCATCACCCGCACGGCGACATCGCCGGAGCGCTCCCGCGCCCCAGCGAGCATCGACATATCGACAATGCTTCCCATCACGCCCTGCGAAGAACGTCAGCTGCCAATGCGCTCGTCGCCCTGGCCTGCCCGGTCACCACCGGATGCGGCCCGTAAATCCTGGGCGCGAGATCGTCTGAAGCGATCCCTGCGACAGGGTCGGCTCCAGCGGCAGGGTTGTGTTCCGCGATAGCGTCGATTGCGGCGGCGTGGCCCACCATGGTCGCGAAAAACTCCCGCTCGCGAATGGGCCGGTATCGCGTCACGATGGTGTGGCGCAATTCGGCGAGCCAGACCGGATCGGTGCAGGCCTTGGCGACAGCGGCGCACCAGGCTTCGACGTCGTGCGCGGGAAGCGTCGGCATCAAGCCTTGCGTCGCTTCGGTCAGCGAGGGCGCGTCTGAAATCAGGACCGGCAGGCCGAAATCGAGGCACTCGGCAGCGCCCAGGCCCCAGCCTTCGACAGCGGACGGGTAGACGCTGAATTCGGCGTCCCGGTAGAGCTCTGCCAGCTCCCGGTCACTGAGGTTGGAGCGGAACTGGATATGCGGGGCAAGCTCCGGATGCTCAGCCATGAAGGCGGTGAGCTCCTCATACATCCAGCCCCATCGGCCGCACAGCACGAGCATCGGCAGCTGTTCACCCAGCAGCGGCAAAAGCCGGTACCAGACCTTGAGCAGAAGGATGTGGTTTTTCCGGATCTCGATCGTCGAGCAATAGAGGACGAACTTGCGGTCGCGTTTGTGCCGCTCGGTGGACATGCCGCGATCCGCGACGCCTTCCCGCAGGAAGGCGCCGGGCGATGCCACGGCCACTTGCGGTATCAGGCGAAGCCCTGAGGCCTTGGCATGGCATTTCACCCTGTCGGCAGTGTATTTCGACACGCAGACGAGCAGGCGGGCATTTTCCAGCTGCCATGCCGTGTTGCGGACGAAACCGCGCGCGTGATGCGGACCGACATATTGCGGGAAGTCGATCGGAATGAGGTCGTGCATCAAGGTGAAAATGCCGCATCTGGCTTTTGCCCTGAGCTTCCTGGCGGCGAGTTCGTGCACGCTTGCGCTGGACAGAAAGCACAAGGCGTTTTCGTTCTGCAGCGGATCTCCAGTGTCGAGCCGGCTTGGGCGGAGCGCCGACTTCACGATCTTGAAGAGCCGAATGGCCGTCTTGGACAGCTGAAACTTGACCCCGCGTCGCTTCTCGCAACCCGAGAGGAAGCCCGCCGCCACGCGATCGAACTCGCGTCCGCAGGCAAAGGGTGCCTCCCGCATGATCGACAGCACCTTCCACAGCCGCGCCAGGTAAGAGCTTCCCTCATCTCCAATCGGTTGCGGCAGATCACCGTTGACGAGCCGCCGGAGGTAGCGAAGTTCCGCTTCGTCGAGCCTTTGGCCCTGCCCCCATTTGTCGACGATGAAGAAGCCGACCGGCGAGGCCTTCCATCGCAGCGCCTGACGAATGAGTGCCGTTTCGACGCGCGGGATGCCGACGGGCGGATGCGGCCCCCAGCGAAATGGCAAGGATGCATCAATATACAATGTCTTCAATGGTTTACCTTCGACGTTGCTGCACCGAAATCAAATCGGTCCGGGGCAACAGAAATCCGCGGCGGCCAAAGCCGCATCATTTCAGATTTCGCTGCCCTTGTTCCGATTGAGGCCCCGGAGCTTCTTGTACGCTTTCCCGGGATGCTGATTTCATGTATGTGGGAAATTTACCCACGTCAAGAGCGAGCAGTTGACTTGTGGGTAAAATTCCCACATATGGAGTCCGTCAGCGACATCCGAGGACAAAAGACCAAGACATTTCATTGGATTTCAGCGGACCGTCCGCCCCCCGCATGGTCCGCGGAAAGCAGCCGTACGCGAAAAAAGCTCACCCCCCTACAACGAGCCCCCGTACGGCTGCACCGGCCGGTCCCGTCCATCGCAAAGGACGGGCCGGCCGGATCGTTGCAGCTGCCAGAACGCTGATCCATCCATCGCTTCGTCATCCTGGGGCGGAGCAAGGAGCGAAGCGACGCGGCGCAGACCCCAGGATCCATGCCGGGACTCGAAAGCGCTGCTACGGTGCAGAATTCTGCACCGCTGCACTCCACAATTAAGGTCACGGAATGGATCCTAGGGTCTCCGCGACGGAGCTTCGCCCAGGGATGACGACGCGATATGCGGCTTCCGAGAAACGATGAAGGCTCTAAGGCGCGCCCGGCCCACCGGCGCCACCAGGGCCACCCGGCCCGCCAGGTCCCCCCGGCCCCCCAGGCCCAGGCGGCCCGCCCGGTCCAGTCGGTCCGCCGGGAGGCGAACCCGGCGGCATGCCCGGCTGGTTAGGCGACGGCCCGCCGGCATCGCGACCGCGCGACGCCGACACGATATTGCCCGCGCGATCGAACCCGACCTCGATAAACGCCCGGACAGCAGCCGTCGATGTCACATCGCCGTTCCGATTGCCGACGGCGACGCCCAGACCCGATTCCAGCTTGCGTCCGCGGCGCTGCAGAAACGTCTCGTAGAGAACATCAGCGACATGGGCCTGCGGAACCGGCGCTTCCGCTTCCAGATGCACAACCTTGTATCCGCCGACGGCCTTGGCGAGGGTCAGCTGAACGCGCCGGTTTGCCAGCGGCGACGGTCCGGTCCCGATCTTGAGCCGCCCGACCAGCAACGCACCCGATCTCACCACCGCCAGGCCGCGAACCAGATAGTGCTGCTCATGCGCCCTCACCTCCACCAGGCTGGCGACGATTGTCCCGTCGGGCCGGCGAATGCCATGGACAGCAACGACATCGCCCGCCTTGACCTTCAATCCCTTCGCAAGCTGGCTGATGTCGACCTGCTGTCCCAGCACCCGCAGCGAGCCGGCTGTCTTGCGCTCGACCGGCCCCACCACCTCGCTGGTGACATGGATCGAGGAGGTCACCACGCGATCGGCCTCCTGGACCACCGCGAGGCGCACGACATGCCCGATCTTCAGCCTGTTGGCGGCAACGCGCACGCCGTCGATCCAGACCGGCACGTCAGGCTGATACTGAACCCGCACGCCATTGACGAAAATGCTGCCGAAACGCTGTATCGTCCCCACGATGCCGGTGCCGCCAATGCCCTGGTCGCCGTCGGTGCCCGCCGTCCAGCCGGTACCGCCAATGCCCTGGTCTTTCGACGCTTCACTCGCCCTTGCCACGATGCTGAAAAACACCGCCGGCATAGCGGCTGCGAGCGTCAGGAAACCCCGTCTCGTCGGCCTTCCGCTCATGCCGTCTCTCCGCCGGCATCCTTATTCTCGGGCGATTCCCCGGCAACCAGCGACGTGCCGTCGGCGGTGAGGATATAGACACCCCAGTTCCACCGGCTGGTGCCGCCCGGATCGCTTTGAATGGCCTGGTTGGCGTATTTGTTGAGGCGCAGCAGCGTTTCGACCGCGACCTCGCGGCTGTAGGCCTCGAGCGACCTGGCAAGGTCCTCGGAGATGCCGTCATAGTGGACGGCACGCTCGAGGAAGGGCGGCGCGTCGGCCAGGACATTCTCGACCGAAGCGGCCGCATGGTCGCCGAGATTTCGGGCAAAATAGTAAAGCCGGACTTCGCCATCGCCGCGCGGCACCATGGCCCCTTCCATCAGAACGATCCGGTCTTTGCTGTCGATTTCAACCAGCTTTCGGTCGAGCCAGTCGTCCAGAACGGCACGCGGCCTGAGATCGCGGGTCACCGATTCCACAAGCCCGGCAAAGGATGGCTCTCCCGCCTCGCTCGTGCGCGCCAGCGGCAGGGGCGTGCCCTTGGCGTCGACGAACAGCGGATCGGCAAGCCAGCGCGCGACGATGGCGCTCGTCCTGGAAACGGAATCGGGCACCACCCGCACCGGCGCGCCCGCTCCTCTGAGCCGGCTGACTTCCTTCCTGTGGACGCCCGTCAGCAGGCTGACCCTGGAGTCGGTCTGCTGCTTGTCGGGCAACGCGAATTCATGCTCGGCCACATTGACGTAGAGCTGACGCAGCAGATCGACGAAGGCTGGAAACGTCACCCCGCACTTGATGGCCAACCGCACCAACGGGCGAAGAACCCGGTTCAACGCGTTCTGGACGCCCGCGGCATCCAGATATTGTCCCGCCGATTTGCTCATCGTCGTCCTTCACTTGCCAATCGCGAAATACTGGCCAATCGCGAAATACTTGCCAATCGTGAAATCGGTCATCCATCCCTCGGAAATTCCTGACGAAAATAGCGCGTGGGAAATGCTTCCACAAGGGTGGCGACTGAGAAGCGACACCAGCAGCGCTTTCGTCGGCTCGGTTACCACACCCTGATCGGAGAGAAGTCCTGTCTTGGCCGGTGAAACAAAACCATCCTGGGCGATCAACTGCATTCCAGTTGACACGTGTGAAATTTTCCCACAACTTGCATCATCCAATAGCTACATCAGCCAGACTGTCCCAAGGAGACACCTTTGAAGAAGCCTTACGTTAGACCGACCATAGTCAGGGCCGGAGGAATGTTCGAAGAAACACCTGACGAAATCGCCGCTGCCGCCGGCACATCCAACGGCAATGGAAAGCAGATCGATCCCGTTATTTCCATAACCGCCGATATCGTGTCCTCCTATGTCTCGAACAACCCCATCCCCGCCGCCGAGCTTCCTGAATTCATAGGAAAAATCCACGCCTCGATCAGAAGCATTTCGGATGGCGTCGTTGATGGCGGACCCGACGAGATCAGATATGCCGTGCCCGTGAAAAAATCCGTCACGCCCGATTTCATCATCTGCCTGGAGGACGGCAAGCGTTTCAAATCATTGAAGCGTCACCTCGAATCCAACTATGGCCTGACGCCGGACGAGTATCGAAAGAAGTGGAACCTGCCGTCCAGCTACCCGATGGTAGCGCCGAACTATTCCGCCACCCGCTCGAAACTCGCCAAATCCATGGGGCTGGGCCGAAAGGTGAAGTAGTTTGTTTCGAGGCGGCAAAGGCATCTTGCCGCTTCGCCAGCACCAAGGCTACCCTGCTCCAACTTCTCGGCGTTGGGGTCGCCGGGTGCGGTGGCTAGGCGAGTTCGACCGGAGTCTCAACATCCCGGCTTATTAGCCTTCACTACAATATGGCGCGACGCACTGAAATCGGGCAGGAGTATCCCATGCCCCTGTCCAGTCGTAGCCTCGTCCGATTCACCTCCGCCGCCTTGCTGATCGGGTTCCTTGCCCTGACAGCCATCGTCGCCATGAACTTCTGGCTCGGCGAGCGGGCGCAATCCTATTTCGACGATGCGATCGCAGCGCGCGACACCCGCATAGCGGCGGTCGAGCTGCGAAATGCCTTGCAGACGGCTGAGGCCAGTCAGCGAGGCTTCATCATCACAGGAAACGAGATCTATCTGGCGCCCTATCAATCGGCCAAGGCTCAAGCCGAGCGGCGCCTGCTCGCGCTGGACAACCTTCTGCCGGCGTCGTCAGACTCCGACGCATCCTTGCAGCGCCTGTCCACGATCATCTCCAGCAAATTCGACGAAATGGACCAGACGATAACCCTCAAGCGCAACCAGCGCGACGAGGACGTGCTGGCCATCTTTCGCACGAACAAAGGCAAGGCGCTGACAGACGAAGCCAATGTGTTCTTCTCCGGCATCATCGTCAGGGCCGACGACAGGCTGACATCGGGCGTTGCCGAACAACGCGCCAACACCGCCTTGCTCAGGCTCGTGTCGGCCATCGGTGCACTCGTCATCGTGGCCGTGGTCAGCGGCGCGGCCTACGGCGTGGGACGCTACACCAGGGAGCTACGCGTCACCCGTGACGAGGTCAACACGCTCAACCGCTACCTCGAACAGCGCGTCGCCACCCGGACCGTCGACCTTGCGCATGCCCGCGACCGTGCCGAAGTGCTGTTGTCCGAGGTCAATCACCGGGTTGCCAACAGCCTCGCCCTTGTCTCGTCGCTGGTGAAACTCCAGTCGAAGGCGCTCGATGATCCCGCCGCCAAGGATGCCCTTGCGGAAACACAAGATCGTATCTTTGCAATCTCGCTCGTGCACAAGCGCCTCTATGGCGCGGGCGGCGTGCGTTCGGTCGCGCTCGACGAGTATTTGAGCGGGCTCCTCGACCATCTGCGCACCTCGCTGCGCAGCCAGGTTCACGGCGTCAACCTGTCCTACGGCATCGACCCGATAGAGCTCGAGACCGACATCAGCATCAACCTTGGCGTCGTGGTCACCGAGCTTGTCACCAATGCGTTCAAATACGCCTATCCCGACGCGGTTGGAGAAGTCCGGGTTCATCTCAAAAAGCTGGTGGATGAGCAGGCTGAACTGGTCGTGGAAGACGATGGGGTTGGCCGTGCCGAAGGCGCGCCCGCCAAGGGCACCGGCGTCGGCAGCAGGATCGTCAACGCCATGAGCATCAGCCTCGGTGCCAAGATTGAGTATCAGCAGCGTCATCCCGGCACGGCTGCCCGCCTGGTTTTTTCGACCAAACGCCGCAAGGGCGACCGGGCGGCATAGGGACGTCGGATACCACGAAAAACCCTGCTTCTCGCCAGTTCAAGCGACCGCTTGCGGAAAGTGCCACTCCCTGCTTTACCTCTGGCGGAAACGGGGAGGATTTTGGATGCCTTTCGATCGAAAGGATATCGGGAGAGGCTGGCCGGCGTCATTGCGCTTTTTTCCCTTGCTGCTGGTCCTGTCGATCTGTGGGCTTGACCTTGCCAGCGCGCAGGATGGCCCGCCGGGCATCACGCAACGTACCGTATTCCCCACCTTCGAACCGGATGCGCCGGCGTGCACGCCCCCACCGGGGCTCAACAAGCTGCTGGCCTACGTTCAGGAAAACGATCGTGATTTCCTGCAGGGCGTCGATCATGGCCTGGCCATGGCAGCCAGGGATCGCGGGCTGGAGTATCGCAGGCTTCTGATCCAGAACGATACCGCGAAGGCTATCGAGCAGATCCAATCCCTGCGCGCGGGCAAGGTTGGTGGCTTGGTCGCCACCTCGTCCGATCCCGCGGCGATCAGCCACGACCTTCAAAAAACGATCTGGTCGGGAGCGTTCGTCGGCACCATTGTTCCGCCACCGGCCACCTTGCTGCTCAACGCCCCACAATACGCGACGGGCAAGGTGCTCACCGACGCAGCCATCGCCCACATCGACGCCAGGCTGGGTGGCAAAGCGAATGTGGTGCTGCTGACGCAGGACTCGATGGAGTTTCTGGCCCCCCGCTTCGAAGCCATGCGGGACGGCCTCAACGCAATGCCCGGCGTGACGATCGTGGCCGACATCGCGCCCAGTCCGGTGACCAAGGAAGGCGGCTTCGAGACCATGAAGACGATCCTGCTGGCAAACCCGAAAATCGACGTCGTGCTGGGCGGCGACGCGGTGGTGCTGGGCGCTTTGCAGGCGCTTCGCGCGGCTGGAAAGGACCGGCCTGACCAGTTTCTTGGCGGCATTGACGGCGAGCCGGAGGCGGTGGGCGAAATCAAGAAGGGCGACAGCCCCTACAAGGCCAGCATTTCCCTGTCGTCCCCCGTCTTCGGCTATGCAATGGGCCAGTTTGCCGCCGACTGGCTGGAGGGGAAGAGTATCCCGCAGGCGATGGACATCCTGCCCATTGCGCTTACCAGCGGCAACATCGCCCAGTATGAGGCGGATCTCGCAAATCCAGCGCCCGTCTATGCCGATGCGGCCCGCAGGAACAGCTATCTCAAAATGTACGGCAACATCTGCTACAACACGCGCGATCGCTACGTGAATTTTCCATGGTCATCGGAGCGGAGGTAGGGTCCGCAACCCCTTCCGCTATCTCCACGCCACCACGCTTACAGCGCCAGGCTCCCCTGCTCCACCTCCTCGGCGTTGGGGTCGCCCGGTGCCGTGGCCCAGGCCAGTTCGACCAGCGTCACGGTGCGCCTTCCCGTGCCGTCGAGCTGGCACACGATGAGGCCCTGCTCCTCGATATAGGTCAGCAGTCGCCGCGCACGGCGCAGCGAGTGCGAGCCATAGGCGCGCGCGATCGCGGCGTCGCTCGGGCAAGGCCAGCCTTCCTTGGCCGCCCGCGCGATCATCATGAACACGCCCTGCATGTCGTCGGGCAGCAGCGAGGCGCGCACGGAAACGTCCCGCCACGCATCATCCTGCGTCGTCTCGGAGCCGAGACCGGCGCGGGCACGCGTCAGCATGCGGCGGAATTCGGCCAGGTCCGGCACCACAGAGGCGAGGCCCTCGATGCGGCAGCGCACCACGAATTCCTGGTAGAGCACGCCGATGACGCGGAAACCGGCGTCAGGCTGCGCCAGAATGGCGCGCAGCACGCGGTCCACCCGCTCATGCCGCTCCGCCAGATCCTCGGCGCTGATTTGCGGCTCCGCCGGTTCGGGGCGGATTTCCAGCGCCGCCGACTTCGCCGCCATCAGCTGGTCGAGCAGGTCCGGTGACGCCACACGGCGCGGCGTGCGCATCGTCTCGGGCGGCGGCGCCGCCAGGATGATCGCGCGGGCGTCCTCAAGTGCTGATTCCGGCATCGCCATCAGCCGCGGCGTGCCGTTGCGCGGGCTGGTGTCGGTCGGGCCGATGCGCAGGCCGAGCGGCCGGCGCGAAAGTGCTGGTCCCAGCGCCATGAACTGCCCACGCTCCAGATCGCGAAAAGCTTCCGCCTGGCGCCGCTCCATGCCGAGCAGATCGGCGGCGCGCGCCATGTCGATGTCGAGAAAGGTGCGGCCCATGAGGAAATTGGAAGCTTCCGCCGCGACATTCTTGGCAAGCTTGGCCAGACGCTGCGTGGCGATGATGCCGGCAAGCCCACGCTTGCGGCCACGACACATCAGATTGGTCATGGCGCCAAGCGAGAGCTTGCGCGCCTCGTCGGAAACCTCGCCGGCCACCGCCGGCGCGAACAGCTGCGCCTCGTCCACCACCACCAGCATCGGGTACCAGTGGTCGCGGGCAACCTCGAACAGCCCGCCGAGGAAGGCGGCGGCCCGCCGCATCTGGTTTTCGGCATCGAGCCCTTCGAGGTTGAGCACCGTGGAGACACGGTGGATGCGGGCGCGCTCGCCGGCCGCCTGCAGGCCGCGCTCGGTGTGCTCCTCGGCATCGATCACCAGATGGCCGTAGCGGTCGCCCAGCGAGACGAAGTCGCCTTCGGGATCGATGATGGTCTGCTGCACCCAGGGCGCGCTCTGCTCCAGCAGCCTGCGCAACAGATGCGACTTTCCGGAGCCCGAATTGCCCTGCACCAGAAGGCGGGTCGCCAGCAGCTCCTCGAGATCGAGGTTGGCTGGGGCGCCCGCCGTGGTGTGTCCCATCTCGATCGCAACGGTCATGTCTCGACTCAAAAAGGTCTCCTGCGCGGCTTGGGGCTTACCAACCCGGGTGCTCCCCGTCGAGCACCGATGGCCGTGCGCGCTGCGTTGCGCACAGATGTAAGCAATAGCGACGCGCTGCGTTGCGCACAGATGTCGGCAATAGCGAAACGCGCCGTCCGGCTTTGGCCCCGCAGGAATGGTCACGGCAAACTGGCCTGTGGATAGTAACCACTTGTTCACCATGGGCAGGCGTTCCGATTGAAGATGCCGGCCATCCGCTTAGCCTGACCCTGCATCGCGCCCCAATGTGATGCACCCCAACGCCCCAAATGGCGGCCGGCGTCTTCAAGTTCCCTTTGTGTATACGCCGGTCGTCAGTTCTTTCCGCCAGTCGGCAAACCCCAATTCTTCATTGAGCCGCCACTTTATGCCGGCTAGCATGGGGCTGGGTCTATCGGGGTTGTGCATGGCGGGTTGGCATCGCGTCACCGTTTTCGCCGCAGTGCTGCTGGTGCTGCAGGCCGTGATGCTGGCATGGCCGGCACGGGCCGATGATGCCAAACCGTTGCGTGGCGTGGCACTGGTCATCGGCGAATCCCACTATTTGTCCCTGCCGGCACTTGCCAATCCGGCCAATGACGCGCGCGCCGTCGCCCAGCTTTTGACCAGCCTCGGTTTCGAGGTCAGCTCCATCCCCGATGGCGATGGCTCCCGCCTGGCGCGCGGCCTCAAGCATTTCGTCGAGGACGCGGCCGGCGCCGACGTCGCCCTGCTGTACTACTCCGGTCACGGCATCGAGGCCGCCGGCGAAAACTATCTGGTGCCGGTCGAGGCGGATGCCTCCTCGCTGACGGATCCAACCAACCGGCTGGTGCCCGTCTCAGCTTTGCTGGCACAGCTCAAGGCCAGCGTTCCCATAGCGATCGTGCTGCTCGATGCCTGCCGCTCGAATCCGTTTCCGCCAGGTGCAATGGTTGCCGCCCCGTCCGGCGCCTCGCCCGTGGCCGCCACCGGCCTTGATCCCGTCAAGGGCGCGGCACCCCTCGCGGACGCATCGGGCGCGCCGCAAAGCCTGGGCCAGGTCATCGGCTTTGCCGCTGAGCCCGGCCATGCGGCGCTCGACGGCGAGTCCGGCGGCAACAGCCCCTATGCCGCGGCCCTGCTGAAACACCTCGCCGCCGGCGGCTTCGCCTTCGGCGATGTCATGACCATGGTTGCCGAGGAGGTCTATGTGAAGACCGGCGGCCGGCAGCTGCCATGGACCAATGCCAGCCTGCGGCGCCTGCTCTATTTCGGCCAGGCACCGGAAGAAACCGGCAGCGACGAGGCCTCGATCCGTTCGGCGCGGCGCAAGCTCCTGCTGACCATCGCCGCGACACCGGCCGAGCAGCGCTCGATGGTCGAGACCGTGGCGGCGCAGAACGAAGTGCCGCTGGACCAGCTCTACGGCATGCTCGGCGCCTTGCAGGTCGACACCTCGGCGGGCCCCGCCGGTTTGCAGGCACAGCTCCAGGCGGGTGCGCAAAAGCTGCGCGAGATCCTCAACCGCCACGACACCGAAACCCGGCAGGACCCGGAATTGATTCGGCTTTCCGGCCTCGCGGACCGCGCGCAATCGGAAGGCGCTATCCAGCTCGCGCTGACGTTCCGCGCCAAGGCGAGCGCTCGCGCCGAGGTGATCGACAAGCAACTCGATGAGGCAGAGGCCGATATCAGGCAGCGGCGGTTGGAGCTGGCTGATATTTTTGCCGACCATGCCCGCACCGCGATCCTGAATTTCGACTATCGCACCGCAGCGGAGCGCTACGAAGACGCCTTCCGGCAGTCCGAGCGCTGGGATCCGAAGACCGCCTTCGTCTACAAGATCTTCGAAGGCGACGCGCTGACCGATCAGGGCATGATCAAGGGCGAGAACGGCGCGCTGTCGCAGGCGGTCGACGTCTACGAGGCGGCAAAGCTCCTGCCGGGGGTCACCGTCTTCACTGGCGGCCCGGCCGGCGTCGCCATCAACGAAGGCATCACGCTGACAGCGCTGGCCGCGCGCGAAAACGGCACGGAGCGCGTCGAGCAGGCGATCAAGGTCTATGAGGACGCGCTGAAAACCTTCACCCGTAAGCGCACGCCGGCGTTGTGGGCCACCGTGCTGATCAATCTCGGCAACGCCTATGACCTGATGGGCCAGCGCGCCGGCGGCACGGTCTATTACGCCAAGGCCATGGATGCCTTCCGCCAGGCAACGAAGGTCTACACGAAAAAGACCAATCCCGATGAATGGGCCGGGCTGCAGAACAACATCGGCAATGAATTCACCGCGCTTGGCGACTCCGGCGATGCCAGGAAGAGCTACGCCGCGGCGATCGATGCCTTCCATGGCGCGCTGACCGTCTGGACGCGCGACAAGGTGCCGGTGCAATGGGCGATGGCGCTGGCCAACCTGGCCGTCGCCTTGCAGAGACTAGGCGAGATCGAGGGCGGCACGGAGAAACTGGAGGCGTCGCGGGCCGCCTTCCAGGACGTGCTGGAGGTGCGCAGCCGCCAGACCCAGCCGGTCGACTGGGCCAACACGCAGAACAATCTCGGCGCCGTGCTGCTGTCGCTTGGCCAGCGCGACAAATGCCCGGACTGCTTCACGCAGGCGCTCGCCGCCTTCGACCAGGCCCATGAGGTGATCACTCGCAAGCTTGATCCCTTCACCTGGGCGACCATCACCTACAATCAAGGCCGCGCCTACCGCTACATGGGCGATGCCGAAGACAGCGTGCCGCACTACCGCAAGGCGCTGGAGCAGATGGACCTGGCGCTCACCGAACTGAAGCGCGACAAGTCACCGGTCATCTGGGGCAAGACCCATTTGGTGCGCGGCGAGATCCTGCTCGCCATCGGCACCAGGACGCATGACAAGGCCAGCCTGCTGGCAGCCCGCGACGCCTTCATCACCGCCCGCGATATCTTTCGCGAGCAGCATTATTCCTCAGGCTTCGAGGGTTTCTACGTCAAAGAACTCGGCCTGGTCGAACAGCAGCTGGCGCAGGCCAAGTAGGCCGGCCAAGCAAGCCCAGGCCGATCCGGTCATCATTGGCACGGCACGCTTTCGCAAGGCGCCTCAGGCGGGTCTGACCGGCGGCAGTTCGGGCGCGTCCAACCCGGCGAACGGGTCGCGCCAGGCCTCGATGGCTTCGAGCCGGCGATACCAGCTGCTGAGCGCCGGATAATCGCCGAGCGGCAGGCCGACGACATCGTTGAAAGGCAGGAAGGTCGCCATGCGGAAGTCGGCGTAAGAGAGCGAATGTCCCACCAGCCATTGCCGGTTGGCCAACTCCACCTCCAGGATCGCCGCCGTTTTCTTGAACAGCGCAAGCCCCTCCTCGACCAGCAGATGATCGATCGGACCCAGATGATAGCGCTGCTTGGTGCCGCGCTCGAAATGCACCATGTCGCAGGCCCTGGCGAAATTCTCCTTGCCCCAGCTTATCCAGCGGATCATGTCGGGCTCGTCATCGCCGGTGCGCCAGAAATCCGACCCGACATCACGCGACAGACGGCAGGCTATGGCGTCGGTCTCCCACAGGCTGCCGCCCGGCCACGCCAGAATCGGGATGGAAAGGTTGGGATTGAGCGGCCGGAACCGCTCCGCTTGCCCCGGCGCGAACGGTGAGGCGAATTCGAAGGTCATCCGGGCCTTGAGGTGGCGCGCCACCGCGACCGACAAGCGCGGATTGGGATTGCGGCTGAAATACAGTTTCATCTCGCCAGCCGCCATCGGCTCGACCTTGTCACGCATGAATGCCTCTCCTCTCCCTGGCGAACATCGCCAGACCTAGGACGGAGATGGCCGATGTAATCCGACAAAGTGTGGGTTGACCACCATCAATGGCGAGGCGACACTTCACCCCGCACAAAGGCAGGAGGAAAAGCGATGGACGAGCCCGAACGGTGGCGCCACATGTCGACGGCGCCGAAGGACGGCAGCCGCATCCTGGTCACGGTGCGCCCGTCCGAACAGGGGCCGGCGGAAGTCGACCTCGCCTACTGGGCGCGCGGCGACCAGTTCGCCGGCGAAGGCTGGCGCGCGTCGGATTCCTCGCCCGGCCGCGTCGTCGAGTATGCCGACCCGGAGCTGAAGTGCTGGATGCCCCTGCCCTCGGCCAACCTCAGCCGCGGCGGCGCGCTGCCGGCGCCTTGGGAAGGCGAGGACGCACAGCAGCTGGATGGGTCAGGGATCTAGCGATCGCAATGCCTTGATTGTATCGCATTTGAGATACATATATTGGTGACGGTTGGCGGATACGTCCGGCCATTCTCCGGTTAGGAGTCTTGATATGGCTACGAACACCAAGATGATTCATGTCCGGGTTGACGACGAGATTCGGGAAGAGGCTTCCTCGGTTCTCGGGTCGCTCGGTCTTTCTGTTTCAGATGCCGTTCGCGTATTTCTCCACCGTGTTGTCGCCACCCAGAGTTTTCCACTTGAACTGAAGGTTCCCAACGAGGTGACCTTGGCAGCTCTCGCGGAGGCCCGTGAACTCAGGAAGGCTCGCAAAGCCCGATTTGCGACACCTGATGAGCTTTTTGCCGACCTGGACAGCAAGCATTAAGCTCAGCAGAGGCGTGCGATTTGAAAAAGCCGAGCGCCGACAGGAGAGCCTCGCTTCCGAGAGCATCGGACTACACCAGGCAATTTCGAAAAGACTGGGAACGGTACACCAAAGCTGGCAAGGCCGATATGAACCGCGCCATCGAACTGATGACGCTGATTATCCTGAAAAAGCCTTTGGGCGCCGAATGGGCCGATCATGAGCTTTCAGGCAAGGAATGGAAGGGGGCCAGGGAAGCCCATATCGGTGGTGATTTCCTCCTTGTGTACAGCGCCGATGACGAGTTCGTCGAATTTGTCAGGCTCGGCTCACACTCCGAATTGTTCGGGCGCTGAAGCGCTCATGTCGGCACCGCCTATGGCGGAAGCACCGAGAGGAAGAGGCGCGATCGCGCCTCTTCCTCAAAACAAAAACGAAGCCGTGGCGGGGTTCGGGCCGCCGCGTCCGTCAGCCGAATCCATGCCTGCGATCGTCTTCAGGTCCTGCGCGTCCAGTTCAAAATCGAAGACGTCGAAATTGGCCGCGATGCGGTCCTGCTGGATCGATTTTGGAATGACGATCAGCCCTTCCTGGAGGTGCCAGCGGATCATGGTCTGCGCGGCGGATTTGCCGTGTTTTTTGGCAATGCCCGCGATGGTCGGGTCACCGAGCAGCCGGCCGCTGCCAAGCGGGCTCCAGCTTTCGGTGTGGATGTTGTGCTTGGCATGAAACTCCCTGAGCTCGCGCTGCTGGAAGCGCGGATGCAGCTCGATCTGGTTGACGACGGGCGTCACGCCAGTCTCTCCGATGATCCGCTCCAGATGGTCCCTGTTGAAATTCGACACGCCGACCGACTTGATGCGGCCTCCCTTCTGCAATTCGACCAGCGTCTTCCAGGCCTCGACATATTTGGCCTGGCTGGGCACCGGCCAGTGGATCAGGAACAGATCGATCTGGTCGATGCCGAGTTTTTTCATCGTGTCGTCGAAGGCGCGCAGGGCCGCGTCGCGCTGGTGGGCGCCATTGCGCAGCTTCGAGGTGATGAACAGCTCGCTTCTCGGCACATCGGCAGCGCGGATCGCCTCGCCGACCCCTTCCTCGTTCTGATAACCCTCGGCGGTATCGATCAGCCGGTAGCCGGCCTTGATTGCCCAGCCCACCACATCGGCGGTGATGTCATGGTCGACCTGCCACACGCCAAGGCCAAGCTGGGGAATGGTGGCGCCGTCGTTCAGCGTGATCTGTTCTGGCATGTCAGGTCCTTTGCGAAGAGATGTCCGGGCGATCGCCCATCGCAGCCTATCTAGGCACGACCTTGGGCGACGACCAGTCGCGGCGGACAAATTCGCGAGGCTCGACCCGATGTCTGCGTCATAAGACCCGGCTCATTTCGGCCGGCGCACCGCCCGCACCACACCATCGGATGTGCTGCCGCAGAAGAGGCGATCGCCGCCATCCGATTCCATCCCCGAAACGCCGATGCCATCAGGCATGTCGAGCTTCTCCAGAA
The DNA here is from genome assembly GCF_055456085.1 of Mesorhizobium subarcticum. Classification (NCBI taxonomy): domain Bacteria; kingdom Pseudomonadati; phylum Pseudomonadota; class Alphaproteobacteria; order Hyphomicrobiales; family Phyllobacteriaceae; genus Mesorhizobium; species Mesorhizobium subarcticum. Next base: position 3,581,641 of record NZ_CM144237.1, on the reverse strand, counting down.
CCTTGCCGGTTTTCGGGTCGACGCGCCTGATATCGCTCTCGTCGCCTTCCCAGGTGGCGTGCCACAGCTCGCCATCCACCCAGGTCACCCCGGTGACGAAGCGGTTGGATTCGATGGTGCGCAGGATTTTCCCGGTCTCGGCATCGATCTGGTGGATCTTGCGCTCGCGGTACTGCCCCACCCAGAGCGTGCCTTCGGCCCAGGTCAGCCCGGAGTCGCCTCCACCGCCGGGCGCCGGGATGGTGGAAAGCACCTCACCGGTATCGGGATCGATCTTCTGGATGCGATCATTGGCGAGCTGGAAGAAATGCCGGCCGTCATAGGCAGTGCCGGCATGTGCGGCGACATCGATCGACCGCAGCTTCTGTCCGCTTTGCGGGTCGAAGGCGTTGAGCTTCTCGCCAGAAGCAAACCAGACGTTCTCGCCGTCAAAGCTCACCCCATGCACCCGCTCCACACCCGGAAAGGGCCCGTATTCGCGCAGGATTTCGGCCGCTGCATGTTTCATGTGTTTGTCCTCGCCAAGATGATCGAATGATCTATTCCTACTCATTCGGCAGCGGCGCCGGGAGTAACAAGGTGGTCGTGAATCCCGCCATCGGCGGCGTCATCCAGCGGCGCGCCCGGCCGTGGCCGAAGGATTGCACCTTGCCGGCCTCGGCAAGCAGCTCGAGCGCGCGCTGCACGCTGCGCTGGCCGGTGCCAAGCGCCAGCGCCAGGGCGGAGGTTGACCAGGCTTCGCCGTCGGCGAGCAAGGCAAGCACGGCAGCGTGCCGTTCCTCGATCGGCCGTGCCAGCACCAGCACCGCGCGCGCCTGGCGCGGCGCCAGCGTGAAACCGCGCTTGGTGGCGCTGATGTCGGCCAGCGCGCCAAGTTCGGCGCGCAACCGGCCGATCTCGACGCGTAGCCGCGCGCGGTGCGATTCATCGACATGCTTGCCGCCAAAGGCCCGCGCCACGAGTTCTTCACGCGACACATCCCCTGGCCACGCCTCGGCAAGCGCACGCGCCAGCGCAAACAGCACCGGCCGGCTCGCCAGCGAGACGGTCCTGTCCCCGACGCGCACGGCGTAGCGGAAGGCATCGACGACAAGCGCCGGCGACGCCTGCAGCGCCTCGACCTCTTCGAGCAGCAACGGCCGCTCCGAGCCTTGGCTGATCAGCCGCGCCGCCGGTGTTTCCAGCGCCAGCGATGCGCTGTCGACCTCCGCCATGAGGCCCGGAATGCCGGCCTGGCGGGCGGCGTGGCGTGCCCATTCGAGTGCCGCGCGCGCCGGCCGGGTTCTGAGGCGGCGCATGGCAATGCCGGCGACGGCAAGCTCATGCGCGGCCCGTGCTGCCGGCGGCAGCGGTGTCGGGTCGAGCCCGGCCAGCACATGCTCGGCTTCGTCGAGGCGGCCGATCAACAGCAGGCGCCGCACCTTGAGATGGCCGGCATGCGCCGCGTTCAGCCGGTCGCCATGCTTTTCCAGCGTCGTGCGCGCCGCGTCGAGCGCCTTGGCCGGCCAGCCCAGATCACGCGAGACCAGCGCGATCTCGGCCTCGGCGACGACGCATCTGGCACGCGCGATAGCCTCTTTCGGGCTGAACGCGCGGGCCGCCCGCCGCAAGAGCAGCTTGGCGCGGTCGAAATCACCGAGCTGCGCCATGGCAATGCCGCGCAGCGCCAGCGCCGGCGCATCCTCGCGCAGCGCAACGCGGTCGAGCGCTGCGAGCGGATCGCCCGCCGCCAGCGCCAGCGCTGCCGCAGTGATCAGCGAGTCCATTCAAATCCCGTCACACTTGTAACTCCCACCCCTCGGCCTGACCGCCCTAACTTAAGTCACCACCACAAAGCAGCAAGCCGCATCACCGAAGCGGCAAGCCAAGGAGACCTGAGATGCCCACCGACACGCCCTCCCACGACACGGCCGAACCTGCCCAGCGGATGCGCCATCCCTGCTGCGCCGGGCCGGCCGATTCAAATCCCGTCGCTGAAGTAGTGCACCCCGCCCCGCTTCACCGCCCTACCCTGGATCCCCGGGAAGCAGCAGGCCGCAACGGCCCCATCACCGGCAACCAATGACTGGCAAAGGAGAAGACCAATGACCAAGCACTTGACGATAAAGACCCCACCGGTCGTTTCACAGCAGGAATGGCAGGCAGCGCACGAGAAGATGCTGGTGAAGGAGAAGGCGACGCTGCGCGCCAAGGATGCGCTCGCCGCCGAGCGCCGGCGCATGCCGTGGGTGGAAGTGGACAAGGCCTATGAGTTCGAAGGCCCCAATGGCATGGCGAGCCTGCTCGATTTGTTCGAAGGCCGCCGCCAGCTGATCGTCTACCGCGCCTTCTTCGAGCCCGGCGTCTATGGCTGGCCCGAACATGCCTGCCGCGGCTGTTCGCTTGGCGCCGACCAGGTCGGCCACCTCGCCCATCTCAACGCCCGCAACACCACGCTTGCCTACGCCTCGCGTGCGCCGCAGGCCGACATTGTCAGGCTGAAGGCGCGGATGGGCTGGGAGATCCCCTGGTATACGATCACTGACAGCTTCGACAAGGATTTCGGCGTCGACGAATGGCACGGCCACAACGTCTTCATCCATGACGGCGACCGCGTCTTCCGGACCTACTTCATCAACAGCCGCGGCGATGAGGCGATGGGCACCGTCTGGAGCTATCTCGACGCCACCCCGCTCGGCCGCCAGGAGATCTGGGAGGACTCGCCCGAGGGCTATCCCCAGACGCCGCTCTACAGCTGGTGGAACTGGCACGACAATTACGAAGCCGGAGCCGACAAGAAATGGGCCGAAGTCTCCGCTGCCGGCGAAGCCGCGTTCCGGGACAAGGGCGAGTAGCAACGGCTGTCCAGCTCGGGTTCCTCGCGCCACTTTCATGGGAACGAGGAACTCAAGTCCTGACGGGTCGCAGCCATCAAGGGAAGAAGACCGTGAGCGACATCCACACAAGCGCCGGCGGCGCCGTGCCCGAAAATACGAGAACTCCCACCCTTGGCATCGCCGACTGGCTGTGCCTCGCGGCCGCACCCACCTTCGCCCTGATGGCTCTTCTTTCCTGCCTTCAGGGCAGCGAAGCCTCCATGTCGTGCATGGGCGCCTCGCCGCTCACCGGCATGGCCGCAATGTATCTGCTGATGAGCGCCTTCCATCTCACACCCTGGCTGCGCGTGATTTCAGGCCGGCAGGTCCAGCGGGATTCGCGCTAGCTGGCTGGAACGTTTCGACCATGAGGCCGTTTCAGGGAACGTTTGAGGGCTCCCTGAATGTCGTTTCGATCGCCTGCGTTCTTCTGGACGATTGCCATCGTTGCGGTGGCAGGTCTGGCGGCTTTCTGGTTCCAGAGAGAACATTCAGGGTTCGGCACCGATGCCAATGCAGCTTCCGCGACTGCCCCCGCGCCTGCCGAAGCGGTGCCCGTTACGACCGTAATCGCCAAGGCGGGTTCCATCCCGCGCATCATTGCCGGCATTGGCGTCGTCGCCCCGCTTCAGTCGGTAACGCTCAGGCCGCGCATTGACGGGCAGGTCGAAGCGATCAATTTCGCCGAAGGCGATATCGTCAAGGCCGGCGACGTGCTCATCCGTCTCGACGCGCGCGCGCTCCAGTCGACGCTGGATGGGACGAAAGCCAAGAAAGCCCAGGACGATGCCCTGCTGGGCAATGCCCGCGCCGATCTCGACCGCTACGCCACGCTGGCGGACAAGAAGGTCGTCTCGTCGCAGGACCTCGACGCGAAGAAGGCGACCGTCAAGCAACTGGAGGCGACCATTTCCTCCGACGACGCATCGATCCGCAGCGCCGAAACCCAGCTCAGCTATGCCACCATTCGGGCGCCGATAAGCGGCCTGACCGGTTTCAAGACGGCGAGCATCGGCAGCATCATCAGCCAGAGTTCGACGGACGGCCTCTTGACCATCACCCAGCTCGATCCGGTCAGCGTCGTGTTCGTCGCGCCCGGTGACCGGTTCCGCGAAATCCGTGGCGCGCTGAAGGGCGACACTGCCGATGTCGAAGCCATCGCCACCGACGGCTCCAAGGTGCTGGCGCGCGGCAAGCTCACCTTGATGGACAACAGCGTCAACGCCTCGAATGGCTCGATCCGGCTGCGCGCGACATTCGACAATGGCGCGGGCGCGCTCTGGCCCGGCCTGCCGGTCGCCACGCGCCTCACGGTCGCCAACGAAACCGGCATCGTCGTTCCCGACAAGGCCCTGGCGCGCGGCGCCGACGGCCTTGCCGCCTACGTCATCGGCCAGGATGGCAAGGCGACAAGGCACAAGGTGATGGTCAGCGTGACGACCGACGGCATGGCGCTGGTGACTTCAGGACTCTCCGACGGCCAGACCATCGTCTTCGACGGGCTCGGCCAGATCGCGGACGGCTCGACGGTGCATGTGCTCGGACCAGGCAACACGCAGCCTCCGGCCGACCAGGCAGTGGCCGCGTCCGGATCGGCGGGCGCACAATGAGCACGACGTCGGGGGGCCAGAAGCAATCGCCAGTCAAGCAAGGCGCACAGGAGCGCCTCTCCGGCCTGTCCGCCTTTTTCATCGTACATCCGGTCGCCACCACCCTGCTGATGGTCGGCATCCTCTTCCTGGGCGCCGTGGCCTACCCCTTGCTGCCGGTTTCAGCGCTGCCGGAAATCGCCTTTCCCACCATCCAGGTCGCGGCGAAACTGCCTGGTGCGGCGCCTGACACGATGGCCTCGTCGGTCGCCCAGCCGCTCGAAACGCAGCTGTCGAAGGTGGGCGGCGTCACCGAAATGACCTCGTCGAGTTCGCTGGGCTCGACCGAGATCACCGTGCAGTTCAACCTTGACCGCGACATCGACCAAGCCGCCAGCGATATCCAGGCGGCCATCACCGCCGCCAGCGGCCAATTGCCCAAGGACCTGCCGGCGCCGCCGACCTTTCGCAAGGTCAATCCGGCCGATGCCCCGGTGCTGCAGCTTTCGGCGACATCGGATACGCTGTCGCTGATCGACGTCGACGAACTGATCGAGACCCGCGTCGCCCAGAAGATCAGCCAGATGCAGGGTGTCGCCCAGGTCAACATTGGCGGGCGGCAGAAACCGGCCGTCCGCATCTCCGTCGATCCGGGCCGGATCGGGGCTGCCGGCGTTACCCTCGAAGACGTCCGCTCGGCCATATCGGGCCTCAGCGTCTCGAGCCCGAAAGGCAATATCGACGACGCCACCCGCACCTTCCCGATCTACAACAATGACCAGATAACCGACGCCGCCGGTTGGAGCGATGCGGTGGTGGCTTATCGCGATGGCGGACCGATCCGCATCCGCGACATCGGCCAGGCGGTGATGGGTCCGGAAGACGCCAAGATGGCGCATTGGACCAATGGTGTGCGCGGCATCGCCGTCGACGTCTTCCGCCAGCCCGGCGCCAACGTCATCGAGGTCGTCAACCGGGTCAAGCAGGCGCTGCCCGAACTGCAGGCCTCCCTGCCCGCCTCGGTCAAGCTGGCGCTGGTCACCGACAGGACGACCACTATCCGCGCCTCCGTCAGCGACGTCCAGGTCACTCTGATGATCACCATCGCGCTGGTGGTGATGGTGATCTTCATCTTCCTGCGCAATCTCAGGGCGACGCTGATCCCGGCGATCACGCTGCCGCTGGCCTTGCTGGGTGCCGCGGCCCCCATGTACCTCCTGGGGTTCAGCATCGACAATCTGTCGCTGATGGCGCTGGTGGTGGCGGTCGGCTTCGTCGTCGACGACGCCATCGTCATGCTGGAAAACATCAGCCGCCACATCGAGGCCGGCGAGGAGCCGCTGGCAGCCGCCTTGCGGGGCTCACGCGAGATCGGCTTCACCATCATCTCCATCAGCCTGTCGCTGATCGCGGTGCTCATCCCCATCCTGCTCATGGGCGGCATTGTCGGCCGCCTGTTTCGTGAATTCGCCATGACGCTGACGCTGAGCATCATCCTGTCGACGATCGTGTCGCTGACGCTGACGCCGATGATGGCCGCACGCATGATCAAGCCGGCGGACCCCGCCAGGCAAAGCCGCCTGTTTCGCTGGAGCGAGCGCGCCTTCGAGGGCCTCCAGAACGCCTACGGCCGGAGGCTCGATGCCGCCTTGAAATACAGCGGTCTGACGCTTGCCGTCTTTGTCGCGACGCTTGCCGCGACCGCTTGGATGTTCGTCGAGATCCCCAAGGGGTTCTTCCCCGACCAGGACACCGGCTTCATCGGCGGCCAGTCGCAGGCAGCGCCCGAAGTCTCCTATCCCAAGATGGTCGAGCTGCAGGAGCGGATCAGCGCGGTGGTGATGAAGGATCCAGCCGTCTACAGCGTGTTCATGGACATTGGCGGCGGCAATGGCGGCAACGCGCTCAACCAGGGCCATGTCAACATCACCCTGAAGCCGCTTGCCCAGCGAGACGTGTCCGCCCAACAGGTCATCGCCCGTCTGAAGCCGGAGCTGGCCAAGGTGGAAGGCATCCAGCTTTTTATGCAGGCCGCGCAGGACATCAACATCGGCGCCCGGCCATCCCGCACGCAATACCAGTTCACGCTGGAGGACAGCGACGTCGCCGAGCTCGGCGCCTGGGCGCCGAAGGTCGTCGAGGCGCTGAAGACGGTGCCTGAAATCACTGACGTCGCCAGCGACCAGCAGAAGGTCGCGCCGACGCTGTCGCTCAAGATCGACCGCGCCGCCGCTTCTCTGTTCGGCGTCGCGCCGCAGACGATCGACGACACGCTCTACGATGCCTTTGGCCAGCGCCAGGTGGCGCAGTTCACCACACAGACGGATACGTTCCATGTCGTGCTCGAAGTGCTGCCCAAGCTGCAACACGATTTGTACACGCTGGACCGGCTGTCGGTGAAGGCCGCCGACGGCACGCTGGTGCCGCTGGGCAACATTGCCCATTGGACGACGGAGACCGTGGCGCCGGTCTCGATCAATCACCAGGGCCAATTTCCGGCGACCACGGTCTCCTTCAATTTGAAGCCCGGCGCCTCGCTCGGCACGGCAACAGCCGCCGTGACCAAGGCGTTTCAGGGTCTCCAGCCGCCGGCCACATTGACCGGCGCTTTCGCCGGCAGCGCGCAGGCCTTCCAGGATTCCCTGTCCACGGTTCCGCTGCTGATCGCGGCATCACTGGTGGTCGTCTATCTCATTCTGGGGATCCTGTACGAAAGCTTCATCCACCCGCTGACGATCCTGTCGACCTTGCCGTCGGCGGCCCTAGGCGCATTGGCGGCCCTGATGCTGGCCGGCCTCGATTTCAGCCTCGTCGCCATGATCGGCGTCATCCTTCTGATCGGCATCGTCAAGAAAAACGGCATCATGCTGGTCGACTTCGCCATCACCGCGGAGCAAGCAGGCGCGACCAGCCTGGAGGCCATCCGCGAGGCGGCGCTGCTGCGCTTCCGGCCAATATTGATGACGACGATGGCCGCCATCCTCGGCGGCATCCCGTTGATGCTCGGCCATGGCTCAGGCGCAGAAATCCGCCAGCCGCTCGGCTATGCCATTGTCGGCGGCCTGATCGTCAGCCAGATCCTGACCTTGTTCACGACGCCCGTCATTTATCTCACCCTGGATCGGCTGCGGCAGCGTGGACCCCGGGCAAGCCCAGTTCAGGCGAGCGAACTTCCGGCTTCATGACGGCACGCCGAAAGCTCGAACGCCCGCCACGCGTTGGCGGCCCTCACCCCTGGGTGATCCGGCCCAACAACATCTATTAGCAATAACTAATTGACAGGCCAAACGAAACGGCGCTCACTGCCCCGCACAGGTGGATCGCAGCAACGGGCGGGCGACATCGGCCGCCGGCGTCACCTTGGGGAGGGATGCCATGCCGACAGTCATTGGCCATCACAACATCTCGAAAGACACCAAGCACTGGCTCAGTTCACCCAAGCGCAAGGAGCTTTTCGGCTCGCTTGGGATCACCAATATCCGCACCTTCGTCGACCCGCAAAATCCAAAACGGGTTGCCGTGATGATGGACGTGCCTGACATGGATAAGATGGCGGCACTGATGCAGAGCAAGGCGGCCGCCGACGCCATGGCGCATGATGGCGTGGTGCCGGAATCGCTGGTGATCCTGGTGGAAACGAAGGGCTAGCCGCTCGAACCGGTCAGATACTGGTCGAGCGTGTCAATGAACGCATCGATGTCAGCCACCGTCGTGCGATGGTTGACGATAGCGCAGCGCACGACCAGTTCACCGTTGAGAGTTGTCCACGAAGGCGCGGCCAGGCCGGACTCCTGAAGGTCCAGCACCAGTTTGCGGACAAACTCGGAATCCGTCCCGCGAATGCCGAAACAGACGATGTTGAGCGCCACGGGCGCTTTCAACTCAAAGGACGGATGGCGTTGCAGGCGTTCGGCGAGATGGCCGGCGAGCCTGCATGTGTGGGCGATCGAGCCGCCGATACGGTCCGCTCCCAGCGCTTCGATCGTCATCCAAGTCTTCAAGGCGCGGAAGCCGCGCGAGAGGTCCGGACCAAGATCGCAAGGCCAGGTTTCGCCAGCGGCAAGCCCGCGATCGGCGCGCTGCAGATAGGCGGCCGGCTGCGCGAATGTCCGCTTCTGGGCATCGCCGTCGCGCACCAGAAGGAACCCGGCATCATAGGGAACCTGGCCCCCCTTGTGAAAGTCGAGCGCCACCGATGCCGACTTTTCGATGCCCTTGAAAAGCCCCCGCAACGTATCGGACAGCACGGCGAGCGCACCGATCGCGCCATCGACATGGAACCAGATTTTTTCCATGGACGCGATTTCGGCGATCTCAGCCAGCGGGTCGATGGCGCCGGTGTTCACCGTTCCCGCGGTTCCTACGACGAGAAACGGCAGGAATCCGCTGACGCGATCCTGGTCGATGGCTGTGCGCAACGCGCCGGGCAGCATCCGTCCCGCATCGTCAACCGCGACGGTCCTCAGATTGGCCGATCCGATGCCGGACAGCTGCATGGCCTGCGCAATGCAGGAATGGGCCTCGCTGGACGTATAGGCGACAAGTTGGCGGTCAGCGCCGCGCAGGCCGGTTTCCCGGACCGACTGCCCCAGCGCTTCGGTTCTGGCGATCGTCAACGCGACGAAGTTTGCCATCGAAGAGCCGGTGAGGAACAGGCCGCTCGCGCCATCGGGGTAGCCGAGCGCCTCGCTCATCCAGCGCACGGTCTGCTGTTCGACCACGAGACCGGCATGGTCGCGGCCGCCGCAATTCATGTTCAGGCCGCCGGCGACAATTTCGGCCACCATGCCGATCGGCGTACCGGCGCCATGAACCCACCCCATGAACGAGGGATGCAGATTGCCGGTCGCGAACGGCATGATGTGCGTGCGCACATCATCGACGACATCGCCGAGGTCGCGGGGTCGGTGCGGCAGCGGTCGGGTAAACCGGGCACGCGCTTCATCGCTTGGCCGCTGCCACACCGGCCTCTGCCGGATCGTCTCGATGTGGGTGATCATGTCATCCAGCAGGCGGTGCGCGACCGCGCGGAACTCGTCCCAGTCCGCCGGATCAAGGCTGGTCTCGCCCGCGTCATTCTGCTCGACAGGCAGCGGCATCAGGCTTCTCGTGGCTGTTGCAGGACAACAGCCAATTTCTGGAAGAAAACGTCGAGCCTGGATTCGATCGGACCAAACGCCTGCGCCAGCGACTGGCCGGCCGACATTCGTGCGGAAACGCCGATCACATCGGGAGCGGAGGCGGCAACGCGCAGCACCGTGCGCGAACCCAGGCGGACGGCTTGCCCGATATGGCAGATCGGCCCGCCATTGAGGCCGCGCATCGAGTGCTGGACAGCCTGACACACCTCTAACGAAGCGAAAGCGCTGGCGCCGTCGGTGATCGTCAACGGCACCATGGCGCTGGCGCCGAGATGGTCGCCTTCGTCATCAGGATGGAGGACGATGCCTTTGACGGCGCCGATGCGAGACAGCACCAGACGGACGAACCCGTCCTTCAGCAGGCCTTGCCGGGATTCATCGATCGCGGCATAGCGGTCGAGATGGGCGAGCGCCGCGACCCAGCGCAAACCCAGTCCAAGGTTCATTTCCGACTTGAACGAGAAGTCCATGCGCTGGCGAAGGGCCACCGGCCAGTCCTGCGCCGCCGTGTAGTCCGCCAGCCCTGCCGGAATGGCGGACCTGGCGGCAAGCGCCTCGGCCAGGGTCTCGGGTATGAGGAGCGCGCCCGAAAAAGGGGGGCCGGCAATGAACTTGGATCCAGTCAGGGCCACAAGGAAACCATCCGCCAGATCTTGGCGCAGCCGCGAAATCGAGCCGCGGAACTGGCAGGCATCGATGACGACATGCACCCGTCCAGGAGCAAGGGCCGCGACATGGCGCGCGGCCTGCCGGGTCACCGCCGGCAGGCCGGTTTTCGAAGCATCAAGCACATGGACGAGCACATCGCGATCGCGCTTCAATTCGAGCTCGACGGTGGCGATGATCTCGGCATCGATTTCATGCTGATAGCGAGGCTCGCCGGTCTCGTTGCGGATGGCGATGGTGCGCACGTCTATACGGTCCGGCGCCAGGCCTTCAAGCGGCGCACCTGCCTCGACGGCGCTGCCCAGCGCGGTCAGATCCGAGTAGTGACACCCCGCCGCCGCGCGTGGCACGCCATTGCCCGTTTCGTCCGGCGCGACAAGGACATTGGTCAAGGGGCGCCCGGAGACGCCGGCAATCATGCACAACGCGAGAAGCTCCGCATCCGTCCCGGACGCGGCAAGCACGACCTGCGCGCCCGCACAACCAAGATTGCCGGCAATCCTGTCGCGAATATCGGCAAACCATTGCGCGGATGCGACAGGCGACGGCGACGCCATGTCGATAAGGCGCGCGGCCTCGACCGCGGCCGCCTGAAAACCCTCGCGCGAGATGTTGTTTGCCGTTGTCGACGAAAACGAGATCTCGTCATCAGCCGGGGTCGTACGCGTCCCATAACGGTTACGCCGGGTGATCGCATCGAGCCATATGCGTCTGTCGCCACCCGTACCGAGCAGGAAGGAAACGGATGCCGGGGAACGGTGCTCATGGCTGCCCGTTTGCTGGTCCGGACCCGCCGGCATCGGTAGGGTCCCGCGCTGATTTGCAGGCATGATGGTCTCCGAAATCAGGGCGACGGCGAGCTGTTCGCGGTCAAAGCGGTTCATTGGCCGCCACGGCACCGGCCAGATAGGCGATCTGGATGTCGTGGCTGATCAGCGGTTGGAGATCACTGGCGCGCTGCGTGAATTCCAGCCCGCATCGGTCGACATAGGCACGATCGACGCGTTCGCAGAAGCCTGGATCGATGATCTTCTCGCCGTCCCAGAAGACGGCGTGACCGGTGTCGGGGACGGTCGGCGAAACCACGCCGATGATAGCCGGTTTGGCCCACAGCATGTAAATGCTGCTCAGCAGGACGAAGCCGCATTTGTTGGCAACGCCGCGCATGATCGAGTGGCTCATCGGCCCACCGAGCGGATAGGCGGGATCGCAACCGCGCGCGATGGCCTCGATCTCCTCGTAGGTTCGGCCCGTCAGCATCGCCAGGGCGCAAACCAGGCAGTCGTCATGGGTTCGCTGGTAGATGGCCGGCTTTCCCGTGTGGGCGCATGCTGTGGTCGGCGTCGGCAGCATGCGCGCCACGCGCCGCTCCAGCGCGTTTTCGAACGCAGCGAAGAGCTTGCGCATGGCGCCCTTCTTGTAGGGAAAGATACTCTCCCAATCCATGGAATGGACGATCATCGCCACATCCGCCTCGAACACCAGCAGGCGGCCGTCGGCGAGTTCGGCGCAATCGATGGCGAAATAGTCCAGCCCCAGACGCCGATGCAGCGCATCGAAGGATCGCGCGTGGCGCACCGCGAAATCATTGTCGAAATTGGCCATCCACAGCGCTTCCTCGGCACGCCTGTCTTCGTGCTGGGTCATGCCGGCGTTGAGATAATGGACCATCCAGTGCTCGGAGACCGCGAGATGGCTGGCATAGGGACGCGCATTGATGAAGGCGACACGCTGCTTGCGGAATTTGCCGTCAGTGCCGCTGTAGTCGATGAAGGGCGTGACGTAGAATTCGGTCTCGGCGTGCGAAGTCAGATAGGCTGAAAGCTCCGCACGGGTGGAGATTTTCTCCATTCCCTTGCCGGCATGCGTGCCGAGCGGGCGCACGATCACCGGAAACGAATTCCCCTCGAGGATCGCGCCGACCTCTATGTCCCCGCGAGCCAGTGTCTCGACCACGGCTCGATCGACGCGCGCGGCAGGCGGGGCAAGTATCGAAGGCTCGCTTTTCAACGCCTCCGCGACGCCGTCCCTGGACAGCGCCATGATCTGGCGCGGTGCGTTGTTCATGATCGGGCCGGTCCAGTCGCGCAGCAGCCGGTCGAGGTTCGCCAGCACCGCCAGATTTTCCGCCGACTCGCCGACCGCCACGAACGCGACATCGTGCGCTGGAATGTCCTTAAGGTCAGCGGTGTCGGCATCGACATAGTGGAGCAGCAGGTTCGCGTCGGATGTCTCGAGCAGGAACTCGATCGGCGTGTTGGCCATGAAGTCGCCTGCGGTCATGAAAACAAGCACGTTCGGCCCCGTGCCGCGACCGTTGCGGATGCGGTATTTGCGACTGATATCGAGTGCTGCCTTCTGGCTGAGCGCCGCCTTGTCTTCCTCGCCTATGGCGTGAAGCAGGATCGACACATCAAGAAACGCCGCCGCATCGGTTATATCGGCCGAAACGCGCCCGAACAGCTCGTTCCACAAGGGCGAAATATCTCGCCCCTCGAAGACCGCACGCACGATGGGCGCCTTGCCCATGATCAGATTCGGTTCGTCAAAGGCCTCAATTTGAACTGCCGCGCTTTTCAAGCCCTGAAGCCTTCTGCCACGCGGTGGTTACGGCCGGTTCAGCCTCCACGCCGCCTGCACAATGTGCGGCTTCACTGTGGCCCCCGGCGCTTGTGCGAGCCTTGTGGCGTCCTGATGCGGCATTGGGGCCAAATTTGCCCCTTTTCACGCAGCACGTTGGTGGTCCCGGTCGATGCCGAACTCCGCCTCCAGCCGGTGCGCGTCTTGACCCCGGTCTGACGTGGTCGAAAGTGCCAGGCGGGCGCGGGCACAGATTGCTGTGCCCGCCGCCATTTCATCAAATCAATTGCACTTCGGCTTCGCCGCATTGCAGGCGTCGACAAGTTCGGCCGGCGGGTCCTTGGATTTGGCATCTTACAGTGATTTTTGAATACACGATATCGGTATGGGAATGCATTGCTATTGTCGGTAATCAATGTTGAAACCATTCAATCTAGTACCAACGGGGTAGTCAATTGTCGGATGAATTGAATGCTAGGGTGCGCGCTCGGCCGTTGCGTATCGCCTTTCTTCTCAAACATTACGATGACAACGCGCATTTGGCATTAGATGGCATCTTCGCAGACTGCTACGGTCGGTGGGGTGGTCGATTCAGCCTTGTAGTTCCATGCGAGAACGGCCAGATTTCCTCTGCCTATTGGCCGTGGCTTGAAGAATATGATCCCGATATCATTTATTCTTACGTGGCGTTGTCGCGCGCGGATATTATTGAGATTCATCAGCGCCTTGGCCCTTCCGAGTACCACTATCACTTTGAGCGCGGTCAAGAACCACGACTAGATGTTCCTGGATTCAAGCCTAATCTGCAAATATCTACGCTGTCGTCTCTTTCGACGATCTTTCGTTTCGCCCGCCATGGTCAACGGCCGTGGGAAAGCGGCGCGACGAAGATCATTGACTGCTGGTACACTGAAACGCCTTCGCGACACCTCACAGACAATCTTGGTACGTACCATCGGAGCTGTGGGACTAGTATTTACCCAGCCGATGCGCGTTCCGCTGCAACGCTTCTAACCATTGTTGATCCGCACAAGCAATCTGACCGAAAGTATGCAATCCCCGACGATTTGGATGCAATTCCTGATGAGGCCACCGCTATACAAGAATTCGCGGGGCGACGCGCAACTGCACTGTCAATTTTATCAGCAATTGGTAGTACCCCGCGATTGGAAACTCGATCGCTTCGATGGAGCGATTCTCTCAACCTTGTCTTGGGAGAAAGCGTCCTTGACAGAATCCTCTTCTGGAATGCCAGGCTACTGATACCAGCGTGGCTAGATTCTGATGTATGCTGCTGGCGCTTGGAACTCGCCCAGCTAAGGGAGCCGCAGTTTTGTGCCGCCATCGCGCAACTCCTCAAAATGCGCAATCACGTAACCTCCGGGGGAGGTCAATCGCATATTACCGTCCGATCTATTTCGCATTCCGAGTCGGAATTATCGGAGGCAGTAGCCTTGTTACGTGCCCAAGGCCTCTGGGGATCAATTCGCTCGGAGGTGGTTGGCTCTCTAATTGAATTGGTCCCTGGCCCAAATGAATTAAAGCGCGCGGTAGAGACCCACAGGTTTGCATCCGGGCCGTTTTGGCATTCCAGTTGGAAACAATTCGTCTGGTCTCCGCCAAAAGCAAGGCCTCCAGCCTGCATACCAGATCACCTGTCAGATGCTCCTCCAAGACAATCATTCGCCCAAGGAAATTGGGCAATAGACTTCACTTTTCAAATGGACGCCCCCACACCCCGTTTTACTGAGGAAAACGCTTGGGTGCTATCGCGACAATGGCGCATGTCTGGCGCCTTTAGAATTGAATACGTGGCTAGCTCCAACAATCGGGACTTGCGTTTCAGGCCTCGGAGCAATCGGTACGGCAACCTAGTAACGTTCGTAAATCTAGATGCACCGGTTGCGTCGATTGTAGTGCCGACACCGCGCGAAGCTTTCTTGCATGCCTTCGTTGACGGCTCTCGGTCCCCCGAAGATGCCGAGCACGACAACGTTTGGCCGACCAACAAAGTTAGATGGCTGACCCCATCAAATGAGGCCGGATACCTAGAGGGGGTTCTTGGGATGGCTGGCGGGCTTCGGAGTGCCGCTGATTTCCTTCTTCACCCTTTCCTACGAGAAGTTTTCGCCCGAATGGGCGGTACTCCTACCGAGGACCCTAGGAAAGCGATGCCAACCATCAATCGGCTCATCAAGCGAGCAAAAAGGGCTTCTGTTTTTGACCTCAACGATGAGGCAGACATCAGGGCACTGGCATCGTTGACACTGAAGGCCGCAAAAGAACTCAAAGGCCGGATGGAGTATCTAAGCTTCGATACGCTCAAAGATGACTGGGCCTCTCACAGAGAAGCATTCTGGAAAGCCAACCCCACGCAGGGGGAAAGCGATCCTGACGTAGATTGGGACAAGCAGGAACAGAACTCCCTTGAGTCATGCCTCATTTCAATGCGACGTCAAAAAATGTTATTTCAAGGTCATCATTGGGTGTGTGAACGGTGCCACCACCGCAATTGGATCGATCTTGATAAATTGTCGGCGCAGTTATCCTGCGAGGTTTGCCATCAAGAAACAGATTCTCCTGTTAACTTGAAATGGCTATTTCGCCCTAGTGAGTTTCTTATAGAAAGCCTACGAGATCACAGCGTTCTTTCACTTATTTGGATGCTGTCAAATCTTCTGGGAACTGCACGAAAATCAATGCTCTATATAGGGCCAACATGGCTCTTCTACGATCATGAAAATTCAGAACCTGATGCGGAAGCCGACCTTCTCGCCATCGTCGATGGGGAGGCTGTAATATGCGAGGTCAAGTCCTCATGGCACTTTCCTCGATCGGAACTGAAAAAGTTCATCGATCTCACAAAACGTCTAATGCCGGCACGGGCAATCTTCGCGGTCATGGAGCATGGAACCGGTCACAAAGCAGACCTGGACGCCGCGAAGAAACTGCTGGCGACGATGGGGATCAACTTTGAGGTTGTGACGCCGGGTCCGCATTCGCTCTACGACGGGCCATACCTGCCTTCAATCTAGTTGATTGGGGCGGAACGTTCGCTACCCTTCAAAAACCAACAATGGGCGCGGGATCTCTCCCGCGCCCATGGCCTACCTCAATTGCATTTCGGCTTCGCCGCATTGCAGGCGTCGACCAGTTCGGCTGGCGGGTCCTTGTGGAAGACGGTCTTGTAGGATTCCAGCACGTTGGACTGCACCACCGGCAGCGACTGCACGCCAACCCAGGCGGGCGTGGGTTGCCCGATCAGCGCCTTCATCATCGCCAGCGCCTCGGCGACGCCCTGGTCATAGGGACGCTGCGAACCGGTTGCCTTGAGCGGGCCGCCCTTGGCGATCTCGATCGCCGACTGCAAGCCGAGATCGACCGTGGTGATCGGAATGTCGATGCCTTGCGCGCGCATCGATGACAGCGTGTCGAGCGCCGGCTGGTCCCAGACGGCGAACAGGCCCTTCACGTCAGGATTGCCGGTCAGGAAGTCGCCAGCGATCTGCGACACTTTCGAGGGATCGGTGAAGTCGACCTGCTTCATGACGATGTCGGGCCGGTTCTTCTTCATCCACTCGCTGACGCCCTTGGTGCGCTCATTGGTGCTGAAATAGTCGACGCCGAAATTCACCAGCCCGATCGTGCCGCCCTTGGGCATGCAGGACGCCAGGATCGTCGCCGCGATCTGGCCATTGCCCTGGCTGTCGGCCGAGATCATCGAGGCGAAATCCTTTGGCGATGAGAGGCCAACCGGGATAGAGTCCATGAACACCAGCTTGATGCCGGCCTCGCCCACCTTCTTGTAGGTCGGCGCTGTCGCGGTGAAGTCGACGGGGATGGAGATGATGCCGTCGGGATGCTGCTGGATGGTGTTTTCGATGTCGGCGATCTGCTTGTCGACCTGATATTCGGCCGAGGCCACGCCGGTGACGGTGACGCCATATTTGGCCAGTGTTTCGCTGATGCCCGCCACTTGCAACTGCGACCAGTCGAGGTTCACCGTCTGCATGGAAATGCCAACCTTGAACTTGCCGGCCTTGACCTTGGCGGCTTCGTCGTCAGTCAGTTTCAGCTCGTCGGGCGAAGCTGCTTTTTCACCATGCGGGCCCTGCCCGACAATGCCCTTGGGGCCGAGCGTGGCCATGTCGACGCCGGTAACGCAGGTGTCCGGCGTCTGCGCCAGGCTCAGGGATGTCGACAGCGCAAAGGCGCTGGCTGCGAGGCTCAATGTGCCGAATAGGATTCCTACCGAATGTTTCATGACTTTCCTCCGTTGATTTCTAGTGTTCGTTTGCCGTTTGGAGCCGGCGGTCTTCTGCTGATATCCGCGGATGCGCGCCTTACCTCCTCGTGAACGCGACCGCGGCGATGATGATTGCTCCCTTGATGACGAGTTGCAGCGACGAGCTGACGCCGAGCAGCACCAGCCCGTTGTTGAGCGTGCCGATGATCAGGCTGCCGAGCAGCGTGCCGAGCACGAAGCCGCGCCCGCCAAACAGGCTGCAGCCGCCGAGGATGACCGAGGCGATGACGTCGAGCTCCATGCCTTGCACGACGTCCGGCCGTGCCGCGTGAGAACGCGCCGACAGGATCAGCGATGCCAGCCCGGCAAGCGTTCCGGTCAGGACGAAGGCGAGCGTCGTGACCTGCTTGATATGGACCCCGGAATAAAGGGCCGCGGTCGGGTTGCCGCCGGCCGCGTAAACGCGCCGCCCGTAGACGCTGTAATGCAGCAGCAAGATGCCTGATATGGTGACGCCGAGCGTCCACAGGATCGGCGCCGGGATGCCCAGCACCGAGCCCTCGCCGAAGATCGCGAAATAGTATTCGTTGGTGATGATCACCGGCTTGGTGTTGGTGACCATCAGCGCCAGTCCGCGCGCACCGCTCAGCGTGCCCAGCGTCACCAGGAAGGACGGGATTTCGAGCCGCGTGGTCAAGACACCGTTGATGAGCCCGATCAGCGCACCGGTGCCCAGCCCCGCCACCGCGCCGACGACCCAGTTGTTGGCGACAAACGCCATGGCCAGCGACGCGCTCATGCCCGAGAGCGCCAGTGTCGAGGCGACGGACAGGTCGATCTGCCGGGAGATGATGACGAATGTCATGCCCACCGCGATGATCGAGACCAGCGTCGTCTGCCGGCCGATGTTGAGAAAATTGTCGATCGACAGGAACCAGGGCGATGCCAGGCTGAACACGACCAGCATGATGGCGAAGGCGACGTAGAGCATGTAGGGACGCTCGCCTTGCAAGAGATGCAGCAGCGCAAGGCGCCCGCCAGGCTGGTTGATGGCGGCTTTTGCCGGGCTTTGGGTTTCGGTCATGCCGCGTGCTCTTCCGATGGCTGCGAAATTTGAATGAGATGATGAAGGTCCTCGGCGCTGCCGAGATCTTGCCTGGCAATCGTCCTGATGATCCGGCCATCGACGACGATCGAAATGCGATCGCAGAGCTGTAGCAGCTCGGACAGATCAGACGACACCAGCAGCACACCGCTTCCCGCCGCTGCCGCCGTACGAATGACGCCGTAGATTTCCTCACGCGCGCCGACATCGACACCGACCGTCGGCTCGTCGAGCAACAGAACGCGCGGCCGTGGCTCGTTCCATTTCCCGAACACCACCTTCTGCTGGTTGCCGCCCGACAGGTTCTTCACCAGGGTCGATGCGCCCGGCGCCTTGACGCCCAGCCGGCGCATCGCCGCATTGGCGTGCTCGCTCGCCGCATGACGCTGCAGCCAGCCAAGGCGCGAGAAAGTCGGTAACCGAGGCAAGGTCAAATTGCGCTCGATCGAATGTTCGAGCACCAACCCCTGGACATGCCGGTCCTCCGGCACCAGCGCGATGCCCTGCCCTATCGCCGCCGCCGGGTCCGTGCCCTTCAGCGATACACTGTCGAGGCTGGCCTCGCCCGACTGGATGGGTCGCAGGCCGAAGATCGTCTGCAGGATTTCGGTGCGCCCGCTGCCGATCAGCCCGGCGAGCCCATGGATCTCGCCGCCGCGCAATGCGAGGTTGACGCGATCGAGCCTATCATTGCTGACATCCTGCAATTCGAGCACGGGCTTCTCAGAAGGACCGGGGGAAGCGGATGATGGCGTGCTTTGGCCGGCGCCGTCCGTCTTCAGAACCGCGTGATCCGGCCCGACGATCGCGCCGACCAGTTGCCGCATATTGGTTTGCGCGGTGACGAACGTTCCGGCGTTCTGCCCGTCACGGAACACCGTCACCCGGTTCGAAATCCGGAACACCTCGTTCAGGCGATGCGTCACGTAGATCACGCCCACGCCCCGCGCCGCGACCGCACGGATCGCCTCGAACAGGATTTTTTCCTCATCGTCGGTCAGCGCCGAGGTTGGCTCGTCCAAAATGAGCAGGCGGACATCCCCCATCAGCGCCTTGGCGATCTCGGTCATCTGGCGATAGGCGAAGGGCAGCGAGCCGACCATGGCGCGCGCATCGAGCGGGATGTTCTGCGATTTGAGGAAGGCTTCGGCCTGCGCCACCAGTTGGCGCTTTTTTAGGAAACCGAGCCGCGTCCTCGGCTCGCGCCCAAGCAGCAGATTGTCGGCGACCGAGAGCGATTCGACCAGGCTCAGATCCTGGTAGACGACCGCCACGCCGGCATCGCGCGACTGGGCGGGCGAAGAAAACGAGACAGGCTTGCCGTCGATCTCGATCGAGCCGCCATCATTGCACATGCACGCCGCTCAGGATCTTGATCAGCGTCGACTTGCCGGCGCCGTTTTCACCAAGCAAGGCGTGCACTTCACCGGACTGGATTTCGAGACTGACGCCGCGCAGCGCATTGACGCCGCCGAACCGCTTGCTGACGCCCTCGACGCGCAGCAAGGGGCTCCCGGACATCAGCGCAATCGAACCCTGTTCGACCATGGCGCCCGCACTTCCTCCCTTTGACGCGTCCCCTACCCCGGACTGTCGAGAGTCTCTTTTGAGACTTCTCTTACTTTTTTTGTGACTTTTCCATCAGCGGCAGGAAATGTCAAACGGAGTCAGACCGGCGGCTGGAATGAATCCGGTCCAACTTCACCGTGCTCGGTGACAATGGCATCGAAACCATCCATGGCTGAGAAGAAGGCGCGCTTGAGCTTGCCGATCTTGCTGGAGTCGATGACAAGGTAGTTCTCGCGCGCCAGGCTCATCACCTTCTGCTTCACCACCGCCTCGTGAAAATGCTCGCAGGTGGCGCCGCGCTTGGCATCGACGCCGGCGGCCGACAGGAAGGCGGCGTTGATGCCGACGCTGTTCAAGATGTCGAAATCATGCGTGCCCGAGAAAGACGCCGAGGCCGGGTGATAGACGCCGCCCAGCATGATGATCGTCACATTGGCCTTGCGGCTCAGCCGTTCCGCGACATTCATGGCGTAACATATTGCGGTTATTTGGTAATTGTCGGGAATGAGGTCGATCAGATGGATCAGCGTCGTGCCGCAGTCGACGAAGATCGTCTCATCGGGCCGTATCTTGCGCACCGCGTGCACGCAGGCTTCGCGCTTGGCCGCCGCATGGCTGTCGGCAGCGGTCGCCAGTTCGTAGGGAATATCGGCATCGATCTCGGCCGCGGCCAATATGTGCCCGCCGAGATAGGCGATCTGCCCCGGGTTGGTGGCGATATCGCGCCGCACGGTCATTTCGGAGACGCCAAGCAGCGCCGCCGCTTCGCTGAGATGGATCACGCGCCGCTGCGACAGCAGATCGATCAGCCGTGCCGTCCGTTGCGCTTTGCGAGCAGTCATGCGTGGGGCCTGTCGGTCACCTGAAATGTGAGGATTTTAACAACCGCTCTCATTCAGATGCAAGCGGCGTGTGTGGGCGCGTCCTGTGATGGCTAACGGACATGCCTGTTACAGGGCCGTCGCTTGCCTGCAACCGATCGTGCGAACCATCAGGCCGTGGCGGATTTTCCCGCCCCGAACCGCAGCCCATCCATCAAAAGCTTGACCAGCCGCCGCGAGCGGTCGCGCCATTCCGGCGTGTCGGGCGCGGAATAGATGCCCGACAGCGCATGCAAAACATCGGAGGCGTCGACATCGCCGCGAATGGTGCCATCGGCCACCGCCGCCTCGACCAGTTGCCGCAAGGCCTGCGACACCCTGCCCGACGTGTCGGAGAACAGCGTCGAATTGGTGCTGAGCAGGATGCGCAGGCTGGTCGCCAGGCCGCGCTTGGTGGCGATGTAGTCGACGAAGCGCCGCATCCATTCTTCCAGCGCGACATCGGAAGCATGTTTTGATGCAAGTTCGCCGGCGGCCGCGCACAGCCCCTCCGCCTCGCGCCGGTAGACCACCTCGACCAGATGCTCGCGCGTCGGGAAATGCCGGTAGAGCGTGCCGATGCCGACACCGGCGCGGCGCGCGATCTCCTCCAGCGAGGCATCGATGCCGCGTTCGGCAAAGACCGACGCTGCCACCTCGACCAGCCGGTCGCGGTTGCGGCGTGCGTCGGCGCGCAATGGTTTTTCCACTGCGGCCTTCTCTGCGGCGATGACGGCTTCTGCCAATTTTTTCTCCACGGACGAAATATGGGGGCTTGAACCCGGTCGGGCCAGCTCCCACCTAATAAACGGAGGCGCCTCCGCTTTAGTGGAGTGCTTTTATCATATAAGAAGGGGAACGGGTATGTCACGTCTTTCGAACCTGCAAGCCGACATCTCCCCTGCCCTCCTGTCTCTGGGGAGATCCGCTATCACCTCCACTCCCGCCAGCACCTGACCATAAGGTCACCTTGCCCTTCTCCGGCAAGGCACCAGTTCATTCCCATCCGCCCCATCCGCCCCATCCGCGTCAAGCAAACTTGGAGCCAGACGCCCATGACCAGCCTTCCCATCACGCTCACCATCAACGGCCATCGACACGAGCTGGAGGTCGATCCACGCGTCACCCTGCTCGACCTCTTGCGCGAGCGGCTTGATCTCACCGGCACCAAGAAGGGCTGTGACCGCGGCCAGTGCGGCGCCTGCACGGTGCTGGTCGACGGCAAGCGCATCAACTCCTGCCTGGCGCTGGCGGTCAGCCATGATGGCGCCAATGTCCTGACCATCGAAGGCGTCGCCCAGGGTGAAGAGCTGCATCCGGTGCAGGCCGCCTTCATCGCCCACGACGGCTTCCAGTGCGGTTTCTGCACGCCCGGCCAGATCATGAGCACGCTCGGCCTGATCGCCGAGGGCCAGGCCGGCGACGATCCCGAACGCATCCGCGAGGGGCTGAGCGGCAACATATGCCGCTGCGCCGCCTATGGCGGCATCGTCGAGGCCGTACTGGAAGCCCAGGAGCAACTTGCCAAATCCGACCGGAGGACCGCGGCATGAGAGACTTCGATTACATCAGGCCCGCCTCCATTCCCGACGCCATCGCGGCGGCGGCCGAGCCGGGTTCGGCCTATCTCGCCGGCGGCACCAATCTGCTCGACCTGATGAAGGGCGGCATCACCAGCCCCGAGCGCATCGTCGACATCTCGCGGCTGCCGGAACTCAACCGCATCGAAAGGCTGGAGGATGGCGGCCTGCGCATTGGCGCGCTGGTCCGCAACGCCGATCTCGCCCATGACGCGGCATTCGCCAAGGCCTACCCGATGGTGGCGGAAGCGCTGCTGTCGGGCGCCTCCGCGCAGCTTCGCAACGCCGCCACTGTCGGCGGCAATCTGCTGCAGCGCACGCGCTGCAGCTACTTCTACGACACCGCCAGCGCCTGCAACAAGCGTGTATCAGGCGCCGGCTGCGCGGCACTTGGGGGCGAGAACCGCCTGCACGCCGTGCTTGGCTGGAGCGATGCCTGCATCGCCACCCATCCCTCGGACTTCTGCGTGCCGCTGGTGGCGCTCGACGCCGTCGTCGAGATCGAGGGCAAGAAGGGCCGGCGTCATGTCACGCTGGAGGAATTCCACCTGCTTCCCGGCGAAACGCCGCAGCGGGAGAATGCGCTGGAGCCCGGCGACCTGATCGTCGCCGTGCGCCTGCCGGCGGAGGCCGCCTCCTTCGCCGCCAATGCCCGCTACCTGAAAATCCGCGAGCGCACCTCCTATGCTTTCGCCGTCGTCTCGGCCGCCGCGGCACTTGTCGTCGACGGCGGTAAGATCCGCGCCGCAAGGCTGGCGCTGGGCGGCGTCGCGGCCAAGCCGTGGCGGGCGCGTGCGGCCGAAGCCGTGCTGCTTGGTGCCGACGCCAATGAAACGACCTTCGCCGGCGCTGCCGATGCCGCATTGGCCGATGCCAGCCCCTCCGGCGACAATGCGTTCAAGATCGAGCTTGCACGCCGCATCGTGGTCCGAGCGCTGGCATCAGCGCAGGCGGGAACGCCCGAACGGCTGCCAGCCCTGCCTGCATCCCCCTTTTCCTCCATTCCCGGAGCGCGCCATGACGCTTGAACTCAGTCTCAACCAGCAACCCGCCCATACCAGGCAGGGCTCCAGCATTGGCCAGCCGCTGACCCGCCGCGATGGCTTCCTGAAAGTCACTGGAGCCGCCCGCTACGCGGCCGACAACCATCCGCCCGGCATGCTCTACGCCGTGCTCGCTGTCTCCAGCATCGCGCGTGGTCGCGTTGCCTCGCTCGATGTCGAGGCGGCCAAGGCGCACAAGGGCGTGGTCGAGGTGATGACGCCCAGGAACCGGCCGGCGCTCGCCGCCGACCCGGATGCCAAGGACCATCCCTTCATGTTCCGGCTCGACCTGCTGCAGAACGAAGAGGTTCGCTACCCCAACCAGAGCATCGCCGTGGTGATCGCCGAGACGCTGGAAGCGGCGACCGAAGGCGCGGCACTGCTCTCGCCGCGCTATGAGGCGCTGCCGGCACGCGTCGGTCTCGACGACGCCAAAAGCTTCGTGCCGCGTGGTGTCGGCGTCGGCAATCCGGCGGTGCAGCACAAGGGCGATGTCGAGGCCGGCCTCAAATCGGCAAGGACGCGGATCGAGGCCACCTACGAGACGCCGGCCCAATACCACAACGCCATGGAGCCGCATGCCATTGTCGCCGCCTGGGATGGCGACAAGCTGTCGATCGACACGCCAAGCCAGGGCCTTGCCATGGCGCAGGGCCGCATAGCCGGCCTGTTCGGCATCGCGCCGCAAAACATCCACATCCGCAGTCCCTTCCTCGGCGGCGGCTTCGGTTCGAAAGGCATGATTTCCGGGCCGCAGGTGCTGGGCGTCCTGGCGGCGCGCCTCGTTGGCCGCCCCGTAAAGCTGGTGCTGCGGCGCGAGCAGATGTACGGCCCGGTCGGCCACCGCGCGCCGACGCGCCAGACCTTGCGCATGGGCATGGATGGAGAGGGCCAGCTGACGGCCATCGACCATCACGCCAAGACCACGTCGAGCACCTTCGACGATTTCTTCGAACCGGCGGCTGACGCCTCGCACACGCTCTATGCCAGCCCAGCCATCACCACCTCGCATGAGGCGGTGCGGCTCGACACCGGGACGCCTCTGTTCATGCGCGCGCCCGGCGAAGCCACCGGCTCGATCGCGCTGGAAAGCGCCATCGATGAGGCCGCTCACGCCTGCGGCATGGACCCGCTGGAATTCCGGCTGAAGAACTATGCCGAGGTCGAGCCAATGACCGGCAAGCCGTTTTCGTCCAAGGCATTGCGTGAATGTTACAGCCAGGCTGCGAAGGCATTCGGCTGGGCGAGCCGCCCGCTGCAGCCCCGCTTGATGCGCGACGCCGACGGTTTCCTCACCGGCTGGGGCGTGGGCACGGCGACATTCCCGGCCCTCATGTTCCAGGCCGAGGCGCGTGCGGTGCTGAAGGCCGATGGCAGCGGCCTGATGGAGACCGGCGCGCAGGACATGGGGCAAGGCGCCTGGACCGCTTTTGCCCAGATCGCCGCCGACGGGCTGGGGCTCGACATCGACCAGGTCGATTTCAGGGCCGGCAGTTCGGATCTGCCCAACGCAGGCATTGCCGGCGGCTCCGGCCACACAGCGACGGCCGGCATGGCGATCCACAATGCGGGCGCCGCCGTCATCGCCAAGCTCGCCGAACTCGCCACCGGCAATGAGGCCTCGCCATTGTTCGGCGCCGGCAATGAGGGCGTTGTGGCGCGCGGCGGCCGGCTGTATCGCCGCGACGACGAGAACCGGAGCGAAAGCTATGCCGAGATCCTGACCCGCGCGGGCCTCACCGAGATCGAAGGCCATGGCAAGGGCGCTCCGGACGCAGCGTCCCAGGAGACCTACGCCAAGCACGCGCATGGCGCCGTCTTCGCCGAGGTGAAGGTCGATCCCGATTTCGGCCAGATCCGCGTCACGAGGCTGGTCGGCGCCTTCGCCGCCGGGCGGGTCATCAATCCCAGGCTGGTGCGCAGCCAGTATTATGGCGGCATGATCTGGGGCGTCTCCTTCGCGCTGCATGAGGAAGCCATCATCGACCGGCGCTCGGGCCGGATCCAGAATGCCAACCTCGCCGAATACCACGTCCCGGTGAATGCCGACGTGCCGTCGGTGGAGGCGATCCTGATCCATGAGGACGACCCTTACGTCAACGCGCTCGGCATCAAGGGCGTCGGCGAAATTGGCGTCACCGGCACGGCAGGCGCGGTCGCCAACGCCGTCTGGCATGCAACCGGCGTGCGGCCCCGCCGCTTTCCGATCCGCATCGAGGATCTGCTGGCCTGAGAAGTCGCGAACGCCCGGAGCGAAAGCACCGGACGGACAGGTGGGCCTCCACCTGTCCAAGATGAAATAATCCCACCAGCGTCAAGCAACTGGAGCCCGACGCCCATGACAAAAATCCCAGTACATCTCGACATCAACGGTCGCCATCACGACCTCCAAATTGAACCACGCGTCACCCTGCTCGACGCCTTGCGCGACCGGCTCGGCCTGACCGGCACCAAGAAGGGCTGCGACCATGGCCAGTGCGGTGCATGCACCGTTCACATCGACGGCGAGCGCGTGCTGGCCTGCCTGACGCTGGCAGCCCAGGCCGAAGGCCGCACCATCACCACCATAGAGGGGCTTGCACGGGAGGGCGAACTGCATCCCGTGCAAGCTGCCTTCCTCGAGCAGGACGCCTTCCAGTGCGGCTATTGCACGTCAGGCCAGATCATGTCGGCGGTGGCCTGCATCCGCGAGGGCCACGCCGGCTCGGACGAGGAAATCCGCGAATACATGGCCGGCAATCTCTGCCGCTGCGGCGCCTATCCGCACATTGTCGCCGCTGTCCGCCAGGCAGCGCTGGAGGTCGCATCATGAGGGATTTTTCCTATTTTCGCCCCGGCTCAGTCGATGCGGCACGCCAGGCGGCCGCCCTGCCCGGCGCCATGCTGCTGGCCGGCGGCACCACGCTGATCGACCTCGCCAAATGCGGCGTGGCCGAGCCAGACAGCCTGGTCGACATCACCCATCTCAAGGGGCTGGACCGGATCGAAGTGAATGAGCGCGGCGCCAACATCGGCGCGCTGGCCAAGATGGGCCACATCGCCGACCATGCCGACATCAAGAGCCATTTCCCCGCCATTTCCGAAGCACTGTGGCAAGCCGCCTCGGCGCAGATCCGCAACATGGCGACCATCGGCGGCAATCTGATGCAGCGCACGCGCTGCCCCTATTTCCGCGATCCCTCGAATTTTTCCGCTTGCAACAAGCGCTCCGGCTGTTCGGCGATCGGCGGCGTCACCAGGGGCCACGCCGTGCTCGGCACCAGCGAGGCCTGCATCGCCATGTATCCCGGCGACCTCGCCACCGCTTTGGTCGCCTTCGACGCAACAGTTCATCTCGGCGAACGCAAGCTCCTGGTCGACGACTTCTTCCTGCTGCCCGGCAGCACGCCCGACAGGGAACACGCCATCGAACCGGGTGAGATGATCACCTCGATTGAAATCCCCTCATCCGCCGCTGCCCGCCGCTCGACCTATCTGAAGATCCGCGATCGGCAATCCTATGAATTCGCCGCCGCAAGTGCCGCGGTCGGCATCGAGTTCGAAGCCGATGGCCGCACCATCCGCGACCTGTGTGTCGCGCTCGGCGGTGTCGCGACAAAACCATGGCGGGCACGGGCCGTGGAAGACGCCCTGAAAGGCAAGGTCCTGGAACCGGAAACAGTCCGCGCCGCCAGCCGGCTCGCCGTCGAAGGCGCCGTCGACCATGGCGCCAACCACTACAAGATCGAGCTCGCGCCGCGCGTCGTAGCTAGAGCCATCCTCAAATTGGGAGAGACGGCATGACCGTTCACAACATCAGAGTTGGTGAAACAAAACGGGGCGACGCCGCCGACGGCGCGCTGGCGGAAGCCGTTGGCGGCCGGCTGTCACGCGTCGACGGCCCGGCCAAGATCACCGGTGCCGCCAAATACGCCGTCGAGCAACAGCTTGAAGGCCTCGCCTATGCCGTGCTGGTCGAAAGCACGATCGCCTCAGGCAAGGTGCGCGCGATCGACACCAAAGCGGCCGAGGCAGCACCGGGCGTGCTCAAGGTGCTCACGCCGGACACCATCATCAGCCTCAAGGGCGCCTCCGACTGGTTCGGCACGCCGTCGCCCCACAAAACCTACTGCCCTCTGGCGCGCGACATCACCTTCTCGGGCCAGCATGTCGCCGCTGTCGTTGCCGAAACGTTCGAGCAGGCGGTCGCCGCCGCTGCCTTGGTCAAGGTCAGCTATGACGAGACGCCGGCAATCGTCGACCTCAGCGACGGCAAGGCCGGCGACGGCATTCCGATCGACGCCATGACCAAGGAATGGGGCGACGCGCCCGCCGCCTTCGCCTCAGCACCCGTGCGGATCTGCGCCGCCTACAACACGCCGCGCGAATACCAGGCGCCGATGGAGCCGCACGGCCTGATCGCCCGCTGGGAAGGCGATCATCTCACCGTGTGGGAGCCGAGCCAGTGGCTCGACGGCATGGCCCGCACCTATGCCGAATGGTTCGGCATACCGTTCGAAAATGTCCGGCTGGTCTCGCCCTATATTGGCGGCGGCTTCGGTTCCAAGGCGCTGGCGCTGAGCCACGGCGCGGTGGCCGCGAGTGCGGCCAAGATGCTCGGCCGGCCGGTCCGGCTGGTCATGACCCGGCCGCAAACCTTCACCGGCTATGGCGGCCGTGCCGCGACGCGGCAGACAGTGACGATCGGCGCCGGCCATGACGGCGTGATCCAGTCGATCGTGCATCGCGGCGTCAATGAAACATCGATCGACGGCATGTGGGTCGAGCCGCTGGGCTCGGTCACCTCGATCATGTACGCGACGCCGAATTTTTCCTCGAAACAGAATGTCGTGCGGGTGAATTCGGTGGTGCCGGGCGCCATGCGCGCGCCGGGCGAAAACCCCTCGGCCTTCGGCATCGAAAGCGCCATCGACGAGCTTGCCTATGAGGTCGGCATCGACCCGCTGGAGATCCGGCTGCGGAACTATGCCGAGCAGGACCCGCACGCCAAAAAAACCTGGTCGACCAGACAGTTGCGCGAGGCTTTTGCCGCAGGCGCTGAGCGTTTTGGCTGGGCCAGGCGCTCGCCCGAACCGCGCTCGATGCGCGACGGCAACCAGCTGATCGGCTGGGGTGTCGCCGCCGGCACCTATCCGGTGCGGCGCGCCTATGGCGAGGCGATCGTGCGCATCCTGGCCGACGGCTCGGTCGAGGTCGAAAGCTCCTCGATCGACATGGGCCAGGGCACCTACACCATCCTGGCGCAGACCGCCGCCGAGACGGTCGGCGTCCCGGCCGACAACGTGGTGGTGAAGCTGGGCGACTCCCGCTTTCCCCGCGCTGGCGTCACCGGTGGCTCGCGGCTGGCCGGCGTCATGACGGGAGCGGTTTACAAGGCCGCGACCTCGGCGCTCGACCAGTTGGTGGGCTTGGCGATCAATGACCAGCGCTCGCCCTTCCACGCGCTGCAGGCCAACACGCTGGTCGTCGCCAACGGCCGCATCGCCTCGCCGCGCGGCGATGGCCCCGATGTCTCGATCGCCGAACTGCTGAAGAGCGTCGGCCGCGACCATATCGAGGCGACTGGCGACACCATGCCGGCCAATTCGACAGCCGAGGACCGCTACAAGAACTACACCACCATCGCCATGTCGGTGCCGCACACCGAAGGCGACTATTCCCGCCACTCCTGGTGCGCGCATTTCATCGAGGTGCGCGTCGACGAGGATTTCGGCACGGTGCGTGTGTCGCGCGTGGTGTCGGCGCTGGATTCCGGCCGGCTCTACAACCCGAAACTCGCCGAAAGCCAGTGGAAGGGCGGCATCATCATGGGCATTGGCCAGGCGCTGCTGGAGGAAGGCATCATGGACCGCCGCCACGGCCGCATCGTCAACAACAACCTCGCCGATTACCTCGTGCCGACCAATGCCGACATTCCCGACATCGAGGTAATCTCGGTCGGCATTCCCGACCTGCATTCCTCGGTGCTCGGCGGCAAGGGTGTGGGCGAACTCGCCATTGTCGGTGTCGCTCCGGCCATCGCCAACGCGGTGTTCCACGCGACAGGCAAGCGGGTGCGGGATTTGCCGATCACGCTGGAAAAGCTGATCTGAGGATGCAGGGCCGAACTCCCCCTTTTTGGGGGTTGCCGAAGGAGACAGGAGGGGGCCGAGGTGTACAACACAACCGCTCCCCCATTGGGAAGCTGTTGCCTACAATCGATATGAACTGAGACGCACTGTGGGCCGATCTGCCTATAGGCGGGGTATTGGTCTTCAAATCTTGACAACGCCGCTTGCCGCTGCCATGGCCACAAAAAGTGCAGTAGCGGCTGCAGAATAAGCCGCATAACCGTTCCATCTCGCCTGGGCACGATAGGTTTCGTGCAAATCTATGATGGTTCCTTTCGCATTTCTCACCGTCAGGCCGCCGTCGAAAAGAGCACCAACACCGTATCCCTCGGGTGCGGGGATCTCTGAATTTGCCGCTTTTACCCAACAGAGGGCTGACACGATACCAGCAATGGCCGCTGCGCTGGAAAAGATGGTTTCGATCATTGGAATATACGCCTTTCCGCGTCGCGCCGAGGCGGCCACCAGATCACCAACCTTGAGGCAAGTCGAGCGGGGGCAAAAATCGGCGAAGGCTGGGCAGCGTTCAATCGCTAGCCGCCTTGCGTTGCCGCTGATTGGAGCCGATCAGCGCCGACCGCTCGAAAAATATGGTTTCACAAACTTCCCGGTTCCGCGGGTATCGCTGCTGACAGGACCAGGCTGTACAACTCCTGAACCACTCGCACCGTTGCCTGAATTATTGCCGTTCATCGGTTCAGACGGGATTTTGCCTTCTTGCCCTCTGAAATAAAGAGAAGAATAAATCTTCTGATTTTCGCCGGCCCCAAAGAAGACAAGAGACGGCCATTTACTATCGGCCTTTGATTGGTCACTGAACGCGGGAAAGCAGGCGCCGCAGAGTGTCGCCAGGACGAAAAGAGACTTTCGCACGTCAGCCAGGGCCTTCATAACAAGGCGACTGATAGCAAACATTGATCGTGGATGCGTTAAGCGGCACCCAAAGAATTTAACGACCGCTCGCCAATCGGTGCTAGCGTGAATTGGGCCGCCGCCAGGTTTCGCAGATGGTCGCGGGCCGCCTTTGACCGCGGAGCCACCCGATCACCCTACGATCTCCGCCAAATGACGATTGTCCTCCAAGAGGCGCAGTCATATTCGCTTCCACGGATTGCCGGCCAACGGTTCCCCGACGGAGCTGCGTAGCGCGCCTGAAGCCCGGCTGTGGTATGACTGCAAGTATCTTATCGGGCAGCGGGAGGAAGTACGATGAGGCATGCACGAAGCAAGATGGCATTTGCCGTTCTGGCCTTGGGATTGTTCCAGGGTCTCGGCGTGGCACAGGCCGAGCAGGTCAAAGCATCGGGTTGTGCAAGAGCCGGCACTGAAGCCGGCTGCATCATTTTGCAGGACGGCGACAAGACTTACCAGATTACCTCTGCCAAGCCGAAACCGGCCATCGACACCTATGGAACCGTGACCGGCACCATCAGCAGCAAAATGACCATCTGCATGGAGGGCAAGCCGCTCGAAGCCGCCGAATGGAAGCCGGATCCAACCAAGGCCTGCAACAACTAGAGCAATTCCAGGAAAAGTGTGAAACGGTTCTCCCGGCAAAAGCGCATCGCGCCTTGCCTAGGAAATTGCGTGAAAACAAAGAGTTAGAGCAGCCCGGTCCGCAGGGCTGCCCCTACTCCGGCGACGGCACTGGCGGCCTGGACGTCAGCGCGGTCCCGGCGGCAGCTATGATGACGGCGGCGATGCCGGCCAGTTGCGGCGCGGTCAGGCTCTCGTGCAGGAACAGGAAGCCGGCGAGCGCCCCCAGTCCCGGCTCCAGGCAGGTCAGCGTGCCGTAAATGCGGGCCGGCATGCGCGTCAGCGCCACCATCTCCAGGAAGAACGGCAGTGCGCTCGAAAACAGGCCGACGAGCAGCGCGCTGACCAGGATCGACGGCGCCAGCAGCGCCGTTCCCGCCTGCGCCACGCCAAAGGGCAGCACCAGCACGGCGGCGATCGCCATGCCATAGGCGGTGGTGCGGGTGCCAAGTTCGGCGCCCGCCTTCTGGGCAAGCACGATGTAGAGCGCCCAGAAGCCGCCGGCCGCCAGCGCCAGCATCACGCCCATCGGGTCGAGCGGCTGCAACGAATGGATGAAGGGCGACAACAACAAGATGCCGGCCACCGCGAGCGCGATCCAGGCAAAATCGCTGGCGCGCCGCGAGGTCAGCGTCGCCACCAGCAGCGGACCGGAAAACTCGAGCGCCACCGCGACGCCGAGCGGGATCCTGGCAAGGGCCGCATAAAACAGGAGGTTGAGCGCGCACAGCGTCACGCCATAGGCGACCAGCCACGGCAAGGTGGCGCGCGACGGCCGCATCTGCCAGGGCCGCAGCGCCGCGACCAGCATCAGCGCGCCGATGACCAGCCGCAGCGTCGTCGTGCCTTGCGCGCCGATCACCGGGAACAAAGTCTTGGCGAAAGTGGCGCCGATCTGGATCGACACCATGGCCCCCATCAGCGCCGCGACAGGCAAAGGCGCCGCTTCACGATGGGCAATTGGCGTCGATGTCACTTGGGGTTCATCCTTCCATGCCGGGCATCCGCGCGACCGGCGGCACGGCTGGCAGCTATGGCCTCCCCGGGCAGGCCTGTCGTGAGGCACGCCAAGCAGTCGGCTGGGGCAAGCGCTGGAATCGGTCCGGAAGTCGAGGAATGCCCTTCCGGCCATTCACGGCATTGGTTGGGGGCTGCCTGCCTAAGCGGTGGCGGCAACCGAGCGCTTGAAGGCGATGGTGACCCGCGTGCCCTCGCTGGCGCTCGAATTCACGTCGAATTCCGCCTTGGCGTTCTCGGTCAGCGAACGCGCGATCAGCGCGCCGAGCTTGCCGGGCTTGGGCCAGGTCTCGCCTTCCGGCAGGCCGATGCCGTCATCGGCGACGACAATACGGCAGCCATCGCCGTTAACGATGCTATGCAGCGTGATCGTGCCGCCGTCGCGCCCTTTGAAGGCATGTTTGAGCGCATTGGTCAAAAGCTCGTTCACCACCAGCCCGGTCGGCATGGCGACGTTGACCGACACCGGATAGGTATCGACCTTCATGTCGAGGCGAATGCCCTCGACCGCATGCGAGTTCATCACCGCCGACGCGATCTGGCTGAGATAGACGCCGAGATCGACCTCGTCCTTGTGATCGTCGCCCGACAGCGTCTGGTAGAGGATTGCCAGCGCGTCGACGCGGCCGGCCAGCCTCTCGAACCGCTTCTGGTCCGGCTCCATCGCGTTGCGCGTTTCCATCCGGATCAATGCGGTGATCATCTGCAGATTGTTCTTCACCCGGTGCTGCAATTCGCGCAGCAGCGTGTCCTTCTCCCGCACGCGTTCCTCGACCGACATCGCCTGCTCGGCCTCGCCATGGGCCGAAACGTCGACCAGCGCCACCAGCCGGAAGCAGACCTTGCCGTTGTCGTCCTCGATTACGTTGGAATAGGCGTCGACGATCGCCGGCGTGTCTTCGGCCCGCTCCAGCCGGAACGTGCCGACGAAATCGGTCTCCTCGACCACCGCCTCGGACAGCGCGCGGTCCTTGTGCTGGTGCAGACCGGTTCCAGCGAGTGCGGCCCAGTGCTTCTGGGCAAGCCTGGCTGCCTTCAGGCCTGACAGTTTCTCGAATTCCGGATTGGCATAGACGACGCGCTCCTTCGCACCGAGGTCCGAGACGGCAATGGCGATCGGCACCTGGTCGAGGAATTTCTTGAACTGTTCGCTTTCCAGCGCGTTGGCAAGGTCCGGCGTATCGAGCAACTGCCCGACCGCTTCGGCCTTCTGTGTGTCGGATGTCATCTGCGGCGCCTGTGCTATGCTTGGGCGCCATCAATATCAGCGATGCGATCAGGTCGCTATCGCCAAAGCGTGGCGCCGTCGCTGCCCAGCGACCAGCTCATGTCCCGCAGACCATGCGGCCGCGACGCGCATTGAACTCAACACGTTGGAGGCAAGTCCATGGAACGCCATGCCAAGTTGGGGCGTTTAGCCTGACGTCAGCAGGCCACGTGTTGGATTTGGTCAGCGACTGGCGCAATTGGAGATCGACCATGGATATTCCCAAAGGCGCGACCGTTGCAGTAGCGGACGGAGAAAAGCTCAATCTGTTTCGCAACTCAGGCGACGAAGCCAATCCAAAGCTGACAGCGTCGGAAGTGGAAGACGTGTCGAATGACAACAAGGGGTCCGGCGCGCGTCATCAAAGCAGCTCCGCCAATCCAGACAACAGTCAGATCGACGAAGACAGCTTCGCGGCAGGAACAGCCGAGCTTCTCAACCGGCAAGTGCTCGGCGGTCAAATCGCCAACCTGATCGTCATTGCTGCTCCCAGAACGCTTGGGGAACTGCGCAAGCACTACCATCAGAAACTGTCGGCGGTGCTCGTTGGCGAGATCGCAAAGGATCTCACCGGGCATTCGGCGCAGGAGATCGAGAAAGTCGTTGCCGCTGCCTGAATGGTCAATCTAACCGCGGACGATCCCTGCATAATCAATGCTTGAAAAGTCTCTCGCCGCGAGCAGTTGGCGAAAGCACTCCGCTTGATTGCTCGCGGCATGATGTCGTCGGTGGCGAACACGCTCGACGGCAATTCGTTATTGTCCCGTCATCTTCGCCAGGCGCGGCCCCGTCTTGACATCGACGATCTCGGGCTTGGCGCTGTCGACCGCGCCATCCCAACCGCCGCCCAGCGCCTTGTTGAGGGCGATGTAGTTGGTGGCCAAAAGGACGCGGCTTTGCAGCAGTGAATCCTCGGCCGAATAGAGCGAGCGCTGCGCGTCGAGCACATCGAGAAGGCTGGTCTCGCCGGCCTTGTAGAGCGTGCCTTCGAGACTTGCCGCCTCGCCATAGGATTTGGCCGACGAGGCGAGCTTGCTGATCCGGATGCGCTCCTGCGCCATCAGCACCAGCGCATTCTCCACATCCTCGAGCGCGGTCAGCACCGAGGCGCGATAGGCGATGAAATACTGGTCGCGTTGCGCGCGGGCGACATCGGCGGCCGCCTGCAATTGCCCGGCATTGAACAGCGGCACGCTGAGCGACGGCCCGAAGGACCAGCCGATGGACGAATTCTTGCCGAGATCGCCGAGATTGAGCGCCGCCGTTGAGATATTTCCCGTAAGGCTGACCGAGGGATAGCGCGCCGCCTCGGCCTGGCCGACCTTGGCGGTGTATTGCGCATATTGCCGCTCGGCCATGCGCACATCGGGGCGCGACAACAGGATGTCGGCCGGGATCCCGGTCGGCATCGGCAAACGCGGCGACGGGATCGGCTTGCCGCGCTTCAGCCGCTCGACGAGTGCGGCCGGCGGCCGGCCGGTAAGCACCGAGAGACGATGCACCGCCTCGGCATAGCTTGCTTCCAGCGTCGGCACCGCTGCCTCGGTGCTGGCCGCCTGCCCCATCGCCTTGGCGACATCGGCCGCCGTTGCCGACCCCGCCAGCAACATGGTGCGCGTGAGTTCGGCGGTCTGCCGCTGCGACACGGCCGAACGCCGCGCGAGCGCGATGCGGGCCTGGTCGCCGCGCGCCTGGGTGTAATAGGACGCGACATCGCCAACCAGGGTCAGCAGCGTCGAGCGCAACTCCTCTTGCGACGCATCCACGCCGTAGCGTGCGGCTTCCACACCCCTGCGGTTGGCGCCGAACAGGTCGAGTTCCCAGCTGGCGTCGAAGCCGGCCTGGTATTCGCTGTAGATGGAATTGGCGCCCGATGTGGTCTCGGCCGACTTGTTGCGCGTCACCGACCCGGAGCCGTCCAGGGACGGCAGCAATGTGCCGGCGCTCTGGCGGTAGCTGGCGCGCGCCTCGCGGATCTTGGCTTTCGCGGTGGCGACATCGAGATTGCCGGCAACCGCTTCCTCGACCAGCGTGTCGAGCGTGGGATCGCGCAGGCGCTGCCACCATTGCGACAGCTGCGCCGGCTGGGCGGATTTCGTCGGCTTCTGCCCGCTCCAGTTTGCCGGCATCGGCAGGATGGGCGTTTGATAATCCGGACCAACGACGCATCCGGTGAGAAAAACAGCCGTAATCATGGGCACAATGAGCCGCCCCGCGGCCACCGGGCCACGTTCAAAACCTGTCATGGAAAGTTTCCTTATTGCTGGTTGGCCGTCGCCGGCTTCTCGTCGGTGCCCTGCCCGGTATCCTGCCCAGAATCTTGCTTGGCCGCACCGCTCTTGAAGATGCGCCGCACCGTGACGAACAGCAGCGGCACCAGGAACACGCCGATCACGGTCGCCGCGATCATGCCGCCCATGACGCCGATGCCGACCGAGTTCTGCGCGCCCGAACCGGCGCCGCTGGCGATCGCCAGCGGCGTGACGCCAAGGATGAAGGCCAGAGACGTCATCAGGATCGGCCTGAGACGTTGTCGCGCCGCCTCCAGCGTCGCCTCGACCAGCCCCATGCCGGCCGCCTGCCGCTCGATGGCGAACTCGACGATGAGGATGGCGTTCTTGGCGGCCAGGCCGATCGTGGTCAGCAAGCCGACCTTGAAATAGACGTCGTTGGTCTGGCCGAATATCGTCGCCGCCAAAAGTGCGCCGAAGATGCCGATCGGCACCGACAGCATGACCGCGAACGGGATCGACCAGCTCTCATAGAGTGCTGCCAGGCACAGGAAGACGACCAGCGCCGAGATCGCGTAGAGCGACAGCGCCTGGTTGCCCGAAAGCCGTTCCTGATGCGACAGCCCGGTCCATTCGTGCGAATATCCGGCAGGCAGTTGCGCGACGAGCTTGTCGATCTCGTCCATGGCCGCACCGGAGCTCACGCCCGTGGCCGCCGCGCCCTGGATTTCGACCGCCGCCGAACCATTGTAGCGTTCAAGCCGGGGCGAACCGAATGTCCAGTGGCTGGAGGCGAAGGCCGAGAACGGCACCATGGCGCCGCTGGCATTGCGCACCTGCCATTTGTCCAGATCTTCCGGCTGCATGCGGAAATTCGCGTCCGACTGCATATAGACCGGCTTCACCCGCCCGCGATCGATGAAATCGTTGACATAGTCGCTGCCCCAGGCGCTCGACAGCGTGTTGTTGATGTCGGAGAGGCTGACGCCAAGCGCGCTGGCCTTTTCCTGGTCGATGTCGATGGAGAATTGCGGCTG
The DNA here is from genome assembly GCF_055456085.1 of Mesorhizobium subarcticum. Classification (NCBI taxonomy): domain Bacteria; kingdom Pseudomonadati; phylum Pseudomonadota; class Alphaproteobacteria; order Hyphomicrobiales; family Phyllobacteriaceae; genus Mesorhizobium; species Mesorhizobium subarcticum. The sequence goes on along the minus strand of NZ_CM144237.1, from coordinate 3,545,209 downwards.
GTCCTCCTGGCCGTTGGGGCGCGTGTTGGCCAGCACCTTGCTCTGCGCGGCCAGGCCCAGAAGCTGGTTGCGCGTCTGGATCAGCGCGTCATGGCCGGCGCCATTGACGTCCTGCAGGTAGAAATCAAAGCCGTTGGTGTTGCCAAAACCCTGGATCGCGGGCGGAGCAAGCGCGAAGACCTGCGCGTCCCTGATCTTGCGGAAGGCGCCCATGGCGCGGCCGGCGACCGCTTGCGCCGCCAGGGCCGGCGATGATCGCTGGCTGAATTCCTTCAGCGGCACGAAAGCAATGCCGACATTCTGCCCGGCGCCGCCGAAGCCGAAGCCGGAAGCGGTGAAGACGCCCTGGACAGCGTCCTTTTCCTCCTTGAGATAGTGGTCGGTCACCTGAGCCAGCACACGCTCTGTCCGGTCCTGCGTCGCACCGACCGGCAGCGACACGCTGGTGATCAGGATGCCCTGGTCCTCTTCCGGCAGGAACGAGCTCGGCAGCCGGGCAAACATCCAGCCCATGGCGACGACGATGGCGAGGAAGATGACGAGGAAGCGCCATGACCGGTTGATGATGCCGTGCGAGCCGTCGCGATAGGCCGTCGTGCCGCGATCGAAGACGCGGTTGAACCAGCCGAACGGGCCGGTCTGCGTGGCATGGTCCTTGGGCCGACGCAGGATGGTGGCGCACAGCGCCGGCGTCAGCACCAGCGCCACCAGCACGGACAGCACCATGGCGGAGACGATTGTCACCGAGAACTGCCGGTAGATGATGCCGGTCGAGCCGCCGAAGAAGGCCATCGGCACGAACACCGCCGACAAAACGGTGGCGATGCCGACCAGCGCGCCGGTGATCTCGTTCATCGATTTTCGCGTCGCCTCTTTCGGCGACAGGTCTTCCTCCTGCATCACGCGCTCGACATTCTCGACCACGACGATCGCGTCGTCGACCAGCAGGCCGATGGCCAGCACCATGGCGAACATGGTCAGCGTGTTGACCGAATAGCCGAAGAAGGAGAGCACGCCGAATGTGCCGAGCAGCACCACCGGCACGGCGATCGTCGGGATGATCGTTGCCCGCAGATTCTGCAAGAAGATGAACATCACCAGGAACACCAGCACGATCGCCTCGGCAAGCGTCTTGACCACCTCCTCGATCGACAGCCGCACGAAGGGCGAGGTGTCGTAGGGGTAGACGACCTCGACGCCTTGCGGGAAGGTCGAGCTCAGCCGGTTGATCGTCGTGCGCACGGCTTCCGCCGTGTTGATGGCGTTGGCGCCGGTCGCCAGGTTGACGGCGACGCCGGCCGCCGGTTGGCCATTATATCTGGCCTGCGTCGTATAGCTTTCGGCGCCGAGCTCGACGGTGGCGACGTCGTTGAGGCGAACCAGCGAACCGTCCGTCTGGCTCTTCAGGATGATGTTGCGGAACTGTTCGGCGGTCTGCAGCCGGCTCCTGGCTGTCACGGTGGCGTTAAGCTGTTGGCCCTTGCGCGCCGGCAGGCCGCCGAGCTGGCCGGCCGAAACCTGCGTGTTCTGTGCCTCGATCGCCGACGCCACGTCGCTCGGCATCAGCGTGTATTTGGCGAGCTTGTCGGGATCGAGCCAGATGCGCATGGCATAGCCAGAGCCAAAAAGCTGCGTCGAACCGACGCCTTCGACGCGCTTCAGCGTGTCGTTGATGGTTGAATCGACATAGTCGGCCAGATCGGTCGAGTTCATCTTGCCGTCGCTGGAGACGAAGCCGATGACCATCAGGAAGCCGGTCGAGGATTTTGAGACGGTGATGCCGTTGCTCTGCACCACCTGCGGCAGCTGCGACTGCACCAGCTGCAGCTTGTTCTGCGTCTGCACTTGGGCGGTGTCTGGATCGGCGGAGCTGGTGAAGGTCAGCGTGATCGACGCAGAGCCAGTCGAGGTCGAGGTCGCGGTCATGTAGTCGAGATTGTCGATGCCGGTCATGCCTTGCTCGATGACCTTGGTCACCGAATTCTCGACGGTCGATGCATCGGCGCCCGGATAGGTGGCGCTGATGTTGACCGTGGTCGGCGCGATCTGCGGATATTGCGAGATCGGCAGCGTGGTGAGCGCGAGCAGGCCGCCCAGCATGATCACGATGGCGATCACCCAGGCGAAGATCGGCCGGTTGATGAAGAATGCTGACATTGCTCAGTTCCCGGTCGAGGCGCCTTGCGCCGGTTTTTGGCCACTATCGGCCACTGCCGTGGAAGATGCGGACGAAGAGGTTTGCGCCCGATCCTTCACCTCGCCGGTCGTCTCGTCGATCGTCACTTCGGCGCCGGTCGCATCACCGCCGGGGCGCACGAGCTGCAAGCCCTCGACGATGACGCGGTCGCCGTCGCCGACGCCTGAATCCACCAGCCAGTTGTTGCCGACGCTGTTGCGCACCGCGAGCACGCGCGTCTCCACCTTGCCCTGCGCGTTGATGACCATGGCGGTCGCCTCGCCCTTGGTGTTGCGGGTGACGGCGCGCTGCGGCACCAGGAAGCTGTTCTGGGCGACGCCCTCTTCGACCAGGGCCCGCACATACATGCCCGGCAGAAGCAGGCGATCGGGATTGGGGAACTCGGCCCTGAGCGCAAAGGTGCCGGTCGTCTGGTCGACATTGGCGCCGGCGAATTCCAGCTTGCCGGTCTGTGTGTAGATGGTGCCGTTCTCGAGCTTCAGCTTGACGCTGACATTGGGACCGCTGAACTTCAGCCGGCCCTCGTTGATCGCCTGGCGCAGGTTGAGCAGATTGGTGCTCGATTGCGTGACGTCGACATTGATCGGATCGAGCGAACGGATGGTGGTGAGCAAGGTGTCCTGGTTGGCGGTGACCAGGGCGCCTGGCGTCAGCGACGACTTGTCGATGCGGCCGGCGATCGGCGCGGTGATCTTGGTGTAGTCGAGATTGATGCGCGCGGTTTCGACACTGGCCTTGGCCGACGCCACATCCGCATTGGCCTGGGCCAATGTTGCCGCGGCATCGTCATAATCCTGTTTCGAAACAACGTTCTGCTTCAACAAGCCGGCATAGCGGTCGAACTTGGCTTGCGCCGTCGGCACCGCCGCTTCGGCCTTCTGCTGGGCTGCCTGCGCGCTGTCATAGGATGCCTGGTAGCTCGCTGGATCGATGAGGTAGAGCGGTTGCCCGACCACGACCTCGCTGCCTTCCTTGAAGAGGCGCGCCTGGATGATGCCGTTGACCTGCGGGCGCACATCGGCGGTGAGCGAGGCAGACGTGCGTCCGGGCAGTTCGGCCGTGATCGCCACCGATTGCGGATGCAGCGTGACGACGCCGACTTCCGGCTTGGCGGCAGCGGCCATGCCGGCGGGAGCTTTCATTCCCTCCTGCGAACAGGCGGCCAGAAGAACCGCGGCCGTGAGCACTGCTGCCCAGGGCGCGAGCCGGCGGCGGGAAGACGGGCTAGACTGGATAGACATGGCCTGGATGATCTTTCGCTGGAGTTGCGGTCGCCGTCTGGCTGTCGAGGTTGGATCGTTCCACCAGGAGCCGGGCAAGGAAGCGCTGGATGTCGTTCATGAAAGTGTAGACGACCGGAACGTAGACGAGGCTGAGCACGGTCGAGGAGATGAGCCCGCCGATCACGGCGATCGCCATCGGCGCCCGCGTCTCGGCGTCGGCGCCGATGCCGAGCGCGATCGGCAGCATGCCGGCGCCCATGGCGATCGATGTCATGACGATGGGCCGTGCCCGCTTGCGGGCAGCATCGAGCAGTGCGTCGAAGCGGCTCATGCCACGCTCCTTCTGAGCGACCAAGGCGTACTCGACAAGCAAGATCGAGTTCTTGGTCGCAATGCCCATCAGCATCAATATCCCGATCAGCGGCGATATGCCAAGCGCCTTGCCGGTAATCAGCATGAAGCCGAGCGCACCGCCTATCGAAAGCGGCAGCGCGACCAGCACCCCGGCCAGGACAAGATGGGTCTTACGCGATCTTGCGGTCATGATGTCCGTGGCCGTTGGGGCGATCCGAGACCGGCAGCGACAGGCGCCAGGCGGCAAATTGCAAACGGATCGCGCCCTTCAGCATATCGGCCGGCAAGGCCGGCTGCGTGACGGCATGGTCCGCGCGCTGGCTAAGCGAGAGTCTCGGGCTCAACGATGCGATCAGCCGCAGCATCATCATGGCTTCCCACATTGCCGTGCTTACATTCCAGGATTTGAACAAGGGGGCGTGAATTGGATTGAACGGTGGGATGGCGGACATGGCCCGCCATCCCACAAACCGGCCGGCCCGAGAACGGGTTGAGTACCGGGCCGGCCGGTGCAGCCGGTCGGAGTTATCAGCCATTCCAGGGCTGGGGTGGCGGAAGCTGTCCGCCCTGGTCGGGCGGACCTCCGGGTCCGGCCGCATCCGGCGGGCCGCCCCAGGGACCGGGGGGTGGTCCGTGGGGGCGTTCCGCCGAAGCGAGGATTTCGAGCTGTTCGGGCGACAGCTTGGTGCGCAGTTCGACGATCGCTTCCTTCAATTTAGCAGCCGAAGCGGCGCGCGCGGTAACCTCGTCGGCCAGCCTTTCCTGGAACGCGAAGGGGTCGCCGCCGGGACCAGCATCCGGACCCTTGGCCTCGGGCCCGGCAGGACCAGCGAGGCCTCCAGTGCCACCGGGACCGCGATCATGCCGTGGCGGCGAAAGCACCGCCTGCAATGCGCTGGTGTAGTCGCGCCAGGCGTCGAGCTGTTCGCTGCGGATGCCGACCTGCGTCTCGAGCGCCGCCAGCCGGGCGGCCAGCACGAACTCTGGCGGCGGCCCCATGCGGTGCGGGCCGAAGCCTTGCGGGCCAAAGCCTTGCGGGCCAAAGGCTTGCGGACCAAGCCGCATCGGTCCATGCGGACCAGGAATCGGCCCATCCTGAAGTGCCATCACCGGCGGCGCATCGCCGGGACCGGCATCGGGCTGTGCCGCCAGCACGGGATGGATCGCGGCGACGGAAAACAGGCCGAGCGCAAGAAGTCTGCTTCGCATGACGGGGTTCCTTTCTCTTATGCATCGGACAGCCCTGAGGATAGGAAGCCTGTTTGTCTGCTTCGCGTCGGCATGTTGCCGAAGGTTTCCGCAAAGCGGCAATTTGTTTCCGAACGTATCCCACCCCCGGCCAGAAACATTGCGTTGCAATTTTCCATGCCGCTTGCGCGTGCTCTCCCTATAATCAGCGCCAAGCAAAGGGCACCGCATCATGCAGTCACAACCCCATATCCTCGTCGTTGACGACGACCGCGAGATCAGGACGCTGCTCGGTCGCTATCTCGACGGCCAGGGTTTTCGCGTCTCGGTGGCGGCCGACCGGCGCGAATGCGAGCAGAAGCTCGGCGCCGGCCAGTTCGATCTCGTCGTGCTCGACGTCATGCTGCCGGACGGTTCGGGGCTGGACATCTGCCTTGCCTTGCGCGACCGCAAGCCGCATATCCCTGTCATCCTGCTGACGGCGCTGAAGGAAGATGTCGATCGCATCATCGGGCTGGAGCTCGGCGCCGACGACTATCTCGGCAAGCCGTTCAACCCGCGAGAGCTCACCGCCCGCATCCGCGCCGTGCTGCGGCGCGCCGCCCCCGAAGAGGCGCCGGCGCCCCGCGTGCGCATCTACCGCTTCGCCAGCTACCGGCTGGAGCCGGACACCCGCAAGGTGATGGATGCACACGGCGAGCTTGTCGACCTCACCGGCGCCGAGTTCGACCTGTTGCAGGTATTCCTCGACCGTCCCGGCCGCTTGCTGTCGCGCGACCAGCTGCTCGAGCTGACGCAAGGCCGCGAGCGCGACCCGCTCGAACGCTCTGTCGACGTGCTGATGAGCCGGCTGCGCCGCAAATTCTCCGACACCGGCGACGGGCCGCTGTTCAAGACCGTGCGCAATGGCGGCTACCAGCTGACCGCGCGTGTCGAAGCGGTGGAGGCGCAGGCGTGAATTCGCTGCGCCGCCGCCTCATCCTGCTGCTGATCCTTTCCATCGTCGGCGTCGTCGGCCTGGCGACCGCCGCCGTCATCAGCGTGCGTGGCGGCGGGCCGCCGCCGGAACTGACCGTGCCCTGGATCGCCCAGCAGATGGAACTGGTGGTGCGGCTGCTGCCGGGGCCGATCCCGGATGTGCTGCGGGTGCAATTCTCGGACCATCCGGCCGCCGGCAAGGTCGCCCGTGCGGAAACGGCGATGCTCAACGACATCCTGCAGCGCCGCGGCTTCGACCTCCTGGCGATCATCAGCGAGAAGCCCGACGGACCCGGCCAGACCGCATCGGTGCAAATGCCCGATCACCGCTGGGCGATCATCGAGGTGCCGCACCTCGACCCGCCCGGGCGCGAATGGCTGATCCTCGCCGGCTGGATCACGCTGATCGTTGCCGGCGCCACCGCCGTCTCGGTCTATTTCACCTCGGTGCTGATCCGGCCGCTGGAAATGCTGGAGGCCGCCGTGTCCAAGATCGGCTCGGACGGCGTGCTGGCCGCGGTGCCGGAAGTGGGCTCGGCCGAGGTCAAGGCCACCGCGCATGCGCTGAACCAGCTGTCGTCGCGGTTGCGCACCGCCATGGAAAGCCGCATGCGCCTCGTCGCCGCCGCCGGCCATGATTTGCGCACGCCGATGACACGCATGCGGCTGCGCGCCGAGTTCCTCGACGAGGACCGCGACAAATGGCTTCACGACCTCGACGAGCTCGACCGCATCGCCGACAGCGCCATCCGCCTGGTGCGCGAGGAGGTCAACCAGGACGCCGTCGAGCCGCTGGACCTGCGCAAGATGGTGGAGGATATCGAAGCCGAGATGGTCTCGCTCGGCCATGGCGTCTCGATCGGCCATCTCGACAATGTGTCGGTACGCGCCGGCGCGCTCGGCCTGCGCCGCGCGCTGCGCAATTTGATCGTCAACGCCGCCACCCACGGCAAGGCCTGCAGCATCGATCTCGCCTTGGCCGACAGGCGCGCCGTGCTGACCATTTCCGACAAGGGCCCGGGCATTCCGCCCGACCTCATCAACAAGGCCTTCGAACCCTTCTTCCGCGTCGACCCCGGCCGCCAGCAATTCATCCCCGGCGCCGGCCTGGGTCTGGCCATCGCCAAGGAAATCATCGAGCGCTATGGCGGCACGGTGACACTGGAGAACCGCCAGGGGGGCGGGCTGGCGCAGACGGTGGTGTTTGACGCGGTGTGAGGGGGAGTGAAAGGCAACGTCGGCGGGACAGCGCCCCCCTCTGTCCTGCCGGACATCTCCCCCTCAAGGGGGGAGATTGGCTGCTTCTACGACAGCTCATTCCTTGCAAGGTTGGCGATCTCCCCCCCTTGAGGGGGAGATGCCCGGCAGGGCAGAGGGGGGTGCCTGGCACTGGCCTTGCAGGCAAATCTTGCAGCGTCGCGCTGCCCCACCCCGTCTCGCAATCTCCGCTTCGCTGCGACTGCGAGCCGACCCACCCCACAAGGGGGAGGGTAAAGATCACCCCGCCATCGCCAACGGCACGGCGCTCTTGTTCGGTATCTGGATATCGATCTCCAGCGTCGACATGGTCTCGCCCCTGTCCATCGACACCTGCAGGTAATCCTGGTCGATCTGCACATGCTTGGCGATGACGGCCATGATCTCCTCGCGCAGGATGGAGACGAGGTCGGGCTGGTTGCGGTTGCGGCGCTCATAGGCGAGCAGCACTTGCAGCCGCTCGCGCGCCACCGGCGCGCTGGAGCGCCGCTTGAAGATGTCGAGCAGGTTCATGCCGCCCTCCTTCCCAGGAGACGATCGAGGAAGCCCTTGCGCTCGAATGGCACGATGACAGGCAATTGCTCGCCTTCGAGCCGCCTTGCGGCATCGAGATAGGCCTTGGCCGCCGCATTGAGCGGCTCCGACAGCGTCACCGGCGAACCGAGGTTGGAGGCGCGCAGCACGTCCTGGCTCTCGGGAATGATGCCGAGCAACGGCACCGACAGGATTTCCAGCACGTCATCGATGCTGAGCATTTCACCCCGCGCGGCCCGCGCCGCGTCATAGCGGGTGACCAGCACGTGCTTGGCGATCTGCTCGCCCTGTTCGGCGCGCATGGTGCGGGCGTCGAGCAGGCCGATGATGCGGTCGGAATCGCGCACCGACGACACTTCCGGATTGGTGACGATGACCGCTTCGTCGGCAAAGCGCATGGCGAGCTGCGCGCCGCGCTCGATGCCGGCCGGGCTGTCGCAGAACACATAGTCGAACACCGAGCGCAGCTTGTCGATGACTTCGCCGACGCCCTCCTCGGTCAGCGCATCCTTGTCGCGCGTCTGCGAAGCCGGCAGCAGGAACAGCGTGTCGACCCGCTTGTCGCGGATCAGCGCCTGCGAAAGCTTGGCGGTACCCTGGATGACGTTGACGAGGTCGAACACCACGCGCCGCTCGGCGCCCATGATCAGGTCGAGATTCCTGAGGCCGACGTCGAAATCGACGAGCGCCACCTTCTTGCCGGTCTTGGCCACGGCCGCACCCAGTGCCGCCGTCGAGGTGGTCTTGCCGACGCCCCCCTTGCCCGAAGTGACCACCACTACCTTGCCCATGAAAAAAGCCTCCGTCGTTGTTTATCGGTTGTTGTCCCGGTCAGCCGCCCTGACGGCTGTTGTCTCAGTCCGGCCCTTCGTGGGCCCTCGTCTCAATTCTCAGCTCAGTGTCTCGACGCGCAGGCCCTCGCCATCGAGGAAGGCCTGCACCGGCTTGCCGCGCGACACCCCTTCCATCTCCTCGGCGGTGATGTACCAGCCGTCGACCGACAGAAGCTCCGCCTCGTTGCGGCGGCAAAAGATGCGCGCCCCGGTGTTGCCCAGCGCGCCCGCCGAAGCCCGCCCGCGCAGCGTGCCATAGACATGGATCGAGCCCGCCGCGACGATCTCCGAACCGGACGCGACCGAGCCCAGCACGATGACATCGCCATGCGGATGCATGATCGCCTGGCCGGAGCGGATCGGCGCCTTGATCATCAGCGTGCCCCAGCCAGCGGCTCGCTTTCATCGCTCTTGCTTGCGCCAGCCTTGCCCTTCGCACCGGCATCCGCGCGCGCATCCAGGCCGCGCTCCGGCGCCCTGCCCTCCGGCTTGCCCTCTTGCCCACGGCCCGGCAGCAGCCCATCCGCCGTCGCCTCCTTGGCGCCGACCAGCATCGGCGGCAATTCGGGGCCGAGCGCAGCCCCCTCAAGCTCGATGGCATAGATGCGGATGCCGCGCGTAAAAAGCTCCGCCACCAGTGCCGCGATCTCGCTGGCCTGCGGCTTCAACACGTTCAGATCCAGCAGCACCGGCCGCCCGGCAAAATAGCCCGGCGAATTGCCGATCCAGTGATCCAGCCCCTCCAGCCAAGCCGCCATGGGCGCTTCCGGGGTCAAGGTGAAAGCGACAAAAGAGCGGGCACGAAAGCGAATGGATTTGGCCTCGAGGGGAGCGGCAAAGGTCACGGCTGGCGAATCCTTACTGAGAGGTAAACGCTAGCGGGGAGATGGTTAACGAATGGTTAATGGGAGGTGGGTGGGATGAGGTGGGAGGAGCTTGTCGTCGTTGGAGCGACCACCCCGCGCTGGCCTACTCGGCATGTAAGAAAGTCGCCACCATGAAGCGGGTACGACACGTAGAGAGCGCTGAGCGCTGTCGACCATGGATACCGCGCCTCCGCATCAGCTACTGGGTTACCACTATCGGCAAATCGAAAATGTCACACCTTGATCCTGCAACTTGGTCAAATATCGAAGTGGACTCTTCTTTGCCACTTCACGCGCTTTGCTCCAATTTTCGAATCCCCGAAAAACCAGCGCAATCACGAAGCCAGCGCCGGCGCTAACTAAAACAGATGCACCGCTAAGACTGCCTGCGGCTACCGCGCTAATGACGTTCTGCCTGGTCTGAGGGTCTATGGCTGTCTCAACTATCTTTTCGATCAACTTCTCCGGTTCTTTAAGAAAGCCGTCGCCAAAGAATTTGCGCGCAAGAGAACTCATATTAACCTGATCTCTATGCCACTTGCGGAACATATCGCTGAGAAGGTCATCAACCACTTCCCGCCGCCGCACCTCACTAAATATCGTGGGCGGCAGCGTCTTGGCAAGATCTTCAATCTCCGCACGAAACTCAGCGAGCGCGTCGCGCTCGCTCTTGCAGGCTGTTGAAAAACTGTTTTGTTCACGGAACGTATCAGAATCAGACCGAGCACAAACCAGATTCAAAACGGGTATCTCCGATCCTTTTTCCACAGCCTGCTTGAGCGCGATAATGTTTTGCACGTTTAACATGTCGACATTGCAGTGTCTGTAGACCAAGAACTCCACTATCTCCTGCCCTGACGTTTCGCCATTTGGCTTAACTCCATCGATGCACGCATTAAGTATCTTTTCGCGCGGGATGCCGAGGAGCTTACTATGGAGCTTTGGGAATTCGGTAACCACCTGCAGCCCCTCGTTCTCAGCGCAAGCCATAGCTAGTGTCGCCATCACCGCTTCGCCGAGTTGCGGGTGCATTTCGAGATATTCCGGACCGTCCGTGTATGCACTGTCTGGCCTCCAAGCCAACCTTTCCGTGCGCAGGAACTGGGTCAGCTCTTCGAATAGTTTGTAAGCATGAATTTGGAAGGTCGCGTTTGGCGAAAGCCGCCGTTCCCACACGGCTGAGGTGCTTCCGAGGCTGTTGGTCGTACGCTGCGCAATTGTCGCCTCTCGTCCGAAACGCTTACGGAACATAGCTCCTTCATCACCCAGCTTTTGCCGAAGTTCTGCAATGAGTTCAATCTGCGCCGTATGAACATGGTTCGCATCGACGTTCGCCGCACGCAACAAAGGCTTTCCTTGGCCGCTACGCTTGGTAAATGCCGAAATCTCAGGATCGTCGTCCGGAGCCCCCATACGCGGAATCATGCGCACCACATGGGGAAATATAAGCAAAGTTCGCTTTAACCAATCGACATCGCGCACACGAATATATGGGTAGTTGAGCGCGTCGATATCTGCAGGCATTTCTCCCCCATTTTTATACATATTATTACAGATTACACCGCGCAAATCCATGGAAAACAAATTACCTCACCTTCGATGGATCGCGCCTCTTTGTCAGAACTCGCCGGGTTGGAAGTAGGCGTCTAACAGACCGATATTTGTGCAGCATGCAATTCGGCATTGTTAGCGCGGAAGCCAGAGCGCCCACTGGGCGAAACAATAAACCTACGCGATTTTTCTGCCAGGTCCACAATAATAACCTAACAAAAAACATTTGGGCGTACTGCTAGTTTTGTATTTCGAAATTTTGTATCAAAATCCCCTTGGGTGACCCGCACTTTCTGCACGACAGGAGGGATCGTGCCACGACTTACAAAATCCGATATCGAAACGGCGCTTCTTACTGGCGCGGCTGTTCCTTGGACGGATGGCAGTGGCAAAACCGCAAACATTCAACTTGTGACGGCCAGACATCGGCGCTTGTTTGCCTACTTGTTAAAATCGAATATCCGCGACGTGAAGGGGCTGGCGCAAGATTTTATTGACGAACTAGCGGCTGCGTACGTCGCGGTCGGCGATCCCGGTGCGGCGAACGTGCAGCAAACAGTCAACCCGAGCGCTTCTGGACCGTGGAAGATTCAGGCGCTCAAAATTGAAGGCTTCGGCGGCGTCAATATCTGGAGCCGCAAACCGTTCGAGTTAGCCGTCGATGGCGAAAGCGTCCTGATGGAGGGGCCGAACGGAAGCGGAAAATCGTCGCTGAACGCTGCGATAATTTGGGCACTTACCGGCGAGCGCCCCCGCGATCAGGGCAATAGCTCGCTCGACGAAGCGAAGCCTGTTTTCGACGCCACCGGCAAGGCCGCCGGAACATGGCCACCGGTAGCTTCATATCCGCCCAACCTCGCATCTCTCAAAACGCCACCCAACGTGAGCGTAGAAATCGTGTTCTCGAACCCCGTGGGGAAACAGGTGTCCGCGCGACGTCATTTCGACGGTAAGAATGTCACCTACGCCGTTGATCCCGCACTGCAGATACCGAGCATCCTGCTCGAAGCAGGTCTCCTCATGCCCGCGCGTATGCCGCATCTACGACTAGATGAGGGCAGAAGCAGACTCACAGATGCGGTCCAGAAACTCACAGGCCTCGATGAACTCGTTGAGCTTGGCACTTTCATCCAAGGGTTATGTCATAGCAGTCGTGATTATCTCGCATACAAAAAGGCCGAATTGGCCTCTTCGAAAACCGAGTTTGACAAGCAGATCGAGCGCGCACGAACGGCGCTCTCGCCGGTTTCTGTCGATGTACCGAATTTTAAGGCTTCGGACACAGGCGAAAATAACGGCGACATGGCGAAGTTCGGCAAGCTGCTAAACAAGGAAGCTGCCGACCTGATCGCGACGATCTTTGGCGATCTAGCGCCGAATTTGGTGCTCTCTGATCCAAAAGTACAGCAGCGGATCATTGTCGCACTGGATGCCACCGAAAGGGCTTTGGGTGAAGGTATGTCGAGCCTTCCAACTTGGAAGCAGGTCGAAACCATCGCCACCGCGCTCCCTAACGAACCGCGCGCTTCCGCTCGCGCTGCGGTGACGGCAGCTAGAAATGCTCTCGATAGAGACCTGTGCGCGGGAAGCATTTAGCGTTGATTTTGTTTGATCTTTTCCGCTTCCGAGGTAAACGGTGCAAAGATATCAGCGCCGACGTCGACGGCTGTGTCTTCTGACGCTCTCGTGTGAGCGTCAGTGGTGTTTTTGCCCGCTATCCAGCCATAGTGATGACCTTCAAACTGCGTTTCATATTGTAGGCGATGGCAGTGAGGCGAATTTGAACGCCTGCCTTTGCAAGCCCTCGCCATCGCATCCGGCGAAGGCCGTAGCTTCGTTTCCACGTGCCAAAGATCTTCTCGATCCGGCCACGAATGCGATGGATCGGTTGGTTCCAGGCCTCAAGGCGTGCCAGTGTTTCGGCTTCGTCCCGTCCCCACATGCCGGTGGCGACGATGCGTGGCGTTCCACCCTTGGCACGCACCGCGTCGCCGAAATGATTGCCGCGATAGGCGCTATCGGCAAACACCTGGCCGGGATTGTCAGGCAGAGCATCGGGACCGGCCTTGCCGTCGTTGATGTTGGCGGGTGTGACGGCGATCTCCTCGACCAGAGCTGTATCGGCGTCGGCACCGACATGGGCCTTGAAGCCATGAACCGCTGGTCGGCCCTTATGCTTGACCCAATGGCCCTCTTCGTCATCCTCACTGGCCGAGGCGATGATCGTCGCATCGACAAGCGTGCCGGTCTTCACCTGAATCGCTTTGGCCTTGAGCTGGCCGGTGATCTCGTCGAACAGCGTCTTGTCCAGACCATGGGCCACAAGAGCCTTTCGAAAACGCACGAAAGCCGTTCGCTCAGGTGTCTGCTCTTGAGCCGAAAACCCGCAGAACCGTCGGAACGATCCTCTGTCGTCCAACGCCTCGGCAAGCTTGACGTCGGACAAGTCGTACCAGATCGACAGCAGCATCGCCTTGAACAACGCCTCTGGCGGCCAGGCAGGCTCGCCCTTCGAAGAGCAGGAAATCACACAAAGGGCCTGATCGATCGGCACCCAGTCAATCAGTCTGGCAAGCGCATCCAAAGACGAATGCTGGCCGCGATCAACGGCAAAACCAAACTTTTCCTGACCAATGCGCCGACGTGACATCGCATCCCTCAATCCATTGTACTGATTGAGAGAATCACACATCAACACGCCAGTCCAGACACCCGCGCACAGGTCTCCGATATTGCCATTGCATATTTCCAGAATCAGCAGGCTGATTCAAAACTTCGCCTGAAGGCCGCCGGCGCTCACTGGCACAACGAAAACAAAGCCGGCCCCATCAAGGACTGCCCGCTGTGCGATGCCTCGCTCAAAGAAAATCCTGCTTTGCAAGAGGAGCTTGAGGCCCTGAAGTCCGCCGGAGAGGCCGCGACCCGCAGCCTTCAAGATAACGTCAATGCGATTCTATCAGTGGTCAAAGAAGCAATGCCCCAAAACCTGCGGCGTCTCCTTGATGATGCACTGACGTCACAACCTCGCGCTGATACGGAGAGAGACTATCTGCACAAATTCGCAAAAGACGAGCGCTACATCAACTACCTAGTAAAATTCAAAGCGCTAGCGGAAGCAGCTGTGGTCGGTATGCCAACCGTCGATCTAGTTGATCCGTCACCACAGTTTGTGCTTTTGCCCGAGGTCGCGCCGGTCGTCAGAGTACTAGGCAATATCGAGCGAATGTGCCAACTCGCCGAATGGCACGAAGCCCAGGGGAAGCAGTGGTCCGACTGGTGGGCAAAGTTGACGCCCGCTCAGGATTCCGGCGGCGAAAGCCTCTCGTCACATCTGCGCCATCTGAGCAAGTCGCTGGCGGAAGCCGAACCTTATCGCATCGGCGCGGATGCTATGCGGTTAGCGTGGGTGCAGGGCAGGACAGCTGCAGCTATCGAGAAAGAGCAGCAGAAACGTCAAGAGATCGCAAACGATCTCGCGCCGCTGAAGCAACTCGGCAACCTCGCCGAGGCTCAGGCACGTAACGCCATAACAGAGCTCTCTAGCCGAATCTCAACCATCCATAGTGCAACTTACATCGTTGACCGGCTGAAATTTCAGGGAGCTTCGCTCGACAAGAAAACCGGCCTAGTCGTGCGCGGCCAGCTTGCTGACGATATGCGCATAGACGCGACGCTCATTGCCAATACCTCTTGGCTACGCGGTATTCTGTGGGCCTTCATCCATGCACTACGCGAAGAAGCCGTCGAGCAGATCGGCGGCGACGTGTTTCCGGTCATCCTGCTGGACGATCCGCAGCAGACTTTCGACAGCGAACACCGCTCGCGCTGGGCCGAACAGATCGCAAAGCTCCAGAAAACGGCCCCGGGAGCGCAAATTCTACTGACGACCCACGACGATCAGTTTTTGACTTTGCTCGGTCTGCTCGGCATCACAGGTCGCAACGCCTATATTTGCTCGGCGGGCGAAGAATTCGGCCATATCGCGATTTTAGAGGGCGACCAACTTGACCGCAAATGGGCGAAAGCGAATACGGCGAAGACGCCGACTGTAGCCAAGGACTATATAGCAGCCGTTCGCGAGTTCGTTGAAGGCATGCTGAAGCTCATGCTACGCGGCATCGATCCGAGCGTTTCGACATCCGTTATGGGCGCCTGTCGCGAAAAAATCGCTGAACTCCAAGCTCAGAGAATCGAGCCGTGGAACCGCTCCGCCTTTGGTAATTTGGTTTCCGCGCTAGCTAAGGGCCGCAAGGAGATCAAATGGATGGAGCAGGCGCATCACTCCGGCCAAGTCTTCAGTATGAGCGAAGCGACTGACGTAGAAAGGCACTGGAACGAGACACTTAGACCTGCGCTCGAACGTTGTTTTCGGATCATTCGAGATCATCGTGCGCTTCACGGTGGCCTTATCGCACTCCATGCCTTTCCACCGTCCGTGACGCTCCCGGATGGTCACAAGGCGAAGGTCCGGCAATTTCCGCTTCCTCTACTGGGCACCGCCGCCGCGTTGACCGACGGGCGTGTTGCCGACGGCCGTTTAGATCTGACATTTGGTGCGGGCAGTTCCCTACCTGTCGAGTTGAAGGATCATTTTATTTTCCGGCTGACGACTCCGACGCTCGAACCTGTAGCTCGTCCGGGCAGCCTTCTGCTGGTGCGGGACCATGCGGAGGTATCACCGTTGTCGCTTGTAGTCGCCCTGTACGAAAGCCAGCTTCTTGCGCGTCGCCTCCAGGTCGCGGACAATCACACCGATGTCGCGGTGCTCACAGCGAGTGCCATCAACCCGCGCGCCACAGCGGCGCCGATTGTCGCGAAGCTCTCAACCCTAACCATGAAAAAGGTTGTCGGCGTGCTTTACGACACCGGAAAGACGGTCGGGACACTCTCAGCTGAAATGGAGGTCGTCGAATGCGGTGGTGAGGCCACCATAAATGCAATCATGTCGAGGGCTAGAGGCCTTGTCGAGGTTAGCGGCCACAGTGCAGAGCCACTGGCTCTGGACAAGCAATTCCTGATCATCGGCGACCCAATGTCGCTCAAGGACGCGGAGAGGACTCTCAATGGGCGCCCAGTGATCGCCGAGGATTCAGATCAGGCTCGCTATTTTAAGCGCCTCCGCGTCGATACCAACAACGTTATTCTCGAGAGCTTGGAAATCGGCGGCGATTTCCCGCCGGTTCTGCTTGCCAAGGCACCAGGGTTACTAACGCATCTTACAAACGTGTGGCCAGTCCTTGGCGTTCTGTTCGAAAAACCATAAGAAGACCGCCGAATCGAGGTGGCCATGCTGGTGATCTTCCTCCCCACCCTAAGCAGAGTAGGTCCACCCGCCAATCTCCCCTCCCCCTCAATGCCGCTTGAAATACTGCACCTCGCGCTCATGCTTCTCAGCCGCCTCGCGCGTCTCAAATGTCCCCAGGCTCCGCCTTTTTCCGGTCGTCTCATCCTTTTTGCGCGAATAAAGCCGGTATTTGCCTTCCTTGAGTTTGCGGATCATTTCGCTCCCCGGTCAGGGTTTGGCTCGATCAGAATTTCCGCTTGGCTATCGACCTTCCCCGGGAAGGTGCGCCCCTCATGTCATCCGCCGATCCACAGGTCTCGATTGTTGCCCGGCGCCACCAGGCCGCAAAATCCCGAACCTGTCGTCAAAACGGCAACTTCCCGCTCAGCTCTCTCGCCCCGTGGAGTTCGAGAACGCAGCTATGCTAGCCTCTATCGGGCCGGCTGAAGCTCGGACATGAGGGGGCAAGTCATGTTGGATCAATGGACCAATTTCTTCGTCATGGTGGGCGGCGGCGCGGCGGGGCTGGCCGGGTTGATCTTCGTCGCCATCTCGATCAATCCCGAACGCATTGTCCGCAACACGACGCACAAGAACCGGGCCATCAACATGCTGTCGGGCTTCAGCGCGATTTTCATGGCCTGCAGCCTGGCGCTTCTGGGCGGTCAATACCTTCCGGCACTCGGCCTCGAATGGCTTTTGCTGTGGGTCGTCGCGACATTCATCTTTGTCAGAGGCTATGTCGTCGCCATCAAGACGGGGATGAGTTCCATCGGGCTCACCGTGCCGCGGCTCGCGGGCGGCACGGTGTGTTACCTTGCCGAGGTCGCGGGCGCGTTTCTGCTGGTTCTCGGACGCGGCGTGGGGCTTTACATCGCGGCCCTTGGAACCATCGTTCTGTTCGCCTTCCTCATTTCGGGCGCGTGGCTGCTGATCATCGGCATCTACGAGGAGCCGGCCAAGGAATAGCTGTACGCCCGGCGCTGCAGAGGCCCTCAATGCCGCTTGAAATACTGCACCTCGCGCTCATGCTTCTCCGCAGCCTCGCGGTTGTCGAACGTGCCGAGGTTTCGCCGTTTCCCGGTCTTCTCGTCCTTCTTGCGCGAATAAAGCCGGTATTTTCCGTCCTTAAGTTTGCGGATCATCTCGCTCTCCCTTGTCCAGCATCGATCAGGATTTGCGCCTGGTCTTGAGGCTGCGGGCGGCTTGCTCGGTGGCGGCGCGGTCGGAGCCCAGACGGTCGATCAGCTCCTGCGCCTCGTCGCCCGATATGCCGGTACGCACGGCCAGCTGCTCGACCTCCAGCACGTCGGTGCTGGCGATTTCCCGGGTTTCCGGCAGCGCGTCGTCCGCTGTCAGCGGTAATGCGGATTCGCGGTCGATCTCCATCGCGGCCTGGTGCCAGTGGCGGTCGTGGTCGCCATGGGCGCCGCCTTCGCGTTGCCAGATGGCGTAGGCGCGGTCGCGGATCTTGTCGTTGCGGTCGTCGGTCATGTCGGTTTCTCCCTTGTGTGGGGGATGAACGCCGGGCTGGTGGGATTGATCCAAAAAATTTGCGTGATTGGTGGAGTGGGATGTGAACAGAGACGCCAGAGCACGGGTGCCGGCCTTTCTTCGAAAAGTTGGCGCTGCCCCTCATTGCCCTGCCGGGCATTTCTCCCCGTATAGTGACGGGGAGAAAGAGGCCTGCGGCGAAGCCGGCGCCCGTCTTGCAAAGCTGGAGATTGGCGAAAGCGGCGATGGCCGCGCCCCTCTCCCCGTCACTATACGGGGAGAGGATGCCGGCAGGCAGGTGAGGGGCAGCGCCAACTTGGGATTGGTGACCGTCCAAGTTTGAAGCGCTGCACAATCATCAAACCGGCAACCTTACCTCCAGCGTGAACTCGTTCTCCACGGCCAGCAGCGCCGCCACCATCTCCTTGTCGCGTTGGCGCTGTTGCAGGTAGCAGGCGATCAGCCAGTCCAGCGAAATCCTCCCGGCACCCGCGACGGCCAGCACGAACATGCCGCCTGATATCGCCAGATCCTTCTCGAAATTCAACAGCTCGCTCTGGCTGGCGAAGTTGGTGTGGAACAGCGTGGCCGTTGCCAGGCAGAAGCAGCCGAGCCCGATGGCGCCCAGCCGCGTCAGCACGCCTGACGCCACCGAGAGCCCTGCCCCCAACTGCAACGCGATGGTGGCGACGAACAGCGGCAGGCCGACGCCTTGCGCGGCCATCGCCTTGGCGGCGCCGTCGAAATGGATGGTCAGCGTCACGCCCTCATGCAGGAAGATGAAGGACATCAGCAGGCGGCCGGCAAGCAGGGTCACATCCCTGATGTGGTATTGCGTGGCGAGGCCGGTGAGCTTCGCGTCGATTTCGGTGAGTGTCATGGGTCAGCCTCCAATTTTCTAGCACAGGCAGGCGCCACGCGCCGGTCGGGCGCGCGCGGATGGCGCTGCGATGTCGATTGTCTGAAAAGGCCGGAGCCGGCTCGAGGGAGAGGTGCCGGCTCCGGCAATGGGGCGCCAGCCACGAGCGCCCTGACTTTGGTTCACTTCGGGTTGAGGTTGGCGCCAAGGCCCCCCACTCCGTCTCGGCTTCGCCGAGCCACCTCTCCCCCGCTTTGCGGAGGGAGAGGAAATGGGTCACGGCTACTGCGTCACCTTGGTGTCGATGGCCTTCTGCAGGTCGGCAAGCTCGTCGCAGCCGGCCGGGCAGAGCTTTTGCAGCGACGCCAGCTGTTCCCTAGCCTTGTCCATGTCGCCGGTCTCGACATAGAGCTCGCCCAGATATTCGCGGGCCGCCTTGTGGTCTGGCTTCAGCTCCAGCGCCTTGTTGTAGTATGTTAGCGCGGTGGCGGTGTCGCCGGTCTTGCGCAGCGTGAAGCCGAGCAGGTTGTAGACGTCGGCCTGCTGGTTGTCCTGCGCGAGATCACGCAGATCCGCCAGCGCGCCCTTGTAGTCCTTGGCCGCGATCTTGGCCTGGACGGCGGTGAGGTCGGGCGCGTCGGCACCCTCGATGTCATCAACCGCATAGGCCGGCATGATGGTCGCGACGGGAACCACGGTCAGCACGGCAATGGCGCCGAGCAGGCCGTAGAGGGCGTGCTTGCCCAGATAGGATTGCTTCATTGTCTTTCTCGCTTGGGTTTGGGTGACCCGTTCAAATCTGAACTGGGGTGAAGCCGTAGGCGCTGCCGTCTTTCACGAAGACGCCGGTGCCGGGGAACGGGAAGTGCGAACCGGAAATGCGGATGTTGTCCGCGATCACCCGGTCGATGATCTTGTGGCGCGTGGTGATCGCCGTCGGCCCATCCTGGTCGTAGCTGCCCTGCCACTCCGGATGCGGCGCCAGAAGCGCCGGCACATACATGGTGTCGGCCGAAATCATCAGTTGCTCCTTGCCGGAATTGGCGAGGTACACCGAATGCCCCGGCGTGTGGCCGGGGGCGGCGATGATCTGGATGCCGGGCGCCACTTCCGCGCCGTCCTGAACCAGCTTCCAGTTCTTCCATTTCGGGAAGTTTTCGGCGATGCGCTTGCCTGCCGGTTTGCGGCCCTCGGGCAGCTTGGCGAGGCGGCTGGGGTCGGTCCACCAATTGTATTCGGTGGCGTTGACGATCAGCTCGGCATTGGGGAACACCGGCGTGTTAGTGCCCTTCTCCATCAGGCCCCAGACATGGTCGGGGTGGAAATGCGAGATCATGATGGTGTCGATCGCCTTGTAGTCGATGCCGGCGGCGGCCATGTTGGCCGGCAGATGGGTGGCGTTAGCCTGCCACTGGCCGACGCCCGAGCCCGCATCCATCATGATCAGCTTGCCGCCCATCTTCAGCACCACGACGGTGAGCGGAATGGGCATGAAGTCGGTGGTCAGCCCTGCCTTGGCGAGCGCCGCCTTGGTGTCGTCGACCGAGACATCCTTGATGAAGGCCGGGTCGTGCGGCTTCTTCCAGATGCCGTCATAGATGGCGGTCACCTCGATATCGCCGACTGTGTATTTGTAGAAGCCAACGGTCGGCTCCACCAGCAGCCCTGCGAGAGCGGGGCGGGTGAATTCAAGCTTGCCGGCAAGGCCGAAAGCGGCGGCGGCGGCGGCTGATCCAAGCAGTGTGCGGCGTGTCATGCTGAACATGGTGTGGTCTCCTGTGGGTTGCGGGTGGTGGCAAAAAAAAGCGGAAGGCGAGACATTCGGGGGATGACGGAGGGCCACGCCACATGGCCCTCCGTCCTGATGGCGGATGGGGTCGGGACTCGAGGGAGGTCGCGACCCCCGAACTCAGTTGCCCGGAACAGGCGGGCCGACGAATTCGCCCGCATCAGTCTGGGGAGCGGTCTGGCTGGAACCGGTCGTCACTTTGGTGTCGAGCTTGTTGTGACGCGCCGTGTAGGGGATCGAAGCAGTGGCGTTGCTGTCGACAGCGGCAAAGGGCTGGTTGTCGGCGTTGAAATGGTCGCTGCCGGCAAAGGCGCTGGTGGTGGCCAACAGAATGGCCGCAGCCGTAAGAGCGAGGTTTTTCATGGCGATGGATCCTGTTTGTTGAGAGACGCGTTGAAGGCCGGCAGTGCGCTTATCGGCCCCAGAGGCTGTCGCGATTGTGCTGGTCGATGATGTCCTGCACCGAGGTCTGATCCTGTCCGGTCTGGACCTGTGCATCGGCGCCGCTCTGGGTTGCCGTATAGGGGATAGAGGCCGTGACATTGGTGTCGACGGAAGGCTGGTTGATGCCTTCGAAATGGTCGCTGCCGGCAAAGGCAGCACTCGAGGCAAGCAACATCGCAGCCACGCTGAGAGCGAGCTTGGTCATTTCCAAAAATCCTTGTTTCGTTTCTTCGGGACGCGGGCCATTTTGGCCCCGCTGATGACAAGACCCGGACCGACCCTGCTTTATTCCCGGGGGTCGTGAGATTTTTTTGAAAAAGCGGAAATTCGCGGTCGCGGGCTCCCGAAACAGCCAATGGGCGGGAGCGCCCAGACACACTTCAGAAACAATATTCAACAGTTCGGAAAAACTGGTGAAAAGATCGCATGGCATAAGCACCCTGCGACAGTTCCGGAATATGTGAAGACGGCGCGGTCGAGATTGTGTTGAGCGCCCGGCCAAAACGGGTCAGGCGGTCAGGAATTGCCGGTCGCGGTTGCGGATTCTTCCGTTTTGGAAGCGTCAGTCATTCCGCCTCCATCAACAACGGCTAACAGCGGCAGAACAGCCGGCAATGCATGCTTAAGCGGCGGCACGATGTGCCTGTCGCAGTATCGATAGGACGGGAAGTTTTGGAAATGGATCACGGTCTCGATATATCAGCCCTCGACAGGGACACGGCACGACCAGGCGAAGAGCCTGAAACCGGGCTGGCCGGAAATGGCCGAGCAGACACCGGATTGGCAACCGTCGATGCGCTGATAAGGAGCGCCCAGCGTTCCCTGGTTGCGCACGGCCAGGTCCTGACCGGCACCGATTTCGCCCACGCGGGTCAGCCGGGCGAGCGGCTGGACAAGGTCTTCGAGCAGCTCGCCCAGACATACGCCACCTTGCCGGCGGTGATCTCCGAAGGCCGCAACTGGACCTATCAGGAGCTGGACCGCAGAGCCAACCAGTTCGCCCGTCTGCTGGCCAAGCGCGGCGTGAAGCCTGGCGACCGGGTCGGGCTCATTCTCGACCGCTCGGCGGAAACCTATGTCGCCCTGCTCGCCGTGGTGAAGGCGGGTGCTGCCTTCGTGCCGCTGGCCACCGCATTCCCCGAAGAGCGCATGGCGCTCATCATCGACGACGCCAGCGTCAGCCTGATCGTCACCATCGCCACCTATGCCTCGCGCGCCGGCCAGCTGCCGGTTCCACATCTGTTGATCGACAGCGCCGCCGCCGAAATCTCGGCCCAGTCCGACGCCCCGCTGAAGCCGCACAAGGGGCCGGCTGACGACATCTGCTACATCCTCTACACGTCGGGCACCACGGGCCGGCCGAAGGGCGTTGCCGTCCGCCACCAGAGCTTCGTCAACTTCATCCGCGTCGCCGCCGCGTCCTACGGCTACAAGCCTGGCGATCGCGTCTACCAGGGCATGACCATCGCCTTCGACTTCTCCTCCGAGGAGATCTGGGTGCCTTTCGTCGCCGGCGCGACCGTGGTGCCCGCACCCGGCCAGATGCCGCTGGTCGGCGAAGAGCTCGCCGATTTCCTGCGCCATCACGCCATCACCTGCATGGCCTGCAGCCCGACCCTGCTGTCGTCGATGACATCGGATGTGCCCAGCCTGCGCACGCTGCTGGTCGGCGGCGAAGCCTGCCCGCACAATCTGGTGGTGCGCTGGTCCAGGCCCGGCCGCAAGATCCTCAACACCTATGGCCCGACCGAAGCGACGGTGACGGCAACGATGGGCGAATTGACGCCGGATCGTCCCGTGACCATCGGCGCGCCATTGCCGACCTATTCGATCGTCATCCTCGACGCTTCGCTGCCGCAGCTTGCCGAACCTGGCGAACTGGGCGAGATCGGCATTGCCGGCATTGGCCTCGCCGTCGGCTACCTCAACCGGCAAGACCTGACGGAGCAGAAATTCATCGCCGATTTCGTCGGCCTGCCCAACAACCCGTCGAAGCGCATCTACCGAACCGGCGACCTGGGCCGCATTAACGATGACGGCGAGATCGAATATGCCGGGCGCATCGACACGCAGGTGAAGATCCGCGGCTATCGCATTGAACTGGGTGAGATCGAAGCCGTGCTGCTCGACCAGCCGGCAATCGCGCAGGCCGCCGTCACCACCTGGGAGATCGAGCCCGGCCGCGTCGAGCTCGTCGCCTATTACGCGGCGAAGGCAGGCCAGCCGGCGATCTCGCGCGCCGACATTGCCCAGGTGATGAAGCGCCGCCTGCCCGACTACATGGTGCCCTCCTATCTGGAGGAACTGCCGGCAATCCCGATGACGGTGTCCAACAAGGTCGACCTGCGTCAGTTGCCGACACCGACCAGCACCAGGCTGTCGGCCGACCGCGCCATGGTGGCGCCCGCCAATGACGACGAGCGTTTCCTGGCCGACGCGCTGGCCGCGGTGCTGAAATTCGAGGAGGTGTCGGTCGAGGACAATTTCTTCGACGACCTCGGCGCCAATTCGCTGCTGATGGCGCATTTCTGCGCCCGTGTGCGCACCCGCAAGGAATGGGCGACGACGTCCATGCGCGACATCTATCTCTATCCGACGGTCGCGCGCCTGGCCAAGCATCTGGCCGTAGCCGACGAGATGACGACGGCCACGGCAGAGCCGGTGCTGACCCGCCGGGCCTCGAACCTTGTCTACTGGACCTGCGGCATGGCCCAGCTTTCGTTCTACCTCGCCTACAGCTATGTCGCGCTGTGGGCGATCAACACCGGCCTCAACTGGGTCTATGACGCGCTCGACGAGCCGCTGCAGCTCTATGTCAGGTGCGTGGCGCTGTCGGCCGGCGTGTTCTTCGGCATGTCGGGCTTTGCCGTTGCCGCCAAATGGGTGCTTATCGGCCGCTGGAAGGCCGAGGCGTTTCCCATCTGGGGATGGCACTACTATCGCTTCTGGGTGGTCAAGACGCTGATCCGCTCGGCCCCTGTCGTGCTGTTCCGCGGCAGCCCGCTCTACAGCATGTATCTGCGGCTGCTCGGCACCAAGCTCGGCCACAACGCCGTCATCGAATCGCGGTCCGTGCCCGTCTGCACGGACCTGATTTCGATCGGCGACAACACCATCCTGCGCAAGGAATCGATGATCCTCGGCTATCGCGCGCAGGCCGGCTATATCCACACCGGGCCGCTGTCCATCGGCCGCGATGCCTTTGTCGGCGTCGGCTCCACGCTCGACATCGACACCTCGATCGGTGACGGCGGCCAGCTCGGCCATTCCTCCTCGCTGCAGCGCGGGCAGAGCATTCCGGACGGCGAGCACTGGCATGGATCGCCGGCCGTGCCGACCACGGCGGATTATTGCAAGGTGCGCAATGTGAACGCCTACGAGATGCGCCGCTTCCTCTACGAAGCCGTCCAGCTGGTGCTGCTGTTCGCTGTCATCACCCCGCTGCCCCTCTTGTTCCACAGCTATTGGGAATATGTCGGCGACGACTATCAGGAGACGATCGGCCTGGTCGCCATCGGCACGACGGTCACGCTTTTCGGCTATGTCGCGCTGGCCTTTTTCGCCGCCACCGTGGTGCCGCGCGTCTTCAGCCTGATCCTGAAGCCCGGCCGCACCTACACGCTCTACGGCTTCCGCTACTGGCTGCAGACCGTCTCCGAATTCTCCAGCAACTCGCGTGTGCTGGGCCTGCTGTTCGGCGACAGCTCGGCCATCGTCCATTACATGCGCGCCATCGGCTGGAACCTCAACAAGGTGGTGCAGACCGGTTCCAATTTCGGCTCCAACCAGCAGCACGAAAACCCGCTTCTGTGCGAGATCGGCACCGAGACGATGGTGTCCGACGGCCTGTTCATGATCAACGTCCACAAATCCGCCTCCGCGTTCCGGCTCGAGCCGACGCGGATCGGCGAGCGCAACTATCTCGGCAACAACATCTACTATCCGCCGGATGGACGCACGGGCGACAACGTCCTGCTCGGCACCAAGGTGATGATCCCGATCGACGGACCGGTGCGCGAGAATGTCGGGCTTCTGGGTTCCCCATCCTTTGAGATTCCGCGCATGGTCAACCGCGACAAGGAGCTCATCGCCGGCGTCGACGAGGCCGACCGGCGCAAGCGCATCCCGTTCAAGAACCGCCACAATCTGGTGACGATCCTTCTGTTCATCGCCACGCAATGGGTCATGCTGTTCGTCACGCTGGCGATCTGGGACCGCGCGTTGAACTATTATACCGAATGGGCCGAGGTCGCGCTCTTCGTGGCGGTGATCCTGACCTCGATCATCACCATTCCGTTCTACATCTTCGTCGAGCGGGCAAGCCTTGGTTTTCGCCGGCTGAAGCCGCGGATAACGACGATCTACGACGTCGACTTCTGGCGCCACGAACGCCACTGGAAGCTGGCGGATTCACCGATCGTGAACCTGTTCGCCGGCACGCCTTTCCGGCCGATGATCCTGCGCCTGCTGGGCGTCAAGGTCGGCAGCAGAAGTCTATGACGGCGGCGCCAACCTGACCGAGCGTTCCCTGGTGGAAATCGGCGACGACGTCACGCTCAACGAGGGCTCGGTCATCCAGGCCCATTCGCTGGAAGAAGGCGCCTTCAAGTCCGACTACATCCGCATCGGCGATGGCTGCACGCTTGGACCGTCGGCCTTCATCCACTACGGTGTCGTGATGGGCAAGGGATCGATGGTCGATGCCGATTCCTTCGTCATGAAGGGCGAAGAGCTGGAGCCCAATACGATCTGGCGCGGCAACCCGGCCAAGCTGCACCGCTTCGTCGAGCCGATCACCGAGAACGGCGCCAAGGCTTCGTCCTGACGTGACAGATCGATCCGGAAGCACATTGGACATCCGGATCGGCCCAGTGACCCCGGCCAACCGTGCCTTGGTCACCGCATTGCAGCTGGCGCCGGAGCAGGTGGATTTCGTCGCCAGCAATGCCGACTCGCTGCGCGAAGCCAAGTCCGACAAGGACGCGCGGCCGCGCGTCGTCATGGCCGGCGATAACGTCGTCGGCTTCCTGATGTACGAGGCGCCACGCGACGACGACGAGGCGCGCATCTACCGCTTCATGATCGACCGCGCCTGGCAAGGCAGAGGCTACGGCAAGGCCGCCTTGCGTGAAGTGCTGAACGAAATCCGGGGGCTCGGCCACATCAGGCACGTTTCCACCTGCTATGAACCCGAAAATGAAGCGGCACGGCAGCTCTATCGCACCGCCGGTTTCGTCGAGGAAGGGCTCGACGAGGACGGCGAAATGATCGCCGACCTGGTCCTGCCGGCATCGACCAGCCGATGACACCTGCCGCAAATCCTTCGCCCCCGGCTTTGCCCGAGGAAACCGCGCTGGCGCAGGCGCTGGCCGCCATTGCCCCACATGGGGTCCGCACCGGATGCCGGCTCATACGCGAAGGGGATGATGCTCACTTGCTGCCCGAGGAGGCGCGCTCCATTCCCGCGCGTCGGCCAGCCATGCGCAGGGCGAGCGGCGCGGCGCGCTGGATCGCGCACCTTCTGCTGACCGATATCGGTGTCGACAATTTCGCCCTCCTGCGCACCCCATCCGGCGCGCCTGCATGGCCCGGCGGGATTACGGGTTCGCTCGCGCATGATGACGACATGGCCGTGGCGGCGGTTGCCGCGGTCGGCCAAATCCGCTCGCTCGGCATCGACGTCGAGCCCGCCCTGCCCCTGCCCGACGACATCTTCGCGCTCGTTGCAACCCCGGCGGATCGGACAGAGACGGTCGACCGGCATCTTGCCGGCCGCATCCTGTTTGCCGCCAAGGAAGCGGTCTACAAGGCAGCCTATCCCATGGACCGCCAGGTACTGGGCTATGAGGACATCACCGTCGACCTGAACACAGGCCGCGCGACCACCAGGAGCGGCCGCGAGGCGAGGCTCGCATACTGCGTTACTCCGCGTGTCGTGGTGTTGGCATGTTTCGCGGAATAGCGCCTATTCGCTCACCACTTCAGTATAATCCCTCACCTGCCCATCCAGCCCGCGAATGCGCCAGTTTTCCCCGTCGCGAGCCTCGACATGGCAAGGCCCAAGCGGCACCTTGCCGCCGCCTTCCGGCAGGTCGAGCACATAGACCGGGTTGCAGATGCCCGACAGCCGTGCGCGCAGCGCTTCCACCAGCGCCTGGCCCTGCGCGATGGTGGTGCGCCGGTGCGCCATGCCGCGCGCGAGGTCGCCATGGTGGAGGTAATAGGGTTTTATCCCCAGCCGGTACATCAGCTCGCGGCAGAGCTCCTCCAGCACCTCGACGCTGTCATTGACGCCCTTGAGCAGGACGCTCTGGTTGAGCAGCACGAAGCCCGCTTGCCGCATGGTCCGGCAGGCCGCCCCGGCGGCATCGGTGATCTCGCGCGCATGGTTGAAATGGGTAACGACGGTGACCATCAGCCGACCCTGCAACGCCGCGACCAGCCCCGACGTGATGCGCGACGGCAGCGCCACCGGCACGCGCGTGTGGATGCGCAACAGCCGCACATGCGCGATCGCCTCGATGCGCGCGACGATTTCGGCCAGCGCCTTGTCGGGCAGCGACAATGGATCGCCGCCGGTCAGGATCACCTCGCGGATTTCGGGATGAGCCGCGATATAGGCCAGCGCCGGCTCCAGCGCCTCGCGGGTATAGCCGCGCCCGATCGAGGTCAGCGATTCCTTGCGGAAGCAGAACCGGCAATAGACCGCGCATTGATAGGTCGGGAACAGCAGCACCCGGTCGGCATGGCGATGCGTCAGGCGCGGCACCGGGCTGAAGTCATGGTCGGCGATCGGATCGCCAAGCTCGCCCTCTGTTTCCACCAATTCGCCCAGTGACGGGATCACCTGTGCCCGGATCGGATCAGCCGGATCGTTCCAGTCGATCAGGTCGAGATAGGCTTTCGGCGCCCGCACCTTGTGGTGCGCGGCGGCAGCTTGAGCGGCGGCGCGCTCGGCTGGCGACAGCGGCAGGCGATCGAGGTCGCGCACATGGCGCACGCCCTGGCGAATATCGTCCTGCCAGTCGGGGGCACGGATTGCATCTTTGAGGTCGGTCATTGCAGGTCTCGGCTGTTCGCGCGGACCTATCGGCCGGATGGGCGGTTGGGTCAACCGCAATGGAGGCCAATCATGCCCGCCGCGCTCTACGAGGCCCCTCTCTGTCCTGCCGGACATCTCCCCCTTAAGGGGGGAGATCGGATGTTACGACGGCCTTCGCCGATCTCCGAAGTCATAAGGGAAGAGCCGGCGCCCGGGCTGCCAATCTCCCCACTTGAGGGGGAGATGTCCGGCAGGACAGAGGGGGGGCGTCGTAGAGCACCAGCCTTTGCCAAGAAGCCCAATCTTCACCCAGTCCGCCCACCCTTCCCGCCATCCCCACAAAAGCACTCTCAATGCTCTCAAACCGCAGCTCCGGATAAAGCGCAGCCGCCCCCGGAGTGTCCGTCTCGAGCGCGGTCTCGCCGCGGATCCAGAATGCCCTGAGCAAACCGAGGCCGGGCGCCACCTGGACCATCGCGTCCAACTCTTCGGCACTCATCCTCGCGATGCGCGGCGAGCGACCCTTCGACCTCGCGCTGAAATCGGCGGCCAGCTACTACCTCGTCTATCCCGAAGGCGCGTTGCGCCAGAAGAAGATCAGGGCGTTCCGCGACTGGCTGTTTGCCGAGGTGGCGGCTGACTGGGTTGGGATGTCCGGGAAGGACCAAAACGGTGCTTAGGCCGCGCGGCTGGAGCGGAGCTGTTGGCTCCGCGCGGTTTCGCACACCAATGTCCGCACACATTGGGTGGGGACCTTCCATGAAGAGAGCTTACGTCAAACCGGTGCTGGCAAAGCACCAGAAACTTTCGGCCGTAACGGCAGCGACAACCAACTCGAACGACTCCCAGGCGCCCGAGTAAACCTGAACGCAGGCTGTGGAGACGCGAAAAACTGGGGTTCCTACCTTCCCCTTGTGGGGGTCCGAAGGACGGGCGAGACCCGTGGCTCGCCCCGGCGGAGGACCGGGTGGGGGTGCTAGCGCAGACGTTGCAGAAGCTGGTTCCCTCCCACTGCGGCCCGATGAGCAGGCGAGCGAGACAGGTGGACAACTCCGGGCTGCCCACCTGGCCCCCGCCTGATGCATGTCGCCCCAAGGGGGCATCGGATTTCAGGGAACCGACATGCATCGAAAGGACACCGGCAAGCAAAGTGAACGTTACGGCAAGCAGGGACCAGTCGTCATATGACGACTGTCGCGAGGAAGGTCGGCTCCGGAGCTAATCCTTGGCGCGGTAGGCTTCCGGTATCACGAACACCTCGTCGGCGCGGCCATAGCCGCCGTCGGCGACTTCCTCCACCAGCACCATTGTGTAGGGCCGCACACCCTCGCCGAAAAAGTCGACGAACATGGCTGTGGTTCGATGGATGAGGTCTTCCTTCTGCGCCTTGGAGAGCGCCGCCTGCGGCATCTTGATGTTGGCGAATGGCATGATCGTTTCCTTTCTGTTGAGGGTCGGGTTTCAGGCTTTGGGATGGAGCAGGTCGGCAAGGCCGATCCGTTCCATGAGTTGCGCGCGCACGCGGTCGGCAACGCCGTTGACGATGGTGGCGCCGTCATCCGACGGGTCGATGTGGACGCGAAACGGGCGGCTGCCGTGGGGCATGGCCACGAGGTCGACGATTGCCGCCGCGATCTCGGCCGGATCGGCATCCGCCGGTTCGAGGGACGCCAGCCCCTTCAGCACCTGCTGGTCGGCACCGGCATAGGGGCCGGACCAATAGGCGTCGGCGCGCACCGCATCGGCCGGTGCCGCCGCGTGATGAAAATGCTCCGTGCCCTTGGTGAAGGCACCGGGCACGACGATCGTCGTTTCGATGCCGAAGCGGGCGAGTTCCAGCGCATAGCTCTGCGCCAACGCATCCATGCCCGCCTTGGCCGCGAAATAGGGTGCCAGGAATGGTGGCGTGCCGCCGCGCGTGCTGCTCGAACCGACCCATATCATCTGCGCCCGGCCGAGAGACCGCATTTGCGGCAGGGCGGCGAGGTTGACGCGCTGCGTGCCGACGACGTTGACGTCATAGAGCTGCGCCAGCTGTTCGGGCGAGAAGGACTCGGCCGGGCCGAACCCCATATGGCCAGCATTGTGGATCAGCACGTCGAGCTGGCCGGCCTCAGTGACGATCTGCCGGATTGCCGCTTGCGCCGATGCGTCCGAGGTGACGTCGAGCGCGATGGTCTTCAGCGCCACGCCCTCGTCACGAGCGAAGTTTTCCATTTCGGCCACCGCCGCGCCACGCGCCGAGGGGTCGCGCATCGAGGCATAGACCGTGTGGCCTTCTCTCGCCAGCGCACGCGCCGTCATCGCGCCGAAGCCTGAGGAAGCGCCGGTGATCAGGATTGTCTTGTTCATGGTCATATCCTCAGATCACGCCGCCATTGGCGCGGATGATTTGTCCGTTGACCCAGAAGCTGTCCGGCCCGGCCAGGAACGCGACCACGCCGGCAATGTCGTCGGGCTGGCCAAGCCGGCCGAGCGGGATCATCTTGGCCGTAGCCTCGATCTGCGCCGCGCTCTTGCCGTCCGTGAACAGCGCCGTCTCGACCGGTCCTGGCGCCACCGCGTTGACCGTGACGCGACGTGCGCCAAGCTCCTTGGCCAGGATATGCGTCATTGCCTCGACCGCTGCCTTGGTGGCGGCATAGACGCCGTAACCCGGCTGGTAGAGGCCGACGACGCTTGAGGAGAAATTGACGATGCGGCCGCCATCGCGCAGGCGTTTTGCACCTTCGCGCATGCCCCTGAACACGCCGCCGAGATTGATGGCGATCTGTGTGTCGAAGGCGGCATCGCCGGTCCCGGCGATCGGCGACAGCTTCATGACGCCGGCATTGTTGACCAGGATATCGACGCCACCGAACGCCTTCTCGCCGGCATCGAACAGCGTGGCCATGCCGGTGGGATCGGCGATATCGGCCTGCACGGCGATTGCCTTGCCGCCTTCGGCTTTGATCGCGCCGACGACCGCTTCAGCTTCGGCGCGGCCCCGTGCATAGTTGACGACGACGGCGATGCCGTCGCGGGCGAGCCGCCGGGCGATCGCCGCTCCGATGCCCTTGGAGGCGCCGGTCACGATCGCGGTTCTGGTTGGGTTACCCGTACTTGTCTGCTGGTTTGTCATGGAAGTCTCTCCGTGTTGTCAGTGACACGGATATAGGCCAAGCCAACTTCCGGATAATCAGCCGCCTCTTGACATCACTATTCGGAAATTGCGAACAAAGAGCATGGATCGCCTGGATACGATGCGGCTCTTCGTCCGCGTGCTGGAGCGGCGCAGTTTTACCGCTGCCGCCGCCGATCTCGGCCTGCCCAGGTCAACCGCGACGGAGGCGATCCGGCGGCTCGAAGAACATCTCGGCGCGCGGCTGCTGGAGCGGACCACGCGGCAGGTGAACGCCACGCAGGATGGCGAGGCCTATTACCGGCGCTGCCTGTCGATCCTGGCCGAGATCGAGGATGCGGAAGCCGCCTTCCGCAAGGCAGAACCCTTCGGCCTGCTGCGCATAGGACGCCAGCACGCTGCTCACCCGCACCTTCCTGCTGCCGCGCCTGCCGGAGTTCTTGGCCCGATATCCGCGCATCGATCTGCAGATCGGCCAGAGCGACCGGCTGGTCGACCTCGTGCGCGAGGGCGTTGATTGCGTCATCCGTGTCGGCGAGCCGCCCGACAGCGGCATGATCATGCGGCGGCTCGCCATGATCCGCGAAATGACCTGCGCCAGCCCCGCCTATCTCTCTCGCCACGGCGTGCCCGCCTCCCCCGACGCGCTCGATGGCCATCAGGCAGTCGGCTTCGTCTCGTCGCGCACCGGCGAAGTGCTGCCCTTCGAATTCACCGTCAACGGCAAGACGCGCGAGATCCGGTTGGCGGGCCGCGTCGCCGCCAACAATTCCGACACCGCCGCCGACCTGGCGCGGCTCGGCCTCGGCCTCATCCAGGCGCCGCGCTATCGCTTCGAGAAGGACCTCGCCGATGGCACGCTGGTCGAAGTGCTGGCCGGCTATCCGCCCTCACCCACGCCATTGTCGGCACTCTATCCGCAGAACCGGCAGCTCTCGCCCCGGCTGCGCGTCTTCCTCGACTGGGCCGCGCGCATCTTTGCCGAGGCGAACCTTTAGCGACGGGTCCGCCGTTGCCCATCGGCGCGAACTGATGTCATTGTTGCCGCGACAGCGCGCCAGGGGAGATGGGGCGCCGCCAGGGAGGACTGACATGACCGGCTTGCCGCGCTACGAGGACGCTGTTGCGGCCTTTCGCATCGAGGATGAGATCGCCAGGCTCGACGGTGATCCGGCGACCGGCATCAACGCCTATGTCGAATGCTGCGGCCGCCACACCGGCCAGAACCGGCTGGCGCTGCGCGCGATCTCGGCCGGTGGCGAACTCAGGCAGTTCAGCTTCGACGACCTCGCCGATATGTCGGGCCGCGTCGCCAATCTCCTGAAGGCAACCGGCGTCGGTCCCGGCGATGTCGTGGCCGGCATGCTGCCGCGCATTCCCGAACTGGTGGCGCTCATCCTCGGCACCTGGCGCATCGGTGCCGTCTACCAGCCGCTGTTCACCGCCTTCGGCCCGAAGGCCATCGAACACCGGCTCGGCTATAGCAGCGCCAGGCTGGTGGTGACCAATCCGGCCAATCGCGGCAAGCTGGACGAGATCGAGAACGGACCGCCGATCGCCATCATTCTTGGTGCCGGCGACGCCTTGCCCCCAGGCGACATCGATTTCCGCGCCGCCCTCGCCGCAGCCTCCCCCGATTGCGAACCCGTCATGCGCCGGGGTGACGACCTGTTCATGATGATGTCGACCTCGGGAACGACCGGCCTGCCCAAGGGCGTGCCGGTACCGCTCAGCGCCCTGCTCGCTTTCGGCGCCTATATGCGCGATGCGATCGGATTGCGCCCCGACGACATCTTCTGGAACATCGCCGATCCCGGCTGGGCCTATGGCCTCTATTACGCCATCACGGGTCCTCTGCTTCTCGGCATCGCCACCACCTTCAATGAAGGCGCCTTCACCGCCAAAAGCACCTACGACGTCATCGAGCGGCTCGGCGTCACCAGCCTTGCCGGTTCGCCCACCGCCTTTCGCCTGCTGCTTGCCGAAGGACCCGAGGCCGCCGCCCACATCAGGGGCAGGCTGCGCGTGGTGAGCAGCGCCGGCGAGCCGCTCAACCCGGAAGTGATCCGCTGGTTCGACGCCCATCTCGCCGCGCCCATCCACGACCATTACGGCCAGACCGAGAACGGCATGATGGTCAACAACCACCATGGCCTCGCGCACACCGTTCGCACGGGCTCCGCCGGTTTTGCCATGCCGGGCTACCGCATGGTGGTGCTGGACGACGAAGGCCGCGAACTCGGCCCCAACCAGCCCGGCATCCTCGCCGTCGACATCGCCAACTCGCCGCTGCGCTGGTTCGACGGTTACCATCAGGAGAAAACGCCGGCGATATCAGGTGGCTATTACCGCACCGGCGACACAGTGGAGTACGAGCCGGATGGATCGGTCTCCTTCATCGGCCGCGCCGACGATGTCATCACCTCGTCCGGCTACCGCATCGGCCCCTTCGACGTCGAAAGCGCGCTGATCGAACATCCCGCCGTCAATGAAGCAGCGGTGGTCGGCGTGCCCGACCCGCAGCGCACCGAGATCGTCAAGGCCTTCGTCATCCTGGCACCCGCCTACAAGGGTAGTCCTGAGCTTGCCGAAGAACTGGCCCAGCATGTCCGCAAACGGCTTTCGGCGCACGCCTATCCGCGCGAGATCGATTTCGTAGCGGAACTGCCGAAGACGCCAAGCGGCAAGATCCAGCGGTTTCTGCTAAGGAAGGCGGAGGTGGAGAAGCGGAAGGGCTGAGAGGGCCGCCCCCTCAGACCGCGTGCTCCATACCCACCTGATCGTCAGCCGAGGCGCCCACGAAACAAGGTGGTGCCGTCGCTCAGGCGCGTCCTGGAGATGTCGCGCAATCCAGCCTCGGTCATCCACGCGCGATACTGACCTTCCGTGTAGGATTCGCCGTGGCGATAGAGGTTCAGGAAGGTGAGGTTGAGAAAGACCCCCTCGGGCGGGCCGAGGCGGTCGTCATCGACGACACCCCATCCCGCGATGGCGATCTCGCCTCCTTGCGTGAGGCAACGCGCGGCGTTCAGGATCGCACGGCGTGCCTGGTCCGGCGGCAGGACCTGGACGACGGCCTTCAGGATCGCCAGATCGTGCCGGCCGATCGACGGCGCGACGGTTATATCGCCCTCTTCGACAACCACGTCGCTGGCACCGTATTCCGTCAGGATAGAAGGTGCTGCCGCCGCGACCGTCGGCAGTTCCATCAGCGTCGCCGCGATTTGCGGCCATCCCTCGCGAAGTCCAACGAGAATGGTTCCCGCGCCCCCGCCAATGTCGATCACCGAACCGATCGCGGAAAGGTCGATCTCCCGGGCCAGGTTGCGGCCGAAAATCACCCCGCCCGGCGCCAGCATGCGGCTGAAGGCTGCCGCCGCCTCAGGCCCCGCTTCGGAAAAATCGTGCAGTGCTGCCGGCCGGTTCTGTCGCAGCGACTCCGCGGTCAACAGGTCGGCACCCCAGAGCTCGCGCAGCAGCGCATGATCGCCGCCGCGATAGGCCGGCTTGGACGCGTCGAGGAAGGCGGACGCTTCGGTACCGTTGCGAAACTGGCCATCCTTGACGTCGAGCAGACCGATGCTGGCGAGCGCATAGAGGAGCCGCGACAGACGATCGGGCTCGACGTTGAGCGCGGCCCCGAGGCTGTCGGCGGTCGCCGCATCGCCACCGAGAAGGGTGAAGATGCCAAGGTCCAGCCCGGCGCGAAGCGCCAAGGCGGGGGGCACCGCTGCGACCAGCCTGTCGATCCGATCGGAATCCACCATGTCACGCTCCCTTCTCCATCCAGGATCGGCTTCGAAGAAGTTGCCAGATCCAGGGGTTTTTGCCGGGCAAGGCAGAGGTCGAGAGGCGGAAGGCCTAAGGGAACAGTTGGGTCTCAAACCGCTCGGAATTGCTCGACCTCCCAATCGAATGGCCCCCTGCGCATGAAGACCTCCAAGGCTCTGGCTGCAGCAAGTCTCAGCCGCTCCCAAGGCTCAGTTCCTATCACCTGCTCGAGCGGGGGCAACATTTTCGGCGTGTCATCAGATACACGGTCCAACACAGAGCGATAATCCCGAAGTGCTCGCTGCTCGTCGATGGAGAACACCGGTTCAGCATAGTGCTCAAGGACTTTGTCGGACGCATAGTCATCCCATTGATTGAAAGCTTCGTGCGGGATGCGAACATTCGGAACAGCGGCTTGATATTTTCGCTGCTCTTCATGGGACGATACCCACTCAAAATATCCGATCAAATGGTTGCGGTAACGCTGATTCAGGAGGATGTCAGAGATCGGCCGCTCCGCGACTTTGGGCGTCCCCGCGCCGCCGGTATTGTCGGTCATTGATAAGCCACGTGCTTTTCCGAGCGGCTGATACTATGCCATGAACCACTCCAAGTACCAGCTCCCACCGGCGTGTGTGCTGGCGACGCTACTGCCTGGATCAGTCGAGCCCCGGAACCTTGACTGCCCGGATACGGCAGTCTCTTGTCACGACAGATTCGGCCGACAAGGGAGGTGCCCGCCATGGAAAAGATCATTCTCGACTGCGACCCCGGGCACGACGACGCCATCGCCATTCTGCTCGCCGCCGGCAACCCTAATATCGATCTCCTCGGCATCACCACGGTTTCGGGCAACCACAATGTCGAGAACACCACGCGCAACGCGCTTTCCGTCTGCACCGCCTATGGCATCAAGGTGCCGGTGGCCAAGGGCTCGCCCGGCCCGCTCCTCATCGACCAGGTGCTGGCCGTCGAAATCCACGGCGACACCGGGCTTGACGGCCCCGAACTGCCGCCCGCCTCGTTCGACCTCGACAAGCGGCATGCCATCGACTTCATCATCGACACCGTCATGGCGCATGAGCCGAAAACGGTCACGCTGGTGCCGGTCGGTCCCTATACCAACATCGCGCTCGCCGTGCGCAAGGATCCGCGCATCGTCAGCCGGGTGAAGCGGGTCGTCGCCATGGGCGGCAGCTACACGCGCGGCAACATCACGCCGGCGGCGGAGTTCAATGTCTATGGCGACCCGGAAGCCGCCGACGTGGTGTTCCGCGCCAATTGGGACGTCACCATGGTGGGGCTCGACCTCACCCACCAGGCGCTGGCCACCCCGGACCTGCAAGACAGGGTGCGCGCCATCGGCGGCCCGATGGCCAAGTTCATCCTCGACATCTGGGCGTTCATAGCGACCACGCATGGCGGCCTGCTGCAGATCGAATATCCCGCCATCCATGACGCGTGCTGCGTCGCGGCCATGATCGACCCGACCGTCTTCACCACCGAGAAGGCCGACATCCGCGTCGAGCTTGCCGGCCGCTGGACCAAGGGCATGACGGTCTGCAATTTCGAAAAAATGGGCGGCATGCACCATTTCGGCGGCACGGCCAGCGAACAGACCGACTTCCGCCACACCGTGGCGATGAAGCTAGACCACGCGAAGTTTTGTGACCTGATCGTGGACGCGCTGGAGCGGTTGGTGAGGCAGAAGGGGTAGTTGAAGCTTTGTCGGTGCGCTTCGGCATGAAGCGCGACATCAACCTTCTGGCGCCGCATTTCACCGCCTCGACAGTAGGACCAAGTCGGCCGCTTCCTCGGCGTCTTTCAGAAGCGTCTTGCGCGGCATGCCCATCTGCGCACGCATGGTCAGACCGCGCGACAGGTCGAGGACCTGGCTCGAACGCGCGGATACCGGAAAGTCGGACGGTACCTCTCCCGTGCTGATCGCGTCGTAGAATCGCCGTTCTACCAGCGCCATACCGCCAGCTATGGTGTCCTTGAGGAACTGCCGGACCTCGGCATCGTCCACGAGCGGCGCAACGCACAATAGAAGACACCCCGGCGCTTGTCCTTCCTCGGTCGCACTTTCAACGGCGTGCCTCAGGAAGCCGGCGAGCGATTCGCGAAGAGTCGTCGGCGAGAAGAGCGCCTGCGCAGCGCGGGCGCCCTTCGCTTCGGCATAGGCCCGAAGGGCACGCAGGAATATGGCCCGCTTGTCTCCGAAGACGGAATACAGGCTTGGCCGTCCCACACCCATGCCTGCGACGAGATCGTCAATCGTCACTCCGTCGTAGCCTTTCGACCGGAACACTCGGGTCGCCTTTTCCAGCGCGTCCTTCTCGTCGAAGCTACGGGGGCGTCCACGAGGCCTCTCAGCATTTTGAAACATTTAGTTCTAAACTCCTTGACCCCGATCTTTACACCAATATATAATCGAACAGTTCAAAAATGACAAGGCGGCCCTACCCCGTGGGACTCCTTCGACCCTAACCTCACCAAGGAGCCCCCATGAAACATTCGATCGTACTCGTCACCGGCGCAACCTCCGGGCTCGGTTATGCAGCAGCCCGCTCTCTTGCCGAAGAGGGCTGGAGCGAGATCATCATCACCGGACGCAGCCTTGCTGGGGCCAAGGAATCGGCCGCTCGAACTCGCTGCGGAAACCAAACGACCGATCTTCATGCCGATGGAGCTGGAATTGGACACACCGGCCAGCGTCGAGTCCGCGCTCGCCGAGCTGGTCAATCAAGGTCGGGCAATCGATTTCCTGCTGCTCAATGCCGGGATGGTCCCAGGTAAGAAGCGCGTGATCACGGCCGCCGGCATTGAGGCTTCCGAGGCTCCGCTGATAGGCCATCATCAACTCACTGTCGGGTTGCTTCGCGCCAACCTTCTCAGCCCCGACGGGCGGATTGTTATCACCAGCGCGGAGCCCGCCCGCGGGGGCGTACCCATGTTCAAGTATACCGACCTGCCAGCCTTTGCGGCCAAGAGTTTCCAGGGTAACCGAACCGCCGCCGTTGAAGCCTTGATTCGCAACGGGCCGAACGTGAAGTACGCGCCCAACAATGCGTATGCCGACGCGAAGCTCATCATTGCTTGGTGGGTCGCGGCGCTGGCGCGCAGGCTACCCTCCGGCATGGCCGTGTACGCTGTCTCGCCCGGTGCGTCGAACGCCACCAACGTGGCGCGAAACGCTGGCCCGTTGTTGAAGTATCTGATGATTCCGATCGTGAACCTCATTCCCGGCATGAATCAGGCGCCGGAGATCGCGGCCCGTCGGTACCTCCAGGCGTCGGAGTTCGGAACCGACGTCTCAGGGCAATTCTTCGCCTCGGCTCAAGGGAAGTTCTCAGGCCCAATGGAGGTGCAACGCCAGCCACACCTCTACGATCGCGCCAGCCAGGAAGCCGTGTGGCTGGCCGTGGTCAAGGTCTCCGGCGTCGACTTGTCCAACCCAGCACCCTTGCGCCCACAGGATCCTAAAAAGATTTTGTACTAAATAGTTCAAAATCTCTTTGACCGGTTTGTCTGCACCTCATTATCATACAAAGTAGTTCAAAAATAACCAGACGCCCTTGGCGTCGCAAGGAGAGTACGCATGGAACGATACCAAGATAAAAAAGTAGTGGTTATCGGCGGCACGAGCGGCATGGGGCTTGCGACAGCGAAGATGCTCCTCGAGGGCGGCGCGCGGGTCTTGGTGACGGGTCGCTCGCAGGCGGGCCTCGAATCGGCGCGGAAGGAGCTTGGGAACGACGCCGTGGTGGTTTCGAGCGACGCGCGGTCGTTGACCGACATCGACGCCCTCGCCACTCAGGTGAAAACAGAGTTCGGCACCATCGACCTGCTTTTCGTCAACGCCGGGTTCAGCACTCCAACGCCTGTCGCGAACGTGACGGAGGCCATCTACGACGAGATGTTCAACCTCAACGCCAAGGGACCGTTTTTTGCGGTCCAGAAGCTCGCGCCGCTGATCAACCGGGGCGGCTCAGTCGTCTTCACGACCTCTGTCGCCAACGTCAAGGGACTGCCCGGCCAGGCCACATACGGAGCCGCCAAGGCTGCGCTGCGATCGTTCACCAGGGTGCTTGCCGTAGAGCTTCTTCCCCAGGACATCCGCGTCAACGCGGTGTCGCCCGGTCCCATCGACACTGGCATCCTCGACAAGGTGTTTCCTACGGAGGAGATGCGGGCCCACGTGAAGGGGCACACAATCGGCATCATCCCGATGAAGCGCTTCGGCACCTCAGAGGAGATTGCGAAGGCCGTCCTCTTCCTCGCGTTCGACGCGACTTTCACGACCGGCCTAGAGATTCCGGTCGATGGGGGTTGGTCACAACTCTGAAGGCATCATCGACTGCAAGCTGCGTCGCGGACGGCCTTCAATGTCTCTCCATGGCGCAGCTTATGCAGTAGCAATGCTCAAGTGGAGGCCGATGACCATCACAACTCCCCAACCTGCTTATCACCTTTGGACAGGTCGCCGGCGCTGGTGCGACGATGTTTGCATCGCCGCGCGACAACGTGGTGCTGATGCAGCTAGCGAGCATCGCAGCATTGGCGCCCTACAATGACGTGGCTGTCAAAGGCAAAGTTGCAGAGATTTTCGGCAAAAATAAACGCGCCCTAAACGTAATTTGTCGCTGCATTCCAGGCTATGGGCAACGCGATCAAACAGAACTCGATCGATGCGGGTGTGACCGAAATCAATGCGCCACGCCATCCGCAGCATGCAGCAGCTTCCACGTCAAACCAACCCGCCCATCGAACTGCGCCGCAAACCGCTCCGCCGCCCCATCCTCCAGACCGTCGTCGACAAGCGCCTCGATGCTTCGCCGCATCAGGGCGAGCTGCATCTGCCGGGCGTGTTCCCGGTCGGCCTCGCGCATGATTGCCGTCACGTGGTAGGCGACGACGGGCTGTCCCAGGCACGACAGCAGCGCGTTGGCGTCTGCTGTCACGGCCATAACTGCGTCTTCGATCTTCATTCTGGCGCTCCACATCAAGAATGATGTTGACGCCTCCCGGTAAGGCGACGGTGGTCCGTCGCTTCTTTTTTGAATTCAGACCCTACACCCGACCCAAGCGGCGCAGGACTGATGATTGCAGTCTTCTCCGGCCTCTTAAGCAGCCTCGTCTGGCCCAAAAACAGTATCCGTCACATTTGATTCAAAGGCGAATGGATAGTTAACTGATGGTTAATGGCGGCGCATGGCTTGCCTCCCCGATCAGGATGTTTCGCCATGACGTTTCCTGCCGCGCAATAGCCGCAAAGCTGCCCGATGGCTGCCTGGCCTGTTGATCGCCACGAAGAAAGGTTCTGTCATGCGGTTGGTCTGGACGGTCATGTTTGCACTCGCGAGCAGTACGGCTTTCGCCGCAGCGCCCGAGGATGATTATATCGCCGCGCGCGACAAGGCGATTGCGGCCATCGCTGCGATGGACAGCGCCAACACCCCGGTGGAAACGGTCGATGCAGCCAATGAAAAGGCCCGCGCCGATCTCGAAACGCGCCTCAACGCCTTGCTTGGCCCCTTCACGGTCAAGGATTTCCCGGCGGCCGGCACCATCAACCTCGAAAGCCTCAGTTCCTCCGATGTCGGCTTCGGCATGCTGGACGGCCTGCGCCACGGCACCGACGAAGGCCCCAGCATCGTGGCCTCGACACGCGGGCTGGTCGAGCGCTGGCTCAAGTCGCGCGCCTCAGAGACGGATGCCGACCTCAAACTGCCCGCCAGCTTCGACGCCGCGCTGAAGCTCGATGCCTTCTACACCCAGGCCATCGGCAGCGACGCCGCCTTCACCGGCACGCTCGACTTCGCGCTGAAGAAGCCCGAGGGCGCCGACATGGCGATCGCCCGCCTCGGCGGCTGGGCACAGGATGTCGGCCCGAACTACGACCAGCAGGTCGTCGTCACGGTCGTCAAGGGCAACAGCGTCCTGATTGCCGAAGCGCCCGCGACACCGCCCGTCCCGAAGATCGCTGCCTGCGACGCCGGGTGGGCCGCCGCCGACGCCGCCGCTCAGAAACTGGCCAAGCAGGCCACCGACGACAGCGACGAAGGCACATCCGACGCCGCCAACGCCGCCTGGGAAAAAGCCGACAACGACTTCCGCGACTGCATGGGCAAGAACCTGCCCGCGAATGCCGTCTACCCGGCGCTGCTTGCGCAAGCGCAGGCGCTGGCCGATAAGATGGCGGGGAAGTAGGGCGCAAGACTGGCGCGGCGCCGACGCTGCCAATCTCCCCCCTCGTGGGGGAGATGCCCGGCAGGGCAGAGGGGGGCGCGAGGGATCTCGGCCTTGCCTATTGGCTAAGCGGTGCACGTCGCTCTATGAGATGTCGGCGGGACAGCGCCCCCCTCTGGCCTGCCGGCCATCTCCCCCACAGGTGGGGAGATTGGCAGCGTCGCCGCCGGCGCCCACTTCTCCCCCCTTGTCACCTTCGCATCCCATCACAATATTGTCGTCGCGCCGGCACCTGCCGAGTTGCCAGCGCCATTGAAAATGGTTGAAA
This sequence comes from Mesorhizobium subarcticum, assembly GCF_055456085.1. NCBI lineage: Bacteria > Pseudomonadati > Pseudomonadota > Alphaproteobacteria > Hyphomicrobiales > Phyllobacteriaceae > Mesorhizobium > Mesorhizobium subarcticum. Next base: position 3,503,904 of record NZ_CM144237.1, on the reverse strand, counting down.
GAAAGTCCCGCAGGCGCTTCAGCGCGGCGGGCGGATGAACAGCGTGGGAAAACCGAAATGACGACGGATACCAAAGCGACGGAAACCAGGGCGTTCGAGGCGGATGTTTCGCGGCTGCTGCACATGATGGTGCACTCGGTCTATTCCGATAAGGACGTCTTCCTGCGCGAGCTAATCTCCAACGCGGCCGACGCCTGCGAGAAGCTGCGCTTCGAGGCCGTCAGCCATCCGGAATTGCTGGGCGACGATCCCAAGCCGCGCATCTCGATTTCAGCCGATCCCGACAACAAGCAGATCACCGTCGAGGACAACGGCATCGGCATGAGCCGTGACGACATGGCGGAAGCGCTGGGCACCATCGCCCGCTCGGGCACGCGTGCCTTTGTCGAGCGCCTTGGTTCCGGCTCCGAGGACACGCAGCTCATCGGCCAGTTCGGCGTCGGCTTCTACTCCGCCTTCATGGTCGCCGACCGGGTCGACGTCATCAGCCGCCTGGCGGGAAGCGAGGAGGCCTGGCGCTGGTCCTCCGACGGCAAGGGTTCCTACGAGATCGCCCCTGCCCCGATCGATGCCGCCCCCAGGCGCGGCACCCGCGTCGTGCTGCATCTGATGGACGACGCCACCTCCTACACCGGCTCCTACCGGCTTGAGCAGCTCGCCAAGTCGCAGTCAGGCCATGTGCCGGTGCCGATTACATTCATCGAAAAACCCGGCGCCGAGGCGCGCGACATTGCCGACGGCACGGCACTCTGGGTCCGGCCGAAGAGCGAGATCAAGGCGGAAGAATACACCGACTTCTACCGTGGCCTGTCCGGCCAGTATGACGAGCCCGCCGCCACCATCCATTTCCGCGCCGAGGGCCGGCAGGAATATTCGGTGCTCGCCTTCGTGCCGGGATCGCGCCCGTTCGATCTCTTCGACCAGGACCGCAAGGGCCGCATGAAACTCTATGTGCGCCGCGTCTTCATCACCGACGATGCCGACCTTCTGCCGCGCTATCTGCGCTTCGTACGCGGGCTGGTCGATTCCGCCGACCTGCCGCTCAACGTCTCGCGCGAGATGATCCAGGAAAGCCCGCTGCTGGCCTCGATCCGCAAGGGCCTGACCAACCGCGTGCTCGGCGACCTCGTCAAGATGGCCGAAAACGACGCCGAGGCCTATGCGAAAATCTGGGAGAATTTCGGCATCGTCCTCAAGGAAGGCCTCTACGAGGACCACGAACGGCGCGAGCAATTGCTGAAGCTCGCCCGCTTTCACTCGACCGCCTCGGGCGAAGGCTGGCGCGGCCTTGCCGACTATGTCGCCGCGATGAAGGAAGGCCAGAAGGCGATCTTCTTCATCGCCGGCGACGATCGCGCCCGGCTCGAAGCCTCGCCGCAGCTCGAAGGGTTCAAGGCACGCGGCATCGAGGTGCTGCTGTTGACCGATCCGGTCGATAGTTTCTGGGTAACGATGGCGCCGGACTTCGACGGCAAGCCGTTCAAGTCGGTGACGCAAGGCGGGGCTGAGCTGTCCGACATCCCGCTGCTCGACGAGGCCAAGAAGCCAGAGACGGCGGCGACGCCGGAAGTCGACAGCTTCCTGGCCTTCGTCAAATCAGCGCTCGGCGACGCCGTCTCGGACGTGAAGGCGTCCGACCGCCTGACCGAAAGTGCTGTCTGCCTCGTTGCGCCGGAACACGGCCCCGACCGGCAGTTCGAGCGGCTGATGAATGCCGCCGGCCGCCTCGACAAGGCAGCCAGGCCCATCCTGGAAATCAACCCGCGCCACGAGCGCGTGCTGGCGCTGGCAAGCCTCGGCGACGACGACCAGGCCTTCAAGGACGACGCCGCCCACCTCCTCTATGACGAGGCCCGCGTGCTCGACGGCGACAAGCCGGCCGACGCCAGGGCGTTTTCGGAGCGACTGGCGCGGTTGATCGCGAGGGGGATTTCGAAGGGCTGAGGCTCGCCTGGCTGCGGACTCATAGCGGCGAAGTTACAATCCGATGGCCGCCAAGGTTATGCCCGGCAAGAAGGCGCCGCTGGCACTTTCATCGGCATGACGGGCTTTGGCGCCAGCGGCCTGGCGTAGAAATCGCCAGCCCAGAATGTCGCAATCGAGCGCCAGCTCGGCGCATCTCATGGCGTCTCTCTGACTACGCCCGGTACAAATTATCGGTCAGGTCAGTGGACTCAAGGAGAATTTGCATGCGTGGTCATTGTTTATGTGGCGCTATTGCTTTTGAAGTCGATGGCCCGGCACAAGCATGCGTGAGCTGTCATTGTGAAAGTTGTCGGCGGCAATGTTCCGCGCCGATGACCACTTACATTGGCGTCTTGGACGGCCAATGGCGATGGCTGGGCAAGCCGCCGAAGATATTCAACTCTTCTCCCGGTGTGGAAAGAACATTTTGCGATCACTGTGGCTCGCCGCTGTCCTTCCGTTCAAAGAACATGTCCGGTGTCATGCATTTCTTTGCCGCAGCAATGGAAGAGCCGGAAAAATTTGCACCAACGCTACATGTCGCTTTTGAGGAGAAGCTCCCTTGGTTGACACTCGCCGACGGCCTGCCGACACGTTTTGGGCCTGACTATACGAAAGGCAAGTGACGACCGGCGCCGTTGCGTCCCATCCACCGACACGGTTTCGGCTACCATCGCAGCCGGCGACGCGCCTGATGTCCACTGGCTCAATCGCCAACTGTAGACATCAAGCCTCCAATCACCCAATCTGGCACCGGGAACAAAAAAGGCGCTTCAAAGAAAGCGCACCGGGTGCTCATGAAACGACGATGGACATTGTATGATCCACGGCTGGCCTGGATGCTCGTCGCGCCGGTGTTCCTGCTGCTGATCTTCTTCCTGGTGCTGCCGATCGCGGTGATGGCCGCCTACACCTTCTTCACCTTCGTCACCGCCGGTGTGGAAACCAGCGCGCTGACGAGCGCGAACTGGCACGAATTCTTCACCGACAGCTATTATTCCAGCTTCCTCCTGAAGACGCTGCGGGTCGGCGCCATGACGGCGGTGCTCTGCGGGGTGCTCGGCTATTTCCCGGCCTATTTCATCTGGGCGACGACCTTCAAGCACAAATGGCTGCTGCTGCTCCTGCTCATCGTGCCGTTCTGGATCAGCTTCACCATCCGCACCTTTTCGTGGATCAACATCCTGGGCGAGCAGGGCGTCATCAACGTCGTGCTCCTGAAACTGGGGATCATCAACGAGCCGCTGCCGATGCTCTACAATGAGGGCGCGGTGATCCTCGGCATGCTGCACTTCCTGCTGCCCTACATGATCCTCAACGTCTATGTCAGTCTTGAGAGCATCGACCGCACCTTGATCGCGGCGGCCCGCTCGATGGGCTGCACCGGCGCGCAGGCATTCCGCGAGGTGACGCTGCCGCTGTCCCTGCCCGGCCTCGCGGCAGGCCTTCTGCTCTGCTTCGTGCTGGCCGCCGGCAGCTATGTGACGCCGCAATTGCTGGGTTCCGGCCGCGACGCGCTGTTCGGCAATCTGATCTACGACACCATTATGGGCGAGCTGAACTGGCCGATGGGCGCCACGCTGTCGATCGTGCTGTTCGTCGTGCTCGGCTTCTTCGCCGCCCTCTACACCCGCTACATGGGCATGTCGCAGATCGTCAAAGGACTGGGTGGATGAAGGGGTTGTTCCGATGAAGGGCGGGCGCAAGCAGGAAGGCAGATGGGCCTGGCGGCTGACCGGCTTCGTCACGCTCTGCGTCTACATCTTCATGTTCGCGCCCATCGTGGCGACGGTGATCCTGTCCTTCAACGCCTCGATGTTCGGCGGCTTCCCGATGACCGGTTTTTCCCTGCAATGGTACGCCAAGCTGATGGCCAACGAGCAGGTGCTGACCGCTTTCCGCACCTCGCTGTGGATCGCGCTGGTCACCGCTACCGTCACCACGGCGATAGGCGTCGTCACGGCGTTCGCGCTGGTGCGCTTCGAATTCCCCGGCAAGCAGGCGCTGAGCACGCTGGTGATCCTGCCGGCACTGGTGCCGGAAACCATTCTCGGCGTCGGCCTTCTGGTGCTGATCAAGGCGATCGACCAGCCACGAACCATGCTTCTGCTGGTGCTCGGCCATATCCTGCTCGCGGTGCCCTATGTCGTCTTGATCACCCAGGCGCGCATGGTGGGCATCCGCCGCGTCTATGAGGAAGCCGCCCTTTCGCTCGGCGCCTCGAGGGTCTCGTCCTTCCGCGAGATCACGCTGCCGCTGCTCATCCCCGCCGTCGTCGGCGGCGCGCTGCTTGCCTTCACCATCTCGTTCGACAACACGTCGGCCAGCCTGTTCTGGCGGCCGGCCGGCGTCGAAACCATGCCCACCCAGATCCTGTCGATGCTCAAGATCTCGATCAGTCCCGAGATCAACGCGCTCGGCACCGTGATGATCCTGGTGACCGTCGGCATCCCGCTGCTCGGCGGCCTGATCCTGCAAAGCCTGACCAGATTGAAAAGACGCGGCCAACCAACGGAGGAAGCACGATGAAACTGACCAACAGCAAGCGGCTTGAAAGGCTGCACGACCGATACCAGAACGGCGATCTCAGTCGCCGCACGTTCCTGACACTGACCGCGGCCGCGGCCGCCGCGGCGGGCCTCGACATGCCTTGGATGCGCCAGGCGCTCGCCGCGGTCGAAGAGGTTCGCTTCGACGGCTGGGGCGGCACGGTGCAGGACGCGATCGACAAATATGCCTTCCAGCCCTACACGGCCAAGACCAAGCTCAAGGTGGTGCAGGGCACGTTCGGCGACGAGGACGAGATCATCACCAAGATCAAGACCTCCAAGCCCGGCGACTACCAGGTCATCCATTCCTCGGGCGTCAACTACTACATCAAATATGTGAATGCCGGCCTGACCTCGGAGATCAACGAGGCCAACATTCCCAACATGGTCAACGTGCTGCAGCCGATGATCGAGCCATTCCGCAAGCTGACGCCGAAGCTCTCGGCCGTGCCTTACGACTACGGCACGACCGGCATCGCCTACAACACCAAGGTGATCTCGCCCGAGGAAGCCAAGGAAAAGGGTGCGGCACTGTTGCTCGACAAGAAATATGCCGGCAAGGTCGGCGGCTATTCCGACATGACCACGCGCGTCTGGTACGCCGCACTTGCCACAGGACAGGACCCCAACAACCTCAAGGACATGGACGCCATCTGGGCCAAGGTGCGCGAGACGCGCGACCTCGCCAAGAAGTTCTGGAGTTCAGGCGCGGAGTTGATGGACCTGCTTTCCAAGGGCGAGATCGTGGTGACAGACGCCTGGTCTGGCCGCGTCGCCGCCTTGCAGGCCCAGGGCGCGCCGATCGGCTATCTCGATCCTGCCGGCTCCTACGCCTGGATGGAGGACATGCTGATCCTGAAGGGCTCGCCGATGGCCGAGTGCGAGGAGCTGATCAACTTCATGCTCGACCCGGCGACCTCGATCGCGGTGGCCGAGGGCCAGAGCTATCCGCCGTCGCTCGACCCGACAAAGGTCAAGCTCACCGAGGAGATCGAGAAGCTGCCGGCCTTCGACAAGACGGGCACGATGAAGGCGCTGACCTTCGCCGACCCCGTCTACTGGGCGACCAACGAGGACGCCTGGACCAAGCAGTGGAACAGGATCTCGAAGGGTGCCTGAGGCCACGACATCCATTCCCCGGCCGGCTTCGGCCGGGGCAGCTAGTGCAAGCAAGGCCGCCGGGACGAACAGCCCGGCGGTCGAGTTCCGCGACATCGACATCGCCTATGGCAAGTTCGTCGCCGTGCGCGATTTCTCGCTCTCGATCGCCAAGGGCAGCTTCGTCACCTTGCTCGGCCCTTCGGGCTGCGGCAAGACCACGATCCTGCGCTCCATCGCCGGCCTGGTCGACATTTCGGAGGGCCAGATCATGATCGATGGGCGCCGGGTCGACGACGTGCCGATCTACAAGCGCAATATCGGGCTAGTCTTCCAGAGCTACGCGCTGTTCCCGCACAAGAACGTGTTCGACAATGTCGCCTTCGGCCTGAAGTACCGCAATGTGCCGAAGCCCGAAATCGTGCGCAGGGTCGGCCAGGCGCTCGAGATGGTGCGGCTGCCGGGTAGCGAGAAGAAGCTGCCGTCGCAGCTGTCGGGCGGGCAGCAGCAGCGCATCGCGCTTGCCCGCGCCATCGTCTTCGAGCCGCAGGTGCTGCTGCTCGACGAGCCGCTGTCGGCGCTGGACGCCAACATGCGCGAGGAGATGCGCGTGGAGATCAAGAAGATCCAGAAGGAAACCGGCATCACCGCCATCTTCGTCACCCACGACCAGGAAGAAGCGCTCTCCATGTCGGATCGCATCGTGGTGATGAACGCAGGCGCGGTGGAGCAGATCGGCACCCCGCAGGAGGTCTACGATGAGCCGGCCACGGCCTTCGTCGCCAACTTCCTCGGCAAGGCCAACATGCTTGCCGGAACGGTGAGCCGATCCGGCCAGGCAACGGCTGTGATGCTTGCCACCGGCCAGACGATCGAGGTGGCCTGTCCAAGGCCGCTTGCCGATGGCAGCAAGGTCACTGTCGTGCTGCGGCCGCAGAAACTGTCGGTCGGCGCGGCAGCGGGCGCCAACCGTCTGTCTGGCCGCGTCGTCTCCGCGTCCTATCTGGGTGGCAGTGCCATCTACGAGATCGACATTGGCGCCAACACCAGCATCCGCGCCAACGCGCCGATCAGCGGTCGTGTCCTCGGCGAAGGCGAGGCGATCGATCTTGGATTCGATCCCGAAGGCTGCGTCCTGCTCGACGAGGACGGCCAGCGGATTTCGTGATGCAGGTTCATTGCCCCGCCACACCAGCGGGCATGCGGTTGGGATGCCTGAGATGGGTTGGCGTTATCCCGGTCTGCTGGCGGAAGACGCGGCTGAAATGGCCGGCATTGGTGAAGCCGCAGCGATAGGCGATGTCGCCGATCTGCAGGTCGCTGCCTTCCAGCAGCGACTTCGCATGGTGCACCCTGAGCGCCAGGTAGGCCGCCATCGGGCCGATGCCGAGTTCGGCCTGGAAAAGCCGTTCCAGCTGGCGCCGCGAAGAGTTCAGCCGGTTTGCGATCTCGGTGACTGACAGCGTCTCCTGCAGGTTGCTTTCCATCAACAGAAGAGCCCGCTTGACCGCACGGCTCGATGCGGCTGGGAAGAGGTCGCCGACGGGCTGCACGTCGCGGCTGCTTCTGATGCGGTCGAGCACCAGGATCTTGGCCGCCTTCTCCGCGGCCTTGTGACCGATGAACTGCGACACGAAATGCCCGGCAAGGTCGGCCGCACCCGTGCCGCCGGCGCAAGTCGAGCGGCCGCGGTCGACGGAAAACAGGCTGTCGGCATGCGCGTTAACGTCGGGAAACTGGCTGCGGAAAGCCTTGATGTGGAACCAGCTGACAGCGGCAGCGTAGCCATCGAGCAGGCCATAGCGCGCCAAAACGAAGCTTCCCGTGCATAGCGCCGTCAGCGGCACCCCTTTCTCGGCGGCGCGCAACAGGAAGGCCTCCTTGTCGGAGCTCAGGCTGCGGTTGGTGTCGAGCAGGCCGCCGACCACCACGATATTGTCGAAATCCTCCGGATTGCCGATCGCTTTGGTCGGCAGCAATTCGACGCCGCAGCTCGCCCGGATCGGCAGGCCGCGTTCGCCGACGATCTCCCAGTCGAACTCGATCCTGCGGCTGCGGTCGCCCTCATCGCCCGCCAGCCGCAGCGTGTCGATGAACAGCGACAGCGGCGACAGCGTGAAGTCGCGAACCAGGAGAAACGCAAACCGTCTGGCCATGGTGTATTCGGAACCGTCCCCTCGCCCGTGCTGGAGCCTGTTATCGCCGATGGATATGGTTTGGCACAGGCGCCAGGCCCGCGCTTTTCAGGAGCGGCCACCGGATGTCGGAGATGAGATCGACGACCTCGGCAGGACGTGGATATAGGCTCCGTCGGCCAGGCACGCGTGGAACAAAAAAGCCCGGGCGCCAGGCGCCCGGGCTTTTCCTCAACGGTGATGCGGGTTCAGTTCTTGCCGACGCTGGCAGCCGCCTGCTTGATGAGGCTGGCGACGGCCTGCGGGTCGGAAACATAGACGGCGTGGCTGCCGGGCACTTCGACCGTCGTCGCGCCGGCGCGATTTGCCATCTGGCGCTGTGCCGGCGGCGGGATCATGTGGTCGTCGGTGGCCACGAGATACCAGCTCGGCTTCACCCGCCACGCCGGCTTGGTGACCTTGCCTTCGAGCGCCGGAATACCCCACGGAACCTGCGAGTTGGCCATGAAGGCGGCGAGCGAGGGACGGACATCGGCGGCGAACGCAGCGGCGAACTTGGCCTTGTCGAGCAGCAGGAAGCCGTCGACCGGCGGCAGGATCGGTGGCACCGAAGCACCGGGAGGCGGGTTGGCGATCAGGGTCGCGACCGACTCGCCGGCATCCGCCGCAAAGGCCGCGATATAGACGACGGCGGCCACCTTGGGATCGGTGCCGGCTTCGGACACCACGACGCCGCCATAAGAGTGGCCGACCAGGATGACTTCGCTGGAAGCGCCGGCGATGGCGCGCTTGGTGACGGCGACATCGTCGACGAGCGAGGTCGTCGGGTTCTGGACGATGGTGACGTCATAGCCGTCCTTCTTGAGGATCTGGTAGACACCATCCCAGCCGGAGCCATCGACGAAGCCGCCATGCACGAGAACGACGGATTTTGCTGCAGTGTTGGACATTTCTAGTTCTCCTTTTTAAAGCGTTGATTGAGGGTTGGTTGCGAATTGGTCGGGCGCTTGTTGCAGGAGGACTATGCATCGGCGCGGGAGGCCGCGCTTTCAGGCGACCTTCAGGACCTCTTGATTTTGCATTGATATGGCTTTGATTTTGCGACAACGACGCGGCTAGAGTGTCGGCATATTGGCTGCGGGTTTGGAGCGCGTTGTTTTGCCGTATCATTTTGAGGATTTTGCTCTGGATGGCGATCGGCGCGAATTGCGCCGTGGCAACGATCTGATCCCCGTCGAGCCGCAGGTGTTCGACCTGCTGCAATTTCTGATCCGCAACCGCGAGCGCGTGGTGAGCAAGGACGATCTGGTCGATGCAGTCTGGCAGGGGCGCATCGTCTCCGACGCCACGCTTGCCAGCCGCATCAACGCCGCCCGCAACGCGCTCCGCGACAGCGGCGAGGAACAGCGGCTGATCCGCACCATCCTGCGCCGGGGCTTTCGCTTCGTCGGCACCGCTCGCGAGGAAACCGAGGCGACAAAAGCGGGGACGGCGGGGACTGGAGCGATGGAGGCCGGGGCGATAGCACCAGTGGAGCAGCCGAAGTCCGGCCTCGGCATCCCCGCCCGCCCCTCCATTGCAGTCATGCGCTTCGCCAACATGAGCGGCGATGCCGAACAAGACTATTTTGCCGACGGCATGGTCGAGGACATCATCACCGGTCTGTCGCGGATCCGCTGGCTGTTCGTCATCGCCCGCAATTCCTCCTTCACCTACAAAGGCCGTGCGGTCGACGTGAAGCAGATCGGGCAAGAGCTCGGCGTGCGCTACGTTCTGGAAGGCTCAGTGCGCAAGGTGGGCAGCCGCGTGCGCATCACCAGCCAGCTCATCGACGCCGAAGACGGCAGCCATATCTGGGCCGAGCGCTACGATCGCGAACTGACCGATGTGTTCGCGCTGCAGGACGAGATCACCGTCAGTGTCGTCGCTGCCATCGAGCCCAATCTGCGCCGGGCCGAGATCGAGCGCGTCAAGCGCGAGCGGCCCGACAGTCTCGATGCCTATGATCTGCTGCTGCGCGCGCTACCCGATGTCTACACCTTCATGCCGCTGGGCGCCGCCAAGGGCCTGCCGCTGCTCGATCAGGCCTTGGCCATCGAACCCAGCTACGCGCTTGCGCACGGCTTTGCCGCCTGGGCGCATCAAACGCTGTTCATCCGTGGCGGCTTCCAGGCTGAGCATCGCGACAAGGCAGCCCGCCATGCCCATGCGGCGATCGAACACGGTCCGGGCGACGCCATGGCGATGGCGCTCGCCGGCTTCACCATCGGCATGGTCGAGCACGACCGCAAGCTCGCCGACGCGGCATTCGCGACCGCGCTTTCGCTCAGCGCCTCCTGCGCCTTCGTCTATGCCTTTGGCTGCGTGTCGGTGGCTTATGGCGGCGATGCGCCACGCGCCATCGACTGGGGTGAACAAGCGTTGCGGCTCTCCCCGCTGGATGCCATGAACTGCGTGCCGTATGGCATTATTGGCTTCGGCAATTTTCTCAACGGCCGGCACGAGCAGGCCATAGAAGCAGGCCGGCGGGCGGTGGAGATGACCCCCGGCTTCAGCGTGCTGCACGGATGGCTGGCCGCACCACTGGCCAGGCTCGGCCGGCTCGACGAGGCAAGAGCGTCGGCCGCGCGGCTGCTGGCGCTCGACCCGCATTTCACCATTGGCCGCTGGTCGGCGGCGGTGGGGCTGGCGCCGGAGATTGCCGGTGAGGTCACCGGCGCGATGCGGATGGCGGGATTGCCGGCGTGACACGCGGAAGATTGGAATGAGCCTCACGGCAATCGTCTACAAAAGCATGCTGGCTCTGGAAAAGGAGTTCCCCGGAAATCGCTTCGAGCGCGAACCTATGTCGGGAGAATGCGAAGTCGTCTATCCCGATGGCGCACGCCTGCCTTGGGAGGCCGTGAAAGCGTCCGAGCAATGGCTTGGCAATATCGCCCTTATCGGCCACCTTCGAAGCACGATCGCTGGATATGTCGGCAAGTCATCAGCTCTGGAGCGGCTTGTTCTTTATTCCGGCAGCCACGGCGGAGATGTGATCGAGGACGCGAGCTTTGGTGAACTCGAAGAGGAACTGGCCCTCATTGATGCCAGTCCCGACGAATATATCAGGGAATTCGCCGGACACTTGCGCATACTGATCAGCATGGCACGACAGGAACGGAATCCGATCGTGTTTGTGTGAGCCAGCAATCTAGGCCTGCGGCTCCGTCCTCGATTGCGGGCTGCCTTGCCCAAGGCGCGGCTCTGTCCCAGCCAGCAACCGCCCGATGTTGGCACGATGGCGCGCGATCAAGTAGAGGCCGCCGGATATCGATGCCCCTGAGGCCCGCATAGGTTAATGCTGAAACTTCCTGCCAGCCTGGAAGGGCAAATTTAAGCGTTTGCTACTAGGCTCGATCGATGAGCTATTGTTCAGGAAAGCTATCCGGGTTGAATTGACCACAACGAGATTCAGTCTTGGCCGCGCGAGCCGGGCCATTTTTTCTTCCGCCAACTTGCCGGCGGCGATCGCTTTTGTCGTGCTTCTGGTCTGCGCCGTCGTTGCCGACCAGCAGAACAGAAGGGTCTCCGATCAACTGGCGCGCGCCGACGTGCTGGCCAAGGTCAACATCATTCGCGCCAAGCTCGAAGGCAATATAAAGGGCAATCTTCAGCTTGTTCAGGGGCTGGTCTCGGCCATCGATACGGAACCCTATATGGGCCAGCAGAGATTTGCCTCGCTTGCCCGCAATCTGTTTGCGCAAAAATCGCAATTGCGCAACATTGCCGGCGCGCCCGACCTCGTCATCTCGCTGATGTACCCCATGGAAGGCAACGAGAAGGCGATCGGGCTCGATTACCGCAAGAACGAAGCGCAGCGCATGGCAGCGCTGCGGGCGCGCGACCAGCGCGTGCTGGTGCTTGCCGGCCCGGTCGACCTTGCCCAAGGCGGACGCGGCTTCATCGGCCGCATTCCGGTCTTTGTGCCGACCGCGGGCGGCGGCGACCGCTTCTGGGGCATCGTCTCGGCGGTGGTCGATGTCGACCGCCTCTACACTGCGAGCGGGCTGACCGACCCGGATCTCAGCATCGATGTCGCGCTCACAGGCAAGGATGCGCTGGGCGGCGGCGGCGAACGCTTTTTCGGCGGCGACCATGTCATCGCCGGAAATCCCGTATCGGCCGATGTGCAGCTGCCATCAGGCTCCTGGCAGATCTCGGCCATCCCCAAGGGCGGCTGGCCGGCGGCTCCGAAGAACGAGTGGACCTTGCGGTCCCTTATGTTACTCGCCGGCGCACTGGTGGTGCTGCCGATCATGGTGGCCGGCCGGCTATTCGGCGAAAGGCAGAAGAACTACGCCGAGCTGAGGCGCCTGTCCGGACGCTTGGAACTGGCGCTTGAAGCCTCTGGTATCGGCGTTTGGGAACACGACCTCACCACCAACGAAATGGTGTGGGATGACCGCGTCAACGAAATCTACGGCAAGTCAGCCGACGGCAAGCCGCGCGGCTATGATGACTGGGCGCAGACGATCCATCCTGAAGATCTCGGGCGGGCAAGACAGGACTTTGATTCGGCCTCGGCCAGAAAAGGCCCCTACTCCTCACAATACCGGCTCCTGCGCCCAGACGGCACCGTCCGCCATGTGCGCACGCGCGCAACCTACTTCCAGGACATCGGCGGCACACCCAAGTTGATCGGCGCCGAATGGGACGTAACCAGCGACGTGCTGCTCAACGAAAACCTCATTCGCGAGCGCCAGTTGACGGAATCGAAGAACGCCGAGCTCAATCTCGCCAAGGCACATATTGAGTATGCGGCGCTGCACGATTCGCTGACCGGCCTTCCCAACCGCCGCTATCTCGATGAGCTGCTGGCCGAAAACGGCGAACCGTACCGGCGCACGGCACTGCTGCATCTGGACCTCGACCGCTTCAAGCAGATCAACGACACACTCGGCCACGCCGCGGGCGATGCCATGCTGATGCATGCCTCCAAGGTTATCAAGGCCAATGCGGGCCTTGACGATTTCGTTGCACGCATCGGCGGCGACGAGTTCGTCGTGGTGAGTCGTGGGATTGACGACGACGAGCTCTCGGCGCTTGCCGACCGCATCATCGAGGAGATGCGCCAGCCTGTAGATTATCGCGGCCATCCATGCCGTTTCGGGGTCAGCATCGGCATTGCCGCCAACAGCGGCGTCGACGTGAAGCAGTTGCTGGTCAACGCCGATCTCGCGCTTTATCGGGCGAAAAGTCGTGGCCGCAACCGCTACGAATTCTTCAACGAGGAATTACAGAGCGAGATCGTGCGGACCAAGCAGATCGCCGACGAGATTCTCGGCGGGCTGGAGCGGCACGAATTCATCGCCTACTTTCAGCCGCAGTTCGACGCCAGGACGCTTGAGATCGTCGGCGTCGAAGCATTGTCGCGCTGGAGGCATCCGCGACGGGGCATCCTGGCCCCCGACGCCTACCTCAAGGTGGCCGAAGAACTCAACGTCGTGGCGCTGATCGACCGCATCGTCCTCAAACACGCGCTGGAGAATTTCGAACGTTGGTCGCGCAGTCATCTCAACATCCCGCGCGTGTCGGTCAACGTCTCTGCCAGACGGCTGGAGGACAAGGACCTGATCGAGGGTCTGCGCAAGCTCGCCATCAAGGCGGGAACCGTGTCGTTCGAGCTGGTGGAGTCGATTTTCCTCGATGAAAACGACGATCTGGTCACTTGGAATATCGACCACATCAAGGAACTCGGCATAGACATCGAGATCGATGATTTCGGCACCGGCCATGCCTCGATCGTCTCGCTGCTTAAGCTGCGGCCGCGTCGCCTCAAGATCGACCGCCAACTAATCACACCCATCTCCGGCTCAATGGCGCAACGGCAGCTGGTGGCGTCGATCATCGATATCGGCAAATCGCTCGGCATCGAAGTCGTTGCCGAGGGCGTCGAGACGATGGAGCACGCGCGTATCCTCAAGGAACTTGGCTGTGATATCCTGCAGGGCTACCTTTTTGGCCGCCCGATGGAGGCCAAGGCCTTCAAGGCATTCGCCCAGTCGCGCAAATGGCTGGCCGCGGGGTAGGTGGCCCTACTTCTGGCGTTGCCCTTGGCCGCCGCCCCACCCTGTTGCGGATCAGCCATCATAGCCTTATACAGCCGTGTCGGAAAAGGCAGAGTTGGTTTGGTAAGCCCAACTCCTTTCGCTAGCGAAGTCCTTTCGCTGGGGAAAGCTCTGGTCTCCTGCCTCGTGCATAAGATCCCCACGACGAACATCGGACGCTTGGCGTCCATTTGTTCGTCCGTGTGGTTCTCGAACCGACGAACCGCTCCGGTCGAACACCGACAAAGGAGTCGTTCATGCACCACCCCGTTCCCTATGACGTCGTCATTGCCGGCGCCGGCCCCGTCGGCCTGTTGCTCGCCTGTGAGCTGCGCCTGGCGGGCCTTTCCGTCCTGGTGCTGGAGCAGGCCGAGAATCCCAGCTCGCCGCTGAAGCGGCTGCCCTTCGGCATGCGCGGCCTTTCCGTGCCCACCATCGAGGCCTTTGGTCGTCGCGGTCTGCTGGACGACATCGCAATGCCGCGGCAAAAGCTCGGCTCCGGCAAAGATGGCCAGGAGAAAAAACAGCCACGCCGCCAGGCCGGCCATTTCGCCGGCATCCCTTTCGACCATGACAATATCGACAGCGCGAAGTGGCCCTATCGCCTGCCCGGTCCCGCCGGCACCAACATGGCGGCCGAGATGGAGCATCTGGAAATCGCGCTTGCCGAGCGCGCCGGCGCCATGGGCGTCGAGATCAGGCGCGGCCTTGGCGTCGAAAGCCTCGACCAGTCGGATGACGGCGTCAGCGTTCGCGCCGGCGGCGAGACCTTTCACGCACGCTGGCTCGTCGGTTGCGATGGTGGCCGCAGCACCGTGCGCAAGGCGGCTGGCTTCGAATTCACCGGCACCGATCCCGAGTTCACCGGCTATTCCGTCGAAATCGAGATGGCTGACCCCGACACGCTCGGCCAGGGCCGCGTCTACACGCCGACCGGCATGTATTTTCAGTCGCGCCCCGGCACCATCGCCATGGTCGAATTCGACGGCGGCGCCTTCCACCGCAGCCAGCCGGTCACGCTGGAGCAAGTGCAGGCTGTGTTGCGGAAAATTTCCAGCACCGACGTCACCGTGACGGCGCTGAAGCTCGCCACCACCTGGACCGACCGCGCCTATCAGGCGACGGCTTACCGCAAAGGTCGCGTGCTGCTTGCCGGCGATGCCGCGCACATCCATTCGCCGCTCGGCGGACAAGGGCTCAACCTTGGCCTTGGCGACGCGATGAACCTCGGCTGGAAGCTCGCCGCCACCATCCGCGGCGACGCGCCGGCCGGCCTGCTCGACAGCTATTTCGAGGAACGCCATCCGGTGGGTGCGCAGATCATCGACTGGTCGCGCGCCCAGGTCGCGCTGATGCGGCCGAGTCCGAATTCTCGCGCGCTGGAAGCCATCATCCGCGATCTCATAGCCACGCGCGACGGCGCGACCTATTTCGCCGAGCGGGTATGGGGCATCTCGCTGCGCTACGACTTTGGCGGCAGCCATCCGCTGGTCGGTCGCAGCGCGCCCGACTTCGGCCTGGCCGACGGCACGAGGCTCGGCGAACGCTTGAGGAATGGGCAAGGCCTGCTCCTGGACTTCGATATCAGCCCTGCGCTGCAAGCGCTTGCGAGCCGCTGGAGCGGACGGTTCACCTATGTCGCCGGCAATGCCCGGGAGCGGTTCGGCCTGAGCGCCCTGCTCGTGCGCCCCGACGGCTTCGTCGCCTGGGCCGCTGATGCCGAGCCTGATCTGGAGAGCGCTGCTCAGGCTGCCGCGCGATGGTTTGGCGAATCCGAATAGGATCGACCGTCCTCCGCCTCCACATGACAAAGGAACTGTTCGAGCCTGATTTCGGTTGTCCGCTGTGCGAACTATGGTTCCACGAAGACACCAGATGAGCGAAAAGGACACATGGCAGACAAGAAGCGCGGTTCCCTGCGCAAGATCGTGAGCGGCATCGTTGCGGCAATTGCCACCGCTCCCGATCGCAAATCCGAGCGCGGCAAAACGTCGGTGGTCGCCGAATGGCCGCTGCCGCCATCGGCAACGCTTGGGTCCGCCATGCGCCTGAAGGGCATCGAACGCGAAATCCGAGCCCGCTTGCCATGGGTGGTGCGGAAATTCGCCAAGGCAGAGACCGGCCGCATTGTCTTGCGCATGCTGAAGAAAGACGCGGATGCGTTCGAGGCTGCCTCGGCAACCATCTCCAGGACGCTGGAGGCCATCGAAGCCCTGCCCGTGCTGCCGCGCGAGGCTGAGGACATCCTCACCATCTCCGCCCGCGAGCGTCACAAATGGCTGAGGGATGGCCGTCTGAAAAGTATCGGCACCCGCACCGTCAAGATGCGCGGCCGATCCAAGGCCGTCACCTTCCATGTCTTTGATCCACGCCATATCGAGGACATTCTCGATCGCGATCTGGCGACAGGCTGGCGGGAGGAGGATGCGCTGGAAGTCACCGAGAACAGGCGGCGCGGCGCCGGCAAGGCCGCGCTGACGCGCGCGGGAAAGCGGGAGCGCACGGCCCGCAGCGCCAGGAAATCGGGGAAGGATGACGCTCCGCAGCCAAAATTGGAAGGCTGGGATACGTTCGAGGCGGAAGGCCTGCTGCGCTAAAAAAACGAGACAGCTTGTCGGTTATTGCCCCGGTCGTTCGTCCTCTGTGTGCAAGCACCAAAACTGGACACCACGCGGAGCCTTTCCATGATCCCCACCATCACAGCCTTTGAACGATCGCCCGACGGCGGCAAGGGACTGGCGCGCGATACGCGCGTTCGCTGGGCCCTCGAAGAAGTGGGCCAGCCCTACGAGGTTCGGCTTGTTTCCTTCGCCGGGATGAAGGCGCCTGAGCACCTGGCCATCCATCCCTTCGGCCAAATCCCCACCTATGAGGAGGGATTTCTCAGCCTCTTCGAGACCGGGTCGATCGTCTTCCATCTTGCCGAGCAGCATGCGGGCCTGCTGCCCCGGGATCGCGATGCCCGCGCCCGTGCGATCACCTGGATGTTTGCCGCGCTCAACACCGTCGAGCCGCCGGTCCTCGATTTGACGACGGCCAGGATCTTCGAAGCCGACAGGCCCTGGGCCGAGCAGCGCCTGCCGCTGGTGAAGGACCGTATTCGCGCGACGTTGGACAAGCTCTCGGCCTATCTGGGGGCCGCAGAATGGCTTGATGGCGCGTTCAGCGCCGGCGATCTGTTGATGGTCTCAGTCCTGCTTCGCCTGAGAATGTCAGGCATTCTGGACGAATATCCAAACCTGGCTGCCTATGTGGCCCGCGGGGAAGCCCGGCCCGCCTATGCCAGGGCCTTCGCCGCGCAACTGGCGATCAATGCCCCATCAAAGAGCTGACTTTATCGAAACGGATCAGCGTTCCTGCGACCAGGCCCCGAGGCCAGCCATGTCTGTCAGACGGATTGCTGCCAGCGTATCGATCTCCCTGGAGATCGGCGTCTGCCGGGTGATCTGCACTTCGGGCTCGCTCTTGGCGGTGGTGAAGCGGGCTTGGCCAATCATGGCTCGAACGGCGGTCAGCATGTGCGATGTCCCTTTGCTTGTCCTGAAGCCAAGAACTTGACCGAGCCGTTTACGTTCCAAGGGCTGGTGACAAAAACGTTCGAGCCCAAAGCTTCTACGCTGGGGCCGATTCATTTCGGCGCCGGCACCGGCTGCAAGAGCCAGTTTAAACGTGGGCCAAAGCAGGCTCTGAGCTCTTATGGCTAAGGGTACTTCTATGGCTATGGATATTGCGCCTTCGCAACCGCCGGACCCAAATCGCCTTCCAATTCTTTTGGCAGCGGCAGGCTCGAGCATTGCAGGTGCACGTTGCGGGCGAACAGCTTTCGATGCTTCTGCTCGGCCTCCTTGGTAGCCGCTATGATGCCCAGCCCATACGGGCCAAGTGCCGCGAACTCCCAGCCCGGATGCTGTTTCTCGCGAACCGCGTAGTCCGAAGCCGCGGTGCGGGCCTGCTGGCATTGCGGCGACGCCCATTTCGGGTCTTGCTGCGAAAGCGAGGCGCCATAGTCGACTGGAGAGGTCGCGCATCCGCCCAATGTCGCGGCCAATGCGGACATGGCAATTTCCAGCCTAATTCTCATTCGAAGCCCTTCCCCCTCAGTTGCATCATCTTAGATTCCGCATGGGCGCAGCGAAATGGGGGATGCCAAGAATCTGGCAGGGCCCGCGGTGCCAATCACGTATACGCGATATCAAGCCCTGGCGCTTGCCTTCGGCTCCGCTTCGTGGCGATAACCAGATTCAGGCCGCATGCCTGGAACCAAATCACTGCCGAGACTGTTCAGTTGAAACTTTGACACGACGCTGACATCCCAGCCGGCAAAGCGGCCACCTTGAGGAGCTCCCCATCATGAACATTTCGTCCGGATTTCGTAAAATCGCGGTTGCCGCCATCGCCACTGCCGGCATCGGCTTTGCCAGCGCGGCACATGCCGACAGCGGCACGATCCGATTTGCCGTCTACAAGGCTGCCTTCTTCGTCGGCGGCTCCGGCGGCGAAGGCACTTTCACCTTCCACGGCAAGTCGTATCCAATCTCCATCGGCGCCGTTTCGGGCGGCCTCGCCTTTGGCGTTTCCAAGACCTATTTCCACGGCACGGTGCGCCATATCAGGCGCGCACGCGATGTGACGGGCGTCTACGGCGCGGCGGGTGGCGGCGGCACGATCGGCAAGGGCGCCCAGGTCATCGTCATGACCAACGACAAGGGTGCCCAGCTCGAACTCACCGGCAAGCAGGTTGGCCTGCAGGTCAACGCCGATCTCAGCGGCTTTGCCATCTCGATGAAGTAAGGACCTCGTCCCTTTCAGGGGCAGGCTGAACACAATAAAGGGCGGCGTCGGTTCGACGACCGCCCTTATTGCTAGCTCCGCAGGCCCGGCGCTTCCTGCCCAGTCCTCTCGACATATTCCGTATAGCCGCCGCCATAGGTGTGGATGCCTTCGGGCGTCAGTTCCAGAACGCGGTTCGACAGCGCTGCGAGGAAATGCCGGTCGTGCGAGACGAACAGCATGGTGCCTTCATATTGCGACAGCGCCTCAATCAGCATCTGCTTGGTGGCAATGTCGAGGTGGTTGGTCGGCTCGTCCAGGACCAGAAGATTGGGCGGGTCAAACAGCATCAGCGCCATCACCAGCCGCGCCTTCTCGCCGCCTGACAGCACGCGGCATTTCTTCTCGATCTCGTCGCCGGAAAAGCCGAAGCAGCCGGCAAGTGCGCGAAGCGGCGCCTGGCCGGCCTGCGGGAACGCGTCTTCCAGCGTCTGGAACACGGTGCGCTCGCCCTCCAGCACTTCCATGGCGTGCTGGGCGAAATAGCCCATCTTCACGCTCGGTCCACGCGCCACCGTGCCGGTGTCGGGATCGGAAGCACCCGCCACCAGCTTCAACAGCGTCGACTTGCCGGCGCCGTTGACGCCCATGATGCACCAGCGCTCACGGCGACGAACCTGAAAGTCCAGCCCCTCATAAATGGTGCGGCTGCCATAGGCCTTGTTGACGTTCTTGAGCGTCACGACATCCTCGCCGCAGCGCGGCGCCGGCTGGAACTCGAAATTGACGATCTGGCGGCGCTTGGGCGGCTCGACGCGGTCGATCTTGTCGAGCTTCTTCACCCGGCTTTGCACCTGTGCGGCATGCGAAGCGCGCGCCTTGAAGCGCTCGATGAAGGCGATCTCCTTGGCCAGCATCGCCTGCTGGCGCTCGAACTGCGCCTGCTGCTGCTTGTCGGCGATCGCCCGCTGCTGCTGATAGAATTCGTAGTTGCCGGAATAGGCAGTCAGCGAGCCGGCATCGATCTCGACGATCTTGTTGACGATGCGGTTCATGAACTCGCGGTCGTGCGAGGTCATCAGCAGCGCGCCGTCATAGCCTTTGAGGAACTGTTCCAGCCAGATCAGGCTTTCCAGATCGAGATGGTTCGATGGTTCGTCGAGCAGCATGACATCGGGCCGCATGAGAAGAATGCGCGCCAGCGCCACGCGCATCTTCCAGCCGCCGGACAGCTTGCCGACATCGCCGTCCATCATTTCTTGGGAAAAGCCCAGGCCATCCAGCACCTCACGCGCCCGGCCGTCCAGCGCATAACCGTCAAGCTCCTCGAAACGGTGCTGCGCCTCGCCGTATTTCTCGATGATCTCGTCCATCCTGTCGGCCTGGTCGGGATCGGCCATGGCCGCTTCCAGCTCCGCCATCTCGGCCGCCACGTCGCTGACCGGCCCCGCACCATTCATCACTTCGGCGACAGCACTGTGGCCCGCCATGTCGCCGACATCCTGGCTGAAGTAACCGATGGTGACGCCGCGATCGACCTGCACCTGGCCTTCATCAGGCTGCTCCTGGCTGGTGATCATGCGAAACAGCGTCGTCTTGCCGGCGCCATTGGGTCCGACAAGGCCGACCTTCTCGCCCTTCTGCAGGGAGGCCGACGCCTCGATGAAGACAAGCTGACGGCCGTTCTGCTTGCTGATGCTTTCAAGTCTGATCATGCGGTTTCCGGACTATGCCTGCGCTGAAATGATTTGCCCGGCGCCTTACGCGAAGGATGGCGCGGGGGGAAGAGGCACAAGCGCCGCAGCGGACGCGGCGCTCTCCCTTCTCCCCCTGCGGGAGAAGGTGGCCTCGCGCAGCGAGGTCGGATGAGGGGTGCTCCAGCTTGGCAACAACGGCACTCCGTCACCCACCCCTCAACCGTCTCGGCGCTGCGCGCCGATCCACCTTCTCCCACAGGGGGAGAAGGGAAAACCCAGCCAGACACACTTCAGAAACAAGATTCAACATGCGGGAAAAACTGAGGAAAACATCGCCTGTCATAACCATCCTCGTAGCAACCGATCAGCGGTCGCACACCAACGCAAAGAGATGGCCCCGACAATGCAACGACGTTCGACCAGATGGATGGCTGCCCTGACCGGCATTTCGCTTGCCATGCTTGCGGTCGCACAGTCGGGCGCGGAAGCGGCGGTTACCCGGAGCGAATATTGCAGCCGGCTCGGTCTTCAACTCGACGGAGCCATCCAGACCAAAGCCCAACCCGGTGCCAGTGCGAGTGAGATCGCCGAGGCAACGGCACTGCAGGACAAGGCGAACCGGTTCTGTGCCGAGCGCAAACAGGCGCAAGGCATCCGGACCTACGCCAACGCCCTGAAGCTGCTCGGCGTGACGCCGGTCGACCTCAACCAGTGACAGCAACCCTCGAAGGAAAGAATCCATGAACAAGCCCCTCCTCTCCGCGCTCGGCCTGGCCATCGCTCTCGGTCTGGCAATGCCGGTTGTCGGCACCGCCACGGCTGCGACGACCACCACCACGACGACCGCTCCGGCAACGACGACCGCTCCGGCGGCTCCCGCTGCCGTGGACGCTGCGAAGACCCCGGTCAAGGCGGCCGCGCACAAGCATCACCGCCACCACAAGAAGCACCACAGGCATGGGCACAAGCACGCTCACCGGCACGCCCACAAGAGGCACGGCCACAAGCACGTCGCACGGAAGCACCACCACAGGAAGCACGCCCACAAGCACGCCAAGGCAGCTTAAGCTGCTCTGACCTCTCTTCTGACTTCCTCCCGGGAAAAGGCCGCCACTCGCAGAAAGCGAGGGCGGCTTTTTCTTGTGTGCGATCGAGGCGAGGCAACCCGCCGGACAAGTGTAAAAACAGACACTTGCAGCAATTCGGCGATTCAGATGGCGAGCTGCTTCATGCGACGCTGCGTTTTCACCACGGGAGTCGTTTGCCATCGCGAAAAAACCGCCGGTCGGGCCGTCATCCGGCAAGGTCGCGGCCCAGACGATGCCGGCCGCCCCTTGCGCCACCGGGCGTCCGCCCGGCCCGCCCATATCGGTGGCGACCCAGCCCGGGCAGATGGCGTTGACCAGCACGCCGGAGCCGCGCAGTTCGCCCGCCAGCACGCAGGTCAGCGCATTGAGCGTCGCCTTCGAGGTCGAATAGGCCGGCGCCCCCGCCCCCATCGAGGCCAGCGATCCGCCTTCCGACGACACATTGACCAGCCTGCCATGACCGCCCGCTTTGAGCAGCGGCGCAAAGGCGGAAGCCGCCCGCCAGGCGCCAAAAACATTGGTCTCGAATGCCTCGCGGATCACGGTCCAGTCGGGCCGCAAGGCGCGCGAGCCGCTGTCATAGTGAATGGCGGCATTGTTGATCAGCACATCGAGCCGGCCTAAGCGGCGCTCGACGTCCGCAGCTGCCTGCATTGCTGCCTCAGGTGCCGCGACATCGAGCTCGATGGCTTCGACACGGCCATCGAGCCCCCTCGCCGCCGCCTCGCCCTTGGCGAGATCACGCACGCCGAGCAGCACGGTGAAGCCAAGTTTCGCCAGTTGGCGGCCGGTTTCCAGACCGATGCCGCGATTGGCGCCGGTGATCAGGGCGACTTTGTTGGGGTGGGTGGTCATGGGGGATGCTCCTGGATTTGCTTGAAGAGAAAATGGAACGCGGCAGATTGATTGATTAGGTGGCCGAGGGTGCAATCATTGTGCAACTGGGTGCATGAGTTGATTGAGGTTAGTTTCCAACGTTGCATCCCGTGGCGCCCCCTCTGTCCTGCCGGACATCTCCCCCTCAAGGGGGGAGATTGGATGTCGTTGCGGCCTTCGCCAATCACCAAAATTGCAGGATAAATGGCAATATAGAAGCTGCTGATCTCCCCCTTGAGGGCGAGATGGCCGGCAGGCCAGAGGGGGGCGTTCAAGCGCCAAGGTTTCCGCAATCTGCCTTGCCCAAACGTCGTCCACCGCAGGAATCGGGTGTCGGCTGGCATCGCGCCATGCGATCATTCACTTCATCACGAGGACCGGCCATGCTCACGCTTCACGATTATCTGCCATCGCAAAATGGCTGGAAAGTCCGGGTCCTGCTCGGCCTGCTGAAGATTCCATACGACACGCGCGTCGTCTCGATTTTCGAAGGCGAGAGCCACACCGATGCTTTCCTCGCCCTCAACCCGGCCGGTGCGGTTCCCGTGCTCCAGCTCGAAGACGGCAGCGCCATTGCCGAATCCAATGCGATCCTCACCTACCTCGCCGAAGGAACCCCGTTCCTGCCGGCCGACCGCACCCGGCGCGCCAAGCTCATGCAGTGGCTGTTCTTCGAGCAATACAATGTCGAGCCCGTCATCGGCTCGCTGCGCTTCTGGACCTTGACCGGACGGCTGGAGCGCAACCAGGCCATGGTTGCCGGCAAGCGCGAGGCCGGCGCGCGCACGCTCGCCGCCCTGAACCGCGGCCTTACCGCAACGCCGTTCCTCATTGGCAACGACCTGACCATCGCCGACATAGCCATCTATGCCTACAGCCACCGCGCGGGGGATTGCGGCTTCTCTCCTGCGGACTACCCGGCATTCCTCGCCTGGACCGGCCGCGTGGCTGAAGCCATCGGTAAGGGCTACCCCGTCCACCCCTACAGCATCGATCCGCATTCCGGCGGCTGAAAGCCCCTATTTCTTGCCCTGCGGATAGATCGTCTCGCCGCGCTTCAGCATCGCAACGAAGGTCTCGATCTTCTTGCGGCGCCCGGCCTCGGTCTTCATGTTGTGGGTGCGGAAGGCGAGCGAGAAGCGGTTCTGCGCGCTGAGTTTTTCCAGCATCGCTTTTGCTGCCGGCTCGGCGTCGATCGCGGCCTGCAGATCATCGGGAATTTTCATCTCCTTGCCGCTGCCATAGGCGCGCGCCCAGCGCCCGTCGGCCTTGGCCGCCTCGACCTGCTTCAGCCCATGACCGGTCATGCGGCCCTCCGCGACCAGCCGCGCGACATTGTCGATGTTGATCTTGCTCCAGATGCTCTTTTTGCCGCGCGGCGTGTAGCGCTGGAGAAAACTGTTGTCGTCCAGCCCCTTGCGCACCGCATCGATCCAGCCGAAGCACAGCACGACGTCGATGGCTTGCTTCGGCGTGATCGATTTCAGTCCCGACCCTACCTTGTGGACCTTGATCCACACTTCGGTTTCCGAGGCGTGGTGCTGGCTGAGCCAGGTGTAGAAACTGGCCGGGTCCGGAAATTCCCGGACCTTGTCGGGATCAACCTTGACCGGCGCCATCAGGCGGCCTGCCGGTTCGGAATTGTCGTCGCCTGCGTCACCATCATCCTGCCTCCGTCATCCCTTGATTCCCGGCATCATCGCATGGTCCGCTGTCAGTTTTCGTCAGCAATGGAGCACGCTGCCAGGCAGCACCGGAACGCGCCATCGCGTGCCGCGTTGCGGCAAGAGTATACACTCCGATGGAGGTTCCCGATGGCAATCCAGACCATTTTCGCCCATGTCAGTTGCTCCGATCTCGAAGCCAGCATCGGCTGGTACGAAAAACTCTTCGGCAAGCCGCCGCTGCGCCGGCCGATGCCGGGGCTGGCCGAATGGCAATTCACCGAAGGCGCCGAAGTGCAGCTCTTCGAGGAAAAGGAGAAAGCCGGCACCTCGACACTGACGCTCGGCGTGCTGCCGTTGGCGCCCGAAAGGCAGAGACTGCTGGATGCGGGACTGGAACCCGGCCCGATCGAGGAAGCCACGCATTTCTGGATCATGCGCATGCGCGATCCCGACGGGAATCTGGTGGTGTTTGCCAGTGCTGAGAGGGAATAGAAAAACAGGCGTTCATGAGCGACACTGATTTCATTCATCACAGCGGCACCACCATCGGACTCTCCGATAGCACCATCGGTTTCTTCCGTTTTCCCATGGCGCCCTGACCTGCCAATCCCCTGCCCTTGTCCCAATCAGCAAAGGCAGAGCGAAATGAACCTTTCGAACCAGAAGATCCTGATCGTCGGCGGCGGCTCCGGCATGGGCCTTGCGCTGGCAAGACTTTGTGTCGATGCCGGTGCCGAAGTCACCATTGCCGGGCGAAGCAAGGACAGGCTGCAACAGGCCCACGAAGCGCTTGGCAATCCCCCTGACCTGCAAATTGCCGTCGTCGACATCACGCGGGAAGACCAGATTGCAGCGTTGTTTGCCGGGATCGGCCGCCTCGACCACATCGTCAGCACGGCGGCCGACATCGAAGGTGCCTACAGGCTGCTGCCGGAGCTTGACCTCAAGGCGGCGCAACGCGTCGTCGCCAGCAAGCTCTTTGGCCCGCTGCTGCTCGCCAAGCTTGGTGCGCCGCAGCTTGACGCGACGGGCTCGATGACCTTCGTCTCCGGCATCGCCGCCTACCGGCCGGCGGCGCGCGGCTCGGTCGTCGCCGCGGTCAATGCCGCGCTCGAAGGCCTGGTGCGGGCACTTGCCGTCGAGCTGGCGCCGATCCGCGTCAACGCCGTTTCGCCCGGCTGGGTCGACACCGAGATCTGGGCACAGGTTGCCGGCGACCGGAAAGCCGAAACGCTGGCCGCGATGGCCGAGCGGCTGCCGGTCGGCAGGGTCGGCCAGCCCGCAGACATCGCCGATGCCATTGCCTTCCTCATCGGCAATGGCTTTACCACGGGAACCACGCTGCATGTCGAAGGCGGACACCGGCTGGTCTAGCTGGCGGCGGCTTCCGTCAGTCTGTTTGGCAACAAGGGCTTGGCGCTATCAGCCGATTCAACTCCTGAACTCGCCTCGGGACGCGCCAGCGTGTCACGCGCGGCGGCGAGCAATTGCCGCAGTGCGGGCGGCTGGACGCGCCGGCGGCGCCAGATCATCGTCAGCGGTGCCGCCTGTGCCGGGCCGGGCCACGGAAGTTCGACAAGCTCACCACGCTCAAGCGCGTCGCCGACGGCGAGACGCGGAACGAGGCCCAAGCCGGCGCCGGCTGCCACCAGCCGGGCAATGGCACTGATGCTGCCGACTTCAGCGGCAAGTCTGGGCGCCGCCATGCCCGCCTCGGCAAAGGCGGTGTCGAACATGTGCCGGTACACACATCCAGGCTCCGTCACCACGAAGCGCAGCGCTGCAAGGGCAGCCAGGTCGTGTGGCGGGGCGTCCTGCCCCGGAGCCGCGACCAGCACCAGCGGTTCGGCCACAATGGTTCGCCTTGCCAGACGTTCATCGGCCTTCGCAAGATCGCTACGCTCGAAGCAGAAGGCGACGTCGATGTCGCCATCCCCGAGCTGACGCAGCAGCGTGCCGCTGTCGGCCACCTTCATGCGCACGGTGATCTCGGGATGGCTGGCCTGGAATCCCGGCAGCCAGGGCGCCAGCCGCGCCGAGGCGATCGTCTCCAGCGCGCCGATGGTCAGCGTTCCATTTGTCTGCCCGGCAGCCAGCAGCACCGCCGCGCGCGCCTCGCCGTCGAGCCGCAACAGCTCTTCGGCGATCGGCTTCAGGGCCAGTCCGGCCAGCGTCAGGTCCAACCCGGACTTCGTGCGTGTGAACAGGGCAGCACCCAGTTCGGCCTCGAGCGTCTGGATCTGGTCGCTGACGCTCGATTGCGCGAGGTGAACAACCTCGGCGGCGCGCGTGATGTTGCGGCTACGCGCCACCGCGAGGAAGGTTTTGAGCAGTCTTGGATGCATCGCCTGGCCGAAATCAGGCCTATTGCAGCTGCGGCTTCTTCAAGAAGCTGCCACGGTCGGCGGATTTCACCCGCAGCCAGGTCTCGCGGCCGTCGCGCACCACCCGCATCGGGATCTCGGCACCGGCCGAGCCGCTGTCCCACAGCTTGCGATAGAAATCGGCGAGCCCATCGACCGCGCCGTCGCGGATCTCGGAGATGACATCGCCCTGGCGCAGACCGGCTTTGGCCGCCGGGCCGCCCTCGGTCACGCTCATCACCACGACCTTGCCGTCGCTTTCAGCCGACAGAGCGCCAAGCCATGGGCGCGGCGGCCTCGCCACCTGGCCGCGCGTCAGGAGATCGTCGAGGATCGGCGGCAACAGATCGATCGGCACCACCATGTTGATATCGGCGACCTCGCCGGCGCGGCTCATCTGCAGGCGCAGCGAACCGATGCCGAGCAGCGCGCCATCGGCGCTGAACAGCGGCGCCCCGCCCCAGGACGGATGCGCCGGCGCGATGAAGATCGCCTCGTCGAGCAGATACTCCCAATAGCCGGCGAATTCCTGCTTGGTGACGATCTTGGCCTCGACCGCCCGGCCGATGCCGTCGGCAAGCACCACCGCGTCGCCGATCCTGGCCTTGCCGGCATCGCCCAGCGCCACGGCCGGCAGCCCGGTCGGCGCCAGTGCCTGGACCAGGCCGAAGCCCGATTCCTGGTCATAGGCCAGCGCGTGCGCGGGGATGACGCGGCCGTCATGCGCGGTCAGCCAAACTTCCTCGGCCTCGGTGATGAGATAGCCGATGGTCAGCACCAGTCCGTCGTCGCGAATGACGACGCCGCTGCCTTCCCTGAGCGTGCCCAGCGCGCCGGCGGTGAACGCATCGTCAGGAACGGTCGCGCGCACGGCAACGACGGAGCGCGGATTGGGATTGATGGTCATGATTGTGTCCTGCGATGCGGCTCTGGCGGTTTCTCTATAGGTATGCCGTTGAAAGGAGCGCGCAAGGGGTGAGAAGCGGTCCGCGCAGCGGATGAAAAGCCAATTGCTTGACTTTTCGAGCTTCGAACGCCCTGAGCCCAGCGAAGGGCCGGGCGCGAAGGCGCTTCACCAACATTGACAATAGTTCAACGCAAGTTGAACTTTCCCCTCCACAGCCCTAACTTCACACCGACCAAACCCACCCTTCCCCGCCACCAAGACGAGGCCCGACATGACCGACTACACCCCGCCGAAAGTATGGACCTGGAACAAGGCAAATGGCGGCGCCTTTGCCAGCATCAATCGGCCGATCGCCGGGCCGACGCATGACAAGGAACTGCCCGTCGGCAAGCACCCGCTGCAGCTCTATTCGCTGGCGACGCCGAACGGCGTCAAGGTGACTGTGATGCTGGAGGAACTTCTGGCGCGCGGCCACAAAGGCGCCGAATACGACGCATGGCTGATCAAGATCAATGATGGCGACCAGTTCGGCAGCGGCTTCGTCGAGGTCAACCCCAACTCCAAGATCCCGGCGCTGATGGACCGCAGCGGCAAGACGCCGGTGCGCGTGTTCGAATCCGGCTCGATCCTGGTCTATCTCGCGGAAAAGTTCGGGGAATTCCTGCCCACCGAGCAGCCGGCCCGTGCGGAGGTTTTGTCATGGCTGTTCTGGCAGATGGGCTCGGCACCTTATCTGGGCGGCGGCTTCGGCCATTTCTACGCCTACGCGCCGGAAAAATTCGAATATGCGATCGACCGTTTCTCGATGGAGGTGAAGCGCCAGATGGACGTGCTCGACCGCCGGCTGGCCGAAACGGAATATCTCGGCGGCAAGGATTATTCGATCGCCGACCTGGCCGTGTGGCCCTGGTATGGCGGGCTGGCGCTCGGCCGCATGTACAATGATTCCGCCGACTTCCTGTCGGTGCAGGAATACAGCCACGTGCAGCGCTGGGCAAAGGCGATCGACGAGCGCCCGGCGGTCAAGCGCGGCCGCATGGTCAACCGCGCCTTCGGCGAGCCTTCCATGCAGCTGCACGAACGCCACGACGCCAGCGATTTCGACACCAAGACGCAGGATAAGCTGGCAACGGCCGCCGAATAGGCAAAGGCAAAGCCGTCCTAGCCAACAAAAAACCCGTCACCAATGCGAAATTGGTGACGGGTTTTTTATGCAGGTGACTGCCGAAAGTTCAGTGCAGAACTTCGACGATCTGATGCGTGTCGGGGTCCACCAGGACCGTCTGGTCATTGATGACGGCCACGCGGTACTTCACGTCAGGCACTTCGCGCAGCACAACCGTATCCGGGACCGGTGAGCCGAGCTTCAGCTCGACGCCCAGAAGGTTTACCGATGCCAGCGGCTCCTTCTTGATATATTGACGAACGACCGTTTCCTGCTCGGGCTGGACAACGATCTGCTGCGCCGGCTGCTTGACAACGATGACGTCTTCAGCTGCCGCGACACCAATGCCGCTCATCAGGAACAGTGCGGCTGCCGCACTCGAAAGATAATATTTCATAGTAACCTCCATTTTGTTATCCGAATTCCGCCTGCAGGGAAAACGCTGCCACGACCGCGAGGTTCCATCTCAATTTCTGGAATAGATATGGGGATTGGTCGATAAAGATGATTTCGATTTCCTGCCCGATCGAGCGGTCGCGCTCACATAATGCTTTTGGGATCTGCAATTAATTGCCGAAAACTGCGAAAGCCACTTAGGAATGGGCCGCAAAGTCGACTTGCCTTGGAGAGGCACGCCGGATGCTTCTTTCCCCGGTTTCCCCGGGGAACTCGATCCGCCGTTGCTAGCAACAGGCAACGTCGAGCGCGCCGTGTCGTTCCCGAGTGCTCGTCCGGCGCACGAAAAAGGCTCGCCCTGCCGGGAGCAGAGCGAGCCTTAGAATGCGCCGGCGGAGGTGGCAGCCTCACCGGTCACACCTGGAAAACGTCGGTGCCGGAGTCCGGTTCCAAATCAGTGTGCAAGGCGGCCTGCATCAGATGCAACCATGTTGCCATGGCGACGTTGTGCACAACATTTCCGAGATGAAATCTTCCAGCAAGGACGATCGCGACATGGCTCCCAGACCCTCCGTGACCAAGCATCCCTTCACATTGATGTTTGTGGTGATCGCGCTGATGGCGCCCTTTGCCGGCCTTGCCTGGCGCACGCGCGAATGGATGGGCTGGTAGGCCTGGAAACCGCAGCACATCATCACAATCTTGGCCCTTAGCCCGAGACAGACGGCATCTGATTTTGAGAATTTTATTGCGCCATTCGTGCAATGAGCGCAATCTGAGCCCCGTGGACTAAGATACCAGAGAATATCCGTTCATCGGGGGATGGGGGAATGACGCTCAAACTGATCGGGGCCGGTTTCGGCCGCACGGGCACGTGGTCGACTTTTGCCGCGCTGAACAGGCTCGGCCTGCCCTGCTACCACATGCAGGAAGTGATCATGAACAAGGCCAACAAGGGCCATCTGGACTTCTGGCGCACAGTGGCCAACAGTCCGCCCGGCAGCCAGCACGACTGGAACCGCGTCTTCGCCAATTATACGGCGACCGTCGACAATCCCGGCTGCTGCGTGTGGAAGGAATTGCTGGCCACCTATCCCGACGCCAAGGTGCTGCTGACCCTGCACCCGCGCGGCGCCGAAGCCTGGTACGAAAGCACCATCGACACGATCTATTTCACCAAGAATGTCTGGCAGTTCAAGATCCTGGAATGGCTGACGCCGTTCGGCCGGAAATTCGGCGACATGTCGAGCAAGCTGGTGTGGGGCCGCACGCTGGACGGCGTGATGGACGACCGTGCCAAGGCCGTGGCGCGATACAACGCCTATATCGAGGAGGTGAAGGCAGCGGTGCCGCCGCACAAGCTGCTGGTCTACAAGGTGACCGAGGGCTGGGCACCGCTCTGTGAGTTCCTGGGCGTGGCGCTGCCCAACGATCCCTTCCCCAACCTCAACGACCGCGAGACGATCAAGAAGATCATCCGCGACATCATCAAGGGGTCGTACATCATGCTGGGGCTGGCTATCGCCGCTGTGGTGGCGGTGCTTGCCGCGCTGTGGTGGTGGCTGGGCTAGCTGCCTGCACCGGCAACCCGAAGTACGCCCGCACCCCTGCCGAGGGAACAAACAGCAATACCCCGAGTTTCGCTTCCAGTCTTTTCAAAGGATTGGAGGCCAACATGGCACCGCACGGCAAACCACGCACCGACGATGAGGACAGCCCTGATGTCGATGGCCCGACCATCGAGCAACTGGACTGGGACGCGGTCAAGGGCGGCCAGATCCTGCCGGATTCCGTGCCGGAAAACGGCGACATGCGCTACGGCACGGAAAAGGACGGCGACCTGCCGGACGAAGACGACGACAATGCCGATCAGGACAGCGACGACGCTTTGCCCGACGACGAGGAAGAAGCCGCGATCAAGCGCCACCCCACCCGCGAGGGCCGGTTCGACGAGACGTGAGCGGCACTCCCGCAATGTCGGCGTAATCCCTCCGGGCTAACCCCGCTCCCACAACAGCGGTGTGGGATGCATCTTGAGTTTCGAAACGAGCGAACGCGCCTGGCTGCGGGAGGCCGCCGGCGTCTTCTGCCAGATGCTGGGCCTTTGCGGGCGGCTGGGGGTCGGGCAATCCAGGATTTTCCTCACCCGCTTTGCCTGCAAGCCGGTGAGCTTCTTCAAATGGTTTCGTTTCCTGTCGAGCTTCCGGCGGCGGCATGGGCTGGGCTGCCCGCATGACGATCTCTTGCGCAAGAAGCCCTACAAATTCTTTGCCCTTGGGCTGCCGCGCCATCGCGGCTTCGACCTTCTGGTCGACCATTTCAATCTGGCGGCGGCGCGCCTGCCTCGGCACCTGCTCGAGGCCACCTGGCGCGGGCGGGCCATCGACATCGGCCTGGTGACCGGGCGGCGCGATGCCTATGCGCTGACCATGCAGCTGTCCGTTCATTCCGGCACCAGCCACGAAGGCGCCTTCTCGATCAAGCTGACGCGGCAGAGCGACAGGCTCGACCTGGTCAGGTTGAGCTTCATCCTCTATCCCTTGGATGCCAGTCCCCTGGGCGCCAGCCACCTGGATGCCAATCCCCTAGGCGCCGGCCACCTGGATGCCAATCCCCTAGGCGCCGGCCGCTACACCGTCGCCATCGGCGGGCTCCAGGGCAGCAAGAAGCCGGAGGCCAAGCGCGCCGTCATCGACGCCACGCGCGACCTGTGCGGGCTCAGGCCCAAGGACGCCGCCCTGCTGGTCATGGAAGGCATCGCCATTGGCGGTGGCGCTGATCATGTCCCCGGCGTCTGCGATGCCAGACACACCATCAACTTCCGCTCGCCCGAAAAACGCGCCGGCAAGCGCGCCGACATGGACCGGTACTGGATCGATCGCGGCGGTTGCGAAAGCGGCGAATTCGGCTTCGCCATGCCAGTACGGAGCCGTGACATGGCAGCGCCGCTCAGCCGCCGCGATGTCTACAAGTTCGAATTCCTGGAGTTAGGCAGGCGCCTGTTTGCCTCGCCATGCGAACTGAGCGAGGTTCCACTTGATCTCCGATGATATGTGGAGGGTACCACACCCCGGCCTGAATGCCGCCCTTGCCAACGCTGCTCACCTCTTCAACTGGGTGAGGTCATTATATCTCAATTGACTAAAATAGCGGAACGTCCAATGGACATTGCCGGAACCGAACAGGCCCTCTCGGACCTTTGCCTCAGCCACCTAAGACTTTGGTCCTACAAAAAATGCGAAGTCCGCCATATGGTTAAGCCGTTGGCATTCTGATTTTGCCGCCCTTCGCCACCACCTTGCCACGCCGGTAGACCGTGCGGTCCTTCGGCATCGCCACCACCGCCTCGGGCACGTGCTCAGCCCCCATGGCGACGAAGTCGGCCCTGGCACCGACCGATATGCCGTAGCCCTCAAGACCCAGTGCCCTGGCACCTGCGTGAGTCACCACATCGAAGGCCGCTTCCAGCTCGTGATCCTCGTAGAAACCGGAGCGGTAGCCGATCATGTTGGCCCGCGAAAGCATGTCGCCATCGCCATAGGGCCACCAGGAATCGCGGATATTGTCGGAACCGCTGAACACGGTGACGCCGGCCTGCCGCAGGGCTGCCACCGGCGGGAAGGCGTGGTTGCCGGGCGCGTTGGTCATGATCGCCACGCCTGAAGCCGCCAGCATCGCGCCCGCCTTCGCCAGCGCATCCGCCGGAATGTCGCCAAGCCCATAGGCATGGCTGACGACGACATGGCCGCTCATGCCGAGTGCCCTTGTCCGTGCGGCGATCTCCTCGACCTGGAACAGGCCGAGCGTGCCGCCATCATGCAGATGGATGTCGACACCGGCGCCGTGCTTGCCCGCCAGGCCAAACACCACATCGAGATGGCCCTTCACGTCGCGGTCGAAGCTCGCCGGGTCGAGCCCGCCGACAAGATCGCAGCCGAGCTTCAACGCCTCGTCGAGCAGCTCAGCCGTGCCGGGGGACGAAAGAATACCGCTTTGCGGGAAGGCGACGAGCTGGATGTCGATGAGGTCGCGGTACGTCTCGCGCACGGCCAGGATGGTCTTGACATGCCTTAACCCGACCGAGCCGTCGACCATGACATGGCTGCGCATGGAAAGGCTGCCATTGCCGATGCAGAGCTCGAGCTGGTTCCTGGCCCGCTCCGCCATCGGCGCCGCGGCGGCAAGGTTCCGTGCCTGGAAAGCCACGCGCTCACGCACGTCGAAGCCGTTGGTACAGGGAATGTGCGGGCGCCAGGCGTCGCCATAAAACGACGTGTCGAGATGGATATGCCCCTCGACGAAGGCCGGCACGACGAGTTGGCCGGCAAGATCGATAGTCTCAGGCATTGCCGGCTCGCTGCCAACCGGCGCGATGGCGCTGAAGCGGCCGTCGGTCACGATGAAGTCGACCAGCGAACCATCAGCCAGTTTGGCTTTGGTGAAACGGGTGGTGGTGGGCATGGCATCCCTGTCGTTGGTGGCGTTACCCCGCCTAGACCATGCGTGCCAGTCGCGAGTCTACACGGCAAATGCCGAAAACTGTTTCAGAATCCGCCGCGTGACGGCGCGAAAAACACATGCCGAACAGAGGGATGCGGAAGATTGATGAATCAGGACGGGAGCACAGCAGCCCTGTTTCAGTCTCCCGTCAGCACCTTCGTCGTCAGCACTGCCGCGCCATCCCTGGCAAATTCGCTGTTGTGCCTGTCGATGATCTGCCGGGCGGTCTCATCGGTGCTGTCGAGCGTGCTGTGGGCATCGGAAACCACGGTGACGCCGAGCCCCCTGGCGATCGCGCTGCGCACAGTTGCCGCGACGCAAAAATCAGTCTGCGCGCCAAGAATCACGACGGCACCCGCCCCCTGCACGGCCACCCAGTCGCCAAAGGCCGGATTGCTGAAAGCATCGCGCACTGATTTGGCGAAGGTCGGTTCATCATCCGCTTGCCCAAGGGCAGGCCACACCGGCCAACCCGGCTCGCCGGGTGCCAGCGGGTCGCCTTCGGGTCCATCGTGCCTGACAAAGGCAACCTTGCGTCCACCGCGCCGTGCCCAATCGATCACCGCCCGGGCGCGCTCGGCAATGGCAGGCGCATCATCGATCGGCGGCTCGTGCACGCCATCGAACATGCCGGTCTGGAGGTCGATGACGATGAGCGGCGCTTTGTCCGTGAGACTGTGTGCTGACATGGCGGCGATGATACCGTTGGGCGTTTTCGCGTCAAGAAAGACTGAGCAAAGCTGTCGAACAAGGCCGTCTGCGCGGATGCAAAGCACAGTCAAAGACTTCGGCGTTCCCGCAAAACGATAGATAGCCCTCGCCTAGGAATTCCGGGCATCGGCCTTGCACTGCGCGATCGCTTTCGTGGCGTTGATCAACCCGGTACGCACTTGCGAGGGCTGCCGAAGGTTCTGCCAGTAGGCGCCGGCGCCCTTCATTTCATAGCCGGCGCCACCGCCGATCATGCCGTCCGCACTGACAAGCATCGTCACGACCTTGATGCCGCAGGCAAGGTTGCGGTCGGGATCGGTAATGTCGACCTCCGAGCTGAAACCGCATCTGTATCGCCCCTCGTCGGCCAGAGAAAGCTGCAGCAGCCCGATGGAATACTGGCCCTGGTCCTCTTCCCAATAGGCCGCCGCGCTGTTGTTCACGGATTCCGCGCCAGCCAAGGCTACAATCATTGTGCGCCAGAACACTGCCCGCCCCTGTCTGTCCTGCAACGCGTAGCCGGGACAAAAAACCGCGATGTCGGCGGGCTCAAGGGCGGTCAGCTTCTGCTCCGCGTCGATCAGCGCGGTCACCTTGCGGGTCACGGTCTTGCTGTCCAACTGCTGTTCCCGCGCGCCTTGCGCATCGAGGCATTTCCGGGCGAACGCCTGTGCTTCCGGCTGTGTCGTATGGCCCCGGGCACGCCATTGCGCCGTGCAAGATTGCCGGGCCTCGTTCGGAGGAGCCGCCGGTACGGCGCTGTCAATGATGCGCGGGTTCGCGCAGCCCTCGATCAGGCACACCAGCGCGGCGGGTACCGCCATTCCCCGCAGCAACCTCAAGCGCAAATAAGTAATCAGCGGAGCTGACGCGTACACAAACACCCCCCACCCGCGCATTGATCGAGGCTGGCCCCGACCTGCACGGCTTTTGTTGGCGCTAACTTGGCAGATCGGTATCTGCCTGTCACCCAAAGCTGCCGGTTACGGTAAAGGCGCCGTTGGTGTTTTCAGCCGGAAGATCACGATGATGTTGTCTTTGCTTCCTGCTGAAACTTCAGACCTGGCGCAACAACCGTTCAGCACGATCTCCAGCCCCCGCGACGATCGCTTCCATCGACCGCTTCGCGCCTCATCCCGGCGCCCCGGCAAACAGCACCACGCCATCGCCACCCCCCGCCGGCCAATCCCTGATTGTGCGGTCGTAGCCGCCGGTCAGCACCGTGCCGTCGGGGGCGAAGGCCACGGCGTAGATCGGGCCGGTCTGGCTGTCGAACATCGCGATCTGGTTGCCGGTTTCCATGTCCCACAGCCGCGCCGTGCCGTCGAGCGAGCCCGACAGCAGCCGCTTGCCGTCGGCCGACAGCGCCAGCGTGTAGACCGTGCCTTCATGGCCCTCGAAACGCTTCACCTCGCGGCCGCTGTCGAGATCCCAGACCTTGATCGTCAGGTCACCGCTGCCGGTGATCACATGGTGCCCGTCGGCGGTGAAGACGGCGCCATAGGTGCCCTGCTCGTGGCCGTGCCAGCTGCGCAACTCCTTGCCGCTTTCGATGTCCCAGAGTTTCAGCGTGCCGTCGATGCTGCCGCTCAGCGCCTGCTTGCCGTCGGGCGAGACGGCGACCGCGCTGATCGACCGGTCGCGTCCGGTCAGGACATGCAGCACCGCGTTGTTGACGAGATCCCAGACGATGACATTGCCGGTGTCGTGCCCACTGACGGCGCGCTTGCCGTCCGGGCTGATCGCCAGCTGCCTGACGCCGCCATTCTGGCCGGACTGGAAGACATGCAGCACGGCGCCGTCGGCAAGGTTGCGCAGCACAATCTCGCCGTCGTCGCCCGCCGTCAGCGCGCTGGCGCCATCGGGCATGTAGAGCGCGGTGCGCGCCATGTCCTTGTGGACGCCGAGATTGCGGATCAGGTGCTTGCCGCCAATGTCCCACAGCTTGATCACATGGTCGGTGCTGGCGCTCATGATCGAGTGGCCGTCGGGCGCCACCGAAAGCCAGACGACCGCGTCGCGATGGCCATCGGGCTCTGTCGGCAATGCCGGCGGCGGTGGCGGCAACGGCGCCACCGTGGGCGGCGGGATGACAGCGACCTCCGGCGGTGACGGGGCGGCGGGGACCGGCGCAGGCACGGGCGGCGCTGGCGGCACCGGTGCGGCGGGCGGGCTGGCGGCTACCGGGGGCGGCGCGGGTGGCAGAGCTGGCGGGGCTGGCGGCGTTGCCGGCTCCGGAGCCGGCGGCGCGCTGGCGACATCCTGGCCCTTCGGCTCGCTGGGCCTGGGTTCGGCAAGCTTGGGTTCGTCGGGCTTGGGTTCGGCCGCCTTGGGCAGGTTGGCCATCTCGCCGCCGCCCCACGGGCCGAACCGGTCAACGGCCAGCCCGGCGACAACAACCAGTGGCAGAGCGAGAAAGAGCTTGCGCAGGCCGGGCCTGCCGGTATCCTGCACCTCCGCCGCGCGGCCAAACAGCGGCACTCCAGCAGCATGCGCCGGCCGCCCCGGCAACAGCCCGGCCCAGAACAGAAAGACGCCGATCAGACAGGCAAGTGCCGCTAGCAGGAGCCCGGTCAACCGCAAGGAGGCCGCATCCGAGGGCAGTGCGAAAAAGTCTTGCCAGCCAACGGCACCAGTAACGACGAGCGGATAGACCCGCGCCAGGCAGCCGAAGGCAACCACGGCCAAGGCAAGCGCCAGCACCCTGTCAGCCAATCTGTTCATTGCGCCCTCCGCCCGCGGATCCAGATAAGATTATCAGCGCCAGCGTATACGGCAAAGCGCCGCCCTCGCTACCGGCCCTGATGTATGTCGGCGCAACTGTCCCGGCTTGAGCTGGGGATATGCATAGAAACAACAGCTTAAGCATGTCGGGACATGCCTTAGAGTGCCGATTTATGCCCGATTGGGCCGAAGCAATCGGCATTCTGAATGCCGGATTCTCCGATAGTCTTGTTGAGATAGTCTGGACTATCCCCAGCGCAACATTGACAGAGGACCACGATGTGTCACACTCGCGACGGGATATAGTGGAGAGTCCGCACCATGAAGAAGATTTATGAACGGCCTACGTTGATCAAGAAGGGAAATCTGAAATTTCTCACGGCCGCGACCAACGGTGCAGCGGTCTCGCCCCCGGTTACGCCGCAATAAGTCAGCCCGTCAGCATCAGGTCGTCCAGCACCATTTGCCAGTAGTGTTTCGTTGAAAGACGGACACGGGTTACTTCCTTGAGCATCGGGGCATAGTGCAGCGGCGTCAGCGCCGACAGCACCAACTGGTTGCTGGCGACCAGCTGCTCGCCCAGCCAACACTCGATCAGCGCCATCTCCCCTTCCGACTTCAGCCACGCAGCGCTCAGCAGCACCGAGTGGAAACCGAACGGGGTTTCGCGGCTGAATTCGGCCGGGTAGCCGCTGCTTGTGTAGGCCACGTGGTCGCCCGAAACATTACCGTTGACATAGCCTTCGCTGCCCTTGGTGTGATCCTGCGCCATGGCGTTGAGGTTGCGCCATTGCAGCCCGGCATGGCCGCACGGGATCTTGCGGAAGCCGCGTCCGGTGACGTCGTCGAAGCCGATCGTCCGCAGCGAGGCCTCGCTCGGCAGCGTTTGCAGCGAAAGCAGCCCGAGATCGGCCGGATAGGGTGAAAGCGCAAGCTGCCGGTTAAGGCCGCCACCGGCGATCACCACCGTGTCGGCCTCACTGGCGAGGTCGAACCGGAAGGATGAATCCGGCGCCAACGACCGGCTCTCCAGCACCTGCCCGTTTGCCATCACCGACAGCGTCGCGGTGCCGTCCGCCGCCGTCCTGCAGACCAGGCTGCGAGCCGGCGCCAGCCCGACCGGCAGAGGCAGGTCCCGCGACACCAGCCCGGCGGGCGAGCCGGGCGCCAGCCGGAAATCCTGCGATTGCGTTTCATTGGCGCTCGGCGAACGCCAGCCCGCAGGCACCGAAACCGCAAACCGATAGGCGCCGGGAGAGCGGATCATGGCATTGGCCGAAGACGTCGACATGGCGAAGTTGGCAAAGCCGCCATTGTTTGTCCGGGTTGAAGCGACGAAGCCGCCCTGCCCGTCGAACAGCCGCACCATGATGCCAGCCATCGGCCGGTCGCCCACGCCGTATGTCCCGTCACGATCGACATCGAAATAGACGAAGGACGAGTAGTTGACGGTGCCGGTGCTGCGCTCCCAGTCGCCGCGCACGGCATAGTCGTTGGCCGGATCCGCCCGTCGCCGGGCGCGGCGTCGGAGACGCGCCTTGCGCAACAGCCAGACGCCGCATGCCGCGACCGCAATGAGGCCGGCGGCCGCAAGCAGGATTTCGACGGGGTGGAAATCATGCATGGCGGGCAGGCTTCGATAGTGGCCTCTCGCGGCTCTCAGACATGCAATGCATCAAACGCCCCCCGATGCTGATCATCGCCAGATTAGCGCGAGATCGCGCCTGCGCAAAAGGAACGCGCGGATAATGCCTCACCTCAACTCCACCCAAACCGGCGCATGATCACTCGCACCATCTTGACCGCGCACCTCACGGTCGATGCCGGCCCCTTTCAGCCGGCGAGCGAGCGTCTTCGACAGCAATATGTGGTCGAGCCTGAGGCCCGCATCGCGTGGCCAGCGGTTCCGGCGATAATCCCAGAAGGTGTAGAGCGTCTCCTTCGGGTGCTTCTTCCGCAGCGCATCGGTCCAACCCTGGTCAAGAAGGGCGGCGAAGGCGGCCCGGCTTTCCGGCTGCACCAGCGCGTTGTCGTCGTAGGAGCGGGTGGCGTAGATATCGCGCGGTTCGGGCACAATGTTGTAGTCGCCGGCCAGCACCACCGGCAGGCCGGTGTCGAAAAGCTGTTCGGCATGCGCTTCCAGCCGCGCATGCCAGGCGAGCTTGTATTGAAATTTCGGCCCCGGCTGCGGGTTGCCGTTCGGCGCGTAGAGGCAAGCGATGATGATGCCGTTCACCGCCGCCTCGATATAGCGGCTCTGTCTGTCGGCATCGTCGCCCGGCAGCACGTCGCGGGTCAGCACCGGCTCGGCACCGCGCGCGAGGATGGCAACGCCATTCCAGGTCGGCTCGCCCTTCCACACCGCGCCATAGCCGGCGTCGGCCAGCGCGGTGCGCGGAAACTGCATGTCGCGCGCCTTTAGTTCCTGCAGGCACACGACATCGGGTTTTGCCGCCGCCAGCCACGCCAGCAGGTTTTCCAGCCGGCTGTTGATGTTGTTGATGTTGAAGGTGGCGATCTTCATTGGCGGGTCAGGAGGCGACCCTGCCTGCCCACACCTTCACCGTCTCCGCCACCGTTTTCAAATGATCTGCCGTCGAAAACCCCGAAATGCTCTTGCGCGGCTTGAGGTCATGGTCGCCATCCTCCAGCCACACCACCTCGATGCTGTCGGAGAGCCCATAACCGGCAACCTCGTCCGGCGTACCAAACTCGTCGCGCGTGCCCTGGAAAATCAGCGTCGGCGTCTTCAGTCCGGCCAGATGTTTGGTGCGCAACTGCTCGGGCTTGGCGGGCGGATGGAAGGGATAGCCGAGGCAGATCAGCCCCGAAATCTCGCCCTTGGCGAACATCTCGTCCGCCACCATCGAGGCGACACGCCCGCCCATCGACTTGCCGCCGATGATCAGCTTGCCAGTCACGCCCCTGGCCCTGAGGTCGGCGATCGCCTTGATGTATTCCGGGTTCACCGTCTCGGCCCGAGGCGGCGGCTTGCGCTGGCCGTAGCGGCGGGCGGCCATATAGTGGAATTCGAAGCGTGCCACCTGGAAGCCCGCGGCGGCCAAAACCTTGGCGGTGGCGGTCATCGAAGGCGAATCCATCGACGCGCCAGCGCCATGCGCGAGCAGGATGGTGACAGGAGCGGTGTCGTGGCCGTCGAAGAGGAAGCTAGTCATGTGGCGGCCTCGCTGGAGAGGCTATCGCGTTCCTGTTGTCCAGAGACGCCG
Source organism: Mesorhizobium subarcticum (assembly GCF_055456085.1). Classification (NCBI taxonomy): domain Bacteria; kingdom Pseudomonadati; phylum Pseudomonadota; class Alphaproteobacteria; order Hyphomicrobiales; family Phyllobacteriaceae; genus Mesorhizobium; species Mesorhizobium subarcticum. The sequence goes on along the minus strand of NZ_CM144237.1, from coordinate 3,463,977 downwards.
CCACAAACCTGCAACTGCAGATATTCCACCTGCGCGGCGAGCAATAAGGGCCATCCAGTTGCATCGATGCCGGTTATCCATCTGCACGCGGCTTCACGCCCATGAACCTGCTCAAGCAAGCAGAAATAGGCTGTGTTTCGCCAAGCGCCGCACAATTGCTGATTCCCGTCCATCACATCCAGAGCCGATGCCCAGGTGAACCATCGCCTGATCCAAGCTCCGACCCTGCCGTCAAGGTCGGTAATGCACTGGGCCATGAAAGCATCCAGGTCTTGTTCGTCGGCGACCCAGAAGAAATCCCGACTGGGGCGCTGAAAGTCTCCGTCGATGGCATTGAAGCCTTTTCGGAGGAATACCTGGTTCAGCATTCGCGAGCTGCGGGTTTTGAACTGGGCTGAACTCGGATTCTTGACCTCATACCAAGCGTCAAACTCCTTCCACAGCTTTGCGAATTTCTTCCACTTGAAGACAGCGGTTAGCTCGCATTCATACTCGCCGAAGCGGTAGTCCGTGTCACAATCCAGTTCGATGCTGAAATCAGCCAGATTGTCCGCCGACGCAATTATCAACTTGGGGCTGCTCGGCTTGAACCATCTCTCGCCAATGCGAGCATGGAGCGCCTCCGGAACCCTTGCTCGAATGGTTTTCGCGTTGAGCGCCATGTCCTGCTCTCACCCAGCCGTCCGCGCCAGCTGCATATCCACGAATTGCACGCCCCTGACCGCCACCCCACCCCACTCGGACTCCGCATCCAGCTCCAGATAGCGCACCCACAGCCGCCGCGCCTCAACCAGATTGCCGGCATCGAATTCCAGCCGCGCCAGATTGAACACCGGATCGGCATAGCTCTTGTCGAGCGCAATCGCCTTCTGCAGATGCCGTCGCGCCGAGGCGTCGCGGCCTTGCTCGCTCATCAGGCCGGCCAGGTTGAACCACGCCTCGACGAAGGCCGGGTCGAGTTTTATTGCCCTGGCATAGTCATGCGCGGCCTCCGCCGCGTGGCCGCCGGCGCGCAGGCAGTTGGCGCGGTTGAAGGCGGCGATGGCGTCGCTCGGGTCGATGGCGAGGCAGCGCTGGTAAAGCACAGCCGCCCCGTCATGGTCGCCGCCCTCCTCCGCAGCTTCGGCCTCGGCGAACAAATCTTCCAGCGTGTCGTCGCCTTGTGCCGCGGCACCCAGATCGAACAACAACTGCCCGTCGAGTTCGCTCTGGCCGCCCTCGAGGTAGATGGCATCCGCGCGACCGTGCTGCGAGCCGACATTGAGCGATTTGGCGGTAAGCGAGGCGACCGGGCCGGATCGATGCACGGAGCGCGCAATCGCGCCCCAGGTCGCACCCCCGGCCACCAGCCCGGCATATTTGCGCGCCAGGATCAGGTCGCGGAAGGAATAGGGTTCACTGTCATGCTCGAAGGCGTCGAACAGCGACAACAGGTCAAGGTCGGCGCCCGACAGCCGCGATTGCTCGATCAAAGATTGCCGCGACAGCGACGACGCCTCCGGCGCCTTCATCAGCCCGAGCCGGCGTAAAAAACCGTTCTCGCTGAGCATCGTGCGCCCGGCGGCGCGCTCGGCAGCAGCGCGGCGCTCGATCCCGGCATCGCCAATCTTGGTAAGCCCGGCCTTGGCCAACAATGTCCGGCCGAACACGACATACGTCGTGCGTCTGGTGATGCCGCGCGTGAGCTGGCCGTGCTGGCGCTCGACTTCACGCGCGGCGAGCCGCAGCGGAAACGCCGCCAGCGCGCCGATCGTGCCGAAGACGGCCCCCGGAACCGAAACGGCCGGTGCCGTCATTTCTTGCTCTTGCCGACCGCCTTCAGCAGACTGGCTTTGAGCGGATTCTCAGCCGCACCGCCCGCTGCCGCCTTCTTGGCGGCCGGTTTTGCCGCCACCTCGTCGGCCTTGCTCTTCGACTTGGCCGGCGGCTTCGACTGCGACAGGCTGGCCTTCAGCGCATCCATCAGGTTGATGACATTGCCGCGCTCGGGGGCGGCGGCGATGATCGGCTTGTGGCCCTTGAGCTTCTCGCGGATCATCGCCATCAGCGCGATCTCGTAGCGGTCCTCGTAATTCTTTGGATCGAAGGTGGTTTCCTTCTGCTTGATCAGCGCTTCGGCCAACTCAAGCATTTCCTGGTCAGGCTTGCCGGCCGGGATGTTGCCGAAATACTCAGCCGTGCCGCGCACTTCGTTCGGGTTCCTCAACGTGCACACGAACATGCCGTTCTCGCGCGCGCCGATCGTCACGATGCGCTCGCGGCTGGACAGCACCAGCCGTGCGATCGCCAGCTTGCCCGATTTGCGCATCGCTTCACGCAAGACGGCGAAGGTCTCCTCGGCCATCGCTCCATCCGGCGCCATGTAGTAGGGCGCATCCTGGTAGATGACGTCGACCTCGCCCTCGTCGACGAAGGCCTCGATGTTCATCGTATGGTTGGATTCAATCCGCACCGCGTCGAGGTCGGCATCATCGATGATGATGTACTGCTTGTCCTCGTACTCGTAACCCTTGACCAGGTCCGAGCGCTCGACGAGCCCGAGTTCCGGGTCGACCGGCTTCATGTTGATGCGGTTGTGGGTCTTCTTGTGCAGCTGATTGAACGAGATGCGCTCGCTGGTCGTCGTCGCCGGATAAAGCCGGACCGGACAGCTGACGAGGCTGAGCTTGAGATAACCCTTCCAACTTGCCCTTGGCGCCATGATACACTCCTACGCGGCCACGCACTGACATTATGTTGGAGCATGGTCTTGTCCAAAAACCGGTTCCCACTTTTTGGGATCATGCTCTCTGCAGCGCTTTTCGTCCGAAGGACGATTGGCGCCGTGGAAATCCTACACCGACCCCACACAATACCGGCAAATCCCTGACGAAATGTTCCGCAGCGTCCTTGAGGTCGTTGGCAGAGAATAATTCAAATTGTCGGAAGCGTCGATGGAGCGGAATTTGAAACGCTGGCGGGACAGCACCCCCCCTCTGCCCTGCCGGGCATCTCCCCCTCGAGGGGGGAGATCAGCAGCCTCAGCGCCTCGCCCACTTCAGCAACGTTGTAAATTGGCGAAAGCCTGGGTGATGGCCAATCTCCCCCTTGAGGGGGAGATATCCGGCAGGACAGAGGGGGCGACACAGATCGCGGCAGTCCTCGTTACGCGACTACCTCCTCGCTCCCCCAATCACCGGCAAATCCCGCGCGAAGTCCTCGATCTCCGCCCACGGATCACCAGACGTCTCCAGCAGCCCCGGCAGCGACGAATAGTTCAGGTCCTGCGGCGCATCGATCGCTTCCAGATCGCTCCAGCTTACCGGCGTCGAGGCCGGCAGATTGGTACGCGCCCGCAGCGAATAGGGTGCTGCCGATGTGTGGCCGCGGGCGTTGCGGTGATAGTCGATGAAGATGCGCTTCTTGCGGTTGTCCTTGCCCATTGTGGTGGTGAACGTGTCGGGTGCGGTGGCCGCCAGATGTGTGGAGATGGCGCTGGTTGCCTGGTGCAGCTTCTTCCAGTTCTGCTTTGATGTCACCGGCACGGTGATATGGATGCCATTGCCGCCGGAAGTCTTGGCGAACGGCACCAGCCCCAGCCCCTCCAGCTCGCCCTTGATGTGGACGGCAGCCTCCACCACCTCGCGCCAGGAAATCCCCTCACCCGGGTCGAGGTCGAAGACGATCTGGTCGGGTTTGTCGAGGTGTGTCCGGTGCGTGCCCCAGGTGTGGAACTCGACGACACCGAACTGCGCCAGCGCCAGATACCCCTTGGCGCCCTCGACCGAGAGATAGGATTTGGTCTCGCCGTCGGAATTGGCGGTCTCGAACGTCACCACCGAGGGCGGCATGCCGGTAAACGCGTGGCGCTGGAAGAAGCAGTCCTTGGGCAGGCCGGTCGGGCAGCGCACCAGCGACACCGGACGGCCGAGAATGTGCGGCAGCATGAAGTCGCCGACCAGCGCGTAGTAGACGGCGATGTCGAGCTTGGTCGGCCCGGTCTTGCCGAACAGTCGCCGTTCCGGATTTGTCACCCAGATGGTGGCGAGGTCGGCCTCCGAGATCAGCCGCTTGCGCCTCGCCGACACCGGCGTCGACAGGCCGACATCTCTGAGACCCCTAAACACGCCATGGCGCAACGAATTGTCCGCCGTGCGATTGGCATAGTGGATGCGCGCCGAAAACAGCGGCTTGACCCAATGCATCTCGCGCATGATTTCGCGCGGCACGCCTTCGGGCGGTGTTGCGCCCGATGTCAGCGGCTCCAGCCGGGCGAGCAGATCCTCCGCCGTATCGCGGTCGAAGCCGGTGCCGACCTTGCCACGATAGTGCAGCTCTCCATTCTCCCACTCTGCCATGCCAAGGGCTGCCAGCCCTTCCGCCGCGTCGGAGACAGTGTAGCCGGCAATGACGAAGTCGCCGCTTTGCAGTGCCTTGGTCTTGGTCCAGCTTTTGCTGCGGCCAGTCTGGTAAAAGGCGGTCGCCCGCTTCGACACCACCCCTTCCAGCCCGAGCTCCGTCGCCTGATCAAAAAGCCCCTGCCCCGAGCCCTCGACATGGTCAGAGAACTGGATGGCGGAGTTGGCGCCCAGCCCAGCCAGCAGCTCGGCCAGCAGCGCCTTGCGCCGGATCAGCGGCACCTTCATCAGGTCCCAGCCGTCAAGATGCAGCAGGTCGAAGGCATAGAAATGCAGCTTGCTGCCGGCGCCCTCGGCCAGCGCGTCCTGCAAAAGCGCGAAGCGGCTGATACCCTTGCCGTCGAGCACCATGATCTCGCCATCGATGATCGCCTCGCGGCACCGCAGTTTGGCAAAGGCATGCGGCAGGTCGCCATAGCGCTTCGTCCAGTCGATGCCGCCACGGGTGATCAGCTTGACCACACCATCAGCCAGATGCGCCATGGTGCGGTAGCCGTCGAACTTGATTTCGTGCAGCCAGAGCTCGCCTGTATCCTCGCCATCGGGCGGTTTTGGCCCCTGCGTCGCCAGCTGCGGCTCGATGCGGCTCAGTGCCGGGGCTTTGACGGCGCCCGGCAGTTCGCCCGGCTTCAACGAACCCGGCCTGGGCGCGGACTTCGTCGCCGGCTTGGCGGCCGCCGCCAGTTCCTCGATGCGCAGGCCGGATTTCACGCTTTCCGGCCGCGCTTCCAGGATGTTCAAAGCCGTGTCGGCGGCAAGGTCGCGCTCCTTGAACAGCAGCCAGTTCTTCTTGTTCTCGTCTTCGCCGGGCTTGGGCTTCAGGCGGGTCAGCATCCAGCCGCCATGGAGCTTTTCGCCGGCCAGCCGGAACTTGAAGGCCCCGGTGCGCAGGCTCTTCTCGACATCGTCCATCGGCGCCCACGTGCCGGTGTCCCAGACGATCATCGGCCCGCCGCCATACTCGCCGTCGGGAATGACACCCTCGAAGTCGATATATTCGAGCGGATGGTCCTCGGTCTCGACCGCCAACCTTTTGTCGGCTGGGTTGAGCGAAGGCCCGCGCGGCACCGCCCAGCTCTTCAGCACATCGCCGACCTGGAGACGCAGATCGTAGTGGTCCGCGTTGGCGTGGTGTTTGTGGACGACGAAGTGGTTGCCGTCGGCGGTGATGAGCCCGCCGGCGGGTTCGGGCGTTTTCGAGAACTGGCGCTTGGCGCGATAGGTTTTGAGTCTGGGCGGGGTGGTCATGGCACCGACCAAGCCCCGGCAGCCAGCGTTCCGGAAGGAGTGGAGATCACGCTCTCAATCGTCGGCGGCCGGCGTCAGCTCAAGCTCGGCCGGTGACAGGCCCTGCCGCAGCTGGCCCAGCCGGAACTCATCCACCCAATAGGCCTCGCCGTCGACCAGCACGCGTGCCTGGTAGGCGCCGTCCGAAAAGCTCTGCGCGGTGATGTAGACCTTGTGCTGGTCGAGCGCCTTGCGCACCGCGGCGCGCTTGGCATTCTGGCCGATGACGGGACTGATCATGACGCTGCCCTCGGTCGCCCACACGCAACATCTGGCGACGTGCCTTAAGGATGACGGAGACGCCGTGTCCTGTCAATTTCGCGTGGTGGCTGCCCTTTGCGGCCTACGACCCGCTGCTGTTGAGCGTCGTGCCGATTTTCGTGAACTTGCCATTGATCGCATTGCCGAGCGCACCAGCGCCGGTGATGATGGCGAGCGCGATGAGGGCGGCGATCAGGCCATACTCGATGGCGGTCGCGCCGGATTCATCCCGCACGAAGCGGGAAATTATTGTTGGCATTTCAAGCCCCCGGTTTCCAATCCCTCACACAACCCTATAGACATCGAGAGTTGCGGTTCGGTTAAGTTTTGCCAGGCTTTTGAAGGTGCTTGCGCACGGACCTGAATCAAAACATCAAGCGTCCGGCCGTGGGACACGGCTTGGTTGCAGGCGGCCCAGACCGGAGCTGTTTTCAGCTTACCGGCCTGGAACCGCCCACCCGCCTTGTGTCCTTCCCAAGACAGTAGACCGGATAAAGGGATCGTCGCCGATCCGCTTTGACATGGATCAAACGCCAAATGCGCCCGTGAAAAAACTCCGCATGCCTGTCGAAATCCGTTCCTGGCGAACGACATTGGTGCGGCGCCGGCGAGGCGCGATCACATCAAAACGACAGGGAGCGCCACCATGGCCAAGATGCTTGTCATCTACAAAACCCCCGCCGATCCCGCCGCCTTCGACCGGCACTATTTCGACATCCATCTGCCGCTCGCAAAACAGCTTCCCGGCCTGCGGCGCTATGATGTCAGCAAGCGACCGATCGTGAACCTCTTGCAGGGCGAGACGCCTTACCTCGTCGCGACCCTCTATTTCGACAGCCTGGAGGCCATTCGAGCGGCCTTTGCCAGCGAGGTCGGCAAGGCCTGCGCCATCGACCGGCGCAAATACGCGCCTGACCACGATGTGACGATGCTGCTCTTCGATTCCGAGGCGATGTGAGGCGTAAGAGCAATGCTAGAGCAATTCCAGGAAAAGTGTGTAGCGGTTTTCCGTTCGGAATTGCGTCAAAACAAAGAGTTAGAGCGGTTCGCCGTTTCCGTGAAACGATGAACTGCTCTAGGAAAAGTGTGAAACGTTTCCCCTTGGGATTGCGTCAAGACCAAGAGCTTGAGCAGGGCAAGTCACAAGGGCAGAAAAAACCCGCCATCTTGCGACGGCGGGTTTGATGGTCGCGTCGAAGGCTGTTTGCGTGTCAGCTCTTGGACAAGACTATCAGCGCCGTCACGCAGGAGAGCTGCTGGCGCTTGCTGAGCGTCGGCTTTTCATAAGTCTTTTTCATCGATGTCCCCCAAAGCCCCCGATGGGCTATCGCGAAGTGCGCCCTGTGCTGTCTCTTTGTCAAGCTGGAGCTGAAATACCCGGCGAGAACGCCATGGCCGAGCGGCTCACACATCTTCACTGTCGAAGATCAGCATGTCGGCGCCGCCGGTCGCGAAGACCTGGAGATCGGCGCCGGCGGCCTGCCCTTCGGCGCTGGCAAAGGCATTCTGGATGGCGGTCAGGTCATCGAAATGCAGGATGGCGACAAGGTGCACCTTCGCTGGTCCCGCCGGCGTCATGACAGGGCCACGGTTGATTTCGTAGCGCCGCAGCCCCGGGATGGTCTTGGCCAGCGGAATGTGTTTTTCGCGATAATAGGCATCGAACGCCGCCGGATCCACAGGCGTGCCGTACATCACCACCAGACTTGCCATCATTGCCTCCCGAAATAGTTGCTCTTTCGGGAGCGTGATGGCTTTGGCGGGAACTTGTCAATGCGTCCTTAGCCCAGAGCGAAGGAGCCCTGACGACTTGCTCAGCTCTTCAATCGCCGCAACCGGCGCATCACACCATGCGCGGCCTTGTACAGCCCCGGCTTGGAGCGAATGAAAAGCTCGGTCTTGCCGCGCAGCTTGATATAGGCGGTCGAACCCCTGCCCTTCAGCGTCATCGCGTGGCACAACTCGGCCAGCACCGAGCCTGAAGCGCCGATATGCTGCTTGTAGCCCTGGCTGCCGACCGACAGGTCGAAATAACCGAGCCCCTGCTCGCGCGCCCAAATCATCAACTTGCCGATCGTCGTCAGGCCTGGCGAGACGTTGGGAACCGCATCCTGGTCGATCCCGAGCAGAAGCGCGTGCAACGTGCCCTTCATGACCAGCACGTAGATGACGGCGAGATAGGCCTCACCGACACGCAGCCCGAACAGCCGCACGGAGCCATCGGACAGGCCCTGGAGGGCGGCGTTGCGGTAGAACGCGACGACCGGCGCCTGCGTCAGCAGGTCGAAACGCCCAAGCTCGCGGAAGCGGTTGAGCCTGAGCTCCAAAAGCCTCGCGAACTGCTCCTCCACCAATTCAGGCGTCTCGGCTTCGACCAGATCGAGCTTGCCCAACTGTTCGAAGCGGCGGCAGTGCTTGTGGAAATTCTTGGCAAAAGACGATTTGCAGATGCGCTTGATCAGCGTCTCCGGATTGCCATCCAGGGCCAGGCCCGAGGCGATCTGGATGGAGTCGTGCGCCGCCGAGAGCAGCGCCACCGGATTGTCGACGCCGTGGATCTGTCGCGGGATCCCAGCGATGTGGAAGCGGTCCGTCGGCGGCAGCACGGCGCACACCGCCGCCCAGGCGGCGTCGGCACTCTGCCTGGTCCAGGGTCTCGCATCGGCCAGCAGCGGCGCCGCGTAGTCGCACACGCCGCCGCTCAGCCATTCGATCACGTAATGGCCCCGAGCGCGGCGGCGCATCAGCGGCAGCAGCATGACCGGCGCACCCGTGGCGACGTCATTGACCTCGACGACGAGCAACTCGGCACTTTTGGGCATCAGCCGTTTGGCGATCCCTTCCACCCAGGCAAAGCCCTGGTGGCCGGTGCACAGGCCAGTCTCCTCAAGGCGCAACCAGAGCGGCTTTACGGTGTCGAGGCTGGTGTGCAGCCGCGCCGCATAGTGCGCGGCCATGCCGAAGCCGACGACCGGCGAAAGCCTGACGCTGCCCTCGGTCGCCGCAGCCTGTCGCATTGCATGGCTTGCCAAACGCTTCTCCTGTTCGTTCTGGCCCGCCCTCAGCGCCCTCAGCGCCCTCCACGCAAGCGCCGCAAGCCCCGCATCGTCCCCTGAGCCGCTTTGAGCAGCCGTGGCTTTGAGCGCACGAAAACCTCGGTCCAGTCGCGGAACTTGATGGCCGTGCTCGCGGCATTGCCCCGCATCGTGAACCCGTGGCAGAGTTCGATCAGGACCGAACCCTTGGCGCCCATATTTGCCTTGTAACTCTGGTTGCCGACCGACAGGTCGAAATAGCCAAAGTCCTGCTCGCGTGCCCAGCTCATCAACCTGCCCATGATCGCAAGTCCCGGTGAGACATTGGGCACGACGCTCTGGTCCATAGCTATCAGCAGAGCATGAACAGTCCCTTGATGGACCAGCAGATATTGAACCGCGATCAGAGCCTCGGCTACGCGCAGTCCGAACAGCCGCACCGCTCCGTCCGACAGGCCCCGAACGGCGGCGTTGCGGTAGAAGTCGACGACTTTCTCCTGCGTCAGCAGGTCGAAGCGGCCCAACTCGCGAAAGCGGCTGAGCCGCATCCGGACCAGTTCGCCGAAGATACGCTCTACCTCGGCCGGTGTACCGGCCTCGACCAGTTCAACATCGCCGAGCCGTTCGAGCCGGCGCCAGTCCTTGCCGAATTCCTTGACGAAGGAGGGCTTGCACAAACGCTTGAGGACCGTGTCCGGATCGCCGTCGATGGCGAGGCCGAAACTGGTCTGGAGGGAATCCCGCGTCTCCGCGAGCAAGGCAAGCGGATTGGCGACGCCGTTGATCTCGCGCGGAATCCCCGTGATCTGGAACCGGTCCGCCGGCGGCAGCACGGAGCGCACGGCGGCCCATGCGGCCTGTGCGGATTGTGTGGTCCACGGCCTCGCATCGGCCAGCAGGGGTGCCGAATAGTCGCAGACTCCGCAGCTCAGCCATTCGATCACCCGATGACCCAACGCCGGCCGGCGCATCAGCGGCACCAGCATCCTGGGTTCGCCGGAAGCGGCGTCCCCCACCTCCACGACGAGAAGTTCTGAACCTTGCGGCATCAGCCGCGCGACGATCCCCTCGGCCCACGCATAATTCTGGTGACCGGTGCACACACCGCTCTCCTGGAAGCGCAGCCAGAGCGGCCGCGCCGTTTCGAGACTGGTGTGCAATCGCGCCGTGTAGGCGTCGTTCGCCGCTATGATGACTGAGTGCGAGACCTGCTCGTCGGCCAAGCCGGTCACCGCAACTATTTCCACTGCCTGGCCCGTCACATCGCCCTCCTATCGTTTCGCCGGGGCGAATGTGATGGCCCGCCGCCAGGAGCCCAGGCGGCTGTAGCGCTGCTGGTCCGGATGCTCGATGTTCCACATGCGGTGATGCGCGAAATACCATGATGCCGCGAGCACGAAGGTTTCGGAGACCGCCGAGCCCAGCAGTGCCCACTGCGGAGACGCGATTGAAAGCAGGATGGCGATCAGCGCCAGCCCGACAATCGCGCCGCCCATGGTGATGAAGGCGACGATGCGGAAGTCACCGAATATCTCGAGCACGATGCGGGGCATGATGTAGAGCATGATCGGGATAAAATTCACTGTCACGAAAAGCCCGATGAATTCGACCGAGGCATCCTGGAGAGCCTGCGATTTTATCATCGGCAAGACGAACAGGATGGCGCAGCCATAGGCCAGGCCGCCGAGCCCCATGACGACCGACCAGATCTTCGCCTGCGACCAGACACGGCGCGTTTCATTCTGCCGCATCAGCTTTGCAAGCTCCGGCTGCGTCATGTTGACGAAGGCGAGGCTGATGATGCGCAGCGGCGCGAACAGCACGATCACCGCCGCCAGCGGCGCGTAAGCCGCGGGTCCAGCAATGCCGGCGACCAGCAGGGCCAGGCTTTGTCCCTGGATGTTGGTGGTGGTGGCGCTGAAGGCGGACCAGCACAGCTGACGCCACAGCCTGGCATAGCGCCGCCGCGTCGGCATGCGGAAGGAGATGCGAATTGTACGGCGCGCCAGCCGAACCAGAACAAAGATGCCGAACAAATTCGCCGCGGCAAGCGCATAGAACACGGCTTGCAACACGTCCCGGGCGTACCAGATTGCCATCCCGGCCAGCACGGTGCCGGCGATCGTGAAAGCGGCATCGCTGATGGAGACGACCACCTGCTGGCGGCGCGCGAAGAAGGCCGTGCGCATATGGCTGCGCAACGACCATGCGCCGACGAAGCAGCCGGCGGAAATGCCGCTCGGGTCGCCCAGGAGACGCATCAGGACAGCCGTGCCGACCGCCATCAGGAGCGCCACCATCAGCGCCGCCGTTCCGAAGGCCACGTCATAGGCATCGACGCCGGCTGCGTTGGTGCTCTTGCTCATCCATATCGAGGCGGGGACAGCGGTGAGCGACCTGATGTAGGACAGGCCGACGCCGCCCATCACCATCGCGATGGCGAAAAGGCCGTAGCCTTGCGCCGACAGCATGTGCAGCAGCATGATGTTGAGGGCAAAGTGGAAGCCGCTCTGCATTGCCTCGCCGCCGATCATCAGCACGAGGCGGCGCACCAGATCGATCGGGAGCTTCACGACCGTGTCTCCGCCTGGCGGATGCTTGCCGCCCTGCCCGGCCGCGCCATGGCGGCCTTCAGCTTCTCAGTGGCGATCGCGGCGATCGCGGCGGCAGCGACCGGCTCGCTGAACATCGTCTCATAGCGCTTGCGCCCGGCGGCGACAAAACCGCGCCACGCTTCAGGGGCGAGGATGATCTCCCGCAATTTCGCGGCAAGCGCGGCTGCGTCACCCGGCGGCACATGCCAGCCGGTCTCGCCGTCCGCGACCACCTCGACCAACCCGCCGATCGCCGACACCAGCGGCGGCCGGCCATAGGCCATCGCCTCGATGGCGACGCGGCCCAGCGATTCCGGACGCCGCGACGGCACGGTGACGATATCGGCCCAACGATAATGCTCTGACGGGTCCGAGATGAAAGGCAAGGCGCTGACCTGTCCGGACAGCCCCATGGTCTCGACCAGTTCGGCCAGGGCATGCTCGCGCTCGGCGCTTTCGAAGGCACCGCCGACCAGCCGCACCTCGATCCGTGACTTCAACGCCGCCGGCAGCGAGGCGATCGCCTCCAGCAGCACTTCCTGGCCCTTGATCCGGTTGATGCGGCCAAGCAGCAGCACGCGCAGCGGGCGCTTGCCGTCATAGGCCATGGCTTCCGCCGCCACTGGGCCGGCAACGCCATTATAGACGACGTAGGAGCGCGCCGATCTGGGCTCGCCGAAGGTGGCGCGCGTCGCTTTCGAGTTGAAGATGAGGTCGGCATGGCTCCAGTGCATCAGGCCGACGAGGATCCGGCGCAGCACGCCTTCGGGAATTTCGTGGATGTGCAGCAGCGCCTTGGAGGGCAGCAGGCGCGAGGCCAGCGCATAGTCGGCGACGATCGAGGTGTTGACATAGACGAGGTCGCAATTGCAGAGCCGCCGCCATGCCCGCCACAGCGCGACCGGCAGCCGCACCATCTCGATGGTCGCCAGCCGCAGCATCGCCTGGCGCCGCAGCACCCAGAGCGGCTCGAAGACGATCCGGCTGGCATGGGGTTCCAGGATGTCGACGATCGGTCCGCTGCGCGGCAACACCACTTCGATGTCGGCCGGTGGAAACGCGGCGCGCAACGCCGCCACGCTCTCCGCGAAGCTGCGGTCGGAGCCGTAGAGTTCGTAACCCTGGTGGATGCAGGCAATCCGCATCTTCACATGCATCTTTCTGTCAGGGTGGTGAGACGATTCCGCCGCCTGACGCTGTCGGCGACCGGAAACTTCAAGCCAACACCCCTTTGGACTTCACTCGTCGTCAGTGTAGTCGTGAAACGGATGCAGGTCCGGATCACCACACCAATGCTGCACGCCCTCCGCCGATTCCGGCGCGCAGAAGTCCGTTTGCAAGGATTATGCCGTTCTAATATATCCATTTGCAGGCCAACCGGCCCCGGCATTGCCTCTTTTCGATACAAATACGATGGGAAGGTTGACCGATAATGAAACAACCCCGGCGTTTGGAAGAAATATTTTACAACCTGGATGCGATAATGGCTGGAATCGGGCCTGGCAGGCATCTTGCAAGGCGGCGGTTGAAATGGGACAGCCGCGCATCGCGGATCGGGCAGACTTGAAGGTGCCAGCAGTCATGAAATCGGAACAGCCTGCCATCCTCATCCTGGGAACGCGCGGCATTCCCGCCGCCCATGGCGGCTTTGAAACCTTCGCCGAGAAGCTGGCGCTTTTTCTCGTCGGGCGCGGCTGGAAGGTCGGCGTCTATTGCCAGGACGAGGTCGAGCGGGTCGACCAGAGGGTGCGCCTCGACAGCTGGCGCGGCATCGATCTCATCCACGTCCAGGTCGCCTCGAAAGGCCCGCGCGCGACGCTGGAATTCGACTGGCAATGCGTGCTCGACGCCGCGCGCCGGCCGGGCGTCTGCCTCGTGCTCGGCTATAATGGCGCGGTCTTCCTGACCTGGCTCAGGCTGATGCGGCGCAAGATCATCACCAATATGGACGGCATCGAGTAGCGCCGCCCTAAATGGGGAACGGCGGCGAAAACATGGTTCTGGCTCAATGAGTGGATCGGCGCCTGGGCCTCGCACCGCCTGGTCGCCGACCATCCTGTCATTGCCGACCACCTGGCGACGCGGCGGCCGCGCAGCGCCATCACCACCATCACCTATGGCGCCGATCCGGTGACATCGGCACCCGAGGCACCGGTGCGCGCGCTCGGCCTCGAGCCCGGAAAATACCTGATCTCGATCGCGCGTATCGAGCCCGACAACAACATCCTGCCCATCGTCGAAGCCTTTTGCAGCCAGAAGCGCGACATGAAGCTGGTGGTGCTGGGCACGCTGTCCGACCAGATCCCTTATCATGTCGCGGTCCGCAAGGCGGCGAACGCCTCGGTGGTCCTGCCCGGCGCCATCTACGACCAGGCGGCGGTCAAGGCGCTCCGCTACCACGCGCGCGCCTATATGCACGGCCACACGGTCGGCGGCACCAACCCGTCGCTGGTCGAGGCGCTGGCCGCCGGCAACATGGTGATCGCGCACGACAATCCCTACAACAGATGGGTCGCAGGTGCGGCCGCCATCCACTTCACCGACACGCCGAGCTGCGCCGAGCGGATGCAACAGGCGATGGAGGATGACGCGCTGGTCGAGGCCTGCGGCGAAGCCGCCCGGACCCGCGCCCGCGAGGCCTTCCGCTGGGACGATGTCCTGCTGGCCTATGAGAATGAAGCCTACCGGCTTCTCGGCGTCACATCGGCACGAACGGCCGCGATCGACCGTCCCTCGCCCGGCGCGGTATGACGGGCTGGTCGCGCCGGCGGCTTCTCAAGGCGGCGGTCGCCGCCACTGCGGCGCCGTTGGCGGCGCCGCTCGCTGCTCCATCGCAAGCCGCCACGGTCACCGGCGCCTGGCCGTTCCGCCGTGGCGTCAACGCCTGGCCCTGGTTTGCGCTGACGCGCGAGTTTCCCGCCCCGCGCACCGACTATGACTGGCCGCCTTTCCAGTTGCAGCGGCCGGTGCCGACCCCAGACGACCTCCGTCGGCTGCGTACGACCGGGCTCGATTTCATTCGCCTGCCCGTCGATCCCGGCCCGTTCCTGGCCGCCGACGCCACCACGCGCGGAAAATTGCTTGATATGCTGGACGCGGCCGTCGCGGCCAGCCTCGACGTGGGTCTCGGCATCATCGTCAATGTCCAGGCCAATGGCGCCACCCATTACTGGAATCCCGACCGCATGGTTTCCAGCACCGCCGCACCCGAATTCGCGGCTTATCGAGGGCTGGTCGGCGAACTTGCCGGCAGGCTGCAGCGGTTCACGCCGGGTATGGTCGCGCTGGAGCCGGTCAACGAACCTCCGCAATCCTGCGATTCCAACGTCTGGTCGCAGGTCCAGGCATCCCTGCTGACGGCGGCCAGGGGGTCGTCCCAGACCTTGCCTCTGGTCGTCACCGGCGGCTGCGGCTCGATGGTGAGCGGGCTCACCGCCCTCGACCCGGCGCCGCTGGCCGGCGCCGAGCCGATCCTATTTACCTTCCATTTCTACGAGCCCTATCTGTTTAGCCACCAGGGCGCGCCGTGGATGCGCGAACCCGTCTACCGGGCGCTGAACAATGTGCCGTGGCCGGCCTCCGCCGGTTCGCTCGAACAGACGCTGGCCTCCGTGCGGGCGCGCATGGCCGGGGATACCGAGACCTCCGAAGCGGACAAAAAGGCCGCCTATGCGGAAACCGAGCGCGTACTGAAGGTCTATTTCGACGCCCAACCCGACCGCTGGTTCATCGACAAATATCTCGCCCAGGCGCGCGGCTGGGCCGATGCCCACGGCATTGCGCCGGAGCGCGTCATCATGGGCGAATTCGGCGCGCTGCGCACCGACGCCCGCTACACCGCCGCCCCCAACCCCGACCGCGCGCGCTACATTTCCGATGTCAGGCAAAGCGCCGAGGCGGCCGGCTTCCCCTGGGCGTTCTGGGACCTCTTCGACGGCATGGGCATGATGGACGACAGCACCCGCGCGCTGGATCCGGCGATGGTCGAAGCGCTTGGGTTGAGGATGCCGGAATAGGGCGTCTTCCAAATGCGGTCGAGTTCCATGTCGCCCCCCTCTGTCCTGCCGGACATCTCCCCCTCAAGTGGGGAGATTGCCAGTTTTGACGCCGGCTCGTTCTTTACAACATAGGCAATTGGCGAACGCCGGTGCGACATCCGATCTCCCCCCTTGAGGGGGAGATGTCCGGCAGGACAGAGGGGGGCGCCGTAGAGCGCTACCTTCGCCCCGCTTGCGCCCCTTGCCCCACCCCAGCCCTTACCGGCCGATACAGCACCAGCGCGATCACCACGAATTTGGTCATCAGCGTCGTCTTCGATGCCAGGCTCTCGGAGGTGTTGAGCAGGATCAGCCAGCCCAGCATCAAGAGCCAGACGCCGGGGCGGCAGTGGCGCGCCACTTCGTGCATGAACAGCGCGAATCCGACAAACAACAGCAAGGTGAAGAAGGCGCCCTGGTAGAGGACCATGCGGATGACCGGGTTTTCGATGCCTTGCTCGAGGCCGCTGATGCGGCGCAGGCTGTCGATGAGGTCGATGTCGGGCCCCACGATCACGTCGCGCAGTTCCAGATGATTGAACAGGTCGAACATCTCGACGCGGGCATTGGCGCTGCCGCTGTCCGACACGAAACGTTCGAGCAGCGCGTCGAAAAAGCCGTATGACGCGGCGACCGCGATGACCACCGGGACCAACGCGGCAAGGATGAGGCCGAGGGCCGCGCCAAGCAGGTTGACGCGGCCCGTGCGCAAGCCGCGCAGGCCCTGGATGAGCATGTAGCAACCGCCGAGCACGATCGTCAGCACCATCGCCGAGCGGCCGCCGAAGGCGACCAGCGCCGCGCATTGCAGGCCGATCAGGCCGAGCCGTACCGGCATGGACAGCGATTTCGATCCGGAAAGCAGCGCCAGCACATAGATCGAGGTGACCGTGGCATTGGACAGCGGATGACCCTGGAGCGCCGTCGAGCGCAAATCGGTCATGAACACCTCGCCGTCGAGGCGATAGGGAAAGATCAGCGTCTTGGTGGCGAACTCGAACAAAGCGAGCAGCGCGTTTGCGGTCATGATGGCGTGAACGACGGCCTGCATGCGGGCGAATGTCTTGTCTTCGTTCTCGGCCAGCATCATCACCAGCAGCGCCGGCGCCACGAACGTGTCGATCATGCCGGCCATGCCGGGCCGTTGGCGCGCGATGACGACGACCAGCAGCACGATCGAGATGACCGCCATCAGCGTGCTGGCCGGCCGCCGGTCGGCTATGGAAACCATGTAACCGACCGGATTGCCGAAGGTGCAGGCGCGCCAGGCAAACACCAATACGAGCAGATAGGTCGACGGATGGATCTTGGTGGCGGGGTTGCCGGTCAGGCCGTCATAATTGAAGCCCACCAGCCACAGCATGCCGCCGGAGATGGCAAACAGCAGCGCCACAACAGCGACCAGGCCATAGCTGGTCAGCCAGTCGACGGAGCCGCCTGCGGCCGCTTGCCCCGGGCCGGCCCAGCCGGCTGCCGGGTTGGCGGCCCCTCGGGCACCTGCCCCTCGGGCGCCGGTCCCGGTGGCGGGCCAAGCGGTGGCCATGTCAGGCCGCCTCGTCGACCAGCAAGGCGCCGGTCGGCAGCCGCCCCATGACGGAGATGGCCTGCGATGCCGCCGTGACATCGCGCATCGGCGTCGAGTTGAGCGTGGCGACCATCACGATCTCGTCGACCATGGCGACCAGCGGCGAGGCGTTGAGATTGTCGGCCAGCGCTCCGCCGTCGACGACGACGAGGTCGAAGTTGCGACCCGCCTGGGCCAGCATGTGTTGCGTGAAATAGACGCCTTGCGCTTCCGAGAAGACAGCCTTTTGCCGGCCCCTGCCCATGACCGCGACATTGCTGCCGGCCGTGTAGTGGCTCAGCGCCTCGAAGGCATATTCGCCGCGCAGCACGTCAAGGAGACCGGGCTGCGGCTCCTTCTTGCCGCTGCCGGCATTGGTGTCGATGAACAGGACACGGCTGCCCCTGGCAGCCGCGGCATTGGCCAGCAGCCGCGCCACCCGGCTCCGGTGCACGGCGTCCTCGGGTGGCGATGTCAGCAATATGGATGGCACCAGCGGCCAGTTCGGCGGCCGCCGGCTGGAGGCGAACAGGCGCCGCAGCGCCAGCCCGGCAACCGCGTCCGTCTTCTGCCCGGCCGGCGCCGCACTGCCAAAAGGCCACCAGCGGCGACTGCTGCCCGACTTTGCCGGCAGCACGCCGAACACCGGCGCGTCGATGGCCGATTGCATCTGCGCGCTGGAAAGCACGGTCGGCGAGGAATATTCCGCGATCAGCGCCAGCGCCGTGCCCAGCCCCAGCCCGCCGAAGAGCGCGCCGAAGACCAGCAGCGGCAGAGGCGGCCAGCTCTTCTTCAACGCCGGCATGGCATTGGAGATGATGCGCGCATTGGTGCTGTCGACATTGATCTGCTCGCGCGTTTCCTGCGCCCGCTGCAGATAGGTGGCGTAGACGGAGCGCACCGCCTCGAGGTCACGCTGCAATTCGCGCAGCCTGACCGAGGCCTGGTCGGTGTCGAGCGACTTGCTCTTCATGCCGGCCACCTTGGCCTCCAGCGCCTGCTGGTTGGCCAATGCCCGCTCATAGTCGGTTTCGGCGGCAGCGCCGATGCGGCCGAGTTCGCGCGCGATGAGCGCGCGCGTGTCGCGCAGCTGCTGCTGGGCGGCGATCATCGAGGGATGGCGCGGCCCAAGTTCCGTGCCGAGCTGCGAGACCTGGTCGACAAGCGTCGCCTCCTGCGCCCGCAGGCTCGAAATCACCGAGGAGCGCATGGCTTCGGAGGTCGCGTCCGGCGCGCCGCCGGAGCGGCGCAGCTGGTCGACCTGCGCCTTCAGCGTCGCGGTGCGGCTCTGCGCGGCCGAAAGCTGCGTGTTGAGCTCGGTCAGTTCCTGGTCGCTGACCAGATTGCCCGCCGCCATCACCATGTTGTTGGCGGATTTGTAGGCCTCGACGGCGTTCTCGGCCTGCTGCACGCGCTTGCGCTGTTCGTCCAGCCGCGCGGTGATGGAATCCGAAGCATCCGTGGCCATCTTGGCGCGCGCGCTCGCCTGGTCGGCCAGATAGGCCTGCGCTATGGCATTGGCGAGGATCGCCGCCTTGTCGGCGCTCTTGGCGGTGACGATGACGTCGAGGACCAGCACCTTGTCGGCCCGCTTCACCGCCAGCCGCCGGCGCAGCGCATCGAGCGTCTTGCCCGTCCTGTCGGTTTCGGCCGACCCCGAGCCCAGCAAGCCGCCGAGCAGACGGTTCACCAGCCCGCCCTGCCCGTTGAACTCCGGATCGTCGGTCAGGTTGGTTGCCTGGATGGCCTTGAGCAGCACGCCCGTCGACTGGACCACGCTGACCTGGCTTTCCACCATGGTGATGCCGCCATCGGGGGGCACGCGGCTCGGATTGACGTCGTTGGTCACCACCTGCAGGTCTTGCGGATCGACGAGGATTTCCGCCACCGAGCTGTAGAGCGCCGGCGTCAGCAGTGCATAGAGCAGCGTGCCGAGCGTCAGCAGCGCAGCGGTGGCGAAGATCAGGAAGCGACGGCGCACTAGGATGCGCTTCAGGTCACCCAGCTCGACGGTCGAGGATGCATACGACGCCGTCGGCACTGGCTCCGGGGCGTATTGCATCACCTCCGGAGCGGGTTGTTGCGGCAACGAGAGCAGGGATGATTGCAAAGGTCGCTCCGACAACACTCCATGTGCGTGCAAGTTTAAATTGCAGCCTCAACCTAGCTATGCCTTCAACTGTTAAAACACTGTTAATTATGTTGGGAGCTCTTCTGAATTTTGGCCCCGGGTTTACGCATTTTTGGCACGGAGTTTGCGTAATATTAGGCACAGGCGCTGATACGGGCGCGGGCGAACAGGAGACGAATGGAAATGGGGCAGTACTTCAATCCGGCCCCGCCGTGCCGCCATCGCCCCTGCACTGATATCGAACAACGGGCGGAAACCGGACATCACGACGCCAAGAGTGCGACATGCAAGTGAGCCTGCGCCTGGACAGCGACTGCGTCCGTGCCTTCCACCTGACGCTGCTGCAGCGTCTGGCAGCATTGCCCAAGGTCGACGTTTCCGTCGACGCGCGCCCGGCGGGGGGTGGCATTCCAGCCAGTGCGGCTGCGCTGTTCCAGCTTGAAACGGTCATCCATGGCCTGCCCGCGAACGGACTGGCAAAGCGCCTGCCGCCTTCGGCGCTAGCGCCTTACCGGACGCAGCCGCCTGGCTCACCGGATCTGATTGTCGATCTCTGCGGCGACGTGCATCTGGAAGGGACGCGGGTCTGGCGGGTGACCTATGACGGCGTCGCCGGCGAAGCCGCCTTGCTGGCGCTGATCCTCGACGGTCGGACGCCGATTGCCCGCATCGAGGAGAATGGCACCACTGTTGCCGAAGGACGCCTGGGCACCGAATATGGCGGCATCGCGCTAGCCTCCTTCCAGGACATGCTGGCGCGCACCGCAAGCCTGGTCATCGCTGCAATAACCGGCGCGGCGCGGGCCCTGCCCGTGCTGCCCGAGCCGGCGCAAGCCGGTGCTCCCCCGGGGATCCCCTCCACCGCCAGGCTGGGCATCAGGGCGGGCAAGGCACTGGCGCGGCGGATCGTCCAGAAGATCTATCATCTCTGCTACAACGCCCCGCACTGGAAGGTCGGCTGGCGCGAGACCAAGGGGCAGGACCTGTTCAACCTGCGCGCGCACCCGGCATCCGGCTGGCAGGATCTGCCCGACGACGGCAGCCGCTTCTACGCCGATCCGTTTCCGATCCTTCATCAGGGAAAGGTGACCCTGTTCGTCGAGGACTATATTCACCAGCTGGGGCGGGCCATCATCTCCGCCGTGCCATTCGGTCCGGCCGGGCCGATCGGCCGCCCCGAACCGGTGCTCGACTTGCCCTACCACCTCTCCTACCCCTTCGTCTTCGAACGCGATGGCGAAGTCTGGATGGTGCCGGAAAGCTGCGCCAACCGCACGGTCGACCTCTACCGCGCCACCGCCTTCCCCGGCGGATGGGTCAAGGAAGCCACGCTCTTGTCCGATGTCGTGGCCAGCGACGCCACGCCGGTCGAGCATGGCGGACGCTGGTGGCTGTTCGCCACCGTCCGCGACGGCGGCGGCGCCTTCTCCGACGCGCTGCATCTGTGGTCAGCGCCGGACTTTCGCGGGCCGTGGACGCCGCATCCCAAGAATCCCGTATTGATCGACATCGCCTCGGCGCGGCCTGCCGGCCGGATGGTCGAACGCAACGGCCAGTTGCTGCGCCCGGTGCAGGATTGCCGCCGCAGCTATGGCGCAGCGCTTGGCATCGCACGCGTCGCTCACCTTGATTTGAACGGCATGGAGCAGGTTGTCGAGACCATCTTAACGCCTGGTAAGCTATGGAGCGGTCGCAAGCTGCACACGCTCAACGAGGCGGGCGGCCTGGAATTCATCGACGGCTCGGCGATCGCGCCGCGCTGGAAACAACAGGCCCGCCGTTAAGGTAAACAAGTATTACTACCGGGTGCGCGCATGGGTTGCTTGAGGTTGATAAAGGGCTGGAAGATATTTTCCACCACAGATTGTGGAGAAAAACAATGACCAGCAGAAAGGGTAGAGACATGACTATCGCCGCGGCTGGCCCGGCCGAAGTGGACGTGGCGATCATTGGCGCCGGAATGGCCGGCATCACTTTGGCAACGGTGTTGGCAAACGCCGGCCGCAAGGTGGCGCTGATCGACCCGCACCGCATTCATCACGACGAGTTCCGGGCCGAGAAGATCGGCATGAGCCAGATGCGGCTGTTCGAGAAACTTGGCCTCGACAAGATGGTCATGCCTCTGGTCACCCCTTTCACAGACATTCATGTGTTCCGCCTTGGCCAGTTCTTCGCGTTTGAAAAGAAGTGGGAATACGCATTCTCCTATGGCGGGCTGATCAACGGCATGCGCGACGCCTTGCCGCCGCAAGTGCCGCTGACGGTCGGCAAGGTAACCGAGGTTTCGACCGGACCGGACCGGCAGCGCCTGGTGCTGGCCGACGGCGCCGTCATCGACGCGCGATTGCTGGTGGTGGCCACCGGCTACAGCGAGGCAATACGGCGCGCCATCGGCGTCGAACGCGTCGAACTGTCGAAGGCGCATTCGCTGTCGATGGGATTCGACCTCGCGATTGCCCCGGATGAATGCGCCTATCGCTCCGTCACCTGCTACGGCAAGCGGGCCTCGGACCGCATCGCCTATCTCAGCGTCTTTCCCATCGGCAACAAGATGCGGGCGAACATGTTCGTCTACCGAACCGTCGCCGATCAATGGACGCGGGATTTCCGTGACAATCCGCAGAAGATGCTTTGTCAGCTGATGCCAGAGATCGCGGCGCAATGCGGCAATTTCGAAGTGGCAAGTCCCGTCGAGGTCAGACAGGTCAATCTGACCACGACGCAGGGCCATCGCCGCGACGGGGTCGTCTTTATTGGCGACGCATTCGTGACGACATGCCCGACGCCGGGCGTCGGCATCGGGCGCGTCATGGTCGATGTCGACCAACTCTGCTCGGTCCACATTCCGCGCTGGCTGGAAACGCCAGGCATGACGGCGGACAAGATCAACGCCTTCTACGACGACCCGATCAAGGTGGCTTCGGATGAGGAAGGCATGCGTGTGAGCATCTACGCCAAGCAGATCACCACCGAACCGGGACTGGAATGGCGCGTGCGGCGCCTGCGCAACAACACGGCGCGTCAGCTGATGATCATCGGCCGCAAGGTGCGCCATTTGGGACTGCGGCGGGAGCCCGGAATGGCGTGAGGGTCCTCCCACTCTCGCTCGCTATTGAAGGCAGAGGCGTCTTCCCTTCTCCTTCCCCGGGAGAAGGGAAGCGCTCGCCCTGCCCAAGCGGCGTAGGTGCGACGCAAAGCGAAAGCCGTTTTGTAGCGATCCTTCACCCCCTCTGTCCCGCCGGCCTCAGAGGCTAACTGGGCTATGACGCTCGCCCTTACCCCAGCTGCAGCCCGGCCTTCCGCGCCGCCTCACGCAGGAACGGCAACCCTACCCCGATCACATCGTCCGGATTCTCCGCCACCGGGCGCCATACGGCCAACCCGCCGGCAATGTCGACATCGACATGGTTCATGCTTTCCAGCGTGATGGCGCCGGTATAGCCGATATCGGCGATCGCCTTCATGCAGGCCGCCCAGTTGAGCATGCCGCGCCCCGGAACGCCGCGATTGGCTTCCGAGACATGGACGTAGCCGAGAAAAGGTGCGGCCGCCTTGAAGCCGGCCTCGAAACTCTCCTCCTCGATATGCATGTGGTAGGTGTCGAGATGGATGAAGATGTTGTCGGCGCCGACGCGCTCGATGATGCGCGTGGCGTCGATGCCGCGATTGATCAGGTGCGTCTCGTAGCGGTTGCAAGGTTCGATGCCGACCTTCAGCCCATGCGCCTTGGCGGCCTTGGCCGCGCGGACGAGGAAGCGGCACATGCCGTCGATTTCATCCGCCGTCGGCGCGCGGCCGGACGTCTTGCCGATCGTGCCATAGGTGACGCCGCCAAGGGCAGCACTTCCCACCGCCTCACAGACGCCGAAGGCCGGTTCGAGAAAGGCCAGCGCCTCATCCGGCCGCGCCACGACATCGAGTGAAGCGGGCAGGCCAAGCGACGGAATAAGCTCGACATTCCAGCGTTCCGCGAAGGCGCGCGTGCGCTTGGTGTAGATCTCCTCGGGACGCAGCAGCGGGATTTCCAGCAGGCCGATGCCCAGCCCCTTCAGCCGCTCCATCTGCGGCTCGATCAGGTCAAGGTCCCAGACCGGGGCAATCGCAAACGTGTGCAGTCCAAAAACGTTCATCAACTCTAGCCTTTCTGTTGGTGCGCCACCGCGGCCGCGGCGCTGCCGGCTATGCGGCTATGGTCGGTTTCCGGAATGCGGGCCGCTGCCTGGCGAGCCAACGGATTCCCGCATCAAAACCTGGCAAGGCTCGAGCCGCGCTCTTGGCGGCCCCTCCCCACCTTCAATCCTGGCAAACAAGGCCTCCATGGCGTGGCCGGCGATCTGGCGCACCGGCTGCACCACGGCGGCGATGGCCGGCCATGTCACCTGCATCCATTCGGCATCGTCGAAGCCGACCAGCGAAATATCGTTGGGGCACTGCCAGCCACGGCGGCGGAATTCCGACAGCGCCACCAGCGTGCCCTTGAGGAACAGCGAATAGACTGCCGTCGGGCGCGCTCCCCTACCCCTGCCTTCAACCCTGTCAAAATAGTCGCGCAGCTGCGCCCTGAGCGGCTCGACATCGGTTTCAGCCAGCACGACATCGATGCGCACATCCGGCGCCAGTTTCATCGCCGTAGTGCGAAATCCGTCGAGGCGGGCGCGCACGGTGGCCGCTTGCTCGCCGAGGCCGACGACCAGTATGTGGCGGTGCCCCTTGCCGATCAGCTCGCGCGCCACTTCGGCGCTGGCGGCCGCACTGTCGGCCGACACGGTGTCGAAGGCGTCGTCCGAAAGCACGCGGTCGATCAGCACCCCGGTCATGCCATTGGCTTTCATGAAGTCGGCCGCCGGGCCATGCTCGTTGCGCACCGGCGCCAGCACCACGCCGGCAACCCGCCAGTCATGCATGCGGGCGAGAATTTCCGTTTCGCGCGCTTCCGATTCACGGCTCGATGCCGCCAGCAGCGTGTAGCCCCGCTGCTCGGCCAGGCTCTCGAGCTGGGTGACCATCTGGCCAAAGAATTCGCTTTCGAATTCCGGCATGATGGCACCGATGATGCGGCGCTTGGCTCTGCGCATATCGGAGGCCAGCGGATCGACGCGGTAGCCCAGTTGCTCAATGGCATCGAGCACGCGCTGGGCATTTTCGGGCTTTACCGTGGTGACGCCGGCCATGACCTTGGAGACGGTGGCGGCCGACACGCCGGCGCGGCTTGCCACGTCATGGATCGACGCACGCCGCTGCTGGTCCTGCCTATGCGCCATGGATCCTCCTCCCGAGGCGCGGACATCAGCACCTTCTTGTCCGCTGGTGAAATGAGTAAATCGATTTTTCAGAGTTGTAAATCGGTTCACCGGCGGTATTTTAGCCGCCGAGCCACACACTGCCCAAAAACTATAAAGCGATTTTGGGATAACGACATGTCCAAAGCAAAAGCGCGCTTGTAGCATCGCGCCGGGAGGAATCGTCATGCCAAACAGGGATTTGCCGCTGGTCATCAGCGCGCCGGAACCACGCACGCTCGAGCTGATCTTCACGCCGCCGCAACTGGCGCGCCTCAAGGCGCATTACCGCATTGTCGAGACGACCGCCGAGGGCGTGGCGAAACTGCCGGCCGATGTGCTGGGAGAGGCTCGCTACATCATCGGCCAGCCGCCAATCTCGGCGGACACCCTGGCTGAAATGAAGGCGCTGCGCTGCGTCTTCAATGTCGAGACCAACCTCATCAACAACATGCCTTATGAGACGTTGTTTGCGCGCGGCATCCATGTCGTCACCACGGGTCTCGTCTTCGCCGAGCCGGTGGCCGAGCTTGGCCTTGCCATGGCGCTCAACCTCGCCCGCAACATCGTCGATGCCGACCTCGCCTTCCGCAAAGGCGAGGAGCTGTGGGGCGGCGACGGCAATCTGACGGCGCGGCTGCTTTCAGGCGCTGATGTCGGCATCATCGGCTTCGGCGATCTCGGCCGTGCGCTGAACCGGCTGCTGTCGGGCTTCCGCACCCGCACCAAGGTTTTCGATCCCTGGCTGCCGCCGTCGATCCTCATCGACAGTGGCGTCGAGCCGGCCTCGCTCGACGATGTCCTGACATCGAGCGATTTCGTCTTCGTCGTCGCCTCGGTGACCTCTGAGAACCAGGGTTTTCTGGGCAGCCCGGCCTTTGCCTCGATGCGCAAGGGCGCCGCCTTCATCCTGCTCAGCCGCGCCGGCGTCGTCGACTTCCCCGCGCTGATGGCAGCGGTGAGGAGCGGCCACATCGTCGCCGCCAGCGACGTCTTCCCCGAAGAGCCGCTGGCGCCGGATCATCCCGTCCGTACCATCCCCGGCTTCCTGCGCTCCGCCCACCGCGCCGGCGCGCTCGACATCGCCTTCAAGCGGATGGGCGACATGGTGCTGGAAGACATGGACCTGATCGACCGCGGCCTGCCGCCGCTGCGCTCCAAACGCGCCGAACGCGAGACGGTGTCAAGGATGCGCTCGAAGCCGGCGGACAGGAATTAGGCGGCTCGATAAGTAAAGCCGCCACCGCTCGTAGTAGACATCGACGACAACACCGGCTCTAGTAAAAAAGGATATCCCCTACAATACAGCCAGCGTGCGTTTCCTTGGATATGGAGATCGGGCGTGTACCTGAATTTTATCGATGTCTTTCGCCAGGAACTGAGCGTCATCAATTTCCGTCGCATGCGCATCCGCAGTGGCGCTGTGGCGCAACAGAGATCACCGGCCGCAGGCAATGCAGTTCGCCACTTTCTTGTCGATCGCAACGCTGCGGCGCTCGACGACGCAAGGTCCGACCCGCAGCGCGGTGCCGTTAGGACGGACGAAGCGAGCAATCTTACGGGCATAGCCCTGTCGGGCGGCGGCGTGCGCTCCGCCTCCTATTGCCTTGGCGTCCTGCAGGCGCTGGAGTCGCTCTCACCCGCGGGCAGTCCGCGCCCGCTCGATGCGGTCGACTATCTCTCCACCGTGTCGGGCGGCGGCTATATCGGTACATCGGTCGTGGCCGGGATGATGCAGGACAGCCGCACATTCCCGTTCGAAAGCCGGCTTGATGAGGCAGAGACGCCTGAAACGCAGCACCTGCGTGACTTCTCCAATTTCCTGGCCCCGGCAGGCGCTCCGGACTATCTGGTCAGCATCGCGTTGGTGTTGCGAGGCCTGGTGGTCAACGCCTTGATCGTTCTGCCGGCTCTGCTGTTGCTCGCCGTCATCACCATCGCGATCAATCCAACCGTGGCCGATCTGGTGACGCCCGGCTTCTTCGGCATTTCAGCTTCGAAACTGCCCATGCTGAGCGGCACCATGAAATATTTTGCGCACACCGTGGTTCTCGGGGCCTTCGCGGCATTTCTGATGTTCGGCAGTGCCCTCTACACCTCATTCACGTTTCCCACCGGCACGCTGAAGAGCCGCCAAATTCTCGGCCGTGGCCTTGGTCTTCTGGTTGCCGTGGTGCTGGCCTCGGTCATTTTCGACCTGCAACCCCTCGTGCTTTCGGGGATGCTTGCAAACGCAAACGGCAAGGTCATCAGTTCGGCCGACCAGACTTTTGTTCTGGCAGAACCATTTCAGGATTTTCTTTCGGCTTTCGCGAGCATTCTGCCTTCCCTTGCCACGGCACTCGTTCCAACGCTGGCGGTTCTGATCTCCGTCGCACAAAAACTCGCCAAGCTCGCCGATGCGGCACTCGGCGATGGAACCTGGACCGCGACGATCAAGAAGAACAGCAGCCGGTTCATTCTGTATCTTGCCGCCGTGATCGTGCCGTTCATGCTGTGGGTGGCGTATATATATCTGAGCTATTGGGCGATCCGCAAAGACGACAACTGGTGCGGCGTTGAAACCCCACCCTGGCTGAAAACAATCTCGCGATGCGAGGCGGACTGGTATATCGGGCCGCTTTCCCGGCTTGGGCCTATCGGCGCGACATATCTGGGCATCGCTCTGGTTCTTTCAGCCATCTGCCTGCTGATCGGGCCGAACTCGAACTCTCTCCACAGGCTCTACCGGGATCGCCTCAGCCGCGCCTTCCTCATGCAGAGAAGCACCATAGGTCAGCATCCGTCGGAAACGGTCGACACATGGAAATTCTCGTCGTTGAAACCTGTCGATGACGCGGGAAACTGGATGGAGGGGGCGGCCTTCTCGCCATATCTCCTCGCGAATGCCGCGATAAACCTCGAGGGCTCGAAGGACCTCAACAAGCGTGGCCGCAACGCCGACAATTTCATCTTCAGCCCGCTCTACGTCGGCAGCCAGTCGACCCGCTATGTCGCATCGAAAGACATCGAGAAGGTGGTGCCCGACCTCAGCCTCGCAACAGCGATGGCAATTTCGGGCGCGGCGGCGTCGGCGAATATGGGGCGGCAAACCATCAAGATCATCACATTCAGCCTCTCCTTGCTGAATATCCGGCTCGGCTATTGGCTTGCCAACCCTTGGAGGATCGCGGCGTTCAGGAACTGGGTGAACCGATGGGTCGCGAATGTCGGCACATGGTATTTCGCGGCCGAGACAACCGGCCTTTTGAGCGAGAACATGCTCAACGTGTACCTGACGGATGGCGGACACATCGAGAATCTCGGCATCTACGAACTGCTTCGGCGGCGCTGCAAGGTCATCGTTGCGGTCGACGCCGAGGCCGACCCGGCGCTGACGTTTCCTTCGCTGGTCAATCTGGAGGTCATGGCCCGCATTGATCTCGGCGTCAGGATCGATCTGGGATGGCAGACGATCCAGAAGCATGCCCTGGGCGTCACGCCAGCCACTCCCTATGGCCCTGACGGCCCGCCAGGCAAGCATGGTCCGCACGCCGCCATTGGCGTCATCCGCTATGACGACGACGAAACGGGTGTCCTGATCTATATCAAATCGTCATTGAGCGGGGATGAGAACGACTACATTCTCGACTATCTCAAGCGAAATCCATCCTTCCCTCACGAAACGACCGTCGACCAGTTTTTCACCGAGGAACAGTTCGAGGTTTATCGCGCTCTGGGGTTCCATGCGGCACGCGGGCTTCTGACCGGCGCTGACGATTTTGGACAGCCCGTGGCGGCGCCTGAGAATTGGGAAAGCCAGGTGGCCAAGGCTCTCGCCCTGCTCAACGTGCCAGAACAGATGGCGGCGGCCACGGTGTCGCACATCTAGAGCAATTCCAGGAAAGCGAAACCGGTGGCCTGGAAACCCTCCGCATTGAGTGCGCCAGCCACGGCCGCGAGCAGCGACGCCAGGCGAACGTCGATATCGATTGTCCATTGATCGCTTTCGCGAACCAGCATTTCCAAACCCTCTCGCCTTCTTTGTAGCGGGAGCGGCGGTGGCCGTGGCGATGGCCACCGCCGAGTGTGAAACGCTGAAGGCGGCGACAGAGTTTGCCGGAGCCTCGCGCGGCTTTTGCGCCGGCTATGCGTGATTTTGGCATCAGCCGGCTATGCGTGATTTTGGCATCAATAGAAGCTAAAATAGCACCCGCCGCGAACGCCAGGCCGCGAAACGCTTTGACTTTAGCCTTCCCCCTGCGTCAGCTCGGCCGGCAAACTTGGGCAAGGGGAAACAAAATGAAGAAAAACTATGTCAGGCCGACGCTTCTGAAGCGCCAGAAACT
Organism: Mesorhizobium subarcticum; assembly: GCF_055456085.1. Classification (NCBI taxonomy): domain Bacteria; kingdom Pseudomonadati; phylum Pseudomonadota; class Alphaproteobacteria; order Hyphomicrobiales; family Phyllobacteriaceae; genus Mesorhizobium; species Mesorhizobium subarcticum. Next base: position 3,435,064 of record NZ_CM144237.1, on the reverse strand, counting down.
GTCGTTGGTAACGGCAGCTCAGTGTCTTTCCCATTGCATGTGACGGCCCCAGCGCATGTGACGACAAGAGCCGGCTAAAGAGCTTCAAGCCATCAGCGGCCTGCCGACGCCGGAAAGCCGACAGGCGCGGGCGATCATCTGCGCGCCGCCGCCCGGGGACTGGGGTGCCCCCTCCCAGGGTGCGGAACTTCCGCGCCACGTCTGCGTTCCTTATCCGGATCGTCTCCCATTCGATCCATTGATCCTCCAATCAAGCCCCGCCAGGCTCCAGCCGGCGGGGTCTCTTTTATTTTAGCCATTGCTTGACACGGGTCGCACCCATGCGTTTACCTCGGGGCACTGTCAAGCAATGGGGGATTTCATGAAAAAGACCTGCCAGAGGCCACTTCTGGTGAAACGGGACAGGCTTTCGGCCGTGACCGCCGCCTGCCCCACTTCGGAAATTTGCGGGTAATGATCGGCGGGGAACACACGATGAAGAAAACCTACGCCAGGCCAACGCTTCTGAAGCGTGACAGGCTGTCGACGGTGACCGCCCTCTGCGCCCCTTCGATTTGCCCACGCTGATTTTTACCCTGGGGATAGGACATGAAGAAAACCTACGCCAAGCCGACGCTTTTGAAGCGTGAGAAACTCTCGGCGGTTACAGCCGATAGCTGCACCTCGATTTGCATCTGAGGCGCATTGCTGTCGAAGAACTGAAGACATGAGCGAGGTCGCGACCTCGCACCGGCCCGATCCGCAACGCCCGAAAGGCCGCTCCCCGAGGTGGCGGGCTTTCTGAGTGGCGGGCTTATTGTTGTGATGGAACGATCATCGCGCCGTGAAGTTTTCCACACAGCCGGGCGGTGGGACGCCCGGTGTACTCCAGAAGGCCCGTCACGATTCGCGTCGGTGGCGGGCCTTTCGTTTTGCTGGCTCTCAAACGCATCGGAACTTTCCAAACAAAGCGACGTTGGTCCTCGCCGGTCAGGCAAGCAATTTCGGAAAAAGGAAAATCTCATGGGTAGCACCAGCGACAAGGCATCGGGTCTCGCCAATCAGGCTCTCGGCAAGGCCAAGGAAGGCGTCGGCAAGGCCGTCGGTAATGATCGTCTGCGCGCCGAAGGCGCCGCGCAGGAAGCCAAGGGCAAGGTCCAGAAGGCTGTTGGCGATGCGAAGTCGGCCGTCAAGGATGCAACGAACAAGACAGCGGCCAAGATCAACAAGAACCTCTGAGGTTCCGGTCAAGGTGAATCGAGGGCTGCCCGTGCGAACGGGCGGCCTTCTCCGTTTCCGGATCTGAGTTTCCGGATCTGAAATCGGCAGGGAACGCATTGCCGTCAGGGAGATTGAGGAACCAGCGCAGCCCGCGTGTTGACCCCTCAAGGAATCTCAGTAATGGCCAAGCAAGCATCGAAACCGGCTGGAATGTCCGCGACCATCCACGATCAGAAACTGCAGCGCGGCGAAGGCGGCGAACTGCATCAAACCGCCTCGGGTTCGACGCCGCTGCTGACCACCGCGCAAGGCGGCCCTGTGTCCGACGACCAGAACTCGCTGAGGATCGGCGCCCGTGGTCCGACAGTGCTCGAAGACTTCCACTTTCGCGAAAAGATCTTCCATTTCGATCACGAGCGCATTCCTGAGCGCGTCGTCCATGCCCGTGGCTATGGCGCCCACGGCTATTTTGAAACCTACGAATCTTTGGCCAAATACACCCGCGCCGACATCTTCCAGCGCGCCGGTGAAAAGACGCCGGCCTTCGTGCGCTTCTCCACCGTTGCTGGCAACAAGGGCTCCGCCGACCTTGCGCGCGACGTGCGCGGCTTCGCCGTCAAACTCTACACGCAGGAGGGCAATTGGGACATTGTCGGCAACAACATGCCGGTGTTTTTCATCCAGGATGCGATCAAGTTTCCCGACCTGATCCATGCCGCGAAGGCCGAGCCCAACAGCGACTTCCCGCAAGCGCAGACCGCGCATGACAATTTCTGGGACTTCATTTCGCTGACGCCCGAAAGCATGCACATGATCATGTGGGCGATGTCGGACCGTGCCATCCCGCGCTCCTTGCGCTTCATGGAAGGGTTCGGCGTCCACACCTTCCGGCTGCTCAACGCCAAGGATGAATCGACCTTCGTCAAATTCCTCTGGAAGCCGAAGCTCGGCCTGCAGTCGGTTGCCTGGAACGAAGCGGTCAAGATCAACGGCGCCGATCCCGACTTCCACCGCCGCGACCTCTGGGACGCTATCCACGCCGGCAATTTCCCCGAATGGGAATTGCAGCTGCAGCTGTTCGACCAGGCCTTCGCCGACAGTTTCGACTTCGACATCCTCGATCCGACGAAACTCATCCCCGAGGAGGTGTTGCCGCCGATCGCGGTCGGCCGCCTCGTGCTCGATCGCATGCCCGACAATTTCTTCGCCGAGACCGAGCAGGTCGCGTTCATGACGCAGAACGTGCCGCCCGGCATCGACTTCTCCAACGACCCGCTGCTGCAGGGCCGCAATTTCTCCTATCTCGACACGCAGATAAAAAGGCTGGGCAGCACCAACTTCACCCACATTCCGATCAACGCGCCGAAATGCCCCTTCCACAATTTCCAGCAGGACGGACACATGGCGATGCGCAACCCGATCGGGCGCGCCAACTACCAGCCCAATTCATGGGATGAAGGCCCGCGTGAATCCCCGGCCAACGGGTTCCGCTCCTTCGCCGAAGTCGAGGCCGGACCGAAGGCGCGGCTGCGGTCGGAAACCTTTGCCGACCATTACAGCCAGGCGCGCCAGTTCTACATCAGCCAGCAGCCGGTGGAGCAAGGCCACATTGCCGCCGCGCTGACCTTCGAGCTGAGCAAGGTGCAAACGCCTGTCATCCGCGAGCGGGTCGTTTCCCATCTTCTCAACATCGATGATGGGCTGGCCGCCAAGGTGGCGGATGCGCTTGGTCTGAAGGCCATGCCGAAGCCTGCCGATGCGGCGGTGCCGACGCGCAAGGATCTTTCCGCGTCGGATGCGCTCAGCATCCTCAAGAACGGCCCCGGCCGTTTCGAGGGCCGCAAGCTCGGCATACTGGTGACCGACGGTACGGATGCCGGCTTGTTGAATGCCCTGAAGCAAGCGCTGACCAAGGCCGGCGCCAAGTTCGAGATCATCGCGCCCAAGGTCGGCGGCGCCAAGGCCAGCGACGGCAGCTGGATCGACGCGCAGCAGATGATCGCAGGCGCGCCATCGGTGCTCTATGACGCGATCGCGCTGCTGCCGGCAAAACCCGCAATGGCCGATCTCTTGAAGGAATCCACCGCCCGCGACTTCGTCGCCGACGCCTTCGCGCACTGCAAGTTCATCGGCTTCGTCGAAGCGGCGGCCCCGTTGTTGGACAAGGCGGGCATTGCAAGGGATGAGGCGGTCATTGCGCTGGCATCCACCAAGGACGCCGCAGGCTTCGTCGCCAGGCTTGGCGAATTGCGCTTCTGGTCACGCGAGCCGAAGGTGAAGCTGGGCTAAACCGCCGAATTGGATCTGGCTGCGCTCAGGCCACTGCCGGCGCAGCCAGATCCAGCCGCATCTCCTTGGCGATCGTGAAGCCGGCAGCGAGATAGACGCCCTCGCCGGCATCCGAAGCGTGAAGCACGGCTTTCGTGCAGCCGATCGACCTGAGATAGGCGATCCCGGCCTGCACCGGCGCAAGCGCTATCCCGTTTCGCCGCGCGGCAGGGTCGACGTAGACGCTCCAGATATAGCCGTGCTTGCGAAACGACGGCACGGTGACATCGGGATAGGGAAGATGTTCCACCTGGCACGCAAGCGATCCCACGGCAACGCCATCCGCTTCGGCAAAGAAGCTCGCCAGTTCATAGTCCCGGCGCCCTGACAAGATGAAGTCTAGCGTGACATCCTCGGCATCGTCCTTGATGTTGACCGGCTCGACGCCATAGCTTTCCCACAGCGCCCGATAGTGACGGATCAAGGTCGGGTCGTCGGCGGGTGTGCCCTTGCGGATGATGTAATTCATCGCTCCACAACGCGGGTGGCTCGTGGCCGTTCCAATGTCAGGAAGCGCCCTCCCCGGCGCGGTTCACGACGATCCGGAAGCCTGCAGCCTGGTCAGTTGTTTCTCGGCTTCTTCAACCGCGTCGGCCATCACCTTGTCGAAGTCGATCATCGCTTCGAGATGACCATGGTCCTCGATGGATTTCCGCAGCATCCGCATTGCCAGGATCGCGTCCGCCAGCGCTTGTTCGATACTCACCACCATGGATGCAGTCCTCCGCTTCGCGGATAAACCGTTCTGGAGGCGTGCGGTTCCCGTCCGTGCTGGTCTCGCATCGAGGGCCGGACTTCGCCTTACGCGTCCGAAGGGTCGCTCCGCGTCGTGTCCGGACCGTTCCGGAAGATCCGTCTGAGAATGTCGCGCGCTATCTCGGCCCGATGCCGGTCCTGGCCGCGCAGCTCAACGCCGCCGAGTCTTGCGGGCGCGCCGCCCTTGTGGTCCCACACCATCCAGTCGCCGGAGTCTTCCTTCATGCACTCGAACCTGTCCCCCGGCATCAGGCAGATCTATCTCTCGGCATCAGCGTCTCCATTCACGGGCCTTCGAGGCATTCTCACCGATGGCGATGGCGGGTTGGGTGGTGGCCGTGTCGGCCAAGGCGGCATCCGAGGTCCGCTGCGTCGCAAAGCTAGCGAGTTGCCGGGGGCCGAACAATGAACAAGGTCGCTTGGTACGTTTCCGACAGTTCGCGGGACTCGCTAACCGATTGTCGGAAGCGTACAGTCGCTCTGTCGCTGGCCGTTGAATGGGCGCTGGCGCTTTAAAGAGCCGATCGCGCTTTCGCCCCACGATGGGAAAAACGCGATGATCTTCAACGGCTCGGCCGATTCAGATCAGCTTTCGATCCTGGCCAAAGTGCTCGACGAGTATTGCCGCCAGGCAGGCATTGGCGCGGGTCACGCGGCGCGGGAGCGGCTTGGCCGCCGCGTCATGGAACTGTTCCAGGGCGGCACGGACAATTCGGTGGAATTGCATGCCGCCATGAACTCCAGCTACGACGAATGGCTCAGCGAGGTCGATCTCGTATCCCCATCTCCACAACAGCCCGTCCTGTGGGCGATCGAACCGACAATCACGGAACCATCGGCTGCCGAGGCAGTTGGTTCAGGTGGCGGCGGAGCATCGCGCTTCCCTCAAGCTGATGGTGCGGATCACTCCGCTATTTCGTCGCCACACCCCCTCTGAGACGATATTCGGAAAAGCAATTCGGCGCGGGTTCAAGATGGACGCCGTCGCGCCGAAGCCCGGCCCTTGCAAAAAGGCCATCCAGAGGAACGGCCATCTGGAGGAATGACTCGCTAACCGATTGTCGGAAGCGTACAATAGCCTATCGGCGATCAGGCCAAGGGCTTCGCTGATTGAGAGACATATCGCACTCTCGCCCTGTGAGGCGTTGAGATGCTGAACTTTACTCCCCAAAGCGAGTTCTTGAGTCCGGAAGACTTGGCAATCTGCCAGCGTGTATTCGATAAGATTTGCACCGACTGCAAATGGGATAGCGCGTCCAGCGATGCCGAAGGGTTGGCGATCGTTGTTATATCTGTCTTTCAACACGGCCTGTTCAAAGAAGTTGATCTGCTCGCAGAGATGCAGGCGCGGCGCAATGATTTCGAGCGGCGCACCGGCTGACATAGAAGTAGGGGAATGGCGCGGGCAGTTTCGAATTTCAAACTAAGACACTGCCCGCATGGAATGACTCGCTATTGGAATGTCGGAAGCGTACAGTTCTCCTGTCGCCAGCCACTGAACGGGCGCTGGCGCTTGAGAGTGTCGATCGTACTCCCGCCCCTGCGGGAGCTACATGATGAATTACGAAATCCTGAAATCGACTGTCACCGGCCAGGCCCTCGCTGGTGAGGCCTCGCCTCCGACAACATTCCGAAATGGGCTGTTGCGCAGGATGAGCGCGGATGATCTCGCGCTCCTTGAGCCCGATTTGCATCCTGTGGCCCTGCCGCTGAGAATGCCGCTTGTGACGCCCGACGTGCCGATTGAGGCCGTCTACTTCATCGAGTGTGGAATTGCGTCGGTGGTCGCGCGCACGTCCAGCGGACACGAGGCGGAGATCGGGTTCATTGGCTATGAGGGAATGGCTGGGGCTTCCCTGGTGATGGCCGACGACCGCTCGCCGCAAGCCTGCTTCGTGCAACTCGAAGGCGAGGCGATGCGCATCGACGCGGGCAGCTTTACCGCCGCTCTGACGAGCAGTCCCACGCTGCGATTGTTCCTGCTGCGCTTTGTCAATTCCCTGCAGATCCAGACTGGGTGCACCGCACTCGTCAACGCGCGGCTGAGATTGACGGTCCGGTTAGCACGGTGGTTGCTGATGTGCGACGACCGCGTCGTGGGCGTACGATTTTCCATTACCCACGAATTCCTCGCCACGATGCTCGGCGTCAGGCGGCCAGGCGTCACCGTTGCCCTGCAGGAACTGGAAGGTCTTGCCCTGATCCGGTCCCTGCGCAGTGAGGTCGTCATAGTGGACCGCCCTGGACTGATCGCGCTGGCCAGTGGCGGATATGGGGTGCCGGAAGCTGAATACACCAGGCTTTTCGGAGCGATCGGGTCGGCGGCGGAATTGACTGGCTAACGGATTGTCGGAAGCGTACAATTCGAAAGTCGTCCGCCGTCCACGGCACACGGACGCTTGGGAGCCAAATCAGGTGCTTTCGCCCTTTAGGGATGAAAGTCATGGCTGAAGCAAAACAACCAAATAGTATTCCGCCAAATCTCGTTCCAGATGGCGTCGAAGTCAGCGAGAGCATGGGCGAATGGCATGTTCGGGTCGTCATCAATGGCAACGCGCATTTGAGCACGTTTGATGTGGAATCCTACGCCCGCTCATTTGCCGACAGCCAGCGCATGCGCGTAGGGCTGACCCGGCTCGCTTCGCGCATCTAAAGCGAATTGCCCGAGCCGCCGACATTGTCGGTTTTGTACCAATACACGCCAAGAAACTTGTCGGATTCGTACGGTTCCTTAGAAGTAAATGGTGAAGTTTAACCCAATCAGATATTGCTGTTCCGATGCGTCATAGTTAATAGACGGCGCCTTGTTTAAGTGCTTAATCAAGATGTCATCAGCTATTGCACGGGCGCTGGTGCTTGAGAGTGTTTGACATCCTCCCGCCCAAGCGGGAGCTATGCAATGACCATTAACCGACCAAGTATCTTTTCCGGAATTCCCATCGCGAGAAGTGACGGGACCATCGCGGTCCTTTGTACACTTCCAGAGATGTCCGACGCCTTGGCAGATGACTGGCCGTCCGATGGCCCCATGTTTCTGGCCGCGCTTGCCGCCCTGGTGGGGCAAAGGGTGGGACGCTGCAGCACAAGGGAGGTCCACCGGGCTTTCATTTCGGCGGCGCTCGAAGCCGACTGTCTTCCCGACAGCTACATGAAGGAGTGAAAGCGAAATGCCCCTCACCCTGCGGACGACACTTTGCGAAACGAGAGATGCACTGCACATGTTGCGACGGGCTTTGTTTGTCCGTGGGCATATCGAAGCAATGGGGGAGATCGATTCCCTCATGGGGGTCGCGGAAGACAAGGCGGTTCACGCGATCGGCAACATTGACCGGGCCGAGTTTCGAAAACCCATTCTCGCGGCGGTGGCGAACTCAGCCATGCCTGAAGACATAATCGTTCCGGTCGCAGCGCCTGCAAAACTCGGCGAGCTTCGGGAACAAGGCATGGGCCTCAGTGTCTATTGCGGCAATACGCGTTGCGGTCATTTGCGCGCGCTGGATCTCGATGGTCTGATCGAAATCTATGGGACCCACTACGACTTCAACACGGAAAGGCGGCTGGCATCGAAGCTCGTCTGCAAACGGTGCCAGAATGTCGGAGGGAGGCTGGTCGTGGTTTCCGATAAACGCCCACGCTATTGAAGACCCCGGCGCCGGACTCAACCTCTGAGCCGCTTTTCGTGCACGCAGGGAACCTCTTGGTCGCCAGCCCGTTCCTCATAGCGCCTCGGAAGCCCCCCGGCCGAAAAAGGCGCCGGAGAGTTGGTCAAACAACTTTTCACTAAGCCCGCCACTGACCCCTCGGTGGCGGGCTTACATTTGTCGGTTTCGTACCAAGAGTCGCTATCCGATTGTCGGAAGCGTACAATGTTGGTGTCGCTGGCCACTGAACGGGCGCCGGTGCTTGAGAGTGTACATCGTACTCCCGCCCTGAGGGAGTTGAGACGATGAACGACGGCGCCGACAGCCAGGTCTCTGCCCTCGATTTCCACACCCTTCGTAGTGCATTCAAAAGCCTGGTCGCCGAAGGCTTGCTGCCCGAAGCCATATGGGTCCGCCATGCCGAGGAAATGGTCAGGGACCTGACCGGATCGACTGTTGTCGACCCCGAGATTATCCTTCGCATCATCCGCAAGTAACGCCAGAACGCCTTGGCAAGGACAGTCGGCGCGGGGCTGGGAATTCGGGATCAGTCCGCTGCATCGAGCGCATTTGACGTGGATCGAAGTGCCCGGATTCGCTGGACCTCGAGCGACCGGATCTTCCTGCGGACCTCTTCATTCGCAACGCCGACCAGCGCGTCTATCTCGAACATCATTTCGTGGTGCCCGCTGCCGGAAATGGCCTTGTGAGCCGTCGCGAACAGGGATTGCAGATGGTTGAGGAGTTCCAGCAGGTCGGTGTGTTTCACAGGCGTCTCTCATCAGACGATGTCGAGAGGCCGGTCCGATTAACGGGTCGCTCTTGTCAGAAGATTAGGCTTATTGTCAGACAATAACCAGAAGAATTGGCGGAAACGGACAATTGCTGCTCAGGCGGCGCGGCCAAACTCGTTCTGGACGATGTCGAGAAGCAGGCCGTCATTGTCTGGGCCGACCGGCTCTTTCAGCCGCCAATCGCACCCCGAGCGGTCGAACACGATGGGTGCGCAGTAGAATTCGGCAAAGCCAAGCACCAGCCGTTCGGCGTCCGCCAGGGACAGATTGTCATGGCGCCCGGTCAGCTGCGCCGCCAAGACCGGAACATTGACGATGCCATACTCGTAGATTGTCTTGACCAACGTGTAATTCAGGTCGTCGCGCAGCTCGATCGGGTAGGTGTACATGGCAAACTCCTGTCCTGGGACTGGGTTTTCCCTCCCTTTCACCATGCGCCGCCGGCTTCGTTAAAGCAAGGCAAATCTCAACAAAAGATTAATAAAATCAATTAGTTAGTATGTTGAGCCGGTGTGGCAAGCCAAGCACTATGAGTACGCGGTGCAACAAATGTGTTTGACTGTCTTGGAACCAAATAGGCCATTGGCAGATTGTGAGGCAGATAAGTCACTTACTCATTCGGCTCACCGGCTGGATTGCCGGGAGATGGAGGCCATGATGACCGACAATCTCGAACGTCCCGAACGGCTGCAAGTCATGCTGAACGAAGAGGAATTCGCCGCGCTCGACACGTGGCGTTTCGACAAGCGCATGCCGAGCCGCGCGGCTGCCGTGCGTGAACTGCTGCGCCGCGGCCTGGCCGCCGAGGGCTTTCTGCACGCCAGCAGCGGCACCCGTTCAGCAGATTTCGGTCTTCTGAGCGGCGGAAAGGGCGCCGGCAAGACCAATCCTTCGGATGCGTGAGAATCTCACGGCTCTCGCGCCGACGGCGGCGTGATTGCGTCCGCCGGGGCCTCGAAGCCTAAAGCATCGATCAGCATGTCGACCGGCGCGGCCAGGCCACCCAACGTGGCATGGATAGCCAACGTTACCGCGGCAAGGTGATCTTCAGGTGTGACATTGTCGTTGGCCAGCCTGGCGGCTGATGGCTTCTTCACTTGCGGATAATCCAATCGATGAAGCTGGTATCGACGTGAAGACGGCCGGTGAGGTCACGCATCATCGCACTGGCGTGCTCCATCCATTGCGCTTCCGGCAGCTGCAGCTCGGCGACCGATGCCTTGAAGGCATTTCTCAAAATGTGAGAATCGTGAGCGGATATCATGCCGCCCGGCTCGTGTTGGTCGTCCACCACAAATCTCCCGGCCGGGCGGGAGTACACGACACTCTCAAGCACCAGCGCCCGTTTCATGGCCGGTGACATCTGATCTTTAGGGCGATTGCGCTTGCGCACAACAACAAATGTGGTGTCGTTTTCGTACGGAGGCTCAGCCATGCGGCTCAGGTTTTGCATGGAACATCAGGCACTCTGCTATCCTGGCATGGCGTTCTTGCCTGGCCGCTTCCCTGGGTCGACAAGGGTGTTGGAATTCGATCGCTGCAAGTGGGATTGAGACACATGTGCAATGATTACGAACAATATGTAGTTCGCCCTGAAAAACTCTTGGATCCCTTGCGTTGCAGGGATTCCCATCGGGTTTGAAGTATTGGAGAATGCCGGAAACCACCTTCGATCTGTCGTTTCCTGGTGTTTTTGCAATGCTTCCAGCCCGTCCGTCGTCCGGTAAGAATGATTTGTTCCGCGAGCGCCTCGATGCCATCATCAATCCGCGCCATCCGCTGGTCCGGTTGTCGGCATTGATGCCGTGGTCGCGCTTTGACGAAGCGTTTGGCGGGTTTTATCGCCCGATCGGCAGGCCGGCCAAGCCGACGCGGCTGATGGTCGGTCTGCATTACCTCAAGCACGTCCACGACCTGTCCGACGAAGAAATGGTGGAGCGTTGGGTTGAGAACCCGTACTGGCAGTTTTTCTGCGGCTTCGAGTTCTTCCAGCACGAGCCGCCGATCGATGCCAGCACGATGACGCGCTGGCGCAAGCGGATCGGGTCCGAGGGGCTGGAGGAAATGCTGAAGGCAAGCGTCGACGTCGCACTCGAGACGGGGACTGCGAAGCCCGGTTCGCTGGAGCGGATCACCGTCGACACGACGGTGCAGCCGAAGGCGATCGCCCACCCCACCGACAGCCGGCTCTACCTCAAGGCAATCCAGATCCTGGTGCGTCAGGCCAAGCGGTACGGCATCATGCTCAGGCAGAGCCACATGCGGCTGGCCAAGGCAGCGGCGGTACGGGCGGGTCGCTATGCGCATGCCCGGCAGTTCCGCCGGATGCGTCGCGAACTCAAGCGCCTTCGCACCTATCTCGGCCGGGTGTTCCGCGACGTCGGTCGCAAGATCGCCGGCAATGCCGAACTCGAGGCCAGATTTGCCCCGTTGCTCGGGCTCGTCGAGCGGCTCTTGGCGCAGAAGCCGAAGGACAGGAACAAGATCTACTCCCTGCACGCGCCCGAGGTGGTCTGCATCTCGAAGGGCAAAGCCCGCAACCCTTACGAATTCGGCTGCAAGGTCGGGATCGCGGCAACCAATCGCGAGGGCCTCGTGCTGGCGGCCAAGGCGTTCGAGGGTAATCCGTATGATGGCCACACGCTCGCAGCAACGGTCGATCAGGCGGTGGAGATCGGCGGCGTCGACCCGGACCGCATCTACGTCGACAAGGGCTATCGCGGCCACGACTATGCCGGCGCGGGATCGGTGATGATCGCCGGCCGCAAGCGTGGCCTGACGGCCACCATGTGTCGGGAACTGAAACGACGATCGGCCATCGAGGCCACCATCGGTCACATGAAGACCGACGGCCGACTGGACCGCAACTTCCTCCTCGGCCATGATGGCGATGCGACCAATGCGCTGCTCGTCGCCGCAGGCCACAATCTGCGCCTGGTCCTCACGGTTCTCGCGCTTTGGCTTGCCTGGTGCCTGCAAGCACTCCAGCCGAAAACGGCGAAATCGGATGCTTCCACCCGTCTTCACGCGTTCGGAATATCAACGCCTTAGCCGTTATTCAGGGCCGACTATGTAGCCTGGGCCGAATATTGCCGGATGATGGCGTCTCTGGCGCTTCGAATACCCAGCCATCAGACCGAACTCGACCTGCCCCAGGCCGGCGACATTCGCATCAACGATCCGGCTCCCATCATGCGCCGCGCCGCCGAAGGCGACGCTATCGAACTGGCTTCAATGACATTCGGGTTTCCACCGGCCGGTCCCAAGGGCGGTCCCGTCTTCAACTTCCGCAGCGAAGGCCGGCAATTCGCCAACAGCAAACGCTGTCTCGTGCCGGCGTCCGGATTCTTCGAATTCACCGGCGCGAAATATCCGAAGGCGAAACATCGCTTTACGCTCAACGGCTCCCCGTTCCTGGCCATCGCCGGGCTTTGGCGGGAGGCCGTCGGCAACAAGCCACCCACTTTCACCATGCTGACGACGGAGCCCGGGCCTGACATCGCGCCCTATCACAACCGGCAGGTCGTGGTTCTCCAGCCAGAGAAGTGGGCAGCCTGGATCAATCTGACCAAGCCGGAAACCGAACTGTTGCGGCCGCTTCCGGCTGGCTCGCTTCTGGTGGAGACCGTACGCCCCGAAAGCGCGTAATCGGCCCTGCCCTGTGGCTATCTTGCCCGCTTCGACCGAAATCAGGGGGGGTACAGCTCACAGGCCCTTGACGAGAGAGGAATATTTTCCTCATTTCAGCCATGCCTGATCAACCCGACAAATGGCCGAAGGGGATGCCGTGGACCCTGATGCATGCCCATGACGCCGGGCAGGTTGCGCGGCTACGCTGCGGCCATTGCAACATCAAGCGCTTCTACAAGCCCAAGGAGCTCCGGGAGGTCATCGGCAATGTGAGCATCGATGAGGTCAGGGCGAAAGTCCGCTGCGAAAAATGCGGGCGCAAGGAATCGATGAACGCCGAACTGTTCCACCCCGTGGGGCAGGAACATGTAACCATCAGGTTCAGACGTCTGGTCGAAATCAGATGGGAAAAGCGGGTCATCTGGAGGGACGAATGAGCCAAAAACTGGCACGCAAACGACAAATTTGATGTCGTTTTCGTACTGAGGCTTGGCCGCCGGAACATTTTTCGCCGGCCCGCATTTTGAGTGCCACCGAAGCATCAGGAGGAGAATGCCGTGGCCCGACTGCCCCAGGACAAGGACCGGATTGAACGCGCCACCCGCGAGTCCCAGACGATCATTGACCTTGAACGTCAGGCGCGTGAAGCCAAGACCGCTCGGCTGCGCGAGCAGCGGCTTTCGGCGGAGGCCCCCGCCAAGGCCGTCGCGAAACACAAGCCCATCGGCCGCAAAACGGCGCGAAAGACTAGCGACGCGCGGTGAGCGTGTGCTCGACGCTGTATTCGAACACGCTGCCCTCGCTTTCGTCGACCACCCTGAACCAGTGGTTCTGCAAGGCGCGCGTCGAAATGGTCTTGCCGGTGATTTTGCGCAGCGCCTCGAGAGCGGTGGCGCCGCTGGCGACATGCGAAGCCGAAAGCGCATCGCCATCCATCTCGTCGATCTGGTATTTCGGCATGGCTGGCCTCCTTCACCTCTGCACAACTTCGGGAGGCCGCCTAAGTTCCTGGAACAAAACCCCTTTCCCGAACTTGCAGGCATCATGATCGCCGGTGAACACCAGGAGGGTTGCGGGCAGCATGAACAAGATCCTTTTCGTCGCCGCTGATTTCCTGTCCCGTCCGCCGGGTTTCTACGTCATGATCATCGCCATGGTGGTGTGTACCGCCTTGGTGCCTTTCGGCCTGACAAACGCCGTCACCTACGCGCTGTCGGTCGCGGCAATCGTCATCACCGGTGTGGTCCTGATCCAGGGCTATCGCGACACCGCCGCCATCCACGCCAAGCTCGATGAGATCATCGTCGCGCTCAACGACACCAGAAACGATGTTGTCGGGCTGGAACATGCCGACCCGAAGGAGATCAAGGCAAAGCTTGTCAAGCTCGAGGAAGAGGCGGCGCAAACCGGCATGGAGCAGGCATAGCCAGGCAGGCCTAGATGCGCACGATCCGCTCCACAATGTCCGGATCGATCTGGTCGAGCTCTGTCAATTCGCGCGCCAGCACCCGGGCGCGCATGCGCCATTCCCGTTCGGCAATGCGATTTTCCACGACCGATCGTCTGAAGGCGCCGCGAAGGATCTCGCAGTCCAGAGCTGTAACCCTTTTGCCTGAGTGGTCTTGTGCCATTTCAGTCTCCGCGTCGATGGCGGGAGCACCTGAGTTGGCTACCAAGCGCCCGTTTGCCCTGAAAGGCGGACGACCTGGAAACTGTACGCTTTCGTACAGTAATAGCGAGTCAATTCGCGGTGGAACGTTACCCCCGACTCAGGGTTGTAGCCCAAAAGGAGGGCTAGCCGTGTCGGACCAACCCAGCGTTGCCGAGACCTTGCGCGTTGTCAGGGAACATCTGCGCCTCGCGCGAAAAGCGGTCATCGATGCGCGTCATCTCGAGGCGACGATCGAGATCGATACGCTGATGCAGGTCGCACTGGTGGAGACGGATAGGCGGATTGCCGTCCTTGAACGAGCCATTTTGTCAAAGAGATAGGCCCGCGAGCAATTCCAATTGCACAATGACGCGCATCATCCGGCATGGTCCTGGACAGTTTGCAGGGCCAGCCGAGCCCATGTTGCTTCATGATTAGCCGGCGGAATTTTCTGGGGTCGCCGAAACATGGCGCTGACATGAAATATGTCGGTTTTGTACCAATTGTGAATTGGTACGCTTCCGACACTAACCTTCAGGTCGATCTTTTCGTATGCGAACGGAATTGGGGGACGCCGTGCATCGAATTCCAGACCGCATTCCTAGGTTTTTCCTTTCAAAGCCCCTATACATAAGCGATCGTCGGCACGTTGATACGGGCGCGGACGGCTGGGAGATCGGATGGCTCTTGCCCTGCATTGGGCCGCGCCATGTTTGAATCCGGCAAAAAGTCTGAATCCGCCAAAAAGTCTGAATCCGACAGAAACCAAAACTATCGAAACCAGCTGTTGCTACACATGAGCGCGGATGACCTCGCTTTGCTGGAGCCGCATATGCGGCGCTGTGACTTGCCGTTGCGCATGATGCTGGTCATCCCCAATGTCCCGATCGAAGCCGTCTACTTCATCGAACGGGGCATCGGTTCGATCGTCGCCAGCACGCCGAGCGGCCACGAGGCGGAGGTCGGCTTCGTCGGCTTCGAAGGCATGACGGGCGCTCCCCTGGTGATGGGCGACGACCGTTCGGCACACGCCTGCTACGTGCAGCTCGAAGGGCAAGCCATCCGCATCGATGCCGCCCCGTTCAACGCAGCCCTTGCGGCAAGCCCGAGCTTGCGCCTGTTTCTGCTGCGCTTCGTCAACACGCTTCAGACGCAGACCGGCTGCACCGCCTTTGTTAACGCCAGGCTGAAGCTCGAAGAGCGGCTGGCACGCTGGCTGCTGATGTGCGACGACCGGGTGCCCGGCGAAAGCCTCGCCATCACGCACGAATTCCTGTCCATCATGCTTGGCGTGCGGCGGCCAGGCGTCACGGTCGCGCTGCAGCTGCTGGAAGGCCGCGCGCTGATCCGCTCGCGCCGTGGCGAGATCGTCATTCGCGACCGCGCCGGATTGCTGGAACTCGCCAATGGCGGTTACGGCCAGGCCGAGGCCGAATATGCCAGATTGATCGGAACGATCATATCAGGCTGATCGGCACGATCATGCCAGGCTGCTCGGCACATGCCACGCTGATCGGCAGGGTCATGCCCGGCGCTCGCTAAGAAGATCAAGCGTCGGCGTTCTCACCGGACGGCCCGGCGTCCGAAGCCACACTGCCCCGGTGGCTTGCTATCTCGTCGCCAGCCTGCTGCACGACAAGCCGCAGCGGCGGCGCATAGGCAGGCATGCTGATCTGATGCCAAAGTCCGTCGAACTCGTCGGATGTGCCGGGATGTTCGAAGAAGGGCACGCGGCGCTCGAGCGGCGTGACGTCAAAACGCTCCCCCGTCGCTGTGTTCTCGACGATGACGTGCTTTTCGAGAATGACGTCCCGGGACAACAGCCAGCCCTGGATCAGACGGCAGCCTGGATTTTCCGCGACGACATCCCGGGCGTTCTGAAAGCTGTCGAGGTCGTCGGGAAGACCTGAGCGCAATTTGACATATTTATAAGGGATCAAGGCGGCCGACTGGCTGCCAGCGCGAAGTCTGGCAAAAAGGCTCAAGGCAGCAATTCCGCACGCGCCAAGGCGACCGCGTTACAAATCTTGCTCAATCGGTCATGCGTGCAGTCGACCAGGTCGGCAATATCCAAACCGCCCCCCATCACACGATGTCGAGTGGCCGATAAAGGTCGCTCTTGGCGATGCAGTACGCCCATTTATGGCGCTTGCATAGAAAAACTGTACGAATACGTACAATTGGTACATTTCGAACCGTTCAATAGGTCAAAGGTCGCATTCGGAAGCAGCTGCGGCATATGTTATTGGTACGGCAATGTGATATAAGCTACTGCTAAAATATCTGGTTCGTACGTCAATCGAGGGAACGATGTCGTGCCAATTCGGCAGAATCTCGCTGTCAATCTGAGACAGCTGATCCGGGGGCACGCGTCGGTGAGCGCGGTGTGCCGGGCGCTTGGCATAAACCGTACCCAGTTCGAACGCTATCTGCAGGGCCAGGCTGTTCCCAACAAGGCCACGGCGACACTCATCTGCGAATACTTCAAGATCGACGAGAACGAACTCTATCGCAAACCAGAGGTCGAGGGCCAGGCTGACGAATACGCATCGCTGCGCCAGAAGCTGTACGAGAACATGGTGCGACCGCCCAGCCCAGCCATCGCCGGCGGTACCTATTTCACCTATTTTACGGTGCCCGGCCGTCCCGAATTTCTGATGCGCTCGGTCACCTTCGTGCGGCGCGAGGCGGAGCTGGTCACCTTTCGGCGGGTGACGCGGTGGGCCCCGGGCGACGGCCAGGGCGGAGCCCGAGCGCCCGGCAACCATTACGGCGTGGTGGTCTCGCGCCTGAACTGGATCTACTTCAATGGCGTCAACAGCCGCCAGACCAGCGAGCCATCGATCCTGGTCCTGCAATGGGCTTCCATTTCCGAGCCCGTGCTGGTCGGCAAGGCCATGGTCCTGACCGGATCAGGCCCGTCCTTTGTCACGGCGATCATGCGCCAGGAAGTCACCCGGATCGGCAAGAGACGGGCGATGGAAATGGCCCATATCGTAAGCTTCAATGACCCCGGCCTGGATCAGCTTGTGGTCAGTCTAATCCGCGAGGGGGTTACAAACTCGGCATAGGGAAAATCACTCGCGTCTGAAGCTGAGAATACCTCTTCCTATTGGGTTTCCCGACACCAACGGATTCGGCATCCAGGCCGTAAAGACGTCGAGCATGTCTCCATCAAGCTTGTAGAACCGTTCCTGCTCGCTGCCGTTCCAGGCTTCATTCCAGGATGCGTCGATCCTGACGATGAACCTGTCGCCATCTATCCGATACCGCCCGGTATAGGCCATCACGGTACGGAAAAGTCCCAGCAGTTTCTCATCTGTATTCCCCGGCTCCCGCGTCTCCGCGGTAACCAGCACCATCATTCGCCCATCGGAGCCGAAAATGAGGTACCCATTGGGGTCGGCGCCCCAAGGTTGACTGCGCTCCTTTGATTCCTGAAGCTCGGTATCGAAGGAAACCAGCCGCCAGCAACCGTGGAGCTTGGTGTCGCGCTCAGACATATTCGCTCCTGTTTGCCCAGATGTACCCACCCGTCGACGGTAGGGCATGTTGCCATGCGGATGCAAAATACCATCGAATTCGCGGGGATGCGCCACGGACCGGCTACAGCCAGCCGCGACCATCAAGGCAAGGTTAAATCTCCATTGCTCTTGCCGCCTGTTCCAAACTCGCCCGCACAATCGCGCGATGAAACGGTGCTATCGTCGCGAGATAAATACGCCCCAGCCGGTTATGGCAATGCACCACGGTACCCACGACCAGCTCGCGCCCATTGGCCGCATCGGCGCGAAGTTGGATGGTAGCGCGGAAGTCGAGATGCCGGTCGTCCTCGCCCACTACCAACTCCGTCGCGCTCTTTGACAGCACCGGGAAGTAGCCGATAACCGGCCCACGCGCCGCTGCGGCAAGACCGATGGCGCGCGACGATTTGACGGCGACTGCCGCCATCACCACATCGCGGATATGAGTGAGCGCGCGAATCCACCCCGCCTGTCGCTCGAACGCGGCGCGTGCCAGCACCTCCAGATCATCGCTGGCGCCCGCCGGCAGTCGAATTGCAAAGGCGTCCAAAAGGTCCGCGCCGGCGTAGAGCGGCGCAAGCTCGCTGTTGCTAGGCATAGGCACGGCGCGCGCTTTGGTCATGCGATTAGGTACCGTATCCCAGGGAAAGCGCATAGCGTTTCCCAACCGGAATTGCGTCAGACAAGGAAATAGAGCGGTTCGGCGTTTCCGTGAAGCGATGAACCGCTTTAGAGTGCTGTTTGCGGGGCAACTCTTGTTGTCCCGGCGGACAACGAGGGTTGCTCGGGAAATAACAAGGGTTCGCGATGCTCAACAGCTTCGACTATGGCGGCAAGGAAGCCGACACCGTGCACGCGCTGGAGGAGGACATCATCTTCGGCCGGCTGGCACCCGGCACGCGCCTGGTCGAGGATGTGCTGCTCGCCCGCTTCCCGGTCTCGCGCCACACCATCCGCCAGGCGCTCTACCAGCTGGAAAAACTCGGCATCGTCACGCGCGAGCGCAACAAGGGCGCCATGGTGCGCCGGCTCTCTCCCGAGGAGGTGCGGCAGATCTACGAGGTGCGCGAAATGCTGCAGCGCCAGGCGGCACTGATGATCTCCCTGCCGGTCAGCGACGCGCTGATCGCGGAATTGATCGAGATCCACGGCATCTACAGCGGCCATGTCGACAAGGGCTATCTCAGAGGCATCCACGAGGCCAATGACCGCTTCCACCTGACCATGTTCTCGGCCTGCGGCAACGCCTATCTGGTGTCCTCGATCGAACACTACATGCGCCTCAGCCTGCCGGTGCGCGCCAATTCGCTGGCCGACCGGGAGAAGCTCGACGTCTCGCGCCAACACCACTCAATGATGATCGAGGCGCTGAAACGCCGCGACAATTGGGTGCTGGCGCAGCTCTGCGTTGACCATCTGCAGCCGAGCAAGGTGTTTTATCTCCAGGAGATCGAAGCAGCGCCGGCGGGTTAGGTGATCATGGCCGACAGTGAGAGGCAGCGCCAACGGTAGAGATTGCCAAGAAGCAGCTAAAACCGCCCGGCCGCAAAAGGCGCAAGTCTTTCGCTGTTGGGCCGCCGGTCGGCGATGAGGTCACCGACCAGCCGCGCGGTGACGGCCGAGAGCGTCAGTCCGAGATGGCCATGGCCGAAGGCGTAGACAATGTTCGGATTGCCGGGCGACGGGCCAATGACCGGCCGCGAATCCGGCAGCGACGGGCGAAACCCGAGCCATTTTGACGAGGGCTGGCCGAGCGCCGGGAAGAACTGGCGCACACCGCGATCGAGCAGCGCCAGCCGGCGTGGATTGGGCGGCGCGGCCAGCCGGCCGAGTTCGACCGTGCCGGCAACGCGCAGCCGGCCGGCCATCGGCGTCATGTAGAAGCCGAGATCGACCGGGCACACCGGACGCGTCAGCAAAGGCATTTCGGCCGGAAATTCCAGATGATAGCCGCGCTCGGTTTCGAGCGGGATGCGGTCGCCGGCCTGTGCCGCCAGCGGCCGCGAGAAGGCGCCGGCGGCGATCACCACCTTGCCGGCGCGCAGGCTGAGGCCCGGGCCGCTGAGTTCGACACCACCGGCATCGGCCCGCAGCCCGGTCACCTCGCCGCGCAGCAAGGCGGCACCCCGCTCCGTCGCCGCCTTGAGCAGCCGCGCCATCATGGTCTGGGGATCGGTCAGGTTCATCGATTGCGGGAAAAACAGCCCGCCGCCCTGCACCGCCGGCAAGTTTGGTTCCAGTGCGGCCACTTCACCGGGGTTCAGCACCGCCTGGTCGACGCCGAATTCGGCGCGCAACGCGCGGCTTGCCGCGCCGCGGGCAAAATCGTTCGGGCGACGATAGAGATAGAGGCAGCCATTGCGGCGCAGCAAATCCCCGGCATCGGCCTCGACAGCCATCTCCTCCCAGGCCGGCAGGGAATCGGCCAGCAGGCCGGCCATCGCGACCGCATTGGCATGGGTGGCGGCCGGCAGCGATTGCCTGACGAAGCTCGTGAGCCACGGCGCCAGGTGCAGCAGCGCTGTCCAGCGCAGCGAAAAGGGACTGTCGGCGTCGAGAAGCAATTTTGGCAGCGCGCGCAGCACCGCGGGGTTGCCGACCGGCAGGCAGGCATATTCAGCCAGCGTGCCGGCATTGCCAGACGAGGCGCCGGAGCCCGGCTCGTTGGGATCGATGAGCAGGACTTCGCGGCCGTCGCTGGCCAGGCGCAGCGCCGTTGCCAGCCCGACCACGCCAGCGCCAATAATGGCGATCTCGACGGTTTTCCCTGTCACTGTGCGGTTCCCTGGCCTCAGACAAAACCCGGCAGTTGCAGATGCCCGGCCGACAACAACTCCGCCATGGTGGTCAGCGCGCTGCGCAGATCGTCCTGCGAACGCGCGGCACCCACATTGATCCGCACGCCATGCTGGACCGGTTCGCGGCCGACGGCGAAGGCATCGCCCGGCAACAGGGCGACGCCGCGTTCCAGACAGGTGCGGGCAAAGCCGGCGCCACGCCACGGCTCGGGCAGGCGCAGCCATGCATGGGTCGCGCTTGGCTGGCTCTGGACATCGTAGCGGCCGAGGATTTCGCTCAGGATCGCCTGGCGCTGGCGCAGTTCCTGCTTCTGCACCTCGATGATGCGCGCTGCCGCCCCATCCTCGATCATCCGCGCTCCGATCAGCGCCGTCAGCGGGCTGATGCTCCAGCAATTGATGCGCAGCGCCGCGGCGACCTGGCCGGCAATGGCGCGCGGCGCGATGACGAAGCCGAGCCGCAAGCCCGGCGCCAGGCATTTCGACAGCGCACCGATATGCACCGTCAGCTCCGGCTCCAGGCTGGCGAAGGAGGGCAAGGCCTCGTCGGCCAGCGGCCGGTAGACGTCGTCCTCGATGATCATGACATTGTGGCGGCGTGCCACGGCGGCAAGCTCGTGGCGGCGCGCTTCGCCAAGCGTAATGGTGGTCGGGTTGTGCAGCGTCGGCACCAGGAATACCGCGCGTGGGCGCAACTGCGCGCAGGCGGCGTCGAAAGCGTCCGGCCGCATGCCGTCGCGATCCATGGCAACGCCCCTGAGATCGAGCCCATGCACGCGGCAAAGCGCATTGATGCCCTGATAGGTCACCTCGTCGGCCAGCACCACCTCACCTTGCCGGGTCACCGCGCCAAGCAAGCAGTCGAGCCCATGCTGGGCGCCCGCCGCCAGCACCACCCGGCCGGGGTCCCCATCGCCGGCAACCGTCTTCAGCCAGTCGGCGACGGCCACGCGCGCCCAGAGCGGCCCTTCCGGCGGATGATAGTCCTGCAGCGAGGCATAGTGCGGATCCCTGGGCAGGCGCGGCAGCAACGCCGCCAGCACGTCGAGATAGGCCGAGGTAGCGGGCCGGTTGACCGAGAGGTCGATGATGCCGCTCTCGTCGCTCGGCGCCGAGACAAAGCCGGGCCGTTCGCCGGCCTGCCGGGCGGCCACTGTGGTGCCCCGCCCCGGCCGCGCCTCCAGCAGGCCGCGCCGCTGCAGCGTCGCCAGCGCCCGCGTCACCGTGGTGACGTTGATGCCAAGCGCGCGCGCAATGTCGCGCTGCGGCGGCAGCCGGTCGCCGACCGCCAGCGTGCCGGCAGCAATGCGCTCGGCGATCGCGTCGGCGAGACGGCGATAGACCGGACTTTCATCCTCGGTAAGGCGGAGATCGCTGAGCATGCTGGATGGATTCGGGGGTTCGGCTTCGTCGTGGGCTTAGCATAAGACAATTCGCCGGACAATAGCGCTTGTGTGGCATCAATTCGGCCTTGTCAGCCGAAAATATCACACAATCACTGAAAATACCGGCTTGACGGTCAAAGTTGTATGCATCTATGCTCGATTTCAGATAGATTGTGTGAGCATACAAGTTTGGGTGACCCGCCGATATGCGGGCTTCCAATGGGACGGAACCATGCATCACAAGCCGCATAGTGCTTCAGCCAGTGCATTTCGGGATCGTGCCCGATGAGCGCCCGTCAGGCCGTTCAGCCATCACCGCCAGCCGCGTCGCCCGGCCCGGCTTTTGTCGATTTCGTCGATGTCGAGAAATCCTATGACGGCCGCGCCTTCGCGGTGACGCGGCTGAACCTCGGCGTCGCGCGCGGCGAATTCCTGACCCTGCTCGGGCCTTCGGGCTCGGGCAAGACGACGACGCTCAACATGCTGGCCGGCTTCGAACGGCCGACCAGCGGCACCATCACCCTGGAAGGCAAGCCGGTCGACCGCTTGCCGCCCTACCAGCGCAACATCGGCATGGTATTCCAGAACTACGCGCTGTTCCCGCATATGAGCGTCGAGGAGAACGTCGCCTTCCCGCTCTCCGTGCGCCAGGTGAGCAAGGCCGACATTGCCGGCCGCGTGGCCCGAGCGCTCGACATGGTGCGGCTGAAGCAATTCGGCGACCGCAAGCCGGCGCAGCTTTCCGGCGGCCAGCAGCAGCGCGTGGCGCTGGCCCGCGCGCTGGTGTTCGAGCCGAGCCTGGTGCTGATGGACGAGCCGCTGGGCGCGCTGGACAAGAAATTGCGCGAGCACATGCAGCTCGAGATCAAGCAGATCCACACCATGCTCGGTGTCACCATCGTCTACGTCACCCATGACCAGAGCGAGGCGCTGACCATGTCGGACCGTGTCGCCGTCTTCAACAATGGCGCCATTGCCCAGCTCGGCTCGCCCGACGATCTCTATAATTCCCCGCAAAGCTCCTTCGTGGCGAGCTTCATCGGCGAGAACAACACGCTGGAAGGCGTCGTCGAGCGCGTCTCAGGCCAGGAATGCCGTGTCAGGCTGACTGGCGGCGGCGAGCTCACCGCACTTGCCGTCGGGGTGACGCAAGGCGCGGCCTGCCACGTCGCCATCCGCCCGGAAAGGCTGAGCCTGGCGCCAACCGCCCCAGGCGGCAACGCCCTGACCGCCACGGTCGACGGCCGCATCTATCTCGGCGACCATCTGCGGCTGCTGGCCAGGCTCGCCAACGACCAGGGGCTGACCGTCAAGGTCGGCCCCGAGGCAAGCATGGCCAATGGCGAGGCCGTCACGGTGTCCTGCGCGCCGGGTGACTGCCGCGCCTTTCCCGCCGATGCCTAGGCGGGCGCCGCCAAGACAGGCCCATCCTGAACCAAAACAGATCCATCTCAAAAACAGGGGAAGAAAAATGAAAATCGCCAAGACCCGTATGCTCGCCTTCGCTGCGGCCACCGCACTCTTCACCATCAGCCACGCCTTCGCCGACGAACTGTCGATCATGGCCAGCGGCGGGGCCTGGCAGGATGCCCAGCGCAAGGCCTGGTTCGAGCCGTTCAGCAAGGAGACCGGCGCCAAGATCCTCGAGCAGGAATATCTCGGCGATCTCGGCAAGGTCAAAGCCATGGTCGACACCGGCAATGTGCCGATCGACCTGGTGACGGTCGAAACCGCGACCGTGCTGCAGGGCTGCGACGCCGGCATTCTCGAGCGCCTCGACTATTCCAAAATCGGCCCGCGCGACAAATTCATCGAAGGCTCGGCGCTCGATTGCGGTGTCGGTCTCGATGCTTACGGCGACATCCTCGCCTATGATCCGACCGTGCTGAAGGAAGCGCCGACCTCGGTGCTCGACCTCTTCGACACCAAGAAATTCCCGGGCAAGCGCGCCATGCGCAAATTCCCGGCGCAGAATTTGGAATGGGCGCTGATGGCCGATGGCGTCGCGCCAGCCGATGTCTACAAGGTGCTGGCGACGCCGGAAGGCGTCGACCGTGCCTTCAAGAAGCTCGACACCATCAAGAAGGACATCGTCTGGTGGGATGCGGGCGCGCAGCCGGCGCAATTGCTCGCCTCGCAAGAAGTGGTGATGACCACCGCCTGGAACGGCCGCATCCAGAACGCCATCGACACCGACAAGAAGCCGTTCAAGATCGTCTGGAATAACCAGATCCTCGAATATGACATGATCGCCATCCCGAAGGGCGCCAAGAACCCGGAGCTCGCCTACAAATACCTTGCCTATATCTCGAAGCCGGAAAACAACGCCAAGCTCGCCAGCTACATTACCTACGGGCCGGTGCGCACCGATGCGGCGTCTTTCGTGGCGGCCGATGCCTTGCCGAAACTGCCCAACGCGCCAGACCATCTGGCCGGCGCCTACCTCGTCGCCGACACCGAGTTCTGGGGCGACTATGGCGAGGATCTGGTCAAGCGCTTCAACGCCTGGCTGGCGCAGTAGGACCTGGCATGTCGGCCTTGCAGCCCAGCGAACTCGACCGGCCCGCGCTGGCCCGCGGCCGGTCGGCCGCCGGCGCGGATCCCGGAACCGCGTCGGCGGCGCTGCGCCGCGCCGAATTCGGCGATCGGCTGCGCACGCTGGCGCTGGCCGCACCCCTGCTCCTGCTTCTGGCCTTGAGCTTCGGCATCCCGATCGTGCTGCTTCTCTCGCGCGCCGTCTACGACCCGACCATCGCCGACGCCTTGCCGCGCACCAGCCAGGCGCTCGCCGGCTGGAACGGCCAGGGCCTGCCGGGCGATGCCGCCTTCACTGCGCTGGCCGCGGACCTCAGCGACAGCCAGGCCAAGGGCACCGCCTACGAACTGGCCAAGGCGCTCAACGCCCGCCTGCCCGGCGCCCGCAGCCAGGTGCTGAAGACCGTGCGCCAGCTCGAAGGCGCCGGCGGCAAGCCGCCGCTCGACATCATGAAATCCGTACCCTTCTGGTCGTCGCCCGGCACCTGGCCCACCGTCGCCAACGGCACCCACGCGATCACCTCGTTCTATCTCCTCAGCGCGCTAGACCTCAGATGGAACGCCGATGGCGGCATCGAGCGCGTGCCGCCCGAACAGGCGATTTTCCTGCAAGTGTTCGCGCGCACCTTCTTCGTTGCCGCCGCCGTGACGCTCGCCACCTTGCTGCTCGGCTTCCCCCTCGCCTATCTCATCTCGAGCGTGCCCAAGGGGCTCGCGGCAATCCTGATCGTGGCGGTGCTGTTGCCGTTCTGGACCTCGATCCTGGTGCGCACCGCCGCCTGGACGGTGCTCCTGCAGAAGTTCGGCCTGGTCAACGATCTCTTGCTGTGGCTCGGCATCGCCGACGAGCGGCTCGACCTGATGTACAGCCGCATCGGCCTGATCATCGCCATGACGCATATCCAGCTGCCGTTCACGCTGCTGCCGATCTACTCCGTCATGCGCACCATCGCGCCCTCGCAGATAAAGGCCGCCTATTCGCTCGGCGCGAAACCCTTCACCGCCTTCCGGCGTGTCTATCTCCCGCAGGTTTTCCCCGGCGTCATGGCCGGCTGCCTGCTCACCTTCATCCTGTGCCTCGGCTACTACATCACGCCTGCCCTGATCGGCGGCGCCAGCGACCAACTGATCAGCAATTTCATCGCCAATTACGTCAATGTCGAACTGAACTGGGAGATGGCGGCGGCGCTCAGCTTCATCCTGCTCGTCTTCACCCTGGCGCTGTTCGGCATCTTCGCCCGGATCCTCGGCCTCGACCGCCTGAAGATGGTGTAGCCATGCTGCTCTCGCCCTACCCGACATCTGGTGAACGCATCCGCGTCGCGCTGCTCTGGCTGTGGTGCGGGCTGGTCATCCTGTTCCTGCTGGTGCCGATCCTGATCCCGGTGCCGCTCTCCTTCAACAGCGGCGCCTTCTTCATCTTCCCGCTCGAAGGCCTGTCGACGCGCTGGTATGAGGTGGTGCTGGGCACGCAGCGCTGGCAGTCGGCGATCGGCAACAGCCTGATCGTCGCCTTCGGCACCACGCTGATCGCCACCACGCTCGGCACGCTGGCGGCAATCGCGCTCTCCAACGAGAAGTTCCCCGGCCGCCGCATCGTCATGCCGCTTTTGCTGTCGCCGCTGATCGTGCCTGTCGTCATCACCGCCGTTGGCTCATACCTGTTCTACGCCCGCATTGGCCTCGCCGGCACCTATGCCGGCATCATCCTGGCGCATACCGCACTCGCCAGCCCCTTCGTCGTCGTCACCGTCGGTGCCAGCCTCACCGGCTTCGACCGCAACCTGATGCGCGCCGCCGCCATTTCAGGCGCAAGACCGCTGACCGCGTTCTTCCGTGTGATGTTGCCGCTGATCCTGCCCGGCGTGCTTTCGGGCGCGGCCTTCGCCTTCGTCACCTCCTTCGACGAGGTGGTGGTGGTGCAGTTCCTGGCCAGTGCCGGCCAGCGCACCATGCCGCTCGAAATGTTCATTGGGCTGCGTGAAAAGCTCTCGCCCGCCATCACCGCCGCCGCGACGCTGATGATGGCGCTGTCGATCGTGCTTTTGGTGGTGGCGAACCTTCTCGCACGGCGCGGCCAGGGCCGCCGGGCAGCAAGCGGCTGAGGCTTCGACGCCATCGGCGGCGCCCAGTGAAACTTTTCGCACGCCGCTGTCGTTGCTGCGACATCGCCTCTAGAGGCGATTGCAGACCTCCGATCTAGGCCCCGCCGGCCTGCCGGTGGGGCCTTTTTTGAGACGGCCGGCACGGAACGATCCTGGAGTCGGGAAGTTTTGGTCTGTTCGCGATCCGCGTTCGCTGTGAGCCTCCGCAGCGATACCGCGGCACTGAAACCGGACGACAAGACCTCGATGACGACGGCGTGCGCCGACGAGGCCAAGAACGCCAGCCCCGCCAATAGCCATCCGGAATTCTGCAGCAGCGTGAAGCTGAACGGCGGCAGCTAAATCGCTCGATGGAATAGCGCTTCAGACAGCCCCGTTCGCGGGGCTGTCTTGCTTCAGGCTCGTGGCTTGCGCCGCAAAGGCCGATCGGCGATTGTCGTGCCATTGGGGAAGTCGGCGGAGGCACGGGGCATGGAAGCGGTCAGGCGCAAGCGCGGCTTGTTCGGCTGGTTTTTCCTGCTCCTGTTCATCGGCTTCAACATACTGATGCTGTGGGCCGCCGATGCCGGCATGGGCGCGTCGGACCAGCTGCCGGGCCTGAGCACAAATGTGTTCAGCCTCGGCGTCGACCTGGGTGCCGCCATCGGCGTCGCCGCCTTTGTCGTGTGCTGGGTGGTGGGGTTCCTGCTGCTCGGCCTGCTGGTCTATCTGACGCGCGGCCGCAAGGTGACCGAGCCGGTTCGCTAAGGCCCTTCCCCCAGGCGACGCCGCCGCGATCAGGACGCGATCGCCAGCGGGACGCGGTTGTAGCGCACCAGCTCCTCGTGCCCCGAGAGTTTCATCAGCCTTGCCTCGTCGAGGACTTCGAAATGGCGGGGCTCATGAACCCTGATGATGTTGAGGTTGCTCAGCTTCAGCATGATCCTGCCGACGGTCTCGATCGTCGTGCCGAGACAGGCCGCCATGTCGCTGCGGCTGATCGGGATGCTCACCAGCAGCCTTCCCGTCGGCGTCACCATGCAGGCCTCGGTGCGCCGGCACAGCATGAGCAGGAAACTGGCAATCAGTGCGGTGACGGAAGGGCTGTCGAGAAGGGCTACCCAGTCGCGTGCCGCGTCGATCTCGTCGAGGCCGTTGTTCATCCACTCCCGCCCGAGCTCCGGAAAGCGCGCCGACAGCTTGTCGAGGGCGTCGCGTTCGAAACAGCAGACGATGGCGTCGCAGGCTGCCGATATCGTCACCTTCGACAGACCCGTAAGCGCCCTGCCGTAGAAATCCGACGGCAGCAGCAAGCCGACGATCCGGCGCCGTTCGCCGCCGACGTTCGCCTGAACGCGCAACATCCCCGACAGGACATTGCCGACAAAGGGCACCTCTTCGCCTTCAGCCTGCACGGTTTCGCCCCTGCGGAAGGCCCGCAGATGGGAAATGGCCGCGAGTTCGTCGCGCAATTCCCTGCTGAAATGGCCGCACGACGAGGTCCGGCGAACGTCACACGGCTCACAAAGTGGCCGAATGGTTGGGCTTTGCATGCTTCACCTCCCACGTGATGAAACCACGGCGGCCGTTCGACCGCTGGAGACCCCGCCCCGAAAGGCGATTGCGCCTCGAACGGTGAGCCTCCGCCAAAAAGCGTTCGTCGCATTGATCTGGATCAAAATTGACTGCGCACGCATGCACTAATCGCGCACACGGCCGATCTTGGGCGGGCGCGGCGGACTGACTGCCAGGCTTGAGCACCAATGTGTTCAGCCTCGGTGTCGACCTGGGTGCCGCCATCGGCGTTGCCGCCTTTGTCGTGTGCTTGGGTGGTGGGGTTCCTACTGCTAGGCCTGCTGGCCTATCTGACGCGCGGCCGCAAGGTGACCGAGCCGGCTCGGTAGGCCTATTCGTCGCGGGGGTCGACTAGCTTGCCGGTGGCGACGTCGCGGCGTTCGCGCCGGATGATGGTCGCCCGCAACTCCCAATCCGGCATATGGCGATCGAAGTCGAGGGAACTGGCGAGCGAGATGCCCTCGGCAAGCGCCAGGTGACCGAACCGCTCCGTGCGGACGATCTTGCCGCAGGCCGCTTCCGACAGATCGAACAGTTGGACCTTCCAGGTCGAATCGTCGCCCCAGATACAGCCGGCGACGAAGCCGGTGGTCAGCGACAACCAGGGGCCGATCGACCAGCCATGATCATACGCATTGTCTTCCTGCAGTTTGAACGTCTCGGCCCGAGCTTCGAACACCCATTTCTCTTCTAGTTGGCCGGTCGCCCGTCTTGTGTAAGTCACCTTCCTGTAGCGCGGCACATACAACTCGACCGGGCAAAAGCCATCGGGTGCGCACTCCTCGCCTCCCAAATCCTTGCAAGCCGGTAGGCTCATCACCCGCGTTGCGGTGTAGTCGCTGGAGTAGAGCGCATACCAGGCGCCATCGATCTCGAACGGTTCGAAGGTTTCTGCCCCAAAGCTGGGATAGTTGCGCTCATACGCCCCAATCCAGCTGTCGCCGTCGAAGATGTTGACGGTCGCCGATCCCCAGGCGCCGGGCAAACGCGGCGCTGCAACCACCTCGACCCGAAACCGCCTTGCGCTCAATCCTGCCTTCATGCGGCGCTCTATATCAGCAAGGGCGGCTCATCTTCCAGAACCTGCAGCATGGCTGAAACCATCAGCGGCGATTGCCAGACAATATGGTCCGGCAAGATTGCGAGCCCGAACAGGTCAGCAGCGCCGGTCTTCCCAAACCTCGATCAGGGTTTCGGGCCACCCGACGAGCTGACCGCGGCCGCGGTGATGCGGGAAAGCTGCTGGCGCTTGTCGAGCGTCGGCTTGTGGTAAATCTTCTTCATCAATGTCCCCATGCCCAAGGAAAGGCGGTGAGTGGAGCGAGCCGCCCAACCCATGTCAAGCCAGACCTGAACGACCCCCGCGAAAATCGCGAAATGTTGATCGCACTGGCGGCGTTGCCGTCGACCATGCCGCTGTAACGTCCGCCCTGCGCTATGGGCAGGACGAAGGCGTGCAACCGGCGGTGATGGCAGAGAGCTTTTCACGCCGAACAAGCGTCGGCCTTTCATACGCTTTCTTCATGTCACTTGCAGTTCGAGATGGGGCATTCCGCCACGACGGTCGACAATCTCTCGCGCTTTACAAGCACCGGCTTCATATAGGTTTTCTTCATTTGTTGATCCCTGCCAATCCCTCGACCCGGAATAGGGCTGCGGCATCGACGTTTGTCAAGCGGCAGCTAAAATTCCAAGCGATGCGCGCTCTGCCGGGAAGTTGATTTCCGCCATTTTCCCTTTTTCGCCATGTTGCGTTGCGAAAAATTTGCTGCACTGCAATATTGTTTTGGCCAGATCGATACGGGAGGACGGCTGGGCGCAGCGAAGGAGTTACCATGGCGGCATCATTCCGGCCTGACATACAGGGGTTGCGCGCGCTGGCGGTCGGCGGGGTCGTTTCCTATCATTTCGGCCTCACGGCACTGCCCGGCGGCTTTGCCGGCGTCGACATCTTCTTCGTCATCTCCGGCTGGCTGATCACGACGCATCTGATGCGCGAGATCACCGAGACCGGCAGGCTCGACCTCTGGCGTTTCTATGCCCGGCGCGCCCGGCGCCTTCTGCCGGCCGCCGTCTTCGTCATCCTGGCGACGCTTGGCACGGGCTATTTCATCCTGGCGCCGCAGGAGCAGGCGCTCTATTCGCACGGCGCCATGTATGCGTCGGCCTATGCCATCAATCTGTGGCTGCTGCGCTGGTCGTTCGACTATTTCGCCGCCGATGCGTTCAGCAATCCCTTCATCCACTTCTGGTCGCTGTCGGTGGAGGAGCAGTTCTATCTCGTCTGGCCGGCGCTGCTGCTCTTTGCCGCCTGGCTGCACCAGGGCCGGCGCATGGCGGTGATGGTGATCGGCGTCGCCGGCCTCGCCTCCTTTATCGCTTGTCTGTGGCTCACCAGCCTCTCGCCGGCCTGGGCCTTCTATTTCTCGCCGCTGCGCGCCTGGGAGTTCGCCGCCGGCGGCCTGGCGACGCTGGCGCCGGCGGCCTTGTGGCAACACCGGCCCGGGCTGCGCGCGGTACAGGGCTGGCTTGGCCTGGCACTGATCGCGGCGGCCTATCTCCGCTTGAGCGAAGACATGTCCTTCCCCGGCTGGTACGCGCTGTTGCCGGTCATAGGCACGGTGCTGGTGCTGCTGGGCGGCGCCGGTGAAGAACCCGCCCCGGAGACAGCCAGCCCGGCCGGCTGGCGAGCCCTGGCGCCAGCTTCCGTTCTGTCGCTGCCGCCTCTGCAATGGATCGGCACGCTCTCCTATTCGCTCTATCTCTGGCACTGGCCCGTCATCGTCTATGCCGGCATGCTGGTGCCGGATCTCACCATCCCGCAGCGCCTTGGCTGCGGCGCGCTGGCGCTGGTGCTGGCGTTCCTGACCTATCATCTGATCGAGAACCCGGCGCGGCGCGGCGCCTGGCTGGCAGCGGGCAAATGGGCGCTGGCTCCCGCTTTGGCGTTGACGGGCGTGGGCGTGGTGGCAGCCTATGCCAGCGCGCATTTCGCCACGCGCAATATCGACCCGGCCCAGCGCGGCATCGAGGAAGCCGCCCAACAGCCCTCCACCGCGCGCGCCACTGACGAAAACTGCCTGCTCGACTTCCACACGGTGACGCCCAAACCCTGCACATTCGGCAAGGCCGACGCCGCCCACACCATCGTGCTGTTCGGCGATTCGCACGCCGACCACTGGTCGACGCCGCTGGTCGAGGCGGCGAGCCGCAACGACACCAAGGTGGTCACCTATCTCAAATCCTCATGCCGCGCCTCACGGCTGCCAACCTTCAGCGCGGTGCTGAAACGCGACTACACCGAATGCGACGCCTGGCGCGAACAGGCGATAGCAGACATCATCCAGGCCAGGCCGCGCCTGGTGGTGATCTCGGAATTCTCGATCGGCAACCTGACCCGCGACATGCCCGCCGCCGAGCGCGGCCAGGAGACCGCGCGCTGGCAGGAAGGCCTGCGCTCCACGCTGCAGGCCTTCAGCCAGGCCGGCGTCGAGACGGCGGTGATCCGCGACACCCCGATCGGCGACAGTTTTGCCGATTCCTGCGTGGCCCGCGCGCTCTGGTGGCGCGAAGCCCCCTCGCGCTGCGACACACCGAGAGCGCAAGCCGCCAATGACAGCGCCGCGGCGCAAGAGCGCGCCGTGGTCCAAAGCGTCCCCGACACGCGCTACGTCGACCTCACCGACCAATTCTGCGGCCCGACCGAGTGCCACGTCTTCATATCAGGCAAGCTGGCGTTTCGTGACCGGCACCATCTGACGACGGCGTTTGCGGAGACGCTGGAGGGGCCGTTGGAGAAGGCGCTGTTTTGAGGGGGTGAGCGGCTCTAGGGAAAGCTCACCGCGCTTTCCCGGGAAAACCGTTCACACTTTTCCTGGAATTGCCCTTGCAGAGCGGCCCGCGTCACCGGTTCCGGCGCACCCTACGCATGCCGCCTGTAGCGCAGATGCTCGACGAGGGCCGTAAGCGCGGCCGATTTCTGGTGCCTGCTCGGGTAGTAGAGATGGTAGCCCGACCAGACGGGGCAGAACGTTTCCAGACACGTTTCCAAACGTCCCGAGGCGAGATGCCCGGCAACGTGCGTTTCGAAGATGTAGGCCAGCCCCAGGCCAGCCAACGCGGCTTCGATCATCACAGGCGCATCATTGACGATGACGGCGCCCTCGACCGGCACGTCGACCGTGCGCGCACCGTCCCTAAACATCCAGCGGTAAACGTCGCCATGGCTTGCCGTGCGAAAATTG
Organism: Mesorhizobium subarcticum; assembly: GCF_055456085.1. Lineage (NCBI taxonomy): Bacteria > Pseudomonadati > Pseudomonadota > Alphaproteobacteria > Hyphomicrobiales > Phyllobacteriaceae > Mesorhizobium > Mesorhizobium subarcticum. The sequence continues at coordinate 3,402,919 of NZ_CM144237.1, read as the reverse complement.
ATGCAGTCATGCGCCGCAAGATCCTCGAGCCGGACGGGCCGGCCCCTCCTGAAGTAGTAAGCCGGCGCGGCGACAATGGCCGCGCTGACATCCGGCCCCACCGGAACAGCCACCATGTCCTTCTCCAGATGCGCTCCGAAGCGAATGCCGGCATCGAACCCTCCCTGGACGATGTCGACGAACCGATCGCTGACATGGATGTCGACCCGTACACCCGGATGGATGGTCAGGAATTCGCTCAGCGCCGGCACCAGAATGGCACGCGCCGGGTATTCCATCACGGTCAGCCGCAACGTGCCGGACGGCTGGTCGCGGCTGTCCTGCAACTCCAGCAGCCCGCTTTCGATCTGGCGCAGCGAAGGCGTGATCCGATCGAGCAGGCGGCGGCCCGCCTCTGTTGGCCGCACGCTGCGGGTGGATCGCGCAAGCAAGGGCACGCCCAGCCGCGCCTCCAATGCACTGATGGTCTGGCTCAGGCCGGACTGCGCACGCCCCATGACGGAAGCGGCCCGTGTGAAGCTGCCCGCCTCCACAATGGCCTGGAACACGAGCAGGTCGGCAATATCGCGACGATCCATTTATCATCCAGCATGATAGACCCATTCATATAAATCACTCTAATGGCGAAATGCAATTCGCCTTACGTCTCTGGCTCCAACCAACCGGAGCTTCAAAATGGACAGGATCAGCACCCTTCTCGCCTCGCTCATGATTGTTGCCGCCGCCGCGGCACTGCCCGCGCCCGCAGCGGCGAAAGCCGGCAATATCGTGCTCGTGCACGGAATGAACATGGATGGCGGCGCCTGGCGCGGCGTCTACGAACGCCTGACAGCCGACAAGTATCATGTCACCGTGGTGCAACTGCCGATGACCTCCATTCAGGACGACATCGCCGCCACCCGCCGCGCGATCGACGCGCAAGATGGGCCCGTCGTGCTGGTCGGTCATTCCTATGGCGGCATGGTGATCAGCCAGGCCGGCACCGAGCCGCAGGTCCGTGCTCTCGTCTATGTGGCTGCGTTCCAGCCCGAGATCGGCGAAAGCCTGGGCTTCCTCAATGCCTCCATTCCCGGCAAGCTACCGGCGGACGCGCTTACCGTGTTCAAGGACGGCTTCTACCTTGTAAAGCCCGACGCCTGGATCGCCGATGTGGCGAACGGTCTGCCCGAAGCCGAGGCACGCTATACCGCCATGTTCCAGACGCCCGCGAATACGGCGATTTTCGGCTACAAGGCCGAAGCCGCAGCATGGCACAATACGCCAAGCTGGGCAGCCATTGCCACGGAAGACCGCACCATTGCGCCGGATCTGCAGCGGCGGATGTCCAAACGCTCGGGCGCCAAGGTCGTCGAGATCCACGGCGGCCATTTGCTCCCGATGTCGCATCCGTCGGAAGTCACCGCGGTAATCGAGGATGCGGCCGCTTCGGTAAAGTGAAGCTGGTCGTCTCGCGCCGGGCGCCCACATGGTTGCCTTGCGGATCCATGCAACGAGGTCGCGCCTGGTGCGGATGACCTGATCGTGATGAAGCGGGATCCGGCCGGCATCGCCGGCCGGATTGTTGCGGCTCTCTCCCCCTCACCGCCCCATCATCATCCCATAATGCACCGCCAGCAGGTCCAGCCCGACCTTCAGCAGCTTCGTCACCACGTCCCGGCCTTCCCCCGTCTGCTCGGCCACACCTTTGACCGACTCCCCCGCGCAGCAGACGTGTTGCACCACTGCCGCGACATCCCAATGCCCGACCGCCCTGGTGGCGGCGGCATGCGCGCGGCCGGCGTCCAGCACGCTGTCGGCGATGCCGCCGCCGTGGCGGCCGCCGTCGATGCGCTCACTCCAGCGCATCGGTTTGACGCTGGCCTGCTGGCTGCAGTGGAAGTCCTCGCGGTAGCGCTGGCCGGCCTCGCGCTGCTGGCGTGACAGCGAGGTGAGGCCGATGAGCGGGTCGACCGTGCGCACCCGCACGATGCCGCCGGTGGAGGTGTAGCCATCATTCGACACTTCGTAGACGCGCCGCGCTTCCGCCGTGCCGGCGGCCAGCCGCTTGCGGCCGAAGGCGTCGTCCTTCAGCGCGAAGTCATGGCCGACCTCGCGGCGGATGCGCACCTGCTCGGCCTCGCCCATCGGCAGTTTGGGGGCTTGCGGTTTGGCGGCTTTGGCTTTCCTGGGCATGGGGTGGCTCCTTGTTGGGGATTGGGGTGCGGTGTTTCGGTTAGAGGGGTCATCCCGCCGCCAGCTTCGCGGGAACCGAGGCCGCCCTTCTCGCCAGTAGCTCGCGCATCGTCCGCCTTTCCCGCACCTCAATGCAGAGCTGCGCGCTTGACGGGCAGAACTGGGCGTTGCCGCTCTTCACCTCGCCGCGCACGAAGCGCTGGATGGCGGCTTGCAAATCAGCAAGCTCGGCGTCGCGCACGGCGCCGAGATAGCCGCGCAACTGCATCTCGACATCAGTCAGGGCGGATTGCGGGAAGCATGAGAACATCGCGGCCAGCGCCTTCGTCGCCTGCTGCAATTCGGCTGCGGTCATGGGTCTCGATCTCCTCGATGATGGCCTTGGCGGCGTCGGTGTGGGTCTTCGGCCTATGCCAGCCGGATTTCTTTCCTGACAAAACGGGAGCTGTCGTGTTTGCGCGGGAAAAGGCGCCAGCCTTTTCCTTCTGGTTTCTGGAGTCTGGAGAATGCCGAGGCAAACCATCGGCATTTGCTGGGACATGCGCCTTTGTTTTCAAGGCGGTGGCGGCACCGCCGCGCGCCCCGGCGGCCGCTCTCGCTTCGCTTTTGACCTGCGCCTTTTGCAGCTCCCTGCTCAGCCGCTTGTGGCCGATCTCGCCCGCCTCGCGCTCGAAGAAGGTCATGAGATCGGTGCTGATGGCGCGCCATCTCTTGAGGGACAGCCGCGCAACCCGCGCGAGCTTGGCGTCATCGTCGGGCAGGCTGCCGCCGGCGTTCCACATCGCCATCAAAAGCAGCATGTAGGCGCCGATCTGTTCGGTCGAGAGCTGCAACGTGTCGCCGACGAAATCGGAGACGTAGAGCTGCATGAAGGGCCGCTCGCTCATGCCGCCCTCCATGCCGTGGCCACCCTCAGGCCGATGGAACCAGCCGCCAGCCCGCACGTTGTGACGCGATCATGCCAGAGGGAGGTTTGCCGATGACGGCTTTCATGCCGCTTACGTTGCGTTTTAGCGACAACAAGACCATGCTGGTCGGCTCGGTGGCCGAAGCGGAGAAAGCGTTGCGCCAGCAATGGCCCGACAAGGCAAAGCCGGCCTATTCTGATGCCGCGCGGCTGATCGGACTTGCCGTCGAGGGCAGCTGCTGCCCGCGCATTGCTTTCGAAGCCTTCACAAAGGCGGCAAGGCAGCAAGGCATTCTGGTGGCCAAGCCGAGAAGCCGAGCCCATGACTGGCTGGACGCAGCCGCCAATCCATGAGCCGGCGCCAACCGTGATGCAACCGCCCGCCTGGCTTGTGCGTTTATACAAGCGGGCTTTTACACCGCACGAAACGCCAGGGTGAACGCCATGGGTACGATGAAAACCGGAGTGCCGCTCAAAGTATCGCTCGACGGGCATGTCGAGGAAATCGACAGCGTCAGCGACGCCGCCGATTTCCTGCAGCGCTGGCCGATCGAACGGCGCGGCCACGTCTACCGCAGCGCGCTCAATGCCTGCAGCGCCGCCATCGCAGCGCAGATATCGCAATCCGACGCCATGAAAGTGTTCACCGGCTTTGCCCGCGTTGCCGGCATATTGGTCGAAGCCAGCGGCCCGGCCATGATGCTGGAGCCACGCAGCGTGCAGAGCCGCATGCCGAAGCAGGGCCGGCAGGCGCCGAAATAGGCTCACGCGCAGACCCGCCTCTGAAACCGTGCCTGGTGGTAGCTGCAATAGCTTTTCAGCGCCCTGGTGCGCATGCCGCAGCACAGCATGTCGGCGCCGGGCCGGCTGCCCGGTGCATCGTTTTGCGGGTCTTCTTCCAGCATCAGGTCGAGCGGCGCGCGGCAACGGGAAAACAGGCAGTCGATGAAGCGCATCGCCACGCCATGCGGCTGGCGGCCGATCGGGCCGCGCTGTGGCGCCGGCACCTTGAAACGGTAGGCTTCGCCATCGGCGATCAGCACCCCCACCTCGCGCACGAACAGTCGCGGTGGCAGCCAGGCTGGCGAGGCGTTGTGCTTGGTCCGGGCTTTGTTCTTTCTTGGTTCGATGCTCCTGGCGGCATGCTTCTCGGCTGCCCTTCCGCCGGCCGTCTTGTCATCTGCCCTGCCCTTCGCAGGCGTTCGGCTCGCCTGCTTGGCCGCAGCCCCCGCGACGCGTTTGGCGCCGGCCGGCATTCCCTTGCCATTGGCAAAGCCGATGGCGCCCAGCATGGCGTTGCGGTGGACGATGCCGATAATGGCGTTGCGTGACACAGCGCTGCCGCGCAGCGCGCTGAACGCCGCCGCAATCCTTGAGGCCGAGAGCCCCTCGTTCAGCCAGCGGGCGATCTCTTGCAATTCGGCGTCGCTATAGCTTGCCATGTCGGGGCTCCATCCATGGGTCCGCCTTCGACCACGCTCGAAAGCGCACGCCGTCGGCCATGCGTCAGGGTTCGGGCCCGGTGCGGGCCACGGTCAGGGTGTTCGGTATGAGAGCCGGCTCGCGGCCCGGATCAGCCGGAGCGGATCGAGTGCACGGCGGCGAGGCGCGCCAGCCGCGCCTCCCCCGTCTTTCTGTCGGGGGCGGAAACCGCCCTGCCCGTCATCGGCTCGAACAGGATGACGGTGCCGTCCTGGGTGTGGATGCAGGAGCGCGCATAGGGACCGGCAGCTGGCCGGTCGAATGAGGGGCCGGAGCCGCGGGGAGCGGCGGCTCCGGCCGTTCCGGCCGCCGGCGACGGGCGGACCGGACCCGAGGCATCAAGGCGCTCGGGCTTCGCCCCGGCCGGGGAGGAGGACGGCCGGGGCGGAAGGGAATGGCTGGTGACTTCGGTCACCGGATGCGCCTCACAAGAGGCCGGCGCCACGGCGCCTTGAAAGCTGGACAGGTTCTGCATGGCCAGATATAAGCATAACTCAAAAATAGATGCAAGCCATTCTTTCATAGACGAGAGCTGCTTTCATCGCTCAGATGGGCGCCATGGCCAAAACGGAACTGTCGATCAAGGTCGGGGCGGCGATACGCCAGGCGCGCAAGCAGCGTGGCCTGGTCATGCGCCATATTGCCGAGCACAACGACACCGATGTCGCCGCCGTCGGCAATTGGGAAACCGGCCGCAATCTGCCCAAGACCGAGAACCTGTTGAAGACCGCCGCTTTCCTGCGCGTCGACCCCGTCGCGCTCGGCCAAGGGCAGGTCGTCTTCCTCGACGATGCCGGCCCGGTGGCCGATGCCGAGATCGTCACCGATGCCGGACCGTTGCCGGCCGGATCAATGGATATCGAGGTGCTGGGCGCCGCCGTCGGCGGCGACGACGGCGACTTCACCTTCAACGGCGAGCCGGCCGGCTACGTCCAGCGCCCGCCGGGCGTGCGCAACCTGCCAAAGGTGTTCGCGCTGCACGTGCTCTCGGATTCCATGGTGCCACGCTACGAACCCGGCGACCTGATCTATTGCGGCGGCCGCGACGCGGTGCCGGGCGACCATGTGGTGATCGAGACGTTTCCGGAAGAAAACGAAAAGAACGGCAAGGCCTTCGTCAAGAAGCTGGTCAAGCGCACCGCGGGCGAGCTGGTGGTCGAACAATACAATCCGCCCAAGACGATCACCTTCAACCGCTACGCGATCAAGCATGTCTGGCGGGTTATACCGCTGAAGGAATTGCTGGGGTATTGAGGCGCGCTCCCTTTCCTTCTCCCCTTGTGGGGTGAGAAGCGGTCCGCGTTAGCGGACGAAAAGCCAATTGCTTGGCTTTTCGAACTTCGAACGCCCTGAGCCTGCGAAGGGCCGGGTGGTGGCCGATCCACCTGCCGGGTCCCCGCTGCCGCGCAGCGTCCCGGCGTTCGCCAGCCTTTCATCGTGCCACCGGCACTATGAATTCGCTTCGCGAACCGGCCGCTCACCCCACAAGGGGAGAAGGAAGAACCACCCCTTCACCCCCGCCTCACCCCCGCCTCGACCCCTCCACCGGCACCTCCCTGTCGCTCAGCATCTTCGCTTCGCTGCGCACGCGTTGGCGCTCGTCGATGAACGCCGCCTGGATCGTAATGTTGGCACCCGGCAACCCTTCGGCGCGGCAGGCCGAGCAGCGCATGCGCGCTGAAAGCGCGGCCACAAGCGTGTTGCCGTTCACCCCGAACCGCTTCAGCTGATCAGGCCGCCACCATCTGTTGCGGCCGCAATCGGCGCATTCGACCGAGATCGAGGCGACTTGCGCAACCACTGACTCCTTGCCTGGCAATGCCATCGCCCCTCCCTCGCCTTTTGTTCCTGATTTGTTCACATATTCGTGTGTTTTGGACGGAGAGTCGAGTCGCAGTTTTAACACTTTCCCAAAAGTTTCCCTTCCACAGATTTTTGAGTTACACTTATATAAACTCGTAAATGTGAGTCGCTGTAGCATCAGACCCGGGAGCAGTGATGGATGCCGCCGATTTTGCCCGCGCCTGCGGTTACACCGGCGACAGCCCTGCTTTGCTCGAAGCCTTCGAGGCGATCCGCCGCAACGGCATCGCGCAGGCCCGCCACGACCATTTCAGGCGCAAGGCCGTCATCGACGAACTGAAACAATCGGAACCGCTGTTCGTGGCCGCGATCGGCCCGGCGCTGTCGGCGCAGGAAGCCATCGAGGATACCGCCCGCTTCATCGCTTGCTGGCGCAACATGCCGCGCTGGCGCCAGGAGCGGCGCTTGCCCGATCTCGTCAGGGCGAGACAGCAGCGTCTCGTGGCACGCTTCTTCCGTCGCTATGGCCACCGCCTGTGGGTGCGCGAAGCCGCCTGAGGCGCCGGGCATCTTGATTATCCGGCGGCCTGACACCAAGCCGGCCCTGATTCTGTCGGAATGCTGCGCTGATTGGTGGCCTCGAAAACCAGGGAAGGACCACCATGAAACGCCTTGTTCTCGCCGCCCTGTGGATAATGGCGCTTGCCCTGTCCGCCCATGCCGCCGGCGACAGCACGACGGGGCTCGCCGACGCCACCGTGCTGATCGTGCGCCATGGCGAAAAGCCCAACAGCGGCCCCGGCCTGTCGCCCGCCGGCGAAGCCCGTGCGCAAGCCTATGTCGCCTATTTCCAGCCCTTCATGCTCGACGGCACGCCGTTCCGGCCCGATATGCTGGTGGCCAGCGCCGATTCCAAGAACAGCGCGCGCGAAAGGCTGACGCTGACACCCCTCAGCCAGGCCTTGAAGCTGCCCATCGACCAGCGCTTCGCCGACCATGAAGTCCAGAACCTCGTCGCGGCGCTGGCGACCGAAAGCCACGGCAAGTCGATCCTGATCGCCTGGCATCACGGCCAGTTGGCCAAGCTGATCAAGGCCTTCGGCGCCGACCCCAAGGCGCTGCTGCCGGACGGCAGATGGCCAGGCGACGTCTTCAACTGGGTGGTGGTGCTGCGCTACGACCATACCGGGCAGCTGGTGCCGGGTTCGGCGAAGATCATCGAGGAGAAGCTGGCGGGTTGAAATGGCGTAGATTGGTGCGAGGCAGACCTCTCGCCCCTATCGCCTCACCCGCGACTTCAGCCAGCGATCAAACGCCACCGCCAGGATCAGGATCAGCCCAATCACAATGCTCTGCGTGTAGGACGACACGTTGTTGAACTGCAGCCCGTTCTGCAGCACGCCGATCAACGCCGCGCCCACCACCGTGCCGCCGACCGAGCCGATGCCGCCAAACAGCGAGGTGCCGCCAATGACGACGGCGGAGATGACCGTCAGCTCGTAGCCGATGCCGGCCACCGCTTCCGAGGAGTTCAGCCTGGCCGATAAAACGAAGGCGGCGAGGCCGGCGAAGAAGCCGACAATGACATAGACCGAGACCAGGATGCGGTCGACGCGTAGCCCCGACAGCCTTGCCGCCTCGGCATTGCCGCCAACCGCATAGACAGCGCGGCCATAGCGCGTGTAGCGCAGCACGATGTGGCACAGGATCGCGGCGATGGCGAAGATGATCGCCGGCACCGGCACCGGGCCGATCAGGCCGGTGCCGAACCAGCGCATCGAGGCGTCGAAGCCCGAGATCGGGCCGCCATTGGAGATGGTCAGCGTCAGCCCGCGAAACACCGTCAGCCCGCCCAGCGTGACGACGAAGGGCGGCACTTTCAGCCTGGTGATGGCGAGCCCCTGCACGCCGCCGGCAGCAGCCCCCACCACCACGGCGGCGAGCAGTGCCGCGAACCAGCCATAGCCTTGTGTGCCCGTGGTCGACAGCGACAGCGTGTTGGCGGTACCGCCCTTGGCGACGACGGCGGCGACCATGCCGCAAAAGGCAAGCAGCGAGCCGACCGAGAGATCAATGCCGGCGGTGAGGATGACGAAGGTCATGCCGAGCGCGATCAGCCCGGTGATCGAGATCTGCCGCGTGATGTTGAACAGATTGATCGGATCCATGAAGCTCGGCTTCAAAACGGTGAAGACGACGATCAGCGCCACCAGGAACAGCAGCGGCCCGAAGCTCATCAACAGCCGCGCGACATTGATGCCGCCGCGCTCATTCTGTTCGCTCACGCTCATCGTGCCCGCCCTTCATCCAATGACTGCCTCTCGTCCTGTGGCTTTCTGTCGAGCGCCATCAGTTCCATGAGTTTTTCCTCGTTTGCCTCGACGCCCGGCATCTGCCCGGTGATGCGGCCGCGCCGCATGGTGACGATGCGGTCCGACACCGCCAGCACCTCGGACAGTTCCGACGAGATCATCATCACCGCGATGCCACGCGCCGCAAGCTGCACCAGGATCTGGTGGACTTCGGCCTTTGCGCCGACATCGACACCGCGCGTAGGCTCATCGACGATCAGCACTTTTGGATCGCGCGCCAGCCAGCGCGCCAGGATCACCTTCTGCTGGTTGCCGCCCGACAGGCTCTCGATCGCCTGCTCGGCCGAGGCCATGCGGATCGACAGCATTTTTCTGAAACCGGACAATGCATCGCGCTCGCGCCGCTCGGCCATGAAGCCGAAACCGTTGCTGAAGCGGCCAAGCGAGGCGACGGAGAAATTGGGCAGGATGCCGAGCGCGGCAAAGATCGCCTGGTGCTTGCGGTCTTCCGGCACCAGGCCGATGCCGAGCGCGATGGCATCCGCCGGCGAGGCCGGCGCGATCGGTTTGCCCTGAAGCGTGATGGTGCCCGCCGCGATCCGGTCGGCGCCGAAAATGGCGCGCGCCAGCTCCGTGCGGCCGGAACCGACAAGCCCGGCGACGCCGAGGATTTCGCCGGCTTTGAGGTCGATGTCGACACCGTCGAGCACGATGGCGTGCGGCGCCTCGGGATCGCGCACGGTGCGCAGGCCGCGCACCGACAGGACGACATCGCCGGCCAACGCGCGCTGTGCCGGTCGGGCATAGAGTTCAGAGGCCGCGCGGCCAACCATTTTTTCGATGATGCGCGGCAACTGGATCGGACCACCCTCACGGTCGAGATGCCCGGCCAGCCGGCCGTCGCGCAGTACCGTCATGCGGTCGCAGATGGCCGAGGCCTCCTCCAGCCGGTGGGTGACGAACATGATGGCGACCTTGTCCTGGCGCAGCCGGCCCATGATCTTCAACAGCCGCTGCACCTCGGTCTCGGTCAGCGCCGAGGTCGGCTCGTCCATAATGATCAGCCGGCTTTTTAGTGACAGTGCGCGGGCGATCTCGACCAGTTGCTGCTCGGCCACCGACAGCGCCGAGACCGGCGTCATCGGGTCGATGGAAAGGCCGACGCGGGCGATTATATCGCGGGAGTCCCGCTCCATCCGCTTCCAGCTGACCAGCCCGAGCGGCCCGACTGGCGCGCGGCCGATGAAAATGTTCTCCGCCACCGTCAGCGTCGGGATCAGGCTGAGTTCCTGGTAGATGGTGACGATGCCAAGCCGCTTGGCGTCCTGCGGGCTGGCGGGCGCGTAGTCGGCGCCGTCGAAGGTAATGCGCCCGCTGGAGGGCGGCATGACGCCCGACAGGATTTTCAGAAGCGTCGACTTGCCGGCACCGTTTTCGCCGAGCAGGCCGAGGATTTCGCCGGGGCGGATGTCGAGCGAAACATCGCTCAGCGCGGCGACACCGGAAAAGTGCTTGGTGACGCCCTCGACGGCGAGCAGGACGGGAGCTGTGGCTTCAACTGGCAAGGGTGGCTTCCTTAGTGAAGTTCATCCGGGCTCCGTCAGCGCTTGAACGCCCCCCTCTGTCCTGCCGGACATCTCCCCCTCAAGGGGGGAGATTGGCAGCTTCGTTGTCGGCGCTTCCCATGAAACGCTGGAGATTGGCTAAGCCGGCGATGACAGCAGATCTCCCCCTTGAGGGGGAGATGCCCGGCAGGGCAGAGGGGGGCGCTGTCCCGCCGGCCTCACCCAATCAGCCCTACTTCGTCTCGCTCAACCTTTCCGCCTTATCCAGATTATCCTTGCCAATAACAATCGGCGTCAACAGCACCAGCTTCTCCTTCGGCTCGGTCTTGTTCTTGGCGTAGGCGACCGCGATCTGCACGGCGGTGCGCGACTGCTGGCCGGGGAACTGTTCGACCGTGCCGGCGAGCTTGCCGTCGCGTACCGCAACCAGCGCTTCCGGCAGCGCGTCGAAACCGTAGATCTTGACGTCAGTGAAGTTGCGCGCCGCACACGCTTCCAGCGCGCCGAGCGCCATGTCGTCATTGGCGCAGATGATGGCGTCCGGCTTGCCGTTGGCGGCGAGCCCCGCTTCGGTCACCGACAGCGCTTCGGCGCGCGCGAAATTGGCGGTCTGCTCGAAGATGATCTGGTACTTGTCCTTCAGCGGATCGAGCACATTGTGCACGCCCTTGTTGCGATCGATGGCGGGGCCGGCACCCGGCTGGCCCTGCAGGTGGAACAGCTTGGCGCCGTTCGGGAATGCCGCCACCATGGCACTGGCTTCCGCCTCGCCGCCCTTGACATTGTCGGCGCCGACATGGGCGAGGATGCCCTGGACACCGTCGACGCGGCGGTCGATCGTCACCACGGGAACGCCGGCCTTGACCGCTTCCTCGATGGCCGGCGCCAACGCGTTGACGTCGAGCGGCGAAATCACGATGGCGTTGACCTTCTGCACCAGGGCCGCCTCGATGTCGGCAGTCTGCTTGGTGGCCGAGTTCTGGCCGTCGCTCTCGGTCAAATTGACGCCTTGTGCGGCGGCTTCCGCCTTGATCTCGTTCAGCATGTGCACGAAGAACGGAAAGCCGAGATTGGGCACCGAGCCAAGGATGGTGAGCTTGTCTTCGGCAAACACCGAGGGTGCGGCCAGCATCATGGCGCCGAACGCCGCGGACGACAGCAGGAATTCACGTCTGTTCATGGTTGATCCTCCTCCACAGAGACGCATCATCCCCAGGACCGGGATCGGTCTTGGGAAGGGATAATGCGTCGGTTCAAAGTGTTGGAGCATCCTCCTTGCGCAAGACGGCGCATGCCGCTCCAGCTGATATCCGTTGCAAAAACTGCCTCCCATCGGCATCAGCCCGAGGATGCTAACCCAGGGTCAACCATTTGTGCAACATCGATATAACAGTGCTGGGTGGCCAATTATCGGAATTTTGGATTCCCAGGCAGAGCGGCTTCGTCTATTTCATGAACGCCAGAACACGGCTCCAGAGCTGCGCCGCCGCCGTCTCGTTGTAGTCGGGCAGTGCCGGGTCCGAGAAATAGTGGCCCGCGTTTGGATAGCGGTCGACCCGCACAGCCGCTCCCGAAGCCTTCGCGTCTTTCTCCCAAGCGCGGACATCCCAGTCGGGGAAAAAGGGATCGGTGTCCGCGACATGCACTTGAACCGGCAGGCCCGGCCGCACAGTCGAAGGAACTGTCGCGAGGCCATGCAGCAACAGCACTCCGGCAGCCAGCGGGCGCGATGCCCAGACTTCGGCCACCACGCCGGCGCCCATTGAAATGCCAGCCAGAACCGCGTCGCCGGGTGTCGCCTCCAGAGCCTCCCGCGCGCTGCGGCAAATGACGTCCCAGCCGATGCGCGCCTTGATTGCGAAGCCTTCATCGATATCGTCCGTCGCTGCCCCTTGATAGAGGTCCGGCAGCGTGACGGCATGGCCGGCGGCGCGAAGTCGATGCGCAAGACGGCGCTCGTTCTCGCGCAGACCGAGAACCGAGTGAAACAGAATGAGGCTGGTCATGCACCGGTCCTGGCGTTCACTGAGATTCCTCGATGGTATCTCCCGCAGTCCACCGCCTCAATGTCCTCGGGTATGCCGCATCGAAGCGGGCGACGGCTTCCATTCTGCGGGCACGGCACTATTTTCGATCCTTCTCAAGGCCACATCCGGAGAACAGCATGAAGCCGCACATCATCTGCCATATGCTCGCCTCGCTCGACGGCAGCCTGCATCCGAGCCGCTACACCACCAGCCCCGACGGAACCCGGGCCGAATGGTCAGGCCTCTATGAACAGATCCATGGCGATCTCCAAGGAGACGGCTGGATCGTCGGCCGTGTCACCATGGCCGAGATGAGCAAGGCCGCCGCGCACCCGCCGGCGCATGCCGGCAAGGTAGAGCGGCCGCATCATTTCGCGCAACGCGATGCAGGCAGCTATGCCGTGGCGCTCGATGCCTCGGGCAAGGTGCATTTCTCCAAGTCAGACATTGGCGGGGACCATGTCGTGGTTCTGCTCGGGCATGACGTGGCTGACAGCCATCTGGCGGAGCTCGCCGCCGACGGCGTGTCCTACATCGTGTCGGAAACGACGGATATCGACCTCGCCGCCATGCTTGATGTGCTCGGGCGCGAACTGGGAATCCGCCGGCTGCTGCTCGAAGGCGGCGCCGGCATCAACGGCTCCTTCTTCGCGGCCGGGCTGGTTGATGAGCTCAGTCTTCTCATTGCCCCCGCGCTCGATGCGCGGGCGGCGAACCAGGGCTTTGTCGAGTTCGGCGAAAGCGGCCTTGCCGGCAAGATGCAACTGTCGCTTACAGACTGCAAAACCCTGGCGCATGGGCTTGTTCACTTGCGCTATGCCGTCACGCGCTGACGCGCACCACCCTCCTCAATCGGGGTATCGCATCGCATCCAGGTCGGCGATCAGCGTCGGGCCGGTCGGATGCCAGCCGAGCCGTGCCTGGGTCAGCGCGCTGGAGGCCGGCAGGTCCATGGGCGCGAACATGCCCATCCAGCCGAAATGCTCCGCCGCCTTCTCCGGCGCGATCGAAACGACCGGCAATTTCAGGCCCCGTCCGAGCGCCTCGGCGATGGCGCGCACTTCAACGCCTTCCTCGCCGACGGCGTGATAGCGCGCGCCGGGCTGGCGCTTTTCCACCGCAACCCTGTAGAGGTGCGCCGCGTCGAGGACATGCCCCGCCGAAAAGCGGTTGCGGCCTTCGCCGACATAGGCCGAGACGCCTTTCTGGCGCGCGATCTCGATCAGCGGCGAAATGAGCCCCTGCTTGAACGTGTTGTGGACCTGCGGCAGGCGCATCACCGAGACATTGACGCCAGCCTCCAGCAAGGCATTGCCGGCCAGTTCCGAGGCAATGCGCGGATTGGGATGGCTGGCGTTGAAGACGTCCTCGACCGCCAGTTCGCCATGTCCGGGGCTGCCCATGCCGACACCCGAGGTGATCACCAGCGGCCGGTCGGAGCCGGCAAGCGCAGCACCCAGGGCCGCGATGACACGGCTGTCCTTTTCGCAGTTCTCGGCAAAGCGCGAAAAGTCGTGGTCGAAGGCGGTGTGGATCACGGCGTCCGCCTTGGCCGCGCCATCGCGCAGGCCCTCTGGCTCTTCCAAAATTCCGCGATGCACCTCGGCGCCGGCGGCAGCCAGCGCCTCTGCGCCGGCATCGGAGCGGGTGACGCCGATCACCTGATGGCCGGCCTTGATGAGTTCGGGGACGATGGCCGAGCCGATGAAACCGGTCGCGCCGGTGAGAAAGATACGCATGCAAATTCTCCTGTGGTTGCCTGCGTAATATCGAAGGTCTATTATCCCATTAAAGTAGTGATCTTATCGTGGTATAATCTTTAACAGGATGCCTAACAGGATGCCCACCAATTCCCCTGGCACGCTCGCGGCCTTCCTGAAGGACCGGCGCACCCGGCTCGACCCCGCCTCGTTCGGATTTTCCGGGCGCCGGCGCACGCCGGGGCTGCGCCGCGAAGAGGTCGCCCAGCGCGCCAACATCAGCCCGACCTGGTACACATGGCTAGAACAGGGCCGTGGCGGCGCGCCCTCGGCCGACGTGCTGAACCGCATCGCCAAGGGGCTGCTTTTGACCGAGGCGGAGCGCGAACATCTGTTCATGCTCGGGCTCGGGCGCCCGCCCGAGGTGCGGTATCGGGGCGACGAGGGCGTCAGCCCCCGGCTACAGCGCCTCATCGACACGCTCGACGCCAGCCCTGCCCTGATCAAGACCGCGACATGGGACGTCGTTGCCTGGAACCGCGCCGCCGAGATCGTGCTGACCGACTATGGCTCCCTTCCCGCGGGCCGGCGCAACGTCCTGCGCTTCATGTTCCTCACGCCCCACATCCGCGCCAAGCAGCACGATTGGCAAAACCTCGCCCGTTTCGTGGTCGGCGCCTTCCGGGCCGATGCGGCACGCGCCGGCGCGGTCTCCGAGGTCACCCAGCTGGTGGAAGAACTGTGCGCCGGCAGCCCCGAATTCGCCACCCTGTGGCAAGAGAACGACGTGCTCGCCCATGGCGACGGAACAAAGCGCCTGAAGCATCCCGAACTGGGTGACATCGAGATGGAATATTCGTCCTTCGCTGTCGACGGCCGGCCGGATCTGAACCTGACGGTCTACAATCCGATCGACAGCGATGTCGCCGACCGTATTCGCGCGCTGGCCAAGGGCCTCAAAGGCTGAAGGCTGGCCGGCCATCTGCTGCGATGGCGCCTCCTCAACTTCGCTCGCACACCGCCTTCAAAATCTGCAGGGTCGGCCCCCAGTAGAGATTGGCATGCGGGCGGATCGCCGGTTCGGCGAAGTCGCTGAGCGTCAGCGTCAGCAGCGTTCCCTCGTCCGCCGAGGCCAGGGCGAAGCTGACGAGCGTGTGGTTTTCCGGTACGTCCGCCAGGCGCGAGGCCGACAGCGTGCTCCAGTAGCTGTAGGCGAAGCTCTTCGCCGGCTCGAAGGCCCGGACGGTGCCATGGTTCTCGAACGGCATGCCATGCAGCAGCCCGCGTATCACGATCGCGCCGCCGGCATGTCCCTGGAGGCTGACGGTCAGTTCCTCGTCCGACATCCATTGCGGGATTATCCCCGGCGTCGTCAGCACCTGCCAAACCTCAGCCGGTTGGCGGCGATGGCGATGGTCTTGACGATCGGCGTGGCGGGATCGGTCATCCCGTGCAACTACCGTGAAGGCGGTGGCGAGGCCATCGCCGTTTCCAGGTGCGATGCTGCCGGATCAGTCGTGCCGCTCCTTTCAGGCTTGCGCGATTGCCGGCTGATCAACGCAACGGCGGCAAAGGCCGCGATGCCGAACAGGCCGACCATGACGTTGAGCCACAAGGCCGGGAAAACACCGAGGCCTGATATCATCAGGGTAAGGCCGAAAGGGGCGAAGGCGGAACTGAACTGGCGCGCCGCCGTGATCCAGCCGACATAGGAGCCGTAGCGCTCGTGGCCGAACAATTCGAGCGGCAGCGTGCCGCCGACGATGCTCATCAGGCCCGAGCCGAAGCCGAAAACCACGGCAAACAGCATGGCGCCGGGAACGGAGGGCGCCACCAGCAGCAGCACCGCGAGCCCACCGGCCAGTGCTGCGGTCGCGCCCAGCGCCAGCGACGTCTGTGTCAGGCCCCGGCCGAACAGCATGTTGACCAGCCGGCTCGCCACTTGCGACGGGCCAAACAGGCTGGCGACCAACACCGAAGCCCCGCCGAGGCCGACAAAAGTGAGCAGCGGCACCATCTGCACGAGAACAGCCGAAAGCACGAAGCCCTCTATGGCAAATCCGGTCAGCACCAGGACGAACAGGGGCGACCATTGCCGGTCGGGCGCGGGGCCTGACATGCCTGATGTGACCGGGACGATCCTCTCCCGAACCTTGCCGGCATGGCCCGAACGCCGGGCCAGCCACCAATGGATGGGCAAGCAGACAAAGGCGTTGAGCGCGGCAAAGAGAACGAGAACCTCGCGCCAGCCGAGATGCTGGTGCAGCAGCGTCGTCAAGGGCCAGAACAGCGTCGAGGCGAAGCCGGCGATCAAGGTGAGATGGGTGATGCCGCGGCGCGCGCCGCCGAGCTGCACGATAGCAACGAAGGCCGTGCTGTAGAGGACGAAGCAGGAGGCGAGCTCCATGGCCAGCACGCCGATGGCAAAGCCGGCGCGCCCCGGCGCCAGCGCGCAAAGCAGCAACGCGCCCGCCGCCGCCAGTGATCCCGGCACCATCAGGCGCCCTGCCCCGACCCGGTCCGCGAGGCTGCCGGCGAACGGCGCCAGGACAGCGCTTGCCAGCAGCGACACCGACAGCACGGCGAACACCCATTGCTGCGACCAGGCGAGGTCCACAGCCACTGCCGGCGCCAAAATGCTGTAGCTGTAATAGAGCGTGCCATAGCCGATGATCTGGGTGGCGCCCAGCGCCCAGATGGCCGAGGCAGGGATCTGGGCGTCGCTCACTCGGCGGCTTCCATCTTCCCGGCGCAGCCGCAACCGCTTTTGCCGGCCACCTTGGCGTCGGCATCCGCCACGCAGCAGGCATCGATTTCGGCCGGCGCCGGCCCGCCGCAACAGCCTTGCGAGGCGCGGCCTACCGGCACCGTGCAGACGCCGGTTTCGGGCAGCACCAGTTGCACCGCGTCGGCCGCCGCTATGTCGCCGGCGATCGCCGCCGCGACCGAGCGGACCTGCTCGTAGCCGGTCAACAGCAGGAAGGTCGGCGCGCGGCCATAACTCTTGATGCCGACGGTGTAGAAACCGGGCTCCGGATGGCAGAGCTCACGGTGGCCGTGCGGCGGCACGTCGCCGCAGGAATGCTCGTTGGGATCGATGAGCGGACCGAGCGCCTTGACGCTTTCCAGCCATGGATCGAGATCGAGCCTGAGCTCCCTGGTCAACGACAGGTCCGGGCGCTGCCCCGTGGCGGCGATGATGCGGTCTACCGGCCTGAGTTGAGCCAAGCCCTCCTCGCTTTGCCCCTCGACGATCAGCCGGCCCTCATGCTCGCGGATCGCGAGCGTCGCAAAGCCCGTCACCAGCTGGACGCGGCCGCTTTCGGCGAGTTCGCGCACATCGGCGCCGAGTTCGCCACGCGCCGGCAGCTGGTCGGCATCGCCACCGCCATAGATGCGCACGAGGTCGGTTCCGCGCACCGCCCAGATGAAGGCCGTACCGGGCGCGGCATCGGCCAGCCTGGCAAGGTCGAGCAAGGCGTTGGCCGCCGAGTGGCCGGAACCGGCAACCAGCGTCGTGCGACCGGCATAAAGCGCGCGGTCGCGGCCGAGAACATCCGGGATGCCGTAGACAATACGGTCGGCAAACGCCGCCTCGCCCTCCGCCGCGATACCGCCGGCACCGAGCGGATTGGGCGTGCGCCATGTCCCCGAAGCGTCGATGACCGCGCGGGCGCTGTCGCGCCTTGTGCCATTGGTGGCGTCGACGACGAGCATGAACGGCCGCGTCGCGCGCTCACTGCCGCGCACCTTGTCGGCGCCCCAGCGCGATATGGCCACGACACGCGCATTGGTTTCGATCGCCGGCGCAAATTGGCAGGCGAGCGGCTCGAGATAGTGCGCGACCAGTTCATCGGCGGTGGGAAACGCTTCCGCGTCCGGCATCCGCCATCCCCGGCTTTCGAGCAGCCTGCCGGCCGCCTGGTCGACGCAATAGCGCCAGGGCGTGAACACCCGGACATGGCCCCAATCGCGCAAATTGGCCGCGACGCGGCTGCCGGCTTCATAGAGTTTTACCGGCAAGCCCCGGGCCATGAGATGGACGGCGGCCGCCAGGCCAACCGGGCCGGCGCCGATGATGGCGATGGGCAGGTCGTTTTGCTTGACCATAGCTTCTATCCTTCCGGCATTATCGAAATGGCAAAGATTTATGCGGCCGCGTCACCAGCCGCCGGATTGCAGGCCGCGTCGGCGCAGCATTCGTCGGCCAGGAAGCCGATGAGATCGTTCATCATGGGATAGTTGGCGCGGCAGATCAGCGTCGTCGCTTGCCGCTCCTGGCTGACCAGCCCGGTCAGGATCAGGCGGTGCAGATGGTGCGACAGCGTCGAAGCGGCGATGCCGAGGCTCTCCTGCAGGAAGCCGACCGGCCGGCCCGCCTCGCCCGCCCTGACCAGGATGCGATAGAGGTTCAACCGCGTCGGATTGCCGAGCGCTTCCAACTGTTTCGCTGCTTGTTCGAGTTTCATGGAAATAGCATGAGGCCGATGGCTGAGATCGTCAATCCTTATTTCGAAGAATATCGAAATAGACTTCAGGCGACCTGCTTGCCGCCGGCATCGACGACGACCTCGCCATCCTCCTTGGTGAAGGGGCCGATGTCGGGATTGGGGAGGAAAGCGAGCACCGCTTCCGACGGCCGGGCCAGCACGGTCCCGAGCGGCGTCACCACGATCGGGCGGTTGATCAGGATCGGATGCGCCAGCATGAAATCGAGGATCTCGTCGTCGCTCCATTTGGGGTCGCCAAGGCCGAGTTCGGCGTAGGGTGTGCCCTTTTCGCGCAAGAGCTGGCGCGGCGTCATCGCCATCGCTTCGATCAGTTCGATGAGCTTGGCGCGCGACGGCGGCGTCTTCAGATATTCGATCACCTCCGGCTCCTCGCCGGACTGGCGGATGATCGCCAGCGTGTTACGCGACGTGCCGCAGGCCGGGTTGTGATAGATCGTGATGGTCATTCTGCGGCTCTCATTTCTGGTACGGTCTTGGGTTCAGCCAGCAGCCAGCCGGCGAGCGCCAGCGCCAGCAGCCCACCTGCCAGTTCCGCTGCGATGAAGGCCGGCACATCGGATGGCCGGATGCCGGCAAACGTGTTCGAGAAGGCACGGGCAATGGCCACCGCCGGATTGGCAAACGAGGTCGAGGCCGTGAACCAGTAGGCTGATGTGATGTAGAGCCCGACCAGCCAGGGGATGGCATCGCCGCGGAAGCGCAAGCCGGCAAGGATGGTGAAGACCAGGCCGAAACTCGCGACCAGTTCAGCCAGCCACTGCCCCTGCCCGCTGCGCACCGTCGCCGACACCTCCAGCAAGGGCAACTCGAACATCGCATGCGCCACCAGCGTGCCGGCGAGACCGCCAAAAATCTGGACAGTGATATAGCCCAGCACAGCCAGCCAGCCGATGTCGCGCCGCAGCCCGAAAACCAGCGTGACGGCTGGGTTGAAATGGGCGCCGGAGATCGGCCCCAGCGTGGTGATCAGAACCACCAGCATGGCGCCGGTCGGGATGGTGTTGCCAAGCAGCGAAAGCGCCGCATCGCCGGTCAGCCGGCTGGCCATGATGCCCGAGCCGACCACCGTGGCGACCAGCATGGCAGTGCCCAGTGCTTCGGCCGCGAGACTGCGTCGAAGTTCGGTCATGTCAACCTCAACATTTGCAGGTCACGGCCTGGATGACCGGCTGGCAAAGCTCCGGCGCGCCGTTGCAGCAATCCTCTATCAGATAGGCCAGCAGATCGCGAAACCCGGTCATGTCGGCTGTGTAGCGGATGCTGCGCCCTTCACGTTCGCCATGCACCAGCCCGGCCTGGCCGAGGATTTTCAGATGCGCCGACATGGTGTTCTGCACTGTGCCCAGCCGCGTTGCGACCTCGCCTGCCGGCACACCCTCGGCTCCGGCCCGAACCAAAAGCCGGAACACCTCCAGCCTGGTTTCCTGGCCGAGTGCTGCGAGCGCCAGCAATGCTATTGCCTTGTCCATCAATCCATCTATCCAGATTCATGGATTAATGGCAGCCGGCCATGACAATGCTGTGACAGCCAGGGCTCACGCTTTACGCCGGGAACCCGTCGCGCGTGGTTCGCTGAGATGCGGGCGCCAGCCATGCACGCGGTCGCGTCCCGCGGCCTTGGCGCCGTAGAGCGCCTCATCGGCACGCCGCAGCAGATCGGCGATCTCGATGTCAGCACTCCCGTCGAAAGTGGCGACCCCGATGCTGACGGTGACGATGCCCTTTTCGCTGCCGGCATGCGCGAGCCTGAGATCGCGCACCTTGCCCCGCAGCGTTTCGGCGATGACGAAAGCGCCCCGCGCGTCGGTTTCGGGCAGGACGATCGCGAACTCCTCGCCGCCATAGCGGGCCGCCGCGTCGGCCGGCCGCCGCGCCGTCGCCTCGATGCAGCGGCTCACAGTGCGCAGGCATTCGTCGCCCGCCGGATGGCCGTAATGGTCGTTGAAGCGCTTGAACCAGTCGACGTCGATGATGAGCAGGCTGAGCGGCGTCGTGTTGCGCCGGCCGCGCGCGAATTCGCGCGCCAGCGCGTCGTCGAAGGCGCGCCGCGTCAACAATTCGGTCAGCCCGTCGCGGTGTGCCAGCAGGTTCAGCTTCTCGTTGGCGGCCAGCAATTCGGCCTCGACCTGCTTGGCCTCGGTGATGTCGGAGAACACGCTGAGGCTGCCGCCATCGCCGGTCGGCCGGGTCCGCACGTCGAGCCAGCGCCCGTCGGCCAGCCGGATCTGGCGGTGGCTGGCCTGCGTCTGCAAGGCCATGATGTCGGCGACCCAGCCCTCGACCGCATCGGGCGGCGTGACGCTTTCGCCGCGCGCCACCGACGCACGCAGTATGTCGCGGTGGTCGGCGCCGGGCACCCTTATGTCAGCCGTCTTTGGAAACATGGCGCGGTATTGGGCGTTGCACAGCACCAGCCTGTCCTGGGGGTCGAACATCACCAGGCCGTCGGCCATGTGCGTCAGCGCGTCGCCAAGCCTGGCCTGGCTTTCGGCCAATTCGGTCTCCAGCTGCTTGCGCTCGGTGATGTCGCGATTGTGCGTGATCAGGCCGACGATCGCCC
Organism: Mesorhizobium subarcticum; assembly: GCF_055456085.1. Lineage (NCBI taxonomy): Bacteria > Pseudomonadati > Pseudomonadota > Alphaproteobacteria > Hyphomicrobiales > Phyllobacteriaceae > Mesorhizobium > Mesorhizobium subarcticum. The sequence continues at coordinate 3,381,880 of NZ_CM144237.1, read as the reverse complement.
CGGCCCTGTCGCGGAACGGCGCCTTCAGCGTCGCCAGCCAGCCATCGGTGCCGTCCTCATGGTGCAGGCGCTGCTCGATGGTGGTGGAGATGCCGGACGCCAGCACGGCAAGCTCGTCTTCGCGGAAATGCTGCGCCGTTTCCCGGGGATAAAAGTCGAAATCCGTCTTGCCGATCAGCGCCTTGGCGTCGGTCGCCTGCATCAGCGCGGCGGTTGCCGGATTGGCGACGATGAACCGCCCGTCTAGGTCCTTGACGTTGAGGCAATCGGGCAAGGTCTCGACCACGGCCTTGAAGATGCGCTTGGACTGCAGCGCTTCTATGCGACGCCGCTCCTGGTGGAGCGCCAGCCCCGACATCGCCACGGAGACGAAGATGAGCAGGCTGGAGGGGAAAAAAACTTTTGGCAGGACCGCCTCGATAATGGACCGGGGCAGGACGCTGAGGCCAAGCAGCGATCCGCACGCCGCCGCCGCACCCAGGATCATGATGTCCATCATGCCGGGCGAGCGGCCCCTGAGCGCGAGATTGCCGGCGATGCCGATCAGCATGGTGGCCGCGATCCCGACCGCGCCGGCGAAGGCGCCGATACCGCCCTCGAAAACCCGGAAGGCACCCGCCATGACGCCCGCGACGATGCCGGCGACAGGACCGCCGAAGAAGCCGGCGACGGCGATCATCGTCGCCCTGAGATCGACCATGACGCCCGGCTGCAACTGCATCGGTGTCAGCATCAGGATGATGGCGCCGGCGCCCATCAGCAGGCCGAAGGCCGCCGCCTTGACAACAGCCGGCCTGCGATCCAGCCACACATGCGTGTGGATCCAGACCGAAACGAACATCGCGACGACCGCGAGATTGGCCAGCAATTCGGACCAGGGCGAACCCATTGCGCACCTTTCCTGTCACCGGGCTTCCGCTGTACCGCCTCTTCGATAGGCTCTCGATGACAACAAAGTGTTACGTCAGGTCTTTGACCTTTCGTTTAAGGGCCCCGTGCCGGCAGGTCCGAAAAGGCCGGCGCAACTTGCAGCACGGCATCAGCCCGAGATCACCCCCAGCGCATGCCGCCGACAAAATCGATGAACGCCCGCAGCGGCGCCGGCGTGAGGCGGCGGCCGGGATAGTAGAGGAACGGGCCTGAGAATTCCTGCCACCAGGGCTCGAGCACCGGCTCCAGCCGGCCATCGTCGAAATAGGGACGCAGCCAGTCCTCGAACAGCGAGACGATGCCGCCGCCGGCGACCGCCACTTCGACAGCAAGGGCCATTGCCGTGCCGGTGCTGACCAAAAGCGGGCCGGTCGGCTCGACGCTCACCACCTCGCCGTCGCGTTCGAACTCCCAGGCCGGCGTGAAGCCGCTGGAAAAGCGGCCGCGCAGGCAGGCGTGATCGAGCAGGTCGCGCGGATGCTCGGGCCGGCCATGCCGGTCGAGATAGGGCGGTGCGGCGGCAGTGGCGAAGCGCTGCCGGCGCGGGCCGATCGGCACCGCGATCATGTCCTGCTCCAGCCGCTCGTCATAGCGGATGCCGGCATCGCAGCCGCTGGCCAGTATGTCGACGAAACTGTCCTCGGCGGTCACTTCCATCCGGATGTCGGGATAGGCGGCGAGGAAAGGCGACAACAGGCGCGGCAGCACCAGTTTCGCCGCGACCACCGGCACGTTGAGCCGCAGCGTGCCGGCCGGGCGGCCGCGAAAGCCGTTGACCACGTCGAGCGCCGCCTCGACTTCGCCGAGCGCGGGGCCGAGCCGTTCGAGCAGGCGCGCCCCGGCCTCGGTCGGCGCCACGCTTCGCGTGGTGCGGTTGAGGAGCCGCACGCCAAGCCCGGTCTCCAGCCGCCGCACGGTCTCCGAGAGGCTGGAGGCGCTGACGCTGCCCACCCGCGCCGCCTCGCGAAAGCCGCCGGCCCGCGCCACCGCCATGAACGCCTGGAGGTCTCCCAGATCCGCTGCCATTGTTCGCCTTTCCGCACAGGTTGTGCCGATTGCACCATATTATCGAGCAAGTGCGTTTTGTCTACATTGGGCTGATCCAAAGGAGATGAGACCATGACCGACATCAGCAAGGCCGGAACCTACAAGCTCGGCGACCGCACCGTAAAACGCCTCGGCTACGGCGCCATGCAACTGGCGGGACCGGGCGTCTTCGGCCCACCGAAGGACCGCGACGCAGCGCTTGCCGTGCTGCGCGAGGCGATCGCCAGCGGCGTCGACCACATCGACACATCGGATTTCTACGGCCCGCACGTCACCAACCAGATCATCCGCGAGGCGCTGCACCCCTACCCTGCCAACCTCACCATCGTCACCAAGGTCAGCGCCAAGCGCGGCGCCGATGGGTCGTGGCTTCCCGCCATGTCGCCGGAAGAGCTGACGCAGGCCGTGCACGACAATCTGCGCAATCTCGGGCTTGATATCATCGACGTCGTCAACCTGCGCTCCATGCATGGCATCCACGGCCCCGCCGAAGGATCGCTGGAGCCGCAGCTCAATACGCTCGCCGAATTGCAGCGCCAGGGCCTCATACGCCATATCGGCCTGAGCAACGTCACATCAACGCAGCTCGCCCAGGGACGCGGCATCGCCGACATCGTCTGCGTGCAGAACCAGTACAACATCGCGCATCGCGAGGATGACGCGCTGATCGACGAACTGGCCGCCGACGGCATCGCCTATGTGCCGTTCTTCCCGCTCGGCGGCTTCACGCCGCTGCAGTCGGACACACTGGCCAATGTCGCCCGCAAACTTGGCGCGACCCCCATGCAGGTGGCGCTCGCCTGGCTGTTGCAGCGTTCGCCCAACATCCTGCTCATCCCCGGCACCTCCTCGGTCGGCCATCTCAGGGAAAACCTGGCCGCGGCCGAGTTGGAACTGCCGCGCGAGGCCATCAATGTGCTTAACGGGATCGGCCGTGAAGCCGAGCAAGCAGCATAAGGCGGTTCCTGCTGTCGATCGGCAGCCTACCGGCTGCCGATCTTGGCGATCCGCGTCTGCGGATCGCAATAGATACCATAGAGCGTCTGCAGGATTCGCTCGACCTCCACCGAGGCCAACCGGTAGTAGACCTGCTGGGCGTCGCGCCTCGTGTCCACGAGCTTGAGCGCGCGCAACTTTGAAAGTTGCTGCGACAGCGCCGACTGGTTCATCGCAACCAGTTCGGCCAGTTCGTTCACGCTCGTCTCGCCGTCCAGCAGATGGCACAGGATCATCAGCCGCTTTTCATTGGCCATCGCGGCGAGCAGTTCGGACGCCTCACGCGCTCGTTTGTCCAGTTCGGCTATTTTTATGTTGCGCATATGAACACATTATCATATTAAGAGTTACAAATAATATTAGCCTGACGCCGGCGCCTGTCAAGCCGATGGATCGATACGCTGGAGATTCACGCCAGCGCGCTCGCTTGATCCGCATCAAGTCGCGGCCGGCCACGATGGCGCAGGATCGGTAAATGCCGCTCCCTGCGTGGGAACCGCAATGTCGGCGTTGCGCCAAAGGCAACGCCGCGAAGGAGGAGAAACATGGCGCATATTGTCGTCCTTGGTGCCGGACTGGGAGGCACCATCATGGCCTACGAGCTTCGCGACGAGCTGGCCCGAGAACACCAGGTTTCCGTCGTCAACAACGGCAGCCGCTATTCGTTCGTGCCGTCCAATCCGTGGGTCGCTGTCGGCTGGCGCGACAGGCAGGCAGTAGAGATAGACCTTGCTCCAGTGCTGGCACGGCGCAACATCGGGTTTCATCCGCAGGGGGCAAAGCGCGTCCATCCGGCTGAGCACACGGTGGAACTCAACGACGGCTCATACCTCTCCTACGACTATCTGGTGATCGCCACCGGCCCCGAACTCGCTTTCGACGAGGTCGAGGGCCTCGGGCCGGAGCACAACACCCAGTCGGTCTGCCACATCGACCACGCGCTCAAGGCCAAGGCGGCCTTCAACGCGCTCGTCGCCAATCCAGGCCCGGTCGTCATCGGTGCGGTCCAGGGCGCGTCCTGCTTCGGGCCGGCCTACGAATTCACCTTCATCCTCGACAAGGCGTTGCGCGACGCCAGGGTGCGCGACCGCGTTCCCATGACCTTCGTCACCTCCGAACCCTATATCGGCCATCTCGGCCTCGACGGCGTCGGCGACACCAAGGGCCTGCTCGAGGGCGAGATGCGCCAGCATCACATCAAGTGGATCTGCAACGCCAAGGTCGACAAGGTCGAGCCGGGCAAGATGTTCGTCCAGGAAATCGCCGAAGACGGATCGGTCAGGCAGGCGCATGAATTGCCGCACGCCTTTGCGATGATGCTGCCGGCGTTCCGGGGCGTGGCGGCAGTGCGCGGCATCGAGGGCCTGACCAATCCGCGCGGCTTCATCGTCGTCGACAAGCACCAGCGCAACACGGCCTTCCCCGAAATATTCGCGGTCGGCGTCTGCGTCGCCATCCCGCCGATCGGCAAGACGCCAGTCCCGGTGGGCGTGCCCAAGACCGGCTTCATGATCGAATCCATGGTCACGGCGACGGCGCGCAACATCGGCCGGCTGGTGAAGGGCGCCCAACCCGATGCCCAGGGCACGTGGAACGCGGTCTGCCTCGCCGATTTCGGCGATTCCGGCGTCGCCTTCGTGGCGCAGCCGCAGATTCCGCCGCGCAACGTCAACTGGTCCTCATCAGGCAAATGGGTGCACACCGCCAAGGTCGGCTTCGAGAAGTACTTCCTGCACAAGATCAGGACCGGAAAGTCCGAACCCTTCTACGAGCGCCTAGCGCTGCAGGTGCTGGGCATCGACAAGCTCAAACAGATCAAGGTCGAGGCGTCGGCGGATGTCCCGGCCGCCTGACCGGGGCAAGTCGCGGCGACTGGGCTTCTTGCGGACGGCAGCGGGCAGGCGCGAAGGCCCGCGGTCGCCGGCAGCAAATTTGGCCACGCCTCTTGCGGTCAATGACAACATCATTATATCTAAATATGATCATACACAAATGGAGATAGCGATGTCCCTTGACCGTTCCGTTCTCGCCTTCGCCGGCACCATGGTGCTTCTGTCCGTCGTGCTCACCGCCTTTGTCTCGCCGTTGTTTGTCTGGCTGACCGTCTTCGTCGGGCTCAACATGCTGCAGTCGGCGTTCACCGGCTTCTGCCCGGCAGCGATGGTCTTCCGCAAGCTCGGCATCAAGCCGGGATGCGCGTTCTAAGGACCATCCGCATGCGCACGCCTCTCATTTTCGCCGCGTTGCTGGCGGCCTCTCCGGCGCTTGCCGGCACGCTGACGCTGGCGCCGACGACGGTCACCGAATGGAAGGCTGTCTATGGCCGTGTCGAGGCGCGCGACACCGTTCCGGCACGCGCCCGCATCGGTGGGCTGATCGTCGACCTGGCCGTCACCGAGGGCGAACTGGTCAAGGCGGGGCAGAAGATTGCTGCCGTCCAGGACGACAAGATCGCCTTCCAGGTCGCGGCGCTGGACGCCCAGTTGCGCGCCTTGCAGTCACAGCTGGAGACGGCGCAGTCTGAACTCGCCCGCGGCCAGACCCTGGTCGACAAGGGCGTGATGACCGCGCAGCGCCTCGACCAGTTGCGCACCGAGGTCGACGTCGCGCGCAACCAGCTCGCCGCCACCGAGGCGCAGCGTTCCGTGGTTGTGCAGCAGGGCGCCGAAGGCGACGTCTTTGCGCCTGGCGATGGCCGCGTGCTGACCGTGCCGGTCACGCGCGGTGCGGTCATCATGGCCGGTGAAGTGGTCGCCACCATTGGGGGCGGCGGCGTGTTCCTGCGGCTTGCCGTTCCGGAACGTTACGCTGCGTCCCTGAGTGAGGGAGCCGCCATCCGCATCAACGCCGGCGGCAAGGGGGCCGCCGGCCGCCTCGCCAAGATCTATCCGCAGATCGACAATGGCCGTGTCATCGCCGATGTCGAGGTCGACAATCTCGATACCAATTTCATCGATGCCCGCGTCCTGGTCGAGCTGCCGGTCGCCGAGCGCCCCGCGCTGCTGGTGCCGACATCGGCGATAGCGACGCGCTCGGGCATCGACTTCGTGCGGGTCGCCGTCGATAGCGGCAACGTCGAACGCGCGGTGGTCACCGGCGAACGGACGAAGCGCGCCGACGGCGACTATGTCGAGATCCTGACAGGCCTCGCGGCGGGTGATGTCGTGGTCACGCCATGAAAGGCAATGCCCCGTTCGGCATCGCGGGCACGCTGACGCGGGCTTTCATCGCCTCGCCGCTGACGCCGCTGTTCCTGATTGCCGCCTTCGCCTTCGGGCTGGTCGCGCTGCTCACCCTGCCGCGCGAGGAAGAGCCGCAGATTTCGGTGCCGATGGTCGACATCTTCGTGCGAGCCGACGGCCTCAAGGCCGACGACGCCGTCAAGCTGATAACCGAGCCGCTGGAGACGATCGTCAAAGGCATCGATGGTGTCGAGCACGTCTATTCGCAGACGCGCGACGACCAGGTCATGGTCACAGCCCGCTTCATCGTCGGCACCTCGTCGGACGCCGCCGTGCTGCGCGTCCACGACAAGGTGCGTGCCAACATGGACCGCATTCCCGTCGGCGTGCCCGAGCCGCTGATCGTCGGCCGCGGCATCGACGATGTCGCCATCGTCACGCTGACCCTGTCGCCGAAGCCGGAGGCGGCCGGACGCATGACGGCGAACGACCTCACCCGCATCGCGCGCGAACTGCGCACCGAGATCGCCAAAATCGACAATGTCGGCCTGACGTATCTGGTCGGCGACACCGGAGAGATCATCCGCGTCAACCCCAACCCGGAAAAGCTCGCCCTTTACGGCATCACCTTGCAGCAGCTCGCCGCCAAGGTGTCGGGCGCCAACAAGGCCTTTCCCGCCGGACGCGTTCGCGACAAGGGCGAGCAGATCGACATCGTCGCCGGCGAAACGCTGGCCTCGCCCGACCAGATTGGCAACCTGCTCGTGACCTCGCGCGACAACCGCCCCGTCTATGTCCGCGACGTCGCCGATGTCGCCTTTGCCACCGACACCGGTGATACACTGGTCTCAACGGTCACCAGGGCTGGCACCGGCGTCGAGCGCGTACCGTCGGTGACGCTCGCCGTCGCCAAGCGGGCCGGATCGAATGCGGTCGCCGTCGCCGACGCCATCCTGCACCGGGTCGCCCTGCTCGAGGGCGGGCTGATCCCCGGCGATGTCGCGATCGATGTGACGCGCAACTACGGCGAGACCGCCAACGACAAGGCCAACGAGCTGCTCTATCACCTCGGGCTGGCGACGATTTCGATCATCGTGCTCGTCTGGGTCGCCATCGGCCGCCGCGAAGCCATGGTCGTGGCCGTGGTTATTCCGGTGACCATCCTGCTCACGCTGTTTGCCTCGCGCGTGATGGGCTACACGCTGAACCGCGTCTCGCTGTTCGCGCTGATCTTTTCCATCGGCATCCTCGTCGACGACGCCATCGTGGTGATCGAGAACATTTCGCGCCACTGGGCCATGGGCGGCGGACCCGACCGCCGGCAGGCGGCTATCGAGGCAGTGGCCGAAGTCGGCAACCCGACCATCGTCGCCACCTTGACCGTGGTTGCCGCATTGCTGCCGATGCTGTTCGTTTCGGGAATGATGGGGCCTTATATGAGCCCGATCCCGGCCAATGCCTCGGCGGCGATGATCTTCTCCTTCTTCGTCGCGGTGATGGTGACGCCGTGGCTGATGCTTAAACTCGCCGGACGGGCGCCGGTTCATGCCCATGGGGACCATGGCAATGGCGGTCCGCTCGGCCGCGCCTACACCGCCGTCGCCCGGCCCATCCTGGCCTCGAAGAAGGCGAGCTGGGCCTTCCTGCTGGCCGTCGGCGTGCTGACGCTCGGTTCGCTCGCGCTGTTCTATACCGAGCATGTCACCGTCAAGCTCCTGCCCTTCGACAACAAGTCCGAACTGTCGGTCACCATCGACCTGCCGGAAGGCTCGTCCGTCGAGGCGACCGACGCGGTGGCGCAGGCCGTCGCCGCCAGGGTTCTCGCGCTGAAGGAGGTTCGATCGGTCCAGACCCATGCCGGAACGGCGGCGCCCTTCAACTTCAACGGCCTCGTCCGCCATTCCTTCCTGCGCGCCGAGCCGCAGCAGGGAGACGTGGCGCTCAACCTGCTGCCGAAGGCGGACCGTGCCCGGTCCAGCCACGAGATCGCGCTCGACATCCGCCAGCGCATCGCCACCATCCCCGTACCGGCAGGCACCAGCCTGAAGGTCATCGAGCCGCCGCCCGGCCCGCCGGTCATGGCAACCCTGCTGGCTGAGGTCTACGGACCCGACGGCAAGACGCGCCGCGCGGTTGCCGCCAAAATCGAGGCGGCGTTCCGTTCCGTGCCGTTCATCGTCGATGTCGACAATTCCTGGGGACAGCCGGCACGCCGGCTGCGCGCCACGATCTCCACCGACGATGCGGAGTTCTTCCATGTCGAGGAGAGCGACGTCTTCGACACGCTTGCCATACTCAATGGCGGCAAAACCGTCGGCTATTCGCATCGCGGCGATGGCCGCCAGCCGATCCCGATCCGCATCGAACGGCCGAAGGGCGAAAGGACGCTCGACGAGCGCTTCATGACCACGCCCATTCCGGCCAATGTCCTGCCCGGCGACCGCGGCGTGGTCGAACTCGGCGATGTCGTGCGGGTGACGCCGGAGCGCGCTTCGTTCCCGGTGTTCAGGCACAATGGCCGCGCCGCCGAAATGGTGACGGCCGAGCTTGCCGGCAGCTTCGAGGCGCCCCTTTACGGCATGCTCGCCGTCAGCAAGGCCATCGACGCGCAGGATTGGACCGGACTGCAAAAGCCCGAAATCGCGCTTCATGGCCAGCCGGAGGATGAAAGCCGGCCGACGCTTCTGTGGGACGGCGAATGGGAAGTCACTTGGGTGACCTTCCGCGACATGGGGGCGGCCTTCGGCGTCGCCCTGCTTGGCATCTACATCCTGGTCGTCGCCCAGTTCGGCTCGTTCAAGCTGCCGTTGGTGATCCTGACGCCGATACCGCTGACCTTCATCGGCATCCTCGGCGGACACTGGTTGTTCAGAGCGCCGTTCACCGCGACCTCGATGATCGGCTTCATCGCGCTGGCCGGTATCATCGTGCGCAATTCGATCCTGCTGGTCGACTTCATCCGCCACGCGGCGTCGCCCGACAGGCCGTTGCGCGAGGTGCTGATCGAGGCCGGCGCGATCCGTTTCAAGCCGATCCTGCTGACCGCACTTGCCGCCATGATCGGCGCGGCGGTGATCCTGACCGACCCGATCTTCCAGGGGCTGGCGATCTCGCTGCTGTTCGGCCTGGCCTCCTCGACGCTGCTGACCGTGCTGGTCATCCCCGCGATTTACCGGGTGCTGCGCACTTAAAGCAATTCCGGGAAAAGCATTAACGGTTTTCCGTCGAAAATTACGTTAAAATAAGGAGTTAGTCGCCGACGTCAAAGCGCGTTTCGCAAGCGTTCATAGAGGCGGCGAGGACCTGACAACGGATATTCGAGCAATGGATGGGCCTGGGAATCCGGAATGACCGCAGGCAGCGGCGGGCCGGGGCAGCGTTCCTGAACATCGGTCCAGGACGAAGCATTGAGCACGGTGTCGCAGCGCGCGAGGTGCGTGTTGCCGGCCACGACGAGGCAGGCAAAGCCGCCGCCCGGGATGAACTGACCGTTGGCCCGGCAGACGGACGTGGCCGGCGCGGGTGCTGGCGCCGGATCGCCCGGGCAATGGTCGAGGACCTCTTTCCAAGACAGGATATTGAGGTTCGCCTCGCAGCGGGCCAGGTGGCTGGCCCCGCCGACCCTCAGGCAGGCATATTGCCCGGGCTCAAAACGTCCCATGTTGGCTATGCATATCGCATCGGCCCACGCCGGCATCGTCAAACCGGAGAGCATCACGGCGGCAGGAAATACGGCGCACTTCACTTAGGCGGACCCATCGCTAATACCTGCTCCATCGCATTGTTCGATTGTGGCAACATAAGGTCCAGACAGGACTTGGCCAGCTGAGGCAATGCGGGTCGCCATGCCTCTAATCCAGCCGAACTGCCCTTGCGGCATGACCAGAACCCGTTGACGTAGCCGCTCTTTCCAGTTACAGAACCACTTAGTTCCAGAACTAGATGGTTCCATAATGCCCACGCAAATCTCCCTCGACGACACATTCGCCGCGCTCGCCGACCCCACGCGCCGGGCGATCCTGGCTCGGCTGCTTGATGGCGAAGCGTCGGTTGCCGAGCTGGCGCAACCCTTTGCGCTCACGGTACGCGCGGTCTCCAAACATGTCGGCGTGCTGGAGCAGGCCGGCCTTGTCACCCGCAGCCGGGCGGCGCAAAAGCACCTCAGCCGCATCGAGCTCAAGCCGCTGCGCGACATCGACCGCTGGCTCGACGACTACAGAAAACTCTGGGAAGACCGTTTCGACCGCATGGAAGACCTTCTGCGGCGCGGCGCGGACAAAAAGGAATGAGCCCGTCCGCAACCGCCGACCGCAGCTTTGCCATCGAGCGGATTTTCAATGCACCGGTCGAGCGCGTCTTCAAGCTGTGGACCGATCCGCTTCTGGTCGCGCAATGGTGGGGCATCAAGGACTGCACCATTCCCCATTGCGTGCTCGATGTACGCGTCGGCGGCCGCTGGCGCATCGACATGCTGACCGCCAGCGGCGCGCTCTACCGCAACCAGGGCAGCTATCTCGAAGTCGTCGAGAATTCCAGGCTGAGCTACTGCGACGAACCCGATCCTGAAATCCGGGAATGGGCCGGCAAGCCGCCGGGCCAGAGCCGTCACATGGTCACCTTCACGGCCCAAGGCGCGCGCACCCATGTCCATTTCGAGGTGACACTTGCCAGCGCCGCCGACCGCGAACGCCTGCTGGCGCTCGGCATGCACGGCGGCTGGATGCAGAGCTTCGACCGGCTGGAACAGCTGATAGCCACCGGAGCCGACCATGCTGGCTGAAGACGCAAAGCCGACCACGCACGCCGTGCTGTCCAAGGATGGAACGCCGATCGCGTGCGAGCGCCGGGGCCAGGGTCATCCGCTCATCCTTATCGACGGCGCGCTCTGCTCACGCGCCATGGGCCCGAGCCGCCCGCTGGCCAAGGCGCTGGAGGGCAGTTTCACCGTGTTCCGCTACGACCGCCGTGGCCGCGGCGACAGCGGCGACGCAGCACCCTACGCGGTCGAGCGCGAGGTCGAGGACATCGAGGCCGTGTTGCAGGCGGCCGGCGGTGAAGCCTGTGTCTGGGGCATGTCTTCCGGCGCCATGCTGGCGCTGATGGCGGCAGCCCGCCTGCCCGGCATCAGGAAGCTCGCGCTCTACGAAGCACCGCTGATCGTCGACGACAGCCGCGCGACCACGCAAGGCGACTGGGCAACGATCCGGCAAGCCATAGCAGACGACCGGCGCGGCGACGCCGTGAGCGCCTTCCTCAAATCGGTCGGCATGCCCGGCCTGCTCATCGCCTTCATGAAGCTGACGCCGATCTGGCACAAGCTCAAGGCGGTGGCGCACACGCTGCCCTATGACGGCGCCATCGTCGCCAGCGACCAGCTCGGCAAGCCGCTCGACCCGGCCCGCTGGACCGCGCTTGGCGTGCCGATACTGGTGACCGATGGAGCAAAAAGCCCGCTTTGGATGCGCCATGGCAACAACGCGCTGGCGCAGGCCCTGCCCAAGGCCCGCTACCAGACGCTGGCAGGCCAGAACCACATGCTGAAACCAGCAGCGCACACGCCGGTGCTGACGGCGTTCTTCAACGGGCGGGATTAGGCGTGGACGACAACCCCATGCGAATAAAAGGAAAACCGACCATGCAGCTTCGCCATATCCTCATCAAGGTCGACGACCAGGACAAGGCGCTGGCCTTCTACACCTCGGTCCTCGGTTTCGTGAAAAAGCATGATTACGACGGCGGCCGGGCCCGCTGGCTGACGGTGGTGTCTCCCGATCAAGCCGACGGCGCTGAACTGGTGCTTGAACCCAACCGCGATGCGCCAGCGCGTGCCGCGCAGAAGGCCCTCCATGACGCGCACTTTCCGGCGGCCCTGATTACCAGCCGCGACATCCAGGCCGACTACGACCGGCTCGCCGGGCGCGGCGTGAAATTTCTCGGACCGCCCCAGCGCGTGGGCCCGGTCAGCGCCGCCTTCTTCGATGACACCTGCGGCAACTTCATCGTGATGGCTCAGCAGCCCGGTTGACGCGCCATCGCCTCCGGTGACGCCCTACCGCAACCAGCAGGGGCTAAGTATTTGAACGGAACTGTGCAGCCCGATTCTGACCTGGATCAACTTCGGCTTCCTGAAAAGCAGCTATAGTCGCGAAGGCCACGAAACGCGATGGCCCGATCAGGAGAAAAGCATGAGCCGCCTGCATGTCGAAAACCACCTTGTGTCGCGCATCGGCTGGCTCCGCGCCGCTGTGCTGGGGGCCAATGACGGCATCGTCTCGACGGCGAGCCTGATCGTCGGCGTGGCGTCGGCCTCCGCGCCGACATCGCAGGTTCTGGTGGCCGGCATAGCCGGGCTGGTCGCGGGCGCCATGTCGATGGCGGCCGGCGAGTATGTCTCGGTCAGCTCCCAATCTGACACCGAGAACGCCGACCTCGCCCGCGAACGCGAGGAACTCAGGACCCAGCCCGAATTCGAGCGCGAGGAACTGGCGCAGATCTACGTCAAGCGCGGGCTGGAGCCGGGCTTGGCGCGCCAGGTCGCCGATCAGCTGATGGCTAGGGATGCGCTGGCCGCGCATGCCCATGACGAACTCGGCATTTCGGAAATGACCACGGCGCGGCCGATCCAGGCGGCGCTGACCTCGGCGGCGACCTTCAGCGTCGGCGCGGCGATGCCGCTCATCATGGTGCTGGTATCGCCGGCTTCAATGCTGGTGCTGGCGGTTTCGGTGGCCTCCCTGCTTTTCCTCGCCCTGCTCGGCGCCATCGGCGCCAGGGCCGGCGGCGCCAATATCCCGCGCGCAACGCTGCGCGTCACCTTCTGGGGCGCTTTCGCCATGGCGCTCACCGCCGGCATCGGCGCGCTGGTTGGCGCTGCGGTGTAAGCTGCGCGCTCCCTACCCGCTGGTGGCCGGCTGCGGCAGGCGGCCTTCGAACAACGCGCTCTGGTCGCGGATGGCCGCCACCATGTGTTCGCGAAACACCCTGACGCGCTTGGTTCGCTTGAGGTCCGGATGGTAGAGCAGCCAGAGCCCAAGATCGTGGATCGGGTCCGGTTGACGAAAGCGCTCCAGTTCGCCGGCGCTATCGCCCATGAAGCAGGGCAGATAGGCAAGGCCCAGCCCCTGTTTCAGGGCGGCGAGCGTCAGCAGCGTATCGTCGACGAAGAAACTATGGCGGTGATCCGGACAGGCCGCATGGGTCCAGGATTGGTGGAAGGCGCAGCACTCCACACCAATCCAGAGCGGTCTGGCGCCGCTGGCGCGCAAACCGCTGAGATAGCGCCGCTCTCCGTAGACGGCCGACGCCACATTGGTGAGCCGCGTGCCGACCAGCGTGTCGAGCGGCGTGTTGGTCAGCCGGATGGCAATGTCGGCATGGCGTTCCGCCAGGCTGACATATTTGTTGGAGACCTGCACATGCAGCCGGATGTCCGGGTAGGCCTCGCTGAAGCCGGCGAAGATCGGCATCAGCACGGATGAAGCCATGTTGTTGATCGCCGACACCCTAAGCTCGCCGGCGACACGGTCTTCCTGACCGCCGAGCGCGCCCTCGACCTCGAGCACCTCCATCTCCATCTTGCCGGCCGCCATCCTCAGTTCGTCGCCTGCCGGCGTCAGCTCGTAGCCGGATTTCTTGCGCTCGATCAGCCGCGTGCCAAGCTGCGTCTCCAGGAGCCGGATGCGGCGCGACACGGTGGAGTGCTGGATGTTCATGCGTTTTGCGGCGCCGCTTATCGAGCCGTCGCGCGCGACGGCCAGGAAAATCCGCAAGTCATCCCAATGCATCCTGGACCCCGATCCGTGCAATTTTGCAAAATGGGCGTCGAGATTTCGAGAATGGTACCAGAATTACGCCACACCTAGGCTTTCCGGCAAGGCAATAGTGCCTTCGCGGAGGATGCCATGACCATGCAGCAACCGATTTTCGATCCGGCAAAGTTCAAGGAAACCACCCGCAAGCAATGGGATAGTGCCGCCGAAGCCTGGAACCGCTGGGGTCCGCTGTTGACCCGCTGGCTCGGACCCGCCACCGAACTGATGCTTGACATGACCGATGTCGGCAAGGGCAGCCGGGTCCTCGATGTCGCCGCCGGTGCCGGCGAACAGACGCTGACGGCCGCGCGGCGTGTCGGGCTTACTGGCTATGTGCTGGCCACCGACATCTCGGCGGGCATTCTGAACTTTGCCGCCGACAATGCGAAGCTGGCCGGCTACGCCAATGTCGACACCGCCGTCGCCGATGGCGAAATGCTGGATGCCCTATCGGCTGAACCGTTCGACGCGGTGATCTCGCGCGTCGGGCTGATCTATTTTCCTGACCAGAACCGGGCTCTGGGTGGCATGCGCGATCATCTGAAGCCAGGCGGCAAGGTCGGCGCTATCGTCTATTCCACCGCCGACAGGAACCCGTTCTTCTCGATCCCGGTCGGCATCATCCGCCGTCGTGCCGCACTGCCTGCACCCCTGCCAGGCCAGCCCGGGCCGTTCAGCCTGGGCGACCCGACGGTGCTGGCCAAGCGCCTGACCGATGCGGGTTTCCACGACGTGCGCATCGAGAAGGTCAACGCGCCGGTGCGGCTGCAATCGGCGCTCGAATGCCTGCAGTTCGAGCAGGAATTGTTTGGCGCACTGCACCAGATGCTGGCCGGCCTGTCCCCTCGCGAGCAGGACGACGCCTGGGCCGAAATCGAAACCGCGCTTGGTCAGTTCGAGCATGACGGACAGTTCGAAGGCCCATGCGAAATGCTGGTCGCAGCCGCCACCAGATAGGTGGACCTCTGCCAGGTGCTTGAGCAGCACCGGATGCGCGTGATAGCCAAGGTGCGGCGGCGGCCGCTTACCAAACGACGGTGCCGGCGGCTGATCGCCCGCCGGACACGCAATCCGCAACGACAAAGCAGGACATGACACCACGCCAGCCACCAACCATCGGCCGTCGTCCCACCAGCAAGCCACCCGGCGTCAGCCTCAACCGCGCGCTGTCGAAACTCGGCCTGTGCTCGCGCACGCAGGCCGAGCTGTTGATCGCGGAAGGCCGCGTGCGCGTCGGCGGCAAAGTGGTGCGCGATGCCTCGCTGCGCGTCGACCTGGACCGCGACCGCATCGTCGTCGATGGCGATGAGGTCGTTGCCGAGCGCAAGGTCTATGTCATTCTCAACAAGCCGCGCGGGCTGGTCACCACCCGCGACGACCCGCAACAGCGCGACACCGTCTATGCCTGCCTGGAGGGGCTCGATTTGCCTTTCGTCTCGCCGGTCGGCCGCCTCGACAAGGCCAGCGAAGGCCTGCTGCTGATGACCAACGACACGCATTTCGCCAACCGGCTGATGGACCCGGCCTCGCATCTGCCCAAGACCTATCACGTTCAGGTCGCCACCGTGCCCGACGCGGCGATGCTGGAGACGCTGCGCGCGGGCGTGACCGTCGACGGCGAGACCCTGACCGCCAATTCGATCGCGCTTTTGCGCAGCGGCGGCCGCACCGCCTGGCTGGAAATCGTGCTTGACGAAGGCCGCAACCGCCACATCCGCCGCCTGCTCGCCGCCCACGGCATCGAGGTCAAGCGCCTCATCCGCATCGCCATCGGCCGCTTGTCGCTTGGCGAATTGGCCAAGGGCACCGCGCGGCATCTGACGGCGGAGGAGCTGGTGCTGCTGGCGGACTGAAAAAACGTCCCCGCCTGCCAGGCCGGAACCGGCCTCGCTATTCCTGCGGAACGCGCGGCCGGAGCGCTCAATCAGGCCTTGTTGGTGATCCACATGGTCGGCGCACCGATCACGCCGGCACTTCCCATCGCCTCTTTCAATTTCGGGTTCTGGATGAAGGCCTGTGCTTCAGCGGCACTGGCGAAATCATGGGTCACGGTAACGTCGTTGGGGTTGTCCGCCGCCTGATAGACGGCCTGTGCCTTCACGCCGCCGGTCTTTTGAACCGGGGCGAACCCGTCATAGACTTTGCGCCAGGCCTTGTAGTCGGACACGGTATGTCTCACGAACAGCGTCGTCATCATCCATTCCTCCCAGACTGTCGGTTGTTGGTGCGCCCACGAGGTCGGCGATGGGCCGTCCGTTATATCTCTCCAAGCTAATGTTTGGCAAATGGCGGACGGATGGATGAGAGGCGCCTGAGAGCTGCGCCGCGAAAGATTTCACTGCCATGCCGATGATTTGCATCAGGCCTCCTGACGGAAAGCTGGCAGGAGGCCTGGCCTATAGAGCGATCGGGAGCCGGATCGCGGCTTCAGCGATCAAGGAGCCCAAGCCATGAATTTCGTCTCAATCCGCATCATCACGTCAGATGTTCAGCGCCTCGTGCGCTTCTACGGCGAGATCACCGGCATGCCGGTGACGGTCTACACGGAAGACTTCGCCGAACTCGAGACACCGTCCTGCACGCTGGCGATCGGCAGCACGCGCACCTTGATGCTGTTTGGCGGCGACATTGCCCGCCCCGCCGACAACCACACAGCCATCCTGGAATTCCGCGTCGGCGACGTCGATGCCGAATTCATCAGGCTGTCGGACTTCATCAGGGCCACGACCGTGCAGAAACCAACCACCATGCCCTGGGGCAACCGCTCGCTGCTGTTTCGCGACCCCGACGGCAATCTGGTGAATTTCTTCACGCCGGTGACGGCGGAAGCAATCCGGAAATTCGATAGATAGAGCTGGCCATCATCGCCAATCGTTCAGTCTGGATTTCCCGTCTCCGCAACGCTCTCCTTGCGCCGGAAGGCCCAGAGCGCGAGCGCGCCTCTGCGCAAATCATTGGGATGGTCCAGTCGAGCGATGTCCTCGTTTACGGTCCAGGGTTCCGGGAAGTCGGCCGCCACTTCGGTTGCGACAATCCCGGCATCTTCAAGATCGTGATCGGCGACCTCGCCGTCAAACACGAAGCGAAGCGTGATCTCAAACCCTTCCCAGCCGCAGGTAACCGCCCGCAGCCTCGGCGAAACGGCGCCGAGCAGCGCGCGTTGCACGGATAGCAGCAGCTTCGCCCGAATGTCATCCATGGGCCTGCGCCCTATGCTTGGTTCCACTTGCGCACCACCGGCTCGCTGAGATCATGCTCATAGCCGAGCACGCTGATGCTGGCCGTGTCGAGCACGAACAGCGCCCCGCCTTCGGGCGGCAGGCCGAGCCAGCGGGCGGCCAGCACGCGCAGGAAATGCGCGCTGGAGAAGATCAGGATCGAGCCGCCAGCGTCGCGAAGCTGTCTGATGATCCTGTCGGCGCGGGCGCCGACATCGGCCGCCATCTCGCCTTGCGGGCAGCCGTCGCGAAAAACGTTCCAGCCCGGCCGCTCGGCCAGGATTTCCTTGGTGGTGCACCCCTCATAGGCGCCGTAATCCCACTCCTGCAGATCGTCGTTTCTGACGCTCCGAGCGCCAAAACCGGCGAGCATGCTGGTGTTGTAGGCGCGCTGCGAGGGGCTCGACCAGACGGCCGTGAACGACAGGCCCTTGAGCCGCTCGGCCACGCCCCGGGCGGCCGCCTCACCGGCCGGCGTCAGCGGCATGTCGGTGCGGCCGGTATGCTGCCCTGACAGGCTCCATGCCGTCTCGCCATGCCGGACCAGGTGGATTTGCGGATATGCGCTGCTCATAAGCTCGGTCTTTCGTTGAAGTCAGGTCAAGCTTTAGCGGTCGGCACCAGACAGCGAAAGTCCCCGGCTGCCATCGCAGCCCTTCAGCACCGCACCGCTGGCTTACCAATCCGTAAGGTCCCTGCCACCAAGTTTTCATGAACCTGTCATGTCCGCTCGCCTACCCTGATCCATCGAGGGTTGCGAGACGAGGGACACTTCAATGAAAAAATTATCTCTGGCGCTGGCCGCCGGCACGCTCACGACGGCGTTGGCGGGCGCGCTGTCTGTTTCCAGCGCCAACGCCGCACCCTACAAGCACGTCCTGCTCATCAGTATCGACGGGCTCCATGCACTCGACCTGGCAAACTATGTCGCCGCGAATCCGAAAAGCGCGATCGCCACGCTCGCCGGTACCGGGATTTTCTATCCGAATGCGCTGACCAGCGCCCCGTCCGAACTCGTTTCCTGGCCTTGTCGCACAGGTAACCGGCGGTACGCCCAAATCGACGGGCGTGTTCTATGACGACAGCTATGACCGCACCTATTTCGCGCCGGCTTCGGATTGCAAGGGCGAGGCCGGCGCCGAGGTGTCCTTCGCCGAGAACATCGACGTCGATTCGACGCGCCTTGATGGTGGCGGCAAGCCGGGCGATTTCCACAGCCAGATCGACCCGGCTAAGCTGCCGATGACGCTGGTCAACGGCAAGTGCTCGGTGGTCTATCCGCATGATTTCGTGCGGGTCAACAACGTTTTCGAGATCGTGAAGGCTCATGGCGGCCGCACGGCCTGGTCCGACAAGCACCCGGCCTACGAATGGCTGAACGGACCTTCGGGCAAAGGCGTCGACGACCTCTACGCCCTGGAACAGGACAGCTTGATCCCCGGCACAAAGGTCAAGACGACCGGCAGCTTCAAGGCCGAGCGTGACTTTGACGAAGCGCGGGTCAAGGCGGTGATCAACGAAATCAAAGGCCTCGACAGCACCGGCACGCATCCCGCGGCGGTTCCCGCGCTTTTCGGCATGAATTTCCAGGCGGTCAGCGTGGGCCAGAAACTCCCCAAGTCCGGTCCCGGCGACGAGGCCGGTCTGGTGGGCGGCTATCTGGATGCCAGCGGCGCGCCTGGCAATGGTCTTGCCGGGCAACTCGCCTATGTGGACGGCGCTCTCGGCGAACTGATGGTGGCACTCAAGGACAACCACCTCACCAGTTCGACCCTGATCATACTTGCCTCGAAGCATGGCCAGTCGCCCATCGACCCGGCGACGTTCCAGCCACTGGACGATGATCCGTACACCAAGACACCGGGCTACGCCTTCCACATCGCCGACGACGCCGCGCTGATCTGGCTCAAACCGCAAGACAGGGCCAAGAACCTCGCCGCGGCGCAGGATTATCTCGAGAAGTCGAGCAAGGCTGAGGGCATCGCCCAGATCCAGCCGCCAAATGCCCTTGCCCTCGCCTATCAGGATCCGGCCACCGACAGCCGTACCCCGGACTTCATAGCCACGGTCAACCCGGGCGTGGTCTACACATCCGGTTCGAAGATTGCCGAGCATGGCGGCGCCAATGCGAACGATCGCAACGTGGCGCTTCTCATCAGCAATCCTTCGCTCAAGCCGAGATCGGTGCCGACCCTGGTGCAGACGACGCAGGTGGCTCCCACCATCCTGCGGGCTCTTGGCTACAACGCGAACGAACTCCAGGCTGTGAAGCTCGAAGGCACCCAGGAATTGCCTGCGACACCGTTCTAGGCCTGGGATCATATCGTTTCACAATGGCCGCCGGGCATGCTCGGCGGCCATTCGTTTGCGGTCAGCCCCCGTTTCGTTTGCGGTCAGCCCATCTGTTTGCGATCGGCAATGTTTGCAGACAGTTGGCCGGATCGCTGAAGGCAGGCAGCGACTGGCCTGACTTTGATTTGAGTTTCCCACCTCACTCGCCTGGCCTTGATCCGCATCAACGTGGCCCTGTGATGAAGCCGGTAGCGAACTTATATCAAGGTCAGCCTCCAACGCTCCCGCCACCCAAGGGCATCGGCCCTTGCACAACAGGTCAGATCATCATGTACAAACATCTGCTCATCGCCACCGACGGATCGGAACTGGCCGACAAGGGCGTTGCCCATGGCCTCACCTTGGCAAAAGGCATCGGTGCCTCCATCACCCTCATTACCGTGTCCGAACAATTCCCGATCTTCGCCTGGGGCGGCGCGATGGCCGGCTATGCCGCCGGCGACGAACTCGCCGTCTTCCAGGAAGAATCGCGCAAATACGGCAAGGAGGTTCTCGACAGGGGCAAGGCAGCGGCCGATGCGGCGGGCGTTTCCGCCGAGGTTGTGCATGTCGAGGACAAGCGGCCGGCCGAAGCCATCCTGGAACTATCGCAGGCGCTCGGCTGCGACCTGATCGTGATGGCCTCGCACGGCCGCCGCGGGCTGGGCAAGCTGCTGCTGGGCAGCCAGACGGCGGAAGTGCTGTCCTACACCGAGATCCCGGTGCTGGTGGTTCGGTAAGGTGTATCTCCGAGAGCTGGAACCGGCTTTCGGAATCATGCTCAAATAACCGCCAGGGCTCCGGCGCGGCCGTCATGCGCCGGACATTCATTCGCCTCGGAGGAAAACAACGAATGGTGGATGACGGTCGCACCCGGATAATCCCCGGAAGAACGCTGGAATCGGCGGCCATGCTGGCAAGCGTCAAACGGGCGATGGCGATCACCGCCAACCTCAACCGTCTGACATTCAACGACGCCGACGAGGTCCGCGCCTTGTTCAGCGAGCTCATCGGCAGACAAGTCGATGACAGCTTCTTGCTGATACCGCCCTTCTACACCACTGGCGGCCCCGACATCCGCGTCGGGCGCAATGTCTTCATCAACCAGAACTGCACTTTTTATGATCTCGGCGGGCTCGATATCGCCGACGATGTGCTGATCGGGCCGAATGTCAGCCTCATCACCTCAGGCCATCCCCTCGAACCCTCGCGGCGGCGCGCCTTCACCACCGCAAAGCCGATCGTCATCGAACGCAACGTCTGGATCGCCGCCGGCGCAACGGTCATCGGCGGCGTGACGGTGGGCGAAAACGCCGTCGTCGCGGCGGGCTCGGTGGTGACCAGGGACGTTCCCGCGAATACGCTTGTCGGCGGAAACCCGGCGCGGGTTATCAGGTCGATTGCCGAGTGAGCAGACTCACCACAGCGCCTCCAGCACCAGATACGTCCCCAGCGCCAGCAACCCGACAAAGAACACTTTGCGAAACGTCTCGACACTCATCTTCTGGCGCAGCGCCTGGCCGATGAACATGCCGGCCAGCGCCGGCACGAGGACTGCTGCCGATCCCGCCAGTTGCGTCGTCGGCGACGCCAGCGCGCCCGTCCTGAACAGGCCGATGGCAAGGGCTGCCGTCGAGACGGTGAACGACAGGCCGAGCGCCTGGATCAGATCCTCCTTCTCCAGCCGCAGCGATTGCAGATAGGGCACCGCCGGGATGACAAAGACGCCGGTGGCGCCGGTGACCAGCCCGGTCGCCACGCCGACCAGTGGTGAGGCCCACGCTTCGTGGCGCGCCGGTGTGGTGAAGCCGAGTTTTAGCAGGCCGAGAATGGCGTAAAGGACAAGTGCGGCGCCGAGCCCTGCCGAGGCCGCGCCCGCATGTGTGCCGGTGAGCACCCCGGCTCCCGCGACGGTGCCCAGCATGATGCCGGCCATCATCGTCCACAGCCGCTTGACGAGGCCGGCGAAGGACGGGCCCGTGAACAATTGCCAGAGATTGGTGACCAGCGACGGGATCAGCAGCAGGGCGGCGGCTTCAGCCGGCGGCATCGTCACCGCCAGCAATCCCATCGCAACCGTCGGCAGCCCCATGCCGACGACGCCTTTGACGAGGCCGGCAGCGAGGAAGACGACACCGATCCAGACAATGATACCCACGCTCAGCACGACCGCACCACTTGATCAATCATGCAACAGCATGTCCGTCGCGTCCGGGCTGGGTTTTGCCGGCGCGGCATCGCGGCTGACCGAAGCCGCTGATGTCATACATCCCCGCGGACCAGGCTGCGCCTGCGCCAGGGCAAGCGAGGCCACGGCCACCGCCAGCACGATCGCCATGCTCTCAAGAATGCCGAGCCCTTGCCGGCCTGGTGTCTTCCGACCTGATGTCTTTTCGTCCATCGCACATCTCCATTGCGGATGATTGACTGACATAAGGGCCGCGCACAATGTGGAAGTTGCGCTGCCAGCCTTTGGCCAGGACGAAGGCTGAAGCCGCATGCTTTGGGGAACAAAAATGCGCTTCGATCTCACCGATCTCCGGCTGTTTCTGCTGGTGGCCGAGCGCGGCAGCATCACCCATGGCGCGGAACTTGCCGGATTGGCGCTGGCCTCGGCGAGCGCCCGCATCAAGGGCATGGAGGAGAGGCTCGGCGCGCCGCTTTTGGAGCGCCGCCGCCGGGGCGTGGTGCCGACGGCCGCCGGCCAGGCGCTGCTGCATCATGCGCGCGCGGTGCAGAACCAGATCGAGGCGATGGCCGGCGACCTTGGCGCCTATGCCGGCGGCCTGCGCGCCCGCGTGCGGCTGATGGCCAACACCGCCGCCACGGCCGAGCTGCTGCGTGACATCCTGCCGGCCTTCCTGGTGGCGCATCCCGGCATCGACATCGATCTGGACGAACGCCCCAGCCACGAGATCGCCGAAGCGGTGGCCAGCGGTGCGGCCGATCTCGGCATTGCCGCCACCTGGGCCGGCCTTTCGCATCTCGAGCAAAGACCGTTCTTCATCGACCGGCTGGTGGTGATCACCGCCCGTGACTGGCCGGGGTTCGCCGGCCTGCATGCTGTCAGCCTCACTGATATCCTGAGCGAATCCTTCGTTGGCCTCAGCCTCGGCCATGCCCTGCAGGAGCACATCACCCGCCAGGCGGCACGCCTCGGCGGCCATCTGCACATCCGCATCCGCGTGCCTGGCCTCGACAATGTCTGCCGGCTGGTCGCGCAAGGGGCGGGCATCGCCATCGTGCCGGAAAGTGCCGCACGCCGCTCGGCCCGCCGACTTCGCAGCCTTCGGCTCAGTGACGACTGGGCAACCCGCCAGCTCAACCTGTGCGCCCGCGGCTTCGACGAGCTGACGCCGCAGGCCAAACTGCTCGCCGCCGCGCTGGCCTGAACCCGGCAGCCGAGGACGAGCAGCGGACGGCCCAACTACAGCTCGACGTCTACTCCGCGTTTTCGGCCTGCCGGAGGCGCCTCGGGGAACACCCGAACACGCGCTTGAATGCATTGCCGAAAGCACTTTCGGAGGCGTAGCCGAGCGATTGCGCCAGACTGCCAACCGAAGCTCCGGATCGACGCATGGCGTCCCGTGCGCGATGCATCCGCCAACGCGTCAAATAGTCGAGCGGTGCCATGCCGACGAGTTCCTTGAAATGATGCGCAAAGCCGGAGCGCGACATGCCGATGGACGTGGCAAGTTCCTTGACCGTCCAGCCATGACCGGGATCATTGTGGATCAGGCTGAGGGCAGCGCCGATGCGTCGGTCGGTCAACGCGCCGACCCAGCCCATGCTGCTTGTGCCTTGCCTGGCGACGTAAGCCCGCAACGTCTGCACGAGCAGGATGTCGCCCATGCGACGTGTCATCAGCGTCGAGCCCATCGACGCCGCATCGAGTTCCTCGTCGAGCACCGCCAGCGAGCCGCGCAGGATCGTCGCTGCCCGATCGCTTCCCGGGATATGCATGAACCTGGGAAGGGCATCGAGCAGGAGCTGCGCATTGCCGCCTTCGAACACGAAGCTTCCCGCGACCAGCGCCGTTTCATCGCCACCGTGCCGGGCGACATTCGAATGCTCCCAGTCGAAGGACGAGATCCCGTCTTCGGGCTCCAGGGAAAGATCATTGGCGATCACATAGGCGGGGGCGTTGGCCAGCAGAAAGGTATCGCCGGGGCCAAGTGCAAAGGGCCGCTCGTCCGGCAAAGTGATCCAGCATTGACCACGAAGAACGGCCGCGAACTTCAACGCGGGCTTTGCTGGAAAACGGAACGACCATCGCCCTCCAGCCTCGAGACGCGTGCAACGCGCGCTCGCGATATCGAGAAGCGAAAGCACATCGGATAAGGGATCGATCATGGCAAGATTGGACGATTGCGACGAAACGCTAGAGCTTTGACCATAGATAATCCACCAGCCTTTCACGACATTAGATCGTGAAAGGAGACAATCATGTCTGGAATAAAAGGAAAAGTCATCGCGATCACGGGTGCCAGCAGCGGCATCGGGCAGGCAACGGCGCTCTTGCTGGCCGAACGAGGAGCCAGCGTTGTACTCGGAGCCCGGCGCGCCGATCGTCTTGACGCGCGCTCGTCGGCACCGTCGTGAGCGCGGGCGGTGAGGCAGCCTGTCTCGCCATGGACGTGAAGAACCGCGAGGACCTCACAAAGCTTGTTGCTCTTGCCTGCGACACGTTCGGCAAGATCGATGTCCTGATCAACAATGCGGGCATCGGCCCGAACTCCCTGCTCGATGAACTGCGCGTCGAGGATTGGGAAGAGATGATCGACATCAACATAAAGGGACCGCTCTACGGCATCGCAGCCGCTTTGCCGGTGTTTCGCCGCCAGGGCTTCGGCCACTTCGTCAACATTCTCTCGACGGCGGGGCCGATCATCAAGCCGACAATGGCGGTCTATGCGGGAACAAAGAATGCGGTTCGGGCGATCGCCGAAGGCTTGCGAACTCGAAGCCGGCCCCAAGCTGCGCGTGACGAATATATCTCCGGGCTTCGTCCAGACGAATTTCGCGGACTCGATGACCAATCCGGAGATCAAGGCGGAGATCGAAAAACGCATGGGTGAAATCGCCATTACCCCCGATGCGATCAGCCGCGCCATCGCCTTCGCGATCGAGCAACCGGCCGAGGTCGATGTGAGCGAGATCGTCATTCGACCCACTGCACAGGCTTGATTGCGACTCACAACAGAGCGCTTGCTGTTTCGAAAGGTTTCCCGTAATCTGCTTTCATATAAGAAAGAAATTACACGACATTTTTCTCATTTGTGAAAGCATGAGCCTTGCGGGAACATCTCGATCAGACGGACCGGCGGCTGGTGAAGCTGCTGTCCCAGGACGCGCAACTTGGCGTTAATCGGCTTGCGGAGAAGATGGCGATATCGGTGCCGACGGTGCGCTCACGGCTGCGCAATCTGATCGACCGCAACCTGCTGAAAATCGTCGGGCTCCTGAACCTGACCGAGCGCCCCGAACTGATCTCGGCCATCGTCGGCATCAATGCCCAGGGACGCGGCCAGGCCCGTCAATTGGCTGAGCGCATCGCCGAACTGCCCTTCGTCAATTCGGCCTCGGTGGTCACCGGGCGCTTCGACATCATCGTCGACGTGACGGTGGCCGGCGATGTTGCCGACCTCTACCGCATCACCAGCGAGCTGATCCCCGGCGCCGGCATACCGGGTGAAGTCGTGCGCAGCGAAACCTTCGTCGTCATGGCCTCCTGCAACAAATGGGTCAGCCTGCCGGAAGGCTGCTGGTCGGAAGATGCCCCCCGCAAGGAGCCGGCATGAAGATCGCGGTTCTCGGCGGCCTCGGCCTGCAGGGCCGGGCCGCCATCGCCGATCTCGTCGCCAGCGGTGTCGAGGAGGTGGTTTGCGTCGACACGGCACCAGATGGCGCGGCACGGCTCGGTGGGCTGACCGATCTTTCCCGCGTGCGCTTTGTGGTGCCCGAGGGCGCGATCGGTCCGGCACTCGCCGATGTGCTGGGCAATGTCGACGCCGTCATCGATTTGTTGCCGCAGCCGCTGATGCGCGAAGCGGTCCAGGCCGCGATCGCAACGCGCACGCCGCTGGTCACCACCAATTACGGCAAGGCCATCGCCGATCTGGCACAGGCTGCCGAACAGGCCGGCGTGTCCATCATGACCGAATGCGGGCTCGATCCCGGCATCGATCTCGTGCTTTACGCCCGCGCCGCCCGCCAGTTCGACACGATCTCATCCATCGATTCCTATTGTGGTGGCATCCCCGAACCGAAGGCGATGGCCAAGCCCCTGTGCTACAAGGTGAGCTGGAACTTCGACATGGTGCTGGTCAGCCAGAACCGCGACAGCGTGATGATCGAGGACGGCGAACGTGTCGCCGTGCCAGCCGCCCGCCAGCACGACAGTCCTTTCATCCACGAGATCGAGGTCGCTGGCCTGGGTCAGCTCGAAGCCTTCCCCAATGGCGATGCGCTGCACTATGTCGAGATGCTTCCCGCGGCAAAAGGGCTGCGCCGCTCCGGCCGCTACACGCTGCGCTGGCCGGGATGGTCGGCCTTCTGGGCGCCGCTGAAGGAGCTTGGTTTCCTGTCCGAAGACAAGGTGCCCGGCACCTCCAGCAGCCCGCGCGAATTCCTCGGCCGGCTGCTCGGCCCGCAACTGCAATACGGCCCCGGCGAGAAGGATTTGTGCGTGATGCGCAACGTCTTTTCCGGCCTCGAAGCCGGCCGCGCCAAGACAGTGACTTCCGATCTGATCATCGAGCGTGACCTGGCGTCGGGCCTGTTCGGCATGAGCCTGGGCGTCGGCTACCCCGCCAGCATCGTGGCGCAGATGCTCGCACGCGGCGACATCAGCAAGCCCGGCCTGCTCAACCCGCTGCTCGACGTGCCGGACGAACCCTTTTTCGAGGCGCTGGCCAAGCGCGGCATCAAGGTGACCGAGACGGTGGCCTGGGACTGAGGATTTTCGAACGGTGGCTGCCGCCGGCAAACGGCGCCGCCGCTCAAAAAAAGCGCCCAAGGAAATCCGCGGGCAGACAACAATGACAACTGGGAGGAATACCAAATGAAGATTGCCAGACTTTTCATCGCCGGACTTGCACTCGCCGGGCTGACCGCCGCGGCCAGTGCCGGAACGCTGGACGAGATCACCAAGCGCGGCGAACTGCGTGTCGCCGTGCAGACTCAAGGGCCCCCCTTCTCGCTGGTCGGCGCCAATGGCGAGCGCACCGGCAGTTCGGTTGAACTGGCCGAACTGATGGCCAAGGAAATGGGTGTGAAAATCACCTTCCTCGACTTCGACTGGGACGGCCTCATCCCCGCGCTGTTGTCGGGCAAGGCGGACCTTCTCGTCGCCGACATGACGCCGACGTTGGCGCGCGGCATGAAGGTCGCCTTCACCACGCCTTACATGTACACGGGCAGCACCGTCTTCACCAAGGCCGACAGCAAGTTCAAAACCACCGAGGACTGCAAGGCCAAGGGCACCAAGATCGCCGTGCTGTTGGGCGCCACCGGCGAGAAGGAAGCCAAGGCCGCCTTCCCCGATGCCGACATCAAGAGCTACAAGGGCGGCGGTCCGCTGCTGCTCGACGCCGTCAACAACGGCCAGGCCGATTGCGGCGTCAACGACGTCTCGGCGGTCAAGGGCCAGTCGACCGCCTATCCCGCCGGCAGCTTCACCATCATGCCGGACCTCTTGTCGAAGGAGCCGCTTGCCTTCGCCACCCGCTACGATGAGCCGGACCTGCTGATCTGGATGAACCTGTTCCTCAACCAGGTCACCATCGACGGCCGCCTGCAGAAGAACCTCGACTACTGGGTGAATTCCGACGCCTGGAAGAAGGATCACTAAGCAGCGATAGAACCCAGGCGGCTTCGCGCGCGTCTTGAGCGCCGCGAAGCCGCCTGGACCCTCGCCACGTCCGTCGCTTCCCGCGCTCCGGGGACTCACCCACGATGCTCGAAAATTTCAGTTTCCGCACCATTGTCGAATATCTGCCCCTGTTCGGGCAGGGCCTGGTGACGACGGTCTGGCTTTCTGCGCTGTCCTTCATCGGTGCGCTCGTCGTCGGCATCGTGCTCTGCGCCATGAACCTGCAGCGCGGCTGGCTGTTTCGCGCCCCGGCCAAGGCCTATATCGATGCCGTGCGCGCCACGCCCTTGCTGGCGCAGCTCTATTTCCTCTATTTCGGCCTGCCCCGGCTCGGCTTCGTCCTGCCCGAGCTCGTCGTCGGCATCATCGCACTGTCGCTGAACAGTGGCGCCTACATCGCCGAGATCATCCGCGCCGGCATCCTGTCGATCCCGCGCGGCCAGGTCGAAGCCAGCGTTGCCTCAGGCATGACCTATGTCCAGCGCATGCGCCTGGTCGTCCTGCCGCAAGCCTTCAAGGTGACGATCCCGCCGCTGCTCGGCCAGGCGATCGTGCTGGTCAAGGATTCCGCATTGCTGTCGCTGATCTCGGTCGCCGAGCTGACCCGCGCCGGACAGTTGCTCGCCTCCGACCGCTTCATGCCGGCGGAAGGCTTTCTCACCATCGCCGCCTTTTATTTGCTCCTCTATTACTGCCTCAAGGGACTGGCCGTTCTCTCCAGCCGCTGGCTCGGCACAGCGGGGGCGCGGACATGATCTGGCACCAATTCCTCAGCCTCGCCGGCTCCTATCCCCTCGCACTGCGCGGCCTCGGCATGACGGTGGTGCTGTCGCTGATCAGCCTGGTGCTCGGCACGCTGCTCGGCTTCGGTCTCGGCATCCTGCGCACCGGCGGCAACCGGCTCATCTCGGGCGTCATCGGCGCCTGGGTCGACCTGATCCGGGGAACGCCGTTCCTGGTGCAGATCTTCCTGATCTTCTTCATCCTGCCGGAGTTCGGCATCGAGCTTGACGCCTTCACCGCCGGCATCATCGCGCTGACCAACCTTGCCGCCTGCTTCATCTGCGAGATCGTCGCCGCCGGCATCCGTTCGGTACCGACAGGCCAGGTCGAGGCAGCCCTGGCATCCGGCCTGCCGCGCTGGCAGCGCATGCGCCAGGTGGTGCTGCCGCAGGCGATGCGCATCGTGCTGCCGCCGCTGGTCGGGCAATATGTGCTGCTGATCAAGGATTCGTCCGTCGTCTCGGCGATCGGCCTGACCGACCTCACCCGCGTCGGCTGGCTGGTGGTGCAGCGCGTGCCCAACGGCCTGCTGGTCTTCTTCCTCGTCGGCGTCGGCTACTTCATCGTCTGCTATCCCCTGATCATGCTGGCCCGCCGGCTCGAACGCCGCATGGGTGCGGCCCATGGCGAGGTGCAGTTGTGACATCGAACCCCAAAGGCCCAACCGATATGACCAAAACGGGCATGATCGACTTTCGCGGCGTCAACAAATGGTTCGGCGCGCTGAACGTCCTGAAGGACATCACGCTCAGCGTCGAGCCGCGCGAAGTGGTTGTCGTCTGCGGCCCAAGCGGCTCCGGCAAGAGCACCCTGATCCGCTGCGTCAACGGCCTGGAAACGATCAAGGACGGCGATCTCGTCGTCGACGGCCAGCGTGTTGGCGACCCCGCCACCAACATGACCCGGCTGCGCACCGAGATCGGCTTCGTCTTCCAGTCGTTCAACCTCTACCCGCACAAGACCGCGCTCGAAAACGTCACGCTCGCCCCCATCCATGTCCGCAAGATCCCGCGCGCCGAGGCCGAAAAGGCCGGACGCGAATTGCTGGCCAAGGTTGGCCTCGCCGACAAGGTCAACGCCTACCCGGCACAGCTCTCCGGCGGCCAGCAGCAGCGCGTGGCGATCGCGCGCTGCCTCGGCATGCGGCCCAAGATCATGCTGTTCGACGAGCCGACCTCCGCCCTCGACCCCGAAATGATTTCCGAAGTGCTCGACGTCATGGTGGCGGTCGCCGAGGAAGGCATGACCATGATGGTGGTGACGCACGAAATGGGCTTTGCCCGCAAGGTCGCCCAGCGCGTGGTGTTCATGGACGCCGGCGCCATCGTCGAAAGCGGCACCCCCGACGAGTTCTTCTCACATCCGAAGACCGACCGCAGCCGGGCGTTTCTGAGCAAGATCCTCAGGCATTGAATCTTGCGGCTTAGGAGTTTCGTTCTGCACCCTCGAACCGATGTTAGCGGCGCTCACTTGGCATGCTTGGCCCGCATTTTGCTCAGGAATGCAGTGCTATCGAAGGCAATGGGTGCCCCAGATTCTTCGCCGGCAATGAGGGCGTTCTGCAGTGCGCGGAAGGCTAGGCGACCTGATAGACGAGTGTCCTTGCCGAGTGTGGTCACAGCCGCACTGGCGCGATAGTTCTATTCTTGCAAGGGGCGATCATCACGGCAGCATGCCCAGCGAGCGCAAGCCGGCAACCGCGCCACGATATTCCACATACCCCTTGGGGCAGGTCCTCGCGGCGAGGCGGTAAAGCCGCAAGGTTTCTTCGCTGCGGGCCTGCAGCCGGTCTAGCTCGGCAGTGTAGAAATTGGCTTCGCATACTTGGCCGCTTGTTTGCGCCGGGTCTCCGGTGCCGGCATCGGCAAGGGCCTCGGCAGATGTCTTTTGCCCCAGCAGCATCTTGACCACCGGTGCCGGCCATTTCGACATGTCGAGCTTGGCAACGGCTTCCTGCAAACGGCTGGTGCCGCCATTGCGCCGGTCGATGATGTCGAGCCAGATCGCAAAATAGGCGTTGTCGGGCGCAAGCGCGGCGGCCTTCGCAAAATCGGGCTCTGCCTTGGCCAGCATGCCTGAATAGAAATTCACGAAACCCCGGCCCGCATAGGCGTTCGGAAAACTCGGATCGAGCGCGATCGCCTGGTTGTAATCGGCCAGGGCCGGGGCAAGATCGCCCTTTCCCGCCCGGGCAATCGCCCGATTACTGTAGATTTTTGCCTGTTTCTGATCGAGACCGATCGCGCGGTCCAGATCGGCAAGCGCACGCTCATAGTCGCCCAACTCGTTCAGGACAAAGCCCCGATCGTTCAGTGCCATGGCGTTTGTCGGTTCAAGCGCGATGACCTTGCTGTAATCGGCGATGGCGCGGTTCCTGTCCTCCTTTTTAAGCCATTCGGTACCCCTGTTATAGTAGGCTGCCGCCATCTTGGGGTCGAGGCTGATCGCCTGGTCGAAATCGGCGATCGCACGATCGCCGTCGCCCTTGCGCGACCATGCCAGACCCCTGTTGTAGCGTATGCTTGGGTCTGTCGGATCGAGGCTGATCACCTGGCTGTAGTCCGCGATGGCCCTGCCATCGTCACCCTTGCGCCACCAGATCATGCCGCGACGATAGTAGGCATGGCCATTTTTCGGATCGAGACCGATCACCTGGTTGTAGTCGGCCATCGCCCTGATATCGTCACCCTTGCTATCCCAGACGTCGCCCCGGTTGTTGTATGAGCTGGCATTCTTCGGATCGAGTGAGATGGCCTGGCCGTAATCGGCTATGGCGCGCTCGTCCTCGCCCTTCCGCGCCCAGCTCACGCCCCGGTTGTGGTAGGCTCTGGCATCTGCGGGATTGAGCTTGATCGCGGCACCGTAATCGGCGATCGCGCGGTCTCCATTGCCCCTGTAGAACCAGGCAACGCCTCTGTTGTAGTAGAATTCGGCATTCTCCGGATCGAGGAAGATCGCCTGGTCGAAGCTGATTGTCGCGCTGTCGTAGTCGCCCTTGTGCACATAGGCGAGGCCACGATTTTCATAGGCGGTGACACCATCCGGATGAAGGGCGATCACCTGATCGTAGTCGGAAATCGCCCTGTCGTAATCGCCCTGCGCGTCAAACGTATTGCCACGGTAGATATAGGCAGAGGCGCGGTTGTCCTCGGCTTCCGCCTTGTCCTCGATGATCGCAGTGCAGGCGGCGATCTTGCGGGCAGCTTCGACCCCTTCGTCGGTACAGACGGCATGGTCCTTGGAAGCCGCCACAGCCACCGTGCCGAGCAGCAGCAGCAGCACGACGAAGGCGGCCGGGAAGGAGCGCCAGCGAGACCTCACGGCGCCTTGCCCATGACACGCAGCGCGTTGGTAGCGGCGCTGATTTCGATGAAATCCCGAGGGCAATCGCGCAATGCCATGCGATAGAGACGCAGGGCATCCTCCTCGCGATGCTGCAGCCGCAGGAACTCCGCAGTGTAGAAATTCGCCTCGCAGACCTGCTCGTTTTTCTTCGTTGTGTCGGAATCGTCAGCGGCGGCGAGCGCCGCTTCGGGCGTCTGATCGCCCAGCAACAAGCGCACCAGCGGCGCCGGCCATTTCGTCATGTCGAGCTTGGCGTCGCGCAGGACGCTCGGCTGCCCATTGCGGCGCCGCGCAAGGTCCGCCCAGATCGCGTAGTAGGCATCCTTCGGCAGGATCTGGGCGCCCTGCTCGAGATCGGCCTGCGCGCTGGCGGCCGAGCGAAAGTAGAACGCTGCAATGCCCCGGCCCTGATAGGCGCCCGCGAATTTCGGGTCGAGGCGCACCGCTTCATCGTAGTCGGCGAAAGCGCCGGCATAGTCAGCCTTGTAGAGCCGGGCGAGGCCTCGCATGTCGTGGGCGCCTGCACCGTTGGGCAGGATATGGATCGCCTGATCGCAATCCCTGATCGCGCGATCGTATTGCCCCTTGTAGATCCAGACATGGCACCGCCCGGTCCAGGCACCGGCATAGTCCGGGATCAGTGTGATGGCCTTGTCATAATCCGCGATGGCGTAGTCGAACTGGTGCTTGCGCGCCCAGGCCCAGCCACGGTTCTTGTAGGCGATGGCATATCCGCCATCGACGAGGATCGCCAGATTGTAGTCCGCTATAGCGAGGTCGTATTGGCCCTTCTCCACCCGTGCCAAGCCCCGGTTGTCATAGGCTTGCGTGTATTTGGGGTCGATGGCGATCGCCCTGTCGTAGTCGACCAGGGCACGGTCGGGGTCGTTCTTATCCGACCAGGCCAGGCCGCGATTGTTGTAGGCCGTGGCGTAGTTTGGATCGATGGTGACCGCTTCATTATAGTCCGCGATGGCCCGGTCGAGGTCGCCCTTGTGCGACCACACCCATCCGCGATCATTGTGCGCTATGGCATCTTTCGGATCGACATCGATGGCCTGCCCATAATCGGCGATGGCCCGGTCGTAGTCCTTCTTGCCGAACCACACATCGCCACGGTCACGGAAGGTCTCTGCGTCTTTGGGGTCGATCCTGATGGCTTGGTCATAATCCGATATGGCGCGATCGCTGTCACCCCGCTTCTTCCAGGCGCCGGCGCGCCAGCGATAGGCCTGGACATGGTTTGGATTGAGGCTGATCGCCTGGCTGTAGTCGGGTATGGCGCGCTCTAGATTGCCCTTGGCGGCCCAAGCCAGCCCGAGATTGAAATACTGGTCAGGGTTCTCGGGATCGAGAAAAATGGCCTGGCTATAGCTGATGATGGCTTGGTCATAGTCGCCGTTGCGCAGATACGCATTGCCGCGCACGTTGTAGACAACATAGTTTTCCGAATCGAGACCGATTGCCTTATCAAAATCGGCGATGGCTTTGACATAGTCGTGCTTTATGTCGTTCCAGATCAGGCCCCGGTTGGCATAGGCAAGGGCAAATTGTGGGTTGAGCTCTATCGCCCTGCCGTAGTCGGCGATCGCCCGGTCATAGTCCATCTTGTGGCTCCAGCTCAGGCCACGATTGTTGAGGGCATCGGCGTCCTTGGGATCGAGTTCGATCGCCTTGTCGTAATCCGACAGGGCGCGGTCGTATTCGCCGGCCGCGTCCAACGCGTTGCCGCGATCGAAATAGGCAATGGCCTGGTCAGCCGGCGACGTCGCCTTGTCCTCCAGCACATTGGTGCAGGCAACGATCCGGTTGGGCGGTGTAAGCTTGTCGTTGGCGCAGACATCCATACGGCTGTCGGCAGCCATGACCGGAGCACTGAGCGCCAGCAGCATGGCCAGACCGGCGAGAGGCTGCCGCGCGGTTGCATTCGACCGCAGAAGTCCTTGAAGCATCATGTCAGCCGAATCTGGATCACAGTTGGTAGTTGTTGGCCTTATGCCAACGTGATCAGGCAAATTCTTGATCGCCGCAAGTCAGCACGGCAAAGAAATCATCCATGACGATCGGGCCACCTGAACCGGTTGATGTCACGCACACGCTGACGTGCGTTGACACGCAACAAGTCCTGATGTTGATTTTTCATGGGTTCACTTTGGGGGTTGGACATGGCGCGCTTTGCTCGTGTGCTTGCTTTCGCTTTCCCGTTGGTTCTGACCGGCGCGGCATGCGCCTTGGCGCAGAACAATGCGCCACCTGCCACCAACACGCCCGCCGCCAACGCACCGGCCACCGCCAGTGCGCCCGCCGCGCCCACCTCGGACCTGCTGGCAACTGTAACCCTCGACGATGTCAGGGACGCCGTGCTGAACGGCGGCTATCGCGCGCAGGTCAAGCAGGACAGCAATGGCGACTACATCGCCAGCGCTTCGGGCGGCCAGAATTTCTTCATCAGCCTTGGCGGATGCGACGACAAGAAAGTCTGCAAGTCGATCCTGTTCGAAACTGGCGGCTGGACGCCCAAGACCCCGCTGACCGTGGACGCGCTCGACAAGTTCCATTCCGACAATGCCGGCTGGGTCGGCGTCGTGAAATATTCCGACGGCAAATACTATGGCGATTATCGGGTATCGATCGTCGGCGGCGTGACGAAGGCCTGGCTGCAATACAATGTGGAGGCCTTCGCCACGACTACGGAGGATTTCGCCGCCTTCATGCAGAAATGAGCGGCCTCTCCGATCGACCGATCTAGCCCGCTTCCACCTCGGCCACACAGGCGACGTGGCTGCCCGAACGGATCAACCGGATCGGCACGCCATAGGCGCGGAACAAGGTTGCTTCGGTGAGAATCTCTTCCGTCGGCCCAAGCACGGGGCGGATGTTCCGGCGACATCACCAGCGCTCGCGTAGCAGGCCGGCCGGGCCAAGCCGCGTCTCCGCTGTCACGCCTCAAAGGCCGAGACCAGCGACGGCAGAACATGACGCAAGCCGCCGGCCGCATCAGCGCGCCGGACCGGCTCCCCATGGGGAGCCGGCCGCTCTTGTCTTGTGGGCACGCGAATGCCTTGTCCCTGATGGCTCAGGCTGCCGTCGGATAATCCGTATAGCCCTTGGCGTTGCCGCCATAGAACGTCGAATTGTCGGGAGTGTTCAGCTCGACATTCTGCTTCAGCCGGCTGACGAGGTCGGGATTGGCGATGAACAGTTTGCCGAACGCGACAAGGTCGGCGTAGCCGTCACCGACAGCCTTTTCGGCCAGCTCTTTGTTATAGCCATTGTTCACCAGCCAGGCGCCTTGCCCGCCGGCTTTGCGATAGGTGGCTTTGAGTTCAGCATAGTCGAACGGCTTGTCGCCTTGCTGGAAGTCACGCGCGCCGCCGGTCGCGCCTTCGACGACATGGATAAAGGCCAGGCCACGGCTGCCAAGGCCCGCCACCACATGGTTGAACAGTGGCTGCGGCTCGGCATCCGAAGTGTCGTTGGCGGGCGTCACCGGCGACAGCCTGATCCCGGTCTTGCCGGCGCCGATCGCAGCGGTGACCGCGTCGACAACCTCGAACAGC
This sequence comes from Mesorhizobium subarcticum, assembly GCF_055456085.1. Taxonomy (NCBI): domain Bacteria; kingdom Pseudomonadati; phylum Pseudomonadota; class Alphaproteobacteria; order Hyphomicrobiales; family Phyllobacteriaceae; genus Mesorhizobium; species Mesorhizobium subarcticum. The sequence continues at coordinate 3,346,804 of NZ_CM144237.1, read as the reverse complement.
AGGCGCGTCCGGTTCTCGATAGAGCCGCCATAATTGTCGGTGCGGTGGTTGGTGCCCGAGCGCAGGAACTGGTCGATGAGATAGCCATTGGCGCCATGGATCTCGACGCCGTCGAAACCCGCTACCTCGATCGCGGCCTTCGCGGCGCGGCGATAATCATCGACGATGCCGGGGATTTCCGCCGTGTCGAGCGCGCGCGGCTCGGAGGTTTCGACGAACTCGCCGCTGCCGTCCGGCTTGACGAGGAACGTCTTGGATTTTGCCCTGATCGCGGACGCCGACACCGGCTTGCCGCCGCCGGGCTGCAAACTGTCGTGCGAGATGCGGCCGACATGCCAGAGCTGGACCACGATCTTGCCGCCGGCTTTGTGAACGGCATCCGTGACACGCTTCCAGCCGGCAAGCTGATCCGCGCCATAAAGGCCGGGCACATCGGCATAGCCCTGGCCCTGATGGCTGATGGCGGTGGCTTCGGTCACGATCAGACCGGCCGTGGCGCGCTGGCTGTAATAGGTGACAGCGAGATCGCCGGGCACCGCATTGGGCGAGCGGTTGCGCGTCAGCGGCGCCATGACGATGCGGTTCGCCAGCGTCAGGTCACCGGCCCGCAAGGGATCAAAGAGTGTAGCCATGAGAAATGCCTTTCATGCATTTTGGGAAATGGGGGAGGATCGTCAGAGACCGGACAGGGCGGCCTGGAAGGCCGCGATGGTTTCTTCGTTGCGCTTGTAGAACACCCATTGGCCGACCCGCCGCGTCGTCACGAGGTCGGCAGACGCCAGCGTCGCCAGATGTGCCGAAACACTGGACTGCGCCAGGCCACGCCCATCGAACTGGCTGGCGCAAACACCCATCTCGAGCGGATGCGCCTGTTCGGCGAAGTGCCGTTCAGGCTCCTTCAACCACGCCAGCACATCACGCCGAAACGGATGCGCCAGCGCCTTCAATATGATGTCGTTGTCCATCTTCATCCTACATCGGTCTCACCAGATATATAGATCGGGCGGAGCCGATATGGCAGGAAATGAATTTCATTCTCGATCACGATCGGAGAAAATCGTTTCGCCCGGGACCGGATTGGTGTGGCCGGCGCATCATAGAACAGGCTGGCGAAAGAGTGCCAATCGCCTAAGGCCAATGATCCATCCCAAAATCCTTGCCATCTTGTACGTAAACGCGTACAAGATGGCCCATGCGAACCACTTCCTACAGTGACTTGCGGCGCAACCTGGCCGCTACGATAGACGCCGTGAATGCGGATCACGAGCCGGTCATCATCACGCGCGACCGCGGCAAGCCGGCGGCTGTGCTGATGTCGGTGGAGGATTTCGCCTCCTATGAGGAAACCCGCTATCTCCTGCGCAGCCCGCGTAACGCCGATCGCTTGCTTGAGGCGACGCAGGGATTGGACCAGGGCGAAGGGACCGAGCGCGAGCTTCCCGAGTGAAGCTGATCTTCCATGAACGCGCATGGGAGGATTATCTGCACTGGCAGGCAACCGACGCCAAACTGCTCGCACGCATAAATGCACTCATCAAGGAATGCACCCGCACGCCGTTCACCGGGACAGGCAAGCCGGAACCATTGCGCGGGCCACTTTCGGGATGGTGGTCACGGCGCATCACGCAGGAGCATCGTCTGGTCTACCGCGCAGGCGAAGACAGCCTGTTCATCGCGCAATGTCGCTATCACTACTGAGAGAGAGCTGAGCAGCCTTCCGGAGCGCCGGCCGTGATCTCTATCCCCACCCGACAACCAGCTGTGGAAAGCCGAAGACCCGCCATCAGCTGACCGCCAGCACCTTGCCCGTATCGTGCTGGCGAACGAAATCCACGCGGGCGCCGTCCCAGTGGTAGCTGTAATGCCGGCCCTGCACGGGAACGGTGATGACGTCGGGCCAGAAGATACCGATGCATTGGCCGCCCGGCATGCGCACGCTGTTCCACACCAGCCCGTCGCTGCCTTGCGCCCGCAGCGCCCGCCCCTCCGCCTGCGAGGCGGTGTAGTCGTCGGGGTCGAGCACGCCGGGCACGGCGTTGACGTCGTCGAGGTCGCGATCGACGCTACCGATCAGCACGCGAAAGTCCGCCGTCCAGCCCGGCTCCTCATGGGTGGCGCGCATGAAATTCTGGTGGTGGTGGATGGTCTCGGCCAGCGCCACCTCCTCGCTGTCGCCGGCATAATAGAGGCCGTAGCTGCCATCCGAAAAGCGGCCCGGACGCAGCGGCGAACAATGCACGAAGGGCGCCATGACGAAGCTGGCGCCGGGGCCGGAAACCCGCCTTGCGGCGGTCACCTTGCCGAGGTCGCCGATCTCCAGCCGGATGCGCGGATTGGTCTTCTCCTCCACCGAGGCCAGCGCCTCCCAGTCGCGCGGATCGGCAATATCCTCGAAGAGGTCGATCGGCGGATGGATGGAGCGGATAATGCGAAAGGTCTGGTGCCAGTGGACGCGGCGCCGGACCGCAAGCCCACTCACCATGCACCACGCTCCGCATCAAGCCATTCGCGCATCGCGGCAAGATCCGAGATTTCGCCGCGCAGCATCAGGTCGAGCGCCGACTGGCCGCCGAACGTCGCATTGGGCTTGCGGATCCAGGCATAGCCGCGCGCCGGCTCGGTGAAGAGATAGCGCAGGCCCTTGTGGATGCCCATTAGATGCGCCATGCGGGTGCGCAAATCGCGGTCGATGCGGCCGATGCCGCCTTCCTTCCAGCGTGCCCAGGTCCGCGCAGACATGCCGCCAAGCAGGATGCAGGCCTCGATGTCAGTCAGGTTCCACGCCTTGAACAGATTGACCGTGGTGCGCGCCAGGGCGCCCGCCTCTTCTTCCGAAATGGCTGACCCGACCGTGGCCGGCGTGGTGACGATGGACTGAAGCTGCATGTTTGCTGACCTCTGCTATTGGCAGAGATATAGCATGTATTTGCCAATTGGCAAGGATGAGGGTTCGACAAGCCTGGGTTTCTCGCCAACACGGAATGGGCGAGAAACCCAGCTTCGGGAAGGTCGCCGCCAGTTCTACTTCCCCAGCACCTTCGCCTTGCAGGCCGGGCTCAGTTCCTTCAGATGCTTCTTCAAGCACGGCCCGGCGCTACCGTTCGGAAATTGCGGGCAGAGCCGCTGCCGGTCTTCCTTGCACGGCGAATTGGCGATCGTCGACTTGGCATTCGCCTCGGCGCAGACCGCAAACACCATCGTCGCCACCGCCGCGATACCAAGCACTTTCACGAGTTTCATTCCAGCCACCCCATTGTTCAGGACGGCTGAACCTGCCCGATGCCGGAGGAGCCAACAACTAGCGGTATCGAGAGGGTGGCAGGGCGGGAATGGCTTGGCTCAGGGCGCCAGAGATGCGAGCGTCCGCGCTGCCCCTCATTGTCTGCCGGACATTTCTCCCCGTATAGTGACGGGGAGAAAGACACTGCCATTGGCGATTTCGCCAATCACCGTGGTTGCAAAAGAAGCGCCGACGGCGCGACAGCATTCTTCTCCCCGTCACTATACGGGGAGAAGGTGCCGGCAGGCGGATGAGGGGCGGCGCCGGCTTCGGACAATTGGCCTAGTTCCAGAAAGTCGCGCGCCGCTCGTCGCGGCGCGAGTCAAACCTACTCCGCCGCCTCATACCCAGCGATGCCCTTGATCTCCAGAAAATCCTCGAGCCCATATTCGGCGTATTCGCGGCCATTGCCCGACTGCTTGTAGCCGCCGAAGGGCAGGCCGGCGTCCCAGGTCGGGTAGTTGATGTAGACATTGCCGGAGCGCATGCGCGCCGCGACGTCGCGGGCCTTCTGGATGTCCTTGGCCTGGATGTAGGAGGCAAGGCCGTAGACGGTGTCGTTGGCCTGCTCGACCGCCTGTTCGACCGTGTCATAAGGCATGATCGCCAGCACCGGTCCGAAGATTTCTTCACGCGCGATGCGCATGTCGTGGGTGACGTCGGCGAACACGGTCGGCCTGATATAGTAGCCGCGGTTGAGTTCGGCGGGGCGGCCGGGGCCGCCAGCGACGAGCGTTGCACCCTCGTCGATACCGGCCTGGATCAGATCCTGGATCTTGTCGAACTGGACCTGGCTGACGACAGGGCCAAGCTTGGTGTTGGCGCCATCGGCAGGACCGACGGTGAACTTTTCCGCTGCCGCCTTGGCATAGCCAGCAGCCTCGTCATGACGGTCGCGCGGCACGAACATGCGGGTCGGCGCATTGCAGGACTGGCCTGAGTTGCCGAAGCAGCCGGCGACGCCCTTGGTGACAGCCTTTTCGAGGTCGACATCCGGGAACAGGATGTTGGCCGATTTGCCGCCAAGCTCCTGGTGTACGCGCTTGACCGTGTCGGCGGCCGCCTTGGCCACCAGGATGCCGGCCCGCGTCGAGCCGGTGAACGACATCATGTCGATGTCGGGATGGCTGGACAGCGCCTGGCCAACGCCCGGGCCATCGCCATTGACGAGGTTGAACACGCCCTTCGGCACGCCGGCCTCGTCGATGATCTCGGCGAAGATGATGGCGTCGAGCGGCGCGATTTCCGATGGCTTCAGCACCATGGTGCAACCGGCGGCAAGGGCTGGGCCGACCTTGCAGGTGATCTGGTTCAGCGGCCAGTTCCACGGCGTGATCAGGCCGACGACGCCGATCGGCTCCTTGACGATGAGTGACGAGCCCTTGACGTGACGGAACTGGAACGACTTCAGCGTCTCGGCCATCTTCACGAGATGCGCCAGCCCGACGCCGACCTGGCTGTCGAGCGCCATCTGGCGCGGCGCGCCCATTTCGCGTGACACGGCGAGCGCCAGATCCTTGGAGCGCTTCTTGTAGACCTCGATGACGCGGTTCAGGATATCGAGGCGCTCTTCCACCGAGGTGAAGCCGAATGTGTTGAAGGCGCGCTTGGCGGCGGCCACCGCTTTGTCGACATCGGCCTTGGAGCCGAGCGAGATCTGCGCGAAGGCATCCTCGTTCGACGGGTCGATGACATCGAGCGTGTTGGGCACAACAGGATCGACCCACGCGCCATCGATATAGAACTGCAGATTGTGTGACATGGTTTTCTCCTTGGGGGTGCCGCAGAGCCGTTCCGGCCGTGATATGTGGCTAGAGATAACGATGCACAAACGCCGCTGTCAAACGCAACCCCCGAAGTGGTTGAGCCAGAACGGCAGTGATTGAGCCAGCGTGTGCGGTATGCCGTCGTCGGACTGTAGCACTATCCGAGGCGCTGAAAAATCACCGCCGAGTTCCTTCGCGCCCCCCTCTGTCCTGCCGGACATCTTCCCCACTTGGGGGGAGATTAGCTGTTCCGTCCATGGCGCCTCTTCTTGCACCGGAGATTGGCGAAACCCGTCGTGACGGCCAATCTCCCCACCCGTGGGGAGATGTCCGGCAGGACAGAGGGAGGCGCCGTAGAGCGCTACTTCCGCCCCGTTCACGCTCCAATGCGGACCGAAGCGGCAACCGCCGCCCGCATCAGCCGGCCAATCTCTTGCTCATATAGACCGTCACACCACCCATGAACGGCTCCTCCCGGTCGATCGTATAGCCGTGCCTTTTGTACAACAACACATTGGCCTCGAAGGCGCCGTTGGTCAGCAGGCGCAGCTCGGATCGACCCGCTTCGAGCGCCTTGCTTTCAGCCCGCTCCAGCAACAGCCGGCCGATGCCCCTGCCCTGCGCTTCCGGCGCCACGCAGACATTCTCGATCCAGAGGTGATCGTCGGCGAGCATGGTTTCGATCATGCCGACGATGCCGCCGTCCGCGACGGCGAGCTCGAACGGATGCTCGGCGACGGCTTTGTCATAGTCGGCGCGCATCGGCAGCGGCTCGCGGCCGATCACCGGCACCCATTTGCCATAGGCTGCGCGCACAATGTCCCTGATCGCTGCGGCGTCGGCGGGCTCGGCCGGCCGAAACCGGATGGAATTTTTTGTCATAACAAGGCTCCAGGCATGAAAAACCCCGCCGGCGTTATCGCGGGCGGGGCTGGAAACGAACGAACCGGATCTATCCTGCCGGCCTTTGTCGTCGCGAAATCAGCTTGCCGCTCCGCACTGGGCGGCGTCGCTTGGTGTTGGTGGGCGCGAGGGCGAACATGGCGCCAAGCTGGCGCAGGAAGCGCGGCGCGTCAAGATTTCGGGATTGGCCCAGAGCTTCGTCGTCCACTTGCAGCCATGCAGCGATCCCGTGAAATGCCGATTTTGGAAACCGCCCGCTTGATCTGGAACCTATAAGGTCAATTGTCGCTGACAAAACCAATGGCCTTGCAGATGCCCGACCCGACACACGCTCACTGCTTCGTTCCTGGCACCGATATGATCCGTGCGCCGCTCGTTCTGCTCCACGGTTCGGGCGGCAACGAGTTCGAGCTGCTGCCCTTGGCTGGCGAACTGGCGCCTGAGGCGGCGAGGCTCGGCATGCGCGGCACGGTTACCATCGACGGCGGGCACGCCTTCTTCCATCGTTTTCCAGATCGCCGGGTCAACGAAGCGGATATTGCCGCAAGGGCGCCTGTGCTGGCGGAATTCATCGAAGCGGCCTGCGGCCACTACGGCTTGAACGGACGCCCCATAGCCATCGGCTTTTCCAACGGTGCCATCATGGCGGCAGCCCTGCTGCTGACCCGCCCCGGCCTGTTGGCGGGGGCGGTCCTGTTTCGTCCCCTCTCCCCGTTCACTGCAGATATCCCGCAGCGATTGGACAGAACGCCGGTGCTGATCCTTGATGGAGACAGCGACAGCCGCAGATCGCCGGGCGATGGACTGCGACTGGCTGATCGGCTGGTCCGTGCCGGGGCGTCGGTGGTCCATCATGTGCTGCCGGTCGGCCACTCGATCACCGCCGAGGACAAGCGAATTGCCGGCGAGTGGCTTCAGGCGATTGCACGTTAAACAGTTCGGCGCCAACGCTTCCGCCAGCGGCCTGATACTCCTGCGCCGTCGGCCGAAACAATATCTCGTTGATGTCGACCTCGTCCGGCTGGCTCATGGCGAACACCACGGTCCTCGCCAAGGAATCCGCCGGGATGGCCACCCGGTCGCCGAGCGCGCGCACGCACTCGGCGACATCAGGCTCATTCCGCCTCAGCGATCGATCCGTGCCGCCTGTTGCGGCGAGTAGCGCTCGCCCTGCACGGCAATCGCCGAGACCGCGTTCTCGATGTTGGCAAGATCATCGGTGGTCAGCGTAACAGTGGCCGATCCGATGTTCTCCTCGAGGCGGTTGAGCTTCGTCGTGCCAGGGATCGGGACGATCCAGGGTTTTTGCGCCAGCAGCCAGGCGAGCGCGACCTGCGCCGGTGTCACCTTCTTCTGCGCCGCGATCGCGACGATGGCGTCGACGAGTGCCTGGTTTGCCTTGCGCGCCTCCTCTGCAAAACGCGGCACGGTGTTGCGGAAGTCGCTGCTGTCGAACGTCGTGCTGGCGTTGATCGCCCCGGTCAGGAACCCCTTGCCCAGTGGGCTGAAGGGCACGAAGCCGATGCCCAGTTCCTCGAGCACCGGCATAATCGCCTCCTCGGGTTCACGCCACCAGAGTGAGTATTCGCTTTGAAGGGCTGCGACCGGCTGCACGGCGTGCGCCCGCCTTATGGTGCGCACGCCGGCTTCGGAGAGGCCGAAATGCTTGACCTTGCCCTGCCCGATCAGGTCCTTCGCCGCGCCCGCCACCTCTTCGATCGGCACCACCGGATCGACGCGGTGCTGGTAGAAAAGGTCGATGCGGTCGGTCCTCAGCCGCTTGAGCGAAGCCTCGACGACGTCGCGAATATGCTGCGGCCGGCTGTCCATGCCCTCATGTCCAGCGGAACCTGCGATATCGATGCCGAATTTGGTGGCGATCACCACCTGGTCGCGGATCGGCTGCAGCGCCTCGCCAACGACCTCCTCATTCTTGAACGGTCCATAGACCTCGGCCGTGTCGAAGAAGGTGATGCCCCGCTCGAACGCGGAGCGGATCAGGCGGACCGCATCCGGCGTCTCCATCGGCTGCCCGTAAGAATGGCTCATGCCCATGCAGCCGAGCCCAATGGCCGAGACTTCGAGGCCGCTGTTTCCAAGTGTGCGCTTTTGCATTTCAATTCTCCTTCGGTGTGATCCGCACCGTGGCGGCGCGGGCGCGCGCCGCGATCATCGGCGCGAGATAGGGGCTGGCTGCGTATTTCGCTCTGTAGGCGTCATCGATCCGGTCGTTGACGGTTCCCTCGACCGGTTCGAAGCCGACGTCCCTGGCCATGCCGGCAGCGGTGATGCGACCGGCCTTCTGCTTGATCGCAGCCTGATACCAGCGCGACTGCAGGCCATTGTAGCCGCGCACATAAAGCGCGCCGTCGGCAACGACCGACCAGATCCATGTCGGCGTCCCCAGGGTCACGCCGTCATCACGCAACGGCGAAATATGCAGATCGTCGGTTGCCGCGATCCTTGGGAGTTCGTCCTTCGACCATGGCATGGCTTCACCCCTTCTCGGCGTCGGCCTGCTCGAAGACTTTCCGTGCAATGCCGATCGCGGTGCTGGCCGCCGGCCATCCGGCGTAGAAGGCGAGATGCGTGATGGTTTCGATGAGTTCGTCGGGGGTGACGCCATTGTCGAGCGCCCGCTTCATGTGGAAAGGCATCTCGTTGATCCGGTAGTTCGAGACCAGGCTGGTGACGGTGACGAGGCTGCGATCGCGCGGCGAAAGGCCCGGGCGCTTCCAGACATCCCCGAACAGCACCTCGTCGGTGTATTTGCCGAGCGCGGGCGCGATATCGGAGAACGGGCTTTTGTCAGTCATGAGAGCTTCCTTCGCTAGGGGATGTATCGGAGATGGAGCCGGGAACCGCCGTGTCAAACCCCGTATTGGTCGTCGCTGACCTTCTCCATCCAGTCGACGACCTTGCCGTCGAGCGCTTCGGCGATGGCGATATGGCTCATTGCCGTGGTTGGTGCCGCGCCATGCCAGTGCGTTTCGCCGGGCGCGAACCAGACGATGTCGCCGGGGCGGATCGGTTCGATCGGCCCACCCTCGCGCTGGACAAGCCCGGCGCCTGACAGAACGATCAGCGTCTGGCCGAGCGGATGGGCGTGCCAGGCGGTGCGCGCGCCGGGCTCGAAGGTCACGGTGGCACCGCCGACGCGGGCGGGTTCGCTACCCTTGAAGGGCGCGTCGATGCGCACCGTGCCGGTAAAATACTCCGCAGGGCCTTTCGCCGAGGCCTGCGAGCCGCTTCGCTTGATATCCAAGGTTTTTCCCTTCTCGACGCCAGGCAGGACGCTGCCACGGGGCTTGCGGGCCGCCGACTTCTCCAGCCAATTGTGATGGCCTCTATTTAGCGCCTGCGATTGGCCCGGATTAGCTGCTATATCCGGCATGTACTTATGAGGAGAGCTCATCAATGCCGCGAGACAATCTGAATGAGCTGACCGCCTTCCTCGCGGTCGCGCGCGAAAAAAGCTTCACCCGCGCGGCGGCCCAGCTCGGCGTTTCGCAATCGGCGCTCAGCCACACGGTGCGGGCGCTGGAGGAGCGGCTGGGCGTGCGGCTGCTCACCCGCACCACGCGCAGCGTTTCGCCCACCGAGGCTGGCGAGCGGCTGGTGCGCTCCGTGGGGCCGAGGCTGGGCGAGATCGAGGCCGAACTCGTCGCGGTAAGCGCCTTGCGTGAAAAACCCGCCGGCACCATCCGCATCACCGCCGGCGAGCACGCCGCCGATGCAGCGCTGTGGCCGGCGATATCAAGGCTGCTGCCCGACTATCCCGACATCAGGGTCGAGATCATCGTCGATTACGGCCTGACCGACATCGTCGCCGAGCGCTACGATGCCGGCGTGCGGCTGGGCGAACAGGTGGCGCGCGACATGATCGCGGTGCGCATCGGCCCCGACCAGCGCATGGCGGTGGTCGGATCGCCGGCCTACTTCGCCAAACGGCCGAAGCCGCGCTCACCGCAGGACCTGACCACGCACAATTGCATCAATCTGCGCCTGCCGACCTATGGCGGGCTCTATGCCTGGGAATTCGAAAAGGCTGGGCGTGAGCTGAAGGTGCGCGTCGAGGGCCAACTGATCTTCAATACATCCGGCTTGCGCATGAATGCCGTGCTGGCCGGCCTCGGCCTTGCCTATCTGCCGCAGGATCAGGTGCACGCGCCGCTTGCCAGCGGCGAACTGGTGCGGGTGCTGGCTGACTGGTGCCCGCCCTTCCCCGGCTACCACCTCTACTACCCCAGCCGCCGCCAGGCGACACCAGCCTTCTCGCTGCTGGTCGATGCGCTGCGCTATCGGGGATAGGACGTCTGGACTGTATTGGCGGGCGTTCTATCTTCGCGATCAACCCTGATCTTTTCCAAAGCACCGGAGCCATCGCCATGACCGTGACGGACCTCTATCGAGGCTATATCGACTGCCTCAACAATCAGGATTGGGCGCGGCTGCACCGCTTCGTGCATGACGAGGTGCACTACAACAGCGAGCGCATTGGGCTGTCAGGCTACCGCGAAATGCTGGAGCGGGATTTCCGCGAAATCCCGGATCTCTATTTCGATGTCCAGCTCTTGATCTCCGAGCCACCCTTCATCGCCAGCCGCATCCAGTTCCACTGCACGCCGAGGGGGACCTTCTTCGGCCTGCCGATCAACGGCCGGAAAGTCTCGTTCAGCGAAAATGTGTTTTATGAGTTTCTCGACGACCGGATCAGGAATGTCTGGTCGGTGATCGACAAGGCGGCCGTCGCAGCGCAGCTGTAGTCGTGCCTCTTCGCTCCACGATCCGGGAGTTTGCGCCTCCGATCGTTCGTAAAAATCGATCATTCTAACCAGAACAATTCGTTGGAAAGATCGGTTTAGGAATGGCATTCTCCGGAGGTATTCGCCTGGAGAATTGCATTGTCGTCCCTCACGCACATCGCGAACGAAATTCCGAAAAGCACGATATCGGCCGACCTGGCAGCCGGCCGCAAGCGGCTCGATTCGGTGTGGAACGGCGTCATCCCCGGCATCGTGCTGGTGGCGATGATCACGGCCGTCGCCTTCTCGGCGCACAATGTCTCCGGCTTTGCCCTGTTCAGCCCGATGATCCTGGCCGTCGTCGCCGGCATGGTCTATTCCAACGTGCTCGGCACCCCGGCGCACGCCAAGGCCGGCATCGCCTTCTCGCAAAAGCGCCTGCTGCGCTTTGCCATCGTTCTGCTCGGCTTCCAGCTGACGCTCGGCCAGGTCGTGTCGATCGGCGCCGGCGGCGTCGGCATCGTCGCGCTGACGCTGGGCTCGACCTTCGTCTTCACCATCACGCTCGGTCGCCTGATCGGCGTCGACGCCAAGCTGGCGCAGCTGATTGCCGCCGGCACGTCGATCTGCGGCGCTTCGGCCATCGTCGCCACCAACATCGTCACCGATGCAAGCGACGAGGACGTCACCTATGCCGTTGCCTCGATCACCTTGTTCGGCACCGTCGCCATGCTCGGCTTCCCGCTGCTGGCGCCGCTGCTTGGCCTCGACCAGCACGCTTTCGGCCTGTGGGCCGGCGCTTCGATCCATGAGGTGGCGCAGGTCATCGGCGCCGGCTTCCAGAACGGCACCCAGTCCGGCGAGATCGCCACGGTGGCCAAGCTGACGCGCGTTGCCATGCTGGCGCCGATGGTCATCGCGCTCGGCCTGATGGCGCGCCGCACGAGGAGTGGCGACCAGTCGGCAGCGCGCCCGCCCATGCCATGGTTCGTCGCCGCCTTCGTCGCCGTCGTGGCGCTGAACAGCCTGGTCGCGGTGCCCGCCGAAGTGAAGTCGGCGATAGTGCTCGCCACCACCATCATGCTGACCATGGGGCTCGCCGCCATGGGCCTGCAGGCCGACATCTCGCAGTTGCGCTCGCGCGGCCTGCGTCCGCTGGCACTGGCCTTCTGCGCCTTCCTGTTCATCGGCAGCTTCAGCTTGATGCTGGTGAAGTTCGCCTAGACATCGATACGGCTTGCCTGCGAGTTTGGGAATCAATCCACATCGGCTAGGCTCCGCGCATCAGCCCGCGAGCCCAACCGATCCATGCCGTTTGTTCCCCTGCCCTTCGTCGTCGCCTTGCTGCTGTTCATCCTGCTTTGGGTCGTCGCCAGGCGCGGGGATGACGCAGCGCCCAACCTGTCGTTCCTTGGCCTGATCCTGCTCAGCGCGCTGCAATCGGTGCTCGTCGGGCTGCGCTGGGGCTACGGCATCAGCGAGGTGGGCTACATCGCCCCGGTTTCCGCCGCGATCATGCCGTCGCTGCTCTATGCCGGCGTCTCCAGGCTCGTCCGCACCAGCGACCGCCAATGGCCGGCGCGGCTCGCCATCCACGCGGCGCCTGCTGTCATCCTCATCATGCTGATGATCTTTTGGCCCGGGGCAATCGACTTCGCGCTGATATCGATCGATTTCATCTACGCCGCCGCCATTCTCTGGCTGCTTCGCTCCGGCGCGGACGGCCTTCGCCTTGCACCTTTCGATGGCGCTGTCCCGGCCTACCGGGCCATCATCGCCGCCGCCGTAACGCTGTGCCTGTCGGGAATGGTCGATGTGCTGATTTCCCTTGAGCTGGCGCTGGGGAATGGAGCGCGCGCGGCGACGGTGATCGGCATCGCCAATCTCTTCATCCTCGTCTTTGTCGGTGTGGCGGCGGCGGCAGCCAGCCAAAGCCATGTCCCGCTCAATGCGGCCGAACCGGCGGAGGCTCCGCCCCCGACAGGGTTCGGCGAAGACGCCGATACGCTTCGCCGGGTCGATGAGACGATGCAGGAGAAAAAGCTCTACCGCGACGCCGATCTCAACCTCAACCGGCTTGCCCGCCGCGCCGGAATTCCGGCACGCCAGATTTCAGCAGCGATCAACCGGGCGACGGGCAAGAACGTCTCGCAATATGTCAACGAACACCGCATCGCCGAGGCCTGCCGGCTCTTGAGCGAGACCGACCAGTCGGTGACCGAGATCATGCTGACGGTCGGCTTCCAGACCAAGTCGAATTTCAACCGCGAGTTCCGCCGCGTCACCGACATGACGCCGCTCGCCTGGCGGGAACAGAACGCCCAGTCGCCCTCGCTCGCGAGCCCCGTGAGCGGCCGGAATCCAGCGGCGCGGTTCGCGTCGAACAGTACTCAATCGCGATAAAGCACGTTCTCGATCGTGTTCGAGGTCTCCGGCCGCGTTCGAATGCGCTGATATCGCGGCATGAACACAGCAACCGAACCCGACCGTCAACTGGCCGGGAGCCGAAGGCTCCAGACTTGCCAGCCCATGGCGCGTTTTCGGCAACGGAGATATCAAATGAGATTCTGGATCACGCTTTGCACCATCATCGCTTCGACAATAGTCATGCTGAATGCGAGCATCGCCGGCGAGACTGTCGGCGTTCGTCACTTTCCCGCCGCATCCAGGGAGCGCGGCACCGATCTCGATGTGACGGTCTGGTACCCGGCACAGCCTGGCGGTGAGCCGGTTAGCCTTGGCGACAGCGAGCTTTTCGTCGGCACCTCAGCCATGCGTGATGCGCCGATATCAGGTGGAAAATTTCCGCTGATCCTGCTGTCGCATGGCGCCGGCCTGGCGGGGAGCCCGCAAGCGCTGAGCTGGATCGCAACGCCTCTGGCCAGGCTGGGATTTGTCGTCGCCGCTCCCACCCATCCGGGCAATACGGGGCCAAAAAAATCCGCCGCCGAGACGATGAAACTCTGGTTGCGCCCCGCCGACCTCACGGCGACGCTGGACGCGACAGGCAAGGACGCCGTCCTCGGCGATCACCTCGAGCAAGGCAAAGTCGGTGTCCTCGGCCTTTCCATGGGCGGCAATACAGCGCTGGCGATGGCCGGCGCCCGGGTCGACCCCAAACTGCTGGCGGCCTATTGCGATACGGACGCGCTCAACGCCTCGCTTTGCCAGTGGCTCAGGCAAAGCGGCGTCGATCTGCACGCCATGGATCTGCAGCCCGCCGGCCGCGACAACACCGACGAGCGCATCCGTTTCGCCATGGCGGTCGATCCCGCCCCAGTCGATGTGTTTGACGCCAAAAGCTTCGCCGGGATCAAAATTCCGGTCGCCATCGTCAATCTTGGCCGGCCGGGGAAAATCCCCGCGACCGCCGACGCTTCCGGGATCGCAAAGGCGATTGCAAAGTCGAGCTACGCGACGATCGAGGATGGCAGCCACTACAGCATGTTCGGCGAGTGCAAGCCGGGTGCATTGGACATCATCGCATCCGAAGAGATCGGCGATCCGGTGTGCGATGATGGCGGTGGCCGATCACGTGGGGAGATTCATGCGCAGCTAATTGACCTGACCGTTGCGGCGTTTACGCGCGCGCTCAAGGCGGGGCGGTAGGCCGGGGTTCGCTTCAGCGGTGCAAAAGCTCGAGATTGGCCGAGGCCCCCTGACTTCGTCATCCTAGGGCGAAGCAGCCGCGCAGCGGCGTCGCGGAGACCGGAGGATCCATGCCGTGACCTTGGTCACAGATTGCAACGGAGCAGAATTCTGCACCGTAGCGGCGCCGAGAAGTCACGGCATGGATCCTCGGGTCTGCGCTGCGTCGCTACGCTCCTTGCACCGCCCGTGGATGACGAAAGGACGGAGTCGCTTCCCTCAATCCTCGAACGAACTCGCCGCAGCATAGATCGCGGCCAGTTTTTCGATGCCGGCCTGGTCAGCCTTGTCGAAGCGGCCGGGCAGCGGGCTGTCGAGATCGAGCACGCCGAAGACGCCTTCATCGTCCTCGAGCAGCACGACCAGTTCCGAGCGCGAATCGGCATCACAGGCGATGTGGCCGGGAAAATCGTGCACGTCCTTGATCAGCATCGAGGTGCCGAGCTGGACCGCCGTTCCGCAGACGCCCTTGCCGACGGCAATGCGCACGCAGGCCGGCTTGCCCTGGAAGGGCCCGAGCACCATTTCCTCGTCGGAGGCCAGGAAATAGAAGCCGGCCCAGTTGAGGTCCGGCACCATCTGGAAGATGAGCGCCGCGGTATTGGCAGCATTGGCGATCGAGTCGCTTTCGCCGTCGAGCAGCGCCTTCAACTGCGTGGCGAGGTCGCGGTAGAACGCCGGCTTGTCCGAGGTGTCGATGGCCTTGGCCGCAAACATGGCTTGTCTCCGAACTTCAGAATCGCGGTTCCGTTTCCGCAAGCTCTGCACCAAACGACCACGGGATGACACTAGCGTGAATTCCATCCCCGGCGAAAGCCGCAAGATCAGGATTGCCGCACTTGGCGACAAGCCGCTATTGTCGGCGCTATTTCAGAGGCAGAAAGAGTTCAACGACCACTTCGTGCAGCGGCCCCTCCCCGAGGAGGGACAGGTGTCGCTGGCAATAGACCGGAAAGTCGCGCACTTCCTCGCCGCTGGCCGGAAGCCATTCACGGTAAAGATAAAGCGCCGCGGGCTCGAGATTGTTAGTGTTGCCGGGATAGCGCAGCACCGCGCAGCGTCCGCCGGGAATGACGCCGGCCTTCATCTGCCGGTCATTCGGGTCGATGGGCTGGTCGGTGCCGACGCAAATGTCCATGCTGTAGTCGGCCGCGATCGCCGGCTCCCTTTCGGAACGGAAGATGTTGAAGGTCGGGCTTGTCTGGGGCGACAGGCCGTGGGCCTTGCGCCAGGCGATGAACCGCTGGATGGTGTCCTGGAGCGTCGACCGGTCGCCGCGATGCTCCATGACAGCCACCGGCGTTGGCGGCACATCGCGGATCATCACGTCGCCTGGTTCGAAGATTATCTGCATGAGCGTGTTCCTTGCTTTGTCGAAGGGCCCGAAGGCCATGAGCCACGCCCCCCAGTCGGGAGATTTCCGGAACGACGAAGGCGATTGCCCAAACCGTTGCCGGAAGGCGCGGGCAAAGGCATCGGGTGCGTCGTAACCGGCGTCCATCGCTATGTCGGTGACGCTGTGGGCGTCGCTCTCGGCAAGCCTGTATGAGGCGCGCTTCAGGCGAGCGAGCTGGACATAGCGATGCACCGACACCCCGAAGGTTGACGTGAACTGCCGGTGGAAATGATATTTCGAGAACGCCGCGACGCCGCTCAATGCATCCAGATCCAGATCGTCATCCAGATGCTGGTCTATGTGGTCCAGCACCCGTTGCATCCGGGCATGATAGTTCTCAAGTGCCGCCTTCAAACGTCTCTTCCTCTGTGGCAACACCAGATAGGCGCTCCCGGATATATCACGCTCGACCGATCTTGCGGTTTGACACGGGATCGACTGATGCCGCCAGCGCGTTCTTGCAGGCGCGCCATCCGCGCCGCACGTCGATCACCGGTGCGTGCTGAATGGCATCTTCTGGCCGATTCGATCCGGCGCGCCGACGCCGGCCGCAAGGCGGCCAGCGGCATCATGACCGAGATGGGCCATTCGCTGGTGCATGCCATGATCGATCAGCGCAGTGTGGACTGGACCGTGGCGCCGGTTCGCCACACTATCGGGTGACGGAGGATCAGGGTGGATGCAAGCAGTCGGCATCGTCAACGACCACGCCGCCGGCTGCTTCCGGCGATCGCAAGTGGCGCTCTGAACGGGATAGGGCCGTCAGCACTTACATCGGGCGTTTGGGTTCGCTCTTCGGCGGCGCAGCCGTGTCGGAATCGGATTTCTTGTGCTTGTCGGCGGCAATCCTGCGGATGCGGTCGAAGCGGCTTTCCTCGGTCTTTTCGGTCGTGACGACCGTCTCTGGCTTCCGCACGAACGTGATCATGGATCCGTCTCCTGGGCTAGAGGCCTGCGCGCCGGGAGAGAATCCCCGGCGGGTAGTATCGAACTTCAGTGCAGCCGGCGTGGCTGGTTCAGGTCAGGGCTGGAAGGCGGCTTCGATGAAGCCACCCTCCAAGCCGGCTGAACTTCGTAGCCACCCATACCGCCGCCGCCACCGCCGCCACCGGCAGGTGCAGCATCCTTGGCCGGGATGTCGGTGATCATCGCTTCGGCGGTGATCAGAAGTGCCGCGATCGAGCCGGCGTCCTGCAGTGCGGTGCGTACCACTTTCGCCGGGTCGACGATGCCGGCCTTGATCATGTCGACATAGACCTCGTTCTGGGCGTCGAAACCCTGATTGTGGTCCTTGCTGTCGGTGAGCTTGCCGACGACGATGGAACCTTCGACGCCGGAATTCTCGGCGATCTGGCGGATCGGCGCTTCAAGCGCGCGCAGCACGATGGAGATGCCGGCGGTGACATCGGCATTGGCGCCGGTCAGGCCGGCGAGCACGGAGCGAGCACGCAGCAGGGCGACGCCGCCGCCGGGCACGATGCCCTCTTCAACCGCCGCACGCGTTGCGTTCAGCGCATCGTCGATACGGTCCTTCTTTTCCTTCACTTCCGACTCGGTGACGCCGCCGACGCGTATGACGGCAACGCCGCCCGACAGCTTGGCAAGACGTTCCTGCAACTTTTCCTTGTCGTAGTCGGAAGTCGTCTCCTCGATCTGGCCCTTGATCTGGGCGACACGTGCCTGGATGGTCGCCTTGGTGCCGGCGCCGTCGATGATCGTGGTGTTGTCCTTCTCGATCAGCACGCGCTTGGCGCGGCCGAGCATCTCGATGGTGACGTTCTCGAGCTTGATGCCGAGATCCTCTGATATCATCTGGCCCGATGTCAGCACCGCGATGTCTTCCAGCATCGCCTTGCGGCGATCGCCGAAGCCTGGCGCCTTGACGGCCGCGACCTTGAGGCCGCCGCGCAGCTTGTTGACGACCAGCGTGGCAAGAGCCTCACCTTCGACGTCTTCGGAGATGATCAAGAGCGGCCGGCCGCCCTGCACCACCGCTTCGAGGATCGGCAGCATCGCCTGCAGATTGCCGAGCTTCTTCTCGTGGATGAGGATGTAGGGCTCTTCCAGCTCGACGCGCATCTTGTCGGCATTGGTGACGAAATAGGGTGAGAGATAGCCGCGGTCGAACTGCATGCCTTCGACGACGTCGAGCTCGGTTTCGGCGGTCTTGGCTTCCTCGACGGTGATGACGCCGTCATTGCCGACCTTGTCCATCGCCTTGGCGATCATCTCGCCAACGGTGGCGTCGCCATTGGCGGCGATGGTGCCGACCTGGGCGATCTCGGCCGACGACTTGACCTTCTTGGCCTTCGCCTTGATCTCGACGACGACGGCGGCGACGGCCTGGTCGATGCCGCGCTTCAAATCCATCGGGTTCATGCCGGCGGCAACCAGCTTGGCGCCTTCGCGCAGGATCGAGGCGGCCAGCACGGTTGCCGTGGTGGTGCCGTCACCGGCGAGGTCGTTGGTCTTCGAGGCCACTTCGCGCACCATCTGCGCACCCATGTTCTCGAACTTGTCGGCGAGCTCGATCTCCTTGGCGACGGTGACGCCGTCCTTGGTGATGCGCGGCGCGCCATAGGCCTTGTCGATGATGACGTTGCGGCCTTTGGGGCCGAGCGTGACCTTCACCGCATTGGTGAGGATCTCGACGCCGCGCAGCATGCGGTCACGCGCATCGGTGGCGAATTTGATTTCCTTGGCAGACATGATTTTTATCCAGTTCGTATTTGGAGTGGATCAGTCGCCGCGCGGAACGCGCAGCGCTGCTGTCTCTAAGTCTTGCAGCGTCCGCAAGGACACGCGATGCGCCGGTCAGGCGGCCTTCTTGGCAGCTACGGTCTTGGCGGCACCGGTTTTCTCGGTAGCGGCCTCGCTCTTGTCGACGACGCCCATAATGTCGGCTTCCTTCATGATCAGAAGGTCTTCGCCGTCGATCTTGACTTCCGTGCCCGACCATTTGCCGAACAGGATGAAGTCGCCTGCCTTGACATCGAGCGGAACAAGCGCGCCGTTTTCGTCGCGTGCGCCGGGGCCGACGGCGATGACTTCGCCTTCCTGCGGCTTTTCCTTGGCATTGTCGGGAATGATGATCCCGCCCTTGGATTTGGTGTCGCCTTCGGCGCGCCGGATAACGACGCGGTCGTGGAGTGGCCGAAACTTCATGAGAACTTCTTTCTGGGACCGGCTTAGGCGGCCTCGCCTCTGATATAGGCTCTTTGGCACTCGATAGATAGGAGTGCCAAAAATTATTCGAGGTCCGGTTAAATATATAAAAGTATTATTTCGGCTTGGCGTTTCGTGATATCGCCAAGGGACTAAATAATTCAAAAAATTGAATTTTGCCGGTCGAGTGCCTATTTATCGGACAAGTTCACTTTCACGATTTCAAACCCAAGGGAGATTTGTTCGATGGCCGAAGGCAATCAGACGATCATGGAAAAAGCTGAAGCCCGCTTTGTCGACAAGCAGAAAAAGACAGCGGAGAAAAACAAGGCAACCGCCGAATACATGTCCGAGGCGAAGGCCCGGGAGATCAAGACGGCAAAGCTCAGGGGTTTGCGGCTGGCCAAGGAAGAGGCCGATCGTATCGCCGAGGCGCTCAACCCGACGCCGAAGAAGAAGCGG
The DNA here is from genome assembly GCF_055456085.1 of Mesorhizobium subarcticum. Classification (NCBI taxonomy): domain Bacteria; kingdom Pseudomonadati; phylum Pseudomonadota; class Alphaproteobacteria; order Hyphomicrobiales; family Phyllobacteriaceae; genus Mesorhizobium; species Mesorhizobium subarcticum. The sequence goes on along the minus strand of NZ_CM144237.1, from coordinate 3,327,439 downwards.
GTGACCAAGAAGGCTGCCGCGACAGAGGCCAAGACGGAGGCCAAGACATGAGCCTGACCTTCCCCAACCGCAGCCGCAGCTATGACGAAGCCGGCAAGCGCATCCGGTTCGTCGGCCATGACGGCATGTTCCAGATTTCCTTCTCCGTCGCCGCCGATGCCATGACCAGGATGCAGCCGGCGACCGCGGCCAATGAGGCAGGCTACCTCGCCACCTTCGACACGCAGAGCAGCGCCATTCGCGACGTGGCATCCAGGGCCTATGACCGCACCCGCAAGAGCATGTATGTGCTGACGGCAGCCGACTTCGGCTGAAGCGGCATCTGAGAGGCCGCAGAACGGTTACGAGATCAGAGCTTGCGCTCCGCCCTCTCCCGGCGCTTGACGTCGCGCACATTCATCTGCACGACCATATCCTCGGCCTCGCGCGGGCTCATGCCGACCATCACTTTTTGCCGGACCACCGCTGGCTGGCCGGTGAAGACGTCGACTATGGTCCAGCTCTGGGGAAGCTCCATGCGCAGTGTGTAGCGATTGGCCATGCTGGCTTACCTCAACCATGCATCATGAAAAACACCGCACCCAGGACCAGCACCGTCCACGCGATCACCGACAACTTGAGCGCCATGCCGCCATGCGCGGTCAGGAGCTTCCGCAAGCGCGGCACGATGCCTGTCGAAGAGGCCGGTGCGGCCAGAACAGCCACCCTTGCCTTGACGCCAAGTTTTCCAAAGACCGGCAGCAGCGACGGTTCACGCACGAAAATGACCTCGAATGTCGGGGAAAGTCGGAGCGAGCATGCTCACGTCCCTTCCATAGCACTCTTTTCGCGGGCGCCCTGCATGCCAAATGCAAACAGCAGCTTGGACGTCGGCCCTACGCCGCCTTCCTGACTTCGATCGTCAGATGCGACAATGACCGGAACCGCGCCAGTCGGCTGCGGTAATAGTCCTCTTGCCGGCGCGTCGGCGTCACCACCGAGACGATGGCGCCGAGATGTCCCGGCCCAAGCCGCCACAAATGCAAATCGGCAAGCTCATCGCCTTCGCTTTCGATCGTCTTGCGCAGGTTCTCCGCCATGCTGCGATCGGGATTCATGTCGAGCAGGACAGCGCCGGTATCGCGGATCAGCCCGAGTGCCCAGCTGGCGATGACCACCGCCCCGACGATGCCGGCGAGCGGATCCATCCACAGCCAGCCGAAGGCGCGGGCCATGACCAGCCCGATGATGACCAGCACGGACACTGCCGCGTCGGCAATGACATGGACGACGGCGGCGCGCATATTGTTGTCATGCGTCGCCTTGCCGTGCGCATGCTCATGTTCCTCGAACAGGACCGGATAGGTCTGCCCGCCGATCGTGAGAATAGCCTCGAAGGCATGCGGCTCGGCAATCTCCTCGAGGGATTCCAGACCATTGTCCAAATCCCTGAATGTGAAAATCTGCCGCGCGCCGTCCGGCCGCACCGTTTCTATCGAGACGGAGGATGAAGCCAGAGCCCTCCCGGATTCAGCGTGCAGTCGGAAGCGCGGCGGCACGCCGTCCTCGAACACATCGAGCACCAGCTCGTCATCCGTCGTAGCGATCCGATGCGTGTCGTCATGCCCATGCTCCGCCGCATGGCCGTGGCCATGACCGTGGCTATGCCCATGATCGCCACCGCCGAGCAGCCATGCGCTGGCAATGTTGACGGCAAGGCCAAGGCAGGCGACCGGGATGGCCTCGGCAAAATGGATCGGCACGGGCGCATAGAGGCGCGTGACGGATTCGTAGCCGATCAGCAGCGCGATCATGGCCAGGATGATGGCGCTGGTGAATCCGGCGAGGTCGCCAAGCTTGCCGGTGCCGAAAGTGAAGCGCTGATCGCCGGCATGTCGGCGCGCATAGGTATAGGCAAGTGCAGCGAGCAGCAGCGCACCGGCGTGCGTGCTCATATGCAGCCCGTCGGCGACAAGGGCGATCGAGCCGAACAACAGGCCACCGACGATCTCAGCCGCCATCATGACCGCGCAGAGCCAGATCACGGCCCAGGTCCTTCGCTCGCTCTTCTGGTGTTCCTCACCCAGAAACATATGACTGTGGGACGCCGGGGCTCTGTTGGTTGCGGTCATGGCGGAACTCACTTGACATAGGTGCGGATGACATCAAGCAACTGGTCGACCGCTTCGCTGTCGAGCGCGCCGGGGTAGCGCTCGGAATCGACGAGATGCGTGCGCACGTGATCTTCGACCACCTCGCCCATCAGCCCGGTCATCGCGCCCCGCGCCCCGGCAATGAGATGCATGACGGCCTCGCAGCCGGCCTCGCTGTCGAGAGCCCGTTCGATGGCCTCGACCTGCCCCCTGATGCGGCGCACGCGCGCCAAAAGCTTTTGCTTTTCACGAATGGTATGTGTCATTCCTGGTCGGTAGCATACCCCCCTACCCTATACAAGGATGTAGGTCGCAGGCTCGCCCCTCGCTCAACGCATGGGACGACGCATCTCCAACTCGTCATGCTCTATTGTCTGGCCTTCGGAGGAAGCCGCACAACGCGATCTTGGCTGGTCTTTTGGAGGCCTCGCCTCGGGATCGAACCGAGGCTTCAGAGATTTGCAGTCTCCAGCGTAGCCGCTCCGCCACGAGGCCATTGCCGTCGACCTAACGGGCAAATGCTTGCGGAAAAGTTAAGCGCAAGGGGCGTTCTGTCGGCACGTTGAAAAATGCTGTGCAGCATCGTTGCGGCATCGCTTTTTCGGCATGCGCCCTTCACCGACCCAGGATCGGATCCAGCACGGGGAGGCTGACGATCGACGCCATGGCAATGAGGCCATAGCAGGCCCACCGATAACCGCGCTCACTTGTCTGGCCAAACACAAGCGAGCCGAGATAGAGGCCAAACCCGTAGAACGGGCCCGTCGCCAGCGCCAGCACAAGAACCGGCCGGGTGATCAATCCTCCCGCCAGATAGCTTACCCCGGTCAGCGCACTCGATATGGCGAAATAGAGGACGATGTTGGCACGCACCACCACGCCATTGCCACCCCCGCCAAGCCAATAGGCCACCACCGGCGGGCCGCCGACCTGGGCGGCGCCAGAGAAGAAGCCGGCAAGCCCACCGACGCCGATCGTCAGCGGCGTGGCAGGACGGCCGTGATAGCGCCAGCCCGACATCAACAGGCCAAGCAGCAGCACCACCAAAAGCACGATACTCCAGCGCAGCGTCAATGGGTCCATCCGCGCCAGCGCATAGGTGCCGAGCGGGACGCCGACCAGCGCGCCCAGCGTCATCGTGCCGACGCTCGGCCGGTCCGCCAGCAGCCAGCTACGCGGCAGCAGGCCAAGGGCGGCGACAGCATCGATGATCAGCAGCAGCGGCGCTGACGATTGCGGCCCGATGACCGAGCTTGCCAGCGGCATGAAGATCAGCGCCGCGCCGAAACCGGAAAAGCCGCGGGCGAAGCCGGCGATGAAGGCGGCAGCCAGCAGGAACAGCACCGCGCGCCGGAATGGCCGGCGATCGACAGATCGGCCATGCTCATATGCGGCCAATGCCGTTGGCTGGACAGTTCTGTGCGGGCCGGCGATGGAATGCATGAGCGAGGTCGGCACGGATCACGGCGTCTCTCCGGTGATGGACAGAGCAACCTTAACGCAGCATTCTCGCAGCTTCATGCTGGAAGATCACCTGATAGAGCTGCAAAAATGCACGATATTGACTGGAACGACCTGCGCTATGTCCTGGCACTGAAGCGCGACGGCTCCTTCGCAGCGGCCGGCCGCCGGCTCGGCCTTGATCCAACGACGGTGGCACGGCGCCTGCGGGCGATCGAACGCACGCTCGGCGCGCGGCTGTTCGAGCGCGCTGCGGCGGGCGAAATGCGACCGACGCAGGCCGGCGAGATCGCGGCAGACCGTGCGGAAGCCGTGGAGGCCGAGATCGGTGGCCTGACGCTCGCGGTCAAGGGCGCCGACAGCGAGATCAGCGGCACCGTGCGGGTCACCGCCGTTCCCATCCTGATCAACCGGGTGCTGATCCCCGCTGTGGCCGATCTTGTCGTGCGCCATCCAGGATTGCGGCTGGAACTGGTAGCCGACCCCCCCATGATGTCAGCCTGACCCGCCGCGAGGCGGACATCGCGCTGCGGCTCGCCCGGCCCGGACCCGAAACCAGCAGCCGGATCATCGCCAGGCGCATCGGCACGCTCGCCTACGCCGCTTATGCCGCGAGCAATCTGTCGGAGCCCGATCTACCCCGGCAGATACCGGATCTGCCCGGGCAGATCACGGATTTGCCCTGGCTGACCTATGAGGACGGCATGGCGTCTCTGCCGCAGCCGCGCTGGATTGCCGGCGTCGCCCGCAAGGATGGTTATGCCCAACTCATCGTCAACGATGCCGAACCGCTGCTGCAGGCGATCCTCGCAGGCCTTGGCCGCTCGTTGCTGCCCTGCATTGTTGCCGATCGTATCGCGGGACTCGCGCGCATGCCGGAGGACGGCCACCCCTTCCCCGCGCGCGAACTGTGGCTGCTCACGCACCCCGATCTGCGCCACCTCGCTCGCATCGCGGCGGTCACCGCATGGATCGAAGCGACGATCCAGCGGCTCGAGGGCGTCTAATCCTCAGGCCGCGACGCTGCGGCCTTTCGCACCGGCTTGCGCCTTGAAGATGCGGAACGTGTTGCGGCCCGCCGCCTTGGCGGCATAGAGCGCGGTGTCGGCCTGCGCGAACAGTTCGCAAGGCGAGCCTGCCCCGGCAAAAGCGATGCCGACCGAGGCGCCAAGCCGCAGCGACTGGCCGCGGATCGAGACCGGCTTGCCCATCCTGTCGATGATGTCGCGCGCCACGCCGGAGACGGCACCCCGGTCGAGATGCGAGCCGAGCAGGACCGCGAACTCGTCGCCGCCGACGCGCGCCACCAGTTCCGCCGCGCCGCAGCCACCGGCAAGGCGCTCGGCCGCCGCCTTCAGGCATTCGTCGCCGACGATGTGGCCGAACGTGTCGTTGACCGCCTTGAAGCCGTCGAGGTCGATCAACAGCAGCGCGCCGAGTGGGCGGCTGGCATCCACCTGGCCCAGCCGCGCCTGGAACCGGGCGCGGTTGGCAAGCCCGGTCATGGCATCGAATTCGGCGAGATAGCGCATCTTGTCCGACAGGATTTTTTCCTCGGTGATGTCCTGCTTCATGCCAAAGATGCGCACCGGCACATCAGCCTCGCACTCGACGGTGGCGGTGATGCGGATCCAGCGGCTGTGGCCGGCGAAAGTGGTGATCTCGGCGTCGAGGGTAAAACCGCTGCGCTCGGCGATCGCCCCGCCGCGCAAACTGTCCAGCGCCTTGCGCGACTCCGCCGGGTAGCACTTGATGATCTCCGAGCGATCGAGCACCGCGCCGCGCGGCAGGTCGAAGAGATCATAGACGACGTCGGTCCAGGTCAGCGTCTCGTCGGGCAGGCTGCATTCCCACACGCCGATGCGCGCGGCCGCCGAGGCGCGGTCGAAGATCTTGCGGCTGTGCGCCAGCGCAACCTCTTGGCCAGCGATGAGTGCCGCCTGTGTTGCGACTTGCCGCTTGAGTTGAGCGACGGTGGCGGCATCGCGACGGCGCTCGTCGGCGCTGTCGTGTCCCGCCCGCTTGCCGGGCTGCGAGGCCGGGCCTTTCGGAGCGTATGACGTGTCGGGCAATGGCGGAACTCCTGGCGGGTGGCCACCATGGCGCGGAAGCGATTAAAACTTCGCTGACAATCCGTGGGTTCCTCGCCCCCACGGGAGTGGCTACGGCATGCACACATTTCCAAGCAGCTGGTCTTTGGCGATAGCGTGCATGGCAGCTTGGCGCATGCATTGTCTTATGCGGCGCCGGTCGACCCCACTCCGTCTCGGCTTCGCCGAGCCACCTCTCCCCCGATCGACGGAGTAGAGGAAAGGCGCAAAACTTTTTGCCGTCAACGCTTGTCCAGCAAAGCTCCCTTCCTTTCCCTCCGGAGGGGGGAAAGGTGGCGCTGCGAAGCAGCGACGGATTGGGGGAACCACGTGGCAATCAAGCCTCGGGCCGATCAGTCACGCCGGTCACAGAAGATGTGGGCTTAGCGAGACGGAAGGAGGGGTGAGGGACCCGAGCCTCGCTAGCCTCAGCCCTTTCCTCTTCACCGACGGAATTCCTCACCACTTTTCCCCTTGAACGCTCCCCCAATCTGGCCTAGCCTGACCTGAGAAAAGGTTTTTCCAAACAGCTTCGATCGGGTTCGGCCATTGGCCGGGCCTTCTTCCGGCCGGTAAGAGAAAACCTTTTCCCAACTCAGGATTCTCGGCGCGATGGCATCGGACGATCAGCCTGTCCCGGTTTTCCCCAAGCCCGTCACCTTGCGTGACGTGGCGGCGCAGGCCGGCGTCAGCGTTGCCACCGCCTCGAAGGCGCTCAACGACCAGGGGCGCATGACCGCCGAGACCCGCGAGCGCATCCGCGAGACGGCGCGCAGCCTCGGCTTCCGGCCGAACAGCCTTGCGCAGAGCCTGCTCAGGCGCCGCTCCTTTACCGTCGGACTGCTCACCAACGATACCTATGGCCGCTTCTCGCTGCCGCTGATGTCGGGCATTTCGGACGCGCTGGTCGACAATGGCGTCTCGGTGTTCCTGTGCAATGTCGAGGAGGACCCGCGGCTCGGCCAGCTGCATGTCGAGGCCATGCTCGACAAGCGCGTCGACGGCATCATCGCCACGGGAAAACGCATCGACCGCCATCTGCCGGTCGATCTCGCCAATCTGCGCATCCCCGTGATCTATGCCTTCACCCAGCCCGATCCCGACGCCGTCGCCTTCGTCTCCGATGATGCCGGCGGCGCGCGGCTGGCGGTCGAGCATTTCTGCCGGCTTGGCCGCAGGCGCATCGCCCATGTCAGCGGACCGGCGAGCTTTGCCGTGGTGCACGCCCGCGCCCAGGCCTATCGCGACGTCCTCGCGGAAAACGGCCTGTCTGTCACCGAGCCGCTGCTCGGCTCCTGGTCGGAAGCCTGGGGCCATGAGGCGGTGACGATCCTTTTCGACGGCAAAAGCGAAAGGCCGGACGCTGTCTTCTGCGGCAACGACCAGATCGCGCGCGGCGTCATCGATGCGTTGCGCGAGCGCGGTTTGAGCGTTCCCAGTGATGTCGGCGTCATCGGCTTCGACAATTGGGAGATTGTCGCCGAGGCGACGCGCCCACCGCTGACCTCGATCGACATGAACCTGGTCGCCCTCGGGCGCGAGGCAGGCCTGACCCTGCTTTCACTGGTCGGTGGCCAGCCCGCAACACCAGGAATTCGAAAACTGCCGTGCCGGCTGGTGGTGCGGCATTCCTGCGGCCATCCGCTGGATGGCTGAAAACGAAAGCGCCGCGTGATCGGCGCCAAGCCGCGGACAGCGGCCAACCCTGGAGGAGGAGAATATGAGGAACCTGATTGCCAAACTGGCCCCCAAACTGGCCATCGCCGCTGCCGTGCTGGGCAGCGGCCTCGGCGCTGCCGCCGCCGACACCGCCAACATCTGGGTGCGTGCCGACGGCTCGAACTTCATGCCGAAGATCGTCGACGCCTACAACAAGGCGCACAAGGACCAGATCAAGCTCGACATCATCCCCAATGCCGAGATCATCCCGAAATATGGCGCGGCCGCGGCCGGCGGCACGGCGCCCGACGCGCTGTCGCTCGACCTCATCTACACCCCCTCCTTCGCCGCCGCCGGCCAATTGGAGGACATCACCGACTTGGCGAAGTCCCTGCCCTATTTCGCCAGCCTGTCGCCGGCGCATGTCAAGACCGGCACCTACAAGGACCACATTTACGGCCTGCCCTTCTCGGCCGACGCCTCGGTGCTGATCTGGAACAAGAAGCTGTTCAAGCAGGCCGGCCTCGACCCTGAAAAAGGCCCCACCAACTGGGCCGAAATCGCCGCCGACGCCGAAAAGGTCAACGCGCTCGGCGGCAACATCAAGGGCTTCTATTTCTCCGGCAATTGCGGCGGCTGCAACATCTTCACCTTCACGCCGCTGATCTGGGCCTCGGGCGGCGATATCCTGAGCGCGGACGGCTCGAAGGCGACGCTGGACAGCCCGCAACTGCGCGGCGCCATCGACCTCTACCGCTCGATGGTCAAGAAGGACCTGGTGCCGGCGGGCGCGCAGACCGACACCGGCGCCAACTTCTTCGCCGCGTTTGCCGCCGGCAACATCGGCATCTCGCCATCCGGCGCCTTCGCCATCGGCGCGCTCAACACCCAGTATCCCAATGTCGACTATGGCGTCACCTTCCTGCCGGGCAAGGATGGCGGCTGGTCTTCCTTTGCCGGCGGCGACAATTTCGTCGTCACCAAGGGCACCAAGAAGCTCGCCGTGGTGAAGGAGTTCCTGGACTTCGCCTATTCGCTCGAAGGCCAGACCATCCTTGCCAAATATGGCAGCCTGCCGGTGCGCGGCGACATCGCCAAGGACGCGCTGAAAGATCTCGATCCGCGCTACCAGATCGCCGCCGAGGCCATGGCCAAGGGCAAGACGCCCTATTCGGTGGTGTTCAACGATCTGATCAACTCGGCCAACGGCCCGTGGACGCAGATGATCAACGAGGTCTTCTTCGGCGACGATGTCGATGGCGCCATCGCCAACGCGCAAGAGACCATGCAGTCGATCATCGACCAGGCGCCGCAGAAGTAAGCGGCCGCCTGCCGGCCACCCGCCTGTCTCCCTGGGCGGGTGGCCGGCAATTTGCATCGCCAACGGCAGGGCCATCGCGTTGAGAACATTCACTTGTATTGGAAGTTCGGGGCGGCGCAAGCTTCGCTCCTCCTTCTCCCCTTGTGGGAGAAGGTGGCCTCGCGCAGCGTGGTCGGATGAGGGGTGCTCCAGCTTGGCAACAAGTTCGAAATCGCCGCTGCCTCATTCCTTGGCGCACCCCTCATCCGTCTCGGCGCTGCGCGCCGATCCACCTTCTCCCACAAGGGGAGAAGGAAAGGCGAGCGCCCAGCCATGACCACCATCGCAACCACCGCCGCCCCACCCCGCGCCCGAAAACTCGTCGGCGCAGGGCGGCGGCAGTGGATCGGCCTGCTCTACGTCGCGCCGGCGGTGGCGCTGGTCATGGTGTTCTTCGTCATCCCGCTCGGCATGACGGCGTGGATGTCGCTGCACAACTGGCCGCTGATGGGCGAGCACTCCTATATCGGCTTCGACAACTACGTCGCCATCCTGCGTGACACCAGGTTCTGGAACGCGCTCAAATTCACCGGCTACTACACCGTGATCGTCACCATCGCGATCTTCGCCGTCGCCTTTCCCCTAGCGATCTTCATCGAAAAACCGCGACCGTTGACCAACCTCTACCGCACCTTCTTCTTCATGCCGGCGGTGGTCGGCTTTGCCTCGGCGAGCCTGCTCTGGTCGTGGCTCTTGAATGTCGATTCCGGCCTGTTCAGCCCAGCCGCCTACGAGCTTGGCCTGATCGACAAGAAGTTCAACCTTTTGGCGACCTTCCAGCCGGCCTTCTGGTCGATCATCGCCATGGTGGTGTGGAAGGTCGCCGGCTTCACCATGATCATCCTGATGACCGGCCTGCAATCGATCCCGCAGGATTTGCAGGAGGCCGCCGTCATCGACGGCGCCGGGCCGTTGGCGCGCTTCAGGGCAATCACTTTGCCGCTGATGCGCCGCACGCTGGCGCTGGCGCTGATCCTGTCGGTCGCCGGCTCGATCCTCGCCTTCGACCAGTTCTACATCATCCTGCGCGGCGGCCCGCGCAACCAGACGCTGACGGCGGTCTACTGGATCTTCAACCAGTCCTTCGTCTCGTTCAAGCTCGGCTATGGAGCCGCGCTCTCCATGGTGCTGCTGGTCATCCTGGTGGCGCTCAGCCTCGTCCAGCTCTGGCTGCTGCGCAAGCCCGAGGGACTCGACTGATGGCGCAGGCGATATCAGCCAGAGGCAAGTTCGCGGCCCGCCTCGCCAGGCATTCCACCGGCATCATCGCCTCGATATTGTTCGTGGCGCCGATCGTGTGGACGGTGCTGTCGGCCTTCAAGCCGGCAGCCGAAGCGCGCCTGCCGCCGCTGCCGCCCTGGCCGACCACGGGTTTCTCGCTCGAAAACTATGCCACGCTCAACTCCTTCGGCGACGGGCTGTGGGCCTCGGCGCAAAACAGCATCTACGTCTCGGTGATGACCGTCGTGCTGTCGGTCATCGTCAGCGTGATGGCCGGCTATGGCTTCTCGCGGTTCCGGTTTCCGTTCAAGGACCTGTTCTTCGTCCTCATCCTGTCGACGATCATGATCCCGTTCCAGTCGATCCTGACTCCGATCTTCCTGGTGCTGACCAAGCTTGGCCTGCACAACACGCTGACCGGCCTGGTCGGCGTCTATGTCACGCTGCAATTGCCGTTCTCGATCTTCATGATGCGCAACGCCTTCGACGCCGTACCGCGCGAGATCGAGGAGGCCGCCCGCATGGACGGCGCCAGCAATCTCACCATGCTTTTGAAGGTGATGCTGCCGCTGGTCTGGCCAGGAGTCGTCACCATCGCGCTGTTTGCCTTCCTCGGCGCCTGGAACGAGTTCCTCGCAGCCCTCGTGCTGATGACCGACCAATCCAAATTCACGCTGCCGGTGATGATGACAGCACTTCAGTCGGGCCGCTTCGGCGCCATCGACTGGGGCGCCGTGCAGGCGGGCGTCACCGTGATGATGGTGCCGTGCCTGATCCTGTTCCTCGCTTTGCAGCGCTTCTACATCCGCGGCCTGATGGCCGGGGCCGTCAAATAACAGATCGAATGGAGTGAGTTCATGACCGCATCGCCAAAACCCGGAAAACCCAGGCTTGCCTTCCGCCCGCTGCCGGTGCCGCAGGTCGACGTGCACGGCTTCTGGGGCGACCGCGCCGACGCGGTGGCGACGCGCACCGCCGACATCCTCTACGAGCGCTGTGTCGAGGCGCGCATGCTGGAGCAGATCGACCCGGACCGCCCCTCGCCCGGTGTCGTCATTCCCTTCCACTCGCCCTCGCCCGATGAAGCCGACCGCCAGGGCGCCGAATTCACCGGCTCGACGGTGACGACGCAGATGTTCTGGGATTCCGATCTCGGCAAGACGATCGAGACCGCAGCCTATTCGCTCTACCGGCGCAAGAACCCCGAGTTGGAGAAGAAGATCGACGCCGTCATCGACATGTACGGCAGACTGCAGCAGGAGGATGGCTACCTCTCCAGCTGGTACCAGCGCATCCAGCCGGGCAAGCGCTGGACCAATCTGCGCGACTGCCACGAACTCTATTGCGCCGGCCATCTGATCGAGGGCGCGGTCGCCTATTACCAGGCGACGGGCAAGCGCAAGCTGCTGGATATCATGTGCCGCTATTCCGACCACATCGCCTCGGTGCTGGGGCCGGGGCCCGGCAAGAAGAAGGGCTATTGCGGCCATGAGGAGATCGAGCTGGCACTGGTCAAGCTCTCACGAGTGACCGGCGAGACGAAATACATGGAGCTGGCGAAATACTTCATCGACCAGCGCGGACAGCAGCCGCATTATTTCGACGAGGAAGCCCGCGCCCGTGGCGCCGACCCGAAGGCCTATCATTTCAAGACCTACGAATACAATCAGTCGCACAGGCCGGTGCGCGAACAGGACAAGGTCGTCGGCCACGCGGTGCGGGCGATGTACCTCTATTCGGGCATGGCCGACATCGCCACCGAATATGGCGACGACACGCTGCGCGTCGCGCTCGACCTTCTGTGGGACGATCTCACCACGAAAAACCTCTACATCACCGGCGGGCTCGGCCCGTCGGCGCACAATGAAGGTTTCACCAGCGACTACGACCTGCCCAATGAGAGCGCCTATGCCGAGACCTGCGCCGCCGTCGGGCTGGTGTTCTGGGCGAGCCGCATGCTCGGCATGGGGCCGAACGCCCGCTACGCCGACATGATGGAACGTGCGCTCTACAATGGCTCGATCTCCGGCCTGTCGCTCGACGGCTCGCTGTTCTTCTACGAAAACCCGCTGGAAAGCCGGGGCCGGCACAACAGATGGAAATGGCACCGCTGCCCCTGCTGCCCCCCCAATGTCGGGCGCATGGTCGCCTCGATCGGCAGCTATTTCTACAGCCTGGCGGACGATGCGCTCGCCGTCCACCTCTACGGCGACTCCACCGCCCGCTTCGACATCGGCGGCACCGCCGTCAGCCTTTCTCAAGCGAGCCACTATCCCTGGGATGGCGCCGTCGAGATCACGGTCGAACCACGGGCGCCGGTGGACTTCACGCTGCATCTGCGCATCCCGGGCTGGAGTTCCGGTGCCAAGTTGGAAATCAATGGCGAAGCGGTCGACATCGATGACGTGACCAGCGACGGCTATGCCGCGATCCGGCGCCTCTGGCAAAAGGGCGACCGCGTCCGGCTCGACCTCGAAATGCCGATCGAGCGGCTCTACGCCAACCCCGAGGTCCGGCAGGATGCCGGCCGCGTCGCGCTGTCGCGCGGCCCGCTGATCTACTGCGTCGAGGCATCGGACAATGACAGCCGGCTGCATCGCCTGACACTGCCGCGCACGGCAGGCATAGAGGCACATGAGGCGCCTGAACTGCTGGGCGGCGTGGTGACGCTTTCAGCCACGGCATGGGCCGATGCCGGCGACGGCTGGCAGGACGGGCTCTATCGGCGTGAGCCGCCGGCCAGCGTCGAGACACGGCTGACCGCCATCCCCTATTACGCCTGGGACAATCGCGAGCCCGGCGAGATGCTGGTGTGGCTGCGCGACGGCTGAGGTCGGCCGCAGGGCTTCAGGCCTCTGCGGCTCCACTATGTCCGGCTGGATTGAGCGGCAGTGGCAGGCAGCGCCGGCTTCGGTGCCGCTTGCGGCGCGCTGTTATCGACATGAGCCCAGGCCGGCCGCTCGAACAGGAACATGCCGAAGCCCACGCGTTGGATGATGAGGTAGAGCACGACAGGGCTGATGATCGAGACGAGCAGCACCGCCAGGCTGAGCATGCCGGTGTCGGTCAGCAGGCCGCTTGCAAGTGCGGCACCACGGAACAGCGACATCGGGATGGTGAAGGCGACATAGACGACCAGCGAATGTTCGCCGAGCCACCGCAGCCATTCCATCGAGGCGAATGTCGACAGGAAACCGCCAAGCACGCAAAGCGCCACCGCGCCGGCGACGGCCAAGGTGAGATGCAGCGGCGGCCATGCCGCCAGCCCCATCTGCATGCCGACCGGGTGCATGGCATAGCCCGGCGAATAGACGAGCAGGCCGTTGACGACAGCCCACAGAGCCAGGCCGGCGACGGCCAGCAGCGGACGGGGTTGCGTCCATTCGACCAGCCGGAAAATCAGCGGCGCCAGCACGAAGCCGAGGTAGAAAAACACGAAATACGCCGCGAATTGTTCAACCGCATAGCTGTCGGGATGCGGCGCCCACATCTGCAGGGCGGCCGCGGGCGCAATGACGATCCAGGCGGGCACGCGGAACTGCCGCAGAAGTTTGGCGACAAGGCCGAACACCGCCAGCATGTAGATAAACCACAGCACGCCATAGGGCTGCACGACGGCCATTGCGAGATCATGCAGCATGCCGCCGGGATCCCGGCTGAAGATGCCGATCTTCAACCCGATCGAGATGATCGCCCACAGCACGTAGAAATAGAGATAGTGGACGACGCGCCGGTCGATGTAGCGCCGCCACGGCCGGTCGATCACCTGCGACAGGAACAGGCCCGAGATCAGGAAGAATTCCGGCATGCGGAACGGCGTCGCGAAGCCGATGACATAGTGGAGAAAGCCCACCCCGCCCGTGTACTCGCCGGTGTTGTACGCCGAGTACATCATCACTACGAGGATGATCGAGAGGCCTTTGGCCGTGTCCACCCACGGCATGCGCATCGGGCTGTTCATGGCGAATCCATCCGGGACCGGCCGACCCGGCCAGCCATCTTCAGGCGATATCTAGCACCATCAAGCTTCCCAGATCGTAAACGCGGGTGAGCTTTGCGGGGGTGGCAGCGCCTAGCGCTTGGCCTTGGAAGTGTTCAAAGTCACCGCAGCCCGCACCAACGCCTTCAGCGCATCCTCGTTCACCTCTCCACCCTCCTGAAAATCGATCGCCCGCCGCGTATTGCCTTCCAGGCTGGAGTTGAACAGCTTCGAGGGATCGGGCAGCGCCGCCCCCTTGGCGAAGGTCAACTTGACGACGCTCTTGTAGGTTTCGCCGGTGCAGATCATGCCGTCATGCTCCCACACCGGCACCCCGCGCCACTTCCATGTTTCGACCACATCGGGAACGGCTTGATGGATAAGCGCGCGCAGCCGGCCGAGCATCTCGCCGCGCCAGTCGCCGAGTTCCTTGATCCTGCCGTCGATCAGTTCCGAGGGAGATTTGCTCTCCTGCGATCCGGTGGTCGTCATGCTGTTTCCTTCTTCGCGACGTAGGGCAATACGAACATGTAAAGGCCGCTGAACAATAGCAGGAAAAGTGGCGGCAGTGGCGAATAGACCACCCAGGCAGGCGGCTGCCCGAAGGCCATGGTGACGAAATTGGCGACGACGGTTGCCGTGAAGACGATCGACAGCCAGCGATGCGTCTGCCTGATCCATTTGCTCCAGTACAATGCTACCTCCCGTGAAAAACGCGTGAAACCGGGCGCTACTACCAGCGCGCCAGCTGTGTGATCTGGATGAGATTGCCGCAGCCATCGTTGAGCTTGGCGATGGTCGAGCCGGTCACCTCGGTCGGCGCCATGCTGAACGTGCCGCCATTGGCCGTGATGCGCTGATGGTCACCCCTAACGTCGTCGGTGAAGAACATCACCGCCGGTTGGCCCTGCGCGAACATCGCCTGCTGGTAGGCCTTGGCGGCCGGATTGTCGTTGAGCGCCAGCTGCAGCTCGGTGCCTTCGGGCTCATCAGGCGAGGCCACCGTCAGCCAGCGGAATGGCCCGTTGCTGAAATCGGCCTTCTTGGTCAGGCCGAGCACATCGGTGTAGAAGGCAAGCGCCTTGTCCTGGTCATCGACATGGATGCTGGTCAGTTTGATCTTCATCGTCTTTCTCCATAGGTTTTGCTGGCGGCAGGCCGCCCGGGTGAAGTCAGGTGTTGGGTTCGATCGCCGGCGGACCAGAGCAATTCCAGGAAAAGTGTGAAACGGGTTTCCGTCCGGAATTGCGTCAAAACAAGGAGTTCTACTCCGTCCGGTCGAGAAGCTGTTCGAGCTTCTCCAGGAATTGCGGCCAGCCGGTTCTGGCGCCGCCATAGGCCCGCCTCTGGTCCGGCCGAAAGCCGGATTGCTCCATGCGCAGATGGGTTCCGGTTGGCGTCGGGGTGAGCGTGAAGGTCACCACGCTCCTGAGATCGAAGGCCGGATCCTGATGCTCAAGGTTCCAGGTGTAGGACAGCGTCTTGTTGGGCTCGACGGCCAGCACCTCGCAGTCCAGCACGCCGCCCCAATCGGCGCTGATGTTGAAGCGGTGGCCGACAACAGGAGCGAAATCATTCTTCATCAGCCACTCCTGCATCAGATGCGGTTGCGTCAACGCGCGCCAGAGTTTTTCCGGCGGATGGGAAATCTGCCGCTCGACGACGACAGTGCGGGTATCGTTCACTGGTCCATCCTTTTGAGTAAATCCTCGAGATCGTCGAACCGGCTTTCCCAAAACCCCGCCATCTCGCGTGTCCAGTCCATCAGCGGCGCCAGCGCACCAAGCTGCGCGCTGTAATGCGTCTGGCGGCCTTCATGGCGATCGCGCACCAGCCCGGCCTGCTTCAACAGGCCGAGATGCTTCGACACCGCCGGCTGCGAGACGCCGGACTGGCTCGTCAGTGCGCCCACCGTCTGCTCACCCTGGCGACACAGCCGTTCGAAGATCGCCCGCCTGGTCGGGTCTGAGAGCGTCCTGAAAAGCATGTCGTGGGCGTCTGGCATGTCAGATCTATAACCCGTTGGCTATTGGTTGACGTATAACCGCAGGGATATATGTTCGTCAAGTGGAAGATTGGAGCAGCGGACATGATCCTCGTCACCGGAGCCACCGGCCATGTCGGGAACGCGGTCGTCTCAAGGCTGGTGTCATCAGGCCATGAGGTGGCAGCACTGGTCCGCAAGCCTGAGGCCGCGCAAAGGCTCCTGCCCCGGGGAGTAGCGCGGCGCGTCGGCGACTACGAGGATGCTTCCGCCCTGAAGACGGCCTTCTCCGGCATCGACGGGCTGGTCTTGATTTCAAGCGACGGCCATGCGGATGCAGTCATGCGCCATCATGCCAATGCTATCGAGGCCGCAGCAGCGGCCCGTGTCGGCCACATCACCTTCACAGGCATCATCGACATCGGCAAGTCCTCGCCCTTCTACTACGCACCCGCCTATCGCGACGCGGAGCACCGGCTGGCTGCCTGCGGCGTGCCCTCGACCGTCCTGCGCTGCGGCCTCTACAGCGACTTCATCCTCGACACCTGGCTGACGCCTGCCTCGGGAGAACTCGCCTTGCCTGCCGGACAAGGTCTGGTTGCGCCGATTTCACGCGACGATGTCGCGGCGGCCGTCGCCGCCGTGGCAGCCAACCCCGACACATCCCACGCCCTCTACACCATCACTGGAAACCGGGCGTTGGGCTTAGACGCGATCGCCGCCTGCTATGCCGACGCGACAGCACGGCCCCTGCACTATCGCCCCTGCTGCCCCGGCGACTATCTGGCCTCCGCGTCGGCGCGTCTCGACGAACCCTGGCCGCAGGCTTTCGCCACGGTGTGCGCCTCGATCGCCGAAGGTCGCTATGCCACGATCTCCAGCGATTTCACCGCGCTTACCGGTAAGCATCCGGAAAGCTTTGGAGATTTCTTGATACGCGTGACACCTGGAATGCCAGCGAAAGGCTAGCCGGCGGCATGGGCGCTGACGATCTCCTGCGCCACCAGTTCCTGCAGCTGCCACAGATTGCGGTCGCGGATGCCGCAGGCGTCGAGATGGCGGATCGTCTCGAACAGATATTGCGCGCCTGAGCCCCAATGGCCGACGGCCCTGGCGAGCGTCGCCGCGACCGCAGGCTTGTCGAGCTTGCCGGCATAGCGCGGATTGGCGGGATCGACGACGAAGCCGAGCGCCTGGCCCGCCCCGCCTTCCGTGCTCACCCGCAGCCAGCGCGGCACGTTGACGGCGGGCAGGATGGTCATCTCCCGGCGCAGCAGCGCTTCCAGATTTTCGCCAACCGGCTCGGCGATCTCGAACACCATGCCCTGGCATTGGCCGCCCCGGTCGAGCGCCATCATCAGGCCGGGCTGATCGACCGTGCCGCGAAAGCGCTTGACGGTGAAACAGAAGGAGCGGTGCCAGCCCCTCGCCACCGCTTTCTCGCCGCCACGGATTTCGCCGACCGGATTCCACAGCAGCGAGCCATAGGCGAACAGCTTCAACGGCCCAGGCGGCGCCGAGGCAAGCACGTCCTCGCCGACGCGCGCATAGTCGGCGTCAGTCATGGCGACCATGCCCGGCACCGGCCCGGCATCCTCGACCACGCGCAAGGTGCGCGCCACCAGCGCCTCGGTCAGCGCCATCGGCGCTTTGCGCGGTGCGATGGAAGTCAGCTTCTTCATGTTCGCCATGTTGCTGAAGGCTGGGGGATTCTCGAAGAGTCGGCCGAATGGGCGCGGACTCAAAATCTGAGATGGCACGCCCAAGCGTTTGAAAAGACTCAGCGTGCCACCACAGCCATTGGAATTGGCCGAAGCCTCTTCGCGTTCGTCATCCACGGGCGGAGCAGGAGCGAAGCTCCGTCGCGAAGACCCGAGGATCCATTCCTTGAGGTCTACCGAAGTGTGCAGCGGAGGCAGAATTCTGGACCGTTGCGGCGCTCAGGAGTCCCGGCATGGATCCTCGGGTCTGCGCCGCGTCGCTTCGCTCCTTGCTCCGCCCGTGGATGACGAAGCGCCTCACCCCCTGCGATGGAAAACATCGCCGGAGATCGAGAAGCTGGAATCGTCGATCCAGACGATGTTGAAATAGACCGGCGCCGGCTGGTAGGCGTTGACGTTCATGATGGTCAGGATGCCGCCGTTGGAAGATGGGTCCCAACTGCATTGCCCGATCGCGCCAACCGTGCCGTTGGCCTCGATCTGGCAGGTCTGCCCGATAACCATCGTCTCGCCCGCATCGCTATACCAGACGCCGACCGGCGCCGGCGCGGATTGGGCAACGGCTGATGTGACGGACAGTCCAATCGTCGCGATGCCCGCAAGGGCGCAAGCGCAACGGCGCAACCCGGTCAAATGCGATGTCATGCTGAAACCCCTGTCCCAATTTGATGTTGCGTCTGTTGAGGCACTGCGTCAACAAAAGAGCGCCGATCCCCCCGGGGATCGGCGCCATATGCGCCGATCGGTGGTATCGAGGCCAGACGAACCGTCCATGAAGCCGCCGCCCGGCCCCACCTGAAGGCGCACATTCCGATATCGCCGCCGGCCTGCCGGTTACTTCTTCTTGTGCTTGAACAGGCGCGCCTTGCAGGATGCCGACAGCTGGTCCTTGTGATCGGCCAGGCACTTGGGCGCGGCGCCCGTCGTCAGCACGCCGCCACCGCAGAAGCGGTTGGCATCCACCGCGCAAGGACCTTGCGTGGTGGTGTAGCGGGCGAACGCTTCGTTTGAACTCACAATCGCGACCGCGGCCATCATCACGACATAGAAGATTTTCATTGCAAGGCTCCCGACAAGAACACTGGCTCCCCCAGTGCAGGGTTGGTTACGCACCGCTCCTGGAGCATGGCCCGGGTGCTTCTATCGCTGGAGATGCCGGCGGCTCGCGGCCCGGCTGGCGCTGTTAGCCAGCCTCCCGCCGCCGCATTGCGACAGACAAAAACAGTCCTGCTTTCGTCCATCGACGACCGCCCCGCTTCCCGCCAACGCAGGCATCCCTGCGATTCATGTGCTGATGCGGGAATGACTAAGGCAGTTCAGATGCGGGCGCATCCTAGCTGAAAAGTGGAGGAGGAATGGATCGAGCGCGCAGCCGCTCGATCACCCGCGACACGGCGGGCGCAAGGGGAAGGGAAAAGGCTTGCTCGCCTAGACGGTTCCGGCCAGCACCAGCAGCGCCACGGCTTCGCTGCGGCTGCGCGTGCCGGCCTTCTTTTTCACATTCTCGATGTGGTAGTGGACCGTCGCCGCCGCGATGCCCAGGATGATGGCGATTTCCGCATCGGTCTTGCCCGCCGCGACCCAGCGCATACAATCGGCTTCCCTGGGCGTCAGCAGGATCGGCGAGCGGTTGCTGAAACCGAACCCCACCGCTTCATAGGCCTTGTCGTGCACCGCGTGCGCCATCGAGCGTATCATGGCTCTCTCGACCGCATTCATCGTCACCGGCTTCAAGGCGGCGACCGAGACCAATCCCTGGTAGCTGGAAGGCCCATGGATCGGTATGGCCATGACCTCGGCCCAGCCATATTCTATGGCGCCTGCGGTGACCGCCGCGCCTTCGACGGTAAAGGTTCGTGCATCCCCCATTTCGGTCCACAGGAACGGCGTCATGCGACGGCGCGCCTCCAGGATCATCGGGTCGATCTCCATGTACCCGTTCGCCATGTAGGACTCGAACCAGTCCTTTGGCCAATCGTTGAAATAGAAGCGATAGGACCGCGAGCCGCCGGCGCCCGCCCAAGCGCCGCCAGCACTGGCGGTGAAGCCGAAAACGCCGATCGCCTCGATGAAGCGCTCGATGACCTTGCTGACGTCGCTTGTCCCCGCGCAAAATTCGAGAAAGTCCTGCCCTGCCGCCGTCCGCATAGGATGCTCCAAAACCCCGCGGCAATCTCAGCGATCCCAAGCAAGCGCACAAGCCGTTTCATCGACGTGAAGGCTGCGGCATTTGTACGGCCATGCCGCAGTGTGGCCGACACCACCAATCACGACACCAGCGGCATTGGCACCTTCAGCCCATCGGCCGCAATATGACCGATCGCCACCCGGACGGCATCGTCATCGATACTTCGACCCGAATTCGTCTTCCTGACGTCCTAGTGCGGAGGACGCCGGACCGTGTCGTCGCAGCCGTCGATATAAGGGTGAACCGACCACCGGGAACCGGGCTTGGCCTGCTGCTCCTTGGTGAGCGGATCCTGGGATTGCGCGTAGCCGTCTTGATAGCCGCGAATGATCCCATCGATATCGGGAGGCCAGTCGCCGTCCCACGGCCCTCCCAGAATCTGCGCCTGCTGGACAGGATGCAGTTCGTTGTGGGCTTCATTGAAACTGTCGTGGATATGGCCAGCATCATAGACCCAGCGGCCGGTCACGCCCAGGATCGTCGCTCCGGTTCCATCGCCCTTGTTGGTTTCGATGCTGGGCAGTCCGGCGTCGCTCGGACTGGCCGTGTCCGAACTGCTGAAAGCCGCGCCAAGCAGCGCCGCAAGCAAAGCCAGAAATGCCAGGATGTAGGCAACGACCACGCCGACGCCCGACATGCATATCGCCAGTGCCGCTAGCGCCGCGATCAGCGCGAGGATGTTGACAGTCTGCAGGTCGTGGATCGACGCCCCCTCGAATTCCACATGCAGTGCCTCGGACTTTACCCCGGTCGTCTTGTCCACCGCCTGGTTGCCGGTGAACAGCAACCCTTTCGAGGAGGTGGTGGTGGTTTCGGCCATGAGGTAGCCGAACGGAGCGCTGGCGTCCGCATCGGCCTGGCTGACGCCCACCGGGTTGTGCGGCAGCAAGAGGTTTAGGCTGTAGTCGGAGTCCAGGCTTCCGGGCCAGGTCTTTTCCGAAGGGGGCTCGATGCTGATGACCATGCCGACGATGCTAACCGGGCTCTGGTCGCCGAGACACACCAGCCGGTTGTTAAGCCACCAGTCGCAATATGCGAGGATCCAGACAATCCCGGTCACCACCACGGCGATCGGCAGGCACCATGGCTCGCCCATGGCGACCACCACCACGACCATCACGGCCGCGAATATACCGCTGGTGATCGCCGCGCTGATATACTGGTTGACCGAGATGACCTTGTCCGCGGTAGTACATTTGGTCCAGGATTTGTCGTCGGTGGCCATCACGCCTCCACGCTGCTTATGACGGTCAGGGTGACGCCGCCGCTGGCGTGATCCCCCTCGTCGAACGCATTCAGATTGAGAGCTTGCCGGCCGGTCCAGCCGGCCGGCGGCGTGGCGATCGCCGTGATCGTCATCTGTTCGCCCGGTGTCAGCGACGGCTGGTCAGGCGAAATCGCGATCGTCCAGCCCGGCGGCAGCGGATGCGCGGCCGGCAAATGCGCAGCCAGCCGCCGCTTTTGCTCCGCCTTGGCTGCCTCCTCGGTCGGTCGCCGCTCGTCGCGGCAGGGGCTGAGCGGCGGAATGGTGTAAGCGTCGACGGTGAACCGATACCGATGCGGCCGGCGGGTCGCGTTGCGCAGTTCGAACTGGAATGTCGCCGGCGACTGCGCCAGCCCGACATCGGTGTTCTTCTGCCCGAGATTGTTGGCGAAGTTGGCATCGTCGGCCGGATCGAGCAAAGCCTGCAGGCAATAGTGGCCTGCTTCCTGAGGCGTATGCCAGTCGAAGGAGACGAACCCGGGCTGGCTGGCGGATCCGATCACCCCGACCGAGACCGGCCTGGTGTCGATCGGATGCGATACGGTTCCCATGCCGAACGACAGATAGGACAGGTGAACCGGCATCTTGACGACGACGGCATCCATCGAGACATTCCAGACGCGGACGCGCACCTCGTAGTCGGTGTCCGCCTGCAACTTGCCGGCGGGCACGGGCACGCCACCCCTGAGCACTTCGATGTCGGGATTGTCCCAAGTTACGGCGAGGCCAAGGCCGATCAGATAGTACTGGTCGTAGATCAGCGGGTCGGGCCGGCAGAATGCAGGGTGGTCGATCGGCACGCAATGCGCCCGGGATCCTTTCTGGTCGACCCGGCGGTCGCCACCCAACCGCCAGCGGCGGCAGAAACGGTGAGCCATCTCGATCAGCGCCGGAATCCAGCCGGAGAACAGTGCTTGCAGGATTGCCACTAATCCGCGCATCGACTCCCCCTCCGAAGCTAACGCAGGCGAGGACCTGATTAACAACAGGATTCGCACGGCAACAGCGCCCTGGACTGATCGACAACCGGTGCCGCTGGAACTCTGTCTGGCTACTTCCGCGCGAAAAAGCCGCGCGCGAACTGTATGATGCGCTTGTGGAACACGAGCGCCAATATTGCGACAACGGCAAGCAGATAGAGAGTCTCGGTCGATCCGTCGCCGCCGTCAGGTGAAATACCAAACCACCTCTCGATGAAATCCATGTACAGATTCCCTTCGCGCAAATAATTGCGATCGAAATTCATCATAGCTCTTTGATATGGCCCGGTGTCAAGAATTGATTCGGCATCACGTTGAATGAATCGAGCAGGGAACCATTGGACGCTATGCGCTTCGATTTCCAGGATAAGCTGATAATTTTTCTGATGTTTTCCTAAAATTTAAATTTCGCAATGGGAATTACAGCAGCCAACCGCCTGATTTGATTAAGCAAAACTGCGGCGCTCGCTACGGCCTTCCGACTTGGCCTGAACTGTACATGCACCGACTCGGCTCGTTCATCCGAGCCGCGAAAATTCAAGACACCAGCGGTATCGGCACTTTCAGCCCATCGATCAGCGCATCGCGAAACAACGCGATCGGCCGGGCGAGCCTTCCGGCCGGCGGGCGGTGCAGCGGCCAGGCGCGCACTTGCGGCTTGAAATCGGGGCATTCGATGACCTCGACCGCGTCGCGACAGCGGCTGTCGGCGAAGGCTCCGGGCGTGACGATGCCGATGTCATGGCCGCGCGCCACCAGCGACATTCTGAGGTCGACGCTGAGTGCCTCCACGCCGACCTGGAAGGGCAGCCTTGCCGCCTCGAAACTCTGGCGGATGAAGGCGCGGAACCCGCAACCGTTTTCGTTCATCACCCAGGCAAAGCGCGACAGCGAGGCTAGGTCGGCTTGCTTCGGCACGCCGAGACTGGGCGACGCGACCAGCAGCACCGATTGCGCGCCGAGGTCGTCGCAGACCAGTTCGTCCGGCGGCGCCAAGCCTTCGGCAAGGCACACCGCTACCGCGTCGATAAGCTCGCCTTGGGAACGATGTTGCCAGCAAACTGTTCTGGTCGATGTCGGGAGGATGTCATGAGCGATGCGCCTGCCAGGCCCGAAGGGCCGGTCCTTTCATCGGCGGAGCGCGTGAACACGCTGTCGCATTTCCACCGCGCCGAGATCGCGCGCATGGCCGGGTGGCGCGATCGCCTCGACAGGACGACGAACTGGGCGATCACCGTGGTGGCGGCAATGCTCTCGGTGTCGTTGTCGACGGCCAGTGCGCATCACGGCGTGCTGCTGTTCGCCATGCTGTTGATCCTCCTGCTTTTGTGGATTGAGGCCCGGCGCTACCGGTTCTTCGACTTCTACCGGGCTCGCGTGCGCCAGTTCGAGCGTCACTATTTCGCACAGATCTTCTCGCCGCAGCCCGACTTCGCCTCGGATTGGCTGCTTATCGTCGGCGAAAGCCTGCGCGCGCCAAAATTCCTGCTGTCGCAGCGTGTCGCCTTGGCGCGCCGCCTGCGCCGCAATTACATCTACCTGTTCCTCATCCTGCTGCTGGCCTGGGTGCTGAAGATATCGACCCCCAGCCTTCAGACCGTTGGCGTCAGGACTGGCTTTGTCGGTTCGCTTCGCGAGGCCGTCGACAGTGCTGCCCTTGGTCCCATTCCAGGCGTCGCGATCGTGGCGATTGTCGCCGCATTCTACGTTGGGCTGCTCGCCATCGTGCTGTTCGCGGCAGGGCACGACGGAGAACTCTCCTTCGGCGATGTCCACGTCTGAGGTCAACGCGCGGACGGCTGCAACGCAAACGTCGGCCGCGCGTTGTCCCGGTCAGTTCGAAGCGGCGTTTGAGGGGCTCCATGAATCGTCAACCGGCAACGAGGTCACACGGCGTCGTGGCCACTCTTCTGCTGGCGGGTTTCGTCGTGGCGTCGGCAAGCCAGGCCTTCGCCGCCCAACCGGCCGGCCAGGCCTCGGGCGTGGGCGGCTCGGCGGAAGGCTTGTTCGTAGCCGAGATCGTGCTTCTCCTGCTGGTCGGCCGCGGCCTCGGCGAAGTCTTCCAGCGCTACGGCCAGCCGGCGATCATGGGCCAGCTGATCGGCGGCATCCTGCTCGGCCCTTCGCTGTTCGGCTGGGTGTGGCCCGATGCCCAGCATCTGATCTTTTCCAGCGACCCCGCGCAAAAAAGCATGATCGATGCGGTTTCGCAGCTCGGCATCCTGCTGCTCCTGCTGTTGACCGGCATGGAGACGGATCTGCGCCTGGTCCGCCGGGTGGGTGCTGCCTGCTTCTCGATCTCCATCACTGGCGTCGTCGTGCCCTTCGTCTGCGGCTTCGTGCTGGCGCAGTTCCTGCCCGACACGCTGTTGCCGGACCCAACGCAGCGCATCGTCGCTGGACTGTTCCTCGGCACGGCGCTGTCGATCTCATCGGTCAAGATCGTCGCCATGGTGGTGCGCGAGATGAACTTCATGCGCCGCAATCTCGGCCAGATCATCATCTCGTCGGCCATCATCGAGGACACGATCGGCTGGCTGATCATCGCCGTCACCTTTGGCATCGCCACCAATGGCAGCGTCCAGGTGCTGCCGCTGGCGGCCACGGTCGCCGAGGTGGCGCTGTTCATGGTGTTCTCCTTCACCATTGGCCGCCGCCTGGTGTTCACCGTGATCCGCTGGAGCAACGACTCCTTCCGCAGCGAATATGCCGTCATCACTGTCATCCTGATCATCATGGGCGTGATGGCGCTGATCACCAACCTGATCGGCGTGCATACCGTGCTCGGTGCCTTCGTCGCCGGCATACTGGTCGGGGAATCGCCGATCCTGTCAGACCACATCGAGAGCCAGCTGCGCGGGGTCATTACGGCGCTCTTCATGCCGGTCTTCTTCGGCATGGCTGGCCTGTCCGCCGACCTCACCGTGCTCACCGACCCGACGCTGGCGCTGCTGACGCTGGCACTCGTGGCCATTGCCAGCGTCGGCAAGTTCGGCGGCGCTTTTCTCGGCGGCCGCTTGGCCGGCATGTCGCTGAAGGAGGCGACCGCCGTCGGCAGCGCGATGAATGCGCGCGGCTCTACCGAAGTGATCGTCGCCAGCATCGGCCTGTCGATGAACATCCTGTCGCACAACCTCTTCACCATGATCGTCACCATGGCCGTCATCACCACACTGGCCATGCCGCCCATGCTGCGCTGGGCACTCGGACGGCTGCCTGCCAGCGATGCCGAGAAGCAGCGCGTCGACCGCGAACTGCTCGACGAGCGCGGCTTCGTCTCCAAGCTGCAGCGGCTGCTGCTGCTGGTCGATGACAGCCCGGTCGGCAAGTTCACCGCCTATCTCGCCGGCCTTGTCGGCGGCGGCAGCGGCATGCCCACCACCTTGCTCCACCTCGAGGACGGCACGCTATCGCGCCCAGCGCGCGACAAAGGTCCCGAACGAGCCTTGAAAGAGGTCAAGAAGGGCGCCGCCAGGAGCGCAAGGGCCGTCAGCAAGGCCGAGGACACGCCCGTCGACAAGGTCCACCTGACCGCCCGCACCGAGCTCGAAGCGACCGCCGGGACGATTGCCGCGGAAGCTCGCAAGGGCTACGGCCTGTTGTTCGTCGGGCTGGAGAACGCGCTCACCGAAAAGGGCTCGTTCAGCAACGCGCTGAACGACATCACCAGCGGCTTCGACGGTCCGCTCTGCCTGGCGCTGAACGGCGCCAGATCCGCGGCCAAAATGCCGGTGCTGAGTGCGGGAACCACCATACTGGTTCCCGTCAACGGCACCGAAGTTGCGCGCCGCGCCGCCGATTTCGCATTGGCGCTGGCGCGGCCGCACCGGGCCCGCGTCAAGGTGCTCTATGTCTCGCAGGCGGTGAAGGGCAATCGCCAGGACTCAGTCTCACACCGCCGCGAGGAGGCAGTGCTGAAGGACGTCGCCGATCTCGCCGACCGCTACGGCGTCGCTGTCGACACGGCGATCCGTACCCGCGCCACGCCGGACAAGGCGATCGCCCGAGAGGTCGCCAAGGGTGCGGCGATGGTGGTGATGGGTGTCACCCAACGGCCGGGTGAAGAGCTGTTCTTCGGCGATACGGCGGCTGCGGTGCTCGCCGCCGTCGCCTGTCCAGTCGTGCTCCTGGCCAGCGAACGCGTCAGGCGTGCGGAAGGCAAGGCCGAAGAGATGACCGCCGAGGTCAGTGCCTGATCTAGAGCAATTCCAGGAAAAGCGTGAAACGGTTTTCCCGGGAAAAGCGCGTAGCGCTTTCCCTTGGGAATTGCGGAAAAACAAAGCTCTAGATGCCGAAGAACTGCCGTCCGATCATATAGCCCAGCGCCGCCACGACCAGCGGGAACAGCGCGGGTGCTGCCTTGCTGAAGAAGGAGGTTTTTGTGTCCTTTGGCGGCACGTAGCGTGCATTGCCGAGATTCTTGGTCATGCTCACCCCTGGTCGATCACTTAATTAGCGATCGCTGATTTACAACATGGCCGCATTAATGGTTTGCAAAGAAATTCGATCGAATAGCCGACTTCCACACTCTCAGTACGATACTGCACCGAAGGAAAATCGGCAGGCGCCGGGAACCGAATGGCTTGTCCGGTGTTGAGGCGCTCGGGGGAGCAATGTTTGGTCACCGTATCGTCAACAAGCCGGAAACACGGCAATCTGTCATCGCAAACAGTCACGCCCGCGATGCCGGGTGGTCGACATGAATCGCGCGCGACCCAAAGCTGACATGTTAGCCAGCACTGATCGACTCCCAAACAGATGCCGACCGATCCGCGAGACTCCATGCCGCAAACCAGCACCATGACCACAGGCAACCGTCACCTTGCATTCCTGTCGGGCGGCGGCGAGCTCGGCTGCCTGATCGCCACGTTCGACTGGGCCTCGACCTCGATCGGGCCGATCGAGGACTGGCCCCAGAGCCTGAAGACGGCGGTGTCGCTGATCCTGCGCTCGAATGTGCCCATCGTCATGCTGTGGGGGCAGGACGGCGTCATGATCTACAATGACGGCTATTCGGAATTCGCCGGCGGCCGCCATCCGCAATTGCTCGGCTCGAAAGTGCGCGAAGGCTGGCCCGAGGTGGCCGATTTCAACGACAACATCATGAAGGTGTGCCTGGGCGGCGGCACGCTTGCCTATCGTGAGCAGATGCTGACGCTCAATCGGACCGGCAAACCTGAAAAGGTCTGGCTCGATCTCGACTATTCGCCGGTGCTCGACGAAAGCGGCGAACCGGCCGGCGTCATCGCCATTGTGATCGAAACCACCGCCAAGGTCGCCGCCGAGCGCTGGCGCACAAGTGAACGCGACCGCCAGCGACAGATGTTCGAACAGGCGCCCGGCTTCATGGCCATGCTGTCCGGCCCTGAACATGTGTTCGAGCTGACCAATGCCGCCTACATGCAGCTGGTCGGCCACCGCGATGTGATCGGCCTGCCCGTCCGCCAGGCGTTGCCCGAGGTCGAAGGTCAAGGCTTCTTCGAACTGCTCGATCAGGTCTTCACCTCCGGCGAGGCGTTCATCGGCTACGCCTTGAAGGCGAAGTTGCAGCGCACGCCCGGCGCCGCGACCGAAGACCGCTTCATCGACCTCGTCTATCAGCCGGTGCGCAATCCCTCGGGCGAGGTGATCGGCATCTTCGTGCAAGGCATCGACGTCACCGACCGGCTGATCGCCGAACAGGCGCTACGGCAAAGCGAGATGCAGTTCCGCACCTTCGCCGAGGCGATGCCGAACCACGTCTGGACAGCGACCTCGGAGGGGTTGCTCGACTGGTTCAACCCGCGCGTCTACGATTATTCCGGCGCCAAGCCAGGCGAGCTCGACGGTCAGGCATGGGGCGCGATCGTGCACTCCGACGACATCGATGCGGCCGTGGGAAAATGGCAAGAGGTGCTGGCTGCCGGCACCTTCTACGAGACCGAGTTCCGCCTGCGCCGGCATGATGGTGTCTATCGCTGGTTCATCGCGCGTGCCGTCCCGATCCGCGACAGCGACGGCGTCATCCTGCGCTGGATCGGCACCAACACCGATATCGACGACCAGAAGCAGGCCGCACAGGCCCTGCTGCAAAGCGAGCGCCGCTTGCAGCTGTCGCAGAATGCAGCCGGCATTGCCGCCCTCGAACTCGACATCGCCACCGGAACCGTGGTCGGCTCCGAAGGCTTCTGGGGTCTCTGGGGCCTGTCGCCGCGCGACAGCGTGCATATCTCCGTGCTGGAGAACATCGTCATTCCCGATGACAAGGATGTCCGTTCCAACCCGCAAACGCGTGCGCAAGGCACCGCCGTGCCCGCCGTGGAATACCGCATCCGGCGGCCCGACACCGGCGAATTGCGCTGGCTGTCGCGCCATATCGATTTCGTCCATGACGAGACCGGCAAGCCGGTCAAGATGTTCGGCGTCATGCAGGATGTCACCGACCGGCGCGAGGCGCAGGCGCGGCAGGAACTGCTCACCCACGAGCTTGAACACCGCATCAAGAACATATTGGCGATGGTCGCGGCCATCGCTTCGCAGACGCTGCGCAACACCGACATCGCCACCGCGAGCGCCACCTTCAACGAGCGGCTGCGGGCGCTCGCCAACGCGCACGACATCCTCAACAAGACGCGCTGGACCAGCGCTTCGATCCGCGAGGTGGTCGACAACACCATCGCCACCTTCCCGCTCGAGCAGATTTCGATTTCCGGCCCGGCGCTGCCGATCAACCCGAAGATGGCGCTGACGCTGGCGCTCGCCGTCAACGAACTGGCCACCAACGCGTTGAAATACGGCGCATTGTCGACGCCGGACGGCAAAGTATCGATCGAATGGTCGTTGCAGCCATCGGCCGAAGCGCCCGGCGAAAAGCGGCTGACCTGGCGCTGGCGCGAGAGCGGCGGCCCGCCAGTCAGCCCGCCGACCCGGCGCGGCTTCGGCCGCTTCCTGATCGAACGCGTGCTTGGCACCGATTTCGGCGGAACGGTGCGGATCGATTACCGTCCCGACGGCGTTGAGTGTTTGTTGAACGCACCGGCACCCCAATTGCCGACAGCACCGTACTGACTACATAGGGCGTGCCATGAACAATCAGAGCCTCGCCACCGTCCTTGTCGTCGAAGACGAAGCCTTTCTGCTGTTCGCCATTGCCGACGAGTTGCGCGAGGCGGGATACAACGTGCTGGAGGCCAGCAATGCCGACCAGGCGATCCGTATTCTGGAGGCCCGTCAGGACATCAGCATCCTGTTCACCGACATCGACATGCCGGGTTCGATGGATGGGCTGCGCCTGTCGGCCGCCGTGCGCGACCGCTGGCCGCCGATCAAGATCATCATCACCTCGGGCAAGCGCCAGCCGGCGGCGGACGCGATGCCAAGCGGCGGCGTCTTCCTGCCCAAGCCCTACGCCCCGGAAGCCGTGGCGGCCACGATTGAGGGCCTCCTCGGCTAATTCCCGGCCTGACCCTTCACTTGTCGCTGTTCTCGAACGCGCCGATGCCTTGCGCGATGAGGTTGGTGGCCATCACCAGCGAGATGATCGCGGCTGAATTGAAGACCACCACCCACCATTTGCCGCCGGTGAGGAAGCCATAGCCGTCGGCGATCGCCAGTCCCCAGTCGGCCGATGGCGGCTGGATGCCGAGGCCGAGGAAGCTCAGCGTCGCGATCGAGAAGAAGGCGTAGCCGAGCCGGGTGATGAGCTCGATCAGGATGGTCTCGCGCACATTGGGCAGGATTTCCAGGAACATGACGGCCAGCCGTCCTTCGCCGGCCAGCCGCGCGGCGCTGATATAGTCGCGCTCGCGCTGTTCGCGCGCGGCGGTGCGCACCGTGCGCGCCACCAGCGGCGCATAGGCAAGGCCGATCACCGCGATGACGGTGAGGTTGGACGGGCCGATCGCCACCAGCGCCATCGTCACCAGAACGATGAAGGGCAGCGACATCACCGCATCGAGCAGCCGCGCGCCAATGGCGTCGACCAGGCCGCCAAAGGTGCCGAGCACCAGGCCGATGACGCTGCCGGCGCTGACACCCGCCAGCGTCGCCAGCGGCGCCACCAGCAGGATGTCGCGCGAGCCGACGATGATGCGCGAAAGCACGTCGCGGCCGAGCTGGTCGGTGCCGAACCAGTGCACCGCGTCGGGCGGCGTCATCATCGACAGGAAATCCTCGGCATAGGGATCGAACGGCACGAATTGCGAGCCGAACACCGCGCAGGCGATCCAGAACAGCAGCACCGTTGAACCGATCACGGTCGACGGCGCTACGCCAAGCAAAGAGCCGCGCAATCTGCCGATCCAGGAGAGCCTGATGTCGCTGCGCATCGGAGACTGGGCCAGATCGGTCATGGCGCGCTCCGCCGGCGCTGGCGCGGATCGAGCAGCGCCTGCAGAAAATCGCCGATCGCTGCCGTCGACACGAAAATCGTCGCCATCACCAGCACGCCGGCCTCCAGCATCGGGAAGTCGCGTGCCTTGGCGGCACTCAGCACCAGATTGCCGAGCCCCTGTATGCCGAACAGCGCCTCGATCACCACCAGCCCGCCGAGCAGGAAGCCGCTCTGCGTGGCGACGACCGCCACGGTCGGCACCAGCGCGTTGCGCAGCACGTGCTTGAACAGCACCTGTGCGGGGCTGAGGCCCTTGAGGTTCGCGGTGCGGGTGTAGTCCGCCGCGCGGGCCTCGATCACCCCTGTCCTGGTCATGCGCGCGACATAGCCGATCAGGTTCAGCACCAGCGGCAGCGCCGGCAGGATGAGATAGTAGCTGGTCGTCCAGAAACCGGCCCCATCCGGTGCCGCGCCGGTGATCGGAAACCAGGCCAGCCAAAGGCCGAAGACCATCAGCAGCAACAGGCCCGAGACGAAGTCGGGCACGATCGACAGCGAGACGCCGGTCAGTACGATCGCCCTGTCGATCAGGCTGCCGGCCCTCAGGCCGGCGGCAACGCCGGCGCCGATGCCGATCGGCACCAGGAACAGCAGCACGACGCCGGCGAGTGCCGCCGAATTGCTGATACCTTGCAGGACGAACGGCGCCACCGGCGCGCGCATCGACAGCGAGTCGCCGAAATCCCCTGTGATCGCCCGGCTGAACCAGTGCCAGTATTGCAGAAGAATTGGCTGGTCGGTGCCGAGCTTGTGGTTGAGCTCAGCGACCGACTGCGCATCGGCGAACGGGCCAAGCATGACGCGACCAACATCGCCGGGCAGCACCTGCCCGGCGAGGAAGACGAGTGCGCTGACCAGCCACAGCGTGAGCAACAGCGAACCCGCGCGTGCCGCCACGGGCCGCACGATCGCCATCGAGGCGATGCCGCTCAAACGAACGACACTTTGTCGAGCAGCAGGTGCGAGATCGCGGTGAAGCGCACGCCTTCGACCTTCGAGGACACGATGCGGCTGTACTGCGAGAAGTAGCTGATGATCAGCGGCGTCTCGTCGAGCAGCAGGTTCTGGATCTTCCCGGCGGCCAGGCGCTGCGCCTGCAAATCGCGAGCCTTGCCGTAGTCGATGAGCAACGCATCATAGTCCGGGTTCTTGAAATGCGCCGCATTCCAGGCGCCCGAGCTCTTCAGCGTTGCGTTGAGGAAGATGTCGGGCGTGCCGCGATGGCCGAAATCGGTGATGCCGAGATTGGAATCCAGCCATGGCGAGCTGCCGAACGTCGCCGAGCCGTAATAGGCATCCTGCGGCAACACGTTGAGCTTGATGTCGATGCCGGCCTTTTTGGCGAAGTTCTGGATGATCACCGCATAGTCGGGAATGTCATAGGCGCGCTCGGTGGTCAGCGTCACCTCGAAACCGTTTGGCACGCCGGCCTCGCCCAGCAGGCGCTTGGCCTCGGCAATGTCCTGCTTGCGTTGCGGTACCGACGGATCGGCCGAGGGGAAGATCGGCGCGAACGGCGTGTCGTTGCCGACGACGGCGCGGCCCTTGAGCAGGCCCTTGACCACCGCCTCGCGGTCGATGGTCAGCGCCAGCGCACGGCGCACGCGCTTGTCGGTGAACGGCGCCTGGTCGGTGCGCAGATGTGCCGGATCATGCGAGCTCGCCTGCACGCTGAGCAGCTTGAACTTGGGATTGCCCTCGATCGCCAGTTCCAGCCGCGTGGTCGAGGGGATGACATCGAGCTGGCCGGCCTGCAAGGCCAGCACCTGCGCCTGCTCGTCGTCGAAGAACTTGATCTCGACGCGATCGGGCAGCGCCTTGTCGCCCCAATAGTCCGGATTGCGCACGAAGCTGGCGCCCTGCTTGGGGCGGAAGGAGTCGAGCTTGAACGGGCCGGTGCCGTTGAAATTCTTCTCGAAGTCGCCGGAATAGTCGGCCGGGAGGATGACGGCATTGTAGACGTCGGAGGAAACGTAGAACGGGAAATTGCCGTTCGACTGGTCGAGGTCGAACGCGACCGTCTCGTCGTCGACGACCTTGGCGCCGCCCTTGGACAGGATGCCCTTGTAGGCCGACAAAGCCGATGAGCCGCTGGCCGGATCGACCAGCCGCTCGAAGCTCGCGACCACATCCTTGGCCGTAACGCTGCGGCCATCATGGAACTTCACGCCAGGCCGCAGCTTGAAGGTCCAGCGCTTGGCCGTCTCGTCGGCTTCCCAGGACAGCGCAAGCTTCGGCTGCAACCCGTCCTTGGGATCATCGAGGATCAGGTACTCGCCAACCTGGCTGAGCACGCCGATGCTGGCCGGATCGGTGATGGTGACGGGATCGATCGCCTTGGTCGGCTGGCCGAGGCCGACACGGACCGTGCCGCCAGCGGTGGCCGCGCGTGCGCCTGACGTGAACAGCCCCTGCGAGGCGGCAAAGCCGGTGAGGCCGAGAAGCGCCGCGTATTTCAGCAGGTCGCGGCGCTTAAGGAACCCTTGCGCATATTCGTCGACCGCGACATTCCAGATGTCGCCATTTTGGCCTGAGGTCGACTGGGTGCGCAGCAGATCAATGTCGGAACGTTTGGTCATTTTTTCTCTTTCTTGAATTGGAAGATGGATATGAATTGGGGCCTGCCGTCAGGCCGGCTGGCCGTCGAGATGGATGCGGTCGACCGCTTGCGGATAGAAGGCGATGAGGCCTTTGATCTTGGGCATTTCGTCAATCGGGTCGCGGTAGCTCCAGGCAATGTCGGGACGAACCGAACCGTCCTTCAAGAGACCCGACCAGTAGGAGGCGATGCCCTTGTAAGGACATCGCGTCGTCGAACTGGACGCCGTCAGCCGCTCCAGCCGCACATCCTCCTGGGGAAGGTAGAAACGCGTCGGCAGATGGGTCTCGAACAACAGCACCGGGCGCTTGCTGTCGGCGATGATCTCGCCGTCGAACCAGACCTGCACATGGCTGGAACTCTGCAGCACGTCGATGCGCGCATAGGGATCGCGGGCATGGACGAAGACCTCCTCTTCCTCCTCGAACCACTGGTCGACCGCCTTCCAGGTGAAGGCGATGCGGCCGGCGAGCGGCGCCAGGTTTTCATCCGGCGGTGCCGTGAACGACCACGCCGCATTGGCGGCGCGCTTGTCGCCGCTGTCGATGTCCCAATAGGTGGTCTCGCCGCCGACGGCATGCGGCTCTCTATGCAGCGAAGGTTTCAGCACCGACGGGTCGACCGAGGACGCCGGAAAGAAATAGATCGGCAGGAAATGGTTGGAGCGCAGCACCAGCACGTTGCGGCTGTCGGCGATGGTGCGGCCACCGAATTTGACGCGGATGCGCTTGGGGCTGTGGAGGACATTGACGAGACGCGGAGCGGTCGCTTCGCGAGGCTGGAGGCCGGGTGCTGCGGTCATGGTCGGTCCCTCAGGATACGGCGCGCGCATTGGCGCGCTGCTCGGCAAAACGATTGGCGGGGCGGGCAAGCCCGAAGCGGTCGCGCAAGGTGCCCGGCGCATATTCGGTCGGGACCAGGCCCCGGCGCTGCAGTTCCGGCACCACCTGTTCGGCGAAATTCACCCAGTCTTCCGGCAGCAGCGGGAACATCAGGTTGAAGCCGTCGGCGGCACCCGCGACGAACCAGTCTTCGAGCTGGTCGGCAATCTGCTTCGGCGTGCCCGCAACCGTCGGCACCGAGCCGCTGTTGGCGAGCTTGCGGGCGATCTCGCGCAGGCTGAGATTCTGCTTCGACCATTGCTTCACACGGTTGAGCGAGGTGCGCCCGCCATTGAAGGTGCTTTCGTCCGGCAGCGCCGGCAGCGGGCCATCGGGCGGATAGACGGAAAGGTCGATGCCGCTCCAGCTCGACAACAGGTCGATGCCGACCTGGTCGGGAAGCAGGCTCTGCAGATACTCCTGCTTGTCGCGGCCTTCGGCTTCGGAGGCGGCAACGATCGGCAGGATGCCGGGCAGGATCTTGAAGCTTTCCGGCCGCCTGCCATGGCGGGCGAGCCGCTCGTTGATGTCCTGCCGGTATTTTATGCCGTCTTCCCTGGTGCTGTAGATGGCGAAATGCGCATCGGCCTGGGCGGTGGCGAAATTCTTGCCGTCCTCCGACGATCCGGCCTGCACGATCAGCGGATGGCCCTGTGGCGGCCGCGACACGTTGAGCGGCCCGCGCACCTTGAAATGCTTGCCCTTGTGGTCGATCGGATGGACCTTGTCGGGGTTGGCGAAATAGCCCGTCTCCTTGTCGATCAGGAGCAACTCGTCTTCCCAGCTGTCCCACAGCGCCTTGACGATATCGAGGAATTCGCCGGCCCGTTCATAGCGGAAGGCGTGTTCGATATTGCCGTCGCGCCCGAAATTGCGCGCTTCCTCGTCCATCGCCGAGGTAACGACGTTCCACGACGCCCTGCCCTTGCTGATATGGTCGAGGGAGGCAAACATGCGCGCCACATTGTAGGGCTCGCTGTAGGAGCTCGACGCGGTGGTGATCAGGCCGATATGCTTGGTCACACCGGCCAGCGCCGACAGCAGCGTCAGCGGCTCCAGGCGGGCATTGGCGTAATGCGCGACGCCGCTCTTGACCGAGTCCCAGATCGAGACGTGGTCGGCGACGAAGATGGTGTCGATCCTGGCCCGTTCGGCCGCCTGCACCAGTTCGCGATAATAGTCGAAATCGAGCACCTCGCGGCCCGGTGCGCGGGGATGGCGCCACGACATGCGGTGGTCGCCCTGCGGGTTGAAGAAGAACGCGCTGAGGATCATGTGCGACATCGAACTTCCCTTGCCTTTGGATGTGGAAAACCGCCGGCGCGGCGGCCTTTGGCCGTGCTCCGAAAATCGTCCTGTCCTCGAAAGTTAGATTGCGCTGAAACGTAATTCGAGTAATTTTATAGAGATTGTTCCCTACCAAAGCGGAAGCGATTGCCCCTGATCGCCGCGCGCGCAGAAAGTGGTTTCCGGTACTCCATGTCTTCGGTTCTGAACGTCGAGCACCTCTCCGTTTCCTATCGCGGAGCCAGGCACATCCATTGCGCGGTCGATGACATATCCCTGAGCATCGGCCAGGGCGA
This sequence comes from Mesorhizobium subarcticum, assembly GCF_055456085.1. Taxonomy (NCBI): domain Bacteria; kingdom Pseudomonadati; phylum Pseudomonadota; class Alphaproteobacteria; order Hyphomicrobiales; family Phyllobacteriaceae; genus Mesorhizobium; species Mesorhizobium subarcticum. The sequence goes on along the minus strand of NZ_CM144237.1, from coordinate 3,291,966 downwards.
AGCGCTCGGTCTGGTTGGCGAATCCGGTTCGGGCAAAAGCTCGGTGGCGCTGGCGGTGCTGCGCTACCTGCCCAAGCATGCCCGCGTCGAAGCCGCGCAACTGGCCTTCGAAAATCGCGAGATCCGCGACCTCTCGACCAACGAACTGCGCCGGCTGCGCGGCGACCGCATCGCCGCCGTCTACCAGCATCCGGGCTCGGCGCTGAACCCGAGCATGACCATTGGCGGCCAGATCACCGAGACGATCCTGCGCCATCGCCCGATGCATCACGACGACGCGCTGGGCCGCGCGTCACAACTGCTCGGCCGCGTCCGCGTCGCCAACCCGGAACGCGTGCTGCAACTCTATCCGCACGAACTGTCGGGCGGCATGCAGCAGCGCGCCAACATCGCCATCGCCATTGCGCTCGACCCGTCGCTGCTGGTGATGGACGAGCCGACCACGGCGCTCGACGCCAGCGTCCAGTCCGAAATCATCGCCATCCTCGACGATCTGCGCCGCGCGCACCGCACCTCGATCCTTTTGATCAGCCACGACATCAACCTGATCCGCCGCTCCTGCGACCGGGTCTCGGTGATGCAGTCCGGCTCGATTGTCGAGACCGGTGCCGCCGGCGAGGTGTTCGACAACCCGCGCCATGCCTACACAAAGGCGCTGGTTGCGGCCATTCCGACACTCAACCGCACCAAGCGCGACGGCAGGCTGGCAGAGGACGCCAGCCCCATCGACCTCGCATCTGATGTGCCCGCCGGCGAGAGCGAGGAACACGCCCTGCGCGCGCGGCGGCGCGACATCGCCGTCTCCTGCCGTGGCATCAAGCAATCTTTCGGCGGCCAGCCGGTGTTGCACGGCATCGACCTCGACATCGCCAGCGGCGAGACTTTTGGGCTGATCGGCGAGTCGGGTTCCGGCAAGTCGACACTGGCCCGCATCGTCACCGGCCTGCAGCCGCCGACGGCGGGTACGGTCGAGCTGTTCGGCAAGACGGTGGCACCGCTGGTCGAGCGACGGCAGCACAGCGAACGGCGCGACGTGCAGATGGTGTTCCAGTCGCCGGACCGCACGCTCAACCCGCGCCAGCGCATCAGCCGCATCCTCGGCCGTCCGCTGCGCCGGCTGGCTGGCCTGCCGCGCCGCGCCGTGCCGCAGCGCGTCGGCGACCTCTTGGCCTCGGTCCGCCTCGCCCGCACAACAGCCGAGCAGAAGCCCGGCACGCTGTCGGGCGGCCAGCGCCAGCGCACGGCCATCGCGCGTGCCTTCGCCGGCCTGCCGAGGCTGGTCGTGCTGGACGAGCCGACCTCGGCGCTCGACGTCTCGGTGCAGGCGACGGTGCTCAACCTGCTCAACGATCTCCAGCGCAAGCAGGACACTGCCTACCTCTTCATCAGCCATGATCTGAGGGTGGTGCGTTACATGGCCGACCGCATCGGCGTGCTCTATCGCGGCCGCCTGGTCGAGACCGGTTCCTCCGACCAGATCTTCGCCGGCCCCAACCATCCCTACACGCAGATGCTGCTGGCGGCGTCTTCCAATGACGGGCAGGCCGCGACCATGGCCGAAGCGCAAGCCGCCGTCGAAGCCGGCCCCGGCGGCTGCGCCTTCGCCAGCCGTTGCCCCTTGGCTGACGCCGGCTGCCTCAAGGCCGAACCTGTGGCCAGGGAGATCGAAGCAGGCCATTTCATCGCTTGCTGGAAACGCGCTGCCTGAACCTATCCCCCGAGATAGAGCCGGTGCAGTTCGTCGGGCGACTTCAGCAGCTTCAGGCAGTCGCCGTCATGGACGACGCGGCCGCGGCGCATGACATAGGCGCGGTTGCCGATCGACAGAGCGAGTGCCGCGAACTGCTCGACCAGCAGCACCGCCAGCCCATTGTCGGCGAGCTTGCGGACAGCGGTCATCAGCCGTGTCACGATGACCGGCGCCAGGCCCGCCGACATCTCGTCGATCAAAAGCACCTTGGGCCGCGTCAGCAGCGCACGCGCAATGACCAGCATCTGCTGCTCGCCGCCCGACAGCAGGCTGGCCTTGACGGAGCGGCGCTGCACCAGTTCGGGAAAAAGCGTATAGGCCTCAGTGAGATCGGAGCCCGGGTGCAAGCTCACCTTGAGGTTCTCCTCGGTGGTGAGCTGGCGGAACACGGTGCGGCCTTGCTCGACATGGGCAAGGCCTTCGCGCGAACGCACGCCCGGCCGCGCCTTCTGGATCTCGCGGCCATCGATGGCGATCGAGCCGCCGGCAACCGGGATGGTGCCCGACAAGCCTTCGAGCAGCGTTGTCTTGCCCGCACCATTGGCGCCGAGCACGACGCTGATGGCGCCGCTTTCAACGGCAATGTCGAGCGACGACACCACGGGCAATTCGCTGCGGTTGATCGACAGGTTGGAAACGACGAGCTTGCTCATGCCGCCACGCTCTCTTCCTCGATGCCGAGATAGGCTTTCTTCACCGAGCCCTGGTCGAGCACCCTGGCCGGCGGCCCCGACGCGATGACGCGGCCAAAATCAAGCACGGTCACTTCGGAGCAGACCGCCCGCACCAGATCCATGTCGTGCTCGACCAGAAGCACCGCCGAGCCGAACAGTTTTGGGATCTCGGCAATGCGCTGTCCTAACCGCACGCTCTCCTCATGCGACTGGCCGGCGGCAGGTTCGTCGAGCAGCAGCACGGCCGGGCGCGCCGCGACCACGCCGGCGACGTCGAGCAGCCGCCTGGTGCCGGCATCGACCGAGACCACCAGCGCGTCGGCATCGGGACAATCGAGCCAGCTGAGGATCCCTTTGGTTTCGCTCGCCGACAGGCCCTTGGCCGCCAGCGCGAGATAGCCGCCGACGGTGAGTTCCGGTGCGATGCGGTTGGTCTGCCAGGTGCGGCGCACGCCGGCGCGAGCACGCAGATGCGCCGGCATGCCTTCTAGCGGCTTGCCGCCCAGACTGATGCTGCCTTCATAGCTCGACAGGAAGCCGGCGACAGCATCGATGAAGGTCGACTTGCCGGCACCGTTGGGGCCGATCAACCCGGCGACGGTGCCCGCGGCGACCGTCAGGCTGACGCCGTCGAGCGCCACCACGCTGCCATAGCGCACGGTGAGGTTTTCAATGCTGAGCGCCGGGCCAACGGCGCGGCTAACCGGGCTGGGCAAGTCGCTTGCTGGCGCTGATGCAGCCGTCTTCACGCGTGCCGGCATCAGTCTGCGCACTTGCCGGCGAAAGGTCTCGCTCATCGTCTCGCCCGTCGACAGCGCCTGGGTGGCACCGATGGCGAACAGCACATTGCCGATGTCCTGCGGCAGGTCGAGCCGGCGCAGGATTTCCGGGAACATCACCACCAGCAAGCCGCCAATGATGGCGCCTTCCGCGAAATGCGCGCCGGTCATGACCGCCACCGCATAGAGCGACAACGACTGCATCATGCCAAAGTTTTCCGACACCAGCGTGCCGAGATATCCGGCGAGCAAGCCGCCCGAAATGCCTGCGATGAAGGCCGAGATGGCGAAGGCCGACAGCTTGGCGGTGGCGATGCTGACGCCGTGCGCTGCCGCCGCGCGTTCAGAGTGGCGCACAGCCAGCCAGGACGCGCCGAGCCGCGAGCGGCTGAGCACTTCAAGTGCCACGGCAACGGCGACGTAGAATAGCAGCACGAAGACGAAATAGCCCTCGTCGCTGTCGAACAATTCCGGTCGCGACACCTGCAGGAAGTCGGTCTGGCCGGGATAGGTCATGGTCGCCAGTATGGTGTCGAAAGCGGTGGCGAAAGACAGCGTGACGATGGCGAGGTTGATGCCGCGCAATCTCAGCGCCGGCAGGCCAATGGCGACGCCGAGCGGCACCGCCGCCAGCCCGCCGATGAGGATCCACACCGGCAGTCCGCCCGGCGCCTCCGCGAGGTTGAGATAGCCGACTGTCCAGGCGCCGACGCCGGCAAACGACATCTGGCAAAGCGCGATCATGCCGGTGCGGCCGGCGACGAGGCCGAGGCTCTGCAGCGCGACGCCGGTGATCAGCACCGAGGTGGCCAAAAACACCCAGTAGGAGGGCAGCAGGCCGGCAATGACGCCACCAAGAACGGTCGCCGCGATGACGACGACCAGCGAGGCTTTCAGACTAGCGCGCTTCATCCCAACGGGCCTCCCGTTGCGACCACAAGAGAACGGCGAGCACGACCAGGAACGGGATGGCGCTGCGATACTGGCTGATGCTGTCGATGGAGCTTGCCATGCCTTCGACAAGGCCAAGCCCGATGCCGCCGGCCAGCGTGCGCCAGAAGCTGCGGAAGAGGCCGACGAGGGCGGCCGCAAGGGCCGGCACGACAAGCAGACTGAGCGTCATGAAATTCGGCGAGCGCTGCGGCGCGATGATCATCAGCGCAAAGGTGGTGAAGGCGCCGGTCATGCCCCAGACCAGCAGCGACAGCAGCTGCACCCGGATGCCGAGCAGTTCGGCGGCCATCGGCCGGTCGGCAAGCGCGCGCAGATTGAGCCCGACCTTGGTGTTGTTGAGGAACAGATCGGCAAGCACGGTGAACAGCGCTGCCAGCCCGATGGTCAGCACCGAGGCAATCGTCACCTCGACACCGGCCATGCGGAAGGCGGAGCCGGGAAACAGCTCCGGCATGTTGTGCGGATGCTGGCCGCCGGTCAGCCGCAGCCCGATGGCGATGATGCCGACCAGCAGCGCCACCGTGACCGCCGCCTTGGTCGAGGCGCTGGCCTCGCCGAACCACCGCGTCATGATAAAGCCGATGGCAACGCCCACCACCGTGCCGGCTGCGATGCCGGCCAGCACCGAGGGCCAGAGCGGGAAACCGGCTTCATAAAGCGCGATCAGCACGAAGGTCCCCGCCGTGCCGATCGCCGCACCGGTGAAATTGACCACGGCGACCAGCCGATAGGTGAAGACGGCGCAGACGCCGAGCAAGGCATAGGTGCCTCCGGCTGTCAGCCCCGCCACGGCGGATGTGAGCAATGCGTTCATCGGATATCCAATTTGGAGAAATGCGAAGCTTCGAGCTGAACTCTTTCGCGAGGCCGGCGCCGCCCCTCATTGTCCTGCCGGACATTTCTCCCCGTGAACGGGGAGAAAGTGTTGGATGCCGGCAGGCAGATGACGAGCGGCGCCAACGCCCCGGGAGGACTTACTTGGCCTGCGGCAGCACGACCCAGTCCGGCGTCTCGACCGTCCAGGCACCCTTCTCCAGCTTCATCACCTTGGTCGCCTGCATCGGCGAATGCGTCTTGGCCGTTCCGAAGACATAGGGTGAGCCGGACAGCGGATTAGTGATCGGCTGCATCTCGTGCAGCGCCTTGGTCACGCTCTCACGCGTCACTTCGCCGTCGATGGACGCCACCACTTTCAGGAACAGCTGGGCGGCGAGATAGCCGCCTTGCGAGAAGGCGGTCAGCGGCCGGCCGGCCTTCTGCATGTCGGCCACCCATTGCGCATTGGCGGGCGAATTCTTCTCGGTGAAGGGCTCCCATTCGGTGCCGACATAGATCGGCTGTTTGGTGTCTGCCAGTGCCGAGGCGACTTGCTCGGTGTAGCCCGGTGCCAGGAACAGCCAGTTGATGCCCGTGATCTTCTGGGCATCGACGGTCTTGATCAGCTGCACCACTTGCGGCTCAACCTGGTTGGTCAGCACCGCGTCGCAGCCGGCGTCGCGCGCCTTGATGACATAGGGGGTCAGGTCGCCCTGGAACGGCAGCGTCAGATCGATGAGATGGATCTTCTTGCCCGAGATTTTCTCCCAGCTCTCGATCGCCTTCTTGTAGGCCTCCTGCGTGCCGCCGATGATGATGAAGAAGGCGCACAGTTTCTCGCTCTTCAGCTGGTTGGTGGCGTAGTACGCCATCGCGGTGGAGAGCGTGTAGGGGCCGACATTGACCGGCGCCACATTGGGCGAGGAGAAGCAGGCGGCGTCGACGCCGAGGCCTTGCACGGACAGGATCTTCTTGCGGCTGTAGGTGGCGGAGTTGACCGCGCAGTCGAGCAGGCTGCCCGAACCGACCAGCGCCACGGCTTCCTTGTTGTCGATGAGATCGCGCGCGGCTTGCGCCGCGACCGCGGGATCCGCCTTGTCGTCGGCGATGGTGTAATCGATCTTGCAGCCATTGACGCCGCCGGCCGCATTGACGGCATCGAAGGCCGCCTGCGTCGCCTTCGGCACCTCGCTGAAATCGGCAGGGCCGGTGATGGTCGACACCGCGCCGACCTTGATTGTTCCGTCCTTGCAGGTCGGGCCGGCGGCGGATGCCGTGGCGGCTGTTGCGGCAAGGCCGAGGCCGGCGAAGGCCACTGCCACCAGGCTGGATTTCCATTGCATGTCAGTCACTCCCCTGTTTTTTCTGATTCAGTTTCTGATCAAGCAGCAGTGCGATCCGGCGCCCTGATGCTGGCGGCATCGATGGCCGCGAATTTGGTCAGCGTGCGCGCGATCGTCTCCCGCGCAATGTCGCGGACGATGAACACCAGCCGCGTGCGCCGGTCGGCCGATGGCCAGGCGTCGAGCCGCACCGGCGGATGGAAGACATGTTGTACGCCGTGCAACACCAGCGGCCGTTCCGGCTCCTCGGTGACGTGCACGAGGCCCTTGAGGCGCAGCAGGTCCTCGCCCTTCAGCGCCGCGACGTAGTCGAGCCAGCGCGCGAAGGCCGGCCACTCGACAGGCTCGTCGATGACGAAACTGTAGGACTGGATGCCGTGGTGGGTGTGGCCCTGATGATGGTGGTGATGATGCGCATGATCGTGCGCGCAGTCGGGGCCACAATCGGGCTCGGCCATCTCCAGCCAGGCAGCAATGCGGTCAAGGTCACCAGCGGCGCCAAGATGCTGGTTATCCAGTATGTCGAAATCGGCTTCGCCATCGTACGCCAGGCTTTGCCGCGCCGTGGGCGCCAAGGCCTTCAACCGGCGCTGCAACTCGCTCAGCGCTTCCGCTGAAACCAGATCGGTCTTGGTGACCAGCAACCGGTCGGCGACAGCGACCTGCTTGGCCGCCTCGGCATGGCGATCGAGCGTCATCAAGCCATTGACCGCATCGACCGTGGTGACCACGCCGGCGATGACATAGCGGCCGGCAAGTTCCGGTTCGGCCATCAGCGTGTGCAGTATGGGCGCGGGATCGGCGAGGCCTGTCGTCTCGATGATGACATGGGTCAGCTCAGGCACATCACGCTGGTCGAGCGCCTTCAGCGTCGCCACCAAATCGCCGCGCACCGTGCAGCAGACGCAGCCATTGTCGAGCAGCGTGAATTGTTCTTCGCTCGCCTCGATCAAGAGATGATCGAGGCCGATGGCGCCGAACTCGTTGATGATGACGGCCGCTCCGGCCAGCGACGGCCGGCGCAGCAATCGGTTGAGCACCGTGGTCTTGCCCGAGCCGAGGAAGCCGGTCAGCACCGTCACCGGGATGGGGCGGTCAGTTCCGCTCATAGACGACCCTCCCCTCGAACCAGGTGGTCAGCACCTTGGTGTCGGCGATCTCGTCGGCCGGACTGTCGAGCACGTTGCGGTCGAGCTTGATGAAGTCGGCCGACTTGCCGATCTCGATCGAGCCCACCGTGTCGGCGAGCCCAATGGCGCGGGCCGAGTTGATGGTGAATATCTCGAGCGCAGTGGCGACATCGAGCGCCTGCTCCGGCCAGAGGGCCGCGCCCTCGAATTCGCCGCTCGGGTTGCGCCGCGTCACCAGCCCTTCGATGCCGTCCCACGGATCGGGGTTGGGCATGACCGGCCAATCCGAACCGCCGGCCAGCAGCGCGCCGGCCTCGAGCAGATCCTTGTTCGGCCAGAAGCGTTGGGCCCGCGCCTCGCCCATCGTCTGCTTGTGGCCTTCGAGGAAACTGGTCGGGTACCACAGGAAGGGCGACAGATCGGCGGCGACGCCGAGCTCGGCGAAGCGGGCAATGTCGTCAGGCGCGATGTAGCTGGCATGGGCGATGTGGTGGATGAGTTTGGTCGGCCCGTTGAAGGAGCGCACGACATCGATGGCGTCGAGCGCCTGGCTGACGGCGGCGTCACCGGCGCAGTGGATTTTGACGCCGAGCCCGAGCTTCTCGCATTTGCCGACCCAGCGGATCAGGTCCGGGACGGTGACGATGGTCGAGCCGCGAAAGCAGCAGCCGAGGATCGGATCATCCGTATAGGGTTCATGGAAGGCGGCGGTGCGCGCGCCCGGCACGCCGTCGAGGAACACCTTGACGAAATCGGGCTTCGCATGAACGCCGCGATAATTCTCGCGCAGCGCGATCAGTTCGTCGCCGGCGATGCCGAACATGAAGGACGGCTCGACCGCCGGCATCGCCGACACCGACCAGGCGGTCAGTTCGCCGCGATCGTCGAGGCCCTTCAGCGCCGCCAGGATCGGCTGCATGGCGGCGGCGTCGAGGAAGGCGGTGACGCCGTAGGAATTGAGCGTGGCGATCGACTGCGCCATCGCCGCCCGGTCCATTTCCTCCGTGTAGTGGCCCGACCGGGCGATGGTGCTTTCGACGATGCCGGCGGCGGATTCGATCATCATGCCGGTCGGCGCGCCGCTGGCCGGGTCACGGCCGATCGAGCCTTTTTCCGGATCCGGCGTCGCGGCTGAGACACCGGCAAGGCGCAGGGCTTCGGAGTTGATCCACCTGTTGTGATAGGTGTCATCGCGCAGCATCACCGGACGGCCCTGGCTGGCTTTGTCGAGTGCGGCCAGCGCTGCAAGCGTGTTCAGCTTCGGCAAGAGGTCGCTGCCCCACTGGCCGCCGATGATCCAGGATCCCTCCGGCGACTTGGCCGCCGCCTCGGCGACACGCGCGATCAGCGTTTCGAAGCTCGAGGTCGGTACAAAGCGCAGTTCGAACAGTTCCGCCTGCCCGCCCATCATCAGATGTGCGTGCACATCGACAATGCCCGGCATCAGCATCGCGCCACCGAGATCGACGGTGCGCGTCTGCGGCCCGCTGAGGCCGGCGACGGCGTCCGCCTCGCCCACCGCGACGATGCGCCCGCTTTTGACGGCCACCGACGAAGCCCATGGCCGCTTGCGATCCAGCGTGTAGATGCGGCCATTGGTCAGAACCAGGTCGGCGTCAGGCATTTCGTCTCTCTCCTCACCGCCGGTTGCGTGCCGCGTGGGCCGCTCCAGCTATTTCGGCATTGGGTGCTGCACCGCCTCTGGCGCTGCCGCGAACCGCTTTTGCCCTTGTTTTTTTGCGTTCCCATATCGGTTCATCATATGAACCGACGTTTTGTATGTTATAGACAGACTGCAAGCCGCGACGGCCGCTGTCAAGTTAATTCACACGCTAAGTATCTCGGAGATTCTGCCATGAGCACGGTCGGCAAGGCGATTTCGCTGCTGGAGCTTTTCACGCCGAAGGAGCCGGAGATCGGCCTCTCCGACATCGCCCGCAAGTCGGGCCTCGACAAGGCCACGGCGCGGCGCCTGCTGGTGGCGCTGGCCGAGCACCGGCTGATCGAGCAGGAGCCGCTGAGCCGCCGCTACCGCCTCGGCGCCGGCCTGTCACGGCTGGCGCGCATGCGCGACGCGCACCTGCCCTTCGTGCGCGTCGCTGCCCCCATCGTGCGCGAGCTGGCACTGGAGACCGGCGAGACCGTGCATCTCTCCGAGTTCAGCGCCGGCGCGCTGCTCACCGTGCATGTCGAGCTCTCGGCAAGGGCCAATCGCGTCAGCGTCGATGTCGGCCAGATCCTGCCGCTGCATGGTACCGCGTCCGGCATCACCTTCCTCGCCTTCTCGCGCCCGGAAACCGTCGAAGTGTATTTCGGCAAGCCGCTCACCGCCTTCACCGCCCACACCGTGACCAGCAGCGAGGCGGTGATGGCGGCCGTGCGGCTGGCGGCGACGCGTGGCTATTCACGCAGCGCCCAGGGCTATGAGGAAGGCGTGCACAGTGTTGCCGCGCCCATCCTCGGCTCGGACGGTTTCCCCGTCGGGACGCTGGCGATAGCCTCGCCGCTATCGCGCATCGACGACGCCATTGCCGAGCGCCAGGGAGAGGCCGCGCGAGAAGCCGGCGCCAAGATTTCTGCCCACCTCACCGGCGAACAATGGCATGCGTCTCTGCCGTTGCGGCAGAGATAATTATCATGTTAAGTTCTTGATCGTTGCATCGGGGCATAAGCCCGCGCCACAATCCCGCAGAAGACGGGAAGGCTGTTTGAGGAGGAAACGCATGCACGCCCACCATGTCAGCGTCGCCGACGGCGAGGCTTTCCTGTCGACATCACGCCTTCTGTTCGGCCCGATCACGCAGCGCTTCCCGCGCGGCACGGTGCCGTCGATCCCGCAGCTCGTATCGGTCAATCTCGGCGCCTGCCGGCTGTCCGAGATCAAGGCCAATTCGCATCTGGTGATCAACGACCGGCTGTTCTGGCGCAGCTTCGATCCCGACGCGATCAAGATCCTGATGCAGCTCAGGGGTCGCAGCCGTTTCGAGCAGCAGCAGGTCGCCGTCGACCTCGGCCCGCAATCGGCGATCATCTATGATCCGGTGCGCAGCTACTCCCTGCAGAACCTCAGCGATGTCGACCAGTTGATCCTGCAAGTGCCGCGCTCGACCTTCGGCGACGACACCCTCGCCCGCCTCTCAGCCCCGCTGCCCCTGCCCGGCAAGGACGACAGCCTGACCCACATCGTCTCGGGCCTGATGCAGATGGCGATCGGCGAGGCGCACAAGCTCGACGAAGCCGGCAGCCGGCGCGTCGGCGAAAGCCTGATCCAGCTCGTCAACGGCCTGATCCAGGCCAAGCCGATGGCGCCCGAATTCCGCCGCTCGCCGCTCGAAGCGCTGCGCGAACGCATCGTCGCCTATATCGACGCCAACCTGGCCCGCAGCAGCCTGTCGGCGCAAGACATTGCCCGCCACATGGGCTGCTCGCGCCGCTATCTCCACCGCGCTTTCGAAGGCGAAGGCGCAACGCTCGAACGCTTCGTCTGGGACCGTCGCCTGGAACGCAGCAAGGAAGAATTATTGTCCCCGCCCGCGCCTCGGCCTCGATCTCCGAAATCGCCTTTGCCTGCGGCTTCAATTCGAGCGCGCATTTCTCGAGGGCGTTCAAGAGCCGGTATGATGTGGCACCAAGGGAGTTGCGAGAGCGGCTAGGGGCGGTGGTGCATTAGAGGGCCTCTACGCCGGCAGCGACGGCTCGGTGTTAACCTCCAGCGCCTCTTCCGCCTCGTGATCGTCCGGAAGCGTATCGCCGTGCACATCAAGCGGCCGGCCGATCCAGACCGGATCGACCAGATGGTCGCGCTTGGGGTTGGTCGTGTTCGGGTGGATGAGGATGCTCAGGCCACGATGGTTCAGCATCAGCCACGGCACGAGCAAGCCGAAGATCTCGTTGGCGAAGGAGACCTGGTACATGGGCTGGTCATGCGGGCCGACTTGCCGGTCGTGCCAATTGCCCAGGCGCACGCGGAAACGCTCGCCGATGCGAAGCCGCAGCCATTCGGCATGCTGCCGCTCGGTTTGCCCGCCGAAGTAGATGTGGGCGTGATAGCTGGCGATCTCCGCCAGCGGCCGTGGACTGTCTTCGCTCATCTCTATGCCCTCCCTCGCAGCGTGTCCGGCCATTGAGCCCAACAACGCGGTTTTAAGCAAGGTCATCCGACCGCCTTGGAGGGTTCGTGTCCCTGCCGGAAGAATCCGCCCGCCGCGATAGCTCTCGACATTGTGTATGGCCGCCACCACGGACATCCCCTATCAACGACGCAGCTTTTGCCCCGGACAGCCCCGTCCGGCAAGACTGTGTTTGACGTGTTAACCGGGAGGGAATTGGGGGGTCCACAGGCACTCCGGCCGCCATTGATCCGCTAAGCAGCGGAGGCGATTCGTGCCTGAGGACGAGAGCTTCCATCATCTTCAATCCTGCAATCAACGCGGACCACGAAACGGGGCTGGTCGAATGTCGTTTTTTGTCTTTGCACTGATCTTCGCCTTCATTCTCTGGCAGCGGCTGGGCAAGAACCGCCGCCCTTCAGCACGTGTCCAATCAGACTCCGGTCACCCGGCTTCGCCGTTGGCCGCATTCACCGACGATGACCAGGTCGAAGACATCGCCGCCGATGTCGCCGGGCTGGTCTCGAACTTCCTCGGCCAGAACAGCGGGGATTTGATCAAGCAGGCCGTCAGCCGGGCCATCGACGAGTCCAGGACCGGAGCCGGCCGAAGGCTCGCCGTGGCGATAGAGCCGATCGAGCAGGCAATCCAGGCAAAGCGATCGCAGCCGCGCGAAAAGCAACGGGCAAAATACCTGCTCGATGGCGATGGCGGCTACCGCCAGCGCACCGACCGCACCGCCCGGCTGCAGCAGCAATTTGGCGGCAAGGGTCTCTGTTCGCCACGGCATTCAGGGCCGGCGAAAGCGCGACAGACAAATCGCTGAGCCGGAGCCAACCAGCTCTGCTCGGCAGCAGTTCAAACAGGAATGGCACGCGCTGGGCGTGCCGCACCATCAGGAGGGGAAGTCAAAATGGCAATCACCAGACAGGTCATCACGTCGCTGCAGCGCGACGGCACGGACGCGCTCGGCACCAGGACCGTGGCGATGAAAATCGTCGACGAGAGCATTGTCTCGGGCTCGCTGCTGACGGTGGAAAGCAACCATTTCTGCATCCTGAAGTCGCGCGGCGCGGTGCTCAACGTCTACGAGACCGGCCAATATGCGCTGCAGACGCCGGACAAGCCGCTGGTCGGTTCGATCGTCCAGGGCTTCTTCGGCGGCTCCTCGCCCTGGGTCTACGAGGTCATCTACATCAACCGTTCCAAGCTTCTGGTGCGCAATGAGGGCATCGCCACCTCGGCCGAGATGGCCGAGATGTCCTATGTCGTCGACTACTACATCCACATCGACAGCAAGGAAGAGGCGCTCGACCTCATCACCCACATGCCGTTCGCGGGCGCGGTGATCGACACCAAGGAAATCGCTGACTATGCCGGACCGGCCATCGAGCAGGCGATCAACCAGATCATCCAGGTCACCAAGATGGAGAACATCAACGAGCGCATCAGCGATGTGCGCGAGGCGATGAAGCTGCATCTCACCGATTTCCTCAAGGTCTACGGCATCATGCTGAACGACCTCAAGGTGCTGATCACGCCGCGCGACGAGCGTATGCGCGAGCTGATCTCGCTGCAGGCGATTGGCCTGAGCCCCATCGAGGCGGTGCGCTATTACCTGGCGCTGCGCATGGCCGACAAGGGCCTGGTTTCCGCACCCAACGCCGCGGCCGGCCTTCCCTTCAACATTGGCGGCCAGCCGACAGGCTTCTATCCCCTGGGCGATGAGGTGGGCGCCACAAGATGAGCCGCTTCTACGAGGCCGGGCCGCTCGCCAAGGTCGGGATCAACCTGTTCTACGGCTACGGCTACAATTTCTACCGCCAGGAAAACCAGCTGCGCGCCGACGACCAGCGGGTGCGCCAGATGGCCTGCTCGCTGCTTTCCCGCGCCCGGGCCGGCATCGATGAGGCCGAGGCCCGCTACCGCCGCGACAACATCGCGCCGCCGACGCGGGCCAACCCCTTCCCCGATGCGGCAGTCGTCGCCAACGCCCAGACGCTCGAGCGCCTGGGCCGCGAGGTCGGCGCGCTGGAAGGCCTAATCCGCCACCAGCCGGTGCCGGAAAACGACCGCATGGCCCAGCGCTACCGCCAGGAAGCGGGCACGCTCGCGGCCTTGGCGGAGAAGGACGCGGTTCTGGTCGGCCAGGCGGAGCTGCTGAGGTCGATGCTGGAGGGTGTAGCGGGGGAAGCGATGCTTGCGGCCAAGCGCGAGATCGAGGTGGGGATTGCCGCGATCACGGCGACGTTGCGCGAGCGGCAGACGTTTTTGTTGTGAGGCGCCCCAGCGAGCCGGCGTCAGATCCTGCGGAGCGCGTCAGCAGGCAGTAGGCGCGTGGCGCGCCAGGCCGGGTAAAGCGCGCCAAGCGGCCCAGCGATGAAGACGAAGATCAGCGCCTGCGCGATCGACCAGCCTGACAGATAAGGCACGATCAAGCCCGCCGCGAAGTTTGTCTTCGCCGCCATCTGCATCGTGAGGACGCCCAGAATAATCCCGATAACCCCGCCCACCGCGCTCATGATCACGCCTTCGATGAGAATGAGCCGAAGGATCCGCCGCGGTGACCAGCCAAGTGCTGCGAGAACTCCAATCTCGAACGTCCGTTCGTTCACGGCCATCAGAAGTGTATTGGCAACGGCGACGGAGGCCATCGCCATGACAACCAGTGAAATTGTCTGGGCAATCGCCCGAAGCAGATCGAAGATGCGGATGCTGTTGGCAAACTGCTCGGTGTCGCCCACCGCGAATCCCGGTGCGGCGGCGATGAGCCGGGTTCGGGCAACAGCGATGTCGTCCTTCTCGAGCGGGCGCTTCAATCTCACCTCGTACAAGGTAAACACGTCCTCGCGCGACAGGAGTTGCTGCAGCCCTTCGAGCGGGACGATCGCGCTGTTCTGGTTTAGCGCGGACGAGAACGAGGCGATGCCGACAATCTGGTAGGGCTGGAACTGCAGCTCGACGGTATCGCCGACCCGCTTGTCCAATGCGGTGGCGATCGACTCGCCAAGGATCACGGGCCACTGGTCCCCCGGTGCAGGGACGCGCCCCGCCACAAGGTGCATGTCTTTCCAAAGGAAGCTGTCGCTTGGCCAGCCGGCCATGACAATGTTCGCGGCGTCGTCAGCGGTGGTGATGTTCAGGAGAACGCCCGACACGGCATCGACGTTTGGCACCGAGGAAAGACCGGCGCCCAGCGACCGTGGCACGGTGCTGCTCACCAGGTTGAATGCGCCGCGCTGGCTCACCACCAGATCCGCGCCATCCTCATCGATTCCCGAGGCAAACGAGCGCTGGACGCCGGCGGTCAGGCCGGTCAGCGCCACAAACCCCGCCACCGCCAGAGCGATGCCGAGAACCGTGAGCAGGGTTCGAAGCGGGCGCGCAAGGAGACCGCGCAAGGGAAGGGTCAGCTCTGTCATGGGTTAGCGGATAGAGCGGGCGTCGGCATCGCTCGGCTGTCCGAACGGATGCGGCCGTCGGAGATCTCGACGCGCCGACCGCACAGCGCGGCCACGTCCTCGTCATGGGTCACCACGATCACCGCGGTACCGAACTCGCGATGCACATTGCCGATAATGCTCATCACGGACTGGCTCGTCTGCACGTCGAGACTTCCTGTCGGCTCGTCGGCAACGAGAAGCTTCGGACGGTTGGCAAGCGCCCGCGCAATGGCAAGCCGCTGGCGTTCGCCGCCCGAAAGCTCGGCCGGCCGCAGCGTCGCGCGTTCGGCAAGACCGAAATGTGCCAGAAGTTCGAGCGCGCGAACGCGACGCTGCCGCGCTGCGCCGAGGTTTCCCAGCAAAGCCACCTCGATGTTCTCGCACGCCGACAAGGACTGCAGCAGGGAGAAGTTCTGGAAAACGATGCCGATCCTGCTAGCCCGCACGGCCGCCCATGCGGCCCTCCCGTTGATAGCCCTTCCTTCGAATCGAACTTCGCCGCGCGTCGGCCGGTCGAGCCCACAGACCAGGTTCAGGATCGTCGACTTGCCGCTCCCGCTGCGGCCGACAATGGCGACGGTCTCGTCGTCCTCGATCGTCAGCGACACACCGTCGACGGCGACAATGCGGCCGCCGTCAAAGTCGCGACCGACATTGCTCAATTCGACGAGGAGGGACATGAGCACGAGCGCGGCGTCATACCCGGCCTTTCCTGAGGTCGGCGACAAGTGCCGGGATCGAGCCGCCATTGCCGGCAAGCAGCTGGGCAACGCGGTCCCGCTGCTGCACGGTCACGGAGCCGCCGTCGACAAGGACATCGCCGATGCAGAGTTGTCCGCGGCAGTGGCGCACACGCCAGTCCACGGATGTTGGGCCGTGCAGCGGCCGGCGGAATTCGCTGCGCACCAGGATGTCGCCGTTAGCCAGAGCCTTTGTGCCGAGCACGGTGAAAGTCTTGTCCTGCGTCCGCTCCAGCCTGTCGGCCAGCCTGTGTGCAATGGCGTAAAGCAGCGCATCGGTCACCGAGGCGCGGTCGTCCGCACTCGCCCGGCGCCAATAGGTCCCGAGCACGGCTTGCGCGATACCCCTGCCGTCGAACGCCGTGGAAATGGAGCGAAGCTGCCCCTCGGCGGATCCACCGTGCCCAAGCGCAATCGCCGCCTGGCGCACGGTCTCGACCAGCTTGACCGCGTCACTCTGCTCATCGGCGGCCGCCGGAAGCGATGGGGCGCAGATCGCGAGCAGCACGGCGACAAGCAACAGCCGGGCCAAGGCTGCCCAGCTTGCGTGCGACCATGGGCGTGCTGTCATGATCCTATGTCATCCAATGCGTTGTTGGCTGTCAACATCAAGCGTCCCGGCAGCTCGTGGAGGCGCATGGCCAAACGCGGCGGCCAGCGGTTCGAGGCGAGCGACCCGCGCTTTTTGCTTTTCGCTCAGGTCTGGATGGCGGCTACGCACCTGTTTGCCGAACGTCGCGGCGACCTGCAGCACCCGCTCCTCGCAGCCGCGCGAAAATGGCAGGCCCAGCTCATGGTAGATCCGCTTCATCTCGCCCACGGGGTCGGCGGTGAGATCCTGCAGCCGCACTTCCGCGAGGTCGCCAGCTGGAATCCGGGCTCTATCGGCCAGATAGTGCATCTCTGTCGCGAGATATTCGCGAGCGATGATCTCCTCCTGCTCGTCCTCGGGCAGCGGCGGCTGCAGGGCGAACGCACGTTGCAATTCGCGCGCCAGAAGCAGGTTGGACCGGAACACGACTTCCGGCGAACGGGAGATGTGGACAAACTTGGCGCCTGGAAACAATTCCTGGAGATAGCGGACGCGCGCCGTATGGCTCGGCGACTTGAGCAGAAGCCGCCGCCCGCCCGCAACGAGAGCAAGCTTCTGGACGAAACCCAGCTGATGCGAGCGCCAGCGGCTCAGCTCCGCCTTCGAAAGCGCGTCGAGATCGTGAAATCGATTGAAGAAGGCTTGCTGGCGGGGAAGGATGGCGCGTCCCGCAAGCACGGACATCCCGCCCAGATTGTTCAAGGCGAAGTCGTCCTCCCCCGGCAGCCTGGCGCCCACCGGCACGACCGCGCCGAGGCGCGTCAACGGCAGCAAGGGCACGAAAAAATAGCGCAGCAGAAACCAGCCAGGGACGAATGCCTGAGGGGCCAGGACCTGCGGCCAGCTCGGCGATCTCAGGTCCGGGTCGGCTGCCAGCAGGTTCTGCAAAAACGTCGTCCCGGACCGGAAGTAGCCGAGGACGAAGACAGGGGCATTGTCACGCCCTATCCGGGGCGGCCGCAGCCGCAGCCATGCCGCAACGATCAGGCGCTCGGGCAGCGAGGCGACGGTGTTGATCAGCGAAAGCAGCAGCAGGAGCACCAGGCGGGGCCAGTAGGCAGGCGGGATATCGCCATGCGCGCGCCGCAGCACCCGCAGCACGGCGTCGAGAGGCGCCACGCACATGAAGTGCGGATACGGCAGATAGGGCGCCAGCCGACGGGCCGCGAGCGAGATGTTTTCGTGCAGCGCCTTCATCAGGCAGTCCGGAACATCATGGTCTCGGTGGTCAATCCCGGCCCGAACGCCATGCCGCAGCCGAGCAAGCCCGGCGGCTCCTTCAGCATTTCGGCCATCACGAACATCACGGTTGCCGATGACATGTTGCCGTATCGCCGCAGCACTTCGCGCGATACGGCGAGTGCGCTCGGCCCCAGCTTGAGTGCCCGCTCGACCGCGTCGAGCACGGAACGGCCGCCGGGATGCACCGCCCACAAATCGATCTCGCTTGCTGGCCTGCCGCCGAGGATGGCCGCATGCTCGTTGCGCAGCGTCTCGCGAACCGCGCCGGGAACCTGGCCGGACAGCACCATCTCGAAGCCGTCGTCGCGGATGTGCCAGCTCATCAGCTCCTTGCGCTCGGCCGCGACGATGGCGTGGAAGCTTTCCAGCAGGATGCCGTGCGGTTCGGCCGTCACCAGGGAGGCCGCGCACCCGTCTCCCCAAAGGCAGAACGAGATCAGCTTCTCGAGCTCGGCGGCTTCCCTGAAATGCAGCGTGCACAATTCGATGTTGACGGTCAGCACGCGGGCTTTCGGGTCGGAGCGCACGATATGGCGTGCTAGCTTCAAGGCGTTGATGGCGGCGTAGCATCCCATGAAACCGACGATGGTGCGCTCGACCGAATTCGGCAGGCCGCATCGCGCCACCAGCTCTAGGTCGATGCCGGGCGCCGAAAAGCCGGTGCAGCTGGTCACGATCAAATGCGTGATCAGCGAGCGGTCTTCGCCGGCCAGAAGCTTGTCGACGGCCTGTTGCGCGAGCTGAGGTGCCGCGGCTTCGTACATCTCCATGCGGATCGCGGTGCTGGCGAACGAACCCTTGACCGAGGTGCCGTCGCGGTCGATTGCCCCGCCGCGCGGATCGTCGGCCGGCGCAAAGCAGGAATAGCGATGTTCGATGCCGGCAAGAGCGACCATGCGCTCGAACACCGCAAGGCGCTGGGCATCGCCTTCAAGCAGCAAGGCTCCATAGCGGAGATAGAACTGATGCACGTCGTGTTGGGGGACGGACGTGGCAATGCGGTTCAGATACGCTTGAGGGGCCAAAATTGCTCCGACAATGAGCCCAACCGGGTCTCACAAGAGGTCTAGGAATTGGGGAAGCGTTTTCTAGGGCAAACGTCGGCATAGAGTATTTTATTGCGTGGCGCCGATATTTCTTACGAGCAAACTGTCATACCAGCCGCCGATCCTGTATGAAAGGGACCGAAATTCGGCTTCGCCATCCGGATCGGGTTCATATGCGAATTCCCAAATGAACAGCGCGGCCATTAAGGTTCGACCGAATTCAATGTGCCGGATTGCCGGCTGAAGCCTCAAAATTCCGATCCATCGCATGAGCGACCTAAACATCCGGCATCTGGAGCCAGAACTCCTCGACGGCCTCCCCGCCGATGATCCCGCTGCGATCGCATCGCGTCGTGATCTCGTCTGGATCAATGCGTTGATGTTCCAGGCCAGGTTCATGGCCTCGCTGATGCGGGCCAATGTGCATACGCCGCCGCTGCGCATCCTTGAACTGGGCGCCGGTGACGGAAAGTTCATGCTGCGCGTGGCGCGGCTGATGGCGCGGCGTTGGCCCGGTGTGGAGATCGTCATGGTCGACAGGATCGACTTGGTCGGCAAGGATGTGTGCAATTCTTTCGCTGAATTGGGTTGGCGGGCGCAAGCCGTGACCGCCGATATATTCGATTGGACGCCAGACAGGCCCTTCGATCTTGTCTGCGCCAACCTTATCCTCCATCACTTCGACGACACGCGCCTCAAGGAGCTGTTTGCCAAGATCATGACGATGGCCCCGCTGCTGGTCGCGACCGAGCCGCTCAGGGCCAGGGGGCCGCTTGTCGCGACCCGGTGCCTGCGGCTGATCGGCGCCGGCGCGGTCACACTCAACGACGCGACGCAAAGTGTCCGCTCCGGTTTTCGCGGCAAGGAACTTTCACAATTGTGGCAAGCGTCGGGGGGAACGCCGGTGACCGAGGCCCGCAAAGGCCTGTTCACGCAAGGTTTTGTCGGTGCCAGTTTTCCCGGCGCCAATATGTCCGGCGCAAGCATGACCGGCGCCAGATGACGCACGACGCAATCATCATCGGTGCCGGCCCCGCCGGCAGCTCCACCGCCATCGCGCTGGCCCAGCATGGTTGGTCGGTGGCGATGGTGGAGAAGGTCGCGTTTCCGCGCCGAAAGGTCTGCGGCGAGTTCATGTCGGGCACCAGCCTTGCCTTGCTGGACCGGTTGGGCGTCGGCCAGACCTGGCGCGCGGAAGCCGGCCCCGAAATACGGCGCGTCGGGTTCTTTTCGGGCGATGTCTCGGCGCAGGCGCCAATGCCGCGTGCCAGGACGGGTCCCGGCCGCGCTCTCGGCCGCGATCGTCTGGACACCATCCTGTTGCAGGCCGCCGAACGCGCCGGCGTCGAAATTCTCCAGCCTTGCAAGGCGGTCGCTGTTCACCCGCAGGGTGATTTGCAGTCCGTGACCGTGGAGGCGGGCCAGCAACAACAGGTTTTGAGCGCACCTGTCATTATCGCCGCGCACGGATCCTGGGAAGCAGGCAAACTGCCAAGCCAGATTGAAAGAGCGAGCCGACCTTCCGACCTGTTCGGTTTCAAGGCGCATTTTACCGGCGCCGCACTGGCGCCCGACCTGATGCCGCTGCTGGTCTTCCCCGGCGGCTATGGTGGCATGGTAACGGCGGACCGTGGCCGGGTTTCGATTTCCTGCTGTATCCGCCGGGATGTTCTAGCCGGGCTGCGCCAGCGCTGGGGAAACATCGCGGCAGCCGACGCAGTGTCGCGCCACGTCATGGCCTCGTGCCGGGGCGTGGCAACGGTGCTGGCCGGTGCCGAACTGGATGGCCCATGGCTCGCCGCGGGACCTATCCATCCCGGCATTCGCGCTGGCTATGACCAGGGCATCTTCCGCGTCGGCAACATCGCGGGCGAGTCACATCCTGTCATCGCCGAAGGGATTTCGATGGCGCTGCAATCAGGCTGGCTGCTTGCGCGGGAACTGATCGCGTCGGGCAAAGGCCCCGAGGGCCACGACGCGGCCGGACATCGCTACGAAAGGCAATGGCGTCGGCAATTCTCGACCCGCTTGCGGGCCTCGGCCTTGATTGCCCGCATAGCGCTTCGGCCTGGCAGCAGGATTGTGATGCGCGCCGTGATCAAGACTTTCCCGGCGGCCTTGACGCTTGGCGCGCGATTGAGTGGAAAGACCCGGCCTGTGCCGGGTTTTTGACGTCGTACCCCGATATCCAGCTAAGAAATCGACAGGATCTCGAGTTCGCGCGGCCCCAGCTGGACAACATCGCCAACGCTTTTGCCGATCAGCGCGATGGCCACCGGCGAACCATGCGAGATGGAAGCTTGCGCCGGGTTGGCCTCATCCTCACCGACGATGCGAAAGGTCTGGGTGCGGCCATCATCACGCGCGAAGCTAACGGTGTGCCCGAAGGCGATCACATCGTGAAACGTTGGCACCGGCATGAGCTGCGCCGTACGCACGCGCTCGGCATAATAGGTGACATCGCGAACCGGAACCGCCGACTGCCGTCGCCTCTCATTGATATCGTCCAGCACACCGGCAGCCTCGAGCGCCTGCCGGGCGCGAGCCAATTCATCGTGCAGCATCTTGAGACCCGCCTCGGTGACAAGGTTGATCCGATCGGAGATAGGCCGAGCCGGCAGGATGGTTTCCGACGCCGCCTCCGCGCTTTCCTCCTTGGCAAAGGCTACGCTCAATGGGTCGCATCTCCGTGTCGAACAGTGTTGGTTAGGGGATAACCCATGGGCGACGATAAAGCTGCAACAATTCGGCGGCTGGCTTCGGCGGAATGTCTACAAGGTCGACGGCAGGTCTGCTCCTCTGCCTTCAATGCCGGAACCCGACGGATCTCTTCCGGCCATACCAGGTCATATCAGCACCTCCTGTCGGACAACAGGCGCCCATACCCGGACCTCGGAACAGGGTGTCTTCCGGCCGTTACTGGACTTTTGCCTCTCTCGCCGCCTTCACGTCGTTCAGGCCCTTCAAGGCATCGTGATTGCCGGTTCCGGCGGCGGCGCGAAAGACCTGCTCGGCGTCGGCGAAGCGGCGCAGCTTCAGGTAGGCATAACCGCGCAGCACCATGAGGCCGGTGCGCTCCGGCGCAATGCGCGAGCGCTCATCCAGCATCATGATCGTCTCGACATAGCGGCCCTGGTCGAAGGCGCTGCTGGCCTGGTTTTCCAGAAGCGCGGTTCTCAATTGCACGCTGCGGTTAGCATCCAGCGGCGCCTTGGCCGCCGCCACTGCCGCCATATCCGGCAGCCCAGCCCGCAGATAGGCCAGGCTTTGCCCGTAGGCCGCTTCGGTGCGGGTCTTGCCGGTGCCGTGCAGCGCCACCTCAAAGGCGGCAACCGCCTCCATGGGCCGGTTGGCGCCCATCAGGCACCAGCCGCGCGCCAGTGCCGGGGCCGGCGCAAGCCCCGACGGGTCGAGCGTGCTCGAGCAGCCGCGCGCCTGCTGTTTCGTCCTGCCATCCGCTGATGCAGTGTCCCTGGCTGTGCCGCCCTGATCCGTGGCCTGCTCCTGTGGGGCGCGCGGACGCGCCCGCGCGCCGGTTCCTGCGCCCTTGCCGAATGCCGATGTCTCGATGCTGCGCTCGCCCACCGTCGGGATACGCTCGGAACGCCCGGCCCAGGCAGCCTGTATGGCCCTGGCGCCGGCCTTGTCGCCGATCTTCCACAGCGTCAGCGCCAACCCGTAGGCGGAAGGCTCGTCGTCGGGCTTCCAGTCCAGCGCCAGCTTGAACCATTGCGCCGCCGTCTGCGACTGGTTGAGCCCATCCGCGTACCAGCCCAGCTGTTGCGCGGCGTCAGCGTCCTTTGCCGCGTAGATGGCCTGGACCATGCGCTGAAGCACCTCCGGGCCGAGTGGCGCCTGCGGCGTCACCGCCAAAAGGTTCGCCACCGCGGCCAGATAGACACGCCGCGTATCGTCACTGGTGTCGCGCCATGGATAGAGGATGTCCTCGGCGTCGGCCGGCCGGTCCTGCTGGATCAGCGCCAGCGCCAGGCCCTGCGAGGCGGCAGCGTTGTTTTCCTTGTCATGCGCCTTGCGAAACCAGTTTTCCGCCTCTTTCGGATTCTCGCGGCGCACGAAGTACCAGCCAAGCAGCAGGTCGTCGGAGGCCAGGCCGCCCTGGTCGGCCAGCGCCTGGACGGTGGCTATGTCGGCCGGCGCGACCACGAGCTTCGGGTCGGCATCGCCATTGGCGAGGCTCTGCCGCGCAATGTCGTTGCGGATGCCCGCGAATTCCCCCTTGCCGTCGGGTGTCTTCTGCTCGGTGGCGAGAAGCTGGTCGAGGTCCGGTCGCGACAGCAGCGGCAGCGCCTTCTGGATGGTGGCGACGCGTTCCTCGAGTTTCGTGCAATTGTTGAGCACGTAGAGATAGGCGTCGCGCGCACGGTCCTTGCGGTCGGTCTGCGCGAAGGCTTCGGCGACCCGCCACAGCACATCGACATCACCACAGGTCAGCAGGCTGGAATTGGCCGAGCCGATGCGGATGACGGCGTCGTATTGCTTAAGGTCGGATGCGTTGACCAACTGTTCCCTGGCCTCCGCGACGGCCAGCCGGGCAAGCAGGTCCGGTGGGGCCTGCCAGCCGGGTTGCGTGGCCTGCCTGTCGGCGATGGCCTTGCACACCTCGGCGAGCTTGCCCTCGGAATAGAGTTTCCAGATCCGGTCGAGTTGCGGGTCGCCCGCCTGGACGGGTGCAAGCGGATTCTCCGGTGGTGTCCACTGCGGATACAGCGCCTTCAGCCGGGCGATCTCCGCCTCGAGCCTTCTTGTATCGCCCTTCGACGCGAAATAGCGCAGCGCCGTCTCGTCGACCTGTGGCGCCGCTGCGGCGGGATTTGCCGGAGCATTCACTGCCGGAGCGCCCGCCGTCGGGGTCTTGGCCGCAGGGGTATTTGTCGCGGCGCCCGGCTCCGCCTGCGCCATCGTTGGCGGCTGCGAGTAGCCTGCCTGCGATTGTCCGCCGCCGGTGGCGGTCTGGGCGTCACCCGGGATCGGCGGAACGGAATCGAAATAGCCGCTGTGAAGCGCGACCGCTCCGAGCAGCCCGATACTGGCGGCTGTGAGCATCAGCAGCTTCATAGGCACTCCGGTTCGTGACGCCGTGAATAGGAGAGCGCGAGCAGATGCAAGGTCGAGGGATAGTAATCGGTCGGGGCAAATGACTGCACGCTGTCGGGCAGTTTCTTGCCGTCGAGCACGCAGGCGACCAGCGCCGGAATGATGCGATAGCCGGCATCGTCGAGCAGTTGCCGTGTCTGGCCGTTGGCGACGTCGACGATGCGCAGCCGCCCGTCCGCGTCGACCATATGCGCCGCGAACGGCTCCAGCAGTGCCCGGTCGCGGTTTCCCGCGCGGATGAGATAAAGCGGGATACGGATCGCGTTGTAGCCGAAATCCTGCGGGAACCCGTCGGCCGCGCGCGGGACGGTCTTCAGCGACACCCAGTCCGGCGGCAGGCCCGCCTCCCCGATCTTCATCGTGGTCGCGATCAGGGCGCGGCCATTGTCGGCCAGCTCGCGCCACGGACCGTCCGGCGCCAGCTCGGCCATCACCGGCAGCGCCTCGAACACCCAGTAGGAAGGATTGACGACGGGACCATCCCTGCGGTCGGTGGCGCCGAAACCGGCATTGCCGGGCTTCAGCAAAACAGCATCGCCCACCCTCTCCAGTCCGCCGGCGGCCAGCGCCTCCGCGATCGTCGTGGCGGCGGCGGTCAGGTCGGGGCGGTGCCAGGTGGATCCGGCAAGCGCCAGCCCGTAGGCGATCAGCAGATCGCCATCGGTGGCGTTGTTGGTGTCGGCCACATGCGGCGTCGCCGCCGGGTCCCATTTCCAGGCCGCCAACCCGTCATTCCGCAACAGCATCTCGGTGCGGGTAAACGCCCAGATGCGATCGAAATCACCCCGGTTGTCGGCAAGATAAGACAAGAGCAGTCCGTATCCCTGGCCTTCGCTGTGACTGATGTCGGCATTGGTATTGTCGACGATTCTGCCGGCCGGGTCGAGGAACTTGTCCCGGTAGAGGGTCCATTCCGCCGTGGTGATGGCTCCGCCTGCCACCGCCTGCGGGGATTGGGCGGTAAGGATGGAAACCATCGCTGCCAGCATCATCAGCCTCAGCCCCGTCATCGTCTCCTGCCCAGTGAACCGAGCATAATGGATGTGGCGAAGCCAAGCAGGATCGACAGCACGATCAGCACCACGGCATAGGAAAGCGCATTGGCCGACAGCCAGTTGGCGATGATCAGCCGATAGTTCGACAGAGAAAACGGCTGCGTCTCGATGAAGTCGAAACGGGTGGCGGGCATGGAGACAACCTTATCGTCGCCGGCATCCACCGACGTGATGTGGCCCGCCATCTTGCGCCAGGCGCCCTGCCCGCTCAGGGATCGAACGCCGTCCTGCAACGCATTGACCGATGGCGCCGTGACCAGCGTCCAGGTGGCGTTGCCCGTGGGGCTCTCTTCCTGGGCCACGATGATGCCCGCACTTCCCTGCGGTGCGAACGGTGCCTCCGGCCCAGGAAATATGCGGAACGAATTCGTCGAGATGTTGAACGTCCGGCTCATCCAGTCCTCGAACGAGCTGACCTGGCCGCGCCAGCCGCTGCCGCGCAGCTTTTCACGCCACTGGTTGAATGTCGCGTCGGTGTCGGGACGTATGGAGCTCACGCTTTCGCCCCATGTCGAGCCGGCGTCGCTGGCCACGCCGACCTGCGCCAGGACCGCCGCCGGCACTTGCGAAATGGCGCTGATGAACAGCGCGTTCTTGTCGTTGACGGCGGTTGCCGCGCTCAACGTGTCGACCGGGATCAGGCGGCCCGCCGCGACCGACATGCGCGCCAGCAGCGTCACCCCGGCGGATACCGTTTCGGGCTGCGTGCGATCCATGATCAGTGGGGTCGGGTATTCGGCGATGCTGTAGGGATAGCCGGTTCCGCTTGTCCCCGCGAGATTGGGGGTTCTGGCCACGCGCGCAAAGGTGGGCATGACGAATTCGGAGCTGTCGAACACGGCGAAGCGCTGGGCGCCCTGCGCCGTGGCGCCAGGCGCGCAGATCGCGTCGGCTCTGGTCATGAGAACAGCCTCGATCGCGATGGCGTTGTCGCCCGGCCTGAAATGCCGCATCGTCACCTTGATCGGCAGGTGGCGCAGGATTTCGCCCCCCGAGGTGGTGATCGGCACGGTCGCGGCGATGCTGTCGTTGACATAGACGTCGATATGGCTTCCCGGCAGCACCTCTTGTGAATAGGCGGCATCGAGCAGGATCGTCGCCTGACCGTAGGACTCTGCGTAGAAGTCCGAGGGCACGCCCACCGCGAAATCGGTGCGCACCCTGCGCCCGGCGAATTCGAGCGTGCTGACCCCCAATTCGGAGAAGGTCAACCGTCTTGCGCCCAGTAGCATGGGCACGTCCGGCGTGCGCCATGTGCGCGTCGCAAGGCTGGTGCGCAGGCTGCCAGGCGGCCGGTCGACCTGCTTGGCGATGTCGTCGATCGCCAGGTCGACTGCCTGCCAGCTCGGCCCGCTGACCACCAGCGTCGCGATCGGCCCGGCCTCGGCTGCGGCCGGCACGGTGGCCAGCACCTTGGACAGTTCGGCGGCCGGCCCAAGCACGATGTTCGCCACGCCCGGCTTCGCTGCGGCGGCCGCCGCCTCACTGACGGTGAAGGCCTGGTTGGGCATGTTGGCCATCAGCGCCATGGCTTCGCCCAAGCGCACCGAAGGCGCGGTTGAAACGGACTGGCTCATCGAAGGCACGATCAGGTTGAAGGTTGTGGCGCCGGCTTCGTCCACACTGATTGCGCGCAGATCCTCGACGCGTTTCCAGCGCCCGGCCTCGGGATCCTCGAAGGAGATGAACGTCCTGCCCGTATCGATCTGAGTCCACAATTCATAGGTCGATTCGACGGTGCAATCGGTGCGGTGCCGCTGCACCGCCGACATGGTGATGTCGTTGAGGCCCGCATGCAGCAATTTTGCCGGGATGGCGACGGAGATGTCGGAGGGATTGTCCGACGAGGCGATCGGCGCATCGATGAGGTCGCTGCCATTGACCGACACTTTCAGACGCGACGCTTCGGGCGCCACGACGACGGCGTTTTGATAACCGAGGTGGAAGTCCGCCTTCGACGCCGCCTGTTCCGGCGTCAGGAAGATCGACCAGGAGCGCCGTGAATATTCGCCGGAAAACACCAGTTCTGTGAACGGCACAACATAGCGTCGTGCGGCAGGCGCGGCCGGTTGCGGCGTCGCGGCCGCGACCGGCGCTGTGGTGCCGTGCGCGGGCGTATCGGCCGGAGCAGCAGGCGAGCCGGGCTGTGGCGCGGGCGTCACGACGGCCGGCTTCTCTTTCGACATGTCGAACGGGCTGGTCTGGGCCATGGCCGGCGACGCGGCAAGCACCACCAGCGCGATCGAAGCCAGGCGGGCTCTCATTGACGCTTCTCGGCAAGCGTGGCGATGGGCTCACCGCCGGTGCGGCCACGCAGGTCGCGCCAGAAATAGACCAGGCCACGATAAGTCTGGAAAATCGCAAGCCGCAGGAACCAGGCGGTGCCGCGCAGCAGACCGGGATTACCCCGGCGCGAGAGCTGGAACTGCTCCCACTGCTTGGAATTGGCGAAGATGAGGTCGGCGACAAGGCGGTGGTGGACAGCTTCAGTCGGCTGGTAGAGGCAGCCGACCGCGATGCTGTCGGTTGTCCGTTCGAAGTTGCGGATCACCACCGGCAACACGGCTTCCGTGCCGTCGGCGAACAGCTTGAAGCGAATGCCGGCCGTGGCGTCCTTGGCCAGTTCTTCCAGGTCCGCGCCGAACACCAGCACACGGGCGCCGTTGGCCGATACATTCTCGATCGTGCCTTGCAGCCATCGTCCGCCAACCTCGAAATCGCAGCGCCGGCTGACCTTGACGCGCCTGGTTGCGGCGCGCTCTCCCCGCTCGGAGACGACGCCCAGTGCACAGCCGGCCATGATCAGGTTGATCAGGTTCCAGCCGCCCACCACCAGCGTCACGTCGGCCTTGAACGGCTCGGCGTAAACCTTCCAGACCGTGACGAAGACGCCGATGAGCAGGATACCGAAGATGGCGAAGAACGGCTTGCCGATCTCCGAAAGCCGGCTCGTCGCGATCGATTCATCCTTGGCCGTGACCTTGAAAGTCGGCTTTCGCGGATTGAGGATCACCGAAATCACGGCGGGCAGCAGATGCACCGTCTGCACATACTCGTAGAGTTCCGAGACCCAGGGCCAACGGAAGGCACCGTAGAGGTAGTTCTGCATCATCAGGTTCACGACCATGTAGGTGAGCGTGTAGGCCATGAACTCGCCGCCCGAGGCGGTGAATATCTGCAGGTCGAAGAAAAGGTAGAAGAGCGGAGCGACGAGGAAGATCGTGCGCGGGAACGGAAACAGCCAGAACAGCGTCGACGACGTGTAGCACAGGCGCTGTGGTATCGAGAGGCCGCGCTTGAAGGGCGGGAACCGGAAGCGCAGGATCTGCATCATGCCTTGCGCCCAGCGGCTGCGCTGACCGATGAAGCTGGCGAAGGTGGCCGGCTGCAGTCCAGCGATCAGCGGCTTGTCGACATAGACGCTGTGCCATCCGCGCGAATGCAACTCAATCGCCGTTTCGCAATCCTCGGTGATGCTGACGCCGCTGAAGCCGTTGGTTTCGGCGAGCGCGGCGCGGCGCAGAACCGCGGCGGAACCGCAGAAGAAGGCTGCGTTCCATTTGTCCAGGCCGCGCTGGATGATGCCATAGAACATCTCGTTTTCCGACGGCATGGTCTCGAAGGTGCGCAGGTTTCGCTCGACCGGATCGGGGTTGAGGAAGAAGTGCGGCGTCTGCACCAGGAACAGGCGGGGATCCTCGTCGAAGTAGCCTACGGTCTCCTTGAGGAAATCACGCGCTGGCGCATGATCGGCATCGAACACAGCAATGAGTTCGCCCGTCGAATGGGTAAGGCCGTTGTTGAGATTGCCGGCCTTGGCATGCTCGTTGCGGTCGCGGGTCAGATAAGTGACGCCGAGCTCCGCGCTCAGCTTCTGCAACTGGGCGTATCGACGCTCGGCGATGTTGGCATCGCCGATCTTCTCGGAGTTGCGTTTCTGCAGCGTACCGCCATCGTCGAGCAGCCAGACCCGCACCTTGTCGGCCGGATAATCCATCCCCTTGGCCGCCGCCATCGTGTTGGCCAGCAGATCTGGATCTTCATTGTAGGTTGGAATGAACACATCGACCTGTGGCAGCCTGTCGTTCATGTTCGCCCGAGACGGGCGCGGGGGCAGCGGAAGCGCCACGACGAACAGGCTGAGCGCCAGCATCATCACGCTGTACATCTCGGCGAGATAGAGCAGGAAGCCGGGAATGAAGTTCTCCAGCTGGTTGATCGGCGGCAGCGTGCTCGTGGTGCGCCAGTACACGTAGCGCATCACGATGGCGGTGCCGAAGGCGAGCGCGACCAGCCGCCAGATCCCGTCCGGGCGGATCAGCTTGAGCACCATCATGGCGAACAGCACGCACATGCCGGTGACCAGCTGGGTTTCCAGGCTGATCGGCAGCGTCACCAGGGTGATCACGAATACCGAGGCCAATGCCCATAGAGCGATTATCAGCAATTTCCGCATTCAATGCGTCCTTGCATTCGGACGCCTGCCACTCGTCGGTCGATGGCATCCCGGGAACCGGCTGCGAACCGGGCGCATGCCACACTGGGGCATCACCACCCATGGCCGGTGTTTGATGGAAACACGCAATGGTTGATATGGGTTTCCTGTCCGCCAGCGAGTTGCGCTAATGGTTAACGAACGGTTTGCAGTATCTAGTTGCATGTCCCCGACCCATCGGCCGCTGCACAAGGCGGCGGCGGGACAATCGACACCGCACCGTTGCCGGCGGTTTTCGAGGATGCTGGGAGCGAAGACGGAACCCCTGTCGACTGCGCGGGCGTGATGGCCGGAGATCCAGGAGGCGGCGGAACGATCGGACCCACGGGAGTTGGCAGCACGGGCTGCGGTTCGGCCATGACCTGCCTTGGCGTTCGGGCGGTGCGGCGCGGTTGCTGTGCGGCGGGTGGCGATGTCACCGTCTCGAAGCGCGAAACCCCCACGGGGTAGATCGGCTGCCCGGGTTTGCCAAGCGAAGCCTCCGGCGGCGGCGGTTCGCCATAGGGGTTCCAGTTGCGCGTCTTGAAATAGGACGTGATCGTGTATCCGTACATGACCTCGAGCAGCTTCTGCTCCGGCTCGTTCTGGTCGCAGATGCGCAGGCGCACCTGGATCGAGCCCTTGTTGCCGATCCAGGTCTGGGTGACGCCCGTCGAACTGATACGCTGCCAGCCGTAGAGACATGTGTCGCCGGAGGCCGAGCGGCCCGCCGCATAACCAAACGGGCCGTATTTGTTCTGCACATAGTAAGGCGATGTCTGCATCCGGACACCCGGCAAGGCTTGCGGCATTTCGGAACCGATGTTGCCGAGAGGCAGATAGCCGTCGCGAAGCCGGCTCTCTCCGGCGGCGGCCGTGTCCACCGGTCCGAATATCTGCACCCGCAACATGTTCTGGCCGGGTGTGTGCGCCGATGTCGACAGCAGGATATCCTGCTGGGTAGCATTGGCGAACCGCCGCTCAAGCACCGCCGTGACGGCCGGACCGCCGGGTGCGGGCAGCGCGAACGCTGTCTCGGATGCGACGACGCTCGTTCCGGTGGAATGCACCAAGGGCGGCGGCTGGGCACAACCGGCAAGCACCAGCGCCAGTGCCAGGCCGACTGCCCCCGCAACGGATGCCACGCCAACGCACGACAGCCCAGCATCGCCATTTGGAGCGGCGGGCTCTCGTGAAAACGGGCGGATTGGGCGGGGCCCAGCAAAGTCCATGTCGGCGACGCTAAGAGATTCGCGCGAGTCGACGAAGTGCTAATAAGGAGAATCCGGACTTGCCCCCAAGTAAAGCTGGAGCTGAGTCAAAATTGCCACGGTCATGCCGTCAGATGACGAAGTGGACGGCACAGCGGCAAGCCGATCCGACCTGGAATCGATCTCGGATCAGAGATGCCGCTTTGAATCTAGAGATCGTGTGGTCTTCTCAAGCTTCCAACATCCCTAAATTTCAGAATTTCCGCAGACCGTGTCTGCCTTTTGGCCAGGGATGGCGGCGAGCCCCCTACCCCCAGCCAGCCGCGGCAGCAGAAAAATCTCCGCCCCCAGCGGCAATTCCTTCCCCCACGTATCCCGATAAATCACCCCGTCGATCGCCACCGCGATCCCCTTCTCGATCCACGGCTCAAACCCGGGATACTGTTCAGCCAGTTTCCTGAACAGCTCCCGGATGTCCTCGACCTTGCTCTTGCCGCCGGCGAGTTGGCCGAGCGCGCCCCGGAAGGTGACTTCCGCAGCGGCGACATCGAGGTCATGGTGTCGGACAAGAATCCCGTCTCACGCCTCTCCGGAATCCATCAGTGGCTTTCGGCCTCCCAGAATATAGGCGACGGACTCCAGGATAAGACCGTTGGTGTTCACGTCGGTGACCGCGATCTGCTTGCCTGTCTTCTCCGAAACGCCTGAGGAGAACCCCATGCCAGGCATCATGGCTTTGTCCCTGACAAGGTCTACGAGCATATTCGAGTAATCGCCGGGGCGAGAGGCAAGCCATAGATAAGCGCCCTTGGCGCTGACCAGGCGCAGTGAGCTGGCCAGCTTGGCTGCCTTCTCCGGTGCTGAAGTTTTGAGTGTGTCGACAGGGAAATCGCCGCCTTCGCCGGTCAGTTGATACCCCTGGTAGGTGAAATATGGTGGGCCGGCCATGGCGCATTCCGAGACGCATGTGGGAATGCCGGTTTCACGGTAGCGTTTGAGCTGGGCGGCAAAGAGAATGTCGGCCACAAGGCGCCCATGCGGCGAGCCACCCAGTTCGATTTCCTCCGTGACATGGGGTTCGGTTGCGATGCGCCCGCGACGCTGGATTTCGGCCAGCGCGAGGATGGCATCGTCCATGCTCTTTTGCGGATCACCAGCAGCAAAGACCGGCTTGATCTGTTCGCCCCACAGGCTGTAGCCACGACCGGCATAGCCGGCATAGCTGTTGGTATTCGCTGATGAGATTTGGCCTTTCTCGTTCACAACATGCATTTCGCCGTCTTTCAAGACTGGCTTGAAAGACCACTTGGACACCAGGTCGAAAATCGGGAAGGCGCCCGAGGTGGCGTTGTCCAGTATTTTGAGCGCCACCAGCAGACGCCCCGTGTCAGCGCTGTCGAACCCGTCACGCTGGTCGCCTTGCGCCCTCAGGGCTCGCTGGGCGTGCGGCAACAGCGCGCCGGCATAGCGGAAGCTCGTCTCGCCAAGGAAACTTATGATGCGGCTGATGGTCGTTTCGAATTCCGGCTGCTCGATGATGCCGAGACGCTGTGCCGACAACGTCGCCAGAATGTGCGTACCCACATCCCACATCGTCGTGAACGGGTAGCCTGCCTGCTTGCCGTATTCCATCCAGGAGGTGCCCGGAACCATGCCGTTGAAGTTTTTCGCGCCCCAATCGAAATAGGTCCAGGCCAATTCCGCATCCGCCTTGAGCTTGCCGTCATCCAGCGGATATCGCGCGGGCGATTTCCAATCGCGCACGGAAACATCGGCTCGGGCACTTTGGATCAGCTCAGCCTTTGGCAGCGGTGGGGCGACCGACCGGTAGTATTCTGCAAAGTTGACGAGCTTGGTGCCATGCTGACTTGAGAGATGGGCGAGCATGTCGAGCACCAGCGCGCGCTTTTCGGGCGTATTGGCCGTTTGGGGATGAATGCAGAACACCGCATCATTCTCGGTTCCGAAATAGTCCAGCACCTGCTCTTTGGTGAAATACGGAATGTCGCCAGACCAGTCCTTCTCGAATTTCATCGTATTCGAGACGTGCAATATACCGTGCCTGTCGACGCCGTTGAACCACCGCATGTTGCCTTTCTCCGCGCTGAATACGGGCGTGCCTGTGGCTACCAGCGCATCCAGCGTGTTGTCGTCGAAGGCATCGTTGGGCGGAATGTAGGAAGTGGGGAACACTCCGGTCGACCGATAGACCTCGCTTATGCCCGACCTGAGCAAGCCAAAGTCCTTTTGCAACGAGTTGCCGAGCAGCTCCTGCGGGGTATGATTCCAGCCATGCGCGGCGATGTCGTAGTGCTTCTCCGCCAACATCGCGCGTAGAAACGCCTTGACCTTGTCGTCGTCGGACAGGAGGCCGCTGCGGGTCGCCGGGATGATGGCGTCGGTGACGGGATAACCGGCTTCGATCAATCCATAGATGAAAGCCATGTGGTTCGGATCGGTGTCGCTGTCGATCCTGAGGTCGTCGACGCGAACGACGATCAGGCGACTGGTCTGCTTGCTCTGGGCATAGAGCTTCTTGGGCAAAATCCCTCGAACCTTGCCGGTCGAGATGACGCCTTGCACAGCTTGGGCGACGGTGGCCGCATAGCTGGCCAGTTCGCTGTCACCAAGGGCTGCGAGGGCAGCGTAGGGAATATCGACAAGGATCGGATTGTCGGCGGCAGCGAGGCCCGAAATGTTGGAGGCAAGCTCGACGGCATCCATCGGTCTGGCGCCGGCCGACTTCGGTTTGACCGAGGTGAGCGGCGAAGCAAAGACGTTCACCAAGCTGGTGTCCGTGCTCCAGTAGCCACCTGCATCGGGTTGCAGGCGGATATTGTCTTCAACGCCGCCCCGCAGTCGAAGAACCGACCGGACACCGGCGCTGCGCATCGCCGATGCGTCCTGGTGCGAAGCGAGCGGCGAATTTGTCGTCAGCGTCAGTGCCATGATGACGGCAGTCGACTTGTATCTCTGGTATTCGTTGGCGATGTAGCTGAACGCCGCTTGGATCTCGCCCGCCTGTCTGGCCTGGAAATACGGGTCTGGCGACGCGATTGTGTCGGTATGAGCGCCGAATTCGATGTCTTCCGGGCTTTGCAAAAGTGTTTTGCGCAGCCAGACCGCGATATCTGAACCATAGTCCAGTTTGTTGCCGACGCCATCGATCGGTGCGATCGAGACCAGAATTGGTAGTTTGCGGTTGACGAATGCATCTGTCAGCGCCGTAAGTCTTGCCGGTGTAGCGCTTTTGTCGACACCGCTTATGACCAGCACCAATGGGTTGGGCAATCTGACGGCGGCACGTGCATCGGAAATGCCTTTACCGGCCAACGCGACCAGCGGCATTGCCAAGCCACCCAGAAGCGCGGTGCGCCGGGTAATGTTCATATTTGCCTCCCGTCAGGAACGACTGCCGCATATCTTTCGGGACTGATCCAGCGACCGTCGGATTTTGCGGAGAACGATTTCACCATCGCGCGCAAGAAAAGAGCGGCGTCGAGAAGCCGGATGAACGGAAATGCCACGCCATAGACAAGCAGGCTTGGGCGGCACTCGATGACAGCGACGATGAACGTCAGCGCGTAATCGACAGCGAGGAACAAAACCAGCAGGCCAAGTGGAGAGACCGGATGCACTGCCAGTCCGGCAAGCGAAATGGCTGGTGTCTCGATACCGGTTGCGAGGTAGAGGATGGCAGCGAACGGCAGCGCCAGCGCAAACAGCGAGATGAGCATCAACTCCGCCAGCAGCCCGCCCAGCGAGAGCCAGAACCGGCCCGGCCAGACACCGTGGCGCCGCACTGTCTGCCAGAATCCGAGATACCAGCGCTGAACCTGCTTGCGATAATCGTTGAGATTGAATGGATCCTCGGACGAGCACCGTGCCTTTGGCGAGTATGCGACACGCCCCAACCGCTTGCGCTGGACCTCGAAGGTCATGTTGAAATCTTCGATCACCAGGCCGGGCGCGGTGATGTCGATGAGGCGCAAGGCGCTGGTACGATAGATGCTGGCGAAACCGGGCGCGATGTAGCTCACATTCGCCCATTTCCAGGACTGCCCATATTGGAAGGCCGTCTGCAAAATCCTGTAGAGCCGCGTCCGGTAAGCGGCGAAAATCATATCGGGATTCA
The DNA here is from genome assembly GCF_055456085.1 of Mesorhizobium subarcticum. Taxonomy (NCBI): domain Bacteria; kingdom Pseudomonadati; phylum Pseudomonadota; class Alphaproteobacteria; order Hyphomicrobiales; family Phyllobacteriaceae; genus Mesorhizobium; species Mesorhizobium subarcticum. The sequence continues at coordinate 3,257,358 of NZ_CM144237.1, read as the reverse complement.
GCCAGCGTTGTTTGCGCCAGCGTGATAGGACGTGGCCCGCAACCGCTGCAACCGATGGGTCGTCGAACAATGGCAGCGCGTGCCGGAAATAATGCCGGTCTATCTCGGAGTCCGCGTCCTGGATGAGCACGGCCTTGTAGCGGTCGCAAAGGCGGTAGTGCCGTATGGCGCGATCGATCGCTTTCGCCTTGCCGCCATTGGGCTGGATATCGAGCGCCCTGCAACCTGCCGCACGGGCAATGGCGACCGTGGCGTCTCGCGATCCATCGCTGGCAACATAGATTTGCCTGGCCGGAATGATCTCCTTCAGGGCCGCGATGCATTTCGGCAAGGCGACGGCCTCGTTATGCGCAGGAATGACCACCGCAACATCCGCCAGGCAGATGGCGGACACCCGGCCCGACACTTCGCGTGCTCCGATTTCGCTGACAAACCTGATGATGCCGACCATGCACCAGAACAGGATGTTGACGCCAAGTGACGCGCTGAGCACGACCATGACGACGTTGACGACAGTGATCTCGTTCATGTCAGAGCCGGAAGCCGTTCAGCGGCGCGGCTTGTCGAGGCCTGATGTGGTTCTGGAGGCCGCTTGGCGGGTCTGCCGCTAGCGGCCATTGAACGCGCCTGGATTGATGCCACCAGATCCCGATGGCTCTGGCGAATGCCGTCTGCCAGCGACACGCGCGGACGCCACCCCAACTCCCTTACCTTGGTTGTGTCGGGACAGCGGCCTCGATGATCGGCAATGAAGTGGTTTTCAAACGCGGCCCTGCCCGAAAGGCCGGTCGCCTGCTTCGCCAGATCAAACAATTCGCAAATGCTGATCTGCGTATCGCCGCCGATGTTGTAGACTTCGCCATTCCCGCCATTCTCCATGACGGTCATCAACCCATCGACCAGATCGTCGACGTGGAGGAATGTTCGGGTCTGAGCGCCGTCGCCATAGATCGGCACAGGCTTGCCTGCAATTAGCCGCGACAGCATCTGCGGGATGACGCGCTGGTCGTCGGGCGACATGGCCGGGCCGTAGGTATTGAAAATGCGAACGATGCGAACATCGATATTGTGCTTGCGGCCCCAGAAGCGTGTTAGCGCTTCGCCGAAGCGCTTGCCCTCTTCATAGGGGCTGCGGGGGCCGACCGGATCGACCTTGCCGACATAGCTCTCCGGCTGGGGAAAGACTTCGGGGTCGCCATAGGCCTCGGCGGTGCTGGCAAAGAGATAGCTGGCCTTCGAACGGCGAGCGACCTTGAGCAGGTTCAATGCGCCGACCGACGAAGCCATGAGCATTTCCTCACCGAGCAACGCAATGTTGGGGACGCCGGTCGGGCAGGCAAGGTTATAGATACGGCTATAGCGCCGGCGCAAAAGCCGGTTGCAGGATGCGGTATCCGCGATGTCGAGCTTGATGAAGCTGAAATTCGGATATCGTGCGAGGTCGGCGACATTGGCCTTGCGACCCGTCGACAGATTGTCGACGCAGTCCACCAAAGCACCAGCCTCAAGCAGCCGGCGTGCAAGGTTCGTTCCAACGAATCCGGCACCCCCTGCGATCAGGTACCTGACTTTCCCAGAGTATGTATGCATAAGGCGACAATCCTGCATTGAGTAGAAGGAAAGCCGCACCCCCTCATGTGCGCTTCACTGATTGAAAATAGCTTTTCCACAGCCAATGCAACTGATCGTTAACGATATGGCTAACGGTAGTGGTTAATTAATGCATTGTAATCATTGCATTTTTCAGAACATCATTTGTTATATGAGCCATTGCGCAACAAAGGTGTATTGTTTCGGCACACGTCCTCGGCTTGACATAACCATCTATCCATAGCAGCCGAAATCACTCGTTTCCCACCTCCTTGGCGCTTCCGGTGCGGAATTTGCCTGACAAACCCGGACTGGCACAAAGTTTGCGGGTGTCCCAAGGCGGGAGACGCAATTCTGCTTCTCTCAACTTGTTATGATTGCAGCGAGAATGGCCTCGCGTGCATCGCGGGAGGCGCACAGTGAACGTTCATTCGGACCAGACGCGAGGCGCGGTTCTTCTTTCGAGGCTGGAAAATCGATCGGCAACGATCGGTGTCGTCGGCCTTGGCTATGTTGGCCTGCCCCTGGTCGCCGCCACGGCGCATGCCGGCTTTAAGGTGATCGGCTTCGATGTCGACCGCACCAAGGTCGAGAAGTTGAAGACGGGTCGTTCCTATATCGGTGCGGTCAGCGACGAAGCGCTTCAGGCGATCATCTCGGCGGGATCTTTCATGCCGACATCTGACTTCGCCCGTTTTGCCGAGTGTGATGTCATTTCAATATGTGTTCCGACGCCGCTGACCAAGCAGCGCGAGCCCGACCTTTCCTTTGTCGAGAATACAACGCGCGCCATCGCTGCCTATCTACGCCGGGACCAGTTGATCGTACTGGAATCAACTACCTATCCCGGGACCACCGATGAAGTGATGAAACCCATCCTGGAAGCCGGCGGCTTGCGCTCCGGGCGCGACTTTTTCCTTGGTTACTCACCCGAGCGCGAAGATCCCGGCAGCGCCGGCTTCGACACCGCGACAATCCCCAAGGTCGTGGCGGGCGATGGCATGGTCGCGGCCAGGCTTGTCGCACAATTCTATGGGTCGATCGTGGACAAGGTTGTTCCTGTTTCGAGCATCAAGGTCGCAGAGGTGGTCAAGCTTACCGAAAACATTTTCCGCGCGGTGAACATCGCGCTGGTTAACGAGCTTAAGGTTATCTACGCCGCAATGGGCATCGATATCTGGGAAGTGATAGAGGCAGCCAAGACCAAACCCTTTGGCTATATGCCTTTCTATCCAGGCCCCGGACTTGGCGGCCACTGCATTCCGATCGACCCGTTCTACCTGACGTGGAAGTCGCGGGAATTCGAGGTGTCGACGAAATTCATCGAGCTTGCCGGCGAGATCAACGTTTCGATGCCACATTACGTCATGTCGAAACTGTCTGAAGCGCTCGACACACAATTGGGCCTGCCGCTTAGTCAGGCTTCAATTCTCATAGTCGGCGTCGCCTATAAGAAGAACGTTTCCGACGTGCGTGAAAGCCCAGCCCTCAAGCTTATCGAATTGCTGGAAACGCGGGCTGCCGACATCGCTTATCACGATCCGCACGTGGCGCGCATTCCCAAGACGCGCAAGCACCCCACGCTTGCCGGCAAGGACTGCATAAAGCTCAGCCGCGATTCAATCGGCGCCTACGATGCTGTCGTCATCGTGACCGATCACGACGACATTGACTACGGTCTGCTGGCCAACCATTCCCGGCTCATCATCGACACGCGCAATGCAATGCAGCGCAATGGCATTGTCTGCGACCGGGTGGTCAAGGCGTGAAATGCATTCAGCGCGGCGGGGCACTTTGCAGTGCCCGCACCACCGCGTCGAAGGCCGGTTTCGGCTGAAGCTGGTCGTCAAAAAGGGCAGGACGTGCCTTTCCAGATCGCCGCTTCTCGCGGGTCTGGCGGCGGACGATCCAATTGTCGAAGTCCGAGATGCCCCAGAACACGATCCGCTTGACCGCTCGCCGGTCCAAAACGGCCGTCAGGAATTCCTCATAATAGGCCGCGACTTCACGATCGCGAACCGCGATGTTGGCAGGCATGGTTGAGTTGTTCACGTCGAGCTCTGAAATGAAGACGTCGAAGCCGAGATCGGCCAGCCGGTCGATGAAGCGGATCGTGGACTTGGCGGAGGCCTTATGCACCGACGAGAGATGGCCCTGGATCCCGATAGAATCGAGCGGGCTGCCCATCGCCCGCAGTCCATCAAGCAGCCGCAGCATGTGATCTTGCTTGGCCAGTGACCAGTCAGTGCCGCATTCCAGATTATAGTCGTTGATGACGAGACGCGCCGAGGGCGCATTCTCCTTGGCGAGGTGCAAGCAGTAGTCGACGAACTGCAGTCCGAAGTTCCGGATCAGGAATTCGTCTCGCAATGGCTCGGCTTCTCCGACGATCTCGTTGAACACATCCCAGGACGCGGCCTGTGGATAGTGGTTCATGACATCATCTATGAAGACCCCATAGTCGCGCTTCACACGCTCAAAGCTTTTGCCTTGCGCCCAGGGAATTGGTTCCTCGTGCCAGAACAGCGTATGACCGTGGAATGCCATGCCGTTCGAAGTTGCAAAGCCTGCGATCGCATCACAGGGTTCAAAATTGTAGGCCGAGTTTCGGCGCGGTCGCAGAAATCGTGGTTTCAGGTGCCACTCCGGCACGATCAACCGGCAATGATGAGCAATCAGACGGCGATAACGCGTATCGACGCAGCCTGAAAAGGCGCAGCCAACCTCAAGCCCCGAGGCCTTGCCCAGCTCACTGAGGGAGGGCGACGGAGTCGCCTCCTGATTTGTGACCTCGACCATTCGCGAGCTGCAGCCTCCCCATTGCGCTTGATCGCCGCGTTAATCCGCAGCGGCGGCATGTGGGTCATGCGCACGCCGTCGACACCGCATTGGCGATCGACGTCAGCAGCGGCAGAACGACGCGACGCGCTTTTGAAGCGGTGTAATCTGCGCAGCCTGACCGTCACCGCGCAATCCGCTTCTCACCCACATGAGAACAGCAGGAGGTGGTGCCACCACTTGGTCGTCCCCCTCACCCCCCAGCCAGCCGCGGCAGCAAAAAAATCTCCGCCCCCTGCGGCAGCTCCTTGCTCCACGTATCGCGATAGATCGTCCCGTCGATCGCCACCGCGATGCCCTTCTCGATCCACGGCTCGAAGGCGGGATACTGTTCAGCCAGCTTCCTGAACAGCTCCCTGATATCCCTGGCCTCGACCTCGACCTTGCTCTTGCCACCGGCGAGCTGACCGAGCGCGCCCCAAAGGGTGACTTCGACCATTAGGGCAAGAACCTCAACACACCTTATCCCCGTTCCGCCTCGATCGCCGCCAGGATGCGTGGCGGCGACATCGGGATGTGGGTCATGCGCACTCCGGCCGCGTTCGAAACCGCGTTGGCGATCGCCGCCAGCGGCGGCACGATCGAGGTTTCGCCGACGCCGCGCACGCCATAGGGGTGGTTGGGGTTGGGGATTTCCAGGATCTGCGTGTCGATCATCGGCAGGTCGGAGCAGACCGGGATGCGGTAGTCAAGGAAGCCGGCGTTCTGCAGGCGGCCGTCCTTGCCGTAGATATACTCCTCGTTGAGCGCCCAGCCGATGCCTTGCGCGGCACCGCCCTGGTACTGGCCCTCGACATAGGTCGGGTGCACCGCCTTGCCGGCATCCTGCACCACCGTGTAGCGGATGACCCGGGTCGAGCCGGTCTCGGGGTCGACTTCGATGTCGCAGATATGGGTGGCGAAGGAGACGCCGGCGCCGTCGGCGACCAGCTCGCTGTGGCCGGCGATCGGCCCGCCGGTCTTGCCGGAGGCGGCCGCGATCTCCTTCAGCGAGAGCTTGCCGAGATTGCCGTGCTTGTCGCCCTTGGCGACCGCGTGGCCCTGTTCCCAGATCACGTCGTCGACGGAAATGTCCCACATCTGCGCGGCGCGCTCGCGCAGGATCTTGATCGCGTTGCGAGCAGCCGAGATGGTCGCCATGGAGGAGGAGAAGGTGCCGCGGCTGCCGTCGGTCATGTCGTTGTAGCCGAGGGAAGACGTGTCGGCGACAACAGCCTTGAGCTGGGCATAGTCGATGCCGAGCTCTTCCGCCGCCACCAGCGACAGCGAGGCGCGCGAGCCGCCCACGTCCACCGTGCCGACGGCCAGCGACACCGAGCCGTCCATGCCGATGTTAAGGTCCACGCAGGTCTGGCCGCCGAAATTGAACCAGAAGCCACAGGCCATGCCCCTGCCCTGGTTCTTGCCGAGCTTGGCCTTCATGTGCGGATGGTTCTTCGCCGCTTCCAGCGTCGGGCCGATGCCGATCGGGCCGTAGACCGGGCCGTAGGACGAGCGCGTTCCTTCCTGCGCGGCGTTCTTGATCCGGAAGTCGACCGGATCCATGCCGATCTGCTTGGCGAGTTCGTCGACGGCACTTTCCACCGCGAAGGCCGCCATGGGTGCCGATGGCGCGCGATAGGCCGCCGTCTTCGGCCGGTTGACCAGCACTTCGTAACCGACCGTCTCGACATTATCGAGCTTGTAGCAGGCGAACGCCGTCATGGCGCCGATCTCGGCCCAGGAGCCGGCATAGGGGCCGGCGCTGTAGCGCAGCGTCGCTTGCGCGGCGGTGATGGTGCCGTCCTTGCGGGCGCCGATCTTGACATCGATCGAGGTGGCGCTGGTCGGGCCCGAGGCGCGGAACACCTCGTCGCGGGTCATCACCAGCTTCACCGGGCGTCCGGCTTTGCGTGACAGAGCAAGCGCCACCGGCTCGGCCCAGACATGGGTCTTGCCGCCAAAACCGCCGCCGATCTCCGACGAGGTGACGCGCAGCTTCGAGGCTTCCATGCCCAGCAATTGGGCGCAGTGCTGGCGGTAGACGAAATGGCCCTGCGTGCAGACCCAGAGATCGGCGGTGCCGTCGGACGAGACGTTCGCCACGCAGGCATGCGGCTCGATATAGCCCTGATGCGTCTGCTCGGTCTTGAAGGACCGCTCGACGATAAAGTCGGCGTGCCCAAAGCCCTGATGGACATCGCCATGGCCGAACTGGCTGCGCTTGGTGACGTTGGAGGGTTTTACCGGCTTCTCCTCCAGCCCTTCGGTGAAGATCGTATCGTTTATCAGCGGCGCGTGGTGCTCCATCGCCAGGTCGACATCGGTGACATGCGGCAGGATCTCGTAGTCGACCTCGATCAGCTTCAGCGCTTGCCGCGCCGTGCGGGCATCGACGGCGGCGACAGCGGCCACCGCGTGGCCGTCATAGAGCGCCTTGGTGCGCGCCATGCAATTGTCGAGGACGTCATACATGGCGGCATCGCCGTCGGTGAGGTCAGGCAGGTCCTTGGCCGTGATCACCGCTTTCACGCCCGGCAGCTTTTCCGCCTTCGAGGTGTCGATCTTGCGGATTATCGCGTGCGCATGCGGGCTGCGCAGGACTCGGCCGACCAACTGGCCGGCCATGTTGAAGTCGGCGCCGTAGCGGGCGCGGCCGGTCACCTTGTCGACGCCATCGGGACGGACGGGGCGTGTGCCGACGGATGCGAATTTACGCCCGGAAAAACGCGGATCGAAATTCATCTTCAGGCTCCCTTCATCACATGTGCGGCGTCCTGGACGGCGCGCACGATCTTGTCGTAGCCGGTGCAGCGGCACAGGTTCCCCGCGAGCCCGAAGCGGATTTCCTCCTCGGTCGGGTCGGGGTTTTTGGCCAAAAGGTCCTTGGCCGCGATCAGGAAACCCGGCGTGCAGATGCCGCATTGCAGCGCTGCGTGCTCGAGGAACTTCTGCTGCAGCGTATGCAGCTGGTCGCCATGCGCCATGCCTTCGATGGTCTCGATGCGCCGGCCTTCGGCCTCGGCGCCCAGCACCAGGCACGAGCAGACCAGCCGGTCGTCGAGGATGATCGAGCAGGCGCCGCAATCGCCGGTGCCGCAGCCTTCCTTGGCGCCGGTCAGGCCGAGCCGGTCGCGCAGCACGTCGAGCAACGGCTCGTCGGGCTGGCAGAGATACTCGACATGGTCGCCGTTGATTGTGGTTGAAACCGCTATACCGGCCATCATTTGCCTCCTGCACGTGCGTAGGCGGTCAATGCGGCACGCCTGGCCAGCACACCCGCAACCTTGCGTCTGAAATCGATCGTACCGCGCTTGTCGTCGATCGGGCGGCAGGCGCCCGAGCAGACCTTGGCCAGCCGCTCGAGCGCTGATTCATCTAGTTTCCTGCCGATAAGGGCCTCTGCGGCTTCCTCGACCAGCAGCACGGTGGGGGCAGCCGCGCCCAGCGCCACGCGGGCCGCTGTGACGACGCCGTGCGCATCAATCGTCAAATTCACGCCGGCGCTGACCACGGCGATGTCCATCTCGGTGCGCGGAATGAACCGCAGATACGCATCCCCCGAATGCGGCGCTTGGCTATCGAGCAGGATCGCCTCGATGATCTCGCCCTTGGCGAGCGAGGTCTTGCCCGGCGCGATCGGCACGGCCTCCACGGCAATGGTGCGCTTGCCCGACGGCCCGGCAATCACGGCCCTGGCGCCGGCCGCGACCAAAGCCGGCACGCTGTCCGCCGCCGGCGAGGCATTGCAGAGGTTGCCGGTTATCGTACAACGGCCTTGCACCTGCTTCGAGCCGATCAGCTTGGCCGCCTCGACGACCCCAGGCCATGCCTTCTTGAGCGCCGCGTGCTCGCCCAGCACCGCGCAAGGCACGGCGGCACCAATGCTGAAGCCCTCGGCCGTTTCGCGGATTTCGCTCAAACCGGCGATCGACTTGATGTCGATGATCAGGTCGGGCTCGACAAAGCCGCCCTTCATCCTCACCAGCAGGTCACTGCCCCCGGCCAGAATGGCTGATATGCCGGCCGATCCGGCCAGTTGGCCAACGGCATCTTCGATTGAAAGCGGACGTATGTAACGCATCGTCTCCCCTTTAGGTCATGGCGATTTCGCCGACCGTTATAAACAATCACCTCATAAAGGCCACCCGCTTGCTGGGCCGAGGCGATTGGGCCAGCAGCAAAAAATCGAGTCCCAAAACAAGTTGAAGCGGGTTACGTCAGCGTGCGCCAGCCGGCCGGGTTCTCAAAAAATTTGAAAGCCCATGTCGGACTGGCCAAACCCCGTTCGTCCTTGGGGCATCGAACAGGCATTATGAAAGGATACAGAACATGCCCGGTACCGTACGTCTGCACCGCGTTCTCACCACCAGCCCGGAAAAGGTCTATCGCGCCTTCGTCGAAGCCGATGCGTTGGCCAAATGGCTGCCGCCGAACGGCTTCACCTGCACGGTCCACCAGTTCGAGGGCAAGGTCGGCGGCACGTTCAAGATGTCGTTTCGCAACTTCACCACCGGCGGCAGCCATGCCTTCGGCGGCGAATATCTCGAACTCGTTCCGGGCGAGCGCCTGCGCTACACTGACAGGTTCGACGACCCCAATCTGACCGGCGAGATCCAGGTGACGGTCATCTTGAAAAAAGTCCTGGTCGGCACCGAGATCGACATCACCCAGGCCGGCATTCCGGACGCCATCCCGGTCGAGGCCTGCTATCTCGGCTGGCAGGAATCGCTCCGGAACCTGGCGAAGCTCGTCGAGCCCGAGATCAATCAATAGGCGCCCCGCCCCAAGACAGAACCGCTATCTGACCTTGATGACGACCTTGCCCTTGGCGCGCCCTGTTTCGACGTAAGCCAGGGCCTCGTTGGTCGCTTCGAAGGGAAAGACCCGATCGACAACCGGCCGGATCGTTCCGGCTTCGACAAGCGAGGTGATCTTGCTCAGCTGATCACCTTGCGCCCACATGAAAAGGAACGAGAAGCTCACGCCACGACACCTGGCTTTGGCCCGAATGGCGCGGCTTAAGAAGCGCAGAACCAGCCTCAGCAGCGGATTAAGCCCTTTTTCCCTGGCAAACTCGGGATCCGGCGGCCCGGAGATGGAGATGAGCTTGCCGCCCGCCTTCAGCACTCCCAGGGATTTTTCAAGTGTCTTGGCGTCTTGGCTGTTCAAGACGACGTCGTAGCCGGACAGGACTTTCTCGAAATCGTCTTTCCTGTAGTCGACGACGACACCGGCACCGAGTCCCCTAACCAGATCGGCACTCGCCGCGCTCACCGTTGTCGCAACGGTCGCACCGAGGTGCTTTGCCAGCTGGATGGCGAATGTCCCCACTCCACCGGAGCCAGCCTGGATGAAGACTTTTTGGCCCTTCTTCAGCTTCGCCCTCTCGATAAGCGCTTGCCAGGCGGTCAGGCCGACCAGGGGAATGGAAGCCGCTTCTTCCATGCTGAGGTTTTTGGGCTTCAAGGCCACGTCAGCTTCATCCATGGCGATGAATTCCGCGAACGCCCCGATCCGACCGTCACGCGGCCGCGCATAGACATCGTCGCCAAGTTTGAACTTGTGGACTTTCGGTCCCACGCGGACAACCGTCCCGGCCACGTCGTGACCCAAGATGAAGGGCCGGCGATAGGGCAAGATGAGCTTGAACTCTCCGGTCTTGACCTTGGAATCGAGCAGGTTCACCCCCGCTGCATGGACCTCGACCAGGACATCGCTGTCGCCCAGTTCTGGCACAGGCATCTCGGCGAGCCGCAGAACGCCCTTCTTGTTGTATTTGTCGACGACGAATGCCTTCATGGCCGTGCCTTTCCAAAAGTGATTTTGGTGAACCGCATGGGCGTGGAATCTCCTCATCGTTGTTCAGACCGGCAGGCGAAACTGCTTGCGCAAGGTCCTGTCGAATAGCTCCGCGGGAGCGAAGCGGCGCAGCAGGCTGACCTGGCCTGCTGCCTTGCCGACGGTATAGCGCCGTCGCGGACGAGCATCGGTCGCCGCCTTGACGACCGCATCGGCCACCATTTCCGGCCGATCGGCCTTGGGCATCACGTCGGCAAGCAGCGCCTTGAACCCGGCTCGAGCCTGATCGTACTCCTTCAAGAGAGAATCCGGCTCGATGCCGTTCTGGTCGAAGACTGTACGCACAAATCCCGGCTCGATGACCGAGACGCGAATGTTGAAGGCACGCACCTCGTGGTCGAGCGATTCCGAATAGCCCTCGAGCGCGTGCTTGACCGCCGAGTAATGTGCCGAGTATGGCGCCGGTACCAATCCCAAAATCGAGCCGATGTTGACAATGCGCCCTTCGCCTTGCTGCCGCATTGACGGCAGCACCGCATTGGTCATGCGGATGACGCCAAACAGATTGACGTCGAACAGGGCCTGCACCTGTTCGATCGAGAACTCCTCGGCGCCGCCAAGCATGCCGATGCCGGCATTGTTGACCAGGAGATCGATCCGGCCGGTCTTTGAGAGCACCACCGAGACCAATGCGGCGACGGCCTCACCGTCGGTCACGTCGCAGACCAGCATGGTCACTCCGTCAGGCCCGTTGCTGCCCTTACGGCTCGTGCCGAAGACGGTAAACCCTGCCCGCACCAGCGCCTCGGCGCTGGCGCGGCCGATGCCCCCGGAAGCTCCTGTTACGACAGCGGTCTTTGCGGAATTCGTCTTCATTTCGCGCTCGAAAATCGTGAGGGCTGGCTTTTTCGCGCCCGTTGAATTACATTTATAATATCAAATTATGACCATAATGCAATGACGAAAGGGAATGGCAGCCATGCGCTACGAAAAGGGCCGGAAGGACGCCTCGCGAGGCCGGATCATGGAAGTCGCCGCCGACCGCTTTCGAAGCGACGGAATTGCCGCGTCCGGGCTTGCAAAGATCATGAGTGACGCCGGGCTGACGAACGGAGCCTTCTATCCGCATTTCGAATCCAAGGCGGAGCTCGTGCGTGAAAGCCTGGTGGCCGCCATGGAGCTCCAGTCGCAGCAACTGCGGGAAGTATTGGCTGCAGGTGGCCCCGAGATGGGCATAGCGGCGTATCTGTCGGCTGAGCACCGGGATAATCCGGGAACGGGCTGCGCCAACGCCGCGCTGCTGCCTGAACTCGCGCGGCAGCCACCTGAAACGCGCGAAGTCTACACCGAACGCTTGCTGGTTTTGGTGCACCAGTTGTCCGCAGCGCTTCCGCAGAGCAGGGATCCGGAAGGCGTTGCCATGGGTGTCTTTGCGACGCTCTTCGGTGCGCTTCAGCTGGCCCGCGCGGTGAACGGAACGGAATTATCGGATCGCATCCTCGAGGCCGGCAAAGACGCGGCGCGCAAGCTGATCCAGCAGCGGGGCGCTTGACTGGGCAACGCCGCGCGTGAATCCTCGTCCAGCCAAAGGGAGGAGTTCCATGCGACGTTTGCTGATTGCACTTTCCACTTTGATGATGGTCTCGCCGGCCGGCGCCAAGACCATCTACTACGGCAACAAGGTGGGAATGGAACTCACCATCGTCAAAAAGACCGGCATCGGCTCCACCCACGCCAGCATCCTGGCCAAACACGACAGGCAGAAGGCGAGGATCTACTGCCGCGAATATGGCCATGATTTCTCGCAGGCGTGCATTGACGCGGAAATGAAGGCGCCGCTGCATTTCGAGATCACGGCCAACTGCAAGACCGGCACATTCACCAATTTCTACGGCGCCAACATGCTGTTCCAGGGCCGCAACAAGGGCACCGATGTAACGACGGATTACCTGATTACCGATACGGATGAGAAAGTCGTGCTCGATGGCTCCGGTGCCTCGTCATACGATGTGACGCTGGACCAGTTCAAAGCGCTCTGCCCTAATCGCGTACGCTAGCAGCGTTTGCGACACTGCACCGATCGGAGCAAACGGAGACGCAAACGCGTGACCCTCACCAACCGGGATATCATCGAGATCACCGAATGGCGGCGCAAGCTGCACCGGCAGCCGGAAATCTCCAATGAGGAGGAGAGGACGGCAAAGGAGGTCGTCTCCTTCCTCGCCGACACTGGCCCGGACCGAGTGCTGACCGGCCTCGGCGGGCACGGCGTCGCGGCCATCTACGACAGCGGCAAGGCCGGACCGACCGTGCTGTTCCGCTCGGAACTCGATGCGCTGCCGATCGAGGAACTGTCAGGCGTGCCTCATGCCTCGCAAGTGCCGGGCAAGTCGCATATGTGCGGCCATGACGGGCACACCGCGATCCTGGCAGCCCTTGGCCGCCAGCTCGGCCGCGAGCGGCCGGCCAGCGGCCGCGTCGTACTGATGTTCCAGCCGGCGGAAGAAACCGGCAATGGCGCGGCCGGCGTCGTCGCCGATCCGCGCTATGGCGAGATCGCGCCGGATTTCGCCTTCTCGCTGCACAATCTGCCCGGCGTGCCGTTCGGCGAGGTCAGGGTCAAGCCCGGCGTCGTCAATTGCGCCTCGCGCGGCATGCGCATCGTGCTGGAGGGCAAGACCGCCCATTCCTCCATGCCCGAGACCGGCGTCTCGCCCATGCTGGCGATCTCAGAGCTGATGCCAGCGCTGCCCGCGCTCGGCCGCGCCACCTTCGCCGACGACGATTTTTCGATGGTCACCGTCACCCATGCCGAGATGGGCGAGGCCGTGTTCGGAATCGCGCCCGCGCATGCGCAGGTCTGGGCGACGCTGCGCACACGCCGTGACGAGAACATGGCCGATCTCTGCGCTCGGGCCGAAGCACTCGTCACCGAGATTGCCGGCCGGCATCGCCTCTCCGCCCGCTGGGATTATCACGAGATCTTCGTCGCCAGCGTCAACGCGGCGGATGCGGTGGAACATCTGCAACGCGCGCTCGACGAAGAAGGCGTCGTGCATGGCGAGGAAGCCTTGCCGATGCGCGCCTCGGAGGATTTCGGCCTGTTCGGCCACAGTGCCAAATCGGCGATGTTCTTCCTCGGCGCCGGCGAGCGGCACCCGGCGCTCCACAATCCGGACTATGATTTTCCCGACGATCTGATCCCGATCGGCTCGAAGATCTTCATGCGCACGGCACGCAATCTGCTGGGGTGAGTCCGTCTGCTGGCGAAGGCCCGGAAACCGCGTCAGCCCACGGATCTGAGGAAGGGGCGTTTCTGGACGCCCCGCTTTGACTGGTAATTGGCGGCGGGAACGGGACGGCCGACGCGAAAGCCCTGGATCTTGTCGATGCCGAACGCGCGCATGAGCGCGATCTGCTCGTCGGTTTCTACCCCTTCGACCAGGATCTTGTGGCCGCGATTGCGCACCAGGGCGATGATGTCCTGCAGCATGGCCATGCCCTTGGGAGTACCGCAATCGTGCAGGAACGAGCGGTCGATCTTGACCGTATCGAAATCGATCAGGCGCAGCCACGACAGGCCGGCAAAGCCGGTGCCGAAATCATCGAGCCATATCCTGATGCCCAGCAGCTTCAGGTCGCTGATGCAGCGCAGAATGTCCGAGTGCATCTCCATCTCGAGGCCTTCGGTGATTTCAAAGGCCAGCCGGTTGCCGGTCACGCCGGTCTCGCCCAGAATGGTGGCGACGGACGCTGCGAAACCCGGCGTCTTGAGCTGGATCGGCGAGACGTTGACGCTGACGGTACGGACGTGATCGTCCACCAGCAACTCGGCGCAGACGGTGCGTATGGCCCAGCGCCCGAGCTCCAGGATCGCGCCGGTCCGTTCCGCTACGGGAATGAACAGGCTCGGCGGAACCAGCGTGCCGTCCAGCATCTTGAGGCGCATCAGCGCCTCCACGGCCTCGACCCGGCCCGAGCTGACATCCTGGATCGGCTGATAGACGAGTGAAACCAGGTCCTGCGCGATCGCGATCTTCAGCAAGGCGGCAAGGTTCTCGCTCTCGTCGCTGCTCTGCGGATCGGTCGGGTCGAACAGGCGGGCACAATTGCGGCCACTGGCCTTTGCCAGGTAAAGCGCGCGGTCGGCCTCGTGGATGATCTTCTCCAGCTTGGCGCCGGTCTGCTTCCGGGTGAATGCGGCGCCCACGCTCGCCGTCACGATCGAGATACCGTCTCGCCGCAGTTCGTGCGTCAGTGCCAGGTTCTCCACCGTGCGGCAAATGGCTTCGGCGAGCTCCGCGACCTGGTCCTTCTTGTCCATGCGCGCGAGCACGATGAACTCTTCACCGCCATAGCGCCCGATCGAGCCATTGTAATCCTTGATCAGATCGCTCAGCGCATTGGCGACATGGATCAGGCAACGGTCGCCTTCCTGATGGCCGTAGCAGTCGTTGAACTTCTTGAAGAAATCCACGTCGATGAGGATCGCCGCGAAACCGTTGCCAAGCTTTTGCCAGTCACTCCAGTAATCGCGCAGCTTCTCGTCGATCGCCCGCCGGTTCTCCAGGCCTGTCAGCGGATCCGTCCGCGACAATCTCAAGAGGGCCTTGCCGCGTTCGGTGGCCTCCTTGTGCTGGATCTTGGCTTCGAGCGCGTTCAGGAAGACGTTGTAGCGCTCTTCGTTCAGCTTCCAGTTCACATAGGAGGTGAAGGTGAAGCATGAAACGTAGAACGTTCCAAACACCATTTTGTACGTCATCGACGCCGGCACGAAATAGTTCACCACATACAAGATGCACAATATGATCGTCGACGTGATGATCGAGACCTTGAAGCTGAACGTAAAAAACAGATTGGCGCTCATCATGAAGATGGTGCCGAAAACCATGTAGTAGGCGACGCTTTCCCTGTCCGCGCCCATGGAGGCCGGGTACAACCAGCCGATATAACCGAAGATGATGGCCGCGGCGCAGGTCACGTCAAGCCATTTGGTGGCGGCTCCCCGGCGAAGCTGTGCTTCCAGGATCAGCAATGCGCTCAGTCCGACCGCGAAGCGCGCCGTGATTGTATAGGCCGCCACGTCGGGTATCAGCATCAGATCCGACACCGAAAACAGCACATAGATGGCAACGGCGATCCAGAGCCCGGGCCTGGCGTCTTTCCTTCGCTTTGCCTGGGCTTCCGTATGGTACAGGATGCGGAGCTCGTCGGCCGCCAATTCATGGCGCGGATCGTAGGGCCGCACATCCATCGTATCGGCCAGTCTGGATGAGGCGCGTTCGTTCACAAGCCCATGTGTCAGGCCGTTTTGCGCTTCGAACTCTTTTCCAGTTTCTGCCCCCAATGCAGGACGACTCCTTGGGTCACGGCACGATTAGCCGCGCAGTAAAATGCAATGGCGCAAGACAAGTTTGCGTTAACTCGACCCCCGAATCTTATCTGCAAGACCTCTAATGAGCCGGGATGGTTAACCAGAAATTAATCATACCGCTAAATTGCGCTGGAACCCACATTGGCAAACCATGCATTCTACGCAATAAGTTAACTGTCTGTTAACTATGGAGCGATGTGGTGCAAACTGTCTTTGATGGCAAGAGTTTGATCACTGCCGAGATAATCGCCGGTAGCCTCCATCGAAAGCCCGAATCTCATGGCGAAGCGTTCGAGATCGCCCGCGCCGAGCTGGCGCTCATCCTGCATTCGACCCAGCAGCAGGTCGAGCAGCAGAAATTCCCCGCCGAGATCGTTCGCCGCCTGCTGTCGCTGCTCAACGCGTTGCGTGACAAGGTTCACCCCGATGTCTGGCAGGCCCTGATCCCGGTGGCGCAGAACCACCCGCTGCAGAAGTACTTTCTCGAGGATCCGCTGACGCACTGGTCGTTCACCAAGCCGAGGGGCTATTCCGGTGACGCGGAGCTCCTCGACTACATCTATTGCGACCCGCACGTGGCCGAGAGCGTGGCCAACGCCTCCGAGATCGGCAAGGCGCTTTACAGCCATACCCAGAACGTCCCGTCCTGCGTGGCGGCCCGCGAACGCCGCGATCTCCTGACCCGCTATGTCGATGAGGCAGCAGCCAAGAACGGCCCCGATACGGAAGTGCTGGCGATCGCGGCCGGGCATCTGCGCGAAGCCAACCGCTCCGTCGCGCTGGCCGAAGGCCGCCTCAAGCGCTGGGTCGCGCTCGACCAGGACCCGCAGAGCGTCGGCCTGATCGCGCGCGACTTCCAGGGCACCGCGGTCGAGGCCATCGACGGCTCGGTGCGGACCGTGCTGACCCGAGGCCACAAGCTCGGCAAGTTCGACCTGATCTACGCCTCCGGCCTCTACGACTACCTCCAGCACAACGTCGCCGTGAAGCTGACCAAGACCTGCCTGCAGATGCTGAAGCCGAACGGCACGTTCCTGTTCGCCAACTACGCCGAAGGCACCCCTGACGCCGGCTACCGCGAAACCTTCATGGACTGGGTGCTGCTGCTGCGCACGGAAGTCGACATGTGGAACATCATCAACGCCAGCGTCGACCGCAACGCGGTCGAGGCAAAGGTGTATTTCGGCGAGAACCGCAATGTGCTGTACGCGGCGATTAAGAAGCGGGGGTAGATCAGGCGGCGCCAACAGCCGACGAGCACTCGAAGTGCATTCACCCTAGAGCGGGTCACTGTTTCCCGGAAACGGTGACCCGCTCTAACTCCTTGTTTTGACGCAATTCCCAAGGGAAAAACCGTTCACACTTTTTCTGGAATTGCTCTAGCGGACACCCTGGGAGCACGGGGCACGTCAAGCGGAGCGATACCGTCGTCGGCCAACCGGTATCTTCTCGATCTGATGTCGAGCCTATGCTGGCGCCGACTAAGCGCATAGGGCTTTCATGAACGCTTCGAGGCGTTTCTCGGTTTGAGGGCAAGCCGTTATCATTCCAAGCGCTTGAGCGCTCGATCTCCAGGCAGCTCCGAAAGTTCCAATTTTGCAACCGGGTCCGCACATCAGGCCATTTCACGATTCGCTCATATGTCCTGTTGTTAAGAGATAAGCGTGCGTGCATTGATTGACCGGGGGAGATTTCAATGCGCGCGCTTTCGCGGTGTTTGCAGCTTTTGGCTCAGTGGTCCGCGACGATCGTTCTCATAGTCCTCCTGATCACCTCGACAACCCAAGCCTCAGGTGCCGAGGCCAACGCCGAAAGCCGTGACTGTACCGTCGGCTGGCCGACATTTCCTGGAAGTCTTGACGCGACGCCTTGGTCCGACAAATCGGTGGTCGGCAAACCAATTGCGTTTGATTGGAAGCTGAATGGTCCTGCCCTTCGCGGCACCGCGGCATTCGAGGTTCCTGCCTATCTCGTCATCCTGACGCCTGAGGCCGTCCGGTTCGAAGGCACTGGCTTCTTCGCGCTTGCGGCCGGCGCGCAGGGACCCTACCGCATGAAGTTTGGACAGGGTCGCACAAGGGTGATCGTGCCGCTCCACACCCGGTTCTCAAAAACCGCTGGCGAGGTCTGGATCATCCCCTACCGCGCAGGCGAGATGAGCGTTGAGTGGGCCATCGTGCAGGCTGACAGCTGCGGCGAGCGTGTTTCGGAACTGTCTGACAAACGAGCGATCGAGGTCCTGCCTGGACCTCCGCAGCTCGTCGCCAGCAACCAATTCACCCGCACAGGGCCGGATCAGGAAATCACGCCCAGAGCGGGACCGTTTCGAGCAACCGTGTTTCAGGGATTTGTGGAGGTTCGCAACATCTCTACTGGCGAAATTGTGCTGCAGACGACCGGTCACGAGCCCACCTTTTCGCCAACAGGCCGCTTCCTGACCGTCGTCACCGATGAGGCACAGATCAGCGACGTGTTCGATCTGGTGGCAGAGCGCAGGATCGGGCGCTTTCAGAGCGTGGCCATGTACTGGAGTCACGCCGACAGTTTCCTCTACCTTGACCAGGAATGGGGAGCTGACATGCAGATTATTCGCACACTGCATGGCGCGCGCGAGAGCATCGACTCCGCGCCTAGAGTGGCGCTGCTTACGAGTTATCGGCAGGATGACAGCCCCTTGCCAAACGATCCTTTGGACGGCGGGATCGACACCACATCCGAAGACATCGATCCGGGCGCGCTCGGTCTGTCCTTCACGGCCGGAAGTGAGGCTTGGCGCTTCGATTTGTCGTTAGAAGGCGGCGTCATGGCATTCGTCGGCTGGAGCCTTGGCGCGCACGACTATCAGGAGCCCGGCGATGTGGTGGATGGGCTGGTCATCGATCTCTGTCGCGGCAACGCAATGATCAAGACCACCACCAGAACCGAACTCGATGCAACGCTTGCCTCTTCGTTCCAGGTTCGGGAGCCGTCTGTGGCCGGCTGGAACGCGCATGAAACGATCAGGCGCAGCTTCGATTACTACAGCAGCGAATCCTATCGTCGCATGAGAGCCGCGCAAGCAGCGGCAGATGACGCTCCCGAAGATACCAGCGGAGCCGACGACGACCCCAAACCCCCGATCGAATTCTCCGCGGAACCAACGCAGACGACCAAGGACATCGGTGCAGGTCAGGATGTTGCCGTGTCAGTGGGAGATTTCCATGTGCGCAGCGCGGTTCCCATTGCTGCGACCTCAACACCGGTGGTGGGCGCGGATATCGGCCTGGGGCTCGACTCTGGAACGGAGATTCCCGCACTGCGGTCTGGAACGCAAGCCAAGGCACTGAACGACATCGCCAGGGAAGTCTCGAAATTCTACGATCCCAAAGCCGTCAGATTCGGCAAATGGCCAGCCGACCAGCCGCTTCGATACAACACCGAGCCCTTTCCGCCGCCCGACAAAAGAGCGGGAGAGGACGGTCCGATATTGATCGATATGAACCTTCCCGGCCGCGATACATGGCGTTGGGTGGCGGGCGGCAAAAGGTACTGGCTGACCCAGACGGTCTATTCCGGCAGGCTCAGCCATTCCTTCAGTTTCACCTTGCTCGGGGAAGACGGCGGCAGCGTGCGGATGGCCGATCTGTTGGCGGATAAATCCGTCGAGGCCGATATATTAGATGCCGAAGATGGCGGCGGGTCAGGCCTCATTCAGCGCGGCGATTTGCGCACCGGACTTCAGGCGGCCTTCGACAGGCCGAGTTTCGTCTCGATTGTCGAGAGCCGTTATCTTTTGCTGGTAACGCGTCCAGTGGTCAGGTTGATCGCCTTCGATCTCAAAACCTGGAAGCCCGTCTGTGTCATTGCAAAGCCTTACAATCAAGCCGCGATCGAGCGCCTGGCGCTGATGGAAGGCGCGCGCAACATGGCGCAGATCGACAAGGGGGGCGCCGTCGAAGTGTACTCCTGCGCGAACGCAACGCGCATGCTCAGCGGAATTCTGACCGATGGTGAACTCGTTGTGACGGACGGCAGCGGCCGTTTTGACGGGTCCGCGGATGCAAGCGCCTATGTGGAATTGAAGATTCCAGGGCTACAGGGACGGCAATTGCTTTCGCAGTTTGCCAGCCAGCTTCGTTTCCCCGGTCTCGCCAACGCGGTTATCCAGGGCAGGAACCTTGGCCAGCCGCCAGCGCCGCTGACCCCGCCATCGCTCCAGGTTTCCTTCGACGAAGCTGGCGGAAAGAAGATTGCCCGGCTGGATGCCTCCAGTCTGACGGGCCTGCGCTCGCTGCATGTGCTCGCGGATGGTCGGGTGGTCAAAAACGTCCCGCTCATTGGCAAGCAAGCGCATGTCTCGCTCTCGCCCGGTGAGCTGGGCGACAGCGGCATTGCAACCGTGACGGCGATCGATATGGCTGGCCTGGCAAGCGCTCCGATCGAATTCAGTCTTGGCACCCGTGACCGGAAAAGCAAAGGGCGGCTGTTCGCGCTTGCCGTTGGCATCGACAAGTACCCCTTGATGGCTGGAAGTGACCTCAAATACGCGGTCTCGGATGCGAAGCGCGTGGCATCAACCGTGCATGCGAGCGCGCATTACAGCGGTGTCAAAATCGAAACGCTCCTCGACCAGGCCGCATCCGCCGATGCCATTAAAGCCAAGCTGAACGATATCGTTGCACGCGCGCAACCCGGCGACACCATAGTGCTGGCCTTCGCGGGCCACGGTCTGCTCGATTCCCACGGTCGCCTCAGGCTCGCACTGTCTTCGACGACAACGAAAGCGATCGAAGAAACCACGCTCGACTTCGACGAGATTGCGTCTCGCGTCGCGAAAGCCCAGGCCCGCGCGGTGGTTTTGCTCGATGTCTGCCACGCAGGCGCCTCTGGTCAGATCAATGTCGCGTCTAACGACGATGCCGTGAATTTGCTCACCACCCGATCTGGCGCGGGCGTCGTCATCATATCGGCCTCCAAGGGCCGGCAATTTAGTGAGGAGGCCGCTTCGATCGGCGGCGGCCGTTTTTCGGTGGCATTCCAGCACGCTTTGACCGACCAACGTCGCCAGACCGACAGCGACGGCAATGGCAGAATAAGCGTCAACGAACTCTACGGCGCGCTGAAATCTCGGGTCGCCGAGCAAACCAATGGCCGCCAGATCCCTTGGTTGTCCCGCAACGAGATCTTCGGTGATTTTGATCTGTTTTGAATCGCCAGCCGTTTGTGCGGGGAGAAGTCCCTCAAGTCTGGCTACGGTCGCGTCCTGCTGCTCTGGAACAACGCCAGCCTCGACCGCAACGCGGTCGAGGCGCAGGTGTATTTCGGCCAGAACCGCAATGTGCTGTACGCGGCGATTGAGAAGCGGGGGTAAGCGGGCGACGCCGACATCCGGCGCGCACGCTGCGTGAATCATCGACCGGGCGAACGTCCGCTTCGCGCCCAATTTCAGTCGTTCGGACCTATAGTAGTCTTTCCCAAAAGTGGACACGCAGGAGCAGTTTTCCTGGCATTCACATCGAATGCGTGCGCTCATTCGAGCGAGCGCTGTACCAAATCCGACAGCTGCCGCCTGTAGCGATTAGATCAAAAGTTTCCTGGCCTGCGAGAGGCCGCTGACTGTTCTGCTCGAAACACTGGCGATGGAATGTGCGGTGTTTCGACGGCATCCCCAACGCACCTTGAAGTGGGACAATCCCTCGCAGATCGCCTTTGCTACAGGGATACCAATCTCGGGTCGCGAAAGGTCTGCGAACCAGACACGCTGACCGCAAACTTCATTGATCTCATCCAGCAGGTCGTCGAGGTTTCCCGTGCCGACGTTCTGCAGGCCCGCGGCCGGCTCGCCGATGGCGAAACGGAAGTTGCGCACGTCGGCGAAACGCTTCCAGCGATCCATCCGGCAGTCGTCATCGCCAGCCGTTACATTCCTAGGTCGTTCAGTTCGTTCGGCATGGGCCTGCATTGTGGCTTCGGATTGTACCAGTTCCAGAAACGCGGACCTGGCGGCATCTACCAGATGGAAGCCGGCTCCAAAGCCAACAGCCATGCGCTCGCCGCTGTCTTCGCAGCTGACCGCCGCGACCACCATGGCCGCCCGGAAGGACGATATATCCAGAAGCCAGAGCCTTCGGCCTGTGTCGCGGCGATGCTGCCGGATAGAAGACGTCAAGCCCTCGTCATTAAGCTGCGCGACATCCAGCCGCGTTCTCAAGGAGCCTCGATGCCACCAGATGCCGGTGGCGTCTCGCTCCACGAGCTCAAGCAAGGCGCGAGTCCTTGCATCGGCCCGATTCGTGCCTGCTGCGCAGCCATTGGAGTCGACGTTCAAGCTTGCATCGTCATATGCGACATCACCCAAGCGGCCATAGCAAAGCAGTGCAGGACAGAGCGCTGTCGTGTCGTCATGGAAGCTTTGAACGTGCACCCATAGCCGAGGATTGCATAACTGATCCGGGGCAGGGATTGTATCCCAGCCGTGCCACGCTCTGTTGAGCCGGGCGCGATTGTTGATCTGCTCCTGCGAGAAGCCCAACACATCAACCGCGTTGATCCTCATTCTATCGCTCGGACTGGCGATGTGCGCTGACGCCGTGACGTCGTCGGCTCTGCAGGCCCAACTCGAAATCTCCGCCGCCTCTCCGAGGCAAGCCAACACAGCCCGGGCAGCATTGAAGCCTTTGCCACTTGCTGTAACGCGTTCCTCACTACCTTCGAACGGAGCAATATTCGACATTGCCAGGAACCCGCCTGGAACGTTGAACACTTCAACGCCAATGTCGTAACCGATAGCGAAGCGCAAAAGCGGCAGGCCATTCGCAGGCGCGGCAACAAGGGTCGCAGCAAGATTCGCCAGGACATCAAGGTCATAGGCGCTGGACCGGCGGCCCTCGACGATGCCGTCCTGGAGCAGCGTGATCAACTGGTCGCGCTGCGGCAGCGAAGCGAGCTTTATCCAATGCGGCCCTTGCAACAGCAACTTGGCTTTTCCAATATTTTAGCGTCTGCTGTTTACGCAGGGGAAGAGGTCTCCACCCATCGACCGCAACAAAGACGATAGCCGGCGGAGTTTACAATTTCCACAGACGGTCTGGCGATTAGGCTAATCGGCGGTTTCGAGCTTCGCAAGGGCGCGGAGACCCTCTCGTTGGGCAAGCGGAAGGCCTGCGCTATCCTCGCCTATCTTATGCTGAGCGGCAGGTCACGCGAGACGCGCGGGCGACTTGCGGCATTGCTTTGGAGCGAGCAGGACGAGGAACATGCGCGCGGATCGCTGCGCCAGTGCATCAAGGATCTCAGACGCCTGGCAAGCGAAACCCGGCTCAATTTCCTCACAGTGGACAAGCTCGTCCTTGGGATCGATCCGACCTCGATACGTTCCGACATAGATGAGCTTGAGCGGGCGCTTGAGGACCGCAATTATGACCGTGCCCTGCTGTTGCTGGGCAAGGCCAGAGATGGACTTTGCGCCGGATTGGACGATTGCGATCCTGTCTTCGACAATTGGTTGAGAATGCAGTCGACCATGATGACCGACAGGCTGGTCACGCGGCTCGCGGCCTGGCTGGCGGCCGAGACGGACCCAAGACAGCGCAAATCCATCGCGGCATGTATTCTGCAACTCGATCCATTTTTTGATGATGCCGTGGTGGAGACCATCCGGCGCGTCTGTCAGGAAAGCGGCTACGCCCGAGCCCGGGCCTTCTTCGAGCGCTATGCGGCCGAACTGAAAGCAGACATGGATCTGCGACCGCCAGGTGAGATACTGCGCCTTGTGGAGGCGCTCAAACCGGGCAAGGGCGAAGAGAAGCACGCAACTGCCCCGGGCCTTGTGCAAAGCGATCACCACAGCCTCGTCCCGGGAAAGCCGATGATCGCCATCATCATTGCCAGGCGCGAAGCGGAAAACGAACATCTCCAATTTGCCCTGGCGACAGAGCTTCTGGCATCGATCTCTCGCTTCAGGCATTGGACTGCCCTGTCGACGGAGTTGCAAACGAGCCGCATCTCGTTTGAGGAGGTGCGCGTTGCCGCGGGCGAAAACGTGGATATCGGGGTGCTTATCCGCCTGATCGACGCCGACGTGCCAGCCGTGTTCGAGATCTCCTGCTATGACTTCCTGCAAGGCGGGGAAGCCTTCAGGCTGACTGTTCCTTCTGATCCGTCGTCCTGGCGCTCGGCCTTCAATGAGGTCTGCGCGCGTTTTTCCGCGCGCCTGCAGATCGCGTTGTCCAGTGCAAGGCTGCACCGGATATCGCAGACCTCACCAAACCATTTTTCAGCCTATGATTGCTGGCTGGACGGTCAGCGCCTTTCCCTCATGTGGCGCAAGGATACTGAGGAGGCCGCCATCGCCCGCTATGAGGAAGCAATCCGGCTTGATCCCGATCTGTCCTGCGCCTATTCCAGCCTCGCAGCGGTGCTCAACTCGCGCTGGATCGTTGTTCCGGGAGCGCCTTCAATCGAACAGGACCTCACGCGCGCATTCGAACTGGCCAAGCGTTCGGTCTTGCTCGACCCATTCGACCACCGCAATCAGGTAAACCTGGCCTGGAGCCACCTCCTGGCCCGACGCTGGGATCTTGCGGATTTCCACTTCAGCCTGGCGCATGAGCAGAATGCCGGCAATCCCGCGACGCTGATCGCCTATGCCTTGGCCAGCTCGTTCATGGGAAATCACGAGCGGGCGCTTGAGCTTTCGAAGCGGTGTTTCGAACTCAACCCGATGCCTGATGCGCACTATCACGGCTATCAGGCGACCATTGCCTTTTTGGCCGACGATCTTGAGGGGTGCGTGGACGCCGCGGCCAGGTGCGACCAGCTGTTCGCCGACATCCATGGCTGGTCGGCAGCAGCCCTAGCGCTGCTGAAACGCAATCGCGAGGCCGGGGACGAGTTCAGGCGTTTCCTGCGCAACTTTTCGGCGGCATGGCAAGGCCAAGGCAGGCCCGATCGCGCGCTCGCCGTCGATTGGTTCAGTACCGCCTTTCCCATTCGCCACCCGGCCGATCAGGTGAAGCTGGCACGCGGCATCGAACTGGCAGCCCAGTCCGGCTGAAGCAACAATCCTGAGCTATCCCGCTCCGGATTCTACTTGCAGCGCGACATGACATAGTCGCCGAGGCGGCTGTGATAGGCACGCAAACGGTTTGCCTTGATCTGGTCGGGCGGGCCGGCGTTCGGATCGGTCTTGTAATGATCGGGAAATGTGTAGTCCTCACCGGGTCCATCCGCCGGCGCAATGGTGGCGATCGTTTGCTCGACGTCGCCGGTGAATGGAAAGGCGATGTGCGCGATCAGGTCTTCGTCGAAGTGTGGTTTGATGGTGATCTCCTCCCAGGTTTTGTCCCTGGGGGTCATGAACCCACGCAGCAAGGCCTTCATCGCCTCCTGATCTCGATTTCTGAAGATTGCTTGTTTGGCCGGATCCTTGATCAGGTCCCGGATGAATTCGCCAAGCGCCTCGAACTGCACATCTTTGAACTTCACCATGTTCACTTCCCCCATTAAACCAGATTGAAACCTGTAGGCCGCCGCTATCGGCGCTATCGAAAACCCTGACTGTTGATCAGGCCGCCAAGCACGTCGTCCGGAACCTTGGCAGTATCATTGAGATCGAGAAGTCCTGCCAGCGTTTTCGGCTCCACGTCCGGAATGAGCCTGCCAGAAGAGAGATCCGTATCGGCGGCTTTGAACAGTGCGGATGCGATCGTGGCGGCCACAATATAGGAGCCGACCGGGCCAAGATGGCTGCCGTCATTGCCAAGAACAGACGCCTCCTGGATAATGTAGTAGGAGAGAGGCGTTCGGCTCAGGAACTCCGGGTAACGTTGCAAGGCGGCCTGAAGGCGGCCGGAATTGTAGACGTAGCGCTTGGCACAAGCCGCCGTGGGCAGCATGTCATTGCCCGTCAGGACCGGCACATCGATGCTGTTGTCACCCAGAGCGCTCTTCACCGCACCGGCCACGTCCTGACCGGATGGCAACCCCAGGTCATAGCAGCGCCAGCAATCCATGAAGGCGACAGGCCGGACTGTGCCGTTCAATTCCGAACTCAGGCCGGCAATCGTCAGTTCCTTCGAAAGGAATGGTCCTATGCGCCGGGCACTTTGAGCTTTCGACGGGGTGTGCGCCGGGGCAAACCGGCTCCAATCGACGATCCAGTTCTCGGGTATCGGAATCTCCCCACCCGGGCGCAGGCTGGAGAAGGACAGCATTCTGCGCAAATTGGCTGGGTCGTCGGCCGAACTGTCGTTGACGACATAGAATTGCCGCACCATGGCGTGGGCAAAGCGCGACGCTCCGAAGGTGAATTCCAAGGGCAGCGCATTGAACGTCTCAAGCGCCGAGACTCCCGTGCCTTGAAAATCGTCGCTAGCGAAAAAATGATCCCATATGCCGGGAGCCAGGACCTTTCTCAGATAGTCGTTGATGATCACGGTACGATAAACCGAGGTCAGGTAGACCCTGGCACGCCTGTAGGCTTCGGCCGGATCGGGCGTGCCGCTGCCGAGCAGCAGATCCACGATCCTGTTGTGGATGCACATGAGCGTGCACAGCAGCTGCGAAAGGACAAGGTTGTCGTCGTTTCGTGGGTCTGCCACCAGGGGCCGATAGGGCGACCGCCGGCCCTCGACACTGATGAACTTGCCCGACATGTCGATGCGCGGCAAATCGCGCCCCGGCACCGTTTTGCGATCGACCGGAAGAATACTGTCCTTCATGCAGGGCAAGCCGATCGGAAACCTGCAGGCGGTCAGATTCGCTCCGTCGGGTACATCGTAGAGATGGGCGTCGACGATGGGCCCCCTTCCATAGAGCCCCGAAAGATCAAGACCTTGCGAGGACGCGTTCTTCAAATGATGGGTTTTGCCTTTCGGTTGGGGTAACCCGAATATCTGGCTGAAGACGATGTCGTGGAACACGAATTGACCGAAATAGGTAAAGCCGGCCGGTGTCTGGCTGAGATCACCGTCCTCGAGACCATCGCTGGGGCCAACCATTTCCGTCGTGATGTCCAACAAGGCTGCCTTGGTGCGGTCGACGGCGCTCTCGTCTTCGGTTGCCGCGAACAAGGCGATTGGCATGTCCGCCAGGGACGGGAATAGCCTAATGCCTTGCAAGGTTGGCTTGTCGTTGAGCCCATCAGTTGAGCTCTGGTTTGACCGGTTCGGTATGTTAGCGGCTTCGAAGGAGGACGTTTCGCCGTGGAGCATCGAAGTAACCCTCGTTTTCCAGATCATGAATGCGGCCAGGCCAGTAGCTTGGCATGAATCGGGAAGTTGAAACAGACTTGCCCGTCGTGGCGGGAATGTCGCGGCGCCAGAGCAGCCTGACATGCCGAAGCGATCACGGCACTGACGGGTCGAGCTTTGGACCCGCCGAGACGGCGGCGAAGAGTACACAGGACAGAATGACGCCCGCACCCAGAAATCCGTCGGGCGAAAGCCGCTCACCGAGCAGGGCAGCGGCGGAAATAGCAGCGAATACGCCCTCTCCGCTGCAGATCACCGCCGCATGGGACGAGGTGGTGTAGCGCTGTGCGGAAGTCTGCAGGCAAAAGCCGACGGCGGTCGAGAATACGCCCAGCATGATGAGCTCGGGCCACGCTGCCGCAATTGCAGGAAACGTCATCTTCCCCTGCAGCGCGAAAGGCAGAGTGGCAACGGCCGTACCGACGAACTGCGCGACCGCTGTCGCGAAGGGATGGCCATGCGCCTGGACATGTCGTCCGAGCTCGACCGTCCACACCGCAAAGCAGATTGCGGTCAGGATGGCGAACGCATCGCCAACGGTTGCAGAACCATTGAAGCCGCCCGCCAGGAGGGCTGATCCCACGACCGTCAGAATTGCGACGAACAGGATCAGTGCACTTGGACGCTCCCTCATGATCAGCCACGCGGCGATCGGCGTGATGACGGTGGAAGCGCTGATGAGGAGGCTCGAATTCGTCACCGTCGTGCTGACATAGGAAAGTTGCTGGACCACGCAGCCGAGGGCAAATAGCAGGACCACTCTCGTCACACTTGGAAGCCAGCCGGTGTTGGCAAGGGGGGCACGCTCCCGCACCGCGAACGGCAACGTCACCAGTGCGGCGATCACGCTGGTCAGGAAAACAACCGCGATCGGATCGAGGTGGGCCAGTATGGTCTTGTGGAACACATTGCCCACCCCCCAAATAACCGCGGCAAGCATCAGCAAGGAATTTGCCTTGAATCTGGACATGACTGATCGCATCGCCGCAGCGGGCAATGGCTCCAAAGGTTTGTGATCGGGTTTGAAAGTGGTGACCAGGGTCGACCGTCCCCGTCATCGTCGCGGTGAACGGTCCTGCCCGGAAGAATGCGCCTGTTGCTGCCCGAACTCGTGAACTATCCGGGGCCGGCACTCGATACATGGGATCTGCGCAAGACAGGGATGGTGGGCAACAGGACGGGCTTTGGCGGTTCGTTGTGCTCGAAACGGACGCTGCGCTGAAGAAGCGGAAGGATGTCCTCCGGGGTTGCCGAAACCATTTGCGTGCATCGAGTTGACGAGTTCATGAAGCCAGCTTCGGACATGCTGTCGAAAACGCCCAGAAGTGGCGACCAGAAGCCTTTGAAATTCGCCAGGACCAGTGGCTTGCAGTGCCGTTCGAGCTTGCGAAGCGTCATGACCTCGGTCAGTTCCTCAACGGTGCCGATACCGCCCGGCAAGGCCACAAAGGCATCAGCGTAGTCGAACATGAGCTGCTTGCGGATGCTCATGTCGGGAACTGAAATCGTCTGGCATCCCGATGACAGCATCCTCATCCGCTCGACCAGGAACTGCGGAGTAATGGCGACCACCGTTCCACCCGCTTCGGCAGCGGCAATGGCAACCTGGCCCATCAGGCCGTCACAGCCGCCGCCATAGACCAGGCGAATGCCGGCTGCGGCAATTGCCTCGCCAAGGATGGTGGCGCAGCGGGCGTGGTCAGGATCGTTGCCAAGCATGGCGCCGCCGAAAACGCAGATCGTGCCGATGCGTCGCTGCGAGGGATAGGAACGGCCGATCTGTTCCGCGGAATTGTCGAATGGCGATCCGAACATGGTGTCTCTCCAACTGAGGTTGAATTGCGAGGCTGGATCAGCTCGCGGCGCGATCATGGGCGGCGCGAGGATGGCTCGAACGAAACAAAAGCAGGTCGGCCCAAGACCAAAGCAGGTAACAAGCAACAAGCGTGGCAGGGGTCGACCAATGCGCCTGCTCGGTGCTTTCGATTTGAAATAGCGAGGCGTGAAGGTCGTATCCGGCCGCGACCAGGGCGGGCAGACGGCTCAGGAGAACCATCGTGCGAAACGGGTCGAGGTTGTACGCGGGCAAATTGAGGATCTGGGCGCCGGGGCGGTGGCAGGCACTGCCGAATTTTCCGAAGGAATGAAGCACGCCCGATGTCAACGCCAGCAATGGATGGCCAAGTTCAAACAGGGCCAGACCAAGGAAAACGGCACCGACGCCGGACAGGAAATCACCGAGGCGATTGAGATTTTCCCTGGGCTTGAGACGTCCTTCCAGGCACGATGATAGACTTCACCGCTAGCGAAGAAGATCGCCGTCGCCGAGGTCATTGCGATCGCTGCGAAATTGCCCGTCAGATAATCGCCTATGGCGGCCGGCGCGCCTGCCAAGGGAAGTTGGTTTAGATCGTTGGATGCAAGAACCTGCGCGGTAACCCCCTGACAGAGACCGATGAGGTTTCCGATGTTGTAGGCGCCACCGGGGCCAGCCATCCGATCCGTCAATGTCTTGCGCAAAGCTGGCAGGTGCATCTGTGGGATGGTCAAAGAAAATGCTCGATCACGAGCCGGATGTTTGCCTGCAGCCGCGTTCAGCGATTTGTCGATGTTGAGCGTCATCTCGGGTTCCTCCTTGATGACGCATGCTTTGCGGCCCTCTGCGTGATCCAATCGTGAATTGCGCCACCGTGCGTCCGAGACTTCGGTTCACATTGGCGCCGCACCAGCTGACAATTGCCCCTTTGGGCCAGCGGCACTCGCTTGGTCGCCTCGTCTTGCGACAGCGACGCCGACGCGGATTGGAAAAGGCTTGTGATCCCCATCCATCGGCATGCGAAGCGCCGGGAGCAGGCCCGTTTCAGTTCACAGTGAATTCACGCTGGATTGTCCAACACATCATCACTGCAAGGCCTTTCGACATTCGTCAGAGCGGGCGGCCGAGCGGTTGACAATGAACCTCAACGCAAACGTAGAAGGAATTCGATCATGCTGAGCACCTTGACGAAAACACTCGCTTCGGCCTCGACAATTGCCGTTCTGATGATCCCTCTGGTGGCACCCAGTACAGCCTACGCCAACAGCACCACCGTGCCGCGCAAATGCATCAACGGCGTTTGCGGCTCGGTGAAATACTATGGCGGCAAGGTGCGCATCTCGCTGTCCAGCAAACTCTCGAGGACCACGCATTTCAATTTCAAGACCAATCCTGGGGACCAGATCGAAGTCGGCAACGGCTATTCGTTCGACAGGGAGCCGGGCGACAGCGGCACATACAGTGCACAGGCCTGCGACCGCGGCGGCTTCGGCGCTCGGTCGACCTGCACCAAATGGGCAACCTTCGACTGGAACAGCGGCGCGCAGGAACAAGAAGAGGAACAGTGATCGTTCTCCTTCCCCGCGAACCTGTCGTCGATGGCACGGTTGCCGTGTCAGTGCATTAGGTGACGGCAAACAGTGCATCGGGTTTTCAGAGTTTACGGCATAACCTGATCTTTCGGTTTCCAATCCGGCGCATCTCGGGGGATCTGGGGTGCGCCTATTTGCATCCTCTTTCTGGGTGTCTGAACCGAGCCTGCCACAGAACGGCTGCTTCTGAGCAAATCTCCCTGTAACACGACTGTCCGGTAGCGCCCAATGCCTGACCTCAGCAACCCATTGATCTGAGCCCTGCGCCCCTCCCCCTCACACCACCCGCGCCCTGCCCCCAAAACTCCGCATCAGCCCCTTCGGCAAAAACAGCATCGCCAAAATTATCGTCAGCCCCGAGATCACCGGGTGGTAATCCGGCACCACGATCCGTGCCAGATCGAACACCGCATACATCACGAAGGCGCCCAGGATCGGGCCGAGCAGCGTGCCGGTGCCGCCGACGACGGTCATCATCAGGGGCAGGAGCATCCAGTCGAGGTCGAAGACCGAGTCCGGGCCGACGTGGAAGATGTAGTAGGTGTAGAGACTGCCGGCGATGCCGGCGATGAAGGCGCTGCCGGCGAAGGCTGATACCTTGACCTTGAGCACGTCGATGCCGTTGGCCGACGCGGCCATCTCGTCGTCGCGCACGGCAATCAGTGCCAGGCCGTAGCGCGAGCGCATCAAGAGGTGGATGGCGAGTGCGGTGCCCACCATCAGGCCGAGCCCGACCAGATAGTGCGGCAAGAGCGTGTCGAAGGTGCCGGCGGGCGCGACGACGCCGAAGGCGCCGCCGGTGAAGTCGCCGCCATTGATGAACATCACCTTGACGATCTCGCCGAAGCCGAGCGTGCCCAAGGCGAAATAGTCGCCGCGCAGTTTGGACAGCAGCGGCAGGCCGATGATGACAGCGGCGAGCGCCGCGACCAGCCCGCCCATCACCATCGTCACCGGATCGAAATAATAGATGCGCGGATAGGCGTCATAGAGCGAGCCCCAGAGATAATTGCCGCTCCACAGGATGGCAGTGGTGTAGGCGCCGAGGCCGAAGAAGGCATGGTTGCCGAGGCTGATCTGGCCACCGAAGCCGGCGACCAGGTTCCAGCCCTGCGCCATGATGGCGTAGATGAAGACGAAGAACAGGAACGAGAAGGCGTAACTGTCGATCGCGCCGGGCAGCAGCGGCAGCAGGGCGAGCACGGCCACGACGGCGACGGCGATCCCTATCCAGGCTTGTCTTGGCCAGGCTCGTTCCAAAGAGGCTTGCTTCAACATGGCGCTCAAGCCTTCTTGTAGGGCCGGCTGAACAGGCCTTCCGGTTTGAACATCAGCAGCGCCAGGAACACGCCATAGGCGATGGCGTTGGTCCAGCCGCCGGAGATGAAATACTGCACATAGGCCTCGATCAGGCCGAGGATGATGCCGCCCGCCAGCGCGCCCGCGACATTGCCGATGCCGCCCAGCGCCAGCGCCACCAGCGCCTTGAGGCTGAAGATGAACCCGGCAAAGGGATTGAATGGGAATGTGGTTGCCACCGCCACGCCAGCGGCACCCGCCAGCGCGATGCCGATGGCAAAGGCAATGGCGTTGACGCGGTGCGGGCTGATGCCCATCAGCGTCGCCGCTTCCATGTCTTCGGAAGCGGCGCGCACCGCCTTGCCGACAA
Source organism: Mesorhizobium subarcticum (assembly GCF_055456085.1). Classification (NCBI taxonomy): domain Bacteria; kingdom Pseudomonadati; phylum Pseudomonadota; class Alphaproteobacteria; order Hyphomicrobiales; family Phyllobacteriaceae; genus Mesorhizobium; species Mesorhizobium subarcticum. Next base: position 3,225,467 of record NZ_CM144237.1, on the reverse strand, counting down.
TCGTCTTGCGCAGGAACAGCACCACCAGCCCGGTGCCGGCGAGCGCGATCAAAAAGCCCATCGAGCGGGTGAACGAGGTGCGCACGCCAAGAATTTCGATTCCGCTCGCCGTGTAGGAGGTGACGATCGCCGCGGTGTTGCCGCCCCAGATAACCGTCATCAAATTCTGGACTAGGAACATCAGGCCGACCGCGATGAGCAGCGAGATGTTGCGGTCCTCCGCGGCCGCCGCGCGGCGGAACAGGCCCTGATAGATCAGCCAGCCGACGACCAGCCCGACCGGCACGACGATCAGCAGCGACAGGAACGGGTCGATGCCCAGCCCATAGAACAGCGCCCGCACGAAATAGGCGGCCAGGATGATCATCGCGCCCTGCGCCAGGAAGATCAGCCGCATGGTGCCGAAGATGAGGCTCAAACCCACGGCGGCGACGCCATACATGGCGCCACCCAGCGCGCCGTTGAGCGACAGCTGCAGCAGGATGTCGGGAGGCGGCAGGTTGACCATCACTATACCTCCAACACGCCCATATAGGCCTTCTGGATTTCGGGGTCGGCGATGAGCTCGGCGCCCGTGCCTTGCATGGCGAGTTCCCCGGTCTTCAGCACGAAGCCGTAATCGGCCACCTTCAGCGCCTGGTGGATGTTCTGCTCGACCAAAAGGATGGTGACGCCCTGTTTGTGCAGCGTTTCGATCAGCAAAAACATCTGCTGCACCACGATCGGGCTCAGGCCCAGCGACGGTTCGTCTAGGATGAGCAGCGACGGATCCGACATGGTGGCGCGCGCGATCGCCAGCATCTGCTGCTCGCCGCCGGAGAGCGAGCCGGCCTTCTGCCCTGCCCGCTCCTGCAGCCGTGGAAACAGCGTGTAGGCTTTCTCCAGCGACTGCCTGAAATGCTTGCGCACCTTGGGCTGGAAGGCGCCGAGTTCAAGGTTCTCCAGCACCGTCATCTGCCGGAACAGGCCGCGCCCTTCCGGCACATGCGCGATGCCCATGCCGGCGATCTCTTCCGGCGCCTTGCCGGTCAGCGGCACGCCTGAGAGAAAGATCTCGCCGCGCTTCGGTTTGAGCAGGCCGGAGATGGTCTTCAAAAGCGTCGTCTTGCCGGCGCCATTGGCGCCGACGATGGCAACGATGCTGCCCGGGTCGACATGGATCGACACGCCCCACAGAGCACCGACATCGCCATAGGCAACTTCCAGGTTTTTGACGTCAAGCAGCCGGTTCGCCAAGATAGGCCTCGATCACTTTGCGGTTGGCGACAATTTCGCGGGGCGTGCCGTCGGCGATCTTCTCGCCATGGTCGAGCACGATCACCCGGCTGCAGACTTTCATGATGGCGTCGACCTTGTGCTCCACCCACAGGATCGACACGCCACGCTCGCCGCGCACGCGGCGGATGACATCGACCATGCGCTGGATCTCGGTCGGGTTCAGCCCCGCCATCGGCTCGTCGAGCAACAGCAGCGCCGGGCTGGAGGCGACCGCCCGCGCGATCTCCAGGAGGCGGCGGTCGGAGAGCGTCATATGCGCGGTGCGGACATCGCGCTTTGCCGTCAGCCCGACCAGTTCGAGCGCCTCCTCTGCCGCCGCTGTCGCATGCTTGACGCGCCCGCCCGAGCCATAGGCGGCGCCGACCATGATGTTTTCGAAGGCGGTCATGGTGAGGAACGTGCGCACCAGCTGGAAGGTGCGGGCAATGCCCAGCCGGCAGATGCGGTGCGGCGCCGTGCCGGTGATGTCCTGGCCACGGAAATGGATGCGCCCTTGCGTGGGCGTGTAGAGCGCGGTGATGAGGTTGAACAGCGTCGACTTACCGGCACCGTTCGGGCCGATCAGCCCGATCAGCTCGTTGGCACGAACCGCGATGTCGATATCGTTGAGCACGACCAGCCCGCCGAACCGCTTCTGGACCGCCTCGAGGCGAAGCAGGGTTTCGTCAGGCTGCATCGTGTTTCCGTGTCTCCAGTCAGATTCTGCGGTCGGCAGACGGGCGCCTAGCTTCGCGATCAGGCACCCGCCTCCCCCGCCCGCTGTTTTCAGCCGCTCAGCGCTTGTCCCAGGCCGGCGCAGGCTTGTAAGTCCAGTTCCCATTCGGGAAGATCAGTTGGTGTTTGCCTTGCCACCATTGCGTGGCGACGCTGGGGATGAGCGCAAAGCCGGTCTGGTCGAATTTGAGATCGCCCACGACCGTATCCTTGAACTCCTGGTTGAAGATCGCTTCATGCAGCGCGCCGGCATCGGTGGAGCCGGCCTTCTCTATCGCCTGCGCCAGCACTTGCGCATTGGCGTAGAAGGCGCCGACGGTGACGGAGTCCTTCTTGAACTCGGCCTCGTAGCGGTCGCCAAGCTCCTTGGCGCCCTTGTAGGGATAGCTCGCCGACCAGAAACCGTCGGTCAAGATGTAGTCGGAATCCGCCCCGAGCGCTTCGTGGAACTCGCCCGTCCAGGTGCCCTTCCAGCCATGCAGATAGGGCACGGAGAAGCCGAGCTCCTTCATCTGCCGCAACAGCGTCACCGTATCGGCCGGCGAGCCGAAGACCAGCATGGCGTCGACATTGGCCGCCTTGAGCTTGGTAATCAGCGCCGAATAGTCCGTGGCGCCGATCGCCCAGGGATCGTCGACCGCGAAAGTATAGCCATACTTCTTGGCCGCCGCCTCGAAGGCGCCGCCAAAGCCCTTGCCGTCCGGCGAATCCTCGGTGACCAATGCCGGGTTCTTGGGTTTCTCGTTGGCCGGCAGCTTGTCCCAGATCTCGAATGGCACTTCCGCGCCCGGCCCCGGATGGAAGAAGAACAGGGCTGAATATTTCAGCTTCAGCGGCTGCCATTCGAACGGGAAGGCCGTCGTGATCATGTAGAATTTCTTGTATTTCTCCGCGACGATGGCGCCGGCAATGTTCATCGGTCCGGAATGGGTCGACAACAGCGCGTCGACCTTCTGCACCTTGATCAGGTTTTCCAGCGCCGACGCGACCTTGCCTTCCGAGCTTTCGTCGTCGGCGATGACTAGGCGCACCGGCAGCTTCTTGCCGGCAGACTTGATCATGATGCCGCCGGCCTTGTTGATGTCGGCAACGGCCTGCTCATAGGCCCATTTCTGCTCCTTGCCGTCGCCGGCCAGCGGCCCGGTCAAGGAGATCGGCGCGCCGATGACGATCTCGGTGTCGCCGGCATTCGCCAACCCGGTGCCGGCCGCGAATGCGGCTGACAGGGCCAGGCCCGCCAGCATTGCCTTCAGACTGTTTCCCATTTCATCCTCCCAGGTTTTTGGATCGTGCGGACGGTGTCCGCACGCATGCCTCAGACCGTCGCTGCCGCGACCAGCCTGGTGTCGGTGAACTGCTCGAAACTGAGCGCCTTGCCGTCCTCCATCTCCCAGACATGGACGACGCGCGCCGACATCGGCTTGCCGGTCTTCTTGTAGGTGCCCGAATAGGTGCCGATGCCGACAATGGTGGTGCCGCCATCGACCAGTTTTTCGAGCTTCAAGGCGTAACCGTCCCACTCCTCGCCGATGCGCTTGAAGACGCCTTCGATGATGGCGTCCGGACCGACATAGGTGCCGGCATAGGGAAAGCCCGCCATCTCCGTCCAGGCGGTGCGGCTGGTGACCGGCGCCATCATCGCCGAGAGATCCTTGGCGTCGGAGCCCGCGTAGTGCGCCTTGATCGCTTCGTAGTTTTTGTTCATGGCGTCCCCCCGCGCGGTCAGACCGGCGCCTTGCCTTCGTCGTAGGCGGTTCTGGATTTCTTCTCGATCTGGGCGCCGGCCGGCTTGTTCTCGATCTTGCCCTGGCTGGTCACGCCGAGGAATTTCCCCGTCGAGTGCATGACATCCCAATTGTAGAAAAACAGCGAGGCGACCGGGATGATGAACTCGCGGAAGCCGAACACATACTGGTTGTCGGCGAACTTCCAGGTCGTCGCCAGATCGACGTCGCCATGGCCGCGCTGGATGCCGACGAGGTTCTGCCAGGCATAGCGCTCGGAGGAGAGATAGATGTGCTCGTAGACATGGTTGAGGCTGTAAGTGTAATGCACCGTCAACCCGATCAGGTCGCGCGTCGGCGCCGGCGCGATGCCGGTCGGCGCGACGCCGGGATCGCCGAGCACGCCCGCCGACCAAGTCTGCGCCACGCGCGGTTCGCCGGGCGCTTCGCGGGTTTCACGAACCCGTTCGCGCACCGACAGGACGCGGCGCGTGCTGGTGTTGATGATGAAGGCCTCGTCCTCATCAGGCCGGGCCGAGAAGATCATGTTGATGAAGAACACGTTGGAGGCGACTTCCAGCGCCTCATACCAGTCGGCGCCCGCCTCGCTGCCCTCGCTCCACGCCACCGTGTCATCAGATGTGAAGGCAAGGTCGATGGTGCGGCCGGTGTCGAGCGTGACCTTGAAGGTCTGGCCGCGCAACGCATCTGTCGTCGCCAGCCGGTTGGTGGCGATGCCGGCGGCGAAATCGTCAAAATGCTTCCAGTCCGCCGGTCTGTTCTGGTCGTTCATCGCAGGCTCCCAATCACTCGACAAAAGCTAACGTCGGCAGGTCGACGACTGTGGCGCCGCCATCCACCGTCAGGATCGAACCGTTCATCATCGCAGCCTCGCCCGACGCGACGAAGCAGATGACGTTGGAGACCTCCTCCGGCGTCGCCGGCCGGCCGAGCGGGACGTCCTTGGTCACCAGCCGGTAGGCTTCCTCGATCGAGCCAAGCCCGTGTTTCTCGACGATCACCTCCATCTGCTCGTCGGCCATGTCGGTCGACACCCAGCCCGGGCAGATGATGTTGGTGCGCACGCCCTTGCGGCCATAGTCGCGGGCCAGCGATTTGCCGAAGCCGATGCAGGCATGTTTCATGGTGACGTAGCCGGCCGCGTCCGGCCCGGCGAACAGGCCGGCGATCGAGGCCACGACGACGATGTTGCCCTTCTGCGCAATCAGGTCCGGCAGGCATTCGCGGGCGCAGACAAAGGCGGTGTCAAGATTGCTGCGCGTCGCCAGGCTCCAGGTCTCGTCGCTCATCGAGATCGTCGGGCCGACGCCATGGCCGCCGGCATTGGCGACGAGGATATCGACGGGCCCGATTTTCTCATGCACTTCGGCCAGCGCCGCGCGCACCGCCTTGGGGTCAGCGGCATCGCCCTGCACGACCAGGCCGCCAATGTCCCTGGTCACGGCCTCCAGCGGCTCGCGCCGCCGGCCCATCAGCACCACTTTGGCGCCATCGGCGGCTATGCGCCTGGCGACCGCCGCACCGATGCCAGTGCCGCCGCCGGTGATGAAAGCCGTTTTTCCCGAAAATCGCATGATCCATCCCGATTGCTGAGTGCGCCGGCTATGCGCCGATCTTCGCTGGGGATAGTGCGGCATCACCGTTTTCGCGTCTTGTCCGAGCGGGAACTTTGTTTTGACTGAGCGCGCACTTCGCGCCCCCTTGGCGAAGTGCCGCGCGACCTTTCGGTCGCGCGGCGGCCGCAACACCCCGTGAATTGTTGGCCGCCTATTTCTTCACGGCTTCGAGATCGATGGTGATGTCGACGTCGGGCCCAAGGCCAAAACCGGCGGCGGCCTTGGCCATTGGGAAGTCCGCGGTGCTGACCTTCCCGGTGGCGGTGAAGGCCGCCTTGGTCAGCGTCGCATCCCACGGTGCCGGCGCCTCGTTGACCAGCGTCACATCGAGCGTGATCTCCTTGGACACGCCGCTGATGGTCAGGTTGCCGGTCACCTTGCCTTTGATATCGCTGACCTTCTCGACCTTGGTGCTTTCAAACGAGATCGCCGGGAATTCGGCGGCGTTGAAGAAGTCGGGACCTTTGAGATCGCTGTCGCGCTGATCATAGGCGGTGTGCACCGAGCCGACATCGATCTCGGCCTTGACGCTGCTCTTCGACGGATCGGCCTTGTCCATGACGATCGCGCCCTTCACTGCGTCGAACTGGCCATGCGCGGTGCCATAGATGCCGTGCTTGATGGTGAAGGTGACCCAGGCATGCTGGCCATCGATCTCGTAATTGTCGGCGTGTGCTGCCGATGCGAAGGCGCAGATCGAGGCAAAGGCCAGCGCGGCCGTCAGTTTTCTTGTTCTCACGTAACTCTCCCCATTGTTGGTTGTCGTTCTTCGAATCCGGCTCAGGAAAAGCCGAGAGCGGCCCCATGCGGCGCAAACAGGAGCGCCGTCAGGATGGCCAATATCGCCGGCATGGCGATCAGCAGGCCGGCAACCAGCGGCCGTAACGGCCGGGCACCGGGAACAAGGCCCCGCAGCGGACCGGGCACCAGCGCGGCCACGGCGAGCGGCAAGGGCGAAAGCATGAGCGCCACCGGGTTCGCCTTCGGCGCCAGCAGCGCCACCTGGATCAGCACGGAGGCGGCGGCAAAGGTGAGGAGCAACTCGGTGCCCTTGTTCCAGGCGATGGCCGTACCGCCGCGCAACACCGCAATGTACTGGACAAGGCACCAGCCGCCGGCGAGCGCGGCCAGCGAGCCCAGCAACTGCCCGGTGACGATCGAGGCGCCAAGCACCGAGATGATCGCGCCGGCCAGGCACAGCGCAAGCAAGGCCGCCGGCGCCAGGAACGGCGCCTCGACGGGAGGCGATGGCGAGGCCTTCAAGGACAGCAACAACGCGGCGCCGAGGATCGTCAGCACGCCGGTGATGAGGCCGGCGATCATCTGCAGGTCGAGCGAACCGCCGGCAATACGGCGCCAGCCAAGCCACAGCAGCGCGGCCGCGAGCGCTGCGGCGACAAGCTTGCTCGCCAAGGAAGCGCCGAGCATGCGCTCGGGCAACAGGCCCATGACGATGCCGGCAAAGGCGAGATAGATCAGCTTCTGGCTGGCGGCGACCGGCGGCACCACAGGCGGGCCAAGCGTGTCCCAGTAGAAGAACAGCAGCAGGCCGGCCGACACTAGCGAAAGCACGGGCGAGAACGGCGGCAGCGCAATCCGCGCCAGCAGCGCCATTGCCATGCCGAGCACAAGCGGCAGCGCCGCCGTGGTGACCATCGGATTGCCCAGCAATGCGCTCAATGGCCGACACCTCTTCGACGTCAGGGAGGCTCGCGCAAAACGCGCGGCTCGATGCGATCCTGATCTTGGCCAGCCGATCGCGAGGCGTCTTGTCCGAGCGGGAACTTTGTTTTGACTGAGCGCGCACTCGTGTTGCGTTTGGCTTGAAGCCCGCCGATGCGCTCACTAACCCTCCCTGCACTGTGTTCATCAGCAATCGAGGAGGATGGCGTGAACGAGAGAATTGTGCCGCCGATCAGCACTGCCGCCGCTGCCTTCCTGGCGCGTTCGCACCGGCCCTTCATCAATGGCCGCTTCGTCGACGGGCCCTTTATGGGTGGCTTGGCCGGCGAAGGCCTCGCCGTTGATGATTCCGCCTCCGGCGAGATCGTTGCCCATGTGCCGGAAAGCGGCGCCGAACTGGTCGACCAGGCGGTGCGTGCGGCACGCGCGGCGCTCGAAGGCCCATGGGCCTCGATGCGCCCGGTCGATCGCCAGAACCTGATGCTGAAACTCGCCGATGCCGTCGAGGCCGACGCCGACCTTTTGGCCGAGATCGAAAGCATCGAGAACGGCAAGTCGCTCGGCGTCGCCCGCATGCTGAGCGCCGGCGGCACCGTCGACTGGCTGCGCTACTATGCCGGCTGGGCGACCAAGATCGAGGGCTCGACCTTCCAGGTCTCCATTCCCGTGCCGCCGGGCGCCAAACACCAGGCGATGACGGTGATGGAACCGGTCGGCGTCGTCTGCGCCATCGTGCCGTGGAACTTCCCGCTGCTGATCGGCATGTGGAAGATCGCCCCGGCGCTTGCCTGCGGCTGCACGGTGGTGCTGAAACCGCCGCAGGAAACCCCGCTCGGCCTGCTCAGGCTGGCCGAACTGATCGAGGCATCAGGCTTCCCGCCCGGCGTCGTCAACATCGTCACCGGCAGCGGCTCCGTCACCGGCGAAGCGTTGATCCGCCATCCCGGCATCGACAAACTGACCTTCACCGGCTCGACCGAGGTGGGAAAACGCGTCGGCCACGCCGCCGTCGACCGTGTCGCCCGCTTCACGCTGGAGCTCGGCTCGAAATCGCCGATGATCCTGCTTGCCGATATGGAAGAAGGCATCGAGCCGCTGATCGCCGGGCTTGGCATGTTCTTCAACCAGGGCCAGGTCTGCACCTCGGCCTCGCGGCTCCTCATCGAAAAGTCGATCTACGACCGCACGCTGGCACGGCTGGCCGAAATCGCCGACGGCATGACGCTGGGCGCCGGCCGCGATGCGGGGGCGCAGATTAATCCCTTGGTCTCGGCCAAGCACCGCAGAAGCGTCGAAGGCTTTGTCGAGCGTAGCCTGGCAGCGGGCGGCGAACGGGTCAGCGGCGCGCGGCCTGTGCCGGCCAGGGGCCATTACGTGGCGCCGACCATCCTGCACAATGTCCGGCGCGACATGGAGATCATGCGCGAGGAGGTGTTCGGGCCGGTGGTGGCGGCGATGCCTGTCGCCGACCTCGACGAGGCGATCCGCATCGCCAACGACACGCGCTATGGTCTCTCGGCCTCGATATGGACCCGCGACATGGGCAAGGCGATGACCGCCATCCACGGCCTCAAGGCCGGCACGGTTTGGGTCAATTCGCACAACACGCTCGACCCCGCGGCACCCTTCGGCGGCTTCAAGCAGTCGGGCATCGGCCGCGAGCATGGCCGCGCGGCAATAGACGGCTATCTCGAGACCAAAACCGTCATCATGCGGTATGCCTGACACGATGAGCGCCGCATACGACTACGTCATCGCCGGCGCCGGCTCGGCCGGCTGCACGCTGGCCAACCGGCTGGTCAATGCGGGGAAGCGCGTGCTGGTGGTCGAGGCCGGCCCGGCCGACAACACGCGCCTCATCGACATGCCCGCCACCTTCGCCAAGGTGATCGGCACGGCGCGCAGCTGGATCTACGAATCCGAGCCGGAACCCAGCGTCGGCGGCCGCCGGCTGCCGGTGCCGCAGGGCCGCACGCTGGGCGGCGGCTCGTCCATCAACGCCATGCTCTACATCAGGGGCCAGCCGCAGGACTATGATGGCTGGCGCGACCTCGGCTGCCCCGGCTGGGGCTGGGACGAGGTGCTGCCGGTGTTCCGACGGCTGGAGCGCAATGAGCGCCTCGCCGGCGAGCGCCACGGCACCGAGGGGCCATTGCCGGTCTCCGATCCGCGCCACCGTCACCCGCTGTCCTTGGCCTATATCAAGGCCGCGCAGCAGGCCGGCTACCGCTACAATGACGACTTCAACGGGGCGCAGCAGGAAGGCGTCGGCTTCTACCAGACGACGACCGCCAATGGCGAACGCCAGTCGGCGGCAAAGGTGTTCCTGAGGCCGCTGGCCGCCAACCCCAACCTCACCGTCATCACCGATGCGCTGGTCACCGGCGTGACCCTGGAAAACGGCGCGGCGAGCGGCCTCGCCTACACCACCTCGGACGGCCAGCACCATGCGGCGACGGCGAAGGCCGAAGTGATCCTAGCCGCCGGTGCGCTGGCGACACCCAAGCTGATGATGCTGTCGGGCCTGGGGCCAGCCGAAAATCTGGCCGGCCTTGGCATTCCCGTCATCCGCGACATGCCATCGGTCGGCGGCAACCTGCAGGACCATGTCGCCGCGCCCGTCTATGCGCTGACGCGCGAGCCGATCTCGCTGCTGGGCGAAGATCGCGGCCTGCGGGCGTTGCGCCACGGCCTGCAATATCTCATGTTCCGCACCGGCCTGCTCACCTCCAACGTCGTCGAGAGCGGCGGCTTCTTCGACACCGATGGCGACGGAAGGCCCGATATCCAGTTCCACGTCTTGCCGGTGATGATCAAAAGCGCCGAGCACGGCTCGATCGAGCGCCACGGCATGGAGCTCAACCCTTGTGTGCTGCGGCCAAAGTCACGCGGCACGGTCAGGCTGCGGTCGCGTGATGCGGCCGACCAGATCCGTTTCACAACCGGCTTCCTGTCTGATGCCAGTGATCTCGCTTTGCTGCTCGCCGGCATGAAGATCGCCCGCAATATCCTGCGCCAGCCGGCGCTGCAGGCGGTGGTCGCCGAGGAGCTGTCGCCGGGCGAGGACGCCGACCTCTCCGACCAGGCGATATCTGATCATATCTTTGAACACGCCAAGACAGTCTATCACCCCTGCGGCACCTGCCGGATGGGTACCGACGACGACGCCGTGGTCGATCCGCAATTGCGCGTGCGCGGCGTACCGCGCTTGCGTATCTGCGACGCCTCGATCATGCCGCGCCTGATCAGCGGCAACACCAACGCCCCGGTGATCATGATCGCCGACCGCTGCGCCGATTTTATTCTGGGCGGGTAATTCGGCTGGTCACGCCTTGGCGTTCGCCGCCTCCGCCAGCATGTTGGGCAACCCGCTGTCCGTGGTGCCGGTCCTGATGCTATTCCTGCTCGCGCCGCGCTTCGTCGTCGATGCGTTGGCCGGGCCTGCGCGAAAAAGCAGAGGGCCGAAAAGCAGGGACCATGAGCACAGTCATCGTTGTCGGCCATGTCAATTACGACCAGGTCTGGTCGCTGTCCTCGCCCCTCGCCTCGGGCGCGCGCATCGTCTACTCCAACCGCAGCGTCAGGCTCGGCGGCGGCGGCTTTCACACCAGCACCCAGTTGGCCAGGCTCGACAACCATGTCCGGCTGATCAGCAATCTGATGGACGACGACCATGGCCGGGCAGCGCTCGCCAAATTGCAGGCGAGCGGCATCGATACCGGCTACGTCACCCTATGGGCCGGCGAAACCCGGTTCACCGAAATCCTGCTAGAGCCGAATGGCGAGCGCACCATTTTGAACCCCGGCGGCCAGATGCGCCCGCCCTACGCCGCACCGGAGCCTGTCAGCGGCGACGCCGCCTATCTCAACGCCCTGGTACTCGATGCCGGCCTCGTCGCCTCGCTGAAGACGATTCCGCTGGTCATTTCGCAATTTCCACTGCGCAGCGCCTCGCCGCGCCCGGCCGACATGGTCATCGGATCGCGCGCCGATTTTCCCGGCGAGGAGACGCGAGATATCTGGGAGCGAGCGTCACTGATTGCCGGGCCGCGCCTGAAGACGCTGGTGCTGACCGATGGCACGCGCCCGATCTCGCTCTATGACGGCAAGGCACTAAATCACGTCACGCCGCTGAAGCAGGTCTCCGTACCCGATACGATCGGCGCCGGCGACTGTTTCACCGGGATATTCCTGCACGGCCTGCTGCGAGGGCTGAGCCTTGAGCTTTCCGCCGAACACGCCAGCCAGCAGACCGCCGACTGGCTGTCGGAACGATTGCGTACCGGCTGAGGCGAGCCCTCTGGGGAGCGCCGGCCTTCATGGAAATGTCATAAAAATCAAATGGAAACCGGCATTCGAGTGAACTAGAAAACACCGCAATGTCCTGGACGGATCATGATCGGGGCGCGGCAAGCCGGCGCATCATCATCGTGATCTCGGTCTTCCACACCCCGACGATGTCGCCGCGATCGAAGAGAACCCTTATGTGGCTGAGTGAATTCGAAATTGTCCTGCGCGACCGTGTCATCGCGAACGGCGCGATCAGGATCGAGAATGGCCGGATCGCCGAAATCCGCGACAAGCCTGTCGAGCATGCCGACATCGAAGGCGGCGGCCGCCTGCTGCTGCCCGGCTTCATCGACATGCATGGCGACATGGTCGAGCGGGAAGTCGAGCCGCGCATCGGTGTCCACGTGCCGATGCCGATCGGCATTGCCGAGCTCGACAAGAAGCTCGCCTCCTGCGGCGTCACCACCGCCTATGCCGCGCTCTCCTTCATCGGCGCCAGCATCACCAGCGGCGTCATGCGTTCGGAAGGTCACACCACTGATATCATCGACACCATTGCCGGGATGAAGGACGATTTGCTGGTCGACCACCGCATCCATGCCCGCTTCGAGGTGACCTTTACCCCGGCCATATCAGCGTTGCAGAAGCTGATGGACGCCGGCAGGCTGCATCTGATCTCGCTGATGGACCACACCCCCGGACAGGGCCAGTATCGCGACGTCGAACTCTACATCGCCCGCATCGCCAAGGAGCGCGGCATGTCCGTTGCAGCGGCCTCCGAGGTGGTCGGCAAGCGTATGGCCGGCCGCAACGGCCAGGGCGATGTGTTGAACGCCCTGCAGGATCTGTCGGCGCGTGCGCAGGCCGCCGGCATCGTGCTCGCCTCGCATGACGACGACACGCTGGAAAAGGTGGAACTCGTCCATGGCCTGGGTGCCGCGCTCTCCGAATTCCCGGTGACCCTGGAAGCGGCGCAGGAAGCGCGCAGGCTCGGCATGCATACCGCGATGGGCGCGCCCAACGCGCTGCGCGGAGAATCCTATTCCGGCAATCTTTCCGCCCGGCAGGCCTATCAGGCCGGACTGCTCGACATGCTGGCCAGCGACTACCACCCCGCCTCGATCCTGCCGGCCGTGCTCGGCCTGGCCAAGCTGCGTGGCGATGGCCTGGCGGCGGCGGCAGCACTCACAAGCGCCAATCCGGCCAGGGCCCTGGGGCTTACCGACCGCGGCGCCATCGAACCCGGCCTTCTGGCCGATCTCGTCGTCGCTGATCGCCAGCCTGTGCCACGCGTCCGCGCCACCTTCCGCGCCGGCCGTATGATCTACGGCGACGGCACGCTGGCGTCGGCCCGGAAGGCGGGACGCCTTGACCATGCCATGGCTGAGCGGGTACCCGCCGTGCTCTGATGATTGTCGCCCAAAAGTGACCTCGGCTTTGGGAGAACGGCATGCATAAAACAGACCTCTAAACGTCGAGCACGACCATCATGCCGCGCACTTCGGCCATTTCCAGCAGCAGGTCCTGCAGGGTTTCGACGGCCAGCGTCGCACCGGTTATGGCAAGCAGCTCGGTAATACTCTCTCTCATGGAAATGACCGCCATTCCGGTTTTCTCGGAAAGCAGCCGGCCGATGGCCGCTCGGATCAGAGCATTCTGGTCAGGCATGATTCCCCCTTCATGCTGGATGACGGTATAGTTTTTCTCCAACGGTATGCTTTTTGTGCAACTTCTGCGAGCCATAGCTTACGTCTGCAAGCCGTTTTGGTTCGTCGGATCTGTATTATTTGTCTGACAGTTGCTCAGCGATGACAGCCGCGGCAGCGCCCACGGCTTGCCGCCCGCTTCCATGGCTGCAAACCGAGCCAGCGGCACTTCGTGCCGGTAGAGGCCGATGAGTGTCCTGCCTCCCGCCATTTCCGGCAATTCCGTGTCGAAAATGGAATACATGCCCGGCGGCTCGTTCAGGATCTCGAAGCGGTCCAATGCAAACCTCGTATACTTCCCCTGGAAAACCAGCAACGCGAACCCTCCGCCAAAGGTTGCAACGAGCGGTGCTTTTTTTGTCGCCATGGAACGGATGTGCCACTGGCGGTGGCCGACATCCCAGCGATGTCGTGCGGCGGAGCGGTAAAAATCACTTCGCACCATTTTAAATCTTGACGCGTGTCAATTTTTTCTGAAACATGCGCAAACGCCGGCAAGGCATCGGCCGGCGCTCTGGGAGGAGCAATGCCTTACACGAAGGAGCGCCCGCACCGGGGCCACGAGCCGCATATCCAGCGGCTGGCAGCGACGTGTCGGCGGTTCGTGACACCAGGCGTTGGGGTCGCTTGCGTCCTGTCGGCCATTTGGTTCGCCGAACACTGAAACTGATGCGACGGCACATCAAACAATAAGGAGGAGGAAAACCATGAGCGTATTTAAGGGCTTAAGGCTCGGCACGGGCCTGCTTGGCGCGGGCCTGCTGGCAACCATTGTCTCGGCCCATGCCGAGGACACGGCGAAGGTCGCGGCCATCGTCAAAGGCCTCGACAACCCGTTCTTCCAAACCATGCAGAAAGGCATCGAGGAGCAGGCCAAGGCCAGCGGTGTCAATGTCAGCGTCCAGGCCGCCGCCAATATGGGCGACGCCACCGGCCAGGCCGATCGCCTGACCGCCATGGCCATGCAGGATTTCGATTGCTACCTGGTCAACCCGATCAGCGTCTCCAATCTCGTCCAGGCACTGGTGCCGGTCGCCCAGAAGAAGAAGCCGATCGTCAACATCGATAGCACCATCGACCCCGAGCAGGCCAAGGCCGCCGGCTTTGCCGTCTCGACCTATATCGGCACCGACAATGTCGCCGCCGGCGCACTGGCCGGCGAGGAGATGCTGAAGCTGGTGCCGAAGGGCGCCAAGGTGGCGCTGATTGCCGGTATCGTCGGCGATGTCGGCTCCAACGCCCGCATCAAGGGCTTCAAGCAGGCCGTCGAAGGCAAGCTCGAAGTGGTGGTAATGGTGAGCGCCGACTGGGATCGCGAGAAGGCACTGACGGCGGCCACCGACATTCTCGCCGCCCATCCGGACCTCGCCGGCTTCTTCGCCGCCAACGACATCATGGCGCTCGGCGTCGAGCGCGCCGTGCAGACCTCGGGCAAGGACGTCAAGGTGATCGGCCTCGACGGCATCGTCGATGCGCTGAAGTCGATTGCATCAGGCGAGCTCTCGGCCACCGTCGCGCAGTACCCCTATGTCGTCGGCGCCATGGGCGTCGAAGCATGCAAGGCCGCGGTCTTAGGCAAGGAACTGCCCGCCAACGTGCCGGCGCCTGTACTGTTGATCAACAAGGCCAATGCCGATGCCTCGCTGAAGAATTTTCCGCGCCCCGGCGGCGACTATCCCGATCCGCTGCGTGAGCTGCTGAAGTGAGCAATTCCACGGACAACGCGCCCGCCGCCCATTCGGCGGGCACGCAGGAGGAGAGCCGCACCTCCCTGTCGGCTCTCCTCCTGGATCCCTCCTTCTGGGCCGACTGGGCATCCGTCGTCGGCCTGGTCGGCCTCGTCATCATCTTCGGCATCGCCCAGCCGATCTTTCTCAGCGTCGCCAATTTGCAGGCGCTGTTGCTGGCGTCGGCGATCCTGGTCGTGCTGTCGATCGGCCAGACCTTCGTCGTCGCCACCTCAGGCATCGACCTGTCGCTGGCGGCGGCCGTCATGCTCGGCGCCATCGTGCTCGGTCTCGTCAATGCGGCCGGCTACGGCATCTTCATCGCTTGCGTGCTCGGCGTCCTTGCCACCAGCGCCATCGGCTTCCTCAACGGCCTCATCATCACCGTTGGCAAGATCCCTGACTTCGTGGTGACGCTCGGCACGCTGTCGGCCATCACAGGCCTTGGCCTGATCCTGTCGGGCGGCGAACCGACCATGGTCGGCTCGACCTTTCTGCTGAAGCTCGCTTCGGGCTCATTCGGGCCGTTCGGCTATCCGGTCTGGGTGGCGATTGCTGCCGTCATTGCAGCGCATATCGCGCTCTACCACACGCGCTTTGGAGTGCATCTGCTGGCGACTGGCGGCCAGGCCGAGAGCGCCGGCGCGCTCGGCATCCGCACCAACCGGGTCAAGATCGCCGCCTACACCATTTCGGGGTTCTGCGCCGGCCTCGCGGCGATCCTGCTGGTGGCGCGCATCGGCTCGGCCGAACCGCTGATCAACACCAGCCTGCTCCTGAATTCGGTGGCGGCGGTGGTGCTGGGCGGCGTCAGCCTGTTCGGCGGCCGCGCCAGCATCCTTGGTCCGGCCATCGGCGCGCTGATGCTGACCGCGCTGGTCAACGGCCTGACGCTGCTCAGCGTCTCGGCCTTCTACCAACCGCTTGCCGTGGGCGCCATCGTGGTGCTGGCAGCACTGATCATGCGGTACCAGAAATGAGCGCCGTCAGCCCCTCCTTGGCCTCCGACGCGATCATCGCCTGCGACGGCCTGAGCAAGCATTTCGGCGGCGTGCGCGCCTTCACCGACGTCGCTTTCCAGGCGCGCCGCGGCGAGGTCACCGCCGTCATCGGCGACAATGGCGCAGGCAAGTCGACGCTGATCCGCTGTCTGGTTGGTGTGCATGTGCCGGATGCCGGTTCGATCGTCTTCGACGGCCGGCAGCACCCTTTCTCCAATCCCGATGGCGCCCGCAAGGCCGGCATCGAGACCGTGCACCAGAACCTGGCGCTGATCGACGAACTGACGGTGGCGCAGAACCTGTTCCTCAACCGCGAGCTCGTGCGCCGCATCGGCCCCTTCGCTTTCCTCGACCGCAAGGCGATGAAACGCGAGGCCCGCGCCATGCTGTCGCGCCTGTCGATCAACGTGCCGTCGATCAACCAGCGTGTGCGCCGCCTGTCTGGCGGCCAGCGGCAGGCGATCTCGATCTGCCGCGCCGTCGGCTCCGGCGCCAAGCTGGTGGTGATGGACGAGCCGACGGCAGCCCTCGGCGTCCAGGAAACCGCCAATGTCGAGGCATTGATCCGGCGCCTGCGCGACCAGTCGGTCTCGGTCATCCTGGTCAGCCACAATTTCGATCAGGTGCGGCGGCTGTCCGACCAGATCTGGGTGATGCGGGCGGGAAAGATGGCCGCGACCGTGCGCGCCTCGGAAACATCAGGCAACGAACTCGTCGCGCTGGTCACCGGCGCGGCGTGATCGACAAAACCATATCAATGGCTGGCCGCCGACGCGGCCGGCATCTGACTTGAAATCGGAAGGAGTTTGCGAGTGGCACCACTTCGTGTCGGACTTTTGGGTCTCGGAGAGGTCGCGCAGTCGATCCATCTGCCTGTTCTTGCGGACCAGCGCGACCGCTGGTCTATATCAGGCGTCTACGACGTCTCGCCGAGCCTGGTGTCGCTCGTCACATCGCAACATGCGAAGGCAAAACCGTTCGATACCGCCGAGGCGCTGATCAATTCGCCCGACATCGATGTGGTCTTCGTGCTGTCGTCCGACGACACCCACAGCCGCTTCGTGCGCGCGGCCATGCAAGCCGACAAGCACATCCTGCTGGAAAAGCCGGCGTGCCTGACGGTACGCGAGATCGATGAGCTGCTGGCGCTGATGCCGGCCTACAAGAAGACCCTTTTCGTCGGTTATATGCGCCGCTACGCGCCGGCGTATCTGGCGGCTCGGGACGAACTGCCCGCCTTTGCCGACATCACTCATGTCCGTATCTTCGACCTGATCTCGGAGGGCCGGCATTTCCTCAAGAAGAGCCAGAACGTCCTTTATCCCATGGATATCGACCCTGGCCTTCTGGCGCGCGGCGCCAGGGAGCGGGACGCGCTGATCCGCGAAGTTGTCGGCACCGATGCCCCCGCCGACCTGGTGCGCGCCTATCGCGGACTGACGGCGCTCTCATCGCACCACATCTCGGCGATGCGCGGGCTGATCGGCGAGCCCAGAGGCGTGGTGTCAGCGCATCGCACCAATGGAGGCGCCAACACCAGCATCACCTTCGACTACGGCCATTTCGCTTGCCTCTATGACGCGGTGGTCGACGATCTTGGCCTGTTCGACGCCATGATCGAGGTGCGCTCCAACACAAGGCGCGTGCGCATCATCTACGACACGCCCTACATCCGCAGCCTGCCGACCCGGCTTGAGGTGACCGATGCCGGCCCGCTCGGCCCGGTGACGAAAAGCTTCGGGCCGCTTTATGGCGACGCCTTCTCCAACGAACTGGAGACTTTCCACCGCCACATAGCGGAAGGCACGAAGCCGCTGACCGATCTCGCCGACTCGCGCCGCGACCTGGCACTGATGGCCGAGATCATCGAGCGCATGAAACAGACGGGCGCCCACGCCTGAATCGCGCCTGGAGGGTCGACGCAGGAACAACACGTTCCGGCAAAGACCGCCGATTGGCCCTTGCCGAAGCCCTCGGCCTCGCTCATCCATGGCAGGCGAACAACAGCCTGGGACCAGTGATGACCGATGCCAGCCTTCATCTCGTCGACGCGACGATCGACCAACTGCGGCGCGCTCTTGAGGACGGCACAGTCACCAGCGTCGAGCTGGTCGCGGCCTATCTCCGCCGCATCGCGCATTTCGATCGGCATGGCATCAGCCTCAACGCGGTTCCCGTACTCAATCCAGCGATGTTCGAGGAGGCCGCCGCTTCCGACCAGCGGCGGCGCAGCGGCACCCTGTTGGGGCCGCTCGACGGCATCCCCTACACCGCCAAGGACAGCTACAAGGTCAAAGGCCTGACGGTCGCCGCCGGCTCGCCGGCCTTCGAGCAGCTCGTCGCCAATGAGGACGCTTTCACCATCGCCCGGCTCAGGGCCGGCGGCGCGGTGCTGATCGGCCTCACCAACATGCCGCCGATGGCCAATGGTGGCATGCAGCGCGGCGTCTATGGCCGCGCCGAAAGCCCCTACAATGCCGACTTCTTGACCGCCGCCTTCGCGTCGGGCTCGTCGAACGGCTCCGGCACCGCGACATCAGCCAGCTTCTGCGCCTTCGGGCTCGGCGAAGAAACCTGGTCGTCCGGCCGCGCGCCGGCCACCAACAACGCGCTGGTCGCCTACACGCCATCGCGCGGCGTCATTTCCGTGCGCGGCAACTGGCCATTGGTGCCGACCATGGATGTCGTGGTGCCGCACACCCGCAGCGTGCCCGACATGCTCGAACTGCTCGACGTGATCGTCGCCGATGATCCGCAGACGCGAGGCGATTTCTGGCGCGCCCAGCCCTGGGTCGCCTTGCCGAAAATCTCCGAGATACGGCCGCCACGCTATATCGATCTGGGGCTCGCCGGGTCATTGAAAGGCAAACGGCTCGGCGTGCCCAGAATGTATATCGGCCGCGACACCGAAAACGACCGGCCGATCGAAACCCGCGCCTCGGTGCTGGCGCTGTGGGAACAGGCGGCGGCCGATCTCCGACAGCTTGGCGCGGAGGTGGTGGAGGTCGATTTTCCCATCGTCTCCAACTATGAGCGCGATCGCCCTGGTACGCGCACCATGGTCGAGCGCGGTCTGGTGCCGAAAGAGTTCGCCGAGCGCGAACTCTGGGATCTCTGCATCTGGGGCTGGGATGATTTCCTGCGCGCCAATGCCGATCCTGACCTGCCCGATCTCGTCTCTGTAGATGGCCAGAAAATCTTCCCGCAGCCGCCGGGCACATTGCCCGACCGCTATGAAGGCGGCTTCGACCTCAGGGAGTATGTCGAGCGCGCCAAGTCAGGCGTCACGCCCTTCAGGGATATCCCGACGCTGGAAGAGGGTCTGAAAGGGCTGGAAGCGACAAGGCGGATCGATTTCGAGGACTGGCTGGACGCCCAAGGCATCGACGCCGTCGTGCTGCCCGCCGCCGCCGATGTCGGCCCGGCCGACGCCGACGTCAACGAAGCGTCCGCCGACGTTGCCTGGCGCAACGGCACCTGGGTCGCCAACGGCAATCTGGTCTGGCGCCATTTCGGTATCCCGACCGTAACCGTGCCGATGGGCACCATGGCCGACATCGGCATGCCGGTCGGCCTCACCTTCGCCGGCAAGGCCTATGACGATGAAAGCCTGCTGCGCATGGCCGGCGACTACGAACGCGCCACGCAGCGCCGCACAAGCCCGCTGCGCACGCCGGAACTGGTGGATGATGTGTTTTGGGGGCGGCACGTGCAAGCCGACGATGGCAACGCGGTTCCGCTGACAATCACGCTCGCCGCCGAGGCGCGGGCTTCGGGCGATCAGGATGAGATCGCGACAACGCTCGACCTCCCCGGCAACGCAGAGACAGAGATCGCCAGCATCAAGGTGCATGTCAACGGAGAGGCAGTGGCGATGCAGCGAAGCGGCGCTCGCTTCAGCGGCTGCGCGCTCGTTTCCGCCGCCGAGCATCAGCGGTCCCACAGCGTCTGGCGCGGTTCTTACGGCTCGATCGTGACAGCGATGGTGCGGCTGGAGGATGGACGCAGCGCCGGCGCCTATGTGGTAACCGGTGGCATCGGGTGAGCGGAGCGGTAAAGCCAACACCCGCCGTCGAGTTCCTTCACGCCCCCCTGGGGGAGATGTCCGGCAGGACAGAGGGGGCGCCGTAGGACGCCACCGTTGCCGCTACCCCCGCGCCGCCCACACCAACCCGCGCTCGACAATCAACGCCATTTCCGGCACGGCAAATTCATCCGCTGTGTGCCCAAGCGAACTGTAAAACACCCTCCCCGCGCCATACCGCCGTTTCCACACCACAGGCATGACAACCCCGCCAATGCCCGGGAAATGCGCGTCGGTGAACGTGGTGGTCGCCAGCACCTCGTTGCTCGGGTCGACATGCATGTAATACTGCTCCGACCGGTAGGCGAAGTCGCTGATGCCCCTGGTGATCGGGTCGTCCGGTTGTGTGATCACCACACGATAGTCGATGATGTTGCCGGGATGCGCGACCCATTGGCCGCCGGTCATGAACTGGTAGTCGGGCTCATTGCGAAAACTGTCGCCCATCGTGCCGTGAAAGCCGCCAAGCCCGCTTCCGCCGCGAACCGCACGCGTCAGGTTTTGCAGCTCGGCCTTTTCGATCGTCGACATGGTGATGACAGGCACGATGAGATCGAAGGAAGACAATTCCGGATCGGCGAACAACGCCGTGCCTTCGCCCAGCGTGACATCAAATTCGTTGCGCTCAAGCAGCGCGCGGATGATGTTGGCGCTGCGTTCCGGCGTATGGCCTTCCCAGCCGCCCCAGGCAATCAGGGCCTTCTTCGCCATGTCGTGAACCTCCTGAATCGCCCGCCGCGATCGATGGTTACACAGCGCGGCGGTCAGCGCCAGCCAAGACCCGGCGCGACGTGCTTCAGGATCGCCTCGATGACATGGGCGTTATAGTCGACGCCGAGCTGGTTGGGCACGGTGAGCAGCAGCGTGTCGGCTTCGGCAATCGCCTCGTCCTGCGCCAGCTCCTTGATCAGCACGTCCGGCTCGGCGGCATAGCTGCGGCCGAAGATCGCCCTTGTATTCTCCTCGATGAAGCCGATCTGGTCGCGGCTTTCATTGCCGCGTCCGAAATAGGCGCGGTCGCGATCGTCAACCAGCGCGAAGATGCTGCGGCTAACCGAGATGCGCGGCTCGTGCTTGTGGCCGGCGGCCTTCCAGGCTTCGCGATAGATGCGGATCTGCTCGGCCTGCTGGATGTGGAAGGGCTTGCCGGTTTCGTCGAATTTGAGCGTCGAGCTCTGCAAATTCATGCCGAGCTTGGCCGCCCACTCCGAGGTGGCGTTGGTGGCCGCGCCCCACCAGATGCGCTCGCGCAACCCCTCCGAATGCGGCTCGAGCCGGAGCAGGCCGGGCGGGTTGGGGAACATCGGCCGTGGATTGGGCTGGGCAAAACCCTCGCCGCGCAGCGTGTCGAGAAAAACCTCGGCATGATGCCGCGCCATGTCGGCGTCGGTCTGGCCGTCCTGCGGCTGGTAGCCGAAATAGCGCCAGCCATCGATCACCTGCTCGGGTGAGCCACGGCTGATACCGAGCTGCAGGCGCCCGCCGGCGATGATGTCGGCCGCCCCCGCATCCTCGGCCATGTAGAGCGGATTTTCGTAGCGCATGTCGATGACCGCCGTGCCGATCTCGATGCGGCTGGTCTTGGCGCCGACCGCCGCCAGCAGCGGGAATGGCGAGGCGAGCTGGCGGGCAAAGTGATGCACGCGGAAATAGGCGCCATCGGCGCCCAGCTGCTCGGCCGCGACGGCGAGATCGATGGACTGCAGCAGCGCGTCCGAAGCGGAGCGCACCTGCGATTGCGACGAGGGCGTCCAATGCCCGAATGACAGGAAACCGATTTTTTTCATGGCCCTGAAGTATAGGCGAGCGACACGTGCTTCAATGCCAAAACAGCGGGGTTACACACTGTCGCCCCGTGCACACCAAAAGTGCGCCATGCCAAAAGGTTGAACGCCGTGGAGGGTGGAATGGTGAAGGGGACCCGCATCATCGAGATCGAGGCGCTTGGGCCGGCACCCTTCGCCGGCATGCTGCTCGCCGATCTTGGCGCCGATATCATCGTCGTCCACCGCAAGCAGGCGCCCGTGCCAGGCCTGCCCGAACGCTCGCTGCTCGATCGCGGCAAGCGCTCCATCGCGCTTGACCTCAAACATGCCGGGGATGTCGCCCTGCTGATGCGCCTGATTGCCACCGCCGACGGGCTGATCGAGGGGTTCCGGCCTGGCGTGATGGAGCGCCTCGGGCTCGGCCCGGATGCCTGCCACGCAGCCAACCCACGCCTCGTCTATGGCCGCATGACCGGCTGGGGCCAGGATGGACCGCTGGCCCATACCGCAGGACACGACATGAACTATATCGGCGTCTCGGGCGCGCTCTGGTACGCCTCCTTGCCGGGCGAGCCGCCAATGGCGCCGCCCACACTGGTTGGCGACATAGGCGGTGGCGCGCTCTATCTGGTGATCGGCATGCTGGCCGGGATCATGAATGCGCGAGCCGGCGGCCAAGGCACCGTGGTCGACGCGGCGATCGTCGACGGTTCGGCCCACATGATGAACCTGTTGATGGTGCTTGGCCAACTCGACGGGCTTACCGCCGAACGCGGCCAAAGCCTTCTCGATGGACCGCATTGGTGCCGCGTCTACCGCACATCTGATGGCGGCTTCGTCAGCGTCCAGTGCGTCGAACCGATATTCTATGCGCAGTTCCTCGACCGGCTTGGCTTTGCCGCCGATCCGCAATTCGCCAACCAATTCGATCGCAATCTCTGGCCGCAGCTTGGCAGCCGGCTGGCGGCGATCTTTGCCGCAAAAACCCGTGACGAGTGGACCGGCCTGTTCGAGGGCTCGGACGCTTGCGTCGCCCCAGTGCTTAATCCATGGGAGGCTGCACTGCATCCGCACATGGCCGCGCGCGGCTCCTGGCTGACGGCGGACGGTACCCTTCAGGCGGCGGCCGCGCCGCGCTTTTCCCTGCGCACCGATTGGACGCCGGCGAAAAGCCCGGCGCGCGGCGAGCACGATGCGGAGATCCGTGCAGAGCTTGACGAAACCGTGACAATGTCGTGAAGCGTCGCCTGCGGCACTCGACGAAGGTGATTGGCAGTTAGGACGAGGTCCATGGCGGTTCGGCCGATCATCAAGTTTCCCAATCATCTCCTGCGCGCCGTTGCGGAGCCGGTGACGCTGTTCGACGCCGAATTGCAGCGACTGGCGGATGATCTCATCGACACGATGCACGCGGCACCCGGGATCGGCATCACCGGCCCGCATGTCGGCATCTTGCTACGCCTGGTCGTGATCCAGCTGCCATCCGCCGCAAAGCCCGGGATTTACGTCAATCCAACTGTCATCCATGCCTCTACCGACATGATCCGTCATGCCGAAGGCAGCGTTTCGATGCCAGGCGTCACGGAAGACGTCGAGCGGCATGCAAGCGTCCGCGTCCGCTTTCAGGATCTGGATGGTATCGAGCAATATGAGGACGCCGAGGGGCTGCTGGCGGTTTGCCACCAGCATGAGAACGACCAACTCGACGGGCTTTTCTGGACGCACAGGCTGTCGCGCCTGAAGCGCGAGCGCCTGACCAAACGCTACGAAAAGCTGATGCGCTAGCCCAAGCCAGGCGCAGGCATGCCGAGCCGCGAACGAGGCGATTCGCCGCTACTTCCCGCAATAGTGACCGTTGATCGCGTTCGATGCGTTGGCGTCCGGTCCCACCCGATCGTACGCACAGGGGCCGGCGGCGGTGGTGAACAGCTGCTGGTCGTAATAGCGCGGACCGCCAAAGAGGAAGCCGATGAGATCGTCATCGGCGGGAACATAGCGTTCAGGCCCGGCCTGAGTGTAGTGCTCGTGATAATGGTGATGCCTGTGGTGGTGGCGGTGCTTGGCCCCGGCGAATGCCGAACTGGACACGCCGCAACCCATGGCGAGAGCCAGGGCGCAGATCGCAAAGCGTTTCGTCGTCATCGGCAACACCTCATGGCCAGTCCACCTGCTTATACGAATATATAGGCAACATCGCCAGTTGGGCAAAGGTTCGCACGCGATTCCCCGGCCTGCGGTTTGCCTGCCCCGTGATTGGCCGGCCACCTGGCCCCGTCGCCGGATCGAACTGCACAGCGCATCAGAAAATCGAAATTGCCCCTGCCGCATTGAGCCGCAATGGTCTTTGCGGAGGCAGCCGGCTCAGGGCTGTGGAGGAAACGCCGGGGCGGCAACGCTGCTCGGGCATGCTGCCGGTTGAAGCTGGCAGTCAGGGAGGAAGAGACTTGGCTGGTTCGGGCAAATCCGACGGCGCGCGCATGGGCATAAAAATGTCCCAGGAGCTGGTCGTCGTCGCGATCTCGGTCATCCTCTTTGTCGTCTTCTCGGCGACGCTCAACAATTTCCTGACCCAGGGCAACATCATTGCCATCCTCAAGAACGTCTCGATCCTCGGCACGCTTGCCGTCGGCATGGGCTTCATCGTCGTCGGCCGTGGCATTGATCTCACCATGGTGGCGGTGATGGTCGTCGGCGTCGCCTTCAGCATCTGGATTTCCACCTGGGGCATCGACTTCACGCTGGCGGTGGTCTGCGGCGCCCTGCTTGCCGCTGCCATCGGCCTGTTCACCGGCATCATGGTGGCGGTGGCCGAAATCCCGCCGATCTTCGCCACGCTTGCCATCGCCTCCTCGGTCTACGGGTCGGGGCGCATCGTCTTTGCTTCCGACGTGCTCTATGCCCCGTCAAACATCGCCTGGCTGAAATTCGTCGGCAGCGGCACCATCGTCGGCATCCCGATGTCCGTCGTCATCTTCGGCGCGGTGGCGGCGCTGATGGGCTTCTTCCTGCGCAAGACCCGCTTTGGCCGGCTGGTCTATGCCACCGGCGACAACCCGAACGCGGCCCGCACCACCGGCCTGCCGACGCGCCCGATCATCGTGACGCAATATGTGCTGAGCGCGCTCATCGCCTTCACCGCCGGCATCATCATGCTGGGGCTGGTCACCGGCATCGACACGCGCCTCTACAATTCCAGCCTGATCTACGACGTGCTGCTGGTCGTGGTTCTCGGCGGCATCGGCCTCTCCGGGGGCCAGGGCGGCGTGCGCAACGTCATCGTCGGCACCATCCTGGTCGGCATCCTGACCAACGGCATGACGATCCTGAACTTCAGCTACACCAGCCAGAACCTGATCAAGAGCGTGATCCTGCTGGGTGCGCTGGCGATCGACGCCATCATCAATCCGCGCGACGAGCAGACCTCGCAGAGCGGCGACATCTAAAAACATCAACCCGAAACATCAATCAGGGAGGAAACCATGAAGTTGTTCAAGAACTGCCTGTTCGCGGGCCTGACGGCGCTCACGCTGCTCAGCGCCGCCAACATCACCACCGCGCAGGAAACCGACCAGGTCGGCCGCGCGCCCTATCTCGAATCGCTCAAGGGCAAGAAGGTGATCTTCGTGCCGATCTCGCAGGGCATGGACCTCAACCAGTCATGGGTGGTGGTGTGGCAGCGTCACGCTGCCCGCTACGGCTTCAGCCTCGATGTGCGTGACCCCAACGGCGACACCAATGCCGGCATTCGCGCCATGCAGGGCGCCATTGCCGAGAAGCCGGATCTGATCATCGTCCAGAACCCCGATGTCCAGACCTACGCCCGATTGCTGAAGCAGGCGCAGGCCGCCGGCATCAAGGTGCTGCAGGTCAACATGCAGTCGGCAACGCAGACCAACTCCTATGTCGGCAACGACTGGATCGAGATGGGCCGTCTCGAAATGGGCGAACTGGCCAAGCACTGCACAGGGCCGAACGCCGTCTCGCACAAGGTGGTCTGGCTTGCCGGCGTCCAGACGGGCGCCGCCAACATCTACATGCGCACCGGCATCGATGAGGTGCTGAAAGCCAATCCGGAACTGCAGCTCGTCTCCGACCAGCCGGCCGACTATATGAGCGAGAAGGCCCGCCAGATCACCGAGACGGTGCTGCAGCAGCATCCGGACCTGTGCGGCATCATGGGCATCTGGGACAACGCCGAAGTCGGCGCGGGTGCCGCCGTCGCGGCCGCCGGCAAGCAGGACCAGGTCACCATCGTCACCAATGGCGCGGGCAGCGCCACCGGCTGCGAAAGCATCAAGAACGGCCTGCTCGATGTGATCTTCAACTTCAACTCGCCCATCCAGGCCGAGATCGCCGCGCAGCAGATTTCCGAATTGCTGCAGCATCCCGAGCGGCAGGCGGGCAGCGAGAAGACCATCTTCTTCGGCCCGATCACCCGCGTCGACAAGACCAATGCCACCGGCAGGAACTGCTGGAAGCTGGACGAGCTCAAGTAACGGACTGTCTTGATGAGCATGGCCGAAAGCCTTGTACGCTGGCGCTACCGCTTGCTCCCCGACCACGTGGTCGGGGAAATCCTGACCAAGAAGTGGATCGACAGCGTCATCCCCTTCACGGCGCTGGTTATTTTGTGCGCGATCTTCGGCTCGATCGTGCCGGGCTTCTGGAGCGTGGCGACGCTGACCAATCTCAGCGGCCAGACCGCCGAACTGGGTCTCGTCGTGCTCGGCATGACCATCGTCATGGTCTCGGGCGGCATCGACCTCTCCGTCGGTTCGACCTTCGCGCTGGCCGTGCTGGTGACGCTCTACGGCATGAATGTCGGGCAATGGAGTTTCGGCACCGGCCTGCTGGCCTGCCTCGGCCTGGGCGTTGTCTGCGGCGCCATCAACGGCTTCCTCGTCGGCTTCCTGCGCATGCGGGCCTTCCTGACCACGCTGGTCACGCTCATCATCTACCGCTCGACCTTCGACGTCATCTTCCCGCAGGTCTCGACGCCGATCGTCACCAGCGGGCCAAATTCGCCGACCTATGATTTCCTCGGCTTCGGCACGGTCTGGGGCGTGCCGACCTCCTTCATCGTCTTCGCCGTCATTGCGCTGGTGATCCACCTTGTCCTGTCGCGCGCCCGCTATGGCTGGCGGCTGTTCGCGGTCGGCGGCGCGCGTCGCTCCGCCTACAATGCCGGCATCAATGTGCGCTTCACCCTGTTCAGCGCCTATGTGCTGTGCTCGGTGCTGGTGGCGCTTTCCGGCTTCTTCTTCTCCGCCCGCATTGGCAGTGCTGCTTCCGACATCGGCACCGGCCTCGAACTGCAGGTGCTGACCGCGACCGTGCTCGGCGGCATCTCGCTTGGCGGCGGCCGCGGCTCGGTCGGCAAGGCGCTGATGGGCACGATCTTCGTGCTCATCCTGTCGAACAGCCTGCTGGCTCTGTCCGTATCCGGCCCGGTCAACTCCCTGATCCTCGGTCTCGTACTGCTGTTCTCGGTGCTGCTCGACGTGCGCTGGGTGAAGAACCGTCACAAGATCCTGCGCAGCGTCTACATCTCGCCGACCTTCGCCAAGATGCGCGAGCCGATCTCGACCGCGCCGGGCACGCCGATCGCCGTGAACGACCGGTTGAAGGATGTCGGCGTCATCGGCCTCGGTGTCCTCGACGGCGCGGAGGATGTGATCTTCGACCGCCAGGACCGCCTCTACACCGGCACCCGCCAGGGCGACATACTGCGCTTCCAGCCGCCGCATTATACGCAGAGTGAAGTGTTCGCCCATATTGGCGGCTCGCCGCTCGGCATGGCCTTCGACCGCGACGACAACCTGGTTATCTGTGTCGCCGGCATGGGCCTCTACCGCGTGGCGCCGGACGGCGCGGTGAAGCTGCTGACCGCCGAGACCAACCGCTCGCTGACCTCGGTCGTCGACGACTCGACGATGAAGCTCGCCGACGATTGCGACATCCTTCCCGATGGCCGCATTGTTTTCTCGGAAGCCACCGTGCGTTTCGAGATGCATGACTGGTATGCCGACGCGCTGGAGAGCCGTGGCAACGGCCGCATCATCGTCCACGACCCCAAGTCCGGTTCGACGCGCACGCTGCTATCGAACCTGGTCTTCCCCAATGGCATCTGCACGGCCTTCGACGGCCAGTCCGTGCTGTTCGCCGAAAGCTGGGCCTGCCGCATCAGCCGCTACTATTTCGACGGGCCGAAGAAGGGCAAGGTCGAGCGCGTCATCGAAGGCTTGCCCGGCTACCCCGACAACATCAACCGCGCCTCGGATGGCACCTATTGGCTCGCCCTGATGGGCATGCGCACGCCGGCGCTGGATCTCTCTCTGGAAATGCCGGGCTTCCGCCGCCGCATGGCGCGGCGCGTCTCGGAAGATGCCTGGCTGATGCCCAACCTCAACACCGGCTGCGTGCTGCGCTTCGACGAGAACGGCCAGATCCTGGAAAGCCTGTGGGATCGGGCCGGCGAGAAGCATCCGATGATCACCTCGATGCGCGAGCACAAGGGCGTGCTCTATCTCTGCGGCATCTTCAACAACCGCATGGGCACCTTGCCGCTGAAGGGCGTCGACCCCGACTGGTTCAGCTCGAACTCCTACTGGGGCAAAAAGGCATGAGCGCCGTGAGTCGGTTTTTCGACCGCTTTCTCGGCCGTGGCGACTGGGCGGTGACGGTGCCGACGCTCGACGGCCCCCTGCTGCCCAACCAGGGCCTTGAGGAGGCTGAGACTTTTGCCAGCCTCGCCGACGCCGACAATCTCGTGCGCACCGACAAGGGCGTGCTTGCGAGCAACGCCGCCGCGCTGGTGCGTTTCGGCGCCGAGGGCCGGGCCGAGGTGCTGCAGGAGTTTCCCGGCGAGATCACGGCACTGGCGCATGCGCGCGGCATGACCGCGCTGGCGATCGACGGCAAGGGCGTCGTCATCCGGGGTGGCCTGCATGACGGGCGCGAAGCGGCGGGCGACGAGGCCTTGCGGCTCTCTTGCATCACCGCCCTCACTTTCCTCGACAGCAACAGCTTGCTGATCGCCAATGGCTCGGCCTCGCTGCCGGCAGGCGGCTGGCGCCGCGACCTGATGCAGAAGAACGCTTCCGGTTCGCTCTGGCGTCTCGACCTCAAGAGCGGCCGGCTGGAGTTGATCCGCGACGGCCTCGCCTGGCCGGCTGGCATCGCCACCACCGGCTCCAACCGCATCTACGTCACCGAAGCCTGGCGCCACCGCGTGCTGGCGATCGACCTAGCCACCAGGGCAACGGCGCCGGTGCTGGAACATCTGCCGGCCTATCCCGCCCGCATCGCGCCCGCCTTCAATGCCGGCTACTGGCTGACCTTCTATTCCGTCCGCAACCAGCTGATCGAGTTCATCCTGCGCGAGGAGACCTATCGCAAGCGCATGCTGGCGGAGGTCCCCGAACAGTTCTGGATGGCGCCGTCGCTGAGCTCATGGCGCGACTACCGCGAGCCGATGCAAGGCAGCCAGTTGAAACAGATGAATGTGCTGAAGCCCTACGCGGTCACCCGATCCTATGGGCTGGTGGTGCATTGCGACCAGAACATGAAACCGCTGTCGAGTTTCCATTCGCGCGCCGACGGCACGGTGCACGGCACGGTCAGCGTCTGCGAGACGGGCGACGATCTGCTGGTCGCCTCGCGCGGCGGCGCCAGGATCGTGCGCGTGCCCGGCGCGGCCAGCGGCAAGCGGGGTTAAGCGATGTCGGACAACATCATCGAACTTAAGGATGCGACCAAGGCCTTCTCGCGCATTCCGGCCTTCAAGAACGTCGATTTCGACTTGCGCAAGGGCGAGATCCACGCGCTGCTTGGCGAAAACGGCGCCGGCAAATCCACTTTGACCAAGGTCATGGCGGGCGTGTTCAAGCTGACCGAAGGCAAGATGAGCTTCGACGGCAAGGACGTGTCCTTCGCGGCACCCGCGGAAGCGCTGCGCGCCGGCATCGCCATGGTGTTCCAGGAAACCAATCTGGTGCCGGCCATGACGGTAGCGCAGAACCTCTATCTCGGCGAAGAGAAGATGTTCAACCGGCTGCGCGGCCTCTACATCCAGGCCCGGCAATTCCTCGCCGGCATGGGGTTTCAGGTCGACCCGACCGCACAGGTCAGCACGCTGGGCGCGGCGCACAAGCAGATGGTGGAGATCGCGCGCGCCGTCCACCACAAGGCCCGCGTCATCATCTTCGACGAGCCGACCGCCACGCTGACGCCTGAGGAGAAGAGCCACTTCTTCAACCTGCTGCATCGCCTGGTCAAGGAAGGCATCGCCATCATCTTCATCAGCCACGCGCTGGAAGAGGCGCTGGCGGTGGCCGACCGCATCACCGTCATGCGCGACGGCGAGATCGTCGCTTCGGGAGACGCCAAGGGATTCACCCGCGCCACCATCGTGCAGGCCATGGTCGGCCGCACATTGACGGAAACGCTGCATGGCGAGGTCAAGCGCACGGCGCGGCCCTATGGCGACAAGGTGCTGTCGGTCGAGAACCTGTCCTGCGCCGGCCTGGTGCGCAACTCGTCCTTCTCGGTCTTCTCGGGTCAGGTCACCGGCATGTTCGGTCTCGTCGGCGCTGGCCGCACCGAAATGGCCAAGGTCGTTGCCGGCCTGTTGAAGCGCAACATCTTCCATGGCGGCGAAATCCGCCTGCTCGGCAAATCGGTGCGCTACCGCGTGCCGCGACCGGCGGTGCGCGACGGCATTGTCTATGTCACCGAGGACCGCAAGCTCGACGGTTTCTTCGAGACCATGACGGCCGGCGAGAACCTGCAAATGGGCGAACTGACGGAGGGCGCCAATCCGATCTCCATGGTGTCGTTGAGCCGCGCCAGGCAGCTGGCCCGCGAATGGGGCGAGCGCCTGAGCCTGCGGCAGACCAGCGACCGCGCGCGGATGATCGAACTCTCAGGCGGCAACCAGCAAAAGGTCGTGATCGCCAAGTCGCTGATCCAGAAGCCGAAGCTGGTGATTTTCGACGAGCCGACGCGCGGCGTCGATGTCGGCGCCATCGTCGAGATCCATCAGCTTATCAGCGACCTCGCCGACCAGGGCATGGCCGTCGTCGTCATCTCGTCCTACCTGCCTGAAATCCTTGCCGTTTCGGACCGCATCCTGGTCGTCAAGCGCGGCCGCGTGGTGGAGGAGATGATGCTGTCAGACGCGACCGAGGAACGCGTCATGTTCGCCGCGGTCCACTGAACGTCTCCAAGAGAAGAAGTGTTTGCTGGCAAAAGCAATTCCAGGAAAAGTGCGAAGCGGCTTTCCGTCCGGAATTGCGCGAAAACAAAGAGTTAGACCGGTTTGATGATTATACCAATCATCGAACCGATCTAAGCCAGGACCAATGGCTGGCCAGGCCTATTGCCTTGCAATCACTTCCGCGTCTGAATAGGTCAGGAGGTCAGATCACCTGCCCGAGCGGACATGTCCAGCATCAACCTCAAACTTCTGCAGACGTTCCTGCTTGCCGCTGAAAACGGCAGCTTCCGTCGTGCTGCCGAAGAGAGCAACCGCTCGCCATCGGCGGTCTCGATGCAGATCCGCGACCTCGAGGAGCAGATCGGCATCTCGCTCTTCATACGCACCGCGCAGCGCGCCAGCCTGACACCGGAAGGCCAGATCCTGTTCGAGGAGATCGCCAATGCGATGTCGCAGGTGCAGGGCAGCCTCGACCGGCTGACCGAGATCGCGGCGCGGCGCAAGGGCAAGGTCCAGATCGCCTGCGCCCCGACGCTGGCCGCGAGCCGGCTGGGCGACATACTGACG
Organism: Mesorhizobium subarcticum; assembly: GCF_055456085.1. Taxonomy (NCBI): domain Bacteria; kingdom Pseudomonadati; phylum Pseudomonadota; class Alphaproteobacteria; order Hyphomicrobiales; family Phyllobacteriaceae; genus Mesorhizobium; species Mesorhizobium subarcticum. Next base: position 3,194,073 of record NZ_CM144237.1, on the reverse strand, counting down.
ACCTTCAAGCTGCGCTATCCCCGCTCGATCGTCGAGGTCATCGAGACGCCGCCGCAGGCGGCGCTCGGCCTGCTGCAGCAGCAGGAGGTCGAGTTCTACATCGGCCCCGAACTGCCCAACCTGAGCGACTTCCAGTTCGAGTCCATCCTCGACGATCCGCTGATGGCCTGTATCCCGACGGAAATATACGGCGGCGAAAAGAAGCTGCTGCTCTCCGACCTGCTGCGCTATCCCCTGATCCTGCTCAACCGCAAGACGGCGGTGCGCGGCCTTGTCGACCGGCTGACGGCGGCGGAAGGCATCGAGCTCAAGCCGCAATACGAAGTCGAAAGCGCACAGACCGCCGTGGCGCTCGCCTCCTCCGGGCTCGGCGTCTGCGTCGTGCCCCGCATCGCCATCTCGCGCAACGACGAGCGTATGCGCGTCGTGCCCATCGACCACCGAGACGCTCACCGCTCCGTCGGCATCATCACCGCGCGCGGCTACGTGCATCATAGCTTCTCCGAACAGCTGATGAACCTGATCCGCACCAACCTGCGCGAACTGGCGCATTGATTGAGGTCAGGAAGCATCCCCTACGTCGTCATCCTAGGGCGAAGCAAGGAGCGAAGCGACGCGCGCAGACCCTAGGATCCATTCCGCGACCTCAAGGCGTTGCAACGGCGCAGAACGCTCACCACCCGGTTCACGGAAAAGCTCAAACCAATCAGGATTCGCTTTCTCGATGAGCTCAATCTTCCACTGCCTTAGGCAGCGCTTCAACGATTTCTCTCGCTGAATAGCGTCGGTGATATCGAAATATTCTTCATACCAGACAAGCCGCTGCACGCCGTATCGACTGGTGAACTGCGACCCTTGCCCTGACTTGTGATCGGGCATGCGGCGGCCAAGATCATTGGTAACGCCGATATAGATCGTGCCGCGCTTCTTACTGGAGGTCATGTAGACATAACCGGTCATGGATGGACGTTAGCTGTCAAAGCGAGCGCCTTCTATCCTGGACCGCAGCATTCTTCGACAACCGTCACGGAATGGATCCTAGGGTCTGCGCCGCGTCGCTTCGCTCCTTGCTCCGCCCTAGGATGACGAAGTCAGGGGCATTTGCGTACCCACCATTCGCAGGCCGGCCTCACCTGAATATCGGCACAGCCTAGTCGGTTTGGATCCAGACTGACTTCGTCTCCATATACTCATGCAGATGCTCGATGCCGCCTTCGCGGCCATACCCGGACATCTTCATGCCGCCGAACGGCACGGCGGGGTCGATGGCGTGGTACATGTTGACCCAGACCGAGCCGGCCTTGATGCGCCGCGCCAGCTTGTGCGCGGTGCCGAGATGGGTGGTGAAGATGCCGGCGGCCAGCCCATAGGGCGTCGCATTGGCGCGCGTGACGGCTTCATCCAGCGTGTCGAATGGCATCGCCGAAATCACCGGCCCGAAAATCTCCTCGCGCGCGATGGTCATCTTGTCCGACACCTGGCCGAATACCGTGGGCGCGATGAAGTTGCCGCCATCATAGAGCGCGCCTGTCAGCCGCGATCCGCCGGTGACCAGTTCCGCGCCCTCGTCGCTGCCGGCCTTGATGTAGCCCTCCACCTTGCCGGCCTGCCTGGCATTGATCAGCGGCCCGATCTCCGTCTCCGCCTCGATGCCATGGCCGATGCGCAACTTGCCGGCGTAATCGGCGACCCGGCGCACGAACTCGTCATGGATTTCGCGCGCCACGAACAGCCGCGAACCGGCGATGCAGATCTGCCCCGAATGCACGAAGACAGCCATCGCCGCAACGGGAACCGCCTTGTCGATATCGGCATCACGGCAGACGATGACAGGCGACTTGCCGCCAAGCTCCAGCGAGACGCGCTTAAGGTTGGTCACCCCAGCCCGCGCGATAGCCTGCCCGGTCAGCGTCGAGCCGGTGAAGACGATCTTGTTGACGTCGGGATGTTCGGCGAGCCGCGCGCCGGCCTCGGCGCCCGTGCCGGTAACGATGTTGACGACGCCGTCGGGAACGCCGGCTTCCTGCATCAGCCGCGCGATCAGAAGCGGCGTCAGCGAGGCATCCTCCGAAGGCTTCAGCACGATGGTGCAGCCGGTGGCGAGCGCCGGCGCGATCTTCCAGATCGACGCGGCGGTCGGCGCGTTCCAGGGAATGATCGCGCCGACGACGCCGACCGGCTCGCGCCTTGTGAAGGAGACGATCTCGCCGGGGATGGAATTGTCTATGGATTCGCCATGCAGCGCGGTCGCCATGCCGGCATAGAAGCGCAACATGCCGATGACGCGGCGCCGGTTGGCCAGCGTGCGGGTGATCGGCAGGCCCATGTCGAGCGTGTCAGAAACGCTGAGCTCTTCCCAATGCGTCTCGAACAGATCGGCGATGCGCAACAGCACGCACTGCCGCTCATAGGGCGAGAATTTGGACCATGGACCTTCGAAGGCCGCGCGCGCGGCCGCCACTGCCGCGTCGACGTCAACGGCCGAGCTTCGTGGCACGCTGGCCAGCACCTCACCCGTCGCCGGGTTGAGCGCCTGCATCACTGCACCGGACTGCGCCGCAACCCATTTGCCGCCGATGAACATCGGCCGGAATTCGCCATGGTAGAGCGTCGTTGCCTTCGCCCTCGGGTCGAAATTCAGCGTCATGGCGTCCTCCTCACGAATTCCGGGGCAACTCTTACTCCCGCTGCCGGCGACCTCAAACAAGGAAAGCTAAAAGGGCGTTCAGATAATCGGACTGTGCAATCAAAGCGACTTCCCCGATGGTGCCGGCAACGGAGGAACAGATATGAGACTTGCTGGCAAGGTCGCCATCGTCACCGGTGGCGGTTCGGGATTTGGCGAAGGCATCGTCAGGAAATTCGTCACCGAGGGCGCACTGGTCGTGCTGATGGACCGCGACGAAGCGGCGGCTGCCAGGGTTGCTGGCGAGGTCGGCAAAAGCGTGCGGCCGATCACTGGTGACGTCTCGAAACTCGACAGCTTCGAGGCAGCGGCCGAACTGGCCCGCTCGGCCTTTGGCGGTCTCGACATACTGGTCAACAATGCCGGCGTCGCGCAGCCGCCCCTGCCTCTGGAGACGATGGACGACGAGCTGTTCGACCGCATCGCCAACGTCAACATGCGCTCGATCTACAACGGCGCCCGCGCGGTCGTTCCGCATTTCAAGTCGATCAAATCGGGCGCGATCCTCAATGTCGCCTCCACCGGCGGCGTCTCGCCGCGCCCGAACCTCACCTGGTACAACGCCTCCAAGGGCTGGGTGATTGCCGCCACCCGGGCCATGGCCGTGGAACTCGCGCCCTTCGGCATCCGCGTCAACGCCATCAACCCGGTCGCCGGCGACACCCCGCTTCTGTCCACCTTCATCGGCTCCGGCGAGGAGAACCGCGCCCGCGTCGTCGCCACCATCCCCATTGGCCGGCTGTCGACGCCTCAGGACATGGGCAACGCCGCCGCGTTCCTGTGCTCCGACGAGGCCAGCATGATCACCGGCGTCGACCTCAACGTCGATGGCGGCAAGTGCATCTGAGCGTCTGTTTCTGAGGGTCCGGCGATGAAGGATATCTATGAAATCGCAGTGGTGCATGGCGACGGCATCGGCCCGGAAGTCTGCGCCGCCACGGTCGAGGTGGTGAAGGCCGCGCTCGGGGCTGAGAGCCCGCTGCGCTTCACCGAATATCCGGCCGGCGCCGAGCACTTCCTGAAAACCGGCCAGAGCTTTCCAGAACCCACCTTCCAGGCCTGCCGGGCCGCGGACGCGATCCTGCATGGCGCCGGCGGCCTGCCGGGCGTGGTGCACCCGGACGGTACCGAAGCCGGCTTGGACTTCACGCTGAGACTGCGCTTCGAGCTCGACCTCTACGCCAACATCCGCCCGATCAGGCTCTTCGAGGGCGTGCAGAGCCCGTTGAGCGGCGTGAAGGCTGGCGACATCGACTACATCATCCTGCGCGAAAACAGCGAGGGGCTTTACGCCGCACGCGGCTCGGGTGCGCTGCTGCGCGGCGAGGTCGCGGTCGATACGCTGGTGCAGACCCGCTCCGGCATCGTGCGCATAGTGCGCAAAGCGTTTGAATTGGCGCGCCAGTCCAGCGGCGCCCCTCGTGACGGCGTGCGCCGCGTCACCTGCTGCGACAAGGCGAACGTACTGCGCAGCTATGCCTTCTTCCGCTCCGTCTTCGACGAGGTGGCGAAGGACTATCCCGACATCGCCACCGAACACGCGCTGGTCGACGCCATGGCGATGCACCTCGTGCTGAAGCCCGGCCACTTCAATGTCATCGTCAGCGAGAACATGTTCGGCGATATCCTGTCCGACCTCGCCGCGGCGACGGTCGGCGGCATGGGCATGGCGCCGTCGGCCGAGATCGGCGAGAAGAACGGCTTCTTCCAGGCCGCGCACGGCTCGGCGCCCGACATTGCCGGCAAGGGCATTGCCAATCCCTACGGCACCATCCTGTCGGCGGCCTCGATGCTCGACTGGCTCGGCCACAAGCATGGCGATGGCAGGCTCAACCAGGCCGCCGATCGCATCCGCCGCGTCACGGAAGGCTGCCTTGCCGGCGGCCTGCTCAGCGCCGACCTGAAAGGCAGCGCGTCGACCCGTGCGATCACCCATGCCGTCTGCGACGGGCTCGCCATGGTCCCGGCATGAAGCGGCCATGACCAGACCGGCGGGAGACGCCTGAGGTGGCAGCGCTTGATCGCCTCGTTTCGGTCGAGGATTTTCGCAGGCTTGCGCGCCGCCGGCTGCCGAAATCGATCTTCGAATTTGTCGATGGCGGGTCAGGACAGGAACTGACGCTCGCCGCCAACCGCGCTGACTTCGAGCGGATCCGGCTCATACCGCGCGTGCTCACCGACGTCTCCCGGCCGGACCTCTCCACGTCGTTGTGGTCGCAGACCCTGCCCACACCGCTGGTGATCAGCCCGATGGGCTCCTGCGCGCTGGTCAGGCCCGGGGCAGACATCGCCATCGCCAAGGCGGCGAGCGCACGCGGCATACCCTACACGCTCTCCACCATGGCCACGACGAGCATCGAGCGCATGGCCAAGGCTGTCGAGGGACCGCTCTGGTTCCAGCTCTATGTGCTCAAGGATTTCGACTTCAACCGCCAGCTTGTGCGGCGGGCCGAGGAAACCGGCTATTCGACGCTGGTGGTGACCGTCGACCTGCAGGCTGGGGGAAAACGCGAGAAGGACCTCAGGAACGGTATTTCGATCCCGTTGCGCCCCTCGCCCCGGCATCTCCTCGAAGGCCTGGCTCATCCCGGCTGGTCGCTGCGGCTGCTGCGTCGCGGGCTGCCGCGTTTCGCGAATGTCCGTGGCTATCTCGGCGACACCAGCGCCGGACTGACCATCGCCGCGCGTGTCGGCTCCAATCTCCATGCCGGTTTCGACTGGGACGATTTCCGCCGGATCCGCGACTGGTGGAAGGGCCGGCTTGTGGTCAAGGGCGTCCTGCATCCGACGGATGCGGCAAGCCTGGTGGCCGCCGGCGCCGACGGCATCTGGGTGTCTAACCATGGCGGTCGCCAGCTCGACGGCGCCATTTCGAGCATCGACGCCCTGCCCTCTATCCGCCATGCGCTGGGTGCCAAAATTCCGATCCTCATCGATTCCGGCATCCGCACCGGCATGGACATCATCAAGGCCGGGGCGCTTGGTGCCTCCGCCGCGGCAATCGGCCGGGCCGCGCTGTTCGGCGCCACGGCCGGAGAAGCCGGCGTTAACAGGGTGCTCGACATCCTGCTGGAAGACATCGCCAACGGCCTGAAGCTCGCCGGCACGCCCGCGTTCAGCCAGATCGGTCCCGACCTGATCGCGTGACAGGCGACGCGCAACGGCTCCAGTATCCCTCGCAAGTTCATTGCTTTTTCGGGGCCTCCGCCTGCCCCGGTACTATGGGCCATTGCGTTCTGCAATATCAGCGAATATGCTTGTTGTACGATCGTTCAACAAGCGTATTCGCGAAGCCCTGATGACCTGCAATCCCCGCTATGAAATCCTGTTCGAGCCGATGCGGATCGGGCCGGTCACCGCGCCGAACCGCTTCTATCAGGTGCCGCATGCAAGCGGCATGACCAACGCGCTGCCGCGTGTGCGCGCCGCCTTTCGCGAAGCCAAGGCCGAGGGCGGCTGGGGCGTGATCTGCACCGGCGCCTGTTCGATCGACCCGAGCTCGGACGACGCGCCGCTGCCTTTCGCCACGCTGTGGGACGACAACGACATCCGTGCGCACGCGCTGATGACGGAGGCCGTGCACCGCCATGGTTCGCTGGCCGGCGTGGAACTGTGGCATGGCGGCGCGTCCGTCATGAACCGGACCAGCCGGCTGCCGCCACTGTCGCCGTCGGGAATTCCATGGATGGCCACCCATGTCGGCTTCATGGGCAATTTGCGGCCCAAGACGATGGACAAGGCCGACATCCGCGAGGTGCTGAGATGCCAGGCCGAAGCGGCGCGCAAGGCGCGCACGGCCGGCTTCGACGTGGTCTACGTCTATGCCGGCATGGGCTATCTCGGCTACGAATTCCTGCTGCCCGAATACAATCACCGCTCGGACGAATATGGCGGGTCGATCGAGAACCGCGTGCGCTTCGTGCGCGAGATGATCGAGGTCACCAAGGATGCCGTCGGCAAGGATTGCGGCGTCGCTTTGCGGGTCAGCCTCGAGGAACTGCGCGGCCGTCCCGGCCGCAATCAACCGTCCGAGGCGCACGAACTGGTCGAGCTGCTGGCCGACCTGCCCGACCTGTTCGACGTCAAGATGGATTCCAGCCCGACCGACTGTTCGGCGTCGCGCTTCACTGGCGAAGGCAGCCATGAGCCGGTGATCGATTTCGTCAAATCTCTGACCAAAAAACCGGTGGTTGGCGTCGGCCGCTTCACCTCCCCCGACACGATGGTGTCTCAGATCAAACGCGGCGTGCTCGACTTCATCGGCGGCGCCCGGCCCTCGATCGCCGATCCCTTCCTGCCGGCCAAGATCCGCGAAGGCCGCGAGGCCGAGATCCGCGAATGCATCGGCTGCAACATCTGCATTTCGAGCTGGCATGACGGCGTGCCGGTGCGCTGCACGCAGAACCCGACCGCTGGCGAGGAATGGCGGCGTGGCTGGCATCCCGAGCGCACCGACCGTACCGACAGGCCGGAGCGCATCCTGATCGTCGGCGGCGGACCGGCCGGGCTCGAATGCGCACTGACGCTTGGCCGTCGCGGCCATGAAGTGATGCTCGCCGACAAAAGCCGCAGCTTTGGCGGGCGGCTGACCTTCGAGAAGACGCTGCCCGGCCTGTCGGCCTGGAACCGCGTCGTCGACTACCGCCTCGGCCGCCTCGGCGAGATGAGCAATGTCTCGCTCTATCCCGAAAGTGCGTTGGGCGTGGACGAGATCATCGATCTGGCGCCGGATCGCGTGGTGCTGGCCACCGGCGCGCGCTGGACCAACATGCTCTATTCCTCAATGGAGATTCCGGTCGGCAGGCTCGACCACGCGGAAGTGTTCACGCCTGACGACATCGCCGCTGGCCGCCTCCCGCAAGGGCCGACCTTGGTCTTCGATTTCGACAACTACTACATTGGCGGCGTGCTGACCGAGCATCTGGCGGCACAGGGTATTCCGGTCAGCTACGTGACCCCGGCAGGCCAGGCGTCGGCCTGGACGATCATGACCAACGAGCTGCCGCTGGTGCATCGCGCGCTGGCGCGGCGCAAGGTGCCGGTAACGACGCTGCATCTCTTGAAATCCTTCGACGGCGAGACCGCGACGCTGGCGCATCTGTCCACCGGCGAGCAAACCCACGTCGCCTGCCACTCGGTGCTGATCGTTGGGCTGCGGTTGCCGCGCAACGAACTGTTCGAGACGCTGACGGAACGCGCGGAGGCGCTCACCGCTGCCGGCATCCGCAGCGTCGATCGCATCGGCGACACGCTGGCGCCGGGCGCGATCGCCCATGCCGTGCACAGCGGCCACAAGCTGGCGCAAGAGATCGGCGCAGAAATCCGCGTAAAGCCCTACCGCCGCGACACGCCGATCGTCGATGCGGTGGCCGATTTCGATATGCGCACAGCAGCCGAATAGGAGGACGCATGGAACGCACCGCCGCACGTCGCAGACCCGGCCGTCCGCAACGCGAGATCGGCGGCATCGAGCAGCGGCCTTGGAAGCAGCTGACACGCCCCTATGCGCCGATCGAGATCCTGTCGGCCGACCAGGTGCAGACGATCCACGAAATGGGGCTCACCATCCTCGAAGAGATCGGCATGCGCGTGCTGCAGCCGCAAGCGCGTCAGTTCTATCGCGCCGCCGGCTGCGATGTCGACGAAGGCGAGATGCGCGTGCGCTTCGACCGGTCCATGGTGATGGAGCGCGTTGCCACGGCGCCGTCATCGTTCGAATTGCGCGCCCGCAATCCGGCAAAGAACGTCAAGGTCGGCGGGCGGAATTGCATCCTGTCCTCGGTCGGCGGTCCGGCCTATGTCATGGACAATGATAAGGGACGCCGCCCCGGCACCTATGCCGAGATGTGCGACTATTTGAAACTCATCCAGTCGTTCAATGTGCTGCATCAGGAAGGCGGCGGACCGTTCGAGCCGCTCGACCTGCACCAGAACACCCGCCATCTCGACCTCTACTACGCCGAGATCACCTTGCTCGACAAGAATTGGCAGCCGCAAACCCTTGGCCGGGGTCGTGCCACCGACGCGCTGGAAATGGTGGCGATTTCGCTGGGCACAACGCGCGAGAACCTTGCGCGGGAAATGCCCGTCTTCACCGGCATCATCAACACCAATTCGCCGCTGCAGCTCGACGAGCCGATGGCGGAGGGGTTGATCACGCTGGCCGAGCACGGCCAGGTCAATGTCATCACGCCGTTCACGCTGGCCGGCGCGATGAGCCCGGTGACGCTTGCCGGTGCGCTGTCGCAGCAGCACGCCGAGGCGCTGGCCGGCATCGTGCTGACCCAGATCGTACGTCCCGGCGTGCCTGTGATGTATGGCGGCTTCACCTCCAATGTCGACATGAAGACCGGCGCGCCAGCCTTCGGCACGCCCGAATACACGCAGGCCGCGCAGATCACCGGACAGCTCTGCCGGCTGATCGGCGTGCCGTTCCGCTCCAGCAATGTCACCGCCGCCAATTCGGTCGACGCGCAGGCCGCCTATGAGAGCGCCATGTCGCTGTGGGGCTGCCTGATGGGCGGCGCCAATCTGGTGCTGCATGCCGCCGGCTGGCTCGGCGGCGGGCTTACCGCATCGTTCGAAAAACTGGTCATCGATGCCGAGATGCTGCAGATGATGTCGGCCTATTTCGACCCGCCGGTGGTCGACATTGACACACTGGCTCTGGAAGCGGTGCGCGAGGTCGGCCCGGCCGGGCATTTCTTCGGCGCCGCGCACACGATGCAACGGTACGAGCGCGCCTTCTATTCGCCGATGGTGTCCAACTGGGACAATTACGACACCTGGATGGAACGCGGCCAGGTCACCGCGCGTGAACGCGCCAACGTCGTGTGGAAGCGTATGGTCGCCGAATACGAGCAACCGCCGATCGATCCCGGCATCGACGAGGCGCTACGTGATTATATGGAGCGACGGAAACGCGAGGGTGGTTCGCCGCTGAATTGAGGTTAGGGCTCCCGCAGCGGCCCCACCTGCCCCTCGAGCATCTCAAAACCCGCCGCTTCCGCCCCCTGCGGTGTCACCACGCTTTCATCGAGACACCATTCGAGCCACAACCCGTCGACCAGGGCGATGAAATTGCGCGCCAGCGCCGGAGCATCGACTTGCCGGCCGCGCGGCACCGCGACCGCCGCGATATCCTCGGCAAGCTCCGCCCGGTAGGCGTCATAGAGTTCGCGGTGCGCCGCCTTGAGGCGCGGGTTGACGGCGATCTCGCCCCACAGCGACAGCCAGATCAGCAGGTTCTCGCGGCTGAAATATTCGGGCGAGAAATTGGAGTGCACCAGGGCGGCAAGGGCCGCCTGCGGCGACCAATCCGACGTTTCGGCGCGGCGGCGCTTGGCTTCGGCGATCTGGTTGTTGACGCTGGCATAGAGCGAGGATTTGTAGACCTCGACCAGCAGCCCATCGAGGCTTTCGAAATGGTGGTTGATGAGGCCGCGCGAGACGCCGGCCTCCTTGCAGATGCGATCGATGGTGAAGGCGCCGATGCCGCCGACCGACAGGCAGCGCGTCGCCGCCTCGATCAGCATGGAGCGGCGCACATCGGCCTGCTCGCGGCTGAAGCGCGGCGGCGATTTCTTGGCGCCGCGCTTGCGTTTTTCAGGGGCTGATCCTGCTTCCGTCATGGCTCCAGCTAATCGATTGCGCCCTTCCTGTCCACGGAAGCGTTCACGCCTTCTTCTTGAACAAAACGGGATTGGGATGGCCATCGGGATAAATGACCGGCTCGAAAGCCGTCTTGTGGATGGCGACCAATGGCTGGTGGCAGATGAAGACGAAACCGCCGGACTGCTCCATCAAATCCTCCATGCGGTTGGACAGCGCGATGCGCTTGGTCTCGTCGCTTTCGGCCACCAATTGCTGGTAGCTGGTCTCGAATTCGGCGCTGTCGAAGCCGGACCAATTGTAGGCGCCGATCTGATCGGGGCGGAACCAGACCAGGTTTTCGGAAGGATCGATGCCGCCGGCGAAATCCATCAGCGCCAGGTCGATATTCTTGTAGCCATCGCCTTGCGTCTTGTCGCCGACGCCCCAGAAGGCAGCCTCGTCATAAGGCTGGATTTCGACGTTGATGCCGGCCTGTTCGAGGCTGGCCTGGATGATCTGTGCTGTGGCTGTGCGGATGGAATCGTTCATCACTGTCAAAGTCAGAGACAGATCGCCGACACCTGCTTCTTTAAGCAACGCGATCGACTTCTCATAGTCGGGCGCCGCAATCAGATTGCTGGCGCGCGCGAATTTGGTGCCGGGCTGGACGACGCCGGTGGAGCGCTTGGTGAGATCGTCATAGACGCCGGTGAGGACCTGCCCGACATCGACGCCATACTGCACCGCCTGGCGGACTTTCAGATCCTTGAGCCGCGGGCTCAGCATGTTGATGGTCAGCCAGACATAGCGGGTTGACTGCGCCTCGATCAGCGTGGTGTCGGCGGGTGGGCTGGCCTTGACCGCCTTGGTCGCCGAAATGGCGATCTTGGTATAGTCGAAGGCATCGGCCTCGTAGGCGAGTTGCGCTGCCTGATCGTCCGACACGACATAGATTTCGACCTTTGAGAAATCCGGCTTCGGTCCCGGCCAATCCGGATTGGCGGTCAGCGTCACCTTCTGCTTCTGCTGCCAGTCCGAGAAGAGATAGGGACCGCAGGTCGCCGGCGGCTGCGTGGTGAACTTGCCGCCCGCCTTCTCGGTGCCGGCGCGGCTGATGATGTGGCCGCCATAGTAAGGCAGGCTGGTGACGAAGATCGGCTGGTAGGGTTCTTTCAGATGGATGATGCCGTTGCGGGCATCCACCACCTCGACGCGATCGAGTTTCTCGAACTGGTAGGCCCAGGGCGATGCCAGCGCCTTGTCGGCGATGCGCTCGAACGAGAATTTCACGTCGTCAGCGGTGACCGCACCAAAACCACCAGACCATTTCAACCCGTCGATCAGCGTGAAGGCGATGGCCTTGGGGTCTTTCTGTTCAAGCTTTTCCGCCCCCCACAGCGACCAGGGCGAGCCCTTCCTGATGTCGCCGAAATGGTTGAGCGAGACATAGATGCCGCGCATCATGACATCCTCGATGCCGCCATTCATGAAGGCGGGATCGAGGCACTGCAGATCGCCCTCCATGCGGATGCGCAGCGTGTCGCTGGCCGCCGACCAGGCAAAGCCAGGCTTCATCGCCAGGCCGGCGCCGAGTGCGCCGGCTGCTTTCAGGAATGCACGTCTGTTGATGGACCATTCTGTCATGTCAATTTCCCCTTTGATTTGTGGAAGCACGTGAGAAGGCTTCCCGTTCTTGCCCGCCGTTCTCGAGCGGGAAATGGCAGCGCACCATGCGATCGGCGCCCATCGGCCGATAGGCCGGCGCCTCGGTCTTGCAGCGGTCGCGCGATATCGGGCAGCGCGTGTGAAACTCGCAGCCCGAAGGCCGGCGGAACACGCTCGGGATCTCGCCGGTGACGGCAGGGTTGTGACTGCGGCGGCGCGGATCGGGGATCGGCTCGGACTGGATCAGCGTCGCCGTATAGGGATGCATCGGCGCCGAAAACACGTCTTGCGTCGGCCCGGTTTCGACCAGCCGGCCAAGATACATGATGGCCAGCCGGTCGCTGACATGGCGGATCATGGCGAGGTTGTGGGTGACGATCATGGCGGCGAAACCGAGCTCGCGCTTCAGTTCACCGATGAGGTTGAGCACATCACCCTGCACCGAGACATCGAGGCCTGCGGTCGGCTCGTCGGCGAGCAGCAAATGCGGCTTCATCGCCAGAGCACGCGCGACACCGACGCGGCGCGCCTGGCCTCCGGAAAGCTCGTGCGGGAAACGGTCGACGAAGGAGGCCGGCAGGCCGACCAGCGCCAGCAGCGCCTTGGCGGCGGCGCGGCGGTCCGGCATCGCCACGCCCTGAATGATCTGCGGTTCGGTGAGCAGCGTGCCAATGCGCAGGCGCGGGCTGAGCGAGGCGACCGGATCCTGAAACATCATGGCCGAGCGCCGACGCATGGCGCGGAAATCGGCCGGCGTCGCCACGTCCCTGCCCTCGAAGGCGATGCGGCCGGCGGCTGCCCTGATGAGGCCGAGGATGGTGCGGGCCAGCGTCGTCTTGCCCGAGCCGGATTCGCCGACCAGCCCGAGCGTTTCGCCCGGCATCAACGACAGCGTCACGCCGTCGATGACGTTGAAGCCCGGCAGCCGAAATGGATTGATCAGCCGGTTGAGCAAACCGCCTTTGGTGAAGCTGACCGACAGATCCTCGACGGCGAGCAGTGGGCTCATGGCGCCACCGCATGGCAGCGTGCAACATGGGCGGCGGCGAGTTTGACCAGCGGCGGCGCGATGGAACCGCATGGCGCGAAGGCACGGTCGCAGCGCGGGGCGTAGACGCATCCCGATGGCGGCTGGGTCAAATTGGGCAACGAGCCGGGAATGGTCGGCAGCCGGTCCAGCCGCTCCTGGAAGCGGGCGGGGTCGCAGGCGAGCAACGCTTGCGTGTAGGGATGCCTGGCGTCGTGGAAGATCGCGTCGACCTCACCGCCTTCCACCACCTCGCCGGCATACATGACATAGACGCGGTCGCAGAGTTCGGCGATGACGCCGAGATGGTGCGAGACGATGATGATGATGCCGTTGTACTCGCGCCGGAGTTCGCGCAGCAGATGGATGATCTGCGCTTCCATGGTGACGTCGAGCGCCGTTGTCGGCTCGTCGGCGATCAGCAGGCCGGGATCGGTCAGCAAGGCGGCGGCAATCGCGACGCGCTGGCGCATGCCGCCGGACAGCTCATGCGGATAGCTCTGCATGCGCCGTTCGGCGTCGGCGATGCCGACGCGGCCGAGCATGGCGGCGATGCGCGCCCGCTTCTGCGCCCGGCCGAGATCCTTGCGGTGATGCTGGAAGTCGACGAGCTGGTCGCCGATGGTCAGCACCGGGTTGAACGCCGTCATCGGATCCTGGCTGACGAGCGCGATCTCGTCGCCGCGCAGGAGGCGCTGGCGGTGCGCGTCGAGCTTCGCCAGGTCAACGCCATTGTAGCGGATCGACCCATCGACGCGGGCGTTCGCCGGCAACAGATTGGCCAAGGCGGTGACCAGCGTGGACTTGCCGCAGCCGCTCTCGCCGACAATGCCGATGACCTCGCCCGGATGCGCCTCGATGTCGACATGGCGTAGCGCGTGCACCGCGCCATGCGGCGTCTCGTAGCGGACGCTGAGATCGCTGGCGGCGAGCGAGCCGGTCATGCTGGCCTCCGCAACTGCAGGCGCGGATCGAGATAGTCGCGCAGGCCTTCGCCAAGGAAGGTGAAGCCGAGCGTGGCGAGCACCAGTGGCAGCCCACCGAAGATGACCATGAAGGGAGCCGAGCGGATCGAGGTGTAGCCGTCATAAAGGATCGAGCCCCAGGACGGCGTCGGCGGCCGCACACCGAGGCCAAGGAAGCTCAAGCCGGCCTCGACCATGATGACGACCGGAATGTCCATCGAAAGAAGGATGATCAGCGGGCCAACGACATTGGGCAGAAGGTGGATGAAGATGATGCGCGCGGCACTGGCATCGATCAGGCGTTCGGCGAGGATGTAGTCGCTGTTCTTCAGCGCCAGCGTCTGTGCCCGGATCAGCCTGGCATAGCTCGGGAATGAGGTCGCGGCGATGACGATGATCAGCGTGCCGGTGCCGGCCCCAAGCACGGTGATGATGGCGAGCGCGAACATGATCATCGGCAGCGAGTTCAGGCTGTCGAAGCTCAGCACCAGGATGGCATCGAGCCAGCGCGGGCCGTAGCCGGCTATCAGGCCGAGCATCAGGCCGATGGCGCCGGCAATGGCCACCGACACCATGGCGATGGTGAGCGCCGTGCGTGCGCCATAGATGACGCGCGACAAGAGATCGCGGCCGAGATGATCGGTGCCGAACCAGTGTTCCATCGATGGCGTCTGCAGCTTGTGCAGCACGTCGATCTTGACCGGCGAATAGGGCGCCAGCCACGGCGCGAAGATGGCGGTGACGAGGAAGCCGGTGACCATGATCAAGGCCACGCAGGTGAACGGGTCGGCAAGCAGCGCGCGCAACAGCGGAAATCGTTGTCGGCCCGGAACGGACAACGAGGCATCAGCCACGGAAGACATCGCGCACCCTTGGGTCGAGCCGCGCGATCAACAGATCGGCGGCAATGGTGATGGAGACATAGATGGCGGTCATGATCAGCACCGTGCCCATGACGACCGGATAGTTGCGGGTGTTGACGGCATCGGTGATCAGCTTGCCGATCCCCGGCCGGGCAAACACAGCCTCGACGAAGACGGCGCTGGACAGGATGCTGCCGAGGCCGACGGCGACCAGGGAGATGGTCGGAATAATGGCGATGCGCAGCGCGTATTTGGAGACGATCTTCCATTCCGGCAAACCGAACGAGCGCGCGGTGCGAATGTGGGGCTCGCCCATCACTTCCATCATCGATGCGCGCACCATGCGGGCGATGTAGCCGATCCAGCCGAGCGCGATCGCCGCGGCCGGCATCACCAGCGCCTTGGCCTGGCTGACGAAGTCCCCGGCCTCGCCGGCGCCGATCGCCGGCAGCCAGCGCAACGTGACGGCAAACAGCAGCAGCGAATAGATGGCGACGACGAAGGACGGCACGGCAATGACGCCGACCGAGAGCACGCCGATGACGGCATCGGCCGCCGTGCCACGCCGCATCACCGACAGGCAGCCGAGCGGAACGCCGATGAGGAGCGCGACGGTAAGCGCGGTCAGCCCAAGGATCAGCGTGTTCGGCAGCGCCTCCAGCACCAGCGTCGAGACGGGCCGGTTCGACCAGACGTCATAGCCGAGATTGCCGGTCAGCGCGTTGCGGAAGAATTCTATGATCTGCCACCAGACCGGCTGGTCGAGACCCATGCGCTCGATCAGCAGCCGCTTCAGTTCCGGCGTGGCGCGCGGACCCAGTGCCACGGTTGCCGGATCGCCGGGAACCAGGAAGACCGCCGCATACATGGCGATCATGACCAGGATGAGGATCAGGAGGCCGAGACCGATGCGCTTCACTGCATATGCGAGCATGGTCTCCTCCCTCTCCTCAGGCGAAATCGCGCCGGATGCGCCGGCTTGCCGAGGCACTGTGCACGAGCGTGCCTCGTTCTCGCGCCTCGAGCCGCCAACTCAGGTTGAAATGCGTTTCGTCGGATGTCAGCTCGGTCACGGCGACTGCCTCGGTGTCGGCATCGCCGCTGGCAATCGCCCAGCGATATTCGGTGACGAGTTTTGCCGACAACGGATCGTCGGCACGGATGCTCATTGTGTCGCTGTTGGCCGAGGACACGGTGATGGCACGGTCGTCGTAGCGTCGGCGTCCATGGTCGGAGGACAGCGCGATGGTCTGCACGCCCGAGCCGACATCGTCGGTGACGATGCGGCGGTCGAAGCCCTCGTCCAAGGTGGTGGTGGGAACCGGCGGCGCGGTTTCGGCGGGCTCGAAGCGGACATCGCGGTCGCGGGAGGACGACGGGCGCACCGGCAGCATCACCGTGCTGTCGCCGGTTACGACCGACAGCGTCGACAGCTTCGGCTGCGGCCACAGGATCGGCCAATGCTGGTTGGCCAGCGCCAGCCGGATGCGATGGCCCTTGGGTATGGTGCGGGCGAAATCGTTGAGCTTCAGCTTGACGCGGAACGGCGTTCCGACCGGACACGGCGTCGGATACTCGTGGCTGTCGCGGTGGCTGAGGTTGAGCACGCCATAGGTCATCAACGCCGAGGTGCCGTCGGGATAGACATCGCAGAGCCGCGCGGCGAGATTGACGTGAGGCTGGTCGACGCTGACGAGCAGATCGAGTTCCGGCGCACCCAACAAGGTGACGTCATCGTCGATCGGTGCGGTGTCGAAGCACAGCGCCATGCCGTCCTCGCGACGCTGGTCGATGGGCATGTCAGGACAAGAGCCGCCATAGCCGCCCCAGCGGCCGCAATCGCGGCCGGCGGTCGCCGGCGAACGGACTGAAAGCGTCGCTCCCGGCGCGGTCTCGCTTCTCAACCCGGCGGCGTTCAGATGCAAAACCCGACGCTCGACGCGCGGCGACGGCCACTGATCCTCGGCGGCCCAGTTGCCGGCATGATCGGGCAGGTAGAAAGGCTGCGGCCGCTCCTCGCCCGTCACCCAGACGCGGTAGAGCGGCTCATTCATGATGCCGGTGTCTTCGCCGCAGAGCCAATGGCGCCACCAGCGCAGCGCCTCCTGCAGATAGCCGATCAGTGGTCCCGGCGCACCGCGACAGGGATAGGCATGCGACCACGGCCCGACGATGCCGAGCTTCGGCCCCGGTAGATGTTCGAGCAGGCGCGGCACGAAGTTGGAATAGCTGTCCTCCCAGCCGCAGACGGCCATGACAGCGCATTCGATCGCGGTATGATCCTCGCAGACCGAACCTTGCCGCCAGTAATCGTCGCGACGCTGATGCGCGAGCCACACTTCCGAAAGCGAGCTTGTCGCCGCGAGCCGGCTCTCCCACATGGCGCGCCAGGCGTCGCCGACGATCTGCGGGTCGGGCGCCATCGCCTTCTTCACCAGCATGAAGTTCGACCACATCTCCTGCTCGGTCAGCAGCGCGCCTCCCATATAGTGGATGTCGTCGGCGTAGCGGTCGTCGGTGGCGCAGTTGGTGATGATGGCTTTCAGGGCCGGCGGCCGGCGCGCGGCGACCTGCAGCGCGTTGAAGCCGCCCCAGGAAATGCCGGTCATGCCGACTCTGCCGTTGCACCAGGGAAGTGCCGCCAGATGGGCGATGATCTCGCAGGCGTCTTCCTGCTCGCGCGGCAGATATTCGTCGGCGAGGTCGCCGTCGGAATCGCCCGAACCCCTGATGTCGATGCGGGCGCAGGCGATGCCATGACCGGCAAGCCAGGGATGAATGTCGATATCACGCGCCACGGTGCCGTCACGCCGGCGATAAGGCACCATCTCGACGACCACGGGCACCTTGCCCTCTGTGCGCGGACGCCACAGCGTCGCGGCAATGCGGGTGCCGTCGGCCAGCGTGATCCACAGCGGATCGACGGTTTCGACGGCAAAGGGAAACTCGGTTCGTACCACGGCAGGAACCCGCAAATGCTCTTGTTGAACGTTCGTACAACAAGAGCATTTGCGGCGCAATCCCGCTTCGCTTTTTTGACGCCGAATAGATGCGACGCGGGAAATAGACGTAAATTCCTTTGCCGCCAAGGCGAAGGAATTTGCGGTCTGACGGGCGCGCCTGAAGCGCCGAAAACAGCTAATCAACCGCCATTGGCAAATAGTCGGTTGCGCTCACCGAATGACGCATACGCTTGACTGCAAACTCGATGAAGGCACGCAATTTGGGCAGCGCCTGGCTGCGGCTTGGATGATAGAGCGAGAGGCCGGGCACATCTTCGCCAAAAGTGTCGAGCGCGGTCTCAAGCGCCCCGCTATCCAGATAGGGCATAACGAGCGAACGCGGCAGACGGAACAATCCAACACCGCGCAGTGCCGCCCTGATGCACAAATCAACATCGTTGATCACCAGGGGACCGGTGACCGCGATGGTGACGGGCCGCCCCCGAACGACAAAGCGCCAGTGATCCGCACCACCCGCATCGGTCCGATAAAGGATGCAGCGGAAGCCGTGCAGGTCTTCGGGGTGCATTGGCCGCCCTTGCGCCTTGAAGACACCTGGCGTCCCCACCACAACAAACCGCTCGGCCGGCGTCAGACGAATGGAGACCATATCCATTTCGACGAAATCACCGAGCCGTATGCCCGCATCATAGCCTTCCGCGACGATATCGATCGGACGATCCTCGCCAACGAGTTCGAGCTGGATCTGTGGGTGGGCAGCCAAAAAATCGGGCAGCAGGCGGTTGATCAGCAACGGCAAGGCTGGTCGCGGCGCGTTGATGCGCAGCTTTCCCCGCACGTCATCGCCCAACCCGCCAGCGGCGTCGATGCCGGCGCTCAACATATCCGCAGCCGGGCGCGCATGCGCAAGGAGTCGTTCGCCTGCCTCCGTCAGGTTCACGCTTCTCGTCGTGCGCACAAAAAGCGGTGAGCCGATCCGGGCCTCAAGGTTTCGGATTGCCTGGCTGACGGCGGAAGGCGTCACCCCGAGACGCGCGGCCGCGGCCCGAAACCCACGCAGCTCCGCAACGGCCAGAAACATGACCACACCGTCCATGCGGGCTCGATCTATTGTGAAGTCTGGCGGCACAGGCCGTACCGATATGAGGCGATTATCAAACAATCATGCTCCCGATAGAAAGAAATCACAAGGCATCAAGCCCCGGAGCAAGATCATGCGTTCATTCCACATCAACGGTTTTGGCGGACCCGACAGCCTGATCGTCAAGGAGAGCGAGATTCCAAAACCCGGTCGAGGTGAAGTCCTGGTCCGTGTCAGGGCGTCGTCGCTCAACTTCCGCGATCTGCCCATTTTTGCGGGCCAGTATCGGCCGCAAGTTCAAATTGGCCGCGTGCCGCTATCGGATGGCGCCGGCGAAATCGAGGCGCTCGGTGAAGGTGTCAAGCGCTTCCGGGTCGGCGACAAGGTGGTCAATTCCTTCTTTCCCAACTGGTTTGGCGGAACGCTGAACGCGGCTCCCGAGCAGTGGGTCGTCGACCATGACGGCTGGCTGACGGAATACAAGGTGGTCAACGCCGAGATCCTTGTTGCCATGCCGTCGCATATTAGCTTCGAGGAAGGTGCTACGCTTTCCTGCGCCGCGGTGACGGCATGGTCGGCACTCGCCGGTGTTCGCGCCGGCGACGTGGTACTCACTCAGGGCACCGGTGGCGTCTCATTGTTTGCCGTGCAACTGGCCGCCGCACTTGGCGCCAAGGTGATTTCGACGACCTCCAGCCATGACAGGGCACAGACGCTTCGCAGGCTCGGCGCGCATGCCGTCATCGATTACAATGCAACGCCCGAGTGGGGTGATGCGGTCCGCGACCTCACCAACGGTCGCGGCGTCGATCGAGTTGTCGAGGTCGGCGGCCCTACCACCTTGCCCCAGTCGATGAAGGCCTCCGCGGTTGGAGCGGAAATTGCCATCGTCGGCATCCTGGCAGGGTACGAAGGCAGCGTCGACTTCATGACCATGTTCATGAGCCGGGTCAGCTTTCGCGCAGTGACAGTTGGAAGCCGCCGGGATCTCGAGGACATGTGCCGGGCGATGGAACAGCATGGCATCCGGCCGGTCATCGATAGCGTCCATGCGTTTGACGACGCCAAGGCCGCCATCGCGCATTTCAGCGCGCGCAATTTCGTCGGCAAGGTCGTCATTCAGCACTGATCGCGGACGGCATGAACAGGATCCGCCATCTGATAGCCCGCGGCGGCTGGCGCCGCGATGCTTTCATCCGTGCCGCGATGCCGATTTCAATCGAGCGCTTTGGTCATGTAGACGCGGCGCAGGCCCTTTTCCTCGCCCCGGTGCGTCTCGACATAGCCAATGCGGGAATAGAGTGCGATGTTTTGCGTCATCTTCTCGTGCGTGTAGAGCCGGATCGATTTGTAGCCGGCGTCCCGAGCCGACTGCTCGGCGAACATCAACATCTTTCGGCCCAGGCCCGCCCCCTTTGCGGCAGGAATGACGGCAATGTTGTCCAGGAGCATGGCGTTCGCTTCGGGAATCAGCACGAGGACGCCTTTGATGATCCCGTCACTTTGCAGCACATGGACCCGCCGGTCGCCAATCAGTGCGGCATAGTCATCGAGCATCGGCCCGGGCTTTTGGCCAATGATGGGGATATAGTGAGAATACGCGGCCTCGACGATCGCCTCGACAAAAGGCAGGTCTTCCTCGACAGCGAGGCGGAGCCCATCGGTCACGTCACAATCCTCATCGTGAATCGGTCAGGGAAAAGCAGCTCACGCCCGATATGGGGAGCCGTCAAGTTTTCGCTGAAGGTCGACAACAAACTTCGTCCCCAACTCCGCGCTATTCAGCTGCCATGGCCGCACGTTTCTCGGAACGCCGGCGAGAAATTTCATAGCAGATGGCGCAGGCGAGCGTCACGCTGATCAGGATCAGCGCCAGCGCATTGATGGTCGGCGTGATGCCGCTGCGCACCTTGGAGAACACATAGACGGTCAGCGTGTCGTAAGTTCCGCGCGTGAACAGCGTCGTGTTGAAATTCTCGATCGACTGGAAGAAAGCGATCGCCGCACCCGCGCCGATCGCCGGGTAGAGATGCGGCAGCAAGATGCGCCGCAGCACCTGCGCGTGGCTTGCCCCGAGGTCGAGCGCCGCCTCCTCCAACTGCCGGTCGAAACTCTGCAGCCGGGCCAGCACGAGAAGCATGACAAAGGCGGCGATATAGGAGACCTGGCCGAGCACCGACAAATGCAGCCCGGCCGGAACCGAGAACTTGTTCCAGAACAGCAAGGTCGAGATACCGATCACGGCGCCGGGCGTCAGCACCGGCGCGACCATCAGGCCATAGAGGACCGAGCGTGCCGCGCCGGACAGGCTGTTGATCAGAATGGCGGCAGCGGTTCCGATAGGAATGGACAATCCGACGACGGCGAGCGCCACGAACAGCGTGTTGCGGAACGCACCCCACAGGCGCCCGTCATTCCACAAGTCGACGAACCAGCGATCGGTGAAGCCGACCCACGGATAGACGGACGGGAAGCGGGAATCGTTGAAGGCGGCACCGCCCATCACGACCAGCGGCAGCAGCATATAGAGCAGGAACACCACCATATAGGCGTGGAACAGCCAATCGGATCGGCGCGCCTGGCTCATGACGGACTCATTTCGCGATGTCCGACAGTTTGACGCGGAACAGCCGCATCACCACCGATACAAAGATCGTGCACAGCAGCAGCAGCATGAAGGCATAGGCCGAGCCGGTGTTCCAGTCCTGCGATTCGAACATCCATTGCTGGATGATCTCCGTGAACCACCGCGACGACGTGGATGCCAGCAGCGTCGGCACCAGGATCGAGCCGGCCGACAACATGAACACCATCACCGACCCCGATGCGATGCCTGGCTTGGCGTGCGGCAGGATCACCCGCCAATGCGTTCTCCACCACGGCGATCCGAGATCTTCGGCGGCCTCGATCTGGTTGGTGTCGAGCGACTGGATGGCGTTGTAAAGCGGAAACAGCATGAACAGCACGTAGGTATACACCAGGCCGATGATGACGCCGCGAAAGCCTGTAAGCCAGCGGATCGGCTGGTCGATGACACCGATGCCGAGCAACAGGATATTGAGCGGCCCCTTGAGCGCCAGGATGATGAACCAGGCAAACGACCGCAGCACCTCGCTGACCCACAACGGAACAAGGATGAGCAGGAACAGCGTCGGCAGCAGATTGCTGCGCGCCACCTTGGACAGATAGTAGGCGAGCGGATAGGCGATCACGAAGCAGAGGACCGTGACGACCGTGCTGTAGACGATCGTCCAGACAAACACCTGGATGTGGATCGGGCTGTGAAAGAAGGTCAGGTAGTTGTCGAAGCTGTAGAAATCCTTCGGCCCGCCAACTTCGGAAATCGGCAAATAGGGCCGGAACGAATTCTCGAACAGATAGAGGTCGGGCAGCACCACCAGCGCCAGCAGCCAGAACGCCGTCAGCGCCGCGAACAGAATAGAAAGCACGGGTCCGTAGCGGCGCAGGAGATCGTTCATGGGACGGCGTTCGCAGCCGGCGTCTCGTCGGCCAGAATAACGGCTCGCTCGGCGTCGAAGACCATGTGAAGCTTCTCGCCCGGCGACGGCACCGAACCCTGGCCGTCGTTGCGGGCCTCGGCCACGAGAATGCCGCCATGCGCGTCGCGGGCCTGGATGCTGATGAAATTGCCCTCGAAGGCGACGTCGGCGATCTCGACGGCAATTGCGTTCTCGCCATTGACCGGCTTGGCTACGAGCCTGGCGTGCTCGGGCCTGACATAGAGCTTTGGATTGTGGGCAGTTCCCGCATCCGGCCCGACGGTCGCCTTGAACGTCCCGACGCTGGTCTCGAACTGCGCCATGTTGCTGGCGATATTGCCGATCTTGCCGGCAAAGATGTTGTTTTCGCCGACGAACGACGCAACGAAGCCGTTGACCGGCTGGTTGTAGATGTCCTGCGGCACGGACACTTGCTGCAGCCGGCCTTGCGACATCACGCCGACGCGGTCGGACATGGCCAGCGCCTCGCCCTGGTCGTGAGTGATGTAGATGAAGGTCACGTTGGTGCGCTTCTGGATGGCGCGCAGCTCGGCGCGCATGTGCTGCCTGAGCTTGAGGTCGAGCGCCGACAATGGCTCGTCGAGCAGCATCACCTTCGGCTCGACGGCAAGTGCCCGCGCGATGGCGACGCGCTGCTTCTGCCCGCCCGAAAGCTGGCTGATGGTCTTGTCCGCCGCTCCCGGCAGATCGACCAGACGCAGCAGCTCTTCGGCCCTGTCGCGGCGCGCCTTCTTGTCGACGCCGCGTACTTCCAGCCCGAAGGCGATGTTTTCCCAGACCGGCATCAACGGAAACAGCGCGAGGTTCTGGAAGATCAGCGCGGTCGGCCGCTGATTCGGGCGGATGTCGCGCATGTCCTGGCCACCGATGGTGATTTTCCCCTCGCTCGGCCTGATGAATCCGGAGACCATGCGAAGGATCGTCGTCTTGCCGCAGCCCGACGGACCCAGGAACGAGAAGAACTCACCCGGCTTTATGTGAACGGTTACGCGGTCGACGGCCCGGAAGGAGCCGAAGTCCGCACATACGTTGTCGAGATCGACGCCCGCGCTCATGCTGTGCGTAGTCTGCCCTAATTCGAGAGAAATATGCTAGTCCAGATTGCCGCAGTGCAGCAAAAAACCGCCGGATTCCGTCAGAATCCGGCGGTTTGTCGCGAACTGGCTAAGCCGCCTTGTACTTGTCGGCATACTCGCCGCGCAGCTTGATGAACCAGGCCTGCTGTTCCGGCCACCACCACAGCTTCTGCGTCGCGTCGCTCGGAAGCGCTGAGGTGTAGAACGCCTTCACCTCGGCGCTGGCCAGGTCGATCGCACCCTTGGCGACCGGGTTGGCCGAGAAAGCGGCAGCCCAGCCTGCCGACCCTTCGGGCGTGGCGACCCATTTGGCGAATTCATGCGCCTGTTCGACGTTCTTGGCGTTGGACAGCAGGGCAAAACCCTGATTCCAGGCGAACGCGCCTTCCTTCGGCGCGATGTAGCCAAACCCGTCGGCACGCAGATTGTAGCCGGTGGAATCCCAGTTGAGGCCGATCACCGCGCCGTTGGTGCGGTAGGCTGCCTGGGCTTCATTTTCGCCCGACCAGAACTGGACGACATTCGACTTGGTCTTGACCGCCTCGGCGAGCGCGATGTCCCAAAGCTGCTTCATGGTGGCTTCGTCCTTGTAGCCGTCGAGCCATGGCTTGGGCAGCTTGCCTTCGCTTTCGAGGTAGCGCCCCATGGCGGCCAGCGCCGAATGCGGGCGCAGGCAGACCTTGCCCACGAACTTCGGATCGAACAGATCGCCGAGGCTGGCCTTGCCGTATTCGGTCGGCGCATCGGCCTTGGAATAGACGATCGCCTCGGTGCCCCAGACGCTGAGCACGATCATGCGCTTGCCGCCGACCGTCGCCATCTCACCCATCTTGCCGTCGGCCAGGCCGGGCAGATAGTTGTCGATGTTCAGCTTGCTGACGTCCCAGCCCTGGGTGAGCCCGTTCGAAGCCCAGCCGCCGATGCGGTCGACGGTCGGCTCGGCGACGTCGATGGCGCCGGTCTGCAGCGACAGCTTGGCCTGGGCAAACATTGCATCCTGGTCGGGCTGCTCGTTGAAGTTGACCTTGATGCCGGTCGCCTTTTCGAAGGCCGGGAAGACCTTTGCGGCGAGGTCGGGATAGCCCGCCCAGCCCATGAAATTCAACTCGCCCGACGAGGCGAGTGCCGCGCGCGAGATGAAAGCAGGAGCCGCGAGAGCGCCTGCGCCTACCGCCGTCACCTTCAACAAGGTGCGGCGGCTCACTGATGTGGTGAACCTGTTCAAGTCAATTCTCCCATTTTCCCAACGTTGATCGTTCACGTTTCGGCCGGCCGGCGTTCTCGGAAGCGGGATATTCCCCTGAATTTTGTTTTCTTACCGGCACACCGAAACGATGCCGGGAGGCTTCCTTGCAAGCCGGCGCAGCTTGCCATCCGACAGTGTTAGGGCCTGAATTGTCCCAGGACACTGCCATTCTCAACAAAATGGCAGACCATTCGCCATCCGTCGAGTCGCTGAAGTGTCGGCGACCGATATACCGCGCGGCGGATGTGGCCAAGGCCGTCATATGCGGATCGTGACCGATTTGTTCTTGCAGCAGTTGGCCAGGGCGATCAGCCCCTTTTTCCTGCCGATGCCGGCCAGCGGCGGCAGCCACCCGGCCTCCATCGATGAAATGGCTATCGGGCAAGCCGGCGAGTCGAAGATCGCGCCGCGCCAAGCGTATCCGTCAGCCCAGTTCGCTCTTCTGGTAGGCGGACTTGGCCAGCCACTCCGGGCAGATCTCGACGCCCCATCCAGGTTCGTCGGAGACGCAGACCTGCCCATCCTCGATGTCGTAGGGTGATTTCACGAAGAGACCTTCCTGCCAGGGATAGTAGTCCGGACCCTCGATCGAGAACTCGAGATATTTGCCGGCGCCATCGATGGCACGCAGCAAGTGCATCGTGAACAACGTCACCAGCCCAAGGTTGGCCGAGTGCGGCGTGACCGGCAGGCCGGCGGCCTTCGCCATCTTGCACACCCGCATGGTACGGCTGATCCCCCCAAGATAGAGGATATCCGGCTGGACGATGTCGACGGCGCGCATCTCGATCATGCGCCGCCAGGTAGCGATCTCGCAATCTTGCTCACCGCCGGTGACGGCGACATCCAATGCGTCCGCCACCTCCTTGGTCTGCTCAAGCTCCCAGTAGAGGCATGGCTCCTCGAAATGCTCGATGCCGTTGTCGGCAAGGATGGAGCCGACCTCGATCGCCCGCGCCGGCGAAAAGCCGCTGTTGGCGTCGACGAGAAGGGACGCCGACGTGCCAAGCGCCTTGCGGATCGTCGGCACGATCTGCTCCGTGCGGCCGGGCCATTCGTCGACATCGTGGCCGTACTCGGCCGCGACGCGGAACTTGAATGCATCGAAGCCGAACTCGCCCTGCAGCCGCTTGAAACGCCGGGCTTCGGCGTCCGGCGTGATATCGCGCTTCATGGAGGAGGCATAGGCCCGCAGCTTGCCCGGCGTGCCGCCGAGAAGCTCGACCACTGGCTTGCCGGCCTGTTTGCCACGGCAATCCCAGATCGCCGTGTCGAGCCCGCCCAGCGCGCGCTTCATGTACGAGCCGGGGAATTTGTGCTCGCGCTCGATCACCTTGTCGGTGAGCGCATCGACGTCATCGAACTCGACGCCGAGCACCCACGGCGCGACCTGGCGGTGCAGCACCGTCGAAGTTATGTCGGAGTGGTAGGTCGATACCTGGCCGATGCCCTGACCGCCGTCGGCGGTGGTGATGCGGACGAAACCGATGTCGCGGGTCGTGAAAGTCTCGATGCAGTCGATACGCATATGGCCAGCCCGGTCGATCTCGATACTGAGGTCTATCAACCTGACGGGCCGCGCGTATAAGGTCCATTATCGAAAAATGCGCGAGCCGATATAGCTTGCCATCGATGGAGCGAGCGAACATGGTCAAGCGGTCAGGGGGCGAATTGCTGTTTGCGATCGCCATCGATCGCAGCTCGACACGGTCCATCACCGCGCAGGTTTACAGCGCCGTGAAGCAGATGATCGTCTCAGGCGATCTGGCGGTCGGCAAGCGTCTGCCATCCAGCCGCACCTTTGCCAGGGAACTCGCCGTGTCGCGCACAACGGCGATCGCCGTGTTCGAACGGCTGGCGGCTGAAGGCCTGATCGTGTCGCACACCGGCTCGGGCTCATTCGTGTCCGATGTCGCGGAGGCCCAGCGCCCCCGCGCCACGGTGACGGTGGGCAACGAACGCCCAGCCACGACAAAGCTGGCGGACCTTATCGCCGAAGCTTCGCCGCGCTTCCTGCAGCGTCTGTCGCACCCGCAGAAGCCACGCGCCTTCGTCACCGGAATGCCGGCGTTCGACGCGTTTCCTCTGGCCATCTGGTCGCGGCTGTCGGCCAAGCACTGGCGCCAGCCGCGCGACGCGATCATGGGCTACTCCGACCCGAATGGCTTGCCGCTGCTTCGGCAGGCGATCGCCGAGCATCTGCGCGCCAGCCGTGGTGTGGTCTGCGAGGTCGAGCAAATCTTCATCGTCAACGGCGCACAGCAGGCATTCGACCTGATCGGCCGCGTGCTGCTCAATCGCGGCGATGCGGTATGGTTCGAGAATCCCGGTGCGATCGGCGCGCGCAACTCGCTGATCGCCTGCGGCGCAACGATGGTTCCGGTTCCGGTCGATGCCGAAGGCCTGTCCGTGGAGGCGGGACTGGGCAAGGCACCGGACTTCCGCCTGGCGTTCGTGACGCCGTCGCACCAGCACCCTTTGGGCGTGGAGATGAGCCTGCGGCGCAGAGCCCATTTGTTGCGCGTCGTCAACGACCGCGATGCCTGGATCATCGAGGACGACTATGATGGTGAATTCCGTTACGACGGCCGGCCGCTGCCGACGCTGAAGAGCGCCGACCATGCCGAGCGCGTGATCTATGTCGGCACGTTCTCCAAGTCGATGTTCCCGTCGCTGCGGCTCGGCTTCTATGTCGCCCCACGGCCGCTGGTCGCGGTCTTTCAGAGAGTTTCCGGCGCCTTCCTCCAAGGGGTCCCGTCGAGCGTCCAGGCGGTGATGGCGGCCTTCATCAACGAGGGGCATTTCTCGACTCATCTTCGCCGCATGCGCGATATCTATCGGGAAAGGCATGAGGTTTTCCACGACGCGGCCGACCGGCTGCTCGGCGGCCTGCTCGATACCGTGCGGTCCAACGCCGGGTTTCACGTCGTTGCGCGGTTTGCCCAGTCGGGGCACCGGGAAGATGCGGTGCGGACCGCAG
Organism: Mesorhizobium subarcticum; assembly: GCF_055456085.1. Classification (NCBI taxonomy): domain Bacteria; kingdom Pseudomonadati; phylum Pseudomonadota; class Alphaproteobacteria; order Hyphomicrobiales; family Phyllobacteriaceae; genus Mesorhizobium; species Mesorhizobium subarcticum. Next base: position 3,166,407 of record NZ_CM144237.1, on the reverse strand, counting down.
CGGAAGCCGCCGGTGTCCTCGTCTCCACGATCGGACGATTTTGCATCGACCCCGTCGCCGATCAGGGTCTCGTGCTCGGCGTCAGTGCCATCGACCCGCGCAGCATCCGCAAGGGGGTCGAGTTGCTGGCCAATGTGTTGGAGCAGTCATCGATCAGGCGTGGTCTTCAAGCACCATCGCAGCACCCTTTTCCGCCACCATGAACGTCGGCGCGTTGGTGTTGCCCGATGTGACTTGGGGGAATACCGAAGCGTCGATCACCCGCAGTCCCGACAGACCGTGGACCTTGAGGCGATGGTCGACGACCGAAGACCGCGGATCCGGGCCCATGCGGCAGGTGCAGGATGCGTGGAAAATGCTGCCCGAGCGGCGGCGAATGTCGTCAGACAGTTCCTCGTCGGTCGTCACGGCAACGCCGGGATCGAACTCTTCTTCGATCAGTTCCGCCATCGCCGGCTGCGCCGCGATTTTGCGTATCAGCCGCACACCCGCCAGCATTTCCGCCATATCCGCTGGGTGGGAGAGATAGTTGGGGTCGATGACCGGGGCGGTATCCGGATCGGCCGAGGCGATGCGAATGCTGCCCCGGCTCCTTGGCCGGCAGTGCGAGATGCCGATGAAAAACCCCGGAAACGGGTCGGGCAGGGTCAGGCGCCGGACGCCCGGTGTCGGCTTGCTGTAGCTGACCGGCGAAAAGTAGAGCTGGGTGTCGACATGACCGCGCGCGGGGTCGGAACGGACGAAGCCGCCGGCCTGGTTGACGCTGAGCGACAGCGGCCCGTCGCGGAACGCAAGATAACGCATGCCCAGCATCAGGCGACCGGTCCACGACCGCAATTGACCGTTCAATGTCGGTTTGCGGGCGCGATAGAGATAATCGATACCGAGGTGGTCCTGCAGATGCTCGCCGACCGCCGGCAGGTCGTGGACGACAGGGATGCCCAGCGTTCGAAGCATCTCGCCCGCGCCAACGCCCGAGCGCTGCATCAGGGTTGGCGAACCGACCGCCCCTGCCGAGAGGATCACCTCGCGACGTGCCCTGGCCGTGTGTTTTGTGGCGCCCGTGGAATAGTCGACGCCGACGACCTTGCGACCTTCGAAAACAAGCCCGGTAGCCACTGCACCGGTCACCAGCTGGAGATTGTCGCGTTTCAATGCCGGGTGAAGGAATGCGGTCGCCGCGGACGCCCGCATGCCATTGCGTGTCGTGATCTGGTAGATGGCGACCCCTTCCTGCTGACGGCCATTGTAATCCGGAGTCGCTGCAAAGCCTGCCTGCCCGGCCGCGGCAAGAAAGCCGTGGCTCATGGGATGCACGCCGCCGGCCATGTCGATGACGTCAAGCGCCCCGTCGGTGCCGCGCTCGACGCTCGCCTTGCCATGAAATCTTTCGAACGATTTGAAGTGGGGCAGAACATCATCCCAGCCCCAGCCGGGGTTGCCGGCATCGCGCCAATCGTCGAAATCGCGCTGCTGTCCGCGCACGAAAACCATGGCGTTGATCGAACTCGAACCGCCCAGCAGCTTGCCGCGCGGAAAGTAGATCCTGCGGCCGGCCAGGGCCTCCTGCGCGCCTGACCAGAACATCCAGTTGACGCGCGGATTGTAGAAGCTGTGGCCGTAGCCGATCGGCATGCGGACCATGAAGCGACGGTCGCTGCCGCCGGCTTCCAGCAAAAGCACGCGATGCTTTCCGGATTTCGTCAAGCGGTCAGCGAGCAGGCAACCGGCGGTGCCGGCACCAACAATGATGAAGTCGAATTCCGCCAACGTCCGGTTGCTCCCTTGCAACCTCGGTCTACATCAGGCAAAGGCCGCGAAAAGTACCCATTGCGGCAAGACAGGCAGACCATTCCAGTCGCAGCGGCCGGACAGATAGCGCCTGGGCTTGCGCCGAAGGCAGGTCAGCAGCGGCTCGACCACGCCTGAATGAGGATGCAGATAATGGTGGGCGTAAATAATGGTAGGCCCGGAGGATGTACGAAAACCATTGATTTTGTTGGGTTTTTCGTGGGCCAAGGTCAGAATTCTTCCCGTATGGTTCCGCACAGACTGCCTATCATTGACGACACAAGCTCCAGACAGGCGCTATGCGTGAAGCTCGGCCACCTTGCGACGGAGATCGTCAATATAGTCGTCGGTCCCTAGCACCTTGCCGGTTGCGGCCTTCAGGATTTCGGCTGGCGTCAGCGAGCGGCCGTGACGATGCACCTTGTCCGCCAGCCACGTCCTCAGCGGCGCATAGTCGCCGGTCTCGAGCCCGCGCTCAATCCCAGGCACCTTGGTCGCCGCCTTGAAGAGCTGGGAGGACATGACGTTGCCCATCGTGTAGGTCGGGAAGGATCCGATCATGCCCGCCGACCAATGGACATCCTGCAAGACGCCCAGCGTGTCGGTCGGCACGTCAAGGCCAAGATAGCCGCGGATCTTGTCCGCCCAGATCGCTGGAAGGTCAGCGATGCGCAGGCTGCCGTCCATCAATCCGGCCTCGATCTCCGAACGCAGGATGATGTGCAAGTCGTAGGTGAGTTCGTCGGCCTCCACCCGGATCAGGCTAGGACGGGGCGCATTCACCGCGCGCCAGAAGTCGGCGACCGAGACGTCGGCGAGTTGGTCGGGAAACTCGGCTTGCAATGCCCCGAAATTCTGCTCCCAGAAGCGGCGGGAGCGGCCGATGCGGTTCTCCCACAGGCGGGACTGCGATTCATGCATGCCGAAGCTGGTGCCGCCGACCGCGTAGAGATTGACGAGGTCGGTCGTGAAGATCGAACGGGTGAATGCGGGCGAAACGCCCTGCTCGTAGATGCCGTGGCCAGCTTCGTGCCAGACAGCGAAGAGGCCGCCTGGCAGCCAGTTCTCACGGAAGCGGCCAGTGATGCGTACGTCGCTACGCGTGAAGGAAATCTCGAAAGGATGAACCGTGTCGTCAAGCCGGCCGCGCTCGAAGTCGTACCCCATGCGGGCGGCCACTGCCTTGGAGAAGGCTTTCTGCCTTTCGATTGGATAGGTGCGCTTCAGGACATCGATGCGCGCAGGCGGCGCTTGCAGCGCAGCCTGAAGCAGCGGTCCGATCGCCAATTTCAGTTCAGCATACAAATCTTTGAGCTGCGCCCAGCCTATCTCGGGCTCGAAGGTGCTGCACGCCGCATCGTAGGGATGGTCGACATAGCCGATATGCTCGCAGATCTCGCGCTGCAGCGCGACGGTTCGCTCAAGCACCGGCGCGAAGGCGGCGAAATCGTTCTCGGCACGCGCCTTGATCCATACCGCCTGGCCCTCGGTCCGCCGCTCTGCTGCTTCCTGGACCAGCCGTGCCGGGATGCGGCCGAGTGTGGCGATCGCGCCCGTCGCGTCATCGAGCGCACGCCTTCGAAGCTGCTCGTCGGGCATTCCCGAGAGTTCCAGGCGCGCGGCATCGAGCGCCTTGTGCATAGTATCGCCAGTAGCGATTTCGCGTGCGACCGTCGCCAGCGTGCCTAATTGCTTGCCGCGCGCCTCGGCCGCAGCCGAGGGCATCATGGTACGCGAATCCCAGACAAGCACGTTCACCGCGCACAATATGTCGTTGACCTTGGCGACCTCGGCTTCGAATGCGGCGTAGCTCATCGGCGTCTCTTGGCCATTTGGGAAATTCAGTTCTTCAGCAGCTCATTGTGCAGCGATTGTCGCGGGCGTCGGTTTGCCGAAGTCAGTCAGGTGACAGGCGGCAAAGTGGGCCGGCCCCCGGTTGGACAGGTCCGGCCGCTCGGCAAAGCAACGCTCGAACGCGAACGGGCATCGCGTGTTGAACAGGCAGCCGGTCGGCAGGTCAAGCGGATTGGGAAGTTCACCGCGTGCCGCCGCCACCCGCGTTCGCCGCGCCGGATCGAGTTCGGGCGCGGCATCGAGCAGCGCCTTCGAATAGGGGTGGCGGGGTGTTGCAAACAGCGCTTCCGTTGGGCCGGTCTCGACCACCTTGCCCAGGTACATCACCGCGACGCGGTGTGAGATGTGGCGCACCAGTCTGAGGTCATGGGCGACGAAGACGACGGTAAGCTTCAGCCGCTCCTGGAGGTCCAGCAGAAGGTTGATGACCTGCGCCTGCACCGAGACGTCGAGCGCGGAGACCAGTTCGTCGGCGACCAGCACCTCCGGCTCGACGGCAAGAGCGCGTGCGATACCGATGCGCTGGCGCTGGCCGCCGGAGAACTCATGCGGATAGCGGTCGGCGGCGTCCGCCGGGAGGCGAACAAGGCCCAGCAGCTCGGTGATACGCGCCGGGATATCGGCCTTTGGCCGCATCGCATGCACGCTCAGCGCTTCGGACAGAACCTGTCGCACCGACATGCGCGGATTGAGCGAGGAGTAGGGATCCTGAAAGATCATCTGGACACGGCGGTTGAAGGCGCGCCGTTCCGCCTGAGGCAGCAGACCGATATCGTTGCCGTCGAAACGCACCAGTCCTTCGTCCGGCTCCAGGAGCCGCACGAGACAACGCGCCAGTGTGGATTTTCCGCAGCCGGATTCGCCAACGATGCCGAGCGTTTCGCCGCGATGCACCTCCAGGTCGACATTGTTCAACGCATGGACAGCGGCAGGCGGTCTGCCGGTGAGTATGTCGGACACGGTGCGGGGAAAGCGAAACCGCTTGGAGACGCCTTCGACGGAGATCAGCGGCATGTCCCGCATCAGGCCGCCTCCACCATCGCGGCCACTTTCCGATGGTGGAAGCAGGCGACCTCCCTGCCGGTGGCGAAGCTTTCGAGCGGCGGCCGCTCGGCGCGGCAGCGGTCCGTGGCGAAGGAACAGCGCGGATGAAAGGCGCAGCCGTCCGGCAAATCGATCAGGCCCGGTGGCGTACCCTCGATCGATAAAAGCATGCTGCGCTCGCCGCCGATGCGCGGCACGGAACCAAGCAGCCCGCGCGTATAGGGATGGTGTGGCTCGGCGAACACCCGCGCCACCGTGCCGGTCTCGACGATGCGCCCGGCATACATCACCGCCATGCGGTCGCAGGTCGCCGCGACGACGCCGAGATCGTGGGTGACGAACACCACGCTCATGCCGAAACGGTCGCGCAGGTCGAGGATAAGCTTGAGGATCTGGTCCTGGATGGTCACGTCGAGCGCCGTCGTCGGCTCGTCGGCGAGCAGCAGTTTCGGCGAATTGGCCAGCGCAATCGCGATCATCACCCGCTGGCGCATGCCGCCGGAGAACTGGTGCGGGTATTCGTCGAGCCGCCGCTCGGCGGCTGGAATGCCGACGATGTTCATCAGTTCCAGCGCGCGTTGACGGCGGGCACGGCGGTCCAGGGTGGTATGGGCGCTGAGATTTTCCTCGATCTGCAGGCGGACCGGCAGCACGGGGTTGAGCGCCGTCATCGGCTCTTGAAAAATCATCGCGATTTCGGCGCCGCGCACCTTGCGAAGGTCCGCTTCGCTCATCGCCATCAGGTCGCGGCCCTGCCATTCCACCTGACCGCTGACCTTGCCCGGTTCGCGCACCAGCCGCACGATCGAGCGCAGTGTCATGCTCTTGCCCGATCCGGACTCGCCGACCAGGCCGACGATCTCGCCCGGCGCGACATCGAGATTGATGCCATCAACGACGGTGGCCAGGCCTCGTGGCGTGGCGAAGGTGGTGGTGAGGCCGCGCACCTTGAGACCGGCGCCGGCTGTCTTTGGATCTGGCGACGGCGCCGTCATCGGTTGACCCTTAGAAGATCGGCCAGCGCGTCGCCTGCAAGGCTGAAGCCGAGGCCGGTGATGACGATGGCAATGCCGGGGAATACGGACACCCACCACGCGGTGGTCATGAAATTCTTGCCGTCGGCAATCAGCACACCCCACTCAGCGGCCGGCGGCTGCGCGCCGAGGCCGAGATAGCCGAGGCTGGAGCCGAGCAAGATGGCGAGCGCCATGTCGGTCATCAAATAGACCACCGCCGGCGTTATCGCGTTGGGCAGCAGATGCCGGAAGATGATGCGCATGTGGCCGTAACCCATGCCACGTGCCGCATCGGCGTAGTCGAGCCGGCGCTGGATCTTGACCTCGGCGGAGACCAGCCTTGCGTAGAACACCCAGTCGACGACGCCGACGGCTATATACATGTTGCGGAGGCCGGGGCCGAGCACCGAGACGATGGCGATGACCAGCACGAGGAACGGAAATGTGATGACCGCATCGACGACGCGGCCGAACACCGCCTCCACCCAGCCGCCCACATAGCCGACCATGGCGCCGACGATGGTGCCGAAGAGGAACGGTCCGGTTGTCGCGAACACCCCGATCTGCATGTCGATGCGATAGGCGTGGATGACACGCGAAAGCATGTCGCGGCCGAAATTGTCGGTGCCGAAAGGGTGCGCCCAGCTCGGCCCATGCATGATGGCGTTGTAGTCGAAGGCGGTCGGATCGTAAGGCGCGAAGAGACTTGGAAAGAACGCCATGGCAAGGCTGGCGCCAAGCACGATGACCGCGCCGACCAGCGTGCCCGGCAATGCCCGGCGCCGTTTCGCCGGCAAGGCTATCTGGCCGGCGCCCGCGCTCATCGGACCACCCGTGGGTCGAGCCAGGCCTGGACGATGTCGGTCAGGAGAAAGGTGAACGACACCAGCAGCGCTAGCGCGATCGTCAGCCCCTGGATGACGGGATAGTCGCGGCCATAGATGGCCTCGATCATCAACCGCCCGGCGCCGGGGATGGCGAATACCGTTTCGGTGATGACCGCACCGCCGAGCAACGTGCCGATCGACAGGCCAAACAGCGTAACTGTCGAAATCAGCGCATTGCGCAGGACATGGCGCGTCATGATCACCCGCGCGCGAAGCCCCTTGGCGCGGGCAAAGTCGACATAGTCGGCGCCAACCACCCCGATGATGGCGGCACGCAGATTGCGCATGAGCACGGCAGAAAGGCTGAGCGCCAGCGTCGTGGCGGGAAGAAAGAGATGGTAGAGATCGTCAAGGAAGTTCTGGCCGTAGCCGCCAACCGGAAACCAGCGCAATTTTGCGGCAAACACGGTCAGCAAAACCAGCCCGACATAGAAGACGGGCATCGACAAGCCGATCTGGAAGGTGCCGCGGATGATGGCGTCCGGCGCGCCGCCACGGTTGAGCGCCGCGACAAAGGACAGCGGCACCGCCACCAGCAGCGCGATCAGGGCGGCCATTCCGGTAAGCATCAATGTGACGGGGAGACGGCGCTCGATCAGCTCGACCACCGGCAGCTTCAGGCCGATCGAGTTGCCGAGATCACCGGTGAAGACGGCCTTGGTGAAGTAGAGGAACTGCACCGGGATCGGCCGGTCGAGCCCTAGCTTGGCATTGATACGCTGGACGTCGGCGTCGATGGCGCGGTCGCCGAGCATGGCGCTGGCCGGATCGCCCGGCAAAAGCCGAACGAGGATGAAAGTGACCACCAGGATGAAGGCAATGGTCGGAATTGTCTGCAGAACTCGTCGGAAAATGAAGCCCAACAGTGGCAAGCGGCGATCCAGACCTTGTTGACTAGAGCATGATGCCGAAAAGTGTGAAGCGGTTTTCGGACGACGTCATGCTCTATCTCTTTGACTTAGAGGCGGATTCAGATTTCAGCTCGATTCGACCTGAAATCATCCGGCTCTAGCAGCACGATGGCGGCGAACGCCGTGACGTTCGCCGCCTCAGGCGATCAGCCTACTTCTGCAGCCAGGCGGCACCAAAGATATTGTTGCCGAGTGGGATCTGCACGAAGCCTTGCACCTTCTTGCTCAAGGCGACCGGATAAGGCGTTTCGTAGAGCGGGAGGATCGGTCCGCTGGCGTTGTAGAGGTCCTGCATCTTGGCATACTGATCCGCACGCTTGGCGGCGTCGATCTCTTTTTGTGAAGCTTCGAAAAGCTTGTCGGCCTCGTCGCTCTTCCAGCCACTGTGCAGCGCGCCGATGGTCGGCGAATAGACGAAATACGAAGCGATCTCGTTCGGGTCGGCGATGTCGTCGGTCCACGCCGCCTCGCGCATCGTGAACGTGCCGTCGCGGTATTGCTGGGTGCGGCTCGGATTGTCGACCTGCTGCAGGTCGAGCTTGATGCCGATCTGCCCCCACATCTGCTGCACCGCCGTGGCGATGCCGATCTCGTCCTGGTTGCCGGCAAGCACGAGCAGGCTGGTTTCGAAGCCATTCTCGAAGCCGGCATCCTTCATCAACTGCTTGGCCTTGTCGAGATCGTAGGGATAGAGCGGCTTGTCACCCTTGTGCAGCGGCGTCGCCGAGGACATGAACGAAGTCATCTGTGACCCCACACCATGCGTCACCACCTGGATGATCGCCTCCTTGTTGGTCGCGTAGTTCATCGCCTGGCGGACTTTTTCGTTCGACAGCGGATTGTCCTTGTCGCCGATCTTCGGGCGCACGTTCATGGTGATGTATTCGACGCGGGTCGACGGGTAGAGTTTCATGTCAATGCCGTCGGCCTGCTTCAACTCGTCGACGCGCGCATAGGGGATGAATTCCGCGCCGTCGATCTCGCCCGACTGCAATTTCAGGATGCGGGTGGCATCATCGGGGATGACCTCGAAATCGATGCCGTCGAGATAAGGCAGCGGCTTGCCGTCCTCGCCCTTCGCCCAGTAGTTCTCGTTGCGGGTCAGCTTCATCGACTGGCCGTGGTCCCAGGATTGCAGGACGAACGGACCCGAACTGATCGGATGCGCCGAGAAGCTCTTCGCCTTTTCCTCGTCGGTTGTCCCTTCCGAGGCCTCGAACGCCTTCATCGGCAGGATCGCGGTGTTGAACACGGTGAGTGCGGCGAGGATCGCCGGATCGGTGTTCTTGAGCTTGATGATGACGGTGTGGTCGCCTTCGGTGGTGACGTCCTGGATCGAGCCGACCAGGAAATTCCAGATGCCTTTCTTCGGATCTGCGGCGCGCTTCAGCGACCATTGCACGTCGGCCGGAGTGATCGGCGATCCGTCGGAGAATTTGATGCCATCGCGTAATGTCAGCGTGACTGAGAGCCCGTCGCCGGACACCTTCCACTCCGTCGCCAGGCCCGGCTTCAGGCCCTTGCCGTCGTCGGTGGGCAGGATCAGCGTGTCGTAGAGATTGGACAGGACCCAGATGTCGACGTTTGCATCGTTGAGCACCGGATCGAGAAAGAGGCTGTCCGCATAGCGGCCGTATTTCAGGGTGCCGCCGCGTTCCACCGCAAGCGCGTTGTAGCTGGTTCCAACGAGAAGTACCGCGCTCAGCGCGGCCTTGACGAGCGTGTTCATGACGGCTCCCGTATCTCCAGAGGAATGTTCAAGTGTTATTGTTGGCCATAACGTTTTCACGCAAGGCCTATCGTGTCAACGGGATTGTCCCAAGGAAAGCGGCACTCTGGCGCAACAACGCGCTTGTCACCCAAGAACGACCGGACTAAGCGTTATAGGTGTGTAATACACTTGAATTGGGACCTGAATGGAGTTCTCGGTCGATCGCGATCTGCCAGTTCCCCTGCGCACGCAGTTGCAGGGACTGATCGAATACGGCATCGCCTGCGGCGAATTGGTGCCGGGAGAGCTGCTTCCGTCGGTCAGGGAACTGGCCGAGCGCATCGGCGTGGCCCCAATGACAGTCAGCCAGGTCTATGGCGACCTCAAGGCTTCAGGCATGATCGAAACGCGTCCCGGTTCCGGCACGTTCGTCACCAGCAGCGGGCGTGCGAGGCTGGCCGCCCGTCCGGAGGCGACGGAACTGCACAGGCGGATCGATGCACTGATTGATGCCGGAACCGCCGCCGGAATCCGGCCGGCCGAACTCGTCTCGCTGGTCAGCGCGCGCGCCTTCTATCGCGACAGCATAGGTGTCCGGACCAGGATCGTCATGATCGGACTGTTCACCGACGCCACCGCCAGCTATGCGCGCTTCATCGCCGCGCGCCTCGGAAATGGCGTGACCGTCGAGCCGCTGACGATCTCGGCCATCGAACGTGATCCTGCCGCCCGCGCGCGCGCCAATTCGGCCGATCTCGCCGTCACCTTCGTCAATCGTCAGCGCGAGGTAATGTCGCTGGTCACCAACACCAAGGTGGTGTCGATCAGCTTCATCCCTTCGGAAGAAACGCGGAAGGCGCTGGCCGCGCTGGATTCGCTGGCCCGCGTCGCCGTCATCTCCAGGTTTCCGGACTTCCTGCCGATCATGAAGGCCGGCGTCCAGCGCTTCGCCCCCCATGTCGAGCATCTGACCGGCGCCACGCTTGAAACGCCGAATCTGGAGGACCTGCTCGGCAGGTCCGATGTCGTAGTGTTCGCCAGCGGCTCCGAGGATGTCCTGGCGAAATTACAGGCCGGTGTCACCGCGTTCGAATACCGGCACGCCCCCGACACCGCCGAGATCGAGCGTGTGCTGGTACCGCTGATCAATGCGACGGACGAGGAAAGGAAAGCATCGTGAGAATTTCCGAATGCAACTGGCGGCAGGTCGAGCAGTATCTCGGCAAGGACGACCGTGCGATCCTTCCGCTCGGTAGTACAGAGCAACACGCGCAGCTGTCATTGTCGGTCGATTCGATCCTCTCCGAGCGCGTCGCGGTGGAAGCGGCCGAGCCGCTCGGCATTCCGGTATTTCCGGTCGTGGCCTATGGGCTGACGCCCTATTTCATGGCCTATCCAGGTTCGATCAGCCTACGCACCGAAACCTATATTCGCCTTGTCAGGGACATCCTCGACGGCATGCGCGCACAAGGGTTCCGGCGCATCCTGATCGTCAACGGCCATGGCGGCAACCAGCCGGCCGGCGCGCTGGCAATCGAATGGATGGCCGACAATCCCGATACCGCGATAAAGTTCCACAATTGGTGGGCTGCCCCTGCCACGATGGGCAAGGTGCTGGAGATCGATCCGGTCGCCTCGCACGCCTCCTGGATGGAGAATTTCCCCTGGACCCGGCTGGCCGGCGTGAAACCGCCGACGCAGCAGAAGCCTATGATTGATCTCGCCCGCATGCGTCTCATGTCGCCCAAGGCTGTTCGCGACTATCTCGGCGACGGGAATTTCGGCGGCTATTACGAGCGGCCGGATGAGGACATGCAGGCGATCTGGGACATCGCGGTCAAGGAGACGCGCGATCTGCTCGAAGGGCCATGGTCATGAATGAGACCGGACCGATCCTGATCTGGGGCGCCGGAGCGATCGGCGGCACGCTTGGTGCCGCATTCATCCGCGCCGGCCATGCCGTCACCTTCGTCGACAGCGATGCCGGCCATGTCGACGCGATAAACGCGAATGGCTTGCGTATAGACGGACCGATTTTCCAGGATACCGTCATGGCACCGGCCTTCCTGCCGGCCACCGTCACCGGCCGCTTCGAGCGGATTTTCCTGTGCGTCAAGGCACATCATACGCGCGTTGCCGCCGCAGCGCTGTTGCCTCATCTGGCCGATGGCGGCTGCGTGATATCGGCCCAGAACGGACTGAACGAACTCACCATCGCCGAAATCGTCGGCAACCAGCGCACGGTCGGCTGCTTTGTCAATTTCGGCGCGGATTACCTGGAGCCGGGCGTCGTCCATTACAGCGGCCATGGCGCGGTGGTCATCGGTGAACTCGACGGCAAGCGCACGCCGCGTATCGCGGGGCTTCACCGGCTGATGCAGGATTTCGAGCCGAAGGCGGTGCTCACCGACAATATCTGGGGCTATCTCTGGGGCAAGATGATCTACGGCGCGCTGCTCTTCGCCACGGCGCTGACCGACGATTCCATCGCCGATGTGTTCGCCGACCGCCGCTATCGCCCGGTACTCGCGGCGGTGGGGCTGGAAGTCGGCGCCGTCGCCAAGGCGAATGGCGTCAGCGCAGAGGCATTCGACGGCTTCGACCCCGGCGCTTTCGCCCCCGGCTCATCCACCGCCGCCACCGACCGCTCCTTCGACGAGATGGTCGTGCACAACCGCCGATCGGCGAAGTCTCACACCGGCATCTGGCGCGACCTCGCCATCCGAAAGCGCAAGACGGAAGTCGATGCGCAGATATTCCCGATCGTCGAGATCGGACAGAAGCTCGGCATGCCGACGCCGCTGACGGCGCGTACCGTCGAGATGATCCACGAAATCGAGGACGGCAAACGGCGCCTGGTTCTGAGCAATCTCGATGAACTGGCCGAAGCCATGCCGAGCACTCCGGCAGGCGCCAGATGAACATCGGCTTCGACAGGCGCACCGTCATCGTCACCGGCGCCGCACACGGCTTTGGCCGCGCGATCGCCAAGGCTTTCGCCGAACGCGGCGCGGCGGTTCATATCCTGGATGTCAACGAAGCCGGCCTTGCCGAAACGCGCCAGCTTTGCGGCGAAAACTGCCGCCCGCATGTCGTCGATGTCGGCGACCGCGATGCTGTGCAGGCGGTCGTCGGCGCGATTGAGGCCGATGCGGGTGCGGTGGACATTCTCGTCAACAACGCCGGCGGCGTGCGCGGTCAGGTCGGACGACCGTTGGAAGAAATCTCCCAGGCCGACTGGCAGACGATTTTCGACGTCAATCTCTCGGGCGCCTTCTTTATGACGCAGGCCGTGGCGCCCGGTATGAAGAAGCAGCGCTATGGACGCATCATCAATATCTCCAGCGGCGCCGGGCTCGGCATCAGCCTGACCGGCATCCAGGCCTATGCCAGCGCCAAGGCCGGCCAGATCGGGTTGACGCGGCAGCTCGCGCATGAGCTTGGCCCCTGGAACATCACCGTCAACAATGTCGCGCCGGGTTTCGTGCGTTCCAATCCAACCACCGAGCGGCAATGGGAGGCGATGGGCGAGGAAGGCCAGCAGAAGCTGCTGCAGAATATCGCGATGAAGCGGCTCGGCTCACCCGACGACATTGCCGCGATGGTGATGTTCTTCGCCTCCGATTTCGCCGGCTGGGTCAGCGGCCAGGTGATCAGCGTGGATGGCGGCAAGTGAGCGCCGTCGAGGCCTATCTCGTCGCCCACGCCGACCAAGCCCTGGAAGACTTGAAGGCGTTCTGCCGCATTCCAAGCGTCAGCACCGATCCGGCCTATCGCGACGGCATCCGTTCGGCGGCAGACTTTGTCGCGCAGCGGCTGACGCGGGCCGGATTCCCAACCGTCGAGATCATCGAGACAGATGGCCATCCGGCCGTGTTCGGTGAAATCATCGGCGACGCCGCAGCGCCGACCATCCTCGTCTACGGCCACTACGATGTGCAGCCGCCGGATCCGGTCGAGAAATGGACCACGCCGCCCTTCGAGCCGACGGTCCGCGACGACAGGCTCTATGGGCGCGGCGTTTCCGACGACAAGGGCCCGGTGCTGATCCCGATCCTGGTTGTCGAGGCATTCCTGAAGACGACCGGCCGCTTGCCGCTCAACATCAAGATGCTGGTCGAGGGCGAGGAGGAATCCGGCAGTCCGCATTTCGCGCCGCTGGTCGAAAAAATGCGCCAGCGCCTGGCCTGTGACCTCGTTGTCTCCGCCGATGGCGCCATGTGGCGCGCCGACCGCCCGTCGATGACGGTGGCCAGCCGCGGCATGGTCGCGCTCGACGTGGTGGTGACGGGCGCGGCGAAGGATCTTCATTCCGGTCGCCACGGCGGCAGTGCGCCAAATCCCATTCGCGCGCTCGCCGCCCTGCTGGCCAGCCTGCACGACAGGGACGGCGCCGTCACCGTGCCGGGCTTCACAGAGGGCATCACACCGCCCGACCCCGCCATTCTCGACGCAATCGATACTGCTGCCTTCGACACTGCTGCCTATTTCGCCGGGATCGGCGCTCCGGCACCTGATCCACTGCCTAGCGGCCACGACCTTCTAGTCCGCCAGTGGCTGGTGCCAACGCTCGAGTTCAACGGAATGTTCGGCGGCTATTCGGGACCCGGCACCAAGACGGTCATCCCCTCGTCGGCTGGCGCCAAGATCACCTGTCGCCTCGTCGCCGGTCAGGAGCCCGACAAGGTCGCCGAGGCGATCCGGCGCCACCTTGAGGCACAATTGCCGACTGGCTATTCGCTTGACGTCAAACGCCACGGCCCCGGCACCAAGGCGTTCTCGATCGATCCCGACCTGCCTGCCCTTGCCATCGCAGAAACGCTGCTCGGCGAGATGATGGGAGCGAAATCGTTGCGGGTTGCCATGGGCGCAACGATCCCGATCGGCAGCGTCTTCAAGGAGCACCTTGGCGTCGGTACCATCTTCTTCTCGTTCTCGACCTCCGACGAGGACTACCATGCGCCGAACGAATTCTTCCGGCTGGAGAATTTCAAAATCGGCCAGATCGCCTGGGCACGGCTGTTCCAGCGCCTGGGCTTATCGATGGGCGGAAAGTAACTGAGCTTCGTGCAGCGGCATCGTCTTCCGTGCAGCAAGTACTGGCGTGCAGGCCTTTCGGCGGCGTTCGATCCAGGCCATTGTGTGAAGAGTGAGCATTCACTAGTCTTTCCGTTAGGCTGGGAAATGCACGCATGACGCCGAAACTGAACCGCTGGAAGCGCTTCGCCGACTGGGACGAGCGGCCGTTGCGGCTGGACAAGTTCGCGGCGGAAGACCCGGCCAACGGCTTCTCCGCCTTCTCCAGCCCGGCCGATCCCAAACCTGGCATCGGCATCGCGGGCGGGCGTGTCGTGTCTCTCGATGGGGTGCTCGAACACGACTACGACATGATCGACCGCTTCATTGCCCGCCATCACATCGATCCGGACGTGGCGTCTGAAGCGATGGCGCTGGACTCGGCGACCGTCGCACGCTGGCTGGTCGACATGAACGTGCCGCGCGAAACGCTGGTGCGGCTCGCGCATGGCATGACACCGGCGAAACTCGCCGAGGTCGTGTCGCAGCTCAACGCGCTGGAGATCGCCTTCGCCTACTCAAAGATGCGGGCACGCAAGACGCCGGGCAACCAGGCGCACGTCACCAACGCCAAGGACGACCCGCTCCAGCTCGCCGCCGATGCGGCGACCGCCGTCGCCTTTGGCTTCGACGAGATCGAAACGACGATGCGCGTGTCACGCAACGCCTGGTCCAACGCGGTGGCGTGTGCGGTGGGCGGCGCGGTCGGCCGCTGGGGGACACTGTTCCAGTGCTCCAGCGAGGAAGCGGAGGAGCTGCGCATCGCCATGGCAGGCTTTACCTCCTACGCCGAAACCGTTTCCGTCTACGGCACCGAGAAATCGTTCACCGATGGCGACGACACGCCGTGGTCCAAGGCATTTCTGGCCGCCGCCTATGCCTCGCGCGGCGTCAAGATGCGCTGCACCTCGGGTGCCGGCTCCGAATTGCTGATGGGCTTCCATGAAGCAAAATCGCTGCTTTACCTGGAAGCGCGCTGCCTCTGCCTGCAGCGTGGCATGGGCGTGCAAGGCACGCAAAATGGCGGCATCGACGGAGCGCCCTTGACCGCGACGATACCGGGTGGCGTTCGCGAGCTGATGGCCGAGAACCTCATCGCCGTCTGGCTCGATCTCGAATGCGCGTCGGGCAATGACGCGCGCTCCACCGAATCCGAAATTCGTGTCGGCGCCAAGATCCTTCCCTATCTGATTGCCGGCTCGGACCTGATCTGTTCGGGAATGGGATCGATCCTGAAATACGACAATTCGTTCAACCCATCGCTGATCAACGGCGAGGAATTGGAAGACTATCTGGTGCTGCAGCGCGATTTCGAGGCCGATGGCGGGTTGACGCCACTGCCCGAGTCACGCGCGATCGAGCTGCGCGAGCGGGCGGTGGAGGCGATCGCCGCCGTGTTCGAGGAGCTCGGCCTGTCGACGCCGACCGAGGACATGAAGACCAGCGTGGTTTACGCCTCCGGCTCCGACGATACGCGCAGCCTGATGCCGCGCGACGTGTCGTTCATCAGCGAGGCCATCAAGGAGCGCGGCATCACCGTGATCGATGTGGTCAAGGCGCTGGCCAACCGCGGTTTCCGCGAAGAGGCCGAGAACCTGCTGAACGTGGTGAAGTTGCGCCTATCGGGAGACTATCTCCAGACCTCGGCCATGATCCGCAACGGGCGGATCGTCAGCGCGGTGAACGATCCGAACGACTATCTCGGTCCCGGCTCCGGCTATCGCGTCTCCGAAGAGCGGCGCCTGCAGCTCAACGATATCCGCGACGTGCTGGATCAGAAGGAAGTGCTGCGCTCGGAAGCCCTGCACGAGAAGGACGAGGCAAGGCACATCCGCTATCGCAACCTTGGGCCGCCAGCCAACGGATCGGCGAAGGACGATGTCGTCATCGGCATCAGTCCGGCCTTCGGCTTGAAGCTCTACCGGACGACGGCCGGACATCGGCTTTCCGAAGTGCTTGGCGCGATGCTGGATGCGATCCGCGCGCGTGGGCTCAAGGCGCGCGTCGTTCGCTTTCGCCATACTGCCGATACCTCCTTCCTCGGCCTGTCCGCCGCCCGGCTTGCCGGCAGCGGCATCGGCATCGGCATCCAGGCCAAGGGCACGGCCGTCATCCATCAGCGCGGCCGCCAGCCGCACAACAACCTCGAACTGTTTTCCAATGCGCCGATCACCAAGCTCGAGCACTATCGTGCGCTCGGCGCCAATGCCGCGGCCTATGCGCTGGGCGAAATGCCGGAGCCCATCGTGGTGCCGCAGCGGGGCGAGGCCATGGGGTCGCGCTACCACGCCCGCGTCGCCCTCATCTACGCCATAGAAACCGGGCTGACCGAGGCCGGTGCGGCTCCCGAAGAGGTCGACATCACCCTGACGGGAGCGAAATCGTGAGCCATACGCGCGCCGACTATCCGCTCGCCGAAACCCAGCCCGGCGCCGTGACCGGCAAGCACGGCAAGGCGCTTCCGGAGATCACGCTGGATGCGGTGCTTGCCGGCGACGTGACCATGGAAGACCTTCGCATCACGCCGCAAGCGCTGCAGGCCCAGGCCGACGTGGCGCGCGATGTCGGCCGGCCGACTCTCGCCCTCAACTTCGAACGTGGGTCGGAGTTGGTCGAGGTGCCGCAGGATTTCATCATGCAGGTCTACGAACTGCTGCGCCCCGGCCGCGCCAAGTCCAAGGAAGAATTGCTCGAGGCCGCCGCCACGATGCGCGATACCTACCAGGCCGAACGCATCGCCCGTTTCATCGAGGAGGCCGCCGAGACCTATGCGGCGCGCGGCCTTTTCACCTTCCGCTTTTGAAGGCTTTGGCCGCTTCTGAAAGGACCGCATGGACTGGAAAAACGGATTCCGTTCGCTCTATTACCTCGGCGCGCCCGAGCCGGATGATCCGGTGCTGGTGCCGGCGCAAACGGCCATCCTGGTCATCGACGTTCAGAACACCTACCTGGAACGGCCGGATCGCGCCTCGCTTTCACCGCAGGAACAGCACCGCTACGATCTGTGGACGCCGTTCCACGAGCGCATGCACGGCACGGTCATACCGAACACGGCAAGATTGCTGGAGTTGGCTCGGCAAAATGGCATCGAATGCCTTTTTGCCCGCATCGCCTGCCACACCAGGGACGGGCGCGACCGCTCGCTTTCCCAGAAAATGCCGGGCTGGAACAATCTGCTGCTGCCAAAGAACGACACGCCGTCGCAGCTCGTTGCCGAGCTTCAGCCGGCCGGCGACGAAATCGTCGTGACCAAGACCACCGATTCCGCGCTGACGGGAACAAATCTGCGCCTGATCCTTCACAATCTCGGCATCAGGAATGTCATCTGCTGCGGCATCTTCACGGATCAGTGCGTGTCCTCGACGGTGCGCAGCCTGGCGGATGAGAGCTACGCCGTCATCGTGCTTGAGGACTGCTGCGCGGCGGCGACCGAGGAGCTTCATCGCAAGGAGCTCGAAATCATCAACATGATCTACTGCCACGTGATGTCGAGCGGCGAGCTATGCAAAATCATGGCCTTGGCAAAGTGACGCTGCGTCCGTAGTGTCATGGCTGCACGCGCAGGCCGGGACACATCGGCCGCCACGTGCGGGGACCAAATACCGCTGTCACGAATGGAGAGGGCTTCATGGCCATAGAAACTGCACGCGGGACGATCGACGTCTCGAAGAGTAACAGCATCAATCTTTTGCACTCCAAGGCCGTGGGGCTCGCGGGAGTGCTCTTCCTGGCCGTCACCGGCGCGGCGCCAATGTCGGCGATGCTGGGCAATGTCCCGTTCGCGGCAGGCTACGGCATCGGCAAATACACGCCGGCCGCCTTCCTGATGGCGACGATCGTGCTGACCATCTTCTCGGTCGGCTATGCCGCCATGGCATCGCGCGTCTCGTCCGTCGGCGGCTTTTATTCCTTCATCAGCCAGGGGCTCGGCCGTGAAGTCGGCATGTCGGCGGGCATTGGCTCGCTCGCCTGCTACTCGCTATTCGAGGCCTCGCTCACCGGGCTGTTCGCATTTTTCGGCAATTTGTGGATCTCCCAGCACTTCGGCATCAACGTGCCGTGGATCGTCCTGGCGCTCGCCATGATCGTGGTGATCGCGGCACTCGCCTACCGCGACGTGAAGGTGTCGGCACGGCTGCTCGGGATCGCCCTCATTCTTGAAGTGATCATGCTGGTGATCTTCTCGCTGGGTGTGCTCTTCGCCCATGGCGGGACGAATTTTTCCGGCGATTCGCTCAATGTGTTCAAGGTGTTCACGCCTGTCGCCGAGCAGACCGTCGGAACTGTGGCCATCCCCGCGGGCGCGGCCGCCGTCGGCATCTTCATGGCGTTCTGGTCGTGGGTCGGCTTCGAGATGGCGCCGAATTACGCCGAGGAATCGCGCGATCCGAAGCGCATCATTCCGCAATCGCTGCTGATTTCGGTCATTGGCCTTGGCCTGTTCTACACCTTCGTCAGCTGGTGCGCGGTGGCGGCCTATCCCACCGAGGCCGACATGGTCGCCAAGGCATTCTCCGACGGGGTGAACTTCTTCCTGACACCGGTTCAGAGTTTTGTCGGCGGCTGGGGCTACCAGCTGATGTCGCTTCTCATCCTGACCAGTTCCTTCGCCTGCGGCATGGCCTTCCACAACACCGCGTCCCGCTATTTGTACTCGCTGGCACGCGAAGGCGTCCTGCCCCAGGTGATCGCGGAGACGCATGACCACCACAAGAGCCCCCATAAGGCCTCGGCCCTGCAGTCGGTGCTGGCGGCGATTTGGGTCCTGCTCTACGGCCTGGCCTACGGCTTCGATGATCCATCGGGACAGGCCTGGCTTGGCGTCTATACGCTGTTTGCGGTGCTTGGCACGGGACTGCTGCTGGTGTTGCAGGCCGTTGTATCGCTGGCGATCTACATGTGGTTCAAGAAGAACGGCGGCGGCAGCATGCTGACGACCGTCATTGCGCCGCTGATCTCGCTCGTGGTCCAGCTGGTCCTCGTCTACACGCTGGTGGCCAATCTGGCGACGCTCGGCGGCACCAATGGCTTCGCCAGGAGCATCCCCTATGTCGGGCTTGCGATCCTTATCGTCGGCCTGATCTGGGGCTTCGTGCTGAAGTCCGCCAACCCCCAAGCGTACCAGAACATCGGTCACATGGTGAACGAAGGCTAGGGCGCGTCCATCGCCCTGGAATCCTTTTCGGCAACGGGGACAGAGTATCACTCTGTCCCCGTCTCATTTTGGAGCTTCAACTCATGACCCAGTCTTTGAAGGGTCGGTCCGTCGTCATTACCGGCGGATCGAAAGGCATCGGCAAGGGCATAGCGCGGGTGTTCGCGCTGTCTGGCGCCAAGGTCGCCATCATCGCGCGCCATCTCGACCAGGCTGAAGCCGCGGCCGCCGGGATTGGCCACGGCGCCTTCGGCGTGGTCGGCGACGTCACCTCACTCGCCAGCATCGAGAGCGCGTTTGCTGCAGTGGCCGCGAGAAACGGCGGCATCGACGTGTTGTGCGCCAATGCCGGAATTTTCCCGCAGGCGCGGCTTGAGGACATGACTTCGGAACAATGGGACGAGGTTGTCGACACCAACCTCAAGGGCACCTTCCACGCGGTCAAGGCGGCGGTACCCTATCTCAAGAAATCCGACCAGGGCCGGATCGTGCTGACGTCATCGATCACCGGCCCGGTCACCGGTTTTCCCGGCTGGTCGCACTACGGCGCCACCAAGGCCGGGCAACTCGGCTTCATGCGCACGGCCTGCATCGAGCTGGCGAAATACGGCATTACCGTCAACGCCGTCATGCCGGGCAACATCATCACCGAGGGGCTTGCCGGCCTGGGCGAAGACTATCAGAAGACCATGGCCGCCTCTGTCCCGCTCAAGCGGCTCGGAACCGTGGAGGACATCGGCTACGCTGCGCTCTACTTTGCGTCGAAGGAAGCTGGATACGTGACGGGGCAGACGCTCATCGTCGATGGCGGCCAGATCCTGCCGGAGAGCCTCGAAGCACTGGCGTGATGATGGCAACCGTCTAGGAGAACTTACTCAGATAGGCCTCGCACAGCCCGACAGTTCCTTCGGTGTAGGGCAGGCCCATCGACTTGGCGAGATCCGTCT
This sequence comes from Mesorhizobium subarcticum, assembly GCF_055456085.1. Lineage (NCBI taxonomy): Bacteria > Pseudomonadati > Pseudomonadota > Alphaproteobacteria > Hyphomicrobiales > Phyllobacteriaceae > Mesorhizobium > Mesorhizobium subarcticum. The sequence goes on along the minus strand of NZ_CM144237.1, from coordinate 3,146,015 downwards.
CCGCATGTGAGCCGATCCACGCAACCAGGAGCAGGCGGCGCAGCATCACGAAGGTCGGGATCTCGTCCTCGTCCGCCTTGGGCAGGTCAAGCACCCGGCGATAGCCGATCGTCCACGACCGGATCAGATCGGCGGCCTGCGGCTCGTGCTCGTAGAAAGAGATCGGCGTCGCCGCGTCGTACATATACCAACCGAAGCCGCAATCGTCGAAGTCGATGACCTTCACTGTCTTGCCGTCGATCAAAAGGTTGGCGAGCCGCAGGTCGCAATGGATGAGGCCGAAGCGGTCATGGCCTTTGCCAAAGGCGTCGAGCCTGCGGCCGATCAGCTCCGCGGTGCGGCCAAAGAGTTTGGCTTTCGCGGTGTCGACACCCATGCCGTCACGCCAGCGCCCCCAATGGGGGTTTTCCTCGCCGAGACTTGTCTCGAAATCCCACACATGGCGGCTGAACCAGGATGGGCGGCTCCATTGCCGGGCGTGGATGTGCATGCGGGCCGTCACCTCGCCAAGCACCTCGAAAGGTTCGGCGAGCGCTTCGCCTATGCCCGGCTCCGAACCGGTCTCCCATTGCGACAGCACGACATTGCGGGGTTGCGCCAGCCTGGCATGGCCGACACGCTGGATCTGCTCGCCGTCCTTGCCCGCGACGGGCACGGGGGTGGGCACAATCCCGGTCTGGCGCAAATCGGTCAGCCAGGCCAGTTCGGACTGGATGGCCGTCCTTGAATGGTAGCCGTCGCGATGGATGCGCAGCGCCCAGCGCCGGCCGTCGCGAGCTGCAATCTTGTAAGTCGCGTTCTCCGACAGGTTGATCATCGCGACGGAAACATCCGCCGGCAGATCGTAGTTGGCGATCGCCGCCTCCGCCGTCTCCTGCAGGATGCCGAGCTGCTGATCATGGGTGAGCGCGTCGAAATCCGTCACTGTCCGCCCTGCCCCATCTCTGTGCCCTTGTCTTCTTGCGGAACCTGCGAGATCCCGGCAAGTCCAGCGTCCAGCCCGCGCTGGACGCCTGGCAGTTTCAACCAGGTTCGGGACATGTCAACTCGCTTTGCCTGCCTGATGCAGCAACTCGCGGGCGCGCGGCATTGCCGCATCGAAGCGATCCATGATGTCCCGGCAGGTTTCGTGATCGAGAAGAACGCCGGGCTTCCATTGCAGCACCCGCTTGTCGAGCGACGAGAAGATCGCCCAGACGCCCTGCTCGTAGAGTGCGCGTGACACGAAGACGGCGCCTTCCCTGTGGTTGCTGAACTCCAGGCCGAGGATCACGCCCTTCTGGCGCACCCCGGTGAAGATGTCGCCGTGACGAGCCTGCATCTCACGCATGGCCTGCGCCATGAATTCGGTCACGGTGCCGACATTGGCCACCAGCTCGGGTCGCTGCAGCATCTCGATGACCTTGTGAGCAACGACACAGCCGAGTTCGGCTCCACCGGTGGTCGAGATGTGGGCCGCCCCGTCCTCGTTGAGCCAGCCGCCGGCCCTGTCGTTCACCAGCGTCGCGCTGATCGGATAGAGCCCGCCAGACAGGCCCTTTGCCGTCACCATGATGTCCGGCTGGACGCCATAGGCCTGCCAGCCCCACATGCTGCCCGTGCGCATGAGCCCGGTCTGAACCTCGTCGGCGATGTACATCGCGCCATGCTTTTCGCACAGCGCCTTGCAGGAGGTGAGATAGCCGTTCTTCGGCATCGGGAAGCCATACGTGGCGGGGATCGTCTCCATGATCAGCGCCGCGACGTCTTCGCCCCTCAGCGCCTGCTCCATGGCGTCGATATCATTGAACGGAACCTGGATGAACGTCTCCGGCTGGTCGGAAAGAAAGATCTTGGTGAAGCGATCGTCGCCGGTCGCCACCGCGAGCCCCGAATGCCCGTGATAGCCCTTGATGATCGACACGATCTTGCGCCGCTTGGTGGCATAGCGAGCGCTCTTGATGGCGATGTCCACCGCCTCCGCGCCGCCCGGCGCGAAGATCGCGTATTTCATTCCGGGCGAGACATTGACGAGGGATTCGGCCAGCGCCGTTCGCGCCACGGAGGGGAACCAGTGGTTGCCGATGTCGAAATAGTCGAGCGCGCTCTTCAGCGTCTCGACCAGCTCCGGATTGCGGTGACCGAGATTGTAGGTGCCGCCATTGAGGTGCAGGTCGATCAGGCGGCGGCCCGACATGTCGTAGAGGAAATACCCTTCCCGCCTGCCGATCACCAGATCGATCCCGGCTTTCTGCCAGAACCTGGTCTTGTCGGGATTCCAGAAACGGATTGCCTTGTCGAAAAAATCCTGCTTCGACTCGAACTTGAAGGGGCCGAAGTCGTACATGCCTGTTTTTCCCCAGAGGTTGATCAGCGCGCACCCAAGCCGGCAAGGCTCGTCCGCCGGATGATGCAGGATTACGAACCGGGGAGAAAGGGGGCTGAAAGATGATCCTGCAGGACAGGACCGCGATCGTCACCGGGGCAGGATCGGGCATCGGCAGGGCGGCAGCGCTGATCATCGCGCGCGAGGGTGCGGTGGTCGGCGTGGCGGACCGCAGCGCTGACGGCGCGAACGCGACCGTCGACCAGATTGTTGCTGCTGGTGGCCGGGCAAAGGCGCTTGTGTTCGACCTGACCGACGATAAGGCGCTTGAAGCCGGCTTTCACGATTTCATCGACACGCAAGGCAGGATCGACATCCTGCACAATCATGCCGGCGCACAGGTACGAGGGTGACCTGCTTGGTGTGAGTGTCAAAGGCTTCGACGCATCCTGGACGCTCAACGTGCGGGCCCACTTTCTCGGCGCCCGCATCGTCATGCCGTTCATGAAAAAGGCGGGTCGCGGGGTCATCCTCAACACGTCGTCGAGCTCCGGCGTGCTCTACGACCGCGAGATGATCGCCTATACGACGACCAAGCACGCGGTGATCGCGATGACCAGGCAGATGGCGGGCGACTATGGCCGCTTTGGCATTCGCGTCAACGCGCTTTGCCCCGGTTGGGTCGACACGCCCTTCAATGCCCCATTCATCGCCCAGATGGGAGGCCGGGAAGCCATCGAAGCCTATATCCGCGAAAAAGTGCCGCTTGGTCGTTGGGCAAGCGTCGAGGAAATCGCGGAGGCAGTGCTGTTTCTTGTGTCCGATCGGTCCTCGTACATGACGGGCCAGATTCTGGTTATCGATGGAGGAGAGACGGTGATCTAGCCGTGGGCTTCAGGAAGTTCCCTCTTACACTGCGTGTTCCTGCTGTCGGTGGAGATGGACCCTTGAGCGAGAAGCGTGTCTCAATCGGTTGCAGATAAAAGAGTTCCCCGCCACGGCCGAGGCGCGGAAAGCCCCGTTGGGACCGGCAGGTGTCACAGGCTTCCTACTCCGTTGTGCCAGCTTTCTTTCTGCGCCGATTGGTGTGCGACTGCGCGACGGCCATTTGCAACTCGGGCGGGATCTCCAACGGCGCATTCTCTGCCTCATGTGGGTTCTGCAGCCCCTGTACGTGGACGGTCGGAAATGGCAGCTCGATGCCCTGCTCCTTGAAGGCTTGGCGGATGCGTACATAGAATTTGCGTTTCATACCGAAGGCGCCTCCGGGTCTGGTCATGGCCTTGACCCTCAAGACGATGCCGTACTCGCCGAATTCCTGTACGCCCTGCATCTTGATCGGGTCGAGCACCCAGTTTTTGAACTCGGGATCTTCCGCCAGTTCGAGGCCGATCCGCTTGATCAGCTTGCGGGCGAAGTCGATATCGGTGTCATAGCCGACGGTGATGTTGAATTTGTCGATAACCCAGTCACGGCTCTGGTTCTGGACGGCCCCGAGTTCACCGAACGGTATGGTGAACAGCGGACCACGATGGTGGCGCAGCTTCACCGAGCGCAGCGAAAAGCTTTCCACCGTACCCTTGTAGTTGCCCGAGGAAATATATTCGCCGACACGAAACGCATCATCGAGCAGAAAAAACACGCCCGAAATGACGTCCTTGACGACGGTTTGTGCGCCAAAGCCCACAGCGACGCCGACAACGCCAGCGCCGGCGATCAGCGGGCCGATCTGGATACCCAAAGAGGCGAGCATCATCAGCACCGCCATCACGATGATCAATGCGAGCAGCATGTTCTGGAGGATCGGCAAGAGCGTGTGCAGCCGTGCCTGCTGCGCATCGAGGATCGGAACGTCCTCCTCGCTGATCACAGGGTGCGGCATTTCGATGCCCAGCTTTCGTTCGATCAAGGCCTTGATGATCGACCAGCCGAAATCGGCTGCGAGGGCAATGACCACGACGTTGATCAAGCCGCGCAATATGAACGTCGTCGTCGGATCGCTGTCGCGCATGGATTGCATGTCCAGGCCCCAGACACGCGCGAGGAAGTAAGCCGCCGCCAGGATCAACATCATCCGGATTCCGCGATCGATGGCCGCGATCGTCACCGCCGGGATGGTAGGCCGGCCGACATCTTCCGAACCCGGCCGCAGGACGAAATTGACCCCGCGCTGCGTCAGCACGATCGCCAAAGGCAGGACGAATGCGGCCAAGGTGAACCAGAACCATGTGTACAGGCCGGCGATACGCTCCATAAACAGAGCGACGAAATAAGCAGTCAACAACCATGTTGCTGCCGTGTGACCGTGCCCATCGTCCCGCCGCATTCTTGGCCGGCGCCAGACGGCAAGCAGCCACAGAAACAGCAGCACGAAATCGGCGCCCAGAAACAGGACCATCATTCCGTCGCGGTCAATGCCGAGACCCGGCAGAAGGATAAAAGCGGCTGCGAAGAAGGCGAAGACGCCGACGATCCGCGATAGCCAAAAGGACCAATGGTCGGCCGTCTCGTTGGTGATCGGCAAGGCACGAACCTCGACGGCGTTCTCGACATGCATGAAGGAAGGGACGAGCAGGGCTATGACGTACGTGCGCACACCCCATGTAACGACTGCCGCCATCAGAAATGTCAGCACGATCTCACGGATGAGCACTGGCCAGTCGAACAACATGAACGCGCCGGCGCTACCCACCGCGAACGAGACAATCAGCAGGCTGGAATAAAGCAGCCGACCACCAATCTTCTTGGCCCGCCCGATGGGCGTATCCTTCGGTTGGGCGATGATCCAAAGACGAAATGGACGGGTGAGTTTGTACGTGGCCCAGGTCAGCGCCAGGCCGGCGGCGATGAAAATCGCAATCAGCAAAAATATGCCGGCTGGCCCCCTGCTGGACATATCCTCCATGGTCGCTTCCCGAACGCGCGCGAACTGGCCTGGCAGCGAGGGCAAGGTTCCCACGATCCGTTCGATATGATGCTTGATCCGATCGAGCGTCGAGGATGCCATCGTATTCATCTGGGCTGGTGCGGCCACGGCGCCGGACGATGCGTCGGCCGGCGAAGCGCCTGCCTCTGCAGGCGTTCCCGTTGACCCGGCGTCCTGTTTTCGTTGTTCGGCCACCCAGGCCTTCACTGACGGATCGTCGAGAAGCTCAAACAGCTGTTTGACCCTTTCAGGCGGGACGGTCGCTGGTGACTGCGCCTGTGCCGGACCAGCCAGCAAGAGGGCGATACCAGAGACGAGCGGCCCGGCAATCAGGACAAACATCGCAGTCAGATATCCGAGACGTCGTGCCTGGCGTGCCAGGTTCCTGGCTCCCAATCGTCGAATCATGCGTGGCATCGTGCTGTAACCTTCCGGTCAAATCGGCAAGCAACGACATCTATGTCCGTCGTTGCTACTAACTTCAACAAGCCAATGTTGTGGTACAAGGCGTCATCGGTGCGGGCTAGACCGTTGCGCCAGTTACTTGGCGGTGTCTACTAGCCCTCAGGGGAGGTATTTCGACCTTCGGCTCGGACCTCCGGGCGTTTCCATGAACCGGGCATAGGTGATTCTGGCCACAGAACGCCGGCACCAGGATCCCAGGCCATGCACGAGGGGCATGAGCGCTTGCCATTCAGCCTGTCACCAAGCCTTTTTGCCTGCCTCTAATCCTCCCCGACCTTGACAGAGCAGTGCTGCCATCCGATTCCGTCATCCGTTTTTGACATTCGCCGACTCTTGCCGGAGAAAACGAAAGCTCGATGGCCAACGATAATGCGAACGGCGGTACTGCTGCCGAAGCCCTTGCGTGGACCGCGTTGCGGAACGCCGCGTCGGATTGCGGCCGCGGCTCGCGCTCGATTGATCCGCAGTCCCTGCGCGCGCTCCCCGCGGGACGTAAGTGGACACATGAGTTCGCCAAGGTGATCTTCGACGGCCTTATGGCCGGAAGCCTGTCGGTGCCGGTGCAATTGGCTGCCAGGTGGGGCAGGTTCGGCAGTTCCCTCACCGAGTTGATCATCGAACTCGGCAAGGTCTGGGACAATCCCGCAGCGGGTCGCCGCGTCCAGTATCAGCTTGAGCAAATGCTTCTCGATGCCGACGATCTTGCCGCGCCGCGCAGGCTGGCGCGGACACTTGGAATTCGCGTCGACGCACGCAATCCGGCCGCGATTGAACTACCGGAAGGCATCGATCGAATTTATGCCTATCTGATGATGGACGGCCAGATCGAGGCTGTCGTGCAGTTTGGCGTGCTCGGGACAGTGACAAGGGATCATTGGATTGAGTTGATCCGGAATATCGTGCCCGCTGAGCGGCTTGCAGACAGTACGGCAAGGCTTGCTGGACGATCAACCGTGCCGCAGGAGGGCGCCGGTGTCGACATGTCAAACACGCTTGCAGCCGAGGCATTGTCGTCCACGGCCGAACGCCGGTCCGATCCGGACAGTCACTTCGGCAAGCTCGCCCAATTGGCCGCTGAAGCGCGGGAACTGGTCCGGTCGAGCGCCGAACCAGCACAGCCTCCTGCCGCGCCGCGCCGAGCACGGACCACGGACAGGAATGATCGCACGGCGTTCTGGAATAGCTATTTCGCGACCGAGGATCCGTGGAACTACGGCTCGTTCTATGAGCAGGAAAAATATGAGCGGCAGCTCGAAATCCTGCCTGCCGGTCCCATCGGACGGGCGCTTGAGCTGGCTTGCGCGGAGGGCCACTTCACGCGGCAGCTGGCGTCGCGTGTGAGCCATCTGACCGCCACCGACATCTCCGCCATAGCCATCGAGCGGGCCCGTGCGCGATGCAGTGATCGGCCTAACATTGAGTTCGGCGTGCTGGATTTCGCTGTGGACACGCTGCCGGGACAGATGGATCTGATCTTTTGTTCGGAAGTGCTCTACTATCTGGATGATCTCGCCGAGTTGCGGCGCATCACCAAAAAATTCGCCGAGGCGTTGGCGCCTGGCGGCAGTTTCATCAGCGCACACGCATTCGTGCTGCGTGACAATGTTGAAAGGACGGGCTTCGACTGGAACACATTCGGTGCCCAGGCGATCTCGGAGACGCTGGCGGCGACCGAAGGCCTCGTCCTCGAGCAATCGATCCAGACCGAACTCTACCGCATAGACCGCTTCCGCCGCCTGTCGCCGGACGATTTGGCGAGGGAACCGCTGATCGATCATGTGCCAATCCGCGCGCCTATCGAAATCGGGGTCGCGCGAAATATCATCTGGGGCGGGGCGCGGGCCTTGCGCCGCGACGTCGCGCGTAACGAGCGGCGCCAGCGTATCCCCGCCCTCATGTATCACAGCATCGCCGATGAAGGTCCGGCCACGCTCGCCCGTTTTCGGCTCACGCCCGCCGCATTCGCCAGCCAGATGGCATGGCTCCGCGCCAATGGCTTTCACGCGATTAGTTCAGAGCAGCTGGAACAGTTCATCGCCAACCGTCAACCTTTCGCTGGCCGCCCAGTGCTCATCACCTTCGATGACGGCTTCCAGAACTTTGCCGACCATGCCTGGCCGATCTTGCGCGCCAACGACCTGACCGCGGAAGTGTTCCTGGTGACGGACATGGTGGGTGAAAGTGCACAGTGGGACGCCGACAGCGGTCCGCCGACGCCGCTTATGGACGCCGGGACGGTGCGACGCCTCGCCGCCGAAGGTGCCTTCTTCGGAAGCCATATGGCGACACATCGCGCGATCGATGGTCTGTCGAGCTCTGACCTTGCCGCCGAGCTTCTGCGCTCGCGTATGTTCATCGAACGGTGGACCGGTCGGCCAACCACGGCGTTCGCGGCACCCTTCTCTGTCACCGACCGACGGCTTGGCCGGCTGGCCAGGGAGTGCGGCTATCGGATCGGCTTCGGCGGCAGACATGGGCCGGCGGACCTCGATTGCGATCCCATCGACCTTCCACGCATCGAGATTCGCGGGGATCGCTCGCTCGATGACTTTGTTGCCATTGTCGAGGCCGTGCTCAAGGAGCGGTGAACTTTGTCTATTGGGCGACTTGCGACACGGCCGACATCAGCTCCCGTGGGTTTGGCGCCCCAAACATGTACCGCCCACCCTCCGGAACCTCCGTGAAGCTCCAGCGCACGATCCCCTGCCGGTCCAGCAGGAACTGACCGACCAATTGCCCGTATCCCGTCGCCATCATCTGCTTGTCGGCTTCGGTCAGTTCGTAATGGTCCTTCTTGTCGAGAATTTCGCCGGCCGCCATGGGATCCATTGGACCGGGCAGCTCGCCTGGCATGTCGACCCGCATATCCTTCGCCGCTGCCATCGCGACCTTGTACGGCCAGTTCGTCTCGTTTTCGGTGAATTCGAGATTGGGCAGTCCAAAAGCACGATGAGAAGCACGTTCAGGGTCGGAGGCCGCAAGCAGATTCGGCATCGGGTGGTAGCGGAAATAGAGACGCGCCCGTTCGATCGGCGTGTTGACCACCGTCAGGCTCCCCACGCCCTTTTCGCGCAGCTCCGGATCAAGCCGCGCCTGGGCGGCGATATGGCGCCGGCAAAATGCACAATGAAGGCCTCGAAACAGGCCGACCAGCACCGGTTTTTGTCCGCGAAAGTCGTCAAGCGCGATCTTGCCTTCTCGGGTAATGGCGTCGAGTATCACGTTCGGCGCACGGTCGCCCGGTTGAAGCGGTACCAAGTCACTAGCAGACATGTCCAACCTCCCGCCCGGCTAGTCGAGAAAAGGCAGCACCACAAGCGCTTCCGGGTCGAGCCCGTGCTGGGCGCATATATCCTGCGCCAAGGAAAAGTAGCGCTCGGCCTCGGCCAGATTGTCGAGGTCGAGATTAAGCGTTGCGAGACCATCATAGCACGGAAACAGCAATTGGGGCTCGCCCGTTTCGCGGGCTACGTCCAGTGCTTCGTGGAAGAAGCCAACCGCCAGTTCCGGGCGGCCATTGCACTGGTGGATCTGCCCAAGCACGATCAACGGCACCGGCAGGTGCTCGCGCTGGTCGAGCGCCCGGTCGATCTCGATGGCCTTCTCGGCAGCAGGCACGCCCTCCGTTGGACAGCGATCCGTGAAAGTACAACAAGCGACCGCCAGATTGGCGAGGAGGCGCGCCTGGAAACCCAAATCACCAATAAGGCGCGCCACTTCAAGACCGCGCCGACAGACCTCCATCGCCCGTGCCGGATCGATGGTCGTGTAAAGCACACCGAGATTGGTGTAGCCGCGGCAGGCCGCGCCCAGTAGACCGGCGGCTTCGGCCAATTCAATGCTGCGCTCGACTTGACGCACGGCTTCACTGTTTCGCCCAAGGCGAGCCAGCGCAACAGCCTTGGTATTATGTGCCTCGGCGGTCACAAGAGTGGCGTCACCCCCCACCTCGGAGACCTGCTCCGTTATCAGAGTACCTACGCAGTCCAGCGCCGCGTCTGCCCATTTTGCCGCGAGAGCGTGATCTCCGCTCCGGAATGCCTGTCGGCCACGTTCTTGCCAGAGATGCGCCTGCTCGACCGGGGCATCCGCTCCATCCAGAAGCGCTGCCGCTTCGGCATAGCGGGATTCTGCGTTGTCCCGCTTGCCGACGTCCCAGAGCAGCCGACCGATCTTGCGCAGGACTCGCGCCGAAGCGACACGATCGGCTGACTCGCGATATGCCTGCAGCACCGTCTCGTAGTGCTGGTGCGCGATCTCGCGGCGGCCTGCGGGGCCGCTCAAATCGGCAATGCGCTCTGCAATTGCCAGTTTGAGCGGTGTTTGCCCGATCGCGCCCAACGCAGCCAATGCACGCTCGTAGAAACGAAGGGCGTCGTCGTTGGCGTATATTGTGCGAGCGCGATCGCCTGCCGCCTGCAGGTAATGCGCGCCCCGCTCCCGCTCGGCGCTCTGTGCGAAATGATGACCGAGCACGGTCAAATCCTCGAGCCGTTCCGGCTTGTCGCCAAGCAGGTGCTCCAAGGCGACACCGACCCGCCCATGGATGTCGGTCCGGCGCTGCAGGAGCAGATTCTGGTAGATCACGTCCTGCAGCAATGTTTGCGTAAAGCGGTACATCTGCGATGAGGCCGAACCTGATCCGGCAACTTCCTCGATGATCTCCGCATCGCAAAGCAGTTCGCAGCCGGCTTCCAGCCGGCCGGGGTCGGCTGTCACGGTTTTTAGAAGTGTGACATCGAAGCGCGGGCCGATGACCGCGGCTTCCTGGGCCAACCGGCGCACCTCCTGGGGCAGCCGGTCGACGCGAGCAAGCAACATTGCCTGGATGGTGGCGGGAATGCCGGTTGCGACGTCGCCCGCCGCAGTCCGCCACCGCTGGCCCTCACGCATCAGTACACCGCGATCGATAAGGCCGCGAACGATCTCCTCTACAAAAAGCGGGTTGCCGCCCGCGCGCTCGAGGATCTGGTCGAGAAGCCCGCTTGCGGAGTTTACCCAACCCTCGCCGAAAAGCGCCGCCAGCAGGCTGCGTCCGTCATCACGGTTGAGCGGCGAAAGCCTGAGCGCTGTGTGACTGACCCGACTTGAATCGAGCTGGCCGTTGTCCGGCGCTGGACGATGCGTGACCAGCAACAGCAACCGCGTGCGCTCCAACCTGTCCATCACGAAACGCAGTGCCTCGAGCGACACGGCGTCGGCCCAGTGCAGGTCTTCGACGACAATCAACAGTGGCGACAACGCAAGCCGCCGTTCGATGATTGTGCGGACCGCGTAGAGAATTTGCCGCCGCAGCTGCTCGGGCTCGACATGCTGCAAGGTGGCATCGGGGTCGCCAAGGCCAAGCACATGGTAGAGCAAAGGCATAAGCCGCTTCGCCTCCTCGCCCTGCAGGCCGAGATCGGTAAGCAAGCCTGCGAGCTTCCCCCGCATTTCATCCCCGTTGTCGTTTTGCATCATCCCGGCGGCGCTGCGCACCACTGCCCCCAAGGCGCCGAATGATTGTTCGCCAAGCGGTGAGCACGTGGCCTGCCGCACCGCGACGTTGCGAAAACGATCCTCGTCGCCGATGCGGGCGACGAACTCCTTCACCAGTCGCGATTTCCCGATACCAGCTTCTCCGACGAGGCGGACAAGCTGGGCCGAGCCGCCGCACGCCTGGTCAAGGCTCGCCAGCATTCTGTGAAGCTCCGCATCACGGCCTATTATTGGCGCGCCAAGGCCGAGCGCCTCGAGCCCACGCGCTGCACGCGGGGCCGCAAGCGGTGCATCCAGCCGATGGACGAGCACACTGCCGGCCTTGCCGCGAAGCACGACATCACCCAGCGGTTCGTAAGAGAAGGCATGCCGGGTCAGCCGGTGCGTGAGCTCGCCTACCAGCACCTCACCCGGCGCGGCCAGCGATTGCAGACGTTGCGCCGTATTCACGGTGTCGCCGGTCACTGAGTAGGATTTGGCGGTGCCGATGCCCAATCCGCCGGTGACGACCGGACCAGTGTTTATGCCGATGTGGAGTAACAGAGGCGTGCCGGAGTGGGGTGCGCTTTCGCCGAGCCGCGCCGTCCGGGCGATCATGTCGAGAGCAGCGCGAAGCGCACGTTCCGGATCGTCCTCATGCGCGACCGGCGCGCCGAACAAAGCGAGCAGCGCATCGCCGATGAATTTGTCGACGAAACCACCAAAGTTTCGCACCGCCGCCGTCAATTCCTTGAATAATTCGTTCTGCAGCGCTTGCATGACCTCGGGGTCGAGTTGCTCGCTGAGTGTCGTGAAGCCGCAGAGGTCGGCGAACAGGACCGTTACCGTCCGTCGATCGGCATCAGAGACGGGGGGCGCCCCTTCTTCGCTTTCGATGTTCGCAAGCAGCGTCGGCGTTCGAGAAGGCGGCACAATAGTCCGGCTTGGTGTCGGAGCAGGCCGTTCGACGGCCTTTGCGGGCGCACCGACACTTGCCCCACATTTCGGGCAGAACTCGAAATCCGGTGCGCAGAGGTAGCCGCAACTGGCGCATGGCACGGGCTGGCGCCTGCCACACTTCGGACAGAAAGCGTAACCGCCTTCAACCTCGAAACCGCAGCCCGAGCAGTCCATCGGACAGACCTCACCAGAGCATGATGCCGAAAAGTGTGAACCGGTTTTCGGACGACATCATGCTCTATCTCTTTGACTTAGAGACGGATTCAGACCTCAGATCGATTCGACCTGAAATCATCCGGCTCTAGGGCCGTGACGGCGTGATCTTTCTACGCACTTCACGGCCAGGGCATTCACAGGATGAACCGATAGCTGTCGACCGGCAAGCGGCAGCGCAAATGGGCATCAAGCGATCAGTGTGGGTCCTGTGGCAAAGCGCTGCCGATTCGGGCGGCTGCATCGCCGTCGTTTGCGAAAGTTCCCTCTTACCCTCCGTCTTCCTGCTATCTTGGAGATGAGGAGACGGACCCATGAGCGAGAATCGTAAGCTAGCCGCGATCCTGGCTGCGGATGTGGTCGGATACAGCCGGCTCGCCAGCGAGGACGAAGATCGTACTTTGGCGAGGTTGCGGGCACTGCGCAGCGACCTGATCGATCCGATCATCGCAGTGCACCACGGACGGGTGATCAAGCGCACCGGCGATGGGGCGCTGGTTGAGTTCCGCAGTGTGGTGGATGCAGTACGCTGTGCCGTTGAGATTCAGAATGGCATGGTTGAGCGCAACGCCGGCGTGCCGCAGGACCGCCGCATCGAGTTCAGGATCGGCATCCATCTGGGGGATGTGGTCGAAGAAAGCGACGGCGACCTGATGGGCGACGGCGTCAACATCGCCTCGCGTCTGGAGGGCGTCGCGGCGCCCGGTGCCATCTGCCTGTCCGAGGATGCTTATCGTCAGGTCAAGGCGAGGCTCGACCTCTTGGTGAGCGATCTCGGCAGCACACAGCTCAAGAACATCGCCGAGCCGATCCGGGTCTATTCGCTGCAAGTCGGTGCCGGGACCAAGGCGGCCGCGACCTCGGAAACCGCAGGCGGCCGACCGGCTGCGGCAGCGCCGCCGAAGCTGTCTATCGCCGTCCTGCCGTTCGCCAACATGAGCGGTGACGCCGAGCAGGACTACTTCGCCGACGGCATCTCCGAAGACATCATCACGGCGCTGTCCAAACTGTCGCAGCTCTTCGTCATCGCACGCAATTCGTCGTTCACCTTCAAAGGCCAGAACGTCCATGTGCAGGACGTGGGCACCAAGCTCGGCGTGCGGCATGTGCTCGAGGGCAGCGTACGAAAGTCGGGGAACAGGGTGCGCATCACCGCGCAGCTCATCGATGCAACCTCAGGTGGCCATCTTTGGGCGGAACGGTTCGATCGCGACCTGACCGACATATTCGCCGTGCAGGACGACGTGACGCAGCAGATCGTCGGTGCGCTGGCGCTCAACCTGACTGATGGCGCCCGTCTGCGGCTGGCGCCGGAGCACCCGCGCAACACGGAGGCGTATGACTGTTTCCTGCGGGGCCGGGAGCTGTGGCACCGGCTGACGAAGGACACGAACGTCGCGGCCCGCGAGCTCTTGCAACGTGCCACCGAGTTGGACCCGAACTTTGCCTCTGCCTACGCTTTCCTTGCCCTCACGCACGGCATCGATTACCTGAACAGGTGGGGTGCGTCACCGTCGGAATCGATGGCGCAAGCAGAAGAGGCCGCAACTCGAGCGGTAACGCTTGATGACAACGATCCCTGGGCGCACTGGGCGTTGGCGATAGCCAAGCTGTATACACGACGGCACGATGAGGCCATCGAAGAGGTCGAGCGCGCACTGGTCCTCAATCCGAACTTCGCCGAAGCCCATGTCTGCCGCGGCGAAACGCTGTACTATTCAGGCAGACCTGAGGAGGCCCTTGAGAGTTTCGCCCGGGGAAAGACCTTGAACCCATATTTTCCGGATGTGCTTCTGCACTTCCAGGCTTTGGCGTTGTTTCAACTGGGAAGGTACGACGAGGCCGTTGACCTCTTGCTGCAACGGCTGGCTCGCAATGCTATCACCGATGTCTCGCGCGCGCTGTTGGCCGCCAGCTACGGCCATCTCAGCCGTTTCGCCGAGGCCCGCGCGGCATGGCAGGAGGTGCTTCGCGTCAACCCCGATTATTCGCTGGAATATCGTCGCAAAGTCCTGCCTTACAAGAACCCGGCCGATTTCGAACTCATGGTCGAAGGGCTCCGCAAGGCCGGTGTGGTGCAATGACATATGAAGCCATGCGGCTGCGCACCAGAAAATGAACCTGAAATGAGGCCTGACGCGAGGTTCAGGTCGCGTTGATCCCCGCCTGGCCGATCTTGCGCCATCGGGCGTTTTCGCGAACCAGTTTCAGGTCGTCGGTCGTCTCTGCAAAAGTCCGCAAACGGTATTGCCGCAGCAGGTCGGGGAAGAGCGCCCCTTCCGGCAGGCCGGCAAGCTGCTCGCGGACCGAGATCTCTTCATCGATGACCCGCATGCCCCAGGCATTTTCCCGAACCTGCAGCTCCGCAGCCAGATCGCGCTCTTCCGGCGCGGTTTCATCTAGCGCAGCCAGCAGGATGGAGTGGAAAAGCGCTACATAGCCAATCTGTCTCAGGCCGCCCACAACCCGCACCCGCGGCAATATTGCTAGGACGAGGAACGTCAGGAACAGGTTCGGCAGCAGCAAGCCGTCCAGCAGCGCCTGATTGAGATGCTGCCGCTCGAACGGGATGGAAAGGCCATCCGGCCTGTCAGGCTCGATCAGGTGTCCGTTCGCGAGGACGAGCTTGCGCACGCGCTCCTCGCGGATGCCCCAGAAATAGTCCGTGGCATTGGGCAGGAATCTGCCGAAAGGCCCCGATGCGGCCTCTTCCAAGGCACGTTCGAGACGCTGGCGCCTTGCAGGCTCAAAGAGCAGCCTGGAAAGAAGGCTGCCGTCATCTTCCAGATGCCGCGCCAAGGCAGAAGCGGCGAGCCGATCGTCGATGAAAACCGGCCGGGCCATGCCGGAACGATCCCAATCGGCGACCAGATCCTCGTTGAGGGCTGTCAGCGCATCGGCGGCGGTTCCAAACACCTTGTCCTGGCTGGCGAGCAACGTGCCCAGCCAACGGCTGGCATCCGTTTCATCGCCCACCGCTTCGAGTGCGCGCTTGTTAAGGGAGACGGGACCGGCCGCACAGGCGCTTTTGCGGCACAATTTGTGGCGGCCCATGCCAAACAGATTGACCTTGTCGTCGCCGACATCGAGCCATCCCGGCCCCTCCCGGCCGATGGTCTCCATGGTCATCGTCGTTCCCATGAAGCAGAACAAGGCCGACAGCCCGTTTTCGACCGCGCCGAGCCAGGCAAGCAGGAGGGCATCGAAGGTGATCCGGTCCATAAGAAGCAGGCAGTGCAAGCCGGACTGAATCACCGGTGTGTGCTCGAACTCGTCGAGCGCCTTGCCGATCTCCTCAGCCAGCATGATCATAACGAGGCGCTGCTGCAGGACTTCGCGCAGGATCGAGCGGGCAGCGATCGCCGGGCCCGATGCGGGCCTTGCCACCGGCCGCCACAGATGGCGGGCGTAATCGGAAACCGGTGCATTCCAGTTCTGCTCGATGTCACGCGCGACTTCCGGGCAGAGCCGCGACAGCACAGCCAGAATTTCTGCCGGAGGCAAAGGGGTTGGGTCAAAGACGGCGGTCATTGGTCCCGTCTAGCCGCTTGCGGTGCAAACGCCAAGGGAGACAGCGGATCTCAGAACCGCAGCCGGGCCATGCTCAGGAGGTCGTGGTACTGACCGTCGGTAAAACCGGCCTTCTCATGCCGGCCTTCGACCGTGAAGCCGTGGCTTGTGTAGAGACGGATGGCCGGTTCGTTGTCGGCATAGACGGTCAATTCGACCCGCTTTAGGGCCCGCCAGTTGTCGGCAACGTCAAGCAGCGCGCCAAGTATGGCAGAGCCGATGCCCTTGCCGACAAAGGCATCGTCAAGCCCGATATTGATCTCGCCGATATGCGAACGGCGCGGCGAACCCTGCACGACAAGGTTGCCATGGCCGACGACCTTGCCGTCCAGCTCGGCAACGATCCAGGTGGTTTCCTGGCCGGACTTGGCGATGCGCCGCTCCACCTGCTCCACCATCTCGAAAGGCATCCTGAGCGTGCCCCAGCGGAAGCCCGGCATGTTGAAGATGGCGCAAAGCGCCTCCGCATCGCTCGGCCTAACGGCGCGGAGCTGCGGCTGGATCTTCTCGGAGGATGGTGTGCTGGTCATGGCGTTCCCGGCGAAGGCAATCGGCCGGGCACGATGCACCGGACGTCACCTGAAAATCTAGCCGTCTCTGCAAGCTATCATGCCGATTGCGCGCTGAAATACCGGGAGGCGGCGTAGAGTTTGAAGGCGCCGCTGATGCCGATCCAGCCGAAAAGGGCGAGCCAGCACAATGTCTTGGTCGCCGTCCAGTCGATCCGGTGCACCGCAGCGTCGGTGATGACGAGGCCAAGGATGGCAAGCAGGCCAACCAGGAACTGCGCTAGGCCGAGCACCAGCAGTTCCTCGCGCGGCGCGCTTTTCCAGACGAGATATGTGCCGCCAGCACCGGCGAGGAAGATGGCGCTGTAGACCTGGGCGTGGAAGGGATCGACCGGCCATGGCCAGGTGCTGCTGACCATCAGGGGAAACAGCAACATGCCGACGCTATAGAGCCCAAGGATCGCCGTTTCTGCCAACATGTAACCGCGCCATGCCGGGTTTAGGGTCACGCCTTTTGCTGAAGGACGGCCCCTGGCCTGCCACAGGAACAGCCCGGATACCGCGGCTGAGGCAAGATAGACCAGGAACCAGAGCCAGGCCGCTTTGCGCTCGAAGTTGAAATAGCCCAGATTGATCAACGAAACCGCCGACACGATGACGGTGAAGATGAAGGCCATGACGAGCACCAGCCTGCCGGGCGACCAGCGATTCCAGAACAAGAGCGCCGCCATCACCGCCATTTCGGCGGTGTAGAAGCCGCCGAGGAAGCGGGCACTGAATGGCGTGACAGGCCAGGGCCAGCGCGGCTTGACCAGTGCCGGCGCGAAAAACAGGCCGGCGCCCACGATCAGGACGATGATGACCCCAGCGGAGAAAATGCGCAGGGCTGCTGGAAATGGCGGGTTGTCGGACGTCTGCATGGAAAGGGCCCCCAAAGGTGAATACCCGTGGAGCATCATAGTGCCGCTTGCGGTCGTATGGAAATCGAGCTGTCACCAGGCTTGTCTATTCGAATGGCCGTACGATCCGTTTCGACGTAAAATGAATCGCTCGGACCAAGGCGCGGTCCGGTCAACACGCGTCGGGAGGCGCATTTTCCGGAGCCTGCACGATGAATGAAGCTCAGGATCTGTTCTCGCTTCTGCGGCAATCGACCGATGTCGATCCCCAGGCAATCGACGTGATCAGGCGAACCATCGCGGAGGGCAAGGACCGCGAACTTTGCCGCATCAACGCGCCAGCCTTCGCCAGCAAGCATGGCCTCGACGAGGAACGCACCATAGGCGCGTTTCTCCATGCGGCGCGGGTGGGCGTCTTCGACATTTCCTGGAATGTTCTATGTCCCGGCTGTGGCGGCGTGCTCGACACCAACGCCACGCTGAAAACCATGCAGAAGGACGAATACACCTGCGCGCTGTGCGCCGAGGGCTATTCGCCGACCCTCGACGAGATGGTCGAGGTGACATTCACCGTCAGTCCCCGCATGCGCAGGATTGCCGCCCACAATCCACACGAACTGCCGTTGGTGGAATATTTCCGCCAGATCTACTGGGCGTCCGGCGTCGATCTGCCGGACGAGGATTTCGCGAAAGCGATCGAAGCGTTCTCGCTGGAGGATATCGAGCTTGCGCCCGGTGAAAAGGCGATTCTGCCCATACAGCTTCCGTCCGAATTCATCATTATCTTCGAGCCGGTCACCCATTCAGCGCAGTTCATCGACGTGAAGGGCGATGCAACAAAGGAGCGCCGAAGCCTCTCTTTGGTCTTCGACCGCGACCATGTCCAGAACCAGACGCTGGAGATGCAACCCGGCCCTTTGCGCATTTCGCTGGAAAACAGGACCGACACCCGCGTGCTGCCGACGGTCTTCATCGCCGGCCAGGTATTGCATGATTTCCTCGGCAAACGCCGGCCCTTCCTCACCGCCAAGCGCTTGCTCACCAACCAGACGTTCCGCGATCTCTATCGCACGGATACGCTCGATATCAACCAGCGCCTGAAGATCACCAGCCTGACATTCCTGTTCACCGACCTGCGCGGATCGACCGCGCTATACGAGCGGGTGGGCGACCTTGCGGCCTTCGATCTCGTGCGCGCGCATTTCCAGGTTCTGCACGAGATTGTCGCTGCGGAGGCAGGCGCGGTGGTCAAGACGATCGGTGATGCCGTGATGGCCACCTTCGCGACGCCTGATCGCGCGATTGCCGCGGCCCTCAGGATGCGCGATGCCATGCGTGCGCTCAACGACAAGAGCGGGCGCGAGGATCTGCTGCTCAAGATCGGAGTCCATGCCGGGCCTTGCATCGCCGTGTCTTTGAACGAGCGACAGGACTATTTCGGCCAGACGGTCAACATTGCTTCGCGGGTCCAGAACCTTGCCAACGCACAGGCGATCTTCGCCACGCGTGCGGTGATCGAAGACAAACTCACCGTTGATCTGTTGCGCAGGAAGGAACTGACGCCCGTGCCCCACGAGGTCTCGCTGCGCGGCATTGAGCGGGAGATAGCAGTATATACGATCCCCTGAAGACTTGGCCCCTGAAGACGTGGGGTCGTCTCCACCCTCACACGCGCCTGCTGAGAAAATAGCGATCGGCGGGCTCCGAGGTCGGCGGCGGGAGACGCTGCAACTGCGGGTGATCGAGTGGTGTGCCGCTGACCGCGAAGCCGCCGACGCGAAGCAGGCGCGCAATCAGATCGGGAAGCCAGGTAGAGGTCACCGCATCGCGATCGTCATAGCCGGTGCCGATGTCGGCATGAACAAGAGCGGCGTCGATGCCAATGAACCTGACCCCTGTCTCGCGTATTTCGCCGAGCACAAGGTTTTCAGCGTCGGGAATTGAGCTGGCGTGTGCGCCGACTTCGCGGTCGAACACCAGGATCCGGCGCCCGGGCAGGCGCTCGCGCAGATGGTGGAACGTCCGGCCATTGCCGAGGCCGAGTTCGAGCACAGGCCCCTCCATCTTCGCCACCTCGGGGCAGATTTGATTGAGAATGTCGCGCTGCGCGCTCATCCTGCTGATGAAATTATCGAGGCGAACTCATATGCGTCTGTGTGTCCTGAACCTGTTCAAAAAAATAGGCAATGCCCGCGATAGGAACCGGTTCAAGGTGAACCGCCAAACTCCGATCGCGTCTCGCCACCTATAGAAGCGAACGATGAACGCTGCAACAACCGGGCAGGCCGCCGGCAAGGATCATTCGGGTGGAATCGGCGGCACGGCGTGCGGAGGATAGTGATCTCACTTGTAGGGGTCCGCGGCGTCCCGCAAGCCGTCGCCGAGGAAGTTGAACGCCATGATGACGAGAATGACGGGGAGCATCGGCAAAAGCAGCCATGGATAGAACGCGATCACGCTGACGCTGCGTGCTTCGGTGAGCAGGATGCCCCAGCTGGTTGTCGGCGCCCTGAGCCCAAGCCCGAGGAAGCTCAGCGCCGTCTCGCCCAGGATCATGCCGGGTATGGAGATCGTCGCCGTCGCGATCAGATGCGACATGAAGCCAGGAATGAGGTGACGCCCTATGATGCGGCTGCTGCTGGCGCCCATCAATTGCGCGGCCAGAACGTAATCCTCCTCGCGCAAGGCTAGAAGCTTTGAACGCACAGCCCGCGCCAGTCCGGTCCAGTGGATCAGACCGAGAATGACGGTGATGCCGAAATAGATCAGGATCGGGCTCCAGGTTATCGGCATGATCGCCGCCAGAGCCAACCACAGCGGAATGCTGGGGATCGATTGCAGAACTTCGATTATCCGTTGAACGATCAGGTCGAAGATACCGCCGTGATAGCCGGCCAGTCCGCCAATGACAATGCCGAGCACAAAGCTGAAACTGATTCCGACGAGGCCGATTGTCAGTGAGATGCGTGCGCCATAGATGATGCGCGAGAGCACATCGCGCCCCAGCCTGTCGGTGCCGGCCAGAAACAGCTGGCCATTTTCGGCCGGGCAGACAAGATGCCTGTCACCTTCGATCAGGCCCCAGAACCGGTAACTGTCGCCCTTGCAGAAGAAACGGATTCGCTGAACATCATCCTGTTTCTCGACGTAGTTCCGCTTGAGCGTGTCCATATCCAGCGTCATCTGGCGGCCATAGACGAACGGCCCGACAAGCTGGCCGTTGTGGAACAGGTGCACCCGCTGCGGCGGCGAATAAATGTAGTCCATGTTGCGCGTGTGCAGATTGTAGGGCGCCAGGAACTCGCAGATCAGTATCCCGAAATAAAGCGCCGCCAGGAATATGCCGGATACGACGGCAATCCGGTGCTTTCGGAATTTCCACCACATCAGCCGCAACTGCGACGCCTGATAGACCTTCGATTGCTCCGGCGTCATCGCCTCGACCGACTGCAGGTCAAAGGGCGCGGTGGAAACGTAGTGTTGCAGTGGAGCACCCGGAGCGGGCAGCGGCGAAGGTGTATTCATTTGGTGCTGCCGCCCTGCAAGCGAATTCGTGGATCAAGCAGCGCCAGCGCGAGGTCGGAAATCAGGACACCGATGACCGTCAGGAAGGCAAGGAACATCAGGAACGATCCCGCCAGATACATGTCCTGGCTCTGCAGCGCCCTGATCAGCATCGGCCCGGTCGTTTCCAAGGACAGCACGATCGCGGTGATTTCGGCGCCGGAGATGATGGCCGGCAGGATAGAGCCGATGTCGGAGATGAAGAAATTCAGCGCCATGCGCAGCGGATATTTGACCAGCGCCTTGAAGGGATGAAGGCCTTTGGCGCGCGCGGTCACGACATATTGTTTGTGTAGCTCGTCGAGCAGATTGGCGCGCAGCCGCCGGATCATGCTTGCCGTGCCCCCGGTGCCGATGATCAAGACCGGGATCCAGAGATGGGCGAGGATCGACTTCGCCTTGTCCCAGCTCATAGGCTCGCCGAGATATTGCTGGTCCATGAGATGGCCTATCGACGTGCCGAACCAGATGTTGGCGAAATACATCAGGATCAAGGCCAGCATGAAGTTCGGAATGGCAAGGCCGAGAAGGCCCAAGAACGTCAGACCGTAGTCGCCCCAGCTGTATTGGTGCGTGGCGGAGTACATGCCGATCGGAAAGGCGATGAGCCAGGTGACGATGATCGTGACGAAGGAAACCAGCACGGTCAGCCACATTCGGTCCCCGACGACGTCGCGAACCGGCAGCTCATATTCGAAGGAATAGCCGAAATCGCCGTGCAGCATCCCGCCGACCCAGTAGAAGTAGCGAATGACCGGCGGCTGGTCGAAACCATATTCCTTGCGCATCATCTGGATGCGATCGGAATCCACCGCTTCGCCCTGGGCTCGAAGCTCGGCAACATAGCTGTCGAAATAGTCGCCTGGTGGAAGTTCAATGATCGTGAACACCAGCGCCGATATGACCAGCAGCGTTGGAACCATCACGGCGATGCGCCAGACAATATATCGAAGCACGCTCAGGTCTCTCCAAGCCAGAATGTATCCGGCATATAGACACCGAAATAGGCAGTCGGGTCGTAGCCGTAGAGCGCCTTGTCAGGCAGGTTGCGCAGCCGCGAGGACGCCAGAACCGGCTGATACGTTGCGTTCACCGTGCCGATCGAAAACACCTGATCGGTGTAGATCGATAGCATTGAATTCCAGATTTCGGCGCGCTCCGCGGCTTCGGTTGATGCGTTCCAGCGCTTGAGCAAAGCCATCAGCTCGACCACTTCAGGGAGATCGGGCGCCTCGCCCATCGTGCCATGCGACAGATAGTGAGCACCCCAGAGCGGCCATTGCAGCTGGTCGTCGATAGTGGGAGCCAACTGGTACGGGTTCATGTCGGCGGTCGGCACGCCGTTGTCGATGCCCGACCACATCGACATCATGATCTCGCCGCCAAGCGCGCGGCTGCGGAAGATGTCTCGCTGCGACGTCCGGATGAACAGGGCAATGCCGATCTTGCGCCAGTGATCGGTGATGAGTTCGAGCGCGTCGGTTTCCAGGGTGCTTTCGCCGGCCGTTTCCACGATGACCTGCGCCGGGCGTCCGTCGGGAAGTATCCGCAAGCCGTCATCGTCACGCCTCTGAAGTCCGACCTCGTCGAGCAGCGCATTGGCTTTGTCGGGATCATGGGCGACCCAGGCTTTCGCGAATTCCGGCCGGTAGAGCGGGCTCTCCGGCAGGACCGTATCGGCACTTTCCTGCGCCAATCCGTAGAACACGGCCATGTTGATCTCGCGCCTGTCCACAGCGAGCGAAAGTGCCCGGCGCACGCGCACGTCACGGAAGAGGCCACGCCACACCTGGTCGGCGCAATTCAGATTGGGCAGCAGCGCCAGCCGCGAGCCCTGTGTGCGTTTCCACAGATGCATCTTCACTGGGTAGCGCTTTTCCGCGTCCTTCAGGAAGGAGTAATCGGCGAAGTCAATTCCCATGCATTGCAGGTCGCTCTCGCCCGCACCGGTCTTGGCGGAAATGATCGCCGACGAGCTGACATTCATGACAATCCGGTCAACATAGGGGAGTTGCCGGCCATTTTCGTCTATTCGATGAAAGAATGGGTTGCGCTCGAAGACGAACTGCTCAGCCGGCGGCTTGGTCCGGTTCTGCCAGGGATCCAGCGTCGGCAGCTCCGGGTTCTCCGGGCGATACTGCCGCGACATGCGGATATGCAAGAGCGTCCATTTCTTGGCCCGGTACTCCTTCATCAGGCCGGCGAGCCGGAATGGATCCTGGTATTTCTTGTGGAACTGCTTGAGATAGGCGGCCGGCAGAACAAGCGATAGCGGCGAAGCAGCAGCGAGCTTTGGCAGGAAGTCGGGATTGGGCGCATCCCAACTGTAGCGGACCGTCAACGGATCGACGATCTCGAAGCGAGGCGGCTTGCCGTCCGCCAGCAGGGCCGGGGCGACCCCGCCTTCCGAAAGCTCGTCGTTCAGCCAGACATCTTCCCAACAATAGCGAAAATCCTCCGGCGTCAGCAGGCTACCGTCGGACCATTTATGTCCTTCGCGTATCTTGAAAGTGAAGACGCGATCATTCGCTACATCGAAACTTTCCAGAATGTCGGGTTGCAGCTTGAGCTTTTCGTCATAGCCGACCAGCCGGGCATACCCGTAGATCGTCATCATCCGGATATCTTTCTGGCTGCCGATGATCGTGCGCAGCGTGCCGCCATACTGGCCGGGCTGCCGGCCCATCGCAGCGAGATTCAGCGCGCGCGGACGCTTGGGCAGGCGCTCGGCGAGTGCAGGCAGCGCCCTGGCCGTCAGCAGCGGCTGAAGAAATTCCGGCTCCAGATCGCCGGCGCGCACCGGGCTCGGCAGAAATGTCGAAGCCATGAGGCCAAGGACGGTACGCCGGTTGATCAATGGCGTAACTCGCTGACATCGGCCGAACGTCGGGCCAGGACGAGGTGGCCGCCGCCAAGATCGAGTGGCGACAGCACATCCTCTTCGCCCTCGTCGCGGAATTGGCGTCCCCATGCGCTGGTGTCGGAAGCGCCGCCGAGCTTCAGCGTTTTGAAATCCATCGGCCTGTCGAGATCTGGGAAAGGTACGGCGGCGACCAGCGAGCGTGTGTAAGGGTGGACCGGTTTCCTAAGCAGAATTTCGCGGGGCGCAAGCTCGACGATACGCCCGCCGCACATCACCGCGATGCGGTCTGCCATGTAGTCCACCACCGCCAGATTGTGGGATATGAACAGGTAGGTCAGGCCCAATTCCTTCTGCAGGTCCTTCAGAAGGTTCAGGATCTGCGCCTGGACGGAGACATCGAGCGCCGAAACCGGCTCGTCGCAGATCAGCAGTTCAGGCCCTAGTGCCAGCGCGCGCGCGATGCCGATGCGCTGACGCTGCCCGCCGGAGAAACTGTGCGGATAGCGCTTGATGAAGCGCGGATCGAGCCCGATTGCCTGCATCAGGCTCTTGACCGTGGCGAGTCGGGACGCGGCATTGCCACGTCGATGGATTTCCAGCGGCTCGCTCAAGATGTTTTCCACCGTCATGCGAGGTGAAAGCGACGAAACCGGATCCTGGAAGACCATCTGGATTTTCGCGCGCAGCATGCGCAGGGCGCTTCCCTCGGCCTCCAAGACGTCGATTGATCCGTCGCGGCCGTTAAAGACCACGGAGCCGCCGCTAGGGGTGACAGCCCGCATCAGCATCTTGCTGACGGTGGTTTTGCCGGAGCCGCTTTCGCCGACCAGACCCAGGCACTCACCCCGCCTGATGTCGAAGCTTACGCCGTCGACGGCGCGAACAGACGTTTGGTGATCCCCGCCAAACCATCCGGACTTGCGGATGGTGAAGACCTTTTTCAGATCCCTGACCGACAGCAGGATGTCGTCTGGCCCCTTCGATGCCGGTGCCGTCTGCTTGCCGAGCAGGTTCTCGACATTCACCGGCACCTCGCGGAGCGCCTTCAGCCTTTCACCGGGCTTCAGGTCGAAATGCGGAACGGCTGCCATCAGGCCCTTCAGGTAAGGGTGGCCTGGCCGGCGGAATATCGCCTCCACAGGTCCCGCTTCCATGATCTCGCCATGGTACATGACCACCACCTCGTCGGCCACATTGGCGACAACGCCGAGGTCGTGCGTGATCAGTAGCATTGCCATGTTCAGCTTGGTTTGAAGCCCACGCAGCAATTGCAGGATTTGCGCCTGGATGGTGACGTCCAACGCCGTCGTCGGCTCGTCGGCGATCAACAAAGCGGGCCGGCAGATAAGAGCCATGGCGATCATGGCGCGCTGACGCAATCCTCCCGAAAGTTCAAACGGATACATGTCGTAGGCGCGCTTGGGATTGGGAAAGCCGACAAGGCTGAGCATTTCCTCGGTCTGTACCTTGCGCTCCGCGCGGGCCATAGGCGTATGAATCTGCAGGGATTCGCTGACCTGGTTGCCGATCGTGTGCAGCGGCGACAGTGATGTCATCGGCTCCTGGAAGATCTTGCCGATGCGGCTGCCTCTCAACGCCCGGATTTCGGGGCCATCACGCGGCATCTGCAGGATATCCTGCGTCGTGCCGGGCTTTTCAGGATCGGAAAACAGGATACGGCCGCGGACATGGGCTGTGTTCGGCAAAATGCCCATCACTGCCTGGCTCAGAACCGATTTTCCGGAACCTGACTCGCCCACAAGGGCGGTAACCTTGCCGGGCAGCACGCGAAGACTTGCGCGCCTGACGGCATGCAACGGTCCCCCGATAATGGCAAAAGAGATGCCAACATCTTCGATCCGCAGCAGATCAACACCCGAATTCATTCTCACACCAGCCCCACTCTGGCAGTCCAGAAAGCGAGACTAGCGCATTGCCAGCCTAGAGCAACTTGGATTCGAAACGGTCGCCCGTGGAACCGACGACTGGACTGCCTACCAACGACGTTCGGACCGGATTGTGGCGGTTACTGGAGCTTGCTCGGGTCGCCCGCCGATATCCGCGCCGTATCGCGATGAAGCAGCATGACCTGCTCGGCCTCCGATCTTCGGTCGTGAGCTGGCTCCGGCGCAGCGTCTTCATCGAGTGCGAGAGCACCCGACAGATCGGGTGCAAGCACCGTCAGCTTCTGCTTGATGCCCGCCAGTTCCTCATTGCCCAGCGTCAGCCAGCTGTTGGCCCCGCAATAACTGGCGAACTCTTTGCTGGCGAGTACGCTGTGCGGATATTTCTTGGTCAGGGTCTGGAGGCGCTGGACCTCGTTTACAGCCGAGCCGAAGGCAGAGAATGTGAGCCGGTCGGTAAGCCCGACATTGCCGAACATCACATTACCGACATGCAGACCGATACCAAATTGTATGTCGCCCAACCCTTGCGCCTTCCTGCGCAGATTGAGATCCATCATGCGCGCGGTGGCCTTGTGCGCGGCCGCGAGAGCAGCCTGGCAGGCGATCTCGGATTGCGCGCGATGCCTTTCGCAAGGGTAGACGGCAATGAAGCCATCCCCGATGAAACTCATGATCTGCCCGCCTTTGCGATTGAAAGGTGCGGCAACGGCGTCGAAAAACTGGTTCAGCGTATCGATATAGATTTCGCGGCCGGAGGTTTCGGCAAGCCTCGACGATCCACGCATATCGCCCATGACCAGCGCGGCCCGGATTGTATCGCCCTCGCCGCGCTTGATCTGGCCGTCCAGCACGCGCCTGCCGGCGTCGCCGCCGAGATAAGTGGTCATCATGTTGTCGGCGAGCTTGGTGAGCACCGCCATCTTGGTTGCGATAGCCAGATGGCTCTGGATGCGCAGCAGCGCCGAAATCATGCTGTCGCTGAAGCCCGCAGCACTGTCGGTGGACCAGGACCCAATCATGCCCTGACTGGTATTGCCGCTGAAGGGATGGACGAAAGCCATGTAGTCGGTGACGCCGATAAGCCTGAGTTCCTCGAAAATGGGAAACTCCGGCGGCAATGACGGATCGATCCGGCGTCGCAGATGATCGAGCTTGTTGTTGAGCAGATGGTAGTATGGGCTGGTCAGGAATCTGTCGGACGGCCCGCCGGGCTCGGCGCGGAAGCCTTCCACTTCTATGCCTTGGCCACGAAACCAGGTGAAGCCAAGCGCGTCATAAAGCGGATGCAGCATCGAAAAGCTCAGATGCACTCGCTTCAGCGGCAGGCCGGCAGCAGCCAGCCGTTCGCAAAAGCCTTTTACCAATGTTTCCAGGTCGCTGCCTGCCAGCGCCGATTGGTTCAGCCAATCGGCAACCTTATCCATGAGAATGCTGGAAATTTCTGCTTGCGATGTGCTCATGCTTTCTCGAAACCCGTCCTTTGACCCGCCATAACACAGTCCGCCAACGACCCAAAGATAAGCCCCCGAAGTCAACGAGGCCGGCTTCGGCAGCATGCGGCAAGGAATTTCCCGGATGACTGTCCTTGCAACCAAGGAGCGGACGTAACTGCATCTATGTCCTGCGTGGCCTTATGTGGCGAGGCTGCCGCCGGAGTGCAATCACGATCCTGACATCGCGCAAAAAACTCCCCGGCTCAGACGGTGTCAGGCCTTCACCACCGTCTCTCGGGCCAGCCCGAGGCGGCCAAAAACATTGCGCGTGTCGAGGATCAGAAGGGCGTGATCGGCGATCGTCTGATAGTCGATCGCGTCGTGGTCGGTTGCAACGACGACAGCATCGAAATCCTTCAAGGCCGCCTCGGTCAATTCCACCGAGCGGCGTCCCTTGATCGCCATATGCTCCCGCGTGGTCGGGATCTCCGTAACATGCGGATCGTGGAATTCCGCCTTGCCGCCCCATTCCTCGATGAGTTCAATGAGCCGCAATGAGGGGCTTTCGCGGATGTCGGGCACATTTTTCTTGTAGGCGAGCCCGATGATGAGAATGCGCGAGCGGCTGAGCGCCTTGCCGCAGCGCCGGTCCAGCGCCTTCGCCAGTTCATCGACCACATGACGCGGCATCGCCGTGTTGATCTCCGCCGCCAGCTCGATGAAGCGGGTCGGCAGTTCGTATTCGCGCGCCTTCCACGTCAGGTAGAAGGGATCGATCGGAACGCAGTGCCCGCCAAGTCCGGGGCCAGGATAGAAAGGCATGTAGCCGAAGGGCTTGCTCTTTGCCGCCTCGATCACCTCCCAGATGTCGATTCCCATCGCGCCGAACACGACCTTCAACTCGTTGACGAGGGCTATGTTGACCGAGCGGAAGATGTTTTCCGTCAGCTTGACCGCCTCGGCGGTCGCTGTGGTGGAAACCGGAACGACGGTCTTGACCACGCTTTGGTAGAAAGCCTGGACGAGCGTCGCCGCTTCAATGCCGTCGCCCGCCACGACCTTGGGGATCGTCGCGACTTCAAAGCTGCGGTTGCCTGGATCCTCGCGTTCGGGCGAGAAGCCGAGGAAGAAGTCGATCTTCGACTGCAAGCCGGTTGCTTCCAGTATGGGCTTGATCACGTCGTCGGTGGTGCCGGGATAGGTGGTCGATTCCAGCACGATGAGCTGGCCGAGACGCAGATGTTTTGCGATGGCGCCTGCCGTGTTCGTGACAAAAGAGAGATCCGGCTCACGGTGTTTCGTCAGCGGGGTCGGAACACAGATGATGATGACGTCGCAGACGGCCAGTTCGGCAAAATCCGCGGTGGCGCGGAACCGTCCGCTTGCCACCTGGCCGGCAAGGGCTGTCGACGTCACCGCCTCGATGTAGGATTGGCCGTTGTTCAGGCTCTCGACCTTGTGGGCTTCGATGTCGAAGCCGGAAACCGGGAAGCCGGCGCGCCCGACCGCAACCGCCAGCGGCAACCCTACATAGCCCAGTCCGATCACGCCGACCTGCGCGGCGCGCGTCGAAATCCGGTTCAAAAGACGGTCATATGTCGATCGTGAGGCGTCCAAAAAACTGCTTTCCCGTCAATTCGGACAGACTACCCGCGCCCATGGCGAGGCTCACCGGGTCCCAAAGAACCATGGCCGAGGCATATTGCCGAAAATCGATTTCCGCAAGCCGTCATTGGACCAGCGCCTTCGCCTTCAGGTTTGCGGCAGCCATCGCATAGCCGCCGTCGGCGCCATCGATGAAATGAACATGATCGGGCTGCAGCGGCGAGATGACGAGGCAGGTCATCAAGGCCGATTTCTGGCGGTGCAGGCCATAGCTGCAAATGCCCGCCTCTTCCGCCTGTTTCAGCCGGTTCTCGATCCGGTGTAAGACATCCGCGTCAACATCGATGGTCATCTTCAAGCCGTCGTCGAACTTGCGGAAATCCGAATTGCTGGCCACCTCGCGCTTGTAGACCTTCGGATCGAAACGACCGATGGTCCAGCCAAATCTATCGGCGACCGCCGTAAGCGTCATCAGGAACATCACCCACAGCTTCGCCAGCCACCGTCGCCCTGGCGGCGCCGTGGCCCTCGCCTCGACATCGAGGCCAGCGGGCATGAGACTATAGCCTGGCCCGTCCACCGGCACCGGGTGGCCATCACGCTCCTGCCTGCCGGCAAGGGCGATGATGTCGGACGCCAGAAACTGAAAACCGCGCAAGTCTCGCGAAGCCCCCGGTATGGCTATGATCGAGACGATTTCGCCGTGCCGGGCTTCGATCGGGTTCCAGCGGCAGGAGAGGCCGGTCAGATCCGGCCGCGCGCCGGCCGGCGCAGGGTCGATGCGGTAGCGCCCGGCTTTCATCTCGGCTTCCGCCCAACTGCCGCCACCGCCGGCGAACATAGCATAGAAGGCCGCTTCGCAGGCCTGGAACCTCGCCACGCGAACATCGAAGCCTTGCGCTCTTATGTCCTTGATCGGCACGATTGCCGCACGCAAGGTCAGGTCCAGTTCGTCCGCCACCCATCTCTGGACAGAAGCCAGCGCGTTGCGGGCGATCTCAAGCGCCGAGCCGGGAAACGCCACGAGTGCGCCGTCGCCGCCGAAGACATAGGGAAGATCTTGCCGGCCCAGCGCATTGAGCAGCGCCGAAATGACGCTGGCGCCGGCCATATTGACGGTTTTATAGCGCCCCGCCTCGATCGCCTTGGTCGAGCCGACAATGTCGGCGGTGGCCAGCGCCCAGCCATCGGGCAGAGGCCGATAATTGTCGATATCGGCAACGCTTTCGAACTTTGCGAAGACTGGCAAGGAACCGACAAACGGGTCGGACGCGACAGCTGTTTCCATGAGCATTAGATAGCACATTCCAACGTTTGAAGGTGAAGTCGTTCGTGCTTCGAAATTGACTTGCGCAGGCTTTCCGATGATAGGGTCGCGCGATGCGAATTGCCTTCTACGCGCCGCTGAAGTCACCCAATCATCCCGTCGTCTCCGGCGACCGCCAGATGGCACGGATGCTGGTCAAGGCGCTGGAGCACGGAGGGCATAGCGTCGAACTGGCATCTGAGTTGCGCTTCTATCTACGCCAGCCGGAGCCGGAAAGTTTCGATGCGCTCAAGATCGAGGCCGCGGACGAAGCCGCGCGGCTGACAAGGCTTTGGCGCCGTCAGGGCAAGCCCGATCTGTGGTTCACCTACCATCCCTATTACAAGGCGCCCGACCTGATCGGGCCCGGACTGGCGTCGGCCTTTGCTGTTCCCTATGTGACAGCGGAAGCCTCCTATTCGAGGCGACGCAACGCCGGCTTGTGGGCCGATAGCCAGGCGTTGGTGGCGCGAGCCATCGACCAGGCGGCGCTGAACATCTGCTTCACCCAAAGGGATCGCCAGGGGCTGACAGATGCGATTCCCCAGGCCGTATTCGATATGCTTTCGCCCTTCATCGACACATCGGCATTCCGCGACATGCCGTCACGGAGTTGTCCGACGCGCCTTGTTACCGTCGCCATGATGCGCCCGGGCGACAAAGTCGAAAGCTATCGCATGCTGGCGCAAGCCCTCAGCTCGATCGGCCACCTGTCCTGGACCATGTCGGTCGTCGGGGACGGGCCTGCCCGTGACGAGGTCAAAGCGCAATTCGCCGGCTTGCCCGCCGACCGTATCGAATGGCTTGGCGCGATCGAGCCGGCCGCCGTGCCGGATGTTCTTTACAGCGGGGGAATCTACGTCTGGCCGGGTTATGGCGAGGCCTATGGCGTTGCCTATCTTGAAGCACAGGCCGCCGGCCTTCCGGTGGTGGCTCAGGACATCGCCGGCGTGCCGGAGGTCGTGCGGGATGGCCAGACCGGGTTTCTCACCCCGCCGGGCGATGTCGCGGCGTTCGCTTTCGCCATTGAAAGGCTTCTGACCCGTAACGACGAAAGAACCATCATGGCCGCAGAAGCCAGGCGTTTCGTCCTCGAAGAACGTTCTCTCGGTGGCGCGGCGGCGCGTCTGGCCGAACTTCTCAAAAAGATTCCGGTCTCATGACAACCGGTCCGATCTGGCAGCCCTTGGTGGAAGAACTGGCGCGCCGGCAACGGGCGGGCCGCAAGGCGGAGTTCTGGCTACGCGACGATGATGCCGTGGATCCGACGCCGGCGCTTGATCGGCTGCTCGACCTCACCGGCGAATTCGCGGTTCCGGTCACTCTGGCCGTCATTCCGGCCCTGACCGATGAGACACTTGTCGTCCGGCTTGACGAGTCGCCGCATGCCACAGTCGCTATCCATGGCTGGGCGCACCGAAATCATGCGCCCGAGAACCAGAAAAGGCAGGAGCTCGGCGCGCATCGGCCACGCGAGGCGGTGCTCGATGATCTGGCTCGCGGGCTGTCGCACGTGACCGGCCTGCACGGCACACGTGCCGTTCCGATGCTGGTGCCACCCTGGAACAGGATCGACGCCGGCCTGGTCCCCGACCTTGGATCGATAGGATTTGCGGCACTATCGGTCTATGGGCCGCCGAAGCCGGCTTCGCTGGCGGTCATCAACAGCAATGTCGACATCATGGATTGGCATGGCACGCGCGGTTGCCGAGATCATGGCCTCTTGGTTCAGGCTATCATCGCGCAATTGCAGCATACAGACGACGGTGGCGAACCGGTCGGCGTTCTAACCCACCATCTCGTACACGATGAATCGGCCTGGCTTTTCCTCGAACGGCTGTTCGCAGTCACCGCGCAGGCTGAAGCCTGCGCATGGCTTCCGATCCGGACATTGATCGGGCGCAGCGCCGCCACAGCAATTCCAAGAAAAGTGTGAGCGGTTTTGCCAGGAAAAGCGCATAGGCCTTTCCCTTGGGAATCGCGTCAAAACGGATATGAAGGAAAATAACTCAGCGCCCTTTGTGCAATGCGACTGGAAATTCGAGCGTCTGGCCGTCCCGCGCGGCAAAAGCGCCGGCAAACCTGTCTTTGGCCAGCTTTTCGATCTCCTCCAGTTCCTCGTCGGTGCGTGACGGATCGTGGTGAAACAGCGCGAGCCCCCGCGCACCGGCCGCCTCACAGAGCTTGACGCCCTGTTGCCATGTCGAGTGCCCGTTACCGTGGCGGCGTTCCATTTCCTCTTCAGTGTAGGTACAATCGTAAATGACGAGGTCGGCATCTTCGATCAGGCCGAGCACCGCCTGATCGAGCTTGTCCGGCTCGTGCTCGGTATCTGTGATCACCGCCACGACGCGGTCGGCCCATTCCACCCGGTAGCCTATGCAGCCGCCCGGATGGACAAGACTGCCGGTTCGCACCACCACCCCCTCGCGCGGCTGAAGCACGTCTCCGGACACGAAATCGCGACAGTCGAGGCTTGCCTTGCAGACGTCCAGTTTCACCGGAAACCACGGCGGCCGTATGAACTTATCGATCATCTGCCGGGTCGTCATGCGCCCTGCAAGATGTCCCGACCAAAGCGTAACCTTGACGCTCCGGTCATAGATCGGCGCAAAAAACGGCAGCCCGATGATGTGATCGTAATGGCAATGGGTGAAAAGCAGGTCGAAATCGGTCACGCCCGACGCCCGAAGCGCCGTGCCGGCAGGCCGCAGGCCGGATCCGGCGTCAAACAGAAGCGTATGCTTGCCACATCGCATCTCAATGCAGCTTGTGTTGCCGCCATAGCGAGAGAATTCTGGCCCCGATACCGAAATGCTGCCGCGCACGCCCCAAAATCTGACCAGGAAAACGTCGTCGTCCATGCTGTTACTTGGCGCTCCGCGCGTCGATCAGATCGGCGGTCGTATTGCTTAGGCGATCGGCAAGAACCCGCACCATCTCGATGGTCATCTCCGGGAACTCCCTCATAAGCCTCAGAAAATGATCCTTGCGAATTCTCAAGGCTTCCAGCTGAGTTGCCGCTCTAACGGTGGCCGTGCGCGAGCTGTTGCACAATATGGCGATCTCGCCAACAATCGAATTCGGTAGCAGTTCGGCAATTTTTATCGGCCCGCTGTCTGAATCCACCAGAATATCCGCCTTGCCCGAAAGGATGACATAGGCGGCGTCGCCCTCGTCGCCCTGCCGGAAGAGGATCTGACCGGCGCTGTAGTTCACACGATCGGATGTGAACGCAAGCAGCTTGAGCTTTGCCGGCTCAATGCCGGAGAACAGGGGAACGCGTTGCAGCATTCCAACTTCATCCTTGAGTAGCATTGTCGCAAACCTTCCCAAAACTCGCGTTTGCCCCACTATGACAGAAGTTCCTTGAACATGCCGTTCTCTGCCAAAAGTGTCTCGTGTGTTCCGTCTTCCACCAACTGACCCGAGTCGAAGACGATAACCCGATCGAACATCATCGCCATTGCCGGATTGGTCACGACCCAGACAATTGCCGGTGAATGGTCGTCGCGTCTGGCTTCCTCGAGCACGTTTCGCAGCACCTTGTCCTGCATGCGCTGATCAAGCGCAGACAGCGGCCGGTTGAGAATGAGAAAATCGGGACGCTTGAGCAGAGCCCGGGCAACATCGAGCTTCTGTCGCTGTCCACCTGTCAGCCGCCTGCCGCCGGCGCCGACGTCGAAGTCCAGGCCGACATCCAGAAGTTCGGAATAAAGCCCGAGTTCGTCGAGAATGTCATAGACGATGGCTCGTATGCGGTCCGGCGCGTCGGGATGGTTGTTGCCCACACGCCCAAACAGGACATTGTCCATCACGGTGGCCGCGGCAATGTATTTGGCAGGATCATAGCGTTCGACCGCATCTTGCAGCTCGAACGGCAGGTTTTCATAGAACTGGTTGCGTGCGGCAACGATCTTGCTCATCAGCTCGTCGCTCAGCAGGCCGAAGCGGTGCCGGGGCTCGATATAGGCAAAGCTCAAGGTGATGATCATGGCGCGGTCGGCTTCCGAAACCGCCTCGTAGGGACGGTTCTTGAGCCGCTGCAGCAAGGTCTCGTAGGCGGGTATCTCCTCGGCGCTCATGAAGGCGAGCTGCTGGAAGAACTGGTGGTCGGGCGGCAGGTCGGCAAACAGCTCGATCGTTTGTTCGGCGATCTCCATGCCCATGCCGTAGAGCATGCCGTCGAGGCCGGCTTGCTTCAGCACGGAAGCAAAATAGGGATTGGCCGCCAGAGCCTTGTCGGCCAGTGCAAGGCCGGAGGCAGCGCCGAAGAGCAGGTTTTGGCCGATCGTTGCTTCCTTGTTGTAGGCGCCCGGTTCGAAAGGAACCACCAGTCCGCTCAGCCCCTCTTGTTCCAGCCGGGTTCGCAGCGCCGCACGCAGTTCGACAATCCGCTTGGCAAGCTCCGTGTGGCGCTTGAGGTCGGCCAACGAGCGCAAGCCAAGATCCAGAATGTCGCGTGACAGAACAACCGCGTCGAGCACCCGGCGCACGGCCTCAAAGAGGTCGTGCGGGCCGGTGGCGCCAGCAGAGGCATAGTCGATCCAGTCGCTGTGGACATCGAGATCCGGATTGCCCGACCGATGCGCCTCGGCGATGTTCCAGCGCTGCTGGTCTGCCGCAGCGCCGTCATAAGTCACCGATGTCAGCGGCGCATGCTTCAAGCCATAGAGCAGGTTGTCGCGGAGGCTTGCGTGGAACAGGAAAACATCCGACGAGGCATAGGACATGCGCCGGCCTGTCACGGCTTCGGGAAGTTCAAGCAGGTCATCGGCGCCCGAAACAACCCTTCCGCTGTCCGGCCAGTTCAGCCGCGCGAAGGCTTCCGCAAGCGCCTCTGCGCCCCCTGTAGCGGTACTGACCAGCGCCACCGTCTCACCCGGCTTGACCTGCAGGGAGATGCGGTCGAGGAGCATTGCGCCGCCATCGTCTGCTATGGACAAACTGACCGCCGACAAGGGGTTGGTCATCGGACCGGGATCATCGACCATCAATGCCCCGATTCTCGGCGCGATGAGATCCTCGACGGTGAACTGTTCAACGACCTGCTGATATTTGACCTGGACATCCTGCCGATCCTGATCCCAGTCGATCAGTTCCTTCATTGGTCCCGGCAGGTCCTTGTAGGCGCCGATCACGGCCACGAGCTGGCCGACGTTCAGCCGCCCGGCGATGGCCAGGTACCCGCCGATCATGTAGAACAGGAAGGGCGTGATCTGCGCGAGAAAATTATTCAGGAACTTTACCATGAATTTCCATTGGTAAAGATCGAAGCGGATCTTGAAGATCAGTCCGAGCCGGGCTGCTATGTCGGCGCGCTCGTAGTTTGACGTATCGTGGACGTGAACCGCACCAATGCCGTCGACGATTTCGCCAACCCGGCCCGAAAGCGCGCGCGCCGTCAATTGCCGTTGTCGCCCGAGCACGATCAGCCGCCGCCGCATTCGCGGGATGAGCACGATCTGGATCACCACGATCACGAACGCTATCATTCCGAGCCAGACATTCTGAACCAAGATGAACAGCATGGCCGTCAGCGCCTGGCCGCCGAGCAGCACTGGCTGTAGGAAGGCATCGCCGATGAAGCCGCCCAGCGGCTCCACCTCGTCCTTCACCATGGTCGCCACTTCGGCGGATTTCACACGCTTGAAGTAAATCGGCGGAAACCGCAGCACACGATCGACCAGTTCGAAGCGGATGCGCCGTAGCATGCGTTCGCCCAGGCGGCCCTTGTAGGTATTGATATAGAGTTTGAATAGGCCGTTGATGACGACGAGCAACAGGAACACAAGGCTCAGGGCGAGCAGCGTCGCTTTGCGGCCGAGCTGAAAACCGGAGAAGAACAGGACCTCGCCAATGAACGGCAAGTCATAGTGTAGCCTCATGAATGGCTGGGTCGCGCCCGGTTGCTCGAAGCCCTTGCCTTGGATCGGGCCGTTGACGATCAGCTTCGGCAGGTCGAAGGACATGAAGTAAGGGATCATCGAAATCAAGACGACCATCAATATCCAGATCTGCTGCTTCCTGGTGTGCGTCCAGATATAGCGGGCTAGGCTGGGTTCCATATGCGACTGTGGTCTTTCAGGTAGAAGGATTCAGCATGAAAAAGCACCTGCCGGCACGTGGCGTGTCGGCAATGTCTTCGTCGCCGACCACAAGCCCGAATCTGCAGTGCATGCAAGGCGCCGATGATCCGGACAGACGCACCGGCTCTCTCCGGTGCCGGGCAATGGCAAAGCGACTAACAGCATAATCATGTCCGCGGATCAAACAGCCTTGCGGGAGGGCAAGATTGCGTTGTGTCGCCCGAAATCCCACCATACAAGACGAATATGATGGATGTCACGCAACCACGCAATGCCGGCATGGACGGGCACGAGCAAACCCTGGACCTCACACGGGGAATTGCGGCCTATGTCAACAACCCTCTGGTGGCGGGGCTGGCGCGCGTCATCGCCAAGCATCCGAAGGCCGATGTCGCCAACGCCTTCAACCACAAGCAGGTCGCCTGCAAGATGTGGGCGCTGGACAGGCTTTTCGAAAGCAGTGGCGGCCGGTTCGGGCGCATATGGGTTCTGGGGGGCTGGTATGGCGTATTGCCGGCAATGCTTTTCAACGACGCCCGCTTCGACATCGCAGCGGTCGACAGCATCGACATCGATCCCGAAGTCGCGCCGGTCGCCCGGACCCTCAACCGGGAAGCCGGAGATCGGTTCCAGGCGCTGACGGCAGATATGTACGCACTCGACTATGCGGTCGGGGGGGCCGACCTGACGGTCAATACGAGCTGCGAACACATAGCGGATCTGCGCGCCTGGCTTGCCCTGCTTCCGCGGGGCACGAATGTACTGCTGCAATCGAACAATTATTTCAGCGAGCCAACGCACATCAATTGCGTGGCTTCACTTGCAGCCTTCGAAGCTATGGCGGCGCTACGGGAGGTGCGGTTCTCCGGCGAACTGCCGACAAAAAACTATACACGCTTCATGCTGATCGGGACTGTTTGATGCATTTCGCCCAAAAGTGCGCAGCGGTTTTGGGACAACGACATAAGCAAGGGATTGAAGCGCGCCGCACTCGCCAGACACGATGCGCGTTAAGCCGATGAACCGCTTAGGATCCATCGTCTGTTTGATCATGTGCCTTTCCGAAACCGGCCCCCGTTTTTAGGGACCATGTTCGATACCGCCCGCGCAGGATTTGTGCAGAGTGACGCGCGCCTTCCAGGTCGAGACGATGCGCGGACGGCGTCGGTCCCACAAGCGCCTGTTCGATCGCTTGCGCCAAGCCTTCAGGCGTCAGGTCGTTTTCGGTCAGCACCGTTGCAAGATCGAGTTCTTCGAGCATCAGGGCGCGAACCGTCTGTTCGGTTTCCCCGCCGGCTGCAAATGGAACGAGCAGAGAGCGACAACCCGCGCGCAGTACATCGCAGACCGTGTTGTAACCCGCCTGCGAGACTGACAGGCGGGCGCCTGCCAGCAGGCTGGCGAAATCCTCGCGGAACCGGAAGATGGACAGGCCGGGCGTGGCATCCCGCGCGATCGCGTCAAACTCGTCTTTCGGCAGGTTTGGGCCGGTGATCAGACACCATTTCCAACCGTTGTTGGCATTCCGCGCCGCTGCGATGGTGGCGCTGACAAGGCTCTTTCCGGCAGCCCCGCCGCCAACCGACACCAGGACGTCGAAGCGCTCAGAGGCCGCGGGTGACGGCGGTGCGGCAACGAGCCCTGAGTACGCGACCTCGGCCCTGATCGCCGCAGCCAGTGGAAATGTCTTGTCGATGGTCGCGAAAGCCGGATCGCCGTGGACCATGACAAGGTCGAAATGCCTGTTGATGAGATCGACCGTTTCCTCGTTTCGGCCCGGCTTGACGCGCTCCTGAAGGATATCGCGGACGGACGTCGCCAGCAGCGGTCTGGGCGACGTCGCATCGATGGCCTCGATCAGCGGCAAGAGTTCGAAACGCATCTGCCGGCGTCCAAATGGAAACGCCTCGACAATGACGATATCCGGCCTGCAATCCCGGAATGCCTGAAGCAGCATCCCTGAACGCAATGTCTTGAAATCATCGTCGATGGGTTTGCCCTGCAGGTCGACAAGTCCGGAAAATCCTTCATCGCCGGAGGTGACAGGCGGCAGGGTTACAGTTTTTACCCCCGGTCCCGGAAACCCCGCGATCGGCGGTCCGCCGGTCACGACGGTGACGTCAAACCCATCATCGACCAGAGCCGCCGCAATGCGGCTGGCGCGCGCGAGGTGACCGACGCCGAGGAGGTGCTGGACATAGAAGAAAGCCCGCAGCCGTTTCATTCGGCGGCCCGCCACTCCTGCTGGAACAGCTGCTTGAGCTGTCCAATGCTGGCCACATGATCGAAATTGCTTCGCACGCGCCGCTCCGCAGCGTCGCCCAGGAGGGCGCGCAGCATGGGATCGCGGATCAGGCGCTCCAGCGCCTGTGCCAGGGCAATTGGGTTTTCCGTCGGAACCAGCAGCCCGGTTTCCTCCGGCGATAAAAGCTCCGGCACGCCGGAAATGTCGGTCGACACGCAGGCAAGCCGCTGGCTGGCCGCCTCCACCAGAACATTCGGCAGGCCGTCCCGGTCGCCATTGGCGGTGATCCTGCAGGCCAGGGCAAAAATGTCGGCGCCTCGGTAGTGCTCAAGCACCTCCTTTTGCGCCAGCGCGCCGTTCCAGGAGACGCGACCATCCAGTCCGAGCTTTTGCGCCAGCGCCTTGAGCCGTTCCAGTTCCTCGCCGCCGCCGATATGCTCGAAACGCCACGCCAAATCACCAGGCAAGAGGGCAAGGGCCTGCAGCAAGGTATCGTAGCCTTTCTTTGCAACGGCGCGCCCGACACTCAGAACGACAACCGGTTCGCCCGGCACCGAGCCGTCATGCTGCTTTCGCGCCTCGCTAAAACTGCCGAAGCGATCAAGGTCGAGCCCATGATAGCTCAGATGCACAGACGAGTTGCCGTTGGCGAGTTCCTTCAGACGGTCGAAGCCGGTTTTCGTGCAAGTGACCGTCCAGCGCGCCGAGGCAAGCTTGCCAGCCAGATCCCAATCCGCCGAAGTCCAGATGTCCTTGGCATGGGCCGAGCAGCTCCAGGGCAGGCCACGAAGCTGGCTGGCATAGCGTGTCACCGATGCCGGGGTGTGCGCGAAATGTGCATGCAGCCATCCCGCGTCTTGCGGCCATTCGGCCGCCAGCACGAGCGCTTGCCCGAAGCGGCGCACGCGATTGCGCGTAAAGTCGCGGGGAATATCGGAGGCCAGCGATCCGAGCGCGTACCAGAAGCCCGGTCGTGGCAGACAAGCAAACAGCGAGCGGACCACGCGCAGCGGCTCTTGATGCAGATATTCGGGCAGATAATGGACGGGCGCTTTGATCTCGTCGTGCACGGGGTGGCGTTTTGCGTCGGTCGGCCGCCTGAGCGCGACGAGTATCAGGTCGAACCCCGCACGCTCCAGACCGAGCAGTTCCTGCGCGATGAAGGTTTCCGACAGCCGCGGATAGCCCTTCAGAACCACGACGATCTTGCGATGTTGCAACTCAGTTCATGCCTTCAATGACCGAAAGGTGATGACCGGCCCGCCGGTTGAGCAGTTCCGCGACGATTTCGGAAATATGAGGCAGCCCTTCCAGCGTTAGATGCGGATTGCTCTGCGATGGGCGGGGCCGGTCCGGCAGAACCTTCAGTGCATCGGCAAACCGCTGGGAATCCTCGGCTTCCTCCGGCAAAAGCATCTCGATGAGGCCGAGTTCAGCCGCGCGCCGCGCGCGGATCAGTTGTTCCTCGCGGGGCTTGACGCGCGGCACGATCAGCGCCGGCTTGTCGAAAGACAGTATCTCACAATAGGTGTTGTAGCCGCCCATCGCCACCACCGCCTTGGCGCCGGCAATCAGGTCTTCCATGCGGTTGTCGAACTCGATGATCTTGATATAGGGGATCTTGGACCCCTTCTTGAGCAGCTTGTTGCGCTTGCGCGCCGGCATGTAAGGCCCAAGCACGATCAGCGCCCTATGCTGCAATTGCGGATCCTGCTGATAGGCATCGATGACGTCGTGGATCAGTTCGGCGCCGTCACCGCCACCACCGGTGGTAACAAGGATATAGTCGCCCTCGGGCCGATGGCCGGGCAACTCGTTCTTCTGCAGGCTGCGTTGCAGGAAACCGACGAACTTCATCTTTGCCCTGACTGCCGGCGGCACATCCAGGCCGGTCAACGGATCGTAGAAATCCGGCGGGCCATAGGCCCAGACCTTGTCGTAGAACAGGCCTATCTTGCGCATTACATCCCTGCGTGCCCACTCTGCGTCGAGCAGATGCGGCGCGTCCATCACCTCGCGCAGGCCAAGCACGAGTGTGGTGCCCCGCGTCTTGAGGTAGGACAGCGTGTCCTCGATCTCGCCGCGCAGGCCGAGTGGTTCCTTGTCGACGATGAAGATGTCCGGCGCGAAGGTCTCGGCTGTGTGGCGGATGATTGACTGGCGCATCCTTAGCGTCTCATGCAGATCGATATCCTTTTCCAGCGAGGTGTATTCGCCGTTGCGCAGCTTGATGACGCTGGGGATCTTCACGAAGTCGACACGGGCGCGGTAGTCGAAGGCGCCAGCGATGGTCGCACCCGAGATGATAAGCACCTGAAGTCCGCGGAAATCCTCGACCAGCGAATGCGCGATCGTCCGGCAGCGCTGCAAGTGGCCGAGCCCGAACGTGTCGTGGCTGTACATGAGAATTCGAGCATTTTGTACGTGCTGGGTCATTTTGAACGTCTTTTAGAATTCTCGCCTTGAGGACCGTGGGTGACCCCGCAGGCTTCGAAACCGTCCTCGCAGGGTCTACCGACCTCTTTTGAAACATGAGGCCGCAATTTTCAATTTGTATTACCCAGGAGGGTCCAAGGATGACGTTCTCCTGATTGTGTCTTCAGGCTGATCGTCGTCCGCTATACGACTTTCGACAATGTCGTCCAAGCTCATTAATCACTTCGAGGTGAGGCTATTCGAGCCGCCGCGTGACAGCGCCTCGTGGCTGAAAGTGGCGCCGGGAGCAGGGTAACGACCTGCGAAATTCGGCGAAAGGGCTATTTTAGCGTGGAAAGGCATAGGATTAACTGCGGCTTGCTGACGATCGACGCCACATCATCAGGTTCTCGGCAAGCTGTTGAGTTTCAGAAGATAGGTTCTGATTGGCTGCTGGCGACAAAGGGGCAGCGGGAAAATCTGACGGTATTTCCGGCGGTACATCCAGGAAGGATCGAGTTCCGGCGGCCAAACGCTTCCTGTGCAAGGCGCTTGCCATCCTGACGGTCGTGCTTCAGGGCAAATGCATTCGCAAATTCAAATCCATGTGAATTGGCGCCCGTCCCAGTGAAGCACCGCGTCATGGGGGACGGCAAGCGCCATCGCCTCGTCCCGTGTCAGGCCGGCGAGCATGAAGGCCATTACCCTTATGTTCCCGGTATGCGACACGACGAGTACCGGCTGCCCCGGATCGAGATCGGCCAGAAAGCTTTCCATTAAACGCGCCAGATCGGCGTAGCTATCACCATCATGGGAGTCGAAATTCCAGCGATCCGCCTTGCGTCGCCGGCGCTCGGCGGGAAAACGCGCCTTTACCTCCAGCGTGGTCATCCCCTCCCAGCGGCCGAACGAGGCTTCCGCGAGACGAACGTCGATGTTGACCTGGCTTTCGGCAATCCCCACTTCCAAAGCCGCCATGGCGATCGTCTCCCGCGCCCGCTTGAGCGGCGACGTATAGGCCGCGATCCGGGCAGGTTTCACGCCGAGACGTTCGAAATAAGCCTTCAGCCTGCCGCCGTTTTCCATGGCCTGCCGCCGCCCGGGAAGCGCCAAGGAATGGTCGCTGCGGCCCTGAAAGCGCCCCTCGGTATTCCACCGGGTTTCTCCGTGACGCATTGCGAAGAGTAGGCGTTTGACCATATTTGGCCTAATCGGCCCGAAGCTGTGATTTTGGCCAAGTTGAGGAACAATCAGAGAACATTATGGCTTGCCCTTTGCCTGCGACAGGAACATGGTAACGTTTACGGCCGTAAATTTGAAGCCTCTGCGGTCAGGGATCCTGTCGGCGGAGACAGGATAGTGCGGCCGCTTGGGGTGGATGCCGGTGATGATCTTGGACCGTTCATTTCCAGTCCCAAACCCCGCCCGAAGCCCTGAGCTTGGTGAACGGGCCTTTGGGCCGCCGGCCTTCCGAAGGAGGCAACTTGATGACCTCCTTGACCCGCTCGGTCCGCCCACCAGCGGATCCCACGAAACCAACCACGGCTGTCTGTTCACGTCCGGTCACGAAGCAATCCCGGACATCCGAGTTCACCGTTGGTTATTCACATCGCAGCGACAGTAAGCACCTTTACGCTTACCTTGAAGGCATCCTATTTTGGAGGGTATAGCCGCTCGTGGGCGTAGCGTGGACATAGAATGTCGGTACCGCCTTCCTTAAGAATTTACGCGCCGCTCAACGCGGTGCTGGCTGCGCCTGGGCTTCTGGCGATGGCTGCGCTCACGATACCGGACATGTCCGCACGAAGCAGACTGGCTCTGACTGCCCTGCTCGCTGTTATCTGGGGCGCCTATCTCCTGCAACTGGCCGCGACGCTGCTCAAGCGCCGGGCTGGAGACCTTCGGGACAGGACGCCCAAAATCGCCATCGATGTGCTCGCGGTCTTGGTTCCACTCGCCGCATTTCTGCTCGTCGGCACGCCCGACCGGGGCCTCTACTGTGCTGTCTGGCTGCTGAAGCCACTGCGCGACTCGACTTTCTTCCCGGTGCTGGGCAGGGTCCTGGCCAACGAGGCGCGCAATCTGATCGGCGTCACCACGCTCTTCGGCGTCGTTCTGTTCGCTGTCGCGCTCGCGGCCTATGTCATCGAGCGCGACATCCAACCGGAAAAGTTCGGCAGCATCCCTCAGGCAATGTGGTGGGCGGTGGTCACGCTTTCCACGACCGGTTATGGCGACACTATCCCGCAAAGCTTCGCCGGCCGCGTCCTTGCCGGAGCGGTCATGATGAGTGGCATCGGCATCTTCGGACTCTGGGCCGGCATTCTTGCCACGGGCTTCTATCAAGAAGTCCGTCGCGAGGATTTCGTCCGCAATTGGCAATTGGTTGCCACCGTACCGTTGTTTCAGAAGCTCGGCCCGGCCGTGCTGGTCGAGATCGTGCGCGCGTTGAGAGCTCGCACGGTGCCGGCGGGCGCCGTGATCTGCCGCAGTGGCGAGCCCGGTGATCGGATGTTCTTCGTCGTCGAGGGGCGCGTCAGCGTCGCGACGCCGAATCCGGTTGAGCTTGGCCCTGGCGCCTTCTTCGGTGAGATGGCGCTGATCACCGGGGAACGGCGTTCGGCGACCGTCAGCGCCGCAACCGAGGTCTCACTCTTGTCGCTGCACGCGGCGGATTTCCAGATGCTGTGCAGCAGCAGCCCAGAGATCGCGGAAATCATCCGCAAGACCGCGCTCGAGCGGCGCGGGGCGGCACAACGCAACAGTCCGTCTACCGACTTGGAGCCCTGAGGCCGCTCCAGCGGCGCTACGACCCCTTCTTGACGTCTGGAAGGCCCATCAAGCCATCAGCGAGTGCGCGCGCAAACACCCGCAGCGTTGCCGTGTAGCTGATGAAGCGGTTCCTATCGAGCTTGATCGGATCGCCTGCCTGAGCGCGAAACTGCGCCTTGCCGCTGTCGTTATTCGGTTGATCGCCTTGCGATTGAAAGCCGGATGCCGTGAACGCGGAGATTGCGGGGCGTCACTGCTTAGAGAAAATGTTTGCCGATCTCAGCAACGTCAAGACCGACCGAAATCTCTTGGCTGGCCTCTTTGTCGAGGTTGCAAAAAGTCTGAATCAGGATCCCGTCGGCGGCAAGAGCAACTCGGACCGTAGCTGGAAAGTGAGTTGATGGGACGTTGACGTCGACCGTCGACCCAATCAGCCTTCCGCAAAGAACG
The DNA here is from genome assembly GCF_055456085.1 of Mesorhizobium subarcticum. Classification (NCBI taxonomy): domain Bacteria; kingdom Pseudomonadati; phylum Pseudomonadota; class Alphaproteobacteria; order Hyphomicrobiales; family Phyllobacteriaceae; genus Mesorhizobium; species Mesorhizobium subarcticum. The sequence goes on along the minus strand of NZ_CM144237.1, from coordinate 3,102,062 downwards.
GCCTCGAACGATACAGAGATTGATCGCGAGGCTCCGGCTCGTCTTTGATAGAAATTGCCCGGAACGTTGATCCGGATTACCGTGCGCGTTTCGACGGTGTCCCAACCGCCGATCCTCGCATGGAAACGCTGCGCCAGTTGCTGGTCAGCCGCGAAACTTCAGAGCTTTCACGGGTTACGCATCTGCTGGACGAACCAGAGCAGCTCGCGGCAGCCGTGAGCGACGTTCTTCCCAGTGCGGCCGCACGGGCGCCTCATGCGCAACTCGGCGAGGCCTTGCGCAAGCTGTCGAAAGGGCTGTGCAACGGTCAATCCAGAAGAGCGCGCGCACGCTGACGGATATATTATACCCGGTGTTTCTGCTAGCAATTCGCAAGTCGACCGGGGAAAAGATCGACCAGACCTTTCAGTCGCTGAATGAAACTTTACGACATATATTTACCTGGCACGGACTCAAGTGGAGGCTTGAAGCTTGGAGAAGGGGCGCCAGCCTCTCTGAAGTTGCTTTGAAGCATTCTCTTGTCTATCCTGCAGAACATGTCTTTCTCATTAGCCGCAATTCCAGACTTTTGATAGGGCATGTAGCTGCCGATAATGCAAATAGCGAGGATCCTTAACTAATTTCGTCGATGATTATTTCTATTAAATATCTTGTGAAGGATTAATTTAACGAGAAAGAACAGAGCAGCCTGGACACTATCCATTTTGGCGACCTTCGTCTCTGGTCAAAAGTTGGACAATTTGCGACCTTGGTTTCGGTAATCCGAAGAAATCCGCCTGAGAAATTACATGAAATAGTTCGCGATGTATTGCTTCGTATCCATGAGGAATCCTCCCGGGTTTTAGGAGAGTTTGACGGCGACAGTTCGCAGCTTGCCGGCGTAGAGGCGCGGTTGAACTGAAGCAGGAGGAATCGAACCAGAGATTTCCGTGGCTGGTGGCGACCGCGGCCCTGCTGCTTTTGATTCTGGCAGGCGGCTGGTTCTTCCTTTCCTGGCAATCCGGGCAGCGCTACGGGAATGTTGACACTATTCTGAGACAGTTAAAAAGGCGCCTAAACGGCGGGACTGAATGGTGGGCCCGGAGGGACTCGAACCCCCAACCAAGCGGTTATGAGCCGCCGGCTCTAACCATTGAGCTACAGGCCCCACGCGGGCTGGATTAATGTTTTTCGCCTCGCGGCACAAGGCTTTCCCGGCGGGCTTTCACAGATCGCCCAAATCAACCCATAATCGCGCCCTACGCGACGCCTGCGACTGGATCGCAGACCAAGGAGATTTTCATGACCAGACATCTTTTGCCACTCGCGCTCGCCGCTGCAATCGCCTTTCCGGCGATGGCTGGAGCCACCGATTTGCCGACGCCGCCCCGCATCGTTGTTACGGGCGAGGGCGAAGCGACCGTCCCTCCGGACCTCGCGTTGCTGTCGCTCAGCGTGATGCGCGAGGCCAAGACGGCTCGCGCGGCACTCGACGCCAACAACGACGCCATGGCCGCCGTGATCGCGGCGATGAAGGCGGCCGGCATCAAGGATCGCGACCTGCAGACGGCAGGCATCCAGATCAACCCGCGCTACAACTACACCAACAAGCCCGACGGCAGCCAGGATGCCGAGCTTGTCGCCTACCAGGTGACCAACACGCTTGCGGTACGGGTGCGCGACATCGACAAAACAGGTGAAATCCTCGACAAGGCTGTCTCGCTCGGCGTCAACCAGGGCGGCGGCATTTCCTTCACCAACGACAACCCGGACGCCACGATCACCGAGGCGCGCAAGAAGGCGGTGGCCAATGCCGTGGCCAAGGCCAAGACGCTTGCGGAAGCCGCCGGCGTGACCATTGGGCGGGTGCTGGAGATTTCCGACCAGAACATCGCGCCGCCGCCGATGGCGATCAACGCCAAGGCCTTCGACGCCGCCGCTGGTGCGGCAGTGCCGACACAAGCCGGCGAGAACGCCTACAACGTGCAGGTCACTGTGACGTTCGAACTGAAGTAGGCCACTCGGATGATGCGTGATCGGGACTTGCCCGGCACGCATCACCATCCAACGGCAACTGCTGCGCATGAAAAACCCCGCGGGATCGCTCCCGCGGGGTTTTGTTCGAGCCGCGCCCGTCCGATGGGAAGGGGGCTCTCAGCTACTACAGGCTAACCCTCGCAGAGGGTTATGCCGCTAACCTTAGCGATAGATAACCGGGCAGCCGCGCTCATTGGCGAACACGATGACGACGCGATCGCCGTCCTGGCGTCCCATCACCTTCACCGTGCGGCGGTTGACGTCGACGATGCGGGCACGGTGCAGGCCCATGCGCTCTGCCTTGTCGAGGGCACGGTCCGGCGAGCAGCCGCGGCGCCAGCCGTCACCACGCCCGTCGCGCCAGTCGTCGCGACGCTCGTCACGGCGGTGGCGATAGCCGTCATCGCCGGCATAGACTCCGAAGCGCGGATCCTGGTTGTTGCCGAAGCCGAGATAGAGGCTGTCGGCGTGGGCGGGAATGGCCGCCAGCGTGCCAAGGCCGACCAGCGCCGAAAGGGCCGCCGTCTTGATCTTGTTGTACATGGTTCTCTCTCCTTGTTGCAGGCTTTCGCCCGTCCTCGTGAAACCGATGCAGGGAGAATGCACTGGCCTGTCTGAACTGTTTACGAACTTGCCGTTCATCTGCGGTTCATGTGGCGTGAAATCTGCGCCAGCCTTCAAAATATGTCCCCAAACGCCCTGCCCGGTCTCAGGCTCCCGCGAGCCGCGGACACGAGCTCATCGTCCAGGCCCGGGCCCTATGGCTCCTCATCGAGCATATAGTCAAAATAATCCTCAGGCTCGGCCAGGTCGGTCTCGCTGGCCTTGACCCGGCCGCGCATCGAAATGCCGGCCTCGTGCACGGTCTCGGCGCTGCCTGACACCAGCCGGTGCCACCAATAGAGGTCGCGGCCCTCGGCCACCAGCCGGTAGGCGCAGGTGCTGGGCAGCCAGCTGATAGTGCGCACATTCTGCGGTGTCAGGCCGACGCAATCGGGAACGCGCGCCAGCCGGTTGGCGTAGTCCGAACAGCGGCAGCTCTGCGCGTCGAACAGGCGGCAGCCGACGCTAGTCCAATAAATCTCGCCGGTATCCTCGTCCTCGAGTTTCGACAGGCAGCATTTGCCGCAGCCGTCGCACAGCGATTCCCACTCTGCCGGGCTCATCGCCTCCAGCGTCTTTGTTTTCCAGAACGGCGTTTCCATTTTGGGCATGTGGCCCCGGCACGCGCCGAGGTCAAGCGCGGCAACGGTTGAAATGCGGCCGCAACCCGGCCGAAAGACACGAAGTTGCCTTCAAAAGGCCGGCCAATCGCCCCGTACGGTGTATAAGTGGGCCATACTGGAACCAATCGCTCCAAGATCGGTTTCGGCAAGGATGGGACCCCACAAGGAGAGTTTTCGATGAAACGCCAACCACGGATTCTGGCAGGCACCGCACTTGGCCTGTTGATGGCATCCGCGCCGTTGGGCGCGTACCCGCTGCAAGGCAATGCCGCATTCGGCCCGGCCCAGCGCACGTCAGCCCCGTTCATTTTGGCGCAAGCCGCTTGCGCCGAGGGCGAATCGGCCGAAGCCTGCGCGCAGAAGCAAGGGAAGAGAAAGCAGGAGCAGCCCGCCCAGGCGGAGCAGCCGGCACAAGGTGAGCAGCAGCCACGCAAGAAGCGTGACCAGCAGCAGCAGACCGAACAGGCGCCTGCCGAGCAACCTGCGCAAGGCGAGCAGCAGCCGCGCAAGAAACACAACCAACAGCAGCAAACGGAGCAGGCGCCAGCCGGCGAAGCCGCTCCCGCAACCGACCAGCAGCAGCCGCGCAGGAAGAAGCGCGATCAGCAGCAGCAAACCGAGCAGGCACCCGCCGGCGAGGCTGCTCCCGCAACCGACCAGCAGCAGCCGCGCAAGAAGAAGCGCGATCAGCAGCAACAGCAGATCGAGCAGGCGCCCGCCGGCGAGGCTGCGCCCGCAACCGGCGAACAGCAGCCGCGCAAGAAGAAGCGCGACCAGCAGCAGCAGACCGAACAGGCGCCCGCCGGCGAGTTAGCTCCCGCAACCGGCGAACAGCAGCCGCGCAAGAAGAAGCGCGACCAGCAGCAGCAGACCGAAGCCCCTGCCGGGCAGGCGCCCGCCAACCAGGCCGAGCCCGCCAACGACAACCTGCCGGTCAAGCCCGGCAAGAAACACAAGCAGGACCAGCAGAAGGAGGCACCGGCCGTAACACCGGAAGCTGCCCCGACGCCGAATGAAGCGCCCGCTGGCGAAGGAACGACGCCCAAGGTCGAGGCGGCTCCCGCCGGCGAACAGCCGGCGGTCCAGGGCGAACAGCCCCAGGACAAGACGAAGAAGCACGGCAAGAAGCCGGTGGGTGAACAGCCTGAGAATGGCGAGCAACCCGCCAATGGCGAACAACCGCAGACAGGCAAGCAGCCCGCGACAGGTGAACAGCCTGCCAATGGCGAGAAGCCCGCCAATGGCCAGAAGCCGGCTACCGGCGAACAGCCGGCCAATGGCAACAAGGCAGCACCTGTCCAAGGTGAAACCCCGGTGCAAGGCGAGGCGCCCACCGATCCGAATGCTGCCCCTATGCTCGACAGCCAGAAGGATGCCCAGCGCAAAGGTGGCGGCCGCAAGCATGGCGACAAGAACGGCCAGCAGAACGGCGGTGACCAGAATGGTGGCCAGAACGCCCAGCAAGGCGGCGATCAGGGCGGCAAGCCAGTCGTCGCTCCTGTCGACCAGGGTCCGCCGCCCACCGACGACAAGGCCGCTCAGCAACAGCTAAAGCCTGAAAAGTTCGTCCCGGTGACGGAAGAAAAAGGCAAGCGTCTCGACCGCGCGCCCGACGAGAACATCCGCGACCGCCGCCGCCCCAAGGGCGTCGACGTGCTCAAGGAGATCGGCGACCGCGTCATCATCCAGCTCGGCGACCAGACGATCGTCCAAAGCAATGAGGGCTCGCGCATGAATCGCGGCGCCAAGGACGTCTATTATGAGGATCTGCCGCAGGGCCGCACCCGCGAAACCGTCGAACGCGGCAATGGCGTCCAGATCGTCACCATCCGCAACCGCTACGGCGATGTCATCCAGCGTTCGCGCATCACGCCCGACGGGCGCGAATACGTGCTGAGCTATGTCGACGAGCGGAACTATCAGGATGAGGGCGACTGGCGCGACCCCGGCGACGACCTGCCGCCGATGCGGCTGACCATCCCGCGCCGGGACTACATCCTCGATTCGGAGGATGTACAGAGCCCCGACGACTACTACACCTTCCTCGACCAGCCGCCCGTGGAGAGGGTTCAGCGCCTCTATTCGATCGACGAGGTCAAGCGCTCGGCCCGCGTGCGCGACATCGCACGCCGCGTCGACCTCGACACGCTGAACTTCGAATTCGGCTCGGCCTCGATCTCCGACACCGAGGTGCAGAAGCTCCAGGGCGTCGCCGACGCCATGGAGAAGCTGCTGAAGAAAAACCCGGCCGAGACCTTCCTGATCGAGGGCCACACAGACGCTGTCGGCACGCCGGAGGCAAACCTTGCTCTGTCGGACCGTCGCGCCGAAGCGGTCGCCGAAGCGCTGACCAATGCGTTCGGCATTCCGCCGGAGAACCTGACAACGCAGGGCTATGGCGAGGAGTATCTGAAGGTGAACACCTCCGCGCCTAACCGCGCGAACCGGCGCGTCGCCATCCGCCGCATAACCTCGCTGGTGGCACCTGTGGCCAGCAACAATTGACCTGATTTTCCAGCGGCTTGGAGCAGCTTCTGGAATCAGGTCGGCAAACAGAACCCATCCCGGTCGACCGGGATGGGAGGAGCCGCCGGTAACTCACCGTAGCTCAACAAGAATTGTACGGGCATTAGAGCCGGCTCATTGAATCACGGGCTCTCACACCCCAGATTCTGGTCTGGGCGTTCCCTGCCCCATCCCGACTCCAGCGGGATGCATTGAGCCCCGCCGGCCCTCCCCGGCGGGGTTTTTTGCTAAGGGCAATTCCAGGAAAAGTGTGAAATCTTTTTTCGCGGGGATTGCGTCAAAAACACCGAGATAAAGCTGTTCGGCGTCGCCTTGGGGACGACGAACCTGTCCATCAATTTGTCTTGCAAACCAAGGTAAGCTGGTCGAAATACGGCCCGACACCGACAAGAGAACCAAGCGGAACCATCCATGAAGCGTCTCGAACTCGCCATCGAATCGATCATCCTCGCCTCGCGCTGGCTGCTGGTCGTCTTCTATATCGGCTTGGCCCTGGCATTGGCGGTCTATGCGCTGTCGTTCGGAAAGAAGCTTTACGAGTTCGTTACCGTGGCCTTCACGCTCGGCGACACCGACACCATCCTGAAGATGCTTGGCCTGATCGACGCCGCACTGGTTGCTTCGCTGGTCGTGATGGTCATCATCTCGGGCTATGAGAACTTCGTCAGCCGGTTCGACGACGAAGATGGCGCCGGCGTCCATTGGCTGGGCACGATTGATGTCGGTTCGCTGAAGGTCAAGGTCGCCTCGACCATCGTAGCCATCTCGTCCATCCACCTGTTGCAGGTGTTTTTGAACTCGTCGTCCTATTCGACCGAGCAACTGATGTGGCTGACCATCATCCATCTCGCCTTCGTCGTCTCGGCGCTGATGCTGGCCTATATCGACCGGCTGATGGGCCTGAGCAAAGGCAAGAAGGACGAGGTGTGAGGCTTCCGGATTGGGTCCGTAACCACAACTGCGTATGGCCTCAGGGCTCTTGCTTCAGACCCGCTGTGACCATCTCGGCGGGCGGATAGCCATAGGTCCGTGAAAAGGCGCGCGAAAAGGCGGCGGCACTGCCAAATCCGACACCGCGCGCCGTGGCTTTCACGCTATGCCCAGCGGCAATCTCGGCACGGCCCAGCGCGAGACGCCATGACGTGACATAGGCGGCAGGCGTCTTGCCGACGGTCCTCGTGAACTGCTCAATGAAGTGGCTTCGAGACAGGCCCGCCAGTTGAGCCAGCATTTCCGTGCGCCAGCCGTGAGCCGGCTTGTCATGGATGGCCACCAGGCATGGATGCAAGGTTGGGTGGGCGAGCCCTGCCAGAAGTCCCGCGCTGACCCGGCCCATGTCTATTGCACGCCGCACAGCGAGAACGACTATGATTTCGCAGAGGCGCTCCTGAACGGTCCGCCCGCCGCAACGGCTGTCCTCAACCTCCATCGCCAGCGCATCCGCCAGCCCTCGCATCTGCGGCTGCTCCGCCAATGCAAATACCAGTTCCTCAGGCAAGGCGCCGACAAGCGGATTGGCCACGCCGCCAAAATCGATCCGGGCCGCGACGAGGACGGAAAACGCCTCGTTGCTGGGAACGCCTCCCAGAATCCTGACAACGATGTGCGAAGCGCCGGCTCCGTCAGTTCCCGAGACCAGGAAAAGATTCGCCGCATCCGCTTCATTGGTGACAACGGCACGCAGGCCAAACGCCTGCAGGAATGCAGTCAATCGGTCACGCTTTCGCGGCGAAATCGGATTGTCGATCATGTCATTCCCAGCAATGATGATCGAAATTATGCCAAATTAACGTCACTTCATAGGGGCGCCAAAGCGCTCCGGATTGGAACAGTATGTCAGTCGATGCCGCCGCCAAGTTCGACCCGTCGCGGGCCGCCGAATACGAGACCCAAAGCAGGATCGCGCTTGCCGGCTATGATGCGTGCCACGAATTGGCTGCCTGCATGCTCGCGGCGTCGCTTGGCAGCGGCTCGAACGCACGCATACTTGTCGCCGGGGCCGGCGGCACGGCGCGCGAAGTGCTCACTGCCGCCAAGCTCGAACCGTCCTGGAGCTTTGTTGCCGTCGATCCTTCAAAACCCATGCTGGATCTCGCGATGTCACGCATCGCAGCCGCCGGGCTCGTCGAACGCACGAAGCCTGTTCTGGGCGTTGTATCAGACGTGCCTGAAGACCAGCCATTCGATGCAGCAACGCTGATCGGCGTGCTGCATCATTTGCCTGGTCATGAGGCCAAGCAGGCCATCCTTGGCGACATCGCCGCGCGACTGAAAAAGGACGCGCCGCTGATCCTTGCCGGCAATCACCACGCCTATGGCTCGCAACCGCTGATGATGGCGGCCTGGGGCCAGCGCTGGCGCATGAATGGGGCGACCCCGGCCGAGATCGAGGCAAAGCTTGGCAAGATCCTGCAAGGCGCCGATCCGCCGCGATCGGAAGACGCCGTGTTCATCCTGCTTGCAGCAGCCGGGTTCACCAGGCCGCAGCGCTTTTTCTCAAGCCTGTTCTGGAGCGCCTGGATTGCATTTCGCTAATAGTGCGATCGACATGCGGACCTTCCGGAACGCTAGAACGTTTGCCTGATCTTCGTATCGGAATTGGCAAACACCTCGTCCGGGACAAAAAAGTCGCCGGCAAGCGGCCCGGTCGCGCCTGGTGAATAGACCGAAAAGTCGCTGACGCCCTCGGCGCGCAGCACCTCTTCGTCGATGTAGAAATTGCCTGATGCTTCGCGCGACGGCCGCATGAAAATGGCATGCGCGGCGTCGGCCATGATGTCGGGCGACCGGCTCATCGCCGCCACCGTCGCGCCGCCCAGCAGGTTGCGCACCGCCGCAGTGTCGATGGTCGAGATCGGCCACAGCGAATTGACCGCGATGCCGTCCTTGGCGAACTCCGCGCTCATGCCCAGCGTGCACATCGACATGCCGAACTTGGCCATGGTGTAGGCGACATGGTTCTTGAACCACTTGGCCTTCATGTCGAGCGGCGGCGCCAGATTCAGGATGTGAGGATTCTTAGCCAACTTCAGGTGCGGAATGCACATTTTGGACACCAGGAAGGTGCCGCGCGTGTTGATCTGATGCATCAGATCGTAGCGCTTCATGTCAGTCTCGAGGGTGCCGGTAAGCTGGATGGCGCTGGCGTTGTTGACGCAGATGTCGATGCCGCCGAATTTTTCGACCGTCTTTGAAACAGCCTCGGCGACCTGTGCCTCGTCGCGAATATCGCACAACATGGGCAGCGCCTTGCCGCCCGCCTGCTCGATCTCTTCGGCGGCCGTGTAGATCGTGCCCGGCAGCTTCGGATGCGGCTCGGCGGTCTTGGCGGCGATCGTCACATTGGCGCCGTCGCGAGCCGCCCGCAACGCGATCGCCAGCCCGATGCCGCGCGATCCGCCGGAGATGAACAGCGTCTTTCCCTTGAGCGACATTTCCTTGCGCCTCCCTTGCAGCATGGCAGGCGCGAACCTTTGCGCGGCAGGCGACCGTAGCGCAAGGCCCGAGATGCCTGGATGTGGCTTACGCAGCGTAGGCTAAACCAGCACCAGCCCCTGTCGCATCGCAATGGCAATGGCGTCCGTGCGATTGGCGGCCCCCAGCTTGATCAGGATCGCGGCGACGTGGAATTTCGCCGTATGCACGGAGATGTTGAGCCGCCGCGCGATCACCTTGTTGGGCGCGCCTTCGGCCAGCAGCGCCAGCACTTCGGCCTCGCGCGGTGACAGCGCTGGCCGAGGGGCGGCGCCATCGTCGAGCGATTCCTCTCCGAACAATCCACTATGGCTTCCAGTCCCACCGGCCGTATCACCGCGATCGAAATCGTCATGGCGATCCGGCGTCGAACGCCCGTCGCCGGACACCCGGTAGCCGGCCGCCGCCAGTCTGACGGCGGCCGCTATCAGAGTTGCATTCGCGCTGAGCGGCAGCACCGCAAACACCTGGCCTTCCGGCCGGATAGCGCGTCCGGACAGCAGCACCTGTGGGGGCGGGGCATGGCCAGCCCTCACCCGGTCGACCCAGGCCGCGCTGTTGGCAACGGTATCATCGATGACCGCGACATCGGCGACCCCGCCGCCGGCCACGACCGGAAGCAGATCGTCCGCCATGGCAAGCGAAGCTGACAAGCGCTCGGCGCGCGCGGCATCGCGCAATGCGATCAGCACCACGAGGGGGCGTTCGCCGCCCGCCACATCCGGGCCAACCATATCTGGCCCAGCCGCGTCAGGTCTTGTCAGCGTGTCGCTTTGCATCAGCCCTCTCAGCTCAGCGGCTTTTCGCCGATGGTCAGCGCGACATCGCGCTGCTCACCGCCGCGCACCACGCCAAGCGTCACCGAAACACCGGCGCTGTCCGGTCCAAGCCTGCGGATCAGGTCGCGCGGACCATGCACGGCTTCGCCGTTCCACGCCACGATGATATCACCCAGCGACAGGCCGGCGGCCTTGGCCGGACCGTTGTCGTCGAGGCTCATCACCATCGCACCGTGCGCGTCGCGGTCACGTACCGGATGCAGGCCGGCGCCGAGATAGCCACGCGCAACATGGCCCTTCTCGCGCAGTGTCGCCACCGCGCGTTCGATCGTCTCGTAAGGCATGACCAGCGCCCGGCCGCGCGGCCCGAACAGAAGCATGCCGATCAGCGCGCCCTTGGCGTCCAGCACCGGCCCGCCCTCGAAGCGGCCGCCGGCGCCGACGGCCAGATTGATGCGCCGGTCGATGGTACCGCCACGCATCGAGCGCCAGGCCGGTCCGACTTCACCGACCGAACCCGATACGGCAAGCGCCGAGCCCTGGCTGCTGCCGATGGCAATGGCGACGTTGCCGGGCCGAACTGCATCGGCCTTGGCTAGCGGCGCGGCGTTGACGGCAGTGGCCGGCTTCAGCAAGGCAACGCCGGTCGAAGGATCGCGTCCGACCAGTTCGGCCTTCACTGTCTCGCCCGAAGCCAGCGTCAGCACGATCTCCTCGCCGGCCTCGACAGCTTCCTCGGCGGTGACGAAATAGCCGTCGCGCCAGTGGAAGGCGCTCGCCGTGCGGTGGTGATGGGTGGCGAAACCAGCCGTTCCCGGAGCCGCTTGCGCCGCGAGATCGGCGATGGCTTGGGAAAATGCGTTCAGATTGAAGTCACTCATGAATATCTCCTGGGTTTTCTCATGCCCCAGATATCGCTCGGCAGTGCGCCCGCAGGTACTCGCCTGACGGCTAGTTGCTGGTTTGACTGGCCATCTGGTCAGGTCGCGGCGGTTCCGGCCGCTCCGCACATATAGTGCGTGTCGCCCAAAAGTGCTCAGCGGTTTTGGGATAGCGACACGCACAGGAAAAACTCACGATCAAGCCTGAAAACACGGAGCCCGCTTATGGCCCTCGCCGCTGCCAAATTTGAACCCGACGATACATTGCTCGACGCCTATTCCATGACGGTGGCGGACGCCGTCGACCGCATCGGCCCGGCTGTCTGCCGCATCGAGCGTATTGGCGGCCAGGGCGGCCATGGCTCCGGCTTCGTCATCGCGCCGGACGGGCTGGTCGTCACCAACTTCCATGTCGTGGGCGACGCCAAGACGGTGCGCGTCTCGATGCCGGATGGCGCCTCCAGCGAGGGTCGGGTGCTGGGCCGCGATCCTGACACCGACATCGCGCTGGTGCGCGCTGACGGCAGCTTTGCCGATGTGGCGCCGCTGGGCGACTCCAAGCGGCTGCGGCGCGGCCAGATCGCCATTGCGATCGGCAATCCGCTCGGCTTTGAATGGACCGTTACATCAGGCGTTGTCTCGGCACTCGGCCGCTCCATGCGCGCTTCGACCGGCCGGCTGATCGACGACGTCATCCAGACCGATGCAGCGTTGAACCCCGGCAATTCCGGCGGCCCGCTGGTGTCGTCGGCCGGCGAGGTCATCGGCGTCAACACCGCCATGATCCACGGCGCGCAAGGCATCGCCTTCGCGGTCGCGTCCAACACCGCCAATTTCGTCATTTCGGAGATCATCCGCTTCGGCCGCGTGCGCCGAGCCTTCATCGGCATTTCAGCCGACACCACGAACCTGCCGCGCCGCGCCGCCTTGTTGTCGCAGGTGTCGACCAGCACGGCGGTGCGGCTGCGCAGCGTCGAGAAGGACGGCCCGGCGGCCAAGGCAGGCCTCAGGGAAGGTGACATCGTCGCGGCAATAGACGGGCGTCCGGTCACCGGCGTCGACGACCTGGTGCGTATGCTGGATGCCGAACGCATCGGCCGCGAGACGCTGTGCACCGTGGTGCGCCGCACCGGCGTCAGCCAGGTGACGGTGACGCCGGTGGCGAGGGCTGGCTAACAGATATCAGGACTCTTCACTCGGAGCTGGTTTCTTCGGTGGCGCGACGTCGATCAACTGACCACTGGCGGGTGGCAGGATTTGCCGGAGTTTCAGAATACGTGGAGTGGTAATGCTACAATCCTGCCATTCTTGATCGCCTTGGAACTTGAGAAGGGCCATCACTTCGGCCTTTGCCTTGAGAGCGGCCAGGAATGCGTCGGCGTTTTCGACAGGCAGATGCGCAACAGTCTCGTCCGGCTGGCCCAGCACTCGATTGGCGAGGCCTGGATATGTGCTCAGCGTAAACCAGCTTTTCGGCCATTCGATCATCAGGATGATCCACAAGGCCAGGATCTTCCAGTCGGTGGAGCCTGGTTGCACAGATTGTTCGAGACGCGCCACTTCTTGCAGCAAGGTGATGGCGTTGATGATGCGTTTGATCTGCCGTGGATTGGCTGGCAACACGCTGGAAAGCGCCTCCAGCCGATGCTTTGTCGCCGCCTCCGCTGTTTTGTCGGCGGCAGCGCGTAAGGATAATCGCCTGTCGAGGTCTGAAAGCACGACCCGTGTCACTGCTTCGCTGGCAGGGCTAGCCTCGATATCTTCGCGTACGGCTTGGGCAGCATTTTCGCGATCTAACGCCTGGTCTTGCCGCAGTATTGCCTCAACGCGGCCTTTGAACGCGCTGTTCATCGGCGAAGCGGCTTCAAATTCGGCCGCCTGCGATGATGGTTCAGGCTTTATACCTAGAAGGTCACGGACATATGTGCGGCGAGCATCATCGGAAATGTCCGGCAGCACGAAGGAAAACTGGATCGCCTTTTCGGCGAAGCGGGCGCCAAACTCATGTTCCGGCCCGACATGTATCCCTTTCATCGCCTCGTTGACCTTGGTGAAACACTCCTCGATCCAGTCACGGTCGCCGAGCAGTATAAAGACCAGGCGCGGACTTCTGAGGATGGTCTGCATGCCGCGGATCAACTCGACGACGAATGTCGGCTCGCACCGGTCGAGATCATCGACGACCACCAAAACCGGTCGCTTGAGCGATGTCATCATTTTCGCGAAATGCTCGCGGAACCGGTCGAGCGGATCGCCTGAACCTAGTGCGTAGTTTTTTGCCGCGTCCGGCGTGCCGGACAGCAAGGTTGAACTCAGTGCCGACAGCACGGTCCATATCAGCGGTGCCCCTCCCACAAGCGCTGCGATTACCACAGAAACAAAAGGACCGAGGCTGGTGGTATTCGCATTGACCCCCTTGTCATCGAGTTTGAGCAGGCCAAAACGAAACAAAAGGATGACGGCGGCGATACCCAATACTGCAACCGCCACCTTGCTGCGGATATCGGGCGTCCATACGCGCCAGGCCATTTCACGCAACCAGCACCATGACCAATCCGCCGCGCGCAGCCATGGCAGAAGATAACCTTGGCCAACCGCTGGCGGTTGCGGCACGGGCGGCGCGTTGTGCAGTGGGTTGCCTGATGCGTCGGTCGCCGGCGCTGGCTCGACCAGCAAGTCCTCGGCATAGATGGCGTCGGTCGTTTGCTTGCGGATCGACTGATAGAACACCCACCATGGCGGAAGCACATGCTGATGCTGCCAGGCATTGAAGGTGACGATATGCCAGGGCCGCCGGTAGGACTCCGGCCAGAAATTTGGGTCGCCGAGCGGCAAGCCCAACATCCAGGCCGGCGGTGGGCCGGCCACCTTGTAGGGATTGAGTAGGCGGATCAGAAAATTGGCAAAACTGGTTTTGCCGCCACCCCATGGCGCGTCGATGTGCACGACAAAGCCGGGTGGCGGTTCCCTGGCTGGCAGCTTGGGCCAGAGGCCCGTCCAGCGGGCGCTGTTGCCGCAGTAACTATCCCGAGGCTTTTCCTTGTTGAGCTGATCCCAGACTTGGTTGAGCCGCCCCGCCAGCACGAAGGCCAAATCCGAGCGGTTGAGAAAATCGACATCGGGATCGGTGGAGTTGTCGAGGAAGCTGGTCTCGACCGCGGAGGTCTCTGGTGGCGGTGGCGGTGGTTCCGGCGGCGGAGTTGACGTGGTCGGTGTGGCTTCCGATTCCCGTGTTGGATCGGGATCGCCTTCGGGATCCTTCATGTTCTCCTGGGGGGCAGTGCGGATGGTCCCATCGGCGGCGGATGAAATCGGTCCTTTGCTTCGACGTTTGCGAGCCGTCGTCGGTCGTGGACCTGTTATCCTGCTGGATTGTGTAGTGGATTCCGAGCCTTCGGGCGGCAGCATGCCTTCCAGCAAGTCGGATTCATCCGTAGGATTTTCGGAAGCCGGGCTGGCACGCCATCTTGCTATATCTGCATTCACTCTGATCGGTTCGCGGCTCCACCATGTGTTGGATTGAGCGGCTACGCGCAGGTCAACTGTCTCGCCCAAATAGGTTGTGGGTCGCGCCCGATGGCTATTCGGCAAAATCGCCCGATACCATTCTATCCAAAGTTTGAATCCTGCCCTGGCCAGATCAGGATCCTTGACCATGTTGTCGAACGGCGCGCGGACCCAAGGCGGAAAATTGGCCTGAAATCTCGAATCGCCGCGCACATCGATCAACCACAGCGGCTCATTGATCAGCCTGCGAGCAGCTTCCGCGGAGCCGAGGCTCTCCAGTTGAGACAAGAAGGACACATCGGAAGCAACACTTTCCCTTATCTGAGCCGCGCCGACGCTGCTCGCAACGGCGCTACTGGCATTTGCCGCGAGCTCGGCAGTGATCGCTGCCGAGCTTTTCGTTCCTCTATCGCTGAAGTCGGCAGCCGTGACAGCGGCTTGAACGACCGCGGCCGGAGCAACAGTTCGAATGTCGCTGCCAACGACCATGGACTCGGCCACGGCGGTGCCAGCGTAAGCGGCATCCGAAATGACTGACCGCATATCTTGCGTGGGGTACCTGCGGGCAAACCAGGATACAAACGCAGCCCGAAAAACAACCAGAAGCAAGCGTTCACGGGAAATCGGCGCATCGGCATTCGCCAGCGGCAGGACTCTTAGCGCAAGCCGCGCCGCTATCGCCTGCGCCCATTCCGGTGGCTTGTCCGCCAGCCAGTTCTCAAGCTCTTCTCGACTGCCAATGCTGATCCGGTCCGCCACCCTCAGCTCCCTCCAGCCTCGGTTTAGGATGGCCGCTGTCTCGAACCTGCGCAAGCAGAGAATATGCGGGCCTCTGCAAAATGACAGTACGTTGAATATATTGCCGCGGTTCTATTGGCGTCGCCGTCACATGGCTTTAGTTGGACGGCACTTTCTAACCATTCGATACTTCAGACCACCACTCAAGCCCCCGCAGCCCCCTCCGCATACTGCGCCAAGAATTCCTCGCTGGGCGGGATCGGCTTGATGACGTCGATCAGCACGCCGTTGGGATCCCGGGTGATGAAATGGCGCTGCCCAAACGGCTCGTCGCGCAGCGTCCGCAGGATCGGCAGGCCGGCGGCAAGGATCCGCTCATAGACCGCGTCGGGGTCGCGGACCTCGAAATTGATCAGCAGGCCCGACGTGCGCCCCCGCCCCTCTTCCGGGATTGTTTCGTGGTCGCCCTGGACGATGCCGAGATTGACGCGTTTGTTGTCGACCGATTGCAGGTGCACGTACCAGTCGCTTTCAAACAGCGGCTGGAAACCGAAATGCTTGACGTAGAAAGCCGCCGTGCCGGCAACGTCGCCAGTCATCAGCACCGGGTAATAGCTCGTGGTCTTCATCTTTCCTTCTCCCATCAATTAACATACAATCTGCATGTAGATCGAAATAACATACAGGCTGCATGTATGCAACAGGAATCCGCGCGCCGCTCCAACCGCGACCGCACCGAGGCGACGCGCGCCGATCTGATCGCCGCGGCGCGAAAGCTGTTCACGGAAAAATCCTATGCCGAGACCGGCACGCCGGAGATCGTCGCCGCCGCCGGCGTCACGCGCGGCGCGCTCTATCACCATTTTGCCGACAAGCAGGCGCTGTTTGCCGCCGTGGTCGAGCAGGAGGCTGAAGCCGTGGCCGACGAAATCGAGCGCGCTTCGCCACCCTCGCTTGAAGCCCGCGATGCGCTCATCGCCGGCTCCGACGCCTATCTCGACGCCATGCGCGCGCCCGGCCGCACGCGGCTGCTGCTGCTCGATGGCCCGGCCGTGCTCGGCCGCGCCGCAATGGATGCGATCGACAACCGCCACGGCAACCGTTCGCTGCGCGAGGGCCTGGTCGCCGCGATGCGCGCCAACAGGATTACCAGATTGCCGGCGGAAGCGCTGACCGCGCTGCTTGCATCCGCCTTCGACCGCGCCGCACTCGCCATCGAGGCCGGTGCGTCAGCCGACGATTACCGCGCTGTGCTCACGGCGCTGATTGACGGATTGTCTCCGGCTCTTCCTCAGGCACCCCGCCCGGCTCGAACTCGTTGAAGCAACCGAGCCCGCGCTTGAACCGTTCGATCAGCCACGCCGCCGCCGGCTTCGGGCTGCTGTCGTTACGATGCATGGCAAACATAGGCGACTTCACCTCGCTAAAGGGTTCGAGGTCGAGTTCCACCAGGCGGCCGCTCGCCAGGTCGTCTGCTATCAGCCAGCGCGGCAGCCCGCCCCAGCCCAGCCCCTCGCGCATGAGTATGTGCTTGGTGCGCATATCCGTGAGGCGCCAGGTCCGATAGGCAAAGACACCGAAGTCGCGTCCCTTGGTGCGTTCGGACTGGTCGGTGACGACAAGCTGCGTGTGTTCGCGCACATCCTCGAGCGCCAATGGCTTTGGCAGCAATGCCAGCGGGTGGCTGGGCGCCGCGGCCAGCACGATCGACATAAAGCCAATGCGCACAAGATGGATGTCGACCTCGCCCAGCAGGCCGCCAATGCCAAGATCGGCCTGTCCATTGACGACGTGGTCGGGGATCAATCCAAGCGAACCTATATGCAGTCGCAGCATCACAGTCGGAAACTGCGCCTCGAAAGCTTTCAGCACCCGCACCAGCACCGGCGAAGGCAACGCGGAATCGACCGACAGCGCCACTTCGGCCTCCAGCCCGTGAAGGTGGCCATCGACGCGCGAGCGCATGCGCTGCAGCACGCCGATCATGCGCCTTGCGTCCTCCAGCATCGCCCGGCCGATCTCGGTCAGTTGCGGCTCGCGCGTGCCCTCGCGCTCGAACAGTCTCAGCCCGAGCTGTGCCTCTAGATTGGCGATGCCGTAGCTGATGACGGATTGCGCCCGGTTGAGCTTGCGGCCAGCGGCCGAGAAACTCCCGGTCTCGGCAACGGCCACAAAGATCTGAAGCTGGTCGAGGGTCGGATTAGGCTGCATCACTGTATCTATTTTATAGATGGATTGTATAGAAAATATACCAGTTTATCTGATGGGTCGATACCCCATATGTGGTGGACAATTAATTCCACTGGAGAGACCCGCTATGTCCATTCTTCTCATTACCTCGAGCCCGCGCGGCGCTGCCTCGCACTCGACCCGTATCGCCACCGAATTCGCCGAAAAGCTCGTTGCCGCCGATCCATCGAACACGCTGGTCGTGCGCGACCTCGTCGCCAACCCGCTGCCCCATATCGATGCCGACTATTCGACGGGCATCTACACCCCTGCCGAAGCCCGCACCCCGCGCCAGGCTGAGGTGGTCGGCGTCTCTGACGTCGTGCTCGACGAGCTGTTCGCCGCCGACACGGTGATCCTGGCCACCGGCTTCATCAACTTCAACATCTCCTCGACGCTGAAGTCCTGGGTCGATCACATCGCCCGCTCCGGCAAGAGCTTTGCCTACGGCGAAGGCGGCCCCAAGGGCCTCGTCACCGGCAAGAAGGTCTACGTCGTGCTGGCTTCGGGCGGCATCTATTCGGAAGGTGCCGCCGTTCAGTTCGATCACGCCATCCCCTATCTGCGCGGCGTGCTCGGCTTCCTCGGCATGACCGATGTCGACGTCATCCGCATCGAAGGCGTCGGCATGGGCCCGGACGCGGTGACCGCGGCACTTGCCAAGGCGACCGCCAAGGTCGATGCCGTGGTGGCCAGCCAGCAGGTTGCTGCGGCCGCGTAAACAACCAACCATCTGAGCTCGAAGGCAGGCGCCCGCGCCTGCCTTTTTCGTTCTATCCGAGGAAATGCCGGAGCAGACCCGCCGAGGCGACCCCGATCAAAACGGTCGGCAGCATGGACAACCGTGTCGCGGCGACGAAGGTGATGGCCAGCGCCAGAAGGTCGGCGGGATTTCGCGACACGAAGGCCGGCGCGATGACCGAGATCAGCACGCAGCCGGGTGCTGCCTCCATCACCGCCGTGGCACGTGCGCTGAGCGTGCGGTTGCGCAGCACGATATAGCCGCCGATGCGCGTCAGATAGGTGACGCCGGCCATCAGCACGATGGTGAGAAGGGTTGCTGCGCCGATCATGCATCACCTGCCATCAGCCAGGCCGCAAGCAGCCCCGACATCGCGCCCGCCGCGACATACCAGGCGCCGGGAACGAAGAGATAGACAAGGGCGGCAACGACCAGGCTGACCAGCCAGGGCCGCGCCGCCGAAACGCTCTTCCACATGCCGCGCATCAGCACCAGGAAGACAGCCGGAAACGCCATGTCGAAACCGTAGTGCTGGACATCGCCGAGCATCGGCCCAAGCAGCGCGCCCGCCGCCGTGAAGCCCACCCAGGCCAGGTACATCGCCAGTGCCGCGCCCATGTAGTAACGCAGGCTGAAGGCCGGTGTGATACCGGCCTCAGTGCGCTGTTTGGCGTCGGCCAGCCCGAGCGCCCAGCTTTCGTCGCACAGGAAGAACAGGGCCGCGAATGCCTTGCGCTGCGGCAAACGCCCCAGGAAGGGCGCCAGGGCCGCTCCCATCAGGAAGTGGCGGCTGTTGACCAGGAAGGTGATGGCGACGATGAGCGCGATGTGCGGCGGCGATGTCCAGAGCTGGATGGCCGCGAATTCCGAACCGCCGGCGAAATTCAGTCCGGTCATCAGAGGCAGCTCGACGGCGTTCAGGCCTTTCTGCGTCGCCTGCGCGCCCAGCACCAGCGCATAGGGGATTGTGCCGAGCAGGACCGGCACGCACGACATGACCCCGCGTCGGAACTCCGAACCCGATCCGCCGTCAATCGCCTCGGACGATGCTGCTTCAGAAACGCTCATGGTTTTCCACAGACTGGCCTCGCGGCCTCCGTTTTCGGTTGCGCGTCGGATGGTGATGGTGTTGGCGCAACCATATAAAGTTGGCCTCGCAATTTGGTTGCGAAGATTGTTGTCTTTGCCATTATTTTGGCATTCAATGTCACAATTCGTGGAAGGGATGGAATTCAACACCATGAACCTGGATGACATCGACAGGCGCATCCTGCGGGCGCTGCAGCGCAACGGGCGGATGGCCAACAACGATCTGGCCAATGAGGTCGGCCTGTCGCCCTCGCCTTGCCTGCGCCGCGTGAAGCTTCTGGAGGAGGCCGGCGTGATCGACCGCTATGTCGCCGTGCTCAACCCGGCCAGCATCGGCAAGGGCCTCACCTTCTTCACCCGCATCTGGCTGAAGACGCAGGACGAGGACACGATCGAGCATTTCGCCGCCGAAGTGGCCAAGCTGCCGCAAGTGATGGAATGCTATCTGATGCTCGGCGACTGCGACGCCATGGTGCGCGTGGTGGCGGCCGACATCAACGACTACCGCCGCTTCCAGTCGGAGCATCTTAGCCGCATCAAGGGCGTCCAGAACGTCAAGACCGACGTCCCGAGCTGGACGATCAAATACACGTCGGAACTGCCGATCTGAGGCGAGCCCCCGGGGAGAGAATAACGGACATCAATCCGTCCCGGCAATGCCGCCTTGCCAATGCTCGTTGGGGACGGAGACCGCGCGCATGAAATCCACGAAGCTGCGCACGCTCTGCGACAACTCGCGCTTGCTCGGGAACAGCAAATTGACCTCGACCGGCGCGATGTCCCAATCGGTGAGCAACGGGACGAGACGGCCCTCAGTGAAGTCGTCGAGGCAGAGATACGTGGAAAGCATGCCGAGACCAGCGCCATTGCGGACCAGTTGGTGGATGGTCAGCGCATCGTTGACGCTGACCCGGTTGCGGACGTCGACCGTGGCCATCTCGCCGCCCCGGTAAAAATGCCAGGTCCGCGTCCGGCCGTCGCCGCGCGGCATTTCGATACACTCATGCGTGGATAGATCGGCCGGCGTCAGCGGCGTGCCATGCCGGCTGAGATAGTCGGGCGCGGCGGCGAGGCAGCGGCGCACGCTGCCCAGGCGCGTCGCCACCAGCGCCGAATCCGGCAGCGGCCCCATCCGGATCGCCACGTCGACCCGTTCGGCGACAAGATCGAGGTCGCGGCTGGTCAGATCGAGCGCCACGTCGACATGCGGAAAGCGGGCGAGGAATGCAGGCAAATGCCGGGACAGGACATTGATGCCGAAGCCAATGCCGGCGCTGATCCGCAGCAGGCCGCGCGGCTCTCCGGCGAGGCTCTCGACATAGGTCACCGTCTCGTCGATCCGCGCCATCAGCTCGACGCAACGCGTCTGCAGCGCTTCCCCGGCGGCGGTCAGGATCACCGCTCGGGTGGTGCGCTGGAACAGCCGCGCGCCCAGCTGCTGCTCCAGCCTTGCGATGTTGCGGCTGACCGTCGATTTTGGCAGGCCGAGCGCGCGGCCCGCAACCGAGAAGCTGCTGGTCGCCGCCACTTTCTCGAAAACGCGCAAATCATTGAGATCGATCATATCGGCGACTGTTCCATCCGTGGGACAGTGAGTCCAGCCGGTCGAACGAGCTTTTTGCTGTGCCGGCCCTAACTAGCGGGTACCAATGACACGACAGCTGGCAGCCCCGCCGATACAATCCCTGGAGACCAGACATGCCCGAATTCGAGATCCCCCCGGACGACCGCCAGCTCTCGGTCGTCGATCCCGACGATGCGTCGCTTCAGCATCTGGCCGTGGTCGGAGACACCTACACCGTGCTGCTGTCCGGCGCACAGACAGCCGGACGCTTCTGCCTGATCGACATGAAGGTTCCGAATGGCGGCGGCCCCGGCCCGCACCGGCACGATTTCGAGGAAATGTTCCATCTCCTGGAGGGCGAGATCGAATTCACCTTCCGAGGCGAGAAAAGCGTGGCCAAGGCTGGCATGACGGTGAACATCCCCGCCAACGCGCCGCATTCCTTCAAGAATGTCTCAGGCGCGGATGTGCGCATGTTGTGCATGTGCGCACCCGCCGGGCAGGAGGTATTTTTTGCCCAGGTCGGCACACCGGTGGAGAGCCGCACCGCATCCGCGCCAGAACTGACAAAGGACCAATTCGGCGTCTTCCTCGCCAAGGCCGCGGCGCTCGCCCCGGAATTCCGCACCGAACTTCTCAAGCCTTAGGACCAACTCATGAGCGTCGAAATTCACCCCGAGGACGAGAGTGACCGCGCCGTCATGCAAGCGATGCGCGACATGCTGGCGACGTTGCCGGCGCTGGAGTTTGCGCTCGCGTCGCGGCCGGCTTTCGAAGAGCTCATGCAACACACGCCTGCCGCCGACGGTATCAGCTTCGAGACAGGCAAGGTCGGAGCGGTGTCGGGCGTCTGGTGCCGGCCAAAGGCCAGTGCCACACAAGCGGTTATCCTCTATCTTCATGGCGGGGCCTATGTTCTGGGTTCCGCCATCGGTCATCGCAACTTTGTCAGCCAGATTGTGCAGCGCGCCAGCGCACCGGCCTTCATTCCCGACTACCGGCTGGCGCCCGAGCATGCCTTTCCGGCCGCCATAGACGACGCGCTCAGTGTATTCACCGGCCTTTGCGACCTTGGCTACGAGGCGATCGCGATTGCCGGCGACTCGGCCGGCGGCGGTCTTGCGCTGTCATTGCTGGCGCTGGTGGCGGCCAGGGCCAGCAACGGCGCCGGCGTCATGCCGCGTTGCGCGGTGCTGATGTCGCCATGGGCCGATCTTGCGCTGGCAGGCGACTCGATGCGGACGAGAGCCCAAGCCGATCCGCTGGTGAAACGCGACGAGCTGAAAAAGGCAGCCGACCTCTATCTGAAAGGCGCCGATCCCACCGACCCGCGCGCCTCGCCGCTCTACCAGCCCCTGGGCGGCCTGCCGCCGCTGCTGGTCCATGTCGGCGATGACGAGATCCTGCTCGACGATTCACGCCGCGTGGTCGAGGCGGCGTCGAGCGCCGGCGGCGAGGCTTCCCTGCATATCTGGGATGGCATGACGCATGTCTTCCCCTCCAACCTTGCCCAGTTGCAGGCCGCGCGCCAAGCCGTCGACATGGTGGGAGCCTTCCTCCGCCAGCATCTCTAGTAAACGTCGCCCAATCCTGGGTTTAACCTCTGCTTATCCATTCGCGGAAAAATGCGCTTTCAAAACAGCGCGAAACTTGTGCATCGTCTTCTCGGTTGTCTGCGCATCGGCCGCCGCAAAGCCCATGACAAGACCGTTCTGCTCCGTGCCATGGCGGTACTGCATCGACAGCGCCGAGACATTGATGCCTTGCTGGAGCGCCGCCTCGGCAACCGCCCTGTCGCTGCATCGCTCCCGAAAAATACCGACAACCTGGATGCCGGATTCGGTGGCATGGAAATCCAGCCATTCGCCCAGATGCCTTTGCGCGCTTTCGAGGAAGAACTGGCGTCGCTCCGCATAAAGACGCCGCATGCGCCTGAGATGGCGGGTGAAATGCCCCTCATTCATGAAATCCGCGAGTGCTGCCTGGGTCAGCAAAGGGGCGAACTGGCCGCTCACGCTCAGCGCCGAGACGATCGTATGGTCGATCGCCTTGGGCGCCACCATGAAGCCGAGGCGCATGGCCGGGAAAAGGATCTTGGCGAAGGTCCCGACATAGACCACACGGTTAGACGCGCCGATGCCTTGCAGTGCCGGAATGGGCTGGCCCTGAAAACGGTATTCGCCATCATAGTCGTCCTCAATGATCCAGGAGCGCCAGGTCTCGGCCATGTGCAGCAGGTTGAGCCGCTGTTCCATCGGCATGGTTATGCCGAGCGGGTGATGGCAGGACGGCGTCAAGAAAATCATGCGCGGAATGACAGGCGGCGGATCGAGATCCCAGCCGGCGTTGCTGACACGCAGCGGTGCCAGTTTCGCCCCGGCCGAGACAAAGGCCGACCCCGCGCCGTAATAGCCCGGCTCCTCCATCCACACCGTGTCGCCGTCATCGATCAGCAGCCGGGCCAGCAGATCGAACGCCGACTGGGCGCCATTGGTGACGACGATCTGCTCGGGCGTGCACTTCACGCCCCGCGAGGCGGTGAGGTAGCGCGCTATCGCCTCGCAAAGCGGCGGATAGCCTTTGACGTGATAGGTCCCGAAAAGATCGATATGCGCGAATTTGGCGCGGCGGCTGAGCAGTTTCGACCAGGTGTTGAACGGAAAATTGTCCGGATCCGGCATGCCGGGATGAAAGGCAAGCATGCCCGGCCGGCCATGATGATAGGGTTGGGCAAGCATTGTCTGTCCGCGCCGCGATATCAAATTGGCGTCCTCGACCGATACATGGTCCGCCGCCACCGAGCGGGTCGGCAGGTCCATCACCACTGAGGGCCTGCGTGGCCGTATCGCCAGATAGCCCTCCAGCGCCAGCTGGTCGCAAGCAGCAATCACCGTGTTGCGTCCGACATTCAGATCCCGCGCCATCACCCGTGTCGAGGGCAGTGCGTGGCCGCTCGGCAGTACGCGCCGTTCGATCAGGCCGCGCAACTGGACATAGAGCTGCCGGTGCAAATTGGCGGGACTGTCGCGATCCAGAGCGATGCCGTCTACGGGAAAGCTGGTCTTCATCTGGTTCCCAAAAATCAATCAGATCTGGTTCTAACAATGGAACCAAAGCAGCCTTAGGCTCAAGAAAAATCTGGGTTCGGATGGGGCTGGCCGATGCAGTGCGTAAGGGTGGGCGTGATCGGTGCGGGCGGCGTCGCCCAGGTCGAGCACATTCCAAACCTGCTCAAGCTGCACCGGCAGTTCAAGATCGTTGGCGTCTACGATCCATCGCGAAAGGTCCGCGCCTTTGTCGGCGAGGAATTCAGCCTCGAGACATTCTCCGATCTCGACGCATTGCTCGCCCTGCCGCTTGACGCCGTGGTCATCGCCTCGCCGGATGCGCTGCACCGGGAACAAAGCCTCGCCGCCCTCGCCAGGGGGCTGCATGTCTTTTGCGAAAAGCCGCTTTGCTACAGCGCCGGCGACATCGATGACTTGATTGCCGCCAGGGATCGCGCCGGAAAGGTGCTCCAGGTCGGCTACATGAAGCGTTTCGACCCGAGCTACGAGGCGGCACTGAAAATGCTGCCCGGAACGGCGCGCACGCTTCGCTACATTTCGGTCGAGGTCAACGATCCCGACGCCTGGCCTTTCGTTAGGCACGCCTCCACGTGCCGGGGTGACGACGTCACGGCGGACCTCGTGGCCTCGACCGAAGCCAAGCAGCACGAGCAGGTGGCGCGCGCCGTGCCGGGGCTGGACGATCCTGACGCCTTCCGCGGCTTCGTCGGTGCCTATTCTTCGTCGATCGTGCATGACGTCAACGCAGTCCATGGCTTGCTCGATGCGCTCGGTGTGGCCGATGGTGAAATTGTCGGCGCCTCGCTGTTCGCCAAGGGCGAGGGCGGCCAGGGCACTGTCCGGCTGCTCGGCGGCCAGGCGCTGTGGAACATGACCCATATCGCCACTCCCGGGCTGCCCGATTATCGCGAGCGCATCACGCTCTTTTTCGACGACGCCTCGCTCGAGCTGGAATTCCCCTCGCCCTATCTCAACCACCAGCCGACACGGCTGACCGTGCGCACCGGCGACGGCCACACGCTTTCCAGCGACGACATCCGCAGCGGCTATGAAGAGGCGTTCGTCGAGGAGTTGAAGGGCTTCTGGTCGGCGATCGTCGAAGGCACGCCAGCACGCAACACCGCCGAGCATGCCCGTCGCGACATGACGCTGCTGGCCGGCCTTGCCCGCCATCATCTTGCCCGGTTGAAGCAATCAGGAGTTCGCCCGTGAAGGTTCGCATCGGCATCAATCCGATCACCTGGTCCAATGATGACGTGCCGGAACTCGGCGGCGACACGCCGCTTGAAGTCTGCCTCGCCGAAACCAGGCAGGCCGGCTATGCCGGCACTGAACTTGGCGGCAAGTTCCCGCGTCAATCGTCCGAGCTGAAGCCGATCATGCAGCGCTATGGCCTGGACGTGATTTCAGGCTGGTATGACGGCCGCTGCGACGAAAAGGATGTCGATGCGGAGATGGATGCGATCACGCCGCATCTCCAGCTTTTGAAGGATATGGGCTCGACCCATGTCGTCTATGCCGACACCTCGCGCGGGCGCCACAATGCCATCTGGGGGCCGATCTCGCAGCGCCCAACGCTGAGTGAGGAAGAGTGGCCGGCCTATGGCCGCAAGCTGACGGCGCTGGCCGAAAGGATGGCGGATTTCGGCGTCCGCATGGCCTTTCACCATCATATGGGGACCATCGTCGAAACCGATGCCGAGGTGGGCCTGTTGATGCGCCACACCGGCGAAGCCGTCGGCCTGCTCTACGACACCGGCCATTCGATATTCTCGGGCGGCGACCCGCTGGCCCTGATCAAGGCGCAGGTCAAACGCGTCGTGCATGTGCATTGCAAGGACACCCGCAGGGCCGTGCTCGAGCGCGCCCGCGCCAGGGACATGAGTTTCATGGGCGCGGTCATGGAAGGGATCTTCACCGTTCCCGGCGACGGCTCCATCGACTATGCCACCATTTTGCGCGTGCTGGCCGACAATGGTTACAGCGGCTGGCTGGTCGTCGAGGCCGAGCAGGATCCCAGCAGGGCCATCCCGCAGATCTATGCGACGATGGGATTTCAAAATCTGTCGCGCATGGCGAGGGAAGCCGGATTTACCGTAACGAAATGATCGGGGCCGCACGCGGCCATCAAGGAACCAGTGCTGATGAATGAAACTGGAATGAAGGGGCAACTGGACCGCCGACCGTAATTGCGGCGGCGGAAAACAAACAGGAGGTTCTATGTTTTCGCTTGCGAAATTAGTAAAGCCTGCGCTCGGCCTGCTGGCCGGCTTCACGATGATGGCGGCGGCCACGACCCTTGCGGCCGCCGACGAAACGCGCGTGGTGTTCGTCACCCACGGCCAGAGCGGCGACCCCTACTGGTCGGTCGTCAAGAACGGCATGGACGATGCGGCCAAGACGCTCGGCGTCAAGGCTGAATATCTGGCACCCGAGACCTTCGACATGGCCAAGATGGCGCAGATGATCGACGCCATCGCGGCCTCGAAGCCCGACGGCATGGTTGTTTCGATCCCCGACGCGGCCGCCCTTTCAACGCCGGTCAAGAACGCCGTCGCCGCCGGTATCCCGGTGATCGTCATCGATTCCGGCGGCTCGAAGCTCACCCATGATCTTGGCGGCCTGCTGTTCATGGGGCAGGATGAATTCCAGGCGGGCGTCATGGCCGGCGAGCGCATCAAGGCGCTTGGCCTCACCAAGGCGGTCTGCGCCAACCATGAGGTCGGCAATTCGAGCCTCGACGACCGCTGCGCCGGCTTTGCCAAGGGTCTCGGCGTCGACGTGCCGGTGATGAACGGCGTCATCGACCCGACCGAAATGAAGAACCGCGTGATCGCCTACATGACCGCTCATGCCGACACACAGTTCATTCTCGCCGTCGGCGCCAGCGGTGCCGAACCGACGCTGACCGCACTTGATGAACTGGGCCTCTCCGGCAAGGTGAAGACCGGCACGTTCGATCTTTCCCCGACGATCCTGCAGGCCGTCGTCGCCGGCAAGATGGAATGGGGCATCGACGCCCAGCAATATGCGATGGGCTATATCCCGATCGCGATGTTCGACCTCTGGAAGAAGTACAAGATCATGCCGATCGCCGACTATCCGACGGGTCCCGGTTTCGTCACCAAGGACACTGCCGCCTCGGTCATCGAACTGTCGAAACTCGGCAAGCGCTGACACTGGCGGCCGGGGCCTCGCCCCGGCCGCTCCATCATAGGGGCAAGCAGCCATGGTTTCAGAGACGAGCGACGAGCGGGTACGGTCCGTCTCACGCCTCAGCCGCCTGTTGAGCCGGCCGGAGCTTGGCGCGGCCGCCGGCACCGTTCTGGTCTTCGTGTTCTTCGCCATTACGGCGGGCAGCTCGGGACTGTTCAGTGCCAAGGGCATCATCAACTTCCTCGAAGTCTCGGCTCAGCTTGGCATTCTCGCCGCACCCGTGGCCCTGCTAATGATCGCCGGCGAGTTCGACCTGTCGGTTGGCTCGATGATCGGCTTTGCCGGCATCCTCATCGCCATCCCTTCGGTGTTCTGGGGCTGGCCGATCTGGCTTTCGCTGCTGTTCACCTTCGCCGTCTGCGGCGGCATCGGCGCGCTGAACGGTCTTGCCGTCGTCAGGACCGGCCTGCCCTCCTTCATCGTGACGCTCGGCAGCCTGTTCATGCTGCGTGGCCTCACCCTCGGACTCACGCGCGGTATTTCAGGGCGGACCCAGGTCTCGGGCGTTCATGAACTGGCGTTGCACGATCCGCTCAACAGCCTGTTTTCGGGACAGGTGTTTTCCGGCCTGATCGCCTGGCTCGCCGACATCGGCCTGATCGGCAAGCGGGCGGACGGCCTGCCGTCGATATCAGGCATTCCGGTATCGATCGTGTGGTGGATCGTGCTGACCCTGGCCTGCACCTGGCTCCTGACCCGCAGCCGCTTCGGCAACTGGATTTTCGCTGCCGGCGGCGAGGCCAATGCCGCGCGCAATCTGGGCGTGCCGGTGGCGCGCACCAAGATCACGCTGTTCGTCATGACGGCACTCGCGGCAGCCCTGTTTGCCGCGATCCAGGTGCTGGTCACCGGCTCGGCCGACACGCTGCGCGGCACGCAGAAGGAGTTCGAGGCCATCATCGCCGTCGTCATCGGCGGCACGCTGCTGACCGGCGGTTACGGATCGGCCATCGGCGCCATGTTCGGCGCCCTGATCTTCGGCGTCGTGCAGATGGGCATCTTCTACACCGGCATCGACACCGACTGGTTCAAGCTGTTCATGGGCGCCATGATGGTCATCGCGGTGCTGTTCAACAGCTATGTGCGCAACCGTGCCATGAGGAGCCGGTGATGGCCGAGCCCTATGTCGAACTGAAGTCGGTCAGCAAGTATTTCGGTTCGGTCGTGGCGCTGAAGGACGTGTCCTTCGATGTCTGTCCCGGTGAGGTGCATTGCCTGCTCGGCGACAATGGCGCCGGCAAGTCGACGCTGATCAAGACGCTGTCGGGCGTCTACTCGCCCGACGAAGGCGAAATCCGCGTCCAGGGCAAGCCGACAAGGTTCGCCTCGCCCGCCGATACGCGCAACAGCGGCATTGCCACCGTCTACCAGGACCTGGCGCTGGTGCCGTTGATGAGCGTGGCGCGCAACTTCTTCCTCGGGCGCGAGCCGATGCGCAAGTTCGGGCCGATCAGCCAGTTCGACGCCGACTTCGCCAACCGCACCGCGTATGACGAACTGTCGGCGATGGGGATCCAGCTGCGCGATCCCGAACAGCCGGTCGGCACACTGTCGGGTGGCGAACGGCAGTGTCTGGCCATTGCGCGCGCCGTCTATTTCGGCGCCAAGGTGCTGATCCTGGACGAGCCGACATCGGCGCTGGGCGTCCATCAGGCATCCGTGGTGCTGAAGCTCATCGTCCAGTCCAAGGCGCGCGGCATCGGCGTCATCTTCATCTCCCACAACGTTCACCACGCCTATGTCGTCGGCGACCGCTTCACCCTGTTGAAGCGCGGCAGAAGCACCGGCACTTACGCCAAGGGCGAAATCAACCGCGACCAGTTGCTCAACCTGATGGCCGGCGGCAAGGAACTGGTGGATCTGGAACAGGAACTGGCGAAGTCGGCCAGGACGGGGCCAGCCTGAGGTACGACGTCGGTCGCGGGCGGAGCACGCCTCTGTCTGACCCTGCGTAAGCTTGTTATTGTGCAGTGCAGCAACGATTTTGCTTCAAGTGCATTGTGCTCAGGCTTCCGCCATTCCGGCGGTCTAGGATCTCGATTTGCGCAACATCTCAGATACGATCGCCCGTCTTTCGGCCATGCGGAGCCGACCGGCATTTTCCCAACCGGGCCAGTCCGACAGCCTGTCCGACCTGGCCGCATTCGGGTCCAATCCAGGCGCCTTGCGGGCACGCTTCTTTGTTCCTGAAAACTTGCCGCGCGGAGCAGCGTTGGTGGTCGTCCTGCACGGCTGCACGCAGACGGCGGCCGGCTATGATCACGGGTCTGGCTGGTCGCGTCTGGCAGAAGAGGAAGGATTTGCGGTATTGCTGCCGGAACAGCAGCGCGCCAACAATGCCAATCTCTGCTTCAACTGGTTCGTGCCCGAAGATATCACCCGCGATCGCGGTGAAGTGCTCTCCATTCGCCAGATGATCGAAGCCATGGTGACAAAACATGGCCTGGACCGACAGCGCGTTTTCATCACCGGCCTTTCCGCCGGCGGCGCCATGGCAGCAGCAATGTTGGCAACATATCCGGAGGTGTTCGCCGGCGGCGCGGTGATTGCCGGCCTTGCCTATGGCAGCGCATCGACGATCCCGGAAGCTTTCGACCGCATGCGTGGCCATGGCGGCCCCTCCGAGCCGGAACTCCAGCGACGCCTGGCGCAGGCGTCGCCGCACAAGGGGCCTTGGCCGAAGATTTCGATCTGGCAGGGCACCGCCGATCACACGGTGGCGCCTGAAAATGCGGACGCCCTTGTTGCCCAATGGCAGGGCGTTCATCGCGTCGGGGCAAGCCCGGCTCGAAAAGAGAACCATGGACAGACGCACCACGTCTGGCGCGACGCCGATGGCAATGTGGTAATCGAGAAATACACCATTGCCGGCATGGGCCATGGCACGCCTTTGAAGACGGTCGGTGACGATGCGCTCGGCCATGCGGCGCCATTCATGCTGGACGTCGGAATATCGTCGACACGCCGCATTGCAGCCTTTTGGAATCTCACAGATCGGGATGCTGATGATCGGGCGAAGGCTGAGCCTGCCTTTGCCCATCCCGCTTCAGATACTGCTTTGCGCACATATGCTGCGCCGGACAAGCCAAGGCCGGCCCGTGTCGAACGTGCCGAACCGCCGCGCCAGGCGGAGGCACACGAATCCGCGACAGGCATAGGCAAGGTGATTGAAGACGCTCTTCGCGCAGCCGGCTTGATGCGCTAGCCATTCGCACGCACGGGCTGCGCCCAACGCTGATTGAGGTTCATGGAGAACGACAAAAAATCCGCGCTGTCGCCAGCGCGGATTCCTGGTCGTTGCGAGAAGATCGTTAGTAGTTGCACTGCTGGCGAGGGCCGCTGTTCTGCTGCCAGCTGTTGTCGGAAGATCTGTACGACCTGTAGTGCTCGGCGCATATCCGGTCGTGCGAGCTGCCGCGTGAAATCTGATTTGCGATGACGCTGGTGATCAGCGCGCCGGTTGCGAAGGCAGCCAGCAGAAACCACATGTCACGACGAAGCCACCTCTGATGCGGGTGGCAAGGAACTGATGGAACTGGAACTGGCGAAATCTATCAAGAGCGGGGTTCTGAAAGTCATTCCTCCAAGCTCTCTCGAAGTTTGATCAGGCTGCGCCGAAGCCAGGTTCGCATTGTGTTGAGCGGCACGTTATGACGCTGTGCAAGCTCAGCGTAGGACATGCCCTGCTGATATGCGCCCCTGATGGCCGCCGCCTTTTCTGTGCTCAGAGCGTCGATGCATCGGTCGAGACGAGCGATCTGGTCGCTTTGAATCAGAAGTTCCTCGGCCCACGGCCTCATGTCGGCAATATCGCCCGCGGCCGCCAGGTCGAAAGCTGGAGGGCGGCGTGATCTGATAAGATCGATCGAATGATTGCGAGCAACCGCGACAAGCCAGGAGATCGGGCTGAGTTCCGAGGCCGCATATCGATCAGCCTTGGTCCATATCTTTACATAGACGTCCTGCAGCGCCTCCTCAGCTTCCCCTTTGTCACCCAAAATACGCAGGCATGTACAGAACAATTTCGCGCACGTATGCTTGTAGAGCAGATCGAACGCGTCTCGATCACGCATGCTCGTTCGCAAGATGAGCTTGGTTATGTCGTCTCGAGTCAGCACGACACAGCCCTCGCCCCAAGCGACCCCTGTCCGCCTCCAGCCACTTGGACCTACGCGCCTTCGACAGGATGGGAGGGGGCGTCGCGACCAACCAGACGCTCCGGTTGAACAATATTGCCCTTGCGCGCTCGACCGCGTCCCCAGCAGCCATCACTCGGAGCAACCGACGCTGGCAGCAGGCCTACCGACGAACGCCAGCGCTGATCGATTTTCTCCAGCGCGGCTTCATCGAAATCCGACGCGTGTTCCCAGTACCTGCCATGTTCGACAAAATAGCCGAGTTCATCCTCGAGTGTGTCGGCGGTTTCGATGGAAATCGGATCGACGGCGCCTTCAAGCATCGCCTTGAGCGCCTTGATCCGGACCGAGGTAAGTCGCTCGATAAACCGCAGGGTTGCCCGCGGGATGGCAAGACGACTTTCAGGAAGATTTGAAAGATTGAGGCAGACTGTTCCGTAACGGAGGGCTTTAGCGAACAGCCTTGCAGACTTGGCTTCCAGGTCTCTCAATGTCACGTCGTCGCGCAGCGGGTCAGCTGTTCCAACGCCATAGAAATGTGTCGGCGCATTGTTGGGATAAATCATATCGCAACCCAGGAACGCCATCACATCGGGCTTGAGGGCCTTCAGAGCCCAATAGGCAGCGGTGAAGGCCATTGTGCCGCCCG
This sequence comes from Mesorhizobium subarcticum, assembly GCF_055456085.1. Taxonomy (NCBI): domain Bacteria; kingdom Pseudomonadati; phylum Pseudomonadota; class Alphaproteobacteria; order Hyphomicrobiales; family Phyllobacteriaceae; genus Mesorhizobium; species Mesorhizobium subarcticum. The sequence continues at coordinate 3,070,222 of NZ_CM144237.1, read as the reverse complement.
CATAGACAAACCCACCGAATGCATTCTGGGCAGGGACGAAGGCATTCGACTTGATGATCGACGCCATTCGCGGACGTTGGTCGCTCGGCAGGCGGTCATCGGGAAAATCGTCGGGGTGGATCAAATAGTCCCAGTCAGGCCGCACGCGCCAGGCATTGTTTATGACGACAATGGAGGAGAACGCCCCTCTGGACCAATCTCCGCATCGAACGGCATCTGGCGCGCTGCCGACGATCAAGACAACATTTGGCATGTCAGGCCCCCTTCCTGTTTGCGTCTTGGATCCGTGCGCGCCTGCTGAGCGTGGACGCACACCCTGCGTCAAAGATCACGCATGCCTGCCTCCTGAGGAACTGCCTTCGGAGCACAGGGTTCTGATCATTTCAGTCGCAATACGGTTGCCGGGCCGAAATGGATCACAGCTCGCTGAAAAACGGATGGGCTGGCCGGAAAAAAGTGATTGGAAAGTCAAAAGTGGGTCAAATCAGTGATCCAAAAGACCGACTGATGCGTAAAGGACTCGAGAAAGCCAGTAACGCTGCCTTGCCAGCCGGAGCAGGATAGAGCGTATAGCAGAACGATGGTGGAATTCGATCCAGCCCGGCTGATCAGGCGTGTCGCGGCAAGTCAGGATCGCGACGCGTTCGCGGAACTGTTCGAACATTATGCGCCGCGCATCAAGGCGATGATGATCCGTCGAGGCGCAAGTCGTGACCGTGCAGAGGATCTGGCGCAGGAAACATTGATCAAACTTTGGCGCAAGGCTGCACAATATGATCCCGAGCGAGCGACTGCGGCGGCCTGGGTTTATGCGATCGCCCGCAATATCAGCGTCGATGAGAGTCGCCGCGAAGGCCGTGCCACCGCATGGATCGAGGACGATGGCATGCTGGAAGAGCAAGACAATGACGAGCCTGAAAGTCAACTGCTCGTCGCCGAGCGTGAGGCCTACGTCAGGTCGTCGATTGTAGCGCTGCCGGATGAACAGTTGCGCGTCATTCGCCTCTCATTCTTCGATGGCCTTGCACATGCCGAGATCGCAAATCTCCTCGGCATCCCGCTGGGCACCGTCAAGTCGCGGATCAGGCTTGCCTTGCAAAGGTTGAGAGACAGAGTTGGTGAGTTGAAATGACTGAGGCCATTGCCCATCATCCGACCGACGAGACCCTCGCGGCCTTTGCTTCGGGCACGCTTGATGAAGCGCGCGGGCTCGTCGTTTCGATGCATCTGTCCTTGTGCACTGCCTGCAGCCGCAAGGTGGAAAGGTACGAGGCGATAGGTGGCGAGCTTCTTGAACAGGCAACGCCGGTGTCAATGGAGCCAGGTGCGCTGCGCAATGTTTTGCGCCTGATCGAAAAGAACTCCGCGGCTACCGAGAAGGGGCCGGAAAAACCGCTTGACCGCTATCGGCTTGGGCCATGGCGTTGGGTCGGGCCGGGTGTGCGCCAGCGTTCGGTATCGGTGCCTGAAGTCTCGGACATCAAGGTGTTCATGCTGAAGGCCGCGCCAGGAACCAGGCTGCCGCACCATAAGCATACCGGCTACGAATGGACATGCGTCCTCGAAGGGGCATTCGAACACCAGTTCGGCCGCTACGGCCCTGGTGACTTCGACGAGGCCGACGAGACAATGGAACACAAGCCGACCGTATGTGAGGGCGACCCCTGCATCTGTATCGTAGCACTCCAGGGCAATATCGTCCTTCAAAGCCGGCTTGGCCGCATCATACAGCCGCTGCTCAGACTTTAGAGCAATTCCAGTCGAAGCTACCCCGCTCTGCTGGACTTTACAGCGGGGCTCCTTTGGGATTGAAACGGAAGGAGTTTCAAACTCGGATATGCCGCACGCCTCCTCACCGACGCTGCGCCAACGGCTTGTAACGCGCCAATGATCTTCGATCTGATTATCCGCAATGTCCGGCTTGCAGAAGCCGGCCCGATCGTCGACATCGCCGTCACCGATGGCAGGATCGTTGCGATCGGTCCGCTTGTTCCCGGCAAAGCGGATGAAGAGGTCGATGCTGGCAATAGTTTTGCCTGCGCGGGCTTTGTCGATGCCCATATCCATCTCGACAAGGCCTGCATTCTCGATCGCTGCTCCATCTGCGAAGGCACGCTGGCCGAGGCGGTCCGCGAGACCTCTAAAGCCAAGGTCGGCTTCACGGAAGCGGACGTCTACGAGCGCGCGTCGTGCGTGGTTGAAAAGGCCATCGGTCACGGCACCACGCGGATGCGCAGCTTCGTGGAAATCGATCCGCGTGCGGGCTTCCGGTCCTTCGAGGCGATCAAACGCATCCGCACAGACTATTCTTTCGCCATCGACATCGAGATTTGCGCCTTCGCCCAGGACGGGCTGACCAATGAAGCCGAAACGTTCGCCATGTTGGACGAGGCGCTTGCCAATGGGGCCGACCTGGTTGGCGGATGCCCGTACACGGACACCGATCCGCGGCGTCATATCGAACGCATCTTCGACCTGGCCGAAAAACACGACGTGGCTGCTGATTTTCACCTGGATTTCAGCCTCGATCCGGACAGGACGGATTTGCCCTCCGTCATCACGCAAACGCTGGAAAGAGGCTGGCAAGGCCGCGTCGCGCTCGGCCATGTCACCAATCTTTCGGCCATGGCGCCCGATCAGGTCTCTGAAATCGGCGCGCGACTGGCGTCCGCAGGGATAGGGCTCGCGGTGCTTCCGGCGACGGATCTCTTCCTCAATGGGCGAGGCCACGACAGATTGGTGCCGCGTGGGATCGCGCCCGCCGATCGACTTGCCAGGGCGGGCGTCGCCGTGGCGATAGCCACCAACAATGTGCTGAACCCTTTCACGCCATTCGGGGATGCCTCGCTGGTCCGCATGGCCAATCTCTACGCCAACGTCGCGCAACTGACGCTGGCCGCGGATATCGCCGCGGTCTTTGCCATGGTGACATCAGGCGCTGCCCGGCTGATGTCAGCGCCCTATGGGCTGGCGGTCGGGGCGCAGGCCGATATCGTTCTGCTCGAATGTGACGGACCGTCAGCGGCCGTGCGCGAAGCCGCGCCAGTAATTACGGGCTGGAAACGCGGCCGCAGGAGTTTTGACAATGGCCCCCGTAAAATCCTCCGACCTTGAGGCGTCGCATGCTTGGCCTCTTGCGGGTTCGCGCCAGCGTGTGCGCCGGCTACCCTTGCGCAACCTGGGCTATTCGTTGGCTGCCTGAGGGGCAAGAAATGGTTGAGCGAGCTGGTTATCGCTGAGATCAGGTAGGCGCTCGTGGGCTCGCCCGCGCGATCCTACTCCTCCGAAAACGTCACGCTCACGCCGCGCTGCCGAAAATATGCCTGCATCAGCTTGCGGCCCGAGCGGTTGCTCTGCGCCAGCTTGGTCGGATCGAACACCGCCTGTTTTATCCCCTCGCGTGCCAGCGCTGCCTTGAGCGCCGCGATGTGGGCGTCGAGCTCGGCATTATCCGCTCGGAGCGAGGCATAGATATTGTCGGTCGCCTCGGCCACGGTCAGTTCGCTCACGGGTGTCGTCCTCTGGTTGTTCGGGCGGCGGCTTAGCACAGATTCGCGGCTCCGCCGATACCGGTGGGACCGTTAGTGCACAGCGGCCTAGTTTTGGTACGCCACAACCGCGAAGCCGCCAATCCCGCCCTACCCTACCCGAAAATCCGCTCGCCCTGCTCGTCGATCAATTGCATGCCCTTCTTGATCGAGATGTCGACGGCGTCGTCGAGGCCGGCGAAGCGGTCGGCGCGGATGAATTTGTGTTCCTTCATCACACCGTCGACCTCCTTGGAGACGGTGCCGCAGGTCTGGTACTGGCCCTCGGCCTTGTAGGGCGTAGCGCTGATCAGGAAGCCCTTGTGCTCGACCTGCTTGGCGGGCGCGGCACTTTTGGGCTCGGCCGCCGCTTCACCGCCACCGCCGAAAAGACGTTTCAGAAAAGACATCGCTCAAATCTCCTTGTTCGTCCTGCACACCGCGGTCCATTCGCGATTCACGACGTTTTCGTCCCAGAATGCGCGAATGTGCCGCCGCGTTCCAGCCCCTTGATGAAGACTGCGACAAGGAGCTCGATCTGCTGGTCGATCTCGTCGGCCTGCCGGCGCACGGATCTGGCCGCATAGCCGCTGGTGACGATGCCGTGCACGCTGGACCAGAGCGTGCGCGCGGCGATCCGGCGCGTATCGTCGTCGAGGTCGAAATCGCCGCTGGCGAGCACCCGGGCGATGATCTCGAACAACTGGTCGAGCCGCGCTTCATAGGCGTCCGGCTCGGAGAGCGTGGGGCGCCGCCTGTTGAAGGCAAGCAGCGCCGGCCAGCTGCCGGGATGCGCCTCGACAAAGCGCACATAGGCGCCGGCCAGCGCCAGCAGGCGCTGGCGCACATCCGTGACGCCGCGTTTGCCGAGATCCGCCATCGCCGCCGCGCCTGCCGCCCCCAACCGGTCGAGCAGCCGCATGTTAACGGCACGGTGCACCCCGTCGAGATCGGCAAACAGATTGTAGACCGAGCCGACCGAGATGCCCGCCTGCTCGGCGATGGTCCTCGCCTTCAGATTGTCCATGCCGCCCTCGTTGAGCAGCACCTCGGCAATGGCCAGCACCCGCTCGCTTGTTTCTTCCCTGTCCAGTGCCATGCTTGTCCTTGTGGATGGCCGTGCCTCGGCCCGAGCTGCAAGTGTTTCGAACCATGATCGTCCCTTCGTTTACCATAGAAGGGAATTCGTGAACAGCGTTCAAAAGTCTCTTGAACAATGTTCATTTCCTGTTATGTTGGCCTCGTGAACATTGTTCACCGCAACATTCGAAGGGAGAAGAACCATGCTTAGCCTGATCAGAACATTGCTCGACGGCGCCAGCGCACGGGCCGAGGACGGTCTCAAGGATCGCTTCGCCATCGACCTTCTGGCGCAGCGCATCCGCGACGCCGAGACGGGCCTTGCCGCCGCCAAGCAGACGCTTGCCTCATTGATCGTTCGCCAGCGTGCCGAGCAGGCAAGCCTCGACCAGCTCGACCGCCGTCATGCCGATCTGGAAAGCCGCACCGTCAGCGCGCTTGCCGCCGGTAACAACGGCCTTGCCGAAAGCGGTGCGGCGGCAATAGCCGAACTGGAGAATGAACGCGAAGTCCGCCGCGCCACCGTGCAGAGCCTCGGCGAGAAGACGTTGCGCATGCGCGTTTCGGTAGAGCGGGCACATCGCCGCATCATCGACCTCAACCAGGGCATGATCTCGGCCCGCGCCATCGATGCCGAGCGCAAAGCGCAGTCGCGGCTGGTCAGATCGATCGGCAATGCGGGAAGCCTCAACGATGCCGAGGAATTGCTCGCCCGCATCAAGGGCGCCAGCGACCCGTTCGAGGAGGCCGGCATTCTCGACGAGATCGACGGCGAGCTGCGTCACGAAGCGATCCGCGACCGCCTCGCCGAAGCCGGGCACGGTCCGGCCGTGAAGGTCCGCGCCAGGGACGTACTCGAACGCCTGAAGACCATCAACTGAAAACCAGACTTTCCAAACCTGATTTCCATCAACCCAACCATCATCAAATCAACGGAGAACTCCAATGAACGCCAACCAGACCTACATCATGTTCAACACCGCCTCGGTCGGTGCCGCCTATTTCATGCTCGGCCTCTCGCTGTGGCTGGCACCGGTCGACCTGGCGACCAAGGGCTATTGGGCGATGGGCATCCTGCTCTTGACCGGCAGCCTTGTGAACCTGGTCAAGTACCGCACCGACGAGCGCCTGTCGTCCGAGATGACCGCCAAGATCGAAAAGGCCCGCAACGAAAAGCTGATCAGCGAATATGTCGGCAAGGAATGATCCGCATCGCAGCTAACGAAAAAAGCCCGGTCTCCCGGGCTTTTTTGTCGTGACGACGCATCGCGTATGCCTCAGCCGTGCGACAGCGCTTCCAGCGCTTCGGCCGCGGCTTCGAGGATGGCGATCGCCTCGGCCTGCTTTTCAGCCGGGGCATCGACAATGTCGCCCAGAGCCGCACGCAACCGGTGGCGCACAGCGCGGAATTCGTCACGCGTTTCCGAGCGCTCGCCACGGCCGCCACGGCCACCCCGGCGCTCCTCGCCATCGTCGTTCCAGCCGAACCAGTCGCGCGCCTTGGCCATCTTGCGGCCGAAACGTTCGAGATGTTCGAGCACGCCGTCGATCATCTCGCGATTGTCGGCAAGATGCGCCTGACCCGCCTCGCTGATCGAAAACACCTTCTTGTTGCCATCCGCGGCGGAAGCGGCATAGCCAGCTTCTTCCAGGAAAGTCAGCGTCGGGTAGACCACGCCCGGGCTCGGGCTGTAGATGCCGCTGGTGCGCTCTTCCAGGGCCTTGATGATGTCATAGCCGTGGCGCGGCGCCTCGGCCAGCAGCGACAGCGTGATCAGCTTGAGATCGCCATCGGCCAGCATGCGACCGGCGCGGAACATGTCGCCCGGGCCACCACGCCCGCCACCGCGACCGCCATGTCCGAAAGGTCCAAAGCCGCCGCCCCCTCTGCCACCAAATTTGCCGGCCATGTGCATGAAGATGCGTTCGCCGAAATGATTGTGTCTGTGCATTGATTGCTCCTTGAGTTCTATCTTACGATATATCTTAATTAGGCGCGCCCTCTTGTGGAGTCAAGATATATCTTACGATGTATCAGAATGTTGCGCCAGCCGGATCAATCTCTGATCGGAGCCCGTTCCGTTCGATGGAGATGAATTGCCTACCAGCGGCCCTTGCGCCGGTTCCAGGCATAGAGCAGGTCGGCGAAGCGGTCGTAGCCAAAGCGGGTCAGCGGCAAGGCAACCGGATTGCCGAAAAGCGTGGCCAGCCAGCCCTCGCCTGGCGTGGCCTTCCACACCGCAATCGCGACATCGGCGCCAACCAGAAGCCGGCCCTCCGCATCGGTGGCGTGCAGCCGGCGGCGTATGTCTTCCAGCGTGGCGCCAAACCGGGCAAGTGCCGCCGGCTCCAGATTGATGTCGCGAAACGCGATCCGCCCGGCCTTGATCGCTTCGATCAGCCGCCGCTTCTGCCTGGCAATGCCCGCATCGCAGACCGGACAGCGTGTATTGTACCAGACGGTCAGCATTTACCCGTGGCCGTGCCGATGATGCAGGTCCGGATAATGCGGATGCCGGTGGCGCATCGGCGCATGCCGGTGCCAGTGCGAATGCGGCTCGCTCACCGGCCCGTCATGATGGTGCTGGTGGTGTTCGTCATGCACATGGCTGTGCTCGTGTTCCAGTTCCTCGTGGTCGTGCTCATGTTCATGGCGCTCCGACAAATGCAGCCACAGGCCGATGGCCATCAACAGCCCCGCGATCGCCAGCTTGAGCGTGACGGCATCGCCCAGCATGGCTATGGCCAGCAGCGCACCGATGAACGGAGCCAGCGAGTAATAGGCGCCGGTCCGCGCGGTGCCGAGATGGCGCAGCGCCACGATGAACATCACCAGGCTGACACCGATGCCGAAGAAGCCGACGGCGGCCGTTGCCGCCACGATTGACGCTGGCGGAAACGAAGCCCCGGCGGCAAGCGCCAGCCCGACATTGACGACACCCGCCACCAACCCTTTGAGCATGGCGATCACCACCGGATCGGTGGCCGAGATCTTGCGGGTGAAATTGTTGTCCAGCCCCCACGCCAGGCATGCCCCGGCGACCAGCATGGCACCCGGGTTGAAGGCGACGCCGTCGCCTTGCCATGACAGCAGAACGGCGCCAGCAAGGATGGCGAAAGCGCCCACAAGCAGACGCCGGTCGACATTTTCGCGGTAGACGAGCCAGGCGATCGCCATTGTCGCCAGCCCTTCGAGATTGAGCAGCAGCGCCGAACTGGACGCGGTGTTGAAAGTAAGGCCGAACATCAACAGCACCGGCGCGACGATGCCGCCCATGCCAATTGCCACCGCCAGCCATGGAATATCCCTTGCAGCCAGTTGCGCCTCGCCGGCGGCGGCTTGTTTGCCGCGAAGCAGGCGATAGATAGCCAGCCCGACGCCGGCGCCGAGATAGAGCAGGCCGGCCAGCATGAAGGGGTTCACGGCATCGAGCAGCAGCTTGGACAGTGGCGGCGTCGCCCCGAACAGGGCGGCCGAGCCAAGAGCCAGCGGCACGCCGGGCCAGAGATGCGAATGGGAATGCGGCTCGGACATGGTCTCTCACCTTATGATGGCGTGCGCGTCACTTGCCGCGCATGGCCGCCTTTGGCCCGACGCATTTGTTGTCGCGAAACAACGCCCACTCCTCGCACAGGCGCCTGTTAGGCAGACGGCAGAAACCATATTCGTTGCCGGCCTTGTCCTTCCTGGTCACCAGGCGGCCGCCGATCTCGCCGCAATGCAAGGATGCCGGATTGGCCATGCCGACCGGTTTTTGCGCGACGGCGTAGGCATCGATCGGCGTCGACGATATCAAGGCAAGGCAAACAACCAGTATCGAGACTTTCTTCATCGCGATCTCCCCTGGCGCATCCTATCACGGCGAAGCGTCCCGTCCTGCGGCAAAGCGCCGTCAGGCCGGCATCTGGTCATCGCCATCGAGAAACCGGCCGCTTTCACCCAAGCGACGAGATGATCTCGCGGTAAGCGAATTCCGGGAAGGCCTTCAGCGTCCGGGACTTGAGGTTTCCGCTCGCGGCCAGCATCAGCGCAAAACGCGCCAGCACCGCATCGTCGGGTGCTTCGACCACCGCGACCATGTCGTATTCGCCCATGGTCAGGAAGAACAATTTGAACGATCCGCCCATCTCGCCCAGCTGCTTCCTGGCAGCGTCGAGGCGCTTGGGCGAATCGCGCACGTTCTTCGCGCCCTGCTCGGTCCAGTTCATCAGCATGATGTAGGTCGTCATGGTACGCCTCCTTCCGGGGCCACGGAGCACGGCGGCTTCGCCAGGGCGGGCATCCGGGTTGTCGCCCAGAAAATGCATCCGATAAGAAATTATCCTCCCGCGGCGAACGTCCCGCAAGGATTCATCCACGCCCTCATGTGGGAGCTTGAGGCGACGGTCACCGCCAACCAGGGAAAGCCGGTTTAAAAACCCGCCTGATTGCGGCAATCTCCGCCATGGTCATCGATCGGGGAAATCCCGGCCGACGTCGCGGGCCAGCCAGCCGCAGGAGAATTTCATGCGCGAGACAACAGACCTGCCGCCGGCACAGATCGATAGTCCCGCCGCGTGGATCGGCGAGGACATGGCAAAGCATCCGGACACATGGCTGGTCGAACTCGGCCCACAGGATGTCGCGGAGCTGGAATTAGCGGCTACCCGCTTTCTCGCCGGTTCGCACGATATCGGCAGCCTGACCGGGGCCGACTTCCCCTTGCCCCGGCTCGCCGGCCATCTTGCCGCGCTTCGCGAAAAACTGATCGCAGGCATTGGCTTCGAGGTGCTGCGCGGTCTCCCGGTCGAAAGGTATTCCGCTGAAATGACGGCAACGATCTTCTGCGGGATTGGCGCGCACCTGGGAAGCGCTCGCTCCCAGAATGCCCAGGGCCATATACTCGGCCATGTCCGCGACATCGGCGCCGACGCGAAGGCCGCCACGACGCGCATCTACCAGACGGCGGAGCGCCAGACGTTTCACACCGATTCCGCCGATGTCGTCGGCTTGCTCTGCCTGAAGAATGCCATGCAAGGCGGCGAGTCCCTGCTGGTCAGCACGGTGACGATCTACAATGAGATGCGCAAAAGCCGGCCGGATCTCGCCCGCCTGCTGTTTGATCCGATCGCCACCGACCGGCGCGGCGAGATACCGGAGGGCGAAAAACCCTATTTCGAAGTCCCGGTCCTCAACTGGCATGCGGGATTGCTGACCGGCATCTATCAGCGCCAGTACATCGACAGCGCCCAGCGTTTTCCCGACGCCATGCGGCTGAGCGCAGCCCATGTCGAAGCGCTGGATCTCTTCGACAGCCTCGCCAATGATGTCAGGCTGAACCTGTCGATGCGGCTGCGGCCCGGCGACCTGCAGTTCGTCTACAATCATTCGCTGCTGCACGACCGCATGGGCTTTCGCGATTGGCCGGACCCGGACAAGCGGCGCCATATGCTGCGCCTGTGGCTGTCGGTTCCCGGCGACCGGCCGCTGCCCCTGTGTTTCAGGCAGCGCTATGGCTCGATCGAGATCGGTAACCGGGGCGGCATCATCGTCAAGGGCACGCGGCTGAACGTGCCGCTGTAGAGCAATTCGATGAACCACCTGAAACGAAAAGGGCGCCTCGATGGGCGCCCTCTTTGCAATCGGTAAGTAAGTGTCAGCTGTCGAGGAAGCTGCGCAGCTTGCGCGACCGGCTCGGGTGCTTGAGCTTGCGCAGCGCCTTGGCTTCGATCTGGCGGATACGCTCGCGCGTGACCGAGAACTGCTGGCCGACTTCTTCCAGCGTGTGGTCGGTGTTCATGCCGATGCCGAAGCGCATGCGCAGAACACGCTCCTCGCGCGGCGTCAGCGAGGCCAGCACGCGCGTGGTGGTCTCGCGCAGATTGGCCTGGATCGCCGCGTCGATCGGCAGGATCGCCATCTTGTCCTCGATGAAATCGCCCAGATGCGAATCCTCCTCGTCGCCCACAGGCGTTTCGAGCGAGATCGGCTCCTTGGCGATCTTCAAGACCTTGCGCACTTTTTCGAGCGGCATTGCGAGCTTTTCGGCCAGTTCTTCCGGCGTCGGCTCGCGGCCGATCTCGTGCAGCATCTGGCGGGACGTGCGCACGATCTTGTTGATCGTCTCGATCATGTGCACCGGAATGCGGATGGTGCGGGCCTGGTCGGCGATCGAACGCGTGATCGCCTGCCGGATCCACCATGTCGCGTAGGTCGAGAACTTGTAGCCGCGGCGGTATTCGAATTTGTCGACCGCCTTCATCAGGCCGATATTGCCTTCCTGGATCAGGTCGAGGAACTGCAGGCCGCGATTGGTGTATTTCTTGGCGATGGAGATGACGAGACGCAGATTGGCCTCGACCATTTCCTTCTTGGCGATAGCGGCTTCGCGCTCGCCCTTCTGCACCTGGTTGACGATCTTGCGGAATTCCAGGATCGAGATCGCCGTTTCGGTGGCCAGGTGCTGGATCTCGGCGCGCAGCTCCTTGATCGCTTCCTTCTCGTTCTTGGTGAATTCCTTCCAGCCACGCGACGTCAGATTGCCGATCGCGCGCGTCCAGTTGGGGTCAAGCTCGGAGCCTTGATACTCCTTCAGGAACTCCTCGCGGCGCACGCCATAGCTTTCTGCCAGACGCAACAGCTTGCCTTCGTTCTGCACCAGGCGCTTGTTGATGTCGTAGAGCTGCTCGACCAGCGCCTCGATGCGCGCCGTGTTGAGCGACAGCGACTTCACCGCCTTGATCAGCTGGTCCTTCAGCTCCTTCAGCCGGCGGTCCTGGCTGGGCGACAGCGTGCCGGCGGCGGCCAGACGGTTCTCGACCTGCTGGTCCTGCAGCTTGCGCAGCTTCTTGTAGGTGTCGGCGATGACGTCGAGCGTCTCCATCACCTGCGGACGCAGTTCGGCTTCCATCGCCGCCAGCGACAGGCTCGCCTCGTCCTCGTCTTCCTCGTCGTCATCCCCGATGCCGCGCGTGTCGGCGCCGACATTGGTGATGTCTTCTTCGTCGTCGCGCCCGCGGCGTGACTTTTCCTCGACCTTGGGCGCTTCCTCGACGCGCTCCACCACCGGTGCCTGCTTGGCCTCGGGGCCTGCATAGGTTGCTTCGAGATCGATGATCTCGCGCAGCAGGATCTTCGATTCGTTGAGCTCGTCGCGCCAGATGATGATGGCCTGGAAGGTCAGCGGGCTTTCGCAGAGGCCCGCGATCATCGTCTCGCGGCCGGCCTCGATGCGCTTGGCAATGGCGATTTCGCCTTCGCGCGACAGAAGCTCCACCGAGCCCATCTCGCGCAGATACATACGCACCGGATCGTCGGTGCGGTCGGTCGGCTCTTTCTTGGTGGTGGTGGCGGCTACCGCCGTGCCGGTCTGTTCGGCCAGCTCGTTGGCGTCTTCCTCGGCGTCCGCCGCGGTGTCGCTGGCCTCGGCCTCTTCGCCCTGCTCGTCATCCTCGACGACGTTGATGCCCATGTCGGACAGCATCGCCATCGTGTCCTCGATCTGCTCGGAGGTCACTTCCTCGGAAGGCAGCACCGAATTCAGCTCGTCCATGGTCACATAGCCGCGCTTCTTGGCGGCCTTGATCATCTTCTTGACAGCATCATCGGAAAGGTCGAGCAGAGGGCCATCGGTGGCGCCTTCGCGTTCGGTCTCGACCTCTTCCTTTTCCTTAGTCGCCATAATTTTTATCTTCTCCAAGCGGCTGCCATCGAAGCCGCGTAAACTGTCGGACCAGTCAAAACCGAATGTGCTCGCTTATGAAACGCGCTTCACCGGGCCAGTAACCGTATCTACCGTTAAGTCCAGATTAACCCTGATAACTGTGGCAGGCTGCCTGCCTGTCCAGTGACCAGTACCTCACATCGCTCATTTCCCGTCGGCGCGGGTGCGGGTTAACGTTTCGAATCGTCCTGATTCCGCCATTCTGTCGGAAGGTCAAGCGCCTCTCGCATGATTCGCATGAAAAAAGCGAATCAATTACCCGACTTAGCGCGCCCCGCCCCCTGGGGAAGCTTGGCCACGCTCTCATTCCTGCACTCAGCTGCACTTAGGCTCGCCCAGCCCTGCCCGACGAAACGCCGAATCCTTCGATCAGCGCTTCCGTCGCCTGTACATCCTGAAATTGCGCCTGAATTTCGATCAGATGGCGGAAGTTTTCGTCCGATGGATCTGCTTCGAGCGCCGCTTCCGCCTGTTTCAACTCCTTATGTAAGGTGCGTGCGCTGCGCTGCAAGTGCAGCGCCTGGTTCAGAGCGTCGCGGGCATCGTCGAGCGCGGCTGCCTCCAGCGCCGGCCACTGCCGCGCCCGCCGGATCAGGCCGACGGCGCGCTCCCAGATCTCGGCGCAGCCGGCGCGCTCGATCGTCGTCACCACGGCGTGGCGGTCATTGGCCATGTCGTGCGCCATCGCGTCGAGGATGGCGGCATGCAGCCGCTGCAGGTCGGAATTGACGAGATCGAGAAACTCGACATGGGCGAAATTCTCGTCGATCAGCGCCGGATGGTTGACCAGCGCCACGATGATCGTCGCCTCGCGCACCGACATGCCTTCGCTGCCGCGCTTGACCAGCGCGGATTGGCCGAGGCTTTCGGTGATCGCCATGCGGCCGCCGCCAGGCTTGGCGAATTGCCCGCCGGGTGCGGCTGGCTTGCCCTGCTGCCCCGGTTTCCAGTCCGGGCGCCCTTGCCGTGTATCACGCTGCGAGCCGAAGAAGCTCTTTTCGCGCTCACGCATTTCCTGCTGGTAGTGATAGCGCGTGCTTTCGTCGCGGATGCGACTGGTCAACTCCCGCAGCGTCTTTCCAAGTTCCGCCCGCCGCTCCGGCGTGTCGAAGACACCGCCCGCTGTCTCGCGCATCCACAAGAGGTCGACCAGCGGCCGCGCATCGGCAAGCACTGCCCGGAACGCATCCGGCCCTTCGGCCTTGACCAGGTCGTCGGGATCCTTGCCTTCCGGCAGCAGCGCGAAGCGCACCGAACGGCCGGCCTGGACCGAAGGCAGCGCCAGATCGGCGGCGCGCCATGCCGCCTTCAGCCCGGCCTTGTCGCCGTCGAAGCACAGCATCGGCTCAGGCGCCATGCGCCACAGCAATTCGAGCTGGTTTTCGGTGAGTGCCGTGCCGAGCGGCGCCACGGCATTCTCGAAGCCGGCCTGCGCCAACGCGATGACGTCCATATAGCCTTCGACGGCAATCACCGTGCCGCCCTTGGCCAGGGCCTTGCGGGCACGGGCGAAATTGTAGAGCACATTGCCCTTGTGGAAGAGCTCGGTGTCGGGCGAGTTCATGTATTTGGCCAGCGCATCAGGCGCCAGCGCACGGCCACCGAAGGCAATGATCCTGCCGCGCGAATCCGGGATCGGGAACATGATGCGGTCGCGAAACCAGTCATAGGAGACCGGAATGTCGTCGCCATGGCGCACAAGCCCGCACGCCTCGATATCGGCTTTCGGCACGCCCTTTGCCGCCAGATGCTCCTTCAGCGCATTGCGGCTGTCGGGCGCGAAGCCAAGCCGGAACGACTGCTGCGTCGCCGGTGTTAGCCCGCGATCCCTGAGATACGCGCGGGCTTTCGCCCCTTCCGGTCCCTGCAGCCGTTCCTGGAAGAAAGCAGTCGCCATCTCCATAACATCGGTCAGGCTGGCGCGCTCCTTCTCGCGCTGTTCCTCGCGTTCGTCGCGGACCGGCATCGGCACGCCGGCCATGTCGGCGATCTTCTCGACCGCTTCGGGAAAACTCAATCCTTCGAGCTCAGTCAGGAACTTGAAATGGTCGCCAGAAACCGAGCAGCCGAAACAGTGGTAGCGGCCCTTCTTATCCTCGCAGTGGAAAGACGGGCTCTTCTCGCCATGGAAGGGGCAACAAGCCCAATAGTCGCCGCGCGACGCGTTGGTCTTCTTGCGATCCCACGCCACGCGCTGGCCGATAACCGATGAAATCGGCACGCGGTCGCGGATCTCGTCGAGGAAGGCCGGCGGAAAGCGCATTGAGGGAACTCGTTTCCCCACCATATAATCATGCCGGAGAAATCCGACGACCCCCAATACGGGCCATACCCGGTTTCCACAGGGCAAAAAAGAAAGGCGGCCGTTACGGGCCGCCCTGCTTTTCAGTCCCGCGCTGTTGGCTTAGTGCGCGGCGATCGCACCGAAGATGATGCCGGAAAGGATGCTGACCAGCACATAGTCGTTGCCGACGCGGATCCATTCCTGGCCGGGGCCGGGGCGACGCAGACCGTAGCGGCCGTAGTCGCGGACCGGCTGATGCTGGCGCCAGCCGGAATATTTCTGGCCATGGCGCCAGTTGTTCCGCTTCACGACGACCTTCTTCTGAACGCGCTTCTGGATGACGCGCTTCTTCTCGTCACGATGGGTGGGCTTCTGCCAGTCGACCTTGGTGTAGTTCGACTGCGGCGCGACCGGCGCATTCATCGGCGCGGCCTGGCCGGTGAGCGACGTAGCGGCGAGCATCGAGACGGCGAGGACAGAAAGAACAATGCGTTTCATGAGAAGTCTCCTTGGTTGTCGATGCCCCGAGGAATAACGGCTGGCGGATGAACTGAAACTGAACACCAACATTACAATTATGTAATGAAATCCTATGCTTATTTCGGAAATTTGAACATCGTCGCAAAGTTGACAGCGAGACGCCCGGCAACAGCGGCCGATACGCCGTGGTGCAGTGGACCGGCGATGCAACCATTCGCGCAGCCGTCCATTTTCCGACACGTCCTGTCGCGCCGCGACGGCCCCTTGAAATCGACAAAATTTTATTATTCGGCTAAAGTATTCTGATCATTATCGGTCGCCGCCATGAACATGATTCGCACCTTCGCTTACCCCCATGATCGCCGCGCTGTTCGCACCGCGTGCCCCGACCGCATGCAGGCGTCGAAATGAGCGGTTCCGTCGTCCTTCTGCATCTGGCCGGCGCGGTCGCGCTGATGCTGTTTGCCACGCGCATGGTCAAGACCGGCGTCGAGCGCGCCTATGGCGACGTGCTGCGCCATAAATTGCGCGCCACCATGCGCAATCCGATCATGGCGGTGTTGACCGGCACCGGCCTGGCCATCGCCCTGCAGAGCTCGACTGCCGTGACGCTGTTGGTCGGCTCCTTCGCCGGCTCCGGCATCGTCTCGGGTGCGGCCGGCCAGTTGGCCGTGCGCGGCGCCGAGATCGGCTCGGCGCTGGTGGTCAAGCTCTTGACCTTCGACCTCACACTGCTGGTGCCACTCTGCCTGATCACCGGCACGGTTATGTTCATGGCCACCGAGCGTCGCGACTGGCGCCAGACCGGCCGCATCCTGGTCGGTATCGGCCTGTTGATCCTGTCGCTGGAAATGATCGGCCAGGCATCGGAGCCGCTGCGCAACAGCCAACTGATGCCGGTGATCATCAACTATTTCTCCAGCGATTCCATCACCGCCTATCTCTTGGCGGCGCTGATCACCTGGCTGTTCCAGTCGAGCATCGCAGCGGTGCTGCTGATGGCGACGCTCGCCGGCCGCGGCCTGATCAGTCCCGAGCTCGGCGTCGTCCTCATCCTCGGCGTCAATCTCGGCTCTTCGATCATCGCGCCGATGCTGACCCGCTCGGCCGGGCCTGCCGTGCGCGTCGTGCCGATCGGCAATCTCCTGATGCGCGGGCTGGGCTCGCTGGTCATGCTGATCCTGTTCATGATCTTCAGGCCGCATGTCGGCTTCCTCGGCGCGACGGCCGCGGACCAGATCGTCAACGCCCACATCCTGTTCAACGTCATCATCCTGCTCGCCGGCCTGCCGCTGGCCGGTTTCGTCTACCGCGCCTCGGAAAAGATCGTGGCGCTCGGCACCAAGCCGGTGCCGGCGGCCTCGCTCGACGTGATCGAGCTGTCCGCGCTCAACGAAAGCGCGCTCGACATACCAAGTCAGGCGCTGGGCAATGCGACGCGCGAAGTGGTGCGGGTCTGCGAAACCGTCGAGATCATGCTGAAGCGCATCATGGAACTCTATGAAAGTGCCGACAGCGACAAGATCAAGGCACTTGCAGCGCTCGACGACCGCGTCGACCGCAAGCACGCGGCCATAAAACTCTACCTCGCCAAGCTCACCAAGAACCCGCTCACCGAGGACGAGGCATTGCGCTGCCAGGAGTTGATCGGCGCCTGTGTCAAGCTCGAGCAGGTTGGCGACATCATCGTGCGCAACATGCTGGTGCATGTGAAGAAGAAGGTCGAACACGGGCTGGAGTTCACGCCTGAGGGCTGGCGCGAACTCTGCGCCTTCCATGCCTCGGTGCTGGCCAATGCACGGCTTGCCTTCAACGTCCTGGTATCGCGCGATCCCGAAACCGCCCGCCAGCTGGTGTTGGAGAAGGACCAGTTGCGCGACCGCGAGAAGGAAACCAGCGCCAGCCATTTCCTGCGGCTACGCGAGGGCACCGCCAGAAGCATAGAGACCAGTTCGATCCACCTCGACACCATCCGCGACCTGAAGCAGATCAATTCGCTGCTGGCGTCGATGGCCTATCCGGTGCTGGAAGAGCGCGGCCTGCTGACGGGCTCGCGGTTGAAGGCAAGCTGAAGTCGCCTCACCGCGTAAGCTCCCTCGCTTCGACGGCAAAATACCTTTGCTCCGCTTCCGCCAGTCGGGATAAGGATCGATTGGCCCAGGCTTTCGGAGGAAATCGATGGACACCCATTCACGCAGTTTCGCCAAGGCGCTGTCCTGGCGTGTGACCGGCACCATCGACACGCTGATCATCTCCCTGGTCGTGACAGGAAGCGTCAAGCTCGCCGCAGCCATCGGCATAACCGAGGTCTTCACCAAGTCCCTGCTCTACTATTTCCATGAGCGGGCGTGGTTGAAGATTCCCTATGGCCGCAAGACTCCGGCCTAAAGCTGCCGGTCAAGAAAACCTAAACTCGCGACAAAAATTTCTGGATTGCCCCCGCCGTCCATCCATGGTTTGAGGCCGTTCCAGCCAAGGCTTTCCCCATGTCGCTTCCGCTCATTGCCCTGTTCATCGCCGCCTTCGCTTTCGGCACAACCGAATTCGTCATTGCCGGCGTGCTGCCGCAAGTGGCGCAAGGGCTTGGTGTTTCGGTGCCCTCAGCCGGCTATCTCGTCTCCGGCTATGCCTGCGGCATTGCCATTGGCGGCCCGCTGCTGGCGCTCGCAACCAAGTCTTTGCCGCGCAAGACCTTGCTGCTCGGCCTCGCCGTCATCTTCACCATCGGCCAGGCCGCCTGCGCGCTGGCGCCCGACTTCACTTCGATGCTGCTTTTGCGCATTGCCGTCGCGGTCGCGCATGGCGCCTATTTCGGCATCGCCATGGTGGTAGCGGTCGGCCTCGTTCCCAAGGACAAACGCGGCATGGCGGTGGCGGTCATCCTGTCTGGCCTCACCGTCTCCAACGTCATCGGCGTGCCGGCCGGCACCGCGATCGGCAACATCTGGGGCTGGCGCGCCACCTTCTGGGTGATGTGCGCGCTGGGCGTGGCGGCAACGCTCGCCATGGCCGCCCTTCTGCCGCGCACCACCGGATCATCCGCTAAGCCTGTCGGCCTCGCCCGCGAGGTCCGCGTGCTGGCGCGCCAGCAGGTCTGGACCTCGCTGATCCTGATGCTGATGCTGATGCTCGGACAGTTCTGCCTGTTCACCTACATCACGCCGACCCTGCTGGAGGTCACCGGGCTCGACGAGAACCTGGTTCCCTGGGTGCTGCTGCTCAACGGCGTCGGCGCCACGCTTGGCGTCTTCCTCGGCGGCAAGCTGTCCGACTGGAAGCTGATGCCGTCGCTGATCACCATGCTTGGCCTGCAGGCGGTGACGCTGGCCATCATCTACGCCGTCAGCCCGTATCCCTTGCCGATGGTTGTCGCGATCGTCATCTGGGGCGGCCTCAACTTCGCCATCGGCACGCCGATCCAGACCCGCATCCTGGCCTGGACGGCGGATGCCTCCAACCTCGCCTCGTCGCTGATCCCGTCCGGCTTCAATGTCGGCATAGCGCTCGCCGCGTCGCTGGGCGCTGCCATGCTCAATGCCGGCTACGGCTACCGCAGCCTGCCGGTGGTCGGCGCTGTCGCCATGCTGGTCGCCGTGGTCGTGGCTGTCATCTCCAATGTGTGGGAACGCCGCGCGGATGTCAGCCCACCGCTGCCGGCGCCTGCCGGATAGCGGAAGAACAGCTGGCTTCGCTCACTTGAACTTGGCCAGCGGATCAAGCGCCGGCCGGATCATAACGCATGCCGCGGCCGACTTGCCTACGGCCTCATTGGCGCCCTCGGATATCACGCAGGAATGGCCGGGATCGCCCGCCGGCATCGGCACACCGTTGGCGAGAGCGAACTGCACGGCATGGGCGCCCGCGAGCCCGGCGGGGAATTGCGCAATCGGCCGAACAATCCTGAACATTGCCGAGCCGTGCCGCTCCAAGTGACCGCTGCCCACCAGTTGCGAAAGACCGAATTCCTGCGGCAACACCTCGTATGGTCTTGCCGGTTCATTGGCGACGACGCTGGCCGGATCGAAACGGACGAGACCCCTGGATGTGAATTGCAACCCGCTTCTCCAGCTTTCCACCTCAAAGTCTGCTGGCGCCGTGCGGGACGACGCGGTGGGCGCCAGGTCCTTGAACGTCATGTCCGGCAGGGAAACACTGGAAAGGCTGTAAATACCGCCGACATGATCAACGTCACGGCCCAGTCTGGCTTCGAATGCCTTTCTTGCCTGCGCGGTCTCGCGTGTCCCGGATTTGTAGAAATAGTTCATACAGGCTTGCCCGGCCTTGCCGGCAAAGGATACGCGATCCCTGGCGAGGCCGACGACGCCGGAGTGCGCGCCGCCCTCAGGCGCGGCGACGACCAGTTTCTCGACCCGCTCCACGGCTCCGGACAACACCCAGATCTGCGCTTCATAGCTCGTTGCAACAATGTAGAGCGGCGTCTTGCCTGGCTGGATGGTGATGTTGGAGGTCGTGGTTTCGTCATATGGGTTGCTGACATGGACATTCGCCATGGCATCACCCTCATAGGTGCCGAGCAGCACTGTTTCGGCCGCTGCTGAGGGGCGCGGAAATTCGCAAGGGACGGTGTTGTTCGACTGTTGGGAGACAATGTTTCGCCCGACGTCCGCCGGTATCCGTGCGGCCACCTTGACGATTTCGTCCCTGGACAGGGTTGTGTCGACATCCATATCGATGGACCGGAATACAGCAATAGCCTGTTCCATGACCTGTTGAGCTGTCACCTTGCTGCCATCGCCGAGGGCGAGATAATCGGAGAGATTGCCACGCGCGTTGGGACGCGCCGGCTTGGTGCGCGTATAGGCTTCCAGCAGGCTTATGTTTCCATCCCTGTCTACGTCCGTCAAAAGCAAGGCACTTGACATCGCGAGGCTGACGTTTCCGTCTGGCCTGGCACGAAGCTCCTCTATTTCCGCCTTGGAGACGGTTCCGTCCTGATTGAGGTCCAGCTTGGCGAATTGCGAGAGCACCGCCGTCCTGGCCGCGACGTCGCCCTGCATCGCGAGCCTGTCGACCATCTCGCGCGTCAGCGCGCCTTCCCGGCCGGCGCCGTTTCGGAACGGCGACATCACGGTCAGCAGGAAGGCCTCCATCGTCTGTCCCTCGCGCAGATTTCGCGCGAAGGGCAGCGGATAAGGGTCTTCCTTGTCGGCGGAGAAGCTCACGCTGGACAGACAGGCCATGGTCAGCCCCAGGACAATACCAAATTTCATCTCGCCTCCAGCAAGGTTCAGACAGCTACTGTAGAGCGATTGAATTACTTGCATGTGGCGACAAAGCGTCCGCTTTTCCGGCACGCATCAGCAGACTGTTAACCAACATCATCAGCCGATTACCAAAGGGTTGCGACCGCCTCACCCCCGCCAGCGCAACAAGCGCATGGCGTTGGCTGTCACCAGCACGGTGGCGCCGGTGTCGGCGAGGATCGCCGGCCACAGCCCGGTGATGCCTAAAATGGTGGTGACCAGGAACACCGCCTTCAACCCCAGCGCCACGGTGATGTTCTGGCCGATATTGGCCATCACCGCCCGCGACAGTATTATCATGCGCGCGACATCCATGACGCGGCCATGCAGGATCGCCGCGTCCGCCGTCTCCAGCGCCACGTCGGTGCCGCCACCCATGGCAACGCCGATGTCGGCGGCGGCGAGCGCCGGCGCGTCGTTGATGCCGTCGCCGACCTTGGCCACCTTCAACCCTTCGCGCTGCAATTCGCCGACGATGCGCTGCTTGTCCTGCGGCAGCAGTTCCGCCCGCGCCTCGATGCCGAGCGACGCGGCGATGGCCTCGGCCGTGCGGCGGTTGTCGCCGGTCAGCATCACCGTGCGGATGCCTTCGGCCTTGAGTGCCGTGATGCCGGCCGCCGCATCCGGCCTCGGCTCATCGCGCATGGCAATCAGCCCGCCCACAACCCCGTTGGCGACCAGCACCGACACGGTCTTGCCCTGGCCGTTGAGGTTGTCGATGGCAAGGCGCTGCGCCTCAGTCATCTCAGCGCGCTCGCCCGCCGCCGGGCCGGAGCCCAGGAAAATGGCGACGCCGCCGACACTGCCCTCGACACCCTTGCCCGAGATCGCCCTGGCGGCCAGCGCCGGCGGCACTGGCGCCTTGTCGGCCTTGGCCCTGTCCAGGATCGCTAGCGCCAGCGGATGGCTGGAGCCCTGTTCGAGTGCAGCCGCCAGCGCCAGAACGCTACGCTCATCGCGGCCATAGGCCACGATGTCGGTGACGACAGGCTTGCCCGCGGTCAGAGTGCCGGTCTTGTCGAAGGCGACCGCCGTGATCCGGCGAAAGCCTTCCAGCACAGCCCCGCCCTTCATCAACAGGCCGCGCCGCGCACCAGCCGCCAGACCCGCCGCAATCGCCGCCGGCGTCGAGATGACCAGCGCACAGGGGCAACCGATCAACAGGATCGCCAGGCCCTTGTAGATCCATTCGTTCCAGTCGCCACCGGCAACGAGCGGCGGCAGCAACGCCACCAGCGCGCCGACCGCCAGCACTGCCGGTGTGTAATAGCGCGAAAAACGGTCGATGAAGCGCTCGGTCGGCGCCTTGGCTTCCTGCGCCTCCTCCACCAGCCGCACGATTCGGGCAATAGTGTTGTCAGAAGCGGCGGCCGCTACCCGAACTTTCAGCACACCATCGCTGTTGATCGTGCCGGCGAAGACGGGCTCAGTGACACCCTTGCGCTTCGGCGTGCTCTCGCCGGTCACCGGCGCCTCATCGATGTCGCTCGCACCCTCCGTTATCTCGCCATCGGCAGGAATGCGGTCGCCCGGCCGCACCAGGATGACGTCGCCGACCACAAGCTGGTCGGCGGGAACTTCAACCGTGCCGCCTCCCCGCTCGACCAGCGCCGTCTTCGGCACCAGATCGGCCAGGCCCTGGATGCTGGCCCGCGCGCGGCCGGCGGCGACGCCTTCGAGAAGTTCGCCGATCAGGAACAGCACCACCACGGTTGCCGCTTCTTCCGTGGCGCCGATCATCACCGCGCCGACGGCAGCAATGGTCATCAGCATCTCGATCGAGAACGGCGTGCCAGCCAGCGCCGCCATCAGCGCGCGCCGTGCGATCGGCACCAGGCCAACCAGCAACGCGGCCAGGAACACCCAGCGCTCAGCCACGGGGAAAAGATGGCCGATGCAATAAGCGGCAACAAGCGCTGCTGCGCAGGCCAGCGTCAGCGCCGCGCGGCGGGTGCGCCACCACGCCTGCCCGGGCTCGGCATGGCTGTGGAGGTGCGATGACCCGGCGGCCTCCTTGGCACCGTGTTCGTCGCCATGGTCATGATCGTGGCCCGAATGGTCGTGGCCTTCGTGGTCATGACCTTCGTGGTCGGCATGTGCCTTGGCTGCTGGCCCGTCGGCCCTGGCTTGCGCCTTGACGATGCCGTAGCCCAGCCGCGCCACCTGCTGCAGCACTCTGTCCTCATTGAGCGGGCCGCCATGGCTGACGGTCATCGAGGCGCCGGTCACCGAAACCGTGACATCGGCGACGCCGTCGAGGCGGCGCACCGCCGTATCGATCTTGGTCGCGCAGGAAGCGCAATCCATGCCGCCGATCTTGAACCGTGTCTGCCGGATTCTTGCCTGCTCGTGGGGAGCCGTCATCGCATCACCTGTCTGCTTTTTCACCCGAGCGGCGCGCTGCCGCATGGGTCTTGAATGCTGATGCCAGGCACTATAATTGCTCTAGTCACTAGAGCTTCAAGAGGCAAAATGCATGTTTTCGATCGGGGATCTCTCCCGCCGCACCGGGGTCAAGGTGCCGACCATCCGCTACTACGAGCAGATGGGCCTGGTCGCCGCACCCGAGCGCTCGGAAGGCAACCAGCGCCGCTATTCCAGACAGGAGCTGGAGCGGCTGGCCTTCATCCGCCACGCCCGCGACCTCGGCTTCGCCGTCGAGGACATACGCTCGCTGATCGAGTTGAGCGGCCACCCCGATCAGCCTTGCGGCCATGCCGACAAGATCGCCGGGGAACAGCTGATCTCCGTGCGCGAAAAGATCGCCCAGTTGAAGCGGCTGGAAACCGAGCTGGAGCGCATCGCCTCCTGCTGCGACGGCAAGACGGTCGGCGACTGCTACGTCATCCGCGCGCTGTCGGACCATGCGCTGTGCGCGGACGAGCACGGGTGAGAGGTCTCTATTGTCGAAGTCCGCGCCGGCTAGCGCTCGGAAGGGCTCCCCAACCTCGCCCTATAAATCGATCCGGAACCGCAAACTCTCCACCCCGCCATAGGCGGCGTCCTCGAAGAAGCGCCCGACCAGTCTGCCGCCATTGGCCAGGATCACCTTGTGCGAGGCCGGATTGCCCGGCTTGGCGGTGATCTCGACATAGGGCAGGCCGACCGCCCTCGCCTCGTCGAGCATCAGCCGTAAGGCCTGCGTGGCATAGCCGCGCCGCCGCTTCCACGGCACCACGGCATAACCGATATGGCCAAGCACATGCGACGGCAGTTCAGCCGTGTCCTTCTGCCAGCGAAAGCCGATCGAGCCCGACGCCTCGCCGTCCCAGATCCAGCGGCGGAACCCCGGCAGGCGCGGCACTGTCGTCCCGTCGGGCAAGGTGATCGGACCACCCCTGGCTTCGGGGTCATCGAGGCTGGCCAGGAACGCCACTGGATTTTCTTCTATGGCTGCGAGCTGCTCGCGTGTCGCGTCGAGCAGCCGAACATTGTCTGGCGACCAGCCGCGCTCTAGCGCCGCCTTGTAGGACGGCAGATGTTCAAGCGCTGGTTTGACGATCTCGACCATGATCCATGCTCCCTGGGAGGCGAACCAGGCATAGCCGTGGCCGCGAGATGGCTCAAGCCGGTGCCGCCCGGAAGTGAACTTCGCTAAACAAGTTGTGTCTCGCCGATTGGCGCGAGACATTTTATGATTGGTTGCCGGTGGCGACACCTGCAGGATTCGCGTGGCTTCGACAGGAGAATTGATCCGGTGCGGTTGAGATCTGTCCCTCTGGGTATTGTCGTCACCCTCAGCCTTCTTGTCGTCGCCATTGCCTTGACTGCGACGGCACGGTCCTTTGCCGCGCCCTCCGGCGTCCCGGCCTGGCTGCAGGCCCATGTCGGCGACGCCGACGGCCAGATCTCGCAGGTGGTGCTGGAACGGGCGCGCGCGCTTTACCAGAAGAAGGTGGCGCAGGGCGCGGTCAGGAACCCCTGCTATTTCGCCATGGATGCGACACGTCCCGGCGATCTCGGCAATGGCGTGCTGGGGCGCCGGTATTATGTCGTCTGCGAAGCCAGCCAGTCGTTTCGCGCTATCGCATCGGGTCACGGGGCCGGCAAGAACCTGAAAGGCACGGTCGATTTTTCGAACGGCAGGCGCTGCTCCAAGAACTTCGGCAATGCGATGGATTCGGAATTGACCGCCGGCGGCGCCTACATGACCCGCGAGACAAAGACGTCGTTCAAGGGTTTTTACCGTACCGGCGCCAAGCAGGACGCCGCCTTCCTGCGCACCTTCATCCAGTTCGACGGCGAAGGCGAAGCCGCCAATGCCAGGCAGCGCGTGATCGGCGGCCACGCGGCGCAGGTGCTGCGCACCATGTGCATGCGCAAGAGCCCGAACAGCTCCTATGCCAACCATGATGGCCTCGTGCCCTTTGGCAAGCTGGTGGACTATGCCGGTGGCCGCAGCAATGGCTGCACCAGCTGGTCGCCGGCGGATGCCCAGCAGATCATCTCGATGGTCAAGGACAACCCGACGACGCTCTACATCTACCCGGAATCACGCGACATCGCCGCGGTAGCGGCTAGCCGTTCGCAGTCGGGCGCCTATTGGAATGCGTCCTGCCTGAAGGAAATCGGCACACCGAAATTCTGGCCAAGGAAGACTCTTGAGCCGATGATCGCCCAGTACAAAAAGGACCATCCGGCGCCGCCACCGCAACCGCTGCCGATGTGCAAGGAATCCTGAGGTCCGCACCTTGATAGGCGCGAACCTCACGCACTCTCGGCTTTGCACTCCCGCTCAGCGCAGAAAACGAAGCACAGCCTCGACGAACTCGGCAGGGTACTCGACGTTCGACAGGTGAACCGCAGGCAGGACAACCAGCTTCGCGCCTTGGATGGATGCGACGATCTCTTCGCTGTGACTCAGCGCCGTCACCGTGTCGTACCGTCCGGCGATTACCAAGGTCGGCCGCGAGACCAACGTCACAATACGGCGAAGGTCGGAATCGCGAACGGCGGCGAACAAGCCGGCCAAGCCTTGCCGGTCGATGCTCAGCAGCATGGCGCGAAATTCCTGGATGACAGGGCCGTTGGCCGCGACCATTGCGGCAGGAAACCAGTTGGCCAGGAACGCCTCGGCGTTCTCTGCCATGTCGGGAGCCTGAAGCGTTGCAACGATTCGCTCGTCGAAATAACTTGCTGGCCCGAGATGTGACGAGGTGTTGCTCAGGATCAGGCGGTCTATGCGCTCAGGCGCATGGATGCCGAGCCACTGCCCGACGAAGCCACCCAGCGACAGGCCGAGGAAATGCACGCGTCCAAGGCCGAGCGCATCGAGCAGTTCGATCACGTCGCGGCCAAGCCGGTCGAGCGAATAGGCACCGGCCGGAACACTCGATCCGCCATGGCCGCGAAAATCATAGCGCAGAACGCGGAAATGCTTCGACAGTTCGGCGATCTGGCCGTCCCACATGTGCAGCGTGGTGGCGATGGAATTCGACAGCACCAGCACCGGCTTTTTGGCATCGCCGTCGAAGCGATGCGCGTGCCGTCGCCGACAGTCACGAAATTCAACTCACTCATGATGAAATTCCTTCTGGAATGTTGAATGAGCAGAGCGTAGGCGGGACGCATTTTCAGTGATATTACAAAGATAGAACACTCTCTGTAATCAAAGCTGACATGGCCGAATTCACCTTGCACGATTTGCAATGCTTCGATGCGGTGATCCGCACCGGCGGTTTCCAGCCGGCCGCCGCCCTGCTGCACCGCTCGCACCCGGCGGTGTTCGCCGCCGTCGCCAAGCTCGAACGACAGCTTGACCTCGTTCTGCTGGACCGCAGCGGCTATCGCGTGCGCCCGACCGAGGCGGGGCTGTCGTTCCACCGCCGCGCGCAATCGCTGCTGCGCGAACTGGAGGGCCTGCGGGTGCACGCCGCCCAGCTCTCAATGGGCGAGGAAAGCGATATCCATGTCGTGATCGGCGACCTCTGCCCGCGGCCGCAGGTGCTGGGCATGCTTGGCCGCTTTTTCGCCCAGTGCCCGGGCACGCGCCTGCATCTGCATTTCGAGGCCGTCGGCGGTCCGTGGGAGCGCCTCTTCGACGACGAAGCCGATCTGATCCTGCACTGGGTCGACAAGGGCGATACGAGGGTGGAATGGGTCGATCTTTGCAAGGTGCCGTTCATTCCGGTGGTGGCGCCTGGCTTTCTGCCGGAGCGTATCAAGGAGCCGATCACGCCCGATCAGATGCAGGCACTCACCCAATGCGTCATGCGCGACAGCGCCCGCCATTCGCCACAACAGGACTATTCGCGGATCGAAGGCGCGCCGCAATGCCTGGTGGCAGACCAGGGCATGAAGAAGGAGATCATCCTGCAGGGTCTTGGCTGGGGCCACCTGCCCCGCTTCCTGATCGAGGACGAGCTGCACGACGGACGCCTGCACTCCATTGCCGGCCGCCATATGCCGGGCCGTACCGAGGAGCTGGTGGTGGCACGCCGTCGCGACCGGCCACACGGGCCGATCGCCAACCGGTTGTGGGATCATATTCAGCAGGAAGCGCCGGCATTGCGCCGTGCGTTGGAGCCTCTGAAACTCGCCGGAGAGACATCGACCAACTAGTAGCGCAGGTGCAGGCTGCCGGCTACGGCACCTGCGTGATGCTGCCACTGCCTCTGACCTGCGACCTCCGCATGGTCGGGTGCCCATAGAGATCGACATCACCGCTGCCGGAAATCGACACATCCGCGTCGGCCTGCGCGGTGACCTCGGCGTCGCCGCTGCCGCGGATCTCTATCTGTGCGGATTGGGCGATCAGATCCTTGAGCCGCCCCGAGCCCGAACCGGAGATTTCCAGGTCGACCGTCTGGGCGGTTCCGGTGGCGGCCACGCTGCCGCTGCCGCGAATGCTCAGCCGCAGCCTGGGCTGATTGATTTGGGACAAGGCAAGGTCGGCACTGCCGGTCAGTTTCCAGTCAGAAATCGCCGGCCCCGACAGGCTGACATCGAGCCGGGGCGAAAACCAGCCCGTATCACAATCCAGGCTAAGCTGGCTGCCTTCCATGCGCACATGATCGATCAGCGTGGAGTCGCCGCTCACAACAGCTTCGGCCTTGTCGCCCGGCTGGTAACGGACCGAAGCCGGCAAAGCGATGGTGAAGCTGTCATTGGCGCTGAACGGCAATGTCACGTCCTTCCTGACGGATGTGATCGAGCCGCAGGTGGATCGGCCGCCGATCCATGAGCCTCCCGCATTGACCCAATCCGGCCCGGCCAGTCCGATGCCCGCGGCCAGAAGAGGGCTGCGCCAACCAGTCCGGCTGTCGCGACGAATGCCAGTTTTCCAGTCATTGTCCGTTTCCTTCGACGTGATGACAAAATTGCGCGAGCTTGGCTCCGATCAAGCGGAGCTGCGGTCGGCTTGCGTGATGCGCGAATGCAGCCGGGCATAGCGCCCGACAACCCGCAAGCCGGCGCCCATGCCCAGCAACAGCAAGGCGCCGCCACCAAGGAAGCCGCTCACCAGTCCGGCACCGATGAACAGGCGTCCCAAGGTGAGCGAAAAGGCAGTACCCGACTCGAACAGCAAGGTGGTGAGAATGATCTTGATGCCGAGCGCGCCGATGGCGACGAGCGTGATGCCAAGGGCAAGCGCAAGCACCACCGCGGTGATGAGCAGCGGCAGCAGGAAGACGATATCGACGAAGGCAAGGCCGGCGAGCGCGAACGTCGCCGCCAGCATGTTCGAAACGCTCCAATGGGCTTCAAGACGGCGCAGCCCTGCCTCGGCGCGCAGCTCGCGGGCGATCCTGGTCGGATCACCAAGGGCGGCCGCGACCTCCGCTTCGCTGCGGCCCGAAGCATCGGCGAAATGCGCGGCATAGTCGCCGACAATGTCCTCGATCTCCTGCGGCGACAAGCCGGCTAGTCCCTGTCTCAGCGTGCGCAGGAAGGCGTCCCTGGTCATGGCAAATCCTCGAGAAGTTTGTCGACGGCGCCCCCGAAGGAGCGCCAGTCGCGGCGGTGAGCTTCAAAGGCCTGCCGGCCGAGCGGCGTGAGCCGGTAATATTTGCGCGGCGGCCCGCTGCTCGACTCGACGAGGCAGGTGGCGACCAGCCCGTCATTCTGCATCCGGCGCATCAGGGGATAGATCGTGCCCTCCCCCATGTTCACCGCGGCGACCAGCGTGCTGGCGATTTCGTAGCCGTAGCTTTCACCCCGCGACAGCACGGCCAGAACGCACAGATCAAGCGCGCCTTTTCGCAACTGGACGAGGATGGAGTCGGTCATGGCAGGTCCCGGATTCGCGACCTGTATATAGCACGCTACCTGTTTATGCAAGGTAGTGAATTTGGTCAGCATCGGCCATCGTGCTCAGGCCAATTCAGCGCGGAACTGGATGGTGCAGAAATCCCGATCGGGAAGAGAAATTCGCTAGTTCATTGCCAGCATGATCGTGGCGAGAAAGCTCTACTGCAGCAGGCCCTTGACGATACCGCTTGCCTTGCCGAAATCCATCTGCCCGGCATATTTCTGCTTCAGGGCGGCAATCACCTTGCCCATGTCCTTCTGGCTGGCGGCACCGGTCTCGGCGATCGCTTCGCGCGCTGCCGCGGCGATGGCCGCATCGTCCAATTGCGTCGGCAGGAAACTGCGGATGATCTCCATCTCGCCACGCTCCTGCGCCGCCAGTTCCGGGCGCTTGCCGTCTTCGAATGCCTTGGCCGATTCCTCGCGCTGCTTCACCATCTTGGCCAGGATCTGCAGGATCTCCTCGTCACTGGCGGGGTCCTTGGCCGAACCGCGATTGGCGATGTCGCGGTCATGGATGGCGGCCTGGATCAACCGCAATGTCGGCAGCCGGTGCTTGTCCTGCGCCTTCATCGCGCTCTTCAGGGATTCGGCGATTTTCGCGCGCATCATGCTTTCTCCTTCGGTCGGCGCGGACAATAGCGCCGGGGCCTAGCCAACGCAAACCCTGATATTATGACGCAAGCCTCTGATATTGCTTGATGAAATAAATCATGGCCGCATTTCGCGTGATCATTGACCACTCTGCCGCCTTCCCCTATGTACTCAGCCTTGCATGAACTGAAGCTTGACTGCGTGGGAGCCGCGAATTCGCCGCTTCGCGCCATTTGCCGCGCCGATGGCCACCGGGCCAACTGCAGCACGCGGCCTGATAGGAGTGCCGCATGGCCGAGATGACGCCCGCCTGGGCAACCGAGAAGCCGACCGCCCTGCTGGTGCTGGCCGACGGCACCGTCATCGAAGGCCGCGGCCTTGGCGCCACCGGCTCCGCCGTTGCCGAAGTCTGCTTCAACACCGCGCTCACCGGCTACCAGGAGATCCTCACCGACCCGTCCTATGCCGGCCAGATCGTCACCTTCACCTTCCCGCATATCGGCAACATCGGCACCAATGGCGAGGACATCGAAGACCTCAACCCGGCCGCGCGCGCTGGCGCTGTCGGCGCCGTGTTCAAGGCCGATGTCACCAACCCGTCCAACTACCGCGCCGCCGGTGGGCTCGACGAGTGGCTGAAGAAGCGCGGCATTGTTGCGCTGTCAGGCATCGACACCCGCGCGCTCACCGCGCTGATCCGCGAAAAGGGCATGCCCAACGCCGTCATCGCGCATGCGCCCGATGGCGTCTTCGACCTCGACGATTTGAAGCAGCGCGCCGCCGCATGGTCGGGCCTGATCGGGCTTGACCTCGCCAAGGAAGTCACCTCGGGCCAGTCCTCGGTCTGGCGCGAGACGCCCTGGGTCTGGAACGAAGGCTTTGGCGAACAGGCCGAGCCCTCCATGCACGTCGTGGCAATAGACTACGGCGTCAAGCGCAACATCTTGCGCCTGCTTGCCGGTCTCGGCGCCAAGGTCACCGTGGTTCCGGCCAGCACCGGATCGGAAGAAATCCTCGCCATGCAGCCCGACGGCATCTTCCTCTCCAACGGCCCGGGCGATCCGGAAGCCACCGGCGAATATGCCGTGCCGGTCATCCAGGATTTGCTCAAGACCGACATTCCGGTGTTCGGCATCTGCCTCGGCCACCAGATGCTGGCGCTGGCGCTGGGCGGCAGGACGGCCAAGATGCACCAGGGCCATCATGGCGCCAACCACCCGGTCAAGGACCACACCACCGGCAAGGTCGAGATCGTCTCGATGAACCACGGCTTTGCCGTCGATGCCGACTCGCTGCCCGAAGGCGTCGAAGAAACCCATGTCTCGCTGTTCGATGGCTCGAATTGCGGCATCGCGCTCACAGGCCGCCCGGTGTTCTCGGTCCAGCACCACCCCGAAGCCTCGCCCGGCCCGCAGGACTCGCACTATCTGTTCCGCCGCTTCGTCAATTTGATCCGCGAAAAGCGCGGCGAGCAATTGCTGGCCGAGCGGGCTTGAATGTCTCGTCGACCCGAGCGGCTCACCGTTTCACGGAAACGGCGAACCGCTCTAACTCCTTGTTTTAACGCAATTCCGGACGGAAAACCGTTCACACTTTTCCTGGAATTGCTTTAAAGGCCCTGCCCGGCTCTATTCCCACGGCTCCTGGACACGCGGCGGCCAGCTCAGCGAAAAATCGGTCCGCTCCAGGGTGAGGTTGGGGCTGTAGGCCGGATCTGCCATGAGGAACTTTCCCCATCGTTCCCTCATCAGGACCATCTGCTCGTGGCGGCCGGCAATCTTGTCTGGCCTTCCCTTGAGACCGGCCAGCCTCGACCACTGTCGGTAAAGGTCCGAGAATGGGGTCCATACGTTGCGGTAGCCGGCTTCTCGAACTCTCATGCAGAAGTCGATATCGCTGAATGCGGCCTCGAGCCCTTCGTCCATACCGCCGACCTCATCGAAAACGCTTTTTCGCACGATCAGGCAGGCGCCAGTCACCGCGCTCAATGACTGCCTGATTTGAACCCGCCCCATATATCCGGGTCGCCCTTTACGCAAACCGAGATGCGAATGATTGGCCAGGCCGCCAATGCCGAGAATGATTCCGCCATGCTGGAGCCTGTTGTTTGAAGACCAAAGCCTTGCCCCAACGGCTCCTATGCCGGTTTGAAGCACCATGCTGACCATTTCTTCCAGCCAGTCGGGAGACGTGGCTTTGATGTCATTGCTGATCAAACCGATGATCGAGCCGCGCGCGGCCGCCACGGCGCGGTTGTTGATCGCTGAATGGTTGAACGGGCCCTCGTCGCGGATGACACGGACGCTCGCCGTCTTTCCGATCTTCTCAAGATAGTCGAGTGTGCCCGGATCGTCGGATTTGTTGTCGACGATGATGATTTCGTACCGCGGATATGCCGTCGTCGACAGGATGCTTTCGACGCACGTCCTGATCAGCTTCAGATTGTTGCGGGTTGGTATGATCAGGCTGACGAGCGGCAATTCTTTCGGCAGGTTATAGCGAACCCTGTATGGGCCAAAGGGTGACAGTTCGACGTCGCCGTCCACGCCTTTGCGCTTGAGATGGTCCCGAATTGCGCCTTGGCCGGCTATCGCCGCATAGCTCTTGTTGTCGCCGGAGGCTGCGGTGCTGCCGGAATGAGCCCGCCAATTATACAGCACGCGGGGGATATGGACGATCTGCGAGGGTTCAATCCCCTCGACAATGCGCAGCGCCAGATCATGGTCCTGAGACCCTTCATAACCCCGGCGAAAGCCGCCGACATGCCTGACCAAGGCTGCCGAATAGACGCCGAGGTGACTGATTATGTTGTAGGAAAGGAAAAGTTCCGGATTCCAGTCCGATTTGAAGTGCGGGGAAAAGCGGTTGCCCTGCTCGTCGATCTTGTCCTCGTCGGAATAGATCAATCCGGCACGCGGATTTGCGGCTATCGCCTCCGCGACGTAATAGAGCGCGTCTTCCGTCAGGAGGTCGTCTTGATCCAGAAGCGCGATCCACGCCCCCGCAACAAGTTCTATCGCCGAATTGGATGCTTCCGAGATGTGGCCGTTCTTGTCTCGGTAGACAACCCTGATCCGATCATCGAGCGTGGCGTATTCCTGAAGCGTCTGCTTCACCAGAGGCTCTGTCGAACAGTCGTCCGCGATGCAAAGTTCCCAATTCTCGTAGAGCTGCGCACGAACGGATTCGATGGCCTCGCGCAGCCATCCGATGTTCGCATTGTAAACCGGCATGACGATCGAGATTGTCGGGCGCCGTTCCATCTGGGCGATCCGAGAAACAATTCGCGCGCGCTTCGAGGTGTCGATCCCAGCATAACGGGCCAGCCAGCCGGTATAGTCGTTGCAATCGACGATGGTGCCGTCTTCGAGAACTATTGCCAGCTTGGCGCGCGGTATTGCGCGTTTCCAGCTTTTCCTAAGACCGGTCAGGCCCTCTCTTCTAAACACTGCCGAAGCACGCGCAATTGCCGTCCTCCAGCCGCCACGGCTCCTGACAGCGCCAAGCAACGCGGCCCCCACGAGCCGCATACGCCTGAATTGCCCACCAATGGATCGCACTATCCCGTACCCCTACGTCGCAGCGACATAACGGCCGTTTGGCAGTGCCGACAAGCGGAAGATGACGTTTCCGGGGAGGATATCGACCGGTTCGACCCACATCGGCCAATCTTCATGCCGCAGGTCGGCCTTTTGCTCGCCGCTTCGCCTGCCGACATCTTCTCCCCAGGCAATGACGGCCGGGGCGGGCGTCCGCGGATACCCTGATCTTACGCCACCGGCCGGCCTTCGCTGGCTTCCAATATGGCGAACCATTGCTGGCGGTCGAGCACGATGTCGAGCGCTTTGACCATGGCCGCCAGCCTCTCCGGCTTCATCGAACCCAGCACCGGCACCGGCCGGGCCGGATGACGCAGCAGCCAGGCGATGGCGACGGTGGCCAGATCACCGGCACCGATTTCGGCGGCCACCGCGGCGAGCGCTGCCCGCACCCTTGCTTCCCGGCTTTCCTTGCCGGTGAACAGCGAGCCGCCGCCGAGCGGCGACCAGATCATTGGTGGATAGGCCAGACGCTGCGCATGGTCGAGGCTGCCGTCGGTCAATGCGGACGTCTTCAGCACCGACATCTCGATCTGGTTGGTGGCGAGCGGGAACGGCAGCCGCGACGCCAGGAGATCGAACTGCGACGGCGTGAAATTCGAGACTCCGACCGCCCTCGCCTTGCCCGCCTTGACCAGCCCGGCCAATGCCGCCGCCGTCTCGTCGGCGTCCATCAGCGGATCCGGCCGGTGCAGCAGCAACAGGTCGAGATAATCCGTGTGGAGATTGGCCAGTGAGCGGTCGACCGAAGCCAAGATATGAGCGCCACTGGTGTCATAGTGCTTCAGCCGGTTCTGCGGCCGGTTGGCCGAGGCCAGCATGATGTCGCATTTCGAGATCAGCTCGATCTCTTCGCGCTTGCCTTTCCAGCGCGACAGCCCGGCACCGAAGGCCGCCTCGACTTCGTAATTCCCATAGATGTCGGCATGGTCGAAGCTGGTCAGGCCGAGATCGACGGCGCTGCCGATCAGCCGGGCAACCTGATCGGCATCCGGGCGGGCGCCGCCGTCGAGCAGGCGCCACGCACCGAAGACCAGCCGCGACAGCGACACCCCGTCCTTGGTCAGCGCGATGCGGCTGTCATGGCTCATACCTGTGCTCCATCTTCCACGACGTCGGTGGTGACGGTCCTGACCGCGGCCGGCCGCGCAACCTTGGTGACGAAGACGATGACCGCCAGCACCAGGAAACAGGCGCCGACCAGATAGGGAGCGCCGCCGAAGGTCACCGGCGCGCTTGGCCCGGTGAACCACGAAAAGATCCCGGTATAGAGCAGCGGCGTGATGATGGAGGTGATCGAGAAGATCGACGTCATCGCACCCTGCAGTTCGCCCTGCGCCGAAGGCGGCACCTTGGCGGCGGCAAGGCTCCTCAGCGGCGGATCGGCCAACGCTTCGAGACAGCCGAAGACGATCACCGCATAGATCATCCAGCCTTGCGTGGCGAAGGCATAGCCGGACGCGCTGGCCGCCGTGAAGGTCAGGCCGATGACCGCGGTCCGCCACTCGCCGAGCCTCGGGATTACGCGTGGCAGCACTGTGCCCATGATGATCGCGCCACACAGGCCGAAGGCGCCGAGCGAGAGGCCGATCTGCTGCTGGCTCCAGCCATAGCGATAGCTAGAGACGAACGACCACACCGCCGGATACATCATGTGGCCGAGCGTCACCAGGAAGAACACCAGCCCGATCCAGCCAATGCCTTCATACTGGCGCATCTGCAACAGCGTGCCGACCGGGTTGGCGCGTTTCCACTCGAAACGGCGGCGATGCTTTTCATCGAGCGTTTCGGGCAGGAAGAACATCGCGATCAGGAAGTTCACGAAGGCGAGCCCGGCGGCAAAATAGAACGGCACGCGCGGCCCGAATGTGCCCAAAAGTCCGCCCAGCACCGGCCCGATGACGAAGCCGACGCCGAAGGCAATGCCGAGCAGCCCAAAATTCTTCGCCCGGTTCTCGTCATTCGAGATGTCGGCGATAAAGGCCGATGTCGTCGAATAGCTGGCACCCGAAATGCCGGCCAGCACACGGCCGATGAACAGCATCGGATAGGACCAGGCGACGGCGCAAATCAGATTGTCGATCGAAAAGGTCAGCACCGAGGCGAGCAGGATCGGCCGCCGCCCGAAGCGGTCGCTCAAGCCACCCATGATCGGCGCGAAAAAGAACTGCATCGCCGCATAGACGAAGAACAGCCAGCCGCCTTCGATTGCAGCACCACTGATGCTGACGCCGGTCAATTCCCTGAGATAGGCCGGCAGCACCGGCATGATCATGCCAAAGCCGATAATGTCGAGCAACAGAGTTGTGAAAACCAGCGCAAGGCCCCGCCTGGCGATTTTGGGGTCGATCATGACGGGTCAAGCTCCTCAGCCGCCCTGGCGCAGGCGAACGCACCTTATAGGCGAGCCCAGGGAAAGGAACAATGCGGGAACAGGCAGAAATCGTTGATCCTGACATCCCCTGACGGCGCCTGCGCCATCAGATCAGGATCCTGGAAACGCTGGCCTGAGACTGTTTCGAAATTCGCTCTGGCGAGTCAGATAGTGGTGGTTTCGAGAACCGGAGCGGAGCGTACTTAAAGTACGTGAGCACCGGAAGCGCAGAAAACGCCGCTAGATGGCCGCCGGAGTAGAATTTCCAAACAGTCGTGCTTAAAGCGGGCCGGTCATCGTGTTGCAGTCCGACAGCTTGCCGCTTTTGTAGCCGCGCGCCAGCCAGGTCTGGCGCTGTTGCGAGGTGCCGTGGTTGAAGCTTTCCGGCACGACATAGCCCTGCATCTTCTTCTGCAGCGTGTCGTCGCCGATCTGCTTGGCGGCGTTCAGCGCGCTTTCGAAATCGCCCTGCTCCAATATGCCCTTCTGGGCGGTGAAGTGCGCCCAGACGCCGGCGAAGCAGTCGGCCTGCAGTTCGATGCGCACCGACAGCTGGTTGGCATCGGCTTCGCTCATGCCTTGCCGCATCTGGTTGAATTTGCCCATGATACCGGTCAGGTTCTGCACGTGGTGGCCGACCTCATGCGCAATGACATAGGCGCGCGCGAACTCGCCCGAGGCGCCGAACTGCTGGTCGAGTTGCTGGAAGAAGGTCATGTCGAGATAGACTTTGTGGTCGCCTGGACAATAGAAAGGCCCGGCCGACGAGGAAGCAGACCCGCACGCAGAGCGGATTTGCCCACTGAACAGCACCAGCTTCGGGTTCTCATAGGTCAGGCCTTGCGACTTGAAGATGCCGGTCCAAGTGTCCTCGGTCTCGGCCAGCACGGTGGCCACGAACTGCTTCATCTCGTCATTGGCGGGCGCACCCGCGCCGCTGTCCTGGCCACCGCCGCTGTTGTCGGTGACCTGGCCGCCACCGCCCGGCAGAAGGCCGCCGTCGCCACCGCCCAGGATCGCCGAGGGATCGAAGCCGAAATACCATCCGGCGATCACCACCAGGATGACGAGGAGTATGCTTCCGCCGCCGCCGGTACGGCCACCGATGGGAAGTTGGAACCCGCCACCACCGCCGCCGATACCGCCGCCACCGCTGTCGCTGCGGTCGTCCTCGATATTGTCACTCTGACGACGGCCTCTCCAGAGCATGGCAACTCCTCGCGCTGCAAACTTCCTCGTTGCTCCGGCATGCCGGCTCAACCCAACAAACAATTATCCCAATGGTTGCGGCAAGTCACAGCATTTTTCGTCACCGGGCCGACGCCGGCGTGATGGCTCCAGTGCACTGGCCGACACACGCGAAGGCCTGTAGCATCGCCGCAAACAAAGGGGCATGAGGCTGAAGACGGTCGGTCAATTCCTGTCGCTGCTCGCTGCGCTGCTTAGCCTTGGTCTGGCAAGCGCCCGCGCGGTCACGCTCGATTCCAGCGTTGCCGTCACCGATCCGGCAACCTTGCAAGCCCTGGAGCGCGGCGGCCTGTCGATCAGCCGGCTGCTCGGCCCCGCGCTCGGTCTTACCCGCGACGTCGACAATCGCGGCCTGTTCTCAGTGCCGGCGCTGGCCACGGTGCGCGACACGGTCAAGCAGGAAATATCGGACGAGCCAAAGAGCAGCCCCGACCCTTACGTCGCCGCCATGGCCAGATCCAAGGACACCAGCCAGAAGTTCAACCCGAAATACATCGACGACGACGGCTCGACGCTCGACCTGACCGGCGTCGTCAACCGCATGGATCGCGGCTATCTCGGCCATACCGAATGCGGCGAGATCCGGCTGATCTACCGCTTCCACTATTCGGTCGCGGAAAAGCCGGCCAAGGGCAAGCCAATCGGGGGAAAGACCGGGCAGCGCATCTCCTCGCGCCTGCCGCTGACCATGAGCCTGGTGTTCAATGCAAAGCCCGGGAAGGCGCAGGCGCGCGCCGCGAAGGATTTGCCTGGTACCACCGATGCGTCCTGCGCCGACATCGCCAAGCGTTGGCTTGCCGCCGGGCAAAAGGACCTGCCGCCCGAACAGCTTGCCGCATGGCTGCGCTCCGACGAAGGGCCGCTGTCGGGCGCGATGCTCAATTCCTCGCAGATCATGCGGCTGGAACTCAACATGCAGGTGCTGCGCCTGTCGGCCTCGACGCGGCGCGATTTCGGCGGCCATGCGGAATACCTCCTGAAGATCTTCAAATGGGATCCGGCCAGCTCAAGCTTTTATGAAGCGAAGATGGAGAACCAGATCGACCGGGCAACGGTACTGGCCGATAAGCTGGCTTTCGCGAAATGGCTGCTCACCGACCGCAACATTTATGACCTCGACCATGGCCGGCTGGTCATCGACGAAAAGTTCTTGGCCAAGAGCGCTGTTTCCGTCGCGCCCGGCGGCTTGAGCCGGTCGCAGAACAACATTGCCTACGGGCTGGTCGACGATGCCGACATCGACAAGGCGCTGAAGGATTACGTCGCCAAGGGCAACACGCTCGCCACCATCAAGTCGGTCGCCGGCTTTGATCTGCGACTCAATGAGATGACCTGTACCGGCTGCCACCAGACGCATGGCATTGCCGGCTTCCACTACACCGGCGCCGATCCGGCCAGCGAGCCGCGCCGCAACGCCGTTTTCGTGCCGGGCTCGGCGGTGTTCTTCGCCGACCTGCCGCGCCGCCGCGCCATCGTCGAGCAGTTCGCCGCCGGCGGCCAGCCGGATTTCACCAAAGGTTTCGCCGCTCGTCCGGACCAGAAATACGCCGAGGCGCTGAAGGGCACCGACCTCTACAATGGCTGGGGCTCGATCTGCTATCGCGGCACGGATGAGAGCTTCAAGGACTGGACCTGCGGCGCTGGCCTGCGCTGCGCCGGCGTCCATGAAAGCGCCATCCATCCAGGCTTCGGCACCTGCGTCAGCGAGAAGGGCACAGCGGTCGGCGACCCGGTCGAGTTCGGCGAGATCAAGATGTCGACCTGGGGCAATGACCAGTATTGCCGCTTGTCGCCGGCCACAGCCAAGGCATGCGCCATCGACCCCGCGCGCGACAAGAAACCGGTGGTCAAGCTCGCCGGCTATGGTGCGGCGCGCCAGCGCTACGACAACCCCGAACAGAAGACCGGCGGCTTTCCCGGCGGCATGCTGCGCAAGACGACCTGCGACAAGCTTCCCGACGAGGCGAGTTGCGGGCGCCTCGCCAAGACCGGCTTCAACGATTGCATCGCATCCGGCAAGGACCACAAATTCTGCACCAAGGAATTCACCAAGACCGCCGGCCTGCGCGCCTGCGACAAGGCGCATCCCTGCCGCGAGGACTATATCTGCACCGCCGGCTATGACGATCTGCCCGAGGCAAAACCCGGCGAAGGCACCTGCATCCCGCCCTATTTCATCTTCCAGTTCCGCGTCGACGGCCACCCCAGAAGCTGGGTGCAGGATGTGCGCGAGTGAGCATGCCTCGATCGTTGCATCCAGGCGCATCCCCGCAGACGGCTTGCCCCGATAAGCGCTGATATCGACCTGGCCTCAGTCTTTCTGCTTGGCGCCGGCGCTCTTGCCGTCGGAGCTTTTCGAGCGTTCCTCGAAACGGGCGGCACCCTTCTTCAGGGGATGACCGGTCTCGGCCTCGGTCTTGCGCTCGTCCTTGGCCGCTGCCTGCTGCAATCCCTTGGCGGCCTGCTTGCCCTTTGCGGTCGGTGCCTGTTCGATGCCCATTGCTTCCTCCCTTGGCGCGCACAATCGCGCGATCTCAGGAGCAACGTGCGTAACATCAGGCGGTTCCAGCGGCTTGTCGGTCGGGACATTCGCCAGCTTCAGCGCGGCGCCGTCATCGCCTTGCGAAAAGCGTCCAGCGTCTCGGCGCTGACATGGTGCTCGATGCCCTCGGCATCGATGCGCGCCGTCTCGGCACTGACGCCGAGCGAACGCAGGAAGGCTTCCACCGTCTGGTGGCGGATGCGGCTTTCCTCCGCCACCTTGCGGCCGGCATCGGTCAGGAACACACCGCGATAGGGTTTTCTGGAAACGAGCCCATCGGCGCACAGCCTGGTCAGCATCTTGGCCACCGTCGGCTGGGCGACGCCGAGCCGTGCGGCGATATCGACCTGGCGCGCCTCGTTGCCGTCCTCGATCAAATCGGCGATCAGCTCGACATAGTCCTCGACCAGCGCGCTGCGGCGCGCTTGGCGCTGCTGCCGGAACCCTTCCGAATGGACATCGGCGTCAGGCAGCGGCTCGCGCGGGACCGGTCTGTTCTTCAGCGCCAATGCGCGCTCCTCCTCGGCAGTCTAGCCATCGCTGCTTTTATAGCACGGGCTCTGATTCTTCAGGCCGTTTATTTGCATTCCCCCACAGGCACAACCGGTGTTTCCGATTCCCCCTTTCGCACCCGCCGCCGCACGGCAGATAAAAAGCACCGACAATGAAATATAGCCTATTGCATAATGTTGAGCCGTGGCATAGCTTGTCGATATTCCTCAGAAGTCGCGGAAAGCGTTTCCATGTCAGAAGCAGAAGCCTCAGCCCCCAGGTCCTCATGGCGGTTCGCCAGACAGGACGAGGACGACCAGCCCAGCCTGCGCGAAGTCAATTCCACCATCGCGGTGCCGAGTTCGGGCGTCTGGTTCCGTCGGCTGTTCGCCTTCATGGGACCAGGCTACATGGTCTCGGTCGGCTATATGGATCCGGGCAACTGGGCGACCGACCTCGCCGGCGGCGCGCAGTTCGGCTACACGCTGCTCTTCATCATCATGCTGTCGAACCTGATGGCGATCCTTTTGCAGGCGCTGGCCGCCCGGCTCGGCATCGCCACCGGCCGCGATCTCGCCCAGGCCTGCCGCGCTTATTATCCCCGTCCCGTCAATTTCGTGCTGTGGATCGCCTGCGAGCTCGCCATCATCGCCTGCGACCTCGCCGAAGTCATCGGCACCGCGATCGCCCTGCAGCTCCTGTTCGGCATTCCGCTGATCGGCGGCGCGATGCTCACCGCGCTCGACGCCTTCCTGGTGCTACTCCTGATGAACAAGGGGTTCCGCTATCTCGAAGCCTTCGTCATCGCGCTTTTGATCATCATCTTCAGCTGCTTTGCCATCCAGATCTTCGTCGCCGCTCCGCCGGCCGGCACGATCCTGCACGCCATGTTCGTGCCGTCGTCCGAGATCGTCACCAACCCGGCAATGCTCTACATCGCCATCGGCATCATCGGCGCCACGGTCATGCCGCACAATCTCTATCTGCACTCCTCGATCGTGCAGACCCGCGCCTATGAACGCACCGAAAAGGGCAAGCGTGACGCGATCAAATGGGCAACGACGGACTCCACCATCGCCCTGATGCTGGCGCTGTTCGTCAATGCCGCCATCCTGATCGTCGCGGCGGTCGCCTTCCACGACACCGGCCACCAGGATGTCGCCGAGATCGGCCAGGCCTTCGAGCTTTTGTCGCCGCTGCTGGGCTTGAGCATCGCCTCGATCCTGTTTGCCGTGGCGCTGCTGGCGTCGGGCCTGAACTCGACGGTGACGGCAACGCTTGCCGGCCAGATCATCATGGAAGGGTTCCTGCGCCTGCGCATCCCCAACTGGGCGCGCCGGCTTCTGACGCGCGGCCTCGCCATCGTCCCGGTTGTGGTGGTCACCGCGCTCTACGGCGAAAAGGGCACCGGTCAGTTGCTGGTGTTCAGCCAGGTTGTCCTGTCGATGCAGCTGCCCTTCGCGGTGGTGCCGCTGGTGCAGTTCGTCTCCGACAAGAAGAAGATGGGCAACCTCGCCATTCCACGTGGCGTCGCCGCACTTGCCTGGGTGGTTGCGGCGATCATCCTCGTGCTCAACTTCAAGCTGCTCTACGACACCATGTTCGGGGTCGGCTGAGGTCCTCCCCGACGAGAAATCGGAAGACCTGGCCTCGCGACAAATCGGAAAATCGCGCTATCTTGTTCCCCGCCATGAGCAAGATCGAAGACATCAGGAAATTCTACGCGCGGCTGATGGCGGTCAATGCGGCCTCATCCGATCCGCGCCTGGAAGAGGTGTTCGCCAGCGTCCCGCGCGAAGCCTTCCTCGGCCCAGGACCGTGGACGATCGTCGCCGGCAACGGCAAGATCACCACGCCGAGCGCCGACCCGGCCCATGTCTACCAGAACGTGCTGGTGGCGCTCGATGCCGACAAGGGCATCAACAATGGCGAGCCGTTCCTGCACGCCACATGGATTGGAAAGCTGGCACTGAGACCCGGTGAGGTCGTCTCCCATATCGGCGCCGGCACCGGCTACTACTCCGCCTTGCTGGCAAGACTGGTTTCACCAGGCGGCAGCGTCACCGCCTTCGAGCTGGACGAGAGCCTGGCCGAGCTGGCGCGCAAAAATCTCGAAGCCTATCCAAATGCGACCGTCGTCCATGCCGATGCCGTCACCACGCCCTTGCCGCCATCCGACATCATCTATGTCAATGCCGGCGTCGTCGCCCCGCCGGCCGGATGGCTGAAGGCGTTGCGCCCCGGCGGTCGCATGATCTTCCCCTGGCGCCCGGCCGAGCGCGTCCCGCTGGCAATGCTGGTGACCCGCACCGAAAAGGGCTTTGCCTGCGATCCGTTCATGCGCGCCTGGTTCATCCCATGCTTCGGCGCCTCGCTTGCGGATCTTGCGGCGAAGATCCCGACACGCGAGCAGGCCACACGCAGCCGCTCGATCTGGCTGACGAGCGATAAGGCGCCAGACCGCACCGCCACCGCCATCTTTGGCGATGTGTGGTTTTCGTCGAAGAATCTCCTTCCCAAACCCGGCAACTGACGCTGCCATGGGCGCGCTTGCCCAAAGCTTCTTGGCACGGTCTCGCTGAAACTCTGGTCCGCTCTAAGACAAACCTGCCTGGGCGTAGGGCGTGCCCGCCATGGCGGCTTCCTGGCCTCTTGTTCCCCGGTCGATAACTGCGAGAAAGGTGGATCTCGCCTTCTCGGCATCCTGGCTCTCGCGATAGACCCGATGCGCCTGGATGAAAGCCACGGTCCATGTCGCCAGGACCAGATTGGCCGCCAGATGGGCGTCGGGATCGGCCGGTTTTCTGCCGACGCTTTCGGCGAGTGCCACCGCCACGAACTGTGCGAGTTCGTCGCGTATTGCCCGCGCCCGGGCAATCAGAGTGGGGCTTTTCTCAATGGTCTCCACGAAGTTCTGGCTTCCCGGAAAGAAGCGTATGTAAGGCTGCTCTTCCGTAGCGGCCCGATGCGCGAGCCGACGTATCGCTTCGATTGGAGCGACATTTACGTCGCGCTCCCGCAAGGCCTTGAGAAGCTTCTCACGCCCTTCTTCGTCGCGGTCGAAGAACATGTCCTCCTTGCGCGGAAAATGATTGAACACCGTCATCCGCCCGACATCGGCGGCCTCGGCGATCTCGTCCACCGTCACGTCATCGAAGTCGC
This sequence comes from Mesorhizobium subarcticum, assembly GCF_055456085.1. NCBI lineage: Bacteria > Pseudomonadati > Pseudomonadota > Alphaproteobacteria > Hyphomicrobiales > Phyllobacteriaceae > Mesorhizobium > Mesorhizobium subarcticum. Next base: position 3,027,623 of record NZ_CM144237.1, on the reverse strand, counting down.
GCGCAATGAACAGACGCGTCGCGGCGTCGGAAATGGCTTGTCGTGTGACGAGACGCTTACGGGTTCGACGATCGGTCGGCATTACCAGTCCCCAAGCCCAATAAATATGCTCAGTATAACATTATATTTGATACACATAAATCCGACGTACGCGATCGGATGGAATATATGCAAAAGCAAGCCCCGTCGCGGTAGCCGCGCCGAACCAGAACATACTCGTTCCGGGGCGAGTTTCAGCGGACTGGCAACCGCGTATCGGATAAATAAACTCGGCAACAGCCGAGACCCTGATAATCAAGCCGCCTGCGGTCGCCGCGCCAACCCATCGCGGATATGCCGCGCGAATTCCTGTGCCGCCGGGCTGACACCGTGCCTCGGCAAATGCAAATTTATCGCGAAATTCGGCAGCGGCGGCAGGCCGACATCGAACGGCAAAATGTCAAGATCGGCCGGCACCGTTGAAGCGAGCCACGTGGTGACGGCGAGATCAGAGCGCACCGTCGCCGTCGTCGCGTCGATGTTGCCGTTCTCGAACACGGTGCGCCATTCCAGCCCATGCTCGTTGAGCGCCGACAGCACCACCGGGCGGAAGGCGCAGGTGTCGGCAACGATCGATACCGGCAGCGGCAGCTTGGCGCGCGCGACCCCACCCCTGGCGCCGACCCAGACCAGCCTGTCGATGGCCAGGCACTCGCCTGATGTTGGGCCGACCCGTTCCTCGATCACCGCAAGGTCGATGGTACCGGCCGCAAGCGCTGAGGCCAGTTCCGGCGACGAGGCGCAGACCAGTGAGATCTCGACCTGCGGATAGTTTTCGGCATAGGCCTTCAGCACCGGCGCCAGCAAGGTGCCGACCAGATCATAGGGCACGCCGAGCCGCACCTGGCCGGCGACGGCACTGCCCCCCATCTCGGCCCAGATCTCGTCATTGAGGCTGAGCAGGCGCCTGGCCTTGTCGAACAGCCGCTCGCCCGACCGCGTCAGGCGCAAGCCACGCCGGTCGCGCTCGAACAGGCTGCAGCCAAGCGTCTCTTCCAGCCTTTTGACCTGCTGGCTGACAGCCCCTTGCGTCAGATGCAGCGCGTTGGCCGCGGCCGTCATGCTGGCCTTGTCGGCGACGGTAACGAAGGTGCGCACCAGAGACGTGTCGAGATTGCGGATCATGTCAGCATTATAGATGCTAATGCCAGACATCACAAACATTGCATTTACTGATGCCTGCCCAAGCCTACCATGGAGCCGCCGAAAAAAGGACGCCCCATGCTCCAGCCCATCCTGCCGCTGATCCTGTTTGCCTTCGTGGCCACCGCCACGCCCGGCATCGCCACCACCTTGTCGACCGCCTCGGGCGCGCAGTTCGGCTTTCGCCGGTCGGTTCCGCTGATGATCGGCAGCGCCGCTGGCCTCGCCACGGTGACAGGGGCCGCCGCAGCCGGGCTTGCCGGCCTACTGCTTGCGGTGCCTTCGTTGCAACTGGCGATGAAGGTGGTCGGCTCGCTCTATCTTCTCTGGCTGGCGATCAAGATCGGCCGTGCGGGGCCACCCAATCTCGACGTGACCATGGCCAAGCCGAACAGTTTCCTGGGCGGCGCCGGCATCCAGTGGATGAACCCCAAGGGCTGGGCAATGGGCCTGGGCGCGGCGGCTTCGTTCGCCGCCCTTGCCGACGGGCCGGGACAACTCGCCTTGCTGCTCGGCTCGACTTTCGGCCTCACCGCCGCCATCTCACTATCCGTCTGGTGCGTCGCCGGCATGGTGCTGGCCCGGTTGCTCAAGACCGAAAGGCAATGGCGCGCGCTCAACATCGTGCTGGCCCTGGTGCTGGCCGCGTCGATCATTCCGATGTGGCGGACGGTCTAAGCAAGGACCTGGTTCCTCGCCCCCCGCATCCGTGAGGGCGAGGAACCCTAGGCTTTGCTACCTCAAACCCCGTAGCGGGCCGCCGGCTTGTCTGCGTGCAGGCTGCCGTAAAACGCCTGCCGGGCGCCGAGGAAGACGTCCAGCTTGGCCGCATCGACAAGCGCCGGCACGGTGACGGCTTCGCCATTGGCCAGGCCGACAAGCGCGGCATCGACCATGTCGTCGGCGCTCATGATGATTTCCTTTGGAAGCTGGTCGATGTCACTGCCGGCAAGTTCCCAGAAATCGGTCCGCGTCGCGCCCGGCAACACCGCCTGCACCTTCACATTGGTGCCCGCGACCTCACGGTGCAGAGCCTCGGTGAAGTTGACGACATAGGCCTTGGTGCCGCTGTAGATGCCGCCGAACGAGGTATCGAAGGCAAGCACCGAGGCGATGTTGACGATGGCGCCCCGGTTGCGCGCCAAGAACCCCGGCAATACGGCACGGGTCAGGCGGGTCAAGGCGATGACATTGACCTTGATCATGCGCTCGGCCACGTCGGCATCCGCCGTTGCAACGACCTGCGCACCGCCAAGGCCGGCATTGTTGACGAGCAGCGTCACGCTGTCGTCGGCTGCTATCACCCGCTCGACACGGCGCACATCGTCGTCGTTGGAGAGATCGGCGGTGATGAAGCTGACCTTGCGATCGTAGGCGTAGCGCAGCTTCTCGGCCAGTTCCTCGAGCCGGTCGGCGCGCCGCGCCACCAGCACCAGATCATAGCCCTGCCCTGCCAGCCGGTCCGCATAAACCGCGCCAATGCCTGATGAAGCACCGGTGACGACCGCCGTGCCCTTGTTTGTCTGTCCACTCATTATCCTGTTCCTTCTGTTTCGAATTGCTTGTTTCGACTTCGCCGCCGGCAGCGTGGGCATCCGCCCAGCATGCTGGCCAGTCGTCTGATTTCAATTAGTGGCATATGCCACTTTCTGGGAAGAAGGCATATGCCACTATCTTGTCAATGAGCGTTTCGGAGATTATTTGAAGGTCAGCAGCCGGACATCATGTCCGCGCCGCCAAGGATCAATCATGTCGAAAGAGGCCCTGCCCGGACTGTCGCTCTGCAACAACGCCATGCTGCGTCGCGCAACGCGCAAGATCGGCCAATATTATGATGATGTGCTGGCGCCTTCGGGCCTGAAGGCCACGCAGCAGGGTCTGCTCTACCAGATCAGCATCGGCAACGAGCCGGCGATGGGAGCCATTGCGTCGGCCCTGATCATGGACCTGTCGGCACTCGGCCACACGCTGAAGCCGCTGATCCGCGACGGCTATGTCGAGACCTTCGCCGATCCGGCCGATCGCCGCGTCAAGCGGGTACGGCTGACGCCGCAAGGCCTGGCCAAGCTCGATGAGGTAATGAAGCTCTGGCACGTCGCCCAGCAGCGCTTCGAAGCAGTGGTGGGCAAGGATCAGGCGGAACGCCTGCGCGCGGTGCTCGGTGACATCGCTGAGCTGGATTTTGACCTGCCGCCGGCCACCTAAGGCAGCCGACGGCTTTCGAAGATTATTCGGCAGGCATCGCCACCGGCCGCGCCAGCATCCGCCCGGCCAGCACGATGCCAAGCCCGATCAACGGGAAGGCCGCGGCGACCAGGCCGAGATCGGCCGGCGCGCCGTAGCGCAGCACGCCACCACCGACCACCGCGCCCAGCGCCACGCCGAGATAGAGCGCCGAGCCGTTGAGCGACAGCACGATCGGGGCGGCATCGGGCGCCAGCCTGATGATGCGGCTGGCCTGCGCCGGAGGGAACGCCCAGCCGACGATGCCCCACGGCACCATCATCGCCATCAGCGCCGGGCCGGCAATGTGCTGCGGCAGGAAGGTCGGGATGACCGAGAGCATGACCAGCATGGCCGCGCTCAGCGTCAGCGACCAGCCGACGGTGCGGGTGGCGCCGAAACGATCTGCCGCCTGGCCGCCGGCAATGTTGCCGATGACCGCGCCGACGCCGAAGGCGAGCAGCATGCCGGGCAGCGCGATTTCGCTTAAGCCGCCGCTCTCGATGGCCAGCGGCGCGACATAGGCAAAGACGGTGAAGGCGCCGGTCAGCGCCAGCAATGTCGTCAGAAGGATCGGCATCACGCCGGGCCGCATGGCGGCCGCCAGCCTGCGCTTGAGCGGCAGCTTGGTGCCGACGATGCCGCGCGGCAGCCGGTACCACAGGATGGCGCCGGAAAGCGCGCCAAGCCCGGCAATGGCATAGAAAGTGCCGCGCCAGCCGGCGAAGGCCGCCACCAGCGCACCAAGCGGCGCGCCGACCGCAACCGCCACGGTGGTGCCGCCGACGACGACGGCAATGGCACGCGCCCGGTGATGATCATCGACCAGCGCCACCGCCGTGCCTTGCGCCGTAGCCGCAAACAGGCCCGATGACAGCGCCATGATGATGCGCGCGATCAACAGCACCTCGAAAGAGGAACTCATGGCTGCGACGATGTTGCCGACAACGAAGAACACCAGCGTCCACAAGATGACGCGGCGCCGGTCCCATTCGCCGGTCAGCGTCGCCAGGATCGGCGTACCGAGCGCATAGGCGAGCGCGAACGCCGTGATCAGCGTGCCGGCGAGCGGGATGGAAATGCCGGCATCCCTGGCGATATCGGGCAGCAGGCTGGAGATGACGAAGCCTTCGGTCGAAATCGCAAACGATCCGAGCGCAAGCCAGAATATCCGCTTGTCCATGAGGTGTGTCCTTAGTTCAAAAGTTATTGAACAATTGGACATAGCAGGGCATGATGTCAATGAAGCCAGGGCAAAATAGCTGAACCTTCCTGACAGCCCTGTGTCAGCACGGTCGTTCGGTATGGGTCGAAATGGAGAAACAGTGTGCAGGGCAGGCGTTGATCGGCGCGTTGAAATCGGCTCGAACTGTGCTTAGGTTCCAGCCATGACGTTACCTCATCCCAATTCGGACCAGATCAGCCTGCCCATCGTGCTTGGCGTGCTCGGCGACCCGACGCGGCTTGCCATCGTGCGCTACCTTGCCAGCAAGGAAGGCGTGCCGCTGAACTGCAGCCAGTTCCTCGATCTCGGCTCGAAGACCAATCTGAGCTATCACCTCGCCAAATTGCGCGAGGCCGGGGTCACCTGCGCCGAAGTGGTCGGCACCAACCGCATGATCACGCTGCGCCGCGCCGACCTCGACGCCCGCTTCCCCGGCCTGCTCGACAGCGTCATTGCGGCGGCTGGTGACGACCCTGCCTTGCCGGCGGTCGGCGGCCACGACCTCGAAGCGCTGGCCTGACTTCGCAGGACTTGGGGTAGCCGTTCCGACCAGTCATTCATCATCCACGGAGCCCGCATGCGCATTGCCGTCCTCGCCGATATCCACGGCAACGTCCTGGCGCTCAACGCCGTGCTCGAGGACTTGGCGCGGCGCGGCGGCGCTGATCTCACCATCAATCTCGGCGACAGCGTTTCCGGTCCGCTGTGGCCGCGCGAGACGTTTGAGCGGCTGGAAGCGCTGAACCTGCCGACGGTGCGCGGCAACCATGACCGTCGCGTCGCCGCCGATCCGGCCGACGAGACCATGTGGGCGTCCGACGTCTATGCGCAGGAGCGGTTGACCGAGGCGCAGCGCGGGGTGCTCTTCGCCCAGCCGCTGACGATGGAGATCGCGCCCGGTATCGTCGCCTTCCATGCCCGCCCCGACCATGACGAAAAGTATCTGCTCGACGCGGTCGTCGATGGCCAGCTGGTGCGCGCCGCTGGCGGCGATCCGGCGGCGGCTGAAGGCACTCGATCCCACCTGCCGCATCGCGCTGTGCGGCCACAGCCACCGGGCGGAGCTGGTGCGCGTCCCCGATGGCCCCGTCATCTTCAACCCGGGCAGCATCGGCTGCCCCGCCTATGACGATGACACCCCGCCGGCGCATGTTTCAGAACAAGGTTCGCCGCATGCGCGCTATGGCATTGTCACCTTGGGTGGCGAAGGCCAGCCCGACCGCTTCGAGGCGATCGCCGTCGACTACGACCACGAGGCGGCGGCGCGCCAGGCCGAACAGGCGGGACGGCCGGAATGGGCGCATGCGCTCAGGACTGGCTTCATGCCAGGCCGAACTTGTTGATGCCGGGCTGAACGCTTGTGTTCACATTCGAGCTGAAAAGGGCGTGAACATCTCGCTTGTAGACACGGCGCCGCGCCGTCGCTTATAAACCCGGCTTCGCGTGCGGCAGCGTTTTTCGGGTTCTGGCGGTGCCTTTGGTAATGCAATTGATCGCCGACAGCCAAGTGATGAGACGCCCAATTGCGTTGCGGGCAGCGCTCTACGCACTGATCGCCGCTCCGTCGTTGCTGACTGCGTCTACGGCCGTTGTCCCTGCCCATGCCGAAGACACACCCTTCATTTCCGTCGTCTCCGGCCTAGCGCCCGACGACCTGCTCAATGTCCGCGCCAAGCCCTCGCCGATCGGCAAGACCGAGGCCCGCATCGCCAATGGTGCGAGCGTCACCAACCTCGGCTGCAACGACATTGACGGACATCAATGGTGCAAGATTGTCTCGGACAATCCGAAAGTCACTGGCTGGACCCCGGCGCGTTATCTCGTTCCCGTCAATCCGGCACCCGTGCCAGACACCGACCAGCCGGCGGAAGCACAGGCCGCGACCCCTGCCAAGTCCGGCCAACCGCCGCCCGACCTGACGGCGCGGCTCGGCGATGTGGCCCGTCCGGCCGCTCCGGAAACGCCAGCGAAATCCGCCGCCGCCACCGCAATGCAGGATGCCTATGGCCTGGCACTGGCGGCGGCCGCAACCCCGTCGAGCGGAAACAACCCCGCAGCGCCCGCCCAGGATGCCGCCGTCGACACCCAGACCGTCGCCGACCTGCCCCCGCAGCCCGCAGCTCTTGCCCCGGGTAGCGTGGAGGTCCCTTGCGCGCGCTATGTCGGCCAGCCGATGGAGCGATGTGCGGCGACCGTCGTGCACAAAGGCAAGGACAAGGCCGACATCACCGTGACCTGGCCCGATGGCGGCAGCCGCGTCATCTCCTTCAACGCCGGCATGCCGGCCGGCTCGGACGCCCGCGGCGATTTCCGCTTCACCCGCGAGGGCAGCCTGAACCTGATCCGCGTTGGCGTCTCCGAACGCTTCGAGATCACGGATACCATTGCGTTTAGGGACTAGGTGTCGGGACGACGGCAGTAGGGCTTGGGCAGTAGGGCTTGCCTACTGCCCAATCCTCATTGCCTACTGCCCAATCCCTCATTTTCGGGGTTACATCATCCAAAACTCTTCCCTATAAGGCCCTCCTAGCCTGATACCAGAATCGCGAGCACAACCGGCCGGGTCTTCCCGTCCCGGTTTTTTGTGCAAGCCGCCCGCCAAACGGAACTTCGCCATGCCAAGACGCACTGACATCAAGTCGATCCTGATCATCGGGGCCGGCCCCATCGTCATCGGCCAGGCCTGCGAGTTCGACTATTCCGGCACCCAGGCCTGCAAGGCGCTGAAGGAAGAGGGTTTCCGCGTCATCCTGGTCAATTCCAACCCGGCCACCATCATGACCGACCCGGAACTGGCCGACGCCACCTATATCGAGCCGATCACGCCGGAAGTCGTCGCCAAGATCATCGCCAAGGAACGGCCGGACGCGCTGCTGCCGACCATGGGCGGCCAGACCGCGCTGAACACCGCTTTGTCGCTGCGCCGCATGGGCGTGCTCGAGCGCTACAATGTCGAGATGATCGGCGCCGATGCGACCGCCATCGACAAGGCCGAGGACCGCGCGCTGTTTCGCGAGGCGATGAAGAAGATCGGCCTGGAAACGCCGAAGTCGATGCTGGCCAACGCCACCGACGTCAAGAACACCGACCGCAAGACGCATGAGGCCGAGCGCGCCGCCGTCAAGGCCGAGAAGCCGGCCGATCTCGACGCCGCGCTCGACGCGCTGGAAACCCGCTGGAACCTCGGCGAAGGCGACCGCAAGCAGCGCTACATCAGCCACGGCATGGCGATCGCCGCCCAGGCGCTCGACCATGTCGGCCTGCCCGCCATCATCCGCCCGTCCTTCACCATGGGCGGCACCGGCGGCGGCATCGCCTACAACCGCGCCGAATTCTACGACATCGTCCAGTCCGGCCTCGATGCCTCGCCGACCACCGAAGTGCTGATCGAGGAAAGCGTGCTCGGCTGGAAGGAGTATGAGATGGAGGTCGTCCGCGACAAGGCGGACAATTGCATCATCGTCTGCTCGATCGAGAACATCGACCCGATGGGCGTCCACACCGGCGATTCCATCACCGTCGCCCCTGCGCTGACGCTCACTGACAAAGAATACCAGATGATGCGCAACGCCTCGCTCGCGGTGCTGCGCGAGATCGGCGTCGAGACCGGCGGCTCCAACGTGCAGTTCGCCGTCAACCCGGCCGATGGCCGCCTCGTCGTCATCGAGATGAACCCGCGCGTCTCGCGCTCGTCTGCTCTGGCCTCCAAGGCGACCGGTTTCCCCATAGCCAAGATCGCGGCCAAGCTGGCCGTCGGCTACACGCTGGACGAACTGGAGAACGACATCACCGGCGGCGCCACGCCCGCCTCCTTCGAGCCGTCGATCGATTACGTCGTCACCAAGATCCCGCGCTTTGCCTTCGAGAAATTCCCCGGCGCCGAGCCGGTCCTGACCACCGCGATGAAATCGGTCGGCGAAGTCATGGCCATCGGCCGTACTTTCCAGGAATCGCTGCAGAAGGCGCTGCGCGGGCTGGAAACCGGCCTCACCGGCCTCGACGAGATCGAGATCCCCGGCCTCGGCTATGGTGCCGCGACCGCCAACCATGCCGACGACCGCAACGCCATCCGCGCCGCTTTGGGCACGCCGACGCCGGACCGGCTGCGCATGGTGGCGCAGGCGATCCGCATGGGCACCTCGCTCGAAGACGTGCACGCCATGTGCAAGATCGACCCGTGGTTCCTCGAACAGATCGCAGGCATCGTCGCCATGGAAGCCCGCATCCGCGAGCACGGCATTCCTGGGGACGCCGTCAATCTGCGCATGCTGAAGGCCATGGGTTTTTCGGATGCCCGCCTGGCGTCGCTGACCAAGACCGACGCGGACGTGATTGCGAAGATCCGCGACAAGCTGGACGTCCATCCCGTCTACAAGCGCATCGACACCTGTGCGGCCGAATTCGCCTCGCCCACCGCCTACATGTACTCGACCTATGAAGTGCCCTTTGCCGGCGCGCTGGCCAACGAGGCACAGGTCTCGTCGCGGAAAAAAGTCGTCATCCTCGGCGGCGGCCCGAACCGCATCGGCCAGGGCATCGAGTTCGACTATTGCTGCTGCCATGCCGCCTTCGCGCTGCGCGACGCCGGCTATGAAGCGATCATGATCAACTGCAACCCCGAAACGGTCTCGACCGACTACGACACATCGGACCGGCTCTATTTCGAGCCGCTGACGGCGGAAGACGTGCTGGAGATCCTGCGCGCCGAGCAGGCGTCGGGCGAACTGGTCGGCGTCATCGTCCAGTTCGGCGGCCAGACGCCGCTGAAGCTGGCGGATGCGCTGGAAAAGGCCGGCATTCCGATCCTCGGCACCTCGCCCGACATGATCGATCTCGCCGAAGACCGCGACCGCTTCCAGAAGCTCCTGCATAAGCTCGGTCTCAGCCAGCCGAAGAACGGCATCGCCTATTCGGTCGAGCAGGCCCGCCTCGTTGCCGGCGAGCTCGGCTTCCCCTTGGTGGTGCGCCCATCTTACGTGCTCGGCGGCCGCGCCATGCAGATCATCCATGATGAGGGCATGCTGCAGAGCTACCTGCTCGACACCGTGCCCGGCCTGGTGCCGGAGGACATCAAGCAGAAATACCCCAACGACAAGACCGGCCAGATCAACACGCTGCTGGGCAAGAACCCGCTGCTTTTCGACACCTATCTCTCGGGCGCCATCGAGGTCGATGTCGACTGCCTCTGCGACGGCAAGGCGACCTTCGTCTCCGGCATTCTGGAGCACATCGAGGAGGCCGGCATCCATTCAGGCGACTCGGCCTGCTCGCTTCCGGTTCACTCGCTGCCTTCGGAGCTGGTCGACGAACTGGAGCGCCAGACGGCAGCCCTGGCCCGCGCGCTCAATGTCGGCGGGTTGATGAACGTGCAGTATGCGATCAAGGACGGCACGGTCTATGTGCTGGAGGTCAACCCGCGCGCATCGCGCACCGTGCCCTTCGTCGCCAAGACCATCGGGCGTCCCATCGCGAAAATCGCCGCCCGCATCATGGCCGGCGAGACGCTGGAAGACGCCTTCGCCCATTATGGCGCCATGCCCGATGCCCGCAATCCCGGCCACATCGCGGTCAAGGAAGCCGTCTTCCCCTTCGCCCGCTTCCCCGGCGTCGACATATTGCTCGGACCGGAAATGCGCTCCACAGGCGAGGTCATGGGCCTCGACCGCGACTTCGCGCTGGCCTTCGCCAAGAGCCAGCTAGGCGCCGGCGTCGACCTGCCGCGCTCCGGCACGCTGTTCGTCTCGGTGCGCGACGAGGACAAGAAGGGCATATTGCCCGCAGTCAAGCGCCTGGCCGGCCTCGGCTTCAAGGTGCTGGCCACCTCAGGCACCGCCCGCTTCCTCGCCGAAAACGGCGTCGACGCGCAAAAGATCAACAAGGTCCTGGAAGGCCGCCCCCACATCGAAGACGCCATCCGCAACCGCCAGGTGCAGATCGTCTTCAACACGACGGACGGCCAGAAGGCGGTATCGGACTCCAAGTCGCTGCGCCGGGCAACGCTGATGCAAAAGGTGCCGTATTATACGACGCTGTCCGGGGCGGCGGCGGTGGCCGAGGCGATTGCGGCGCTGAAGGCAGGGAGCCTGGAGGTCAGGCCGCTGCAGGAGTATTTTGCTTAGAAGATTGGCTCTCTTCTCCCTGTTCAACAGGGGGAATGTGCCGGCAGGCCAGAGGGGAGTGCTGTCCCGCCAACCCGCAGCCCCTAGGCAGGCATCTGACGTGGCCACAGATGTAGTGCCTTTGAAAACAGTCGTTTACTGCGGAGTAAAATCGCTTCTTCGTCCCAAAGAAGAGCTTCATGAAGTTCCTGATTTATCGGCAGGAGAGAATATTTCAACAACTCTGGCTTTTTGTCAGACCACGCGGAATTGGACACAGCCGAATTCAAGGCTTGCGTCATAATCGTCAAATTTCCGATAGTCTGAACGAGCGAATTTCGGGTCCTCGTCGCTACTGCGATCTTACTATCTGGCGGAGCGTCGAAGAGTTCGTGCTCAGTCAACCCTACATCCCCCGAGGATACGGGCCAATTTTCGATCCAGCTCTGCGGCATAATATGTTCAACCGTAAGCGGGCCTTTGACGTCGATATCCTCGACTTTTGTTCCACGATATAGAGCATCTATACGCTTTAATATATAAGTTAGGCGTGGATTGTTAAGTTGATTATATATCTCTTTAGACTCCCAGGCGGAATAAAAGGTATCATCACCAGGCCACTCAGCCGAGTCTCCCTTAAGTTCAGATAGGTATTGGATCACAGACTGTACAGATATACCGTCTCGCCTAAGATTTCTGGTAAGATTAAGAAAAACTCTGTTATAATTTTTGTTACTCATACCACAGACAGCACGACGTATTAAATACGACTCCATAATTTTGCATATGCTATAAAATACTTCCGCATCAACATCCTGCTCGAGCAGGAACAGCATCAACGGATATGCGGTTCCGATATCAAAAGCGTTCAGCAGTGCGGCAAGAGCCGAATATGGGTGACCGGCATCGGCTCTCAGCAATCGACCAAAATTGTCGCGTGCGATTGCAAGAGCATTCAATTCGCTTTCGACGGTAGAAAATGGCCTAGTCTTTTCAATCCAGTGCCGATACTCCATATAAAGATGAGTGATTGGAATATCTCTAGTTTGCTGGCTCGCCAAAAAATGCTGCATGAGCAAATCACTGCGGGGCCTATTTATACGTCCCTGGCTTACCGCCTCACGCCAAAACTGTTCGTCAAACGGAGCCCAGTATTTAATATACAAGGCCTCCTGCGACTCATTTTGGCGACCTGCTCGTAGGAAAATATAATTTCTCAGTAGATCAGCAGGAAGAAGAGGCTGACCGCGGGCATTTAGCGTCTCAAAAATAACCTGAGCGTCGTCGCCATGCTCAAGATCGATAGCGACCACCAAAAGAGCGTTTCTAAGGGCCTGAAAACAAGTCTCCAACCGCATCTCAACGGGAATCTCGGCATAGATAGGCTCGTCAACAATGGATCCAGCAAAAAATTCTTCGATCTGCTCATAGAAAAATATGTAGCAATCAACAATACGAGGGCGCGGATCCGCCTTTCTAGCGTATTTTCTAAATGTAAGAGGGTACAACTTTTTGATATTTTCAGGCGACCCAGCTCCTACAACATCTTTAAATGGCTTTCGATCAAGCTGAGTTGGCCAAACTTTAAATTTATCAACCTCAGGGTCGGGCATCATTCCTTTATTCAGCGTAAAATTTTGACATTCTTCAGCAAGAGCTATCGCGCCAACTGCGTTGCAATAGTCACGAAAGGCGACTAAAAATATTTGAAGCGTCGTAAGGCGTTGCTGTCCGTCAATAACCATTCGGCGCTCAACGTGAGTTGCCGGGGTCTGTTTTTGATCGAGGACTATCGCACCAAGAAAATGCACTGGGGAATCTGTCCTTCCCTCAAGGTATTCAACAAACTTCCGTTGAATATCCTCCCAGAGAGGTTCCCATTGCTGGTCAGAATTCCAAACATATTGACGCTGAAAAAGTGGCACTTCAAGTCGCATCTTCTTTTCGAAGAGCGCCACCAGTGGAATTGCATTCGCCTTCACTAAATACCTCCCAAAAACAGATGTGAGAGGTTACCCGCGTGCTTGTACATAAATCCACCAAAAACTTGTTTTCTGATCAAAATAGAACGGGAGATGGCTTTCCAGCTTTTTCAAGCTGCAGGTCAGCGTCAAATGTAATCGCCTAGCCTGCACCCCTCACGCCACCGCCACACACTCAATCTCAATATCAAACTCCATCGGCCAGGACGCCACCGGCACAAAACTCCGCGCCGGCGGGTTCACGTTGAAATACTTGGCATAGACCCGGTTGATGGCGTTGTAGAAGCCGGAATTGACGGCGTAGATGCGCACCATCACCACGTTTTCCAGCGAGGTGCCCGCCGCTTCCAGGCAATGTTTCAGCGCCTTCAGCGATGCCTCGGTCTGCGTTTCGATGTCGCCGCGCACCATCTCTCCGGTCACCATGTCCACCGGCGGCGTCGCCGAGATGAACACGAAGCCGTTGGCTCTCACCGCCGTCGAGCAAGGCAAGCCGAGTGCGCGCACCTTGGCCGACATGACGGGTACTTCGATGACTTCTTTTTTCATGGTGATGCTCCGTTGGTTTGCACGGAGCTTATCGCGGTGGCCGACGAACGCCAGCGCCTCTTCCTTCTCCCCTTGCGGGAGAAGGTGGATCGGCGCGCAGCGCCGATACGGTTGAGGGGTGTTCCAGCGGAGTGAGGCGTTGGTGTTCCCTGGAGCACCCCTCATCCGACCTCGCTTCGCGAGGCCACCTTCTCCCACAAGGGGAGAAGGAAGAACGGCGCCTTGCTCACCCCTGCCCCGGATAAGGCGTGCCGTCCTTATGCAGGAACCGCCCATCCCTGCTCGGGCTCATCATGTCGATATCGGAGCACGTGATGACATCGTCAGGGTTGCGCGAGCCGACCTCCAGATAGAGCGCCGTGACCGACGACCGGTTGATCATGTGATGGCCATTGCCGCTGTTTTTGGCGAAGGCAGCACTATCGCCTGCCTTGAGCAGCGTCTCGCCGCCATCCTCGACCAGCGTCAGCTCGCCTTCCAGCACATAGACGAGCTCGTCCTCATGGCTGTGCCAGTGGCGCTGGCTCGACCAGCCGCCGGGCGGCAGTGTCATCAGGTTGACGCCGAAATCACTGAGGCCGCCGGCGTCGCCCAGGCGCCGGCGGGTGCGGGTGGCGCAAGGGGCGTCGAAGGGCGTGGGGTAGCCGGAGCCTTGGCGGATGGGCACGGTGGCAAGGTCGATCTTGGGCATGGGTGGCTCCATGGGTTGGTGGCGACAGTTTAGGGCAAGGCGGACGCAGGCACAGAGCCACTTTGCGTCAATGGTTTGCCAACGGTAGGTATCGGCCGTCGCGCCGTAGGGCGCCGACTCCGCCCAACCAGCCCCGCGCTCCCCTAATGCAGCGCCGCCACATCCTTCAAATGCATCTCGTGCATCTTCAGCGTATCCAGCGTCTTCTTGGCGAACTCCTTCAGCGCCGGGTCGTCGCCGGACTGGGCGTAGGTGGAGAACATCGCCACCGCCTGCTTGTGCGCCTGTGTCTGCAAGGTGATGTATTTGGCCTGGAACGCATCGCCATTCATCGCCTTGAGCTGGTCGAGCATCGCTTGGTCGTTGGGCAGCAGTGGCTGGCCTTCCGGCGTCACCGATGCCGTGGTCTGGCTCTTTTCCAGCGCGGCCTTGAAGTCCTGGCCGGCCTTGGTGTGATCCTTGACCATCAGCTCGGCGAAGTCCTTCACATCGGCCGCGACGCCCTTCTTCAAGGCCAGCTTGCTGCTGTCGATCTCGAAGCGGTTGGCACTGACCAGCGTTTTGGTGAAGGTGTCGGTGTCGACCTTGTTCTCCGACACCGGCGGTACGCCGCTGGATGGAGCGGCCTGCTGGGCAAAGGCGGACGGCGCGCCGGCCATTAGGGCCAGCAGGGCAATGGCAAGATGCGGTCTCATGATGTTCTCCGTGACGGTGTCCTCGAAGGCCCAACGCGGCAGAGGCGGCGAGGTTGCCCAGCGATAGCCCTCAATGACAGCACCCCGCCCCATACTGCAGCTGCTCGTGCCAATCCGGCCTTCCCTGCGGGGTAAAATCCATCAGGTTCCAGAGGATCTCGCAGGTGCCTATGGCGCGCGGGTCCTGGCCTGGCTCGGGCGGTGCGAAGCCGAGTTCGGATGACCAGAAATGGCGAATGCCCTCACCGTCGCGGTGGAACACCGACAGCAGCGGCATCTGCGCGCCGTCTGCGTCCTCGGCGTTGTAGTCGCGCTTGAAGCTGTTGTTGGCCGACGACACCAGCCGCATGTTGCGCCAGCCGCGATCCCGGCCCAGCGTAACCAGGTTTTCCAGCGCGGTTTTCGCCACGACTGCGAAGTTGAAGCCGGCCGCTTCCAGATGCCCAACGGCGCCATCGAGCTGGTCGAGCAGCGCCGTGCAGGATGGGCATGGCTGGTCCGGCCGGGCGAGCTTCGCGGTCTCGCCGCCCGCCGCCACGTCGCGCGTCTCCTGCGGATGGCGTGGAAACATCATCTGGTAGAGGATCAGCGAATCCTTGCCTGGCGCGAACAGCTCCGACAGTTTTGTCCTCGCCGGCTTGGCGTCGGCATCCAGCGCATCGAAGACATAGTCCTGGCGGATCAGCCCGCCCGGCGGCAGTGCGCGGCGCGCCTCGGCCACGGCTTCCATGGCGCGGCGCAGTTCGATTTCCTTCTTCAAGAGCTT
Source organism: Mesorhizobium subarcticum (assembly GCF_055456085.1). Classification (NCBI taxonomy): domain Bacteria; kingdom Pseudomonadati; phylum Pseudomonadota; class Alphaproteobacteria; order Hyphomicrobiales; family Phyllobacteriaceae; genus Mesorhizobium; species Mesorhizobium subarcticum. The sequence continues at coordinate 3,012,212 of NZ_CM144237.1, read as the reverse complement.
TTCGCGGGCGGTGCGATATCTGGCGGATTCGTTGGGAAAGGTGATCATGATCGGCTCCTTGGGTCCGCGCGCCGGCGTCCCGGCACGGTTGTTCTACGACCCAAGGACGTTTGGCCGCGACCGGTTCCCGACATTTTGCACACGACGACATCGGACAAGGCGGTGGAAAAAGCGGACGACGGCTACGGCGCCGCTGGCACCGGGCAGTCCAGGACGCCTTCCTCGCAATGGAGATAGTTCTGAAAATCCTTCAGCCTGAGGTTGGTCAATCCCGCCTGACAATTGGCGACCACCATCGGACGGACGCTGCCGGCGGTTTCGGGCGGGCCGCCCTGGAAGTTGCATTCGGCGTCGCGGAACGCGACCCAGGCGCGCTGCGCATCGACCAGCAGCTTCTTCGAACCCGCATTGTCCTTCAGCCTGTCCATGATCTGCTTGTAGGCCTCGTTGAGCTTCTTGTCGGCGGCATCGAAATCCTTGCCGGCGCATGCGTCGAGCGTGGCCTGATCCGACGCGTTGGCGCAGTCGTCGGCTGCATGCGCCACGCCGGCAAAGAGCGGAGCGGCAAGGATCAGGGTGGCAAGGCTGGAGCGCAGAAGCCGCATCATGTTTCCTCCGGTTTCAGTCGAGACGAAGCTTACCGGACAGGAAACCTCGGACAAGGTCGGCCTTGGGTTTTGTGGGGCGGTTTCTTTCCGGCCACCAGCAATCGGCCGGTCACGGCGGATCGATGAATCCCATCTCGGTCGGCTCGACAACATCCGTGTCGCGTTCCCAGCCCTCATTCTCCAGTTTCATGCTCTGGATCGCCACCGCATTGGCGTTGGCATCGAGCTCGGGCAGCATCTGCACCTCCGAAGGCCAGCAACGGTAGATTTTGTAGGCAAGCGCGAGCTGGCCGGCTTCGTTGTGAAACTCAAGGACGAGATCCTTGCGGAAATCCCTGAGCGAGATATCGCCGCCGGCCTGCAGGTCCCAGACCTTGTTGGCCCAGCGCTCGAATTCGAGATCGTGGGTCACGCCGCGCTCGATGGTGATTGGCTCGAAGCGGGTGATGCCGGGCGATTTGCGGGTTGTGCCGGCCTCGCCACCGTCGCGATGTTCGACGACATCGGTGGTGCGTTTCAAGGCGCTGATCTTGGAAATGCCGGCGACATAGCGGCCGTCCCATTTCACCCGAAAACGATAGTTCTTGTAAGGGTCGAAACGCTGCGGATTGACGGTGAATGGCGGCATTTCAAAGCTCCTCCTGGCCCGTCCCATCCGCATTGTCGGCCAGGTGTCGGCCGCGTGCAAGCGTCCGGATCGTTCAGGAACGGTCGACAGGGAGCCGACGAATTGCATGATGACGACGAGGTCGTCGATTGATCGCCTTCAGCGAGCGCTTCTTACCCAGCCCAGTCCACCTCGAACATGCCGAGCCGGTCGTAGAGCCGCACGGCGGCGGCGTTCGCGACCGTATTGGTCTTCAGGTCGACATGGGCGGCAGCCCGGTCGCGGAAGGTGGCGAAGGCGTGCCACAGCAGCGCCTCGCCAATGCCCTTGCCACGCGCCTCGGGATGAACGGCGAAATCCTTGATGAAAGCGCTCGTCCAGCACAGCGCTGCCGCCGCCAGCCGCCCCTTGGCGTCGATGACGAGGAAACACAGCGCCGGGTCGAATTCGGGATCGTCTGATATGCGCGGCCACCACTCGTCGAACGGGCCATCGGTGCCGTCGTCGAACACTTCGCTCAGCAACGCATGCAGGGGCAACGCGTCACCGGGCTCGAGCGAGCGCATGACAAAGCCATCCGGCCAGTGCGGTGCAATGAGTGTCTCGTCGAGGATCTTGCGCAGCCGGATGTCGTTGAGGGCCGGCGGGCGCGGTTCGGGCATCGCGCTCAGGCGTCAGGCTGCAGGCGGTGCCGCTTGCGGTCGGTTCCGAGGCCAGTCGCCTCGAGCAGGCCCTTGCGCTTGGCGTCAAAGTAATAGCCGGTCTGGTAGAGCCAGTCGGCCTTCTTGGCGTTGCCCTCGGCCACCAGCCAGGCGCCACGCAGATACTTGACCGCGTATTTCAGATTGGTCTCGGCATCGAACAGGCCCTTGGGCGGCCCGTCATAGCCCATGCCGCGCGCCGTCGCGTGCTTGATCTGCATCAGCCCCCAATGGCCATTGTTGTAGGCCTTGGGGTTGTAGGTGCTCTCGCGGTTGACGACATGGCGCACCAGATCGACCGGCACCTGGTAAAGCGCCGCGTATTTGACGATCAGCCGGTCAACATCGCCGCGCGCGCCGGTGTGGCCTTGTTCCGCTTCCGCCGAGGCTATCGGACCAACCGGCGCGGACGGGAACTGCACCAGGGCAGCCGGATTCTGCGGCATGACATAGGCCACCTGCTGCACGCCGGGCAGTTTCTGGCCACCTCTGGCAACAGCCGGCATCACGATACCGGCTGTCGTATAGGTCTCGGCTGCTGCGACGACGGGCTTACCGGCGCGCGCCGGCGCGGGCGCCTGCCAGGCATTGGCGGTCATCACAGCGGGCACGGCCGGTGCGGCTGGCGTCGAACCGGCAAAGGCGGCCGTTGCGGCTGCCGGTTGGGCGGCGGCGTCGAGCGGCGCGGCGGTCGGGCCAGGTGTCAGTTCGGCGGTCTGGACGGGGGCGATGCCCGAGGATTGCGGCAGCACCGAAACCGTCTCCGGAAGCGGTATCGTGAAGCCGGCATCGCTGCCTGCAGCGGTCGCGGTTTCGGTCAGCGAAGGCGCGGTCTTCATCTGCGAGGTCGAGGTGCAGCCGCTGATGCCGGCCGCCGCCATGATCAGGCCGATCGCGATAAGGGTATGTTTTGCTGGCAAGCCGCGCACGGGTCCGGTTCGTCGGGTGTTAATAAATCCCTTACACCAGCGATTCAGGGCGGGCAATCGGGGCCATCAGGTGGTTTTCGGGTGGCGGGACTCGGGCCGAACTGCCATATTGTTCTCCATATGTACCAGCGCAAATGCCGGTTTTCGCCACTTTGCGGAAAGGAACGCATGATGGAAACGACAGCTTCGATCACAGCCGGCCACGCAGTGTTAGAAACAGTGATCGGCTTCATGGGCATCGCCTGGAGCGAAAAGGGCCTGATCCGGCTCTGCCTGCCCGAACGCAGCCGCGAAGCGGTGGAGCGGCGGCTGATGCGCCACGCCGGCGTTTCGGCCAATACCGAGCAGCCGCAATGGGTGGTCGAGCTCATCGCCTCGATCCAGGCCTACGCCTCAGGCGAGGACGTCGATTTCTCCAGCGTGCCGGTCGATCTCGACGGCGTCGACGATTTCCGCCTCGCCATCTACGACGCGGCGCGGAAGCTCGCCTATGGCGAGACAACGACCTATGGGGAACTCGCCAAGCGCGCCGGCCAGCCCGGCTTGCCGCGCGAGACCGGTGCTGCCCTTGGCGCCAATCCGGTGCCGCTGGTCATCCCGTGCCACCGCATCATGGCTGCCGGCGGCAAGATCGGCGGTTTCTCCGCTCCCGGCGGCTCCGTCACCAAGGAAAAGATGCTGGCCATGGAAGGCGTGCGCGTCGGCCCACCGCCGCCGGCGCAGGTTTCGTTCGGGTTCTGAACCGCCGGCGCCGACGCTGCCCTTCCGCCTCGCTCCATTCGACGTCTGGGGAAAGAACGGCCGAAAGATTACGGCCGTTCTCCTTGGAGGCTGCGGATCAGGTCGAGGTTCGTCGCTAGGTCAGTCCCACTTCATCTCGCCCTTGGCGACCTTGGATCCGATATCGAGGGCGACGCCCATACCGAGGCCGGGGAAGCGGGCCTCCATGGCGGCCTTTAGCGCGGCGCTGTCGGCCGCCTTGCTCAGTTCGTCCTCGAAGGCGACGAGATAGGTTTTGGTGAATTCCACGGCTGAAGGACCGGTCTCACCATCGGGCGTCATATGGCCAGGCACCACGACGGCCGGGTGGCGGGCGGCAATCGCATCCAGCGTCTTGACCCAGGCGGCGCGGCTTTCCCTGGTCTGCGTGTCGGCGGTCCAGACATAAACACCGGCAAAGATCATCACACCACCGAACACGGCGTTGAGCGACGGCACGAACAGGTACCGGCGGTTGGCGAGTCCTTCTTCCGCATTGACGATCTCGATCGTCTCGCCGTCGACACTCAGCGTTGGGCCGTCGAATGCTTCGGGCAGCACGATGTCGGACAGCGCCTGGGGGCCGTTTTCCTTAAGTTGCGGGCCCCAGACCGCGAGCTTTTTCTCCACGCTGCCTTTGATGGCGTCGAGCGTGGCGGAGGCAGCAATCACTTTTGCCTCCGGGAAGGCTTCCCGCACCGGCTTCAGGCTGAAGTAGTAATCGGGATCGGACTGGCTGACATAGATGGTGGTCAGCTTCTTGCCGGTGGCCTTGATGGCCTCGGCGAGCGCCTTGCCGTCCGGATAGGTGAAACCGCCGTCGATCAAAAGGGCTTCGCTCGGCCCCGACAGCAGCACCGGCGCGCGGAAGAAACCGTTCGGACCCGCGGGGAAGTGTTTCCAGTCAAGCTTGCTGCCGGCGGCTTGGCCGCGCCCGGCGGAAGCGAAGACGGCGGCTACGCCAACGGCCAATGAGGTCTTGATGATCTGTCTTCTCGTGAACATGGAACAGCTCCTCGAATGATTGGGATCGGGTCGCGCTGGCAATCCGCGGGTCCGCCGCCGATTGAGAGAACGGTGAGGAAAGTAGCTCCGCCGGATTAATTGATAAATTGCCTGCAATAATACAGACTGTATGCCATAAGCCTACAATCAACCAAAGGCGTCCCGTGGAACCAATCAACCTCAACCGCCTCGCCTATTTTGCTACCGTCATCGACGCAGGCTCGTTTACCCGGGCAGCCGAGCGACTTGGCATCACGAAAGCCGTCGTCAGCCAGCAGGTCGCTCGCCTTGAAGCCGAGCTGCAGACCACGCTGCTCGTGCGCACGACGCGGAGGCTCGAGCCGACCGAAGCAGGCCGTCTTTTGCATGCACGTTGCGTTCTGATCCTGCGGGACGTTGAAGAGGCCGTGGCCGAGGTTGGCGAGGGCAACACCGAAGTGGCCGGCGTGCTGCGCGTTTCTGCGTCCAATGACTATGGCGCTATCGTGCTGGCCCCGATCGCCGCCCGCTTTCGGCAGAAATTTCCGGCCTGCGGCGTCGAACTGTTCATTTCCGATGCAATCATTGATTTGATCGGCAACAAGATAGACCTGTCCATCCGGGTCGGCTGGCTGGAAGACTCCAGCCAGCAGGCGCGGCGCATCGGCACGTTCCGGCAAATCCTGGTCGCATCGCCGGATTTCGCCGCCGGGGTCAAGGCAGACGAACCGGAAGACCTTTCTTCCTTGCCGCTCGTTGCCAATTCCGTCCTTCGCAAGCCGTTCACCTGGAGCTTCAGCCGAGGCGATTTCGAGCGGCGCACCATCACCATGCGCGAGACGTTCTCCATCAACTCGACCCCGGCGGTCCTGGAAGCGACGCTTGCCGGCGGCGGACTGGCGGTTCTGCCGGACTATCTGGTCACCGACTATCTGTCGCAGGGCCGTCTCGTCCACATGCTCCAGGACTGGGCGCTGCCCTCCGGCGGCATTCACGTGGTCTACCCGCCCGCGCGCTTTCGCCCGCAGAAGGTGACGCGATTCGTGTCCATGCTCATGGAACAGATTCGCGACTGAATGCACATGCTGCCGAGAGGCGCGGTTGTTCGGTTAGGCGGTCGGCTTCCGGTGCGGTCGATGCCTGGCCTAGTGGTGGTGGAAGAACCGCCGGCGGAAATGCTCGTTGTCGGGCCGCTTGCAGTTATAGACCGGGCAGGACTTGGTGTCGGCGCTCGGCACATAGGCGCGCGTCCTCACCTCGCCCATGGTGCAGAATTGCTGGCTCTGCACATAGCGGTCGTAGAGCGGCAGTCCCGGTACGCGCGTCGACTGGTAGCGCAGGATGACCGCGCCCTGGCGCGCGATCGTCGACTGCACCTTGCCGCAGCTCATATGCGTGGGGTCATAGCGCGAGATTGCCTGCGCCTCGGCGGCCACCAGCGTAAGACAGGCGGCAAGCACAATGGTTTTCATGGATCCCTCCCTGCGGATCGCACGCGCCTGGCCTGCGATCCTGATGCCACGCTTTTACCAGATTGGGGCAATCATTGGGCAACCCTTTGATCACAGCCCTTTCACGCAGTCTTGTTTTTTGTGCGAAAGCAGCCTATATCAGCCCCATTGATATTTCGGCCGATCGATCCGGGCCTCGCGATAATCGCGTTTGCTGACGTCTATCTCCAAAATCTCGATGCACACCGGCTGGACCTCGGTCCGGTCAATCTAAAGCAAATGTGAAGGACTATCTAAAATGGCAACTGGAACGGTCAAGTGGTTCAACGCCACCAAGGGCTTCGGCTTCATCCAGCCTGACGCGGGCGGCGCGGACGTTTTCGTCCACATCTCCGCTGTCGAGCGCGCTGGACTGTCGACCCTGGTCGAAGGCCAGAAGATCAACTTCGAGATCGAGCAGGACCGCCGCACTGGCAAGTCGTCCGCTGGATCTCTGAGCAAGGCAGCCTGATTTTGCGAACAGCGCGCGCCGGACGAGAGTTCGGGGCGCGCGGCAAGTCACGGATGTACTGACAGTCGCGCGAGAAGCGTGCTGGAGCGGAAAGACCCGACAAGCTGGATCAGCAGATAGCTGCCAGCCCGGACCGAACGCTCCCGATCAGGCTACCAAGCATGGGAAGGCGGGATTTATCCCGCCTTTTTTGCGTTTGGGGTTTGGCTACTTCGCTTTGCGAGCCCGATCATGTTATTTTCAATTCATGACTAAGCTCGAACAGATCGAAAGATCCATCGCAGCCCTGAGTCCCAAAGAACTGAAAGCCTTTGCCAAATGGTTCGAGGCGTTTCAGGCAGACGTATGGGACAAGCAGATCGAGGCCGATGCAAAGGCAGGTCGACTGGACGCGTTTGCCGAAAAGGCGTTGGCCGAGGTTCGAGCCGGAAACTTTCGACGTCTTTAGCCGCAGCGCCGAGACCTTTTCAAGAATTCGCTCTGGCGAGTCAGATAGCGTGGTTTTCGAGAACCGGAGCGGAGCGTACATTCAAGTACGTGAGCACCGGAAGCGCAGAAAACCGCGCTAGGTGGCCGCCGGAGTAGAATTATTGAGAAGGTCTCAACCCACCCACCCGATCGGCACATGCCCCGGATCCGCTTCCACCCGGCCAAGCCAGTCCACGACAGCCGGATAGGCGTCGAGCTGGAAGCCGCCCTGCTCGGCCGTATGCGTGTAGGCATAGAGCGCGATGTCGGCGACGCTGAAGGCGCTTCCGGCGAAGAAGGCGTTGGTCTCCAGATATCTGTTCATCACGCCGAGCGCCTTGTTGCCGCGCTCCAGCGTCACCGCCAGCCGCTCGGGCGTCGCATCCCCGGCGCGTTCGGGAAAGGTCAGCAGCGCCTTGCGCACGGCGATATAGGGCTCGTGGCTGTACTGCTCGAAGAACAACCATTGATAGGCAAGCCCGCGCTCATACCTGTCCGTCGGCAGGAAGCGCGTGCCTTCGGCGATATAGAGCAGGATGGCGTTGGATTCTGCCAGAAGCCGACCGTCGTCGAGCTCGAGCAGCGGCACCATGGCGTTCGGGTTCTTGGCGACAAAATCGGCCTTTCGCGTGTCGCCGGTATGCGAACTCACCTCGATCGTGGTGAAGGCGAGGCCAAGCTTGGCCATCAGCAGGCGCGGCTTGTAGCAATTGCCGCTGTCGATCATGCTGTAAAGTATCATGGACGGTCCCCGCAGCGCTGCCTTCTGCAGGCAAGTATCGCAACGGCGGCGTCCTCAACCAATGATTTGTTTTGGCGCGACCATCAGCGCCGCTGATGCAAAGTCCTGGCAAAGAGGGGCACGACCTTGTTGTCGAAGCCCAGCAGCGCGTCGATCATCAGCGGCTCTTCATTGAAGATCGTCCCGGCCAGCGCCGGCCGGGCCAGAAGAAAGCCCTGCAGCAGGTCGACGCCGCCTTCCAGCGCGACGCGCAGATGGACGGGCTGCTCGATGCCTTCGACCAGCACCTTGGCGCCACGGTCGTGCAGGCTCGACACCAGCGGGCGGAAGAACCGCTCGGCGGCGGCGTGGCGGCAGAATTCCGCGAACCAGCCGCCATCGATCTTCACGATATCGGGCTGGAGCAGGCTCACCCGCTGCTCGGTCGAATGACCGGTGCCGAAATCGTCGATGGCGATGCGGATGCCGTCGCGCCGCATCTCGCGCACCAGCCGCACCAGAAGCGCATCGTCCGCCGCCTGTTCGGTGATTTCGCAGACCAGCATGCGCGGAGCCAGTCCGAGCTCGCCCAGATGCCGGCTCATCAGCCGGATCTCGGCCAGCGCCCGCCCGGGATGGTCGTTGATCATGGGATTGTAATTGAAGAACAGATCGAGCCCGTCGACACCGATGTTGCGGAAATTCCTGAGATGCAGCACCCGGCACATGGTCTCGACAAACAGCCGGTCCGACGCGGCGATGCTTTCAAAGAACACCTGCGGCGACAACGGCCGGCCGGCACGGTGCGGCTCGATCAGGCCCTCGACCGCCACCGCCTGCAACGTGCCGCCATGCGGCGCGAAGATCGGCTGGTAGGCGCTGCGCAGGCGGAAGTCGCCAAGGATACCATATTCGATGCCGATCTCGTCGGCGAAGATCGCATCGCTGGCATTGCGCCGCCGCTCCAACCTCATGGCGCGACCCGGCGCCCGAAGGCCTTTGCCGGTCTCGTCGCATGCGGTGCGGCCGGGTGCGCCGGTGCGGCGGTGGCGGGAACGGCTTGCGGCGTGGTCTTGCCGAAAACGCGAAAACTGGTCGGCGCCAGCTCCGGCCGCGCCAAGACGAAACCCTGGACCATCGAAGCGCCGGATTTTTCGGCGAGTTCCAGTTGCCACCCTTCCTCGATGCCCTCGAACACCGTGCGGATGCCCTGCCCTTCGAAGGTCTTCACCATGGAGGTCAAAAGCGCGAAGCCGGCGCCGGACTCCATCAGCTGGTTGATCCAGGTGGCGTCGAACTTGACGATGTCGGGCTTCAACTCCTTGATACGGTGGATGTCGGAATCGTCGGCGCCATAGTCGTCGACGGCAATGCGAAAACCGTTGCCCCTGAGTGCGGCGACGAAGCTATACAGCGTCTCCTGCGACGCCGACCGCTGCTCGGTCACCTCGCAGACCACGCGGCCCGGATCGATGCCGGCCTCGTGCAGCACCAGCCGCATTTCGCGCAAGGCATTGTCGGCGACCGATCGCTCGGTAAACACCGACGGATCGAAATTGACGAAGATCGACGCCTCCTGCGGCAGGCAGGCGCCGGCATTCAGCAGATGCAATGTCCTGGTCAGCGCCTCGACATGCAAGCGGTCGGCGGCCGGACAGGTCGAGAAGAAGGTCATCGGCGATTGTGGTTCGCCGTCACGGAACGGCCGGATCAGCCCTTCGAAGGCGGCAACCGACAGCTTGCCCTCCTTGAAGGCAAAGATCGGCTGAAAGGCACTTTGCAGCGTGTAGATGCCCCAGACACCGGACGAGGTGCCGTCATCATGACGGATGATATGGGCAAGCCCAATGCTGCGCGACACGGTTCCTCGCTCCGCGAACTGGCGGAATGGATGGCGATCCTGCCATGCAAGCCTCTACCGCCCGTTAATGAATTTAGTGTTGCCGATCACGCCGCATTGACCGTGCTGACCCACCTGGCCCAGCCGAGAAGGCTTGCACTGGCGGGAATCATGCGACATGAGAAGCGCCACGGCCGCTCCTGGCCGCGCCGATCTTCTCAAGGAGAGATATCTGGTCATGGCCTTCCTTGCCGACACCCTTTCCCGCGTAAAGCCTTCCGCCACCATCGCCGTGACGCAGAAAGCCCGCGAGCTGAAAAATGCCGGCCGTGACATTATCGGGCTGGGCGCCGGCGAGCCGGATTTCGACACGCCCGACAACATCAAGAATGCGGCGATCGAGGCGATCCGCCGTGGCGAGACCAAGTACCCGCCGGTTTCGGGCATCGTACCGCTGCGCGAGGCGATCGCGAAAAAGTTCAAGCGCGAGAACAATCTCGACTACAAGCCCGAGCAGACCATTGTCGGCACCGGCGGCAAGCAGATCCTGTTCAACGCCTTCATGGCGACGCTGAATCCCGGTGACGAGGTCATCATCCCCCGTCCCTATTGGGTCAGCTATCCCGAGATGGTGGCGATCTGCGGCGGCACGTCGGTGTTTGCCGACACCTCGATCGACAATGGCTTCAAGCTGACGCCGGCTGTGCTGGAAAAGGCGATCACGCCGAAGACCAAATGGCTCTTGATGAACTCGCCGTCCAACCCGTCGGGCGCCGCCTACACGGAAGCCGAATTGCGCGCGCTGGCCGACGTGCTGTTGAAGCATCCGCATGTCTGGACGCTGACCGACGACATGTATGAGCACCTGACCTATGGCGATTTCGTCTTCAAGACCATCGCCGAGGTCGAACCAAAACTCTACGAGCGCACGCTGACCATGAACGGCGTGTCGAAAGCCTATGCCATGACCGGCTGGCGCATCGGCTACGCCGCCGGTCCCGTACAGCTGATCAAGGCGATGGACATGATCCAGGGTCAGCAGACCTCGGGCGCCTGCACCATCGCGCAATGGGCCTCTGTCGAAGCACTCAACGGCCCGCAGGACTTCATCGCCAAGAACAAGGCGATCTTCCAGGGGCGGCGCGACCTTGTCGTCTCGATGCTCAACCAGGCGCGCGGCATCACGTGCCCGTCGCCGGAAGGCGCCTTCTACGTCTATCCGTCCTGCGCCCAGCTGATCGGCAAGAAGACAAAAGCCGGCAAGGTGATCGACACCGATGAGGCCTTCTGCTCCGAATTGCTCGAAGCCGAGGGTGTGGCGGTGGTGTTCGGCTCGGCTTTCGGCCTCGGTCCCAACTTCCGCATCTCCTACGCCACCTCGGATGCGCTGCTGGAGGAAGCCTGCACACGCATCCAGCGTTTTACCGCGTCGCTGACCTGATCAGCGCGGTTTGAGAACAGGAAAACCCGGCGTCACATGCCGGGTTTTTTGTCGGAGCCCCCTACGCCTGCTGCTTCGCCTCCCTGGCCGAACGCGCCTCGGCGGGCGCAAGTACAGCAATCAGCAATGCGGCGGTGAGGAACGCGCCGATCGCCGCCGTCAGCATGGCGGCATGGAAGCCGCCGGCATAGGCGACGGCGAACAGCTGATGCACGCCGCCCTCGCCCATCGCCGCGTCGGTCGCGAAATCATGCCGAGCGATGGCGGCGCGAGCCACCGCTTCGGCATTGGCGACGCCAGCATCACTGAGATATCCGGTCAAAAGGTTCGTCGCCCGCATGCTCATCAAGGCGCCGAGCAGCGCGATGCCGATGGCAAGCCCGCTCTGGCGGGTGGCATTGATGACGGCCGACACCATGCCCGAGCGCTCACGCGGTGCGTAGGACATGGCGGCAGCACTTCCGGTCGGGATCGCCAGCGAATTGCCGAGGCCGCCGATCGCGAACAGAGCGCATAGCGCCCAATAGGGCGTCGACGGTCCGGCCCAGCACATGCCGAGCATCGAGACGCCGATCAGCGCATAGCCCGCTGTCATCAGCGCCGAATGGCCATACCGGGCACTGAGCCTGCCGACAAAAGGCGATATGACCATCTGGACAACGAAGGCCGGTGCCATGCGCAGGCCGGTCTGTGTCGGCGACCAGCCCTGCACCTGCTGCAGGAACATCGAGAAGAAGAAGACGCTGGTGTAGGAGGTGAAGCCAAGCGCGAACGAGGCCACATTGGCGACGGCAAAGCGCACGTCGGCAAACAGGACAAGCGGCAGCATCGGCCGTGGCGTGCGCGCTTCGAAGCCAAGGAAGATCGCCAGGCCAACGACACCGGCGACAATGGCCGTGATGGTCCTGGGATCGTTCCAGCCGGTCTCGCCGGCCGAGATCAGGCCGAAGGTCAGCGCGCCGAGCCACAGGATCGAAAGCGCCAGGCCGACAAGGTCGAGATGGGCATGTTCGGGATGCGCCGTCTCGTCGATCGACACAGCGCCGAGCACGATCGTCACCAGGCCGAGCGGCAGATTGATCAGGAAGATGCTCTGCCAGCCGACCGTCTGCACCAGTATGCCGCCCAGCACCGGACCGACCAAAAGCGAAATGGCGGCGAATGAGGCCCAGCCGCCAATGACGCCGGCCCGCTCGCGCGGATCCGGGAAGGCCTGCGTCAGGATCGACAGCGCGCCCGGAATGAGCAGCGAGCCGGCAATGCCTTGCACCACCCGGCCGGCCAGCAGAGCCGGCAGGTTGGGCGCGATGGCGCAGATCAGCGAACCGGCAACGAAGATGCCGACACCCGCCAGCCACGAGCGCTTGCGGCCATAGCGGTCGCCGATCAGGCCCGACGACAGCATGAAGGCCGACAGGCACAGCGTATAGGCATCGACCACCCATTGCAGGCCGCCGAAATCGGTGTGCAGCGCCTGCTGGATGGTCGGCAGCGCGACATTGACGATGCTGACGTCGAGCAACGCGACGGAGGAGCCGAGATAGACGGCGGCGACGAGCGGCAAGCGGTTCTTCGGCATGGTCTGTCCAGACATTCAGATTTCGCAGCCATCTACGACGGCAGCGAACTCGCGGCAAACCTCTCGGCGTTGTTCCTTAGGATATTGCGGCCCGAATAAGCCGCAGCACTTAGCCGCCATATTGCTCAACGGTCACGGCTTCCAGCCAGTCGGCATGGACGCCGTCGAGCGCCTCCTGGATGGCGATATGCGTCATTGCTGTCTTCGGTCCGGCACCATGCCAGTGCTTCTCGCCGGGCGCGAACGAGATCACGTCGCCGGCCCTGATCTCCTGGATCGGGCCGCCCCATGTCTGGGCAAGCCCCGCGCCCGAGGTGACATAGAGTGTCTGTCCGAGCGGATGCGTGTGCCAATGAGTGCGCGCGCCGGGCTCGAAGCTGACCAGTGTCGCTCTCAGCCGCGCCGGCGCCTCCGTCTCGATGATCGGCGTCTGCAGCACCCGGCCGGTGAAATATTTCTCCGGCGCTATGATGGTCGGCACGCTGCCGCAAGCAATGATCTTCATCGTCTGATCCCAGAATTGGTGGTGAAGCGACCGGCGGCAAACGCCACTCAACGCATTCTCGGCCGATATCGATTCAGGTGCAACCGGCCCCTTCGCGCGCCGGTGCGAGACACGGGGTTTTCTTCTTAACCATGAACGGTCCACGGATCGCATCGCGAACGAAACAACGGCGAATTCAATGTCTTCTTAACGGCTGGCCTCTAGCCCTGTGCCTGCATTGCAGGGGGCGATGAGATGAGCATACTGGCGACGATCAAGGACCATAGCGGCCGTATCTACCGCGGCATCCAGGCCCTGCTTCTGCTCAGCATCGCCACTGCGGCACTCGGCGCCCTGGACATCTCGCGAAACCTGCCCCGGGCGGCGCCTTCACCATCTCGATCCTGGCCACCGGCCTCGCCTTGCTGGCGCTGATGTACATGCGCAGCAGCGTCGTCCATCGCTTGCGCTCGGCGGCCGCCGCCGAAGCGGAAAAACATCATTTCCTGACCCGGGACGTCATGACCGGAGCGATGACACGGCGCTACTTCCTCGAAGCGCTGCGCGACAGCCTGGGCACCATGCGCGACCGGCGCGAAGCGACCTTGCTGTTGATCGACGTCGATCATTTCAAGCAGCTCAACGACACGTTCGGCCATCAGTTCGGCGATCTCGCTTTGGTGCACCTGGTCAAGACGTCGGAGCGCATCTTCGCCGGCGGCATGGTCGGACGGCTCGGCGGCGACGAATTCGGCGTGATCATCCCGCACAGCGACCTCGCCGCCATCAACAAGGATATCAGGCAATTGCTTGATACGATGCGGGCCGGCAAATCGCATGAAGGCAAGACCATTCCGCTCTCCATCTCGGTCGGCGTGGCGCTGGCGCCGGCGCACGCCTCGAACACGATGGAACTGATGCTAGTGGCCGATTTGGCGCTCTACGAAAGCAAGACGGCGGGCCGTGGCCGCGTCACCGTGTTCGACGAGGAGATGCTGTCCGACAAGCGCTACCGCCGCCTGGTCGAGCGGGAATTGCGCGCGGCGGTGTATCTGGGCGAGCTCGAGCTGCACTACCAGCCGATCGTCAATCCGGACGCGTCGACTTATGCCTACGAAGGCCTGATCCGCTGGCGCCATCCGGTTCGCGGGCTGATCTCGCCGGCCGAATTCATCCCCATTGCCGAACGCTCGACGCTGATCGACATGCTCGGCGAATGGGTGTTCAAGCGGGCTTGCGCCGATGTCGGTCATTTCCCCGGCCGCCGCATCTCCATCAACGTCTCCGGCGAGCAGCTGAAGCGCGACGAGATCGTCACCATGTGCGACCGCGTGCTGAAGGAAACCGGCCGTTCGGCGGCGCAGTTCATCATCGAGATCACCGAGACGGTGGCGACCGCCGCCACGCCCGAAATCCTGCGGCGCCTCGAAGCGTTGCGTGGCCTCGGCTTCCACATCGCGCTCGACGATTTCGGCACCGGCCATTGCGGCTTCAACTATCTGAAAACCCTGCCCATCGACAGCATCAAGATCGATCGCTCCTACATATGCAGCCTTGCCCACGACCAGGTGGCGCAGATCTTCGTTTCGGCGCTGGCGCAGATCGCGCGCATCCAGGACGTCACCATCGTGGCGGAAGGCGTGGAGACGCAGGAAGAGTTCGCGCTGGCCAAGGCTGCCGGCTGCAACCGTTTCCAGGGCTATTTCTTCGGCAGGCCGGCGCCGCGTGACAAGGTTGGTCCCTTGCGGGCCGCCAACACCGAACCGCTGGCGCTCAGCGCCTGACGCAGCGCTGGAGCACGCCCGATTTCTATTTTCCTTGCCCTGCCGGCAAACAAGTGGGACGATGGTTTCGGGCAGGTGGCTGAAGAACCCCGCCCGCGACGGTCGAACAGGCCGGCCGCCGCTCAGGACCGATTGACCACGCCTGAACCATGCATGCCAGTCGGTCCCTAGGGAAACGCCTGAGTGGAGGTCAGTCATGGGTACTCGCGCCGGAGGACGACGCACGGGACCGAAATGCATTGCCATAGTCGGTCCCTTTGCCAGCGGTAAGACGACACTTCTCGAAGCCATATTGGCCCGTACGGGCGCCATTCCCCGACAAAATCCCGTTTCATCGGGCAGCACTGTCTCAGACCATTCGCCGGAGGCGCGCGCCCACGCCATGAGCGTCGAAGCGACGATAGCCACCACCGAATTCATGGGCGAGCAGATCACCTTCGTCGATTGTCCCGGCTCGATCGAATTCTCCTTCGAGGCCGAACCGGTGCTGGCCGCCTGCGATCTCGCGGTGGTCGTTGCAGAGGCCGACGAAAAGAAGATCCCTGCCCTGCAGCTCATCATGCGCAAGCTCGACGATCTCGGCGTCCCGCGCATCCTGTTTCTCAACAAGGTCGACAAGGCAATCGCAGGCGTGCGCGACACGCTGAAGATGCTGCAGCCAGCAAGCTCGGTGCCGTTGCTGCTGCGCCAGATTCCGCTGCGCAAGGACGGCATCGTCATCGGCTCGATCGACCTGGCGCTGGAGCGCGCCTACATCTACCGCGAATATGCCGAAAGCGAAGTGGCTCAGATACCGGGCGACGACAAGGCGCGTGAACTGGAAGCCCGCTTCTCCATGCTGGAAACCTTGGCCGACCATGACGACCAGTTGATGGAGCATCTGCTCGAGGAGATCGAGCCCCCGAAGGATGCGATATTCGACGACCTCGCCGCCGATCTGCGCGATGGCGCGGTGACGCCGGTGCTGATCGGCACCGCCGAGAAGGGCAATGGCGTGCTGCGCCTCTTGAAGGCGATCCGCCACGACGCGCCCGACATCGAGGCGACCCGCAAGCGGCTCGGCTTGGCCGATGGCACGGCCACCGTGGTCCAGGTGATGAAGACCATCCACACGCCGCATGGCGGCAAGCTGTCGGTGTCGCGCATCCTGTCCGGCCAGGTCGCCGACGGCGGGGAATTCTGGCTGCCTGGCGGCGACACCGCCAAGGTTTCCGGCATCTACAAGATGCTCGGCAAGGACCAGTTCAAGCTCACCGCCGCCAAGGCCGGTGACACCGTGGCGCTGGGCAAGCTGGACGAGGTCAAGACCGGCCAGACGCTGACCTCGGCCAAGGGCGGCACCAAACAGCTGTTCCAGTTCGAGCCGCCGCAGCCGGTCTTCGCCTTCGCCCTGCGCCCCAAGGAGCGCAAGGACGAGGTCAAGATGTCGGCCGCCATTCAGCGGCTGGCAGAGGAAGACCCTTCGCTCAGCCTGCGCCACAACCAGGACTCGGCCGAGACGGTGCTGTCTGGCCATGGCGAGATGCATCTGCGCGTCGTGCGCGAGCGGCTGGAGGGCAAGAACCAGATTCCGGTCGAAGGCCATGCCCCGGCGGTGCCCTATCGCGAGACGATCCGCAAACCGGCGCAACAGCGCGGCCGCCACAAGAAACAGTCGGGCGGTCATGGCCAGTTCGGCGATGTGGTGATCGAGATCAAGCCGCTGCCGCGCGGCTCGGGCTTCCAGTTTACCGACACCATCACCGGCGGCGTCGTGCCAAAGACTTACATCCAGTCGGTCGAAACAGGCGTACGCGACTACCTGAAGACCGGCCCGCTCGGCTTCCCCGTCGTCGACGTCGCCGTCAACCTGTCGGACGGCTCCTACCATGCGGTCGATTCCTCCGACATGGCCTTCCAGATGGCGGCGAAGCTGGCGATGAAGGAAGGCATGGCCGCCTGCTCGCCGGTGCTGCTGGAGCCGGTGATGAAGGTCGAGATCGTCACGCCGTCGGAAGCGACCTCGAAAATCATCGCACTCATCCCGCAGCGGCGCGGCCAGATCCTTGGCTATGACGCGCGCGCCGACTGGCCGGGATGGGATGTCGTCGAGGCGACCATGCCGCAAGCCGAGATCGGCGACCTGATCATCGAGCTGCGCTCGGCAACAGCCGGCGTCGCCAGCTATCGCGCCGCCTTCGACCACATGGCCGAACTCACCGGCCGTCTCGCCGACGAAGCGATGAACGCCAACGGCAAAGCAGCCTGATCTTCATCCCAAAAGCATGTCCCCTCGAACCTGGTTCGAGGGGACAAAACCAAAAACGACGCCCGGGGGGGCCGGACGCCGTTTTGTTTGCGGACCGTTTTCTTGGGAGGAAAAACGGCAGGTCCGCCGCATATACAGTCGCCGCGCTTTGGCGGAAAAAGGTTCGGACGCGGTAGCCGCCTGAGCCCGGGTCGTCCGAGTGATGCCCCCATCTCCCGTCCGAACCACACCGCGTCCTATGATCTGCTTAGCAGGTGGACGGCGTCCTTGTCATGTTACCAGAGGTTACATGTCACTGTTACGCGGCAATTCTGGTGAATTTCTTAGCCACCCCAGCAGGGTTGAGGCAACAAAAAAGCCGGATCAACGAAGATCCGGCTGAGTTTGATTGGAAGTGCCTGTTAAGGCTAACCTCCAGAGGGGAACACTCGAGGACGCTAATGGGAGGAGAACGCGTCCAAGAGATGATCTATATATCTGCTCATCATGCCCAAGAAACAAGCATCTATTTTGCAACACACGCATGCAAAAAGATGGAGGCTGTGGTCTAACCCATTCCGAAAGCCAATAGGACCAGCAGAATCGCCAGAAATCGAGCACGCGGACGGCATGTTGCCGTCATTAAAACGTCATTCGCGGCGGATTTTGCTCCCAAATGGCGAAAACAGCTGATGACCTGGAAACAGGCAGCCGCCGTTCAATTCTGAGGCAGCCAGGCGAGGAACAGCCAATGCGTCCCTTTTCCGCGATTGCCGGCACCGGCCTTTTCCTGATTGCAGCGCCTGGCGTGGTTGCCGGACTTGTTCTCTGGCTGCTCAGCGATCGCTGGGGCCTGCCGTGGTCCACCGTGCCGGGCTTCGTCCTCGGCGGCGGCGCCCTCATAGTCGCCGCGGCCGCTGTATTGTTCCATGCCTTCGCCCGCTTCGCGCTCGAGGGACTGGGCACGCCCGCCCCTGTCGCGCCGACCGAGAGACTGGTTATCGGCGGTATCTACCGCCATGTCCGCAACCCCATGTATGTCGCCGTGCTGTCGATCATCCTCGGCCAGGCGCTGCTGTTCTCGAGCTGGACGCTTGTCGCCTATGCCGTCATCGGCGCAGGTGTCATGGGCACCTTCGTCAGGCTCTATGAGGAGCCGACGCTTGCCCGCCGCTACGGCGCCGAATACGAAACCTATCGCCGCAACGTTCCCGGCTGGCTGCCGCGCCTGACACCCTGGCGGGGCTGATCTCGGGATAGCGTGAGCATCAAAACGACCAAACGCGCGCCTTGGCTATGATGAAATCCCGGAAGACGTGCAACTTCGCCTGGTTCTTCATCGCATCGGGATAGGCGAAATAGGTGTCGAAGGACGGCACCTCGGTCTCCGGCAGGAGCTGCACCAGACCGGAATCCTTCGAGATCACATAGTCGGGCAGCATGGCGACGCCGGCGCCACCCTGCACGGCGCGCTTGATCGACAATATGTCGTTGATCTGCAGCGACGGCACGCGCTGGCCGCCATCGAAATCGCCGACCGTCTCCAGCCAGTTCAACTCCGACAGATGCGAGGGCACCGGCAGGCCGAAGGTGACGATGCGATGGTTTCTGAGCTCGGCGACCGAGGCCGGCTTGCCATGCTTGGCGACATAGGACGGGGCTGCGTAGAGATGGAAATGCACGGTGAACAGGCGGCGCTGGATCAGGTCCGGCTGCTGTGGCTGACGCAGCCTTATGGCGCAATCGGCCTGGCGCATGGTGAGGTCGAGTTCCTCATTGGCGAGGATCAGCTGCAGGCTGATTTCGGGATAGAGCTCGATGAATTCCTGCACTCGTTCCGTCAGCCAGCCGGCACCGAGGCCGACGGTCGTCGTCACGCGAAGCACGCCGGAGGGCCGGTCCTTGGTCTCGGTCAGGCGCGACTTGATGGTCTCGAGCTTCATCAGCACGTCATGCGCCGTGCGAAACAGCATCTCGCCCTGCTCGGTCAGCACCAGGCCACGGGCATGGCGGTTGAACAGCGGCACGCCGACATCATGTTCGAGCGCGCTCACCTGCCGCGAGATCGCCGATTGCGACAAATGCAATGTCTCGGCCGCGTGCGTAAACGACCCCGCTTCCGCCGCAGCGTGAAACACGCGTAGCTTGTCCCAGTCCAACGCCATAATTCCCCTCGTTCCGTTCGGCGTCTGAATGAAAAATCAGGCTTTTACACGGCGTTTCTAAGCCGCTTTTTTAACAGTTTTGTAAGCGGCCCCTATTCCGCTGCTTCGCGATGCACCTCGATGCCCGCCAGATACTTTTCCGCTTCGAGTGCTGCCATGCAGCCTAGCCCCGCAGCCGTCACCGCCTGGCGGTAGATATCGTCGGTCACGTCGCCTGCGGCAAACACGCCGGGCACGTCGGTGCGCGTCGAATCCGGCGCCGTCCACAGGTAGCCGTTCGGCTTCTGCTTCAGCTTGCCCGCGAACAGCTCGACCGCCGGCGCATGGCCGATCGCCACGAACACGCCGTCGACCTTGAGGTGCGTTTCGGCACCGGTCACCGCATGCCTGAGCTTCAGCCCTTCAACCGACGGCGGCAGCGGCGCCTTGCCGGGGCGGCCGGTGATCTCGTCGACGATCGTGTCCCAGATGACGCGGACATTTTCCTTCTTCAACAGCCGCTCGCGCAAGATGCGCTCGGCGCGGAAATCACTGCGCCTGTGGATGACCGTGACACTCTTGGCGAGGTTCGACAGATAGAGCGCTTCTTCCACCGCCGAATTGCCGCCGCCGACCACCGCGACATCCTTGCCGCGATAGAAGAAGCCGTCGCAGGTGGCGCACGCGGAGACGCCGAAGCCCATGAAGTCCTGCTCAGTCGGAATGCCCAGCCACTTGGCCTGCGCGCCGGTGGCGATGATCAGCGCGTCGGCGGTGTAGGTGGTGCCAGAATCGCCCTTGGCGCGGAACGGCCGCACGTTGAGGTCGACCTCGGTGATGATGTCGTTGATGATGTCGGTGCCGACATGCTCGGCCTGCTTGAGCATCTGCTCCATCAGCCACGGACCCTGGATCGGGTCGGCGAAGCCGGGATAGTTTTCGACATCGGTGGTGATCATCAGCTGGCCGCCCTGCTGCAGGCCGGCGACGAGCATCGGCTTCAGCATGGCGCGTGCGGCATAGACCGCCGCCGTGTAGCCGGCCGGGCCGGAACCGATGATAAGAACGGGCGCGTGCTTGGTGGTCATTTAAAGCCTCAGCGGGGCAGACTAAGGAGTATGCCTTGGGGAAAGACGTGGAATTCGCGCTTAATGTAAGGGTTGCCAACCACGCCAGCAAGACGAACGGGCCGTCGTCCCCGGAAAGCTTCGGCCCAAGCGGTTATTCGCACGATGACCGCTTTCGTTACCGATCAAAAATCGCGTTGATGAGGGCTGGCGCCAACACAAAAGTCGTTTAATTACAAAATCGCGAAAGATTCTTGCGCCGAGCTGAGACAGCCATGCCCCTGAAAGCCGACCTCGACGCCATCGACTGGAAGATCCTGCGCGAGTTGCAGGCGGACGGGCGCATGACCAATGTCGAACTGTCGAGCCGGGTCGGCATTTCGGCCCCGCCCTGCCTGCGCCGGGTCAAGCGGCTGGAGGAAGCCGGCATCATCCGCGGCTACCGCGCGCTGCTCAATGCGCCAGCGCTCGGCCTCGATGTCGTCGCCTTCTGCCTGGTCGGCCTGCATCACCAGGCCGATGCCGAACTGCGGACCTTCGCCGAGCGCACGCGCGGCTGGCCCATCGTGCGCGATGCCTGGATGGTGTCGGGAGAATCCGATTTCCTGCTGCATTGCGTGGCAAGCGACCTCGGCGCCTTCCAGACCTTCGTCATCGAGGAGCTGACCTCGACGCCGAATGTCGACACGGTGCGCACCGCGCTCACCATCCGCCGGGTCAAGGATGAAGGCCTGGTCTCGTTCGAGCGCCCCTAAGGCCAGTCGAACGCCTGCGCGCGCCGAATTCCTGGCTTTCGCCACACCGGCGCCGCGTTGGTATTCGACAGACGCTGATGTACAAGGCTGGACGGCCCTGCCGGAACAGGTAGCGTAGGCACCGTGAATTCCGGGGACGGCCCGCCGTGGGAAGGGGACCATGACTCGATTTGCAAGCCCGGTCTCGGCGCTTCTCATCTGCATGAACGAGGCCGACATGATCGGCCCGTGCCTGGAAAGCATCGACTTCTGCGCCGAGATCATTATCGTCGATTCCGGTTCGACCGACGGCACCGTCGAATGCGTGCAAGACTATATCGCCAAGGGCTACCCGATAACCCTCATGCACAATGACTGGCAGGGGTTTCCGCGCCAGCGGCAATTCTCGCTCGACCATGCCACGCAGCCCTGGTGTCTTTCGATCGACCCGGACGAGCGCGTCGACGACCAGCTGCGGCAGTCGATCGTGGCCATCACGCAGTCTGCCGACGACAAGATCGACGGATGGTACATCCGCCGCCGCGATTGGCTGAAAGGCTACGGCTATGCGCATCGTTGGGTACTGCACAACAGGCTGATGCGGCTTTTCCGCAGGCAAGGTGCCACCATGGATCTCACCGCGCGGGTGCACGAAGCCTTCCACGTGCCGGGCGAGACCGGCACGATCGAAAAGGGCGTCCTGCTGCATCGCCGCGAGATATCGGTCGCGGAGGATCTTGCCCGCGCCAACACCTATTCCGGCCTCAAGGCCGTCACGCTGGTCGAGAAGGGCAAGAAGCCCGGCCTGGTGCGGTTGGTGCTGTCGCCGTTCGGCAACTTCCTGAAATTCTACCTGGCCAAGCGCTACTTCCTGTGCGGCCGGCACGGCTTCGTCTACTCGATGTCGGTGATGATCTATTCCTTCGCCACAGAGGCCAAGCTCTACGAAGCGTCGGAGGGCAAGGATCAGGCGTGAGCCTTCAGGGCAGGATCAGCACCTGTTGTCCCCGCCTATCGTTTCAATGGCGGTGATAAGACCGGCCAAGTCATCCCGGTCATACAGGCGCCTGATGGCGAAACCGGGTTGAACCGCCGCCTCGCCGTCCACCAGCCAGCCCTGAGCCAGCCCGGCGCGCTTTCCCGCCTGCATGTCGGCCAGCTTGTCGCCGACGATCAGGGAGCGCTGCAGATCGAGATCGAGGCGTCTGCCCGCCTCGATCAGCATGCCCGGATTGGGCTTGCGCATCGGATGGTCTGATACGGCAAGCGGACCAACGCCAGCCTCGTGGTAGGCACAGGCAAGCGCCATGTCGACAAACACGCCCTGATCGCCCAGCAGCGCGATCACGCGGCCGTTCACCGCCGCAAAGACACTCCAGTCGAAATAGCCGCGCGCGATGCCGGACTGGTTGGTGACCACGACGACCGGAACACCGGCCCGGTTGGCCGCGGCGATCGCCGGCACGATGTTGTCGCGCAGCACGATCCCGGCCGGATTGCTGGGATAGTCGGTATCGACGTTGATGGTACCGTCACGGTCGAGGAACAGCGCTGGCAAGTGCTGAGGGAAAACCCGCTCGCCGACGCGCTCGACCCATAGGCCCGGCTCGGTCAGCGGAAGCCGTGTCCCGTCAGCCATTATGCAGACGCGCTTCGACCACTTCGCAGAGATAATGATAGAGGCACAGATGGCCCTGCTGGATGATCGGCGTCGAGGTCGAAGGCACGTTGAGCAGGATGTCGCACAAGGGCTTCAGCTTGCCGCCGGTGTCGCCGGTCAGGCCGATCACCGTCATGTCCATCATCCGCGCCTGTTCGGCGGCGGCGAGGATGCTTGGTGAATTGCCGCTGGTCGAGATCGCCAGCAGCACGCCACCCGCCGAACCATGCGCCTCGACCTGGCGCGAAAACACCGTGTCGAAGCCGTAATCATTGCCCCAGGCGGTCAGCACGGCCGCATTGGCCGGCAGCGCGATGACATTGTAGGCTTTGCGCTCTTTCAGGAAACGGCCGACGAGCTCACCGGCAATATGGATCGCGTCGCTGGCCGAGCCGCCATTGCCGGCAATCAGCAAGGCTTTCCCTGACGAAAGCGCCGTCACGACAGTGCTCGCCGCCCGCTCCATCTCGCTGGTGAGATCCCGCTCGACCATGGCTGAAATCGCTTCCGCCGAGCGGACCAGATAGTCGTTCAGTTCGGACATGAAACCCTCAGTTTGTAGAGCCGGCGCGCAATTTGCCGATGGTGCTGGTGGTGCTCTTGCCGGCGACGAGGTCGACCAGCACGACGCGTCCGCCGGCCTTCTGCACGACATCGGCGCCGACGACGGTGTCGATCGTATAATCCGCGCCCTTGACCAGAATGTCTGGCAAAAGCGCCTCGATCAGCGCCAGCGGCGTGTCCTCCTCGAAGACAACGACGGCATCGACCGAGGCCAGGGCCGCGAGCACGCAGGCGCGGTCATGCTGGTCGTTGACCGGGCGGCCCGGCCCTTTCAGCCGCCGCACCGAGGCATCGCTGTTGAGACCAAGCACCAGCCGGTCGCACTGGCTGCGCGCCGCATGCAGCAAGCTGACATGGCCGGCATGCAAGATGTCGAAGCAGCCATTGGTGAAACCGACGCTCAGGCCCTCTTCCTTCCACGCTGCCACCATGCGCGCAGCCGATGTGGCATCGAGAATGGCATCCTTGTGGGCGGTCGGTCCGTGCGAGCGGAACAGCGCGCCGGTGAGTTCCTCGACCGTCAGCCGCGCGGTGCCGCGCTTGCCCACGACAACGCCACCAGCGGCATTGGCGATGACCGCGGCCTGCACGCGATCGGCGCCCGCCGCGAGCGAAAGCGCGAAGGTGGCGATCACCGTGTCGCCGGCGCCGGAAACGTCGAACACTTCCCGCGCCTGGGTGGCGATATGGCGGGCATCCTCGGCGGTTACGACGCTCATGCCTTTCTCGCTGCGGGTGGCGACGATGAAATCGAAATCATGGGTCGCAATCAGATCGCGCGCCGCGGCCTCGATCTCGTCGTCACCGAACACCTTGCGACCGACCGCCTCGCCAAGCTCCTTGCGGTTGGGCGTGACCGCCGTGGCGCCGGCATAGCGTGCATAATCATGGCCCTTGGGGTCGACCAGCACCGGCTTTCCCGCATCACGGCAGATGGCGATCAGCTCGCCGGCGACACCGTCAAGCAGGATGCCCTTGCCGTAATCGGAGAGGATGACGATGTCCGCGCGCGTCAGTTCGGCCTGGAAATGCTCGATCAGCATGGCTCGCTCATGGGCGGAGAGCGGCTTGATCTCTTCTTCGTCGAAGCGCAGCACTTGCTGGTTGAGGGCGCTGAAGCGGCTCTTCGACGACGTCATGCGGCCGCGCTCCTGCGCCAGCCCTGCCGTGTCGGCGCCAAGCTCGCCCAGCATCCGCACCAGGCTGTCACCAGCCGTGTCGGTGCCGATCACCGAAACCGGAATGGCGCGCGCGCCAAGCGAGATGATGTTGGCCAAGACATTGCCGGCGCCGCCCATGGCCGAAGTCTCGCCACGCCCATGCAGCACCGGGATCGGCGCTTCCGGCGAAATCCGCTCGATGACACCGTTGACGAAACGGTCGAGGATGAGGTCGCCGACCACCAGCACGGTGACGTCGCCAAAGCGCGCAATGGCGCGGTGCAAAGGTTCGGCGGAAGGCGGATTGTGCTTGATCATGTCACTGGCAATGTATGGAAAGGGTGATCTGTGTCGTGCTGAAAATTGTCAATTTACGGGCCGGACCCCGACAGCGAAGCCGATATACCGCAAATCCACGCAGCGCAACGGCAGCACGGTACACCTCCGCGCGGTCAGCTCTTCTGCAGCGCAACGTGAACGCCAAGCCCGACCAGCACCGCGCCGCCGGCCCGCTGCATCAGCCGCTGCGCCCGGCTCGAACGCCGCAGCCGGCCGATCACCATTCCGGCGAGGAAGACGCAGACGATGTCGGCCGAGGAGAACATCAGGTTGACGATGGTTCCCAGCACCACGAATTGCAGCCAGACCGGGAGGGCCGCCGAGGCATCGATGAACTGCGGCAGAAACGCCATGAAGAAAATCGCGGTCTTGGGATTGAGCACCTCGACGGTGATGCTCTCGAAAAACGCGCGACGGGCCGATTTGCGTTCAAGAACGGGCAGCGCCATCTCGCCTTCGACGCGCTTGCGAAACAGCGAGACACCGAGCCAGATCAGATAGAGCGCGCCGACCAGCTTGACCGCCATGTAAAGCGGCGGCACCGCATGGAACAGCACAGACAGGCCGGCGGCGGCGGCGAAAACATGAAAATAACCGCCAATATGAATGCCAAGTGCGGCCGTCAGCCCCGACCAGCGCCCGCGCGCCATGGTCTGCGCAGCCGCATAAAGCATGGCCGGACCCGGAATATAGGCAAAGATCGCCGTGGTGGCGAAAAACGCGATCAGCAGTTCGGTCGACGGCATTTTTTGTCCCTTATGATCGGGCGCGCCGACAGGCGCCCACTGAGCTAAAGTTTTGCGCACCACTGTGACGCGTGCACCTGCTTTATCGACAGCCTTAACAGCCTCCCTTATAAGGACCGGAATCGCAAGCAACCAGAGGCCTTCATGATCATCGTCACGGGCGGCGCCGGCATGATCGGTTCCAACATCGTCGCCGCGCTCAACGCCGAGGGCCATGACGACATCGTCGTCGTCGACGATCTGACTGACGGCCACAAGATCGCCAACCTCGCCGATCTCAAGATTGCCGACTATCTCGACAAGGACGATTTCTGCGCCCTTCTGGAGGATGGCGGGCTCGGCCGCATCGAAGCCGTCTTCCACCAGGGCGCCTGCTCGACCACCACCGAATGGAATGGCAAGTTCATGATGGAGGTGAACTACGCGTATTCGAAGCGGCTTTTGCATGCCTGCCTCGAACTGCGCGTGCCTTTCCTCTATGCTTCGTCGGCCTCGGTCTATGGCGGCGGCAGCGAGTTCCGCGAGGAACCAGAGTTCGAACGGCCGCTCAACGTCTACGCCTATTCGAAGAAGCTGTTCGACGATTATGTCCGCCGCACCGTGTTCGATACCGACCATTCGCCAGTGGCCGGCTTGCGCTATTTCAACGTCTACGGCCCGCGCGAGGCGCATAAGGGCACCATGGCTTCGGTCGCCTTCCATCTGTTCAACCAGGTCGAGCAAGGCCAGAACCCGAAACTGTTCGGCGCCTATGACGGTTTCGGTCCCGGTGAACAGAGCCGCGACTTCATCCATGTCGGCGATGTCGCCGACGTCAATCTGTGGCTGTGGAAGCGGGGCTCGAGCGGCATCTTCAACTGCGGCACCGGCCGCGCCCAGCCGTTCCGCACTATTGCCGAAACCGTCATCGACACGCTGGGCAAAGGCGAGATCGAGTTCATTCCCTTCCCCGATCACCTCAAGGGCAGCTACCAGAGCTTTACGCAAGCTGATATGTCCCGTTTGCGCGCGGCCGGTTATAACGGCCAATTCCGGAGCGTCGAAACTGGCGTCAGAGACTATGTCGAATGGCTGAAAGCCCAACGATCCTCGTGATCGGCCCACGCTGGGTGGGCGATATGGTGATGGCGCAGTGCCTGTTTTCGGCGCTGAAGGAACTCCATCCCAACGCCGCCATTGATGTGCTGGCGCCAGCCTGGGCCGCACCGCTGGTCAAGCGCATGCCCGAGTTACGCCAGCAGATCGACTTTCCGCTGAAACCCGGTGCGCTCGAATTCAGCCATCGCCGCCGCTTCGGCCGCCTGCTGCGCGGCCGTTACGACATGGCCTATGTCCTGCCCGGCAGCTGGAAGTCGGCGCTGATCCCGTTCTTTGCCCGCATTCCGCGCCGCTTCGGCAATCTCAGGGAAATGCGCTATGGCCTGCTGACCGATATCGTGCCGCTGCCCGAGGCCGTGAAACGGCGCACCGCGCAGGCCTATTTCGGCCTCGCCCAAGGCGGCAGTTTTCGCGCCCCTCATCTGACCGTGGATGCGAAAAACCAGGCCGCCCTGCTCGACCGTTTCGGGCTGGCGCCACAGAAATTCGCGGCCCTGATGCCCGGTGCCGAATTCGGCCCGGCCAAGCGCTGGCCGAGCGAAAGCAATGCCGGCCTTGCCCGCGAGTTCATGGCCAAAGGTTTGAAGGTCGCCCTGTTCGGTTCGAAGAACGACCGCGACGTGACGGCCGAGATCGCCGCCCTTGCTCCCGGCGTTGTCGACCTTGCCGGCCAGACACGGCTGGAGGATGCCATCGACCTGATTGCGGCGGCAAGGCTGGCGGTCTCCAACGACAGCGGGCTGATGCATGTCGCGGCGGGCGTCGGCACGCCGATCGTCGCCGTCTACGGTTCGACGTCGCCTCAGAACACGCCGCCGCTGGCGGAACGTCGCGAACTGGTCTGGCTCGGCCTGTCCTGCTCGCCTTGCCACCAGAAGATCTGCCCGCTCGGCCATCTCAACTGCCTGAAGACATTGGAAGTCGGACAGGTTGCGGCGGCAGCCGACCGGCTGCTGGAACTCCCGGCCGCGGCATGAAGGTGCTGATCGTCAAGACATCGTCGATGGGCGATGTCATCCACACATTTCCGGCGGTCGAGGATGCCAGTCTCGCCAGGCCGGACGTGTCCTTCGACTGGTGCGTCGAAGAGGCATTCGCCGGCATCGTGGCGCTGCATCCGGCGATCGCTGGGATTCACACCGTCGCGATCCGGCGCTGGCGCAAGGCGCTGCTCAATGGCGGCACCTGGCGCGAGGCCGCAGCGCTGCGCCGCACCTTGCGCGAATGCCGCTACGACCTGGTCATCGATGCGCAGGGCTTGCTGAAGTCGGCCCTGGTGGCACGGCAGGCGGGCGCGCCGATCGCCGGCTTTGACCGCTCGAGCGCACGCGAACCTTCGGCGACGCTGTTTTATGACATCACCTACGCCGTGCCGCGTGACCTGCACGCCATCGAGCGGACGCGACGGTTGTTCGGACTGGCACTTGGCTACCAGCCCGATCTGTCGACGCTCGCTTCAGGCATTGCGTCACCACCCGGCGGTCTCGCCGGCACCACCGGGAAAACCGCCTTCCTGCTGCACGGCACCAGCCGCGAGGATAAGAAATGGCCGGTCGAAGACTGGATCGGAACCGCCCGCCTGCTGGTCGAGCGCGGCATGACACCGGTCACCACCTGGTCAAACGAACGTGAAAAGGCCGTAGCTGAGGCAATCGCCAAGGCCGTACCATCGACGATTGTCGTGCCAAAATCCCCGCTGGCCGACATCGCCGCCATCCTCGGCCGTTCGACGCTAGTCGTCGGCGCCGACACCGGCCTGACCCACCTCGCCAGCGCCTTCGGCCTGCCGACAGTTGCTGTGTTCCTGGCGACAGAGCCGGGTTTGACCGGTCCCCGCGGTCCATACGCGTCGACGCTGCTGGCTGCGCCTGGGCGGCGTGTGACGCCGGCTGAGGTGATGGCAGAAGCGGACAGGCTGCTTGATCTTAAATTACAAGCGCCGGCTTAGGACCTTTTCAGAATTTGCTCTGGCGAGTCGAATAGGGTGGTTTTCGAGAACCGGAGCGGAGCGTACTTTAAAGTACGTGAGCACCGGAAGCGCAGAAAACCGCTCGCGCATGACCCCGAAAATCGTATCGATTTTCGGAAAGGATCATGCGCTAACTGAAAAACCTACAGCGTCCTTTGCGCGTCTGAGAGGACGCGCGGCGCTGTAGTCGGCCGCCAGAGTAGAATTATCAAAAGGTCCTAGATGAACTGCACCTGGACGATCTCATAACCCCTAGCACCGCCGGGCGCATTGACCTCGATGGCGTCGCCGACTTCCTTGCCGATCAGCGCGCGCGCAATGGGTGAGGAGATCGAGATGCGGCCCGATTTCACATCGGCTTCCTGGTCGCCGACGATCTGGTAGGTCTTCTTCTCCTCGGTATCCTCGTCGACCAGCACGACGGTGGCGCCGAACTTGACCTTTTCACCGCTGAGCTTGCTGACATCGATCACTTCAGCGCGCGCGATATAGTCTTCGAGCTCGTTGACGCGGCCCTCATTGAGGCTCTGCGCCTCCTTGGCGGCATGATATTCGGCATTTTCGGACAGGTCGCCATGCGAACGCGCTTCGGAGATCGCCTCGATGATGCGCGGCCGCTCTTGCTGCTGGCGCCAACGCAGTTCCTCCTTCAATGACGCGAACCCCTCGCCTGTCATCGGGACCTTGTTCATGATGCCTGACCTTTCCTGCCGCCACCCCCGCGTTTCGGGGAAAGCCTTGTCACAAAAAGAAAACGGGTCCGGCAGCCTCGGGCTAACGGAACCGTTTCACCGCAATTTCCCAAGATATAGCAATCTTTCCGGGTTTTTCACGCCCAAAAATCGGTTTTGCGAAAATCATCCCCGCTTTCATCAGCGAGGTGGCGCATAAGATAGCAGGTAAAAAAACGGCCGCGATCGCTCGCGGCCGCTTAGGAACCCTTCGAGAGCCTGATCAGCTTCTCATGAAATGGTCGATCTGCTCTGAAAGCATGCCGTATTCGCGCGAGCCCTTGCCGGTGCGCTTCTCGATTTCCGCCAGCTGCTGCTGGGCGCCGGCAAGATCGCCGATCTGGAGATGCGCTTCGCCGAGATATTCCCGTACCAGCGTGTAGTTCGGGTCGATGCGCAGGGCTTCCTCGTAATAGCCGAGGCCGACGGTGACACGACCGGAATGGCGGTGCGAATAGCCGAGATAGTTGAGGATGCGCGGATCCTGCTTGTTGGCGGCAAGGCTGAGAACCGCGATCGCCTCGTCATAACGACCGGCCAGCGCCAGCGCATGGCCGGCATCATAGATGCTGTCGTCGTCCAGCATACCTTCCTGGGGCGCAACACACTTTTTCTTCTTCTTGTCCCAGACTTCTCCCTTTTTGCACTGGGTGACAGTCTGGTCGCTGCCACCGCTAGTGCCCGCCGCGAACACCGGGACGGCGAAGAACTGGAGCGCGACAAGGGCAGTCGCCGCCTGGATCAGCATTCTTTTATGCATCGGAGCCTCCTTGAGGGGTGAGAATGCAAGACTAACGCCGGACGGCCCGGGTTTCATCCCGGAAAAAAGCAGAATTGGAGAACATCAGGTGACGCATGCCTGAAATCCGCTATCATCCAGCCAACGACTGACGGAGACGACCCGTGCAGCGACGGCTTGAAAAGGACTGGGACCTTACGATCGGCCCCGACACTGTGCGCCTGTTCATTCTCAAGGCCAAGTCCTTGAGTGCCGCCGTCAACGAGGATTATGCCGACGGCGCCGAGCACGAGGTCGAACTCGACGGCGAGTCCCATGTCAACCATCACCATGACGGTCTCGCCGAGGAGAGCTCTGAAAACCTCACCGAGGAAGAGCTGCGCGAGCTGATCAACGACCTCAATGTCGATGAAGCCGCCGAACTGGTGGCGCTCGCCTGGGTCGGCCGCGGCGACTACGATGCGTCGGAGTGGGCGGATGCTCTGGCCGCGGCGCGCGAACGCGCCAACAAGCGCACGGCGAAGTACCTGCTTGGCATGCCGCTGCTTGCCGACTGGCTGGAGGAAGGTCTGGAAGCGATCGGCGCGTAACGGCACGGTTACCGTTCGTGATGGGCTGAAGGCAACTTCCGGGCGCGCGCGCCGTTGTCGGCGATGGGGTCGCTTGTCTTTTCCCGAATTTACAGGATTGCACTGGCCACGGCCGTCACCGCTTTGCTGGTGACGCCTGCCGATGCCAGACATCGCCACAAGCATCACGGGCCGCTGTCCCCTCGGGTGGAGCAGCCGTTGACACCACGGGTCGACCGGCCGTTGAAGCCGCGTGGCCGGCATAAGACGAAATCGCGCGTGGAACAGCAGTCCGCTCCGAGCCCGGCCCCTCAGAAAACGCAAAATCCCCCGCCATTGTCTGCGACGCCATCGCCTCCGCTGCCATCGCCTGCCGATGCTCCGGTGCCTGAACCACGTCCCGCAACCGCTGCAAAGACGCAAGACCAGAAGACCGAAATTCCCAAGATAGAGGATCCCAAGACAAACGGGGCCAAGTCAGATGCCCCCATCCCAGACGCAGATTCCGACCAGTTCAATGAGGAAAAGTCCCGTCAGAAAAAGCAGGCACGCCCCGAGCCTTCGGCCCCGGAGCCGTCAACCAATACGGAAAGCGAGCCTGAGCCACCGGCCGATGTGCCTGTCCCGACGCAAAGGCCCGACACCGCCGAGCCCGAGACTCAGCCGCCGGCCGTCGCCCCGCAACCGCCGCCAAAACCTGCGGATGCCGGCGACAAGAAGATGCTGCCCGACCCGCGCTCGGCCGACCTGCCCGACGCCAGGATGCCCGCCGAGGAAGTTGCCTGCCGTGAGCGACTGAAGGCGCTCGGCGTCGAATTCGAGGAACACAAGGCGGAAAGCAATCCCGAAATCGGCTGCTCCATCCCCTACCCGATCGTGATCAAGACGCTGAACAAGTCGGTCGCCATCGGTCCTGCCACCGAGCTCAATTGCGCGATGGCCGAGGCCGCCGCGCGCTTCACCACCGATGTCATCCAGCCGGCCGCCAAGACGGAGTTCGGCACGGACGTGAAATCGATCAGCCAGGCGTCAGCCTTCGTCTGCCGGCCGCGTCACGGCACCAGAAAACTGTCCGAACATGCTTTCGGCAACGCGCTCGACATCGGCAGCTTCACACTCTCCGACGGAAAGAAGATCGAGATCAGCCCGACACCACCGGATAAGGACGCCAAATTCCTCAACGCCGTGCGCAAGGCGGCCTGCGGTCCATTCAAGACCGTGCTCGGACCCGGCGCTGACGCCGACCATGCCTTGCATTTCCATCTCGATCTCGAGCCACGCAAGCATGGCGGGACGTTCTGCCAGTAGGCCGGTCGACCGGACGGCTTGCCGCAATTCAGCCGCAGACGTGAACGCGGACGCAGAGCTTTCCTTTACCCTTGATCGTTAAAATGCCGGATATCCACGATTAGGATTCCGCCAATGACCGGCAAAATTCGCGCCGTGTTTTTCGCCACTGCGCACCGACTGAAGCCCACTGCGATGCTGGCCGCTGGCCTCATGCTTGCGGCCGTTTCGGCCTGCAACACCGGCAGCGTGCTGTCGCTGCAGCCGGCCGTCGATGTCGGCACACAGACCTCGGCCGTGCCGCAATATACGGGCATGCAGAAGCTGGTCCCGTCCAATCCCGACATGACGCAGGCCGCCTATCCGCGCATGGATGAGCCAATGTCGCCGGTCGAGCAGATACCGGCCAGCGAGACCGATTGCCGCCAGCAGTTGAAGCGCCTCGATGTTGCCTACACCGACCTGGCGCCGATCCATGAAGGCCAGTGCGGCATCGACTATCCCGTCAAGGTCACGGCCATCGGCAGCATCCAGATGAAACCCGCCGCGACCCTGACCTGCGACATGGCCGCCACCTTCGCCGCCTGGACGAAGAACGAGCTCGTTCCCTCCGCCCGCTGGCGCTACTTCTCCGGCGTCAAGACCATCCACCAGGGCTCCAGCTATTCCTGCCGCAACATCGCCGGCGAAGGTGTTTTGTCCGAGCACGGCAAGGGCAATGCGCTTGATGTCATGAGCATCGAGCTCAACAATGGCGACGACATCGACGTGCGCAAGCCCGGCCTGTTCGCCTTCCGCACGCGCGGCTTCCTCAACAATGTGCGCGCCGACGGCTGCCAGTATTTCACCACGGTGCTCGGCCCCGGCTACAATTACGACCACCGCAACCATTTCCATTTCGACATCAAGAACCGCAAGAACGGCTATCGCGCCTGCCGGTAAGAAGAGGTTCAGGCGGGACTACCACCTGGGTTTGAGGCAGTGATCTGCCGCGCCACCAGATCCTGAATCCGCCAGAGATTCCTGTCCCGGATGCCGCTTTCCTCAAGCTTGCTGACGGTGCGGAACAAATACTGTGCTGACGAGCCCCAATGTCCAGCAGCCCGGGCCAGCGTATCGCCCACCTGCTCCAGCGGCAACTTGCCGGCATAGGCCCTGCCCTCCGGCGTCGCAACGAATGCAAGAGCGATCAGCGGCCCTTCCCTAGTGTTGACCTTGATCCAGCGCGGCACATTGGTGGGTGGGTTTGCATCGATCTCGCGACGCATCAACTGGCCAAGCTGCCCAAAGTGGTCTTCGTCGGGCAGCCGGTAGACGATGCCGTTGCAACTGCCGCCACGGTCGAGCGCCAGCATCAAGGCAGGCAATTCGCGCGTCCCGCGCCAACGCGTTAGCTTGAGGCAGAATGAACGATGCCATCCCGACGCCGTGGCGGGACGTTGTTCGACATGGACGAACTCGGGATTCCAGATCAGCGACCCATAGGCAAAGACCCAAAGCGTTTCGGGCAGGTACTCCGAAAGCAGCTGATCGACCAAGCCATCGAACTCCGCATCCGTGTGTTCGCTGGTCCCAGGCTCTGGCCCTGGATCGGGCTCGACACGCTCGACTTGTGCCACAAGCTCGGCGGTCAATGCCATCGGCCTGCGTCCTGCCAGTTTCCGCGCCATTGGTGCCCCCGCACAAGAACGATAACAGATGATAGAACGATGAGGCACCGCTGGCTATTGCCTTCCAAGTTCTCTCGGGCAACAGACTGTGGCGCGGATCGAGCGGCATTCATGAGTCAACGAAGCTTGCGATGGCGAACAGTCACATGGCTGGCTGCCTTGTTGGCCGCCTATGTGGCGCTCGCCTATTTCGCCGCGCCGGAGTTCTGGACATTCCGGGAGCGCGGCTTTCGTGACCAGCGCTTCGAAATGGTGACGCACACGCCGCAAGGCATTCCCGGTGACCCGATCAATGTCGGCCTCATCGGCACCGAGAAGGAGGTGGTCCATGCCTTCGCCGTTGCCGGCTGGGATACCGCTGATGCTGTCACCCTGAGGACCGCGATCGATATCGGCGAAAGTGTCCTGTTTTCCCGACCCTATCCCGACGCGCCGATGAGCCGCTTGCTGTTCGAAGGCCGCGCCCAGGATCTCGCTTTCGAAAAGCCGGTCGGCGACAGTGCCGACCGGCGCCACCACGTCCGCTTCTGGCAGACCGATACGGTCGGCGACGACGGCCGCCCGCTTTGGTTGGGCTCCGCCAGCTTCGATCGCGGCGTCGGTCTCAGCCATGACACCGGCGCGATCACGCATCACATCGGTCCCGACATCGATGCCGAACGCGGCTTCCTGATCGGCGACCTGAACGCGGCCGGTCTGCTGGCATCGACCAGCGACATGGGTGGCATCGGCCCCACCACGACCGGCCGCAACGGCGGTGGCGACCCCTATTTCACCGACGGCAAGGCTATCATCGGTGTGCTGACGCAGCTGCAGTGAGCCGACGGCAAAGGTCAGGTCGTGGTGACCACGATCTTGCCGAACGGCCCCTTCTCCAGATGCTGCAAGGCCTGCGGCGCCTCATCAAAGCCAAAGACCTTGTCGATGACCGGCTTGATGCCGAGCGCCTCGATCGCCTGGTTCATCCGCTCGAAAGACCGGCGATGGCCGATCGACAGGCCCTGCACGGTGATGCGGTTGCGCATGAAGGGCAGGATCGGGAAACTGAGTTCCATCGAACCCAGAAGACCGATGATCGAGAGCCGGCCATCGGCGGCCAGCGCGTTCAGCGATTGCCGCGCATTGTCGCCGCCGACCATTTCCAGCACATGGTTGACGCCCAGCCCGTTCGTCAGCGCACGCGCGGCTTCGTCCCATGCCGGCTGCGTGCGGTAGTTGATCCCTTGCCAGGCGCCAAGCTTTCTTGCCCGCTCAAGCTTCTCGTCACTGCTCGAGGTGACGATGGCGCGCAAGCCGAATGCCTTGGCGAACTGCAGCGCAAACAGCGACACGCCGCCAGTGCCCTGGATGAGGATGGTCTGGCCCGCCACCGGTCTGGTCGCCTCGGTCATGGCAAACCAGGCCGTCAACGCAGCGATCGGCAGCGTCGCCGCCTCGATGTCGCTGAGCGATGGCGGCGTCAGCACGGCAGCGTCCTCACCAAAGATGACGTAGTCGGAAAGCATGCCTGGCAACGAGGAGCCCAGCGTGTGCGTGTGCAGCACCGGCGGCGCATCGCCATCCGGCCAGTCGGCGATGACCTGGCCGAGCACGCGTTGCCCGACCTTGAAGCGGCTGACCGCGCTGCCGACAGCCACCACCTCGCCCACCGCGTCCGACGTCGGCACGAAGGGAAAGCTGAGGTCGGGGATCAGCGTGCCCTCGACGATCATCTTGTCCTTGTAGTTCAGCGACACTGCTTTCGTGCGCACCAGAAGATCGTGCGGCCCGGCTTCGGGAGTTTTGCCCGTCACCTGGCTCAGCCTGGACAGGCCGAAACCGCTCATCTGCCAGGATCTGTTGATTTGGGTGCTCATGTCGCTTCGCGCTCCGTGATTGATGGCCACGCGAGACATTTATGCTTTTCAACTATAGAAAATAGAGCTTCTATGCGGCATATTTGGCAACTGATTGATAACTAGAATTCGCCAATTGGAACCGTCATGGAATCGACCGACCTGCAAGGCATCGTCGCATTCGTCCAGGCCGTGGAGGCTGGCAGCTTCACCGGCGCCGGCGAGCGGCTGCATGTGACAAAGTCGGCGATCGGCAAGTCGGTCGCCCAATTGGAGCAGCGGCTCGGCGTTCGTCTGCTCAACCGCACCACCCGCAGCCTCAGTCCGACCAGCGAAGGCGAGAGCTACTATGAGGCCTGCGTCAGGGCGCTGGCCGAGATCGAGGCGGCGCAGTCACTGCTTGCCTCGCGCCGGCAGATCCCCTCCGGCCGGCTGCGCATCGACGTGCCGCTCGCCTTTGGCCGGCGCTGCGTCGCGCCCGTCCTGTTTGCGATTTCCAGGAAATTCCCGGAGCTGACGGTGGAAATCTCGTTCAACGACCGCCGCGTCGACCTGATCGAGGAAGGCATCGACCTCGCGGTGCGCATGGGAGAACTGGACGACAGCCTGTCGCTCGCGGCCAGACGCATCTATGCCCAGCGCTCGGCCATCTGTGCGGCTCCCGCCTATCTCAGGGAACACGGCAGGCCGCGATCGGTCGACGATCTCGCCCATCATAGCGTCATCGGCTATGGCCGCGAGGGCGTCGTCCGTCCCTGGGTGATCAGGCATGACGACGGCCATCTGACGACCTTCGTCCCCAAGGCGAGGCTGGTTCTCGGCCATGGCGAACCGATGCTCGATGCCGCCCTTGCCGGTTGTGGGATCGCCTTCCTGCCGACCTGGCTGGCAGCCGACAGCCTCGGGAATGGCGATCTCGAAATGGTCCTGTCGGACTGTCTGGTGGAAAACATTGTCGTGCACGCCGTCTGGCCAGTGACGCGCGCGCTCACGCCAAAAGTGCGTGTTGTCGTCGACGCTCTCGTCGAACATTTTTCGGCGCCGTCGTGGGATAACGGCTGAATGACGCGACTGTCATTTTCTAAAAATGGCCAATGCATGTCACACAAAAGTGGTCCCGGTTTTGGGACAATGACATGCATCAAAACCAAAGACTGAAAGCGCGGCGCGCTTAATCCGTTTACGCGCGACGCGCTTTCACTATTTTCGAAGGCCGCGCCGCAATGCTATTGAGCCCTCATGCTATACGTTGAAATTGCTATCGTGGTCGTCCTCATCTGCGTGAACGGCCTGTTGTCGATGTCCGAACTCGCTATCGTTTCATCGCGCCCGGCACGGCTCAAGGCGATGATCGACCGCGGCGTCAACGGTGCCGGCCGCGCGCTCGACCTTGGTTCGAACCCCGGCAAGTTCCTGTCCTCGGTGCAGATTGGCATCACGCTGGTCGGTGTGCTGTCCGGTGCCTTCTCCGGCGCCACGCTGGGCGACCGGCTGTCGGTGTACCTGGCCTCGACCGGGATGCGCGAAAGCGTCGCCGACCCGCTCGGCGTCGGCATCGTCGTTGCCATCATCACCTATTTCTCGCTGATTGTCGGCGAACTCGTGCCCAAGCAGATCGCGCTGCGCGACCCGGAGCGCGTCGCTGCCCGCGCTGCTCCGGCAATGACAATCCTCGCCACCATCTCGGCGCCGCTGGTGTTCCTGCTCGACATTTCCGGCCGCGCCATATTGTGGCTGCTTGGCCAGCGCGGCGAAAGCGAGGAGAAGGTCACCGACGAGGAGATCAAGATGCTGGTCGCCGAGGCCGAGCATCACGGCACCATCGAATCCGACGAGCGGCGCATGATCGCCGGCGTCATGCGGCTTGGCGACCGCGCCGTGCGCGCGGTGATGACGCCGCGCACCGAGGTCGACTGGATCAATCTGCAGTCCGACGACACGACGATCCGCAAGCTCCTGATGGAGACCCAGCATTCGCGCCTGCCGGCCGGCGACGGCGGCGTCGACGTCATGGTCGGTGTTGTCCAGACGCGCGACGTGCTGGCCGCGATCCTTGCCGGCCGCACGCTCGACCCGCGCAAGCATGTGCGCGCCGCCCCCATCGTCTACGACCAGGCCGACGCGCTGGATGTGCTGCACAAACTCAAGGAATCCGACGTGCCGATGGCGCTGGTCCATGATGAATACGGCCATTTCGAAGGCATCGTCACCCCGGCCGACATTCTCGAAGCCATCACCGGCGTGTTCCGCGCCGACCTTGATGCCGGCGACGAGGAAAACGCCGTCAAGCGCGAGGACGGCTCATGGCTGCTCGCCGGCTATATGCAGGCCGACGAGATGGCCGATATCCTGGGCATCGACCTGCCGGAAAACCGCGACTACGAGACCGTCGCCGGCTATGTGCTGTCGCACATGCACCATCTGCCGGCGACCGGCGAATGCGTCGACGCGCAAGGGTGGCGCTTTGAAGTGGTCGACCTCGACGGCCGCCGCATCGACAAGCTGATCGCCACCCGCCTGCCCGGCAGCCAACGCGAAGCGGTGCGCTGATCGTTCGATCCCCGATATCTACCGCTCCGTAAAGGCACGAGCGAAGGAATCGAGCATCGGCCGTGCCAGATACTCGAAGAATGTCCGGTCGCCAGTGTTGATGAACGCCTCGACAGGCGTTCCAGGATAAAGCTGCTCAAGATTCACGCCGGGCGGCAACTCGGCGGCAATCCTGAGCCTGGCGCGGAAATAGGGCTCATGCGTGGCCTGGTCGATGAGCCGGTCCGCGGAAATTTGTGTCACGGTGGCTGAAACCTCTGGGGTAAGCCGCATGTTCAAGGCCGACAATCGCAGTTTCGCCGGCTGGCCGACACGAACCTGGTCGATGTCTTTTGGCCGCAGCCTTGCATCGACGATCAGGCCCGATGCCGTGGGCAGGATCTCCATGATCTTTTCGCCGGGGGCAATCACGCTGCCCTTGGAGTTGTACGTCGACGAGACGACTATGCCCGCCGCCGGCGCCTTGATCGTCGTTCGCCGCAGCACCGCCTCCGCCGCCCCGATCTGTTCCCCGAAGTCGGCCAGGTTGGAACGAACCTCCTCCAGCTTCGTCAGCGCCTCCTCCACGCGCTGCGTGGTCAGGCGCTCGGTCTGCTCCTGGGCTTCGACGATCTGGGTGTTGGCCGCTGCGATATTGGCTTCCAGCATCCCAGCCTGCCCGACGAGATCGGCCTCGCTGCGCAAAAGCTGGGAGTATTCGGTACGGTTGGTGAGGCCCTTGTCCAGCAGGCTGGTCTTGATGCCGAGTTCCTTCTTCACGATTTCGATCTGTTGTTGAATGGCCTGTTTCTGGGACTGCAATCCCACGACAGACTGGCGATGCATGGCCAGTCGTTGGGCGAGGATCGATTGTTCCGATCGAAACCGGGCGAGCCTGGAATCGAATTCCTTCTGCTGTTCTCGAACCAGCATCTCGAAATCGGCCTGGAACGGTGCTGGCGCCGCTTTGGTGATTGGCGCCAGCCGGTCCAATCCGTCGCGTTCCGCCTCCAGCCGCGCCGCGCTCGCCCTGAGCGCGATCGACTGTCTCGTCAACCGGTTGAGCTCTGCCCGCGCGGCTGTTGGATCCAGCACGATCAGATCCTGGGCCTGTTGCACGCGATCGCCTTCATGGACCAGCAATTCCTGGACGATGCCGCCCTCGGGATGCTGGATCAGGATGTTTCCGCCGGTCGCCGAGATCGTCCCTTGCGTGATCACCGCTCCCGACAAGGGCGCGCTGACGGACCAATAGCCAAAGCAACCCACCAATAGCGCTATTGCCGCGTATCCGGCGGATGCCACACGCCTTATGTCGGTGCGCGGACTGCCTTCCCAAGCGAGGCTCTGGACTGCCATGGTCTATGATCCGAAGCGGGTGTTGTGCGTGCGAAGCGTCGCGGCGAACGAGCCTGTCACCACCGGATTCTGCCGGGGAATGCCCTTGCCAGCGCCCGTACCGGCCCCAGACTGCCGCAACACCTCGCCGCTGGGGCCGAAGGCTTCGATCACGCCGCCGCGCAAAAGCATAACGCGGTCACAGGAGGCAGCAATCGCAGGGCGGTGCGTGATGACGATTGTCGTGACGCCGGCCGCTTTCACGGCGGCAAGCACCGCTTCGAGCGCTGCTTCGCCCGCGCCATCGAGATGGGCGTTGGGCTCATCCAGCACGAGTATCTTGGGAGCGCCGTAGAAGGCGCGCGCCAGCCCGATCCTTTGGCGCTCGCCGCCCGACAAATTTCTGTCCGACGGGCCTATCAATGTCTGGTAGCCGTCCCGCTGCGCCAGGATCAGGTCATGTGCCTCAGCCCTCCTGGCTGCCTCGATGATCGAGGCGTCATCTGCATCGGGGTTGAAGCGAGCGATGTTTTGCGCGATCGATCCTGGAAAGAGCTCGACCTCCTGTGCGAGGTAGCCGATATGCTTTCCGAGCTGGTTTTCGTCCCAGGTCCTGAGGTCGGCGCCGTCAATCCTCACCGCGCCGCCAGTCGGCCGGGCAGCACCCACAAGCAACCGCGCCAGCGTCGATTTGCCGGCGCCGCTTGGGCCAACGATGGCCAACGCTTCGCCGGCGCCAATTTGAAAGTTCAGCCGCTTGAGGATGGGTTCGGTGCCGGGCTGGGCATTCGGCGCCATGAAGAAAACGTCCTGCATGGAAATCGCGCCAGTCGGATCGGGCAGGATCAGTTTCCGCGCTTCAAGCGGACGCGCCGCAAGCGCCGTCTCAAGCCGGCTCCACGCTCGCCGGGCGTCCGCGATCTGACGCCAGGCGCCGATCAACTGGTCGAGCGGCTGCAGCGCGCGCGACGACACCAGCGAGGAGGCGAAGATCATGCCTGCCGTCATCTGCCCTTCGAGCACCAGCCATGCGCCAGCGCCGAGGATCGCCAGTTGCAGCATCATGCGCAGCGCCCGCGAAGCGCCGCTGAAGATCGCATTGGCACTCGCGGAGCGGTCATGGAGGGTGAGTGCTGCGGCGACGTGCCGTCCCCAGACCTGCGCGGCGTTCTCGACCATGCCCATGGCACGCAGCGTCTCCGCGTTGCGGGCAAAGGCCTGTTCTGCCTGGCTGGCCAAAGCCGAACGCTCCGCGGACAAGGCGTCGTTGCTGCCGATGGCAAGCTGGTTGGCCACGACCAGGAGAAGCAGAAGTGCCGCGCCACCGACCGTCACCCAGAACAGCACCGGATGGATCAGATACAGCAGGGCGAGAAAGACAGGGGCGAAGGGCAGATCGAACAACATTGCCACGCCGCGCGACCTGATGAAGGCGCAGAGCGAGGCGAGGTCGCGCAGCGGCGACAGGCCGCCGGCATATTTTGCGCCAAGCGAAATGGCGAATGTGCCGGCACCCAGCTTCCGGTCGAGGGTCGCCGCGACGCGCTGTGTGTAAACGGCGCGGATCGCGTCCAGCAGTCCAAGGAAGGCGAGCGCGAGAACCGCAATGGCCGAAAGATAGACAAGCGTCTCGACGCTGGAGGACGGCAGCACGCGGTCATAGACCTGCAGCAGATAGAGCGGGATCACCAACAGCAGGATGTTGATCAACAGCGAGAAGACGCCGACATCGGCGATGGCGCGCATGAAGACCGGGCGCAGGTCGGACGGTCCGGTCATTTCCGCATTCCCCTACGCTGCATGATCCCGAGACCTTACGCGTGGCCCCCGAATTCGGAACCGCCATGCAGCGTGCTGCTGGCGATACTGTGCGTGCCAGTGCTGGATGTAGTGCTGCTGCTGGTGATGTTCAGCGCGTTTGCCGGAGCACTGTCCAGCGTATAGGCGCGGACGTAGTCGATCTTCATCTCGGCCGGCGTGGCCAAATGATCCGGAGGAGTGCCGGCCAAG
The DNA here is from genome assembly GCF_055456085.1 of Mesorhizobium subarcticum. Taxonomy (NCBI): domain Bacteria; kingdom Pseudomonadati; phylum Pseudomonadota; class Alphaproteobacteria; order Hyphomicrobiales; family Phyllobacteriaceae; genus Mesorhizobium; species Mesorhizobium subarcticum. The sequence goes on along the minus strand of NZ_CM144237.1, from coordinate 2,970,929 downwards.
CCGCCGACCGCGAGATCGACCAGCATGTACATGGGCTTGTTCATGTCGGACGGGGTCGCCGCTTCCGCGACCTGCACACCGTCATAGGTCCAGACAAGCTTGTCCGGCGTCCAGAGCAGGCCATAGGTGTGGAAACCGGCGGGGTCCGAGACGCTCACTGTCGACGTGACCTTGGTGTGCGTTCCGGTCTCATTCGAGTGCGCCGTCATGATCAGCGAGTTCGGGGCTTGGCCGATCGTCTCCACGACATCGAGCTCCGGCGGCCACGAACCGTCTTCCGGAAGCAGCCAGAAGGCCGGCCAGGCGCCGGCGTGCTCTGGCAGTTCGGCCCGCATTTCGAAATAGCCATAGGTCTGCGAGAAGGTGTCGTGGGTCGTCAGGATGCCTGAAGTGTATTCATAATTGTTGATCAGCGGCTTGATGTCCGCCGGCGCCTGGGCCGCGGTGATGGTGAGCACGCCGTTGTTCACGCTGAACGGGTGGACCGAACTCGTCGGTGCGTAATTGGCGTCGATATACCATTGCAGCTCGTTGTTGCTGCTCAAGGTGCTGCCGTTCGGCGCTCCCCACGAGAAGTTGGTATCCCAGGTGCCGCCCTGGCTATTGTGAAGGTTCAGCGTGTTGAAATCGTCGCTGAAGGACAGGCTCATTGCGGACTTGTCGATCGGCAATTCGAACTGGCCGGGCTGCAGCTTGTCGATGGTCGTGTCCTTGAACTCGAGGATCTCGCCGGATCCGAGGTTCAACAGCACGTTCGATCCCGCCTGGACCATGTTTGAGTGGATGGCGTCGAACGACGTGAACCCATAGCCATTCAGGCGGACGGTGTCAGTGGCGGCAAAATTCGCTATCAGATCGCTTCCATTGCCTTTCGAGACGATGAAAGTGTCGTAACCACCGCCGCCGTCGATCAGCACATCGTTTCCCGCACCGCCGTCCAGCGTCTGGTGCCCGGCCTGGGCGGTGATAATGTTGTCCAACCCGTTCCCGAAAGCATAGTTGTTGGCGTTTGTGACGACGAGGTTCTCGACATTGTCGGGGAGCTTGTAGCTCATCCATGTGCTGATCGTGTCGATGCCTGCCCCAGCGCCCTCGGCCACCTTGTTGCTCGCCGCATAGAGGTAATAGACGTCATCGCCTGTGCCGCCGTGCATGGTGACGCCGGTTGCTCCGTAGAACGAGTCGTTTCCGGAGCTGCCGTACAAGTCCGGCCCGGCCCCTGCCGCCGAGTACCAATGGGTGGAAGCGCCGCTGTAGGGAAGAGGAACGCCTAGGGCGTTGACGAAGAAGCTCATCGGATAAATCCTTCTCCTGATGCCTCGCCTGCCTGGATCGTTCGATTCCAGGTGACCGCATCCGGACCAAAATCGCCATGCAAGATCGCGTTCCAGGAGCTTGCCACATAGTTCACCATTACATCGAACATTCAGTGACGTTTTCGGAACTGGAAGCACAACAACCCGACGGATGGTCTACAGATCGTAATTCGGCTGACGAAATATTTAATAAAATTTAACAAGAAGCAGATATACTTACGATCATGCTTGATTCAGGCCACGCACAGGCGCTCCCTGCTTTTGATAGGATCGTGCAATTTCTGCGTTGAGAACTACGCGTCGACGCGTCGTGGGGGGCGCTTCGCCTCAAACCGCGGCTTCGATCGGCTCGGCAAGTCTGGGGTTCGAGCGCGCTGCGATGAGGCAGCTGGCCACGATGAGGCCGGCTCCCGCCAGCGTGGTCCAGGTCACCGCCTCCTCGAAGAAAAACCAGCCAAGCACGATCGCCCAGATGAAGGCCGAGTACTCCGTTGGAATCAGATATTGCGCTTCTGCCCGCGCATAGGCCCAGCTCATCAGGAATTGGCCGGTGAGCGACAGCGCCGTCACTCCGGCCAGCGGAAGCCAGAGATTGCCAGGCAAGGCAACGGCTAGCCAAGGTGCCGCGAGAGCAAGCATGATCGCCAGACAAAGGTTCTGGAACAGCATGATCTCGATGGGTTTGGCCACCTGCGCCTGTTGCCGCGCCAGGATCAGATTGTAGGCGTAGAACGCCGTCGAGGCGAGAACCGCCACCGTGCCAAGCAAGGCATCCCTGGCATAGGTCGCATGCCCGAATTGGCCGGCTATGATGACGACAACACCGGCCATGCCGGCCAGGGAGGCCCAGATCGCTTGCCGCTGTATTTTCTCCCCCAGCAACAGCGTCGCCAGCAAGAGAGCAAAAAGCGGCGCTACGAAACTGAGCCCGATCGCCTCCGCAAGCGGCAGCCTGGCAAGCCCCCAGAAAAACGACAGCAGGACGATGCCGACAACCGCGGCACGCAGCGCATGCAGCCTCAGCACGGAAGGCGACGGAAGCGAGCGCGGCCCCGCCAGCCAGCCTGCGCCCGCAATGACGGTCGCCAGCAGGCTGCGCCAAAGCACCGTGTTGTAAACGCCGACCGCGATGACCAGCACCTTCATCGCCGCATCCATGCCGGACAGCAGGAAGATAGCGAACGCGCAGACGAGCACCGGGATCATGGGGGAAACGGCACGGGCCAGATTCGATGATTTCACGCGGGCTTACTCGATGTGACGGATGCAGCCTGACATATCAGCGCAAACTGGCAGGGCCAGATGGCAGCCTCGCCCATATGGCGGTCCAACCCGGATCAGCCAGGGCTGCAAGGGTACGCCCGGCAACTCCCGCATCACGCAAAGCTTGACGGCATCTAATTAGCAGTGCTAAGTACCAGTAGTCAGCAACACTGAGTAGATTGAAAGGTGCTCCATGGGCAAGCAGATGACGGAGATGCTCAAAGGCACGCTGGAGGGCATCATCCTGGCGATCCTGTCCGTGCAGCGCGCCTATGGCTACGAGATCACGGCGCTGTTGCGAAAACAGGGCTTTTCGGACATCGCCGAAGGCACCGTCTACGCCCTGCTCGTCAGGATCGAGCAAAAGGGCCTCGTCGACGTGGAGAAGATTCCGTCCCAGATGGGGCCACCGCGCAAGGTGTATTCGATCAACGCTCAGGGACAGGACTATCTCGAAGAGTTCTGGAGGACGTGGAACTTCCTCGCGGAACGGCTCGAACAGCTCCACACGGAAAGGAAATAGACATGGCTACAAATTGGATCGAGAAGGTCACAGGGTCGATCGAGCAGAAGAAGCGCTACTGGCAGTACAAGGCGCGGACGGAACGGCTCCCCGCGAACTATCGCGCGGTGATCGAGGCGCTGAACCGCTACCTGATGTACTTCGGGGCGATTACGAACGGGGACACCATGGTGTCGATGCTGGAGGATCTCGCCGACCTCTTCGAACAAAGCGCGGCGAACGGCACGCCGATCCGCGCGATCGTCGGCGAGAACCCTGTCGAGTTCGTCGAGACGTTTCTCCAGAACTATTCGGAGGGCCAGTGGATCAACAAGGAGCGGAAGCGGCTGATCGACACCATTGACCGCATCGCGGCCAACGGGCCGTAGCGAAAACCTTGATCGATCCGCAAAGAAGCGCTTCGGCTGGACGGAGATTCTTCGCGCCGCTGTCGATTTCGCCATCTCCCGTTCGTCATATGATCGAACCAACCCAACCAAGGAGAAAGACCATGCGGTTCATGATGCTGATGATCCCCGGCGGCTACGCGGAGGCAGCGCCCGATGTCATGCCCGATGCCAAGGCGGTGGAGGGGATGATGAAATACAATGAGGAGCTGAAGAAGGCCGGCGTGCTGCTGGCGCTCGACGGGCTGCATCCGCCGTCATCGGGCGCGCGGGTCAGCTACAAGGGCGGCAAACCTGCCGTCACCGACGGGCCGTTCGCGGAGGTCAAGGAAGTGCTGGGCGGCTATTGGGTGATCGACGTGCGCTCGCGTGAAGAGGCCATCGAATGGGCCCGCCGCTGCCCGGCCGGCGAGAATGACGTGATCGAGGTTCGCCGCGTCTTCGAGATCAGCGAGTTCCCCGAGGACGTCCAGAAGGTGGCAGAAAGCTTTGGCGAGCTGAACGGTTGACAGCCGCAGCCACCATCGAAGCGGTTTGGCGGATCGAGCAGCCGAAGCTCACCGCCAGGCTCGTGCGCTATCTCAGGGACATCGGGCTGGCCGAGGAGATTGCGCAAGACGCCTTCCTGCTGGCGCTGGAGCGCTGGCCCCGGGACGGCATTCCGCGCAACCCGGCCGCCTGGTTGACCGAGGTTGCTGGGAATCGCGCACTCGACCGGCTGCGCCGCACCACCATGATCGACGGCAAGCATCGTGAACTCGCCATCGACCTCACCGAGCTTGAGCGCGAGATGCCCGACATCGAGGCCGTGCTCGACGAGGATATCGACGACGACCTTTTGCGGCTGATCTTCACCGCTTGCCATCCACTTTTGCCGGCCGAGCAGCGCGCGGCACTCGCCCTGCGGCTCTTGGGCGGGTTGTCGACGCTGGAGATCGCTCGCGCCTTCCTGGTGCCCGAAGCCACCATCGCCCAGCGCATCGTGCGCGCCAAGCGGACGCTTCGCGATGCCGGCATCCCATTCGAAACGCCGCGCGGCCAGGAGCGTCGCGAACGCCTCGCCGCCGTGCTGGAGGTGGTCTATCTCACCTTCAACGAAGGCTATGTGGCGACCACAGGCCCGGACTGGCTGCGCGCCGATCTCTGCGGCGAAGCGCTGCGCCTTGGCCGTTCGCTGGCGGCGCTGATGCCTGACGAGCCTGAGGTGCTGGGGCTGGTGTCGCTGATGGAGCTCAACGCCTCGCGCTTTCCCGCCCGCACCGGCAAAGCGGGCGAACCGATCCTGCTGCTCGACCAGGACCGCGGCCGATGGAACTGGTCGCTGATCCGGCGCGGCCTCGACGGCCTGAGCCGCGCCATGACCCTGACGCCGGCGCCCGGCCCCTATCTCTTGCAGGCGATGATCGCCGCCTGCCATAGCCGCGCGGCAACAGCCGCCGACACCGACTGGATCGCAATCGCCGCATACTATCAAGCCCTTGCGCTTGCCGCCCCTTCGCCCATCGTCGAAATCAACCGGGCAGTGGCCGTCGGCATGGCGTTCGGACCGGCGCAGGGCCTCGCCATCGTCGAGGCGCTGAAGGACGAACCGCGCCTGAAGGACTCGCACCTCTTGCCCACGGTGCGCGGCGATCTTCTGGAGAAACTGGGACATCAGGCGGAAGCCCGCGCGGCGTTCCGCCAGGCCGCCCAGTTCACCGGCAATGAGAGGGAGCGTGCGCTGTTGCTCGCCCGCGCGGGTGACTAGGCAATCGCCTGCCTCGGCTCCAACCGCGAGCCGGTTCGTGACGCGGACGCCACCATCGACGCAGTGCGGTTCAGCGCAGGGCTTGTTGGGTCGATGGTCAGCCTGTATCGTCCATGACAGTCTTGGTGGCGGCTCTTGCCTGCAAAGCAGTGCCGGCCATGGGAGGCGGACCGTTGAGTTCAGACCAGGCACAAGACGTCAACCAGATCATTGCCTATGGCACCGGCAAGGCCGCGTTGAAATTCATCGCCACATCGGCGCTTGTTCTCGTCGTCGGGCTCATCGTCGCCTTCGGGGCCAAGAACTGGCTGTTGGGTCTTCCGGTGGCGGCTGCGGCTGCCTTCGCGACTGTCTGGCAAACGAACGGATGGCTGACCGCCGAGCCATTCTTGCGGCTATCGCCGGACGGGTTGCGCCTCAATCTCGACGGCTATGTCTTTCTCGACGTCCCCTGGCGGGAGGTGGAGGACATTTCCTGGCTCGACATTACCTTCGAGGTTGTGAAGAGGCGATGGGGCACGTCTTGGTATCGCTGGGGCAAAGACCAGTACCGGGATGTCACCGCGCTGCAGGTTTCCGAGGCATTCACAGATGAAACGATCATGCCTCTGTGGAGGGCTGTCTACCGAAACAGCAGGGGGCCAAAGCGGCTCGGCATCGGTCTGGTGACCTTCACATTCGCCCCGAACCTCACGGCCTCGCGCCTGGGCAACATTTTCCCGACCCAGGATGGCAAACGGTTTGTCGCGCTGCCTCATGAGGTGCTCTCCACCGACCGCGACCGGCTTCGCGCCGAAGTCGAAGCCCGCTGGCAGGCTTTCGGCAAAAGGACGGCCACGGACTAAGCGTTTGCCCTGATCGCTTCAGTGTGCGCCCGGAGGCAGAGGCTTGGGTGTGACATTGCGCAGGAAGGGAACCAGCGCGGTCGCGATGACGAACGCTGCCATGATCACCAGGAACGCGTCGGCGTAGGCCATGGTCGATGCCTCGCGATAGGCCAGTTGCCACAGCTGCTTCAGCGCGGCGGTATGACCGTCCGCAATGGCGCCGGGCAACTGTCCGTAGCGCTGGCCGACAGTGTCGACGAGGCGCATCGCGGCCTCGTTCTGTGGGGTCAGGTGCGAGGCGATCGTCAGGAAATGGAAGTTGGTGCGGTCGTTGAGGATCGCGCCGCAAATGGCGATGCCGACCGCACCGCCGAGATTGCGCATCGTGTTGAACAGGCCGCTGGCATATTTCAGCCTTTCGGGCGGCAGGCTGCCGAGCCCGAGATTGACGCTTGGCGCGACGGCGAAGACCTGCGGGAAGCCGCGGAACAATTGCGGGATCAGAAGCTCCGCCGCGCCCCACTGGCTTGTGATGGCGCTAAAGCTCCACATCGACGCGCCGAAGGAGGCCAGCCCAAACATCATCAGCCAGCGCGTGTCGAAGCGCTTGGCGAGGAAGATGTAGACGGGAACGCCGACCATCGAGGCGACACCGGTGGAGAACACCGCCGTCCCGGTCTGAAAAGCGTCGTAGCCGCGCACGTACCCCAGGAACAGCGGCGTCAGATAGATCGTGGCGAAGATGCCGATGCCGGTGACGAAGGACAGAAAGCAGCCAATGGCGAAATTGCGGTTGCCGAAAGCGCGGAAATCGACCACCGGCTGCGAATAGGTCAGGCTGCGAATGACGAACAGAACCATCGTGACACTGGCAACGATGGCGCCATTTCGGATCGTTGCATCGTCGAACCAGTTCCAGCGCGTGCCCTCTTCCAGCACATATTCGGCCGTGCCGAGACTGACGGCCATCAGCACCATGCCGATATAGTCGGCGCCCTTCAGCAGTGAAGGATCGGCCTTGTCGATCTTGACCAGCGCCGCGACGAGGATGGTGATGATGGTGCCCGGAATGACGTTGACATAGAACAGCCAGTGCCAGTTCAGCGTGTCGCTGATCCAGCCGCCGATGACGGGGCCGAGCGTCGGCGCGATCGAGGCGATGCTGCCGACCACGGCCGCTGCGTAGACACGCCTCGGCCCCTGGAAATAGTGGAACGACGAGGTGAACACCGTCGGGATCATCGAGGCGCCGAGCAGCCCCTGCAGCGCGCGGAACACGATCATGCTTTCGATGCTCCAGGCGAAGCCGCACAGCATGCTGGCCAAGGTGAACCCGGCCGCGGAGATGGTGAACAGCCAGCGTGTCGAGAACACCCGGGTGAGCCAGCCCGACAGCGGGATGACGATGATTTCCGCCACCAGATAGGAGGTCTGCACCCAGCCGATCTGGTCCTGCGCCGCCGACAGGCCGCCGCCAATATCCTGCAGCGAGGAGGCGACGATCTGGATGTCGAGCAGCGCGATGAACATCCCCACGCACATCACCATGAACGGCAGAATGCCTGAGAAGAAGGACTGTTTTTCGGCGCGCTCTGGCATGGCGTCCTCAGCGCGACGCGGTATCGACGGTCACGACGGTCGACAGGCCTGGCCGCAACGCGACCTTGTTGCCCTGGTCCTGGTCAATGGTGATCCGAACGGGAACGCGCTGGACGATCTTGGTGAAATTGCCGGTGGCGTTCTGCGCCGGGATGACGCTGAAGATCGCTCCCGTGGCTGGCCCCAGGCTGGTGACATGGCCCTTGAGCGACTGGTCGGGCGCAATATCCGAATAGACCGTCGCCGTCTGTCCGTTTGTCATGCTGCGCAGCTGGTCCTCCTTGAAATTGGCATCGACCCACAGCCCGGTCTGCGGGACGATCGTCAAGAGATAGCTGCCCGGCGAGACATAGGTGCCGACCTGCGCCAGCCTGTTGCCAACGAGGCCATCGATGGGCGAGCGGATCTGCGTGAAACCGAGATCGAGCTCGGCCGTGTCGAGATCGGCCTTGGCGGCCGAAACGGCGGCGGTCGCTTCCGCAATCTGGGTGTTGAGCACAGCGAGCTGTTGCCGCGCGGCGGCAAGCCCGGCTCGGGAGGCGGCAACGGAAGCCTTCGCCTGGCTGTCGGCGGCAAGGCTTCTCTGCGCGTCCTGCTGCGTGCCAGCCTTGGTGCTGGCCAGAACCGCATAGCGTTGGGCGTCCTGGGTGGTGAACGTAGCGGCGGCGCTCTTGGCGTCGAGATCGGCCTCGGCCTGTTCGATCAGCGAATTCTGCAGCGAGACCTGGGCACGGAGATTGTCCAGCGCCGATTGCTGCTGCTGGACAGAAGCCTGAGCGCGGTCCACGGCGGCTTTGAACGGCCGGTCGTCGATGCGGATGATGAGCTGGCCCGCATCGACATGCTGGTTATCCTCGACGAGGATCTGGTCGATATGCCCGGCGACCCGTGGCGCCAGCGGCGTGACATTGCCGCCGACATAAGCATCGTCGGTCGACATCAGGAAACGGCCCGCCTGCCACCACTGAAAGCCATACCAGCCGGCGACGCCCACGGCGATCGCGGCGCCCAGCATGACGAACGGCTTGCGGCGGCTTTTTGCAGGCGCGGGTACCGGGACGACCGATGGCTGCGCAGGCTGCAACTCGGCAGCGGAAAGAACCTTGTTCATTTGCCTCGCGCCTCTTCACGGCTTTGATCAGCTGGCGTGTTGTCGGTGAGCGGCAGGCCGGAGCCCTCTGTGCTGAAGCGATAGCGCTGCCGCATGCGATCGGTAGCCCTGGGCGCCGTCGCCATGGTGAAGCCATCGCTGTCGAGCTCCTTGCCGGTCTGGCGATCGACCAGAACCGGCTCGGCCCAGCGCCCGTCAGCCTTGTCCACAATCACCAGGCTTGGGCCTTCGGGCGCGAGATGCTTGTTGCCCCAGGCAAGCAGGGACAACAGCACCGGGCGGAAATCGCGCGCCTTGGCGGTTAGCACATATTCATGGCGAAGCGGCCGTTCGCAGTAGGCGCGTTTCTCGAACAGGCCGCGCTCGACCAGGCTGTTCAGCCGGCGTGTGAGAATGTTGGGCGCGATCTCCAGGCTCTTCTGAAACTGGTCGAAACGCGTCAGCCCCTGGAACGCGTCGCGCAGCAGCAAAATGCTCCACCACTCGCCGACATCGTCGAGGCTGCGCGCGATCGGGCATGGGCGTGTTTCGAAGCTTGTTTTGGCGACCATGATCGGAGTCTCTTTCATAATGAAAGCGACTTATAGCCAAGTTAGTTTCATTATGCAAGTCACTCGCATGTGATCGGACGGGGGTGGCCCTCTTTCTTCCTTGGAGATCGTGGATGGAGCCCCCATCCGGCCCACTGGATGAAACAGGTCTTAACAGGTACGCCGCTGGTCGCTCGCTGATGAGCTGGACCGGGCGGGTTGCGGACACTGGCTACTCATCGCAGACTGTCTGACGTCTTCAGAACGGAACGGCAAATGCACCGCATAGCTTCGGGCGAACTTCATTGGACCTACACTCTCGGCGACCTGCGCATCACCGCCTTGCGCGATGGCTATGTCGACATGCCGATCAGGCGGCTTCGGCAACCCGGCGACAAGCCATTTGGCGATGACTTGCCGGACCAGGTCACGCTGGTTGGCGGTCAACTCAGGCTCTCTGTCAACGCCTTCGCGATTGACGATGGACACGGGATCATCTTGATCGATACCGGCGCCTCGAATGCCTGGCACCCGACCATGGGCCGGCTGCCCCAGGCGCTGGATGAAGCCGGCATCGATGTCGGACGTGTCAGCACCGTCTGCTTCACCCATACTCATCTCGATCACATCCATGGTCTTGTGCTTGCCGATGGCGGCGACGCGTTCCCCCGCCTGACGCGCCTGCTTGTTCCCAGGGAAGAGCTCGGCCTGTTTCGCGCCGAAGCGCGACTTGAACGATTTCACGGCATGGCGGAACCATTCGAAGCGGGAGACCGTGTCGGGGCATATGTCGACATCATCGGCGCTCACGGCCATGAAGTCGGTCACAGCTGCTTTCGCGTTTCCAGTGGCAGCGAGCGCATTTTGATTTGGGGCGACACCGTTCACGTCCCATCGCTTCAGTTCGATCGGCCTGAGGTGACATGGGAATTCGATGCGGATCAGGACCAGGCGCGTGAGAGCCGGTTGCGGTTGCTGGCGCTTGCGGCGGACGACAATCATTTCGTTGCCGGCGCGCATCTGGATTCGCCCGGCATTGGCCGTTTTGTCAGGTCCGGCGGCAGCTTTCGGTTTGAACCGCTATAACCAGAGCAATTCCAGGAAACGTGTGAAACGGTTTTCCCGGGAAAAGCGCTTAGCGCTTTCCCTAGGAAATTGCGTCAAAACAAAGAGTTAGGGCGGCGCAAGCGCCGCCCCATATCCCTTGGGAGGATGATCTCAAAAAGGCGATCAGGCCGCCTTGATTTCCTCGTCGACCACATCGGCAGCGCGTGCCTTCTTCAGCGCCTTGGCCCACCAGGCGACGTCGTTGACCAGTGCTGTGGCGGCCTGGTTCAGATGCTCAAGGTCTTCAAGCTTCTTCTCGCCCTGGCGCACGGCGAGGAAGTCGCCCCAGGCGATGTGGACGGCGGACTTGACCGGCGCCATCTGCAGCTCGACGGCATGGAGGCGGAGTTGCTCGACGGCACGGGCGCCGCCGACGCTGCCATAGCCGACAAAGCCGGCCGGCTTCTTGTTCCATTCATTGGCGGCGTAGTCGATGGCGTTCTTCAGCACGGCCGTCGGGCCGTGATTGTACTCGGCGGCGGTGAAGATGAAGCCGTCATATTCGGCAACCTTCTTCTGCCAGCGCTGCGCCACCTCGTTGGTCGACGGCACCCAGGCGGAGGATGCGACTTCGTCGAAGAAGGGCAGCGGGAAGTCGCGCAGGTCGACGATCTCGACGTCGATGTCGGCATGCGACTTGGCGATTTTGGCGATCCATTGGGTGGGCACATCGGCGAAGCGCGCGGCGCGCGTCGAACCGACGATGATGGCGATTTTCGGCTTTGACATGGGGGCTCTCCATTCCAGTATAAAGCTGGTATCGTTTGGATACCGGCGCTATATGAGATACTGTCAACTCCCGACGCAAGGAGGCACCGTTTTGTTACTGAGGCACCCGCACAACACCGAGGACTGCCGCGCAATCTCGGAAATCCTGCAGCGCGTCGGCGACAAATGGACCGTGCTTGTGGTCGGCAAGCTTGGCGATGGACCCCTGCGTTTCAACGAGTTGCGCGCGGCCGTCGGCGGCATCTCGCAAAAGATGCTGACCACCACCTTGCGCGGGCTGGAACGCGACGGCTTCGTCACCCGCACCGTGTTCCCGACCATTCCGCCGCGCGTCGATTATGAACTGACCGAACTCGGTCACGAACTGTTGGTACCGGTCAGCGCGCTCGGCGATTGGGCACGCAGGAACACCCAGCGCGTCCAGGCGGCGCGCGAAAAATTCGACGGCGTGCGCGCCTGAAACCCTTGCACGGCAAGGTATCTTGAGTTTCGCGGTGAGGAAATTTGCCTGATGACAGGCGAACTGGCGGCTCTCTAGATGCGGCCTGGCAGCACTGTTTTATGATCGACCACTGACGTGTCGCCTTGACGACGAAAACCGCATGCCAAGGGCAACCAGTCAGGCTCTCGACGCCATGCCTTCGCAAGGCGCCGGGCTGCAGGGCGCGCATGTCGCGGCGGACTTCCTGACGCTTTTGTTGATATGCAAGCAAGCGGTGCGCGGAAGGTCGTCCTTGACCGCGGCATAAGCGGTTACGCCGAGCAGGCAGATCAAAGCGAAAAGGGCTGCCACGAGCCAGCCGTTCAGCATGTGTTGACGCATTGTTTCTCCCCCAATGCCGTCACAATCGGACGTGAAGGCAACCATAGGATGTCGCCAAGCGCATCGCCCGCACGGGTGATGTTACAATTGCGCTACATTAGGAGAACGAGGGATTGGGAGAACGGGCTTTGGTCAGCTTTCGGCCGGAACGGCCTTCGGCTTGCCATCGCCGTCCAGCGCCACCATGACGAAATCGGCGTGGGTGACCTTTTCCATCAGGTCGGAGAGATAGCGCTGCGCCCAGGCCTCGACCTTGAGCGTCATCGAGGTGCGGCCGACGCGCTCGACATGGGTGTAGATGCACAGCGTGTCGCCGATCTTCATCGCCTTGGCGAAGGACATCTCCTTGACCGCCGCCGTCACCACGCGGCCCCTGGCGCGCTCGGCGGCGCGAATGCCGCAGGCAAGGTCCATCTGCGCCATCACCCAGCCGCCAAAGATGTCGCCGGCAGCATTGGCGTCCGAAGGCATGGCCAGCGTGCGCAGCGTCAGATCCCCGATCGGCCGTCCATCCGCGTATTGCACCATGCGAGAAATCCCTGCGATCGATTGCCCTCGATCCCGTAGCGTCACGGCGCTGACGCGTCAACGCGGCAAAGCTTCGCTGGTCCGCTAGAAATAGCGCGCGAGGTTCGAACGGATGCGATCGAGAACGGTTTCTCCGGAAAGGTCAGGGACGAATGCCTTGCCGGTGATCGCCTCGTATGCCTGCGCATAAATCCCGGAGGCCTGTTCGATGATTTCGTCCGGAATCTTCGGGACCGGATCCTTGTAGGGGTCGCAGCGCGCCGACACCCACGAGCGAATGAAATCCTTGTCGAAACTCTCCGGCCGCGTGCCGTTGGCCAGGGCCTTTTCATAACTCCCCGCGATCCAGTACCGGCTGCTGTCGGGCGTATGGATTTCGTCGGCCAGGATGATTGTCCCGTTCTTGTCGGTGCCGAATTCGTATTTCGTGTCGGCAAGGATCAGGCCACGTTCGGCGGCGCGTGCCTGGCCGCGGGCGAACAGCTTCAAGGCGTAATCCGAGACGGTGTCCCACTGCGTCTGCGTGAGCAGTCCCTGTTCGAGGATCTCGGCCCTGGACAGCGGCTCGTCATGGGCGCCATCCGCGGCCTTGCTCGTCGGTGTGATGACGGCCTCGGCCAGCTTCTCATTGTCGCGCAGGCCGTCCGGCAGGCGCATGCCATACATCTCGCGTTCGCCACGACGATAGCGGGTCAGGATCGAGGTACTGGTGGTCCCCGCCAGATAGCCGCGCACGACGATCTCGACCGGCAGGATGTCCAGCCTTGTGCCGACGACGACATTGGGGTCGGGGTATTCGAGCACATGGTTCGGACAGATATCGGCGGTTTCCTCGAACCAGTAGCGCGCCGTCTGGGTGAGTATCTCTCCCTTGAACGGGATCGAGGTCAGGATGATGTCAAAGGCGCTGAGACGGTCGGTGGCGATGATGATGCGCCGCCCATCGGCCAGATCGTAATTTTCGCGGACCTTGCCCTTGTAGTGGCCCGGCAGCTCGGGAATGAAGGCATCCGACAGCGTCCGCATATGATTTCCTGCTCCAGAACAATTCCACCGCATAAGCTGTCGACCCCATGCATATCAAGCGCGATTGTCGGGATTCCCCACAACTCGACCCGGCATCACAGTCGCTTTTTTCACAACGCATGCCGGAAGGCGCGGCGACGCGGCGAACCCGTCGCGTCTAGGCTGCGGCCGGATTTCAGGAGCCTCCCGTTTCAATCATGCAGACTTACGACTTCATCATCGTCGGCTCCGGCTCGGCCGGCTCGGTGCTTGCCGACAAACTGTCGGCCTCGGGGCGCTTTTCGGTGCTGGTGCTGGAAGCCGGCGGCACCGACCGGCGCTTCTACGTGCAGATGCCGCTCGGCTACGGCAAGACCTTCTTCGACCCGACAGTGAATTGGAACTACAAGGCCGAGCCGGACCCCGGTCTCGGCGGCAACGTCGACCACTGGCCGCGCGGCAAGCTGCTTGGCGGGTCGAGTTCGATCAACGCCATGGTCTGGATCCGCGGCGCGCGCGAGGATTTCGACGACTGGCGCGCCGCCGGCAACCCTGGTTGGGGCTATGATGATTTGCTGCCGGCCTTCAAGGCGCTCGAGGACAATGAGGCCGGCGCCGACACATGGCGCGGCACCGGTGGCCCGCTGCACATCAGCGGCACGGCCAACGCCGTCCACCCTCTGACAAAGCGCTATCTCGCCGCCGGCCAGCAGGCCGGCCTGCCACTCAACCCCGATTTCAATGGCGCTACCCAGGAAGGCGTCGGCACCTACCAGATCTCGACCAAAAACGGCCGCCGAATGTCCGCCGCCCGCGCTTTCCTGCGCCCGGCGATGAAACGCGCCAATGTCCGCGTCGAGACCAATGCGCTGGCGACCCGCATCCTGTTCGAAGGGAAACGCGCGGTCGGCGTCGAGTATCTGCAGAACGGCGAGACCAGGACGGCGCGCGCCGGCCGCGAGGTCATCCTGTCCAGCGGTTCGATCAACTCGCCGCAATTGCTGCAATTGTCCGGTATCGGTCCGTCGGCGCTGCTTGGCGGACTCGGCATACCGGTCCTCCACGCCAGCGAAAATGTCGGCGCCAATCTGCAGGATCATGTCGGCATCAACTACACGTTCAAGGGTAAGCTGCCGACGCTCAACCAGATCCTGCGCCCGTGGTGGGGCAAGCTCTTGGTCGGCATGCAGTACATCCTCACCCGCTCCGGCCCGCTGTCGCTGTCGATGAACCATGGCGGGGGCTTCTTCCGCACCGATCCGACGGCGACCCGCCCCAACATGCAGCTCTATTTTCAGGCCTTCTCGACCGTCATTCCAAAGAGTGGCGAGCGGCCGATCCTGACGCCCGACCCGTGGCCGGGCTTCTCCATCGGCCTGTCCAATTGCCGCCCGTCGAGCCGCGGCGAGATCATGATCCGCTCGAAGAATCCGCTGGACTATCCAAAAATCACTGCCAACGCCTATTCGACCAATGCCGACGTCGAGGAAATGCTGGCGGCGGTGAAGTTCGTGCGCAAGATCGCCTCGATGCCTGCCATGGCAGAGATCATCGCCGAAGAGGTCCTGCCCGGTCCTTCGATCCAGTCGGACGCCGATCTGATCACCGATTTCCGGAAGCGCTCCGGCACTGTCTATCATCCGGTTTCGACCTGCCGCATGGGGCCTGATCCCCAGCGCGCCGTCGTCGATCCGCGTCTCAAGGTGCATGGCCTTGAAGGTTTGCGCGTCATCGACGCCTCGATCTTCCCCGACAACATCACCGGCAACACCAATGCAGCCTCCATCATGACCGGATGGAAGGGCGCCGAACTGGTTCTGGAGGACCAAAAATGAAGATCACCGATGTCAAGACCTGGGTTGTCGGCAACCCGCCGCCCGGTATCGGCGGCAAGTATTTCATCTTCGTCAAGCTGACCACCGATGGCGGCGTGGTCGGCTATGGCGAGGCCTACAACGCCACCTTTTCCGCCCACATCACGGCCAAGCTGGTCGAGGACATGGCCGAGCGTTATCTCATCGGCCACGATCCGCACGACATCGAGAACTTCTTCCGCCGCGCCTATTCCTCCGGCTTCACCCAGCGGCCTGATGTGACCGGCATGGGCTGTTTCTCGGCCCTCGAAATGGCCTGCTGGGATATCGTCGGCAAGGAGGCCAACAAGCCGGTCTACAAACTGCTCGGCGGCCAGGTGCACGAGACGCTGCGCTCCTACACCTATCTCTACCCGCATACCGGCAGCGTCCATTCCGAGGACGTGCTCGGCAAGAACGTCTACAACGATCCGGACCTCGCCGCTGCCTGCGCGCTCGAATATGTCGAGCAGGGTTTCAATGCCGTCAAGCTCGACCCGGCCGGTCCCTACACCGCCTTCGACGGCCACCAGCCGCGCCTGCTCGACATCGATGTCGCCACCCGCATGGTCAAGGCGATCCGCGAGGCCGTGGGTAATCGCGCCGACATCCTGTTCGGCACGCACGGCCAATTCACCGCATCGGGCGCGCTGCGCATGGCGCGCGCCATCGAGCCTTACGATCCGCTGTGGTTCGAGGAGCCGGTGCCGCCTGATATGCCCGAGGTGATGGCGCAGGTGGCGCGGGGCACATCGATCCCGATCGCCACCGGCGAGCGGCTGACGACCAAGTTTGAATTCGCCCGCGTCATCGAGAACCGTGCCGCGACCATCCTGCAGCCGGACCTCGGCCGCTCCGGCGGCATTCTCGAAACCAAGAAGATCGCGGCGATGGCCGAGGCCTACCACATCCAGATCGCGCCGCACTGCTATTGCGGGCCGATCGTCGGCGCGGCCAACATCCAGCTGGCAGCGACGCTGCCCAATTTCCTGATCCTGGAATCGTTGAAGCAGTGGGACGGTTTCCACGCCACGCTGCTCAAGAAGAAGATCGAGTGGCAGGACGGCAACGTCATCCCGTCGAAGGAACCCGGCCTCGGCGTCGAGCTCAACGAGGCGGTCTGCGACGCGCACCCATACACCGGCAAGGACCTGCATTTGCAGATGATGCAAACGCCGTTGATGCCATGAGCGAACGCTACGCCTTCATCGGCCTTGGCCATCTCGGCGGCAACCTTGCCGCCAGCCTGATCCGCAACGGCTTTGCCGTCACGGTCTTCGACCGCGACCTCGCCGCCGTCGAGCGCCTCGTTGCGCTCGGCGCGACCAAGGCTGGCAGCCCCGCCGAGGCGGCTGCGCGAGCTGGCAATGCGATCTCTTGCCTGCCCTCGCCCAAGGTGAGCGAAGCGGTGCTGGCCGGCCCGGGCGGATTGCTGGAAGGCTTGGCCCCAGGCGGCACCTGGATCGAGATGTCGACCAATGGCCGCGACGAGATCATCCGCCTTGCCGCCCTCGCCTCGGCCAAAGGCATCGAGACACTGGAATGCCCGGTCACCGGTGGCGTGCATCTGGCGGCGGTTGGAAAAATCACCGCGCTGGTCGGCGGCGATGCCGCGCTCTACGAGCGGCATCGACCGGCCATCGAAGCGATGTGCGCGAAGTCCTTCCTGATGGGGCCAATCGGTTCGGCGGCGGTGATCAAGGTCATCACCAACATGCTGGCCTTCATCCATCTCGTCGCCGCCGGCGAGGCGCTGATGTTGGCCAAACAGGGCGGGCTCGATCTCGCCCAGAGCTACCACGCCATCGTTGCCTCCTCCGGCAACAGCTTCGTCCACGAGACCGAAAGCCAGCTCATCCTCAACGGCTCCTACGACATCGGCTTCACCATGGACCTGGCGCTGAAGGACCTCGGCTTCGCGCTCGCCATGGGGGAACAATCCGGCGTGCCGCTCGATCTCGCCACGCGCGTCAACGCGATCTTTCAGCAAGGCAAGGAAGCCTATGGCGGCGGTGCCTGGTCGACGCAGATCGTCAAGCTGCTGGAAGATACGGTCGGCACCGACCTGCGTGCGCCCGGCTTCCCGGCCAGACTGGAAATCTGACCAGCGGCCGGAAAAGCAAACAATTTCATTCGTTTGGATAGATAGCCGGATTCAGTTTCGAAAAGACCTGAATCAATCTCGCAGCCGCTTGATTCAGAACCTCAGCTCGGCTCAGATAACCCCATGGCGCGAAGCCGGGGCGGCTTGGGGGCGGTTCATGTATCTGGCGGTTGTTGTGCTGTTGATGGGTGTCTTTCCCGTCGCCGCGATCCTCATCGAATCCTTCGCATTCCACAGCGACGCCGGCCTGGTGTTTCTCATCGGCAAGTGGTTCGTCTTCTGGGCGGTCGGCATGCGGCTGCTGCTTGCCGGCGTCAGGCAGATGGCAAACCCCGCCTTCACCGCCGACACGATTTTCGGCATCAAGGACAAGGCGGCGGAGGTCATTGTCCGTGAGCTTGGTTTCGGCAATTTCGCCATCGGCGTGCTCGGCGCCGTGTCGCTGCTAAACCGTGAATGGGTGGTGCCGGCGGCAATCGCCGGTGGCCTGTTCTATGGTCTGGCAGGCGCCTTGCATACGCGCAATGGCAACCGCAACACCAACGAGAACATCGCCATGGTCTCGGACCTGTTCATCTTCGTCGTGCTAGCACTCTACCTCGCCGCGACGGCCTTCAAACCGGCATAGCCAACGACTCAATATCTCAGCGTCAGCGCGCCGGGCAGGATCTCGAAGGTCGCCGGTATGCGCCCGGGCGACTCGCCATCTATGTCGACCAGTGCGCCGTTCTTCTCGACATCACCGAGCGGTTCGACCACCACTTTTCGGCCGCGCAATATGGTGATGGCCGGATGGTTGCGGTGCCGGCCGCCATAGAGCAGGCGGATGTCCCAGATCAGCTTCAGCTTGCCCGCCGCGCGCAGGATGACGATGTCGAACTGCCCGTCGGTCAGTTCGGCATCCGGCGCGATCAGCATGCCGCCGCCGAAGAATTTGCCATTGGCCACCGCAACCAGCGCCATGCGCGCCTCGACCGGGGCGCCGTCATCGACGGTGATCCGCACATCCTGGAAGCGGTAGCGGATGAACTCGACCACGGTGCGCCACAGGAACAGCGCCTTGGCCGACATCTTGCCCTTGCGCTTGTCGGCATTGACCGCGCGGTCCGTCGCACCTGAGAGGCCGAGGCTGGCAATGTTGATGAAGTGACGGCTGGCCAGCGCGCCATGGTCGTCGATGTAGCAGATGCGCCCGGCATCGACCTTGCGGGGCTTGGCGCGGGCAATCTGCTGCAGGGTTGCGTCGACCTCCTTCGGCAGGCCGAGGCCACGCGCGAAATCGATACCCGTGCCGCATGGCAGCAGGCCAAGCTCGGTCGTCTTGCCGCTCTCTTCGGATGCCTGCAGCAGCCCGTCGGCCACCTCGCTCGCCGTGCCGTCACCGCCGGCGGCGATCACCAGATCGAAGCCGCCGACGGCGAGGTCGATGGCCAGCCGTTCGGCATCGCCCTCGGCCTGCGTCTCGCGCAGCTCGAAATCGCCAAAATGCTTTTTCAGCGAGGCGGCAACCTCGGGCCAATGCCGTTTCAGCCGGCCGCCACCGGCAATCGGATTGAGTACCACCCCGACTTTCAAATACCCGCCCTCCCCGGCGCCGGACGTTCAGGCCCGATCCTTTGCCGGCATTCAACATCGCGCCCGCCGGTGGAGCAAGGGGCGCTGTCGGCTGTATGCGAAAAAGCGGGCGGGCTGTCTAAAGCAGCCGGCACTCGAATTCCCAGGCTTGAGGCAAACGATCCCCGATAATCCCGCTATCCACAGGCCCACGGCCATTCCCCAAGACCCTTACCCGGCGTTTAACCCATCTCAGGCGGCTACCAATCATCAAGCCGAAAGGCGAAGTGAAAGGCGGGTTTCCTGAGGCCCGTACGGCCCGAAGCGAGAGCAGGCTTGCCTGTTTGAGGGACGGTAGCCGAGACCTACGGGGCCGCGGAAAGCGTGCCAACGCCGACGGCGGACCGATGCTGCCATGAAGGACGGCAAAAACCTTCGATGGCACGCAGGGCAAAGCCCGCAAGGGCCAAGACCAGCGTGGTCTGGAACGGACGCTGCCTTCGGGTGGTGGCTGGCAGGACCGTCAAAATCAAGGCCGGCATGGCGCGACGACTTTACGGAAGTTGCTGCCGCGACCGTGTCCTGATCTGACAGGGAGGCGCTGGGAGAAATCCCGGCGCCGACTGTCTTTGTCCTCTAAAGGATCTTTCCCGGCAAAGTTGAGGGCACCGCTTCACCGCGCCCCAAAATCGGTTAGTATCGAGCAGATAGAGTCTGTTCGATACGCGCTCAGCGACTGTTTCGAAAGTTGCTCTGGCGAGTCATATGGTGGTGGTTTCGAGAACCGGAGCGCAGCGGACATGAGTCCGTGAGCTCAGTTCTACTGCGACGCAGTAGAACGCGGAAGCGCAGAAAACGCCATCAGATGGCCGCCGGAGTGACTTTCCAAGCAGTCTCTTGAAGGGGGATACTTCATGACGCTCATCCAGAAGCTTGCCGTGGCCTACGCCTTCCTGTTCTTCGGCGTCGTCGCCATCGGCTATATACCGGCCTTCAATGACGCCAATGGCAATCTGTTCGGCCTGTTCTCATTGCAATGGTACGATGATCTGCTGCACGCCTTCTCCGGTGTCTGGGCGCTGGCCGCTGCCTTCATCTCGCATCGCCAGGCGGTGTTCTATTTCAAGCTGTTCGGCTCGGTCTATCTGTTCGATGGCGTGCTCGGGCTGATCACCGGCTCCGGCTGTCTCGATGCCGGCATCTTCATCAACGGCTTCCGCTCCCTCAACGACATCGAATTCCCCGCCCGCTTCTTCGCCAACCTGCCGCACATCGTCATTGGCGGCTTCGCCGTCTATGTCGGCTTCTGGCTGTCGAAGCGCATCTACGACCACTTCGCCACGGCCTGACCGGCCATGTTCCTGTTCCGCTGGTTGAAGCGCCTCATCAAGACGGTGGTCTGGCTGATCGTCATCATCATCCTCATCCCGATCGCCGGGCTGAGCTACGGCTTCCTGACGACGCCGTCGCTCGACAAGACGCCGCTGCCTGGCATTGCCGACGGCGCGCCACCCAAGGCGCTGGCCAACAAGGTGCGCGCCGAAATCCCCGGCTATCAACGGCCGGAAGAATCGACCTTCCTCACCTATCCGGAATGGGCGATCGTCTACGCCGCGCGCGAATATGCCGGCTTCGTCGCCAAGGACCAGCCGAGCGGCTTTCCCTACTGGTCCTATGTCGGCCGCTTCTGGCAGGACTACGCGACGGTGATCCGCGCCAGTTCTCCCTACAAGTTCAACTATGCCAACCACCAGATGCTGGTCATCATCGGCACCAGCCACTCGATCGAGCACATCCTGCAATGGGCCTATGAGAACACGGTCGGCCGCATCACCGAGGCAACCGCAACCAAGCGCACCGCCGCCGACATCTACCAGGCCAAGGTGGCGGCCGAATACGCGGGCTTTCTCGACCAGGTGCCGTGGTACCAGTTCCCCTACGCCGAAAAACGCGCCGGCCTGTTCGCCATACAGCCGGCGCCGGGAGACAGCTCCATCCGCACCAGCGAACGCAAGCTCGCCTTCGGTCTCGCCGACACCATCAAGCAGGGCTATGCCGACCTGATCAAACAGGCGCTCGCCGCCACCTCAGACCCGGCCCTGCTCGATGTCCATGTCTGGGCCAAGGGCCCGGTCGGCGAAGCCACCCGCAACGAACCCGACACCTTGCTGGAACGCGATTACGGCACTGAGGGCACCATCTTCGTCACCAAGCGCTATCAGGTGTTCACCGACATGATCCCGCGCCTGATCGACAAGGGCGTCTCCTTCGTCGAGATCGGCGGCAATGACGAGATCATGGTCACCATGCTGTCCACCGACTCGATCGCCATCCCCGAAGGCATGCGCATCCTTTTCAGCTATCCCCTGCCGGCCGACCCCTCGACGCGCCGCACCGGTATGGTCGTCGCCGTGCGCAAGCTGCATCTGGTGCTGCCATCGCTCATGAAGGCAGGCGCGAAGCTCGAACACGTCTACGACTACTGAAACGGCAGACGGCCATGCGTCGACTGATCCGGATTGTAGGCTGGTTCGCGCTCACGCTGGTCGTGCTGATCGTTGTCGCGCTCGTTGGCTTTCGCTGCGCCGCGGCCTTGCGCGAAAACCTGTCGCCGCAGGAGGCAGCGCCGGCCGGCGCGCTATTCGTGACCGTCAACGGGCTGAAGATGCACTATCAGGTCTGGGGCCCGCCCGACGGACCGCCGCTGCTTCTGTTCCACGGCACCGCCTCGTGGGCCGAGACCTACCGCGATATCGCAGCACCCTTGGGAGAACGAGGCTTTCGCGTGATAGCCCCCGACATGCCGCCGTTTGGCTATTCGGAAAGGCCGGTCGATCAGGACTATTCGCGCGCCGCCCACGCCAGGCGCGTCCTCGGTTTTGCCGACGCGCTCGGCCTTCGCCATTTCAGCGTTGCGGTCCACTCCTATGGCGGCGGTGGCGTGATCGAAGCTGCCTTCTCCTCACCGGATCGCATCGATGCGCTGATCCTGCTCGATGTCGCGCTTGGCCTTGGCCGGACCGAAGCACCGGCCTTGCCGTTCGCATCGCTCCTGAACAGGAACTGGCCGCGCCAGTTGTTGGCCGCCTCGACCTTCACCAACCCGCTGATGACCGGTCCTGGCCTGCGCAACTTCATTGAAAACGACGATCTCGTCACAGCGGAGCGCAAGGCGATCTACACGCGCCCGCTGAACGTCAGGGGCACCACCGATGCGGTCGGCCACTGGCTGTTCAGCGGCCTTTACAACGACGAACGGAAATCGCTTGCCGCCAACAAGGCGAACTATCGCACCTTCAGGCCACCCGTTCTCGTCATCTGGGGGCGAGACGATACGACCACGCCGCTTGAACAGGGCGAAGAGATTGCCTCGCTGTTTCCGCGCGCCGAATTGGCCGTTCTCGATGGTGTCAACCACATCCCGCAGGTCGAACGCCCGCAGGACGTGGTGCGGCTGATCGCCAATTTCCTGGCACGGACCGCGCTATCGGCCCAATAGACACCAGTTCGTCGCTCCGCCATGCTCATTTCACAATCGCGGCCAAATCCCGCCTTGTTCGCGCGCGATGGAGGGTTGCATGCCGCCTGAAAACGCGACATGCACTTGAATGGGCTGCCGGGGGGCACCTCGAAGGGACAAGACCGTGATCAAGACCGCCCTTGTCGCCATGACCATTGTCGGCTGCGACTGCGATGCCAAGCTGTGCGAATATATCGGTGAGACGCCGGCCAAGTGGTCGACCATCGCCGAATGCGAAGCCGCGATGAAGAGCCAGATCCTGCACCAGCGCAATTTCGACTATCCGCTGGTGTCCGGCATCTGCCGCACCAAGGGCTCGTCGTCGTCCTCGCACCTGGCCGCGATCGCGTCCGGCCCGGAGCTGAAGCCGGCCAGCAGGGTCGTCAGGACAGAAAGCCCGCTACCGCCGGAACTGAGCCATCGGCCAAGCGTCCCGATCGGCGCGCCGACAACGGCGGTCGAAGCGGACGCTGCCCGGCCCGTCGCCTATGAGCAGGTGGTCGATGGCGGAACCGGCGTGCTCTATCGCACCAAGAACGGCTATGCCGTGGTCAAGACCGATCTCGGCCGCGCGGCTTCCGCGACCGCCGACGCGGCAAAGCGCTCCGTGAACTGGCTGGCCGGCCTGGTGCCGAGCAAGCTGTAGAGCAATTCCAGGAAAAGTGTGAAGCGGTTTTCCGTCCGGAATTGCGTCAAAACAAATGGCTCCCTCTACATCTTCAGCTTCAGGCTCTCCCAGAACTTGTCGATCAACGGCTGTTCGGTGGCCGCGTCCTCGCCGGCAATACGCGTGATGAACAAGAGGCCCTGATCGGCAAGGCCGTAGCCGACGATCTCGAAATGCGCGGCATCGGTGCGCGTCTTTACGTCAGCGCTGATGCCGGTCAATTCCTTGCCGTCGGCGAGCTTGCGCGTCGTCGGCTGCTGCGTCAGTTCCGCACCGGCCTGCACCGATTCCTTCGTCATTTCCTGCAGCATCAGCTGGTTCAGCGCCACCGGGTTCATCTTGCCATATTCCTGCACCACGACGATCGTGCCCAGCGCCGATGCCATCAGATATTGCGTGATGTTTTCGCCGAGATCGGTCTTGGTCACCGAAATGCCGCTCGGATGGACGAAGGAGAAGCCGCCGCCAGAAAAGGTGGCGAAGTCGTTGCGTTGGAGCGTCACCTTGCTCTGTTTGCCGCCGGGCAGCGTCACATCAGTGGTCTCGCCGGGATCGATATCGACCGTCACGCCGTCGATGGTCAGCTTGAAGGCCTTGAGGTCCTCCGCTCCGGCCTGTCCAGCGCACAGCGCGATGAGAGTGAGGGCTGCCGCTGATACCATCCGCATTGACTGTTCTCCTGACGTCTACACCACCCCGCTCAGCGCCTTGATGGCACGGTAGAAGGTCGAGGAAAACAGTTCCGTCGGGTCATATTGGCGTTTTACCGCCAGGAAGGCGGGCAGCTCTGGATAGCAAGCCAGCAACTCCTTGCCCGTGTAATGCAGCTGGTAAGGCAGGAAGAAGCGCCCACCATGCTTGATCGTCACGTCGATCAGCGCCCGTGTCAGCGCCCGCATCCTGGCATTGCCGTCGGCATCGGTCGGCTGGTTGATGTAGAGCACCAGAGAATAGGACGGCTCCGGCGCGTAGGTGAGCGCCACATCCTCCTTATGAACGATGCGCACCGAGGCGTTGAGCACCGGCAAAGACTGGTTGCGCAGAATCTCGCGGGCTTGCGTGATGAAGGGATTATACGCAGCACGCGGAATAAAATATTCGTGCAGTATGTCGGTCTCGTCAGTCAGGTCGTTGAACAGATACGGCACCGAATCGTGCATCGGATTGTTGCGGGTGACGAGGCACGCCTCGCCCTGCGCCATCGCCGCCGTGCGCGGCACCGTGCAGCTTTCGAATTTCGGCTCCAACGTCTTTTCGGTGAACCACTTCAGCTCCTGGAACACGCTGCCCCATTTCGCCAGGTTGATGATCACCCGTTTCAGCCCGACGCCCTCCGGTTCGCCGATTTCTGGCTGGTCGGCCGGCGGCTGGTCGGCCACCTTGTCGTAGCGATAGACGATCATGTCCTCGAGGAAATTGCCCGGCGCCGTCGACAGATGGCCGTAGAACAGGCCGATATCCTTGTTCGGCTCCAGCACCTCGGCAAAGAACTTCGGGAAATCGTCGGATTTGATGATTTCGCGCGAGGTGCGGTAGACGGCATTGTCGACGATATCGAGTGTCGCCTCCAGCACCACGCCGAACAGGCCGTAGCCGCCGACGACATGGCGGAACAGATCGGCGTTCTCGCTTGGCGAGCAGGTCGTCACCGAGCCATCGGCCAGCATCACCCGCATCGAGCGGATCGAGCCGGCCACCGAGCCCGCCTGATGGTCCATGCCATGCGCGTTGACCGACAGCGAACCGCCGACCGAAAAGATGTCGGTCGATTGCATCGCCTTCACCGCGAAGCGCGGATGCAGCATGTTCTGGATGTCGTGCCAGCGCGCGCCAGGCTGCAATGTCATGGTCCTGGCGGCCGCATCGACGCTGACCTTGTTGAATTTCCTGAGATCGAGCACTAGCGCATTGTCGTCGAAGGCGTGGCCGCCCATCGAATGGCGGATGGCGGCCAGCGACACTTTCAAGCCGTTGGTGCGGGCGAAGGCCAGCGCCCTCGCGATATGGTCCTCCTCGCTGACCTCGACGACACCATAGACCGGCGTCCTCGACAGGCCGCTGGCATCGTTGATGTCGCCGCCCTTGGCCGACCATGGCAGCGAAGGGTCAAAGGCTGGCGGGCTGGCGACAGGCTTCAGCGGCAGGGTTATGCCATCGATATCGGCGATGCGTCCGGCGTTCTTCGGCCCCGACGGTCCGCGCGCCAGCCGTGCCACGGTGGTACCGCCCCACAGCACAGCGCCGCCGACCACCGCCGCGCCGAGCACCAGCCGGCGCGACAGGCGAAAGCCTTTTTGGTCCTCGGCCATGAATATCCCCCGTTGGTCAAGGGATAGCGTGGCTCATCGGCAAAAACCATAGAGGCGCTGTCGGAGCGGCGTTCCGGCACCTTCTCCCCGTAAAAACGGGGAGAAGGGAGACGCCTGAACGGTCTCTACGACGCCTTCTTGATCGACGTCACCATGCCGGTCTTGTCATCGACGGTCACCGCCACCTTGGCGCCGACCTTCAGTTTACCGACATTCGCTTCCGGCGACAGCTGGTAGATCTTGCCGTCGTCGAGCGTAATCGACTTGGTCGTCGGATCGACCGCCTGGATGGTGCCCTGAACGGAAGCGGCATAGGCCGTGCCGAGGAAGGCGAGCAGAGCGGCGGTGGTTACGAGGGTTCTTTTCATCGGATGCACTCCGTGCTGTTTCGGTTTTCCGGGCCGTCGCCTTGGGCAACGACAGCACCGGACGAGCCGACACTGGGCGGGAAAGCCCGCTGGCCGCAAATCACGTTGGATGAATTTTCGCAAAGGAAATCATAGGCTTAATTCCGACACATTGTCTGCGACCGACATGATATCCGGCCGTTTCAGCCTTCCGATGAGCGCACTTCACTCCATGAAATGAGTCCTTTAGCCGGATTGCGGCGGGCGGGGCCTAACCATGACGCCGCTGCCGCAATCCGGATCAGCCGGCATCACGAAACAGCCTGCTGATTTTCCAGCGGAACAAGTTTTGTTTCATGGATCGGTGCGGACGGGCATCGACTAGAGCAATTCCAGGAAAAGTGTGAGCGGGTTTTCCCGGGAAAAGCGCGTAGCGCTTTCCCTTGGGAATTGCGTAAAAACAAAGAGTCTATCCGCCCTTCGCCCCGATCTTGCGCACCAGCGCAGCCGTCGCCAGCATCGCCCCCATATCCGAGATCATCGGCGCGACATGCCTGGTGTAGTCGAGCGGCACCGAAATATCCGGCAGCTCGAAGAAATTCTTCGCCTGCGGCAACAGCAGGAAACCGTCGCTGCCATTGAGCGCGACGCGGGCCGGTTCGTCCGGCCATGTTTCGCCGAGCCATTTCAAGGCCTGCGCCAGCCGGCCCATCACCAGCGGCCGAGCCGCCTCGACATTGTCGGTGCGGAATTCATAGGCTGCATCAAGTTCGGGCACGCCAGATGACAGTTCCTGCATTTTGCTGGCGAACATGCCGCGGAAAAAGCCCATGACCGCATTGGTGCGCCGCGTCGCCACCAATATTCCCGGGAATGGCTCGACGGCCTCGAAAGCGACGATGACGCCCTTGAAGGTTGTCGCCTTGGTCTTGGTCGACGCCCCATCCCAAAGGTCTGCTTCGTAGAGTTCGAAAGCAAACCCGTCATAGCGTCCCGATATGATGTCGTCGAAGCGGCTCATGCTGGCACCGCCAACCGTCTCGCGCGGCAACCGGTCGAAGGAATGCGGCGTCACGTCGTGCTGGTAGTGCATGTCCCCGATAAAGCCAAAGATGATCGGCATCAGTGTTTCGCGAAACGATTGCTGCAGTCGTGTCGCCGGCCGGATCGCTCGGAAATAGAGCAGGATCGCCGTCACGAAACCGATGATGTAGAGAAACACATGCGGCGGCGAGAACCATTGCTCGTGGGGGTCGGCGACCTTGTTGAACAGCCAGGCGATCAGCGCCACGACCACCAGCACCAGCCCGATGAACAGCGGCACCCGCCAGCGCACCTGCCGCAATGTCGAAGCCCTCGCCGCCTCATAGGCCTCGATGGCTTTCCGGATGCCGGCGATGATCGTCTCGCTTGGCATGAAATCCGCTGTTTCCACCGCTACCCCCTGCTGCCTCGACCAGCTCATGATAGCTGCATCTATGGGAAAGTCGCCAGCCAGAGCAACAAGCGCGACCTTCCCTTCTCCCCTTGCGGGAGAAGGTGTCGCCGAAGGCGGCGGATGAGGGGTGCTCCAGGAACACCAACGCCTCACTCCGCTGGAACACCCCTCAACCGTCTCGGCGCTATCGCGCCGATCCACCTTCTCCCACAAGGGGAGAAGGGAAAACCGCGCCTAGCCGCCCCACCACCTTCTCGCGCATTCGGCCCTCCAGCGCCTCCAGCGGCACCAGCCGCTCATGATCCCCGTTCCGTAGCCGCACGAACGGATGCAACCGGTAAGCGGCAACAGCACCACGCGCCCCGGCATCAGCACTCACATCGACAATGAAAATCCCGCCAATGCGCCCAGGCCATGGCTGGCGGGCAAGGGCCGTGCCGAGGAAATCGCCGAGCCCATAGGCGACGATCGTCCCGTCGATACGCTCCACCGGCTGCACGACGTGGGCGTGATGACCGGCGATCAGCCCGACGCCCTGCCCGGCCAGCCGCCTCGCCAGTGCCCGCGTCCCGGCGCGCGGAAAGTGCCGGAACTCCCAGTCCCAATGCGGCACCGCGCAGAGAAGATCATAGCTGTCACGCGGCCGGCCTGTCAGATCGCAATCCGTCGACACGCGGCCCGCAAACAGGTGTTCGTCGGCATTGCGCCAAAGCGTGAAGGCGGCCAAGCCGACACGCAGCGGCTCGACCTCGACCGGCTGCACCGGACCACCCGCAGCCAGGCCGATGGTTCCGATGCCAAGTCGCTTCAGCGCCGCCACCGTCTCTTCAAAACCGGCGACGCCCTGGTCGAGGACATGATTGTTGGCCAACGACAGCACCAATCTTTCACGCGCAATACCGACCGCGGCCAGCGCCTCGGCCAGAAACCGCTCACTCATCGCATGGTGCGTGCCGAGCTTCGTTCCGAGCACGGCGCTCGGCCTGTCCACGACAGGGCTTTCGCAATTGCCGATCACCAGATCGGCGCTGCCAAGCAGCGCCTTGATCGTCGGGTCGCAGGCCGGCGCATGGCGATTGGTCACCGCCGATATGTCGCCGATGAAGGCCAGCCGCACCGTCTGTTTTGGCCGTGGCTCCATCAGCATTCCCGCGATCGGCGCAAACCCGCTGGCGTCACCGCCAAGCGACGGCTTCAGGAAACGCGGCAGCCAGGACAGTTTGTAGGAGAGCGGATAGTTCGACACGCAATGCCCAATCGTTTGCCTTCTGTAAACCGTCCGCCGGGCTGGTTGAAGCGCGTCCTTCGACAATCGTGCAACGATGTGGGGGGCTTATCGGCACCGACGGGCGCGGTGCCGCAAATCTGTGTATGGTCGCCAACGACAAATGCATGGGAGGAAAATGATGACCCGAATAGCAAGCCTGCTGGCATCCGCCTTCATTGTGCTTCTGCCCCTGTCTCCCGCCGGTGCCTCTTCCGCCAGTGCCTCTTCTGCCAGCGCCGCCATGCCCGAGGCGGCAACCGCTCTGTTCGAGGCCAAGACCGTGGCCGCGCGCAACAGCGCTCTCTCGACGCTGGAGGCAGCCGCGCCAAAAGACCCGGCATCGGCCTATGCCGCCGGCGCTGGTGAATTCTTCACAGCACTCGAGCTGCTCGCCAGCGGCCTGCACCGCCACGGTTTCGAGAGCCCGCAATCCTTCATGCTGCCGCTGATGCAGCTGCCGGTGCCGCCCAATCCCAATCCCGAGCCGCTGACCTACGAAGAGTTCCGCGCCATCCTGGCCGCGTTCCGCGACCGGCTGGAAAAATCCGCCACCACGCTGGGCTCGGTGCCGGCCGATGCCGATATCGGCATGGTTATCGACCTCACCCATGTCGGCATCGACCTCAACGAGGACGGCACCATCGCGCCGGACGAAAGCATGGCGGCCATCATGGCCGCGCTGTCGCACGGCAGCATCTCGCAGGGCGATGCCGTACCTGCGCTGACCTTCCGCTTTGACCGCGCCGACGGCTATTGGCTGCAGGGCTATGCCGAGTTCCTGATGGCGCAGGCCGACTTCTGGCTGGCGCATGATTTCGGGAGCACTTTCGACGGCTCCTTCCACATGCTGTTCCCGCGCGCCAAACTGCCGTTGCAGGACATTCTCGTGCCGCCGCCGAGCGAGATGGGCTCGAACATCTTCTCTTCGGAATGGCGCATCGCCGACTTCATCTCGATGGTGCATCTCATCAACTGGCCGGTGGTCGAGCCGGAGCGCCGCAAGGCGGCGCGCCTTGAATTGCTCGAAATGATCCGGCTGTCGCGCGAGGACTGGAAGGCGATCCGTGCCGAGACCGACAATGACCGCGAATGGCTGCCGGGACCGCAGCAGAAGGGCGAAAACCCGCTCACCGGCCTCGAAGTCGGCGAAGAGCAGGTGCAGGCCTGGCTCGCCACCTTGACCATGGCCGAGGACCTTCTCGAAGGCCGCCTGCTGCTGCCGCACTTCCGCATCACCGGCAAGGGCATCAACATGAAGCGCTTCTTCGACGAGCCGAAGCCTTTCGACCTCGTGCTGTCAATCACCGGGCCGGGCATCGCGCCCTATCTCGAAAGCGGCAAGATCCTGACCAGCGAGGACTTCGACCAGATCCAGCGCGAATTTGGGGGTGGCGGGTTTTTGACGTTTGCGCTGTGGTTTAACTGAGTTTTACCCCCATTTGAGGGAAGCGTGCCAAGGCGTGTTGAGATTCAGGTCAGGCCGAGTCGAAAACGATGGGTTCCGAGAACCGGAGCGGAGCGTACTTTTGGCTACGTGAGAACCGGAAGCGCAGGAAACCGTCGTTTGCAGGCCGGCATCACCTGAATATCAATACGCCTTAGAAAATCGCCCCCTGATACAGCACCGCTTCCGCCTCCTCCGGCGCCAACCGCCGGGCCAACGTCCGAAACGCGCTGTGGACGCCGTCGCGGTCGATGTTGCAGCTTCTGAGATGGCGCACAGCCAGCGTCGGGTCGAAGGCGCTGCGGCCATGCAGGACGCGCTGATTGTCGAAGACCAGCACTTCGCCGGGCTGCAACTGATGCTGAAACTGGTTTTGCGGATCGCGGATTAGCCGTGTCAGTTCGGCCAGCGCCTCGATCAGCCCGTCGATCTGGTCCAGAGGTGCCCATTGCGGCGCCAGGCAACGGTCATTGTAGCGGATGCCGGTAACCGCACCCGTCGTGTCGAGGCTGATGACATGCGCCTCGGCGCTGAAGAACACCTCGCCTTCGTGTTCGCGGTGGAAGGTGACGCCGTGCCGCGTCAACAGCTCGAACAGGTCAGGCGTGCGCGTCCGCATCAGCTCGGCGACATGAAAGCCGTCGACCGTTAGCGAGGTGCCGCCGCTGCCCGCGCCCGTGCGGATGGCGTGGAAGAAGATGAAGCCCGGCGGCGCATAACGGAACGGCTCGTCCGTGTGCGGGATTTGCGCCCGCGCCGTCTCGCCCGCCACCCGCGCATCCGGCCGCGAGATGAGATCGAAGACCTTGCCATAGCTGGTTTCGCGGATCGGCCCGTAACGGCTGGCAACCCGCGCCGTTGCTTCGGTCTCGGCTGGAACGCCGGTCAACATGGCGATGCCGTGATCCCTCAACGCCCGCAGTGATTGGAAAAGCGCTTCGTCATCCGCGACCACCGCATCGAAGGCGAATCGGCCGAGCCGTGCGGAGAGGTCGCTGTTCCACAGAAGCGGCTGGAACCGGTCCGGGCCTGAGCCGCCGGCATGGTTTGCCAGTGAGGCCGCGTCGTAGCGCGACACGTGCCCATCCTGCCAAATGACAGTGACCTGCCCGGGCACGGAGACATCGAAGCTCTCAGCATGGACTTCCTTGCCGACATCGGCCGGCGTCAGCCACCTCTTGCCCGAGGCGGCGTCGCCGCATTGCTCGCACTCGCAGGCCAGCCGCAGCCAGCGCGTCGAGAGTTTTGCCGAGCGACCGTCAGCCAAATCGACGGCAATACGTGCGCCTTCTGCGCGCATGGCACGGATCGGTGCGACGGCATGGTGCTTTGGCGTGTCGAGCATCTGATGTCCCCGGCGGTTGAATTTCTTCGACCAGCCTAGGCAGAGAAGAATCCCAACTCAAACGAGTTCCCTTCCCAAAGTTTTGAGATAAATTCAAAACATGGTGCTAAGGGATTTGCCGCTTTCCGGCTTACGAGCGCTGGTGGCCGCCGCCAGGGCCGGCAGCCTGACGCGCGCCGCCGAGGAGCTGGGCGTGACGCCCGGCGCCATCGGCCATCAGATCCGGCAGTTGGAAGACCGGCTCGGCATCAAGCTGGTGCGGCGCGAAGGCAACGGCATCGTGCTGACCCGGGCCGCCGAGGCAGCACTGCCCGACATCGACCGAGGCTTCGACGCGCTTGCCTCCGGCATGCGGCGGCTGCGCTTCGAACGGCGGGCGGAGACCTTCACCATCTCAGCCGATCCGTCCTTCGCCTCGCTCTGGCTGGCACCGCGCCTTGCGATGGTGCGACCGGCCCTTGGACGGCTCGAGGTCCGCATTGTCGCATCCGTCGCGCTCGAGGCAATGGCGGAGGAAGGCGTCGATCTTGCCATCAGCTACCGCAAAGGCGCGGCATCGCACATCGCGGCACTCGACCTCTTCACAGAGCGGGTCATTCCAGCTTGCGCGCCGGCGCTGGTCGAGGGTCACACCGGGCGGAACAGAGCCGAAATGCTGGACAGGATGCCGCTGCTGCACATCGACCCGACGATGGGTGACGATGTCTACCCAGCCTGGCGGGACTGGTTCATCGCAGCAGCGCGGCAGAGGAAGGACATCGACCAGGGTCCGCGCTTCGGATTGACCATCGTCGCGGCGCAAGCGGCGATCGCCGGGATGGGCGCGTTGCTGGCCAGCGAACTGGTGTTGCGCCGCCATCTCGACGCAGGCCACCTCGTCGAGATCGGGGGCGAGGTACCGGCACTGACCATCAAGCGCCGGCTGGTCTGGTCTGAAAATGGGCCGAAGGCCCGCCGCGCCGCCGTCTTTGCCTCTGAACTGGCAGCGATTGCCGATATCGGCATCGATAGCGCCTTGCCTCAGTAAATCCGTGTCAGGTCAATGCCACATTCCACCAATCAGTTCGATACCGAGGTCGCATGATTTTCACTTGATTTATTCACCCACTCGGCAGCGAACTGCTCTCTCCAACGAGAGAGAACGCCGTAGAAAACCTCGTCGTCGAGCCATTCCTCCACAACCGTGCCGCCGACATCCTCGGGAGATTCCGTATTCACGAAAGCAATGAGGCGAACCTTGTTGCCGACGTCGAATTGGAGAACATGGCTTCCGTCATCGAATGCCTCATCACCATCCGGAGCCCATACGATCGCGTTTCCATAAAGAATTTCGGTGAACTCGATGGCCGGCAGGCCGAAATAATCAACACGAGCGGTTTGCCTGTACACGGCATCGAGGAAAGCCTCGGCAATCTGCGACGCGTCCATGGTCGATAGAAACAGAACTTGATGCGTTCCGCGTCGCCGCAGACGATCATTTACCGCTTCGAAGGAGCAGCCCAACATCGAGGCATCGGGTGCGTGGACACCATACGCCTTCCCTTGAATGTGAATGAGAAAGTAGCCCAACGCGCGTTGCGCAAGGTTGGGAAATGCTTGCGTGATTGCACTTTCGATAGCAAAGGACGTTCGATCTCCGACCATCGCAGCCATCACTCAGCCTCGTGAGTTTTCTCGCAGGCAAACATTTAGGACGCTGCCCATCAATCGCGCAAATGCAAACATGCTCTTAGCGTGGAAAGCCATGCACGCGCCCTAGAAGCCACTGCAATGGATTGCTGACAAAGGCCCGTGTGACGAACGTATCGTGGCCTGCATCCGAGGCGAGGAAGGCAACCGTTCCGGCTTCGAGGCGGCGTGGCGGATCGGCGCTCGCGTTGATACCCTGGCCCGCCAGCAACTGCCTGATCTCGGCATTGCCGGAAGCCGAGGATTTGCTGTAGGCGCTGACGAAGAAACTCTTGCGGTGGTGCGCGATCCAGCTGGCAAAAATGTCGGCCTCGTCGAACGCGGCGTCGAGCAGGATGACGCCGAGCAGGCGGGCGCCGATGTCACCATTCCTCAGCACGAAGGCGGCCGGGTTATAGCCGCCGCTATAGGCGACCAGCACCACCGGCATGGCGTCTAATTTTGCCGCTTTGGCGCCGGTCAGCCTGGCCAGGCCTTGTGCCGCCTCGGCCACGAACCTCGCAAAATAGCCTGGCGTCCAGAAATTCCCGGCGCTGGAATCCTGCGCATTGCTGGCGAATTGCGGCGCCACCAGCACCGCGTTTATGCCTGATGCCTCGACCTGCGCGAAGACCCTCTGGCGGCCGACCACATCGCGCTGCAAGGTCGCGCCATTGCCGTGGAAGAACACGACGATGACGGCCGGCTTGGCCGGATCAAACCCCTTCGGCACCGCCAGCAAGGTGCTGCGGTCGGAATAGGTCTCGTCCTCCCAATAGATGCCGCCGCGCGGCGAGGTGTGGCCGCGCCGGCCACCCGCCGCCGTGACATCGAGGAAAGGCGCGGAGCCGTCGGGCAGCTTACCCCGGTAGGGAAAGGGCGATGCCTTGAACGGCACGATGGTCGATATAGCCTTGTGCAAGCGCGCCCCCTGGCTCGCCACGGGAAAAGCCACTGTTGCCAGCAATCCGGCGACGATGGCGCGCCGGTCCGGCATCAGGCTGGCACCAAGCGTATGGAAGGCGCCTTCGACGGCAACAGCACGGCGAAGAAGGCCGGGATAGCGATGAAATAGGCGATTGCCGACCATTGCAGCACGGCGCTCAGCCCGAAGCTGGTAGCGACGATCGGCACGGCGGCTGAGCCGATCACCGAAAAGCAGCCATTGATGCCCCAGGCCCAGACGAACAGATGTTCCTTGCCGAGCCGTGCCAGCCAGGTCATGGCTGTGGCCATCGGCATGCCCATCAGGAAGGCCGGCGGCGACACCAGGAGGAAGCAGAGCAACAGCCGCACCGCATAGGGATAGGCGCCGATCCAGTCGAGCACCGGCGACAGATAGAAGCCATAGGCGAGCAGCAGAATGCAGACCGCCAGCAGCACCAGCGGTAGCAGCGTCCTGGCGCGATCAAAAATGCGTTCGGCAAACAGGCTGCCGAGACCGGAAAACACCAGCATCGAGGAGATCAGCACCGAGGCCGACACGGTCGGGTTTGCCAGCGCCACGGTGAAGCGGCTGATCAGCCCGACCTCGACCATGATGTAGCCGAGGCCGAGACAAGCGAAATAGAGGATGGTACCGAGCTTGCCGCGCGAGCGCGAGAAGACGATGCGCCAGCCGAAGAGGACCGGCAGCAGCACCAGCGACGCCGCCGTGATGCAGGCAATGCCGAGCGTTGCCCAGATCAGCAGATAACCCCAATCGTCCTGGAACAGGTCGAGCCGGTCCAGCGTGCGCGGCAGGTCGGCGACCTTCACATAGGCGGCGAAATAGGGCTGGTCGTTGCTCAGCGCACGCGTGTCGAAGACATAATCGCTGGCGAGTTTTTGCCAACCGCCGGTCAGAAGCGCGTGCCACGTCATGCGCTGCATTTCCGTCGCCGGAAGCACCTGCGGGCCGGCATCGCCACCAGCACCCGCGCAGGCATCCAGCGTCGGATCTGCCGGTGCTGTGGGATCGCAGGCGCCGTTCGGCGCGGTCGGGTCAGCCGGCGCGGTCGCATCGGCGGCAGGCTGCGTCAGCGTCGCATCCTGCCCGCTGCCAAAGATCGAGGCGCGATAATCATCGAGCACCTTTTGCCCGCCCGAGCCATCATAGGCCATCCCTGGATAATAGACTTCCTCCCACGACATCGACTTGGTGTAGTCGCGCAAGGTCTTGATTTCGGCCTCGGTGAAGCCGCCGCGCTTGAACAGCACCGTCGTGGTCGAGAGGTAACTCGACACGGCGAAGATGTCGTTGGCCGCGCCCTGGCTGTCGAACGCCTTCGCTGCCTCGGCGATGGTCGAATAGAGCTTCAGCACCGATTTCGGCGGCTCTTCCTTGTTCCACAAAGTGACCGACAGCACGCCGCCATTGGCCAGCGCGTTCATGTAGCTCAGCATCGCCTCATGCGTGTAGGCATACTTTTCGGAGATGGCGAAGCCACCCGGATTGGACAGGCCGACACTGTCGGCAAGGCTGAGGTCGATGACATCGTAGCGCTCGGCCGTATTGGCGAGGAACAGGCGCCCGTCATAGTCGATCACCTTGAGCCGCGGCTCGGCCAGGATGTCGCCGGTCACATCCCTGAGCACCGGATCGCGGAACGCCCGCAACGTCATCGGATTGCTCTCGGCGACGGTCACCGAGGTCGAGCCGGCATTGAGCGCGGCCTGCGTGGAGATGCCGCCGCCGAACTGCACGACGAATGTCTTGGGCTTGTCTTTGATGACATAGGGATAGTGCATCGGCAGATAGCGGAAATAGACCTGCTCGGCCGGCGCCAGATTGCGCATGATGCCTTCCGGCCCGTCGCCGTCGCGATACATGCCGACATAGGTGTTGGCCGGCACCTCGGGCATGCCGAAGGCGGCATTGTCGCTCAGGCCCGGCGCGAAATGCATGTAGGAGCTGGCATAGACCTGTAGGTCCCCGAACGGTGAGACACTGCGGTAGATGCGCTTGCCGTCCGGAAAGTTGCGGGCATAGGCGACGCCCTTGTACTGCGACACGGCGATGTCGGGGATGCCGAGCAGACCAGGCAGCATGAGATAGCCAGCAATCGACAGCGCCGCCACGACCACGCCGGCGACAACGCTTTTCCAGGCGCCGAAGGCGATAAACCACAGCAGCGAACCCGCGGCCCAGAGCAGCAGCGGCACGACGATGATGGTTTCCGGTGCAAACAGATAGAGCGACACCAGCACGACGAGGCCGGCCAGCCCCGAGCCGGTCAGATCGGCGAAATAGACGCGGCCGAAGGCGGTACGGCTCTTCAGGAAGACGATGCCGAGGAAGAACGCGCCGGCCAGGAATGGCAGGAGATAGAGCAGGAAATTGGCGAGCAGCCGCCATTTCTGCGCGGGATCGGAAACCAGGAAGATGGCGTTGAACGGCACCGTCTGTGCGACAAGATTGGAGCCGACGGCGAGCGGGCCGATGAGCAGCAGCGCTCCCGTGGCCGCGCCTTGCCAGTGGCGGTCGAACCAATCCTTGCCGGCGAAGATGACGACGCTGGACAGCGAGAAGCCGAGCATGGCGAGGCTGACCACCAGCGAGCCGAAATGCGACCAGCTGCCGACGGCGAACACCCGCATGACCGCTATCTGCAGCGCGATGATGGCGCCGGCGATCAGCCCGACCGCGAGATAATGCGCGAGCCGAGGCGCCTCCAGCGAGGTGAGACTTGGTCGAGAGGTCGATACGACAGCCGTCATTCAGGCCCCTTGATGCGGCGGCTTGGCTCGGCAGGCCTGGACCGGCGCGGCATGCTCAGCCGTTATGCGTGCCGACGATCTGGTCGCCTTCCAGCTTGGTGAACGGCACGAACGGCACCACCTTGCCATTATAGATATCCGAGCGGACGATGTTGAACGTGCCGTCGGCAAGCTGCTGCTTGATCACCTTGAGCACATGCTGGGCGCCCGGCGGGCCGACCGGGATGACCATCACGCCATTGGGCTTCAACTGCTGCAGCAGCGACGGCGGAATGTGGTCGATGCCGCAGGTGACGATGATCTTGTCGAACGGGCCGACGCTTTCCCAGCCATAATAGCCGTCGGCGTTGCGGCTGGTGACCGAGCCGAACACGCTGTAGCCGCGATCGATCAGCGCGTCATAGGTGCGGCGCGTGCGC
The DNA here is from genome assembly GCF_055456085.1 of Mesorhizobium subarcticum. Taxonomy (NCBI): domain Bacteria; kingdom Pseudomonadati; phylum Pseudomonadota; class Alphaproteobacteria; order Hyphomicrobiales; family Phyllobacteriaceae; genus Mesorhizobium; species Mesorhizobium subarcticum. The sequence continues at coordinate 2,933,801 of NZ_CM144237.1, read as the reverse complement.
TGCGCCAGCGGATTGATGATCTCGATCGTGTGCACCTTGTCGGTGAGGTTGGCGAGATAGGCCGACTGGTAGCCGGAGCCGGTGCCGACCTCGAGCACGGCCTCGCCGAACTGGACGTCGATGGCCGTTGTCATGCGCCCGACCAGATGCGGACCGGAGATCGTCACGCCATAGCCGATGTCGAGGAAGGCGTGGTCGTAGGCGCGTCCCAGATTCTGCTGCAGCACGAATTCTTCGCGCGGCGTGGCAAGGAAGGCGCGCTTGTTGCGGTCGTCCAGCACGTCCTTGTTATAGACCATGATCTGGAAGCGATCGAATCGCTCAGCCAAAAACTTCGGATCCTCGCCGCGATTGGCCACCATCCAGTCGATGAACGACTTTTTATCCTTGAATGGGATTTCGGCGTTGCGATCATAAGGCACCGGCAGGGCAGCCCTGACAGTAGCCGGAAGAATGGAGAACGCCGCCGCACCCGCCGACAGCGTCAAGAAATCCCGACGCTTCATGGAAAAAGCCTCCAAAGTGGCCTTTGCCACCCCAAAACCAAGCCTTCAACCCGATTGCACCGCCTCCCAAAACGAGTCAATGGGCGTCAGGGAGTGGCAGTCCGGGCGCAGAATTTGTGGCAATCGGGCAACAGTTTTGCCCCTGCAACAGACTTTTTTGGTACGTCGGAAGGACACGACCGATTGCCGCATGGCTCGCCGGAGCGCTTCTTTCGCAAATTAGCTGGGGCTGTTTTGCTTGACTTGGCCGCCAAAAGCAGGCAGCAAAACTGCCTCGGAAGGGCAACAACACCACTTTCCTGCGCGTGGATGGAACCTCATTTGGAGAAATCCACATCTCGTCGTTGGTTTTGAGAGGGATTGATTAACCAACTTTGTCCATATTTTGAAGCAATCGGCAACCAACAACAGGCGCGGCAAACGCGTCGGGGACCACCTGGGATCACTCGCAGAATGGTCGTCGCGGCTCACAAGGCCACGTACGGGGAAAACCGATTGGAGCAAGATTGGTTGCATGGCGTTGTCGCGTAAACACAAAATAATCTGGGAACAGCGCGAAGGCGGCGAGCAAGTCGACGCATTGCGTTCCCATTCCTTCAACCCGCAACGGATCGTCCGCTGGGTCGCGGTGCCCGGTGTCAGCGCTGCCGTCGGCTTGTGGCTGATCGGCACCATGGCTGGCCTCAGCTCCGTCGGCGCCGCGCTGTCGGCGTCGGGCGGCCTGCCGCAGACGCTGTCCATGCCAGGCTCGCTGGCCATGGCCGATCCGCTGAAGCAGCATTTCCTGAGATCCTCGGCGCCGTTCGTGCTGGCCAACGCCCATGGCGGCGCGCAGGGCCTGCACGACCACGCCGTGCAATGCGGCGCCAGCTGCTTCAAGCTGGCCGGCGTCAGCCCGCAGATGGAGAAATCCGCGCGCCTCGTGGCCCATGCAAAGCCGGAACAGCCTATTTTGAAGTCGAAGGCGCAGGAGCGTTTCGAACGCATGGAGGCGTCGCTATCGCCGACCAAGCTTGCCGCCGCTTTTGCCGACGCCGGCAAGCCTATTGTCTTTGCCACCGCCGGCATGCCTGTCGCGACGGCCAACGCCCGTCCCGTGATTTCCAGCACCGCGCCGCAGATCGCTGAGGCGTCGCTGGTGCCGTCCGCCCAGCTCATGGCCAGCCTGTCTGACGACATGCCGGCTCCCGCGGCGGAACGCTTCGCCCGTGCCGATACCGTCGTCCAGACCGCACCGGCACCGCAGGGCTTTGCCCAATCCGAGACACCTGACAACGCGCAGCTGGCCCTGGCCCAATCCGAGACACCTGACAACGCGCAGCTGGCCCTGGCCCTTGTGCGGTCGCTGCCGGTCGAGGATGAGGCCTTCGCTTCACCGCTGCCGATGACCGACTCCTCGGCAGATGTCGCGGTTTCGCCTGTCGAGACCCAGCAGGAACAGCCCGGCGACGCCGCCGCGCTGCCGGATGCGCTGACCGACGACGTGCCGCTGCCGACCCGACGCCCGCAGTTCGACGCGCCGCAGCCCAAGGCCGTCGAGCAGGACAAGCCGGAGCCGCAGCCCAAGATTGCTCAGCCCAAGCTCGCCCAGCAGAAACCGGCGCCCCAGGCAAAGCCGGTCCAGCAGGCCAGGCAACCGGCCCGGCAAGGCCGCGATGGCGGCGATGTGCTGGCCTATGCCAAGCCGGACACACCTTCGGGCGGCCTCGGCCAGGCGTTCAAGAACCTGTTCAACGGGCCGAACCCCGGAAGCGGAGCCGGACATGGCGTCGCCGTCTATGACATCAGCGCCAAGACGGTCTACATGCCGGACGGCCAGCGGCTTGAGGCGCATTCAGGTCTCGGCGCCATGGTCGACCAGCCGCGCTATGTCCACGTGAAGGATCGTGGCCCGACGCCACCCAACACCTACAATCTGTCGCTGCGTGAATCCCGCTTCCATGGCGTCGAGGCCCTGCGCCTCACCCCGGTCGGTGGCGGTAACAAGTACAACCGCAACGGCCTGCTCGCCCACACCTATATGCTGCGCGGCGGCCGCGCCGAGTTCTAATGGCTGCGTCGTCTTCCGGGACTATGCCCGCTTCCTCGCTGCCTTCAAGAAGGGCAAGGTCACACGCCTCGTCGTGGTGCCGCGCCTGAACGGATCGCCGACCCAGGTGGCGACCGACAACGCACGCGGCGCCTGAGCGCGACAGGCAGCACCACTGCGCGGAGCTGACTCCTCCTGACAGCCTTCTGTCAGGAGCCGTATGCGGTCAGGCGCCGCGCCTCATCCCGCTCTTTCCATTTTGGCCAAGACTCACCATATTCGGGACATGGCCAAATCCCCCGACAAGAGAACGCCCCCGACGGCGAATGACGACCGCGCCGCGCCCAAGCGGCGCAGTCCGCTGACCGATTTCCTCGACGCCTCGGAGCCGCTGCACAGAGGCGGCTTCGCCGAGATGCCGCAGCCCGAACTGTCGGGCACGCCGCTCACGGGGTCGATCGCGGATTGGGCAGAGCAGATCGAGCAGGAGGCCGAGAAGGAAGGGCGCCAGATCGGCAAGGGCGACGGCGGCAAATCGCCCAAGGTGGCCAAGAAGATTCCCGAGCGCTCCGCCGCTCCGGGTCGCAGCTCGCGTGGCACTTCGATGGGTGGCGCGGCAACGGCCAGGGAGCGGACGGCGGCCGGTCTCAATCCGGTCGCAGGCCTCGACATCTCGCTGGAAGACGCCGAGACAATGGCCTCGAGCAGCGTCACCGCCACGGTGGCAGCACTCTCGGCGCTGATCGAATCCGGCAATCCGCTGCACAAGGACGGCGTGCTGTGGACGCCGCACCGCCCTGCCCGCCCGGAGAAATCCGAAGGCGGCATCGCCATCAAGATGGTGTCGGACTTCGAGCCTGCGGGGGACCAGCCGACCGCGATCAAGGATCTGGTCGAAGGTGTCGACAACAACGACCGCACCCAGGTGCTGCTCGGCGTCACCGGCTCCGGCAAAACCTTCACCATGGCCAAGGTGATCGAGCAGACGCAGCGCCCTGCCCTGATCCTGGCGCCCAACAAGACGCTGGCCGCGCAGCTCTATTCCGAGTTCAAGAAATTCTTCCCCGACAATGCGGTGGAGTATTTCGTCTCCTATTACGACTATTACCAGCCGGAAGCCTACGTCCCGCGCACCGACACCTTCATCGAGAAGGAATCCTCGATCAACGAACAGATCGACCGCATGCGCCATTCGGCGACGCGCTCACTGCTCGAGCGCGATGACGTCATCATCGTCGCCTCGGTGTCCTGCATCTACGGTATCGGCTCGGTCGAAACCTATACCGCGATGACCTTCCAGATGCAGATCGGCGACCGGCTCGACCAGCGCGCCCTGCTCGCCGATCTCGTCGCCCAGCAGTACAAGCGCCAGGACATCAATTTCGTCCGTGGTTCGTTCCGCGTGCGCGGCGACACGATCGAGATCTTTCCGGCCCACCTGGAAGACCGCGCCTGGCGCATCTCGATGTTCGGCGACGAGATCGAGCAGATCACCGAATTCGACCCGCTGACCGGCCAGAAGACCGGCGAGCTGAAAAGCGTCAAGATCTACGCCAATTCGCACTATGTGACGCCGCGCCCGACGCTCAATCAGGCGATCAAGTCGATCAAGGAAGAGCTCAAGCACCGGCTGGTGGAACTGGAACGCGCCGGCCGCCTGCTGGAAGCGCAGCGGCTGGAACAGCGCTGCCGCTTTGATCTGGAGATGCTGGAAGCCACCGGTTCCTGCGCCGGCATCGAGAACTATTCGCGCTATCTCACCGGCCGCCAGCCCGGCGATCCGCCGCCGACCTTGTTCGAATACATTCCCGACAATGCGTTGGTCTTCATCGACGAAAGCCACGTCACGGTGCCGCAGATCGGCGGCATGTATCGCGGCGACTTTCGCCGCAAGGCGACGCTGGCGGAATATGGTTTTCGCTTGCCCTCCTGCATGGACAACCGGCCGCTGCGTTTCGAGGAATGGGACGCCATGCGCCCGCTCTCCGTCGCTGTCTCGGCGACACCAGGCGGCTGGGAAATGGAACAGGCCGGCGGCGTCTTCGCCGAGCAGGTCATCCGGCCGACCGGCCTGATCGATCCGCCGGTCGAGGTGCGCCCGGCGAAAAGCCAGGTCGACGATGTCGTCGGCGAGATCCGCGAGACCACCAAGGCCGGCTACCGCACGCTGGTCACCGTGCTGACCAAGCGCATGGCCGAGGACCTGACCGAATACCTGCACGAACAGGGCGTGCGCGTGCGCTATATGCACTCCGACATCGACACGCTGGAGCGCATCGAGATCCTTAGGGATTTGCGCCTCGGCGCCTTCGACGTGCTGGTCGGCATCAACCTTCTGCGCGAAGGCCTCGACATTCCCGAATGCGGCTTCGTCGCCATTCTCGATGCCGACAAGGAAGGTTTTCTGCGTTCCGAGACGTCGCTGATCCAGACCATCGGCCGCGCCGCGCGTAATGTCGACGGCAAGGTCATCCTCTATGCCGATCAGGTCACCGGCTCGATGGAACGGGCGATGGCCGAAACCAGCCGCCGCCGCGAAAAGCAGATGGAGTGGAACGCGGCCAACGGCATCACGCCGGAATCGGTCAAGTCGCGCATCTCAGACATTCTGGACTCGGTCTACGAGAAGGACCATGTCCGCGCCGACATCTCGCAGTTCACCGACAGCGCCGGCGCCATGATGGGCAACAACCTCAAGGCGCATCTCGACGCCATGGAGAAGCAGATGCGCGAGGCCGCCACCAATCTCGACTTCGAGAAGGCAGCCCGTATCCGCGACGAAATCAAGCGCCTGCGTGAGATGGAACTGTCGATCTCCGAAGACCCGCTGGCCAAATACGCCGACATGGAAAGCCCGGTCTCGGGTCGGGAAAAGGGCAAGCACAACAAGGGCGTGGCCAAACATCGTACATCCGAGGAACAGGAACGTTTCCGCAAGCTCGACGAAGCCCGCGCCGCCGAAGAGGCGGCCAGGGCTGCCCGGACTAACCTCTTCCGCAAGCCGGCGATTGACGAAATGGGCGCGGACGGCGCCGTGCCGGTGAAGAAGCCGCTGTTTGCCAAACCCTCGATCGACGATATGGGCCCTGGCACCGATATGCCGACGCCAGCGGGTGCCGTATCGCGCTCGCTGTTCAAGAAGCAGTCGGCGGAAGAAGCGCACGGCTCCGACTTCGGCATTCCCGGCGATGCCACCAAACCGCTGTTCAAGAAGAACTCGCTTGACGAGATGACCGTGCGGCGGACGGAAAAGCCGGTCGAGGGAAAAGTGCCGGCAAAGCCCCAGCCGATCTCCCCCGCTGTGGGCGCCGTCAGGACAGAGGGGGGCGCGAAGGAACACGGCGATGCCAACAAGCCCATCGTCCGCCAGCGCACTGGCATTGGTTCCTATGAAGACCCAGGCGACGCCCGCCGCGAAAAGAGACGGCCGGGCAAAACGGGAAGGCCGGGGCGGTAAAGCGCATTTCCCTTCCCCCTGCGGGAGAAGGGAAGCACTCCATCGCCGTACCTCAACGTCATGCTTCGCAGAGTCGCAACAACCTCTGGACCATGCTCGCGCGCTTGCCGCCAGTCGGCGAAAACGATACGCACGGCTGCAATTCTGCCTCTGCACGCAAAGCTCCCCACCGGCCAAACATACCCATGAGACCCAAGGACATCGCCGCCTATGTCTTCCTGGCCATCACCTGGGGGCTGTCGTTCCTTGTCCTGCTCAAGGTCGTGCATACCTTCGGCTGGGTCGGTGCGGTCACCTTGCGCTCGTTGATCGCCGGCATGACGCTCTTCCTGTTGGCCGCCGCGACACGGCGGCGGCTTGATTTCAGCGCCGGCTGGGGGCACTTCGCCGTGGTTGGCGCGACGACGGTCGCCGCGCAGCTGATCGGCCTGTCCTACGCAACGCCGCGCATCGGCACGGCAATGGCCGCCATCCTCGTTGCCGCGATCCCGCTGTTCTCGATGATCCTCGGGCAGTTGTGGGGGCTGGAGCGCATCACAGTTCGTGGACTGGCAGGGTTGCTGGTCGGCGCCACGGGGATCATCGTTCTGGTCGGCTTTCCCGCCGTGCCGATCACGACATCCTTCGCCTTCGGCTGTGCGGCCTCGTTGTTCAGTTCCTTCTCCGCCGCCTTCGGCAGCAACTACGCCAACCGCCATTTGCGCGCGGCTGGTTCGTTCGAACTCACCGGCGCCGCCTTCCTGTTCGGCGGCCTGATGACGCTGCCATTGCTGCTGGTCGTGCCGGTGCCTGCCATGCCCACCCCTGTCGACTTCCTCTATCTCGTCCTTCTCGCCTGCGTGATGAGTGCGCTGACTTATGTCGTCTACTTCCAGCTGATAGCCAGCATCGGCGCGACCAGGACGATCAGCGTCGAATTCGCCGTGACCACGATCGCCGTGCTGGTCGGCACGATCCTGCTTGGCGAATCGCTGACCGTCATCCAGGGTTTCGGCGCGGTGGCGATCATCGGCGGCTGCGTCTTGGTGCTCGACCCCATCCCGCGCCGGGGGAAAGCGGCGGCCTTGCCATCCGCCCCGCCTTTGGTGTAATCGCTCCTCACACTCAACGTCTTGTCTCGAAAGGAGGGCTCACGTGTTTGCGTTTTTTCGTCACCATCGTCAGCGTGGCCCGATTACTGCCCTGCGAGCTAGCTTGCAGGGCTGACCAGGGACGGTCCGGGTTTTTTCCCGCTTCGATTTTTTGGTCTGCCCTTTCGTGGTGCGCAACACTGAGCCTGATGGCCGGAATGCGCACCGTCAAAGTGCATTGAGCCGGACACCGGCAAGACCAGAGAAATCACAATGGCCCTGATCAGCCTCAAATCCCTCGGCGTCACCATGAGTGCGCCGCTGTTTGCAAACCTCGACCTCACCATTGGCGCCGGCGACCGGCTCGGCATTGTCGCCGCCAATGGCCGCGGCAAATCGACCTTGCTCAAATGCCTGACCGGCGAGATGGAGCCGACATCGGGCGACATCACCCGCACGCGCGGCCTGCGCGTCGGCCATGTCGAACAGTCCGTTCCCCCTGCTCTGCTCGGCCGCACCTTCCATCAGGTGGTGGCCGATGCCTTGCCGCCGGAGCAGACCGATAGCGAAATGTGGCGTGTCGACGTCGTCCTCGACTCGCTTGATGTGCCCGAGGCGATGCGCGAACGGCCAATGCAGGCGCTGAGCGGCGGCTGGCAAAGGCTGGCGCTGATCGCCCGCGTCTGGGTCACCGATCCCGACGTGCTGCTGCTCGACGAGCCGACCAACCATCTCGATCTTGCCCGCATCTCCCAGCTGGAAACCTGGCTGAACGCGCTGCCGCGCGAAGTGCCCGTCGTCATCGCCAGCCACGACCGCGCCTTCCTCGACGCCGTCACCAACCGGACGCTGTTCCTGCGCCCGGAACAATCGCCGGCGTTCGCGCTGCCCTATTCCCGCGCCCGGCAGGCTCTCGACGAGGCCGATGCCTCCACGGCGCGCAAGTTCGAGCGCGACATGAAGGTCGCCCAGCAGCTGCGCAAGCAGGCCGCCAAGCTCAACAACATCGGCATCAATTCGGGCAGCGACCTGCTGACGGTGAAAACCAAGCAACTCAAGGAGCGTGCGGAGAAGCTGGAAGAGGCGGCGAACCCGGCGCATCGCGAGAGATCGGCCGGTGCGATCCGGTTGGCCAATCGCGGCACCCACGCCAAGGTGCTGATCACGCTTGAAGACGCGGCGGTCGAAACGCCCGACGGCACGCTGCTGTTTCGGACCGGCAAGCGCCACATCTGCCAGGGCGACCGCATCGTGCTGCTTGGCCGCAATGGCGTCGGCAAGTCGCGTTTCGTCACGTTGATCCGCAACGCCATCGTCGAGCCCGACACGGTGCCGAACGTGAAGGTGACGCCGTCGACAGTGCTCGGCTACAGCGACCAGGCGCTATCCGGGATCAGCGGCGACGACACGCCGCTTGCGATGGTCTCGCGCCGCTATGATGTCGGCGAACAGCGAGCCCGCTCGCTGCTTGCCGGCGCCGGCGTGGTCATCGAGATGCAGGAAAAAAAGATCGGCGTGCTGTCCGGTGGCCAGAAGGCACGGCTGATGATGCTGGCGCTGAGGCTCGCCAACCCCAACTTCTATTTGCTCGACGAGCCGACCAACCATCTCGACATAGACGGCCAGGAAGCGCTGGAGGAGGAATTGCTCAAGCACCAGGCAAGCTGCATGCTCGCCTCGCACGACCGCTCCTTCATCCGCAATGTCGGCAACCGCTTCTGGCTGATCGACAAGCGGAAGCTGACCGAGGTAGAAGGCCCCGAGGGCTTTTTCCGTGAGGTGGCCGAAGCGGAGGGCTGAAGGGCGAGGATTTGATGCACTCGGTTCTCGGTTCGCTTGCCCGTAAATTGTTTGCTTACAGTTCTTGATTTATGTAAGCAATCTGTTTACATAAGTCGATGATCAAGTCCTTTAAGAACAAGGCGCTGTTGGACCTCTTTCAAACCGGAAAAACCGGCAAGATCGACGCCAAGATGCACAAGCGCATTCTTGTCCGGCTTGACCGCCTGGAAGCTTCGGAGAAGCCGGAGGAGATGAACCTCCCCGGCTTCGACTTCCACTCGCTGAAAGGCTTTAATCCCATCCGCTACACGGTTCATGTCAACGGCCCGTGGTGCATCACATTTGAATTCGACGGCAAAGATGCCGCCCGCGTCGATTTCGAGCAATATCACTGAGGCGGCCAGATTGGAGAAGTTCGACTTATGACCGTGCACGAGCCGACGCGTCCGATCGAGCGTTGCCCCTCCCACCCGGGGGCGCTGCTTGAGGACATTATCCCGGCAACCGGAAAGACCAAGGTGGAAATTGCAAATCTGCTGGGGATTTCCCGGCAGCAGCTTTATGACATCATCCGCGAAAAGAAGCCGGTTTCGCCGGCTGTGGCCGCTCGCCTTGGGAAGCTGTTCGGCGACGGCGCTGCGATCTGGCTTCGGATGCAGGCAGCTTTCGATGCCTGGCACGCCGAGCGTGAGGTTGATGTTTCGGCCATCCCAACGCTTAAGGTTGCATAGGCGCCGCTCGGCGGCGCCTGCATGACATCAAGCGCTGCTACAAAAATTTCGACAGCCTGTCGGATCGCCTGAATCTGCCTCGTACTTGGGATGCCGACACGATGATGCCGGCGCCAACCCAGGGAGCACTTGTCATGTCGGTCTTTTCATCCATCGGTCGCATCGCAACCCGGTACGTGGCGACACGAGCCCGCCATCGAAGCGAACGCATCCTGCTGTCGCTGCCGGCCGAATTGCGCAGGGATATCGGCTATCCGGAAATCTTCGACGCGCAAGATAGCCGTCGTGCAAACACCTTCTCGGCAAAGATAATATGACCGCAACCAGCCTGTTGATGCGGCTGTCGCTCATCTCGCCGGCTGCCTGGTCTTCGCGGGCCGGTCCGCAAAAAAATCTCGCGGCCTTGTAGGATCGCCGTCACCTCATGCGTCCTAGGGTTCGCAAGGCCAAGCCAAACGCCTAAGCCAGACGCAAAGAGGAGCAAGACATGACCGACCAGACCCCCGTTCAGCCCAAGGCAGAAGTGCTCGGCGGATTGACCCCTTATCTGCAGGTTGACGGCGCCTTCAAGGCTGCCGAATTCTACGCAAAGGCCTTTGGCGCAGAGCAGGTCTTTGCCTATCCGCCTGACGAAAAAGGCCGCACCATGCATGTCCATCTCCACATCAACGGCTCGACGCTGATGCTGGGCGATGCCTTCCCCGAACACGGTCACCCGCACAAGGATGCGCAGGGCTATACGCTGCAGCTGCATCTCCAGGACGACACGATCGAAACCTGGTGGAAGCGCGCCATCGAAGCCGGCTGCGAGGAAGTGGTGCCGTTGCAGGTGATGTTCTGGGGCGACCGCTGGGGCCAGCTGCGTGATCCCTTCGGCATCGCCTGGGCGATGAACGCGCCGGTGAAATAGGCTTCCTAGCGAGCAGGCGTCGCCCGCCAATGTCAGGGCTGACGCGCTCACCGCGCCGGGTCGTATCCCCGCCGACCCGGCGCTCGTTTTTCAGCAAAGGAGTTCGCCATGTCCTATGTCGATGGTTTCGTGCTTGCCGTGCCAAAGGCCAAACTCCACGACTACAAGAAGCTGGCCAGCCTCACCGGCCCCATATGGATGGAACACGGCGCGCTCGCCTATGTCGAATGTATCGGCGACGACGTGCCCTATGGCGAGCTGACCTCGTTTCTGCGTGCCGTTCAGGCAAAGGAGGACGAGATCGTCGTCTTTGCCTGGGCGGTCTATGAATCCAGGCAGAGCCGCGACGCGGTGATGGCCAAGGTGATGGCCGACCCGCGTTTGAAACCCGATTGGGGGACCATGCCCTTCGACGCAAAGCGCATGATCTTCGGCGGCTTCCAGCCATTCATGGAGCTTTGAATTGCTCTGCCCCAAGGTAGGTTGAGATTGAGGTCAGGCCGAACCGAGAACGGTGGTTTCCGAGAACCGGGACGGAACATACTTTAAGTTCGTGAGTACCGGAAGCGGAGGGAACCGCCGTTCGCAGGCCGGCCTCACCCTGAATATCAGCCTAGCTTGTCGAGCAGCGGCTTCAGCCGGTCCCCATAACGCTTCCACAGATCGACCGAGCCTTGATACATCGGCTGGCGAACCTGCGCGGCGGAAGCCGTGCGCACCGGCCGGTCGGTCTCGTGGAACGACAAGACGGCATCGTCCCATGGCAGGCCGAGATAGTCGATAAGCGCCCGGCTCTGCCCTTCCTGATCGGCAACGAAATCCTCATAGCGCACATCATGCACGACGCCTGGCAGCACGCTATGCCAATGCGCCATGATGTCTGTGTAGAGATTGTGGAAGTCGGCCAGTTCGCTGAGCTCATAGCCATAGCGGTGGCTGTCACCCCGGAAATGCACCTTGAAGATTGAAAGGCATGTCGCCACCGCATCGCGGGCGACGTGGATGATCCTGGCCTTCGGCATCATCATGTGGATGAAGCCGATTAGCAGGAAGTTGCCCGGCATCTTGTCGGTGACATGGCTGATATGGGGATAGCGGGCATGCAGCATGTCGAGATAGGCTTGGCCTGCCTCGGCAAAATCCGCATCATCCGTCTCCGATACGCCCCAGGGAAAGCCGCCTGGCATGTTTGCCGGGAACTGATTACCGACCACCTTCTTCAAGATGCTGAGCTCGCCCGCGCCATAGACCTTGGGATGGCTGGCGATGATCTGTTCGACCAGCGTCGTGCCCGAACGCGGCATGCCGACGACGAAGATCGGCGCCTCATCGGTGATCGGGCTCGGTCTGTGGCTTTCGAAGAAGCCGGCATCGAACACCGTCTTCATCGCCTCGAATTCGGCGCGCGTCCTGACGGGATCATAGTTGATGCCCTTGCGGCGAATGGCATTGCCTTCGGCGAAATAGTCGAAGGCCCTGGAGTAATCCTTCAAATCGTCATTGGCCTTGCCGAGGCCGAAGGACAGCTGCATGCGAGCCAGGCTGTCCTGCGGCGCCTTGGCATGCTGTGCTTCCATGCCGGCCAATTCGGCATCGCGCTCTTTCTGGCGCTTGACCTGCGTCAGCATCAGCCAGGCCGTGGCCATGCCGGGGTTCACCGCCAGCGCCTGCCGGAACAGGTCGGCCGCCTCGTCGAGCTTGCCCTTTTCCATCAGCCCGACGCCCAGCCCGCGCAGCAGGTCCGCATCTTTGGGGCGGATGGTCAGCGCTTCGCGGAACACAGCCAGCGCCTCATCCAGGCGTCCGGATTCCTGCAGCGTTTCGGCAAGCCCGATCCGAGCGCGGACATGGAAGGGATTGCGCGCGACCGTGCCGCGATAGATCTCCTCGGCCTCCTCGAACTGGCCAAGCTGCGTCAGCGACGAGCCGAGATTGTCGCGCGCCGCGAGTTGCTCCGGCCGCAGATCCACCGCGCCACGGAAGAAGTCGATTGCCGCGGCGACGCGGCCGAGGTCGCGCATCACCGTGCCGAAATTGTTGAGGAAATCGGCGTTCGTCGGCTGCAGGCTCACCGACTGCTCTATGAGATCCAGCCCCTCTTCGCTGCGCCCGGTCTGGTGCAGCAGCAGCCCCAGGAAATGCGCTGCGGCCGCGTGCTTGGGCTGACGCTCCAGCACCTGCCGGTAGATCGTCTCAGCCTCTTGCCGGCGCCCGGCCTGGTGCAGCTGCAGGGCCTGCTGCACATACTGGTCGAGGCCCAGTGGCGGCTGTCCGCCCGCGCCAGACCTGGCTCCCGCACCCGCCGCTCGTCTCTGATCTCTGTTAATGGGAAACCTGCCGTGTTTATCCGCCTGCCGCGATCTAGGCCATTGGCGCGGCAGGTTCAAGTCTTAGCATGGTTCTGCGCCCTTTCGACGCCTTGCAGCGATCAGATCAGGCGGTTGGCCTCGGCAACCTGCCTGGCCCGCCTCACGGTGCCATCGGTGTCGGAGATCGTGCGCCTTGCCGCCTCATCGCTTCTGATGGTCAGCCGTGCCGACTTGACGATCATGGGCTGGCCATTGGCGCCAACGGCAATGGCGTGCAGGACGGTTGGCTTGATGATCGGATTAACCGCTGCGGTCTTTCCTCTCGAGGTTCTGACGGAAACCATGATTTTATCCTTTTTTAGAGCAAATAAAAATACAGATGCCAAGGAAAACCCCCAGCACGTTCTCAAGAATTTTCTAGAAATATCCTCAACCTTAGCAGAGTTATCTGGACGTTTATAGCGATCTATTTTTCAACCAAAGCGAGCAGATTTTGTAAATCATCTTGAAAAGACCGCCCAACCGAGCTATGTAACAAAGATCGTTTTGGCCAGAATTGGCATCTCGCGGCGTCAGAGGTTCTCGACCCGCCAATCTCATTCCAAATCGTCGATACCGGACGCGCGGCATTCGCTGTGCCATTCCTCGATTCTCGAAAGACACAAATGACCACCGGAACCGTGAAGTTCTACAATGGCCAGAAGGGTTTTGGCTTCATTCAGCCGACCGATGGCGGCAACGACGTATTCGTCCATGTCAGCGCGATGGAGCGCGCCGGCTTCCCCGGCCTCGCCGAAGGCCAGAAGCTGCAATTCGAGTTGGAGCGTGACGGCAAGGGCCGCGACTCGGCCGCCAATCTGCAACTGATCTGATCCGGCCGAATTCGATGAACGCTGACCACGGATGTACTGGCAGCTCTCGAAATCGGCTTATTTCCGGTGATTGCCGGAAATAGGAAAGCGGGGCCTCGTCCCCGCTTTTTTGCTTTCAGGCCGCTTTTCTACGTGACGCCCCAAGCGTGAACCGATCAAGGCGTGAACCAGTCAAGGCCAGGACAATGCCGGACCGCACCACCCACTCCATCGCCCATTTCACCGCAGCTTTCGCGCTCGGTGGCCTGGAGGGCCAGTTGCCGGCCGGCGACTACGACATCGATCATGACGAAGAGCTGATCGAGGGCATGTCGCGCGCTGCCTGGCGCCGCGTCGCCACCTTCATTCACCTGCCGGCAAGGGCGGCGAAGAACCCGACCACCAGCCAGCTTGTCGCCATCGACCACCTCGAACTCGAAACCGCGCTGAAGCGCGACCGGGAGAATGCAGCATGATCCGTTTCCAGCAGAATACGCGCCTGCGTACCGACACCCCCTCTCACCTTTTCGCCATCGGCCAGACGGTGCGCATGAAGAGCCGCACCGGCCTCGTCCAGAAGACGGCGGAACTGTTCGAGATCAAGAGCAGGCTGCCGGTCAAGGACGGTTCGCCGCAATACCGCATCCGCAGCGAGCAGGAGACCCACGAGCGGGTCACCACCGAAGACAATCTCGAACCGGCCGACAATCCGGTTGTCGCCGGCAATCCAGCGGTCTGAAATTCCCGAAAAAGCCAGCCAACGCATACAAGGAGCAGTCCATGTCCAAGGGTCAACAGCGAAGCAATCGCGAAACGCGCAAGCCGAAGAAAGACAAGGTCGTGGCCAAGGCGGCCGCTCCCTTCGGCTCGTCGGTCAAGCAGGCCGAGAGCAGCATGAAGCCGAAGTCCAAGAGCTGACATCCAAGACCTGAAATCCCTGGGGCGCTTCGCATGCGCCCCATCGCCCGCTGTGAGCAGGCGATGAACTGACGCAACAAGCCACGCAATGCTCTGCCACGGAGGCTTGCTTGAACTTCGTCATCGAGTTCTACAGGTCGCGCGACGCCGAAGAAGCGACGCTCGACAAGGTGTCGCTGGAAGCGCCCACGCTACGCGCCGCCTTGCAAGGCGCGACCGCCCTGTTCCACAGCCTGGCCATGCCGCAGATCCCCGACCGCCTGCGCATCTGCGACGAGGACGGCTGCGAGCTTTATGCCGGGCCGGCCGATGGAGCGTATCGGGCCTGATGGATTTCGCCCGCCTCGACGCGGCGCGTCTTGGCAACCGCGTCCGGATAATCATCGCCGCGCAACCGCAACCGCCTTGCGACGTTGGGCCTGCACAGCCATATGCAGGAGCCGCACGATGTCCCTCACCGCCTTCGCCCTGAACTGCTCGCTGAAAGCGTCCGGCGACAAGGAAAAATCCTCGACCGACAAGATCATCGCCGATCTGCTCTCGGCGCTCAAACCGCATGGCGTGAAGGGCGAGGTCGTGCGCGCGCTCGATCATGACATCAAGCCCGGTGTGGTCTCCGACATGGGCAAGGGCGACGACTGGCCAAAGCTGCGGGAAAAGATCGTCGCCGCCGACATCTTCATTCTCGGCCTGCCGATCTGGATGGGCCAGCCCTCCAGCGTCGCCAAGCGCGTCATGGAGCGCATGGATGCCTTTCTCGATGAGGCCGACGACAAGGGCCGCATGCCGGCCGCCGGCAAGGTGGCGCTGGTGGCGATCGTCGGCAATGAGGATGGCGCCCATCATTGCCATGCCGAATGCTTCCAGGCGCTCAACGATGTCGGCTTCACGATTCCCGCCAATGGCGGCGTCTACTGGGTTGGCGAAGCCATGGGCGACGTCAACTATGCCGACCTGCCGAAGACCCCGAAAGCGGTCTCCGGCATGATCGAGATGGCAGCGTCAAATGCCGCCCATCTGGCCACCCTGCTGAAGGCCAGGGCCTATACGGGGGTGGCCAAGTAGCGCCTTCTCAGCACGGCCCGTCACCAACGATGCGATAATCCGCGGCGCGGGCTTCGCAGGCGTTGGGGAAAGTGCGCTCCTCACCGTGCCGGCGGGCGCAGACGGGCGCGTATTCGCGGGTGCAGAACGTCTGCTCTTCCCCACCGCCACCGCCACCGCCACCGCCACCGCCACCGCCGTCACCACGGCAGGGACCGTCGCGCACGATGCGGTAACCGGCGCGGTCGGCAAGGCAGCCATTGGCGAAAGTCTGGCGATCGTCGCCGCGGCGGGCGCAGACCGGCTCGTATTGCCTGGAGCAATATTGCGGTTCGGGGCGCGGCGGGCGTGGACGGGGTCCCGGTCCGTCATCGACGACCACTGTGCAGGCGGCCAGGAGCGCCGACACGCACACCAAGGCGAACCCTTGCAGCGAGAAGCCAAAACCTTGCCGCGAAAACATTGACGCCAGAAATTTCATGCTGATCTCTCCCCCGATCGCGATCCTCGCCATTCCCCCGATCCTGGCCATTCCCTTGTCAAATGCAACCCCTGTTTGCAGCCTCACACTTGGGGTGGCGGCGGGAACCAGGGCGACCGGCAATGGCTGTCGTTGGCCGCCTCTGGCCCATGCGTGACTGTGGCTGTGGGCCGATGACCCGATCCGCAACCAAGCCTATTTGCGGCGCATCGACGCTCAGATCAGTCGATTCTTGCGTCGGGATGCGCCCAGTGCGGCGGCCCGCGGCGCTATCTTGCAACCTTCACGTTTCCGTGCGATAAATTCCGTGTTCGGGCATTTGCGACCCGGAGAGCGGAACGTTTTGGACGACCTTTCCCCGATACTGTGAATCTCTGACGGCCCCGTTTTCGGCGGGGGGTTTGACCATGCGCCAATGCATGACTGCCGAAGCAACCACCAGGAACTGCCCATTGCGCCAGGCGGCGGGCGGGACCACCAAAGACTGAACGGGTGAAGGAGTTTCCCCAATGGCCCAGACCGGCACCGTTAAATTCTTCAACGCTACCAAAGGCTTCGGTTTCATCACGCCCGATGGTGGCGCCAAGGACGTGTTCGTCCATATCTCGGCGATCGAGGCTTCGGGCCTGCGCACGCTCGTCGACGGCCAGAAGGTCACCTTCGACGTCGAGCCGGACCGCATGGGCAAGGGCCCCAAGGCCGTCAATCTCCGCGCTGCCTGAACCATCGGCGCGCCGCACGTCCTCGGCGGCGTGCGAAGGAGGCTCCAGGCCATAAATGGCGACTGGAGGCACAAACGAATTTTGAAGGCGCGGCGATTTTCGCCGCGCCTTTTTCATGTCGGAACTTTTTTCATATCCGCAGCTTTTTCAGGGCACTGACGCTACGGAAGTGCCTGCAAAACTTTCTCTTGCCGATGACGCTAAAATAAAGGACAAATTTCCTCTCGGGCATTTGCCGGCCCGAGACTGGAGTTTATGGGATCAAAGGGAGCTTCCCATGCCGCAGACCGGCACCGTCAAATTTTTCAACCATGCCAAGGGCTTCGGCTTCATCACGCCGGACGATGGCGCGAAGGATGTCTTCGTCCATATTTCGGCCGTGCAGGCGTCGGGTCTTCCCGGTCTCGAAGATGGGCAGAAAGTGACATTCGACACCGAGCCGGACAAGCGCGGCAAGGGTCCGAAGGCCGTCAACCTGTCGGTCGGCTGAGCCGGCTTAAGACCTGGTCGGCGGGCAGCCGCGCCTAGCGAGCGTGCGATTTTCGGCGCCTTTTTGAATTATTACGTCGAAATCCGTTCAGCCCCCGTTCAGCCACGGTCGCATATTAGTCTTTGGTAAAGCCGGACCGCATCCCCCTGCAGAACCGCACGGCCCGGTACGAAGGAGACCAAGATGAACAGAATTTTCAAGACTGTCGTGCTGTCCGCCGCCGTGGCCGGCACCATGCTTGCGGCCTTGCCCGCGGCCAACGCCGATGACTGGGGTCATCACCGCCGCCACCACAACGGCGACGCCATTGCCGCCGGCGTGCTTGGCCTTGCCGCCGGCGCGCTGATCGGTGGCGCGTTGGCCAATGACCAGCCACCCGCCTACGCTGACCGCTACTACGATGACGGCTACGACCGTGACGTCGTGGTGCGCCCGGCCCCGGTCCGCCGCTATTACGCCGAGCCGCAGGTGGTCTATGCCGATCGCTATGCCGAGCCGTGGACCCGTGGCTGGTACGAATACTGCTCGGACCGCTACCGCACCTTCAACAGCCGCTCCGGCACGTTCACCGGCAATGACGGCGAACAGCATTTCTGCACCGCGAACTGAGGCTTCCCTGCCCCATACGAAAAAGCGCTGACCGCGAGGCCAGCGCTTTTTTGTTGTTTAGCTCTCGGTCGGCTCGTAGGCCGATCCAGCTGAATATCCGCTTAGCCTAGGTCAGGAATGGATTGGTCCGCCGCTCCTCGCCGAAACGGCCGCCGGGGCCGTGGCCGCAGATGAAACCGATGTCGTCGCCCAGCGGCAACAGCTTCTCCTTGATCGAAGCAATCAGCGTCGCGTGGTCGCCGCCCGGCAGGTCGGTGCGGCCGACCGAGCCACGGAACAGCACGTCGCCGACATGGGCGAACTTGGCCGCGCGGTTGTAGTAGACGACATGACCCGGCGCATGGCCTGGGCAATGCAGCACCTCGAAGACATGCGAACCGAACGACACTGTTTCTCCCTCGGTGAGGAACCGGTCGGGCACGCAGTTGCGCGAGCCGGCAATGCCGTAGCGCTTGCCCTGGTTCTCCAGATTGTCGAGCAGGAACTTGTCGGCCAGATGCGGCCCGATGATGTCGACGCCGAGTGCTTCCTTCAGCTCCATGGCGCCGCCGGCATGGTCGATATGGCCATGCGTAATCCAGATTGCCTCGGCCGTGATCGCATTGTCCTTCAGCACCGCCAGCACCTTGTCTATGTCGCCACCCGGATCGACGACGACGCCGTGCTTGTCATCCATGTCGAACAGGATGGTGCAGTTCTGCTGGAAGGGTGTGACCGGCACGATGCCGGCATTGAGCTGACCCATGATCGTCCTTTCGATGTTCACGCGGTGATGTAGAGGCGTGTGCCAAAGGCGTCCAGCCCTCGAAAGACGAACGGTCAGTCGCTTCAAAAACAGAAATGGGCGGCCGAAGCCGCCCATTTTGATCGGACCAGACCGCCGGGCCTTACTTCTTCATGGCGCCCATGACCGCGCCGATGATGCCGGTCAGGATCGCGCCGCCGCCGGCGCCGCCGACGATGTTCTGCAGGTTGAGCGAGCTGCCCAGGCCGCTCGTCGCAGCCGCTGCCGCGGCCGGATCGACCCCGTGGCCGAGCAGGCTGCCCAGGATCGCCGCGCCGCCGACGCCGCCAATGGCGCCACCCAGGATCTTGGGAAGCTGTCCAAGCGCCGCCGTCTTGATCGCAGCACCCACCGCCTGACCACCGATGATGCCTGTAATGATCTGAATGATGATCGGAAGAAGCGTGTTCATGTCCATATGATGAGTCCCTCCATAGCTGCCAGCCTCCCGGGCCGACACCATCATGAGACGCCGAATTGAATGAAAGTCAAATGCAGAAACGCTGAAATAAAAGGGGCGGTTCGAAAACCGCCCCTGCTTACGCGAAAAGCTGTGACTATCGTTATTCTGCGCCGATCGCGTGCTTCGGCTGAACTGCGGCAGAATAGTCATTCATAAGGTTCTTGGCGATCTCGCCGACCTCGAATCGGTAAGGGCCGATCTCCGACACCGGCGTTACTTCCGCTGCCGTCCCAGTCAGGAAGCATTGCTCGAAGCCCTCAAGTTCTTCCGGCATGATGGCGCGTTCGATGACTTCCAGACCGCGATCCCTGGCCAGCCCGATGACCGTGCGGCGGGTGATGCCGTCGAGGAAACAGTCGGGCTTCGGCGTGTGGATCTTGCCGTCCTTGACGAAGAAGATGTTGGCGCCCGTTGCTTCCGCAACTTGCCCGCGCCAGTCGAGCATCATGGCGTCGGCATAGCCCTTGGCTTCGGCCGCGTGCTTGGACATGGTGCAAATCATGTAGAGGCCGGCGGCCTTCGACTTCGAGGGCGCCGTGCGCGGGTCGGGCCGGCGCCATTCCGCCATGTCCAGGCGGATGCCCTTCAGCTTCTGCGCCGGGTCGAAATAGCTCGGCCACTGCCAGATGGCGATAGCGACGTTGATACGGTTGTTCTGCGCCGAAACGCCCATCTGCTCGCTGCCGCGCCAGGCGATCGGCCTGACATAGGCGTCCTGGAAACCCTGCTTCTTCAAAAGCGTGGTCGAGGCGTCGTTGAGCTCGGCCACCGAATAGGGGATCTTGAAGCCGAGCAGGCGCGCCGATTCATGCAGGCGCTCGGTGTGCTCGTTGAGCTTGAAGATCTCGCCGCCATAGGCGCGCTCGCCCTCGAAGACCGCGCTTGCATAATGCAGCCCATGCGTCAGCACATGGATCTTGGCGTCGCCCCACGGAATGAACTCGCCATTCATCCAGATGAAACCGTCCAGTTGATCGAAGGGAACGGATGCCATGGTAACCTCCCGCGGACCTCGGCCCGCATAGCTCAAGTGTCGTTGCGTGTTCTTTTTGGCCGCGCCATGCAATTTGAGACGCCGGCCGGTGTCGCGAAGCGTAGGCGGATAATCGCGCTCTGGCAAACTCAGGAAGTTCCGGAAAAACCGGCCTGCCTTGCCTTTTCGTTCGCAATCCGCCCAAAAGCTTGTCAAAAATTACCATTGCAGGGAAATTACGTCAATAGTACTGACATAATCTCCCGTTCCCATGGAGAAATGATGACGGATCGAAGCCCAGCTGCCGGAAAACCGATCAGGACCGCGATGTCAGTCGAGGACGGCATCGACTTCGCCATCATCGAACTGTTCTTCTTCGCCTATCGTGACTTCACCTCCGATCCCGACCAGATCCTGGCTGACTACGGCTTCGGCCGCGCCCATCACCGGGTGCTGCATTTCGTCAACCGCAGGCCGGGCCTGACGGTCGCCGAACTGCTCGATGTGCTGAAGATCACCAAACAGAGCCTGGCGCGCGTGCTCAAGCAGCTGATCGACACCGACCATGTCGTGCAATTGCAAGGTCCGCGCGACCGCCGCCAGCGCGAACTCTATCCGACGGCCAAGGGCCGTGCCCTGGCCCTGGCGCTGGCGCGGCCACAGTCGCGCCGCATCCATGCTGCATTGGAAGATTCCGGCGCCGCCGAACGGACCTTGGTGGAACGCTTCCTCGAAGCGATGGTCAATCCGGAACTGAGAGCGCAGATTGACGTTGGGTCCGCAAAAATGTCAGGGAAAAGCCATGGAGAGCACTGAGAGGGTCGAGCAGGCCGCACCGGATGACGATGCGCCGCATCTGCTTGTGGTCGACGACGACACCCGCATCCGCAATCTTCTCAAGCAGTATCTGACCGAAAACGGCTTTCGCGTCACTGTCGCCGGCAATGCCGGCGAAGCCAGGCGCAAACTGGCCGGCCTCGATTTCGACCTGCTCGTGCTCGACGTCATGATGCCGGGCGAGACCGGCGTCGACCTCACCAAGTCATTGCGGGCCGAAAAGAACGTGCCGATACTGATGCTGACGGCGCTGTCGGAAACCGACAGCCGCATCTCAGGGCTGGAGGCCGGTGCCGACGACTATCTGCCAAAACCCTTCGATCCGCGCGAGCTGATCCTGCGCATCAACAACATCCTGCGCCGTGGCGGCCCGGCGACGACCCCCAAGGTCGAGCAACTGGTCTTCGGCCCTTACACCTTCCAGATCGCCAGGCGCGAATTGAAGCGTGGCGGCGAGGCGCTGAAGCTGACCGACCGCGAGCAGGAAATCCTGGCGATCTTCGCCGCGCGCGCCGGCGAAACCATCCCGCGCCACGAACTGGTCGGTGACGATTCGGAGGTCGGCGAGCGTACCATCGACGTCCAGATCAACCGGCTGCGTCGCAAGATCGAGCGCGATCCGTCCAATCCGGTCTGGTTGCAGACCGTGCGCGGTATTGGGTATCGGCTCAGTGTGGAATAGAGTATCGGCCGCGGCGCGCGATCGGACGCGGCCGCGGACGAAATGAAAAGAGCCAATGGCGACGACGGAACTGGAAGGGCCGGGACCTGACGGCTTGAGCGCACGCGCCACGCGAACGCTCAAGGCGGTGCCGCGCATCTGGAACCGGTTCTGGCGCCTCGTTTCGCTTTACATGCCCAAGCGCCTCTATGCGCGCTCGCTGATCATCGTCATCGCGCCGATGATCCTGCTGCAGTCGGTGGTCGCCTTCGTCTTTATGGAGCGCCATTGGGCAACGGTGACGCAGCGCCTGTCGCAAGCCACCGTGCGCGACATCGCCGCCATCATCGACCTGATCGAGACCTACCCGCACGACGCCGATTACGCCAACGTCATCCGCATCGCGCAGGACCGCATGCAGCTGAAGGTCGATCTGCTGCCGCCCGATCCTTTGCCGCCGCCCGGTCCAAAACCGTTCTTCTCGATCCTCGACGACGTTCTCTCGGCCGAAATCACCCGCCAGATAAACCGTCCGTTCTGGATCGACACGGTCGGCAATTCCAACATCGTCGAGGTACGCGTCCAGCTCGAGAACAAGGTGCTGCGCGTCTTCGTGCGCCGCAGCCAGGCCTATGCCTCCAACACCCACATCTTCCTGATCTGGATGGTCGGCACATCGCTGGTGCTTTTGATGATCGCGATCCCCTTCCTGCGCAACCAGATCCGGCCGATCCTCACACTTGCGGAGGCTGCCGAAAGCTTCGGCAAGGGTCGGCCGATGCCGCGCGATTTTCGCCCGCGCGGCGCCGAAGAGGTCCGCCGCGCCGGCTTTGCCTTCATCCAGATGCGCGAGCGCATCGAACGCCAGATCGACCAGCGCACCGCCATGCTGACCGGCGTCAGCCATGACCTGAGAACCATCCTCACCCGCTTCAAGCTGCAGCTGGCGCTGGCCGGCGGCAAGACCGAGACCAAGGCCGCACTCAACCAGGACATCGATGACATGCAGTCGATGCTGGAAGGCTATCTCGCCTTTGCCCGCGGCGAAGCCTCTGAGGATCCGGGGCGTTTCGATCTCGAAGCCTATTTCCAGAAGCTCGGCGAGGAAGCCGCCTTGCGCAAATGCAAGCTGTCGACGACGCTTTCCGGCGATCCGACCGTGCATGTCAGGCCGGTCGCGTTCGCCCGGCTGTTGTCCAACGTCATCGGCAACGCCTTCCGTTATGCCAAGACGGTGGAGGTCAGCGCCAATCACGGCCGTGGCTCGCTCGTGGTCACCGTCGATGACGATGGTCCAGGCATTCCGCTCGACAGGCGCGAGGACGTGTTCAAACCTTTCGTGCGGCTCGACGAGGCCCGCAACCTCGACGCCAGCGGCACCGGCCTCGGCCTGTCAATTGCCCGCGACATCGCCCGCAGCCATGGCGGCGACATCAGCCTCGACGACAGCCCGCTCGGCGGCCTGCGTGCGGTCATCAAGGTTCCGGCATAATCTGCAGGAAGACGGGCTTCATCCGCCCGTCATGAAATCATGGTCAAGAGCGCGCATGAAGCGCGCGACCACACTTGATTCGTCATTGCCGCCTCACTTCGACCCCGTGCCCACCCGGGTGCGCTGGAGCGAAGCGAGGGCAGCAGGCTGGTCGCCGTTCCGGCATCGTTTCAAGGCAACCGTCGACCTTTCCAGCAAAGGGCCGCCATGCGCATAGTGATGGTCACCGACGCCTGGCGCCCGCAAGTCAATGGCGTCGTCCACACGCTGGAGCGGCTCACCGAGACGCTGAAATCCTTCGACGTCGTGGTGGATTTCCTGACGCCGAACATCTTTCGCACACTGCCCTTGCCGACCTACCCCGACATCAGGCTGGCGCTGACCACGCCCGGCCATGTCGCGCGCCTGATCGATGCCTACAAGGCCGACCACATCCACATCGTCACCGAGGGGCCGCTCGGCATCATGGCGCGGCGCTATTGCCGCAATGCCGGCCGGCCGTTCACCACCAGCTATCACACGCGCTTTCCCGAATATCTGAGCGCCCGCCTGCCGGTGCCGGAGAGCTGGGCCTATCGCTGGCTGCGCGATTTCCACAATTCCGGCCAGGGCACGCTGGTCGCCACCCAGTCACTCGCCGATGATCTTTCAGCACGCGGCTTCAACAAGCTTCGGCCGTGGACGCGCGGTGTCGACACCGAGCATTTCCGTCCCGACAAGCGCAAGGACCTCGGCTTCCCCGGCCCGGTCTTCCTCTGCGTCGGCCGCGTCGCCATCGAGAAGAACCTCTCCGCCTTCCTCGACCTCGACCTGCCCGGCAGCAAGGTGATCGTCGGCGAGGGCCCGGAGCTTGCCAAGCTGAAGGCAAAATATCCCCAGGCGCATTTCCTCGGCCATCGTCCCAATGACGAACTGGCCGAGATCTATGCGTCGGCCGATGTCTTCGTTTTCCCCAGCCGCACCGACACGTTTGGCAACGTCATCATCGAGGCGCTGGCCAGCGGCACGCCGGTTGCCGCCTATCCGGTGACCGGGCCGATCGACATTGTCGGCGACGGCATTGGCGGCGCGGTCTCGACCGATCTCCGCGAGGCCTCGCTTGCCGCCCTCAAGGTCGACCGCGCCGAAGCCCGCGAACGCGCCATGCGCTACAGCTGGAAAGCCTGCGCGGAGATGTTTCTCGACTGCGTCGAGGAAGCGCTCGGCAGGACGCGGAAGCTGGCGGCCTAGAATAACCTGCCGCCGTCAGGCACCTTGTGCTCTATGGCGCCGAGCACCACGGCACCCTCCTCGTCGGGAAAGCCCAGCGTCAGCACTTCCGACATGAACGGGCCGATCTGGCGTGGCGGGAAATTCACCACCGCGAACACCTGCCGGCCGACCAGCGTCTGCGGCGTATAGTATTTGGTGATCTGCGCCGAGGACTTCTTCACCCCGATGTCGGGCCCGAAATCGATCTTCAGCTTGAAGGCGGGCTTGCGCGCTTCCGGAAAGGGTTCGGCCTCGACGATCGTGCCGGCGCGGATGTCGACACGATCGAAATCGGCAAAACTGATCTCGGGCTTGCGCTCGCTTTTTGAACTCATTCGCATACTGCTCAGGCGTTGCCGTATGTCTCGAACAGCACGCCGGCCAATGCGTCCTTGGCCGAGGTTCCCGACCAGACGACGAACTGGAACGCCTGGAAATAGCATTCGCAGGCTTCCAGCGCCGAGGACAACAGCACCTCGACCTGCTGGCTCGACGGTTCGACCCCGCCGGCGAGCAGCAGCGACTGGCGGAACATGATCGCGCCTTCCTGCTCCCAGAGGTCGAAATGCCCAAACAGCATCTGTTCGTTGATCAGCGACAACAGCCGCATCACTTCCAGCGCGCGGGTCTCCGGCACCTTGATGTCGAAGGCGCAGGCCAGGTGCAGCGCCTCGAAATCCTCCATCCAGGAGAAGGAGACATGATAGTCGGTCCAGCTGCCGGCAACCGAGATCGAGATCTCGTCGTCACCTGCCCGTTCGAAGGACCAGTCATTGTTGTGGGCCACCTGCTCGATAACATCCACCGGATGGATTTCGCGGGAGTATTCGAGTTCGAGAAGTTCCATGGAATGCTTCCTGTGTTCAGGGGGAGCGCCTCACGCTCCGCGGGGCACACACGACGAACAATCTGATCTAGAACTCGGACGGCCAGGACTTTCTTCGCGCTAAAGACGACTTCTCGACGCAAAGACCCCAGACCGGACCCCACCGCCCGGCCGCATGACCCTGCTCCGAATCATGCAACAAATTCAGTCTATTGATCGGGAGTCGCGTGAACAGCCCAATTTTTCGCACTGCGGCATTCGCATGTGGAAAGGCGCTGTCACAAAGATTCATGCAATGCCGTTAAGCGATTCACGGCAAAGCGATTTTCAGGCTCGCACTATGTGGAAAAGTTTAACGATTATTTTTTTGCGCGGGGCTTTGCCGCCGCCGCTGGTGCGGCATCCCCAGCCAGTTCGGCGAGCTTGGCTTCAAGCGCCTCGATACGGGCGGCAAGCCTAGTGTTCTCGTCGCGGGCCTTGGCGGCCATCTCGCGCACGGCCTCGAATTCCTCGCGCTGCACCACGTCCATCGAATTGAGGATACGCTCCGCCTGCCCCTTGACGGCGGTCTCCACCTCGCGGCGCACGCCTTGCGCGGCCCCGGCAGCGTCGGTCATCAGCTTGGCGAATTCATCGAGAATGCGGTTCGGTCCGGTCGACATGGCAAATCCTCGCTTGCTCGAAATGACGTAGTGGTGCTGAGCGCGGAATGCAAGAACGTTGAGGGCTGGTGAGACCTCTGCGTTGCTATGGCGCATGGCGATGTCGCACGCACAGGCAGCCCTCAGAAAGCTCCCAACTATACTTGGGGGCATCAAGTCGCCTACTGTGGGTTTTCGCTTCGTATCGCGTCAAGCACGCTCCAATCCAAGGTCAACCAATGGCAACGCCTCCACGCCGACCGACAAATCCGATGGCAGCCGCCGAAGCCGCCTTCAAGCCGGTCAAGAAACCGGCAGCGCCAATTCGCGAACCTTCGACCGCCCCGAACGTCCGCGAGCTCGTCTCGATCCGGATCGACCGGGCCGTGCTCGACCATTTCCAGGAAGATGGCCCAGGCTGGCAGGACAGGATCAACGACGCGTTGCGGCAATTGGTGGCCGCCAAGGGTTGAGCTCACCACCCACGGCGCGATGGCCGGCAGTGGTGATCCGGCCCAACACTTGACGGCCACCACCTCGCCTTGACCCTGCCAAAACCCTGCCGCATGGTCCGCGCCCGAACGCCACCGCAACCGAGAGTTTCCCGTTGAACGAATATTTCCTGCTGCCGCTGGCTTCACTACCCTTTCCCCAGATCAACCCGATCCTCATCCAGATCGGGCCGCTGGCGGTGCACTGGTATGGCATCGGTTATATCGTCGGCATCCTGTTTGCCTGGTGGTACGCCAAGCGGCTTGCCGCCAATCCGAAACTGTGGCCCGGCGGCATCCTGCCGATGAAGCCGGAGGACCTCGACGATTTCATCGTCTGGGCGGCGATCGGCGTCGTGCTTGGCGGCCGCACCGGCTACATCCTGTTCTATGACCTGGCGCGTTACATCGCCCACCCGCTCGACATCTTCGCCGTCTGGCAAGGCGGCATGTCGTTCCATGGCGGCCTGCTCGGCGTCATCCTGGCCATGACGCTGTTTTCCATCAAGCGCGGCATCCGCACCTGGTCGTTGTTCGATGTCGTGGCCGCCGGCGTGCCGGTCGGGCTCGGCTTGGTGCGGGTCGCCAACTTCATCAATTCCGAACTCTGGGGCCGGCCGACCGATATGCCCTGGGGAATTGAGTTCCCCAATGGCGGACCGTTCACCCGCCATCCCAGCCAACTTTACGAAGCGTTCCTTGAAGGCATCGTGCTGTTTCTCGTACTGCGCATCCTCACCCATTCGCGCCTCAAGTTGAAAACGCCGCGCTTCGTCGGCGGCGCCTTCATCTGCGGCTACGGCCTGTCACGCATCTTTGTCGAGTTCTTCCGCGAACCCGACCAGCAACTCGGCTACCTCCTCGGCACCAACTGGCTGACCATGGGCATGATCCTGTCGACGCCGATGGTGCTGGCCGGCATCTGGGCGATGGCGACAGCCAAGCCGGTGCCGCAACCCCAGCCACAGGCGACATGACGCGGCTGAAGACCCGCATCGTCGACCTGATCGAGGCGCTGGGTCCCCTTCCCGTCAACGAATACATGGCGCTCTGCCTGTTCGACCCGGCGGACGGCTACTACACGACGCGCGAGCCGTTCGGCGCTGCCGGCGACTTCATCACCGCGCCGGAGATCAGCCAGATGTTCGGTGAACTCGTCGCCGTCTGGCTTTACCAGGCCTGGGCAGCGATCGGCCGGCCGATGCCGGTCACCATCGCCGAGATCGGCCCCGGCCGCGGCACGCTGATGAAGGACATGCTGCGCACCCTGTCGCGGCTTGATCCCACGCTGGTCAACGGTGCTGCCTACGCCCTTATCGAGACCAGCCCGCGCCTGACCGAAATCCAGAAACAGACGCTTGGCGCGACACCCCTGGCGATTGGCTGGCACGAGACCATCGAGACCTTGCCCCATCAGCCGCTGCTGATCGTCGGCAACGAACTGTTCGACGCCGTGCCGATCCGCCAATACGTCCGCGCGGGCGCCGGCTGGCGCGAGCGCATGGTCGGGCTGGACGACGAGGACGCCCTTTGCTTCTTCGCCGGTGCCGGCTCGGTCGACCCGACGCTGCTGCCTGTCGATGCCGCTGAAGCGCCACAAGGTGCGATCGTCGAGGTCGCGCCGGCCCGCACCGCCCTGATGGCGGCTATCGCCGAGCGCATAGCCCGAAACAGCGGCGCCGGGCTGTTCCTCGACTATGGCCATCTGCAGCCGGGTGTTGGCGACACGCTACAGGCCTTGCGACGGCACGATCACGAAGATGTTCTGGCCAATCCCGGCGAAGCCGACCTCACCTCGCATGTCGATTTTTCTGCCCTTGCCGCGATCGTGCGCGCGCTGGGCCTCGATGCCCATCTGTCGACGCAGGGTAATTTCCTGCTCGGCATGGGCATTCTCGAACGTGCCGGGCGGCTTGGCGCCGATGCCGGCCAGGCTGCACGCGACACGATCGCCGATGCCGTCGAACGCCTCGCCGGCCCCCAAGCGATGGGCGAACTGTTCAAGGTGCTTGCCGTCGTGCCGCGCGGTGTGACCATCCGTCCTTTTGCCACGGCGGATTGACTTTTCACCGCTGCCCCTCCCAATCTCCCGTCCGATAAAAGAGCGGCCCAACCGCCGGCCGCTTTTTCTTGACGAAACCGCCCACACGGACAACAACGCCCGCATGCTCAATCAGACCAAACCGGATCCCGTTCGGTCGCCGCTGCTGGACAAGGCGCAGGCACAAGGCATCCGCCACGGCTATTTCACCCGCATCGGCGGTGTCTCGACCGGCATCTACCAGGGCCTCAACATCGGCACCGGATCGGATGACGACAAGGCGCTGGTCGCCGAGAACCGCGCCCGCGTCGCCGCCTGGATGGGCGTGCCGGCGAGCCATCTGTTGACTGCCTGGCAGATCCATTCGCCTGACGTCATCATCGCCCGGGAACCCTTCGCCGGCGAACGCTCCAAGGCCGACGCCGTCGTCACCGACCGCCCGGGCATCGCCATCGGCGCCTCGACCGCCGATTGCGGCCCGGTGCTGTTCGCCGATGCCGGGGCGCGCATCATTGGTGCGGCGCACGCCGGCTGGAAAGGCGCCTTCACGGGCGTACTGGAAAACACCATTACCGCCATGGAGAGCCTGGGCGCCCGTCGCGAAAATATCGTCGCCGTGCTCGGCCCCTCGATCGGCCCGGACAATTACGAGGTCGGGCCGGAATTCGTCGCCCGCTTCGTCGAAGCCGACGCTGAAAATATCAGATATTTCGCGCCCTCGACCAAGGCCGGCCATGCCATGTTCGACCTCGTCAGCTACACGGTCGACCGGCTGGCCACGGCCGGCGTGACCGCCGAGGGCCTCGGCCGCTGCACCTATGCCGAGGAAGATTTGTTTTACTCCTACCGGCGCACCACGCACCGCAAGGAGCCTGATTACGGCCGGCAGGTTTCGGCCATCGTTTTGGAGAGTGAATAATGGCGCTGCATTTTGAACGATCGGAATTTGACGCGCGGCGCGACCGGCTGATGATCGAGATGGCCGAGAAGAAGCTCGACGCCATCCTGCTGTTCGCGCAGGAAAGCATGTACTGGCTGACCGGCTACGACACGTTCGGCTTCTGTTTCTTCCAGTGCCTGGTGGTGAAGGCCGACGGATCGATGGTGCTTTTGACCCGCTCGGCCGATCTGCGCCAGGCCCGTCACACCTCGATCATCGACAACATCGTCTTGTGGACCGACCGCAATGGCGCCAACCCGGCGGTCGACCTGCGCAATCTGCTCAATGATCTCAATTTGCTCGGCGCCCGCATCGGCGTCGAATACGACACGCACGGGCTGACCGCTTTCAATGGCCGGCGGCTGGACGAGCAGTTGCAGACTTTTGGCCAGATCGCCGATGCGTCCGGCATTGTCGGCCGCCTGCGCCTGTTCAAGAGCCCGGCCGAAATCACCAAGGCCGAAAAGGCCGCCAATCTTTCCGACGACGCGCTGGACGCGGCCTTGCCGCTGATCAAGCAGGGCGGCGACGAAGCGCTGATCCTGGCCGCCATGCAGGGCGCTGTCTTTGCCGGCGGCGGCGATTATCCGGCCAACGAGTTCATCATCGGCTCCGGTGTCGATGCGCTGCTCTGTCGCTACAAGGCCGGCCGCCGCAAGCTCACCAAGAACGACCAGTTGACGCTCGAATGGGCCGGCGTCTTCCATCATTACCACGCGCCGATGATGCGCACGGTGCTGACCGGCAAGGTGTCGAAGCGCCATCAGGAACTGTTCGACGCCGCCCGCGCCGCCCTTCTCGCCGTCGAAAAGGCGATGATGCCGGGCAATAGCTTCGGCGATGTCTTCGACGCCCACGCCCGCACCATGGAGGCGCACGGCCTGACCAAGCATCGGCTGAACGCCTGCGGTTACTCGGTCGGCGCCCGCTTCACGCCGTCCTGGATGGACATGCCGATGTTCTACCAGGGCAATCCGGAACCGATCGCGCCGAACATGACGCTGTTTGCCCATATGATCATCATGGACTCCGAGACCGAGACGGCAATGACGCTCGGCCGCACCTACCTGACCACCGAATCCCAGCCGAAGCCGCTGTCCCGCCATGATCTCGACTTGATCGTACAGTGAATCCATAATGGGAGGCGTTCTTCGCCAAGGAGTTAGAAGGCAAATGAGACGATCGCATGTGACGACCGTGTCATTGCTTGTGGCATTGGCTCTTGCCGCCTGCACCAACACAAAGGACGTTCTGGAACCTTCCGCCATCACCCCGCCGGCGACTTCGGGGCCGGCGACGCCGACCGCTCAGGGCAGCGCTGCCACGGTCCCGTCGCCCGCCGCCCCAGCTGCCACCACCACGGCCGGCGCAACCACCACCACACCGGCCACGCCTGCCCAGACCGCCGCTATCCTCGCCAAGACCCGGCTGCAGATCGCACCGATCGTCGGCGCTTCGGTGGAAGCTGCCACGCCGCTGACAGCGGAACTGCAGACGCGCGCCAAGCAGCGCGGCATCACGCTGGCCGGCAGCCAGGACCAGACCGCGACCCATGTGCTGAAGGGCTATTTCTCGGCACTCACGGAAGGCAAGGACACCACCGTCATCTATGTCTGGGACGTCTACGATCCCTCGGGCAATCGCCTCCACCGCATCAACGGCCAGCTGAAGGCGCCTTCGGTCAATTCCAGCGGGAGCGCCGACAGCTGGAAGGGGGTCTCGCCAGCCACCATGCAGGCGATCGCCGATCAGACCATCGACCAGTTCGCGGCATTTCTCGGCGGCAAGGCCAGCTAGCAAGTGTTGCAAGCCGGTGATGGTGCCTGGCTTTCCCTGTGTTAGCCGGCGGATTCCCCATCTGAGCACTTGCAATACCGGCGCGGGCCGCTAAAAGCCCGGTTAAAGGGCGCAGGCGAGTCCGCCAGGTCTCGCTATCCTCCACCAGGAACGGTGCATGAAACTCTTCGCGGGCAATTCCAACAGAGTGCTGGCCGAAGCGGTCGCCCGTTATCTCAATGTCCCCTTGGGAAAGGCCAGTGTCAGGCGCTTCGCCGACCAGGAAATCTTCGTCGAAATCCAGGAAAACGTGCGCGGCGAGGATGTCTTCATCCTGCAATCGACCTCGTTCCCGACCAACGATCACCTGATGGAACTGCTCATCATGATCGACGCCTTCATGCGCTCCTCGGCCAAGCGCATCACGGCGGTCATCCCCTATTTCGGCTACGCAAGGCAGGATCGCCGCGCCTCCGGTCGTACGCCGATCTCGGCGAAACTGGTCGCCAACATGATCACCCGCGCCGGCGTCGACCGCGTTCTGACGCTCGACCTGCACGCCGGCCAGATCCAGGGCTTCTTCGATATCCCGACCGACAATCTGTTTTCGGTGCCGGTGATGGCGCGCGACGTGAAGGCGAAATACAAGCAGCTCGGCAATGTGGTTGTCGTATCACCCGACATCGGCGGCGTGGTGAGGGCGCGTGCTCTGGCCAAGCGCTTCGATGCGCAGCTCGCCATCGTCGACAAGCGCCGTGAGCGCCCAGGCGAATCGGAAGTCATGAACATAATCGGCGCGGTCGCCGGCAAGGATTGCCTGCTGATCGACGACATCGTCGATTCCGGCGGCACGCTGTGCAACGCCGCCGAAGCGCTGCTGGCCAATGGCGCCACCAGCGTCACCGCCTATATCACCCATGGCGTGCTGTCGGGCGGCGCGGTCGCCCGCATCAGCGGCTCGAAGCTGCAGGAACTGGTGATCACCGATTCCATCCAGCCGACGCAAGGCGTGCTCGACGCGCCCAACATCCGCGTCATCTCGATCGCCGACCTGATGGGCGAAGCCATCTCGCGCACGGCGACCGAGGAATCGGTGTCGAGCCTGTTCGACTAAACCCCTGACGACAGCAATCTGGTTGCCGCACCGGGCACCGCCCGCCGCGAGCCTTCACCGCTTTCGCGCGCGCCGCGCATATAGCCGCGCGGCGAAGAGCCCAGCATGCGCTTGAACATGGTGATGAAGGCCGGCACGCTGTCGTAGCCGAGATCGAGCGCCACCCGGGTGATCGGCTCGCCATCGGCGAGCCTTGGCAGTGCCGCAAACAGGCAGGCCTGCTGGCGCCATGTCGACAGCGACAGGCCGGTCTGGCGCTGGAAGGCGCGCGTGAAGGAGCGCCGGCTCATGCCGACGGCATCGGCCCATTCGTCGATCGTCGCGTGTGGCGAAGGCGCTGCGACAAAGCGCCGGCAGAGCGCCGCCAGTTTGGGATCGGACGGAAACGGCAGGCCAAGCGGCCGTTCGGGCAATTGCGGGATCTCATGCAGGAGAAGGTTCATAATCAGGCCGCCGCGCCCTTCCAGTTCGCCACCTTGCGGCAGCTTCTCGGATTCCACGATCAGGCTGTGCATCAGGTCGGTGACGCCGACGACGCGCATGCCTTCCGGCAGGCCAGGGATCACCTGCGGCATGACATAGACCGAGCGCATCGAGACATCGCCCAGCATCTCGACCGAGTGTTCGATGCCGGCCGGAATCCACATCGCATGGTCGGGCGGCACCATCCAGCGCCCATGCCGCGTCGTCACCAGCACGACGCCGACCAGCGCATGCAGCAGCTGGCTGCGGCTGTGGTGGTGGTGCGGCACGTGGTAGCCGTCCGGATATTCGGTCGGCAACACCACCGCCGGTCCAACGGCCTGCTCGAGCCACTGCCAACGCAGCCCGTGCAACCGTTCGAGATCGGTGTGGCCGGCGCCAAAAATCTCCCTGTCCTGCGGCATCATCGTGCTCAGCTGGCCCACTTGCGAAACTATTGGACCAAACCACGAAAGAAGTCGTCCCGCAAGCAGCTTATAAGGCTGCCGGCGGGAGAGCGTCCCGCCAATTACCCTGCGGGGCTGAACGCCCCGCCGCGCCACCCTGCGGCATTGTCCGCCAAAAAGACCACGGAGCCACCCTTGACCGATACGACAGCAACCGGCGTCGCGCCATCGGCGACCACCAGTCAGGCTTCAGCCCAGGCGACGGCCTTCACCGTCATCCTGGCGGTGAGCTTCTGCCATTCCATCAACGACATCATGCAGTCGCTGCTATCGGCCATTTACCCGCTCCTGAAAGAGAATTACGGCCTCGACTTCTGGCAGATCGGCCTGTTGACCTTCACTTTCCAGGTCACGGCATCGCTGCTGCAGCCGATCATCGGCATGGTCACCGACAAGCGGCCGATGCCTTATTCCCTGCCTTACGGCATGGCGTCGTCCTTGATCGGGCTGGTGGTGCTGGCCTATGCCGGACACTACTACTTGCTCTTGATCGGCGCCTCGCTGATCGGCATCGGCTCGGCCATCTTCCATCCGGAATCCTCGCGCATCGCCCGCTTCGCCTCCGGCGGCCGGTTTGGCCTGGCCCAGTCGCTGTTCCAGGTCGGCGGCAATTTCGGCCAGTCGATGGGGCCGCTTCTGGCTGCCTTCATCGTCGTGCCCTTCGGCCAGACCAGCATCGCCTGGTTTGCCGTCGGCTCGCTGATCGGCATCATCGTGCTGTGGCAGGTCGGCGGCTGGTACAGCCGGCTACGCGCCGCGCAAGGCAATCGCAAGGCGGCAAGCTTCGTCTCGCCGTTCCCGCGCCGCAAGGTGATGAACGCATTGATCGTGCTGACCCTGCTGGTGCTGAGCAAGAACGCCTATATCGCCAGCCTCGCCAGCTACTACACCTTCTATTCCATCCATAAGTTCGGCGTTTCGGTGCAGATGTCGCAGGTCATGCTGTTCCTGTTCCTCGGTGCCTCGGCGCTCGGCATCCTGCTCGGCGGCCCGTTCGGCGACCGTTATGGACAGAAGGCGATGATCTGGTTCTCGATCGTCGGCGTGCTGCCCTTCACGCTGGCGCTGCCCTACGCCAATCTGGAATGGACGATGGTGCTGACGGTGCTGATCGGGCTGATCCTGTCGTCGGCCTTCTCCAACATCGTCGTCTTCGCGCAGGAACTGGTGCCGGGCCGCGTCGGCATGATCGCCGGCATCTTCTTCGGCTTCGCCTTCGGCATGGGCGGCATCGCCGCCGCCGTGCTCGGCGTCGTCGCTGACATGAAGGGCATCGATTTCGTCTTCCAGATCTGCTCGTATCTGCCGTTCCTGGGCCTGCTGACGGTGTTCCTGCCCAACATGAAGGAAGCCCGCAAGGCGCAGGCAGCGATCAGCTAAAATCAGCTGATCTCGCGATTTGACGCGGGGGGCGTGGCAACTGCCACGCCCCCCGCGATTGTTTCACCTTACGCCGGGTGAAAAGCCTGTTAGAAAATCGTGGGATTCCAGCGCTGACCCATGCGCAGGACGGAGGGAAAAGGCAATCAATATGTCCAGACTGAAAGGCAAGGCCGCGTTGATTACGGGCGGCACCAGCGGCATTGGCCTGGTGACGGCGCGACGTTTTATCGAAGAAGGCGCGCGCGTTGCCATCACCGGCACCAATGCGGGCCGTCTCGAGGAGGCGCGCAACGTCTTGGGCGGCGATGTGCTCGTCATCGCCGCCGACGCTGGAGATGCCGCGGCCCAGGCCGACATCGCACGGCAGATCGGCGAGACCTTCGGCAAGCTCGACGCCCTCTTCCTCAATGCCGGCATCGCCGATCTGCGCCCGCTTGGCGACTGGACCGAGGCGGCGTTCGACAGGAGCATCGATGTCGACCTCAAGGGGCCGTACTTCCTGGTCAAGGCGCTCGTTCCGCTGTTTTCGAACCCGTCGTCGATCATCCTCAGCGGCTCGGTCAACGCGCATATGGGAATGGCCGGAACGCACGTCTATGCACTGGCCAAGGCCGGCATGATTTCACTCGCCCGGACGCTCTCCGGCGAACTGATAGGGCGCGGCATCCGCGCCAATGTGATCAGCCCCGGCCCGATCGACACGCCGCTCAATGACAAACTTGGGCTGGACCCGGAAGCGGCGAAGGCGCGCGCGAAAGCGGTGGTCGGCCTGGTGCCCGCCGGCCGTTTCGGAACCGCCGAGGAAATCGCCAACGCGGTGGTGTTTCTGGCCTCGGACGAATGCCAGTTCATGGTTGGTGCGGAAATGCTGATCGACGGCGGCCTGAGCATCGCCTGAACCCGGATACGAAACACCCGCCGGATGGCGGGTGTTTGTCTATCCCAACGAAAAGCCTTATGCCTTGAAGAAGGCCAGCAGGTCGGCGTTGATGACATCGGCATGGGTTGTCGCCATGCCGTGCGGGAAACCCTTGTAGACCTTGAGCTCGCCCTTCTTAAGCAGCTTGACCGACAGCAGCGCCGAGTCGGCGATGGGCACGATCTGGTCGTCGTCGCCATGCAGGACCAGCACCGGCACGTCGATTGCCTTCAGATCCTCGGTGAAGTCGGTTTCCGAGAACGCCTTGATGCAATCATAATGCGCCTTGGTACCGCCCATCATGCCCTGGCGCCACCAATTCTCGACGACAGCCTGCGAGACTTCGGCGCCGGGACGGTTAAAACCATAGAACGGACCGGCTGCAACATCGTGGAAGAACTGGGCCCGGTTGGCCGCCTGGGCCGAACGAAAGCCGTCGAAGACCTCGATCGGCAGGCCGCCGGGATTGGCAGCCGTCTTGAGCATGATCGGCGGCACCGCGCCGATCAGCACCGCCTTGGCGACACGGCCGCCTGAACCGTATTTCGCGACGTAGCGCGCCACCTCGCCGCCGCCGGTCGAATGGCCGACATGGATGGCCTTCTTGAGGTCGAGATGGGCCGCAAGTTCCGCGACATCGGCGGCGTAGGTGTCCATCTCGTTGCCGACATCCGTCTGCGTCGAACGGCCATGGCCGCGCCGGTCATGGGCAATGACGCGGTAGCCGTGTCCCAGGAAAAACAGCATCTGGGCGTCCCAGTCGTCGCTGCTCAATGGCCAGCCATGATGGAAGACGATGGGCTGACCGGTTCCCCAATCCTTGTAGAAAATCTCGGTTCCATCCTTGGTGGTGATCGTGCTGCTGCCAGGCTTGGTCATCTCAATCTCCGTTTATCGTTTCGCGACAATCAATATCGCGATAGCAATATGGCTAGCGCAGATCGAAACCCTTGTCTACGAAAATATATATTGCGATATTGTTTTTCGTGGTACACATCGAAAACGCTCAGTCGGCAAAGGAATGCGTCGTGCCTCTCCCGTTGGACAATCAGCTCTGCTTCACGCTCTACGCCACCTCAATGGCGATCAACCGCACCTACAAGCCGATGCTGGACGAGATGGGCATCACCTATCCGCAATATCTCGTGCTGAACGC
This sequence comes from Mesorhizobium subarcticum, assembly GCF_055456085.1. Taxonomy (NCBI): domain Bacteria; kingdom Pseudomonadati; phylum Pseudomonadota; class Alphaproteobacteria; order Hyphomicrobiales; family Phyllobacteriaceae; genus Mesorhizobium; species Mesorhizobium subarcticum. The sequence goes on along the minus strand of NZ_CM144237.1, from coordinate 2,897,215 downwards.
GCTTGCAGAGGCCGACGGCATGTCGGTCGGCAGCATCGCGCACCGGCTTGCCCTGGAATCGAGCACCATCACGCCGCTGGTCAAGCGCATGGAACAGGCCGGGCTGGTTACCCGCCAGCGCAGCCAGACCGACGAGCGCCAGGTGCAGGTCGACCTGACCGCCTCCGGGCGCGCGCTGCTAACGCAGTGCAATTGCCTGAATGAGACCTTGATCGAGCGCTCCGGCATGACGCTGGCTGCGCTAGACGCCCTGAACCGGCAGATCCAGGCGTTGCGCGATGCGCTGAGCGGCGACCGGTAGCCACGGCCCTTGCCCGCCATGGCTTGCACGTCTGCCCGCCTTCCGCTATAGAGCCGCCACCCGCGTAGACACCCTTGGAGGCAACGCGGCGGAAAGCCGCCTCACCCGGCGGCTTTCGACGTTTACGGTCCAGGCAATCTGCCCTCCGCAAACGCTCCATAACACGCGAAAGGAAAAGCCATGAGCCACGATACTTACGAGCTCAAGGCCGAAGCGCGCGAACAGGTCGGTAAGGGGTCCGCCCGTGCAGTTCGCCGTAACGGTAAAGTGCCTGCAGTAATCTATGGTGACAAGCAGCCTCCCCTGGCTATCTCGCTCACCTACAAGGACATTTTCTACAAGATCCATGGCGGCGGGTTTCTGACCACGATCGCCACGATCGATGTCGACGGCAAGAAGATCCAGGTCCTGCCGAAGGATTTTCAGCTCGACCCGGTCAAGGATTTCCCTGTCCATGTCGACTTCCTGCGCATCGGCAAGGACACTGAAGTCAATGTCGACGTGCCTGTCCACTTCATCAATGAAGACAAGTCGCCCGGCATTAAGCGCGGCGGCGTGCTCAACATCGTGCGCCACGAAGTCGAGTTCCACTGCCCGGCCAATGCGATCCCGGAATTCATCACCGTCGATCTCACCGGCGCCAACATCGGCGATTCGATCCACATCTCGGCGGTCAAGCTGCCGGCCGGCGTCAAGCCGGTCATCTCCGATCGCGACTTCACCATCGCGACCATTGCCGGCTCGTCGGCAATGAAGCCGGAGACCGAAGAGACGGTTGAAGCGGCTGCACCTGAAGCGGCTCCTGTCGCCGAAGAGAAGTAACTCTTTCCCGCCCGGAGCAGACGATGCTTGTACTTGCAGGCCTCGGCAATCCGGGCGCGAAATACGCCAACAACCGGCACAATGTCGGCTTCATGGCGGCGGACGCTATCGCCCGCCGCCATTCCTTTTCGCCCTGGTCGAAGAAATTCCAGGGCCTGATCGCCGAGGGCACGCTCGGCGGTGAAAAGATCATCCTGATCAAGCCGCAGACCTTCATGAACCTGTCCGGGCAGTCGGTCGGCGAAGCGCTGCGCTTCTACAAGCTCGACGTCTCCGCGCTCACCGTCTTTTATGACGAGATCGATCTCGCCGAAGGCAAATTGCGCATCAAGACCGGCGGCGGCGCCGGCGGCCATAACGGCATCCGCTCGATCGACGGCCATGTCGGCAACGCCTATCGCCGCGTGCGCATCGGCGTCGGCCATCCCGGCGTCAAGGAGATGGTCCAGCACCATGTGCTCGGCGATTTCGACAAGGCCGACCGCGAATGGCTCGATCCTTTGCTCGACACCATCGCCGACAACGCCACCATGATCGTCAAGGGCGATGAATCCGGCTTCATGAACAAGGCCGCGCTTGCCATCCAGGGCAAGGCGGTAGCCGAGTTGGAAAAACCGGGTCAGAAGCAGCAGCCCAAACAACAGAGCCACATCCGCCAGGCGCGGTCGCAGCAAGCACCCGCCAAACTGCCCGAAACCGGGCCGATGGCGGCGATGCTGAAAAAACTGTTCGGCAAAGACTGAAGCGACCCGGCGCCGCCTGACAACACAGGCAGCGCCAGCCGTGCAGAACTACATCGCGCCGACGGCCATGCCCTTTGTCGTCTCGTCGATCGCGTCCTTCACCAGCGCCATGGCCTTCACGCGATGACCACCCTTGTCGGGCAAGGCCGCCTGAAGCTGGTTGAGCGCCGCCTGAAGATCATTCAGCGCCTTGCTCATATGCGGTTGCGCGGCATCGGCCGTGCTGGTCGCAAGAACCGTTGCGCCGGTGGCAATGGCAGCTCCAGCCATGCCGAGCACGGCGATATTGCGCAGACTGTCACGACGGGAAAGCTTGAATTCGGTCATTTCAGAACTCCCTCTCTGGTGAAACTGTCGTCATGCGACGGCCTCAAGCTAGTCCGGATTTATATCAGCGCGTACTAACGAACGCGTGATGCCGGCCTGATCGAGAAACGGCCAATCAGGCGTCGGCCAAGGCCCGGACCTCATCAGGGCTTGACGTTGATCACCCCTATCGCCCATAGCCCTCATCAAATTTCGCTTTTCCCGATAGGACCGACACAATGGGTTTCAAATGCGGCATCGTTGGCTTGCCCAACGTCGGCAAGTCGACGCTCTTCAACGCGTTGACCAGGACAGCGGCGGCGCAGGCCGCCAACTATCCGTTCTGCACCATCGAACCGAACACCGGCGAGGTCGCGGTGCCGGACCCGCGCCTGCAGAAGATCGCTTCGATTGCCAAGTCGAAGGAGATCATCCCGACCCGCATCTCCTTCGTCGACATTGCCGGCCTGGTGCGCGGCGCCTCCAAGGGCGAAGGCCTGGGCAACCAGTTCCTCGCCAACATCCGCGAGGTCGACGCCATCGTGCATGTGCTGCGCTGCTTCGAGGATGACGACATCACCCATGTCGAGGGCAAGATCGACCCTGTCGCCGACGCCGATACAGTCGAGACCGAGCTGATGCTCGCCGACCTCGACAGCATCGAGCGCCGCATCGTCCAGATCCGCAAGCGCGCCGGCAGCAAGGACAAGGAAGCGACATCCGTGCTGCCAATGATGGAGGCCGCACTTGAGCTTCTCCAGGCTGGCAAACCGACCCGCATACTGCTCAAGGGCATCTCGGCGGAGGATCTGCGCATCCTGCAGGGACTGAACCTGTTGACCTCGCACCCCGTGCTCTATGTCTGCAACGTCGCCGAGGCCGATGCCGCCACCGGCAATGAGCACACCAGGGCCGTGGAGAAGATGGCGACCGCGCAGGGTGCCGGCACCGTGGTGATCTCGGCCGCGATCGAGGCCGAAGTCGCCCAGCTCTCAGACGAGGAAGAGATGGAGTTCCTGTCCTCGCTTGGGCTCGACGAACCTGGCCTCAACAAGGTCATCCGCGCCGGCTACGACCTGTTGCATCTCATCACCTATTTCACCGCCGGGCCAAAGGAGACGCGCGCCTGGACCATCCACAAGGGCGACAAGGCCCCGCAGGCCGCCGGCGTCATCCACACCGATTTCGAGCGCGGCTTCATCCGCGCCCAGACGATCGCCTATATCGACTACATCACGCTGGGCGGCGAAGTGGCGGCCAAGGAAGCAGGCAAGGCGCGCGACGAAGGCAAGGAATATGTCGTCCAAGATGGCGACGTCCTGCTGTTCAAGTTCAACACCTGACGCAGCGATCCAGGCATGCCCGGCAGCCCGTTCGAATCCGACCTGCCGGAAGGTTTGCGCATCGGTGGCTATCGCTGGAGCCGTCAGACCATCGGCCGGTCGAACGCCGGGGTGTTTCGCCTCACGGGCGATAACAAGCCCAGCCTGTTCCTGAAGATCGAAGAAGCTGGGCTATTTGCCGAAGTCGCCGCAGAGGAGGCCCGGCTGCGTTGGCTTGCCGGGCAAGGCATTGCTTGCCCAGCGATTATCGCGTTCGAGCACCACGCCGGTCGCCACTGGTTGCTGATGACCGCGCTTCCTGGTCAAGATCTGGCCTCGGCCAGCGCCACAGATGCCGCTTCGTCGGTCGCAATCATGGCCGACGCGCTGCGTGAGCTTCACGCAATCGATGCCGGATCGTGTCCGTTTGATCACCGCTTGCAGCACCGGATCGCCGAGGCGCGGGCTCGCGTCGAGGCTGGCACGGTCGATGAAAGTGACTTCGATGACGAGCGGCAGGGGATGACCGCGACGGAAGCCTTTGCACAACTGGCCGCGTTGAAGCCCGCAAGCGAGGATATTGTCGTCACGCATGGCGATGCCTGCATGCCGAACTTTGTGACGGCCGGTGAGCGCTTCAGCGGCTTTGTCGACTGCGGACGGCTGGGTTTGGCGGATCGCCATCAAGACCTGGCATTCGCCTGCTGGAGCATTCGCCACAACATCGGCGAGCACTGGGTGCAACCCTTCTTGGACCGGTACGGCTTCACCGGGGTCGATCCCTCCCGGCTGTGCTACTATCGGCTGCTCGACGAGTTTTTCTGAGCGGCCGGGGCCAGACTGGCCGCAGCCGGGGCTTGTCTTGATTTTGTCATGCCACGGGTCTAAGCGGCAGCCACACGCTCGGCGCATACGACGAGGAGCCGTGTAATCCGATACCAGACGTCAATGGCAGGGGAAATCTGGCGATGATCAAAGCCTTTGTCGTCGACAATGATCGCCTGCGCGTCGTCGACGACCTGCTGGCGGATGCCGACAGGGTCGTCTGGGCCGACCTGATCAATCCGACCAAGGAAGAAGAGGCCACCATCGAAGGCTGGCTTGGCGTCGCCATCCCGACCCGCGAAGAGATGGAGGAGATCGAGATCTCCAGCCGTCTCTACATCGAGGACGGCGCCTACTTCATGACCGCCACTTTGCCGGCGCAGACCGAGGTCGATGATCCCCTGATGTCGCCGGTCACCTTCGCGCTTGCCGGCAAAAGGCTGATCACCATTCGCTATCATGAACCGAAGGCGTTCAAGACCTTCCCGCTGCGCGCCGAAAAGGTGGCAACCGGCTGCACCAGTGGCGACACCATCCTGATCGGCTTGCTGGAAGCGATCGTCGACCGTCTTGCCGATATCCTTGAGCGCGCCGGCCGCGACATCGAGGCGATTTCGCGCGACATTTTCGAGGCCCGCTCGACCAAGGTGTCGAAGCGCAACCGCGACTTCCAGGAGCTGCTGAAAGCCATCGGCCGCAAAGAGGACATCGCCTCTTCCGTCCGTGACAGCCTGATCTCGCTGCAGCGTCTGGCCGGCTTTCTCGCCCATGTCGCCACCCAGACTAAGATGAGCAAGGATGTCCGCGCCCGCATCAAGACCTTGTCGCGCGACGTGCTGTCGCTCGCCGACCACGCCACCTTCCTGTCGCAGAAGATCTCCTTCCTGCTCGACGCCACACTCGGCATGATCTCGATCGAGCAGAACGCCATCATCAAGATCTTCTCGGTCGCCGCCGTCATCTTCCTGCCGCCGACGCTGGTCGCCTCGATCTACGGTATGAATTTCGACATCATCCCCGAGCTGAAATGGCAACTCGGCTATCCCTTCGCCATCGGCCTGATGATCCTGTCGGCGATCCTGCCCTTCTGGTATTTCCGCCGCCGCGGCTGGCTCTGACCGCTGCCGCCGGCGCCGGCGGCCAGACGCTGGCTTATCAGAAAGGACTTGACCAAATCGCCCGTGGCCTGCATCCGGATTTGCCGATCCACGCGGATCGCTCATTCTGCAACCGGATTTCCAGACCATGACCGCAAAGACATGGGCCTATGAGGATTTCGTCGAGGGTGCCTCGTTCGACCTCGGCACCAAAGAGGTGAGCGCGGCCGAGATCGTCGAGTTCGCCAGCGAATTCGACGCCCAGCCGATGCATCTCGACGAGGCGGCCGGCAAGGCCAGCATCCTGGGCGGCCTCTCGGCTTCGGGCTGGCACACCTGCGCCATGTTCATGCGCATGCTGTGCGATGCGTTCCTTCTGGACTCCACCTGCCAGGGCGCGCCTGGCGTCGATCAGGTCAAGTGGAAGAAACCGGTGCTGGCTGGCGATACGCTGAAAGGCAACCTGGTCGTGATGGCCAGGCGCCTGTCCCGCTCGAAGCCACAACTCGGCTTCGTCACCATGCGCAGCGAGCTGGTCAACCAGCGTGGCGAAAGCGTTTTCGAGCTTGAGAATTCCGTCATGTTCCTGACGCGTGACGCCGCGGGGTATCAGGCATGACCCTGGACGAATTCTTCCGCATCGGCACCACCATGACGCTGGGCTCGCACACATTCGAGCCCGAGGCGATCAAGGCGTTTGCCCGCAAATACGATCCGCAGGTTTTCCATATCGACGAGGAAGCCGCCAGGAAGAGCGTGCTCGGCGGGCTCTGCGCCTCCGGCTGGCATACCGCCGCCACCTGGATGAAGCTCAACCTCGAAGCCCGCATGGATGCCGAGGGCGCCAATTGGAACGGCCCCGGTCCAGTCCCGGAATTCGGCCCCTCGCCTGGCTTCAAGAACCTGAAGTGGCTGAAGCCCGTCTATGCCGGCGAGACCATCACCTTCTCGCGGACAGCCCTTTCCCACCGCCCGATCTCCTCGCGCCCTAGCTGGCGGATGCTGGCGTTGCGCGCGGAAGCTTTCGATTCGACCGGCGACAAGGTACTGGAGTTCGACAGCGCCGTGCTGGTGAAGGTGGGTGAGTAGCCGGTTCGCGCAAGCGAACGCCGGGACGCTGCGAAGCAGCGGGGACCCGGCCGGGCGGTTGTGATCAATCACCCCTCAATGCCCCTCAAACCCGATCAGCGTCCTTACCGGCACGCCAAGCGCCTCGAGCTTCTTGCGCCCGCCCAGATCCGGCAGGTCGATGACGAAGCAGGCGGCCAGAATATCGGCGCCGATCTGGCGCAGCAGCTTGACCGCGGCTTCCGCCGTGCCGCCAGTGGCGATGAGGTCGTCGACCAGAATCACCTTCTCACCCGGCGCAACGCCGTCCTTGTGCATCTCCATCTCGTCCAGCCCGTATTCCAGGCTGTAAGCGACGCGCACCGTCTCGTAGGGCAGCTTGCCCTTCTTGCGGATCGGCACGAAGCCGGCCGAGAGCTGATGGGCGACGGCGCCACCGAGAATGAAGCCGCGCGCCTCGATGCCGGCGATCTTGTCGATCTTCTGCCCGGCATAGGGATGCACCAGCTCGTCAATGGCGCGGCGGAAAGCCCGCGCATTGCCGAGCAGCGTGGTGATGTCGCGAAACAGGATGCCGGGCTTGGGATAGTCCGGAATGGTGCGGATGGCGGCGAGCAGCGTGTCTTCAAGTGAGGATTTCATGGATCGAGATTACCTGAATCGGAGGTTCTTGCGCGACAATTGTTCGATCGAACTGCAGCCCATCAGCTTCATGCCGCGTTCGATCTCGATCCGCATCTGCTCGAGCGCCCGCTCGACGCCCGGCTGGCCGGCCGCCGCCAGCGGAAACAGATAATAGCGCCCGACCCCGACCGCCTTGGCGCCGAGCGACAGCGCCTTCAGCACATGCGTGCCGCGCTGCACGCCGCCATCCATGATGACATCGATCTTGTCGCCGACCGCGTCGACAATTTCGGCAAGCTGATCGAACGCTGCCCTTGAGCCATCCAGCTGGCGGCCGCCATGGTTGGACAGCACGATGCCGCTGCAGCCAATGTCGACAGCGCGCCTGGCGTCTTCCACCGACATGATGCCCTTCAGGCAGAACGGCCCTGACCACAGCTTGACCATCTCGGCGACGTCGTCCCAGGTCATCGACGGATCGAGCATCTCGGTGAAATAGCGGCTGATCGACATCGTGCCGCCGCCCATATCGACATGCTCGTCGAGCTGCGGCAGTTTGAACCCCTCATGGGTGAAGTAGTTGATCGCCCAGCCAGGCTTCAGCGCGAACTGCAGCATGCCGGCGAGATTGAGCTTGAAGGGGATGGCAAAGCCGGTGCGCTTGTCGCGCTCGCGGTTGCCCCCGGTGATGCTGTCGACGGTCAGCATCATCACTTCAACGCCCACCGCCTTTGCCCGCTGCATCATCGCCCGGTTGAGGCCACGATCCCGGTGGAAGTAGAACTGGTAGACCTGCGGGCTGCTGCTGATCTTGCGCGCTTCCTCGAGGCTGACGGTGCCGAGCGAGGAAACGCCAAACATCGTGCCGTACTTGGCCGCGGCCTTGGCCACCGCCCGCTCGCCCTGATGGTGGAACAGGCGCTGCAGGGCGGTTGGCGAGCAATAGAAGGGTAGCGCCAGCTTCTGGCCCATCACCGTCACCGACATGTCGATTTCGCTCACCCCACGCAACACGTTGGGAACAAGGTCGCAGGTCTCGAAGCTTTCGGTGTTGCGGCGATAGGTGACTTCATCGTCGGCAGCGCCATCGATGTAGTTGAAGATCGGCCCCGGCAGCCGCTGCTGTGCCATGCGCCGGAAGTCGGAAAAATTGTGACAGTCGCTGAGCCGCATCATCGATTTCCAGTGCCATGGCGGCCAGCCTTCGCCGCCGGAGCGTCGAATACCAATCGGATGCCGCCGTGCCAACGGCCTAATTGCCGAACTCACCCGTTGGTGGGGCTGTGAACGAAAAGGGGCGCCAGAAGCGCCCCTTCCCGTCGGCAACCGACTGGTGACGACTACATGCCGAGATCGGAACGAAGCTCGGCCTTGGCCACTTCGTACTCGGCCTTGAAATCGTCCCGGTTGAGCAGGACCGCGCAAATGACACTGCCGGAAATCTTGCCCATCTCGACGTCCGATGGGTAATGGATGCCGCCGACCACGCGGTTGTGGGCGTATTCGGCCGCGCGCGCCATGATCTCGGCGCGCTTCTCGGGAAACATGTCGGCAAGGATGATGCCCATCATGGTGCCGACGGCGGCGTGGCCGGACGGCCAGGAGCCGGAGCTCGACAGCTTGACCGCCGGCTTGACGAGGTCGCTGAGCTGGTGCGGACGCGGACGCTTCCAGACATCCTTGGCCGGATCGACGACGGCGCCTTCGGTCTCGACCACGCGATCAAAGAAGGCGCTGAACTTCGGCAGCTTGTCCTTGGTGAAATTCGGCCCCATCACGTCGGCGAAGCGCCAGACATTCTCCTCTGCATCGGCGACGGCGCGCGCTTCCATTTCAGGCGTACGCGTCACCTGCAGCGTCAGCACCTCGCCAAGCTCGGCCTTGGTCTGCGCCGAATCGTTTGCCGGCGGCGGCGGCAGGATCATCGTCAGATCGACATCCTTGTTGGTGACGAAGGGCTTGGCGTCCTCGGCCTGGGCGGCGGACCCGATGACCAGCAGCAGAAGGCCGGCCGCGAGCGATGCATATTTCTTCATGGAGCAATCCTTTGTTGAGAATGCCGAAGGATCGCCGGATGCGGTGACGGCCATATGACGCGACCGTCTCCCGGATGCAAAAAGGGCGCCTCTCGGCGCCCCTGAATTTCGCTATGTGCCCCCAACTCAGTGGGCAACGCCTTCCCACACCTTGCGCTTGACGAGATAGACCAGCGCACCGAATATCAGGAGGAAAAACAGCACGTTGACGCCGGTATGCTTGCGAGCCTCCATGTGCGGCTCCGCCGCCCACATCAGGAAGGTCGAGACATCGCGGGCGTACTGGTCGACGGTCTGCGGCGAGCCGTCATCATAGGTCACCTGGCCGTCGGATAGCGGCTTGGGCATTTTCAGCGACACGCCGGACATGAAGTAAGGATTGTAGTGCGTGCCCTCGGGGATGACCATTCCGGCCGGCGGCGTCTGGTCGTAGCCGGTCAGCAGCGAATGGATATAGTCCGGGCCACCAGCGTCATACTGGGTGAAGATGTCGAAGACGAACTGCGGAAAGCCGCGCTCAACGCCGCGCGCCTTGGCCAGCAGCGACATGTCGGGCGGAGCGGCGCCGCCATTGGAGGCGGCAGCAGCCTGCTCGTTGGCGAACGGCGCCGGAAAATAGTCCGACGGCTTGCCGGGGCGGTCGAACATGTCGCCGGCATCGTTGGGGCCGTCATGGATGGTGTACGAGGCGGCAAAAGACTTTACCTGCGCTTCGGAATACCCGAGGTCCGTCAGCGTGCGGAACGCCACCAGATTCATCGAATGGCAGGCCGAGCAGACTTCCTTGTAGACCTTCAGGCCGCGCTGCAGCTGGCCCTTGTCATAGGTGCCGAACGGGCCGGTGAAGCTCCAGCTCATTTCCTTCGGCTCGTTGATCGGGAAATGCGTCGGTGCCGCCGCGTTGTGCGCCTCTTCGGCCGCGAACGCCACACCGCCGGCGGCCACAAGGCCGATCAGCGCCAGCGAGGTGAGAATCTTTTTCATGCCAAATCCCCTTAGATTCTCTACCGCTCAGCCCTTGGTCTCTGGCGCGGCCGTGGCGCCCACCGGATGCCCGCTGCCGCCCTTGTTCTTTTCGAGCACCGCCTCGGTGATCGAGTTCGGCAGCCTGCGCGGCGTCTCGATCAGGCCAAGCACCGGCAGCGCGATCAGGAAGAAGGCGAAATAGAACAGCGTCGCCATCTGCGCCATGAACACATAGCTGCCTTCCGCCGGCTGCGAGCCCAGCCAGCCAAGCAGGACGGCGTCGGCCACGAACAGCCAGAAGAACAGCTTGTACCAGGGCCGGTAGACCGCCGAGCGAACCTTGGAGGTGTCGAGCCACGGCACCAGGAACAGCATGACGATGGCGCCGAACATGCACAGCACGCCGCCGAGCTTGGAGTTGATCGGCCCGATGTTGAAGGTGATGGCGCGCAGGATCGCGTAGAACGGCAGGAAATACCATTCCGGCACGATATGGGCCGGCGTCTTCAGCGGGTTGGCGACGATGTAATTGTCGGGATGGCCGAGATAGTTCGGCAGGAAGAAGATGAAATAGGCGAAGATGAACAGGAACACGATCATGCCGAACGCGTCCTTGATGGTCGCATAGGGCGTGAAGGCGACAGTGTCGGTCTTCGACTTGACCTCGATGCCGGTCGGGTTCGACTGGCCCACGACATGCAGCGCCCAGACGTGCAGCACGACGACGCCGGCAATCATGAACGGCAGGAGATAGTGCAGCGCAAAGAAGCGGTTCAGCGTCGGATTGTCGACGGCGAAGCCGCCGAGCAGCAGCTGCTGGATCCAGTTGCCGACAAGCGGTATGGCGCTGAAGAAGCCGGTGATGACGGTGGCGCCCCAGAAGCTCATCTGTCCCCATGGCAGCACGTAGCCCATGAAGCCGGTCGCCATCATCAGGAGGTAGATGATGCAGCCGAGGATCCAGAGCAGCTCGCGCGGCGCCTTGTAGGAGCCGTAATAGAGGCCACGGAAGATGTGCATGTAGACGGCGATGAAGAAGAACGACGCGCCGTTGGCATGCATGTAGCGCAACAGCCAGCCGGAATTGACGTCGCGCATGATCTTCTCGACCGAGCCGAAGGCGAGATTGGTGTCGGCCGTGTAATGCATGGCCAGCACGATGCCGGTCAGGATCTGCGCCACCAGCATGATCGACAGGATACCGCCGAAGGTCCACATGTAGTTGAGGTTACGCGGCACCGGATAGGCGACGAAGCTGTCATAGACCAGCCGAGGCAGCGGCATGCGGGCGTCGAACCAGCGTTCGATACCGGTCTTGGGCGTATAGGTCGAGTGTCCCTCGCTCATCGAAATGTCCCCCTGCCTCAACCGATAAGGATTTTGGTATCGGAAATGAATTTGAATACCGGCACGGCCATGTTCTCTGGCGCCGGGCCTTTGCGGATGCGGCCGGCGGTGTCGTATTGCGAACCATGGCACGGGCAGAACCAGCCGCCGAAATCGCCTTCCTGGCCGAGCGGAATGCAGCCCAGATGCGTGCACACCTGAACCATCACCATCCAGGCTTCCTTGCCGGGCGTGGTGCGGTTGGCGTCGGTCGCCGGGGCGTCGGACGGCAGATTGGCATTACGGGCAATCGGATCCTTGAGATCGGCCAGGTTGACGGCCTCGCCGTCCTTCATTTCCTGTTCCGTGCGGTTGCGCACCACGACCGGCTTGCCGCGCCACTTGACGATCAGCGACATGCCAGGCGTCAGCGAGGCGACATCGACCTCGACCGAGGCGAGCGCCAGCGTCGAGGCATCAGGGCGCATCTGGTCGATGAAGGGCCAGGCGAAGGCACCGGCGCCAACCACGGCGGCCATGCCGGTGGCGACGTAGAGAAAGTCTCGACGGTTGGGATCCTGGATGTCGGTTGCGCTCACGGGTGCCTGATCCTTTCGCCTCTTCCGCGCCGGTGGCTGAGCCTTGTTCCCCGCTCAATTACGCCAACCCGACAGCGCATGGCGAACAGGCTAGCGAATTCCTCCGGCATTTGGACTTCGGTTTATGCGTGAAGCCCGTTTTTGTCCAGACGGGTCAAGGCACAAGGGCAGATTGTCGCGGGGACAAAATCCCCTATCGCGCGGCGAGACGGCGAATGGCCGCAAAATGCGGCTAAACAACCGGGAAATATCAGCAAAATCCGGCACTCCCGCTCCTCTCGACAGGGAATGCCGACGTGACCTATCCTCAGCCCCATGGCGCATGTCATAGATCGTGAGGAATGGGCTGTTCGCCCCGACCGTTGGAAGGGCGAGCTGCAATGCGGCGCCTACGGCTCCAACTCGTGCCTGATCTTCAACCACTTGCCTGATGTCGGCGGCGGCCCGCGCCTGCACTCCCACCCTTATGCAGAGATCTTCATCATCCGCCAGGGCACCGGCCTGTTCACGGTCGGCGACCAGGAAATCGAGGCCTCCGCCGGCCAGATCCTGATCGTTCCGCCCAACACGCCGCACAAATTCAGCAATCTCGGTCCGGGTCCACTGGAAACCACCGACATTCACGAGAACGGCACGTTCATCACCAAATGGCTGGAATGATCCTTACGCCGCTCCCAATCGGGCCAGCACGGCTTTCGGGATGGCATGTTCGCGGATGACGGCATCGTGCTTGCGCAAGCCGCACAGTTCACGCTGGATGAAATAGGCATGAACGGCTGCTGCAGCCTCCTTGAGAAGCCTCGGGCGCAGGTCCTCATCGGCATTGGCGCCCAGCCGGGCGAGCGTTTCCTCGACCTTTTGCCCGGCGCGGCCGAGCGCCGCCGCCTTTTCGGCGAGGATTTCATGGCCAAGCACATCAAACGCCGTTTCCTGGGCGCTGGATCTCCCGAAATTCGACGGCATGCGCACGGACATTGGCCTTAAATCTCCGATCAAAGACAGCATTACCAAATCTATTCAGCCGGCCGCGTTTCTTCCAGCACGCTTTCCTCGTGATAGAGGAAGCCGCCGGACTGTCGTTTCCACAGCCGCGCATAAAGCCCGTCGAGCGCCACCAGTTCGTCATGCGTGCCTTGTTCGACGATGCGGCCGCCGTCCAGCACCACCAGGCGGTCAAGGGCTGCGATCGTCGACAGCCGGTGCGCGATGGCGATCACGGTCTTGTTTTCCATCAGCCTGGTAAGGTTCTCCTGGATCGCCGCCTCGATGTCGGAATCGAGCGCCGAGGTTGCCTCGTCGAGGATCAGGATCGGCGCATCCTTGAGGAAGACACGCGCGATCGCCACGCGCTGGCGCTGGCCGCCCGACAGTTTCACGCCGCGCTCGCCGACAAACGCCTCGTAGCCGGCACGGTCCTTGTTGTCGCGCAAGCTCAGGATGAATTCGTGCGCCTCGGCCTTTCTAGCTGCGGCAATCACCTCCGCATCGGTCGCGTCGGGCATGCCGAGCTTGATGTTGTCGCGCAGCGAGCGGTGGAACAGGGCCGTGTCCTGGCTGACGACGCCGATATTGGCGCGCAGCGAATTCTGGGTGACCCCGGCGATGTCCTGCCCGTCGATCAGGATCTTACCGCTCTCCAGATCGTAGAGCCGCAGGATCAGGTTGGCGAGCGTCGTCTTGCCCGCACCCGACGGCCCGACCAGCCCGACCTTCTCGCCCGGCTTGACGACGAGGTCGATGCCGTTCAGCACGCCGAACCCCTTGCCATAATGGAACTCGACATTCTTCACCTCGATGCGGCCGCCCGCTACGACGAGTTCCCTAGCATCGGGTGCATCGACGAGACCGAGCGGCTGCGAGATCAGCGCCTTGGAGTTTTCCAGCACGCCGAGATTTCGCAAGATGCCGTTGAGCTGCATCATCAGCCGCCCGAGCAGCATGTTGAGCCGCAAGACGAGGGAGAGCGTGAAGGCGACCGCGCCGACGGTGATCGAGCTCTCGACCCAGAGATAGACGGCAAAACAGCCGATCACCGTGATCATGATGCCCGACAGCGTGGTCAGCGCCATGCGCACACCGGTCAGCCGGCGGGTGAAGGGGCGCAGCGCGTCGAGATAGATGTCGAAGCCGTTCCTGATGTAGCGGTCGTCGCCGTCGGCGGAAAACAGTTTCAGCGTCTGCACGTTGGAATAGGAATCGACGATGCGGCCATTGATCATTGAACCTGCTTCGGCCGTAGCCTCGGCATTCTTCCGGATCGCCGGCAGATAGAGTCTTGCCAGCAAGCCAAAAGCGACGATCCAGACCACCACCAGCGCGGCTAGTCTCAGGTCAAGCCCGGCGACCAGCGCCAGCGTCGTCACCGTATAGACGAGCATGAACCAGACGACCTCGATGAAGCTTTCCATCAAATCGCCGGTCGCCTGCCCCGCCTGCCAGACCTTTGTCGCGATGCGACCGGCGAAATCGTTCTGGAAGAAGGCGTAGGACTGGCGCGAGACATGCCGGTGCGCCTGCCAGCGAACCAGATTGTAGAAGCCGGGCGTAATGGTCTGCTCGTCGACCAGCGCCGACAGGCCAACGACGATGGTGCGGATGACCAGCACCACGGCGATCATGAACACCAGTTCGGGACCAGCGGCGGTCCACAGCGCATGCCAGCTGCGCTCGCCGGGAAGCTGGTCAAGAATGTCGACCAGCCGCCCGACGAAGTAGAACAGGCCGGCCTCGACCAGCGGCGCGATGCCGCCGATGACCAGCATGGCGAAGAACGCGAACTTTGCCTGGCCGACATAATGCCAGAGAAAGCCGCCGACGCTGGAGGGTGGCCGAAGGTTCGCCGGCTCCCTGAACGGATAGACCCAGTTCTCGAACCAGCGATAGATGGCTGTCATCATTCGGCTGTCATCATTCGGCGGCTTGGCCTTTTGCGATTGCATCATTGGCGGCATCGGTCGGGATGTCTTCGAGCAGGAACCCGCCCGACTGGCGCTGCCAGAGCTGGGCGTAGAGCCCGCCCTTGGCGACCAGTTCGTCGTGCGAACCCTCCTCGATGACCCGCCCCTGGTCCATCACCACGAGCCTGTCCATCGCCGCGATGGTCGAAAGACGGTGGGCGATGGCGATGACGGTCTTGCCTTGCATGAGCTTGTAGAGGTTCTCCTGGATGGCCGCTTCCGCCTCGGAATCCAGCGCCGACGTCGCCTCGTCAAGGATAAGTATCGGCGCATCCTTCAACATAACGCGAGCAATGGCGATGCGTTGCCGCTGGCCGCCGGACAATTTGACGCCACGGTCGCCGACATAGGCGTCGAACCCCTTGCGGCCACTGCCATCCGAAAGCCCGCCGATGAAGTCCAGCGCCTCGGCGCGGCGCGCCGCCTCGACCAGCATCTCGTCCGAAGCATCGGGCCGGCCGTAGAGTATGTTCTCGCGCACCGAGCGATGCAGCAGCGAGGTATCCTGCGTGACCATGCCGATCTGCGCGCGCAGCGAATCCTGCTTCACGCCCGCGATCTCCTGGCCGTCGATCAGGATCCGGCCGCTTTCCAAATCGTAGAAGCGCAGGAGTAGATTGACCAGCGTCGACTTGCCGGCGCCCGAGCGGCCGACAATACCGACCTTCTCGCCGGGTCTCACCGCCAGCGACAGGTTCTCGATGACGCCTTTCTGCTTGCCATAGTGGAAGCGGATATCCTCGAAGCGGATCTCGCCCCTGGAAACGCTGATCTCCTGCGCATCCGGCCTGTCCTCGACAAGGCGCGGCAGCGAGATCGAGGCGATGCCGTCATGCACCGTGCCGATGTTCTCGAACAGGGCCGACATTTCCCACATGATCCACTGCGACATGCCCCACATTCTGAGCACCAGGCCGATGACCACGGCGACCGCGCCGATCGTCACCACTTGGCCCATCCACAGCCACAGCGAGATGGCGGTGATCGAGAACAGCAGCAGTGAATTCAGGATGTAGAGTGTGCCGAAAAGCACTGTCACCAGCCGCATCGACCGATAGACCGTGCTCAGGAAGCCATCCATCCCTTCCCTGGCGAAAGAAGCTTCGCGGCGCGCATGCGAAAACAGCTTGACCGTCTGGATGTTGGAATAGCTGTCGACGACGCGGCCGGTCATGACCGAGCGCGCATTGGCCTGTTCCTCGCCGACCTTGCCCAGGCGCGGAATGAAAAAGCGCAGCAACAGGATGTAGCCGACCAGCCAGACGGCCAGCGGCGCGGCCAGCCGCCAGTCGGCCGAACCGACGATGTAGAGCATGCCCAGGAAATAGACGATGACGTAGTTCAGGACGTCGAGCACCTTTATGACGCATTCGCGCACGGCGAGTGCCGTCTGCATCAGCTTGGTGGCGATACGTCCGGCGAACTCATCCTGGTAGAAACTCATCGACTGCTTGAGCAGGTAGCGGTGCACCTGCCAGCGGATGCGCATGGGATAGTTGCCCATCAGCGTCTGCTGGTTGAGCAGCGAATGCAGCCACACCGTGCCCGGCAGCGCGAACAGCACGATGAAGGCCATGCCGGCGAGCTTCCAGCCCTCCGTCTGCAGGAAGGTTTCGCGGTTCGCAGCCGACAGCCAGTCGACAATGCGGCCAAGGAAGCCGAACATCCAGACTTCCGCGATCGCGATCGCTGCCACCAGCACCGCGTCGACAAGGATATAGGGCCATGCGCCACGCGTATAATGCAGGCAGAAGGCCACCAGCGTCTTGGGGGGCTCGACCGGTTCCGCTGCCGGGAACGGATCGAGCCTTCTTTCAAACCAGCTAAACAACAACATAGGTCATGCCTGTAAAATCTGTTTCCCGCTTACGCGGCTTGGCGACGTCCGAAGTCCCCGGGCCGTGTGGCGCCGAGGGCCGACGGTCCGGAATCATCCGGACCGTCGGCCCTGCTTCGCGCAATATAGGGGCTCGCGGGCTTTTCGCCGACAGGGTCGTTTGTCGATCCTGACGGCGCGGCGTCGACAAGCCGGATTTTCGCGCCCGGCCGGATCAGCCGGATGATCCGGCGCACCAGCGACGGCCGGCTCGGATCGGGAACCGCGCGCGAGAAATCGACATCCGGCAGCATGCCGCGATGCGGCCGTCGACGGACTTCGGCGTGAACCGCCGACGAATAAGTGTCGCCGATCAACAGCGCCCAGGTCGGCAGTCGGTGGATATGCAGGCTCCTTGAGCCAGGTATTCTGTAGGGATCGAACATCGGTCCGTCCTCCGTGTGAAAATAGAGATGAAAAGGCGAATCCATATCGTCCGCCGGCATTCGGCCGGAGGCATGGATTGCATCGATCTGGACACGACTGAACGAGTTGGTCTGGACACGACAAGTATCGGTTTGGACGTGTTCAGTTCGGGCGTTCAGCCCCTTTGACTTTTTGAAAAACATCGCAGCATTCCTTCGACCGAAAAAACGTTTCGGCGGGAATCGGTGCGATCAAGTCTTAGAGAGTCAGGAGAATTGTCGTACCGAAACCGCCAGCAGGCAGGTAAGCCCACGAGAGGGGCGCTGGATGTACATGGTCATCATGAGTTTCCCCTCCATCGGTTCGGGTTGACAATGCTGGCCGTATACCCGACTTCGAAAAAAATGGCCACCCGCAGGTTCGGCAATTTCCAAAACCGCGAACCCGCTGTTGCCGATCTGCCACTTATTAGAAGGACGCGGAAATGAACGATCGTCTCCGCATCGCGCTCTACCAGCCGGACATTGCCGGCAATACCGGGACAATCCTGCGCCTGGCCGCGTGCCTCGGCCTTGGCGTCGACATCATCGAACCGGCCGGCTTTCCGCTTTCCGACAAAGCGCTCAAGCGCGCCGGCATGGACTACCTCGAAATGGCTGCCCTGACCCGCCACATCAACTGGGACGCCTTCGAGAACTGGCGCAAGGCCCGCGCGGATCGGCTGGTGCTGTTGTCGACCAAAGCGACGACCCCCTACACCAGTTTCAGTTTCAGGAACGGCGACATCCTCCTGTTCGGCCGCGAATCCGCAGGCGTGCCAGATCCGGTCCATCAGGCTGCGGATGCGCGGCTGACCATCCCCATGCAGGGAACCGCGCGCAGCATCAACGTCGCGCTCTCCGTCGCCATGGTGGCGGGCGAAGCCATCCGGCAGCTCGGATAGGATCTGCAGTCCATCGACAACACTGTGCTTGCCGTCACCGACGACAGCGGTTTCTCCAGTCATTCTCGCCCAGGCGCACATCGCCTTCTCCTGTCATTTGCCCAATCAACATTTCCTCGCTACAAGCTCAACTTAAGTTGAGGTCAAGCGGAAAATGGGAAATGGCTCCAGTGACGGAATTGACGGTCGGCCAGGTGGCGATGCGCAGCGGCGTCGCGGTGTCGGCGCTGCATTTCTACGAAGCGCGCGGACTGATCCGCAGCCACCGCACCTCAGGCAACCAGCGCCGCTATGGCCGCGACGTGCTGCGGCGGGTGGCGATCATCAAGGTCGCCCAGGAGGTCGGCATCTCGCTGGCCGAGATCGGCGAGGCGCTGGCATCACTTCCCGAGGGCCGCACGCCGACGCGCGACGACTGGAACCTTTTGTCCACCGCCTGGCGCGACGGGCTCGACCACAAGATCACCCAGCTGAAGAAACTGCGCGACGGGCTGACCGACTGCATCGGCTGCGGCTGCATGTCGATCGACAAATGCCCGCTCAGGAACAACGGGGACAGGTTGGCAAGGGAAGGAACGGGGGCGAGACGGTTGGTTCTTCCTTCTCCCCGTTCGCAGGGAGAAGGTGCCTGAAAGGCGGATGAGGGGCAGCGCCAGCAGACGGAGGTTTGTGCCGCCCTCACCTGCCTGCCGGCATCCTCTCCCCGTGAACGGGGCGAGGAAACCTTAATCCGCCACGGGCAATCGCCTGATGGTGAACTCGATCAAATCACCCGGCCGCTCGAACCAGCTTTCGATCTCGGTCCAGTAGGCCTGCTTGGGAAAGCGCTCGAACCATTCCTTGGCCTTGAGCCGCGCATCGGAGCGCGGCAGGACGAAGGTTTCGCGCAAAAAGCCGTCGCGCGGCATGCGGGCGCGCTCGGCGCGGCTTTGGTCGAGCCTTTTCTTCAGGCCATCCAGCGGCGGTCTTGCCGGGGTGCGCACGAACCACTCCTTGCATCTGGCGCATGGCCCCGAAATCGGAAACCGGTTTTCGGAAAGGATCATGCGCGAAACCAAAGTGACTTGACCCTGTTCCTCAAGAGATTAGGGATCGCGCCCGGAAAAGACGAGTCTTTTGTCGACTCGACCGCCCGCAACCGGAGACGGCACTTGGAACGACCTGAAATACCAGCTGGCCTGCCCGCCGACATCGAAGAGAAGAAGATGAAGGCCCGCCTGTGGTTCGAGGCGCTGCGCGAACGCATCTGCGCCACCTTCGAGCAGATCGAGCAGGATCTTGGCGGTCCCTTGGCCTCCTGGTCGCCCGGCCGTTTTGAAAAAACGCCATGGGAACGCGATCAAGGCAAAGGCGGCGGCGGCACCATGTCGATGATGCATGGCCGTGTCTTCGAGAAGGTTGGCGTCCACACCTCGACCGTCCATGGCGAGTTCTCGCCCGAATTCAGAAAGCAGATGCCCGGCGCCGAGGAAGACCCGCGCTTCTGGGCCTCCGGCATCTCGCTGATCGCCCACCCCTGGAACCCCCACGTTCCAGCCGTGCACATGAACACGCGCATGGTGGTCACCTCGCGCCAATGGTTTGGTGGCGGCGCCGACCTGACGCCGGTGCTCGACCGCCGCCGCACCCAGGAAGACCCTGACACCGTCGCCTTCCACCGCGCCATGCAGTTCGCCTGCGAGAAGAACGCCGACGTCGCCGATTATCCGAAATTCAAGACATGGTGCGACGAGTATTTCTATCTGTCCCACCGCAACGAGCCGCGCGGCACCGGTGGCATCTTCTTCGACTGGCTGCATTCGGGCGAGGACAAGGGCGGCTGGAATGCCGACTTCAACTTCGTCCAGGACGTCGGACGCTCGTTTCTCGTCGTCTATGGCCATCTCGTGCGCGCCAATTTCAATGAGAACTGGACCGATGGCGACCGCGACGAACAGCTCGTCCGCCGGGGCCGCTATGTCGAATTCAACCTGCTTCACGATCGCGGCACCATCTTCGGCCTGAAAACGGGCGGCAATGTTGCCGCGATCCTGTCCAGCCTGCCGCCTGAGGTTCGCTGGCCGTAAACATCGGCTAGGCGGAAGCGCACGCAGCTTTGATGCAACCAGACGGTCCGTCGCGTGTTATGGTCATTGCCCCTGCTGGCGGTCCAAAGCTGGACCGTGAGCCAAGAAAAGTGGCGGAGCCCCTGACCGGCTCCCCGGAGGAAAAGGAGAAATCCAATGAAGGAATTTCACTGCGGGTCGCTCGTGCCCGGCTGTGGGTGGCACACCCGTGCCGACGAGGAAGCCGAAGTGATGCGCCGCGCCGTCGAGCATATGCGCGACACACATGGCGAGACTGTCATCCGCGAGACGATGATCGAAGCGATCCGCTCGCGCATCGAGAAGGTTCGCGACGCCGCCTAGGTTTTGCCCGGCTTTGCTTCGTGGGCGGCGGCAAGCGAACCGCGCCGGCGCTCACCATCGGATGAGCTAAATACAGCTTTGCGACGCGACTCGCGTCTTACGCCATCGCGGTCACGGCGCGAGGCAGATCTTTTCAGGTCAAAAAATTATATTTGCCTCCGCTAAAGTAAACCCTGCGGTAACCGAACCCGTGCCAATGTCGCGCGGATAATCCGGCTACAGTGGGCTGCCAGAGAAGCCCGTCGCCCCCAGGCACTGATCCGGAACGGTGGGGCGAGGTGTTTCGCGCACGCGCGAAAAGTCCGGCAATCGAGTGCGTTTCCGCACGGCGGCACTCCTGCTTTGCGCGCTCATCGGGGCGTCCCCGTCCATTGCCCAGGAACTGACCACATCGTTGGTCGACATACACCAGGGTTCGCCGCTCAGCGATCGCGCGAGAGGC
This sequence comes from Mesorhizobium subarcticum, assembly GCF_055456085.1. Taxonomy (NCBI): domain Bacteria; kingdom Pseudomonadati; phylum Pseudomonadota; class Alphaproteobacteria; order Hyphomicrobiales; family Phyllobacteriaceae; genus Mesorhizobium; species Mesorhizobium subarcticum. The sequence continues at coordinate 2,876,188 of NZ_CM144237.1, read as the reverse complement.
CTGGGCAATGGCGGCTACGAACTGCAGAACGGAACCTTTGTATCGTTCAACCAGTGGTATCGCGCGAGCTGGGTCGACATGCATGTGGACCTGCTGACCCAGATCACCGAGGATACCGGCATCCTTTGGGGTTTCGGGACCGGAGAAGAGGGCGAGAAGTATCGGATCGAGCCCAGCCTCAAGCTTGGGTTCCTCACTCAGATGCATCCCAATCCCAACAGTACGCTTTCCCTGTCGCTCACCACGACCATCGGCGGCAAGCTCACCGAAAAGCCCTGCGAAGCCGACTATGGCGACCTGGGTAGCTACAGCGTCAATTGCCGGCTCGCTGCCAGCCAGATGGCGCCTGAGGAAACCTTGAAATATCTGGTTAATGCTAAACCGGAAAGCCAGCATCTCTGGCTGAACTATCGTGTTACTTTCTGATCGTCGCGAGGCTGCAATTGCAGAATCCTGCCCCCAAGGCGATCGCTCATACTGGTTCTTGTCTGACTGGAGTAGGGACATGTCGGGTACTTGCATGAAGTTCGGCCTCGCCGCCGCCCTTGTCATCCTTTCGGCGCCATTCGCATCGGCGCAGGAGGCCCTCGACGCCGATGAAATGGCCGCAGTCTGCCACGGTGCCGGCTCCATATGCGTGAGCGCGACGATCCCAGCCGCGCCGGCGACGCAGTCGGTACAGAACTGGATGAGCCCCGATGTCGGCGCCGCATGGGCGGCAGGCTACAAGGGCAAGGGCGTTACCATTACCATGGTTGACGACTTCAGCAGCTCGTCACGCTTTTCCGGCAATTTCGGCCTCGGAGTTCAAACCCAGCGGCACGGTGAATGGACCCGCGAGGAAGCCAGCATGGTTGCGCCCCTGGCGACGATCAGGTCGAAAGACTTCACCACCAGTTCATACGTCCCGTTGGCGAGCGGCCTGAATGTGCTCAATCTGAGCTACGGCATGTACGCCAAGGCGGGCTACAGCTCAAACCAGATCGGGTGGGCCCAGGAGGAAGCTTCCATCATTTCCTACGCCGCCAAAGGGTTAGCCGTTGTCTCCAAGGCGGCTGGCAACGACTCGGTTGCCGTAGGCGGCGTCACCAGCGGCCAGCAGGATTATCTCGACATCGCTTTGATCGGCAAACCTTCGGCTATTTTCGTCGGCGCGCTGTCCACCAACGGCACGACGTCCAACAAGGCCCAGCTTGCCTGGTATTCCAACTACGCCGGCTCCAACACGGCTGTGCAGAGCCATTTCCTCGTCGTGGGTGTCACCGGCGACAAGACCGGCCTTTACGGCACGTCCTTCGCCGCGCCGATCATATCCGGCTACGCTGCGATCATCGGCAGCAAATTCACCAAGGCCACGCCGACCCAGATCACCAACGATCTGCTCAATACGGCTCGTACCGACACGCTGGTCAACTATAGTGCATCCGTCTATGGCAAGGGAGAGGCGAGCCTCTCACGCGCCCTAGCCCCCGTAGCGATCAAGTAGGTGAGGCTGGTAGTTGATTAGGTTTCAAGTGCCTTTGCGGCGCGTTCGAGCAGCGCGCCGCGATCAGGCGCAAATCCTGCTTCGATCCATTCCGCCTCGAGATTCTTGAGGATTTCGCCCAGTTTCGGCCCTGGCTTTGCGCCGAGTGCCGTCAGATCGGCGCCTTTCAGCGGAAACAGCGGCTTTTCCCATTTGAGCGCGAAGGCCAACAGGCGTGAAAAGCCGCCGGCCTCAAGCAGTGCCTCATTGTCCTGAACAGCGCGCACCCGGGCTCCGGCAAGCGACAGCCGCAGGCGATCGACAAATCCTTGCCGGTCGCCGCGATAAAGCCGCTTCGCCAACTCGCCCTCGGTGGTCTTCGGTTCGACGACAGCCACCAGCGCCCAGTGGCGCAAGCGGTCTGATTCACCTGTCGAAAACCGGAGCCGCTCGGCGAGCGTCTTCATGCGCGCGGCATCCGGCGGCACGATTGCTTCGAGCCGCAGCATCGGATCCGCGGTCCAGCCGAGATCCGTTTCAGCCTTGGTCAGCCCGTGGATGGCATCGATCCCCCATCTCTCGCTTTCCGGTAGCGCGGTGGTCAGCACACTTGCCTGCCGCATCCAGAGCAGCGCCCGCGAGGGATCGGGCGCCGACAAAAGCTTCTTCAGCTCGGACCAGATGCGTTCGGCCGAGAGTTGTCCGAGCCCTTCTTTCAGTCGGGCGCAGGCCTTCAGCCCCTCGGCGTCAGGCCGGCCTTCGCCATACCAGGCAAAGAAGCGGAAAAAGCGCAGGATGCGCAGATAATCCTCACGGATGCGCGCTTCCGCATCGCCGATGAAGCGCAGCCGCCGCGCCTCGATGTCGGCAATGCCGCCGACCAGGTCGACAACGCTCCCATCCGCTTCGGCGTAGAGCGCGTTGATGGTGAAGTCGCGCCGCTCGGCATCCAGCTTCCAGTCGCGTCCGAACAGCACCCTGGCGCGGCGGCCGTCGGTCTCGACATCGGCGCGCAAGGTGGTGATTTCATAGGGCTTGCCGCCGGCAACGACGGTGATCGTGCCGTGCTCGATGCCGGTCGGCACCGCCTTGAAGCCTTCCGCCTCGGCACGGCGGATGATTTCACTGGGCAAACAGGTGGTGGCGATGTCGATATCGGCGACCGGCTGGCCTATCAGCACGTTGCGCACGGCACCGCCGGCGACACGCGCTTCCTCGCCGCCTTCGGTGAGCGCACCAAGCAGGCGTTGCAAGTGCTTGTCGGCGAGCCAGTCGGCCCTGTCCGCGATCGAAACAGTCAAGCGTAGAGCCTTTCATAGAGCGTTCGGATGATGCCGGCGGTGACGCCCCAGATGCGCCGGTCGCCATAGGGCATGTCGTAGAAGAACCATTCGAGGTCGTTCCACATGCGGCTGTCACGCTTGTGATTGGCCGGGTCCATCAGGAAGCGCAGCGGCACTTCGAAGGCGGCATCGACCTCGTCGGCGTTCAAGGTCAGCTCGAAGCCGGGCTGCACGATGCCCAGCACCGGCGCGATGCGGTAGCCGCTGCCAGCGACGTAATCGGGCATGCGGCCGATGATCTCGATGCGGTCCTGGTCAAGGCCGATCTCCTCGAAGGTCTCGCGCAGCGCCGCCGTCTCCGGACTGGCGTCGGTGGGGTCGATGGTGCCGCCGGGAAAGGCCACTTGCCCCGAATGGCTGCGCAGCTTTTCGGCCCGCTTGGTCAGGAGAACCGCTGCCTCGCCTTGGTGATCGACCACCGGGATCAGCACTGCGGCATTGCGCAGCGCCTTGCCCTGGTTGAGACGCGGATGGCCGGGATTGAAGCGATGATCGCCATAATCGTCGCCGGCGTGCGCGTCCGGCTGCGCGGCGAACCGCGCGCGAAAATCGGCCGATGAAAACGGCACCGGTGACACTTGGTCCATCATGCGCTGAGCCGTTTCAACTGATCAGCCGGCATGATCGGAAAGACGGCGCCCTTGGAGCGCACGGCAAACATCGTCTTGCCGCCGATCTCGATCTCCTCGCCCTGCCCGACCAGTTCGTACATGACAGGCCGCGCCACCAGCGCCTCCAGCCGGCCGCGCACCAGCACGTAGGGCTTCAGGCCCCCGGTCTCGTTCTCGTCGACGAAGCGCAGCGGCCGCTCCGGCCCGGCCTCGACGACGTCGCCGACATTGGTGCGGAAGGTGATGATCTGTTCGTCACCGCTGCCCGAGACATCCATCTCAACGGCGATGAACGGCGCATCGGCAACGCGGATGCCGACCTTTTCCACAGGCGTCACCAGATAGGTCCTGCCGTCCGCGTCCTTGCGCAGCACGGAGGAGAAAAGCTGCACCAGCGGCATGCGGCCGATCGGCGTTCCCAGGTAGAACCAGGTGCCGTCGGCCTTGATCTCCATGTCGAGATCGCCGCAAAAGTCCGGATTCCAGCGTTCGACGGGCGCTGCGCCCTTGCCGGCACGCGCCGCCCGCGAGATCAACGCCTCCAGGCCGCGCGCCTCGGTGGCGCTCGTAAGGCTTTGTTCGCGATGTTCGTAGTGTTCCGTCATCGTCACGAAATAGTCACTGTTGTTCCGCTTGTCAGCCTAAGTCTGTGATTTAAGTTCGACCATAGCCACTACGCGAGGCCGAATCGCGGCAACTTATGCTATGGTGCGACCGTATTTCCGACCATAGGTATCTCAAGGCAAAAAGGGATCGAGCTGCATGAGCGTGATGGTCAAGGAGAGCCCGATCAGCGAAACGGACATGGTCGCCGAGGCCGAGAAGGCGCTGGCCGATATTTCCAGGATCCGCGATGGGGTCGGCCGGGTCATCTTCGGTCAGGAGAACGTCGTCGAGCGCACTTTGGTGGCGGTTCTGGCCGGCGGCCATGCGCTTCTCGTAGGCGTTCCCGGCCTCGCCAAGACCAAGCTGGTCGAGACGCTTGGCGTCGTGCTCGGCCTCGATTCGCGCCGCATCCAGTTCACGCCCGACCTGATGCCGTCCGACATCCTCGGCTCCGAGGTCATGGAGCAGGACGAGGCCGGAAAACGCTCCTTCCGCTTCATCTCCGGCCCTATCTTCGCGCAGCTCCTGATGGCCGACGAGATCAACCGCGCCTCGCCGCGCACCCAGTCGGCGCTGCTGCAGGCGATGCAGGAATACCATGTCACCATTGCCGGCGCCCGCTACGATCTGCCCGCGCCCTTCCATGTGCTGGCGACGCAGAACCCTCTGGAACAGGAAGGCACCTATCCGCTGCCCGAGGCCCAGCTCGACCGCTTCCTGATGCAGGTCGACATCCTCTATCCCGAAATCGAGGCCGAGCGCCGCATCCTGCTGGAGACCACCGGTGTCGAGGACGCGAAGGCTCAGAACGTGCTGCAGCCGGCGCGGCTGAAGGAGATCCAGACGCTGATCCGCCGCATGCCGGTGCCGGAAAGCGTCGTCGAGGCGATCCTCACTCTGGTCCGCTCGGCGCGTCCGGGCCAGGGCAATGCCGAGACCGACAAGCATGTCGCCTGGGGCCCCGGTCCCCGCGCCAGCCAGGCGCTGATGCTGTGCACGAGGGCGCGCGCGCTTTACGAGGGACGACTGGCGCCGTCGGTCGATGACGTGCGGGCATTGGCCGAGCCGGTGCTGCAGCACCGCATGGCGCTGACCTTCGCCGCCCGCGCCGAAGGCACCAGCGTGCGCGATGTGGTGGCAAAGCTCGTGAAAGGAATTTGATGGCGCGCATCGGCGAGGTCCAGGCTCCGGCAGCGACGCGCGACGCGCTCGCCCGTGGCCGGTTGCGGGCTTCGCTGGTGCCCGACCTGCTGGTCGAGGCGCGCCGCATCGTCAACACCGTGATCGCCGGCTGGCATGGCCGCCGCAAGCGCGGCATCGGCGAGAATTTCTGGCAATTCCGGCCCTATGTCGAAGGTGATGCATCGCGCATCGACTGGCGCCGCTCGGCGCGCGACGACCATACCTATGTGCGCGACCGCGAATGGGAAGCCGCCCATACGGTGTGGCTGTGGGCCGACCCGTCGCCCTCCATGCTCTACAAATCGACTGGCGCCAGCGTTTCCAAGCAGTCGCGCGCGCTGGTGCTGGCACTGGCCATGGCAGAACTGCTTTCGCGCAGCGGTGAGCGCATCGCCTGGCCAGGGCTCACCGATCCTTTCACCGCCCGCAACGGCGCCGAGCGCATCGCCGCCCAGCTGATGCATGCCGGTGAACTGCCGGCCAAGCCTGATCTCTCCGGCATCAGGCGCTTCTGCGATATCGTCATCGTCAGCGATTTCCTCGATCCGGTCGACGAAACCATGGCCTGGCTGGACGTGCTCGCCCGCCACGGCGTGCGCGCCCATCTGATCGAGGTCGCCGATCCGGCCGAGGAGACCTTCCCCTATGCCGGCCGCACCGAGTTCACCGATCCCGAGACCGGCGACAAGCTGACGGCCGGCCGCGCCGAAATGCTCGGCGACGAGTACCGCCTGCTTTACACCGCCCGCCGCCAGGAGCTGGCCGGCTGGTGCAAGCGGCTCGGCTGGAGCTTTACCGTCAACCACACGGACCGGCTGGCTTCCGACGCGCTGGTGCGCCTGCACATGGCGATGACCGCCGATGGCTCATATGCCGGGCCGACGTCCGGTCGTGCCGGCATGATCGCCAGTCGCGATCAGCCCAAACCGACCGCCGGTGGCGGTCGTGCCGGAAAGGCCGTCGCATGAGCTGGCTGCCGCTCTCCTTTGGCGCTCCCATGGTGCTGTGGGGCCTGCTAGCGCTGCCGGTGATCTGGTGGCTGCTCAGGCTGACGCAGCCCAAGCCGCAGGCCGAGATCTTCCCGCCGCTGAAAATCCTGGCGCGCGTGCTGAAGCGCGAGGAGACGCCGCAGCAGAGCCCGTGGTGGCTGACGCTGCTCAGGCTGCTGATGGCCGCGCTCATCGTCGCAGCATTGGCCGAACCGGTCTTCAACCCGCGCGAAAAACTGCCGGCCGAGGGTGCAGCGCTCGCGCTGGTCATCGACAATGACTGGGCCAGTGCCGCCGACTGGAACAAGCGCATCGCCACCGCCGAGCGGTTGATCCACGACGCCGGTTCGAACGGCGTGCCTGTTATCATCGCCTTCACCGCCGAAAAGGCCAATGCGGAGATCGGCCCCTTCGATGCCGCAGCCGCACTCGACCGGCTGCGCGCCGCCAAGCCGCGGCCGATCCCGACCGACCGGCCCGCTGTCTATGCCCGTGTCGCCGGCGTGCTGGCGACCTTGCCCGGCGCCAGCGTCGCCGTTCTGGCCGACGGCCTCGCGGCCAAGGGCGACGAAGCCGCCTTCAACACGCTGCTGTCGAAAAATGCCGCTCGCGTCGTCTGGGCAACCACTGAGCGGCTTTCGCTGACCGGCCTGACCGGCGCCGACAACCAGGTCGACGGCTTTGCGCTGACCGCAATCCGCGCGCCGGGCGATCCGGCGCCGGCGCAGGTCACCGCCGGCGCCTTCGACGACAAGGGCCGACGCATCGCCGATGCGACGCTGACCTTCGCGCCGGGCGAAGCCACCGCCACCGGCACCATGACGGTGCCGTTCGAGCTGCGCAACGACTTCGCTTCGATAGCGCTCGACGGTGAGCGCCAGGCGGGTGCGGTGCGCGTGCTCGACGAAAGCTCCAAGCGCCGCCGTGTCGGATTGCTGTCGCAGGCCGAGGCAGACCAGGCACAGCCGCTTCTGTCACCGCTCTACTACATCAGGCGCGCGCTGCAGCCCTTCGCCGATCTGGTCGAGCCGTCCAGCGCCGATCTCGCCGACGCCATCCCGCAGATCCTCGACCAGAAGCCGGCGATGATCATCATGGCCGACATCGGCACCATTCCGGCGCAGGTCAAGCAAAGGCTGGTCGACTGGGTCGACAATGGCGGCACGCTGGTGCGTTTCGCCGGCTCGCGGCTGGCAGCCGCCGGCAATGACGACGATTTGCTGCCGGTCCGCCTGCGCACCGGCGAGCGTTCGCTGGGCGGCGCCCTGTCATGGACCTCGCCGCAGCCGGTCACCGAATTTCCCAAGGCCGGCCCCTTCGCCGATCTGGCGCCGCCCACCGAGGTGACCGTGAACAGGCAGGTGCTGGCCGAGCCGACACCCGACATCGTCGAACGCACCTGGGCAGCGCTCGCCGATGGCACGCCGCTGGTCACCGGGCTGAAGAAAGGCAAGGGCACGCTGGTGCTGTTCCACGTCACGCCCGAGGCGACCTGGTCGAACCTGCCGATCTCCGGCAGCTTCGTCGAGATGCTGCGCCGCATCGTCCAGCTGTCGCGCAACCAGGGTGCGGCGATCGCCAATGCCGAAGCCGCCGCCACGTCGCTGGCGCCCTATCGCATGATCGCAGCCGATGGCTCGCTGGTGCCGCCGACACCGGATGCGCGGCCACTGGTGCCCGGCGCCGGCGCGCTGCCGGTGACCTTCGAGAACCCGCCCGGCCTCTATGGTTCCGAGACCGGTGTCTTCGCCCACAATCTGCTCGACGCGGCAAGCACGTTTGCACCGCTGGCGCGTCCACAGATCGCTGTGCCGGTCACCACGATCCAATATGCCTTCGACGAATCGCGCAATTTGAAGGGTTCGCTGGTGGCGGCAGCCCTGGTGCTGATGCTGCTCGACACGCTGGCCGTGTTCTGGATGGGCGGCCTGTTTTCGCGCCGGCCGCGCCGTGCCGGCGCCGTGGCAACCACCGCCGCGATCCTGATTGCGCTTGGCGCAGTGTTCGGCCATGCCGATTTCGCCCGCGCCGACGACGCCAGACCGGGCGACGATGCGGCCATCGAGGCGATCTCGAAGACCCGCATCGCCTATGTGCTGACCGGTGTGCCGGGCGACGATTCGATCAGCCGCGCCGGGCTTGAGGGCCTGACCCGCTTCCTGATCGAGAAGACGGCGCTGGAACCCGGCGCACCGGCCGGCGTCGACATTTCGAAGGACGAACTGTCTTTCTACCCGCTGATCTACTGGCCGATCAATCCGGCCGCCCCCATGCCGAGCCAGGCCGCGATCGCCCGCATCGACGCCTATATGCAGCAGGGCGGCACGGTGCTGTTCGACACGCGCGACCAGTTCGCCAACGGCATCGGCGCCGATTCCACCAGCCCGGCGACAGAGCGGCTGCGCGACATCCTCGGCAACCTCAACGTGCCGCCGCTGGAGCCGGTGCCGTCGGACCACGTGCTGACCAAGTCCTTCTTCATCCTGCCGGAATTTCCCGGCCGCTTCGCCGGCAGCCCGCTCTGGGTGGAGGCATCGCTCGACGCCAGCAACGCCGACAACCGCCCGGTACGCACCGGCGACGGCGTCTCGCCGATCATGATCACCGCCAATGATTTCGCCGGCGCCTGGGCGGTCGACGAGAATGGCGACCCGCTGCTGCCGACCGTGCCGGCCGACCCGATGCAGCGCGTCTACGCGCTGCGCGCCGGCGTCAACATCATGATGTACATGCTGACCGGCAACTACAAATCCGACCAGGTCCACGTGCCCATTCTGCTCGAACGGCTGGGGCAGTAAGACATGAATTGGTCAATCTCTTTCGAACCGCTGATCTCCTGGCCATTGCTGGCCCTTGTGCTGGTGCCGCTGGCGGCGCTTGCGCTCATCGGGCTGTGGTTTCGCCAGCGCGGCGGAATCTTCCGCTTCGTCGCCCTGCTGGCGCTCGCCGCCGCCCTGTTCAACCCGGTGTTCCTCAATGAGGAGCGCGAGCCGCTGAAGAGCGTTGTGGCGCTGATCGTCGACCGCAGCCAGAGCCAAGATATTGGCGACCGCGCCAGGCAGACCGATGAGGCGCTGGCCGGGCTGCAGCAGCGTCTCGGCCGCTTCAAGCAATTCGATGTCCGCGTCGTCGAGGCCGGCAAGTCCGAAGCCGCCGAAGAGCGCACCGAGACACGGCTGTTCGGCGCGCTGGAAGGTGCCTTCCGCGATGTGCCGCCGTCCCGCATCGGCGGCGCCATCATGATCACCGATGGCGAGGTGCATGACGCGCCGCCGGGCGCACCCGACTTCAACGCCCCGCTGCATGCGCTGATCACCGGCAACGACCACGAAAAGGATCGCCGCATCCGCTTCGACAACGCCCCGCGCTTCGGCCTTGTCGGCAAGCCGCTCGACATGAGCTACCGCGTCATTTCGACGGAGAACGAGGCCGGGCCGGTCGATGTGCGCGTTTCGGTCAATGGCGAACAGGTCGCGGTCGAGCATGCCACGGTCGGCCAGACCATGCCGCTGCAGGTGACCATTCCAGGCGCCGGCCGCAACATCATCGAACTCGCCATCGACCGCGAACCGGGCGAACTGACCGACACCAACAACCGCGCCATCGCGTTGGTCGACGGCATCCGCGAGAATTTGCGCGTGCTGCTCGTTTCGGGTGAGCCGCATGCCGGCGAGCGCACCTGGCGCAACCTGCTGAAATCCGACGCCTCGGTCGATCTCGTCCATTTCACCATTCTGCGGCCGCCGGAAAAGCAGGACGGCACGCCGATCAACGAATTGTCGCTGATCGCCTTCCCGACCCGCGAGCTGTTCGTCGAGAAGATCAAGGATTTCGACCTCATCATCTTCGACCGCTACCAGCATCGCGACGTGCTGCCGATACTCTATTACGACTACATCTCCGAATATGTCGAAAAGGGCGGCGCGCTGCTGATCGCCGCCGGCCCCGAATATGCCGGCGAGGCCTCGATCGCGCGCACGCCGCTGATGTCGGCCCTGCCGGCGATGCCGACCGGCGAAGTGGTCGAAAAGGCCTTCTATCCGCGCCTCACCGAACTCGGCCAGCGTCATCCGGTGACGCGCGGCCTCGACGGTTCGGCCACAGAGCCGCCGCACTGGAGCCGCTGGTTCCGCACCATCGGCGTGCAGAATCCGCAAGGCGAAGTGGTGATGAAGGGCGCCGACGACCGGCCGCTGTTGCTGCTCGACCGCAAGGGTGAAGGCCGTGTCGGCATGCTCCTGTCCGACCAGGGCTGGCTGTGGGCGCGGGGCTTCGAGGGCGGCGGCCCGCATGTCCAACTCTATCGGCGCATCGCCCACTGGCTGATGAAGGAGCCCGAGCTGGAGGAAGAGCGGCTGACCGCCGAGGGACGCGGCATGGTGCTGGAGATCCGCCGCCAGACCATGGCCGACGAACCCGGCCCGGCGCAGATCATCACCCCGTCCGGCAAGACCTTGACCGTGAAGCTCGATAAATCCGAGCCCGGCGTCTTCCTCGGCAGCGTCCAGACCAACGAGATCGGCCTGTTCCAGGTCGCCAATGGCGATCTCACCGCCCTCGCCCATGTCGGACCGGTCAACGCGCCGGAATTCGCCGACGTCATCTCCACTGAAAATCGGCTGAGGGCACCAACCGAGGCCACTGGCGGCAGTGTGCGCCGGCTGGCCTCCTCCACGGCCCTTGGCAGCGACGTGACCTTGCCTTCCATCGTGCCGGTGCGCTCGGCCGGCGAAGCCTCCGGCAGCGACTGGATCGGCCTGCGCACCACGGACGACAGCGTCTTGAAGGCCGTCTCGCGCGTGCCGCTGTTCGGCGGCTTCCTCGGCCTCGGCCTGCTGCTCCTGGCGATGGGCTCGATGTGGTACCGCGAGGGACGGTAGCGCAGCGCTTTTCCTTCTCCCCTTGGGGGAGAAGGAAAGAGCGCCCCTGCCCTACTCCTCCGGCTCCGTCGTGAACAGCAACGGATAGCCCTTTTCCTTGGCGGCGTCGGTGGCCCGCGTTGCCTTGGTCTCGGCGACATCCCGGGTGAAAACCGCGACCACGCAAACGCCGTGCCGGTGCGCTGTAATCATGACCTTGTGCGCTTGATCTTCACTGAGCTTGAACTCGCCCTTCAGCACCGTCACCACGAATTCACGCGGCGTGAAATCATCATTGATGAGGATGACCTTGTAGAGCTTGGGCCGCTCGGTCTGCGGCTTGACCTGGGTACGTGGCTTTGTGGTGTTTTCAGGCATCGGAACCGGTGGTTTCCCAATCGAGCGTCAGCGCCATGCATTTTGCCACGCGCCAAACCGATCGTCTATTTGGATTACCGCGCAAACCGGTCGATGACCGGGCGCGAGACTTTCACCATCATGTGGGCAATGGCTGACCGCGGTTCAACGGTCCAGATTGGGACGCAGCCGATTGCCGCCGGGATTGGCCCGGCGTTCCAGCCATGCCGCGATCGGCCATCCGGCAATGCAGGCCAGCGTCAAGGCAAGAAGCACGATCAGCAGCCACGCCTGGACAGGCGTTATGTAGTCCCAGTTGCTGGAAATTATCGGCGCAAACAGCGAGGGCTCGGTACGGCCGCTGGCCGGGTCGGGCACGGGGCTGGCGGTGAGCAGAATCAGCACCCTGGCGACACCGGTGGCCACCAGGCCACCAATCACCATCGAACGCAAAATGGACGAAAGCCGCTTCTTCATGCGGATTGTCCTACACGGCCGGCGTTGAAAACGGGTTAAATACGATCGAGGTGACTGGCTGTAAGCTGCCGGCGTTCAGCCGCCCGATCAGGTTCCTGGCAGAAGGCCGCCCCAGCCGGTTGCGGCTGGAACGGCCTTGATAGAACTGACGTCGAAGCTGATCAGGGCTTCTTCGGAGCAGCCTTCGGGGCAGCCTTCGGGGCGGCCTTCTTGACCGGGCACTTATGCTTCTTGGTCACCTTGCAGACGGCCTTCTTGGCGACCTTCTTCGGGGCTGCCTTCATCGGAGCAGCGGTGGCCGGAGCCGTGGTCGCAGGAGCGGTGGTCGTGGCAGCCGGAGCAGCGGTAGTCGTGGTGGCGGCGTTGCCGAGAGCCGGCATCGAGAACGCGAGAGCAACGGCGAGGCCGAGGCCGGACAGGATGGACTTCTTCATGGCTTCATTTCCTTTTTAGTGCGGGTCGTTTTGAGCTTCACTGAACCGGGTCATTCGGTGTCACTCCAAGCAATTTCAGGGCGTTGGCGAGCATCCGGATGCCCTGCGCCTGTTTCTTGGCAGCGCAGTACCGGTTGCCCTTTCTCTGAAGTGCCTTTGCCGCGGTGACCTGCGTTGCCGTGGCATGGGTTTCGAGGGCTTCATCAAATTGGTGGCTGAGATTGGCGCACCGTTCGCTCCGGGTAAGCGGCGCCTTTGCGTCCGATTGGCTGACAGCGGCAGTGACCAGGCCAAGGCCCAGCAACGCTCCCAACAAACTGATCGACAACCTTGGCATCGGTTTATCCGTGAACCCGGAGATTAGCGTCGCAGCCGATAAGCTGACCGCCACGGCACCGTTATGCCGCCCTACCTTTTCAGGAGTTTTTCCCGATTGTAGAATTTTGTTTCTGGATTGTGTCTGGCCGGCTCGGCTGATACGTGTCGCCCAAAAGTGGTCCCGGTTTTGGGAAAACGAAACGTATCGAACAAAGAGCCTCAGCGCGGCCATAGCTTTCCATGTGGAGAAGCTGGAATTCATTCTCCCTTGAAATCCAAGGCACTGGCCAACATATGGCCCGAATTCTATCGTGTGGCTCAGCAGCCGGAATGACTTGGCCGGCAATCGAGACAGGACAGCTGTGAAATCCGACGCACACATACTGATCGTCGACGACGACAAGGGCATCCGCGACCTGCTCCAGGAGTTCTTCCAGAAGCGGGGCCTTCACACGTCGGTTGCCGCCGACGGTGTCGAGATGGAGGCCGTCCTGCGCCGCGCGCAGGTGGACCTCATCGTGCTCGACGTGATGTTGCCCGGCAAGAGTGGGCTGGAACTGTGCCGCGACTTGCGCGCCCAGTATTCGACGCCGATCATCATGCTGACCGCTGTTACCGAGACGACGGACCGCGTGGTCGGCCTGGAGATGGGCGCCGACGATTATGTGCCCAAACCTTTCGACCCGCGCGAACTGCTGGCGCGCATCCGTGCCGTGCTGCGACGCAACGGTGCCGCCGAGCCGAAGCGCGCCACCACCAAGCAGATCTACCATTTCGCCGGCTGGACGATGGACTGTTCGCGGCGCCGGCTGACGGCGCCCGACGATGTCAGGGTCGAACTGACGATGGCGGAGTTCAACCTGCTGCAGACCTTCGTCAAGAGCGCCCAGCGCGTGCTGACCCGCGACCAGCTCATCGAGCTCTCCGGCGGCGACAGCGACTATTCCTTCGACCGCAGCATCGACATCCTGGTCAGCCGGCTGCGGCGCAAGATGGAAGATGACCCGAAGACGCCGAAACTGATCCTGACGGTGCGCAGCGGCGGCTACCAGTTCCTGCCCGAGACGACCTCCGAATGAGACGTCTCCTGCCGCAGACCTTGCCTGTCTGGGTGCTGCTGATCGTCATATCAGGCCTTTTGATCAGCCAGGTCGCGACACTCTACATCGTGTCGCGCGACCGCGCCGCCGCCAACGACGTGGTCGACCTCTATCGCCTCAACGACCGCGCCTTCTCCCTGGTGCAGCTGATGAGCGGCGCCACGCCCGAGGAGCGCAAGGCGACCGCCGCGGGGCTGTTCAACTCGACTTACGCCCTCACCGTCTCGGACACGCCCGCCGTGACCTCCTCGATCGCCGGCGACGACGAACTGGCCGAACTGGAGGACATCCTCGTTGGCCGGCTGTCGAAGTTCGGCGTCACCGACGCGCGCGTGCGGCGCGATCCGGCAACGCGCGAGGCCGACGACGCCAACACTGTGTCCGGCCCTGATATCGGTCAGGTCGAACGTGACCTTCTTGTGCTGGCCGCCGATTTCGCCCAGAGCGACAAGCTGACGGCCTCGCTGCGCTTCGCCGACGGCCAGTGGCTGAACTTCACCGAGCCAATCACGCCGGTCGGCCCGATCCTGAGCTTCGACAGCCTGCCGCTCTATTCCCTGATCGCCGGCCTGGTGGTGATCATGTCGATCTGGTCGCTGCGCCGGCTGACGGCGCCTTACCGGATGATGGAAACCGCCGTGAACAGGATCGGCAAGGACCTGAAGAGCCCGCCGATCGCCGAGTCGGGCAGCCGCGAGGTGCGTGCTGCCGCCAGGGCAATCAACGCCATGCAGGCGAGGCTGCGCGAATATGTCGAGGACCGTGAACATCTGGCCGCCGCGCTGGCACATGATTTGCGCACGCCGATGACGAGGATGCGGCTTCGACTGGAGCTGTTGCGCAAATCGGCGGTTCGCGAGGCGCTGGCGCACGACCTCGCCGATGTCGAGAGCATCGCCAGTTCAGTGATCGATTTCGCCACCTTCGAGGTGAACGAGGAAAAGACCGAGCGCATCGACTTCTGGTCGCTCGTGGAATCGATCGCCGACCCCTATCCGGAAGTCTCGTTCGACAATGACGACACTCGTTCGCGCGGCCTGATCTGCATCGCGCGGCCGGTGGCGCTCAAGCGTTGCGTCACCAATCTGGTGCAGAACGCCGTCACCTACGGCAAGAAGGCGCATCTCAGCCTGCACCGCTCGGACGGCACGATCTCGCTGACCATACGCGACGAAGGACCCGGCATACCGCAGGCGCAGATCGATGCCGTGTTCGGCTCCTTCGTGCGCCTCGAACAGTCCCGCAACCGCCAGACCGGCGGCCTTGGGCTCGGCCTGACGATTGCCCGCAACATCGCGCGCGCCGCCGGCGGCGAGATCAGGCTGTCCAACCATCCGCAGGGCGGGCTGCTGACCGAGCTGCGGCTGCCGCTGGCGGCGTGACCTCCTTGCGGCTGCCTACCGCCGCAACACCGCGCTCAGCACATCCCTGATGCCAATCGCACCGACGAAGCGCGACTGGTCATCGAACAGAGCCACCGGTGCCGTCTGCGAACGATGCATTGCCAGCATCACGGTTTTCAGCGAGGTGCCCGGATTGGCCCAGAACACTTGCGCTGCTTCCTCCGACTGGGCCTCGACATCGGCGCAGGACACCCACACCGCCGGCTTGCCGTCGCGTTCGGCCGCCGCCACCAGCCCATGCTCGTCGATCTTGAAGCGCGTCGTCTTGCGCCGGTCGAGCCACACCCAGCCGTCCGTGCTCTCTTCGAGGTCGCGGCGATCGCGCATGACGTTCCAGGCGGTGAGCACCGAGAGCGGGTTCACATTAGCGATGAAGTCGCGCACGTAATCGTTGGCGGGCCGCAGCACGATGTCTTCCGGCGCGCCGGTCTGCACGATGCGGCCGCCTTCCATGATGGTGATGTGGGTGCCGATCTTCAGCGCTTCCTCAAGGTCGTGGCTGACGAAGATAATCGTCTTCTTCAGTTGCGCCTGCAGTTGCAGCAATTCATCCTGCAGCTTGGTGCGGATCAGCGGGTCGAGCGCCGAGAACGGCTCGTCCATCAAAAGGATCGGCGCCTCGGTGGCGAAGGCACGCGCCAGGCCGACGCGCTGCTGCATGCCGCCCGACAGTTCATGGGCATATTTGTTCGACCATTGGTCGAGATTGACCAACTTGAGCTGGCGTTGCACGCGTTCCTTGCGCTCGGCGTCCGGCACGCCGGCGAGTTCGAGGCCGAGGCCGACATTTTCCTCCACCGTGCGCCACGGCAGCAGGCCGAATTGCTGGAACACCATCGCCACCTGCTTCTGGCGCAAGCGCCGCAATGTGGCCTGGTCGCAGGTGACGACATCGACGATCTTGTCGCCGTCCTTGACCAGCACCTGGCCGCGCGACACCACATTGAGCCGGTTGACGGCGCGCAGCAGCGTCGACTTGCCGGAGCCCGACAGGCCCATCAGCACCGAGATCTCGCCCTCGTGCACGGTCAGGCTGGCACCGGCGCAACCCAGCACATTGCCGGTCTTCTCGAGGATTTCGGCGCGGGTCGCACCCTTGTCGATCATCGCCAGCGAGCCGGCCTGGTCGGCGCCGAAGACGATATCGACATTCTTGAAATCGACGGCGACGGTCATTTCTTGCCTCCAACGGCGATACGGGTCATCCGGTCGAGCACGATGGCGAGCACCACGATGGCCAGGCCCGCTTCGAGCCCAAGGTCGATGCGGCGCGAACCGAGAGCCCGGTTGATTTCAGTGCCGAGGCCGCCGGCCCCGATCAGCGCGGCGAACACCACCATCGACAGCGACAGCATGATCGACTGCGTCAGGCCGGCCATGATGGTCGGCAGCGCCGAGGGCAATTCCACCTTCCACAAAAGCTGGCTCTTGGTGGCGCCGAACGCCTCGCCGGCCTCGATGATCGACTTCGGCACCGAGACGACACCGAGATGGGTGAGCCGGACCGCGGTCGGGATGACAAAGATGATGGTGACGATGAGGCCAGGCGCGTTGCCAAGGCCGAACAGCGTTAGCACCGGGATCAGGTAGACGAAGGTCGGCAGCGTCTGCATCAGGTCGAGCACCGGCAGCATGATGCGGTAGACCTTCGGCTTGTGCGCCGCCCAGATGCCGAGCGGCACGCCGATGGCCATTGCCATGGCGGCGGCCGCGACGACCAGCACCAGCGTCTGCACCGTCTGCTTCCAGAGGTTCTGGTTGATGATGAAGATCAGGCCGAGGAACACCCCGATGGCGAGCGGACGCGAGCGCTGCAGCAGCCAGGCGATGCCGGCGATGATCAGGGCCAGCAACACCGGCGGCACTATCAAGAGGACGTTGACCAGCCCGTCGAGCAGGAAATTCAGGCCATTCGAGAAGGCTCTGAAGATGGTGTCGAAATTGTCGGTAAGGAAGCCGAAGAACGCCTTTCCCCAAGCACCGATCGGGATCTTGTGATCGACCATGAATTTCGAAATCGGATCCATCTTACCCCTCTTCGTCCAGGAGCCGCCCTGCTCTCGGCTCGCGCAACGTCATCTTGTCACAGGATATGAAAAAGGGCAGCCTTTTCTAAGATGGCTGCCCTTCCTGGTTCGGCCTTGCCGAATTCAGTCGGCTCAGCTTCCGAGCGCGGTCTTGATCGCTGCGGCGGCATCACCACCATCGAAGGTGGTCACACCGGCGATCCATGGCTTTACGGCATCCGGATTCTTCTTCAGCCAGTCGGCCGCCACCGTGTTGGCGTCGCCGCCCTTCAGGATCGCGTCCATCATCTGGCCTTCCATGTCCAGATTGAACTTCAGATTGGAGATGAACTTGCCGACATTCGGGCATTCGGTGGTGTAGCCCTTGCGCACCACGGTGTTGACCACGGCGGCGCCGAAGCCGCTGTCGCCCATGCCGTCGAGATAGGTGATCTTCATGGCGCCCATCACCGGATGCGGCGTCCAGCCGAGGAAGGCGATCCACTCATTGTTCTTCATCGACTGCTCGGCCTGCGTCAGCATGCCGGCTTCCGAAGATTCGACCAGCTCGAAGCCGTCGAGATTGTCCTTCGGGTTCTTGATCATGTCGAGGATGATACGGTTGCCGTCATTGCCGGCTTCGATGCCGTAGATCTTACCGTTGAACTTGTCCTTGAACTTGCCGATATCGGTCAGCGATTTGACGCCGGCATCCGCGACATAGGTCGGCACGACGATGCCGTAGCCGGCGCCGGCGAGGTTCTGGCTGATGGTCACAACCGAACCGTCGGCGGTATAATCCTTGATGTCGTTGGTCATCGACGGCATCCAGTTGCCGAGGAACACGTCAAGGTCCTTGTTTTTCAGCGACGCCATGGTCACCGGTACCGACAGCTGGATCGTTTGTGGCGCATAGCCGAGCGCGGTGAGCAGAACGGACGCGACGCCTGTCGTCGCCTGGATGTCGGTCCAGCCGACATCGGAGAGACGCACCGCCTTGCAGCTTGCCGCATCACCGGCAAAGGCGGCACTCGTGGACAACAAAGCCGCGAGGCCAAGGCCGGCGGCGAAGGTATTCATACGCGACATAGGTATTCTCCCATTGTGATTCTTTGGCGAAGCGTAGTTACGGTTTCTGTGCCCGCCTTGTTTCGTCAGCCAAACACCATTCTGGTGTGGATTCAAGCGTCAAGGCAATCACGATCAACGGCGCGGACTGGCCAATCAGCGACACGGCTGACGCTTTTGTCGTGGCAGCTCTCTTTTTGGGAGGCGAGCCAGCTTTTTCAGGGGAATGCGGCGGCGCCCCCTCCCCGCCCTGGGCCAAGTCGGCTTAGAAGAGGAACATGGCCAAACTCTACTTCAACTAC
Organism: Mesorhizobium subarcticum; assembly: GCF_055456085.1. Lineage (NCBI taxonomy): Bacteria > Pseudomonadati > Pseudomonadota > Alphaproteobacteria > Hyphomicrobiales > Phyllobacteriaceae > Mesorhizobium > Mesorhizobium subarcticum. The sequence goes on along the minus strand of NZ_CM144237.1, from coordinate 2,857,668 downwards.
GCGACGATGAATGCCGGCAAGACGACGATGCTCTTGCAGGCATCCTACAATTATCGCGAGCGTGGCATGACGACGATGCTGTTCGTCGCCGGCCATTACCGCAAGGGCGACAGCGGCCTGATCTCGTCGCGCATCGGGTTGGAGACCGAGGCCGAGATGTTCCGCGACGGCGACGACCTGTTTGCCAGGGTTGCCGAGCATCATGAACATACGACGGTGCATTGCGTCTTTGTCGATGAGGCGCAGTTTCTCGAGGAAGAGCAGGTCTGGCAATTGGCCCGCATCGCCGACCGACTGAACATTCCGGTGATGTGCTACGGCCTGCGCACCGATTTCCAAGGCAAGCTGTTCTCAGGCTCGCGCGCGCTGCTGGCGATCGCCGACGATCTGCGCGAGGTGCGCACCATCTGCCGCTGCGGCCGCAAGGCGACGATGGTCGTGCGCCTCGGCGCCGATGGCAAGGTCGCCCGCCAAGGCGAGCAAGTGGCGATCGGCAAGGACGTCTATGTTTCGCTCTGCCGCCGCCACTGGGAAGAAGAGATGGGCCGCGCAGCGCCCGACGATTTCATCGGCTTCATGAAGGGTTGACCGGGCTCACGCGGCCGCGGTGCGCCGCATCGGAAACCGCCAGCCGAGCCGCACGCCAAGCGTCGCCAGCGCGATCAGCGCCATGCCGGCCGCCTGTGCCGGCCGCAGCGGATGCGCATAGATCGCCCAATCGACGATGATGGCGACGACCGGATAGATGAAGGTGATCACGCCGATCACCGGCGTGGTCAGGCGCGGGAAGGCCGAATTCATCAGCACATAGGCGATGCCGGTGTGCAGGACACCGATCCCGGCCATCCAACCCCACGACGCCGGCGGGATATGCTGGCCAATGCCGGCGAAAGGGGCGAGCATGACGACACCGACCAGCGTCTGGCAAAGCACGGTGATTTCCGCGCGCTGTTGTCCGAGGCCCTTGGCCAGCATCGTCGCCACGGCATAAAGCAGCGCAGCGCCCAGCGTCAGCGCGATGCCCAGCGCCCAGTTCGCGTCGGCATGGCCATGGGTGACGACCAGGCCGCTGGCCAACACGACGCCAAGGAACGCGCCGAGCATCCACAGGATCTGGTCAAGCGAGATGCGCTCCTTGAGAAAGACCACGCCGATCAGCACCACGAAGAACGGCTGCACGTGATAGACGATCGTCGTCGTGGCGATCGACGTCATGGCGAAACCGGCGAAAAACGCCGTCCAGCTCAGCACCATGCAGACGCCGGCAAGGGCGGCAAGGGCAAGGCGAGACGGCGAAAGGGTGCGGTCCGGTAGGTAGCCGCGCAGCAGGCACCATGCGGCCAGGAAGATCGCGCCAAACACGCATCGCCAGAAGACGACGGTGACCGGATGCAGGCCCGATTCCGTGACGAAGGCGCCAACCGTGCCGGCGATCGTCATCGCCACGGCGAGGCTTGCGGCCGGATAACGGGCGGTTGGCAGGTCCTTCATCGCAGTGTCCTCAAGGGCCGGGCCATCTGGCCAGCGCCATTGCTTTCAAACAAGCGAATAGATTTGGCATGAGCTATTCGATATGCTGATAGCACCATGGCCGCTCCGCTCGACCTCAATTTGCTGAAGACCTTCGTCGCCGTCGTCGAGAGCGGCAGCCTGTCCAATGCGGCACCGCGTGTCGGCCGCAGCCAGTCGGCCGTCAGCATGCAGATGCAGCGGCTGGAAGAGATGGTCGGCAACCAGCTTCTGGTGCGGGGACCGAGGACGGCCGTTCCCAACGCGATCGGGGAGGATTTCCTGATCTATGCGCGCCGGCTGCTGAAGCTGTCGGATGAGGCCTGGGCGAGCGTCACCCGGCCGAAGGAGACAGGCAGCGTCCGCCTCGGCGTACCGGATGACTATGCCGCTTTCCTGCTGCCACCCGTGCTGTCGCGCTTTGCCGAGGATCACCCGCTGGTGACGGTGGAACTGATCTGCGAGCAGTCGACCGCGCTGGTAAAAACCCTGGCCGAGGGAAAGCTCGACCTGGCGATCGTAACCCGCCTGCCGGACCAGCCGCTCGACGTCATCCGCCTGGAACGCTTCGTCTGGGTCGCCTCGCCAAACCATGTCGCCTGGCAGGCCGATCCCTTGCCAGTCGCCCTGTTCGAGCCTGGCTGCGCGGCCAGGATGAGTGTGCTGCAGGCGCTTGGCGAAGCCGACCGGTCCTACCGCTGCACCTATTCCAGCGCCTCCCTGCTTGGCCTGATCGCCGTCGTGCAGGCCGGACTCGCCGTCGCCGGCCTCGCTCAGCGCAGCGTGCCCCAGTCGCTGCGCATTATCGGCGCCAATGAAGGGCTTCCCGCACTGCCGGATCTCGAAGTCGGCATCCTGCGCAACCCATTGTCGACGACGCCGGCGGTCGATCGGCTGCATGATTTCCTGCGCCGCGACCTGGCGCAGCAGGCCTGACCGGCATGGCCACGCTTCCCGGCACAGGGCCGGCTGCGCCATTGTCCTGAAGTACGATAGGAAGAGCCGGAGCAATCCTGCCATAATGCAGCGTTTGTTAAGGCCTCTGTCCTATTTTGCGACATCTCGTTCCAGCCAGAGCTCTCCGGGTCAGCCATGTTTCGAGCCGTTTCCTCCGCCAGCCTTCTCCTCCTTGCGGCCACTGTTGGCGCTCACGCCGGCGGCGATCCGGCGCTGGGAAAGAAGGTCTTCAACCGCTGCATCGCCTGCCATGAGGCGGCAACGGATCGCGACAAGGTCGGACCGCATCTGATGGGTGTCGTTGGCCGCACTGCTGGCACCGCCGAGAGCTTTCTTGGCCACTATTCCGAAGCGATGAAGAGTGCCGGTGCTGCCGGTCTCGTCTGGGACGAGGCAAATCTTGCTGAGTATCTCAGGGCTCCCAAGCTCAAAGTTCCCGGCAACAAAATGGCCTTCGGCGGCCTCAGCAATAACGACGACATCGCCAACGTCATCGCCTATCTGAAGGCCGATCCAAAGCCCTGAGCACCCGTCGCTCGCAACGAACGACGCCGGCATTCTTCCTGGATCGTGGCTGTAACCGGTTCAATTCCCTGCCGAAATTCGGGATATCCACGGCAACGAGGATTGATTGCTTTGCCGGTGCAGAAGTTCAATGACAGTTGAACTATACTTGGCTTGCACGCTAGTCACGCCATGACCCCACCTTCATTGCCTTTCAAGACCGCGACCGATTCTTTTGTTTTCGGCGCCGCCTTGTCTTCACGTCTTTCAATCCCCGGATGCCCCACATATATTCGCCGCTGTTCGCAGCCAGCGACCGGAAGCCGAAGCGGGAGGCCCCTATGGCGACATTGCAGAATTTCGATGCCGAAATAGCCAAGACCAAGCAGGTCGTCCAGGATATGCGCTCCAGGATCGAGCAGTCCGGCACCGTGCTCGACACGCTCGCGACATCGGACAAGAAGATCGGTGACGCCAATTTCGACATCGAGAACGCCCGCATCGAGGACGTGCTGAAGCAGCAGAAGGTGATGGAAGGCAACATCGCCGACCTGATCATCGGCCTTGAGGACGCCACCAACGTCTTCGGCGCCGAGTTCGAGAGCATGAAGAACTATTCCGGCTGGGAAAATTTCGTCGGCATCTTTTCGGCGCAACGCAAGCAGCGCCTGCGCACCGACCGCGTCCGCAACATGTCGCTGGCCGGCAATCTGCAGGAACTTCTGGCCAAGTCCGACACCATCGTCGGCATCCTGAAGGCGCAGAAAGAAGTTCTCGACCAGCGCTACAAGACCTCCGAGGCCAGCCTGTCGCAGGTGATCGAGCGCCGCAAGACCACCATGTCGAACCTCGAAGCCGTGCAGAAGCGCATCGAGGACCTCAACCCGATGCTGCTCGACATCGAAAACAAGATCGCCGCCTCGACCAACCAGAAAGACCGCACGCAGCTCGAAGGCGAACGCTCGGTGCTCGCCACCGAATACAACGAGAAGCAGGCCAAGGAGCAGGAATTGCTGGCGGAGAGCCAGACGCTGGAGCGCTACACTTCGATGTTCCAGACCTTCGTCGATTCGCTCAACAACCAGATCGCCGCGCAGTCGACGCTGATCAACAAGCTGACCATCGATACCGAGCAGCGCATCGTGCTCTACAAGGCGCTGGAAGATTCGCTGAAGACCGCCGCCCAGCAGGACGTCGCCCACAAGATCAACACGCTGGGCAGCCAGGTCGACAACACGGCGGAAGAAACCATGGCCGGCATCGGTGCCGCCTCGCAGAAGCACATCGGCGACCTCTTGGAAATGCACGAGAAGAACATGGTCGCCAGCGCCGATATCCAGCGCCGCAAGAAGCTCGCCGACGACGCCTTCGCCCGCCGTTTCGACGAAGTGCTGAAGAAGCACAATTCGGCCAACTACGTGCAGTCATAATTGCCGCGCGCACCGGTGCGACAATCCCAGGGCTGACAGCATGACCCCCGAAAACGACGCCGCGGCGCGGTATTTCTCGGCGATAACGGCCGCGCTTAGCGGCCTTGAAGTGTTCATGCGCGACGACCGCTCGCCGCTCTACCGGCACGGCATCGTCGCCAAGATCGTCGCTGAATACATCGCGCGGCTCGACAAATCCTTCGGCTGCTGGCGCAACCGGCTGGGCTTCATGGACACGTTCCGCATTTCGCGCGCCGAAAGCGGTTTTCCCGTTTTCCAGAACCTGCTCGAACTGGAAAACGACCGCCGCCAGGCAGACAGCCGGCTTGCGAACATCCCGCTGGCCGGCGAGTTGCGCGAGGAGATGGCCGACTTCATCCTGCGCCACAAGGAATTCCCCGAAGCGCTGCAGAAGTCGATGGCCGAGCGGCTCTACCTCGAAGACGTCAAGAGCGAGCAGACTTTCGGGCCGTTTACCCTGGCGCAGACCGCCAAGGTCTCGGTCAATCCAAAGACGGCGCGGCCCTACTACCTCGTTCATTGGGCGACCTTCGACGGCAGCGCCAACCTGCCCCTGGTCTACATGGTGACGGTGGAGGATTCCTCCGAGAGCATGATCCGCCAGCTCGTCGACCGGGACGGCAAGCTCAACGACAAGGTCGACATCCCGCTGCCGGTCGACGGCCTGCTCAATCCCGAGCTCGCCCATCGCTTCGACGATTTCACCGAGAAGAATTCAGCCTACACGCTGTCGCCGGCGACCATTGCCGTCAATCTCGACAAGGATTTCGAGCCGCTGCATCCCAAGCAGCTGCGCCGCGTCGTGCTCGGGCCCTTCTATTCGGCTGGTATTACCGACAACAATTCGACGGTGACCGAGGTGCTCGCCAAGGTGCGCAAGCCTGAAAATGCCTGGCTGCTGACCTGGACCATCCAGGAAGTCTATTCCAAGGGCGAGAAGCCCGGCCGCAAGGGGCTGTTTTCCAGCGAGAAGACAACGCAGGAATTCTTCATCAACACCGATGACCTGGAAGCCGCGCGCCAGGGCGTGTCGAGCTACGAGAACCACGCGCTGATCCCGCACGAAGCCTACCAGGCGCTCTACGCAGCTGGCGAAGCCCAGAAGATTTTTGGCGGCTACAAGGTCCACATCCTGTCCAACGGGCAGGTCATCTCAGACGTCTGACCGTAACACCACGGAGCATCCTTCATGGACACCGGCCTGACCACCATCCCGGAAGCGGCAATCGAGAAGCACCGCGCCATGGCGCAGAGCTTCATCACCCGCATCGTTGTGCTGGAAGATCCCTCACGCGAATCGGGCACCGCGCTGGCCGGCACCAACCGCCGCTTCGTCTCCACTGTCTCGGTCGGCTCGGTGCGCCGCACACGCGAGGTCGAGCTGTCGAAAACCGTCGGCGCAGTCCATCCCGACGATCAGCTACTGACCATCGCCCAGCACACGCTTTTGTTTCGCGCCCGGCGCGGCGTGGCGATTGCGCTGGCCGTATCGGACGTTTTTGCCGAAGGCTCCGATCTCGAAAGCCTGCAGGCCAGGAATGTCCGCGCCCCGCTCGAGGGCGATGACGCGTCCACCTTCAAGAAGCTTCTGTCAGCCTCGGCTTACATTTCGGCCTTCAGCCTCGCCTCCTATCTGTTCCAGTTGATCGACAGCGATGGCGAAGCGCCCAACGATAGCCCTGAACCGGATTTCCTCTTCGACACGCCGCAGGACGCGGTGAAGTCGATCCTTGCCGGCCTCGACAAAGCGGTTACCGGCGCATCCGACGACACCGACCTGATGACCAGGGCCCGCGCCTTCGCCCGTGTCGCCATCGACGGGCTGCTGGCCAGGAAAGGCCGCTTCGACGGCATCGGCCCGTTCGAAAATGCCCATATCCGCATCGATGCCGACGATTTTACCCTCGATGGTTTCGACGTCGCGCCGGGCAAACGCTCCAAGCCGCTGGTGATGACCTTCAAGAAACCCGAAGAGGTCGTCGGCAACCACATCGCCAAATACCAGTCGGTCAAGCTCGCCAAGATGCTGATGGCCTATGATTTCGAGCGCGAGCTGAACCCGTTCGTCGAGCTCGGCGGCTTCCTGTTCACCTTCATCGGCGACGGCGCGCCCGGCACCGGCAAGACGACGCTCATCCAGATGATCGCCGGCCTCGTCAACGGCTACTGCCAGGTTGCCGGCTATCCCTTCGCCTACGAGAATTTCGGCGTCGACCAGATCTCCTCCTACCAGGGCAAGTCGGGTCAGAACTGCCGCCAGTTCATCAACAACGTCTTGAACCCGCGCGTCATCGGCTTTGGCACCATCGACGACATCGACCAGGTCGCCGCCCGCCGCTCCGACGATCGCGCTTCGGCCGGCCAGCAGGAGATAACGGGCGTGTTGATGGATGCCTTCGCCGGCGCCGCCACTGTGGTGCGCGGCAACTGCTCGTTCGGCATGTTTTCCAATTATCCCGAAAATGTCGACGACGCGCTGCGCCAGCGCGCCGGCGCCCGCTGGCTGGTCGACGGGCCGCAGACCCGCGACGACTATATCGACATCTTCGTGCTGCTTGCCGGCAAGAACCACGAGATCCCTCTGGGCAAGCACGAGCTCTACGCCGCGCAGGAAATCCAGCGCGCCGTGACCGAGGCCTATGAAGAGCACGAGAAGCCGCAGGAGGACGGGCTGATCAAGGTCTACGAGCGCTACATGAAGGAGAATGGCGCGCCCAAGACCATGGCCGACATCGGCACCTATCTGCACCTGATCAAGGACGCCGAGCCGCGCTTCACCGGCCGCGCCATCAAGAACGTCACCGACGCCATCAAGATGCGCGCCATGGATATCGAGCTGCCCGACGACTGGTTCGAAAAGCCGGAAGCCTTCATGCACAAGGGCTACGACGAGAAGAAAGCCATGATCGAGGAATTGCGCGGGCCGTTCTCGATGGACATGGTCATGCAGGAGATCAACCGCTACGCCGACAGCGAGTTCCGCTACTCCGACAAGTCCGACGATGCCGCTGTCGAAAAGCTGCTGCGCGACGCAAGGCTGCGCGAACGCGCGGCGCGCGAGATGGAGGAGATGAAGAAGAAGGGCAATTGGAATGCGTAGACCTTCGTCGACGGCGGAAGACGCGCCGCACCCCGCCAAAAAACCCGACCTCCTCCGCGACAACGAACTCATCTACGGCCGGCTGCTCACCGTCGACGAGCCGCATCTGATCGATCGCTACAACAAGGCGCTGGCCGCGTTCGGCCTCAAGCCCACCAAGCTCCTAAGCTTCCAGATCGATCGCACCGGCTTCTCGCCCGAGATCGCCGATGAATGCGGCGACCCTGACTATCTTGACCCCAATGAGGTCAACCGCCGCTTCATCATCCTGACGCCGTCGCAGATCGACCTGCCGGTGGTGCACACCGCCTTCTCCAACACCTCGCAGCTGATGTTCGAGTTCATGTCGAAAAACCAGCGCGCCATCGACGCGCTGACCATCAAGGATGTGATCTACGGCGAGATCGAGGATTCCGTCCCCCTGGTCAACGACATCGAGGACCTCCTGTCGATCAGCCAGGTCGAGTTCAAGGTGCTGTCGGCCGAGGACGTGCTGGGCAAGGCCACCGAACTCGGCAAGCTGGTCGACAAGCTGAAGCAGGAGCCCGATGCCTGGCGCGACAATGCCATGCTGACCCGCATGGTGGAGCTGGCGAAGGTCTGCGGCGACATCCGCGAGAACGCGCTGGTGCCCGACCAGGTGATCTTCCGCCACAATGCCTACTGGACCAGCCATTTCGGCGGGCTCTACGTGTTCGTCGATCCCGACATGACGACGGTGATCAGCGATCCCGCCGCCCCCGGCTTCCGCCGCTCGCGACCATGGCAGGTGAGCTACATCTCGATCAGCGATGCCGACAAGGTGTTCAAGTTCCTGGCCTCGACCGGCCGCATCGAATTGCCGCGCGCCTCCTGGGTCGAAGCCTCAGGTTATCTCGAGCACCGGGCCGAGATGGTGGTGCGCGCGCTGATCCGCGATGCCGAGCCGAACCGCAATTTGACCGATGTCGACAAAGTCTGGCTGCAGACCTGGATCCAGAGCCATGCCGACCTGATCACCAGGGACGGCAACTTTCCTTTCCTCAACGCCGCCAAGCGCCAGATTGCCCAACTCGGCAACCTCAAGATCGAGGATGTCTTCCCGCAGCAGCGCTTCCTGGTGATCCGCGCCAAGCCTGACCATCCCGACGCCTGGCTGACCAACCGGCTGATCTCGGATTTCGTGCCGTCGGACTTTGTCTCGCGCTACATCTTCAACAAGGACGGCTTCTACAAGGACTATGACGGCTACAGCGACGCCTGGCGATCGCATGTTGTGGACGTTCTGAAAACCACATATCTGAAGGACAAGGTGGCGTTTCGCACACGCCTCTACGGCCTGACTGACTAGAACGAAATGAACCGTCATTTCGTTCTGACTTATTGTTTTGACGCATGATGTTGTCCAAAAGATCTGCAATTTTTTGGCATCATGCTGAGGGGTGACACAGCCATGCTCGATCCGATCGTCAACTTCTTCACCAGGGTTTTCCAGTGGATCGGCCGTGGCATCGGCCTGTTGATCGGCGTCATCCTGTGGCCGTTCATGTGGGCCGGACGCTGGTACACACAGCGCGGCTGGATCCTCAAGGCCGTGGTGGGCCTGGCCCTGCTGGTGCTGATCGGCCTCTACGCCAACTTCTTCTACGCCACCCAGTGGTGGAACAATTTCAACCCGAACTACCCCGACACCTACACGTTCGAGAAGCGCAACGTTTCCGCTGGCGAGCAGGTGGCCGCCGGTGCCGGCACCGACACGGCCAAGACCTGCGGCAATTCCGGCATCGCCCAGGTGGCGGCCGACCTGACCGACTTCAACGTCAACCAGAATGCCTGGATCTCGTCGATGATCCTCTACAAGCTCGGCCTGTTCGGCATCGACTGGGACGACACGCCGTGGATGGACAACAAGGCCTCGTTCCAGCGCGGCATCAACCAGGCAGTGCGGCGCACCGCGACCGAACTTGCCGACAATCTTGGCCGTGTGCGCACCACCTCGCAGATCGACGGCGACCTGCAGGACGCACGCGGCAATTTGCAGTTTGACGAAGAAACCTGGTATTTCGGCCTGAACCCGTTTGGGCCGAAGACACCGACGCCGAGCTATTACCGCGACGCGGTGCGCAAGCTGCGCTCGTTCAACGCTCGCCTTGCCACCTGCCAGGCCACCTTCGATGCCCGTGCCGACAATCTGAAACAATATATCGACCGCATCGCCAGCGACATCGGCTCGACCTCCGCCATCCTCAAGGAACGCGCCGAGAACCACAACAATGGCTGGTTCGATTTCCGCGCCGACGACCGCTACTGGTTCGCCTATGGCCAGCTCTATGCCTATTACGGCCTGATGAAGGGCGCCCAGGCCGACTTCGAGGATGTCATCAAGGAAAAGCACCTGCAGAGCCTGTGGGACACGATGGACGCGCAGTTCGTCTCGGCGTTGCGCATCCAGCCCTTCATCATCGCCAATGGCCGCGAGGACGGCTGGCTGCTGCCGACGCACCTGACGACGATGGGCTTCTATGTCCTGCGCGTGCGCTCCAACATGGTCGAAATCAGCAACGTGCTGACGCAGTAGCCAGCGTTTACAAAGGCTGGCGATGGCGAATTTGCGCCGTCGCCTCTGTCGCATTCCGTGCATTGTGCGGCTGTTTTGAGACGGCGGAATGATGCGTCCTCTGGCTTCTATACGGCGCGCCAACCGGCACAAGAAGAACCAGCGACAGGTCGGCCGGGTTGCAGAGGAATTTTCTCTATAGGAAACATAGTTGCATGCAAGTTGACGCCGCGGCAGCGACAGGGTTAGAACATGCCCGCGCCCGGGTTCAACATGCCTGTGAGTGAGATCAAACCCGTCCCCTCCACCGTCCAATCCGAAGGAAAGCCGTCATGGCCGAAGTGAAGTCCGACATCGAGATCGCGCGCGCCGCCAAGAAAAAGCAGATCCAGGAGATCGGCCAGAAGATCGGCATCCCGACCGAACATCTGCTGCCCTACGGCCACGACAAGGCCAAGATCTCAGCCGAGTTCATCAAATCGGTGAAGGGCAACAAGGACGGCAAGCTGATCCTGGTCACCGCCATCAACCCGACACCGGCCGGTGAAGGCAAGACCACCACCACTGTCGGCCTCGGCGACGGCCTGAACCGCATCGGCAAGAAGGCGATCGTCTGCATCCGCGAAGCCTCGCTCGGCCCGAATTTCGGCGTCAAGGGCGGTGCCGCCGGCGGCGGCTACGCGCAGGTCGTGCCGATGGAGGACATGAACCTCCACTTCACCGGCGATTTCCACGCCATCACCACCGCGCACAATCTGCTATCGGCGCTGATCGACAACCACATCTACTGGGGCAACGAGCTCGGCATCGACACCCGCCGCGTCGTCTGGCGCCGCGTCATGGACATGAACGACCGGGCGCTGCGCGAAATCATCTGTTCGCTCGGCGGCGTCGCCAACGGTTTTCCGCGCGAAGGCGGCTTCGACATCACCGTCGCCTCGGAAGTCATGGCCATCCTGTGCCTGTCGAACGACCTGAAGGACCTGGAAAAGCGCCTCGGCGACATCATCGTCGCCTACCGCCGCGACAAGACGCCGGTCTATGCCCGCGACCTCAAGGCCGACGGCGCCATGGCCGTGCTGTTGAAGGACGCCATGCAGCCCAATCTGGTCCAGACGCTGGAGAACAACCCGGCCTTCGTCCATGGCGGCCCGTTCGCCAACATCGCGCATGGCTGCAACTCGGTCGTCGCCACCACGACGGCGCTCAAGCTTGCCGACTATGTCGTCACGGAAGCCGGCTTCGGCGCTGATCTCGGCGCTGAAAAATTCTTCGACATCAAGTGCCGCAAGGCGGGCCTTAAGCCGGCAGCCGCCGTCATCGTCGCCACCGTGCGCGCCATGAAGATGAATGGCGGCGTCAAGAAGGAAGACCTCGGCAAGGAAAGCGTCGAGGCGGTGAAGAAGGGCTGTGCCAACCTTGGCCGCCACATCGAGAACATCAGGCAGTTCGGCGTGCCGGCGGTGGTGGCCATCAACCATTTCTATTCCGACACCGACGCCGAGATCCAGGCAATGAAGGATTATGTCGCTTCGATGGGCGAAGAGGCGATCCTGTGCAAGCATTGGGCCAAGGGCTCGGCCGGCATCGAGGAACTCGCCAACAAGGTGGTGGCGCTGGCCGAATCCGGCGCCTCGCAGTTCGCGCCGCTCTATCCCGATGAAATGCCGCTGTTCGAGAAGATCAACACCATCGTCCAGCGCATCTATCGCGGCTCGGAAGCGATTGCCGACAAATCGGTGCGCGACCAGCTCAAGGCCTGGGAAGAAGCCGGCTATGGCAAATTGCCGGTTTGCATGGCCAAGACCCAGTACTCGTTCTCGACCGACCCGAACCTGCGCGGCGCGCCGACCGGCCACACCGTGCCGGTGCGCGAGGTCCGGCTTTCGGCCGGTGCCGGCTTCGTCGTCATCATCTGCGGCGAGGTCATGACCATGCCCGGCCTGCCCAAGGCACCGTCCTCGGAGAAGATCTTCCTCAACGAGGCCGGCCAGATCGAAGGCCTGTTCTGAGATCTTTGTCTCGACAACAGAAAGGGCGCCGCAGCGATGCGGCGCCCTTTGCATTTGCGTAGATGGTTACGCCGCGCTGCGCGCCAGCGCCCGCTGGTTGGACGCGTAGATCGTGTCGCGTTCCGGCAAGGCGCCGGTCTTCAGGCACGCGACCCATTCGGCGGTCTTGAGCACGGCGGCGAAACGCGACTGCAGGATGATTGTCACCACGCGGTGGATCTCCTCGGCTGACGCATAGCCGGCGCTGTTGGCGTAAGGCACCGAGCCGGTCGCGTCGGACAGGAACTCGACGGCAAAACCCATATGCACGGCGTGGATGATGGTCGACAGGTCGCAATTGTGCGTCATGTAGCCGACCACCGTGAGCGTATCGATGGCGTTGGCGCGCAGCCAGTCCTCGAGGTCGGTGCCGGTGAAGGCCGAGGGCAGCATCTTCTCGACATAATGGTCGCGCTCACGCCTGGCGATTTCGGGATGCAGTTCGCCGCCGTGACTGCCCCTAGCGAAGATCGGCGAGTTCTCGGGCGCCATCTGCTTGACGACAACCACCTTGATGCCGGCGGCGGCTGCCGCATCCATGGCGCGCGCCACGTTGACGACGCTGTCGCGGAAAGGCGGGTGCTGGATGGCCAGATTGCCGCCGTCATAGTCGTTCTGGACATCGATGACGATTAGTGCGCGGCGCGGCGTGGTGTTGGCTGGGTCAGACATGGTGTTTTCCTTTCCGGCTTGAATGCGATGGGCCGAAGGTAGGCCGGTCGATAAGTAACCAAAAGTGGCCCAATTGACATCATTCGAAACAATTGGGACAATCCGGTTTCGACTTGCCGGAAACGCCCATGAACGCCCCGATCATCGCCGTCCTCGCCTTCGACGGCATCAGCCCGTTCCACCTCTCCGTGCCGTGCCTGGTCTTCGGCGAAGACAGGACAGCGCTTGGGTTGCCGCGCTTCGACTTCCGCATCTGCGCGGTCAGGGCCGGCCCGATCCATACCGAGGCCGGATTGACCATTGGTGCGCCGCATGGGCTCGATGGGCTTGATGGTGCCGATATCGTCATTGTTCCAAGCTGGCATCATCTCGACGAGCCGCCTTCACCGCTGCTGGTGAAGGCTCTGCGCAAGGCACACGAGCATGGCGCATTGATCGTCGGCCTGTGCCTTGGGACATTTGCCATCGCCGCGGCAGGGCTGCTTTCGGGGCGCCGTGCCGCGACGCACTGGGCTTATAGCGAGCGCCTGCAGAAGCTTCATCCCGACATCAATGTCGACCCCACCGTGCTCTACGTCGACAATGGCGATGTGGTGACCTCGGCCGGCGTCGCCGCCGGGCTCGACTGCTGTCTCCATATCGTGCGCGCCCGTTTTGGCGCGGAAGCAGCATTGCGGCTCGCCCGCCAGATCGTGCTGTCCCCACATCGGCAGGGCGGACAGGCGCAATTCATCGAACGCCCCGTGGCAAAAAGCGCCAACGCCGACCGCTTCACCCAGGCCCTCGACGCGGTGCGCGCCACGCTCGGCGAAACGCACAGCCTCGACAGCGTCGCCGATAAAGCCGGCCTGACCCGGCGCACCTTCACCCGCCGCTTCCAGAAATCGATCGGCACCAGTTTTGGCGACTGGCTGACCAGCCAGCGCATCGAACTGGCGCAACGGCTGCTGGAGGCAACCGAGAAATCGATGGATATCGTGGCCTTCGAAGCCGGCTTCGGCAGCGCCACCTCGCTGCGCCAGCATTTTTCTGCAAGGCTCAGGACATCGCCGGCGCAATACAGGCGGGAATTCACCAGGCGAGCCGATCACGACGAGCGCATGGCCCCCGCTTCGTCGCATTGATCGCCTGCGGAAGCCGCCTCAGCCGCGCTTGACCGCCCGCGCCGGATTGCCAACCACCGTGGTGTTGGCAGGCACGTCGCGCGTCACCACCGCGCCGGCGCCGACGATGGCGCCATCGCCGATGCTGATGCCGCCAAGGATGATGGCACTGCCGCCGATCCAGGCATTGGCGCCGATCTCGACGGCTCTGGCGATCTCCAGTCCCGCCTGCCGTCCGGCAGCTTCCTTGTGGTGCTCGGCGCAATAGATTTGCACATTAGGCCCAAGCAGCGTTCTCTTGCCGATGCGCACGCTTGCCGTGTCGAGGATGGTGCAACCGGCATTGAGAAAGACGCCGTCGCCGAGAAAGATATTGAAGCCGTAGGCGCAGTGGAACGGCGCCTCGATGCGGGCCCCCTCGCCCGCGCCGCCGAGCAATGCCTGCAGGCCCGGCCCGAGATTGCCACGCTGCCTCGGCGGCAAGGAATTGTGCTCGAACACCGCATCGCGCGCGGTGACGCGCAAGGCCTCCAACTCGCCATCAAGGCAAGTGTACCATTCGCCGGCCGCCATCTTCGTGCGCTCGGTTCCAGCCATGGCGGGGTCTCCAATTGACGTCATCGCAAAGCACAATAGCGGCCGGCGGAAAAGCGCCGACGCGAGTAGTGGCCAAATACCAGACCTATGGTAGCCTGCCTTTTCAGGGCTGTCTCGGCCCGGGATCGAGGGGGATCAACATGCTCTATCTCTTCGCACTTCTGATCGGCGTCATTGCCGGTCTGCGCGCCATGACCGCGCCGGCCGCGGTTGCCTGGGGTGCGTATCTCGGCTGGTTGCCGGTTGCCGGCACCTGGGCCAGCTTCATGAGCCATTGGGCCGCCGTCGGTATCTTCACCATCCTGGCCATCGTCGAACTCGTCACCGACCAGTTGCCGTCGACGCCGAGCCGCAAGGTGCCGCAGCAGTTCGGTGCCCGCATCCTGCTTGGCGCCTTCAGCGGCGCGGTGATCGGCGCTACTGCTGGCGCCACCATCGGCGGCCTGATTGCCGGCGCCATCGGTGCCGTCATCGGCACGCTCGGCGGCGCCGAAGCGCGCGGCCGGCTGGCGGCCGCCTTCGGCAAGGATCCACCCGCCGCCTTCATCGAGGACGCGGTGGCGGTCATCGGCGCCCTGCTGATCGTGGCGGCGGTTGTATGACTGCAAAGACATACGACGCCATCATCATCGGCGCCGGGCAGGCCGGCCCATCGCTCGCCGGCCGTCTGACTTCAGCCGGCATGAGTGTGGTGCTGATCGAGCGCAAGCTTATCGGCGGCACCTGCGTCAACACCGGATGCATGCCGACCAAGACCATGGTCGCCAGCGCCTATGCCGCGCATCTGGCGCGGCGCGCCGCCGACTATGGCGTGACCTTTTCTGGCCCGGTCGGCGTCGACTATGCCAGGATAAAGGCGCGCAAGGACAAGGTGACCAACGACGCTCGCGGCAATCTGGAGACCTGGATCGCCGGCATGAAAGGCTGCACCCTCTATCGCGGCCATGCGCGCTTCGAATCCGCCAACACGGTGCGCGTCGGCGACGACCTTCTGACCGCCGAAAAGATCTTCCTCAACACCGGCGGCCGTGCCTCGGTGCCGGACCTGCCCGGCATCCACGACATCGACTATCTGACCAACTCCTCGATGATGGATCTCGACGTGCTGCCGCGCCATTTGATCGTCGTCGGCGGCAGCTACATCTCGCTCGAATTCGCGCAGATGTTCCGCCGCTTCGGCGCGGAAGTCACCGTCATCGAAAAGAGCCCGCGCCTGACCGGCCGCGAGGACGAGGACGTTTCGGCCGCCATCCAGTCGATCCTCGAAAACGAAGGCATTGCGGTTCATGTCGGCGCCGACGACATCGGCTTCGCCAGACAGGGCGCCGACATCGCCGTGACCTTCTCAACCGGCAAGCCGCCGGCCGTCGGCTCGCATGTGCTGCTGGCGCTCGGGCGCACGCCCAACACCGACGATCTCAGCCTCGACAAGGCTGGCGTCGAAGTCGACAAGCGCGGCTTCGTCACCGTCGATGACCAGCTGCGCACCAGCGTGCCCGGTATCTGGGCGATGGGCGACTGCAACGGCAAGGGCGCCTTCACCCACACCTCCTACAACGACTACGAGATCGTCGCCGCCAACCTGCTCGACAATGATCCACGCAAGGTGAGCGACCGCATCGAGGCCTACGCGCTCTACATCGACCCACCGCTCGGCCGCTGCGGCATGACCGAGGCCGCGGTGAAGAAATCCGGCCGCCGCGCACTGGTCGGCCAACGGCCAATGACCCGTGTCGGCCGCGCCGTGGAAAAAGGCGAGACCCAAGGCTTCATGAAGATCCTGGTCGATGCCGACACCAGGGAAATCCTCGGCTGTTCGGTGCTCGGCCCCGGCGGCGACGAAGCCGTGCATTGCGTGCTCGATTTGATGTATGCCAAGGCGCCGGTCGACACACTGGCACGCGCCGTCCATATCCATCCGACCGTCTCGGAGCTGCTGCCCACGATTGCCCAGGAATTGAAACCGCTGGTCTGAGGGACGTGAAGCTCTAGACTTTCTGCATTGGTGCATTGCAGCAATGTGTATTGCGCATGGCTCAACTCATCGTTCAATCTCGAAATTGAACCGATTCAGTCTGGACGCCCCATGCCATTGCCGATCCTTGCGCTTGCCATTGCGTCCTTCTGCATCGGCACCACAGAATTCGTCATCATGGGCTTGCTGCCCGAGGTCGCCGCCGACCTCCGCGTATCGATCCCGTCAGCCGGATTGCTGGTCACCGGCTATGCGCTGGGCGTCGTCTTCGGCGCCCCGATCGTCGCCATGGCCACCGCGCATCTGCCGCGCAAGCCGGTGCTGGTCGGGCTGACCGCTTCGTTCGTCGTCGGCAATCTGTTCTGCGCCATCGCACCTGACTACTGGACCCTGATGGCCGCACGCGTCTTCACCGCCTTTGGCCACGGCGCCTTCTTCGGCATTGGTTCGGTGGTTGCGGCGGGCCTCGTGCCGCGCAACAAGCGCGCCAGCGCCATGGCGCTGATGTTCGCCGGACTGACGCTTTCGAACATTCTGGGCGTTCCTGCCGGCACAGCACTTGGCGAAGCCTTCGGCTGGCGCGCCACATTTATCGCCGTGGTCGGCATCGGCCTGATTTCGGTCGCGGCAATCGCCTGGCTGGTGCCGTCCAATGTCGCTGAACCGAGCGGCGGCGGCCTGCGCGGCGAGCTGCGGGTGTTGGGCAAGCTACAGGTCTGGCTGGCGATGCTGATCGCCTCGCTGGCCTCGGCAAGTCTGTTTGCGGTCTTCACCTACATCAAGCCATACCTCACCGACGTCTCCGGCCTGTCGACCTCCGCAGTCACCTGGGTGCTCTTGCTGTTCGGCGCCGGCATGACCATCGGCAACATCATCGGCGGCAGGCTGGCAGACTGGAAGCTGATGCCGACCGTCATCGGCACGCTGCTGCTAATGGCCGTGCTATTCGTCGGTTTCATGCAGTTCGGCGCCATCGCAAGTGTGGCCATCGGCATCGTCTTCCTCTGGGGCCTGCTGATCTTCGTCGTCGTGCCGCCGCTGCAGATCCGCGTGGTCGAGGCGGCCTCGGAAGGACCGAACCTTGCCGCGACGCTGAACCAGGGCGCCTTCAATGTCGGTAATGCCAGCGGCGCCTGGATCGGCGGCGTGGCCCTTTCGGCCGGCGTTTCCTACGCCCATTTGCCCCTGGTCGGCGCGGTACTCGCCTTGCTGGCGGTCTCTGTCGCGGTACTGTCGCAGGCGCTGGACCGGCGCGCGCCTGTGCCGCTTCAGGCTGCCGCGGAGTAGACGTCTCTTCCTCAACGGGACAGAAATCTTGCGCCCATAGCGGGGCAAGCTGGACCAATCGACATATGCGTCCTCAAATGGGCATGTCTTCTGGCTCTTGATGGAGGAAGTCATGCAGAAATCGATCGAACGCATCGCCGGTGACAGCGAGGGCGTTTCCTACGAATTCCCGGTGTTCCGCTTCACAGGCAGCGACAAGGCGGCACCCTCGGCCTATCTGCAGGCCGCCCTCCATGCCGGCGAACTGCCAGGCGTCGTCGCCATCGACGCGTTGATGCCGGCGCTGAGCAAGGCCGCAGCCGAAGGCCGCATCAAGGGCAACATCACCATCGTTCCCTGGGCCAACCCGATCGGCCGCGCGCAATATCATTTCGGCGAGCACCAGGGCCGCTTTCATCTGGGCACCCGAACCAACTTCAACAGAAGCTTTCCGCTGCTTGCCGCGCCTGACGTCAAGCTCTTGCCCGACACGACCTTTGGCGGCGCCGACCAGCGGCTGAAATCGCGTCTCGTACAGCTGTCGCTCGGCCACGACATCGTGCTCGACCTGCATTGCGACGACGAGGGCCTCGCCTATCTCTACATCCACACCAGCCTGTGGCCGGCCATGGCCGATTGTGCCGCCGCAATGGGCGTCGATGCGGTGGTGCTGTGGAGCGAAGATACCGACGGCACTTTCGAGGGCGCCTCGATCATGCCCTATCAGAACGCTCCCGCCGACGTGGCGAAGTTCGACCGGCGCGTCGCCACCACGGTCGAATATCGCGGCATCCTCGATGTCGATGGCGCCCTGGCCAAAGCCGACGCCGAAGGCCTCTACCGGCTTCTGGTGGCGCGCGGCGTGATCACCGACAGCGCGCTGCCCGCACCCGGCCCTTTCAAGGGCGTCGTCGCCCCGTTGGAAAACATCGACATGATGCCAGCGCACCGGGCGGGTGCCGTGCTCTACGATGTCAAGCCCGGCGACCGCGTCGCCAGGGGCGATCGCCTTGCCACCATCGTTCACGCACCGGGTGAAGCCGATGGCCGCGCGGAAGTGTTCGCGCCGCAGGACGGTATCATCCTGACCCGCCGCTCGCGCCGCATCATCCGCGCCGGAGAGGATCTGCTGAAGCTGGTCGGCGACCGGAAGAGTGCCGATGCCAGGTCAGGCACGCTGGAGGACTGACCTAGCCGGAGATCGCCAGCCGCGCCTTTGCCTCCAGCCATTCGGCCATCTGCCGGTACGGCACCGGCCCGTGGCTGATGCGGGCGACGCCGAGCTCGGCCAACCGCTGGCGCGGCGGCACATGCGCCAGCGCGATGATGTTGACTGGCAGGTTCGTCGACTTGCAGAGCGTCTCGATCAGCCCCTCGTCGCCAAGACCCGGCGCGAAAAAACCGTTCGCTCCCGCCTTTTCATACGCCTGCGCCCGCTCGATGGCCTGATCGAGCAGCTCGTCATCATGCGCATCCGGCTTTGCCTTGAGAAAGATGTCGGTTCTGGCATTGAGGAATGCCGGGATGCCGGAAGCCTTGACAGCAGCGGCGGCGGCTTCGATGCGTGTTACCTGGACGTCGATGTCGTGCAGGCCGCTGCCGCCGACAATCTGGTCTTCGAAATTGAAACCGATGGCGCCGGCGCGCAGTGCCAGCGTCACCGTGCGCGCAACGAATTCCGGATCGACCCCGTAGCCGCCCTCGAGATCCATGGTCACCGGCAGGTCCACTGCGCCGACGATGCGCTTGATGTTGTCGAGCGCCAGTTCCAGCGGAATCTTCTCGCCATCGGCATAGCCGAAGGCGGCCGCGACCGGCCAGCTTCCGGTGGCGATCGCCTTGGCGCCCGCCTTCTCGACGATCTTGGCCGAGCCTGGATCCCAGGCATTGTAGAGAACGATCGGGTTGCCCTTGACGTGAAGGGCATGGAACGTCCGCGCGCGCTCGGCCTGATCGGTCATTGCTGTTTTCCCGTTCTCTCGATGTTGGATGTATAGTCTAGGCAACGCCGCCGGCTCTGGCGATGTGCCAGAGACTGAGAAGCGGCAGCCACCGGACAGACTTTCAAATCAGTTGCGTATCCGGTTTTTCGCCGCTATGGATTTCGCCATGAACATGCGTTCGACCAAGACCATTTGGTGGTGGGCCTGCTGACAGCGGCCTGTTCGAACGCGCGTGCGTGAAAATAGAGGGTGGCCGCAACGGAATGTCCGGGCGGCCATTTGTTTTTTCAAAGCCAGTCCCGGGTCCGTTGCCCAACAAGCCAGATGGAGACGGCAATGACGATGAAGGTTCTGGAAAACGGCGCTGAAAGCTTCGTGACCGAGGGTGGCATCACCATCACCCGCGAGCGCCACGACCGGCCCTATGCGGGCGCGATCGACACCTATGTCGACGGCTTGAATTCCCGCCGTGGCGCGGTGTTTTCCTCGAATTATGAATATCCCGGCCGCTATACGCGCTGGGACACCGCCATCATCGATCCGCCTTTGGTCATCTCCGCGCGTGGCCGTGCCATGCGCATCGAGGCGCTGAACCGCCGTGGCGAGGCGCTGTTGCCGGTCATCGGCAAGACGCTTGATAGCCTTGCCGACATCACCATCGCCGAGACGACGAAGACGCTGATCCGGCTCGACGTCGCCAAGCCCGGCCGTGTCTTCACCGAGGAAGAGCGCAGCCGCGTTCCATCCGTCTTCACCGTGCTGCGCGCCATCACCGCTTTGTTCAAAACCGCCGAGGACGCCAATCTCGGCCTCTACGGCGCTTTCGGCTACGACCTCGCTTTCCAGTTCGACCCGGTCGACTACAAGCTCGAGCGCAAGCCGAGCCAGCGCGACCTGGTGCTGTTCCTGCCCGACGAGATTCTCGTCGTCGACCACTATTCGGCCAAGGCCTGGACCGACCGCTACGACTATGCAGGCGTGGGTTTTTCCACCGAAGGCCTAGCCCGCGATGAGATCGCCGAGCCGTTCAAGACCGCAGACCGCATCCCGCCGCGCGGCGACCATGAGCCGGGCGAATATGCCAATCTGGTGCGCAAGGCGATGGATAGTTTCAAGCGCGGCGATCTGTTCGAGGTCGTGCCCGGCCAGATGTTCTACGAGCGTTGCGAGACACAGCCATCCGAGATCTCGCGCAAGCTGAAGTCGATCAACCCGTCGCCCTATTCCTTCTTTATCAATCTGGGCGAAGGCGAATATCTGATCGGCGCTTCGCCCGAAATGTTCGTGCGCGTCAACGGCCGCCGTGTCGAGACCTGCCCGATCTCCGGCACCATCAAACGCGGCGACGATGCCATTTCCGACTCAGAGCAGATCCTGAAGCTGCTCAATTCAAAGAAGGACGAATCCGAGCTGACCATGTGTTCGGACGTCGACCGCAACGACAAGTCGCGCGTCTGTGAGCCGGGCTCGGTGCGTGTCATCGGCCGCCGCCAGATCGAGATGTATTCTCGGCTTATCCACACCGTCGATCACATTGAGGGCCGCCTGCGCGAAGGCATGGACGCCTTCGACGCATTTCTCTCACACGCCTGGGCGGTCACCGTCACGGGCGCGCCAAAACTGTGGGCCATGCGCTTCATCGAGCAGAACGAGAAGAGCCCGCGCGCCTGGTATGGCGGCGCCATCGGCATGGTCAATTTCAACGGCGACATGAACACCGGCCTGACGCTGCGCACCATCCGCATCAAGGACGGCATCGCCGAAGTCCGCGCCGGCGCCACCTTGCTATTCGACAGCATTCCCGAGGAAGAAGAAGCCGAAACCGAATTGAAGGCATCCGCCATGCTCTCCGCCATCCGCGACGCCAAGACCGGCAATTCCGCCAGCACCGAGCGTACCACCGCGCGCGTCGGCGATGGCGTCAACATCCTGCTCGTCGACCACGAAGACTCCTTCGTCCACACGCTGGCCAATTATTTCCGCCAGACCGGCGCCAATGTCTCGACCGTGCGCACGCCGGTGCCGGATGAAGTGTTCGACCGGCTGAAGCCCGACCTCGTCGTGCTGTCGCCCGGACCCGGCACGCCGAAGGATTTCGATTGCGCCGCCACAATCAGACGAGCCCGTGCCCGCGACCTCCCGATCTTCGGTGTCTGCCTTGGCCTGCAGGCGCTGGCCGAGGCCTATGGCGGCGAATTGCGTCAGCTGCATGTGCCGATGCATGGCAAGCCGTCGCGCATCCGGGTCTCCAAGCCGGGCATCATCTTCTCCGGCCTGCCCAAGGAAGTCACCGTCGGCCGCTACCATTCGATCTTCGCCGATCCGGTTCGCCTGCCCGATGATTTCGTTGTCACGGCCGAGACGGAGGACGGTGTCATCATGGCCTTCGAACACCGCAAGGAGCCGATCGCCGCCGTGCAGTTCCACCCGGAATCGATCATGACGCTCGGCCACAATGCCGGCATGCGCATCATCGAGAACATCGTTGCCCATTTGCCGCGCAAGGCCAAGGAAAAGGCAGCCTGAACTCGATGGCCGAAGCTGAGAACACAATGGCGATCGCGGCCAAGGCGGCCGCCAAGCGCAAGGTCGCCAACCTTGCCTTCTGGTCGATCATCATTGCCGCCGTCGTGCTCGGCCTGAAACTCGCCGCCTGGTACATCACCGGCTCCGTCGCGCTCTATTCCGACGCGCTGGAATCGATCGTCAACGTCATTGCCTCGGGCGCCGCCTTCTGGGCCATCCAGGTCAGCTACAAGCCGGCCGACCAGGATCACCCGTTCGGCCACCACAAGGCCGAGTATTTCTCGGCCGTGCTGGAGGGCGTGCTGATCGTGCTGGCGGCACTCTTGATCCTCAACGAGGTCTGGCGATCCTGGCAGACGCCGGCGCCCATCGAAAAACCCTGGAACGGCCTTGCCGTCAACGGTATCGCCACCGCCATCAATGCCTTCTGGGCGTGGACGCTGATCCGCGCCGGCAGGGCCGCGAAATCGCCGGCGCTGGTTGCCGACGGCAATCACATCATGACCGACGTCGTGACCTCGATTGGCGTCTTCGGCGGCCTGGTCGGGGCGATCCTGACCGGCTGGCAGATCCTCGACCCGGCGCTCGCCGTAATCGTCGCGCTCAACATCCTGTGGCAGGGCTGGCACGTCATCGGCTCGTCGATGAACGGGCTGATGGACCGTGCCGTCGACACCGCCGAGCACATGCGCATCCGCGACATCATCTCCGCCAACTGCAAGGGCGCGATGGAGGTGCATGACCTCAAAACACGCATCGCCGGCCGCGCCACCTTCATCGAGTTTCATCTGGTCGTCGACGCCGACATGACGGTCGGCGCCAGCCACGTCATCTGCGACCGCATCGAAGACGCGCTAAGGGCCGAAATCCCCTCCGTGCGCGTCACCATCCACGTCGAGCCCGACGATGAGGCCAAGCTGCCCAAGGGCACGACGGCGGTGCCGTTTGCTTGAGGAAAAACTCAGGGCATCATCCTCGGGCGAGGATCTGCCGACCTCGCCGGATCGATCGCGCCATTACCGCCTGAGAGGTAACCCTTGAATGGCTCCATCTAGGCGTTGCTTCCTGAATAAGGTCTCCAAATCGGGCCGCGCCTGCTGATCAAATGCGCGCCAGCTCGGCCTCGGCAAAACCGTAGTCAGGTGAACCGTCTACGTTCGTCAAATCCAAACTCGGCAAGCGAAGCCCGATCCAAGGTAGCACCCCGCTTGCGACCGGCTCATCATGTGTCAGTCGAGATGTCGTCCCACTCCTGCCCCATATAACCAATTAGCCAATTGAGGGCGTAATGACGTTCGACAACCACGTCTCGTTCCAATCCCGCCGGCGCGGCTTTCCCATTCACCCGCGCATCCACCACAGCCCAATCGTACCGATAGATCAGATCGGCAGCATCGAGAAGGTCGCTTTGCGGGCGCAAATTGGCCCGCTTGAGCAGTCCTTCCGTGTCGAGGTCACGCAACATCGAAACCATAAGCGACACATCGCAAGGCTTATCTGGACGCCCAAGGTTTTTGAAGACTTGCAACGCCCACAACATTACGAAAGCCCCTTCATAGCGCCAGCTAAAATTTGCGCGATCTTGCTCGGTTGCAACGGGGTTACCGACAAACGCTCGCTCTTTGGGCGTAAAAAACCCTTCTGCTCCAAACTGGCTGATCAAGTTGCTTACAAGACTTCGATCATTGGTCTCCCCTTTGACGGCCACGATCACCAGTGCGATGGCGCGTTTAACCACCTCGTCCGTCGTCCGTCGCCGACTTTCGGCTGCGGTTTCGATCGTCGACAAATGGTCGATGAAGGGCACGCCCTCCTTCTTCAACTGTGCTGTTGAGGCCGCCTTGCGAGCCTCAGCCTCGCCTTCAGCGTTGGCGGAACCGATGAAGGCCAAGGAAGTCAGAAAACCAAGAAAGCTGCGACGCATCATATTCATTACCAAATAGCTGCTAAGGCGCACAGGCCGATTGCGGCATTGGCTCCAACCGATAGACCTTGTCGTCGGACTTCGTCTTGCCGTCGGCCGCCTTCGAACAGAGGTCAACGATGGCCACGCTGCTGTTGGGATTGGCCAGCATCATCGTGCCGTTGGCGCCGCGCTTGAGGAAGATTTCCTTCTGCGCGATGTCGCAGGAGAAATTGCTCATCTTCGCACTCGCGGCACAACGCCATTGGTCGGCCTCCCCCTGGCAGGAATAGGTCTGCGTGACCTTGGCCCCCTTCTTCCGCGTCGTGACCGAGACGGCGATGTCGGCGCCGTCAGGCCAATTCGCCTTGTCACCGTCAGCAGCGAAGGATGCGAGCTCGATCGGGCCGCGGAAGACGCGGATGGATTGGGTCATCTGGTTAGGATGCGACTTCAGATGCGCATCGTCATAGTCGCGCCCATAGCAGAAGGGCTGGTCGGGCTTCAGCCGCACGCGCAACGGATCCCCAAGCGCCGGATCGATCGGATCGATGCGCGCGAACTCCGCCTTGCAGGTGTCGGCCGGCATCGGGTCGAGCTTGAAATTGTCGTCCTCGCTGCCGAGCTGCTGCCTGGCATACTCCGCCTTGCTCATCGACTCCGATGCATCGGGATCGAGATAGACGTCCGGCGACAGGCCTGAGATCAGAAGCTTGCCCTTGTCGTCGACCTTCAGAGAGGCAAGCGAACGGTCGCAATCCATGCCGCAGCCTATACCGCTCGAAGGGTCGCTCGGATCGCTCTTGTTGCACCAGCTGCTCGCCCATTCCGGCTTCTTGGCGCCGCGCACCGTGGTGGTGAGAAAACCATTGTAGGACGTGTCCTGGTTGGCGGGCGGTTCCTCGTTCGGCCGGCTCACCGGGTCATGGCCATAGTAGAAGAAGATCCGCGCCACCTTCTGCTTCGGATGCGCCTTGAGATGGGCCGCATCATAGACCCGGCCGAAACAGGCGTCCGCCCCGTTCGGGCTGAGCTCCTTGAGTTTGAGCGCGTCGGCGGCGACGGCTGTGCCTGCCAGCAAACCAAGCAGCGCAACGCCAAACCCGGCGCCGGCAATTGTCTTCCATTCCCCTGCCCTGAACGTCATGTGACCTCTCCTCCGCATCGACAGGACGTAACGTCAATTTATGCTAGTATTGCGGCCAGGGCCACGCAAATCGCAGTGAAATCCGAGGAGGGATGCCATGCGCCGGCGCGACATGTTCCGCGCGGTTCTTGCCGGAACCGGAACGTTTCTTGGCCTGCGGGCTGTGCAGGCAGCGGCCACGGAGCCTGCCAGGCTGAAGGTGGCCTATCACCTCAGCGATGTCGACAAGGTCAATTTTGTGCTCGGCAACATCAAGAACCATTATGAGGGCACCGGCGGCAATGTCGACATCGTGCTGGTCGTGCATGGCCCGGCCCTGGCCAGCTTCAAGTCGAAGGGCATATCGGCAGCCATCTCCGGCCGCTTCGCCGGCCTGGTGCAGCAGGGGCTCGAGCCGCAAGCCTGCGGCAACACCATGCGGGGCATGGACATTTCACTCACCGACCTGCTCGACGGCTTCCATGCCGCCGACAAGGGCGGCGTCGTCAAGCTCGCCGAACTGCAAAGCCAGGGCTATGCCTATCTCCGGCCATAGTGCACAGTCTTGACCCCGTCGAAATCTCCGGAGAAAGAACCGTGCCAGCCACCCTCACCATCCCCGATCTCGCCGGCAAGGCGGTTCTGGTCACCGGCGCCTCGACCGGCATCGGCGCGGCGCTTGCGCTGGCCTATGCCGAGCAACGATGCAAGGTGGCACTGCACTACAATTCGAGCCGCGAGGCGGCTGAAACGCTTGCCAGGACAATCACCGACAAAGGCGGCGAAGTCTTCCTCGTCCAGGGCGATTTCTCGGTTGCCGCCGATGTCGAGCGTGTCGTCGAGGAGAGCGCCGAGAAATTCGGCCGTCTCGATGGACTGGTCAACAATGCCGGCGGCATGCTCGGCCGCGTGCCCTATGCCGAGCAGACCGAGGCGCATTACGACGCGGTGATGGACCTCAACGCGCGTTCGGTGCTGACCGCCTCGCGCAAGGCGATACCGTGGCTGAAGAAGCAGGGCGGCTTCATCGTCAACACCTCGTCGATCGCCGCGCGCAATGGCGCCGGCGGCGGCGCCGGTCTCTATGGCTCGGCCAAGGCCTTCGTCTCCAATGTCACGCGTGGCATGGCCAAGGAGCTGATCGGCTTCGGTATCCGCGTCAATGCGGTGGCGCCCGGCACGATTCTCACGCCCTTCCATGAGCGCTATTCGACCGCCGAGCAGATCAAGGGCATGGTCGCCACCATTCCGCAGGGGCGCGCCGGTACTGCCGAAGACTGCGTTGGGGCCTATCTGTTCCTCTCGTCCGATCTCTTGAGCGGCTACATCACCGGCCAGGTGATCGAGGTGAATGGCGGCCAGTTGATGCCGTGAGCGGGCAATTGCATACTGGTGACCCACAGACTCTTGTCGGAGACTTCAAAGGGAGGCGAAGGAATGTATGGACTGATCGGCAAGATGCGGGCGGCGCGCGGCCAGCGCGACGCGGTCATGGACGTGCTGCGTGACAGCACCGGCGCCCTGCCGGGTTGCCTGAGCTACATCATCGCCACCGACCCGGCGGATGCCGATGCCATATGGGTGACCGAAGTGTGGACCGACGCCGAAAGCCACAAGACGTCGCTGCAGCTTCCCGAAGTCCAGGCGGCCATCGCCAAGGCACGGCCCTTCATCGCCGGCTTCGAGTTCCAGGTGGAGACCCACCCTGTCGGCGGTTTCGGCTTGGCTAACGGCAAGACGGGCTGATATCTGCGAGCAGCTTTTTCAGCACTGCGGGGTTCGCATCGCCTCGCTTCGCGTCTAAGACCGAAAGATGGATTCCTCGGCCCAGCAGCCCCCCGATCAGCCCGCCACCGAGCGCATGGCACGGATGCACAAGCCTTGGCAATGGCTGATCCTGCTCACCATTTCGGTCCTGTTTGCCGGCGCGCTCGAACTTGCCGCTTTGCCGGCGGCGCTGCTGATCGGGCCGATGCTGGCGGCGATCGTCGCCGGCACCAATGGCGCCACGGTGCGGGTGCCGCGCCTCGTGTTCGGCTCCGCCCAGGCCATTGTCGGCTGTCTGGTCGCCGCGTCGATCTCGGCTGACATCCTTCCCGTCTTTTACGCCGAATGGCCGCTGTTCGTGGGCGTGGTGATCGCCACCGTCGCGGCCTCCAGCCTGCTCGGCTGGCTGATCAGCCGTTGGCGCATCCTGCCCGGCACCACCGCCGTCTGGGGCTCGTCACCGGGGGCGGCCACCGCAATGGTGCTGATGGCCGGCGCCTTTGGCGCCGACCAGCGGCTCGTTGCCTTCATGCAGTATCTGCGCGTCATCTTCGTGTCGATGACGGCGGCCATCGTCGCCAAGATGTGGGTCGACACATCAGGCATCGAAGTCCCGCCCATCATCTGGTTTCCGCCGATAGACGGCCAAGCTTTCGCCGCGACGTCAGGCATCGCCTTGGTCGGCGGGTTGGCGGGCAGACTGTGCCGCCTGCCCTCGCCCTTCTTCCTCGGCACCTTCATCTTCGGCGCCGTCATCCATCTCGGCCTTGGTGTCGAGATGCAGTTGCCGCCCTGGCTGCTGGCAGTCAGCTACGCCATGGTCGGCTGGTCGATCGGGCTGAATTTCACCAGGCCGATCCTGCGCCATGCAACGCGCGCGCTGCCGCAGATCGTCGCCTCGATCGTAGCGCTGATCGCCTTTTGCGGCGGGCTCGCCTTCCTGATCAGTCATCTCCTCGGCATCGACCCGCTGACCGCCTATCTGGCGACCAGCCCCGGCGGCATGGACAGCGTCGCCATCATTGCTGCCGCGGCACAGAACGTCGACATCTCCTTCGTCATGGCGCTGCAATCGGCGCGCTTCCTGATCGTGCTGCTGGTCGGCCCGAGCGTCGCCCGGCTGGTGGCGAGAAGTATCAGGGACTGACACGGGTCAGTGCCTTAGATGCCATTATTCCTCGCCGCCGCCGTTCTCGCCTAGCGCGCCGCGGCGCCAATAGGCGGTGACCAGATGCCTGTCGCGTGGCAGTCCCCATTCCTTGCGCACGATCCTGCGGATCTCCCGGAAGTCGGCGAACTCGCATCCGGCCCAGACAACGAGGCCATCCGCGAGTGCGGCGTGGCTGCGCTCTCGCAGGGCGGTGGGCAGCAGGCCGGCGGTGCCGGCCTCGCGACCATGCCGGTAGAGCCAGGTGATGTCGATGTTCCCGCCTTGCGGCAGCGCGATCCGGTCATCCGGGCCGTCCACCTCGATGAGCGCCTCGGCGCGGGTTGACGAAGGCAGGTGCTCGAGGATCCTGCCAATGGCGGGCAGCGCGGTATCGTCGCCAACGAGAAGCAGGATCCGCCCCTCCGGCGCCTCGCCGCCACCGGGTCCGATCATGCCGATGAGGTCCCCGGCCCGTGCATTCTGCGCGAAGACGGCGGCCGGCGTGTGCTGGCCGGGATGCAGCACGAAATCGACATCGAGCCAGCCGCTCGCCGCATCGATCGCCCGGATCGTGTAGACCCGTACGGTGAGCGCATCCTCGCCGGCCGGCCAGACAAGCAGGCCGTCAACGCCCATGGACGGCCAGACCGGCCGCCGGCCGCGCGGCGGCAACAGCAGCCGCATGTGCAGGCCGCCATGGGTGAAACGGTCGAGATCCGTGCCGGCGAAGCGCAGGCGCTGCATGTGCGGCGAAATCCGCGTCGACGACACCACCCTGATCTCGCGGAAGAAGACTGGCGTGTCAGTATCGCTGCCGTCGCCTTGCCAGCGCAATCCACTGGTGGTGCCGAGATGCTGCGCGACACGGCCGGCGACCGTCATCTTCATGTAGGACAGGCAGGTTTCATCGATCGCTGCGACCCGAACCAGCATGGCGTCGCCTTCGAGCGTGGCGCTCAACGATCCGTAATACAGGCGAAGCTCCCATCGATCGGCGACGCCGGTTTCGATCTCGCATTCGCCGTGCTCGGCGCGCAGGCGCTCGATCGCCGACCTGATTGCCTCATCGCTGATGTGGGTCTGCGCGCTCAATTGGTCCATCGCTGAAATCCTTCGATAGCGGTTCAAACGAAGCCGCCGAAAGATCTGGGCCCCGTCGCCATCGTCGGGCATGCCACAGCACCGCTAGGGTTTCCACAGAAAACTTGACTGGAATAATCATATTTCTTCTAAGATGCCGAACAGGCCTATCCGCAATGTGCCTTTTGCCGGACCGCTCATCCGTCGGCCGGCGAATTACCGCCGTTGTGCCGCTTTCGCTTCGCATCTGGAAATCACAAGGCCGTGCCCCGCTGACTGCCTATCGTGGTGCCGCAAGGCGTTCGGGAAGGAAATCGACGAAGACGCGCACCTTTGGCGACAGATGGCGATTGGAGGGCCACAGCATCCGGAACTGGCCGCGGCCGCCGACATGATCGTCCAGCACGATGCGCAGTCTGCCGTCGTGTAGCGCGTCGCGGACCAGGAAATCCGGCATGCAGGCGATACCGAGGCCGGCGATCGTGGCGCCCTTCAACGCTTCCATGTTGTTGCAGGTCAGCATCGAGCGGATCTGTGGTTCGGCGCTTCCGGTGATGAACGGCCACTCCAGCAGTCTGCCGCTGTTGAGAAAGCGGAAGTCTATGCCGAAATGCCTGACGAGATCCGCCGGCACGCCGGGAGTGCCATGGCGGTCTAGATAGGACGGTGCGGCGCACAAAAGCATGCGAAAGGGGGCAACCGGTCTCGACACCAATCGAGAATCGGCCAGCTCGCCACTTCGAATTGCGACGTCGATGCCCTCTTCAATGACGTCGACGATGCGATCGTTGAAATCGATGTCGAGCTCGATCTCGGGATAGCGCTCCATGAACTCCGACAGCACCGGCAAAAGCAGATGGTAGGTGACGATCGGGGTTGAGACCCGCAGCCGGCCGCGCGGTGTCTCCCGTGTCCGCGACAGCATCGCCTCGGCGTCGTCGATGTCATCGAGGATGCGCCGCACCCGCTCATTGAACAGTCTGCCCTCTTCGGTCAGGCTGATGCGTCGTGTACTGCGCTGCAGCAGCCTCACGCCGAGTTCCTGCTCGAGCTTGGCGACGCTCTTGCCGACGGCGGAAGCGGAAATCCCGAGCGCCCGCCCGGCGGCCATGAAGCTGCCAAGCTCGGCGGTACGGGCGAAGGCCACGAGGCCATTGAGGCGATCCATCGCATTTCCATTCGAGCGTTTCAGTCCGGTATATCAGGAGATATAGCACTATTTTTCCGGAAAAGCCGCCGACCTATCTTGTCGTTGCAGCCGGCGTCGCGATCCAGGCGGCATGCCGACAGATCCTTCTTCAGATAGGAGAATCCATGACCTTGAAGAACACAACCGCTCGGCCGAGAGATGGCTCATGCTCTTGTCGGTATGCCTTGCCGCGATGACGATGCCCTTGACCTTCACCGGTCCGGCCGTCGCGCTCTCCCGTATCGCGGCCGATCTTGGCGGCAGCCCGATCGCGCTCAACTGGGTGACCAATGCCTTCATGCTGACCTTCGGCGCCAGCCTGATGGCGGCAGGTGCGCTGGCTGATAATCATGGCCGCAAGCGCATCTTCCTGGCGGGCCTCGGCCTCTATGTCCTGGCATCACTGGGTGCGATGCTGGCGCCAGACATCGTCTGGTTCGACATGTTCAGGGCCGCACAAGGCATCGGCGCCGCCGCCGCCTTCGCCGGCGGCGCCTCGGCCCTTGCCCAGGAGTTCGAAGGACCGCTGCGGCTGCGCGCCTTCTCCTTCCTCGGCACCAGTTTCGGCATTGGCCTTGCCTTTGGTCCGATCGCCTCGGGCCTGCTCATCTCTGCATTCGGCTGGCGCTCGATCTTTGTTCTGGTCGCAGCGCTCGCGCTTGCCGCGGCAAGCCTCGGCCTGCGCACCATCACCGAATCGCGCGACCCGGATGCGACCGGCCTCGACTGGGCGGGTGCCGGCACTTTCACGAGCGCACTGGCCTTGCTGACCTATGGTGTCTTGCAGGCGCCACAGAGCGGTTGGGCTGATCCCCTCGTCATCGCCCTGCTCGTGGCGGCCGCCCTCTTCTTCGCCGCCTTCGTTATCGTCGAGCGGCGCGTGCGCCGGCCGATGCTCGATCTCACGCTGTTTCGCTTTCCCCGCTTCGTCGGCGTCCAGTTCCTGGCGGCGGCACCCGCCTATGGCTTCGTCGTCCTGCTCGTGCTTTTGCCGATCCGTTTCATCGGCATCGAAGGGATGAACGAGATCAAGGCCGGGCAATTGATGATCTGCCTGTCGGGGCCGCTGCTGATCCTGCCCCTGCTTGCCGGCCAGCTGGCGCGCTGGATCGCTCCGGCCATGATCTGCGGCGCGGGCCTGCTCATCGCCGCCGCCGGCCTCGTCTGGCTGAGCCTGACACCGCCGGTCGACATCGCGCTGGTCGCTCCGCTGGTGCTGATCGGTATCGGCATCGCTTTGCCCTGGGGGCTGATGGACGGGCTTGCCGTCAGTGTCGTGCCGAGGGAGCGCGCCGGCATGGCGGTCGGCATCTTCAACACCACCCGTGTCGCTTGCGAGGGTGTGGCGGTGGCCATCGTCATGGCGACCCTGTCGGGCTTCACCGCAGCACAGCTCTCCGCTCAAGGAGCGTCCTTCAGGGATGCGACCGCAGCGGCGCAGCTGCTGGTGACCGGCAATGTGGCTGAAACGGCACAACATCTGCCGACGGCCAGCGCCGTGGTTCTGGTCCAGGCCTACGAAACAGCGTTCGACAGGCTGTTGATCGTACTGGCGGCAATCACTGTCGTCACCGCCCTTGTCGTCTTCCTCGGCCTGCGTCGCGGATCGGCGTTGGAACACGAGGCTGTTTCTCTGCCAGCCTGCCAAGAAGGCTAGCTTGCCCAGGCGTCCGTCAGGCGGTGACGAGGCAGGCCAGCCTCACCTGAATATCAATGCACCTTAGTCGAGCCTGTGCATCAAATCATCATCCAGCCAGCGGCCGAAGAAATAGACCAACTGCTTGTGCCACCATGGCCAGTCATGGCTGACGTCGCCGCCCCAGTAATCGACCCAGGCGGGAATCGACTTGTCGCGCAGGATCTGTTCCAGCCTGCGCGTCTCGACCAGCATGCGCTCTTCCCAGGCGCCCTGCCCGCAGCAGAAGATCAGCCTCAGCGTCTTCAGCCGGGTCAGCAGTTTCTGGTCGACGATGCCCGGCAGATAGTCCAGCGGCGAGTTGTAGAAGATGTCGCCCTCCAGCGCCTTGCCGAAAAAATCGCGGGCCGAATAGACACCCGACAGCGAGATGACGCCGCTGGCAAGTTCTGGAAACCGGAAGACGAAATTCGAGGAATGGTAGCCGCCCATCGAACAGCCTGAAAACAGCGGCTTCAGCTTGCGCCCGCCATTGGCGGCCGATGCGGTGGACAGGATCTCCGGCAGTGCCTCCTCGCGCACATAGCGGAAATAGCCCTCGTGGCGGGCGATGCGATGGGCGGCATCGACATGCTTGTTGAAGAAGGATTCCGAATCGATGCCGTCGACCGTGAACAGCTGGATACGGCCGGTGTCGATGAACTCGCCCAGCGCGCCGACGCCGCCGGAATCCTCGAACTGGTAGAACCGCCCCTGCGAGGTCGGGAACACCACGACCGGCCGGCCGGCATGGCCGTAGCGCTTGTATTCCATGTCGCGGCCGAGAGTGCGGGCGAAGGCCTTGTGATAGGAGATGTCCATGGCTCAAGCCTTTTCCGCGTGGATGTAAGCAACAGCCTCGCGCAGATCAGCCTGGTCCTTCGAGCGCATCTGATAGGCGTAATTTCCCATGGCGCGGCTGAAAACCTCTTCTATCGGCTGATGGTGGACGATCTTGTCGCGGTGCGCCGCTAGCACGTCCTCATGGCTGTGCAAATAGTGGAGGCGCCGCTTGCGGCTGGCATAGGCGGTGAAATACTTGCCCTCATAGGGTCCGCCGGCTGCGTCCTTGACCACCATGTCGGCCCAGGCCGCATAAACATCGATGTCGAATGTGTAGTTGATGGCGTCGGTCATCCAGGCGCCGGGCGGCCGCATGTTGACTTCCAGCGCGATGACGCGGTCGTCTCTGGTTTCGAACAACTCGATGTGGAAGAAGCGCTCGCGCACGTCGAACGCCTTCAGGATCTTGCGGCCGGCCTCCTCGATTGCCGGCCTGACCCGGGGAAAGCAGGTGTAGCTCATGTGGCGGTCGTTGTTGACCACCTCCATGATGCTCTGGTCGTAGCGATGGCTGGCCGCCAGAACCACCTCGCCGTCGCGGTTGACCAGCCCGTCATAGGTCACCACCAGCCCCTCGATGAACTGCTCCATGACGAAGGTCACGCCCTCGGGCTTGTCCCGGAAGAACTGGTCGAGCTCCTTGGCGTTGGAGATCTTGAAGGTGTTGGAGGCGCCGGAGCCCGAATCCGGTTTCACCACCACGGGGTAGCCGACCCGGCGGATAAAGGTCATGGCGCCGGCGCGGTCGGAGCATTTGCGCTGCGCGATGGTCTCGACGCCGCTCTTGCGGAAGAAGGCGCGCATGCGGCTCTTGCGCTTCAGATTCTTCACGAAATCGAGCTTGGTGCCGTAGATGTTGAAGTCCGTGCGGATATTGGCTTCCAGCTCCAGCCAGTGCTCGTTGAGCGATTCGAAGCGGTCGATGCGGCCCCATTTGTGAATGAAATGCCCTATCGCCCGGAAGACATGGTCGTAGTTCTCCATGTCGGCGATGCGATAATATTCCGACAGTGCCGTCTTCAGTCTGCCGTCCAGCGCATCGTAGGGCGCGTCGCCAATGCCGAGCACAGTGGCTCCAGCTTTTTTCAGCCGGTCGCAGAAATCGGCGCCGTTGGCTGGAAAATGCGGCGAGAAGAACACGAAATTCATGGACAATCCCCTCTCGGAGACGAAGCACCGCAGCCCCGTCGGCAGCCAAGTCTGGCGCATTTGCGGCGCCTGGGGAAGAGCACCCGCATTAGGGATAATGTTCAACAGATTCAGCCGCCCGCTTGCCTCCAACAGGCCGCTCCTGTATGAGGACCGGCATGAACACGCGCGCCACCACCGCTTCCCGTCAGACCGGCTTTGCCGGCGAGACCGTGCGCGCGCTTGCCTCGACCCTGCTTCTTCTCGGCCTTATCGGCGATCGCCGGGTTCGCTGAAGGAGCGCCCGGCGGTCGAACCGCCGCGCAAGCGCACGCTCCTTGCCAAGTCACATCAAGCGAACGAAATTCTGGTAAAGGCGTCGCTCGCCATCAATCCGCTGAGGTGGATCCGTGAGCCGCCGGGAGAACAAGACGATGAACGCACGAGAAGAGATCCGTCCTGATGCCGCGGTAACCGGCAAGGATGCGGCGAAGGGCAGGCCTGAGGCAGCCCATGGCATGCAGAACCGGGGCATGCCGGACGCCGCCCGTAAATATCAACCCTATCCAACCGTTGGCCTCACCGACCGCACCTGGCCTTCGAAAGTGATCGACAAGACGCCGATCTGGTGCTCGGTCGACCTGCGCGACGGCAACCAGGCGCTGATCGACCCGATGGGCCATGAGCGCAAGGCGCGCATGTTCGGCCTGCTGCTCGACATGGGCTTCAAGGAGATCGAGATCGGTTTCCCCTCGGCCTCGCAGACCGATTTCGACTTCGCCCGCTGGTGCATCGAGGAAGGCAATGTGCCCGCCGATGTCTCGCTGCAGGTGCTGGTGCAGTGCCGGCCCGAACTCATCACCCGCACCTTCGAGGCACTGAAGGGCGCCACCAACCCGATCGTGCACTTCTACAATTCGACCAGCGAGTTGCAGCGCCGCGTCGTCTTCGAAAAGGACGTCGGCGGCATCAAGCGTATCGCCACCGACGCGGCCAAGATGATCACCGACATGGCTGCCAAGGCCGGCGGCGGCTATCGCTTCGAATATTCGCCGGAGAGCTTTACCGGCACGGAGCTCGAAGTGGCGCTGGAGATCTGCAACGCCGTCACAGAGATCGTCAGGCCGACTTCAGACAACAAGCTGATCATCAACCTGCCGTCGACGGTCGAGATGTCGACGCCCAACATCTATGCCGATCGTATCGAATGGATGTGCCGCAATCTCGACAACCGCGAAAACCTGATTATCTCGCTGCATCCGCACAATGACCGCGGCACCGGCATCGCCACCACCGAACTCGGCCTGATGGCGGGTGCCGACCGCGTCGAAGGCACTCTGTTCGGCAATGGCGAGCGCACCGGCAATGTCGATATCGTCACGCTGGCGCTCAACATGTACACGCAAGGCGTGGACCCGGGCATCGACTGCTCCGACATCAACCGGATGAAGGACGTCTATGAATATTCGAACCAGCTGAAAATCTCCGAGCGCCATCCCTATGTCGGCGAACTGGTCTACACCGCCTTTTCCGGCTCGCACCAGGACGCCATCAACAAGGGCATGAAGGCCCTGAAAAAGGCCAACACGCCGGTGTGGGAAGTGCCCTACCTGCCGATCGACCCGGCCGATGTCGGCCGCAGCTATGAGGCGATCATCCGCATCAACTCGCAGTCGGGCAAGGGCGGCATCGCCTATGTGCTGCAGGCCGATTACGGCCTCAACCTGCCGCGCAATCTGCAGATTGAATTCAGCCAGGCGATCCAGGCGATCACCGATGCCGAAGGCAAGGAGGTCCCAGTCAAGCGCATCCACGATCGCTTCCTCGAGACCTACATCGACCAGCCCGGCGCGCGCCTGAAATTCCTCGACCATCACACCTATCCCGATACCGAGGTCAAGGGCCGGCGCGTGGTCGAGGCGATCATCGTCGACAACGGCAAGGAAGTGACCATTACCGGCACCGGCACCGGCCCGATCGACGGTTTCGTCGATGCGCTGTCGCGCCATGTCGGCGTCGAGATGTCGGTGCTCGATTATTCCGAGCATTCCATGCAGCGCGGCTCGAATGCCTCGGCTATTTCCTATGTCGAAATGGAATATCCCGGTGGCAAGCTGTTCGGCG
This sequence comes from Mesorhizobium subarcticum, assembly GCF_055456085.1. NCBI lineage: Bacteria > Pseudomonadati > Pseudomonadota > Alphaproteobacteria > Hyphomicrobiales > Phyllobacteriaceae > Mesorhizobium > Mesorhizobium subarcticum. The sequence continues at coordinate 2,821,493 of NZ_CM144237.1, read as the reverse complement.
CCGGCATCAACACCAACATTGTCGCCGCCTCTCTTGAAGCGGTGACTTCGGCCGCCAACCGCATCGTTGGCGGCAAGGCGCGCTGAGCAATTCCAGCGTCTGCCGGTCATCGGCGCGAGAGGTTAGACTGGCTCTCGCGCCACGATTTTTTTGAGCTTGAACAAGGCCTTGGCCTCAACCGGCCGGTGATGTTGACGGCGCGCTTTGGCGCGCCGTTTCATAGCCGACATCGGCCGCGCCATTAACCACCGAAAAATTATCCGGTTAGGTACGCGATCGCATAATGGCCTGTACACTTGTGTGGCGGTGCAGGCCCTATATGATTGCGCCTCAACCTGTGCCGACTTCGAGAGGATCGACACTTGCAGCATGCGACGCCTGCCGCCCCCGCAGTGCGCGAGACACTGGAAAGACTGCTTGCCAGCCAAACGTTCGGAAGATCCGAGCGCGCGCGCAAGCTGATCCGTTATCTTGTCGAACGCGAGCAAGCTGGCGAAGCCGATAGGCTCAAGGGCTTTTCCATCGCCATGGATGTCTTTGGCAAGGACGGCGATTTCGATCCGTCGACCGATGCCGTGGTGCGGGTGCAGGCAGGCAGGCTGCGCGAGTTGCTGCAGCAGTATTTCGCCAATGAAGGCGTCGCCGAACCCGTCCGCATCGCCATTCCACGCGGCGGCTACGTCCCGGCCTATGAGCTCAACGCGATCCGTTTACCGGAAGCGGTGAAGCCCGCCGAGCAGACGGAAGCGGCAGCAGCCCCATCCGAGCACTTCGGTGCCGCCGACGACACCATTGCGCCCGTTGCGTTGCTGGCGCCGCCGGTAGCGCCGCTCCCCTCGGTGGCGCGCCATCTCAGATTCTTCTGGATGGCGATCGCCGTGGTCATCGCCATGCTCGGCATTCTGATCTTGCGTCAGGGCAGCGGCGCGCTGTTGGCAGGCGGCGACTTGCCCGCTAAGCTCGCGACCGCCGGCCAAGCCAGCGCCGTTGCGCCGTCGGCGATCGCTGAATCCCTTCCGCTCGTTTACATCGACGTCAAGGCCGACGGTGCCGATGCCAGCCGTGTCGCCGCGTCGCTGCGCGCCGGCCTGAGCGGCTTCGATACGATCGACTTCATCGGTCGCGATACCATCAACAGGCACGATCCCGCCACCGAGGCCACCAGCTTCATCTTCGACATTCTGCCTGGCCCGAACGCCGGCGACATTACGATCGAACTGCAAAGCGTGGCATCGGGGCGGGTGCTCCTTTCACGCAATCTCACACCGGCCGACAGCGCCCCGACCACTGTCGAGGACCGCGTTGCCGACATGCTGAGCTCTGCACTTCCCGCCTCGGGCACGATCTACAACTATATGGAGCAGACTGGCACGCCAAACGGCCTGACCGAATGCCTGCTGCTCAACGACAAATATTATCTCGACCAGAATGCCAGAACCCACGAGGCCGCTTACCGCTGCCTGGAGACGTTGGCCAATTCCGGGGCAAAATCCTCGCTCGTCTATTCGGAACTTGCATCCCTGCAGGTTGAGGCGGTCTCCGATCACTATGCCTATCCGCCCAATGCGACGATCGAAAAGGCCGTCGAGTTTGCCCATCGCGGCGTGCAAATGGGGCCGACCAGCCCCTATGCGCATCGCGCCTATGGCTACGTCAGTTCGCGCCTTGGCAATACGGACGAAGCGATCCGCTGGATGCGCAAAGCCTATGAACTCAATCCCTATGATCTCGGCATGGCCGCCGCCTATGGCTACGGGCTGATCTTTGCTGGCCGCTACGCGGAGGGAACGCCGATCCTTACCCATGCGGCCGAGACGTTCAGCGGCCACTCGACATGGTGGGATTACGGACTGTTCGTTGGTGATTTCATGCTGGGTGACATGAACAAGGCCATCGCGGCCAGCATGGCATTGAGAACCACGGCAACGAAATCGCATTATCTGGCGGCGCGCCTGATCGGCGCCAAGGCCGCCGGACAGGACCATCTGGTGACCACGCTGCTGGAAGAGATGAACACCAAATTCCCCAAATTTGCCGCCGATCCGCGCGCGACCTTCGTCGAGCGGAAATATCCGGCCGACCTGACCGACCGGCTGGTCCAGGCCTTACGCGCCGCCGGGCTCGGCAACCCGAGCTGACACCAAGCAACATCCACGGCCCGGCGCGCCGAGCCATTGTCGGTTTCGTAGGATGCAACCATCGAATAACGGTTAGCCGGCGAGTTTTGTCATCAACCGTACAAATCGCGAAAACTTTACTGGCCTTGGCACTGGGCGAGGAGCAATCCAGCCACAATTGCACTCCGGTTCCGCAGTTTTCCCAGTCCAGCAACAAGCCCCCAGCCTTCATGATTTCATCGCTCTATGCCGCCGAACAAGGTGCTGGTTCGAAGACCATCGTTCTGCTGCATGGTTTCGGCGGCTGCCACGATGTCTGGCGCGAGGTGATCGCCTCGCTGCCATCGTCTACGCGTACCCTGGCTTATGACCTGCCAGGCCACGGACTGTCGTTCGGTTTCCCAGACGCCGGTCCTGCCAAGGTGGCCGCCAGGGCGGTTCTCGCCGACCTGTCGGCGCGAAAACTGAAGCGCGTTCATCTTGTCGGCCATTCAATGGGTGGCGCGGTGGCGATGCTGATGGCGCTGGCCGAGCCGCAAAAAGTAGCGTCTCTGACCCTTCTGGCCCCAGGAGGCCTTGGCCCCGAGATCAATGGTCCGCTGCTGCGCCGCTACGCCAGCGCACGGGATCCCTCCGAGATCAGAGACTGCCTTGCCGCAATGTCCCGCCCTCACAACCCGCCTCCGGAACGTATCGTGGATGTGCTTTGCGAGATGCGTCGGCGGCCCGGCCAGCTGCAGAAACTTGACGAAATCGCGGCCGCCATGACCGCTGATGATCGGCAAGGCGTTATCCCGCGTGACCGTCTCGACGGGCTGAACATGCCTGTCATGGTGGTGTGGGGTGCCGACGATATCGTGCTGCCATCCACCCAGGCCGATGACCTGCCGGCGCATTTTCATGTGCATCACGTGCTGGAGGCCGGCCACATGCTTGTCGAGGAAGCGCCCGACCTCGTTGCCGACATCGTTCGCCGCAACATGAACCGCCGTGCCAGGCCGCATCGCCCGAGATTGGCAGCGACTGGCTGACTTTTTCGCCTGTCCCCGGACACATCGATCTCGCAGTGCATTTTTCCGGCGGCTGTGTTAACCCCGTGTTAACCAAACCCGCGAGGCAGACGCCGATGAAGGACGCAGGCGAAAGGATCGACCAGTCGAAAAAGCTGTCCGATGCCATCCGTGATGTGAAGAACGCCTTCGCCGACCGCGACGATGTCGTCGTCGACATGCGCGAGGCGCATCGCATGCGTCTCGATCTGCTGGCCGCCGAACTCGCGCCAGTCTTTGCCGATGTTCCCACCGACATGGACAATTTCGACTTCGTCGTTTCCTCAGGCCTGCAGCCGCGCCTGTGGATCGATGCTGTCAGCCATGTCGCGATGGGGCGCGACCGCCGGACCTACCGCTTCCTCAAGGACACCCGCATCGGCCGGGTTGTGCTGGCCGAATCGACCGAGATGAAGCCCGTTGTCGATCAGGTGACGCGCTATGTCGCCGAGCGCGTCGTCGAGCGTCAGCGGATGATGGAAGGCGGGGTCGAGCCGGCTGTCGCCGGCATGAAGCGCGCCGGTGTGCTGGAAGCAGAGCCGCCACTGCGGGTGGCGACGCGCAGCAAGGGCTGGTCGGCCTTCTTGTCCGGCCTTGGCCTGATCGCCGCCGGTGCGCTGGTCGGCCTGGGGGTGTCGGTCGTCCTGTTCTGGGACCGTATCGTCGCGATGGGGCTTAGCCTGCGGCCATAGCAGCGCCGGCCTCCACGCCGAGTTCCAGCGTCTGCAGATCCGACGGCGGTGTTGCCGGTCCGGTAAGCCCGCGCCGTGTCAGGCGGATGCGCCAGCTCCCCTTTTCGCCAGCGATATCGAACAGATTGTACTGCGCTGCAGGATGCTTGCCGCCTGGCGCCTGGCCCGCGGCGGCGACACCGACCACCGGAACCTTGGCACCGCGGGCGCCGATCTGGAACAGCGACGGCAGATGCGAATGACCGTGCAGGACGAGCTCGGCGCCGTGCTGGCGAATAATTTTGTGGAAGCGAGAGATGCCGAACAGCCGCTTGTGCTGCGAGACGGCTCCGCGCACCGGCGGATGGTGGATCATGATCGCGCGAAACAGGCCTTGTCCGGCGGTGTCGCGCAGGATTTTGCCGAGCCGCTCCGCCTGGCCCTCCATGAAGAAGCCATTGGCCATGAAGGGTGCGGTGGCACGCGCCGTCGAGACGCCGATCAGCGCGACATTGCCGCGCACGCGCAGATAGGGAAATGCGTTGCGGTCGACCGGCGTATTGATGCCGTCGCCGCTCATCCACGCTGCCCACGAGCGGCAGACCTTGTCGAAGGCGCCGGGCACATAGGCGTCGTGATTGCCCGGAACAACCGAGACATCGTGTGGCGATCCCAGCGTCTCCAGCCAGTGCCTGGCCATCTCGATCTCGCCGTCGAGCGCCAGATTGACCAGGTCGCCGGTGACAGCGAGATGGTCGGGGCTTTGCGCCTTGATGTCGGCGGTGATGGCGTCGATGACGGCATCATGCATGTGGCGGCGGCGGTTGCGCTGCCAGTTGACGTAGCCGAGCACGCGCTTGGAGGCGAGATCGCGATAGGATACATCCGGGAGCGGCCCCAGATGGACATCGGAAATATGCGCGAGCCTGAACATGTTTCTTTCATAGGCGACACGCGCCCTTCTTTCCACAACAGCTTGGCTTTCCAGCCACGGTTTCACCAGCAATGACGAACGATGCAGAAGCCGCCTTCCGCCAGACCGGCTGGCCGGGGCTGCGGGCCAGGTTGTTTCACCTCTATTTCGTATTGCGGCGGCCAATGACGCTTGGCGTACGCGGCCTGATCCACGACACCGCGTCCAACTCCATCTTCCTCATTCGTCACACCTATGTTCCCGGCTGGCAGCTTCCCGGTGGCGGCGTCGAGGTGGGCGAGACGATGGCCGACGCATTGGCGCGCGAGCTTGTCGAGGAATGCAACATCGCCCTGACCGGCCCGCCGGTGCTGACGTCGATGCATTTCAACCGCCGTTCCAGCCGGCGCGATCATGTCGGCTTCTACGTGATCGAGAACTTCAGCCAGACAGCGCCAAAGCAGCCGGACCACGAGATCGCCGAGGCCGGCTTCTTCCCGCTCGGTGGCTTGCCGGAGGGAACGACACCGGCAACGCTGCGGCGCATCGCCGAGGTTTTTAGGAGCGAACCGGCGTCGCCTTACTGGTAGACCATAACCCTCTGAGAGTGTTAGCCGCCTCGATAAATCTCTGCGGGAGGATACCGATGCTGCGGCGAATTGCACAGATTTTCGAAGCGAACCGCCTTGTCCCTACTGCTGATCTCTGGAATACGACTTATCTAGCCTGAATATTTTATTATCCAATTCTAATATTCCACTATGTTTCCCCGGAGAGTTGAATGACTATCGAGAAAACGCAATCGGCCAATGTATGGCCATATGTCGGGATTTATATTCTGACGACGATAGCCCTATCGATAGCCCTCATCGTCTTCGCGATGTTTTTTCCATCCTTGTTCGAAAGCGCGGGCAAGGCCATGAATTTCGTCATAAACTTCATCTCGACCATGACGGCCTATTCGTTCTTTGTAAAACGAAACGGGCGGCTTTTCAGCCGGCAGGAATACTGGAAAATCGTATCGTTTTCGACGATAGCCGCCTTGCTTTTCTCGGCGTTGCTGCTCGCGTTTTCATTCGCGGCTGGCGCCATACCTGGAGACGCCGATGGCATTCCCGCCTATGTCTGGATCTTGATCCTCGCCTTCGCTGTCCTGCTTGTTTTCGGCCTCAACGCCGCCGGTTATTCCAACCGGTTCGGAAACACCTTGTTGAAAACCCATCGCGCAAGACAGACGCCGCTCGATACCAAGCCTTTCCAGTAGAGACCGCGATCTTCACGCTGCCTTTCTGAACCTGCCCCGATCATGCGGCGCGCCATAGTCCAGTTCCGGTCCGACCGGCACGATCCGGGTCGGATTGATCGTTTCATGGCTGGCGTAATAATGCGCCTTGATGTGATGCAGGTTCACGGTCTCGGCGACACCGGGTACCTGATAGAGGTCGCGCAGATAGTTCGACAGGTTGGGATAGTCGGCGATGCGGCGCAGATTGCATTTGAAATGGCCGACATAGACCGGATCGAAGCGCACCAGCGTGGTGAACAGTCGCCAGTCGGCCTCGGTGATGCGGTCGCCGACGAGATAGCGTTGAGTCGATAGCCGTTCTGCCAGCGTGTCGAGCGCCGAAAACAGCTCGCCGAAGGCTTCCTCATAGGCGGCCTGCGTGGTGGCGAAGCCGGCGCGGTAGACGCCGTTGTTGACGGCGGGATAGACCAGCGCGTTGATCGCATCGATCTCGCCGCGCAAGGCTCGCGGATAGAAATCAAGGCTGGCGTCGCCCCATTCGTCGAAGGCTGAATTCAGCATCCGGATGATTTCGGAGGACTCGTTGGAGACGATGGTCTGTTCCTTTTTGTCCCAAAGCACCGGCACCGTCACGCGGCCCGAATAGGCGGGATCGGCCCTGGTGTAGATCTGGTGCAGGAAGTCGAGACCGTAGAGCGTGTCGCCGGTGGCGCCGTCCTCGGTCAGAAACGTCCAGCCATTGGCGCCCATGAAATGGTGCACCACCGACACCGAGATAATGCCGTCCAGCTTCTTCAGCGCGCGAAAAATCAGCGTCCGGTGGGCCCAGGGACAGGCAAGCGAGACATAGAGGTGATAGCGGCCGGGTTCCGCCTTGAAGCCGCGGCTGCGGCCTTCGGCGGGTGTTCCGTCGCGCGTGATCCAGTCGCGCCACTGCGACTGCGCCCGCACGAATTTGCCACCGCTGTCCTTGGTGTCGTACCAGCGATCCTGCCATTTGCCGTCGACCAGCAATCCCATGCAATGTCCTTTCGCGTTCCCACCTCATGTAGAGCGCGATGCGGCAAGGCGAAAATCATCAAGGGCTGAACAGATCGTCAATCGATAGGACCAGCGAACGGGTCGATTGCAGCGGCCGAAAATTGATGCTAGCGGACACTCCGCATGTTCGACTTTGCTTTGATCCGGTTTGACCGACGACGAAAGGGCGCCCGCGCTTGATGAAGCGCTGACTGGCGAATGCTGCCGTTTGCAGCGACCTATCCTCTGTACCGGAACGCAAAGACCATGAGCCTTGCCGACGTGAAATACCTGCCGGAAACCCCGGCGCACGACATCCAGATCGAAACCATCAACGACGAAGCCTTCGGGCCCGGCCGCTTCGTGCTGGCCGCCTACAAGATCCGCGAAGCTGGCGGCCATGAGCGGGCGCTGTCCTTCGTCGCGGTCGACGGCGACCTCGTCGTCGCTTCGGTGCGCATGACGCGTATCGCCGCCGGCGCCGGCCGCGCGCTGATGCTCGGGCCGCTTGCCGTACGGCCGGCCTTCAAGAACCTCGGCATCGGCCGCCGGCTGGTGGCGATCGCCCTGGAGGCGGCCGCCAGGGCCGGCGCGCCAGCCGTCATACTGGTAGGCGACGAGCCCTATTACGGACCGCTCGGCTTCAAACGCATCCCGCGCGGCCAGATTTCGATGCCGCGCCCTGTCGATCTCGATCGCCTTTTGTCGCACGAGATCATTTCAGGCGCGGTTGCCAGGCTCACGGGCGAGGTCTGTCATGCCAGTCAGGTCAAGGTCGCTGAACACATCTAGGCAATGGCTTGACCTTGCCCGTCGATCTGCGCCTGATCCGTCCCTGCTCTCTTGGAGTAATTCCAGGACAGGTGTTCGGCGCTTTCGTGAAATGATGATGCAGGAAAGGATGACGCCATGAATCCGAATGGCCAGATCGCGATCGTGACCGGCGGGGGCTCCGGTCTTGGCGAGGCAACGGCGCGTGCGCTTGCCGCCAAGGGTGCCCGCGTCGCCATCTTCGATATTGGCATCGACCGCGCCGCCAAGGTCGCGGCCGAGATCGGCGGCATTGCCGTCCAGTGCGACGTCAGCAGCGCCGACAGTGGCGCCGCCGCCGTCGCCGAGGTGGCGGGCAAGCTTGGCGAGCCGCGCATCCTGGTCAACTGCGCCGGCATCGCCATCGGCGTGAAGACAATCGGCAAGGATGGGCCGCATCCGCTCGACCAATACCGCAAGGTGATCGAGGTCAACCTGATCGGCACCTTCAACATGATCCGCCTGGTCGCCGATCGCGCCGCCAAGCTCGAGCCGCTGCAGGGTGGCGAGCGCGGCGTCATCGTCAACACCGCTTCGGTCGCCGCCTATGACGGCCAGATCGGCCAGGCCGCCTACTCCGCCTCCAAGGGCGGCGTGGTCGGCATGACGCTGCCGGTGGCGCGTGATCTTGCCCGATCCGGCATTCGAGTCTGCACCATCGCCCCCGGCATCTTCAAGACACCGATGATGGCCGGCATGCCGCAGGAGGTGCAGGATTCGCTGGGCGCCGCCGTGCCCTTCCCGTCCCGCCTCGGCGAGCCATCCGAATATGCCGCCCTTGCCCTGCACATCATCGAGAACCAGATGTTGAATGGCGAGACCATCCGCATCGACGGCGCCATTCGCATGGCGCCGAAATAGCACTGGCAGTTGTCGGAAAGACCGAATCCGGCCTGTAGCATCGACAGGCGAAAACAAATTGTGGCGAGCGTTTTGATGCAGCAAAATCAAAACAAGGACGTGATCCGCGAGACCGACGCCCAGGCGATCCAGCTGGCGAAAACGCTGCTGCGCAGTGCCCGCTTTGGTGCGCTAGCGGTGCTGGAGCCGCGGACCGGATCGCCACTGGCAAGCCGGGTCGGCGTGGCAACAGACATCGACGGCACGCCACTGATCCTGGTGTCGATGCTTTCGGCGCACACGCCGGCCTTGCTTGCCGATCCACGCTGCTCCCTGCTGCTCGGCGAGCCTGGCAAGGGCGACCCGCTGGCGCATCCGCGCCTGACGCTGATCTGCCAGGCATCGCGGCTCGAGCGAGGATCGGACGCGCATGCTCGCGCCGAGCGTCGCTATCTCAACCGCAATCCCAAGGCGGGCCTCTATGCCGGGCTGGGCGACTTCTCGATCTTTCGCCTTGAGCCGCAACGCGCCAGCCTCAATGGCGGCTTCGGCAAGGCCTACCTGCTCGATCGATCCGATCTCGTCACCGGCGGACCGATCATCGAAGAGCTTGCGGCAAGCGAACAATCCGCCGTCGAGCATATGAATGCCGACCATCTCGACGCGATCGCCGTTTATGCACATCATTTTGCCGGGGCGCCCAGTGACGGCTGGACCATCGCCGGCCTGGACCCCGACGGCATGGATCTGGTGTCGGGGGACAATGTTTGCCGGGTATTCTTCCCGCAACCCTTGGCATCTGCACGCGAATTGCGACCCGTTCTGGTCGACATGGCCAGGAGCGGCCGGGCTGCTGGGCAGGCAGATAGCGAGACTTAATTGTATTTGATCAAAAGCAACGCTTGAGATTTGAACGAAATGTTCTAGGCTTTAGGTGTGGCGCTGACTCGTCGGTCGCCTTTCGCAGTGAATTTATGGATTCAGACACCATTGCCCCCATGGTGTCTCGATGAGCAAACAGCATGGGGCATTCATGGTCTCGACAAAGCTAATCGCCAACGCCGATTCGGCGGCCGAATTTCTGATGCTGATGGGCAACGAAAAACGGCTGCTGATCATGAGCTATCTGATCGATGGCGAAATGTCGGTCGGCGCCATCGCCGAAAAGGTGATGCTCAGCCAATCCGCCCTCTCGCAGCACCTTGCCAAGCTGCGGGCGCTCGACCTCGTGGAAACCCGCCGCGACCGTCAGATGATCTACTACTCCTGCAAATCCGATGCGGTGCGCGAACTGCTTGCCATGCTGGAGGGTATTTTCGGCGGCGGCAGGGACGACCTGTCCCATATGGCACAGAGATTGCGCCGCGCCGGGACTTGACCGGACGCTCGTGCGGCCGCTTACCTCGCTGACGATTTCCGGAGCGTGGCTTGTGTGTCTTCCCGACATACGAACCGCGCTCTCGATCTTTGAGCGGTGGATATGGACCCAATTCGCATTGACGACCCTCGGGATTTTCGCGTCGCCGCCTATCTCGATATCCGCGAACGCGATCTCGCGGGCCGGCAAGGCCGCTTCGTCGCCGAAGGCAAGGTGGTGCTCGACCTGCTTTTGTCGTCCGGCCGCTTCGGCGCCGAATCCGTTCTGGTCCTGGAAAACCGGCTCGACGGCCTGAAGGATGTACTGCGCAAGGCGCCCGCGGAGCTGCCGGTCTACGTCGTCGCTAGCGCGGTCATGGATGCGATCGCCGGCTTTCACATGCATCGCGGCATCCTGGCCATCGGCCGCAAGGAAACACCGCAGCCGGCCGGGTCATTGCTGGATGCCTTGCCCGACCAGGCCCTGATCGTGGTGCTCGTCGGCATCGCCAACCATGACAATATGGGCTCGATCTTCCGCAACGCCGCTGCCTTCGGCGCCGATGCTGTGCTGATGGACGCAACATGCTGCGATCCGCTCTACCGCAAGGCGATCCGCGTTTCGGTCGGCGCGGCGCTGAAAGTGCCGTTCGCGTCCTTCCCCGACACATCGGGCTTTGCGGCGACGCTCGCCGAACGCGGCTTTGAGCAGTTCGCCCTATCGCCGCGTGGACAAACCGAGATACGCGATGCCAAGCCAGCCAGGCGCCTGGCGCTCTATCTCGGCACCGAGGGCGAAGGTCTGCCCGAAAACCTGCTCGCGCGCCTGCAAACCGTGCGGATCACCATGTCGAAAGGTTTCGACAGCCTGAACGTCGCAGCTGCCTCGGCGATAGCCCTGCATCATTTCTCACACCGTCAGGCATGACGGCCCAAGCGTATTTCAGTTCGCGTCCGCCTTCTGCAAAGCCCGAACGCGGTCGGCAAGGCTGCGGTCGCCATTGTTGGACTCCTGCGGCACCGCCAGTGCCTTGGCAATCGGTGAGTCAGGCCCCTCGAGTTTGGCCGTCATGTGGATGACCTCCGCAGCCAGCTCGTTCATCTGCTCGCGCAGCGCGGCACCGCCATTCGTGGAACCTGAAGCCGCCATGGCGCCGAGATCCGCCTTCAGCCGCTTGTTCTCGCGCGCCAGTGCGGTCAGCCTGGCTTCGAGCCGCTCGCGATCGCTGTCGAGCTTGGCGATCGCCTTGTCCAGATCATCGCGCCTGTTTGCTTCATCCTGCTTGCCAACCAGCCGCAGGGCCGGTCCGCCCTCCTCGGCTTTCGTCTTTTCGCGCAGCCGCGCCATTTCCTTTTCGCGACGCTCGAGCTTCTCCTCGCGATCGGCGAGCGTAGCGAGCAGCCTTTCGACCTTCTTGTCGAGTTCGGCCGTCCTTTTCTTCTCCGCCTTCAGCGCATCGCGCGCGGCCTTGCTTTCGGCCGCGATCTCCTGCTGGCGCCGATCGGCTTCCTTGCGCTGGCCGCGCAGCAACGAGATGTCGCTGGCGAGCTTCTGCAATTCGGATTCGCGCGCCACGAGCTCGATCTGCCGGCTTGATGAGGAAAAGCTGGCATCGTCATACATGTGCTCCAGCTTTTCGAGCTCAAGCGCCCGCTTCTCCAGCTTGCGCTCGGTTTCCTTGAGCCGCTCCGAAAGCTGATGCAGTTCCTCTTCGCGCTGCCGCAGCGCCTCGCTCTTGGCGCCCAGTTCGGCAAGCGCGGCGTTCTTGTCGGAACGCTCGACCGCCAGCCCCTTCAACGCCTCGCGGCCGCGATTGATCTCGACGAGTTGTTCGGCAGCCTTCTCGCGCAGCGCCTTGACGTTCATTTCGAGGCGGCGCGTCGACATGGCGTACTCGGCCCGGATCCGGTCCTTGTCGGCCTGGATCTCGGTCTGCGTCAAAGGGATCGAGGCCTCGATGCGCCTGCGGGTCAGGGCGACGGCACGCCGCCAGACGGCGGGAGCCACGATCAGCGCCAGAAAGCCGGCACTGAGAAAGCCGAGGGCAAAGAACAGGACCGACTGAACCAAAGGACTACCCGTTATAGGCGGCGACCATAGAAGCTGGATTTTGCCCCTTTGGCATGGCGGAAATCCGGCGCCGCGGCAAGGGCTCGCCGCAGCACAATGGGGTCATTAACGCATGGATCGGACCGAAATGCCCGCGATCCCCGCGATCGGGGGAGAATCAAAACGGATTCCAGGTCGCCCGTTCGGTCAGCTTCAGGTAGCCGAGATTGACGCCTAGCCGGGCGCCGACACCGGTGCGGATCGGCACCAGAAGCACATTGTTGTTCTTCAGCACATTGAAGCCGACGCCGGCCACCACATAGGCCGAACCGGCCACGCCGCCATAGCGGTTGTAGAGGTTGCCGACATCGTCGAGATTGTAGACGAGCATCATCACCCGGGAGCCTTCGCCGCCGAAATCCCAACCCAGCGACGGGCCTTGCCAGAACACCTTATGGTCACCGGCATTCTTGGTGTAGAGCGTGCCTTCGCCATAGGTCAGGCCGCCGATCAGCGCGCCAGACCCCTCCTCGCCCAGCAGATAGCCATTGGGCAGGCCATAGGAGGAGAAGATCTTCTCAATGACGGTGGCAAGCCCACCCGACGTCGCGCCGAAGAACTTGTGACCGGAATCGATAATCTCCTGAGCGGTGTATTCCTGAGCCCGCAAGGCTGAGGTCGAGAAGACGAGAACGCCCATGAGCGTGATCGCCATAGAAAGGACGCGGAGGAAACTCCGGTCGTAGAATCGGGAAAACATGCTTCCAATCTCCGTCATGGAGCACTTTCGCCGACGCCTCGCACCCGGTCCGGCTCTTTAGGCGGCCGTTAAGGATGACTGTTAAGGGCAAACTATGCCGTAATCCTTTTTCAACCATTAACTCCCACAGGAAGATGGCGGTTCGAAGGCTGGCTTTGGGGTCGCGCGGGGCTGGCAGCCTGCGCGAAAACGCCATTTGCCCCGACGACAATTTCGGGTTTGTTGCTGTACCTACGAGTGCTGTGTATTCAGAAAGCCTCGGGTTGGAGCGTGATTCGTGTGGGCGGGCGCGATAATCGATCGCGCGGCCATGACTAGTGGAACTTGCAGGGATTTTCGCCGATGGCCGAACTGTTCACCCTTTCCGCACCTGACCTGGCGGCGCTTTTGTGCAGCCGCATCTGCCACGACATCATCTCGCCGGTCGGCGCGATCAACAATGGGCTTGAACTGCTGGACGAGGGCGGCGCCGACGAAGACGCCATGCGGCTTATCCGCCAGAGCGCCAAGAACGCCTCGGCCCGGTTGCAATTCGCCCGCATTGCCTTCGGCGCAGCGGGTTCTGCGGGAATGCTGATCGACACTGGCGACGCCGAGGCGGTTGCCACCGCCTTCCTCAAGAATGAAAAGCCAGAACTCACCTGGAACGGGACTCGCGCGCTGCTGCCCAAGAACAAGGTCAAGCTGCTGCTGAACCTGATCCTGGTCGGCAATGCCGCCATTCCGCGCGGCGGCAAACTGGTCGTGACCCTCGAGAATCTCGAAACCGAGCCGCGCATTTCAATTTCGGCAAGTGGCCCGATGCTGCGCGTGCCGCCGAAATTCCTTGAACTGCATTCCGGCCACAAGCCGGAAGAGCCGATCGATGCGCATTCGGTGCAGCCCTATTACACGCTGCTGCTCGCCCGCGAGGCCGGCATGACGATTTCCATCCATGCCACGGCCGAGGAAATCGTGCTTTCGGCCGCCTGAAATCGGCACCCCGCATCCAAAGAAAACAAAGTATTTCAGTCCGGAATATTTCTTTGACGCCTCAATCGAGGCACGATGAGCTTTGCCCGATCGCTTGAGCGAAGCATTGCGAAGAACAGCCTGCAAATGGCATCTTTGCAAAAATTTTACCTAATGGCTTTTCCGGTTCTTTACCAGATCGGCCTATGGTGAATTTCCGGATGCCCCCAACGCTACCGGATTGCCAGAAGGCAAAGAGGACCCGGAAATGAAACGCTGCATGTTCGTCGACGATTCGAGCGTCATCAGGAAGGTTGCAAAACGCATCCTGGGCGGTTCCGACATGATGGTCATCGAGGCAGCCAGCGGGCTCGATGCGCTGGAGATGTGCTCCGCCGAAATGCCCGACATCATTGTCGTCGACGGCGCCCTGCCGGACGTGCAGGCGGTTGACCTTATCCGTCGCGTGCGCGCCATGGACAGCCCGATAAAGCCACAGATCCTGATCTCACTGGTCGAGCTCGATATCGCCTCGATCATGCGGGCCAAGCGCGCCGGCGCCCAGGGCTATCTGCTGAAGCCGTTCAACCGGCCGCAGCTGCTCGAGCGCTTTCGCAATTTGAAGGTTGCCGCCTGACGGCAGCAGCCCAACCCCATTTTTGACACCTGACGCAAAAAACCCGGCCGGAGCCGGGTTTTTTGCGATTGACGAAACAGCGCGCCGCTCAGGCGCTGACGCGGATGTCCTCGGGTTCGCGCAGCACGTAGCCGCGGCCCCAGACCGTCTCGATGTAATTCTGTCCACCGGACGCGGCATCGAGCTTCTTGCGCAGCTTGCAGATGAAGACGTCGATGATCTTCAGTTCCGGCTCGTCCATGCCGCCATAGAGGTGGTTGAGGAACATTTCCTTGGTGAGCGTTGTGCCCTTGCGCAGCGAGAGCAGCTCCAGCATCTGGTATTCCTTGCCGGTGAGGTGCACGCGCTGGCCGCCGACCTCGACGGTCTTGGCATCGAGATTGACCACCAGGTCGCCGGTGGTGATGACCGACTGGGCGTGGCCCTTGGAGCGCCGCACGATGGCATGGATGCGGGCGACCAGCTCATCCTTGTGGAACGGCTTGGTCATATAGTCGTCGGCGCCGAAGCCGAGGCCGCGTACCTTGTCCTCGATGCCGGCCATGCCGGAGAGGATGAGGATGGGCGTCTTTACCTTGGAGAGGCGAAGCGTTCTCAAGACCTCGTAGCCGGACATGTCTGGCAGGTTGAGATCGAGAAGGATGATGTCGTAATCGTAGAGCTTGCCTAGATCGACACCCTCTTCACCGAGATCGGTCGTGTAGACATTGAAACTTTCCGATTTCAGCATCAGTTCGATGCTTTGTGCGGTTGCACTGTCATCTTCTATCAGCAGAACACGCATTTAATTCCCCTTTTCTGCTGCCGGACCATTTCACGACCCGTCCGGAACCGGAGCAGTGGTTGCCTTGTGCAGAGGCTGCCATGAAATGGTTAACAAAACCTAATTTCCCGTCTACGACGGTACCAGATTTTTTAACCTCTTTCTACACCCTCTTGAATCTAATAATGAATCACAAACCCAAATTCCTAATGCGACACATTAACAACCTGGACTAAGTGACTCCAGGGACTCATCGACGCGCTTCCGAATCGGCGACCGGAATTTTTACCCGGCCTTAAGTCCTGACCCGTATGATTAACAATGCCCGTAAACGAATGGTTACCGCCGGCAAAAAACTTTAGGGTTTTGTTTCCCATAGTGCGGGGAAAGCCGGTGGACACGGGCAACGCCTGGGCCTTTTCAGGTGGTTTGGACGATATGTGCGGGTGTGCGTTTCCGGGAGTACCGAATCATGAAGTCACGTGAAAACCTCGTTCGGCTGAAACAGTTTCAGGTGAATGAGAAGCGGCGGCAGCTGCTGCAGCTCGACATGATGATCGCCGAGTTCGAACGCATGGCCGTCGAACTGGAGCTTCAGATCACCGCCGAGGAAAAGAAAGCCGGCATCACCGACATCAATCATTTCGCCTATCCGACCTTCGCCAAGGCGGCGCGTTTGCGCCGCGACAATCTCAGAAACTCGCAAAGCGACCTCGCCCAGCAGCGAAGCGCTGCCGAATCATTACTCGGCGAAGCTGAAGCGGAGCTTTCCAAGGCCGAAATGCTGGAATCGCGCGACACCAAGGTTCGCGAGGCCGAAACCGGCGGCCGCAGCGCCATGATCGGCTGAAGCAGACATATCCGCGGTATCCATGCTCGCCATCAGGGCGAGCGTGGCGTCAGCAAGGTGCTGGTTGGGCAACATCACGACAGGCCTCAACTGGGCAGGAACCGAACCCGCTTCAGGCGGCCAAATCCCCTTCATTTCCGGCAATTGCCCTCGCTCGGGCATCCTTGATATCTGGCGCGTGCTGCTCCGCCCATGATCTGATCTGGCTGAGCAGTCCCGCCAGGTTCTGGCCGAGCTCGGTCAATTCATATTCGACGCGTGGCGGGATGACCGGAAAGACCTCGCGCCGCACGAGGCCGTCACGCTCGAGCACGCGCAGCGTCTGCGTCAGCATCTTGGGCGTGATGCCTTCGAGCTTGCGGGCAAGCTCGCCATTGCGCTGTCGGCCTTTGCGCAGCGCGCAGACCACCAGGTAGACCCATTTGCTGGCCAGCATCTCCAGCACGGTGTGCGAAGGACACGTGCGCCGGTATGCATCATAGCCGAAGGAGGAGTCAAAATCACTATCCATAAGGTACCTATATATCAAAAAGGTACATACTGGACAAGAGACCATTACTATCCAAATGATAGTGGCACCAACAACAGGAGACATATGATGCGTGCCGTTATCCAGAATTCCGTCGGCGACCCGGACGTCCTTGTCATCGCCAATGAGCCTGACCCGACACCAAAGGCCGGCGAAGTGCTGGTCCGCGTCAAGGCGGCCGGCATCAATCCGGTCGATGGCGCCGTCCGTGCCGGTTATTTCAAGCTGCTCGGAGAGCCGCCCTTCATCCTCGGCTGGGATATTTCAGGGACCATCGAGGCGCTGGGCGCCGGCGTCACCGGCTTCAAGGTCGGCGACGAGGTGTTTGGCATGCCGCGCTTCCCCAAGCAGGCGGCCGCTTACGCCGAACTGGTCGCCGTACCCGCCGACGAGATCGCGCTGAAGCCAAAGGCAGCGGATCATATCCAGGCGGGCGCATTGCCGCTGGCCGGCCTGACCGCATGGCAAGGCCTTGTCCGTCACGGCGCACTGAAATCGGGCCAGCGCGTGCTGATCCATGCGGCGGCCGGCGGCGTCGGCCATCTGGCGGTGCAGATCGCCAAGGCGCGCGGCGCTTACGTCATCGCCACCGCCAGCCCAAACAAGCTCGATTTCGTCCGCAAGCTCGGCGCCGACGAGGTCATCGACTACACCAAGGGCGATTTTACCACGCAAATCAGCGACATCGATCTGGTGCTGGAGCCGGTGGGTGGCGATCATGCCGACCGCTCCCTGAAGGTCATCAAGGGCGGTGGCGTTCTGGTGTCATTGCTGAACGTGAACGACACCACCAAGGCGCAGGCCAGCGCGCAAGACGTTCGGGTCGAGCGCATGTCGGTCGTGCCTGACCGCGAAGCCCTGTTGGAACTTGGCCAGTTGATCGATGCCGGGAAGCTCGTTGTCCACGTAGCAAAGAGCTTTCCGCTTGAGCAGGCCGGCGCTGCTCAAGCCTTTCTCGCCACCAAGCCGATCGGCAAGGTGGTGCTGACGGTCTGAGCGTCGCAACAATCGCTTCGAAAAACAAAAGGGCGCGGAGTGCCGCGCCCTTTGATCTTTTTTGCGACCGGCTCTAAAGCAATTCCAGGAAAAGTGTGAAACGGTTTTCCGTCCGGAATTGCGTCAAAGCAAGCTCTAGTGCCGGTATTGCTGGATGCGCGTGGTGCGCAGCCCGGCAAGGCCGTATTCGTCGATCGACGCCTGCCAGGACAGGAATTCCTCGGTGGTCAGTTTGTAGCGCTGGCATGCCTCTTCGAGGCTCAAAAGCCCGCCACGCACCGCCGCGACCACTTCCGCCTTGCGCCGGATGACCCAGCGACGCGTGTTGGTCGGCGGCAGATCGGCAATGGTAAGAGGGCTGCCGTCGGGCCCGATAACATACTTAACTCTAGGTCTAACCAGATCGGTCATCGTACTCTCTACAAAAAACTCAAAGACCCAATCCCCGCCACGTTACCGCCACAGCTTTAAAAATTGCCTAAGCAGACCCTAATGACTAGGTAAGGATCGTGAACGCCGCGTTAGTCTTTTGGCGGGCATTTGAAACATCGCGCTGGAAACGCTGAATTAGCAGGAAGGAATATGCCATTTACGGGTATCTGCCTCAACCCGTGAATCGCCCTGCAAGCTGGCGTCATCGGAAAGCTTGACCTATATTCTCGACATTGGCATTCAGGCGCCGCGCAGAATGAAAGCACCATGAACAGTCTCGATCTTCCAGCACGTCCCGAAAACACCCGCATCGTCGTCGCCATGTCGGGCGGCGTGGATTCGTCGGTGGTCGCCGGCCTGTTGAAGCGCGAGGGCTATGATGTCGTCGGCGTCACCTTGCAGCTCTACGATCACGGCGCCGCGACGCATCGGGCCGGCTCATGCTGCGCCGGACAGGACATCGACGATGCTCGCCGCGTCTCCGAGACACTGGGTATCCCGCATTATGTGCTCGACTATGAGGAGCGCTTCCGCAAGGCGGTCATCGATCCCTTCGCCGAAAGCTATGTCGCCGGCGAGACCCCCATCCCTTGCGTCTCCTGCAATCAGACAGTGAAGTTCGCCGACCTCCTGGCCACCGCCAAGGAGCTGGGCGCCGATGCGCTCGCCACCGGCCACTATGTCCGCTCGGGCGCCAATGGCCTCCACCGCGCGCTCTACCGGCCGGTCGATGCCGACCGCGACCAGAGCTATTTCCTGTTCGCCACCACGCAGGCGCAGATCGACTATCTGCGCTTTCCCTTGGGTGGCCTGTCGAAGCCGCAGGTTCGCGCCATAGCCGAGGAGATGGGGCTGACGGTGGCCGCCAAGCAGGACAGCCAGGACATCTGCTTCGTTCCGCAGGGCAAATATTCCGACATCATCGCCAAGCTGAAGCCGAGCGCCGCCAATCCGGGCGACATCGTCCACATCGACGGCCGCGTGCTCGGCCGCCATGAGGGCATATTGCGCTACACGATCGGCCAGCGCCGCGGCATCGGCATCGCGTCGGGCGAGCCGCTCTATGTCGTCCACCTCGACGCCGAACGGGCCCGCGTCGTCGTCGGCCCGCGCGAAGCGCTGGAGACGCACAAGATCTATCTGCGCAACATGAACTGGCTTGGCGACGGGCAGCTCGCCGATATTCCTGCCGGCGGCCTCGAACTGTTCGCCAAGGTGCGCTCGACCAGGCCGCCGCGCCCGGCCGTGCTGCGCCACATCGCAGGCGTGACTTCGGTCGAACTGGCCGACGGTGAGTCCGGCATCGCGCCCGGACAGGCCTGCGTGCTCTATTCCGACGACGGCAACGAAGCCCGAATCTTCGGCGGCGGCTTCATCGAGCGCTCCGAGCGCGGCGCCGAGGCCGAGGCAATGCTGAGCCGTCTTGCCGCAAGGCCGGCGCAAATCCCCGCCGAATAGACATTAGAGCAATTCCAGGAAAGTGCGGAGCGGTTTTCCCGGGAAAAACGCAACGCGTTTCCCCTTGGGAATTGCGTCAAACAAAGAGGTAGAAAAGTTCTCCGTTTTCCTTGAAACGGTGAACTTCTCGAAGCGTTCTCTCAGTCTTTCGACTTGGTGTGGGTGACAGTACCCGCCGTCAGGATGCGCAGCACCCTGATCGCTTCCTCACCGCTGGTGCGCGGTTCGGCGCGCGTCTCTATGCACTGGATGAAATGTTCGAGCTCGCGCGTGAGCGGCATGCCTTGAGCGACCGCGACATAGGATGGCTCGTTGGTGGTGAACGCCCACTGCCCGCTGTCCTGCCAGACCGCATGGCGGTAGACGGCAAGCTTGCGCTCCCATGGTTCGACGTCGTCGAACACCGCCATCGCCTTGGTGCCAACCACGGTCAGCCGCCGCTCGCGATAGGGATTGAGCCTTGACGTGAAGAGATGGCTGCGCAGGCCGTTGGGAAAGCGCATGTGCAGATGCGCGAAGTCGCTCAGACTGTCGAGTAGCGCCGCGCCCTCGCCGCGCACCTCGATCGGCTCGGTGCCGGTGATGGCCAGGATCATCGACAGGTCGTGCGGCGCCAGGTCCCACAGCGCATCGTTCTCGGTGTGGAATTTGCCAAGGCCGAGCCGGTGCGAATGGATGTAGCGGACCTCGCCAAGCTCGCCCTTGTCGATCAGCGCCTTCAACGTCTCGAAGGCCGGATGGAAGCGCAGGACATGGCCGACCATGAAGATGCGGCCATTGTCCTTGGCCGCCTGCACCGCCCGCTCGGCATCCGGCACCGTCAGCGCGATCGGCTTTTCCACCAGCACGTCCTTGCCGCTCTCGACGGCGCGCACGGCAAGATCGGCGTGGAACTGCGGCGGCAAGGCCAGGACGATGGCGTCGATGTCGTCGCGACCGAACAGCTTGTCGGGCTCGATCGCCAGGCAATCCTGTTCGCTGGCAAAGCCTTCGGCACGCGCCCGGTTGGCGTCGGAAACCGCGTGCAGCGCGCCGAGCGCCTTGAGGGTGCGGATGTGGTTTGAGCCCCAGTATCCGCAACCGAGGACTGCAATGCGCGGCTTCATCTGTTTCAAACTCTAAAAACTCGTGGCCGAGACATAGCGACGTGCCCCGTCGAACTCAACCCCGACGGTTGCAACCAAATGTCCGCACGGCCATGCTTTTTGGGCAATGAGAATATGCGCCGATATAGAATGCTTCGAAGCTTGACAGGCTCGCCCTCCCAACCTTATATCCGCGCGACCTTGGCGAACGCCTCGAAATGCCTTTCGATTTGAGGCGGATTTCGGGCCTTTCGCCGCCCTGGCGGGGTAGCTCAGTTGGTTAGAGCACGGGAATCATAATCCTGGGGTCGGGGGTTCAAGTCCCTCTCCCGCTACCACACAACCCAGATTGGCAATTTGGGCCGCTTTTGCAGCGGCGACCTCCAGTGCCGCCTGGTCGACCTCGTAGAGATCGGACAGGATTGCTGCCGGCTCGATGATCTGGCGGAAGCGGTAGCCGTCGTCCAGTGCTGCGGCGCCGACATCGGCGAAGATCCAGCCGCGCCCCGGCGACGGTTCGGCAAGCTGGTCGCGCATCAGGCGGCGCAAGGTCGAGGTCAGCGCGCCTTGCGCCGCATTGTAGCGCGCCAGCAGCGCCCGCTCGCTGATCACACCATCCAGGACGCCCAGCGCCATGTCGCGCATCACTTCTCGTCGAGCGAAAGCACTCCCGCCTGCTCCAGGGCAGCGCCAGGCTGGATCGCCTCCAACAATCGGAGCCGCGATTGGGCTCGTAACTGACGATGCCTTCGCGCTGCAATTGCACCAGGGCATGACGCACGGGCGTGCGCGAGACGCCAAGGGCCGCCGCGATTTCCGCCTGGTTGATCCGCTCACCGACTTGAATTCCCTCGAAAAATTCAGCCCGAAGCTGATTGCGGATGCGTTCCTGAAGTGGCGAGACTGCGGTCATCGCGCGACGCTGGCATTGTGTTTTTCGCACGTGTAGTGCGCATGCCGGCCCTGCAATAAACGCTGCCGGCGCGGCCGCCCAACCTAAGCTGTCCTCACCGCGCGCTTAGCGCAACCATGCGGTCGAGCGCCGCGGTCAGTCCGTGCAGCGACACCGGAAATCTCAGCGGGGTCTCGGCGGCTGTCATGACGTTGAGCTTCAGCACCGAGCTTCCCTTCATCTTTCCAAGCACCGACCGGTCAATGGAAAACACCGCGAGGCAGCCCGCTGGCAGGCAGGTCCGCAATCGTTGCTGCGATAGCGGCGGCTGATCGTCGATCTGGAGTGTCACGCCCGGATCGAACAATATGCCGAAGGGAAGCAACAAGGTTCCGGCCACTCCACCCTTCTGCCCCACGCGCAATTCCACGGCCAGAAGTCTCTGGCCGTTTTTCTGCGTCTGGTCCTGTGTGACCGTGCAGACCCGGGCGTTGTCCTGCATTCTGCAGGCCAGTTGCCAGTCCTGATAGGTTTCCTGGAGTGACGATGCGCCGTTCGGAAGCGAGGCGGCCTGTTGCTGTTGCGCTGAAGCAGCCGGCACCGAGGCGGCGAAAGCAACTGCGCAGACGGCGACGGCCTTCAGGGAAAAATCTCTATGAACCAATAAAGGAGGCCTTCTCTTTCGGTGCGGGGGAATGCCCAGATCAGCTTCAGGACGCCTTGTGGCGGCTGTCAGGTACAGACCCACTCGCGGATCTTGCATTGGGCTCCCCCTGCCGCGCAGGCGCGCAACGCGAGGTCTTCCGCTTCCCGACGGGTCTCGGCCGAGTTCACGCCCCAAGGCGTGAAACGGTTCTCGACTTTGTCGGCCACGGCGAGCGCACCGCAGTGCTTGTAGGGAAAGCCGGTCTCGTCGTCATCACTCCAATGGCGATGGTTGCGGAAGACAGCGACGACGTTGCAGGCCTTTCCGCCTGCGTTCTCGCAATATTTCTGCGCGATGTCGTTCGCCTCCTGCCGCTTGTCGGCGCCCCAGAAGAAGCCATACTTGCCGTCGGCCTGCGAATAGGCGATCGCCGCCCAGATGCCTTTTTCCTCCTGCTGCGGCTCCGGCGGCGCCACCAGATCGGCCGAGACGACTTGTCCGCTCCACAGCAAGGTCAAGCCCAAAACTGCCAAAGCCCGCAATCTCATGGTCGGCACCCCTTTCCCAGATCCTGTTCGCTGGCCTTACTTCGCCGCCGAAGCGACGGAGATCACCACGCAGCTTTTGCCCGTCGGCAACAGAAGGGCTTCACCGGCGTTGCCGCCGAGCTCGTACACCTCGACCTGTCCAAGATGGTCGGTGATCTTGCTGCCTTGCGGAAGAATGGACGGGATGTCGGCACACGGACTAGCGAATGGCGCCACCCGCACCATCGCCCCCTCGCAACCCGAAGCGGTGGGCGATGCGAAAACGACCCCGGCGGCAGGCCCGCTATAGCCTTCCGTCGCATAGTCCATGCCGACAAAGGCCTGGACGGCATGCTTGTCGGCGGCCAGGTCGTTCCACAGCGATTTGACGCTGTATTTCGTGCCCGTCGTCAGGATTTGACCGAGCACCGGATAGACGGTCGAACAGGCCTGCACACCGGCTTGCTTGACGTGCTCGAGGAAAGGCGTGTCCGGCAGCGCGGGATTGGTTGTCTCAGGCTGTGCGGCCGTCGCGCTGCCGACCAAATTGGCGATCGCGGCATAGTTCCCGGCGGCAAAGCCAAGGCCCGCCACGACAAGCCCCAACAGTGAAAATCCGACGACGCGCGGCCACCGCCGCCGTGGGCGCTCGATCAGTCTCTGTCGATCCGCCTCAAGGGGCGGGGTGCTGCGTTTCGCGGACATGAACGGGTCTTGTTGGCTCATGATGCTGCCCCGGTTATTTGACTGGCGAAAGGGCTTCCGTCAGCCCCTTCAGCGTTGCGGTCACGGTGATCGTCTGGCCATCGACGGTCGGGTAGGAGATCGCCGGCGTCGCCTTGAGCGAAATCTGCTGGCGCATCACCGGCCCCACCGGCAGCATGCCGACACAGACCATTTCATTGCAGCCGTTCAGATGCACGTCGATCGGCTGCGCCTGCCCATCGAATTTCAGCGACACCAGGCCGTCGCTCCTGGCGTTCGGCGCCGTGCGCAGGATCATGTACGGCTTGCCGTCCTGTGTGGCGGCAAGAGACCAACTGAAGGCCATCTTGCCCGACGCGTCCTCGATCACCTGCGAGACATTGCAGACCTTCTTGCGCGCCTTGAGGTTCTCGTCGCAGATCAGTGTCCAGTTTTCGAAAGGACGGATGACGCGCTGGTAGTCGCCGAGTTTCACGTCGGGCGGCAGCGCCACGTCCGAAGGCTTGATCCTGTACGGCGAGGCGACCTGCCCGGCAGCCGGCGCGAGGCCGCCGCAGAGCGCCAGGCAAGTCAGGGCAACAAGTCCTTTCATTCCTGCCTCAGTTCAAGGTGAAGCTGATGCCGGCGCCGACGCCGACATGCCCACCCGCGGCAGTGCCGGACAAGTTGCCACGGATGCGACCATCCTCGCTGGTATAGCCGGCGCCGAAGGCCAAGGCGCTGGAATCCCGCCAGAAGCCGCCGCCCGCCGCGACACTCAGCTTGCCGGGCCGGTCATCGTAGCGCAGCGAGGCGGCGGCGAGCCCAATCGCTGCCGCTTGCCGTGCTTCGTCGCGTATGCCGCCCAGGTCCGTATTGAGCTGGCTGAGCTTCTGATCGGTATAGTTATTGGCCTGTTGCAAGGTCGTGGCCGCCACCTTGTCGGTATAGGTGTTGGACGTGTTGATGCTCGTGGCCAACCCCTGGTTCAGCTGGTTGACGTTGACCGCGTCGGTGCCGGCAACGCCGGGGCCGACATTGGAGATGACAACCGGCGCGTTGACGTCACCGCCCTGCAGCGTGATGCTGTTCTTCTTGCTGCCGTCTGGATTGGTGTCATACGTCACCGCGTTCTGGCTAAGCGATCCGAGGCCCGACTTCAAATCCTCGACCGCCGTGTTGGTGGCGTAGAGCTGCGAGCCGTTTATCGCATCGGTGCTGTTGGCGTTGACCTGTCCGGCTGCGACATTGGTGATCGTCCGCTCGGCGCCGGCAGCACCGACGCTGACGGTTCCGACCGGAGTGGTCCCGGCAAACGTGTAGGTCTTGCCGTTGATGGTCGTGCTGGACGTACCGACCGCGGTCTGCGTCACCGAGCCCGAACCCAGCGCCACATCGTTAGCGTTGTTGGCCTTGGCACCCTGGCCGAGCGCCACCGCGCCTTGGCCCGTGGCAGTCGAGCCATTGCCGGCCGCAAGGCTGTTGGTGCCGCTCGCCACGCTGGCCGGCCCAATCGCCACGCTGTCGGTGCCGCTCGCGGTGGAGTCGGCCAGTGTCGAATTGGCGTGGAAATACTTGATGCCGCCGCCATTGCTGATGTTGGTCAGCGCATTGTCGACCGCGGTCAGCCCGTCATAGACGGTCGTGTAGGTGTTGCCCTGAACGGTGTAGGTCGGTCCGGTGATCGAGCCGTCCGGATTGACCGTGGTGCCGCCGCCGAACAGGTTGGCGATGTTTTGCGACACGCCCTTAAGCTGGGAGACGTTGACGCCATCGGTATCGGCGGAACCCGCCGCGACGTTGGTGAGCTTGCGTTCTGCCCCGGCTGCGCCCATCGACACCTCGCCGACCGAGGTCTGCGGCGCGGTCAGGCCAAAGGCCGTATAGCCGGTCTGTGCGCCGACCGAGGTGATGGACTGAGCGCCCAGCGCGACGCTGTTGATAAAGGTGCTTTGAGCGGCGGCGCCGAGCGCCACCGACTGGATGCCGGACGCCAGCGAATTGGTGCCGAGCGCCAGGCCGTCGGCCAGCATGACATGCGCGTTCTGGCCGATGGCCGTGCCGCCGGGCGCGGTCTGGTCGACAATCGCGCCATTGCCGATGCCGACGCCATTGTCGCCGTTGACGACCGTCGTCGGGCCAACCGCGACCGATTCCGCACCGACCGCGAGCGAGTCGCCGGCCGCCGAATTGGCATGGAAATATTTGGTCGACGTCACCGAGACCGAGGCGATCGCTCCCTGCAGCTGGCGGACCGTCACCGCGTCCTGCGCCTGCGTGCCGTCGGCGACATTGGTGATCTGGCGGTAGGATGTGGCGGTGCCGACCGAAACCGCGCC
The DNA here is from genome assembly GCF_055456085.1 of Mesorhizobium subarcticum. Lineage (NCBI taxonomy): Bacteria > Pseudomonadati > Pseudomonadota > Alphaproteobacteria > Hyphomicrobiales > Phyllobacteriaceae > Mesorhizobium > Mesorhizobium subarcticum. Next base: position 2,795,872 of record NZ_CM144237.1, on the reverse strand, counting down.
AAGCAGCGTCTTGTCGGTGGTGTTGTACTGGATGAAGTTGGACGGACCGGCCGCTATCTGGCCGCTGGCCGGAGCCAGGGCGCGATCGGAAACCGAATCGGAACCGAGCGCCACACTGCCATCGATGCTGGCCGCACTGTCGCGGCCGAGCGCCAACCCGCTGACGCCGGTCGCGGTCGCCTGGTAGCCGACGGCGGTGGAGCCGACCCCTTGCGCGAAGGAATCGGTCTGCGCCAGTCCGGTCTCGTTGGTGCGGGCGTAGCGGATACCCACGCCATTGGCGTCGGTATAGGCAGTCGAGGTATCGCCGGCAATGTTGCTGATGGTGTTGCCGAGATTGGTGACGTCACCGCCGATGTTGGTGATCGAGTTGCCGAGATTGGTGATGTCGGCAGTGTTAGTGGCGATGTCAGTCGTGTTTTGCGTGACCTGCTGGTTGGTGGCGAAGAGCTGCGAGCCGTTGACCGCATCGGTCGAGCTTCCACTCAACTGTCCGGCCGCGACATTCTGAATCTGGCGTTCGGCTCCCACCGAACCGACAGAGAACGCACCGGCCGGCGTGGTGCCGGCGAAGGTGTAGTTGACGCCGCCGATCGTCGTGCCGCCAACGGCGGTCGTTGTGCCCGATGCCGAATTCAAACCGATCGTCACATCGCCGGCATTGTTGGCCACCGCATTCGGACCGACGGCGACGGAGTTGGTGCCCAGCGCCTGGGAGTCAGGCAGTGTCGAATTGGCGTGGAAATACTTGATGCCGCCGCCATCGTTGATGTTTGTGATCGTGTTGCCGAGATTGGTGATGTCGGCGGTGTTGGCAGCGATATCGGTGGTGTTCTGCGTCACCTGCTGGTTGGTGGCAAAGAGCTGCGAGCCGTTGACCGCATCGGTCGAGCTTCCACTCAACTGTCCGGCCGCGACATTCTGAATCTGACGTTCGGCTCCCACCGAACCGACAGAGAACGCACCGGCCGGCGTGGTGCCGGCGAAGGTGTAGTTGACGCCGCCGATCGTCGTGCCGCCAACGGCGGTCGTTGTGCCCGATGCCGAATTCAAACCGATCGCCACATCGCCGGCATTGTTGGCCACCGCATTCGGACCGACGGCGACGGAATTTGTTCCAAGCGCCTGGGAATCCGGCAAGGTCGAGTTGGCGTGGAAATACTTGATGCCGCCGCCATCGTTGATGTTGGTCAGCGTAGTGCCGATGGCGTTGACCGCCTGGTTGGTGGCGAAGATCTGCGAGCCGTTGACAGCGTCGGTCGACGTCGAACTGATCCGCCCCGCCGCCAGATTGGTGAGCGTGCGTTCCGCGCCTGGCGCGCCGATGCTGACCGTCGAGGCCGGATTGGTGCCCTGGAAGGCGTAGGTAGTGCCGTTGATCACGGCATTCGCCGTGCCGACCGCAGCCGTGGTCACCGAGCCCGAGCCGAGCGCCACGTCGCCGGAGCTTGCCGCCGCCGTCGCGCCATTGCCCAGCGCGACGTTGCCGGCGAGGCCGGACGCACCCGCGGTGGAGCCGTTGCCCAATGCCACCGAACCTTGCCCGATCGCCTTGTTGTTGTTGCCGATGGCGACAGCGCCGTTGGCCATATTGGCCGCGGTGGCGGTTGCCGTGCCGTCGCTGTTGGCGATGTTGTTGGCGCCGCCGGTGAAGGCGCCCGTGCCGCTGGCATAGCTGGGATCACCGATCGAGACCGCGCCGTCGCCATAGGCGGTGTTGCCGGAGCCGATCGAGACCGCCTTGCCGCCGGTCGCCACCGCATTGATGCCAATGGCGACCGCCTGAGCCGAACTGGCCTTGGCGCTGGTGCCCATGGCGATGGCGTCCTGCGCGCTCGCATTGGCCTGCTTGCCGATCGCGGTGCTGTTGATGGCGCTCGCAGTGGCGCCCAGGCCCAGCGCGCTTGCGCTCGCGGCAGTCGCCGTGGCGTTGTTGCCCAGCGCCGTGGCGGAGACGTCCGTGGCCTGGGCTCCCGAGCCCGCTGCCACCGAGCCAACTCCACTTGATACCGCCTGGTTGCCTAGCGCCAATGCGAAATCGGCTGAGGCATTGGTGCTGGAGCCGAGCGCGGTCGTGTTCAGCCCTGTCGCGCTGGCCGATTTGCCCATGGCAACGGCACTATCCTTGCTGGCGACGGCTCCCCAGCCTGCGGCCGTGGCGTAGTTGCCGCTGGCTGTGGAGCTGGTACCGAGGGCTGCGGAGTTCCCTCCCGAAGCAACGGAGAAAGTGCCCAAGGCGTTGGCGCCGGCTCCTGTGGCACTGGCTTGGACGCCGAGCGCAACCGAATTGACGCCGCTCGAGATCGTGCCTTGGCCCAGCGCCATCGCGCCGCCTGTGCCCGTGGCTTTGGCGTTCAAGCCGAGAGCCACCGAGTATTGTGCCGACGCAACGGATGAACGTCCAATCCCGATGGCGTCGGCCTGCGATGCCGTGACATCCGTGCCGATGCCGATGGCGCTCGTACCAGTACTACCTGTTCCGGCAACGGTCCGCGAGCCAAGATAGATGGAGTTGATCTGGGAGGCGATCGTTCCAAAGCCGATCGCGACGGCATTCTGGCTGCCCGCGCTGGCATTGGTGCCTTCGGCTATTGAATCGGCTCCGTTTTGCACGGCTCCGGATCCAATCGCGATACCGCGCACTCCGTTTGCCGTGCCGCCGCCGCCGACAAATTGTGCCAGTGCCGGCGTGGCGATGCTCCCGAATGCCGCCGCGCCTAGCGCCGCTGCCAGAACCCTACCGTTGCCGAGCATGCCGAGCCCATGCCCCCTGCGGCGCATGCCGAGCACACGATGAGCCATGCGCAACACCGCCATCAGGCGGCGGCGAACCGAGCGGGAGCCGTGATCAGCGCCAGCAATCCAGTGCCCGGCGAAATGCGCCGTGCTACGCCGAACAAACGAGCCACTCGAATTGCGATTGTCGGTCATGGTTCCCTCTCCGCTGGCCGGCACGAAATGTCTGACAATTCCGATCCACAGCAGGAAGACACGATTCTTGCCTGCAGTATTTCAGGAAATTGCTGCGTCGCGAGAAAAGAGCGGAGCAACTCGACGGAGGTTAACGGCTGGTTACCTTAGCAAATGCTTTAAGACAAAGTAATAGAACAATGCCGTAAGCGCCATCTCATCTAATCTTCGAGTTAAGCTTGCCCAACCGCGCCTGCAATGGCGTCACCTGCCGGTATTTCTTCATAACGGTGGTGAAATGGCTCTGGCTTGAAAACCCGGCCAGATTGGCGATGTCAGCGATCGTCATGCGGCTTTCGGCAAGCAGCCTTTCGGCGAAGTCCAGCCGCAGATCGAGGACGTATTGATGCGGCGGCACTCCGAACGTCCGGGAGAAGGCCCGCACGAAATGATAGGATGAAAGCCCGCAAACCGCCGCCATCTCGGCGAGCGCCAGCTTGCGCGTGAAGTTCTCTTCGAGGAAGTCCTGCACTTTGTGGGCGCTGCGGGCGGAAAGCGCGCCTTTCACGTTCAGCGTCGGTTGTCGCATCGCCGCTTCGGCCCTTGAAGCAAAGCTATTGATTTCCGCGCACTGCATGTCCGTGGACAATCCCTGCTTTCAAAGGCTGAAGCACCAAAGCGCACCTGATGATGACTCACGCCAAACATGGGCACAGTCGCGAGCGACGTATTTTGCAAAACTCCGCAACCTTTGTAGGAAATTCCGGTCTTTTGATATTCGGCCGACGAGTGTGGCGAGTTTTCCATATCAGCACTTTTAGGTCTTGACTGGAGCATAGAAGGTCGGCGTCCGTCCTCTGTACTTCTTCATGGTTGCGGCCAGATGGCTCTGATCCGAGAACCCGGCGAGGTAGGCGACTTCGGCAATTGCGAGTTCGCCGTCGACGAGCAGCTTTTCCGCGAAGTCCAGGCGCAGGTTGATCAGGTAGCGATGCGGCGGCATGCCGAACGTCCTGGCGAACCTTGCAATGAAATGGTTGGGCGAAACCCCCGCGACGGAAGCCAGTTCGGCGACCATGACTTTTCGCACGAAGTTCTCGTCGAGATATTCGCGCACACGCCGAGCACCAACGGCGGAGAGCCCGCCTTTGGGCAACAACGCCTGCCTGCCGCGGCTCGTGTAGGTGCGCAGCAAATGCACGCCGAACACCGTCAGCAGCGAATCCAGATAAAGCTCATTCGGTGGCAAGGCTCCGGTCAGCTCGGCGGTGATCATCTGGGCTATGTTGAGAGCCCTCAGGTCGACCGTGCCGAACGCAGGCGGCTCGAACTCTGTGTTGGCGATATCGGACTCATGAGCGGCCAGTTCCGATAGCGCTTCCGGCGATATGGAGACGACGGCGTTTTCCCTCGTCTCGGACCATGCGAAGGTGCTGTCGACGCCTGCGGGATTGATGATGAGGCACCCGACCGGCGCATCGTATTCTGTGATCTTGTCGCTGCCGAGCGAGGCTCTGAATTTGCGTCCCGGCCTCAGCACAATTCCGGCAGAATGTTCCATGGCCAGGAATGTCTGCGACCCGGGACCGCGGACGGAATGGATGACGCTGCCGCGCGCGGTGGCGCGTCTGGGCCCGGCACTTTCTGGAATGATGTCCAGGACATATCGGGCTGTCCGATCGACGCCTCGGGAAACGCCGCTCTCCCGAGCCTCGTCCGCATTTTTCATTCGGGTAGCCTCGGCCGTTTTGCTGCCGCTTGAAATCCCCCTTATGCCCGACCCGAAACCAGCGTAACGCACAGGCCTTGGATAGGGAAGAACTCCCCCGCGCAAAGAAAAATTTTTATTCGGGAAAAGAAAGAAAAAACGACCGATACAGGAAGTCGGCGAGCATACTGCTTCAGCCCCCGGCCAGTCTCGCCATGCGAGAGTTTTCGGCGACTCGCGGCATGACCGGCTCCACGTTCTCCACTGTGTTAGTACACCACCATAGGGGCTTGGTGCGGCCTTCGCAGGCCGACAGCTTGGTTTGTCACCGAGATCGGCGACAGCAATGACGCGGGGCGGGACGTGCGGTTACAAATCGCCGCGACGTTTTTCGTACAGATCCCAGGTGAGTTCCACAAAAGCCAGAAGAACATCGTCATGGTTCCAGCCGGACGCTACCGCCGCCTGGACGGTTTCACGGACCATAGGCAACAACTGGCGCTGGCATTCGGCCGCCATGTCGACGTCGCCCCCTGGAGGTCCCTCGAAGTTGAATCCCATCATTCGGCGCCTCCCCCACCTCTGATGAAAGTGTTATATCGCCATTTTCGTTCCCTCTGATATACAGTATATGTGGTACCAAAGTACAGGAAACATTGGACCACCAAGGCGGCACAGGACGATGCCGGGCCACGCCGTCTCTATGCTTTCCCTTGGGTTAGCATGGGCTCTTTTGAACGTCATTGTACGGAGGTTGATCGGTTCGATCTCTGACCAAGTAGATTTCGTCGGCCAGGCCGTGTCCTGCCAATGGGAATGCAGGAATACCGTTCGGCATGTGGCGATATCGCCCGGTATCGCCACATGACCGGCCTCATCAAGGGCTCGCCCATCGATACCGACCGGAACGCGGACCCCTGGCTTGCCGGCCATGGGAGGCATGACCGGCCGCATTGCCTTCTGCAATCGCTCGCTGGATAGTCCCGAAAATGTTCGAGACCCTGGCGACTCACTGGCCCCATATATTGGCGATCATCTCGGTGGTGATGGCGACCATTGGCATCGCCCATGCCGTCATGACCAAGGAGGATGTCCGCGCCGCCACCGGCTGGGTCGGCATCATGCTGCTGTCGCCGATCCTTGGCGTGCTGATCTACGCCGTTGCCGGCATCAACCGCATCCGCCGTGCCACCATCACCGCACAGCGCCCGCTTGCCGGCGATGCGGTGTCGGCCAAACATGAGCGCGACTTTGCCGCCGAGGAAGCCTTGATTGTCGAGCGCTACGGCCAGCGGTTCACCGGCCTGCGGACACTGGGCGACAGGGTGGCGCGGCGCACGCTCAATCCGGGCAACGCCATCGATGTGCTGGAGACCGGCGACGAGGCCTATGCCGCCATGTGCGCGGCGATCGATGGCGCCGAGCGTAGCGTCCTGCTCGAGACCTATATTTTCGACAATGACGCCGTCGGCCTGCTTTTCGTCGAAGCGCTGGCCGGCGCTGTACAGCGCGGCGTCACCGTCCGCGTGCTGATCGATGCCGTCGGCGCCCGCTATTCCGTCCCCAGCATCCTGGGGCATCTGCGCCGCGCCAACATTCCAGCCGATGTGTTCAACGGCAACATCGTCATGGGCCTGCGCTTGCCCTATGCCAATCTGAGGACCCATCGCAAGATCGTGGTGGTCGATGGCGCGGTCGCCTTCACTGGCGGCATGAACATCCGCAAGGGCTTTTCCGCCGAGTTCGCCGGCTCGAACAGCGCCAGGGACACGCATTTCAAGGTGACCGGCCCTGTTGTCGCCGATCTGTTCTCGATCGCGGCGGAAGACTGGCGCTTCGCCACCAAGGAGGCGCTGAAGGGCGATGCCTGGCGCATTGCGCCGCTATCACCCTCGCCCGGCGTGCCGATGCTGGTGCGGGCTGTTGCGTCCGGTCCCGATGCCAGCAACGAAACCAACCACAAGCTGCTGATCGGCGCCTTCTCCGTCGCCCGCAAATCGATCCGCCTGATGTCGCCTTATTTCCTGCCCGACCGCGAGCTGATCAGCGCGTTGATCACGGCGGCCCGGCGCGGCGTCGAGATCGACATCGTCGTGCCGGCGGTGAACAACCTTTTCCTTGTCGACCGGGCGATGACGGCACAATTCGATCAGGTGCTGAAGCACTATTGCCGCGTCTGGCGCGCCGAGGGGCCGTTCGATCATTCGAAACTGCTGTCGATCGACGGCGTGTGGGCCTATGTCGGTTCGTCCAATCTTGATGCCCGCTCGCTGCGGCTGAATTTCGAGATCGACCTGGAGGTCCTCGACGCCGGCTTTGCCGGCGAGATCGAGGCGCGGATCGGCTCCGCGATGACCTCTGCCGTGCCGGTGACGCTCGAAACCCTGCGCGCCCGGCCCTTCCTTGTCAGGCTCTTCGATCGGGTGCTTTGGCTGGGTTCGCCCTATCTCTAGAAAGGCGCCGGCGGCTTTAACAAAACGACGTGTTTGACGGATAGTTTGATGCCGGTCATGGAATATAAGCGCAAAGACTCTATTTGGGGTGCATGGTGAGAGCAGCACACATGGCAGGCACGCGGTGCGGATGAACGGACGCAGCCTCTCGGCAAGCGTGCTTTTGTCCATTCGCGACAGGCGCATGCAGAAGGCAAACGCTGACGCGCACAAGGCGACCGCGACCACCGGCACGCTGGTCGCTTCCTACAATGTCCACAAATGCATCGGCGTCGACCGCAAGTTCGATCCTGAGCGGACCAGCCGCGTCATCCGCGAAATCGACCCCGACGTCATCGCCCTGCAGGAGGCGGATAACCGTTTCGGCGACCGTGACGGCCTCCTCGATCTGCCCCGCCTCGAGCGGGAAACCGGTCTGGTGCCGGTGCCGATTTCAGCCACCGGCAAGGGCCATGGCTGGCATGGCAATGTCCTGCTGTTCAAGAAGGGCGTCGTCCGTGACGTGCATCAGATCAGGCTTCCGGGCCTGGAGCCCCGCGGCGCGGTGGTGGCGGAGATCGACCTCGACGGAAACCGGACATTGCGCGTCATCGCCGCCCATCTCGGCCTGCTGCGCCACTCGCGCTCCCAGCAGGCCCGTGTCGTGCTCGACATCATGAGCAGCGCCGATGAAAAGCCGACGCTGCTGCTTGGCGACCTCAACGAATGGCGGCTCGGCAACCGCTCCGCGCTCAACACGCTGCATGCAACGTTCGGGCCGCAGCCACCCGCAGTCCCCACCTTCCCCTCGAACCTGCCGCTACTGGCGCTCGACCGGATCATGACCAATCGGCATGGAATGATCGCGGCGGTGGAAGCGCATGATACGCCGCTCTCGCGCGTTGCCTCCGATCATCTGCCGCTGACGGCGTTTGTTCGTCTGGACCGTATGGTTTCCGCCGATAACGCCATAATATCCTAGAGCATGATGCCGAAAAGTGTGAAGCGGTTTTCGGATGACATCATGCTCTATCTCTTTGATTTAGAGGCGGATTCAGATTTCAGGTCGATTCGACCTGAAATCATCCGACTCTAGGCGTCGCAAAGCGTGTAAATTTACGGTGGAACGCTCCGTTCTTCCGCGAGTTTATATGTCGAGTTTATGTCTTAACTCGCAGGAGGACGAAATGAAAAAGTTGATTTTAGCTTCCCTTTTGGCATTGAGCGCAACGGCGGGATTCATTGCGCCAACGCAAGCTGCAAGCGTGATCATCCAGTCTGATGACGGCAACCAGTACTCACCCGATAATAACGACCAGGTCGTCGTTCGCCGCCATCACCGGCAGAACAACGACAACCAGTATGGCGACGACCAAAACGTGCAATATGATAACAACAACGATGGCGAGTATCGTCGCCACCACCGGCACCACCGCTGTCATATGGAGACAGTCGTGCATTGGCGCCACCATCACAAGGTGGTCGAAGACGTTCGCGTCTGCGGCTGATCGATAAGAGCAGACCCGAAACAAATAGGCCTGTCCCAACTCCATTGGGATAGGCCTATTCGTTCGCGCTCCTTCACGGGCGTGGCCATGCCGCATTGCACAATCCTGCGGCCTTGCCCACACTGCAGGCATGGTCCGATCTTCCCTAGCCGTGCTGGTGATCGATGAAAATCGCATCCGCGCCTCGATTATCGAGGCCGGCCTGCGCGAGGCCGGCCATCAGCGGGTCACGGTCATCCATGACGTGACCGGCATTGCGCGGCGGATCGCGGAGATCGAGCCCGACGTTATCGTCATCGATCTCGAAAATCCCAACCGCGACATGCTCGAAAACATGTTCCAGCTGTCGCGCGCCGTGAAGCGCCCGATCGCCATGTTCGTCGATCGTTCGGACCAGGCCTCGATCGAGGCGGCCGTCGATGCCGGCGTCTCAGCCTATGTCGTCGATGGGCTGAGACAAGAGCGCGTCAAACCGATCCTCGACATGGCTGTCAGCCGCTTCAACGCCTTCTCGCGGATGGCGCGCGAGCTGGAAGAGGTTCGCGGCGAGCTCGAGAGCCGCAAGGTGATCGACCGCGCCAAGGGCATATTGATGAAGTCGCGTGGCCTCTCCGAAGAGGCCGCCTATACGCTGCTGCGCAAGACAGCGATGAACCAGAACCGCAAGATCAGCGATATCGCCCAGAGTCTGGTGACTGCCGCCGGGCTGCTGGGACCGGCGGAGGATGAATGAGCATGACTGCTGCGCACCAGATCAACGCCGGCTTCATGCCACTCTTCGACAGCGCCGTGCTGGTCGCCGCAAGTGAGCTTGGCTTCGCCGCACGCGAAGGCGTCGACCTCACGCTGCACCGCGAGACGTCCTGGGCCAACATCCGCGACCGTATCGCCATCGGCCATTTCGATCTCGCGCATATGCTGGGACCCATGCCGCTCGCCTGCAATCTCGGGCTGACGCCGCTCGCTTCCAAGACGATCGTGCCGTTCTCGCTCGGGCTAGGCGGCAATTGCGTCACCATCTCCAACGCCGTCTGGGCCGGCATGGCAGCGCATGGCGCCGAACCCGATCTCGATCCGGGGCGCGCCGGTGCCGCCCTTCTCGCGCTCATTCGCGAGCGTGTCGAGACCGGCCGCGATCCACTTCGCTTCGCGGTCACGCACCCGCATTCAGGGCACAATTACGAACTGCGCTACTGGCTCGCGGGCTGCGGCATCGATCCAGAGCTGGAGATCGAGATCGTCATCGTGCCGCCGCCTTTCATGGCCGACGCGCTGGCCACAGGCCGCATCGACGGCTATTGCGTCGGCGAGCCCTGGAACAGCGCCTCGGTCGCCGCCGGCACCGGCCATATCGTCACCGTCAAGGCGCTGTTGTGGAAGAACAGCCCGGAGAAGGTGATCGGCGTGCGCAAGGCCTGGGCCGACGAGAATCCCGAGGCTCTCGCGGCACTGCTGCGTGCGCTGCATCATTCGGCGCGCTGGTGCCAGGATCCGGCCCACCACGCCGAATTGGCCGATGTGATGGCGCGCCCGGGTTTCCTCGGCCTGCCGCCGGCCGTGCAGATGCCGATCCTGACCGGCCATCTCCGATTGGGCGGCGGGGCGGAGCTGGACATCGACGACTTCTTCCTGCCCTTCGACAAGGCGGCGAACTTTCCGTGGACGAGCCATGCGCGGTGGTTCTACACGCAGATGGTGCGCTGGGGGCATGTCACGCACACGCCTGAGAACCTCGCCATCGCGCGGGATTGCTACCGCCCCGACCTCTACCGCTCGGCGCTGAAGCCGCTTGGCGTCGCGCTTCCCGGCGCCAACGCGAAGGTCGAGGGCGCGCTCAAGGTCGCCACCGCCGTCGGCGCCACCGGGGCCGGCCTGGTGCTCGGCCCGGACGGTTTCTTCGACGGCCAAATCTTCGATCCCGACGAGATCGAGGCGTATATCGCGCGCCAGAAATCGGCTCACGCGGAAGCCTGATGATTTCCGCGCCATTCTTGTGCATTGCACAACAATTGTGCTGATGGCGGCTCTAATGAACAATCTTTGGCCTGCTCACCATAGTGCTTGGCACGCCGTCAACAGGCACGAGTCGCTGATTTCATTGATGGTTTTCCCTTCTCCGCAAACTGGCATGGTTCCTGCGTTGGCATAATCAGGCCCTTTGTGGGTCATGGAACAGGCGTCCAATGGCGGGCGCCACAGGCAAAGCTGCCGCTCAGGTCAAGACGCGCTCCCGGTCTCTCGGGCGCGAAGACCTGGCCGGCGGCTTTTTTGTTTTGCAATCGCGTTCAACCGGAGACGACGATGAAGAAGACGATGAAGAATTGGATAGGGACTGGCACATCGCTCGGGGATGTGACGCGCCGCGATTTTCTTGTCAGCAGTGCCATGACGGCCGGGCTGTTCGTAGCGGCCCGCAAGCTCTTCCCCTCCGGCGCCTATGCCGCCACAACCGCTCCGGAAGTCACCGGCGCCAAGCTCGGCTTCATCGCGCTTACCGATGCGGCACCGCTGATGATCGCCAAGGAGAAGGGGCTGTTCGCCAAATTCGGCATGCCCGACGTCGAGGTGCTCAAGCAGGCTTCCTGGGGCGCGACGCGCGACAATCTGATGCTCGGCGGCGCCGCCAACGGCATCGACGGCGCCCACATACTGACGCCGCTGCCCTACCTCATGCACACCGGCAAGGTGACGCAGAACAACCAGCCTATGCCGATGGCGATCGTGGCGCGGCTCAACTACGACTGCCAGGGCATTTCGGTCGCCCAGGAATATGCCGGCACCGGCGTCGGCCTCGACGCCTCGAAACTGAAGGATGCCTTCGCCGCCAAGAAAGCGGCCGGCAAGGACATCAAGGCCGCCATGACCTTCCCGGGCGGCACGCATGATCTCTGGCTGCGCTACTGGCTGGCCGCCGGCGGCATCGATCCCGACAACGACGTCTCAACCATCGTCGTGCCGCCACCGCAGATGGTCGCCAACATGAAGGTCGGCAACATGGACGTGTTCTGCGTCGGCGAGCCGTGGAACGAGCAGCTCGTCCACCAGGGCGTCGGCTTCACCGCCGCCACCACGGGCGAGTTGTGGAAGGGCCACCCGGAAAAGGCGCTCGGCCTGCGTGCCGAATTCATCGAGAAGAACCCGAACGCCACCAAGGCGATCCTGATGGCCGTCATGGAAGCCCAGCAATGGTGCGAGGCCAAGGAGAACAAGGACGAGATGGCCGCCATCATTGGCAAGCGGCAATGGATGAACGTGCCGGTCGCCGACATCATTGGCCGCCTCAAAGGCGACATCAACTATGGCAATGGCCGCGTCGCCAACGGTACCGACCTTTACATGAAGTTCTGGAACGGCGGCGTCTCCTACCCGTTCAAGAGCCACGACAGTTGGTTCCTCGCCGAAAATATCCGTTGGGGTAAGTTCGCGCCGACCACCGACATCAAGGCGCTGGTCGATCAGGTCAACCGCGAGGATCTGTGGCGCGAGGCGGCCAAGGATCTTGGTGTTGCGGCCGCCGATATACCGGCTTCTTCGTCGCGCGGTACGGAAACCTTCTTCGACGGCAAGGTCTTCGATCCGGCCAACCCGTCCGCCTATCTCGACAGCCTGAAGATCAAGGCATCCGCCTGATCGCCGGCGCTCCCACGGAGTTTTTCCCAGACATGTCGATCCAGACTATCGAGGACACCAAGGTGAAGGCATTCCCCGCCAAGCCGGCCGAGGTGATCGCCTTCACCCCCAGGGCGCGGCACCGCTTCGATGTCGTCGCGATCGCCGGCAAACTGGCGAGCACGCTGGTGCCGCCAATCATCGTCATCGCCCTCATGCTCGTCGTCTGGCAGATCGCCTGCTCGTCGCCCACATCAAGCCTGCCGCCGCCAAGCCAGGTGTGGAACGAGGCCTACGATTTGATCGCGCATCCGTTCTTCAACAATGGCCCGCAGGATATCGGACTGGCGTGGCGGGTGCTGATATCGCTGCAGCGCGTCGCCATCGGCTTTGGCCTGGCGGCGATCGTCGGTGTTGCGCTTGGCGCGCTGGTCGGCCAGTCGATCTGGGCGATGCGCGGCCTCGATCCGGTGTTCCAGATTCTGCGAACCGTGCCGCCGCTGGCATGGCTGCCGCTGTCGCTGGCGGCGTTCCGCGATTCCAGCCCGTCGGCGCTGTTCGTCATCTTCATCACCTCGATCTGGCCGATCATCATCAACACCGCCGTCGGTGTCCGCAACATCCCGCAGGATTACCGCAACGTCGCGCGCATCCTGCGGCTCAACCAGTTCGAATTCTTCGTCAAGATCATGGTGCCGGCCGCCGCGCCCTACATCTTCACCGGCCTGAGGATCGGCATCGGCCTGTCCTGGCTCGCCATCGTCGCCGCCGAAATGCTGACCGGCGGGGTCGGCATCGGCTTCTTCATCTGGGACGCGTGGAACTCGTCGCGGCTGCCCGACATCATCGTCGCGCTCGCCTATATCGGCGTCACCGGCTTTTGCCTCGATCGCCTGGTCGCTGGCCTCGGCGCCTTCGTCACTCGTGGCACAACGGCAAAGTGAGGACAGCGCGATGACCGCCTATCTGAAACTCGACCATATCGACAAATCCTTCGCTCGCGGCGGCCAGGTCAGCGAGGTGCTCCGCGACATCAGGCTGACCATCGACAAGGGCGAATTCGTCTCCATCATCGGCCATTCCGGCTGCGGCAAGTCGACCTTGCTCAATTTGATCGCCGGACTGACCAAAGTGTCCGCCGGTGCCGTGCTGCTCGAAGACAAGGAAGTCGACAGCCCCGGACCCGAACGTGCCGTGGTGTTCCAGAACCACTCGCTGCTGCCGTGGCTGACCGTGTACGAAAACATCAACCTGGCGGTATCGAAAGTCTTCAGCCGTTCGAAGAGCAAGGCCGAGCGGCATGACTGGATCATGCGCAATCTCGACCTCGTGCAGATGGCGCATGCCCTGGACAAGCGCCCTGCGGAGATATCCGGCGGCATGAAGCAGCGCGTCGGCATTGCCCGGGCGCTGGCCATGGAGCCGAAGATCCTGCTGCTCGACGAGCCGTTCGGCGCGCTCGACGCGCTGACCCGCGCCCATCTGCAGGACGCGGTCATGGACATCCATTCCAGGCTCGGTTCGACGACAATCATGATCACGCACGATGTCGACGAGGCGGTGCTGCTCTCCGACCGCATCGTCATGATGACCAACGGTCCCGCGGCGACCATCGGCGAGGTGCTGCCCGTGCCGCTGGCACGGCCGCGCCGGCGCGTCGAACTCTCGTCCGACCGCACCTTCCTGCGCTGCCGCGAGGCGGTGCTGAAATTCCTCTACGAACGCCACCGCTTCGTCGAAGCCGCGGAGTAACGCCATGACCGAAAGACTCGTCATCATCGGCAACGGCATGGCTCCCGGGCGCATGCTGGAGCATCTCCTGGAACAGGCGCCGGGCCGCTACGCTGTCACCATCTTCAACGCCGAGCCGCGGGTCAATTACGACCGCATCATGCTGTCGCCCGTGCTGTCGGGTGAAAAGGCGTATGAGGAGATCATCATCCACGGCGACGGCTGGTACATCGCCAACAACATCACCCTCTACAAGGGCCACAAGATAACAGCCATCGACCGGACGGCCAGGACGGTCACCTCCGACCACGGCGTCACCGAGCCGTACGACAAGCTGGTCATCGCCACCGGCTCGGTGCCATTCATCATTCCGGTGCCCGGCCATGATCTGCCGGGCGTGCTCACCTATCGCGATCTCGACGACGTACAGGCGATGATGCTCGCCGCGCAGTCCAGAGCCAAGGCAGTGGTCATCGGCGGCGGCCTGCTGGGTCTCGAGGCCGCGGCCGGCTTGAACCTGCAAGGCATGGAGGTCACCGTGCTGCACGTCAATCCGACCTTGATGGAGCGTCAACTCGACCCGGCTGCCGGCTACCTCCTGCAGCGCGCCATCGAGGAGCGCGGCATCAAGGTCATCACCAAGGCGAACACAAGGGCGATATCAGGCAATGGCAAGGTCGAGCAGGTCGAGCTTGCCGACGGCACCATCATTCCAGCGACGCTCGTTGTCATGGCGGTTGGCATCCGGCCGAACGCCGCTCTGGCCAAGGAGGCCGGCATCGCCGTTAACAGAGGCATCGTCGTCGACGCCGGCATGCGCAGCAACGACCCCGACATTTACGCGCTCGGCGAGTGCGCCGAGGTCAACGGCATGGTCTACGGGCTGGTGGCGCCGCTCTACGAAATGGCGCGCGTTGCCGCCAGCCAGTTGGCAGGCAACGAAGCAGCCGCGTTCGTCCATATGGACACACCGACCAAGCTCAAGGTCACCGGCATCGACCTGTTCTCGCTTGGCGACTTCGCCGAGGGCGAGGACCGCCAGGAGATCGTGCTGCGCGATGCCTCGGCCGGTGTCTACAAGCGCCTGGTGCTCAAGGACGACCGCATCATCGGCACCGTGCTCTATGGCGAGACGGCGGATGGCGCCTGGTTCAACGACCTGAAGAAGAAGCAGACCGACATTTCGCAAATGCGCGATACGTTGATCTTCGGCCAGTCCTACCAGGGGGGTGCCCCGCTGGACCCTATGGCGGCCGTTGCAGCCTTGCCGGATGATGCGGAAATCTGCGGCTGCAACGGCGTTTGCAAAGGAAAGATCACGGGCGCGATCACGGCCAAGGGCCTGACTTCGCTCGACGATGTGCGTGCCCACACCAAGGCCTCGGCCTCCTGCGGTTCCTGCACCGGGCTGGTCGAGAAGCTGATGGTGATGACGATCGGCGACAAATACAATCCGGCCGCCGTCCAGCCGATGTGCGGCTGCACGACGCTCGGCCATGACGAGGTGCGCCGGCTGATCATCGCCAAGCGCCTGAAGGCCATTCCAGCCGTCATGCAGGAACTGGAATGGACGACCTCCTGCGGCTGCGCCAAATGCCGGCCGGCGCTCAACTACTATCTCGTCTGCGACTGGCCCGACGACTACGCCGACGACTACCAGTCGCGCTTCATCAACGAGCGGGTCCACGCCAACATCCAGAAGGACGGCACCTATTCGGTGGTGCCGCGCATGTGGGGCGGGGTGACGAACGCCGCCGAACTGCGCGCCATCGCCGACGTCGTCGACAAGTTCGAGATTCCGATGGTCAAGGTCACCGGCGGCCAGCGCATCGACATGCTGGGCATCCGCAAGGAAGATCTGCCGGCGGTGTGGGCCGATCTCGGCCAGGCCGGCTTCGTCTCCGGCCATGCCTACGCCAAGGGCTTGCGCACCGTGAAGACCTGCGTCGGCTCTGACTGGTGCCGCTTCGGCACGCAGGATTCGACGGGGCTGGGCATCCGCATCGAGAAATTCATGTGGGGCTCATGGACACCGGCCAAGGTCAAGATGGCGGTGTCGGGCTGTCCGAGGAATTGCGCCGAGGCGACCTGCAAGGATGTCGGCGTCATCTGCGTCGATAGCGGCTACGAGATCCACTTCGCCGGCGCCGCCGGTCTCGACATCAAGGGCACCGAAGTGCTCGGCATGGTCAAGACAGAAGACGAGGCGCTGGAGCACATCGTGGCGCTGACGCAGATGTACCGCGAGCAAGGCCGCTATCTCGAACGCATCTACAAATGGGCCAAGCGCATCGGCATCCCCGAGATCAAGCGCCAGATCATGGACGATGCCGACAAGTGCCAAGCCTACTACGAGCGCTTCGTCTTTTCGCAGAAATTCGCGCAGGTCGATCCGTGGTCGGAACGCGTTTCCGGCAAGGACAAGCACGAATTCCGGCCAATGGCTTCGGTTGGGTTTGCCCAGGCGGCGGAGTGATGGAGATGTTAGCGCGAGGCACCCCCCTCTGGCCTGCCGGCCATCTCCCCCTCAAGGGTGGAGATCGAATGTCGTTTCGGCTTTCGCCAATCTCCAACGTTGCCGGACGGTCGCCGTCATTGAGGCTGCCAATCTCCCCCCTTGAGGGGGAGATGTCCGGCAGGACAGAGGGGGGCGCCCTGGCGCAATCCCATCAAGCAAAGGCACGTCAATGAAATGGATCGCCATCGGCTCCCTCTCGGACATTCCGCGACGCGGCGCGCGCTGCGTCGATACGCCTGAAGGCAAGGTTGCGGTGTTCCGCACCCAGGACGATCAGGTCTATGCTATCGACGATCATTGCCCGCACAAAGGCGGGCCGCTCAGCCAGGGCATCGTGCACGGCACGGCGGTGACCTGTCCGTTGCACAATTGGGTGATTTCGCTGGAGACCGGCAAGGCGCTCGGTGCCGACGAGGGCGTGGTGCGCACCATTCCTGTCAGAATCGAGGGCGAGCATCTGTTCCTGGCGCTGGAAGCGCTGGCCAGCCGCGCCGCCTGACCATGGAGATAGACGCGGCACGCGAGGTGAGGACCACTTGCCCCTATTGCGGGGTGGGTTGCGGCGTGCTGGCGAAAGTCGCTGCGGACGGGCAAGTGTCCGTCCGCGGCGACCCCGATCATCCCGCGAATTTCGGCCGGCTCTGCTCGAAGGGCTCGGCACTGGCCGAGACCATCGATCTCGACGGCAGACTGCTTTATCCGGAGATCCACGACCACCGGGCCGGCTGGGACGACGCGCTCGACCTCGTCGCTTCGACCCTCTCGCAGACCATCGCCGAGCACGGCCTGGACGCGGTCGCCTTCTATGTCTCCGGCCAGTTGCTGACCGAAGATTACTACCTCGCCAACAAGCTTATGAAGGGATTCATCGGCTCGGCCAACATCGACACCAATTCGCGTCTGTGCATGGCCTCATCGGTGGCCGGCCACCGCCGCGCCTTCGGCTCCGATACTGTGCCAGGGAACTACGAGGATCTCGAACTCGCCGACCTGATCGTGCTGGTCGGCTCCAACCTCGCCTGGTGTCATCCGGTGCTCTATCAGCGCATTGCGGCGGCCCGGGAAAAGCGGCCGCAGATGAAGATCGTGCTCATCGACCCGCGCCGCACCATGACCGCTGACATCGCCGACATGCATCTGGCCATCGCGCCGGATGGCGATGTCGCTCTGTTCACCGGCCTGCTCGCCTGGCTCGGCCAGCACAATGCGCTGGACCGCCCCTACATCACCGCGCACACGACCGGTTTCGGGCAAGCCCTCTTCGCGGCCTCGAAACTCGACCTTGCCGGCATTGCTGCGGCCACAGGCTTGAACGAAGACGAACTGGACAGCTTCTATGGCCTGTTCGCCGCGACCGCCAAGACAGTGACCGTCTACAGCCAGGGCGTGAACCAGGCATCGTCGGGCACCGACAAGGTCAACGCCATCATCAACTGCCATCTCGCCACCGGCCGCATCGGCAAGCCGGGAACCGGGCCGTTTTCGGTGACCGGCCAGCCCAACGCCATGGGCGGCCGCGAGGTCGGCGGCATGGCCAACATGCTGGCCGCCCATATGGAGATCGAAAACACCGAGCACCGTGACCGCGTGCGGCGCTTCTGGAATGCGCCAGCCGTTGCCGAAAAGCCCGGTCTGAAGGCGGTCGAAATGTTTCAAGCCGTGGCCGACGGGCGCATCAAAGCACTGTGGATCATGGCCACCAACCCGGTCGATTCGATGCCGGATGCCGACGCTGTCGAAGCGGCGATCAAGGCTTGTCCTTTCGTCGTTGTCTCGGACGTGCTGGCCAGCACCGACACCATCCGCCACGCCCATGTCCGGCTGCCCGCCGCCGCCTGGGGCGAGAAGGACGGCACCGTCACCAATTCCGAACGCCGCATCTCGCGCCAGCGCGCGTTTTTGACGGCACCCGGCGAGGCGAAGCCAGACTGGTGGATCATCGCGGAAGTGGCGCGGCGGATGGGATTTGGCAAGGCGTTTGGGCACGAGACGCCGGCGGAGATTTTTGGCGAGCACGCGACACTGTCCGGGTTTGAAAATGATGGTGCGCGCGATTTCGATATTGGGATTTATGGTGGGGTCGATGATGCGACCTATCAAAAATTAGCGCCATTCCAATGGCCAGCGCCTGCCCGAGGCACCCCCCTCTGGCCTGCCGGCCATCTCCCCCGCAAGGGGGGTGTTCAAGCTCGACATCGGCTGGAAGAAACCGCACACACTCCCTCCACCATCCGCTTCTTCGCCAACGGCAATTTCTACACCCCCGACGGCAAAGCCCGCTTCATCGCCATCCGCACCACCACGGAAACTCGCACCAGCCCCGATTTCCCGCTCATCCTCAACACCGGCCGGATCCGCGACCACTGGCACACCATGACACGCACCGGCAAAAGCCCGCGCCTGTCCCAGCACATCGCCGAGCCCTTCGTCGAAATCCACCCGGCGAACGCGCGGCAGCACGGCATCGGCGACGCCGACATCGTGCGCATCTCCAGCCCGCGCGGTGACGTGCTGGTCCGTGCCCTGATTACACCCCGCCAACGCCGGGGCAGCGTCTTCGCGCCGATGCATTGGACCGATCAGTTCGCCGCCAGGGGCCGGCTCGACGCGCTGACCACGCCGCTGACTGATCCTGTTTCCGGCCAACCGGCGCTAAAGCATATCGCAGCCCGCATCGAGAAATTTCCCGCCAAGGTCTTTGGTTTTGCCGTAACGCGGCAACGTCCCGAAGCGATCAACGCCGACTATTGGGCAGCAGCCCGCTGCAAGGGCGGCTGGCGGGTCGAACTGGCCTTTGCCGACGATGACATTGACTGGGCAGCCTTCGCCGGCTCGCTCTTCGATATACCCGGAGCAGAAATGCTCGCCTATCACGACCGCGACGCAGGCCAGCATCGCATCGCCGCCTTCGACGGCGATCAACTGGCCGGAGCCCTGTTCATCGCACCCGGCCCGGTCGCGGTGTCGCGCGGCTGGGCGGCACAACAACTCGAAGAGGTCCACGCCAGCCAGCGCGAGCGCTTCCGGATCGTCGCCGGCCGCGCCGGCGCCCATCGGCCTGATGCCGGTGCCACCGTCTGTTCCTGTTTCAACGTCGGGGTCAACCAGATCGTGGCGGCGGTGGCGGCCGGCCGCACGACCGTTGAAGCTATCGGCGGCGCTGTGAAGGCCGGCACCAATTGCGGCTCCTGCCGGTCCGAGATCCGCGCGATCATCGAGGCAAACCGGGTTCAGGCCGCCGAGTGAGCGGCATCCAGGGCGATTAACCGGTCCGCAACGCCGCGCCAAAACCTGTCCAACTGTTAATTCGACTTCGTCAGGGTTCGGTCATATTGGTTGCGCTGGGGGGTGAAAGATGCCGCCATGGACCAGCAACTGGAAATGCCCCTGCAGACGACCGTCACGCCACGCCGTTCGCGTGGCTGGATCCCGTGGCTGATCTTCATTGCCATTGTCGCCGCGACTGGCGCCTATCTCTATCAGCGTCCGCATGTCGAGGCCAGACAGCCCGGCGGCAGGCGGGGCGGGCAGCCGACGACGATCGGCGCCGCCGCCATCGAAAAGGGCACGATAGACGTCATCCTCAACGCTCTCGGCACAGTCACGTCGCTCTCCACCGTCACCGTCAAGTCGCAGGTCACCGGCCCGCTCATCCAGGTGAATTTCAAGGAAGGCCAGGACGTCAAGAAGGGCGACCTGCTGGCAGAGATCGATCCTCGCCCCTTCCAAGCGACGCTCGCCCAGGCCCAGGGCCAGCTGGTGCATGACGAAGCCATGCTCAAGGATGCCCAGCTCGACCTCGTTCGCGACCAGAAGCTGGTCGCCCAGGGGGCTGTAACGTCGCAGACCCTCGATGCGCAGGTCGCCCTTGTCGCGGAGGACCAGGGCACCGTTCAGGTCGACCAGGCGACGATACAAACCGCCACCCTCAATCTCGACGATTGCCGCATCCTGGCTCCGGTCGACGGACGCGCCGGCCTGCGCCAAGTCGATCAGGGCAACTATGTCACCTCCGGCGATGCCAACGGCATCGTCATCATCACGAAGGTGCAGCCGATCAGTGTGCTGTTCACCGTGCCCGAAGACGAATTGCCCGCGATCGCGCATCGCATGCAGCAGGGCGCCACGCTGCCCACATCAGCCTTCGACCGCGCCGGCGCCAAGAAGCTCGCTGACGGCCAGCTCGAGACCTTCGACAGCGAGATCGACACGAGCACCGGCACCATCAAATTGAGGGCGAGCTTTGCCAACGAAACACGCGTCCTCTATCCCAACCAGTTCGTCAACGTCGCGCTGCTGGTCGACGAGCACAAGGACGTGGCGATCGCCCCGATCGCCGCGATCCAGCGCGGCCTGCCCGGCACCTTCGTCTACCTGGTCAACCCAGACAGCACCGTCTCCGTGCGCAAGATCACGCTGGGCGTCACCAATGGCGAGCGTGTCGAGATCCTCGCCGGCCTGAACCCCGGCGACCGTGTCGTCGTCGATGGTGCCGACAAGCTTCGCGACGGTGCCCATATCAACCTTCAGCAAGACGGCCAGGCGCCGAGCCCGGCGCAGCCCTCGCCACAGGCACCGTCGCTGCCATCAACACCCGCAGCGGCAGGGACAACCCCGCCAGCTCAAGCCCAATCTGACGCTCAATCCCCACCCGAGCAGCCGGCAGCGGGTGCGCCAGATCCGGACAACTCAGGCAAGCACAAGGGCAAGGGCCACAAGCATCGGCATGCGGACTCGGGGCAGCCGGAGTCGGGGCAGCCAAGTTCGGGGCAAGCGGAGTCCGGGCAGGAGCAATGAGCCCGTCGCGAGCCTTCATCCTGCGGCCGGTGGCGACATCTTTG
Organism: Mesorhizobium subarcticum; assembly: GCF_055456085.1. NCBI lineage: Bacteria > Pseudomonadati > Pseudomonadota > Alphaproteobacteria > Hyphomicrobiales > Phyllobacteriaceae > Mesorhizobium > Mesorhizobium subarcticum. Next base: position 2,774,615 of record NZ_CM144237.1, on the reverse strand, counting down.
TTCATGGTCGCCATCATGCTGTCTGGCCTGCTGGCCTACCGCTATCTGCCCGTCTCGGCCCTGCCCGAGGTCGACTATCCGACCATCCAGGTGCAGACCTTCTATCCCGGCGCCAGCCCTGACGTCATGACGTCGTCGGTCACCGCACCGCTGGAAGTCCAGCTCGGCCAGATCGCCAACCTCAACCAGATGAACTCGGTGAGTTCGGCCGGCTCCTCTGTCATCACGCTGCAGTTCAGCCTGGCCGTCTCGCTCGATGTCGCCGAGCAGGAGGTGCAGGCCGCCATCAACGCAGCCGGCAATCTTTTGCCGGCTGACCTGCCGGCGCCGCCGATCTACGCCAAGGTCAATCCGGCCGACGCGCCGGTGCTGACGCTCGGCCTTACCTCGGCGACGATGCCGCTGCGCGACGTGCAGCAGCTTGCCGACACCAGGCTGGCGCAGAAGATATCGCAGCTGCCGGGCGTCGGCCTGGTCAGCCTCAGCGGTGGGCAACGGCCCGCCGTGCGCGTCCAGGCCGATCCGCGCAAGCTCGCCGCCTACGGCCTCAACCTCGATGATCTGCGCACCACTTTGGGCAGCGCCAACGTCAACACGCCGAAGGGCAATTTCGACGGACCGTCGCGCGCCTACACGATCAACGCCAACGACCAGCTGAAGAGCGCCGACGAGTATCGTTCGCTGATCGTCGCCTACAAGGATGGCGCGCCGGTGCGGCTGAGCGATGTGGCCGACGTGATCGACGCCACCGAGAACAACCGGCTCGCCGCCTGGATGAACAGCACGCCGGCGATCATCCTCAACATCCAGCGCCAGCCTGGCGCCAACGTCATCGACGTGGTCGATCGCATCAAGGCGCTGCTGCCGCAGCTCCAGGCCTCGCTGCCGAACGCCGTCGACGTGAAGGTTTTGACCGATCGCACCACGACCATCCGAGCCTCGGTGCGCGACGTCGAATATGAGCTGACGCTGTCGATCATCCTGGTCGTACTGGTCATTTTCGTCTTCCTGCGCAGCGCGCGCGCCACGCTGATCCCGAGCCTCTCGGTTCCCCTGTCGCTGGTCGGCACGCTTGGCGTCATGTACCTGTTCGGCTTCAGCCTCGACAATCTGTCGCTGATGGCGCTGACCATCGCCACCGGCTTCGTCGTCGATGACGCCATCGTCGTCATCGAGAATGTCGCGCGCTATGTCGAGGAGGGCGCGACGCCGCTGGAAGCGGCGCTGAAAGGCTCCCAGCAGATCGGCTTCACCATCATCTCGCTGACCGTTTCGCTGATCGCGGTGCTGATCCCGCTTCTGTTCATGGGCGATGTCGTTGGCCGGTTGTTCCGCGAATTCTCCATCACACTGGCCACCGCCATCCTGATTTCGGCCGTGGTGTCGCTGACCCTGGTGCCGATGGCCTGCGCCAAGCTGCTCAAGCCGGTGGCGGCTGTGCGCGAGAACGCCCTGCAGCGCGCCAGCCGCGACTTCTTCGACTGGGTGATCCGCGGCTATGGCCGGGCGCTGACCTGGGTGCTCGACCGGCAGACGCTGATGCTGGTGGTGGCGGCGGCGACGCTGGTGCTGACGGCCGCGCTCTACGTGGTCATTCCCAAGGGGTTCTTCCCGGTGCAGGACACCGGCGTCATCCAGGCCATATCAGAGGCGCCGCAGTCGATCTCCTATGCCGCCATGGCAGAGCGCCAGCAACAGCTGGCCGCCATGATTCTTAAGGACCCGGATGTCGACAGCCTGTCGTCCTTCATCGGTGTCGACGGCACCAACACCACGATGAATGTCGGCCGCATCCTGATCAACCTCAAAGCGCATGAACAGCGCACCGCTGATATCACGCAGGTCATCGCGCGCCTGAAACAGGAAGCCGCTTCGGTGGCGGGCGTCACGCTCTACCTGCAGCCGGTTCAGGACCTGACCATCGACGGCCAGGTCAGCCGCACCCAGTATCAATTCGTGCTGCAGGACGCCAATGCCGACGAACTGGGAGAATGGACGCCGAAGCTGCTCGCAAAGTTGAACACGCTGCCGCAGCTTGCCGATGTCGCCAGCGACCTGTCGAACAGCGGCCTTGCCGTCTTTGTCGACATCGACCGCGACCAGGCCGCGCGTTTCGGCATCACGCCAGCAACCGTCGACAACGCGCTCTATGATGCTTTCGGCCAGCGCATGGTCTCGACCATCTACACCACGTCAAGTCAGTACCGCGTCATTCTCGAGGCCGCCCCGTCCGAACAGGATTCGCTCAAGGCGCTCTCCTCCGTCTATCTGCCGTCGTCGACGGGCGGCGCGCCGGTGCCGCTGTCGGTGGTGGCCACCACCCATATCGCCACCACGCCGCTGCAGATCACCCATATGGGTCAATTCCCGGCCACCACCGTCTCGTTCAACCTGGCGCCCGGAGCGTCGCTCGGCGAAGCCGTCACCGCGATCGGCCAGGCGCAGGCCGACATCGGCATGCCGCTCAGCATCATCACCAGCTTCCAGGGCGCGGCGCGCGCCTTCCAGGCCTCGCTCGACAACACGCTGTTCCTGATCCTGGCGGCGGTGGTGACCGTCTACATCGTGCTCGGCGTGCTCTATGAGAGCTTCATCCACCCCATCACCATCCTGTCGACGCTGCCTTCGGCCGGCATCGGCGCACTGCTGGCGCTGATGATCGCCGGTCAGGACCTGACCATCATCTCGATCATCGGCATCATCCTGTTGATCGGCGTTGTCAAGAAGAACGCCATCATGATGATCGACTTCGCGCTCGACGCGCAGCGCCATGAAGGCAAGACGCCGCGCGAAGCCATCTACCAGGCCTGCCTGCTGCGCTTCCGCCCGATCCTGATGACGACGCTGGCGGCGATGCTGGGCGCGCTGCCGCTGATGCTGGGCACCGGCGTCGGCTCGGAACTGCGCCATCCCCTGGGCGTCTCCATCGTCGGCGGCCTGCTGCTCAGCCAGTTGCTGACGCTGTTCACCACGCCGGTCATCTATCTCTGGTTCGATCGCCTTGCCGCCCGCTTGCGAGGTATCGAACCCAACCTGCCCCGTGTCCCTGATCGTCCCCACATCCCCGATCTTCCCCGCGGACATGGCGCGGACGCCAGGCCATGAACCTGTCGGTTCCCTTCATCCGGCGGCCGGTGGCTACGACGCTGCTGACCTTCGGTCTGCTGGCGGCCGGACTGGTGGCGTTTCCGCAATTGCCGGTGGCGCCACTGCCGGCGGTCGACTACCCCGTCATCTCGGTGTCGGCCTCGCTGCCGGGTGCGAGCCCCCAGGTGGTGGCAAACACCGTCGCCAGCCCGCTCGAGCGGCATCTCGGCGAAATCGCCGACGTCAACGAGATGACCTCGTCGAGCAGCGTCGGCAGCGCGCGCATCACCTTGCAGTTCGGGCTGGACCGCGACATTGACGGCGCCGCGCGTGATGTCCAGGCAGCGATCAACGCCGCCCGCGCGGACCTGCCGTCCAGCCTGCGCTCCAACCCGACCTATCGCAAGGTCAATCCGGCAGACGCCCCGATCCTCATCCTGTCGATGACATCGGACACTTTGTCCAAGGGCCAGCTCTTCGATGCCGCCAGCACCGTGCTGGCGCAGAAACTCTCGCAGGTCGACGGCATTGGCGAGGTGTCGGTGGGCGGCAGTTCACTGCCGGCGGTGCGCATCGAGCTCAACCCGCAGGTGCTCTATGACTACGGCATCGGCCTGGAGGATGTGCGTGCCGCCCTTGCCTCGGCCAACGCCCACAGCCCCAAGGGCGCCATCGACGTCGGCCAGCAGCGCTATCAGATCTACGCCAACGACCAGGCCAACCAGGCGGATGCCTACCGCTCGCTGATCGTCGCCTATCGCAACGGCGCGCCAGTCAGGCTTTCCGATGTCGGCCAAGTCAATGATTCCGTGGAGAACATACGCAATGCCGGTCTGGCGAACGGCAAGCCGGGGGTGCTGATCATCCTCAACCGCTCGCCCAACGCCAACATCATCGCGACGGTCGACCGGGTGAAGGCGCTGTTGCCGACGCTGCGCGCCTCGATCTCGCCGGCCATCGACCTGTCGCTGGCGGTCGACCGCTCGACCACCATCCGCGCTTCGCTAAGCGAAGTCGCGCAGACGCTGATGATCGCCATCGGCCTGGTGATCCTCGTCGTCTTCGCCTTCCTGCGCGACGTGCGCTCGGCGCTGGTGCCGATCGTGGCGGTGCCGGTCTCCCTGGTCGGCACGCTGGGCGCCATGTATCTGATGGGCTTCAGCATCGACAATCTGTCGCTGATGGCGATGACGGTGGCGACCGGCTTCGTCGTCGACGACGCCATTGTCGTGCTGGAAAACATCTCTCGCCATACCGCTTCCGGCATGGGCCGCATGGAGGCGGCCATCAAGGGCTCCCAGGAAGTCGGCTTCACCGTGCTGTCGATGAGCCTGTCGCTGATCGCCGTCTTCATCCCCATCCTGCTGATGGGCGGCATTGTCGGCCGGCTGTTTCGCGAATTCGCCGTAACGCTCTCCGCGGCGATCCTGGTCTCGCTCGCAATTTCGCTGACCACCACCCCGATGATGTGCTCGATCCTGCTGCGCCCCGAGCGAGAACTTGAACACGGCCGGCTCTACCGCTTCAGCGAGCGTATCTTCGAGGGCATGCTGGCCTTCTATCGTCGGACGCTGTCCTGGGCACTCGACAATCCGCTGCTGATCATGGCGGTGCTGGCGGCCACGCTCTGCCTCAATGGCTACCTCTATGTCACCATCCCAAAAGGCTTCTTCCCGCAGCAGGACACGGGACGGCTGACCGGCTCGATCCAGGCCGACCAGGCGACGTCCTTCCAGTCGATGTCGCGGAAGCTCAGCCAGTTCGCCGGCATCATCAGCAAGGATCCGGCCGTCGACACCGCGGTCGGCTTCACCGGCGGCGGCCAGACCAATTCCGGCTTCATGTTCGTGTCGCTGAAGCCGCTGGCCGAGCGCAATATCTCCGCCGACCAGGTCATTTCCAGGCTGCGGCCCGAACTGGCGGTGGTGCCGGGCGCCACGCTGTTCCTGCAGGCTGTGCAGGATATCCGCGTCGGCGGGCGGCAGTCGAACGCGCAATACCAGTACACCTTGCAAGGTGACAATTTCGACGAGTTGGCGGAATGGGCGCCAAAGCTCGCCGCCGCGCTGCAGACGGAACCCAGGCTCACCGACGTCAACTCAGATCAGCAGAGCAAGGGCCTGGAAGCCGATGTCACCATCGACCGCGATACGGCGACACGCCTCGGCATAACGGCCAGCCAGATCGACAACACGCTCTACGACGCCTTCGGCCAGCGCCAGGTGTCCACGATCTATGTGGCGCGCAACCAGTATCACGTCATCATGGAAGTGGCGCCGCAATACTGGCAGAACCCGGACGCGCTGAACAAGGTCTATGTCAGCACATCAGGTGGCTCGGTGCATGGTTCGCAGGCAAGCAATGCGGTCGCCGGCACCTTCGCTGTCACAGGCCGGTCCACCAACGCCCAGTCGGTCGCATCGGACGCCGCGCGCAACCAGGCCAACAATTCCATCACCAGCACCGGCAGGACGGCGACCTCGACCGGCTCGGCGGTCAGCACCGGACAAGAGACGATGGTGCCGCTGTCGGCTGTCGCGCATTACGGCCCCGGCAGCACGCCGCTTTCGGTCAACCACCAGGGCCTGTTCGTCGCCACCACCCTGTCGTTCAACCTGGCGCCGGGCGTAGCGCTTAGCGACGGCGTCGCGGCCATCAACGCGGTCGCTGACCGCATCGGCATGCCGGCCACCATCCATGGCAGTTTCCAGGGCACGGCGCGCGTCTTCCAGGACTCTCTCTCCGATCAGCCGCTGCTGATCCTTGCCGCGCTGATCGCCGTCTATGTCGTGCTCGGCATTCTCTACGAAAGCTACGCGCACCCGCTGACCATACTCTCGACCTTGCCCTCGGCCGGCGTCGGCGCCTTGCTGGCGCTGACCCTGTTCAACATCGAGTTCTCGATCATGGCGCTGATCGGCATCATCCTCCTGATCGGCATCGTCAAGAAGAACGCGATCATGATGATCGACTTCGCGCTCGCCGCGGAACGCAACGAAGGCAAGCCGGCGCATGAGGCCATCTATCAGGCGTGCCTGCTGCGCTTCCGTCCGATCATGATGACGACCATGGCAGCACTGTTCGGCGCCGTGCCGTTGGCCATCGGCCTTGGCGAGGGTGCCGAACTGCGCCAGCCGCTCGGCATCGCCATCGTCGGCGGCCTGATCCTGAGCCAGATCCTGACCCTCTACACGACGCCAGTGATCTACATCTATGTCGACCGCTTCGGTCGCTGGGGCCAGCGGTTGCGCTTGGCGATGCCACGCCTGCGGACGCTACGCCCACAGCCAGGTGAATGAACGCCGCCGGGCAGCGTCCTATTGCACCGAGCCGGCGCTACAGACAGCCGCGATCTCGCCGATATTCTGGCAGAAGGCAGGGCCGTCGAGACGCGGGTCCTCGACCAGCGCTTGGGTTTCGCCGGCGGCTGGCAGTCCGGTGAAGAAAACCGGGACAGGCTGCCCGCCACCATGGCTGGCCGCACTGTAGGCGACCACACTGGCGGTGTCGGCCGATGGCGCAACGCTGCTTGGCTGCACCACCAGGTCGGCGCCGACATAGGTCAGGTCGTAATTAGTCGATGCGGCAAGGCTGCCCTGTTCGATGGCGTAGCTGCCCGGCGCACTTGCCGTGGTCGCATCGGTCGAGAGCGAGCCGGCGAGCGTGTCGCTGCCAACCAGCCCGAGCCCGCCGATCGTGTAAGTGAGCGGAGGATTGGCCGAGCCCCGCAGCCGGCTTTGCGCGTCAGCCAAGACGGTAATGGACCGCTTGCCAATTGTGAAATCAGCGCCGGCATAGGTGATGTCGTAGTTCGCGTTTGCCGCATTGGTCAGCGTGCCCTGGCCGATCGCGTAACTGCCGGCATTCTCGCCGGCGACCCGGTCGAGAGCACCAACCAGTCCGACACCATTGCCGAGATCGGAATAGCTGTAACCGTAAGACGACGGATCGGCATTGCCGTAGGTCTTGCCTTGCCCGGCAGTCGCCGTCACCGTCACTGACCGCTTGCCGATGCTGAAATCCGCCCCGACATAGGTGATGTCATAGTTGGAGTTGGCGGCGTTGGTGATCGTGCCCTGGCCGATCGCATAGGTGCCGACATCCTCGCCGGTTGCCCGATCGAGCGCGCCGACAAGCGCCGCCCCACTGCCAAGGTTGGAAACCGAATAGCCCAGGGATGGATCGGCATCGCCGTAAGTCTTCCCCTGCCCGACAGTTGCCGTGACCGTCACCGCCCGCTTGCCGATGACGAACTCCGAACCGACATAGGTGATGTCGTAGTTTGAGTTGGCCGCATCCGTCAGGGTGCCGCGGCCGATGGCATAGGCGTTGGCATCCTCGCCCGCCGCCCGATCGAGCGCGCCAACCAGTGCCGCACCGCTGCCGAGATCGGAAACACTGTAACCGTAGGACGACGGATCGGCGTCGCCATAGGTCTTGCCCTGGCCGGAATTGGCCGTCACCGTAATGGCGCGCTTGCCGATGCTGAAACCGGCGCCGACATAGGTGATGTCGTAGTTCGAATTGTTGCCGTTGGTCACCGAGCCTTGGCCGATGAGGTAAGTCCCGGCATCCTCCCCGTTCGCCCGATCAAGGGTGCCCACCAGCGCAACACCATCGCCAAGATCGGTGTAACTGTAGCCATAGGACGACGGGTCGGCATCACCGTATGTCTTGCCTTGCCCGGCATTGGCCGTGACCGTCACCGCGCGCGGCGTCACGGAAAGGTTCGCGCCGACATAGTTGATCGCGTAGTTGCTGTTGGCGAGCGTGCCCTGCGTGATGCCGTAACCGCCCACACCAGATGTAGTCGTCGCTGTTGTTGCTAACGATCCAGTGAGGCTGTCGCCATTGACGAAATTGCCCGAGGTCAGCTGGTAGGTCAGTGCCGGATTGCCGTCGCCATAGGCACGGCTCTTGGCATCGGCGGTCACTGTGATGGCGCGCTTCGTCACCGACAGGTTGGCGCCGACATAGCTGATCGTATAGTTGCCGTTGGCAAGCGTGCCCTGCGTAATGCCGTAGCTGCCGACGCCGGATGCCGTCGTCGCTGTTGTCGCCAACGAACCGGCCAGGCTGTCGCTGTTAACCAGGTTGCCCGATGTAACCTGATAGGTCAGCGCCGGATTGGCGTCGCCATAGGCACGGCTCTGGGCATCGGCTGTCACCGTGATGGCGCGCTTTGTCACCGACAGGTTGGCGCCGACATAGCTGATCGTATAGTTGCCGTTGGCAAGCGTGCCTTGGGTGATGCCATAGCTGCCGACACCGGATGCCGTCGTCGCCGTTGTCGCCAGCGCACCGCTCAGGCTGTCGCCATTGACGTAGCTGCCTGAGGTCAGATGATAGGTCAGCGCGGGGTTGGCATCGCCATAGATGCGGGTCTTGGCATCGGCTGTCACCGTGATGGCGCGCGGCGTCACCGACAGGTTGGCGCCGACATAGGTGATCGTATAGTTGTTGTTGTTGAGCGTGCCTTGCGTGATGGCGTAGCTGCCAACGTCAGACGTTGTTGTCGCCGATGTCGTCAGGGCGCCGGTCAGGCTATCGCTGCCGACAAGACTGCCCGATGTGAGCTGATAGGTGAGCGCTGGATTGCTGCTTCCGTAGCTGCGGCTCTTGCCCGCGGCAGTCACGGTGATCGCCCGCTGGCCTATGGTGAAATTGCCGCCGACATAGGTGATGTTGTAGTTCGAATTGTTGGCATTGGTGATGGTGTTCTGGGTGATAGTGTAAGTCCCGGCATTGTTCCCGCCCGTGCGGCTAAGGCTGCCGACCAGAGCCACGCCGGCGCCGAGATCCGAAACGGTGTAGGCATATGATGGGTTTGCATCGCCATAGGTCTTGCCCTGGCCAGGCGTCACCGTCACCGTCACCGCGCGCTTGCCGATGGTAAGCAGGCCCGCGCTGTTGTAGGCGAAGCCATAGCCGCTCAACGCCGCGAGGTTGCCGGCGCTGACCGTGATTGCATACGACCCGGCGCCGGCCTGTGTGTTGCTCGGCGGGTTGACGGACGTCACGCTTGGGCCGCCGCTGAACGTCGTGGTGGCGGTGTCGCCGAGATAGGCGCCGATCACGCCCGTCTGGTAGCCGGCCACCGAATAGGTCAGCGGAGGCAGGGCGGTGTCGCCATAGGTCTTCGTCGCATTGTTGGAGGTGAAGGTCAGTGTCGGTTGATAGGCAAAGACGTAGCGGTTGCCGGCTGCGCTCACCGCTCCACCGGCCGTCGTGTTCCAGATCGCCGTGTTGCCGCTGTCCAGATTACCGAATGTGTTGCCGGTCGGACTTGCCGCATAGACCAGCCAGCGTCCGCTGGAAGCGGTGACGGCATCGCTGCCCCGGTTGTTGATGAATTGGCCGCCAGCGGCAAGCACAGGGTTAGCTCCGCTGACCGGCGCGTTCGCCGCGATGCTCAGGTCGCCCGTCGTCTGCAGCTTGACGGAACCTGTGGCGGTCACGCCACTTGCACTGACGCCGCGGGCATTGGAGGCGCTTGCGACCGTCAGGCTTGCGCCGTCGCGCAGATCGACGGAACCGGCGTTGCCGGCGACGGTGCCGATCTGGTTGCCCTCGCCATTGACCGCGAACGAGCCCGTGCCGCCGAGCCACAGCGATCCGGCGGTGATGGCGTTACCGGTCGCCCCTTGCGTCACCGCGCCGTTCGACGATAGCGCCAGCGTGCCGGTGCCGACCGTCTGCGCCTGGTTGAGGGCGAAGGTGGTGGCCGCCGTTTCAATCTGGCGATTGGCGAAGGATAGGCTGCCGACAGAGGTGGATCCGACGGCGGAGGCATAGGCGCTGTTCAGCGCCGACAGCGAAGCGATCGAGCCATCCGCCTCGTCGAGGCGCCAGTCGCCATAGATGTTCAGGTTGGCAGCATTTCCGGAGACGCCGGTCCGGAAGGTCACGCCATTCCTGGCGCCTGAGCTATTGTCCGGATCGGTGTCGGCAGCCGTATAGGCGAGCACGCTGCTGGAAATCTGACCGGTCGGCACAACGATGTAGTAGTAGCCATTGACCCCGGTAGACACCGTGCCGAGGGAGACGCCGTTGGAGACGGCCGACACAAGGCCGGGATTCTTTGTGTAAAAGGGCTGGCCGGTGCCGGAGATCAGCGGTGTGTTGCCGGCGTCCCGGTAGGCAATTCCTGAGATCGCCTGGGCACCATTCGGGTAGAAAGCCTTGAGATAGGGGTAGAGGCCACCCGCGCCGCCGCCATAGGCAGCGCTCAGGCCGCTCAGGCCGCCATTCTGGAAGCTGGCGGTTGACAATCCTACGATATTGACATTGGGACCCGTGGTGCCGCCGCCGATCGCAGGCTTGGCTGACGATGAGGTGTTATAGGGACCGGATGTCGACGTGTCATAGGCGCCGGTGATCGTGCCGTCATAGAGATTGTTGCCTATGAATGCTCCGACATTCCACCCGCCACTGACTGCACCGGTCGAGTAGCTGTCGGTGATCCTGCCACCCTGGCCGACAAACGAGTAGCCATAGTTCGCCCCGACGAGACCGCCGGCATTGGCGCCCGCGCTGCCGCCATCGACGGCGCCCATGGCATAGACGCGATCGATGGTTCCGAAATTGTTGAAGCCCACCGCTCCGCCAGCGCTGTTACTGTCACGCGCATTGACAACAACGGTGGAGAAGCTGTCGGACAGTGCGCCATCATTTTCGCCGATCAGGCCGCCAGATGTGCTGCCATATTGCGTTACGTATATCTGGCCGCTCGAATAGCTCTGGGTCAACGTGCCCGCATTGTAGCCCACGATCCCGCCGAGCGTCCTGAACCCGCGGACCGTTGCATTGGTGACGCCGATGTTTTGGACAAGCCCGCCGGCGCCGACAAAGCCGAACAGGCCGACATATTGGGCGGTTGGCTGCGTCACTGACAGTTTGTCGACGGCATGGCCAAGCCCGTCGAAGGTTCCGGTGAAGCCGTTGGTGTCCAGAATATTGCTGTTGCCGTCGGTGCCCAGCGAGATAAAGCCGAGACCGCTGTTCCAGCCCGACGTGGCGCTGGCATCAATGTTCTTCGCCAGCGCATAGCGGCCGTTCAGTCCGCTGTTGATCGCCTGCAGTCCGTTGACGTCATAGATCAGTGTGTAGCTCTGCCCGTTGATCGACAGCCCCTGGGCTCCGGGCGTGCCGGTGAAGGTAGCCGATGCACCCAGCGCATAGGAGATCGTGCCGCCGCTGCCGCCATTGTTGGTGACCAGCGAAATGCCGCCGACACCGCCGATCGTGGCGCTCGCGTTGAACACAATCGAATGATAGGCGCTGAGCGTCAGCGTGTTGGCGTTCCAGCTGATCGGCGCGGCGATGGTGATGTCGCCGGCCTGTGAGCCACCGCTGCCCGTCGAGATGGTGACGTTCGCCGTCGCCAGCAGGTTCTGCAGCGTGGTGACGTTGATGACACTGTCATTGGTGTTGGCGGACATGCTGCCGCCGGTGTTGCCGGCGGCGTTGGAGATCGTCAAGTTGTAGGGATCGAGCAGCAGATCGCCGGTGTCGCCGAAGCGGGCCCGCAAGTCGACCGAGCCGGTGAAGTCGAGCCGCTGCTTGCCGGACACTTCCGTGAAACCGCCGTCGCCACCACTGTCGCCGCCGCGCGCGGAAATCTTGCCGGCGAAATTCGTCTGCTCGTCGGACCAGACAATAACCGTGCCGCCATCGCCGGTGCCGGTGGCGTCGGCGTTGATCGTCGTGGCTGCATCGATATCGGTCGTTGCCGCGCGCTGCAAGGTACCGGAGCCCTGCTTGTCGCCGCCGATCTTGACCGTGCCGCCGCCATCTTTGCCAGAGGCATCGACCACGGCATGCTTGAGTTTCAGCTTGCGGCCGGTGACGGTGATCTTGCCGCCATTGCCGTCGGCTTTGGCCGAGGCGTCGAGCTTGCCGGAAACTTCGACCGAGCCATCGCCACCGCCCAGCAGGATGGCGCCGGATTGACCGGAGACGGTGCGCGCCTCGATGACACCAGACATGTTGACCGCCTGGCGCGCCGCGTTCCGCACCGCCGCAGCCTTGAGCTCGACCGTTCCGCCGTCGGCGCTGATCAAACCGGAATTGCTGACCAGCGCAGTGCTGCCGTCAACCTTGGTCGGCACGGAGACCTGCAGAAAACCGTCGCCGGAAAGGTCGAGCGTTGCCTTCTCGCCCGAGCCTAGCCCGACCCTGCCCAGCGGCACGCTGATCGAACCGGCATTGTCGACGCTGCCGCCGATCAGAGCGGCATAGCCGCCACGGCCGATGCTGATCGAGCCCTGGTTGGAGACAGCAGCGGAGGCACCCTTGCCCTGGAACTGCAGCTTGCCGGCCTTGAAATCGTCATCGCTGATGTCGAGCGACGAGCCGACAAAGCCGGCGGTGCTGACCTTGCCGGTTTTGGAGATGGCGATGCCGTTGGGATTGACCAGAAAGACCTGGCCGTTGGCGTTGAGCTGGCCGGCTATGGTCGATTTGGTGCCGCCGGTGACACGGTTGAGCATCGTTGAGGTCGACGTCGGCTGGTCGATGTTGACGGTCGCACCCGCACCGATCGAAAAGCTCTGCCAGTTGACGATGGCCAAGCTGGTCGACTGCTTGATACTCAACTGCGAGGAGGACGGGTTAGAGATGGTGACGCCACCGGAGGCCGCCTTGCCGCCTGTCGGCAGTTCCTGCGCTCGCGCCGATGTGAACCCGACAAGCGCCGTCGAGGCCAGCAGCAGCGCCATCAGCGGCGCGCTGGTGCGGTTGAGGTGCCGTGGGGAGAAGGTGTGGCGCTGCATGATCATGTCTTAGAACTGGATAGCGCCGGCGAGCGAAAAGCGGTCGCTGATCGGGACATGTTCATCGCGATGCTGGCGGCCCCATTCCAGCGTCAGGCTGGCATTGGTTGCGTCACCCGCAAGGGCGGTGCCGACTTTCAGGCCAAGCCCGTATGACGCGCCAACGATATCCGCTGTCTCAAGCGCGGTCGGCATTTCGAGATGGACCTGGCCAACGGCGCCGAAGACATAGGGCGACAGCGAAACGATGCCGCCGGTGAACGGCACGTACCATGGCGAGGACACCTCGCCGCGCACCACATAGCCGGAATCACCTTGTAGCGCGCCGGCGTCGAAGCTCGACAGGCCGTTGGCGCCGACCAGTCCGATCTGCTCCGATTGCAGCAGCGGCTTGCCGAACGAGGTCTGCGCGCGGGCATAGAGATCGAGACCGAGATGGGTGGCCAGCGGCTGGCTGTAGCTGGCCTCGACCTCCAGCTTCTGGAAGTCGGCGTCCGCCCCTTGGCGCGACAGCGGCAGCAGCGGCGTGGTGTCGGCGGCGGAGCGCGCACCGAGCCCGTCAATGCCGAACGAGGCCACGACATTGCCGGTGAAGACCCCGCCGAGCGGCGTGAACCAGGTGGCGTCCGTGCCGAACCTGATGATCCTGAGCCGATCCTCGGCGATCGGCAGCGAGATTGGCGTCACCGCATTGAGAAAATCGTTCTGCGCGTCGAAAGAGAGTTCGCTGCTGATGGTCAGTTCGCGGCTGCGGGTCCAGGGATAGCGAAGCCTGGCTGAATAACGCTCGAATTCACTGCCAAAGCCGAGCGTGCCGGGCTCTGCGGTCGGGTTGGCCCGCGTGCGGGTGGCCTCCAGATTGAGCGTCAGCCCGTCATAGCCGATCGGCAGGACGATGCCGGCGGCATAGTTGCGGTTACGTGGACCGTCGGTGAAAACGCCATTTTCGCCACCATTGGGATAGCCCCCAGCGCGCACATAGATGAGTTCACCGAGGCCAAGCAGCGAGTTGAAGTCGACGCCGACACCTGTCGACCAGCGCTGCAGCGACGGCGACAGCGAGTTGTCCACAGTCACCTGGCCACCTATCGGACGGTATTTTCCGTCGATGACCAGCACGCTGGCGCCCTTCGCCGTCCCGGCCTGCAAGGTCGAACGCAGCCTGGCGCCTGGTATGTCGCCAGCCAAAAGCAGTTTGCGCTCGATCGCCGACAGCTTGATGCTTTTTTGCCCGACAAGCGGCGAAAGCGTTGCCTCGACCCGTCCGCGTATGCGCGCGGGCAGGTTGCTGGTGTCGATCCGTTCCAGATAACCATCGATGACGACGAGCCTGAGCCGTGCGCCATCGTTGAGCTTCTGCGCCGGCAGTACGACCCGCACCAGCGCGTAACCCGCCCGGCCATATGCGGTCTCCAGCGCCCGCGCCGCGGCAAAGATCTCCGCCGCCGTCACCGTGCGATGGGCAAGGCCTGCAACAACCTTGCGCGTCGCCTCGGCCATCTCGGGCAGGCCACCTTCGACACTAGCATCCCCGAGCTTGACCTTGAGCTTTTCGGCGCCCGCCGGGGCCTCGAGGCCCGAACCTTCGGGGATGGAGACACCTGCTGTGTTGGCTTGCGACGGCGGCCGGAAGCTTGGCGGCGTGATCTGGCTGGCGGTCTGGGCGAATGCGCCCGACTGAACCGACAGGCATGCCGAGGCGGCCAACACGGCCAGCCATGTTCGACGTGCCGACGACCCGCCGAAAACAGGCGGGCAGTCGGCACTTTTGCCAATCGCGATCTTCTTTCGATAGTTCACTCAGTCACTCGCATTTCGAAGTAGAACGCGGCAAAGCTTCGCCGCCGCGCGATGTCATATCGCTCGTCAAAACCACGGTTGGTCTGCACTCTTGTCCGAAAGGCGTGCCCCCGCCGGTCGGATGAGGCGGAAACTATGCCTGGCCCTTATGAAGGTCAATTCAACGGGCGGCGGTTCGGCTGACTATTATTGGGAGGGGTTTTCCAAGCTATAGCAATCAGTTAGCAAGTTGCGCCGCCAACCTGTCGCACTTTGACCGGTCCTGTCCTCGGCATTTGGTACCTCTGGACACAGGTGTTGAAGGCTGAAAAATGGGGAACGAGACCCCGCTGTCAGAGTTGACTCGGATGAGCAGGAGGATGGCGCTGAATTTGGAAGATATTGCCGGCCATCCGGCGTTGCATCGCTTCGTTCAGGAGCAGTCGCTGGCGTTGATCCGGATCTATGAGGAGAGCCCGCGTCTGGCTTCCATTTTTGCCACGCAGCAGCGCTGGCTTATGGCTCACGTCGGCCTTGCCATGCACTTCAGGCGCGACCCGAACGACCGCCGCAAGGAATTGACGGTATCGCGTTTCATCGAGGTCGTGCACAAGAACGCGGTCGCCAGCCGCAACACAGCGGACGCCTTTATCAAGGAGATGCTGCACTACAACATCGCCGAGTATGTCGCGGGCGGGGATGGTCGCACGCATCCCCTGCAGCCAACGGCGGCCACCATTGAGAGATTTACCGGCTGGGTGGTTGCCCATCTGCGCACGCTCGACCATATCGATGGCGGCGACCGGCTGGCCAGATACCTGGACCGGCCCGACATGCTGGCCACGCTGCAGCCCCTGGTGGCCGACGGCCTGCTTGCCTCAAAGCCGGTGCGCGAACCCAACCAGACCTTTTCGCTGTTCATCTGGCTCAACAATGGCGGCATCGTCATGGACTGGCTGATGTCGGGCATCGATCCCGACCATGCCGGCCTGGAGCGGATTCCGACCAGCGTGGTTTCGATCGGCGACTTCGCCAAATGGCTCAAGCTGTCGCGGACCCACCTCGGCCGCAAACTGCGCACCGCCGAAGAACTCGGCAGCATTGGCTGGCTTGGCCAGCGCGGCCATTCGGTGATGTGGGTGTCGCACAGGTTCTATGAGGAATACATGACCGTCCAGGCCGCCAAGCTGGCCGTCGTCGACGGCGCCTTCGAAGCCTGTTTTCCGCCTTCGCCAGGCGGCGGCTGAGGAGCGCCGCTCCCGCAATTTGCGCCCGCTGTACACATTCAACCACTATTCGCGGCCAGCGTCTGGACACAGGCAGCGAAGGCTGAAAATGTGTTTTTGCGTCTTCGCGGCAAGGGGGCTTATCGCAGCGGGGGAGAATGGCGCTGACGTTGGAGGAAATTGCCGGTCATCCGGCCCTGCATCGCTGTGTTCGCGTCCAGGCGCAGGCGATGAACCAGACCTATGAGACGAACCCGCGGCTTTCCTCGGTGTTCGCCACGCAGCAGCGCTGGCTGATGGCGCATATCGGTCTCGCTTTGTATTTCAGGCGCGAGCCCGACGACTATCGCAAGGAATTGACGGCGGCACGTTTCATCGACGTCATCCGCCAGAATGATGTGGCCAGCCGCAACACCGCCGACGCCTTCATCAAGGAAATGCTGCACTACGGTTTCATCGAATATGCGCCCGCGACACAGGACGGCCGCATCCGACCTCTGCAGCCGTCGGTGGCCTCGCTGGAGCCGGTTACCCGCTGGATGATGGCACATCTGCATACGCTGGACAGTCTCGACGGTGCGAACCGCCTCGCTCTGTTCCTGGCACGGCCGGACGCGCTGGCCATGGTGCAGCCTGGGATTGCCGATGGTTTGCTCTCGTCCAATCCGGTGCGTGAGCCCAAGCAGACGTTTTCCCTGTTCACCTGGCTCAACAATGGCGGCGTCGTCATGGATTGGCTGATAGCGGGCGTCGATCCGGATCATGCCGGTCTCGAGCGAATCCCGACGGGTATCGTGTCGATCGGTGATTTCGCCAAATGGCTCAAACTGTCTCGAACCCATCTGGCGCGCAAGCTGCGCGATGCCGAAGACCTCGGCAGCATCGGTTGGCTCGGCCAACGAGGCAATTCGGTGATGTGGGTGTCACGCGATTTCTACGGGGAATACATGACCGCACAGGCGGTGAAGCTGGCCATCATCGATGCTGCCTTCGCCGAAGCGTTTGCTTCGACGACAGAACACTGACCGGTGCGGCATCCCCCGTGTGGGGGATGCACGAATGCGCGATGGCCGCTAGCACTTCAGTTATCGCCATGCGCGGCATTACGATTGAAGAGGGACCTGCATGAAAAAACGCTACGAAAAGCCGACCCTGGACAAGCGCGAAAGACTGTCCAGCGTCACCGCGTTGTGCACGCCGTCGACCTGCGTGAATTGATCGCCGAAGCGCCGGCGACTGCCTATGGGCCAGCCGCTGGCATGACCACGCACAGGGAGAGGACCGACATGAAGACGGTACGAAAAGCCGACGCTGGACAAGCGTCAGAAGCTGTCCAGCGTCACGGCCGTCTGTGGCCCGTCATGTACATAGACTGATCGCCAGTAGCACTCGCACCTGCGAGAAGCGGGCGCCGGCGTTCTCAATCGATGTCGAATGAGACGCCCTGGGCAAGCGGCAGCGCCTTCGAATAATTCACCGTGTTGGTGGCGCGCCGCATATAGGCCTTCCACGCATCGGAGCCGCTCTCGCGGCCACCGCCGGTTTCCTTTTCGCCGCCGAAGGCACCGCCGATCTCGGCTCCGGATGTGCCTATGTTGACGTTGGCGATGCCGCAGTCCGAACCGTCGACGCCAAGGAAACGCTCGGATTCCTGCAAATCGCGGGTGAAGATCGAAGACGACAGGCCGGCCCCCACCGCATTGTGCTCGTCGAGCACGGCGTCGAAGTCGGAATATTTCATGACATAGAGGATCGGTGCAAAAGTCTCTTCGGTGACAGGAGCCACCTGCTTCGGCATCTCGACCAGCGCCGGATGCACGTAGTACGCATCGGGATGGCCGTTCTCGACCCGCGTGCCGCCGGTCACCTTGCCGCCATGGGCGGTGGCCTCCTTCAATGCCTTCTGCATGGCGTCATAGGCTGCCTTGTCGATCAGCGGCCCGACCAGCGAAGACGTTTCCAGCGGATTGCCGACCGAGACGCTTTCGTAAGCCTTCTTGAGACGTGGAACCAAGGCGTCATAGACGCTGTCATGCACAAACAGGCGCCGCAGCGTCGTGCAGCGCTGGCCGGCCGTGCCCATCGCTCCAAAGGCAATCGCGCGCAAAGCCATGTCGAGATCGGCGGTCGGGCAGACGATGCCGGCATTGTTGCCGCCGAGTTCCAGCACGGCGCGGGCAAAGCGCTTGGCCAGGCGCGGCCCGACATCCCTGCCCATGCGGGTCGAGCCGGTGGCCGAGACCAGCGGCACCTTGGGATGGTCGACCAGGATCTCGCCGACGGCACGGTCACCGATCAGCATCGGCGCCAGGCCCTGGGGCGCGTCGGCACCGAAACGCTTCACTGCGCGGGCAAAAATCGCCTCGCAGGCGAGTGCCGTCAGCGGCGTCTTTTCCGACGGCTTCCACACCACGGCGTCGCCGCAGACCAGCGCCAGCGCCGCATTCCACGACCACACCGCTACGGGAAAATTGAAGGCGGAAATAACGCCGACCACGCCAAGCGGATGCCAGGTTTCCATCATGCGATGGCCCGGACGCTCGGTCGCAATAGTCAAGCCGTACAATTGCCTGGAAAGACCGACGGCGAAGTCGCAGATGTCGATCATCTCCTGCACTTCGCCAAGCCCTTCGGACGGGATCTTGCCGACTTCGATCGAAACCA
Organism: Mesorhizobium subarcticum; assembly: GCF_055456085.1. Taxonomy (NCBI): domain Bacteria; kingdom Pseudomonadati; phylum Pseudomonadota; class Alphaproteobacteria; order Hyphomicrobiales; family Phyllobacteriaceae; genus Mesorhizobium; species Mesorhizobium subarcticum. The sequence goes on along the minus strand of NZ_CM144237.1, from coordinate 2,756,086 downwards.
GCCGGCCAAGCTCGGTCTTGTGCGCGCGCAACTCCTCGCCGAGCAGGCGCACCAGTTCGCCGCGCCGGGGACCCGGCACCATTCGCCAGGCCTGGAACGCCTTGTGCGCGGCATCGATGGTCTTGGCCGCATCGGCGGGCGAGATCGTCTTCAGTGCCGCGATCTGCTCTCCCGTCACCGGGCTGTGCACGATGAGGTCGCCGCCGACAAGCGCGTCCTTGGCCACGCCCAGTTTCGCCAGCAGCTCGGCCGTTTCCTTCGCTATGGTCATTCTTGTCCCTTTCAGATCCGATCATATGGCGTCGGGTCAAAGCCTGGCGCCATGCTTCCCGCGTGCCGAACGGCACTTCAGGCGCAGTCATGGCGTGGCATTACTCGTTTCAGGGGAAAATCGCCACCCCGGCATGGTCCAAGGCCAAGTTACACGATTGAGCCAGAAGACTCTCAGTTCGCCTTTTTCGCCGGCGCGCGTACGGCACCGTCCTTCATCAGCCGGTCGATATGCATGCGGATATGAGCTGCCTCGGCCGCCGTATTGGCCAGCGCGATGGCGCGGTCAAAGGCGACCCGCGCCTCCTCGCCCCGGTCGAGCTGCATCAGCAGTCCGCCCTTGAGGCCGAAGAAGTGGAAATAGCCGGAAAGCCTTTCTTCCAACGGCTCGATCATGGCGAGCGCCTCTGCCGGTCCGCGCACCTTGGAGACCGCAACCGCCCGGTTGAGCGTGATGACCGGCGACGGCTGCATCTGCTCGAGCAAGCGGTAGAGCAGGTCGATCTCCACCCAGTCGGTATCCTCGGCCTTGTCGGCCCGGGCATGCAGCGCGGCAATCGCCGCCTGCACCTGGTAGGGGCCGGGCTTGCGATGACGCAAGGCCTTGTCGACCAGTGCCAGTCCCTCGTCGATCATCTTGCGGCTCCACAGGCCGCGGTCCTGGTCCTCGAGCAGCACGATCTCGCCGTCTTCGTCGAAACGCGCCGGGGCGCGCGCGTGCTGCAGCAAAAGCAACGCCGTCAGCCCCATGATTTCCGGTTCGGTCTGGAACAGCCGCAGCAGCAGGCGGGCAAGCCGGATCGCCTCTTCGCACAGCGGCGCGCGGGCCGGCGCCTCGCCGCTGTTGGTCGAATAGCCTTCGTTGAAGATCAGGTAGACCATGGCCGCAACCGCCGCGAGCCGCTCCGAGCGCTCGACAGCGCCCGGCGTCTCGAATGGCACGCCGGCGTCGGCAATGCGCGCCTTGGCGCGGGTGATGCGCTGTTCCATGGCGCTCTCACCGACCAGGAAGGCACGCGCGATCTGCTTGACGGTGAGGCCGGAGACGATGCGCAGCGCCACCGCGATCTGCTGCGTTGCCGGCAGATCGGGATGGCAGCAGATGAACAAAAGCCGCAAGATGTCGTCGCGGTAATGCGCGCCATCCAGCCGTTCGGCGATGTCGCTCTCGGCATCTTCCAGATCGGAGATCTGGTCCTCTTCCGGCATCGGCGCCTGCTTGGCGCGCTTGCGCACGGCGTCGATGCCGCTGTTGCGGCCGACAAAGATCAACCAGGCCGCCGGATCGCGCGGCGGCCCGTTCTGCGGCCAGTTCTTCAGCGCCCTCAGGCACGCGTCCTGGAAAGCTTCCTCCGCTGTATCGAGATTGCGGAAATAGCGCAGCAGCGCACCCATCGCTTGCGGGCGGGCGACGCTGATCGCCGAGCTGATCCAGGCAAGTTCGGTCATACCGCTACCTTGGTGGGATTAAAGATCGAGACCGGCCGGATCTCATAGGATCCGCCGCTCGGGTTGACCTCGGAGAGCTCACGGGCAAATTCGACGGCCTCGTCGAGATCCGCACATTCGAGCGTGTAGAAGCCGAGGAACTGCTCCTTGGTTTCGGCGAACGGACCATCGATGACCACCGATTCGCCCTTGACCTTCCTAAGCGTCGTCGCCGCCGTGGTCGGCAAAAGCCGCGCCACGGGGCCAAGCCGACCGGCTTTGGCGTACTTGTCCTGGACATTGAGGAGATTGGCCATGACTTCGTCGTCCTGCGCCTTGCTCCACGAGCTGACGACGTCTTCGGAGGCATAGCAGAGGATGGCGTAGAGCATGTCAGATCCTTTTCTGTTCCAAAGGACGAAACAGTAGGACCGATCCCGACACGCAGTCGATAAAAAAATCCGACCGCTGTGGATTTGACAGTCGGCAGTCGCCGCGAGTCAGCTTTCGTGCGTTTCCAGCCACCGCAGCACCAGCGCCTCTTCTTCGTCGAGGCCGTCTATCGAGCGCTTTCGTTTGTTGGCGTCCGCCATTTCGGCAAGCAACCTTCCTTCAGACCAGGCCTCGAAAACCTGCGGATGGATGTAGCATTTGCGGCAGACGGCGCGCGTGTTGCCGAGCCGCTCGGCCACCTTGTCGATGACGCTGTTCATCACCCGCTTCTGCTGTGGCTGGCTTTCCGGCAGTTCCGTCTGTGCAAACAGCGACGCGGCATGGATGGTGCCGCCCCAGGTGCGGAAATGCTTCGAACTGAACTTGTCACCAACCGCCTCGCGGATGTAACGGTTGACGTCGTCGGAACTGACCGGCCGTCTGTTGCCGTCCTCGTCGAGATACTGGAACAGTTTCTGCCCCGGCAGGTCCTGCGCGCCCCGCACGATCCCGGCGATGCGGCGATCGACCAGCTTCAGTTTCCATTCCTTGCCTGACTTGCCCTTGAAGGCAAAGCGCAGGCTCGATCCCTTGATGTCGACATGGCGGTCGCGCAGGGTCGTCAGGCCAAAACTCTTGTTGTCCCTGGCGTAGGCCGCATTGCCGACACGGATCATCGTGTTGTCCAGCAGCCAGACGACCGCGGCGACAACCCGCTCGAACGGCAGGCCGTGACGGCGCAAATCGCTGTCGATCGTGTGCCGCAGCTCGGCCAGGTTTTCGGCGAAAGCGACGAGGCTTGAATATTTGACGCCGTCGCGTTGTTCTGCCCATTGCGGATGATAGCGATACTGCTTGCGCCCGCGTTGATCCCTTCCGGTCGCCTGGATGTGGCCATCCGCGTCGGGCGAGATCCAGACATCCGTCCATGCCGGCGGGATGACGATGGCGTCGATACGCGCCTTGACGTCAGCCGAGACCGGTTGTCCGTCCGGCTTCCTGTAGGAAAATCCCTTGCTTGCCTTCAGCCGGCGTATGCCGGGCTCGGCATCGCTGACATAGGTCAGCGCGGCGTCCTTGGCCGAAATCTGCGCCCGCCCCTGTATGGTGTTTTCCTGCCCGGTCGATCGACCAACGTGCGGCTCTGATTTGTCCAGCATGTGTACTCCACCGGATTTATCGGAAGATAAGCAACGGAGGGGCTGCTGGTTCCGGGGCGGGGCCGAAAAAGCTATCCTTGGGACTCGGCCGTTATATCGCCATCCACATCCCGCCATCATCGATATGCGGTGGCGATAGTCGAGACCAGGCGCGATTGTCTCCAAGGGGAGCATGCCTCTCGTCTGTCAAATAGTCGTATCCAATGTCCTGCATCTCATGTTCGGGATCGAAATACCGGTAGAGGCTTGTCGGCCTGAGCGTCGCCTGGGCTCAATGCGCATCGTAGCGGTAGCTGAACGCCGCTAGCGTTCTTGTGCGCGTCCAGAAAAACCTGTCGCGCCGCCACCGCCTCGGCTTGATATGGCAGTTAATCATCGTGTCTTTTTCAGGTCATTTTTCAAGCGATCGCGAGCGCCCAAATAGATGCCAAGAGACTTCGCAAACAAAGCCAACATGACAATCGGCATCGAACGCATGGCGAAGCTCAACTCCGACCCAGACAGCCCGATCCTCGCCAGCTTTCGAATCTGCCGCCGATCCCTGAAATTGTTGCGGGCAAGTCGAAAGGGCTTGGCCCCGGTCGTCCCGATGTAACAGGCGCCACTGCGATAGCCACGCTTGTACTGGTCGAAGAGCAAACCACGCAATCGCGTTTCGTTGCGATGGATCGTTCTTATCTCCGGTTCCCAGGCCGGCTCAAGCTCCGGGGGCAGCCGTGCGAGAAATTCGGTGTCCTCGGCAACCCGCATCGATTCGTCGAACAGGCCGTATTCCTCGAACAACCGCCGGTCGAAGGAGACGCCGTAGCGCAGCGCCAGTTCCGCGGGAAGGCCTGGAAGACGGCGCGCGAACAGCGCGAGATATGCGGCGCAGGCATAGGGATTGCGAGGATGGCTGTTAGAAATCGCGCTCGAAACCGTGGCAGTCCCCGCAAGGTGCCGGCGAAGCCGTGCCGCCGCCCAACCCGGGCAAGCCAGGCAATCGTCGGCAAGGAATGCAACGAAGGGCGCCTGCGTGGCAACAATCCCGACATTGCGCGCGGTCCCAACGAATACCCGCTTTGCGATTTCAATCACCGGCACTTCGATGCCGGCATCGTGCAGGAGCGACTTCGCATCCCCTCCACCAGAGTTGACTACAAGGATCTCGAGGGGCATGCCCTGATCGATAAGAGATTTGACTGAACCGACGATACTTGCCGGGGCTCGACACCCGATTACAACAACCGCCAATTCTGGCTCGGCTGTCATAAAGCACTTTGCAAGTGAATTCCTGACCGCGAAAACCAGCGTCGGGACCCGATCTTCACCTTGTAGCGCACACAGCGCCAAGCATCCGACCGTCGCTTCGGCGCGGCCACGGCCACCGCCAGGAATCTTGCCGCCATGTCCAGGTCACCGCGCGCATAGTGGACGCGGGCGATCTTGAGGGCGACCAGCCCCTCCCTGGTCTTCAGCGCCGAGACAGGGACGTTGCAATCGGTGAGCGTGTGCAGCTCGCGGCGCCAATCCAAGAAGCGCTTCACCGGCTTGATCGTAAAACGATCGTCGGAGCGCATCGGCGAGACCTCATAAACCATCACAGGCTGCTGGATCATGGCCAGCGACGCCGTGCTCATCAGCCGCGCCCAAAACAACGTGTCCTCATCATAGGCCAGCCTGACAGGAAACCGCGTTTGGCCGATCAGGTGCCGCGATGCAAGCACACTGCCAACCGCGACCGACCTGATATCACCTTTCACATAGGCCGCGGCGTTTGCCAGACAGCCGGTCTGATATCCGTTCGGCACCTTGATCTGCCGGTCCTGGCCATTCACCCGACGCCGGTAAGCGCCAACGATCATGTCGGCCTTTGGCTGGCGTTCGGCCTGCTGGAGCAGCGCCCGCAAGCCGCTCTCAAGATGCAAATCGTCGGCGTCGATCAGGTACACCCAGGGATGCAGCACCTGCGCCAGTGCAACGTTGCGCGCGCCCCCGGCATCGCGACAATTGGCCGGCAGCACGCGCAGCGGCAGGGACAATTTCGCGGCGGCCTGCATCGCCACGGCAGCCGTACCGTCTGACGATGCATCATCGACGAGAAGTATCTCGCCGATAACCCCGGCCTCGCTGGCGAGCGACGCCAGCGTTGTAGCGATGGTTTTCGCCGCATTATGGGCCGGAATGACGACGCTGACCGCTTTCAATACCAAACCCCGCGCCCGCGCGCATCAATACTGCAACTATTGGTCCCCTCGAAACCAACCTAAGGTAGCTGCCACTTCACCATTTGAGAAGTCAACTTTGTTGGCGCTGAATTGTACCCAAGGGGCACCTGGTGCGGACCCGTCCGCTTTTACGCTTTTTCGAGCGCGACCGGAATGACGTCGACAGCCTGCTCGCCAACCTGTCCGCCGGTGGTTTTCAGCACGCCGACGATCGGCGCGACATCGGAATAGTCGCGGCCATAGCCGACGGTGATGTGATCGTTGCTGGCCCGCATGCCATTGGTCGGGTCGAACTCCTGCCAGCCGGCATCGCGTCCGCACCATACCTTGACCCAGGCATGCATGGCATCGGCGCCCTCCAGCCGGGGTTTGCCCTTCGGTGGAATGGTGCGCAGGAAGCCGCTGACATAGCCGGCCGGAATGCCGAGGCCGCGCAGGCCGGCGATCATGATGTGCGAAAAATCCTGACAGACACCCCGCTTCAATTTGAAGGCATCGCTGGCCCGGGTCCGCACCGTGGTCGCCTCGCCGTCATAGGTGAAATCGCGATGGATGCGGTTGCAGAAATTCATCGCCGTGCCGATGGCCGAGTTGCCGACGCTGTCTCGCGCATAGGCGGTGATCGCCGCATCGATGCTCACATGGCCGCTGGCGGCCAGAAAATGATGCGGCGAGGCCGACCCCAGGGATCGCGTCGCGGCCAGTTCCTGCCTGAGCCGGCCGATATCGGGCGACACGTCGAGCCCTGGCTCAGGCCGTGACACGGATATGCGTGCGCTCATCCTTATGTCGAGCGCATCATGTGCGTCGCGAAAAGCGATCGAGGTGACGTTGTTGCCGAAAAAGTCTGAGAAATCAGAACGTTCATTGGGCGCAGGCGAAAAGGAGAGTGAGGCGGCGATAACACGCTGCACCCCTGATATCGTCGATGGCAGCACACGGATCTGATGGCGGCTACCGCCGGCAGCGGCCGCGTAGTCGTAATGAAGATGAAGCCTGATGTCGTAGAGCATGTTCTGCTTTTCTTGTCCTGGCACAGGTTCTTCTTGGCAAAGGTTCTGGTCGCAAAACCGTGCCGAACCTGCTTAGCCGAAATAGGCCTTTGCGAGGCTATTGTAGAGGCCGCCGATCTCATAGGCGAGATCGTCCAGCGCCTTTGCCGTCATGTCGGAAGGCTCCTTGATGGCGATGGCTGTGTTGAGCTGCAGGATCTCCTTCGCCGCCGGCGACATGTGCCCCTCGCCGCCAACCGATGGCAACAGGCCGATCTCGGCCTTCAGTCGTTCGAGCTGGAACAGGATGGAGCGCGGGTTGAGCGGGTCGAGCGCCAGGAGATCGATCACCGTGCGCCGGCCGGTCTGCACCGGATATTGCCGGCGATGGGTCATCACGCTGTCGCCGATCTCCAGCATCATGTCGAGCGCCCCGTCCGGCGCCTTGGCGCGGGTCAGCCGGGACAGCGTGCGGGCAATCTGGATGCCGCGCTCCAGCCGCCGGCCGATTTCGAGGAACCGCCAGCCGGCGAAGCGGTACATGTTCTCGTGCAGCAGGCCGGAGAAGCCGGCCAGCTTGCGCAGGATCACGGTCATGGCCCGTGTCGCATCGTCGCCGGGCGCCACTGTCGTGGCGAACTGATGGATGGTCTTCGACAGGTCCTTGAGCGCCAGCCAGCCATCGGGTGAGAAACGGTCGCGGATCTGCCCGGCGCTGTAGACCGCGCTGTCCAACGTGCCGATCAGTCCAGACGGGATCGCCGTCTCGACGTCGATGCTGAACGGTTCGAGATAGTCCCTGATGTCGGCCAGCAGCGGCATGTCCGGGTCAGAGGTCTCGGCCAGCCGCACATGATAGGCGCGCAGGATGCGCACCGTGTCTTCCGAGCGTTCGATATAACGGCCAAGCCAGGTCAGGTTCTCCGCTGCGCGGCTGGGCAGGCTGCCCGGCCTTGTGCGGCTGAAACTGTCGCCCTCCTGTGGCAGCAGCGTTTCGCGCTCCACCGGCCGATCGCTGACCACCCAGACATCGGCCGCCTGGCCGCCGCGCTGCATGGCGATCGCGGTTGGGTCGAGCGACAGGCCAACGCGGGCAAACCCGCCCGGCATGACCGTCCAGCCCTCCGGGGTCCGCGCCAGATAGACGCGCAGGCTTGCCGGCCGTGGCTCCAGCCAGCCGCCGACAAAGACCGGTGTCGTCGACAGCGTCACCGCTTCCTGGCCGACAAAGGCACCGCCGTCGCGTTCGATGCGCGCCACCAGCTCGGCCCGCTCCCCGGCCGACAACGCCGAGCCGAGCGTGGTCTGGCCATCATCCTCGAAGGCAAGCCGCGTCGACAGCGCCGGCCCGATCACCATGCGGTCGATATTGGCAAGCACATGGGCTCGTTCGGCCTCCTGCCCGCACCACCACGTCGCGACGCTTGGCAGCAGCAACTCTTCGCCGCGCAATTCGCGCGCGATTTTGGGCAGGAAGGCGAGCAGCGCCCGCGTTTCCATCAGACCCGAGCCCAACGCATTGACGGTAGCGACCGCACCCTGGCGGATCGCCTCGACCAGGCCCGGCGTGCCGATCTGCGAATCCGAGCGCAGTTCAAGCGGGTCCGCGAAAGCGGCATCGAGCCGCCGCCACAAAACGCTGATCGGCATCAGGCCGGAGACGGTGCGCACCATCAGCCTGCCGCCGGAAACAGTCAAATCCTCGCCTTCGAGCAGCATGATGCCGAGATAGCGGGCGATGTAGGCGTGTTCGTAATAGGTCTCGTTGAGCGGCCCCGGCGTCAGTATGGCGACCCGGCCGTCGGTGGCCATGCCGATCAGCGCATCGCGAAAACGGCGGAAGAAGCCGGCAAGCCGGTGCACATGCATCTCGCCATAGATGTCGGACAGAGCGCGCGTGGTGGCGACGCGGTTCTCCAAAGCAAAACCGGCGCCCGACGGTGCTTGCGTGCGGTCACCCAGCACCCACCACTGGCCGTCTGGCCCGCGGCCAAGTTCGAAGGCACAGAAATGCAGGTAGTGGCCACCGGCCGGCGTGGCACCCACGACAGGCCGCAAATATTCAGGGCTGGCGGCGATCAGCCCCGCCGGCAGGATGCCTTTTTCGATCAGCCGGTTGCGCCCATAGATGTCGGCGACGGTTTCCTCGAACAGCTCGGCCCGCTGGACGAGCCCGGCACTGATCGCAGCCCATTCGGCGTCTTCGATGAGCAGGGGTACATGCGCCAGCGGCCATTCGCGCTCATTGGCGCCGGCCTTGTCATAGACACGGTAGTAGACGCCGGCATCACGCAGATACTGGTCGGCGCGGGCAAAGCGCTGGCCGAGCTTTTCAGCGCCGAGATCGTCGAGCGCCTCGATGAAACGCTTCCAGACCGGACGCGGATTGCCCAACGCATCGACCATCTCGTCGACGACGCCGTCAATCGGCTGGTAGTGCTCCAGCAAACTGCGGATCTGCGGCTTGCCGCGTACCCTCTTGTGATTCCCCTTTGCCATGTTCGATCACAGTCTGGGTGGACGCCGAAGGTCAAGGGTCATCGGGAAATCTTCCGTGGGTTGTTCCTCGCGCAGCACATAGCTTGACGGCGTATGGCCGCGCGGCTCGAAGCGCGCAAGCCGTCGCGCTTCCGCCTCATTGCCGTTGACCGGGAAGGTGTCATAACTGCGGCCGCCGGGATGGGCGACATGGTAGACACAGCCGCCAACCGCCCGGCCCGACCAGCGGTCGTGGATGTCGAACACCAGCGGTGTGTTGACCGGCAGCGCCGGGTGCAGGCCCGAAGCTGGCTGCCAGGCCTTGAAGCGCACACCCGCCACCGCGACTTCCCGGTTGTCGGTCACCTTCATCGGCACGATGCGGCCGTTGCAGACGATGGCGTGGCGCTCCGGGTTGAGGCCTTCGGTCCTGACCTGCAACCGTTCGACCGAGGAATCGACGAAGCGAACCGTGCCACCGATCGCGCCCTGCTCGCCCATCACATGCCAAGGCTCCAGCGCCTGCCGCAGTTCCAGCTTGATGCCGGCATGCTGGACCTCGCCGCAGAACGGAAAGCGGAATTCGAGCTGCGCGTCGAACCATTCCGGTCGGAATTCGAAGCCATTCAGCTTGAGCTCGTCGAGCACATCGAGGAAGTCAGCCCAGACATAGTGCGGCAGCATGAAACGATCATGCAACGAGGTGCCCCAGCGCACGAAGCGACCATCGAGCGGGTTTTTCCACGCACGGGCAATGATCGCCCTGACAAGCAATTGCTGCGCAAGGCTCATGCGCGCGTTGGGCGGCATCTCGAAGCCGCGGAACTCGACCAGCCCCAGACGACCGGTAGGACCATCCGGCGAAAACAGCTTGTCGATGCAGATTTCCGAACGGTGCGTATTGCCGGTGACGTCGGTCAAAAGATTGCGGAAAAGCCGGTCAACCAGCCATGGCGGGGGTGCCGCGCCATGGTCCGGATGCGGCACCTGCGCCATCGCGATTTCGAGCTCATAGAGCGAATCGTGACGCGCTTCATCAAAGCGCGGCGCCTGGCTGGTCGGACCTATGAACAGGCCGGAGAACAGATAGGACAAGGACGGACGCCGCTGCCATTGCAGCACCAGGCTCTTCAACAGGTCGGGCCTGCGCAGGAACGGGCTGTCATTGGGTGTCGCGCCACCGACGACGACATGGTTGCCGCCGCCAGTGCCGGTATGACGGCCGTCGATCATGAACTTGTCGGCGCCAAGCCGGGTTTGCCGCGCTTCCTCATAGATCGCCGTCGTGGTCGCCACGCAATCCTGCCAGTTGGAAGCCGGATGAATGTTGACCTCGATGACACCGGGATCGGGCGCGACACGGATGACGTTAAGGCGCGGATCATGTGGCGGGCCATAGCCCTCGATATGCACGGGAAGGCCAATCGCCTTGGCCGCGTTCTCGGCGGCGGCGACCAGTTCGAGATAATCCTCCAGCGCCTCGACCGGCGGCATGAACACGCAGAGCCGCCCGTCGCGTGGCTCGACCGAGAGTGCCGTGCGCACCGCGCCGCCGATCTCGGTGATCTCCTGTTCGACCCGGTCTTGCTGGCCGGTTGCTGCGGTGAAAGACGCCGCCTGCTGGCGCCGCGCCATTTCGTCGGCGCCTTCGAGTTCGGCCGGCGCCGCTGCTGGGAGAATAGCTTCACGCGCGGGCAGAGCCCCGCGCGGCAGCGATGGATCGACCGGCACGATGTAGGGGAATTGCGCCGGCGGCACATAAGGCAGCGTGCCGAGCGGCAAGCGGTAGCCGACCGGTGAATCGCCCGGCACCAGGAACAGCCGGCCACGCCGCGTCTTCCATTTTTCCGAGCGCCAGCGTGGCCCCGACGCCTGGCTGTTCCAGCGCTGCACCGGCAGCACATAGCCCGAAGGCTTGGTCAGCCCGCGCTCGAACACTTTCGCCATGCGGCTGCGTTCTTCCGGGTCTTCCAGCTTGGAGTTGGATGGGTCGACATTCTCCGGCAGCTTGCCTTCCTTCAGCAGCCATTCGGCCGGATCCTCATAGGCTTCGCTGACCATGGTCTTTTCGATGCCAAGCTCGCCGGCGATCGCGGTAAGCAGGCTTTCGGCCTGTTTCGGGCCGATATCAGCCGAGCTCTTTTCCCGCGCGATCAACGACGGGTCGCTCCACACCGGCTGGCCATCGGCGCGCCAGTAAAGCGAGAAGGTCCAGCGCGGTAGGCTCTCGCCCGGATACCATTTGCCCTGGCCGTAATGGAGAAAGCCGCCCGGCGCGAAGCGTTCGCGCAGTTTGCGGATCAGCGCATCGGCCTTTTCGCGCTTGGTCGGTCCGACGGCGGCGGTGTTCCACTCGGCCGATTCGAAATCGTCGATCGACACGAAGGTTGGCTCACCACCCATCGTCAGCCGCACGTCGCCGGCCGTGAGCGCAGCGTCGACCTTGTTGCCCAGCGCATCGAGCGCCTGCCAGCTTTCATCGGAGAATGGCTTGGTGATGCGCGGATGCTCAGCGATACGGTCGACGCGCATCTCGAAGCCGAATTCGACATTGGCAAAGCTCGCCATGCCGGAAATCGGGGCTGCGTTGCGGAAATGGGGAGTCGCCGCCAGCGGCACGTGGCTTTCGCCGGTCAGCAGGCCGGAAGTCGGATCGAAACCGATCCAGCCGGCGCCGGGAAGATAGACCTCACACCAGGCGTGCAGATCGGTGAAATCGACTGATGTCCCGGCTGGCCCGTCAAGCGCGACAAGGTCGGGCTTGAGCTGGATCAGGTAGCCGGAGACGAAGCGCGCGGCAATGCCGAGATTGCGCAGGATCTGCACCAGCAGCCAGCTCGAATCCCGGCACGAGCCCTTGCCGGCGGCCAGCGTTTCCTCTGGCGAGAACACGCCGGTCTCCATGCGCACGATATAGGCGATCTCGCGCTGCAGCCTGGCATTGAGATCGACGAGGAAATTGACGGTGTTGGTGGCGCTGCGGTCGACAGTCCTGAGGAAGGCCTGGAGCAGCGGACCCGCCGGCTCAGGCGTACGGTAGATGGCGAGATCGTCGCGTATCTCTTCCGGGTAGTCGAACGGGAACGCCTCGGCCGACGGCTCGACGAAGAAGTCGAACGGATTGTAGACCGTCATGTCGGCGACGAGATCGACCTCGATCTTCAGCTCGCTCACCGGCTCCGGGAAGACGAAACGGGCGAGAAAATTGCCGTAGGGGTCCTGCTGCAAATTGACGAAGTGGTTCGCCGGCTCGACCTTGAGCGAATGGCTGAGCACCTTGGTGCGCGAATGCGGCGCCGGCTGCAGCCGGATGATTTGGGGCCCGAGAACCACCGGCCGGTCGTATTTGTAGTGGGTCAGGTGGTAGACGGCTGCCAGAATTGCCATGGGGCCCCGGAGTTCAGCGTTTAAAACGAAGTCGCTGAACCCTGACACATCTGCTGGCCATTCTCCAAGCAGAGATGTTGCGGTGCACCTAATTTAAGCAGCCATCACCGGTTGAGCACAGCTTTAGAAAAACGCCTGAATGCCCGTCTGCGCCCTTCCCAGGATCAGCGCGTGCACGTCATGCGTGCCCTCATAGGTGTTGACGGTTTCCAGGTTCTGCGCGTGGCGCATGACGTGGTAGCCGATCTGGATGCCGTTGCCGCCATGCATGTCGCGCGCCTGGCGGGCGATGTCGAGCGCCTTGCCGCAATTGTTGCGCTTGACGATCGAGATCATTTCCGGCGCCATCTTGCCTTCATCGAGCAGGCGCCCGACGCGCAACGACGCCTGCAATCCCAGCGCGATCTCGGTCTGCATGTCGGCGAGTTTCTTCTGGTAAAGCTGCGTGCCGGCCAGCGGTTTGCCGAACTGCTTGCGGTCGAGGCCATACTGGCGGGCGCGGTGCCAGCAATCTTCCGCCGCACCCATCGAACCCCAGGAGATGCCATAACGGGCCCGGTTGAGGCAGCCGAACGGGCCGCCAAGGCCCTTGGCGTTGGGCAGCAGCGCGTCTTCGCTAACCTCGACGCCTTCCATCACCACCTCGCCGGTGATCGACGCCCGCAGCGACAGCTTGCCGCCGATCTTCGGCGCCGACAGCCCCTTCATGCCCTTTTCCAGCACGAAACCACGGATCTCGTCCTTGCCGTTCTCGCCCTTCAACTTCGCCCAGACGACGAACACGTCGGCGACCGGCGCGTTGGAAATCCACATCTTGGAGCCGGAAATCTTGTAGCCATTGGCGGTCTTCTCGGCGCGCGTCTTCATGCCGCCGGGGTCGGAGCCGGCATCCGGTTCGGTCAGGCCAAAGCAGCCGATCCACTCGCCGCTGGCGAGCTTGGGCAGATATTTCTTGCGCTGCTCGTCCGAGCCGTAGGCGTAGATCGGATACATCACCAGCGACGACTGCACCGACATCATCGAGCGATAGCCGGAGTCGACGCGTTCGACTTCCCGCGCCACCAGCCCGTAGGTGACGTAGTTGGCACCAAGCCCACCGAATTCTTCCGGTATGTTGATGCCGAGCAGGCCGGCATCGCCCATCTCGCGGAAGATCGCAGTGTCGAAAGTCTCATTGAGATAGGCGTCTTCAATGCGTGGCGCGAGCTTGTCGGCCGCAAAGGCCGCCGCACCGTCACGCACCATGCGCTCTTCTTCCGAAAGCTGGTCCTCGATCAGGAACGGATCTTCCCAGACGAATGCATTCTTGTCGGCGGCCATGGCTTCTCAGTCCTTGAAACGGGTGAAGCCCGGCTTATCGGCCCGTGGCCTTAAAAAATCAAACGAAATTGCTTCACCGATCAATGAGCGTTAGGAATGGATCATGAGTGTCCAGCGCCGCCTCTTGCCCAACATCAGCGCCCTCGCCGCCTTCGAGGCGGTGGCCCGTCTTGGCAGTTTCACCGCCGCCGCCCAGGAACTTGATCTGACCCAGGGCGCCGTCAGCCGGCAGATCAGGCTGTTGGAGGATCAGTTCGGGCGCCGTCTGTTCGAGCGCGACAGCCGCAATGTCCGGCTGTCGACAGCAGGCGAAATCTATGCGGAAGCGGTGCGTTCAGCGCTTGGCCAGTTGCGCGATGCAGCCTTGGGATTGATGAGCAATCGGCATAGTGGTATCCTGAACCTCGCTATGTTGCCAACCTTCGGCACGCGCTGGCTGATGCCGCTGATCCCCGATTTTGTCGAAAACAATCCCGACATCACCATCAACTTCGTCACCCGCGTCGGCCGCTTCGACTTCGCCAGGGAGCGGCTGGATGCTGCCATCCACTACGGCCTGCCGGACTGGCCGGAAGCGGACTCCACACTTCTGGTGCGTGAAACGGTGGCGCCGGTGGTCTCACCCGAATTCCTCGCCGGCCGTGCCATCGCCACGCCGGCCGATATTGGCCGCCTGCCGCTGCTGCATATGGCAACGCGGCCCGGCGCCTGGACCGAATGGTTCGAACATCAGGGCCTGAGCGCACCGACCGGGCCCGGCATGCAGTTCGAACAGTTCGGCACCGCCGCCCAGGCCTGCATGGCCGGCCTCGGCGTGGCGCTCCTGCCACTGCTCCTCATCGCGGGCGAATTGCAGCGCGACCAGCTCGTTCCCGCGCCCGGCCAACCCATGCAAAGCCGCAGCGCCTATTATCTCGTCGTTCCGCGCGACAAGCGCGGCCATCCGCCCGTCGCCAGTTTTCGCGACTGGCTGCTGGGCCAGATTGAGAAGGAGCCGGCTGTCCTGGCTTGGTAGCTACTTCCGCTTCAGCGCATCCGCCAAGGCGGCACCAAACGCGCCTTGCTGTGCCGGCCGCTCCGGCTGGCGTTGTGGCGCCGGCGAGCGCGGCGGCGGCCTGCCGCCACCATTGTCGCGCGGCCCGCCTTTGGATGCACCGCCCTCACCGCCGTCCTTGCGCATGGTAAGGGCAATACGCTTGCGCTTGATGTCGACGTCGACGACGCGCACCTTGACCACCTCGCCGGCCTTGACCACCTCATGGGCATCCTTGATGAAACGGTCGGCCAGTTGCGAGACATGCACCAGCCCATCCTGATGGACGCCAATGTCGACGAAAGCGCCGAAGGCGGCGACATTGGTGACCGTGCCTTCCAG
This sequence comes from Mesorhizobium subarcticum, assembly GCF_055456085.1. Lineage (NCBI taxonomy): Bacteria > Pseudomonadati > Pseudomonadota > Alphaproteobacteria > Hyphomicrobiales > Phyllobacteriaceae > Mesorhizobium > Mesorhizobium subarcticum. Next base: position 2,741,037 of record NZ_CM144237.1, on the reverse strand, counting down.
CAGCATGCCGGGTTTCAGATCCTTGATGTCGTCAACGCCGTCGGCAAAGGTCGCCGTCTTGAAGCCGGGGCGCGGGTCGCGGCCGGGCTTTTCCAACTCGGCAAGAATGTCGCGCACCGTCGGCAACCCAAAGCGTTCGTCGACGAAGACGCGCGGGTCGAGGGCCTTGAGCGCGGCGCTGTCACCCATCAGCGAGCGCACATCGCGGCCGCAGGCGGCAACGATCTTCTTGGCCACGCCATAGGCTTCCGGATGCACCGACGAGGCATCGAGCGGCTCGCTGCCATTGGCGATGCGCAGGAAGCCGGCGGATTGTTCGAACGCGCGCGGCCCGAGCCGTGGCACCTTGAGCAAATCCTTGCGGCTGGCGAAGGGGCCGGTCGCATCTCGGTGCGCGACAATGGCGTCGGCCAGCGATGCGCCAAGGCCTGAAACCCGTGCCAGCAACGGCGCCGAGGCGGTGTTGAGGTCGACGCCAACAGCGTTGACCGCATCCTCGACCACCGCTTCAAGCGAGCGGCCGAGCCGGTACTGGTCGACATCGTGCTGGTACTGGCCGACGCCGATCGATTTCGGCTCGATCTTGACCAGTTCGGCCAGCGGATCCTGCAAGCGCCGCGCGATCGACACCGCGCCGCGCAAAGATACGTCGAGGCCCGGAAACTCCGCCGCCGCCGTCGCCGATGCCGAATAGACCGAGGCGCCGGCTTCACTGACGATCACCTTCAGTGGCTTCGGCCCGCCATCGGAAGGCATGTCGGACAGCATGTCGGCAACCAGCTTCTCCGTCTCGCGACTGCCGGTGCCGTTGCCGATCGAGATCAACTCGACCTTGTGCAGGCGGATGAGCTTGGCGAGTTCCGCCTGCGTGCCGCGCACATCGTTCTTTGGCGGAAACGGATAGACCGTCGTCGTCGTCAGCACTTTGCCGGTGCCATTGACCACCGCCACCTTGACGCCGGTGCGGATGCCGGGGTCGAGGCCCATTGTGGCACGCGAACCCGCAGGGGCCGCCAGCAGCAAATCCTTGAGGTTGCGGGCAAAGACGTGGATCGCCTCTTCCTCGGCCCGCTCACGCAGGTCGCGCATCAGATCGAGCGTCAGGTGTAGGGAGAGCTTGATGCGCCAGGTCCAGCCGGCGACGTCCATCAGCCAGCGGTCGCCCGGCAGGCTGCCGCCAATGGCATAGGCATTGGCGATCATCCGCTCGACCGGCTTCACCGGCGACGTGTCGTCGGCATCGACCTCGATGTCGAGCGACAGGACCTCTTCGTTGCGGCCGCGCAGCATGGCCAGCGCACGATGGCTCGGCACATTGGCCCAGCGCTCGACATGATCGAAATAGTCCGAGAATTTCGCGCCGGCCTCCTGCTTGCCGTCGACCACCCGGGCACGCATGAAGGCGCGGTCCTTCATATAGGTGCGCAATTTACCGACCAAATCGGCATTCTCGGCGAACTGTTCCGACAGGATGTCGCGCGCGCCGTCGAGTGCCGCCTTGGTATCGGCCACCTCTTCGGTGACATAGGCGAGAGCCAGTTCAGCGGGCACCAGCGAGCGGTTGGCAAGAATGGCCTCCGCCAGCGGCCCCAGCCCACGCTCCCTGGCAATCTCGGCCTTGGTCCGGCGCTTCGGTTTGTACGGCAGATAGATGTCTTCGAGTTCCGCCTTCGTGGCGGCGGCGACGATCTTGGTCTCGAGCTCGGTGGTCAGCTTGCCCTGCTCGCGAATGGAACCAAGGATGGTGTCACGGCGCGCGTCGAGCTCGCGAAGATAGGCGAGCCGCTCGGCAAGGTCGCGCAGTTGCGTGTCATCAAGCCCGCCGGTGACTTCCTTGCGGTAGCGCGCCACGAACGGCACCGTCGCGCCCTCGTCGAGCAGTTCGATCGCCGCGGCCGCCTGTTCAGGCCGTGCCTTGATCTCGGCCGCGATGACCGCTGCGATGCGCTTGATGTCGGATGCCATGTCGTTCCTGCTCCAAGCAATTCCAGGAAAAGTGTGAAACGGTTTTCCGTCCGGAATTGCGTCAAACCACTCTGATCGAAAAGAGCGGCGACCATAGGCGTTGATGACTGCGCCGCCAACCGCCGCGTTTTCAACGGCTGAAGGGGTCCACAGGAAAGCGAGCGCTAAAGTGGTGGCTCCCGGAGGATCAAACCATACGGCTCAGCGCCTCGAAGAACGCGACTATCTCGAGATCCAGCGGGTCATCGACCGGCTCTGGCTGCGACGACATCTTGGATATGACGACTTCGGTCGTGGGGTCGACATAAAGCCACTGGCCGTGGATGCCGATGCCGCAATAGGCGCCGTTCTCGTGTCCGGCCTGGTACCATTTGTTGCGGTAACGGCCCTTGGGAAACAGCGGCAGCATCGCGCCGCGCTGCCAGGCTTCCACACTGCCGCCGGTGCTGGTCGTGTCACGAACCCAGGCTTCCGGCACGATGCGGCGGCCATTGGCAGTTCCACCTTGCCGCATCATCTCGCCGATGCGCGCCAGGTCGCGCGGCGTCACCGAGATGCCGCCAGCGGTGCGTGCCGTGCCTTCCATGTCGACGCCGATCGAGGCTTCACTGACGGCGCCAAGCGGTAGCCACAGCTTCTCGCGCATCAGGTCGGTGAAGCGCTGGCCCGACGCGCGTTCCAGCAGCAGGCCGAGCAGGTCGGAATTGGGCGAACGGTAGCGGAAGGTCTGCCCGTGCGGCTCGGCAAGCCGCTGCAGGCTCAGGATGAATTCGCGCAGGCTTTCCGTGCCGCCACCCGGGTTCCACAGCGTGGCACGGCGGTAGCGGGCAAAGGCGCTTTCCGGATCGAGATAGGCCTCCTCGAAATCGAGGCTGACGCTCATATCGAGCACATGCCGGCAGCTCGCATCGCCATAGGCAGAGCCGGCGGCTTCCGGAATGTACTGCGTTACCGGCGCTTCCGGATCGAACACCCCCTCGCCTTCCAATATGCCGGCGATGATTGATGTCACCGACTTGCTGATCGAGAAGATGATGTGGCGGGCGCCGAAATCCATATGCGGTGCGAACCAGTCACCAATGATCTTGCCGCCCTTCATCACCGTCAGCGCATCGGTGCTGGAGCGCACGAGGAAGTCGGCCACTGTCTCCGGCGCGCTGGCGACCGAAACCTTTTCACCGAGCAGGCCACCCATGTCTTGTATGGGGACTCGGTCCCACCCGGGATTGCCGTCACGCGCGCCGTCGGCACCAGTTCGCCGAGGTTCTGGAACGACCACCGGTTGAACGGGTTTTCGCGCCAGTTGGCGAGCAGCACGTCGTTGCGGCGGAAGCCGTAGCGGGTCTCGAACGCGGTCTTGCCGGTCATGGCGTTTCCTCAGGGTCTTTTCGTCTTGAGATTCAGGCGAGCGCGGCGGCGATAGTGTGCACCGCCTTCAGCGTCGCCGTGCCGTAGGCGAGATTGCTGAAATCCGGCCAGGTCGAAAGCTTCACCACGACCATTCCCGTGTTCCAATCGATATGGATCATCTGTCCGAATACGCCCCGGCACATCAGCGCGCGCGAGCTGGGATTCTCGATCCAGAACTGGTTGCGGTAGCTGCCTTCAGGCAGGCTGGGGCCGAAGTCCGCCCCATGCTTGCCGTTACGCGTCGCCTCGATCCAGTCGGCCGGCACGATGCCGCCGCCATTGTCGAGGATCATCTGGCCGAAGCGGCTATAGTCGCGCAGCGTGGCGTTGAAGCCGCCATCGGCCACGGCATAGCCGGCGCTGTCGACGGTGAAGCAGGCGCTTTCGTCGACACCGAGCTTTTGCCAGAGCTCTTCGGAAACCAGCTGCGGCAGACGCTTGCCCGTCACCCGCTCCATGATGAAGGCGAGCACGTCCGTCTCGATCGAGCGGTACTCGAACTGGGCGCCATGCGGACGGACCGTGTCTTTCAAGCCCAGGATCAGCTCATACATATGCGAGGGCCAGCGGAACTCCGGATCGCTGCCCGGCGGCACCGGCTTCCAGCCCGTCGCGACATCGACCTGGCCGATATCGGAATAGCGGTCGGTGTATTCCTCTGAGAACCGCACCCCGGTCGTCATGTCGAGCACATGCTGGACGCTGGCGCCGGCCCAGCCAGTGCTGGCGAGTTCCGGCAGGTAATCAGTGACCGGCCTGGCTGGATCGATCAGGCCGCATCCGGCAAGTATGCCGAACACCGCGCCGGTGACGGACTTGGCCATCGACTGCGACAGATGCAGCGTCCGCTCATCCATGCCGTTGAAATAGCGCTCATAGGCGACCATGCCGTGCTTGAGCACCAGGAAGCCGTCCGTGTAGGTCTCGTCGAGCAGCCCGGCGAGCGTTGTCGGCTTGCCCTCGCTGTCCTCGACCGCCAGCCCGTCGAGATCGACCTCGGCGCGTTCGAGACGGTGTCGATGGCCGTTGCCGCGCCAGACTTCGGCGGTCGGCAGAATTTCCCTGATGTGCTGGAACGCCCAGCGGTTCCACGGCGGCCGGTCCCAGTCGAGCTTCGGTGGCACCATGGCGGGCGGAGAGCCCTGCATGATCGGCGGCCGCGGATCGCTGTTGCGGTAAGATGTCATCGAACCCTCCCACGATGCATGCCGCCCAAAAGTGCGTAGCGGTTTTGGGACAACGACATGCATGAAAACAAGAATTTGCAGCGTCGCGTGAGCCCTCCACATGCGACGCGTCGCAAAGAAGGGAGGCCGAAGCCTCCCTTCCGCTGGACTTTAGACCGAACCTATTTGCGCAAATTGGTCCAGATCTTGTTGTAGATCTCCACCACATCCGGCGGACAGGGCGGGACGAATTCCGGCGTCGGCGCGCCTGCCGGCGGATTGATCTCCGGCGAATTGGCGAAATCCGCCTGCAGGAACTTATGGCTGCCGGCAATGCCATTGTCGTAGCCGGCGAATTCCGAGATCAGCGCCGCATTTTCCGGGGCCATGATGAAGTCCTGGAACAGCTTGGCGTTGTCGAGGTTCTTGGCGCCTTTCAGCACCGCGACATTGTCCATCCAGCCTTCGATGCCTTCCTTCGGATAGGCGTATTTGATGGCCGGGATTTTCTGCCGCGAGCGATAGGTCGCGCCGTTCCACTGCTCCGTCACAATCACATCGCCGGAAGTGATCTTGGTGATGGTGTCGTAGCTGAAGGTTTTCCATGACGGTTTGGCGGCCGTCAGGATGTCGTTGACCTTTTTCAGATTAGCCTTGTCGGCGCCGCAGCGCGGCACGCCGGCGTAACGCTCGGCCGCATGCATGACGGTGTTGACGTCGTCGAGAATGTTGATCTGGCCCTTCAGCTCAGCCGGCGGGTCGAAGAGGATGGCCAGCGTGTCGATGTCGCCCTTGAACTTGTCCGTGTTGACCGCGAACGCGGTGGTGCCGAACTGCCACGGCACGGTATAATGGCGGCCGCTGTCCCAATAGATGTTGAGGAAGCGCGGGTCGATGTTCTTGCCGTTCGGCATCGCGTTGGGCTCGGTCTTTTCGAGCAGGCCCTCATCGACCATGATCTTCACCGTGTAGTCGGACGGCACCACGATGTCGTAGCCGGAGTTGCCGGCGCGCACCTTTGACAGCATGGTTTCGTTGGAATCATAATCGTCCAGCGTGACCTTGATGTTGTACTGTTTCTCGAACTTTTCGATCAGCTTGGGATTGGTGTAGTCACCCCAATTGTAGATATGCAGTTCGCCATCGGCGAGTGCGGGCACCGCCCACAACAGCACTGCCGTCGAAACGGCAGCCATCAGCTTCCTAGACATTTTTGTTCTCCTTTGCCTTCCCATTGATTCACTTGGCGCGTCGGCGCGCGATCAGGAACGATACCGAGACGAAGAGGATCGAGACCAGGAGCAGGATGGTGGAGATGGCATTGATCTCCGGCGTCATCGGCCGCCTGATCTGGTTCCAGATGTAGAGAGGCAGGGTCGTCTGGCCGGGGCCGGCGACGAGCTGCGTGATGGTGAAATCGTCGAAGGAGACGATGAACGCGAGTGCCGCACCCGACATGATGCCGGGGACAAGCAACGGCAGCGTTATGCGCCGGAACGCGTGCCACGGCGTGGCGTAGAGATCGGCGGCGGCGTATTCAAGCGTCAGATCCATATCCTCGAGACGCGCCCGGATCGGCATGTAGGCGAAGGGAATGCAGAACACGGTATGGGCGAGGATCAGATTGCCGATGCCGAAATTCAGACCGAAGGCCCCGGCGATCAAGGCGAAGAAGGACAAGGTCGCCACCGCCGTGATGATCTCGGGAACCATCAGCGGCAGGTTGATGACCATGAAGGCGGCCGGCAGGCCACGCCACGGCTTCACCCGGGTCATACCGATCGCCGCCAGCGTGGCGCAGATCGTCGAAACGATCGTCGCGCTCACCGAGATGATCAGTGTGTTCTCGGCGGCGTTATGGAATTCCTCATTGAGCAGTGCGGTGCCATACCAGGTCAGGCCGACGCCCTCCCAATGAGTAACGAGCGAACCCGTGTTGAACGAAAAGATCATCAGGATCAGGATCGGGACGTAAAGCACGGCAACGCAGATGATGGCGATCGTGCGGAATCCGGGCTGGTCCTTGATATCGACGTTGCGGGGATCAGCCATGCTGGATCTTCCCCGACGTGGTGCGAACATAGAAGTAGAGGGCGACCAGCACCGCGGCCATCAGGATCAGCGCTTGGGCGCAGCCGAGCGGCCAGTTGCGCCCGGAACCGAATTGCTGGGCGATGAGATCGCCGATCATCAGATGGATGCCGCCGCCAAGGATCAGCGGCGTCACATAGGCGCCAAGCGCGGGGATGAAGACGAGCAGACAGCCGGCGATGATGCCGGGCAGCGACAGCGGAATGATTATCCGCCAAAGAACTTGCCGGCGTGTCGCGTAAAGGTCGTTGGCTGCCTCGACCAGCCGGAAATCCAGTTTTTCCAGGCTGGCATAGAGCGGCAGGATCATGAACGGCAGGAACGAGTAGAGCAGGCCGAGCTGAATAGCGAAGTTGGTGTAAAGCATGGTGATCGGCTTATCGATCACGCCAAGCCCGATCAGCAGGTTGTTGATGAGACCTTCGTCGCGGATGATGAACATGATGGCCAGCGTGCGCACCAGAAGGTTCGACCAGAACGGGATGGTGATCAGCAGCACCCACCAGTTGCGCTGCGCCGGCGTGCGCGTGGCCATGAAGTAGGCGGTCGGAAAACCCAGCAGCAGGCAGATGACCGTCGTCACCACGGCGAACAGAAACGAGCGCAGATAGATGATCAGGAAATCCGGCGTGAACTGCAGCGTGTCGTCGAAAATATCCTGCTGGAACAGGAAGTTCAGATAGGCGTCCGTCGAAAACTTCCATTGCACGCCGCCGTAGGGCGCGGCCTGGAGAAACGAATAGACCAGAATGATCAGCAGCGGCAGCACGCCGAAAATTCCGATGACGATCAGCGCCGGCAAGGAAAGCAGGCGGTTGCGCCTGGCGCTTGCTTTCTCGGCCTTGGCTTCGAACAACGCGGCTTGGGAAAGCGCCATTGTCATCAGTCCTTCAGTATCCGCGCGCCGTCGTCTTCGAACAAGATGCCCACCTTGGCGCCCGGCTCGAATGTCACTGCGCCGGACCGGCTGTTCTGGTAACGCACGATGAAGTTGTCACCGCCGTCGAGCTTGACGTGGTAGTGCGTGTCGGTGCCGAAATAGACGACATTCGCCAGGGTTCCTGAGACCGTGCCCTTGGACACATCGGCGATCAGATCCGCATGCTCGGGCCGCACCACGACCGTGACTGCACCCGAAGGATCGAAGTTCTCCGGGAACCCTGCCGCCACGGTTGCGCCGGAGGCGAGCTTCACGGTGGCGACGCCGGATTTCTTCGACACCACGGTACCCTTGAGGAAATTGGTCTCGCCGATGAAGTCGGCGACGAAGCGTTCGGCCGGTCGGTCGTAGATGTCGCGCGGCGCGCCTACCTGCAGGATCTTGCCGGCCGACATGACAGCGATGCGGTCCGACATGGTCAGCGCTTCTTCCTGGTCGTGGGTGACGAAGATGAAGGTGATGCCGGTTTCGTGCTGCAGCCTCTTCAGCTCGATCTGCATTTCCTTGCGCAGCTTGTAATCGAGCGCGGAGAGCGGCTCGTCGAGCAAGAGCACCTTCGGCTGTGGTGCGAGCGCCCGCGCCAGCGCCACGCGCTGTTGCTGGCCGCCGGAGATCTGGCTGGTGCGGCGATTGCTCAGCGCTTCCATCTTGACCAGTTTCAGCATCTGGGCGACGCGCGCCGCAATCTCCGCCTTCGGCTTGCCCAGCATTTCCAGGCCGAAGCCGATATTGTCGGCCACCGTCATGTGGGGAAACAGCGCATAGGACTGGAAGACGGTGTTGACCGGCCGCTTGAACGGCGGCAGCGGCGCGATGTCCTGTCCGTAGAGCAGGATTTCGCCGGCACTCGGAAAATCAAAGCCGGCTATCAGCCGCAACAACGTCGTTTTTCCGCAGCCGGATGGTCCCAGCAGTGTGAAGAACTCATTCTCGCGGATCGATACCGAGACCGTGTCGAGGGCAGCGACCTGCCCCTCACCCGACCCGAAAATTTTGCTGACGTTTACTACTTCAATCGCATTCCGATCCGGTTTGTCCGGCACGATTACGCCTCATCGTTGACCCCGCTCTTGCTGGCGGAGCTGTTCCCCTGTTGGATGTGATCATACGCCCGGTATGTTGGCAAGCCCGGCATTGAATCACAGTTCAGTTAGTGGTCTTGGCGTAGCAAGCCCCATGCCACAGTCAGGCTTGGTAGGTGATTTTGCCGCCACAGATGGTCGTCACCGGCCGCACCGTATGCAACGCTTCCGGGGCAGTGCTCTCGATATCGGCCGACAAAACGACGAGATCCGCCAGATAACCCGGCTTCAGCACGCCTTTGCGGTCTTCCATGAATTCGCTGTAGGCGCCCTCAACCGTATAGCCGGCAAGCGCTTCATGCAGCGAGAAACTCTGGTCCGGCAGGCCTTCTGCCCAAGGTTTGCGCATGACCGCTGCTTGGATGCCCAGGATCGGATCAACCGGCGAGACTGGCCAGTCGGAAGCGAACACGACGCGGGCGCCAGCATCCTTGAGCGTGCGCCACGCATAGCTCAGCGGCCACCTGTCGCGGCCGATGCGCGAAATCGTCGGCTCCAGCGGAAAGTTCATGGCGCCGGGCGGATGCGGCGGTTGCATCGAAGCGATGACGCCAAGTTCGGCGAACCGCGGCACATCCGTCGGGGTGGTGACCTCGATATGCTCGACGCGGTGACGGCTGTCCCGCTTGCCATTGGCCTTTTGGGCCGCCTGATAACCGTCGAGCACTGCGCGGACCGCGCCGTCACCGATCGAGTGAACGGCGATCTGCAGACCTCTGCGGTCGGCCTCGACCGCCACCTCGGCGAAGTGCTCGGGCGTGAACAATGGCTCGCCGCGCCAGCCGGGACGGTCGGCATAGTCGTCGACCATCACGGCGGTCCAGGAATCGAGCACGCCGTCATAAAACACCTTGACCATGCCCGAGGACAGCCATTCGGACTTGTAGGTCGCGGCCATGGCAGACGCTTTTTCAAGTATCCCCAGCTCCATGAAGTTCTTGAAATGGAACGGGATTTTTGTACGGCATATGAGCCGCCCTTCTTGCTCCAGGCCGGCAAGCAGCTCGAGCTGGTAGAGGTTGCCATCCATGTTCTGGATCGACGTGATGCCGTGGCGGGCGCACCATTCCAGGCCGCGATGCATCAGATCCCGATCGGCGGCAAGCTCCTCGGCGGACGGATAGGGTTCCGGCTCGCCGCCCGTAAGACCGAGCCGTGTGCGGTTTTGCCCGAAGTGCTCCAGGATCGGACCGAAAGCCTCGCCCTCGCGCAATTCGCCCGCCGCGAGGCCATCGGTACCCATCACGATCTCATTGCCTGGTCCCAATTCCCTGCCATGCAGGAGGCCCGCCTCTTCCAGCGCCTTGGTGTTCGCCCACATCGTATGATGGTCGGAGGCCGACATGGCGAACGGGCGGTCGGGGATGATTTGGTCGAGATGGTGGCGCGTGACCGGCTCGGGCAGGATCGAATAGTCGACGCCAGCGCCGATCAGAAGCCTGGCGTTGGGCCGCGCCGCGGCAAAAGACTGGATAGCATCGCGCAAGGCATCGAAGCCATGCACGCCAGCCAGATGCAGATTGTCGAGTTCAGCCGCGCCGCCGAACAGATGCATATGGGCTTCGATGAAACCCGGCAGGACCGAACCGCCCTTGGCGTCGATCACCTGTGTGGCCGTCCCCTTGAGCTCTTCTATTGCGGCACGGCTGCCGATGGCGATGATGGCGCCGTCCTTGACGGCAACGGCCTCGGCGGCGGGATTGCCTTCGTCCATCGTCAGCACACGACCGTTGATGACGATCAGATCCGCATTGTGATCCGCACCCGTGACAGACATCGCGACTCCGCGCTTTTGATGACCGATTGAGACCGACAATCCTGCTCCCGACGGCTTGCCACTCCAGCGGAGCGGCGCCACGGGAAAAAAACGATGTCAGTACGCCGGCTTTGAAATTCCCCTTGTGATCCCAAGAGACAGCGTGGATAAAGAATGCGACTGATTATTCGCGTTTGTCAACATGCGGAATTTAGAATGTATTGTGGACAGCACCCTGCGCCTGTGGTGAGACCGGGCGGGGAACGAGGACATCAAGCAGTGAAGCGCAGTCTCGATCGCAAAACCAAAATAGCGCTCGAACCGCGCAAGCAGCCGCGGCAGCAACGGTCGAGCAAGGTGGTCGACCGCATTCTCGACGCGGCACTGATCTTGACGCGCGAGCAAGGAACCAGGACGCCGACGACGCTCGCCATTGCGCAGCGCGCGGGCCTGTCGGTCGGTTCGATCTATCAATACTTCCCCAACAAGGAAGCCATTCTTCTAGACCTCGCCCGGCGCTGGCTGTCCTCCTTTCCCGAGGTGATCGCGAAGCGCATCAAGGTCGCCCGGCCCACCAACCGCGAAGAGTTCCGGCAGGAAGTGCGCAAGCTCTTCATCGATACCTCCAGGATATATCTCGAGAACGCCACCCTGATGCCGGTGATCGAGGCCATTTCAGGCAATGCCGACCTCAGGCCTATCCAGGACGAATATGACGAGCAGATCATCGCGCTTTACGCCGCCTGGCTGCGGCACGTGAACCCTGCGCTGGAAGACAAGATCGCCAAACGGCTCGGCCTGGTGATGATGGAGGTCGGGCACGCCTGCCGGCTTGTCGGCATGAAAAGAGATCGCAAGACATTCGACCTCATCGAGGACGATGTCGAATCCATGTGGCTGGCTCTGGTGAGCCCCTATCTCAACCTTGACTGATTTCGCACCTTGAGAGGACCCTTATGAAGACTGTCTATTCGCCGCTTCATGCTGGCCATGCCGGCCAGATGGAATTGGTCACATCAGCCATCGTGCCGGGTTTTGAAAAGCCTTCGCGGGCCGAATTCATCAAGGCGCGGGTCGAAAGCGAGAAGCTCGGTCCGATCGTGCTGCCGCTCGAGCATGACCTTGCCGCCGCCAAGCGTATCCACAAATCAGACTACATCGACTTCCTGCCGACGGTCTGGCCGCAATGGGTGGAAGCGGGCCTCAGCGGCACGGCCATGCCGTTCACCTGGCCGACGCGCGGCCTGCGCGGCGACGTGCCGCCGAAGCGCATTGACGCTTTGCTTGGATACTATTCCTTCGACGGCGGCGCCACCTTCGTCGAAGGCACATGGGCCGCGATCAAATCGTCCTATGACGTCGCGCTGACCGCCGCCGGCCTGGTCAAGGGCGGCGAAAGATCGGCCTTCGCGCTCTGCCGTCCGCCGGGACACCATGCCGGAGCCGGCTTCATGGGCGGCTATTGCTATATCAACAACGCCGCAGTGGCCGCGCAGTGGTTCCTCGACCAGGGTGCCAAACGCGTCTCGATCCTCGATGTCGACTACCACCATGGCAACGGCACACAGGAGATCTTCTACGACCGCGCCGACGTGCAGGTCCTCAACCTGCATGGCGATCCCATGGTCGAATATCCGTTCTTCCTCGGCCATGCCGATGAACGCGGCGCCGGTGCCGGCGAAGGTTTCAACATCAATTATCCGATGCCCTTCGGCACCAGTTGGGACGCCTGGAACGCCTCGCTGGAGGACGCCTGCAGCAAGCTCGCCGCCTATGCACCCGACATCGTCGTTGTCTCGCTCGGCGTCGACACGTTCGAGAAGGACCCGATCAGCCAGTTCAAGCTGAAGAGCGCGGACTATCCCAAGATCGGCCGTCGCATCGCCAGGCTCGGCCTGCCGACGCTGTTCGTCATGGAAGGCGGCTATGCCGTCGAGGAGATCGGCGTCAACGCCGTCGGCGTGCTGACCGGTTTCGAGGATCGGTAAGCCTGCCCGCGAGTACAGGCTGGCACGATAGCTATGAACGAAAAAGGGCGGCACATGGCCGCCCTTTCTTCAAGCTACGTTGCAGCGCCGGTGCTCGGCGCGGCCATTGGTGCGGCCGCCTTGCGTGAGCGGCCGAGATAATAGACCGCCGCCGCGGCGATGACACCGGCGGCCAGGATGCCTGCCGCCAGAACCGGCCGATACCAGAACCAGGCAATCGCGATCGTCGTCGTGCCGACCAGGATCGCCATGAAGAAGGCGATGATGCCGGTTCCCATCCGCGCCATGCTGCCGAGGAACGGAATGACGTCGAGGATCACGCCGATCGGGCTGAGGAACAGGGCAAAGCCGATGGTCAGCAGCAACAGGCCGGCGGCGCGCAGCAGCCAGGTGATCAGCGTGTTGGCGCTGACCGCCTCGGCGAACATCTTGTCGGCCGGCACCTGGCCGGTATCGACCATCAGCAGCGCATCGCCGGCTTGCGTCTGGTAGGGCTCGAACCGGCTGCCGGCCTGTCGCGCGACAATGCTGACCACGCCGAGCGGCGCCAATTCATAGCCAATGCGATAGTCACCCAATGCGGGTGTTGTGTTGTCGCTGCCGAGATAGATCTTGCCATCGACGATGCTCAGCGGCTTCGTCCCGGTATAGGCAGCCTTGATCGCCGCCGATTGATTGGCCGACAGCGAATAGTCCTTGTCGCCCTCGATGCGATCGAGCACCGGCGTGTCGAGATCGAAAGCCACGAGCTTGCCTTGCGGGATCTGGAAGGCGCGGCTGTGGATCGCCATTGGCGGGTTCTGATGGCCGTCAGGCTTCTTGAAATCCGACGAATCGATCTGCTTGTCGTCCCACACCCTGGAATAGCTGTAGGTGGTTTCCGTCTCCTCGCCGCCGCCAAGCTTCTTGGTGGTCTCGGATTTGGATTCTTCCTTCCACTGGTACATCTCGACGCGGCGCGACAACCGCAGCCCTTGGGCGGCGATGCCGAAATCCGGATCGGACACACCACTATCCGCCGTCACCGGCCCGCTGACATGCACCAGTTTGCCGTCATTGGCGGCATCGACGCTGTCGGCGTTGACCGAAACGACCGCGCCCGACCCTTCGGCCAGTGAGCGCGCCGTCTGTACCGCGCGGCCCTCGTTCCAGAACAGTCCGATCACCATCAGCACGATCAACAGCAGGCCGAAGATGACCCCACCAACGGCGCGCTTGATCCGCCCGAACCACGAGACTGAAGTAACTTCCCGAAATGAATCGCTCATTGTTTCCCCCGAAACCAAAAATAACAATAATTATGCGCGGCCGGCGGCCGCGCCTAGGGCCGATCAATCGGCGTGGATCTGTGCGCCGCAGTCCTTGGCGCCGGCGCAAGAGTGCACCGCCCGCGTCGTGCCGCCATCGCCGACCCGCCATGGTGAAGCAGACAACGGCGCCTGGCCGTTGGCGCCGAGAAGGTCGAGCGCCCGCATGGCCGTCTGCTCGCCTTCATCGTCACGCTTGACGATCTCGACATCCTTGAGGCCGATCGCGGCAAGCTGCGGCATCACCACGTCGGGATCACCGGCAACCACGATCAGCGACGGCTCCAGCGACGACAGTGCCAGCGCCTGTTTCTGCACGGCATCGAGCGTCAGCCGGGTGCGCGCCGTCATGCGGCTTTGCTGATCCTCCAGCGTCGAACCGCTGCCGACCGCTGAAATCAGTGAGCCGAACAGGCCGGCAGATGTTTCCGCCGATCCGGCCAGCGCCCGGCGATAGACCGTCACCGTACGGTCGACCTCATCTTGTGCCACCGGCAAGGTGGTCAGGCCGGCAAAGCCTTTCAGGATTTCGGCGATCGCAGGACCGGTGTTGGCGCGCTCAACGGTCGTTGCCACGACAAGGCCCGAACCGGCCTTCATCGGGCTGAGCAAATAGCTCGACACGCCGTAGGAATAGCCCTTCTCCTCGCGGATCACCGAATTCAACCGGCTGGAGAAATCATCGCCGAGCAGATTGGCGACAGCGGTCGATTCCGCGCGCTCGCCTTCGTCGGTGCCGGGTGCCGGCCGCGCCACGAACAGAGCCGACTGGCTGGCGCCGGGTTCGGGCACCAGCAACACCTTCTGGCCAGTCTTGAAATGTGCTGCCGGCGACGGTTCGACGGCATAGGCTGTAGCATCGCTTTTCCATGTGCCGAATGCCTTTTCAAGGCCGGCAGCGACCGTCGCGACCGACATCGGGCCGACGCTATAGAAGATCACCGTCTTCGGTGTGAACTCCGCCTTGAATGCGGCTTTCGCCTCGTCGAGCGAGATCGAGGCCAGCGCCTTTGCCGACCAGTCGACCGCGGCCTTGCCCGGCACTTGCGGAATAAGCGTCGCCTTCGCAACGCGGCCGGCAACGCCCGGCAGGTCCGCCTCGCGCCCATTCAGCCAGTCGACCGTCTGCGCCATCAGCACGGTCCATTCGGTCTTGTCGAAACGCGGCTTCACCACCGCGTCGGCAAGCAGGCCCAGACCTTGATCCAGTTTTTCGGGCGGCACGCCAAGCGTCATTGTCGTGGTCAGCGCACCGGCCTGGTAGCCGATCCCGGCGCCGATATCGCTGGTCGCCTTGGCGAAGTCAGCCGCGCCACGCTCAGCAGCGCCGCGGGTCGCCATGCTTGCGGCAAGCTCCAGCAGCCCCTCCTTGCCTTCCGGCACGCTGTTCCAGCCGCCTTCGGCACTCGCCGCGATATAGGCCATCGGCGCTTCCGGCATTGTGTAGTGGACGAGCTTGATGCCGTTGGAGAGCGTCGCCGTTTCCATGACCGGCAACACCGCAGAAGGTGCTTGCCCGGCCGGGTGCTTCGGAATGTCGATTGCCACCCGCTCCGGCGCCGTGAACGGCTGCGGCGTGCCCGACGATCCGATCAGCGCGTCGGGATAACCACCGCGCGGGCCCGGCTTCAACACCAGCACACTGGCGTCTTCGGGTTTAAGCAGCCGCTTCATCGTCGCTTCGATATCGGCTGCACTGGCATTCTTGACGCGCGGATCGTCGACCAGCGCGCTCTGCGCATCGCCAAGAATATCGGCATTGTAGGAGACGGTGCCGGCACGATCTTTCAGCGCCTCGTTGCCCAGCCGCGAGGCCTGCAATATGCCGTTGCGCGCGCGTTCGACATCCGCCGGGTCGAGCGGCGTCTTCTGGAAATCCACGAAGGCCGCTTTCATCGCGCTTTCCAGCGCTTCTGGCGTAACACCAGCCGCCGCGCCCGCCTCGAAGGTGAAGCGACCGCCGAGCAGGCCGCCCGTCCAGCTAGCGCTGGCGTAAGTGGCGATGCCCTGCTCTGAGACCAGGCGGTTGCGCAGAAATCCATAGTCGCCATTGCCGAGCAGTTCCGCGGCGATACCGAGCGCGCCATTGTCAGGCGACTGCGCCGCCGGGCCGCTGAAGCCGACTACCACGACGGGGCTCGGCACGCGGTCTTCCAGCACCAGCTTCAGCCGGGCCTGCGTCGGCTCCGGCACTTTGGGCCGCGCCACGTCTGCCCCGCGCGGCACCCGGCCGAACGTGTCGGCAATCAGCGCCTTGGTGTCATCGACCTTGACGTCGCCGACCAGCACCAGCACCGCATTGTTGGGCAGATAGTAGGTGTTGAAGAAACCTCTGACATCGTCGAGCGTCGCCGCATCGAGGTCGGCGACCGAGCCGATGACCATGCGGCTATAGGGATGCGGCTTCGGGAACAGCCCGGACCAGAAAGCCTCCCAGCCGGATGCGCCGGCCTTGTCGAGCACGTTCTGGCGCATCTCGTTCTTGACCACCGAACGCTGCAGGTCGAGCTTGGCCTGCGTCACCGAACGGCCGAGATTGGCCATGCGGTCAGCTTCCAGCGACAGGATCATCGGCAGCGACGACGATAGCCCGTCGACATAGAACACGGTGCCGTCCTCAGTGGTCCAGGCATTGATCTCGTTGCCCAGTGCCGCATGCGCGCCGAACACGTTCGGCCAGGCCGGCGTGCCGGAAAACATCAAATGCTCGAACAGATGCGCGAAGCCGGAGCGGCCAGCCGGTTCATTCATCGAACCGACGCGGTAGCGCAGGTTCATCACCACCTTTGGCGCACGATGGTCCGGCACCAGCACCACCTGCAGCCCGTTGTCGAGCGTGTAGGTGACGATTGGCTCGGCCTTTGCCGCCGTTGCCGCGCCGGCAAAAAGCGCAAGCACCACAGTGAACGCCAGGAAAACCTGCTTCATGATCACCCCCCAATCGATATGGCCGCAAACAAGCGCCGCCACCCTAGCCCAGTCCGATCGAAGGGAAGCCCACCCTCCTGTCGATCGCCGAGAACCTATCGGAATCGATCGGTCCTCGATACGGCAGCTTCGCAACAACCTCTGGCTTTTTCGTGTCAGTGTTTTCAGGCGGCCCCGATGCAGCGAAAGTGTGTTGGGCGTTACTCTGAGTCGCACGCGAGTCCGTCGGTTTCGATTTTGTCAAATCGCGTTTGATGTCGGATTCATCTGCGGGTAGATTAGACCCGAATCAGCCGGTCCTGGGGGGCGCGGCGACCACCCAAAGTCTCACGGTCCGGAATTTTCCGGCGCCAGACGCGGACGGTTTCGCGTTCCCTGAATGGATTCCGTCTGGTTGGCGCGGCCCCGCGCCGCGTGTGCGTCTCGTGAAAGTAACGCGTTTTCGGTTTCGGCGGCTGGCTCCCCAGCATCCGGACAGCAGAAACGATTCCGGCCAAAAGCAAAAAATGAGCAGTCCCGCCGCGCTTCTTCAATCCGACACATTAGGCTCGCGCCTGACGTCGCGCGGTGATCTGACCAGTTTCTTCATGGAGTTGATCGCCGAGATCGGCGCCGACAGCTACATGCTGGTCGCCATCGTCCACGACCAGGACCGCAACGACGCGCGCATCGTTTCCTCGAACTGGATCTTCGACGCCATCGAACTGACTGGCAAGCGGCTGATCGCCAGCCTTGCCCAGGGCGCGCTCACCGTCGCGCCTGGCATTCGTCCGCGACCGCTGGTGGCGGCAAACGCGCCCGACAGCGACGGGCTGGTTTCCGGCGAAGAGGCGCGCCTCCTCGACGTGCTCGGCCATGCCGAAGTCTATTCGCTGCGGCTGAATGTCGGTCGCCAGCGCCTGTTCGCCCTGTTCTCGGCGGCGACCGCAGGCCAGATCGACCAGCCGGCGCTGATGAAGGCGCAGCTGAAATGCTGCTACGCGCTCTCGCATATGCCGCAGTTGATCGCAGCGGCGGCGATGCAGGATCCGCTGTCGGATCGCGAGCGCGAATGCCTGTTCTGGGTCTCCGAGGGCAAGACCACCGATGAGGTGGCCGTCATCCTTGGCGTCTCCTCCAACACCGTCAACAGCTACATCACCCACGCCATCCAGAAATTCGCGGCCTCGAACCGCGCGATGGCCATCGCCACGGCGATCAGGAGTGGCATCATTTGAAACAGGCCGATATCAAGGAAGCAGCGGAAGCCCTTTTCAACGAGCAGCGAAACCCTTTCGGCGCCTTCTCGCTCAGCTCCGAAACGCATCACGCCGTCACCATTCCCGATGCCGTGCGCCGCTGCCGCTGGATATCGATCGACATCAACGCCACTGCTTTCGGCCTGTACTTCGTCAGCCCGTCGCCGGAACGTGCGCGGCTGGTCCCGTGTTTCGATTCCGACTATCCCGGCATTGCGGTGGCGACGAAGTTCATCGCGGGCGCCAATGGCGAGGAGATCGTGCGCCACACCCACAACTCGACGGAGCCACGTTGGTGGACGGATGACGGCATCGCCGCGATGGCCGAGACGTTCGGCAGCCTCGCCTGGACCGAGCAGATGGCGCCGCTGGCGCCCGGCACCAGCGGCATTGCCTTTCCCGTCCACGCCGATCGCGGCCAGTGCGGCCTCGTCGTCTTCCTTGGGTCGGAGATCGCACTGCCGCAGGATGCGCTTTACGAGATCCACGCCCGCTGCTTTTCGCTGTTCGCCGCCGTCGCCCGTATCCGTCCGGGCGACGCCGGCAGGATGCGCGCGATTTCCAAGCGCGAACTCGAATGCCTGAAGCTGACCGCCAACGGCAACACCAGCGAGGAAATCGCACGGCTCCTGAAGCTGTCGGTTCATACCGCCAACCAGTATCTCACCCAGTCGACCCAGAAGCTCAACGCCGTCAACCGTAACCAGGCGGTCGCCAAGGCGCTGCGGTTAGGCCTGATCGAATAATGCTTGTCGCCTGATGGGCGCGCTTCAGTAAGCCAGCGGTTCGACCTTGCGGATGCGGGCCTGTTCGATCACCGCCTCCAGCAGCGCCGTATTGTGCTCGGGGTCCTCGCCGGGCTTTTCGAACGACACGTAATTGACGGCGACCGAGTTGCCGATATCGCTCAGCGTCAGCTGGAAATAGACGGTCACGCCTGGCGGCCGCAGTTCCAGGTCGAGCACGATGCGCGGGCTGCCGCTCCAGTCGACATGCGCCTCGCCGCCATGGCCGAGCCTGAGCGTGCCCGGCATGAAGAACAGTTCCACCGCCGAATCGACCAGGTCCGACAGGCAGGCGAAGTGCTCCAGCCGGATGAAGGCGATGTAGTCGGCGACATCGATCAGCCTCAGTTCGCCGACCACTTGCTCGATGGCGCTGGCGACGATGATCTCGCGGGATTTTGCGTGCGGTTGGCGGTTCATGAAATCTGTCTGCGCTCAGCCTTTTTTGAGTAGACGATCCGCACCAGTTCGGCGACGGCCTGGTAGAATTGTGACGGGATCACATTATCGACCGAAACTTGCTTGTACATGGAGCGGGCGAGCGCCACGTCCTCGAAGATCGGGATGTTGTGCTCCTTCGCGATCTCGCGGATTTTCAGCGCCACCAGATCTTGCCCCTTGGCCACCACGAGCGGCGCCGAATCCTCGTCGCGTACATATTTCAACGCGATCGAGAAGTGGGTCGGGTTGGCGATGATCAGCGTTGCGCGCGGCACCGCCGTCATCATCCTCTTGCGCGCCCGGTCGCGCGCCAGCGAGCGCAGCCGCGACTTGACGATCGGGTCGCCCTCGGACTGCTTGAACTCGTCCTTGACCTCCTGCTTGCTCATGCGCAGGTCCTGCTTCCAGTGGAAACGCGACCAGACGATGTCGATCGCCGCGATCAGTCCCATGACGAAAACGATCGCCACCAGGATGTCGACTGCGATGCCGCGGATGACGAGACCGAAGGCGACGGGATTGGTGATCATGCCGGCAAGCAGCTTGCGGTGATCCTCCGACAGCGTGAAGGTGAGCACGGCGATGGCGAAGCCGACCTTTGCCAGGGATTTCAGAAACTCGACCCAGCCCTGGACGCCGAACATCCGGTTCCAGCCCTTGACGATCGAGATACGCGAAAGCTGTGGCCTGATCCGCTCGCCGACGAATTGCGGCATGTTCTGGAACACCGAGGCGCCGATGCCGGCAACACTCAGCAGCACCAGCAGGCTGAGGACGGCCCGGCCCACTTCCAGCATGACTTGCTTGTAGAGCGCGATGACGTCTGTCTCGGTGTCCATCGGCCAGGCCTCCGGCTTCTCGAGGAACATCGACAGGAACATGCTGAGGTCGATGACGGCGTCCTTGGCATAGAAGACGGTGAACACCAGTATGGCCACGAACGAGGCGAGGAGCGCGGTTTCCTTCGAATGGGGCAGCTTGCCCTGTTCGATCGTGTCGCGGATCTTCTTTTCCGTCGCGTCTTCGGTTTTCGAGTCCTTGTCGGTGGCGTCGGACATGCCTAGAGCATGATGCCGAAAAGTGTGAAGCGGTTTTCGGATGACATCATGCTCTAATCCTTTGATTTAGAGCCGGATGGCTTCAGGTCGATCCGACCTGAAGCCGTCCGGCTCTAGGCGGCGTTCTGCGTCGAGGGAAGTTCGAATGCGCCTTCGCGCGACAGCCGGATGGTGGTCGTCACGATCGTCTTGCGCGCGGCCACGATATCAGCGGCAGGAACGCCTTCGGACCCCTGGCCGAGTTCGGCTTCGATCATGCGCCGCGACCGCGCGCCGATCGCCGACAGCACCGATTCGGCGAGTGCCGCCGACGTGCCGCGCAGCGCCAGCGTGACAAGCTCGCTCGACAGTCCGTCGAACAGCAGCACGCGCGCCTTCTGGGTGAGCAGCGGCAGGTCGTCGAAAGCGAAAAGCCTTGCCCGCACACCGTCGAGGTCGGGTGTGCCGGCGGCCTCCAGATCCTGCATGACTTCATCGAGCAGCGGCTTGTCCAGCTCGTTGAGCACGCTGGCGACGCGCGCCTGCCCCGCCGACGTGTCCTTGGTCGAGGTTTCCGACAGCACGCTGGTGCGCAGCCGGTTCTCGACGATCCTGGTCGCCGCGGCCGGAACATTGGCCATCGTCACCATGCGCTTGATGATTTCGCCACGCATCGGCTTGGTCAGCGTCAAAAGCACGCTTGCCGCCGCCTGCGGCGCCAGCTTCGACAGCACCATGGCCGCCGTCTGTGGATGTTCGCCGGCCAGGAAGGCGCCAAGCCGTGCCGGTTCGAGCTTCTCGAGCTCCGGCCAGATGGGCGGCGGTCCTTCCGGCGCGACTTCGAATTTCTTGTCGCCCATGATCGCGCTCATCTCTTCGGGCGACAGCGATTCATTGAGGATGGTGTCCATCCTGTCGGCGGAATCGAGCAGGCCCGCACCCTCTGTGAACTCGGCCTCGAATTCGGCGACGATGCGCTCGAGATCGCTCTGCGGAATGGTCCTGAGCAGCCGCGCACCCTCGATCAGCGCCTTCAGCTCTTCCTGCTTGAAGAATTTCAAGAGACGGCTGGCGGACGGCTTGCCCATCGCCACCAATATGGCGGCCGCCTTCTGAGCGCGCGTCAGGGTCGCTAGCGGCGTTGTCATGCCTTTCGCCTCCGCTGCCACCGGCAAGCCCCGTGCCTCATGTTTAGGCGCCCTTCGTGCCGGCGATGATTTCGGTCAGCCTGATGCCGAAGCGCGATGGGTCGCTTTCGAGCACCGTGATTTCGCCGCGCGCGATCTTGCGGCCGTTGACCACGACGTCGACCGGTTCGCCGATGCGGCGGTTGAGCGCCACCGTCGAGCCCTTCTGCAGCGCCATCAGGTCGGACACCGCCATCTCGGTGCTGCCGAGGATGATCTGGACATCGACGGGGATGTTCATGATGACGCTCGAATTGGCGCCCGCAGCAGCCCTGAACGCCGCGTCGGGGCGCTGCTCCTCTTCATGCAGGACGCCGCGCAATTCCTCGATGGCGCGATCGAGCTGCTCGTCCGGCTGGTCGAGCTCTGCTTCCACTTTGGTCTTGGCCATTCGTCGTCTCCAAAAGCTCAGGCGCGCCCGGCACCGGCCGGCATGAGCCCATCGATGAAATCCTGCCCGGCATCGAAGGGATGCCTGATTCGGACGGTGTAATTCTGCCCCAGTTTGCCGAACTCGCATACGAACAGCGTCTGGCCCCGCGCGCTGAGGCGAGCCCGTGATTGCGCCGTTTCGTCGAAGTCGATGACCTGGCCCACTTCAAGATTGGCGAGGTCGCCAAGCGTCAGCCGCGCTAGCGGCATGGTGGCTTCGAGCGCCACGGTCGAGCGCATCACCTCTTCCGAGAAGCGTGCGCGCCAACTCGTGCTCTGATCATCCTCGCTCACGCCCGTGGTGCCGTCGCGCCCAGTCAGCACGACACGCTGCGGCATCGTCACCGTGATCGAACCGCTGTCGACCGGCGTCGAGATGCCAAGGACGATGCGGATGGCGGCGCCATCGCGCAACACATGCCGCTTGGCCTCGATGCCGGACATGGCCCGTGGCGCGGGCAGCCGCAGGTCGAGCGAGCGCCGCCCCGATCCGTTCAGCGCCTGCGCCACCTCCTGGAACACCATGGTCGAGACATCGGCCTCGATTGGCGACAGGTCGCGCTCGATCGGCGACACCGGCATATCCGGATCGCCGCCGAACAGCGTGGAAACCATGATGGCGATCGCGGGCGCATCGATGACGAGCGTCATCGCGTCCGAGGACGCTGGCGAACCGATGACGGTCATGGCGAAATTCTCGCCGGCGCGCGAGCGCGCTTCGGGGACGCGGCTGACTTCGACCGCCTTGAGGTCGACGATCACGGGAACGCCAAGCTCGCTCGACAGCCCCTTCTGCAGCAGCGGCACGGCGCGTTCGGCCATGGCGCGGCCGGCATCGATAACCTGATCGGCCTCGCCGCTGTCGCCGACCAGACGCTCGATGATCAGCGAGCGCGCTTGCGCGGGACTGCCTGGACTGGTCATGACCGTGTCTGCACCGATCTGTCGTGCATCGTTCAAGCGGCCTTCTTCTCGGCACTGCCGGTGTTCATCGTGCTCTGCTCGACGGCGTCGATGGTCGGCCGCTCATACGATGAGATGGTCTTGCGGCCGAACTCGATCGCCACCTGCGGCAGCGCACCGTTCATGTAGGCGAGCAGCGTCTGCTTGACGATGATGTAGAGGCGGTTCTTCTTCTCGCGCACCGTCTTGATCTTGGTGGCGACAGGCCCGACCACGGCATAGGACAGGAAGATGCCAAGGAAGGTGCCGACCAGTGCGGCGCCGATCAGGCCGCCGAGGATTTCCGGCGACTGGTCGAGCGCACCCATCGCCTTGACCACGCCGAGCACGGCGGCGACGATGCCCAGCGCCGGCAGGCCGTCGCCGACCGCGACCAGTGCGTGATAGGCTTTCATCTTGTCGGACTTGATGGTCTGGATTTCTTCATCCATCAGCGCCTCGATCTCATGCGAGCGGGCATTGCCGATGATGATGATGCGGCAGTAGTCGCAGATGAAGGCCATCAGATCGTGATTCTTCAGCACCGTCGGAAAGGCCTGGAAGATGGCCGATTCTTCCGGATTGTCGATATGCGCCTCGACCTCGCTGCGCGACTTCGAGCGCAGTTCGCGCATCAGGCTGTGCAGCACACCGAGCGTTTCCAGATAGTCCTGCTCCTTCGGCACCGCCTGCTTGAAGGCTTCCAGAATGCCTCTGCCAGTATCCTTGACCGTCTTCATCGGATTGGCGACCAGGAAAGTGCCAAGTGCGGCGCCGCAGATGACCACGGCTTCCCATGGCTGGACCAGCACGTGCAGATGCCCGCCCATGGCCATGAAGCCGCCAAGGACGCAGCCGAGCGTCACCACAAGTCCAATCAGAATGCCCACGACAGGTCCTTCCGCATTTCAAGTCAGGAGCAAGGGATAGTCCCCGTGCCTTGTGTGAGGCTTGAATCGGAGCCGCCATGGAGCCGAATGTTGGCGATTCAGTTTCGCGCAAGGAAGTGAGGCTATTGTGCCGGCATTGCTCCGGCCGGAGGCACGTCCTTGCTCAACACCTTTACCAGCTACCAACTGATCGCCAAAGACATCAGCAAGTCGATCGATCGGATCGAAAAACAGCCGGTTGTTGATCGAGATACACAGTATTATCTCGCCAACATCACCAAGGTGAAATCGATCGACGATTTCGTCAACAATGATCGCTTGTTCAAATATGCCATGAAGGCCTTCGGGCTGGAGGACATGGACTATGCCAAGGCCTTCATGGTCAAGGCGCTCAAGGAAGGCGTCACCGACCCAAACAGCTTTGCCAACAAGCTGACCGACAAGCGCTATGCCGCATTCGTTACGGCCTTCAACTTCGCCGCCAACGGGCCCGATGCCACCATCTACAACACTGCCCAGCAACTGGTGACGAAAAATTACGCCACGCAGGCGCAGATCGCTGGCCTCGATCCGAACTCGGACTACGTGAAGGGCGAGACCACCTACTACCTCGCCAACATCACCAAGGTGAAGTCCGTCGACGACCTGATGTCGAACAATCGGCTCTACACCTACGCACTTGCTGCATACGGTCTCGACTCGGCAACCGAGGACAAGGACCTGATCAAGTCGGTCCTGCAAAGTAAGGTGAGCGACCCTAACAGCGTCGCCAACAAGCAGACGAACCCAGCCTACGCGGGACTGGCTTTGGCCTTCAATTTCGAAGCCAATGGCGAGAATGCCACCACCATCAATGCCGCTCAGCAGCCGACCGTCGACATGTATCTGCGCCAGTCGCTTGAAGAGGATGCCGGCAAGACTAACGAAGGCGTGCGGCTGGCGCTTTATTTCCAGCGCAAGGCGCCCGACATCAGCAACTGGTACGACGTGCTGGCCGACACCGCCCTTGCTAGTGTGGTGCGTACAGCGCTCGGCCTGCCCGATTCCTTCGCCACCGCCGACATCGATAAGCAGGCGCAGCTGTTCGAGCAAAAGCTCGATATTTCGGATTTCACTGATCCCGCCAAGCTCAGCAAGTTCCTGACCCGCTTCACCAGCATGTACGAGATCAACAACCCGACCTCGACCGCGGTGTCTTCGATCAGCGTGCTTTTCGCCAAGCCGGTCACGTCGGGCATCTCCACCGACCTGATGATGGCCATGCAAAAGATGAAGTTCTGACCATGCGGGACAGTCTCTACGTCGCCCTTTCCGCGCAGATGGCACTCGAGCGCCGGCTCGACACGATCGCCGACAATGTCGCCAACGCCAACACCGTCGGCTTCCGCGCCACCGGCGTGAAGTTCGAGGACGTGGTGACGGGCGCCGGGCAGAAGTCGGTGTCCTTCGCTTCGACCGGCAAGACCTATCTTTCCGGCGCTCACGGCTCGCTGACCGAGACCGGCAATCCCTTCGATTTCGCCATCCAGGGTGACGCCTGGTTTGCCATCGACACACCGGCCGGCACCGTCATGACCCGCGACGGCCGCTTCTCGATGAACGAGAATGGCGAGCTGATGTCGCTTGAGGGCCATCCGGTGCTCGACGCCGGCGGCGCGCCGATCCAGCTCGACCCCCGCAACGGCCCGCCCAAGGCCGGCGCCGATGGCTCGCTGCGTCAGAACGACCAGCTTGTCGGCTCGATCGGCCTCTACGATTTCGATCCGGGCGAGAATTTCGTGCGCTACGGCAATTCCGGCATCGTGCCCGCCCGCACCCCCGAACCGGTTACCGATCGCTCCGATGTCGGCATCGCTCAGGGGTTCGTCGAGGAATCCAACGTCAATCCGGTGATGGAGATGACGCGTCTGATCATGGTCCAGCGCGCCTTCGAGAACACCGCCGCCCTGATGCGGCAGACGGATTCCTCCACCGACGAGGCGATCAAGACGCTCGGCTCGAAGTCGTAGCATGTCATCAGGCCAGACATTGCTCCGCGCACCCGAGACACAGGGCCAGCCGGTGCCGGAAGACCGGCTGGCCGCTTTGGAGCGGATATGGCGGCGTTTCAACGGAGCCGATGGACTGGTCAAGCGTGGCGGTCTCGTTACCGAAGTCACACCGACGCACTATAAGGTGCGCGGCCTTTCCGATTTCGCCAGGCTGGGCGACATCGTTGAGCAGCGTGGACAGGCCGGAACGCGCCGCGGTGAAATCGTCAAGATCAGCCGTGACGAGATCGTCGTCGCGCCCTTCGAGCGCAGCGCCGATGCCGGCATCGGCGATGCTGTCTTTCGCCGCGGCCCGCTCGCCGTGGCGCCGCACGCCTCGTGGCGCGGCCGCACCATCGACGCGCTGACCCGGGCGATCGATGGCGGTCCGCCGCTGATCAGGGGCGACGACATGTCGGCCCACGCCACGACGCCCGGTGCCATGGCGCGGCAGCGCGTCGGCACCGCCTTCATGACCGGCGTCAAGGTCATCGACATCTTCACGCCGCTCTGCTTCGGCCAGCGCATGGGCGTCTTTGCCGGTTCCGGCGTCGGCAAGTCGACGCTGCTCGCCATGCTCGCCGGCGCCGACGCATTCGACACTGTCGTCGTGGCGCTGATCGGCGAACGCGGCCGCGAGGTGCGCGAATTCCTCGAGGACACGATCGGCGACAGCATGGCCAAGACCGTGGCCATCGTCGCCACCAGCGACGAGAGCGCCATGATGCGCCGGCGCGCGCCCGACACCGCCATGCGCGTCGCCGAGCACTTTCGCGACCAGGGCCACCGCGTGCTTCTGGTGCTCGATTCGATTACCCGCTTCGCCCACGCACTGCGTGAGGTGGCGACGGGAACCGGCGAGCCGCCGGTCGCCCGCGGCTATCCCGCCTCGGTCTTCACCGAACTGCCCAAGCTGCTCGAGCGCGCCGGACCTGGAGCCGAAGGCAAGGGATCGATCACTGCCATCATTTCCGTGCTGGTCGACGGCGACGACCACAATGATCCGGTCGCCGATTCCGTGCGCGGCATCCTCGACGGCCATGTCGTGCTCGACCGCGCGATCGCCGAACAGGGCCGCTATCCGCCGGTCAATCCGTTGTCGTCCATATCCCGTCTCGCCGGCAAGGCCTGGAGTGTCGAACAGCGCGCTTTGGTGACGCGGCTGAAGTCGATGATCTCCCGTTTCGAGGACACGCGCGACATTCGCCTGCTCGGTGCCTATCAGGGCGGCGCCGATGCCGAGCTGGATATCGCCGTGCGCCAGGTGCCGCTGATCTACGAGGCGCTGACGCAATCGCCGAGGGACCGTCCATCATCTGATCCATTCTCCGATCTCGCCCGCCATCTCAAGGGAAAGCTGAATGCCGAATCAGGAGACTGAACGCCAGTACACCGAGCGCATCCTGAAAGAGATGATCGCGGAGGCGAACGCGGCTGAGGAAGCTCGGGCGGAAGAGGCCAGGATTGCCAAGGCAAGGGCCGCCAACGCCATAGCTGCCAAGACCGCGGCTGTTCTGACCAGAGCCGCCAAGCCGGCCCTGCCCAGGTCCGAGCCTGTTCTGGCTCGGCCCACCGCCATGCATGAGGTTCCCCGCGTAGAGCCTGCCGAAATGACGCAGGCCAGCCGCGACTCGCTGATCGACGGCCTGTTTGCCGCCACCGAATGGCCCCAGCCGCCAAAGGCGCAATTTCCCAAATTGCGCAAGAAGGCAGACCGGCGCAGCGACTTCGTCTTCGCCGCGCTCGGCATTACGCTTGGCCTGACCTGCGCCCTGTTTCCCTGGTACATCTTCTTCAACCAGGAACAGTTCGGCGTGCAGGCGATCAAGTTCGGTGGCACCGGCACCAATTCGGGCCGCGCGGGTGGCGGCGTGGTCGCCGAACGCAGCGCGCCGCTGACGGCGAAGGATGTCCCGAGCACGGATCTTGATCTGCTGGCCACCGGAACGGTGCAGAATGATGCCAATCAAACGCCGCCTGGCGACCAGCCCTTCCCGGCCGACGTCGGAAAATTCCGCATGGTCCACGTCGCCAATGGCCGCGCCATGATCGAGGACGACACCGGCCTGTGGATGGTCCAGCGCGGCTCGACGCTGCCGGATTCCAGCAAGGTCTCGTCGATCGAACAGCGCAACGGCAAATGGGTCATGCTGACCAGCTCCGACCAGGTGATCCCTCTAGAGAAGTAAGACCTTGCAATCGCGCCTTACGGCCCTTCGCAAGGTCCACGCAAGACTGGCGGCCTAGTCTCCTCGGCACATGCCCGGAGATTCTCATGGAGCCCGTTTCCCTTTTCGATCTCGCCGCCAAGCAAGCGCAGTGGCTTTCCGTGCGCCAGTCGGCGATCGCCGGCAACATCGCCAACGCCAACACGCCGGGTTACACGGCCAATGATGTCGAGCCTTTCGAAAAGGTGCTCGACCGCACGGCGGTGTCGCTGCAGACCACTGAGGCCGGCCATCTCGGCAGCGCGGCCACCAATGCCGGCTTCACCATCAAGCCGCAGGAAGACGATGGCGTGGTCCTGCCGTCCAAGAACTCGGTCGTGCTTGAAGACCAGCTTCTCAAGGCCGGCGAGGTACGCCGTTCCTTCGAACTCAACACAGCCATCGTCAAGGCATTCCATTCGATGATGATGATGGCGGTGAAGAGCTGACATGGACGCACTGACCGCAGCCCTGAAAGTCGCAGCATCCGGCCTCGGTGCCCAGTCCGAGCGCCTGCGCGTGGTCTCGGAAAACCTCGCCAACGCCCAGTCGACCGGCACCACGCCCGGCGCCGACCCCTATCGCCGCAAGACCATCAGCTTTGTCTCCGAGCTCGACCGGGCCTCCGGCAGTTCGACGGTTGAAGTGAACTCGATCGATCGCGATCCGAGCGCCTTTCCGGTGGAGTTCCAGCCTGGCAACGAAGCCGCCGACGAAAAGGGCTACGTCAAGATGCCCAACGTCAACGTGCTGATCGAAATGGCCGACATGACCGAGGCCAACCGCTCCTACGAGGCCAACCTGCAAGTCGTGAAGCAGGCACGCGACCTCATTTCCATGACCATCGACCTGATGAGGAACCAATGATCGTCAACGGCATCGGCGCGCTTAACCTGAAGCCAGGGCTGGGCGATACGGCGACCGACCTGCTGCAGGGCGGTGTCGCGCCCGCGACTGCAGGCAATCTTGGCACCTCGTTTGCCGAAGCGGTGAGCCAGGCGGCCGCCAAGACCGTCAACACGATGCAGAATGCCGAACAGGTATCGCTCCAGGCGCTCAAGGGCGATGCCGACACCCGCCAGGTCGTCGACGCGGTGATGAGCGCGCAGCAGGCGCTGCAGACCGCCGTCGCCATCCGCGACAAAGTTGTTTCCGCCTATCTCGAAGTCAGTCGAATGGGCATTTGAGGAGTTAGGGCATGAAAGCACTCGCCATCGCCGCCACCGGCATGAATGCCCAGCAGACAAATCTGGAAGTCATCGCCAACAACATCGCCAACATCAACACCACCGGCTACAAGCGGGCGCGCGCCGAATTCTCCGATCTGCTCTATCAGGTCGATCGCACGCAAGGCGTACCCAACCGCTCGAACGCCTCGCTGGTGCCGGAAGGCGTCTCGATCGGCCTCGGCGTCAAGACGACGGCCGTGCGCAATGTCCACACCCAGGGCGAGCTGACCAGCACCGGCAACAGTTTCGACATGGCGCTGACCGGCAGGGGCTGGTTCCAGATCGAAGGTGCTGACGGCGGCACGCTCTATAGCCGCGCCGGTGCCTTCAACACCAACGCCACCGGCCAGCTGGTGACGGTGGACGGCGCCAGCGTCATTCCGGCCATCACCGTGCCGACCGATGCGGTCGAGGTCATCGTCAACAAGACCGGCCAGGTCTTTGCCCGCATCGACGGCCAGACCGCTCTTCAGAGCCTCGGCCAGCTCCAGATCGCCAACTTCGCCAACGAGGCGGGTCTCGCGCCGCTCGGCGACAATCTGTTCCAGGAAACGGCGGCCTCCGGCCCCGCCAATGTCGGCGTTCCCGGCGATCCCGGCTTCGCCACGATCCAGCAAGGCTATCTCGAGGCTTCCAATGTCGACCCGGTCAAGGAAATCACCGAGCTGATCTCGGCGCAGCGCGCCTATGAGATGAATTCCAAGGTGATCCAGGCCGCCGACGATATGGCCTCGGTCGTCTCGAAGAACCTGAGGTAACGGATGATGGCCATGCCGATCTCCTGCTCCGCATTCCGCCGCACCGCGCTCGTCCTTGCGCTGGTGGCCGGCGGCATGCCGGCTTTTGCCCAGGAGTCGGCCAACCAATCAACAGGCCAATCGGCAACGCAGATCGCCAGCAGCCAGCCTGCAGGCGAAGTCGTGCTGATCCCCAACCGGGTCATCTATCCCGGCGAAACCATCGAGCTCGCCGCCCTGAAACAGGTGACGCTCATTCCTGGTAAGCACAAGCCAGACGCCATGGCGACCAACGCCGAGGAACTCCAGGGCAAGATCGCCAAGCGCACGCTGCTGCCTGGCCGCTACATTCCCTCCGCCGCCATCCGCGAAGCCTGGCTGGTCGACCAGGGCGCTGCCGTGCAGGTCTTCTTCATCGCCGGTGGACTGACGATATCGGCCACTGCCGTGACCTTGCAGCCGGGTTCGGCCGGCGACCTCATCAAGGTTCGCAACAGCGACAGCGGCAAGATCCTTTCTGGCACGGTGATGGCCGACGGAACCATCCAGGTCAGCTCTTCATGATGCGCCCGCTTGCCCTTTTGCTTGCGGCCATGCTCGGCCTGCAGCCGGCGTTCGCCGACGGCCTGACACCCAAGGCCAAGCGCGAACTCGCCGCCAAGAATGGCGGCGTCTACGACGATCCCGAATATGACCCCGCCACCACCGCCCGCATGTTCCGCGTTTCACCGGGGCCAAGCTCGCTGCCGCCGGGCCAGGTCGCCTCGCGCATCAAGGATATTGCCCAGCTGCAGAGTTCGCGCGACAACCAGCTCGTCGGCTACGGCTTGGTCATCGGCCTCGCCGGCTCGGGCGACAGCCTGCGCAATTCGCCGTTCACCGAACAGTCGATCCGCGCCATGCTCGAAAACCTCGGCATCGCCACCGAAGGCGGCAGCGCGCGCGCCAAGAACGTCGCCGCCGTCATCGTCACTGCCAATATGCCGCCCTACGTAGAGTCGGGCGCCCGCATCGACATCGATGTGTCCTCGATGGGCGACGCCACCTCGCTTGCCGGCGGCACGCTGATCATGACGCCGCTGAAGGCGGCGGACGGCGAGATCTATGCCGTCGGCCAGGGCGCGGTCATCGTTTCCGGCTTCGTCGCCCAGGGTCAGGCCCAGCAATTGACGCAAGGCGTGCCGACCGCCGGCCGGGTGCCGAACGGCGCCATCGTCGAGCGTTCGGTGAAAGCCGAGTTTGACGACCAGTCGACGCTGACGCTGCAATTGCGCAATCCCGATTTTTCGACCGCAATCCGTATCGCTGATGCCATCAACGACTACACCAGCCAGCGTTTCGGCATGCGCGTGGCGGGCGAGCGCGATTCCCGCACCGTCCAGATCAGGCGGCCGAAGAACGTTTCGGCGGCCCGCTTCTATGCCGAGATCGAGAATCTGGTGGTCGAATCCGATACCCCGGCCCGCGTCGTCATCGACGAGCGCACCGGAACCATCGTCATCGGCAACGACGTCAAGATCTCGCGCGTCGCCATCAGCCACGGCACGCTGACGGTACGCATCACCGAAGCGCCGCGCGTCGTGCAGCCCGAACCCTTCTCCAAGGGCGAAACCGCCGTCGAACCGTTCACCGCCATTGACGCCAGCCGGCCCAATGGCCGCGTCGCGGTGCTTGACGGGCCTGACCTGCAAACCCTCGTTTCCGGCCTCAATCGTCTCGGCGTCAAGCCGGACGGCATCATTGCCATCCTGCAAGGCATCAAGTCGGCCGGCGCCCTGCAAGCCGATCTGGTTCTCCAATAGGCCATGCCGATGATCCATTCCCTTTCATTCAATCAAAGGCGCCACCCCAGCGCGATCCTGTTTGCGGCCGTTGCGCTCGCGGCTATGTCCGTGGCCAGCGGCGGCGCACGCGGCGAGGATGCCGTTCGCCAGGTTCTGCCCGGGGCGCAGCCCGCGGTGGCGCCGCAGCAATTGGCGCGGGAAAAGGCGCCGGACCAGAGCGAGATCGAGCGCTTCTGCTCCAACATCGCCGACGCCGCCCGCGACCGCCGCTATCAGTTGCAGGCTGAAGAACTGAAGCAGCTCCAGGTCGGCATCGACGAACGCATGAAAGCCCTGGACGCAAAGAAGGCCGAATACGAAACCTGGCTGAAGCGACGCGAGGTCTTCCTGGCCCGGGCCGAGGATGGTGTCGTCACGATCTATGCCGGCATGAAGCCGGATGCCGCGGCCGAACGCCTGGCAATCGTCAATGCCGACCTCGCCGCGGCCATCCTGATGAAGCTCGATCCTCGCAAGGCCAGCGTCATCCTCAACGAAATGGACCAGAAGGCGGCGGCGACGCTCACCGGCATCATGGCCAGCGCAGCCCGAAGGGTAGACCCGTCATGATCCGCAGAATGCTCATCCTGTGCGCGGTAGCGGCGCTGTCCGGCTGCGGCACGAACCTCAAGGAGGTCGGCAGGGATCCGGCGATGTCTCCGGTGGGTTCAGGCATCGACGGCGGCAACACCTCTTCCCTCTACAAATACCCCCAGCCACCTCGGGGGCCCGTAAAGAAGTTCTCGCTGTGGGACGACCGCCAGAGCCGACTGTTCACCGATCCTCGCGCGCTGTCGCAGGGCGACATTCTCACGGTCAAGATTTCCATCAACGACAGGGCCAACTTCAAGAACCAGAACGACCGAAGCCGCACCGCCAACCGCAAACTTGGTTACGACATCAGCGCGCAATGGGACAAGCTGAGCACCGCTGGCAAGGGCTCAGGCGCTCTCTCGTCCGGCACGGACACAACTGCCGACGGCGAGATCAAGCGGTCCGAAACGCTTGAGCTCAATGTCGCCGCCATCGTCACCGACGTGCTGCCCAACGGCAACCTGATGATCAGCGGCTCGCAAGAAGTGCGCGTCAATGCCGAACTCAGGGTGCTGACCATCGCCGGCATCGTGCGGCCGGCCGATATCGGTGCGGAAAACACGATCCCCTATGAACGCATCGCCGAGGCGCGCATCTCCTACGGCGGACGTGGACGCATCACCGAGATCCAGCAGCCCGCCTACGGCCAGCAGGTTCTCGATCAGGTTCTTCCGTTCTAGGGATTGGAGAACAACACCGTGGCCAATGTCGAACAGGTGCAGCCACGCAAGGGTCCTTCCCTTGTCGTCCAGCTGGCCATGCTGCTCGTGGTGACGGCCGCCGCCATCGGCATGGGCTGGATGTCGGGCGGCTATCTCAAGGGCATCGGCGCGCCGTCATCGGTACCGGTTGCGCCTGAAAATGAGGGCAAGGTCGATCAGCCCGCCGCCGCAAAAGAGCCAGGCACGGGGCAGACACTCGTCGCGCTGGCGCCGATCACCACCAACATCGCTTCGCCCGCCGACACCTGGATCAGGATGGAAGTGTCGGTGATCTATGACGCGCCGCAGCTGCCAGCGATGGCTGAAGACATCCAACAGGACCTTCTGGCCTATGTCCGCACCCTGAAGATGCATCAGATCGAGGGCGCCAGCGGTTACCAACACCTGAAGGCAGATCTCGAGGAACGCGCCTCGATCCGCAGCCAGGGCCACGCCAAACAGGTTCTCATCAGGACATTGCTGCTCGAATGAGAAAATTCCTTCTCGCTATCGCACTGATCGGCGCCGCCACCTCCGTCGCGGCGGCGCAGCAGCTGGACCTCGGCGGCATCGGCAAGGCCGACGGCACCACCGTCGGCTACATCATCCAGATGTTCGGGCTGCTGACCGTGCTGTCGGTTGCGCCCGGGCTGCTGATCATGGTGACGAGCTTCACCCGTTTCGTCATCGCCTTCTCGATCCTGCGTGCCGGCATCGGCCTGCAGTCGACGCCGGCAAATCTGATCCTGATTTCGCTGTCGCTGTTCATGACCTTCTATGTCATGGCGCCGACCTTCGATCAGGCCTGGAACACCGGCGTCAAGCCGCTGATGGACAACCAGATCAGCCAGACCGAGGCCTTCGAGAAGATCTCGGATCCGTTCCGCACCTTCATGCTGCACAATGTCCGCGACAAGGACTTCGACCTCTTCGCGGACCTTGCCCGCGAGCGCGGCCAGGTCGTGGCCAAGGAGACGGTTGACCTGCGCATCCTGGTGCCAGCCTTCATGATCTCCGAGATCCGGCGCGGCTTCGAGATCGGCTTCCTGATCGTGCTGCCATTCCTGGTCATCGACCTGATCGTGGCCACCATCACCATGGCGATGGGCATGATGATGCTGCCGCCGACCGTGGTGTCGCTGCCGTTCAAGATCCTGTTCTTCGTCCTGATCGACGGCTGGAACCTGCTCGTCGGAAGCCTGGTGCGTTCCTTCAACTGATCCCGCGCTCTCGGCTTGAGGCCAGGACTGCCCGGAAGAACCGGGCGGTGGCCGAGACGGCGTCGAATTTTTCTCAAATTATTTTCGATTAACCGTCCGATTTAGCCCTTTGGTAGGGACTCGCCGCCATAGTCGCTCGCAGATGGCGGGTGACCCAAACGCAACGGTCATTGGCATGATGCCGCTCCGTCATACCGGACAATCCGGTATGCCAAAAACACCTGTAAAAACAAGGTACGAGTAGCCATGGCCAGTATCATGACCAACGCTTCGGCGTTGACCGCTCTGCAGAGCTTGAATGCCACCCAGAAGAACCTCGACACCACCCAGGCCCGCATCTCGACGGGTTATCGCGTCTCCCAGGCTTCCGACAACGCCGCTTACTGGTCGATCGCCACCACGATGCGCTCCGACAACCAGGCCATGTCCACCGTTTCGGACGCGCTCGGCCTCGGCGCCTCGAAGGTCGACACCGCCTACACCGGCATGAGCAGCGCGATCGACACCATCAACCAGATCAAGGTCAAGCTGACCGCGTCGTACGGCCAGACGGACGCCGACAAGGCAAAGACCCAGACCGAAATCGCCGCGCTGCAGAAGCAGCTGAAGTCCTATGCCGATGGCGCCACCTTCTCCGGCACCAACATGCTCTCCGTCAACAGCGGCACGGCTACGGCTGCAGCCGACGTCAAGATCGTTTCGGCCTTCAATCGCGACGCTTCGGGCGCTTCTTCGATCTCGACGATCGACATCAAGGTGGAAAACACAAAGCTCTATGAAGCCGGCACCACCGCAGGCACGGCCAAGGGCATCCTCGACGCCGACCGCCTCGGCAGCACCGGTGCCATCACCACCACTGCGGTGGCCCCGACGGCGGGCGCTGCGTCAGCGGCCGGCGACACCTATTCGGTCGCCACGCTGAAGGTCTATGACACGACCACCGGCAAGGGCTTCAGCGACTCGCAGATCGCCGACCAGATGAAGGTCGTCGACGCCGCGCTGAAGGACATGACCAACGCCGCCACCACGCTCGGCGCCGCCAAGAGCTCCATCGACCTGCAGAAGACCTTCACGCAGAGCCTGATGGACTCCATCGACCGCGGCGTCGGCCAGCTCGTCGATGCCGACATGAACAAGGAATCGACCCGCCTCCAGGCCCTGCAGGTCCAGCAGCAGCTCGGCGTCCAGGCGCTGTCGATCGCCAACGGCTCGTCGCAGTCGATCCTGTCGCTCTTCCGCTAATCGACTTCGCTCAAACATAGTTCGCTCTAAGAAATCGGGCCGCGCCAAAAGCGCGGCCCGATTTGCGTTTGCTCCAGCCCCGCGCAACGCTCGTTTCCTTAACTCTCGAAAGCAGGTCTTTAACAGACCATTAACCATGTCGCCTTAGATATGGTTAACCAATAGCTTACATCGGATTGGCGAATTGGCCTGATTGGCACGACGGCGATCCATAGGCGGGCCGATCCGGCCCGTGAGGGTTATGCCGGTGAGGGCCGGCTTGGAAAAGGAGCGAGTTTCTTGGCGAGCATCATGACGAACGCTGCGGCGTTGACGGCACTTCAAAGCCTGAACGCCACCAATAAATCGCTAGAGCAGACACAGGCTCGAATTTCGACGGGCTACAGGGTATCCCAGGCATCCGACAACGCCGCCTATTGGTCGATCGCCACGACGATGCGCTCCGACAACCAGGCGCTCTCGACGGTGCAGGATGCACTCGGCCTCGGCGCTTCGAAAGTCGATACCGCCTACACCGGCATGAACAACGTCCTGACCACGATCGGCAACCTCAAGACCAAGCTGCTTTCGACCATCGGCCAGACGGATGCCGCCAAGGCTAAGACGCAGACCGAAATCACGGCGCTGCAGGCGCAGATGAAGTCGTTTGCCGACGCGGCCACTTTCTCAGGCTCGAACTATCTGTCGGTGACGTCCAAGCAGGTCGCCGCCCCCAATGACGGCGTCCAACCTGACTCCCAGATCGTCTCCTCGTTCAACCGCTCCTCGTCCGGCGCCATCTCGCTCGGCACGATCAATATTGATGTCGAGAGCACCAAGTTGTTCGACAGCGGGCTTTCCACCGATGTCAAGAACCAAGGCATTATCGACCGCAAGACGTCCGTCTACGCGACGGCGGCCGCCCAGAACCTGTACGACACCGCCTATGCGGCTGCGATCGCCGGCGGCGGCACGGACATCGCCGCCAACACCGCTGGACAAACGGCGGCAGGGGCGGTCGCCAAGGTCGACAACGTCTCCGCCTTCAATGTCGACATCACGGCATCAGGCGTGACCGACGACATCATCACCCAGATGGTCAACAAGATCGACAAGGTCATGAGCCAGTTGACCGACTCGGCCACCATCCTCGGTTCGGCAAAGAGCTCTATCGATCTGCAGAAGACTTTCACCCAAAGCCTGATGGACTCCATCGACCGCGGCGTCGGCCAGCTCGTCGATGCCGACATGAACAAGGAATCGACCCGCCTCCAGGCGCTGCAGGTCCAGCAGCAGCTCGGCATCCAGTCGCTGTCGATCGCCAACAGTTCCTCGCAGTCGATCCTGTCGCTGTTCAAGAACGGCTAATCTCCACTTAGCCGAGGGACCTCCTCCTCAAATCGATGGGCCGCGCCGCAAGCGCGGCCCATTTCATTTTCGCACAAGCTTCGAGGGCTAGTGTTCCGACGGACAGTCATGCTGGGAGTCGCTCAATCGTGCCGGAACAGATCCAGAGCATCATCTCGAATCTCCGTGGCTTTGGCGTCAGGCGCCTTGCCATGCTGGCCGGCATCGCCGTGCTGGTGATGGGTGTCATCGGCATTGCTTCGGTCTATCTCAACCGGCCGGCCTACGACACGCTCTATGTCGGGCTCGATCGCGCCGACGTGAACCAGATCGGACTGGTGCTGGGCGAGGCCGGCATCGGCTTCGACGTCGGCGCCGACGGAACCTCCGTGCTGGTGCCGGCCGGCACCACGGCGCAGGCGCGCATGCTGCTTGCCGAAAAGGGCCTGCCGACCAGCGCCAATGCCGGCTACGAGCTGTTCGACAATGTCGGCGCGATGGGCCTGACCTCCTTCATGCAGCAGATCACCCGCGTGCGCGCGCTCGAAGGCGAGATCGCCCGCACCATCCAGTCGATATCGGGGATCAAGGCGGCGCGCGTCCACATCGTCATGTCCGAACGCGCCAATTTCCGCCGCGACGAACAGCAGCCCTCCGCATCCGTCGTCATCCGCTATGCCGGCACCGATGCCGAGAAAAGCGCCCAGTCGATCCGCCATCTCGTCGCCGCCGCCGTTCCCGGCCTGTCGGCCGACAAGGTGACGGTGCTCGATTCCAACGGCAATCTGCTGGCCGCTGGCGATGATCCCTCCAACACCAGTGCCGCCCGCACGCTTGGCGTCGAGCAGACCGTGGAGGCGCAGATCGGCGACAACATCCGCCGTGCGCTCGCACCCTATCTCGGACCCGACAATTTCCGCGCCAGCGTCAAGGCCGATGTCAACACCGACACCCGCCAGACCGAGGAGACGATCTTCGATCCGAATTCTCGCGTCGAGCGCTCGGTGCAGTCGGTGCGTGCCAATGAGAACAGCAACCAGAAACAGGCCTCCACCCCGGCCAGTGTCGAGCAAAACCTGCCGGAGACCCAGGCGACCAGCACCGATGGCCCGCAGACGACTTCGGCGAACGACCGCAAGGAAGAGATCACCAATTACGAGATCAACTCCAAGAAGGTCGCCACCGTCTCCAACGGCTACACCGTCACCAAGATGTCGATCGCCGTCGTCGTCAACCAGGACCGGCTGAAAGCGATCCTGGGCAAGGACGCGACACCCGAACAGATCGCCAAGCGCGTCGCCGAAATCCAGAAAATGGTGAGCTCCGCCACCGGCTTCGACGACAAGCGCGGCGACGTCATCGACGTCTCGGCGGTCGAGTTCATCGACGGGCTGGATGGCGAGGCCATCCCGCAGGCTGGAATGCTCGATTCCATCGGCCAGCATGCCGGCACGATGATCAATGCCGGTGCCTTCATCATCGTGGTGTTCCTGGTCGCCTTCTTCGGCTTGCGGCCGATGGCGGCGGCGCTGACGGCAAAGGCGACACCCGCCTTGGCTGGGCCAAATTTCGATGAGGTCCAGCGTTCGCTGCCGACACCGGAGGCAGCCGCATCCGCCGATGCGGCGGCCAACACCGGCGCCTTGCCCGGTTCGCGGTCCGGCCCCACGCCGCTCGATGACCTTCGTCAGAAGATCAGGCCGGCACCACAGGAGCGGCTCGCTCGCATGGTCGACCTCAACGAGGAGCGCACCGCGCAGATCTTGCGCAAATGGGCAGCCCAGGAAGTAGCGGCATAGACCATGGCCTCCGCAGCCCTTTTCGATCTTCTCCCTGACTTCGGCACGCGCGCGCAGCGCGTCAGCCAGCCTCAGGCAGCGACCGACCCTCAGCACAAGCCGGAGCCGGCGGCTCCACGGGCCGATATCGGCACACTGATCGCCGAGGCGGTTGCCCAGGCTGAGGCAACGCTTGCAGAACGGCTCGTTGCTGCCCATGACGCAGCGCTGGAAGCCGAACGCCAGGCGAATGCCGAGGAAGCAAGAGCCTTTCTCGAAAGCTTCGGCGGTGATGTCGGCAAGGCGGTCTCGCTGCGTATCGACGCCATGGAGGCGCGCGTGACGGACCTTGTCGCCGCCACCGTCGCCCGCATCATCGGCGGCGTTGTCAGTGACGATCTGCAGAAGCGCTCGCTTGAAGCGCTCGCCGGCGCGATTCGCGAAGCCGCCGGCGATGGCGAAGCGGTGCGCATTGCCGTGCGCGGGCCGCTGTCGCTGTTCGAAACGCTGAAGGCATCGCTTGGGCAACGCGCTGCCAATCTCGACTTCGTCGAGGCACCCGGCTTCGACCTGACCGTGACCATTGACGAGGCCGTGTTCGAGACACGCATGGCCGAATGGTCGGCAACCCTTTCGGAGGTCTTGTCGTGAGTGTCGCCGATGCCGATCATGGCAGGCACGAGATCATCATCGTGCGGCGCGCCCATGGCGACCACGATGAAGGCCATCATGGTGGTGTCTGGAAGATCGCCTTCGCCGACTTCATGACCGCGATGATGTGCTTCTTCCTGGTCATGTGGCTGATCAACGCCGCCAACGAACAGACCAAGGCGGCCGTCGCCAGCTACTTCAACCCGGTAAAGCTGGTCGACCGCAATTCGAGCCGCAAGGGCCTTGAAGATCTTGGCGACGGGCCGAGCGCGATTGGCACGACAGCCCCAAACCCGCAGCAGGCGACAGCCAAGGCTGGCCAGGGCGGCAATGGTGAGGCGGGTTCATCCGACCGCAAGCAGGACAAGCAGGAGCCACAGCAGCCGCAACAGTCCGACGATCATCTCTTCGCAGACCCTTACGCGGTGCTTTCGGAAATCGCCACCGATACCGGCACCATGCAGAATGTCAGCCAGAAGGGTGATGGCGGCGCGCA
Source organism: Mesorhizobium subarcticum (assembly GCF_055456085.1). Taxonomy (NCBI): domain Bacteria; kingdom Pseudomonadati; phylum Pseudomonadota; class Alphaproteobacteria; order Hyphomicrobiales; family Phyllobacteriaceae; genus Mesorhizobium; species Mesorhizobium subarcticum. The sequence goes on along the minus strand of NZ_CM144237.1, from coordinate 2,701,418 downwards.
GAGCGCCGGTCCAGCGACTGGCGCCTCCGGCGGCGCATCCTACCGCGATCCCTTCGAGCCCGACTTCTGGTCGCAGCAAGTCGCCACACCCATCGCCGAGGCAAGTGCCCAGCGCCCCAAGATCGAGGGCGATCCGCTCAAGCCCGGCGACAAAACTGCGGAGGCGCAGGTCGCCAAGGTCAAGGCCGTGCCGCCGGCACCGCCCATCGAGGACGCACCACTCGAGCCGTTGGCGAAGGATGGCAAGATTGCCATGGCCTCGGCCAAGTCTAGCGATGCCAAGTCTGGCGATGCCAAGTCCGGCGATGCCAAGGCCAGCGACACCAAACGCGCGGACACCAAGGCCGCAGCCAAGGCGGAAGCCGCCGCGGCACAGGACGCCGCAAAGCCTGAAGCCGCGGAAAAAGCGCCGACCGCCGCAGCGCTTAAGGCGGCAGCCGACGTCAAGCAGCAGCTGGCCGATGCCTTCAAACCCGGCGACAAGCTGCACGATGGCGTCTCGGTCGAAGCCACAGACAAGGGTGTCGTCATTTCGATCACCGATCAGCTCGACTTCGGCATGTTCGAAGTCGGGTCGGCGGTTCCCAGCCGCGAGCTGGTTCTGGCGATGGAAAAAATCGGCCGCATCGTCAACAGCCAGAAGGGTACCATCAGCATCAACGGCCACACCGATGCGCGCCCCTTCCGCAGCGCCACCTACGACAATTGGCGGCTGTCGACGGCGCGTGCGCATTCCGCCTACTACATGCTCGTGCGCGGCGGCGTTGACGAACGGCGCATCACCGAGGTCGCCGGCTTCGCCGACCGCCAGCCTAAGGATCCCACCGATCCCCTGTCGGCGGCCAACCGCCGCATCGAAATATTGATGACGAGCGGCGGATGAAGCGGGCGGCCGTCACCAGCCGGCTGATGGGCCTGTTGCTGCTGGCCGCCGGATATCCGTCGGTCGGCTTTGCACAGGATACGCTGCAGCCGTATCAGCTGGTGCGCTCGCTGCAGCTCATCCAGGACCGTATCGCCGCCGGCGATCACGCCGCGATGCCGATGCAGGCCAAGCTGCTCGAAATGACCGATGCGCGGCTGCGCGAAGCAGATGCCGAGGACTTCAAGGACCCCAGGAATTTTCGCGCGCTGCTGGTCTACGGCATGAGCGGCGGCAACCCGGCGACCGTCGAAGGGGCAGTGTCTCGCGCCACGTCGATTGATGCCCAGGACCTTGCGATCGCGAAGGGCATTATAAATTATCTGGTCGGCCGGCCGGCCGGTGCGATCGACGTTCTGAAGCCCATTGATCCTATGACATTGCCTAGCGATCTCGGCGCCTTCCTTGCCTTGGTCAAAGGGTCGTTGCTGGCGACGGATGAGCCGGCTACCGCGCTCACGCTGCTCGACGAGGCCAGGCTGCTCAGCCCCGGCACGCTGGTCGAGGAAGCGGCCTTGCGGCGCTCGGTCGGCATTGCCGTGGCGCAAGGCGATGCGGCACGGTTCGCGCTTGCCTCCACCCAGTATGTCGAGCGCTATCTCTATTCGCCCTATGCCAGCCAGTTCGCCGACTCCTTCGTCTCCGGCGTCATCGCGCTGCATATGTCGATCAGCCAGGACAAGCTGGCCGATATCACCTCGATGATGGATCCCGAGCGCGAGACGGTGATTTATCTGCGCATCGCCCGCCGTGCCGCGATCGACGGGCTGAGCGACTTGTCGGCCTTCGCCTCGGCGCGCGCCGTTAAGGGCCGTGACGGCAACACCAATCAGGGCGATCCGCGCGCCCTGCTCTACTCCAGCCTGTCCACCGTGACCTCCGGCACGATCGAGGATGTGCGCACCAAGCTCGGCAAGATCGACCGCAGCAAGCTGTCGGACGGTGACCGTGCCTTGCTCGACGCGGCCGAGGCGATCGCCGGTGAAGTGGTCGCGCCGCCAGCTTCCCTTCCAGCCCCGTCGCCCGCAGCCGTTGCACCGCAGCCCGGACCTGATGTCGCCAACGCACAGGCCGCCGACGCGGCCGGATTGCCGCCTGTCGAGGGTGCTGCCTCCGAACAGCCCGCTGTTGCGCCATCCGGAGCTAAAGCGGTCGCTGCGCCGAGTACGCCTGCGCCTTCAGCCGATGCCGCGACCGTCCTGCCGGCATCGGCGCCGGCGGCTTCAGCCAACGCTGACACGACTGACCCGACTGACGCCGCCATGATGAAAACCCGTCGACAGCTCGACCTGATCGACCAGATGCTTGGAGCCGCCCCGAAATGACCCCCAGCCTCGGCCCGGCCTTGCCAGGATTTACCGCCGCACGCACAACGGCGGAACAGCCGGCCGCGCCCGGAAAGAATGATGCTGGTTTCGGCAAGATGGTGGATGGCGGCGCAAGCTCTGCCCACCCGGAAAAACAGCCGGCGAAAGACGCCGGGCCGCGCGACCCGCGCTGGAGCAAGCTGGCAGCTGGCCTTGCGGCGCAAGCCGGCGAGGATGAACCGATGCCGGCCGGCAAGGCAAGGACCACGCCGAGCGGATCGACGGCTGCGAAATCCACGAAAGACGGCAAGGACGTTGGGGCGGACAAGGACGCCGACACCGAAAAATCGGCGACCGACGCAGGCGCAACGCCACTTGACGATCATCTGCCGCTGCTGATGGCGTACCATGATTTGCGCCATTTCTCGACATCGGCCAAGTCGGCGGCTGCGGGCGAAGCCGGACAGGAACCGGCACTCGACGGGAAGGTCCTACCGAAGGCCTATCAGCCGAAATCCGTCACCGGGCACGACGACCTCGAGCCCATGTCGAAACCTGAGCGGGTGTCGCTCGTCGACGGCCCGCTGACGAAGGTCGACGGCCAGTCCCTCCGCAATGCCGCCGCCGGCGCGCCACCGCGTGACAATGGCACCCCTGCTGGCCCGCTGCCCGAGGCACCGGCAGCCGACGTGCCGGGCGTGGACCAGAAGCAGGCAGCGCCACAACTGAAGTCCATTGCCGACGTTCAGTCCTCCTTACGTTCGGAGCCAGGAAAACAGCTCTCGGCGCAGGCGCGCATCGACGTGGTTTCCGAGCGCAGCTTCCCGGCCCCGCCACAGGCGCCGATGAGCCAGGCGGCGCTTAACGTAATCAATGCCGTAGCGGCCGACGTTGGCACAAAGCAAGCGTTCTCGACGGCCTCCGCGACCACCCAGCTGGCCAACTCTGTTGCCGTTCCGACACATGTGTTGAAGATCGAACTTCACCCGGCCGAGCTGGGCGTGGTCACGGCCCATCTTCGCCTCTCCGGAGAACAACTCTCGATTGAACTGATGCCCGAAACGCACGACGCCTACCGCCGCCTTTCCAGTGACAGCGAGGCGATCGTCAAGTCGCTGCGCGGGCTGGGCTTCGAGGTCGACAAGGTCACCATCCTGCAACCGTCAGTGGCCGTTCCGGCTACAACCCGGACGGATGCAACCGCTTCGCTGACCGCCGCACCTGGCCGCGACCAGTCATCCTTTCAGCCCGGAAACTCCAGCGGCGGCAACAGTGGAGCCGGCGGCCAGCAACCGGGCCAGCAGTCCGCAAGGGGTAACCATGATGACGCGCAAGCACACGGCCGCGCCGCTTCGCCTTCTCGCGAGCGCACTGGCAGCGATATGTTTATCTAGCCTCGCAAACAGCGCCGCTGCCGCGACCAATCCCTGCGAGCCCGAGATCCTGCGCGCCGCCGACCGCTATGGCGTGCCCGCCGGCATCCTCTATGCCGTCGGCCTGACCGAAACCGGAAAAAAGGGCAGCCTTCAGCCTAACGCCTTGAATATAGAGGGGAAAGCGGTCTTCCCAAAAAGCCGCGCCGAAGCCCTTGCCACCTTCGCCAATGCACAGCGCGAGGGCAAGACACTGATCGATCTCGGCTGCATGCAGATCAACCACCACTATCATTCCGCGCATTTCCGCAGCGTCGAGGACATGCTCGACCCGCGCCAGAACGTCGACTACGCGGCGCGTTTTCTGGCCGATCTGCATGCCCGCCACGAAACCTGGTCTATGGCTGTCGCCCGCTATGATGCCGGTCCTGACAACGACCCGGCACAGAAGGTCTATGTCTGCAGGGTGATCGCCAACATGGTTGCCACCGGTTTTGGCAAGTGGACCACCAACGCTCGCACCTTCTGCAACCCGTAAGCGTATCTTCTGCTTCTAATACACCAATTCGGGCACTTTGCGGGCGTCTGTTTTGACTTGATCAAGACTTGCCACCCCAAGCATATCTGGCTGCACGCTAATGCAACCGGTACGATTCCAGACTCCCAAGAAACTAGTTACAAGAAATGACGGTTGTTCAGGATTCCCGCCAGCGGTTACGCCTTTCCCCACGGGGCAGATGTGCTGATTCGGAAGGTGGGGCCGATGATTGTTATCGTGGACGAGCGAGAGCTCGTGACAGACGGATACAATTCACTTTTTGATCGCGAGGGCGTCGCCTGCGCGGGCTTCGCGCCCGGCGAATTCGGCGAGTGGGTGAACTCGGCCGCCGATACCGATCTGCGGTCGGTCCGCGCCTTCCTCATCGGTGACTGCCGCGAAGGCACGATCTCTCCACGCCAGATCCGCGATCGCACCGGAGCTCCGGTCATTGCGCTGAGCGAGCAGCATTCCCTGGAAAACACGCTGCGGTTGTTCGAGAGCGGCGTCGACGACGTCATCCGCAAGCCCGTTCATATCCGCGAGATCCTGGCCCGCATCACCGCCATCCGCCGCCGTGCCCAGGAGGACGTCGCCTATACCGAGATCGGCGCCATGCGCATCTTCATGGACGGCCGCGACCCCGAGATCGACGGCCAGCCGCTGCCCTTGCCGCGCCGCGAACGCCGCATCCTCGAATATCTGGCGAGCAACCGCGGCCGCCGCGTCACCAAGACCCAGGTCTTTAACGCCATCTACGGCATCTTCGACGAAGAGGTCGAGGAGAACGTGGTGGAAAGCCACATCAGCAAATTGCGCAAGAAACTGCGCGAGAAGCTGGGTACCGACCCGATCGATTCCAAACGCTTCCTCGGCTACCGGCTGGTGTTCTGATGCGTGGCCGCGCCAGCTTCGCGCAAGACAGGACGCGTAGCCTCGCAGCCAGTGGCATGGACATAGCGGAGACGTTTCGATGAGCCTCTACGGAATGATGCGGACCGGCGTTTCCGGAATGAACGCACAGGCCAACCGCCTGTCGACGACAGCCGACAACATCGCCAATTCCGACACCACTGGTTACAAACGGTCTTCTGCCGAATTCTCGACGCTGATCATGCCGTCGACGGGTGGCGCCTACAATTCCGGCGGCGTCACCACGACGATCCGGCAGGCGGTCAGCGATCCTGGCGTGCTCCAGTACACGACCTCGGTTTCCGACCTCGCCGTCAGCGGCGACGGCTTCTTCGTCGTCCAGGACCCGAGCGGCACACCTTTCCTGACCCGCGCCGGCGCCTTCGTTCCCGACGCACAGGGCAGGCTGGTCAACGCGGCCGGTTTCCAGTTGATGGCCTACAGCTACGCCAATGGCACGCCGGCAGCGACGGTGAATGGTTTCGAAGGCCTGGAGCCGGTCGTCATCTCCGATCAGGGATTGACCGCAACGCCGAGCACCACGGGGAGTTACAGTGGCAATCTGCCGGCGGGTGCGACACCGGTCGCCACTGCCAACCTGCCCGGCGCCAACGCCGCCACCGCGCAGTACACCTCGAAATCGTCGATGGTCGCCTATGACAATCTTGGCAACAAGAAGCTGCTCGACGTCTATTTCACCAACACCGGTGCCGGCACCTGGGAAGTGGCGGTCTTCGACCAATCGAAGGCAACGCCTGGAACCGGATTCCCTTATGCCGCCGGCGGCGCGCTCGGCTCAGCCAACCTGACGTTCGACACCACCACCGGCAAGCTGACCGGCACGCCCACAGGCATTTCATTCACCGTGCCGGGCGGCGCCAGCCTCGATCTCGACCTGTCGAAGCTGACCCAGCTGGGGACCGGCTTCACCGTTTCCGACGCCCAGGTCAACGGCAACGCGCCGAGCACCATCGACAAGATCCAGATCAGCAAGGATGGTACCATCTACGCCCAGTTCAAGGACGGCACCTCGAAGGCGCTCTACAAGATTCCGCTGGCCGATGTGCAGAGCCCTGACCAGCTCAAGGCGCTACCAGGCAATGTCTACGCGCAAGGCACCGACTCCGGTGCGGTCCGTGTCGGCTTTGCCAATGAAGGCAAGGCCGGCTCGATCATCTCCGGCGCGCTCGAAAATTCCAACGTCGATATCGCCGAAGAGCTGACCGACATGATTGCGGCACAGCGCAGCTACACCGCCAATTCGAAAGTCTTCCAGACCGGTTCCGATCTGATGGACGTCCTTGTTAACCTGAAGAGATAAACCGGGCTTCGCCCGTGAAAGACCAGCATGTCGCTTTCCTCCGCACTGAGCATCGCCCAATCGGCGCTTCTGGCCACCTCGCGGCAGACAAGCGTTGTCACCCGCAACGTGGCGGACGCCAACAATCCGGACTATTCGCGCCGCATCGCGCTGGTCACCAGCACGACGCCCGGCGCGCGTTCGGTTGATATTCAGCGCGCGACCAACGACCTGCTGTTCCGTCAGAACCTCGGCGCTCTGTCCGCCTACGCCGGCCAGAGCGCGCTCTACAGCGGCATGGATCAGCTCGACGTTTCGGTGAATGGCGTCGACAATGCGTCCTCGCCCTCGACCGCAATCGGCAATCTGCAGCAGGCGCTGCAGCTCTACGCCACCTCGCCGTCCAACCAGAACCTTGGCTCCAGCGTCATCGACGCGGCCAAACAGGTCGTGCGCTCCCTGAACGATGGCTCCAAGGCCATTCAGGATTTTCGTACCCAGACCGACGGCCAGATCGATACGGCCGTCAAGGACCTCAACTCGCTGCTCGGCCAGTTCCAGGATGCCAACACGGCGGTGATGTCCGGCACCCGTTCGGGCACCGACGTTTCCGATGCGCTCGACCAGCGCGATGCATTGCTGAAGAAGATCGCCAACTACATTCCGGTATCGACCTTCACGCGTGGCGACAATGACATGGTCATCACCACCGGTGACGGCACGACATTGTTCGAGACGATACCGCGCACGGTGAGCTTCACGCCATCGGCCGGCTATGCCGCCGGAGCCCCCGGCAACACCGTTTATATCGACAATGTACCGGTCTCGGCCGGCACCGGCGGCAACACCACCGCCAGCGGCACGATTGCCGGCCTGCTGCAATTGCGCGACGGCGTCGCCTCGACCATGCAGAGCCAGCTTGACGAAACCGCGCGCGGCCTGATCACCGCCTTCGCCGAAACCGCACCGTCAATGCCAAACGCCGCCGGCCTGTTCACCTGGTCGGGCGCGCCGGCAGTGCCGGCCGCGGGCACGCTCGTCAACGGCCTTGCTGGAACGATCAAGGTCAATGCCGCTATGGATCCCAGCGCCGGCGGCAATCCGACATTGCTGCGCGACGGTGGCGCCAACGGTGCCGCCTATGTCGCCAACACCACGGGCGGGGCTTCATACTCCAACCTTCTGGTTGCCTATGGCGACCAGCTCGACAAGCCGATGCCGTTCGATCCCTCGGCCGGAATTTCGGCAACATCCAGCGTTTCCGACTATGCTGCCAATTCGATCGGCTGGCTGCAGGGTGTGCGTCAGCAGGCTTCGACCGCCGCCGATGCCAAGGAAGCCCTGGCGCAGCGCAGCGCCGATGCCTTGTCCAACGCAACCGGCGTCAATGTCGACCAGGAAATGTCGCTGATGCTGGACCTCGAGCACACTTACCAGGCGTCGGCCCGGATGATGAAAACCGTTGACGACATGATGACGGCGCTGTTCAGCGCGGTGGGATAAGCCATGACTTCAGTCTCTACTGCTGCCCTTACCAATGCCATGCGCTATCAGCAGATGCGCATGCAGTCCGACCTGGTCAAAGCCACGAAGGAATCCTCGACCGGCAAGGTCGCTGATGTCGGCCTGGCACTCGGCGGTCGCACCGCGCAATCCGTGACCTTCTCGCGCGATCTCGACCGGCTCAACGTCATCGTCGATTCCAACGGCCTGGTCGCCGCCCGGCTTTCATCGACGCAGACCTCGCTCAGTCAACTCTCGGGGGTGGCGCAGACCTTCCTGTCCAGCCTGACATCGGCATCATCTGGGGATTCCTCGCAGAGCCTGACCCAGTCGGCTGGCAAGACCACCATCCAGCAACTCGGCTCGATCCTCAACACCAGCGTCAACGGCGAATATCTGTTCGCCGGCACCAACACCGACGTCAAGCCGATCAACGATTTCACGGCCGCCGGCTCTCCCGCCAAGGCGGCCTTCGACGCCTCCTTCGTCACCAAGTTCGGCTTCACGCCCGATGATCCGGCCGCCGCCAACATCACCGCGGCCCAGATGGACGATTTCATCACCAACGATGTCACACCACAGTTCATGGGCGCGGGCTGGCAGGCCAACATGTCGAATGCAACCGACCAGCAGATCGTCAGCCGCATCGCGCTCAACGAAACCACCGAGACCTCCACCGGCGCCAACAGCGACGGCATCAAGAAGCTTGCAATGGCGGCCGCCATCGTCACCAGCCTGATGTCCACCAACATCAGCCAGGCGGCCAAGGACACCATCGTCAGCCGGACGCAGACAATGGTCGGCGAATCGCTGAGCGGCATCGCCCAGGTCCAGTCGCAGACCGGCATCGTGCAGAAGCGGGTGTCCGACGCCAGCGACCGCATGAAGACGCAGACCGACCTGTTTGAGCGCCACATACTCGATCTCGAATCGGTCGATCCGGCGGAAGCCGCGACCCGCGTCGCCAATCTGACGCAGCAGATCGAAAACTCCTTTGCGCTGACGGCACGCCTCCAGCAGCTCAGCCTGCTGAATTACCTGACCTGAGAACACTCTGAACCGGATCGGTAGAGCCAACGATGTACCAATACTCCTACGCCGACATCCAGAGCACTTCCGTCTCGGACGCCAAGGATCGTGAGCGTGAACTCCTGACCCGTTCCATCGACATGCTGTCGGCTGCAGCAGCGGCCGGCCATAGTTCGATGGAGGCGGTGGAAGCGCTGCATTTCACCATGCGGGTCTGGACGGCCTTCGTCGAGGATCTCGGCTCGAGCGACAATGCGCTTCCCAAGGAACTGCGCGCCAATCTGATTTCCATCGGCCTGTGGCTGCTGCGCGAGACAGAGGATATCCGCCAGGGTCGCACCAACAATTTCGAAGGGCTGATCGAAGTGTCCCAGATCATCCGCGACGGCATTCAATGACCAACACGCTGAAGATATCGCTGAAACCCAACGAGAAGATCTACATCAACGGCGCCGTCATCCGTGTCGACCGCAAGGTTACCATTGAACTGATGAACGACGTGCAGTTCCTGCTCGAAAGCCATGTGATACAGGCCGACGACGCCTCGACGCCGCTCAGGCAGCTCTACTTCATCGTGCAGGTGATGCTGATCAATCCCGCCGGTGCCGGCGAGGCGCGCGAGATGTTCCGCCGCTCGCTGCCGCTGCTCATCGCAAGCTTCGAAGACGCTGATATCTGCAGCGGCCTGAAGCAGATCGACCGCATGGTCGGCGAGGATCATATCTACGAGGCACTGAAGGCGATCCGTTCGCTTTATCCTCTCGAACGCCGCGCGCTTGGCGGCAATGACGATGTTCCGGGCGCCGCGCGCCCGCTGGCCGTGGGAGCACGCTACTAATGACCGTGGACATGACGACGACGATACCGGTTGGTGCCAACCAGACCAGCACGCAGACCTCCAAGACAGCTGTCGACTACAACTCGTTCCTGAAGCTTCTGATCGCCGAGATGAAGAACCAGGATCCGACCAAGCCGATGGATTCGACACAATATGTCGCCCAGCTCGCCACTTTCTCGCAGGTCGAGCAATCGGTGCAGACCAACACCAAGCTCGACCAGATCATGCAGTCTTCGGCGCTGTCGCAGGCCGACGCTCTCATCGGCCGCAACATCACCTCGGCCGATGGCAAGACCACCGGCACGGTGGCCTCGGTGACGCTTGGCAGCAACGGACTGATCGCGGTGCTGCAGGATGGCACCACGGTTCCCGTCGGCGCGGGCGTGTCGATCAAGCCGGCGAGCTAGGCCACCCCTGACATGAACGAGGCCGACGCACTCGACATCGTCCAGTACGCGGTGTGGACGGTGCTGACCGCGTCCGCTCCGGTGGTGCTGGTCGCCATGGCGGTCGGCATCGGCATCGCCCTCATCCAGGCGCTGACCCAGGTCCAGGAAATAACCTTGACCTTCGTGCCGAAGATCGTCGCCATCATGTTGGTGGTGGCGCTCACCGGCCCGTTCATCGGTGGCCAGATATCGGCCTTCACCAACGTCATCTTCGAGCGCATCCAGAACGGCTTCTGAACCGTTCGAGGGAAAAGCTCCGGAGCCTCCGCAATTGCTTGAACCAGCCCTCCGCTTGCGGCTTGCCCGGTTCCGGCTCTAGCTCTTTGTTTGGACGCAACTCCGGACGGAAAACCGTTTCACACTTTTCCTAGAGTTGCTCTAGATTGCGGTGTCAGCCACTCCGGCCCGATGATCGTTCAGTCCCAATGGCTTCCCGCAGACCCCCGAACCAGACCAGATCGACCGGCAGACCATGTGCGGCATAGCCGGCGTCTGGCGCAAGCGGAACCCGATCACGGGCGGTGATCTCGGCGACGTCGGCCGCATGATGCAGGCACTGGCGCATCGTGGCCCCGACGATCATGCGACATGGAACGACAGCCGGCTGGCGCTCGGTCACCGGCGGCTCTCGATCATCGATCTCTCGACGCAAGCGCGCGAGCCGATGCTCACCGCCTGTGGCCAGGGCGTGCTGGTCTACAATGGCGAAGTCTACAACTACCGGGCACTGCGCGCGACACTTGAGGCCGAGGGCCGGCGGTTCCGAACAGTCTCGGATGCCGAAGTGGTCCTCGAAGCCTTGCACCATTGGGGGCCCGACAAGGCCATCCGGCTGTTCGACGGCATGTTTTCACTGGCTTATTTCGATGCACGAGCCGGCGCGCTCTGGCTCGCGCGCGATCGCCTCGGCATCAAGCCGATGTCTGTGGCCGAGACAGCTGAGCGAATCCTCTTCGCCTCCGAGGACAAGGCTATCCTTGCCTGCGACAGTCTCGCCCGCACCATCGACGCGCGCGAGATCACCTTGCGCCTTGCCTGGCAGAGCCGCGACTCCAGTTCCAGCCTGTTCGAGGGCATAGAGCGGCTGCCGCCGGCGGGTCTGTGGAAGATCTCCGACGCCGGCATCGAGAAGCGCTGCTTCTGGCATGTCCTCGACGAGCTAGACGCGTCCCGCATTGCCGGTGACACCGCCACCGACGCCGAGCACATGGCGACGCTGGAGGCGTTGATCCAGGACAGCGTCGGGCTGCATTGCATTGCCGATACAAGGCTGGCGGCCGCTTGCAGCGGCGGCGTCGATTCCGGTCTCGTCACAACGCTGGCGAAACGGTTCAGGCCGGAGATATCAGCCTATGTCGTTGATCCGCGCATCGGCCACAGCGAGGCCGAAGACGCCGAACGCACCGCGCGCCATGCCGGCGTGCCGCTGAACAGGGTGCCCATAGACAAGGACCGGTTCCTGGAATTGTGGCCAAGAACCATCTGGCATTTGGAAAGCGACGGCTGGCATGCAAGCCATGTCTGCCTGCTGGCGCTTGCCGAGCAGTGCCGCGCCGATGGCATTAAGGTGCTGTTGACCGGTGAAGGCGCCGACGAACTCTTTGGCGGCTACAACTGGCAGGCAGCCAGCATGCGCCCATGGCGGCCATGGGCATGGCCGCAACGCCTGTTTCGCTCCAAGGCCGGCCTTGCCCGCAAGTTCGAGCGCCAGCGTCACGCCCCTTTCCGCACATCGATCGCGAATGCCCATGGCTGGGACCGCAACATCGTTCTCAGGGCGTTGTCGCCGGAACTGAATTTCCTTCAGACGAAAATCTTCGACCGGCTCGAGCCGGTCGCGTCACTCAGCGACCGCGCCTTCCTGGGATGCTGCGTTCACGACATGTATGGGCATCTGCAGGATCTGTTGAACAGGCATGACCGTCTCAGCATGGCGGCTTCGGTGGAACTCAGGGTGCCGTTCCTCGAAAACCGGTTGATCGACTTCGCCATTCATCTGCCGAGACGTCACAAATACCGCCAGAAGCAAGGAAAATGGCTGCTGAAGAGAGTCGCCGAAAAGCACATTCCGCTTCAGAACGTGAACGCTCGCAAGAACGGCTTCCAGGTATCCGCTAATTTCACCACGGGCACCGAGAGCCTGCTGCGCGGTGGCTTGCTGCGCGACGTCATGAAATGGCCGGCAGCTTCGGTCGAAGACCTGGTCGATCTGGCAAGGCGGGACCAGCCGTCGCGGCTGCGGCTGGTCGGCATGGAGCTTTTCCTTCGCCTGCATGCCGGCGGCCAGACCACCAGCCATCTGACCGATGCGCTGCATGCGGCGGCCAGGGACGCGGGTTAAACCATGCCCTGAGGGGTCAGCACAGCGTGGCCCTCCGCTATCCCCTTGTTGGACCATGATCTTTCGCGCATGAGGTTCGCCCTTTGCGGCGCAATGCCATAGTTTCGGCAAACGATGCGGCGAAACCGCAAGGATCAGCACGCAGTGGCAGGAACCCACCCATGATTGACGAGAAGCCGGAAAGCGAGGGCGCCTCTGCGCTGGCGCCGTTCCGGCATGGCATTTTCCGCGCCGTCTGGGCCGCAAGTCTCGTCTCCAATTTCGGTGGCCTCATCCAGGGCGTCGGCGCCGCCTGGATGATGACGACGATCGCGACCTCGCCCTATCAGGTCGCGCTGGTACAGGCCTCGACCACCTTGCCGATCATGCTGTTTGCGCTTGTCGCCGGCGCCATCGCCGACAGCTTCGACCGGCGCAAGGTGATGCTGGTCGCGCAGACCTTCATGCTGGTCGTTTCGGTGCTTCTGACCGTGTTCACCTATTACAATCTGCTCACGCCCTGGACGCTGCTGGCCTTCACCTTCCTGATCGACAGCGGCACGGCGCTCAACAGCCCGTCATGGCAGGCTTCGGTCGGCGACATGGTGCCCCGCAACAAGGTACCGGCCGCCGTGGCTCTGAACTCCATGGGCTTCAACCTGACGCGCAGCGTCGGCCCGGCGATCGGCGGCATCATCGTCGCGGCTGCCGGCGCCGCGGCCGCCTTCGCGGCGAACGCCGTGAGCTATATCGGCCTGATCATCGTGATGGCGCGCTGGAAGCGTGACGTGCCGGTGTCGACCTTGCCGCGCGAGTCGCTGGGCGCTGCCATGGGTGCCGGTCTGCGCTATGTCGCCATGTCGCCCAACATCGGCAAGGTGCTGGTCAGGGGCGCGGCTTTCGGCTTCAGCGCCGGCGCCGTCCTGGCGCTGTTGCCGCTGGTGGCGCGCGACGTCGTAAAGGGCGACGCCCTGACCTACGGCATCATGCTTGGCGCCTTCGGCATCGGCGCCGTTGGCGGCGCGCTGATCAGCGTGCGGTTGCGGCAACTGCTGTCCAGCGAGACGATGGTGCGCTGCGCCTTCGCCGGCTTCGCGCTTTGCGCCTTCAATGCCGCCATCAGCCATCACGCCTGGCAGACGTCGCTTGGCCTGCTGGTCGGCGGTGCCTGCTGGGTGATCGCGCTTTCGCATTTCAACGTCACCGTGCAGATGGCGACACCGCGCTGGGTTGTCGGCCGGGTGCTGTCGGTCTACCAGACGGCGACCTTCGGCGGCATCGCGCTCGGCAGCTGGATATGGGGTGTCGTCGCCGATGCGCATGGCGCCGAGACGGCGCTGATCGCGGCCGCGTTCACCATGCTGGCGGGCGGCGCCATCGGCCTTTTGCTGCCGCTGCCGCAGCAGCAGGTGCTGAACCTCGACCCGCTCAACCGCTTCAAGGAACCGCATCTGGCACTCGACCTCAAGCCGCGCAGCGGTCCCATCGCCATCATGATCGAATATGTGATCCGCCACGAGGACGAGGCGGAATTCCTCGCCACCATGGCCGAACGCGGCCGCATCCGCCGCCGCGACGGCGCCCGCAACTGGACGCTGGCGCGCGATCTCGAAAATCCGACAATATGGATCGAGCACTACCACACGCCGACCTGGCTCGAATATGTCAGGCACAATGGCCGCATCACCCATGCCGACGCCATGGTCGGCGACCGCTTGCGGGCACTGCACAGCGGCGAGGAACCGCCGCGCGTGCGCCGCGTCATCGAGCGCCCGACGACCGCCGGCACAACGCTGATACCGGCCAAGGGGCCAATCGAGCACTGAGGCGTATCGCCCGGCGATCAGTGGAAAGTCCGCTGTTCTACTTTGCCAACAACGCGAGAAAATTATCGAGGCTTTGCCGCATCAGCAACTCGGCCTTCTCGGCGCCGCCCCATTGCGCAAACTGGCCGTCGATCCACATGCGGGCAAGCCCGTAGACCAGGGCTCGCGCCTGCAGGGGGACGCCTTCCATATCCATTGTTCGCAGTTGGCCGGCGGAGCGCGCGTCCTCCAGGATACGCACCATCATGCCGCGGATTTCTTCGTTGAGCTGAACAAGCGTCTCGGAGGCGTCGAAATCGATCGCCCGGCGCATCGAGATGATCTCGAAATGCGTCGGGTTGTCGATGACCCAGCGCAGATAGGCGATGCCGAGCGCCCGAAAGCGCGCCAGCGGATCGAGCTTCTCCGTTCGGTCCAGCTCAACCGTTATCTCGGCGCGAAACCGGCGCATCGCCTCCTCGGCTACCGCGGTCATCAGCGCGGTCTTGGTTGGAAAATGCCGGAACGGCGCTCCCGACGACACACCGGCTCGTTTGCCGGCTTCCCGCACCGTCACCTGGTCGACGCCATCCTCGTTGGCAATTGCAAGGGCCGCATCGATCAGCGCCTGCCGCAAACTGCCGTGATGGTATGTCTTGCGTTGCGTCTCCATGCCGCTGTCCGGAACGTCCTTTGATTTTCGAGCTGACGCCCTAATGCATGTCTCTCAAAAGTGGCCCCGGTTTTGGGAGAACGACATGCATAGAAACAACACCTAAAGCGCGTCGCCTGAGTCCGTTCAAACGCGACGCGCTTTAGCAGCCATCACAATTCCGCGATCGATGCAAGCACGACTTACTTCTGGGATTGCATTGGTCGCCAATCAATGTAAGTAGTGATTACATTGATTGCCCTGGAGGCACCATGACCGTCGTCACACCACCCCTTGCTACCAAGGCAACCAGCCGTTGGTGGCTGCTCTGGCTTTTGGCAGCGATCATCCTCGCGCTATCCGGGCTTGTCGCATATCGTGGCGATTTCTCGGTCGAGACCGTCCGCCAGGTCGTTCGGCTCACCGCACAGATGTCGCTCATCCTGTTCTGTACCGCCTTTTCAGCATCGGCGCTGGCACAGCGTCTGCCGAGCCCACCGACTTTGTTCCTGCGCCGCCATCGGCGTCAGATCGGACTTGCCTTTGCATTTTCGCACGGTATCCATGCGATCGCTCTTGTCACCTTCTTCCGGATAGATCCGGCGCAGTTCGATGACGCCACGGATAAGGCGATGTTCGTCTTCGGCGGCCTTGCCTATCTGTTCATCATCGCCATGGCCACGACGTCCTTCGATCGCACGGCGGGATGGCTCGGACCGCGCGCATGGCGCATCCTCCACACCGTCGGCGGTTACGACATATGGCTGACCTTCGTGATCGCCGAGGGCAAGCGTGCGGTGCACGACGTCCACTATTGGCCCTATGTAGCGCTTCTCGTCGCCGTCATGGCCATGCGCTGGTGGGGTGGCAAGACGCGAGCGGTTGCCCGCTAACCCTCACCCGACAGGTCCCGGCGCGCCTTTTCGAGTTCCTCGGCATAGCGCCGCATCAGATGGCCCTCTGTCAAAAGCCCGAGCACGATGTGATCGGTGAAATCCTCGACGACGGCCAGTTCCTCGGCGCCTGCACGCTGGAACGTCTCGGCGGCGGTTTGCACGTTCATGGAGGGCACCAGGACGGCATCCTTGTACTGGGCAAGATCGCGCACCGGCACCTCGCCGCCGGAGGGATCGCTGTGCAGTTCGGCGACGATCAGCACGCCGACATACTGGTCTCCTGGGTCGACAGCGATGACGCGCTGGGCGGAGCCGAGCGGGATTTGCTTGCGGAAGGCGGCCAGCGGCGTCGAGGCATCGATGGTCTTGATGTCCTTGCGCATCATCGAGCCGACGGTGAGGCTGCGCATCCAGCCGACATCGTGGGCGCTGCGGATCGTCTCGCCGCGCAAATGGAAGCGCCATGTCGAGAACGAATAGCCGAAGGTTTCGCGCACCAGGATCGCCGCCATGATGGACGCGGCCAGCACGACGCCGGTGAGCGTCAGGTCGCGAGTCGATTCCAGCGCCAGGAAAGTCATCGTCAGCGGACCGCCGACGACGCCGACGGCCAGCGACGTCATGCCGACGACGGCGGCGACAGAGGGATCGATGCCGGTCGCCGGCGAGACGAGCGCCATCACGCCCGCGAATGCCTTGCCGAGCAGCGCTCCAAGGAACAGCGAGGCGAAGAACAGGCCGCCGCGAAAGCCCGAACCGAGCGAGATGGCCGACGCCGCGAGCTTCAGTACGAAGACGCTGGCCACCACGGCCAGCCCGTAGTTCATGGCGAATTCGCGGTGCAGCGCGCCATGGCCGCTGGACAGGACCTGCGGCGTGATCAGTCCCAGCAGGCCAACGATGACGCCACCGATGACGGGGCGCAGCGAGGCATCGACCGACAATCTGTTGAAACCACGTTCGATCAGCGTCACCAGTTGCATGATGGCGATCGAAGCCGCGCCGCCAAGCAGCCCGAGCAGCAGGAACGGCACATACTGGCTGGGGGTGAGTTGCGGCAGCCCTGAAAGCTCCAACGGAAACGGCACGCCGCCGAACATTTCCGCTGTCAGCGAGGCTGAGATCGCGGCCGTCATGACAGGCGCCACATTGGCGACCGAGTAGATGCCGATGACCAGTTCGAAACCATAGAAGGCGCCGGTCAGCGGCGCGTCGAAGGCTGCGGCGATGGCGCCGGCCGCGCCACAGCCGACCAGGAGGCGGACATCGTTGCGGCGCAACTTGAATATCCGCGCCAGCCGCGATGCCAGGCCGGACCCGACCTGCGTGTAGCCGGCTTCGAGGCCGACCGAAGCCCCGAAACCGCTGGAGATCATCGTCTGGCATACGATGACGAAAGTATCGGTCAGCGACATGCGCCCGCCATAGAGCGCATTGGCTTCGATCGGGTCGACCGGCGTGCGGAATTTCCGAATTCTGAGCCAGATCACGCTCAGCCCGAGCAGGGCACCGCCGATCGCAGGGACCAGCGCCTGCAGCGGATTGGCAAGCGAGAACATGCCGGAAAGCCGCCCGCCCGCCTGAACGCCGAACAGCAGCCCGTGCAAATCCTGCACGATCTGGCTCATCGCGGTGACCAATATGCCCGCCATGACACCGACGACGCCGGCCAGGATGACCACGGCGATGCCGCGCGCCTCGAGCAGAGGAATTGACCTCAGAAGCACCGCGCGCAGCCGGCGGGCGTAGACTTGTGGTTGGCTTCTGGAAAGCACCGGGGCGGCTCGCCGATATCAAAAGGGACGTGGAAGGCTGATACGCCCAGCGATGCTGCATGGCAACCGCGATGCCGGCTGCCCTATGCAAGGATCGTTTTCGAACGGTTCAGAGGCTTCTTTTGGCCAATCCCTGAACCCAAGCGGCATAAGTTAGTCGGTCAACCGAAATCGGACAACGGATTCGCAGCGATGCCCCTCCTCAGTTCGCTTGCGCAATCGACGCATCACCTGACAAGTGGTATTTTAGTTTGTCCTTATTTTCCTCAAGGAGGAGAACATGAGTGCGCGGGGGTTTTTTTCACTAGCTGCTTGCACGATTTTTTTGAGTTCGTCCGCGATGAGCAGCTCAAGCATGGATATGCCGGCCAAGCAGGATATTTCACACGCCATGTTTCTTTTGCTCGGCGGCAATACGCAAAGACAGAGCCGGCCGACAGAAGAATTTCTTCAGCTTGCGCAACAGGATGTCTGCTGTCCTGGCGGTTATCCCTGGTACCGTAATTCAACAAACATGTGGTACGGCAGCTATGAAGATTGCCACGATACCGATGGCGGAGGTTGGTCCTGCAGACAGGTCAACGCCTGCTAGGCTTTTCGATGACATCTGCTGGCCAGCTTGAGCGATAGGCCAACCGTCAGTCAGGTATGGTCAGCGGCCCGCAATCGTCGTCGGCGATGAAGGTCGCCAGGAGTTCGGCGGGCTCCGTGGTGCTCGCATTCTCGGCGAACAGATGAACCGCGCCGGGCGGCTCGAACCATGTCTGTCCTTGCGTATACGTGCCGGCAGGGCCGCCTTCGAGCTGCGAGCGCAGCGTGCCCTTCAGGACGAAGGCGCTGACCGAGCCCGGGTGCCGGTGGCGAGGCGTAAAACCATTTGGCGGAAATGCCACGATCGCGGTGGTGATGGACTTGCCCGGCACGTTGGGCAGTTTTTCGCAGGAGATCGGCGTGACGACCGTCTTCGGCCGTGCTCCGGCAGCACCGTCCGCATCGGCGTTTGCCATCTGCATGTCCATGCCATCAGGCACGGTGCCAACAATACCCGGGCCGGCCCACTTTGTCGTGAGCGCGAAAATAACCCCGACGGCGCTGATGGCGATAAGAGATTGGCCGGTGCGCAAACGCGCTTGATTGCCGATCATGACGATATCTCCGAATTCAGGCGTGCAAACGGAAATCGGCACGCCATCCCAGTTCCTCGACCGCCTTTTGCGTCGAGACCGCAGGGTTGGGCTCCGCCACGTTGAAGGCGCCGGGCACACCCTTGTCGAGCGCGAGCAACGCGGCGTAGGCAGCCGCATCGACATGCACCGGCGATGCGCCGGTAGCCGCATCGGTTCCGGTGCCTGGGCCATAGAGCTGGCCATATCGCAGGACGACACCCGCGAATGGTGCGTTGAGAACAGAATTTTCGAGCGCAATGACACCGCTGACGCTGATGCCGCGATTGCCGCTCGCGCCACCATCCAGCGGATCGGTTTCGCCATACGGCTCCGGACCCGGCGCATAGGCCCAGGCGATGCTTTGCGCCACCATGCGCCGGACACCGGACGCGACGGCGGCCGCGACCAGATTGCGGGTGCCCTCGTTGCGGATGCGGGCATTGCGCACAATCGCTTCGCCCATCCGGCTCGGGTCGAGGCCCGACGGCAGATCGGTCAGCTGATGGATGACGATGTCGGGACGGACGGCAATCATCGCCCGTGACAGCGCGTCGGCATCAAAGACATCCACCACGAACGGTTCGATGCCAAACGCGAGGAGTTTCTCGGCCTTCTCCGCACTTCGCGTGGTTCCCATGACTTCATGGCCAGCGGCCAGAAGCTGTGGGATCAACCGCTGCCCTATGGCGCCCGAGGCGCCGGCAACAAAAATTCGATGACCCATCGTCATGGACTCCACATCGTCGTAGTATCAGTGCACGAACAACATATAAGAGCTCTTACATCATGCGCAAGCCAAATCCGCATCCATCGATTCCCGCTCCCGGCGAAGGCAAACGCGGCGAGGAAGGCTATCTCGGCTATCTCTTGCGGCAGGCCGCCGGCGCGCACAGACTCAGAATGGACCGGGCACTGGGTGATCTCGGTGTGACGCAGCCGCAATTTGCCACGCTGACCATGCTTGCGGCCTATCCCGGCCTCTCCAATGCCGATCTTGCCCGGCTGGCGCTGCTCACCCCGCAAACCCTCAGCGTCATCGTCGCCAATCTCGAACGGACCGGTTCGCTGGTGCGCAAGCCGCATGCCATCCATGGCCGCATCCAGCACATCGATCTCAGCGAGAGTGGCCGGGCACTGCTGAAGAAATGCCGCGAGCGCGTGCATCAGATCGAAGCGGACTTGATCAGCGATCTCTCCCCGGAAGAGGACCGGATCGTCAGGCGTTGGCTGGTCGGTGTCGCGACCACCACCGCCAGCAAGGCGCAAGCGGAATAGCGGTGAGTTGATGGCTCGCCTCGCGCAAACATCGACGGCCCGGTTCGGCTTGCAAAGGCGCGATACAACTTCATGGGAGACTGACGCTTGATCGAGAACGTGTTTGTCCTGCTTCTTGGCTTTCCCGGTGCTGGCAAGCTGACCATCGCACGGGAGCTCGTTTCACTGTTTCCCGCGCGCGTTGTCGATAATCATTGGATCAACAATCCTATACTTGCGTTGCTGGATGACGACGGCCACAAGACATTGCCTGATGCCGTCTGGGAGCAGACCGCAAAGGTCCGGCAGGCCGTGCTGGATACAATCACGACACTCTGCGATCCCGCAGCCAACTTCATCTTTACGAGTTCCGGCATCCAGGGCGATATCCGAAGCCATTCATCCTACGGCCAGATGAGAGATGCGGCCGAGAAGCGCGGCGCTCTTTTTGTGCCTGTGCGCCTGCTCTGCAGCGAAGCCGAATTGATCCGCAGGGTCGTGTCGCCCGGCCGGCGCGATCGACTGAAATCAATCGATCCGGAGGCAGCACGACACCGCAGCCGCAAGGCCGCCGTGCTTGCGCCAGAGCATGCCAACGGCCTGACCGTTGATGTAACGGCATTCAGCGCCGGGGAGAGTGCCCGCGCAATCCACACACACATACTTGACGTAGCCTCGAAGGACGCAGGGCCTTGACCGGTCAGGTCGGCGTGGGGTCGCCGGCCTCATAGAGCACAAGATTGCGCTCGCCGATGCCAAGCACCGGCCAGTTCGAGCGCCACTCGGCAATGTGCGGCGAGCGGAAATGCGCATCGAGTGCCGCCCTGTCGCGCCACACCTCGGTGACCCGGATCAGCCCGGCATCAAGCACATCCTGCGCATAGGAATATTCCAGGCAACCGGGTTCCGCGCGGCTACCCGAGATCATGCGCTCCATGACCGGCCTTGCCTCCTCCAGCTTTCCGACAGGCAGACGGATGGTGCCAACGATCAGGAGCATGGGTTTTCCTTCTTGCGAGGATTCGGGACGGCCACTCTCCCACCCTCGCGCAAGCTTGGCCAGCTACCCTCGCCGGGCTGTGGCATGCGCGGCAGTCTATGGTTCGAGGACTTGAATGGCGATCAGCGAAAGCATCCAGCCCGGCGCGGTGGCCAAGAACGGCCGCGACGTCTTCTTTGCGCTCGGCATCATCATCATCCTGGCCGTGCTGTTCCTGCCGATCCCGGCCTTTCTCATCGACATCGGCCTCGCCTTCTCGATCGCGCTTTCGGTGCTGATCCTGATGGTGGCGCTGTGGATCCAGCGGCCGCTCGACTTCTCCTCGTTTCCAACCGTGCTGCTCATCGCCACCATGCTGCGGCTGTCGCTCAACATCGCCACCACACGCATGATCCTGTCGCACGGCAATGAGGGCACGCATGCCGCCGGCTATGTCATTGCCGGCTTCTCCAAGCTGGTGATGGCCAGCGACTTCGTCATCGGCCTGATCGTCTTCATGATCCTGATCGTGGTGAACTTCATCGTCATCACCAAGGGCGCCACCCGTATCGCCGAAGTTGGCGCCCGCTTCACCCTCGACGCCATCCCCGGCAAGCAGATGTCGATCGACGCCGATCTTTCCGCCGGCATGATCGACGACAAGACCGCGCAGTTGCGCCGCCGCGAGCTGGAAGAAGAATCCTCCTTCTTCGGCTCCATGGACGGCGCCTCGAAATTCGTGCGCGGCGACGCCATCGCCGGCCTCATCATCACCGCCATCAACATCGTCGGCGGCATCGCCATCGGCTATATCAGGCACGGCATGGGCATGGGCGAGGCCGCCGACGTGTTCATCAAGCTGTCGGTCGGCGACGGTCTTGTCACCCAGATCCCGGCGCTGATCGTTTCGCTGGCCGCCGGCCTGCTGGTTTCCAAGGGCGGCACCCGCGGCTCGACCAACCAGGCCGTGTTCGGCCAGCTCGGCGCCCATCCGCGCGCTCTGTATGTCGCTGCCTCGCTGCTGGTGCTGCTCGGCCTGATGCCCGGCCTGCCCCTCTTCCCCTTCTTCGCGCTCGCCGCTGGCATGGCCGGCCTCGGCTACATCATTCCGCTGCGCGCGAACCGCGTGATCGCCGAGGCGGAAGCGCTCAAGAACCAGGAGAAGGCGACCAAGGTCGAAGAAGAAAAAACTCGGTCAAGGCCTCGCTCGCCACCGCCGAGATCGAACTGCTGATCGGCAAGCAGCTGTCGACCCGGCTCTTGGTGTCGCATCAGGAGCTGGTCTTCCGCATGGGCAAGATGCGCAAGAAATTCGCCCAGCAATACGGCTTCGTCGTACCGGAAGTGCGCGTCGCCGACGATTTCGCCATCCCGCCCAAGAGCTACCAGATCAAGGTGCACGGCACCGTGGTGGCCGAGTACCAGATGCGGGTCGGCGAGATCATGGTGCTGCTCGGCAGCCGCGACATCCCCCAGATACCCGGCGAGGAGATCCGCGAACCGGCCTTCGGCATGCGCGCTTATTCCGTCATTGAAACCTTCGCCGAGGATCTGAAGCGCGAGAATTATACCTTCGCCGACAACATGTCGGTGCTGCTCACCCATCTCTCCGAGGTCATCCGCAACAACCTGCCGCAGCTTCTGTCCTACAAGGACATGAAGGCGCTGCTCGAGCGCCAGGACCAGGAATACCGCAAGCTCGCCGACGAAATCTGCACCACGCACATCTCCTATCCCGGCCTGCAGGCCGTCCTGAAACTGCTGCTCGCGGAGCGCGTCTCGATCCGCAATCTGCATCTGATCATCGAGGCGATCGCCGAGATCGCGCCGCATGTACGCCGCACCGAGCAGATCGTCGAGCATGTCCGCATCCGCATGGCCCAGCAGATCTGCGGCGACCTCTCGGAAGGCGGCGTGCTCAAAGTGTTGCGCCTCGGCAACCGCTGGGACCTCGCCTTCCACCAGAGCCTCAAGCGCGACGCCAAGGGCGAGGTGCGCGAGTTCGACATCGATCCGCGCCAGCTCGAGGAGTTCGGCCAGGACGCCACCAAGGCGATCAAGAAACATCTCGAGGCCGGTGAGCGTTTCGTCCTTGTCACCGCTCCCGACGCCCGCCCCTATGTGCGCATGATCATCGAGCGCCTGTTCACCACGCTGCCGGTGCTCTCCCATGTCGAAATCGCCAAGGGCGTCGAGATCAGGGTGCTCGGGACCATATCGTGAGCGTTCTCTCGCAGAGCGTCGTCATCACGGCGTTCCTCGCCTTCTGCCGCATCGGCGCCTGCTTCATGCTGATGCCGGGCCTGTCCAGCGCCCGCGTGCCGGTGCAGGTCAGGCTGTTCGTGGCGGTCGCCGCCACCGGCGGCCTGCTCGCTTTCCTGTGGGACAAGATCTTTCCCTTTGTCGATCCACGCCCGCAGATCCTGGTGCCGATGATCATCTCGGAACTTCTGGTCGGCGGGCTGATCGGCGCCATGACCAGGCTCTACATGGAAGCGCTGCGCTTCATGGGCTCGGCCATCGCCATGCTGATCGGCTATGGCGGCTCGGGCGGACCGGCAATCGAGGAGCCGGAGCCGCAGGCGGCGCTGGCCGCCATCATCTCGTTCTCGGCACTGTTGATGCTGTTCGTCTTCGATTTCGACCACGAGATCGTGCGCGCCCTGGTGGCCTCCTACACCGTCGCGCCGGTCAACGTCTTCTTCAACCCGCAGGCAGCCCTCGTCGACGTCACCGACACGGTGTCGGACACGTTCTTCCTGGTCATCCGTCTTGGCAGCCCGTTTGTCGCCTATGCCATTCTGGTCAACCTGACGATCGGCTTCGTCAACAAGCTGACCCCGCAGATCCCGATCTACTTCATCTCCCAGCCCTTCGTCATCGCCGGCGGCATGATCATCTTCTATTTCGCCATCGGCACCATGCTGTCGCTGTTCGTCGACGGCTTCGTCGACCTGACATTGGCGAGGTGACATGAGCACGCGCAGGGACCGCCTGAAGAAACTGGTCAAGGTGCAGGAACAGCTGAAGGCGCTGCACGAGACCCGCCACGCCACCTTCCTCGCTGCCGCAAATGCTGCCGAGACCGAGGCCAGGGAATTGATCGGCCATTTCGACTTGGACAATTCGCTGTCCGGCCTGTTCCCTGATCTTTATCATCGCCGCATCGCCCAGGCGGTCGTGCGCCAGGAAGAGAATCTGGCAAGCGCCAGGCAGGAGGTCGGCCTGATCGCCACCGCGAACGCGCGCACCAACATGGTCGAACGCGCCTACAAGGATTTGCGCAACCGCGACGAACGCGCGAGTTCAGACCGCGAGCGGCTCGACCTGATCGCGCAGAAGCGGAACGAAGAGTAGGCCGGGGCTTACTTTCGAACGGCATCCGCCCGCGTCTCGTGGGGCAAGCTGTATTGGGTGCGACCTGCTACCTTCGGGCTCGCATGGAAGCGTGCGCCTTTCAGCCAGAGCTTCAGCGCTTCCCAGTGAATGCCGGCGACGATCTTCAACGTCAGAAACGGAAACTTGACCAGGCACGCGCCAAGCTCCGGCGTGGCTAGCGGGCGTGCGCTTCCGGCAAAGGTCGCCGCCAGCAGCGGCTCGCCATTTTCCGTCTCGTGGATGCGAAGCCTGACGGTCTTGCCCGGTGGCAGAATACGAAATTGGTAGCGTGCTTCCATGCCGATAAAGGGCGAGACGTGGAAAAGCTTTGGCTGTGTCTGCCGCACCCCGGCGGGGCCGAGTTCGCCTGGCCGGACCGGCGACACGTAAATATGCTGGCCACCGAACGTATTGCGCACAGCATAGATCAAGGCGATCAGCGCACCGACCTCGTCGTAGCAGAAATAGACCGAGATCGGATTGAAGACATAACCGAAGATGCGGGGATAGGCGAGCAGCAGCACACGCGCCGCCGGCCTCTTGAGACCGGCATCGGCAAGCAGCCTGTCGGCAAAGGTCCGCAGAGTTTGGCCCGGGGCGCTGACATGGTCGCTCTCATGAAAAGAGGCAAGGCCCGGCCGATTGACCCCCAACAGCCATGTCATGCGGCCGAGCTCGGCAAGCCTGTCTATGTCGACCAGCAACGAGAAAACACGATAGACAAAGCGGTGGCCGAACGGCTTCAGCCGCGCATGCATGACCTCACCGGGATAGAGCACGCCCGCCGCCGCTGGCGGCGGGCCGTTTTGCTCGAGTGTGGTGACGCGCTCCGCCATACCTGGGAAGCCTCTATTCCGCAGCTATGAGCGCGTTGGGCAAAGCTTCCGCCGCCCGCCGCCACGGCACTTTAGCGCCCAGCGCAATCGCCGCGTTCAGCCCGGAGCGCAGGCCGTCCTCATGAAAGCCGTGGCCGGTCCACGCGCCGGCGAAATAGGTGCCGCGCACGCCCTGTATATCGTCGAGGCGGGCTTGCGCCGACAAGGCGCGCGCATCGTACTGGGGATGGTCGAACATCCATTCACCGAAGACCAGTTCCGGGCGCGGCTCGACGACCGGATTGAGCGACACAAACAGCGGCTTTGCGGCATCGATCCCTTGCAGGCGGTTCATCCAGTAGGTCACCGACACCTCCGGTTCGTCGCGATCACAGGAGCAGCGCAGATAATTCCATGCCGCCCAGGCGGCCTGCCGCTTCGGCATCACGCGGGGGTCCCGGTGCAGGACAACCCGGTTGGGTCGATACAGTATATCGGACAGGATCGCTTCCTCGACGCTCGATGCGTCGCCGAGCATGGCCAGTGCCTGGTCGCTATGACCGGCGATGATGACATTGTCGAAACGCTCCGGCGCATCATTGCCGGCCCACACGGTAATGCCGAAGGCATCGCGCACCATTGTCTTAACCGGCGACGACAGGCGTAGCGTCGATCCAAGCGGCGCCAAGAGCTTCTGCAGATAGTTGCGAGAACCGCCGCTCACCGTGCGCCACATCGGCCGCGTATCATTGTCGATCAGCCGATGGTTCTCGAAGAAGCTGATGAAGCTTGCGGCCGGATAGTCCAGCATCTTGGCGCGCGGCGTCGACCAGATCGCAGCCGCCATCGGGATAAGATAATTGTCGCGAAAGCCTGCGGAGAAACCGCGGGTGCGAAGATAATCTCCGATCGAGACATTGCCCAGCGTGCCGCTGTCGCGCTCGGCGATACACGCCTTGTTGAAGCGCAGGATTTCGCGCAGCATCCACAGGAAGCCGGGCGAAAAGACATTGCGCTTCTGGGCGAATATGGTGCGCAGCGTCGAGCCGCACCATTCGAGCTTGCCGCCATCGAGCGAAAGCGAAAAGCCCATGTCGCTTTCATGCGTGGCCACGCCAAGATGCGAAAACAAAGCGGTGAGATCCGGATAGGCCAGCTCGTTGTAGACGATAAAGCCGGTGTCGACCGAAATCGGCGTGCCGTCATAGTCGATGTCGACGGTCGCGGTATGGCCGCCCGCGCGGTGCGAAGCCTCGTAAAGGGTAACGTCAGCGCTCGGATGCAAAGCCCATGCGGCAGCAGCGCCCGATATGCCCGATCCGACGACGGCGATTTTCTTCCTGCCGTTGGAGCCACCACGGTGAATGGGCACAATGTTCATCGAAAATCCTTGTTGGAAATCAACTGTGTAAGGCGCGGGCGGCACCCGGGAACCTTTGTAGATACGGGAGGATCCGGCGCGAGTTTCACTGTGCAGTCGAGGTATTTCGTCGCGAGGTGAACAGGTGCCGGATCGGACCTGTCGACCGCATCGTCAGCGGGCGCGGGACCAGTTGACCGACTTGCAAACCAGGCCGCCAACGACGCACCCGCGCGTGACAAGACTCTGGCCGGCCACCTTGAGCTGGATCGCATAGGTCATCGAACGCTTGGCATCGTAGGCCTTGCCGCTGAGCGTGTCGGCGGATTTCGGCTTCAGCGTCATCACAAGCTTGTCGCCGACGGCTTCACCGCCGCTGGTGTCCTTGATCCAGACATTTGTGGCGCAGATGTTCGAACCGCAGGGGGCGATCCGGACCTTCGCATTGCCGTCGCCGCGGTTCCATGTGCCGCTCGGATCAGGCGCAGATGCGGCAAACGCCGATCCGCAGAACGAGACAAAAAATACGAGGCCTGTCGCCACTGCCAGTCGGTTCATCAGTCGCCCTATCATCCGTTTTTAGAAGCTACGGACGATGGGGAGAGCGAGTTTCGGCCGGCCGAAACTATCGCCGATAAAAACCGTTTCTGGGAGCAACAGCCAAGGCCACTCGGGAGCGAAAATGATCAAGACCTACGGTATCGCCTATCTGACGACGGCGGTTGTGTTCCTGTGTATCGACGCCGTCTGGCTGACGGTGATGAGCAGCCGGCTTTACAAGCCGCTGCTGGGGCCGATCCTGCTCGACAATTTCAACGTCAAGGCGGCAGTGCTTTTCTACGCCATCTATATCGCCGGTGCCGTCTATTTCGCGGTGCAGCCCGCTTTCCAGAGTGGATCGTGGATGACCGCGGCAGTGAACGGCGCGGTGTTCGGCTTCTGCGCCTACGCCACCTATGATCTGACCAATCAGGCGACGCTGAAGAACTGGCCTGTCGCGATCACCGTAGCTGATATCTGCTGGGGAACCGTGCTGACCGCGATCGCGGCCACAGTGGGGTTTCTCGTCTCCAGTGCTCTGTCGCGAACTGCATAGTAGCAGTCAGCGCTTGGCCGGGCTGCCAATCAGGTTCATCACGAGAAGACCGATGAATGCGGTAAGCGTACCGGCGCTCAATGCGTTCATCTTCAGAAATCCTGCATACTCCTCTGCCGAATAGACATGGACGGGCGCGCCGTAGCGCCCGTGCAGGACCGTGAAGGCCAGCATGCCGACCACCGCTATGGCGATCGCAATGATGCGTTCGCGCGGCCTAAACAGCACGAAGCCGAGCAGCACGCATGGCAACAGAAAGATCTCCACGCCGGAGGCGACGCCGAACACCCTGGCGCTGAACACGGTGTTGCCGATTCCGACGAGCGGGAGCAACGCTCGCCCGGCACGACCGTTGAAGCGCGCAACTGCCGGGACTGCGAGGAAAAACGGCGTCGAGAGGAATGTGTAGAAGGTCGGCGCGATATCTGGGCCGACGGACCAGTAGACGTAGAGCGGATAGAAGGGCTGGTTCCACAAAACGACAAGGGCCACCAGATTCGCCGTGGCCACGAGAGGGTCATCATGCGCGAAGTAGGCCTTCGCCGCATTCCAGAATGTCGTCAGCATTCCTGATCGGACCGGCGTTTCCAATCTATGCGGCCGCGCGCAGGCGATAGTGGCTGACGCCCCATTCCTCGCCATTGGCATGTCCGAACAACCCGGCCGTTGCGAGGAAAAACAGGCGCCAGCGGCGGCGCCAGATCAGGGCGTCCTTGCCGTAGACCTCAGCCAGGATGCGGTCGACCTCGGGCAGGTTGGCGTCCATGTTTGCGAGCCACTGGTTTGCGGTGCGCTGGTAGTTGCGGCCATTCCATCGCCATTCCTGCTCTACATCGAACAGGGCCGGGAACTGCCGGATCAGACCGTGGCTCGGCATGATGCCGCCGGTGAAGAAATGCTGGGCGATCCAGTCGGACTTGTCGCGATGGTCGAAGCGGTAGGACCGGCTCTTGTGGGTGAAGACATGGATGAAAAGCCGGCCTTCCGGCTTCAGCCAGGAATGCACACGTTCGAGCAGCTTTTGCCAGTTCGACATATGCTCGAACATCTCGACCGAGACGATCCGGTCGAACATGCGGCCCGGATGAAAACTGTTCATGTCGGCGGTGATGACGCGGATGTTTGCGAGGCCCTTCTCCCGGGCCCGTGCTTCGATGTATGCCCTTTGCGGCGCCGAGTTGGAGACCGCGGTGATCCTGGCGGCGGGAAAACGCTCCGCCATGTACAACGTCAGCGAACCCCAGCCGCAGCCGAGTTCGAGGATGTCCTGGCCTTCACTGAGATCGGCGTGGGCGACGGTTTCCTCCAGCGCAAGCAGCTCGGCCTGCGCCAGGGTCTCGTCGCCGCGCCGGTAAAGGCATGAGGAGTATTTGCGCCTTGGGCCGAGCACCAGCCCGAAGAAGGCCGGCGGCAATTCATAGTGCTGTTCGTTGGCGGCTTGCGTGTGCTCGGCAATCGGATGATCGGCCATCGCGTGAACGAACGCCTGCTCCTGAATGGCTGGGCTTTCGAGCAGGTTTCGGCGGGTGCGTCCGACCAGGAGGCCGATGCCCGTCCGCGTCACGGGATCGGGCAGCGGGCTGCGTTCGACGGTGCGTATGGCGGATGCGATGAGGCTCATGATGCCTGACCTTTCGAAGTCTGTGGAGGGGTATGGCGGGACGGCCCCGGCCAGAATGCATTGACGCGCGCCTGGTAGGCGCGGAACTTTTCGCCACGCGATTTCAGCATGTGCGCTTCGAGCGGCGGAATGCCGGACACATGAACCAGAAGCCAGTACATGAAGAGCGGGCCGGACACGGCGACCCAGCCCCATGCGTAGGCGCCGGTAAAATCCAGCGCGATCGCCACATAGGCCAGCCAGCCGAACCACTCGAAGAAATAGTTGGGATGGCGCGAAAGTGCCCAGAGCCCGACGTCGCAGACTTTTCCTTTGTTGGCCGGGTTGTCGCGAAACCGCGCAAGCTGGCGGTCGGCCAGGCCTTCGCCAAGGATGGCGATCACCAGAATGGCAATGCCCAGCCAGTCGCCGATTTGCAGTTGTGGGGCCGGATTGCGGGCTGCCGCGAAGATGGAGAGAGCAAGCAGCCAGGCAGCGCCGGCCTGGATCTGCAGAAACCAGAACAGCCGGCGTGGAAAATCCTCGCCCCATTCGCTGCGCAATTGCGCATAACGCGGATCGTCACCGCCGTGCAGGGTTCTGCCAACGATATGCAGGCCAAGCCTGATCGCCCAGATCGCCGCGAGCAGCGCGACGACGACAGCCCTCGTCCCCGCGTGCTGCCAGCCGGGCAAGGGAACAAGCGCCATGGCGATACCGGCGGCACCCACCGCGAACGACCAGATCGCATCCACCCAGCCGGACTTGCCGCTTCGAAGGGCAATTGCCCAGGCGATCGACATGACGAGAGACAGGCAAATGCCCACACCGATAAACAAGATTGCAAACGTCACGACGTAGCCCTGCACGATCACTGTGATCTGTTGGGTGAGTTACGCATCGACGTGGCGGCAAGTTTCTCGCGCCCTTAGAGTTTTGCCGGACCGGCACTTTCCATCCGTTCCCGTATCGGCAGCGTGTGACAAGGCAGCCCCGGCTTCAGCCGGAGCCGCCTTGTCGATCTGGTGGTGCGCTCAGGCTTTAGGCGGAGGGGGTGCGTCATCGCCCGGGCCGGGCCTACGCGCATCCGGTCCGAAATCACGCCAGCCATGACGCGGGCCGTGAGGATGTGGCGGGCGCAGCTCATCGACGCGGCCGTCGCCATGGATCACCATCCCGGCATGAACGAAGCCGTCGTCGAAGCGGCCTTGCACCGTCACCTCCTCGTTTTGCGCCACAAGTGCTGCGTTGCTGCCTCCAGGCCCGACATCGACCAGTGTCCGGCCTGTGCTGTCGGAAATGATGAACTTGTTGCCGAATATCTCGGCGACTTTGCCCTTGACCGCGACGAGGCTGTCATTGGCCATTGCGTTGATCGCAACGGGCGGAAGCAGCGCCTGACGTTCATCGTGGTGCGATACCTTCATGGCGACTGCACCCGCTACGGCGCCAACCAGAAGCATACCCACCAGCGCCGAGCCGCTGATGATTCTAGCGCCGAGCCGGCGCTTGGACGGTCGGGTGGTTTCAACACCACTGGTTTCCGTTGGGCTTGCGGGTCCAATATTGTCTTGGTTCGACATTCCTAAAAATCCTTTTGTGCGTTGTAGACACCGCATTTCTAGCCGAGCAGGTCGAACCGAAACTGAACCGAGCCGTTCAGGCTGAGTTAAGCTGGAGCGCCTATCCGGCACGTCAGAAAGGATACGGTCCAACACATGCGCATCCTGCTCATAGAAGACGACAAGACGCTTTCCGACGGTATCGCCAAGGCGCTCCGATCGGAGAACTTTGCTGTCGATGTGGCGCGCAACGGCGAAGACGGTATGCATCTTGGTGACACGGAAGCCTATGACGCGGCCGTGCTCGACCTCGGTCTGCCCAAAGTCGACGGAATTAGCGTGCTCACCTCATGGCGCAAGGCGAACCGGACGATGCCGGTCCTGATCCTCACCGCACGCGATGGATGGTCGCAAAAGGTCGAGGGCTTCAAGGCCGGTGCCGACGACTATATGACCAAACCATTCCGGATCGAGGAACTTGTCATTCGGTTGCGAGCCCTTGTGCGGCGCGCGGCAGGCCATGCAGCCCCGCAAATCAGCTGCGGCCCACTCAGCTTTGACGCGCAGCTCGGGACGTTTGAAAAGGACGGGCTGCCGCTCAAGCTCACGGCGCTGGAATGGCGGGTCCTGCAATGTCTCATCCTGCGCAAGGATACGACAATCGATCGGTCCAACCTTGTCGAGCGTGTCTACGAAGGTGATGCCGACGTCGATTCGAACTCAATCGAAGTCATCATTGCCAGGCTTCGCCGAAAGATCGGGCATGACATGATCGCCACGGAGCGTGGCCGAGGCTATCGCCTGGTATCGGCGCCATGAACCCGCTTGGTCGCTTCCGGCGATTGGCACCGAAATCCATTGCGGCGCGGCTGGCGTTGGGATCAGCCGTCCTGGTTGTGGCGGCTCTGATCGCCACGGGCGTCAGCACGGGTATCGTTCTTTCGCGGTTCATCCGCGACCAGATCGACCAGCGCCTCGATACGCAAATCGGTGCCGTAACGAGTGCGCTGGAAAACAAGCCATCATTGCCCGATGTCCTGGCGTTGAACGATCCGCCGCCATTCGACCGGCCCGGTGCCGGCTGGTACTGGACGGCGACGGTCGATAGCCACACCTATCGTTCGGCATCGCTTAATGGCGGTGATATCACCAACCGCGGTTCAGACCACTGGTGGGGTGGATGGCATTACGGGCCGCCGGACGCCAACGAGCGCCCTCGCCCGTTCAACGGGGTCGGCCCACGAGGCGAGCCGCTTTATCTGCGCGTTCAGGTCGTGCCGATGAACGGTACATGGATAACAATTACGGCTTCCGCACCCGCCCATGCGCTGGTGCGGCCACTTCGCGATGCGCTGGCACCCGTCATTTTGACGATGCTGGCCCTGGGGGTGCTGCTCGCGGCTGCAAGCGTTTTGCAGATGCGACTGGGTCTTCGACCCCTCAAGCGCGTGACGAAGGGCCTGGAGGATGTTCGCGCAGGCCGCGCCACCCACATCGAAGGCAACCAACCCAGGGAATTGAGTGGGTTGGTGAATGAGCTGAACTCACTGATCAAGCAAAACGCCGAAGGGATGAGGCGTGCCCGTGGTCACGTCTCGAACCTTGGCCACGCGCTCAACACGCCACTCGCGGCTTTATCGTTGTCTCTCGCCGGCAGCAGGAACGGACGCGATGCCGAGCGTCTGAGGCTTGTTGGCGAGATGCAGGAGCGTATTCGACATCACCTTGGGCGAGCGCGCGCTGCGGCCCTGAATGGACCCGCCCACATCAGCACCGCGATCAGGCCGCGCATTCTGGACTTGAATATTGTTCTGTCAAAAATCAACGCTGAGCGCGGGTTGAGCGTGGCGGTCGATGTGCCCGAGACCCTTGCCGCCGCCTGCGAACCGCAGGATCTGGATGAGATGCTCGGCAACATACTGGACAACGCCTTCAAATGGGCTGCGAGCACAATCTCCATCAGAGGTCGCAATGACGGCACCCAGGTCTCGATAGAAGTCGCCGATGACGGACCTGGCATAAGTGTGGAGAAGATCCAGGACGTTCTGCAGGCCGGCAAGAAGCTCGATGAGAGCGTCGTCGGCCACGGGTTTGGCCTGTCGATCACCAGGGAACTCGCAGAGCTGTACGGCGGAGATCTCAATCTTGGCAAAGCTGCGGTGGGCGGACTGAAGGTCGTCGTTCGACTGCCAAGCGCGGTAGCATCATGAGTAGGCTACCGTCTGGGGCTTTCTCGCCCGCAAGCCTGCCACAAGCTTGTTGAGGCATGGTCTGGCTAAGGAACCCCCGGCAAAAGGCGGACTTTCTTGGCGATTTCTCCACCCAGCGACATCGTGATGGATGTCGCCCGAGCTGCCGATCCGATGGATATCGAGGCTGCCCGTGCCGCGCTGACCAAGCGCGCGAATGGGGCCGCTGGTGGCTTTTCGGTCGACACCGCGGCGTCCGTCGATGCCGGCTCGATCCTGTCGCGCGCCACGGCTGACAAAGCGGCGGCGACAGCCGATCCGGCCAAGAAATTCAAGAAGTTCGAGGCGATGGTCTTGCAGACCTTCATCCAGAACATGCTGCCCAAGGACACCGAAGGCGTCTACGGCACCGGTCTCGCCGGCGACATGTGGAAATCGCAGCTGGCCGAGCGCGTCGCCGACGTCATGGCTGAGCGCGGGGGCATCGGCATCGCCAAATCGATGCTTGCCGACCACTATATGGACGGCAAGCGCAAGGTGCCGATCGGCCCGATTTCAAACGGACTGGAAAAGACCGAGATCGATCAGCAAACCCGTCTGTCCACCTCGCTCGTCCAGGAACTGCAGCGCAAGGCCGCCAGGTCGATGACCGGCGACGAGACAACCATAAAAACAGACATCAAGATCTAAACTGGGAAACGCCATGGCCGACAATTCGGAATTCACACCCAACCTGCCGGCACGCACGACGGAATCGGAAACACCGATCCAGTTCGCGCGGCCGGGCAACCTCGCCGCCATCATCGGCCGCATCGAGGAGGTGGTCGAGGAAGAGACCGCCGGCATCCGCAACGACACCAGCTACGACCTCAAGGCGTCGAACGCCCGCAAGAGCAGGTATCTCTATGAATTGAACCGCGCAATGAAGGGCGGTGCCGAAGCCGAGTTCGTCGAGCAGCACCGCGAAGGCCTGACCCGGCTGCGCCAGAAGCTGGCGAAGAACGAGGCTGCCATCCTGGCGCATCTGAGCGCCGTCAATGAAGTCGCCAATCTGCTGCGCAGCGCCATCCAGCGCGCCGAGACCGACGGCACCTACTCCGCCGGCGAGTTCGGCCGGGCGCAAGGCTAGGCGCAGATGATCCAACGCTCGATATCTCTGTGATCAAGGTCATCGCCATCGCGGTCTGGGTCTGCGCCGCCACGCTGGGCGCGGTCTTCTATTCGTTCCAGGCCGCAGGCGAACGCGGTGTCGGCGAGAAACCCAAGCCGATGCTGGGTGGGCTCGATTACGTCAAGACCGATATCATTTCGGTCCCTCTGATCCGCGACTCCGAGATCAGCGGCTACTTCCTGGCCAAGCTCGTCTACACCGTCGAGCCCGAGCAAATAAAGAAACTGTCGATCCCGGCCGAGGCGCTGATCACCGATCAGGTCTACACCTATCTCTATTCCAATCCCCAGATCGACTTCAGCAAGAAGGGGTCGATCGACCTCGATGCCTTTCGCGCCGCGATCCGCGACACCATCAACACCCGTGTCGGCGCAACCCTTGTGCATGAGGTTCTGGTCGACCAGATCAATTTCCTGAGCAAGGACGAGATCCGCGACAACTGGTTGCGCCGCCGGCAGGATTCCAGCCCGAAGGCGCCCGGGACGCCTGAGACGGCAAAGCCGGTCGGCACGCATTGAACCACATCGCACTGGCCCTGCAGCGGTAATCCCCGCAGGTCGCCCCATGCGACGATAGGAACCAGCTTCCAGGATTTGCGTTGACGTAAACGTCAACCCAAAGCTATATGCGGCAGCGACTTTGATCGCCATGCGGCATGGGCTTCGACAGCATCGAAGCGCCGTAGCGCGTCAGATATAATAGACCAGAAGATGCAACAAACCAGGAGAACAGCGTGAGCGTTCAGGAGATTGCCGAGAAGATCAAGTCGCGCGTGGCCAGCAGCGGGTTCGATCGTTCCGTGAAATTCGACACCGGCAGCGACGGCGTCATCGTCATCGACGGCGCAACCGTCTCGACATCAGACGCCCCCACCGACTGCACCATCAAGCTTTCGCTCGACGATCTCGATTCGCTGATCGCCGGCGACCTGAACCCGACCATGGCGTTCATGACCGGCAAGATCAAAGTCGAAGGCGACATGACGGTTGCCATGGCGCTCAGCCAGTTGATCGGCTGAGCAGCCCGCCCGGATGTTACAAAAAACGCCGCCTTTTCGGGGCGGCGTTTTCATTTGAACGGCAATAGGGGTTTCAGGCGGCCAGCGTACGCGCCTGTGTCTTCAGCTTGCGGCCTGAAGCCTTCAACGTGCCGTGCACGCCATCAAGCGAGCCGTCCACCAGTTCCAGCGCCAGCAGGCGGTGCCGCTCATATGGCCCCGGCATGGCCAGCGAACCGGTCCTGGCGGCCGAGAAGCCGAAGCGGCCGTAATAGGGCGCATCGCCAACCAGCAGGATGGCCGCGTGACCGAGACGCGCGGCTTCCGAGATGGCGTGGCGCATCAGCGCCGAGCCGATGCCTGCATTCTTGAGCGACGGATCGACGGCAAGCGGGCCAAGCAGCAGCGCTGCCGGGCCGCCCTCGCCCAGCCTGACATCCCAGAGCCGCACCGTGCCGGCCACGCCACCCGATGCATCGCGCGCGACAAAGGCCAGGCCTTCCGAAGGCCGCCGGCCACGCCGCAGCTTCTCCGACGATTTGGTCTTGCGCTTCGGCCCCATGGCACGATCGAGCAAGGCTTCGCGCGCCGTGACGTCGGCAACGGTTTCGGCGACCATCATGAAGGCCGGCGCCTGAGCTACGATTTCAACTGACATTTCCATTTCCGCGATCCTTCACGAGCGGAGCTTGTTCCACAGGCGAGCCCAAGTGGGCGACTGACGCCCACCTGGGATGATCTGATCGGTTCTTTCGAACCGTCAGATCACGTAGGATCGGAGAGGCTCGAAGCCGTTGAACGCGACCGCCGAGTAGGTGGTCGTGTAGGCGCCGGTGCCTTCGATCAGCACCTCGTCGCCGATGGTCAGCGACAAGGGCAGCGGATATGGCGTCTTCTCGTACATCACATCGGCCGAATCGCAGGTCGGGCCGGCGAGCACGCAAGGCGCGGTCTCTGTGCCGTCATGGCGGGTGACAAGCGGATAGCGGATCGCCTCGTCCATCGTCTCGGCCAGGCCGCCGAACTTGCCGATGTCGAGGAACACCCAGCGCACATTGTCGTTGGCGGCCTTCTTCGAGATCAGGACGACTTCCGACTTGATGACGCCGGCATTGCCGACCATGCCACGACCCGGCTCGATGATGGTTTCCGGAATGGCATTGCCGAAATGCTTGCGCAGCGCCGAGAAGATCGCCTGTCCATAGGCCTGGGCCGCCGGCACGTCACGCAGATAGCGCGTCGGGAAACCGCCGCCCATGTTGACCATCTTCAAGACGATGCCTTCCTCGGCCAGCGTCGAAAACACCTTCTTGGCGTCGGCCAGCGCACGGTCCCAGGCGGTCAGGTCGGTCTGCTGCGAGCCGACATGGAACGACACGCCATAGGCGTCGAGGCCGAGGCCTTTGGCATGGCGCAGCACGTCGACAGCCATGTCAGGCACGCAGCCAAACTTGCGCGACAGCGGCCATTCGGCACCTTCGCCGTCGGTCAGCACGCGGCAGAACACGCGCGCGCCGGGAGCAACGCGGGCGATCTTCTCGACCTCCTCGACACAATCGACCGCGAACAGCCGGATGCCGAGCTGGTAGGCGCGTGCAATGTCACGCTCCTTCTTGATGGTGTTGCCGAAGGAGATGCGGTCCGCCGGCGCACCGGCGTCCATCGCCATCTCAACTTCGGCAACGGAAGCGGTGTCGAAGGACGAGCCCATCGCAGCAAGCAGGCGCAGGATTTCCGGCGCCGGGTTTGCTTTCACCGCATAGTAGATCTTGGAATCGGGCAACGCCTTCTCGAAGGCGCGGAAATTGTCGCGCACGACATCGAGGTCGACGACCAGGCAGGGGCCGGACGGACGTCGGGTGGCGAGGAAGTCGAGGATGCGCTGTGTAGCCATCGGAATTCTCCAACACGCCTTTCGGCGCGCACAAGGGTGCGTACGCGGGCTGTCGGCCTCGCGAACACGCGGTCAAACAAAGGCGGGACGGAAATCCATGGAACCAGCCGGTGGAGACCCCGGAACCATGAAACGCCGTCTCGCGGCGATGAACCTTGGCCTTGCCCGGCTTCGGTTCGCTTTGTCTGCCTTGGCTTGGATTGGGAGAACCCCGTTCCGCACTGCCGGCAATGAAGGTGTGCCTCTTTAGTAACCCCGGTCTTTGGACAACCGGAAGAGAACCAGAAAGGCCCGCACCGTCGTTGCTTCAAGGTGTCCTCGGGCTGGCGGTTGGCCGCTAGACCGACTGGAGGGGTTGGCTCCAGTTACCTTACCGATTTCCCTCACCATTCGAGGATCGGCGGACACCCACAGGCACGTGCGACTTTGGGCAAGCGCGATATATGGCTGGTGGCCGTCACAATCAATAAAAATCGTATCTCCGGTTGTAAAATTTCTGGCATCGAACAATGTAGGCGCAATCGTATCCGGATATCGAACGATGACAGGCACGCACGGCCCCTTCAACGCCTTTCTCGATCTTCGCCAGATGCCGGTGGCCCATGCCGAGCTCGGCCCGCTCGCCGGCCTGCGCCTCGCCGTCAAGGACATCTATGACGTTGCCGGCTACCGCACCGGTTGCGGCAATCCTGTGAAATTCGCCGAAAGCCATGCCGCCTCCCGCACTGCGCCTGCCGTGCAGATGATTCTCGATGCCGGCGCGCGCTTTGTCGGCAAGACACAGACCGACGAGCTTGCCTTCGCGCTGTATGGCCAGAACGCGCATTTTCCGTTTCCGGTGAACCCCGCAGCACCCGACCGCGTCACCGGCGGCTCGTCGTCCGGATCCGCCGCGGCGGTCGCGGGCAGGCTGGCAGACATCGCCACCGGCTCCGACACCGGCGGCTCGATCCGCGCGCCCGCGAGTTTTTGCGGGTTGATTGGCCTGCGCACCACGCATGGCCGCATTTCGCTTGATGGAGCCATGAAGCTGGCACCGAGCTTCGACACGTTCGGCTGGTTCGCCGACGACATCGAGACCTACGAGACCGTCGGCAAGCTGCTGCTTGGCCGCGACCCGCACCAGCACGCCCTCGACCGCCCCCTGTCGATCGCCTGGCTGGACGAGATGGTCGCTCGCCCAGCCCTTGCCGAATATGCCGGGATGAAGGCGCTGGCGGGTAGGGTTTGCGGCGCACTGGCAACACCAACGACACGCTTCAGCTCTACCCCTGATGAACTCTACTGGTGCTTTCGCCGGTTGCAGGCCAGGGAGGCCTGGGGCGTGCATGGCGAATGGATCACCAGTGGCGAGCGCGACCTTGGCCCCGGCGTCGAGGAGCGTTTCGGCTTCGGCCGCGCCGTCGATGACCGCACAGTGCAGGCCGAGAAGGTACGCCGGCTGACCTTTCGGGGCGAACTCGGCGCCCTGCTCGGCAAAGACGGCGTCCTTGTCCTGCCGACGGTGCCGGGCCCGGCGCCCTATGTCGAACTCGACGCCGGAGCAGTTCCAGGCCTATCGCGAGCGGGCCCTGCATCTTTTGTGCCTGGCCGGGCTCTCCGGCTTCCCGCAAATCACCTTGCCCATCGGTTCGGTCGCCGGCGCACCGTTCGGCCTGTCGCTGCTTGGCCCTTCCGGCAGCGACATCGCCCTGATACGGCTCGGCCGAAAACTTCTCGACGCAGCAAAGGCCTGACCATGGACACACTGACCCGCATGCGCGCCTTCATCGACGTCGTCGAGGCCGAGGGCTTTTCGGCGGCGGCGCGCAAGATCGGCCGCTCCAAGGCGCTGCTGTCAAAGTATGTGCGCGAACTGGAGGACGAGCTCGGCGCGCTGCTGCTCAACCGAACCACGCGCCAGTTCTCGATGACCGAGGCCGGCCACACCTATTACCGGCGCGCCTCGGAAATCGTGCGCGAGGTCGACAGCCTGGCTGATGCCGTGCGCGAATCCTCCGGCGACGTGCGCGGCCGGATCAAGCTGTCGGCGCCGCGCACCTTCGCCGACGCGCCGATCGGCCAATCGCTGATCGACTTCGCCAAGCAATATCCAGACATCGTGCTCGACATCCAGCTCGACGACCGCTTCGTCGACCTGGTCGAGGAAGGCTTCGACCTCGCCGTGCGTATCTCGCGACTGGAGAATTCGTCGCTGATCGCCAGGCGGCTGGCGCCATTCTCGATCAAGCTTTGCGCTTCTCCCGAACTGATCGCCAAGCACGGCATGCCGACGCGACCGCAGGACCTCGGCCACATGCCCTGCATCGTCGACACCAATGGCCGCGGGCTGAACAACTGGGCATTCAAGGGCGACAACAACGATCAGTTAAGCGTCGCCGTGTCGGGTCCGATCGAGGTCAACAGCCCGATGGCGGCGCGCGCTGCCGCCGTCTCGGGACTCGGATTTTGCATCCTGCCGGACTTCATCGCCTCGCCCGATCTCAAGAGCGGTGCGCTGGTGACGGCGCTCGACGACCGCATCCTGTCCGGCGGCGGCATCTTCGCCGTCTACCCGCACCGCCGCTATCTGCCGGCCAAGGTCCGTGTTTTCGTCGACTTCCTGGTGCAGTGGTTCAGGACGCGCGAGGTCGCTTGACCTATTCCAACCATCAAAGCGCGACGCGCTTTGAGTTTTGTTTGTGCGTGTCGTTATCCCAAAACCGCTGCGCACTTTTGGGCGACAAGCACTGGTCCCAATTTCGCCCCCTTTCTGGTTCCCTTCGGTATCTCTCCGAAGCCCAAGGGAATCGCGACCGGGAATGCACCTGAAACGGCACGCAATCATGCTGGCTTCGGCCCTGGCGGCGGTTTTCGCCGCCACGGGACCGGCTTATGTGCATCCACACGTCTTCGCCGAGGCCCGGCTCGACGTGATCCTGTCCCCGGATCACCAAAGTGTGAAAGCGTTGCGCCATCTCTGGCGCTTCGACGACCTGTTTTCGAGTACGGTGATGATGGAGTTCGACAAGAACTCCGACCTGAAGCTTGACGACAAGGAGCTGAAGGATGTCGCCGACACCGTTCATGCCTCGCTGGCCGAGTTCAACTATTTCCAGCTCGTCACGCAAAACGGCAAGGACGTGACGATGGTGCCGCCTCCACATTTGATGGCCAATTTCGACAACGACCAGCTGATCATCCTGTTCGAGTCCGAACCCAAGGTGCCGATCAAGCTGACGGGCACGATCGACATCGGCGTCTATGACCCGACCTTCTACACGGCGATCGACTTCACCGAGGATTCCAACATCACGGTCGAAGGCCTGCCGTCGAATTGCACCAGCAAGGTGATCCGGCCGGATCCGGATGAAGCCATCAAGGAAAACCAGAAGACCCTGACGGACGCCTTCTTCAATGACCCGACAGGCACCGACATGAGCAAGATCTTTGCCACCAAGCTCGAACTGACCTGTCAGCCAGAAGGATGACCCCGGTGACGAAACCGTCCCTGCGTTTGGCATTCG
The DNA here is from genome assembly GCF_055456085.1 of Mesorhizobium subarcticum. Classification (NCBI taxonomy): domain Bacteria; kingdom Pseudomonadati; phylum Pseudomonadota; class Alphaproteobacteria; order Hyphomicrobiales; family Phyllobacteriaceae; genus Mesorhizobium; species Mesorhizobium subarcticum. The sequence goes on along the minus strand of NZ_CM144237.1, from coordinate 2,660,832 downwards.
GCCTGTTGGCCCTCGCCTTTGTCACGATGCATTTCGCCAATGCCGCGCACGCCCAGAGTTCGCTCGGCATCGGCGTCAATGACGGCATGGCGCCGACCACCGGTCCGTTCGCCCACATCCTGATGTGGATCAACCTGCGGCAGCAGGAATTCTACCGCGCTCTTGCCGGCGCGATGAAGGCGATGCGCCAGGACGGCAGCAAGATCTGGATCCTCATCGGCCTATCCTTCGCCTATGGCATTTTTCATGCCGCCGGCCCCGGCCACGGCAAGGCCGTGATCTCGTCCTACATGGTCGCCAATGAAGTGGCGCTGCGGCGCGGCATCCTGTTGTCTTTCGTCTCGGCCCTCCTGCAGGGCCTGACGGCAATCGTGGTCATGCTGCTTGCCTATTTCGTCCTGCGCGGCACCACCATCTCGATGACCGACGCCGCCTGGTTCATGGAGATCATGAGCTTTGCCCTCGTCACCCTGTTCGGCGCCTGGCTGTTGTGGCGCAAGCTCGGCCCGTCCATCCTGCGCCTGTTCGGCAGAGCGCCCGCCTACAGCCTGTCGGCTGCCCATGCGGGTCATTCTCACGCCGGTCACTCCCATACAGGCCATTCGCACGCCGGGCATTCCCACGCCGGCCATTCGCACGCAGCCCACAGCCATTCGGCACATGCCCATTCGCACGCGCTGCAGGTCCATGACGACCACGACCATGTGCATGACCATTGGCACGATGACCACGACCACAGCGCGCATGAACATGATCACGGCGCGCACGAACACGCGCACCATGACCATGCGCATCACGATCATGCCGATGGCGAGGTCTGCGAAACCTGCGGCCATTCGCACGCGCCCGATCCGGCGCTGCTGTCGGGCGATCGCTTCGACTGGCGCACCGCCTGGTCGGCGGTGGCCGCCGTCGGCATACGCCCCTGCTCCGGCGCGCTGATCGTGCTCAGCTTCGCGCTGCTCAACGGGCTCTGGCTCGGCGGCCTGCTGTCGGTGCTGGCGATGTCGCTGGGAACCGCCATCACCGTCTCGGCGCTGGCGACGCTCGCGGTGACCGCCAAGAACTGGGCGGTGTATTTCGCCGGCGACGGCCGCATGGGCAACCGCATCCATTCGATCGTCGAGATCGGTGGCGCCGCTTTCGTGTTCCTGTTCGGATTGCTGCTGCTGTCGGCGAGCCTGGCCGGCGCCTGAGTGGCGTCAAGTGTCTGGGCTCTAAGATTTAGCTCCTGATTTCTGTCAGGCTCTTCGACTTGCCGTTTCCCGAATAGCGAAGAGGCTATTTTAACGAGTTACCGTCTTTCGTGTGAGCGTGTCAGGCTCGTGCGGGTATCTCGCGATGAACAAAGACTTCAGGACGTTTTTGTTGCGTATGGCGCTCGGCATCCCCGCCGTCATTGCAGGAGTTGTATTCCGCCCATTTTGGCTATCTGATTGGGGAATGCCCACTTTTATTTTTTTGGCATGGCTCGCAACGTCAATAGCGATAATTTGGGCGGGAAAAGGAACCCGACATTCGTTCCTTATGGGGATCATTGTAGGAGGCAGTTTTGCACTGGCTCTTGTTGCAGTAGCTCTTACCCACAGCGTTCTTGTCGGAATAGCGTTATTGCTGGCTTTGCTTTACGTGGGAGCAAAGACGAGATTCTTCGCGCGGTGGGGTGAACAAGAAAATTCTCGTCCGGAAGAGTAGCCGCAGCAGCAGATTTCAGACGCTATGCTTGCCGCCCAGCTCATCCTCGATATGGGCGCGGATGATCTCGTCAAAGCTCTTCTCGGCGCTGAAGCCGAGTTCCCTTGAACGCCTCGCCTCGAAGCGGGTCGGCCAACCCTTGACGATCGCCCAGATCGTCTCGTCGGGCACCTCGCGGATCAGGCCTACCGTCTTCGACCCGGCGATGCGCTCCAGCGCCTCGATCTGCTCGCCGACGGTGACGGCGACACCCGGCATCGTCAGATTGCGGCGCGGCCCAACGGTGGCGCCATCGATCCCGGCTGCATGGGTCAGGAAATTCACCGCCGAACGCGGGCTGGCATGGGTGTGCACGACCGAGCGCGGCACCGGCAGGATCGCCTCGTGGCCGCTCAACGGCTCGCGGATGATGCCGGAGAAGAAGCCGGAGGCCGCCTTGTTCGGCTTGCCTGGCCGCACGCAGATGGTCGGCAGCCGGATGCCGATGCCATCGAAGAAGCCGCGCCTGGAATAGTCGGCGAGCAGCGCCTCGCTCATCTGCTTCTGCGTGCCGTAGGAGGTCAGCGGCGTCGGGTGGAATTCATCCGGGATGACATCCGGGAACGGCGCGCCAAACACCGCGATCGATGAGGTGAAGACCACGCGCGGCGCAAAGCCAGCCAGGCGGATGGCATCGAACAGGGCGCGGGTGCCGTCGAGATTGACGCGGTAGCCGAGGTCGAAATTGGCCTCCGCCTCGCCCGACACGATGCCGGCGAGATGAAAGACGACATCGGGGCGCGACGCGACCAGGCTTTCAGCCGCACCGGCCTCGGCGAGGTCACCGGTATGGGTGCTGATGCTGACGCCGTCCATGGCCGGCGCCGGCGGCGGCACGATGTCATGCAGATCGAGCGCGGTGATCTTCTCCCCACGCAGCGTGCCGTCCTTGGCCAGCCGGGCGATGAGCTTGCGGCCGACCATGCCTGCGGCGCCGGTGATCAGAATGCGCATGTCAAAAATCCCTTATTTGCCCTGATTTTTGCGCTGGGTGCGCGCACGCAGCCAGAACACGAGGAAAAACGCCAGCACGAAGACGATGCCGAAGATGCCCGCCAGCACGGTCGAAAAACTGCCGAGTGCCAGCATCACCGTCGGCAGGTAGAAGGCGGCAATGCCGAACAGCAGCATGATCCAGACCGCCGCGATGGCCGCATTGCGCGTGTCACGGTCCATCATGCCGCACCGGGGCGGCGGTCGTTCATTGGGCTGGGTTTCAAAGCTGGAGAACTCCTGAGGCAGGTCCGATCAATGGTCATCAATCGGGCCTAGTGATGGTGGCCGTGATGCGTAGCCGCATCATGCTCATGCTCGTGATCATGGTCGTCGTCACCGTCATCGGCGCACTGGCCGAATTCCGGTTCCACGGTGGCATGGCTGATGCCGTGCTCGCTGGCAAGCCGCTTCTTGATGACGCTGACCGCCCGGTGTGCATCGACGCCCTCGTCGAGGCAGGCATGCAGCGTCGCCATGTTGCTTGACCCATCGAGCGACCAGACATGCATATGGTGTATCTCGCGCACGCCGGGAACCGTCGTTTCCAGGTCCTTGGCTACCAGGTCCCGATCGAGGCTTGGCGGCACGCCTTCGAGCAGGACATGGGCCGCTGCGCGCATCAGCGACCAGGCCGTCGACAGGATCAGCAGCGAGACCAGCACCGACAGGATCGGGTCGATCGGCGTCCAGCCGGTCGCCAGGATCACCAGTGCCGCCACGATCGCCGCGACCGAGCCGAGCAGGTCGCCAAGCACATGCAGGATGGCGCCGCGCATGTTCAGGCTTTCGCGGTCGCCGCCATGCAGCACCAGGAAGGAGCCGATATTGACCAGCAGACCGAGCACCGCCACCACCAGCATCGGTCCGCCCAGCACCGGTGCCGGCGTGAGCAGGCGATCCCACGCCTCGTAGACGATCCACAGTGCGATGACGAAGATGGCGATACCGTTGGTGTAGGCCACCAGCGTCTTGACCCGGCCAAAGCCGTAGGTGAGCTTGCCGGTCGCCGGCCGTCCCGCAAGATGGAAAGCGTACCAGGCAAGGCCGAGCGCAATCGCATCGGCCAGCATGTGGCCGGCATCGGCCAGCAGCGCCAGCGACCCGGTGAAGAGACCGCCCAACGCTTCCGCCACCATGAACCCTGCTGTCAGGCAGGCCGCGATCAGCACGCGCTTCTTGTCGGTCGAGCCATGCACATGGCCGGGACCGCCATGGTCATGCCCGCTATGATCGTGGGTGTCCGCCAATGGCAACTCCTGTCATGCGCCCAAGCCGGACTTAAGCTCCGAATTCCGCGCGAAAATCCTCGAGCCGTCGCTTCTGCTGGCCTTCGCCATCGAAATTGGCCGGATCGAGCCACGCCTCATAGGCCTGGCGCAGAGCCGGCCATTCCTTGTCGATGACCGAATACCATGCGGTGTCGCGGTTTTCACCCTTGACGATGAGGTGCTGGCGGAAAATGCCCTCGAACTTGAAACCGAACCGTTCCGCCGCCCGCTTCGACGGCTCGTTGCGGTTGTTGCACTTCCATTCGTAGCGACGGTAACCGAGCTCGTCGAAAATGTATTTCATGAACAGGAACTGCGCTTCGGTCGCTGCCGGTTTGCGCGAGATCAGCGGCCCCCAATAGATATTGCCGATCTCGATGACGCCGTAGGCGGGATCGGTGCGCATCAGCGTCTGGCGCCCGGCTACCTTGCCGCTGGCCTTGTCGATGATGGCGAAGAACAGCGGATCCTCGCTGGCCTCGACCTTGTCCAGCCATGGTTGGAAGGCGGCACGGGTTTCCGGCGGATAGTCTGGCAGCCAGGCGAAGCGGCCGTCGACATCGGACACTGAAGACGCTTCATAGAGGCCATCGCCGTGCTTTGTGGCGCTCAGCGGCTCAAGCCCGACATATCGGCCGTCGATCGCCTTGCGCTCAGGTCGCGGGCGCGGTTGCCAATCCTTGAGATTTTCGGACACCAAAAACTCCAATCCGTTTGACTTTTTCCTGATGAGGCTCACAAAAACGCAACCTCACAGTAAGAACCACATGGACGGGAAAAATGCTCCACACGATTTCGGCCTTCGATCGTCTCGGCGAGGAAAATGCGTTCGCGGTGCTGGCGCGGGCGACCGCACTTGCGAGCCAGGGCCGCGACATCGTCAATCTCGGCATCGGCCAGCCCGACTTCAAGACGCCGCAGCACATCGTCGAGGCCGCGATCAAGGCACTGCGTGACGGCCACCACGGCTACACGCCGGCCAACGGCCTTCTGGCGACGCGCGAGGCGGTGGTGCGCCGCACGCTGACGACCACCGGCGTCGAAGTCTCACCCGAGACGGTGATGATCCTGCCCGGCGGCAAGCCGACCATGTTTGCCGCCATCCTGATGTTCGGCGAACCCGGCGCCGAGATCCTCTATCCCGACCCCGGCTTTCCCATCTACCGTTCGATGATCGAATTCACCGGTGCGGCACCCATTCCCGTACCGATGCGCGAGGAAAACGGCTTTGCCTTCTCGGCCGAGGAGACGCTGGCGCTGATCACCTCGAAGACCAGGCTCCTGATCCTCAACTCGCCGGCCAATCCAACCGGCGGCGTGACGCCCCGCGCCGAGATCGAAAAGCTGGTCAAGGGGCTGGAGAAGCACCCTGATGTCGCCATCCTGTCCGACGAGATCTACGACGTCATGACCTATGACGGCGAGAAGCATTGCTCGCTGCTTGCCTACCCCGAAATCCGCGACCGGCTGATCGTGCTCAACGGCTGGTCGAAGACCTGGGCGATGACCGGCTGGCGCATGGGCTGGTCGATCTGGCCGAATGGCGACAAGGGCGCCCATCTCTACGACAAGGTGCGCAAGCTGGCGGTCAATTGCTGGTCCTGCGTCAACGCGCCGAGCCAGTTCGCCGGCATCGCCGCGATCGACGGCCCGCAGGACGACGTCGACACAATGATGCGCGCCTTCGACAACCGCCGGAAGATCGTCGTCGAAGGCCTGAACGCCTTGCCCAACATTTCCTGCATCACGCCCAAGGGCGCGTTCTATGCCTTCCCCAATGTTTCGAAGACCGGCTGGAAGGCCAAGAAACTCGCCTCCGCTTTGCTCGACGAGGCCGGCGTGGCGCTGATCGGCGGCCCCGATTTCGGCATTCTCGGCGAAGGCTACATCAGGCTCTCCTACGCCAACTCCGAAGAGAACATCTTGCGCGCGCTGGAACGGATCGGAGCATTCCTGGCGAAGTGAGGCTTCAAAGCGGCCTGTTGCCATCTTCCGGATTTGCGGCTGGCTGCCATGGCGGTGTCATGAGCCGTCCGGATGCGCTTGGCCAAGACTGGGCCTGCACGTCGAGAACGGCTACGGTCCTCGAATAAGGATCGAATTAGGGTGCCCCGGATGTTCTATGCAATCCTTGCCTATCACGTGGAAGATGCGATCAAGGCTCTGACGCCGCAGGAAGATGAAGCACTGATGGCCGAGTTGCTGAAGATCAACATCCGGCTTCATGAGGAAGGCGCGCTTGGACCGTCCGCGCGTCTTGGGGCGACACAGGATGCCTTCACCTTGCGCGGCCCTGGCGACGGCGTGATCATCGACGGTCCTTTCGCCGAAACCAAGGAACAGTTGCTCGGCCTCTACGTCGTCGACTGCGTCACGCGAGACGCGGCAATCGCGATCGCCCGCGACCTTCGCCGCGTCAATCCGACCGCCGTTTACGAGATCAGGCCCATTCTGCTGTTCAAGCCCGGCGTTCCGCTAGCAGGCAAATAGACCGGGGGGAAAGCCCTGTCAGTGCCCGCCGTTCACCCACGCCCGACAAACGGCATCTTGGTCGCCATCACGGTCATGAACAGCACGTTGGCGTCGAGCGGCAGGCTGGCCATGTGGACGACGGCATCGGCAACGCGCTGGACGTCCATCACCGCTTCGGCTGATATCGAGCCGTTGGCCTGCGGCACGCCGACGGTCATTGGCTGCGCCATGTCGGTCAGCGCGTTGCCGATGTCGATCTGGCCGCAGGCGATGTCATAGGGACGGCCGTCGAGCGACAGCGTCTTGGTCAGCCCCGTAATGGCATGCTTGGTCGCCGTATAGGGCACCGAGCCGGGGCGCGGCGCATAGGCCGACACCGAGCCATTGTTGATGATGCGGCCGCCCATCGGCCGCTGCTTGCGCATCGCGCCGAAGGCGGCACGCGCGCACAGGAACGAACCGGTGAGATTGACGCCGACAATATCGTTCCAGACCTCGACCGGAATCTCGTCGATCGGCGTCGACTTGTAGCCCATGCCGGCATTGTTGAAGAGCAGGTCGACGCGGCCGAAAGCGGCCAGCACTGTCTCGAACAGGTCATCGACCTCGCCGGCCTTGCTGATGTCGCAGGCAACGGCCAATGCCCTGGCCTCGGTCGGCCCGGCCTCGGCGATGGCCGCATCGAGCACCGGCTTGCGGCGGCCGCAGAACACGGTGTTCCAGCCGGCCTTAAGCAGCGCCCTGGCGACGCTCTTGCCGATACCCGTGCCGGCGCCCGTGACGATAGCGGTTTTATGCTCGGTCATATCTATCCTCCGGCAGCGCCGTGCGTGCCTGACTTATTTCTGGGGATTTGGCTCGGGAAGAAGGCATCGCAAATGACGGCGGCGATGGCAAGCGCGCGCGTTGGGCCGTGATCCCGAAAAGCTGGATGAGTTTTGGGGAGCCCTCGTAGGGGCCGACAAAAAGGGCGGTCATTGGCGACCGCCCTGATCTGAACCGGGCTTGGGAGGAGGAAAGCCGATCCGACTGTGTAGAATCATGCGCTTCCTGAGTTAACGCGGGGTTAACGCGGGGAAAGGCTGGCTGTGCCGTTTTGGCCTACCAGCGCGGATTGGGCGAAGTACCCGTTGTTGTTGCGGGAACCTTGGCCGCCGAGACCGTCGCCTCGACATGGTCGACCAATGCGTCCGGCAGGCCAAGCCGGCCGGCGAGCAGGTCGAGATAGCCACGCTCGGCGCGCGTGTCGGGATCGATGGTGAGGCGCGACGCCGTATAAAGTTCGAGCTTCTGCGCGTCGGTGTGCGCACCCGCCACCAGGGTGTCGAGGTCGAGCGGGCTTTCCAGCTCCGCCATCAGGAATTTCTCGGCATCGGTGCCGATCCCCGCAAGGCTGAGCTTGCCGGCGATCTTCTTGCGTTCCTCGTCGTCGACATGGCCGTCGGCCTTGGCCGCCGAGATCATCGCGCGCACCAGGGTCAGTGTGAATTCGTCCTCGCCTTGCGGCGCCTGCGACGGGTGGAAGGCGGTGTCCTTGGGCGGCGGCAGCAATTCGGGCTCGCCGGAAGCGGGCGCCTGCTCCGGCGCGTTGCCGGCCTTGTAGTTCTGGTAGGCCTTGTAGGCGAGGCCGCCGATCGCGGCCAGGCCACCGAGCTTCACGGCGGCACCGGTCACTTCCCGGCCGGCACCTGTTCCAAGCAGCACTGCCGCAAGCGCACCGGCGGCCAGCGGATTGTCCTTGGCCATCTGCACGGCCTGGCCCGCCTTGTCGCGGACAGTGCCGCTGGTGCCGGGAACTTGCGAACCGAGCAGATCGTCGAGAAGCTTCTTGGGATCGAACATTCAGTGCCTCCAGCATGTGCCCGGCCGAACGGGCAGGTTTCGAACGCCGAAGACGTAGGTCCCAAAACTTGACATTGCAATGACAGGCCCCGCTTTGCCGCGCGCCCTAGCCCTCGATCAGGATCCGATATGCGGCCCCTTGCCTCGCGCCTGCGCGAGCTCCACCTGCCGCTGGCGCTCTGCGTAGCGCTGACGGTCTTCGTCGGTACGGGCTTCAAAACAATGCGGGCAAGCGACGCCGGCGGCATATCTAGGCGACGCCAAATCGCTTGCCGTCAGCGGATGGCGGCAGGCACGACACAGTTCCGCATCGCCCTCGGTGAGGCCGTGTGACACCGAAACCCGCTCGTCGAAGACGAAGCACTCGCCTTGCCACAGGCTCTGTTCGGCTGGCACCTCTTCGAGATATTTGAGGATGCCGCCCTTGAGATGGAACACGTCCTCGAAGCCGAGCGACTTCACATAGGCCGTCGCCTTCTCGCAGCGAATGCCGCCGGTGCAGAACATCGCCACCTTGCGGCCTTCCAGCTCCGCCCGATGCGCTTCCACCCAGGCCGGGAATTCGCGAAAGCTCGCGGTCGCCGGATCGATCGCGCCCTTGAAGGTGCCGATCGAGACCTCGTAGGCATTGCGCGTGTCGATGACGATGGTGTCGGGCTGCGAAATCAGCGCGTTCCAGTCGGCGGGTGCGACATAGGTACCGGCACTCCTCGCCGGATCGATGTCCTCGACGCCCATGGTGACGATCTCGCGCTTCAGCCGCACCTTCATGCGGTGGAACGGCATGTCGGCGGCAACGCTGTACTTGACCTCGAGGCCCGCCAGTCCGTCGATGGCTTCGATGTAGTCGATGAGTTCGGCAATCGCGGCCTCACTGCCGGCGACCGTGCCATTGATGCCTTCATGCGCCAGCAGCAGCGTGCCCTTGATGCCGCGTCCGCAACAGAAGGCAGCAAGCGGCGCGCGCAGTTCGTCAAAGGCATCGAGCCGGGCAAACCGGTAAAGCGCGGCGACGCGGACGGGCTGGAATGGAGCGGACGGTGTCATTGCCAGAGCAACTAGACGCTCGTAAAAGCCGATTCAAGGCAAAACGGGTTTGGCAGCCTACTTCGGCTGATGTCATGGCTCTGACGGGGAACAGCCGGTAAACTGTCCGACGGCGCGTGACATCGCGACGCGACCGGTTTCGTGGACAGGCAAAGACGCGTCTGCTAATCGGTTGAAATCGACTTCGATATGGCTCGATACGGAGAGAGACAGATGCCCAGCAAGACCGAAAAACTCCTGTCGCTCCTCAACGGCCAGCCAGTCATCCCGGTGCTGAAGATTGCCAATGTTGCTGATGCGGTGCCGCTGGCCCGTGCCTTGGCGCGTGGCGGCCTGCCGGCCATCGAGATCACGCTCCGAACAGCCGATGCGCTGGAAGCGATCCGGCGGGTTGCTGCCGAAGTCGAGGAAGCCATCGTCGGCGCCGGCACCATTCTGGATAGCAAGCAGTTCGACGAGGCGGCCAGCGCCGGTTCGCGCTTCATCGTCAGCCCCGGCATCACGCGCGAACTTCTGGCGGCAGCCGCCGACAGCGAGGTTCCGCTGCTGCCTGGCGCCATCACGCCCGGCGAGATCATGGCCGCGCGCGAGGCCGGCCTGCGCTTCCTGAAGTTCTTCCCGGCCGAACAGTCCGGCGGCATCGCTTCGCTGAAGGCTTTCGCCTCGCCGCTCGCCGACGTGAAATTCTGCCCGACCGGCGGCATCACCGGCAAGAACGCCGCCGATTACCTTAGCCTGCCCAACGTCATCTGCGTCGGCGGCTCCTGGGTTGCGCCCGATGACCTGGTCAAGGCCGGCAAATGGGACGAGATCGAAGCGTTGGCCCGCGCGGCGAGCAAGCTCAAGAAATAGTGTTGCCACGCGCACACAAAAAACCCGGCCAGCTTCCGCCGACCGGGTTTTTCAAAATCGACTTTGACTGATCAGTTGCAGACCTTGACTTCTTTGGTCACCTTGTGATGGTGCTTCCAGGTCGTCACCACCCTGGTGTGGCAGTGCTTCTTCATCATGTGCATATGCCTATGATGATCGGTCTTGACGACAACGGTCTCTGCCTGTGAGGGAGCAATGGCCGCCGAAACGGTTGCCAGCGCAATGACCGATGCCAATAGAATGTTCTTCATGGATATCCCCGGGTTTGAAGGTACGGGGAGAAACTCTTGCAGCAGCAACGAGTTCCACGATCACGGCAATGTCAGGCCGCCGTGATCACAGCGGCGATCACCCTTAACCAGCGCAAAAAAGCCGCGCGGGTTGCCCAGCGCGGCTTCTGCTAAAAACTGGCCTGTCCGTTACTCCGTCTGGAAGCGGGCGACCGACATGAACTTGACGGCGTTGCCGGTGAAGCGGTTGGCGTCGGCCATCTCGTTGCCCGCCTGGAAGCCCGCCGTGTAAACCTCGCTCGGCGCGGTATGCACGATATTATAAGCATAGCCCGGCGCCGTTGTAGGGCTCGCGACGGTGGCAACAGCCTCGCCGCTGGTCAGCGCCCAGCGCGCGGCCTGGGGTGCCGCGGCGACAACCACGGCCCTGGGGCCGGGTTTCTGGTCGCGCGCGGTGGCCCTGGCTTCCTTGCGGGTCGTCTTCACGCCGGCGCCGATCGCGGCGGCCGGATCGGAACCGGCCGGGCGGGCGGCGACGGCCTGGCGGGGCGTTGCGACATCGACATAGGACGGATCGTTGAAGGCCGAGCGCGGTTCTTCGGCCAGCGAGGCAACCTGGTATTCGTCGGCGTTGCCGACTTGGGTCCCGACTTGGGCCTCAACCTGAGCATTGGCCTCGTCGAGCACCGCCTTGACGGCGTCCGGCTTGGCCGGCTCCGGCCGTGCCGAAGGCAGCACCGCGAACGCATCGGTCGCGGTCTTGCCCTGTTCGGCCGTCTCCGCCAGCGCCATCAGCACATCCTTGCTGGGCGGCGGTGCAAGCTCGGCCGGCAGCGTCGGACGCCATGTCGGCAAGGGAATGTTGTTGACGGCGACCTGCGCCGGATCGGCGGCGGCGGTTGCAGCCGCTGTTACCGCGGCAGGATCAGCCTTGCCGAAAGGCATGTTCGCCGGCGCCTGCGCGGTCGCAACGGCCTGTTCGGTCGTGGCCGTCGCATCCGCCGTGGCGAACGGAACATTCTCAGGCTGCTGCGCGCCAACGTCAGCCTTCGGCCGCGGCGCGAAATCGGGCAGCGGAATCTCCTTGGCCGGCAGCGCCGCGATGATCGTCTCCGGCGTATCCTTCTCAGGCTCGGGAGCCTGATCTTCGGCGACCTGTGGAATTTCGGCACGCTGCGCATTCTCGGGCGCGACGATGGCGATGCCCGGCAGGTTGCTGCTCTTGGCCGTCGCTGCCGGCTTCAGGCTCTTGGCCCTGGGCGCGGGGGCTGCCGAAGCGGTCTCGACATCGGCGCTGTCATCGGCCTCGTCGTCGCCACCACCGCCGAAGAAGGCAGAGAGGAACCCGCCCGATTTCTTGCTGCCGCCGCCGACACTGGCCATCTCGACATTCGGCGTGCCCGAGCCCTTGCGCGCCTTGTAGGAAGCCATTGCCTGCTCATAGCCGGGCAGCGGCCGGCCGTCGCTCGGCACATGCAGCGTCTTGCCATTGGGGAACAGGCTGACCAGTTCCTGGCGGCTGATGCCGGGCCAGTGGCGCACATTGCCGACATCCATATGGACGAATGGCGAACCGGAGGTCGGGTAGTAGCCGACGCCACCACCCTGCATCTTGAGGCCGATATTGCGCAGCTTCTTCAGCGGCACGCCGGGAATATAGAAATCCATCGCCTTGCCGAGCATGTGCTGGCTCTTCTCGGCGACACCCCGGCCGCGGCTGCGCAGCATCGAGTTGGTCGACGGCGAGCGGTAACCGCAGACGACCTGGATATAGTCGGTAGCGCCGCTTTCGCGATAGGCTTCCCAGACCAGGTCCAGCAGGCGCGGATCCATCTTGGTCGGCTCGTTGCGGCGCCAGTCGCGCAGGATGATGTTGATCTTGCGCAGGCCCTCGGGATCGTAGCGGCCGTTGCGCTTATAGACGATCTCGGCCTTCTCATGCGTATGCAGGTGATAAAGCTTCAGCGAACGAACTTCGGCCTGCGCGCCGGTGGCGGCCGCGGCGACAAAACCAAAAGCGACGATCAACGCTACCAGCCATCGCGGCCAGACGCTCAAGTGATCGTGACGCCCGTTTGTGAGTCGTTCGATTCTGTTCAAATCAAAAGGCCTTGCAGGCTGCCGTTTGTCCCCGGATTTGCCCAAACGGATGTGTGGTTTTCACATCCGAATATCGATCCTAATGGTTAATCATCGCTTATTGAAGCCGAAATGCGGTAACACCGTGGCGATATCCCGTCAAAAATTGTTCACAACGTTTCTTGGTAAACCGCTGGTTTAGATCAGGATTCCGGCTTTGGCCGAACACGATCTGTTACCGTTAGCCTTAATGCGTGAACAGAGCTGTCCATAGGCCTGCCATATTCCAGCCGAAACCCCCGATACAGGGCCAATCCTGGCATTGCAAGCTGGTCCCGGCCTTGCGTCCAGGCATGTCGCCCAAAAGCGGGAAGACAAGATGCATGAAGCAGACGCCTGAAGCGCGTCGCGGGAATCCGTTTCGGCGTTACGCGATTTAGAGCAATTCCAGGAAAAGGGTGAAACGGTTTTCCCGGGAGAAGCGCATAGCGCTTCCCCTTGGGAATTGCGTAAAAACAAAGAGTCTACGACGCGAGCCGTTCCACGCGGCCGGTCTCAGGGTCGATGCCGTATTCCTTGAGCTTGCGGTAGAGCGTCGAGCGGCCGATGCCGAGGCGGCGGGCGACTTCGCTCATCTGGCCATTATAGTGGTCGATAGCGAGCTTGATCATTTCAAGCTCGACATCGGCCAGCGCCCGCACATTGCCGCGCTCGTCGAGCGCGCGCAGCATCCCGAAGCGAGGCTGAAGTCTTGATGGCTGCTCGGGCGCGGCCGTTGGCGCCGCTTCGCCAACCAGGAGATCGTCGTCGCGTGGTTCCAGCGATGGCGGCGCGGCGATTTCCGTTTCGAGATTGCCATCCGCCGCGAGATTGCGATCTGTCTTGAGATTGACAGTGCCTTCGACCTGCGCCCGGATCTGCGGAAAATCATCGACATCAAGCACATCGCCTTCACACAGCACCGAGGCGCGGAAGACGGCGTTTTCCAGCTGCCTTATGTTGCCGGGCCAGTCATAGGTCTGCAGCACGGCGAGTGCCGCCGCCGAAATGCCTTGCAGGCGGTGGCGCGGGTCGGCGGGCGCCACCTTCTCCATGAAATGCGTGACCAGATGGGGAATGTCATCGCGCCGGTCGCGCAACGGCGGCACGAAGATCGGATAGACGTTCAGCCGGTAGAACAGATCCTCGCGGAACTTGCCGTCCTTGACCTGCTGCAGAAGGTTGCGGTGCGTCGCCGAAATCAGCCTGATATCGACCCTGACGGTAGCCCGGCCGCCGACCGGATCGACCTCGCCGTCCTGCACGGCGCGCAACAGCTTGACCTGCACGTCGAGCGGCAGGTCGCCGATCTCGTCCAGGAACAGCGTGCCGGAATGCGCCTCGACGAACTTGCCGGTGTGCTTGTCGGTGGCGCCGGTGAACGAGCCTTTCTCATGGCCAAAGAGGATCGATTCGACCAGATTGTCGGGGATGGCACCGCAATTGACGGTGACGAAGGGTTTTGAGCGGCGATCGCCGGTGCCCTGGATGGCGCGCGCCACCAGTTCCTTGCCGACGCCGGATTCGCCTTCGATCAGGATCGGGATGTTGGACGCCGCCGCTTTCTGGCCGAGGCGTATCACCCTGTCCATCGCCGGACTGTGGGTGATCATGTCCCTGAAGGTCAAAAGCCCGCCGCGCTTGCGTGATGTGCGTTTGACCTCGCCCTCGACCGCCTCGACCTTGAGCGCATTGGCGATCGAAGCCTGCAGCCTGTCGGGAGAGGCCGGCTTGACGACAAAATCGAAGGCGCCGTGACGCATCGCCGAAACCACGGTCTCGATGCCGCCCTGGGCGGTCTGCACGATGACCGGAATGGTGATGCCGCGTTCGCGCATCGCCTTCAGCACGCCGATGCCGTCGAGACCAGGCATGACCAGATCGAGAATGACCACTGAGACGTCGCGGGCGCTTGGCCCGTCGAGCACGTCGAGACCTGCGGCGCCACCATCGGTGACGATTGCCGTGTGGCCGAACCGCGTCACCGCGGCCTCGAGCAGCCGGCGCTGCACGGGATCGTCATCGACTATGAGAATGGAACCTGTCATGACTTTATGAGTTGCCCGCTCGAAATCCGCATGGATCATCTTGGCACAGGGTTCTAAATAAGCTTTCAAAAAACCCGGTGAACGAATTGCTTAGGATTTGACCGGCTTCCTCATTCCCCTCGATTCTGGCTCCGTGGTTCAAAGAGGTATCGTCCATGCGCATGATGTTTGATCAGCGGCTTGCGGCACCAGCGTCCGGTCAGGGCGCGGCCGAGCTTGGCGATCTGCCGGAATGGAACCTGCACGATCTTTATGCCGGCATGGAAGCGCCGGAGTTGAAGCGTGATATCGCCAAGGCCGCCACTGATGCGATCGCCTTCGAGACCCGCTGGAAAGGCACGCTTGCCGCCGAGGCCGGGCGTGGCAGCGCAGGCAAGCTTGGCGAGGCGCTTGTCGCCTACGAGGCGCTGGAGGAGCTGATCGGCCGCATCGTCTCCTATGCCGGCCTCATCTATGCCGGCAACACCGCCGACCCGCAGCGCGCCAAGCTCTATGGCGATATCCAGGAGAAGATGACCGATGCCAGCGCGCATCTTCTGTTCTTCGCGCTCGAACTGAACCTGATCGAGGATGCCGCGATCGAAGGTGCCTTGGCCACCGATTCCGCGTTCGGCCATTACCGGCCGTGGGTGCTCGACCTCAGAATGGACAAGCCCTACCAGCTCGAGGACCGCGTCGAGCAGCTTTTCCACGAGAAGTCGATAACCGGGCGCGGTGCCTGGAACCGCCTGTTCGACGAGACGATGACCGACCTGCGATTCGACATCGACGGCGAGGAATTGACGCTGGAACCGGCGCTCAACCGCCTGCAGGACGCGGACAGTGATGTGCGCCGCTGTGCCTCCGAGGCACTGGCCGCGACCTTCCGAAAGAATTTGCGCACCTTCACGCTGATCACCAACACGCTGGCCAAGGACAAGGAAATTTCCGACCGCTGGCGCGGCTTCGAGGACATCGCCGATTCACGTCATCTCGCCAACCGCGTCGAGCGCAGCGTGGTCGATGCGCTCGCCACCGCGGTGCGCGAGGCCTATCCGCGCCTGTCGCATCGCTATTACGCGATGAAGGCGCGCTGGCTCGGCATGGAGGTGATGAACCACTGGGACCGCAACGCGCCGCTGCCGGAGACGCCGCAGGCGGTGATCGGCTGGGACGAGGCCAGGAACACCGTGCTGTCGGCCTACCAGCGCTTCTCGCCCGAGATGGCCGAGATCGCCCGCACCTTCTTCGACCGCAACTGGATCGACGCCCCGGTACGCCCGGGCAAGTCGCCAGGCGCCTTTGCCCATCCCACCGTGCCGTCGGCCCACCCCTATGTGCTGCTCAACTACATGGGCAAGCCGCGCGACGTGATGACGCTGGCGCATGAACTCGGCCACGGCGTGCATCAGGTGCTGGCCGCCGGCCAGGGCGCGTTGATGGCCTCGACGCCGCTGACGCTGGCCGAGACAGCGTCCGTCTTCGGCGAGATGCTGACCTTCCGCTCGCTGCTCGAGCAGACCACCGACAAGCGCGAGCGCAAGGCCATGCTCGCCCAGAAGGTCGAGGACATGATCAACACGGTGGTGCGCCAGATCGCCTTCTACGAATTCGAGCGCAAGGTGCATGCCGAGCGCCGCAACGGCGAACTGACATCCGACAGGCTCGGCCAGTTCTGGCTGGAAGTGCAGGCCGAAAGCCTGGGACCGGCGATCAAATTGCGCGAGGGCTACGAGGTGTTCTGGACCTATATCCCGCACTTCATCCATTCGCCCTTCTACGTCTACGCCTATGCGTTCGGCGACTGCCTGGTGAACTCGCTCTACGCCGTCTACCAGAACGCCGAGCGCGGCTTCCAGGACAAGTACTTTGAGATGCTGCGCGCCGGCGGCACCAAGCATCACTCCGAGCTTCTGGCGCCCTTCGGCCTCGACGCCACCGACCCCGCCTTCTGGCAGATCGGCCTGGGGGTGATCAGCGGCCTGATCGACGAACTGGAAGCACTCGACGGCTGACCCCTCTCGCCTGCGCAGAACAGTTTAGCCGGAATGCATATCGGGATCGCACTATTCCTATGCTAAATATTTGTTCTTGAAGGACTCTAGACAGAAGTTTTTCCCATAGCTTTCCACAAGCTCTATGATAGCCTTCACTCCAAGCTCAGCCGGAGCGCATGCGGATCGGCGAGGGAAAGTCTCAGCCGGCCGTGACGCTCAGGCGAACGCGACAACGGCCGTTGGCCATGGGCAAGCAAAGCCGATCGCCGACAGCTCGAACCGAGGCCGGCTGTTCCGCGAACCCGCGGAACCATCATCGATTAGTCCATCGCCTGAGGTCATGAGCCCACGGCAGACGGATCTGACTGGAGAGAGACAATGGGCACTTTTTTCTACGTGGTCCTGGCGTTCCTGGTAGGCGTGTTGGTTGGCTGGTTCATCTGGGGCCGTCTGCGCGGTGAGCTCGACAGTTTGCGCGGCGACCTCGACCGCACCCGCAGCGAGCGTGACAGGCTGCGTGCCGACAGCGACCGCCTGACCGGCGAACTCAATGCATGCGGCAAGACCAGGGCCGACCTTGAGCGCCAGTTGCGCGACGCGCAGGCTGCAGGCAGCGGCGGGGCAAAGGCTGCCACTCAGCCGCCGGCCGCCCTGGTGTCGACGCCGGCCGTGGCCAAACCCGCCCCGGCACCGGCCAAGGCTGCACCGGCCAAACCAGCCGCGCCAAAGCCCGCAGCAACAAAACCCGTCGCGGCCAAATCCGCGGCTCCAGCCAAACCCGCGGCGAGCAAAACCGCAGCCGCCGGCTCCGCAACCAAGAGCGCGGCCGCTCCCAAGACTGCTGCAGCCGCCGCGCCCAAGGCAGCCGCTCCCAAGGCTGCCGCGCCGGCAGCGGCCAAACCAGCGGCGGCCAAACCAGCGGCGGCCAAGCCAGACAATCTGCGTCGGCTGATCGGCATCGGCCCAGCCAACGAAAAACTGCTCAAGGGACAAGGCGTGACCACCTTCGCCCAGATCGCTGCCTGGACAACCGCCGACATCGAACGGATAGAGCACGCCCTGCAATTCGGTGGCCGCGTCGAGCGTGAGCGCTGGGTTGAACAGGCCAAGCTGCTGGCAGCTGGCAATGAGGCGGAGTTCGCGAAACAATTTCCGAGCGCGGGAACCTCCAGCAACACCTGAACGCTGGAGGCCAGGACCATAGCCGGCGGCGCCAGTTGCGCCGCCGGCTTGTTTTTGCCGGCAAGGCAGGCCCTGTGAGGTTGGCCATAGGTCGGCTTTGAGGGGCAAGGTGCCGTTCCCTCCATTGCACGCGAGCGGCCCCCCATATAGAGCGATCGTCGGCTTCATCGATCCCGGTTCCCATGTCCCTGCCCGCCGCCATTTTCCGCAACGACGAAAGCGCGCGCCAGCTCGTTTTCGAGCGGCCGGCCGACATCATCGTGGCGCATGAGGCGCGGGACTTCTTGCCGGCGCTGGAAGCCGCACAGGCAGCGCACGACGCCGGCAAGTGGCTGGCCGGCTATTTCTCCTACGAGGCGGGTTACCTGCTCGAGCCGAAGCTCGTTCCCTTGCTGCCGGACGGGCGCCGCGCGCCGCTGATCTGCCTCGGCGTCTTCGATGCCCCGGTCGAAGAAGCAGTGCCGCCCCGCAACGCAGCAACCCCTAACGGCCCGATCTTCGATGCCAGGGCAAGCTGGTCGTTCGAGGATTACGAAAAGCGTTTCTCACGGCTGCATCAGCACATCAGGCAAGGCGATTGCTACCAGGGCAATCTGACCTTTCCGGTGCAGGCGAAATGGTCGGGCGACCCGCTCGCCGCCTTTGACGCGCTGACCGAACGCCAGCCGGTGAAGTATGGCGCGCTGGTCGCGCTTGGCGATCCCATCGTGCTGTCGCGCTCGCCCGAACTGTTCTTCGAGATCGATGCCGCGGGCATGATCGAAACCCATCCGATGAAGGGCACCGCACCGCGGGGCGCGACCAGGGACGAAGACGATCGGCAGAAGAATTTCCTGCGCAACGACGAGAAGAACCAGGCCGAGAACCGGATGATCGTCGACCTCCTGCGCAACGACATCTCGCTGGTCAGCGAGGTGGGTACGCTGGAGGTGCCGGCGCTGTTCCGCATCGAAAGCTACCCGACCGTCCACCAGATGGTCAGCGACGTCAGGGCAAGGCTGCTGCCCGGCCTCTCGATCCGCCAGGTCTTTGCGGCGCTGTTCCCCTGCGGCTCGATCACCGGCGCGCCAAAGATCCGCGCCATGGAGATCCTGCACGACCTGGAAGGCAAGCCGCGCGACGTCTATTGCGGTGCCATCGGCTGGATCGCGCCCGGCGGCACCATGCGCTTTTCCGTGGCGATCCGCACCATCTCGCTCTTTGCCAGTGGCGAGGCCGTCTACAATGTCGGCGGCGGCATCGTCTTCGATTCGACGCCCGAGGAGGAGTATCAGGAGTGTCTGCTCAAGGCCCGCTTCGCGACGGGGACACCGCCGATTTCGAGTTGATCGAGACCATGCGCTGGGAACCCGGTCCGGGCTTCCTGCGCTTCGATCGCCACCTTGCACGCCTCTACAGCTCGGCGGCGGAATTGGGTTTTGCTTGCGACCCGCAAAGGATCGCCGAGGTGCTGGGCGATGCCCTCGATGGCGCCCGCACCGACACGCGCACACGGCTCGCTCTGGCGCGCAATGGCGACGCGACGGCCTCGGCGCAACCTTACGAACCGCTTGCCGCCAGCAAGGTCTGGGTGCTGCGGCTGGCGCGGACGAGGCTCGATTCAGGCAACACGCTGCTGCGCCACAAGACGAGCCGGCGGCAACTCTACACGCATGCCCGCTCCGAATATCTCATCACCCAGGCCGACGAAGTGCTGCTGGCCAATGAGCGCGGCGAACTCTGCGAAGGCACCATATCAAATGTCTTCGCCGATTTCGGCGACGGGGTGCTGGCAACGCCTCGGCTCGATTGCGGCCTGGTGCCTGGCGTATTGCGCGCCGAGCTTCTGGATGAAGGCCGGGCGAAGGAAGCAATCTACAGCTACGATGATCTGAAATCCGCCAAGGCCTTGTTCGTCGGCAATTCGCTGCGCGGACTGATTCCTGCGAGACTGACCTGAAGCATGACGTCCTTGCCCACCCACACGCCCTATGATGGCTCGTCGAAGCTGTTCACCATCGGGCTGAAGCCGCTCGACCCAGCAGACTGGATCGAGGTCGACGGCTATCTTCTGCCCTATCTCGCCGAGAAGCGCCGGCTCTATGCCGAAATCCCAGAGCGGGTTTTCGTTGAGGAGGACGGCACGCGCGAGGCCCAGCAGGAAGTGCTCGAACTGCTCGGCGCGTATCTGCCGGAAAGGTTTCCGAGTACCCATCGCCGCACCGATGCGGGCATCGAGGTGACGGAGACCGCGAACCACCCTGCCCTGCCTTCTGGTCTCGCCGGTGCGCCACTGGTCACAGCCTCGCTGCTGGTCCAGGAAGACCTGATCCTTATGCGCCGCGACGACAGCGGCTGGCGGCTCGCAGCAGGGTCTTTGTGCTTTCCCTCGTCCTGGTCGCTCACCGAAAAATTCGGCAAGCCGCTGCAGCAGATCCACGAGCCCGTGCCGGGCTTCGGCCCAGGCACGCGTCCGGCCGAATTGATCAACCGTATGTTCGACGGCCTGCAGGGGCAGGCGGTCGAGCGCTTCAACTGGTCGATCCAGGCCGACAATGCCCTCTACCATCCGCTCTCCAATATCGAGCGCATCGACCGGGCCACGAACCGGCCGACACGCTTCCCAGACGGTGACGTCAAGGCACACGCCTTCATCCGCGTCGAACGCCAGACGCTGCGCAAGCTGCCCTTGTCACGCGACATCCTGTTCACCATCCGCATCCACCTCGACCCGCTCGCCGTGCTGGCGCGGCATCCGGACCGGGCCGCGCTGGCATCCTCCTTTGCCGGGCAATTGCTGGCGCTGGACGAGGCTCAACTTGACTACAAGGGGCTGACATCGGACCGTGACCGGATGGTGCAAAGCCTGGAAGCCATGGCGCAGGGGTGACAATGATCTGGACTGTCGTGAAGCGGGCAGCACTGCTCGGTGCCTTGCTAGCGTTGCCGCTGACGGCGCGCGCCGAGCCGGCGACCTATGCCGGCAAGCTCGGCAATATCGACATCGTCGTCGAATTCACCGGCGACCCGGCAACGGCCGGCGCGGCCTTGGCGGGCCGCTATTTCTACCGCTCCAAGGGCGTGGATATCCCTTTGCAGGCGAAGTCGAACAAAGGCACCGCCTTCCAGCTGGCCGAGGAAGAAGCGTGCGATGCCAAGAAGTGCGGCGACGGCCAGGCCCCACCGATTGCCGCTATCTGGCGGCTGAGTTCATCCGACAAGGGCAAGACGCTGGAGGGCACCTGGACAGCGAAGAAAGCCCTGCCGTTGAAGCTGACCCGGATCGCCAGCCGGGCGCAGACCGAGACGCCGGCGACAACGCCACGCGATCTCTATGATTTCACCGACATGACCTTCTCGGCCGACGATGCGCCGATCACCATGGACGCTTCACCCTATGACTATCTCAGGCTCGATTTCGCACCAAAGGCGGATGCCAAGACCGGCTGGCCTGACGCAGCCTATGATTACGTCACCGATCCGCGCACCAAATTCGCCCGGCCGCGCATCGTCGATCTCGCCGGCGGCACGCCTATCGAGGCCGCCAATGCCTTGCTGCAGAGCCGGCATTGGCATGACAGCCTCAGCGCCCTGAGCTGTGCGGCGCTGCGTTACGCTGGCTTCCATGAAGGTCCGCCCATCGAAGGCATGGATGACGGTTCCCTTGGCGGTTACGAGGATTCGCATTCGGAAGTGACGTCGCTGACGCCGAAGCTGATGAGCTGGCGGGAATCCGGCAGCCTGTTCTGCGGCGGAGCGCATCCGGACAACTATTCCGACGCCTATGTCATGGACGTACGCCGCGGTGCCCTGCTCGGCCTTCAGGACATGTTCTCCGATACGGTCGATGGCAAACCCGGCCCTTCGCTGCTCGCCTTCGTCAAGGAGAAACGCAAGAAGCCAAGCGAGCAGACCGAAATAGAGTCCGAGGCCGAATGCGGCACCGATGATCTGATCAACGACTATCTGGCCGCCAGCCTCAAACGCGATGGCGACAAGCAGATGCTGGTCTTCGGGCTGCAGGGTTTGCCTAACGTCATCCAGGCTTGCGGAGACGACTTGCTCGAAATGCCGGCCTCCGAGGCACAGGCGCTGTTCAAGCCGGAATTCGCGAAATTGCTCGAACCCTAGGCGGATACCAAGGTGCTGGGCTAACCCTGTTCCTGCTTTTCCCTTTATTGTGACAATGATCTATGGTTTGTCGCGCCGCGGCCGAACGGCTGCGGCCAAGCGTTGTCTGAAGGAGTGCTCGATAAAATGGCGAATGAAAACTGGCCCGTTTACGGTGAGATCACCGGCCCCGTGGTGATGATCGGCTTCGGTTCGATCGGCCGGGGAACGCTGCCTCTCCTCGAACGCCATTTCAAGTTCGACAAGTCGCGCATGACGGTCCTCGACCCACGCGATACCGACCGCAAGCTGCTCGACGAGCGCGGCATCGCCTTTGTCCAGGAAGCGGTGACCCAGAAGAACTACAAGAAGCTGTTGACGCCGCTGCTGACCAATGGCGGCGGCCAGGGCTTTTGCGTCAATTTGTCGGTCGATACCGGCTCAGTGGACCTGATGCGGCTCTGCCGCAAGCTCGGCGTCCTCTACATCGACACCGTCGTCGAGCCGTGGCTCGGCTTCTATTTCGACGCCAAGGCCGACAATGCCAGCCGCACCAACTATGCGCTGCGCGAAGCGCTGATCAAGGAAAAGCACGACAGGCCCGGCGGCGCCACCGCGGTCTCCACCTGCGGCGCCAACCCCGGCATGGTCTCGTGGTTCGTCAAGCAGGCGCTGGTCAATCTCGCTACCGATCTTGGCCTGGAGTTTTCGGAGCCCGGGCACGAAGACCGCGAAGGCTGGGCCAAGCTGATGAAAAAGGCCGGCGTCAAGGGCATCCACATCGCCGAGCGCGACACCCAGCGCGCCAAGAAGCCGAAGCCAATGAATGTGTTCTGGAACACCTGGTCGGTCGAGGGCTTCATCTCCGAGGGCCTGCAGCCGGCCGAGCTCGGCTGGGGCACGCATGAGAACTGGATGCCGAAGAACGCCAAGAAGCACAAGCATGGCTCCAAGGCCGCCATCTACCTGGAGCAGCCCGGCGCCAACACACGGGTGCGCTCCTGGTGCCCGACGCCCGGCCCGCAATACGGCCTGCTGGTGACGCACAACGAGGCGATCTCGATCGCCGATTTCTTCACCGTCCGCTCCAAGAAGGGCAAGGTTCAGTACCGGCCGACCTGCCACTATGCCTACCATCCCTGCAACGACGCGATGCTGTCGCTGGATGAGATGTTCGGCGCCGCCGGCAAGCCTCAGCCGGTGCACCACGTGCTTGACGAGAACGAACTGGTCGACGGTGTCGATGAGCTCGGCGTCCTGCTCTACGGCCACGACAAGAATGCCTACTGGTACGGTTCGCACCTCTCGCTCGCCGAGGCTCGCAAGCTGGCGCCCTATCAGAACGCCACCGGCATGCAGGTCACTTCGGCGGTTCTCGCCGGCATGGTCTGGGCCCTGGAAAACCCTGACGCCGGCATCGTCGAGGCCGACGAGATGGACTACAAGCGCTGCCTGGACGTGCAGGCGCAATATCTCGGACCGGTCGAGGGCCACTACACCGACTGGACACCGCTCGACAGGCGCCCGGGCCTGTTCCCCGAGGACCTTGACCGCAGCGACCCGTGGCAATTCCGCAACATCCTCGTCCGATAGCACCCTGGGCACCATGCCTCATTGCCTTGCAATCGCCCGGAAATCGGGCGATTGAAGGAATGCGGCTTGAAGCGGTGTGCATCCCATAGGACGCTTACCGCTATAACACTTGGGACGTTCGCATCGAGCCTTCCAGAAATCGAATCCGATTTCTTGGCCGATGCGTTTGGAGAGGATTTGATATGACTATTGCGCGCAAAGTTCTTTCTATGGGCGCGGCGGGTGCCCTTGCCACGATGCTCGCTGCCTGCACGACCAGCGGTCCTGACCAACCGCCGATGGCGGCCGCGCCGAAGGGCGTCGAGGGCTCGTGGATCGATGGCACCGGCAAGGCCCTGTCGACATTCAACGGCGGAAAATACAAGACTGTTTCGGCCGAAACCGGCGAGCCATTCGCCGAGGGCACCTACACCATGACTGGTGCTACGTCCCTCGAGATCACCGGTACCTCCTTGATCCGTCAGACGCAGATCAACACCAACTGTCTGATGGTGTCCATCAATCAGCTCAACTGCACGGACGCGGCCGGCAAGAACTTCGTGTTT
The DNA here is from genome assembly GCF_055456085.1 of Mesorhizobium subarcticum. NCBI lineage: Bacteria > Pseudomonadati > Pseudomonadota > Alphaproteobacteria > Hyphomicrobiales > Phyllobacteriaceae > Mesorhizobium > Mesorhizobium subarcticum. The sequence continues at coordinate 2,636,819 of NZ_CM144237.1, read as the reverse complement.
ACGCGCCGGAGTTGAACCGACACCGATCGGACTTCAAAAAAGGACGGCGGCCACTGGCCGCCGTCCTTTTTATGCTGGCAAATGTCACCGGATTTCTGCTTGCGTCGACCCGAACGCGATGGGAACATGACCCAGGCGCTGACTGTTATATCCCAGTCAAGCAAGAGCGTTAAACGCCTCTGATCAGCTTTCCGGGAGACGAAGATGAAGAAGATTGCCGCCATTGCCGCACTTTCCGCCTCCGCGCTCGGCCTGTCGGCCGGCGCGTCCTTTGCCGACTACACATTGAACATTTTGCATTTCAACGATTGGCACAGCCGCATCGAAGGCAACAACAAATACGAGTCGACCTGTTCGGCCGACGAAGAGACCAAGGGCGAATGCATCGGCGGCGCCGGCCGGTTGATCACGGCGATCGCCCAGGAGCGCAAGAAGCTTGAAGGGCAGAACGTTCTGCTGCTCAATGCCGGCGACAGCTTCCAGGGATCGCTGTTCTACACCACCTACAAGGGCGCTGTGGAAGAGGAATTCCTCAATCAGATCAAGCCCGACGCGGTGACGCTGGGCAACCACGAATTTGACGACGGCGAGAGCGCGCTGGTGCCTTACCTCGACAAGGCGAAATTCCCGATCGTCAGTGCCAATGTCATCGCCAACGACAAATCCGGCGCAGCCGGCAAGATCAAGCCGTCGATCGTCGTCGAAGTCGGAGGCCAGAAGATCGGCATCATCGGCGCCGTCACCAACGACACGCCCGAACTCGCTTCCCCCGGCCCGAACATCGCGATCGCCGACGACGTCAAGTCGATCACCGCGGAAGTCGAGAAGCTCAAGGCGCAGGGCGTCAACAAGATCATCGCCGTGACCCATATCGGCTACAACCGAGAGCGCGATATCATTGCCAAGATCCCGGGTATCGACGTGGTTGTCGGCGGCCACAGCCACACGCTCTTGTCCAACAAAGACCCGAAGGCGGCAGGCCCCTACCCGACGATGGTCGACAATCCCGACGGCTACAAGGTGCCGGTGGTACAGGCTGCCTCCTATTCGAAATATCTCGGCGAGTTCAAGGTGGTGTTCGACGACAATGGCGTCGTCAAATCGGCGAGCGGCGACCCGATCTATCTCGACAAGTCGATCACGCCTGATCCGGCAGTGCTCGCCCGCATCAAGGAACTCGGCGCGCCAATTGAAGCCTTGAAGAACAAGGAAGTGGCCGAAACCACCGACGTGATCGACGGCAGCCGCGAGAATTGCCGCGCCAAGGAATGCGCGATGGGCAACCTCGTCTCCGACGCCATCCTCGACCGCGTCAAGGGACAGGGCGTCGAGATCGTCATCTCCAATGGCGGCGGCCTGCGCGCCTCGATCGACAAGGGCACCGTCACCATGGGTGAAGTGCTGACCGTGCTGCCGTTCCAGAACACGCTGGCGACCTTCCAGATTTCCGGCAAGGATCTGGTCGCCGGTCTCGAAGGCGGCCTCAGCCAGATCGAGGACGGCGCCGGCCGCTTCCCGCAGGTTGCTGGCCTGAAATACGCCTTCGACAAGTCGGTCGCGCCCAATGCCGGCCGTGTCAAATCGGTGGAGGTGATGGAGAACGGCGCCTGGACGCCGATCAACCCCGACAAGGAGTATCTCGTCGCCACCAACAACTATGTCCGCCAGGGCGGCGACGGCTATAAGGTCTTCGCTGAAAAGGCCAAGAACGCCTATGATTACGGTCCGGGCCTCGAACAGGTCGTCGCCGACTATCTCGCCGCGCACCGGCCCTACACGCCGAAGCTCGACGGCCGCATCACCGAAATCGCCGCGACCGTGGCGGCGGCGCCTGCTGCCGAACCGGCCAAACCTGCCGAACCGGCAAAGCCGGCGGAGGCCGCACCGGCAACGCCAGCTCCGGCCGAAGCTGCCAAGCCGGCTGAACCGGCAAAGCCGGCGGATGCGGCGCCGGCAATGCCTGAACTGCCCGCCAACTCAGGCAACATCGCCAACACGCCACCGGCCATATCGACGGAGAATGCACCTCCCCCGCCAGCACCGCCAGCTCCAGCACCTGCGACCCCGGCACCTGCAGAAGCTGCAAAACCAGCCGCCCCGGCCACCCCGGCACCTGCGGAGCCAGCAAAGCCGGCAGAACCGGCGCCCGCACCAGCAGCGCCTGCGCCTGCAACGCCCGCCGAGGCCGCGCCGGCCACCGGCAGCCATGTCATCGTTGCCGGCGACACCTATTGGGATCTGGCCAAGAAAGCCTATGGCGATGCGACCAAGTGGAAACTGATCTATGACGCCAACAAGGGCCAAAAGCCCCACCAGCTCAAGCTTGGCGCGACACTGACCATTCCGGCGAAGTAGCGCCGCTTCGCCTCTTCCAACACCAGCCCGCCTGGGAAACCGGGCGGGTTTTGTGTTTTCGGGTTAAAGGTGCGGCCAGACGCTGCATTGAAAGAGCGCGCAAGATGATTAGGTTCGCGTCTCCTGGAGAACTTCAATGACGCTATCCACCCCTGTCGATGCCAAAGCCGCGAAGGCCGTCGGCCCGTTGCCGGCCGGCCATCCGCCGGTCAGGGCCGGCAAGATCGGCGTCATGCTGGTCAATCTCGGCACGCCTGACGGCACCGACTTCAAGCCGATGTGGCGTTATCTCCGTGAATTCCTGTCCGATCCGCGTGTCATCGAGCTCAACAGGGCAATCTGGTATCCGATCCTCTACGGCCTGGTGCTGACGACGCGACCGAAAAAATCGGGCGCTAACTACGCCCGAATCTGGAACCGGGAGAAGAACGAGTCCCCTTTGCGCACCTACACCCGCGCCCAGGGCGAAAAGCTTGCCGAGGCGCTGCGTGACCTGCCCAATGTCATCGTCGACTGGGCGATGCGCTACGGCAATCCTTCGACGGCGAGCGTCACCGAGAGGCTGGTCGCGCAAGGCTGCGACCGCATCCTCTCGTTCCCGCTCTATCCGCAGTACTCGGCGACCACCACGGCGACCGCCAACGACCAGCTGTTTCGGGCGCTGATGAAGATGCGCCGCGCGCCTGCCGTCCGCAGCGTGCCGCCCTATTATGACGAGCCGGTCTACATCGAGGCGCTGGCACGTTCGATCGAGCAGCATCTGGCGACACTGGATTTCGAACCGGAGGTGGTCATCACCTCCTATCACGGCATCCCGAAGCCCTATTTCGAGAAGGGCGATCCCTATCATTGCCACTGCCAGAAGACGACACGGCTGTTGCGCGAACGGCTCGGCTGGGACGACAAGAAACTGATCATAACCTTCCAGTCGCGCTTCGGCGCCCAGGAATGGCTGCAGCCCTATACCGACAAGACCGTGGAGAAACTGGGCAAGGACGGCGTGAAGTCGATCGCCATCGTCAACCCCGGCTTTTCCGTCGACTGCATCGAAACGCTGGACGAGATCGGCCGCGAGGCCGCCGAGACCTTTCACCACGCCGGCGGCACGAATTTCGCCCATATTCCTTGTCTCAACGACAGCGCCGAGGGCATGGCGGTGATCGAGGCCATGGTGCGGCGCGAACTGTCGGGCTGGGTCTAGGAGAAATTCCAGGAAAAGTGTGAAACGGTTTTCCCGGGAAAAGCGCGTAGCGCTTTCCCTAGGAATTTCGTCAACCAGAGAGTTAGAGCGGCTCGCCGCTCTAACACCGGAACAACACTCGCTTCGGGGCGTTGAGGCGCGCCTTCCGGAGAATTGAATGTCCCGCAAACTCGACCTCAGAACTGGCCGGCCCGTCTGGTCCGCCTATCGCGCGCCGGCTGTGCCGACGGATAGCCTGACCCGGGACGTCAAGACCGACGTGCTGATCATCGGCATGGGCATCAGCGGCGCCATGATGGCCGAGGCGCTGACATCAGATGGCCATTCCGTGATCTGCATCGACCGACGCGGACCGCTGAAGGGCTCGACGCCTGCGACCACCGCGCTTGTTCAGTTCGAAATCGACCAGCCGCTTTCGACGCTCTCGAAAATGATCGGCAAGACCAAGGCTGAACAGGCCTGGCGGCGCTCGCGGCTGGCCGTGACCAACCTTGCTGGCCGTATCGCAGAACTTGGCATCAACTGCAGCCCAACTCGCACCCAGTCACTCTATCTGGCAGGCACGGTGCTGGGTCCTTCGGAGCTGCGGGAGGAAGCCGACGCGCGACGGCAAGCTGGCATCAAGGCGACCTATCTCACACCAGCCCCGCTGGCCGAGCGATACGGCATCGATCGCGACGGCGCCGTCCTCAGCCATGACAACATCGCGCTCGATCCGCGCAAGCTGACGGCCGGGCTGCTGCTCAAGGCCCTGGAGCGCAAGGCGCGCTTCTACGCCCCTGTCGAAGCGACGGCGATCAAGGACGATGCCGACGAAGTTCTCGTCTATACAAAGGACGGGCCCACCATCACGGCACGGCATGTTGTCCTGGCCACCGGGTATGAACTGGTCGACATCGTGCCGGCGGCGGCGCACCAGGTCATCTCGACCTGGGCGATCGCAACGCGCCCGCAATTGCGAAAGATTTGGCCGGAAGCCGCGTTCATCTGGGAAGCATCGGACCCCTATCTTTATATGCGCGCGACAGCCGATGGACGTGTCATCTGCGGCGGCGAGGACGAGGATTTTGTCGACGAGGCCAGACGCGATGCACTCATCGCCGACAAGAGTGCGCGCATTGCCGAAAAACTGGGCCGGCTGTTTCCTCATCTCGACGTGCGGCCCGAATTCGCCTGGACCGGCTCGTTCGGCACCACGACATCAGGCCTGCCCTATATCGGGGCCATCCCCCGACATCCCCGCATCCATGCCGTCATGGGGTATGGCGGCAACGGCATCACTTTCTCCCAGATCGCTTCCGAAATCATTCCGGCTTCGATCAAAGGGCTTGCCGACACGGATGCAGAGCTGTTCGCATTCAATCGCTGATTGCAATCCTGCAAACAATCCCTCATCACCTGATTGTAACGTTGCTGAAACACACTTAAGTCTTTGGTGAAGTCGGCGGCGCTGAAATATGTCGCGCGGCTTGCATCTGAGGGAGAGCCAAATGGGTTTTAGTGGTTTCGATATTGCGGTTGTCGTTCTGGTGGCCCTTGTCGTGCTGGTGCTGTTCAAGGGCATCAAGACAATTCCGCAAGGCTACAACTATACCGTCGAACGCTTTGGCCGTTACACCAAGACACTGAGCCCGGGCCTCAACATCATCACACCATTTGTCGACCGCATTGGCGCCAAGATGAACATGATGGAGCAGGTGCTCGACGTTCCGAGCCAGGAGATCATCACCCGCGACAACGCCATCGTCGGTGTCGACGGCATCGCGTTCTACCAGATCCTCAACGCGGCACAGGCGGCCTATCAGGTTGCCGGCCTGCAGAACGCCATTCTCAACCTGACGATGACCAACATTCGTACCGTCATGGGCTCGATGGACCTCGATGAGCTCTTGTCGAACCGCGACGCCATCAACGAGCGTTTGCTGCGCGTCGTCGACGAGGCGGCGCATCCGTGGGGCATCAAGATCACCCGCGTCGAGATCAAGGACATCAACCCGCCCGCCAACCTCATCGAATCGATGGGTCGCCAGATGACCGCCGAGCGTAACAAGCGTGCGCAGATCCTGGCCGCCGAAGGTCTCAAGCAGTCGCAGATCCTCGAGGCCGAAGGCCGCAAGGAAGCCGCCTTCCGAGACGCCGAGGCGCGCGAACGTTCCGCCGAGGCCGAAGCCCGCGCCACGCAGGTGGTGTCGGAAGCGATTTCCAAGGGTGACGTGCAGGCGCTGAATTACTTCGTGGCGCTCAAATACACCGAAGCGCTTGGCAGGATCGGCACCGCCACCAACAGCAAGATCGTGCTGATGCCCTTCGAGGCGTCGTCGCTGATCGGCTCGCTGGGCGGCATCGGCGAGATCGCCAAGGAGGTCTTCCGCAGCGAAGGCACGACCGGCGCGCAGCGCCAGACCGCCCGCCCACCGGTCGTACGTCCGAGCGACAACTGAGATCATAGGGGTACATTCCCATGCTCGACCGCATCGTTTCCGAACTCGGCCCCTGGAACTGGATGGTTCTGGGCTTTGTCCTGCTGGTGATGGAAGTCATAGCACCCGGCATCTTCATGCTCTGGATCGGCATCGCGGCGCTCATCATCGGCGCTGTGTCGCTGCTGATCTGGGATGCGGCGATCTGGACCTGGCAGGTTCAGGTCCTCGCCTTTCTGGCCCTTTCGCTGGTTTCGGCCTATGTCGGCAAGAAGGTCGTCGGCAGTCGCAATGATCCGACGGACCAGCCGCTGCTCAACCGGCGCGGCGCACAGATGGTCGGCAGGATGGCAACGCTTGCCGAACCGATCAAGGACGGCCGTGGCCGCATCAAGCTCGGCGACACGCTGTGGCGCGTTGCCGGCCCGGACCTGCCAGCCGGCACACAGGTGCGGGTCACCGCAGCCGCCGATACCGATCTGGAACTGACGGTGGAACGGGTCTGAATTTTCACAGCACGCCGCGCGTTGGCGAGGTGTATTGAGATTCGGGTCAGGCCGAGCCGAGAACAATGGCTTTCGAGAACCGGAGCGGAGCGTACTTTAAGTACGTGAGCACCGGAAGCGCAGAAAGCCGTCGTTCGCAGGCCGGCCTCACCTGAATATCAATGCACCTCAGGCGGCGCCGATGCGCAACAGATCGTGGAAATGAACGACGCCTAGCGGCATATTGTTCTTCGTAACCACCAGCGCGCCGATATTGTGCTCGTTGAGCAGTGCGATGGCCGTGCCCGCAAGCGTTTGCGGGTCGACCGTCTTGGGCGTGCGGGTCATCACCTCGTCGACGATGACGTCGGCCAGGTGGCGGTGCAAATTACGGGCGACATCACCGTCGGTGATGATTCCGGCCAATTCGCCATTGGTGTCGACGATCAGGACGCAGCCGACCTTCTTCTGCGACAGCGTCATGACCGCTTCCGGCATCTTGGTGCCGAGAAGCGCTAGCGGAATCTGGTCGCCGACCCGCATGATCTCGGAGACCAGCGTCAGGTTGGCGCCGAGCTGGCCGCCTGGATGGAAGGTGCGGAAATGGTCCGGCGTGAAGCCGCGCGCCTCGAGCAGCGCGATCGCCAGCGCATCGCCGATCACCAGTTGCAGCAGCGTCGATGTCGTTGGCGCCAGGCCATGTGGGCAGGCCTCCGGGGTGCGCGGTAAAAGCAGCACCACGTCGGCCGCGCGCGCCAGCGCCGATGTCTCCCCAGCGGTGATGGCGATCAGCGGAATGGAGAAGCGCCTGGAATAGGCGATGATGCCCTTGAGCTCGAGGCTCTCGCCCGACCACGACATGGCGATGATGGCATCGTCCTTGGCGATCATGCCGAGATCGCCATGGTTGGCCTCGACAGGATGGACGAAAAAGGCCGGTGTGCCCGTCGAAGCCAGCGTCGCGGCGATCTTCGAGCCGATATGGCCGCTTTTGCCGACGCCGGTGACGATCAGCCGGCCTTCGATGTTCGAGATCATCTCTACGGCCTGCGCGAACGGCGCGGCCAGCCCGTTCTCCAGCGCGTCGGCAAGGGCGGCTATCCCGGCCTGCTCGGTCGCCACGGTTCTCAGCGCCGAAGCGATCGAGGCTTGCTTGTCCACGGGCTTCTTGTCGAGCGATTTCGCATGCATGGGGGATGCGATTAGCGCTTTGCCGGCGCGCTGTCCAACAGAAATGGCCATAGGGAAGTCGTCCAAACCGCGCGATGAATTGGGGCAAGGACCATGCTGAGAAGAACAAGTCTGATGAAGGCCGCATGATTCCATTGCGAAACCGGCTTTTGAAGGCCGAACGGCGGCCGCCTCAACCCTCCGTTAACCATCCCCATTTACGGTTCGGTAAGTATGGCGCGCATAGCGCCGCGCAAGCAGTGATGGCGATGTCCGGGGCCCAGCTAGAAAAATCAACACGACAGGGCAAGGCGGTATGCGCCTTGTTGCTGGCGACCAGCATGCTTGCCTTGCTGCGCCCGGGCGCCCTTCATGCCCAGGAAACGGAGCTTCGTGGCGAGGTTTCGGAATCCGCGATCCTGTCCGACCAGCAGCGCAAGGCACGGCAGCTCGCCCTTGCCGCCCAGGGCCAGCAGGCACCGGCCGACGCCGCGACCGACAACACGCCGCCGCGCACCTATTTGCCGGCCAGCGCCGGCGCTGTCCCTGACGACACGAACACTGATGCCGCGACCGCCACTGGCAGCATTTTCGATCCACCGCAGGCGACGGACGACACCGCCACCGACAATCCGACGCCGCCCAAGCCCCGCCGCCGCCCTTCGACGACCGGGCAGACCGCGGCGGATCAGGACAAGACCAAGGCCGGCACCAAGGCGGCCGACAAGTCGAAAAAGAAGAAAAAAACGACGGCTGCAACCACCGATACCACCGCTTCAACGACCGCTTCCACGACGGACGCTGCCGGTGCGACCGGCACGGATGAGGAGACGGCCAACCGCCGTGCGCTGACCGTCGACAGCGCTGACAGGCAGAAGCTCGACCCCGGCGCGGAGCGCACCGCCGCCATCGAAGGCCAGAACAAGAAAGCCGAGGAGGATCCCTTCACCGCCACCGGCGTCAAATGGGGCTCCTTCGTCATCCGGCCGACGATCGAACAGGGCCTGACCGCCACGACGAACGGCGATTCAAGCAGCGCCGGAACCTCGGCCCTGCTGTCCGAGACGGCGTTGCGTTTTACCGCTGTTTCCGACTGGCGTGAAAACTCCGCTACCATCGATGGTTATGGCATTTTCCGCGAGACCGTGTCGGGCTACCCGGTCCACGATGCGCAAGGCCGCATCGAGGGCCAGCTCAATGTCGACCTCGACAATGAGCTGCGCGCCATCGCCAAGCTCGGCTACGAAGCCGTGCCGGAATCCGCGTCTTCGCCCGATGCCATTGCCGGTGTCAGCACGCAGCCGCTGCGGCAGACGATCGACGGCAGCCTCGGCCTCGAAAAGGCGGTCGGCAAGATGCAGTACACGCTGACCGGCGCGGTCGCGCACGACTTCTATGGCGACGCCAAGCTTTCGGATGGCACCACGCTGTCGCAGAAGGATCAGGACAACACGCTCTACACCGCAACCTTGCGCGCCGGCTACGAAATCTCGCCGGCCCTCACCCCGTTCAGCGAAATCGAGGTCGGCCGCCGGACCTATGACCAGCGCATCGACAATGAAGGCTTCGAGCGCTCCTCGACACGCCTCGGCGCTCGCGCCGGCCTGCAACTCGACATGGGTGAGAAGCTGTCGGGCGAATTCTCGGCCGGCTGGCTGAGGGAAGCCATCGACGACAACAGCCTGGAGGCGATTTCAGGCGCCACCGTCAACGCCGACCTCAAATGGTCGCCGGAGCGCGGCACCACGATCGGCCTGACCGGCAAGACCACCGTCGAGACCACGACCACGGCAGGTGAAAGCGGCGACATTCTCTACTCTGGTCGCCTGACGGGCGAGCGGATAATCCGTGCCAATCTGACCGCGAATGCGGCGCTCGGCCTCGACTGGCGCCACTATGTCGGCATCGACGGCCATGACCAGATCTTGAGCGCCGAGGCCGGCCTGACCTGGTGGCTGAACCGCTACGCTGGCCTCACCACAAGGGTGAGAACCGAGAAGCTGACCAGCAATTTGCCGGGCCGCGACTACACCGCCAACAGCATTTATCTCGGCCTGAAAGTGCAGCGCTGAGGGCACGCCTGAACGGTGTGGCGCCTAAAAAGCGGCCCCGCGGCGCTCCGATGGCTTCATCTCGTCAAGCAGCGTGCGGATGACGCCAGCCATGTTCTCGTTCATGTCGCTGCGCCACAGCGCGAAGGCGACATTGGCCTCGACAAAACCTTCCGGCGAGCCGCAGTCGAAGGTGCGGCCCTGATAGTGGTAGCCGTAGAAAGGCTGTTGCTTTTCCAGCTTCAGCATGGCGTCGGTGAGCTGGATTTCGTTACCGGCGCCCTTCTCCTGGCCTTCGAGAATCTTGAAGATCTCCGGCTGCAGGATGTAGCGGCCGTTGATGTAGAGATTGGACGGAGCCGTGCCGGTCTTCGGCTTCTCCACCATCTCGGTGATGCGGAAGCCGTGATGCGTGTCCTCGCCACGGCCGACGATGCCGTATTTGTGGGCTTCGGCCGGGTCGCATTCCTGCACGGCGATGATGTTGTTGCCGGTTTCCTCGTAGAGCTCGACCATCGACTTCATGCAGCTCTTTTCAGACTGCATGATCATGTCGGGCAACAACAGGGCGAACGGCTCGTCGCCAACCAGTTCGCGCGCGCACCAGACGGCATGGCCGAGCCCCATCGGCACCTGCTGGCGGGTGAAGCTGGTCTGCCCAGGCCCCGGCTGCAGCCGCTGCAGGCGGGCAAGCTGCTCGTCCTTGCCGCGTTGGGCCAGCGTGTCATAAAGCTCGAACTGGATATCGAAATGGTCCTCGATGACCGCCTTGTTGCGGCCGGTCACGAAGATGAAATGCTCGATGCCGGCCTCGCGCGCCTCGTCCACCACATACTGGATGACCGGTCGGTCGACGACCGTCAGCATCTCCTTGGGGACAGCCTTGGTGGCCGGGAGGAACCGTGTGCCGAGACCGGCGACCGGAAAAACTGCCTTGCGAACTCTCTTCATGCTTTCAATTATCCGTTTGCTGGCCGGCTCCGCAACCCTGTCTCGCGACATTTTCACGCCGGAATTGAGGATTACTTGAGCGGTTGAGGGAACTTCCACCGTAAAGCATCAAGACGTCTTTTCGTTCCAGGTTCCGACTATGGTAAACTAATTCCTAACCCGGTTCGGCGATGAATGGTCTTTCCTGAGACAGAGAAGGAGGAAAAGATGTCCGTTCGCAATGCCGCAAAACGTTTGACCAGCGTCATGACGGCAGCCAGCCTCTCGCTCGCTCTGCTGATGCCTGCCGGGCCGGCTTTCGCCGATGCCGGTTTCCGGCAATGGGTCGCCGGTTTCCGTGCCACCGCGGTGGCGGGCGGCGTTTCCGGCGCTGTTTACGACCAGGCTTTCCGGGACATCAAGGACCCCGACCCCGTGGTGCTCGACAAGGCGCGCACGCAGCCTGAATTCACAGCGCCCGCCTGGGATTACTTCGACAACCGCGTCCACGACCAGTCCATCGCCGTCGGCCAGCAGATGGCCAAGAAATGGAAGCCGTGGCTGGACAAGATCGAGACTAGGTTCGGCGTCGACCGCTACATCCTGCTGGCCATCTGGTCGATGGAATCGAACTATGGCGAAATCCTCAAGCGCGACGACATCATGCGCAATGTCGTGCGTTCGCTGGCGACACTCGCCTATGGCGACCCCAAGCGGTCGAAATATGCCCGCACCCAGCTGGTCGCGGCGCTGAAGATTCTGCAAACCGGTGACATCGATGAAAGCCACCTCATGGGCTCCTGGGCCGGCGCCATGGGCCAGACCCAGTTCATCCCCACCAGCTATCAGCACTATGCCGTCGACATGGACGGCAACGGCAAGCGCGACATCTGGAATTCCATCCCCGACGCGCTGGCGACATCAGCCAACCTGCTGAAGAAGAATGGCTGGCAGGCCGGCAAGACCTGGGGCTATGAAGTCACCTTGCCGGCCGGCAAGTTGCCTGCCGGATCGAAGACGATCGCGCAATGGCAGGCACTCGGCGTCGCCAGAGCAAGCGGCAAGCCGTTCAAGAACCTCACCGACAAGGCAACGCTGAAGGTGCCGGATGGCCGTGGCGGGCCAGCCTTCCTGATGGTCAGGAATTTCTCCGTCATCAAGGCTTACAACAACGCCGACAAATATGCCCTCGCCGTTGGCCTTCTCGCCGACGAGATCGCCGGTGGCAGCGGCCTCGTGCAAGACTGGCAGCGGCCTTTCACCAAGCTCTCCTTCGAGGAAAGGCAGGAGCTGCAGAAGCGGCTTTCGCAGCACGGGCTTTATGACGGCAAGTTCGACGGCAAGATCGGTGACGGCACGAAAACAGCCATCATGACCTATCAGGCGAAGGTCGGCTTGACCCAGGACGGGTATCCGAGCATGGAAGTGCTCAAATGGCTTAGGAAGAAATAGGGCCTGTTACGGACTAGGGAGGAAATGTTTGGTCTGGGCTAAGCGCATTGGGACGCTCGTTCGTCGCATGCCGGTGCTTGTTCTGGCCATCGCCGTGCTCGCTATTGCCGTGGCGGGCACCTTCCATGTGCCGGCCATGGCGCAGGAACAGCCGCAACAAAATCGCGGCTGGTCGTTGCGAGATCTTCTCTTTCCACGCCGCAGCGAACGGGTCGAGCCGCCGCTCGACATCCTGAAGGCCAAGCCGAAGCCGCGCAAACCCAAGGCCCCACGCGCGCCCGCCGAGCCACAGACGCCAATCGTTGAGAAGGCACCGGACGCCCACACTGTCCTGGTCGTCGGCGACTTCATGGCGTCCGGTCTCGCCGAGGGCCTGGACACGGCCTTTGCCGACAACCCAGCCGTCAAGATCGTTGTTCGTTCCAATGGCTCGTCGGGCTTCGTGCGCGATGATTTCTACAACTGGCCAGAACAGATCAAATCGTTGATCGAGACCGAAAAACCAGCCGCCGTCGTCGTCATGCTGGGCTCCAACGATCGCCAGCAGATGAAGGTGGGGGATGTGCGCGAGCAGCCCCGATCCGAGAACTGGACCAAGGAGTATGAGCGCCGCACCGACGAACTGGGCAAGGCGATCGCCACCGCCAAGGTGCCATTCCTCTGGGTCGGCATGCCGGCCTTCCGTGTGCCGAAGATGACCTCCGACATGCTGGCCTTCAACGACATCTACCACAAGGCCGCCAAAAGCCATGGCGGCGAATTCGTCGATGTCTGGGACGGCTTTGTCGACGAGAACGGCGCCTTCATCACCAGCGGCCCCGACATGAACGGCCAGCCGGTGCGGCTGCGCGCCGATGACGGCATCAACGTGTCGACAGCCGGCAAGCGCAAGCTCGCCTTCTATACCGAAAAGCCGCTGGCGAAGATTCTCGGCCTGGCCGCGCCAGGAAGCCTGGCGCCTTCGACCGCCCCAGCCGGCGCGCCCGTCGAAGCGCCGGCGCCGGCCGCAGCACCAATCGTCATCGACCGCACCGCGCCGATGCTGCTCAGCGATCCGGCACTCGACGGCGGCACGGAATTGCTCGGTGCCGCGCCGCCGGTAAAGGCCAATCCGGACTTGCCCGGAGAAAAACTGGTGATCGAGGGCAAGGCACCGGAGGCTTCCCCCGGCCGCGCCGACGATTTCTCCTGGCCGCCAAAGGCAAGCCCGGCAGACACTGCGGCGGCCGATACGACGACTACCGTCAATCGCTAAGCGATCCGGGTTTCGTGGAAAACAAAAAAGGCGCCAGATCGGCGCCTTTTCCATTCGAAGCAGAAGCCTCAGCGCGGCAGGACGCTCGTCCCCATCAGCACCTCATCGATGGCGCGCGCCGCCTGGCGTCCCTCGCGGATCGCCCAGACGACCAGTGACTGGCCACGGCGCACGTCGCCGGCGGCATAGAGCTTGTCGACGCTGGTCTTGTAGTCACGGTCATTGGCCGTGACGTTCCTGGAGCGGCGGCTATCTGTGGTGATTTTCATCTCACCCTCCAATTCCGCTGCCACGCCGGCCTTCGCCGGACCGGCAAAGCCGATGGCTATGAAGGCGAGATCGGCGCGGATGACGAATTCGGAACCGGCGATCGGCTGACGCTTCTCGTCGACCTCGCAGCATTTGACGCCGGTCAACTGGCCCTCTTCGCCGATGAATTCGAGCGTCGCCACCTGGAATTCACGCTCGGCGCCCTCAGCCTGCGAGGACGAGGTGCGCATCTTGGTCGCCCAGTAAGGCCAGACGGCAAGCTTGTCTTCCTTCTCCGGCGGCTGCGGGCGGATGTCGAGCTGGGTGACGCGCACCGCGCCCTGGCGGAAAGCAGTGCCGACGCAGTCGGAAGCGGTATCGCCGCCACCGACGACGACGACATGTTGTCCGCCAGCGATGATCGGATGTGACGGCCAGGCCACCGACTGGATCGGCTCGCCACCGACACGGCGGTTCTGCTGCACCAGATAGGGCATGGCATCATGCACGCCGCCGAGGTCGTCGCCCGGAATGCCTGCCGCGCGCGGCGCTTCCGAACCGCCGCAATAGAGCACGGCATCATATTCGGCGAGCAGCTCGGTCACGGGCTTGTCGACGCCGACATTGACGCCGCAATAAAACGTCACGCCCTCGCCCTGCATCTGTTCGATGCGCCGGTCGATATAGTGCTTCTCGATCTTGAAGTCCGGGATGCCGTAGCGCATCAGCCCGCCCGGCCGACTTTCGCGCTCATAGACATGAACATCGTGACCCGCGCGGCCGAGCTGCTGGGCGGCTGCCATGCCGGCCGGGCCGGAGCCGATGATGGCGACCCGCTTTCCCGTCTTCTTCTCCGGCGGATAGGGCCTGATATGGCCGGTCTCGTAAGCCTTGTCGGCGATCGCCTGCTCGACCGTCTTGATGGCGACGGGAATGTCCTCGAGGTTCAGCGTGCAGGCTTCCTCGCAGGGTGCGGGGCAGATGCGGCCGGTGAATTCGGGGAAATTGTTGGTCGAATGCAGGTTGCGGATCGCGTTGTCCCAGTCGCCGGCATAGACGAGGTCGTTCCAGTCGGGGATCTGGTTGTGGATCGGGCAGCCCGTCGGTCCGTGACAGAACGGAATGCCGCAATCCATGCAGCGCGCGGCCTGTTTCTCGACCTCCTTGTCCGACATCGGCAGCGTGAATTCACGGAAATGCCGGATGCGGTCGGAAGCTGGCTGGTACTTGTGCACCTGCCGGTCGATTTCGAGAAAGCCTGTTACCTTGCCCATGGTCCAGTTCCTGCTGTCCAGATGGTGCGGGGTTCGCCGCACCCGTTAACCTCTTGACGCAGCCATGGCAAGCTTGCACCCGAGGTCAAACCGTCGATGAAGGTGGGCCGGGAAGCCTGGACCTCCCGGCAATTGCGAAATCTATTCGGCCGCGACGCCCATGCGCATGCGTTCCATCTCGATCAGCGCGCGGCGGTATTCGACCGGCATGATCTTGCGGAATTTCGGCCGGAAAGTCGTCCAATCGTCGAGGATCTCACGGCCGCGCACCGAACCCGTGAAGTGCACGTGGTTCGAGATCAGCTGATAGAGCCGCTCCTCATCATGGCTGGTCATGTCGCCCGAGACGTCGACGCGGCCCTTGTGGTCGAGATCGCCGCCATGGTGCAGCAGCCTTTCCATCAGATCGTCTTCTTCCGGCACCGGCTCCAGCTCGACCATCGCCATGTTGCAGCGCTCGGCGAAGTCGCCCGCCTCGTCCAGCACATACGCAACGCCGCCCGACATACCGGCGGCGAAGTTGCGGCCGGTCTTGCCGATGACGACGACGATGCCGCCGGTCATGTATTCGCAGCCATGGTCGCCGACGCCTTCGACGACGGCAGCCACACCCGAGTTGCGAACCGCGAACCGCTCGCCGGCAACACCAGCGAAATAGGCCTCGCCCTCGGTCGCACCGTAGAGCACGGTGTTGCCGACGATGATCGATTCCGCCGCGACGATCTTGGACTCTTCCGGCGGCCGGATGACGATGCGCCCGCCCGACAGGCCCTTGCCGACATAGTCGTTGGCGGCGCCGACGAGCTCGAACGAGACGCCGCGCGCCAGGAAGGCGCCGAAGGACTGGCCGGCCGTGCCGGCCAGCTTGACCTGGATCGTGTCCTCGCGCAGACCCTTGTGCTTGAAGCGCCTGGCCACCTCGCCCGACAGCATGGCGCCCGTCGAACGGTCGACATTGCGGATGTCCACTTCGATCTTCACTGGCAGCTTGCTCTCGAGCGCAGGCTTGGCCAGTTCGATCAGCTTGCGGTCCAGCACGTCGGCGATCGGGTGCTTCTGCCGCTCGGTCCAGTGCACTGCTTCGTGCGGCGCATCGGGCTTGTGGAACATCTTTGAGAAGTCGAGACCCCGCGCCTTCCAGTGCACGATCAGGTCGCGCTTTTCCAGAAGATCGGTATCGCCGATGATCTGGTCGATATGGGTGTAGCCCATCTCGGCAAGCAGCTCCCTCACCTCTTCCGCGACATAGAAGAAGAAGTTGATGACATGCTCTGGCGTGCCCTTGAAGCGCTTACGCAGCACCGGGTCTTGCGTCGCGACGCCGACCGGGCAGGTGTTGAGATGGCACTTGCGCATCATGATGCAGCCGGCCGCGATCAGCGGCGCGGTCGAGAAGCCGAACTCGTCGGCGCCGAGCAGCGCGCCGATGATGACGTCGCGGCCAGTGCGTAGGCCACCGTCGACCTGCAAAGCCACGCGTGAACGCAGACCGTTCAGCACCAGCGTCTGATGCGTCTCGGCAAGGCCCATTTCCCACGGGCTGCCCGCATGCTTGAGCGACGTCAGCGGTGAAGCACCGGTGCCGCCATCGTAGCCCGAAATGGTGATGTGGTCGGCGCGCGCCTTGGCAACGCCGGCCGCGACCGTGCCGACACCGACTTCCGACACCAGCTTGACCGACACGTCGGCCGCCGGATTGACGTTCTTCAGATCGTAGATCAGCTGCGCCAGATCCTCGATCGAATAGATGTCGTGATGCGGCGGCGGCGAGATCAGGCCGACGCCCGGCGTCGAGTGCCGCACCTTGGCGATGGTGGCGTCGACCTTGTGGCCGGGCAGCTGGCCGCCTTCGCCGGGCTTGGCGCCCTGCGCGACCTTGATCTGCATGACATCGGAATTGACGAGGTATTCGGCCGTCACGCCGAACCGTCCCGACGCGACCTGCTTGATCGCCGAACGTTCGGGATTCTTGCCGCCGCCAGGCAACGGCAAGTAACGGTCCGCTTCTTCGCCGCCCTCGCCGGTGTTCGACTTGCCGCCGATCTGGTTCATGGCGCGCGCCAGCGTCGTGTGCGCTTCACGCGAGATCGAGCCGAACGACATCGCCCCGGTCGAGAAGCGCTTGACGATGTCGGCCGCCGACATGACGTCGTCGAGCGCGACCTTCTCGCGACCGGTCTCCTCGGCCAGCTTGATCTTGAATAGGCCGCGAATGGCCTGAGCGCGCGCCGTCTCGCTGTCGATCTGCGCGGAATAGTCCTTGAACGTCTCCCACGAGCCCTGGCGCACGGCATGCTGCAAGGTGGCGACCGCGTCGGGCGACCACATATGCACCTCGCCGCGCATGCGGAACAGATATTCGCCACCGACTTCCAGGCTGTTGCGCAGCACCGGATCGTTGCCGAAGCCGTCGGTGTGACGGCTGACCGTCTCGCCCGCGACCTCGTCCAGCCCGACGCCTTCGATCAGCGTCGCGGTACCGGTGAAGTATTGCTGCACGAAATCGGTCTTCAGCCCGATGGCGTCGAAGATCTGCGCGCCGCAATAGGACTGGTAGGTCGAGATACCCATCTTGGACATCACCTTGAGGATGCCCTTGCCGATCGACTTGATGTAGCGCGAGACGACCTCGTAGGCGTCGACCTCTTCCGGCAGCTCGCCGCGCTTGTGCATGTCGAGCAGCGTGTCGAAGGCGAGATAGGGGTTGATCGCCTCGGCACCATAACCGGCGAGGCAGCAGAAATGATGCACTTCGCGCGGCTCGCCGGATTCGACGACGAGGCCGACCGAGGTCCGCAGACCCTTTCGGATTAGGTGATGATGGACTGCGGCTGTCGCCAGCAGTGCTGGAATGGCGATGCGGTCCGGGCCGAGCTGGCGGTCGGACAGGATGATGATGTTGTAGCCGCCGGCGACCGCCGCTTCGGCGCGTTCACACAGGCGGTCGATGGCGCCCTGCATGCCAGCAGCGCCCTCGCTCGACCCATAGGTGATGTCGATCGTCTTGGTGTCGAAACGGTCCTCGGTATGGCCAATGGAGCGGATCTTTTCCAGATCGCCATTGGTCAGGATCGGCTGGCGCACCTCGAGCCGCTTGCGGCGCGAATTGCCGACCAGATCGAAGATGTTCGGCCTGGGACCGATGAAGGACACCAGGCTCATCACCAGCTCCTCACGGATCGGGTCGATCGGCGGGTTGGTGACCTGGGCGAAATTCTGCTTGAAATAGGTGTACAGCAGCTTCGACTTGTCCGACATCGCCGAGATCGGTGTGTCGGTCCCCATCGAACCCACGGCTTCCTGGCCGGTGGTCGCCATCGGCGACATCAACAGCTTCGTGTCTTCCTGGGTGTAGCCGAACGCCTGCTGGCGATCGAGCAAGCTCACATCCCTGCGCAGTTCGCGCGGTTCGACCGGCTTCAGATCTTCGAGGATCAACTGCGTGTTGGCGAGCCAGGTCTTGTAGGGATGCTTGGTGGCGATCTCCGACTTGATCTCCTCATCGGGAACGATGCGGCCCTTGGCAAGATCGATCAAAAGCATGCGGCCAGGCTGCAGCCGCCACTTCTTGACGATCTTCTCCTCCGGCACCGGCAGCACGCCGGCTTCCGAGGCCATGATGACGCGGTCGTCATCGGTGACGATGTAGCGCGCCGGGCGCAGGCCATTGCGGTCCAGCGTGGCGCCGATCTGGCGGCCATCGGTGAAGGCGACTGCCGCCGGCCCGTCCCACGGCTCCATCAGCGCTGCATGGTATTCGTAGAAGGCCTTGCGGTCGGCACCCATGAGCTTGTTGCCGGCCCAGGCTTCCGGGATCAGCATCATCATGGCGTGGCTGAGGCTGTAGCCGCCCTGGAACAGGAACTCGAGCGCATTGTCGAAACACGCCGTGTCGGATTGGCCGTCATAGGAGATCGGCCAGAGCTTCGAGATGTTGTTGCCGAACAGTTCGGAATCGACGGACGCCTGGCGCGCCGCCATCCAGTTGTTGTTGCCGCGCACCGTGTTGATCTCGCCATTGTGCGCGACCATGCGGTAGGGATGCGCCAGCTTCCACGACGGGAAGGTGTTGGTCGAGAAACGCTGGTGGACGAGGATCAGCGCGGTCTCGAAGCGCGGGTCCTTGAGGTCCTTGTAATAGGCGCCGACCTGGTAGGCCAGGAACATGCCCTTGTAGACGATGGTGCGCGCCGACAGCGACACGCAATAGGCGCCGATATCCTTGTTGTCGTTCTCGGCGTAGATGCGGCCGGAAATGACCTTGCGCAGCAGATAGAGCCGGGCCTCGTATTCCTCGTCGTCGGGAATATCCGCCGTGCGGCCGATGAACACCTGGCGATGGAACGGCTCGGACGCGACGATGTCGGGCGCCTTCGACAGCGACGAATTGTCGACCGGCACGTCACGGAATCCGAGCAGCGGCAGCCCCTCGGACTGCGCCGATTCGGCGATGATTTCTTCGATATGGGCACGCAACGCCGCGTCCTGCGGCATGAACCAGTGTCCGACGCCATACTGGCCCGCCGGCGGCAGTTCGATGCCGTGGGCTGCCATTTCCTCGCGGAAGAACTGGTCGGGAAGTTGCACCAGCACGCCGGCGCCATCGCCAACCAGTGGGTCGGCACCGACGGCGCCACGATGCGTCAGGTTTTCGAGCACGGCAAGGCCGTCCTGGACGATCTGGTGCGACTTCACGCCCTTCATGTTGACGATGAAGCCGACGCCACAGGCGTCATGCTCGTTGCGCGGATCGTAGAGACCCTGAGAGGCAAACCCGGTTCGGCCAATGTCGGCTCGGCCAATGGCGGTTCGGGACGTATTTTTGACGGTTGCCGCTTTCGTCTGCGCGGCCTGGCCGTTCGTCGCAGAGAGCGTCATGTCCGTCATTGTCATGTCCTCCATCCCAGCCCTTCAGGCGCTGATTTGCCTCGGCAAGCGCTTGGCTCGCCCTGATCCTTGTGGCACGTCTTGCGAAATCCTTGCGAACCAGGCGGCCTCCCGCATGGCTCCATCGTACAGGCCAGCTACCGGCCGTCCACCTGTCGCTCGCGGCAACAGCCGGAGAGGCCAATATGTTACGCCAATCCAGCCTGTTTTGTGCGACAAAATAAGACAGCACTACTGTCCTAAATTTTTATGGCAGAATTCCCCGACACACACAAGACCGATTCACAAAAAACTTGGGCTTTCCGCGACATAAAATTACGTGAAGTTGATAGAAAACGTAAGCTTAAGTCGCCAACCCCTTGGCGCTAAGTTGATTGGCTTTAACGGTTTTCCGGCATCTGGCCCCTTGCGATTGGCCCGCGAAACCGGTCAAGTTCGCCCCGGTTTCCCCAAACCCCGATTTCCCCAGATATAGGCAGATGCATGTTCTTCGCTTCCGACAATTGGGCAGGCGCCCATCCCAACATCGTTGCCGGCCTGTCGGCCGCGGCCGGCGGCTTTGCCACCGCTTATGGTGACAGCGCACTCGACCAGGCGGTCTATGAGCGCTTCAGCGAGATTTTCGAACGCGAGGTCGCGGTGTTCTTCGTGGCGACCGGCACCGCCGCCAATTCGCTGTCGCTGACCACCTTCAACAAGCCCGGCGGCATTTCCTTCTGTCATCGCGAATCGCATGTCATCGAGGATGAATGCGGCGCCCCGGAATATTTCTCGGGCGGTTCGCGGCTTCACGCTGTGGATGGCGCGCTGGGCAAGATCGACCCGCACAATCTGGAACGGACAATCGGCCGTTTCGCACCAGAAATCGTCCATTGGGGCCGGCCGATGGCCGTCTCCATCACCCAGTCGACCGAGGTTGGCACCGTCTACGGTCTGGAAGAGATCGAGACGATCTCGGCCATCGCCAAAGAACATTCCGTGCCGCTGCACATGGATGGCGCCCGCTTTGCCAATGCGCTGGTCGCGCTCGACACGACGCCGGCCGAAATGACCTGGAAGCGCGGTGTCGACATCCTCTCCTTCGGCGGCACCAAGAATGGCTGCTGGTGCGCCGAGGCGATCGTTTTGTTCGACATCGACCGCGCCAAGGAATTGGCCTTCCTGCGCAAGCGTGCCGCGCAGCTGTTTTCGAAGTCGCGCTTCGTCGCGGCGCAGTTCGAAGCCTATTTCAAGGACGGCCAATGGCTCGACACCGCGCGCCACGCCAACACCATGGCCGCGCGGCTGGCGGCGGCGATCGAAGATTCGGCCAACGCGAAGCTTGCCTGGCTGCCGCAGGCCAACGAGGTGTTCGCGGTGATCAAGAAGAGCGAAGCCGACAGGCTGCAGGCGGCAGGCGCCGCCTTCTACGACTGGCACAAGCCGCATGGCTTCGACGGCCATGTCGGCGAGGACGAGTTGCTCTATCGCTTCGTCACCAGCTTTGCCACGACATCAGAGGATGTCGACCGCTTTGGCCAGCTGATCGCCGGATAATCGATCTCCCGGACAAAAAGAAGCGGCGCCTCGCGGCGCCGCTTCCGTCTCGGGAGGAGACTTTAGATATTACGCGGCGGCAGCGGTCTTGGCCTCGATCTGCTTGGCCTTGGCCGGAGCCGAGGTGATCGCGATCTTGCGCGGCTTCAGCTCCTCGGGAATGTTGCGCTTGAGGTCGACGAAGAGCAGGCCGTTCTTCAGCGCGGCGCCGACGACTTCAACGTGATCGGCAAGCTGGAAGCGGCGCTCGAAGGCCCTGGAGGCAATGCCGCGATAGAGTAGCTCGGAACCTTCGCCGTTGCCCTCGTCCTTGCGCTCACCCTTCACGGTCAGAACGTTGCGGTGGGCTTCGATCGAGATTTCCTCGTCGGAGAAGCCGGCAACCGCCATCGAAATCCGGTAGGAATCCTCACCGGTGCGCTCGATGTTGTAGGGCGGATAGGTCTGCGCGCCATCGGGCTGCGCAAGCGAATCCAGCATGGTGAAGAGACGGTCGAAGCCGACGGTCGAGCGGTAAAGCGGGGAAAAATCAACGTGACGCATGAGGTGTTCTCCTGTTGAGCAACATGGTTTGCGTATGGCCGGTGCGAAACCCGTAAGCGGCGTTTCGGGAGGACCAGCGGCCCCGACATTGGCGACCGCAACCCACATCTGGGGAGCGCTCGAAAGCATTTCAAGATTTTTTGCTGGATGGCAAAAGCGGAGCGACCTGCCCTTGATGAACGGGAGATGAACCGGCGCTTCGGCGCCCGTTCAGGCAGCCGCCGCTAAAGTGTCCTCAAGATCAAGGACAGGCGGCACCAGAGTTTACAGAGGTGCCGCAACGAGGCCGACCGGGTGTTAACGTCCCTTCCTCCCGGATCGACAGAGGCCGGAAGCACGCTCTCGAGCGGCTTCCGGCCTTCGCCGTTGCAGTGCGGCAAAACCCGGATTTGCTTTGCTTTTGATGTGTTGACGTCTATCACCTTGGAAGGGCCAGCCGCGACAGGCTGGCACGTGAAGACGCCAAGCACAAAGCGCCGAATGACGGACCTTTTCCAAGACACGCCGCTTTTCCACGAAACCGAGGGCAATCCGCGACCGGAAAACGCCACCGGTGGCTTCTTCGTCACGCGTGATCGCAAGAAGATCCGCTATGGCCTGTTCGCGGCGGTGGCGCGCCCAATGCGGGGCACCGTGGTGCTGCTGCCCGGCCGCAACGAGTGCATTGAGAAATATTTTGAAACCATCCGCGACCTTGCCGCGCGGGGCTTTGGCGTCGCTACCCTCGATTGGCGCGGCCAGGGCGATTCCGACCGGCTCATCCGCGATCGCCAGCGCGGCTACGTCAAAAGCTTCCGCGACTACACCGCCGACCTCGAACAGTTCTTCGAGGAGATCGTGCTGCCCGATTGCCGCGGGCCGTATTACATCCTCGCCCATTCCGCCGGCGCGGTGATCACGCTGCTCGCCGCGCCATCCATGGTCAACCGCGTGCGGCGCATGGTGTTGATCGCGCCGTTCCTGACGCTGCCCGACCTGCCCGTCTCGATCACGACCGTCCGCCGCATCTGTTCGGTTTTCTGTGCTTTGGGCCTTGGCCGGCTCTATGCTGCCTGGGGTCCGCGTCCCAGACACACCCTGCCGTTCGAGGCCAACAAGGTGACGTCTGACCCGCAGCGCTACCGCCGCAACACGCGCATCTACGAAGAATATCCGCAAATGGCGCTTGGCGGTCCGACGATCCGCTGGCTGCAGGCAGCGGCGAAGGCTTCGGAGGCCGTCAGCGACCCTGACTTCATGGCCCGGATTCACGTGCCCTTGCTAATCATCGCGGCCGGCGCCGACCAGGTCGTCTCAACCAAGGCGGTGGAGGCATACGCCAGAAGCCTGCGGCTCGGTTCTATGCTGATGATCGACGGCGCAAAACACGAAATCCTGCAAGAAGTCGACCTCTACCGCGAACAATTCCTCGCTGCCTTCGACGCCTTCATTCCCGGCTCCGACGACCCGACGGCCTGATCGGCGCCATAGCTGACACACCGTTGTCAGTATGGCCGGGCGGCCGCACCCCCACGGCACACAAACTGCTAAAGATTCTGACAGCCCATACCCGTTCCAGAATGCTCATCTGCATGCGTCGAACTGAACGCCACGGAGATGAGATCATGACCGAGAAAACCTGCGCCGCCTGCGATTGCCAGCTCGATGCCAACCCGATCCGCGTCAAGGTCGGCGGCAAGACCGTCGAGGTCTGCTGCGAAGAATGCGCCTTCGCGCTGAACGAAGCCGGCGCCTTGGCGGCCGGCACCGGGGAGGAGTGAGCGATGCGCCCGAACCATACAGCGGCAGCGCCCTGCCTGGCCGGCAACGGCCGAGCCGAGACGCCAGCAATCGGCGCCTCGACCTTTCGCGGGTCCGTGCGCGCACGCAGCGTCGCGGTTGCCAACTGGATTGGCCGACAGATGGAGAAACGCCGAAGCCGGATGGCCTTGCAGGAAATGACTGACGACCAGCTCAAGGACATCGGTCTGTCACGCGGCCAGGCCTATTCGGAATTCAGGCGGCGCTTGTGGGATTGAGAACCACCTGTCGAGAAGTCTCCTGACAGGATTGGGCAGGCCGCCGGCGTAAAGTGCCCATAGCGTCGGACTCCCGGCGCTATGCTGGAATCCAGACGTCATGTCGCAATTCACGGTTCACCCGCTCCTCGACACCGGCACCGTCAAGGTGCGTGATGTCGTCTGCAGCGGCGAATGCCGGCACAAAAGCGAAGAGGAGTGCACCGCCGCCACGCATCTGGTGTATCCCTATCGCGGCGTCTTCGTGCGCCATGTCGGTCGCAATGACGCCGTCGCCGAAGCCAACCAGCTGCTGTTCTTCAACGAGGCGGAACCCTACCGGATCAGCCACCCGATCGAAGGCGGCGATTCCTGCCTCGACCTCGTCATCGACGAGGCTCAGTTGCGGGAACTGGCGCCGAAGGAACAACTGCGCTCCGGTGGCGTCCTGGCATTTCGTCGCCAGCGCCGCCGCATCGACCCTCGCGCGCAGGCACTGGTGGCACTGCTGCGCCACAGCTTGAGCCGCAAGGTTGCAGAAACGCTGGAGGCCGAGACACTGGCGCTGACGCTGGTGCGACGCTCTCTCGGCGAGCGCACCTCGCATGTCGCAGGCGCCAGCCCGGGACGTCAGAAGCTGGTCGACCGTGCCAAGCTCGTTCTGTCATCGGACCTGTCGCGGCGCTGGACGCTGGCCGAGATCGCCGCCGAGGTCGGCGTCTCGCCGGTCTACCTGACGCAGATGTTCCAGCAGGTCGAGGCGATGCCGCTCTATCGCTATCATCTGCGTCTGCGGCTGGCGCGTGCGCTCGACCTGCTTGGCCGCTACGACAATCTGACGACGCTCGGCATGGATCTCGGCTTCTCCAGCCACAGCCATTTCAGCTCGGCCTTCAGGCAGGTCTATGGTCGAACGCCGGCGGAGTTCCAGCGCTCGATCAGATTGCGCTGAAAGTAGTTAGCCGCGCAGGGCAGCCATGGCGGCCGCGTGCAGCTCCGGTGTCGCGGCGGCCAGGATATCGCCGCCCTTTTCCGCCGGGCCGCCGTCGAAGGTGGTGATGATCCCACCGGCCTTCTCGATGATCGGGATCAGCGCCACGATATCGTAGGGCTTCAGACCGGGGTCGGCGACGATATCGACGCTGCCAGACGCAATCATGGCGAAGGCATAACAATCCGCGCCGTAGCGGGCGAGTTGGACCTGTTTCTCGAACTGGTCGTAGCGTTTGCGCGCTTCGCCCTTGTAGAGCGCCGGCGTGGTGGTGAACAGCGTCGCCTCGTCGAGCTTTGTCGTCTTGCGGGTTGTCAGTTTTCGCGGGCCGCCCGGCCCCTCATAGTGCGAGCCCGAGGCATTGGCGTAGAACAATTCGCCGGTGAAGGGCTGCGCCATCATGCCGGCGACCGCATCGCCATCGACCGTCAGCCCGACCAGTGTCCCCCACACCGGCAGGCCGGAAATGAAGGCGCGTGTCCCGTCGATCGGGTCGATCACCCAGACATGCCGGCTGGAGATGTTTTCGCTGCCGTGCTCCTCGCCGAGGATGCCATGCTCGGGATACTCAGCCGATATCAGCGCCCGGATGGCGCGTTCCGTCTCCCGGTCAGCTTCCGTGACCGGATCGAAGCTGCCCTTTTCCTTGTTGGCGACAGCGCCCTGGGCACGGAAGCGCGGCAAGGTTTCCGCCGCTGCCGCTTGCGCGATACGGCGCATGAAATCGATGCTGATGTCCAACTGAGTCTCCCGCCTTACGACATGCCCAACTGGCTCTGTCGCGACTTTCCTGCCAAAACAAGGGTGTTTATCGATTTATCTGCCGCGTTCAGCGTTGCCAAAATGTCACAAAGGCACCCTCGAAACGCAATTTCCACATCACTCTGAATTAAAAAAGCTTAGAGGTCGCTTGACATTTGTGCACCGCACAATACCCTCGACCTCGGACAGGTTTTCCTGTCCATGCCCTCCTTGGGCGTTTCCTCCCTAGACTTCGACCGTATCGTGAAAACGATGCGGTCTTTTTTTACGCCTTGCACTTTGGGCGGCCCATTTCACTCCGCCGCCAGCGGCAGGTCGATGAAATGATGGTCGGGCATCGCCATCAGATCCGCCGAAAATCGCGTCAGATCGTCGGCCAGCGCGTCGAAGCCGGCGGCCTTCTCGAATGTCCGCTCATTCATGTAGAGCCCGCGATTGACCTCGATCTGCAGCGCATGCAGATGACGCGCCGGGCGGCCATAGTGCTCGGTGATGAAGCCGCCGGCATAGGGCTTGTTGTGGGCGACCGTATAGCCCATCGCCGAGAGCAGGCCGATCGCCGTTTCGGTCAGAGCCGCGCTGGCGGAAATGCCAAAACGGTCACCGATGATGAAGTCCGGCCGCAGGCCGCTGTCGCCGACACGGATGCTGGCCGGCATCGAATGGCAGTCGATCAGCACGGCAAAGCCGAAGCGGGCATGCGTTCTGGTCAAAAGCCGCTTCAGTGTTTCGTGATAGGGCTTGTAGACGGCTTCGATGCGGGCAACCGCCTCGGCGAGCGGCAAGCGGCCGGAATAGATGTCGAGCCCTTCGCCAACCAGCTTCGGCACGGTGCCGAGGCCGCCGGCCACTCGCGCCGAGCGGATGTTGCAGAAGGACGGCACCGGCTCGGCGAACATGCGCGGGTCGAGTTCCCAGGGCTCACGATTGACGTCGAGATAGGCGCGCGGAAAATTCGCCGCCAGCATCGGCGCACCCAGCGCCACCGCGCCGCCGAACAGCTCGTCGACATAGCAATCTTCCGAGCGGCGGATGGCGTTGCGGTCGAGCCTTGCCATGGCAAGGAAGCGTTCGGGATAATAGCGGCCGCTATGCGGTGAGTTGAACAGGAAGGGTACGCGCTGCTCGGCGCCCGATCGGATTTCGAAGGGTGGAACGACCGAAAAATCCTCGGCTGCCGTCTTCAATTTGCACGAACCCGAAAACACCAATGCATCATCGTATGAAAGTGCCACCTTGCTGGCTTGATGTCCAGCATTTCGCCACGCACATTGCCTTGCCAAATGCGGATAATGCTTCGCCGCGTTCACTTGATGTTTACCGTCACCTCCTCATATACAGGATGGTTAACGGGCTGCCCCGGCGGCAGGCTCGGGCGGGTGATTCGGACGGGATATCATGGCACGCATTCTTCTGGCGGAAGACGACGACGATATGCGTCGGTTCCTCGTCAAGGCGCTGGAACGCGCCGGCTACCAGGTCACCGATTTCGACAATGGCGCCAGCGCCTATGAGCGGCTGCGCGAGGAACCGTTCTCGCTGCTGTTGACCGACATCGTCATGCCGGAGATGGACGGCATCGAGCTGGCGCGGCGTGCCACCGAGATCGATCCCGACCTCAAGGTCATGTTCATCACCGGTTTCGCCGCCGTTGCGCTGAACCCGGATTCCAAGGCGCCGAAAGACGCCAAGGTGCTGTCGAAGCCCTTCCACCTGCGCGACCTCGTCAACGAGGTCGAGAAGATGCTGCAGGCGGCCTGAGCCGCCTTCCGCAAAGGCATCATCGCTGCGGCGAGACGACGCCTTCTTTCCTTTTTCTCGCTATTGACGCGCCGGACCAAAAATGGTGTATGCGCGGCTTCGGATGGGCGTGTAGCTCAGCGGGAGAGCACTGCATTGACATTGCAGGGGTCACAGGTTCAATCCCTGTCACGCCCACCATCCAGACCTCTACTTCCCTCAGTATGATTGCCGGCGTACAGACCTGCCTCGCAGCGCACCGGTCGTCCTGATATGCTCGATCAGGACTCAGACCCAAAACCTCAACCGGCCAAGCCGCCATCTTGCCCTGGCCAGCCGGCCGGATTTCGGCTTCTTGCCCAGAAGAATTCGCCGTCTGACCCTCCTGAAGATCGGATTTTCCGGCTCGACCTTCACCAGCCTTGCCGCCATCTCCACCGCCGACTTCCTGTCCTCCAGCACTTCAAGCAGGATGTAGGCCGCGCAAGCCATGGCGTAGGGGTGGCCCGCTCTTGCCGCGGCGAAGAAGACCTCTAGGTCCCTGGCCATGGTAAGACCACCGCCGACCTGGCCGGCTAGGGCGCCCATCATCTGCAGTGGAATTTTAGAGCGCCGTCGGGATTGGTCGATCATCAGCGATTTCAGGATGGCCTCGCCGGCTGGATAATTGCCTTCGTGGAAATAGGACGCCGCCATCTTCAGATCATAGACGTCGTTTTCCGGATCCAATGCCCCGGCCTTTCCCAGCAATTCCCTGGCTTGCGCCGGAGCAATCTCGTCCTCCCGCGACAAAAAAGCCCATTGGTAGCCAAAGGCGGCCTCGAGAGGATGGTAATCGGCTTGATGCGCCTGCAATTCCTCCATGATGAGTTCCGCCGCGCGCTGCTTGTCGAACAACGCACTGATGCCCAGGCATGGGACCTCGCCCATGACGGACGCCACTACCGCGTAGATGCTGCTACCGGCATGAATCTGCTGGCATCTTGCCATCAGCGCCATCTCGAAGAACGCGCTGAGCGCCTCCTCCCCCTTGAAGTCCGCGGCGCCGAAATCGTCTGTCCGCAACGCTCCGGTTTGCGCGCTGACATAGTCGACCGTCGCGCGATCCTGGCCGACAAGAAGCGTCGTCAGCCCCCTCGATGAGAGCTCCGCCACGATAGCCCTGGCCAAGGTCGAAGGGATGACCTTGTCGGCGAAAACCAGCCTTTTGCGATATTGACCATAGACAATGTCGCCACTGCGAAGGTGCAAGGCGGCCATCGGACCGGGAAACCGGCATTTGCCGGCGGCATCCAGCGCCTGCCGCACGGCCGGCGCGAAGCCGAAGGCCCGCAGCGCTTCGGATGGGGCTGGTCGGACACCCTCATCGCGGAAGAAATCGAGAACGCTGAAATCGTCACAGATCCAGCCGCGCAGCTTTCCCGATCTTGCAACCGCTTCAAGATCCGACGGCGCGAAAGCGGAGCCGCCAAGAACACCGAACTCGGCAGTCTTGATCCTGTCGCCCAGCCAGTGCTTCTCGATAAAGTCCGCGGAGAAGATCTTCCCGACCACGTCGACGGTATGGGAGTCCTCGTCGGTGATATCCCTGCTGTTCCAGGTGAAGCCGAACCGGTAGCCGAGCCGGTCGGCAAGGGACTTGGCGTTGGCCATGGCCAACAGGCGGCCGCCCAGCCCGTCGATCCTGTTGGCGACAATCAACATCGATCTGTCGTCACGCGGCTCCGAGCCGGACATCGCCCTTTTCAACGTGGCGGAGCAACCATTCATATGTCTGTTCCAATCCGCTGCGCAGCGAATATCGGGGCCGCCAGCCGGTGGCAAACAGCCGCGACACGTCCAGCAGTTTGCGCGGTGTTCCATCCGGCTTGGTTGTATCGAACGTAATATCCACGTCTCCGCCAACGATCGAGGCAACCGTCCCGGCCAATTCGGCGATGGTGATATCCTGACCCGAGCCGACATTGACATGGCTTTCGCCGCTGTATGTTTTCAGGAGGCAGATCAGCGCATCAGCCGCATCGTCGACATAGAGGAATTCGCGCATCGGCTTGCCCGATCCCCACACCTGCAGGGTCTTGCGACCGGCTTGCTTTGCTTCATGGGCCTTGCGCATCAACGCGGGTATGACGTGGCCGGATTCGAGGTGGAAATTGTCCCCTGGACCGTAGAGATTGGTTGGCATCGCCGAGATATAGTCGACGCCGTATTGGCGCCGGTAGGCCTGGCAGAGTTTCAGCCCGGCAATCTTGGCGATCGCATACCATTCATTGGTTGGTTCGAGCGGACCGGTCAGCAGCGCGTCCTCGGAAATCGGCTGCGGCGCGAGTTTCGGATAGATGCAGGAGGAACCGAGAAATAGAAACTTGCCCACATCGCTGCGGAAAGCGCCCTCGATGAGATTGGTTTGCACGGCGATATTGTCATACAGGAAATCGGCCGGAAACCGGTCATTGGCCAGGATGCCGCCGACCTTGGCCGCAGCCATCACCACGGCATCCGGCCGACGATCGGCCATCCAGCGCCGCACACCAGCCTGATCCAGGAGATCGAGTTCAGCACGCGTCGCGGTCAGGATCTCGCAGTCCTCGGCTGCCAACCTGCGCACGACGGCAGACCCGACCATGCCGCGATGCCCTGCCACGAATACCCGTTTGCCCCTGAGGTCGAAGGTTTCGCTCATAGTTCTGCCCTCCCGAGGAACGGTAGCCGGGCGAATGGCGCTTCACGCTGTGGGCAACACAGCCCTTCAGCAAGAGCAATTGCGCCAGATGGGCTCCCTTCCTGGCCGGTTATCCCGGTGATGAGGGCCGCTTTGTCTGCCATTGCCTACTGGTCCATCAATCTGCGCTCTCGCAATACAGACTGAAACCAATACCGCAAATCCCCCGCACGGGGGAATCTTCATTGCCCGATTTCGTTGGCTCAAACGCCTGCGACGGCGCACAGGCTCTTCATCCGCGATATGGCAAGGTCGGGATCGGCCAGTAATCCTGCCTGGTCAGCAAGGCGAAAGACCTCTGCATAGTGACGGATGCCGCGCGCCGACTGCATGCCGCCGACCATGGTGAAATGGTCCTGGTGGCCGTTCAGCCAGGCCATGAAGACGATGCCGGCCTTGTAATACTCGGTCGGCGCCTCGAATATCTTTCGCGACAACGGCACCGTCGGCGCCATCAGCGCGTCATAGCCGGCCTGATCGCCTGCGGCGAGCTTTGCCAGGGCAGCGTTGGCAACCGGCGCAATGGCGTCGAAAATGCCGAGCAGCGCGTGCGAATGCCTATTGCCGTCTCCGGCGATCAGTTCGGGATAATTGAAGTCGTCACCGGTAAACATGACGACGCCATCCGGCAGCCGGTCTCGGAGCATAATCTCCTTATCGGCATCGAGGAGCGATATCTTTATGCCTTCGACCTTGTTTGCGTGGCGTTCGATGACGGCAACCACCGTATCGAGCGCGGTCTCGAAATTGCTGCTGCCCCAATAGCCCTTCAGGGCCGGGTCGAACATTTCACCCAGCCAGTGCAGGATAACCTTGCCGGAGGCCTGGCCCAGAATGCGGTCATAGACGGCGGCGTAGTCGTCCGGTCCCTTTGCCACTTCAGCCAGAGCGCGGCTGGCCATCATGATGGCCTTGCCGCCCTGTCCTTCGATGAAAGCGAACTGCTCTTCATAGGCGCAAATAACGTCATGCAGTGTTCTGGCCGACATCGGCGCCAGATGGTCGGTTCCGGCACCCGAGGCAAGGTCGGCGCCAGCAACGGTGCGCGCCTCGGCGATTGAGCGGCGGATCAGTTCCTTTGCGCTTGCCCAGTCGAAGCCCATGCCGCGCTGCGAAGTATCCATCGCCTCGGCGATGCGGAAGCCGAGTCGCCACAGATGATGGCGAAACGCCATCGTGCTTTCCCAGTCGACCACGGGCCGCGACCACGGATCGGTCATTGCAAGGGGATCGGCAACGACATGCGCGGCGGCATAGGCGATGCGCGAAAACCGCGCGCCGATGTCAGGCTGCACCGGCTGTCCGACGAGCGCGTAGCGGGTGCTGCGGCCACCCTCACCAGGCAAGGCTATATCCATCGATCTCTCCCTTTATCGCGCCTATAAATGGAACGTTCCAATAAATCAAGAACCTTTAAGATTCGCAGGCAATTCCCTGGAAAATGCTGCGCCGCAGCACATGATCCGTTTTCCTGTATGGTTTGTGGCGTCGAATTATCAATTCTCCAGGCCGATAAAAAATCCTGATTGACTCTCGATTGGAGCAATGATTAGAACGTTCCAATAACTTTGACCAAAACCAGGGAGGAAATATCTGGATGGCCAGCCGGGCCAAGGCGACGATCTTCGACATCGCCCGCGAGGCAGGCGTGTCCAAATCGACGGTGTCGCTCGTGCTCCAGGGCAGCGGGCTGATCCGGCCTGAGACGGCGGTCAAGGTGCGCAAGGCGATCGAGGATGTCGGCTATGTCTACAACCGCGGCGCTGCCAATCTGCGCAAGGCCCACTCCAACGTCATCGGCATGGTCATCAACGATCTCACCAATCCCTTTTTCGCCGAACTGGCGGTCGGCATGGAGCGCGTATTCCAGTCGGCCGGCATCGTTCCCTTCATCGCCAACACGGCGGAGAATCCGGTGCGTCAGGAAGAGGTGCTGAAGTCGCTGATGGAGCAAGGCGTTGCCGGGCTCATCGTCTCGCCGGCGCGTGGCACCGCGCCGGGCGCGTTCCGGCGGCTGGAAACGGCGGGCGTGCCGGTCGTCTTCGCCATGCGCCGCCTGCCTGAAAGCCGCATCCCGGTCATCGCACCCGACAATCATCGCGGCGCCTATCTTGCCGCTGCTCATCTGATAGGCAAAGGCCATCGCCGGCTCGCCTTCTTCGCCGGCTCTTCGGATCTGGTGGTCTATCAGGAGCGGCTGGGCGGCTTTCGCGAAGCCTGCGAGACGCTGGGCATCGCCGCCCGCGACGTGCTGGTGGTCGAGGGCGAGACCAGCCGCAGGGGCGGCATTGCCTGCCTGGAAACCGCGCTCACAATGGTTGAGCCGCCGACCGCCGCACTTTGCTTCAACGATGCCGTCGCCTTCGGCGTTATGCTGGCGCTGCGCAAGCGCCACCTTGAACCGGGCGCGGATTTTGCCGTCGTCGGCTTCGACGACGTGGTCGAGGCCGAGCACTACATGCCGGCGCTGACCAGCGTTGCCGTGGACACCGCCGGCCTTGGCGAGCGCGCCGCCCACGTCATGATCAAGATGATCCAGTCGCGCACCACGCGTGCCGAAGACCATATAGGCGCCGTCAATCTCGTGGTCCGGGAAAGCTGCGGTCCGGATCGCCGCAAGCAAAACAGGCCTGCGGCAGCGGGAGGGGCTGCATGAGCGTCCGATGGGGACTGATCGGCGCCAGCACGATCGCCAGACAATTCATGATCAACGCCATTCGCGCGCAAGAGGGTGGCGAGATCGCGGCGGTGATGAGTTCCAGCGCCGACCGCGCCACGGCCTATGCCGGGGAAAACGGTATTCCGCTCGCGGTGTCGACCGTCGATGCCTTGCTCAATTCCGATATCGACGCCGTCTACATCTCGACCACCAACGAACTGCATCTCGAACAGGCGCTCGCCGCCATCAAGTCGGGCAAGCATGTGCTGTGCGAGAAGCCGCTGGCGCTGACCAGCGCCGACGCGCGCAAGATGGTCGCCGCGGCCAGGGCCGCAGGCATCGTGCTCGGCACCAATCATCATCTGCGCAACGCCGGCGCGCATCGCGCCATGCGGGACGCCATTGCCTCCGGCCGTATCGGCAAGCCAATCGCCGCACGCGTCTTCCATTCCGTCTATCTGCCCGAGAACCTGCAGGGCTGGCGGATCACCAAACCCGAGGCGGGCGGCGGCGTGGTGCTCGACATCACCGTGCACGATGCCGACACGCTGCGCTTCGTGCTGGGTGACGATCCGGTCGAGGTCTCGGCCTTCACCCAAGCCGCCGGCATGGCCGGCAGCGGGCTGGAAGACGGCGCCATGTGCATCTGGCGCTTCAAGTCCGGCCTCATCGCCCAGTCGCATGAAGGCTTCACCACCAAATTCGCCGGCACCGGCTTCGAGGTGCACGGTTCAGAAGGCTCGCTGATCGCCAGCAATGTGATGACCCAGAAGCCTGTCGGCTCGGTGCTGTTGCGCACGGCCAATGACGAAGAGGAGCTGAATTTCGATCGCGGGGATCTCTACACAAGATCTGTGCGCCAGTTCCACGCCGCGATCCTCGGCGAGGGTCAACCCGCCGCCACCGGCGAGGATGGCGTCTGGTCGCTCGCCGCAGCTGAGGCAGCACTCCAATCGGCCAGCTCCGGCAAGGCCGTCAAGATCGACCCGAAACTCGGGAGCATGAAGTGAGCAAGGTCGTTTCCGCAGCCCAAGCTGCCAGCCTGATCAAGGACGGCATGACCGTGTCCGTGTCGTCGTCGAGCGGCCTCGGCTGCCCGGACGCTGTGTTGGCAGCCATCGGCGAACGCTTCGATACAGAAGGCCATCCGAAGAACATCACCACGCTGCACCCGATTGCCGCCGGCGATATGTATGGCATCAAGGGCATCGATCATCTGGCAAAGCCCGGCCTGTTGAAGCGCACACTGTGCGGCTCCTATCCGTCTGGCCCCTCCTCCTCCGAGCCGCCGCAGATCTGGAAGATGATCGGCGACAATTCGGTCGCCGCCTACAATGTGCCGTCCGGAATCCTGTTCGACATGCATCGCGAGGCCGCCGCCAAGCGGCCGGGCGTGCTGACCAAGGTCGGCCTAGACACCTTCGCCGACCCGCGCCACCAGGGCTGCGCCATGAACGCGGCGGCAAACGAGCCGATCGTCTCGGTGCAGCAGTTCGATGGCGAGGAATGGCTCTATTTCCGCTCGATCGTGCCTCACGTCTCGATCATCCGCGCCACCACGGCGGATGAGCGCGGCAACCTGACCTATGAGCATGAAGGCGCCTATCTCGGTGGCCTCGAACAGGCGCTGGCCGCCCGCAACAATGGCGGCGTCGTCATCGCGCAGGTCAAGCGCGTCGTCGAG
Organism: Mesorhizobium subarcticum; assembly: GCF_055456085.1. NCBI lineage: Bacteria > Pseudomonadati > Pseudomonadota > Alphaproteobacteria > Hyphomicrobiales > Phyllobacteriaceae > Mesorhizobium > Mesorhizobium subarcticum. The sequence continues at coordinate 2,602,456 of NZ_CM144237.1, read as the reverse complement.
AACGGCACGCTGAAACCGCATGATGTGCGCGTGCCGGGCGTACTTGTCGACCACATCGTCGTCGCGCCCGACCAGTTCCAGACGACGCTGACGCCTTACGATCCGGCGATCTCGGGCGAGATCTTCCGGCCGCTGTCGACCTTCCGCAATGCCGAGATGAACGTCCAGAAGGTGATTGCCCGCCGCGTCGCCATGGAGCTTCGCGACGGGATGGCCGTCAACATCGGCTTCGGCATCTCGGCCAATGTGCCGCGTATCCTTCTGGAAGAAGGCCAGCACGGCAAGGTCACCTGGGTGATCGAACAAGGTGCGGTCGGCGGCGTGCCGCTGCTCGACTTCAAATTCGGCTGTGCCTCGAACGCCGAGGCGATCATGCCCTCGCCGCACCAGTTCATCTATTTCCAGGCCGGCGGCTTCGACGCCTCGCTGCTATCCTTCCTGCAGATCGACCGTCACGGCTCGGTCAATGTTTCGAAACTGTCGGCACGGCCGCATGTCACCGCTGGCGCCGGCGGTTTTGTCGACATCACCGCGCGGGCGAAGAAGATCGTCTTCTCGGGCTTCTTCAATGCCGGCGCCAAGCTTTCGCTGGCCAATGGCGGCATCCGCATCGACGCAGAAGGCAAGGTCAAGAAGGTGGTCAACGAGGTCGAGCATATCTCCTTCTCCGGCAAGCGTGCCGTCATGCAGGGGCAGGACATCACCTATGTCACCGAGCGCTGCGTGATGAAGCTGACACCGGATGGGCTGATGGTGACGGAACTGGCGCCGGGCATCGACCTCGAGCGCGATGTGCTGGCGCAGTCGGAAACGCCACTTAGTGTCGCCAATGACCTCAAGGTGACGCCAGCGGCGCTCTACCAGGACCAGCCGATCGGCCTGTCGCTGAATGGCGGCGCCTCGCTCGGAGGCGCGCATGGCTGAGCGCCTCGTCACCTTCGAGCAGGACGGCGCCATCGGCGCCGTCACGCTGCGCCGGCCGGAAAAGTTCAACGCGTTGGATATCCCGATGCTGCGCGCGCTGGAAGCGGCACTCGATGAGGCGGAGGCGGCTGAGGCCGTCCGCGTCGTGCTCATCCGTGGCGAAGGCAAGGGCTTTTGCGCCGGTGGCGATGTCGAGGCCTGGGCGCAAATGAGCGCCGCCGATTTCCAGGTACAATGGGTTCGCTATGGCCACCGCGTCTTCGACCGGTTGGCCAGGCTCCGGCAACCAACCATCGCCGTGCTATCAGGCCATGCGCTGGGCGGCGGGCTGGAACTGGCGGTCGCCTGCGACTTCCGCGTCGCCGAAGCGCATGTGAAACTCGGCTTCCCCGAAACCTCGATCGGCGTCGTGCCCGGCTGGTCCGGCACGCAGCGCGCCGTACGCCGATTTGGCGCGCAGACGGTGCGCCGCATGGCCTTGGGCGGCGAAGTTTTCCTGGCGGCCCAGGCGCTCGTTTTGGGCATCGTCGACAGAGTTATCGAAACCGGCGGTGGGTTAGCCGAAGCCAAAAGCTGGGCCGAAAAGATCGCCGAGCGCGGCCCGCTGGCGACGGAAGCGGCCAAGCTGATGATCGCTGTGGCCGAAGGCGAGGAAAGTGCGGCGGCAACAGAAGCGCTGGCAAGCGGCTTCATCGCTTTGACCGGCGATCTCAAGGCTGGCGTGAGCGCCTTCAAGACCAAGCAGAAACCGGCATTTTCAAGAAGCTAGAGAAACCAATTCTGATGAACGCACCCCTCAACATCGCCATGCCCGCGGAGGCATCAGCTGCGCCAAGGGCCTATCGGCTGCTGATCGACGGCAAGCACGTCGATGCCCGCGACGGCCGCACGCTGGAGCGCAAGAGCCCCGGCCATGGCTTCACCGTTTCGCGTTATGCGCAGGCCGGCGAGGCCGAGGTGGAAGCGGCGATGCAGGCCGCGCACAAGGCGTTCGAGACCGGCCCCTGGCCGCGCATGAAGGCCTCCGAACGCGCCGCAATCCTGCTCAAGGCCGCCGACCTGATCGAGACGCGGCTGGAAGACATTGCCCGGCTCGACGCGCTGGAATCGGGCAAGCCGATCGCCCAGGCGCGCGGCGAGATCGGCGGCGCCGTGGACATCTGGCGCTATGCCGCTTCTCTCGCCCGCACGCTGCACGGCGAGAGCTACGCCAATCTCGGCGATGCCATGCTGGGCGTGGTCGTGCGCGAACCGATCGGCGTCGTCTCGATCATAACGCCGTGGAATTTCCCCTTCCTCATCGTCAGCCAGAAACTGCCTTTCGCGCTCGCCGCCGGCTGCACGGCGGTGGTGAAGCCCAGCGAGATGACCTCGGCCTCGACCTTCGTGCTGGGCGACATCCTGCTCGAGGCCGGCCTGCCTGCCGGCGTCGTCAACATCCTTGCCGGTCTCGGCGCCGATGTCGGCGCGCCGATGGTCAGCCATCCCCTGGTCGAGATGGTGTCGTTCACCGGTTCGACCCGCGTCGGCAAGATGACCATGGCCGCGGCCGCGCAATCGTTGAAGAAAGTCTCGATGGAGCTCGGCGGCAAGAATGGCCAGATCGTCTTCCCCGATGCCGACCTCGAAGCCGCCGCTGATGCCGCCGTGTTCGGCGGCTTCTTCAATGCCGGCGAATGCTGCAATGCCGGCAGCCGGCTAATCGTGCATGAGGCGATCGCTGACGATTTCCTGGCCGCCGTCAAGGCGCTCACAGCCAGGGTGACGGTCGGCGATCCGCTCGACGACCGAACCAAGGTCGGCGCGATGATCTCGTCCGACCATCTGGCCAAGGTGACCGGTTACGTTACGGCAGCGACAGGCGAAGGCAGTAATGTCTACAGCGGCGGCAAGCAGCTGGCTTCGAATGCCGGCCAGTATCTCGACCCCACCATCATTCGTGGCGTTACCGAGGACATGGCAATCGCACGCGAAGAAGTGTTCGGGCCGGTGCTCTCCGTGCTGACTTTTGAAACGATTGAAAAGGCGTTGCACATCGCCAACAACACGCCCTATGGTCTGTCTGCGGGTGTGTGGAGCGCCAGCATCGACACATGCATGTCGGTGGCGCGTGGAGTGCGTTCGGGGACGGTTTGGGTGAACACATTCATGGAAGGTTATCCCGAGCTGCCTTTCGGAGGCTACAAGCAGTCCGGTCTCGGACGCGAACTCGGCAAACGCGCTGTCGAAGACTATACCGAGGAAAAGACAATCCAGTTTCATCGCGGCCAGCGCACCGGATGGTGGGTCGGCTGAGTTGGGAAGAACCCGGTGGGCTTCCACCGGTCGTGTAATGCAACAAGGGAGGTAGTACATGTTGCGCAAACTGCTTATCGGAACGGCTCTTGCGACGAGCTTTGCGTTCTCGGCGCATGCCGCGGACGTCAAGGAAGTGCAGATGCTGCATTGGTGGACGTCGGGCGGCGAAGCGGCTGCTCTCAACGTGCTGAAGGGCGATCTGGCCAAGGAAGGCTATGCCTGGAAGGATGTGCCGGTGGCCGGCGGTGGCGGCGACGCTGCAATGACCGCGCTGAAGGCGATGGTCGCGGCCGGCAATTACCCGACCGCCTCGCAGATGCTCGGCTACACCGTGCTCGACTATGCGGCCGCCGGCGTCATGGGCGACCTGACCGAGACGGCCAAGAAGGAAGGCTGGGACAAGGCGGTTCCGGCTGCCCTGCAGAAGTTCTCCGTCTATGAAGGCAAATGGGTCGCGGTTCCCGTCAACGTCCACTCCGTCAACTGGCTGTGGATCAACAAGGCCGTCATGGACAAGATCGGCGGTACCGAGCCGAAGACCTTCGATGACTTCATCGCCTTGCTCGACAAGGCCAAGGCAGCAGGCGTGATCCCGCTCGCTCTCGGCGGCCAGAACTGGCAGGAAGCCACCATGTTCGACTCGGTCGTGCTGTCGACCGGCGGACCTGAGTTCTACAAGAAGGCCTTCAACGACCTCGACGACGCCTCGCTCAAGTCCGACACGATGAAGAAGTCGTTCGACAACCTCGCCAAGCTCGTCACCTATGTCGACCCGAACTTCTCGGGCCGCGACTGGAACCTGGCCACCGCCATGGTCATCAAGGGCGATGCCCTGGTGCAGGTCATGGGCGACTGGGCCAAGGGCGAGTTCCACGCCGCCAAGAAGACCCCGGGTACGGACTTCCTGTGCTATCGCTTCCCGGGCACCGACGGCTCGGTGATCTACAACTCCGACATGTTCGCCATGTTCAACGTTCCGGACGACCGCAAGGCCGCCCAGATCGCGCTGGCCACCGCCACCCTGTCGAAGAGCTTCCAGTCGGCCTTCAACGTCGTCAAAGGCTCGGTTCCGGCCCGTACCGACGTTCCGGACACCGACTTCGATGCTTGCGGCAAGAAGGGCATCGCCGACCTGAAGGCAGCCAACGACGGCGGCACGCTGTTCGGCTCGCTGGCCCAGGGTTACGGCGCGCCTCCGGCGGTCGCCAACGCCTACAAGGATGTCGTGACCAAGTTTGTCCATGGTCAGATCAAGACCTCGGACGAAGCCGTGACCGAGCTGGTCAAGGCAATCGACGACGCCAAGTAAGCGCCACGTCCCAAAACGCCTTCCCCGCTCCGGCGGGGAAGGTCCATCCCACGATTGGCCGGCTGAACACCATGCCAAACCAAGGACCCGTATGCACGGGCCGCCTTGCCGCCTGACGGCAGAGCACGGACGACCCGGAACGGGAGGAGCCTCATGAGCAGTGTAGCGACGACACAGATCAAGCTGACGCCGGAGCGGCCGCGCGCTTCGATGCGCTCGCGGCTGCAGGATGCCTTGCCGAAGATCGTGCTGGCGCCGAGCTTCGCCATCACCATCGTCTTCGTCTACGGCTTCATCCTGTGGACGATCTATCTGTCCTTCACCAATTCCAAGACTTTCCCATCCTATGTCCTCACCGGCTCGCGCGCCTATCAGCGGCTGTGGGGCTGGACTTTCGACAGCGACCCACCATCGAGCTGGTACACGTCGATCACCAACATGGGCATTTTCGGCTTTCTCTACATCGGCATCTGCCTGGCGCTCGGCCTGTTCCTGGCCATCCTGCTCGACCAGAAGATCCGCGGCGAAGGCGTGCTGCGGCCGATCTATCTCTATCCGATGGCGCTGTCTTTCATCGTCACCGGCGTCGCCTGGAAATGGTTCCTAGATCCCGGCCTCGGCCTCGAACAGACCTTGCATCAGTGGGGCTGGACGAGCTTCCATTTCGACTGGATCAAGAACAAGGATTTCGTCATCTACACGGTGGTCATCGCCGGCGTCTGGCAAGCCTCCGGCTTCATCATGGCGATGTTCCTGGCCGGCCTGCGCGGCATTGACGGCGAGATCATGAAGGCGGCGCAGATCGACGGCGCCACCACCTTCCAGCTATACCGCCGCATCGTCATCCCGCTGCTGCGACCGATCTTCCTGTCGGCCTTCATCGTGCTCGCGCACCTCGCCATCAAGTCGTACGATCTGGTCGTTGCGCTGACCAGCGGCGGCCCCGGCGGCTCAGCCTGGCTGCCGTCCAACTTCATGTATGAGTACACCTTCAAGCGCAACGAGATGGCCGTCGGCTCGGCAAGCGCCGTGATCATGCTGATGACCATCGTCGCCATGATCGTGCCCTACCTCTATTCGGAACTGCGGGAGAAGCCGCGATGAGCGCTGTCGCCACCCCTGCCCGCCCCACTGCTTCCCGGCAAAACTCAAGCGGCATCAACACCAGGATCGTCAACCGCATCGTCATCTACGGGTTGCTGGCGCTGTTTGCGATCTTCTACCTGATGCCGCTGTTCGTCATGCTGGTTACCTCGTTCAAGACCATGGACGAGATCCAGAACGGCAACATGCTTTCCCTGCCCAAGGCGCCGACCTTCGACCCGTGGCTGAAGGCCTGGGGCGAGACCTGCGTCGGCCTCACCTGCGCCGGAATCAAGGGCTATTTCTGGAACTCCATCAAGATGGTGGTTCCGGCCGTTTTGATCTCGACCATGCTCGGCGCGCTCAACGGCTACGTGCTGACCAAATGGCGTTTCCGGGGCGCAACCCTGGTCTTCGGCCTGATGCTGTTTGCCTGCTTCATTCCGTTCCAGTCGGTGCTGCTGCCGATGGCCACCATCCTCGGCAGCCTTGGCCGTTTCGGCGTGACCCTGCAGAACGACGTGGGAACCAGCTTCGGCCTTGGCAATCCGACGGTCAATCTCGTCTTCGTCCACGTCGTCTACGGCCTCGGCTTCACCACGCTGTTCTTCCGTAACTATTACGAAGCGTTCCCGACCGAGCTGATCAAGGCAGCCCAGGTCGACGGTGCCTCTTTCTTCCAGATTTTCCGCCGCATCATGTTGCCGAACTCGATGCCGATCTTCGTCGTCACCGTCATCTACCAGTTCACCAACATCTGGAACGACTTCCTGTTCGCTTCGGCTTACGCCGGCACCGGCGACGCGATGCCGATGACGGTGGCGCTCAACAACGTCGTCAACACCTCGACCGGCGTCGTCGAATACAACGTCAACATGGCGGCCGCGATGATCGCGGCTCTGCCCACCCTGATCGTCTATGTCGTCGCCGGCCGCTATTTCGTGCGCGGGCTGATGGCGGGCGCGGTCAAAGGCTGACCAATTCAGAAGGAACGACCATGGCTTTTCTGGAAATTGATGGGCTGAAGAAGCGCTTCGGAAATGTCGAGATCCTGAAGGGTATCGATGTCGAGCTCGAAAAGGGTGGCTTCCTGGTGCTTGTCGGACCGTCCGGGTGCGGCAAGTCCACCTTGCTCAACACCATCGCCGGCCTGGAGCAGATCACCGAGGGCGAGATCCGCGTCGACGGTCGCGCCATCAACGATCTGCACCCTTCCAAGCGCGACATCGCCATGGTGTTCCAGAGCTATGCGCTCTATCCGAACATGACGGTGGCCGGTAACATTTCCTTCGGCATGGAGATGCGCGGCGTGCCGGCCGACGAGCGCCAGAAGGCGATCGACAAGGTGGCCAAGGTACTGCAGATCGGCCATTTGCTGCAGCGCAAGCCGAGCCAGCTTTCTGGCGGCCAGCGCCAGCGCGTCGCCATGGGCCGGGCGCTGGTGCGCGACCCCAAACTGTTCCTGTTCGACGAGCCGCTGTCCAATCTCGACGCCAAGCTGCGCGTCGACATGCGCATCGAGATCAAGCGCCTGCATGCCACGACAGGCACCACCATCGTCTACGTCACCCATGACCAGATCGAGGCAATGACGCTGGCGACCAAGATCGCAGTCATGCGCGACGGCGAGGTGCAGCAGTTCGGCACGCCTGCCGAGATCTACAACAACCCGACCAACCTGTTCGTCGCCGACTTCATGGGCTCGCCGGCGATGAACCTGATCCCGGCGACCATAGCCACGTCGGGCAATGCGCTGTCCGTCGTGCTGCAGCGCGAGGCACGCGAGCCGATCACGCTGCCGATGGCCAATGCGCCGGCGGGTCTCTCGGCCTTCCAGGGCAAGCCGATCATCTTCGGCGTGCGGCCGGAAGCGCTGACCGATCCGGAAGGTGCTGAACGCAACGCCTCCAACATCGCCACCGCCGAACTGCATATCGAAGTCGTCGAGCCGGCTGGCTCCGACACCTTCGCGGTCACCAATCTCGGCGGCAAGGGTGTGGTGGCTCGGCTGCGCGCCGACGCCAACATCCAGCCGGGCACCAACACGCCGCTCGCCTTCAACCTGACCAAGGCGGTGTTCTTCGATCCGGCGACTGAAAACCGCATCCGCTGACGGCTATGGCAAATCCGGACATCGTTATCATCGGCTCCGGCATCGGCGGCTCGACAATCGCCTCCGGCCTTGCCGGCAGCGGCGCCTCGGTCCTGATGCTGGAGCGCGGCGAACCCTTGCCGGCAACGCCGCATGCCCGCGACACGCGCTCGATCTTCGTCGACGGCCATTACAGGCCAAAGGAGATGTGGCGCGAGGCCGGCGGTGCTGCCTTCAACCCCGGCAACTACTACTATGTCGGCGGTAATTCAAAATTCTACGGCGCGGTGCTGATTCGCTACCGCAAGGAAGATTTTGCCGCCATGGAGCACTTCGGCGGCGTCTCGCCGGCATGGCCGTTTTCCTACGACGAGTTCGAGCCTTGGTATTCCAGGGCGGAGCAGCTGTTTCGCGTACGCGGCGCGCTGGGCGAGGATCCTACCGAACCGTTCCACTCGATCCCCTATGCCTTCAAGCCTGTGCCTGACGAAGCCCCGATCGCGCGTGCCCGCGCCGAACTCAAAGGGCTCGGCCTGCATCCGTCCTCGCTGCCGCTCGGCGTCGACATCGACACCTGGCTGAAGGAGGGCAAGACCGGTTGGGACGCTTTCCCGAACACCGGCCAGGGAAAGATGGACGCCCAGACGGCACCGCTGGCGGTGGCGCTCAAGGACCCCAACATCCGGCTTGAGACCGGCTGCTACGTCGAGTATCTCGAAACATCGCCAGACGGCAAAACCATATCAGCCATCCACTACCGCCAGAATGGCGAGGCAAAGACAGTCGCGCCGAAGCTGGTCATCCTGTCCGCCGGCGCGGTCAATTCCGCCGTCATCCTGCTGCGTTCGCCTTCACCGGATGGCAAGGGCCTCGCCAACCGCTCCGACCAGGTCGGTCGCAATTTCATGAACCACAATTCCAGCGCCATGCTGGCGATCGATCCGCGCCGCAGGAACACATCCGTCTACCAGAAGACGCTGATGCTGAACGACTATTATCTGTCTGACGGCAAGGGCGGCAAACCGCTGGGCAATGTCCAACTGCTCGGCAAGATCGACGGCAACATGCTTAAGGCCAATGTGAAGACGATACCAAAATTCGCGCTCGATTACATGGCCGGCCACGCCGTCGACTGGTATCTGATGTGCGAGGATCTGCCCGATCCCGAAAGCCGCATCATGGTCGACGGCAAGGACATCGTCATGCAGTGGCGGCGCTCCAACATGCAGTCGCTCGACGGCCTGACCAAGGTGATGCGCGAAAACTTCCGCGCCTGCGGTTATCCCATCGTGCTGTCGCGCCCCTTCGACAAACGCACGCCCTCGCATCAGTGCGGCACGGTCAAGATGGGTGACGACCCGGCCACCGCGCCACTCGATCCGTTCTGCCGCGCGTTCGACCACCAGAACCTGTTCGTCGTCGACGGCAGCTTTTTGCCGAATTCGGCTGCGGTCAATCCGGCGCTGTCGATCGCAGCACAGGCGCTGCGGGTTGCCGACCATATCCGCAAGACCGAGCTTGCAGCATGACCCGCCCCGCAGCCATCGTTACTGGCGGCGCGCGTGGCATCGGCCTTGCCTGTGCCGAGGCGCTGGCCGATGCCGGCTTCGACATTCTGGTCGCCGACCTTGCCGAACAAGCGCCGGATGGGCTTTCCACCAACCTCAGCACTCGTGGCGCGAAATTCGCCTATATCACCTGTGACATTGCCAACCTCGACAGCCACGCCGCGCTTGTCGACACCGCCATGCATGCCTTCGGCCGCATCGACTGCCTCGTCAACAATGCCGGCGTCGGCGCCGTGGTGCGCGGCGACCTGCTGGAACTTACGCCCGAAAATTTCGACCGCACGCTGGGCATCAACCTGCGCGGCACCGTCTTCCTCAGCCAAGCCGCCGCCAAGGCGATGTTGGCGACGCCCGGTGATCACCCGAAATCGATCATCACCGTCACCTCGGTCAGCGCCGAGATGGCCTCGCCGGAGCGCTCTGAATACTGCATGTCGAAGGCCGGGCTTTCGATGTGGGTGAAGAACCTGGCGCTCAGGCTCGCCCCGGAAAACATCGGCGTGTTCGAGCTGCGGCCGGGCATTATCCGCACCGACATGACGGCAGGTGTATCAGCCAAATACGATGCCTTGATCGGCAACGGCCTGGTGCCGGCCAAACGCTGGGGCGAGGCCTCCGATATCGGAGCCGTGGTGGCGACGCTCGCTGCCGGCAAGCTCGGCTTTTCGACCGGCTCGATCATCAATGTCGACGGTGCGCTCTCCGTGCCGCGGCTGTAAGTGGAAACGACATGACCGACTACATCATCGTGGGCGCCGGCCCGGCCGGCTGTGTTCTGGCCAACCGGTTGAGCGAGGACCCCGGCAATTCCGTGCTGCTGCTGGAAGCCGGCGGCAAGGACTGGCACCCCTATATCCACATGCCGGCGGGCTTCGCCAAGATGACCAAGGGCATCGCGTCCTGGGGCTGGTCGACCGTGCCGCAGAGGAACATGAAGGACCGCGTCTTCTGGTACACGCAGGCCAAGGTGGTCGGCGGCGGCTCCTCCATCAACGCCCAGATTTACACGCGCGGCAACGCCCGCGACTACGATGCCTGGGAGAAGGAAGAGGGTCTCGCCGGCTGGGGCTATCGCGACGTGCTGCCCTATTTCAAACGCGCCGAGAACAACCAGCGCTATGCCAACGATTTCCATGGCGACCAGGGCCCGCTCGGCGTCTCGAACCCGATTTCGCCGCTGCCTATCTGCGAGGCCTATTTCCGCGCCGGGCAGGAGATGGGCATTCCCTTCAATCCGGACTTCAACGGCGCTAACCAGGAAGGCGTCGGCTATTACCAGTTGACGCAGAAAGATGCCCGGCGCTCGTCCGCGTCGGTCGCCTATCTCAAGCCGATCCGCGCGCGCAAGAACCTGAAGGTCAGGACCAATGTGCTGGTGACCCGCATTGTCGTCGAGAAGGGCCGCGCCATCGGCGTCGAGATCGTCGACAAACCGGGCGGCCAGAAGACGATCCTTCGCGCCGACCGGGAAGTGATCGTCTCGTCTGGCGCCATCGGCTCGCCGAAGCTGCTGATGCAGTCGGGCATCGGTCCGGCCGATCATCTGAAATCGGCGGGCGTCACGCCGGTGCATGACCTGCCCGGCGTCGGCTCGAACATGCAGGACCATCTCGATCTGTTCGTCATTGCCGAATGCACCGGCGACCACACTTACGACAATTACGCCAAGCTGCACCGCACGGCCTGGGCCGGCCTGCAATATCTGCTTTTGAAGAAGGGGCCGGTGGCCTCCAGCCTGTTTGAGACCGGCGGCTTCTGGTACGCCGACCCCACCGCCGCCTCGCCCGACATTCAGTTTCATCTCGGCCTGGGATCAGGCATCGAGGCCGGTGTCGAGAAGCTGAACAATCCGGGCGTCACCTTGAACTCGGCCTTCCTCCGGCCGCGCTCGCGCGGCACGGTGCGGTTGAAGAGCGCCGATCCGGCGGACCACCCGCTGATCGATCCCAACTACTGGTCCGATCCTTATGATCGCGCCATGTCGATCAAGGGCCTCAGGTTGGCGCGCGAGATCATGCGGCAGAAGGCGCTTGCCCCCTACGTGCTGCGCGAAGTCCTGCCTGGCCCGTCGCTTGCCAGCGATGACGAGCTGGTCGACTACGCCTGCCGCAGTTCCAAGACCGATCATCACCCGGTCGGCACCTGCCGCATGGGCCATGACGCCATGGCCGTGGTGACGCCGGATCTACGCCTGCGCGGCATAGAGGGGTTGCGTGTCTGCGACGCCTCGGTGATGCCGCGCGTGCCCTCCTCCAACACCAATGCGCCGACCATCATGGTTGGCGAAAAGGGTGCTGACATCATCCTGGGCCGCGAGCCGCTGCCGCCGGCGGTGTTTTCCGGAAATCGGGCCGCTTAGTAAGTCAGGAAGGACATCCGATGATCAGGCACTGTGTCTTCGTCATATTCCGAAAAGATGTTCCCGCTGCCGAGCGCGCGGCGATACACGCCGACCTCGAGGCGCTGCGGCAGGTGATCGACGGCATGGACACCGTCCGCTTCAGCGCCAATGTCAGCCCCGAACCCTTCGCACGCGGCTTCACACATGGTTTCACCATCGATTTCCGCGACGCCGGCGCCCGCGATGCCTATTTGGTGCACGAGGCGCATCAGCGCGCCGGAGCCCGGCTGGTCGCCGCGCTCGAAGGCGGCACAGACGGATTGATGGTCTTCGACCTCGATCTTACGAAAAAGTGACCGCCGGTCTTTCGAAAGCCGACTGATAACTGTTCTCTTTTGCCAATAGGGCGACATATCGTTCCTTTGGGGGAACCAAAGGAGGACGCCTTGAATCTCACTGCCGAGCAGAAGAAAACCGTTCTGGCTTCATTCCTGGGCTGGACACTCGATGCGTTTGATTTCTTCCTTCTGACATTCCTGCTCACCGATATTGCGAGTGAGTTCCAGACAGATGTCCCGGCAGTCTCCAAGGCACTGTTCCTGACCTTGGCGACGCGCTTTATCGGCGCGTTCTTCTTTGGCATGCTCGCCGACAAATATGGGCGCAAGCCGATCCTCATGCTCAACATCGTCAGCTATTCGGTGATCGGCGCGCTGGCCGCCTTCTCGCCCAATCTCGGCATCTTCCTGGCGCTGCGCGCTCTGTTCGGCATCGCCATGGGCGGCGAATGGGGGCTCGGCAGTTCGCTCGCCATGGAATCCGTCCCGCCCAGCGCACGCGGCCTGGTCTCGGGCATCCTGCAATGCGGCTATCCGGCCGGCTATCTCCTGGCAGCGGTGGTCTATGGCCTGCTCTATCAGCAGACGATCGGCGGCTACACGATCGGCTGGCGCGCCATGTTCCTGCTTTCCTTCGTGCCGGCGCTGATCGTGCTCTTCATCCGCTCGCACGTGCCGGAATCACCCGCCTTCGTCGAGGCGCAGAAGGCACCCAGGCCTGGCCTCTTGGAAACGCTTCAGAAGAACTGGGGTGTCGCGCTCTATGCCGTCGTGCTGATGATGTTCTTCAACTTCTTCAGCCACGGCACGCAGGACCTCTACCCGACCTTCCTGAAGAAGCAGCATGGCTTTGATCCGCATACGGTGAGCTGGATCACCATCGTTGCCAATCTCGGCGCCATCGCGGGCGGCCTGACCTTTGGCGCACTGTCCGAGAAGATCGGCCGCGTCAACGCCATCACCCTGGCGTGCATTATCGCCCTGCCGGCAATTCCGCTGTGGGCCTACAGCTCCACGCCGTTCATGCTCGCCATCGGCGCCTTCGTCATGCAGGTTGCGGTGCAGGGCGCCTGGGGCGTCATCCCCGTGCACCTCAACGAACTCTCGCCCGGTGCGGTGCGCGCGACCTTGCCCGGCTTCATCTATCAGGCGGGCAATCTCGCAGCATCCTATGGCGGTCCATATCAGGCGGGTATCGCGGAGGCACCCGGGGGCAGCTACGGCTACGCGCTGGCGCTTTTTGCCGGCGTGGTCGCCGTCTGCATCATCGTCGTCATCCGCTTCAGCCCGGAACGGCGCGGTCAAGTCATGACTGTGCTGAGTTAGGCGCGGTTAGCCCATCCGGAGTGCGATGACACCCGCAACAATGCTGAGCGCGGCCGCACCGCGCCAGCCCGTCATCTTCTCGCCAAGCGCGTAGACCGAGATCATCATGGCAAACAGGATCGAGGTCTCGCGCAGCGAGGCGACCGAGGCGATTGGCGCCTTGGTCATCGCCCACATCACGATCCAGTAGGCAGCACCGCTGAGCACGCCGGTGAACAGGCCGGTCTTCCAGCTGCTGGCCAGCACCGGCAGCGCTTTTGGACCCCGGAAGATCAGGCACAGCACCAAGGCTCCCATGGCATCGCAGACGAACAGCCATGCCGCGTAGCTCTGTGCGGTGGCGGCGAGCCTGGCGCCGCTGCCGTCCGACAGCGTGTAGCTGGCGATGAACACCGAGGTGCCGAACGCAAAGCCGACCGCGCGCAGATTGAGCTTCTCCAGATGCGCGCCACCGCGAAACGACATCACCAGCGTGCCGGCGGACAGAAGAAGAATGCCGAGGATGGCAAACGGCCCTGGCACCTCGGCGACAACGAATATGCCACCCAGTGCCGCAAGCAGTGGGGCGGTGCCGCGCGCCAGTGGGTAGGTCTGCGCGAAATCGCCAGCCTTGTAGGCACCGATCAGGAATGTCCTGTAGCCGATATGGAAGATCACCGAGGCGATGATGTAGGGCCACACCTCGGCCCTGGGCACTTCGACGAACGGCAAGGCAAAAAGCGCGGCGAACCCCATGCCAAGCGTCATCAGCGTGATCGACATGAAACGGTCGAGATGCACCTTGACCAGCGCGTTCCAGATCGCGTGCATGGCAGCTGCGGCAAGCACCGCGAAGAAGACGAAAAGCGTCATTTCAGGCTTACCGACCTCCCAAGCCAAGCGGCGTTTCGAGATCGATGTCGACCCGGACCGGGAAGTGATCGGATGCCACCTCGCCAATGTCGGATCCGACCGAGCGCACGCGGCCCGCGAACATGCCGCCGACGAAACAGTGGTCGAGCCGGCGCTTTGCCAGTCTGCCGTCGATGATCTTCTCATGCGTGTGGAAGTCATCCACCGGTTCGCTGGCAACGGCGGCAGCATCGACGAAGCCTTCGAGATAGGCGGCATCCTGATGATAGGGCGTGCTGCCGGTGATGCGGCCATATTCGGCGCTGCCCGGCTCCATATTGAAATCGCCCATCCAGATCGCCGCCAGCGGATTTTCCGGCTCGGCTTCGCCGCTGGTCCAGTTGCGCGAAGGTTCGTCGTCAGTTCCGCTCCACGGCCCGCCATCGGAGGGCGCCCGGCGATGTTCGGCCAGGAGATAGTCGATCTGCTCCAGCCGCTCCTCGGCCGCTATGTGGGCGAGATGCAGCGAGACGATCCGCACCGGGCCGGCCGGCGTGCGGATCATGCATTCCAGCGCCGCATTGCGGGTGTTGAGCGGCCGCAAGGTGCGGCGCATCGGCAGCGCATGCAGCCGCGACCAGACGATCGGCAGCTTCGACAGCACCATGGTGCCGAACTGCCGGCGCCGGTTGACTAGGCGGCCGTCCCGCCGCTCGCTGGCATCCATGTCGAAGGCCGGGCCGTAGACCCAGTGATAGTCGGGCAGCAGGCCCGAAAGCAGTTCCGGCTGATCGTCAAAATTGCTGCGCTGCCAGTTCCGCTCGACTTCCTGCAGTGCAATGATATCGGCGCCGTCAACGATGCGCGCGGCGCGCGAAAGATCGTAGCGGCCGTCGCTGCCGAACCCGTACTGGATGTTGTAGCTGACCAGCTTCATTGCTTATCCGGCTCACTTTCGGTGATGGCAGTAGCGGTTCGGTGGATTGCTTGCAATGTGCAGGAGAATGAAAGCGGCTTGTGCCAGAAGCGCCCTTGCTGCGCGATCATGCACCGATTCCGGACCGCGTCGGTATCCTCCGCACGCCGGAAGACGCCGCGAGGCTTCTCATGAGCGCTGGCGGCTCAGCTATGACGATAAATCGTCCTAGTAGGTCGTCAGCGGCTGAAAACTCCCGGCCGGCGACGCCGCCAACTCCGACCA
This sequence comes from Mesorhizobium subarcticum, assembly GCF_055456085.1. Classification (NCBI taxonomy): domain Bacteria; kingdom Pseudomonadati; phylum Pseudomonadota; class Alphaproteobacteria; order Hyphomicrobiales; family Phyllobacteriaceae; genus Mesorhizobium; species Mesorhizobium subarcticum. The sequence goes on along the minus strand of NZ_CM144237.1, from coordinate 2,587,145 downwards.
GTCGATCTCTTCCTCCAGCCGGTGATAAGCCTCGTCGCCGATCGTGCCGTTGCGGCGCAGTTCCTCGAGCGTGTCGCGCTGGCGGTTGATGGCGTAGAGGCGCAGCCGGTCGTATTCGGTTGCGGCTTGAGCGTCCTCCGGGTTTTCAGCAATCACCCGCTGAGCCTCATACTGCTCGCGCACGACAGAAGCTGCGGCTGACGTCTTGCGGCTCAGCACATCGAGCGCTGCCTGCATGATGGCCACGCGCGCCTGCGCCACTTCGCGATCAACAGTCGTATCCCTGGGGAAGTCGAGTATCCGCAGCAAGGGCTTCAGCGTCATCCCCTGCAACACCAGCGTGCCCAGCACCACCGCGAAGGCAGCAAGCACGATCGGATCGCGGCCGGGAAAGCCGGCCGGCAGGGCAATGGCCACCACCAGCGTCACCAGCCCCCGCATGCCACACCAGCCGACGAGCACGGCGCCGCCAAATGTCGGCACGTCCTGCCTTCTGTCTTCGCTGCCGAAGCGGGCAAACCACTGTATGATCGCAACGTAACTCGCCACCCAGACAAGGCGTGCCACGATGACGACGACCAGCACTGTCGCGGCGAAGAGAAAGGCCTGGCCTTGCCCGTCCCCGGCAAGCCGGCCGACGATCGATCGCGCCTGCAGGCCCATCAGCACAAAGGCCAGCACGTTGAGCACGAAAACCACAGATTCCCACACCGAATAGGTGCTGACGCGGCGTCTCGCCGATACGCGTCGCGGCCCCCTGCGCGCGATCGTCATGGCATAGACGACGATGGTGATGATGGCGGAAAGGCCGAGCTTGTCAGCGATGATCCAGACCGCGAATGTTCCCGCGAACTGCACCACCGTGCTGCTCGCCGCATCTTCGATCCGGGTAAGCGTCAGCAGCGACAAGCGGCCAAACAGATAACCCGCGACCAGACTGCCGATCGTTGCCAGCAGGATCGTCGGAATGGCGTTGCTCAGCATGATCGTGCCGAGAGCCGCCGAGACCGCCAGCCGGTAGATCAGGAGCGCGGTGGCATCGTTGAGCAGGCTCTCGCCCTGCAGGATGGCGGTGATGCGGTGCGGCACCTTGAATTGCCCAAGCACGGCACTTGCCGCAACCGCATCCGGCGGCGCGACGATGGCACCGAGCGCGATCGCCGCCGCGATCGGCAGACCCGCCATCTTCCAGCCAACGAAGGCAACCACCGCAGTGGTGAAGACCACGGCGCCAAGCGCCAGCAGCAACAGCGCCAGCCGATAGCGCTTGAGATCACGCAGCGACGTGTCATAGGCGGCATCGAGAAGCACCGGCGCGATGAACAGGGCAAGCGCCAGTTCCGGATCGATTTCGATCATCGGCGCGCCAGGCACGAAGGCAATCGCCACCCCGGCCAAGGCCAGCAGCGACGGATAGGGTATCTCCAGCCGCCGCGACAGCGCCGTCAGCGCGACGGCGGCCAGAAGCAGGACAAGGGTTAGTTCGAAAAGAGCCATGGCTCATCGTAGCGATGGAACAAGCCGATTGGCAGTGCCAAAGTCACTACAGAGATCAGTTGCGTATGTCTTTGCGCGGCGGTGGCTAGTGCAGCACCAGCATGTCGTCGGACGAGAACGAAATCTCGGCCTTTTCGCCGACAGCCGGTGGCGGCGTGGCTGGGCTGTTGAACGTATCGAGCGATACCGTGTTGCCGCCTATGCCGACCCGGACGCGGATGACCGAGCCGAGGAAATGCACTTCCGAGATTTCGCCGGACAGGCTGGAATCGCGACCGGGCTGGCGACCGAGCGAAATGGCTTCCGGACGCAGCGCCAGCGACAGAGTATCTCCCGACTTGGATCCGTTGAGCTTGCCCTTCAGCAAGACCTGTTCGGAATTGACCCGGACCGTGCCCGCCGCTGCGTCGGTGACAGTGCCCTCCAGCACATTCAGCGTGCCAACGAAATTGGCGACGAACTTGGTTGCCGGCCGGTTGTAGATCTCGAACGGCGTGCCGACCTGCTCCGCCTTGCCGCCATACATAACGGCGATGCGGTCGGAGATCGACAGCGCCTCTTCCTGGTCATGGGTGACGAAAATGGTGGTGATGCCGAGCTTCTTTTGAATGGAGCGGATTTCCTCGCGCAGCGAGACGCGCACCTTGGCATCGAGCGCCGACAGCGGCTCGTCGAGCAGAAGCAGCTTCGGCTTCGGGGCAATGGCGCGCGCCAGCGCTATACGCTGCTGCTGGCCGCCCGAGAGCTGATAGGGATAGCGGTCAGCCATCTGCGGCAGCTTGATGATGTCGAGCATCTCGGCGACGCGGCGGTCGGCGTCGGCCTTGTTCATGCCGCCGACTTTGAGGCCGAAGGCGATGTTCTGCGCCACCGTAAGGTTCGGGAACAGCGCGTAGGCCTGGAACACCATGCCGACATTGCGCTGGTTGGGCTTCAGCCGCGTAATGTCCTTGCCGGCGACGACGATCTTGCCGGCCGATGGCTCCTCGAAGCCGGCGACCATGCGCAGCACCGTCGTCTTGCCGCAACCGGATGGTCCGAGGAACGAGACGAACTCGCCCGGCGCGACATCGAGGCTGAAATCCTGGACCACGGTGTTGGTGCCGTAGGATTTTCGCACATGCTGGATGGACAGAAATGGCTCGACCATGGCTTTTCTCTCGATCAATTCGGGCGGTTCGCCGATTTCGGCGCGAAGCGTGACAGGATCTGGATCAGCGACATGCAGCCCCAGGTGATGGCGAAGGCGATGATGGCAAGCGCCGCCGGCTCATAGGCGCGATTGGCGCCGATGTTCTGCAGGTAGGGCCCAAAGGCCGGCCGGTTGAGCAGGCTTGCCATGGTGAACTCGCCGATAACGATCGCGAAGGTCAGAAACGCGCCCGACAACACCGCGATCAGCACATTGGGCAGGATAACCCTTGTGATGATCGTCGACCAGCCGGCACCGAGTATCTGCGCCGCTTCGGTCAGCGTGCGCACGTCGATGGTGCGAAGTCCGGTATCGACCGCGCGGTACATATAGGGCAGCGACAGCGTCGCATAGCCGATCACCAGCAAGGCACTGGCGCCTAGATCGCTGGCAAGGAACGGCAACGGCGAATTCGAGCCATACATCCTGATGTAGCCGAAGACGATAACGATGGCCGGGATGACCAGCGGCAGCAGCGTGATGAATTCCACGATTGGCCGCAACTGCGGCAGCCGCAGCCGGATCCAGTAGGCCGCCGGCACCACGACCAGCACACCCAGGATGATGGTGAAGATCGCTGCAACCACCGAATACATGAACGTTGCCTGGAACCGTGGGTCGCCCAGCACGATCTGATAGGCATCGAAGGAATGGACGCCGCGCCGCAGGCGCAGCGAGAACTCGAACGTCGCGAGCAGAGGAATGAAGAAATAGGCGGCGCTAAGCGCGAAAACGACCCAAGCCCAGAATTTTCCCGACTTCATTTGAGCCACCTCTCAGAACGCGTCCGGAACCAGATGTAGAAGACGTTGGCCAAGCCCGTGATGACGATCATGCCGAAGGCGATGGCATAGCCGAGTTGCGGGTTGTGCAGCACGTCGCCATTGATCTGGGAATACAGCTTGATGGGCACGATGTTGAGCGCCGGGCCGGCAAACGCATAAGCCGTGGCAATGGCGCCGAAGGAATTGGCGAACAGCAGGATGACCGTGCCGAGAAAGCTTGGCCACAACACCGGTACGACCACCATGCGCCAGTACTGCGCCTGGGTGGCACCGAGTGTGGCTGCCGCCTCGCCCCATTCCTTCTTCAAACCGTCGATTGCCGGCACGATGATGACCACCATCAGCGGAATCTGGAAGAACAGGTAAACCACGATCAGCCCGGCCGTGGTCAGGAAATTGAACCCCATCGCATAGATGTTGAGGTTGAACACATCGCGCAGGAGCGCCGTCACAATACCGACGCGACCGAGCGTTGCTATGAACGCGAAGGCGAGCGGCAAGCCGGCGAAGTTAGAGGCCACGCCAGAGAATGTCAGCGTCGCCGACCGTATCCAGTTAGGCAAGCCGCCGCGCACGATGGCGATAGCCAGCGCGAGGCCGGCAAATGCCCCGATGATGGCCGACCAGAAACTGATCTTGATCGAAACCCAGTAGGCATTGCTGATGGACGGGTCGCTCACCAACTGCAGGAGGTTGTCCAGCGTCAGGTGGCCGTTCCCGTCTTGAAAAGCACCAACGACAAGATAAAGCGTCGGCAGGATCAGGAACATGATGGTGAAAATGAAGAACGGCGCCACCCCGATCCATTGCGTCGGGAACCGGAAAGTGGTCGCCGCATTGGGCGGCGCGGGCTTCGAGGCAATCGTTCGATTTGAAAGCGAGAGATCGGTCATGCGCCGGCTACCGTCTTCGAGGGAGGGCCGGGCGGCCTCGCGACCGCCCGGTGGATTTTCAAATCTTACTTGACGTTGGCACCGACAACGGCGTCCCAGTTCTTGCTGATAACTTCCTTGGCCTTGCCCTGCTCGTCGAGCGTCGGGAACGCGGCCGAGGCATAGGATTCAGCCGGAGGCAGCTTGGCCAGCACATCCGCCGGGATCTTGCCGTTCTTGGCGAGATCGTTGAAGCGGATCGGGTGGCAATAGCCCTTCAGCCAGCCGATCTGGCCTTCGTCGGAATAGAGGTATTCCATCCAGAGCTTGGCAGCGTTCGGGTGCGGCGCGAAGGCGCTGATCGCCTGTACGTAGACACCGGCGACGACGCCCGTCTTCGGCACGATCACGTCGACGGGCGGGTTGCCCTTCAGCGTGTCGCGGCCAGCAAGCGCGTTGTAATCCCAGTTGATCAGGATCGGGGTCTGGCCCTGGGCGAGCGTAGCGGGCTTGCCGACGACCGGCACGAAATTGCCGGCGGCGTTGAGCTTCTTGAAGAAGTCGAGGCCAGCGGTGCCGGCGGCTTCACCAGCAGCGGCGCCTGTCGACAGACCGGAGGCGTAGACCGCCTGGATGGCCTGGTTCGAAGCGCGCGGGTCGCCGGCGACGGCAACCGCGTTGGCGAATTCCGGCTTCAGGAGATCGGCCCAGTCCTTCGGCGATTCCTTGATCAGGTCCTTGTTCACCATGAACGACAGAACGCCGTAATAGTCGCCGTACCAGGCGCCATCGGCATCCTTGGCGCTGTCCGGGATCGAGTCCCAGGTCGACACCTTGTAAGGCATCAGCAAGCCAGCGGCCTTGGCGGTCGGGCCAAACGACAGGCCAACGTCGATGACGTCGGGAGCCTGCGGGCCCTTGTTGTCCTTGTTGGCCTTGATCGCCTCGACCTCGTCGCCGGAACCGGCATCGGGGTTGAGCTCGTTGATGGCGATTTCCGGATACTTCGCCTTGAAGCCGGCGATGACGTCGCCGTAGCCGCACCAGTCATGCGGCAAAGCGATCGTGGTGAGCTGGCCTTCGGCCTTGGCGGCCTTGACGAGATCGTCCAGCGAAGCCGCGGACGAAATCACCGACGACACCATAAGGGTCGCGGCCGAAAGGGAAAGTACTTTCCCCGTGAATTTGAACATGTGTTCTCTCCGTTGAACTGACGCCGTTGGACGCCTGCGATCCGGTATCGTTTTCATGTGACAGCCAGATGAAAGCTTTGTGAAACCGGGTGCTCGCAGTGCGAAAAAGTAAACTCTTTTTAACCGGTTGTAGCAATCGCCGCGCGATTCTTTTTCCGGCTAACTAGTTTCTGCCTTGCCCGTCATCCCTCCCCCTTGGTTTTCTACCCCTTTTCCAAATCAATTTCCTGCGCCGAAAACGCCTCACACCGTGCCGGCTATGGCGTTTTCGAGCAAGGCCAGCGCCGCCTTCTTGGTCAGCTTTACCGGATTGCCGCCGGCGGTCGGATCGACCACCGCCATGTCGGCGATCAGCGCCTTGCGCTTCTTGTCCATGTCGAGCCCCTTGATCAGGCCCGGCAGGGCGTGCGGCACCTTCAAATCCTTGCGCAGCTTGATGATCGCCTTGGCGAAGCCGTCGAAGCCACCCTTGATGCCGCAATAGGCGGCGAGCCTGGCAATGCGCTCCTCGATGGAGTCACGGTTGAAGGCCAGCACATAGGGCATGAACACCGCATTGGTCATGCCGTGATGGGTGTCATAGAGCGCACCGATCGGATGCGACAGCGAGTGGATGGCGCCGAGCCCCTTCTGGAAGGCGGCCGCGCCCATCGCCGCCGCGCTCATCATATGGGCGCGCGCGACGAGGTCCTTGCCGTTGGCGTAGGCCTTCGGCAGGTTCTCGAACACCAGATGGACACCTTCCACCGCAATGCCGTCGGCCATCGGGTGATAGCCCGGCGCGCAATAAGCCTCGAGGCAATGGGCAAGCGCGTCCATGCCGGTGCCGGCGGTGATGAAGCTTGGCATGCCAACCGACAGTTCCGGGTCCGCGATAACGATCGCCGGCAGCAGCTTCGGATGGAAGATGACCTTCTTGGTATGCGTTGCCTCATTGGTGATGACGCCGGCGCGGCCGACTTCCGATCCGGTGCCGGCCGTGGTCGGCACGGCAATGATCGGCGCGATCGCATCGGAATTGGCGCGCGTCCACCAGTCGTCGACATCCTCGAAATCCCAGACCGGCCGTGTCTGCCCGGCCTGGAAGGCGATCAGCTTGCCCAGATCGAGCGCCGAGCCACCACCGAAGGCGATGACGCCGTCATGCTTGCCCTTCTTGAACACGGCGATGCCGGCGGTCAGGTTGGAATCCACCGGGTTGGGCTTCACTTCGGAGAACACGCCGTAGGGGACCTTGGCGTCATCGAGGATTTTCAAGGTCGAAGCGACGACCGGCAGTTTCGCCAGGCCGGGATCGGTGACGAACAAAGGCCGCTTGATGCCGGTAGCCGCCAGCACCTCGGGCAGTTCCTTGATGCGCCCGGCGCCGAAGCGGACGGTGGTGGGGTAGTTCCATTTGGAGATCAGCTTGGACATGTCTTGTCTTTCAAAAATCAGATGGCTTCGCGCAGGTGGAAGGATTTTGGCCGGGTCAGATTGTCGTAGCCGATGGCCGACAGCCCCGCACCCTTGCCGGTGTCCTTGACGCCGGTCCAGACCAGCGCCGGATCGAGATAGTCGCAACGGTTCATGAACACCGTGCCGGTCTCGATGCGATTGCCGATCGCCACCGCGTGCTCGGTATCGCGCGTCCAGATCGAGGCCGTCAGACCGTATTGGCTGTCGTTCATCAGCGCGATCGCCTCTTCGTCATTGCGCACCCTCATGATGCCGACGATCGGGCCAAAGCTTTCCTCGCGCATGACGCTCATCTGGTGATCGACGCTGGTCAGCACCTCAGGCGCCAGGTAGGGCGAGCCGGCCTTGTCGTTAGCCACCTTCATGTTGATATGCGCCACTGCACCCTTGCGCAGCGCTTCGCCCTTCTGCTCGCGGATCAGGTCGGCAAAGCGCGCCTGCGCCATCGGTCCCATCGTCGTCGCCTGGTCCAGCGGATTGCCGACGACATAATTCTTCGTCTCGGCGATGAAGCCCTCGACGAACTCGTCATAGACCTTCTCATGCACATAGACGCGTTCGATGCCGCAGCAGCACTGGCCGGAATTGTAGAAGGCGCCGTCGACCAGATTGGCGACCGCGTGATCCAGCTTGGCGTCGGGCAGCACATACGCCGGGTCCTTGCCGCCAAGCTCCAGGCCGAGCGTCATGAAGGTGCCGGCCGCCGCCTTTTCAATGGCACGGCCTCCGCCGACCGAACCGGTGAAATTGACATGGTCGATCTTGCCCGAGCCGAGCAGCTTCTCGGTCTGGGCATGGTTGAGCACCACATTCTGGAACACGCCCTTGGGCAGACCGACCTTGTCGAAAGCCTGTTGAAACCGCTCACCGACCAGCAGCGTCTGCGCCGCATGTTTCAGGATGACGGCATTGCCGGCCATCAGCGCCGGCACGATGGTGTTGACGGCCGTGAGATAGGGGTAGTTCCACGGCGCGATCACCATGACGACGCCGAGCGGGTCCTTCTTCACATAGCGGCGGAAGCCGTCCTTCGGGTTGGAGGCCGGCACGGACTTCAGCGCAGCTTCAGCGATCTCGACCATGTAAGTGGTGCGTTCCCTGACACCCCCGAATTCGCCGCCATAACGCACCGGCCGCCCCATCTGCCAGGCGATCTCCGGCACGATCTCGTCTGATATCGCGACCAGCGCTTCGAGCATCGCCAGCATGTACTTGCCGCGCTCGACGATCGGCACCTGCGCCCACTTCTCCTGCGCTGCCTTGGCGCGCTCGACCGCGGCGTTGATCGCCTGGTCGGTCGCGATCGGCCGCTCGGCATAGATCGAGCCATCGATGGGAGTTATCAACTTGACCGTTTCGGTCATTCCTTTAGTCCTCGCACTTCATAAAATCTTGATTTTGACGTCGCCCGCCATTCCGGCGATGGCCAAGGCGGGCAACGCCGACATAGCTTAATACCGCTCGAAACCCCTATGCAGTTCCCAATCCGTAATGCGGCGGTCGTATTCGAACTGCTCCCACTTGGCGGTGTGGACATAGTGTTCGAGCACGTCCTCGCCGAGTGCCTCTTTCAGCATCTTCGACTTGGCCAGCGTCTCGGTGGCGTCGCGCAGCGTCTTCGGGATTTCCGGCAGGCGCGAGGCCTGATAGGCATCGCCGACGAACGGCTTTTGCAATTCGAGCTTCTCATCGATGCCGGCAAGGCCGGCCGCGATCAGCGCCGCGAAGGCGAGATAGGGGTTCAAGTCGGCGCCGCCGATACGGCATTCCATGCGGATGCCCTTGGTGCCCTCGCCGCACAGGCGGAAGCCGGCGGTGCGGTTGTCCTCGCTCCACATGATCTTGGTCGGCGCGAAGGTGCCGGCCTGGAAGCGCTTGTAGGAATTGATGTAGGGCGCCAGGAACCAGGTGAACTCCTTGGCGTATTTCAGCTGGCCCGCCCCCCATTGCTGGCCGAGCGTCGACAGTGTCCAGTCCGCCTTCTTGTCGAAGAACAGCGCCGTCTTGCCGTCGGCGCTCCAAAGCGAATTGTGGATGTGGCTGGAATTGCCGGCGAGCCCGTAATTGTATTTCGACATGAACGAAATCGCCTTGCCTTCGGACTCGGCGATCTCCTTGGCGCCGTTCTTCAGGATCACGTGACGGTCGGCCATGTCCAGTGCTTCGGCATAGCGCACATTGATCTCTTCCTGGCCCGGACCCCATTCGCCCTTGGAGTTCTCGATCGGGATGCCGGCCGCTTCCATCTCATTGCGAAGCCGGCGCATGACGCCTTCTTCCTTGGTGGTGATACCGATCTGGTAGTCGCCGATATAGGGCGAAGCGGTTTCGAGGCCCTGCCAGTGCTTCTTGCGGGCGGAATCATAGGTTTCGTTGAACAGGTAGAATTCGAGCTCGGAAGCGAAATAACCAATATAGCCACGCTCGCTCAGCCGCTTGACCTGCTTCTTCAGGATCGCGCGCGGCGAATGCGGCAGGTCGTCATGGGTGTGGTGGTCGAGCACGTCGCAGACCACCAGCGCCGTCTTCTCCAGCCACGGAATGCGCCGCAATGTGGCGAGATCCGGCTTCATGACGAAATCGCCATAGCCCTTCGACCAGCTCGCCGCCTTGTAGCCCGGCACCGGCTCCATATCGATGTCGGCGGCCAGCAGATAGTTGCAGCCATGCGTTTCATCATGCGCGGAATCGACGAAGTACTGCGCCAGGAAGCGTTTTCCCGCGAGCCGCCCCTGCATGTCGACGATGCAGGCCAGCACCGTGTCGATCTCACCGCTGGAGACCGCTTTCTTCAATTGATCGAACGAGAAATTTCCGGCCATTCCTTTGGCACTCCAGCGCTTGTCGTTTCGGGCTTGTCACATTGAACGAGTGCAAAAGCCGTGGCGAGGGAAACTCGCCACGGCTTCGGCTTGTTGCTTAAGCAGTTTCGCCAACAGCCTTTTCGGCAGCTGCGATGACTGCCTTGCGCTTGGCTATTGCCGCTTCGCCGATGGGCGGGCCCTGGAAGCGACGGTTTTCAATGGCGAACCAAAGAATTGCCAGGATGATCGCAAAGCCAACCGAATAGTACCAAAGACCCGGCACAAAGTCCGAGGCAGGGACAGGCGGATTGGCCGCGGCGTCGCCCGGCGAGCTGGGAATGGACACGACGAAGGCGTGACCGCCAATCGTGACCAGGACCGTGCCAATCATGACGATGACAGCGAAGACTTTCGAAAGGCCGCCAAGGCGGAAACTGCCGAAGCTTGTCCAGGTTTTGCCTTCGGCGAAGAAGCCGGCGATGATCGGCATGGCGTAGGAAATGTAGAGATACATCGCGCAGCCGGTGGAGAGAGCGGCAAAGGCATTGAGCGGCGTCGTCACCGCGGTCAGCACCACAGCCATGACGGCCGAGAACCAGATGGCCGCCACGGGGGTGCGATACTTCGGGCTGACCGAGCTCAGCACGCCGGAGAATGGCAAACCGCCATCACGAGCAAACGCATAGATCATCCGCGATGTGGAGGTCACGGCGGCCAATGCACAAAGGAAGTTGGAGACGATCACGCCGATCAGCATCAACTTGCCGATGAACGACGTCATGATGGCTGCGATGAAGAGATTGTTGAAGGAACTCCAGCCCGAGGCGGCGGCGGCATTCAGATCCGGGATTGCCATGATCATGACAACGATCAGCACGAAACCGAACACGCCAGACCAGAAGACCGAATGCAACATACCCTTGTGCACGGTGTCACGGGCATTGACCGTTTCTTCCGCCGTGTGCGCAGAAGCGTCAAAACCGGTGATGGTGAACAGCGGATAGAGAAGGCCGATGATGATCGCCATCAACGGACCCGTTTGAGGCGAAACGCCGCCTCCGGGCGCGCCCGTGTTGTTCACAAAGGTAAATGCCTTGCTGATATCGAAGCTTGGCGCCGCCATTAGAAACATGACGATGAGGATGACGGTGACCGCGAGGATCAGATAACCGGAAAAATCCGTCAAAATGGTCGTCAGCCTGATGCCGAAATGATTCAGCAAGGCTTGCGCCGCGGTGATAACGGCGACCGAAGCAATTTGCGTCCCCATCCCCCAGCCGGAAACGTCCCAGCCGAGTACGGAACCGAAGAACAGATCCCGCGTGATGAGATAGAGAAACACGTTCACCGCCGGGATGACGAACAGCAGTCCCAGCAGATTGACATAGGCCGTTGCCCATCCCCAGAACCGGCCGCCGAGGATTGACGACCAATGATACAGGCTGCCTGCCGTCGGGTAGGCGGATGCAATCTGGCCAAGACTGGCGGCAACGATAAGTGCATACGCGCTGCCAATGATCCAGCCAATGGTCAATGAGAATGGGCCGCCCGTCGACAGCGCGATCGGAAACGATCCGAATCCGCCGGACAAGATGCAGATGATGGAGAACGAGATGGCAAAGCTCTGGAACGCCCCCATGCGCCGGGATAGTTCCTGGGCGTAGCCCATGCTGTGAAGGATTTTCACATCCTCCGACTTGTCGACATCTATTTGACCTGGTGCTGCCATTTGAAGTCCCCTGTTGTTTTTAGCTGGCCGATTGTGCTGACTTTCCGACTGCGCTTGATCGAGAGCCCCTGACCTCTTCTGGCTCCAGATCCGAAAAAATGCCCGTGAGCAGATCCGCCCATTTCCGCTGCCCGGTCTCGCCGGCGATTTCATCGTTGCGGATTTCGATCATCGCGCAGGGCAGCCCACGCGAGCGCGCATGCCGTTCCAGCGTGAAATAGACGCGGTCGGCTGGCGAATAGGGTTCGTTGACACCGACGGTGAAGCCGGCAAGCCGCTTGAGCGCCGATACCAGCGGCGATGCCAGCCGCTGATCGTCATCGTGGATGATGCCGATATGCCAGGGCCGGTTCTTTCCCTTGTAGACCGGCGTGAAAGAATGCACGGAAACCAGCCGGGTTTCTTGCCCACGCGCCAGCCGTTCCTCGATGAGGCGCTCAATGGCACCATGGAATGGCTGCCATGACAGGGCAATGCGCTCGGCGCGCTGCTTGTCGCTCAGGCCGGCATTGCCGGGTATCGCCGTTGTCTCGCTGACCGGCGGCACCAGGTCCGGCGCGTCGAGCGGCCGGTTGCAATCGATCACAAGACGCGAAATGCGGGTTTCGACCAGCGTTGCATCAAGCGCCTGCGCCATGCGTGTAGCCACCGGCAGCGCGCCGGGATCCCAGGCGATGTGACGCGACAGGTCCTCGGCGGCAAGGCCGAGCGTGCCGAATTCGGCGGGCAGGAAATTGGAAGCGTGATCGCAGGTCAGCACGAAAGGGCTCGATCCGCCCGGGTTGGTCACCCTCACGGTATCGGACGATGCAAGGCTGGCGGGCCGTGCTTTCTCCATAGTCTGCCGTCCCCGGGGAGCGCTGTATCGTATGTTACGTATTTTGCCTCATTGCGTCCCTATGGATGATTTCATACAGTTTGCCCGGCTTTGTCAAATGCGAACTCATGGACCAGGCCAAGGGGTGGGGGAAAAGATGATTTCCAGCATTGCCGAACTTATCGCCGACCGCATTGGCACGATGCCGGCCAGCGAAAGGCGCGCGGCGCAGACGCTTATTGCCAGCTATCCGATGATCGGCCTCAAGACGGTCGCCGAATTCTCGACTGCGGCCGGCGTTTCTTCGCCGACGATCCTGCGCTTCGTGGCCCGGCTCGGCTTCCAGAACTATCCGGAATTCCAGTCGAGCCTGCAGGACGAACTGGCGGCACAGCTGCAGTCGCCGGCGATACGGACGCTCAACCCGCCCTCGCCCGGCGGCGGCACGGTCTCGCCAATGCTGGAAGCGACGCTCGACAATATGCGCGAGACCTTTCGGCATCTGTCCGACAAGCAGCTTGCCGACATCGCGGCACGGCTTGCCGACCGGCGCGGCAAGACGTTCCTGATCGGCGGCCGCTTCACCGATCCGCTGGCGCGTTACATGGCCGCCCATCTCGCCGTCATCCAGCCCGATGTCTTTCATCTCGCCGGCCAGGAGAGCATGTGGCGCGACCGGCTGATCGACATGGGCAAGCGCGACGTGCTGGTGATCTTCGACATCAGGCGCTACCAGGACAGCCTCGTCCGCTTCGCCGAGAAGGCGCACCAACGCGGCGTCCAGATCGTGCTCTTCACCGATCAGTGGCTGTCGCCCATCGCCCGTTTTGCCCGCCACGTCATCGCCGGGCGAACCGCCGTGCCATCGGCATGGGATTCCTCGGCAGCACTTTTCGTCGTCGCCGAAACGCTGATCGGCGCCGTCACCAGGCAACTCGAGGCCGACGGCGCCCGGCGCATCCGGGAAATGGAAGGCCTTCGGTAAGCAACTCCGCAAAGTCTTCCGCGGTCGCCTCAAGATCACTTCGCGATCACGTTACCGAGATTTAATGTGCACGATTGCGTGATAATTGCCATAAACCGGTGATATCGGGCTGTGGTGGCCGGTTTTGACCACCAGCCCTTGTCGTCGCTGCATCCGCTTCCACTTGGAACCGGCAGACGATTTTTGCTGCTGGAGTATCGATGTCGGGTTGGAAACAGATTGTCCTTGCGCTTGTCGTCGTGGTCGCCGCCGCGGCCGCGTGGGCTCGATTTTACCCCGGCGCTCCGCAAGTGCTGGCGCGCTGGGGCATCGACTGGGCCTATGGCGCGACGCCTCCAACGAAAGAAACGGCGGCTGGGGGCTCCAGGCAGGCTGGGCGCAACGGAACCCAGATTGCCACCATCGTTGCATCGCCGGTGGCGTCCGCTGTTATCAACGACCGCTTGCAGGCGATCGGCACCGGCCGCGCCAACGCCTCGGTGACCGTCAATCCTTACAGTTCCGGTCGTCTTGCCGAACTGCTGGTCGAATCCGGCACACATGTCGACAAGGGACAGATCATCGCCACGCTCGATTCCGAGACCGAGATCATCTCCCAGGACCGGGCCAAGCTCGCTTTGCAGGATGCGCAATCCAAGCTTGACCGTGTCAAGTCGCTGCGCGCCTCCAATGCCGCCACGCCTGTCGCCGTTGCCGACGCCGAAGTCGTGCTGGCAGGCGCCAAGCTGGCGCTTCAGGATGCCGAGCTTGCGCTGCAGCGCCGCTCCATTCTGGCGCCGATCGCAGGCACCGTCGGCATCCTGCCGATCTCGGCCGGCAATTACGTGACAAACCAGTCGGCGATCGCCACGCTTGATGACCGCTCCTCGATCCTGGTCGATTTCCAGGTGCCGGAGCGCTTTGCCGCCGCCATCAAGGTCGGTGCGCAACTGACGGCGACGCCGATCGCCAATCCGAGCAACGCCTATACCGGCACGGTATCGGCCATCGACAACCACATCGACGAGAAGAGCCGCACGCTCCTGGTCAAGGCCAAGATCGCCAATCCCGCCGATTCACTGCGCGCCGGCATGTCGTTCTCCATCACCATGAAATTTCCCGGCGAAACCTATCCTTCCGTTAGCCCGCTGGCGATCCTGTGGGGCTCGGACGGCGCCTATGTCTGGCAGATCGAGGACGGCAAGGCCAAGCGCGTGCCGGTGCGCATCATCCAGCGCAACACCGAGACCGTGCTGATCGACGCCGAGATCGACAATGGCGACATGGTGGTCACCGAAGGCACGCAGAGCGTCAGCGAAGGCGGCGAGGTCCGCATCGCCGGCCAGGACCAGCGCGCGCCCAACAGCGCCGAAGGCTCATGACCGGACCCGTCAACGCCGCCAGCGATACCGGCTTCACCGCGCTCTTCATCCGCAGGCCAGTCATGGCCTTCGTGCTCAACGTCCTCATCGCGGTTGCCGGCCTCGCCGCCTTCTACGGCGTCGAGATCCGCGAACTGCCAGATGTCGACCGTGCCGTGGTCACGGTCTCGACCGCTTTCGAAGGCGCGGCGGCCGAAACCGTCGACCGCGAACTGACCGACACGATCGAAGGCGCGGTCGCGCGCGTCTCCGGCGTCAAGTCGATCTCGTCTTCCTCCTCCTTCGGCTCGAGCCGCGTCACCATCGAATTCAATGACGGCGTCGATCTCAACGTCGCCGCCTCCGACGTGCGCGATGCCGTCGGCCGCGTCGCCAACCAGATGCCGGACACCGCCGATCCGCCGCGCATCGTCAAGGCCGACGCCAATTCCGACGCGGTGATGCGGCTGGCGGTGACCTCCGAAAACATGTCGATCCAGGACATGACGGTCGTGGTCCAGGACCAGATCGAGGATGAACTGGCCGCCGTGCCCGGCGTTGCCGATGTCCAGGTTTATGGCGACCGTGACAAGATCTTCCGCATCGACGTCGACCAGAACAAGCTCGCCAGCCTCGGCTTCACGGTGGCCGACCTCCGGGCATCGCTTGCTTCCGTTGCCTTCGATTCGCCGGCCGGTTCGATCACCACCACCAACCAGGACCTGATCGTCCGCACGACCGCCGACGTGACGACGCCCGAGGAATTCGAAAACATCATCATCGGCGGCACGACGCGCATCCGCGATGTCGCCACCGTCACGCTCGGCCCCGATGTCGGCCAGACGACACTGCGCTCGGATGGCAAGACCGGCATCGGTATCGGCATTATCCGCCAGGCGGAATCCAACACCTTGGACATCTCGACCGGCGTCCAGGCCGCCGTCGCCAAACTGCAGGAGAACCTGCCCAAGGGCATGGCGATCAAGATCACCAGCGACGACGCCGTCTTCGTCAAGGGCGCCGTGCACGAGGTCGAGATCGCGCTTGGCCTGTCGGTGACCATGGTGCTGATCGTCATCTATGTCTTCCTGCTCGACTGGCGCGCGACACTCATTCCGGGCCTGTCGATGCCGGTCGCCATGATCGGCACCATCGCCGCCATCTATCTGGCCGGCTTCTCCGTCAACATTCTCACCTTGCTTGCCCTGGTGCTGGCCACGGGCCTCGTTGTCGATGACGCCATCGTGGTGCTGGAAAACATCGTGCGACGGCGCAATGAGGGCATGGGGCCGCGTGCGGCCGCCGTGCTCGGCGCGCAGGAAGTGTTCTTCGCCGTCATTGCCACGACGCTGACGCTGGTCGCCGTCTTCGTGCCGATCTCGTTCCTGCCCGGCCAGACCGGCGGCCTGTTTCGCGAATTCGGCTTCGTGCTTGCCATGTCGGTGCTGCTGTCCTGCGTGGTGGCGCTCACACTTTGCCCGATGCTCGCCTCGCGCATGCTGACCAGCGCCTCGCTTCACCATGAAGGCGGCCACGGCATCGGCGCCCGTATAGGCGGCGCGCTGAATGCCGCCTACAAGCGCGGCCTGCACGCCTGCCTCGATGCGCCCTGGATCGTGGTTCTGGTCGCGGTGCTGTTTGCCGGCACCGCCTTCGCGCTGTTCGGCACCATCCGCCAGGAACTGACGCCGACCGAGGACCGCGCGGCCGTGCTGTTGCGCATCAGCGCCCCGCAAGGCGTCAGTCTCGACTACACGACGCAGCAGATGCAGAAGATCGAGAAACTGATCCAGCCGATGCGCGATTCCGGCGAAA
Organism: Mesorhizobium subarcticum; assembly: GCF_055456085.1. Lineage (NCBI taxonomy): Bacteria > Pseudomonadati > Pseudomonadota > Alphaproteobacteria > Hyphomicrobiales > Phyllobacteriaceae > Mesorhizobium > Mesorhizobium subarcticum. Next base: position 2,570,658 of record NZ_CM144237.1, on the reverse strand, counting down.
TCCGCTCAACCTTCGAGAATGCCGGCCAGAACGGCTCCTATAACTCCGGATTCATGGTGATGACGCTCGCACCTTGGAACGAGCGCAGCCGCAGCCAGCAGGAGATCATGGCCGAGATCAGCCAGCTGACCAAGCAGGTGCCAAGCGTGCGCATCTTCCCGGTGCAGCCCAACAGCCTCGGTATCCGCGGCGCCGGCAACGGCCTGCAGTTTGCGCTCGTCGGCAACGACCGCAAGGCGCTTGGCGACGCGGCGGTGAAAATTATTGCCGAGATGCAGAAGGACCCGCGCTTCCAGACGCCGCGCCTGTCGATTGACCCGACGCAGCCGCAGCTCGCCGTCGCCATCGACCGCGAGCGTGCCTCCGATCTCGGCATCGACATATCAGGACTCGCCAACACCATGCAGGCCATGCTCGACGGCAACGATGTCGTCGATGTCTACATTGCCGACCGCAGCTATGGCGTGAAGCTGGTCTCGACTACCAACCCGATCAACGATCCGACCGATCTGGAAAACGTCTTCCTCAAGACAGCCGATGGTCGCTTTGTGCCGATGTCGACTATTGCCACGCTGACCGAACGCGCCGTGCCACCATCGCTGTCGCGCGAACAGCAGCAGCCATCGGTGGCCATCACCTCCAACCTCTCGGGCAATTTCGCGCTTGGCGATGCACTGAACCAAGCCGAGCAAATCGCCACGCCGCTGCTGCCGCCGGGCAGCCGCATCCTGCCGCTGGCCGAGGCGGCGACGCTGGGCGAAACCAACAGCGCCATGGTCACCATCTTCGGCTTCGCTCTGGTCATCATCCTGCTGGTGCTGGCCGCGCAGTTCGAAAGCTTCGTCAGCGCCGTCATCATCATGGCGACGGTGCCGCTCGGCCTCGCCTGCGCCATCTTCGCGCTGCTGCTCTCAGGCACCAGCCTCAACGCCTACAGCCAGATCGGCCTGGTGCTGCTGGTCGGCGTCATGGCCAAGAACGGCATCCTGATCGTCGAATTCGCCAACCAGTTGCGTGACCGCGGGCTCGGTGTGCGCGAGGCGATCGAGCAGGCCTCGATCATCCGCGTACGGCCGGTGATGATGACGATGATCTGCACCGTGCTCGGCGGCCTGCCGCTGGTGCTGGCAGCGGGCGCCGGCGCCGAGGCACGCGTGGCGCTCGGCTGGGTGATCGTTGGCGGGCTGGGCCTGGCCACCATCTCGACACTGTTCCTGACGCCGGTCGCCTATCTCCTGCTTGGCCGCTTCGTCACCCCGAAAACGCATGAGGAAGCACGCCTGAGGCGCGAGCTGGAGGAAGCCGCCTACACCAACGTGGAACCGGCAGAGTAGAGCGAAATTCCGGAACAAGCCTACTTCAGCAGCCTGCCTTCGATCGACCAGCGCGCGGCAACGAAATTCAGCGCCGCCGCCACCACGACGCCACCGATCTTTGCCGGCCACACGCCGGCGATGCCGGCGAAGAGTGCAATCGACAAGGTGGAGACGCTGAGCGAAATGAGCGCCCCAAGCGAGACGAAGCGCAGGAAGGCCTCATGCAGCTTGATGGCCCGATTGCGCTCGAACGACCAGAAGCCATTGGCGACGAACGAGAAGACGACGGCGATCGACCAGGAGACGATGTTGGCCGGCAGTGGCGGGACATGCAGCTTGAGCAGCAGGAAAAAGCCGGCAAGGTCGATGGCCGTGTTCACCAGCCCGACCATGGCAAAGCGCACGATCTTGCTGCCGGTCGAACGCTTGGGCTCGCCGCTCATTCCTGGCCGCCCATGATCTCGACACCGGCACGGGCGAGGCTCGCGCCGAACGCGTCCGAGGCCAGGACCGCGAATTCCACCTCGCGCACGCCTTGCATCGGGTCGCGCGACCGCAGCGTCTCGTCGACATGGCCGGGATGGCACATGAACAGGCCCCGTTCGGGCAGCGCTTCGACCGCGGCTTGCAGAACCGGTGCGAACCGCTCGGGTTGCCGCCAGTCATAGATACCGGCAAGCGGCTCGAAAACGGTGAAGCCGGCGCGCGCCATCGACCGGTTGAAGCCGGCGGCCACGGCCGCGATTGCCGCGACCTTCGGTGCCACGACGGCATTTCCCAGCGACGGAGCACCGCGCAGCACCGGCCTGCCGGTCGCTTCCGCGAAACGCGTGCTTAGCCAACTGCGCACAACAGGCAGGAAATGCACATGCTGGTGCCCATCGATGAAGTCAGGCTGGCGACCAAGCGCCTCGACGAAGCGGCTGTGCTGCGCGTCGAGCTCGGCATCGACATCGCGAGCCTCGATCTGACCGCGCAGGACCGGCAGTGCCAGCGAACGCAGCGGCGGCAGCCGGCCTTCCGGCGCCAGGCTCGACCGGCCGGTGAGGGCCGGCTGGTCAGTCAAGGTAAGATGCAGCCCGATCGCCGCACGGCCGCACAACGGCTTGATGCGCTTCGCATCGTCAGCCCATTCCGGAAAGCCCGTCATGCAGCTGGTGCCGGTCAGACGTCCGCGACCGAGCAGATCCAGGATCGCGGCGGAGACGCCGGGCGCGAGGCCGTAATCATCGGCGATGAGGCGGATGCGCCGCGTCATGCGCCGGGTCTGCCCGGTGGCCTGTCCGAAATGTTGCCGCGCAAGACATCGCGCACGATATAGACCGGCCGGTCCTTGCTCTCCGAGAGCGTGACCCAGACATATTCGCCGATCAGGCCGAGCAACGTAAGGTTGAGGCCACCGAGCAAGACGACGGCGACCATGAGGCTGGGATAGCCCGGAACGGCGATGCCATAGAACATCACCTCGAAGAACACTTTGGCTCCGTAGACGAGACCCGCCAGCGCCGCCAGCATTCCGCTCAGGCTGATGATGCGCAGTGGGATGACGGAGAAGGAGGTAAAACCCTCCAGCGAGAAGGCGATCAGGTTGAGCCGGCTCCATTTCGACGTGCCGGTGACACGGTTTTCCGGCGAATATTCTATCGCCTTCTGGCGAAAGCCGGCCCAGGCGAACAGACCCTTGTTGAAGCGCCGCTTGTCGCGCAGGCTGGTCAGCGCGCGCACCACGGCACCGCGCATGACGCGAAAATCACCCGCGTTCTCGGGAATGTCGAAACGCTGGCTGCTGTTGATCAGACTGTAGAAAAGCCGCGCCAGCTGGCTGCGCCGCCAGCTGGCCTCGCGGCGGTCGTTCTGCGCGTAGACGACATCGATATCCGGGTGTTCCACCAGCTCGGCGATCATCTTCAGGCTGGTGTCCATCGAATGCTGCAGGTCGGCGTCCATGATCAATGCCATGTCGCCGCGCGACTGGTCGAGGCCGGCGAGCACCGCGACCTCCTTGCCGAAATTGCGGCTGAGCCGCACGATCTCCCAGGAACCCGACAGCGCCCGGGAAAACCGCTCGGCGCCATCGTCGCGACTACCGTCATCGACCAGGATCTTGTGGACTTCCATGCCGAAACGCTGCGCCACCGCGGCTTCGAGCTTGTCGAGCAATGCGGCAAAAGCCGAAGCCGATTGCGCCTCATTGAAGAACGGCGCCACGATGTCGAGAACAGGTCGCGACTCAGCCATTTGCGACGGGCCTTTCATTCATAACCTTGTCTCTCGCCATCTTGTCTCTCGGCCTGGCCCAGAACCACCAGATCAGGAAACCGGCGATAATGGTGACCGCGACCGGCCGGAACCAGGGGTATGTCAAATCCTGGATATGGCGCTCGACGCCCGTCAATCCGGTCAGCAACAGCATCACCGACAGCACCGAGGCCAGAACGCCGCCTCGTTCCTCGCGCCACAACAAGGCAATAGCGAGACCGGCGGGCGCCGCGATCATGGCATAGGTGTTGGGCTCGACGCGCGGGTTGAAGACGCACATGTAGAACGTCGCCGTCAGGAAGATGGCGAGCCCGGCCGTTCCATGTTCGAGCTTGCGGTCGAACCAGAGGACCATGGAAAGCGTGAACAGGGCCATGACGATCCGCACGATCGTGGCCCCGAATTCAGGGATGGGCAGCCCCATCCTGGTGAAGGGCGCCGTGAAGTCGGTGGGGACAAAATGGCTGGTGTTGTCGACAGCCATCGAGGTCAGCATCTGGCCAAAAACACGATACTGGTCGTTCAGATAGCTGGCTGGGGCGAAAGCGTAGGGCAGAGCGAGCACGAACAGCACCGCCAGCACGAGCACCGGTATCAGCCGGAAACGCAGCGCTCCGACCAACAGCAGCATGATGATCGCGGTCGGCTTGGCAATGATAGCAACCGAGGCCCAGAAGAAGGTCTCGGCGCGCCGCCCTTCCAACGCCGACAAAGTGAGAAGCCAGCAGGCCCCAGTCAGGAGGATCGTCGCCTGGCCGTTGCGGATCGCACCTGCCGCCATCGGCAAGGCAAGAAAGAGACCGAAGGAAAGCAGCCATGGCAATTCGCCACCGCCGAGTTTGCGCACCTGCCGCATCGCGGCAAAGGTCAGCACCGCGAAGCCAATCGCATGCCAGACCAGGCCGCCGAGTTGCGGCCCCAGCTTGAGTATCGGAACATAAAGCGCGGCAAAGGCCGGCGCGTAGAGATACCCCATCTCGGACCGGATATTGTAGAGCGGCTGGCCGGCCAGGAATTCCTGGCTGCCATATCTGTACGCCAGCAGCACGGTGCGTGTGTCGGGTGCCAGCAGGACAAGCACAAGAACTACCAGGAACGCCGTGATCCACAGGCCAAGTCCCAAACGGTCGAAAACCGGCTTGGACATCGTCATCAAGACACCCCACAACATCCGGAACAGGCTCAGTCCACCACTGTCCCGGCATTCGATGGCGGCGGCATATCACGGACAAAGCGGCGTGGCATAGGGGGCTGAAAGACGCTTATACCTTTGCCTTGGCCCTGATGGCCACGCAGCGCCCGCCCTTCTGTTGATCGTCACGAGCCTGCTGAAAGCAACTTATCCTGAGTGTTTCAAATGAGGCTAAGGTTTGATGAACACCTTGCCGTTGGGCTTGGCCAGTTCCGCAGGCACCCGCGCGATCGCCTCGGCGAGCGGCACGATCGCCGTCACGTCGGTCGACCAGCGCCCGTCGGAGAAACGCTTTTGCGCTTCCAGGATCGCCGGACCGCGCCGATCTCTAGACTGCCGCATCCATTCGCTCAGCCAGAAGCCTTCGATGTGCTTGTGCTGGAAGATCAGCTGGCCGGGTTCGCGGATGATGGTGGCGTCCGTGTCGAGCCGGCCATAGATGATCCAGCGCGCCCGTTTCGGCATCGCATGGAATATGGCCGAGGCCAGCGGCCCGGTGACCGCATCGAGGAAGATGCGCGGCTGTTCGGCCTTCATCACCTCGCTCAGCGTGGCCTCGAAATCCGGCGCCTTTTCATTGAGGACATGCGCCGCGCCGAGATCCTTCAGAAGCCCGATCTGCTCGTCGCGGCGCACGGTGACAACAGGCCGGAACCCTTCTTCCCTGGCCAGGCCGATGATCAGCTTGCAGAGCTGGCTGGCGCCGGCGGTCATGACGAAGGCCTTTTCGCCCTCCTGTTTGACGATGTCGAACATGGCGATGGCGGTGAGCGGATTGACGATCATCGCCGCGCCATCCTCGTCGCGCACCGTGTCAAGCAGCGGAATGCAGGCCGCCGCCTCGGCGACGGCATAGTCGGCCCACGAGCCCCAGTTGGTGACGCCGGTGGCAAAGGCGACGCGCTTGCCGACGAGGCTTTTGGGATAGGGTTCGTCGCCGCTTGCGACCACGGTTCCGACCCCCTCGAAGCCGGCCGGCCGGCCCTTTGCGCGTGGCTGGCCATACTGGCCCTTGATGAAGGCGACATCGGACGGATTGATCGAAGCCAGGCTGGCCTTTATCAGCACCTGGCTCGGTCCAGGCGCCGGCACCGCGATGCTGCCCGGCTGCAGATAAGGCTCCATCGCTTCCAGCGCGCTGCCGCTCGGCGTTCTGGTGTAGCCGTCGCCGACAAGCAGCAGCGCCTTCATTTCGGAGGGGATGGTCATTGGTGACACTCCTTGGTTGTCAGCGGAAAACCGCAGCCGCAGCCCGATCTGCCGCTCAGATCTTCTCCTGCGTGTATTTTCTCAGCTCCATCCGCGCCACCTGCCGACGATGAACCGCGTCAGGCCCGTCGGCCAGGCGCAATGTCCTCAGATGCGTCCACGAGCGCGCCAGCGGCGTGTCCTGGCTAATGCCTTGGGCGCCGAACATCTGCACCGCCTCGTCGGTGACTTTCAGCGCGACGCGCGGCGCAATGACCTTGATCTGACTGATCCAGGGGGCAGCAGCGCGCGCATCGCCCTGGTCGATCATCCACGCCGCCTTGAGGCAGAGCAGCCGGGCCATCTCGATCTCCATGCGGCATTCGGCGATGATGTCGAAATTGGCGCCGAGTTTTGCCAGCGGCTTGCCGAAGGCTTCGCGGCGCACCGAACGCTGGCACAGCAACTCCAGCGCCATCTCGGCCTGGCCGATGGCGCGCATGCAATGATGGATGCGGCCTGGGCCGAGGCGGCCTTGGGCGATCTCGAACCCCCTGCCCTCGCCGAGGATCAGGTTCGATGCGGGTACCCGGACGTTGTCGAAGCGAAGATGCATATGGCCGTGCGGCGCGTCGTCGTCGCCATAGACCTGCATGGCCCGGACCTTGGTGACGCCTTTCGTGTCCGACGGCACCAGGATCATCGAATGACGGCGGTGCTGCGGTTCCTGATCGCCGCCGGTCCGCACCATGACGATGTAGATGGCGCAGCGCGGATCGCCGGCGCCCGATGCCCACCATTTCTCGCCATTGAGCACATAGTCGTCGCCCTGGCGCTCGCAGCGCATCGCAATGTTGGTGGCGTCGGATGAGGCGACATCAGGCTCGGTCATCAGATAGGCCGAGCGGATTTTCCCATCCAGAAGCGGTTCCAGCCATGTTTTCTTGTGCTCGGCCGAGCCATAGCGCTCCAGCACCTCCATATTGCCGGTGTCGGGCGCCGAGCAGTTGAAGGTTTCAGCGCCGAGATGCGCCTTGCCCATTTCCTCGGCGAGATAGGCGTACTCGACGGTGGACAGGCCATAGCCACGTTCCGAGCCAGTCAGCCAGAAGTTCCACAGACCGCGTTCCCTTGCGGTCTTCTTCAGCCCTTCGAGGATCTCGCTCTGCCGCGCGCTATAGGTCCAGCGGTCGCCTGCCTTGCCGACTTCGCTCAGGAACTCATGGTCGAGCGGCATGATCTCGTCGCGCACCATGGCCGCGACGCGGGCGTGGATCGGCTTTAGCCGCTCGGTCATGCCGAGATTCATCTCTGTCATCGGTCGCTAACCCTTCATGCAGGCCGGGCATTTTGTCAGTGGCAAGGATGACCGTACTTCGGATAGCCTTGTCAACGCGAACTCTTTGCCCAGATACCGAAGCGAAGTGCGGAGGATTGATGGCCTATCTCGACGAGCTGTTTTCGGTGGCCGGCAAGACCGCGCTGGTGACGGGCGCGGCAACCGGCATCGGCCGCATGGCGGCGACCGCACTGGTCAGGGCCGGCGCCACCGTGATGATCGCCTCGCGCAAGGGCGAGGATTGCGTCAAGGTTGCCAATGAGCTGAACGAGCTCGGCGCGTCGGGCCGGGCCGATGGCTTCGTCGGCGATGTCTCCAGCGAAGCCGGCATCGCCGCCCTCGTCGCCGAGGTCAAGGCGCGGACGGAAAAACTCGACATTCTGGTCAACAATGCCGGCGTTTCCTGGGGTGCGCCGCTGGAAAGCTTCCCTTATTCGGCATGGGCCAAGGTGTTCGGCGTCAATGTCACCGCCGTCTTCCATCTGACGCGCGAATTGCTGCCGCTGCTCGAAGCTGCCGCCAGCGATGCCGATCCGGCCCGCGTGATCAATCTGGGTTCGGTGATGGGCACGCAGCCGCTGGCCGACGACGCCTATTCCTACACCGCCTCGAAGGCCGCGGTTCATCACCTGACGCGCACGCTCGCACTTGAATTCGCCGCCCGCCGCATCACCGTCAATGCCTTCGCTCCCGGGCCCTTCCGGAGCCGTATGACGGCGTTTGCAACAGGAACGGAAGAACAGGCTAGGCATGTCGGCAGCCATGTTCCGATTGGCCGTATCGGCACAGCGGATGACATTGCCGGCGCAACGCTCTATTTGTGCAGCCGTGCGGGCAGCTATGTCACCGGCGCCATCCTGCCGATCGACGGCGGGCAGTCGGTGCAGCATGGGTTGACCATGTTCAAGGAATGACATTTTCCGGCCGCAGAAGCCGGAGGTGAACTGGAGGACATGCGCGTGGAACCAATCAGCATTGATGTGCTTCTGGCCAGTGTCGGCAAGGAGGTCGGCATCTCGCCATGGCGGGTGGTGACGCAGCGGATGATCGACCAGTTCGCCGACGCCACCGACGACCACCAGTTCATCCACTGCGACCCGGAGCGGGCCAAGCGCGAGACGCCGTTCGGCGGCACCATCGCGCATGGCTTTCTGTCGCTGTCGCTGCTCTCGGCAATGACGTTCGAAACCATGCCGCCGCTGGAAAACGGCAAGATGGGCGTCAACCATGGTTTCGATTCGCTGCGCTTCCTGGCGCCGGTAAAGACCGGCGCGCGCATCCGCACCCATTTCGTTCTGGCCGACGTCAAGGTCAGGCCGTCGGGCTGGGTGCAGACGGCGCATGACGTGACGATCGAGATCGAGGGCTCGAAGAAGCCGGCGCTGACCGCCCGCTGGCTGACGCTGACCTTGATCGAACGCCAGCCCGAGACGGCATGAGCGACCCGAACGCGCTCGACCAGGCAGCACTTGAGCCTTATCTCGCGGCGGAAATCCCGGGCTTTTCAGGGCTTGCTGCAATCGAAAAATTCAAATCCGGCCAGTCCAACCCGACCTATCTTATCACGGCGACCAGCGGCCGCTATGTGCTGCGCGCCAAGCCGCCGGGCCAGCTGCTGAAATCGGCGCATCAGGTCGACCGCGAATTCACCGTGATGAAGGCGCTTGCCGGCACCGCCGTGCCGGTGCCCGAAATGCTGCATCTGTCGGCCGAGGATTCGCCGATCGGCCGCATGTTCTATGTCATGGATTTCCTCGACGGCCGCATCTTCTGGGATCCGACGCTGCCTGAGGCGCGCGACAATGACGAGCGCGTAGCCATCTATGACGCGATGAACGGCACGCTCGCGGCCCTGCACGATGTCGATGTCGAGGCCGTGGGTCTCTCGGATTTCGGCCGGCAAGGTAGTTATTTCGAACGGCAACTGGCGCGCTGGACCAGCCAGTATCGCGCCTCGGAGACCGGCACCATTGCAGACATGGACCGGCTGATTGCCTGGCTGGAGACGCACATACCAGCCGATGACGGCCTGATATCGTTGGTCCATGGCGACTACCGGCTGGACAATCTGATCTTTGCGCCGGACCAGCCAAAGGTCATCGCGGTGCTCGACTGGGAGCTGTCGACGCTTGGCCATCCGTTCGCCGACATTGCCTATCAATGCATGCAATGGCGCCTGCCGCACACCTCGGGCTTTCGCGGCCTCGGCGGCATTGACCGCGCCGCAATCGGTCTCCCCACCGAAGAAGAGTATGTCGCCGCCTATTGCCGACGGCGCGGGTTCACTGGCATCGACAACTGGACCTTCTTCCTCGCTTTCTCCTTCTTCCGGTTGGCCGCGATCTGCCAGGGCGTCTACAAGCGCGCGCTGGACGGCAATGCCTCCAATCCCGAAAAGGCAAAAACCTATGGCGAGGCGGTGAAGCTGCTTTCGCATCTTGCCGCCAAGCTGATCGACAAGCAGGGGAGACATGATGGGCCGCTTTGACGGAGCAACGGTACTGATCACGGGTGCCGCCGGCGGGCTCGGCCGGGGCGCCGCGAAAGGCTTTGCAACGGAGGGCGCGCGGCTGGTGCTGTCGGACATCGATGAAAAGGCGCTCGCCGATCTTGCTGATTCCTTGCCGGCCAGACAGCGATCCTTGCCGGCAACATAGCGGACGAGAAACTGTCCGAGGATCTGGTCAGGCTGGCGGTCGAAAAATTCGGCAGGCTGGACGTCGCCATCAACAATGCCGGCATCGTCCAGAGTTTCGTGCGCCTGCCGCAGGTTCCGTCGGACGAGGCCCGCGGCATCCTGGAGGTCGACCTGTTCGGCGTTTTCTATGCCATGAAGCACCAGATCCCGCAGATGGAGCGGCAGTTCAAGGCCACGACCAAGGGCGGCGCCATCGTCAACATCGCCTCGGTTGCAGGCCTGGTTGGCGCGCCAAAACTTTCGGTCTATGCCGCCGCCAAGCATGGCGTTGTCGGGCTGACCAAATCGGCTGCCGCCGAATACGCGACCAAGGGTGTGCGGATCAACGCCATCTGCCCCGCTCACACGAGAACCGCCATGGTGGACGGGTTTGTCCGCGTTTCCGGCGCTCCGGAGGCTGAAGCGCTGGCGGACCTGACACGTGGCGTGCCGATGAAGCGGGTGGCGGAAGTCGACGAGATCATCACCGCCATCCTGTTCGCCGCCGACCCGGCCAATTCCTTCATGACCGGCCATGCGCTGGCCATCGACGGCGGCGTCGGCGCAATCTGACCCTTGGCGATCCAATCAGATGCCGCGTGGGAACTTCCCGCGCCCTTGTCCGTTTCCGTACAGCGTATATAACTTAGCCAGGCACCAACCCCAGACACCGAGGAAAGGCACCAGACGTGCCGCAGAGCGTCCAGACACGCCGCGAGAAACAAAAGGCCGAACTGCGCTCCGAACTGGTCGAAGCCGCGCATAAGCTCGTCCAGGAAGAAGGCTATGATGGCCTGACCATCCGCAAGCTGGCCAAGCGGGTCGGCTACGCGCCGATGTCGGTCTATTCCTATTTCGCCGACAAGCAGGACATCCTGTTCGCGCTGGCCGAAGACGCCTTCGAAACGCTTGCCCGCCGCATCGAGGAGCATCCGTCCGACGATCCGATCGAGGCCTTGAAGGTCGTCATGACCGAATATGCCGCCTTCGGGCTCGGCAATCCCAACGAATACCGCACCGTCTTCATGACCGAAAAGACCAAGCTGCCGGAAGGCAGGAGCTATGAAGATATGGAAGAGGGCAACCCTGCGATGAAAGCGCTCATCAAGCGGGTCGAGGCCTGCATCGCCGCAGGCAAATTGCACGGTGATGCGCGCGCCATCGCCACCATGCTGTGGGCGGTGGGCCACGGTACCATATCGCTGCTGATCACTTTTCCGTTCTATCCCTTCGGCGACCCGCAGGCTTTCGTGAAGCGGATGTGCGATTCCACCCTTGCCTCGCTCAGCACGCAAAACGTGCCGTCGCTGACCGAAACACCGGTCAACTGCTGACCTGGTAATTCTGACATCCGACCTGACGGTTGAACGATCGGATCGTAACGCGCTGTTGTGTCAGTACGTCGCTATTTTCGTCATTCAAAAAAATTTGTCGTACGTGTACGTTTTCTGACTTGAACATCGGCGCCTCCAGGCGTATCTGTACGTTACACCGTACGTGTACGGAAAAGATTCAAACGCTAAACTGGAGACTGACCATGAAAAAGATTGTCCTCACCCTCGCAGCCGTTCTGGCTCTTTCGGGCTCGGCTTTCGCCGCCAACACCACCCACCCGGTCAAGCAGGTGCCGGCTGCGACCTGCGTCGACACCAAGACCAATGTGAAGCTCGATTGTGCCTCGACCGGTTCGGTCGAGAAGAAGGGCGCCACGGAAAACACCGTTGACAGCAAGGGCCCGCGCCTTGGCATCAGCATCAACCCGTGGATCGTGCCGAGCGCATTCTAAGATTTGCGCCAAACGCTTCAGGCCGGCACAAGCCGGCTAAGCAATTCCAGGAAAAGTGTGGGCGGTTTTGCGTCCGGAATTGCGTCAATAAAAAGAGGTAGAGCAATTCGCCGTTTCCGTGAAACGGTGAAGTGCTCTGGCTGAGTATGTCAGCCGATCGAGATCGGCAGCCTGCTCGCTGAACTCTCGAAGGCTGCGTCGATCAGCTTCTGCATGTCGGCGGCGCGCCGGAAGGATGGGGCGCCGTTCTGCCCGGCATCCAGCGCGTCGACAAAACGCTGGGCGTTGCGCTTCGCATCCGGCAGGCCCAGCTCTCGCCACAGCTGAACATCGACGTCCTCTCCCAGGCACGCCGACAGCCGCGCCGCCTTGCCATCGGTCTCGACCTTGAGCGCTCCTTTGGTGCCGTGCAACGCCAGCGACAGGTCATTGCCATGGCCGGTTGTGTAGCGGCTCGCCATGATTGTCGCCAGCGCGCCGGATGTCAGCCGTGCCGTGATCGCCACACTGTCATTGGCGTCGAGCACGTAGTCGCCGATCCGCTCACCTTCGGCCTTCGGAAACGTCACCAGATCGGCGTGCAGGCTGACAATATCCTGGGCCGCGCCATAGGTGGCGAAGTCCAGTATGTGGATGCCGACATCGCCCAGAACCCCCGTGGAACCATGCCGGGTCGACAGGCGCCACAGCCATTTGTCCTCGACGCGCCAGTCGCCCCAGGACTTGCTGACCAGCCAGCTCTGCTTGTAGCTCGCCTCGACATGGCGCAGTTCGCCGATCGCGCCGGCCAACACCAGACGCCGTGCTTCCTGGATCGCCGGCGAATTGCGATAGGTCAGGTTGACCATGTTGACGAGGCCGGCGGCCTCGGCCGCTTCGGTCATGGCAAGCGCGTCGGCCTGGTTCGGCGCCAGTGGCTTTTCGCAAAAGACATGTTTTCCCGCGGCAAGCAGCGCCAGCGTCGTCGCCTTGTGCACACCGTCCGGCGTCGCGTTGATGGCGGCGTCGAAATCGCCCCAGGCGATCGCCGCATCAAGGCTCTCGAAAGAAACGCCGATTTTGTTGGCGGCGGCAAACGCCGCCGCGCGGCCAGGCAGCTGATCGACACAGGCGACAATGCCGCAGCCAGGAACCTTTGCAAACTCTTCGATATGATGTCCGGCGATCCAGCCGGTGCCGAGCAAGAGCAGGCGATGCATCAGATCAGGTCCCCCATCAACTCAAGTCCTCCATCAACTCAAGCCCCCATCAGCTCAAGCCCTTGTCGCCGTCGGCATGCAGGCGCAAGCCTTTCTGCACGATCTTTTCCTTGGCCTTGTTCGTCGGCACGTTCGGCGCGTTGGTGATGCCGGACCATGCCGGCGCCGGGTTGTGCGCCCAGTGCACGGCATTGCGCAGCACCTGCTGCACGCCCTCATTGTGGTAGATCGGATAAGTCTCGTGGCCGGGCGAGAAATAGAAGATGTGGCCGGCGCCGCGCTGGTAGGTCAGCCCGGACCGGAACACCTCGCCGCCCTCGTACCAAGAGACAAACACCGTCTCCAGCGGCTCCGGCACCGCGAACGGCTCGCCATACATTTCCGTCTCGCCGATCTCCAGGCATTCGCCGATGCCTTGCGCGATCGGATGGCCGCGATTGATCGCCCAGACACGCTCGCGCTCGCCCGCCTCGCGCCATTTCAGCGAGCAGGGCGTGCCCATCAGCCGCTTGAAGATCTTCGAGTAATGACCGGAATGAAGCACGATCAGCCCCATGCCTTCCCAGACCCGCTTCTGCACGCGCTCGACGATCTCGTCCTTGACCTCGCCATGCGCGGCGTGGCCCCACCACAGAAGCACGTCGGTGGCGGCAAGGCGCTTCTCGCTCAGGCCGTGCTCGGGCTCCTGCAAAGTGGCGGTGCTCGCCTCAATGCCCTTGTCCTGGTTGAGCGCGGCGGCAATCGTGCCATGCATGGTCAGTGGATAGAGGTCGCGCACGGCGGCATTGGTCTGCTCATGGACGTTCTCGCCCCAGACGACAGCTTTAACAGGCATTTTTCCTCTCCAAAGCGCTTTGAATATCGCATCCACGGACGTCTTGGGAAGATGCCTTCCACCAAAATTACGGAAAATCAGGGCTTGCGGCTTTTCCGGCCAGGGACGGTCTTGGCCTTGCCAGGCTTGGCGGGCGCACCGGGGATCGCCGAGCCGGTGATCGACACCGGGTCGCTGGCCGGGAACGTATCTTCGAGGCCTTCCTCGAGTTCCTCTTCGGCGCTCGGCGCTTCGTGTTGCTCATGCTCGAGCGAGCGGACGGCGGGCGTCTTTTTCACCGGCGATTTCGGCGCGGATTTTGACGGCATCGACACTTCTCCCTCGACTGTTGCCGCACAACGGGCGCGGACGACAAACATTCCGGGATCAGACCGCCGCGTCGCGTGCTCCCTCGGAGAGGAAAGTAAAGACATAGTCCGAGAAGGAACGCCAGCATTCGAGCCGGAAAGCGTCATCGGCCGTGCGCAACAACACGATCTCGGTCTTGCCGAGGATGGTGCGCGAGGCGGCACCCACCGGGAAGGCTTCGAGTGACAGGTCCTGCGGGCACCCCGAATTGATCGTGGCCGCAGCCCCGGCACCAGCAACCGATATCGCGATGTTGCGATGCGAGATGCCAACGGCCGAATGCAGGGAGGAAACCCCTGCGCAATCGGCTAGTGGATCGTTTCCGGCCTCATCGATGACAAGCCATTCATCGGGGCCGAGCCACAAAGCAGTGCGCCCTGCTTTTGACGCCGAGGTTTTCGGCTTCTTCGGCAAGGTCAGCCCAAGCGCCTTCGAAAGCGCTGCGACCGAAGCTTCCGGTGCGCGCAACGACATGCGCTCCGCCGGCGGCAGGATCTCGACCTTGACGCTCGGCGCCGTCGTGCTGCGACCAGCCAGGGTCGGACGGCGTTCGACCGAAGGCATTGCGGCCGCAGCCGACTTCTTTGCAGCAGCCTTAGCCATTGAGGCGCCCTCCTGTCTCGTCGAAGAACACCATGCCGGTAACCTCCACTTCTATCACCCCGTTCGGCATCGGCACGTAGAGCGTGTCGCCCATCCGGTCGCGGCCGCCGGCGACCAGCGCCAGAGCGATCGAGCGGCCGCAATTTTCCGACCAGTAGCTTGATGTGACATGGCCGATCATCTTCATCGGGATCGCCTGTTTCGGATCCTCGACGATCTGCGCGCCCTCTTCCAGCACGACCTTCGGATCCTTGGTCTTGAGACCAACCAGCTGCTTGCGGCCCTTGGCGACCAGATCCGGCCGCGCCATGCCCCTGATGCCGACGAAATCGGTCTTCTTCTTGCCGACCGCCCAGTCGAGGCCAGCGTCGTTCGGCGTCACCGTGCCGTCCGTATCCTGCCCGACGATGATGTAGCCCTTTTCGGCGCGCAGCACGTGCATCGCCTCGGTGCCGTAGGCAACAGCACCGTGCTTCTGGCCCTCAGCCCAAAGCGCCTCCCATACGGCTTGGCCATAGTCTGCCGGCACGTTGACCTCGAAGCCGCGCTCGCCGGTGAAGGACATGCGGAACAGCCGTGTCGGCACACCGCAGATCTTGCCTTCGCGCACCGACATGTGCGGCAGTCCCTCATCGGACATGTCGATGCCTTCGACCAGCGGCGCGATGATGTCGCGCGACTTCGGACCCTGCACCGCGATGACAGCCCACTGCTCGGTGATCGAGGTCAGCCAGACATTGAGATGCGGGAACTCGGTCTGGAGATAATCCTCCATGTGGTTCATGACGCGCGGCGCACCGCCCGTCGTCGTCGTCACATGGAAACGGTCCGGCGCCAGCCTGCCGACGACGCCGTCATCATAGATGAAGCCGTCCTCGCGCAGCATGATGCCATAGCGGCAACGGCCCGGCTCCAGCTTCTCCCACGGATTGGTGTAGAGCAGTTCCATGAACTTGGCCGCGTCCGGCCCGACCACTTCGATCTTGCCCAGCGTCGAAGCATCGAACAGGCCGGCCTTGGTGCGAACCCCGACACATTCGCGGTCGACCGCGGCGTGCATGTCTTCGCCGCCCTTGGGGAAATACCAGGCCCGCTTCCACTGGCCGACATCCTCGAATACGGCACCTTGTGCCTCGGCCCAGGGATGGATCGCCGTCTTGCGCGTCGGGTCGAACAGCGGCCCGCGCGCATGGCTGACGATCGCGCCAAAGGTGACCGGCGTATAGGGCGCGCGGAAGGTGGTGAGGCCGACCTCGGGGATCGGCTTGCCCAGCGTCTCGGCGGCAATCGCCAGGCCGTGCATGTTGGACGTCTTGCCCTGGTCGGTCGCCATGCCGTTGGTGGTGAAGCGCTTGACATGCTCGATCGAGCGCATGCCTTCATGCACCGCCTGGCGGATGTCCTTGGCGGTGACGTCGTTCTGGAAATCGACAAAGGCCTTGACTGTCTTGTCCGGCCCGGCGCCGGGAGCCGCGCCCAGCATGCCGCGCGACCAGCTTTCCGAGGCATCGACCTTCGGCTTCGTCCCCTTGCCCGCCTTAACAATGGAATCCTTGGCGCCTGCATCCTTGGCTGCCTTGGCGCCAGCCGCATAGGCCTCTTCGACCGATGCCGACAGCCCATCGGTGCCATTGCAGGCGCCGACGGAAACACAATCCTGCGCATAGGTGCCCGGCACGAAGCGCTTGGTCTCGTCGTTGAAGGCAACCTTGCCGCGCGACTGCGAGAACAGGTGTACCGACGGCGTCCAGCCGGCCGACATCAGGATCGCATCGACCGGGATGGTGCGTTCGCCGCCGCCATTCTTCGGCTGCACCGTCATCGACGACACCCGCAGCTTGCCACCGGCGCGGATCACCGCGCGGCCGAAATTGACCTCGATGCCGAGCGCCCTCGCCTCGTCGATGACCGGTCCGGTCGGATGGTCGCGCAGGTCGACGATTGCCGCCACATTGACGCCGGCCTTCTTCAGGTCGATCGCTGCGGCATAGGCGGAATCATTGGCAGTGTAGACGCCGACATTTTTGCCGACCGCCACACCATAGTGGTTGAGGAAGGTGCGCGCTGCACCCGCCAGCATGATGCCCGGCCGGTCATTGTCGGCGAACACCATGTGGCGCTCGATGGCACCAGAAGCCAACACGACGCGCTTGGCGCGGACCTGCCACAGCCGCTCACGCGGCAGATCATGGCCGGGGGCCTTCAGATGATCGCTGACGCGCTCGACCAGGCCCACGAAATTTTGCGCGTAGTATCCGAAAGCCGTCGTGCGCGACAGCACGTGGACATTGTCCATGGCGCTCAGCCTGGCGATCGCCGCCTGCGCCCAGCCAAAACCGTCCTGGCCGTCGATTTTCGCGCCGCTCTCGAAACGCAGGCTGCCGCCGAATTCGGCCTGCTCGTCGGCCAGGATGACGCGCACGCCGGTTTCAGCCGCCGCCAGTGCCGCCGCGATGCCGGCGGCACCGCCGCCCAGAACCAACACGTCGCAATGGGCATAGCGGGAGGAATAATGGTCTGGATCGGGCTTATCTGGAGAAACGCCAAGGCCGGCGGCTTCACGGATTCTGGGCTCGTAAAGGCTCTTCCAGGCAGCCTTCGGCCACATGAAGGTCTTGTAGTAGAAGCCGGCAGAAAACATCGGCGACGCAATGTCGTTGACCGCGCCAACGTCGAAGGCCAGCGACGGCCAGCGGTTCTGCGAGTTGGCGGCAAGCCCGTCATAGAGCTCCTGCACGGTCGCCCGCACATTCGGTGTCTTGCGCGCGTCGTCGCGCACGATCTGCACCAGCGCGTTGGGCTCTTCAGCGCCGGCCGACAGGAAGCCGCGCGGCCGGTGGTACTTGAACGAGCGGCCGACCAGGTGCACGCCATTGGCGAGCAGCGCCGAAGCCAGCGTGTCGCCCTCGATGCCGGTATGGGACTGGCCGTCGAAGCTGAACCGCGCGGTCTTGGCCTGGCTGAGGCGACCGGCGCTCGGGATACGGAACGCGCCGCTCATTTTGCAGCTCCCGGCAGCTTGGAGGGTTTCGGCTCGCCGGCCTTGTAGGTCATGACGAACTTGTCGGTGACGGTGTCGCGCACGGCATTGAAGAACCGCGCGCAGCCATGCATATGCCGCCAGCGCTCATAGATGATGCCCTTGGGATTCGAGCGGATGAAGAAGAACTTTTCGAAATCGTCGTCGCTCTCGCCTGATATGTTGGCCGAGCGCGCAATATGCGCCTCGCCGGCGTTGCGGAATTCGAGCTCCGGGCGCTCTTCCTCGCAATAGGGGCAGCGGATGAGAAGCATTCTGTTCGTTCCTACAGTTCGCCGTGGCCGACGCGGGCGCCGGGAGGTTGGTCGCAAAGCTTCTGACCCATGGTCACGAACGGCGCGACGAGCCGCAACCGGTCCGCTACATCAGCGGAATCGCGAAACAAGGCGCGGTTGGCGATGTTGCCGAGTGTCAGCTGCATCGGGTCGGTCGTGACGATCACGCCACGCGGTTTGAAATCCTCGTCTTCGTCCAGGCCCTTCGGCCGGCCTTCGAAGAACATCACAACTTTCTGGCCGCCGCCCCAGACGCAGGCCAGCGTTCCCTCGTCGACCGAAAAAGGCCATCCGGCCTCGTTGCCGGCGCGCGCGATCGGCTGCAGCCGCACCTCTTGCGCCGACGGCATGTGGAACATGCCCTGTTCCCCCGCCAGCATCAGCGGCACTGCGACTGCCACCTCGGCCATCATCAGTGCGCCACCGCCGCCGCTGCCGCCTCGTCGATGAGGCGGCCGGTGCGGAAGCGCTCGATGGTGAAGGGCGCGTTGATCGGATGCGGATCGTCCCTGGCGATGGTGTGGGCAAAGACATGGCCCGAACCCGGCGTCGCCTTGAAGCCACCGGTGCCCCAGCCGCAATTGACGTAGAGGCCGGGCACCGGCGTCTTGGCCAGGATCGGCGAACGATCCGGCGTGACGTCGACGATGCCCCCCCACGAACGCAGCATCTTCATGCGCGTGAAGATCGGGAACATCTCGCAGATAGCGTCCAGCGTATGCTGAAGAATATGCAAGCCGCCGGTCTGCGAATAGGAGACGTACTGGTCGGTGCCGGCGCCGATCACCAGCTCGCCCTTGTCGGACTGCGAGATGTAGGCGTGCACGGTGTTCGACATCACCACGCAAGGCACGACCGGCTTGACCGGCTCCGACACCAGCGCCTGCAGCGGATAGCTTTCCAGCGGCATGCGCACCCCGGCCATGTTCATGATGACCGAGGAATGGCCGGCGGCCACCACGCCGACCTTTTTGGCGCCGATGAAGCCGCGCGTCGTGTCGACGCCCATGACGGCGCCGTTCGGTGCGCGCTTGACCCCGGTGACCTCGCAATTCTGGATGATGTGGACGCCGCGGGCAGAAGCGCCGCGCGCATAGCCCCAGGCCACCGCGTCATGGCGGGCCGTACCGCCGCGTCGCTGCAAGGCAGCACCGACGACCGGATATCGTGCTTCTTTAGAGATGTTGAGCGGCGGGCAGAATTCCTTCGCCTGCTCCGGCGACAGCCATTCATTGTCGATGCCGTTCAGCCGGTTGGCATGAACGTGGCGCTTCAGCACCTGGATGTCATGCACATTGTGCGCCAGCATCATGACGCCGCGCGCCGAATACATGACGTTATAGTTGAGTTCTTGGCTCAGCCCATCCCACAGCTTCAGCGCATGGTCGTAGATGCCGGCGCTCTCGTCATAGAGATAGTTGGAGCGGATGATGGTGGTGTTGCGGCCGGTGTTACCGCCGCCGAGCCAGCCCTTTTCCAACACCGCGACATTGGTGATCCCGTGCACCGTGGCGAGATAATAGGCGGTGGCCAGGCCATGGCCGCCGGCGCCGACGATGATGACGTCGTATTCCTTCTTGGGCTCAGGTGAGGACCATTGTTCCTCCCAGCCCTTGTGGCCGCGCATGGCCTCCCGGGCGATGGCGAATACCGAATATTTTTTCAACGTTCCAGCCTCGCGCCAACAGATCTCGCGGATTGCAGCCAGGCTTTTGTTCGGCCCGGCGCGAGGTGTATCACTAGCGAAACAGCGCTTCCACCCTTGCGCTGTTTGCGACGGCGCTTGCCGTTTTGCGCCGCGGTGGAAAAGGACGCACTTAGGCTGGCTCCCTTGAGGGCCTTCAGCCACATTGCCTGTCGCAAAATTCTGGAGGACGGCTATGGGCAATGCCTGGTGGAATCTGACGTTGCGCTTCCTGCTGGAACTTGCCGCCTTGCTCGGTCTCGGCGTTGCCGGCTGGAGTCTCTTCGGTGGCGTGTGGCGCTGGATTGTCGCGCTGGCCGTACCACTCATCGCGGCGGCACTCTGGGGAACCTTCGCCGTGCTCAATGACCCGAGCCGCTCGGGTCGTGCGCCAGTGCCCGTGCCTGGCATCGTGCGTCTGGTGCTCGAACTCGTCATCCTGTTTGGCGGCGCGGCCGGATTCTATGTGGCCGGTCATTCTACTACGTGCGTCATCATCGCCGTGCTTATCGCCATCAGCTACGCATTTTCGCTCGACCGCCTCGGTTGGCTGATGAAGCAATAGCCTGGATCGAAGCGGCCTTCGCAGGTATCGGGTGGCTCCGACCTGCGCCATCTGCGACCAAGCATCCGATTGCCGGAAAGACCGGCATAAGGAACAGGGATGCAAAAGATGTTCGCACTCGCCAACAAGATCGCCATCGTCACCGGCGCCAGCTCCGGCATCGGCCGGGCCGCGGCAAAGCTTTTTGCCGACGAAGGCGCCAGGATCGTCGTCGCAGCGCGACGCCAGGCAGAGCTCGACACGCTGGTCGCTGAAATCAAAGACGCCGACGGCACGGCCATCGCGCTTGCCGGCGACGTCAGGGACGAGGCCTATGCGAGAGCCCTTGTCGATCTGGCGGTCGAAAGCTTCGGCGGCCTCGACATTGCCTTCAACAATGCCGGCGCCGTCGGCTTGATGGCACCCGTGCCCGACATGATGCCGGCGGCATGGCACGAGACGATGGACATCAACCTGACCAGCGCCTTTCTCGGCGCGAAATACCAGATACCGGCCATGCTGGAGCGCGGCGGCGGCTCGCTGATCTTCACCTCGAGCTTTGTCGGCTACACCGCCGGCATGCCGGGCATGGCCGCCTATGCCGCCGCCAAGGCCGGCCTGATCGGCCTGACACAGGTGCTGGCCGCCGAATACGGGCCGAAAGGCCTGCGCGTCAACGCACTGCTGCCGGGCGGCACCGACACCCCCGGCGCGACAACGACCACGCCCGAAGCGCGCGCCTTCGTCGAAGGCATCCATGCCTTGAAGCGCATGGCGCAGCC
Organism: Mesorhizobium subarcticum; assembly: GCF_055456085.1. NCBI lineage: Bacteria > Pseudomonadati > Pseudomonadota > Alphaproteobacteria > Hyphomicrobiales > Phyllobacteriaceae > Mesorhizobium > Mesorhizobium subarcticum. The sequence goes on along the minus strand of NZ_CM144237.1, from coordinate 2,549,591 downwards.
GGAAGAGATCGCCCGCTCGGCGCTTTATCTTGCCTCCGACGCCTCGAGCTTCACCACCGGAACCGCACTGTTTGCTGATGGCGGCGTCTCGATCAACCGGACCTGAAGGATTTTTGCGGCGAACAGGCTGGTTCGTCGCTTTGACGCAGCCTGCCGGACTTGCTTTTTCGGCGCGATTTGGCGATTCCCTTTTGTCGAAACGGGTCTTCTTGCCAAAACAGGTCCTGGAACCATGATGCTGATCCGAACCTATGTCGCCCAGAGCGCAATCGAGGGCGTCGGCATGTTCGCCGCCGAGCCAATCCGGAAAGGCGCCTCGATCTGGCGGCTTGACCCGGATTTCGACCGGCTGATCCCGATGGACAAATATGAGGCCGCACCCCAGCCTCTGAAGGAATTGCTCGACCGCTACGCCTATCCGAGCCCGGATCGGCCGGGTTTCATGGTCTATGAAGTCGACAATGGCCGCTTCATGAACCATTCGGCGACGCCAAATACCGATTTTTCGCAGTATGGTGGGGCAACAGCGACCCGCGACATCGCCGCCGGTGAAGAGATCACCTGCGACTACGGCGAGTTCTTCGAGGATTTCGAGCGGCTGCACCTGGCCACGGCGTAGTTGGCGCCCTATCTCGGGGTGACCGTGGCAATTTGGCTGTTGTCCTGCATTTCGACTGTGGACAGCACGGCCTGATTCTGCTATCAGCCGCCACAATTCGTGGTGTCGACCGCCGCGGAGGCTAGTGGCTATGGCCGCTTGCCTGTTGATATCAAACCCGAAAGACAGGATTGCCCGTGCAGGTACTCGTCCGCGACAATAACGTTGATCAGGCGCTTCGCGCGCTCAAGAAGAAGATGCAGCGCGAAGGCATTTTCCGCGAAATGAAGATGCGCGGTCACTACGAGAAGCCTTCCGAGAAGCGCGCCCGTGAAAAGGCCGAGGCCGTTCGCCGCGCCCGCAAGCTGGCCCGCAAGCGCGCCCAGCGCGAAGGTCTCCTGCCGATGACGCCGCGCCCGGTTGCGGCTGGCGCCGCCGGTGGTCCTGGTGGTGCTCCGCGCCCGCCGCGGTTCTAACGCCTATTTTTCGTCCTTTTCGAAGGATATCAGAGGTGGCGCGATGCGGAATCGCCGCCACCTTTTTGTTTTTGACGTGACCCGGCCCGGAGGGGGGATCCGGACCCGAACGACGGCGCAAGTGAGGACAGGGCAGACATGAACGCAACAAGCGTGGAGCGCGGGACCGCATTGCGTGGTTTCGCCCTGGCAGCAGCCCTGCTCTCCGGACTGGTGCTTGCCGGCTGCCAGACATCGGGCCCGGCTGGCGAATTCAACAACATCGACAAGGCGCAAGGCTCGAGCGAGAACATCTCCTCGCTGTCGGCGGTCATCCAGCGCAATCCCCAGGATCCCGAAGGCTACAATGTGCGCGGCTCGGCCTATGGCCGGGGCGGCCAGTACCAGGCGGCGCTCAAGGATTTCAACCAGGCCATCCAGCTCAATCCGAATTTCTACCAGGCCTATTCCAACCGCGCACTCATCCAGCGCTTCCTCGGCAACCAGCCGGCCGCGCTCGACGACTACAACAAGTCGATCCAGATCAACGGCAATTATGACGCTGCCTATATCGGCCGTGGCAATCTCTACCGCAAGGCAGGCCGCACCCAGGATGCCTTCAACGACTTCCAGAAGGCGATCCAGCTCGATACGACCGACGCCCGCGCCTACCACAATCGCGGCCTGATCTACCAGAGCCAGGGCCAGCACAAATTCGCCATCGAGGATTTCTCGACCGCCATCTCGCTGGCGCCGGACGCGGCCGAGCCCTACAACGGCCGTGGCCTCTCCTACCTGGCGACGGGCGACGAGGACAATGCCTTCTCCGACTTCAATATGGCCATCAAGCTCGACGGCCAGAACGCCGAGGCCTGGGCCAACCAGGCGCTGATCTACGAACGGCGCGGCGATAAGGCCAAGGCGGCGAAATCCTATCGCGAAGCCGTGCGCCTCAATCCCAGCTACCAGCCGGCCAAGGACGGCCTCGCCCGCGTCAGCTGATCTGCGATTTCGCCCTGCGCAAAGGCGCGGGGCATCCAAATGCACCATCCTCTGCGTGTCCAAAAAGACGCAGTCCGGCTACCGCGCGTTAACCCCAGCAACAAGCTGTTAACGCTTGCCTTGTTCACGCCAAGTTTTCGACGGAACGGTCTAGCCACTCGAACCGTTATTCGAAGTTATTTGCGAAAGGACCCTCCCATGATCAAGAAACTCGCCTGTGCCGCTGCCCTCGCCACGACGGTGTTCGCCGTCGCCCCGGCCAGCGCCGGCAAGCTGCAGCTCGGCACGCTCGACTGCACCATCGACGGCGGCACTGCTTACATCGTTGCCTCCAACAAGGGCGTGTCCTGCGTCTTCCGTCCGTATCACCATGGACCGTCCGAGGTTTACACCGGCGTCATCTCCAAGGTCGGCCTCGACGTTGGCCAGACGCATCAGGGCCAGTTGATCTGGGCGGTTTTTGCCGCGACCCGCGACCGTGACGCAGGCGATCTCGCCGGCAGCTATTATGGCGTCAACGCCGAGGCGAGTGTTGTTACCGGCGGCGGCGCCAATCTGCTGGTCGGTGGCTTCGACAGCGCCTTCATGCTGGAGCCGCTCAGCGTCCAGGCGCAGACCGGCGTCAACCTCGCCGTGGCCGTGACCTCGCTTGAGTTGATCCACTCCTTCAAGTGATTGCATGGAGCCATGCGCTCCCCTCTACTCTGCGGCGCGGAACCGGATAGACTGGTTCCGCGCCGTTTGATTTTGAGGGGAACAGTATGCCGAAGACAGCCATTGCCGCTGCCGTGATCACAACCTTGCTCGCCGGCGTGGCGCAAGCGCAGGACCGGGGCGTCGAACTCGGCAGGCTTGAATGCGCAATAGCCGGCGGCACCGGCTACATTTTCGGCTCGAGCAAGGATTTGAGCTGCACCTTCACTCCGGCCGATAAGAGCTTCGCGCCCGAAGCCTATTTCGGCGCCGTCAACAAATATGGCCTCGACATCGGCACCACCAAGCAGACGGTGATGCAGTGGCTGGTGCTGACGCCATTGAAGAAGATCTACGCGCCAGGCGCACTGGCGGGCGATTATGTCGGCGCCAGTGCCGAGGTGACGGCGGCCGTCGGCGCCGGCGCCAATCTGCTGGTCGGCGGTTCCTCGCAGGCTTTTACCCTCCAGCCGCTCAGCCTGCAGACGCAGACCGGCATCAACCTCGCCATCGGCGTCAGCCAGTTCCAACTGCGCAGCACCGAGAACTGATCGCGTAACGACGACGGTCAATCGCAGCAAACGGCCGCACAAAAAACTGTCAAAAACCGCTTGAGCTCAACTGCGGTTGAGGTCCTACAAGCCTGCTCCATTGAAGCAGCGTCTCGATCCCGACGCGCATGGTCCTGCCGGAAAGCCTTGCTGGCTTCTGGTGCCGTGCGACTGCGTTGGAATATGCAAGGCAGGGGTGGACATGACTGAAATCGGTACAAACAGGGTCGACTGGCGCGCATTGTGGGCAAGCGGCGACCTTGCACGCTTCTGCTTCATCAGCCTCGGCATCCTGCTGCATGCCACCAATGAGACGATGGTGGCAACCGTCATGCCGGCCATGGTCGGCGAAATGGCCGGCGTACAGCTCGTCGGCTGGTCGCTGGCGGTCTATGAGCTCGGCGCTATTGTCGCCGGTGCCGCGGCCGGACGGCTGGTGAGCTACGTGGCGCTGCGCACCAATATGGTGGTCGCAGCCCTGCTTTACGCCGCCGGGGCGCTGATCTGCGCCACCTCGCCCTCCATGCAATTGTTTCTGGCCGGCCGCCTGGTCGAAGGGCTTGGCGGCGGCGCGCTGGTGTCGCTGGCCTACGTCTCGGTCGAGCGGCTGTTTTCGCGCGCCATCTGGCCGCAGCTTTTCGGCATCATGTCGGCCATCTGGGGCGTCGCCGCCTTCAGCGGCCCGCTGCTGGGCGCGATCATGACCGAGCTTTTGTCATGGCGCTGGGCCTTTGGGGTCTTCACTCTCGGCGGCACGGCCATGGCGCTGGCCAGCTTCATCGTGCTCGACACGCCGGAGGCAACGCGACCCGTTCCCAGCGCCGCCAAGGTGCCGCCCTTCCCGTTTGCAGCCCTTGGCTGCCTCGCGGTCGCCGTGGTGCTGATCGCCTTGGCCGGCGTCGACATCGCGCCGCTGCGTTCCTCGCTGCTGATCGTGCTAGGCCTCGCCGGCCTGGCACTGTTCTTCTTGATCGACGGGCTGAAGCCGCGCTCGCGGCTGTTCCCGTCACGGCTGTTCTCGTGGCGCACGCCAGTCGGCGCCGGCATGACCATGGTCGCCGCCTTTTCAGTGGCGACCGTCTCCTTCGGCATCTACGGGCCGCTGCTTTTGACCAGCCTGCACGACATTCCGCTTTTGACCACCGGCTACATCATCGCCGCCGAATCGATCGCCTGGTCGATCCTGTCGATCCTCGTCGCCAACGCGCCGCCGCGGCGCGAGCGGCTGATCATTGTCGTCGGCGCGCTGATGATCGCGGCGGGCATCGCCGGCTTTGCTTATACGATACCCCTTGGCTCGATCCCGCTGATCCTGTTCTGCGCCTTGTTGCAGGGCGGCGGCTTCGGCATTGCCTGGCCGTTCCTGGCCCGCGTCATCGTTGCCTCCGCGCCCGACAACGAACAGACCATCGCCTCGGCAGCGGTGCCGACCATGCAGCGCATCGGCTATGCCGTGGGTGCGGCGCTCGCTGGCATCGTCGCCAATGCCAGTGGCTTTTCGCAAGGGCTGAACCACGACGCCGCGGCGAATGTCGCGAGCTGGCTGTTTCTTGCTTTCGTGCCGCTCGGCATTCTCGGTTGCCTGGCGGCCTTGCGCGCATCCGCGACGACCCGGCCCCTGCAAGCCATCGGCTGATGCAGGTTCGATCGAGGGATTTTCTCAGTCGACCCGCAGGCGATAGCCGACACCGGTCTCGGTGGTGATGTGGTGCGGCTGGTCGGGGGTCTTCTCGATCTTCTGCCTGAGCTGCCTGACATAGACCCTGAGATACTGCACGTCGGTCGAGTCGCCCCAGATCTGCTTCAGGATGAAATGGTGGGTCAGCACCTTGCCGGCATGCTGCACCAGGATGCGCAATATGTCGTATTCCTTCGGCGAGAGTTTTATCTCCTTGCCCTCGACCTTGACGATGCGCTTGACCAGATCGACGCTGAGGTCGCCGCTCTGGAAAACCGGCTTCTCGCCCTGCTGCTGGAACTTGTGCCGCAACGCCACGCGGATGCGCGCCACCAGCTCGTTCATGCCGAACGGCTTGGTGACATAGTCGTCGGCACCGAGTTCGAGCGCGTTGACGATGCCGGCTTCGTCGGTGCGGCTGGAGAGGATGACGACGGGAATGTCGAGGCCGTCGTCACGCCATTTGCGCAGCAGCTCATGGCCGCTCATGCCGGGCAGGCCGAGATCAAGCAGCACCAGATCCGGCTTTTCCGCATCCATCAGCTCGATCGCCGCCTTGGCGTTTGGCGCCTCGCTGACCGCATAGCCCTGGCTGCCGAGGCCGACCCGGAGCAGTTTGCGGATCGGTGGCTCGTCATCGACAACCAATATCCTGACATTCGCGTTCGTCATGCCAAATCACCCACATCATTGTCGTCCGTAGCGGCGGCGCCGAGATCGGGCGGGTTCGACGGCTTCGGCATCTTGATGGTGAAAACCGCGCCCGAACGGTCGGTTCGGTTTGCCGCCGTGATCGTGCCGCCCATCGCCTCGATGAAGCCGCGGCAGATCGACAGGCCGAGCCCGGTGCCGGCGCGAACCTGGTCGCGCTTGCGCACCCGGTAGAACGTGTCGAAAATCCGTTCCAGATCGCCGGGAGGAATGCCCGGCCCTTCATCCATGATCTGCAGGCTGACGGACCCATTGTCGGTCCAGCCCTGCACGCGGATGGTCGAGGCTGCCGGCGCGTATTTCGCCGCATTGTCGAGGAGATTGAACAGCGCCTGTTCGAACAGGACCGGATCGACTTTCAACATCGGCAAATCCCCAGGGATATCCACCTCGGTCTTGTGCTCGCCGATGATTTTCCTGGCCCTCTGCAGGGCGGAGCCGACGATGTCGCCGACATAGTGGAAAGCGAAATTCGGCTCCATTGCGCCGGACTCGATTTTGGTCATGTCGAGCAGGTTGGCGATGAAACGGTTCAGCCGCTCGGATTCATCAAGCACGGTCGTCAGCAGCTCCGCCCGGTCCTCTTCGGGAAGTGCCGACGCGAATTCCCGCAGCGTGCCGGCCGCGCCCATGATGGCGGCGAGCGGAGTCTTCAGATCATGCGAGATGGAGGTCAGCAGCGCCGAGCGCAGCCGGTCCGCCTCGGCCAGGAGCGTGGCCCGGTCGACATCGGCGACCAGCTGGATGCGTTCGATGGCGACCGCTGCCTGGTCGGCCAGTGCGTCGAGCAGGCGCTGCTGTTCCGGCGTCAACAGTGGGCCTTGCTTGTCATTGTCGAGGCCGACGACACCGATTGCCGTGCGCCCTGTCCGCAACGGAAGATAGAGGCGCTTGGCGCCAGGCAGCGTGTCTGCGCCGCGCCCCGCCGCGCGGTTGTGCTCCCAGGCCCAGCGGGCAGCGGCGATGTCGGCCTCGGCCAGCGTGTCGTCAGGCGGATAGCCGGCCTTGACGGTGATGGTGCCGTCTTCGGGCAGAAGCAGCACCACCCGCAGCTTCAGCATCGAGGCGATCTGGAAAGCGGTGGCCCACAAGACGTCGTCGAGCGTCCCGGCACCGGCGAGCTTCTTGGAGAAGAGGTAGATGTCCTCCGTCGCCCGTGCCCGTGAGCGGGCGGCGACGGCCTGGCGCTGCACGCGCACCGTCAGATTGCTGGCAATGACGGCGACGACCAGGAACACGCCGAGCGCGACGATGCTCTCCGGATCCCGGATCGTCAGCGTGTAGCGCGGCTCCAGGAAGAAATAGTTGAAGGCAAGGGCGCTGGCGAGACAGGCGTACAGAGCCGGCCACAGACCGCCGGTCACCGCCGATGCCAGCACCCCGATAAGGAAGATGATCGCAAGGTTGCGAACATCGAGGAACTGGTCGAGCAGGACGGCGAAGGCGAGCGAGCCGGCGACATAGGCCGTGGCCATGAGATAGGGCCAGATCTGGAATGGCGTCTGCTCGTCCGCGGTCCTGACGTTCCTCGACGTCGCCTCGGTACTGCGTTCGGTTCCCGAAATGACATGGACGCTGATGTCGCCGGCGTTGCGGATCAGATCATAGGTCAGCGATCCCTCGATCAATTCGCGCCAGCGCGAGCGGGTCGGCCGGCCGACCACGATATGGGTGAAATTGTTCGCCGTCGCATAGCGCACGATATCCTGCGCCACATTCTGACCCGGAATGGTCGTCACCTCGGCACCAAGCTGTTGGGCGAGGCGCAGATTGTTTGCAAGCCGGTCCTTGTCCTCCTCGGGCATGCTGGCCGAGCGGGGACTGTCGACATGCAGGGCCGTCCACGGGGCACGCAGCCGGTCGGCCAGCCTCCGCGCATAGCGGATGCGGGCCGCGCCGCCCGGGCGCGCATCGAGGCAGACGAGGACCCTTTCCCCAGCCGCCCAGGGGCCTTGGATAGCATGGGACTGCATGTGATTGAGCAACTGCTCGTCAACGCGCTGCGCGGTGCGGCGCAGCGCCAGTTCCCTGAGCGCCGTCAGGTTGCCGGGCGAAAAATAATTCTCGATGGCGCGCTGCGCGGTGTTGGGGAAGTAGACCTTGCCTTCCTCTAGCCGCTTGATCAGGTCGTCGGGGGTGAGATCGATGATCTCGACATCGTCGGCCTCATCGATGATGGAATCCGGAACCGTCTCGCGCACCCTGACCTTGGTGATCTGGGCCACGACATCGTTCAGGCTTTCGACGTGCTGGACGTTGAGCGTCGTATAGACATCGATGCCTTGCGTCAGGATTTCCTGGACGTCGAGGTAGCGCTTGGGATGGCGGCTGCCGGGCGCGTTGGTGTGGGCGAGTTCGTCGACGAGGACCAGCGCCGGGCGCCGGGCAATGATGGCGTCGATATCCATCTCGTCGAGCATGCGCCCCTTGTAGTCGACCTTGCGGCGGGGAATGATTTCATAGCCCTCGACCAGAGCCTGGGTTTCCTTGCGGCCATGCGTCTCGACGACGCCGATCACCACATCGACGCCATCAGCCAGCCTGGCACGGCCCGACATCAGCATTTCGTAGGTCTTGCCGACACCGGGCGCAGCGCCAAGGAATATCCGCAGACGGCCGCGCCCCTCCCGCTCGGCATGCTCGAGCAGCGCGTCGGGGGAAGGCCTGTTTTCGTTGCTTCTGTCTTCCGGCATCAGGATCGATCATGGAGAGGTCCGGGGATACTGTCGATCCCCGGACCTCGCCATCAACTATTTAGCGGCGTCCAGCGCGATGTTGAGCGCCAGCACGTTGACCACCGGCTCTCCCATGAAGCCAAGCTCCCTGCCTTCGACCTGGCCGTCAACAAGCGCCTTGACCTTGGCTTCGTCGATGCCCCTGGCCTTGGCGACGCGCGGAACCTGGAAATAAGCCGCTTCCGGGCTGACATGCGGATCGAGGCCGCTGCCCGACGTCGTCACCATGTCCATCGGCACCGCTGCGTTCGGATTCTCCGCCTTCAGCTTCTCGGCATCGCCCTTGATGCGGTCGATCAGCTTGGGGTTGGTCGGGCCGAGATTGGAGCCGCTGGAGGCCGTGGAGTCGTAACCATTGCCGGCCGCGGAAGGCCTGCCATGGAAATACTTGTCGCTGGCGAAGGCTTGGCCGATCAGCTCGGAGCCGATGACGGTTTTGTCCTTCACGATCAGGCTGCCATTGGCCTGGTGCGGAAACAGCGCCTGGGCGATGCCGGTCATGCCGATCGGATAGATCAGGCCGGTCAGGACCGTGAAGAAGACGATCATGATGATCGCGGGTCTTATCTGGGTGAGCATGAGCTTATTCCTTAAGCGAGGCCGAGGGCGGTGACGATCATGTCGATCGCCTTGATGCCGACGAAGGGAACGATGATGCCGCCGAGGCCGTAGACGAGCAGGTTGCGGCTGAGCAGCGCGCCGGCGCCGATCGCACGATATTTGACGCCTTTCAGCGACAGCGGGATCAGCGCGATGATGATCAGCGCGTTGAAGATAATGGCCGACAGGATGGCGCTCTCCGGCGTCGCCAGATGCATGATGTTGAGCGCCTGCAGCGGGCCGGTGGTTTGTCCCGGCGCGACGTAGAAGACGGCGAACATGGCCGGGATGATGGCGAAGTACTTGGCCACATCGTTGGCGATCGAGAAGGTCGTCAGCGAGCCGCGCGTCATCAGCAGGGCCTTGCCGATCTCGACGATCTCAATGAGCTTGGTCGGATCGCTGTCGAGATCGATCATGTTGCCGGCTTCGCGCGCGGCAACCGTGCCGGTGTTCATGGCGACGCCGACATCGGCCTGCGCAAGGGCGGGCGCATCGTTGGTGCCGTCGCCGCACATGGCGACCAGCTTGCCCTTGGCCTGTTCGTCGCGGATCAGCTTCAGCTTGTCCTCGGGCGTCGCCTGGGCGAGGAAGTCGTCGACGCCGGCTTCCGCCGCGATCGCGGCCGCCGTCAGCGGATTGTCGCCGGTGATCATCACCGTGCGGATGCCCATGCGGCGCAGTTCCGTGAAGCGCTCGCTGATGCCGCCCTTGACGATATCCTTGAGATGGACGACGCCGAGCAGGCGCCCGTCACGCTCGACCGCCAGCGGCGTGCCGCCGGACTTGGCGATCTCGTCGGCGACCGCCTGGAGATCCTTGACGGACTCACTGCTTGGGCGCGTGCCGTGGGCGGCAACCGTCGACTGGTTGACATGGGCAAGCACCGAATCGACCGCGCCCTTGCGCACCGACGAGCCGTCGACGTCGACACCGCTCATGCGGGTCTGTGCGGTGAAGGGCACGAAGGTTGCGTGCAGCGTTGCCATGTCACGGGCGCGGATGCCATATTTCTCCTTGGCCAGCACGACGATCGAGCGGCCCTCCGGTGTTTCGTCGGCGAGCGAGGCGAGTTGCGCCGCGTCGGCCAGTTCCTGTTCGGTGACGCCCTTGACCGGACGGAATTCCGTCGCCTGGCGGTTGCCGAGCGTGATCGTGCCGGTCTTGTCGAGCAGCAACGTATCGACGTCGCCGGCCGCCTCGACGGCACGGCCCGACATGGCCAGCACGTTGAAGCGCACCAGACGGTCCATGCCGGCAATGCCGATCGCCGACAGCAGTGCGCCGATCGTGGTCGGGATCAGGGTGACGAACAGCGCGACCAGCACGGTGACCGAGATATAGCCGCCCGAATAGGAGGCGAAGCTCGGGATGGTTGCGGTGGCCAGCACGAAGATCAGCGTCATGCCGACCAGCAGGATGTTGAGCGCGATCTCGTTCGGCGTCTTCTGGCGTTCGGCACCTTCGACCAGCGAGATCATGCGGTCGAGGAAGGTGTGGCCGGAGGCGGCCGTGATGCGCAAGCGGATCCAGTCGGACAGCACCTGCGTACCGCCGGTGACGGCCGAACGGTCACCGCCGGATTCGCGGATGACGGGGGCCGACTCACCGGTGATCGCCGCTTCGTTGACCGAGGCAACGCCTTCGATCACTTCGCCGTCCGACGGGATGATGTCCCCGGCCTCGACGAGCACGATGTCACCGACCTTCAGGCTGGTGCCGGGCACCAGCTTGAACTTGGTCCTGTCCTCGCCGGCCAAAAGCTTGGCCTGGGTCTCGGTGCGCGCCTTGCGCAGCGAGTTGGCCTGGGCCTTGCCACGGCCTTCGGCGACCGCCTCGGCGAAATTGGCGAACAGCACGGTGAACCACAGCCAGATGATGATCTGCAGCGTGAACTTGAAATCGCCGCCACCGGTGATCAGATCCCTGACAAACAGGACTGTGGTCAGCGCCGAGACGACGGCGACGACGAACATCACCGGGTTCTTGATCAGGGTGCGCGGGTTCAATTTCTTGAAGGCGCCGCCGATGGCGGGCCACAAGATGGCGGCATCCAGGATGCTCGCGGATTTGGACTGGCTCATTTGTTGGCTCCAGTATCGATGTTGTTGGCAGGCACCGATCGATCGGATGCCGAAGGAAGATGCGGCGGCCCATAGACCAGCAGCCAGATCACGATCATGACTGCCGCAATGCCGAGGAAGGTGGATACGGTCGGGAAAGGAGGGGGGATTGTCTCCCCCTCCCGCTCGGTCCGATGCTCAACGTTGCGTCGCATGTTTTTGAACCAGGACATGGCGGTATCAGAAGGTCTGCCCATGGATCATGGCCAGGTGTTCGACGATCGGTCCGATCGCCAGCGCCGGGAAGAAGGTCAGGCCGACGACGATCAGGATGACGCCGACCAGCAGGCCGACGAACAGCGGGCCATCGGTCGGGAAGGTACCGGCGGAAGCCGGCACCGTCTTCTTCGTCGCCAGCGAGCCGGCGATGGCAAGCGCTGGAATGATGACGAAGAAGCGACCCATCCACATGGTGATACCGAGGGTGATGTTGTACCAGGGCGTGTTGCCGGAAAGGCCGCCAAAGGCCGAGCCGTTGTTCGCCGCCGCCGAAGTGTAGGCATAGAGAACTTCGGAGAAGCCGTGCGGACCGCCATTGGCCATCGAGGCCACGGCGCTTGGCAGCACGACCGCGATGGCTGTGAAGGTCAGCATCGCCAGCGGCAGGCAGAGGATGGCGAGCATCGCCATCTTGACCTCCTTGGCCTCGATCTTCTTGCCGAGATATTCGGGCGTGCGGCCAACCATCAGGCCGGCGACGAAGACGGCAACGACGATGAACATGATGATGCCGTAGAAGCCGGCGCCAACGCCGCCGACGATGACTTCGCCAAGCTGCATGTTGACCATCGGGATCAGGCCGCCAAGCGCGGTGAACGAGTCATGCATCGCGTTGACAGCGCCGCACGACGCAGCGGTGGTGATGACCGCGAACAACGCCGATAGGGCGATGCCGAAGCGGGTCTCCTTGCCTTCCATGTTGCCGCCGTCGATGCCGAGCGCATGGACAAGCGGATTGCCTGATGCTTCCGACCAGTAACAGATGGCGACGCCGGCGATGAACAGCACGCCCATCGAGGCCAGGATCGCCCAGCCCTGGCGCTGGTTGCCGACCATGCGGCCGAAGACGTTGGTCAGCGCCGCACCGAGCGCGAAGATCGTGACCATCTGGATGAAGTTCGAGATCGCGTCGGGGTTTTCGAAAGGATGCGCGGCATTGGCGTTGAAGAAGCCGCCGCCGTTGGTGCCCAGCATCTTGATGGCGACCTGCGAAGCGACTGGGCCGAGAGCGATGGTCTGCTTGGCGCCTTCGAGCGTGGTGGCATCGACATAGGGGCCGAGCGTCTGCGGCATGCCGAGCCAGACATAGACGAGAGTGAGCACGATGGAGAGCGGCAGCAGGATGTAGAGCGTGCAGCGGGTCAAATCGACCCAGAAATTGCCGATCGACTTGACCGAATGCCGGGCGAAGCCACGGATCAGCGCCACCGCGATGGCGATGCCGACCGCCGCCGACATGAAGTTCTGCACCGTCAGGCCGGCCATCTGCACGAGGTAGGACATCGTGCTTTCGCCGCCGTAATTCTGCCAGTTGGTGTTGGTCACGAAGCTGACGGCGGTGTTGAAGGCGAGGGTCTGCTCAACGGCTTGCATACCGGCCGGATTGTAGGGCAGCACGCCTTGCACGCGCTGCAGGACATAAAGCACCAGGAAGCTGGCCAGGCTGAAGAATATGATGCCGGCCGCATAAGCGGTCCAGTGCTGTTCCTCGCGCTCGCTGGTTCCCGAAATGCGGTAAAGGGCCCGTTCAACGGGCCCAAGGATCGGCGAGAGGAATGTGCGATCGCCGTTGAAAACGCGGTACATGTAGCCGCCGAGCGGCTTTACCAGCAGAACGACGACCACGCAGTATGCGAGGATCTGTATCCATCCGTTGAGTGTCATTGGAGTAGCTTTCCGTGCCTTGCTTCGGTTGTCGTCAGAAGCGTTCTGGGCGAACGAGGGCGTATGTCAGATAGGCGAGCAGGAACAAGGTCACACCGCCGCCAAGGATATAGTCGAGAAGCATGTTGCGATCCTCCGGCTTAAAGAATGTCGCAGACTTTGATGTAGGCGAGGGAGAGAGCGAAAAACAAAATCTCTAACCCGAGAACGACGATATCCATCGTGCATGTTCCTTATCTTCGTTTTATTTGCGCTTTGCATTGTAGGCCAGCAGTTCGCAGACCGAAATCCATATGGAACCACTCCGTCACGATGGATGATCGCGACCGAGTTGTGTGTTCCCTGCGGAATATGGACCCAATCGCCATAAAGGTTCGAGACGGCGCGGACGGAAAAGAAATAGGAATTTTATAAAGATTTTGCCGGTCTGCTCCTGGCGTTCGCTCATTGGCCGAGCCACCGGAACAAATCCTTCAATGCGAGATTGTCGACCTGAGGGGACCACCTGAAGGAGATGACAATGGCAAAGCCGAAAATGCTCGACGACCTGTTTCACGACACGCTGAAGGACATCTATTTCGCCGAAAAGAAGATCTTGGCGACTCTGCCGAAAATGGCCAAGGCCGCGCAAAGCGCCGAGCTGAAAGCCGCCTTCGAAAAACACCGCACCGAAACTGAAGGCCACGTCGCCAGGCTTGAGGAGGTCTTCGGCGTGATCGGCAAGAAGCCGGTCGGCAAGACCTGTGCGGCCATCATGGGCATCACCGAGGAAGGTGCCGAGATCATGGAGGAGTACAAGGGCTCTCCCGCGCTCGATGCCGGCCTGCTGGCCGCCGCGCAAGCGGTCGAACACTACGAGATCTCGCGCTATGGCACGCTGAGGACCTGGGCCGGTGAGCTCGGCCTGAACGAAGCCGTGACGCTTCTCGAAGCGACGCTGAAGGAAGAGAAGGCGACCGACGAAGCGCTGACCACGATCGCGGAGTCAGCGGTGAATGTCGCCGCCGAAGCGGCGTAATTTCTCACGCACAAGATCAGGGGGCCGCGTTTAGAATAATCTAGCGCGGTTCCCGCATCATGCTGAGATAGGTCGGATCGAACTCGGCGATTTCCTGCAGCCGGTGCCAGTCCAAAATGGTCACCGTATGGTTCGCCCAGCTGACGACGCCGACCTTGCGCAAGGCGCCGATGACGCGGTTCATGTGCACCACCGACAGGCCGAGGACGTCGGCCATCTCTGCTTGCGAGAGCGGCAGATGAAAGCTCATGCCGTTGGTGCGCTGCACCACCTGCAGCCGCACGAAAAGCTCGCAGACAAGATGGGCCAGATGCGATGTCTTGGAGCGACGCCCCATGGCGACGATCCATTCGCGATGGATGGCGCCGTCGACCAGCGTGTCCAGCCACAACAGCCGCGTCAGGTGCGGCGCCTGCTCGGTGATGGTGCGAAGCCGGCCGTGATCGGCGAACATGACATGACAGGGCGATAAGGCGACAATGCCGTGATCCATGGTCTTCAGCAGGAAGGCATGCAGATCGACGAAGTCGCCGGGCACCTGCAGTGAGGTGAACTGCCGGCCGCCATTCTCCAGCACCTTGTAGCGCGCCGCCAGTCCGTCGAGGATCAGCGTCGAATAGGTCGGCCGCGATCCCGATGCGACGATGTCCTGGCCGGTGGCGAAATGCCGCTCGAAGGTCATGGCGCCGGCCAGCAGCGCTTTCTCGGCGTCGGACAGCGCGTCGTGCTGACCCAAGTTCAGATAAAGCGATTCAAGCACGGCAACCTCCGGCGAAAGGGCTTCAGGGGCCGACCCCCAAGTTTTTCTGTCGGAAGCAAGGCGGCTTTGCATGGACTAGGCCCTTGGCTGCTCATGGGCATTAACATTTGTTGGACACGCTTGTTCCACGGCAAATGCCACCATTGGTGGAACAACTGCCCAGCCCGCGAATTGTCGGTTGAATGTCTCGCCATTTCATCAGTCTGAGGTCCAGCCCACCATGCCTCGATATTATCTTGACCTCTACAATGGCGACGGTCTGACGGTTGATGATGACGGCCAGGTCTTCGAAACCCGCGAACGCCTGCGGCGCGAGGCGATCCGCATCCTGCCCGACATCGTCCGCGATGAGATCATCGAAAACGACTACACCGCGATCACCGTGAAGGTACGCGACGAGGACGGGCGCCAGATCTTCGAGGCCTCGCTCGTCGTGTCGTCAGGGTGGTGCGACTGACGATCCACTACGGGCATCGCGGACAAGGTTTCCGACCATCATTTGTAATAGCAGGCCTTACTACCCCGCTGCATCCTGGCGGCGGTAGGAAGGCCAAAGCGGGCGCTGGTGAAACCGGCGCGACAAAAGATGGAGTGAAGGCCATGACCCGCGCGAAAGTCGATACGCACCGGGACGAACGCGCCAAGCGTGAATCGCAGATTGTGATCGATGCCGAGCGCAAGGCCCGCGAAGAAAAGACGGCGAGGCTGAGAGCCCTGCGCCTCGCCGCGCAGCAGAGCGCCAAGGCCGCACCGGCAAACTCCAACAAGGAGGGCCGGAACCAACGTCCGACAAATCGAACCATCACGCAAAGCGGATGATCAACTGATCAGCCTTGGCTCGAACGCGGGGCATTTGGTAGGTGACAGAAAATGAAGGCCCGGCTCGGGAGAGCCAGGCCAGTTTTCTGTGGTGGCCACTGGAGAGTTGGCCGCCACTATGGGAGATGGCATCAATTCTCAGGCGGCGTAGCCGCCGTAGCCACGGGCAACGGCGTGGACGCCCGCCACCGGCTCAAGCTCGGGCCACAGTATGCCCGAAGCCTGCGCGAATTCGACCAGCGCCTGGCGCGCTTGCTCTGTCGTGACGTAGCCCGGAATGGCGAGATCGCAGGCCTTCACCGCATTGCGGTAGAGCGGACCACGCCGCGCGGTCGTCCAATTGGTCAGGAAATCGTGCATTTCGGCCAGCGAGGCAATCTCGCGCTTGAAGCCCAGGCCGACGGTGAGTGCGACCGGTGAATGAAACAGCTTGTCGTGCATGAAGCAGGCTCCTGATTATCGCAGCGCCAGGAGAGATATCCGGGCTGGTCCACGGACGGGACGCCGTGAAACGCGCGGTGGGCCAAGAGGTTCCACGAGGCCAACGCTTCTGGCATCCGACATCACGTCCGTTGACGATCTTATAGTCCTGGCTGTCGCGCTCATGCTGCGGTTGCGGGGGATCGATAGGACCGATCCCTTTGAAGCGCTTTCGCTGGCATGTCACGCCGAAGGGGCTAAGAGGCGCTAAAACCAAAATGGCCGGCGCCAGTTGGGAGTTGGGTGGCTTTGGGGATGACGCCGGCCAGGCGAACATCAGGTCCGCCGCAAGCAGATGCTAATATACCGAGGGCGATCCGTGGATATGGTGTGATCACGGAAGCCCTGCTGCCGTCGTGTTTGGGTTCACGTCCCGTGGATCAAACTGACTGTCAGCCAAAAGGCAAGCGCCGTAAAAAACAGAACGCCAAAAGCGATAAGCAGGAGCCTCATCGGTCTAATTTAGCACACCCATGAAACAAGGGCCGCGCGTGAGTTCCTTACGGATTCGTAAGTGGCTGTTTCTAGCAGCGCCAGCTAACCATCCATCGGCAGCGAACGGCACATTTGCAGCCCGGTGGGCCTCCACCCGCCGAAACAAAAGGCCCGCTGCCCGCTCACCAGTAGGCAGCGGGCTTTACCAGTCTCCACTGTAAGCCGGCAAGCGAGAACGAGGCTATTCGGCTGATCCATTGTCGGTGAAGGGCGAGGCGCTCGGCACGCACTGTATGGACCAGCCGGTGGGTGTCGGCTGCTTCTGATATTCGGTGATGGCCGCGGTGCACTGTTCGCGCTTGTCGAAGGTGCTGGGCAGCACCACCATGCCGCCCTGCGGGCCGGCGATTACCAGATACCAGACCAGAACTGCGGTAGCAGCCATGTGAACTCCTTGTGCTACTCAATAGAATACGTGAAGGGGTTATGAACGCGCCTCGGGTGGCGGAAGAAAGGCCGCGCCGCACGATATGTGCGCGTCCGCCAAAGGATTTCGCGAAGTTGCACATTACGTGTGAAAGGCAAGCTCGAAAATGAGCCTCGCAGCGCCCGCAACAGAAGTGCGCGCTTATTAGCCGCCGCCGTCTTGCCCGCCGCGGCGGGCACCCGCTTGGCTAAAGACAACTGTGCCGTCAGGCTTGCGAACTTCCGCCGCCACGACGCCGTCATCCTGCTGTCGAGCAGCAAACGACGCCTGGGCATGCTCCTTGGCCTCCTTCTCGGCATCGAAGGGCGTCTTTTCGACGGTTCCCTGCTTACCGTACCAAATCACTGTGTAGACCATCGTGACAACGCTCCCAGCAGTCCGTCGAGGACGAAACTATGCGCCCTGTCGCTGGGCCGGTATATAGCGGGCCGATGTTATTGGGGTTTGTTTCGCTCTGCTTATTTAGCTTTCCGCTTAGCAAGAGCCTTCTTGGCTGGTGCAACGGGTACTGCCTTGCGGCCAAGCCCAATAGATTTCGCCGGCGCCGAGCGCTGAGCGGCGTAATTCGGAGCTACCCGTGCCGCGACAGGATGATACTAGGCGATAGCTTGGTGGACGTCGTACCGGGCAGCTTGCCGTGCCAGGAGTGCTTGTTGCATCAAACAGGCATGTGTCCTGGTGATAAGCGGGCGGACTGCCCCGTATCCATCACGCAACGATAAGGCCCGCTTCGGCGGGCTTCGTTCCGGGTTACGGCAGCCGGTAAAAAATGCCAAATAAATCAATGAAATCAATGGTTATGGCGGAGAGAGCGGGATTCGAACCCGCGTTACGGTCTCCCGTAAACACACTTTCCAGGCGTGCGCCTTCAACCACTCGGCCACCTCTCCGTCCTTGCATGTCGCACCGGCCGGTTTCGCCGCGCGGGTTGGGGAGATGCATCTCCTTGGGGCTTCGGGGCGGAATGCCCGCACCATGGATGCCGCCCAACCAGCAGACATCCTTCCCCGGCACCTGAGCCGTCAAAGCAACAGGCGCGGGGCTCATCTAGTCGATCCCGCGCCGAATGCCAAGCCATAACGGCAGTCTATTCGCTTTGCCGGCGACACAGCGTTTCGCGAGGCCGCCGTCGCAGCCGTTTTCGAGGCACCAGCACCCCGAATGATGTGCACAGGCAAGGCCGCGAGGCCGGCCATGCTTGACTTCGCTGGCGGCCAGCTGTCGAGTGATAGAGAGGCTTTGCGGGGGCATCGTCCTGATATGACATCAAGCAGCGAACAACCGGCCAGCGGAATCCCGGGTGGACAGGCGCCGATCGGGCGTCCGGGCGGCGACCTGTCTTACGTTCCGGTGGGCTGGCTCATCTTCGTCATGGCGTGGTCGGTCTATGGCCTGGCATCGTCCTGGTGGCTGGTCGGCAATTCCGGCCTGCCGGACAAGATTCTCTATTTCCTGCTTGGCGGGCTCATCGCGGATGTCATCATCATCCTGTGGGGGCTTTACCTGCTCGGCCTCGCCTTCGGCCGCTCAGCGCGCTTCCCCCGCCATTTCACCGTCTGGCAGATCGCCCTCATCGTCTGGGTGCTGGCAAGGCAGGCCTATGTGCTCACCGTGCCGGAATTCGTCTTCTCCGCCAGGAGCCTGGGCATCACCGCCATCGAGATCGGTGTTGGCCTGCTTTGCATCTACCTGCTGCGCGGCGGCTCCGGCGCCGAGACCGTCTATACCAAGCCGGAAACCGAAGCGCCGCCGGTCCTGGTTTCCATTGCCGCGGCCTTGCTCGGCATCGTCCTCGGTGCCGCCGTCGGCGCCGTGGGCGGCTTCCTGGCCGGATCGGTGATCGCCGATGTCGCGCAGGTTAGCTGCTTCGAAGGTGGCTGCGGCTATTTCGCCGCCTTCTTCGGCCTGGGCGGGCTGGTGATCGGTGCCATTGCCGGCGGCATTCTCGCCGTCTGGCTGGTTCACCGGCGCAAGCGCAAGCCGGTGGCGTAGGAGAGAAGGCGCGCGCCCTCAAATTCGCGTATTCGGTTGCGGGCAGGCGCTGCGCACTCTATTTCTCGCTGGTGCCGGAGATTGCGGGGAAGCGTCCAGGATCGGCCGGGGGAGAGCTTGATGTTTCGCTTCATTTTTCGTCTTGCCGCCATGGTCGCGCTGTCGATTTCCGTCATCATGGCGGTGCTCGACACGACGCGTACGGTCGCGGCTTCGGCTCTCGTGCTGACCCCGCTCAACGCCAGCTGGCTGGCCGTCTCGCCGGACACGCGGGCGGCGTTCGAAACCTTCGTCCGCGCCAAGGCCAGTCCGCTGGTGTGGGACGGCGCCATCGCCTGGGTGCTCAACCAGCCGGGCTTTGCCGTGTTCGCGGTGCTGGCCTTCCTGCTTTATGCGATCGGCTACCGCCGGCAGCGGCGCACCAACCAATTCGCCACCAACTGACCTATTCTTGAACGCTACCCAGGGAAGGAAGGCCGCGCATGTTCTTTCTCAGCGACATGCTGAACAGGAAGCTCCATTTGCCGAAGCCGTCCGAGGCGCTGCCGGGCCGCGCCAAGGCGGTCTCGACCGCATCAAAACACCATGTCCTGAAACGGCCGCTCAAAGGCCCCTATCCCGATGGGCTGGAGACGGCGATGTTCGGGCTCGGCTGTTTCTGGGGCGCCGAGCGGCTGTTCTGGCAGATCGAAGGCGTCTGGGTCACCGCCGTCGGCTATGCCGGCGGCATCACGCCCAATCCGACCTATCAGGAAACCTGCACCGGGCTCACCGGACACACCGAAGTGGTGCTGGTCGTCTTCGACCCCCGGATCGTCTCCTACGGCGAACTTCTGCAGCTGTTCTGGGAAAGCCACGACCCGACGCAAGGCATGCGCCAGGGCAACGATGTCGGCACCACCTACCGCTCCGCGATCTACACGCTTGGCAATGCACAATTCCAGGCGGCGAGCGCCTCGCGCGCTGCCTACGAAGCCTCGCTGCGCGGCGCCGGCCATGGCAGGATCACCACCGAGATCGCGCCGGCGCCGGCCTTCTACTTCGCCGAGGCCGATCACCAGCAATATCTGGCTAAGAACCCTTACGGCTACTGCAACCTCAAAGGCACGGGCATCGCCTGCGCCATGCCGGCCGCCACCGCCTGATCGCCAGAGCAATTCCAGGAAAAGTGTGAAACGGTTTTCCCGGGAGAAGCGTGAAGCGCTTCCCCTTGGGAATTGCGTCAAAACAAAAAGTTAGAGCGGTTCGGCGTTTCCGCGAAACGATGAACCGCTCTTGCGCGCAAGCATTGGCCTGCGCCGTAGCTTGCCCGTGGCATGCTTTTCCAAAAGGTCAAAATTCCGCGTGAATTTTGTTTCGGGCCGTGCCAGATTGCCCGGGAGCGGGAGGGGAATACCACTCCAGGCTGACGTCGCGTGGCTGCCGGTGAACCGGGCAGCCAGGCGGTGCGTAACGGAAAAAATAACCGACAGGGTGTGGATCACATGAAACGTATCGTTCTCGGCCTCCTGGCCGCAACCGCAATGGTTCTTCCGGCTTTCGCCGCGGATGTCCAGCCGGCCATCCTCTATGATCTGGGCGGCAAGTTCGACAAATCCTTCAACGAGGCTGCCTTCCATGGCGCCGAGAAATTCAAGACCGAGACTGGCACGCCCTATGTCGAGTTCGAAGTGTCCAACGCTTCGCAGCGCGAGCAGGCGCTGCGCCGATTCGCCGAGGACGGCCACAACCCGATCGTCATGGCCGGCTTTGCCTGGGAAGATGCGCTGAAGAAGGTCGCGGCCGAATATCCCGATCTCAACTTCGCCATCATCGACGATGCCGTCGACCTGCCCAATGTCCGCTCGCTGGTGTTCAAGGAGAATGAAGGCTCGTACCTCGTCGGCATCATGGCGGCGATGGCTTCGAAGTCGAAGAAGGTTGCCTTCGTCGGCGGCATGGACATCCCGCTGATCCGCAAATTCGAATGCGGCTATGTCGGCGGCGCCAAGTCGGCCGGCGCGACCGACGTCATCCAGAACATGACCGGTGACACGCCGGCGGCGTGGAATGATCCGGCCAAGGGCGGCGAGATCGCCAAGACGCAGATCGACCAGGGCGCCGACGTGGTTTACGCAGCCGCCGGCGGCACCGGCGTCGGCGTGCTCCAGGCGGCGGCGGATGCCGGCAAGCTCGGCATCGGCGTCGATTCCAACCAGAACGGCCTGCAGCCCGGCAAGGTTCTGACCTCGATGATGAAGCGCGTCGACGTTGCGGTCTACACCGCCTTCATGGATGGCAAGAACGGCACCTTCAAGGGCGGTCTCGAGAACCTCGGCCTCAAGGAGGGCGGCGTCGACTACGCCATGGACGACAACAACAAGGCGCTGGTGACTCCTGAGATGAAGGCGGCGGTCGAGAAGGCCAAGGCCGACATCATCTCCGGCAAGATCCAGGTGCACGACTACACCGCTGACAACGCCTGCCCTTATTGATCGGCCTCCGCTAAAGTTAGAAACCGCCGGGCCTCGTCCCGGCGGTTTTGTTTTTGGAAGAAGTCTGACGACCGAGGCAAGAGTGACGCCGATCATAGAACCCATGGCCGAATGCGACGTCGAGGCGGCGGCACGATTGCGCGTTGCCGCCTTTTTTGAGGGCAGCGCAAGGACGGCGGACGAAGACGCCACCGGGCTCCGCCTGCTGTTGGCCGGTGACAGCTTCGAGAAGGCGCTTGTGGCCCGAATCGGCAACGTACCCGTCGGCACATGCCTGCTGGTTCGCCACGAATTGGAGCCCGCGCATGATCTGACGCCATGGCTGGCGGGGCTGGTCGTTGATCACCATCACCGCAACAAGGGGATCGGCCGCAGGCTGGTCGCGGCCATCGAATCGCACGCCGTGTCGATCGGTGTGGAGAGGCTCTACCTCTATACGTGGGAAGCGCGTGATTTTTTTGCCGGGCTCGGTTGGGTGGTCGTCGAGCCGTTCGAGCAGGACGGTCACCCTATGCTGCTGATGGCGCGCGAACTGCGGCTATAACCGACCGACGAGATAGCCGAGCGCGAAGACCGCGATCAGCACGATCGCGATGATGGCGCCGCGCCAGCCGCCAAGCGAATGCACGCCGACCCCGTACGGTGGCTGTGAGAGTTTGTGGATCACCGCTGGAGACCGCGAATTGCCCAACCCGGACGTACGCATCTGCGGCAATTCCGCGATACGCTGGGTGACCAATTCCCAATGATTGGCTGGCAGGCCACCCGGTTTTCCGGCACGGTCGAACATGTGCATGCGTTCGGCAAGCTGCAGCACGGCGTCGCGGAAGGCAGGGTCGATCTCCAGATCGCGCTCGGCGCGTTCGCGCTCCGCGTCGTTCATCAGGCCAAGCACATAGTCACCAGCCCTTGCGATGCGGTCGCCCATGATTTGCGCCCTCCCCTTTTTCCTCAATAATGCGGCGGCTTGGTCACAGGCACGTCGGCTGCGGACTGCTCCTCGAGCGCCAGGAAGCGGTCGGTCAGCGCGTCGAGCTTGCGCTGCATGCGTTCGATCACCGTCCACTGCTCGGCGATCTGCCCTGACAGCTCCTCGATGGTCTTTTCCTGCTCGGCGGCGCGAATCTCCAGCGTCGTCAGCCGGTCGGCGGGCATGGTCATTGGCAATCCCTGGCTTTCATCTAGATGCCTATTTCAGCTTCAACATATTAGCGAATATGAAGGCCACGGACACGTTGGAAATTGACAAGCGCACCGCGATTTGCCGAGAGTGGATGCTGCTCCAGCCGATTGGCATGGGCGGAGCGTCATGCTAGGCATTTTGACCAAGCGATAAAAAAATAAGAGTGGGACTGGCTGCATGGCGCAAGCCGCAATCGAACTGATCGGCATCAACAAGAGTTTTGGCGCCGTGCGCGCCAACCGCGACATCAATCTGGAGATCGCGCGCGGCACCATCCATGGCATCGTTGGTGAGAACGGCGCCGGCAAATCGACGCTGATGTCGATCCTCTATGGCTTCTACCAGGCCGACAGCGGCGAGATCCGCGTCGGCGGCCAGCCAGCATCGATCAAGACACCCAACGACGCCATCGCGCTCGGCATCGGCATGGTGCACCAGCATTTCATGCTGGTCGACAATTTCTCGGTGCTGGAAAACATCATTCTCGGCGCCGAAAGCGATGCGCTGTTGAAGCGCAGCATCGCCAAGGCGCGCTCCGAGCTGGAACGGCTGGAGCGTGAGTACGGGCTCGAAGTCGATCCTGACGCCGTCATCGAGGAACTGCCGGTCGGCCTGCAGCAGCGCGTCGAAATCCTCAAGGCGCTTTATCGCGGCGCCGAGATCCTGATCCTCGACGAGCCGACGGGCGTGCTGACACCCGCCGAGGCCGACCATCTGTTCCGCATCCTCAAGCAGTTGAAAGAACAGGGCAAGACGGTGGTGCTGATCACCCACAAATTGCGTGAGATCATGGCCATCACCGACACAGTGTCGGTCATGCGCCAGGGCACGATGGTGGCCACACGCGAGACCAAGAAGACCACCGTCGAGGAACTGGCCGAACTGATGGTCGGGCGGCGCGTGCTGCTGCGGGTCGAGAAAGGTGAAGCCGAAGCCGGCGCCGTCAAGCTCGCGGTCAAGAACCTGACGGTCAAGGATTCGCGCGGCGTCACCATGGTCGACGACATTTCCTTCGATATCAGAGCCGGCGAGATCGTCGGCATCGCCGGCGTCGCCGGCAACGGACAATCCGAACTGCTCGAGGCGATTTCCGGCATCAGGCGCGCCGTTTCCGGTTCGGTCACGCTCGACGGCAAGCCGATCGACCTGACCGGTGCCGCCGATCCTGGCGAGTTGCGCGACCGCGGCCTGGCTCACGTGCCGGAGGATCGCCACCATGTCGGGCTGGTGCTGGCCTTCGAGGAAAACGAGAATTCGATCCTCGGCTATCACGACGACCCCCGCTATCTCAGGGGGCCGTTCCTCAACGTCGATGCCATCATGGCCGATGCCAAGGACAAAATCGAGAAATACGACATCCGTCCCGGCAATCCGCGCCTCAAGACAGCAAACTTCTCCGGCGGCAATCAGCAGAAGATCGTGCTGGCGCGGGAAATCGAACAGGATCCCGGCGTGCTGATCGTCGGCCAGCCGACGCGCGGCGTCGATGTCGGCGCCATCGAATTCATCCACAAGCGCCTGATCGCCATGCGCGACCAGGGCAAGGCCGTGCTGGTGGTGTCGGTCGAGCTCGACGAGATCCGTTCGCTCTCCGACCGTATCCTGGTGATGTTTGCCGGCCGTATCGTCGGCGAGCGCGGCCCGGAGGCGACGGAGGGCGAACTCGGCCTGCTGATGGCGGGCGTCGAGCAGGAGGCCGCGGCATGAGCACGCCTTACGCCAAATTGCCGGCCTGGGCCGATTATGGGTTGATCCCGCTGATCAACCTGTCGGTGGCTTTCATCGTCGCCGGCTTCGTCGTGCTTTTGGTCGGCGAAAACCCATTCCGCGCCGCCGTCATTCTGGTCGAGGGCGCCTTCGGCAAGGGAACAGGCATCGCCTTCACCCTGTTCTATGCCACCACATTCATCTTCACCGGGCTTTCAGTGGCGGTGGCGGCGCATTGCGGCCTGTTCAACATCGGCACCGAGGGGCAGGCCTACATCGCCGGCCTCGGCATCGCCATCGTTTGCCTGTCTTTCGACAGCGTGCTGCCCTGGTGGCTGACATTCCCGCTGGCGATCGTCGCTGCGGCGGTCGTGGGCGCCTTATGGGCGCTGATCCCCGCTTATCTGCAGGCCAGGCGCGGCTCGCACATCGTCATCACCACCATCATGTTCAACTTCATCGCCGCCTCGATCATGGTCTACCTGCTGGTAGGGCCGTTGAAGCCGGCGGCCTCGCAGGCGCCGCAGACACGCAACTTCCTCGCCGGCGCGGAATTGCCGAAGCTCAACTGGATCATCGAGCTGTTTGGCGCCAAGATCCGCTCGGCGCCGCTCAATGTCACCTTCCTGCTGGCGCTGGCCATGGCCTTCCTGGTCTGGCTGCTGATCTGGCGCACCAAGCTCGGCTATGAGATGCGCACCTACGGCCACAGCCCGAAGGCTGCGCGCTATGCCGGCATTTCCGAAACCCGCATCATCATCACCGCGATGATGATCTCGGGCGCGCTGGCCGGCATGATGGCGCTCAATCCGGTGATGGGCGACCAGCACAATGTGGCGCTCGACTTCGTCTCCGGTGCCGGCTTCGTCGGCATTGCCGTGGCGCTGATGGGGCGGCTCCATCCGGTCGGTATCGTGCTGGCGGCGATCCTGTTTGGCATGCTCTATCAGGGCGGCGCCGAACTCGCCTTCGAGATGCCGGCGATCAGCCGCGACATGATCGTTATCATCCAGGGCTTGGTGATCCTGTTCGCCGGCGCGCTGGAGCACATGTTCAGGCCTTACATCCAGGCGCTGTTCGCCTCGTTCAGTCCGAGGTCGGTCGGCATGGAAGCGGTCAAGGGAAAGGGTGCCTGAGATGGATATCTTCATCGCCATCGTGCAGATACTCGACTCCACCATCCGCCTGTCGGTACCGCTGTTGCTCGCTTGCCTCGCCGGTCTCTATTCGGAACGCGCGGGCGTCTTCGACATCGGGCTCGAGGGCAAGATGCTGGTCGGTGCCTTCGCTGGGGCCGCCGCTGCGTCGGTCTTCCATTCGGCCCTTGTCGGCCTCGGCATGGCCATCCTGGTTTCGGTCGCCTTCGCGTTGATCCACGGCTTTGCCTCGATCACGCACCGCGGCAACCAGATAGTTTCCGGCGTCGCGATCAATTTCATCGCCGCCGGCTCGACCGTCATGCTCGGCCAGGCCTGGTTTCAGCAAGGCGGGCGCACGCCGGCGCTGCAGCCGGGCGAGCGGTTCGAGGCGATTGTCTGGCCCGGCGCCGACGCAATCAGGGACGTGCCGATCATCGGACCGATCTATGCGGAGCTGATCTCCGGCCACTCGATCCTGGTTTATCTCGCTTTCCTGATGGTGCCGTTCACCTGGTGGGTGCTGTTTCGCACCCGCTTTGGCCTCAGGCTGCGCGCCGTCGGTGAGAACCCCGCCGCCGTCGACACCGCCGGCATCTCGGTCGCGTGGCTGCGCTACCGCGCGCTGATCTGCACCGGCATCCTCACCGGCATCGCCGGCGCCTACCTGTCGATGGTGCAGAATGGCGGCTTCGTGAAGGACATGACCGCCGGTAAGGGCTACATCGCGCTCGCCGCGCTGATCTTCGCCAAATGGAAGCCGGTCAACGCCATGTTCGCCTGCCTCTTGTTTGGCTTCCTCGACGCGCTGGCGATCCGCCTGCAGGGTTCGCCGCTTCCGATCATCGGCAAGGTGCCGGTGCAGTTCATGCAGGCGCTGCCCTATATCCTCACCGTCATCCTGCTCGCTGGCTTCATCGGCAAGGCGATCCCGCCGCGCGCTGGCGGCGTGCCCTACGTCAAGGAACGCTGAGGTCACGGCTCGGCGCGAGGCAAGCGCCGGGTTTTGGACACGATCATCGGAGAAAACAGCTGAATGTCGCATGATCTGTTCGAAGCGGCCAAGACCGCCATGGCCAAGGCCTATGCGCCCTACTCGAAATTCCCCGTGGGTGCCGCACTTCGCACCGAGGACGGACGCGTCTTCACTGGCGCCAACATCGAGGTCGCTTCCTATCCGGAGGGCTGGTGCGCCGAAACCACAGCGCTTGGCCACTACATCATGGGCGGCGGCGGCAAGATCGTCGAAATCGCTGTCCTTGCCGAGCGCATGGCCAAATGCTCGCCTTGCGGTGGCTGCCGTCAGCGGCTCGCCGAATTCTGCCGGCCTGAAACCAAACTCTACCTCTGCGACAACACGGGCGTTGCCGAGACCGTGACCATGGGCGACATGCTGCCCTATGGTTTTCGCGGCGATGTCTTGAAATGAAGAATTGGCTGAAATGACGGGCTGGCTGCAATGACCGAAAAGGCGGTGGACCATCTTATCGAAAGGCTGGACGGCCTGGCGCCGTCGACGGCACTGGTGCTGGGTTCAGGCCTCGGCGGCCTGGTCGACCGGATCGAAAACCCGATACGCGTCTCCTATACCGACCTGCCCGGCTTTCCCAAGAGCGGCGTCAGCGGCCATGCCGGCGAAGTCGTGGCCGGGCTGTTTGCCGGCGTGCCGGTGCTGATGCTGTCCGGCCGCGCCCATTATTACGAGCACGGCAACGCGGCAGCAATGCGCCCGGTGCTGGAAGTGCTCGCCGGCATCGGCATCACGAAACTGATCCTCACCAACGCCGCCGGCTCGGTCGATCCGGACATGCCGCCGGGCTCGGTTATGCTGATCACGGACCACATCAACTTGTCCGGCAGCAATCCGCTGATCGGCGAGCCGAGCGACCGCCGCTTCGTCGGCCTGACCGAAGCTTATGATGCCGGCATCCGTAAGGCGATCGAGCGCGCGGCGAAGGCGACCGGCACCGCGCTGCACCAGGGCGTGTACATGTGGTTTTCCGGCCCGTGTTTCGAAACGCCGGCCGAAATCCGCATGGCGCGCATCATGGGCGCCAATGCGGTGGGCATGTCGACCGTGCCGGAAGTCATTCTCGCCCGCTTCCTTGGTCTGCGTGTCGCCGCCTGTTCGGTCATCACCAATTTGGCGGCCGGCATGACCGGAGCCGAGCTTTCGCACCAGGAGACCAAGGACATGGCGCCGGTTGGCGGGTCGCGGCTGGCGACGGTCCTGCAGCGTGTGTTTCGCGACGGGCTGCTGGAGAGCTGATGCTTCCGCAGGAAATCATCCGCCACAAGCGCGACGGCCACAGGCTGTCTGCTGGTGAAATCGCTGCCTTCATTGGCGGCGTGACCTCAGGCGCCGTCACCGATGGCCAGGCCGCGGCTTTCGCCATGGCGGTGTTCTTCAACGGCATGAGCCGCGACGAGGCCGTGGCGCTGACGCTCGCCATGCGCGATTCCGGCGATGTGCTCGACTGGTCGGATTTGCCCGGCCCGGTGACCGACAAGCATTCGACGGGCGGCGTCGGCGACAATGTCTCGCTGATGCTGGCGCCGATCGTCGCCGCCTGCGGCGCCTACGTGCCGATGATCTCGGGCCGTGGCCTTGGCCACACCGGCGGCACGCTGGACAAGATGGATGCGATTCCCGGCTACACCAGCCAGCCCGATATCGCGCTGTTTCGCCAGGCGGTGCTCGAAACGGGTTGCGCCATCATCGGCCAGACCGCCGATCTGGCGCCCGCCGACCGCCGGCTCTATGCCATCCGCGACGTCACCGGCACGGTGGAATCGGTGCCGCTGATCACCGCCTCGATCCTGTCGAAGAAGCTGGCCGCCGGGCTGGGTTCGCTGGTGCTGGACGTCAAGGTCGGCAACGGCGCCTTCATGGAGAAGTCGCGCGACGCGACCGCGCTGGCCAACAGCCTGGTCGAGGTTGCCAGCGGCGCCGGGCTGAAGGTCTCGGCGCTGATCACCGGCATGAACGAACCGCTGGCCTCGGCCGCCGGCAACGCGGTCGAGGTGCGCAATGCCGTGGATTTCCTGACTGGCCGCCTGCGTGACCGGCGCCTGGAGGACGTGACGCTGGCGCTGGCGGCCGAAATGCTGCAGTCGACGGGACTGGTGTCGTCCAACCAGGACGGCATCAGGCGCGCCACCGAGACGCTTGCCAGCGGCCGCGCCGCCGCGACCTTCGCCCGCATGGTGGCGGTGCTTGGCGGACCCGCCGATTTCATCGAGAGACCGGAAAAATACCTGGCCGTGGCGCCAACGGAATTCGCGGTCAAGGCGACGACGGACGGCTTCGTCACTGGCATCGCCACCCGCGACATCGGCCTTGCGGTGGTTGGCCTGGGTGGCGGGCGAACACGGCCCGACGACAGGATCGACCCGGCGGTCGGCATCACCAGGCTGCTGCCCATTGGCGCGGAGGTCAGGGCTGGCGAGCCGCTGGCGCTGGTCCATGCCAGCTCGCAATCCGATGCCGATGCCGCCGCCGCCGCCGTGCTTTCAGCCTACGCGGTTGGCTCTTCGAAGCCAGCCGCCGACAAGTCGGTTATCCGAAGGATTCTTCCGCGCAGCTGATCAGATTGAGGTCGCTGCTACTGCACCAGCAGCAGCGTGCCATTCTCGGCCTGGTATTTGCCGAGCCGATTGAGAAAACTCATGCCGATCAGATTGGTCTTCAGTGCCTTGTCGTCGAGCACGATGGCTTGCACGTTATCGACGCTGATGCTGCCGATCTGCAGGCGATCAATCGCCACCACCGCCGCCTTGATCGTGCCGTTGGCAGTGCTGACCTCATGGCTGAAATCGGACGGGTTGAGCGACAGCCCGATCCGGCGCGCCGTCGACGTGTTGACGGCCACCAGAGTGGCGCCAGTGTCGATCATGCCGTCAACCTGACGGCCATTGAGTTTGAAGGTCGACGAGAAGTGGCCGCGACTGTCCGCCGCGACGACGACCTTGCGGCCAGTCGGCAACGGCGCCACCGGCTTGTCGGGAACCGACGCCAGGTTGACTTCAGGCTGAGCCTCAGCGGTGGGCTTGGCTGTCGTCGCCGACTTCAGCAGGTTTTCGAAGATCTGCGGATTCGCCTGGTAGACAACCGGGATCGACGCCGATGTGCCGGCGAAAACGCTGAGGATGAGAAGCTTGCGCAGCATGGGTCGGCCTTTGTGATGGCCGATCATTTAGCCCTGTATGGTGTTCGTCGCTTTAACGGGCGTCGAAACCATGTCGTTGCGTAAACATTTGGTAAATCGCAACAGGCAAGTTTGCCTGGTATTACTTCGTCCCGTACATCCGGTCGCCGGCGTCGCCGAGACCCGGCATGATGTAGCCCTTTTCGTTGAGCTGCCGGTCGATGGAAGCGGTGAACACCGGAACGTCCGGATGCGCCTTGGTGAAGCGCTCGATGCCTTCGGGCGCCGCCAAAAGGCAGAGGAAGCGGATATTGGTGGCGCCGCGCTCTTTCAGCTTGTCGATCGCCGCGATCGCCGAATTGGCGGTCGCCAGCATCGGGTCGACGACGATCACCAGCCGGTCGGCGAGATCGCTCGGTGCCTTGAAGAAATACTCGACCGCTTCCAGCGTTTCGTGATCGCGGTAGAGGCCGACATGGGCGACGCGGGCCGCCGGCACCAGGTCAAGCAAGCCCTCGAGCAAGCCGTTGCCGGCGCGCAGCACCGATGCAAAGACCAGCTTCTTGCCCTCCAGCGTCGGCGCTTCCATGGTTTCCATCGGCGTTTCGATCGTCGTCGTCGTTAGTTCTAGATTGCGCGTGACCTCGTAGCCGAGCAGCAGCGAGATCTCGCGCAGCAGGCGCCGGAAGCCGGCCGTCGAGGTCTCCTTCTTGCGCATGATGGTCAGCTTGTGCTGGACAAGCGGATGGTCGACGACGGTGACGCCCTTCATGGTGTTCTCCTGATGCGTGTCGCTCGAAACTGCGCGCATCAATCCTTTCGGATGTGTCGCGCTTCAAGCTGCTTGAGCGAACCCTAGCGGCAATGTATCGGCCAAGGAACCGCCTGGCCGGCATCGACCACAGCTT
This sequence comes from Mesorhizobium subarcticum, assembly GCF_055456085.1. Classification (NCBI taxonomy): domain Bacteria; kingdom Pseudomonadati; phylum Pseudomonadota; class Alphaproteobacteria; order Hyphomicrobiales; family Phyllobacteriaceae; genus Mesorhizobium; species Mesorhizobium subarcticum. Next base: position 2,519,014 of record NZ_CM144237.1, on the reverse strand, counting down.
TGTCGGAAGAAATCAGCGAGAGGCGCCGTTCAGCCGGGCAAGAAGTGCGGTCTTGGTCTTCCGGTCGACGAAGGCGGCCTCGATTGCGGTCTTGGTGACGGCGGCCAGCGCCTTTTCGTTCATCGAGAAATGCTCCGCGGCGATGTCGTATTCGCGCTTCAGCGAGGTCCAGAAATAGGGCGGATCGTCGGAGTTGAGCGTCACCTTGCAGCCGGCCGCCTGCAGCGCCGGAAACGGATGGTCGGCAAAACTGTCGAACACCTTGAGCGCGATGTTGGAGCCGGGGCAGCATTCCAGCACGATGCCTTCGTCGGCAATGCGCCGCACAAGGTCCGGGTTTTCGATGGCGCGCACGCCGTGCCCGATACGCGAAGGCTTGATATGGTCGAGGGCCGACTGCACAGTCTCCCATCCCGTCAGTTCGCCAGCATGGATAGTAATGCCGAGCCCGGCCTCACGGGCGATCTCGAACGCCCTAACATAGTCTTCCATCTCGCCCATGCGCTCATCGCCCGCAACGCCGAAGCCGGTGACCAGCGGATGCCCGCAGCGCGCCGCGAAGCGCGCCGCCCGTTCGATCGATTCGACACCGACATGACGCACGCCGGTGACGATCATGCGGCCCTCTATGCCGGTCTTGGCCTTGGCGCGGGCCATGCCTTCGCCAAGCGCGTCGGTATAGGCCTTGGGCGACAGCCCCGCCCTCGTGGCATGGTCCGGTGAGGTGAACACTTCGGAATAGATGGCGCCATCGCGGGCCAAGCTGGTCAGATAGTGGTCGGCCAGCCGGGCATAATCCTCCTCGGTCCGGAACAGGTCGGCGGAAAAATCGTAGGCCGCGAGGAAGGAGGTGAAATCGTGCCAGACAAACGAGCCATTCTGGATATAGGGCGAGGTATCCTTGCCGTATTTCTGCGCCTGGCTGATGACGAGCTCTGGCGCCGCTGCCCCTTCAATATGGCAGTGCAGTTCCGCTTTCAAAGGCATTCAAACATCCCGTCGGTCAGTCCAGGTCTTGAAAACCCACCACCTGGAAGCGCGGCTGAACACCGCGCCTTAAACAATAGCGCCCGCATCATCGATCGGCTATGGTCCCGCCGGTTTTATGACGGATCAAAAAAATGTCAGTTGAGAGAACCACGGCCGCGGGCGGCATGGAAACCTCTTATGGTTTCAAGCGTGTAGGGGAAGGCGAGAAGCAGTCCCTGGTCAACGATGTTTTCCACAAGGTCGCCAACCGCTACGACCTGATGAACGATCTGATGTCGGCTGGCTTGCACAGGCTGTGGAAGGACGCCATGGTGACATGGCTCAATCCGCCGAAGCGCTCCGGCTGGAAGGTCCTGGATGTGGCCGGCGGCACTGGCGACATCGCCTTCCGCATTGTCGACGCCAGCCACGGCCATGCCCATGCCACCGTGCTTGATATCAATGGCTCGATGCTTACCGTCGGCCGTGACCGTGCGGAAAAAAAAGGCCTGTCCGGCAATACGGATTTCGTCGAAGCCAATGCCGAGGAATTGCCCTTCCCTGACGCCACATTCGACGCCTACACCATCGCTTTCGGCATTCGCAACGTGCCGCGCATCGATGTCGCGCTCAGCGAAGCGTTCCGCGTGCTGAAGCCGGGCGGGCGGTTCCTGTGCCTGGAGTTTTCAGAGGTCGAGATGCCGCTGCTCGACAAGGTCTATGAAGCCTGGTCGTTCAACGCCATCCCGAAAATCGGCAAGATGGTGACCGGCGATGGCGAACCCTATTCCTATCTGGTCGAATCGATCGCGAAATTCCCCAACCAGCAGAACTTCGCGGCGATGATTTCCCGCGCCGGTTTCGACCGCGTCTCCTTCCGCAACTATTCCGGCGGCATCGCGGCCCTGCATTCGGGCTGGAAGCTTTGAGGCTGCACCGCATTTCCCATCCTGGCTATGGCTTGTGCCGGCTCGAAGAACCGGCAGGATGGGCCCGGCCATGAGCACCGTCAGCGCAGGATTTCGGCTCGTACGGGCCGGCTGGGTGCTGGTGCGCGAAGGCGTCGTCGCCGCTCTGCCGGGCGAGGAGCTGACTGGCCTGCCGAAATTCGGCTGGCGGCTGGCGCGGCTGTTCACCCGCCGCCGCGCGCTCGCCTATGAGCGCAGCGACCGGCTGGCCAAGGCCGTGGTCCGGCTTGGCCCATCCTACGTCAAGCTCGGCCAGTTCCTGGCGACGCGGCCAGACGTTGTCGGTAACGACATGGCGCTCGATCTCGCCATGCTGCAGGACAAGATGCACACCTTCCCCAAGGCCGAGGCGGTCGCTGCCATCGAAGCCTCGCTCGGGCGCAAGATCGGCGATCTCTATGCTGAGTTCGGCGACCCGGTCGCCGCCGCCTCGATCGCCCAGGTCCATGCCGCCGACACCGTCCGTGACGGCGTTGCCACCAAGGTCGCGGTCAAAGTGATCCGGCCGGGCGTGCGACGCCGCTTCTTCCAGGATCTCGAAAGCTATTTCCTCGCCGCTCGCCTGCAGGAGAAATACATCCCCTCCTCACGCCGGCTGCGGCCGGTGGAGGTCACCGAGACGCTGGCGCAGACCACCAAGATCGAGATGGACCTGCGCCTTGAGGCGGCGGCACTCTCCGAACTCGGTGAGAACACCAGGGACGACCCCGGCTTTCGCGTGCCATCCGTCGACTGGGAGCGAACCGGCCGCGACGTGCTGACCATGGAGTGGGTCGACGGCATCAAGATGAACAACATTGCCGGCCTGGAGGAGGCCGGCCATGATCTCAAGGCGATAGCCGCCAATCTGATCCAGTCCTTCCTGCGCCATACGCTGCGCGACGGCTTCTTCCACGCCGACATGCATCCGGGCAATCTGTTCGTCGAGGCAAACGGCACCATCGTCGCCGTCGATCTCGGCATCGCTGGGCGTCTCGGCAAGAAGGAACGCCGCTTCCTCGCCGAGATCCTCTACGGCTTCATCACCCGCGATTATCTGCGCGTCGCCGAGGTGCATTTCGAGGCCGGCTATGTGCCGCGCCAGCACAATGTCGCGGCCTTCGCGCAAGCGATCCGCGCCATTGGCGAGCCGATCCACGGACAGCCGGCCGAGACCATTTCGATGGCCAAGCTTTTGACGCTGCTGTTCGAGGTGACCGAACTCTTCGACATGGCGACGCGCCCGGAGCTCATCCTGCTGCAAAAGACCATGGTCGTGGTCGAAGGCGTGGCGCGCACGCTCGACCCTGCCTTCAACATGTGGAAGACGGCCGAGCCGGTGGTCGGCGGCTGGATATCAGGCAACCTTGGCCCGCGCGGCATGATGATCGATGCCCGCGACGGCGCCAAGGCGCTGCTGACGCTCGCCCGCCAGATACCCGAACTTGCGGCGCGCACCGACCGGCTGTCGCGCGAGATCGACCTGATGGCCGAGCACGGCCTGCGCTTCGACGAAACCACCGCCCACGCCATCGGCAAGGCCGAGGCCCGCTACAGCCGCTCCGGCCGCGCGGCCCTGTGGGTGATCGCGCTGACGCTGGTCTATATCGCGTGGAAGTTGCTTTAGCCCCGTCGCGGCCTTGTCCCAACTTGCGATGATTTGATTGCATTGCTATCATTGCCATCGAGATAGGTGAGCAGAGTGCAATCACATGGCAAGCATCACGATCCGCAACCTTGACGACGAGGTCAAGGAACTGCTGCGCCGACTGGCGGCGGAGAACAACCGCTCGATGGAAGAACAAGCGCGGGTGATGATCCGGGCCGCCGTCGACGGTCAGATCGAACCAGGCCGCATCGACCAGATCGAAAAGACTTTGCGCGATTTGGCCAGTGCACGCAGTGCGGCGACGCCGGCTGCCTCCCCGGCAGGCAAGACCTTCCCGCGCGGTACCCTCTCCAGCAAGCGCATCCTGCTCATCATCGGCGGTGGCATCGCCGCCTACAAGGCGCTCGACCTGATCCGCCGCCTGCGCGAGCGCGGCGCGGCTGTGCGGGTGGTGATGACCGCTGCAGCGCAGGAATTCGTCACCACGCTGTCTGTCGGCGCGCTCTCGGCCGACCACGTCTTTACCGAACTGTTCGACCGCGATGACGAACATGACGTCGGCCATATCAGGCTGTCGCGCGAGGCAGACCTTCTGGTGGTCGCGCCCGCCACCGCCGATCTGATGGCCAAGCTTGCCAACGGCCATGCCAACGATCTCGCCTCGACCGTACTCCTAGCTACCGACAAGCCGGTGCTGATGGCGCCGGCGATGAACCCCAGAATGTGGGCACACCCGGCCACCCGCCGCAACCGCGCGACACTGGGCAAGGACGGCATTGCCTTCGTCGGCCCGGCCAGGGGCGAGATGGCCGAGAGCAATGAGGCCGGCGAAGGCCGCATGGCCGAACCGCTGGAGATTGTCGCCGCGATCGAGGCGCTGCTCGATGCCGCCCCGAAGCCGCTGGCGGGGCGCAAGATCATCGTCACGTCCGGCCCGACGCACGAACCGATCGACCCGGTGCGCTATATCGCCAACCGCTCGTCCGGCAAGCAGGGCCACGCCATCGCGGCGGCGTTGGCAAGACTTGGTGCCGACGTGCGCCTTGTCTCCGGCCCTGTCAGCATTGCCGATCCAGCCGGCGTGAAGACCATCCATGTCGAGCGCGCGCAGGAGATGAGCGATGTGGTCGAACAGCTTCTGCCCGCCGACGCGGCGGTGTTCGTTGCCGCCGTCGCCGACTGGCGCAGCGAGAATTCAGCGGATGAGAAGATCAAGAAGGTGGCCGGCGAAGGACCCCCGGCACTGCACATGGTCGAAAATCCCGACATCCTTGCCGGCGTCGGCCATCACAGCCAGCGGCCCGGCCTCGTCGTCGGCTTCGCCGCCGAGACTCAGGATCTCCTGCGCAACGCCGAGGCCAAGCTCAGGAAGAAAGGCGCCGATTTCATCGTCGCCAACGATGTGTCGCACGAAAGCGGTATCGGCCCTTCAGGGGTGATGGGCGGTGATCGCAACCGGGTGCGGATCGTATCGAAGGCCGGCGTCGAGGAATGGCCCGAGATGACCAAGGACGAGGTGGCGGCGCGGCTCGCCGCCCTCATTGCCGAGCGGTTGAAAGCGATTGTCGTGTGAGGTGTTGGCGGAAGCGTCTGCCGTCAACACTTTGTTGCTTACAGTGGTCTAAGCCGTCAGTTGGCCAAGAGCTCGGCGGTGCGGGCGAGAGCGCCGCTGAAGCCGTTGAGCGGAATGGAAAAGCTCACCGCTTGCCCCGTATCCGCCGCGAAGGCGTCGATCTTCAGCGTGGTGCCTGCCTTGAGCAGTGGCGTGACATTGCCATCGAAAGCCACCGGCACTAGGCAGCCGACGACCTGGCAGGTGTTGAATGGCAGGCTGCCATCCAGTTTCTGGTCATCGATGGTCAGGTTGACGCCCTTGGCCAAGGCTAGGCCGAACGGCAGCGCAAGGGTTCCGGTCGCATCGTCACCGGTCTTGCTCGACAACTCGATTGCCAGCAGGCGCTGGTTGTTTTGCTTGTTGAACTGCTGGTGCGACAGGCTGCAGATCTTGGTCGTGCCCGATATCTGGCAATTGACGGTCCAGTCGCCGTGGGTTTCGGACAGGGCAGACGCACCGCCGGGCAGTTGCGGAGCATCCGCCGCCGCGGGCGGCGTCGCCGCCACCTTGTCGCCCTTGGTCTGCGCGGCGACAGCCGGCAGACCGACAACAGCGGCAACACCCAGCATCGCTGCAAAATACGCGTATTTCCTCATCAAGACCCCTCCCGCCCGGCTCCGTCCCGGGCCAGCTAGAAACTGACCTTGAGAGACGCGCTGACTGCGTTCTGTTTTACCGTTTCGCCGAAGGCGCCGTTATATCTGACCGACAGGCCGACGCCATTGACGCCATTCAGCTCGATGCCAGCGCCGACCCGATAGAGCGGCGAATCGACGGCTTCCGTCAAGTGCAATGCGGGGTTGCCGGGCAGATTCTCCGCTGCCGCGAAGCGGCCTTCGATTTCCCACTCCTTGTTGGAAAACTCCGCCCCGGCCTTGCCGTAGATGCGGACACTGGCGAGGTCGCTGATCGGAATGTCCGCGCCGATCTCCAATGCCGGCGTTGCGGAATAGTAGGTATTGGCCGAGCCGTCGAAATTGAAGGCCGCGACCGAGCCCTCCTCCGTGCCTGAGACACGCAACCATCGCGCGTCGAATTGCACGGTCGGCTGCAAATAGAACGCACCCATCTCCTGCGTGAAGCCCAACCGCGCCGAGCCGCCGAATATGGCGGTCTTCTGCGTGTAGGTGACGCTGCTGCCGATGCCAGGCAGCATTTCCTCGTCCAGATAATCGCCCACCAACGTTTCGCCGGGAATGAAGAATGCCGGATCGATATGGGTATCGCGTTCGCCCTTGAACGAGCCCGTGCCGCCACCGACTGCAAAGTCCACGAAGTAATTCTTGTTGGTGTATTTGGCCAGCGCGTAGGCCTGCCAGGCCTCACCGGTGGTCTCCGACAGCAGGTCTCCATTAAAGCCAATCTTGGAATCGAACTCGGTGCGGCCGATGGTGGCACCCAGCGACCAGTTCTGGCCAATCTCGCCAATACCGCCAAGCGACATTGTTTTTTCGGTATCATCGCGGCTGGTGGTTCCCGCTCCCGCGTCACGGCTGTATTCGCCCTGCGGGGTTATCGTTGCCCAGATGCAGCGCCCATCTTGATTCTTGGAGGCCGGACCAGTGCACTCGCGCGCTGTATCCAACATGGTTTCGGCTTCGCGGTTGATCATGTCGAACGTATGCACGGCATAGTGCGGCGTCAGCCGGGTCAACGCGGCACCAATCTCTGCCTCGCTCGGCAGGAAGCGCAACAGATTGATCAGACGCGCCATCGGATTGTCGGGGCTCGACGACGCCTCGACGTCGTCGAGATACTGCGCCATCTGGTACACGCCCGGATCGTTGACGCCGGCTTGCGGATCTTGCGCGAGTTGGAGGAAAGTCTGGTTGTCGGTGGTCAGCACCAGATCGGTGCCATTTTCGACCTTGAACACGAAATTGAAGCCTGCCGCCGGATGCTCCACGGGCATGGTTGCCACGATGCCGGCGTCGGTCATCGAAGAACCCTTGGCCAGTGTATAGGCGGTAAACAGCTTGTCGATGGACAGGAAATTGAGAGGCGCGGTGCCGTCGAATTTGCCTGTATCGGTCAAGACAACATTATCGGTGGTCTGGTTGTTGAGGTCGATATCGGTGACGAATTTGCCGCCAAGATCCTGAGTGAAACCGCCGCCGACATTGACCGTCGCAACCACACCAATGCCCTGGTTGGTGTAGAGTCCGTCATTGGTGAACAGCCCGCCGCCGAGATCGATGGTCTTCAGACCGACCATCGAGGCATCGGCGAAATTGTGGAAGCTGTTGTTGCCACCGCCGAGATCGATATTGCCGATGACGCGGCCAAGCGTGCCGCCCAGCGGCGAATTGTCGACATGGTCGTCACCAGACGTGCCGGTGATGGCGAATGGACTGAAATCATCCAGCAGCGATTCCAGGATCGCATTGGTCGGCACAACCGGACCCGGCGCCAGCAGGAAGGTCTGGAACGCCTGGAACTGCGATGCCTGGACCTGGAATGTCGGCGTTGCCCCCATGGCGTAGAGCAGACTGTGGTTGGTCAGCGTGTTGTCGGCGCCGCCGACGAGCATAGCCGCCACGCCCGTCCCGGCGCCGCCAATCGTGTAGTCACCATTGAGATTGATTTCGATGTTGCCTTTCCCGTGCTCGGCGGTGCTTTCGCCATAGACGGCCACCGAATCCGCGCCCTGCGCGAACAGGCTGCCACCAGCCGTCAGCGTAACGGCATGCGCATCGCCGTTGCCGGTGGCGCTCTGGCCGAACATGGCATACGAACTTGCGCCCTTGACCCAGACCTGGCTGTCGGTGCTTGCGGAGGCGGCCGCCGCATCGCCGATGCCGCCTTGCGAGCCCGCTGCCGAACTGCCCATGGTCAGAGAATCCGTGCCGCCCGCGCCACCGCCGCCGCCGACGGCCTGGGCCACGATGCCGTGTGCGCGGTCGCCGTCGGTTTCGATGGCGCCGGACTGGATGATGGTCACCACGCCGCCATTGCCCTTGGCGGCGCCAGGCGTGTTGAAGCCGATCGCGTTCGGGCCGCCGCCATCGTCATCGGCGCCAAAGCGGCCGAAGCCCGCGCCACCGAAGCCGCCGCCGCCGCCGATCGATTGCGCGATGATTGCAATGGAGTCCTTGCCGGTCGTCGTGATGGTGCCCGTGCGGATGACAGTGACGTCGCCGCCGTCGCCACCTTTTCCGCCGGTGCCGCCAATCGCCAGCGCATTCGAGCTCTTGCCCTTGGCATCGCCACCGTAGCCGCCGCCTCCACCCACCGATTGCGCGACCACACCGTGCGCGCGCTCGCCATGCGTGATGATGCTGCCGGAAACGGTGACGTCAACGTTGCCGCCATTGCCGCCCCGGCCGCCAAGGCCGCCGAGTTGCAGTGCTACCGAATCTTCTCCGGCCGTGTCGGCCGACACCACGCCGCCGTATCCGCCGCCGCCGCCGATGGATTGGGCGAAGATGCCGATTGCCCCGTCTTTCATGGTTTCGATGGCGCCGTCATTGTTAACGGTGACATGGCCGCCATTTGCGGCATCGCCCGCCAGAGCAGAAAACGCGCCGCCGATTGTCATATCGGCCTTGGATGCATTGGCGGCCGCACCCGATGCACCGCCGCCGCCGCCTACCGATTGCGCGAAGATGCCGTGCGAGAGATAGCCCAGGGTTGTGATCTTGCCATGATTGTCGACAAGCACGTCGCCACCGCGGCTGCCTGAACCACCCAAGCCGCCGATCGACAACGTCACCGAAGTCTCGGCACTGCCCGTCTCTGTCGAGCCACCGCCCGCCGCGCCGCCGCCGCCGCCTATCGATTGGGCGAAGATGCCGTAAGAATTGTCGCCCTTTGTCAGGATCGTGCCCGACTTGGAGTTGGTGACATGAACGAGATCGCTGAAGCCGCCGGCACCGCCAGCACCGCCGAGGCTGAATGTTATGGCCACGTTTGCATCTTTGGCGGAGGTGCCTGAAGCACCGCCGACACCGCCGCTGCCGCCGATCGACTGCGCCAGGATACCATGCGAATAGGCCTTCTCGGTATGGATATAGCCGTCGTTCTCGACGTTCACTTTGCCGCCGTTGCCGCCAACCTCGCCTGATCCGCCAAGCGACAGATTGACACTCACTTCCGAGGCGTCCGTCTTGCCAGTGCTCTGGCCAGCGCCGCCAGCGCCACCGCCACCGCCGACCGACTGCGCGAAAATGCCGATGGATCGCTCCTGCTTGGTCCAGATCTCGCCTGATGCAAGATTGGTGACATCGACTTGCAAACCGTTGCCGCCGCCGCCGCCGGCACCGCCAAGCGCGCCACCGATCGCATATTTGCCGATGACCCCCGATGTCGCCGACCCACCGACGCCGCCGCCGCCGCCTATGGAATTGGCTGAGATGCCGTATGAATCCGCGCCATCCGTCACGATCAGGCTGTGGTTGGTCACCGAAACCGTGCCGCCATTGCCGGCGCCGCCGGCGGCAAGACCGATCGCCGCGCCAATGCCCACGGACGTGTCACCTTCGCTGCCGCCGCCGACGATCTCCTCGTCGGTCGAGGCCGCACCTCCGCCGCCACCGCCGCCGCCGACCGACATTGCCAGGATGCCGATCGAATTGAAGCCTTGGGTGCGTATCTCGCCTGAATTGTCGACATGCACGCCAGTGCAGATGACGTTGCCGCCACCGTCCAGTTTTGAGCACGCCGCGTCGTTACCGGAACCGCCTTTGCCGCCAATGCCGACATTGACGGTGACGCTGGTGTCGCTGGTGCCGCCGACGTGGAAGGCCTTGGCATTGCTCGCCCCACCCATGCCGCCGCCGCCGCCCAGGGATTGCGCCACGATGCCCGAGGAGAAATCGCCCGTCGTTGTCAGGTTGCCGCTGTTGATCACATCGACCGCGCCCGACGTATTGCCCGAGCCGCCGCCGCCGCCGACACCAACATTGACCGCGACATTGACCTCGCTGCCGCTGAGATCCGCTGTCGCGCCGTTGGTGGATCCACCATTGCCGCCACCGCCACCGACTGACTGCGCAAGGATCGCCGCGCTCATGTCGCCCGCGGTCTGGATTGTCATGGCATTGGTGACATCGACATTGCCGGCGATATTGCCCTTGCCGCCGCCACCACCGATACTGACCGTCGCATTGACGCTGACATCGGCACCGAAACCGCCCGCTGCCGCCCAGGAATCACCGCCATTGCCGCCGCTGCCGGCGACCGACTGGGCGAGAATGCCGACGGCCTGATAGCCCTTGGTAACAATGCTGCCGCCGCCGTTGATGCCGGTTTCGACCGTCACCAGATCGCTGAGGCCGCCGTCGCCGCCCCAACCGCCAACCGTCACGCCGAGGCTGATACTGGCGTCGGTACCGACCGCGCCGGCCATGCTGACTGCGCGGCCGCCATTGCCGCCGCCGCCGCCGATCGATTGCGCAACGATACCACCGGAGCCGACCGCGTCGGTATCAGCGATGATGTTGCCATCCGCTTTGACGGTGACCTTGCCGCCGGGACCACCATTACCACCCGTACCGCCGACAGATACACCTACGGCGGCGGAAGCATAGAGGCCGCCGCTGAAGGCGCCGGAATAGGCAGAGCCGCCATTGCCGCCGCTGCCACCGACCGATTGCGCGAGAATGCCCTTTGAGCCGATGCCGCCGACATGAATATCGCCTTTGTGGGTAACGGTAACCTCCTTGCTGAGGTTGGCGTCACCGCCACCACCACCGATCGCCACGCTGGCTGCGCCGAAGATGCCGGCGGCAAGGGCTCCCGTACTGCCGCCATTGCCGCCGCCGCCGCCGATCGACTGCGCCAATATGCCGTTCGAGAGCGATCCGGTGGTGGTGATGTTGTTGTTGTTGATGACCTCGACGATGCCGCCTTCGCCGCCAGCGCCACCCGCGCCGCCGATGCCGACAGCCGCGAAAAGCCCGGCCGCCAGGGCAAAACCGCCATCGCCACCTGAACCGCCGACCGATTGCGCGAAGATGCCGTTGGACAGATCGCCACCCGTAACGATCTTGCCGGAATTGTTGACGAAGACTTTCATGCTTTTGCCGGCCGCTGCCCCGGAGCCGCCCAGCGACAAGGACGGGCCACCCGCCGTGACGCTAAACCCGCCCGAACCGCCGCCGCCGCCGATCGACTGCGCAAGCAGCCCGTGCGAATTGTATCCGCTGGTGGTCAAGGCAGCCGCGTTGATAACGTCCACCGTGCCTGCGGTGCCGCCGCCGGCGCCCTTGCCGCCGATCCCGATATTGACGCCCAGGCCGAGTCCTACGACACCGCCGCCATTGCCGCCACCGCCGCCGATCGACTGCGCGACCATCGCTGAAGATCGGTCATGCGTGGTTGTCACGGAGCCGCCATTATCGGTGAGCTTGACCGCGCCGGCATCGCCCGCCGTACCGCCGCTGCCGCCGATACCGACGGAAGCTGCCAGGCCGATGCCCCCGACGAAGCTGCCATTGCCGCCACCGCCACCGATCGACTGGACAAGGATACCGATCGAATCGGTGCCGTCCGTCTTCACGATTGAATTGTCCGTGGAGAAGGTGGCGGCAAGGCCCTTGCCGCCACCGCCACCGCTGCCGCCCACGCCGACGTTCACACCACCGCTGCCGCTGACCACCACGCCGGCATTGCCACCACCGCCACCGATCGATTGCACGACGATGCCGATGGACCGGTCCTTGGACGTGGTCACGCTGCCATTGGAGCGTGCATCGACGACGCCGCCATCGCCAGCAGCACCACCGCTGCCGCCGACGCCCACCGAAACGATTGCCGACACCGCGACGGAAAAGCCGCCATTGCCGCCGCCGCCACCGACCGACTGCACGATGATGCCCGCCGAATCCGCGCCATGGGTCGTGACATCGGACTGGGTTCCATTGAAGGTGACAGCATCGCCTATGCCACCGCCAGCACCCTTCCTGCCTATGCCGACGCTGACGCCGAGGCTGCCCGTAACGCTGCCGCCACCATTGCCGCCACCACCGCCGATTGACTGCGCGACAATGCCGGTGGACCGATCCTGGAAGGTTTCGACACTGCCGCCGGTCGTCATGTCGACCGTACCGCCCTTGCCGCCCGGTCCGCCTTCGCCGCCAACGCCGACCGAGATAGCGGCCGAGATGGCCAAGGCAAAGCCACCATTGCCACCGCCGCCGCCGACCGACTGGCTCAGTATGCCGATAGAATCGGTGCCATGCGTGGTTACATGCGATGTGCCGACATTGTAGATGACGTTGCCGCCGTCGCCCCCGGCGCCGCCCTTGCCGCCAACCGAAACCGAGACGGCTCCGCTGACGGTATAGGCTCCGCCTCCATTGCCGCCGCCCCCGCCAACCGACTGCGTCAGAATGCCGATAGCAGAAGTTCCACTTGTTTCGACCGTGGGGCCGGCGGCTGCCAGCTGGACATTGACGTTCCCACCATTGCTGGCAGCTCCACCGGAACCGCCGACGCCGACAGCCGCGACCGGGCCGACGCCTATCGCGAAGCCGCCATTGCCGCCACCGCCGCCGACCGACTGGATGACGATACCGTGAGCCCCGTCGCCGCTGCCATCAGCACCCGTCTTGATGCTGCCGCCAATATGTCCGAAGACGTCGCCGCCCTTACCGCCGCCGCCGCCGGACCCACCCAATGCGATCGACCCGATCGCACCGCCGCCGTCACCGCCACCGCCACCGACTGATTCGACAAGCATGCCGATAGAGCCGACGCCGTTGGTGATGATGGTCCCGGTATTCGTGCCTGTGACCGTGCCGCCATTGTTTCCGTCCTTGCCCGCCCCGCCGCCGCCGAACAGCCCGAACGCGCCTCCGCCGTCACCGCCACCGCCACCGACTGATTGAACGACCATGCCGCTGGCATGGTCACCGCTGGTCCCGATGGTGCCATTGTTGGTGCCGGTCGCCGACCCGCCGATCGTGGCCGGGCCGCCATTGCCACCGCTGGCAATAATACCGGGAATAATGCCGCCGGCGCTGCCGCCGCTGCCGCCGGCCGCTCCGGCCGATCGTACCAACATACCAGTTGAAAAATTCCCGATGGTTGTCACGCCGCCATCGTTTGTCGCCTCAGCGCTGCTCCCTGATCCGCCGCCACCGCCATCGCCGGCATCCTGAGCCGACAAGGGGCTGAGACCGCTGATACCACCACCATCGCCGCCGAATCCGCCTTCCGACCGGGCCAGAATACCAAAGGCGCTCGGACCGGTGGTGCTGATCACGCTTCCCACGCCGGCATTGGCCGTCGCCGACCCGCCGCTGCCGCCGCTGCCGGCATCGCCGCCGCTGGAGACCGCCGCATTGCCGATACCGGTAACCGACCCTCCGTCTCCACCGCGGCCACCGATCGATTCCGCAACCAACCCGTGACCGCCTGCTGCGCTACCGGTCAGGCTTCCCGTATTGCCTGCGGTAACAGTTCCGCCTGCCGCTCCATTCTTGCCGTCACCGCCAATAGCGACCGGCGTACAGAAGGGGCAGATGCCGACACCGATGGCGTTGCCTCCCTTGCCACCGGCACCGCCCGTGGATATCCCGCCAAAAACAGGACCGCCGCTTGAGATCACCAGATTGTTGTTGACGATCAAAGGATCCGGCGACGGTGCATGGCCGGGATCTCCGTTCGTGCCAGCAGCAACGATATTGCTGCCATCGTCGCCCGCCGCACCAGTAACGGTTGTAACTTGCGCGTGGAGCGAGACTGGCACGAGGGAAACGAGACCAGCCAACGCGGTGAAGGCCAGAAACCGAGATAGGCCCCACGGCCGGATTGCCCGCCCTGCCGATGACACCGGTGTAGCGGGTATGACGTTGCAAAGAACCCGCGAATGAGCGGCGTGGGACGAACAGAGTGAAAAGCGAGGCAACGCTTCGCCTGAGCCAGAAGCTTGCCCGAACAATTTGGCAATGTTGGATTTAACTACGCCGCCTGCGCGAAATACGGTCAATGAGTCCGGGTGCGCCTCGTCCACAACGACACCCACGCGCTTTGAAAACAACGCCATGCACTTTCCCCCTTTTGGCAGGCGCTCTCAATCCCTCCTTGAGTTAGGCGTCCCCGCCACGGTCAGCCCACGCAATGAAATTCTGGCAATTCGCAATAAGTTTAGTGCATCGAGGCCAGCATATCGGCATCCCGACTTATGCAGCGCTGACTCAATTAGAGCGCACTAACTTATTTCAGAAGGAGCCGAAACTTACGCGGGGACACTGACCAAGGGTCCCGTCGTTTCATAGTCGTCATATGACGACTATCTAATGGTTCGCGGCGGGAGTGGCGCTTCATTCAACGGAACTGTCGATTTCAAGCAACACAACGTCTTGGCCATGGCATCGCCGGACAAACGCCCTATATCAACGGTTGCAAGTAATTTTCATGGGAACAAGCAGATGCCAGCAGCTGCAGTATCGACGATTTTCGCATCGGCAGTGCTGGCCACGGTGGCTCTGGCGTGCCTGGGTTCGCCCGCCTCCGCACAGATTACCATCCCCTCCACCAACGGCAGGGTTCAGATTCAGCAGAACGACCTGCAGACCTTGCAGAACCGGGTGCAGCGGCAGCAATTTCAGCAGCAGCAACAGCAGTACCGTGCCCAGGACCGCGTGATCGTCCAGCAGCCGCCGCCGGTCGTGCCGCAGGTCAAGCCAAGCTGCCAGACACAGATAATCGGCAGCACCGCCGTGAGCACCTGCCGCTGACAAGCGAGCACTCTTTTATTTAGCCGACTTACATGGTAGGCGCCTTTGGGTGTCGTTGCGGCAGTTTTGCCTTGCAACGGTGCCAGATCACGTTATGGGGCATTTGAGCGACTGGATTCAATCGATGGCAGCCACCAGGAAAAAGGCAGTGCGCAAGGCCAAGAAAGGCGAGCGGATCCGCCAGGTTGCGGCTATCCCCTTTCGGCGGAATGCGCTGGGGGACATCGAGGTGATGCTGGTCACATCTAGGACGACGCAGCGCTTCATCGTCCCCAAGGGGTGGCCGATGAAGGGCAAGAGCGGCCGCAAGGCAGCCACCATCGAGGCGATGGAAGAAGCCGGCGTGCTCGGCAAGACGTTGAAGAACCCGGCGGGCACTTATTCCTACTGGAAACGGTTGGCCAACAACTTCATTCGTGTCGACGTCATCGTCTATCTGCTTGAGGTGACCGAGGAACTGGCCAAATGGCAGGAAGCCAAGCGGCGGCAGCGGGCCTGGCTGGCGCCGGCGGACGCGGCGATGCTGATCGACGAGCCGGACCTCTCGACGCTGGTCGCGACCTTGACGATCCCCCGGCCAGCACCGATCGACCCCGCCTGAGGCAGGTCCTCACCCGCCCTTGTCGCCATCGCCGGGAAAAGGCCGCAGCGGCGTGCCGGTATAGGCCCACAGCCATTCCCGCGGCAGCGGCCCCTTGTTGCGCTCGCTCTGTTGTGACTGCTCCCAGGCATGCGCCAGGATGCCGACCGACCGCGACAGCACGAAAAGCCCGCGTGTCAGCGGCGGCGGAAAACCGAGTTCGCCATAGATGACGGCAGTGGCGCCATCGATGTTGAGCGGGATTTTTTTGCCCTTGCGCCGCGCCACATCAGCCTCGACAGCCTCGGCGATGTCGGCAAAGCGTCCATTGACGACACCACGCGCAGCAAAATCCCGGGTCAGTTCCAGCAGGCGCGGCGCGCGCGGATCGACCGGGTGGAAGCGATGACCCAGACCCGGCACATAGCCCTTATCCTCGGCGAAGAACCTGTCGAGCCGGGCCGAGACGGCCTTATCCAGCGCCATCCCGCCATCCATCGACACGGCGATATCGCCATAGAACGACAGGGCCTGTTCGCCGGCGCCTCCATGCACGTCGCCGAGCACGTTGATGGCCGAAGCCATGGCGCTGTTGATGCCGACGCCGCATGTCGCCGCCATGCGGGCAATGGCGATCGACGGCGCCTGCGGGCCGTGATCGACGGCCGCCCCAAGCGCAATGCCGAGAAGTGCCGCCTGTTCCTCGCTGGGCAATTCGCCACGCAGCATCAGCCAGATCATAGCTGGGAAGCTGACGTGGCCGATCAGGTCCTGGATCTCATAGCCGCGCAGCCTGATGACGCCGGGGCTCATCTCGATGATGGCGGTCTGCCACCATTCCTCGCCGCGCTCACGGCCTGAATTCTTCTCCGGGCCGCTCATGCCCGTGCCCCGGCCTTGGCGCGTCGCGGCAAGCAGGCGAACACCTCGTCCATATGCTCGCCCAGTGCCGGCGGAGGTTTCGTCGGCAAGGGTGCCGCGCCATCGACCATGAAGCCGCCGCGCAGCACGGTCAGCGGCGTGTCCATCCCGGCCACATCGTCAAAATTGGCGGTTACCTGGCGTTCGAGCACTTGCGGCTCGGCCAGCACTTGCGGGATCGTCAGCACCCGGCCGGCGGGGACGCCGGCACGGTTGAAGATTTCCTCCCAGGCCGCCGCCGGAGCACCCGCCAGAGCGTCCTCGATTTCGACTTTAAGCGCCGTGCGGTTGTGCTTGCGTGTCTCGCGCTCGGCAAAGCGCTCGTCCGACGCCAGCTCCGCTCGCCCGATCAGCCGGCAAAGCGTCACGAACTGCTCCTGCTTGTTGGCGGCGATGTTGAGCAGTCCGTCGCCGGTGCGGAAAGCGCCGGAAGGTGCCGCGGTCATGTTCTCATTGCCCATTGGCCGGGGATCGACCCCTGCCGTCAAATAGTTCGACACCGGCCAGCCAAGCGCCGAAAGCGTGCATTCGAGCATCGAGACGTCGAGGAAGGCGCCCTCGCCTGAGGTCTTCTGCCTGACCAGCGCCGATGCAATCGCGAACGCACCGACCAGTCCGCCAAGCGTGTCGGCAACGGGATAGCCAACACGCAGCGGCGCCGTTTCCGGCGTGCCGGTGATGCTCATGATACCGGAAAGCCCCTGGATGATCTGGTCATAGGCGGGATTGCCGCGCATCGGCCCGGTCTGGCCGAAACCCGAGATCGCGCAATAGACGAGGCCGGGGCGGACCGCTTTCAGCGCTTCATGGCCAAGGCCAAGGCGATCCATGACGCCCGGGCGGAAATTCTCCACCAGCGCATCGGCGCTGGCGACAAGGTCGAGGAACCGCTCGCGATCCGCTTCCTTCTTGAGATCGAGCACCACCGATCGTTTGCCGGCATTCTGCGCCAGGAACGAGGCGCCCATGCCGGCTTGGTTGAGCTTTGGCGAGCCGCCAAGCTGCCGTGCAAGATCGCCGCCTTGGGGTCCTTCGACCTTGATAACGTCGGCCCCAAGCAACGCTAGC
Source organism: Mesorhizobium subarcticum (assembly GCF_055456085.1). NCBI lineage: Bacteria > Pseudomonadati > Pseudomonadota > Alphaproteobacteria > Hyphomicrobiales > Phyllobacteriaceae > Mesorhizobium > Mesorhizobium subarcticum. Next base: position 2,501,622 of record NZ_CM144237.1, on the reverse strand, counting down.
TGGTAGGCACAATAAGGCCCGGCGAGCACATTGGTCAGGTCGAGGACGCGGATACCGGAAAGCAGGCCTGTCATATCTTTTCAATTCGATCAGGCATCGCCCGGCACATGCTCCGGGCCGCGCCGACGGCGATGCTCGATGAAGGCCCAGATATGCGGCCCGGCGAGGCCGATGAAAGCGAGCGTCAGCAGCGTCAGCGACAGCTTGTGTGTATAAAACACCGACCAATCGCCGTTCGAGATCGTCATTGCCCGGCGGAACTGGGTTTCGGCGAGCGGCCCCAGGATCATGCCGATGATGACAGGCGCGGTCGGGAAGTCGAAACGCCGCATCAGGAAGCCTGCCGCGCCGAGCAGATAGAGGATGACGAGGTCGATGGGCGATTGCGAGATGCCATAGGTGCCGACGGTCGCGAACACCAGGATGCCGGCATAGAGCCGTGGTGCCGGGATCTTCAACAGCCGCACCCACAGGCCGATCAGCGGCAGGTTGAGGATGACGAGGATGACGTTGGCGATGAACAGGCTGGCGATCAGGCCCCAGACCAGGTCGGCCTGCGTCGTTAGAAGCAGCGGCCCGGGATTGATGCCGTAGCTCTGGAAGGCCGACAGCATGATCGCCGCCGTCGCCGAGGTCGGCAGGCCGAGCGTCAGCATCGGCACCAGCACGCCGGCGGCGGACGCATTGTTGGCGGCCTCGGGACCAGCAACGCCCTCGATGGCGCCGACCGTGCCGAACTCCTCCTTGTGCTTCGATAATTTCTTCTCAATGGCATAGGACAGGAAGGTCGGGATTTCTGCGCCGCCGGCCGGCATGGCGCCGATCGGAAAGCCGATTGCGGCACCGCGCAGCCAGGCCTTCCATGAGCGGCCCCACTCGGCCGCGGTCATGTAGAGCGAGCCTTTCAGCGGCACGATCTCGTCCTTCCCAGCATAGCGGCGCGAGGCCATGTAGAGCGTCTCGCCGACGGCGAACAGGCCGACAGCGGCGATGATGACGTCGACGCCGTCGAGCAGTTCTGATGTGCCGAAGGTGAAGCGCGGCTGGCCTGTCTGCAGGTCGACGCCGATCATGCCGATGACGAAGCCCGCAAACAGGCTGGTCAGTCCTCGCACCGAGGACGAGCCGAGCACGGCCGAAACGGTGATGAAGGCGAGCACCATCAGCGAGAAATACTCGGCCGGGCCGAAGGCCAGCGCGAACTTGACCACCACCGGCGCCAGGAAGGCGACGCCCAGCGTGCCGAGCGTGCCTGCGACGAAGGACCCGATCGCCGAGGTCGCCAGCGCCGCCCCGCCACGCCCGGACCGCGCCATCTTGTTGCCTTCCAGCGCGGTAACGATGGTAGCGCTCTCACCGGGCGTGTTGAGCAGGATCGATGTCGTCGAGCCGCCATACATGGCGCCGTAATAGATGCCGGCGAACAGGATGAAGGACGCTTCCGGCGCCACCTGGTAGGTGATTGGCAAAAGCAGCGCGATGGTCAGCGCCGGCCCGAGACCGGGCAGAACGCCGATGGCGGTGCCGAGCGTGGTGCCGAGCAGACACCACATCAGGTTCATCGGCGTGAAGGCGACGGAAAATCCGTGTGCGAGATGGCCAAGCGTGTCCATGGCATCAGCCTCCCAACGCGCCGATGATCGCATCGATCACCGCGTTCAGCTGGTTCTCGATGAAGCCCGCACCAATGTTGACGCCGAGCGCCCTGGCAAAGCCGAAATACGCGGCCAGCGCCAGGATGAGACCGGTAAGCGCATCGCGCAGCGTACGCTTGCTGCCAAAGCCATAGCAGACCAGAACGAACATGATGACCGACGACGCCGTGAAGCCGAGCGTCCGGATGAGCAGCAGGTTGGCGACCAGGCCGATGACGACGAAGCCCATCGCCTTCCAGTCGGTCGGCGTTTCCTTTTCCTCTTCCGGCTGCCAGCCGCCGCGAAGTGCTGCGAGGATAAGCAGCAGGGAGAGCACCACCAGGCCGGCCATGGTGAGATAGGGAAAGACAGTCGGGCCGACCTTGGAATAGAGCGGCGACACCGGGATCGCCAGCGTCTGCCAGGCCACGGCGCCGGCACAGGCCAGAAGGCCGATGCCAACAAGCAATTCCGGCACGGCAAGACGCGATGGCGCCGCCGGCTGGTTGATGGTGCTCATGGATGTCCTCCCAAGACAGCCGGCATCCTGCTGCCGGCTTCACGTACCTTGACTGACCGCACTCCCCTGCGATCGGCTGGAACTGAAAAATGAGGGACGGCTCGCGCCGTCCCCCTGGGGAAAATCAGGCGAGGCCGAGATCCCTAAGAATGGCTTCGATGCGCGCCGAGTCCTCGGTGACGAATTTCGCATAATCGTCGCCGGTAAGCAGGATGGACGTCCAGTGGCGGTTCTTGCACTCGCTCGCCCAGGCATCGCTCTTGGCCATGGTTTCAACCAACGTCATCATCGCCGCCTTGTCGGCGTCGGACACGCCGGGAGGCGCGAAGACGCCGCGCCAGTTGAACAGTTCGACATCGATGCCGGCTTCCTTCAGCGTCGGTGCGTCGATGCCGTCCTGGCGCTTGTCGGCCGAGATGGCAAGCAACCTGAGCGCACCCGCCTTGACTTGTTCGGAGAACTCGCCAAAGCCGGAGATGCCGGCCGCGACCTGGTTGCCGAGCAGCGCCGACAAGGCCTCGCCGCCGCCGGCGAACGGCACGTAGGAAAGGCTGGGAGCCGGAACGCCGACCGTCTTGGCGATCAGGCCGAACAATATGTGGTCGGAGCCGCCGGCCGAGCCGCCGGCGACCGGAACCTTCGTCGAATCGGCCTTGAGTGCGGCTACGAAGTCACCGGCGGTCTTGAATGGCGATTCCGCCGGCACTACCAGGGCCTCGAACTCGCCGGTGAGGCGGGCGATCGGCGTGACCTGCGTCAGATTGTTGGCGGCCTTGTTGGCGATGATGGCGCCCACCATGACCATGCCGGCAACCATCAGCGAATTGCCCTTGCCGTTCCACTGGCTGATGAACTGCGGCAGCCCGACCGTGCCGCCGGCGCCAGCGACATTGGTGATCTGCGAGCCGGAGATCAGCTTCTCGCCGCGCAGCACCTGATCCATCGTGCGCCCCGTCTGGTCCCAGCCGCCGCCCGGTGCCGCCGGTACGAAAATCTGGATCTGCGGTGCACCTTCGGCGAAAGCGGAAGTGAGATGAAGTCCTGCAAGGCCGGCAGCGCCTGCCGCCCCAGTGCTCATCAAAAATCTGCGTCTGTTCAGCATGGGATTCCTCCAGATCACGACACCTCCTCCGGTGCCTGCCAAACGCGCCTGTGTTCACAGACCCGTGATCGAGTTCAAGCAGATGTTACCGAGTTCTGTCAACGGGAACGACATTCTGCTGGACAGAACGGTCTAGCAGCGCGACAGAGTGGCCCGCCCGGGTTTCTCCGGATTGGGAACTGCAATGGACTTACCAGGCAGATCGACTGAAGCGGAAAGCCGGCGCGCGTCCGCCGACGGTGTCGCGGCGCTGGATCGGGCGATTGCCATCCTCGATGCCTTCACCACAGCCGATCGGTCGCTTAGCCTGGCCGAAATCGCTGCGCGCACCGGCCTTTACAAGAGCACGATCCTACGGCTGTCGAATTCGCTGCTGCGTGGGCAACTGCTCGAGCGGCTGGACGACGGGCGCTACCGGGTCGGGCCTGCTACCTTCCGGCTCGGTGCGCTTTATCAACGTTCCGTCGTGGCGGTCGATATCCTGTTGCCGATCATGCGCGACCTCTCCGAGCGCAGCTGGGAGAGCGTTGCCTTCTACGTCCGCTCGGGCGACGTGCGCACTTGTCTCTACCGCGTCGAATCCAAGCATCCGATCCGCTACACGATACGCGAGGGCGATGTGCTGCCCTTGTTGGCCGGCTCGGGTGGGCGCGTGCTTGCAGCGTTTTCCGACCAGCCGGGCGAGCCCTACGACACCATCCGCAGGACGTACAACTGTCTTGCCGTTGGCGACCGCGATCCCGAAACGGCGGGCATATCGGCGCCGGTGTTCGGGCCAGGAAGCGTCCTCATCGGCGCGTTGACACTGGCTGGCCCGAGCACGCGCGTCGACGCCGCCTTCCTTCAGCGCATGAAACGTCCGCTGCTCGAGGCGGCGGCCCGTGCCACGCGTGCCTTCGGCGAGGACGCCTCGCTGCTGGAACAGGCTAGTCTGTCGGTGTAGCCTAATGGCTTAATACAATCTGATTCAACTTGAAGCAGTTAAGTGACGCTGGGTAATATTCGACGACCGGCCGCAAGAATCTCCTCGACAAATAGTGCAGGTCTTTAATCGCTGTTAAGTCCCCGCGTGATACCGGCTTGTTGTCGCCAACCGTGCGACATGAGGGACGAACATAGTCTCAACCGGCGGATGAAACAGCCGGACAGACAGCTGACAGGATCATGGCACGCCCGTGAATTCGAAGAAGCCGTCATCGATGGACTCCAGCCCCCGTCTTCTCGGGCTCGTCTGGCCGTTCATTGCCGTCGTCCTCATCCAGGCGCTCGTCGCCAGCCTCAGCCTCTACACCCTTTCAGCGGTTCGCGCCTATGTCGGCGGCGAAAGCCAATGGTCCAAAGGCCAAAAGCACGCCATCTATTTCCTCAGCCTTTATGCAGACACCGGCAAGGAGGAGTTCTTCAGCGAGTATCGTGCAGCGATCGCCGTTCCGCTGGCCGACCGCTCGGCCCGCCTGGCACTTGAGCAGCCCGAGCCCGACACTGAAGCGGCGCGTGCCGGCTTTCTGCAGGGCAGAAACCACCCGGACGACGTTGCCGGAATGATCTGGCTGTTCCAGAATTTTCGCAGCTTCATCTATCTCGACACGGCCATCCGCCACTGGACCGCCGCCGACACGATGATCCTCGCCATCCAGCGGCTCGGCGACGCGATGCACGCGACGTTGGCCAAGGGGCAGGTATCACCGGCTGAGATCAACGCCTGGAAGACGGATATCCATCAGCTGGATCGTCAGATCAGCCCTCTTTCCAAGGCCTTTTCGGACAGTCTTGGCGAGGGATCGCGCTTTATCCGGATGCTGCTCACCTTTGCCAATCTCGTCACCGCTGCCTTGCTGATCCTGCTTGCCGTATGGCGCACGCGCAAGCTCCTGGCGCAACGCCAGGCCTTCCAGCTGGCTCTCAATGCCGAGCGCGAGCGCGCCCAGATCACCCTGGCTTCGATCGGCCAGGCCGTCATCAGCACCGGCCGTGACGGGCGGCTGGACTACATGAATGCGGTTGCCGAGAAACTCCTGGCCTGCTCGGTCGGCACTGCCAGGGGCAAGCCGATCGCATCGCTGTTTCGCCTCGTCGACAAGGACACCAGCGTTGAAGAATCGCAGCTGGTCGAGCGTCTCCTGGCCGGCGAACCGCGCCGTTCCAGCGCCCGTCCGCAACTGCTGCAGCGGCCGGACGGCTCTGTTGTTCCCGTCGCGCTGACCGGCGCACCGCTGCTCATTTCCGGCGAGGTCGTCGGCGCCGTGCTCGCCTTCCACGACATGACGCGTGAAGAGGATTATATCGAGCGGCTTTCATGGCAGGCGTCGCATGACGCATTGACCGGGCTCGCCAACCGGCGCGATTTCGAAAGCCGGCTGGAAAGGACGATCGTCGAACTGCAGGACCAGCCCCGGCAGCACGCCTTGATGTATCTCGACCTCGACCAGTTCAAGCTGGTCAACGATACCTGTGGCCATGCCGCGGGCGACCAGTTGCTGCGCCAGATTTCCGCGCTGCTGACCACCGAATTGCGACCGGGCGATGTGCTGGCTCGGCTCGGCGGCGACGAGTTCGGCGTGCTGCTCGTGGACAGTGACTGCGAAACCGCCGCCGACACCGCCGAACGTCTGCGCGCGGCCGTGCAGGACCTGCATTTCGCCTGGGATGGCAGACCATTCAACACCAGCGTCAGCATCGGCATGGTGCAGATCGCCAACGCGCAAGCGACGATCGAGGAAACACTGCGTGCCGCCGATGTCGCCTGCTACATGGCCAAGGAAAAAGGCCGCAACCGCGTCCAGATCCACAGTGACAGCGACATGGCCTTGCGCGAGCGTTTTGGCGAGATGGCCTGGGTGCAACGCCTCCACGCTGCACTGGAGCAAAATCGCTTCAGGCTTCATGCCCAGGAAATCTGGCCGCTCAACGACGACGTCGCCGAGGCGGGAGCACATATCGAGATCCTGTTGCGGCTGACCGACGAAGACGGCAGCTTCGTCACCCCGCAGAGCTTCATTCCAGCGGCCGAGCGTTACGGCCTGATGCCTTCGATCGACCGCTGGGTGGTGCGCAACACGTTCCGCATCCTTGCCGCACGGCAAGCCGATCCGCGAATCGCGCCGATCGCCACATGCGCCATCAATCTTTCCGGCGCGACTTTCGGCGACGAAACCTTTCTCGGCTTCCTGCGCGAACAGTTCCTTGTCCATGGCATTTCGCCTGCCATGATCTGCCTGGAGATCACCGAGACCAGCGCCATTGCCAATCTCAGCAATGCCATGCGCTTCATTGCCGATCTGCGGGGGCTGGGCTGCCGTTTCGCGCTCGACGATTTCGGCTCGGGCATGTCGTCCTTTGCCTATCTCAAGCACCTGCCGGTGGACTACCTCAAGATCGACGGCAGCTTCGTCAAGGACATGCTGGACGACCGTATCGATCGCGCCATGGTCGAAATGATCCACCATATCGGCAAGGTCATGGGCAAGCGCACCATCGCCGAGTTCGTCGAAAGCGACGGCATCATCGCCGCCCTGAAGACGATCGGTGTCGACTATGCCCAGGGCTATGGGATCGCCAGGCCGAAGCCTTTCGATGCTTCGACGGTGCTGTTCGGCCCGAGCGTTAAATCGGCGGCCAAGGACACCACCGATCCATGGGGCGATCTGGCACGAACGCTGCGCCGCAAGGCCGGCTGAAGCTCAGTTCAGCTTGACCAGAACCACCCGGCGGTTCTTCGCACGGCCGGTTTCGTCATCATTGCTGGCGACAGGCGCCATCATGCCGGCGCCGGCCGCGGTCAGCCGCTTGCCGTCGATGCCATATTTCGACACCAGCGCTTTCTTGACCGCTTGCGCACGCCGCGACGACAGATCGAGATTATAGTCGAAAGCGCCCTGATTGTCGGTGTGACCGACGACGATCACCGCCATGTCGGGTTCGTTTGCCAGAAGCGTCGAAATCTCCTTGAGCGTCGGTTCCGATTCCGGCTTGATGACCGCCTTGTCGGTGTCGAAGAAGATACCGTAGAGTGAAATGCTGCCGGTGGCGGAAATCGAATCCGCCATCTTGGCCGCCTCGACGACCACCATCTTCTTGTCGCGCGCCTTGGGCTCCAACACCTGGACGACGGCGACGGTGCGGCCGTTGAGCGCCTTGCAGTAGAGATCGTCGGTCAACGAATAGGTCTGCACGGTGACATAGGCGTCGCCGCCATCCTGCGGCACCTTGGCCGCGAAGTAGCGCTGGTCGTTGATGCCTGTGGCCAACGCGCAAGCGCCGTTGGAGAAGGCGGCATCCTTGAGATCGCTCTCGTGGAAGGAATACATCGTCAGGCTCATGTCGCCACCGCCACCGCTCGACGAACGGTCGGCAGCGCCGCCGCACTCCTCCTTCTTGCATTCGAACAGCACTTCGCCGCCGGCCGCCTTGATCACATCCTGATAATTGCGCAGCACCTCGAGCGGCGAGCGCTCGGCGGGCAGCACATAGGCGATGCGGGTCAAGGCACCCTCGACCTCGGCCTTCTTGTCAGGCGCGAAGACGCGATTGTTCATCGCATCACGCGCTTCCGGCTCGGCACTTGGCTTCAAGGGCGACAGCGGCACGCTGAAATCGGTGAAGGCAAGCTTCTGGTAAGAGACGATGAACGAGCCTTCATAGCGCTTGGCCAGCTGGTTGTCGGCGGCGCCGTCGATATCGGCGGTCGGCACCGTCGCGTCGGCCGCGGCAAGCCGCATCGTCAGCATGAGCACCAGCCCTGCCCAGAAGAATTTCATGACAGTCGTCTTGAATACACGCATCGATCATCCCCCATTTGACGATCGATGCTTAGCAGAGCGGGTATGTCCAGTCGATGACGCCTCAGGGGCGCCGCTCAAGCAGAACAGTCGGAGCATCGTGATAAGTGGTCCGCATCACTTCGCGGTAGCCGACCTTGCCAGCGACATTCAACGATGCGGTGTTCTCCGGATCGATGATGCAGACGGTTTTCGCACGCCCGAAGGTTTCTTCGCCCCAGGCGAGTACCCGGCCGACGACCTCGGTGGCGAGGCCTGCCCCATGCACGGCTGGCGCCAGCGCCCAGCCGGCCTCGGGAATGCCTTCGATCGACGGCTCGATATCGCGCTTCAGATCATGAAACCCGGCCTCGCCGACGAAGCGGCCCGTCGCCTTCTCCTCGATGGCCCAGAAACCGTAGCCCAGCAGCGACCACAGGCCAGCGTGCCGCAGGAAACGCATCCAGCTTTCCTCGCGCGTGCGCGGCTTGCCGCCGATGAAGCGGGTAACCGTCGGGTCGGCCCACATGGCGGCATAGGCGTCGAAATCCTCCAGCCGGTGCGCCCGCAGGATGGTCCGCTTCGTTTCAATGACGGGGGCGACGGTCGCTTGCGAATTGTTCATGGGATTTGGCCTCGCTGATGGTGTCCGCGCTTAGCAAATCGCCCCTGCGATGCAAGGGCCAGCAGAAGACGCGCCATCATCCAGGGAGGCGACAGCAATGCCCGCCATGGGAATTCTGGTCGACGGTGCTATTTTTCCGGCAGGCTGATTCAGCCCATTTGCGACGCGACCTCCTCAACGCGGGCTGGTGCTCAAACCCAAGGGAAAACCATGGACACGACCGATCTTGTGCTTGCCATTGTCCATCATCTGCTGGTGTTTTCCCTGGCCGGGATCATCGGCGCCGAATTCGTGCTGATCCGTGGCGACCTGCCCGCCGTGACGCTCAAGCGGCTCGCCGGCATCGACCGTCACTATGGCGTCATCGCCGCGCTCATCATCATCGTCGGTATCGGCCGTGTCGTCTGGGGCCTCAAGGGCTGGGAGTTCTACGTCTACAACTGGGTGTTCTGGGCCAAGATGGCGGCGTTTGGCATTGTCGGCCTGCTGTCGATCATCCCGACCGTGCGCTTCATTTCCTGGAACCGGCAGGCCAATGCCAATCCCTCCTTCACTGTACCCGCGAGCGAGATGGCTTCGGTGAAGACCTATATCCGCGCCGAGGCCTTCGTCTTCCTGCTGGTCCCGGTCTTCGCGGCAGCGATGGCGCGCGGTTACGGCTACTGATGGTCTGAGGCAATTACTTCGATCGGAGCAATCTCGACAAGAGGCGCTGGTACGTCGGTCGTCTTCTCCTGCGCCTTGCAGATGTCGGCGATGACGCAGGCCGGGCAGTCCGGCTTGCGCGCCTTGCAGACATAGCGGCCATGCAGGATCAGCCAGTGATGCGCATGGCGCATATATTCGTCCGGGATGATCTTCAGCAGCCCCTGCTCGACCTGTTCGGGCGTCTTGCCGGGCGCCAGGCCAAGCCGGTTGCCGATCCGGAAAATATGCGTGTCGACCGCCATCGTGTGCTGGCCGAAGGCCATGTTGAGCACGACATTGGCGGTCTTGCGCCCGACGCCCGGCAGCTTGACCAACTCGTCGCGGTCATCAGGCACCTCGCCGCCATGGTCCCGGATCAGCGCCTGGGACAATGCGACGACATTCTTGGCCTTGTTGCGCCACAGCCCAATGGTCCTGATATAGTCGCCGACCTTGGCCTCACCCAGCGCCAGCATTTTCTGCGGCGTATCGGCAACCTTGAACAGCGCCCGTGTAGCCTTGTTGACGCCGGCGTCGGTCGCTTGCGCCGAAAGCACCACCGCCACCAGCAGGGTGAAGGCGTTGACATGTTCGAGTTCGCCCTTCGGCTCCGGCCGCTGCACGGAAAAGCGCCGGAAAATCTCATGCACTTCGGCCGGACTGTAGCGCGACGTTCGCCGCACCGGCCGTGGGCGCGGCTTGGCGTTCGAACCATCGCGCCGTCCGGGCAACGGTTCATTTTTAGGCATGGAAGAATCTTTGGACTTGGGGCTCGCCATTTCCCTCCTATAATATCCCGTCATGAGTGACACAAACGCCTCGTTTAAGGCTGACGAGCCCTTCTTTCACGCATTGCTGACCCCACACCGGTCGCTGGGCAGGACAGGCTTCCTGATCCTGATGGGTGCGCTGCTGTTCGGCTGGCTGGTGACCGGCGCGTTTTTCCTGTCGCGCGGCGCCTGGCCGGTGTTCGGCTTCTTTGGCCTCGACGTTGTCGCGGTCTACATCGCCTTCCGCACCAACTATCGCGCCGCCCGCGCCCGCGAGGAGGTTTCGGTCTCGCGCACCAGCCTCGATATCCGCAAGACTGCCCCGTCGGGAAAATCGGAAGCACATCGCTTCAACCCGTTCTGGGCGCGGTTTTCGGTTGCCCGTCACGCCGAGATCGGCATCACCAAGATGACGGTGGAAGGACAAGGCCAGAACGTGCCGATCGGCGGCTTTCTCGATCCCGAATCCCGCGAAAGTTTTGCCACCGCCTTTTCACGCGCGCTGGCTACCGCCAAGGCGCGCTGAATCTAGAACCGGTAGCGCAACAGCCTGCCGATCTTGCGCAGCGCCGGAATGTGTTTCCAAACGCGAACGAACAGCTTGGCGGACCAGCCCATGCGGGCGGCGTGTTCAGACTTGTAGGCGGAAATATCCTCGACGAACCGCAGCTTCGGGACCGCCAGTTCCAACTCGTGCGGATCATCGATCGCCCAGTGGACTTCGGCGCCCGTCGCCCTCAAGGACGGATGGAGACGAAGCAGCGTCAGGCCGAAATGGCTGTAGGCGTCGAACATCAGTTCGCCGCCGGCAAGATGCGAGACAAGCCGCGAGACCAGGCGCAGCCCTTCGTCGGCAGGAAGATAGGGCGTCAGCCCCTCCGCCACCACGATGGCCGGGCGGTTGCGGGGCACTTCGGCCAGCCAGCCGGGCTCGGTCACCGATGAAGCGATGAGGTGGTAATGGTCGCGGGACTGGTAGAGCTTGCGCCTGAGGTCGATGACTTGGGGATAGTCGACATCGAACCAGTCCACGCCTGGTGGCGGATCGACACGGAAGATTCGCGTATCGAGCCCGCAACCCAGATGCAGCACGATGGCGCCGGGATTTCTGGCCAGAAAATCCTGAACGCGGACGTCCAGCGTCTTGGCCCGGATCGCCAGCCCAATGCCGAGATTGTCGTCGACCTTGAGCCTGGCAAAATCATAGTCGATCTTGCGCACCGCCTCGTCGGCGAAATGATCCCCGAGCAGCGAATCGGGCAGCCGGCTCTCCAGCGCCTTGCCGTAAAGCGTCATCAGCAAGGTTTCCTTTGCCCCGGTCAGATGCACTTTCTCGCCAGCCATGAGGGCCTCCTGGGCACGAAGCCCCAGTCTATCTGGGCATGCCCGGCAAGAAGGCAAGTTTCGGGTGGCGGCCGGCGCCCCAAGGGGCGATATTCCAGCTCAAGGAGACAGGCCCATGAGCAAACACACGGCAGTCCTCAAGAAGGACATCACGCCGCAAGGCAGCGACTACGAGATCGTGCGCCGCGCCATTGAGAAGATCAGCCTCGACTATCGCGACCAGCCATCGCTGGAAGAGCTGGCCGAGGAAGTCGGCGAGACGCCGACCGGCCTGCAGAAACTCTTCACCCGCTGGGCCGGCCTGTCTCCCAAAGCCTTCCTGCAGGCGGTGACGCTGGACCATGCGCGCCGGTTGCTGGATTCCGGCATGCCGCTACTCGAAACCTCATTCGAACTGGGCATGTCCGGTCCCGGCCGGCTGCATGACCTGTTCGTCACCCATGAGGCGATGTCGCCGGGCGACTACAAGACGCGCGGTGCTGGCCTCACCATCCGCTACGGCTACCACCCGTCGCCCTTCGGCACCGCCCTGATCATGGCCACTGACCGCGGGCTTGCTGGCCTTGCTTTCAGCGACCCCGGCGAGGAACATGCGTCGTTCGCCGATATGTCCAGCCGCTGGCCGAATGCCATCTATGTCGAGGATATGGCGGCGACCGGTCCCTATGCCGCGCGCATCTTCGACCAGACGCTGTGGCGCGCGGACCAGCCGCTGCATGTCGTCATGATCGGCACCGACTTCCAGGTTCGCGTGTGGGAAGCATTGCTGCAGATTCCGATGGGCAAGGCGCGCACCTATTCCTCGATCGCCGCCAGCATCGGTGCGCCAAGCGCCAGCCGCGCCGTCGGTGCCGCCAATGGCGCCAACCCGCTCTCCTTCGTTGTGCCTTGCCATCGCGCCATCGGCAAGTCCGGCGATCTCACCGGCTATCACTGGGGCCTGACCCGCAAGCGGGCCATCCTGGGCTGGGAAGCAGGTCAGGTGTCGTCTTGAAATATCGAGTTTTCAGAATATTACCGTAAAAATCGAAGAAATACAGGAAGTATTGATAAGATTTATTATGTCGGATTTATTGATTGCAACCTGAGACAACCCACGGTTTGCGCAGTCGATACTTTAACATGATATTTTAGTTTACGCTAAATTAACTATGATAAAGCGATGATGACCCCATATTAATTCGGGCGATCCGACTTAATAGGAGGTCTTGATGAAGTTGTTTCGCACTGCCTTCGGTGCAGCCCTGCTGGCCGCCTGCAGTGGCCAGGCCGCGTTAGCCACGACGCAGAATGTCATTTTCAATGGCACGATCACCGCGACCTGTACCCTGGTGGTCGCCACCAACGGCACGATGACGGTCAGCCCCGATCTCCAGTCGCTGAGCTCGCACAACAGCGGCGGGTCAGCGGGGACGGTCACGCTTACCACCACCGGAGGTGTGTCGCTGAGCGTAGACCCGGTCACCACCACCACGGTGCCAGCCGCCGACACCACCGCCATCACCTGGACGCCAACCTATTCGGCCAGCGGTACCCACACGATCGCGGAGACAGGCTCGGCCACCAGCCTGACTGCCCCCGGTGCCGATCTCGTCTCGGTCCACCTCGCCGGCACCAAGGGCGGCAGCAACCGCTTCGCCTCCGGAAACTATCAGGCAACGGTGACGGTGCGCTGCGAATAGCCATCGGGAAGGAGGCATCCTTGACATTTTTTGGAACCTTGGCGACGGCACTGGCCGTCGGCCTGATACCTGTTGCCGCCGTGGCCCAGTCGATGTCGCCGATGCGAGGCGAGGTCAACAGTTTCACCGACGTCTTCGCGGTCCGCGTTTTTCCGGCCAATCCCTACGACCAGAAGATCAAGATCGAAGTCCACGTCTACGACCAGGATTTTCAGCCGGTAGAGGCCAAAATCTCTCCCGGCGTCTTCCAGCTGCCTTCTCAGGCTTCCCGCCCCGTCCTGGTGGTCGTGCCCTTTGACGGCGCCCCCGACCGCAAGGTGCGTATCTGTACCGAAAGCATCCCCTTTCCCAATCAGCAGACCCAGATAAAGGCACAGATATGCGGAAAGTTCTTTGGACATCGCAAGTCCTGACGCTGGCACTCGCGGTTGCCACCGCAAGCGCCGCGCCGGCTCTGGCCCAGGATGTCTACAACCTCAACCAGAACGAGACCGGCTTCAATTTGCCCGGCGTTACCTTGCCCCAGGGCCAGGACGAGGTACACGCTGCCGACGGCACCACCTGCCGCTCGGCGGTTTCCGGAAGCGGTGCCTATCTCGATCTCGGCGTCATCAGGGGCAACAACCAGTCGAACAATGACGTCGCCACCTATGGCCGGGTGGTGATCCCGATTGGCCGGACGCCGAAGCGTCTCGACTGCAGCCGGCTCTATGAACTTGAGGTGCAGCGCCTGCAGATGGAGCTCAAACTGTTGAAGATGGGCGTCAATGTCGACGGTGGCACGACGGCAAGCGTTGCCACAACTGCTCCTGCGGCCGCATCACCCGGATGGGCCAACGAGGGCTGGAGCCTCAGGACTGGAAATAGCGATGGCAAGAAAAAGAGGAAGAAGAAATAGCCGCGCGCTGCTTGCGGTGGCAGCCCTCGCCGGCTTCTGCCTTCCGGTGCAGGCGGCGATCATCGGCACCTGCACCATCATGGTCGGGGCATCGGGAACAATGACCGCAAATCCTGCCATCAGCATACTGGGCTCCAAACAGGCAGGCGGATCGAGCGCCAGCGCCACGGTGGTGGCAAACTCCCTGCTGTGCTCAATACTTAATTTGCTTGATTGTTATTCTGTTTCAGCGCCGGCGCCTGCCGCATTCTCATCGGCGCCCAGCGGCGGCGGCACCAATGTGACCTTCGCCTCGGTCTTCCGTCTCGATGGCTCGGGGGTCGACACCAACGGAAGCGTGCCGCAAAGGGTCGTCAACGGCACCCACAGCATGCAGGTCGATCTCACCGCCACCAAGTCGAGCGGCATCTTTCCCGCCGGCAACTATCAAGGCACGGTCACCGTGCGCTGCGAATAGGCCAGGACACGACAAATCAAGCTGGACCATTCGCGTGGTCTGGCAAGCCGCGGCCTTCCAGGCTAGCTTCCCGCGCGATTGGAACGACCGGCGTTCGCCCGAACGCTCCGTGGACGCTCCGACATCTTGAATTTGCACTGGCAGGAGGCCTTGCTTGATTATCGTTATCGGCTCGATCAACCTCGATCTGATCGCCAATGTCGACCGTTTACCGAGCCCCGGCGAAACGGTCAGCGGTTCCAGTTTCGCCACCGCGCCCGGCGGCAAGGGTGCCAACCAGGCGCTGGCTGCCGCGCGCGCCGGCGCCTCGGTGCGCATGGTCGGCGCGGTCGGCAAGGACAGTTTCGCCGCCGAGGCACTGGCACTGATGCGCCAAGCCAAGGTCGACCTGTCGGGCGTGGGAGAAACCTTTGCCTCGACCGGCACGGCGCTGATCATGGTCGGAGACGATGGCGAAAACATCATCGCCGTGGTCCCCGGCGCCAATGGCTCCGTGGTGCCTGGCGATCTTTCCAAGGCCTTGCTGAAAAAGGGCGATGTCGTGCTGCTGCAGCATGAGATCCCGCTGGCGACCGTCGATGCCGCGCTCGACCAGGCAAGAGCCGCCGGCGCCGTCACCGTGCTCAACACCGCACCCTTCCAGGGTCAAGCAGCCGCGTTTCTCGGCAAGGCCGACTATGCCGTCGCCAACGAAACCGAGTTCGACCTCTATGGCGAGGCGCTGAAGCTAAGTGGCCGCGACCGCGCGGCCCGCATGCGCGACTTTGCCACGAAAACCGGCCGCACCATCGTCGTCACGCTCGGCGGCGATGGCGTGATGGCAGCGACGCCGACCGATTTCCTCACCGTTCCGGCAATGAAGATCATCCCCGTCGACACGGTCGGCGCCGGCGACACCTTCTGCGGCTATTTCGCCGCCGGCCTCTCGTCCGGCCTGGCCCTCGACAAGGCACTGGAGCGCGCCGGTGCGGCTGGGTCGCTGGCCTGCCTGAAGCCTGGCGCCCAGCCGGCGATCCCGCTGGCCAGGGATGTCGATCAGGCTTTGCAGGAAACCCGCTGAGATGATGCGCCCCCAGACCAAACATGCCGTGCCGCCGGCCGGCGACATCTGCCGCCTGTCCGCTGTCGAACTGGCCGACGCGATCCGCAACAAGAAGCTTTCCGTACGCGAGGTGGTGACCGCCTTCCTCGACCGCATCGAGGCGGTCAACCCGCTGGTCAACGCCATCGTCTCGTTGCGCGACCGCAGCGACATCCTGCGCGAGGCAGATGCAGCCGATATCAGGCGGGCCGATGGCGAAACCGGGACACTCTTCGGCCTGCCGATCGCCATCAAGGACCTTGCCTCGACCACGGGCCTCAGGACTTCCTTCGGCTCGCCGATCTTCGCCGATTTCGTGCCGCAGGAAGACGATTTCTTCGTCGAGCGCATTCGTGACGCCGGCGCCATCATCATCGGCAAGACCAATGTCCCCGAATTCGGGCTGGGATCCAACACCTACAACAACGTCTTTGGTCCGACGCTGAACGCATTCGATCCGGCGCTCACCGCCGGTGGGTCGAGCGGCGGCGCGGCGGTGGCGCTGGCGCTCGACATGGTGCCCGTCGCCGACGGCAGCGACTTCGGCGGCTCGCTGCGCAATCCCGCCGCCTGGAACAATGTCTACGGCTTCCGACCGTCGCAAGGGCTTGTGCCCGGCGGGCCGGACTTCGAGGTCTTTCATGCGCAGATGGGCGTCGAGGGCCCAATGGGCCGCAACGTCGCCGACATGGCGCTGCTGCTCGACGTGCAGGCGGGCTACCACCCGCGGGCGCCCTTGTCCTATGAGAAACCCGGCTCGTTCCTCGAAGGGCTCGCAGTGCCGTCAGCCGGCGGTCGTATCGCCTGGCTCAGTGACCTCGGCGGCCATTTGCCGATCGAACCCGGCATAGTTGAGCTGTGCGAGACGGCACTCGGCCGGTTCTCGGACACATCCTTCCCAGCCGAACCCTTGTTGCCGGACTTCGATTTCGAAGCGCTGTGGCAGGCCTTCGTGACGCTGCGCCAGGCCAGCAGCGGCTGCGCCCTCAAAGTCCACTACGACGATCCCGCGAGGCGCGGCCTGCTGAAGCCCGAAGCCATCTGGGAAGTCGAGAATGCGATGCGGCTCACCGCGCCGCAAATCCGCGCGGCCTCGGTCGTGCGCACCTCCTGGCACCGCACGCTGCTGTCGATCTTCGACCGCTTCGACCTCATCGCCCTGCCGACCGCACAGGTCTTCCCCTTCGAAGTCGGTACCCACTGGCCGCGCGAGGTCGCCGGACGGGCGATGGACAGCTATCACCGCTGGATGCAGGTTTCCGCCTACGCCACGCTGGGCGGCTGTCCGGCGGTCAATGTTCCCGTCGGTTTCGACGACATGGGCCGGCCAATGGGCATGCAGTTGATCGGCCGCCCGCGCGGCGACCTTGCCGTGCTGAAGGCGGCGGCGGCCTACGAGGCGACACTGCCCTGGCAGACTGGCGCCTGACCCGAGTGCAACAACGCAGCACTTCGCGCATGTCTTGCGCGGAAACTGTCGTCATGCATTGATTGTCCCAGTCGCGCCGCATCAGCGGCATTCCAAGGGAAAAGCCATGTCGCTCGAACTTTACGCCGCCTATGTCCTTGCCTGCATCGTCATCATCCTGGTGCCCGGTCCGACGGTCACGCTGATCATCGCCAACAGCATCCGCCATGGCGCCCGCGCCGGCCTCGCCAATGTCGCCGGCACGCAGGCCGGGCTTGCGATCATGATCGCCATCGTCGGCATCGGGCTCAACACGCTGATCTCAGGCATGGGCCACTGGTTCGAATGGGTCAGGCTGATCGGCGCCGCCTACCTGATCTGGATGGGCGTGCAGATGTTCCGCTCCAAAGGTACGCTGAACGCGGATGGCACCGCCAGGAAGCCGCGTGGCGGCTTCTTCCTGCAGGGCCTGCTGGTGGCGCTCAGCAACCCGAAGACGCTGATCTTCTTCGGCGCCTTCTTTCCGCAATTCATCTCTCCAGCCGGAAACTACCCGCTGCAGATCGTCATCATGGGCCTGACCGCCATGATCTTCGCCGCCATGTCGGATTCGACCTATGCATTGGCCGCCGGACGCGCCGGTCGCATGCTGTCGGCCAGCCGCATCAAGCTTTTGTCGAGGATCAGCGGCAGCTTCATGGTCGGTGGCGGCCTCTGGCTGGCGTTTTCGCGATCGAAGTAACATCGTCCCTTCCCTCGCCCCGTCTACGGGGGTCCGAAGGACGGGCGAGACAAGCGGGTCGCCCCGGCAGGGTGGTCGCGAAGCGATCGGGTGAGGGGCAGCGCCGAGGATGCAGGCAAAGTATCAACGTTTGCGCCACCCCTCATCCCCCTGCCGGGACCTTCTCCCCGTGAACGGGGAGAAGGGAGTTTCACAGCCGCCCCAGCCTCTCCACCAGCAGGGCGAAGAAGCCGTCATGGTCGATGTCGCGCATCACCATGGCGTTCTTTTCCCGCTTGGTCACGCCCCACCAGTCGACGACGGTCATGCCCATGGTCAGTTCCGAGGCGGTCTCCACGCTGACGTTGCAGTGGCGTCCCTTGAACAGCTCCGGCTTCAAGAGATAGGCGATGACGCACGGGTCGTGCAGCGGCCCGCCGTCGGTGCCGTACTTGCCCTCGTCGTAGCGCTCGAAGAATTCCAGCATTTCGGCGGTCGCCGTGCCGACCTTGGTGCCCAGCGC
This sequence comes from Mesorhizobium subarcticum, assembly GCF_055456085.1. Lineage (NCBI taxonomy): Bacteria > Pseudomonadati > Pseudomonadota > Alphaproteobacteria > Hyphomicrobiales > Phyllobacteriaceae > Mesorhizobium > Mesorhizobium subarcticum. Next base: position 2,483,413 of record NZ_CM144237.1, on the reverse strand, counting down.
GCGAAAAGCCTGTATGCGCTTGGTCGTGGTTAGCGCCTTGTGGGTTACGTCGAGCGGCATCATCACGATCGGGATGCCGGACTTGAACACCAGGTCGGCGGCCTGCGGATCGACATAGATGTTGAACTCGGCAGCGGGCGTGACGTTGCCGCCCTCGAAGAAGCCGCCGCCCATCAGCACGATTTCCTTGATGCGCGGCGCGATGCGTGGCTCGCGGATCAGCGCCAGCGCAATGTTGGTGAGCGGCCCGAGCGGGCAGAGCGTGATGGTGCCGCTGTCTTCCTTCATCAGCGTCTCGACGATGAAGTCGACGGCATACTGCTCCTGCAGCTTCATCGTCGGTTCGGGCAGTTGCGGCCCGTTGAGGCCGGTCTTGCCATGCACTTCCTCGGCGGTGACCAGTGTGCGCGCCAGAGGACGGATGGCGCCGGCATAGACCTTGATCTCCGGCCGGCCGGCCAGTTCGCAGATCTTGCGGGCATTGTTCTGGGTCAACTTCAGCGGCACGTTGCCGGCAACGGCGGTGATGCCGACGATCTCCAGCTCGCTGCTGCCTAGCGCCAGCAGGATGGCGACGGCATCGTCCTGGCCGGGGTCGGTGTCGATGATGATCTTGCGTGATTGGGGCATTTCAATTCCTTGTTTGGCTGGCCGTGAGCTCACCGGGCCCATCGCGCGCCTGAAGGACGACCTTGGCGCTTCTCCCTGCATCCAAGCGTCGTTTCAAGCGCCATGTCGATTGTTCCTGTGAGTCCACGACCTGATCCTTTTTGGTTATTCCTGTGGGTCCAAGGTCGGGTCTTTTTGGGCGGGTCTTCTGGTGGCTTGAACTTGGTCGCGGGGCGGACCATATCAAGAGCATCGGGAAAAATGCCATCCGGGTTTTTCCACTTTATGTCGCTCTTGAGAGGACAGTGTAACATGAGCCGAATGACGCCTTTTTCCAGCCCGCTTCTGCTTGGCTTCGACGCCATGGAAAAGACCCTGGAACGCCTGGCGAAATCCGGTGACAGCTACCCTCCCTACAACATCGAACGCCTCAGCGGCCCCGACGGCACGACCGAAAGGTTGCGCATCACATTGGCCGTCGCCGGTTTCGCCGAAAGCGATCTCGATGTGACGACGGAGGAAAACCAGCTGGTCGTGCGCGGCCGTCAGACCGACGACACCGAGCGCGAATTCCTTCATCGCGGCATCGCCGCACGCCAGTTCCAGCGCTGCTTCGTGCTGGCCGATGGCATGCGGGTGATCGCGGCGGAGCTGAAGAACGGCCTTTTGTCGATCGACCTCGATCGGCCTGAGTCCGAACGGCTGGTACGGAAAATAAACATATCGGTGAAAGACTGATCTTTGCCGATAGCTCTCATGCGGGATGGCCTTGAGCGGCGTCCTCGCGCCAAGGAGGCTTGAAATGACCAGAACTGAAAACATCACCATGACCAATGGCGAATTCGCCCATCTCGGCGAGGGCTCGGTCGCATATCTGCGCAAGGTCTCGAGCGATGAACTGCTCGGCCGCTTCCCCAATCTCGGCGAAATCGCGCCAGGCATGCAACTGTGGGCGCTGTTTGCCGCCAATGGCCAGCCGATCCTGCTGGCCGATGCGCGTGACCGCGCACTGGCCGGTGCCATGGAAAACGACCTGACCACAGTCGCCATTCACTAGAGCAATTCCAGGAAAAGTGCTTAGCGGTTTTCCGTTCGGAATTGCGTCACAAGAAAGATTGGCGATCGGTTGGCTGAAACGAAAAGGGCCGCTCACGGCGGCCCTTGGCGATCTCATTCAAAAATCCGGCTTCAGGCGGCGTGCGATGCCTGCGTGTCCGACAACAGCGCGTGGATCGCGGTGGCGTCGCGCGTGCCCCTGACCTTGGCCACCGTGTCGGCGTCGCGCAGCACGCGTGCGATGCGCGACAAGGCCTTGAGATGATCGGCGCCCGCGCCTTCCGGCGCCAGCAGCAGAAACACAAGATCCACAGGCTGGTCATCCAGCGATTCGAAATCGACCGGCGTTTCCAGCCGGGCGAAAACACCGGCGATGCGCTTCACGCCGGCTAGCTTGCCATGCGGAATGGCGATGCCGTTGCCGACGCCGGTCGAGCCCAGCCGCTCACGCTGCAGGATGGTGTCGAACACTTCCCTCTCCGGAATGCCCGAAATCGCCGCTGCCCGTTCGGACAGAAGTTGCAGAAGCTGCTTCTTGGAGTTCGCCTTCAACGCCGGCAAAATCGCCGGAACGCTGATAAGATCGCTCAGATCCATGCTTGAAAATCCCTTGTTCGCCTGCCGTCACCAGTCCCCACCCCTCGTGCGGCCGGCGTTTATCCCTGCGCGACCTTGGTCGTGGACGGGTCGATCCAGCCAATGTTTCCGTCGGGCCGGCGATAGACGATATTGAGATGGTCGGTTCCGGCGTTGCGGAAAACGAACACCGGAGTGTCCTTGGTATCGAGTTCGATGACCGCCGAGGCCACCGACATGGTCTTCAGCGTCATGGTTGATTCGGCGACGATGGCGGGCGCGTAGTCCTCCGGAATTTCCTCGTCGTCATCGGCGAGCGGCGCCATCACCGTATAAGCGATGTCGGTCAACTCGCCGTTGCCATTGCCCGAATTGTGCGATTTGAGACGGCGCTTGTAGCGCCGAAGCCGGGTTTCCAGCCGATCGGCCGCGGCCTCGAAGGCGAGCGTCGGATCCTGGGCATCGCCGGTGGCCTGCAGCGAAGCGCCGGAATCCAGCCGGATCATGCAATCCGCCTGATAGCGCGAACCCGATTTGATGACAGTGACGTGTCCCGCAAAGCCGCGATCGAAATATTTGCCGATCGCTTCGCCGACACGATCGTTGATGCGTGTGCGGAACGCATCGCCGATATCCATGTGCTTTCCCGATATGCGCAAATTCATCTGAAAACTGACCTTCCTTGCTCAGGCTTCAAACTCGCCCGAGTTTATACTCGTGGTCCGTGCGCACAAGCTTTGCGGCGCCACTAACGCCGATTTAAATCCGAACTTTTCCGGTTGATCACAAGCCGCCTTTTTGACCGTCCCGAAACCATTGTCGTGACGGACCATCCGCTGCGGGCGTCAGCCCGTCTCATGCGGGCGGGCTTCTAGCCACTTCACCGCAGCTTGTCAATGAACAGCCCGCCTGTGGAGAACCCGGCAGCCTTAACGCCCGGCGCTGGCCAGCGCCCGTTTCTCGCGCCGGCGCTGCACGGAAGACGGAATATTCATGCCTTCCCGGTACTTGGCGACCGTGCGCCGGGCAATATCGACGCCGCTTTCGCGCAACATGTCGACGATCGCGTCGTCCGAAAGGACATCGACGGGCTTCTCCTCATCGATCAGCTGTTTGATGCGGTCACGCACCGCTTCCGACGAATGCGCGTCGCCGCCGCCCGATGCGGCAATCGAGGCGGTGAAGAAATAGCGCAATTCGAACACGCCGCGCGGGGTCAGCATGTACTTGTTGGCGGTGACCCGACTGACGGTCGATTCGTGCATGCCGATGGCATCCGCCACCGTGCGCAGGTTGAGGGGTTTCAACTGGCGCACGCCATGGACCAGGAAGGCATCCTGCTGGCGCACGATTTCCGAGGCCACTTTCAGGATCGTCTTTGCCCGCTGGTCGAGGCTGCGCGTCAGCCAGTTGGCGTTTTGCAGGCACTCGGCCAGGAAATCCTTTTCCGCCTGGTTCTTCGCATGCGGCGACACCTGGGCGAAATAGATGTGGTCGACCAGCACACGCGGCAGCGTCTCGGCATTGAGCTCGACGGTCCAGCTGCCGTCATTGGCCGCACGCACCTCGACATCGGCGACGATGGCGTCGCTGGCGCCGCCCGAAAACGCCATGCCCGGACGCGGATCGAGCGCGCGGATCTCGGCCAGCATGTCGAGCAGGTCTTCCTCGTCGACGCCGCAGATCCGTTTCAGCGTCTGGAAATCGCGCCGCGCCAGGAGTTCGAGATTGGCGACCAGGGCCTTCATCGCCGGATCGAGACGGTCGCGCACCGCAAGCTGCAAGGAAAGGCATTCGGCAAGATCGCGGGCGAAGAGCCCGGCCGGCTCGAAGGTCTGGCACACCGCCAGCACCTTGGCCACAGCCGTAGCATCCGTCCCCAGACGCGTCGCGATCTCGGCGAGATCGACCCTGACATAGCCGGTCTCGTCGAGGCCATCGGCGAGTTCGCCTGCGATTAGCCGCGCCGCTGGATCGGCGAAGGCGAGTGCGACCTGCTCGGCGACATGATCGCGCAGCGTAATCGCGCCCGCCGCCATGTCGCCTGCGTCGAGCCCCTCGGACGAGGAGCCGCCGCCACTGCCATTGCCGGAAGCCGATTTCCATTGCGCCGTCAGGTCGGGTCCGAGCCGTTCGCTGGTGCCGGGATCGTCGGGAAACAGGTTCTCCAGAGACGTATCGAGCTTCTCCGAGATCGCCTCGGCGCTCCACTGCGTCTCATTCTCGAACCAGTCGCCATCAGCGGTCCCCTGCGGCTCCGCCTCGGCCTTCTGCGCCTGGTCGCTGGCGGCATCATCCTGCGGCTCGGCGCGCTCCAACAGCGGGTTGCGTTCGATCTCCTCGTCGATGAAATGCTCTAGCTCGACATGGGTGAACTGCAGCAGCCGTATCGACTGCATCAGCTGCGGCGTCATCACCAGCGACTGCGACTGTCGGAGCTGTAGTTTTGCCGCCAACGCCATGGTTCGGTTTCAAACGCCTCGTCTACGCATCCGCACGCGGACAGAAATTTTGCAGCCACCCATAGAAACTGGCCCGGCTTTTGCTTGTCAAGGCAATAGCTAGCAAAACTCAATTACCGGAGCGTTATCTCGGAGTAAAACCGTACAAAAAGAGGTTACAGCGTGCGAAAAATCGCGTCAGGAAACAAATTTCACGCTCAAGGCAATTCTGCACGACAAGGCAATTCCAAGAAGAGCATGTACGCTTTTCCCGGGAAAAGCGCATAGCGCTTCCCTTGCGAATTGCGCAGGAAAAGAGAGTTAAAGCGTAAAACCCTCGCCGAGGTAAAGACGCCGCACATCCGGGTTCGCCACCACTTCATCGGCGCGGCCATGGGTCAGCACCTGGCCGGCGTGGATAATGTAGGCGCGGTCGATCAGGCCGAGCGTCTCACGCACATTGTGGTCGGTGATGAGGACGCCGATACCGCGTGCCGTCAGGTGGCGCACCAGTTGCTGGATATCGGCGACGGCGATCGGATCGATACCGGCAAAGGGCTCGTCAAGCAGCATATAGGCCGGGCGCGTCGCCAGTGCCCGCGCGATTTCCAGGCGCCGGCGCTCGCCGCCGGAGAGCGACATGGATGGCGCCTTGCGCAGATGGCTGATGTGAAACTCCTCGAGCAGTTCGTCGAGGCTGCGCTCGCGCACCTTGCGGTCCTTTTCGACCACTTCGAGCACGGCGCGAATATTCTGCTCGACATTGAGGCCGCGAAAGATCGAGGCTTCCTGTGGAAGATAACCGATGCCGAGCCGGGCACGGCGATACATCGGCATCGAGGTAACATCGAAGCCGTCGATCTCGATCGTGCCTTCATCCACCGGCACAAGGCCAGTGACCATGTAGAAACAGGTCGTCTTGCCGGCGCCGTTGGGGCCGAGCAGCCCGACGGCCTCGCCGGCACGCACGCCGATGGTGACACCGCTGACGACCTTGCGGCCCTTGTAGCTCTTGGTCAGCCCTTTGGCGATCAAGGTGCCCTTGAATTTTCCCGCATCGACGGTCACCGTGGCCGGTGCCGAAACCTTGCTGGCGGCCCGTCCCGGAAGACGCGCCGTCAGCGACGACAGGCTAGCCATCAGGGGTTCGTCGCTCCCGATTTCGCCGCATCCGCTTTCGGTGGCGGCGTCATCGACATGATGACACGACCGCCGCAACCATCGACGTTGGCGAGGCCAGTCTTCATCTGCACGGTCAGCTTGCAGCCCTTGAGCACGTTGGGGCCTTGCGACAGCACCACTTCCTTGCCCGACAGGACCAGCACCTGCGTCTTCATGTCGAAAGTACCGTTGTCGCCGGTCGCCACCTGGTCATCCGACTTGATATAGACCCTGTCGCTGACTTCGAGGTGATCGATGTTGGCGGAGCCGGTCATCGCAGCGCCTGCCGCTTCGGTGCCCTTGGCGGCGGCCTTGGGATCCTTGACGTAGTAAACCATCATCTTGCCGGCCTTGAGCAGGGTTGGTCCCTGCACGACGGTGACATTGCCGGTGAACACGGCAACATTGTCAGCCTGCCGAACCTCGAGCTTGTCGCTCTCTATCTGGATAGGCTTGTCGCCGGTCAATTTCAGGCCGGACAGGCTTTCGGCGCCGGATTGCGCCAGCGACGGTCCCAGCCCCAGCAGGAGCAGTGCCGAAGTCGCGGCTGCAAGCCGTGTTGAACTATTGAGCCACATTCGCTTCCTCGCCCTTTGCCTCGGCCGCCTTCAGAGCGGCGGGATCTATGTTGACGCGCACCCTGTTCTCGAACACCAGGACCTTGCCATTGTCCTGGACCGACATGGAATTCGCTGTGATCTGTGACCCGCCACGGCTGACATCGACGGGATCATCCGTCTTCATAGTGCCTTTGCCCATGTCGAGGAAGACCGATTTGAACTTGGCCTGCATGCCGTCGGTCGTTGTGATCGTGACGTCGCTGGTCAGTTTCATCGTATTGCCGTCGCGATCGTAGGTCCCGTGCGAGGCTTTGACCGCCGCCACATTGTCTGGCCCGACCGGCACCTTGGCGTCTATGCCTTCCAGCTCGATGATGCCTTGCGTGTTAACATCCTGAATCGCCCGCAGGGCCGTCATCGAATAAGGCTGCTTCTGCTTGGTGAAACCGTTGAGCTTGGGATTGGCCATAACCAGCTTGCCATTGGAAAAGGCCGTCCCTTCCGTCTGCACCGCTATCGCGACAGGTGCGGCCAGATAGGAATAAACCGGGAAGGCGACGGCGATCAATGCCGCGGCCAGGGGCACGGCGAATTTAAGCACGCGCACGCGGCGCGAATGACGCTGCGCGCGGTCGAACGCATCGCTGCGTGTCTGGCCATCCGCCGCGGGAGCCAACTCCATTTCTGGGTTGGTCGGTTCATTCGGTCGCGCTAACATGACTGCTTTCTTCTAAACCCCTGCCCGCCAGCGAGCACCGCCTATAGGTGGGGGGCCGGTGCCCTCAAGCAAGCACAAGCCCACGAAAACCGCAAAAATGTGACAACTGCCGCTGTACAAACGAAAACGAGGTCAGCACAACAGCCGGTACTTCATAGCAGAAATGGACGCGCCTGCGTCGTTTTTCGTCACCGCCATGCTCCCACTTACCTCGCGTCCCTTGCGCAGGCCAGTCACAAAACAGACAGCATGGGATGGCCGCGCGCGGATTGCCGCGCCACATGGAAGACGGAACAGCTTCCCGATCAAGACATCATGGTCTAAAAGCGTCTCTTCCCGCCGACTGTGAGGCTGACCATGGCATTGAGAGCCGACGACCTGATCGACCGCCGCCGTTTGCGGCGCAAGCTTACGTTCTGGCGTGTTGCGGCCATAGGCATCATCGCACTCGGCGTGATCGGGCTGTCGGCTTGGCTCTATGGCGACGATCTCGGCGGCTCGTCCATCGACCATATCGCCAAGGTCAGGATCGAAGGCACGATCACCGAGGACGAGGAACTGATCAAGCGGCTGGAGGACATCCGCAAATCCTCGAAGGTGAAAGGCGTGATCCTGGCGATCGATTCACCCGGCGGCACCACCGTCGGCGGCGAATCGATCTTTGAGGAGGTCCGCAAGGTGGCCGCCGACAAGCCTGTCGTGGCCGAAGTCGGTACGCTCGCCGCCTCGGCGGGCTACATGATCGCAAGTGCGGCCGACCATATCGTTGCCCGCAAGACCTCGATCGTCGGCTCGATCGGCGTGCTGATCCAGTATCCTGACGTTAGCGGCCTGATGGACAAGCTCGGCATCAAGCTGGAGGAGGTGAAATCCTCGCCGCTGAAGGCCTCGCCGTCTCCCTTCAAGCCGACCAATGACGACGAACGCGCCATGGTCCGCAAGCTCATCCTCGACAGCTACGACTGGTTCGTAGGCATCGTCGCCGACCGCCGCAAGATGACGCACGAGCAGGCGCTGGCTCTTGCCGATGGGTCGATCTTCACCGGCCGCCAGGGCCTCGCCAACGGGCTGATCGATGCCGTCGGCGGCGAAACCGAGGCGATCGACTGGCTGGCGACCAAGGGCGTAGACGCCAAGCTCAAGGTGGTCGAATGGAAAGACACGGACCGGCGCGGGAGCTTGCTATGGTCCAAGTCGATGGTGAAAACGATCGGCAGCGCGCTCGGCCTGCCGGATTACAGCGGCGATGTCATCCACGAACTTGGCGCCGACCGCTTGTTTCTTGACGGTCTCGTTTCCGTCTGGCACCCTTGAGATGCCGGTTGGGGCGAGTAAAAAAGCAAATAAAATCATCCTGATAATTTTGACCGCATCGCTTTCTCGGGGACCCGTCTGATGATCAAGTCCGAACTTGTGCAGATTATTGCCACGCGCAATCCGCATCTTTTCCTGCGCGACGTCGAAAACATTGTCGGCGCGATCTTCGATGAGATCACCGACGCCCTTGCCGAGGGCAACCGGGTCGAGCTGCGTGGCTTCGGCGCATTTTCGGTGAAAAACCGCCCCGCCCGCACCGGTCGCAACCCGCGCACCGGCGAATCCGTCGAGGTCGAGGAGAAATGGGTGCCGTTCTTCAAGACCGGCAAGGAACTGCGCGAAAGGCTGAACGGCGGCAAGTAGGCATCAGCGCCAGCTTCCGACGGAAAACATAATGCTCAATCGTTTCATGCTCATCGTGGTCTTCGTGCCCCTGGCGATCATCCTGATCGCCCTGGCAGTCGCCAACCGCGAACTTGTCGCCTTCACGCTGGATCCGTTCAATCCCGGCAATCCGAAGCTGACGCTAACCTTGCCGCTGTTCATCTTCCTGTTCCTGGCGCTTGCCATCGGCATGATTGTTGGCAGCTTGGCGACCTGGGTCAAGCAGGGCCGCTATCGAAAGCTGGCGCGCCAGCGCGGCGTGGAGGCGGAAAACCTGCGCCAGGCGGTCAGCCGCGCGCCATCGGTACCGCAGGCCCCGGTACTGCCGAAGCCGACCGCCTGACTCTCGGTCTCGCAGTATCTGCAAACATCGTTCTAAGAGAGACCAGGTCTTGGCGCCGCAACGACAATCATCAGGAAGATGGAGCGTATTTTATTTTCTGCTAATGTAATAACATGCTCTGGACCTACCAGCACCGGAACGCGTCCGGGCGGTCGTTTGGGGGATGAAGAGATGGCGGGAAATATATCTTTCGCCAAAGTGCCGAAACTGCCCGACAACTGGTGGACGGGCACCGACGCCGACACGGTCTGGCCGACCTGGGGCAAGACCACCTCCTATCTGTGGGGCGCCAATTCGGGCAATCAATTCATAGCGCGCGGTCAGCCGCTGAATGGCGGCGGCATGGCGAGTACGAGCGGACCGTCGCTCGGCCGGGGCCATCCGCAATATGTCGGCATCGACACGATGGAACTGTCACAGAAGGCCAATGATGGCGTGTTTGACACCCTCGCGGCGGGCCTTAAGGCCGGTGAGGATATCGTCGTCCCCGTGTTCATGAAGCACGGCAGTCCCGACAACGGCATCTACAGCCTCGGCACCGGTTACGGCCTCGACGTCAAGAATCACGTCCAGATTCACGCCTATATCTGGGCAAAGCTGCTGGAACTGATCGCGATCGCCGCCAATACGGAAATCCCGTCGATCATGTGGACGCCTGACGTAACACAGGCGACTCACGAATTGAGGAAGAACACGCAGGTGAAATTGCCCGATCTGGCGGCGGTGAAAGCCTGGGCAGCGACACTGGCGGCGGCTAACTGATCTCGGTCGCTCATCGCTTGACCGGCATGTCCCGACGGGGCATGGCAGACATCCGATGATAACGAGAGTTGCACCATGAAAATGATCGATGCCGCCGCGGTCGACCGTGCGCTGAGTTTTTCCGGCCTGGTCGAGACCTTGCGCATGGCTTTCCGAGACGGCGCGGTTCAGCCGGTAAGGCACCATCACCCCGTGGAGCGGCCTGACGGCGCCGCTTCGACCTTGCTGTTGATGCCGGCCTGGACCGATTTCCACGCCGCCGGCACGTCTTCCGGTGGCCACATCGGCGTCAAGATCGTCACCGTCTCGCCCGACAACAATGCCATCGGCAAGCCGGCTGTCATGGGGCTCTATCTCCTGCTCAATGGTGCCACCGGCGAACCGGAAGCCTTGATCGACGGACAGCGGCTGACTCAATGGCGCACCGCCTGCGCTTCGGCGCTCGCCGCTTCCTATCTGGCTCGCGAGGACGCTTCACGGCTCCTTGTGGTTGGCGCCGGCGCCCTGTCGCCGTTCCTTGCCAAGGCACATTCGGCCGTGCGGCCGATCAAAACCATCCGCATCTGGAACCGAACCCCGGCCAATGCCGAGAAAGTCGCGGCCGAGTTGCGCGCCGAAGGTTTTGCAGCCAGCGCCGCAACCGATCTCGATGCCGAGCTTGGCCAGGCCGACATCGTCTCCTCGGCGACGATCACCACCACGCCGCTGGTCAAGGGCGCGCTGCTGCGGCCGGGAACCCATGTCGATCTGGTCGGCGGCTTCACGCCGGCGATGCGCGAAAGCGATGATGACGCTATCGCGCGAGCCCGCGTCTATGTCGACACCCGCGCCGGTGCCACCAAGGAGGCCGGCGACATCGTCCAGCCCCTGGCCTGCGGCCTGCTGAAGCCGGAAGCCATTGTCGCCGATCTGCACGAACTGGCGCGCGACCAGAAGAAGGGCCGGGAGAGCTCCGACGAGATTACGCTGTTCAAGTCGGTCGGTGCCGCGCTCGAGGACCTTGCCGCCGGCATTGCCGTCTACAACGCACTCAAGGCCTAGCTCACCGCCGCCATTTTGGCGCCCATCGCCTGCGCGATCAGACCGAAATCGGCCGCGCTAACCGAAAACAGGCCAAAGCGAAGCTGGTAACCCCAGTTCGACTTGCCGGCGGTGAAGTCCAGCCGGCCAAGCAACGGCTTGATCGGCGCTTCTTCAGCCGTCGCCCAGTCGACATCGCGGCGGAACGGCGTGAAACCGGCGCCCATGTCGCCTTGATAGGGTTCTCCCTCTCGCACGGTGCCGATTGCCGTGAACGCATGCAGGCCATCCTTTTCACCCAAAATGGTGGTCGGCGAATAATACACAATGCCGTCGCCGGGCTTGACGCGGCGCAGAGGGGCCGCCTTGCCGTGGTTGACCTGCATGAAGCCGTCTTTCCGGCCGCGCCGGACATGTTCGGCCGACGCAACCGCGATCCAGTACGCGCTCATTTCTGTTCCCCGTCGTTCAGCCAGTAAACACGCAGACGATGATTGTCGGGATCGAGCGCAACGAAGGTGCGGCCAAAATCCAGGTCGGTCGGTGTCTGCAGGATCTTCAACCCGCGCCCGGCCCAGTCGGCATGGGTGGCATCGACCGCGTCGGGCGTCTCCAGCGCAAACACGATCTCGGAACCGCCACCGGCCGCTTCTGCCGCCGGCTCGACCGTATGGCGTGACCAGAGGCCGAGCTTGAAGCCGTTGTCGAGCACGAACAGCACGAAGGTCGGCGCGCTTTCGACCGGCTCGCGCCCCAGCAGCGCGCTGTAGAAGGCGCCGCTGTCAAGCGGCTTGTCGACATAGAGAATGACGAAATTCGGGGTGGTCATGATCGGCTCTCCAGGGTTCGGCGTTTCCATGCGCTAGACATAGGCCGGGCTACTGTCAGTTTCTGGCAGTAGCATTCATCACCCACGCGGTTTGTCTAACGTCGCCCGCCATTCCTTGAGCAACACCTGACGGCGACGCGGATAACGCGTATCGATTGTGTTGAGGCCGGAGATGCGATCGGCGCGAAAATGGCGGAAATCCTGCCGCATCTCGCACCACGCCACCACCATCCGCACCTTGTCGAAGAAGCCGAGCGCGAACGGCCACACCACGCGCTCGGATCCGGCGCCGCCTGCGTCGCGATAGAGAAAGCCGAGTTTTCGTTCGTGGCGGATGGCCTGCCGCACGATGCCGAGGTCGATGCCTTCAATGACCGTCATGGGCGGCCCGACCAGCAGCGTCGAGGCATCGAGATCCTCGCGCAGATCGTCGGGCAGCACGGCGGCGATCTTGGCCAGTGCGTTGGCGGCGGCGGCTGAAAGACGACGGTCCGGCTGCTTGGCGACCCAGCGCGAGCCGAGCACGATGGCTTCGATCTCCTCGTCGCTGAACATCAGCGGCGGCAGCATGAAGCCGGGTTTGAGCACATAGCCGAGCCCCGCCTCTCCCTCGATCGGCGCCCCCTGCCCCTGCAGCGTGGCGATGTCGCGATAGAGTGTGCGGATCGAGATCCTGAGCTCGTCGGCAAGCGTGCGCCCGCTCACCGGCCGGCGGTGCCGGCGCAGGCACTGGATGAGATCAAGCAGGCGTTCGGAGCGGGACATCCGCCAGATTTGCCTGTTTCTTTGACATTGGTCCATCGCTGGCCGACATGAACAGGAGAGGTAGCGGCAGACTTGGTTGCGAAGCCGGTTGCCCTATGCCAAAAGCGGCACGCCGCTCGGAGATGCTCCTGCTTGAAGTCTTTTCGCGACAAACGCCGCGACAACCGCCCGCCCGCAAAAGGCGGAACGGGAGACGCACGTCCGCACGAGGCGCGTGGCGCGGCACGGCCGGACGCCAGGCCGCGCGAGCGGCCCGAGGCCAGAACCGATGATCGAACCGAACCGAAAGCCGCACCGCGCATCCTCGCCCGCCGCGAAGGGGCGCTGCCCGCCGAGCAACTTCCGGTCATCCTGGAAGTAGCACCCAACGCGGATTATGCCCTGCTCGACAGCGGCGCCGGCGAAAAGCTCGAACAATATGGCCCCTATCGCATCGTGCGGCCCGAGGGCCAGGCGATCTGGCAGAAGGCCTTGCCGGCCAAGGACTGGGAGCGGGCCGACGCCATCTTCACCGGCGACACCGACGAGGAAGGTATCGGCCGCTGGCGTTTCCCGAAAACGCCGCTCGGCGAAACCTGGCCGATGAAGCATGACGGCATCGACTATCTCGGCCGTTTCACCTCGTTTCGCCATGTCGGCGTCTTTCCCGAACAGGCCTCGCATTGGGATCATATGGCGGGCCTGATCGCGTCGGCCAGGCGGCCGGTCAAGGTGCTCAACCTGTTCGGCTATACCGGGCTTGCCTCGCTGGTAGCGGCCCGCGCCGGCGCCGAAGTCACCCATGTCGATGCCTCGAAGAAGGCGATCGGCTGGGCACGTGAAAACCAGGAGATGGCCGGGCTTGGCAGCAAGCCGATCCGCTGGATCGTCGACGATGCGGTGAAATTCGCCGAGCGCGAGGAACGCCGTGGCAGCCGCTACGACATCATCCTGTTCGACCCGCCGGCCTATGGCCGCGGCCCCAAGGGCGAGGTCTGGCAATTGTTCGAGGACCTGCCGGCATTGACTGACCTCTGCCGCGCGATCCTGACGCCGAAGCCGCTGGCGGTGGTGCTGACCGCCTATTCGATCCGCGCCTCCTTCTTCGCCATCCATGCTCTGATTCGCGACACCTTCGCCGGCATGGGCGGCAGGGTTGAATCGGGTGAGCTGATCATCCGCGAAAAATCCGCCGGCAGGGCGCTTTCGACCTCACTGTTTTCGCGCTGGGTGGCCTGAATGCCCCGGAGTCCTGAATGAACGAACGGCATGCCGGCGCACCGGGCCAGGTGAAGGAAGTCACCAGCCTCGCCAATCCGCTGATCAAGGACATCAAGGCGCTCGCCTTGAAGAAATTCCGCGACCAGCAGAACGCCTTTATGGCCGAGGGCCTGAAGCTGGTCATCGATGCGCTCGACTTGGGCTGGCAGATCAGGACGCTTGTTTTCGCCAAGGCCGGGCGCGGCAATGCGGTGGTGGAAAAGGTCGCGGCGCGCACCGTTGCCGCCGGCGGCACTGTGCTCGAAGTCTCGGAAAAGGTTCTTGTCGCCATCACCCGCCGCGACAACCCGCAAATGGTGGTCGGTGTCTTCTCGCAGAAATTCCTCGCCCTTAGGGATATCCGCGCCGACAATGGCGACGTCTGGGTGGCGCTCGACCGGGTGCGCGATCCCGGTAATCTCGGCACCGTCATCCGCACCGTCGATGCCGTCGGCGCCAAGGGTGTCATCCTGGTCGGCGACACCACCGATCCATTTTCCGTCGAGACGGTGCGCGCCACCATGGGTTCGATCTTCGCCGTGCCTGTGGCCAAGGCGACGACCGAAGGTTTCCTTGCCTGGCGAGGCGGCTTCTCGGGCCTCGTCGCCGGCACGCATCTGAAAGGCGCCGTCGACTATCGCTCGGTCGATTTTTCCCGCGGGCCGGTGCTGCTGATGATGGGCAATGAGCAGCAGGGCCTGCCCGAGAGCCTGGCGGCGAGTTGCGACAGGCTGCTCCGGATTCCGCAAGCGGGCCGCGCCGATTCGCTCAATCTCGCCGTCGCCACCGGCATCATGCTGTTCGAGATCCGGCGCGGCGCGCTGAAGCTCGAACCAATCACCGACCAGCAATGAAGGTTGCCCGCCCGTGAGATCATGGTCCCCCTACGCGCTGCTCGTCGTCGCGGCCATTGCACTTGATCAGTGGATAAAGCACTTGGTCGAGACCGGCCTGCCCTTCCAAGAGAAGTTCGATCTGGTGCCGTTCCTGGCGCTGTTTCGTACCTACAACACCGGCATCGCCTTCTCGATGTTCTCCTCCTTCGGCGACACCGGCCTCGTGCTCATCGCCGTGCTGGTCGTCGCTTTCGTGCTCTACCTTGCCACCCGCACGCCATCGGCCCATGTCATCGCCCGCGCCGGCTTTGCCCTGATCATCGGCGGCGCGCTCGGCAATTTGATCGACCGCGCCGTCTACGGCCACGTCATCGACTACATCCTGTTCCACACGCCGGTCTGGTCCTTTGCCAACGTCTTCAACCTCGCCGACGCCTTCATTTCCGTAGGCGCGGCACTGGTTGTCTTCGACGAACTCATCGGCTGGCGGCGCGAGCCCAAGCCTTCGAAAGATTGACCGCAGGCGGCCATCGCCGCACAGTCCACACCGAGCAGCTCGCGGAGAAAAAGATGTCCGAAACCTTCAAAGCCATCCTCGTCTCGCGCGATGCCGACAAGAAGCAATCGGTGGCCGTGACCGATCTCACCGATGCCGACCTGATGGAAGGCGACGTCACCGTCGCGGTCGAGGCGACGACGGTGAACTACAAGGATGGGCTGGCCATTACGGGCAAGGCGCCAGTGGTCCGCCGCTGGCCGCTGGTGCCAGGCATCGATTTCGCCGGCACGGTGATCTCGTCTTCCAACCCCGACTGGCGCCAGGGAGACAAGGTCATCCTGAATGGCTGGGGCGTCGGCGAAACGCATTTCGGCGCCTATGCCGGGCACGCGCGTGTCAAGGGAGACTGGCTGGTGCCGCTGCCGACAGGCATCAGCGCGCATGACGCGATGGCGGTCGGCACCGCCGGCTACACCGCCATGCTCAGCGTCATGGCGCTGGAACGGCACGGCATCCTGCCCGATCGCGGCCCTGTGGTGGTGACGGGTGCTGCCGGCGGCGTCGGCTCGGTCGCGGTCTCCATCCTGTCCAGCCTCGGTTACCATGTCATTGCGTCGACCGGTCGCAACGCCGAAAGCCCCTATCTGATCAACCTCGGCGCCGCCGAGGTGATATCGCGCGATGAACTCAACCAGCCCGCCAAGCCGCTGGCCAAGGAACGCTGGGCCGGCGGCATCGATTCGGTCGGCAGCCACACACTGGCCAATGTGCTGTCGATGACCTCCTATGGTGGCGCTGTCGCGGCCTGCGGTCTGGCCGGCGGCATGGATCTGCCGTCGAGCGTGGCCCCGTTCATCCTGCGCGGCGTCTCGCTGCTCGGCATCGATTCGGTGATGGCACCGAAGGCTGTGCGCCTTGAGGCCTGGCGGCGCATCGGCTCCGATCTCGACCTGCAGAAGCTCGCCGGCCTGTCCAGGACCATCGGCTTCGACGACATCATCGATGCCGCGCATGATATTGTCGACGGCAAGATCCGCGGACGCGTCGTCGTCGACATGTGAGTTCACGGATTGGGTGGGTTCGCCGCCCGGAAGGGCTGGCGAAATTGACACGCCCTGGCGACAAATCCGGCTCGCCGGGCGAAAAGATGCGCATCCGCTAAAATTCGAACGATCCGCCGCAATTTTCCATAATCTCTGTCTGGCAAGGGTTTCGCATGATCGCGGAATCCGGCACGCAACAGGCAGATATTGGCGACGACGTCGATGCGGCACCCGCGGCGACACGGCGATTTATCGCCGCGCCGCCGCTGGTGCCCGAGCAGCAAGTGGTAAGGCCCGAAGGTCTGCCGCTGCTGACTTACGGTGCCATCATGATACTGGCCGGCCTCGCGCATCTGACCGGGGCGCCGATCTTCATCAGCCTGGCTTTGCTAGCCACCGGCCTCGCCGGCCTTGGCTTGCATCTGCATGCCAGACGCAGCGTCCACCGTACCGTGGTGCTGCTTGATGAGACCACCGCCCGCAGCCGCGCCGAAATCGAGACGCTGGCCGACCGCATGTGGGAGATGCAGGAGAGCGAGGAGCGTTTTCGCGGTCTCATCGACGCGCTTGGCGATCTTGTCATCCATCGCGACCGCGACGGCTACATCGTATACGCCAACAAGGTGTTCGCCGATCTGGTCGAAACCGATCAGCGTGATCTTGCCGGCAAGACCCTGGCCGAACTCGGCGTCGAGGTCGGCATCGTGCCCGATGCCGCCTTTTCCGACCATGAGTGCCTGAGTTCCACCGACGTCGCCATCCGCACGCCGAGCGGCCCGCGCTGGTTCTCCTGGATCGAACTGTCGGTGCGCGACAAGGACAGCGGTGCGGTTTCGCATCGCGCCATCGCCCGCGACATCACCGCCCGCAAGCGCGCCGAATCGTCACTGATCACCGCGCGCGAGCGCGCCGAATACGCCAGCCAGGCCAAATCGCGCTTTCTCGCCACCGTCAGCCATGAAATACGCACGCCGATGAACGGCATCATGGGCATGGCGAGGCTCTTGGCCGATACCAGCCTGTCGCCGGAGCAGCAAACCTATGTCGGCGCCGTCTCGACCTCGGCCAGCGCCCTGCTCGCTTTGATCGAGGATTTACTTGACTACTCCAAGATCGAGGCCGGTCGCTTCGATCCGGAACCGCAGCCGATGTCGGTGCGCGAGATCGCCGACAACATCATCGAATTGCTGGCCGCGCGCGCCTTCGCCAAGGACATCGGCCTCGGCTGCCACGTCGAACCGGATGTACCACAATTGATCACCGCCGATCCGGGCCGGGTCAGGCAGGTGCTGCTCAACCTCATCGGCAACGCCATCAAGTTCACCGAAGGCGGCGGCGTGCTGGTCAGCGTTGCGCGTGCCCGCACCGAAACCAGCGACCGCATCTGCTTCACCATCACCGACACCGGCCCCGGCCTGCGCGACGAGGACATGGAGCGTATTTTCGAGGAGTTCGAGCAGGCCGACGGCACCTCGACGCGCACGCATGGCGGCGCCGGACTGGGACTTGCCATCTCCAAACGCCTGGTGGCCGCCATGGGCGGCACGATCTCGGTCTCCAGCCGGCTTGGCCAAGGGTCGGAATTCGTCTTTGAAATCCCGGCCACCGAGGCCACCGAGGCGCCTCAAGGCCGGCTGAATGCGCTTGCCGGCAGGCGCGCGGTGATCCTGTCCAGGAACGCCATCGAGGCCGACGCCATCGCGCGCACCATCCGCGCCAATGGCGGCACCGCCGGTATCGCCACCAGCGTGGCGCAGGCCGCGCCCTTTGCCGACGGCTGCGACGTGCTGCTGGTTGACGCCGCCATGGAGGAAAGTGACGGGAGGCTGCTTAAAAGGTTGCGCCAAAGCGGCTTTTCCGATTGCGAAGCCATTACGCTGATCGCGCCGACCGACCGCGGCATGCTTGGCGAGTTCCGCGCCAGCGGGTATGCGACATTCCTTGCCCGGCCGGTGCGCGGGGCAACGCTTTTGCGTGTGCTTTTGACCAGCCATGCGCCGGCCCTTGCCCAGCCACAGCCGGAAAAGCGCCGCGTCCCGGCGCTTCGCGCCCCAGGTGAGCGCCAGCAGGGCCTGTCCGTTCTGATCGCCGAAGACAACGACATCAATGCCATGCTGGCGCGAGCCACGCTGCTGAAGGCAGGGCACCGCGTCAAGGTGGTCGGCAATGGCAAGGCTGCCGTCGAGGCCGTCACCAGCGCCGGGCACAAGAACCGCTTCGACGTGGTGCTGATGGATCTGCATATGCCGGTCATGGATGGGCTGGACGCCATTGCGGCGATCCGTCGCCATGAGGAGGAAACATCGGCGCCACCCGTGCCGATCATGGTGCTGTCGGCCGATAGCCAGGAAAAGACGCGCCACGCGGTGCTCGCCCACGGCGCCAGCGGCTTCGTCACCAAGCCGCTCGATCCCGACGCCCTGGTCAACGCTGTCGAGGGTCAGGTCGCCGCTTGAGCCGCCTTTTTTCCTGCGCGCGACCCGTGCATGTCGCCCTGAAATGACCCGGTTTCCGGGACGACGACATGCATGAAAACAACGAACTGAAGCGCGTCGCCCTACCTCGCGCTGACCCCGCCGCGCTTGATGTTTTCCTCACCGAACGTAGCCGGTTGAGCGTTTTCGCCAGCCGACGAAGTATTGCCCGCGACGCCGTATCACGGTACTGTCACAATCCTGTTGCACCTACACCGTATCCCCGTGCCAAGAGGGATGGCTCGAAGGAGAATCACTCGTGCATACAGTTATGCCGGAATGTGACACTCGGCCGAACGCCAGCAGCGCCTTGCTCGCCGGACGTAACGTCGATTCCGTCATAAAGGGCGCAGCACTCGGCCGTATCGGCAATCTCGAAGTGCGGCTTGCCCGCAACGAGGCCGAGATTGCGGCCGCTCAGGAAGTGCGTTACCGGGTATTTTACGACGAACTTGGCGCCAGGAAGGACCTGTTCCAGGCGCATGACCGCCGTGACGCGGACCGGTTCGATCCGCTCTGCGATCATCTGCTGGTCCTGGATACCACCCTTTCCGGCCCCGAACATCGCCGCATCGTCGGCACCTACCGGCTGCTGCGGCAAGAAATCGCGGCCACCGCCGGCGGCTTCTATTCCGAAGGCGAATTCGAGCTGACCAAGCTCATCGCCCGTCACCCCGGCCAGCGTTTTCTCGAACTTGGCCGTTCCTGTGTTTTGCCGCAATACCGCTCGAAGCGCACCATCGAGGCGCTGTGGCAAGGCATCTGGGCCTACATCAATCACTACGAAATCGGCGTGATGACCGGCTGCGCCTCATTCCATGGCACCGTGCCGGCCGCGCATGCCGAGGCGCTCACCTATCTCGCCCATCACTGCCGCACCAATTCGGCCTGGGACGTGCGCGCGGTGTCCGATCGGTACTGCTCCATGGACCTGATGCCGATCGAGGCGGTCAACGCCAAGACGGCGATCGCGGCGATGCCGCCTCTGGTCAAGGGCTATCTGAGGGTCGGTGCCCGCATCGGCGATGGCTGCGTCATCGACCGCGAATTCTCGACCGTCGACGTCTTCGTGGTGATGCCGGTCAAGGAGATCGGCGCCCGCTACGTCAACTACTATGGCGGGGAAGCGCAGCGCTTTGCGGCGTGACGAATAGCGAATAGCGACGCCGCGATTCTGCGGCTTGTCATCCTACCCCCTACTCGCTTCTTTTCACGGAATGTCTTCCGGCCGCCGGCCGGGGCGGCTCTTGTAGGACGGAAACGACCAGCCGAAACGCAGCGCACCGCCGCGCACGGCAAGCGCCACGACGAAACCGGCCAACCCCGAGACAATCTGCGGTAAGCCGGCGACGTCGCCCAGTGTGAAGATTGCGGCGCCCGCCAGAGCGGCCGTGACGTAGATCTCCGGCCTCAGCAACACCGATGGCTCGCCGGCCAGCAAATCGCGCAATATGCCGCCAAAGGTCGCGGTCAGCATGCCGGTGATGATCGAAACGACCGGCGAGCCGGTGATGGCCAGGCCCTTTGCCGCTCCCATCACCGAAAAGGCGGCCAGCCCGATGGCGTCCAGCCACAGCAGCAGCTTGTAGCGGGATTCGACCCGATGCGCGGTGAAGAAGACCAGCACCGCCACCACCGCGCAGATCAGCACATAGTCGCGGTTTATCACCCAGAACACCGGCACATTGAGGATGAGGTCACGAAACGTGCCGCCGCCGATACCGGTGACGCTGGCCAGGAACAGGAACCCGATGATGTCGAGCTGTTTGCGCGACGCAGCCAGCGCCCCGGTCGCCGCGAAAACGGCGACACCGGCATAGTCGAGAAGGGCGATGGGATGCATGGAACGCCAAGGCAGTAGGGGAATAGGGCAGTAAGGCAGTATGTTTAACACGAAGCCGGAGGGTTGGGACGCCCCTATCCTCCTACTGCCCTACTGCCCTACTGCCCTACTGCCCGAACTACGCATCCTTCTCCGCCTGCTCATTCACCGGCCCCGGTTCGACCGGCGCCTCGGCTGCGAACTTAGGGCCACCCTTGGCGACGCCGACCATGGCCGGACGCAGCACGCGCTCGCCGATCGAATAGCCCGGCTGCACGACCTGGACCACGGTGTTGGCTGGAACATCGGGGTTGGGCACTTCGAACATCGCCTGGTGGAAATTGGGATCGAACTTCTCGCCTTCCGGCGTAAGCTTCTTTACCCCATGGCGCTCCAGCGCCGACAGCATGGCGCGCTCGGTCAGGTCGACGCCTTCGATCAGCGCCTTGAAGCCGGCGTCGCCCGACGCCTTGGCCTCAGCCGGTATGGCGTCCAGCGCGCGGCGCAGATTGTCCGACACCGACAACATGTCGCGGGCGAAATTCGCAACCGCGTAAGTGCGGGCGTCGTGCACGTCGCGCGCGGTGCGGCGGCGCAGGTTTTCCATCTCGGCCGCGACGCGCAGCGCGCGGTCCTTCAGCTCTTCATTTTCCTTCAGCAGCCGCACAAGCGCTTCATAGTCGCCGTCGATGCTGCCTTCCGTGCGCTCGGCATTGGCCTCGGCCGCTTCGGCTTCACTGGGCGCGCGTTCGTCTTTTGCCTGGTCGCTCATCGCCGTTTCCCGTCATCTCGAATGGTGTGGATTTTGTGCCCGATATCGAGGTTTGGCAGCCAAAAATCAAGGGGTAAGCGCCGGAGGCGGCGATCTGATGGATATGCAGGCGAAGATCACGCCATTTCAATTTTAATTCAAATTTTACCGTAACCGCCGGCTTTACTTGCCCTGATAGAGCTATGGGGGAACCATTCCCTTGCTGGAGGAGTTTCGAAACCGACAAAGGATTTTGAGATGATGACCAACAATAAAGCCGAAAAGGGAGCAGGGCTCGCTGGCGAAGTCCGGCGCCAGTTTGGCGCCGAGGCGATGACGCGCTTTCTGCGCACTTTGCCGACCTTCCGCCCTGAAGCTGGCATTCCTGACCGTTTCCGGGAATTGCTCGACCGCCTTGATGGCGCGGAGAATGATAATGCGGGCCGGCGCGATCAGTAAGGCATCCGTCCAAAGCCTGCTCGGTCGATAAGCGTCAATTACGCGCAGTAATTTCACGTGATCCTCGCCTTGCGGCGGCCACACGCCCCGCCTATGCTTCCTGATGAACATGATTTCCCCCGATGCGGCCGCCAACAGCAAGCGCGCCTGGTTGAAGATTCTGGCGCGCTACAAGAAGCCGGACCGGCGGCGCAGCGCCATCGAACTCGCCATCACCCTCATCCCGTTTGCCACGCTCTGGGCGCTGTCCTCGGCCGCCTATGCCTATGGCCATTGGTGGGGCCTGATCCTGATCCTTCCGGCGGCCGGGTTCCTGGTGCGCATCTTCATGATCCAGCACGATTGCGGCCATGGCTCCTTCTTCGCCAACCGCTATGCCGACGACTGGATCGGCCGGGCGCTCGGCGTCCTGACGCTGACACCCTATGATTGCTGGCGGCGCGCCCACGCCGTGCATCATGCCAGCGCCGGCAATCTCGATGAGCGCGGCATGGGCGACATCCGAACGCTGACCGTTGCCGAATACCGACAATTGTCCTGGCGCGGGCGCCTTGGCTACCGTCTCTATCGCCATCCCCTGGTGATGTTCGGGCTGGGACCGATCTGGCTGTTCATCTTCTCGCAAAGGCTGCCGATCGGCATGATGCGCGGCGGACTGACGCCCTGGGTGTCATCCATGACCACCAATCTCGCCATCGCGCTTGCGGCAGCCCTGCTTATCTGGGCCGTCGGCCCCGGTGCCTTCCTGGTTGTTCATCTGCCGATCGTTATCCTCGCCGGTTCGGCCGGCGTCTGGCTGTTCTATGTCCAGCACCAGTTCGAGGAGACGGAATGGGAAAAGGACGACGACTGGGAATTCCAGCACGCCGCCTTGCATGGCTCGTCCTACTACGACCTGCCGCCGGTGCTGAATTGGTTCACCGGTAACATCGGCGTCCACCACGTCCACCACCTCTCCGCCAAGGTGCCGGGCTACCGGTTGCAGGAAGTGTTGCGGGACTATCCAGAGCTGCGCGGCATCGGTCGCGTCACGCTGCTCGACAGCCTGCGTTGCGTCAAACTGGCGCTGTGGGATGAAAGCCGCCGCAAGCTGGTGTCGTTCCGCGAAGCACGGGCGGTTATGTAGGTCAATTCCAGGAAAAGTGTGAACGGTTTTGCGTCCGGAATTGCTATGGAAAGGCCGCCGCGCCATGGGCGCGGCAGCCCTGAAAATCCTGGATCAGGCGGCCTGGCGCTCGTCGCGCATCAGGATCTCGCCGTGGCGGATTTCCGTACCCAGCACTTTGAGGCATTCGCGGATAAAGTTGGACAGGCCCGGCCAGCCCTTGGCTGAAACGAGATTGCCGTCGACATGGGCGCCGGTCGGCGCGACATCGATGTAGATGCCGCCGGCCAGCGTCACTTCCGGCTCGCAATAGTGAAGTGCCGCCACTTCCCTGCCCCGCACAACGCCATCGACCGCGATCAGGATCTGCACGCCATGGCAGATGGTGAAGATCGGCTTGCCGGCATCGTGGAAATGTCGCACCAGCGCCTGCACCCGCTTGTCGATGCGGATGTATTCGGGACCGCGCCCGCCCGCCGCGTAGACCGCATCGTATTGGGCCGGATCCACCTCGGAAAACGTCTTGTTGAGGATGTAGTCGTGGCCGAGCTTTTCGGTATAGGTCTGGTGGCCTTCGAAATCGTGCAGTGACGTCTTCAGGATATCGCCCGCCTTCTTGTCCGGGCAGACGACATGCACGGTGTGGCCGACCGCATGCATGGCCTGTTCAAAGACGAAAATCTCATACTCCTCGCTGAACTCGCCAACGAGCATCAATATCTTCTTGCCAGCCATTTTCTGGTTCCTCCCTTGTGGCCATTTATTTCGGAGTGCGAAATAATGGACCTATCCTAAGGGCAGGATGGCCAAAGGGAAAGCGCAAATCGCACAATTGGTACGACCAGTTTTCCACGATCGGACCTACAAAGTCGTTATTGTCGTCCACAAGACGCTAAGACTAGCGCCACTGGTTCGACCAAGGTCAGGCGGCAGCCTTGATCATATCCGCCGCCTTTTCGGCAATCATGATCGTCGGCGCATTGGTGTTG
Organism: Mesorhizobium subarcticum; assembly: GCF_055456085.1. NCBI lineage: Bacteria > Pseudomonadati > Pseudomonadota > Alphaproteobacteria > Hyphomicrobiales > Phyllobacteriaceae > Mesorhizobium > Mesorhizobium subarcticum. The sequence continues at coordinate 2,459,655 of NZ_CM144237.1, read as the reverse complement.
CCGCCGATCAGCGTCGGCATCACCGAGGCATCGACGACCCGCAAGGCTTCAAGCCCATGGACCCGCAATTGCGGATCGACCACCGCCATCTCGTCGACGCCCATGCGGCAAGAGCCGACCGGGTGATAGACGGTGTCGGCGCGGGCGCGGATATGTCCCATCAAGTCGGCATCGCCTGGCGCGCCGGCGATGTGCATTTCCTTGTGCCGATAGCGCGCCAGCGCCGGTGAGCCCAGCACCTGCCGGGTGAGCTTCACGCCCTTCAGCAACAGCTCGGCATCGCGTTCGTCTTCGAGGAAGCGTGGATCGATGCGCGGCGCGGCCAGCGGATCGGCGCTGACCAGGCCGACCTCACCGCGTGAGTGCGGCCGCAAGATGCAGACATGGCAGGAGAAACCAAAGCCATAGTGCAGCGTGCGCGCATGGTTCTCGACCAGGCCGATAATGAACTGCAATTGCAGGTCAGGACGATCGAGCGCCGGATCGGATTTGACGAAAGCGCCGCTTTCGGCGGCCGGCGAGGAGATCAGTCCGGTGCCATCCCGCCGCCACTGCAGGATATGCCTGAGGAAACCGACCGCGCCGCGCGGGCTCATGCCGAGCATGTCGGTATCCCTTGATTTCCAGCCGACGATGAAATCGAGATGGTCCTGCAAATTCTTGCCGACACCCGGCAATTCGTGGGTGACGGGAATGCCGTGCATGGCAAGTTCGGCGGCCGGGCCGATACCGGACAACAGCAACAGTTGCGGTGAGCCGAAGGCACCGCCGCACAGGATCACCTCGCGCGACGCCTGCGCCACCGCCTCTCCCTGGCGGGTGCGGTAGCGGACGCCCGTGGCGCGCTTGCCGTCAAGGACGACGCCCGTGGCATGCGCCCGCGTAATGACGGTCAGATTGGCCCGCTGCATCACCGGATGAATATAGGCGGCGGCCGCCGAACAGCGCTCGCCGTTGCGCGCGCCGCCGGCAAATTGCGTGACCTGGAAATAGCCGGCGCCCTCTTGCTCCGGCCCGTTGAAATCGTCCGTCATGCGGATCTGGTTTTCCGCGCAGGCCTCGATGAAGGCTTTTGCGATTGGCCGCGGCGAACGCTGGTTCGAAACTTTCAGCGGACCGTCGCCGCCATGCAGGGCGTCCGTGCCGCGCTCGTTGCTTTCGGCGCGTCGGAAATAGGGCAGCACCTCGTCCCATGACCAGCCCTCACAGCCGAGATCGGCCCATTCGTCATAATCGCTGCGATGGCCCCTGACATAAAGCATGGCGTTGATGGCGCTGGAGCCACCCAGCGCCTTGCCGCGCGGCTGATAGCCCTTGCGGCCGCCAAGCCCGTCCTGCGGCACGGTCTCGAAGGCCCAGTTGTTGATCTTCGGCCGGCCAGAAAGCATGCCAATGATGCCGGCCGGAGCCCGAATCAGCATATCCCTGCCCTCGCCGCCGGCTTCGATCAGGCAGACCGTTTTCGATGGATCTTCGGAAAGCCGTGCGGCAAGCGCACAGCCAGCGGACCCGCCGCCGGCGATCACATAGTCGAAAGCCATGGTTTCCTCCTCGCATCCGGCGGATGTTTCCGTCCGGACAGCTCAGAGAAGGCCCGATCACGAGCGATGTAAAGACGCGCGCAATTACCGCAGCGTCAGCTGCTGCGAACGCGCCGCCAGGAATATTTCGGGCCGTTGGGCTCCGGCACGGCGGTCGGCTGGTAATAGAGCCCCAACCCGCCGGTGCGGCCCTCTTCCAGGCGCTTCAACAGCACCGGGTTTGAAATCTCGAACTCGTCGAAGCCAAGCCGCAGCATATGCGGCAGCGGGTCGACCAGCACCTGGCCGGTGGCACGAACGGCACCCTCGAAATGATAGCGGCTGCGCAGCAGTTCAGCCTTGGAGAAGGAGCGCCCGTCGCTGAAGGCCGGAAACACCAGCGCCACCAGCGACAGCTGGTCGAGCAGGTCGGCGATCTTCTCAAGCTGATCACCGGGCTGCAAAACGACGCCGAGCCGCTCCTTGGCCGAGCGGCGCACCTCGGGATCAAGATCGAGGAACGCCTGCAGCGGCAGGATGAAGCGGCCATTGCCGGACAGCGCGTCAGCGCTTTCGGCATGAGCCCACTCATCCTCGCGAAAACCCTCCGGGGTCCAGAGCCGGGTCTCCGGTGTCGTCGTTTCGGTCATAAAAAAGGTCCTAAATATTCAAACGAGCCAAGGATGTGTTGAGATTCAGGTCAGGCTGCGCCGAAAATGGCGGCTTCCGGGGTCGCCCTTGCGACGAGCGGAGCGTACTTGAAGTACGTGAGCACCGGAAGCTGTCGTTTGCAGGCCAGCCTCACCTGAATATCAACCCGCCCTATAGTGATGCGTCGGTCAGCGAAACTTCCAGTCCCGACAGGTGAATGCCGCACTCGGTCTTGGCATGACCGGCCCAGCGGCCGCTGCGCGCATCCTCGCCCGGCTGCACCGGCTGCGTGCACGGGAAACAGCCTATCGACAGGTAGCCATAGGCGACCAGCGGATTTTCGCGCAGCGCATGCGCGCGCATGTAGTCGGCCTGGTCCGATGTCGTCCAGTGCGCCAGCGGGTTGATGCGAATGCGCGCGCCGACCGCCTCGAACACCGGAAGCGCAGCCCGCGTCGAGGCCTGGAAGCGCTTGCGCCCGGTGAGCCAGGCACGGAACGGCGCCACGCCACGCGCCAGCGGCTCGACCTTGCGTATGCCGCAGCAGGCGTCGGTGTCGCTCTGGTGCAGATTGCCCGTCGGGTCGATCCGTTCGAGCGCTGCTTCGTCGGGTTTGATCACTTGGATGTTGGTCAGCCCGAAATCGGCAACGAGCGCGTCGCGGTAGCCAAGCGTTTCATCGAAATGCTTGCCGGTATCGAGGAAGATGACCGGCAGCGACCGGTCGATCTCGGAAATCATATGCAGCAGCACCGCCGAATCCGCCCCAAAGGACGACACGGCGGCGATCTCGTCATGAAACAGTTCGCCGGCCGCGCGTTCGATGATCTCGAGCGGCTTCAGATGACCGTAAAGCGCGTCAAGCCCCGCCGCCTTGGCGGCGACGCCGTCATCGACTTCGACAATGCGGTCAAGCGGCCTTGGTTTCGCCAGCATAGAGCGCCTCCTTGAACGGCGCGGGACCGACACGGCGGTAGGCGTCGATGAATCTTTCACTGGGGTTGAGCCGAAGGCCGAGATAAGTCTCGACGATCTGCTCGATGGCGTCGGTGATCTCTTCCGACGAGAAGCCGCGGCCGATGATCTCGCCGACCGACGTGTTCTCGTCAGCCGAACCGCCCAGCGTCACCTGATAGAGCTCGGAGCCCTTCTTCTCGACGCCGAGGATGCCGATGTGACCGACATGGTGGTGGCCGCAGGCATTGATGCAGCCTGAAATCTTCAGCTTCAGTTCGCCGATCTCGCGCTGCCGCTCCAGCGATGCGAAGCGTTGCGAGATTTCCTGCGCGATCGGGATCGAGCGCGCCGTCGCCAGCGCGCAATAGTCGAGCCCCGGGCACGCGATGATATCCGATATCAAATTGGAATTGGCCGTCGCCAGCCCGATATCGACCAGCGCGTCATAGACCTCCTTGAGGTCGGCGCGCGCCACATGCGGCAGGATCAGGTTCTGCTCATGGCTGACGCGCAGCTCGTCGAAGGCGTATTTTTCGGCGATGTCGGCAACCGCTTCCATCTGGCTGTCGGAAGCATCGCCCGGCACCTCGCCGATGCCCTTCAGCGAGATCGTCACCGCCGCATAGTCGGGATGGCGGTGCGTCACCACATTCTGGTCGAGCCACTCCGAAAAACCCTTCGAATCCAGGCGGGCGAGCTTGACCGCATGGTCGCCCTCCGGCCGCTCAGTAAGAGCCGGCGGCGCGAAATAAGCCTCGATGGCGCGGATGTCGGCTTCCGGCAGCTTCAGTTCGGCGTCCTTCAGCTCCTGCCACTCGGCCTCGACCTGACGGGTGATTTCCTCGACGCCGGTCTCGTGGACCAGGATCTTGATGCGCGCCTTGTACTTGTTGTCGCGGCGGCCATAGAGGTTGTAAACGCGCAGGATCGCCGTGCAGTAGGACAGAAGGTCGGCTTCCGGCAGGAAGTCGCGGATCTTCTTCGCCACCATCGGCGTGCGGCCCTGGCCGCCACCGATATAGACGGCAAAGCCGAGCTCGCCAGCGGCGTTCTTCTTCAGATGCAGGCCGATGTCATGCGTCTGGATGGCGGCGCGGTCGCGCTCCGCACCCGTCACCGCGATCTTGAATTTTCTCGGCAGGAACGAGAATTCCGGATGCACCGACGACCATTGCCGCAGGATTTCCGCGTAGGGGCGCGGATCGGCGGCCTCGTCGGCGGCGGCACCAGCGAAATGGTCCGCGGTGACGTTGCGGATGCAATTGCCGCTGGTCTGGATGGCATGCATCTCGACGCTGGCGAGATCGGCCAGGATCGCCGGAATGTCCGACAGCGCCGGCCAGTTGAACTGGATGTTCTGGCGCGTCGTGAAATGGCCGTAGCCCTTGTCGTATTTGCGTGCGATGTGGCCGAGCATGCGCAGCTGCTTGCCGCTCAGCGTCCCATAGGGCACCGCGATGCGCAGCATGTAGGCGTGCAGCTGCAAGTAGACGCCGTTCATCAGCCGCAGCGGCCGGAACTGGTCCTCGGTGATCTCGCCAGACAGCCGGCGCTCGACCTGATCGCTGAACTCGGCGACACGGGCCTGGACAAAATCGTGATCGAACTCATCGTAACGGTACATGTTTCGTCTTTCAGGGCGCGTCCGCCCGTTTCACTTAAATCTTGGCTACGCCGCCCGCTCGGCCTGCTTGCCGAGATCGCTGCGGATGGTCGGTCCTGCGGCGCGGATTTTTTCACGCAACCGCACCGGCTCGACAATGCCGTCGACGACATCAGCGTCGATCAGATTGACGTCGACCACTTGATTGGAGGCATAGGCCTTGGCGCCAATCGCCTCCAGGCGGTCCTCGGCGGCCTTGTCATGGGCGAGGTCGGCATGGTCCACGGTCTCGGCCCAGCCGCCATCGGCATACCAGACGGCAATGCCATCGGTCAGGCGGTTGGCGGTCAGTATCTTCATGGCTGAACTCTCTCAGTGGCGGCTTTGGCCGCGCTTTCATGCCTGTATGCCGTGAGCGGCTCGGACCGTTCAAAATTGGCGCCGGCAACGGCATCGCCGATGATGGTCATGACCGGCCCGGAAAGATCGGCGCGCGCCTCCAGCGACGGCAGGTCGGCCAGCGTGCCGTGGAAACGGCGGCGGTTTCGCAGGCTGGCATTCTCGACAACGGCCACCGCCGTGTCCGGCGACAGCCCGGCTCCGATCAGACGGCCGGCGACTTCGGCCGCGACCGAGCGGCCCATGTAGACGGCGACCGTGGCGCCGGAGATCGCAAGCTTGGCCCAGTCGGGCAATGAATTGCCTTTGAGATCGTGGCCGGTGGTGAACACCATCGAGGAAGACACACCACGCAAGGTCAGCGGCAGTTCGAAATCGGCCGCGGCGGCAAAGGCCGCGGTGACGCCCGGAACCACCTCATAGGCAATGCCGGCATCGCGCAGTGCCGCCATCTCCTCGCCGGCCCGCCCGAACACCAGCGGATCGCCAGACTTCAGCCGCACGACGCGCTTGCCCTGTCGGCCGAGTTCAACCAGCAGCGCATTGATCTCCGCCTGGCTCTTGGTGTGGCATCCCTTGCGTTTGCCGACCGGCAGACGCTCAGCGTCGCGGCGGCCCATGGCAACGACCGCCTCAGGCACCAGCGCGTCATGGACGATGACATCGGCTTCCATCAGCAGGCGATGCGCCCGCAACGTCAAAAGATCCTCGGCGCCCGGACCGGCGCCGACCAGCGCGATGTGGCCCACAGCCGGCGCGTTCGACAGCAGAAGATCCACAGCTGCGTCATGCGCCTGCGACAGCTGGCCGGCTTCCACCGCATGGGCCGGTGCACCCTGGAAAAAACTGCTCCAGAACCGGCGGCGGGCATTGCCTTTCGGCAGCAGTTTCTCGGCCGCACCGCGCAACGAAGCGGCAAGCGTTGCCAGCGACCCGAGCGACGGCGACAGCATCTGGTCGATACGGCTGCGCAGCATCTGGGCAAGCACGGGGCCGGCGCCTTCGGTTCCAATGGCGATGGCGACCGGCGCGCGATTGACCAGGGCCGGGGTAAAGAAATCGCAGAGCTCGGGCCGGTCGACGGCATTGACCGGAATGCTCAAGCGGCGCGCATCCGTGGCGACGCGGCGGTCAAGCGCCTCATCGCCGCTGGCGGCAAACACCATGACCGCGCCTTCGAGCTGCGAAGCATCGTAGGCCGCTGCAACAAGGCTTGCGCCGGACTGAGCAATGAACGCCAAGAGCTCGGGTTCGGCATTTTCGGCGATGATGCGCAGCACCGCGCTCGACTGCCCGATCAGCCGCGCCTTGGCCAATGCCTCATCGCCGCCGCCGACGATGGCCACGGCTTCGCCCTCGATCCGCATGAAGACGGGGAAGGCATTGAGCTTTGGGGTGACGTGCGACATGGCGGTGAGCGGAATCCTGAACAGGATTGCAGTTTTACGCCCGAGCGCGAAAAACCAGAAGCAAAGCACTCGCGCATCCTGCGATGGCAGGCAATCGCTTTTTCGCAACCGCGAAAGGCAGGAGAAAAATATTCCACATCCAGGGTGTGGGCGGATTCAAGCCGCTGAAGCGAGCCTTGATTTCAGCTCTTTTTAGCCGCTTGCCCTTTGTCTGGCAAAACAGTTTTTTCTAATTTCTACCAATTCAGTAGATTAAAGTCGCCAGCCGGCGGTTTTCAATCTTTGGCCCCCGCCGGCGGGGGTTCGGCCGGCGTTGGCGGATGGAAAATTTCGGTTTCGCGAGGCGTTCCCATCACGTCCGCAGCCGCAATCAAAACTGCTGCGGGCCGGCGGCATCTCGGCCGCCGGCCAAGCATTTTGCGGCCTCACCGTCGATTTTCGCACCCTCGCGGGTTGCATCACCATCACCCCTTCCACCATATTGCAAACGAGCGGCGGCTTCGGGCGGCGCACACCCGACATCGCTAATCTGAAAGGCGCTCCATAGACAATGCCGCATGACACGCCCCTTATCGCCACCATCGTTGCCGGTCTGGGGCTGGCTTTCGTCTTCGGCGCTCTCGCCAATCGGTTCCGCATCCCACCGCTGGTCGGTTATCTCGTAGCCGGCGTGCTGGTCGGGCCGAACACGCCGGGTTTCGTCGCCGATGCCGGCCTTGCCAACGAACTGGCCGAAATCGGCGTCATCCTGCTGATGTTCGGCGTCGGCCTGCATTTCTCGCTCAAGGACCTGCTGTCGGTCCGCGCCATCGCCGTGCCCGGTGCGATCGTCCAGATCGGCTTTGCCACGGCACTCGGTGCCGGGCTTGCCTGGATGCTCGGCTGGTCGATGGGCGCAGGACTGGTCTTCGGCCTGGCGCTGTCGGTGGCTTCCACCGTCGTGCTGCTACGGGCCTTGCAGGAGCGCCGCATAATCGAGACCGAACGCGGCCGTATCGCCGTTGGCTGGCTGATCGTCGAGGATCTGGCCATGGTGCTGGCGCTGGTGCTGCTTCCGGCGCTTGCTGGCGTGCTCGGCGGCCAGGAACAGGCTGATGCCCATGCCAGCGGCCTGCTGTCGCTGCCTGCCAGCTACGGCATCTGGGGCGTCGTCGGCGTCACTCTGGCCAAGGTCGCCGCTTTCGTCGTCGTCATGCTGGTCGTAGGGCGCAGGGTCATTCCCTGGATCCTCCACTATGTCGCCCATACCGGCTCGCGCGAACTGTTCCGGCTTGCGGTGCTGGCAATCGCGCTCGGCGTCGCCTTCGGCGCGGCAAAGCTGTTCGGCGTGTCGCTGGCGCTGGGCGCCTTCTTCGCCGGCATGATCATGAGCGAATCCGAACTCAGCCATCGCGCCGCCGAAGAGTCGCTGCCGCTGCGCGACGCCTTCTCGGTGCTGTTCTTCGTCTCGGTCGGCATGCTGTTCGATCCGTTCAGCCTGCTCAGCAACGGCCTGCCGATCCTGGCGACGCTCGCCATCATCATTATCGGCAAGTCGCTGGCGGCCTTCGTCATCGTCATCGCCTTCGGCTATCCCCTGGCCACGGCCTTGGTGATCTCCGCAAGCCTTGCCCAGATCGGCGAATTCTCCTTCATCCTGGCCGAGCTCGGCGTCGGGTTGAAACTGTTGCCTGAACAGGGCCGCGATCTGATCCTGGCCGGCGCCATCCTGTCGATCGTGCTCAACCCGCTGATGTTCCTGGTCATCGACTGGATGAAGCCGTGGCTCGAGGCCCGTGCCGCCCGCAAAGCGCCTGCAACGGAGGCAAAGCCGATCGGGCCGGCGACGGAACCCGGACAGGTCGCGTCGGTAGCGGCGGCAGCCAAGGTGGATGGTCCGCCGCCCAGGACTGGCCTTACCGACCATGCGATCCTGATCGGCTATGGCCGCGTCGGTAACCTCGTCGGCGCGGCGCTTAGACAGGCCGCTCTGCCCTTCCTCGTCATCGAGGACGCCGACAAGACGCTGGCGAAGCTGAAAGCGGACGGCATCGAAACCGTCTCCGGCAATGCGGCCAACGCCGAAGTGTTTGCCGCTGCAAATCCCGAAGGCGCCAGGCGTTTGATCCTCGCCATCCCCAATGCCTTCGAGGCCGGCCAGATCGTGCTCAGGGCGCGTGCCGCCAACCCCGGCATCAACGTCATCGCCCGCGCGCACTCCGATGCAGAAGTCGAGCACCTCAAGGGGCTCGGCGCCGATACGGTCATCATGGGCGAACGCGAGATCGCGCGCGGGATCGTGGAAGAGGTGCTGGGGCACAAGCCAGAGGCGGTTGAACCGTCCGCTGCCTAAGCTGATCGTACGAATGCAGAACCGCCATTCTGTGCGATGCTGCTGAGATACTGTGCGGGAGGCTTGCCGAGCGCCTTTTTGAACATGGTGATGAAAGCTGTGACGGACTCATAGCCGAGATCACCCGAAACCCGCTGAACGCTGGCGCCCGAAGCCAGCTCCCTTATCGCAACGATCAAGTGCAATTGCTGACGCCAGCGGCCGAAGCTTAAGCCTGTCTCCTTCACGATGAGACGCGCGAGACTGCTCTCGCTGAGCGCGACACGATTGGCCCACTCCGCCAGCGTGCTGCGGTCGGCGGGGTCTTCCGCCAACGCTTCGGCGATCCGCCGCAAGCGTGGCTCCGAAGATAGAGGCAGATGCAATTGCTGGACAGGCATATCAGGCAGTTCGGCAAGCAGCACACTTCCCAGGAAACCACACCTTACATCGTCCGGCGCGCAGTCCGACAGTTCGATGATGAGCTCGCGCAGCAGCGGCGAGATCGAAAGCGTGCAGCACCGGTCCGGCAGTTCGGCAGCACCGGGCTCGATGTAGACGAAGAATATCCGGGCGTTGGCCGTCGCGATGTTGCTGTGTTCCATGCGGCTCGGCACCCACACACCGCAGTGCGGCGGCACCATCCAGAGGCCACTGGGAACACGGCAGGTGACGCCGCCGCCAAGCGCGAAGACGAGTTGCCCCTTGCGATGCCAATGCTGCGACACCTCAGCTTTGGTCTCGGTAACGTCGACACGTACGGCGATCGCCGGAGCAAGGACGTCGTCGACGTCGAAATTGAGCCAGGGGTAACGAAGAGGCTGTCTCATATTTGCCTGTTTTTAGCGATCGATTGATTTTATATCTAGATTATTCGTCAACGCAAATCGGTAGGCTCGGCTCCTTCTCGCCAATTGGCAAAGGAAGACGCCATGCTCGCCCTCACCATCTCTTCCGACAACGCCGCCAGATTGAAGCTCGCCGAAGTGGTTGAGCCACAACCTCGCGCGAACGAGGCCCTGGTCGCCGTCCACGCAACCTCGTTGAACCGTGGCGAACTGCGCCTGCTCGCCATACGTCAGGACGGCTGGATACCTGGCCAGGATATCGTTGGGGTTGTCGAACGGGCGGCAGCCGATGGCTCCGGGCCAGTTGTCGGTACCCGCGTTGTGGCTTTGGTCGACGAGGCCGGCTGGGCCGAACGGGTCGCCGTTTCAACCGACCGTCTCGCCGTCCTGCCGAATGAGGTCAGCTCCGTCTCCGCCGCCACGCTTCCCGTGGCGGGCACGACGGCGCTGAGGACTTTGCGCCATGGCGGCGACCTCGCCGATCAGCAGGTGCTGATCACCGGCGCCAGCGGCGCGGTCGGTCGTTTCCAGATCCAGATCGCCCGCGAGCAAGGTGCCTCGGTAACCGCGATCGCTGCCGCACGGCACGCGGAGGATCTCCGCCAGTTGGGAGCCGAGCAAGTTGTCGAGTCGATCGAGCAGGCCAAGGGGCCGTTTTCGCTGATCACCGAGTCGGTCGGCGACGAAAGCCTTGCGCACGCGATTGAACGTGTCGCGCCGGGCGGCACCATAGTCATGTTCGGTTCAAGCAGCGGCGAACTCACCCCCATTGGCTTCCGCCAGTTCGTTCCCGGTCATGAGGGGGCGCGGCTCCAGACGTTCGCCTACTACATGTCCGGCTCGGGCATTGGCGCCGACATCGCCTCGCTGCTCGCTCTGGTCGCGGCTGGCCGGCTGGAAACCCGCGTTTCCTTGACCATGCCGTGGACGGATATCGCCCAGGCCGTGGACGCCCTGCGCCAGCGGAGCTTCAGCGGCAAGGCTGTTCTGACCATAGCCGGATGAGCAGCCGGCTCAAACGTGCTGACCGCCATTGATGTGGATTTCCGAGCCCGTCACATAGGACGCCTGCTGCGAACACAGAAAGAAGATGATGTCGGCGACCTCGGCCGTTTTGCCGAGCCGCCGCATCGGGATCGTCTCGACGATCTTGTCCGTGCCCGGAGAGAGGATCGCGGTGTCGATTTCGCCGGGTGCAATCGCGTTGACGCGGATCCCGTGCGGACCAAAGTCATGCGCCATCTCGCGCGTCAGCGAGCCGAGCGCGGCCTTCGATGTCGCATAGGCAGTGCCGGCGAAGGGATGCACGCGCGTGCCCGCGATCGAGGTGACGTTGACGATCGAGCCCTTGGCCGCGGCTAACTCTTTGAACAACCCCCGCGCGAGCATGATCGGCGCGAAGAAATTGACCTGGAACACGTCGCGCCAGACATGCATCGGCGTGTCGATCGAGTCCATGCGGCTGTTGCCATCCTTGAGCTTGGGCGAAATGCCGGCATTGTTGACCAGAGCGTGCAGCTGGCCGCCATGCGCTTCCAGCCGGTGGCGGATTTCGGAAACGGCGATGCCGACATCTTCCTGGTCGGCGAGGTCGACCTTGATGTGATCCTCGGGACCAGCCGGCCACGGGCAATCCTCGGCAAAAGCCTGCCGCGAACAGGTGATGACGCGCCAGCCTTCGCGCGAAAAACGCTTGACCGTGGCGTGGCCGATGCCGCGGCTGGCGCCGGTCAGCACGATAGTTTTTCTAGTGTCGGTCTCGGCCATGTCGGATCTCCAGGGCGGAGATGTAGCGGAACGCCGCGACGCTGGCGAGGGGCGGATTGACGCTTAGCCGCCGCCAAGGATGTCGAGGATCGAGGTCTGTTTCTTCTTCAGCGGACCGCCGACACTGCCGGGGGGTACCGGATGCCCGACCGATGCGGTTGTGCCATTGTCAGCCGGCATGTCGAAGCCATCGGCATCGACAGTCTGGGCGGGACGCACTGCACGTGCCGGCGTCGGCGCCTGAGCGACAGGCGCGGCTTGCGGCGCCACGGGAGCCGGCGCCTGCCGACCAACGGACGCGGACGGAACCGGCGCCTGCTGGTTGTTATCGGCCGAAGGAATGTCGTCGGGCACGATCGTGTCGGCCGGCGTCGATTTCCAGGTGCCGGGCAGCGGCCGCACCGGTACGCCCTCATGTGCGGCGACCATGAATTCATGCCAGGCCTGCGCCGGCAGCGCGCCGCCGGTGACCTTCTTCATCGCGGTGCCGTCATCATTGCCGAACCAGACGCCCGTGGTGAGATTGGCGGTGTAGCCGACAAACCAGGCATCGCGCGAATTCTGGCTGGTGCCGGTCTTGCCGGCCGACGGCCAGGCGAAAGCCGCCTTCTTTGCCGAGCCGAACTCGACCGTGCCCATCATCATCGAGTTCATCATACCGACGATCTCGGGCTTGACCACGCGCGGCGCATTGCCGCCACCGCTGTCGTACAGCACCTTGCCGTCGGCTGATGTAATGCGGCGGATGAAATGGATATCCGGCTTGTAGCCGCCATTGGCGAAAGGCACATAGGCCGAGGTCAGCTCCAGCGGCGTCACTTCCGAAGTGCCGAGCGCGATCGAGGTGTTGGCCTGCAGGTCAGACTGGATGCCCATGCGGTGGGCTGCCTCGACCACGGCATTCGGCCCGACCTCCATGGTCAGCTGCGCGGCAACCGAGTTCAGGGATTTGGCCAGCGCCGTCGCCAGCGTGACCTTGCCAAAATACTTGCCGCCGTAATTGTCAGGCGTCCAGTTGCCGATCCTGATCGGCGCATCGTTGCGCGTGCTGTCGGGCGTGCGGCCTGCTTCGAGTGCCGCCATATAGACAAACGGCTTGAACGCCGAGCCGGGCTGCCGGCGCGCTTCCGAGGCGCGATCGAACTGGCTGGTCGAATAGTCGTAGCCGCCGACCATGGCGCGCACCGCGCCGGAATCGTCGATCGACACCAGCGCACCCTGGGTGACGTTGAGCTTCTTGCCGCTGTCGTCGATCAGCTTGCGGATCGACTGTTCGGCGAGCTTTTGCAAATTCAGGTCGACGGTAGAGTCGATGACGATGTCGCCGCGCACGTCCCCGATCAGGTCGGGCAGTTCTTCCATGATGGTGTCGGCGACATAATTTTCCGAGCCGGTCCAGTAGGACGGCGAGCGCGTTGCCGGCGCGCTGAGTGCGCTCTTGAGTTCCTTGTCGCTGATCTTGCCTTCGTCGCGCATGGCGGCGAGCACCAGTTGCGAACGGTCTTCGGCGGCTTTGGGATCGCGCGCCGGCGACAATTTCGATGGCGCCTTCAACAGGCCGGCAAGCAGGGCTGCTTCCGAGAGCGTGACATCGCGAGCGCTCTTGCCGAAATAGCGCCGCGAGGCCGCCTCGACACCATAGGCTCCGGAGCCGAAATAGACCCGGTTGAGGTACATTTCGAGGATCTGGTCCTTGGTGTGCTTGTGCTCCAGCCACAACGCCAGCAGCACTTCCTGCACCTTTCGTTCCAACGTACGGTCAGGCTTCAGGAACAGGTTTTTCGCCAATTGCTGGGTCAGCGTCGAGCCGCCTTGCGAGAAATGCCCGCCGAGCAGGTTGGTCACCATGGCACGCGACAGACCGATCGGGTCGACGCCGAAATGCGAATAGAACCGGCGGTCCTCGATGGCGATGACGGCTTCCGGAATATAGGGCGACATTTCGTGCAGGCCGACGGCCTCGCCGCCGCTCATGCCCCTGTTGGCGAGCAACTGGCCATCAACCGAGACGATCTTGATGTTGGGGGCGCGGTCAGGGATCGACCAGGTGGTAGCCGCCGGCATCTTGGCGCCGTAATAGATGACGACGCCCGCCACCGCGATGCCGCCCCAGATGGCGAGCACGAAACACCAGTAGAACAGCCGGCCAAGCACGCCGAACAGGCCGCGCCGGCTTCTGCCACGCCCGCCACGCGAGGATTTCGCCTTCGACGATTTGCGTTTTGCGGAGGCTTTGCGGTTGCTTGGCACGACGCGATCCTCCTCGCTGACCGAAAGACCCGTCGAGGAGCGCGCCTGCGGCGGTCCCTCGAAACTGGGTTCGATGCGGCTGTCTCTGCGGTTCGCCATGCGCTGCGCTTGCTATCCCCGGTGCCAATGGCGCTCCGGTTGCAGAGTAGATGCGGCGATTTAAGGGCGGGTTAAGTCGTATTGAGGCTGCGAGGTTGACCGGCCCGTGATCGACTGAAGCGAGAAGAAGCTGAGAATCTTCTCTTCGCAGGTAACCGCGACGATGCTGTTGGATCGATCGATGTCGAGACCTTTGGGCCCGCCTTCCTCAGGATTGGCCCTGCCGCGCAGGAAAGTCGCGTCGTCGAGCACGGCGATGGAACGCGGCGCGTGATATCCGTCCCAACCGGTTCCGCGATCATAGACATGCAGCATTGGACTGCCTGCGTCGGCAACCAGGATGTGCTGATCGTCGGCGGTGAAGCGCAGGCCGTGGGGATAATTGGCATGCTGCAGGACGCCGGCGGGTTCTGTGTCCGGGCCGAGCGATGCCGACATCCTGTAGATCTTCACATCCCTGGTACCGTGGCTGCTGACCGCGATCCACTCGCCGTCATGGCTGAGTGCAACGCCGTCCGGTATATCGAGGCCATGCTTCAGCAGCGGCTGATTTCTGACCGTACGGTAGCCCAGCCACCGGCTGGCAACATGCCGCGTAACCACATGGGTGTAGTTGTTGCAGACAAGCAGACTGACCCGCCCCCAAGAATCATGGCTGACCGTGACCGACCCGGGCGATCTCAGCTTGCAACGCCTTGCTCCCTTGATCCGGCGAAGAGGTACGATCTCGCGACTTTGGCCAGCCGGATCTTCCGGAGGCAGGCCAAATACCACAACCAGCCCATCTCGATTCGCGACCACAAAGGTCCGATCATCGATGAAGTCGATGCCATGAACCTCGCCCATGCTTTCCGAAGCCAGTTCCATGAAATTCGGGATGGTGATGCGCGCGCCATCGGGTCCCCGCTCGATCTCGATGCGCAGGATCAAACAGCGCCTGCGTCCGTATCCCGCGATCGCCAGCAGTCGATTGTCCGGCGAAAACCGCAAATCCTCGGTACGACCGACCGCCGCGAGCGCCGTCTGCACCGCGTCGCTGGCTTCGAAATCGATCTGACGCAACATCAGAGTTTCCGACCAAAGCCACGCGTTGTGAAATCAACTCGAAGGTGCAATCCGCCCCCAGCCCCGATTGATGCCCGTCTCACTCCTAGAACTTCGTGACAGACTAGGCCCGATCAACAGCTTGACGGTCAAGCACTGTATCGCCGACATGACAGTATATCTGCCTGGCAAGGTTTCAAAGACCCGCTGCTTCGCCGGATAGGGCTCCTGCGCCAGCATCGCGGTCATATGGCTCAATTCTGCTGGATCGAAATGCCCTTGTCGTCGATCTTTAGTTCGACGCCTTTCGGCTTCGTCTGCTCGCGGTAGACATAGGCGCCAAGCGCGATGACCACGACGACGAGCGCGCCAATGAGGAGATAGAGTGTGTTCTGCTTCATGGCGCGCTCCTTTGGAGCAATTCCAGGAAAAGTGTGAAGCGGTTTTTCCGTCCGGAATTGCGTTAGTTGAAAAGCTCGAGCCTCACGCTCGCTTCAGGACCTTGACCAGGACCAAAAGGATGATGGCGCCGATCGTGGCGTTGATAATGGCGGCGAGAATGCCGCCGCCGATGGCGAAGCCGAGCCGCGGAAACAGCCAGCCGGCGATGAAGGCGCCGATAATGCCGACGATGATGTTGCCGATCAGGCCGAAGCCGAAGCCGGAAACGATGAGGCCGGCAAGCCAGCCGGCGATGGCACCAATGATGATGAAGACGAGCAGGCTTTCGACACCCATGACGATATCCTCCGAGCAAGAGGGCGAGCGCGGAGCGGAAGGCTCCGAATCGGCCTCGATATCAACAACTTCAGGCTATTCGAAAGCGGCAGGCGTCGCCAGCGGTGCGCTTACTGGTCGTCATCGTCGGCCGAGGCTGGCCGCCAGCTGGTCGGTTCGACCTTTTTCTGGGTGTCGCTGTCGGTGTAGACCCACCACCCGCCATCGCGATATTGCGCGATGGATTGGCTGACGACGCCGTCACTGTCCTTCCACATGACAGAGACCTTGGAGCCATCGGTTGGCGCTGTCGATATTGGCTTGCGCTCGGCCATCCTATCCCCCATTGAGCCTTGAACTGCGCCGACAAAACGCGGCGGCCAGCATCTGGTTCCAGCCGGCCACCAGCCGGCAGGCTCTCGAGCCGTCAGCTGTGAGCGAAGATATCCTCTTCGTCCCAACCCATCAGATCGAGTTTGGCACGCGTCGGCAGGAAGCGGAAGCAGGCATCGGCCTCCTTGGTCCGCCCGTCGCGAGCCAGCCGCCCGGCGAGCACATCGCGCAGCCGGTGCAGATAGAGCACGTCGGACGCGGCATATTCGAGCTGTTCGGGCGACAGCGTCTCGGCGGCCCAGTCGGACGATTGCTGTGCTTTGGACAGGCCGACGCCGAGCAGCTCGAAGCAGATGTCCTTCAGCCCGTGCCGGTCGGTATAGGTGCGGGTCAGCCGCGAGGCGATCTTGGTGCAGAACACCGGTTCGGGCATCACCCCGAAGGCATTGTAGAGCACGGCGAGATCGAAGCGTCCGTAGTGGAACAGCTTGGTTATGGTGCGGTTCCTCAGCAGGCTGACCAGGTTTGGCGCCTTCTTCTGGCCCGCAGCGATCTGGATGACATCGGCACTGCCGTCGCCGGGCGATATCTGCACCACGCAGAGCCGGTCGCGATGCGGGTTCAGCCCTAGCGTCTCGGTGTCGATGGCCACCGCCCCGACATTGTAGTGCATGAGGTCAGGCAGATCATGCTTGTGGAAACGGATATCGGCCATTGTCTTCTCCGGTCGCGGCGTACCCCGTCCTCGCCGCGATCCGGTGAAAAATCAACAAGAAAACGACTTTTCCGCCACTCAGCGCGTCAGCGCCTCCAGAATGCGCGCCCAGGAGCGCTGACCCTTGTGGAAGGATGAGAGCTCGTATTTCTCGTTGGGCGAATGGATGCGGTCGTCGTCGAGGCCGAAGCCGACCAGCAGCGATTCCATGCCGAGATAGGTCTGGAAATCGCCGACCACGGGAATGGAGCCGCCACTGCCGGTCGTGACCGCCGGCTTCGGCCATTCGTCCGACAGCGCTATCTTGGCCTTGGCCAGGAACGGCGAGTCGTAGGAAAGCTGGATCGCCGGCGATCCGCCATGCGAATGGAATTCGACCGAACAGTCGGCCGGAATGCGCTCCTCGACGAATTTCTGGAATGCGTCTCGGATCTTCGACGGATCCTGCTTGTGGACGAGGCGGAAGGACACTTTCGCCGAAGCCTCCGCGGCGATCACCGTCTTGAAGCCCTTGCCGGTATAGCCGCCAATGATGCCGTTGAACTCGGCCGTCGGTCGCGCCCAGGTCAGTTCCAGCACCGAGCGCCCTTTTTCGCCCGACGGGATCGACAGGCCGACAGGCCCAAGGAAGGTCTCGGCCGTCTCACCAAGCGTCTCCCACGATTTCAGCACCTGCGACGGCGTTTCCTCAACGCCGTCATAGAAGCCGGGAATAGTGATATGGCCGTCCTTGTCGTGGATGTCCGCCAAAACCTTGGCCAGGATGCGGATTGGATTGGCGGCGGCGCCGCCATAGAGACCCGAATGCAGGTCGCGATCGGCGGCCTTCACCGTGATCTCCTCGCCGACCAGCCCACGCAGTGCCACGCAGATCGACGGCGTGTCGCGGTCCCACATGCCGGTATCGCAGACCAGCGCGAAGTCGGCCTTGAGCTCTTCGGCATTGGCCTCGAGGAACGGCTTCAGCGATGGCGAGCCGGACTCCTCCTCGCCCTCGAACAGGATGGTGATCCGGCACGGCAGATTGCCATGCACCTGCTTCCAGGCACGGCAAGCCTCGACAAAGGTCATCAACTGGCCCTTGTCGTCAGCCGAGCCGCGCCCCGTGATCACCTTGTGGTCAGGCCCGACCTCCTTGATGGCAGGCGCGAACGGATCGTTTTCCCACAATTCGATCGGGTCGACCGGCTGCACGTCATAGTGACCATAGAACAGCACATGCGGCGCGCCCGCCGGCCCGTCATGATGCGCAACCACCATCGGGTGGCCTGGCGTGTCGCGCACACTGGCATCGAAGCCGATCAGCTTGAGCTCCGCCACCAGCCATTCCGCCGCCTTGCGGCAGTCGGCGGCATAGGCGGGATCGGTGGAGATCGACTTGATCCTGAGCAGGCCGAACAGCCGTTCGAGGCTCAGGTCGAGATTCTTGTCGAGGCGGTCGAGGACGGGGGAAACTGCGGACATTTGCAAAGCCTTTCGATTCAGTGCCTGAACCGTAAAGGCAGAGCGGCGAAACGAAAAGCCCGGGATCATTGGACCACGGCGCGAGTCCGCTGCCGCTACTGCATGTCGCCCAAAAGTGGCCCCGGTTTTGGGAGAACGACATGCATAAAAACAATGACCTAAAGCGCATCGCCTGAATCCGATGAAACGCGATGCGCTTTAGGCAAAAAAAGACCGCCGTGGTGGAGGGGAAACCACGGCGGTCCTGTACTCGAAACGATGCGGCAGCCCGGAGAGGGGGGATAGGCTGCCGCAATTTTCCGGGATAGGCGGGGGACGGGCCTTGCTCCGGACTCGGCGAAAACTGCCGATGACGTGTATTTGTGTCTTTGAACGTGGCGTTTCAAGGGCACGAAAATTACACTTTTGTAACGTGGGCGTGATCAGCGAGATCGGCTTCGTTCTGTCAGGGTGTTGCCGGAACCGGTGGGTCCAGTTGCCTTTGGCATGGACCGAGCCGCCGTGCCGCGCTATCCCTGCCGGCATGAAAAAAGGCGATCATCTCTTCCTTGTCGACGGTTCCGGCTACATCTTCCGGGCCTACCACGCCCTGCCGCCGCTGACCCGCAAGTCCGACGGCCTGCCGGTCGGTGCCGTGTCCGGTTTCTGCAACATGCTGTGGAAGTTGATGCAGGACGCCCGCAACACCGATGTAGGCATTGTGCCGACCCATTTCGCGGTCATCTTCGACTATTCCTCGAAAACGTTCCGCAATGATCTCTATCCAGAATACAAGGCCAACCGCTCGGCACCACCCGAGGACCTGATCCCGCAATTCGGCCTGATCCGCCAGGCGACCCGGGCCTTCAACCTGCCCTGCATCGAGATCGAAGGCTACGAGGCCGACGACCTGATCGCCACTTATGCCAGGCTGGCCTGCGAGGCAGGCGGCGACACCACCATCATCTCCTCCGACAAGGATCTGATGCAGTTGGTCGGCGACACGGTCGGCATGTACGACCCGATGAAGGATCGCCAGATCGGCATTCCCGAGGTCATCGAGAAATGGGGCGTACCGCCGGAAAAGATGGTCGACCTGCAGGCGCTGACCGGCGACTCGGTTGACAACGTGCCCGGCGTGCCCGGCATCGGCCCGAAGACGGCGGCGCAACTGCTGGAGCAGTTCGGCGACCTTGACGGGCTGCTGGCCCGCGCCACCGAGATCAAGCAGGACAAGCGGCGCGAATCGATCATCGCCAACACCGACAAGGCGCTGATCTCGCGCCAGCTGGTGACCTTGAAGAACGACGTGCCGGTGACCGATGGGCTGGACGATTTCGTCCTGCACGCGCCAGACGGGCCGAAGCTGATCGGCTTCTTGAAAACAATGGAATTCACCTCGCTGACCCGCCGTGTGGCCGAAGCGACCAGCACCGAGGCCGGCGACGTCCAGGCCGTCGCCGTGACCGTCGAACGCGCCGACAACGCGCATGGCCCCGATGTGGGCGCCGGAGCGCCAGCTGTGGCCCGCAGCAGTGCCGAACCGGGCCAGGCCGACGGAGCGGCAACGACGGACACCGCGAAGCAAGGTGACACCCCTTCCCTGCTCTCGGCCTTGCGGCTGGAGCGTGCGGCAACCAGCAAGATCGACACGTCAGCCTATCAATGCATTCGTGATATCGCGACGCTGAAAGCTTGGGTGGCTGAAGCGCGGGGGGCCGGTATCACCGCCTTCGACGTCAGGGCGACGTCTGCCGACCCGATGCAGGCCGAACTGATCGGCATGGCAATAGCCACGGCGCCCGGCCGTGCCGGCTACATTCCGATTGCCCACAAGAGCGGCAATGGTGACCTGCTCGGCGGCGGTACGCTCGAGAACCAGATTCCGCTTCGCGAGGCGCTGGCGGTGCTGAAACCGCTCTTAGAGGACAAATCGGTCCTCAAGATCGCGCAGAACCTGAAATATGATCTCGTCATCATGAGTCGCTACGGCATCGATGTCGCGCCGTTCGACGACACTATGCTGATCTCCTACGTGCTCGATGCCGGCACCCCGCATGGTCACGGCATGGACGCGCTGGCCGAGAAATGGCTGGGGCACACGCCCCTCCAGCTCAAGAACGTGACCGGCTCCGGCAAGAGCTCGGTCGGTTTCGACCAGGTTGATATCGACAAGGCGACCGCGCACGCCGCCGAGGACGCCGATGTGACGCTGCGGCTCTGGCTGGTGCTGAAGCCACGGCTGGCCGCCAAGGGCCTGGTTTCGGTATATGAGCGGCTGGAGCGGCCGCTGGTGCCTGTGCTGGCGCGCATGGAACAGCGCGGCATCTCGGTCGATCGCCAGATCCTGTCGCGGCTGTCGGGCGAACTGGCGCAGGGCGCCGCACGACTGGAAGAGGAAATCTACCAGCTCATCGGCGAGCGCATCAACATCGGCTCGCCCAAGCAGCTCGGCGACATCCTGTTTGGCCGCATGGGCCTGCCCGGCGGTTCAAAAACCAAGACCGGCCAATGGTCGACCTCGGCGCAGCTTCTGGAAGACCTTGCCGCCGAGGGCCACGAACTGCCGCGCAAGATCGTCGACTGGCGCCAGTTGACCAAGCTGAAATCGACCTACACCGATGCCTTGCCCGGCTTCATTCATCCCGACACCGAACGCGTCCACACCTCCTATGCGCTGGCGGCGACAACGACGGGGCGGCTGTCCTCCTCCGACCCGAACCTGCAGAACATCCCGGTACGCACCGCCGAAGGCCGCAAGATCAGGACCGCCTTCATTACCGACAAGAGCCACCGGCTGGTCTCGGCTGATTACAGCCAGATCGAACTGCGTGTGCTCGCCCATGTCGCCGAAATCCCGCAGCTGCGGCAGGCCTTCGCCGATGGCGCCGACATCCACGCCATCACCGCTTCGGAAATGTTCAACGTGCCCGTGGAGGGCATGCCTTCGGAGGTCCGCCGCCGCGCCAAGGCGATCAATTTCGGCATCATCTACGGCATCTCCGCCTTCGGCCTCGCCAACCAGCTGTCGATCCCGCGCGAGGAGGCGAGCAACTACATCAAGAAGTACTTCGAGCGCTTCCCCGGCATTCGCGATTACATCGAGGAGACCAAGGCCTATGCGCGCGAGCACGGTTTCGTCGAAACCATTTTCGGGCGCCGCATCCACTATCCCGATATAAGATCGTCCAATCCCTCGCTGCGCGCCTTCAACGAGCGCGCCTCGATCAACGCCCGCCTGCAAGGCACCGCCGCCGACATCATCCGCCGCGCCATGATCCGCATGGAGGAAGCGCTGGACAAAGCGAAGCTGTCGGCCCGCATGCTCTTGCAGGTGCATGACGAACTGATCTTCGAAACGGTCGAGGCGGAGGTCGAGGCGACCATCCCGGTCGTGCGCCATGTCATGGAAAACGCGGCAATGCCAGCCGTATCGATGTCGGTGCCGCTGCATGTCGATGCGCGAGCGGCGAACAATTGGGACGAGGCGCATTGAGGCACCGCCGCTTCGTCATCCTAGGCGAAGCAAGGACCAAGCGACGCGGCGCGGACCCTAGGATGACGAAGAAAAGAGCTTAGGCCGCTTCGGCCCGGCATTTGGCGCACACACCCCGAAACTCGATCACCGCCTTCTTGGCGGCGAAGCCGGTCGAGCGCACCCATTCGTCGAGCTGGTGGCCGACATCATGGTCGGACATTTCGGTCACTTGCCCGCATGTGTCGCAGATGGCGAAGGCCGTCATCGAATGGCTGTGGTCATGCGGTTCGGCGCAGGCGACGAAGGAGTTGATGCTTTCCAGCCTGTGGACGAAGCCGGACTTCACGAGCGTGTCGAGGGCGCGATAGACCTGCAGCGGCGCGCGGAAGCCGCGCTCACGCAACTGGTCAAGCAAGGTGTAGGCGCTGAGCGGCCCGCTGGCGGCCTCGAGTTTCTCGAGCACGCACACCTGGTTTTTCGTCAGCACATCCCTTGCAGCCATGTTATGTTCCAACTTGTCCTGGGCCATCCGCAGGCGATTTGCGCGTGCAAACGGCCTGATACCGTTCAGATAGCGACGAATCGTCCTCTTTGCCACTCCTCTGTTGTGGCGCCAGACCAATCCATGTCGTGACGGCACAATAGCGATTGTGGGTTGATCACCGGCGCAACATTCAAAATACTGACAAAATTCATCGACAAGGGTGCCATCTCTTGGGAAATTCGATCGGGCTTGGGGAAGCAACATGATCAAATTGACACGTCGGACGCTGCTCGTCGGTACGTCCGCGCTGATGGCCGCCGGTACGATTTCGTTCCGCGCGCTGGCCGCGTCGCGCACTTACCATGCACTTTTGGTCGGCTGCACCGAATATCCGAACCTGCCACAGAGGAACTGGCTGGTCGGCCCGAAGAACGATGCCGGCCTGGTCCACGAGTATCTGCTGAAGAATGTGCCGGACCCGGTGCGGTTCGCGCCCGAGAACGTCACGCTGCTCGCCAAGGATGTGCCCGGCGCGAAGGGTTTGCCGACCCATGCCGCGATCAAGGCAGCACTGGCGGACCTCGCCGCCAAGGTTCAGCGCGACGATTTCGTCTATCTGCATTTGTCCGGCCACGGCGCACAGCAGCCAGAAATGATCAAGGGCGACGAGACCGACGGGCTCGACGAGATTTTCCTGCCTGTCGACATCGACAAATGGATCAACCGCGACGCCGGCGTTCCGAACGCGCTGGTCGACAATGAGATCGGCGACGCGCTCGACGCGATCCGCAACAAGGGCGCCTTCGTCTGGGCTGTCTTCGACTGCTGCCATTCCGGCACCGCGACGCGCGCCGTCGAAGTCGATGACGAGCTCGAGCGCAAGGTCGAATTCGCCGATCTGGTCGGCGGCGATGAGGCCGCCAGGGCGGCAGCCATCAAGACCTATGAAGACACGGTCGCAAGCGCATCGCGTGACCTCGACGACAACGCTCCGCGCAAGCCCGCCTTCAACCTGACGCCGACCGGCGGCGAACCGATCACCAAGGGCAAGCTGGTCGCCTTCTATGCCGCCCAGACGGTGGAGACCACGCCGGAAATGCCGTTGCCCAAGGGCACGACGGATGCGCCGCGCTTTGGCCTGTTCACCTTCACCATCCTGTCGAAGCTCGCCGAAAATCCCAACGTCACCTATCGCCAGCTTGGCCAGGCCGTGCTGCAGCAATATTCGGCCGACAGCCGCACCCGGCCGACGCCGCTGTTCGAGGGCGAACTCGACGCGCGCGTCTTCGGCACCGACAAGACCGACGCGGTCATGCAGTGGCCCATCGTCATCAAGGATGGCGAGGCGACGATCGGCGCTGGCCTGCTGCATCGCCTCACCCCCGGCAGCAAGCTCGCAATCCTGCCCTCGGCGCTGTCGTCGCTGTCGGATGCGGTCGGCTATCTCGAAGTGGAGTCGGCCAAGAACCTGGAGAGTCGCATCAAGCCGGTCGAGTTCGACAGGAAGCCGGCGCTGGAGATCGCCGCCATCCCCGCCAACGCCTATGCGCGAGTGGCGGAGATCGCCGTCGACTACAAGCTCACTGTCGCACGGCCGGCAGCGATCAAGGGACTGGAGAAGGAAACGGCTCTCGCCAATTCGGTTCTCGACGAACTGGCCACTGCCAAGGAGACCGGCTTCAACATCGAGCTGGTCGACCCCGGCAAGAGCGCCGAGCTGCGCTTTGCGGTGATGCGCGAGAACGCCATTGCCGGCGCAGCCAAGGACGCCACCGACAAGCCGGCGCTGTGGTTCCTGCCCGCATCGGGCGACGTGACCCTGAAGGACGGCAGCAAGCCGCCTCTGGTCATCATCCATCCCGATGACCGCCAGAAGCTGGTCGACGCAACGACCAGAAATCTGCGCACCATCTTCCGGGCGACCGGCCTGTCGCGACTTGCGGCGGCCTCCGATTACAAACCCGAGGACGTCGACGTCCAGTTCCAGATCAAACGCCGCGACAAGGATGGGCTCGAACCGTTGCAGGCTTCGGTGGTCCCTCGCGCCTCGCCGGGCGACGAAGTGCATGTGCTGGCCAAGAATAGCTCTGACCAGCTGGTCGACATCAACGTGCTCTATGTCGGCAGCGACTATTCGATCACCCATATCGTTGCCGAGCGCCTGGCCCCCCAGGCAACGCTCGAGGAAGGGCTGCTCGCCTTCACTGACACCAGCTTCGGCATGGAACGGATGATCGCGGTGCTGACGGAAGCCCCGCCGGAGAGCGAGAAGGAAGATCTGAGCTTCCTGGCGCAGGATGGCGTCGCCTCCAAGACACGTGGCGTGGGGGCTCCGAGCTTCTCCGACATGCTCACCGATATCGGCATGGCGCCGGCGACCCGCTCGGTGATGCGGCTTGCCGACAAGAGCGGCCCGAAGGGCGCGGTGATGATCTTCCCGGTGGAGACCGTGCCGCGCGCCTGAGCTCCGGCGCCGAAAGCCTCGGCGCGGACCCTCTTGCGCGGTTCGCGCGATATGAGAACATTCCCGGCCGCGGCATTGGCGCATGACGACCGGATGAAGTGGATAGGATCGACCTTGAAGAATAAAGCCTTTTCCTGGCGCGCAGCGATTGCCGGCCTTGCCGGGGGCCTGCTTTTGGCCGCCAATGCTTCAGCCCAGGACACCTGTGGACTCTGCGTCAAACAGGTCGTCATCAATTCCGAGCTGGCGACCTGCTTTCTCGACCAGTACGACCAGATCGCCGCCAAGAGCAACAGCGGTGCGGTGGTCGTCGATCTGTCGAACTGCGCCTCGCGCGGCATAGTCGAGGCGTTGCCGTCACCCAACAAGACAGCAGTGGAGCCGGACGTGCAATTCATGGTTTCGCGACCACAGCTTGTATGCCTGAAGAAGCAGCTGGAGGCTCCGGGCATCGTGCTTGACCCCTCCGCCACCATCGAACTGGACAGCTGCAAATGAAGAAGCCGGGGGGCACGACAGGACAGACAGCGCAAACAGCGCCAGCAAAGGCAGCCGAAAAGAAAACGGCACTACCGGAAACCACCGAAGGTTTTCCGTGGCCAAGCAGCCACGAGATCAAGAAGGAAAGCAATCCTTTCACGGATCGCGACTGGCGCATGCTGATATATGCATGGTCGGGCATGGCGGTGCGTTTCGCCATCATCTTCACCTTGATGTTCTCGGTCTACCAGTTCCTCGCCAATCAGGAACAGAAGCGCGTCGAACAGACGATGTCTTTAGTCGAGCTTTGGGAAAACAAGGACTACCAGCAGGCGCAGCGGGCGCTCAAAGATCGCCTGACGGCGCTCAACGCCAAATACGACAATCTGCTCAGCGCCAACCCCTCGCCGACCGAGGAACAGGTGTTCCGGACGCGCATCGGCATCGAGGCAATGACAGCCACGGGCGGTGACATGCCGCTCGCCGACTTCAACGAGAATTTCGACCGCATAGTCTACTTCCTCAATCGCCTGTCCTTCTGCGTCGACGGCGATCTGTGCTCGCGCAAGGTGACCGACGCCTATTTCCGCGACTATGCCACCTCGTTCTGGAGTTATTTTGCCGGCTATGTCGACAAGCAGCGCAAGGCGGGTTCGCCCACTTTTGCGACGGCAATCGAGGCCTATGTGCGCAGTGGATCGCCGACGACCGAAGCCAAATAACGATGGGAAAAGCGGGGATCAGCGTCCGCCTCATGCGTGCCTGCCGCTGGCTGGCCATGACAGGGGGCCTGATCACGGCCTCGGTCGCGAATGCCGAGGATGCTCGGGATTTCCATCTGGATCTCGACACCGGAGGCCATACCGCCCGGATTGCAGACCTCGCCTTCACACCCGACGGCGAGGATCTCGTTTCGGCATCCGATGACAAGACCATCCGCATCTGGGACTGGCAGAGCGGCGTGACGCTGCGCACCATTCGCGGCTATCTCGGCAATGGCAATGATGGCAAGATCTTCACGGTCGCGGTCTCGCCGGACGGCAAGACGATCGCCGCCGGCGGCTATTTCGGCGCCAGCCTCGGTGACAAGCCGCCCTATGGAGACATCAGGCTGTTCGACTTCGCCACCGGCAAGATGAAAGCCGTGCTCAAGGCCGCCGACTACGCGACCTATGACCTCGTTTTTTCACCCGATGGAAAGGCGCTTGCCGCCGGCGGTGCCGATGGCGTCGTCTATCTCTGGAAACGGGACGACAAGACCACGTCAGGCTGGACGCTGGACAAGAAGCTCGACGCCGATTCCTGGCACATCGACAAGCTGGCCTTCGCCGCCGCGGGAACCCGGCTGGCGGCGACCACCACCGACAATGGCATCCGCCTCTGGGACGTCGCCAAGGGCGAAGAGATCGCCTTGCCTGCTGAAGCCGAGCCGTTGCGCGACATCAGTGTCATGGCGCTGGCCATCTCTCAGGATGGCACCCTGTTTGGCACCGGCAGCAAGGACGGCCAGGTCCAGCTCTGGCGCGCGGCCGACGGCACGCTGGTGCGCGCCATGCCGAAGCAGGATTTCCTCATCGGTTCGCTGACTTTTGCCAAGGGATCAAGGCTGGTCGCATCCTGCGG
Source organism: Mesorhizobium subarcticum (assembly GCF_055456085.1). Taxonomy (NCBI): domain Bacteria; kingdom Pseudomonadati; phylum Pseudomonadota; class Alphaproteobacteria; order Hyphomicrobiales; family Phyllobacteriaceae; genus Mesorhizobium; species Mesorhizobium subarcticum. The sequence goes on along the minus strand of NZ_CM144237.1, from coordinate 2,433,060 downwards.
CTATCGCTGCGCCGACAAGCATCGTTCCATCGTCTGGAATACTGACACAGGCGAGAAGCTGCTCGACTATGCCGGTCACGACGGCACGGTCTATGCCAGCGCCGCCAATGCCGACGGCTCGCTGGTCGCGACCGCCGGTGGCACCCGCAATGCCATCCAGGTCTGGGACCCGGCGACGGGTGAACGCAAGGCCCTGCTGCAGGGAGTGGGCGAGCCGGTGACATCAGTCGGCATCGATGCGGCCAGCGGCATCATCGCCTGGGGCAATGCCAACCCCTGCCCCGAGCGCGTGGCTTGCCCCGAGCAGCTTGGTGCGTTGGACAAGAGGTTGGAACTGCCGACCACGGAGCGGTTCTTCGTGGATCCGCAGCCGCTGACGGAGCCGGGCTCGTTTGCCCGCGCCGCGCTGACCGACGGCCAGTGGTCGCTGCACGCCACCCAAGGCGGCAAGGATGCCCTGGATAACGCGGTGCTGGAGATCGCCAATGGCGGCAAGCTGGTGCGCTCGATCGAGAACGATGCCACCAACGGCTTTGTCCATTCCGCCTTCACGCTGATCGACAACGGGCTTGGCCTGATCACTGGCGGCAATGACGGCACGCTGCTGGAATACAAGGCGGCCACCGCCAGGGTTTCCGGCGAATTCACCGGCCATACCGGCGAAATCAACGCCATGGTTGCCTCGGAGAAATCAGGCCTTCTTGTCACCGGCAGCGCCGACCAGACAGTGAGGCTGTGGAACCTGAAGACCCACGAGCTGATCGTGTCGATGTTCTTTGCCGGCTCGCAGTGGATCGCCTGGATGCCGCAGGGCTACTACTATTCCTCCGACGAGGGCGACAAGCTGATCGGCTGGCAGGTCAATCAGGGCCGCGACCATGAGGGCCGTTTCATCCGTGCCGGCCAATTGAAAAAGTATCTCTGGAGCCCGGAAATGGTGCGCCGCGCCATCATCCTGCGCAGCGCCAAACAGGCGGTCAAGGAGATGCGACCGGGCGTCGACAACGAGTTGCAGAAGCTGTTGCAGCGCAAGCCGCCGGAATTCGGCATTCGCCTCGCCGAAGACCAGAGCAAGGTCCGCGACGGCTACGTCGCCGTCGAGATAACAGGCGCCAGGGAGGCTGGAACCGATGTTTCCGGCTTCTCGATCCTGTCGAACAGCCGCAATGTCGGCGACATTGCCACGCGCTCAGTGGATGGCGACAAGACCATCGTCGAGGTGCCTGTCGAAGACGGCCAAAACACCATCCGCGTCACCGGCACCAATGAATATGGCTACCTCACCGAGCGCAGTGTGGAGGCGCTGGCGAGGAAGACAGAGAAGGCCGAAGCCAAGGGCAAGCTCTATGTCGCGGTCATCGGCGTCGACAAATATCCGTTCCTGACCAACGCCTGTTCAGGCCACGCCTGCGATTTGCGCTATCCCGTCGACGACGCCACCGAATTCCTCAAGGTGATCGCGCAGAAATCGGCGCCCTTGTTCTCCTCGATGGAGACGCTGGTTCTCGTCAATCGTGAGGCGCTCGACGAAAGCCCGGACAAGGCCCAGCAGACCTACACGGTCGCCAGCGCCGATAACATCATGGAGCCGGATTCGCACACGATCGACGATCAGCTGGCCGATTTCCTCGACAAGCCTGGCGAGCACGACACCACAATCATCTTCGTTGCCGGCCACGGCATCAACATCGACGAGGATTACTATTTCATCCCGACCGATGGCCGCAAACAGGATGCCGATCGCTGGAAGCGATCCTCGCTTGTCGATTGGGGCGATATCCAGAAATCGGTCGAGCGGGCCAAGGGCATGCGCTTCATGCTGCTCGACACCTGCCATGCCGCCAACGCCTTCAACCCGCGCCTCGAAAAGGACGCGCAGGACGCGCGCATCGTCGTCTTCTCCGCAACCGCCGCCAACAACACCGCCGCTGAACTGCCGGAACTCGGCCACGGCGTCTTCACCTATTCGGTCCTCGAAGGCCTGCGCGGCAAGGCGAGGACATCAGATGGCGGCGTTACGCTGTTCGGCCTCGCCGATTTCATTTCCCGCGAAGTGGTGCGGCTGACGTCGTCGAAGCAGAAGCCGTTCTACTATGTCGGGGGCGTGGAGAATATTGTGTTGGCTGAGCCGTGAAGGGGCGGGGTCTGCGCCCAGGCACCCCCCTCTGTCCTGCCGGACATCTCCCCCTCAAGGGGGGAGATTGGCAGTTTCGGCCTCGTGGCCCTTTTTGCCGCGTTGAAAATTTGCGAAAGCAGGAGTCGCAGCCAATCTCCCCCCTTGAGGGGGAGATGTCCGGCAGGACAGAGAGGGGGGCCTGGGCGCAGATCATCCTGATTTTTACACTCATGCTTCTCAGCTTCCTCCCTCTCCCCGCCTTCGCCGCCCCTGTCGTCTGCCCACCCGGCGCCGAAAACTTCCCACCCTTCTACGACGACGCCACACTCTTCAAGAACGCCATCGCCAACGTCGCCAACGTCCAGCCATCCAACCAGCGGCTGACCGGCATCACGGTGCCGCATCATCTCCTGGCCGCCAACCTCGTGGCACTCGGCTTCAGGGCCGCGTCCGGCTTCCGCTACAAGCGCATCGTCATCCTGTCGCCGGATCATTTCCACAAGACGCACAAGCTCTACGCCACCACGGTGCGTGGCTTCGACACCGTGCTTGGGCCGGTCGCAGCCGACACCGATGCGGTGCGCCTTCTGGAGAAGAATGGCGACATGGTCGAGGACTCCTGCCTGTTCGACAAGGAGCATGGCGTGCGTGCCATGCTGCCGTTCCTGCACCATTATTTCCCCCAGGCGAAAATTGTGCCGATAGCGATGTCGGTGAAGGCGAAGCGCGGCGACTGGGACAGGCTGGCGGACGCGCTTAAGGTAATCGTCGACCAGGACACGCTGATCGTCGAATCCACCGACTTTTCGCACTATCTGCCGCAGCATGATTCCCGGCGTTTCGACCAGCAGACCCTGAACATGCTGGCCGCCGGCTCGCTTGACGGTATTGCAGCGCTGCGCCAGCCCGATCATGCCGATTCCGTCGGCGCGCTCTACATCCAGACCAGACTGCAGCGCGAATTGTTCGGCGCCCAGCCGCTGGTTGTCGCCAACGAGAACTCGCAGGAGCACACATCAGACTATGTCGAACGCACTACCAGCTACGTGGTGGCGCTGTTCGGCGCTTTCGGCCCCGGCTTCAACAATCCGGGGCGGCCAAAGGACAGGATCTACTATCTCGCCGGCGACGTGAATTTCGGCCGCGCCATGAAGAAGATCCTGGTCCGTGACGGCATTGCCGACAGGATCGTCGACAGCATCCTGTCGCTGACCGGATCGCGGCCGCTGATCGTCAATCTCGAAGGCGTCATCCTGCCCAACGTGCCGGAAGCGATCGACGACATGACGTTGGCGATGCCCGAGGACCTCGCTGCCAGCATGCTGAAGCGGCTGCACGTCGCCGGCGTCAGCCTCGCCAACAATCACGCTTACGACCTCGGTCCGTCAGGCTATGCCGAGACGCTGCGCGCGCTGGATGCGGCCGGCATCCCGCATTTCGGCCAGGGCGAAACGCTGGCGCTTGCCGACCTCGACCTTGTCGGCCTGACCGATATCGACACCAACGGATCGAAGAACACCGACCTGTTGACCCCCGCCCTGCTCGACCACCTGCTGCATGAAAACGCGCAGCGGCCGGTTGTCGCATTCGTCCATTGGGGCCGCGAGTACAAGACCGAACCCTCGGCGCGCGAAGAGATGCTTGCCGATGAGATGCGGCTGCGTGGCGTCTCGGCTATTGTCGGCGGCCATCCGCATGTGTCGAGCGAGGCGATCGTGCAGCTTGCCGGCGGCGATGTGGCGGAGGTCTATTCGCTCGGCAATTTCCTGTTCGACCAGAGCGCGGAGCGCTCTTCAGGATCGATGCTGGAACTGCGCGTTTTCCCCCAGGGCACGATCTTCACCAGGCTCATTCCGCTGCCCAACTATTTCGAGATGGGCAGGAAATAACTACCCGCAGCCAGCCATCTGGCGCGGCAGATAGCAGGCAGCTGGTTCGGTCTTGGTTTCGAACAGCGATTGCTTCGGCCGGAAGTAGAAGAAGGTCACGGGCTTGCTCTCGCGCACGCTGCCGTCGGCGAAGTGTGCAGCGATGCTGAAACTGTGGATCGACGACATCGACGACCACATCTTCAGCCGTGCCGTATAGGCGCTGACGTTCTTGTTGCCGCGCACCGGCATGGGAAAAGTGTAGTCGTGCTTGCCGATCGGGAACTCGATGTTCTGGTAGCGCATCGCTTCCGGGCTGCCGCCACCGCCATCGCCGCATTCGGCCATCGATTCGGGAACCTCGAAGACGGCCATGGTCATCTGGGCGCGAAACGGCTCGCTCTGCTGGTAGACATGGCCCTGATCGTCAGCCCATGAATAGTCGAACTTGCCGATCGCGTTCAGCGTCATCGCCTGGTTGAAGTTGCCGAGATAATCGCCGACCTCTCCGAAATTGATCTTGTTGGTGAGCTGGCTGCGGCAGACATTGAGACTGTCGACCGAGGGACAGGGAAAGCGCCCCGTCTCCAGGCTCGCCGTATCGACGCCGGCTTCGTCGAGCACGCTCTTGATCGACACATCGACGCCCTCGCCGAAATCGCCGATATCCTTGGTGAACATGCGGCTTGCCTGGCCCGTTGGCTTGCCGTCCTCGTCAACCGTGGTGAACTGGATCGACATCTTCATGTCCTTGGCGTCGCCCCAGCCATTGTTGATGATCGTGAAATCCGGCCGGAAGCCGATGCAACCGAAATGCTCGGAGATGGACAGCATCGGCTTGCGGTAGGCATCGCTGGCGGCAACCTTCATTTCCAGGCTGTCGAGCTTGACCTTGGACTCGTCCGTCGTCTTCAGGTCGACCTCGGCAAAGGCCGGGGTGTTCTCCCAGTCCTGGCCTTCATAGACATTGGTGGTGTTGACCTGCCCGGTGCCGTTCCAGGCATCGTTGTAGAGGTTGTCCTCGGGATAGATCGCAACGTCCTCGTCGCGCACCAGGTGCTGGTATTTCAAGTCAGTCTGCTGCGTCATCCGCTGGTCCACGATAACGCCGATCTCGACCTTGTCCGCGTCGCCGCCGCCGGCCTGCGCCTTGAGCAGGCCGCCGACCCTGGCATCGGCCAACACGTCCGGGCGCGAGCCGCCGACTTCCTCGCCCATCACCCATTGCGATTGATAGACCGTGCCGCCTGCAAGCCGGGTTTGGCCCTTGCCGTTCTTCAGCCCATCGACAAAAGAGCCGGCAAAGATCTCACCGGTTTTCGACAGCAACCTGCCTTCGCCATTCGGGATGCCGGCGACGAACTGGCCTTCATAGCGGTTGCCGTCGGCATCGATATGGATGCCCTTGCCGTTGAACTCTCCGGCCAGCCACTTGCCGTCGAACACCTCGCCCGAGCGTAGCTCGAGCCGGCCTTGCCCGTCGGGGCGGCCGTTCCTGACATTGCCAAAGTAGCTGGAGTAGACGGTCTTCGGGTCATAGCTCGCCGAGCCGCGTACCCGCCATACCAGCCTGCCCTTGCCGTTGATGGTACCGTCCTCGGCGATGGTCTTGTCGGGCGACTGGCCCGCCGCCGGCTCCCAGACGAAATCCAGGTTCCTCTCCGGATGAAAATCCCAGACCCGCACGGTTCTGCGCAGCACGGAGCGTGTGTCCGCCTGGTAGAGAATCTGCACGCGCTCGGCCCAGGCGCCGGCGGGCGGCGTGGACGGGTCAGCGAAAGCTGGCGAAAGCATCAACGCACCTAGCATCGATACCGCCGCGATCCCCAGAATTGCCCTTGCCCGCGCCATCCCAAAAACCCCTTTGGATGCCTCAACCCCTTGGCAAGTCGAGCCTAGAGCAATTCCAGGAAAAGTGTGAGCGGTTTTCCCAGGGACGAGCGCGTAGCGCTTTCCCTTGAGAATTGCGTCAAAACAAGGAGATAGAGCATTCGCCGTTTCCGTGAAACAGCGAATGCTTGAGCGGCGAGCCGGCCTCGTGCAAGGGAAGCCGCGCGGGAAACGTAGGCATGAAAAAGGCGGCGGGATTGACCCGCCGCCTTTGCATTCTCTGCCAACCCCAGCCTGCTTATTTATAGAGGCTGTTGATCCACTGGATGTTGGCAGCGTTCAGGCGCACAGCGGTATTCGCTTCGGGGCTTTCCGCCACGTTGACACCGGTAATGATGCGCTGCTTGGAGTTGTTGTCGTAGGCGTAGACCGCGCTGCCGCTCGACCCCGGGAACGTATCGCAGTCATACTGGAAATATTCCGGGGCGATGTTTTCGGCTTTCACTTCGCAGCTTGCCTTCCACATCGTGCCCATCGGCTTGTCGCCGGGATAGCCGACGAGGTTGGCGGTGAAGTCGCCAAGATCGTCATAGTTGGCATAGCCCAGCCAGCCAAGGTTGGTGCCGACATCCTGCTTCAGCGTGATGATGCCGAGATCCCACGGGATCACGGAGCCATAATAACCCTGGTAGTTGTCGATGAAGCCCTGCAGCACATAGGCGCTTTCATACTCGAAAGCCCCGAACGGCGCGTCGTCCTTGGTGCTGCCATTGAGGCCTGGCACAAACAGATAGTCCGACAACCAGTCCTTGTCCTCATGGCTGTAGAGGCAGTGTGCAGCGGTGAGCACAGTGCGCGGGCCGATCAGCGTTGCCGAGCAGCTACCATAGCCGGTCTTCGACTTGGCTTCGAGATAGCCGATTGCCGAGAACGGATAGGTCTTGGTGTTCTTGACCTGCTCGCGATCATCGGTGCCGAAAACCTGACGGCCGGCTTCGCCTTCGCCAAGCCCCGGATCCTCGGTCTTGCGCGGGCCGCCTTCAGTTCCATTGGCCGGCGCGTTCAGTTCCTTGATGATGATCTCGCGCAGAGCTTCGCTCGGCTCGATCTTGATCACCTTGCCATCGGCGGACCGTCCGACGATGCCATAGGATTTTACAGCCGTCTTCTCGTCGGTGAGCGGCGCGGCGCGGCTGTCTTCGTCAGTCAGCTTCGGTGTCGTGATCGGTTTTGCCCGCCCGGCCTTGAAGTCGCCTGAAGATACGTCCCGCATGCTTTCGCCATTGCCGCCATTGGCGGAGCCAGGATCGGCGGCGAAAGCCGGAACAACCCACATTGCGGTGGAAAGCAATGCGGACGCTATGATGGTGTTAGTCAGTTTTGTCATGGTGAGACTCTCCCAAAAGTCAGCAAGGACTGGATCCAAATACAGAAATATTGTCGAGATCGTGGTGATGCGAAAAAATCAGTTTGCTTACCGGCATTCCTTCGACCGTTGATCTGGGCGCTGATTTTCAAGGCCCCCGCCAAAAAAGTTCCGCAACGGTATACTGCCTAAAATAATCCAACATTGGCAATGACAAATCGCTTCCACGTAGCCCGTGGGGGGCTATAGGATTTTGTGCGGGTTCTGCTCGCGGGCACGGTTAGCAAAAGTGGGATTCGGTTTTGTGACCGGTCGCGCGTCGTTTCGGTACGGCACGCGTCTGGGTCGCTGGACCGGCAACTCCTCCTTGCCAATGCCTGGAGTCGATCCGCGCGGGAGAATTCTCAGGAGGTTTCAGGTGCACATCACAAGTCGGTTCGGGCCAATGGTTGCCGCTTCGCTGCTTGGCGTCGCCGCTGTCATCACATCGATCAATACGAGCCAGGCGGATGAAAGCACCGTCAGGCCGGAAGCGGCGATCTCGCCGATGCAGCGGGTCAATGATGCTCGGGCAAAGGCAGCGGCGGAGAACCCCGACGGTGCCGACCGTGTCTATGGCGGCAACCAGGCCGAAAAGGGCGCCTATCCGTTCCAGGTCGCTTTGCTTACCACCAGCAGGCTGGATCAGAACCCGGCCTCGCAGGCCAACGCGCAGTTTTGCGGCGGCAGCCTGATCGCGCCGAACTGGGTGCTGACTGCGGCGCACTGCCTTAACGACAAGGGCAAGCCGATCTCACCGGATGCTGTCACCGTGTTGACCGGCGCCACTGAACTCAGCGAAGGCAAGCGCCACAAGGTGTTGCAGGTGATCGTCAACGAGGGCTACAGCGAGCAGACGCTCGACAATGACCTCGGCCTGCTCAGGCTCGAAGACTCGGCCGATGCGCCGACCATCAAGCTTACCCATGAGGCGACCCCCGACACCGGCAAGACCACCGTCACGGGCTGGGGCAAGATGCAGGACGGAACGTTCCCAACCACGCTGATGGTTGCCGACCTCGACCTGGAGCCAAACAAGGCCTGCAACACCGGCATCAAGGCCATCTATGCGCACGATTTGAAGGCAGCGCTCGGCGATTTGTCCCACCGCATGCGCTACTCCGAAAAGGGCATCGATGCCGCTGCCAACGCAATCGCGGCCGACATGAACGACCCGCTGACCAACAACATGATCTGCGCCGGCACCACCAGCGGCGCGCGCGATGCCTGCAATGGCGACAGCGGCGGCCCGCTGTTCATGACCGGAGCCAACGGCCCGGTCCAGGTCGGCATCGTCAGCTGGGGCGAAGGCCCGGCGGACGGCACCGCGGCCTGCGGCCACAAGGACGCCTACGGCATCTACACGCGGCTGGCCAACTACACTGGCTGGGTGGAGGCGAAGATGAAGACCCCTGCGCCAGCGCCGGAAAAGCCCAAGGTCGGACTCGGCACGGCCCAGAAGCCAAAGACGCCCTGAGGCTGAACGATTGGTTTGCCATGAAAACGGCGGGAGAGAATCCCGCCGTTTTTGTTTGCCGGCTTGTCCGCGAAATTTTACTTCCTCGGCGGGCCTTTGCGCTCGGCCGAAGCCGCCCACAGATTGATATCGGACTCGCGCGCGTAAGTATCGATTTCCGCCAATTCGGCATCACTGAAATCAAGAACCTTCAGCGCGCCGACGCAATCCTCGACCTGCTCCGGCCGGCTGGCGCCGATCAGCGCCGAAGTCACTCGCCCCTTGCGCAGCACCCAGGCCAGCGCCATCTGCGCCAGCGTCTGGCCGCGCTTGCCGGCGATCGCGTTCAGCGCCTGGATGTTGGCCACGGTGTTGTCATTGATGAAGGCCGGGCGCAGCGACTTGCCTTGCGAGGCACGGCTGCCTTCGGGGATGCCGCCGAGATATTTGTCGGTCAGCATGCCTTGCGCCAGCGGCGAGAACACGATCGAGCCGACGCCCAACCCTTCCAGCGTGTCGAGCAGGCCATCTTCCTCGACCCAGCGGTTCAGCATCGAATAGCTCGGCTGATGGATGATGCAGGGCGTCCCGAGCTGCTTCAATATGTCGGCCGCCTCGCGGGTGCGCTGCGAATTGTAGGACGAGATGCCGGCATAGAGCGCCTTGCCCGAGCGCACCGCATGGTCGAGCGCGCCCATGGTTTCTTCGAGCGGCGTGTCGGGGTCGAAGCGGTGTGAATAGAAGATGTCGAGATAGTCGAGGCCCATCCGCTTCAGGCTCTGATCGAGGCTGGCCAGCACGTATTTGCGGCTGCCCCATTCGCCGTAGGGGCCGGCCCACATCTCATAGCCGGCCTTGCTCGAGATGATCAGCTCGTCACGATAGGCGGCGAAATCAGTGCGCAGGATTTCGCCGAAAGCCGTCTCGGCCGAACCGGGCGGCGGACCGTAATTGTTGGCGAGGTCGAAATGCGTGATGCCGAGATCGAAAGCCTTGCGCACGATCGCCTGCTTGGTCTTGTGCGGCGTGTCATTGCCGAAATTGTGCCACAGCCCGAGCGAGATCGCCGGCAATTTGAGGCCGGACCGCCCACAACGGTTGTAGATCATTCTTTCATAGCGATTTTCGGCGGCGACATAGGGCATGGGAAAAATCCTCGAAATCTGAACAGACCGCCAGCTCCATTGCAACAGCGGAAAGCCGGCCAGCGCCCTACCCTTTACCCTCTCCCCGCGAGAACGGGGAGAGGGACAAATCAAAATTATCGATAATCCTGGCGACCTACTTTTTCTTGGCCAGCAGCTCCTTGGCAGCCTTGAGGCCAAGCGCCGCAGGGCGCTCGCAAGTGGTCTGCATGGCAACGAACTTACCGGTCTCGCCAGAACGCAGGATGCCGGTCATGACATCGACGGCATGCAGCGCCAGTTCCATCGAACAGCGGTGCGGCCGCCCCTCGACAATCGCCAGCGCCATATCGGCAAGGCCTGAGGTGCGGTAATTGGCCATCATGCCCTGACCGTGCATTTCGTTCGGCACCCCAAGCGGATGTTTCCATTTCGGCAGCTTCTTGACCGGCTTGCCCTCTTCGGTGACGCGCACCTCGCCGCCGAAGAAATTGGGATCCGGCACGAACACCGTGCCGGCCTCGCCATAGAGTTCCATCGGCGCATGGCCGTGAGCCCAGACATCCCAGCTGGTGTTCAGCGTCACCACGGCCCCATTCTCGAATTCCAGAACGGCATGAATGGTGGTCGGCGTGTTGACCGGAATCTTTTCACCCGCGCGCGGCTTCGATGAAATCGTCCGCTCCTTGGCCGGCGTTGTCGTAAAGGCCGCCACCTGCTTCACGGGTCCGATCAGCTGGATCAGGTTGGTGATGTAGTACGGCCCGATGTCGAGCACCGGCCCGGCGCCCGGCTGGAAGAAGAAATCCGGATTGGGGTGCCAGTGTTCCATGCCGTGACCCATGACATGGCAGGTACCGCTGGTGATCTTGCCGAGCTTTCCCTCATCGATCAGTTCACGCACCAGTTGGTGCGCGCCGCCGAGGAAGGTGTCGGGTGCCGAGCCGATGCGCAGCCCCTTCTTCTCCGCTCGTGCCTTGAGGTCCTGGCCCTCCTTGAGCGAGAGCACGAACGGCTTTTCCGAATAGACGTGCTTGCCCGCGTCGAGCACCTGCTTCGACACCTCGTAGTGCACCGCCGGTATCGTCAGGTTGACGATGATGTCGATGTCGGCGGCCTTGAGCAGGTCCTCGACGGTCTCGGCACGCAGCTTGAATTCCTTCGCCCGTGCTTTCGCCGCGTCCATGTTGATGTCGGCGCAGGCTCGCATCTCGATACCGCGAAACAGCGGCGCCAGCGAAAAATATGCCTTCGAGATGTTGCCGCAGCCGATGACGCCAATACCCAGTTTCCCAGTACCCAGCTTCTTTGCCATGGTGATCGTTCCTAGTAGCTCTTGACTGATGCGATCGAGCGGCGGGCGAAGCGCTCGATGTCGTTGGGATTGTCCTGTTCCATGACAAAGTATTTTGTCGCGCTCTTGGCCCGCAACAGCTTGATCAATCCGGCCCAGTCGATGGTGCCGTGGCCGACATCCGACCAGCCATCCTCGTCCAGTCCTTCACCTGGCTTGGCGATGTCCTTGACATGCACCGCGACGATGCGCTTGCCATGCTTTTCAATCCAGGGCAGCGGGTCGGCGCCGCCGCGCACCACCCAGGCGAGGTCCATCTCCCAGCCGATGCCGGGGGCGGAAGACAGGATGTGATCCTGCGGCACCGAACCGTCGGCGAGCGCCTTGAACTCGAAATCGTGGTTGTGCCAGGCAAAGCCGTAGCCGGCCTTTGCGGCCACCTCACCGACCTTGGCCAGACGCTCGCCGAAGCCACGCCAGCCGGCCGCGTCGGACGGCCTTTGCTCCGCCAACAGATAGGGGCAAATCAAGAGCTTGATATCGAGCGCTTCGGCGATCCTGCGAACGCCGTCGAAATCCTTCTCCAGCGCATCGATGGAGAAATGCCCGGTCGGCATGGCAAGGCCGTTCTTGTCGAGTTCGGCGCGGAAGGCCTTGGGGTCATCATAGACGCCGCCAAAGCCTTCGACTTGCGTATAGCCGAGCTTGCCGAGTGTCGCGAGCACGCCCGTCCAGGGCAGGAAATTGCGGGCACTGTAAAGTTGGAATGACCAGTTCATCGTCTCTGTCCGTTCTGCTTTGGGGTGGACTTCTTGGGGGATGGATCTCTTGGGGGATGAATCTCTGGGGAAGTTAAAGGCGGCTGCCGGTTTGGGCATCGAAGAGCGAGGCCCGCATCGGGTCGAAGCCGATGCTCACCGCGTCCGCATTCCTGGGCGTGCGCTCGGACGTCACCCGGACGGTGAAATTCTGCTTGCCGAGCTTCAGCCAGACCAGCGTATCGGAGCCCATCGGCTCGACGACTTCGACAGTTGCATCAGCCGTAAAAGGCAAGCCGGTGCCGCTGTTGAAGGCGACGTGCTCGGGGCGGATGCCGAACACGGCCGGCCCCGGTACCGGTTCCTTCTCGAAGGCGTATGTGCCAAGCGGGATGCGCACATCCTCGACAGTGAAGTGCCAGTCGCCCTTGTCCTTCTCCAGCCTGCCGTCGATGAAATTCATCGCCGGCGAGCCAAGGAAGCCGGCGACGAAGCGGTTGACCGGGCGGTTGTAGATGGTCTGCGGCGCGTCGAGCTGCTGGATGACGCCGCCCTTCATCACCGCGATGCGATCGGCGAGCGTCATGGCCTCGATCTGGTCGTGGGTGACGTAGATCATGGTGTTCTGCAGCTTGCGGTGCAGCAGCTTGATCTCGACGCGCAGTTCCGAGCGCAATTTGGCGTCGAGATTGGACAGCGGCTCGTCGAACAGGAAAACGTCGACATCGCGCACCAGGGCACGCCCGATCGCCACGCGCTGCCGCTGGCCTCCGGAAAGGGCGGCCGGCTTGCGCTGCAGCAGCGGTTCGATCTGCAATATCTCCGAAGCGCGCGCGATCCGTTTGGCGATTTCGTCCTTGGGCAACCCGGCGACACGCAAGCCGAAGGACAGGTTTTTCTCAACCGTCATCTGCGGATAGAGCGCGTAGGACTGGAACACCATGCCGATGCCGCGGTCCTTCGGCTCTTCCCAGGTGACGTTCTTGCCTTTGATGAAGATGCGGCCCTCGGAGATATCGAGCAGGCCGGCGACACAGTTGAGCAAGGTCGACTTGCCGCAGCCGGAGGGACCTAAAAGCACGATGAATTCGCCTTCGGCGACATCGAGATTGAGCGTCTTCAGCACCGACACCGCACCGAAGTTCAGCGACAGATCCTGGATCGATACGCTGGTACCATTCTCAGCCATATCCATCAGCCTTTCACCGCGCCGGCGGCGATGCCGCGCACGAACCATCGTCCAGAGACGAAGTAGATGATCAGAGGCACCGCCGCCGTCAGAATGGTAGCCGCCATGTTGACATTGTACTCCCTGACACCAGTCGTGGTGTTGACGATGTTATTGAGCTGCACCGTCATCGGCCAGTTGGACCGCCCCGCAAAGACGATGCCGAACAGGAAGTCGTTCCAGATGCCGGTGACTTGCAGGATGATCGCGACGACGGTGATCGGCACCGACATCGGCAGCATGATGGAGAAAAAGATGCGCCAGAAGCCCGCACCATCGACACGCGCCGCCTTGAACAGCTCGACCGGAAGTGCCGCGTAGAAATTGCGAAACAGCAGCGTCAGGATCGGCATGCCAAAGATCGTGTGCACGATGATGATGCCCGGAAGCGTCGCAAACAGCCCGACCGAGCTCAGCCCGATGATCAGGGGATAGATCACGACCTGGTACGGCACGAAGGCGCCGAACACGAGCAAGCCGAAGAGCAGGTTGGCGCCCTTGTAGGGCCAGAAGGTCAGCGCGTAACCATTGATCGAGGCGCAAATGATCGAGATGATCACGCTCGGCACCGTGATCTTCACCGAATTGTAGAATCCCGGGCTGAGGCCGTTGCAGTCGCGACCGGTACAGGCATGGAGCCAGGCGTCAACCCAGGGCTGAAAGGTCGGCTCGACCGGAAAGTTGAAAAGATGTCCCAGCCTGATCTCCGGCATCCCTTTCAGCGACGTCACGATCATGATGTAGACCGGGATCAAGAAGAAGAGAGCCGCAACGATCAGGAACGCGTAGATGCCGATACGGCCGGCCGATGTCCCGCGCGGTTTCGGCCCGAAGGGCACAACGCCGGCCTGATCCGACGGGTCCCGGACAGTGATCTGGGCGGCGGTCATGTGGCTGCCTCCTGTCGACGCTTTCGCCGCCACAGCACAAGTCCGCTGAACGCCAGCACGACCAGCACCGGCAGAAGCATCATGGTTGCCGCGGCCATGCCCTGGCCGACATTCTGGCGCACCGTGATGAGCTGGATGACGTAGACGGCCGGCATGGAGGTGGCGATGCCGGGACCACCGCCCGTCATGGCGATGACCAGGTCATAGACGCGCACCACGCCGACACATTGGAGAACGAAGGCGGTGGCGAAGGCACCCTTCATCATTGGCGCCACGATGGAAACATGGGTACGCCACGTCGGGATACCGTCGACCCTCGCCGCTTTCCAGATCTCTTCGTCAACGCCGCGCAGGCCCGCAAGCAGGATCGCCATCGTCACGCCCGAGCCTTGCCAGATGCCAGCCACGACCAGCGCGTAGATCGCGGTGTTGGCGTCAACCAGGGGCGCGAAGCTGAAGCTCGACCAGCCCAGATTGCGCATTGCCGCCTGCAGGCCGAGATTGGGGTCGAGCACCCATTGCCACACAAGGCCGGTGACGATCAGCGACATGGCGAAGGGATAGAGGAAGATCGAACGGAACAGGTCTTCCTGGCGGATGCGCTGGTCCATGAAAACGGCAAGCAGATAGCCGAACACCATGTTGCAGGCGATGGACATCAGGCCGAAGAACCAGATGTTGTTGACCGAGACGAGCCAGCGATTGTCGGCCCAAAGCCGCCTGTACTGCGCGAGGCCGACGAAATCATAGCTAGGGAAGAGCTTGGAACTGGTGAAGGACCAGAGCACCGAGAAGCCGATACCGATCACGAAGACACCGACAGCGACGAGGATCATCGGTATCGTGCCGATGACGGCGGGCAGGTGAAATCTGTGTCTCCAGCTCCTCTGCATCGTCCGTCTTTCTCCACTTCTACCGATACGCCGGGATCGTCTGGCGACGCGAAAGTCAGCCTCCGCCAGATACACAACCGCTGCGGCTTCCGATCCTGCGATTGTCAGCCCGCCGGCAAAGCTTTCTGCTTGGCGAGCTGAGGTGGACCGAGGCGCCGCTGCATGAGCGGCGCCTCGGGTGCTGATCGGCTCCTAGTCGGAGTTTCCGATGATGGTGGCGAACTTCGCGGTGGCGTCGTCAGCCGTCATGGAGTCATCGGCGAAGAATTGCGCAACGAGCTCGTTGAGCTGCTGGTTGGTGTTCTCGGTAATGAACCGGTTCGTCGCGGTGACGATGTTGGCCGGGTCTTCCACCGCCTTCAGCGACTTCTGCATGCACGGGTCGGCCGTCGACATGTCGACATCGCCGCGCACGGGCATGGAACCCTTGGCGTTGTTGAAAGCGACCTGGACCTCAGGGCTGATCAGCAGGGCTGCGAGACGCTTCTGCGCTGCCTCGATATCCGGATTGTTCTGCTTGAAGAAGACGATGATGTCGCCGTCGGTGCTGACCACCGGCTTGGCCTCGTTGAGGCCGATCATGCAGCCGAAATCCTTGACACCGGTCATGCCGGCGGCCGCGAATTCGCCACGCGCCCAGTCGCCCATCACCTGCAGTCCGGCCTTGCCGGTGATCACCAGATTGGTGGTGTCGTTCCAGTTGCGGTTGGCGTAGCCATTGTCGGTGAACTGCTTCAGGGTCCGCAACTGCGTGAAAACGCCTTTCATCTCGGGGCCGCCGGCAATTTCAGCGCTCTTCTTGGTATACATCTCGTCGCGCTTGGCGACACCGAGAGCCTCGGTGACCATGTCCTGGAACAGCAACTGGATCTGCCAGCCATTGCCGTCGCCGCCGATGGCGAAGGGAATGAGGCCGGCCTCCTTGATCTTCGGCGCGGCCGCGATGAAATCGGCCAGGTTCTTCGGCTCCGGCACCCCGGCTTTCGCGAACACCGGCTTGGAATACCAGGCCCAGTAATTCGAATGAATGTTGACCGGAACGCACCACCAGTGGCCGTCAACGAGGCAGGCGCTGCCGATCGCCTTCGGGCGGATGACCTGATCCCATTTGCCGGCGGTAGCAATATCCGTGAGGTCGAGCAGTTTGCCGCCCGAAATCAGCTCCTCATACTGCCGTCCGGGATTGAACTGAGCCGCGGCGGGAGGATCACCGCCGAGCACACGCTGCATGACGGTCGAGCGCGCGGTTTCGCCAAGGGCAATCGCGCTGTCCACCCACTTGTCGCCATGGCCATCATTGTCGAGGGCCTTGGCGAACTGCGAGACCGCCGCCGACTCGCCCTTCGACGTCCACCAGTGAATCACTTCCAGGTCCGCGGCAATGGCCGGGCCGGCAAACTGCAGCGCGACCGTCGCAGTCAGCGCAGCGGCCAAAACTCTGTATCGCATTTCGGTTCCTCCCAGAATCTGAAACGTTACAGATTTTCGATACGGCAATTGAACGGAAGGCGCAACCCTGGGCATGCGAGCCGCTCGATATTTTTTCGAGACGCGAAAAAAAAGCGTCGGCAGGGACGCCGTTGTGCGTCGCAATATGAGCTATCGCAGCGCAAAACAGGCAAACTGCTCGTAGAAGCCGGCAAAAGGGTGGTGCCTGCGACGTTTCGCCTTGGATTCTCAAGGGAATTCACGATCTCGTGTCTGCTGCTTTATTCACCGATCGATCCATGAGATGGCAATCTGTAACGTTTCAGGTTATTGACGCCTCGCCGGGCCTGAAATCATGCCACGCCGCAGATCGCGGCGATTGCCGACCCGGCCTGCGGCTGCTATGCGCCTGACGGGCGGGACGAATGGACAGACGGCGTAAGGACGAGAACGACGAGACGTCGGCGCAAAGGCAGCCGACATTGAAGACGCTCGCCTTCATGACCGGGCTCGGCGTCACCACCGTATCGCGCGCCCTGAAGGATGCTCCCGAGATCGGCGCCGAGACCAGGCGTCGCGTCCAGCTCGTCGCCAAGCAGATCGGCTACCGGCCCAACCGCGCCGGTGTGCGCCTGCGCACTGGCAAGACCAATGTCATCTCGCTGGTCTTGAACACCGAGCATGAGCTGATGAGCTTCGTCTCGGACATCATCTACGGCGTCACCTCGGTGATCGCCGACACGCCCTACCATCTGATCGTCACGCCCTATTCGCGCTCGCAGGATCCCATGGACCCCGTGCGCTATCTGGTGGAAACGGGTTCGGCCGACGGCATCATCATCTCGCGCACACAGCCCGACGACGCCCGCGCCCGTTACCTGTTGGAACGCGGCATTCCCTTTGCCACACATGGCCGCACCGATATGGGGCTGGTGCATCCCTATCATGACTTCGACAACTACGCCTTCGCCAACGAGGCCGTGCGCTATCTAGCCGGCATGGGCCGGCGGCGGCTTGCCTTGCTGGCGCCGCCCGTCGGACTGACCTATCACGGTCACACGGTGAACGGCTTTGCCGATGCGCTCAGCGAGGTTGGTGTCAGTGAGGTGCCGTTCAACACCGTCACCATCGACCAGTCGATCGAGCAGATCAGGACGCGCACCGCGCAGCTGATGCGGCGCAACGACCGCCCGGACGGCATCGTCAGCAGCGCCGCCGCTTCGACGCTCGCCATCGTCGCCGGCATCGAGGATGCCGGGCTGGAGCTTGGCCGCGACGTCGACGTGGTGTCGAAACAGTCGTCGGAATTTCTGCATCTGTTCCGGCGCGAACTGTTCGTCGTCAATGAGAGCTTCCGCCTCGCCGGTTCCGAACTCGCCCGCGCGGTGCTCGGCTGGATCGGCGGCGCCGAGCCCGGCTCGCTGCAGTCGCTGAGCAAACCAGGCGAGGTTCAGGCTTATCGGCGATAGCTGACACGACTTGAGAATCGGGTCAGGCCGAGTCGAAAATGGTGGCTTCCGAGAACTGGAGCGGAGCGTACTTTTCGTACGTGAGCTCAGTTCTGCTGCGACGCAGTAGAACTGGGAAGCGCAGGAAGCCGCCATTTGCAGGCCGGTCTCACCTGACTCCATCTAGTCTAGCCAGCCGCTCCGCTGCCCCAGGGCCCGTGGAACGCACCCTGCTCGCCGATGCGTTCGAAGCCATGCGCGCCGAAGAAGTCGCGCTGTGCCTGGATCAGGTTCGAGGTGCCGCGGCCCTGGCGATAGCTGTCGAAATAGGCAAGTGCGGAAGACAGCGCCGGCACCGGCGCGCCGGCTTCCGATGCCTTGGCCACGACGCGCCGCAGCGACGGATGCGCCTCCTGCATCATGGTGATGAAGGCAGGCGCCATCAAAAGGTTGGTGGCAGCGCCGCCGGAACCGAAGGCTTCCGCCATCGTGTCGAGCATCTGCGAACGGATGATGCAGCCGGCCCGCCAGATCTTGGCAATGGTCGGCATCGGCAGGTTCCAGTTGAACTCCTTCGAGGCGGCGCTCATCACCGCGAAACCTTGGGCATAGGCGGCGATCTTGCCGGCGAGCAGCGCCAGCTCCAGGTCTTTCAGAAGTGCCGCCTTGTCACCGGAGATCTTGGTTACGCCAATATTGCCATAGGCTTTTTCGGCCGCTTGGCGCTCGTCCTTGATCGAGGACAGCACGCGTGCAGCAACCGCAGCCTCGATCGCTGTCGCCGGAATGCCCAGCTGCTGAGCCTCGATGACAGACCATTTGCCGGTGCCCTTCTGGCCGGCGCGGTCGAGGATGATATCGACCACGGGCTTGCCGGTCTTCGGATCGTCGGCGGCGAGAACCTTGGCGGTGATCTCGATCAGATACGAATCGAGCCGGCCCTTGTTCCAATCTTCAAAGACCTTGCCGATGTCCTTCGGCCCCATGCCCAGGCCATCGCGCAGGATGCCGTAGATCTCGGCGATCATCTGCATGTCGGCATATTCGATGCCATTGTGGATGGTTTTCACGAAATGGCCGGCGCCGTCGGTGCCGAGCCAAGCGGCGCAAGGCTCGTCCTTGAATTTGGCGGAGATGGCGGTCAGCACCTTCTCGACCCGCTTCCAGCTATCTTCCGTGCCGCCGACCATGATCGACGGCCCGTGACGCGCGCCCTCCTCGCCGCCGGATACGCCCATGCCAATGAAGGTGAGGTTCGAATCGGACAGCTCGGAGAAACGACGCATCGTGTCGCGGAAATTGGCATTGCCGGCATCGATGATGATGTCATTGGCCGACAACACGCCACGCAAGGCTTCGATCTGCTCATCGACCGGCTTGCCGGCCAGCACCATGATGATGACCGGACGCGGCGGTTTGATCGCGGCGGCGAGTTCTTCCAGGCTGTAGCAAGGCACCACCATGTCTTTCAGCGCGCCGGCATTCTCGACGAAAGCATCGGTACGCGCCTTTGTGCGGTTGAAGACGGCGATGCGATGCCCGTGCTCAGCAATGTTCAGCGCCAGGTTGGAACCCATCGTGCCAAGGCCGATCAGGCCGATTTCGGCTTTTTCCATCGTTTCTTCCCTGCTTTCGGATCTTGTTGATTGGAGCCCGCGATTTGGCGGGGATGATTGACGGGCCTTTCGCGCCGCGTCAACCGCCTCGCCGAATTGTGTTGCCGCAAGTCGCAAATGCAGCCGGTTCGACAGCGGTATCACATCCCCGGGTTACGGCCTGATGTCGACAGGCGCTTCGATCTTCACCATCTCGAAGTCCGAAACCAGAATGTCGATGCGCACCGTCCAGCGGCCGGGCACCGGGATGACGAGATTGTCGACACGCCAGCTGCCGTCGCCGGGCTTGGTCGCCGCGCGCTTCAGCGGCTCGATGCCGGAATCGGGCTTCGACAGCACCAGCGTCACTTCCTTGGCGTCGAGCGGTCCGAAATCGCCGGTCATGATGATCATCGAGGCGGCGACGGGCCCGGCATGGCCGGGCGTGATGCTGAGATCGGCCATCGCCTGCAAAGCGTGGATATGGACCGAGACCGGTTGCGCCGCAGCGATCGCCAAAGCCCGAGGCGGCGGCGTGAAGCGCCAGCCGGCGGCAATACCGAAAATCGCCAGCACGATCAGCATTTCGACGCCGATCGAGCGGGTGAGCCTGCGTTGCACCTCAGTCGATCCCGCCTCCGCCGAGGCGGTGAGTTTCCAGCGGTTGACCGCGGCCAGAGTGAACAGGAAGACCAGCAGCGCGAGCTTGACCAGCAGCAGCCGGCCATAGGCGGTGCCGACCAGCGCCGAGGGCGTCTGCACCTGGATGACAGCCAGCACGATGCCGGCCGTGGCAAGCACGGCCACGACAGGCAGGATAGCTGAGGAGAAGCGGCGCAGGAAAGCGACGGCGTCGGCCGTTTGGCGCTTCAGCGCGAGACCGAGCGGCACCAGTGCGCCGGTCCAGAAGGCGATACCGACGCCATGCACGAACACCATGGGCCGCGTCAGCCATTGCGGCTCGGCCGCGCTGGCATGGCCGCTGGCGGCAAGCGCGACGCCGATACCGGCCAGGCCAGCAAGCGCCAATGGCCTGGCAGCTATGCGTGGCCCGGCCAGCGACAGCAGGCCGAGCCCCAGCGCGATCAGGGCGGCCAACACTGTCCAACCGAAGCTGGTGCCGAGCCCGGTCCGCCAGATCACCGGCTGCACCAGATGGGAGAGCGGCGCCCCGAGCGCATCGAGGCCCTGAAAACCCAGCGACAACGGAGCCGTGACCAGCCCGCACAGGATCGCCGCCGTGACAAATCGTTGACCGGCGCGTCCCTCGCCGCCCAGCCAGGCAAGGGCGAAGGCGCCGCCAGCGCCGAGGAAAAGGCCCGTGTAGAGAAAGACCTTGCCGATCCAGATCGCCGACCGCAGCGGCCAGTCGACGGCCTCGGACACGGCGGGCGGTTCGCTTGGCGCGCCGATCGAAAACAGCAGCGAACCGCCGACCGGATGGCCATCGGCGGAAATGACGCGCCAGCTGAGCACATGCGTGCCGGATTTGAGCGCTTGCGGATTGTCGATCTCAACCGTCTGGTCGCTGAGGCGGAAGGATGTCAGCGCGACCGGCGTACCGTCGGGCTTCACCAGCGTCAGCACCAGCGGCGAAACCGGCTCGCTGAAGGTCAGCAAGAACTGCGCCGGCGCTTGCGCCAGCACCGCACCGTCAGCCGGATCGGTCTTGATCAGCGCGGCATGGGCAAAGGCCTGATTTGCCGAGGCCATGACGATGAGCGCCATGATCAAGGCCAGCAGCCCACAGGCAATGCGGCCGAGGGGCTTGCCGGTCGTGGCGACCATATACAGGGAAGATAGTGCGCTCATGTCATGCCTTGGGACGCGGCGCGCTCTAGCGAGCAGAGCGCGCCGCGAGAAAAATTACTTCTTCGGCAACAGCTTGATGCCGGGCGCCGGGTTCTCCAGCGCGTCCTCATCCTGGCCTGCCGCCGGGATCTCGATCCAGCGATCGGCAGCGCCATCGCATTCCTGCACCACCGGGAAATAGAGTTTTTGGCCGGCCGGCAGGTCCGCCGTCAGCGTCGCGCGGAAGACGAACTCGTCGTAGAATTCATCCGGCAGATTACCGCCGCTCCAGTCGACTTCCTTGACGCCGTCGGTCACCGCCTGACCGTAGAGCTGGTAGGACTTGTCGTATTTGCCCTTCTTGGTCTGCAGCGTCCAGCCGGGCTTGGGCATCGGCTTCACCGCGATCACCCCTTCCGGAATCTGCACGCGCACGGCGGTCGTCGCCTTGCCGTCGCAACCATGTGGCACACGCAGCACTGCCTTGTAGGTCGAGCCGACCGCCGCTTCCTGGGTCTCGAGCGTGATGTGCGCGAAGGCGGCATTCGTCCCCAGCACGAGAAACGCGCCGGCTGCCAAAAGATACTTGTTCATGATGGGTCCCTCAGATTTCAAAATTTGCGGATCGGCGCGATCAATTGTCGTGGTCCATGTCCATGCCGCCCATCTCGCCCATGCCTTCGACGGCGAACTCGATATTGACCGTGCCGGCCTTCTCGAAGGTCAGCGTGGCGGCAAATTTTTCGCCTTGCTTGGGTTGCCGCTTCAGACCAACGAACATCAAATGATAGCCGCCGGGTGCCAGCGCCACCTTGCCGCCGGCGGGGATCTCCAGGCCGCCGGAAACCGGCCGCATGGTCATGACGCCGTCCTTGACGCCCATCTCATGCAGCTCGGCCTTTTCAGAGATATCGGAGGAAATCGACAGCAGCCGGTCGGCCGTGCTGCCCTTGTTGACGATGGTGAAATAACCGCCGGCCACCTTGGCGCCGGCCGGCGTGGCGCGCGACCAGGGATGCTCGATTTCGAGATCACCGACCTTGAACTTATGCGCCAGGACAGACTGGGCGCCGACGAACATGATCGCAAAAGCCAGCGCGACAGCGCCGAGACGCTGCTGGACGTGGGACAGAATGCGGCTGAACAGAGTTCCCGCCGCTACAGGGGAAAAATGGGACATGGTTGCTCCATGAAGTGATGATCGCGCCGTTGCCGGTCGCGAGCTATTTGATCTTTGATGGATGCGCCCGCGAAAGGTTCCACGGGGCGGCAAGCAGGCTCAGGCCGCCAGCGGCGGCGCTCGCGGGTTCGACGGCGAGCGTTCGCGCGCAAAGTCGAGATGAATGCTCGCCGGAAAGACGAAGGCGACGGCTTCAAAGGAAAGGCCGCCCAGGGCCAGCCCGACATCGGGCGGCGGCGCAAAGGCCGATGAGAACATGCTGCAGCCAAGCGTGCAGCAGGCCGGCAGATGGGACGGGTGCTGGTCACCGCCGGGAAGCTGGGTGGCGCCGTCGCGGGTACAGATGACGTTGCCGAAAGCGTCGAGTTGCGCGGCATTCGGCCCGATGCCGGAGGCGAACCCGCCGAGCGTCGACTGGAGCAACAGCAGATAGGCCGCGACAAGCGCGGCCGGCATGCTCCAGCGTCTCCCCCGGCGGTTCAAGCCATCTGCCTCTTCAAGCAATCCTGGGAAAGATATCTATCACGGCGGCGACAAGTCGAAAATCGCCAATTCTAGGCTGCGGCAACGCGGCGCGACCAATGCATCTCGCCCAAAAGTGCGCAGCGGTTTTGGGACAACGATATGCATAAAACAGAAATTTGAGCCGCGTCGCGGCTCTCGCGACGCTGCTCAGGATTTTTGCGGTGAGCGGCCTTCCGGGATCGAGGTCAGCAATGTCTGGCGCGCCGACTTCAGGTGCTTGCGGCAAGCGGTGTCGACCTTGCCGAGGTCGCGCGATTTGAGCGCCTCGATATAGGCAAGATGCTCGCCGATCGCGACTTCGTTGCGTTCGCGCTCCTGTGCCTTGTTCCATTGGTAGTGGTAGTGGAAGATCATGGCGATGACGTCATAGAAATCGACGATGAAGCGGTTGAGCGAGGCGCGATGGATGAGCCTGTGAAAGCGCTCGTCCAGCTCCGAGAATTCGTTGAAGCGCGTGGCAATGTCGCGCTGCAGAACACGATGCTGCTCTTCCAGCCGGCCGAGATCGGCCCAGACCGGGCTGTCCGACGGCAGCGCGGCGAAAGCAGCCGCCGAGCGCAGTTCGAACATCTCGCGGATTTCGGTCAGTTCGAGCGCGAAGGCCCGCGTGAAACCCTTCAGCACCCAGTGGCTGTTGCGGCGCTTCTCGATCAGGCCGAAGCGCGAGAAGCGGATCAGGAACTCGCGCACGCTGGTGGTGCCGACGCCGATCTCGCGCGCCAGTTCAAGCTCATTGATCTGCATGCCGGCCTCGGCGCCGCCGGCGAGCAGCCTGCGCATGAACGACCGCTCGATGATCTCGGCCAGTGTATCGGTCTCTTCCTCGGGGAAGAAATCGTCGGGACGCGGATCGCGCAGCACCGTCTTGGCGCGCTTGTTCCAGGCGATCAGCCCGGTCTCTTCCATGCGCGAAAGGATGCTGCGCACGGTCGTGCGGCTGACGCCGAGCAACGTGCCCAGTTCCGGTTCCGACGGCAGGCTGCGCGTCTCGTCGAGCAGCCTGAGGCACCTGTTATAGGCGTCCTTGTAGACGTTGTTGCTCTTCGACATCCCCTGAACCCATTCATGCCGGCGCTTGCGGCGGCCGGCTTGAAGCGCAATATGACGTTCCCATGACCCTGAAAAGCGAGAATCGCTTCCTCAGAAGTCCTGCTCGTTTTTTGCAGCACCATCACCGCGCACGTGGAACTGCCGCGAAAAAACAATTGACGCAAAACTGTTTTTTCACGATAAAAGACATTAACTCTTATCAAGCGCGTGTCAATCCGCGCGCATCCCAGGATCACCCAGGAAACCGCCCGTGAACGTCTCCAACACCATCCTTCTGTCCCCCGCCGACAACGTCGCCGTTGCCAATGGCCGCATCGAGATCGGCACTGTGTTGCCGGGCGGTGCCACCGCCACCGCGCTGATCGAACCCGGCCACAAAGTAGCGATCAAGCCGATCGCCGCCGGTGAAGCCGTGGTCAAATACGCCCAGGCGATCGGCCGCGCCACGCAGGACATCGCGCCCGGCGAGCATGTCCATTCGCACAATCTGGTGTTCGAGGCCGGCCGCCTGCCGGTGGTGCCGCCGAGCGAGGCCGAGCACGCGACCGAGGCTGACCGCGCCCGCACCTTCATGGGTTACCGCCGCGCCGACGGCCGCGCCGGGACGCGTAACTTCATCGGCATCCTTGCCAGCGTCAATTGCTCGGCCACCGTCTGCCATTCCATCGCCGACACAGCCAACCGGACCTTGCTGCCGAAATATCCCGGCATCGACGGCTTCGTGCCGATCGTTCACGGCCAGGGCTGCGGCATGAGCGCCACCGGCGACGGCATGATGGTGCTGCACCGCACGCTGGCCGGCTATGCCCGCCACCCGAATTTCGGCGGCGTGCTGATGGTCGGCCTCGGCTGTGAGGTCAACCAGCTTACCCTTTACGGCCAAAAGGGTGTCGCCGCCGGCAAACGGCATTTCAACATCCAGGACGCCGGTGGGTCGCGCAAATCGGTGGAAAAGGCGATGTTGGTGCTGGCCGAGATCGCCGAGGAAGTCGGCCAGTTGAAGCGCGAACCGATCCCGGTCAGCGAAATTGTCGTCGGCCTGCAATGCGGCGGTTCTGATGGCATGTCCGGCATTACGGCCAATCCGGCGTTGGGTGCCGCTGTCGACATCCTGGCCGGCGTCGGCGGCATCGGCATTCTCTCCGAGACAACGGAAATCTACGGCGCCGAACATCTGCTCGCCTATCGTGCGGCGACGCCGGAAATCGCCAAGAAGCTCGATGGTTATGTGAAGTGGTGGGAAGATCATGTCGCCAAGCATGGCGCCTCGATCGACAACAACCCCTCGCCCGGGAACAAGCGCGGCGGCCTTACCACCATCCTGGAAAAGTCGCTGGGCGCGGTCGCCAAGGGTGGCCAGACGCCGCTCAACGGCGTGTTCGGCTATGCCGAGAAGGTCACCGGCAATGGACTGGTGTTCATGGACACGCCCGGCTACGACCCGGTCTCGGCCACCGGCCAGGTCGCGGGCGGCGCCAACGTTATCGTCTTCACCACCGGCCGCGGTTCCTGCTTCGGCTGCCGGCCGACGCCGTCGATCAAGGTCGCCACCAA
The DNA here is from genome assembly GCF_055456085.1 of Mesorhizobium subarcticum. Taxonomy (NCBI): domain Bacteria; kingdom Pseudomonadati; phylum Pseudomonadota; class Alphaproteobacteria; order Hyphomicrobiales; family Phyllobacteriaceae; genus Mesorhizobium; species Mesorhizobium subarcticum. Next base: position 2,407,627 of record NZ_CM144237.1, on the reverse strand, counting down.
CTCGACCATGTATCACCAGATGGAAGAGGACATGGACGTCAATTGCGGCGTCATCGCCTCGGGCGAAAAGACCATCGCCGGCATGGGCCGTGAGATCTTCGAGCTGATCGTCGAGACGGCTTCGGGCCGCAAGACCAAGAGCGAGGATTTTGGTTACGGCGACAACGAGTTCGTGCCGTGGCATCTCGGCGCGACGCTCTAGATTTGACTTATATCTCGTAGACTTGGCCGAGCCGGATGTCGGCCGGCAACGGGGAGGTTGCGCATGGAAAAACGCCGCATCGGCCAGACGGCGCTCGAGGTCACCGAGATCAGCTTCGGTGGTGCCGCGCTCGGCGGCCTATACCGCGCCTGTTCACGCGAACAGGCGATGGAGACGCTGCAAGGCGCGTGGGAAGCTGGCCTGCGCTATTTCGATACCGCGCCCTTCTATGGTTTTGGCCTGTCGGAGCGGCGCTTCGGCGATTTCCTGCGCTACAAGCCGCGCGATTCCTATGTGCTGTCGACCAAGGTCGGCCGCCTGTTGCGACCGGTGCCTGAAGACCAGGTGCCCGATCACTCCTATGTCGATCCGCTGCCGTTCGCGCTCGACTACGACTATTCCTATGACGGCATCATGCGCTCGGTCGATTTCAGCTATGCGCGGCTTGGCCTCAACAAGATCGATATCCTGTATGTCCACGACATCGGCGCCTACACGCACGGCGTCGAGAAGACCAAACTGCACTTTCGCCAGCTGATGGATGGCGGCCTCAAGGCGCTCGAGGAGCTGAAGCGGGCCGGCACGATTTCCGCCTATGGGCTCGGCGTCAATGAAGTCCAGATTTGCCTCGATGTGATGCGCCGCGCGCCGCTCGACTGCATCCTGCTCGCCAGCCGCTATTCCTTGCTCGACCGCAGCGCAGAAGCCGAACTGCTGCCGCTGTGCCTGAAACAAAAGACGTCACTGGTCATCGGTGGCGTCTTCAACTCCGGCATATTGGCGACCGGACCGGTGCAAGGCGCGCATTTCGACTACCAGCCCGCCTGCCCCGATGTCCTCGATCGTGTCGACGCCATGGAAAAGATCGCCGGCGAAGGCGGCTACCCGCTGGCCGCCGCCGCCTTCCAGTTTCCCCTGCGCGAGCCGACGGTCGCCACTGTGCTGACCGGTACCGCCAAACCGGCAAACCTGACACGCAATCTCGAACTGCTCGACGTCGATGTGCCGGAGACGGAATATGCCAAATACCGTCCCTACACCGTGCGGCAGGAGCTGGCATGAAGCTGGCACCCGTCCGCCGGTGTGCGAAATATCTGGGCCACCGACTTCACAACTTTGCGATCGCAAGAAAGAATGAACATTCCATATTGACTGACGTATGGAATTAATATTCCATATCTCCTAGAACGGAACGGGAGCATATGGCTTCGGCAAGGGAGGAGCGCGCGGGAGGGTGCACCCCGAAAGACCTTGCATGGACTGGTGTGAAACACCGCTTGCATCGCCCGGATCGATGCACTATCAAAACATGGCAACTGTTTTTTATTGATAAAGTTCCGTTTGGGCCGCGCCTATCCGAACGGAGCTTTCCGTAACGTTCACCGGGCGACTTAGGGAGGATCCTAGATGAAATTCGTGACCAGCCTACTCAACCGCCGCGCCGTCATGGCGCTGGCAGCAGCTTCGATGCTTACCGGCGTCATGCATTCGGCGCCGGTTTCGGCGGCGGACGTGACCATTCCGATCATCGTCAAGGACACCACGTCCTTCTACTGGCAGATCGTTCTGGCCGGCGCCCGCAAGGCCGGCAAGGATCTCGGCGTCAATGTGCCGGAACTCGGCGCGCAAGCTGAAACCGACGTCAATGGCCAGATCTCCATCCTTGAAAACGCCGTTGCCGGCAACCCGGCCGCCATCGTCATTTCGCCGACGGAATTCAAGGCACTCGGCAAGCCGATCGATGAAGCGGCCGCCAAGGTCAAGGTCATCGGCATCGACTCCGGCGCCGACTCCAAGGCCTTCACTTCGTTCCTGACCACTGACAACGTCCAGGGCGGCCGCGTTGCCGCTGACGGTCTCGCCGCAGCCATCGGCGCAGCCAATGGCGGCAAGGTCGAAGGCAAGGTAGCCCTGATCACGGCGCTTCCCGGTGCCGGCTCGCTCGAACAGCGCGCCCAGGGCTTCAAGGAAGAGCTCAAGGCCAAATATCCTGGCCTGGAGCTGGTGGCCGACAAATATGCCGACGGCCAGGCCACGACCGGCCTCAACATCGCGACCGACCTGATCACCGCCAATCCCGACCTCAAGGGCATCTTCGCCTCCAATCTGATCATGGCGCAGGGCGTCGGTCAGGCCGTGGCCGAGAACAACCTTGCAGGCAAGCTGGCCCTGATCGGCTTCGACAGCGACGAGAAGCTGATCAAGTTCCTCAATGACGGCGTCATCTCCGGCCTCGTCGTCCAGGATCCGTACCGGATGGGCTATGACGGCATCAAGACCGCGCTCGCCGCCTCGAAGGGCGAGAAGGTCGAAGCCAATGTCGACACCGGCGCCAATCTGGTGACCAAGGCCAACATGAAGGATCCCAAGATCGACGCGCTGCTCAACCCGAAGCTCAAGTAGGCATCGGTATGAAAACTGTTTCCGGGGCCTCGCGCCCCGGAAACATCAGCTTCTGGCACAAACGGCTTGGCAATCCGCTGCCTTGGGCTAGGCTGCAAATGAGGTGTGTTACGGCCTCGCCGCCTGCCAACCGTGAGACCATCTGGGAGGATTGTCATGATTTCGACAGCGCAGGACCTGCATCCCGCCCCCGCGCTGCAACCAGGGCGGACGATCCTTGAATTGCGGGGACTGGAGAAGCGCTATCCCGGCACGCACGCGCTGAAGCCCGTCGACCTCGCTTTCAAATCAGGCGAAATCCACGCCATCGTCGGCGAGAATGGGGCCGGCAAATCAACCCTCATCAAGCTCCTGACCGGCGTCATGCCGCGCACCTCCGGAGAAGTCATCTGGGAAAGCCAGCCGGCAGCGCTCGCGACACCGCATGAAGCGATGGCGCTCGGCATCAACGCGGTCCACCAGGAGGTCGTGCTCTGCCGCCATCTGACGGTCGCTGCCAACATGTTCCTTGGCGAGGAGAATTCCCGCTTCGGCATCCTGCAACAACGTGCCATGGTCAGGGAAGCCCAGAAGATCATCGACGATCTCGGCTTCGACCTGCCGGCGCATGTCACGCTTGGCGACCTCACCATCGGCCAGCAGCAATTGATCGCCGCCGCACGTGCGACCGTACGCGGCACCAAGTTCCTGATCTTCGACGAGCCGACTGCCTACCTGACCCGAAAGGAAGCCGATCAACTGTTCACGCTGATCCGCCGGCTTAAGGGCGAAGGCGTGACGATCATCTACATCAGCCACCGCATGGAGGAAGTGTTCGAGCTTGCCGACCGTGTCTCGGTGCTGCGCGACGGCACGCTGGTCGGCACCAGGAACATCGCCGAGACCAATGACGCCGAGCTGGTCAAGATGATGATCAACCGCTCGATCGAGCAGATCTACCACAAGGAACACTTCACGCCGGGTGCGCCGATCCTCGAAGCCAGGAACCTTTCCGGCAACGGCTTCGAAAACGTGTCGATGACAGTCCGCGCCGGCGAGATCGTCGGCCTCTACGGTCTGATCGGCGCCGGGCGCAGCGAGTTCGTCACCACACTGTATGGCCGCCACCGCAAATCGACCGGCCAGATTCTGTGGGAAGGCAATGAAGTCCAGATCAACTCCGAGCATGACGCGATCAAGCTCGGCATGGCGCTGGCGCCGGAAAGCCGCCGCGACCAGGGCCTGTGTCTCAATCTGCCCGTCGGCTTCAATCTCAACTTGCCGATCTACAAACGCATCTCGAACAATATGCTGATCTCGGGCACGCAAGAAAAGACGCAAGCCGACCGCCAGATCGCCGACCTGCGGATCAAGACACCGACGCGCAATGCCCTGGCCTCCAGCCTGTCCGGCGGCAACCAGCAGAAGATCGTCATCGGCAAGTGGCTGGCCCACGGCGCCAAGCTGTTCATCTTCGATGAACCGACGGTCGGCGTCGACGTCGGCACCAAGGCCGAAATCTACCGCCTGTTCAGCGCGCTCCTGTCCAAGGGCGCCGGCATCATCCTGATCTCGTCCTACCTGCCGGAGGTCTACGAGCTCGCCGACACGCTGCACGTGTTCCGGCGCGGCAAGCTGGTGGCCACCCATGGGTTCCACGCCGCCGATCACGAGGAAATTCTCACGCAGGCGCTCGCCGAGAAACAAGAAAAACTGGGAGGACAGACATGAGCACCGAAGCGATTGCTGCCGAAAAGCCGAAGCGCAACTACAACGCCCTGTTCGGATTGACGCTTCTGGCCCTGCTGGTGCTGCTGTGGGTCATCCTGTCGCTGTCCACATCGAGCTTTGCCTCCGCCAACAACATCTCGAACCTGCTGCGCCAGGGTTCGATGATCGCGATCCTCGCGGTCGGACAGACCTTCGTCATCATTACCGGCGGCATCGACCTTTCCGTCGGCGCCGTGGTCGGTTTCGCCACCGTCATCGCAGCAATGCTGATCAACGCCGGCGTGCCGGTCTTCCTTGCCGTCCTGCTCACCTTGCTGGTCGGTGTCGCCATCGGCCTGTTCCATGGCTTTGGCATCGTCAAGATGGGCTTGCCGCCCTTCATCATAACGCTGGCGACACTGACCTCGCTGCGCGGCATCGGCCTTTTGATCACCAATGGCAATTCGATCTCGATCAACAACGACGCCTTCCAGGAATTCTCGCGCAATTCCTTCCTTGGCATTCCCAACCTGTTCTGGATGGTCATCCTGGTCGGCATCCCCGCCTATGTCTTCCTCCACCACAGCCGCTGGGGCCGCTACCTGTTCTCGGTCGGCTCCAATGCCGAAGCCTCGCGCCTGTCCGGCGTCAACGTCCAGCGCACCATCTTCATGGCCTACACGCTGTCGGGTCTCTGCGCGGCGTTCGTCGGCGTGCTGCTCGCTTCGCGCATCGGCATAGGCAATCCGACTCAGGCCGAGGGCTGGGAACTGCAGGCGATCGCCTCATCCGTCATCGGCGGCACCTCCCTGTTCGGCGCGGTCGGCTCGGTGCATGGGCCGCTGCTCGGCGCATTCATTCTCGCCACCATCAACAACGGCGCCAACCTGCTCAACGTCAACGCCTTCTGGCAGCGCATCATCACCGGCGCGTTGATCATCATCATCGTCTACTTCGATGGACTGCGTCGCCGCGGCAGCAAGTAATTCACAACTGGCATCGCCGCTGGCATGGCCGACGGGCCGGCGGCGCCGTGAACCGACTGGATTGAAGCATGAAAGCTGTCGTCTGCCGCTCCCCCGGCGATCTCATCCTTGAAGACCGTCCCGCGCCCGGCGCGCCACCCCCCGGCTGGGCGCTGGTGGCAGTCAGCCATGTCGGCATCTGTGGCACCGACTACCACATCTTCGAGGGCAAGCACCCGTTCCTCGCCTATCCCCGCATCATGGGCCACGAAGTGTCGGGAACGATCGTCGAGGCCGGTGAAGGCGTCGACCTTGCCGTCGGTGAACCGGTCGTCATCAATCCCTATCTGTCCTGCGGCAAGTGCATCGCCTGCCGGCACGGCAAGCCGAACTGCTGCGTCAGGATCGAGGTGCTCGGCGTGCATCGCGACGGCGCCATGTGCGAGAAGATCCTGGTGCCGGAGCAAAATCTCTATCCGGCCAATGGCCTGTCGCTGACCGACGCCGCCGCCGTCGAATTCCTGGCCATCGGCGCGCATGCCGTGCGGCGTGCTAGGGCTGATGCCGGTGCCCGCACGCTGGTCATCGGCGCCGGCCCGATCGGGCTCGGCACCGCCATCTTCGCCCGCATCGCCGGGCTCGACGTGACGCTGCTCGACATGAGCAGCGAACGGCTTGCCTTCGCGGCGGCCGAACTCGGCTTCCAGAACTCTCGACGGCTCACGCGGAGCGGTACCCGATCTGATCAGGGAAGCGACATCAGGCGAAGGCTTCGACGTGGTCTTCGACGCCACCGGCAACACCCAGTCGGTGCAGTCGGCCTTCGCCCATGTCGCGCATGGCGGGACATTGGTGCTGGTCAGTGTCGTCAAGGACGACATCGTCTTTTCCGACCCGGAATTCCACAAGCGTGAAATGACGCTAATCGGCAGCCGCAATGCGCTACGTGCCGACTTCGACCATGTCGCTGCCTCGATCCGCAACGGCGCCGTACCGCTGGCCAAGCTCGTCACCCACCGCACCTCGCTTGCCGATACGCCGCGCGATCTCGCCCGCTGGGCACATGAGAAGTCCGGCCTGATCAAGGCTGTGATCGAGATCGGATAAACTGCGACGGACGCTCAGAGAGCCGACAGTTTGAGCTCGAACTCGTTCCGCCGGGAAGCGTGACTCGGAAAACTGGACCGGCTGGCCGTCAGGCGTGACGTTGACGGAGATCGTCACCAGCACGATGGCGCCCGGCTGCAGGGCGAGGTCGGCGAGATCGGCCGCATCGGCGTGGCGCGCCGACAGCACGGTGGACTGCCTGAGATAATCGTCTATGCCGAAACGGGCCAACGACGCGGTAATCGAGCCGGTCTCAGCCATCGCCTTGTCGATGCCGGCAAAGCGGCTGGCATCGAACCAGCCGGCGGCGCGTGACACAGGCCGTCCGTCGGCTTCACCGCGCGTCTCCAACCTTATCACCTCGGCGCCCCTGGCAAGGCCAAGCCCCTCGGCGACACGCTGGCTGGCCGGCTCGACCGATGAGGAGAGCAGCACGATATGCCGTTCCGATGTCTGCCCTTGCAGGCCGGTCGAAAAGCGCGTGCGCGCACCGATCGGATAGGACAGCCGCTTGCGCGACAAGACGAAGGTGCCGCGCCCCTGCTCGGCCCGCAGCACACCTTCCTGCACGAGGGCCGATATGGCGCTGCGCACCGTGTGGCGGTTGACGCCATAGCGTTCGGCGAGCGACACCTCCGGCGGCAGCGCGGCATTCTCGGCGAAGTCGCCCACCGCAATTCCGTGCAGGATCTTGTCGGCAATCTGCCGCCACAGCGACACGCCGCTGCGCCGCTCGATGCTGTCAGCTGCCATCTGCCCAATCATGACTCGCCCCCAGCCCTGTCATCCACCCGTCATGGACACGCGTTAGGTAATATGTATAATTTGTATAGTTGTCTATATCAATAGACAAATTTAGCCAGGAGGAATGTTGCTGATGCGAGGACAGGAGGCCCGCGACCAGGCCGAGCGCAAGGCCGCCATGGCGACACTGGCGCAATCGAGCGGCGACGATATCGTCCGGCTCTGGAACGAGGCCGACCTGCCTTCGCAAGCCGAACTGCTGCGCGGTCCCGAGACCGGCCTGGTGACGCTGCGCGGCCGCATCGGCGGCGGCGGCGCGCCCTTCAATGTCGGCGAGGCGACTGTCACCCGCGCCACCGTCCGCCTTCCCTCCGGACAGGTCGGCCATTGCTACGCGCTTGGCCGCGACAAGCAGAAGGCGAAGCTGGCGGCGATCGCCGACGCGCTGTGGCAGGACCCTGCCCGCCGCGCCGAGGTCGAGGCCAGGCTGATCGCGCCTTTGCGGTCGGCGCTCACCACTGCCCATGAAAAACGCCGCGCCGAGACGGCGGCTACGAAGGTGGATTTCTTCACCATGGTTCGCGGAGAAGACTGATGGATATCGCAGCGCAATCGATCGAGGGTGGCTTCGTCGATCCGGTCTTCAACGCCCAGACCGTTTTCCGCGCGATCATGGATGCGATGGCGCGGCCGGGCAGCGTGCGGCCTTTGCCGGCCTTGGCTCGCCCGCCGGCGCCGCTCTCGGCGACCGCTGGCGCCGTAGCCCTGGCGCTCTGCGACAATGACACGCCGCTCTGGCTCGACCCGGCCCTGAACGCCTCCGCCTCGATCGGCTCCTGGCTTGGTTTCCACACCGGCGCGCCGCTGGCCAACACGCCGGCCGACGCGCATTTCTCACTTGTCGCCAACCCGGCCGAGATGATGGCGCTCGACGGCTTTTCGCAGGGAACGCAGGATTATCCCGACCGCTCGACCACACTGATCCTGCAGGTCAGCGACCTCACTTCAGGCGCTCCGCTGCTGCTCGAAGGTCCTGGCATCGAAACCAGCGCCACGATCGCGCCGGCGCAGATGCCGCGTCACTTCGTCGAGCAGTGGAAGCAGAACACCAAGCGTTTTCCGCGCGGCGTCGACATCATCCTCGCCACCGCTGAAGGCATAGCCTGCCTGCCGCGCACGACGCGCATCAAGACGATGGAGGCCTAGCATGTATGTCGCGGTAAAAGGCGGCGAGGCCGCAATTGCCAACGCCCACAGCCTGCTCGCCGATCGCCGGCGCGGCGACCGTTCGGTGCCCGCACTTCGTCTCGACCAGATCGTCGAGCAATTGGCACTCGGCGTCGACCGGGTGATGAGCGAAGGCTCGCTCTATGACCGGGAACTGGCAGCACTCGCCATCGTCCAGGCGCGCGGCGACATGATCGAGGCGATCTTCCTGGTGCGTGCCTACCGCACCACGCTGCCGCGCTTCGGTTACTCCAAGGCCATCGACACCAGCATCATGCGGGTCGAACGGCGCGTCTCTGCAACCTACAAGGACCTGCCCGGCGGCCAGTTGCTTGGCCCGACCTTCGACTACACGCACCGGCTGCTCGATCCCGAGCTTGCCGCCGGCGCCGATGTCGCCGAGCCGTTGCAACGTGACACCGAAGCGCAGGCCATGCCGCGCGTCTCGGCGATCCTCGCCCGCGAAGGCCTGATCGAACCGGATGGCGACATGCCGCAGGACCATGTCCCCGGCGACATCACCCGTGAGCCGCTGGAATTCCCGATGGCCCGCGACATCCGCCTGCAGGCGCTGTCACGCGGCGATGAGGGTTTCCTGCTGGAACTTGGCTATTCCACCCAGCGCGGCTATGCCCGCAACCATCCCTTTGTCGGCGAAATCCGCATCGGCGAGGTCGAGCTGGAGTTGGACGTTCCCGAACTGCCCTTCGCCGCACCGCTCGGCACGGTGCGCGTCACCGAATGCCAGATGGTCAACCAGTTCAAGGGTTCGGCCAAGGTGCCGCCGCAATTCACGCGGGGCTACGGCCTCGTCTTCGGCCAGAGCGAGCGCAAGGCGATGGCCATGGCGCTTTGTGACCGGGCACTACGCGCCACGGAACTCGGCGAGGATGTCGTTGCCGCCGCCCAGGACGAGGAGTTCGTCATCTCGCACTCCGACAACGTCCAGGCGACCGGTTTCGTCGAGCATCTGAAGCTGCCGCACTATGTCGACTTCCAGGCCGAGCTCGACCTCGTCCGTCGCATGCGCGCCGAATACGAAGCCCGCGAGAACCCGGCAAAGGTCGAAGAGAAGCGGCAGGCCGCGGAATGATCGAGGGCCTGTCCCACATGACCTTCATCGTCAGGGATCTCGAGCGGATGACCGCGATCCTTGAAGGCGTTTTCGATGCACGCGAAGTCTATGCCAGCGACACCAAGCAGTTCTCGCTGTCGCGCGAGAAATTCTTCCTGGTCGGCGACATCTGGGTCGCCATCATGGAGGGCGAGAAGCTGCCCGAGCGCAGCTACAACCACATCGCCTTCAAGATCGATGACGCCGATTTCGACCGCTATGCCGAGCGCGTCGGCAAGCTAGGTCTCGACATGCGCCCACCACGTCCGCGCGTCGAGGGTGAAGGCCGCTCGATCTATTTCTACGACGACGACAACCACATGTTCGAACTGCACACCGGGACGCTCAATGAGCGGCTGACGCGTTATGCCAAAGGATTTGAGGTCGCATCATGACCGACATCGCCACCTACAACTTCGCCTATCTCGACGAACAGACCAAAAGGATGATCCGCCGCGCGATCCTCAAGGGCATCGCCATCCCGGGCTATCAGGTGCCGTTCGCCTCGCGCGAAATGCCTATGCCTTACGGCTGGGGCACCGGCGGCGTCCAGGTGACGGCATCGATCATCGGCCCTGATGATGTGCTGAAGGTCATCGACCAGGGCGCCGACGACACCACCAATGCGGTGTCGATCCGCGCCTTCTTCAAGAAGGTCGCCAATGTCGCTGTCACCACCGATACCGCCACCGCCACCATCATCCAGACCCGCCACCGCATCCCCGAGCATCCGCTGACGGCGGGCCAGGTTCTGGTCTACCAGGTGCCGATCCCCGAGCCGCTGCGCTTCCTCGAACCGCGCGAGACCGAAACGCGCAAAATGCATGCGCTGGAGGAATATGGCCTCATGCATGTGAAACTCTACGAGGACATCGCCAAGCACGGCCGCATCGCCACCACCTACGCCTATCCGGTCAAGGTCGAGGGCCGCTATGTGATGGACCCCTCGCCGACGCCGAAATTCGACAATCCCAAGATGCATCGCTCACCGGCCCTGCAACTGTTCGGCGCCGGCCGCGAAAAGCGCATCTATGCGGTGCCGCCCTTCACCGAAGTCGTCAGCCTCGACTTCGAGGACCATCCGTTCGAGGTGCAGACCTTCGACCAGCCCTGCGCGCTGTGCGCGGCCGAGAATGTCTATCTCGACGAGGTCATCCTCGACGACCATGGCGGCCACATGTTCGTCTGCTCGGACACCGACCACTGCGAGAAGCGGCGCGCCGAAGGCCATCGCGGCCATCTTGCCCCGGAAACCCCTGCTGCAGGAAACTTGGAGCCGGCACAATGACCGACGAACCGCTGCTGCGCGTCTCGGCGCTTTCCAAATTCTACGGCTCGCGTGTCGGTTGCGACAACGTCTCGTTCGACCTGTGGCCGGGCGAAGTCCTGGCTGTCGTCGGCGAATCCGGCTCCGGCAAGACGACATTGCTCAACTGCCTGTCGACGCGACTGCTGCCTTCCTCCGGCACCGCCAGCTACCGCATGCGCGACGGCCAGTTCCGCGAACTCTATCGCATGAGCGAGGCAGAGCGCCGCTTCCTGATGCGCACCGATTGGGGCTTTGTCCACCAGAACCCGGCCGACGGCCTGCGCATGACGGTCTCGGCCGGCGCCAATGTCGGTGAACGGCTGATGGCGGTCGGCGACCGCCACTATGGCAAGATCCGCGCCACAGCCGTCGACTGGCTGTCGCGCGTCGAGATCGAGGAAGACCGCATCGACGACGAGCCCCGCGCCTTTTCCGGCGGCATGCGCCAGCGCCTTCAGATCGCTCGCAATCTGGTCACCGGCCCGCGGCTGGTGTTCATGGATGAACCGACAGGCGGCCTCGACGTCTCGGTGCAGGCACGCCTGCTTGACCTCCTGCGCGGCCTTGTCACCGATCTCGGTCTCGCGGCGATCGTCGTCACCCACGACCTCGCGGTGGCGCGGCTTCTGTCCCAGCGCATGATGGTGATGAAGGACGGCCGCGTCGTCGAAAGCGGCCTCACCGACCGCGTGCTCGACGATCCCCGCGCGCCTTACACGCAATTGCTCGTTTCCTCGATCTTGCAGGTGTGAAGATGATTGCTCCGGCGCACCCCCCTCTGGCCTGCCGGCCATCTCCCCCTCAAGGGGGGAGATTGGCTACCGCCGCAGGTTTCGCCACTCTCCAACGTTGCAGAACTGGAGCAACAAAAAAGCTGCCGATCTCCCCCCTTGAGGGGGAGATGCCTGGCAAGGCAGAGGGGGGCGCTGGCCCGCAAACGAATGACGATTGGAGAACCTTCTGATGCCAACCCCCCTCGTTGTTTCCGACGTCGCCAAGAGCTTCACCATGCATCTGCGCGACGGCATCAAACTGCCTGTCGTCGCCGGTGTCTCATTCTCGATCAAGGCTGGCGAATGCACCGTGCTCGGCGGCCCGTCCGGTGCCGGCAAGAGCTCGATTCTGAAAATGCTCTACGGCAACTATGCCGTCGACGAAGGCCAGATCATCGTCAAGCATGAGGACGGGCTGATCGATCTCGCCCATGCCAGCCCGCGCACCGTGCTCGCCGTTCGCCGGCAAACGATCGGTTATGTCAGCCAGTTCCTGCGCACCGTGCCGCGCGTCTCGGCGCTTGATGTCGTCGCCGAACCAATGGTCGAGCGCGGCGAGGAGCGCGAAATTGCACGCGGCAAGGCGCGCGCCTTGCTGGCGCAACTCAACCTGCCGGAAAAGCTCTGGGTGCTGCCGCCGGCGACCTTCTCCGGCGGTGAGCAGCAGCGCGTCAACATCGCGCGCGGCTTCATCACCGAGCATCCGATCCTGCTGCTCGATGAGCCGACCGCCTCGCTCGATGCCACCAACCGCGACGTGGTGATCGAACTCATCGCTGCCAAGAAGGCGGCCGGCGTCGCCCTCCTCGGCATCTTCCACGACCACGATGTCCGCGAGGCGGTTGCCGACCGGATCATCGACGTCACCGCCTTCGCTCCGGGAAAACTCGCCGCATGACCAGGAAATTGTCGGAGACGCCGCTGGTCCACCCGACGGCGGAGGTGCACAATTCGACACTTGGCCGCTGGACCGAGATCGCCGACCGCAGCCGGGTTTCGGAAAGCGAACTCGGCGACTATTCCTACATGATGCAGGATTGCGCCGTCTGGTGTGCTACGATCGGCAAGTTCGCCAACATCGCGGCAAGCGTGCGCCTCAATGCCACCAACCACCCGACCTGGCGGCCGACGCTGCACCACTTCACCTACCGCGCCTCGGACTATTGGGATGACGCCGAACACGAGAGCGAATTCTTCGCTGAGCGCCGCGCCAAACGCGTCACCATCGGCCACGACACCTGGCTGGGCCATGGCTCGACCGTCCTGCCCGGCGTCACCGTCGGCGATGGCGCGGCGGTCGGCGCCGGAGCTGTCGTATCCAAGGATGTTGCCCCCTACACTATCGTGGCGGGCGTGCCGGCAAAACCGATCCGCGAACGCTTCGACCGCCGAACCGCCGAACGCTACCAGGCGCTCGCCTGGTGGGACTGGGACCATGCCAGGCTGCGCGCGTCCCTAGAGGATTTCCGCGAGCTTTCAGCGGAGGCTTTTCTGGAAAAATACGAGGGCTAATCCCTCACATCATCGTCAGCCGGGAGCCTGTTCACATCCTTGACACATGACTCGGACAGGACGCCATCTCCCCCAAGGAGATCGCCATGCCCGACACCGTCAGACCCTCGCTCGCCGGATTCTTTGCCGGCTCCAACCCGACCCCGCCGGCACATCTCGGCACGCGCTACGACATTTCAGGCAATTTCCTGACCGAACCCGGCAACACTGTCGTCAGCCATCTGGTCAGCGGTTCGCCGTCCGAGGCTGTCGTGCTCGCGGTGCGCGAGAAGATGCTGGCGATGCCCGACGCCGACCGGCTCGCCTTCACGCCCGTCTCCAGCCTGCACATGACGCTGTTCCAGGGCATCATCGAACATCGCCGCCGCTTGCCCTACTGGCCGCAGGAGGTACCGCTCGACACCAGCATCGATGCCATGACCCGCCTTTATCTGGAGCGCTTGAAAGGCTTCGAGGGCTTCGGTCCTTTCAACATCAAGGTGGTCGAAATTGTGCCGACCGGTCTCACCGTGGCCGGCGCGACCGACGAGGACGTGCGCATCATGCGCCAATGGCGCGATGCGCTGGCGGTGCCGTTCGGCTACCGGCATCCCGATCACGACGCCTATGTCTTCCACATCACCTTCGCCTATCAAATCCAGCGTCTTGCCGACGACAGGGCGGCCGCATGGCAGGCGCTGTTTGATGATGGCCTGGCACTGTTCGAAGGGCAGGCTCCGGCGATCGAGATCAAGGCTCCAGCTTTCTGCGCCTTCCGCGACATGAAGCATTTCGAGGAATTGCTGGTGCTTGGCTGATTGCCGGCAACTGGCATCTGACGCTGCGTCTGTGGAGCGTAACAAAACTGACATGCTGGCGACATGGCAGGTTCATGTGGCTGCGTTAGGCGAGAGCCTGACGATTAACATGGTCCCGACTGGAACCTGCCCATGTCAGCAGCCTCTGCCACGCTCGAAATCCGCGGTGTCAGCCGACGATTTGGCAAGAACACCGCCGTCAGCGATATCAACATCTCGATCCCGCAGGGTCAGATGGTCGGCATCATTGGCCGTTCGGGCGCCGGCAAATCGACCCTTCTTCGCATGATCAACCGTCTCATCGATCCCAGCCAGGGGTCGATTTTTTTTGACGGCGCCGATGTCTCCAAGCTGCAGGGCTCGCCGCTGCGGCGCTGGCAGCGCGACTGCGCCATGATCTTCCAGCAGTTCAACCTGGTGCCGCGCCTCGACGTGCTGACCAATGTGCTGCTCGGCAAGCTGAACCACCGTTCGACCGTCTCGAACCTGCTCGGCATGTTTTCGCGCGCTGAGTGCGCCGAGGCTGTTGCCGCCCTCGAGCGCCTCGACATCGCCCGGACAGCCCTTCAGCCGGCCGGCACGCTTTCAGGCGGCCAGCAGCAGCGTGTCGCCATCGCCCGCGCCATGATGCAGCAGCCCAAGGTGATCCTCGCCGATGAGCCGATCGCTTCGCTTGACCCGCTCAACGCCAAGGTGGTGATGGATTCGCTGCAGGACATCAATCTGCGCGAAGGCATCACCGTCGTCACCAATCTCCACACGCTGGATACCGCCCGCACCTATTGCAACCGCATCATCGGCATGGCCGCCGGCAAGGTCGTCTTCGACGGCCCGCCCGAAGAGCTCAACCGTGAGGCCGTGCGTCTGGTCTATGGCGCCGACAGCAATGGCGGCGAGATATCGGAGGCCATCACCTCCACCAGCGTTGCCTTCAAGCAAAAGATTGCAGCATCCGCCGGACCGCTCGAACCCGCATTTCCGGGTTATTGAGCCGCACTGGATCGTCCGCCCGCGTCAAGGGCACCTGTCAAGATCAGAACGCTGCCGGCGCGGGGCCGGAACCTACAGGAGAGATATCAATGTTCAGGAAGATGGTTTTCGGCGCCGTTTCGGTGCTCGCCATGGCCACCAGCGCCGCTCACGCAGCCGATATGAAGGAATTCCGCGTCGGCATTCTCGGTGGTGAAAACGAGACCGACCGGCTGCGCAACTACCAGTGCCTGGCCGACCATTTGAAGACCGAGTTCGGCTTCGAGAAGGTCTCGCTGTTCCCGGCCGCCGACTATGACGGCGTCATCCAGGGCCTGCTTGGCGGCACGCTCGACTTCGCCGAACTCGGCGCTGCCGGCTATGCCGCCGTCGTTCTCAAGGACCCGAAGGCCGTCACTCCGATCCTCACCACCCAGCAGACCGACGGCGCCACCGGCTATTATTCGATCGGCCTGGCGCTGAAGTCCTCCGGCATCACCGACATCAAGTCGGCCAAGGGTAAGAAGCTCGGCTACGCCGATCCGGATTCAACCTCGGGCTACCTGATCCCGCTGACCCAGATTCCGAAGACCACCGGTGCCTCGAACGAAACCTTCTTCGCGTCGACCCAGTTCAACGGCGGCCACGAGAACAACGTTCTGGCCGTGCGCGATGGCAAGGTTGACGTCGCGGTGGACGATTCCTCAGGTATCGGCGACTTCAAGAACGGCTACACCTCCGGCACCTTCCACAAGGAAGTCGCCAAGGGCGCCGTCGACCCCAACGACTTCGTCGAAGTCTGGCGCTCGGGCCTGATCCCGAACGGCCCGCTGGTCGTGCGCACCGCGCTCGGCGACGACATGACCGCCAAGCTCGCCGCCTTCTTCACCGACCTGCCCAAGCGGGACAAGGCCTGCTTCGAAGGCGTCGAAGGTGGCGACTTTACCGGCTATGTCCCGGTGAAGCCGGACTTCTACAACGTCATCGTCGAAGCCCGTAAGGCAGCCATCGGCGGCTAACGGCGAAATCGAAAAGGGCGGTGTTGGAAAACACCGCCCTTTTTGCATCCCCGATCATGACCCTTTCCGTGACAGCCCCTTCCACGGCAGCCCCCTCTGGCGCCACCCACCAGATGGCCGATGCCTGGCGACGCCAGACGTCGCTGCGCCGGTTCTATACGGCGCTTGGCGTCGCCCTGCTGCTTGCCGCGATGTTCGCGAGCATGTGGTTCGCCGACGAAGCCAATGCCGGCCACTTCTTCGACCGTCTGCCGCACATACTGGATTTCCTGAGCTGGCTGATCCCCAAGGACTGGAACGATGTCTGGCGGGCTCTGTTCGACGTCGCCTCGCCGCACGACACCGGCACGCAGGAGTTCAACTTCCCGCTTGGCCGCATCTATGTCTGGGGCGGTTTCTACATCCCCGAATATTTCGAGCTGATGCTGACCACGGTGAACGTCGCGCTGGTCTCGACCTTCATCGGTTTCATTTTCGCCGTGCCGTTTTCCTTCATCGCCGCGCGCAACCTGACGCCGCACCCGGTGCTGCGGCTTGTCGTCAAGCGCTTTATGGAGCTGCTGCGCGCCTTCCCCGAGATCGTCATCGCCGGCCTGTTCGCCGCGATCGTCTCGATCGGCCCGGTCGCCGCCATCATCGCCATCGGCCTGCATTCGATCGGCGCACTGGGCAAGCTGTTCTACGAGATCAATGAGAACATCGACATGCGGGCCGAGGAAGGCCTGCGGGCGGTTGGCGCCAACTGGTTCGAGCGGGTTCGCTTTGCCGGCCTGCCGCAGGTGCTGCCCAATTTCATGTCCTACACGCTGCTGCGGATCGAAATCAACGTCCGCATCTCGACCATCATGGGCGCGGTCGGCGGCGGCGGCATCGGCGAGGAGCTGAAGCTCTCCATCTCGCGCGGCTTCGGCGCCAAGACGCTGGCCATGGTGCTGCTGCTGTTCACCACCATCTTCATCGTCGACCAGTTCTCCGCCTGGCTGCGCCGCAAGCTCGTCGGCGAGCAAGCCTTCGTGATGGGAGCCTGATATGGCTGCTATGACCGCAGACGAAATCAGCGCGATCGAGGAACGCTTTCCGCAAGTGTTCCGGCGCCCCGCCTACAAGCGCTTCGGCCCGCTGTTTCTGCTTCTCGGCACCGTGCTCTACCTCGTTTACGCCATGTGGTTCTTCACTCTGCCGCAAGTACTGCGGGACTCGCACTGGGAGCGCCTGCCGCTCTTCCTGTCGCAGTGGATCAGCTACGATTTGCAACCGGAATTCCGTCTCGACCAGCCCGAGATCACGCCGAAATATCCGCGCTTCTCGGCGCTGGGCGACAACCCCAACCCCGACTGGGTGATCAAGAGCCCGGACGGAACCTTCACCGTACTGATCGACGGCCCGGCAAAGTCCGTAACCTTCGACAAGACGCAGGCGACGATTGTGGCCAACGGCCGGACCGTGCCGGTAGCGCTAACCAGCGGCAAGCCGGTGGTCACAGGCCCGGTGCCGGACTGGATCACCGCGCACGATGACGAGGTGGTGGCCAAGATGGGCTTTGCCGGCGAAGTCCGCGTCACCGTCGACCGCGTCAAGGTGCGCAAGCGTTTCCTCGGCTGGGCCAATTTCGTCTTCGACACGCGCTCGCCCTTCTTCGGCAAATCGGCGGGAGAAGTGATCTCGCTGATCATCTCCGGGCCCGAACTGAAGCCAGGCACCTCGAACCTCGCGCTCGCCGGCGACAACATCTGGAACAACGCCCAGTGGCAACATGGCGACGTCTGGACGAAACTGCTGCAGACCATCGTCATGGCGTTCCTGGGCACGCTGCTCGGCGGTATCGTCGCCTTCCCGCTCGCCTTCTTCGCCGCCCGCAACATCACGCCGAGCGGCATACTCAGCCAGGTGCTCAAGCGCTTCTTCGACTTCATGCGCTCGGTCGACATGCTGATCTGGGCACTGTTCTTCACCCGCGCCTTCGGGCCGGGGCCGCTCGCGGGCAGTGCCGCGATCTTCTTCACCGAAATCGGCACGCTCGGCAAAACCTATTCCGAGGCCCTGGAGAACATCGACGACAAGCCGCGCGAGGGCGTCGTCTCGACCGGAGCCAACGGCCTTCTGGTGCAACGCTATGGCGTGATCCCGGAGGTGATTCCGGTGTTCATCAGCCAGACGCTCTACCAATGGGAATCCAACACCCGCGGCGCCACCATCATCGGTGCCGTCGGCGCCGGCGGCATCGGCCTGAAACTGTGGGAAGCAATGCGCACCAATTCCAACTGGGCCAACGTCTTCTACATGGTGCTGTTGACCCTGCTGGTGGTCTTCATCTTCGACAACATGTCGAATTTCCTGCGCCGCAGGCTCAGCCGCACGATCCACGATTACAACAGGATCCAGGCTGAGCAGGGGTAGCTATCTCAGCATCTCAGGGCATGTTGAGATTCGGGTCAGGCCGAGTCGAAAATGCTGGGTTACGAGAACCGGCCTTCGCCGGCCATAGCCTTCATCGAGCGGGCCGGCCTCACCCGAATATCGACATGCCCTAAGCGGCCTTCTTCCACCCATTCCTGATATGCTTATACCCATCCCGATACACCTCTTCCGGCGTTTCGGAAAAATCGCGCCACACCTTGGTCGCCGCAGCCAGATCCTTCAGCGATCGGCCAAACGCCTCGATCGTCAGCCAGTCGTCGTAGCCACTCTTGCGGATCGCCGCGAACGTCTCCTTCCACGGAATGTTGCCGCGCCCCGGCACGCCGCGATCGTTCTCGGATATGTGGATGTGCACGACATTGCCGCGATGCTTCGTGTAGGCGCCGATCGGGTCGGCTTCCTCGATGTTGGCGTGGAAGGTGTCATACATCGCCTTGATGTGCGGCCGGTCGATGGCATCGATATGCTCCGACAGGTCGGCCATCGTGTTGAGAAGGTAGCATTCGAAGCGGTTGAGCGCCTCGAGCCCAATGGTGACGCCCCGCTTTCCGGCATGGTCGCCAATGGCGCGCTGCGAGGCGACCGAGCGCTTCTTCTCGACGGCTGTCGGGCCGTTGCCGGAGAAAGCACCGAGCGTCGAATGCAGCGGGCCGCTCAGCGTGTTCGCGCCGAGTGCCGCACTGCAATCAACAGCCCATTTCATGTAGTCGACACCGGCCTTGCGGGTCGCCGCGTCGGCCGAGATCAGGTTCATCGAGGGATCGCCCATCGCCGAAACGGCGGTGCGCTCCAGTCCGATGCGGTCGAGCAGGTCGCCGAGCTTTTTGTAGTCGTCCGGCGTGCCGGCAAAGACCGGTATCTCGACGCCATCGAAGCCCGTCGCCTTGATGTCCCGCAGTAGCGCCTCGTGCTTCTTCGAGACGCTGGTCGTCCATAAGAACATGCACATGCCGATTTTCATCGACGCCCTCCCCCATTTGACGGCGCGCTGGCTATTCCGCCAGCTTCGTCCACGCTCCATTCTTCTTCGAAGACTTCACACAGGCCTCGATGAAGGCCATGCCCTCGACACCGTCCTGGATGGTCGGGAAGACGACATCCTTTGCCGGCTTGCCACCTTTCTTGCGCGCTGCACGGATGGCGCGCGCGGCTTCCTGATAGATGTTGGCAAAACCTTCGAGATAGCCCTCGGGATGGCCCGACGGCACACGGCTGACACGGCCCGCCACCGGCAACGACCCGGCGCCGTTTCGGGTGAGCAACTGCTTCGGCTGGCCGAACGGCGTGTACCAGAGATAGTTCGGGTCAGCCTGCACCCATTCCAGCCCGCCTTTGGACCCATAGATGCGCAGCTTCAGTCCGTTCTCATGGCCGGGCGCCACCTGGCTCGCCCAGATCATGCCCTTGGCCGGATGCGTCTTGCCGGCTGGCTTGAAGCGCAGCATGACGTTGACATTGTCGTCGAGTTGACGCCCCGGCACGAAAGCATCGAGATCGGCCGACAGCGAATCGAGTTCGAGCCCGGAGACGAAGCGCGCCAGATTGTAGGCATGCGTGCCGATATCGCCCAGCGCGCCGCCCGCGCCCGCCTGCTTGGGATCGGAGCGCCACGCCGCCTGCTTCTGGCCGGTGGCGGCGAGATCCTCGGTCAGCCAGTCCTGCGGATATTCGGACTGCACGATGCGGATGTCGCCAAGTTGCCCCTTGGCCACCATCTCGCGCGCCTGGCGGATCATCGGATAGGCGGTGTAGTTGTGCGTCAGCACGAACACCTTGCCGGTCTTCTCGACGATCGCCGCGAGTTCCTTGGCCTCGGCCAGTGTCGTTGCCAGCGGCTTGTCGCAGATCACATGGATGCCGGCCTCGAGGAAGGCTTTGGCTGCCGGTACGTGCACATTGTTCGGCGTGACGATGGCCACCGCCTCGATGCCGTCGGGGCGTTTCGCCTCGGCCATGGCCATCTCGGCATAGGACGCATAGCTGCGATCCGGATCGAGCCCGAGTTCGGCGGCCGAAGCCTTGGCGCGCTCGGGATTGGCCGACAGCGCACCGGCCACCAGCACGAAATCATTGTCCATGCGCGCCGCTATGCGATGCACCGCACCGATGAAGGCGCCCTGCCCGCCGCCGACCATGCCATAGCGGATCGGGCCGCCTCCCGTTTCCGACTTCGATGCGCCGACCATGTTTTCTCCCTCGTGTCTTGGATGCTCCTCCCTATCAGGGAAGGGATAAGTCCTGTCAGATACCCATCATCGCGCGCAGCAGCTTCTTGTCCGTGGTGCCGCTGGCAAAATCGTCGAATGCCCTTTCCGTCACGCGGATGATGTGGTGCTGGATGAAAGGCGCACCCTCTGCCGCGCCGTCTTCAGGATGTTTCAGGCAGCACTCCCATTCCAGCACCGCCCAGGAATCATAATTGTACTGCGTCAGCTTGGAGAAGATGCCGCCGAAATCCACCTGCCCGTCGCCCAGCGAGCGGAAACGGCCGGCGCGGTTGGTCCAGCTCTGATAGCCGGAATAGACGCCTTGCCGGCCTGTCGGGTTGAACTCGGCGTCCTTGACGTGGAAGGCCTTGATGCGCTCGTGATAGATGTCGATGAATTCGAGATAATCGAGCTGCTGCAAAAGGAAATGCGACGGGTCATAGTTGATGTTGCAACGCTTGTGGCCACCAACTGCATCAAGGAACATCTCGAAGGTCGCGCCGTCGAACACGTCCTCAGAGGGATGAATTTCGTAGCCGACATCGACGCCATTGTCCTCATAGACATCGAGGATCGGCTTCCAGCGTTTGCCGAGTTCGCCAAAGGCCTCCTCGATCAGTCCGGCGGGCCGCTGCGGGAAGGGATAGAGGTAAGGGAAAGCCAGCGAGCCGGTGAACGACACCGTTGCATTCAGCCCGAGATTGCGCGATGCCTTGGCACCGAACTTCATCTGTTCGACAGCCCATTTCTGCCGCGCCTTTGGGTTGTTGTGCACCGAGGCCGGCGCGAAGCCATCCATCTGCGCGTCATAGGCCGGATGCACTGCCACCAACTGCCCCTGCAGATGCGTCGACAATTCGGTGATCTCGACGCCGGCATCGGCACAGATGCCCTTCACCTCGTCGCAATAGGTCTTGGAAGACGCCGCCTTCTTGAGGTCGAACAGCCGCGCGTCCCAGGTCGGGATCTGCACACCCTTGTAGCCGAGACCGGCGGCCCATTTGGTGATCGAGGCCAGCGAATTGAACGGCGCTGCATCACCCGCGAACTGCGCCAGAAACAGTCCAGGGCCCTTCATTGTCGTCGGCATCGGCATCCTCCCTCATTGTGTCGCGACCAAGCATAGCGCCGATTGGAAGCAGGGCCAGCCATTTTGGTCTTTTCGCACCAGGCGCTTTGCAGGCACTGCCATTCTGGTATTACCAAATAAGGGAATTTGGTCAAGCCTCACAATGCATCGCCAAAGACCTCGGTGCATTCGGCATATCGGCATATATAGCAATATAATCAATGGAATAATTCGCACGAAAAGTTCCGTCACCGCACTTCTTGCCGTCCCCTGGAATTTGCTGTAGACCTCGCTTCAGGCCCAATTGGTCGAACCAGTTTGCAGAAAAAGGCTGGGGATGCCTTGGGGAGGAACCCTTGCGTCGCCTTTTAGCGATGCATGTCGCAGGCAAACCATACGGACGAATTTGGGAAGGACAGACCATGCATCTTTCGACGCACAACTGGATGCGCGCGGAACCGTTGGAGGTGACGCTGAAGCGCATCAAGAAATTCGGCTATGAGTCGATCGAGATTTCCGGCGAGCCCGAGCAGTACAAGACCAAGGAGACACGGGCGCTGTTGAAGGAGCATGGCATCCGTTGCTGGGGCGCGGTGACCTTGATGCTGGGCGAACGCAACCTTGCCGCCAGGAACCAGGGCCAGCGCGAGCGCTCCGTGCAGTACGTCAAGGACGTGCTGACCATGGTCAGCGAGCTCGATGGCGAGATCATCACGCTCGTTCCCGCGACCGTCGGCAAGGTGGTGCCGGATGGCACCGAGGAAGAGGAATGGAAGTGGGTCGTCGACGCGACCCGCGAGTGTTTCACCCACGCCAAGAAGGTCGGCGTCAAGATTGCGGTCGAGCCGCTGAACCGCTTCGAGACCTATCTGTTCAACCGCGGCGCCCAGGCGCTGGCGCTGGCCGACGCGGTCAGCCCCGAATGCGGCGTCTGCCTTGACGCCTACCACATCCACATGGAGGAATTTAACGTTCATGACGCGATCCGCCAGGTCGGCAAGCGCCTGTTCGACTTCCATGTCGCCGACAACAACCGCTTCGCCGCCGGCCTTGGCCAGATTGATTGGCCAAGGATCGTCGCGACCTTGCGGGAGGTCGGTTACGACGGCGCGCTGACCAACGAGTTCGTCGCCCCGGTCGACCGCACGCCGGCGGCACCCTATCCCGAAATGGTCGAGCGCCACCCGGTCGATATCTCGCCCGAGCAGCTGAAGTTCATCCAGGACCACGGCTCCAGCGTGCTGACCGAGAAATTCTACACCGACCAGATGCGCATCACCGCCGAAACGCTGTTGCCGCTGATCAAGTAGTCGACTGCTTCCGGGAAATTTGCCCTTCCGCCTTGGCCGGCGGCAGGGTTGGGGAAAAACATGCGCATCAAGACCGTCCAAGCCTGGTGGGTTCGCATCCCGATTGAAGCCGCGAAGCAACATCGCAGCGACTTCGGCCAGGTGACGACCTTCGACGCCGCCATCCTGCGCATCGAGACCGATGACGGGCTGGTTGGCTGGGGCGAAGGCAAGAACGCCGCCGGCAGCGCCGGCAGCTACGGCGCCCTCGTCCATATGCTGAACCACGAGGTCGGGCCGCAACTGATCGGCCGCGACCCGGCCGACATCGGCATCATCTGGGAGATGCTTTACAATGGCGTGCGCCATGACAGCGCGGCGCGCGCCGGCCATGCCATGCCGCAGCTGGCGCGGCGCGGCATGAGCATCGCCGCTATCAGCGCCGTCGACATCGCGCTCTGGGATATTTTGGGGAAATCGCTCGGCGTGCCGGTCTGGCGGCTGCTTGGCGGTCGCAAGCTCGACCGCATGCCGGCCTATGCCTCGGGCGGCTGGGCCTCGGCTGATGCCATCGGCGAACAACTGAAATCCTACATCGCCAAAGGCGGCTTCAAGGCGCTGAAGATGCGGGTCGGCGCCATGGATAGCGCCGCGCACATTTCGGCCGCCCGCGTGCGCGCCGCGCGCCAGGCGCTCGGTCCTGATGTCGAATTGATGGTCGATGCCCACGGCACCTATACGGTGGCGGAGGCCAAGCGCTTCATCCATCTCGTCAACGACCTCGATCTCGCCTGGTTCGAGGAGCCTGTGATCGCCGATGACAAGCCGGGGATGGCCGAGGTGCGCGCCTCGGGTGCGGTTCCGATCGCCACCGGCGAGAGCGAGGCGACACGTTATGCCTTCCGCGACCTCGCCGTGCTCAAGGCCGCCGACATCTTCCAGCCCGATCCCGCCTTTTGCGGCGGCATCAGCGAGGCGATGAAGATCGGCACCATCGCCAGCGCCTTCAATTTGCGCTTTGCGCCGCATCTGTGGGCCGGCGCGCCCTGCTTCTTCGCCGGCTTGCATGTCTGCGCGGCCTCGCCGTCGAGTTTCACCGTCGAATATTCGCTCGGCGCCAACCCGATGATCCACGATCTGATCGAAGAGACTGTCGAAGCAAAGGACGGTATGATAGCGATCCCGGAAAGGCCGGGTCTGGGAATCACCATCTCGGAGCGGTTCCTGGAGGCGCACGCGCAACGCAGTTGACGATGAAAGAAAAGAACCTTCTCGCGGAACTCGCCGCCTATCTCTTCTCCCATTCGGACAAGGATACGGGCCGAACGCCGTCGGAACGGGAACTGGCGGAGCATTTCGGCGTCAGCCGCGGCCAGATTCGCGAAGCGCTCGCCATCCTCGAAGCCATGCGCATCGTCGAGCGGCGGGCCAAGTCCGGCATCTACATCGACACCAAGCAGGCGAGCGTCGAGGCGCTGGCGCTGTTTGCCCGCGCCGGCCTGCCGCTCGATCCCTTGCAGATTTACGAGACGGTCGAGTTGCGCAAGATCCATGAGATCAAGGCGGCCGAGCTTGCCTGCTCGCGCGCCACCGAGGAGAATTTCGAGCGGCTGCGCGAGATCCTCAAGGCATCCGAGGAGCGCATCGCCGCCGGCGAAGGCCTGGCCAAGGAAGACCGCGAGTTTCATCTGGAGATCGTGCGCGCCACCAAGAACAGCGTCTTCCACAACATCTGCAGCGTCTACTATCTGATGGGCGAACAGCGTCTGCCGATCTACTTCAACGATCCCGAACGCAGCGTGCGTTCGCATGCCGAGCACGTGCAGATCTACGAGGCGCTGCTGCGCCGCGACGGCAATCTCGCCCAGGCGCTGATGAGCGCCCATCTGCAAGGCGCGGAGAGCTACTGGAAGGGCCTGATCGAGGGCGGCAAGGCGGATGCGCCCACAAGCCCGGCACTCGAAAAGGCCTGACCGTGGACCAGCCAAAGATCCTGTCGACCCACCCGTTGCACCCGCGCGCCTCGGCCAAGTTGGCAGGCGTCGGCCAGCTTGTCATTGCCTCGGCGCTCGATGCCGCCACACTGACCAGGGAGGCCAAGGACGCCGACATCGTCATCGTGCGCGCGCACCTGACGCCACAGCTTTTCGAGGGCGCCTGGAAGCTGAGGGCGGCTATCCGCCACGGCGCCGGGCTCGACATGATCCCGATGGAGGCGGCGACCGCTGCCGGCGTGCTGGTGGCCAACGTACCGGCGGTCAATGCGCGCTCTGTCGCCGAACACGTGATGTTCACCGCACTTGCGCTGCTGCGGCAATTCCGCAAGGTCGACCGCGACCTCAGGGCCAAAGGCTGGCTCGCCGGACGCGAGCACGCCAATACCAACAGCGAGCTTGCCGGCAAGACCATCGGCATTGTCGGCCTCGGCGCCGTTGGCCAGGCCGTCGGCCATATCGCCGCGCACGGCTTCGACCTGAAAGTGGTGGCTACGACGCGCAGCATGCAGCCGGCGCCGGACAAGGTCGGCTTCCTCTCCATCGACGCGCTGGTCGAACAGAGCGACATCATCGTGCTCTGCTGTCCGCTGACCGAGGAAACGCGCGGCCTGATCAGTCGCGAACGCATCGCCCGCATGAAGCCCAATGCGCTCTTGATCAACGTGTCGCGCGGGCCGGTCGTCGATGACGACGCGCTGATCGAAGCCTTGCAGAAACGTCGCATCGGCGGTGCCGCGCTCGACGTGTTTTCGACGCAGCCACTGCCGGCCAATCATCCCTATTTCGGCTTCGACAACGTCATCATCACCCCGCATATGGCCGGCATTACCGAAGAATCGATGATGCGCATGGGCGTCGGCGCGGTGGGGGAAGTCTTGCTGGTGCTGGCGGGCAAGCTGCCGGTCAATCTGCGCAATCCCGAAGTGGTCGATCACTACCGGCGGCGGTTTCCGCTCGACATCTAGCGCATCGCGGTTTCGCCCCAATTCTCCGCGACGCTGAGAACCATGTTCACTTTTCGCCTCGCATTCCTTGGTCTTGCCGCATGTTCGATCGCGGCCTTGCCCTCGCTCGCGGCGGCGCAAAGCAGCGATTACGTCTATTGCAGCAATGGGATCGTCTGCGTCATGGCCCCCTGCCCATCGGGCAATGCGCTCGATCTGGCCACAGGCAAGATCATCAAGGGTGTGATGCTGAACACCACCGAATTGCTGCCGCTGAGCAGATCCCCACCTGACCTCCCCGACAAGCTCCATGCGGGAAAGCTTGTCGTCCGAGGATCTATCCAGCATCGTGGTGAGCCAAGCGATCCGCCGATGCTGGTCGTTACCAACATCGAACGCGCATCCAAGACAGGCGAACGCAAGCGCTGCGCGGCGCACTGATTGCCTATCCGAGGCACACTGCCCTTCAGAACAGCCGCTCGACTTCAGCAGCAATCCGCAGCAGGCGCTGGTCATGGCCGTTGCGCGCCACCAGCATCAGTCCGGCCGGCAGCGCCGTATCAGGCATCGGCAGCGAGATCGCGCAGAGGTCGAACTGGTTGGCGACCTGCGTGTTGCGCAGCAGCAGGCCTTCTATACGGTCGCGCAATTCGGCGTCCTCGGCCAGGGAAACGATGGTCGGGGCCGTCACCGGCGTGGTTGGCAGAGCCAGCACATCGACCGATGCCAGCCGCTCATCCATGGCGGCGACGAGCGCGCGGCGGCGGCGCAAGGCCCTGATGTAGACCGGCGTCGGCAGCATGGCCGCGCGCGACAAAGGCCCGCTGACATGCGGATCGACCGGCACCGGTGCGCCTGTTGCCAGCCAGTCGGCATGCACTTCGGCTCCTTCCATGGCAGCGATCGAGCCGCGCTTGGTGGCCGCGCGCATATCGGCAATGAAGTCATCGATCGATATGTCCACCAACCGCGCCCCTGTCCGCTCTATCTTGGCAAGGCTGCTATCGAAGGCCGCGCTGATCTCGCTTTCAGTGTCTTCGAAAAGACGGCCACGCGGAATACCGACACGAAGCCCGGCAAGCGGGAGCGGCAGATGCAGCGGCGGTAGTTCCTCGCCGGCCATTGCGGCGTCGGCAACCGCACACGCAGCAACGCTTAGAGCCAGCGGCCCGATGGAATCCAGTGTCGCGGACAATGGATACGCGCCGGTCAACGGCACACGCCGCGCCGTCGGCTTGAAGCCGACAACACCATTCAACGATGCCGGGATGCGGATGGAACCGCCGGTATCGGAGCCGATCGAAATGTCGCTCGTCCCCTCGCCGACGGAAACGCCGGCACCCGATGAGGAGCCACCGGAAATGCGACTGCTGTCGAGGGCATTGCCCGGCGTGCCGTAATGCACGTTGTCGCCGATCGCGGTGAAGGCGAATTCGGTCATGTTGGTCTTGCCGATGATGACAGCTCCAGCCTGGCGCAGCCGGCTGACGATGGCCGCGTCGCGCGCAGCGGGCGTGGCAGTCCTGAGCATCAGTGAGCCAGCCGTGGTCACCTCGCCGGCGACATCGAACAGATCCTTGATCGAGACAATGGTGCCGTCGAGCGGTCCGAGCGTCACGCCAGCCTTTTTGCGCGCATCGCTGGCGTCGGCCGCGGCTCGCGCTGCCTCGGCATAGAGCTTCGTGAAGACCTTCTCGTCTCCAGCCCGATTGGCAAGACGTGACAGGATGATTTCGAGACGATCGCGGATGGATTGCATGTCGATGTCGGACTCCGCCAGGATGCAACGTCTTTAAGGCAAGCAGCCGATTTGGCCTGCGGAAGGGATAACCCGGCCAGCGTGCCTTTGCACCTGCCAGCGATAGGAAGATACTGATGCTGTACAGAGGCAGCTGTCATTGCGGCAAGGTCGCCTTCGAATTCAAGGCGGAACTCACCGGCGCCATCCGGTGCAATTGTTCGATCTGCTCGCGCAAGGGCGCCCTCTTATGTGCCATTCCGCATGGGAGCCTGACGGTCCTGGCCTGGGGCGATGATCTCGGCAGTTACGCATTCGGCAACCACGCGATGGCGCACCGCTTCTGCCTCACTTGCGGCATCCACCCTTTCGCCGAGGATGTCCGCGAAGGCGGTGAACGCAACGCCTACGTCAATCTCAACTGCGTCGCCGATCTCGACCCGTCCACCCTGTCGGTCTTCGATTTCGACGGCCGCTCGGCCTGAAGCAATTTTGGCTTACCGGTAACCCGTTGCGTCAGCAGGCTTGCCGGCATCCTGGACTTCCGGCACGTAGCGCCAGGCATCGGGCCGCGAACCGTCGAGGTCGGTGAAACCGTAGACCTGCGCCAACCCGCCGCTGGATAGCGACTGTCCGTTCCAGCGCGCGCGGTTCGGATCCGCCGCCAAGGCGGTAACGGCGCGCCCAACGAAGCGCGGCGTCTCCGAAATGACGAAATGCGGCACAGTGGCGGTTGCATCGCGCCAGTTGTCCTCGCGGACCCCAAAGGCCTCCAGCATCATTTCCGAGCGCATCCAGCCGGGCGTCAACGAGACTGACGTGGCGCCATGTTTCGCAAGGTCCTTGGCGTGCGCCCAGGCCATGCGGTTCACCGCCACCTTGGCCAGGTCGTAGAAGGGCGACAGCCGGTAGTGGTCAGCATTGTATTCGGCCGTGCCGTCGGTGACTTCGACCAGCAGCCCGCCCGCCCGCTCGATCATGAGGGGCAGCGCATGATGGGCAGTGATCAGATGCGTATCGATGGCCAGCCGCAGCATGCGCAAGCCGTTTTCCAGATTGTGCTCCCAGACAGGCTTGTCCCATTCGAACAGTTTTTCGCCGCCCCAGATGTTGTTGACGAGTATGTCGAGCTGACCCTGTTCAGTGCGGATGCGTTCGACCAGACTTCGTACATCGTCGGCAACCAGATGATCGACCTGTACGGCGATGCCCTTGCCTCCGTTCGCGGAGACCAGTTCCGCCGTTTCCTCAATGGTTTCGGGTCGGGCATATTCTGATTTTTGGCTGCGTGTCGTGCGCCCGGTGACATAGACGGTGGCGCCGGCAGCTCCTAGCTCAACAGCGATACCGCGCCCCGCACCACGCGTGGCGCCGGCGACCAATGCGACTTTTCCTTGCAACGTCATTGAACTCTCCCGAAAACGGTACGATCGATCAAACTGAGCTGGCTTCCGCCGCTCCTCACATATATAAATGATCATTCGGTTATATTGAGATGTCAAGATGACAAGACCAAAAACCCAGTCGGACGAGCAGGTGCTGGAGGCAGCGCTTCGGCTGATCCATGGGCATGGTCCGGAGGCGCTCACTTTCGATCGACTGGCAAAGGCTTGCGGCCTTTCCGGCGCAACCCTGGTGCAGCGTTTTGGAAACAAGGCGCAGTTGAAACAACGCACCCTTCTGCATGCCTGGGATGGTCTCGACGACAAGACCAGGGCACTGGGCGCCACCATCGCCAGGACGCCGGCCGGCGCGGTCGAGTTGCTGGTGGCGCTATCGAAAGGCTATGGCGGCATCGAATCCTATGCCGAAGGCCTGCTTGTCCTGCGCGAGGATCTGCGTGATCCCCTGCTCCGGGCGCGGGGTGCGGCCTGGAAGGCATCCCTGTCCAGAATCCTTGCGGATTGCTTTGCGCAGATGCCCGCACCGCCCCAGGATGTCGGCCTGCTGATGGCATCGCATTGGCAGGGATCGCTGCTGTGGTGGAGTTTCGACCCGACGATCGACGTGGCCGCCTATGTCGAGGACAGTCTCAACCGTTTCGTCGCCGCCATCACAAGGACAGCGGCCCGAAAACCGTGATGGTTCTCGGGCCGCTGCCGGGGATGGCTATTGAGAGGCTATTCGGCCTGCTTCGGGCCGCGCAGGAACACCACGATGGCCGCCAGCAGAGTCGCGACGCCGCAATAGGCGAAGGCACTGGCGACGCCGGCATGGTCGACCAGCAGGCCACCGAAGACGGCGCCCAGCGCGATCGCCACCTGGAAGGTCGCCACCATCAAGCCGCCGGCGCTTTCGGCCTGGTCGGGCGCTGCCCGCACCAGCCAGCTCTGCAGCCCGACTGGTACCGCGCCGAAGGCAAAGCCCCAGGCGGCAACGGCAAGAGCCGCGACCGTCGGCGAGGCGCCGAAGATCAGCATCGAGGCGGCCGCCAGGGCAATCAGCAAGGGCGCCAGGGCGATCGCGGTCTTGAGGTTGCGCTCGGCCAGGATGCCGCCGGCTATATTGCCGAAGAAACCGCCAATGCCATAGGCCAGCAGCACGAGTGAGATCGTCTCGATGTGGAGCACCGGCACCTTTTCGAGGAAGGGGCGCACATAGGTGAAGCCGGCAAAGTGCCCGGACGCGACCAGCAGCACGACCAGCAGAGCCACCCGGATCGACGGCCGTTCCAGCACCTCTAGCAAGGTGCGGAAGCTCGCGACACCCACAGGCGGCAGCTTCGGAATGGTCGCCAATTGCACCAGCAGCGCCAGCGCACCGACGATGGTGGCGATCATGAACGCCGTGCGCCATCCCCAGATGTCGCCGACATAGGCGCCGACAGGAGCAGCAGTGACGGTGGCCAGCGAAACGCCGGTCAGGATGATCGACATGGCGCGCGGCATCAGCCGCATCGGCACCAGCCGCAGCGCCATGGCTGCCGACATCGCCCAGAAACCGCCGAGGGCTACGCCGAGCACAACCCGGGCCAGCAGAAGCACGGTGAGCGACGAGGCGAAGGTGGCCAGAAGGTTGGACAGGATCAGGAACCCTGTCAGCATCCACATCACGAACCTGCGGTCCATGCGCCTGGTGATGATCGCCATGGTCGGCGCGGCGATCGCCGCAACGATGGCGGTCGCTGTCACCGCTTGCCCGGCCACGCCTTCGCTGACCCCGAGATCGCGCGCCATCGGCGTCAGCAGGCTGGCGGGCAGGAATTCGGCGGTCACGAGGCCGAAAACGCCAAGCGCCAGCGAGACAACGGCACCCCAGGCCGGTTCGGCTCTCTCGTCGGATTCTGCGGGGTTCGGAAGTGTGGCGTCGATCACGCCTGTAGAAGGGTCGGCCATGGTCAGTCTCCGGTCTGTTCGCAGCGCCACATAGGGAATGACCGACCGGGGCTTCCACCCGTTACATGCCTTGCCGTCACGGCTTGGCAGTATGGTCGGTTCCAGCCTGTTTGCACCGCAACATTTGGCTGCACTGCAACATAGGGAGTGACGGCCTGGAGTTTCCATGTTAAAAACACCAAGATGAACTACAATTCGTCCAAAGCTGCTTTGCCCGCGTCCGGCGACCCGCTGAGCGACATGCTGCGCGGCTTGCGACTCGACGGTGTCGACTATGGCCGCTGCGTGCTTGGCGAGCCCTGGGCCGTTTCCTTTCCCGCGCAGAAAGCGGCTCGTTTCCATTTCATCGGGCAGCAAAGCTGCTGGCTGTTCTCGCCGTCGAAGGAGTGGATCGAACTGTCGGTTGGCGACGCGCTGCTGATCCCGCGCGGCGACGAGCATATTCTGGCCAGCGCGCCAGGCGTGCCGCCCGTTCCGATCGGCCGCTACTCAATCGAACCGGTATGCGACAACATCTACGACGTCTCAAACGGCTGCGATGGCTGCAAGACGTTGTTGTTCTGCGGCAGCATGCATTTCAACCTCGACGGCTCGCACCCCCTGCTCGACATGATGCCCAGTCTGATGCAGGCGCACAAGTTGATGACCAACGCGCCGGGCATCCAGCATTTGCTCGATGCCATGGCCGGCGAAGTGACGATGGATCGGGTCGGTTCCGGCGGTATTCTGGCGCGCCTTGCCGACGTGCTCGCCGCCACCATCATCCGCTCCTGGGTGGAAAATGGCTGCGGCGATGCCTCCGGCTGGATTGCCGCCGTCCGCAATCCCGATGTCGGCAAGGTGCTCGCCGCTATTCACCTGCAGCCCGACCGCGACTGGACGGTCGAGGCGCTGGCCAGGATGATGGGCGCTTCGCGCTCCGCCTTCGCCCAGCGCTTTGCCACTGTCGTCGGCGAAACGCCGGCCAAATACGTGCTGCGCGTGCGCATGCACCAGGCGCGGCAATGGCTTACCCGCGACGGTTTGAGGGTGTCGGTGACGGCGGCGAAACTAGGTTACGACTCGGAAGCCTCCTTCAGCCGCGCCTTCAAGCGGGTGATGGGCGTGGCGCCGAGCCATCTGCGCAACACCGGCGACGGCGACATCCACGGCTGAGATTCGGATTCGGTACGTCCCGTCAGTCCCTCTGCTGGCTGGAGAAATTGCCAAATCTTTTGGACGGCATGTCATTGCACGCCGGCAGAACCGCCATAGTCTGGCAGGCGGAGGAACCGCCATGCCCAATCGTTCTGCATTTCTAGTACTCGCCACTCTGTGCGTCTTTCCCGCTCGCGCCTTTGCTCTCGAAGACAGCTACTTGCCCGCCGACAAGATCCCTTACGTCGCCGAAGCGCCGGACCAGCCGCAACGGCTGGGTTCGCTATGGGGCGAGCGGGCGAAGGGACCGGCCGGCACGCTGCTGAAGGTCCCCGGCAATTGGCGCGCGCCTGTCCATGCCCACACCGCCGATTACCGCGCCATCGTCATCAAGGGGCTGTGGAGCACTGGCAGATGGAAGGCGGCGAAGCGACCAAGGTGGTGCTGCCTGTGGGTTCCTACTGGACGCAAAAGGCCAACGAGATGCATGACGATGCCTGCCTCTCGGACACCGAATGCGTGATCCTTTTGATCAATGACACGCCTTACGAAACCTACCTGCCGAAATAAGGCAAGGTGCGGCTTATGACGCGTGCCGCAAGCTGACACCACTGCCCTTGTCGAACAGCACAACCTTGTCCGGGTTCCAGGCAAAGCGCACCGGCTGCTCGATGGCGACATCGGTCTTGGCCGGCACCGTGGCGCGCAGCGTCGTGTCGCCGACACGCAGCGTCAGGATCTTCTCGACGCCATGGTTCTCGACATCGTGGACGCGCGCCTCGACCGGCGCGCCGCTCTCGAGATAGACATCCTCGGGACGGATGCCGAAGACGAGCGGGCGACCGTCGGTCGCCGCACTCGTCTTGGCTCCCCCTGAGAAAGGCAATTCGAAATTCAACGGCGCCATCACCGCGCGGCCGTCCACCAATCTGCCGTCGATGAGGTTCATCGGCGGCGAGCCGACGAAGCTCGCCACATAGGTGTCGCGCGGGTTGTTGTAGATTTCGTGCGGCGTGCCGGTCTGGACGATGCGGCCGTGGTTCAAGAC
The DNA here is from genome assembly GCF_055456085.1 of Mesorhizobium subarcticum. NCBI lineage: Bacteria > Pseudomonadati > Pseudomonadota > Alphaproteobacteria > Hyphomicrobiales > Phyllobacteriaceae > Mesorhizobium > Mesorhizobium subarcticum. The sequence continues at coordinate 2,374,615 of NZ_CM144237.1, read as the reverse complement.
GCCGACCTTGTCGCCCATCGACATCGCCTCGATCTGGTCGTGGGTGACGAACAGGAAGGTGGCGCCGAGCTGGATCTGCAGGTTCTTCAGCTCCGTACGCAGCGCTTCGCGCAGCTTCGCGTCGAGCGCCGACAGCGGCTCGTCCATCAGGAACACACGCGGCTTGCGCACGATGGCGCGGCCGATTGAGACGCGCTGCATCTCGCCGCCCGACAGCCGGTCGGTCTTGCGATCGAGCAGATGTTCGATCCGCAGCGTGCGGGCTGCGCGATCGACGCGATCCTTGATCTCGGCATCGGGCAACCGGCGGATCTTCGGCTTTAGCGGAAACTCGAGGTTTTCGCGCACCGTATAGCGCGGATAGAGCGAATATTGCTGCAGCACCAACGCCACGTCGCGTTCGGCCGCGCCCCAGTCGGCGACATCGACGCCGTCGATGAAGACCTGCCCTTCACTTGGCTTCTCCAGCCCGGCGATCAGCCGCAGCGTCGTCGTCTTGCCAGCCCCTGTCTCGCCGAGCAGCACGAAGAATTCGCCATCGCCGATATCGAGATCGAGCCCGGTCAGAGCCGTGTGGTTGCCGAAGGTCTTCGAAATGTTCTTGAGCTGGATATGCGCCATTACAGTCTCACATCAAGCGATTTGCCGCTTGCCTTGTCGAAGAAATGCGCCTGCGTCGGATCGATCCGGGCAAAGACTTTCTCACCCGGCCCGGCGACGAAGCCGCTCTTGGTGCGAGCGCGCAGCATCTTGGAGCCGACCTTCAGGTCGACGATGTCGAAGGAGCCAAGCGGTTCGACGATCTGCGTCTCGACCGCCATGAAGCCCTCCGCTGCGTCACGCCGGATGAGCACGCCTTCCGGCCGGATGCCGAGCGCAAGTTCGCCACCGGCATGGCCGTTGAGCTCCGACAGCAGCGTGCGTGGAAACTCGAAACCAGCAGGCGCTCCACCGACCGTTACCGAGGCCGAGGATGCAGTCTCGGCCACCGCCGCGTCGGCGACATTCATCACCGGGCTGCCGACGAATTGCGCGACGAACAGATTGGCCGGGCGCGAATAGACCTCGTCGGGTGAGCCGACCTGCTGCAGCACACCCTCATGCATGATGACGATGCGGTCGGCGAGACTCATCGCCTCGATCTGGTCGTGCGTGACATAGATGGTGGTCGAGCCCTGCTTGATGTGCAGCCGTTTGATCTCGGCCCGCATCTCCTCGCGCAGCTTGGCGTCGAGTGCGCCGATCGGCTCGTCCATCAGCATCGCCTTCGGCCGTCGCACCAGCGCCCGACCGATGGCGACACGCTGCATGTCGCCGCCCGACAACGCCGATGGCTTCTTGGCCAGCAGATCGGTTATCTGCAGCGTCTTGGCGACCGAGCGCACTTCCTGGTCGATCTCCGCCTTGCTCTTGCGCGTGGCGCGCAAGGGAAAGGCGATGTTCTCGTAGACGCTCATATGCGGATAAAGCGAGAACGACTGGAACACCATGGCGATGTCGCGATCGGCGGCCTTCAAATGCTGGACCGGCTTGCCGTCGATGAGGATGTCGCCCTCGTCGATCGTCTCCAGTCCGGCGACCGCGCGCAGGGTCGTCGTCTTGCCGCAGCCCGACTGGCCGAGCAGGACGATGAACTCGTTGTCTGCAATCTTGAGGTTGAGGTCCTTGATGACCTGGACGGCGCCGAAGAACTTCTGGACGCCGCGAAGCTCGATCTGGGTCAATGCTGTGCTCCCGGATTTCGCGCGGCATGACCGGTGCCGGCCTCCTCTTCAGGCGCGATCTTCGAGGTGATGTTGAAGCCGATCAGCCCGATCAGGATGATGGTCAGGCCGTATGTGTGCAGCAACATGTTCCAGGGCTGGCAGAGCGCCACGATGCCGAGCACCATGAGCACTTGGCTACCGGGTTCCAGATATTTCTGGTTGATGGCGCGAAAGCTCATTTGCGGATCGCTCCGAAGGACATGCCGCGCAACAGATGATTGCGGAGCAGGAAGGTGAAGATCGCGACCGGCAGCAGGAACAGGAAGGTTCCAGCGGCGATGACAGTCCAGTCCGGCAGGCCGGAGCCGACCTGGCTCGGGATGAAGGGCGGCGCGGTCTGCGCACGGCGATTGGTCATGATCAGCGCGAAGGCATATTCGTTCCACGCCGTGATGAAGCAGAACACAGCGGTGGCGGCAATGCCGGTGGCGGCCTCCGGCAGCACGATCTTGAAGAAGGCCTCCATGCGCGTGTAGCCGTCGACGAGAGCGGCTTCCTCATACTCTTTCGGGATTTCGTCCATGAAGCCCTTCATCAGCCACACCGAGAAGGACAGGTTGAAGGCGGTGTAGAGGATGATCAGGCCGATGTGGGAATCGTCGAGTCCGACCGCGCGGTACATCAGGAACATCGGGATCGCCACCACCACCGGCGGCAGCATGCGCGTCGACAGGATGAAGAAGAGCAGATCCGCCTCCCCCTTCACCTTGAAACGCGAGAAGCCATAGGCGGTGAACGTGCCCATGCCGACCGCTAGCACCGTCGAAGTGATGGCGATGATCAGCGAGTTCAGGAAGCGGCTCGGATAGCCCGACCACTGCACCTGGTCCTTGCCGTCGCGCACGATCTTTTCGCCGCCATCGAAGACGACGCGTTCCCACCATGGGGCCGCCGCGTACTCTTCCGGCGACGGCGGGCTGCGCATTTGCGAGCGCTTGGTGAACAGCTTCACGAAGGGCGAAATCTCGGGCTGGAAGACGACCGTCGGCGGGATGGTCGTGGCCAGATTGCGCGGCTTGAACGCCGTCGAGGCAATCCAGTAGATCGGCGCCAGGAAGATGATGGTCACCACCAGAACGGCGACGATGGCGACGCGGTTGAAGCCGATTTCGGAAGAAGTGCGGACTGCGGCCATCTCAGCGCTCCTTCACCTTGTTGAGATATTTGACGTAGATGTTGGTGATCGCCAGGACCATGATCAGCACGATGTAGGCCAGCGCGCAGGAGCGCCCGGTCTGCCATTCCTGGAACGCCATCTTGTAGAGCCGGATCGAGATCAACTCAGCCGTCGGCTGGCTGGTCAGGATGTAGGCAAGGTCGAAGGTCTTGAACGCTTCCATCGTGCGGAAGATGACCGCGATCATCAGGATCGGCGCCACCAGCGGCAGCGTGATGCGGAAGAAGGTGTAGAACGGCCCGGCACGATCGATCGCGGCGGCTTCGTAGAGGTGCTTCGGCACCGCCGACAGCCCGGCCAGCGACAGCAGCATGACAAAGGGCGACCACATCCAGATATCGGTCAGCGCAACCGCGTAGAGCGCCATCTTTGGGTCGGCCAGCCACTCGAAATTGCCGAGTCCGAGCGCATAGTTGATGACGCCCCATGATGGGTCATAGAGCAACTTCCAGAACAGCCCTACAACAGCCATCGACAACATCATCGGCAGCAGCAGGAGCGTGGTGATAAGGCCCTTGAGCGGGATATCCCTGTTGAGCAGCATCGCGACGCCGAAGCCGACAAGCAGCTGGCCGGCGACAGAGATGATGACGTATTTCGCGGTGATGGCGAAGTTCGACCAGACATAGGGGTCGTTGAGCAGGTCGCGATAGTTCTGCAGCCCGACGAAATTCGCCGGCGCGTTGGTCGACGCGCGGAAGTCGGTGAAGGAATAGCCAAGCGAATAGATCAGCGGAAAGATGTTGAAGACGATCAGGAACAGGACCGTCGGGATAATGAAGAGGTTGCGGATCGAAATGTCGCTCAGGCCGCGCGCGACCGCCCGCGAGGACCTGTCCAGCGTTGTGATCATCGTGGTCGCCAAGACCCCTGCTCCCGTTTGCAGAAAAAGAAACGGAGGAGGCACCAACGCCCCCTCCGTGATGCATGATTGTTATTGAACGCGGCCGTACTTCTTGAACGTCGCGTTCCAGTCGGTAGCCAGAGCGTCCAGCGTTTCCTTGGCGGTGCCTTCGCCGCCGATCATGTAGGGATAGACGCGCTGGTTGAGCTGCTGCAGCAGTTCGGCGTATTCCGGCACGGCCCAGAAGTCCTTCACCTTGAACATGGTCTCATAGAAGGCCTTGTTGTAGGGCGTGGCACTCTGGAACTCCGGCGACTTGAGCACCGCCGCGCTGCAGGTGTAGCCGCCAAGGGCCGCCCACTTCTTCTGGGTCTCGTCCTTGATGAACCACTCAAGGAACTTCGTCGCCTCTTCCTGCTTCTTCGAGTAAGAGATGATGGAAATTCCCTGACCGCCGAGAGCGGCGAACTGGTCGCCGTTCGGTCCCGGCGGGTTGGCGAAGAAGCCGGTGTTCTTGGCGTTCGGGTTCGACGCCTCGTTGATCAGTGAAGGGAAGAACGCGAAGAAGTTCATGCTCATCGCGGCCAGGTTTTCAGTGATCGCCTGGTTGTCCTCGACGAAGAACGACTTGGCCCAGCCCGGAGGCGTGAACTTGTAGAGTTCCTTGTAGGCGTCGAGCGCGGCCACCGCCTTTTCGGAATTGATGTGGCCATCGACCTTGTAGGTCGCGTAGTCACCCAGATCGCCGCCATAGGAGAACAGCGCGTTCTCGAAGCCCATCGCCATCGCATCATAGGAATTGTCGGTATAGATGGCGATGCCGTATTTCTTCTGATCCGGCCGGTAGAAGAACTCGGCGATGTCTCGCAGCGCCTTGAAATCCTTCGGCACGTCGAGGTCGTAGCCATACTTGGCCTTGAAGGCTTCCTTTTCCTTGGGATCCTCGAACCAGTCCTTGCGATAGGACCAGCCGACAGCGTCACCCTCGAGCGGGATGGCCCAGTATTTGCCGCTGTTGCCAGGATACTCGGAGTAATATTTCACCGTCGCCGGCGCCATGACGTTGCCGAGGTCGTGCTTCTTGAAGAAGTCGGTGAGGTCGACATAGTGGCCGCCGGTCGAGCCGGCGCCGAGCCATTGCGAGTCGCCGACGACCAGATCATAGGCGTCGCCATGGGCGTTGAACTCGGTGAAGGCCTTGGTCTGGAAGTCGGACCACGGCGTGGTTTCCACTGTGATCTTGACGCCGGTTTCCTTCTCGTACTCGTTGCCGAGTTCCTGCAGGTAATTGGCCGGATCCCACTCCGCCCAGAAGATGGTGAGCGACTTTTCCTGCGCGTAGACAGACGTGCCGCAGGCAAGCGTTAAGCCGATACCAGCAAGCACGCTGGTCACTAACTTGCGCATAATGATTTCCTCCCTTGTGCGCATTCTACCTTGTCATGCGAGCCGGCGACGAAGCCGGCCCTGGTAGTTCCTCCCGTGATCGCACCTTTCCGGTTCCGGGCCTCCTCGCCCTGCCGGAAAATGGATCGCAACCCTCACTTTCGACCCACTTTTCTTTCCTAATCTGGTATTACCAATTTTGCGTCGGCGTCAAGTCCTTTCTTGGCAGCCGAACCTGCTCGCCTCCGCCGAATTCAAGCTTTATCTGCCTGTTTTCCAATGATTTTCCTACTCAGTGATACGCACAGGCGTTGCGCAGCACCCCACGCCGAGGCTAATATCGGCAGTCGGCATGCAAATCTGGTCGAACCAGATAGGCCTACTCGACAACCACCCTTGAATCGACGCCGTCTCCTTCATCGATCGATTCCGCGATCGCCGCGCGCACCAGGGCGCCTGCCGCCCATTGCGCGACAGACCTGGTTCTGCGGCTGTCCAGCCCCCAGATATCCTTGAGCACGACCAGCACCTCGACACCGAAAATCAGCGACAGCGCCTGCGCCAGCCGCTTGAAGTCGCGCGGCGGCAGCCGGCCCTTGAGCGGCGCGATCGCCTGCTGCAGCAAGTCGACGCGATGACCGCGCGTGAAGGCTGGCTCGCCATCCAGCGTGCCGGCCTGGCGCCTCGCCCACTGATCGAGCGACAGTTTAAGCGCTGCCTTGAAGGTCGCCTCGAACGCCTCGATGCGCGGCATCGCCGTGTCGAACAGTTCGGCGACCCGGCGCTCGGCATCGCCGGAGGTCGATTGCCAGGTCAGGATCGGACCGAGCCCCTCGTCGACAACGGCATGCACCAGCGCCGCCTGGCTCGGGAAATAGCGATAGGCTGTGGCGCGGGAAACCTCGGCCGCCTCGGCAACTTCACTGACCGACGGCGTCACGCCCGCCTGCATCAGCCTTGTCGCCGTCTCCAGCATCAACCGTTTCGTGCGCGCCCGAGGTCCACGCTCGGCCCTCTCACCGGTGTCGTCGTTCGCGGCGGCTTGTTGACGTGAGATATCCATATCAATATGATACGCGCGTCTCAAAAATTTGCAATGACTTGGGAACTGCCCATGAAGCGCATCTATGTCGTGGGCACTGCCGACACCAAGGGCGAGGAACTCGCCTTCCTGGCCGATGCCGTTGCCGCCACGGGCGCAGCCGTCTCTCGGATCGATGTCGGGACACGCGATGCAACCGTTCCTGTCGACATCAGCGCTGAGGAAATTGCCAGCCATCACCCGGACGGCAGCACAGCCGTTCTAGGCGGCGATGACCGTGGTGCCGCGGTTGCCGCCATGGGCGTCGCCTTCACCCGCTTCGTCCAGTCGCGCAACGACATATCAGGCGTGATCGGCATTGGCGGCGGCGGAGGCACATCGATCATCACATCGGGCATGCGCGCGCTGCCGCTCGGCCTGCCGAAAATCATGGTCTCGACGCTCGCCTCCGGCGACACCGCTCCCTATGTCGATGTCTCCGACATCATCATGATGCCATCGGTGACAGACATGGCCGGCTTGAACCGGCTTTCGCGCGTTGTCCTGCACAACGCCGCCCAGGCGATAGCGGGCATGGCAGCAAGCCCGGCGCCGCTGCCCGACGGCAAGCCATCGATCGGCCTCACCATGTTCGGTGTCACCACGCCTTGCGTGACGGCCATCGCCGACCAGTTACGCAATATCTATGACTGCATGGTCTTCCACGCCACCGGCACCGGCGGCCGCAGTATGGAAAAGCTGGCCGACAGCGGCCTGCTGTCAGGTGTCATCGACATCACCACGACCGAGGTCTGCGACCTTCTGTTCGGCGGCGTGCTGCCGGCCACGCAGGATCGCTTCGGCGCAATCGCGCGCACCGGCCTGCCCTATGTCGGCTCGGTCGGTGCGCTCGACATGGTCAATTTCTGGGCGCCCTCGAGCGTCCCGGAACGCTATCGCGGCCGGCTGTTCTACGAGCACAATCCCAACGTCACGCTGATGCGCACCATCGCCGACGAATGCCGCCAGATCGGCGAATGGATTGGTGCCAGGCTCGCCCTCTGTGAAGGACCAGTGCATTTCCTGATCCCGGAAAAGGGCGTCTCGGCGCTCGACATCGAGGGCGGCGCGTTCTTCGATCCGCAGGCCGACGCCGTCCTGTTCGAAGCCATCGAGCGCACGATCAAGCCCAATACCACGCGCCGCGTAACGCGCCTGCCGCTGCACATCAACGATCCCGAATTCGCACAGGCGGCAACCGCCGCCTTCCTCGACATCGCCAGACACTGAGAGACCCGACATGCCAGCCATACCGCGCAAGGACATATTGAGGAAATTCCGGGGGATGATCGACAAGGGTGTGCCGATCGTCGGCGGTGGTGCCGGCACCGGCCTGTCGGCTAAGGCTGAGGAAGCCGGCGGCATCGACCTGATCATCATCTACAATTCCGGCCGCTACCGCATGGCCGGACGCGGTTCGGCCGCCGGCCTGCTCGCCTATGGCAATGCCAACGAGATCGTCAAGGAAATGGCCTACGAGGTGTTGCCGGTGGTCAGACACACGCCCGTGCTGGCCGGCGTCAACGGCACCGATCCCTTCGTCATCATGCCGCTGCTCCTCGCCGAGCTGAAGACGATGGGCTTTTCCGGTGTGCAGAATTTCCCGACCATCGGCCTGTTCGACGGCAATATGCGCCGAAGCTTCGAGGAGACCGGCATGGGCTTTGGGCTCGAAGTCGACATGATTGCCGAGGCGCACAAGCTTGACCTTCTGACCACGCCTTACGTCTTCAATCCCGACGAAGCCCGCGCCATGACCAAAGCCGGCGCCGACATCGTCGTCGCCCATATGGGCGTGACGACGGGCGGCTCCATCGGCGCCACATCGGCCAAGTCGCTCGATGACTGCGTGGTCGAGATCGACGCCATCGCCAATGCCGCCCGTTCGGTGCGCAAGGACGTCATATTGCTTTGCCATGGCGGGCCGATCTCGATGCCGGACGACGCCCGCTACATCCTCGACCGCTGCAAGGGCCTGCACGGCTTCTATGGCGCAAGCTCGATGGAACGGCTGCCGGCTGAAGCCGCGATCGCCAGGCAGACGGCCGATTTCAAGGCCGTCACGCTACATGAAAAGAAAAAGAAGGGATGAGGACATGACCGACAGGAGAAAGGTGTTTGTCTATCCGAAGGACGTCAGCGCCTTCGGCTTCGACTGGGGAAAACTGTCGCTGACGGTAGCCCCGGAAGTGAACGGTGCTGAGCGCTTTTCCGGCGGCGTCGTCGACCTGCCCTCGGGCAAGGGCCACACACGCCACAACCATCCCGGCGCGGAAGAAATCATCTTCGTCATCTCCGGCCATGGCGAGCAGATGGTCGAGGACGAGAACGGCGATCCGGTGGTGGCGAAGGTCGGCCCCGGCTGCACCATCTATGTGCCGGAAAGCCGGTTCCACTCGACGCTGAATACGGGCGACGGGCCGATGCAGCTGTTTGTCGTCTATTCGCCCGCCGGACCGGAACTGGTGTTGCGCGAACTGCCGGATTTCAGGCTGATTCCAGCGGGGCAGGACTAACGTCAGAGGCTGAGCCCAATCTTCATCGCACGAGCGACCCTTGCCAGGTTGCTGACATCGCTTCCCGAAGCGAGCCTATCCGGCAGAGTGGGGACATCGCGCTCAGATCGGAAGACATCCGGTGTAGGTAGGCGCGCGACCCAATAGGACATGCAGTTTTCCGCTGCCTCTGGACCAAGCTGCCAGAATACAAATCGAACAGCATTTTGTGGGAACATGAAACCTGGGATTTCAGAATGCGCGAGCTGCTCAGCCAGTTTGCGTGGGGCACCAAAACGCTCAAAGAACGGCAGGATGGTCGTCTGAACGTTGGCAACGATGTTCGCGATTTCAGCCTGACGAGTAGGCAGGTTTGCGACGTTCCATGTCTGCCAGTGATGCGGGGTCCGCAAATTGCCGAGCAGTCCTCCGGCTACCCAATCGCTGCCATTGGCCGGCCAGGCGTTGCGTTCATCCCATTCCCTTATCGCCTTGTTGTAGACCGACGCGTGCACGACGAGTTCGACGTACTCGCCGCCGGCATTCAGATAGTTTGACTGAAAGGAAATTTTGAATGTCCAGTCGCCGACTCGGCGACTTGCATAAGGACCGCTTTTTGCAAAGCGAAATCCAAGTTCAAGCCGGGAAGAGATCTCGCAACATGCGTCGAGAAAGACTTTCCTTGGTGGTTCCTGATCCATCTTAGTGAATGCTCAGGCGGTCAAACCAGCATCTATTACGCCCCACCCCTGTTCCACCCCCTGCCCCGGTCACCGAACATCACGTAGCCGTCCTCAGTCACAGCCAGCGTGTCCTCCAGCTTGATGAACCCCCGCGTCGGGTGGAGCATGGTCGTCTCCACCGAAAGCACCATGTTCTTTTCCAGCGGCTTGGCCGCATAGGTGCCTTCATAGGTCACCGGATGGTTGGTCATCAGGAACGGCGCCTCATGCGTGATCAATCCCATGCCGTGGGCGAAGAAATCCGTGTAAGGCGCAACCTTCGAAGCCTTAAGCACGCCCTCAGCATGCGAAATCATGTCACCGCCCAGCGTGCCCGCCTTCACCTTTGAGAATGCCGCTTGCTGCACTGTCTCGACCTCGGCCAAAAGATCTTCCAGCTCGGCATCGGGCTCGCCCAGGATGCCCATGCGGCAGAGGTCACCGATATAACCGTGATAATTGCCGCCGGAATCGATCGACATCACCTCGCCCTTCTTCCAAGCTTGCGGCGAGGCGGCGCGGTTGTGGCTGGAGCCCAGCGTCAGCAGGCAATATTCGAAATGCGCGCCGCGATTGGTCTCCTCGCGCCTGATCTTTTCGATCATCTCGGCCTTGGTCGTGCCTTCGCGCGCCCAGGCAATGGTGGCCAGCATGGAATCGGTGATCAGCTCGGAGGCCGTGCGCAGCTTCTCCAGTTCGGCGTCGGTCTTGATCGCCCGCATGCTCTCCAGCATCGTTGTCGCATCGATCAGCTTGGCATCCGGCAGAGCCTTGCGGATCAGCGTGTAGGCATCCGACGGCAGGAAGCCTGGCTCGATGCCGATGCGCGCGCCCACCCTGCCGATCTTCTGCAGATGTTCGATGGCAAGGTTCGCGGCATCCAGCGTGCCCCAGCAAGCGGCGTGCAGCGTTGGTGTCCAGAACGGATGGTTCTGGTGCTCGCCGCCTTCCATGCGGTTGCCAATATAGGCCGCGTGGTCAGGCCCGCCCTTTTCGTACACGACGATCGGCAGGTAACGGCTGTGGCCGATCGCATCCATGGCGGCGAAGAAGATGAATTTATAGCCACCCAGCAGATATTGCGTGTTGTGCTTGGAGGTCGCCAGCAGCACATCGATGCCGGCCTCCTCCATCAACCGGTCGACCCTTGCCTGATCGAACGGAATAGTGCTGACGGCACTCTTGCCCGGTGCAATGTTCATCTCTCTCTCCCTGAATTGCCTGGGATCGCCGGCTGTTGCGCCGCGATCCCTTGGCTGTCGATCAAATCTGCACCATTTTGCGCACTCTGGTCTAGCCAGAAATCCGCAATGAGCGGGGCCCAGCGGTCACCAAGTCGTCATTCGTCACCCGTGCACCAGATCTGGTCCTACCAGATAGACCGAATGGGTCGATTACTCTAAACTGGTCCAGCGGACGAAAATTTCAAAGCCACGCAAGGATGCGCCAATTCCGTCTCTGGCGAAACCCTCGGCAAGGCTCATAATCGCCGCCGCAAGGATGCCGGTACCGGCATCCGAGGGGTGTTGTCGCGCCGATCGGGTCGCGGAGAGGACGGAGTTCGATCATGTCAGGTTTCACGATTTCCAGACGCAAGATGCTTGCCGGTTCGGCGATGCTGCTGGCCTCCACCGCCATGCCTATATCAGGCTGGGCGCAGACGCCGAAGAAGGGCGGCCGGCTGGTGCTTGCCGCCGATTCCGAACCGCGCAACCTCAACCCGGCGATCGTCGCGTCCAACGGCGTCTTCTTCATTTCCAGCAAGATCGTCGAAACGCTTGCCGAAGCCTCGTTCGACGGCAAGGACGGGCTCGCGCCACGCCTGGCGCTCTCCTGGGAGGGGGCCGCCGATGGGCTCTCGGTGACCTTCAAGCTGCGCGATGGCGTCAAATGGCATGACGGCAAGCCGTTCACCTCGGCCGACGTCGCCTTCTCGGCGCTGCAGATCTGGAAGCCGCTGCAAAACCTCGGCCGCACCGTGTTCAAGGATCTGGCTGCCGTCGAGACCCCGGACGATCTCACCGCCATCTTCAAATTCGCCAAGCCAACGCCGTTCCAGCTGATCCGCAACGCGCTGCCGGCGCTGTCGAGCGTCGTGCCGAAGCACATATACGAGGTCGGCAAGATCGAAGACAACCCGGCCAACAACGCCCCCATCGGCACCGGCCCGTTCAAGTTCGGAGAGTACAAGGCCGGCCAGTATTATCGCCTGACGAAGAACACCAATTACTGGGGCAAGGACGAGCCGTACCTCGACGAGATCATCTACCAGGTGCTGCCCGACCGCACGTCCGCCGCCAGTGCCCTGGAAGCGGAAGAAATCCAGCTCGCGGCTTTCTCCGCCGTGCCGCTGGCCGACCTCGACCGCATCTCCAAGGTGCCGGGCCTCAAGGTGATCAGCAAAGGTTATGAAGGGCTGACCTATCAGCTCGTCGTCGAGATCAACCATCGCCGCAAGGAACTGGCCGATTTGAAAGTGCGCCAGGCGATCGCGCATGCCATCGACAAGGATTTCGTCGTCAAGACGGTGTTCCTCGGCTATGCCGCCACCGCCACCGGCCCGGTGCCTAAGAACGATCCGCAATTCTACACCGCCGACGTGCCGACCTATGCCTTCGACGTCGCCAAGGCCAACGCGCTGCTCGACGAGGCCGGCTACAGACGAGGCCCGGACGGCAAGCGCTTTACACTGAAACTTTTGCCGGCGCCCTATTTCAACGAGACCAAGCAGTTCGGCGACTATTTGCGCCAGGCGCTTGCGGCAATAGGCATCGACGCAGAGCTGGTCAACAACGACTCGGCCGCGCACATCAAGGCCGTCTACACCGACCACGCCTTCGACCTCGCCGTCGGCCCGCCGGTTTTCCGCGGCGACCCGGCGATCTCGACCACCATCCTGGTGCAGAGCGGCATTCCCGACGGCGTGCCGTTCTCCAACCAGGGCGGCTACAAGAACGACGCGCTCGACGCGCTGATCACCAAGGCGTCCGAGACACTCGACACATCAGCCCGCACCGACCTCTACAAGGAGTTCCAGAAGGAGGTCGCCGCCGACCTGCCGCTGATCAACGTCGCCGAATGGAGCTTCATCAGCGTCGCGCGCGACACGGTGGGCAACATCGCCAACAATCCGCGCTGGGCGGTGTCGAACTGGGCGGACACGTATCTGGAATCGTGACACATTTGCGCGGATGCAAGTTCGCGAAATGGTCGTAGACGCTGAGTTCTACGAGGCCCCCCTCTGTCCTGCCGGACATCTCCCCCTCAAGTGGGGAGATTGGCTGGCCGCAACGTTGGCTCATCCGCTTTCCGCGAAGATTGGCGAAATCGCTGATAACTTCCGATCTCCCCCCTTGAGGGGGAGATGTCCGGCAGGACAGAGGGGGGCACTCACGCGCGACGTTTCCTTTAGTCGTCGCGCTTCCCCGAGGCCCGCATGACCCGCGCCCTCACCCTCCTTCGCCGCCGCCTCGTCGGCAGCGTCTTCGTGCTGTTGATCGTCGTCATCGGCACGTTCCTCTTGCTCGAAGCCGCCCCCGGCGACGCCGTCGATGCCTATATCGTCTCGACCGGCGGTGACGCCGGCATGATCGAGCTGCTGCGCCATCGCTGGGGCCTCGACCAGTCCGAGTTGACGCGGCTCGCGAACTATCTCTGGGCGCTGCTGCATCTCGATCTCGGCCAGTCGGTGACCTTCTCCAGGCCGATCCGCGACGTGATCCTCGAACGCCTCCCCAACACGCTGCTTCTGATGGTCAGCGCCACGGCGCTGTCCTTTGGGCTCGGCTCCGTGCTCGGCGTCTATGCCGGCGCACGGCCAGGCAGCTTCCGCGACCGTTTCCTGTCGATCGGCTCGCTGGCGCTCTATGCCGTGCCGGGTTTCTGGCTCGGCCTGGTGCTGATCGTCGTCTTTGCCGTTGACCTGCGCTGGCTGCCGATCGGCGGCATCGAGACCTTGGCCTCGGACAAGACCGGCCTTGCCCGCGCCGCCGACATCGCCATCCATCTCGTGCTGCCGGTGGCCGCGCTCGGCTTCATCTATCTGGCACTCTATTTGCGCATGATGCGCGCCGGTATGGCCGAGGCCTGGCGCCAGGATTTTGTGCTGGCCGCTCGTGCCAGGGGATTGTCGCGCCACCGCATCGTGCTTGCCCATGTCGCCCGTAACGCGCTGCTGCCGCTGATCACCATGCTCGGCCTACAATCGGCGCAGATGCTCGGCGGCAGCGTCGTCATCGAGAGCGTCTTTCCGTACCCGGCCTTGGCCGGCTGGCCCAGGAAGCGGTGGCTTCTCGCGACACGCCGCTGCTGCTCGGCATCATCCTGGTCAGTGCAGTCCTTGTCATCGTCATCAACCTGCTCGTCGACATCGCCTATGCCTTCCTCGACCCGCGCGTTGGCGCCAGCGAGGGCGCATGAGCCTGCTTCGCCGTTTCCTGCGCACGCCCGAGGCGATTGCCGGCGTCATCCTGCTAGGCGCACTGATTGCCATGGCGCTGTCGGCCTCGCTGCTGTTTCCCGGCGACCCGCAAGCCATTGCCGGCCCGGCGCTGCTGCCGCCCTTCCAGGACTGGTCGCTGCCGCTCGGCACCGACCGGCTCGGCCGCGACGTGCTGGCGGAGCTTTTCCATGGCGCTCGCACCTCGCTGGCAGTTGGATTGGCGGCGGCGGCGGCCGCACTCGCCATCGGCTCGGTGATCGGCACGCTGGCCGGCTTTGCCGGCGGCCTCGCCGACGAGGTGCTGATGCGCATCACCGATGCCTTCCAGACCGTGCCGAGCTTCCTGCTGGCACTGGCCTTCGTCAGCGTCGTCGGGCCATCGCTTGGCGTTGTCGTTGCGGCAATAGCGCTCGGCACCTGGACCGGACCGGCACGTATCGCCCGCGCGGAAGTCCTCTCCATTCGCGAACGCGACTATGTCGCCAGCGCCCGAGCCATCGGCATGCATCCGCTCGAGATAGCCTTTCGCGAGATACTGCCCAACGCCTTGCCGCCGGTGCTGGCAATGTCATCGGTGATCGTCGCCGCGGCGATCCTCACCGAGGCGGCCTTGTCGTTTCTAGGCCTCGGCGACCCCAACAGAGTCACTTGGGGTGGGATGATCGCAGAAGGTCGCGCGGTGCTGCGCACCGCACCCTTCCTATCGATCGTCCCGGGCATAGCGCTGGTGCTGACGGTGCTGGGCGTCTATCTCGCCGGCGAAGGCATTGTCGAGACGACAGCGGTCAAGAGAGGCCTGTCGTGAGCGCGCTGGCGTCAATCCGCGACCTGACGGTGACCTACCGCCGCGACGGCAGTGAGGTGGCGGCGCTGAAGGGGATCAGCCTCGATGTTGTTGCTGGCGAGCGCCTAGCTATCATTGGTGAGAGTGGGTCGGGCAAGAGCACGCTGGCTTTGGCGATTGCGGGGTTGCTGCCAGCGAGCGCCAAGATTGCGGGAAGTATCGATTGGTTCTTGCGGCAGCCACCAGCGTTAGGCGCCAAGGCACCCCTCATAGAGCGCAGACCGCAAAAGTCTTCCTCGGAAGCGTGCCGCACACCCGTCGGCGGCCACGACATCGGCTTCATCTTCCAGGACCCGTCCTCTAGCCTCGACCCCGTAATGCCAATCGGCAAACAAATCGCCGAAGTCGCGCGCGCGCATCTCGGCCTTACATGGCGACAGGCATACGCCAAGGCCAAACCCCTGCTCGAGCGCGTCCGCCTGCCCGATCCAGACTCGGCCCTACGCGCCTTCCCGCATCAGCTCTCCGGCGGTCAGAAGCAGCGCGTGGCAATCGCCGCCGCGATTGCGGCCGGTCCGAAATTGCTGATCGCCGACGAGGCGACCAGTGCACTCGACACCATCGTGCAGGCCGAGATCGTTGCTCTGATCCGGCGGCTGGTGGCCGAGGATGGCATGACGCTGCTGTTCATCAGCCACGACATTGCGCTGGCCGCCGAACTCGCTGAGCGCATCGCCGTCTTCCGCCACGGCCAACTGGTCGAGCTTGGCACGACCGCGCAGATCGTTGGAGCCCCAACTCAAGCCTACACACGCGCGCTTCTCGACGCCCATATCGGCCTCGACGCCGAACCGCTGCTGAACCGAGCCGGGCTCCGCGTATGAGTTTGCTCACGGTGTCCAACCTGACCAAGCGCTACCGTCGCGGCGGCAAGATCGTCAACGCTGTCGACGACGTCTCATTCACCATCGGACCCGGTGAGACGCTGGCACTGGCCGGCCCCTCCGGCAGCGGCAAGTCGACGATTGCGCGGCTGGTGCTGCGCCTGATCGAGCCAGATGCCGGCGGCATTGAATTCGAGGGCGATGACTTCCTGGCCTTGAATGGCGCCGCTTTGCGTGCGCGCCGCGCCCGCCTGCAAATGGTGTTCCAGGATCCGCTGGCCGCCTTCAACGCGCGCGCCACGGTGGCGCGCGTGCTCGACGATCCCTTGCGCATCCATGGCATCGCCTCTCGCCCCGAGCGACCACGTCGCATCGCCGCGTTGCTGGAACGCGTCGGGCTGTCGGCCGATCTCGCGCCGCGTGCCATCCACGAAATCTCCGGCGGCCAGCGGCAGCGCGTGGCCATTGCGCGGGCCATCGCCACGAAACCCTCGCTCATCGTGCTTGACGAGGCGGTGTCGGCTCTCGACGTCTCGGTGCGCGGACAGATGCTCGAGCTTTTGCTCGATCTGCAACGCGAGGAACGGATCGCCTATCTCTTCATTTCACATGATCTCGGCGTCGTCCGCGCCGTCGCCCACCGCGTCATTCTTCTCGATGCCGGACGGATTGCCGAGAGCGGCGACGCCCGTGACGTCATTGACGCGCCGCAATCGGCCATCGGCAAGGCGCTGGTGGCGGCAGCACCACGATTGAACAGGACCATCACCTGAATATTGGCACAGCTTAGCCGCCGACCATCAGCTTGACGACTTCGTCATGGTTGGTCTCCGAAATCTTGCGCTCGCCGGCCTGGACGCCGCGCCGCAACACGACGATGCGGTCCGACACCGCAAAAATGTCCTGCAGATTGTGCGAGATGAAGATCACGCCGCGCCCCTGCGCCTTGAGCTGGTGGATCAGCGAGATCACCTTGCGCTGCTCCGGCACACCAAGCGCGGCGGTCGGCTCGTCCATGATCAGGATCTGCGCATCCCAATAGACGGCGCGTCCGATGGCGACGGCCTGGCGCTGGCCGCCGGAGAAATTGCTGACCGGGGCCTCGAGCCGGCTGACATGGAAGTCCAGCCGTCCCATCGTCGCCTTGGCGGCCTCAGCCATCGCCTTGCGGTCGAGCACCGGCAGGAAGCCGAACGCCTTGCGCATCGGTTCGCGGCCAAGGAAGATGTTGGCGCCGATCGACAGATTGTCGGCGAGCGCGAGATCCTGGTAGATCGTCTCGATGCCCTTTTCGCGAGCCTCCTGCGGCGTCGCGAACGTCACTGGTTGGCCCCGAAGCAAGATTTCCCCGCCCGTCGGCTGGAACACGCCCGATATCGCCTTGATCAGCGTCGTCTTGCCGGCGCCATTGTCGCCGGCCAGCGCCACCACCTCGCCCGGCCGCACGGCCATGGAGAAGTCGTTGAGCGCACGCACGGCGCCGAAGTGTTTCGACAGATTGCGGACTTCCAGCAGGGGCGTGGTCTGGTTGCTGCTATTCATCCTGACGGGCTCCACTGAACCGGCGTTGCGCCTGGTCGATAAGGACTGAGATGATGATGACGACGCCCACGGCGATGAACTGCCAGAACGGCTCGACATTGACGAAGACCAGCCCGTACTGGATGACCGCGATCACCAGCGCGCCGGCGACGGTGCCGAAGATAGTGCCGGAGCCGCCGAACAGGCTGGCGCCGCCGATCACGACCGCCGCGACGCTGTCGAGCAGCAAGGGCTCGCCGGCTTGCGCCGCACCCGCGGTGAAGCGCGCGGCATAGAGCGCGCCGCCAAGCCCGGCGCACATTGCCGACAGCACGTAGAGCCGCAGTATGTGGCCCCTGATGTCGATGCCGGCGCGCCGTGCCGCCTGCACATTGGCGCCGATGGCATAATTGTGCTGGCCGAAACGAGTCTGGCTGAGCAGGTAGTGCATCACGATGACGAAGACAGCAGTGATCAGCACCAGATAGGGCACGCCATAGACCTTGCCGTTGCCGAGCAGCGCGAACCAGGAATTCTGCACCGGCACGGTCGTGCCGCCGGCAAGCAGGAAGGCGGCGCCGCGCGCGACACCAAACATGCCGAGCGTGCCGATGAAGGGCGGCACCTTGAGCCGCGAGATCAGCAGGCCGTTGATGACGCCGGGCACGCCGGCAACGATCACCGAGGCGAGGATGCCAACCAGCATCGCCAGCGGCAAGGGAATGGCAGCGCCGGCCATGTTGGTGGCGTGCGCGGCGATGACGGCGGCCAGCCCCATGATGAAGCCGAGCGAGAGATCGATGCCGCCGGAGATGATAACGAAGGTTTGGCCGGTCGCCAGCAGCAGCGGCGCCACGGCGAATATGGCGATGGACTGCAGGTTGAACGGATTGAGCACGAAGGTGGCGCCGAAGGCGAGCCTAGACCAGACCTCGAAACAGATGATCAGGCCGGCGAGGAACAGCCAGGCGCGCCCTTCGGCGATGCGTGCGATCAGGCTCCTGGCCGGATCGCCGTGATCAGCCTGAGGGGCGACATGCTTCTCGGCCGGCTGGGCTGGTGATGTCGAGGTCATGGATACTCCGCGGCGCGGCTGCCATCAAAAAGGTCCCGCCTCAGGCGATGACCCAGTGCAGGCTCCCCCCGGCGAACCGGGAGGAGCCAAGCTGGTCTGGACTTACTCGGAGTAGAGATACTTCGAGATGTTCGGGTCCGCGATGTTGGACTTGTTCATGATCGTGAAGCCGGTGCCGATGGTGACAGGGATCGAATGGCCGGTCAGATGGGCGTAGGCCGAAACGACGCCGTAATAGCCGATCTCGGCGGGATGCTGGGCGATCGCCACGTCGACCAGGCCGGTGTTGATGTTGTCGACAATGCTGGTCGGCGCGTCGAAGGCGACCACCTTGACGGTGCCGGTCTGTCCGGCCTGCTTGACGCCGTTGGCGGCGCCCAATGCCGAGAACAGATTGGCGCCGAACACGCCGACCAGGTCGGGATTGCGGGCGAACACCGCCTGCAGCTGCGAGGCCGCCTTGTTGGCGTCGTCGTCATTGAACTGGGTCTCCAGCACGGTGATGCCCGTATGCTTGGCCATCTCCTTCTTGAAACCCTCTTCGCGCTGGTCGGTGGTCGAAATGCCGGGCTTGACGTTCGACACATAGACCTTGCCCTTGTCGCCAATGGCGGTGGCCAGCGCACGAGCGGCAATTTCGCCGCCGAGCACATTGTCCGAGGCGATGTAGGCCAGCGGGAAGTCGGCATCGCCGGCACCCGTCTGGTAGACGCCGCTGCCGATGAAAGTGTCGACAGTGATGACCGGAATGCCGGCGTCATTGGCCTTGCGCAGCGGCTCGACCAGCTGAACCTTGTCGGTCGGCGCGATCAGGATCGCATCAGGCTTCTTGGCGATGACCGCATCGAGCACCGGCACCTGGGTGACCGGGTTGAAGTCCGGCGCGCCCTGGAAAACCAGGGTCACGCCAAGCGCGTCGGCTGCTGCCTGGGCGCCCTTGCGCATGGTGATGTAGAAACCGTCGGTGGTAAGGCCCGGAATGAGCGCAATGGTGTATTTCTTGTCCTGCGCCTGTGCGGGTGCGATCAGCACGGTCGCGCTGAGGGCGAGCGCCGCGAGCGCGGCAACAATCTTCTTCATGACATCCTCCTCATTATTGGCAGATCTGCCGTTGCAAGTGACATTGGAATGGCCGTCATCGGTTCACATGCCGACGGCCGGGAACGCCTGTTTGCCTTTCGCGGGCAGCTCCTCCCAAGCGCCCTCCAGTCGATATGTCAGCCGGTCAGCCGACCGGCACACCTGGCCTCAGCCCCGTTCCTCTGCCTCCGCGAGGTCCGGCAAACTGGGCCCACGCCACGCTCTATCGGCGGGCGCTCCAACTTGTAACACTTTGCAGAAATAAATTGCAACTCGGTTTTTCCGAGTTGACAGCACCGGGTTTTTCACACCGTACAACATGCGACTGCTCCGCAGAGCCCCGGTCAACTATTGCCCGTGGCCTTCGGCGACACAACTGGTTTAGTGGCTACGCCTTGGGCTCACCCGAGCATCGATCGCGGCAGCGTCCGATTGTGCTATCGTTACGCAAGTGCCGCGAGGATGGCCTGCGCCGTCTTCGTATCCGTCACCAGCGTGTTGATCAGCCCGGCGCGAACGGCGCCGATGATTGCCGTCGCCTTCTCGGGCGACGCGGCAAGGCCGATCACCAGCGGCACGGCGCGCAGCTGCGCCGGCGACATGGCGATCATCCGGCTCTCCCCTTCCCAGGCGATCAGCGTGCCTTCGGCGTCGAAATAATGGCGCAGCACATCGCCGGCAGCATGAACCAGCGCCTGCTCGCTCGGCGTGGCGGCACTTGCCTCGGGCGCATTGATGGCATGTGGCAGGCCGATGCCGACAATCGCGACATCGGTCCTCTCCCACAAGGCAACAGCGTCACGGATGACGGTGTCGCGCAGGAAGACCTCACGCAATTCGGTGGACGGCAAATAGGGCGCATGGATGAAATGCGGCGTGCCGCCGAACTCCTCGGCGGCAAGCCGCACGAATTCGTTGACCTGAAAATGCGCCGCATGCTGCTGCATGCCGCCGGTGGCCGCAACGGTCAGCACGCCCGGCATGCGCGGCAAGCCGGCGCGGATGACTTCGCGCACGGCGCGCCCCCAGCCGATGGCAACGACAGAGCCCGCCACCAGTTGCGCCTGCCTCAGCAGCCCGCCAAGCGGTGCCGCGAGCGCCGCCAGCGTGCCTGCCGCCGGCGTCTCGACCACCGCGGCGTCCCGCAATTTCAACCCGTCGACCAGCTGCCTGGTGATGTCTTCCGGCGTCGCCAGGTCGAGAACCTCGATCCGCACGATGCCTTCCGCCCGGGCCCGCTGCAGCAGGCGCGAAATCGTCGCGGTGGAGACACCGAGCTGCCGGGCTATGTCGACCTGCGACATCTCCTCCAGATAATGCAGCTTGGCGACCGTGTGCAGCATCGTCCGCGATGCGGTCGCATCCTGGATAGAGGGAACAGACAGCTTGCAATTCCTTTCAGCAACGTGTTACACACGCAAACGCCGACGGGAGTTATCGCGCAAATCCAGCCAACTCGCAACGTGCGACCGCTCCAGGCCGCGGGGTCGGCGAGACACTGTTCGCGAGGGTGGATGGCGCGGCACCGCGGCAAAAAATCCCTGCCGGCAAGGCGGGCAGAACTGAACATCGTTGTTTTCACGGGATCCGCGCCCTCGGCGAGAGAGCGCCAACATCGGATTGAGACCATGACCAAGATGACCACCGCGGAACTGCGCGGCTACCAGCAGATATGCGGCAAGGACGGGGCCATGGTGGCCATTGCCTGCGACCAGCGCGGCGGCATGCGGACCCTGCTGGCGTCGGATCCCGCCGAACAGGCCAAGATCACCAACGACATGCTCGGCGACACCAAGGCTGATATCACGCGCTACCTCGCCAGCGCGGCGTCCTGCGTGCTGCTCGACCCGCTCTGCGCTGTGCCACGCATTGTCGACGAGGGCGTATTGAACCGCGATACGGCGCTGCTCATCGGCCTCGACGCCTCCGGTTTCGACCTCTCACCCGAGGGCTACCGCCTTTCACGCCTTGTTCCCGACATCGACGCGCGCCGCGTCCGCGCGCTGGGCGGCACCGGCGGCAAAATCATGGTGTATCTGAGAGCCGACAAACCTGAGGCCAACGACCACAACATCGCCATACTGCGCCAGTGCATCGCCGATTTCGGGCAGGAGGACCTGTTGCTGGTCGTCGAATTCCTGACCTATCAGCTCGACGGGGAAAGCCAGGAGGATTATGCGGCCAAGACACCATGGCTTGTCGAAGAAGGGACCAGGATTTCGCTGGAATGCGGCGCCAAGGTGCTGAAGCTTCCTTATCCCGGAACACCGCAAGCCTGCGCCAACATCACCAAGATGGCCGGCGACGTGCCGTGGGCCGTGCTGTCGGCCGGCGTCAACCACGCCACCTTCCTTGGCCAGGTCGAGATCGCCATGCAGAATGGCGCCTCGGGCGTCATTGCCGGCCGTTCGCTGTGGAAGGATTGCATCTCGCTCGACCGTGACATCCAGCGCGAAAGGCTTAAGACCATCGCGGTGCCGCGATTGCGTGAGATCCAGGCCGTGATCGGGCACTATCGGCAGAAAGCCGCTGCCTGATAGTCGAATTTGGATCAGAGCTATTCCAGCAAAAGTGTGAAGCGGTTTTTGCGTCCGGAATTGCGCGAAAACAAATGCAGGACGTCATGCCTCTCAGCATAGGAATCGATATTGGCGGCACAAATCTGCGTGCCGCCCGCATCTCCGAGACAGGTGAAATCCTCAAGCGCGTTTCCGAGAAAAGCGCGCCCGACCCGGAACTGGTGCTCGGCCGCATCGCCGACATGGTGCGCCTTCTCGACACACCTGAAGTGAAGGCCATCGGCGTCGGCGTCCCCGGCCGCGTCGATGCGCGGCGCGGCGCGGTCCTGTCGGGCGGCTATGTCAACCTCGCCTCGGTTGCCCTTGCACAGCGCCTGGAGGACATGACGGGCAAGCCCATCATCATCGACAATGACTGCAACATGGCGCTGGCCGCCGAGATGGCGCTCGGCGCCGGGCGCGGCCACCACAACATCGTGATGTTCACCATCGGCACCGGCATTGGCGGCGCTGTCGCTCAGGATGGGCGGATCACGCGCGGCTCGGCAACGGCGGGTCAGCTCGGCCACATCACTGTCGACGTCAACGGCGAAATCTGTGCCTGCGGCCGCCGCGGCTGCGTCGAAACCACCAGCTCGGGCACGGCGCTCGGCCGCCACATTGCACGCGCCGGGATCGGCGCCGACATTTCCGTCGATCAGCTCTTTGCCCGCGATGCGGCCGGCGATGCCACCGCGCACGGCATACTGGACGCCTGGGCAAGGCCCCTGCGGGCCGCCATCGACACGGCCGTTGCCGTGCTCGATCCCGATCTGGTGCTGCTTGGCGGCGGCCTTGGCCGGGCGGCACATGCAGCACTCGGCCGCGCGCCGGCACTGGCACCCTGGTACCAATGCCACGTCGAACCCGCACAGCTCGGCGACGATGCCGGCGTGATCGGCGCTGGCCTGCAGGCATTGGCAGAGCCATCAGCCCAGTCCCACCGCGCCCGGCGCGCCGTGCTCGTCAACGGCATCCCCGCCAGCGGCAAGAGCACGGTGTCGCGCGGCATCGCCGACCGCATGGGCTGGCCGTTGCTGACACTCGACACGATAAAGAACCCGTTCCTCGAAGTGCTCGGCGGCGGCGACCGCCTGTTCAACCGCACGCTCGGCCGCGCCAGCTACCAGGCAATCTGGTCGGTTGTCGGCGAAGCGCCAGCCGGCACCACCGTGGTCGTCGATGCCTGGTTCGGCTTCCAGCCGCGTGAGGTTCTGGAGGATCATCTGCGAAAAGCCGGTGTCGAGCAAACCTTTGAAATCTGGTGCCATGCACCCGGCGAAGTGCTTGCCGAGCGTTATGGCGCCCGGCTTGACCAGCGTCCCGCCGGCCATCCCGGGGCGGCCTATATTCCGGAACTGATCGAACTCGCCAAGCGCGCCCAGCCGCTGCGGCGCGGACCGCTCTTCGACGTCGACACGACAAAGCCGATCGACTTCGACGCCATCACTGACTGGCTGCGAGCGGTCATGACCGGCGGCGCATAAGCGGCTTCATGCCGGGGGCCGCAGCGCCGTGCGGGCGATCTGCCAGGCGGATTCGACATGGCGCCGCGCCGCGGCTTCCGCCTCTTCCGGCTTGCGTGCTCGGATCGCATCCATGATCTCGTTCATCTCGGCGATCGCCGCTTCGCGCCGGTTGGTCGAGACGATGGTCATCGAACGAAGCTGATTGATGCGGACATTCAGCCCGCTGACGATTTCCCAGGCGACACGCTTGTCGGCGGCCTCGAACAGCGCCTCGTAGAATTTCGTCGTCGCCCGCATCACTGCCGGCGGCGTCCCCGACGCCCATGCCTCGAACAGGTCCGCCAGCGCGCGTTCGAGCGTTGCCAGTTGCTCGCCGGTGGCCGACAGGGCGCAGGCGCGTGCCGCAATGCCTTCCAGCAGTGCCCTCAACTCATAGATCTCGTCGGTGCGGCCGAGATCCGGCCTGGCCACCGCCGGCCCATGCCCAGGGATCATCTGCACGAGCCCCTCGGCCTCCAGCTGCCGCAGAACCTCGCGCACGACGGAACGGCTGACGCCAAGCTGGTCGCAAAGCGGCCGCTCGACCAGCCTTTCGCCAGGCTGGAAGTGGAAATCCATGATCGCGTCGCGCATGCGCTCCAGCGCCAGCGTCCGTAAGGTCTTTGCGCTGCGGTCGATGCGAAGCGTGTCGTCTGGCATGTGTTGTGTGGCCTCCTACGTCGCCACAAAACAGATTCCATGCCCGGTTGACAAGGTACTTGGCGCTCCATAGCATGGTATACCATAAGATGATATGGGGATCGGATGGTCCCGTGAAGTCGCCGACCCGAGGATTTCATGCTGCCTGCCATTCGCAAGATCGTGACCTATACCGAGAACACGCTGATCGAAGGCGGCAAGGCTGCCCCCGACCGCTGCGCCTGATCGGGGTCGCCGCAGTGCTGACCAATCCCTGGGCCGGCCGCGGCTTCACCGACGACCTTTCGCCCGAAATCCGCGCCTGCGCGCCGGTGCTGGGAGAGATCCTGACCCGCGAGATCATTGCCGCCGCCGGTTCCGGCGAGGCGATCGAGGGCTATGGCAAGGCGGCCATTTGCGGCACGTCAGGCGAGATCGAGCATGCCTCGGCGCTGATCCACACGCTGCATTTCGGCAATCATTATCGCCGCGCCGTCGGCGCCAAGACCTATCTTGCCTTCACCAATCTTCGCGGCGGGCCGAACACGCCGATCATGATCCCGCTGATGGACAAGAATGACGAGGGACGGCGCTCGCATTACCTGACCGTGCATTTCCAGATCGGCGATGCGCCGGCGCCGGACGAGCTGGTGGTCGCGCTTGGCGCGTCGATCGGCGGTCGCCCGCATCACCGCATCGGCGACCGCTATCAGGACATCAAGGAGCTTGGGGACGTGCATGGCTGACGCTTCCGCATGGGCTCAACAGGGCACGGCTCCCGACGGCACCGGCTTCATCCGCGCCGGATCGGGCACGCCGGTGCTGTTCATCCATGGCGTCGGCATGAACGCCGCGATCTGGCAGCCGCAGATCGAGCGCATGGCCGATGGCTTTGACGTGATCGCCATAGACATGCTCGGCCACGGCCAGTCGCCACTGCCGCCGCAGCACCCGGAACTGGCCGACTACGCCGACCAGGCCATGCGCCTGCTCGATCATCTCGGCCTCGATAAGATATCCGTCGTCGGCCATTCGATGGGTGCGCTCGTTGCCCAGGAGTTGGCCCTGCGCGCGCCGGAGCGCGTCCGCCGCATCGTTTCCCTGAATGCGGTGTTCCGCCGCCCACCGGAATTGGCCGAAGCCGTTCGCCAGCGAGCGGTGGCGCTCAACGGCCGCAGCGATACGGCCGGCACGGGACAGACCATTGCCCGCTGGTTCGGGGATCCGGTGCCGGCTGAGTTGGAGGCGGCAGCGCAGAGGACGGCATCCGCACTGAGCGCAGTCCACCCGGAAGGCTATGCCCGCACCTATCGCCTGTTCGCTCGTGCCGACCGCGATCATGCCGACCGCCTGCCGATGCTGGCGGTGCCGGCCCTGTTCATGACCGGCTCCGAGGACAGGAACTCTTCGCCAGCAATGTCGGCCACGATGGCACGCCTGGCGCCTGATGGCCGCTGCACGGTGCTGCCGGGCGAGAAGCACATGATGGCGGTCGCGGCACCGGACCTCACCACGCGCCACATCGTTGACTTCCTCGCAGAAGACGAAGCGGCCGAACAAGACGGCATTTCGACGACGAATACCGGATTCGACAGCGGCGAGTTCCGCCGCGCGTTGGGCTCCTTCCTCACCGGCGTCACCATCGTCACCACGATCGGACCCGAAGGCGAGCCGCGCGGCTTCACCGCCAACTCCTTCACCTCGGTGTCGCTCGATCCGCCACTGGTGCTGGTCTGTATCGCCCACAAGGCATCAGGCCATCCCGTCTTCGCGACCTCGAAGAGCTTCGCCATCAACGTCCTCAATGAAGGTCAAAAGGCAGCCTCCGGCATCTTCGCCTCGAAAGCGGCCGACAAGTTCGCCTCGGCCGCCTGGCGGCCGGGACGCACCGGCAGCCCCGTGCTGGACGGCTCCGTCGCGTCCTTCGACTGCGACATGGAGCGGCTGGTCGAGGCCGGCGATCATTCGATCCTCATCGGCCGCGTCCGCGATTTCGAGCACAATTCCTCGCAGCCGCTCGGCTATTGCCGCGGCGCCTATGTCACACCCGGCCTCAGCCAGGACGCGCTGGCCGCCACCCAGCCCGGCACCGATGTCGGCGCCATCCTCGAAAATAGTGGCCGGATCCTGTTCCTGGAGACGGCGGACGGTTTTGAACTGCCGCGCGGCCGGGGGTTGGGCTCGGCCGGGGATGGCAAAAGTCTCCGAGGGCTGCTTGCTGCGAAGGCCATCGAGGCTCAGCTCGGCTTCCTGTTTGCCGTTTGGGACGACGCCGGAGCTGTTTCGCGCACACATGTCTACTATCGCGGCACGTTCGACGTGCCCGCTTCCAGCGATCGCGGCGTCCGGCTGATCGAGATCGACGCGATCGAAGGATTGAAGATCGCCGATCCGGCGATCCGCTCGATGCTCACGCGCTACATCAGGGAATGCTCGGTGGATGCCTTCGGCGTCTATGTCGGCAACGATGTCGAAGGCGAGGTTCGGCCGCTCGCCAGGGCCAGCGCTTCCGCCGTCAATACAGGTGACCACGGATGAAATTCTCACTCTTCGTGCACATGGAACGGTCAGACTTGGCCAAGCCGCATTCCGAGCTTGTGACCGAGCTCGAGGAACTGGTCCTGATAGCCGAACAGGCAGGCTTCGAAGCCGCCTGGATCGGCGAACATCACGGCATGGAATTCACCATCTCGCCCAATCCCTTCATCAACATCGCCTATCTCGCCGCCAAGACCAGCCGTATCCGCCTCGGCACCGGAACCGTGATTGCGCCCTTCTGGCATCCGATCAAGCTTGCCGGCGAGGCGGCGATGGCCGACGTCATCAGTGGCGGCCGGCTCGACATCGGCATCGCGCGCGGCGCCTACAGCTATGAATATCAGCGCATCTTTCCAGGCCTCGACGCCTGGGGCGCCGGCCAGCGCATGCGCGAGATCATACCGGCGATCCGCGGCCTCTGGGACGGCGACTTCGAACTCTCCGGCGAGTTCTGGCAATTCCCCGCCACCACCTCCTCGCCCAAGCCACTACAGAAACCCTACCCGCCGATCTGGGTGGCGGCCCGCGACCCGAATTCACATAATTTCGCCGTCGCCAATGGATGCAAGGTGCAGGTAACGCCGCTGGCTTCCGGCGATGACGAGGTGACGAGCCTGATGCAGCGCTTCAACGCTGCCTGCGCCGCGCATCCAGAGATCGAACGACCGGAAATCATGCTTTTGATGCACACCTTCGTCGCCGAGGACGCGGCCGACGCCGATCGCCTGACGCAGGACCTGTCGACTTTCTATTGCCAGTTCGGCGCCTGGTTCCAGAACAAGAAACCAGTGCATCAAGGCATATTGGAGCCGCTGACGCCGGACGAGATCGCGGCCATGCCGCAATACGCGCCCGACAAGATCAGGCAGAACCTGGTGATCGGCGGGGCCGACGAGGTCATCGCCCGGCTGAAATCCTATGAAGCGCTCGGCTACGACCAGTATTCGATCTGGATCGACAGCGGGCTTTCGCACGAGCGCAAAAAAAAATCACTGCAACTGTTCATCGACCGGGTGATGCCGGCCTTCCTTTGATCGCGAGCCCATGACCGACGCTGTTTTCAGGAACTTCATCGACGGCCGCTTCGACGAACCGTCCGCTACTTTCGACAGTGTCGACCCGTCGACCGGGGCAGCCTGGGCGAAAATGCCGGCGGCGAACGAAGCTGATGTCGACCGCGCCGTCGAGGCGGCGCACCGCGCGCTGCACTCAAGCCCGTGGCGAACGATGACGGCGACGGCGCGTGGCAAGCTGCTGGTCAAGCTGGGCGACCTCGTCGCCGCCAATGCCGGGCGCCTTGCAGAACTCGAGACACGCGACACCGGCAAGATCATCCGCGAGACCCGCGCCCAGATCGCCTATGTCGGCGACTACTACCGCTATTATGGCGGGCTCGCCGACAAGCATGAAGGCGCGCATGTGCCGATCGACAAGCCGGATCTCGACGTCACCATTCGCCGCGAGCCGATCGGCGTCGTAGCCGCAGTGGTGCCGTGGAATTCGCAGCTCTTCCTCTCGGCCGTCAAGCTCGGCCCGGCGCTTGCTGCCGGCTGCACCATCGTGCTCAAGGCCTCCGAGGACGGACCGTCGCCGCTGCTCGCCTTTGCCGAACTGGTTCATGAGGCCGGCTTTCCCCCCGGCGTCGTCAACATCCTCACTGGCTTTGGCCATGATTGCGGCCGGCGCCTGACCAGCCATTCGTTGGTTTCGCGCGTCGCCTTCACCGGCGGCCCATCGACGGCGCGCGCCATCGTCAGGAACACGGCGGAGAACCTTGCCCACACCACTCTGGAACTCGGCGGCAAAAGCCCGGTCGTCGTCTTTGCCGACGCCGACCTCGACAGCGCTGCCAATGCGGTCGTCGCCGGTATTTTCGCCGCGACCGGCCAGAGCTGCGTCGCCGGCTCGCGGCTGCTGGTCGAGCGTTCGGTCAAGGATGAATTCCTCACCCGGCTGAAGCGCAAGGCCGAGGCGATCCGCATCGGCGATCCGCAGGATCCGGCGACCGAAATGGGTCCGCTCGCCACGCTGCGTCAGCGCGACTGGATCGAGAAGGTTGTCGCGGAAAGCATCGCCAGGGGCGGCATGCTGATCACCGGCGGAACACGGCCAGCCGGCAGCGGCTTCTACTACGCACCGACCATCATCGATGCCGGCGGCAGCGACCTGCCCTGCGTGCGCGAGGAATTGTTCGGGCCGGTGCTCAGCGTGCTTGCCTTCGACACCGAGGCGCAAGCGCTGGCGCTCGCCAACGACACGCCCTTCGGCCTCGCTTCCGGCATCTTCACCAGCAATCTCGCTAGGGCGCACCGCATGGCGCGCGACATCCATGCCGGCGTCGTCTGGGTCAACACCTATCGCGTCGTATCGCCGCTCGTTCCCTTCGGCGGCTACGGCCTGTCGGGCTTCGGCCGCGAAGGCGGGCTCGACGCCATCAGAGACTACACACGCTCGAAATCCGTCTGGATCAACACCTCGGACGAGCCGATCCCCGATCCCTTCGTCATGCGCTGAGAACCGCGGGACGCAGGTGCACTGAGAAAAACAAGAACAGAACCAACAGAGGAGAATGACATGAAACTGATTTTGACCGGCCTGCTGGCCGGACTGCTCGCGGCGACCGCCGCCAAGGCCGACGAGATGGCGTTCACCAGTTGGGGCGGCACCACGCAGGAGGCGCAGACCAAATCCTGGGCGGCACCCTTCGAGGCCAGCTCCGGCATCAAGGTGCTGCAGGACGGACCGACCGACTACGGCAAGCTCAAGGCCATGGTCGACGCCGGCAATGTCACCTGGGATGTCGTCGACGTGGAAATGGATTTCGCCATCAAGGCCGCCAAGGACGGGCTGCTGGAGCCGATCGACTATGCCGTCGTGCCCAAGGCCGATCTCGACCCGCGCTTCAGCAATGAGCACGCCGTTGGCAGCTTCTATTATTCCTTCGTGCTCGCCTGGAACAAGGGCACAGTCACGGGCGAACCGACCGGCTGGGCCGACATGTTCGACACCAAGAAGTTTCCCGGCAAGCGGACCTTCTACAAATGGTCGGCGCCGGGCGTCATCGAAATCGCTTTGCTGGCCGACGGCGTGCCGGCGGACAAGCTTTATCCGCTTGATCTCGACCGTGCCTTCAAGAAGCTCGACACCATCAAGTCCGATATCGTCTGGTGGGGCGGCGGTGCCGAGTCGCAGCAGCTGATTGCTTCCGGCGAAGCCGCCTTCGGCCAGTTGTGGAACGGGCGCGTCTTCGCCCTCCAGCAGGATGGCACCGATGTCGGTGTCGCCTGGAATCAGAACCTCACCGCAGCCGACGTGCTCGTCGTGCCGAAGGGCGCCAAGAACAAGGACAGCGCGATGAAGTTCCTCGCCACCGCCACCAGCCCGACCGGCCAGGCAAAATTCGCCGAGGCAAGCGGCTATGCGCCCATCAACACCAAGGCCAAGGCGGAGATGCCCGCCGATGCCGTCAAGGCCCTGCCTGATGCCCATGTCGAGGGCCAGATCAACCTCGACATGAACTACTGGGCCGAGCATCGCGACGAGATCGCCACGCGCTGGTATGCCTGGCAGACCAAGTAACACCGTTGCCGGGTTGACGGGGCGCGGCTTGCGCGCCCCGTTTCGAGACAGGACCGCTCGATGCAGGGAAATTATCCTAGACGCGGCTCGGTTGCCGGCCTGCCGGCCGGCAGCGGCAGCGCCTTGCCGGCCCTCCTGCTGGTCGGCCTGTTCTTCATCGTGCCGGTGGTCGCTTTGCTGCTGCGCAGCGTCACCGATCCCGAACCCGGCCTGCAGAACTACGCCGCGCTGTTCGGCAGCGGCACCTATGTGCGGGTATTCCTCAACACCTTCCTGGTCGCATCGGTCGTCACCGCCGTCACCATCCTGGTGGCTTTCCCCGTTGCCTGGATGCTGGCGATCATGCCGCCGGCCCTGGGCTCGATCATCTTCGGCATCATCATCTTGTCGATGTGGACGAACCTTCTCACCCGCACCTATGCGTGGATGGTGCTGCTGCAGCGCACCGGCGTCATCAACAGGGCACTGATGGGCCTGGGCGTCATCCACGAGCCGCTGCCGCTCATCAACAATCTGGCCGGCGTCACCATCGGCATGGTCTACATCATGCTGCCGTTCATGATCCTGCCGCTGGTCGGCACGCTGCGCGCGATCGACCCGATGACGCTGCGCGCCGCAGCCCTTTGTGGCGCAAGCCCGTTCGAGGCCTTCCGCCGCATCCTCGTGCCGCTGGCGCTTCCCGGCATCGCCGCAGGAGGGCTGATGGTCTTCGTCATGTCGCTCGGCTACTTCGTCACGCCTGCCCTGCTCGGCGGTACATCCAACATG
The DNA here is from genome assembly GCF_055456085.1 of Mesorhizobium subarcticum. Lineage (NCBI taxonomy): Bacteria > Pseudomonadati > Pseudomonadota > Alphaproteobacteria > Hyphomicrobiales > Phyllobacteriaceae > Mesorhizobium > Mesorhizobium subarcticum. The sequence continues at coordinate 2,343,769 of NZ_CM144237.1, read as the reverse complement.
ATGTTGGCCGAAATGATCGCCCAGACGGTGCAGTCGCTGCTCAACTGGGGGCTCGGAAGTGCGGCCGCCTTCGTCCTGCTCGTCGTCACCATGGCGCTCTACGCGATCCAGCTCCGCCTGGTCGGGGCCAAGCGCCCCGGCGGAGGGATCTGAGGATGCTGCTCGACTACGACAGGCTCGGGTGGCTGCGCGTGGCGCTTGTCGGCTTCACGGCGGCAGTCGCGGCTTTCCTATTGCTGCCGGTGGTCTTCATCGTGCTCCTGTCATTCGGCTCGTCGCGCTGGCTGGCCTTCCCGCCGCCCGGCTGGACACTGAAATGGTACCAGCAATTGCTGGCCGACCCGAGTTGGATCGATGCCGCGCTGACCAGTGCCCGGATTGCCGCAATGGCCGCCATCCTCGCCGTCATCATCGGCCTGTTCGCCTCCTTCAGCCTGGTCAGGGGCGAATTTCGCGGGCGCCAGATCCTGCGCGGGCTACTGTTGACGCCGATGGTGCTGCCAGTCGTCGTTTTCGCCATCGCCATCTACGCCTTCTTCCTGCGCATCGGCCTTGCCGGCACCACGGTCGGCTTCGTCATCGCCCACACCATCCTGGCACTGCCTTTCGCCATCATTCCGATCACCGCGGCACTCGAGGGTTTTGACAAATCCATCGAGGACGCGGCCATAATCTGCGGCGCCAGCCCGCTGCAGGCACGGTTGAGGATCACCTTGCCGTCGATCAGGATCGGCATCTTCTCGGCGGCGATCTTCTCTTTCCTGGCCTCATGGGACGAGGTCGTGGTGGCGATCTTCATGGCAAGCCCGACCTTGCAGACCTTGCCGGTCAAGATCTGGGGCAGCCTGCGCGCCGACCTCAGCCCGGTCGTCGCCGCCGCCTCCAGCCTGCTTGTCGGCCTGACCTTGTGCCTGATGATCGTGACCGCACTCCTTCGCAGGAAATTGTCCAGATGACCCGACCGTTCCTGTCCATACGCGCGGTGAGAAAGACGTTCGGCGCCTTCGTCGCCGTCCATGACGTCACCATCGATGTGCCCAAGGGGGAGTTCCTGACGTTCCTCGGCCCGTCGGGCTCCGGCAAGTCGACGACGCTCTACGCCATCGCCGGTTTCCAGGATCCGAGCTCGGGCGATGTGCTCCTGGAGGACAGGTCGCTGCTTTCGGTGCCGTCGCACAAGCGCAACATCGGCATGGTCTTCCAGCGCTACACGCTGTTTCCGCATCTGAGCGTCGCCGAGAATGTCGCCTTTCCGCTGCGCGTGCGCCGCCGGCCCGACGGCGAGATCAGGCGCAAGGTCGCCGACATGCTGGCGCTGGTGCGCCTCGAAAACTTCGCCGACCGCCATCCCGGCGCGCTGTCTGGAGGCCAGCAGCAACGCGTGGCGCTTGCCCGCGCGCTCGCCTACGACCCGCCGATCCTGTTGATGGACGAACCACTGTCGGCGCTCGACAAGAAACTGCGCCAGGAGATCCAGGCCGAGATCCGCCGCATCCATCGCGAGACCGGCGTCACCATCCTCTATGTCACGCACGACCAGGAAGAGGCGCTGCATCTTTCGGATCGCATCGCTCTGTTCAGGGAAGGCCGCATCGAACAGATCGGCACTGGCGAGGATCTTTACCTCAGGCCGGCGAACGAGTTCGTCGCCGGCTTCATCGGCAACTCGAATTTCCTGCCGGCCGAGCATCTGCAAACCACGGGTGGCGCATCGACGATCCGCCTAGCCGACGGCTCGATCGTGACCGGCGTCAAGACGACAACGTCGTTCGGCCAAGGCCAGAAGGTCCGGATGATGGTGCGCCCGGAAGCCTTCCGCCTGACGCCCGGGCCAACAAGTGCGGCACTCGCCGTCGAGATCGTCGATACCGCCTTCTTCGGCGATCGCCGGCGGGTCGTGGCGCGCACGGCCGGCGGCGACGAAATCGATGTCAGGCCAACCTCGGATGCAGAGGAAGCAGATGGCACCGCCTCATCAGGTCAGCGCATCTTTTTCGATCCCGCTTCGGCGTTCCTGTTCCCGGCCTGATGGCCGCTATCTTCCTGCTGGCGTCGGATTTCGACTGATCCTCCCGCAGCGGTCGCTCAGCCGGCGTTGAAGACACGAAGTTCCGTTCCGGCCGCTTCAACGGCGGCGCGCAGCGCCGGTTGGGGTTCGCGATCGGTGACGATGTCGGAGAGATCAGCCAGTGCGCAGACGCGTTCGAGGCTGTTGCGGCCGAACTTGTCGTTGGTCACCACAAGCGCTGTCGACAGCGCGCGCGCAATCATCGCCCGCTTGACCGCCGCCGCCCCCGAGATCATGTCGCTGGGCCCATCCGCGGACAGGCTCGAGGCGCCGATGATAGCGATGTCGGCATTGTAGCGCCTGACGAATTCCACCGTATCCTCTCCGACCACGCTGGCTTCGCGGCTGTCATAGGTGCCGGGGCACAGGATGACCCGGAAGGTCGGATTGGCGCCGGTCACCGAGGCCACGCCGATGGAGTTGGTGATGATGGTCAGCTCGCGCTTCAACTGCGAGAGACTGCGCGCCACCTCGTAGGTGGTCGAGCCGCCATCGATCATCACGATCTGGCCTTTCTCGACCAGTCCAGCCGCACCACGTCCGATCCGGGCACGCTCCTCGATCATGGTCTGGCTGCGCTCGGCAATGACCGGTTCGGACGTCACCAGCGAGATCGTCGCGCCACCATAGGTTCGGTTGAGCAGTCCTGCATCGCCAAGTTCAATGAGATCGCGGCGGATCGTTTCGCCGGCGACACCCAGGCGCAAGGCGAGCCTGGAGATACGGATCGAGGCCGAGCGGCGCACTTCCGACAGGATGAGCGCATGCCGCTCCTTCTTCGATAGCCGGCTGTGCTCCATGATCGATTCTCCGCGAAATCGACACTATTAACCATGCCGATGCAGATGGGGAAGGAGTCTCGCAAGGCCTGGCTGACCTGCCTCGATTCGAACGGTATGCCGGCTGACAAGCACAAGCGCTGCTGATCTGATGACGTTCTGACGAATCGGCGGAAGACGACGGAGACCGCAATGCATGTCGTGACATTGTTGAAGGCTGATATGTTCGACGTCGAGATCGACGGCAAGCCCGCCTCGATCGCGCAGGCCTTGCCGGACTGGAACCCGCATGACCGTTTCGGCCTGGTGATCGACGATGCGCTTGGCGGCATCGGCGCCACCCATCTGCTGCAGATCGCCATCACCGCGTTCTACGACATCAAGCCGAGCCGCCGCACTGAGCTCACGGTCTATCCGGAAATCTATGCGTTCCATATCGGCAGGGGCTATGGCGCGCATGCGCCCTATGATTTCTGGCCGGCCCGGCGCGAAATCATCACCTCGCTCGATCATCGCGAGGTGCTCGACGCCATCAATGATCGCGGCATCACAAGGCTGGCCGTTCCCGATCGCGCGCCGCGCGAGGTGGTGCACCGCCCGAAGGAAGTCGATGCCGCGCTTGACCGTATCGCCTCGGCCTTCGTCTACAGCCCCTCGGGCCGGGTTTCGGATCCCGACCTGGTCATTTCAGGCAACGACAAGCGAACAGAATTCAACCCCAACAGCGCACTGCGGCCCCGCTACACCGACAGCCGGCCGGCCTCGGTTTCGACCGCGGCCAAGCCGGTCAAGGAACTCGATTCGTCCTACCAGGACTGGCTGCGCAAGCGTCAGCACGATTTGACCGCCGAGGAACGCGCCTTCGTCGAACGCCGCCGCCAGGAGCTGAGGCAGGACGGCCTCGTCACCGAAACCTATCGGCGCATCAGTGTCCGCGAAGCGCTGATGCGGCTGGCATCGGCCGGCCTCGATCGAGACACGGCCGCTGCCTCCTGATCAATAGCCGACAGTGAAGCGCTGCCTGACATGGGCAGGCTTCTCGATCTCGTCGACCATGACGATGGCATAGTCCTCGAAGGAAATGCTGCTGCCCTTGACCGAAGCGAGAAGCGTGTCCTTGCCGAGGCGGTATTTGCCGGTGCGCTCGCCCGGAATGAACATGGCCGACGGCGACAGGAAGGTCCAGTCGAGGTCGCCGACGGTCTTCAATGTGTCGAGGAAGTCGGCACCCTTCTGCGCCTCGGCCTTGTAGATCGCTGGGAATTCGGGGGTGTCGACCAGACGCTTGCCGGGCGCGACTTCAAGACTGCCCGCGCCACCGACAACGAGATAGCGCTTCACACCGGAAGCGCGCACGGCAGCGATCAGCGTGTCGGTGTCGCTGTCCAGGAAATGCACCGAACTGATCACCACGTCATGGCCGCGGATCAGATCGGTGAGGCCTTGCCTGTCGAAGACATCGCCCTTCCTGGCGGTGACGCCAGGCAGCGCCGCGATCTTTTCCGGGCTGCGCGCGATACCGGTGACCGTGTGGCCACGGTCGGAGAGTTCCTTGAGCAGCCGCGAACCGACTGCGCCCGATGCACCGATGAGAGCAACTTTTGCCATGTCTTTTCCAGTCCTTGTTGGAGGTCAGTTGGGGAGTTCACGCCGCCGCGATATGGGCGACAAGATTGTCGAAGCTGCCGAACAATGCGTTCGAACCGATGAGCCGGGGCGTTTCGTTGCGAATGACCGCGAGCGAAGGCACACCGTTGGCATGCAGGCGCTGAAACAGCGCGCGACCTCGGCCAACCAGCTCACGGTGAGCGGTCAGCAATGTCTCGTTCGGCTGCTTCAACATTGCGGCGGCGTCCGCCATGCCAGCGTCGACGAGCACGGCAACGACACCTTCGATAGTCACGATATCGCGGCCATCGACATAGCGCGCCCGCTGGATCGCCTTCAGTGCGGTCAGCCGGCGGCCGGTGTCTTCCAGGCCAGCGGCGCTGATGCCGAGGGTCGCGGCATGCGAGTCCAGCAAGGTGCCACGGATGCCGAGGACATTGCGCTGATAGGCCTGCGTGAACTTCTGTCCGGTCAGACGTTCGATTCGCTGGTCATTCGCCCAGGCGTGGGCGGCAAAGCCTTCATCCATCGGCCGCGCACCGGCACCGGAGAACAGGCCGGTCGGCAGCAGCTCAACGCGCACGCCGCTGGCCGACAGCCTATCCAGCATCGGGGTGGCGCCGTAGCACCAACCGCAGAGCGGATCGAAAAGATAGGTCACTTCTGCTTTGCTCATCGTCATCGCCATTCCTGGTGGGGGCTGTCACAGCCCGGCCCCGCCAATCATCTAGGACATATGTGGCAGGCAGCGGTCTTGCGATAAATACGCGCCAATAATACAAACTGTCTGATTGAATCAGACAAAGGCAGCGCATTGGCCGACCTTCTGAACCTCAACCGGCTCGTCTACTTCACCACGGTGATGGAGACCGGTTCGTTCACATCTGCCGCGGACCGGCTTGGCGTCGCCAAGGCCGTCGTCAGCCATCAGGTCGGCAGGCTTGAAGAGGAACTGGGCGCGACGCTGCTGCAGCGCACGACGCGGCGTGTCACGCCGACCGAGGAGGGCCGCCTCTTCTATGACCGTGCGATGATCATTTTGCGCGAGGCGGAAGCGGCCTATGGGGAAATCTCTCACGCGGCCGTCGAACCCACCGGAATGCTGCGGCTGACCGCACCGCTCGACTACGGCACCAAGATGGTGGCGCCGGTCATGGCGACATATTTGAAGGCCTATCCACAGATGCGCGTCGAAGCGATCTTCGATGACGCGGTGAGCAATCTGGTCGACGAGCAGATCGATCTTGGCATCCGTGTCGGCTGGCTTGCCGATTCCTCCAACCAGGCGCGGCGCCTGGGCACGATAGAGCAGGTCGTGGTGGCGAGCCCGGCCTTCGCAGCGACCTTGCCGCCCGACGTGACGCCGCGCCAGGCGAGATCGCTGGCCTGGGTTGGCAACGCCCAGCTGCGTGGTATCGGCCAATGGCTGTTTTCCAGAAATGGCGAAAAGGTGCTGACCGAACTCAACCCGGTCATCATGTGCGACAAGAGCCCGGCTTCCCTGGCCTGCGTGCTCGCCGGCATCGGGCTTGGCATCTTCCCCGACTACAGCGTCAGCGACGATATCACCGAGGAGAGGCTGGTGCCGGTGTTTGCCGACTGGACCTTGCCAACCGGCGGCATCCACGCGGTCTTTCCACCGGCCCGGTTCCGGCCCGCCAAGGTGCGCGCCTTTGTCGACCTGCTGGCGGCTGCCGAGAAGAGACGATCACGCGGCGCCGCCATGGCGTGACGCCGTCAGCGGGCCTCCTGCAGAATCATGTCGGCCGCCTTCTCCGCGATCATCACCACCGGAGAGTTGGTGTTGCCCGACACGATTGTCGGCATGATCGAGGCGTCGACCACACGCAACCCGGCAAGCCCGTGAACCCTAAGACGATCGTCGACCACCGCCATCGAGTCCGAACCCATCTTGCAGGTGCCGACCGGGTGGAAGATCGTCGTGCCGATATCGCCTGCCTTGCGGATGAGGTCTTCGTCGCTGTCATATTGCGCACCGGGTAGCATCTCTTCCGGTGCAAAGCGTGCTATCGCCCTTGCCTTCATCAAGCCGCGGACATGGCGCAGTGACGCGACGGCGACGCTGCGGTCTCCCTCGGTGGAGAGATAGTTCGGCTGGATCTTCGCTGCCTCGCGCGCATCGGACGATCCCATATGCACAGTGCCCCGGCTCTCCGGGCGCAGATTGCAGACCGATACCGTCACCGCCGGGAAGCGATGCAGCGGCTCGCCCAAGCGATCCGTGCTCAGCGGCTGCACATGGTATTCGAGATCAGGTGTTGCGAGACGCGGATCGCTCCTGGCGAAGATGCCGAGCTGACTCGGCGCCATCGACAGCGGCCCGCTGCGCCTGAGCGCGTATTCCAGCCCCATCGACGCGCGGCTGATCAGATTGTGGTAGCGCTGGTTGAGCGTGGTGGCATTGGCGACCTTGAAGACGGTGCGGATCTGCAGATGGTCCTGCAGACCTTCGCCGACCCCCGGCAAGGCATGACGGACATCCACGCCAATTCCCGAGAGCAGGTCTGGCCGGCCAACGCCCGAGAGTTCAAGGATCTTCGGCGAGTTGATGGCACCGGCGGCAAGAATGGTCTGGCCGGCGGACACGCGATGCAGGCCACCGTCTTTTCGGAAGACGAGGCCGGTGACGCGTAGGCCTTCGAACTCAAGCCGCTCCGTCTCGGCGTCGATCACGACGCGCAGATTCTTGCGCGCGGCAATGCCACGCAGGAACGCTTTCGACGTGTTCCAGCGCACGCCGTTGCGCTGGTTGACCTCGAAATAGCCCGAGCCCTCATTGGTGCCGGTGTTGAAGTCGTCGGTGCGCGGAATGCCGAGTTCCTCGGCGGCGTCTCGGAAGGCGTCGAGGATCGGCCATGACAGGCGTTGCCGTTCGACCCGCCACTCGCCGCCGCTGCCATGCATGGCGCCCTTGCCGCCGTGATGGTCTTCCGATTTGAGGAAGTAAGGCAGTACATCGTCCCAGGCCCAGCCAGCGTTCCCGGCCTGGCGCCAGCCATCATAGTCGGCGGCCTGGCCGCGCATGTAGATCATGCCGTTGATCGATGAACAGCCACCGAGCACCTTGCCGCGCGGATAGTTGAGGCTACGTCCGTTGAGGCCGGCCTCCGGCTGGGTCTTCATCATCCAGTCGGTGCGCGGATTGCCCATGCAGAAGAGGTAGCCGATCGGGATATCGACCCAGTGGTAGCGGTCGCTGCCGCCGGCTTCGAGCAGCAGCACCCGGTTGCGCGGATCGGCCGAGAGCCGGTTGGCGAGCACGCAGCCGGCGGAGCCGGCACCGACGATGACGTAGTCGTAGTCGCCAAACGGGGACGGTGATGCTTCGCTCACGTGCGGGCCTGTTGTCCGGCGATGCGCTCCCATAGCGGCACCATCGCGCTGTTGATCTCGCCTTAGAGCAGATACCGCCGGGCGTATGCCTCGGCAACCGCCTCGTTGGGCGCGAAGTGTCGGGCGGCGGCCGTCATGGCGGCGGCGCCAGCACTATAGCCCGCGAAGAGGCCAACGCTGGTGCCCGCCGCGATTGCTGCTCCCAGGGCTCCGGTCTCGCGACTGCGCGCCACGGTGACGGGCACGCCGAGCACATCGGCGAAGATTTGCGGCCAGACCGAACTGCGTGAGCCGCCGCCGGACAGCACCACATGATCGAAATCGGCGTCGGCTTTGAGCAGCGTCTCGACATGGCGCTTGTGCTCGAAGGCGACGCCCTCGAACAGCGCCCGCAACAGATGCGCCCGCGTATGCCAGCCGGCGATGCCGTAGAAGCCGGCGCGCGTCGCCGACGTATTGCGACCGTTCTTCTCAAAAGCCCGATCCTAAGGATCAGACAAGCATGCTGCATCGCGAAAAGCGTCGCAATGGTGGCTATTTGATCATCGGTCAGTGATGGCTTACGTTAGCGCAGGGCCAGTCTGCCCGCCATCCGGGCACAAAAAAGGCCCGCTTGAGGGCGGGCCATTTTTAAGAGTTTGGTTGCGGGGACAGGATTTGAACCTGTGACCTTCAGGTTATGAGCCTGACGAGCTACCGGGCTGCTCCACCCCGCGCCACCTCTCAGCAAGCGCTTGCTTGCTAAACTAGGCAAGCGCTTGCTTGCTAAACTAGGCAAGCGTTTGCTTGCCGAACTAGGCAAGCGTTTGCTTGCTTAATGCTGCGATCGCCGTGGGCGATTGCGATATTTCTGCCCCCCAAATGAAAGGGCCGCTTTCGCGGCCCGTGATCCCTTGGCGGGCCTGTTCGTGAAGAGAAGATTTTAACGTGCATTTAGCAGACCTGGCAGCGACCTACTCTCCCGCGTCTTGAGACGAAGTACCATCAGCGCTGGAGCGTTTCACGGCCGAGTTCGGAATGGGATCGGGTGCAGCCGCTCCGCCATAACCACCAGGTCGGCAAAACGCACGTTATTCGAGAAGCTGTTTTCTGTGCCAAGGCGACGTTTGCGTTTTGCTAACGGGCAAGGCCCGCAAGCGCGACTGCGCGTCGCCGGTTTTCCGGCGCCCTCGCGGAGCATAGGCCCGTAAGGGCCGCTCATGCGTGAGCGCTGGTAAGACCATCTGACTTTGTCAGATGAGCATAAGGAATGAGAACGATCAAGCCGATCGAACTATTAGTACCGGTAAGCTTCAAGCGTTGCCGCTCTTCCACACCCGGCCTATCAACGTGGTCGTCTTCCACGGTTCTCAGGGAATACTCGTTTTAAGGTGGGTTTCCCGCTTAGATGCCTTCAGCGGTTATCCCGTCCGGATATAGCTACCCTGCTATGCGGCTGGCGCCACAACAGGTCCACCAGAGATCCGTCCATCCCGGTCCTCTCGTACTAGGGACAGATCCTTTCAATATTCCTACACCCACGGCAGATAGGGACCGAACTGTCTCACGACGTTCTGAACCCAACTCACGTACCGCTTTAAATGGCGAACAGCCATACCCTTGGGACCTGCTCCAGCCCCAGGATGCGATGAGTCGACATCGAGGTGCCAAACAACCCCGTCGATATGGACTCTTGGGGGTCATCAGCCTGTTATCCCCGGCGTACCTTTTATCCGTTGAGCGATGGCCCTTCCACGCGGGACCACCGGATCACTATGACCGACTTTCGTCTCTGCTCGACTTGTCAGTCTCGCAGTCAGGCAGGCTTATGCCATTGCACTCAGCGAACGATTTCCGACCGTTCTGAGCCCACCATCGCGCGCCTCCGTTACTCTTTAGGAGGCGACCGCCCCAGTCAAACTACCCACCATACATTGTCCCGGACCCGGATAACGGGCCGCGGTTAGACATCCATAGTAATAAGGGTGGTATTTCAAGGGTGGCTCCACCTGAGCTGGCGCCCAGGTTTCAAAGCCTACCACCTATCCTACACATGCCACTACGAATGCCAATGTAAAGCTATAGTAAAGGTGCACGGGGTCTTTCCGTCTAACCGCAGGAACCCCGCATCTTCACGGGGAATTCAATTTCACTGAGTCTATGCTGGAGACAGCGGGGAAGTCGTTACGCCATTCGTGCAGGTCGGAACTTACCCGACAAGGAATTTCGCTACCTTAGGACCGTTATAGTTACGGCCGCCGTTTACTGGGGCTTCGATTCAGAGCTTGCACCCCTCCTCTTAACCTTCCAGCACCGGGCAGGCGTCAGACCCTATACGTCGTCTTGCGACTTCGCAGAGCCCTGTGTTTTTGATAAACAGTCGCTACCCCCTGGTCTGTGCCACCCTCCTCTACTTGCGTAGAAAAGGGTCACGCTTCTTCCGAAGTTACGCGTGCAATTTGCCGAGTTCCTTCAGCATAGTTCTCTCAAGCGCCTTGGTATACTCTACCAGACCACCAGTGTCGGTTTCGGGTACGGTTTATAAGGAGGAGCTATTTCCTGGAACCACGCAGCAGCCCGTTCAATCCGATAAGATTGGACTACCTCAATGATCCGTCACTACCTCCAAGCCCACGAATATTAACGTGGTTCCCATCGACTACGCGTTTCCGCCTCGTCTTAGGGGCCGGCTAACCCTGCTCAGATTAGCTTTAAGCAGGAACCCTTGGTCTTTCGGCGGGGGAGTCTCTCACTCCCCTTACGTTACTCATGTCAGCATTCGCACTTCTGATACCTCCACCACCCCTCACGGGTATGGCTTCATCAGCTTACAGAACGCTCCGCTACCGCTTGGCCCTTGCGGACCAAACCCTAAGCTTCGGTGTATGGCTTTAGCCCCGTTACATTTTCGGCGCAAAGACCCTTATTTAGACCAGTGAGCTGTTACGCTTTCTTTAAATGATGGCTGCTTCTAAGCCAACATCCTGGTTGTTTTGGGATCCTCACATCCTTTCCCACTTAGCCATAACTTGGGGACCTTAGCTGTAGGTCAGGGTTGTTTCCCTTTTCACGACGGACGTTAGCACCCGCCGTGTGTCTGCCGACTAGTACTCCCAGGTATTCGGAGTTTGGTTAGGTTTGGTAATCCGGTGAGGACCCCTAGCCCATCCAGTGCTCTACCCCCTGGGGTATTCGGTCGACGCTCTACCTAAATAGATTTCGCGGAGAACCAGCTATTTCCGAGTTTGATTGGCCTTTCACCCCTAGCCACAAGTCATCCCGAACTATTGCAACAGTTATGGGTTCGGTCCTCCAGTAAGTGTTACCTTACCTTCAACCTGCTCATGGCTAGATCACTCGGTTTCGGGTCTAATGCGACGAACTGAACGCCCTGTTCAGACTCGCTTTCGCTGCGCCTACACCTATCGGTTTAAGCTTGCTCGTCACACTAAGTCGCTGACCCATTATACAAAAGGTACGT